>NZ_VLKD01000001.1:5225465-5542079 GCF_007830365.1 Desulfitobacterium sp. LBE | reverse complement strand
ATGGAAAAACTCAGCCGCCCTCAGCTCAACCGCAAGAAAATGAATCTGGAGATGGAGGCTTCCGAGCGCAGCGGTAAAGATGTGGTTCTGCTCCAGGATGTCGCCAAGGGCTTTGGCGGCAATCACCCCCTTTTCACCAACGTCAACCTCCACCTTGCTTTTGGGCAGCGGGCTGCCATCGTCGGTGAAAACGGCACGGGAAAATCCACTTTAATTAAATTGATCTTAGGGGAACTGAGCCCGGACCAAGGAGAAGTGCGCATCGGCAGCAATGTCAAAATCGGCTATCTATCCCAGCAGGTTTTCTCCGACACGAAAGAAAAAACAGTGATCGATCTTTTCCGTGAAGACATCCCCATGACTGAAGGAGAGGCCAGAAATACTCTCGCCCGCTTCCTCTTTTACGGGCCTATGGTTTATAAGAAGGTATCTCAGCTGAGCGGCGGGGAGCGGATGCGGCTCCGCTTAGCCCAGCTTATGTATCAGGACAATAATCTCCTGATCCTTGATGAACCCACCAATCATCTGGACATGGACTCCCTGCAGGTCCTGGAGGATGCCCTGGAAAACTATGATGGAACCCTGCTGGCTGTCTCTCATGACCGTTACTTTCTCAATAAGCTCTTTCACAAGGTGTATTGGCTTGAAGCCGGAGCGGTGCACTGCTTTGAGGGAAACTTCAGCTATGCGGAAGAGAAGATGGGAACCGCCCACCATCAAAATGAGAGGGTTCATAACGAGGAAGTACAACTCAAGAGAGAGAAACCGACGGTCAAACAAGGCGGGAGTGACTCCCTCCCGACCAGGGATAAAATAACTCCGGACTATCGCCTCGAAAAACTGGAATCAGAGCTCAAGGACTTGGAGGAGCAGATATCATCCCTGGATCTTCAACTCCGGGAGATTGTGGACCTGGCCCAATTGCAACAGGTCTATGCTGAGAAGGAAGGATTGGAAAAGCGCTGGCTGGAGATCTTTGAGCTGCTGGAGTAGTCCCTGGCACCCTGGCGGCCATGTGCACATTGATAAAGGTGCGGAAAATTTTCCGCACCTTTGGTTGGCCTGACTATCCCTGCCTATTTTTATCTTCAGGCTCAGCTGCATCCACAATCTCACCGGTGAGCTGCTTGACCAGTTTGTCCAAGTCGATGCCCGACACGCTGTTGAGCATTTCCGGGGCGGTGGCCATCAGGGTGGTGACATAGTTGCTTAACTTAGCCGCCCCCTGCCCCGTTCCGGTATCGACAACCGTCAGTTTATCAATGGCTTTCAAGGGCTCGGCGATCTTGCCGGCTAACTCGGGCAGCATCTTGACGATAATGTCCAGAACGGCAGCCTGACCGTATTTTTCAAAGGCTTCCGCCAGTTTCTCCTTAGCCTCGGCTTCAGCTAATCCCTTCAGGCGGACCACTTCTGCTTCAGCCGTTCCTTTCGCCCTTTCAGCCTCGGCTATAGCCAGACCATCCAGGCGTTTCTGCTCGGCATTGGCCTTGGCTTCCGCTTCGATCTTATATTTTAGGGCATCAGCTTCCCGCATTCTTTTGGCTTTATCCGCTTCCGCAGCCTGTTCCACTGCATACCTGTCAGCATCGGCCTTTTTCTTCACTTCAGCATCATATTGCTTCTCGCGGCGCAATATTTCTTTTTCCTGAATTTCGATTTCTTTTTCTTTCTGGACCAAAGTAACCTTCATCTGCTCTTCTGTGACCTGTTGTTGGGAACGGGCTTCCTGAATATGATAGGCTTGGTCAGCCTCAGCCATAGCCGTATCCTGTTCTTTTTTGAAGGAAGCGACTTTGAGTTCCTTTTCTTTCGTTGCTTCAGCGATGCTGGTATCTCTCAACAGCTCCGCTTTCTGACCTTCTTCGGCGGCTTTCGCTTTCTGAATCCGGGCATCACGCACTGCTTCCGCTTCCGCAACTTCGGCATCCCTCTTGACGATAGCGATCCTCGGTTTACCTAAGGCTTCCAGGTAACCGTTTTTGTCGCGGATATCTTTGATGGTAAAGGAGACGATTTGCAGACCCATTTTCCGTAAATCCTTGGCTGCCGACCCCTGAACCTCCTGAGCGAACTTATCCCGGTTACGGTAGACTTCTTCAACAGTCATCATCCCCAAAATCGCCCGCAGGTGTCCTTCCAAAACTTCCTGGGCTTCCTGACTTAAAGCCTGAGCAGGCTTGCTGAGAAATTGCTCAGCCGCTGTAGCCACATCTTCCACCGAACCGCCGATTTTGATGATAGCCACCCCATCCGCCATCACCGGAACCCCCTGCTCCGTGTACACCTCCGGAGTGGTAACGTCAAGCTTATGGGAAAGCAGAGAGATAAATTTCGCTTGCTGGAAAACCGGCAGAATAAAGGCCCCGCCACCGCGGACGATTTTAATCTTGCGGCCCGATTCGTCGGTATAAACATTTTTCGTGCCCAGATAAGAACCGGTGACGATCATGGCCTGATCCGGACCTACCGTCTTATACCTGGCCCAAAAGGCCAACCCGAGCACAATAATAACCGCCAGCACAATCATCGGTATCGCTAAAAAATCCAACATTATATTTCCTCCTCGTATAATTGATTTAGTTCCTGCCCCACGAGTCCCAAAAACTAATGGAACGTGGGGTATTTAAATGACCATAGAAAACTGGAAATTCAGTAGATATGGTCAACAGCAACAAGATGCACACAGGATAACGCATACCCCATGCAGCCGTCGTGCCTGTGGGCAGTGTGGACAAGTCAACCCCAAGGCATACTTCAAATTCGACTTGTCCAAAGCCTGTTGGGAAAGCTCTTTTAAGACAGACCCCAAAGGACTTTTCCACAGGCTGGCACTGTCCACAGGCTCAGGATGAGGAATACCTGAGATTCCTCAGATCGTTCTTTGACAACAAAAAAGTATTTAAATTTGTTGGGATTTCAAGCAAAATGGTACCGTGAGGTTCGTTCTGGCAAAGCCTTTTCCTCCTTGAGGCTCTGACCTCTTTTTAAGTCTGACTGCCAGCCCACAATTTGAACTTTTAACTCGAAGGTTGCACAGCTTAAAGGGAACTCCTCCGATAGTAGCAGATCGGTTGGATCCGAGGTCTTTTTAGGACAAGTGCTGATTCGGCGAGGTTGTTGACCTGTTGTGGTGCCTGGTCCCAACGTTAATCTTACAAATTGTTTGGCTCAGAAAGTGAGGTGATTTTAATTGAGTTTATTTGTCGGTATTGATGTGAGTTCCAGTGATTTTAAAGTGCGAATCTTAGATGAGCGTGGTAATGAACCGGTTAAAAGGCTACGGGCTTTGAATGATCAGCCTGGTTGTGAGCAAGTTGCCCGATATCTCTTTGACGCCTGTGCTCAAGTGAATGTGGACCGGCTGGTTATTGGTTTAGAGGCCACTTCCGTATACAGTTGGCCGTTACAAATGTTCTTAGCGGAAGACCATTCTTTAGCCCCTTTGCAGCCCCAAATTTATTCCTTTAACCCCAAGGTCGTTGCTAATTTCAAGAAGGCTTATGTGGACCTTCCGAAAAACGATTGGATTGATGCCTGGGTCATTGCCGAACGTCTACGCTTCGGTCGGCTCCCAGAGGGCTCTCAGGTCGATTTCCGCTACTTACCCTTACAGCGCCTCACTCGCTTTCGGTGTCATTTGATTGAGATGATTTCCAGAGAGAAGAATTATTTTCTCACGAACTTGTTCTTGAAGTTTAGCACGCTTGCCCAAGGTGCGGTTTTTAGTAACACTTTCGGCGCTACTTCTGAATCCTTGACACTTGAGTTTTTTTCTCCAGAAGAGGTTGCGGCTCGACCGCTTGATGAACTGATTGATTTCCTCATGGAGAAAGGAAAACGTCATTTCGAGGATCCGGAAACCAAAGCCAGAGAGTTGAAGGAAGCTGCCCGCAAGGCCCATCGACTGCGTGGAAGCCTATTGCAACCCATTAACCTTATCCTGGCCACGAGCATTGAAACCATCCACACCTTGGAGAAGCAGGTAAAGAAAATCGATAAGGCAATCGAAGCAGAAATCAGGCATTTCCCGAATACGCTCATTACCATTCCCGGTATTGGCCCTGTGCTTTCAGCGGGTATTATTGCTGAGATCGGAGACATCCGTCGTTTTCCGAATGAAGGAGCCTTAGCAAAGTTTATTGGGTTAACCTGGCGTACCCACCAGTCAGGTGATTTTACAGCCGATGACACACCCTTAACTCGAACTGGCAACACCTACTTGCGCAGTTATATCATCCAGGCTGCTAACTTAGTACGCCAAAAGGAACCAGAGTACAAGGTCTTCTACCAACGTAAATTTTCGGAAAGTAAGACTCATCATCATCGCCGTGCTCTCGTGCTTACTGCACGCAAACTCGTCCGTATGGTTGATGCTCTGCTACGCAGCAACCAAATCTATAGGCCACATGGCAATAGGGGGAATGCTAACCAAGCATGAATTGCGCTAACCGATACTCCATTTTTGTAACTTTTTCCCACGATAGTTTGGGAATGAGATGGTTTCTTGTTGCCTTTTTTGCCCACTGATTATTAGCTAACTGAAAATTTGACTCGCTTAGAGTCTTGACATATTACCGAAGGACTTATCATAAGGGAATACATAAAGTACTCCGTCTTTCGTTTCCCCAACCACAACTCTCGTTCCGGCAGGTATGTCCGCCTGCTCAAGAGTGGCCGCGATCTGGTTGGTATTGCCGGCCCCAACCCTAAGAATCACTTCTCCATAACCTCCCACCGGGATAGGAACACTTACTTCACCGATTTTTCCCACAAGATCCTTCATGGAAAAACCTGTGGAATTCTCACTGTTTTTCATGGGCTTCACATAGGCAAAATAGACCAAAATCGAGAGGGCAATAGCAATCATCAAGGAAAGAAGAGCCACGGGAACAGGCTCCATAGCCGTATAACGGCTCAACATCACCCCGGACCCGCCGAAGATCGTAACTCCTCCCACCAAAACCATGGGATGGAGAAAATCAACATGATCGAAAGAGAGGGCATCAAATACACCGTCAAAGATATCTCCTAATACATCACCAAAGATAATGCTCACCAGCGCGAACAGCACTCCGCCGCTTAAGCACATCCAATATACTTCCAGCACTACTATCCCCTCCCCGCGCTGTTCAACCTACGGCCCTTACTCGTTTTTAGTCATAAGGCGTTCCTTTAAGGCTGCCAATTCCTTCTCTATTTCGGCATCCTTGCCCAGGGACTCCAATTCCTGATCAAGATCTTTTTCTCTTAAATCCCCCGCAACCTTGGCCTCGGCTTCCATACGCAGGACTTTGTCCTCCATTCTGTCAAAGTTCCTCCGGGTGCTGTCCTTGCCCAATCCGCTCACAGCCCCGTGGATTTCTTGCTGGGCTTTAGCCGCTTGGGCCCTGGCCACCAGGGTATCCCGCTTAATCCGCAGCTTTTCGTATTCGTTTTTCATCTCTTTTAATTCAGAGCGAAGCTGTTCCGCCATGGCACTGCTGCTTTCGTATTGCCGGCGGAATTCCTCGCTTTTAGCTTTATTGATTTTCTTGTCCTCAAGGGCTCGGCGGGCCAGGTCTTCACGATTATTTCCCAAAGCCTCCATAGCCTGAGCTTCCCGTTTTTCAACCAGAGCCACCGCATCATCCAGCTGAGCTTTGAATTTCCAGGCCACTGCCAATTGCTTGGCTACAGCCACTTCCGCCTCGGCAATATCCTCTTCCATATCCCGCAGATATTGATCCAACATTTTTTCCGGGTCTTCTGCCTTATCCAGCAAACTGTTAAGATTGGCCCTGATGTTGTCACTCACCCTTTTGAATAAACTCATAACTCTCACTCCCTTTAGATTATTCCTAGTCGACGACGCCCTATGGAGGCTCTCATCAACTGACTAAGAAACCATCTGCACAATCGGGCCTTGACCGCGACCACTAAGCAGCACTATTTAAGTAGCACTACTACTATATTTCGTCATCATTATGATATATTCCTTTCCAATATAAGAATCTTGTGGAAATCTAGTAAATATTATGTTTCCCCACTTTCACGTCCCCATTCTTTGTCCCTTTAGAACAAATTAAGATTCCCAGTCTTCAAAGCATGCTTTTCGGCAAGGATCACCAAACGGCTGCTGAAAAGAAAAAGCACCGCCAGCACTGCCAGCAAGACCCCCAAAGAGGGAAGAATCTGAGTAAAGCCATATCCTTCGATGACCAGGTCTCTCAGAATCGCCAAGACATAGGTAAGGGGAAATACCAAGGCGATCAGCTTCCCCCAGCAAGGCAGGGCGGCAACGGGAATACGCACTCCGGAAAAAATCAGCATGGGTTCATCCAGGATAGTGTAGAGAAAACCCGAGTCCCTGGAAAATAAGAAAATCACATTTAAAAATCCACCCCAAATCACGGCTGAAAAGGCCAGAATCAGCAACCCTAAAGGAACGCTCCACCAACCGGCCAGATGAACGCCGCCCACCAACACTGCCGCCAAAAAAGCGAAGGTGGAAAAAAGCCATACTCCTGCCAAAAGATCAGCGGCAGCCCGCCCATAAATCACTCCCAAGCGGGATACAGGGGAAAGAAAAATAAGTTCTATGGTCCCGGCATACCGTTCAAAAGACATCTGCCAGGCGGATTGGACCAGGGACCAGAAGAAAATATATCCTAAATACCCGGTTAAAAGAAACAAGCCTATATTCTCAGCGTTCAAAAAACGGTTCAGAGGACTGTACTCCCCCAAATCAAAGGGCTTAAATGAATAGTAGGCTGAGACATAAGTAATAGCCGGCCAGACAAGTAAAGAGAAATAAATAAGTGAGCTATGAAAATTGAGGCGATGGCTTTTTTTCATCTCGGCCCCCAAAACCTGAATGAGTTCTTTCATGCTTTTTCCCTCCCTTTTTCCTCTCTTCCGGCCAGCTTTAGGATAGCATCCTCAAGCTTTGGTTTTTCGACCTCCAAACGATGAGGAATGACACCATGCTCAAATAAAAATTTCAGCACCTGTGCCGTTATCTCTCCCTTGGACTGTATACGCAGCTCCACCCCATCACTTTGCTCCAGGATGGTTAATGAAGCTTCAAGGGGCACCAGCATTTGTCTCAGGTGTTCATGGGTTGCAGGCAGAAGCCCGGATACCCAAAGGAAAAGAATTTCACCCGCAGCCACTTTCTGGATAACCCTCTCCGGGGTATCATGGATCACCAATTCACCCTGATCAATGATATAGACCCGTTCACACAGGGCCTCAACTTCCGTGAGATAATGACTGGTTAAAAGGATCCCTTTTCCCTCCTTAAGGGCCAGATTGCGTATATGCTCCCGCAAATGTTTGGCGATAGGGGCATCCAACCCTAAAGTCGGCTCATCAAGAAAAAGATAACTGGGGTTATTGATCAGGCCCCGGGCAATTTGCAGCCTTTGTTTCATCCCTTTTGAATACTGCTCCACCGGAGTATCGGCGGCAGCTTCCAGTTCCACCGCTTGCAGCAAACGATGGATGCGCTCCGTCAGCGCTTTCCCGCTTAATCCATATAAACTGCCAAAATAGGCTAGATTCTCCCGTGCCGTCAATCGCCAGTAGAGCATCCGCTCGCCCCCGGCAATCATATTAATGCGTTTCTTCACCTTCATAGGTTCCTTTACGGCATCTGTCCCATCAACCATAATGCTTCCGGCTGTAGGCACCAATAGGGTGGAGAGCATTTTGATCGTGGTGGTTTTACCGGCTCCGTTTATTCCCAGCAGCCCAACAATTTCCCCCGGCCTTATTGCCAAATCCAAGGTATTGACGGCCACTACTTCTTTTTTCCTGCTTCGCCAAGGTCCCTTTTTCTCCTTGGTGACAAAAACTTTGCGCAAATTTACAGCTGTTAACATGTTCCAGCCTCCCTATATCAATTAATCGAAGATCTTTTCCACAACCCTTTTTTCTGTGACCTGAACAGCCCATACCCCAATTGCAAAATAGATCAAACCGAGTGCAATTAATGAAGTGAGCTCATTTCTGCTGGCCCACAACCCACTTCCCTCTATGACACTGCGTCGGAAAGCCTGCAGCCCGTAATTGAGGGGCATCATCATGCTCAGCGGCTGCAGCCAGCCGGGCAAATACTGAACGGGAAAAGTCACTCCTGACACCAGCGCCATCACGATGAAAAGTGTGTTTTGAGTTATGTAAGTATCGCGAAAGTAGAGCATGATTGACCCCAAGACTAAAGCTTGGGCAAAAAAAGAGCCTATCGTGATCGATAGGATGATAAAGGCGGTCAGCCCATTGATATGGGTCAGATTAAGCCCAAGAAACCAGCCGATCAGGATGATAACACTGAACTCTATTCCAACACGCATCAATCCCTGCAACCCTGTTCCCAGGAAATAACCTTTGCGGGAAGATGGGGTTAGCAGCAGTGCTTCCAGGCTTCCTTCCCTGAGCTCCGTGATCAGAGCACGGCTGACGATCATGAGCATGGATACAGCTAAAGAATACACTGTTCCTCCCAGCACTACGTAGGAAATATAATCCCCGGTTCCGGCAAAATCCGCAAACCGGGTTTCCATCTGGCCTAAAAAAACATAGTTATAGGTTAGATAAGCAAACAAGACCGTGTAGACGGCACTTAAGATATTGCCTATAAAAAAGGACCACGGATAAGCCCGGCGCATGGTGAGATAATTGCGCCGGAAAGTGGCTCTGAAGGTTTGCCACATCTCTATTTCCCCTTCCGCTCATTCAATTGATCAAGGATCGGTTAGTCAAGAAGAGGTTGGTCAAAAAACTGATTCAAATCTACAGGGATCAGCTGAATCCTGTTCCTGTCCCCGTAATAAAACACATAGTTTCCTTTACGTTGACTATAAACCAACCCCGCCCGGCTTAAAATTTTCAAATGCTTGGACACCGTTGCTTCGGAAAGATTGTACATCTCTGCTAACTGCTGTGTACAGTAGGGATGATAAAACACCTGCCTGAGAATCTTCATCCGGCTCTCATCCGACATGGCGTTCATAATACCCAGCAAATCCCTGGGGACAGCATCATATCGCTCCGCACCGGGAACGGTTACCGCGTATCCCACAGTAACTGCAGCTTCATTGGTCCCCATTAAAAGATGAGGGGCTATAAAAGTGGACGGCCGAACCATAATTCCGGAGATATCCTGATAGGAAAAGCGCCAGGTCTGGGCTTTATAGAAAAGAATTTCCTGGTCACGCAGGACAAAACGCGGATGAATGGATTCCATGGCCTCCAAAGGCTCTTTACGAAGCCTTTCCTGGAAGGTATGTACGGAGGAAATCAGCCAGGGCTCGATCCGGCGCAACTCTTGGGAAAAATACTCCTGATAATAGGTGAAGAGCACCTCTGCAAACTGTCGGCGCCAAGTGGCAGGCTTGAGTAAAAGGGGCCGTTCCTTCCGCCATTGCTCCTTATCTACTTCGTTACCCTGTAACCACTGATCAACGTGGTCCAGCGGCATGACCTGTCCCAACAAACAGTAGACAAACTGTCTCTCCTCAACTGCCAAAAGCTTTTCGATTCCTTCTTCTACTGAGGATTCCTGAAAATTACCCAGATCATGGAGATCATAAAGGTTCAGCCAATCGTTGGAAATCTGTCCCAATTTGACTAGTTGCCTTTTCAGAGCAGGGGAAAGTAAGGCCTCTGTTTCCCGTGCCCAGTTCAGTCTCCCCAGATGGTGTTCCGGATCCTGTAAAACATGAAGGCTGGCCACCATCTCTAAAAACGGTGAGTATTCGATCAGCACATGTTTTTGCAGCCAATTGCCGAGCAGTGCGCTCCCCCCATTTGATTAGCCATTTGGCTAATCCTTGATTGGATTTAGGTAAATTGTCTAAATTATAGGGATATAGCTATCGGATGTCAAGATCTTTTAGCCTAAAATTTTCCCATTTCCACATCCCAAAATTACAAATATAGGAAATTTCTTGCAGACAAGTGTAACCCCTTCTCCCCGGGGAGCATAGAGTATAGAGACGGGCCCCTTCAGGGCCGGTCAACATCAAACTAAGGGGGGAATAATCATGACAGTCATCTCTATTCCTTTAGCTACGGAAATGATCGTCCGGTATCAGACCGGAATGGTCAACGGCTCGCCGGTTATCCGGCAAAAGAGTATTACCGGGCTTAAGGCAGATGTAACTGACACCGACCTTTATGAAGTAGCGGTTGCACTTTTTGATTTGTTAGACTATCCCTTAATATCCGTAACCCGGAATAACCGCTATGATCTCATAGAGGAGTAGATTATGAACTATTTTGTTTCAAGGAGGGTCTGAATATGGCTGATAACACGCAGAAGAAGATTCTTCGCTTAACTTTCGCTACGACTTTGGGGAGCACCTTTAGTCTCACTTTGCCCGCCCCCAAAGAAGATTTAACCGCGGTGGAAGCGGAGGCCGCCATGAACCTTATTCTTGCTAAGAATATGTTCATGACAACCGGAGGCGAGCTGGGTGGTATCCGGGACATCAAAGTAGTGGATACCACTACTGCGGATTTATATGATCCGCCCCAGTATTAATACTTTTACTCCTTAGCGGCCACCAGGCCGCTCTTATGCCCAAGTCCGGCCCTGCGCCGGAATCTTATGGAGCTTTTCCACTGGAAAAGCTGAATAATAAGTAAAGGGGCAGATTGTATGGATCTGGAACTTAGCAGCCGCACACCTCAAATCATTGCGGCTGAAATCAACAGTATCAAAGAGCAAACCGGAAAGATCCTCCTGCACAGTGCCATTGAGATTGGCCGCCGCCTGACGGAGGCCAAGGCCATGGTCAATCACGGTGAATGGCAGAAATGGCTGGAAAGTTCAGTGAGTTACTCCCAAAGCACGGCCAATAAACTGATGCGCGTCTTCGCGGAGTACGGGTCCAAACTGGCCGCCGATCACCAGGCCGGCGCAAATTCGGAAGCGATGACGAGTTTAAGCTACACCCAAGCGGTTATCCTTCTGGGGGTTCCGGAGGCTGAACGTGAGTCATTCATCGTTGAGAATGAAGTGTCCGCTATGTCCACCCGGGAACTCCAGCAGGCTGTCAAAGAAAGAGATGAGGCTCTCGGCAAAAATGCGGAGCTCCAGGAAACCGTGGATTCCAACACCGGCACCATTACTCAATTAACCGCCGAGCGGGACGAGCTGAGAAAACAGGCCTCAGGGCTGAAGGCGGCCGGCAGAACGAATGAGGCCACCATCAGAACCCTGCAGGAGCAACTGGAGACCGCCAAAAAAGGGGACGCCTCGGCCGGCAAAATCGCCGCCCTGGAAAAAGAGCTCCAGGCTGCCCGGGCTAAAGTATCCGCCAACAAAATTATTTTTCATTTCGATAGCCTGACCAAATCCTTCAACGAGTTGCTGAAGGAGCTGACGAAATTAGCCCCGGCAGACCCGGAAACCCACCAAAAATACAAAGGCGAGATCGGTGAGTTTATCGGGAAAATGGGGAAAATGCTGTCGTCATAAAGAGCCGAAGCTAACCTTAGCGGCCATCTCAACCGGGGCTGCCGTCCCGGTCTTTCTTATTTTCAGACTCCAGTTCTTCAAGCCGCAAGAGAAATTTTTTCCATTCCTCATCCACATCGGGAACTGGAATGAGGGATAATTCCTTTTCAATCTCCCTTTTGATCGCCTCATCCAATTGCCGCTCGTTCATACTCTTCCATTTCATTCCCTTACCTCCTTTCTTAGCTGCCCTACTGTGCTTAACAGCCGGCCGAATTTACTCCCCTACTATTTAGAGGGTTTATCTGGCGATAAGGTTACAAAATTTGCTATTTAATTTTTTTATGGCACAGTAAGTTTGGGGTTGATGCAGCCACATTGCTTGTTGCAAATTATCAGGTTAGTTGTCTAATATTTACGAAACTAATCATTGGGGAGAATGAGGAATGGAAAAAATATCATCTATAGGCTTGATACTGGTACTCACCCTGACCCTGAGCACTGCCTGCAGCACAGCGACTAAGCCGAACACAGTAAATTCCCCGGAGACGCTGCCTGAATCCCTTCCCGGATTGTCCCGTTCCCTGGGAGATCTGCCTCAGGATCGGCCGGTACTGGAATCTATCATTTACCAACGAGGCTGGGATAAGCTCTGGTTATGCGTGGGGATAAACAATGATGCCTCCGATAAATTAAGAACTCTTGCCAGTTATGGACTGGTATCCGATATTGAGCAGATACTGTGGATGGTATCCCGCAGTGAATTCACCGATACTGAAAGTGAGAAAAAAAGTGCCGCGGAGCTTCCCGTCATTAAAGAAAGCGAGCTAAACCTTCCCCATGATGAAACGATGCTTTTTTATGATCATACCGGCAGTAAGCATAGTTGGATCAGGCTGAATTACAAGCCTTATATCCCCGGGCAGGGAATGAATGCCTGGGCCCATAAGGATCTCATTATCTATATTGATCCTGATTGTGAGGACAATGCCTTCTTAGGAGTTCAGGACCCTCAAAATGATAACCTCTGGGAGATTCATGCCCTTCCTGGCTGCGGACCCTGGCTGGCCAAAGAAATTGATATGCTTGCTTATATGACAACAACAATATAAATAAGTTGAGCCTAAAATCTTACCTATCTGCAAGCAATACCTTGCTTTCTCATAAGTAAGACAACCAAGACCGCTTTTTACAACAAGAAAAAGCTGGCTCCCCCTTAATCCAAGGATAAACCAGCCAAGATCACATAAGATACTTTTTCATGCTACCCCCAGTACTCAAAATGACCATCACTATATTTAAGGCTATAGCCTTTTAGCGGAATCAGCATAATTCTTGTAATCTTAGCCAAATCCTTATCCAAATCAGCAGGATCTCTGTTCAAATGTGTATCCAAACCCAATTTGTTATAGGTGATAAATTTTACAATATAGTCCCCGTTTTCTTTCTGAGTGACGGGCCCCATTTTATAGATCAATTCCTGTTCAGGGTTTATCTGGCTTTGAATATAGGCTTCCGCTTTCTCTACAATCTCCTGATCCTTTAGGTCATATTCATACAGCGGGAGTTCTATTCCCCAGTTTTTAGCTGAATTCACAAAAAAGCTGTCGTAGGCACCGCATAGGGATACTGCTTGATACAGTTTGTCCTGTGCATCCTGATGTTTTTCTCTTGCTGCTTTTCTTTCGTCTAGTATCTCTTCTACTCTTTGATCCACTTCAGCAGTAGCTTTCCTCAGTTGGGATGCCAGCTCATTTTTTGCGCTAGACTGGATTACCAAGGCGATTCCCAGACCTATGGTGAGCAGTAAAAGTACGATGACAATCGTTTTCTGTGAAATTTTCATTCCGAATTCACCTAGTTCCATTTTAAAATTTATCGGGAAAATGTAGGAAATGCTGTAGTGCTCAGGCCGATAACCTTGGCGGCCATCTCAACCGGGGCTGCGGTCCCGGTCTTTCTTCTCTTCAGACTCCAATTCTTCAAGCCGTAAAAGAAACCTTTTCCATTCCTCATCCACATCCGGTGTTTTGATGAGGGAAAACCGCCGGTTTTGCTAATGATTCATTAGTGATGAAAAAATAATCCGGAGGACGAGAGAGTGAAAAAAATATCATCTATAGGCTCGATATTGGTACTCACCCTAACCCTGAGCACTGCCTGCAGCACAGCGGCTAAGTCGAACATTGCAACTTCCCCGGAGAACCCGCCGGAATCCCTTTCCGAATTATCCCGTTCCCTGGGAGATCTGTCTCAGGATCGGCCGGCACTGGAATCTATCATTTACCAACGGGGCTGGGATAAGCTCTGGTTATGCGTGGGGATAAACAATGATGCTTCCGATAAATTACGAACTCTTGGCAGTTATGGACTGGTATCCGATATTGAACAGATACTGTGGATGGTATCCCGCAGTGAATTCACCGATTCTGAACGTGAGAAAAAAAGTGCCGCGGAGCTTCCCGTCATCAAAGAAAGCGAGCTAAATCTTCCCCATGAAACGATGCTTTTTTATGATCATACCGGCAGTAAGCATAGTTGGATCAGGCTGATTACAAGCCTTATATCCCCGGGCAGGGAATGAATGCCTGGGCCCATAAGGATCTCATTATCTATATTGATCCTGATTGTGAGGACAATGCCTTCTTAGGAGTTCAGGACCCTCAAAATGATAACCTCTGGGAGATTCATGCCCTTCCTGGCTGCGGACCTTGGCTGGCCAAAGAAATTGATATGCTTGCCTCCACTTTTTTCAGCGAACCCTCGTCATGACCCCTGCATCCATTTCAAACACCGTATCGCATAACTGATCGATATCTTCTGAGTTATGAGAGGCGATCAGCATGGTTTTGCCCTCTTTTTTGAGGTTCAGGAGAAGTTCTCTGACATCTTTAACGCCTTGCTTATCTAGCCCGTTCATGGGTTCATCCAAAATCAAAAAAGCGGGATCTTCCATAATGGCCTGAGCGATTCCCAGGCGTTGCCTCATGCCAAGTGAATATTTACTCACCCATTTCCTGCTCTCAGGGTCTAACCCGACCCGTTTGATCGTCTCTTTTATTTTAGTATCATCAATTTGCCTGTGAATGAGGGATAACAGTTTGAGATTATTGAACCCACTATAATGAGGCAAAAATCCCGGCGCTTCGATAATAATGCCAATATTCTCCGGCACCTGGATATCCACCCCGACTTTCTTGCCATTAACCAAAATTTGTCCTGAGGTAACCGGCATGAAACCGCAGATGCATTTAAACAACACGGTTTTTCCCGAACCATTGCGTCCAATGATGCCATGAATTTTCCCCGCTGCAAAAGCAGCAGAAACCTCATGAAGGGCAGTCGAATTTTTGAACTTTTTTGTAACTTCCTGGATCACCAGCACATCTTTAGCAGCCATTCTTCTCTCTCCTTTACACCGGTGGCAAGACATCGATGCTTTTTTTCCGGTTAAGTAAATTTGCCAAAAGGATTAATATAAGGTTAAGCCCAATTAACGCACAAACGGCATAGGTCAGAGACGGCAAAGCCGAGGTATGAGTGATATCAAGATTACCCAGACTTGCCCAGGATACAGGGGATAAAGAAAAGGTTAAAAAACCGCTGGCCTCAAAAGCAAAGTATTGCAAGAAGACCAAAGCTGTAGCCACTACTGCTCCAATCTCCCGTTTGAAGCGCATATTCAGCACGAACATTAGCAAACCCAAAAAAACACCCACCAGCCAACTCATCAGGAAACTCCAGACCATGGCCGACATAGGGGTATAGGCATGCTGCAACTGGTAACTGATGGGAAGGGCAACCTTAAATTGATTCCCCGCATCAGTCAAAGCCAAGGTACTGAACACTTTGCCCCATTCATTGGCATACGTCAAATTGGGCAGCAGCATCAGGATGGAACACAGCACAATGAACAGAAAATACAAGGCGGCGGCGATCATAATATAGAGGATCTGACCCCACAACCAATTCTTCTTTCCCGAGCGAATAATGACATAAGGTTGATGGGCATCAATAAAGGGCGCGTCACAAAACAACAAAACGACTCCCAGCATAATACATAAGAGCACCAATTGATGAAGGGCTAGATAAGGAAAAACCCAGGGTGTCACCGGTACATTGACCGCACTGGAAAACTCAGCAATGGGTCTTACACTTTCGCTTAAGAAAACAAGAAGGAGCAAGCCAAGGACATAAATCCGCGGGTTAGCCGACCATTTCAGTAGATTTTGCATACTGCAGAAAAGAATTTTACGCAACTTATCCATGTTCCAGCCTCCTTTGAATCTGATGAAGGCTCAGAATCCCTATAAAGATGCAGGATAAGGTCACGGCCAAAACAGCATAAGCCAAGGAGAAAAGCGGTTGGTCAAGGGAGACTCCAGATAGAATACTCATGATATTGAACCACCCGGGAACACCAAACCCATGAAGTAATTTCCCTAAAAAATAATAAGCCAAAATCGGCGAGGCAAAGGTGACAAAGACATTGGTAATATAAGTCGAAATCCAAAAAGCCAGCACGGCAAAAAAAGCGGCGACGCAAAAAATCATGGCGATCCTAACCGCAAAATAAAGAAGATAATGTCCTTCGGAAAGCAAACCTCCATAGAGGTTATCGTCAAGGGCATTTTGAAACATCGGTCCCTTTTCATTGACCAAGGGCACGGAAAACCGCAGCAGAAGAATGAAGATCAGCTCCCCCAGAGCTACGGCGCTCCCTCCGGCTAAAGCACTGACTATGACCTTAGAAGCACTATAACGCTTAACATCGGAGCGGATAACAGTCGGACGAATAAACTGATGATCCCAGTCCGTGCAGAAACTGGCTCCATAAGGCAAGGCTGCCAAGAGCACCGAAAGCATGGTGAAAGCCTGTAAATGGGCAACTCTATAAAGGTAAAGCACATCCGCATATCCCTCTTTAATCGCTATAATCTCGGTGCTGATATTGAAAAACATGGACAGACACATGCCCATGGCAGCCAGGAGAAAACCGAAAGAAAAAAAAGCCCGGTAGGCGTCCACTTGAACGGTGCGCAAAAGCCGCCTCATAAGATCTCACCACCTGTAGTGGCATCAACGATCATTCTGCTATGAGCAAGATAGCTTTCATCAGCGATTGTCCTGTGTTCCTCCAATTCAAAAACCCAGGCCGGAACCATCCTGAACTCTTCCCGGGAACGACTGTTCAAGGTTGGCACATAGCAAAATTCGACAGCAGTAATGATTGTTGGTTCGGTCAGGATGATATTAGCATATTTATTCGTGACGGAAGCCAATGCTTCTTTAACACTGATGATTGGTAAAGTTTCCTCAGCAACGGCCTTTTTTTCATAGGGGTAATGAATATCCAGATACTCCACGCCCCTTGAAGAATAGGCGGCATAAATGCTGCTCCCCATCACAAGGGTATTGCTTTCAACAGAGCCGTGTTCCAAATTGTAAACCGGAATAGTGTCAATATCGGTGCGAAAAATCATATAATAGATACTATCTTCTTCACTCCATTGCTCCTTAACCACAATGCTTCCATCCCGAGGACTTGTCAGATCACCTTTTTCCTTCATGGATTGTTCCAAGGCCTGTAAGGCTTTGGAATCCAGGGCATAGGTTTCCACGTCGTCATGGACGGAAATCCCCACTTCCGTCAATATCTTTTTGACCTCAGCTTCCGCCTGGGAACGCTTCATAAAAGGCAAATCCAAATCCCGGCTCTCTTGGATATGGTCTAAATTGTAAGTGGTATCCCCAGGAATAACATACTTGAATAAGAGCTGACTTACATAGGGCTGAAAGTACGATGTATCGAAGCGCACATAATTAGCTCCTACTGCCAAATAGTTCCCCTCTGTTGTGCGAAAAAATTCAACTTCTCCTGGGTGCCCACTTTCCACAATCTTACTCTCAGCAATGAGCCTTTCCTTCAGCTTCTGCACTTGTGAGTCCAATTTGAGGGAGCTGACCAGATAGGTATTGAGCTTCTGAGCCGCAGGGGTAGAGGCTATCTCTGCATCAATACTCAAGTTTTCGGCAAGCTGAGCTTGAATCAATTGTTCAGAATCTCCCCCCGGAAGCTTGGTTAGGATATCTTGCCCGGAGTCGGCAGGCCGCTTCTGACAAGCGCTTCCTGCTATGAGTATAAACAAAAGTAACATCGCTATCCAAAATCTTGACTTTATCATCCCAAACTCTCTCCCTTATTGTAATATCCGGCAGCGAGTATGCCGGTTGGTTTTGATTCTAAAGATTAGGTATCATCTTCTTAAGGATACCATACACCTGATATACTTACCCAAGTACTTGCATTCGTTGAAGGTGCATTCGCATACAGATATTTATTCCCAGGACTTCCTGAGTCAGGATAATAGTACATGCCGAAAGACGTTAAATCGTCTCTCTCATATAATCCTGTGGCCGTAGTATGATCTCCATTTCTTACTCGGAAGGCGACTATATTACTTGCAGAAATTGTGCCGTTTTGAGGATAAACCTCAGCCGAGGTATAATCATTCTTGTAGGCCACAGCACTAGAAGAAGAGGCAGCACCTTTTTGAAGCGCAAAAGAGAATGGTGCTTGAGCAGATAAAGGAGCAATTGAAGATGTATCATTTTCTGAGGCGAGAACAGAGGTCACTCCCAAGGGCAATGCCAAGGCCAATGCGACAACACTGGCGATAAGTTTTCTTTTCATGTAATTTTTCCTCCTCTGTTAATTATATAAACAATTCATGTGCCAGTGACTCGCATAGCACACAAATGGTTTATCTCTTAATTATCAACTGCAATAATCAATAGGTTATCACAGGAGAATATGCTGATTGAGTCTCCAAGAGTTTGCCGAAAGCATCGTATACTTTAGCAGTAACGCACACCCTGTAAGTTCCCCAAGTAACATAGTAGTCATTTTCTGTCCCAACCAGCATACCTCCAGGGCCGGATATGCTCCAGCTCTTCACTGTACTCCAACTGCTTCCAGAAGATTTCTCCAATTCAACATTGACATATATTGTATGTTTATTGTTGTAAGCTGAAGCACCTCCATAGGAGGTAGATTTTCCTGACGAATCAATTTTGAAACTTGGAATAATGCTGGAGATATAAGTGTATAGAGGGCTTACAACACTTTTTTCTTCCAGGCCTTTGGTCTCCGCTGCGTTGACCGATGCACCGGTGAAAGCAGTCATAAACATAACAAGTAGCATGCAGATAAGTTTTTTCATAACAATAAAACCTCCTTAGTTTTTCTCATATATAGAGACAAGCAAGGAGGCTTTTTGCAACAGAAAATTTAAAATTTTTATTCTACGAATTTTACGCCTTGAGCTATCTTTATTGCTATGTCTTCAGTGGTTAGAGATTGGACCATAAACATATGTCCATCCATTTCCCAAATAAGTGTGACTAAGGAATTCTTAACGATGATGCTTCCTTGATGCCCGTTAATATCAATGGATTCAAATCTATCAGCACCCTCTGTATCTAACGCAGGTTTGCTTCCTTCACTTAATTCCGAGTAAGTGATAGTAGAGTCCTTTAGATTACTAAACACAATTGTTTTAACAAGGCTATTACTGGAAATGTCCCTGATTTCATATCCTTCCGGTATATATGTCGGTACATAGGCCTTAGTCCAATTAACAACCGGTCCTTCCCTATTGGCACGATTATCCTCATCCCTTATTTGAAAAGAGGTATGATCCTGTTGAATATCTATAAATAAGTTCAATACCTTAACTCTTAAAGCCTGCACACTTGCTACCGTGGTAAATAACAGAGCAATGACAATCAGCATGGCTATAGCCGCTCTATTGGAAATGCCTATAATACGCTTCCTTCTGAGGGCGGCATTCTCTTTTTTGAAGTAGGTATCCAGTCGTCGGTTAAATTTCTCAAGTGCTTCCTGGGATGGCAAAAACTCCGGTTCACTTTTTAAGCGTTCAATTTCTTCTAAATAACCCTTTCCCTCTTCTTCGGCAGCTTCATCCATAATCAGCCTGAATAAGCTGTCTTCATAGTCCTCATAGAGCTTTTTGCGGGTTTGTTCCGGGCTCTTATTTGCCATCCTGATTCACCTCCTTGTCGATTAGCTTTTTGGCCTTGCGGCGGCTTCTGGTCAAATACTGCCGCACACTGGCGGGCGCTATACCTAAGATTTGCCCGAGTTGCTCATTATCCATTTCCAGGATATATTTAAAGTACAACAAATCTTTTTCTTTTTCCGGAAGCTTGGCTATGGCCTTACCCAGCTCTTCAATTCGTTCCTCGCGAATAATGCTCTCCTCAACTGCTTCATAGTCAGGAATCTTCTCAGCTAAATCTTCCCCTGCCCCATAAAACAAATATTTATTTTCCACATCTCTGTGTTTTATAAAGTTAATCGCCACGCTTCTAGCAGTATAGACAACATAGGCGGCTGTTTTGCAACACTCTAAAGTTCGAATTAGAGAAATCTTTTCCATAAGTTTAATAAAGGTATCATTGATCAGATCTTCCAGGCTTTCCTGGTCACGGGTGATATCAAAAATCTTCTTACGGACGAGACCGTAATAATCCTGATATAAACTTAATATAAAAGCTCTATCGCTATCATCTTTTATACTGGTTAATAACATCAGCACCGTACATTCACTCCTCCTCTCATAACAATAATAACACATATTCCTTTAAATAGGTGTTTATGGTAACTGCAGGAGGGGTTAGGAGGGAAGCATCTGAACATGATTTTGTTCTGTAACTAAGGAACAGCCGATCTAAAAAATTCAGCCTGGCATTTCTGCCCAGGCTTGTCTTTGGATTCAGAATGAAAATAATTTGTTGCAAAAAATCATGTCGATTGTTTTATAATATAGAGTTAAAAATTTGGGAGGATGAGAAAATGAAAAAAGCTGTCTATCTCTTCTTATTAGTATTGATTACCGCGAGTCTACTGTCAGGCTGCAACAAGAAAAGCACACCCAGCACCAATGACGTCCCGCCCCCGGCAAATGTCCCAGGGCTGGAACAGGCGTTAAAGTTGCCGGATGAAGAACTGCTGGACAGCTACTGCAGCGGTATAGACCTTTGTCTTGGGGACGATTTGCTTTTCGCCTACGCAAAGGATATTCCTTCTGAAACGCTTTTTACTTTTTTCTGTTATATGACCAGCAATCAATATGTATACGAGCGAAACTACCAAGACAAGAAATGGTATTCCAAAACAGATGATAAATATCATGTCCCGATAGCTGATATCGAGGAGGTGTTAAACCGCTATTTTGACGGACATAACTTCGACCCAGCTCAAATCGACGGTTACCAGCCGCAAGCACAAGAGATTGTGGTCGGCGGCCTGGGTGGATTCGGCGGGGGCCGCTTTCCCAAATTAGTTGCGAAAGAACAGCTTAATAGTGATACCTTGAAGCTAACAGTTGACTATTGTGATCCTGAATACGAAAATGTTTTCTATACCAAAGCCTATACTCTCCGCTTTACTGCGGAAGGTTATCAGTATTTGTCCATTAAAAAGGTGGTTTAAGAAGCTGCTCAATACCTGGAATATATTTCAACAAAGTGCTACAATGCACATAATAAAAGCCTTATATTTTTGGAAAGGAGCCGGCAAATGAATAACGTACCCACAATCAAACTGAAATCAATTGTCATTGATTGCCCCGATATTCAAGCTTTAGCTGATTTTTATATCCGGATGCTTGGCTGGGAAAAGGATTATGTAGAGGAAGGGGAGTTTCTGGATATCCGTTCCCCATTGGGTGATGTTAAGATCGCCTTTCAAACCAATACGGATTACGTTTCGCCTGTTTGGCCGGAAGAGCCTCATGCTCAGCAGCAGATGCTGCACATGGACTTTGCGGTACAAAGCAAGGAAGATATGGAACGTGCTGTGAAACACGCCATTTCATGCGGCGCAACCAAAGCAGATACCCAGTATAGCGACGAGTGGACGGTCATGTTTGACCCTGTGGGACATCCGTTTTGTTTTGTCCTTGAGTGATAGTTTCCGCATTATTTTCCGGTTCTTAACACAGGCATATCGCTGTTATGCAAAATTCCCCTGGACAGGGCAAAGCAAAGGAGACCGGCAAAGAGCTCCCATCCGGCGAGAACTCCCATTCCGATCAACACCCCAATCCCTTCGATCGTAGTGCCAAGGGCAATCGCGGCCGCCAAACCCGGTGCCATGATGATCATGACGGCGAACATGTAAAGCATGATCATCATCCCGGCGCTGATGTCCGCACCCGTCCAGCGCATGGATAAATAATTGATGCCCAGCAGCAGGAAAGAAAACAAAGTATAAACCGCAATGGTCAGAAGGATCAACACAATAGTTTCACCCATGATCAAACCGCTGACAGAGAACAAAACCACACTTTCCACCAGAACCTTAAAAGCAATCTCCAAATTGCTCCAGACGATTTTCCGAAAAGAACTCTCGGGAATCAGGTAGATATAATGGGTATAAAGTTCCTTCAACCCTCTCCCTGTCCCAATCATGAAAATTTGCATCCACATCAGAATCTGCAGGATAATCAATAGACCGCCGGCATCGGAAGGCAGAAACGAAGAAAGAATCGCCACGCTCACAATCATAATCACGGATGGCAAGCCCCAAAGACCAAACCGGTTGGCGCGGAAGGATTCACGCAGATGTTTATAAAAAATAGTGTTCGAACCAAGTCCGCTGATGCCCGTCCCGGCCACCTTTATTTTCTTAGTCGAAGCAGCTTCCGGGTTAATCTGCCCCTCGGACAGGCTGCGTTTTTTCTCAAAGGTGGTTTCCGTGGCCACCAGCACATCCTCATAATAATCGGGGTTGCTCAAGGCGATATAGAGAATCAGGAGTGCACCGGTCAGCACCGTTATGCCCAGAAACAGCAGACCCTTTGCCAGGTCGCCGGCAATCAGCGCAACAACACCCTCCGAGGTCCAGCCTGCTACCGGTGTCCAGGAGAATACCGGTGAGCGCATGGTGTTTTCCAGCGCAGTCATCGGGTTACCGGCCCCGGCAAGCTGGATGCCCAACTTTGCTATAAGCGGAAGAAAGAGCGCTACAGCGATGATTTTCACCGCCATTTTCCGCCTGGGCCTGCTGTTGGTCAGGGTGTAAATCAACAGGGATATAACCTGAAGCAGGCTGTTGGCCAGCATAAACCCAAGCAGGACAATGAGCACTGCGTCAAATCCAACCCCAAAGCCGAGCTTCAGCGAATTGCTTTGGAAGAGAATAAAAAATCCGGCGAGAAAGGACGTTTTGGCCATTTTGACAATTCCGTACATCAAAATCAGGCGGGGATTGACCGGAGAAACGAACAGCAAATTGACATCATTCATCTCAAAGATCGCATCACCGTTGGAAAGTCCTTTTTGAACCGCAATCGCGACAAAAAGCAGAATGAGCAGAAAAAGAATCCCCTTGAGCCAGATGATATCCTGGAAACTGTCCCCTTCCTGGGTGGTAAACAGCGAAAGAACGATGAGCCCCACAATCATGGCCAGGAATACAATCCACATGATCAGCTTTGCCGGCTTGCGCAGTAACTCAAAAAAACTGTTTTTGGCGCTTTTCACCAAGAGGAACACCAGGCTGCTCATTGTGCACCCCCTTGAAGCTGTCCTTCCGTGATCGCAAAATAGACATCCTCCAGGCGTTGGCCTGCTATATCCCCACGGCGGACCACACGCTCTATTTTGCCCTTGACCATAATATAGGTCACATCCCAATTGTCTTCCATGCTTTCAATCATATGGGTGCTCACAATCAGGGCACAGCCGCTGTCCCGCAGACGGGCAATCAGGTTTTTCAGCTCACGAATGCCATGGGGATCAAGCCCGACCAGCGGTTCATCAAAAATAACGGTCTTGGGTTCCGGCAAAAGCGCGCAGCAGACACTGACCTTTTGCTGCATTCCTTTGGAAAGCTCTTTGCCCAACTTCAGCTGCTTATCATCCAGTTCAAAGCGGCGGAGCAGTTCCTGAGCTCTTTCCTCCCAACCTTCCAGCCGGTACGCCTTGGCAATGAACTCCAAGTGTTCGCTCACCGTCAACATCGGGTAGAGTACGGGAAATTCCGGCACATACCCCAAGAGCCGCTTCGCTTCCACCGTATGGTTTTCATGCCCGCCGATCGTGATGGAACCCTTATACCGCAGCAGCCCGCATACGGATTTTATTAATGTAGATTTTCCCGCCCCGTTGGGGCCCAGAAGAACGGCAAGCTCCCCGGCCGACACCGAAAGATTGATATTATCGTTAGCCTTTAACTTACCATAGTTTTTGGTCATATTATGTACGTCGATCAAGACAATCTTCCTTCCCTATTCAGGTAACCATAGCATAGCAGAAAAGACCCTTCCCTGCATTTCATGATTCCAATAAAACAAAACGATTATGCACATCTCAACTTAATCTTGACGTACCAAACGGCTGTGCTATAAAAATCATCCTATCCTTTCCAGCACACCTATAACCCCGTGGACTGCCATTAATGGCAAAATAGTTACTATAACCAATAATTTACTTTAAATAGACTTATCTAAATTATCTTTTATGTTAAGTTTTCGTATAATAATACTAAGAGGTGAGGGCTTTTAAGCCCTGCAGAATTTTCGGCAAGGGCTGCCTATTACATGTCAGAGCTCAATATGATTCATCCCTTTAGAGAAGGAAACGATAGAAGTATCAGAGAATTTACAAAAGAGCACCAATCCAAGTGCTCTTTTGTAAATTCAACCATGTGCTCCTCTATCCCTTCTCTTATCATAAGACAATTCATGGTATCTTTCACTCATTAAGGATATACTAAAACCGAATTTGATGGTGAAAAAAGGTGATATAATGACTAACTTAAACAAAGTACCCAATCGATTGCTGCAGGAGAAATCACCCTATCTCCTTCAGCATGCCCATAACCCCGTGGACTGGTATCCTTGGGGGGAAGAAGCCTTTGCCAAAGCAAAAGCAGAAAACAAACCCATCTTTCTATCCATAGGCTACTCCACCTGCCATTGGTGTCACGTCATGGAACGGGAATCCTTTGAAGACGAAGAGGTCGCCCAGCTCATCAACCGTTACTTTGTGCCCATTAAAGTGGATCGGGAAGAACGTCCCGATGTAGACCATATCTATATGGAATTCTGCCAGGCCCTCACCGGCTCAGGGGGGTGGCCTTTGACTTTGTTTCTGACTCCAGATGAGCGGAAGCCTTTCTATGCTGGGACCTATTTCCCCAAAGAAAGCCGCTACGGAAGACCGGGAATCCTCGATCTTTTGTCCCAGCTGGGAGAGCTTTGGGCAAAAGATCAGCCCAAGATTCGCGGCTCGGCTGACTCTATCTATAAGGCCGTTACTTCTCGTGAAGAGCCCTCTGTAAGTTCACTGACCCCTGCTCAGCAGGATGATTTTATTCCTTGGGCTAAGGAGATTCTGGACACAGCTTTCCAAACCCTGCAGAAGTCCTTTGATCGTCAATACGGAGGGTTTGGGCGAGCGCCAAAATTCCCCACTCCCCATCATTTAACCTTTCTCCTGCGTTACGCCCATGATCATGGTGATGGGCTGGAAGCCCAGCAAGCAGCTCTTATGGTCCGAACCACCTTGGAGCGCATGGGGCAAGGCGGTATCTTTGATCATGTGGGCTTTGGCTTTGCCCGTTACAGCACGGACCGTCGTTGGCTTGTTCCCCATTTTGAAAAAATGCTCTATGACAATGCCTTGTTAGCCATCGCCTATCTTGAAACCTATCAGGCAGAGCATGACCCTTATGACGAACAAAAGGCCCGGGAGATCTTTTCCTACGTCCTCCGGGATATGACCGCTCCGGAAGGAGGCTTTTACTCTGCAGAAGATGCGGACTCCGAAGGAGTGGAAGGAAAATTCTATGTCTGGACTCCCCAGGAAATTCACGAAATTCTTGGCAGTGAAGAAGGCCGCCTCTACTGCCAAGCTTACGGAGTCAGCCCGGAAGGCAATTTCGAAGGAAAAAGCATCCCCAACCTTCTGGATACAGATTGGGAAGCTCTGGGCTCAGAGGAGCAGCATTCCCTCGAAGTCCTCAAAAGACGCCTTGAAAAATCCCGGGAAAAGCTTTTTGCTGTCCGCAAGGAAAGGATTCCTCCTCACAAGGATGACAAGATCCTCACCTCCTGGAATGGATTAATGATCTCTGCCTTAGCCAAAGGCGCTCAAGTCCTTGGCGAGCCCGCCTATGCTGAAGCAGCAGAGCAGGCTGTTTATTTTATCCGGAAAAATCTCTATGCCAACCAGCGCCTGTTAGCCCGCTACCGTGATGGGGATTCCGCCCATTTAGGCTATTTGGATGATTATGCCTTTTTAATCTGGGGCCTTATTGAACTCTATCAGGCTTCCGGCCAAAAGGAACACCTGGAATTCGCTCTCCAGCTGCAAAGAGAACAGGATGAACTTTTCTGGGATGGGGCAAAGTCCGGATACTTCTTAACAGGCCGGGATGCTGAGGAACTGCTGATCCGCCCTAAAGAAATCTATGATGGAGCAACTCCCTCCGGCAATTCTATCTCTGCCCTGAACCTGATCCGCCTGGCCCGGCTTACCGGAGATGGCATGCTGGAAGAGAGAGCCTATGAACAGATAAATGCCTTTAAAGCCACCCTTGCCACTTATCCTTCAGGGTACAGCGCTTTTCTGCAAGCCATCCAGTTTGCTCTCCAGGAAAGCAGGGAGATTATCCTGGCCGGCTCTCTGCAGCATCCTGAGCTAAAGAACATGAAGACCACAATCTTTAAAAAGTTCCATCCCTATACCACTCTTCTTTATGAGGAGGGTACCCTTTCTGAGCTTATTCCTTGGTTAAAAGACTATCCCCTGGATTCTGAAAAGATGACCGCCTACCTGTGTCAGAATTACGCTTGCCATAAACCCGTTCATAAAGCTGAAGAGCTGTCTGCCTTACTGACCTAATCCACGCAAAGAGAAGCAAAACCGGGCATACTATACCAAATCCGGCTTTGCTTCTTTATTTCATCTTTAATCTTAATCCTTTATTTGTTCTCTATGCCGACAATCATCAAGGAAGGATGTTCCGCCAGGTTATAATCAATGGGGGCAATGAGGCGAATCTCTCCTTCATGGGTCATTCGGACATAAGGCCGGGTGGGAAAAGTGAAATTTTGCTTTACCACATTACCGCGAAGTCCGTTGGTAAGACGGACCCCTGTACCTGTAGGATAGGGCGTAATGCATTTGGAAAAGGTGTTCTGCACTACTTTAGGTTCAAAAAGGGTATCCGAATTGGCGATAACATATTCGTAGGCCTCATACGGCTGCAGAGCATTCCGATAAACCCTTTTGCTGGTTAATGCCTCATAAACATCGGCAACAGCAGCTAACCGGCCATATTCATGAATCTGGTTCCCTTTTAATCCCCTCGGATAACCGCTGCCATCCCAACGCTCTTGGTGCTGAAGAGCGATGTGAGCAGACAGTAAGTTAATGTCATGGTTTTTCCGGAGGATTTCAAATCCATATTCAGCATGTTTCTTAATCTCCGCGAATTCTTCAGGAGTAAGGGGTCCTCTCTTATTAAGTATCTCCGAAGGGATCTTTATCTTGCCGACATCGTGCATGAGCACACCCATGCCAAGCTCCAGCAGTTTTCCGTTATGCCAGCCCATAGATATTCCCATAATTAAGGCGATAATGGTGGTATTCACGGAATGATGAAAAGTATAATCATCGTATCCCTGAATCTCCATAACGTTTCCCAGCATGTCCTTGCTGTAAAGAAGATCAGCGATGATGTTTTGCACTGCCTTTTTAACCTCACCCAGATTAACGGTGTGAGGTTGTGCTTCATTGAGATTTTTGCTCAGATTTTCCAGTGACGCGTAAGCTGCTTCACGTGTTTTTATGGATACCGCAGAATAAATCTCCACATCCTGAAATGTATCATCCTCAATAAACATGGTATCAAACCCCAAATGGGATAATTTATCTATATAATTACGAGTGAGCTTTACTCCTGCCTGCAATAGGACCTTTCCGTTGGGACTAACCAGCGGTCGGGCAAGCACTTCTCCTTCGCCCACATAAGCAATATTTACTAAACGCATATAACACTCCTGCCCTCAATTTACAAATATGTACTTTTTATCTCATTTAAACAAAACGTATATACAATTTCGCCAAAATTACTCTTTATCCTCTTCTGTTTTTTCTGCTCTAAAATATTTTCCCTTTGGTCCTATAAGGCTTTAAACGGGCCTATTTCCCTTAAAACCATTATACTTATGCTTCTGTGAAAAATGAACAACCAATTATTAAGATTAATAAAAAATTTATATTTATAATAATTAAAATTATACCCTTTATCGAAATAACTCTTCCAGCGGTCTGTCCTTGCAAGATGTAAAATGAAAAAGCCCTTGATTTTTCAAGGGCTTCAAAATTTCATTATGGTGCGGACGAGAGGACTTGAACCTCCATGAGCGTACACTCACTAGTACCTGAAACTAGCGCGTCTGCCAGTTCCGCCACGTCCGCGAGACAATATTCATTATATGAAAACCAAGCCGACTTGTCAATAGAATATTTTAAAATCCGTTTATAAAATATATGCAAAAAAATAAATTTACTTTAAAAGCTTGTACACGACTCTGCCTCCCTGTGCATACATTAAAGAGAGGGCAAATAGGGAGTGAGCATTATGATGAATGATGAACTGTATGTAAAACTAAAACAATTACTGGATTTTGTCGAGCGCGAAGCCGAAAAACCACTCGAAGACTACAACTACGAGGTCAGGATATGGAGCAAAGGGTACCAAAAAGCGATGATTACCATCAAAGATTATATTTGGAATATCTTTAATTCCAGTAATTGAAGCATGGGATGTAGACCGTTCGAAAAGATACAAAAAAGCCCTATCTGCTGATAGGGCTACATATTAATAATCATTATTTCGCTGTAAGGTGATATTCGTTGAGAAGCTCGTCCAGCCTTTGGCTTAAACTAATAACTTCCGGGTCGGTAAGAGGCTTTCTCTTACCTAATTGATTAAGCTCTTTTCTCATATCCTCAATGAGCCTAAGCAATTGCTGGTTCCACATAGATTTGACTCCCTTTCTATATTGATAACAAATAATAGCCTAACAAAAATATCTTACAAAATCTGGCCCAATTAGTCCATAGGATATTTCGTCGAATAAAGTAAAATCTTCGCCTTTTCTTTTATCTCTTCATAGATCTGCTTAAGGGGTTCTCCGGTCAATCGGGCCAGCCGGCGGCAGTCCTCGTACTCCGGGCTGACCGTGCAGGCTCTCCCTTCCATAAAAGCTACCTTGACCTTCGCTGAACCGTAGTTTGTTTCAACAGTAAGAAGTTCGTAAGGAAGCATATATTTTTTGATAGGATAAACCCGTAATCCTATGGTGGTCGTCTCCTGGAAAAGAATCCTGCGCATTTCCTCCAGCTTATGATAGGGAGTCTGCACCGTCAGCAGTACGGCAGGGCGGTTTTTTTTCATCTGGATAGTCTGGATATAGACATCCATTGCTCCTGCTTGGAAAAGTTTTTCAAAGAGATAATCGTAACACTCCGGGTTCATATCGTCGATATTTACTTCCAGGGTTAATGCCTCTCCTTCCCGAATGCCCTCCTGCCCTTTATCCTCATCGGCCAGCTCTCCGACGGTCAGCCTTAATAGATTCGGGATGGTTAAATC
This sequence comes from Desulfitobacterium sp. LBE, assembly GCF_007830365.1. NCBI lineage: Bacteria > Bacillati > Bacillota > Clostridia > Eubacteriales > Desulfitobacteriaceae > Desulfitobacterium > Desulfitobacterium sp. LBE. The sequence continues at coordinate 5,512,935 of NZ_VLKD01000001.1, read as the reverse complement.
TTTCACTCCTGCACCATAGCCGACTCTCTCTACTCTAATTTTAGGGAATGGACCAAACTCCCGGCAATAGGCGGTTACTATGGCAGCTCCGGTGGGAGTAGCCAGCTCTCCTTCCACATCCTGAGCATAGATCGGAACCCCGGTCAATAATTCCAAGGTAGCCGGAGCAGGTACGGGCAGCAGCCCATGAGCCGCCTTAACAAAGCCTTTCCCTACATGAATTGGCGAAGCAAACACCTTTTCAATCCCCAAACGCCAAAAGCCTATGACTGCCCCGACAATATCCACAATAGCGTCGACTGCGCCGACTTCATGAAAATGAATCTGTTCGATATCGGTGCCATGAATCTTCGCTTCAGCTTTCCCTAAACGGGTAAATATCTCTAAGCTCTTCTCTTTAACCTGGGGAGGCAAAGCACTTCTGCCGATGATTGCCTGAATATCCGACAGATGGCGGTGGACATGACCTTCCAAAGCGTGAACATGGATCTGGGTACCCCTGATTCCCTGTTTAAGGACTTTCTGTTCATACAATTCATATTCATCCAGATCCAAGCCAGCCAAATCCCTCTGCAAAAGATTAAAATCCAATCCTGCATCGACCAGGGCGCCCAAAAGCATATCCCCGCTGATACCGGAAAAACAATCAAGATAAGCTGCTTTCATATTTTCATTCTCCTTAAACAAATACTCTTGCAAATTAATTTGTGCTGAACTATACTAGGGCAGGCTAATGAATCTTTACTCTTTCTGTTAAACAAAGAGAGGTGTTCAAAACGATGAATGTTGCTTTTTTCCTGATACCCAAGCAAGATGTAATTTACCTCAAGATCAATTCTACCATGCGTCAGGCTATAGAAAAAATGGAATTCCACCGTTACTCGGCCATTCCCCTTATTGATGACCAGGGCTGCTACCGCGGCACGATTACGGAAGGGGATCTTCTGTGGAAGCTTAAAAATACTCCCGGCCTCAACTTTCAAAACACTCAGAGCATCCGGCTGACAGAGATCGAACAGCATATTCAAAACTATCCGGTTTCCATCAACTCCCGCATGGAAGACCTGATCTCCCGGGCTGTTGAGCAGAACTTTATCCCGGTGGTGGATGATCAAAAAATCTTTATCGGGATTGTCCGCCGCCGTGAAATTCTGGAATACTGCACCAAAGCCTTGGGCATGTTGGAATCCTTACCCTTCAAGGACTAAGCCGCGGCCCGGCTTTTTCAAAAAAAGAGGATATATGCTCTCTCTTGAACATATCATCCTCTCCCTAAACCTGAAAGCCTAAACCAAACTTGATGATCAGATAAAATTGCCACCGTCCACAACCCAGGTTTGACCTGTGACAAATCCGGCATGGGCGATTAAAGCATAGGCGACTTCAGCCACATCTTCCGGAGTACACACCTTCTGTAAAGGGGTTCCCTCAGCCATGCGGGTGATATGTTCCTCTTGACCGCTGACCCAGCGGGTCAACACTACTCCTGGGGCCACTGAATTAACCCGGACATCGGGAGCCAGAACCCGGGCCAAGGATTTATTGACACTGATCGCAGCGGCTTTGGAAGCACTATAGGCGATAGAACTCCCCAATCCGGTCAGACCGGCGATAGAAGTAATATTAACGATACAGCCTTTTTGCTTCTTGAGGGCTTCCGCCGCGGCACGGCAGGTATTGAAAAGGCCTTTGACATTGACACTGAAAATCTCGTCCCAATAGTCATCTTTCATGCCTTCAAGATCGGCATGCTCAACAAAATGAGTCATTCCCGCACTATTGACAAGAATATCCAATTGTCCAAAATCCCGGACCACTGCACCGATCATTTCCCGAACCTCTTGATCCTTTGCCACATTGGCTTGATAAATCCTGCAGGCTACCTTGAGTTTTTCGATCTCCTGAGAGGTTTGTTCGGCATCTTCCCGGGAGCGGGAATAATTGACAGCAATATTAACACCCTCTTGGGCAAGCTTTAAAGCAATGGCGCGGCCAATTCCTGTCGCTCCTCCTGTGATTAAAGCGGTTTTCCCTTGCAACATCACCGTTTCCTCCTTAACAACTCTTTCCGCAAGCATCCATCTTTTTGCTTTCTCCAGTATAGCCCAGAAGGAGAGCACGTTCAAGATCCCAATCCTTTAAGGTATCCTTTTTCATCAACATGGAATACTAAGGAAAAGGTTAGTGTAAAGGACTGATTTCATGGCTTCTCCGGATATGGCTTCTGTAACCATAAAATCCGCAAACTCCGCTATCTCTTTTCCCGAATTGCTCATTGTCGAAGAGCGGCTTCGGGAATCTTTTCTGAGAGCTGGGGACACCATCAAAGATTCTTGTCTCCTGCTCCTTGACTCAGGTGGGAAGCGATTAAGGCCCCTGCTGACCTTACAAAGCGCCCAGTGTTTTGGCCCTCTCAACTCGGCGGCACTTGATGCGGCGGTGGCCGCAGAATTAATTCACATGGCTTCCCTGATTCATGATGATGTCATCGATCATTCGGACCGGCGGCGGGGCATACCCACGATCAACTCGCAACGGGGGAATCAGGTGGCCGTTTTAGCCGGGGACTATGTGTTTGCCGAGGCCTTTCGTATTTTAGCCAATAAACATCTCCTTACGAGTATGTCCTACCTGGTGGACGCCATTCAATCCATGTGTGACGGTGAAATACAACAGGCTGAACAACGCTGTGACTTAGCTGTTGAACCCAGCCAATATTTCCAGCGCATTGCCCAGAAAACAGGAATTCTTTTAGCAAGCTGTTGCTGCTCCGGTGCGGCCAGTGCGGGGGCAAACCAGGAGGCCGTCGAAGCCCTTGGCCAGTATGGCATGAATCTGGGGTATGCCTATCAGATTATTGATGACATTCTGGACTTCACTGGCAATCCCCAGGTAACAGGTAAACCCGCAGCCGCCGATCTCCTCAACGGTTACATCACTTTACCCGTCATCTATCTTTTGGATAAGCCCCTCTACGGACCTTGGGCAAGAGAGATGCTGCAAGCCCGGGATTTATCCCCGGCGAATGTTCAGAGAATTATTCAGGCCCTTATTTCCTCAGGGGCCCTGAATGAAGCTTTTACCACTGCCCTTCGTTGTGCTCAAACCGCCGTTCAGGCCTTGAGCTCCCTCCCCCCTTCGCCCTCCAAAACCTTCCTGAGCGAACTCACCCATACTATCCTTTATCGTCAAGCATAGAGGCAGCTATAGCTTGCCTTTTTTTCTTAACTGGAGACATATCCAGAACAGCACCTTAACAGGCCTGCCCCCTGCCCGTATCAGCTCCGCGGTCACTTGACCGCATTCTCTGGATTTTCCTTTTTGGTCGGATAGGTACATAGCCAGCAGCCCCCTGATAATGGCTTCATGAAAATCCGGGTAGCGCAAAGACCTTGCCTGACTGAGAGCAGTCTCTACAAAGAGCAGCAGCCGCTCCTGCTGCTCTTTTTTTGAAGCATAATACTCGACAAAATTTAATTGGTTGGTCTTTCTGTCTTCTTCAAGATCGATAAAATAGTCCAGAAGAATATGCAAGCCTGTAATCCAGGGAAAATAGGCATCCCTGACTTTTTTTGCTTCTCTGTCCGTCAGCTGAGCATCATAAGCCATAGCAAAAAGGCAGAACGTCCCCAGGGTTGATCCTGTGGCAGCTGCCAGCTCCCAGACGGATAGCCCCGGATATTCAGGAATGACCTGCTCTAACCAGCCTAACATCTTTTGTTCACGCTCAGCCGGATGCAAATGTTTGCTGACTTGAAGCAAAGTGTAAAGCTCAGCCAGTTTCATCATGTAGGGCCGAACGACTTCATAAGAAGGCAACTTTTGCACCCTCCTCTGACAGGTCTGTACCAATTCGGCCAAATAACCTCCGTCCTCACGGTGAGGATAATAAGCATAGTAATCGGAACACCGGGCATCGGCATCCAGAGCTTCAGTCATGGCCAGATGAAGCTGGCGAAAAGCCTGTTCATCCTGAATCTCCAGGGCATCCACCAAATTATCCAGGTAATCGCTGATGGTCTGATAGGCCACGACAAACTCAATCACCTCGGCAACCCTGGCCCCGGGATACAGAGAATAAATACTGCCCCCTAAACAATGAAATTCCTTATGGGCTATACTGGCCAGGGCTTGCTCCCCAAGCACCCGGTCAGGACAACGCCCCGCTTTCTCTTCCCAGAAGCTCAGCTGAGCCTTTACCGCTGGAAATATGGTTTTGACAAACGAATAAATCAATTGGGGATTAGAAACTTCTTTGGCAATATCCACAGATACACTTCCTTATCGATTTCAAGTTCCACTCTAGTTTAACCAGTCCTCCCTCCCCTAACCCCATTTCCTTGTGCAATAATTCTCCCATCCCAAGAAGGAATTATCGGCACTATGCCGAATTATACCTATTAGGTAAAAAATGGAATTATCGCGAGGGAATAAAATGAAACTAGATAAAAAGTTTACTGTGGAATACAAGGTGGGCATCGTATCTAGTTTATCCGCATCGATTATCTGGGTTATCCTGATTAGCCTTTGGTCATTAATTGCGGCAAATATAGTTTCATTATGGCATAGTGAAGTTGTTTTGTTTTGGCAGTATTTAGTTGCAGGGATTTCTATAGGAGCAATGTTAGTGGGCTCCATCCAGTTCTATAGGAATAACTCGAATAAATTCAAACCCAGGTTCCCTTCACTTTCAATGGATTATATCTATAAAGAAATCGAAACAGAATTGCACTTTAAAACCCGGGAAAATATCGCCTATTCTTCAAATTATAATATATCTGCTTTAAAAGAAATAAGTGAAATGAAACGTTCTCATAACTGGACAGGTGATTATATCAGTTCACCAATTCTTGAATCGGCCCATAATCATAAAGTAGAGCTATGCAAGGATGCCAGCCCGTTAACTACGGCCAAAATCATCTTTGATGTACCCTTGGAGAAAAACCAGCCTACCACCTTTAAGTTGAAATATGAACTAGGCGATTCATTAAAAATAATGCAGCCCATGATCGGACATTTAGTAAGAAACCCAACAGAAAGAATCATACTAAGGCTTTGTGTCCCTAACGACATGGTGAAAGGTGTCAAGCGCTGCGTTTATGCCGATAGTTTTGCGCAAATTAATTTATCCCAGCCACAAATAATCCATTGTAAAATAATTGGTAATAATGATGTGTATGAATGGGTCATTGATAACCCCAGCCTATTATATTACTATCGGATAAGCTGGGAATTCACCTGATTTTCACCTTTTTAATTCAAATACATATTATGTATAAAAATGTATAACTGGTAATTTGCTTGTCCATACTAAAGGATATATAATAAAGTCAAATATCTGTTGAAGAGGTGTTAAAAATGGATGGTGACTAGCAATAGCGCTGTATTAGCTTAAATATTTTGCACAGAAGTTAAGGACGTGCCGCAGATCTTTATTATAGATATAATGCGGCATGTTCTTTTAATTTAAAAGAAAAAGCAGGCGCCCGCTTACAGCTGGTTATGCCTGCTTCCTGTCTATTCGTTCCATCAATTTACAGTACTTAGAAAAGAAAGAGCATTACAGTTACCCTGGGGTTAAACTTCTTTGCTTTCAACTTCTTTCTTTTCTTCCTCTTCGCCATTGGTTGCCGATTTAAATTCAGAGATTCCTCGTCCCAAAGCCTTGCCAAGCTCAGGTAGTTTTCCGGGCCCAAAAATAACCAATGCAATGATTAATACAATGATCATTACAGTTGGGGTTACCATACCAAATGTTGCTAACATGTCATACACCTCCATAGTCTAGTCTACCATAGCAATAATTTTAATAAAACCAATAAAACGTGAATAATATTGCATTCCCTTTACATCCCTTATCCTACAGGATTATGTCCATTTTTTCAATATGATTTTATTGGGTATATTGATTTTATTGAGTATTTAAGTAGACGAGAAAAAGAGCCTGAATTCAGACTCTATCTCCACTATCGCAAGTGCTGAAAAGTTCCTCGTAGCCCCGGTACAAGCTCCAAATCACATCCCAAAGCTCATCCTCGGCCTCTGTTACCCGTAAACCCAGCTCTTTGGCTTCCTGACGCCCGATTGGATAGCCATGAGAAAAATAGCCCTCCGTCAAAGCCCGGGTTACAATAGGAACAAGCTCGGGGTTATCTTTTAACATATAACGGGATAAGAGGGCTTCAGCATATTGGTGGGATGCTTTTAAAGCTTTTTCGTAATCTCCAATCAGCCAGGGGTCCAGTTTATTGATCATAGGGGTGATGATGCCGGTTACCAGCTCCGGATTGGGATTGGATTCGATAGAACGCTGAAGATAATCGATACAATAGCGGATTGCTTGGACGGGAACCCATAACTCCTTGTAAATAGGGTGCTTAATCAGGGGATCAATGGGCCCCAGCTCAGAGATGGGTCCCATAACAACTTCATCCGCTCCCAGAACCAGCATAGATGCCGCAGATTTGGCTACAAAAGGGACGATAACGCCGAATTCGTTGCAGAACTCACGAATCAGCATGACAACCTTATAGGGGGTGTCTACCGCTCCGCCATAACTGTGCAGGAGTAAATCAATTTTCTCTGTATGCCCGATTGCTTTGAGTTGTTCGTAGAGGGGCACGAGAATGCTATCATCGAGGGGTGTATAGGCGAAGTAAACTAAAACCTTTGAGCCTCTTAGTCTTTCCAAACTGTCCAAATAATGAAGTCGTTCATCCTTATCCATAGAATACCCCCATGCCGATGAATTATATACCATATTATTCCACATTCTAGACAGCTGTGACTGTCTTCATCAGGGGATTGGGATCATTTGGACTTCTTTCCGGGCCCATGCTCAAGAAGCCGCCGGTCATTGCACCGGCGGCTTCTTGGGGCTTATCGCATTATGCTGTTCAGGAAAGCCGGGTCCCTGGGCAACCCTGTATTAGTCAGGCAGAGCATAGTCCACCCCGGATGCGTCATGACAGGATTGGCAATAGCTCTTGCCGCCTAAATCCTGCTTGACATGACATCTATAGCATTGCTTTTGGGGATTCTGGTTATTCTTAACCGAAAATCCATGCCCCTTCTCCCCGCTAATCCACTCTTCCCTGGGAATGGAGGCATGGGGATTATTGGGATCATGTCCTTGAGAAACAAAAATGATGGTAATCAAAGCCACAACTAAACCTATGGATATGACCGCGCGAATGATTTTCTTACCTTCCATCCGTTTAATCCTTTCTCAACAATTTAGCCCAAGGATTTAAGGACATCCCTGGCCTGTTCCAAGGTATAGTCAATATCTGCATCCGTATGGGCGGCAGAAAGGAATACCGCTTCATATTGGCTGGGCGCTAAGTAGATCCCCCGCTCCAGCATCCCTCTGAAGAAGGAGCCAAAACGCTCCACATCGGAAGAGCAGGCGCTTTTAAAGTCAATCACAGGTTGATCGGTAAAGAAAGCGGAGAACATGGCTCCCACGGAATTGACCCAGATGGGGAATCCTAATTCCTGAGCGATGGACTGCAAGCCCTCAGCTAAACGGGTGGTTTTCTTCTCCAGTCCCTCATAGACCCCCTCCTGCTGCAAGAGCTTTAAGGTGGCCAGCCCCGCCGCCATGGCCAAAGGGTTACCGGATAAGGTGCCGGCTTGATAAATTGGCCCGCTGGGAGCTACCTGTTCCATGTACTTCCTTTTGCCGCCATAGGCTGCCACAGGGAGGCCCCCGCCAATCACTTTACCCAGGCAGGTCAAATCCGGATCGATTTGATAGCGGCCCTGTGCCCCTCCATAACTCACCCGGAAGCCTGTCATCACTTCATCAAAGATCAGCAGGCTGCCATAGTCCTGAGTCAGGGTTCGCAAACCCGCCAAAAACCCGGGTTGAGGTAAAACAACGCCCATATTCCCGGTAACCGGCTCCAGGATCACTGCGGCAATGTCTTCTCCGCATTCCTTAAAAATCTCTTTTAAACCTTCCAGGTCGTTATATTGAGCTACAATAGTTTGTGAAGCTACTGAAGAGGGTACACCCGGAGAGGTGGGGACGCCAAAGGTCAAAGCCCCGCTGCCCGCCTTGATCAGCAAGGAATCACCATGACCGTGATAGCACCCTTCAAACTTAATAATTTTGTTGCGGCCTGTCACTCCCCGGGCTAAGCGCAAGGCGCTCATGGTGGCCTCGGTTCCGGAGCTGACCATGCGGACCATTTCCATGGAGGGGAAGGCTTTAATCACTTCTTCAGCGCATTCCGTTTCAATCTCAGTGGGTGCTCCATAGCTGGTTCCCCGCTCCGCGGCCGCTTTAATGGCCTCCACCACCACCGGGTGGGCATGACCAAGAATCAGCGGTCCCCAGGACAAAACGTAATCCAGATAGGAATTGCCGTCAATATCCCATAGTCTTGCCCCCTGTCCTTTGGCGATAAATATGGGCTCCCGCCCTACGGATTTAAAAGCCCTTACCGGAGAGTTGACTCCGCCGGGAAGGACGCCATTGGCCCGGGCAAAAGCTTCTTTACTTCGTTGATCCTGAAACCCCAAGATTAAACCCTCCTAATCGTCTTCTTCCCTATAGTATTGCATACTGCTCTTTTTTAACTCCTTGATACTGAAGAGCATGGCATAATCTTTGATTCCTGTCGCTTGGGCGATCCTGGCCATCACCTCGCCGCACTCCGCTTCGGAACGGCCATGAATCATGGTAAAGAGATTATAGGGCCAATCTTTCAGCGTAGGCCTTTGATAACAATGGCTCACCTCCCGGAAGGAGGCCATGACTTTGCCGATGGCTTCAGCTTCGGCCTCGGGGATCTGCCAAACACCCATGGCATTAGCGGTAAATCCGGCTTTCTGGTGGCGGAGAACCGCTCCGAAGCGCCGAATCACCTGGTTGTCAACCAAAGCCCGGGTCTGTCTGAGGACCTTCTCCTCCTGCCACATCAGCTTGGCGGCAATCTCGGCATAGGGAGTCAGGGACTCCGGGATATTCCCCTGCAGTTCCCGTATGAGCAATTTATCCATGTCGTCCACCGGGTAGGGCTCCAGCTTTTGGGACCCCCGCGGATTGGCTGTACACTCACATTCTTCGCTATGGCGCTGTTCTCCGGCCTGTTCTTCCGTATTAAAATCAAAATCCACACTGATTTTAAACAAGCGGAGAGCGGGCAAAGAATACACCTCATCGGTGCCGATGAGCCCTTTGATCGTGGTCAGGATTTTTTCCACTTCCTTCTGGGAAGAGGCAATCAGGGTAAACCAAATATTATAGTCATGGCTGCGCAGATAATTATGAGTCACGCCGGGAAGTTCCATCAGCAGATCGGCCAGGATCTGAATCTTATCTTCGGGCACTCTGGCCGCACACAAGGTGCTTTTATAGCCCAAACGATGGGAATCGAAGACTCCCCCTAAGCGCCGGATCACACCCTCTTGGCGAAAGCGCTGTATCCTTTGCCAGGCTTCCTCCTCCGTGGTCCCGGTAAGACCTGCTAAGGTCTCATAGGGGCGGGAGGTGATGGGAAAATCCGTCTGCACGATATTCAGCAGAGCCCGATCGAGAGCATCCATTATTTACCCCCCTTACGCCCGTGATAAAGGCACCAGGGCTCCTCTGCCATAAAGTCTCCTTCTTCATAATAAGCAGCCCGGGCCCGGCAGCCACCGCAGATGGTTTTATAACCGCAACTGCCGCAGCCCCCTTTATAATCCAAAGTGCGCAATTCATTTAAGACCGGGTGGGTCTTCCACAGCTCATCAAAGGGTGTCTCCCGGACATCACCTAAAGGGATATTGAGGTAGGCACAAGGCTGTACCTGACCTTTGGGGCTGATAATGCAGTAAGAAGTACCGGCCAGGCAGCCCCGTCCAAAACGGGTCTTCACCCCCATCTCTTTGGCAATCCGCATAAACTGGGGAGCGCAGGTTGGTTTAAGCTCTATATCGACTTCTTGTTGTTTCTTCATGATGCGGGTTAAAGCATCTTCATATTCCTCAGCCCGCAGGGACTCTTCTTCAATGGATACGGCCCGCCCTGTGGGAACCAGGAAAAAGAAATGATGGGCTACCGCCCCTTCCGCTACGGCAAAATCCGTAATGGCTTCCAGCTCATCCCGGTTCCAATCCATGACGGTGGTATGAATCTGAAAAGGCAGGCCGACTTCCCGGCAATTGCGCATCCCTTGCACAGCCTCTTCCCAGGCTCGGGGATACTTGCGGAACTGATTATGCTTGTCAATATGCAGAGAGTCCAAGGAAATGCCCATGCCCATGGCTCCTGCTTCTTTCAGGCGGCGGGCCATTTCTACGGTAATCAAGGTCCCATTGGTGCCGAAAACCGGGCGCAGGCCCAGGGAAGTGGCATGAGCCACCAATTCCACGATATCCGGGCGCAGGAGAGGTTCCCCGCCGCTGAAGATCATAATTTTAAAGCCGGCCTTGGCAATCTGCTCCAGAAGGGTTTTGGCTTCGGCAGTGTTCAGCTCTTCTTCGGCTTGGCAGCCGGCGTCCCGGTAGCAATGATCGCAATACATATTGCAGGCATTGGTGGTATTCCAGGATACAATCATGATTGTTCCTCCTTTATCCAGCGTGCGGCATCCAAGGCATGATAAGTAATAATCAGATCGGCTCCCGCTCGTTTCATGCTGACCAGACTCTCCATGACCACACGTTTTTCATCAATCCAGCCTTTCTCAGCGGCTGCTTTAACCATGGCATACTCACCGCTGACATTATAGGCGGCGATGGGCAGCCCGAACTGCTCTTTGGTCCGATAGGTAATATCCCCATAGGCCAGGGCCGGCTTGACGATGATCATATCCGCCCCTTCCTGGATATCGAGGGCCGTCTCAAGCATGGCTTCATTGCCGTTAGGAGGGTCCATTTGATAAGTGCGGCGGTCTCCGAATTGAGGGGCCGAACCGGCCGCCTCACGAAAGGGCCCATAGAAGGCAGAAGCGAATTTGGCCGCATAGGACATAATCGGAATATCCGTGTAACCGGCTTCGTCCAAAGCTTCCCGGATCGCTCCCACCCGGCCGTCCATCATATCTGAAGGCGCTACCATATCCGCCCCGGCTTCAGCATGGGAAACCGCTGTCTGAGCCAGCAATTTCAGGGTAGGATCATTGAGCACCCGGCCATCCTGGATCACTCCGCAATGGCCATGATCCGTGTATTCACAGAGGCAGACATCGGTGATCACATAAAGGTCCGGATAATGTTTCTTGGTCAGACGAACAGCTTCCTGGATGATACCGTGCTGGTCATAGGCCCCGGTCCCTGCTGCATCTTTGGACTCGGGCAGACCAAAGAGCAGCACGGCAGGGATTCCCGCCTCCACCACATCCTTTAAGGCCGCTGCATACTCATCCAAAGAGTAATTATACACTCCGGGCATAGAGGAAACGGGGATCTTTTTCTTCTCCCCAAACGTGACAAACATCGGGTAAATCAAATCCTCAATCCGGACATGATGTTCCCGGACCATTCTGCGGATGGCTGCACTGCTTCTTAATCTCCTGGGGCGTCTAATCATTGGCATTTGTTCATTCCTCCTCCATTTCCCTACACTATACCGATCTCTTCATCGGTCAAGTAGCAGGCTGGATCGGATTCCCAGAAATCTCCGGTGACAGCTTCCGCACGGGTGCGGAAATTGCCGTTACAGTTATTTAAGTACTGACAGCGGGCGCAACGGCCTTTGAGAAGGGGTTTGCGATCCTTTAACCCAGCCAGGATAGGATGGTTCAGATCCGTCCAGATCTCTCCGAATTTCCGTTCCCGCACATTGCCGAAGGTGATATGTTGAGTAAATTGATCCGGATGCACATAGCCCAGAGGATCCACTTCCCCGAAAGCGATCCCGGAGCGGTTGCCTCCGTTCATGCTGATCAATTCCTTGATTTTTTGAGCCTTCTCCGGATCATCCTTTAACGTACGCAGGTAAAGATAAACCCCGTCACAGTGGTTATCCACCGTTAAAATCTCTTTGCGGAGTCCCCGTTCTTCAAAGTCGATGGTCCGCCGGATGATGGTCTCCATGGCCTGTCTGGACTGCTCGGGGGTGACATCCTCAGCGATCATTTGATTGCCCCGTCCGGAATAGACCAGGTGATAGAAGCAGACCCGATCGATATTTTCTTCTTCAATAAAGTCAAAGATCTTATCCAGCTCCGCATAATTATGGCTATTAATCGTAAAGCGCAGCCCTACCCGCTGGCCTACGGCGACACAGTTCTGAATGCCCGCCATGGCCGCTTGGAAAGCCCCTTGCTTGCCGCGGAATTTATCATTAACCTCCCGCAAGCCATCCAAGGAGATGCCCACATAGCCTACGCCAATGTTTTTAATGCGTTGGGCCACTTCCCTGGTGATCAAGGTGCCATTGGTGGATAGAGTGGGACGGATCCCTTTGGCGGCGGCATATTCAGCCAGTTCAAAAAAATCCGGGCGAATCAAGGGTTCCCCCCCTGAGAAAAGCAGCACCGGCACTTTAAAATCGGCCAAATCATCAATAAAGCGTTTGGCCTCTTCTGTGGTCAATTCACCTTGATACTTTTGGGCATCGGATTCCATATAACAGTGGGCGCATTGCAAATTGCAGGTCCGGGTCGAGTTCCAGACCACCACCGGACCTGATCCGGAAGTGGTTCCGTGCATAGACCCTTTTGACTCTTTGCTGTAGCGCAGCGAATCACCGAAGTACTCTGTATTAAAAAGCAATTTTGTTAAACTGATCATTCCTCGTTCCCCCTTGCCAGAGTCTCAAGCAGCCCCTTAATAGTATACTGCTTTGCTTCCCGGTAAATGCTCAACCCAAATTCCTGAGCTGTTTTGCTGGTAATGGGGCCAATAGAATAGAGTTTAACTCCATCCAAAAGGCTTTGCCTGCCATCAATTAGTTGCAGGAAATTGCGTACTGTGGAGGAACTGGTAAAGGTAACAGCCGCTACAGCTTTCTCCTCCAGCAACTTCATCAATTCCTCCTTGTTGGCATTCCCCAAAACTGTACGATAGGTGGGAACATCCCAGACATCCGCCCCTAAAGCTTTCAGGGATTCGGGCAGAATATCCCGGGCTTCTTCGGCCCGGGCCAGGAGCACACTTTGACCGGGCAGAACCCGGCTGGCCAGCCCTTCGATGATTTTTTCAGCACGATATTCTTCAGGAACAAAAGAGACCTTCAGGCAGCGCTTCTCCAAAGCATCTCTGGTGGCCGGACCGATAGCGACCACATCCATACCGGCCAGATCACGAACGTCCCTGCCCTGCTCCATGAGAACTTTAAAGAATTCCTCCACGCCGTTGACACTGGTAAAGATCAGCCATTCAAACCGCTTCAGGTTCTTGATGGCCTGAATCAGGGGCTGAGGGTCCCTGGGGGGTACGATTTCGATCGCCGGGAACTCCCAGGGTTCTCCGCCCAGATCTTCAATGCCTTGAGACAAGGCACTGGCTTGATGCCTGGCCCGGGTCACAATGATCCGCTGACCGAAGAGAGGTCTCTTTTCGAACCATTGCAGTTTCTCCCTTAGTTGAACAACCTCTCCCACGATGATGATCGAGGGGTTGGTAAAGCCTTCTTCCTTTACCAATTGAGCAATATTTTGAAGTTCACCGACCAGCACCCTTTGTTCCGGCCGGGTCCCCCATTGGATAATTCCCACAGGGGTTGACGGTGAACGGCCATTTTCCATAAGTTTAGTGGCGATCAAGGACAGATTTTCCATGCCCATCAAAAAGATTAAAGTCCCGTGAGCCGTGGCTAAATGTTCCCAAGCCAAAGCCGAGCTGTTTTTAGTGGGGTCTTCATGACCGGTTATGACAGCAAAAGAAGAGGTTAAATCACGATGAGTCACCGGGATACCTGCATAAGCAGGTACGGAAATCGCTGAGGTAACACCGGGAACAATATCAAAGGGAATCCCTGCCTGAAGCAGATCCTCTGCTTCTTCCCCACCGCGTCCAAAAACAAAAGGGTCCCCCCCCTTTAAACGCGTCACTATTTTACCCTCCAGGCCTTTCCTGACCAGAAGAGCGTTGATTTCTTCCTGGCGCAGGGTGTGCCGGTCCGGGGATTTCCCTACATAAATAAGTTCACAATCGGGACGGGCTAAGGTCAGGAGACGGCGTGAAGCCAGGCGATCGTAGATCAGCACATCGGCCCTGGCAATGCACTCCGCGCCCTTAACCGTAATGAGTTTCGGATCCCCCGGCCCGGCACCGACCAAATATACATATCCTTTGTCCAAATCAGAACACTCCTTGCTTGCTGTAGCGTATTATGAGCATAAAAACTTACTTTTCTAAGGGTGTACGAATTTCCTGCAGGATCTCCAGGGCTCCTTGAGCAATCAGCAGATCGGCAGCCTGCCTGCCCAGTTCTTCAGGATGCTCTCCCGACAGAGTGACCTTCAGGATGCGTTGACCGTCCAGGGAAGCGACCATTCCCTTCAGAACAATCTGCTGCTCCTCTGTCACAGCCCAGGCTCCGATGGGAATCTGACAGCCCCCTTCCAAGCGGTAGAGGAGAGCCCGTTCTGCTTTGACGGCTCTTTCCGTATCCCCATGGTTCAGCAGGTCAAGCATTTCCCTGACATCAGCCCGTTGGGCAGCAATCTCCACAGCAATGGCTCCTTGGCCTACTGCTGAAAGCATAATCTCTGCAGAGATGTATTCGGTGATTCGGTCTTCCCAGCCTAAGCGTTTCACACCGGCCGCCGCCAGAACGATACCTGCCATATCGGACTCCTGCAGCTTCCGCCAACGGGTCTGGAGATTGCCGCGCAAATCCGCAAAAGACAGATCGGAGCGATAATTCTGCAGCTGGGCTTTGCGCCTTAAACTGCTGGTGCCGATGATTGAGCCGGCCGGTAATAACCCTAAAGGCGTGCCGTCTTTACTTAAAAAAACATCCCGCGGCTCTTCTCTCTCGCAAAAAGCGGCGATTTCCAATCCTGGGGGCAAGACCGTAGGCAGATCCTTGAGGCTATGAACAGCACAATCAATCTCCCCATTGAGAAGACCAACTTCCAACTCTTTTGTAAAAAGACCCTTGTCGCCGATTTTAGCAAGGGGGACATCAAGAATCTTATCTCCCTTTGTTTTCATGGGGACCAGGACAAACTCTCTTTCCGGGTAATACTCTTCCAGTTTCCTTTTCACCCATTCGGCTTGCCAAAGGGCCAGCTGACTATCCCGTGTACCTATTTTAACGCTTCCCATGTGCTCCCCCTTAACCTTGGTTGGAATGATGACTGGCGGCATGATGAACACTCCACCCCGCATGAGGTGAAAGCTCATTACCATCCAAGTCAAATAAATTCTGAAGTATTTCCGTATAAAGATGACCTTGGCTGGTATTGGCTGCTTCCTTCAAATTGGCAATAGGAGCATGCAGAAGATGAGTTACGATGGAGTTGGCCATGGACCGGATAATCTTCTCCTGTTTCTCATCGATAGGACCCAGTTTATTCAAGGCGCTTTTCAGCATAATCTCCCGGACCTCCTCCCCACGACGCTGCAAAGCAACGATGGTGGGAACTACATACAAAGAATTATGCCACTTCACAAAGCGTCCCATCTCTTCTTCGAGAATCCTCCCAGCCTGCAGGGCTGCTTCCTCCCGGGCTTTTTGATGGGAGTCCACTACTCCCCGCAAATCATCGATGTCAAACAAAGTCACACCTTCTAATTCTCCCACATTGGGATGAATATCCCGGGGTACGGCGATATCGATCAGCAATAAAGCCCGCTGCCGGCGCTGTTCCATAACCCGCCTCATGCGCTCCGGCTTGATGACAAAATGAGCGGCAGCCGTTGCCGAAATAACGATATCGGCTTCGGCCAAGGCCGTATCCAATTCTTCATAAGGAATGGCTCTTCCTGAGAATTCCTCTGCCAAGGCTTGAGCGCGCTGCATAGAACGGTTGGACACCAATACAGTATCCGCTCCGCTGGCCACCAAATGCTTGGCCGTCAGAGCGCTCATCTCGCCCGCCCCTAAAATCAAAATACTCTTGCCTTGCACATCGCCAAAGGTTTGCTTGGCCAACTCTACCGCTGTGTAAGAAACCGAGGTGGGATGCTGGTCAATTTGTGTCTCGGAGCGGACCCTTTTTCCCACTGCCAAGGCATTTTGAAAAATGGCATGAATAATTTTATTGCTTAGATTAAGCTGTGATGATTTTTCGTAGGCCTCCGCTACCTGGCCCAGGATTTGAGTTTCACCCATCACCATGGAGTCCAGGCCGGCGACGACACGGAAAAGATGGCGTACGGAATCATAAAGAGTATGGACATAAAGATATTGATTAATATCTTCTTCGCGAAGCTTCCCATGCCGGGCCAGAAATTTCTTAATCACACTGACTCCCAGTTCCACTTCTGGAGTGGCGGCATAGATCTCCAAACGATTGCAGGTGCTTAACAACACTATCCCGTTTAAGGCGGATAGTTCATTCAATTCCATTAAGGCTTTATTGATCTCCGAAGGATGAAAGCTGACCTTCTCGCGAATCTCTACTGGAGCCGTTTTATGGTTCAACCCAATAGTGATTGGAAACACTTCTGCATTACTCCCTTCGCGTCGTCCAGCCGACCGTTTTTTATAAGTTCAAGCATCTCTCCATCCGTAGCGCGATTCCAAAACTTTTCCTTCTGCTCCGCTGTCAGCCGGGCTTTAACGTCCTTACGCCAGCTTCCCAGCAAAGTCAGGTAATCCTCGTAGGCCTCCCCATAGTGTTCTTCCAGCTCGGCCCGAATCTGCCGGGCGACAATGGGGCTGCTCCCTCCCGTAGAGACGGCAATGCTTAAATCTCCCCGTTCTAATATAGAGGGTACAATAAACGTACATTTCTCCGGATCATCCACCACATTGATCAGGCGCATGGATTTTTGAGCGTCTCCGGCAGCGGCGCTGTTAACCTCCTCGATTTCCGTACAGGAAAATACCAGCACCTCATCCTGCAGATCATCGGCAGAATACTCCTTTTTCTTCCACAGACATCGTTCATCATCCACCAGCTCCACCAATTCAGGGTGAAGCTCGGGTGAGACGATACGAACGACAGCACCATGCTCCAGCAGGGTCTTCACCTTGCGCAAAGCGACTGTTCCTCCGCCCACGACTAAAACCGGCTTATTCTGCAACTCAACATAGATGGGGTAATAATGTGACACGTACAGCCCCCCGCTTCTTTTTTAGAACCCTTAAAATTTAAATCATTCTAATCACATCTTACAACGAAAATCCCAACTAAAAAACAAGCAATTTCTTATGGGATGATTAAGTGTTTTTATGAACAAGCTCTTCTTTAGGCGTAAGAATGCAACCCTGGAAGCAGGTAATTCACCCCAAAGAATGTAAACAACACGGCTGCAAAACCAATGATGGCCATCCAAGCCGCCCGTTTTCCTTTCCAGCCATACATCAAACGGGCATGGAGGTAGGCAGCGTAGATAATCCAAGTGATCAGGGACCAGGTTTCTTTGGGGTCCCAGGACCAGTAGGTGCCCCAGGCATAGTTAGCCCAAATAGCGCCGGTAACGATACACAGGGTCAACATCGGGAAGGCAAAGCCAATCATCTTATAAGCCAGTTCATCCAGAACATTTTCAGGGGGGAAACGGTTGAGCCAGGTTTCTTTTTCATGCTTTTCATGAGAACCGGCGCCGGTTTTAAGCAAATACATGATTCCCAAACCGCAGGAAATAGCAAAGGCTCCATAGGCCAGCATAGCAGTGAACACATGGAAGGTCAACCACTGGCTTTTCAAAGCCGGTGGGATAGCTCCGGCCACTCTTTCCGAAGGGCCCATTTTCATGATAATAAACATAAGCAATATGAAGGTTACAGGCATGACAAAGCTGCCCAGAGCTTTAATCTTATAGCGGAACTCCGCAAAGATATAAATAATGACAATTCCCCAACAGAAGGTAAGAATAAATTCATAACCATTGGTTAATGGCGGCCGTTGCGTAATCACCCAGCGCAAAGCGATGGCCGCTGTATTGGCTATCAGTCCGATGATGGCAGCGAATGTACCCAGGTGGGTAAAGACGTCTTTTTTAGCAGCCATCCCGATCCAATAGAAGACGGTGCTTCCTATGTAAGCTCCAACCATGATATAAAATAAAATGACTTCGAAATTTTCCATGGATCCGCCCAACGATATCGACTCCTTTACACAAAATTATGATATTCCTTCTACTTCAGCAACAATGCGGTCGAACTCTTCTTTGACTCCCATGCTCAGCTTTCCGGTGTAAGCTCCCAAAGTCAAGGTTGCCTCCTGGGTCTCATGATTAGCCTCCAAAACACCTGCTATCCGAACAGGCCGCCAGTAGAAGGATAAAAGCAATCCCACCATTAAAAGGCCGCTTCCCAGCCAGACAATCCCCACTCCGGGATCTGCTTTAATCTGTAATCCTGTGAATGCTATCGCTTTATCAAAGGTTATGGTATAAGCATCCTGGATGTTCTTGGATTCTCCCGGTGTGAGCTGCCCCATATCCAACTGCCTCTGCTCATCAAAAACCTGATAAAGGATCACGGACTCTTGGGGGCTTGTTTTCATGGCCGCCAGCACAAAGTAAAGATTGGTTCCCGGTGCATTAAAATAACCATACCCATTCTGGAGTGCTACCGGAAGGGTCTTATCGCCCATTTCCACAGTAAATTGGGCTCCCGGCGCATAGCTGGATTGGTAGAAGGTTACACCCTTATAGGTCAAGGGATGATTCACAGAAATGGATTGGCGGTGAACCTCTGTACCTGATTCAATGATACTAAGATCGGTATACCAGTTATCCCTCTCTCCGCTGGGCAGAATCCTATCTTCCACCGAATTGATCTTAACCATAAAGTTTTCTTTTACCTGGCCTTTATAGAGGTCAATCTCCTGAATGGGAACCACGCTTCCTTCACCGGCCATCATATACCCTTTAAAGCCGGAGAGGGACCCGATCAGAGCACCAAGGATTAAGATGACAAAAGCAAGATGAGTGATGAAGGAGCCCCAACTGCCCATGCGCCGCTTCTGTGCTGTAAAACTCCATTGACCTTCGCCTGCCGCTTCGGTAAGGCGAAACCCCTTCTTCTTAAGAACTTCCTGAGTTCTTTGTTTTAGGACATCTTCAGTCTGCCCAGATAGTTTGGCGCTAATCTTCTGAGGCAGACTGGACTTATCCCGGGGAGCCTCGGGATTAAATGTCAACTTATAGATTCCCCCAAAACGCTGTACACTACACACAATGAGATTAATACAGAGTAGACCTAATAAGAATTGAAACAAAGGTGAAGAATAGATATGGGTAAACCCTAAAGTTCTCCAAATCTCAGCAACTGCATGTGCTCCTTCGGGATCGAGGGATTCCTGTGGTACCAGAGTTCCTATCCCTGAAACCAGAGCAACGATTCCGAGTAATACCAACCCTGTTTTCATTGAGCTGAAGATGTCCCAAATTTTTTCAATCAATCCGTCAGACCTATTGCTCATAATAACCTCCAGTATAAATTATGGAATTATTCAAAGGATTATTTTATGTATTATTTTACTATATATTCTCAGGTTAGCCTAGGATGAAAGTTTGTTTCACAGAAAAATCACGATTCATTTAGGGTTTCCATAGGATTCCGTAAGGGTTTGTTAAGGGTTGAAAAAGGATTTATTAAGATCTCCCCCATTAAGTTACAAAAAGTACATAAAGTGCAAAAAAGGAAGCAAAGCTCTTCAACCCTGATCACCGGCATTGCGAGCTTTGCCTCCCTATTCTATTCCCAATCTATGAATTCTAAACTACATTAAAGTACCGTTCCAAATAGGCAGTGCTGCAAAGATGACCACATAGCGCAGCACAAATCCCCCCAGAACAACCAAAGCATCGCTGAGCAGGAGCACATTGGCCAATCCTTGTCCTTGCTCTAAGGCCACGGTATTGCCGCTTCCAGCTGCCGCATGCAGAGCATGACCGGTATGAGCGGACCTGCCAAGTTTTCTCACTGCGAAAGCTGAGATCAGCAGAGGCACCACCAGTCCCAGTACCACAAGGAACAGCCAGAACCAAAGCGCCAGCCCGCCGGAAATGGCTTGAGCGGCAGAAGCGGCTTTCACCCCGCCACCGGCATTGGCCACGCTGAAGATAAAGGCGACGAGGATGATCTCAACGCTGACAAGATAGAAGTGAAGCTTGGAAATCTTGTACTCATCGGCATGTACGCCCTTGTCAATGATATTGCCGACCAGGACCGTAATGGAAAGACCTGTGGAAATGGCAGAAACAACGAATAATACCGGCATAACATAGGTATTCCAGAAAGGAATCGCTTCAACCACGGCAACGAGCAAACCTGTGTAAGCACATGTCGAGAAAGCCAGCAGTGCTCCGAGATGCTCTAACGCACCGGGAATCGCTTTTTTCTTCCAGACAAAGAAGGCAACCACTAACCCCACACAGATGAAGAGGGCAAGAATATATACGCCCCAGGTCATGACTGAGGAGAAGTTACTTAAAAGGCCGATGAGCAGCCAGGGTTTCTTTAGTCCCTGACCCAAGTCAAATACTAAAAGCACTGTACCAAAGGCCACGATGGGGGCAGCTATAAAATATCCGGCCCGTTTTAAAGCAGGTGAGTTCCCTAACCAGCCTCTCCCGGCAGCATAAGAAGTGAGGTATGCTCCGGCACCTAAACCACCTAAAAAGAGATATATAACGATTAACCATTGCCAATGAAGATGCATGTTTTTTCCTCCTCCTCTTTCCTTATACCTTCGGAATAATCACTAATGAAGGATTGGTGATGCTGGCCGGCGGCAGACCATTGACTTCCGGAGCTACAGCACCGGGAGTTTTCCTCAGTTCAGTAATATCACCATAGGTTAATGCACCGGTCGGGCATGCGGATACACAGGCAGGTTTGCCCCCCTGGTCCTGAATCTCGGCACAGAAACTGCATTTAGTTACTGCTCCAGTACCGGACTTAACAAACTGTGGTGCATGGTAAGGGCAGGCATAGAGGCAATAGGCACAGCCCACGCATTTCTTCGTATTATGGGCTACAATACCGTCTTTATCCCGTTTCGTATAGGCTTTGACAGGGCATACTGCCATACAGGCAGGATCGGCACAGTGATTGCAGCTCATCGAGAGATACACCTTGTTGCTTGCCGGCTCTGCTACATATACCTTACGCCATTCGGCACCGGGCTCCCATTTGTTCGTTTCTTTACATGCTTTGGCGCATAACTTACAATTAATGCATTTTGTTTGGTCATACATAAAACCTAATTGCTTGGATTCACTCGACTCCGTTCCTGCAGCCTTAACACTCGCTTCTTTCAAACTTCCCATCGGCACACCAACTGCCACGGCAGCTGCGGTTAAAGCCCCGATTTTTAAAGCTGTACGACGTGTTAGTTTTACATCGAGCTTTGACACATGGAACAACCCCTTTCTCTAATTCCCTCTAGTACTTACCCATTTTTTCACACAAAAAGCTCCGGCATATTATATTTATTTATTAGTTCATAACCTTTGCCTTTGCTTCTTGTCTTCGTAATAAAGAATACCATAGAAATTATTTATTGCAAAGTATTAGCTTTCGGTAATTTTTGCATTCTCATTACTATTTCACTAAAAATTCACAATTATAAACCTATCGAAAAGACCGAAGTCCATCAGCTCCAGGCTGATTTCTTTCGGTCCAGTGTTCATTGGGGCAAATTAGATGCAAGTGCAATAAATTTTACCTATCTTTAATATACCCTAAAACTTGCGTTCCTTCACAAAATAAGCCAAATCCACGAGAGCCTTCCGGGTCGGTACATTGGGCAGCTCTTGAAGGTAAGAATTGGCTTTACTTATATATAAGTCCACATAGTGCATGGAGTCAGCAATTGCTCCGGAGTCTTTGATCATTTTAATGGCCTCTCTGACGTCATCCTCATCCTTCTCCGGTTTGACCAGCAATTCATGCAGACGCTCCCTCTCCCCGGATTGATGCAGGGCAAGAATCAAAGGCAGGGTCATAATTCCTTGACGGATATCTCCTCCCACAGGCTTGCCCAGTTCGGAGGCTTCAGCGGTGACATCCAGGACATCATCGACGATTTGAAAAGCCATACCCAGAGCGTGTCCGTAAGCACCCAGAGCCCAAACCTCCCGCCGCGGAGCAGCAGAAACCAGAGCACCCAGTTTGCAACTGGCCGAAATAAGCATGGCCGTTTTACGCTTAATACGATAATAATACTGTTTCAAGTTCTGATTGACATCATTGGAAGCTTTAATCTGTTGGATCTCTCCCTGGCTCATTTCCACACTGACTTCAGCAAGAATCTTGGACACTTCAGGATGATTAATCTGAGCAAGCAGCTCCAGCGCTTTAGCCAATAGGTAATCCCCGGTAGCAATCGAAACTACATTTCCCCATTTTGCTTTAACTGTCGGCCGTCCCCGCCGGGTCATTGACGCGTCTACTACATCGTCATGAACCAGAGTGGCCATGTGAATCAATTCTAAAGCCATAGCCACCGGAAGGAGCCTGTCAATGGGATAGCCATAGAATTTTCCTGCTAAAAGGGTAAAAGCCGGGCGCAACCGCTTCCCACCGGCTTCCAGTAGTTGAACAGCGGATTGATCCAGTATAGGAAAATCTGTTTTTATATAAGCATGAAGTTCTTTCTCAACCCTCTGCAGATCGGAGTTGATTTGGTTAAAAAGCCAAAGTTGTTTCAATCTTGGTTCACCTGCTTGCACCCTATTTTTCGTAGGACACCATGTCTTGTGGGAGTTCCGCAAGGGGATCCTCATCATAGGTTAATAATTCTTCGTCATCTTTATTGGGTGTTGCATTCTCATCCTTGGGCGTATCTGCAGCTTCCGGTGCAACCGCTGCCGCGGTTGAAGGGGCTGCCGCTGCCGTCTTTGTCACTTCCTGGGTGCTTTTCTTGGGTGCCGGGGTTTTCAGTGTGTCATCCAAGGTCTTCTTGAGGACATTGCTGGGGGTATTCACAGCATCCTGAAACTCTTTTGTCATATCTCCGGCAATTTTCTTAACCTCAAAAACCACTTTGCCAATGGCACGAGCCACGTCGGGAAGATCTTCAGGGCCAAATAATACCAAGGCAATAACCATTAATATAATAAGTTCATTAAAACTCATCTCTTACCCCCCTATCCTTCCAGCGCTTTCTCTCGTTTTCGTGCCACAATGTAACCGAGCCAAATACTAGCCTCATACAGCATATAGGTGGGCAGCACCATGAGTCCCTGAGTCATAATCTCAGGAGTAGGTGAAATGAGCATAACCACCACGACAATCCCAAAGAAGGCATACTTCCTCTTTTTAGCCAGACTATCCGGGGAGAGGACGCCAATACGAATCAAAAGCAGCAGGATAACAGGGAGTTGGAAAATCAAACCGAAGCTTAAAAGAAAACGGATAATAAAGGATAAATACGACGCTTTTGTCACTAAGGTAGTTGAAGTGACAACAGCTTGGCCGGTAAACAGCAGGAATTTAAGCCCGATAGGAATAACAAAGAGAAAAGCAAAAGCAATACCGGCCAACATCAGGATAACCGAGCTGGGTACAATCATATAAAGGTATTTCTTTTCATTTTGCTTTAAGGCCGGGAGAATAAAACTCCAAATCTGCCAGATAATTATTGGCAAAGCAATGACTACCCCTACGACAATAGATACTTTCAGCTTAACCATGATGGGTTCCATGGGGGTAGTTGTAATTAATTCTATACCCAGTTGAATCACTGGATTGGCAAGGAATGCGTAAACCTGATCGCTGTATATCCATCCGACAACCGTACCTAAAATGACTCCGTATGCTGCAAATAAGAAAACTTTGCGTAATGCGCTAATATGCTCCATAAGCGGCATATTTTCGTCCACACGTTTCCGCCTGCGCATCCCCACACATCCTTCCCATAATCCTTCTACTTTTATTCAGCACGCATTTTTGAAATAATTGCGACTTCTAAGTTCTCTTCAATTTTAGCACGGAATTGCTTTGCTGACAAAGACAACCCTGTTTTGCTATCTATAATTCAACTCCAGAGTTTTAACCTGTACATTGCTTTCAATATAATCGATTAATTGATTTAAAGAATGATTTCTGTGATCGGGGAGCTCCCGGAGAATCGATCTGGCCTCAGTCAGCGCAAAGTCAACCACCCCGCCCGACCTTCGTTCTTGAGACGCCGCCCAGGCAATCCCCAAATTCCAGCCTATGGTCTCACATTGCTCCTGCACCTTCAGCGGACAGCCAGCCAGCTCCGCCCCCAACCGTGCCGCAAGGCCGGTCAGAGATGCTCTTTCCATCTCAATAGTTCTTATATATTCGCCATCACTTACTTTTTTATCCCTCGACAACCAACGGATGATTGCTCCTTGATTCATATTTTCAATAACCTTAGCCAAAGGGGCCAGGAAATGGAGCATTTTCTCTTTACACAAACTCAGAAAAAACTTTCCATAAAGAAAATCTCCTACAAGAACCGGGAATTGTCGTTTACTTTCTTCCAGATCCGGATCATCCTTCATCAGGCGATGAACCTGATCGGCCATAAATATGTATTGAAAGATTGTGGCCAGGCCAATAGCTGAACGAGCGGCACCGCCAAAGGTTTGGCTCACAGCAAGGACAATCAGCGGGCAGGCGTTATTCTCAAGTTCACCAAAATTCAATTCCACAAGTTCGTCAAATTCAGCAGCCTTGAGCTTGATTTCACGTCGAAGGGTTCTTTTTATTTCTTCAAGCTCCTCCTTGAAGTGTTCAGACAGTAGCAACAAGGCAATCTCTCCTTAATATTTGAGGCTAATCTAAGTAATATTCGAGGCTTTTCATCAAAATCCTGCCCCTGTCAAGGTTCCTGGGATCAATAACATTATTTTTTACAAGTTCATATAAATCATCCCGCAATTACTTAGCAAATATTGACATTCCATCATTCAAAACAATAGACCTTGTAACTTTCCCGTCACAAGGTCTATTATGCCAGCCTTATCTCAGTCTGGAATAAAATAAATATCCCTCCTAAAGATTTACCGCTTCTTTTGGATCTTCCACCAGTCCACGTTTCATTTCCGTAGCTGTCATATGACCTGCTTTAAATTGCTCGGTCAAATAATTACAGGCATCCCAGGGATTGACCTGATCCCCGCATGTGAATACGTCGACTGCCGCATAACCAAGTTCCGGCCATGTATGGATGGCTAGATGGGATTCGGAAATGACCACCACACCACTCACACCTTGCGGGCTGAACTTATGAAATACCACCTCGCGTACTTCTGCGCCTGCTTCCAGGGCTGCGTTGACCATGATTGCTTCGACTTCTTCGCGGTTATTAAGAATCTCAAAACTGCAACCATAGATTTCAGCCAACACATGACGTCCCAGAGAATTGCTCATTTTGTCATCTTTGCCCCCTTTACAAAAGCAAAATGGAAGGAATCCGAGCCGAACCCAACGTCCGGTGACCCAAATTCCTATCGAAAACAATTGTAGCACAATGTGGCCGCTTGTCAATAAAAAAGTGAACTTTATCCCATAAAACCCTTTATTCCGCTCCAATTCCGGAATATGACGAACTCTCTGCCGCTTTGCTCCCCATTTCTCAGGTTTTCACTTTTATCTTATGATAGTCAGAGTCATTGGGCCGAGTAGACAATCTTCCCATCAATGATCGTCTGCAGAACTTTAGCGTTAATACTCAGCGGTTCCTGATCATAGACCACCAGATCGGCGTCATACCCTTCGGCGATTCTGCCGATACGGTCATCACATCCCAGAATCTCAGCCGGATTGACCGTCAGACATTTGAGAGCATCTTTTGGGGAGAGGCCTTCGGCCACAGCCAGGATGGCTATGGTCCGCAATTGCTCGATAGAGTTGTAGGGATGATCGGTGATCAGGGCCACCTTTAACCCTGAGTCCATCAATTTAAGAGCTGAAGCATAATTCCTGTTGCGCAGCTCCATCTTGATGCGGGGGGTCAGCATGGGGCCCAAAGCTACCGCGACTTTCTTTTCAAACAGGTAGTCGGCAATCAGATCCGCTTCTGTGCCGTGCTCGATCACTAGTTTTTCGATCTTAAATTCTTCCGCAATGCGCACAGCGGTTATGATGTCATCAGCGCGATGAGCATGGGCCCGCAGGGGGATTTCACCCCTTAAGAGGGGAATCACAGCCTCCAGCTTGACATCACGCTTTTTCACTTTATCCGCCTTTTTTAAGCTCATATAATCCTGAGCTTGCATGAACAGTTCACGAATCAGAGAGGCCGTCCCCATCCGGGTCACCGGGGATTTTTTATCTGCACCATAGGTGGTGAGAGGATTTTCTCCCAGGGCTATCTTCAGACCTACCGGATTCTTAATCACCATCTGATCGATGATTCGCCCCGCAGTCTTGAAAGCCATGTTGAGGCCCCCAACCGGGTTATCGCTTCCCGGTCCGGACATGACGGTGGTGATGCCATGACGAACCGCATCCTTAAAGGCTATGTCCATGGGATTCACCCCATCGATTGCTCTCAGATTCGGAGTAATGGGATCCGATATTTCATTATTATCCACACCGATTTTTCCTGTTGCTTCCTCGATAATCCCCAGATGAGTATGACAGTCAATCCATCCCGGCAGAATATAGCCCTCCCGCACATCAAGAACCGGGATTCCTTTCTCTCTTTCGATTACCGGCCTCACCTCTTTGATTTTGCTGTGCTTAATGAGAATATCAGCCTTAAAATAATCCTCTTGTTCATGAAGCCATACCAACCCGTTTTTAATAAGAAGACTCATCCCTTCACCTTCTCCATCAATTTAGCCTTTCTTAGTATTGCCGGAATAACCAAGATTGAACACATGCAGAGCATTGGCTTGAGGACAGAAGCGGCCGTCTTATGTATAATTTACCACTTTATGCAAAACAATAGGTTGAATTACAGCGTCAGGGAGGGATAATCTTGGGCGAGGATACCTATTATAGCTGGGCCCGCCGCAGAGGCATATCACGGCGTGACTTCCTAAAATTCTGTACACTCACCGCGGCTATGCTGGGTCTTGATTCTTCAGCTGTCCCCAAAATAGTCAAAGCGCTGGAAACAAAACCCCGGGTTCCGGTGATTTATTTAAATCTACAGGAATGCACATGTTGCAGCGAATCGTTTCTGCGCAGTGCTCATCCCCTGATTTCTGATCTCATCTTGAATATGATATCCCTGGATTATATGGAAGTTATCCAGGCTGCTGCAGGAATACAGGCTGAGTCCGCCCGGCTCAAGGCCATGCAGGATTATTATGGACACTATGTCTTAGTGGTCGAAGGCAGCGCCACTTTAGGGGACGGCGGGGTCTACTGTACCATTGGCGGAATGACCGCCAATGATCTTCTCAAGGAATGTGCCGATGGAGCGGCCGCAGTCATTGCTTATGGCTCCTGTGCCACCAATGCCTGTATTCAAGGGGCTTACCCCAATCCTACGGAAGCCGTTCCCATCCGCCGTATTGTCAAAAACAAACCGGTCATCGATGTACCGGGATGCCCGCCCATCGCTGAAGTGATCACCGGAACCATCGTGCATTATCTGACCTTTGGCGAGATTCCTGAACTAACCAGTCAGGGCCGCCCCAAAGCTTTCTATTCCAAGCGGGTTCACGACGGGTGTACCCGGCGGGCTTTCTTTGATGCCGGTCAATTTGTGGAGCAGTTTGATGATGAAGGAGCTAAAAAAGGGTGGTGCCTCTACAAGATGGGGTGTAAAGGGCCCGTGGCTTACAATGCTTGTGCGGTCATGGAATGGAATGGGGGTATCAGCTTCCCTGTGAAATCAGGTCATCCTTGTATGGCTTGCTCCGAAAATAACTGGTACGATACCAGCACACCCTTTTATACTCATCTGGCGGACATCCCCAATAATGCCATCGGCAAAAATCCCGACGAACTGGGCCTGGCCGCTCTGGGAGTGGCCGGAGTCGGCGTGGTAGCCCATGCCGCGGCGACCATTGCCACCAAAACCAGTGAGAAAAGACAAAAACAGGAATAGTAAAGAAAGGTTTGGAATCTATGGCTACAAGAATTGTCGTTGATCCCCTGACCCGGGTAGAAGGGCATTTAAGAATCGAAGCTGTGGTTGAAGGAACTCAAATCACTGAAGCCTTAAGCTCGGGAACTATCTTTCGAGGCATTGAAAAAATCGTCGAGAACCGGGACCCCAGAGATGTTTGGTCCTTTGTCCAAAGAATCTGCGGCGTCTGCACCCACATTCATGCCCTCACCTCCATCCGTGCCGTTGAAGATGCTCTTGACTACCGGATTCCCAAGAATGCCAACATCATCCGCAATATCATGACCCTTACCCAAATGGTTCATGATCATGTGGTTCATTTCTATCATTTGCATGGTTTCGACTGGGTGGATGTTCTCAGTGCTCTTAAAGCCGATCCCAAAGCCACCAGCGAATTGGCCATGTCCCTGTCGGATTGGCCCAACTCCTCAGCAGGCTACTTCCGGGATGTCCAGAACAAAGTCAAGGGGCTGGTGGAGAGCGGGCAGTTAGGAATTTTCGCCAATGCCTATTGGGGGCATCCCGCTTACCGTCTCCCACCTGAAGCCAATTTGCTGGCGGTGGCTCATTATATTGAAGCTCTTAATTGGCAGAAAGAAATCGTCAAAATCCACACCATCTTTGGCGGCAAAAACCCTCACCCTAATTATTGTGTGGGAGGTCATCCCTCCACTATCAATATGAATGATGTTCATGTGATCAATATGGAACGATTAAATCTCGTCAAGTCCAAAATCGATGAGGCCCAAACTTTCGTGGATAAAGTCCTCCTTCCCGATCTCTTTGCTATTGCCGGCTTCTACAAAGGGGATTTATGGGGAGGCGGCATCGGCA
The DNA here is from genome assembly GCF_007830365.1 of Desulfitobacterium sp. LBE. Taxonomy (NCBI): domain Bacteria; kingdom Bacillati; phylum Bacillota; class Clostridia; order Eubacteriales; family Desulfitobacteriaceae; genus Desulfitobacterium; species Desulfitobacterium sp. LBE. The sequence continues at coordinate 5,484,028 of NZ_VLKD01000001.1, read as the reverse complement.
ATTTCCTTTGCTACGGCGGTGTCCCGATGACCGATATTCGGGAGCCTGATTCCTTCCTCTTCCCCAATGGTGCCGTCTTAAATCGGGATCTGAGCAAAGTCTATGATGTAGACTTAAAAGACCCCGAACACATCAAAGAATTCGTCAGTCATTCCTGGTACCAATACGACGATCCTCAGGCCGGGCTGCATCCCTGGCAGGGCAAGACTGCTCCGGCTTATGACGGGCCAAGACCGCCCTACCATAATCTCGATGAGAATAAAAAATACAGCTGGATCAAAACTCCCCATTGGCAGGGGCATCCCATGGAAGTGGGTCCCCTGGCCCGTTTTGTGGTGGGCTATGCCCGGGGCAATAAGCCCATCAAGGGGTTGGTGGACGATGCTTTACAGCGCTTAGACCTTCCCATTACCGCTTTATTCTCTACTTTGGGCAGGACCTTGGCCAGGGCCCTGGAGGCTAAACTTTCTGTAGATCATTTAGCCGGATTTTACGCGGATTTGCTGGCTAATATTAAAGCAGGGGACAGTCAAACCTTCAATCCGGAGAAATGGGAACCCAGCCGTTGGCCGGCCACTGCTCAAGGAGTTGGCTTTGCCGAAGCCCCCCGGGGTGCTCTGGCCCACTGGGTCAAAATCCGTGACGGCAAAGTGGAAAGCTATCAGGCAGTGGTCCCAACTACCTGGAACGCCGCTCCCCGGGATGAGAAAGGGGTCAAAGGCCCTTACGAAGCCTCCCTCCTGGATACCCCTGTGGCCGTTCCGGATCAGCCCCTGGAGCTGCTGCGGACCATCCACTCCTTCGATCCTTGTTTAGCCTGCGCGACTCATCTCATCTCTCCGGCAGGAGAAGAATTAGCCAAAGTAAAAGTTCTCTAGACAAAGGATGTGTGCCCCATGGCTGAAGCCAAAAACTATCAACCTGATGGGAGTCCCTCAAAACTCCGCTCTCCTATCTACGTGTGGCAATGGCCGGTCAGATTCTTCCACTGGATCAATGCCGCCGCCATCGTGGTTCTGTTTATAACCGGGCTGTATATTGGCAATCCCATCCTGAGCTCTCCCGGGGAAGCGGTGGGAAATTTCTTCATGGGCAATATGCGCTATTGGCATGGGATAACTGCTTATATCTTTACAGCCAATCTTCTCTTCCGCCTGTATTGGTTTGTGGTCGGCAATGAGTTCGCCAAGCTGCGGTTTTGGCGCAAAGAGTTCTGGCAGGATGCCGTAGCCACTCTAAAATACTATCTCTTTTTAACCCGTGAACATACAACCCATGTCGGGCATAATTCCATGGCTCAATTGATGTATCTTGTCTTCATCTGGGTGGCCAGTCTGGTCATGATCCTGACCGGTTTTGCCATGAGAGCCACCGCCACGCCCAGTGGAGCTCTCGGTCTTTTTTCCTGGCTGATCCCGGCGATAGGCAGTGAAAGTCAAGTCAGAATGATCCATCACCTGTTTGCCTGGGGCTATGCCGCCTTTCTCCTCGGCCATCTCTATATGGTCTTTCGTCAGGATATTTTGGATGATGATGGTACTGTCTCCTCCATGATCAGCGGCTATAAATATGAACTCCCCGAAACCGTCAAGCCGGAGGATCATCCCCCTTCTCCCTGACATCCATAAATGGCGGCTGTGGGGCAGCCTTTTCCTGCCGGGTTAATGAAGTTAAGGGACACCGAAGTGTCCCCTGCTTGTTTCTAGCTGATAACTTTGCCGGATATCGTAGCTGGGCCTGTGACGGCAATGTCCCCTTGAGCGGGCTGAAGGTTATAAACCAACACTTGGTAAACATGATGACCGACCGTTACATCGGTCAGAACCGTTTGGAAGGCTGCCAACATTTCCACCGGTTCATCGTCACCGTCTGCAAGGGCTTCCTGGTGAGCAGCCCCTACTTCGAGCCCATCCTGCAAAACGACCAGTCTAAGGGTGGGTTGAAAATCGGCAATGGTATTCACAACCTGCCAGCCAACAGATGTCTGCAATTCTACAAAATTGGCTGGTTCGGGTACAGAAAGACCGAACTCCAGAATTAATGTTGGTATGCCTGTGAGCGGCACAAAAGTTGCCTCTGCTTCGTTGGTTATGATGCTTCTGTTGTAACTTAATAACGCCATTTCCGTTTCTCCTCTCCAATACCTAATAGTAGGAATAATCTCTATTCCATTATCAGCATATTAACGAAGCGGAAATTGGTGTGACTACGAAAAAACTTTTGAGGAATCTTGAAGATTGTCCTCAGCCTTGCTATACTAAAATCATTAAGTCCAAAGGGGAGTAGCTGTACAGCAAAGTCGTCATTCACGGACTAAAAGTCCCGGCTTTGTTGGCAACACAGTTGTTAGCGAGACCTTTGCCCATCCGGGTAAAGGTTTTTTTTATGCCCGCATTCCTGACAACTGCTCCTTATACCGCTGCTGTTAAAGGCTTATTCCATTCTGGTACTGAAAAAAATAAAAAGAGAGAAGATGAAAGAAATGGAGTTCTTTAGCCCGGAGTTTTTCTCAGCCGTACTATCCATCGTACTTATGGACCTGGTTCTTGGCGGTGATAATGCCATTGTCATCGGCATGGCAGCGCGAAACCTACCCCGTGACTCCCAGAAAAAAGTGATTCTGATCGGTACTGGTGGGGCAATCCTGATCCGCTCTTTAGCGACCATCGTGGCTGTCTGGTTATTAAAGATTCCCGGTTTAATGTTTGTAGGCGGTGTTCTCCTGGTTTGGATGGCTTACAACCTCCTTACCGATGATAAAGAAGGGGAGCATGTAGCAAGTGCTGCGAATTTCTGGGGAGCCATCCGCACAATTATTATTGCCGACTTTATTATGGGGCTGGATAATATTTTAGCCGTAGCAGGCGCTTCTCACGGAAGTCCCTTTCTGGTTATTTTCGGACTGTGCATCAGTATCCCTATCGTGGTCTGGGGAAGCACCCTTGTTATCAAGGCCATCAACCGCTTTCCGATCATTATTCCCCTCGGCGCTGCAGTCATAACCCACACAGCCGTAACTATGTTGGTGGGTGAACCTTATGTAAAGCATTTCATTGGTGAAAGCGCCCTCCTTGAATGGGGCCTCAGTGCCGTCTTTATAACTATCGTCCTGCTTCTTGGTCACCAAAAAAATAAGAAAAAGGCTCTGCAGACTACCCAACACCATGCAGCCTAGTATACATAAAGGAAGCGTGCCCTGCCCGGGCACGCTTCCTTTATGCCTTATTTGCCAACCTGGATTCTCAGCGGACTTAATCTTCCACATCGATATCCAGGGCCGATATGGCCATCCAGTATCCCTGCCAAATAGCCAGGACCTGCTTGCCCACATTATTATACTCTAAGTTGATGGCCATCAAATCATCGATCATGACAGCCAGTTCCCTGTCAATACGCTCTCTCATTCCCATTTGACTCTCCTGTTTGGCTACGTGAACAAAACGCATATAAGTAAAATCTGCCTCCACAAATTTGTTAAAGTCCAGCCTCTTCAATACATTCCTCATCCTTCCTTAGCCTAATCACATCATAACTATCTTACCACATCCCTTAGCCCACTTCATTCTCGGCACGAAATAAAATACTGTCCCCTTCACCATAACCACGAACCTCTTTTAGACCCCCATTCGGAGCATCTTCATCGGTCTGCCAGGTAAAAAGAAACAAATCCCCGTAGAATTCAGTCTGAGTCAAAATCCTTCCATCCCTTAGGATAATCTCAACCTTCTTAATTCTGGGGTCATTGGCGATTCCATAAAGTTTGAAATCATAATGACCATCATTAAAAGAACCATCCATCGTATAGTCTATTGCCTTAGTAGGATCATTTTCAAAGCCGACGGGGTTATTGCCAAAGCTCCAAAAAAAGAAGAGCTCTTTTTTTACCGTATTACAGGATACCCATCGATCGTATTTCCCCAAAATGTACTTACCTTTGTCAAAGTCCTCCATATGCACAACCTTCGATGGTCCATAATGGATGCTGCGTTCAGAATGTTCATGGGCTGACAGCGGACTCAGGTAGAGGCCCGAACGCAGAATAAACATAGCGCCTAACACAACCATCAGGAGCATGTTGCGCATGATTTTCTTAGATCTACTCATGGACATCACCGGCCTTCAGCGGGATTTCAACCCGATAACTTCTATTGAAGTGATCATAGCTGATGATTAAGATCTCCGCTGTTTTATCAAAATCCTTAAAGGTTCTTATTCCTTTCGTGACAATTCCTCCGTTGCTGCTGCCGGAGCCACTCCAATATTCATTTTCCAGATTGTCCGAGATCCTGCCGATTCCGCCTAAGCTCCATCCTCTCCCCCAGAACCGGGTATCGTAATATTTATAGATAATGCTTAATTCCCCATTCTTTTTCAGAATAACACGGGTAAATTCAATCACTGTATCATCCAAATATACTTTTTCATCAACCTTTAAATCATAGACTATGTCGGTAGGGGGAATATCCTTGGCCGGATCATCAGCCAGCAAAGAGTCCGTGATAGGTATTCCATAAATCAAGAGATTAATGGCAACTAATAACACAACCGCTTTATTGGTTAACCACCATAACCAGCCAATGAGCGGATTATGCTGTTTATTGAGCTCTATGCCAATTTCCTTTGGCTCCCCCATACCCTCCACCGCTAAATGTACGGCGGCTTCTTCCTCATAGCCTTGTTCAAGATAGTCCTCGATTCTATCCCAAAGGTGGCTTTCCAGTTCAGAACGGATGGCCTTTTTGTCAAAGGAAAATTTAACATAGGATAAAACATTTCTCAAAAAATTATCAAGCTCAGGAGAAGGCATGGACATTACCACCTATGACTTTGTTTACTGAAACCGAGAACGTTTCCCAGGTCTGCTTCTCCTCCGCCAGCTGCTTTTGACCCTTACCGGTTATTTTATAGTATTTCCGCTCTTTACCTGTTTCACCTTTCACCATATACGAGGTGACTAATCCGTTATTTTCAAGCTTATGAAGAACGGGATAGAGTGTCCCCTCTTTGAACAGAAAGGTACTGTCCGAACGGGATTCCAGCTCCTTGATTATTTCATAACCATACCGATCCTGCTCTTGAAGCAAAGTCAGCACTAAAAGATTCGTGCTGCCACCAATCAAGCCTTTATCAATTTTCATCGTGCCACTCTCCTTATAAATATACCTTGATCATCTATGTACATTATACATAGATGATCAAGGTATAGCAAGAAGATTTAATTGAATCCCCTTGCGTTCTAACGCAATAAGATACTGACGATTTCACTGTGGGTACCGATCCGCATGGGCATCCCCCAGGTCCCCGCACCCGACGTCACGATAACATGGGGGCTGTCGGCATCCTTTTGGTAGTGCCCGTAGTCGACAACGAATAGGGCGTTTGTGAACAAACTGCCTGGAAATATCTGACCTCTGTGTGTATGCCCGGCAAGGACCAGATCAATCTCCGGGCCATATTGGTCAAGGTTTGAGGGAGTATGATCCATGACGACAACGGGTATATTGGTCGGCAGGGAAGCAATGGTCTCCGTCATATCTTTTCTTTTCAGCTCCCCAAAGCCCCCGATGGGTGAAGAGTCCAACCGGCCGATCAAAACCAGCCGCTCATCAATTATGGCGTATTCATCATTCAGAAGCTTGATATTGCTTTGCTCAAGGAAACCCATCATTTCGTTAAAGGTTTTGCCCCCGTCATGATTGCCCAGGCAGGCATAGACGCCGTACGTTGCCTTAATACTTTTAAACAGCTCAATGGCTGCGGAAGGATTGCGCAGCGCATGATAATCATCGTTAAAAATATCCCCGGCCAGACAGACAAGATCCGGTTCCAACTGATTGATACCCTGAACGATATGTTCCAGATTTCTTTCGGAATTGACAGCACCCAAATGCAGATCGCTGATCAGGACAATGTTCATATCGGCCGCTAAGGTCGTGTCTTTTGTTTGAACGGCATAGGAAACATATTTGATTTGATTGGCGTTATAAAGCCCATAACTGACCAGGCCGGCCGTTAATAAAATCACAAGCAGGCCCGCATAGAAACGGATATTCTGAGGGATAGGCCTGGGAATTACCTTGAGGATACTTCCTAATACTATCACCAAATCTGCCACCATAAAAAATAAGAACAGATAGATAAAGACACCCATCCAATGTGCGCCTATCCAACTCATGATCTTTTTTAGGGAAGCAGAAAGAGGCAAAAAACCAAGGATCAGAGATAAAGCAAAAAACAGATAGATACCTGCGTAAACCCTGGCGTTGATATACGGAAAAAGCAAGCTAAGCCATTGGAATAGCCCTCTCCCGATATAATAGTTCACACCTCCGTAAACAGAGAGTATCAATATCACACCCAAAATAAAGCCCGATATGTTCATGCACCCCTTCCTCTCCGGGTATAAAAAAACCCGCAAATCTTTGCCTGGAGCAAGTTTGCGGATTTCTCTAATTTCGTTAATGGTCGGAGCGACACGATTTGAACGTGCGACCTCTACCACCCCAAGGTAGCGCTCTACCAAGCTGAGCCACGCCCCGATTGCATCCCGTATTTGAGGGACTTATATAAAATAACACATGTTTTAAAAAAATGCAAGACATAAGTTGGCAACACACACTTTATTTTATCAGCTAATTTTGTCCGATAACCTCTATTTTCCGAACCCCGTCTATCTCACCTAATGCCGATAATAGATTTTCCGGGATATCCACCATCCCCATATTCTCCACGGATATGGTGACATTAGCGATCCCCTGGAGAGGGATTCCCTGATTAATGGTCAGCACATTAGCCTTAAAACGGGCAATGGTATTCAACACATTGGATAAAACCCCTGCCGTATTCTCCAAAGTCAGGGAAAAGGTAATGATCTTTTCCCTGCTGGCCTCATAGAAGGGAAAAACCCCATCCTTATATTTATAGAAGGCGCTGCGGCTCAGCTGGACCCGGTCCACAGCCTCATTAATCGTATTTGCATCCCCTTTAACCAACAGTTCTTTAGCCTGGGCTGTTTTGAGGATGGCCTCGGGGAGTATATCTTTGCTGACGATTAAAAAATCTTTATTCCGGTTCTGACCCGCCACTGGCTCTCGCTCCCTACTCCTGAACTATGGGGCTACAGGTGTTATTAGTGACCATTATAAGCAAATGTCTATCCTATAGCAAGAGTGAATCAAGGGGACAGGTCCCGTTTTTCATGAATGAAAAACGGGACCTGTCCCCTTGATTCACTTTTGGGCTAGATGATGATGCAGATTAGACCGCCGTTGCCGTCATTGACAATCCTTTGTAAGGTATCCTGAAGCTTGTGCTGGGCATTTTCCGGCATCCGGTAAAGCTTCGTCTGTACCCCTTCCCGGACCAAGTCATGCAGGGACTTGCCAAAGATATTGGATTCCCATACCTTCTTGGGATCGGATTCGAATTCATCAAGGATATAGCGGACTAAATCCTCAGCTTGCTTCTCTGTTCCGATCAGAGGAGTAATCTCTGTGGTAACATCCGCCCGGAGAATATGGAGGGAGGGAGCACTGGCTTTCAGCTTGATGCCATAATGCCCGCCGGATTTCACCAGTTCCGGCTCTTCCAGATACATTTCGTCAAGATGGGGGGTTACTACGCCATAGCCATTGCTGCGCACTTCTTCGATGGCCGGGGCCAGTTTATCCCATTCCTTTTTGGCCTTGCTGTAATCCAGGACCAGCCTCATCAGGGTGTGTTCCCCTTCTACATTGACTCCGGTCATTTCCTCGAGGACTGTCTTAAACAGTCCATCAATAGCCGTCATTTCAATTTCGGCGATCCCCGTTCCCAGGTTCATCTGCTTAAGCAGAACATCCTGAGCATTGGGGCATTCCCCCAGTTTATCCAGGGCCATATCGATATCGCGGATACGGCGGATGCCCTCAACGGATTGGCGAACAGCCTCTTCGAAGCTGGCCCGGACAGGATGGCTGGATTCCAGCTCTTCAACCCACTTAGGAATCTCAATATTAACTTCTGCTACCGGGAACTCATAAAGAACTTCTTCGAGAATTTGCGTAATATCTTCCGGAGTCATATCCAGGCAATTGACCGGAATAACAGGCACATTATATTTCTCTTCGAGTGAGCTGCTCAGCTCCATGGTCATTTCCGAATAAGGACGAGTGGTGTTCATAACGACCACATAAGGCTTTCCTAACTGTTTCAGCTCTTCAATGACTCGCTCTTCAGCATCCACATAGGCTTCCCTGGGAATGTCGGTAATGGAGCCATCTGTGGTAATGACAATACCGATGGTGGAATGATCTGTGATCACTTTGCGTGTGCCAATCTCAGCCGCTTCTTGGAACGGAATGGGCTCATCGCTCCAGGAGGTCCGAACCAGACGAGGCTCTTCACCATCTTCCGACTCGTAGCCAATAGCCCCTTCCACAGCATAGCCGACACAATCCACTAAACGAACTTTCATTTGGATGCTGTCTTTAATCAGAATTTCTACCGCATCCGATGGAATAAATTTAGGCTCCGTCGTGGTGATCTGCCTTCCTGAACCACTTTGGGGAAGTTCATCATTCGCCCGCTCCCGCTCAAATACATCCATGATATTGGGCAGGACTTGGAGGTCCATGAAGCGTTTGATAAAGGTGGACTTCCCAGTGCGGACTGGCCCAACGATTCCGAGGTAGATATCGCCCCCTGTACGCTCAGCAATATCTTTAAAAATGTCCACTTTTTCCACAAAAATTCCCTCCCTTTTGAGTGCTGTCCCAAAACCGGGGAAGGGCCCCCACCTTATCCCCCCACCTCCCTGACACAAGATGATGGATACCGGATAACTGGACTAGCACATTACGCAGTATAAGTATATTGACCGGCTTGGGCAATTATGTCAAAATTCCTTTTTGCCCTGATAAATTAATTTTCTCCTTGAATTCATCCGAATTCACCACCCAATCCTTTATCATTGCTATGTAAAAATCAAGCAATATATTCCATTTCAACGAAAAATAGGGTACAAAAAGCTAACCCAAATTCGGAATCGATTACGAATTTCGGAACTGTAAGAGGATATATCTGCAAAAAAAGAGCACCGCCAACCCTTTATTAAAAAGAGTCTGACGACACTCCCAACCTTCTCAAGTATTCAATCGTTCAGGTTTTACTCACCATGACCATCCGGGCCATTCTCCTGATAAGAACCCTGTTCCATGGCAATCAGAGCCACTTCCTCAATCTCGTGCTTTTTGCCTCTCATCATCAGAGCGGATACTGCCGCCCTGGGATCGGCACCCTGAAAAAGAACCTGGTAAGCCTGTTCTGTGATGGGCATGGAGATTTCATACTGACGGCTCAGCTCGTAGGCAACGCGGGTAGTGCGAACGCCCTCGACCACCATACCCACCTCTTTGAGGACTTGCTCCAAAGGTTTACCCTCGCCCAAAGCAACCCCAGCCCGGTGATTGCGGCTATGCCGGCTGGTGCAGGTTACAATAAGATCCCCCACTCCGGCCAGGCCGGCAAAGGTCAGCGGGTTCCCTCCCATGGCCGCACCTAAGCGGGTAATTTCAGCAATCCCACGGGTCATCAGTGCAGCCTTGGTATTATCCCCAAAGCCTAAGCCGTCGGCAAAGCCGGCACACAGAGCAATAATATTTTTAAAAGCTCCTCCCAATTCCACACCGATGGTATCCGGATTGGTGTAAACGCGGAATTTAGGAGTCATCAGCATATCCTGAACAGCTTCCGCAGCCTGACTGTTTTGAGAAGCCACCACAACCGTGGTCGGCATATCCTTGCCTACTTCCTCAGCGTGGCTGGGACCGGATAAAACCACGATGGGATGATGGGGAAGTTCTTCAGTCAAGACCTGAGAAAGCCGCTTGTGACTTCCCTCCTCCAGCCCTTTGGCCGTGTTCACAACGATGGTTCCCGGTTGGAGATAGGCCCTGATCTTTTGGGCCGTCTCCCGTACGCTATGGGAGGGCACACTGAGCACCAGCATTTCCGCTTCCTCAAGCACCCCTGCGTCCCCTGTGGGGCGCACTGTTGGGGGCAGCACCACCCCCGGCAGATAAGGACGGTTTTCGCGTCTCTGCTCCATGAGATCCATCTCGCTGAGCTTTCGCCCTACTAAGGCAACCTCATGACCTGCTTTACCCATGGAAACGGCCAGGGCTGTTCCCCAACTGCCTGCGCCATAGACAGCTATTTTAGCCAATGTAATCCCCCTTCCCACTTATCGCTTTAGGTTAAATTTATTTTCCGTTCCCTTAAGAACTCTTTGAATATTGGTTCGGTGACGAATCACCACGCCGCTGACAGCGATCACGGCAAACACTTTATAAGCCATGGGCTCATTAAAAAGAAAAACGAGAATTCCCACGGTTAAGGCAGCCAACACGGACCCCACGGAAACATAACGTGTCAAAAAGACAACCAAAACAAAGAGGACAATGGCAATAACAGTAATCTTGGGCATCAAAACGAGAATGATCCCAAAGCCCGCGGCCACCCCTTTGCCACTGGGCTTAAAGCCAAAAAAGGGATTCCAGCTGTGTCCGGCCATAGCCAGTAATCCGGCTATAATCCCTCCCCAAGGGCCAAAAAAGCGATAGCCCAGATAAGCGGCCAAGGCTCCCTTTAAAGCATCCCCCAAAAGGACGAGAACTCCCAATTTTGCCCCCAGCAAACGAAAAGCGTTGGTGGTTCCTATGTTCCCGCTGCCATGCTTGCGCACGTCCATGCCTTTATAGCGGCCTGCCCAATAAGCAAAAGGAATGGCCCCCAACAGATAAGCGATAATAAATATCGCGTATTCCCACATCCTTATTCCCTCTCTTCATCCTTTTGTCTCACAATCATCCGAATCGGTGAACCCTCAAACCCAAAGCTGCTGCGCAGCTGATTTTCCAAATATCTGCGATAAGAAAAATGCATTAACTCATGATCATTGACAAAGAAGACAAAAGTCGGTGGTTTCACTCCCACCTGGGTGGCATAAAGAACCTTTAAACGCCGTCCCTTATCCGTGGGAGGGGGATTGAGATGGACCCACTCTCTCACTAAGGTATTCAGAGTAGCTGTCGCCACACGGGTCGAATTCTGCTCGGCCACAAAATCTACTAAATCCAAAAGCTTAGTGACCCGCTGCCCCGTTTTGGCTGAGATAAAGAGAGTCGGGGCATATTGCATAAAGCCCAATTCCTCCCGGATATCCTTTTCAAAGCGGTTCATGGTCTTATCATCTTTTTCAATCAGATCCCATTTATTGACCACTAAGACGATCCCTTTGCCCGCCTCATGGGCATATCCGGCAATCTTCTTATCCTGTTCCGTAACCCCTTCACCGGCATCGAGCAACATCAGAATCACATCGGAACGATCCACGGCACGCAAAGAACGGGAGACGCTGTATTGTTCGGTCAATTCCTCGATGCGGCCCTTTCTTCTCATCCCGGCCGTATCGATAATGATATAATGCTTGCCCTCATGCTCAAAGGCAGAATCGATGGCATCCCGGGTGGTGCCGGGAATGTTGCTGACAATCACCCGCTCTTCTCCCAGCAGGGTGTTTACCAAAGAAGATTTCCCCACATTGGGACGGCCGACCACAGCGATCCGGATGGTATCCGGGTCCACCTCTTCCTCAATGTCCTCAGGAAAGTGGGAAACCACCTCATCCAGCAAATCACCGATATTCATGCCATGAACTGCCGAGATCGGGACGGGTTCCCCTAAGCCCAGATTATAAAACTCATAGAGCTCCGTTTTAGCGAAATTCTCCACTTTGTTAGCGGCTAAAATAACCGGCTTTCCTGATCGCCTTAAGGTCTGAGCAATCATATCATCATCAGGAGTCGGCGAAATCTGGGCATCGATCACAAAGACGATCACATCCGCCTCTTCGATAGCAATCTCCGCCTGACGGCGCATTTGGGCGCTTATGGGAGTATTTTCATTGACAAATTCGATACCCCCCGTATCAATAATTGTAAATTTACGCCCTAACCACTCAGAATCCCGATAGAGCCGGTCCCGTGTCACACCGGGCCGGTTCTCCACGATAGCCACAAGCCCCCCTGCCAGACGGTTGAACAGGGTTGACTTTCCTACATTAGGCCTTCCCACGATAGCTACAACTGGTTTACTCACAATCTTCACCCTCCAAATCCAATCCGGTCACTGCTTCCAGGAAAGCCCTCCCCTGGTTCTCAACCACCAGTGGTATCCCCTGCAGCTCTTCAGCCAGCCATTCCACGCTTCGATCATCCAGAAATACCTCTTCATCTGCTTTAAGCATCACCCGTGGAATTAAAAAAATCTCTCCTTTAATATTACCTATCTGCCCGGCAATATCCTGAGCGGTCAACAAGCCTGCCACGGTCACCGTGGGGCCAAAGAAACTATTAATAATAGTATGACGTTGGACGGTCAAACCTTCAATAGGCGTTAACTTTTTTAGCAAATCCTCAAAAAAGGGAGCCGCCGACACTCCGGTAATCAAGTGCACCTTCCGTTGCGGGATGGCAGGAGGAAGACTTTGCCGAGCATAATCGAATTCCTGGCGGAATTTGCTGGCCATGCCCACACCGTTTTCCAACTGGGCGAAATCATCATAGATCTCTATAGATGGATAGTCCCGTCCTGCCGAAGCATAGAATTCGTCGGAAAAATACACCAGACTGCGACCTGTTTTCCGGCGGTATTCCTTTTGCCACATTTCACCCTTGGCTAAAATACTCCAGGCTTCCTCAGAAGTAAAAGGGCGTAAATCCGGGAGATTTGCCCGATGCTTTGTTAAACCTACAGGCACCACCGCGATGGATTGCACCGAGGGGTGAAGGTTTCCCAGCTCACGTACGGTCTGCTCAAGCACCTCTCCATCATTATAACCTGGTACCAAAACGATTTGGGAATGAATTTGGATCCCCGCCCCGGCAAGCCGCTTTAATTGCGAGGATAAATCACCTGCCCTGGGATTCTTCATCAGGCGGACCCGGGCTTCGGCATCCCAGGCGTGAACCGAAATGTATAAGGGACTAAGATGGAACTTAAGGATCCTCTCAAACTCATCCTCATCTAAGTTGGAAAGGGTGATAAAGCTCCCTTGGGTCAGGGAAAGGCGGTAATCATCATCTTTATCATAGAGGCTGGCTCTCATTCCTGGGGGCATCTGGGCTACAAAACAGAAGATACAATTGTTCCGGCATAACTTTAAACCGTGGGAACTGACAGCCTGAACCTCCAAGCCCAATTCCTCGCCGTAGGAACGTTCAATCTCCAGTTCCCAAAGCTCTCCGCCGGCCTTTTCCAGCAGCAAGGTAAACTCATCTTCCGCGGTTAAATACTGAAAGTCAATAATATCCCCAATCTCCTGTCCATCAATGGCAAGGATCTGATCACCACATTCTATCTCCATCTCTTCGGCGATACTGCCTGCATGGACAGCCGCAACGACTAAACCTTGTGCCAAGTTAGTCATCCTTTCTATAAACACTGCCTTCTTCCCCTTGTGATTCCTGAGGAGCAGCCATCGGCAAGAGGCTTAAGGCTTTTCTGGTTTGGTAATGTTCCCGAACTTCTCTGAGCACAGCAATGATGGCGCAGGCCCCAATGCTGAAGTGCCAAAGGAAGGCATTGGGAATCGTATAATATCTCACCACTCCGTCAAACAAAAAGACGGTGAAGGCCATGCTTATAAGCATTCCTCCGCCAAGAGTGGCGATCATGCCCCACTGACTGCGGGTACTGAAAAAGGCCACCGCTACAAAGAACCCTGCAAAGAGCCATTGTTCATAGGCAAAAATACCCGGCTCATTGAGTACGAACAAATCCTGAGCCACTAAGCAAAAGCTTGCCAAAAGGATACCTGGGTATTTTCGCTCTTCGGTCTTCTTCCAGGCCACTAAGGTAAGGGTTATCAGGACAAAGATCCGCGGAAAGTGCCAATCCCAGGGCGGAGAAAAGGCGACATTGTATTCCACAATCCAGCCCAGAACCCAAGCCAAAGGGATCATCCTCAAGCCTTTTTCAATATGGAAATAGGGCCACTCCATCCAGGCCAAAAAACCCAGACTAAGGAGCAGCCACTCTCCTAAAGGAAAAACCAAGCCCATCCCTCCTATGCTTGACTTTTCCTATTATTCCCGCAAAGCCCGTCCTTCAACCGGGGTCATAGCTGAAGAGCGCCCATGAGGCCTGGATATCTTGCTGTATCGGGAAATATTCAGCAGGATGCCAATCTCCACCAAAGTAATCACCAAGGAGCTCCCTCCGTAAGAGACTAAGGGCAGGGTAATCCCGGTTACAGGCAATACTCCTGTGACGACGCCAAGATTGATCCCGGTTTGAACAGCCAGGGAAAAGGTAATCCCAAAGGCCAGCAAACGTCCGAAACGGTCCGGGCACCGTCTGGCAATATAGAATCCCCTTCCGTAGCAGAGGATAAACAAGCTGATCAATAATAAGGCACCCATTAATCCCAGCTCTTCGCCAATTAAAGCAAAGATCATATCTGTATAGGTCTCCGGCAAATAGCCGAACTTTTGCATGCTTCGTCCTAAGCCCACACCGAAAATCCCCCCCGACCCGAAGGCAATTTCCGCATTGGTAATCTGATACCCCGCGTTCATGGCATATTTCCAGGGATCCAGCCAAACGACAATGCGCTGCCACTGGTAGGAAGTGTTATAAATCAGGTAGAGAAGAGGGCCGCCCAAACAAGGAACCGCCAGGATAAACCACAGCGCCGACAGCTCTGTCTGCCAGAAAAGGGCGGCGGCCGTAAACACCAGAACCATGGTCGTTCCTAAATCAGGCTGTTTGTAGACCAAAGCAAAAAGAGGAATCAGGATGAGGGCCGGCAAGGTAAGATCCTTTAGGTTTTTCACGGGATAACGATCTATAAAGTTGACCAAAAAAAGCACCATGGCGACTTTGGCAATTTCCGAAGGCTGGACATTGACAGGGCCGATTTGCAGCCAGCGGGAAGCTCCGTTGACTTCTTCAACACTGTCTGAGCTAAGGACCATAACCAGCAGAATCATGGTAACACCCATCCCAATACCGGCGAATTTTTTAAGGAAGGGATAGGGGATCCTGGTCATGATCAGTGCCGCAAAGCCACCCAGTAATGCCCACTTCCCCTGCTTCACCACATAGAAAAAGGTATTATCGTTATCATTGTAGCCTCGCACCGAACCAGCTGTAAGCACCATGACCATCCCAAAAGCGAGGATAGCAAGCACCGCTATCAATAAGTAAAAATCCACCTCATGCAAGGGTTTGGGCATTTTTCCAAGAAGAGAGCGTTTGCGTTTTTTCGGCACTGCTGATCCCTCACTTTAACTTTCATCAGTGGATTATTTCTACGGACAGCAAATGACTTCCTGCAACCTTGCAAGAAGTCATACATGCCAAATGATCAAGTTTTACCTTTTAGGATTCTGATTCGGATTGAACCACATCACCGATGGTAACCTGAGGTGCTTCAGGCTGACTGGCCAAGAGTTCTGCATCTTCCGTAGCCTGTGCTTCGGCAGCGGCTTCACGGATACTTAAACTAATCCGCTTCTCTTCCGGCTTGCATTCAATGACCTTAGCCTGAACCATGTCACCGACTTTCACTACATCTTCAACTTTATTAACCCGCTTTTCGGAAAGCTGGGAAATATGAATCAGAGCATCGATGCCGTCCTCCAGTTGGACAAAGGCTCCGAAGGGGGCGATGCGCACTACTTTTCCAGTGACCAAAGAGCCTAAGGCATATTTTTCAGGAGCACTTTCCCAAGGGCTGGGTTTTAATTGTTTCAGACCCAGAGAAATTTTGCCCTGCTCTTTATCCACTTTGAGGATTTGAACTTCTACTTCATCCCCCACATTGACATATTCAGAAGGATGCTTAATCCGGGTATAAGCTATATCGGAAACATGAAGCAGTCCATCCACTCCGCCGATATCCACAAAAGCACCGAACTGAGCCAGCCTCTTCACCACACCGCTGACCACATCCCCTTCCTGAAGGGTCGCCAGGAGATGCTCTTTCTTAGCCGCCTGCTCTTCTTGGAGGATTTCTTTCTGAGAAAGGACAACGCGCCGCTTAGCCGGATCAAACTCGATCACTCTGAGACGGAGGGTTTGGCCTTTAAATTGGTTCAAATCTTCCACATAACCCGGTTGAATTTGAGAGGCAGGAACAAAGCCGCGCATACCTACATCAACAATCAGCCCGCCTTTGACCACATCGGCCACTTTGCCTTGAATTTCTTCTTTACTCTCCGCTAATTCTTTCAGCTTGTCCACGGCAGCCATTTCATCAGCCCGGCGTTTCGAGAGCACCGGGTTTCCTTCTTCATTCTCCACACGGAGAACAACGGCGCTGATTTTATCGCCGATGGCTACAATATCGCTGGTTTGCAGATCGGAAGCTACGGTAAGCTCTTTCAAAGCGATAACGCCTTCCGATTTCCAACCTAAATCGACAAATACTTCATCGTGATTGATTTTTACTACAGTTCCTGTGACCAGAGCTCCCCGGTGCAAATTTTGCATTCCCTCGGCCCAGTCCTCCATATTCATCATTTCATGAGTTTCCTTGTTTTCCATTGTTGACATCTTCCTATAAACCTCCTCAATAATCCAATCTGGTGTCGAGGCTCCCGCCGTTAATCCTACGGTGACCACCCCTGTGAACCAGTTATCTTCCAATTCGTCGGCGGTTTCGATAAGATAGGTCTGAGTTCGTTCAGAGCAAATCCCCGCCAGTTTTCTGGTGTTGGCACTGTTTTTGCCCCCAACCACAATCATCACATCAACTTTGCCGGCCAATTCACGGGCCACGGTCTGCCGCTCTTCAGTGGCATTGCAAATCGTATTATGTACCTTGAGCGCGTGAGTATGGGTTTTTAACTCATCCACAATCCCGTGGAAATTAGCAGCCGGCTGGGTTGTTTGAGCAAGCACGGAGAGCTGCTCATAAAAGGGGAGTTCCCTGGCTTCCTCAAGGGTCTCAATAGCAATGGCATTGCCGCCGGCCCAGCCTAAAATCCCCTGGACTTCCGGGTGCTGCCGATCCCCCACCACCACGACCTGACCGGACTGGGAAGATTCTGCCGCCAGCCGCTGAGCCTTTTGCACAAAGGGGCAGGTAGCATCCACCACCTTGACTTGACAGCGCCGGGCTTCCTCATAGATATCCGGAGGCACTCCGTGGGAGCGAATAATCAAGGTGTCCCCGGCTTGAGTCTCCTTCACTTCCCCGACGACACGAACCCCTTGTTTCTCCATTTTTTCCACAACCTGTTGGTTATGAATTAAGGGACCTAAAGAAGCGGTACTTGAAGATTGAACTGTTCGCTCCGCCATATCCAAAGCTCGTTTAACACCAAAGCAAAATCCGGCTTTTTCTGCCCGGATGATTTTCAAGTTTGCCCCTCCTTAACTCGCATTACGCTTAAAATTCGCTATAATTCCCAAAATTCCTTCATTAGAATTAAATTGCCCTCTCTGAGAAAAAAAATTCATTGTCCGTTTACGGACAAATAATCTAGGCTTTTAATTCCACAATGGCCTTCATGATTTGGTCGGCAGCCCACTCTCTGCGGTTCTCAACCCCTTCAGGCGCTTTGAGCTGTTCAGGAAAGATCGGTTTTCCCACAATGACTTCCAGGTGTCCCCATCCCCGCACAAAAAGATTTTGAGTTCCATTGACCCGCACAGGCACGATGGGAGCCTGGCTTTTTTCCATCAACAAAATCATCCCGGGAAACCCCTTTTGCATTGCACCGGTTTTAGAGCGGGTTCCTTCGGGAAAAAGTCCCAGAACTTTCTCCTCCTTAAGAACCTTCAGGGAATTGCGAATCGCGCTGGTATCTCCTTGTCCCCGCTTGACGGGGAATGCTCCCAATCTGCGAAAAATCCCCCCCAAAAGGGGGTTGGCGAATAGTTCTTCCTTAGCCATAAAGGAAACATCCCGGGGAACACTGCAGGCAGCTACCACAGGATCCCAGATGCTGACATGGTTGCTGACTATGATCACCGGTCCCTCCTTGGGGAGATTCTCAACACCATGGATTTTCCAGCCCATCACTCGAAACTGGAGGCGGAATATCCTTTTAAGAAACTGATATAGGTTCATTGGTTCTGACTCCTTACGTACCCTGTCTCCACTTTATCCTCCACTTTATCATTGAATAAGCTGAGGATACGGTCAACAATCTCCTCGATCTGTAAACCGGTCGTATCCAGCAAAATCGCATCCGCCGCCGGAATTAAAGGAGAGACAGCCCTTTGCTGATCATAGTGATCCCGGGCATCCATGTCCCTTTGCACCTCAGCCAGGGACAGCTCTTTTCCGGCTCGCTGAAGTTCCAGCCAACGCCGCCGGGCCCTTTCTTCAGATGAAGCGGTCAGGAAGATTTTGAGGTCGGCATCAGGCAGGACATAGGTTCCGATATCCCTGCCGTCCATGACCACCCCTCCCTGCCCGGCTTCCTGCCGCTGGAGTTCTACCAAGCGTTCTCTGACTTCGGGGTAAGCGGCAATGATGGAAACCGAACGGGATACTTCAGGGCTGCGTATAGCTTCCGTAACATCCAAGCCATCACAAAACACCCTTCTTGCCGTTGAGTGTTCCAGAGTGATCTCCGTTTGCCGGGCCATGCCCGCAATCTCCTCTTCCTGTGTAAGCGCTATATTCAGGCGCAAAGCTTTGTAAGCTATGGCTCTGTACATTGCTCCTGTATCGACATAAAAAAATCCCAACTGCCTGGCGATTGCCTTGGCAATTGTACTTTTTCCCGCACCGGCAGGGCCGTCAATTGCTATCTGAAGATTTTTTTTCACAGTAACACCCTCAATTTGGCCAACTTCAAAACGACAGTTTATTATACCATAATGGCCCCTGACCAACAATCCGTTCTTCATCCTTCCCTCACACCAGTCCCTCGGAAAGAGCAACTAAAAGCAAGGCCACAATATTATTGACGGCATGTAAAGCTACGGCAGGTTTGATGGACTTATGCTTCATTACAAGATAAGCCAAAACCATCCCCAGAACAAAACGGGGCAGAAAGCCGTAAGACTGCAAATGCAGTCCGGAAAAAATCGCCGCACTTACGGCCGCTGCAGTCCACTTACCCATATAAGTCTGCAAACTGCCGAAGATAATTCCGCGAAACATGGTCTCTTCAATAATCGGGGCCAGCATGCCGGCCAGGATAAGATTAAGGCAAAAGGTCACCACCGTGGCATTGCCCATTAATTGTGTATAAACATCTGTATCCGGAGGGGTAAATCCTTTCTGCAGCAAATACGCTGCATAAAAAATATTAATAATCCAGGTCAGTATATAAAAGGCGATTACACTTCCCACATATCTGCCCTTAACATCCTTCCATCCCAAATCACTCCAGGTCCAGCGGCGGACTTTCATGATGGCTATAATAACAACCAGAAACATACCTTGGGTCACAAAGCCATTGACATAAAGCAGAACACGCTCATATTCCCACCAACTGGCGAACCAGGCCATGACATAGCCTACACCGAGATAAAGAAAGATGATGCCCAGAAGGGCATAAAATAAGTCAACCCAAGTTAATTTTCTGGGCATCATCTCTGGTCCATCTTCCTGCTTTATATGGGGTTCCTGTTTTAGTTCATGCTCTTGATTTTCGATTCCCCTCACCTCACCATTACCATTTGCTAATTAATTGAGTTTATGGCAATACTATTCTTATTGTAAAACAAAGTGTCCGGGAGGTCAAAGCATGGATGGCATCGATTCAATTGTTGTGGATACTGCCCCTGTTACCACACTGCAGGTTTTTCATAAGCGGTTGAAAATTCCTCTTCCTGTTTACCTCGACGGGGTGGCTGAATTCACTGATCCCTGGGATGAACAGGCCTATCAGCTTTTTGTTCAGCATTACTTAGATGAGATGAAAGATCCCGGTATCCTCGGCATGGTACGGCAGGAGCATGATGACCACTATGTTTATCTTGATGCCGCCATCCGTTATCCTTCGGAGTCTCCTTTGGGTTCCCAGTAGAGTGCCGACAACATCCTTGCGCATACTTTTGGTGGTGCTGAGAAAAAAAGAATGGCTGGCAGCATAAATGCTCCAGCCATCCCTGAACTTGCTTAGTCCGTCCCGGAAATGCCTCTAGGCGTTGATTTTTCTATTCGGTGTCATCGGAGGAAGTTTAGCCAGTCTTCCTTTATTGGTAGCAATAATGACTATTGCCGCTGTGTATACTGCCACAGCGATAATCGTACCAATGTTGAAAATACTCGATGCCGGAGTATAGATAATTGAGTAGCCGATGGCTGCAGGAAGGAATGCATAGTAGAGGAAGGGGAAGAATGTTTTGCGGATAACCAGACCTTCTTTTCCCAGAAGACCTACGACTGCCGATGCAGCAACAACGTTGTGGACGCAGATAATATTGCCCGCTGCACCGCCGACGGCTTGAAGAGCGACAATCCAGGTCGGATCGACAGCAATCCGCTCACCTACACCAAACTGGAACAAGGAGAACATCATATTTGATACGGTGTTACTGCCGGCTACGAAGGCACCCAGACCACCGATGGTGGGAGCAAAGAGGGGCCATGCGGAGCCTGCTAAACCTGCAACTGCTTCAGCAAGAACGATGGGCATTTGGGCATAGCCTGCCAATCCGCCACCTGAGTTCATGAATACTTGAACCATGGGCACTGTAAAGATTAACGCAGAACCGGCCCCCAGCATGGTTTTGAAGGAACTCTTCCATGCCCGGCCATAAGCCGCTCCGTCCATTCTATGGAGGAAGAAAGTAATGATGGTAACAAAGATGAAGGCTGATCCTGGGGAAAACAGAATTTCCCAAGAAGCTGATATGCTCGTTCCAAAAATATTGGGGATAACAATTTTTGCTTTCTTAAGAAGGGTTGCCAAAGGTAAGAAAGAGACACGAGTAGCCACGAGGGTTAAGCCAATGAGAACATAGGGCATCCAAGCTACTAATCCACTCATCTTATTTTTAGCTGCAATATTTTGGATTTCAATAGTGCCAGTCCAGGATGGATCCCAATTTTTCTTCTCATCGAAATCCCAAGCTTCACCTTTCGGCATAAGGAATCCTTTTTTAGCGGCCGGAACCACGATTGCCAGACCAATCAAACCACCCAGCATAGAGGGGAATTCGGGTCCGAGCAGGTTGGCAACGATAATATAAGGAACAGTCATGGCTAAAGCTGCAAAGATGGCAAATGGCCATACGGCAAGACCTTCACTAAAGGATTTGTTTTTGCCAAAGAAACGAGTCATGAAGGCAACGACGAAGAGGGGCATTAAGATACCGGCTGTGACATGCAGCAAGGCAACCTTATTGGCGATACCAAAGGCTATGAAATTATGCCAGTCAGAGAATCCTAAGCTGGAAGCATAAGCTTCGAGTTCCGCAGTTTTCAACCCCGTACTTACCCCGGTGAGCATTGGTGTTCCAACTGCACCGAAGGAAACAGGAGTACTTTGGATCATCATCCCTGCCACAACGGCCGCCATAGCTGGGAAACCAAGGCCGACCATCAAAGGAACGGCTACTGCAGCAGGTGTACCGAAGCCGGAGGAGCCTTCGATAAAGGAACCAAAAAGCCAAGCTACAATAATAACCTGAATACGACGGTCAGGCGTGATATTGGTAAAACCATTCCGAATGGTTTGAAGCCCGCCGCTCTCCTGCAAGGTGTTCAGAAGCAGGATGGAGCCGAAAATAATATATAAGAGCGTGATGGCAGTGACAATACCATTAACCGTGGCTGCACCGACCTGGGCGCCCGGAACTTTCCATACAAAAAGGGCTAGTACCACTGCTACTACAAAAGAAATTGGCATCGCTTTACTTGCGGGCCACTTTAAGCCGACTAGAAAGATTGCAACGACTAAGATTGGCATCAATGATAGGATGGCTAATAGTCCTGTACTCATTATAGACCTCCTCAATTTTTCTCTAAATAATACTCATTTAATCTTTGTTTGCTTGTTCATCGTTTTCCAGAAAGTATTTAGTTTCTAAAGCTGATTTCTAAAATATCATTCACCTCAATAAGCATCCCCCCTTTAAGCGTAAAAAAAATAGTCAAATGATAATATATCATCTGGCTAGACCAGCCTTTGTTTTACTATTTCGACAAAGAGCTTAATATTCCTCTTTTTAATTTGAAAATTTACAATAATTAAAATTTTCTCAAGATACTTGTAAGGATGTTTATACTATTAATTCTATATTTTCTAAATGCTTAGCATATTCCTATAATTCGACCTAGTCCCTTTATTTCCTCTTTTTTCGACTCATTTTTTATTACCACGCTATTTTGGCCAATGAATCTACGGCAAAAGACGGCTTCTGGCTGAATGCCAGAAGCCGTTTTTTGCTTGTTTTCAGTCTGTCTAACTGCGACAGTTCGCTTAAGGAGTAAATAAATCAAGTATTGATGCTTTTGGGTATGGAGGTGTTCAACTTTTTAAGCCTGTTTTTGTTCGTGGCTATAACATAGATCAATACTGCATAGAACACGGCAAGAATGATTGAACCTAAGTTAAACGGTCCTTGGGCGTTCCAGTACAGAAGCGAATAGCCAAAGGCACCGGGAATAAAGGCATAGTAGAGGAAGAACATAAAGGTCTTTCTGATGGTATCCCCTTCTCTGCCCAGGAAGCCAACCACAGCAGAAGCAGCTACAACGTTGTGGATACAAATAACGTTTCCTGCTGCACCGCCAATGGCCTGGAGAGCAACAACCCAAAGGGGCCACTGCATTGCCATGGGAGCCAGGGCAGGATTGCCGTCTACAATCAGCTGAGCAGTCTGGAACTGGAACAAGGAGAAGGTCATATTGCTGACGGTATTGGAACCGGCGACAAAAGCGCCTAAACCACCGATAATCGGTGCAAACAACGGCCACAATCCACCTGCTAATTGGTAAGTGGCTTCAGCCAAGGCATAGGGCATTTTGAGCAGTTCGGCGGCTCCGCCACCGGAGTTGATGAACACTTGAACCATGGGCACGGTGAAAATCAAGGCCACGCTGGCACCGGCAGTGACTTTACCCGCTTGTTTCCAGGCTTTGACGTAGGCATCTGTCTTCATCCCATGAACCAGGAAGGTCAGTAAGGAAACAATGATAAAGATCGTACCCGGCGAATAGAGAATGACCCATTTTTCAGTCAAGCCGCCGATGGCAGGATAGGTAATCGCCACATCATTTAAAAAGGCTTTAAGAGGCGGCACAAGACGGGTAATGAGGATCAGACCTGCTACAAAAACGTAAGGAAGCCATGCGACCAATGTTGACATACCACCGGGCTTTTCAACATAATGAACATCAATATTGCCCGTCCAGGAGGGATCCCAGTCCTTCTTGTCAATGAAGTCCCAGGTGTCTTCTTCTTTGGGAGTAAGGAACTTGTTCTTGGCAGCGAAAACGACGATCACCAGTCCGATGAGGGCTCCCAGCATCGAGGTTAACTCGTAGTTGACAAAACGGTTGATTAAAACGTATGGGATGGTAAACGCAAGAGCACTAAACAAAGCGAAGGGCCAAATAGCGATCCCTTCCGACCAGGATTTGTTCTTGCCAAAATATCTGGTCATGAAAGCGACGACGAAAAGAGGAGTCAAAAATCCGCCGACGAAGTGTAAAATAGCCACATTATGAGCAATAAGCGCTACAAACTGATCATAATAAGCAATTGGATTCAGATTGCCTGCTTGATCCACAATATTAATGCCGAGTTTAGAGGCAAATTCATTGATGCCGGAATCCGCTCCGGCTCCCAGACCGGAACCGACTCCCGTACGCATGGGAGTTCCTACTGCGCCAAAGGAAACCGGTGTGCTCTGAATCATCATACCGGCGATAACCGCGGCAAAGGCCGGAAAGCCGAGTCCCAGCATCAAGGGGCAAGCCACAGCCGCCGGAGTACCGAAACCGGAAGCGCCTTCAATGAAAGAACCAAACAGCCAGGCCACGATGATGACCTGAATACGCCTGTCAGCAGAAACCCCGATAAGGCTTTGCCGAATCTGTGCCAAACCGCCCGACTCCATAATTGTATAGAGGACAAGAACGGAACCGAAGATAATATAAAGAAGGCTAAGGGATACGACAAGACCTTTGACTGTTCCGCCAACGATCTGGATAACCGGTAATTTCCATACTAACAAGCCAACGATTACTACCGTAATATATGAAAGGGGCATCGCTTTACTTGCCGGCCATCTCAAGCCGACAAGAAAAATCGCCACAACCAAAATCGGCAATAAGGCCAAAAATCCTTGCAATAGAATGCTCATGTATTTACCTCCCGCTCGTGATTTTAAACTGCTCAATAAGATTTACTTTTTTAATACTACTAAACCAATTAAGAAAAATGACAAATAATAATTCAGTAATTTCAGGGTAGTAATATTTCCAGAAGTAAAATCTAAATGTTCATAATATCTACTGCCCTTTCACTTATGGCTGATCTTTGCTGAATTTCTCACCTCCAAAATCTGGAATAAAATAATTTTCTGAACATCCGGCAAAGTCATTTCTTCTTTAAGCATCCCCCCTTTCAAAATTTCAAAAGTATTCCGCTTACTTTCAATAATCTGAATTTTGAGTTTATATTTATCTGTTATTCTACGTAATAATACGTTTCCCTTCTTCGTGAAATAAATAATTTCCAATAATTTTAATACTCACTCTATTTCGGATAGTGTGATTTATCAATAATCCGTCTATCATCTGCCGAGCTGACCACTAGACCAAAAATAATTTTAAAAGCATTGAACGAAGAAATTCGACATCATCGTGTCAATTCCTTCCTACTTGCGCAACTTTTTTAATAATTAATTATTTTACCTATTATCAAAATATTCGGTTTCCTAAATAAATAGTATAGAAACAAGCAAAAAAGAACCGCTTATATGCCAAGCAGTCCTTTTTACCTTATTGAGAATATTTCGTTCATAAGTTAAGAAGCTTACGATTCAGCTATCTCATGGATCAGTTCCAGAAAGTTAGGAAAGGAAACCTCTGCTGCTTCGATGCCTTGCAGACTTATCCCTTCCTCGGCAAGCAGGCCTGCCACCACCCAAGCCATGGCCAGACGATGATCACCATGACTATGAGCCGCTCCCCCGCGCAAGCTTTTAGCCCCTTGAATCCGCAAGCCGTCGGGAAGCTCCTGAGCGTTGGCACCCAGAGCCTGCAGGCCCTGGACGACCGTCTGTATCCGATCCGTCTCTTTGACCCGGAGCTCAGCAGCATCACGAATCACGGTTTCACCTTGGGCAAGGCTGGCCGCTACGGCCAAAACTGGAACTTCATCGATGAGCTTGGGGATCATTTCTCCTTGGATCTCTATGCCATGGAGCTGGGCCGGCCGTACGCGCAGATTGGCCCGGGGTTCACCGCATTCTTCCCGTTCCTCTTCTACCTGGATATCTGCCCCCATTTGCCAAAGAGCGTCCAGGATCCCTGTTCGGGTAGGATTCATCCCCACATTCTTAATCAGAAGTTCTCCTTGGGGAATGAGGGTTCCCAGAACCAGGAAAAAGGCAGCGGAGGAAATATCCCCCGGCACCGCTACCTCTTGCCCGGATAAGGCGGCTCCTCCCCTTACCTTGGCGGTGCGCCCTTCACTCTTCAGATCCACACCAAAGCCCCTCAGCATTCGTTCCGTATGATCCCGGGAAAGGCAAGGTTCTGTGACCATAGTCTCCCCTTTTGCTCTTAACCCGGCCAGAAGAATGGCAGACTTGACCTGAGCGGAAGCCACAGGTGAACGGAATTGAATCCCCTGTAAGAGGCCGCCTTGAATGGTCAGGGGGGCATATTTTCCCTCCTGCCGGCCGAGGATGCGAGCCCCCATCTCCTGCAAAGGAAGGGTTACCCGGGCCATGGGCCGGGACCTGATGGAAGAATCCCCGGTCAAGGTCGCGCTGAAGGGACAGCCTGCTAAAACACCCAGCATGAGCCTCATGGTGGTTCCGGAATTCCCCACATCCAAAATATCCTGGGGCTCATGCCAATTCTCAAAGCCCCGGCCTCTGATCCAGACTTCCGCATCCCGTCGTTCCCATTCCACACCCAGTGTCTTCAGGCATGCCAGCGTACTTAAGCAGTCCTGTCCCAGCAAAAAATTCGTAATATGGGTTTCACCCTGAGCCATCCCGCCGAACAAAGCAGCCCGGTGGGATATGGACTTATCTCCAGGGACCTCTATCTCACCTTGAATCCGCCCCATAGGATTAATCCGTATTCCTTTAGACTCATTATTTATTTGCATCTGATTCCCTCCGGTTCAGCATTTGACTCCTGGCCCCTTGAGCCCTCGCAAACACTTTAAGCATCTCTTCGCCATCAGTGCCCGCGATGATCTCCCGAATCTCCTTAACCTTTTCTTCCCAGATATCCAGGGAGCGGAGAATTGCCGAGGCGTTGGAAAACAATATATCCCGCCACATTTCCGGCGAACTATCCACCAGCCGGGTAATTTCCCGGAAGCTCCGACCGGCTATTTCAAGGGGTTTCCCTCTTAAATTCCCTTCTGCTGCAGTTAAGGCCAGGGCAAGGGACAGCACATGAGGCAGGTGACTGATCAAGGCCACTTCATCATCGTGATCCTCAGCTTCCCGCAAGATGATTCTTGCCCCAAGCCTCTGGACCAATTGAGAAAACTTTTCCACCATCTCCTGAGGACAAGAGGGGGGAGGAGTAATCACATAAGGATAGCCCTGGAATAAATTCGGTTTAGCCGCTTGAAATCCCTGCTGCTCTGATCCTGTCATGGGGTGGCCCCCAATAAAATAGACCGAATTCATCTGATTGGCTGCCCGGCATATGTCTATTTTTACACTTCCTACATCGGTGATGAGGCTGCCGGCAGGCACACAACCGACGACCCGGGCAAAACTTTCTGCCAGCAGGGAAATAGGCGTCGCCAGGATAACCAGATCCACATCAAGGCTCTCCGGTATCTCCTGCCAGCCCTCTTTGATCCATTCCCGAACTTTTGCTTCTTTCAGACTTTCTTCATTGCATTCTACAGCGCAGACAGACCACCCCTGCCCTGCCAGCGCACCTGCCCAGGACCCTCCAATCAGGCCGAGGCCGATGACACAAGCACGGGGCTGCCTTTGCCCTGTCCATCCTCCGGACAAAATAATTTCCCGACCTTTTTCCATCACCGGCGAGCCCCTTTCACCGGTCTGCCCAGTGCCTGAGCCAGAATCTCCAGCTCTGCCATCATCGAGGCAAAATTATCCGGAGTTAAGGACTGCTTGCCGTCGGATACGGCTTTCTCCGGTTGGGGATGCACCTCAACAATGATACCGTCCGCTCCGGCTGCTACCGCCGCTTTGGCCATGGGAGGCACCAGGTTCCAGCGACCGGTTCCGTGACTGGGATCGACAATAACCGGCAGATGGGAAAGGGATTGAAGAGCGGGGACCATGCTTAAATCCAGGGTATTCCGGGTATAGGTTTCAAAAGTACGAATCCCCCGCTCACAGAACATGACCTGGTAGTTGCCGCCATCCATAATGTACTCGGCGGCCATCATCCATTCTTCAAGAGTTGCCGAGGGTCCTCGTTTTAAGAGAATGGGTTTATTGGTTTTGGCTACTTCTTTCAGGAGGAAGAAGTTCTGCATATTGCGGGCCCCGATTTGCAGGATATCTGCGTAATGGGCTACAAGTTCCACATCCCGCACATCCACTACTTCGGTTATAACCAGCAATCCTGTCTCCTCCCTGGCCTCGGCAAGAAGCTTTAAGCCTTCCTCTTCCAAGCCCTGAAAAGCATACGGGGAAGTACGGGGTTTGAAGGCTCCCCCCCTCAAGAAGGTAGCTCCTGCTTCTTTAACAGCATGGGCAGTCTCGATAATCTGGGCCCGGCTTTCCACACTGCAGGGTCCCGCCATCACGTGAATTTCTTCGCCGCCGATCTCATAATCGCCGATCTTGATAATGGTATTCCCACTCTGAAATTCACGGCTGACAAGTTTGTACGGCGCCAGAATCGGAACCACTTTCTCTACCCAAGGCAGGGCTTCCAGATCCAGGGCTTTCAGCCGTGAGCGATCCCCTACAGCACCGATGATGATCTTCTCCACCCCTTGGGAGAGGTGAATTTTGAATCCTTCCTGGCTTAAACGCTCATTGATTTCCTGAACCTCTGCCTCACCGGCTCCACGCTTTAATACGATAATCATAATGTTCCACTCCTTAACTACCATCCTACATTTTTCCACTACTCACCGGCAAGGTGAGCAAAATCTACCATAATACAACTCTACTCAACAAGATCTCTGCGTAAATTAACGGCATCCCTTAGATAAACCGGATGAATTTCTTCCTGGGTCAAAGCAGACTCCACATGAAGCAGCACGCGGATGCACATCGGCAGTGAACCCGGAACAGGAACTTCATTCAGACAGATCATAGGGACCCGGTCCCAGCCCAGCTGGCGGGCGAAAGTCGCCGGGAATGCCGCATCAATATCCTTGGTCAGGGTGAAGATGGCACTGATAATATCCGTTGTTGCTAAAGAATTGCACTTGATCATCTCCTGCAAAAGCTCTTGTGTCCCTTCACGGATGTGTTCAGCATTATTTTCTTGAATCGTAATGGCACCCCGTATACCACGAACTCTTGTCACATTGGTTCACCTCCCTTTTAGTCCTTGATTTCTTTCGGCGCTGCCCTATGTCCCAGGCCTACCGCCACCTCATCCAAATGCAATAAACCCACGCCGAAGAAAACCGCTACCGATAAATGTTCATCTCTTCTGGCAATGCCTATTTTTCCACCGATATTCAATCCCATGGCCTTGGGCATAATCTGGCTCAAAGCTTCCCGGGTTGCACCGGCAACGGCTCCTTCATCGCCATGGGTTTCTTGAATGACCCCTTCCCGTTTCGCGGCAACAATGGCTCTTTCCACGATTTTTTTAATAGCTGTAAGATATTCGCCCCCATAATCCACCGCCACAGTGCGAATGCCGTGGCGTCCGAAACCGTCCTTCAAGTGAACTTCCTCTTCACGGCTTTCAGCCATAGCCATCCGCATCGCCGCCATAGCAATTTTCTTACTTTCAGCAACCATTCTATTCATTCCTTTCCCTAAAGGGATTCCTTGGCTTAGATTAACCCATCCTTAATAGTACTACACTATGTGCTTTAGCACATTAGGACATTTTGCCTAAAAAAGAAAACAAAAAAGACACCTACGGTGTCTAATTCACTAAATCACCGTCCTACCATCCTTCCTTTATTAAATTTAAGAGTAAAAAATAAGAGAACCACAACCGTCCTACACTATGCCCTACACCAGCTGTCGGATTAGATATTAAATTATATTATATAATGCATTGGGAT
Source organism: Desulfitobacterium sp. LBE (assembly GCF_007830365.1). Lineage (NCBI taxonomy): Bacteria > Bacillati > Bacillota > Clostridia > Eubacteriales > Desulfitobacteriaceae > Desulfitobacterium > Desulfitobacterium sp. LBE. The sequence continues at coordinate 5,454,632 of NZ_VLKD01000001.1, read as the reverse complement.
CATTTTCAAGACAGGAGCCAAAAGAAAAAGCAGGCCCCGCTCCCAGAGGACCTGCTCCAGCCACACCTTAAGCCTGAGTGTCTTTGACTTTCTTGATTCCGAGCACTTTACCCAAGGCAAAAGCAATGACCGCCGCAACTGCACTGAACAGTGCTCCCATCTTTGCTGCTCCCTGCAGACCCGGATCAACAAAGGCTACACCCGAGACGAATAGGGCAACGGTAAGTCCCATAGCCGCTATCACGCCGGCCACCAGGAGCTCTTTATACCCCATGCCTTTGGGGAAGGGAAAGCCGATGACTGTAGCCAAAGAACCCATGAGGAATATGCCGATGGTTTTTCCGCCGACGAGAGCAATGAGAACCAGCCAGGTGAGAGTGTTGATTTCTGAGAATTCCACCCCGGCATTGGTTAATCCAAATAAAAGCAGGCCGAAGTCCACGAATATTTTCCACTCGTGCTCAAATGTTTTCAGAGTGGAGTGATCCTGGGGATCATCTTCGAATAAGCCGAATTCCTCCCGGGGAGGATGGGGCAGGAAGGGAACGATAAACACCAGGGCCAAAGCCGGGTGAATATGCGCCAGATAAAGGCCGGCCCAGCTCAGAATTCCCCCAAAGATGATATAAGGCCAGTAGCTCTGAACATTTTTGCGTCTGAGCAGATAAGCAACCAGCATACCCGCCACAGTGAGCAATAACCAGAGGGGTGCCACCGGGTTGGCGGGATCAGGGTAGAAGAAGGCAATAATCATCAGACCGATGCCATCATCGACAATAGCCAGAAGCAGCAAGAAAGAGACTGCAGCATGCTGAGCTCCAAACACTACCCTTGCCACCAGCCAGGCTAAAGCAATATCGGTGGCTGTAGGGATACCCCAGCCTCTGGCAAACTCAGGACTCCCGATCAGGGCATTTAAACCAAGAAAGACAAGGGCTGGGCCCAGAACTCCGCCAAGGGTGGCCATCAGAGGATTGATCGCCCTTTTAAGGGGATTTAAGCTTCCTCCGGGCAGCAGGCTTTGAGTAATTTCTATCGCTGCCATGGCAAAAAAGAACACCATAAAGATATCGTTGACAAAGAAATGAAGAGATATATGGCCGATAATTTCATTGTGGACAAAATGATGGTAGTTTTCCGGCGCTAAATTAGCCCAAACAAGTGCGATAAGGACACCTAGAATTAATGGAATCGAAAACTCCTGCAAAAAATTGATGGTCTTTTTCTGCGTACTCACTGGTCTTCCTCCTCAAGTTAAAAATAATGTGTAAAATGTTCCTTATATTTTCACGCCCCACAAAAGGCGACACTGCCGGCTGCCTTATACTGCTGCTCAACCCTTTATTCTTCCCAACAGGGCAAAAAAAGCATACAAAAAGAGAGTAGTCCAAAAAGGAACTACTCTCCCCTAAGAAGTTCTAACTACTTGTAGCCTGGCGATCCTAGCCGGTCTTGCGCGACGGCCTTAGACCCATAGCTTTAGCGTCCTTTGCTTTCACAAAGTTTGCTCCAACCATCAACGATAATATAATTTTCAGATACTTTAGTATAGCATAGATAAACTGCCTTAAGCAATAAAACCCGGCAAATTTCTGCATTTTTCTTGTTTTCCATACTTCAGCGCCCGACTCTCAAGGTTTGAATATTATGCTCGATCATTAGGGTCTGATTAAGCCGCGGCTCTGTCAGGGCGGAATCTTTCTTAATCACCTGGATGCGAACAATAGCGGACACATTGGTTCCATCCAATTGAATTACTCCTGTTTGAACAGGAATCTCCAGTTCTCCCCGTGCCAACGTTCCCAGCGTTTTGCCATTTTGGATCACGCGAACCGGAGCAGCGGGGACCGCCTTGAGGGTGATCAGGGAGGTTTGGGGAATCGTTTCCTGAATCAAGTTCGGAGTGACTGTACTTGATACCGGTGTACTGTCCAAGGAGGGGGCTTCTATGTTCTGGGCCACGGAAATATAGTAACCTACAGGGTCTTTGGCTAACCCTAAGGCCATTTGAGCTAAAACCAAGAAGACAGCAGAGAGAACCACTGCCCGAATAATGACCTTCTCAAATCTAAGCAAGCCCGTGGGCGCACTATGCCGATAGTTCCTGACACGGGGTGCGCTTCTTCCGGAACGAGGAATGAACCCACTCCGCTTTTTATACTTACTAAAAAATTGCCACCGACGCATAAACTTCACCTCATCACCAGTTTATGCAACCGTGGCGGAACTAAGACATGATTCTTATCTTAGAATGTGCAGATTCTAGGTATTATGGAGTACTAGTCATCGACTAAGGCGTATTCCCCCGCCCCCCGGCCGGCCCGGTACCCCATGGCAAAGGCTGCCTGCAGGTTATATCCTCCCGTCACTCCGTCCACATCCACTACTTCTCCGGCCCAATAAAGTCCCTTAATCCTTTTGGAAGCCATGGTCTTGGGATCGATTTCTTTGACATCCACTCCGCCAGCGGTCACGATAGCTGCCGCTAAAGGCAGCGTCTCTTTGATAGTTAAAGGAAGTTCCTGCAACACATGGACCAGGTGTTTTCTTTCTTCTTTATTGATGCTATTGACCGCTTTCTCCGGGGGAATTTGGGACCATTGGATCACCAGGGGTATTAAGCTTTTGGGAAGCAGCTCATCCAGTGAGTTCTTGAATTGCTTATTCAAGTATTTCTTGAAATCTCTCTGCACTCTCTGATCCAATTGCTCCGCAGTTAAGGCCGGCTTAAGGTTAAGGGTCAAGCGAACCTTCTCCCCGCCGGCCAACGCTTCGCCTGCCCAACGGCTTAAGGTGAGAATGATGGGTCCTGAGACGCCGAAGTGAGTAAAAAGCATCTCCCCAAACTCCGTTTGCTGCTTTTTCCCGCCATACCACAACGTGGCTTCCACATTCCTTAAGGAAAGCCCTTGAACCTGCTTTACCCAATCTTCATAAGTTCTCAAGGGAACAAGAGATGGCCGTGGGGGAATCACCTTATGCCCCAGCTTTTGAGCCATCTTGTAGCCATCTCCGGCGGAGCCTGTGGCGGGGTAAGACCCCCCTCCCGTACAGACGATCACCGACTTGCCTTCAAGGACTTTCCCATTGCTTAAACGCACACCCCGGACCTTCTCTTCACCCAGGAGTATCTCTTCCACCGTCTGTCCGGTGGCCAGTTCCACCCCTGCATCCATAATATACTTGAGCAAGGCCTCAACGATTTGCTCGGCATCATCCGAGACAGGAAACACCCGCCCTCCCCGCTCAGTTTTGGTCTCAACACCATACTGAGCAAAGAAATCGCAAAGCCTTACATTATCAAATTCTCTTAAGATGCCATGGAGAAAACGTCCGTTGCCTGGATAATTCCGAATAAAATCCCCCACATTTTCTGCATTGGTCAGATTGCAGCGTCCTTTGCCGGAAATGGCAATTTTACGCCCGGGACGTTCTTTCTTTTCCAGGAGCAGCACGTCGGCCCCCTTCAGGGCGGCTTGGCCTGCAGCCATAAGTCCGGCTGCTCCTGCTCCGATCACAATAACGCGTTCTTTCTTCATTCTTAATCCTTTCTTGAATCCAATCCCTTGAAAATCGACTGTATACATCATGGATTTGTTTAAAGTTTTTGTGCTTGCCACATTCTTATGCTATATTAAGTTTAAATTCAATTATAGGAGGAATCACTATGGAATTGGATCAAAAAACGACTTTATTAATACAGATATCTGCTGCTGCAGCTACGAATGCCCTGGCCAGCCTTCGCTCAGCCGTTACGGATGCCAAAGCCTTGGGAGTGCCTAATGAAACGCTGCGCCAAGCCATTGAGCTGGCTCTGGAAATTCAGCAGCAGCCACTTTCCCATACCCAGCATTTAATGAATCAACTGCTAAGAGAACCTATTAAAAAAGGGACCTCCAAACAAGACGGCTCTTCACCTGCCCCACATGTTCACGGGCCGGGTTGCAGCTGCGGTCATCATCACCATCATAATTAGCTCCGGCTGTTTTTACACTCACTGAGAGAGAGGGGAGAGAAGGAATGTTCTGTCGCGAATGTGGTATGGAAATTGGCAAAAAAGTTAAGGTCTGCCCAAACTGTGGAGTCAAGCCGCTCCATGGAACCAAACATTGCCAAGCCTGTGGTGCGAATACTAAATCAAAGCATGAACTTTGCAAGAATTGCGGAGCGCAGCTTATTACGAAAGGGGCTGCTTTGAAAGAGGAGAATGCTCCCAAAACAGCCAAGGCCGCTTCATTCTGTATGCCGGTTGTCGGTATCATCCTTTTTTTTGTTTGGCATACCAAGGAGCCTGAAAAAGCCAAATCCATTTGTAATTGGACCATAGGCGGAGTTGCCTTTGGCATGATTCTTTATGTGTTCGGTATTGTCTGGGGAGGATTTAGTGCGGCAACAGGTTATTGAGCATGAACATAAACATTGGCAAAGCCCTGCATTATTTGTTTCTATGCCACCGTCTGCCTGAACGATCCTTCTTTTTCAGGGGACGCCAATTTCCAGTCTGTGCAAGATGTACCGGAATAGCCTTCGGCTATATCCTTGGCGCACTCCTTGCTTTGAAGTATCACCCTGTACCACTGGGAACGATCATTCTCTTGCTTATTCCCTTAGGAATCGATGGGAGTGTTCAATATTTGGGGTTAGGGGAGAGCACGAATAAACGCAGACTATTGACCGGCATTGGGGCAGGAATCGCTACTGTTTTTTTACTGGCTAAAATTATTCTGATGGGTATTAATCATGGCAGGCTCTTGTATGATTATATCATGTTTTAAATACAACAAAGCAAAGACCCTATACGGGGCTAAGCATTAAAGATGCTGTCACCGGAAGAGGAAGCACAAGCGACACACATGGGGGGTTCAGAATTATCGAAGACTAGTTTGCCACAGCGGGTGCAATGCTTAGGACTGCCCTTATGAAGAAGAATCTTGCCTGTGTAGTGACGATGGGACAGCTGCTTTGGCACAAATTCCAGGGCCTTCGGGTTGCAGATAGTGACACAGCGCTGACAACGGACACATTTATACGGTTCATAGATCAGGGTTAACTCATCCCCGTTTTCCCTTTTGGTAAGGGCTGCCTGGGGACAGATGGCCGCACATACTCCGCAGCTGGTGCAAATATTTCCCACTTGCAAAGCAGGTATGGGCATCTTATCCTGGGGATAAGCTTGCATCCGCTTTACTAATAATTGGCGTGTGCGGGGGATTGGGTAGGCTTCATCCGCAGTCAACCCCGGCAAGATGGTTTCAAGCTTCTCCCAGCCTTTCTTCCTCCACCCTCTTTTTTCCGCCGGCTCCTTTTGGGGCAGAGCAGCTCTGCTTGGGGAACCGGTTCCAGGTGTTGCCGCCTCCCCCGGTTGATCAGGGCTAACTTGAATGACGATCGGGGGATGATCCGGCCAGCTCTCATGAATGGCTTTGAAGGTTTTCACGCTTAAGGCACAGGCTTTTTTATCAGGGCACTCTGCGCATTTGCCCGTATGAATCACCACATTCTTCTCTTTGGCGGCATGGATCAGGGCCAGCCACAAATCGCCATCGATGACTCCCAGACAAGGTATCTCAAAACCCAGAGGGGCTGCCTGAGGACAATTGAGGATAATCTCCCCATGCTCCTCAAGATAGGTGTGCAGGAGATCCGTCGAACGATCCACAAAACCGTCACTGGGGCAAACTGCCATACACGCCCCACATTCGGTACATTTTTTGGCATCGATTTCACGATATTCAGAGACAGCCTGATGAGGGCAAGCCTCTATGCATAACCGGCAGGGTTTAGCGTAGGGCTTTTTAGTATTTAAACAATTCTTATGGTGATAAACCATTTGACATGTGTTGAGCATCTGCTTCACCTCTTAGTGCCACTTAATTTATTCTTTAGATTTAGTATAAACGTTTTAACTGAGAAAAGAAAGAACAGAGCCTTTTACGCTCTGTCCCAATACTTTCCTGTCCTATCTCAAGCCTAATATATAGGTGTTATTGCCTCATTTTCTTCAGTGAAGCCTTTTAAGATTTCTTCCTCTACACCGGTAAGATGAGTAAGCATATAGTTCCTGGCCATTTCCACATCCTTGGCCACAATCGCTTCATAAATCTTTTTGTGCTCCTGAAAAAGAAGGGCCGGAGTGTATTTGCCTTCATAAAGCTTCGAACGGCTCGCCTTAAGGCTATATTTCATAAGATCCGATATGGTGTCCATAAGCCGGATCATAATCTTATTCTTGGTCGCCCGGGTAATGGCGTAATGAAATCGATGGTCTGAAGAGCCATCAGAAGTAGGACTGTGTAAATCGTCCTGCAAGCGATCCAAGGCCGCCGATAATTCTCTTATATCCTCTGATTCGGCACGTTCAGCCGCCATCCCTACAGCCTGGACCTCAAGAATTTTCCGAATCTCCAGCAACTCAAGCACGGTTCCCTTCTCCATGGTAAGCATCCACGCTAAAGGCGCCACTACCGATTCGGAACGCAATTTACGAACGAAGGTCCCCTCGCCGCTGCGCACCTCAAGCAGTCCCATCAATTCCAAGGCGCTGAGAGCTTCCCGAATCGAAGCGCGGCTCACCTTGAGGCGCTCCACCAAATCCCGTTCTGAAGGCAGTCGATCACCGGGTTTAAGCTCTCCGCGGGCCACCAGTTCACGAATTTGCTCGACGATTTCTTCATAAATTTTTCGTGTCTTAATCGGTTTAAGCTCCAACTTCTACTCTCTCCTTAAGCATAGCCCTCAATATACTACTTAAGTTTATCATGAACAACTCTGCATTGACCAGCACTATTTTCTGTCAATTAAAACAAATTTCTCAATTCTGAACCTATTATTTAAATTAAAATAAAACCCGCCGGCTAATTTCCCTACACATTATTACTGGAGTAATAATTCATAAGCCGTCTCTCAACTCCCGCCAAATGCTCCAACATATACTGACGGGCTTGTTCATCATTTTTCATCTGAATAGCGTCCAGGATGAGAACATGTTCCTTATATAAAATTTCCGGTGTGGCATGCTCTTCATAAAGGCGCACCCGACTGGCCTTTAAGGACTGGTGCATGGTATCGGATATAGCATTCATCAGCCTGACCAGGATCTTATTTTTGCTGGCTCTGGCTACGGCATAATGAAAGCGCAGATCCGCTTCTTCTCCCAATTGACCGGTTTGCACATCGTCATGCATCGCCTTCAGCGCCCCTTCCAGCTCACGCAGATCGTCGGAAGTCGCTCTCTTGGCAGCTAGAGTTACAGTTTGGCCCTCCAGCATTTTGCGAACTTCAAGCAGTTCCAGAATGGTGTCTTTCTCCATGCTCAACACCCATGTTAAAGGTGTCACAACCGAATCTAAATTGATTTTCTTAATATAGGTTCCTTCGCCGCTGCGAATCTCCAAGAGCCCCATCATTTCCAAAGCACTAAGGGCTTCGCGAACAGAGGCACGGCTGACATTAAGACGCACCGCCAAATCCCGCTCCGATGGCAGGCGATCCCCCGGTTTCAGATCCCCTTTAACCACCAATACCCGTATCTGCTCGATAATTTCCTCGTATATTTTCTTCGTTTTGATAGGTTTTAAATCCATGCTACCCTCCACTATAGAAAGAGATGGGAAGTAGTTTAACTACTTCCCATTATTGATTCATAATATTTTTAATATAACTTATTTGAAATAAGTTGTCCACTCTATATATGCTTCAATCTTAATGGAGGAAGGCAGCGGCATCAGCAATAACCGGGATCATGCCGGGTACCACATAAGCTTGCAGACAAATAATCACAATGACAGCTGCCAACATAGCCAGTGAGTGTTTCACTGTAAATTTGAAGAGCTCGGACTCACGGCCGACTAAAGTGGTGGCGGCGGCGGCCACGGCGATGGATTGAGGCGAGATCATTTTGCCTACCACACCACCGGAACTGTTAGCTGCCACAGTGAGTACAGGATTCATGCCCAGCTGCTCTGCGGTAACTTGTTGCAGTTTACCAAAGAGAGCATTAGCCGAGGTATCGGAACCGGTAAGGAATACCCCTAACCAACCTAATACTGGAGAAAGAACAGGGAAGAAAGCACCGGTGGAAGCAAAGAATAATCCTAGGGTATAGGAAAGGCCGGAGTAGTTGGCCAGGTAGGCAAAGCCAAGTACTGCCGAAATATTGATAACGGGATACATCAATTGCTTCAGGGTATCACCGAAAACTTTGACCGCTGTGGAGGGTTTGATTCCTAAAATGATGGTGCTGATAATAGCAGCGATGAGAATGGCCGTACCTCCGGCGGACAGGAAATCCCATTTGAAGATGGCTTCATAGACGGCAGGCTTAGCCACGATGGGAGCTGCTTTATAGATCAGGCCGTCAAGACCGGGCCAGCTGAATTTCAGAACAAGATGCAGTTTATCAAGAATGAAGGTTTTGAAAGAGGGTGTTCCCCAGATGGTCACCATGACAGTAAGAATAACGAAAGGAGACCATGCTTTGGCAATTTGACCTCCGGTGTATTTCTTAATTTCAGGTTCTTTGGTACCTCTCTCATGAGGGAAACGCCATACGGTTTTAGGCTTCCAGAATCTCAGGAAGACTGTAGTGCACACCAAGGAGAACAAAGAAGAGATGATATCGGGGAGATAGGCACCCAGATAGTTGGCAGACCACCATTGGGCTACCGCAAAGGATACACCGGTGACAAGAATAGCGGGCATAACTTCTTTAGCAGACTTCCAACCGGCCATCAAAATAACAAGGTAGAGAGGAATGATGACGGAGAGGAAAGGAAGCTGGCGGCCTACGGCTTGGGAGATAACAAAGTCGCCCATGCCGGTGACTGCACCTGCGGTGATGATGGGCGCACCGATGGCACCGAAGGCCACAGGAGCGGTATTGGCAATCAGGCAAAGTCCGGCTGCCTTGATGGGGTCAAAACCGAGACCGATGAGCAGTGCACCGGTAATAGCTACAGGAGCACCGAAGCCGGCGGCACCCTCCAGAAAAGCTCCAAAACAGAAGGCGACAATAAGAGCCTGAAGACGGCGGTCATCGGAAATAGAAGCGATAGAACTTTTAATAATGTCAAACTGACCGGACACGACCGTCAAATTGTATAAGTAAACGGCGGTAATAACGATCCAGGCAATAGGCCAGAGTCCATAAAGCATACCATATGCCGTAGCAGAAAGAGCCAGAGTCACCGGCATTTTATAAACAATAATAACATCCACAATGCTTATAGCAAGGGTAATCAGTCCTGCGACATACCCTTTCATACCTTTTACGGCTAAAGCCCAAAATAAAAATACGATAGGAATTGAAACAGCAAGTGCAGTTAAGCCAAGGCTACCGCCAAGTGCTGCGTAATCCTGTGTCCATGGCATGAGTTAAATCCCCTTTCAGAATAATGTGCGTTTGTTAATTTGATTTAAATATTCTTATTTTTTATAATCTTCTGTTTAATTCCTCCTATCATAGTATGGTCAGGCCAACTAAGCCAATTTTAATGGTCGGACCAAGAATTTTACTTGATTCTGGTCTGACCTCCAGGGGTAATTGTATGTTAAATTCGCATCATTTGCAATAGAAAAGCAACTAAGAGAATAAATTCACTTACTATGTCGAATAGAATTTCAATTTGGAATCTTTAATAAGTTCTCAATAGAAAAGGAAGGAGATGGCTCCCCTTCCCTTCAGACAATCTTGGTTTAATTATATATAACATTTTCCTTTACGGCCCTGCCGTGATCACCGGAATCATTCCCGGAACCACATAGGCCTGCAGAGTAATCATAATACATATGACGAGCAGTAGAATCAGGGAATGCTTGAGGGTAAACCGCAACAGCTCTGACTCCCTCCCCACCAGAGATGTGGCCGCTGCCGCCACCGCAATGGACTGGGGTGAAATCATCTTGCCCACAACCCCGCCGGAGCTGTTGGCCGCCACAGTCAGGACCGGATTAACCCCGATCTGCTCGGCGGTGACCTGCTGCAATTTACCAAACAAGGCGTTGGCCGAGGTATCCGAACCGGTGAGGAACACGGCCAGCCATCCCAAGACAGGAGACAGGAAGGGGAACAGGGAACCTGTCGAAGCAAAGAGCAGACCCAAGGTATAGGACAGCCCCGAATAGTTGGCTAAGTAGGCGAACCCCAGAACCGAAGCAATATTGATAATCGCAAAGGTTAATTGTTTAAGTGTCTTGACAAAGACCTTCCAGGCTCTTCCGGGGCTAACCCCGAGAATGAACATGGAGATGATGGCAGAGATTAAAATGGCTGTCCCGGCGGCAGAAAACCAATCCCATTTATAGGCTGCTGCATAGACGGTGGGCTTGGCGACAATGGGAGCCGCCTTATAGACCAGCCCATCCAATCCCGGCCAATGAGCTATATTGACGTAAAGCCCGGCATTGGTAGCCCAGGTCTTGAACCCGGGGGTTCCCCAAATTCCCACCAAGACAGTGAGTATAGCAAAAGGCGACCAGGCTTTGATAATCTGCCCTGTCGTAAATCTTTGCGCAACCACGTTATCCTCTTTACCTTCTTCATGAGGGAAGCGCCAGTTATTTTTGGGCTTCCATACACGCAGGAACAGGGTCAGGGCAATCAAGGAGAACAACGAAGAGATAATATCCGGCAAATAGGCACCCAGATGGTTAGAGGACCACCACTGGGCAACGGCGAAGGTGATCCCTGCCACAAGGGCTGCCGGAAGAACTTCCTTGGCTCCTTTCCAACCGGACATAAGCACCACCAGATAGATAGGGATGATCACCGACAGGAAAGGAAGTTGACGTCCTATAGCCTGGGAAATGACAAAATCCCCCATGCCGGTGACTGCACCCGCTGCGATAATTGGTGCGCCAATGGCACCAAAGGCAACAGGTGCCGTGTTGGCAATTAAGCAAAGTCCTGCTGCATAAAGTGGGTTAAAGCCTAAACCGATCAGAATCGAGGCTGAGATAGCCACAGGTGCACCGAACCCGGCAGCTCCTTCTAAAAAAGCCCCAAAACAGAATGCCACCAATAAAGCCTGGATCCGCCGGTCATTGGAAATTGAGGAAATAGAGCCTTTAATGACATCGAATTGGCCGGCCTCAACGGTTAAATTATATAAGAACACTGCGGTAACCACGATCCAGGAAATCGGCCATAGCCCATAAAGAATTCCATAAAGGCTTGCTGAAAGAGCGATGGAGATCGGCATCTTGTAGACAAGGACAACAATGACCAGGGTAATGAGCAGGGTCGACATACCCGCAATATGTCCTTTCATACGTTTAATGGCCAGTGCCCATAAGAGGAAGAAAATAGGGATGGAGACAACCAAAGCTGTCAGGGCTATACTTCCTCCCAAAGCAGAATAGTTTTGAGTCCAAGGCATGTATAAATTCCACCTTTCTTTTTTAAGATACTTGTTGAATAGCCATGTACAAAGGTTATTATTAGCAATTCTTGAGAAAATATCATACACAGTCGCCAAAATAAGCAAAAAAATAAACCCAGTCCTCAACTGGGTTTTAATTTACTGAAAGCGCAATTCTGCTTTTTTAACTTCCTCCTGGATAGACTGGCTGACCCGAAAGAAAAGCCGTTCCACATCCAGCCGGTGAATCTGCAGGTTCTCCGGGCTGAGAAATTCAATTTTACGGAATTCCGGTTTGATCGTGAAAGGGAGCAGATCATCCAGGTTCTCCAGCCTTAATGTTAAGATAATAGGAGCGTAAGCCACCTCCCGTTTGCGCCGGCCATCGGATTCAGTGACGGTATACAAATCAAGGCTCACGTCGATGTCTTCAAGGAATATTCCCTGCATGGGTACATTTCTCAGTAAGGCGACTTCCTGCTCACGGACCTGTTCAGCTATTTCTTCCTGGGTTTTCCCTCCGAATATAAAACGCCCGCTCTTCCCTTCTCCACGAAAATCCAAACGGATTCTGGCCCGGATATGTTCTGTCAGCACTTCATTTCCAATACGAATTTTCATTCTTCATCTCCCTGCCACACTTAGTCATGTTCTATTAATCAATCTTTTAATAAATATACTAACGCCTAAACCCCTGATGGTGTCCATCCGCTGCTCTTGAACTATCAAGTTTACCTCTTTATTCGGCAAGGTTTCGCATTCTCCTTCTCCTCTTCGTGTGAAGCGCGCTGTTTACATTAAATTAACCTGACTGACTTTCCGCGGGGGTTGAATCCCCTGAATGAAGTCCCGTTCAATGGATATACTAACAAAAATCATGAAGGGGGATAAAAATGAGCAGAACGATTCTTGCTGTATTTAAAGGGCCCCAACAAACCAAAGAAGCTGTAGAAGAAATCCAAGGGGAATCCTTAGCCAACAGCAATATTTCGGTTATTGTCCGGGCCGGTTATCTTCATCAAGGTGATATCAAAGAAGAGATTGCCAACGAGCTGGCTTTTGTACCGCCGGAAATTAATTTTGACCGTTTTAACGCTTGGTTGGTTCAAGCTCCGCCTATGGATATTCCCAATCTGGGGGAATGTGTGGCAGCCGGCCCCCTGGCCAATGACCTTCTCCACCGTCCCCATGGGCAAGGCTTAGTGGAAGCTTTGTTAAGCTATGGCCTCAGTCCTGAGCGCGCCCGTCATTATGAATATGAGGTAAGAACAGGGCATTTTCTTGTTCTGATCACCACTGAGCAGGAAAAGGTCAATTCTGTGGCCAATGCCCTGCAAAAATTTGGCGGGCGGGACATTGAAAAATGGAATAAGTCCCTTGATCACGCCTTGCATATGCCCCATTAGCGCTTCTGCCCCATGAGCTAAGTAAGCTTTACCGCCCGGCGCAAATATTGGATTTCTGTTTTGGACAGGGTGCGGAATGCCCCCGGTGCCAGAGACGGGTCCAACTCCAAGGGGCCAAAACGCAGCCGCTTTAAGGTGCTTAATGGAAAACCTACGGCTTTAAACATTCGTCGTACCTGACGATTCCGCCCCTCATGAATGGTAATCTCATAGGTTGGCAGAGAGCCCTGGCCCTTTGGAGAAACTTCTCTGATACGGGCTGGGGCTGTTTTGCCATCTTCCAGAAGAACTCCTTTTTCCAAACGCTTTAAGGCTTGTTCCGGTATCTTCTCCCCCACCTCTACCCGGTAGGTCTTTTCCACACCATAGGAAGGATGCATTAAACGGTGGGCTAAATCCCCATCGTTGGTGAGAAGAAGCAGTCCTGAGGTATCATAATCCAAGCGGCCCACCGGATAGACTCTCCGGGGGATTTTTGGCATGAGTTCCATCACGGTTTTTCTGCCTTGGGGATCGGTAACACTGGTGATATACCCGGTGGGTTTGTGCAATAGATAATAGGCATAGTCATTCTGAGGAATGGAAAGGGGCCGGCCGTCCACGACGATCCGATCCGTGGACACGACCTTAGTTCCCAAGGTCCGGATGACTTCTCCGTTGACCTGAACCCTCCCCTGGACAATGATGTCTTCAGCATGCCGGCGGGAAGCGATCCCGGCCTGGGCCAGGACCTTTTGCAAGCGTTCTTCCTGCCTTGGCCTACCCCGTTCATTATTTCTGTTCAAATTCAATCGCTCCTAAAAGCTTATTATTTCCCGTTCAATTGATATACGCCGGGGCCGACCTGAGCGTAAGCACTTTCTACTCGCTGCCAAAAATCCTCCCCCCGGGAGTCGGGAAGAGCAACCAAATAATCCCCGGGCATCTCCTGCAAATCCTCCCAGGCTTGTGAGTCATCACGGATTAGGCGATAGCCATAGCGTTGGGAATAATATAAGGTCATGGGCTGAGGACCGCTTAAAACCAACACACTATCGGCTTCTGTGTGTTGACGAAGCCACTGAGCCTGGGTAAGAAGCTCCTCATTCCATTGATATTTCGACCCATAATATAAGGTTTGGTTTACCCAAAGCAAGCCAATCAAGACTATTCCCACCACAAAAGCAGGAACGCCATTCCCTTCCCTATCCCCGCCCCAGACATCCAGGGCATATCCAGCCAACAGCACGATCGGCAAGGCTAAGGGAATCAGATAATAATCCAGAGGAATCCTCAGGCAGATGACCACCAGATAGACACTGCTGATCCCGGCCCACAACAGCAGAGCAAGATGCCCTTCTTTTTGGAAAGCTTTCTTTTGAATCATCAGGGCTATTCCCATTAAGGCCAAGAGCAGCGGCAAACCCAATCCGGATTTTAAGTTTTTATAAAGAATTTCCCCATAGCCTGTGGAGCCTTCTATAACCTGATGGGACAGGATCCCCGAGACAAATTGACTGGCCTCCCCCGCCCCGAAATGAACCCAGCTATAGTATAGCATAGGAAGAACTAAAGATAAAAAGCTGTAGACGGGCAGTTTCCCGATCTTTCTCCGCAATGGATAAAAGCCCAGCAGCAAGGCCACCGGAAAAATCATCAATTGAGGCAGCTTAGCCAAAACCGCCCCCGCCATCAGAATTGAAGCCCCCAGCAAATGCCTCCGGGTCGGCTTGTTCCGCCAGGACACTATGGCGACTAAAGCCCAGATGCTGAAGGCCTGAGCCACAGGCTCCGGCATAACTACCCTGCCATAGTAAGTGGTTAAAGGAAGGAAGGCATAAAAAGCTGCAGCCCATAAGCCTGCTCTCCCGGATAAAGCCAGCTTGCCAAATTGATAGATTCCGCCGATGGTAAGCAGGGAGAAGCAAATTCCCCATAATCTCCCCCATAAATCCTGCCAGCCTAACCAGGTCCAAGTCCAGGCCAGAAGGTAGGGAAAGAATGGGAACTCCAGTTCCACAGGCTGGGGGCCTGCTCCATCATAATTAAGCATAGGAAAAAGGACATCAGGGAAATCCCCCAGATGTCCCAGCATATTCAAAGCCATACTTGCTGTATCTGCCTGCCGCCAGCCCTGATCATCCAGATAGGGATTGGTGACTCCTTTTAAGCGCAGCACCGCTCCCAAAATCAAAATAAGAACTAAGATGCCATTTACTCGCCTACCCATTCCACCCAACCCCATTTTTCCTTCTTTAAGCGCAGGATTAAAGCAAAATAACCCATAATCGTGGCTAAGATTTTCATTTTGCTTTTTCCTTGTTTCTTCTCATAATGTAAGTCGAAGGGAATCTCCCTAATCTCCCCACAATAGTTGGCTACCTTCACTAAAAGCTCCACCATTCCGGCAAAGCTGCGACTTTCAATGAGCTCTTCCCCATAGATTATGTAAGCGCTCTCTAAGACTGAAGCACGATAAGCCCGGTACCCGCAGGAATAGTCCCTCAGTCCCTCCACAGGAAAAAACACGGTCATGACTTGCCCTGCTCCCCAGGAGAGAACCTGCCGCAGTGGGTTCAAACCGTATTGCTTGCCGCCGGGAGCATAGCGCGAGGCCACGACCAGATCCGCCCCTTGCTGAATCAGCTCCGCCATAAGCGGAATGCGTTCCGCCGGATGAGTATTATCGGCATCCATCGTCAGGATAACATCATCATGCCCTATCCATTCACCGGACTGTTCCCCTAACATTCTCCTCTGGGCAAAGACGTGCTTAAACCCTGTCATCAAGCTGCCCCCCAGCCCTTTGTTCCGGGTATGGGACAGAACCTGAACCGCCGGGTTGCTCAGGGCATAATCCCGGGCAATCTGCAGGGTATGATCCGTGCTGGCGTCATTAACGACAATGATTTGCAGGGGAATCCCCTGACAGGCCTTGCTTATATCATCAAGGAGCGGTTGCAGACCTGCCTCCTCATTGTAAGCGGGCAACACAACAAAAAGCATACTAAGGCCTCCTTATCCTCCTTAGTATGCTCATGAACTGCTTTAATAAAACATCCTATGGACAATCCACAGAGAAGCGATCAGCCCGATCAGATCCGCCATGAGGCCCAGCTTCAAAGCATAGCGGTATTTTTTGATTCCTACCGAACCGAAATAGACGGTCAGGACAAAAAAGGTGGTGTCCGTACTCCCCTGCAGAGTGGAGGCTAAACGGCCAATGAAGGAGTCCGGTCCATACTGATTGATCAATTGAGTCGCCACTCCCAAAGCTCCTGAACCACTTAGGGGGCGCATGACCGCCAGAGGTATAATCGCCGTGAGATCGGAATCCAGGCCAAAGATCGTAAAGATGGGCTGCAATAATCCGGCAAGAATCTCTAAGGCACCTGAATCCACAAAAATACGGATGGAGACCAGCATCCCCACCAGAAAAGGCAGAATTTTGATGGCCGTTTTAAAGCCCTCTTCCGCTCCTGTGACGAAAGATTCATACACAGGTACTCCGCGCAGAAAAGCAATTAAAGGGATAAACAAAAGCAGCAAAGGAATGGCCCAACGGGAGATTTCTGCAATAAAGCTCATGGTCTTGACCTCCGCCGAATCAGATAATCCACCAGGATGGCGATCGTCATGGCACACCCTGTAGCAAAAATTGTCGGACCGATAATCTCCGTGGGATGAACCGATTGGGCCTTCAGCCGCACTGCTATGATGGTGGCCGGAATCAAGGTAATACAGGAGGTATTTAAAGCAAGAAAGGTGATCATAGCCGGGCTGGCCGTATCCGGGTTAGGGTTCTCCTTTTGCAGCTCCTGCATGGCCTTCAGCCCAAAAGGTGTGGCAGCATTCCCCAATCCCAGAACATTGGCGCTCAGGTTTAAAATGATCGCCCCCAGGGCTGGGCTGTCTTCCCTAATGGTAGGAAAAAGCCGGCGAATCACCGGTCCAAAAAAACGGGCTAAGGCTCTTACAAAGCCTGCTTCCTCTGCCAGCTTCATGAGTCCCAGCCAAAGGCTCATGACTCCAATCAGGCCAAAAGCTGTCTCCACACCCAATTCTGCCGCTTTCATCGCTGATTCTGTGACCGTGTCTATCCTCCCATTCAGGGCAGCCACGATAATGCCCGTAACCAGCATAAACAACCAGATGGCATTGACCATGTCCTCCCCTCCCTAAGTCCATATCTATGTGGTCAGGAAGGGATTTAGACCTTGAATCAAGATGAATCAAAGGGACAGGTCCCGTTTTTCACATGTGCTGCACAACGTACCCTCGGGCGTAATCTCCTGAAGCCAACCTACACGGCTAGCTTTTCCTTTGTAGTATGACTTTGGGAGGATTATCAGTATTAATGTATAATTTAGTCGATATTATTAATATTTACTTTTAAGGGAAATTACAGAATAATAAAATAAAATAGGTTTTCACAGGATGAATAAAGATATTGGGAGGGTTTAGCATGAAAAAAAATAAACAGTTTTTAGTTGTGGCATCGATATCGGTTCAATGAAGAAATCGACAAAAGTAATCCTTTCTATCCTGTGCATTATTCTATTTCTTGCTGTCGGTTTTATACTAAAACAGCCGGCGAAAGTACCAGGGGTTAAAGTGGAAATGACTGAAGTTTTGCCCAATGGACAAAGTAAAGTTATACCTCCCTTTATGAGCATGAATGAAGAAGATTTACGTTGGATACTTGAAAAACAAACCCTTCTGGAAGAGCTAATCGCTGATAAAATGGCAACAGACCGTGACAAGGTACGTATTCACTTAGGGACTGAACCAGGTGGGGATGCTGCTGATATCCTTTCCTGCGCCATTACTCTGGCTGTGGAGCAAGGGCTGAAAGAAGAGACGCTCAACGCTATTCTGGACTTAATTGTGGAAGAGGTTTCGGAGGCAGGTACACAACATGCAGTTCTTCGCAAAGAGGATATCATTATTATGAACGGCAAAGGTGAAGTGCTTTTTTCCGGTGATGAACAGCTGTTACCGTAAGATATGTACAGGCCATCGTCACTTGCAAATTGCTCATGGTCCGCCCTCCTTTTTATATTCAATCAGCGATACCTTCCAAGATATCAGGCACATCTATGTGAATCGATCAACAGGGGCTTTAGTATTTCTGCCTTGCTGTAGAGACTTGTCTTTTTACGGGTAAAGGGCTAAAAAGAATGGGACTACCTTGATAGAAATAGTCCCCAGTTTGACACCCCTACGACTCGTCAGTCGATGATCATAATTTCCTGGGGAAATTGATGCAGACGTTCCGGACCATTTGCAGTGACCAGGAAATTATCGGTAACGGATATATAGGCACCATTCCTGGCTAACGTAGGATGGATGGCAATGTTCATATGCAGTTGGATCGGCATGGGGTCTTCTCCCCGTATGCCGGGACGTTCCATCAAATCGTAGCCCTGACCATGGGCATGAATTCTGGTCTCTTTTTCATAGCCCAGTTCAGTGAGATACTCATTGTATTTCTGATAAATAGAAGCGCCCGTATTTCCCGGAACAAGCAGAGAAGCTGTATAAGCTTGTGCTTTGACGCCATCTGCCCAGACATCCAGCAGATCTTTGGACGGCTCGCCCAGCACCCAGGTTCTGCTGAGTTCCGTCCAATAGCCGCCCGGGCCATTGGGTTCCAGCATAATAAAGACCTGGTCGCCTTTTTCTATCCTGCGGTTCTGGAAAAAGTGCCCGTTATGTCCGGCCCTTTCTCCTAGGGGTGCAGAACCAATCATGATCAGCTGCTCTTCGCTTCCCAGGTCGCTTAAGAGATGACGAATTTCGTGGCGAATCTCACGATCAGGGTCATTTCATCATCGTATGGAAAAACGACCGTTACCGGATTTGACAGACTGCCGATATCCGTAAAATAGCGAACCATGCCGCTGCGGTATTGATGGTCGTTCTGCATGACCAGAATATCCACGTTCTCTGCTTTCATGGCGGCCCTTACCAAAGCCCAGCGGCGCTCAAGCTCCCCATCCGAGATCGGGAACCGCATTTTATCCCGTTCAAAGGTATACATAGACCGGCTCCTTTCCTTTGTTATTGGTTCTCAGGCCAGCGTGGCTAAGCGCTCGCGCCACCGCTGTTCCGTCTGAGGATTGACGCAGTACAGCGGCAGCTCACCGTTGAGAATCCTGGTGATATTTTCTACCCCTATATCGGCAAAGGCCAGTTGATTTTCCAGGGTGTGACCGATTAAATGGGGGGTCAGAATCAGATTGCCGAATTCCCGGAGCGGACTGTCCAGAGGCAGGGGCTCTACCTTAAAGGTATCCAAAGCCGCCCCGGCAATCCGCTTTTCCCGTAAAGCCCGGCAAAGGGCATCTTCATCAACAATCTGGCCTCTGGAGGTATTGATAAAGTAGGCGGTTGGTTTCATCTTGCTCAGGAATTGATCATTGACCAGGTCCCGTGTCTCCTCGTTGACCGGCAGAAACACATTAACCAGATCGCTTTCCCTCAGCAGGGTGTCCAGGTCGGTTATCTGAGCATAGGCTGGGATTGCTTCCGCCTTAACATAGGGGTCATATACCAAAATACGGAGATCAAAACCTTTCAGCCGCTCAATATAGGCCCTGCCAATACGGCCAAAGCCGATCACACCCACCGTCTTTTGCCAAAGCAAACGGGCCCAGTGCTGGGATTCCACCGGCTTGAGCAGGTTCTTCTGCACAATTTCCATGGATTTGTTCGGGTTATACATCAGCATCAGGGTCAGCAGAACATTGGCCTCAGCCATTCCGATATAATTTTCCGGACACGCCCCATTGCCGACAATAATGCCCAGTTCATTGGCTGTCTTCATGTCCAGACTATCTGTGCCGATGGTCGGGCAGACCAGACCCTTCAGTTTTCGTGCGCAACGGATCAGTTCTGCCGGACAGACAGAACGGGAACTGAACAAAGCTACCTCCACATCTGCGAAGTACTTTTCATATTCCTCCGGAGGAATGACCAGCTTTTTCCCCTTAATGGTCTTGGGTCCGCGGATTACACGGATACCGCGTTCACTCAGCCTGGCACTGATATTATCCATGGTCTCCTGCAGATCATAATCATCCGAGATATAAACGGTATGGGCCATACAGTTTTCCTGCCTTTCCTGCCCAGCCGGTAACCCGGCAGGGCGGAGTCATTTCCGTCCCGCCGGGTATGACCGGGGACATCATCCAATATTTTCAGTCCGCTATGTTTTTTACAGATGCAGGGTCCCCCACAGGCCAATCATACCAACGGCACCTGCAACAGCCAACAAGGCCATGGTGATAACCGCCATGATAAACATATTGTTAAACATCATACTGTTGTCATAAACCTCATCCGGGCAGCTGGACAACAGCAGGCCGCCTGCGGTAGACAGAGGGCTCATGGCCGTCGTTGCGGAGCCAATGATAATGGCAGCCATAATTGCCACCGGATTAAGGCCAAGGTTAGGAGCAACGACGCCGGCGATGGGCAGAAGCAAGGGGTAAACAACGCTCAAGGAGCTGGAGAACAGGCTCAGGCCGCCTGCAATCAGGAGGAAGGAAACCAGAACCATGCCGGTCGGAATATGCTCAGCCAGTTCGCCCAAGTACTTATTCACACCCAGCGTAGCGCCCAAACCAAGCAGGATGCCCATGCCCCACAGCATAGCCAGTGTATTCCAGGGAATTCTTTTCTTCAAAACAGCTTTGTCATCCCCGATATTCATCAGCATATTGACGACTGCGCCAACGATACAAACAGGAGCGACGCTGCTGAAACGGTTGATTGTGGTCAGGAATGAACCGCCAATCATTTTCGTCAGAACAGGCACAACAACAATCAGGAAGAATGCACCCAGGATGATCACAAGGCTCTTTTTTTGTATCAGAGTGGCCGCTGCGGGTTCTTCCATTTCCGCTTGGCCGCTCAGCTTGTGGCCCTTAAAGACAAAATAGTAAATTAGGATAATGACCAAATATATTGCAAAGGCTGAGAAGAAGGTTCCCCAGCTGATGGTGTTGGCTACATGCGCCCACTTACCATCGTTCATGGTCTCAATAATCGCCTTGGCCGTAGAGCCATGGAGAGACCAGGGCAGAAAGGAACCGGCCATGGAACCCAACATAGCGCAGACACCGACATGCTGACCCTTCATGCCGATGGACTTCCCAACGGGAAATGCAACCGCCGCAGTGAATACCACCATATCGCAGCCGCCCAGGGCAGCCAGCAGGATACCCAGAAGATAGAAGGCAAAGGGAATCAGCTTCGGAGTATTGCGGAATTTCCATAGAAACTTATTTGCCAGGTACTGAATCGTACCGTTTTCAGCAAAGAAGCCAAAGAACAGAGTAACGGAGAAAATCGTCAGGACCACAGTGGTTGGGAATGCACCCGGAAGATCCTTCCACTTCAGGTCTGTCAACAATCCCAACAAGACAGCAAAAGCCAGGCCGAGGACACCAATATTGACCTTTTTTACGAAGGCAATAACAATAGCAGCCACGAAAAAAGCACCCAAAAGTAATGATATGGAAGGAATAGAAGTGACCATACATATCCTCCTTTATTAATCCATTGACTTTTCAGATTAGACTCGAAAAATGCCTCTCGGTGTCTGATTCACACGGACAGCTCCCTCTTTGGTGATGATGTAATTATCCGTATTGAAGGCCCACATATGGCTGTTTTCCATGGCTGGGTGAATGGAAATGAACATATTCTCCTGGAGCAGCATATTTTCATCATAAGCGTAGAGGGGGCGCTGGGTTAAGTCGAGACCCTGGCTATGACCGAAAAATCTGTCTTCCAGCTTATAGCCGTGTTCTTTCTGATAATCATGCAAGATCTCCATCAGCTTGGCAGCGGGAACCCCCGGCCGGGCTGCTGCAGCCAGAATGTCCTGAACTTCCATGGAGTGTTTGTTCAGTTCGATCATTTCTTCATCCGGCTCACTTAAGGACCACATCCTGGACAGCTCACCATAGTAGCCGCCGGCAACGCTGACTTCAACCAGCAGATCAATATAGTCGTTCTCCTGAATGACTTTATTCTGAAAGAAGTAATGCTGATGATGGGCCATGGGATTTCCGGCGCCGATCATAATATTCAGACCTTCGCAATCCAGATCCGTGGCAATCTTCTGGATTTCGTTGGTCAGATCTTTTTCTCTCTTGCCGGGGCGCACCAAAACAGGCAGCGCAGCATAAATCTGATCGTGGACCTTGCAGACATAGCGGCAGATTTCCAGTTCTTCTTCCGACTTAACAGCCATAATTTCATCCAGCATGTCATCCACCTGTACCAATTCAACACCGGGAATGTTATCCGCAATCGTCCTGACAAAATCATAAGGAAGCATCCCCGTACGATACAGGCCGATGCGCTTCATATTGCGCTTCTTTACATACTTGACAACTTCGTCGAAAATATGAGGCAGGGTAAAACCGGCGATACCCGCATAGGGGTAGCCAAAGTTAATATCCACTCTGTAGGCTAATTCCTTGGGAATCGTCGTACTGTTAACATGGCCATGGCCAAAGAGGGCAAGACCGCCTTCATCCGGCATAATAGCATATAAGCCATTGGTGCCGCCGGTTGGAAAGTCAACGAAATAGCGGATGGCACCACACTGGCGGATATAGCTGCCATAAAGCAGAATCCCTTCGATTCCTTTTTCCTTCATCTTTGCCTGGACTGCCCCATGGCGGCGGTCAAATTCCTTGTGGCTGGTTGGAGAAACAATTTTTGCGTAACGGTTGAGCTGCATACTGGGCACTTCCTCTCTGATTGATATTTTCACCTTGAAAAACATTGGCTGGTCATGACAAAATAGATTGGGATCAGCCGGTTGCAACAGCTAACCCGGCTGCCGGCGTTGAACAAGCACTCCTTTCTTACTTTTTCATGCTATTTTTCTTCCATCCTGTCCAACTCCTGATTGTTTGTTATTGTTGTAACTTATTATATTTTCTTAAAACTCACCGGACAATTGTACAGTAAGTGTATAATCGTACTATATGAACTAGTACATTCATACCGTTTCACATTGCTTTGTGCGAAATCACTAATCATAAGCAAAAGGATAAAATAAAAAGACGTTCCCATCATAGAAACGTCTCAACCTGCAGGCAAAAGCCTAATTTTACCCAAGCAACAGGATCCTCACCAATATAAGTCCGGCATATTGCGTCTGACTCTTTGTAAGCAATACTTCCAAATCCGCTCTGCGACACCTTCCAATAAAATTTCTTTAGCGGATCTTAAGGCCGCCTCGGCATCAATATAGACCGGTTCTCCGATCAAGCTCGACTTGTAAAATGCTATGGCGTTTTTCCGGAGGAATATGCAAGCTGCCACCAGATGGATCGGAGAATCATCAACCAAAATTGCGCCGTGATTTTTGATGAATACTGCCCGCCGGTTTCCCAGCGCTTCCAGCAGATTAGGATACTCTTCCTTTTGCAGCATACAGCTTTCCCAATCTTGTTCCCGTTTCATAGTATGAATTCCCTCAACAAACATACATGCCTCATGAATGATTGGGCGCATGGGCGTATCCGTGCAGACATAAGGCAGCCAGTCGTCACAGTGACTGTGGCAAATGGCATTGACCTCCGGTCTGGCTGCAAAAATCACCGCATGACTGCCCACTTCTCTGTACAATGACTTCTTTTTTTCAGAAACGATATTCCCTTCCAAATCAATTTCCAGAATATCATCTCTGGTCACATCTCCCGGAAAGCTGCGGCAGGCCTGAAAAAAGGTATCTCCCTTAACCGGATTGCGCACACTGATATGTCCCAATACATCCAGAATTCCCTCATTGGCCAGAATCCGATTGACAATGATACATTGCTCCATTGCTTCTTTTTCCGTCTTTGGATAAAGATTGAATTCTTCTCCTACAGAATGATGATCTATCATAATGGTATTTACCTCCATAATGTATTTACTTCCAGTTTATAAAAAATCTATCTATCCGAATTTGCAGTATTTAATCCTCCTGACTCTCCGGGATTCGATAGCGGCTGGAAATATTGAGCTTGTGCATAATGCTGCTGACATGGTTTCTCGCCGTATTGGTTGAGATGGAAAGCTGCTTGGCAATTTCTTTGTTGGTATATCCTTTGCGCATCATCTGATAGATAACTTTTTCACGAGCTGTTAAATCATCTGCACTGTTCTTTTTCACGAGCCTTTCAAACAACAGAGAACCCAGTGCTTCGCTTAGCCTATACTTTCCTTCCATCACTTCGTGCAGATACACTTCGAATTTGTCAAATGCCATTGACTTGGAAAAATACCCGTTGATATGTTGCTGAGTAGCATCCAATATGCTGTCCGCATCGTCGAAATCCGTAAGCAGTACAATTTTAATTCCTGGCTTATGGGCTCGGATTTCTTTGACAAAAGCATATTGGGCCTCTCCTCCCACAAACGGGTTCATTATATACAAATTTGCTTCATATTGATGAATTGCCTTTATGCCTTCTTCGACTGTATTATAGCCAACAACAGAGGATACCCAAGAAAGCTGATACAACATTCTGCAAAGTCCTTCACGGAACAACCGTTTCTCGTCCACCACGATGATTCGTGCGTCTATCACGGTCTTTCCTCCCATCCCTACCAACAGTCGGTATTAATTATAGCATTAAATTTCACATATTTCATTCAACTTCATAAAAGGCCTGTTCAAAATCGACAACGTCGCCGATTTTAAACAGGCCCAACCCTATTGGGTTTAGCTCAGCCGAAAAAACGGCAAGGTGGCTTAAATCACCTTACCGTTTTTTAATTCCTGCCAATAAGTTTTACTTCAGAACCACAGATCAACTAAAAATCAATTCTTACCTTAGTGTTCTCCCACGATAATGATATCTTCCTTGGTTACCTGATCGCTGGGTTTATCCTTCTTCACCATATTAGATATCTTATCCATTAAATTCGGAATCTCATCAAACAGACGATCGATCACCACATTGTGATCAATGGGCAACAGGCGTATCTGACCGTGTCCCACCACCAGGAATCCTACCGGCTGCACCGACACCCCGGCACCGCTGCCGCCGCCAAAGGGGAAAGCGGCCGCTTGATCTTTTTTATCTCCTTCGTCCCGGTCCCCTTCAGGAGGTGCAAACTCACTCCCACCTGCGGCAAATCCGCAGCACACCCGGGAAACAGGGATAATTACCGAACCGTCCGGGGACTCTACCGGGTCGCCGACAATCGTATTCACATCAACCATGGCTTGAATACTTTCCATAGCACTTTTCATTAAAGCTTCAATGGGATGATTCCCCATAGCTATCCACCCCTTTAAACTTAATCATTGATAATAACAATATGGTCTTTTTTCGCCAAAACTATGCATTAAAGTTTTTCTAAGCGCTGCGACGCACCCTATTTTCTGATTCTGCGCCAGATCAGCCTGGCCAGTTCAGCTCCCACCAACAGGATATGGCCAATTCGCAAATTAAAGCTGCTTTGAATATCGCAGCGAAAACCCGGCTTCTTAAACTGAGGCACCACCATAATCCGCGGTTCCTGAACATCCATGGTCACCTGGTTATACATTCTTCCCATAGAATAGCCAAGCATTGCCCAGAAACTCCCTGATACCAAAGCCGTCACCGCAGGATTTTCATGGCCATATTCGATCTTCCAATCGTACTCTGTGCAATGGATTCCCCGATAAAACTTCTTTTTAAGACGGGTAAAGGCGATCAGCAAGGAAGGAATATTGGGAAAGAGCTCATAGAAAAAACTCTTCTTGAAGTAACGCATTTTCAATTGCTGGACAGCCTTCCTGGTTTCACCCGTAGGGGCCTGTGCTTCCTGTTCCGCTGCAATTTTAGGGCCTTCTTCCCATTCCAGCTTAATCGTCGGAATACTGAGCCGAAACTTCCAGAAACCGCCCAGAGCGGAAAGATGAATTTCCAGATCGTCATTTTCCTCAATGCGGGAATAACGAAAATCCAAGGATGCTTTGATCCACAGGATCATCATTAACCAAATGAACATCGCAACCAGAAGAGCGAGAATCTGCACCATTATCCCCCCGAACGCCATCTTAACAGTTTAGGATGCCCTAAGAGGGGGTATTTATGCACCCTAAATTCGTAATCGCTTACGAATTTAGAAAAAGGAGTATCGCCACTACATAAAAACGTAGTTTTGCGACACTCCCTTGTTTACTCACAATCCTCATTATCTTGCCCAAACTCCCCGGCCCCCATGGACAGTTCTTCAGCCAGGGCCGCTTCCTGCATGCTCTCAAAATTCAGATCCGGCAGCTCCTCCAGGGATTTAAGCCCAAAATGAATCAGAAACTGTTCCGTAGTGCCGTAAAGAATAGGCCGGCCCGGCCCTTCCTTGCGTCCTACATCTTTGACAAGACCTTTCTCCACCAACGTCCCTAAGGAGCGATCGGATTGCACCCCACGGATAAAATCCACTTCTCCCCGGGTGACGGGTTGCTTATAGGCAATGATGGCCAACACCTCTAAAGCCGCTCCCGACAGTCCCTGGGCGGGTTGATGGTAAAGGGTTTCTATATAAGCGGACATCTCCGGTTTGGTTCCCAGCTTATAGCCTTCATTGACTTCAATCAGGGTAACCCCGCTGGCAGGTGCAGCGTAGCGCTGTTTAAGGTCATACAGTATTTCAGCAATATCCTCACTGCTTAACTGAAGGATCTCTGCTAAACGCTCCTTGGTCAGAGGTTTATCGGCAACAAATAACAGCGCTTCGACTCCCGCAATTTCTCTTTCCCGAAACAGCATATTTTACTCCCCTTCAGTAAACTCCCAAGCTTTTTCTGTAGGAAATACAAAAATCTCCTCGTTCTGCGAACTTTGTTCACAATGCACTTTTCCTGACTTCAACAGTTCCAGTAAAGCCAAAAAAGAAACAATAATCTCCATACGTTTAGTGCCCCGAATCAACTGACTGAAGCGCAGGCCGCGAGGATGCAGGATGACCCGGCGCAGTACATCATTGACCATAACTTCAATGGGGATTTCATCCGGCTCCACCGTCCTGATCTCTTCCCCCTGCTCCGCCCTCTCAATAATCCGCTGAAAAGCATGCCATAAGGCTTCAAAATGAATCCCTGCCAAAGGATCCGCCGGAGTGAATTGACTGCGCAGCCCATCCACATCAACTTCGCGAAAGTACCGCTGCCCGGAAGAGATTTGAATCTCTCCCAAAGTTTCCGCAGCCTGTTTAAAAGCCCGGTAGGCTAAAAGCCGTTCCACCAGCTCTTGGCGCGGATCCCCTTCTTCTTCGACGGTCACATCTTTAACCGGTTTGGGCAGCAAGTAGCGGGACTTGATCTGGAGAAGCTGGGCAGCTAAAACCAGAAATTCCGTGGTCACTTCCATATCCAGATCTTCCATCTGACGTACGACCTGGATAAATTGATCGGTAATCCTGGCAATGGGAATATCGTAAATATCCACTTTTTCCTGCTGGATCAGGTGCAGAAGCAGATCCATGGGACCTTGAAATGCGGGCAGCTCCACGTAAGGGGCGGTATTGGCACTATGGCTTACCGATGACCCGTTGCTCATCTCAGCCCCATCACGTGACGAACTTCTTTCATGGTTTCTTGAGTAACTTGGCGGGCTTGTTCAGCCCCCTGCTCCAAAACCCGCTCAACCTTACCAGGCTCTTCCCAAGCGGCACGGCGCTCACGGAAAGGACTGAGCAGCTTATCAAGGTTCTCGGCCAGATGACGCTTACAAGCCACACAGCCGATCTTGCCTCCGCGACAGTTCTCCTCAACTTCGGCGACTTCAGGTGTATACACCTCATGAAATTTATAGACTATACAAACCTCAGGATGACCCGGGTCATCCTTGCGCAAACGGGCCGGGTCCGTCACCATCTGCTGGACCTTTTCTTTGATTTCTGCCGTGGAAGCCGTTAAGGAGATGGTATTATTATAGCTTTTACTCATTTTACGTCCATCGACGCCGGGCAGCAGGGGAACTTTGCCGATCAGGGCTTTCGGTTCCGGAAGAACCTGACCATAGAGGTGATTGAATCGTCTGGCAATCTCGCGGCACAGCTCCACATGAGGAATTTGGTCTTCTCCCACAGGTACGGTGTCCGCCTTATAAACTAAGATATCGGCAGCCATCAGGAGGGGATAGCCCAGGAAGCCATAGGTTGCGATATCCTTGCCCCCTTCTTTGCCCAACTGCTGCATTTGATCCTTATAGGTCGGTACCCGCTCCAACCAGGATAGAGGGGTAATCATCGATAAAAGCAGATGCAATTCCGCATGTTCCTTAATATGAGATTGAACAAAAACCGCCGACTGCTCCGGATCAATGCCCACACTCAACCAATCCAGGGCAATCTCCCGGATCAGTACGCCAAAATCCAAACCATCCTCATAACCTGTCGTCAGAGCATGCTGATCCACAATTCCATAATAGCTTTGATATTCCGATTGCAGCGCGGCCCAATTTTGGATGACACTGAGATGCCCGATATGCAAGCTCCCCGTGGGGCGCATGCCGCTGAAAATTCTACCTTTCACTTATAAAACCCCTTTCAGTTGTAGGTCTTCCATTGCCTTTAGCCGATAAAAGGCGACAGCAAAAACAAAGCGGTATCACGATAAAAAGCGTAAAGTCCGGATACTGCAGGCTGCAGTATTACTCCCAAAAAGTTGGTAAATAGTATTATAACCAGAATGAACATGCCGTAAGTCTCCAGGGTATCAAGAACCTTGCTGTACCGCCCGGGAACAACCCCCCTTAAGATAGAAAAACCATCTAAAGGCGGAATCGGCAGAATATTAAACACCCCAAGACCCAAATTCATGATCACCAGGGACATGAATATTGTGGATATTGTGCCGGTCCAGGATGAATCCTCCAGGAAGGCCAGGGTTAAGACCCAAAGCATCATGGCGATAAAAGCAACCAACAGATTGGCCAGAGGACCGGCGACGGACACCAGTACTCTCCCCCGCTCTTTATTCCCCTTGAAATAGTGGGGTTGGGTCATGACCGGCTTCGCCCAGCCAAAGGAATAAAGTACAGCCATCAGGGTACCAAAGATATCCAGGTGGACGAAGGGATTCAGAGTTAAACGTCCCTGGCTGCGGGGAGTCGGATCTCCTAAACGATCAGCCACCCAGGCGTGGGCATATTCATGAAAAGCAAACCCCACAAGTAGGGCAGGTATGTTGGCGATGATGGTGGTTAAGTTAAACACGTAGTTTCCCCCTTCGGTCGGTTTGACAAGCCATCCTTCAGCAACCCGAGCACAAATTCCTTCTCTTCTTCCTCTGTCTGCAGCTTGCCTTCCAGCCAAGCCAGACGGACCGCTTTAAGAATGCGGCCAATCTCCGGCCCTTCTTTAACTCCCCATTGTCGCAAAGCCGTGCCATCTACAGTCTGATGAATGGCCTTGACTGCTTCTGTGTAGGCTTCCAGAGAATCCCGGAAGCGTTCATCCCACAGCAGAACTTCCATGAGGAGGGCCGGTAGACCTTCAAGGTACTGATCCAAACTCTTTAAAGAAATCTTTTCCCGGGCATATGGAGAAGCTTCAGAACCTTTTTCTCCCCCGCCTAAGGATAGAAGCCCATCCATAATGTCAAAGAATTTATAGGCTATCCCTTTGAGTTCCCTGGCTAACCGAAGTTTTTCCTCAATTCTTGCGAACTGGGATCTGTCCATCCTGCGCAGGCAGATCAGCCATTTTCTTTCCGGGGAAATGGCTTGATTCAGCCCCGGATGAGTAAAATCCCAGGGCAGTTCGGCACCAAACCACTTGCGGAACACACCCATATTGAGCAGGGATTCTCCCATAACGCCAAACTTCAATTCAGAAAGCATATGCATGAATTCTTCCGTGAACCGTTCGCTGCTTAGTTTCTGTAAGACACCTGCATCCAAAGCTGTATAAAGTCCCTCCCGGGTTTCCTTGGCCAGACGGAAACCGTAACGGCCGGCAAAACGCAGAGCCCTGAGAATGCGGGTAGGATCCTCGATAAAGCTGAGATTATGAAGAAAACGGATTTCTCCTTGTTTCAGATCTCTTAAGCCCCCATAATAATCCACCAGCTCTCCATAGCGGACAGAATTAACAGCTATGGCCATGGCATTAATGGTAAAGTCGCGCCGGAACATATCATCCCGCAAACGAGATTCCTCCACCTGAGGCAGTGCGCCGGGGGAAGAATAATCTTCACGGCGTGAGCTGGCTACATCCAGGTGGGAGCCGTCGGCGAAATCCAAACGGGCGGTGCCAAATTGATCATGGAATACCACTTGAACGTCCTGAAGCCGGTGGGCAAGAGCCCGGGCAAAGGCATGTCCGTCTCCTTCAATGACAAAATCCAAGTCCTGGGTCGGCACCTTAAGCAGGATATCCCGTACAAATCCTCCAACTACAAATACGGAATACCCTAATTCATCGGCTACCTGTTGAGCTGCTGCCAACAAAGAGCGAATCTGCTCCGGCAACTCCTCAAACAAGCGCAGGATATCTTCCCGCATCGCCAGACTGCGATGGCGGGTCAGGGACATTTCCGTAGGAACGGCGCTGCCATGAATAATGCGCAGAATATCGGAACGGGAAACGATCCCTGCCAGTTTTCCTTCTTCCAGAACGGGAACCCTGCCGATATCATGCTGAACCATGGTCCTTTGCACATCTTCCCAGCTGGAATCGGCCTCCACAACCACCACGTCCTTGGTCATAAATCCTTTGACCGGGGCATGAGCCAGCCCATGCTTGATGGCTTTATCCACATCCCGGCGGGAAATGATGCCCACCAGTTTTTCTCCCTGAGCTACCGGCACCCCTGTATGACCATATTTAAGCAGAATCTGCTCTACCTCAGTGAGCTTCATCTCCGGAGATACGGTTTTAACCGGATAGCTCATAATATCTCTGACCCGGTTAATGCGGTGAGCCTGCTGTGCCAATTCCCCCTTGAGCTGCTTGAGAATCTCAGCCACAGAAGCATGTTTCACAGTAGCTGAAGCGGCACGGGTATGCCCCGCTCCGCCAAAAGCCTGGGTAATGCGATTGACTTCAATCCCCCGTCCCCGGGAGCGTCCCACCAGATAGACCCGGTTCTCCATCTGAACCACCAGAAATAAAGTCTCCGCCCCTTCCATCTCTCCCACTCGGTGAGCTAAAAGAGCAAGACCGCCCACATAGTCATCGCTTTCTGCCCAGGAAATATAGACAGGCTGACCGCGGAAATCCTCAGTCTTCCCATTATCCAGGAGCTGCTGCAAGAGTTCTTTTTGCTCCTCAATTAAAGGCTTGCGGAGATATTCCGCCACAACTCCCAAATTCGCTCCTTGTTCAAGGAGATAGGCTACGGCTTTAACATCCCGCACTGTAGTGCTTTCAAAAAGCAGACTGCCTGTATCATCATAGATGCCCAGAGCAAGAAGGGTCGCCTCAAAAGGACTGAGCTGGACGGCCATTTTTCTGAGCTCTTCAATGAGCAACGTAGTGCAGGAACCGATGCTTTCAATATGCATCTCCTCAGTAAGGGAGCCATAATAAGGATGATGATCATAAATAACAAGAGGTATCTGCTCAAATACCCCTTCCTTAATCCCCGCTGCCCGCTGCAAATTATGGGTATCCACCAACACGATCTTTTCCACTTTGGCCCAATCCACATCCTTGGGACGGGAAAAAGGCAGCCTGTCCCTGGCCAAGGCAATAAAATCCTGAACATAAGGGTTGGATTTCCCGTCCACGACCATCAGGCTATCCGGAAAAATCTTTTGGGCAGCGACCATGGATGCCAAAGCATCAAAATCCATTTGGCGATGGGTTAATATGACAATCATAGTTTACTTCCTTATCATTCGTTCTCACTACAAAAGATTAACCATAATTATATCATTTACCTGGCAGCTCCAGCAAGAAAAGGAACACCCATAAGCAAAGCACCTCGCGAACGAAGTGCTTTGCAGATTTCCTGTGTATTAAATACTGTCATTGATAGCTTCCATCCCTTGATCGATCTCAGCTTGAGTCAGACCCTCTTTAAGCAGCCGGTAGTTAATGGCATTCATCCAAAAAGCGGTTTTGGCATTGATCTTCTTATAGGCTTTGGCATTCTTCTTTTCTCGCTTTTCCCGGGATTCTGCATTAGCCTGAACGATTGAACAGGCATAACGGGCTTTGATGCGGGTATCTTGATCCATTTCCTCAAAGGTGGTATTTAAACATTCAATCAGGCTCTTATAGTATTGAGAGAACTCATCAAAGGGAATCTCATCATCCATATGTAAATACTCTTTCAACTTCTCGAACAACTTATCCATCCAATAACCTCCATTTTGTATCCTATATCTATCTAGGAATGCCTCAAATATTATACCTTTGTTTACAGGAAATGACAAGGTACTTCTTATGCAAAGGCTTAGTCAGGACACTTAATCAAGGACTTCGAAGGTTATCTCCCCATCCTGGGGCTGTGAACCCTTCCCTTTAGAGGGAGCTTGAGGTTTTTCCTTTGTTGTTTGGGGTTGTGTTTTTGCTTGGGGTTGTGTTTTTGCTTGGGGTTGTGTTTCTGATTCTTTGACTTCGGTGGTCAGAACTTCAACGGTTATCGACCCTTGATCCTCATCCTGAGCCTTCTCCTTCACATCGTCCGTTTCGCTCTCAGGCTTGGTTTCTTTGCTTGTCGGAGGTTGGGCAGGCACATGAACCTTTTGGATGGTTTCGAAAATTGGGGAGGTTTTACCCTGGAAAAGCTGGTTCAGTATGACCTTGGTCTCCTTCGGGTTCACCTTCCAATAGCTGATTCCCTCTTCATCCGAAAATTGACCCGGAAGAGTTTGATTGATCACTTCATAGGTGTCTTTATTTTTAAAGGCCATGGCTAAGGCCCAGATCTGCCCCAGATTGAGATTGGTATCTATGGCCTGATAGACCTTAGGGATGATGATGGGAAGCTTGGGAATATTCCGGGGGGTCGTGGCTTCAGCTACAATAGCTTTCATCACTTCCTGCTGCCGGGAAGTCCGGGTAATATCCGCCAGTTCATCATTGCGAAAACGGGCATATTGCAAGGCCTGGGTGCCATTGAGACGTTGAACACCTTTTTTAAGATTGATAAAACGGTCCTGGGCCTCTCCCGTATCGTAGTACATATCTTTTTCCACATCAATGGTAATGCCGCCCAAGCCGTCCACAATATTTTTAAATCCTTGGAAATTGGTTAAGACATAACCGTCAATGGGGGTATCCAGCAGCTCCTGCAAATACTGTTGGGTTGAGATTGGTCCCTTTTGCAAACGCGCTATGGCATTGACCTTTTCTTTTTTTTGATTAAGAATAACCTGAGTATCCCGGGGAACAGAAAGCAACACCATTTTTTTGCTCTTTTGATCCAAGCTGGCTACCATCAGAGTATCCGTATTGCTGAGTGCTTCACCGGGACGGTTATCCATACCAATAAGCAACACTGTAACCCGGTCCTTCAGGGAAAGTTCACTGGAGATTTCATCGCTTAGAGTATTCTCGGGCAATGCTTCGTCCGCTGTGTTTTTTAAATCTCCTGCTGCACCGGGACCGGAGGAGTCTTGATTCTGAGCTATATTCTCCTCCTGGGAAGTTGTTGGGAGCATGTTCCTGCTGCGTGCTTCCTGGCCAAAAAGATCCTGTCTCCCCGAAAACAAAACCACAGCAAACACAATGACAATCCCCAGACCAAAGCCCAGAACAGCATTAAATCCATAAGTATGAATGAAGTGAATCAGCCGATTCTTAAGATTCTTTTTGTCCATCTTTCCTCACTCCATATCCATAAAAATTCCCTCCCATAGCATCAAACAATTTGCAAGGCATTATACACCCTGGAGAAAATTTTTTCGCTTAAATAAATGGAAAAATCTCTCGGGTCGCGCAGCTTATGGAGCGAACGGTGTAAAGCAAAATCCTGGAGAACCTAACCCGCGGGTCCTTTTCAGTGTAGCAATCAGACACAAATTGGAATATAATACCATGTCAATACCTTGTCATTTTCATCTCTCTAAATTATGTTCATTCAAAATAAGGCTTAAACATCTATGACGTGAAAAAGGCTTGGGCATGGTTTTCTTATCCCAGCACAAGCCACTCTCTCTACTTCGGCTGACCCCACTTAAATCGGTTTGAATGGAGGTAGCCTATGAACTCCTCTCTGTTCGGTGCACGGGGATCTTATGACTACTCAGGAAATTGCTATCCCAGTTCCCCTTATCCTTATGGGCATCAAGGGGTGTATGCCACTTATTCAAATCCCTATCCACAATACACCTATCCTCAGTACACCTATCCTTATGGCCATGCCCATCCAGCTTATGAGCACCATTCTCTTCCTTCTTATCCCTATCCCCTGATCACTCCGGCCCAACCTCCTGTACAGCCCCCTGCCCTCGTTTACCCCAACACCCTAACCTATGGCTGGGGTGAGCCAAGGATTATCATTCCTGACCGGGGCCTGGAGACCATTCTGATCGCCATCTTAATTCTGGTTGCTCTGGATCTCCTATTTGTGAGACCCAGACGCTAAGTTCTGTTGGTCTCTTACCTCAGCTATTTCTATAGGCTCCACATCCGCAACAGACCATTTCCCGCACCGATCTCCCCAACGGGTCAGCACCTTATCCTCTTGCCTGATCTCCACCACTTCGCAGTGATTGCTGCAGCCTTTGCAATCAAAGCTCCGGGCCTTAAAATGACTTTCAGCCATCTTCAAACCCCGGAAGTTCGTGGTCGGACTCTTTTTGTTCAGGAAGCGTTCTTGAGCCAGAAAAGCAGCGCCCAAGGCTCCCATGACTGAAAAATGCTCAGGAACAATGACCTCTTGGCCCAGTTCTTCTTCAAAGGCCTGGCGAATACCCGGATTGGCTGCCACACCCCCCTGGAAAAATACCGGCCCCAGGATCTCTTTGTTTTTCCCTACATTATTGAGATAGTTGCGCACCATGGCCTGGCATAGCCCGGCGATAATATCCGGGAGAGGATGACCTAATTGCTGTTTATGAATCATATCCGACTCCGCAAAAACGGAACACCGACCAGCGATGCGTACAGGATGTTGGGCTTTTAAGGCCAATACCCCAAATTCTTCGATGGGAATCCCTAAACGTGAGGCCTGCTGATCCAAAAATGATCCGGTTCCTGCCGCACAGACCGTATTCATAGCGAAGTCCACCACAACCCCATTGCGCAGGATGATGATTTTAGAATCCTGTCCGCCGATTTCTAAAATGGTTTGGACTTTGGCATTCATTCGGGAAGCGGCTACGGCATGAGCCGTGATTTCATTTTTCACCACATCGGCCCCTAACAGGGTAGCCGCTAACTGACGGGCGCTGCCCGTGGTTCCCACTCCCTTGATCTCCGCCGCAGAGCCGATACAGGCGCGCAGCTCCCGCATCCCTTCCTGAATCGTCTGCATAGGGCGGCCCTGGGTCCGCAAATACATGGTCTGGGCTATGGTTCCATCTTCATAGAGGAGCACGATATTGGTACTGACCGAACCTACATCGACTCCCAGAAAATATTTACTTACCGGCAAGATCCAACACTCCCTCGTTGTTCACTCTTCTCTTCAGACGGGACCGCTCCAACAAATCCACAAAAGCTTCAATCCGGGTTTGCACTCCGGCTTTTCCTGTATGTTCGTCCACGGTCAAGGTCATAATGGGTATGCCGTAATCCTCTTGAACCTTGGGCAGAATGCTGGAGGCTACAATCTCCGGCATACAGCCCAGGGGCAGGAGCTGAACGACTCCATCATAGCCCTCCTGGGCGAACTTGATGGCGGCGCCGATAGTTTCCTGGGCATGGCCCCCGACAAAATGACCTAAGTAAGGTTTGGCTAAAGAATAATAGGATTTCAGGGGACGGTAGCCTTGAGCCAAACCCCGGAAAACATGCTGGCCTACCCACCCCGACAGGTAGATGGAACGATCCACTGCCGCTCCCAGGTTGCCCAATTCCTTCTCCACATCCATGGAAATAAAGGGCTCCAATAGGGTATATATTTCGCCGACTACCGCGATTTTCAGCAGTTCTTCTCCCTCGTAACCGGCGCTGTTCCCCAGTTTTTGCTCCATCTCTTCCTTAAGCCATTGCAGAACGTCCTTCATCCCTTGATCCGTCATAGCCTGAGCTAAACGCCCTTTAGCTTCTTCATAAAGATGATCGGCCAGCTTGGCATCTCTAACCAGGGGGCGAAAACCATGGAACCTATCTTCGATCTGATCCAGGACCACACTTTTTCGGTAAGCGAAAAGCATGGCTTTAAGAATGCGGTTCCAGGTGTTCTTGGCACCGGCCAGCTTGCGAATCCGCTCGGCAAGCCCCAACAGGCTGCCATCAGGAGGCTCCAGGGTGATGACATCAAAGGGATATCCTGCTTCCTGTAAAATCTCCCTTTCCATTTCGCCGTAATAGCCAAAACGGCAAGGACCGATTCCCCCTGTGATCAGAGCCGTATCCGCTCCTTGGGCCGCAGCCTGGACAAAATTCCCCAGGTTCAGTTTAAGGGGGAGACAGAAGGACTCCGGGGCCAACTGGGTCCCTATGTTTAGGGTCTCTTTGCTGTTGGGCGGTGGCACCACATAGTCCACAGCCAAGTTCTCAAGTAAGGCTTGAATCACGATCCAAGCGTTCCCCATATGAGGAAAGGTGACTTTCATAATCCCTCCTCCTTTCCAGCATGTCGAGAAAGGCTTCGATCCGGGTGACCACCCCTGCCTCGCCACTGTGTTCATCTAAAGTAAGCACTAAATAGGGTTTTTGGTTCTGGCGGGCACGGCGGGCCAGTAAATCGTTAGTCATGGAATCCGTTCCGCAGCCGAAACAGGACAAATAAATTAAACCCTCGATTTCCGGATCCTCCACATAGACAGCACCCGCCCCGAAGATCTTTTTGGCATGGCTCCAAAAGATTTTTTTCTGAAGTTTGCTATGCTGCTCTTCAACAGGGGATGGGCCTACGTTCTCCACTACCACGACCTGGGCCTTTTCACGCAGCCGCTGCAACAAGTTCATATTGGCATAGGATTCATAGGTCAGATAGCTATGCCCCACCAGGGCAATCTTGGGACCCTTCTCCCGGCACCCGGATCGGACGGCCTGGTCCAGCAGCCACCCGTCTTCAAAATCCTCAGGCTTTTGGCGGCGCCCCACTTGCTTAAATCCCAAATCCTTTAACTTCATAGGTTCTGCTAAAGCCTCAAAGCATTGCATACTTTCGGTAAAGGACCAGCCGCTATGACGCATTCTTTGGTAGGCTTTCTGCCAACGCTGAGCTTCAGCAAAGGCTTCCCTGATCCGGCCTTTAGTAGCCCTAAGCGTCCCTCCAAAGGCCATAAGCTGTTTTAAAACTTCTCTCTTCCCTTCCCGCCAGTTAATATCTACGGTATACAGCTGTACGCCCGCAGGAAGGGCATAGAGAACACTCTCCGGAAGCCCGAGAATTTTGGGACAGAGATAGGTATTTTTCTCCATGCTCACCAAACGGGGAAGAAAAATTCCATCCACATCACTTAAAACGGTGAGATGCCCGACCAGAATCTTTACCGGCAAACAAGTTTCATCAGGGGCCTTTTTGAGGCCGCTTTCCATAATCTCCCGATTGGTTAGAGGAGAAGTAACCAGCTCGATTCCTAATTTATAAAAAAACCCTGCCCAAAAAGGATAATATTCGTAGTACATCAAAGCCCGTGGAAACCCTAATCGCATAGTATCCTCCTTAGTTATTTTTCATCATGCCCTTGGGGCTGGCGGATGGTATCTTTCGGCTTAAGAATACTGGGCCGCTTATTCTTGATAGGAAGAGGAGACCGCACCAGAACGGTGCCCAAGGCTTTTACATCCAAAGGCAATAATGGCCATAAATAAGGAACACCGAAAGATTTCGTCCTCCACAGCAGGAAGAACAGGATCAGTACCCCGATGGCCAAACCGATGAAATTATTGAGGGCTACCATGACCAAAAGGAACAAACGAGCCAGACGGTTGGCCTGGGCCAGCTCATAACTGGGCGTGGCAAAGGTACCTACTGTGACAATGGCAATGTAAACAATAATTTCCTGAGCAAAAAGCCCAACCTTGATGGCCACATCACCGATCATAAAGGTAGCAATCAAACCCAGGGCTACAGTCAGGGGCCCCGGTGTGTGAATAGCAGCCATGCGGACTAAATCCACCCCAAATTCCGCAAGAAACACCTGAGGAATCAACCCGATCTTCCCTACTTCCTGAATGCCTAAAAATTGCAGCCATTCGGGAAGGAGGTGAGGATTTAAGGCACAGGCCAGCCATAGAGGCAAAAGGAAAAGAGCTGCAAAAATCCCCATAAAGCGAACCCAGCGCAAATAGGCGCCGACGATGGGTTCCTGACGGTACTCTTCCGCGTGCTGGGTATGGGACCAAAAGGTAGCCGGAGCAATCATCACCGAAGGAGAAGTATCCACCAAGACCACCACATGGCCTTCCAGCAAATGAACAGCTGCCACATCCGGCCGTTCCGTATAGCGCACCCGGGGATAGGGATTCCAAATCTTGCTGCCGAGAATGAACTCCTCCACACTTTTTTCCGCCATAGGAATGCCATCGATCTTGATCTTCTGAATTTCTTCAGATATCTCCTTGACCAAATCATCGTTGGTTATATCTTCAATATAGGCCACACAGACATCGGTTTTGGACCGTCTCCCTACTTGCATTAATTTCAGCCTGAGTTTCGGATCCCGCAAACGACGGCGGATGAGAGCCGTATTAAAAGCTAAGGTCTCCGTAAAGCCATCCCTGGCCCCCCGGGTAACCCGTTCAATATCCGGCTCACTGGGAGAGCGGGCCGGAAAACTGCGGGCATCAATGATGATCGCTTTTTCCTGACCTTCGACGAACAGAGCCATGGGACCGGACAAAATGAAGTAGAGGATTTTATCCATGGTATCCACTTCAGATACCTGGAGGCCCACAATACGGCCTTTCACCAGGGTCTGCAGGGTATTCACCACGAGGTCCGCCCGCTCAAGCTCCACAAGGGCTTCGAGGATAATGCTGACAACCTGGGTATCCACCATACCATTCACAGAGTAAATGGCTATTTTCTTGCCGCCAATGGTCATTTCCCGCAGGACAATATCAAAATTATCGGGAACCCCCAGTTCCCGATTAAGATAGTCCAGATTCTTTTGGTAATGTTTACTGACTTTAACATTGCTTTCACTTGAATTATCCAAATTACCGCCTCCAGACCCACTTCCCGTTCATCCTTTAATCGGGTTCAAGTTTCATCACCAGCTTAGCCCTTGGGATTAAAGGTTACAGAAACCAAATAGCCAAAAAAGACCGCCGCTGCAATCCCCACGGCTGTCGCCTCGACCCCGCCTGAAAAAGCTCCGATCAGGCCTTTTTCTCCTACAGCCTCTATGGCTCCTTTAGCCAGGGAATAGCCGAATCCTGACAGTGGGACCGACGCTCCGGCTCCGGCAAATTTCACTAAGGGTTCATAGACGCCGAGAGCGCCCAAAACGGCTCCGCCGGTGACGAAGGTTACCAACACATGAGCCGGAGTGAAGGTGGGTTTCGTTAAATCCATCAGCAGCTGACCAACTACGCAAATCAGGCCGCCTACCACAAACGCTGGAATAATCTGCTCAAACATTGCTCTTCCTCCTTTATCAAGCCTCGATGACTACAGCATGCCCTATTCCTGGAATGGACTCTCCCTGCAGGCTGGAAGTAGGACTATGTAAGGCCCCGCTCCCCACGAGAAGGACTCTTTTATACTGACCGGATTTGATCTTTTCCATAATATGTCCGGCAAAGACCACTGCCGAGCAGCCGCAGCCACTGGCACCGGCATGAGCGTCCTGACTTTTGTCATAAATCAATACGCCACAGTCCGAGAAATTCTGGAAATGGAGCCCCGACTTTTTCAGTACTTCTTGAGTAAGATTTAATCCTACACTGCCTAAATCACCGGAAATAATCAGATCATAGTCCTCTGGTGTCCGGTTCATATCCTGAAAATGATTGATAACCGTATCGGCTACAGCCGGAGCCATGGCGGCTCCCATATTATTGGCATCTGTTTCCCCAAAATCCACAATCCTGCCGATGGTGGCAGCAGTAATCCGCGGCCCCTCCCCGCTCTGACCAAGAACGAGACTGCCTGCCCCGGTCACCGTCCATTGGGCACTCATAGCCCGTTGCCCCCCCTGCTCTGTAGGCAGGCGATACTGGCGTTCGGCTGTATCATGATGACTGGATACTCCCACCAGCACCTTGCGGGCAAAGCCCCCGTCAATGAGCATGGTTCCCACCGACATGCTCAAGGCCATGGTGGAACAGGCCCCATAGAGCCCGATGAAAGGGATGCCCATGGTGCGGGCAGCAAAATTCGCAGAAATGATCTGATTCAGCAAATCCCCGGCCAACAGGTAATCGATCTCATCCTTCTTGATTTGGGATTGCTTGACAGCCCCTTCCATGGCTTCCTCCAACATTTTGGTTTCCGCGACTTCCCAGGATGTATTGCCATTGATATTATCTTGCCATACCTTGTTGAAGGTCTTGCCCAAAGGGCCCTGACCCTCCATAGGGCCAACTACGGAATAAGAGGAGAGAATTACGGACGGATTCGAGAAAACCACCGTTTGATTGCCTATGCGTTTTAGGTTCATTTCTTTTTCATCCCCCGTTTCATTTACTTTACATACTAAGGACGGTTGATCAGCGCAGGAAATAGGTGATGAGCCCTATAGCAATGGAAGCCGCAATCCCGTAAACCAATACCGGCCCCGCTACGGTAAATAATTTGGCGCCGACACCCATCACATAACCTTCCCGTTTAAACTCCAAGGCCGGGGATACTATAGAGTTGGCAAATCCTGTGACCGGGACGA
The DNA here is from genome assembly GCF_007830365.1 of Desulfitobacterium sp. LBE. NCBI lineage: Bacteria > Bacillati > Bacillota > Clostridia > Eubacteriales > Desulfitobacteriaceae > Desulfitobacterium > Desulfitobacterium sp. LBE. The sequence goes on along the minus strand of NZ_VLKD01000001.1, from coordinate 5,413,979 downwards.
TGGAGCCGGCCCCGGCAAATCTTCCGATTTCATCATAGATACCCAACCCGGTGAGGAGTGCCCCCAAGAGAATCAGGAAGGCTGTTGCCGCCGTTGAGGCGTCATCTTTGGGCAGCCCCATCTGAACTAAAAAATTAATGACAATTTGTCCGAAAGCGCAAATGATTCCACCTACCAGGAAAGCCCTGATGATATTTTTCATGAACGTAGGCTTTGGAGTCATAGATTGTGTGAGCTCTTTGTACTCCTCAGGAGTCACATTAAGAGTTGGTGGTCGCAGTTTTTGGTCAGCCAAGGAAATCACTCCTTTCGTTTATGCCTGTTAATCCTTGTCAATAGTGCTAACACATAGTATGAATCTGGAATTCCCTTTTTATGCGGCACTCCAAATTCTCTGCCATATTTTCCTTAATATAAATATTTTTTACACTTAAGCAGGAAAATTATGGATGTCGTCGAATTGAACTTTGAGAAGACTTAGGTAGGGGGGAACACCATTGCTTATTGACAAAAAACTGGAGCGTCAGACCTTGCTCTTGACCTTAAAGGGAGAACTTGACATGAATACCTCTGAAAGTCTACGCCAGACCATAGATAGTGAGATTGAACGTCGTGGAGTGCGAACAGTCATACTTAATCTGGAAGACATCAGTTTTATCGACAGTTCGGGGCTGGGGGTTATTCTTGGGCGTTACAAGAAGCTTCTCCCCATGGGGGGGAAAGTGATCATCACCCGGGTACCTCCCCATATCTATAAGATCATGGAATTATCCGGTCTCCCACGTATCATTCAATTCGAAGATATTCTGAACCAGGAAGATGGAAGGAAGGGAAAAACTGTATGAAAAGAAACCTTTTAGATCTTAAGTTCTCTAGTCTGGGCGAGAATGTGGGGATCGCCCGGATGCTGATTGCCTCCGTCGGGGCCCAACTGGACCTTTCACTCAACGATATTGAGGAACTTAAGGTCGTCGTCAGCGAAGCGGTTTCCAACGCAATTATTCATGGTTATGCCAATCATCCGGACAAGCTGGTTCAATTAATCATTGAACAAAATCCCGAAGCCTTAAAAATCATTGTCAAGGATGAAGGGTGTGGAATACCCGACGTGGAGCAGGCCATGCAGCCGGCCTTCAGCACGGATCCTGAGCGCATGGGGCTGGGATTTGTCTTCATGCAATCCTTCATGGATGATCTCCAGGTGGAGTCAGCAGTCAATCAAGGGACCACTGTCACAATGATTAAACAACTTGACAATATCCAGCCCTCCACGCATTAGGGGGGATAGAATGATGATTCAAAGACTAACGGAAATGAACCTTCCCCGCTTCCCTCTTCTATCCGATGAAGAGATGATGGATCTGCTCCATCGCGCCCAAAACGGTGATGCTGAAGCCAGAGAGCGGCTGATCAACTGCAATCTTAAACTGATCTTCAATCTTGTCCAACGCTTTTCCCACCGCGGGTATGAGCTGGAGGATCTCTTTCAAATCGGCACCATCGGCCTGATCAAGGCTATCGACAAATTTGACTTTACTTATGGCGTCAAGTTCTCCACCTATGCAGTCCCCATGATTATCGGGGAGATCCGCCGTTTCCTGCGGGACGATCATCCCGTTAAGGTCCCCCGCTCCTACAAAGAGCTGGTTTATAAAGTCAATAAGGCCCGGGAAAGCCTGTCGGCAACCTTGGGCCGGGACCCTACCATCGGCGAAATCGCAGAAAATATCGGAGTCGATCGAGAAGACATTGTATCTGCCTTAGAAGCGGTCCAAAGTCCTACTTCCATTCATGATACCCTCTATCAAGATGACTCCGATCCCATCTATATTTTGGATCAACTTCCTATGGAGAAGGATTTGGAGGCCGGTTGGTTTGAAAAGATTGCCCTGAAAGAGGTTCTGGACAAACTCCCTGAACGGGAAAAACGAGTTTTGATGATGCGTTTTTATGAAGATAAGACCCAAAGTGAGATCGCAGCCCTCCTTAACCTTTCCCAAGTCCAAATCTCAAGGATCGAGCGGGCTGCTCTGCACCGTATTCGCCAGTATCTCCATGAACCCGAGCATGATTAAAATCCAAATACTCCTTCGAAAGTACGAAGAATTTGCTTGCCAATTCCTGCTTTCTCGATATCCTTTTCGGCCACCAGATTCACGGAGGCCATTAATTCATTATCGCGATAGAGAAGGATTTCCCCCACCTTTTGACCCGCTTTCACAGGCGCTTCCACATCTGGGTTGAGCTTCGTCTCGGCCCAGATGTTTTTGTCGCTGCCTTTCGGCACGGTGACTCCCAGGGCTTTTTCCGTAACAGCTACCAGATCTTCCTCCATTCCCTTGCGGACCTTAATCACTCCTTGTTTCTGACCAACGGGGGCATATTCTTTATAGGCATAGTTGGCGAAGCCATAATTGTACAGCTTCATGGATTCCGTAAAATGTCCCCTGACCTGAGGAACTCCCATGACCACTGCAATCAGGCGCAGCCCATCCCGCTCGACGGTGGAGGCAAGGCAATAATTCGCTTCACTGGTCCAACCGGTTTTAAAGCCATCGGCTCCCTCATACCACCACAGCAGCTTATTGGTATTCCAGAGCTTGAATTTACCCCCGCGCAAATCATACTCTTTCATATTTGTCAATTTGCGGACCAGAGGATACTTTAAAGCTTCACGACCCATCAGGGCCAGATCATAGGCACTGGTATAGTGTCCTTGTGCCGGTAAACCATAGGCATTGACAAAATGGGTATGATTAGCGCCAATCTCCTTGGCCTTCTTATTCATCTCTTCCACAAAGGCCTCGTGAGTGCCGCTGATATGTTCTCCTACGGCATAACAGGCATCATTGGCCGAGCCCACCGCGATCGAAATCAACATCTCTTCCAGAGAAAAGGTCTCCCCCGGCTCCAGATAGATTTGCGAACCGCCTAAACTGCTGGCCCCTTCACTGGCGGTTACTTTATCGGTGAGGCTGACCCGTCCCGATTCAACCGCCTCCGCGGCCACTAACAAAGTCATCAACTTGGTCACGCTGGCCGGCGGCAGTTCTTTATGGATTTCTTTTTCAAAAAGTATTTGACCGGACTTAGCATCCATCAGAATCGCACTCGCTGCCTCGGTCTCCAGTACGGCACCATAGGCCTGATGGGGAACGGCCAGATTGCCAATGAATAACGCCAAAGCAAAAACCCACGATAATGTTTTACGCATTCGTTTTAACCCCCTTACGAAACATATTTATTCTATTATCCCCAGAAAAATAAATTATATCGAAAGGCAACTTAAACATATCAACTCTCGTTAATGGAGTTTGAACATTGCTGATTTAACATAATTATAAAATTATAAAGAAAATAGCCACAACCTGGTGCTGTTACCAAGTCATGGCTATCTTCTTTTTTTCAGTTGCTCTCTCAGTTCGCGCTAACGCCTCTTGGGAGCCTTTGGTGATTTCAGTCCATGCCAATAGCAGGGATGAAGGTAAGCAAAAGGCTTGGGATAAATTTTATGCTTCAGGAGGCACCCTTGAATTACCTGAATCCCCGCTGCATCTGCTTGCTCCTGAAATTCTTCTGTCCAGTTGTGTTCTTGAAACCAAACGAATTGAGCCCCACATTCCTGAGCCTGACTGATAATATTCGGAATCGATTCCGATTTTAAGCAGGGGACCACCACATCCACCTTATCCTGCAAAGCCGCCAGCCCTGCATAGACTTTAAAACCTTCCAAACGCTGTAAATCCTCAGCCACAGGATAAACCACACAGCCAAATTGCTTTAAGGTCCTCCAGACTTTATAGGCATGCTTATGCTTCAGAAAGCGATCGGCATTCCCTACCACAGCATAACGATGAGCTGTTGTAGTTTCCCCAGCCAGAGAAAACACTTTCTTTTCACGCATCTATAGTCACCCCTAACTTCAGGTATTAAAGATTACGTGAAAACAGCTTATCCTATGACTCTCAGATTACTTTACCACTTCATGAATATATTCTATCGGATCGGGCTTGCTCTCCTGAAATCCATAGGCCTTTAAAACATCTGCTTCTACATATTCAAGGTTGGTGTGCAGAATACAGAGAGGTTCATCAAGGTCAACATAATCCCCTACCTTCTTCAAAAGCGTTACCCCGGCCGCATAGTCGATGGGATCGTCCTTCTTCTTTCTTCCTGCCCCCAACAGCATAGCCACCAGCCCAATCTGTTCGGCGTCAATAGAGCTTATATACCCTGCATGGTTGGCGAGGACTTCGATATGATGCTTCGCTTGGGGTAATTGGGCGGGCTCATGGACTATTTGAGGATTTCCTCCTTGAATTGAGATCAGTTCTTTTAATTTTTCTATGGCCTTACCTGAGGCAATAACTTGCTGAAGTTCTGCATAAGTTGACTGGAAATCATGATAGTTCCCACTGGCAATGGCCATATAGGAGGCTATCGTCAAAGCAATTCTGGTTTCGTCTGCCGCTCCCCTGCCCTTTAAAACATCGATAACCTCTTTTATTTCATTAGCGTTCCCCACTTCATGGCCAAGAGGCTGATTCATATCGGTGATGATGGCGATAGTCCTTCTCTTTAATGACTTACCTATTCGCACCATACACTCAGCCAGCTTTTTGGCTTCTGGGAGAGATTTCATGAAAGCCCCTGAGCCTACTTTAACATCGAGGACGATGGCGTCTGCCCCGGAGGCAATCTTCTTGCTCATGATAGAACCTGCTATGAGAGGAATACTATCCACGGTTCCTGTCACATCTCTTAAGGCATAGGTCAGCTTGTCGGCAGGGGTTAAATTAGCTGTTTGCCCTACTACCGCCATGCCGTGGTTATTCACATTGGCGATAAATTCCCCGGTACTTAAAGCGGTCCTGAATCCTTGAATCGCTTCAAGCTTATCAATGGTCCCGCCGGTATGACCTAATCCTCTGCCGCTCATTTTCGCCACAGGGATTCCCAATGAGGCAACCAAGGGAATAACGATCAGGCTAATCTTATCCCCCACTCCCCCTGTTGAATGCTTATCGACCTTTACTCCTGGGATGCCGGATAAATCGATGGTCTCTCCTGAGTTCACATAGGCCATGGTTAAGTCGGCGATTTCCTCATCATTCATCCCTTGGAAGTAAATGGCCATGTAAAGAGCAGCTATTTGATAGTCGGGAATCTCCCCCTTTACATAACCTTGTACGAAAAACTCTATTTCCTCTTTTGTTAATGCTTCGCCTTTTTTCTTTTTGTTGATGATATCAATGACCCGCATTGCACCCACCCCCGTATGTTCCTAAAGAGCAGCCCAAAGCTGCCCAAAGCTCCCCATATCAATATCATCCCGAGACCTTAGGCCAGCCCTTTAACCAAAGCCTGCACAAACCGCACAAACTGCTTCTCAATGCGCTCGGCCGTCTCCATAACCTCGGCATGACTGAGACGCTGGGAAAGAATTCCGGCCGCCATATTGGTAACGCAGGAGATGCCAAGAACCCGCATCCCGCCATGATTAGCTATGATGACTTCAGGGACGGTACTCATACCCACCAGATCGGCTCCTATCGTGCGCAGGAAGCGTATCTCCGCCGGGCTTTCATAGCTGGGACCGCTCATCGCTGCATAGACCCCTTCCTGAGGATGGATCCCCACTTCCCGGGCTATGGTGAGGGCCTTTTGCCGCCACTCCAGATCATACCCTTCACTTAAATCAGGAAAACGTGGGCCTAAGTTGCTGAGATTGGCTCCGCGCAAGGGATTATCTCCCATCATATTAATATGATCCTTGATCAAAATCAGATCCCCCGGACGGTAAGCAGGGTTAATTCCACCGGCAGCATTGGTCACAATCAGCCCGGATACTCCCAAAACCTGCATGACCCGAACAGGAAACGTGACACTTTGCATGGAATACCCTTCATAAAAATGAAAGCGTCCTTGCATAGCCACCACGGTCTTACCCAGAACTTTCCCGAACACCAATTGACCTTTATGTCCCTCAACGGTGGAAACAGGGAAATTGGGAATCTCCTGATAAGGAATAACCACCTTATCTTCAATCAAGTCCACAAAGCCACCCAGTCCCGAGCCAAGGATAACACCCATTTGGGGCTCTATATTTACTTTTTCAATAATAAACCGCCGGGTTTCGCTGAGTTTGTCCATAAATTCTTGCTCGCGCATCATAGTGATCGTCTCCTTATCTATTATTTTTAATAGGTAGATTACAACAGCCGCTCATGCCGGCCGCAGCAACGACAGAGCGAAAAACGTCGTTCAGGTCGTGTAGCCTTATCGTCCGGGTCGCGTAGCTTTACGCACAACGCGTACTCCATAGCTCCAGGGCTGGCTCACTCGCTTTCTTAACAGCATCTGCGGCGGATAAGTATCCTTTGGAGAGTGCCGCCTTGAGCGAAACTGTCCAAAGGACACTTTCGTCACCAAACCTCTGGGCAATACCTGATGTTAACCATGGCTCCGCTACGTTAAGAAAGCTTTGTTCACCCGACCGCCCCTCCGCTAAATCCGTTCTCTTTTGTACGTAAAGCTACGTCTTGCGGGTCTCTTTCAGTTTTTCCTTGGGCCTGAGGCCTGAACTTTTTATAAGCGCAGCCTCTTGTACGCCGTTTATGGGGTCTCCTTCGGAGCTATTCTTCTCTTCAAAGCCTTTCTTTGTATCTTTTTCCAAATCGCCGACCCTGCCACTTAAGCAGCGTCGGTAAAGACGGAAAAAGAGGCTTGAGTAGGGCAATTTACCCCACCCACTCCATAAGGCCCCGCTACCCAGACCCGGAAAGCAGCCCAAGGATTTTGCTTTACAAAAGGGAAGCGACTTTAAGCGAGCGGAAACAAAACTTCGCGAAAAGCACGCAATCGGGTAGGAGGCTAACCATTATTTGGTCAGCCGACCTCCCACAGCACCGTACGTACCGTTCGGTATACGGCGCTTCCAAAGTTTACACCTTACTTCGCAGAGTAACATCCCGTGAAACTGAGGCATCCAGCTTGTTCGAATCGTTTGTTGGGTAAGGCAGTCCTCAGTATTGGACTATGAGCTGTTCGCCAATATCCTTTTCTTGTGTTTGCCCACATCCATGCTTTTTCTTTGCTTATGCCTGCTTTCTTCAAGTAGTCATAGCGGCTTCGAATTCGCTTCCACTGTTTCCAGGCTACCATTCGTACCCGGCTTCTCATCCATTCGTCTATCTCTTTCAGCTGACTCTTTGCGTCTGCCAGCTTAAAGTAATTCGTCCATCCTCTTACCACTTGGTTCAGTTTGGTTTTCCTTTCTTCGTTTCCCATCCCGTTACTTCGTCCTGTCACTTCCCGGATTTTGTCCTTGAGTTTTCTGATGCTTTGGGGATGGATTCTCAGTCGGCCTTCTCCTCGATAAATGTAAAAGCTATATCCAAGGTATTTCACATAGTTGACATGCGAGACCTTGCTTTTCTCTCGGTTGACCTTTAGAAATAATTTCTTCTCGATGTAAGGCACGATATGCTCCATCGTTCGTTGGGTCGCTTTTCTGCTTCTGCAGAAGATCATGAGGTCATCTGCATACCTTACGAAGCGGTGGCCTCGTTTTTCCAGTTCATGGTCGCACTCATTCAACATGATGTTTCCCAGCAGTGGGCTTAAGGGGCCCCCTTGGGGCACTCCCTCTGGACTTTCTTCGAACATTCCATCGACCATAATTCCCGCTCTGAGGAATTTGTGGATGAGCGATATGACCCGCCCATCTTTGATACTCTCCGATAGGATTTGGATGAGCTTGCTTTGGTTGACGGTGTCGAAGTATTTCTCCAAGTCCATATCCACTACGTATTTGTACCCTGCTGTGATATGGCTTTGACACTTCTTCAGCGCATCATGAGCACTCCGGTTGGGCCGGAAGCCGAAACTACTCTCTGAGAATTGTTTTTCGAAGATAGGGCTCAGAACTTGGGCTATAGCCTGTTGGATAAGCCGGTCGACTACAGTGGGGATTCCTAGTTTTCTGGTCGTTCCGTTTTCTTTGGGTATTTCCACCCTTCTTACGGGGCTTGGACGATACGTTCCTTCTCGTAGACTCTCTAGGAGTTCCTCCTTGTGGTCTCTCAGGTAGGGTAGAAGTTCCTTCACCTGCATGCCGTCGATTCCACCGGCTCCTTTGTTCTTCTTCACCTGCCGGTAGGCTTGGTTTAGATTTTCGAAGCTCAGGATTTGCTCCAGTAGTTCTTCGTTCTGCTCGTTGGTGTTGGTGTTGTCGGTTTCCGTCATCTTCAGTGGCACCCACGCCTCTGCATACTCTCTCTGTTCCGCAGATGTCCTTTGCAGCTCGCCTCCGTTTCGAAGTTGTCTGTGGTTTAATTCGCCACCTTCAGTAACTTTCATTGACCCACACCTCCTTTGGTTCAGCCCTTCCTTCGGTGTCTTTTCACCTCTGTACTATGGCTTCTGCTGACTCCTCACGATAAATCTTGTTTCAACCGGGCTTCTTTCTCTGCTTCTGCCCGTCCGTGAGGCCTCCCACGGTAAGATGATTCACTTTCATTCCATCTACCCGCACCATTTACGCTGACGTGTCCGTGTAGCTTTTGGGCTTCGACTTGTCGCGCAGTCTCACCCCACGTTTCGCGCCTGATGCTGTTTGTGTTCCTCAGGCCGGAACTTTGCCGCTGGCTTCCTTCAGATTCCATCTCGCGATGGACACCCTTGCCTTAAGCTAATGGTTGGTCGCTACATACCCCCATAGCGGACTTTCACCGCCAAGTTAATCATCATGCGTGGCGCACGCGGAGTCGGGTTGGAAACAGGACGTTTCCAACCGGCTATGAGGCAGGAGCCGATTTAGCCACGAAACCCGGGTGAGGGTTTCGCCCAAGCCGCCTGCCACAGAGCCTACTTAACGGCGCAGGTGGACTTTTCGGAGCGGAGTGCTTGAGCGTTAGTTTTGTCCGCGCAGCTTATGGAGCCGACCGGTGTAAAGCAAAATCCTGGAGATCCAGCTTGCGAAGCCTTCCCTCAAATCAACTCCCCCAGAAAGCTCCGCCCATTAACCAACTCTTCCGTCCCCAAATACTCAGTAATCGTCGCTCCCAAATCCGCAAAAGAAGAGCGGATTCCCAGATTCCTTCCGGGCACAACCTTCTTCCCATAGACCAGTAAAGGAACATACTCCCGGGAATGGTCCGTGCTTTCCGTGGTGGGATCACACCCATGGTCGGCGGTGATGAAGAGGATATCCTCCTCCTCAAGGGAAGCGAGGATTTCCGGCAATCTCCCGTCAAACTCCTCAAGGGCTTGAGCATAGTTTTCCACATCATTGCGATGACCGTAAAGCATATCAAAATCCACCAGATTGGTCATGATCAAGCCCGGTTTCTTCTCCCTGATAAAAGCCAGGGTCTTCTCCACCCCATCCCTGTTCCCTTTGCTGGCCAGATGATCCGTAACCCCATGGCCTGCGTAGATGTCTTTGATTTTTCCCACAGCCATGACCTGAAGTCCTTTTTCCTTCACCATATCCAGGAGGATTTTGTGAGGCGGTTCAATGGCATAATCATGACGATTGGTGGTCCGGTAGAAGTTTCCTTCCTCGCCTAAAAAGGGGCGGGCGATGACTCGGCCTACTCTTAAATCCCCCTCCAGCATTTCCCGGGCTATCCCGCAGATTCGATATAATTCCTCTAAAGGGATCACCTCTTCATGAGCCGCGATCTGAAACACTGAATCTGCTGAAGTGTAGACGATCGGTTTTCCCGTCCGCACATGCTCCTGTCCCAGGCGCTGAATGATTTCTGTGCCGGAAGCCACTTCATTGCCTATGACCTGGCGGCCGATGCGCTCGGCAAAAGCTTGAAGAAAATCCTCCGGAAAACCTTGGGGAAAGGTAGGAAAGGCCCTTTCCAGAACCACACCGGCTATTTCCCAGTGTCCCGTAGTGGTATCCTTGCCGGGGGAACGCTCCGCCATTTTGCCATAGCAGCCTTGCGGGCTTGCCCCAGGGTCCACTCCCTGAATAGGTGCAATATTGCCCAGACCTAATCTCTGCAGATGAGGCAAATGAAGACCTCCACGGGCCTTGGCAATATTGCCTAAGGTATTGCTGCCCACATCTCCGTATTCATGGGCATCGGGCATTTCACCAATTCCCACACTATCTAAAACAATCAAGATGGCTCGTTTCAAAAAGCGCTTCCTCCTTTAATTTCATTAAACATATCAACTCGTTAAGCTTATCAATCCATTCATCTTATCAATCTTATTAAATTAAATTTTATCACATCTTAATCAGCCCGGGGATGGGCTTTGCGGAATACTTCCAACAGCCTTTGACGGGAAAGATGGGTATAAATCTGGGTCGTGGCAATATCGGCATGCCCCAGCATTTCCTGAACGGAGCGTAAATCCGCTCCATGATCCAAGAGATGAGTAGCAAAACTGTGTCTGAATTTATGGGGATAAATATTTTCCTGAACACCATGGGTTTGTGCCCATTTTTTGAGGATATCCCAAACCCCTTGTCGGGTCAGAGCCGTACCTCGGGAATTAAGGAAGAGGACTTCCGTTTTATGCTTTCCCCTCAGGCGTTCCCGATCATGCTCCAGATAATTCTGCAAAACCTCCAGGGCATATTCGCCGATGGGGACAATCCTTTCTTTGTTCCCCTTGCCCCGGCAGCGCAGGGTCCTCGTCTCAAAGATGATATCCGAAACCTTTAAGCCCACCAGTTCGGAGACACGCAAGCCACAACCATAGAGTACCTCGATCATGGCAATATTACGCATCAATAGTCCCTTATCCTTCCCTTCTGAGTCAGAATCCCCAGCTTTTTTACTGCTCTTGCCAGGTTTGGGCCCTTCTTTGTCCCGGTCCCCTCCCTCACCCATAAGCTTGCTGATTGACCCCTCAGACAGAACATGGGGCAGATGCTGTTCAAGCTTCGGAGTGCTCAGGTACTCGGTGGGATCATCTTCCCGCATCTCCTCCCCTAAGAGAAAAGCAAAGAAACCCCGCAGGGTTGCGAGGTACCGCGCCAATGTGCGGGCAGACCTCCCCTGATTCTTCTCCTGGAGAAGAAATAAGAAAAGGTCGTTGCCCTCACAAGCTATAATGTTTTTCCCACGTTGTTGAAGAAAGGCTGTGAATTTCCGCAAATCGCGTTCATAGCTGTTTCGGGTATTGGGGGAAAGCCCTCGTTCCACATTAAGGTAGCTCAAATATTTCTTAAGCCAAGCTTCTGTTTTAACCTCCACAGCAATCCCTCCCTCGCTTAGAAAGTTCTACAAGAGGGAAAGGTTTTCCTGCGGGTTTAAACCGGCGAATCCCTATCTTTTTATATCAGGAAAGAGCTGTATGACAAATTCGCTCCACACAGTGCCTTCCTCCTCAACCCGCATCGGGTTGCCGCTGGGTTTCTCATCTTTGTCCCCTTGGGATGTAAGCAAGAGGCTGCAGACCGTGACCAGCTTGGGCAGCATGACGGCCAGCAGCATCATTAAAATAACGATCCGGGCGATAGTGAAAAGAAACTCCGGCCAGCTTTTACCTCTCTGCATAACTTCGACCCCCAATCCCTAAAATTTATGCAGAGGGGGATTGTCTTGATGCCATTAAGGCCGCTCCCCAAGCGGCAGTGATCGAGGGTTCACTATACACCAGCAGAGGATGGCTCAATTGTCGGCGGAGTGCAGCCAATACCCCTTGATTGCGGGCTACCCCGCCGGTAAACACAATATCCGGCACTAAGCCGATCCGCTGTGCTAAAGATGCTACACGGCTGGCCACGGATGCGCAGACCCCGGCCAGTATATCCTCTTTCGGCTTTCCTGCCGATACATGAGTGATCACTTCCGATTCCGCAAAGACCGTACAAAAGGAAGATATGGCCGTAGGATTCCGAGACGTTTCGGCGAGGTTTCCTATGTCATTCAGACTAATCTCCAGTGCCGAGGCCATGACTTCGAGGAAGCGGCCTGTTCCCGCCGCACATTTGTCATTCATGGCAAAATCCACAACTTTGCCGTTAGGCAACATTTGGATCACTTTGCTGTCCTGTCCTCCGATATCTATAATGGTGCGGGCAGTGGGAAAAAGGTGGTGAATTCCCCTGGCTTGACAGGTGATTTCCGATACTTCCCGGTCGGCGGGAAAAGTAATCCTCCCGTATCCGGTAGCAACCGTCCCGCCCACATCCTCCCGGCTAAGTCCTGACTCCGCCAGCAGCTTAGCCACCATCTGAACCGCCACCTCCCGTCCGCTATACCCGGCCCGGGCTGTGTCATAAGCGATCATCTCAGTTTCCTGATCGATAAGAACGACTTTCACCGTCAGGGAGCCGATATCCACCCCAATATATATTTTGGCCATACCTTCCCTCTTTCCTTTGCCCACCTCAATCGAAGGTCTCCAAAAAGGCCTGAACACGATTGCGGATGGGTTCTTCTGCATAAGCCCGGGGATCAGCCATATCGGCTTCGATCATCAATCCCGGAACACCTGTCTCCATCATGACCCTTCTGCGGATAACCTCCTGGACCAGAGAATAGGGCTTACAGGAGCGATTGGAGTGCATTACGAATCCATCGGCCTGATAGTCCCCAATGAGCTGCACCAGTTGTTTGGTGCGGAATTCCGGGGAACGGTTCAGGAAAACTTCCGTATAGGTGGCGGCCAGACTTTCCAAAGGGGTACCCGGTGCCTGCTCCATGGCCCAGCCGCCGCTATAGGTATCGGTGACAAAGCATGCTCCCCGTTCCGTGAACATCTTATTGAAACTGAATACTTTAGGCCAAATCGCAATATTATCCCAGACCAAACGAATCCGCTCATTTTCCACCGCACCCTGGGCCAGGGCCTTCCGCTCCCTGACCTCGTCACGAAACAACCGGTAATAATCCCGCCCCCCTTTGGTCCCTCTCATCACCACAATGGGGGCCATATGGATAAAGAGATCGGGCGCATTCAGGGGGGAGGGGCGGGCTTGACAGGCTTGACGGGCCTCTTTCCAGAGACCGGTTGTTTCCCGGCTGAATTCCATCTGCTTCTCCAGCTCTTTTTCATCTAATGTCCTGCCGGTGATTTTCTCCAGCTCCACAACCATGGCCTTAAGCTGCTCCAGGACATAATTCCTGGCCTGCGACCTCATCTCTCCCGTCAGGTAAGGAGTATCCAGCACCAGCAAAGGAACTTTAAAGTGCCGGGCCAGCACTTCATACCATTTTAATACTGTACCGCAGATATTATTGCAGGCCACCAGCAGATCAGGCTTGGGCATTCCTCCTAAAGGGGCCAGATCCGGCCGTAAAACTCCACCGATATTGGAGCGGGCATAGGAGCATAGATCCTGGGAATAGCCTGCCGCTTCCGCCACCTGGCATAATCGGGCCGTAGCCTTATTGGTGCTGTAAATAGCAGCGTATTGCTCCGGGTAAGCCGGATGAATCTTAAAAGCCCGCAAAATTTCCACAGGGGCGCCGCTGGTTACCCAGGCAATCTTGCGGCCCAGCGGCTTACCCCAATAGCGGTGATACCCGGTTAAGATATAGTAACGCTTCATGGTTTTCTTCAGGGTATCCGTACTGCGCAGGGGACGATAATTCCGTTGCTGCGTCTCCTGGGTCATGTTTGTGCCCTCCCCCCCGAATCTGAAGACCGATTCTCCAGAATGCTCTCCAAAAATGCCTGCAGCCGGGTTCTCTCCTGTCCCCCTGCCTCCGCTCCCTCCAGTTCCAGAACCAAGGTACGAATTCCCCGGTTCTGGAGGGTTTCCGCCAAGGGAACCGCATCCCAGGCATGGGGTTCACAATACTTGCGGATGACCAGCACCGCACCTTCCACCTGCCGCCGGAAGGCTAAATTCCCCAAATACTTCAGGCGGGCATTGAGGCTTTGATTCTTACAGGGACAGGGAGGCATATCCTCATAGCGTTTCACCAGATCATACCAGGGGTCAGCCGACTCCTCCATCAGGGACCCGGAGTAGTGGCGGTAACCCGTACAAGTGTCATCCACCACGACCCGCCCCTCCAGTTCCTCGATCATGGCATACACTTGATCATTCTCCAGAACAGCCCCCGAGACCATCAGGCGTGCCCTTGAACCGGATTCCTCCGCCCTGGCATAGAGTACAGGGAGCACTTCATCCAGAGCCTCTGCATAGATTGCCCTGGGCATAAGCTGCCCGGCCCGCAGCAGGGCCGCCGTCAGAGGGGAAGGCAACTTCTCCCGCAGCTCTTCCACCTCATTGACTTTTTCCCTGATGCGCCGGCATAGGCGGATGGCTTCCCTTAGACTTTCCTCTGTAGGCTCATGACCGGTCAGTTTTTGCAATTGCTCCCAGGCCCTTTTGACCTCCTCCCGATAATACTGATTGGCCCCGACTGCCTTAAGCATGACGGGAGGAACCATGTTGACGATGTTTTGTTGGCCGGCAAACTCCCAAATACCGCTTAAACACTGCATGGTATCACAGGTATGGACAAAGCCGACCCCCAGCAGGTCTTCCCAGCGGCCCTGCAACTCCATATCCAAGATCCCCCGGGCCAAAGAACAGGAAAAAGGAGGCAGCTCCCCAGGGGTCCGCTGGGCGGAATCCGGCAAAAGGCGCAGGGGCTCAAGACCAAAGGCCATAATCAGTTCCTCCGGAAAATAGGAACATAGTATTCCCAAAAAACGGTGATTGGGATAGCGGGTTTTGCGTTTTAAGCCTTTAAGCGCGGATTCCTCCAACAGTAAGCTTAGGGAATCTCTTTGCTCTTCAGGCACACTCCATTCCATCATGGGGCATCCTCCTGACTTACAGCTACTTCGTCGCTGCCGCTTCCTTGGCACTCTGTTTTGCTTCCCCTTCTGCAGGAGGAGTATCCCGCAAGGCCCGGCGCAGGATCTTGCCAATAGCCGTCTTAGGTAAATCGGTACGGAATTCTACGGTTTTAGGAACTTTATAAGGGACCAGGTGTTTGCGGCAAAAGGCGATGACATCCTGCTCTGTAGCGGCAGCTCCATCTTTAAGGCTGACAAAAGCCACTACCTTTTCCCCGCTGTAACCGTCCTTAACCCCGATCACACAGGCCTCCCTGACTGCCGGGTGTTCATACAGCACATCCTCTACTTCCCGGGGATAGACATTGAAGCCACCGGTGATAATCATATCCTTTTTACGGTCCACAAGATAAAAATACCCGTCTTCATCCATGGTCACGATATCTCCGGTGTATAGCCAGCCATCCCTTAAAGCGTAGGCCGTCTCTTCCGGCCGGTTATAGTAGCCCAGCATTAAGTCCGGACACTGAATCACCAGTTCTCCCGATTCACCGGGAGGCAGCTCCTCTTCACCGGTGTCAATGTCCCTGATTTTAAAGTCCACATCCGGGAAAGGAAAACCGATGCTGCCGGTTCTGTTTTCCCCCCGCAAGGGATTGCAGCAGAGGGCATTGACCCCTTCAGTGAGACCGTATCCCTCCATCAGCCGGGCTCCGGTAAGCTCTTCGAAGCTTCGTTTAACCTCGGGGGCCAGAGCAGCTGCTCCCACGAAACACCCCACTAAGGAGGAAAGACTATAGCGTTTTAATTGGGGGTAATTAATCATGCCTATATACATCGTCGGAACTCCGGCAAAATACGTGGGCTTATGCTTGTGAATGGCTTTCAGGACATCTTTCGCTTCAAAGCGGGGAATCAGAATCGTGGAAGCTCCGGAGAATAAGGGAGCATTCATGCACACGGACATGCCAAACCCATGAAAGGCCGGGAGAACAGTGACCAAACGATCCTTGCTGCCCATTTGAACCCAGGCTATCGCCTGATAAGCATTGGCAAGCAAACCATAATGGGAAAGCATCACCCCCTTGGGGCGTCCGGTAGTGCCGCCGGTATAGATGAGGACCGCTATATCCTTACGAACATCCACTTTTTGGGACGGATAACCTTTTAGCACGGGACCGTTGCCCTCATTCAGCAGATCCTTAAACCTCCCGGCAACTTTGAGGCGTTCCTTACCTCCCGGGGACAGCTTCCGTGTGAATGGATAAAGAAATTTAAGAGGAAAAGGCATATACTCATTGAGAGCCGTATAGAAGGTATGCTTCAGCAATTGGGTCTCTCCGGCCTGATGACAAATGTCTCTCACATTTTCCAGCCGCTCGGCCAGAAGGTCCAGGCAAATGGCTGCTTTGACCTGAGCATCCCGAAAAATATGCAATAATTCTGATTCGGTACTGAGAGGATTGACAGGAACGACCACCCCGCCAATGGCAAGGATAGCATAATAAGCAATCACGTATTGGGGACAATTAGCCAGCAAAAGGGCCACCCGATCCCCGGGATCAATACCCAGCTTTTGCAGGGAACCTGCCAGGCGTTCGACTTTATTGCCCAAATCACTGTAACTCATTTTCTTATTAAAATAGATTAGGGCAACCTCTCCGGAATTCTTTTGCACACTTTTGCGGAATAACCCATCCACCGTCTCTTCAGGATAGCTTAGGTAATGGGGAACCTGTTGGTCGTATTGAGCTCTCCAGGGAAATTCATGCCTTTTATTTTCCTGACTCATGAGTATACCTCCCGCTTCCATTACATGGTTCTTTTCCTCTAAACCTTAATCCCGGACACCCTGATTTCTATAATGAGCTCACCGCTTTTATCTTTCTCCAGCCATGAGCCAAACCTTTTGCGGCCTCATCGACCTTATGGGCAACTACTCATATACTTTTTCCTCCGTCAAATGAGCATTCACCGCATCTTCTTCCAGGGAGCGATGGCATTGTAAATTCCCCCGGCGTTCTTTGTAATACTCATGTTGGATAATGAGATTCATCACTTCATTGGTACCGGTCCAAATCATGATGAGACGGATATCCCGCAGCAATCGCTCGATGGGGAAGACATTGGTATAACCAATCCCTCCCATGATCTGCATCCCATCGTTGACCACGGCCCAGGCCGAATCCGTGGCGAACTTTTTCGCCTCGGAGACCAAACGGCGTGCCACATGGCCCGGCACTCCAGAATCCACGGCCCGGGCGGTGGTATAAACAAGTGAGCGGGCTGCATCCAGGCGGGTGATTGAGTCAGCCACTTTAAAGTTGACCCCTTGAAAATCTTTAATTTTTCTGCCAAAAGCTTTGCGCCTGGTGCTGTAATCAGAAGCTACTTCCAGAGCCGCCCGGGCCATCCCCAAGGCTCCCGCGGCGCTGGTCAGCCGTTCCGGGATCATCATCTGATAAAAAATGTCTGCCGCACCGTTTTCCACACCGAGAAGGTTTTCGGCAGGAACTTTTACATCCTTGAAAACTACCCGGCCTGCCCCGCCTCCACGGGTTCCCATTAAGCCGTAGATATGTTCCACTTCCACTCCGGGACCACGGTCTACGATAAAGGCACTGATACTCTGATGGGCAGGTCCTTCCGGATCGGTCTTGGCATAAACCATAAAATAGTCGGCCCCCTCTGCTCCCACCACAAAACGCTTTTGCCCATTGAGAATATAGACATCCCCCTCACGCCGGGCTAAAGTCGTTGCCCCAAAAAAATCCGATCCTCCTCTCGGCTCAGTCAATGCTTCAGCAGTGTACAGCTTTCCTTCTAAAGTAGGCTTTAAATAACGATCTTTCAGCACCTCTGAGCCAAAATGATTAATGGCTTCGCCGACGATGGAAGGTAAGGAATAAAGGCACGCCAAACTCGTACCCAAAACCCCGATCTCTTCGAGAACTGAAACTTCATCCACCCATTGCAGCCCTCGTCCGCTGTACCGCTCAGCAAAGCGCAACCCCAGAAGTCTGGCCTGACCCAGGTCCATTAAGTACTCTTTGGGATAGATCACCTTTTCTTCATCCATCGCTAAGATCAGCTGTTTGGGTACCTTTTCTTTGACAAAGCGCGCCGCCTCTTCTTGCAGGAGCTTTTGCTCTGAGGTCAAGAGAAAATCAAACATGCCCTCTCTCCTTTCCAGAAATGAATAGCCATTCATTTCGTACTATTATGAATATTCTGACACTCATAGATAAGTACGTCAATACCCTTCTTAAATTTAGAAAAGGATGTTAATTTAAAAGGGCCGCTGCTCAACGAACTATACAGTTCATTGGGCAGCGGCCCTTTGTACACACAACACTCTTGCTTAACTCTGTTCTTTCATGCGTCTGTGATACTCTTCTTTCATTTTCTCAAAGGAGTCCTGACTAATGACATGCTCCACACGGCAAGCGTCTTGAGCGGCCGTCTCTTCATCCACGCCTAAATAAACCAGATACCGGGTAAGGATATCATGGCGTTCGTAGATGCGGGAAGCGATCTTCTCACCCTCATCGGTCAGGGTGATGACGCCGGAAGAATCCACTTCAATATAGTCATTCTTCTTAAGAATTCCTACCGCACGGCTTATGCTCGGCTTAGTATAACCAAGCTCATGGGCAATATCAATGGAGCGAATATCGCCTTTTTTCTTCTGAAGTATATAAATAGTCTCGAGATACATCTCGCCGGATTCCTGAATACTCATGGCAATAGCTCCTTTTTATAATTATTTCAGACAGACTTCCTGCAATAATTGGGCTCTCTCTAAAAGCATAGTATAATTAAGCAGAAAAATCAATCGTTCGCCATCAAACTTTAGCATTATGAAAAAGCCGCTGACTGATACACAGCAGCGGCTTTCGTTATAATGTTCTTTAGACATTGGTTTTGACTATTCTACTTTATTTGACTCACAACCTCCGCTCCCACAGCCACAGCTGCTTGAGCATCCTGAGCATCCGCCGCTCTTTCTCGTTTTATACACATTGCGACCCGCCAGAGCAATGACAGCAAGAAGAACGGCACCGATAATTAAATTCACACCATTGGAGCTGATCCACTCAAGCATAGCATTCACCTTCTTATCCTAAAAATCAAACCCGCTTATAGGTTTCACCCTTTGACAGGAATCCCGCTGACTCTCGGGGTAGGCCGGCCGGGTCTAAAGAGCAGATACAATAACCCTGCGAAGACAAGGGCTGCGACGGCTGTACCTACAGTAAACCCTGCACCGCTGAACAAAGAACCAAATTGGAATACCAGGAAAGCAATGGCATAAGCAAAGACCATTTGATAACCGATGGCAAACCAGGTCCATTTCATATCATTCATTTCCCCTTTGATGGCTCCGATAGCTGCAAAGCAAGGAGCGCACAGGAGGTTAAAGACCAAGAAAGAGTAAGCAGAAAGAGCTGTGAAGTGAGCGGCGATAGCGCCCAGGCTGCCGAAAGCCCCTTCTTCAACCAAGCCCAGAGCATCTCCTGATACTCCGTAAAGAACCCCGAACACGCCGACCACTTCTTCCTTAGCAACCAAGCCCATGATGGTTGCTACCGTACTTTGCCAGGTGCCGAAGCCAAGAGGAGCAAAGATCGGTGCGACAACACCGCCAATAGCGGCCAGAACACTGGCATCCATATCTTCGACCATCTGGAAGGAGCCTTCAACCATACCGAAAGAGGACAGGAACCAAATAAAGATACTGGCTAGCAAGATGATGGTTCCGGCTTTCTTAATAAAGGAGTAGCCCCGTTCCCAGGTGCTGCGCAGGACACTTCCCGCGGTGGGCATATGATAAGCAGGCAATTCCATGACAAAGGGAGAAGGGTCTCCGGCAAAACGGCTGGTCTTTTTGAGAATGATGCCGGAAATGACGATGGCCGCGACTCCGATAAAATAAGCACTGGGAGCGACCCACCATACACCGCCGAATACCGCACCGGCTATCAAGGCGACGATAGGCATCTTGGCGCCGCAAGGCATAAAGGTGGTGGTCATAACGGTCATTCTCCGGTCACGATCGCTTTCAATGGTCCGGGTGGCCATAACCCCAGGCACACCGCACCCGGTACCAACCAGCATAGGAATAAAGGATTTCCCGGAGAGGCCAAAGCGACGGAAGATCCGGTCCATGATAAAGGCGATCCTCGCCATATAGCCGCATTCTTCAAGAATAGCCAGCAAGAAGAAAAGAACAAGCATTTGGGGAACAAAGCCCAGTACCGCCCCTACCCCACCGACGATCCCATCCACGATAAGTCCGGCCAGCCAACCGGCTGCACCGATTTCCTCAAACCAGCCGGCCAAAGGCTCGCTGATCCATTCTCCAAAAAGGGTATCATTGGTGAATCCGGTGAGTATATCACCGACTGTCGTAATAGCGATATAATAGACCAACGTCATGATGACGGCAAAAATAGGCAAAGCCAGCCAGCGATTGGTTACCACCTTGTCGATCTTATCCGAGGTAGTGATTTTAGAGGAACTCTTCTTCACATAGCTTCCTTTTATAATAGAAGTAATAAAATTATACCGGGCATTGGTGATGATGGATTCGCTGTCATCATCCAGAGCATCTTCCACAGCGACAATAACCTCTTCCACATTCACAGCGGTCATTTGTTCCAGAATTTTTTCATCCCGTTCGAAGAACTTTATGGCATACCAGCGTTTTTGTTCCTCAGCGATGCCTCCCGGCAGCTTGCTGCTAATCGCCTTGAGTGCTTCTTCGATTTCCGGTTGAAAGGCAAGTTTGGCAGGACGGCTTTGAGCATTTTGTGCTGTCTTTACCGCTTTATCAGCCAATTCAGAGATTCCCATTCTTTTAAGAGCGGAAATCTCCATGATTTCACACCCTAAAGACTTGGAGAGCTTTTCAATATTGATCTTATCACCATTCTTATTGACGATGTCCATCATATTAATGGCAATGATGACAGGAATCCCGATCTCAGTGAGTTGGGTTGTAAGATATAAGTTCCGCTCCAAATTCGAGCCGTCAATAATATTAATAATAGCGTCCGGCTTTTCACCGATTAAATAATTCCGGGAGACGACCTCTTCCAGGGTGTAGGGCGAGAGGGAATAAATTCCCGGCAGGTCAACGATGGTTACATCCTTATGTCCCTTGAGCTTGCCTTCTTTTTTCTCTACAGTCACTCCTGGCCAGTTTCCTACAGTTTGGTTAGAACCCGTAAGAGCATTAAACAGAGTTGTTTTTCCACTATTAGGGTTCCCTGCCAGTGCAATTTTCAATGGCATCTTTTTTCCTCCTTCTAAAAAGTTAGCATCAACTAACTATGGGTCAAAAAAATAGAAATCCTACTACTCAACTTCGATATTGGCGGCATCCTCTTTACGAATGGAAAGCTCATACCCCCGAACATTCAGCTCAATGGGATCTCCCAAAGGTGCTACTTTTCGCACAAATACCTCCGTGCCTTTCGTCAGACCCATGTCCATAATGCGGCGTTTGAGAGCTCCTTGACCATGGAGCTTTACTACCGTTACTGTTTGACCTACCTTCACATCCTTCAGGGTAGACATTCCAGTTCCTCCTTCATTGTCTTTCATCAATCTTCATTGCCGAGCTCTTTCTGCTCTTTATACTTTAACCGTAAGAATCCGTGTTGCCATGGATTTATTCACTGCAACCCGGGTATCCTTAACAGCAACAATGACATTACCGGCAAGCTCAGTGACCACGGAGATCACTGCCCCTTCTACAAAGCCTAAGTTTTCCAAAAAGCATTTGGTGTTGTCTCTTCCTTTGATAGAAACGACTTTGACTTCCTCACCGGGGGCTACCATGGCTAAGGGCATTGAACCTGCAACAGGTGCCAAAGCGGATCCATTCATATTTCCAATCGGGAGACCAACAGTTTGTGTTGTCATTATGATCACTCCTTAATCCACAGAATACAGTAAGGCAACGCTAACTAGGTATAGTTTACCACCGCTAACTTTATTAATCAATATATTTTCTATTTATTTCCCGACAAATTTAATAAGAATTGCACAATAAAAAAAATGCCGGGAAGGCAGCCGACCTGTATCCCGGCTTTTGCCTTCTCAGCATTTATTTGCTGCGGATCATTATTTTATTATGGGCAACTTTATCACAGGTTAAAGAAACGCACGCCTAAAATAGAGAAATACCCTTGGGAAACACCGACGAAGACAGCTCCCAGAGAGACCAGAACAGTGGCTACGGAATAATACATAAACTCCCGCCGCAAAGACTCGCCAACTTGTTTACCTTTTAAGAGCATCATGGAGAAGATGGTCGCCAAACCCGCCCCCAGCAGGAGAAAGGGTATCCCCGCCAAGGCCGGAATCAAGATGGAGATCAAGACAAGTCCTAACCCCCACAGGCCTTTCATGCCAATAATGAAGCTCAAGGTGAAGCCAAACACAAATCCTCTCGTAAAGACGATGAGAAAAATCAAGGGGGTCCCGATGACGGTCAAACCAAGCAACCAGATACCGGCCATAATGATAAACTGCTCCCTGGCCAGCTGAATAAGGAAGTTGGTGTCAAGAGTGGTGGGTTGGCCGGCCAGCAGCTTGTCCAGAAAGCCGCTGAGTTCCTGAGTTTCTCCAGTGTTTAACGCTCCCACACCCACTGCTCCGAAGATGACTCCTGCCAGATAGACACTGACCAGAGCCAGATAAATCACCCAATATTGTCGGATATGCTCGCCAAGTTTACGCATACCTCCCAGCCTCCTGTCTATAGCCACACCATGGCTCCCGGCACACTGGAATCATGTGCCGACATCCTCTATAGACATCCTATTCGGAAAGTTAGGAAAGTATGTCCACTACCTTGCCAAATACTCCTCCCCCACCTGCCTGAAAGAGAAGTTTTCCCTGGCGGGAAAGCTCTATCCAGCGGGCAGCCTTTTCTCCCGCTACCTTCACCAGCTCTTCTCCGGGGACCTGATGAAGCACATTCATCTCCGTCCCAAAATGCTGGAGTAAATTCCGCACCATTTTTGGCCCGATTCCCGGCAAATCCTTAAGGGGCAGCTGATAAATATACCGCGGATCCGGTTCAGGCGGAATTTCGGCATCGGCAATACTGACCAAGCGATCCAATACACCCATAACCACCTGCCGGCTCCCGCAAGCAGGACATTCCAACAAAGGCGGCTCCCCTTCAACGACCTTTTCACAAACCAGGCAATAGGTTCGGTGGTATTTGCCAAACACAGGGGGCAGCCCATAGTTGGCCAAAACTTCCCCCTTAACCTTATAGACCAGTTCCTGCAGTCCCAGAAAGGAGCCCTCGGCTAAACTCAGCAGATTATACTCCCGGGCGATCTTGGGCAGAGAGTGGGCGTCTGAATTGCTGAAAAGCACGACCTGACCCAATTCACGGATGGAACGTGCCATTTGCCGGTCCGCGCTCAGACCAATCTCCAGGGCAAGAGGCATTCCCGGCAATACATCAAGCAAGCTCTCACAGCAATTGCCATAAATCCCCTTGTGGGGTGTAAAGGCGTGGGCGGGCAGCCAGATACCCTCCCCAGCCGCTACAGCCTCCAGCCATTGTTCCACACCCAGATGAGCTTTTTGCGAGCTGAGCTGCCAGTTCTTCACATAAGGCTGCAATTTATGGATATAGCTTTCCAGGTGGTTCAAGGTTGGGAAATACGCAAGAAAATGAGCGGAGCCCGTGCCCAAAGAGAGTTCGATTTCCGTACCCGGAATAATGATCAACCCCTGGGCGGCATATCCTCCCCCCTCCAGAGGTTGGAGTACCCCTTCGTGAAGCAAGGTGCGGAAATCCTTCCGCACACCCTGCGATTGGGCATCGATGACCCCGATCATGGCAAGGCCTTTGATATCACGGGCAACCTGGATGACTCCGGGCAAATTCATGGTCTTGGCCGCAGTAATCTTGACTGCTTTGCCATCTAAGCTTTGGCCGATGTGAATATGAAGATCCGTGTAGTAATGCTTCACCGCTCTTTACCCGCTAGCAAAATTATGGCCAGCATGGTCTTGGCATCATTAATCTCACCTGATAAAGCCTTTTCTTTAGCTTGGACCCAAGGTGTATTCACCACATTGAGAAATTCATCCTCATCAGCTTGCAAGGGATCCCAGACCAAGTCCGTTGCCTTATAAAGATGGATGATTTCATCGGTAAAACCCGGAGTGGTATAGATGCTGACCAAATGCTCCAAAGTGCCACGATAGCCTGTCTCTTCCCGCAATTCCCGCTCGGCGCAGACCAGCGGCTCTTCCCCCGGCTCCAGCTTACCTGCCGGTATCTCTAAAGTGGCCTGCTGGATAGGGTAACGATATTGACGGACCAAAAGCAGCTCATCCCCTTTAAAAGGTACGATTCCTACCGCCCCCGGGTGCCTCACCACTTCCCGGGTGGCTTCCGCACCATTGGGCAAACGAATTCTATCCCGGTCCATTCTCAGCATGCGTCCGGCAAAGACGATTTCTTTCTCTATGCATTTCTCTTCCAGTCCGGCGTCTTCAATTGCACCGGTCCTTTGTTGGCTGGATTGATCACTCATAATCTGTTTCATCTCCCCAACTATCGATCTTATTTAGTCTGTCCGTTCACTATTTATTATAACATACTGACTTGGGTCCCTGAAACGAAGCCACGGGATAGTCTGCGCCCTGAAATCCTTTATAAGCAAAAAAAGCGGACGGCTGCAGCCGCCCGCGCAAACGTTCCTATCTAGTTATGAATCTCCAGTTTCCCCTGCTCCTCCATGGTGTTTAAATCATTAGCTTGCAGATAGCTGTTGGATAAGGTGTAAAGTGTATCTCCGATATAGAGGCTGCGGGAAATATCCCGGTTGTAATCATAGCGCCCAGTATTTTGAAGATTCACCACTTCTCCCGGAGGATGGTGGGTTATCATCCCTTTCAGGGTGAAGCCCTCTTCAGCGGAAAGATCATAAACAAAAGCTCCCTGGAAAACCGACTGCCCATAGGCCAAGCGCGGGTCTTTTTGAGCCAGATAATCGTCTTTGTTGACGGTGGCCGGGTCAATATCGCAAACGGTCACCGGGAAGGACAGGATGCCTTTTTCCCGATCAAAAAGAAGGGCTTTATGGTTCCAGAACAATTCCGACTCCGTTCCTCTGTCCCCGATTTCAACTTTAAATTTCTCCTGGGGGTTGTTCACATCACTGACATCAAAGAGAGCCACCTTCATGCCAAGGTAATAGGCATTTTTCACCGTTCCTTCACCCGACCAGTGCGGATCTTCCACTTCTATGGCCTCTTTCCCAAAGCCGATAATATGATTCTCATCATAAGGATGAAGGTAATTGCTGTAACCAGGGATTTTAAGTTCACCGAGAACAGCGGGATGATTGGGATCTTTTAAGTCCAGAACGAACAAGGGATCTACTGTTTTAAAGGTGACCATATAGCCCCTATCCCCCATAAAACGAACCGAATAAATTTTCTCTCCGGGAGCGATGTTTTCTATTTTCCCTGCTTGCTTCATGCTTTGATCCAAAATATGAAGATTATTGGTCAGTTCCGCTTCTCCTGTCCGAACCGGCAATTTCTGAAGGGTGGTTGCAATCCGGAAATAGCCGTTATGTTCATCCATGCTGAACTGATTGAGGATATTGCCGGGTACGCTGCCCATCCCCAAATACTTTGTATCTCCAGCCTGCAAGTTGAATTTATAAACACTGGTGTTCACTTCCGCCGGCATGACCGCAATCATTCTGGACATGGCAGAGGTATTGCTGCCTGCCGTATCAGCCGGCTCCGGAAGGGGCTGGACTTGCTCGTATTTATACTCAGGTACGGCCACATAGAGATTTTCTAAAGAACTGTAGATATTCTCACCGGCTCCCAGATAAGTTTTTACTTCCGTCTTTTTGGTACTCAGGTTGCCGAGATCAATTCCGGCAATCAGCAGGTAATTCGGTTGAGGGGACCCCGGAAAATAGCATATTTCTTCATAACCGATCCGCTGAATCTCCCCGCCTTCCAGGCTGTCCCGATAGCCGGGGGTCAGCAGTGCCTCCGGTTGCTCCTGCAGCCGGTAAAGGGGAATGTATTTATTATTGACCAGATAGAGAGTATCGCCGATTTTTCTTGAGGAAAGATAGCTTCCGTCAAGCTCCAGTTCCCTGACCTGTTTCAGATTGCTGCGATCAGCCAGATCATAGATCAGAACCTTGACACTGTTTTCAAAAGGAGGAGCCGGTGCCGGATAAACTTGCCGCCAAGCATAGTTTTGGTTGAGAATAACGGTCAGATACTGGTCGTCCACATACATCTCCAGAGGATGAACTTCCCCGTCAAACTGCAGAGCAGCAACAACTTCCATCTCTTCCACCGGATAGGCTTTGGCTATGATCAGCTGATTATCGGTGAGCTTATAGATGTATTTCCCGTCTGTTTTAACCGTATCGGCCTCATCTACCCCCTGGACCTGAACATTGGTTCCGGAATAATCCAGCTTACCGTTTAAAAGATTCCCTGCCGAAGAAGCGGCTGAAGCCTTCGGGCTACTCTCAGCAGCAGCTATATCGCCACCGCTGTACATCACAACATTCCTGGTGCGCGACTCGGCTTCCGCCATCAGTTTCTTGAAGTTTTCAAAAGAACCCACAGTCGGCAGCGGTTCCACCGGCGCCTCCTGCCCTACCTTTTGCGGACTTTCTGCTCCTATTTTTTCATCGCCGCTTGCTGCTATGGTCTTCGTCTGGTAAGCATTCCAGCCCAGAAGAGTGAGCAAACACGCCATCACCAGAGCCAAACCCATCTTTTGCCCTTTCACCTGTTCTCCCTCCTTATCCATATTCTTTATCCGTCTGCCTCATTTTTCCTTTATTCTTATAGACGTAAAGAGCGGGGAAAAACTGTTTCCTGCGGTTGCCTTATTCTCTTGTTTCATAAACTTTTTCTTTAAGTTTCTGAAGTCCGATATACTCAATTACAGCATGACGTCCGATATTATTTAAGGAGAGTACTTCCGTTAAAAGGCGTCCGGTTGTATAAGCTCCCACCACAGATTGATTCAATGCGTCAATCCCTTGCCGGCATTCCGTTCTGCCTAAAAGATAATCTGTTGAAACATCGTAAAAATCAGCCAATTTAATAATTGCCCGGGTCTGAAGATCACATTCTCCCTGCTCACATCTGGAATAATGCTGTTGGGTTGTGCCAATAACTTCCGCAATATCCCGTTGCCTCAAATCTTTATCTTCGCGAAGCCCGCGGATTATTTCATAGGATTTTTTCATACTCTGCCCCTTCTACATTTTGTTCGTGTGTAAAATAATATCACACACATTATTGATGTATTGACTTAAATCCACGATTGATGTACAATATCCCAGAATACATTTATTATGTGTAAATAAGGGGCTTTTATTCATGGTTACCAGCCTTGTGAATCTATGTTTATATTTATATAGAATGTATCGAAAAGACCAGAATAGTTTGCGGATTACATCAACCGATTCTCAAAATGACGCGCATAGGCGCGTCATTTCCTTATACTCCGGAGAGAAAGGTGAATAACAAATGGTTTTTAACACTTTAGCAGAAGCCTTAACCATCATTCAGGCACTGGAATCGGCAAATACATCGATTTGCATTACCGACACTGACCATAAGATCATTTATGAGAGCGCGAAGAGCGGGTATAAGCTGAATCTCTCTACTGATCATCTTAATAAGCTTGACACTGGCTTCTACCATTCTGCCAATGCTGCCTTCAGAGTTCTGTTAAGTGATAACTCCCTCACTACCATAACTACAATACCCGTCCTCATTGCCGGCAGACCTTATTCATTGGAATTCAAACAACTTATCCGGCAAAATACGTATTTCAGCCTGGAATCTTACCACTTCGAAAATTTATCCATCCATCAAATCAAGGAAATGGCGATCACGGACTCCCTTACCAAACTTTATAATCGCCGCTATATCGACGAACGGCTGCCTATTGATATACAAAGTTCTTTTGAACTGGCTCGGCCCTTAAGTATTCTCTTTATAGATATCGACTATTTTAAAAAGATCAACGACCAAAATGGACACGCGGCAGGGGACCAGGTGCTTCAAAAGCTGGCTCTGCTCCTGCAAAAGCAGCTCCGCAGAGGAAGCGGCTGGGTTGCCCGGTACGGTGGCGACGAACTCCTCATCTGTCTGCCCGGCAGTGGCAAAAAAGTCGCCAGAAGCATTGCCAACCGACTCAGAGAAGCAATTGAACATTATCCCTTTTATTTTAAAGGAAAAGCCATAAATATTACCTGCAGTATAGGCGTCCAGACGATCTTCAAAGATTCCGGAGTTGTCAACATCGCGGAGTTGATAGCTATGGCAGACAATAATCTATATCAGGCCAAGAACGAGGGACGTAATAGAGTGTACTAATTTTAAATATAAGTTATAATAACACTAAGGAGTCAGATTTGACTTTCGGCTTTGAATTGTAATTTCCTAGCTTATTGGCTATTATAATATTCGGTTCAATCATTACATTTTAAGGGGTGAGGGATAATGTCTACAGATTTAGCCGAACAACCATTTAAATTCGATGATGTTTTCATGCAATATTATCCCTGCATCTATAATTTTATTCGCTGGCTGATCCAGGACGAAGATTGCGCCCAGGATTTAGCACAGGAAACCTTTTTGCGTGCCTTCGTTAATCTTGGCACAAGATCAGAGCATAATCTTTCCCCTTGGCTGCATACCATAGCCAGGAATCTCTGTCATGATTATTGGCGTAAAAACAAACGCAGGGGCGGCAGAGAGCTGCTGCTTCAGGATGCCTTCGAGTGTGAAGATGAATCTTCCAAGCCACTGGCGGCCATTGAAAATAAAGAGACAGCCAAACAAATCTATAAGATTTTAAATCTATTGAAAAGTGAACAGCGAACCGCACTGCTCCTCCGCGAAATCGAAGGATTGTCCTATGACGACGCTGCCAGAGTTATGGGAATCAGCGTGTCAGCCTATACCTCTTTATTGAATCGGGCAAGAAACAAGTTCATTAAACTGATCATGACTCCTTATACAAAGATAAACAAAGGCCTTTTCACTCCTAAAGAATACACAGTCTTATACCGCTGGTTCGGCATCGATGCCTGGCCGGAAGACCCGGAACAGGAGATCGTCCATAAGGCTAAGCATTACTTTGATAACTCTGCCCTCTCTTTTGATGAGTTCAGGAATTCTCTTTACCCCTTTCACCTGGATCAGGCTATTTTAAACAGAGTGCTCAATAAGGACCCCCAAATCATTGGGGATTTCGGTTCAGGAACCGGACAGTTTACACTGAAGGCTGCTTCCTCAGTAAATCTTGAAAAAACCTACGCCTTCGACATCTCACCGAAGATGGTTGACTTCTCCCAACAGCGTTTTAAGCGCGAAGGTCTCCGCCATATCCAGTGCTTGCCTGCGGATTTAAATTCTATCCCTTTGGAAAGTGAAACCCTGGATATCGGGTATTGCCTGGTTGTGCTTCACCATCTTTACGATCCCGGTAAAGCGATCAAAGAAATGACCAGAACCCTTAAGCCTGGAGGTCAGCTGATTATCGGCGATTTTGGTTCTCACAATTACAATCTGTTTACCAAAAACAACAAAGATCTATGGTCCGGCTTCAGCCCGGACCAAATGACCAAATGGTTCAATGAAGCCGGCTTGGAAAACATCGATATCAGGGAAGAAAAGGACTGTATTTTTAAGTCGACAACACAAGCAGGAGAACTTGTTAAAATACCCCTGCTTATGAGCAGTGGTATCAAAAGAGCCTGATCAACCCTTGTCTTATTAATAACAATAACCAACAACCAAGAAGGTGTTCCCTTCAGAGTTGTTGGTTATTGCTTTATTATTTTGCCCTTGGCATTCTTAAAACCAGGGATAGAGCGCCATGGTCGAAGCGTAAAACAAAATTCGTCCCGAAATCTCGCCAACCAGAACACCGGCCAAACCGAGGCCCAAAAGGGCCGACCTTCCCTCGGCTTGCAAGGCCATGCCGACACAGGCTGCAGGCACAAGGACGCCTAAGATCGCCCGCACGTAAAAGACCGGCGATGAAAACATGCCCAAGGCCACAGCGGCCTGTTCAGCGGAATTACCAGCCATAGCGCCGGAACCGGATAAAACCAGCAGCCCGGCGGCCAGGGCGGCCATAGCCACCATCGAAAAACTCTTGATGCCCGGTGCCACCTCTTTATCCTTACTTCTGCCCAGGCAAAAGAGGACGGTGAAGGTTCCCAGCACAACGGCGGTCAGCAGGAACGCTCCCGGCGTCGTCCAACTGTTCCAAGCCGGCCGGGCGGGCAACATGTACACCTTGCTGCTCACCGCGACGGCGGCCAGCCCGACTACACTCACCCCAAGGCCGGCCAATTTACGCACTCCGGCCTGATCGGCTTTCTTCCACCAGATGTAGCTGTAAGCCAGTGCCAGGAGAGCGACCAAGGCAAAGAGCAGCACTTCCAGACTGAGAGCCGCTGTTCCTAAATTGCTCAGAGCCGTCACCGCCTGCCAGGGCTGGCCGAGATGGAAGACGGAAAAGAGGAGACCTCCCCCGACGAGAGGCAGGGTCATCATACCGGCCGGCCGCAGGAATTTCTCCCTGCCCCCGGCCACCAACTTAGCAAAGAAAAATTCTACGACTGTCAAAATGAGGGCGATTCCCACCGCCCACTGAGTCAGCACGGTAAACAAGACCAACGGGATTTCCCAGTTATGCATATCCGATTCCCTCCCTAATTTTTATGCGGCTTGGCCGGATTGATGAGGATCGATGGTTTGGTGACTTCCGCCTTCGGCGTAATGCCGGGAATCTCCCGCACGCCCTGATAGCGGGCCTCAAGCTCTGCCAGATCGCCGACGATGATGTTACCGCCCGGGCAGGCCTCAGCACAGTGCGGCATCAGCCCTTGCTCCACCCGTTCTTTGCAGTAGCTGCACTTGCTGACCTTTTTTTCCACCGGATCATATTGAGGTGCGCCGTAGGGGCAGGCGTAAGTGCACATCCGGCAGCCAAGGCATTTGGCGTGATCCTGGTAGACGATGCCGTTTTCCAGGCGCGTGTAAGCGCCGGCCGGGCAATTGAGCAGGCATTGCGGGTCCTGACAATGATTGCAGGCCATGGAAATGTTGACATGGGAAGGAGGATTGTTCGTGTCCAACTGACGGACGCGGCGCCAGCTCACGCCCGGCGCGGTTTTTTGCTCCGACATACACGCCACCTGGCATGTCTGACATCCGTAACATCCCTCACTATTGATATAAAAGCCGACTTGTCCCGACATGTTTTAGCCCTCCTTCCGTATTTGAACCAGTGTATTGTTGCAGCTTTGGCCGCCGCTTAAATGTTCGACAAAATCGCTGGTGATATAGCTGCTGCTGCCGCCTTGCTGCTCCCACCAGCCGTTCTCCGCCGTTACGACACCCCGCTTGATATGGGCGCTGACATTGGCTTTGCAGCGGTGCTGGCCCCGGTCGTTGTAAAGGATGACCCAATCGTCGTGGGCGATCCCGCGGGGGCCGGCATCGTCGGGATGAATCATCACGTGAGGAACATCGGATACAGCTTGGTTCAACCACTGCAGGGACCCGAAGGTGGAATGGATGGTACGGTTTGTTTTGCGTTGGACGCAGGCCAGAGGATATTTGGCCGCCAATTCCGGATTCCCCTTGACGCTCTCTTCAGCGCGGATATAGGTGAGCATAGGGTTGAACCCCTTCTCATGCCAATCGTAGACGAAGAACTCCGCTTTCTGGGTCGGCGTCTTGAAGATCCCGTTGGCAAAAGGTATATAGACCTCAGGCAGGGGATTGATGCATTTCTTTTCCAGCAACTCTTCATAGGTGATCCCTGTGGGCTCCAGGACGGCTTTGATATGCTCGGCCACCGGCTTGTCGAAAGCGTCGCCGAAGCCCAATCTTTTAGCGAGCTGGGTAAAGATCCACAAGTCATCGTGGGCCTCGCCAGGCGGATCAACGGCTTTTTCCATCAGCTGCACGTAATGGCTGCGGGAAGAAGCGAGGACATTTTCGCTTTCAAAAATGGTGGTGCAGGGCAGCACGAGATCGGAATAGAGAGCGGTGGACGTCATCAGGCTATCCACTGTGACCACAAAGGGAATCTTCTTCAGGGCTTCTTTTACCGCGCCCGTGTTAGGGTTTTGGGTCATAATGCTGCTGGTCATGGTCCAGAGAAACCCGATCTTATTGGGCTTATCTTCCAGGATATCCCGGCCAAAGCGTGCTCCCCGCACCGCGCCGAACTCGCCTTGGGGCTTGGGCGAAGGGATGGCATTGCCCACTTTGATAGAGGTCGTCACCCCGCCGGCGTCGCAGATGCCATTGCCGCGGCCGCCG
This sequence comes from Desulfitobacterium sp. LBE, assembly GCF_007830365.1. Classification (NCBI taxonomy): domain Bacteria; kingdom Bacillati; phylum Bacillota; class Clostridia; order Eubacteriales; family Desulfitobacteriaceae; genus Desulfitobacterium; species Desulfitobacterium sp. LBE. The sequence goes on along the minus strand of NZ_VLKD01000001.1, from coordinate 5,381,852 downwards.
ATGTTCCCTGTCAAAACCGCCAGATACATATGCGCCGCCGCCGCGTAGGACCCCCACTCCGTGCGCTGGAAGCCGCCCATATTCTGGATGAGCATAGCCGGCTTGATGGTGGCATAGTCCCGCGCCATCCGGATGGTCGACGCAGCGGGAACATCGGTCTCTTTCTCCACTTCTTCCGGGGTCCAGGGCCGGCATTCATCCGCCAGGATATCGAATTGGGTCTTATATTGACTTGCCCAGGCTGTGTTCCTGACCGTCAAAGCCGGAACAACACCGGGCCCATCATGCCGGGTAATCTGCCCGCTTGCTTCGTCCAGAACCAGGAAGGAAGTGGGATCTGCTTCGTCCTGAAGGGCAGGCTTGCCGCTCGTTTCCGCGACGAGGAAAGGCAGACTGCTGTGGGCGCGGATGAAATCGGCATCATACAGGTTTTCCTCGATGATGATCTTGATCATCCCCAGAGCCAATGCCGTATCCGTGCCGGGAATGATCGGCACCCACTCATCTGACTGAGCTGCCGTCTCGCTGAAGCGGGGATCGACGGTGACCATCTTAGCCCCCTTAGCCTGGGCCTCCTGGTACCATTTAAAATAGGATTGCATGGTGACGGCGGGATTGTTCCCCCACGCCAGCAGGTATCGGCTATCCCGAATCGAATCCCGCGTGTCTTCGTAACGGCTGCCGAAGATGGGAGTCATGCTCCCGGTGACAGCCTGACAGCAGAGGGAACCGACAACGGGGGTAAATCCGCCTAGATAATTGAAGAACGATGCCGCTACAGCGTTGCTGAGAGAGCCGAAGTTACCGGAAAAGGAACGCAGGCAGATCCCTTGATTGCCCAGTTCGGCCTGGGTTTCTTTAATTTTTTCCACGATCAGATCCAGGGCCTCGTCCCAGGATATCTCTTGCCAACGATTGGAGCCTTTTTCGCCATCCCGCAGCATCGGCATCTTGATCCGCTCGGGATGGTTGACCCATTGGGTTCGGGCCAGACCACGCAGGCAGGCGACCGTTTCATCCGCTTCGCAGCTCTCCACTTTGACAAGTTTTCCATCCACCACGTAAGCTTTCAGATTGTGATGCAGGCATTCCATGGTACAGCTGGACGTGAAAATCTCCGCCTTGGAGATATCGGCGGGAGCCGCCTCCACATCACCGGCCAATGTCGTCAACCCGATCCCTCCGCCGATAGCGGCGGTAGTGGCTACCGCACCAGTCGTTTTGAGAAAAGTACGTCTGGAGATACCCTTCTTTTTTTCATTTTCCATGTTCTTTCCCCCATTCCTTTCTTTCCACACTTTTGGTTTTATCCAGATAAACGTTAATCGACCAGGTCCCCTTTCCTTTTTTCTCTTTAAAAATGCATTAAATACCGGATTGACCACTTGTCCAAGGTTACCGAGCCACCCTTATCGGCTAAAACTGCCGATGATCACTATAAACAAGTGCTCTGGGTGTCACACCGGCCTGCAGGGTTTCCAAAATCTCGTAATTACGGGTATCCACTACAAAAACGGTACCCTCCAGCAGATTGGCAATGTAGGCCTTATCCCCAGCTTTGGAAAGAGCCAGATCACCGGGCTGGCCGCTTAAGAGACACTGACCCGTAACCTGGCCTGTCTCCGTATCCAGCCCGACTAATTTCGCCTCTTTTTCAGTAACAACATATAAAATAGTGCCATCCGGGGAGGAAGCAATGCTTACCGGCTTCTCACCTACTTTAACCTTGTCCGTCTTACCACCTCCCTTCAAGTCCATGCTTAAGATCGCATCATTAATATCCAGTTCATTGCCGGCAGCGGAAATATAGAGTCGGGAAGCCGAGCCGGCAAAAATCATCTCATTAATGCCAAAGGCAGCATCATAGGCCTCCACCTCTTTTCCTTCCTGCAGATCGATGACTGCTATATCCCAGGTGCCCATATTCCCTACATAAATCTTGTTCTCCACTTCATCAAGAACGATAGCCGAGGGTTTGCGGCCGGCGCCTAAGGGCTCTCCGAAAATATCATGGCAGCAGTCCGGCGGCTCCATCCTTTCTTCGAAGCCAAATGTATTTAAAGGATAGAACCCTACCATAGAGCGGATTTTCAGATCGACACTACTCACCCTGTTGAGGTAATAATCCAGGACATAGAGCCTATCCCCGGCTGAGTTAATCGCCATCGCCACCGGCTGATTGCCCATGGCAATCCTGGCTTCTATCTCCCCGGAAACGGTGCTTATCCTGTACACATCACCAGAGCCGCTATTGGCTACATAGACATAGTGACCATCGGGAGATTGTAACAGAGCAATGGGTTTGGCTCCCACAGGAATTTCCCTGACCGTTTCACCGGTTGCCAAGTCGATGACCGCAACCTGATTGGTTGTATACTGACAGACATAGAGCGCTTCCTCAGGCATCTTCTTCGGCTCGCCGGCAGGTTCCTCAGCGGGAGCGGGAGCCTGAGCCTGAGCACCGGTCCCTGTTCCCTGAACCGGTTCCCCAATGCCGGCCGGTTGGGCGCAGGCGGTCAAGGTTAAAGAAACAGCTAACAGCAATAAGACAATGATCCTGTTATATCTGCCCATTCTCCACAAGCCTTCCTTCTTGCATAAGATAGCGTTTAGTCGCTTTTTCAGCCCATTGGGGATTATGAGTGACCATAACGACAGCACCACCGCCCCCCACAGCCCCGGTCAAAAGAGCCATAACCTTCCCTGCCCACATCTCATCCAGGTCATTGGTCGGCTCATCTGCCAAAATAAGCTGAGGATCATTGATTAAGGCCCTGGCTACAATCAGCCTGCGGCGCTGCCCCACACTGAGCTGGCCAGGCAGAAAATCCCGTCTTGAACTCAGCCCCAGCTCTTCCAGATAGCGGGAGATTTTTGCTTCATCCGGCTTCTTCCCCTTGCCAACACTTTGGGCAAACCGCAAGTTGCCTTCCACCGTTAATGCTTGCAAAAGATTGGTTTCCTGAAACACAAAGCCGACAAGGTCTCTCCGCAGCTCTGTCACCTTGGTATCCGGCAGGCTGCTTAGATTCTCATCCTTTAAGAAAACGTCTCCGCCGGTAGGCCTTAACAACCCGCACATAATATACAGCAGTGTGCTCTTGCCCGTGCCGGAGGGGCCTTCGATGGCCAGAAAATCACCTTTGTCCACGGTGAGGGAAACTTCATTGATCGGGCAAACCACTTCACCCATCGCATAGGTTTTACTGACTTTCTCCAGTCTGCAAAGAGTCAATTCTAATCCACCTCCCCTCTGGCAATTGCTTCCTGCGGATCAAGCCGCGAACTCTTCCATGCGGGATACACTGAGGCTATGAACCCTAAGAACAAAGCGACGAAGATTCCTAACAAACCGCTTCCCAAGGCAGAGCTCCAGGACCACTGACCCATCGGCAGGCCCAGGGAACTTCTCAGCGCCGTTAAAATCGAATTGACTCCCAGCACACCAGCAATGCTGCCTGCTGCACCCCCTGCCCCTGCCAGCAGCCATGCTTCCAGCAGGATGAGTTTGAAGACCTCTGTCCTCTGCACTCCGATGGCTCTAAGCAGTCCGATTTCCTTTTTTCTTTCCCGGACCAGAGCACTGAAGCGACCAATGAGTGCTAAGCAGGCAACAAAAAACAGGGCGAGCCAAAGACCAAGTATCAGCCTCGTGACCATGAGTAGTTGTGTTCTCATAGCCGAGACCATTTCACTGGTAGCCACAGCTTCCACGGCAAGCTCCAGGCTATTTATATCTTCAGCCACTTGAGCCGGCTCATAGCCCGCGGAAGTCTTAATCAAAACTGCCGAAATAAGCTTTTCCGGTGCTTCTTTCTTCCACAGGCCCTGAAGGTAGGGACTATCCTGGGCTAACTCTCTGGCAACATTGATGTTAATAAAGATGGTCTCATCCATACCGCTCCCTGTCGGGTATAAGCTGCCTGCCACCGTGAACACTCCGCCTAATACTGAAGCTTGATTACCCAAAAAAGCCGGAATGTTGCCGCCGATAATAACCTGGTCATCCGCTAAAGCCTTAAGATTGTGTTCGCTTAGCCAAGGTTCTAAAATAAAATCCGTCGCCGGATCATACCCTACTAAACGGGTCGCCCCACCTATCGAACAGCAGCTCTGATCGAGAGTTTGGGTAAAGAACTGGGAAGTGAGCTGCTCTATCCCCTTGACTTGCCCAATTTCCCGGGCGACCTCCTGATTCATATAAATATTAACGGGCTCAGCCGTAAAGATCGTTTGAAAGGCATCGGCGTTGCTTTTATTAGGTAAAACGATAATATCTGCTCCCAGCCGGTCATTGGATAGCTTTAACCCCTCCTGTAAAGTGAATAGTACGGAAAAAGTCAGCACAAAGGTTAATACCGTTAACCCGGTGATGGCCATTGTGAGCACAGATTGTCCTTTGCGGCGTACGCTGTTTTCCCAGGCCAGAAACCACATTTAATCCACCCCTCCTCGTTAAATAAATCACAAATCTTCATTCTTTTGTCTCAGACCTCACTCCTCAATCCAGTAAAATGTTCCTCTCCAAACGTCAGCTTGAACTATGTGTTACTTATATAAACGTTTTCAATTCAAAAACCTTTCGCTTTTTTCACACGGGAAAGAAATATTTTTCACCTAATTTTATTTTAAAATAGTATTTCCATATTGTGGCAATTTCCATAAAAGTTCATAAGCTATAGTATCTTCACACAAAGGAGGAACTCAAAATGGCATTAGGCACTGGTTGCGCAGGCGGTTCTAATTTCGGTGCAGGTATTGCGATTATTGTGGTTATCATTCTGTTGTTAATTGCCTTAGGAATCGTATTCTAAAGAAAATCTAAAATATTAGGAGGTAAAACTATGTTCGGAATGGGTAATATGGGAATGGGCGGAGCATGTTGTCCTCAACCTGTTATGCCAGTCAGCGGCGGCATGGGTGCAGGGGTCGGCGTTGGCATTATCGCTATCGCTATCTTGATTCTTATTGCTTTAGGCGTGATTTTCTAAAAACAACTAGAGGAGCATGGCAGAACTACTTTTAGGGGTAGCCGCCATGCTCCTTTTTCTCCACTTTTCCATACTTACCCCAAATTCGGAATCGCTTACGAATTTACAGCTGATCGGGCAAAAAGAAGCAGCCCAAGGTTCAAATGCCCTTGGGCTGCACTTCTGTACAGGACTCATAGCCTACACTTTTGTTTCTTATTCCGGCTTTAAACGACGCTGGTAATAGATAAAGACCGGCAGAGGGATGACGATCCAGCCAAAGCTTTTGATCAAGCTGTTTAAGGCCCGCTCCCTGGATCTGTTTTTCTCATCATTCACCATGGTCTGGTAATCTGCCTTGAGCTGTTCTTCGCTTTTTTCCACAGCAGGGGGCGTGGTTTCCGTTGTCCCTTTATCGTAGCTCTGGTTCCGTTTATATTCTTCGAAAGACATATAGTAACTCTGGGGAGCCAATAGATCCGCCACAGCCATAAAGGCCGCCACACTGCCCCCGATAGTCATCATCAAGGTAGCAAACAATATCAAATAGGTGTATACAGTCTTAATCATTCCTTTTCCCCTTTCCTTTTGCTCGGATGGTTCTTCATTCCGATGTTGTGAGCGCACTGCTAAGGCAATTCCGGCAATAACCAAAACAAGGACTATTAGGGCTATTCCTAAAACCATCATTAACGAAAATCCCACCACTATTTCCCCCTCCTTTTTTCCATAGTATCACGACTTCTGTTTATTAGTATAGACGATCAAGAGGAAATCTTTCTTCTCCTTCTTTCAGACATTAATCTAAATTTTAAATTTATCGATATACTGTTTCAGATCTGTCACGGTAGCCAAATTATTTTCTGAATTGCTTTTAATCTCCTTCATATGGTTCAAGATCATTTCGGTTTGCTGGAAAATCCCCTCAATGCTTTCGGCACTTGCAGAAATACTGCCGGAAACCTCGCCTGTTCTTGTGGATACTTCATTGGTTGACGCGCTGATTTCCTCGGAAGTAGAACTTAATTCCAGCATGATGGCATTGATATGTTTGGCATCACTGGCATACTTCGCCCCTACACTTACCATGTTGTCATAATTAGCGAGCACATCTTCTTCAATAAACACCAGAACCTGCCGGATATTGTCCACCAGTTTATCCACGGAAACAATGACCTGACGAGAGATCCCTTCGATTTTTTGCACGGTCAACGCCGTACTTTCCGCCAGTTTTCTTATCTCATCGGCAACAACCGCAAACCCTCGGCCGGCTTCTCCGGCTCTGGCGCTTTCAATGGCAGCGTTTAAGGCCAATAAGTCCGTTTGATCGGCAATGGCGTTTATCTCACTTAAAAGGTGAATCATTTCCTCTACTTTTTTCACTTCGGATATGGCCTGTTCCACACCGGAACGGGTTGTATCGTAAATTGCCTTGGTTTTTTTAATAGAATGGTTGGAATCATCCTGTAGTTTTTGCGCCCTATCACTTACCTCATGGGAAGAAACAGCCCCTTCTTCTGCTCTTTGGGAGATGGAGGTCAATGCTGCATCAATCTCCTCAATAGCCCGGGTGATTTCGCCGGTAGAGGCTGCCACCGCTTCCATCAATTCATTGATCCTGGCGGTCTTTTCCGCCGAATCCTGGACAGTATCTTCTACCCGCCCTGCCAAAGAATTGAAATCATTGGCTTGTTGCGTCAGATCTTGTACACCGTTTTGGGCGCCGCTGATAAAATTTCTTAACTGAGCGGACAGTTCATTGAGGGTTTTCGCCAGCAAGCCGATTTCGTCCTGAGAAGTATGGTTGATTTCCTGTATGTAAATCTGCCCGTTGGCATCTTTTTCGAAGGCCTTGACCAGGGCGTTGAGGGGATCGGAAATTCTCCGGCTGATTTGTAAACTAATGACTGCCAGAATAATCAGGGCAGCGGCAGTAATCAGAACAGATACCATGACGATTTGCCTGAGATGGTCCCCTAATTCCTGATTTTTCTCCTCTATCAAAGCATCAATCGTGTCCACATAATTCCCCGTGCTGATTACCCAGTTCCAGGGCTGAAATTCTTTGGAATAGGCTCGTTTCGGGCTGAGTTCGTTTGTCCCCACATCATTGGGTTTTTCCCACATATAGTCTGAATACCCGCCGTTTTCATTTTCCTGAGCCGCCTTGAGCAGCTGTTGGATCAACTTGACTCCGTTAGGATCGGTCAGCTCCCGGCGATCCGTTCCTTCCTGATCCGGAAGCATGGGGTGGGCAACGAGAATACCATGAACATCATCAATCCAAAAATATCCTTCGCTCCCATAGCGCAGTCCTTTGACTGCCTTTTTAGCCGTTTCCTGGGCTTCTGCTTCTGTCATCAGACCCTCTTGGAATTGTTTATAATAAAAATCCACAAGATGGACCGCGGTCTCCACTTCGCTTTTGATCACATTATCGTAATCATCATACAGCATTTTTTTAATGGATTGTCCCTCCAGCTGATTCCAGCCTATCAGACTGACAATGTTATAAGCGCCGAACAGCCCGATTAAAAGACCTGAAGAAATTAAAAAAGATAATAGTATTTTGTATTTAATTTTTTTCACACTGTTTTGCCTCCCTTTTCACAAATACTGTTGCAGGTGTTTCTTAAATAATGTTGCGTTTTGGCTTAATTTCAGAAAAAACAAGTAACTATTGCCAATTGATCTATCTTATTATAACTCTTTAATAATTTTTATAAAATAGCGTTCTAATTAAATAAATGTAATATTTTTTTATAACTTTTATTTAATAAAAACTCTCCTTACACACAACTAAGGCAATGGCTGGGGGTGCACCTACACTGCAAAAAGGGACCGGGACAGGAAAAAACGGTGGCTTCAATCTGAAACCACCGTCAAACTATGCTGCTTTAATACGTCAATATTTCCCATCCTGTATCCGTAACAAGAACTGTCTTTTCCCATTGGGCAGAGGGCTTGCCATCGGCTGTATAAACCGTCCAGCCATCGTTTTGGTCGAGAACTATTCCTGCCTTGCCCATATTGATCATCGGTTCTACAGTGAAAATCAGTCCAGGTACAAGCAACATTCCTGTACCTCGTTTAGATACATAGCCCACCCATGGATCTTCATGGAACTTTTCCCCAATACCATGTCCGCCTATCTCTTTCACAACAGTATAGCCGTTCTTTTTGGCATGGTCATTCACCGCTTGCCCCACATCACCAAGAAATCCCCATGGTTTAACCTCTTGCACTCCCAGCTCAGTGCATTCTTTTGCCACCGTGACAAGTTTTCTTTTTTCAACAGAGACTTCACCAATACAAAACATGCGTGATGAATCTGAATAACACCCCTTGTAGAGAGTGGAAACGTCAATGTTGACTATATCCCCGTTTCGCAGCCTTACCCCCCTTGATGGGACACCGTGACATACTATGTCATTGACAGAGATACAACTACTTTTTTGATATCCCTTGTAGTTCAGGGTTGCAGGTATTCCGCCCAGTTCCTTTGTCTTGTTATAGATGAGCCGATCAAGCTCTTCGGTAGTTACACCTTCGACGACAAAATCCCCTATATAGTCCAGCAGGGCTATATTGATTTTACTGCTCCCGCGGATGCCCTCAATCTGTTTTTGGTTTTTTAGTAAGCTGCGGTCCGGTATCGCATAGCCTTTCGCGGCATAGCTTTTAATTTTTTCTTCTATGCTGGCATGACACTTTTTGTACTTTTGCCCGCTGCCACACCAACACTCTTCATTCCTGCCTAATTTGTCTGACATGAAGTCCCCCCACCTTAAGAAACTAGAATTAAACAACCATTTATCCCTCTGAAATCGGTATATCCGGCGAAGATTTGCGGAATTGGCTCGGAGAACATTTGAATGCGGCTACAAAGGCTCTTGTCAATGATTCGGATGAGGAATAACCATACCGAAAGGCAATTTCCGTTATTTTATCATTGGTATTGACCAAATCACCAGCGGCGGCCTTAAGCCTGCACCGGGCCAGAAATTGCTTATAGGTCATGCCGATATGTTCGTGAAACTTCGCCGAACAATAATAGGGGGAATAGCCCACATATGCCGACATTTCTGTCAAGGTTGGATTCTTGGCGATATTATCCTCCACCCATTTGGCCATTGCTTCGATTGTCTGCACAGACATTGCCCTCACTCCCACCCTATTTTACTAAAACTATCCGTCAGATACCTGATATGAGTTGCAAACTTTTACCCACTATTTTTAACCATAAAAAACACCCTCCCAATCAATAGTCTTATTGATAAAAAGGGTGATTTATTTACAGCATTTTCGCCATTCTTAATTTATCCGCCACCATGGCGATGAATTCAGAATTGGTGGGTTTACCCCTGTCCACATTGATGGTATAGCCGAAAAAGCGATTCATAAATTCGATATTGCCACGGTCCCAAGCCAGCTCAATAGCATGGCGGATGGCCCGCTCCACCCGGCTGGGAGTGGTATTGTACTTTTCCGCAATCATGGGATACAGTTCTTTCGTCACAGCTCCCAGGAGTGATACCTCCTGAACCACACAGACGATTGCGTCTCTTAAATATTGATATCCTTTAACATGAGCGGGAACACCCATCTGATGGATCATACGGGTTACTTCAACTTCGAGATTGCGTGTATTCGCACCAAGGGCCGAAGAAGAGGAGGTCGCTGCAATGGGGGAGGCGGTTGCTGCACCATTTCCCGGACTCTCATATTTTACTAAAGGAATAAGCCCCTGCAGTTGGCGGATTCTTTTGCCTAATGTTTCCAGGTCAAAGGGTTTGAGAATAAAATAATCTGCTCCCAGTTGAACAGCTCTTTGCGTCATATTTTCCTGCCCAAAAGCAGTAAGTATAATCACGCGAGGTTTCTTAATATCATCCTGGAGTTTTTCCAAGACTCCCAGACCATCCAAATGGGGCATGATTATATCCAGGATCACCAAGTCAGGCTGCTCACGGTAAATCAGGTCTAAGGCTTCGTTACCATGGTAGGCAATTCCTACCAGTTGCATATCCGGCTGGCGTACAATATACTCCTTTAAAACCTCAACAAACTCCCGATTATCATCGGCTAATAAAACTCTGATGGGTTTTTGCATAAAAAATGGCTCCCCCTTGCACGAACATGGTTAATCTTTCGACAATTGCACGTTTATTTCCTGCTATAGGCAGATAAAATTACAATTGCAGCACGATTACTCTTAATTCTCCCTTTTTGTGAAAAAATTAAGCAGCTTATTACAGTATACCACTTGAAATCAACTATTCAATAGCCCTTACCTGATTTTGCCATAATTCAGTCAAATATTCTATTATTCGACACAAATTATTTTAAAGAAAGACTTCCATTGAGACCGCCGTCTCAATGGAAGTGCCAAAACTCATTGTTAATTTAGTTATGCTACTTCTTTTTTATCGATTATATCAGCGTCCTTAAGCATATTCTGAATGAATACACCATAGCCACGGGAAGCATCATTGACAAAAACATGAGTAACCGCTCCAATTATTTTGCCGTCTTGGACGATAGGGCTGCCTGACATGCCCTGAATAATCCCGCCCGTCTTCTCCACAAGCTCCGGATCGGTTACTTTAATGACCATATTCTTGCTGTCCGTACGGTTGTGCATAATCCGTTCTATCTGTACATCGTACTCTTCAATTCGTTCTCCCTCTAATACAGTATAGATTTTGGCAGGCCCTTCTTTAATTTCTGATTCCCAGCCTACGGTAATCGGTTCCTGGAAGTAAGGATTCTTGATCTCCCCCTCTAAAGAACCAAAAATACCGGACACGGTATTCTTCTCGATATTACCTGAGAATTTCGACTGGTTAACGAATGAGCCAATCTTTTCTCCGGGATGTCCTCGTTTTCCTTTCTCAATAGCATAGATTGTCGAAGCTACCACATTGCCGTTAAGAATCTCGATCTTTTGATTGGTATCCACATCATTGATAACATGACCTAAAGCTCCGTATTTGTGATTTGTGGGGTCGTAGAAGGTTAAGGTACCGACACCTGCTGCTTCATTTCTTACATAGAGACCCACACGATGGCGGTTGGTCTCCGGGCAATAGACTGTTGACACCCTCTTTTGCATAGTCTGACCGTTGTGATTTAAAAGAATTTCTGAGAACCCTTGCTTTTCGCCGGCACGATGGATGGCATTGGCTACATCCTGATCACTGTTCATTTCGCGACCGTCAATTTTCAGGATGATATCCCCTACTTCGATTCCCGCTTCTTTAGCCGGGTACACTAATTTCCCCTCCTGGTTCTGCACTGCGGCTTGACCAACTACCATGACACCTTTAGCCTGCAGGCTTACTCCAATTGATTGTCCACCCGGTAAAAGCTTCAGCTGCGGCATGACTTGGATGGCACTGGATTTAAAGGGAATCAGTCCGAACAGTTTGTAAGTGACCTGGACAATTTCAGACTTTCCCGTATTGGCAGCCATGATCGCGTCCGTTTCGGCAGCTTTTACTTCTTCTGTAACTATCAGGCTGGACAAGATTCCCGTCAGTTGGGGAAGAGCGCTCTGACTGGATTCTTGGAGTACCGGAAACTGAGCTACCTGATGGAGTGTTGGATTAAGACTGAGAAAGGTACAGAGAAGAACACTGGCGAAGACCATGGCTCTCTTCGTTTTCACTCTCTTATCACCCTCCGTCTTTTTGTCTCCCCATGTTCTTCCTTTCTCCCTATGCTATTATTTTTTTCGGAATCTAATAATAAATTAACCATTGCGATTTCTTTTCATCCTGTCAATTCCGTTCTGAATTACCAAATAAAAAAATAGAAGGCCAAATTCACCTTCTATTCTATAAAATCTCCATAATAATTCATTTCTATAAGAGATTATTGAATTTTTTTCCTGAGTTTGCGTGCATGCTCCAAGGCAATCGCTTCTTCATCGCCGCCCAGCATGCGGGCTAATTCATGGATTCTCTCATCTTCTGTCAAATATTGAATGCGGGTTCGTGTTCTTTCATTAATTATTTCTTTTTGGATGCCAAAATGATGATCCCCAAAAGCGGCCACTTGAGGGGCATGGGTTATACAAAAAACCTGTTTGCCCTCAGCGATCCTGGCTAATTTTTCTCCCACCTTCTGAATAGTGCGTCCACCGACACCGCTGTCCACTTCGTCAAAGACAAAGGTACCCACGCTTTCAATTTTCGAGAGCAAGCTTTTCATAGCCAGCATTAAGCGGGACATCTCCCCACCGGATGCTACCTTGGCCAGAGGTTTAAGGGGTTCACCCACATTGGCGCTGAAATAGAATTCAGCCTGTTCGGCTCCCCCTACCTGAGGTTCTTTCAGGGCAGTGAAATGAACCTGGAAACTGCTTTTTTCCAGCCCCAAATCGGCACATTCTTTTTTTAAACCCTCCGCCAACCGCTGGGCCTGAACTGCCCGGACCCGGGATAGTTCCTTGGCTTTTTCCGTATAATCCCGGCGGGCTGCTTCCTTATCCCGGCGCAAATCCTCCAGCTCGCCCTGAAGATGGGTTATGGTATGAAGTTCTTTCAACATCTCTTCTTTGGTTTGGAGAACCTCCTGGACCGTGTGCCCGTATTTTCGCAAGCGCTGCAACTGGATTAAACGCTCTTCGATTTGGTCTAAACGGCCGGGGTCAAAGTCAAAGCCTTCCCGGTAAGACATGACCTGAGAGGCTAAATCTTCAATCATATAATAAATGGATTCGATGGGCTCAAGCATCGTGCTGCACCCCTTATCATAGCGGAAGATTTCCTGCAAGGCTTTTCTGCTCTGTCCGATTTGATCAAATGCGGAGGATTGCCCATTGCCTTCATATAAAAGGGAATACACTTCAGTAATATTTCCCATGATCTTTTCCGAATTGACCAAACGCTTCTTTTCCTGTAATAAGGAGTCCTCTTCATCCCCTTGAGGATCAACCGCGGTGATCTCATCGATTTGATAGCGCAAAATATCTTCACGCCGCTCTCTATCCGCTTCACTGCGCAGAAGCTGCTGTTCCCGCTGGAGAAGACCGCGATAATTTTTGGCTGATTGATTCACCTGCTTAAGAAGCTCCAGTTGCTGCTCTCCCCCAAAGGCATCCAGCAAGCCGCGATGACTGTCCGGATTAAACAGGGATTGATGTTCCATTTGACCGTGGATATCCACTAAACCTTGAACTAAGGTGCGATAGAGCGTTAAGGGGACGGTTCTTCCTTGAACACGGCAGATATTTCTGCCGCTGCGATTGATTTCACGGGAAAGAATCAGCTGACCGTCCTCAACGGGATAACCGGCTTCAGCCAGACCTTCGAGAACCTCCGGGGGACATTCTTCAAAAATTCCCTCCACCAAAGCTTTTTCCAGACCATGACGAATAAAATCCGTGCTGGCTCTGCCTCCGAGCAATACCCCAAGAGCATCAATAAGCATGGATTTACCTGTACCCGTTTCTCCGGAAAAAATAGTTAATCCCCGGGAAAAGGATAATTGCACGGCTTCCATCAAGGCGAAATTTTCTACATGGATTTCTGTTAACATATCAATCCATCTCCCCTTTGACCAATGACCCTATTGCATAAGTTTAGCGATGCGTTCCCGGACGCCGGGTACGGCACCGGCTGGCTTAACCACTAAGAGAATGGTATCATCACCGGCCACTGTTCCAATCACTTCTTCCCAATTGCTGTGATCGATTAAACTGGCCAGAGCCTGGGCATTCCCGGGAATGGTCCGCAGCACTACTAAATTCTCGCTGTCATTCACCGTAACCACAGTTTCTCTCAGCCGCCTTTTCAGCCGGTCCGGTGTGCTGAGAGGCTGAGCCGTCCCCGGAACAGCATACCGGTAATCATCTTCTGAAGTGGGAACTTTGATTAATCCCATTTCTTTGATGTCACGGGATACAGTGGCCTGGGTGACATCAAAGCCTGCCTTCCTTAATAGCTCAGCCAGCTCTTCCTGGGTATGAATCACTTGATTATTAATAATTTCTTGGATTTTCATCTGGCGACGGGTCTTCATTCGGTATCCCCCTTATTCTTCTGAACCAAAATCCAGTATGGTGCATTAGGGAGTTGGTTGATATACTCTCCCCGCAAGACACTATACTTTCGGCGCGGCAAACAGCTTAAGAATTCTTCCACTGCAGCAGCTTCTTCCAATCCGCCGGGATGACCGCGATACACCGTAAGAGCAATGACACCGCCTTGGCGGAGCAATTGGAGTACGGCTTCCAGGGCCGCAAGGGTTGAAGCGGCCTGGGTGGTAATCTCCTGACTATGTCCCGGCAAATATCCCAAATTAAACATAGCAGCCTGGACAGGGTCTTGAACTTTTTCCAGCAACCGACCATGATCCCAATGATACAGATGAACACGCTCTGCCATTTGCTGTTCCTTGAGCAGCCGTTGGGTTTCCTGAAGGGCGACCTCCTGAACATCAAAGGCATGAACCCTTCCTTCTGCTCCCACCAACTGAGCAAGAAACAAAGTATCCCGCCCCCGGCCGGCTGTGAGATCCAAAGCAATATCTCCCGGCTGGATGCTTCCCCTAAGTATAGTCTTCAGAAACCCTTGTATATCTTGAAGTCGATTATTCATGCCAACGATCCTTTAATTTCTCCCGCACCACACGGGGAAAACTCCTTTTCCCCAGACGGATTAGTAAGGCATTAATGGGAGCCCGTTTGATAACGACCTTTTCCCCATATTTAATAGCCGTCCGATGATAACCGTCAAAACTGACGATACACTCCTCGCCGCGGACCAAGCTGATTTCAATATTCTCCTGATCAGAAATGACCATCGGACGAGCCGATAAGGAATGAGCCGCCAGAGGAGTCAGCAAAATGGCCTCTACATTAGGGCTCATAATCGGTCCTCCTGCGGATAAAGCATAGGCAGTAGAGCCTGTAGGGGTGGATACAATCAAACCGTCGGCCGGATAGCTTACTGAAGGTTCTCCCGTCAGATTAGCCTGCAAGGTAACCATAGCTGAAGCAGGTTCTCTCAAAAAGACCACATCGTTTAATACGTCGAAGGTCTGGTCTGCATCATTCACAGTCGCCGTGAGCATAAGCCGTTCCTGAATACTATAGTCATGATTCGTGATCTTATCTAAAGCGTCAAAGATCTCGTTTCGTTCAATTTCACAAAGAAATCCCAGGCGGCCAAGATTGACACCCAGAACAGGAATAGCATAGGGAGCCGCCTCCCGGGAGGCTTCCAGCAACGTCCCGTCCCCCCCTAAAGAGATGAGGAAACCCACTCCTTGAGCAGTGATCTTTTCCCAATCAGTATAAACATCCCACCCACGTTCTGCAAACCAGTGGGTGATCTGCCCGGCTAAGGTTATAGCTTCAGGTTTACTGTGATTAATCCACAAGCCGACTCGATCCACAGCTTCTCACGACCTTCCTCCTTGAGCATCTTGTACAATCTCAGGAATCAATTCCCGCCAGGGCAAGTTATTCTCCTGTTTTCGGTTTAACCAGGCCAGATATTCAATATTTCCCTCCGGACCACGGATCGGTGAGAAGTCCAAACCTTTAACCTTAAGCCCGTTTTTCTCCGCCTCTTCAAGGACATGAACCAGGACCTCCTGATGAACCTGAGGGTCCTTGACAACGCCCTTTTTCCCGATATGCTCCCGTCCTGCTTCAAACTGAGGTTTGATTAAAGTAATAATTTGGCCATCCTCTTTGAGTATCTTCAGCATGGCCGGAAAAATCTTCGTGACGGAGATAAAGGCCACATCAGATACCACAAAATCCACCTGTTCCGGCAAAGAATCCCCCTCAAGGTAGCGGGCATTGACCCGTTCCATGCAGACAACCCGGGAATCCGTACGCAGTTTCCAATCCAACTGTCCATAGCCTACGTCAATGGCATAGACCCGCTGGGCACCGTTTTGCAAAGCACAATCCGTAAACCCTCCGGTAGAGGCGCCAATATCGGCGACAACAGCTTCAGCGAAAGATACGGGAAATACTTTGAGGGCCTTCTCCAGCTTGAGACCGCCCCGGGAAACATAGGGTATGAGATCTCCCTTGACTTCCAGAACGGTATCCTCCGCCAGTTCCAGGCCCGGCTTATCCAGCCGCCGCCCCTGGCTATAGACCAGCCCGGCCATAATGGTGGCCTTGGCTTTTTCCCGGCTGGAGGATAATCCTCTTTTGACCAGCAAACTATCCAGTCGCTCTTTCCCTTTAGACACTGCTTCTACCCTCAATCCGCTGTAAAACCTTTAAACGCTCCGCTGCCTTTAGTATGCCAACAACAGACAATCCATACCCTTGATGCAACAGAGAGATGGCTCCCTGATCCACATACCCGTCATAGCCTAAACGCTCGACGACCACATCGGCCAGTCCCTCATCCGCCAGAACTTCCACGACGGCACTTCCCATACCGCCGGCCAGCATATGGTCCTCCACAGTGATGATACGCTTGGTCATCCGGGCATAGCGCAGAATAGACTCCTTATCCAAAGGATTAATATAACGCAAATTAATGACGGTGGCTTCCACTCCCCGGTGGCGAAGCTCAACCGCCGCAGCCAGGCAGGTATACACCATCGGGCCCACCCCGATCAGAGTAATATCCTTACCTTCTTGAAGGATCTCGGCTTTACCCACGGGAAGCTCCCTCAGCTCCTCAGTCAGCTCCACCCCTTGGCCCACAGAACGGGGATAACGCAAGGCCACCGGTCCGTCCAGCTGCAAAGAAGTATACAGCATATGGCGCAGCTCATTCTCATCCTTCGGCGCCATAAACACCAAATTCGGTATCACTCTTAAGAAAGAAATATCAAAAACTCCATGGTGGGTTGGTCCGTCATCCCCGACCACTCCGGCCCGGTCAATGGCCATGACCACATTGGCATGGGGCAGACAGACATCATGGAGAACCTGGTCGTAAGCACGTTGATAAAAGGTAGAATAAATGGACACCACAGGCTTCATGCCACCAAAAGCCAAGGCCGCGGAAAAGGTCACCGCATGCTGCTCCGCAATTCCTACATCAAAGAAACGATCAGGAAATTTCTGAGCGAAGAGATTAAGACCGGTGCCGCTGGGCATGGCCGCTGTAATCGCTGTAATCCGCGGATCCTTTTCCGCAAGTTCACACAGAGTCTCACCAAAGACTTGGGTATAGGTGGGGGGAGCCGGTTTTTTGATCACTTCCCCGGTCACCTTATTGAAAGGTCCCACCCCATGAAAGAGAGCGGGGTTTTTCTCCGAAGGCTCATAGCCTCTCCCTTTTTGAGTCAAAACATGAACAAGTACAGGCTCCTTGACCATCTTGGCCTGTTCAAAAACCTGTTCCAAAGCGATTTGATCATGACCGTTAACCGGGCCAAGATAGGTAAAACCCATCTCTTCAAATAATAGTCCCGGCACCAGCAGATACTTTAAGCTGTCTTTGGCTTTCTCCGCTGCCTTGGCCATCTTGGAACCGATTCCCGGAATCCTTTTCAGCAGATTTTCAATTTCGTCTTTGCTGCGATCATAGCGGGGGTCCGTACGCAGCCGGTTAAGGTAAGAAGACATGGCTCCCACATTCTGGGCAATCGCCATTTCATTATCATTAAGGACCACAATCATATTGGTTTTGGTATGACCGGCATGATTCAATGCTTCAAAAGCCATTCCCCCGGTCATGGCTCCATCACCGATGACGGCAACCACTTGATTCTTCTCTTTACGAAGATCTCTTGCTTTGGCAAAGCCTACCGCCGCGGAAATAGACGTGCTGGAGTGACCTGTTTCAAAGCAATCATGAGGGCTTTCACAGCGTTTCGGGAAGCCGGACAGACCTTTATAAAGCCTTAAGCTTTTAAATTCCTTTTGCCGGCCTGTGACCAGTTTATGAACATAGCTTTGATGGCCTACATCCCAGATGATTTTATCTTTCGGGCTGTCAAAGACCCGGTGCAAGGCAAGAGTTAATTCTACGACGCCAAGATTAGGAGCCAGATGCCCTCCATTGGCGGAGACCACATCGATCATTTCGGCGCGGATTTCTTGAGCAAGCTGTTCCAGTTCAGGATAAGTCAGTCCTTTTAAATCCCGGGGCTGCTCAATTTTTGCGAGAATTCCCATGTCGCTTTCCCCCCTTCCGTTTTTTATCTGTCATTGTCCAACCTGTTAAATCTTCAATTCGGGCCGTGAGACTCCCCACCTGCCCAATAATCTCATCAGCTTTTTGAATAGCAAAGGTCTTGCCCGCAGCCTTTCCCGTTACGGTAACGGAGGCCACCAGGGCAATCAGCAGGGTATCAATCCAAATCTCATGAACCTCTAAGGCCGGATAGGTCCTGATGATCTCTAAGACTATGGAAGCGGACATCCCGCCGCTGATGGCGCCTGTCACATCGCCAACGATATCATTGGTAAAATTCGCCACCGTATCCGCATGGCGGACCAAAAAGACAGTTTGCCGGGCACCGGGAACCTTATTGGCCGCTTTGGCGTGATGTGGCTGCTCGGTAGCAGCGGTAGCAGCAGTTCCAATCACATCAAAACCAATATTAATAATAACAATGACCAGCAAAAGAATCAGGGCTAAGCCAAGATTGGTTTTCCTCATTAAAATTGTCGTTCCCAGGCTGGTGATGACCGCTAATGTAAAACTGAGCAGGAAGACAAAGGCAATATGCTTCCAGCTCTTTCGCTTATATCCCAACAGTGACCCTCCACATCATGACCTTACATCAGCACCCCAACAATAATACCTACAATCGCCCCGGCAAAGACTTCAAAGGGTGTATGGCCGATTAACTCCTTAAGGCGCTCCTGGGACAGATGAGTCATTTGCTGATAAAGTCCCTCTACCAATTGATTGATCACTTCCGCTTGTTTGCCGGCCGCCCGCCGTACTCCGGCCGCATCGTACATGACAATCATGCCGAAAATCGCAGCAATGGCGAAAGTCGGTGAACTCCATCCATAGTATTTCCCAACGCCAATGGCCAGAGCACTCACGGTGGCGGAATGGGAACTGGGAAACCCTCCTGAGCTGAAGAGGAAAGCCACATCAAAGGTTCTATGGATGGAAAAATTGATGATCAGTTTCAACGTCTGAGCAATAAACCAGGCTATCATAGCAGAGATCAGTATGTGGTTATCCAGAATTTCCGATAGTACGCTCATGCTTCACCTCAATACTTCCGCTGAGCAATATAATCAGCCAATTCGTGCAGAAAGCCGGCCCGCTCTCCTAAAACCGCCAAGGCGGCATGAGCTTCATCGGTCTTTATCTTCAATTCCAGCTTAGCGCCTGCCAAACCCATTAAAGAGGGATAAGTGGATTTATGCTGGCGGAGATCGCTATGTACAGGCTTGCCTAAGGTCTCGCTATCACTTTCCAGATCAAGAATATCGTCCTTAATCTGGAAAGCCAGACCGATGGCTTGAGCATAGCAGGTCAACGCTTCGATCTTCTCTTCCGTTCCTCCGGCGAGAATTGCTCCTAAACGGGCGGCAACCACCAATATCGCTCCGGTTTTCAGACGATGGACCTGCTCCAGCTCAGCAAGGTTTAACTGCTTTTCTTCAGCTTCCAAATCCAGCATCTGACCGCCGACCATTCCCTCCGGCCCCGCTGCTTGGGCAACTTCCCTGACAGCCCGCAACTGACGTTGAGAATCTACCCCACTCATGGGCTGAGCAAGCAGTTCAAAAGCATAGGTTAAAAGGGCGTCACCGGCAAGAATGGCCTGCCCTTCTCCAAAAACTTTATGATTGGCCAAACGTCCCCGCCGATAATCATCATTGTCCATGGCGGGAAGATCATCATGGATCAATGAATAGGTATGTATCAGCTCCAAAGCACAGACCGCCGGAAGGATGTCTTCACAGTCCCCTCCCACAGCATGTGCCGCCGCCAGAGCCAGAACAGGACGAATGCGTTTGCCCCCTGCGGAAAGGGAATATTTCATGCTTTCAGTTAAAGTGCCGGTTGGCCAAGGAAATTGTGCCAAATACGAATCCACTAAGCGAGCATAATCTTCTAATTCCTTTTGAAACATCAAATCATCCTTCCACAGGAAAATCGGCCGGGCGTACTTCCAACTCCCCATTGGGATTCTCCAGGAGAATCTGCATTTGCTTTTCAGCATAATCAAGCTGGTTATTGCATTTCTGAACAAGCTCAATTCCCTGGCGAAAGAGATTCAGTGCCTGCTCAAGTGGGACCTCTTTTTGCTCAAGCTCACGGACAATACGCTCTAAATGCTCGATCCCTTCTTCGAAGGATAACTCTTTATTCACTGCTTCCATCATATTTCCCCTTTAAGAATTTGCTGTATTAATCTGAGTCAACACTCTTGGCCAATACGGCACAGGTCAGTATCCCCTGCTGCAGCCGCACTTGCACCTGTTGACCAACATTGATATCATCGCTTTTGCGCAGAACATTCCCTTTGGGACCATAGGTGAGGGAGTAGCCCCTCCCCAAAATTGCTAAAGGACTTAATAAATCCAGCTTTGCAGTCAATAGCTTTAGTATACCATTTTTATCAGAAACAAATCTAGTCATGCCCTGCTCCACACGTTCACTGAGGGAATCCAGGCGTTGGCGGTTCTGATCGATACGCCAGAAGGGATTGGAAAGAGGTCCTATGGTTTTTAGGCTGTCCAACCGTTGCCTTTTCCGCTGCAGCTGTGAGCTCATGGTGCTGTGCAGCCGGTCCTCCAGCCCCTTGAGATCGGATTTCAGCTCCAGCCAGACAGGGACAGCCAGCTCAGCCGCAGCAGAAGGTGTGGGAGCCCGCAGATCCGCTACCATATCCGCAATGGTCACATCGGTTTCATGGCCTACTGCAGAAATCACCGGAATTCCGGAGGCTGCGATGGCCCGGGCCACTTCCTCGGTATTAAAGGCCCACAGCTCTTCCAGAGAGCCGCCGCCGCGGCCGACGATGATCACATCCACTTGGGAGTGCCGATTCAACCGGGCAATGGCCTGAGCCACCTCCTTGGGAGCAAGTTCTCCTTGAACGGCGGCCGGTGCCAGAATCCAGGAAATTTGCGGATTACGGCGAAACATAACTTTCAGGATATCTTTAATGGCAGCCCCTGTGGGACTGGTAACAATGCCGATGCGACGAGGATAACGGGGGATGGCTTTTTTGCGCTCCGGCGCAAATAAACCTTCCTGGCCCAAGCGTTCCTTAAGCTGTTCGAAGGCCAAATAAAGAGCACCTACTCCGCTGGGCTGCATCTCCTCAGCATAAAGCTGAATCGTGCCATCCCGTTCATAGATGCGGATACTTCCCCGCACCAGCACTTTCATCCCATCCTGGGGGGTGAAACGAACCCGTTCCGCACGGCTGCGAAACATGACCCCCTTCATGCTGGACTGCTCATCCTTTAAGGTAAAATACCAATGTCCCGAGGGACGGTGGTTTTTGTAATTGGAAATCTCCCCGCTGACCCAGCAATTTACAAAATCCGGGTTATCATTGAGGGTCTGACCGATTTCTCGTGTTAATTCGGCAACGGTCCAAATCTTAGGCACATTTTTCACCTCTTACTCATAATACAAAGATGCCTGCGACTTTTCAAGATGGAGGAAAAGCAAAAAGGGAGGTCTCCCCCCCTATCAGAACATTTTCTTTTTCCACAAGGTCAAGGCACTGATGCCGGCAATACTAAAGGCAATCACGGTAACCAAGCCAAAACCGTAAGGGTTATCGCCAAAAGGAACGGGAACATTCATTCCCCAAAAACTGGCCAACATGGTCGGTACCGCCATGGTAATGGTTATGGAAGTCAACAGCTTGATGACCATATTCTGATTGTTGGAGATGATCGACGCAAAAGCATCGGAGAAACCAACAATAATATGACTGTACATCTCAACCATTTGGATCGCCTGATTGTTTTCAATGATGACATCTTCCAGCAAATCCTCGTCTTCTTCATACATCTTAATCAAGTGCTGGCTTTGACTATTGGACCGCAAACGCATCAGACGGTCCATGACCACTCCATTGGAGCGCAGCGAGACCGTGAAATAGGTCAAGCCTTTTTGCAGATCCATCAATTGAAAAATTTCCTGGTTTTTCATGGAGGTGCGCAGGTCCATCTCGATTCGATCCGTGTACTTGTTAATCTGGCGCAGATACTTAAGATAATAAGAAGCCGATTTATAAAGAATCTGGAATAAAAAGCGGGTCCGCTTTGCCGTGTTGAAATTCCGGTAGGTACCGGCATTAAACTCCGAAAATACCGGATTATCTTCCAGGCAGACCGTGATAATGTGGTCTTCTGAGATAATCATCCCCAAAGGCAGCGTATCGTAATTAGTCTCATTAATCATCAAGGGAATATTGGTAATCACCAGCATACAATGGTCTTCCAGCTCAATACGCGATCGTTCTTCTTCGTCCAGAGCCGCTTTAAGAAAATCCATGGGCACTTCCGTAGCCTCCGCTACGGCATTGAGCTCCCATGCAGTGGGATTCACAAGTTGAATCCAGGCTCCCTTAACCAGATTGTCCAAGGATAGTTCCTGATAATTGCCTGCATCATTTTTACAAATTTTGATCATCCGGTCTCCCCCTTCAGGTGGCCGGTTGAATCACAAATCCTGCTTTAAAACCGGACACACCCCTATTTTTGGATAAAATATTCAATTTCCTTCGACTAGGGCCTCCAGCGTCCAGTTTAATCACCATCCCGTCATTTTAAGCTCCATTAGAACTATACTCCTTGAGTTAATATGTGTCAATAAGCTGCGCTCTTATAAAAATGCATCATGTTACATATTTTTTATTTCCGAAGGCCAAAGACTATTATTATTATGGCCCAAAGGAAAACTCAACCATACTTAAAATGGGAGCGTCACCGGCTGCTTTAAATAAAACAGTTTTGTGACACTCCCATGCTTAAACAACTATACTCTCTCTGCAGCTCCGTTTATAAAGCCCCTTCTTTAAGCCCATAACTTCTGTGAAAAAGCTTAAAGGCAGGCATCAAAAACTACAGTCTGCTTTGCACCACGGCTACGGTCTCATTCTTAAGCTTTTCGGCTTGAGCAAAGAGGCGTTCCCGTTCCGCTTTAACCTTCTCCTGATAATCACTGTCTTTGACCTGGGGCAGATTAATGTCCACACTGAACATAGCTGCTTTGAGGGCGCTTTCAGCCAGATAGGCGGCCACACCCACATCGCTGATGGCTCCTTTATTGCCGATGGGGGCCAGCTCCTGGGCCAGCTCCAGAACCGCATAGCAGTTTTGAGCAATGGCCAAAGGGGTATCCGTAGCAGAAACCAGAACTTCCTGCATTTTGGCCGATCGCGCTTGTTTTTGCTCCTCTGTATCCTTAGGAAGCTTCAAGACAGCCATGAAATTAGAGAATTCTTCAATATCCTGGGTCAAACCATTTTTCAGATCATGGAGGAGCTTCTCACCTTTGGCCAGGATGACTTGGGCTTGAGGCTCTACATCCTTATATTTTTCCTTACCCACAGTCAGATTGGCCACCATGCACACCATGGAAGCGCCTAAAGCGCCCACATAAGCGGACACGCTGCCGCCGCCGGGAGTGGGGGCGGCACTGGCGGACTGGGCCAGGAATTCCGCAGTTGTCCATTGCCAGATTGTGTTCTCAGCCATTATTGACCCTCCTTGCGCTGCAGAGTGATTCCCTTCAGAACATTTTTCATGATCAAGGCGGTGGTTAATGAGCCTACGCCCCCTGGTACCGGTGAGATAAGGGAAGCGACTTCTTTAACTTCCTCAAAATCAACGTCCCCGCAGATTCCGCCCGGGATCTCATTGATACCGGCATCGACGACGATGGCACCTGGTTTCACCATATCTTTCTTGACAAGTTTTGCTTTACCTACAGCGGCCACGATGATATCCGCCTGACGGGTAAAAGCTCCCAGATCCGGAGTACGGGAATGGCAGATGGTCACGGTGGCATTATGTTTTAGGATCAGGAAAACCAAAGGCTTGCCGACTGTCTCTCCCCGCCCGACAATCACCACATGCTTGCCGGCGATTTCAACTCCCGAACGGAGCATAATTTCGATACAGCTTTCCGGAGTTGCCGGAAACAGACCTTCTTCCCCACTGAGAATATAGCCCCGGTTAATGGGATGAACTCCGTCCACATCCTTATCAGGGCGCACGGCTGCCATGACACGCTCCTTCGAAATATGTTTCGGCAAGGGCAGCTCGATCATAATACCATGAACATCGGGATTAGCGTTAAGGGAATCAATAAGAGCCAGAATGGACTCTTCTGAACTGTCGGCGGGCAATACGGTGAGTTCAAAGTCAATGCCTAAGCTGTCACTCACTTTTTGCTTGGATTTCGCATAGACCACCGAAGCCGGGTCATCTCCGACGAGAACCACCGCCAGCTTAGGATTAACCCCCTGTTCCTTCCACCTCTTTACTTCTTCCTTGATCTCTTCTTTTAAGACTTTGGAAATTTCTTTTCCGTCCAGCAATTGAGCCAATGAAATCCCACTCCTCTCTTTCTTATCCATAAACTATATCAGTTCGTCCTTTACTATTCTCCATTCCGGCCGGAATTCCCTTTCCTTGGGAACAATTTATGAGGTATTTTTGTAAACTTTTCGATTATTCCGTCATTAATCACCAAGTTATAGTCAACTCGTTTTATTATTCACTCCGTGGAGGATCTTTTATTATTTTACTTGATACTCTCGGCCATCTTGATCAACTCTGCCCGTTCTGCTTCTCCGATCAGGGAAAACAGAGTATCATCTTCCCAGACAATGCTGACCAGCCCCTGCTTTTCGGCTAAAATTGCCTCCTTATCGTGAATCATAATATTCTGCACCGCAGCACCTTCAGTATCTATTCTCACATCAGTATTGCTGTTCAAGTACTGGGTGAAGCGGATAGTTTGACCCTGATCGTTGGCATAATGAATGGCTTCCAGATGGTTCCGTTTTTCTGTTTTGTCCACTTTAAATCCTTGGGGAACATAGCTTGGGGCATACCCCTGCCAATCCGGCGGAACCTGCTCCTTATTCTGTTCAGCTTGCTCTTTATATTTATCCGTGGATTGAATACTGGTGTATTGATTCTGTATATCCAGAATGATATTTAAGGCCTTTACTCTTAAGGCTTGAACACTGGCCACGACGATTGTAAAGCATCCTATTAAGACCAGCAAGAAAACGGCTGCTTTAGGCAGGAACCTGATGGTTCGTTCTTTTAGCTTGATCAATGTTTCCTTTCTGTCAAGCTTAGCAATCAGTTTCTGCATTTTCCGGTCAAATTCAGGGGAAAGGATAACCTCGGAAGAGGAATCGTCCTCCAGCGGATATTCAGCAGTTATATTCTCCACATGACAGGCCGCAGCATATTCCAGGAGGGCCTCCATCATTTTTTCTTTGGCTTGTATTTTTGCTGATTCCTGTTCACTCATGATGCGTTCCCTCCTGTTCCTGAGCTAATAACCTGAGCAGACACTTGCGGGCCCGATGGAGCCGGGTGCGGACGCTTCCGTGCGTAATATTCAACACCCGGGATATTTCCTCGTCGTTATAATGGTAATAGAGTTTAAGAGCAAGAACATCGACGTAAGCAGGCGGTAATTCATTGATAAGTTCTGCCACTCTGGTAAAAGCCTCATTGTCCAGGATGATATCCTCAACACTGGGGCCCGGCTCAGAGATATGTTCTTCGATCTCTTCCACAGCCATGCTGTATTGTTTTTTTCTTCGCCGATAAATATTGATGGCAGCGTTCCTAACAATAATAACGCATAGAGCTCTTGGTTTGTTACACCCGGTGCTCATGATTTTATTAAGGTTGCGGGCGATATTAATAAAGGCTTCCTGAACAGCGTCCTCGGCCAGATGTTCATCCTTCAGGATTCGATAAGCTACCTTATACATAGCGGATGCATGATCTCTATATAAAGCTTCCAGCTGGCTGCGGCTTTTTTTATTATGCAGGAAAGCGAGGGCCATCAGCATGAGTTTTTCCTCCTTTTTCAGGGTGACTTTAGTGATTCTGGGCAGGGCAGCAGATTGTTACAATTATATCATAATATCCTTAAACTTACAGGTTTAGGGATACCTTGGGAAAACAGCAGCTATTATAACCATTACCTTAAATTTTTTGAAAGTTTCTTCCAAATAAGTGTAACAAACTCCCTTCCTCATTTGTTAATTGGTATGAAGGATAAAATCATTATTGATGCCGGCATCCGACACTATAGCTTTCAAAGTGTAACGTTTTAGGAAGGAGGAGGACATGAATTTTCCGGCTGATCAAAATCGGGGTATCCAAAGCTTAACCTATAGAGAAAAGGAAGTCTTACGATTAAGGGTAAAAGGTTACAGCAGCAAAAAAATCGCAGCTGTTTTAACTATTGAAATAACCACGGTAAGGACTCATCTCAAACATATTCACAGCAAGCTGGGAGTTTCAAGCCAAACTAAGTTGATTCAATTCGTGCATAAAATGCACATTTAGGAAGAAAACAGTCGAAAACATCCTCCCTGTGGAGGATAGACCAGCATTATAAAACGGTACAAAATAGACATAGAAGAAAGTATAAGTATATGCTTAGGTCAAAGAAGGGGAGTGATTACCATGAGGAGGAAAGCAGTAGTGCTTGCCCTGTCACTTTTAATTCTTTGTCTGATCCCGGCGTCAATGTTTGCTCAGGGCACAAGTCAGGCAACAGAATCAGAAGTAGGCCCAATCTGGACCCACATTACTGAATTCACCAATTCTTTTGATATTTCCAGCAGTGGTTTAGCTCAATTTGATACCAGTCTTTACGCCCGCAGCAACGTAAATAAAGTCGTCATTGATGCCAGCATCCAGCAATACAGCAATGGAAGCTGGCAAACCATCAAAAGTTGGACGAGTACTTCCAACACCAACAGCGGGTATCTGCTTAAAAAAGGTATGTCGTGAGTGGGTATTATTATAGGCTGGTTTCGACAGGAGCGGTCTATCAGAATGATGTCTTGGTAGAAAAGGCTTTTTACACAAGTTCAAGTTATTGGTATTGACAAGCGGAACGCTTTATTTCCAAATTAGCACCCCTTTTAAAATGAGTTGAAAGAGGTTGATTTAATGAAAACCAAACGAAACATCTTCGCCTACCTGATCGTAGCTGTGTTATTTGTATTCGGTATTGCACCTAATACTTTGGCAGCAACAAATACTTCAAATCCTTTATCCGCAGAAGAGGCTGTCAAATCTGTGATCTCCCAGTATTTTGACAACTATTTCAAATCCTATCAGACTCTTGAGCTTATCGATTCCGATGATCTGGTTGTAGAAAACGAAAACACCTTACTCTATAAGAAAATGCACGAGATCTTTGTTGAGGGAAATAAGTTGGTAGGGCTAAGCTACACCACTTATAAAGTTGATCTGGATTATCAGGAGATTGCTTATGCAAAAGATGCCGTGAATGTAAGCCTGTTAATGAATTGTGCTTATACCTACTCCACAACGCCGGATGCAGACTCTTCGATGAGCAATATTGGTTATCGATTTAAGCTGGTCCAGCAAAATGATGGGTATAAAATCACTTCCATTGAATCGGACTTCTCCGAATTTGATCCTTTCAAGGAATCCGTTGAGGAAAAGCTTACCTCTTCCCGGATAAGTAAAGCTGAGGCTACCCATCAAACGGCAGAAGAATGGGCTCATAACATCCGGGATGCCGCCCAATATATTTCCGGAAAGCTCCAGGCCAGTGAAGAAAATCCGCCAGCTAGCATAGAACCGGCAAGCGAAGTAACCCCTATGGCAACCTATTCCTTTAACAGAATGCTTGCCCGCAATTGGGCCCACCGGTTTGCTGAGTCTAGTGAATCTGAACGGTTCTTTTACACTGCTTCTGGAGGGGATTGTACCAATTTCGCCTCTCAATGCATTTGGGCCGGTTATGGAGGGTATGTTGAAGGAAATGATACACAAACCAAGAATAATATCCGTAACAGGGTCAGAATGGTTAACAATGTATGGCAAGCTGGTGCGATCGGAGGAGGAGGAACTCCTAACTGGGAAACTGCCAAACATCTGTGGAATTACGTTACCGCAAATACAGGGAACGGTCCGCGAGCAACAGGCACAAATAACAACCAGCCTTACTATAACCTTTCGCCAAGCACTATCTATTATGGAAATGCCTTACAGGTCCGGCGCGGCAGTTCAGGAGACTATGGTCATTCAGTATTTGTAACCTACAGCCTGGACTCCTCCACAACGGAATATAACCAGGTCTTGGTATCACAGCACACACCTAATCTGTACAACCGAAATCTCTGGGAACTTATTCAAACATGGGGCGGAAATAATTGCTATTTAAGAAAAATGTCCTTCAATAGTGCCAGCTTCAGTAGCTGAGCAAGCTGTTTTATGAAAACCGGAATTGCTTTAAACCCTTCAGCACCTGGCAATTCCGATTTCTTCCATACTTAGCTATATTGAAAGGAATGACACTTAGGCATGAAAAAATTGATTTTAACCGTGCTCCTGCTGATTCTTCCCTTCACTATGATTGCTTGCTCTCCTGTACAAAATAACATTCAAACCAATACCCCTTTAGATGAGCAAAACATTACGGCGGAGGATATCGAAGAAGGCAAACAAGTGATCCAGGACTATGCTGAGGCTTTAAACAGCGGAGATCTGGAAACTGTAAACAAGCTCTTAGGCAAGCACATGCGAGGACTTTATCATGATGGCAACATTGATAGTATTACAATGAAAATTGACTCTATCGAATACCCGGGCAGATATACTACAGCTCTTATTCCCCCGAGCAGCTATCGTTCCAATTATGGTCACGACCCCTATAAATCCATGTGTCTTTATGTCATTTTTTCCGAATTTGAAACCGGGGATGCAAGCATAAGCATGGATAACTGGGATTATATTCTCATTAAAGAAACCGAAGAATCTCCCTGGGTTATCCATGATTGGGGTGTTTAGCATTCCCTAAATCTCCTCTGTCTATCGAATATCTCTCTATAAATCTTTTTACAAAGGCTGGGAAAGTTAAGGTTTGAGCATAAAATAACTGTATGAGGTGATATCTTTGCGAACCAAGAAAATCTCAATTTTAATGACTCTCATTCTAGGTATGATCATTGGGCTTGCCGGATGCAGTCAAGAAAAGGAAAAATCCACCCTTCAGGAAATCGCGCCGGTACACAAAGATAAAATTTCTACTTTCTCAGTGACTCGAGGCAACTCCGGCACCACAGAATTTACTGATAGGGAACACATCAAAACTATCGTGGATCGTTTGGAGAAGATAAAATTCAGCAAGATGAATCTTGAACAGGAGAAAGAAGTATTTCAGGAAGGGCGGGTATTCAGCCAGGACACCACCTATTTCATTCAGCTTTTGGAACGGGGGGAATACAACCAGGTTCTCTACGAAGTTCAACTGGCAATACTCTCAGAAACGGAACTCATCTTGAACGACAGTGCCACAATTCAGGAAAAGAGAACCATATCCTATATCAATCAAAAGGACGAAGCCTCCTTAGAGGCTGTGAAAGAACTCCATTCCTTAGTCAAAACCATAATGGAGTAATTGGAAAAAGCAAGCCTCCGGAGATCTTCTCCAAAAGGCTTGCTTCCTATTTTTACGCTATTCTATTACCCGAACTTCACTGCCTGGAATTAACCCTTATTCTTAAGATAAGCGTTAATTCCCGCGGCGGCTTTCTTGCCGGCTCCCATAGCCAGAATAACCGTAGCGGCACCGGTCACAATATCGCCCCCGGCGAACACTCCGGGAATGGAGGTCTCCAGCGTTTCTTCATTGACCACGATATTGCCCCATTTGTTCAGCTCCAAGCCTTCTGTGGATTGGGTGACCAAAGGATTGGGACCTTGCCCAATGGCGACAACCACCGTATCCACTTCGATCTCAAACTCCGAGCCGGGAATAGCCACAGGTTTACGGCGTCCGGAGGCATCCGGTTCTCCCAGCTCATAGCGGAGGCAGGTCAAGGACTTGACCGCACCTTTTTCATCCCCTTGGATGGCTACCGGGTTGGTCAAGAGCTGGAATTTAACCCCTTCTTCCTCGGCGTGCTCAAGCTCTTCATGACGGGCAGGCATTTCCGCCCGGGAACGACGATAGACAATGCTGACTTCTTCCGCGCCCAAACGCAGGGCAGTACGGGCAGCATCCATAGCCACGTTGCCGGCCCCAAAGACAGCGACTTTTTTGCCTATTTTAACCGGGGTCTTATACTCAGGGAAGCGATATCCCTTCATAAGATTGGTACGGGTTAAGAACTCATTGGCGGAATAGACGCCATTTAAATTTTCACCGGGAATTCCCAGGAAATTAGGCAGTCCGGCTCCTGTGCCGATGAACACCGCATCATAGCCGTTTTGCATAAGCTCATGAACGGAGGTTACTTTGCCCACCACTTGGTTAACCAGAATCTCTACACCCATCGGTTCCAAATTGCAAATCTCATTTTGGACAATATCTTTGGGCAGACGGAACTCAGGAATACCATACATCAGCACGCCGCCGGCCACATGGAGGGCTTCAAAGATCGTCACTTTATGCCCGGCTTTGGCCAAATCACCGGCACAGGCTAATCCTGCCGGACCTGCTCCAATGATCGCCACCTTTTTACCGCTGGGTGGAGCCACTTCGGGAATCTTACATCCTTTGCTGATTTCGTAATCAGCCACAAAGCGCTCCAAACGGCCAATGGCCACCGATTCACCTTTGATGCCTAAGATACATTTAGCCTCACATTGGGACTCCTGGGGACAAACCCGGCCGCACACTGCAGGTAAAGAACTGCTCTGCTTGATAACCGCTGCGGCTCCTTCAAAATCTTCTTCC
Organism: Desulfitobacterium sp. LBE; assembly: GCF_007830365.1. Taxonomy (NCBI): domain Bacteria; kingdom Bacillati; phylum Bacillota; class Clostridia; order Eubacteriales; family Desulfitobacteriaceae; genus Desulfitobacterium; species Desulfitobacterium sp. LBE. The sequence goes on along the minus strand of NZ_VLKD01000001.1, from coordinate 5,351,029 downwards.
GTGATTTTTTGAATGAACTCAGGAATGGAAATATTCACCGGGCAGCCTTCAACACATTTCGGTTTCTTGCATTGAAGACAACGTTGAGCCTCTTCGATAGCCGTTTCCGAAGCATATCCCAGGGCAACTTCATTGAAATTGTGAGCACGCTCTTTAGGGTCCTGGCAGGGCATTTCATGACGGGGTACTTTTAAGGCCATGATTATTGCGCCCCCTTTCCACAATCACAGTCTTTGGAGATTTTGGCACGTTCTTCTTCATCTTTATAAAAACTGAGCCGTTTCATAGCCAGATCGAAATCCACCAGATGGCCGTCAAACTCAGGGCCATCCACACAGGCGAATTTGGTCTCATCTCCTACACTGAGACGGCAAGCGCCACACATCCCTGTCCCATCGACCATGATGGGGTTCATGCTGACAATGGTTTTGATCCCTAAGGGACGGGTAAAATTAGCTACAGAGCGCATCATGACCACCGGTCCGATGGCCCAAATGGCATCAATCTTCGTGCCCTGAGCGATAATCTGCTCCAGGCCATTGGTGACAAAGCCTTTGACCCCTTTGCTGCCATCATCGGTGGCAATCACCAGCTCATCACTAATAGCCGCCATTTCTTCTTCAAGAATAAGGATATCGGCGCTGCGGGCGCCAATTACGGAAATAAGCTTATTGCCGGCTTCTTTTAAAGCCCGGGCAATGGGGTATACCGGTGCCACGCCAAGTCCGCCGCCGATACAAACCACCGTGCCCAGATTTTCAATTTCGGAAGGGACTCCCAAGGGACCTACAAAATCAAGGAAATGGCTTCCTTCCTCCATGGAGTTAATCATCGCTGAGGAATAGCCTACATCCTGAATGACAATAGTGATGGTGCCCTTTTCCCGATCAAAGTCCATGACTGTAAGCGGGATACGTTCAGATTGTTCATCCATACGCACAATGACAAATTGGCCTGGTTCAACTTTTGCTGCGACGGCCGGAGCTTCAACTTCCAGCAAAACAATGCAAGGAGCTGAAGCAAGCTGCCTTCTTTTCACTACCCGATACACGTACACTCCTCCTTAATTTCATGCAAAAAAATAATAACTTTCTAACTATTCGATATGGTCTGTCATATCTCCTGCCTAAATTATACATCCCCTGACTTTTTCAAAGGCCAGCAGGGCTGCACCAATCGCGTTATCCCGGCTCCAATCAGGCTCCGCCCAGTGGAGATTGGCATGTCGGGCCAATCGCTTTTTCAGCTCTTTGCGGATAAATTGATTGGAAGCTACACCACCCACAATGAGAATCTCCGACAGTGTGGTCTTTTCCATTCCTGCCTGCAATAATTTCCCTAAGGTTCGCACAATACACCCTTCCACGGCGCGAGCCACGTCGGCGGGATTCTTACCTTGATCGATCAATCTTTGGGCAGCGGTCTCCACTCCGGAAAAGCTCACTTCAAAGCCCCTGACAGCGGAAGGAAGCCATGCCGCTGCCCCGGGATCAGCCTGACGGGCCAGCTCCTCCAAGCTTTTACCCGCAGGAAAGGCCAGTCCTAAGCGGACTCCTACCCGATCCACGAATTGACCGGCATGAAGATCCGTTGTCCCACCTAAAAGCTGTATATCGAGTTTCCCGGGCTGTGTATGATGGACTTCCAGAAGCTCTGTGGTTCCTCCTGAAATATGAATGGCCAGGAAATGGGATTCTTTAAGTTTGCTGGAAGCAATTCCTGCCGCTAAATGTCCTTCCTGGTGGCTTGTTTCAACCAGAGGGATGCACCGAGCGGAAGCCATGGCCGCTGCCACACCATATCCGGGAAGAAAAACCGGCATATAGGACTCTTGGATAGGACGGGGCGCGGTGCTTACTCCCAGAGCGCTGACTTTCTCCCAATATTGAGGAGGCACTGCGGTCACCAGTTGAGGCAAATTCTGAACATGCTGAAAAAGGGCTGCCGATTGAGCAAGCCCTCTCTCCCCTTCCGGAACAGTCAAGATCTTCCTGTTTTCATAGACCAGTTCAGCCTGCTCATCCACAATCGCCAACGAAGTGGTATATGCACTTGTATCAATCCCGAGATAGAGTGTCATTCCCTTTTTCATCCTTTTTGTTGACGCTTTCCACGACTTTATCCAATATACCATTGATAAATTTGCCGGATTCTTCACTGCCATAGCGTTTGGCGATTTCTATGGCTTCATTAATGGTCACCCGGCCGGGAATATCTTTCCGAAAGAGGATTTCATAACTGGCAAGGCGTAAAAGATTCCGATCCACATTAGCCATCCGTGCTAATGACCAGCCTTCGGATAATTTCTCCAGATTCTCATCGATCACTTCTTTGTGAGTCAATGTTCCTTCCGCCAGTTCCTCTGCAAAAGGAATACTTCCTTCCGGAACAGCAAATTCATCCGCCCATTTGTGAATTGCGGACTTCAGGTCCTGGCTTTCCCCAGTCATCTCCAGCTGGAATAAAACTTGCAATGCGGTTTCCCGAGCTAATCTGCGGCTCATAGGTTCCTCCTAGAATTATTTGTTATGATTATGTCGCCAAGAACTCTGATTCTATGTATTATTTTCTGCTTTCCCACTTACCTGACTCGCGGCGGACGATTGGATTGAACGGGATCCAGCCGGCGTGCCAATACTTTCACCTCGGCAACTTTGATGCCTGTAAAGCGTTCTACATCATCTTTAATTTGAGCTTGCAGCTGCTCCGACACCTCCGGAATCACCGTTTCAAAATTAAACTGACAATCCAGCAGAATCTCCAAGCCATCCTCCCGCTGCTTAATCAAGGGTTTAACCAGGCGCACCTCGTTTTTACTCTGAGCACTGCGTACAATAAGATCCCCAATAGCATCCACGGTAACCCGCACTTCACCTAACTGGGAAACTGTCCGAAAAGTGTGATCTATGCTTTTGCGCGGCTTTAAGAAGGGTAATATCCCCAGGATCATGATCAAGATGGCTATGACTAAGCTTTCCCAAGTATTCGTCCTTAACCAATCCAATCCAGCCAGTAAAAGTTCATAAGGGAGTTCCCACCCCGTACTTATGGCTAGAATACATCCCCCTATCACTACCAATAAGGCACCAACACTATACCCTAACAAACCGGTCACCACCTTATATTTGTTTACCCCCCCTGGTCCACCAGGGGGGGTAAATCCGTTCGCTTATTTTAACCGAGCAAGCTCTTCATCTTTAATCTCAGGAACTGGACGAAAATTAACCCCCTGGACATGAACGTTGGTTTCGACGACCAGAAGGCCCGTCATACTTTCAATAGCCTCTTTCACGGCTTCTTGAACCTTTAACGACACCTCAGGTATCGACACACCGTATTCCACAACGAGATAAAGATTCACAGCAGCTTCCTGTTCCCCAACTTCAACCTTAACCCCCTTGGAGAGGTTCTTGCCACGACCAAGCATCTGGGCAATATCTCCCACAAGGCCGCCGCTCATACCGGCTACACCTTCCACTTGGGAAGCGGCCAGGCCGGCAATGATTTCTACGACTTCATCAGCAATCTTTATCGTTCCCAGTGCATTTTCTATGTCTGGTTTTTCCATAGTTTCACCTCATCATCCACATATTAATCCATAAGTATCTTTTGTCATTATAACAAAAGAAGACCATGCTGGCAAAGGTGAATGTACTATCTATTCCCCTAAAATCCGCCTTTGGATAAAGTTAGTATAGACTTCTCCACGGCGGAAAAAGGCATTATCCAGTACTTTAAGATGGAAGGGAATGGTGGTGTGTACTCCTTCAATATAAAACTCTTCCAAAGCACGCTTCATTCTTTGGATCGCTTCTTCCCGGTCAGCACCCCAGACGATCAATTTGCCGATCATGGAATCATAATAGGGAGGGATGGTGTAGCCTTGATAAGCGGCACTGTCCACCCGAACCCCGGGACCGCCGGGCGGGTGATAGAACTCAATGGTTCCCGGAGAGGGCATAAAGTTCTTTTCCGAGTTCTCAGCATTGATGCGGCACTCCATAGCCCAGCCGCGAATTTGTACATCTTCCTGTTCAATCCCCAAAGGCTCTCCCGCAGCAACGCGAATCTGAGCCTTCAGCAGATCAATTCCTGTTACAAACTCTGTCACCGGGTGCTCCACCTGAATACGCGTATTCATCTCAATAAAATAGTAATGTCCATGCTTATCCAAAAGAAATTCGATGGTTCCGGCACTGGAATAATCAGCGGCCCTGGCAGCCTTTACTGCAGCTTCTCCCATAACTTTACGCAGTTCAGGGGTAAGGGCGCTGGAAGGAGCTTCCTCCAGCAATTTCTGATTTCTTCTTTGCAGGGAGCAGTCCCGCTCTCCGAGATGGATCACATTGCCGTGTTTATCCGCTAAAATTTGAAACTCGATATGACGAGGTTCCTCCACGTACTTCTCCAGATAAATCTCCGAATTGCCAAAAGCAGCCTGAGCCTCGCTTTGGGCAGCTTGAATAGATTTAGCCAGCTCTTTGGGGTTTTGGGCAATGCGCATCCCTTTACCCCCGCCTCCTGCTGAGGCTTTGATCATGACGGGGTAGCCAATCTCCTTGGCCAGAACTGAGGCGGATTCCACATCGGTGAGCACTTCTTTGGACCCGGGAACCACCGGAACTCCCGCCTCGATCATAGTCTTGCGCGCCGTGGCCTTATCCCCCATGGTTTCAATGGCTCGCGGCGAGGGACCGATAAAGGTTATACCACAGGACTCACAAATCTCGGCGAACCGTGCATTCTCCGATAAGAACCCATAACCGGGGTGAATAGCATCCACACCGGTTAACTCAGCAGCGCTGATGATATTGGGGATATTTAAATAACTCTTAGTCGAAGGATGGGGACCGATACAGACGGCCTGATCCGCTTCCCGGACATGCAGGGCATCCCGATCCGCCTCGGAAAAGACGGCCACGGTCTCAATGTCCATCTCCCGGCAGGCTCTGATGATCCGTAAGGCAATTTCTCCCCGATTGGCTATTAATACCTTTTTAAACATGCTGCCTATCTCCTCATTATTCAACTGCAAACAAAGGTTGACCGAACTCCACCGGCTGGCCGTTTTCAACCAAAATTTCCACGATGCGTCCACTGATTTCTGCTTCTATCTCATTCATGAGTTTCATCGCTTCAATGATGCATACCGTTTGGGACTCTTTCACCATCTGCCCCCGCTCCACAAAGGATGGAGCATCCGGTGCCGGTGAACGATAGAAGGTTCCCACCATAGGGGCCTTGATGTACTGCAGATTTTTCTTAGGAGCCTCAGCAGGGCTTTGCGGTTCCTGGACAGCTTTAACCGGTGCACTGACTGTCGCCGGTGCAGGCTGAACAGCAGCTTCAGCGGTTCCTCCCATGACAGGCAGCGCCATGGCTGGTACGGGCATGCTGCCCTTTTTAATGGAGACCTTTACTCCTTCACTTTCAAGGTTCAACTCGGTGATATCTGTGTCACCAATAAGTTTAATAAGCTCTTTAATTTCTTTTAAATCCATTTTGGAATCCTCCTTCGCAACTGGGACGGACGGGCTTTTCGCAGCGACCGTGATCCCCTTCTCTCTTTCAATAAAGAACTTTTTAGCCACCTGTGGAAACAGGGCATAACTCAAGACATCTTCACGGGATAAGGCAAACTCTTTGCTTTCCTGTTCCGCCTTTTTAAGACCAGGTTCTAATTTATCCGCAGGACGAATAGTGAGGACTTCCTCATCGCCGATGATCAGCTTCTGAATCTCGGGATCGACGGGTGCGGGCGGTTTGCCGTAAAGCCCACGGACATAGGCTTTCACCTCGGCAGGCACTAATTTATATCTTGCCCCGCTCAACACATTCAATACAGCTTGAGTCCCCACGATTTGGCTGGTTGGCGTTACCAAAGGTGGATAACCCAATTCTGCCCTAACACTGGGTATCTCGTCAAGCACTTCATTAATCCGATTCAGGGCTTTTTGTTCTTCCAGTTGGGATACGAGATTGGAGATCATTCCCCCAGGCACTTGATGTTCAAAAACCCGCATATCGGAAATACGGGTGATTCCCCGTTCAAAACCTCTGCTCTTGCGGAGTTCTTCAAAATAATTAGCGATGGAAAAGAGCTGGGGAATATTCATCTCCGGAGCGAATTCAAACTCCTGAAGTGCCCGTACCACAAGCTCTACCGGCGGCTGACTGGCACCGAAAGCCAAGGGAACACTGGCCGTGTCGATGACATCCACACCGGCTTCGGCAGCTTTCACATAGGCAATGGTTCCCATACCACCGATATAATGGGTATGCAGCTGGATCATGACTCCCAGTTCTTCTTTAAGCATTCTTACCAATTTATACCCGCGCTGCGGGGTTAAGAGACCCGCCATATCCTTAATGCAAATAGAGTCAGCGCCTAAAGCCACAAGTTCTTTAGCCGTTTCCACATAATGCTCCAAAGTATGCACAGGACTGATGGTATAGACCACAGAAGCTTGAACATGAGCTCCGGCCGCTTTAGCCGCTTCCATGGGAACGATCATATTGCGGACATCATTTAACGCATCAAAAATGCGGATAATATCAATTCCATTTTTTACACTAAGCTGGACAAATTCACGAACCACATCATCAGGATAATGCTGATAGCCCACTAAGGATTGACCTCTCAGCAACATCTGCAATGGGGTTTTCTTGACATGCTGTTTGATGGTTCTTAATCGTTCCCAGGGATCTTCCCCCAGAAAACGCAGACATACATCAAAGGTCGCTCCGCCCCAGACCTCAAGGGAATGGTATCCCACTTGATCCAATTCGGTCAGGATAGGGAGCATATCTTCCGTTCTCATCCGCGTAGCCCAAAGACTTTGATGAGCATCACGCAGTGTCGTATCCGTAATTTTCACCGGTTTCATCCAGTACAACCCCTCTCTAATACCCTATCACGCTCTCTGTCTAAAATTCCGTTTATGTTTTATTATATGAAACTGGTAAAATTTTTTCAACGAAACAGCGTCAAGTATACAATATCACGCCAAAGTATACAGTATAACCTTCGAGATCGGATCTATAAGTAAATCGAAAAGATTCTGCACACTTTATTTCAGAAAACTCTCATGTCAGTCATGCGCAGAATCTTTTTGCTGTTAATAACGATAGGCTATGCGGACTTGTTCTTTGGAGGTATTGGTAACACGAAACACAATATCTTGAATCACCTTGATCTCTGTCCCTTCCAGGTTGGGGGCATAGACGATGACTGCAACTTCATTATTCCCCAAATCAGCTATGGCATCCTTAATTCCACTGATTTTAAGGAGATTCTCTATTTCTTCTTCCTTTTGAATCTTATGACTCAACTGCAACCATTTTTCCTGGGCTTCTTCCCTTGTCTTTTCCACATTGGAATCTAAAAGGGGAGCCAGCATAGTTTTGACCTCTTGCCGGGAGGCTTCCCGCTGCAGCCGATAATTGACAAAATAGTCTCCTCCCTGGGGTAAGGGCTTGACCACCTCCGCAGAAAAATAAATACTCTGACCTTCCGGTTGTACCTGGACCGGCATACTTTCATGAGTAGGCTGACTAAGGGGCTCATCACCAAAAACCAGCTGCCAAAAGGCGTACAGCACCAGCAATGCGACAATAACAGAACCCACCAGCACCCATTTTTGCCCCTTCTTCAAATCCCCCCACCGCTTCAAAGTCATGACTTTCATAGTACCCCTCCCATGGGCTGAACATTGATCTTATCGGAAGAAATATCTAATAAGGTTCGTACGGCATTATGAATATTTTCCCGAACATTGGGGTCACTGGCCCCCTCGGCGATGATCAGAACCCCTGCCACATTAGGACGTTCTTCCATGACAATGACCGGTTGGCTGGCCCCGTTGGGCATCACCAGCTGATTGTTTTCGGTGACCTCAGTGGATTCCCGTGTTCCGCCGCTTTTATCGGACTCTTTGGTTGTTTTCTTGGTCACACTGCCGTTGGTGGCATAATCAGAGCGCAGGCTGGAGGATAAGGTTACGGATACCTGAACACTGCCAACCCCTGACATCTGCTGAAGATTCTGTACCAATTTCTTTTCCATTTCTTTTTCCAGAGTGCCGATTCGGGTGACCTCAACGGTATCCCGGTTCTCCACTGCCTGATTCATAGGCACCACAGGGGCGCTGCCCCCGCCTTTGCCATAGAGCAGCATACATACTGCAGCCACCACAAGCACTGCAGGGATTAAGATTTTAGGCTGGATATCTTTAAAAAGATTCATGAGCTGTTCCTCCCTTACTTTCCGGTTCACTGTTTTCATTTGCTGACACTGCCGTCAGCATCATGAAATCTACCCTTCCGTTATAATAATCTGCTCCCTGGGCATCTGCATAAAAAGAGCCACTTTATCCCTGATTTCCAGAGCTGTTGCCGACAATACCTGCTCCTGGGCCGGCTTGGGTTCGTTTAAGTCAATCACGATGTCTTCAATAGGCTGAACTCCCCGCTCCTCGGCATCCAAATGAATCATAATCTGGTCGATTCGGGGTATGTTCGTCAATCCGCTTGAGCCTTCCGCCAAGTCCACATTCACCTGAAGCTCTTTAATTCCTTCCATGCCAACAGTTAAGGCTTTAATCTGGCTGACAACGATTGCTTTATACTGCTCCTGGACTGCATTGGTGCTAATGGCTTCTCCCACTTCCCCCGGGGCAAGAACCGCCAAGTCCTGGGCAGAGCTTTCCGTCCAAGCCGGGATTGCACTCTCCACGGTCATTCCCAATAAGGTGGTAAGGGGAGTAAGGATGGCCGAGATGACGAACAACCCCATCACCAGTTTGACAAAGCCCTTCATGGACTTATTCGGGAGCAGCATCTCCAGAAAGCTGGCCAGAAGCAAGATAATGGCTAAATTGCGCACAAGGGTTTGTAAACTCTCCAAAACCTCACCTCCCTATCGCAGCATGACAGTTAAATTACCGGACCCCACCACCACGGCAATAGCCATAAAAAACATAATGGCTACAGAGGCTACCGAGGCAAAGATAAAAATCAAACTCTTGGACATTTCCTGAAGGGTGTCCGCTAACTCCTTTTGTCCCAGAGGCTCAATCAAAGCCGAAGAGATTTTGAAAACCAGAATCATGGCGACCAGCTTGACCACCGGACCTAAACAAATTAAGGCTAAAGCGATAATGGCCACAATCCCTAAAGCATTTTTTAATAAGAGTCCTGAAGTGACCACCAATTCCACCGCATCTTTAAAGAATTTACCCACCACAGGAATCAGGTCTGCGGAGTATTTTGCAGTACGCAGAACGACCCCATCAGCCACACCTCCAGTGACCCCTTGCACGGCCATGACCCCAATAAAAACGGTTAAAATGATACCCAAGCTCAATTTTCCGGTAAACTCCAGAAGTCCCGCCAGTCTGCTGAGCTTGAATTCACTGGAAATATGGTTAAACAGCTTGAGAACTGCTGCCAAAAAAAACAAGGGTAAGGCTACGGTTTTGATTAAGGTCGCCAAAAAGGTCAAACTCCCTAAGACGATGGGCTTAAATAAAGCCGCAGTGGTCAAATTCCCCATAGCCACCAGCATAGTCATCATGACCGGAAGCAGGGTCTGCATGAATCCCGTCATAGTTTGAATGGAATCAGAGGCTAGGTTCATGGCTATTTGGAAGGTGGCCAGGGCAATCCCCATCAGCACCAGATAGGCAAGGATCTGGGCCATTTTCCCTACCTCACCGCTGAATGCGGACTGAAGCTGCTGGAGAACGGCAGTCAATACGGCTAAAATCAAGAGCTTTCCGATTAAGGGAGCACTCTCGAGAATTTCTTTTCCCAATAAGGCGAGGAGTGTTTTACCGATCTCCACAGGGTGAAGATTGATATTGCCTTGACGAAGGTCATCAAAGAATTTTGCCAGAGAAAAATTAGGCAAAGACTCCTGAACATCCCGATCAATTTGCTCCAGGAACCCGCGGACTTCTGTCAGATCCACTTGAGCAGCTAGATCTGCGGTCGGCTCTGACATTTCCTCCGCTCCATAAACCAAGGAGGGAGTTGTCCCATTTCCTATGAAAAAAAAGAAAAGAAAGATAATTATCACTCGCTGCATTGTTTCACCTCACGGCACAAGTCGCATAACGGACTCCAGTATCGCTACGATAATAGGAATCGCCAGAACCAAAACCCCCACCTTGGCGGCGATCTCAATTTTAGTCGCGAGAGCTTTTTCTCCCGCATCCCTGCAGATATCAGCACCAAATTCAGCCAGGTAAGCGACTCCCACAATTTTCAAAACTATAATTAAATAGTAAGAGCTGATATTGGCCTGATCCGCAAGGTTCTGCAGTAAATCGATGATGATTTTGATTTTGTCCAGAATCAGGGTAAAGATAATAACTCCGGTCAGTATGGTCAGTTGAAGGGCAATTTCTTTGCGCACTTCTTTTAGAACCACCCCGATAATGGCAACCACTAAAGCAATTCCTACAATCTGCCATATTTCCACATTCAGACCTCCCTAATAGATCTGAAATACACTGCGTACAAGACTGAATAGGTCAGCCACAGCCTGAACGACAATATAAAGAACGACCACAACCCCTGCCAATACGGTAAGTTGAGCAATATCCTTGCGATTGGCCTGTTCCAGAACCATGACGAGAACTCCCACAAGGAGCCCGATTCCCGCTATTTTCATCACCATATAAAAATCCATAATCTCCACCTCATCTGCCTAAATTAAGAAGAGAACTACAGCGGCTCCCCCCAAAAACCCGAGATAGGACCACATCTTGGCTTGTTTCTCAGACCATTGGGCTGCATGTTCTTTGACAAGGGAAACTTGTTGTTTGACCAACTCGATTTGCTTATGCTGTTCTTGGCGATCAGAGCGTCCCAGACCTTTGCCTACGTCTTTTATCACCTGCCAATCCTCAGTTTTTAAGCAAAAATTCTTCTTTTGCTGTTCAATGGTCTCGTTCCAAGCACCATAGGCTCCTTCACCCTTATGCAACCGTTCTGACAATTCGGCAAAAAAGCCGGACCATGCTCCATCGGTTCTATCCCTTAGAATTGAAAAGGCTTCCGGCAGTGGAGTATTTCCCCAAAAAATCTCCGTGTCAAGAAGGGTCAGAGCCGTCAGGCACTCCCGCAATTCCACCGGTCTTTTACGGATGCGGGCAGCGCTATAGAGTCCCAGACTTCCGCATCCCATAATCATTAAGAGAGCACCTACCCAAATCAAAGAGCATCCCCCCTTACCATCTCTTTATGAACTCTATCCGTCGGAGCCAAAACGATAATCTCTTCAACAGTTCCGGGCCCCTGGCGGCGACTGAGCACCACCACCCGTTCAAAAACCCCGAATTCAAACAAAGCTTTTAAGGTGGGACGCCTCAATGCTTCGCTCATAGTGGCTGCGTGGGCGGTGCTGAGAATCTTCACCCCCGTCCTCAAGGCATCCAGGACGGCCTCCACATCTTCAGGATGTCCCAGCTCATCCACCGCCACCACCTGAGGAGCCATGGAGCGGATGAGCATATTGATCCCCATCCGTTTCGGACAACCATCCAGAATATCGGTACGGCACCCTAAGTTATAAGCAGGAACCCCCTGCCACATACCGGCCAATTCTCTCCGTTCATCCACCACCCCTACTGTTTGGCCCGGCAGGTTAAGTGCAGGGCTGCCATCGCTGAGCCTGCGGATTAAATCCCTCAGCAAGGTGGTCTTCCCTGCCCGCGGCGGTGAAAGGATTAAGGTATGATGCAGAGCCCCGTCTTTGGTCAAAAGCTTGGGTAAAATGAGCTCTGCTCTGCCTTCGACAGCTTTGGCCAGGCGGATATTTAAAGCTGAAATATGCTTCAGAGTCTGCACTTCCCCCTGTTTCATGATGGCTTCACCTGTAATTCCAACCCGGTGCCCCCCAGGCAAAGTGATAAACCCCTGCTTCATTTCCTCTTCGGCAGCATAGAGAGAACTTTGGGTCATCCGCTCCAAGGCCTGTAAAACATCTTCACGCTGAACCCGGTACCCCTTTTCCGCCGCAACAGTTCTACCCTGTTCATCAATAAACAGCTCTCGATGATGTCCCAGGATCAAAAGGGGCCGCTCAATGCGCAAGCGGATTTCTTCCATATCTTTGAGAGCTATATCCTGAATCTGCAGGAAAATGCCTGCCAGATTGCTGCCAAACCAACGTCCAAAATCCTCTGAGGGATTCTTCCCTGCCACTTTTTCCTGATTTATAGAAACAGCCAGGGGTTTGGTTTTGGGTTTAAGTTCGGGATTGGGGTTTATGGGATGTAAAGTATAGCGCAGCGACACGGCATTGTCCCCCTTTGTTAAAAAGGTATGTCTGTGCCTAAAGTTTTAGACATGCTTTTCTTGCTTCCCGCCAAAAAACTTGTCCATGGGAATCAAGGGGACAGGTCCCATTTTTCAGATTGCCAATCATGCCGCCGCTCAGGCGACACCAATGAAGGATGAAAAAAATTAAAAGAGACCCGACTGCCTATTCAGGCTTATCGAGTCTCTTCCTTATCACAACAACTGCTTAATTCTAATGAATAATCGTACCTGTCCCCTTGATTCCCCTTGATTCAAAACTGCAGCAACACCGGCAAAATCATAGGCCTTCTGCGGGTTTTATCCCAAAGGTACTGGCTTAGGGATTCATGGATGGACCCGCGGAGAACCCCCCATTCCCAGCGTTCTTTGTTGATCTGAGTTTCGATACTGGCTGCGACGACTTTCTTCGCCCCTTCCACCAGTTCCTCTGCTTCCTTCATAAAAGTAAAGCCCCGGGAGATAATATCCGGCCCCGACACTAAAGTGGTGGGAGATCCTTTGCTAAGTGCCGCTACCACCACCACTACCCCATCCTGGGATAACTGCTGGCGATCTCTCAGGACGATTTGCCCCACATCACCAATTCCCAATCCGTCCACAAAGACGCTGCCGGATTCTACCCGTTCAGCACATTCCATCTTATCCGTATCGAGAAGAACACGGGTGCCAATTTGAGTGATAGCAATTTTTTTATCATCATACCCCATAAGATTGCCGATCTTGCGGAAAGCCATTTGATGTCTTACTTCACCATGGTGAGGAATTAAAAATTTCGGCCGGGTTAAGCGGATGATGAGCTTAATCTCTTCTTGATTGGCATGGCCGGAAACATGAACCAGTCCCATATCCTTGGTAATGACATCGGCTCCAATCTGGAACAGATGATTAATCGTTCTCCCGATCAGTTTTTCATTGCCTGGAACAGGTGTGGCTGAGATAACGACAGTATCTCCTGCTGAAACATTCACTTGACGGTGACTTCCGGTAGCCATCCGTGTCAAAGCAGCCAAAGGCTCTCCCTGGCTGCCCGTGGTAAGGATAAGCAAACGGGAAGGGGATATATCATTCACCGAACTGGTCTCAATCAGCATATCCGGATCAGGAAGGTGCAGATAGCCTAATTCTCTGGCAGTAGCCACAACCGCTTCCATACTGCGGCCGACCACACATACCTTCCGTTTAAGAAGAGCCGCTGCCTCAAGTGCTTGTTGAATGCGGTGGACATTGGAAGCAAAGGTAGCCATGATTATTTTTCCCTCGGCCCTGGAGAAAGCATCCATCAGAGTTTTTCCCACCACCTTCTCTGATATGGTGGAGCCGCTGCGCTCTGCATTAGTCGAATCACAGAGCAAAGCCAACACCCCTTCCTGACCCCAGGCTGCCAATCTTCCCAAATCCATCTCCTGACCATCAATGGGGGTATAATCCACTTTAAAATCTCCGGTGTAGATCACCCGCCCCAGGGGAGTCAGAATTCCATAACCTACAGCATCCGGGATACTGTGAGTCACCCTAAATGCTTCAACCTGGAAGTCCTTTGCTTTAACAGGCTCCCCTGGATCAATGACTCTCAGCAAATCTTCCGGGTAACCGCCCCGTTCCCTCAGCTTAGCCCGTACCAAACCCATGGTTAATTTCGTGCCGTAAACAGGGACTTCTAATTTAGGCAGAAGGAAAGGCAGACCACCAATGTGATCTTCGTGGCCATGAGTAATGAAAATACCCTGAATTTTGTGCTTGCGTTTCTCCAGATAAATAATATCCGGTATGACAAGATCAATTCCTAACAGTTCATCATCTGGAAATTTGACACCGCCGTCAATAACAATAATGGAGTCCCCATATTCAAAAACCAAAAGATTTTTGCCGATTTCACCGGTTCCCCCTAAAGGAATAATGCTCAATTTCATACAATAAAAAACCCCCTCTGGTACACCTTTTCTAACAAAAGGTTTCCCTAAAGGAGGCATTATGATTCGGGAATATATGCAGATGTGCTATCTTTAAGCCCTTTGGACGTAGTTTCCTGTACGGGTATCGATGATTAATTTTTCCCCTTCGTTAACAAAGAAGGGAACTTGAACCACGGCGCCGGTCTCCAAGGTGGCCGGCTTAGAACCGCCTGTCGCTGTATCGCCGCGCACACCAGGTTCGGTATGGGCAACCTCAAGAATGACGGTGTTGGGAAGATCGACGCCAATGACGGTGCCGTTGAAGAAGAGGATACCCAAATTCATATTCTCTTTGAGATATTTAACTCCATCCCCGATTTGAGCCTCGGTCAAAGAGGTTTGCTCATAGGTCTCATTATCCATAGCCACAAAATGATCCCCATCTTTATAAAGATATTGCATTTCACGACGCTCCACATGAGCCTTAGGCACCTTTTCACCTGCATTAAACTTCCGCTCAATGATGCCGCCGGTTTTGACATTCTTTAATTTCGTTCTCACGAAAGCCGCGCCTTTACCGGGCTTAACGTGCTGAAACTCAATAATTGTATACACATCGTTATCCACTTCAATTGTTAAACCTGTCTTAAATTCATTGGATGAAATCATAATTATCCTCCTAAATATTCATTTTTATGCTGTTTAGCTTATCCCAATCGAACCAAATTTACCACTGAAAGAAAGTTTCCTATATCCACACAGAGGATAAGTCAGCTAAGCTTGTGAACAAGCAAGCTTCCTATATAATGAACTTTCTTCACTTCTGTGTCAAGGCCTCCAGGGCATAATCCAAAGCTAAGCTATAGCTTTTTCCACCTAAGCCGGAAATTTGCCCACAGCAGACAGGAGCAATGACTGAGGTTTTCCGGAATTCTTCCCGGGCATGGATATTGGATAAATGGACCTCAATAGTCGGCACCTGAACACTGGTTATGGCATCCCGGACAGCATAGCTGTAATGAGTCCATGCTCCAGGATTAATAATCAAAAAGTCATCCGGTCCCATACTGTGAATCCACTGAATTAACTCCCCTTCGAAATTGGTCTGCTCCACCTGTATAGGGATTCCTGCAGTATGAGCCTTATGTAGAAGTTCGTTGTTAATTTCGTCGAGAGTCTGAGTCCCATACTTGTCCGGTTCACGCCGTCCTAGCAAATTCAAATTAGGGCCATGAAGGACCCAAATCTTTCCCATCGTATCCACTTCCTTAACAGCACGTCATGCACCCCAAAATTTTATCATAATTTCGTTTTTTCCACCAGTGGTCACGACAAAAAAAACGTAGAGATTAGCCCTCTACGGTGGTCTTTCCCTACGATTGATATGAGATTTTATTCCTAAGAGAAAAGGATATATTGGGAGAATTAAGCTGGTAGTCCGAACAGCTAAAAAACAGGCCGATCCTGGCGCACGTCGGAGTACAGCTCCCTGACTTGAGAAAGCTCCGGTGCATTATTCTGCTGAGCATTCCCCTGATTGCCCTGGGTTGTACCACCATTCTGGGCTTCAATACGAGGCCGATCGCTCATCAAGCGGGGAGAATGAATGATATTAACATTGCTTAGCATAATCTGTACTTCGCAGGGACCATAAATACCGCAAGGCTGAATCTTTCGTATTTCGGTTCTCGGTACTGTGAGATGAACTTCATGAGGAACTCTACTTTCTCCTATTCGTTTGATTCTGAACTTTACCCCTTCGACTTCCATCTCCACCTCGTCAAGATGATCCCCCGAATACTCTACCCCCTGCTGTGGTGTAATGACGGCATAATGCTCATTCCCCCCAGGATTCACCGTTCTGGGAAGGTAAACCTTTTGACCGATCTGCAGATAATCCGGGTTCAAGCCCGGATTCGCCAGGCTCCACTCCTCACAGGTTCCTCCCCATCTTTGGGCGAGCTGGTAAAAGGTATCTCCCGGTTGAATAACATAGTCTTCCACAGGGTCCACCCCCTCTTACCCATCTTATGGTCAGGAGAGATTGTCAGGTTCAAAGAAAAATATCTTCAGCAGAATTTTCCCTCCATCCTCTGCCAGGACCGCTTCCTCCACATGAACTCCGCCTTGGGGCATGGTCTCAATACGTGTTAATCCCCTCTCGATTCCCGACCACGCCCCTTGTACCTCTAAACGAGTTAATGCGAAATGGAGAAAAGAAGGATTAGCCTCCCCCTCAAAAATCCCTTCAAGATGATATGAAGAAACAGCTAAATTTTCTTCCTTAAACGTCTTAATGCATTTATCCATGACCAGAAGCACATCATCCATCAGCCAGGGGTCTGAAGCCGTCTCCTTTGCCGGGCTCTGCCGGATAAGTCCTTCCCGATGTTTTATCTCTTGGCGAAGGGCATCAACCTCTTGTTGGCGAAGGACCAATGTCCCCCCGATTAAGCCGAGCAAAATCACCAGAGTTATCAGGGCACTATGGCCAAGCTTGGGAAACTGTCTTCTCATGCTTTCTTTTGCTTTAATCATCTTCTTCAGCCTTCAAAACGAATTGAATCGGCATTCCCTCCCTAAATGAATCCTCTAATGAATCCCCTGCCGTTTGATATTTGGCCAATTGGACCTTCCCCCACCCTAATTCTTTAAGTTGCTGAAACATTCTTTGAACCTCCAGTGATTCCGTAGCAAAGCCCTGGATTAACAAAGTCCGGCCTTTAATCTCAATCCGTTCGAGGTGAATCCCCTCAGGTGCATAGGCTGTTAATTCCCTTATCTCCTGCCCAACCGCAGTAGGGTTCCCGATAATCCCCTCCCATGTTTGCTTTAGGGCTATTTCCTTCTCCCTCTCCCAAGTTTGGTTGGCGGTTATTTCACTTAGTCGTTGAGCCTCAACCCGCAAGGTATCAATGGTCTGTTGGGTGGATACAAGCATCCTCAAACCATATATATTTACAAGCAATATAAGTCCTGCGATTCCCCACGTAATGCGTTGCTTCTTTTTCTTCAGATTCTCTGTTCTCCAAAAATTATTCAGCACTGATTTATCGTCTTCAAGGGCCAGCCCCAATACGGTAAGGTATTTTTCCGGGGCATAAGCTGCCAAAGCATTTAAAGGCTGCGAACCCCAAAAGGCATAAAAGGCCTCATCCACTCCTTGTAAGACCGGAACTTTTCCTCGTACACCCTTAATGTATTCTCCTATTCTTTTCCCTGTTTTTTCAGCCACCCTGTCCTGACTCCACAGGATTCTCATAAGCTCTGCTTGGTCATGGGGTGAAGAAAGATAGAGCAGCATCCGATGAATCTCATGCTTCCATTCTTCCTCACCGAAATATTGAAGGGTGGCGGGAAAGCTGCGAATTATCTTAGGTATCCCTCCCTTATAGAAAATATATTGAATCTGCCCTTCATCTTCCCGAAGAAACAGAGTATTTCCCTCGGGACCAAAGCCCAATACCCTCCCCCAAGCCAGTTGGGAAAAACATACCTTGTTAATTTCAAAGCCTGCTTTCCGGAAACAAAAAATGACTGGAGATAAAACTGAATTCCTTATCCCGGATAAAATCACCCTCAATCTCCGCGACGGCCCTTTTTCCTCTTCAAGAAAGTAATCATAAACCAATTCTTCTTCAGGAATAGGAATCTCTTCTTCCGCCAAATAGCGAAGGAGCCCAGTACGGTTCCTTTTTTTTACCCAGGGCAGATGATACTCGCGAATAAATTGGTTCTGGAGAGGTAATCCGATATCAATCTTGGGGTTACGAGGCAATTGGAAATCTATCTTGTATTGCTCAAGGTATCCCTTCAAAATCGACAGGAAGGTATCCAGGTGAAGAACTTTACCCTGCTTTATCAACCCTTTAGGAAGAGGGGTAATCTCAAACTGAGCAGGTGCCAAAGACCCCTTATCCTTCCCTTTTTGGGTATACCAAAGCCAACGCAGTTCATGATCGGTTAGTTCAACACAAACTCGACCTTGCTCGGTAGGCATCACGCATCAAATCCTTCCAATGATCCATATCAAAACAGAGAGTAATAAAAAGAAAGGATAGTTTGTCCCCAAAAGAACACAATCCAACCTCCCAGTACCAGATAAGGCCCAAAGGGAATCTGTTCCCTGAAACTTCTTTTTTTAAAGGACAACATGATAAGTCCGCCTATGGATCCTGTGAAACTGGCGATGAAAACAGCTATTAAAGCTTCCGGAAATCCTAAAAATGCGCTCAATCCGGCAATAAGCTTTATATCCCCTAAGCCCATCCCTTCAGGATAGAGCCGAGTGATCATCCAAAACACTCCTCCTACCCCCAGTGCCGTAGCCAGGCTTTCCCAACCCGATGGGCCCTGGGGCAGCAAAAAACCTGCCACAATACCGACACCCAGTAAAGGAAGAGTGAAAACATCCGGCAGGCGGTAGGTATCCCAATCAATAACAGCGAGAACTAAAAGCACAGATATAAAATAAAAGTTTATCCCCAACTCAAGAAATGAGCGGCTGTGATTCACCCAGGCAGCATAAAAATACAGAGATCCATTGAGCCCCTCAATTAAGGGGTAACGCCATGAAATCTTCTCCCGGCATTGAGCGCACCGTCCCCTCAAAATGAGGAAACTTAGAACCGGAACCAGTTCCCAGGGGCGAAGATTATAACCACATGCAGGGCAGTGGGAACCAGGGAAAATTATAGATTTTCCCTGGGGAACACGATAAATCACCACATTTAAAAAACTGCCGATGATCACCCCCAATATTCCGGATAATACACTGAGTTCAATTCCCACTCTTTTCGTCCTTTCTCATAGTAATGCTGATTTTTTAGCCATCCGGCTTAATTAGCAGAGCTCCAAAGTATATTGGTTAAGTTTACATCATAGACTCGTACTTCCGCAGCCGAGCCATCAGCAGTGAGGTAGAGCATAATAAGGTGGGTTTGGGCATTCTCAGGTATGGACCCATTGGTGGCCAATGTTCCTATACCAAAACCTTTTTTGCCTTCAGCCGCTTCCTGTTGTGTGGTATCCACACTCAATTTAGCGATATATTTTGGGATAAGTACAGGCGCAGAAATGTTTCCTTCATTTCCGGTTACTTCAGTGGATTTGGGATACCTACCATTCTCCACTTGATAACGATCTAAAGCGGACTTCACTTGATGGCCTGTAGCAATATCTGAGTTTTTCCGTGCCGCTTCCGAACTTGCACTTACCTTAGGAATGATAATTGCTGACAACATAGCTATGATAAAGACTACCATTAGAACTTCGACTAGGGTAAAGCCCCTCTGCGCGTTATCGCTGTTTCCCTGCCCAAAGTGCATTATATCCTACTCTCCTTTTATCAAAACTCTTTCTTATTGAAGGTATGTTCCTATATCAAAGATGGGTAGCAGGACACCGATTGCCACCAAGCCGATGATTCCTGCTAAAACTATGACGAGCAGCGGACCCACCAGGTGGGGCACTTGAGTCATCTGTTCCTCAAGCTCCATCCGAAACAGGCGGCTCAAGTGATACAGCATGGTACTCAGCTGGCCCGATTCCTCTCCTACTTCAAGCATCTGCGCCGCATCCCCAGGAAAATCGGACCTGCCGGCCAGAACAGCCGTCAACCGTTTCCCCGCCCGAACCGCTTCCTCAAGGTCACAGACCACCCTTTTCATGGAGAAAGTCAGCACCGCTCCGTAAGTCAACCTCAAGGCTTCCAGAAGAGGAATTCCTGCGTCCAGCAATGTCCCCAATATCTGAGAAAATTGCAGATAATCATAAAGCTGATAGACCCTGCCCAAAAAAGGCACCTTACTCAGCCCACCCCGCAGCCTTTCTCTCCAATCATCCAGGTGGCGCAGGCGGAGAAGGAGAACAGAACTCATTCCCACACTAAATACCCCTAGGACCAGAAAAGGTAATCCATGAGAAACCCGGAATATGACTTGAGTCAGAACCGGAAGCTCAGCATCCATGCTGAGAAAAATCTGTTCATATACAGGTAAAACAAGAAAGCTTAAAGCATAAATCAGCCCTATGGTCAGCACAAGCAAGAATACCGGATAAGTTAAGGTACCTTTAAGTTTACGGCGATAAGTATGCTCCTCAAAAAGATCTCTGGAAAGATGATCGAGAATCTCCGGCAATCTGCCCGCACGTTCTCCGGCTTGGGCCATAGCTCGGATATAGGGGGTAGGAGGCGGCACCAAGAAGTTAAGAGCTTCCGATAATTCTGCACCCGCTTCTAATTGTTCCTTCACCTGTCCCCAGGCTAAGCGTGTTATGCGTCCCTTACTCTGCTTTTCCAAAATATCAATGGCCAGGAGCAATGGCAGACCAGCCCCTAAAAGAAGGGATAAGCGCTGCGTAATGCCTGCCCAAATCCTCAGCCGATCGCTTTTCTTACTCAAAAGTTCAAAATAGGAGAGCAGATTGAAAAGTCTGTGGTGGCGGGGACT
Organism: Desulfitobacterium sp. LBE; assembly: GCF_007830365.1. Lineage (NCBI taxonomy): Bacteria > Bacillati > Bacillota > Clostridia > Eubacteriales > Desulfitobacteriaceae > Desulfitobacterium > Desulfitobacterium sp. LBE. The sequence goes on along the minus strand of NZ_VLKD01000001.1, from coordinate 5,330,358 downwards.
AATAGCCAAAGGGTAATATCCTTTGAGAAATAATCGATGTCTTACCTCTCCTTCCTGCCGAACTTCCCAAATCCCCTCAAGGTGATTTCCCTCCTGATCCAAAGCTCTCCACGCAAAGCTGCAACTCCTCATAAATCCCCCTTCTTAGTGGCCCATATTTTGTATCATTTCTTGCGCGACTGCATTGGAGATGCGTCCAGCCCGGACATGTTCCTGAATAGCTTTCTCCATACTTTGCATCCCAAGTTTACCGCCGGTTTGCATTGTGTTAGCAATTTGATGGGTCTTTCCTTCTCTGATGAGATTTCTTACTGCCGGTGTGACAACAAGAATTTCCTGGGCTGCAACTCTTCCCTGTTGATCCTTACGAGGAAGCAGCTGTTGGGCGATAACTCCTTGAAGAACCGCTGCCAACTGGACCCGCATTTGCTGCTGCTGAAAAGGCGGAAACACGTCGATCATTCTGTCCACTGCCTGAGTAGCATCATTGGTATGGAGGGTACTAAATACCAGATGCCCTGTCTCTGCAGCCGTCACCGCCGTACTTATGGTCTCAAGATCCCGCATTTCACCGACGAGGATTACATCCGGATCCTGCCGCAATGCTGCTCGCAAAGCATTGGCAAAGGATTGGGTGTCACTTCCCACTTCCCGCTGATTAACTAAGCTTAGGCGATGTTTATGCATATACTCGATGGGATCTTCAACGGTAACGATATGCTCCGACCTGGTCCTATTGATGTAATCAATCATTGAGGCTAAGGTGGTAGACTTCCCGCTTCCCGTAGGACCCGTCACAAGAACCAGCCCTTTGCGTAAATTGGCAAACTCGATGCAGACAGGGGGAAGACCAAGCTGCTCCGGTGTCGAGATATTAAAGGGAATAAGACGAATGGCGATTCCCGCAGCTCCTCGTTGGCGAAAAGCATTGACACGGAAACGACCTACATCGGGAATGCTGTGGGAAAAATCTATTTCTCCAGACTCTTTAAACTTGCTACTCTGAGCACTGTCCATTAAAGTTCTCGCCATTTCATCCAGCACATTGGGAGTTAATATCTCTTCTTCAGCCCTTACCAAAGAACCATCAATACGGAAAACTGGAGGACTGTCCACTGTAAGATGAATATCCGAGGCACGTCGCTGAGCTGCTTCTTTTAATAGTTGCTCTATAGTCATGATTATTTTCACACTCCTATCGCATTATACCGCTAGTTGAATACCAGATTTCCTCCAGGCTTGTTAAACCTTGGCGCACTTTGTTATAGCCGTCCCGGCGCAGGGGAATCATCCCTTTGGCTATAGCCTTTTCTTCGATCGCTCCTGAACTTTGACCTTCCAATACTAAATCCTTAATATCCTGATGGTAAAGTAGTAACTCGTGAATACCGATACGTCCGGAATAACCGGTTCCCCGACATTTAGGGCAACCTTTTGCCCTAAAAACCTGCCGGACGCTCTCCGGCAAATCCATGGCGTCCTTTTCAAGGGGATCCAGGTGCCAAGGCTCTTTACACTGTTCACAGAGACGGCGGACTAAGCGTTGGGACAGAACACCTCTTAAAACGGCCGCCACCAAATAGGGTTCTATCCCCATATCCAAAAGACGGGTAAAAGCTTCCGCCGCTGTGTTGGTATGTAAGGTGGACAAGACCAAATGACCCGTCAAGGCTGCAGCGATGGCAATGCGGGCTGTCTCTTCATCCCGTATTTCCCCAATCATAATCACATCGGGATCCTGCCGCAATATGGAACGCAATCCTTGAGCAAAGGTCAGGCCGATCTTGGGCTGGACCTGTACGGATACGACTCCGGGCAACTGATATTCCACCGGATCTTCGATAGAAACCAGATTAAGCTGCTCAGAAACGAGTTCTCTCAGTAAGGCATAGAGGGTGGTTGTTTTTCCGCTGCCAGTGGGCCCTACGACGAGGATAATCCCATGAGGCTCCTTGATTAAGCGTTGAATACTTTGCTCAACCCCCCTGCTCATGCCCAAAGATTGCAAGGATCGTTGGGCTGTATCCTGATCCAGAATACGTATCACGATTTTTTCCCCATGGACCGTTGGGAGACTGGATATTCGTAGGTCGATGGTCTTTCCGCCGACAAAAAAACTGCTTCTTCCGTCTTGGGGCAACCTTCGTTCTGCCACATCCATACCGGACATAATTTTAATCCTAGCCAGCACATTTCGTGCCACCCCTAAAGGAAAGGAGCGTTTAGTCTCTAGCCTCCCATCAATCCGGTAACGCACCCGCATTACCGTCTCACCCGGCTCCCAGTGGATATCACTGGCTCCAAGCATGATAGCATCCCGAAGGAGAAAATCCACCAATTGAATCGTTGGGGCGTCATTTCCTTCCTCAGAGTCAAGAGTATTAATCCGCCCTATCCCTTTACACTCTTGTTCATCCTGCCCGCTGAGCTCAGCAATACTTTTCTCCACAGTAAGATATTTTTTGATGGCCGTCACCACCTGGGCCTCATCAGCAAGCAGTGGCTCGACCTCAAAACCTGTTAATATTCGAATATTCTCCACATAATGATGGTTTCCTGGGTCAAACATAGCGACCTGCAAAATTCTATCCTTAAGCCCTACCGGAATAGCACCATAACGACAGGCAGCCTGCTCACTTAATAAGGATGCTACCTTAGGGTCAATATCGACCTGAGTCAAATCCACTTTAGTCACACCCAGATATCCACCCAGCTCAAGTAGCAATTGCTCCAAAGTAAGTGCCTTGTGCCGAACAAGAATTTCTCCCAAGCGGGCACCTGTTTCCTTTTGTTCCCCTAAAGCCCTGGATAACTGACCCAAGTCGATTTTTTGCCGACTTAGCAAATATTGACCGAATCCTTCCTCATGGGAGATCTGTTGTTTCCATTTGTCCCGAAAGCCCTCATAATCTCCAGTCTTCTTGCGACGATTCGTCCAAAGAGGTATCTTATTCATGCTCATGAATCTCCTGATACTTCATAATCAGCCACTGCTCATCGATCTTTGCCAGTTCCGCCTTAAGTATCCGTTGAGAACGGCCATATTGAGCCAAAGAAGTTACAGTATAGTTTTTTTCCCCGGCCAGGACATTGACTTTTACTGTACCTTCCCCGATGCCAATGGTTCCTCCCATAAAGGCCGGATCTTTTTCCAACATCACCTTAGCCCATTCAATGCCGCCTTCAGCCCCGTAGATTGCCTGGCGTGAGTTTACTTCCCGCCGGACAATTTTATTTTCCGAATGGACTTTCACATACATTTCCAGGCCATACGCCGAAAATGTGGCAAGGAGAATAAGGATTAGGAGGGTAATATACCCTGATTCACCCCGCCCCTTGCCCTGATCCTGCCTTGCCAATGAACTCTTTGCTTCCCTATCTGTCCTTGAAAGGTTATCGTCCACAGCCCTGACACTCCTTGAGTGCAATTCCAGTCCACAATCCCGCTGACTATCGGATTATGGGCACCTTTATGATAACGGTACAAATCTTTAACCCCGTCATAATCTTTATCATCCAGATAATATTGGTCACTATAGTTCTCTCCACTGGGGGTTACTGTCAAGGTCCATTTTCCCCGGTTGGTCCACTGAACTGACTCAGCTTCACGGATAGCATCACTCACCCATCTCCCGGCAGTAACCACCGCATAATGGGCTTCCATTTTATCTTTAAGGGTTTGGCTGATATTCCACTCTCCATAAAAAAATCTCAAGGCAACACCTAAGAGTATACCGGTTATTAAAAGGGCAAATAAAACTTCTATCAAGGTGAAGCCTCTATCCTGGTCTACCCTGCCTGAACGCTCTTTTTGATTCCGCCAAATAGTTTGCATACCGCTGCCCTCTCCCTAATTGAGGCTATTGGATTTATTGCAAGGCATAAAGGCTTTCCAAGGTATAGCGTTGAACACTCCCTTGTTCCAGCCAGGAAACTTCCACCTTAACTCTTAATAATTCATCAGGGATATCCCAATCAGAATAAACCCTCCAGCGGAAAAATCCCTCCGACCCTTCCACTTCTCCGCCGGGGATACAGCTGCCTCTCCGGATGTTATCCCGCCAGGACTCCGCTCCTAAGGTTTCCATGATATTTTGGGCATGATTGGCCGCCTCGGTGAGACGAAGCGCCTGGTCAGCTTCACTTAAAGCCTTCTCGCTTAAACCATACAAAGCAGCAAAACCTACCGTAAAAAGAAAGAGGGCCAGAATCACATCCAAAAGCACAAAACCCTTTTCATTATAGTCATTCATGGGACAACTTTGCCTCCCTCATCCAGTTCATAACGTTCTTCATTATCAGTAGGTTTGGTAAAACGCTGTCTGAGATAAGGTCCCCGCCAACCTTCTATTCCCGGGGGTGGTGCATATAAATCTGCTATTCCCTCAGGTAACTTTCCGGTATCCAGTTTGTATAGTTCCACTGCCCCCTCGATCAGCACTCGATTAGCTAAATCCGCTTGAGTAGAAGTGTTATTCTTAGCAGTGCCCCATCCTGGTGCTGCAATGCTGATGATAGCCATCATCAAACAAAGAACCAAAAGAACTTCCAGCAGTGTAAAACCTTTCTCTTTACATCGATTCCCCATAAAAATTATCTCATTCTCCTAAACTCAATGGTAAAATACGCCTATTCTGGATGTATCTATAATATTCTATCAATTCCATGAAGAATTCCTTCTTTAGAACTGTCTTTAGACAATCTTTATTTGATTTAGAGAAAATTTGTCTTATTCAAATCTTTTTTTACTTATTTTAGGATCATTCGACTTTAAGTCTCGCCAAAGCCCTTAAGTCGAAGAGATATAAAAAACCACGACTCATAGCCGTGGTTTTCCCTTAATTTGAAGTTAAATTTCTCACTCAATAACCTTATCCCAAGCTCTTAGAATTTCCTCATCGTTGGCGTCACGAATCACGATCCCCTGTCCTATCCCTTTAGGCAGGACCAAAACTTTCTGCCCTTTGTAATTCTTTTTATCTGCCCCCATAAGATCGGTTAACACTCGGGGATTCTTAGCTCTGACAGTTACCGGCAAACCGAAAGCTTTGAGAAGCTTAATCAAGCGTTCCACTTCTCCACTGTTCATCAGTCCCCGTTCTTGGGCCAGATGGGCAGCTGCTACCATGCCGATGCTGACACCCTGTCCATGGGTAATCCCTTGGTAGGCCACCTCAGCCTCAAGAGCATGACCAAAGCTATGCCCGTAATTAAGAAACATCCTCTTGCCCTGTTCCGTCTCGTCCTCAGAGACCAGTCTGACTTTAACCGCCGAGGAGCGGGAAGTCAACTCCTTGTATAGCTCAGGCTTCCGCGCCATGATTTCTTCCTGGTGTTTTTCGATAAAAGAGAGAAGCTCTTCATCGGCAATGACAGCATGCTTGATAGTCTCTGCCAGACCATTAAGCATTTCTTCCCAGGGGAGGGTCTCTAATGTACTAAAATCTGTCCATACAGCCAGAGGTGGGTAAAAATCTCCCAGCAGGTTCTTGCCTGCAGCATGATTTACCGCAACTTTACCGCCGATGCTGCTATCCACCATCGCCAGAAGGGTGGTGGGAATTTGGACATAACGCATTCCCCGCATAAAGACACTGGCGAAGAAGCCGGCTAAATCTCCAATAACCCCTCCCCCCAAAGCCAAGACCATGGTCTTGCGATCCGCGCCGCAGGCAATGGCTTCACTGGTTAAATCGCTGAGGCGGTCCAGGGATTTCTCATCCTCACCCTGAGGTACAATCAGGGTATTGACCATAAAGGAGCTTAGCCCTTTTTGCAAAGTATCCAGATAGTAATCGCCGACATTAGGGTGAGTAATCACCAGAAGATGTTCCCCAGCTCCGATGCGGGTGGTCAGATAGTCACCCAGCTCCTCCAGCCTGGCTCCCAGGAAAACAGGGTAGGGCTTCACGGAGGCAACATCAATCCTCTGTCCTTGCATCCATAGAACCTCCTTCATATAGGCTGAATATCTCTTCAACCACTTGTTCAATTCCCTTATGAGTCGTATCGATAGTCCAATTCGCCTGGTTATAGATAGGTTGTCTCTTGGCCCACAGCTCTTCAACCACTTGGCGATCTCCTCTCAAAAGAGGACGGTCATTGCGATAGCCAATTCGTTTGTAAATCTCATCAAGGGGCGCATATAAGCCGATAATAACACCGCTTTGTGCCAAATCCCGCCAATTCTCAGGATTCAGCACAGTTCCTCCCCCTGTAGCAATAACATACCCTTTATGTTCAGCCAGACGTTTTACCAAAAGCCGTTCCTCCGAACGAAAACGGGTCTCGCCATGGCGGCGAAAAATTTCCGATACAGTCATTTCCGTTAGTCTTTCGATCTCCAGATCCGTATCAATAAACTCCCGTCCCAGGAGCTTGGCCAAACGCCTGCCCACAGTGCTTTTGCCGGTACCCATAAAGCCTACAAGCACAATATTATCATTATGAGCAGCGCCAGAGAGTCCCTCCCCCTCCTCCAAGGCATCATTTTTAGAGGGATCTCCATTAAAAGATGTGATTTCATGCTCAAAAAAATTATTCATACTATTGCTCACTCACAAATCGTTTATAATCCTGCCAGGCTTTATCCAACTCATCCCATGTATCGGCAGGAAACTTTTCCAGAATGGCCTGAAGGATTTCCCAAGCCGCCACATGCTTAAGGACCACCAGAGCGGCGGGAACCGCACACACATCGCTGCGCTCTACACTGGCCTCCATAACTTCTTTCGTTTCCAGATTAACCGTTGACAAAGGACTGTATAAGGTAGGGATGGGCTTCATGACCGCTTCGATTATCACCGGTTCCCCATTGGTCATTCCACCTTCAATTCCGCCGGCATTATTGCTATAACGATAATAACCCCGCCCGCTGTCATAACCGATGGGATCATGGACTTCGGACCCAAAGTGCTGGCCTGCCGCAAAACCCATACCAAAGGCTACTCCCTTGATGGCCTGAACAGATAAAACGGCCTGAGCCAACCGGCCATCCAATTTTCTATCCCACTGGACATAGGAGCCAAGACCCGGCAGCAGGTTCTGCACTTGGATCTGCAGCACTCCCCCTAAAGATTCCCCTTTGCTCCGGGCCTCTTGCAGCTGAGTGTATAAGGCTTCTTCACCCTGGGGGTCTCCTACCTTCCATTCTGAGGCCTGGACCCGCTGCCAATACTCAGGAGTATCCTCGCTGTTCATGTGGACTTTCCCTACGGATAGAACCTGTCCTCTTATCTCCACCCCTAAGGCTTCCAGAATCTGCACGGCAATATTCCCGATAGCTACCCGCATAGCTGTCTCCCGGGCACTGGCTCGCTCCAGAACATTGCGCACTTCGGTCCTGTATTTCAAATGCCCTGTCAAATCTGCATGACCCGGTCGCGGTGTTATGACCTTGCGGCTTTCCAAATCCGCTTCATCACCCCAGGCCATAATTTTCTCCCAATTGGCCCAGTCCCGGTTGATAATCTCTAAGGCTATAGGAGCACCTGTGGTTAATCCCCCCCGGACTCCGGAAAGAATCGTGACCTGATCCTTTTCAATTTTCATTCGTCCCCCGCGGCCAGGGCCCTTTTGCCGCTCTTGCAGTGCTTGATCGATGGTTTCTTTATCTATCTTAGCCCCCGAGGGAACCCCTTCAAGGATGCCTACAAGCTTTGGTCCGTGAGATTCACCTGCCGTTAAATAACGCATGCCTTGCCTCCTTACTTAATTTCTTCCCGAACTCTGCCTGTAATCAAGGCAGTAATGACATTTCTGGTATGTTTTCCATTGGTTAAGGAAATACTGCCGGTCTTGATTGGCCCTCCCAGAAAGATGGGTGAACCTTCCGCAGAAAAGCGTATATTGCTCGGTTGATTGGCGAAGCTTATTTTTTCCGGAAGGGTGATGGTTTTCTCCAACGTCCCTTCTCTGAAAATACGATAAGTATTATTGCTTGGATAAAGGCGGATTTCATACCAGGTATTTTCGGCCATCGCCTTGGCCCTGGCATCCCGTAGTTCCTGAATGAGCTGGGTACTGGCTAAAGACAAATTGCGGTTGTCCATCTGCAGCGGAAGTTTTACTAAAAGCACAAAACCCACCCCTGCCAGGAGGGTTAGGACCAGAAGCACCTCAAGGAGAGTAAAGCCCCTTGTCTTGTCCGATTGACCGGCTTTAAGCTGCCTCTTTCTCCTCATTCATAGCCACTCCCTCGTCCGGGTCGCGTAGCTTTACGCACAACGCGAAGATACTGCTTACGGGTCTTTTCAATGTAGCCATCAAACTGCCAAAGCCTGATACAAAGCCTTCCTCATGGATTCTAAAGGCGCCTTATCTTCCAGCCAGAATTCCCAGGCATTGACCCCTTGATAAAGAAGCATATCGATTCCGTTGACAGTCTTGCAGCCCATGGCTTTAGCCGAATGTAAGAAAGGTGTCTCCCAAGGATTAAAGATGATGTCCACTACCAGAGTGCCTGGCCGTATTCCTACAAGAGAAAAAGGGTATTCTTCCTTTTTTAATCCTATGCTGGTTGTTTGGATCACGCAATCCGCCTGTGCCAGCCACTCTCCTCTTCCCCATGGCTCTTGGCGCGCCTGTCCGCCGCCCTCCAGTATTTTTTCCACCAGCTCCGCTCCCCGCTCAGGAGTACGGTTCATGAGGCAAAGCTGGGCTCCAAAAGGCGCCAGGGCCATAGCAATCCCCTTGGCGGCACCTCCGGCTCCTAAAATAACAATTTGTTTGCACTCATCTAACTCCATATGTTCCTGCAGGGAACGAACGAAGCCGGAACCGTCGGTGTTATGGCCGATCAGCCGACCCTTGTCCACTTTTACGGTGTTCACAGCGCCTGCTCTGACCGCCTCCTCTGTCAGTTCATCCAGAAAAGGAAGAATAGTTTCCTTATGGGGAACGGTTACATTCCAGCCGCTGAAGCCCAGCGCCTTAAGACCAAATACAGCCTCTTGCAAATCCTCAGGGCTCACCTGGAATTTTTGATAATCTGCAGCTAAGTCTAAAGCCTTATATCCGGCATTATGCATCACCGGAGATAAGGAATGAGCAATCGGGTCGCCAATCACTGCAAAATGCTTTACCAAGCCTACACCCCCAAAGCTTTTGGATAGCACAACGGAATGGTTTTCCCATTCCGTTATCGTCATCATACAGTTCCACGTTTAGCGTACCTTTGTACCATGGGGCTCCGACGTTTCATAACGCTTCATCAACCAGACCAATACTCGCTCCATTCTGCGCAGGAGCCGTGTACCAATAAATTCCCGATCATTGATGGGAAGAACTAAAATCGTATACATTTCCATACGATTCCCACCAAGGATATCCGTAAACAGTTGATCCCCGATGACAGCGGTATCGGAAATCCCGGTACCCAAAACATTCATTCCTGCTTGAAAAGCCCTACGACGTGGTTTCGTTGCCCGAAAAACAAAAGGTATTCCTAAACGCTCTGCTACAACGGCCACCCGTTGCTTGCGCTTATTATTGGATACGACACATGCTTGAATCCCTGCCACTTTAAGTTTCTCAAACCATTCCACAACCTTCGGTCCAACTTCCAAGTCATTCCAGGGCGTCATCGTGTTGTCAAGATCTATAATAAGCCCGCGAATACCATTCCTTTTCAAAACATCCATGGGTATACTATCCAATGAATCTGCCTGAAAAGTCGGCTTGAAGAGATCAAACATAGTGTCCTCCCCACATGGCATTTTTTACTTATTATATCCCAGAGTTCTACTCTGGGCAAGTTAAATGGAAGAGGGCTTTAGAAATAACCTCTGGTGAAATATGAAAAAATATCATAAAATGTCCTGTATAGGAGTTGAACATATTTGATTAAATATTATGATCGCAAAACCCAAACCTATCAGATCGAAAAAGTCGCCGGGGAGAAAATGATTCGCTGGACTTATTCCTCTCCTGTGGGGATGAGACTATTGGAAACGGTGGTCAAAAAAAGGATGTGCTCCAGCTTTTATGGCTGGTATCTTGATCGGCCCATCAGCCGGCGCAAGATCCACCCTTTTGTCTGCAAATTTGATTTAGACTTATCCATTGCCGAGAAAAACCTCAAAGAGTTTTCCTCATTTAATGATTTCTTTTACCGTAAGCTGAAGCCGTCAGCCCGTTCTATCGACCCCTGTCAAGACTCCCTCATCTCTTTGGGGGATGGTAAATTGCTGGCCTACGAAGACATTGATTTGGACTGCCTGGTCCAGGTTAAAGGCCTTACTTACAGTCTTAAAGAACTGATTAAAGACCCGGAGACGGCTTCAAAATACAAGAGAGGCACCTGCTTGATTCTACGGCTATGCCCCACGGATTATCACCGTTTTCATTTTATCGACAGCGGTATCTGTGAACCCTCTCACCGTATTAAAGGCTCTTACTACTCCGTTAATCCGGTGGCTCTGCAGAAGGTAGCCAAGCTTTTCTGCGAGAACAAAAGGGAATGGAGCATTTTCCATTCAGACCATTTCGGGGATATTCTCACCATCGAAGTAGGCGCTACTTTTGTAGGCTCCATCATTCAGAGCTACACTCCCCACCAACCGGTGGCCCGGGGAGATGAAAAAGGCTATTTCAAATTCGGCGGTTCCACGGTTCTGCTCTTTTTCGAAGAAAATAAGATTAAGATCGATCCCGATATTGTTGAACAGACAAAATTAGGCTATGAGACTTATATTCTTTTCGGAGAAAAAATCGGTGTCCGCCATAAGGGCCGATAATTTACTCATACCGTGGCGTTATCAGCAGCGGATGGCCTCAGGTAAATACGAATTGCACCAGGGCCATATAGAGCACCGTTCCTCCGCCGATGCTGAGCAGCACATTGTTTTTCCACAGATGAATAAAGATGATAAACCCGATGGCAATCCCTTCCGGCAGCCCATAAGGAGCAGCCAGGAGGGATACATTTTTTAGACAATAGATAATCAACATAGCAATAGCAGCGAAGGGAATCACCTGACCAAGGTAAAGGATAAAAGCCGGCGTCTCCTTATGTGAAGGGAATAAAAGAAAGGGCAGCCCTCTGGTGAGAATTGTTCCCAGAGCGATCACTGCGATGATAACAAGGGACTGTTGGCTGGTAAGTATCATACTTGCTCCTCCTTGATAGCCATGGGAGTCGTTTCTGCCCCATCAAGTATGGACACCCGAGCCGACTTATAGAGGTTCTCCAGCGGCTTTCTGAACAGGAAAAGGATCCCAATGATGGCAACCATGGCGGGAATAATAAAATGTTCCGGTCCAAACACCCATAAGCAAAGCACTGAAGCGCCGAGGCCGATTAGAGCCGGAGCATGCTGCTTCTGGGACTTCCATTGTTCCAGAAAGATCACCACAAACAGAGCTGTCATCACAAAGTCTATCCCTTTCGTATTAAAAGACACCATGGACCCTAATATGCCGCCCAGGGCACAAGCAGCAATCCAGTAACTATGATTGAGGATCGTCACAAAAAACATGAACCAGCCACGATTTACTCCCTGGGGAGGATTCGTGGCACAAAGAATGGAGAAGGTCTCATCCGTAAGCCCAAAGACTAAATAAGGCTTTTTCCTTCCCGCTTCGCTGTACTTGCCTAAAAGAGAGAGACCGTAAAACAAATGCCTGGCATTCACCATCAAGGTCATAATAAAAGCATTTAAGGGATTAAAAGCCATGGTCAGCAGATTAATCGCCACATATTGCATAGAGCCGGCATAAATAAAAACACTCATCAGGATGGCCCAGCCAAAATGATAGCCCTTACTGTTTAAAAGAATCCCAAAGGCCATACCGAGAAATAAGTAGCCGGTCATTACCGGCAATGTATAGGGAAACGCCGCTTTCAAGGCTTTGATCTTATCCTGCATACTGGGTTGCTCTCCTCCTCTGCTCTTTCCATTCAACTCCATAGGCAACTCATACCTACTTAAAAAAATCGCCCCTAATCTTGATCTATAGGTATGGTTAACGTGCATTTATCTCTGTTCATGACAATACTGGTTTCTACTTTATCCACCCCCGGAATAGCCATAATGGTGTCGATGATAAAATCCCGAAAAGTAGCAATGTCCTTCGCCACCACTTTTAAAAGAAAATCCCGGCTGCCCGTCACTGTATAGCATTCGAGAACATTAGGGATTTCATTAATCGTCGCCAAAAAATGGTTGGCAACCTCTCTATTGAGAGGAGAAAGATTCACCATCGTGAAGGCAATTAACTCAACGCCAAGCTTTTTCTCATCGACAAAGGCAGTATATTGCTTAATGACCCCTTGTTCTTTTAAGTTTTTTGTCCGTGTTAAACAGGCCGAGGGCGATAAGCCAATCTTCTTCGATAGTTCCAAATTTGAGATAGAGGAATCTTCCTGCAAAGCATGGATAATGGCTTTATCCTGAGTGTCAAGATTAATTTCCAATTTAATTCTCCTTTTATAAAAATAACAAAATAAAATTCTAAATTACTATTTATATACTATATATTATTCTTTTCATTCTGACAAGCATTATCTGACAGCAGCGCTATAAATTGTGACAATAATACTATAAATCATGACAGCTGCCATTAAAGAAAGCTGCCCTAAATCATCGGGCAGCTTTATGCTTTACAAGCTATATACTGATCATCCAGCCTCTTTGCGTCAAAGCCTTTTCTGAATTATTCATTGCTTCCCGCCTTAAAAGCGGCAACACGAGAAGCGCACAAGATGGAAAGGAATTTAGATTCCGGAGTATCCGCACGACTGGGCAGAATGATCGGTGCTTTTGCTCCAAAGACTAATCCGGCTGAACGAAAAGAAGCTAAACAGGTGGCTGCTTTATAGATGGCATTGCCCGTCTCAATATTTGGCACCAAAAGGATATCCGCCTGCCCGGCTACCTCACTTCCCCGGATGCCTTTATGCTCGGCCCTTTCCACATTGACGGCGTTATCAAGGGCAAAAGGCCCATCCACCAGGCAATCTTTAATCTGGCCCCGGCGATTCATCTGAGTGAGTATAGCAGCATCTAAGGTTGAAGGTATATCGGGATTAACCACCTCAAGAGCAGAGAGGGCCGCAACTTTGGGCTGCTCTACACCTAAGGCCCGGGCCACTGTCACTGCATTTCTGATGATATCCGCTTTTTGCTTGATATCCGGGGCGATGTTCATTCCTGCATCGGTAATCAACAGCAGCCGATTTAAACTCGGAACTTCAATAATGGCAATATGACTAAGGGTTGAGCCCGCCCTTAAGCCCTTCTCTTTATCCAGCACAGCTTTGAGGATCTCCGCCGTTTGCAGCATGCCCTTCATGAGCAGATCGGCTTGACCTTCACGAACCAGATTGCTGGCATATAGGGCAGCTTTCCTGACATTGGGTTCATGAACAAGGGGGCTGTCTGCAAGATCGATGCCCATTTCCTCAGCATAGCGGCGTATTTTTCCTTCATCTCCTACCAATATAGGCAAGGCCGCTCCCAGCTCCTTAGCCTTAAAAACTGCTTCTAAAACAGGTTTATCGTGGGCCGCGGCTACGGCAATCCTTTGGGGTGGCTTCAATACTTCAGATAAAATTCTAGCGAACATTCTCTATCTCCTTACTCCATAATGCTTAACCTTTTCCCGCCCGGTCAGTACAGCAAAAGCTCCCTCAGCCATAGCCTGCAATTCATCCTCACCCGGGTATACCGTAACCGGAGCCATTTTCCTTACCCGCTGGTCAATCAATTGGACAAACCGCCGGCTATAAGCCAATCCTCCCGTTAGTATGATTCCCTCCACTTCTCCCTCGAGAGCGGCAGCCATAGCCCCAATTTGCTTGGAAACTTGATAGGCCATGGCCTCCACTACCAATCGGGCATAGTCATCCCCTTGGTCGATTCTTTTCTCTGCTTCCCGCAAATCATTGGTTCCCAGAAGCATTTGCATCCCGCTCTTGGACATGACCTGGGTAAAAATAGTTTCCTTGGTGTAGAGTCCGGAAAAGCACAGCTCGATAACAGCCGATACGGGTAATCCACCTGCCCGTTCCGGCCCAAAAGGACCATCCCCGGCCGAAGCGTCATTGACATCGATGGTTCGTCCATTCTGGTGGGCACTGACTGAAATGCCCCCGCCCAGGTGAGCCACAATCAGGCGGCTCTCTTCATATCTCTTTTGGTTCTCTCTGCAAAACCGCTTTGCTATATATTTGGAATTAAGGGCATGAAAAATGCTGCGCCGCGCAATAGCTTTGATTCCCGTAAGCCTGGCCTGAGGAATCATTTCATCGATGGTCACCGGGTCCACCACATAAGCGGGAATGGATAGTTGCCGGCCTATTTCATAAGCAATGACTCCACCTAAAGAAGAAGCATGACGCATAGACTCCTCACTTGTTAAATCATGAACCAGATGTTCATCAAGCAAATACGTTCCGGATTCTAAAGATTTGACCATACCACAACGGCCGACCACAGCCTGCAGGGAAGTCATGGGAATGCCGGATTCCTGCACAGAGTTCAGGACAAATGCCCTGCGCAACTCCTTCTGCTCCATAATACTGGCATAGCCCTCCAATTCAGCACGGTGATAGCGAACGGTTTTATCAAATACACAGGTTAAATTCTCATAAATCCCGATCTTTGTAGAAGTAGAGCCTGGATTGATGACTAAAATCCGAACTGCAGGTTCCGCCAATCCTATTCCTCCTCAATTTTGCCGATACAGAGATGATTGAACTAAATTGCCTCCACTACGACTGCCATAGCCGGTCCTCCTCCGGCGCAAAGAGATGCACAGCCATACTGATTGCGGCGGCGCTTCATTTCCTGGACCAAGGTCAAAATAAGACGGGCACCGGTCATCCCTACAGGATGGCCCAGGGAAATTCCTGAGCCATTGACATTGACCTTATTCAAATCCAGCTTCAGTTCCCGGTTACAGGCCAGGAATTGAGCAGCAAAGGCTTCATTGATTTCCCAGAGGTCAATATCTTTGGTATCCATCCGGGCAAAGTTCAGAGCACGCTTAACAGCCGGTACCACACCAAACCCCATGATTTTAGGATCCACGGAAGCAGAAGCCGTGGCCACAATCCGGGCCAAGGGCTTAAACCCCAGCTCCTGGGCCTTTTCCCCGGACATCAGCAGCAAAGCCACCGCCCCATCATTGAGACTAGAGGCATTCCCCGCCGTCACCGTCCCCTCTTTTTGGAAAGCCGGCCTCAGCTTGGCAAAGCTCTCCAGCGTGACATCTTCACGAGGGTGCTCATCCTCAGCAATAAGGCGGGTTTCTTTCTTGGTTACGATCTCCACCGGAACAATCTCTTCTTTAAATTTTCCCTCTTTCAGAGCCCGACAGGCCCGCCGGTGGCTTTCCAAAGCATGCTCATCCTGCTCTTCCCGGGAAATGCCGTACATCTCCGCCAGATTCTCGGCTGTAATCCCCATATGATAGTTATAGAAGGCATCAATCAGAGCATCATACAGCAAACCATCGTGAAGGGTATCAGACCCCATCCGATAGCCTCCGCGAGCCTTGAGCAGGAGATAGGGCACATTGGTCATGCTTTCTATTCCCACAGCAGCTCCAATCTGGATCTTCCCCAGCATAATTTCTTGGCTTACCATCTCTGTAGCCCGCATGGATGAAGGACATTGCTGATTGATAGTGGCCGCCACCGTTTCTACAGGACAACCGACTCCCATAGCCACTTGACGAGCGGGGTTCCCTTTACATCCCGCCTGATAGACATGGCCGGCTATCACCTCTTCTATCTGAGCCGGCTCAAGGTTGGATTTCTGAAGCGCCCCCTTCAGAGCAATCATTCCCAAATCCACGGCCTTAAAATCTTTAAGTGCTCCATTGAAATCCCCAATAGGTGTTCTGGCACCGCTCACAATAACTACATCCTGCATCAATAGACCCCTCCCCTTTTCATCCTCGGTACTGTTATGGCTATTCTGAGTTGAATAGATATTAACTTCGAGGAATATTCTTAATATTCTACCATTTATGTATTTCTCCTCTAAGCGGCCAATTTTTTATATAAAAAAGCCCTCAGAAAATTCTTTGGGCTCATTTGTCTTTATATTAGATTTTTAAATTGTTGTTCAGGCTCTACTTATATGCATGACATTATTCACTTCTTCGGATCATGGTCTTCCATTTGCTCCATCAACTTCTGAATGGCTTTCTTCTCAATGCGGGAGACATAGGATCTGGAGATGCCCAAAGCCTTAGCTATTTCGCGCTGAGTTCTTCTGGGGCTGTTCATCAAACCATAACGCAGCTGCAGAACAAGCCGCTCCCGGCGAGTTAGATTTTTGACTTTATCCAGAAGGACCCGCTGTTCGAATTCATTTTCTATCCGGTCCGATATAGCCTCACCTTCTGAAGCCAGAACATCCATCAGGGATATTTCGTTCCCTTCCTTATCCACTCCAATCGGATCGTAGATAGAGACTTCACCGCGGGATTTTTTGAGGGATCTGAGGTGCATGAGAATCTCATTTTCAATACAGCGGGCCGCATAAGTCGCCAGCTTCGTCCCTTTCCCAGGATCAAAGGTATCAATTCCTTTGATCAGGCCAATCGTACCAATGGAAATCAAGTCGTCACTGTCTTCTCCCGTACCGTCGAACTTCTTGACCAAATGGGCCACCAACCGCAGGTTATGCTCCACCAGCTTATTGCGGGCATATTCCGCTTTGGTAAGATCTTTGGGAGTGGCTTCCGGGCTTTTGCTGGCTCTAAGAACTTTAAGATAATGAGCTTCATCCTGTTCGTTAAGAGGGTGTGGGAAAGCATTATTATTGATATAGGAGACAAGAAGGGTTACCCCTTTCAAAACAGTCAAGGCAATACTGGCAACAAGGATTTCGGTCAACATGATTTAAGCCACTCCTTTCACGCTTACGTTTTAATAACTATGCGAAAGGAGGGCAATTTCTGCTTGGCCCTTTTACCTTTTTAATTTTTGCGGGGATGCCGGTTGATTGTTTTTTAAGTAAATGCAGCTTCTACTTTATTTTGAGCTACAAAAAAAATGACCCTTCAGGCCATTTTTCAATGCAAATCATCAACTGTTTAAAAGTTATCCATCATTCGGATTACGCTGCTGTTCTTCAGTCATATAATCCTCATCCAGCACTTTCTTTGCTGCCGGTTTTACTGTGCTGGCATAAGCAATCAAGTGAATTTCTCCGTTAAGTACCCCTTCCGAATGGACAAAGTTTAAGCTTGCTAATGTAAATCGCTGATCATTGGCAGATTGAAGATCATTGATCAATTTCGTAATCTGTTCTTGAGAACCGCGGCAATTAAGCACTAGGCGTTGGGCAATATAATCCTTCTCCCCTTGAGTCTCACCGAAAGATACATGCAGAGGCTCAACCTGATTTTGCTTGGCTATCGTATAAAGCTCAACCACTATATCGGGCTTATGGATGGCCGAAGGAATCTGCTTCCACAGCTCCTCAGACTGTTTCTCCAGATTCTTTATCTCCGCCGACAAGTAAGCTTCCTGCCCCGAATATCCAAGAAGCAGCTCATAACGGCTTTGCCTTTCCTGATACATCCCTTTCAGGGTTTGGATATCGGCCCACTTTGGGGTGAATAAATAGGTGTAATAAGCATAGGATACCCCGACGACCAACAGCACCACTAATAAAAAAACCTGCCTAGACTCTTTACTCATGCTTTTCCCACTTTTCCATTCTTACTATTCTTCCCTGAACCTAAGCTCACCTGAGTTTGAAATCCATGACAATAGTTTGCCTTTCATCCTTAAGAGACAAGGCTCCGATATCCTGAGTCTCAAAATACTGGGACACATTCATAGCCGACCAGAAATTGGCCGCATCCACCGGTGATAAGAAACTTATGGATGCCCTGAGAGTGTTGTCTTGGTTTAAGGTGACATTCTCTAAAATTGCGCCGGCAGGGAGGGATTCCTTAAGACGATCGAGCACTTCCCCGGGGTTCTTTCTCTGCCCCCCAACGAAATCAAGCACTTTTTCCTGTAACCCGAGCTGTTCCTCAAGGGCTTGCACCTGGTAAACCTTGCCGTCTATCTCCTGCAGAGCTGCGATCCGCTGATTCAGCACCGCCAGTTCAGTGTTTAGTTCATACTCATAAACCCATGGAAGGCTTCCCAGCACTATACAAACAAGACCGGCGAGCACACCTAAGGCAATGCGCACCCTTTTGTTCCTGGCCGCTCGTTGTGGTGCCTTAAGCCTGACTCTCCATCTCTGGGCAAAATTCAACTGTACTCTCTCTCGCATTTAATCCTCCCGGAAGGCCAGCCCATACAAGCTTCCATACTTTATCCCTTGATTCACCAAATGTCTGGACTTTTTATTGAAGACCGGCATCCAGTCCCCTGGAAAACCTACTTTGGCCTGAATACCCATATTCCTTTCGAAAATTTCTTCCAAGCCGGGAAAATCCGCACACTCCCCTGTAATAAAAATCTGATCCGCCGTCTTGCCATAGTGGCGGGAAGCAAAAAAGTTCAAAAACTCGCTTAAGGCATTAAATACAGGGACTAAATTATCTTCTAACTCACTTTGATAAACTCTGTCGGCCCCGTCAACACCTTCAGTCCGCTCCTTCGCCTCATCCTGCTCATTCAGCCCATCAAGAGAAATTCCCATATCCGAATACAGAAACAGCACACCATGCTCTAAAAGAACAAACTCCACCCGGTCAGCCCCCAAATCCACCACCGCTAAATCCCTTGCCGAAGCTTGCCGTTTATTCTCCTCCCATTTGGATAAGCGGCTATACAATCGGCATAAACTGTCTGCCGCAAAATCAGTGACCTTGGGAGTGACCCCGAGCTGTTCCCATATCTGCCACTGTTTGGACCATTCCGAAAAGGGGATTGCCACCAAAAGGACCCTCAGCCGTTCCTGATCCTCTTCTTTGATCCTTTCTAAAATCCGGTAGTCCACCAGATAATCGAAAATATTCAATGTAAAATATTGATCCACCTGCTCTGTCAGCAGCTTCTCCAAATCCTTATAGGATAATACAGGAAGAGTGATCATGCGCGTGATCACACCTGGGCAGGAAAGGGCATAGTTCAGCTTTTTCAGGGGTATTCTCTCTTTGGCCGCCCATTGCTTTAAACCTCTCAGACCAAGCGCCGCTCCCTGCCCAGCCTGGGTCTGCCCAAGCACTTCCTCCTGCTCTGTAACCATGTTCATACCCTCAGGAGCCAAGCCCTCTCCTCTATACTCAAAAAGACCATGAATCTTCAGCTTATTCCCGTGCCGTGAGACTTTGGCCACCGTCCAATGCTGGCCATGGACCAAGGCCACCCATTTTTTCTTTCTAATCACAGTCTCTCTCCTTCGGACATCTTAATCGTCTCCTTACACAGTTAGGGGCCGGAAAGGACCTCCCGCTCCCAGATAATCAGCCCTGAATCCTCGTCCCCTTCATGAGATTCAGATACTTTTATTTCGGTCACGCCAACTCGATTAATAACAATATCGCTTCTCTCCGGATGGTTATAAGTATATGAAGCAGAAACCAATGTTGCATTACATCCCTCAACTCCGGTATCCATTACACCCGTGAGAACATTACCTGAAATAGAAGCTATTTGAGGATATGTACTTGACCAGATCACCTTACTGGTAACATCTTCTGTGGTTCCATCAGAAAAAAGGGCTGTCGCCCTAAATGTAACCTTTTCACCCTCCTTTATGATCATAGAAGATGGTGAAATAACCACGCTTTGCAGAGTGACACAATCTTCCAATAGCTCCCAAGGCCCATTAGGATCGGAAGCATCAGGAGGACCCTGCGGATTATTCCATTTTACGCGATACCGTTTTCCGTTATAGCTGACAACTTCTTTCTCCGGATAAGCTTCGTACGGGCGCCATTCATCGATCAGCTCACGCCACATACCGCTGGAACGCTCTGTATTTTTACCGGGTTCATTTCCGGTCCCATGTCCATTCCACCTTGCTTGCCAATAAGTGGATCTATAATAGATAATCGTATTCCCATTAACAAGTTCATAAAAATTAGAAACTCTGTAATGATTGGTTATTTCCTGCCAAGTGGTCCAGGGAGCCCCAGGCAGCTCACCTACATAGCCATTATGACGAGCACGATATAATCTCTCAACACTCCTGCCATCGATCATAACACTATAAACAACGTAATCACCTTCTATATATCTATGGTTCAAATCCCAATAGGGATAAGCCGGCTCTCCTCCCCCAGGCCCGCCCGATCCTTCGCCTCCGCCAACACCTTCGGTTCCTATGGTAAACCCGGCGGTTTTTGTCCTCGTAATTTTACCATAGCTCCCCCTGCTGAAGATTATAAATGAGTTTGCTTCAGAGCCATTTTCCCACCAAATATCAAA
Organism: Desulfitobacterium sp. LBE; assembly: GCF_007830365.1. Classification (NCBI taxonomy): domain Bacteria; kingdom Bacillati; phylum Bacillota; class Clostridia; order Eubacteriales; family Desulfitobacteriaceae; genus Desulfitobacterium; species Desulfitobacterium sp. LBE. The sequence continues at coordinate 5,310,005 of NZ_VLKD01000001.1, read as the reverse complement.
ATCCCCCCCATTATTCAATGGATCGCTTGGTGGATTAGCCAGTGAAGGGAGATCCTCCAATGAAAGAGGCTCATCTCCTGCTTTAATCTCATTAACCAGAAGTAGGGAAATTCCATACTGAATACCTGCATCCGCCAGATTGTTGGCCAGAATAGCTCCTTGTTCGGAATTGACCAGTTTCATATTCGACCTAACTAAGAAGAAAAACACTCCGGAAATCATTGTAATAACCAGCATCGCCATAACGACGGTTAACAGAGCCGCCCCCCGTTCCTTCATCCCTATTCCCCCTAATACATCCGAATCCATGTTAACAATTCCTGTTCATAGGTTCCGGAAGTGCTTCTGGCTTTGAGGTGAATCTGCAGAAGATGCTCAGTAAGCGGTTGGATAGTCAGAGCATCGATCTCATCAGCGATAAGATGCACTTCATTGGTCGAAGTGTCCCGATACCAAAGCTTTTTATCCCAATAATCATAATAGATTTCCGTGCCACCAGGCAATTTGCTCATATCCCCATTTAAGACATCCGGCACCGGCCTGATATTGATCAGGCAGCGGGATGTTCCTCCCGGTTCATTGGCATACACACCTTCATTATGCCGCCCGCCCTCAGCCGTATCACCGGCATAATAAGCTACATAGCGATTGAGCCTGACTTCATCCAGCAGATGAACTATGGCTGATCTTGCCTTTTGTTGGATCGCATCCTGACCGCTGGCTGTATTGAGCATGCGGATCTCCCCCCGCATCAGCTGAGAGATGATCATCATCAGTATCCCGAAAATGACAATGGCTATCATCACTTCCAGGATAGTAAATCCTTCTTCCCGTTGCTTGTTCATTCTCTTATCACCCTGTATGTGGCTAAAACGACCGGTTCAGGATCGGTTGGGGAATTGCGCAGAGATACCTTTACCTCAATCTTTTCCAGATGGTCATTTACCCTATGGGTAGTCATCACCGGGACAAAATCTGTAAAGCCTGGGATAGTCACCGCAGGGGTAACCCCCTCCATCTCCGCCTCTAGCACGCCTGCCGCATAGAAGAGCATCTGCTCCCTGACTTGGCTCCGGTAAGCATATTTATGAGACACAGCATCGCTTTGCAAAACAAAACCGACACCAATCATCAAGATAGTCAGAGCGACAGCCACTTCCAAAACAGTCATCCCCTGTTCCCTGCTTTTGCCTTCCATCCCGTTCCCTCCTGCTGTCCAAATGCCGGTTAGGGCCAGACCATGAACAGATGTCCTGTCTTTTTCTCAATCTGAATTCCCACCCTGCGCCCGCTTCCCGCCTCCAGCCAAATCGTTCCGCTCTGGGATACAAACCCCCGATGGTCATAGAACAGCCCATGGCCAAGGGTCTCACCGCTCCCCAATCGAATCTCTGGCAGCCATAGGTTGTCGGCATCATCAGGCTTAAAGACAACCCCCATATCAAATCCATAGCTCTCCACCGCCACACCCGGGCTGCTTACACTCTCGAAAAGAGATACTCTCTCCGCCGTCAGCAGCACATAAATTGACTTTCTCCGATCCATAGACAATTGCTTGGCATATTTAAGTTCAGCCATAACGGCCTGGGCGGAGCTTTCCAGCCGGTACTGCTCCCTCACCCCTTGATATTTGGGTACCCCAAAAGCCATGATAATGCCGATCACCGTGATCACGATCAGCAGCTCAATCAAGGTAAAGCCCCTCTCAGCATTTCTATTCCCAAGATCAGGCATCCATGGCATACTCCACTCTCCCTATTACTGAGTCCCTGTCGCCATGCTGAAGATGGGCAGGGCGATGGCAATAATCATGCCCCCGGCAAAAATACCGATAATAACGGTAAATACCGGTTCCACCAAGGAGATCATCCGGGCTATTCCCAGCTCTACCTTTTTATCGTAAAGATCGGCGACTTCCTCCAGCATTTCTTCAAGTCGGCCCGTCTCTTCACCAATGGATATCATCTGAACCACCAAAGGATCAAAGAATTTCTCCTGTCCAAAAGCCTGCGTCAGGGGTTCACCCTTAATAATCCGCTCCCGTATACGCGCGATTCCCGTCCGTGATACTTCATTGCCCACAATGGTCTCCATGGAGTTCAGAATCGGAACCATGGGAATGGAAGAATGAAGAAAGAGGGCAAAGGTCCGGCTGAATCTGGAGATCACAATATTTTTTATATTTATCCCCAAAATTGGCATACCAAGCATCAGGGCATCCCGATAGTAACGGTATTTCGGAATTTTAAATAACCAATTCAAACCAAAAACTAACCCGATCAAGCCGGCCAGCAAATAGATGCCATAATTGGAAAAGAAGTCGGCAGTGTTAATAATCATCCGGGTGGGTAAGGGCAGACTTTGACCGCTTTCCGTCAGCATACCTGTGATCTCCGGCAAGAGGAAATTCATGAAAAAGAATATAATGCCAATAAGCACTGTCAGCAGAATAACCGGATAGATGGAAGCACTTTGCACTTTCTTGCGGATATAATTCTCCCGATCGTAATATTCCGCCATGCTGGTCAAGACAGATTCCAGGTTCCCGCTCTCTTCCCCTACGGCCACCAGATTGATCAATAAATCCGGCAAGGCGCCCCGGCAATCCCGCATCGCTTGGGAAAGGGAATCTCCCCTGCTCACTCCCCGCACGATGATCTCCAAAACCTCCTGCAATTCCTTATCTTCCAGCTGAAGCTTGAGAACCTCCAGCCCCCGGACAAGATTAGCCCCGGAGCGAACCATCATCGCCAGCTGGCTGCAAAAAGCGGAGATAGATTCATACTTGACCTTAGTCATAATTCTTTTATTAAGCAAAGCGTTTAATCCCCGGGGTTCCAGCAAAGATATAACCTGCCAGCCATTTTCCTGAATCATCCGCCTGGCCGCCTCATAATCCGCTGCCTCTAAAGTGCCTTCGGCGACACTCATCTGCTCATCAATTACTTTGTACTTAAACCGCATCTTGCACCCCCCGCAAGGAGGAAATTTCATTTACCTTATTGTATCATTCATTGACATAAGTAACGCGGAGAAGCTCTTCGATGGTCGTCACCCCATTGAGCACCAGATCCGTCGCTGATTTTTTCAGTGTAATCATCCCTTGACTGATGGCATATTCCCGCAATTCGTCGGCTGTGGCCCCTCTGCTAATCAGATTTCTATGTCCGCCGTAGATGGGCATAATCTCGAAAATAGCGGTACGGCCTTTATAGCCTGAATCATGGCAATAGGGGCATCCGGTTCCCCGTCTCAGCTTTAAGGGGAAATCCTGAGAGAGTCCTAAAAAGGCATAGTCTTTGAGCTCTGCCGGGTATTCCTGGACACAATTGGGACAAATCTTGCGCACCAAACGTTGGGATATAATTCCAACTACCGAAGCAGAAATAAGAAAAGGCTCGATCTCCATATCCACCAGGCGGGTCACCGCACTGGGAGCATCATTAGTATGAATCGTGGACAGGACAAGATGACCTGTCAAGGCCGATCTCACCGCGATCTCGGCAGTTTCGTTGTCCCGCATCTCTCCCACCATGATGATATCCGGGTCCTGACGGAGAATGGAACGCAAGCCCTTGGCAAAGGTCAACCCAGCCTTGGGATTAACCTGCATTTGATTGACCCCTTTAAAATTATATTCCACCGGATCTTCCAACGTGATGATGTTCTTCTCCGGGGTGTTCAGCTGATTCAGTGCCGTATATAAGGTGGTGGTTTTACCGCTTCCTGTAGGGCCGGTAACCAGCACGATACCGTATGGCTTCGCAATCAGTTCATCAAAAAGCTCCAGATTATGGCCTTGAAGGCCAAGGGAGGCCTTTTCTAGGATCACCGAACCCTTATCCAGAATACGCAGCACCACCTTTTCTCCATACATGGTCGGTGCCGTGGAAACCCGCAGGTCGATCATCTTCCTGCCCACCAGATAGGTGATCCGCCCATCCTGAGGAAGCCGCCGTTCGGCGATGTTGAGATCCGCCATAATCTTAACCCGGCTCACCACCGGCCCGGTCATCCCTACAGGAGTGCGCATAATCTCCCGGAGGACCCCGTCAATGCGGAAACGAACCCTCAGCTCATCATCCACAGGTTCGATATGAATATCGCTGGCAAAGTTATTGACCGCATTCTCAATAATCGTGTTCAGAAACTTAATAATGGGGGTGGCCTCTTCATCCGCCGTCTCCCCTCCGGCCTGCACCACCGTCAAGACAGGAGTTTGAGCGGCGGCCGCCACTTGATCGTGGCCCTTCTGTCTGACAAAATCGCTAACCGCTTTTTCCGCCTCACTGCGGCCGTAAAACCGGTCAATTGCCCGGAGAATATCCGCTTTTCTGGCCACACAAGGCTTGACCATCATCCCGGAGGCCAGGCGCAGGTCATCTAAAGCATAATAATCCGTGGGATCACTGGTGGCTACCAGAAGCTGGCCATTGGTAAAATCCACCGGCAAAACCGTATATTTGCGGGCAACGGCCTCAGGGATCATTTTGAGAATTTTCTCCGTAACCACTATTCGGTTTAAATCAACAGCCGGAAGCCCTAATTGCCTTTGGATGGTACGGAGGATCTCTTCTTCGGAAACAAAGTTCTGCCGAATCAGAACTTCACCAAGGCGCAGGCCCAGCGATTTCTGCTCCTTTAACGCTTCATTAAGCTGCTCTTCCGTCAGCGTCCCACCGGCAATCAGGATTTCGCCGAGACGCTTGCGTTCTTGTCGGATAGCCAAAGATAGTTCCTCCTTTCTCTGGTGCTGAGTTTTGGTGGAAATATGAGGGGGACTGCTCCCGGAAGATAGAAGAATAGGGTGTTTATCAAACACCCTAAAGCAACAATAACAAGAATAGTTGAACATGTCATATTATAACGGGTATAACCCCATATACTTATGCTTCAATCATCCGACTCCGCTTTAAGTTGTCCATCAGCAGTCACTGTAACTTTTGAAACTTCTTCGTAGGATGTAGATGAGCTTATATCTGTGTCTATGCCATATCCAGCTATCTCAATTGTTGTGGTACTACCGCTACTGCTTACAGTTACTAATACTATACCCTCGTCTGCACCACCGGTTGTTGCTATTGCATTTGATCCACCAAAAGGATTTTTGAGTTCATTGCCACTCACGCTCTTAAATTGATTTATTATTAAATTTTCAACTTCAGTCTTAGTCTTTTCTGTTTTTATCCATCTGTCTATGTTGGCTACAACATAAGCCTCGACAGATTTTACATTTGTTGTAACGCCAGAATACTTTGCCGAATCCTTCACTCCGCTCATCTTCGGCACCAACACTACTGCCAAAATCCCGATTACTGCGATAACAATCATAAGTTCAATCAGTGTAAACCCGCCGTCTTTTCTCCGTTTAAACATTTGCCTCTCCCCCACTAATTTATTTTTTTAGCAAAGTCCTTAAGTCCAGCCTGTATGTATCCCCACTATGAACATGACGCTATAATATAAGTTCAGGACTTTAGGCCTATCACATCAATACTACATTTGTACTTATTCTAAGTCAATAGGCCAAAAAAGAGGATCGAGGTGAAAATTCAGTTTTTAAAAACAACCTCAAAGGGCATTCCTTCCAAAGCCTTTTTCAGATCCGGCCAGGTGTACTTCGTCGTCTGAATCAGAACCTCCCCGGCATGACGGTCCGTAGTGGTAACGACACCCAGGTGCCCAAGACCTTCCACATATTTCACCAGCATCTGTATCTCTGATCGGGGCACCTGGGCCTTGATAAGCACATCGGAATCAGCATAAGGTATTTCTCTATTCATCTTTAGTTTTCCTTTCCCAAACATATTACCAATTTGTTAATCTTGCCTAGTTTGTGAGGTCAATCATTTCTTATCCTTCTTCGCTCTTCTCAAGATAGCAAAAGGGGGCAAAGGCCGGGGCAGTTCCAGCTTAAGGATCTCCTTGGCATGACGGGCAACGTCCACTTCTTCCCCTTCTACCGTGTGAATGCCTTTGACCTCAAAGGTCCAAGGTTCTTCATGAGGTGAGAATACTTCAATAAGCTCCCCTTTTTGGAAATGATAGCGTTGTTCCACCCAATATCCTTGACTGAATTCATCTTTGACTAAAGTCGGAATTTGGGGATGTTCCCGATTATCTGCAGCTAAGCCAAAGGCGACAAATTCATAATCCCGTATATAGTTGGAGCTCTCAATATTATGGGATTCTGCTCCAGGCTTGCCAAAGAGGAATCCCGGTGAATAATCCCGATGACTGACCTTGTCCATTTCTTCCAGCCAGCCAGGGAGTTTGGCTTTAAAGTCCTCTTCCCCCTGTTCCCAAAGGGTATCGATGGCTTCCCGATAAACCTTCACGGTGCTGGAGACATAATGGATGCTCTTCATACGCCCTTCAATCTTATAGCTGTCAATACCCAGTGGCTTCAGCATGGGCAGATAAGGAAGCAAACAGAGATCATGGGAATTAAAGATATAAGTGCCCCGCTCATCTTCCTCTACGGGAAATACCTGACCGGGGCGTTTCTCTTCCACTAGGCCATAGCCCCAACGGCAGGGCTGGGTGCATTCCCCCCGGTTAGCATCTCTTCCGGTGAGATAATTGGAGAGCAGACATCTTCCGGAATAGGACATGCACATGGCTCCATGAATGAACATTTCCAGCTCCCCGGGTACCTTCTCCCGTACTGCTCGGATCTCTGCCAAGGTCAGCTCCCGGGCCAGAACAATCCGCTCCAATCCCTGCTTCAGCCAAAAGTTTATGCTGTAAGAATTAGTGCTGTTCATCTGGGTACTGAGGTGCAGAGGAAGTTTAGGGGCCGCTTCTTGAGCCAAGGCGATGATGCCGGGGTCTGAGACAATGGCTCCATCGGCACCTAAGGACTCCAATTGTTTCAAATACGCAGCCATTTCTTCAAAATCCTGCTCATGGGCAAAGATGTTTACTGTCACATAGAGCTTGCGGCCGGCATGGTGGGTATACTGAATAGCCTCAGCCATCTGCTCCATGGTAAAATTCCCCGCATAAGCTCGCAGCCCGAAGGCAGGCCCTCCCATATAGACCGCATCTGCCCCATAGGCGATGGCGAATTTCAACTTTTCATAATCCCCTGCCGGCGCAAGGAGCTCAGGTTTCCGGGATTGGTTTTGCTCTAACATAACGGTTCTTTCAACCTCTCTGTATTCAATTATAGCTTAGCCGTGTAAAAAAATGATGTGGTAAAGGTTATCGTTTTCTCAACTTCCCTGTTCATTGCCTTTACTTGGCCGTTGCTACACTCCTATTTTTCTAGTTCCTATACTTAATTCATATACTTGGCCTGATTCTGCAAATGCTCCTGATGGGTTTTCGCATAAATCGTCTCACCACTTGGAGTAGCTAAGAAGTATAGGTAATCGGAATCCGTGCTGTTGAGCACTGCATCCAGAGAGGCATGCCCAGGACTGGCAATGGGGCTGGGCGGCAATCCCGGATACTTATAGGTGTTATAAGGGGACTCCACTTGGATATCTTCTAAAGAGAGAATATATTTCTGAGTTCCCAGTACATATTGAATGGTGGCACAGGACTGGAGGGCCATGTCGATCTTGAGGCGATTAAGGAAAATTCCGGCGATAATCGGACGGTCCGCATCCTTGCCCGCTTCCTTTTCTACGATGGAAGCGAGATTCACCCACTCCCGCAGCGTAAGATTCATTTCTGCTAATTTAGTCATCACTTCCGGGGTTATTTCCTGTTCAAAGCGTTTAAGCATTCGATTGATGTTTTCCTTAGGACCGGCCTCCGGAGCAAAGAAGTAGGTATCAGGAAAAAGAAAACCATCCAGCCGGTTCGGTCCCGCAGGGATATCGGCAAGAAAAGAATAACTGAAAGGCTCGCTTTCAATAACCCTCTGATAATCCTCTTTGCTTCCCAAGTCATTCTTTACAAATAGATCAATAATCTGGGCTGTCGTATATCCCTCGGGAATGGTGACCTTTACAGTATGCACGTCAGGTCCCTCAAGAATCTTATTAATCATTTCCTGGGGGGGCATTTGGGCGGAAAGCTGGTACTCTCCCGCCAGCAGCTTGGAATCCACATTTTGCTGACTGGCCAAAAAGCGAAAGGCCAGGGCATTGCGGATAAGCCCCTGATGTTCCAGTTCCTGAGCAACTTGAGAGGCATTCATTCCCGGAGTTATCATAAACTGCACTTCTGCAGCATTGCTTCCTTCCTCAGCGTAGGGTTGGCTCGCCCAGTTCCACCAAGCTGCGATTCCTGCTCCTGCAAGAACTGCCATAATAAATAAAGTACTGAGCAGACCTTTTAACCAGCGTCTTCCCATTCTCTCACTCTCTCTTTCGCATCCTGTATTTATCACTGGATTAACCTTCAGTGGGGGGCGAATCCCCCACTGAAGGACGTTCCGTTCAATGAACCCTTAAAAACTGCACCGCTTCCGGCAATCCTCCACCAACCTGCCGCTTTAATCAGCACCTATTTTAAGAATTCTATTGGTGGGGGCATAGCTATCACGGCTCAAAAGCTGTTTTGTCTCTTTGCCTTGGGCATCGGTGACAATCTTCCAGGTCTTCACGATATATCCCTTACTCCCACTCTGTTGTTGAATCACCGCACCGGGAAGCAAGTCTGGATCCATCTTGCGCACGGTATGATAATTCAGTTCTTTCTCGATTTCCTTCTCAAAGCGAACCTTCACCCCTGTTTTTTTGCCATAAATCTTAATCGTAAGATTTCCTGCTTCTACTTTGGTACGGAAATAAAGATAGGATGAACTATCATTGCGCAATTTCAAATCAAGATTGGGATAGTTGATCGTAGCATCCTGACCCAGAGGAATATAAGCCACCACCACCGCATGAGGATGCCGTTCCACTATGGACAGATTCGCCAGCAACGCAGCATTATATAAGGTAGAGGATACCTGGCAGATTCCTCCCCCGATTCCCTTGACATACTCATTGTTGATGACGATATAGGCATCCTTAAAACCCGTCTCCGCTGTCCGCGGTCCAATAGTTCCATTAAAAGAAAACGTTTCCCCGGGTTTTAAAACGGCTTTATCCATTTTCTTCGCCGCCGTTATCAGATTAGCGGTGCGGTTTTTATCACCGGCATTGTATTTGGTGGTATATTCACCGATGACACCGTCAAAAGCTAACGCTTCCAGGGACTCTGTCGTGACAGCAGCCGGAATCTCTACCCCTGTCAGGGAAATTCTCTTGGGCAAATCACCCAAAGATACTTCCTTAATCTTATCAAAAAAAGCATCCACATTCACGGCTTCCCCGGAAATGGCCGGGGTAATCTTAAATTGATCATTCTCAATCTTAAAAGAGGCATCCACCGCAGAACGATTAAACTCTGCAAGTTTCTCGTGAAGAACCTGATTGGCCATGACATAATCGATAGCTAAAACGCTTGGGCTTTCTTGAGCGGTGTTCTCTGAGAGATTCTGCCAAGTTCTTTCAAAATCGAGAGTAATACCAAGCTCTTCCGGGGTCAACTGAATCTCTGTCTCATTGTACACTAAGAAGAGGTTTTCTTCCAGTTTGTCCTTTGACCAACTCCTAATCTTCTCCTTGGCTTCTTCCTGCGTCATCCCCCCTAATGCCAAGTCGTCCAAAAATGTGCCTGGAGGAAGCTGGTCTGGATCACTGGAAACGGCTTCTGGGGTAAGATTCAATAAGCGAGCTCCATTCATAGTACAGCCTGTAAGGGCCAGCAACGCCAGTATTAAAAAATAGGAGCAGTACTTCCACCTTAAGCTCATCATCTTTCCCCCTTAGCACTGAACATTTATTTTTTGCTTTTCTATAGGGTCTGCAATTTGCTTAAAAAATATTGAGCAAAAATAAAAAAGCAGCCGATTCGATATTCACCGAACCCGACTGCTTTAAACAGCTGGTTTTTATTCTTCTTCCATGCTTTCCCAAGCATCTGCGACTTTTTCCCACTCTTCATCATCTTCGATATCCAGGAGCATTTCATTGCCTTCAGCATCTTTGCCAAGTTTGAGGATGATCGCTTCATCAGCTTCTTCGTCTTCTTCAGCACTGATAGGCATTAAAACAAAATATGTAGACCCTTCAACTTCCAACGTATCAAGATGGAGAAATTCATGATCGTTTCCTTCATCATCAGTCAGAATAATTGTGTCAAATTCTTCAACGTCATGCTCGTGGTCGCAGTTCGGACCATGTGTATGTTCAGTCATTTGATTCACCTCTTATTAAAGATATAGTCATTGTACTCCCCGGGGGGAGGAATGTCAAATACATCTGGGTATTTCTAATTTCTCATCTATTCCTTATTCTGCCCATTTTTTTGCCTTATATAATCCAGGTACCCCTGTAAAATAAAGACGGCTGCCATCTTATCGATCACTTGCTTGCGTTTGGCCCGTGATACATCTGCTTCCAGCAAAGAGCGCTGGGCCCCCATGGTGCTTAAGCGCTCATCCCATAGAGTGACCGGCAACCCAAATTCCTCTTTAAGAATCTGGGCAAATTCCTCGGTGGCCTGGGCACGAGGCCCCAGCGTACCATTCATATTTTTCGGATAACCCAAGACAATGTGGTCTACCTCATAGTCCTGAAGCATGGTCTTTAGCTCCTCATGCTCTTTTGGGGAGCGGCGGATGGTCTTTACCCCCTGGGCGGTAAGGAGCATAGCATCACTCACTGCCACCCCGATGGTCCGTTCGCCAAAGTCCAGACCCATAATTCTCATTTAATCACCCCCGCTTCAGACAATTTTCTACTCAGACGATTTTCAGGCAAAAATGCGGACAGACTCTTCCGCAATACCCACAAAGGACACACTGACCGGCTTCCACTACGGCTTGCACCATCCCGCCCCCGACCACTTCTTCCAGAGATAAAGCGCTTTGGGGGCAGGCTTCACAACAGCGGCCACAGCCTTGACACCAATCCGCTATATAGAGCTTCCGTTCCCTATAAGTAACGGATTGTCTTAATTCTTCAGATATCTCCTGACCGGCGAGATATTTCAGATTAAAATCCACTTCCTCGACACTGGACATACCTAAGGCCATAGCTTGAATCCAAGGGATGCTGCGGATAAAATCCAGGGCTTCCTGGGGATGAGCCGCCAAATGCCCTCCGCCAAAGATTTTCATGGCATAAATTCCGATCCCCAGCTCAGAGGCAAACCGAATGGCTGCCAGCATTTCCTCTAAAGTACCGTCGATGATGCCTAAGCCTTGATGATTGATGATAGGATGGATCACATCGATGTCCGGGAGGAGGGCACCGGCCTTCACCGCATCCACAGCATGAGTGGAGATGCCGATATACTTCACCCTTCCATCCCCTTTGGCTTTCCGCAACTCTTCCCATGCCCCCTGATGTCCTTTGAGGGTTAAAGCGCTCTCTTGTTCATGAAGAAGAAAGAAGTCGATGACATCCCGATTGAGTTCCCTTCTTGCTTTTTCAATACTTGCGGACATCTCTTGTGCTGTGACCGAGTAGGACTTGCTTACCAGCTTAACTTCCGGGTGATGCTGAAGGGCCTGGGCAATCTGGGAATAATTATCATATATTTCGGCGGTATCGATCCAATCAATTCCCTGCTCTAAAGCATAGCGAAGAACTTTCACTCCCTCCGCCAGGGATACACGCCCTTGCAGGGGAGAAATAGCTAAGCTGCCAAAACATACTTCAGATACCGAGGGACCATGCCAGCCCAACGAGACTTGCCTCATCATCGCTTCCCTTTCTCACACAGAAACCCTCACCTTGAAGTGAGGGTTTCCTAAAAATTACTTCTCTTGCAAATACGAACGAACAAGCTCTTCCAGAAGCTCATACCGCTCCAGCTTCCGTATAAGGGATCGCGCTTGATTGTGACTGGTGATATAGACCGGATCGCCCGACATTAAATATCCTACCAGCTGATTGATCGGGTCGTATCCCTTCTCTTCCAGAGCCACATACACTTGCTGCAAAATTTCCTGGGGTGAAACATCCCCCCCCTGAGATTTAAACATCATAGTGTGTTCTAAACGGTCCATTAGCGTTCCCCCTTTGCTTCACTTTCAGAAAGTATAACGACCTTGCATACTTTCCTCCAGCATAAGTGCAACCAACGACTTCGCCTTTCTGGATGTGTGAATAAAAGGTACGGCGAAGTCGGGTTTTCTTTACCACGTATCAGAAACCATTGTTTTTATTTCTCTTTGGAGAAGTCATTTTCCTTTATTTCAGGATCAAAAACTTACATTTTATTTTATATGGCTTTTTATAATCCCAGGGACCTGATCGAGAGCTTCCCCTAATTTAGCGGCATCTTTTCCCCCTGCTTGGGCCATATCAGGGCGGCCGCCACCGCCACCGCCGGTGATTTTGGCCACTTCCTTAATAATCTGCCCCGCATGAAGCCCCCTTAAACCTACCGGTGTGACAACGGTTACCCAGTTGACCTTTCCTTCCACAGCGGCCCCCAGAACGAGGACACCGTCCTTCATTTTATCCTTTAAAAGGTCCGCTGTATTGCGGAGTGTATCCATATCCTGAGCGGAGACTTTAGCCGCCAGAACAGGTACCCCTTCGACATCCTTGACCTGTTGCAGGAGAGATTCCACTTCTGATTTGGCCACTTTGGCATTAAGCTGCTGAACTTCCTTCTCCAGATCCTTGACCTGGACTAAGAGTCCTTGGATGCGCTTGAGCAAATCCGAGGGCTGGGCTTTGAGAAGTTGAGCCGCGTCGAGAATCTGGTCATTGAGGGAACGCATATATTTAAGAGCCTCCGCTCCTGCCACGGCCTCAATCCGCCTTAAGCCTGCTCCAATCCCACCTTCAGAGATGATCTTGACCAGGCCGATATCTCCGGTAGCACGAATATGGGTTCCTCCGCAAAGCTCCAGAGAGTAATCTCCCATGGATACAACGCGAACGGTATCCCCGTATTTTTCTCCGAAAAGGGCAGTGGCCCCGCTGGCCTTCGCCGCATCCAAGCTCATTTCTTCAGCCGCAACAGGCATATTGGCCAGTACCGCCTCGTTCAAAAGATCCTCTACCCGCTGCAACTCAGCGGAGGTCAAGGCGGAGAAATGGGTGAAGTCAAAGCGGAGACGATCCGGCGTGACCAAGGAACCTGCCTGCTGAACATGCTCTCCTAATACAGCACGGAGAGCCGATTGGAGAAGGTGAGTGGCACTGTGATGACGGGCTGTAGCCAGCCGCAGGTGTTCATCCACCAAAGCCTCCACTTCATCTCCGGTATGCAAGACCCCCTGAGTGAGCAGGAAGCGATGATAGACGGTTCCTGTAACACCCTTCTTCACTTCGATAAGCTTTGCCTCAGCCCTTAGGCTGCGAATCAGGCCACTGTCGGAGATTTGTCCTCCGCTTTCGGCATAGAAAGGAGATTCCGTCAGGAAGATCAGGACTTCGTCTCCTTCGGCAGCATCCTTAACCTCTTCTCCATCCCGGAATAGTGCTTCCACCTTAGTGTGAGCAGCCAGTTCATGATAACCCAGGAAAGGCGTCGCCCCCAAGGCCTTGGCTTTTTCCGAGATAGCGGCACTTTCCTGAACTGCTTTCATCTGCTGGGACTGCTCTTTAGCCAGACGGCGATGCTCTTCAGCCGCAGCATTAAAGGTTTCCATATCCACACTCATCCCTTGTTCGATGAGCATCTCTTCTGTCAATTCCACCGGGAAGCCATAGGTTTCATAGAGATAGAAGGCATCTGCCCCACTGAGCATGGTTTCTCCGGCTTCCTGAAGGGTTTTGACTTTGTCCTGGAGAATTTGCGTTCCTTGCTCTAAAGTGGCCTGGAAGTTCTTTTCCTCTAAGCGCAGATGATTGAGGATGAAGTTTTCATTTTCTTTAAGCTCAGGGTAATGATGGCTGTAGTCCTTCTGAATGATCAGGAAGATCTGCTCCAGGAAGGGCTTGTCGATACCCAGGAGGCGGGCGTAACGAATAGCCCGGCGCAGAATCCGGCGCAGTACATACCCGCGACCTTCACTGCCCGGACGGATGCCATCGGAGAGCATGAAGGATACAGCCCGGGTATGGTCGGCAACCACCTTCATGGCAACATCATTTTTCGGGCTGTCATGGTAAGGGATTCCGGAAAGTTCGGATACTTTATTGATGATCGGCAGGAATAAATCCGTATCAAAATTGGAAGCCGCGCCTTGCATGACAGAAGCGATCCGCTCCAGACCCATCCCAGTATCGATATTTTGCTTGGGCAGCGGGGTAAGCAGGCCGGCCTCATCCCGGTTATACTGCATAAAGACGAGATTCCAGATCTCCAGGAAGCGATCGCAATCGCAGCCTAAAGCACAGTCTGGTTTACCGCAGCCCCGGCTTTCGCCTAAATCCACATAGATTTCCGAGCAATAGCCGCATGGTCCCACTGGACCGGCTGCCCATAAATTTTCCGGGTCGTATTTAATACGCTCCGGAGACACGCCCGTCTTTTCGATCCAGAGGTTCTTGGCTTCTTCGTCTTCCGGATGAACCGTTATCCACAGCTGATCAATGGGCAACTTCAAGACCTCGGTCACAAACTCCCAAGCCCAGGGAATGGCTTCAGCTTTGAAATAGTCACCGAAGGAGAAGTTCCCCAGCATTTCGAAAAAAGTATGATGGCGGGCTGTTTTACCCACTACCTCTAAGTCCGGTGTACGAACGCACTTCTGAGAAGTGGTAGCCCGGGGAAAAGGCGGCTCCACTTTGCGCATAAAATAGGGTTTAAAAGGAACCATCCCGGCTACAGTAAGAAGCAAGGTAGGGTCATCCTTGGGAATCAAGGATGCACTTGGTAAGATTCTATGTCCTTTGGATGCAAAGAAGTTTAAAAACATGTCTCTGAGCTGGTTGCCTGTATACATTTTATTTCCTCCCTATGCAATTTGGTTTAAAAATAGATAAACCCGCCCCCTGAATCAGGGACGGGTTAAATTACCGTGGTACCACCCTGCTTACTCATCCGGAGGCCAGAGCCCTCTCTTGAGAATGAGTCGCTTAGCGACAGTTTACTGTCATCGCATTTAACGCATGCCTCGTCAAGGTTTTCCTCGCCCTCGGGAATAGCCTTCATACAGAATCCCTTAGCTTCCTTTCACCCCTGAAAGCCTCTCTATAAAGGAATTAGGTATTACTCGTTCCGTCATCAGTTTACATCTTACAAATTAATCTAAAGTATAGCGGAGGACCCGGGTTCTTGTCAACTTTCTCATTTCATCTCCGGCGATACCAGCCAGAAGTAGATATGCCGGATGATCACCCGCAGCACTGCGGCAAAGGGCACCGAAAACAGCATCCCCCAAAAGCCGGCGATTTCTCCTCCCGCCAGGAGGGCAAAGATAATCCACAAAGGATGCAGTCCTACACTGTCTCCCATGAGCTTCGGTGAGATAACACTGCTTTCAAGCTGTTGTACGATCAGGATAACTACGGCAACTTTTAAGGCCATTATGGGGGATTCAATCAGCCCTAGAAGCACCGAGGGAACAGCGCCGATTAAAGGGCCAAAATAAGGAATCAGATCAAAGACCCCGCAGATCACCCCGATCAGCAAGGCGTAATCCATGCCTACCAGCTTCACTCCCACACCGCTGAGAATCCCGACGATCAAAGCCACGATCACATTGCCCCGGATAAAGCTGCGGACAATATGGCTGATATCCTGAACCACTCTCTGCCAGGCTACCCGCTTGCGCTGAGGGACTAACCTTAAAAACCCTGCCTGGAGACGTTGCCAATCAGCCAATAGGTAGATAGCTATGACCGGAGAAAGGATAAAAAGGCTCATGGAAGTCAAGGCCTTAGGCAGATTATCCAGAAATTCTTCCAGCCAATGGATCAGGAAGGACTCGCCTTCACTTAAATGTTCGTCCAGGACACTGACCACCTGATGGGGAAGCCCTGTAGCTCTGAAGTTGGCCCGAAAATCCTGAATGACCAATTCCAGGGTCCGGACGGTCTCCGGCAGCACCTGGGACAGTTTGGACAGTTCTATATAAAGCTTAGGGATAACGATGAAGATGAGCAGAGCGAGGCTCAGGAGAATTCCGACAAACACCAAAGCAATGGATATTTTCCGCCCCACTCCCCGTCTCACCAAAGCTTCTACGACAGGGGCCAATAAATAAGCCAGCACAAAAGCCAGCATAAACGGACTTAAGATAGGGCGCACAGAAAGAATCAGGAGCAAACTTAATAAAACAATAATGATGAGAAAAATCCAGCGCCATTTTTCTTTCTTCATAGTCTCCTCCAAGCCTCTTTTGAACTTGTCTTCCCCCATTCCAAGAGGTTTTATACCTACGCAAAGACATCGTTTTTTGTTTCAACTGTATTTGTTTTACATATTTTTACTTCAAGTGTCCGGAAATTTAACTCAAATTCGTAATCGATTCCGAATTTGGGATGATCCGACTGTACAAGAAGAGCGTAAGCCCGGCATGCCATCCGTGCTTACGCTCTTATCCTTCCCTGAAACACTTTAATGAGTTTCTTGCATTTGACACTTTGGAGAGAGACTAGAATTTCATCATCTTCATACCCTTACGCATCATAGACGCAGCTTTATTCTTTGGACGCATCATATAACCAACGGTCATACCTAGGATACTGCCTGCTACGATTCCTCCAATAACTTGTCCTGACCTCAAGGTATATCCCTCCTTATTTTCTTTTACTCCAGTGCAGCCTCACTGAGTTCTTCACCGATTGCCGGGTCATTCCACGCAACTAAGGAACCGTCTTCAGCCAAATCGTAGATGACGACTTTGTCCATAGCGCTGGTGAATTCCACGCAGCAATCCCAGCAATAAAACTGACCCACTCCGACTTTACCGATAGCACGACCACTACATACTGGACAATTCATGATAGTGAACCCCCTTCATTTCCCTGGTCCCAGGGGGATACCTGGTCTTCAACGATTAAGACATCTTTCCCATCTACCATTACGTCCGCTTGCAGAATCGCGCCGCGGCCATCTAAAAGATCGGAAAAAAGGCCGTCCGAAACCTCGAAACCCACAATGTTCTCAGCTGAATCATCAAGAAAGACATCCTCAATCGTGCCCTTTGCTTCCCCGCCTTGGGTAAAAACTTGATTGCCAACTTTTTGTGACCATTTAACCCCTTGAAGTCTTTGAACCACATGGTCTCTTACAGTTAAGGCGTCTTTACCAACAGCAGCTACAACTTCCCGCGGCAAGCCCTTTTCGGAGTGAAAAATGTGTGCGCTTTCCAAGAGAATACCGCTAATCTTCCTGCTGCTTTCATCGAAAACCACATCTTTTACCCAACCAACCTGGTTTCCATTTTTTAAACACAATACAGGTAAACCAACGATTTCCCGTGTTCGTCGCATTTTTTCCCTCCCTTTCAAAAAACTTTATGGTTCTATGCTACTTTGCCCAATTTTAATAATGTTCATTCACAAATTTTTGTGAACATGAATCGAGAGAATACGGCGTTCTTTATCAAAAATACCGTTGAATAACGGTACCTGTCCCTGTTATTCACGTGATGATTTTGCCGCCGCCCACGACGAGATCCCCTTGGTAGAAGACTACGGCTTGCCCTGGAGTAATAGCCCGTTGAGGAGTGGTGAATTCTACCCGCACTACAGGGCCAATGGCTCCGGGCAATGTTTCGGAATCCTTGAGGGGGATAATTTTCGCTTCGGCGAGAGGCGCCTTGTAACGAATTTTCGCTTGGACAGTCAAGGGCCCCTCCACCCCGGGAATGGCTATCCAATTTAAATCTGTGGCCAGAAGAGTATGGGCATATACCTCTTGATCCTCACCTAAGATCACTTCATTGTCTTCCACATTAAAGCCGAGGACAAACATGGGTTTACCGAAAGTTACCCCCAAGCCTTTCCGTTGGCCGACGGTATAGTTGATCAGACCTTGGTGCCGCCCCAGAATATTCCCTTGCCGATCAACAAAATTCCCCGGCTTAATCTTCTCCGGAGACCGCTCACGAATGAAAGAGACATAATCATCGTCGGGGATAAAGCAGATTTCCTGACTATCGGGCTTCCGGGAGACCCGGAGCAACCCCCGCTCAGCGGCCATCTCGCGAACCTGTTCTTTCTTATAGTCTGCCAGGGGAAACAAGGTGTGCTTGAGCTGGTCCTGAGTCAGGTTGTAAAGCATATAGGTTTGGTCCTTCCAGGTGTCCGTCGGCCGGCTCAAAAAACAGCGTCCACTCTGGGGATCTTGAAGAACTTTGGCATAATGGCCTGTGGCCAGATAATCAGCCCCCAAAGCCCGGGCTTTCCGCAAAAACTCTCCCCAGCGTACAACCCGATTGCACATGGTACAGGGATTAGGCGTTTCACCGCTGAGGTAGGCGTTGGTAAAATAATCGATGACATTCTCCTCAAAGATAGTACGAAAGTTCAGAACATAATGAGGTATGCCCAATTGATGAGCTACCCGCCGGGCATCATCGATGGCGGTAATGGAACAGCACCCTCCCACATCATCCGGGCCGCCGGAGGGCATGGTTTGGAGGGTTATGCCAATGACCTCATAACCTTCTTCTTTAAGCAAAGCGGCGGCCATGGAACTGTCCACACCGCCGCTCATGCCGACCACTACCTTTTTCCTTTCGGTAAGCGTCATTTCTTCATTCCTTATACCTTTAGAGTTTTCTCATGATAATTTTTAATGGCCTCGTGCAAGGCATCAGCTGCCAGGTTGGAACAGTGCATCTTCGCCGGGGGAAGTCCGTCCAAAGCTTCAGCTACAGCAGCATTGGTAATTTTCAGAGCTTCTTCTATGGTCTTGCCTTTAACCATTTCCGTAACCATACTGCTGGTGGCTACTGCGGCTCCGCAGCCAAAGGTCTTGAACTTAACGTCTTTAATAATATCGCCTTCAACATCCAAATAGATACGCATAATATCGCCGCATTTAGCGTTGCCTACTTCGCCGACACCGTTAGCATCCTCAATCTCACCCACATTGCGGGGATTCATAAAATGATCCATTACTTTTTCTGTATACATATCGCTCACTCCTTCTATTGCGCTTTGGCCCGACTGCATTGACTATGTTTGGCTTGGTCATAGAGAGGGGACATCATCCGCAGCCGTTCGACGATTTTGGGTAATTGCTCCAGGACATAATCCACATCTTCTTCCGTGTTCTGAGCTCCGAACGAGAACCGTAAGGAACCATGAGCAATCTCGTGGGACAGCCCCATAGCCAGCAAGACATGGGAGGGATCCAAAGATCCGGATGTGCAGGCGGAACCGCTGGAAGCAGCAATTCCCATCATATCAAGGCTTAAAAGCAGTGCTTCACCTTCGATAAACTGAATACTGACATTCAAGTTACCAGGGAGCCGTTTCTCTCCACCTTGAGGACCATTCAATTTGACATAATCTATCTTTTCCACAATGCCTCTAAGCAGCTTATCCCTCAGCTTGGCTTCCCGGACAGCCTCTTCTTCCATCCGCTGGGCAGCCAACTCACAGGCTTTGCCAAAACCGATGATTCCAGGAGTATTCTCTGTACCGGAACGGCGTTTCTTCTCTTGGCCGCCGCCATAGATGCGGGGAATAATCCGGATACCTTTGCGGATGTAAAGAGCTCCTACCCCTTTGGGCCCGTAAATCTTGTGGCTGGATACGGTCATAAGATCCACGTTCATAGCTACCACATCAATGGGAATCTTGCCAAAAGATTGTACTGCATCCACATGGAAGACAATGCCTTTATCCCGGGCTAGTTTTCCTATCTCAGCAATGGGCTGAATCGTTCCCACTTCATTATTGGCATGCATGATGGTAATCAGGATGGTATCGGGCCGGATAGCTTTTGCTACATCTTCAACTGCAACAAGTCCTTCTTCATCTACCGGAACGATGGTGAGTTCATAGCCATTCTTCTCTAAGAATTCACAGGCCTCCAGAACTCCATGGTGTTCAACTGCTGAAGTGATGATATGTTTTCCTTTTTTACTCTGAGCTTCAGTCACGCCAAAGATGGCAAGGTTATCTGCTTCTGTGCCGCCGCTGGTAAAGGTGATTTCCGTAGGCTGAGCACCCAAAAGCTTGGCGACAGACTCTCTGGCGTTCTCCAAGGCCGCTTTGGCGTCTCGTCCAAAGCTGTGAACACTGGAGGGATTTCCATATTTCTCTGTGTAATAGGTCATCATAAGCTTGGCAACTTCAGGATCGACTGGAGTTGTGGCGCTATGGTCAAGATATACTCTGCGCATGTTAGTTCCTCCTAGTAAACTTGATTAATAAGTAGTTGCTGATTAAAATGCAAGCTTTATTATCCAGGGTCTGCAATAGTACACATGGTTTGAGGATCTCTGACCAGATCGGCCAAGCTAATGGAATCCAAAACATCTTCAATGGGATCACGAACTTTCTCGCGAATGCTCCGTGTCACACAATAATCCGACTTCTGACAGCATTCAGGATCGCCATTGGCCTCGCACTCCACCGGCGCTATCGGTCCTTCTAAAACCCTGATGATATCGCCAATTCTGATTTTTTCTGCTTTCTTACCTAAGACATATCCACCTTGTGCTCCTCGAATGCTTTTCACCAGCCCAGCCTTGCGCAGCCCGGAAATCAGCTGTTCGAGATAGTGCTCAGACAATCCCTGTCGATCGGCTATACTTTTTAGGGAGATTGGCCCTTCGCCCGAATTTAAAGCTAGATCAACCATGGCCGTGAGACCATAGCGGCCTTTCGTAGAAAGCTTCAAACCCCCCACTCCTTTTCACCCATTCTATCATCCGTTAAGTAATATGGAATTCGCTTTTCAAGGATATCTTACAAAAACACTCGGGATTTGTCAAGTCAATCCCGAGCAAATTGCTCAGATTTTTTTATAAAATATTATCAGTTTCCAGTGCTTTGCTCAATTTACCTATATATTCCCATTTAGTTATCAGAAGCTCTTATGCTATACCTCTTTTTTGATTATAATCAGCTGTAGAGGTTTAGTTAGTGTACTGCTCATTCATCTTTCTTTAATTAAACCAGGAAACAAAGTATACTAAGGTTAGGTCAAGCTGCTCCCTTTACTTAGTACCTATCCTAAAGACACATTTGTTTTCAATGTAATATAGAGTTCAGCTTCAGAAAGGATTGTTACGCATGGACTTATTCTCAGCTTCTTTTAACCCCCATCAAATCGCTCCGCTGGCCGAACGGATGCGTCCCCGAACTCTTGATGACTATATCGGGCAATCGGAAATCATCGGCAAGGGAAAGCTTCTCCGCCGGGCCATCGAAGCGGACCGGGTCACTTCTCTCATTCTTTACGGACCTCCGGGAACAGGTAAGACCTCCTTGGCTCAAGTCATTGCCAACACCACGTCATCCGGCTTTGTGCGTATTAATGCAGTGGCAGCCGGCGTCAAAGAAATCCGGGAGATCATTCAAACGGCCACGGAGCAACTTCATCTCTATGGTAAGAAAACCCTTGTCTTCTGTGATGAAGTTCATCGTTTTAATAAAGGTCAACAAGATGCCTTGCTCCCCGCCGTGGAGAATGGAACCATTACCTTTATCGGGGCGACCACCGAAAATCCTTTTTTTGAGCTTAACTCCGCTCTGTTAAGCCGTTCCACTCTCTTTCGCCTCCAGCCTCTCACGGCAGAGGATATTCGCAGCGGCTTGGCAAAAGCTCTGGCCGATAAGGAACGGGGACTGGGAAATTACTCGGTAAGCATCGATCCGGAGGCCTGGGAGCATTGGCTTAATTTCGCCAACGGGGATCTGCGGCGGGCCTTAAATGCTTTGGAATTGGCCGTACTCACTACCCCTCCTGAGCAGGGAGTTCGCCGGATCACTTTGTCTGTAGCCGAAGAATCCATACAGCAAAGAGCCATGCGTTTTGATAAAAATGGGGATAATCACTACGATATTGTCTCAGCCTTTATCAAAAGTATGCGCGGCTCCGACCCCGATGCGGCCCTTTATTGGCTGGCAGTCCTGCTGGAATCGGGAGAAGATCCCCGCTTTATCGTGCGCCGGATTATCGTCCATGCTTCCGAAGACGTGGGCCTGGCGGATCCTATGGTGATGCTCCAGGCTCATGCAGCAGCCAATGCCCTGGAATGGGTGGGGCTTCCTGAGGCCAGAATCCCAATCGCCCAAGCCGTCCTGGCCATTGCCACGGCTCCTAAGAGCAACAGCACCATTATGGCTATCGACAGAGCCACGAGCTATGTCCGCTCCCATCCCACCTGTCAGGTTCCTGAGCATCTGCGGGATGCTAATTATCCGGGGGCCAAAAAATTGGGCCATGGCAAGAACTACCTTTATCCTCATGACTATCCCGGTCATTGGGTGGAGCAAGGGTATTTGCCCCAAGAGGTCCAGGGAGAGAATTACTTTACTCCTTCCGGAACGGGACAGGACCGCGATAATCGCGGCAAACCTCCGGTTATTCCGCCCTCGGAATGACATGGAACTAAGCCTGATGATAACAAAAGCACAGCAAAGGAATCTGATTAATACAAAAACGGTGCCGAATGGCACCGTTTTGATCTTCCTTACCTTAGGTTACCCAAGGCAAGAGTCCACTTAATTAGGCATGTTTTTCAATCATTTTGACGAGGTCAGCCTTACCGCGGAACCCTACACTCTTATCCACCACTTGGCCGTTTTTGAAAACAGCTAAAGTGGGAATGCTCATCACTTGGTATTGTCCGGCAATTGCCGGTTCCTCATCCACATTAAGCTTGCCGATGATGACTTTTCCCGCCATTTCATCTGCCAGCTCCTCAATGATAGGAGCAACCATACGGCAGGGTCCACACCAAGCCGCCCAGAAATCTACTAATACGGCTTTGTCGGAACCCAAAACTTCTTCATTCCAATTTGCTGTTGTAAAGGTCTTAACATTTTCGCCTGCCATGAATATACCCTCCTCAAATTAGTTTGAATTAATTCAGCTGCTATAAATAACATAATGGACTAACTATGAGCTACTTAATGAATTTCGCTAAAACGGCAATTAATTCATCGATGGATTCATCCTGATGGTTTTCTACTACAGCTTTTTGCAAACACTCCCGCGAATGGTTTTCAAAGATTAAAACGCCAACTTTATTAATGGCTGCGCGTACAGCTGCAACTTGAATTAGAATATCCACACAATATTTTTCATTATCCACCATGCGCTGAAGACCTTTAACCTGGCCCTCAATTTTCTTCAAACGACGGATAATATCTTCCTTTTGTGCTAAATCAGAGTTTTCCTGCACTACACGTTCCCCTCTCTGATACCCATAGGGGGTACATCCTTTATTATAAAACAGAGTCCCTTCCTTTGTCAAAGGTTTTGCTATTTAAAATTCAGATGGAATGTATTGTTCCATTTGATATCATTATATTATTTTGTTTTACCCGGCAGAATATCCCTTTTGATGTGCAATTCTTTCAATTGCTTTTCGTCAACGGAAGATGGAGCTTGAATCATGAGATCCGATGCACTTTGGGTCTTGGGGAA
This sequence comes from Desulfitobacterium sp. LBE, assembly GCF_007830365.1. Classification (NCBI taxonomy): domain Bacteria; kingdom Bacillati; phylum Bacillota; class Clostridia; order Eubacteriales; family Desulfitobacteriaceae; genus Desulfitobacterium; species Desulfitobacterium sp. LBE. The sequence goes on along the minus strand of NZ_VLKD01000001.1, from coordinate 5,286,530 downwards.
GGCGATCACATCCCGGATATTATCCTTGCCCGTTAAGAGCATGGTCAACCGGTCTAAGCCAAAGGCAATCCCACCATGAGGGGGCGTACCATATTCAAAGGCATCCAGTAAATAGCCAAATTTAGCCTTGGCCTCTTCAGGGGTAAGGCCTAAGAGGTCAAACATCTGCTCCTGAACTTCTCTTTGATGGATCCGGATGCTTCCTCCGCCCAATTCTGTTCCGTTAAGAACCATATCATAAGCCTTGGCTCTGACTTTACCCGGTTCTTTTGGCAAGAGGGGCAGATCCTCGGTCATGGGTGAGGTGAAAGGATGGTGAATTGCTACAAAACGCTTATCTTCTTCATCCCACTGGAGAAGGGGGAATTCCGTAACCCATAAGAAGTTCAAGGCATCCTCAGGTATGAGTCCCAGACGTTTTCCTAATTCCAGTCTTAAGTGTCCCAAGGCATCGGCAACGACAGCTTCCTTATCTGCTACAAAGAAGAGAATATCTCCTGTTTCCCCTTTCAGTTTGGCGATTAAGCCGTTAAGCTGCTCTTCGCTAAAGAATTTAGCAATGGGGGATTTGATTCCCTCTTCTGCTAAAACGATATAGGCCAGACCTTTGGCGCCATAGATGCTGACAAATTGAATCAAGCCATCCAACTCACGGCGGGGCATGCCTGCACAGCCTTTGGCGCAAAGGGCTTTGACCCGTCCGCCTTTGGCTAAGGTATCTGTAAAGACCTTGAAATTGGAATCCTTGACGCACTCCGCCACATCCACCATTTCCATCCCAAAACGGATATCCGGTTTATCTGAGCCGTACAGCTCCATGGCTTCCTGGTAGGTCATCCGTGGGAAGGGACGGGGAATATCTCGGCCGATGGTCTCTTTAAAAATACGAGCCATCAGCTCTTCCATCATGGGCAGAATATCCTCTACTTCGGCAAAAGACATCTCCACATCCAATTGGGTGAATTCCGGTTGCCGATCTGCCCGCAAATCTTCGTCACGGAAGCAGCGCACAATTTGGAAATACTTCTCCATACCGGAAACCATCAGAAGCTGCTTAAAAATCTGGGGAGATTGGGGTAATGCATAGAATTCCCCGGGATGAACACGGCTGGGAACGAGATAGTCTCTGGCCCCCTCCGGTGAAGATTTAATCAGCATCGGGGTCTCAATTTCATAGAACCCCTGGCTGTCGAAGAAATTCCGCATGACTTGGGTAATCTGGTGACGAATCTTGAAAACCTGCTGCATTTCCGGACGGCGCAGATCAAGGTAACGATATTTAAGGCGAACCATCTCATCCACATCCACATCATCCTGGATATAGAAAGGCGGTGTTTTGGCTCCATTTAAGATAGTCAACGATTCAGCCACTACTTCGATTTCCCCGGTCTCCAGATTGGGGTTGGTCGCTCCTTCAGGACGGGGGCGCACTTTTCCTTTAATGGCTACCACATATTCTGAGCGCAGGCGTTCTGCGGCAGCAAAATCAGGCATATCGGGATTAAATACAACCTGTACAAACCCTGAGCGATCGCGGAGGTCTACGAAGATAACTCCCCCATGGTCCCGACGGCGCTGTACCCAGCCCAAAAGATTAATCACTGCTCCGGCATGGCTTAATCTCAAACTTCCTGATTCTGTTCGTTCAGCTAATAAGGTCATTAATTTCCATCCTCCTTATATCTCTTCCACACAACCTCTTCAAAGTCCTGAAGTGGTAATTCAACCTGTTCTCCCAGCCTGAGATCCCGCAAAATAATGATTCCTTTATGGAGTTCCTCTTCCCCGAGAATGGCAGCATAGTGGGCCTGAACCCGATCGGCCGCCTTAAGCTGGGCTTTGAGACTCCGGCTTAATAGGTCAATACCGGCAGGCATTCCCTGCTTCCGCAGACGGCTGACGATGGCGAAACCTTCCCTTTGGGCTTGGTCCCCTAAAGCCACCAGCAGCAAATAGTCTTTTCCTTCCCCTTCCTGCTCTCCCTGAGCAAGCTTCCAGGCGGCCAGTACCCGCTCCATTCCCATGGCAAATCCGATGCCAGGGGTCGGCGGTCCCCCTACTTCCTGGACAAGGCCGTCATAGCGGCCCCCTCCGCAGATGGCGCTTTGAGCACCTATATCCTCTACCAGGACTTCAAAAGCGGTCTTACGATAATAATCCAGCCCCCTCACCAGGCGGGGATTGACTTTATAGACGACTTCAGCGGCACTCAGTAAGCTCTGCAGTTCCTTAAAGTGTTCTGCACACTCCTCACATAGAGTATCCAGGGTCGTCGGTGCTCCCTGGGTGATCTCCTGACAGGTTGGGTTCTTACAGTCCAGTATCCGCAAGGGATTTTTCTCAAAGCGCGACTGACAATCCTTACAGAGTTGCTCCTGGCGGGGAGCCAGGAATTCCTGGAGTTTCTTCTTATGCTCCGGACGGCAGCTCGGACAGCCGACGGAATTCACATGAACTTCCAATCCCTTCAACCCTAAACGGCTGTACAAATCCCACACCAGGGTAATGACCTCCGCATCCACCATGGGTTTATCCACTCCCAGAACCTCTACCCCAAACTGATGGAATTGCCGGAACCTTCCCGATTGAGGACGCTCATAACGGAACATGGGGCCAATGTAGTAGAGCTTTACGGGTTGGGGCCCGCCATGGAGCTTGTTCTCTACATAGGCACGACATACTGAAGCTGTCCCTTCCGGGCGCAGGGTAATGGAACGATCTCCTTTATCAAGAAAGGTGTACATTTCCTTATTGACGATATCTGTGGTTTCACCCACCCCTCGTTGAAACAACTCGGTGGCTTCGAAGATAGGGGTACGGATCTCCTGATAGCCATATTCCTTACAGATCTTCCGGATCTGTTCTTCAAGGTCCTGCCATTGTTCCACCACTCCGGGCAGTAGATCTTGTGTTCCTTTCGGACGTTGAATAGCCATAGTTCTAAACTCCTTCCTGGAATCTATTGCAACTTATCTGTACGCTAAAGAAAACCCCGCAAGCACTTGTTGCTTCTGAAATTGCAACAATAAAAAGCCCTCTCCCTTGCTGTAAAGCAAGGGACGAGAGCTCCCGTGGTGCCACCCTTATTGGCGGATTCCTTGAAAAAGGCTCCGCCCACTTTTTTAGTCGATAACGAGACCAACCGCTGTCATTTCTGTTCTTGGGGTGTCCTCCTAAGCGTCTCCCAGGCTGGTTTCAGTCCAGGCCAGCCTTCCCTGCCGAGAGATGATGCACAGTCTCTTCCCAAGAATTTCTCAGAAACTTAAGTTGCATAATGCTTTTTAAGCATTATAGCTCGAACTATGTAAACGTGTTATATTACAACATCTTAACGAGAGAATGATCATTTGTCAATGCGTCAAATACAGTTTTGTTATACAGTTTATCCAATGAGATACCATAATAACCCCATTATAATCAATGATACTTACATGTTTAGGATGATTTAGGGAAAGCTTAAAAGACAAAGCAAGGAGGTTATTGATCATGTCAGACAAGCAAACCGATAAAACCCGCACTCATGCACCCAATGCCGACGATAATACCCAAAGTCCCAACAAATCAGACCGCTATATCGACAAAGCAACGAAGCAAAAATAAGATCGGAGCACCTCCGATCTTATTTTTTCATATTAAGTCATATAGTTTCAATCGAGGTAATCGTTTAGAAGAAGAGTCTCGACTCCCTCTACCTTTTGAAGTCTTACATCATTGGTAACAAAAAGCTTTGCCTTTTCTTGGATAGCTGTGGCTATAAAGATTGCATCCGGAGTCTTCAATCCATAAGCTGCTCTAAGCTTCGCAGCTTTAAATGCGATCTTATTGTTAACTTCTTTTAGTTCCAAATTAGGAAATGTACCTATAAAAGCCATATAACGATTGACGAGCACTTTATCTCTTTCACGAAGTGGTTTAGTCAACACTTCTGTCATCAGTAATATTGAAGAAACAGCATAGACAGTACCGGACTCAATCGAACTAAAGAGTTCTCGTACAACATTAAAAAATATGGGATTTCTCTCCATGAGGTAGATAAAAGAATTTGTATCAATTGCGATACAATCATATTGCTTAATCTTATCCTCTAATCGTCCCACTGTTCCCTCTCCCGACGGATAAATTCTGTGCCTCCTTGTTTCCACATTTCAGCACCTAAACCTGATAATGCGTCTGTGTAGGACTGCGGCTTCTTTATCAAAGTTAATTCTTGGGATTCTTCATCATATATCCAGAGCACATCGTTTCCAAACTTTTCTTTGAGGCTCTCTATCATATCATTGGGTATCAATACCACGCTGTATTCTCCACCGGGATTTGTTATAACCTTTTTCTCAGTCTCCACGATATTTCCCCCTTCTCAATAATAACTCTTAATTTATTATACACCTTCTGTGACTAAATTAAAATTTACGAATTGTAACTTTATGGTACACCTTAAGGAGTTTTGCCATTTAGAGTATCTTCACTATACAAAAAAAGATCGGAGTACCCTCGGTACCCTCCGATCTTATTTTTGTATGCCTTTATTCCCCATACCCGCCCTCACTGAATTCGCAAATTAGTACGCGGTGGTTACAATAACAATAAGTTGTACCGGTGTCACATTACTGGGCCTGACTTGTTAAGAGTGGAGTCGAACCACCAGTATTGCCCCAATACTACCATCAACCCAACTCACCCAGTTGGCGGGTTTGTACTCACCTTTGCCAAATCAGCTACCACTGAGATTATTCATTATCAATAATCATTCCATGAGATCAATAGTCCAGTTCATGCCCTGGATGCGGGTATCCAGTTCTCTGAATTCTTTTGACAATTGATCCGCCTGCTTTTGGGTCTCCGCAACATCGATGGTACTGATAAACTTCACTTCGGAACGGCTGAACCGGTCGTGTTTGATAGAGGCATTCTCGGCAATGTGAGCAAGAATCCCCCTCTTATTGAGCAATAGATCCCTTTCCACCAAAGCATCGGCCAGGGTCCGCTTCCCATCAAAGCTCACCTGGCAATTGGTTCTGTTAATCCTTTGAATAAGCCCCGTTAATTCCTTGAAGATGGCGTCAATCTCACTTAACAACACCTGAGGATTCTCCGCCGGCTCTTCTCCCTCCTGAACCTTAACACAATGCTCCAGCCGGTTTCTCAGCTGTTGAATTCTTTTTTGATAATCGGCTCGTAAAATCAGTGCTTCTGCCAGTTTCATAGCTTATGGCCCCTTTCTCTTAAGCTAATAATCTATTAAGGCAAAGTCGATAGGATCTTCCACCTCTTTGATGGCTTTAATACTATATAGGGATAGTTTACCAAGGTTCCTCTGTTTGCTCAAGTTCCTTGTTTCGCTTTCTTTACCATTCGAACCAGAAACACACCCCTGCCTCCGTATTTTCCGCCCCATATTGGAAACCATGCAGCTCCATGATTGAACGAACGATGGAAAGCCCAAGACCGGAGCCGCTGCCCGTTCGCGACTGATCCAGCTTATAATAGGCCTGCCAAATGCGGGGAAGCTCTTCGTTCGGAACAGGGGAACCGGTATTCGTAATACTCCACCGTTTTTCGGTGATCTTTACCTGAACCCTGCCACCTATCGCCGTATGAGCGGCCGCATTGCTGACAAGGTTATCCAGAACCCGCTCCATAAGCTCCCTGTCCGCCTTGATTCCGGCTCTGCCATCTATCGCCCAAATAATTCCTTTAGTAAAAAAAACATCCTCATACCTCGACATCATCTCCTCGGTAATTTCCCGTAAGGAAACCTCTTCCAAAGCCAGCTTTACCCCGCCGCTCTCCATGCGGGAGAGTTCCAGCATATCTCTGACCATACGGTCGCAGCGCCGGACATTCTCCTGAATCCCCGCTGCATAGTGCTCCCGCTTTTCCGTGTGGACATTCTCAGCCAGGTTCTCCGCATAACCAGATATAACAGCCAGCGGCGTCTTTAAATCATGAGCGATAGCCTGGGTCATGTCCCGACGCTGTTGTTCCAGCTCCTCGCGGCTGCGGAAGGTTTTCCAGGTCTGTGCCGAAAGAATTCCGGCAGTAAAGGCAAAGATTGCGAAGCAACCGATCCAGACCCCGCTCAGGATCGGCAAGACCCCGGTCAAAATATTAAATTCATTGGCCGTTACAATCCAATATTCACTGGTATAGCTGCCATCATCCTGAGAGTTAAGCATGCTTTGATAAGGATAAGGGGTGATAAAGCGGTAAGTGAAGCCCTCCCTGACCTCCATGGCCGGAGCTTGCATAAAATTGGCGATAGCTGCCTCGATGCCTTCTTCAAAGATAGGTTCATTGAGCAAAGCTTCCCGCAAGGCGGTCTGCCGCTCATCGCTGCGTAACCTTATTTTCCCGTCAGGAGTAACGACACGATTCCCTTGCAGGGCTCCATGTTCATAATAGGGCAATTCACCGGCATCCACATAATTGGAGCGGTAGACCGGAACTTCTAATCTTTCCCCTCCGCCGGAGGCAACCTCCCCCTGCTCATTAAAGGTGTCCGCCACGGTTTTCGTTACCCTGATCGTATCCGGAATGACCTCGGCCCCATCCAGCCAGAATCCCTCCATATCCAGAGAATAACGCCAGAGATCCCCCACCTTTACCGGATGATGCTCCCCATACAAATATTCTTCCATTTCTGCAACTTCTTCGGCACTGAACCACTTCTTAGGATCAAGCACAGCATAGCCCATATAGTGAGTATTCCCTTTCCGGTGAGATGTATATTGGCAGGTCCAATACTCATTGGTGCTGGAGATCAGCTCTCCTTCCTCAGTGTAAACGGCGGCTTCATAGCCTTGATAAGAAGTCAAGGAGTTGATTTTCCAGTTGAGTTCTTTCTGGATGGCGACCTTTTTATCCTCACTGCTCTGACAATCGTTAATAATACGCTCCACATCCACACCGATGGTCCTGGCACGCTCCATAAACTCTCTCTTGATTTCGTTTTTCTCCACGGATAAGACAAACACTGAAAAACCGCTCATAAAGACCAGCCAAATCCCCATCAGCCAGCTAAAGGTACGCAGATAGATCTTCTTTTTCATTTTCTCTCCTCCAGACGGTAGCCGCTTTTCACCACGGTTTTAATCTGTTCCGCCCCTTTTCCCAGCGTCTGCCGGAGCTTTTTGATATGGTTATCCACCACCCGGTCATTCCCGGAAAAATCATAGCCCCAGATCCTCGCCAGCAGGGTCTCCCGGGTGACGATTTTTCCGGCATTCTCCATCAGCAATTTTAAGAGGGCGTATTCTTTCGGGGCCAGCTCCACCACTCTTCCGTCCACGGAAACGGTGCCCCTGTAAGGATCGAGGCTGATTCCCCCCACGCTCATCAGGTCATCCCGTACCATACCCTTGGCCCGCCGAACCAAAGAGTTGGCTTTGGCATAGAGTTCCGCCAGAGAAAAGGGTTTTACCATGTAGTCGTCACACCCAAGGCCGTAACCGTGAAGTCTGTCCCCTTCCGCCTGGCGGGCCGTCAGGAACATTATGGGGACATCACTGTGACGCCTGAGTTCCCGGCAGATAGTGAAACCATCCACTTCCGGCAGCATCACATCCAGCAGCACCAGGTCATAGTCCTTTTCCTGAGCGCTCTCCAACCCATCGGCTCCGTTGGCCGCACAGACCATTTCGATTTCACCGGCACTTTTGGCGGTGAAATAATCCCCGATGATCTCTTGTAACTGCAGATCGTCCTCCACCAAAAGGATCTTGATCATCCAGCTTCCCTCCTCAGGTATAAGTGTAGCAAACCCATCTATCTTTTCTGTGTCCTTACTTGATAACGGACCATTAATATTAAAAACCAAAGCGCTCCGCTAATCAAAAGAACCCCCGCCCTTGCCCTAAGGCAAGAGGTGAAGGTTCTCTACTCTTGATTCTTATTTTGATTCTTATTCTTATTGGTTCAATTCATGTGCTTCCTGCAAAGCTTGCAAATAATACTGAGGAACACATTCTTCCTTGATACTGAACTTATTGAGCAATCGGTTTACCACAGACCAATTTCCTTGTTCATAAGCAATGATCAACTCCAGCAGATAACGATACCCATTGGGTTGCCCTAAAAGCGCATTTTTTACCGGCACTTCGATGGGAAGTTCCTGAAGAATCTCGGCCAGTTGGATCAAAGAGCGATAATCCGGTCGGAACACAAAATCATCCAAAGCGATTTGATAGCCCTTTTCCTTAAGGCTCTTACAGGCTGCTACAACTTCCGGATCGGGCTCCACATCTTCGAAGATCTCAATGACCACTTGGTTCTTGGGGAGTAAAGTGGCCATCCCTTCCCTAAGCAAATTTGCTGTGAAGTTGATGAAGGCAGGTTTGCCCATGGTCAGCTTATTGAAGTCCATGAGAAAAAAGCTGCTGGAGATCAGGGAACTGGTGGCTGAGTCCCCATCGCCGCTCTTAAAATAATTGTCCATGCTTTCCCTGAAAAGAAGTTCATAAGCGTGAATATGACCCTGGGAATCCAGGATTGGCTGACGAGCTACAAAAACATCCATGAGCTCCTCCATTTTAGCAGTAATATTCCTGCAATTATACCAAATATTCACTTATTCTAACTCTAAATCCTTAAATCCTTTATTTTTAGACTAACATTACGAAATTAACTCATTTATTATCAAAGCCCAGATTTTTAATCCTCTTTAATCTCAATTCCTGCCAGACGTATCAGGTATAAAGCATTGCGTGTGGTGGATATTCCCTCTCTGAGGGTATAATCAAAGTGGATCTCCTTATTTTGGTAGTACTCCCGGAAGTGGTAGTTTTTGATCCTGCCCTTGCTTTCCCTCTCCAGCTCACCCAGCTCCAGGTCATGGGTCGATACCAGCCCCAATGCCCCTTTCTTCTGCAATTGCTGAATTAATGCGATGGCTCCTTGATGACGATCATGGGAGTTCGTTCCCTTGAAAATCTCATCTAGTAAGCAGAACACCGGTTCATTCCCTTCTGCTGCTTCCACAATCTGCTTAATCCGCAATATCTCGGCATAGAAGGAGGAAATGCTTTGCTCAAGATTATCGCTGACACGCATACAGGTCCATATCTCTACAATAGAGCAGCGGAACTTTTGGGCACACACCGGAGCACCTGTATAGGCAAGCAGAAGATTCGTCCCCACAGTGCGTAAAAAAGTACTCTTCCCTGACATGTTGGAGCCGGTAATAAGAGCGATTCCCGAGGGCTCCCTTAGGGTAAAATCATTGGTCACCCGTTTACGGGTAAGCAGAGGATGGCCCATTTGGCGGGCGGCTATTCCCCGTTGTTGTTCATTGCCTTTTTCTACGATCTCAGGGACTACCCAATCCGGATTCTCGAAAGGGATGGTAGCCAGGCTGGATAATTCTTCAAATTTCGCTATAACCTCCAGCCAGCTGCGCAAAAGGCCTCCGGATTTGCTCTTCCATTCCTCAAGAGCTATCAGGCAATGATAGTCCCAAAGCAAAAGAATATTGATAAAGATAAACATCGCATTGTCACGATTGGAGATCCGCTCCACTATCTTGGAGAGCTTCTGAATCTGCTTATAGGCAGATCGCCCTTCTTGGTCACGCAAAATGTTCTGAAGCTTCTGAAGCTCCTCGGAGCGGAACTTCTTTTTCTCAAGCTGCTTCAGCATATCGGCATAGGTCTTTAAACTGGCTTCATGCTTATACACCATGGCTAGAACCTTGGAACGCTCTTTATTATATAACTGGAGCAGCAGGATTTGGACAGCAACCAATAGTCCGGGAACCTGCCAGGGAACGGCACTCCAAAACACATAGAGGGCTCCCATGATGCAGGTTATGGCGGGAAGAACCGTTACGGCCAGCTTGAGAACAGGCTTTAAATAAGCTTCTTCTCTTTCCTTTGCCCAATGGATAAAGGGTTCCACGGCCTGAAATTGCTGGGAGGCAACGATCCCTTCTGTCTCAAAACGCTGACGCCATCCTAAATTTTGGGCCAGCTCCGCGATGGCTTCTTGACGCTTTAGTATTTCCTCATGATTCTTAGCAGGAGTTTTGAGGACTTCGCTTAAAGCAATTCTCCCCAAGGGAGTTTGGGCAGAATTAATCCATTGAAAAATTGAAGCCTGTCCAAAAAGATCCAAATCAATAGCATAGGGGTGTTTTTCTTCAATGAATTCTACCCCCTGCTCCTTAAACTTTACCCATTCTCCTTGCAACCGTTGGATTCCTTTCTGATTAAGGCCAGTGAGAATCTCCGCGTAGCGCAATTGGGTGCGGACAGAGCGATGACGTGAAGCAAGGTACAGGAAAACTCCCAGGGTGAGAATCCCCACCACTATTCCCAAGACGCCACTGACTTTTAGATATAGTAAAACAGCGACAGAAAAGCCCAATAAGAAAGAAAACAACCGATAGTTGCTTAACTGATTCGCTGTTCGCTTCTGTTTTTTACTTAAGTCTTCATAGGCCTGTTTTCTTTTTTCGTAAATGATTTGCGGCTCCTTCACACTATGCCTCCCCGTCTTTTTATGAAAAGAATTCTTCATACTGCCATTATACCATTATCAGGTGGAAAAAGGATCCTCCTTGACCCAAAGTCTCAGACGATCCTTGATCATTGCTCAGCAGACTACTTTTTACAATGAAGCTGCCAATGAACTCCGAATTTATCCGTAAATTTCGCATAGAGAGGGCTGAAGAAAGTTTCCTGGAGATCCATCTCGACTTCTCCTTCTTGGGATAGAGCGGTGAAGATCCTGCGAGTCTCTTCTGCAGCAGGCAATTCCAGGGCAAAGGAAATAGCGTTTCCTTGGCTAAAGGGGGTGCCGGGAAAATTGTCCGCGAATCGAATCACATGTCCGTCCTTTCTGAGCTCGGCATGCAGGACCAGGTTTTGGCTACCCTCACTGATGGGAAAACCCGGATTAGCCGGGGCATCTTTGTAGTGGAGAATTTGCGCTTCTCCACCTATTGCCGATTGATAGAACTTCACCGCTTCTTCACAATTGCCGTTAAAGTTGATATAGGGAATTAACCAATCGCTCATAGCAAGACCTTCTTCCATAAAAACTTTTTAGTGATACAAAAAGAGACATCCATGAGGAGTTCCACCCATAGTATGCCTCTATAATTACCAATTTACAATAATCAGTTAACCTGCCCAGCCATTGCTGGGCAATCGACTCATACGTTTTTTATCCTGGCTGCGAATTCAGTTAGTCTAAGGGAATATTGATCACTTTATTATAGTTTTTGCTATAGGTCATCCGCCTGACATCCAGTTGGAGATCCTTCCCCGTTCCCAGGAAGCGCAGAGTCCTTTGATGCTTAATCGTACCGTCTGAGCTTTTTACATAATCATCATTGATGGTTTCTTCTAAAGCAATCTGCTGCCCATCGGCCAGGAGATAGACTTTAGTCAGAACCACACTCTCTTCACTGGTTAAAGTGAGCAAAGTCTCTCCATGGGTTTCCTCAAGCTTATTAATCTCTACCTGCTGTCCGAGCATATCCAGGACTTGAGGCTTCTCCTCCCTGTTTAAACTATACTGCTGGTTCACATCATGATCCGCACTAAAGCTCACCAATTCCAGTTTCAGCTCATGTAAAGAGGCAGGCAGAGCATCAAAATTAGTATGGAAGGTGATGCCTTTCATATCTGTACTCAGCCCTCTCCCTTTGACTTCTATCGCTTCTCCATTGGCAATTAAGCGGAGATTGATATCCGTTGGCCTAAAGCGTTCACCACTAAGGGTATCCATGGCTAAACCCAAAATGTTCTGGGCAGATCCCTTAATCACCGTCCGGGTAGGGGAAGCCACAATGGACTGAAGTATTAGTTCCGTTTGATCCACAACAATGGTTTGATTAAGCTCTTTCTTTAAAGTGTGTCCCATAGCCGTATTGCGGTCCAAGGAAAAGGTGATTTCAGCAGGAGTACTTACTCCCTGCCCATTGAGAGCAAAATTAAGGGTCAGTTTTCTTGCCAAGATCGATGGCGGCTCAAAGCTGGCGATATATTTTGCCTCCGACTCCTCTTCGTTGATTCTCCCTTGGGAACTTATACACCGGCTCTCTCCGAATAAGTTCTGCAAAGACATAAAGGGAGATAAGGCATTGCTTACGTCCCCTTCCGGGGCCTTAACCGTATAGAAAAGGAGAAGTTGGTTTTCGTCCAGCATCACATAGTCTACCGTTAAGGACACCCCATTAGGAAAGGTATGGCTTTTGCCGATCAGCTGCCCTTTGCCCAGCTCATTCAGTTCCCTTAGAGTTCCGTCCATGACCTGATCATAGCCGAAAAGCTGTTTGCCGTAGGAGGCTATAGCATTATAATTAAAGCCGATGAGCAGAGCGAGAACGAGAACCAGCGCGATCTTGAACTGCCTGGCCTGACGTTGATAAAAGAACAGGGGCTTCGGCTCCGCCTCCGCCTTTTCCAGTGCACTGCGCAGTCTCATCTCCAGTTCATCGGGCACTTGGATGCGGTCCATTTGAGCCTTGCCCTCCTCAAACAATTCTTCAACATTCTTCATACCTGCTCCACCTCCATCCTTTGTTTTAGCTTTTGTAATCCGGTGTGTATTCTTGATTTCACCGTGCCCAGAGGGATTTTCAATAGATCAGCGATGGTTTGATAATCCATATCCAGTAAAAACCGCAGCCTTAGAACCTCCTGATAGTGTGGATTCAATGGGGTTAAATAGGATTCAAAGGCCATCCGCTCTTCGTGTACACTATACGCTTCTTCATAGGCTTCTTCAGGCAGCTCCTGGAACAAGATGACCTTGTTCTTCTTCCGCAAATTCTGTTTACAGCAATTGACCAAAATCGTTTTGCTCCAGCTAAAAAAAGCTTCGGCATCTTTAAGCGTCCTGATATTTTCAAACACTTTCAGAATCATATCTTCCAGCGCATCCAGGGAATCTTCCTGATTTTTCATATAAACATAAGCCAGACGATAATAGTCCTCCTTCTGACTCATGATCAATTGAATCAAGGCTTCTTTATCGCCGTTTTGGGCCTGTTTCACCCTGTTCATAATCTTTTGTTCCACTCTGCCACCTCTCTTTCTATAGATAAGAGTATTTACCCAGGCAAAAAGTTCGCAGACGCTAAAGAAAACCCGGCTTCGCCGAGCTTAATTTTCACACTCCACAAAAGGCGAAATCGCCGGTTGACCTTATGCTTAGAAAGTATATAGCGCAAGCTTATACCTCCTGATAGTGTATATGAAAAACAACCGCTGCCCTGAATGATTCAGGGCAGGGTTGTCTGGCCGTTTATATAAGGCTGTTTATCTCTCCTCACTCATCGTATTTGCCGTTCGTCTTTGCAATTCACTAAGCCACAGACGCATCAGTACAGCATGAGGCTTAATCGCTCCACACTATCCCCTCCTTATGGACTTTCTCAAGGAAAGCCGGATCCGCATGAACCAGATCAATAATATCCACTCGGTAAGGAACCGTTGACTCCTCCACAAGATCGCGAAGCTGTGCAAAAAACTCCGGTCCAGGTGAAGCAGGATGAAAAATCCCGATATCTATATCTGAACTCTTTTTTCAGTTCCTCGTGCCCAAGAACCCAATAGATAAACTTTGACGCGCCGATCGCTAATAGCCGGGAGCAATAACTTCTTGAGATCTGTCAGCACTTCGCGGGTATTTTGGTCAGCAGCCATCGGTTTCCACTCCTCATCATCAAGCATTACATTGACTAAGTTTATTATGCCATATATAACCAGATATGCAAAGTCTGCAGAGAAAGCAGCTTAACTATCATTTGTTGCTGCGTCCAAAAACAGGCAGCCCTAAAGCTGCCTGTCCAATCATAATTCTGATACATCCATCTGAAACCAAACAACTTCTACCCCATCAACAGCGCCGTTATCGTCCCCAAACTTGCACCGATCATAATGTCCGACGGATAATGCATGCCCAGATAAACTCTGGAGAAGGCAACAACTGAGGCGAAGCCATAGAAAAAAATCAATAAGGACGGAACTGCCAAGGCCAGCACAGTGGCCATACAGAAGATGGCGGTGGAATGTCCGGAGGGAAAGGAGGCATCTTTGAGGGGCTTGATTCCAGTCAATACTCCCTCCAGGACCTGATAGGGACGGCGCCGGCGAACAAAGCGCTTGAGAATATTCACCAGCAGATGACTTATAAGCAGGCTGGACGCCAAATGAACACCGGTCTGATGCCAAAAGGGCGTTTTGCTCAAAAGCAGGAACAATGAACACAAAACACTGGCGGTGACTCCTCCCGCGTGAGTGATCCTGGGCATCAGCCAATCACCAAAAGAGGAACGCAGCACATGATTAATCCAATAGAAAGTGAAAAGCTCTCCCCCGCGCAATCGTTCAGTGACTTTATACACTATTATCCCTCCCATGCTCGTCATTTATTTTATCGTTCTTTTGTAAATTGAGCACGGACCCATTCTAAAGCTTCCGTAAAATCTTTCTGAGTCCGATGAACAAAGCATTATTTAACCTTAATCTTACATAACATTCATTGGCAGTTAATACTTCCATGTTAATCTTTTAATGACAGCATTCTTCTACATTCTTCTTCCTACTTTTACTATAGATGGGAGCGAATCCGCTCTCGTCCTTGCGGCCGCTTGCCTGAAGCGGTTATTTTTTTATGGTTGCCAATGAGTGGTTGCAAAAAAAAGCTCCCGAAAAATCAGGAGCTCTCCGGCAGGTTTTTGATCAGCATCAGGGGCTTGGCTACAGGAAGCAGCGCCTGAGTAACAAGCAGGTCGGTAATGCTCAGGGATGCGGCATAGATATAATGAATGTCTCTTTCCAGGCTCGGTTGACCGGAGAGATAATCTTGGCGGCAGCAGGTGAGCAGGTCGTAGGGGTCGTCATAATTTAAGCACTGAATTCCGCGGAAGGATTCAAAGTGACGGAAGGCCACATCCAGCTTTAGTTCGTAGAGCAGATGTTCCCACATGTTTTCCCTCAGGTTGGGCAGGTTGTGGGCGCTGCAGAAAAAATCGGCCGTGAAATGGAGGATTACTCCCAGTTTATCGCTGAAATTGCGGATAGAGCGTTTCTTTTGCTCCCCCAGCAGCTGGGCTACCTCCGCAAGCCAGGTTCCCGAACAGCTCTCATAATAATGAGATCCTTCCCAATATTTGGGCAGCAGGTCAGGTTTGATGCTGCCATACTGTAGCTGGTCAAGCTGCAACGATACCTTATACTTTTCCTTGATATAACTATGAATTGACTTAGCCATGAAATAATGGGTTCGTATCCACATATTACCCCCAGCACTATCTCTATTTTCTAATCCTAGCTTACCTGAGGATTATTAAGATAAGGGGAGTACTTTGTAAAGTTCAGATAAAAGTTTTATTAAAATTCAAGCCGTTACAACAGTTCAGCCGTCCGGGTGGCCAGTTCACTGCGTTCCCCTTTAACTAAAACAACCTGACCATAGAAAGCCTGGCCTTTCAGGCGGGAAGCCACATAAGCCAAACCATTGCTTTCCTTATCCAGATAGGGGTGATCGATTTGATCCGGATCGCCGCAGAGCACGATTTTAGTTCCTTCTCCAGCCCGGGTAATGATGGTTTTCAGTTCATGAGCATTCAGATTCTGTGCCTCATCGATAATGATCAGCTGGTTGGCGATGCTGCGTCCCCGAATATAAGTGAGAACCTCGATCTCCAACTGGTCTTTTTTCCTGAGCATGTCAATGGCACTGTCTACTATGAAATCATCGTTTTTATCCCGCTGCCTGCTCATTTTGGGACGCAGTAAAAATTCAAGGTTGTCATAGATGGGCTGCATATAGGGACGCACTTTATCTTCTTTCAGACCGGGAAGATAGCCGATATCCTTGCCCAAGGGAACGATGGGCCGGGCGCAGAGAATCCGTGTATAGAGTTCCTGATGAAGGGTCTGTTCCAGAGCGCTGGCTAAAGCAAGCAAGGTCTTGCCTGTACCGGCCGGTCCCATCAGATTGACCAGCTTGATTTCCGGATCGTTGAGCATATGCAGCGCCCAGATCTGTTCGATGTTTTTGGGAAAAATGCCCCAGGAACTACCGTTGCGCTTATAGATATTGACCAGTTTGGTTCCGTCCTTGGCGACCAAGAGCGGAATCTCCATCTGATCGGTGAGAACTCCTTTAACGCAGCTATTGGGCACTTTCTTGTCCGCCAGGGGCAGTGAGCCTTTTTCATAAAGCTCGGCCGCTTCGTCATCCTTAAGATTTATGACCATAACCTCTTCATCCAAGGGGGTAAGGTTCATTTTATCATTATAAAAATCCTCGGTCTGGACGGACAGGGCATCCGCCTTGACACGCATCGTGATGTCCTTCGTAACCAGAATAACCGGGCGTTCATCTTCATTGGCCAGATTAAGGGTCACGGCGAGAATCCGGTTATCCGGCAGAGAAAGATCGGAAAGAAGGGGCAGAATCGTTCCTGAAGAATGGTTCAGCTCAATTCTCAGTCTTCCTCTCCCCGGCAGAGCAACTCCCTGGGCAAGCTGTCCCCCTTCGCGCAATTGATCCAAATAACGGATGACCTGACGGGCCAGGCGCCCAACATCGTCCAGCAATCTTTTTTTATGCTCCAACTCTTCCAGAACGGCATAGGGGATAACCACCTCGTTGTCTTCAAAGCAGAACATTGCCTTGGGGTCATGGAGCAAAACGCTGGTATCCAGTACAAATACTTTCTTCATATTATCCTTCCTCCCGCCTTACCAATTTTGATGTCAGGATTTAATATGGAGTTGTTAGACTCTGTTTTATTTAGAGAGCCTGTTGGCCACACTGGAAGCCATATAGGAGTTGGGCTTAACCTCGCAGAGAAAGCCGCAGGACTTGACCCAGCCCACCACTTCATCCATGAACTGGGCGGTAGGGCCGTTGTAGCCTACATCCACATGGACGGCAATAGGGCAGTAGATGTTATCCTTCTCAAAGCGTTCCTGGAGCTTTTGAGCATACTCCAAACTCAGACCGGTCTCAAAGAGGATCTTCTGTTTGGTGTTGGTGATTTTCCTGACCTTTCTGATCTCCGAGAAGAAAATCCCGCCCCGGCCCACATCGTTGATGAACTTGTGCACCCCGATGGTGATCGGGACTTTGGTATAGGAGAAATTTTGACTGTCTGTCCCAACGGCAAGCTTGTATTGGATTTTGCTGCCGTGAGCCGTGTAATTTCTGATCAGCTGATACATTTCCTCGAAGGTCACCTCTCCGTAAGTGATGCTGTACATAATCGCCCTCCTCACCGACTTGATCTGCGTGTTGCCCTATATAGAAAACCCGGCTTCGCCGTTCCTTTTAGTCACGCCTTCAAAACGGCGAAGTCGTTGGTTGCACTTATGCTGGAAGAAAGCAGGCAGCGAAGCTATACTTTCTGAAAGTATAAAAAATGAAAGCGAGTCCTAACTGCCGTCAGGAGACCCGCTTTCACTCTTATAATAATGATACCGATACCAGGACATGGGGGCCCGGCCCTCTGAACATCTTTCTCCAGACGCCCGCCTTAAATCTCTGTACCTGCTCTCTTTCCTGTCATGAAACATAAATACCCCTCCCCTGCCAATTCACCGTCTATGTCCGGTTTCTGTGATTCCTTGGCGATAAAAGAATATTACACTATTAATGTTAATTCATTATTAAACATAAGTAAATAAAAAGAAAAAATTTTTCTCCGGGCTCCACTGTCCAACAGGTGTTTTTTGCTTCCTTAAACAGATTGAAGCCCATAAAAAAACGGCCGGAGAGCCGGCCCATCAAAGTCCGGTGCCACCCGGAGACTTAGTCAATCTTAAAATAGCTCACTAATCATAAACTAAAAGCCCGATTCGGTTAAGCCTAAGTAAAATCTGCTAAAACTCATAGTCTTGCGGGCAAATTTCAACTCCAGTTTACAAATACATAAAACTCCTTTTGCACTTATATTTTATACTTTTCATAAAAGGACTATGAGGAGGGAAGGTTTTGCGAATCGCTTATTTTACAGATACCTACCTGCCGCAAATCAATGGCGTTACCAATACTCTGGGCAGGTTAGGGGATTATCTGAAAAACCGGCAAATAGAACACCTCTTTTTTGCTCCCCAATATGAAAAGGAGCCTTCCGGTCTCACCTGTCTTTGCCCCTCCCCCGTGGCCCGTTTTAAAAGCGTGACCCTGCCTTTCTACCCGGAGTGCCGCCTTTCCTTGCCTAATTATACCAAGCTTGCGGGAATTGCCGACCGTTTTCGCCCTGACCTCATTCACCTGACCGACCCCTTGGGCATCGGGCTTGCCGGCCTGCGCTATGCTAAGGAACGCCGGATTCCCGTGGTCTCCTCTTTCCATACCAACTTCGATGCCTATCTCAGCTATTATAAAATGGAATACCTGGAGGGAATGGTCTGGGCTTTGTTCCAGTGGTTCCATAATTCCTGTGCGATGAATTTCTGTCCTTCCCAAACAACCATGCAGGTTCTTGCCGCCAAAGGAATCGAAAATCTGGCCCTGTGGGCCAGAGGAGTGGACTCTGTCAGATTCAGCCCGCATCATCGCCGTGAAGAGATTCGCCGCCGCTTCATCAGCCGGCCCCAACAACTGCTCTTCCTCTACGTAGGCCGCCTTGCCCCGGAGAAAGACCTCGATATCCTGACCCAAAGCATTAAGCAGGTGAACCAAACCCACCAGGAGAAAATCCGCTTCATCATCGCCGGGGACGGACCCTATGCCCAGGATATGCGTGAGCAGTCCGACGGGAATGTCCTTTTTACCGGCTACCTCCAGGGAGCGGAACTGTCCTCCCTTTACGCTTCCTGTGATGCCTTTGTCTTTCCTTCAAGTACGGAGACCTTCGGCAATGTGGTTCTGGAAGCCATGGCCTCCCGTCTGCCGGTAATTACGGTCAGAAGCGGCGGCGTTACCGATAATGTTGTTGACGGGCAGAACGGCTTGCTGTGTGCCCCCCGGGATGAAGCAAGTCTGGCGGAGGCGATGATCAGGCTGGCTGATCAGGACGAACTCAGAGAAGCACTTGCCGCTAATGCTCTCGCCCATGCATCGTCTCAGTCCTGGAACACTATTTTTGACCGGCTGCTCGGGGATTACAGATTTGTACTGGATAAATACAGTGATACGGTTCAGACAGCCTAGGGAGTTGTTTAATTGCGCATAAAAGCGTGTTGGGATTACATAGTGAGTATCCGCAACACGCTTTTACCATACGGCAGATTAAATATATGAGCAGCTCCCACCCCGAGTGGTCAGATTTTTCGAGTTTAACGGGCTGAAATCATGCTTTGCACGACAGGCCACTCATTGAAAGAGGGCCGCTCGGGAAGGAAAAAGCCTGCCTCCAGCAATCTTTTCCGTTCAAAGAGATAACGCCCGTCAATAAATACAGGGGCATTCATGCTCTTTTGCAGACGCTTCAGATCAAGATCCAGGAATTCCTCCCATTCCGTCAGCACAACTACGGCATCGGCACCCTGACATGCTGCATAGGGATTGTCCGCAGTACTTACAGAAATGATATTAGGCAAGCTCGAACTATCCACAACGGGATCATAGACTTTGACCAGTCCTCCCAGTTTGATAATCTGGGCAATAATCGTTACCGAAGGAGCGTCCCTGAGATCATCCGTATTGGCTTTGAAGGCCAGACCCAGGATGGCGATTTTTCTGCCCTTCAGGTTGCCCAGCACCTCAGTCAGCCGCTGAACAATGTGTACCCGCTGCTCATAGTTGACCTCCAGCACATCCTTGAACATCCAGACATTAACACCGTGAACCTCACCCTGAGCGATCAGCCCCTGGGTATCTTTAGCCAGACAGGAACCCCCGAAGCCCACTCCCGGCTTCAGGTAAGCCTGACCAATGCGGTGGTCCAGACCGACCGCTGCGGCCACATCCTGAATATTGCCTCCCAAAGCTTCACATAAATTAGCAATAGTATTGATATAAGAAATTTTTAAGGCCAAAAAACTGTTGGAGGCATATTTAATCATCTCCGCACTATGCCAGTCGGTGAAAACTTTAGGACAGTCCAAGGGCTGAAACAGTTCCTTCATTTGCTCCCTGATTTCCGGTGACATACAGCCCACAACCAGACGGTCGGGATGAAGAAAGTCATGGACGGCTGTTCCCTGACGCAAGAATTCCGGTGCAGAGACTACGGAAAATTTATAACTGACCTTTTCATTTAAATACAGGGAAACCGCCTCACTGGTTCCCACCGGCACAGTGCTTTTGATCATGACGATCACATTATTGCCCACATTCTCCCTGAAACTTTTGACTACCGCCCAAAAGTCTTCCAGATTAGGATGTCCGTTTTCGGCAGGGGGAGTTCCCACGGCGACGATGATCATCTCACATCCCCTCAGTGCCTCCGCCATTTCTGCAGTAAAGCGCAGATATTGCCTGCGCCTATTAAGTTCCACCAATTCCTGAAGCCCCGGCTCAAAGATCGGCAGCTTACCAGCCAAAAGGTCCTCAATTTTTTGTTCATTGTGATCAACGCATACCACATCATGCTGCCAGTCAGCCAGAATCGCGGCTGAGACCAAGCCCACATATCCTGCGCCGACGACACAAATCTTCATAATCAAGCCTCCTTCACTTCATCCTGGCCGATGACTCAGAACAAGCCATTAGTCATAGTCTTGTTTTGATTATAGCGTCGGAATGTAAATGCTTGATTATAGCCCATGAATGACTTAGTAAAGCGGAGGTAAATGTTTAGCCAAAGATTTTTCTGCTTCCTCTCTCTTCCTTTGAGTCTCCCGCCATCGCTTCAGGTAAACCTGCCAGTTAGCAGGATGATGAAAACTGACCAGGGAAAAATCCCTGGGATCAACGATTTTGCTGGAAGCCCCTGCTCCCAGGCCGATAACCGTTTGGCGCTCTTCCATGATCCCAATATTATAACGGCATGCCAAGCCGGGCCTGGCAAAGCCGATGTTCTCCAGATTGCCGGCGATATGCTTTTGACGGTAGAGATAATAGGGCTCCATCCCCATAGAGCGGACAGCGGCCATGACGGCTTCCTGCATCCCCTCCAACTCCTTGCCCAGATTTTGTGTTGAGCCCTGCTCATGCTCTTTAGAGCCTCGTTTAATAGCTAAGGCATGGACGGTAAGGTTATCAGGTTCCAGGGCCCTGATCCTCTCTAAAGTCTCCTGGATATCCTTAGCCCCTTCTCCAGGCAGCCCCATAATCAAGTCCATATTGATCACCCAGCCCGGAATCTCACGGGCAAGTTCATAGGCTTTAATTATATCTTCCACAGTATGGGCACGACCGATCCGTTGCAGAGTTCGATTATGCATGGTTTGAGGATTGACGCTCAACCGATTGACACCGCTGGCACGGAGAGCCAAAAGTTTCCCTTCAGACAAGGTATCGGGCCGCCCGGCCTCTACTGTAAATTCCCCAGCCTCTCTATGGGGAATATGAGTCATCATTAAAGCGATCAGGCGCTCCATCTCCCGAATCGTGAGTATAGTGGGAGTTCCTCCGCCCAGATAAAGGGAGTCGGCTGTGAGTCCTCCAGCCTTCATCCATGCTCCTGCCGTCCTGATTTCTTCCCCTAACCCCTGCAGATAATGCTCCAGAGGCTCTCTGCCCTGCTTTAACGAATAGGCAGGGAAGGAGCAATAGGAGCAGCGGGTAGGGCAAAAGGGTATCCCTATGTATACAGCTACATCCTGGGGATGGCTTTTCATATCTTCCAGAAAGGGCTGTTGAATGTCCACCACTTCCTGAAGCAATTGTGACTTATCCTCACGAATAGCATACACTTCCCCCAGTGATGCCGCTCTCTCTCCAGAAGAGTATCCTGCCTCTTTTAAGCGATGAAGAATTTTACTGGGGCGAATTCCCGTTAAGATTCCCCAGGGGGGAGTGTGCCCTGCCACCTGGACAAGGAGAGCGAAAAGCCCCCTCTTCAGCAACAACTTCCGCTTATCTTCTTTTCCTGCATAAGGATGGGACAAAATAAATTTTATTTGCTCCTCATTGAGAATAACCGAGCTTTTGCCAGACCCTAACTTGGTCCCGCAGCTAAAACCCCTAAAATTCCCTTCAATCTGCCAGGGAGTATCGGGATAATGAATATCAATGTGAATAATCCCCACCCCGCAGCCGGCGGCATTATTTTCTCCGCTTAAGTCCTCAACTTCGATCTGTGCCTCAGGGAAAAAGGCCCGGCTTAAGGAAAGACCCGCTTCCAGTTCGGAGCGGGATAAAGTATGGCTTCTTAAAACTATTTTCATTGCAAAAACGGGTTTTCCCGCTTTTCCCTCCCGATCGTGGTCTCCGGTCCATGACCAGGGTACACCTTAGTGTCCTCCGGCAGCACAAGCAGTTTCTTCACCACGGATTTAATCAATTCATCATAAGACCCGCCGGGAAAATCCGTTCGTCCAATGGAACCGTCGAACAGAGTATCGCCGCTGAGCAACCCTTCAGAAGTCAGGAAGCAGACCCCACCCAGGGTGTGCCCAGGTGTAGCGATCACGGTAAGATTCAGATTCCCCACCTGCAGTACCTGACCATCTTCCAGCAGAAAATCCGCCGGCTTAAACTCATAGGATCTTCCCAGCATTCGGGAAAGGTTATGGGCACCGCTGGTCAGCATCACGGCATCTTCTTTATGAATCCCTACCTTGGCCTGATAAAGTTCACGCAATTTATCCACCGCACCGATATGATCAAAGTGCCCATGAGTAAGCAGAATATATTCCACCTGAACCCCTTTCTCATCCACCCATTCCTGAATTCCGGACCCATTGGCTCCCGGATCGATAAGGGCTGCCTTCTTGGTCTCAGGGCAGCTCACCAGATAACAGTTAGCCCCCATAGCTCCTACCGCGCGACACTCAATCATGTCCATCCCTCCATCCTAATCTATGCTTTCTCATTGAACTTAGAAATTCTTCTCACTATCGATAAGCAAGGTCACCGGTCCATCATTGACCAGGGCTACCTGCATCTCAGCCTGAAAAACCCCTGTTTCCACATGAAGCCCATAGCCCCGCATTTTTGCCACGGCCTGCTGGAAAAGCTCTCCAGCCGTCTCGGGAGGTGCTGCCGTGGAAAAGCTGGGGCGTTTGCCTTTGCGGCAATCTCCATAAAGGGTGAATTGAGAGACCATGAGGATTTCGCCCCCGACATCCTGAACCGAGCGATTCATCTTCCCTTCTCCATCTTCAAAAAGCCGAAGTCCGGCAATTTTATCCACCATCCAGTTCAGATCCGCTTCTGTATCTCCCCGGCCCACTCCGAAAAGCACCAACAATCCGGCTCCAATCCGGCCAACGACCTCTCCCTCCACAGTAACGGAGGCCTGGGTCACTCTCTGAACAACACTGCGCAAACTTAACGCCCTCCTAAATGTACCCGTTCCACAGATGTGACATCTTTAACCCGCCGGATTTTCTGCATCACATTATACAAATGTCCCAAATTGCGAATCTCAATACTCAGTTGAATATGGGTATTCTTATCTTTGGCCACCCGGGCATTGATCCCCAAGATATTCGTGCGGGTCTCCATCACCACATTCATCACATCGGTAACCAGCCGCGGCCGGTCTAAAGCGAAAATCTCCAAATCCACCGGATAAATGGATTCTACTTCCGTATCCCAAATCACTTCCACCATCCGGGCTTGCTCCTCCTGAGAATGAGCTTTGACATTATCACACTCCCGGCGATGGATGGAGACCCCCCTGCCCCGGGTAATATAACCAACAATATCATCTCCGGGCAAAGGATTACAACAACGGGAAAAGCGCACAAGAATATTGTCCACACCCTTGACCCTTACCCCTTGGCTCGCCTTCCCATAGCCACTGGAAGGCTTACCTTCTCCCTGCTGCAGGGCCTCCAACTGAAGCCGTTCCCGTTCATCCTTGGTCAAATCTTCCTTTAAGCGCACCAGAACCTTATTCACGGTAACGGCGCCGTCTCCCATGGCGGCATAGAGATCTTCCACATTAGTTATATTATAAGATTTACCGATTTTTAAGAGAAGATCGGATTTAAGCACTTGAGCTGGATCCAGGCCAAGCTTCCGCACCTCCCGCTCGATTCCCTCCCGGCCGCGGACAATATTTTCTTCCCGCTTTTCCTTCTTAAACCACCCACGAATTCTGTTTTTCGCCTGAGATGTTTTTACGAAAGACAGCCAATCCCGGCTGGGTCCATTGCTCTGCTTGGAAGTCAGAATCTCCACAATATCCCCATTGGCCAATTTGGTTTCCAGCGGGACAATGCGGCTGTTAATCTTAGCCCCTACACAGCGGTGCCCTACATCCGTATGAACCCGGTAGGCAAAGTCAACCGGACAGGAGCCCGCCGGCAGCTCCACCACATCTCCCTTGGGCGTAAAGACAAAAACCGTATCGGCAAACAGGTCTATTTTGAGTGATTCCATGAATTCCCCGGCATCCGGGGAATCATGCTGCCACTCCAACATCTGCCGCAGCCAGGACAGCTTCTGCTCAAAATTACCGCCGACGGGTTTGCCGGCACCTTCTTTATACTTCCAATGGGCGGCAATACCGTATTCCGCAGTACGATGCATTTCCCAGGTACGAATCTGGATCTCAAAAGGTTCCCCATGGGCTCCCACCAACGTGGTATGCAAAGACTGATACATATTAGGCTTGGGCATGGCGATATAGTCCTTAAACCGGCCGGGCAAAGGCTTCCACATCGTATGAATGATTCCCAGGGCACCATAACAATCATTCACAGAATCCACGATCACCCGGACCGCTGTTAAATCGTAGATTTCGCTGAGTTCTCTGTGCTGATTGATCATTTTCCGGTAGATACTGTAAAAATGCTTGGGGCGGCCTGATATATCCGCTTTGATGCCTACTTCGGCCAGGCGCTTGGATAACTGGCTGATGACTTCATTGATCTGTACTTCCCGTTCTGCCCGTTTTAAAGCGATTCCTTCCGATAAGTCATAATACTCTTGAGGTTTTAAGTAGCGGAAAGATAAATCCTCCAGCTCCCATTTAATCCGGAAAATACCCAGCCGGTTGGCCAAAGGAGCGAAAATCTCCAGGGTTTCCAGAGCGATTTCCTTTTGTTTTTTTTCAGAATGAAATTTCAGCGTCCGCATATTGTGGAGACGATCCGCCAGCTTGATTAAAATCACCCGAATATCCTTAGCCATAGCCAGGAACATCTTGCGCAGGTTTTCAACCTGAAGCTCTTCCTTGCTCTTGTACTCGATTCGCCCCAGCTTCGTGACACCATCGACCAGGATAGCTACTTGAGAGCCAAACTCTCTTTCTATATCTTCGTTGGTGTAATGGGTATCTTCCACCACATCATGGAGGAAAGCCGCCGCAATGGTAGCCTCATCCATTTCCAGTTCCAAGAGGATCTTGGCCACTTCCAGAGGATGCTGAATATATTCTTCTCCTGAATTGCGAAGCTGCCCACGGTGAGCTTCTTCAGCAAAGGAATAAGCTTTCTCCACAAGCTTGATCCCTTCTGGAGACGCTTTATGCAATTTTTCCATGAGCTCGCTTATCGTCATTACCCTGCTCCTCTCTTGTGACCGCTTTTAATACTTAATTAAAGAAAATACCTCATACCCTTCCAGTCTCTTACGGCCTTCCAGAAAGCCCAATTCAATCAAAAAACTCATTCCTGCCACCTGGGCGCCGGTCTTTTCAATTAAACGGGCTGTGGCGGAAGTCGTGCCGCCGGTCGCCAGCAAATCATCGACAATCGCGATCCGTTGTCCCGGTTGAATGGCATCAGCGTGAACTTCTAACGTATCACTACCATATTCAAGTTCATAGGTTTCGCTCACTGTTTTACCCGGAAGTTTGCCCGGTTTACGCACCGGAACAAAGCCAATGCCCAAGGCATAAGCTACCGGAGCTCCCAGCAAAAAGCCGCGGGCTTCCGGTCCCACAATCAGATCCGGTTGAGATTCCCTGACCCGCTCAACGATGGCATCAACCGCTGCCCGATAAGCTTCTCCATCCTTTAACAGGGTAGTAATATCCTTGAAGGAAATACCGGGTTTGGGGAAATCGTCAATAACGCGTATGTACTTATCAAAATCCAATGCCTTCACACCTTTCATTGCTTCCTTCTTTTTTAGTACTGGCCCAGCTTTTTCTGGAACTCCGGCCAAGGCATCGTACAATATTCTTCTTTAAAAACCATGGCTTCCTCCCAGCGGCTTTTAGCTCCTCGGAAACGCAGCGCCCCCTCCAGATCCAGCTTCTTCCGGGCTGGGATCCACTCGATATGGATGGTATCGGATTTATGGCGCAGACAGCGGAACAAATTCAGTTCTTCAAAGATCTTTAATCCCGCTCGTGCTTGCCACAGGGGAATTTCCTCTGCCACCCAAATAAACGGATTATTCTTAATAGCCAAATCATATAATACTCTGTACATTTGGACAAGATCTTCCCGGGATAAATAACCCGTTCGCTCCTTCAAAACCAGTGGATCAATCTGACTCTCAGCCAGAATCACTCTTTGTCCACCGCTGTTCCGGACCTGCCTGATCATATCCGCAACCCTTTGCCACGATGGAGGAACCCCTATGACTACAGCCCATGGTGCCCGGTGATCTGCGTCTGGCCCTTGAGGGCTTATCCCGGTAAAATCCCAAAGAGCAACGGAGTCCCCCCGGCTTTCCAGGGTTTTGCTCCATTCTTCCCGATTTTTGCTTCGCCAATCCATAATTTCCAGTTCTTGAGGATATAGGCCACTTGCAGCCGTTTCCTCCTGACCCAAGGCAATCTCCTGCCCGGCCAGGAATCGGTCATGCTCCTCCTGCCATGAGGCTTGGGGCTGAATATCTTTGATCATCAGCTGAATACTCTGGGCGCCACGAAAGGTATTCCAATCCAAACCAAAAGCAACATCCACCGTTGCCGAACCCAAAATATTGGCTAACTCTTCCCCTTTGCGAAAGGCTATTCCTTCCCATTCCCCTTGGGGTCCGAACATACACTTTAAATGAGCATGGTCTTTGCCCACCGTGTCGGCCATATAGAGGGGATAATCCCTTCCGGCCAGCACCGGGCTGGGGTTGCCAAATCCAAAAGGGGCCAGATGTTCCAAATCATGCAGCAAAGAGGCATCAAGAACTTCCAAAGGGACGCATTGGTCCACACGAATCCGTTCATAGAACATCTCCTCAGGAAGGTGTAAGGCCGCCTGATTCAAAGCCTCCCGAAGCAGGGGGATAGTTTCCAGTTTTAACGAGAAGCCGGCGGCCTGGCTATGTCCGCCGAATTTCTCCAACAACTCTGCTTGAGCCTTGAGCTCATCCAATACATGATAGCCCCCAATCCCTCTGGCGGACCCTTTCCCAATCTCCTCTTCCTCAGCAATAAGGAAAACCGGGCGATAGTAGCGCTCCACCAAGCGGGAGGCCACGATGCCGATGACCCCATGATGCCAGTTCTTTCCTGATAAAACAATCACCCGTGGCATAGGGTTTTTCTCCAAAATCTCCACCGCTTCAGCAAAGATTTCCTTTTCGGTGTCCTGGCGCAAGGTATTCTCCCGGCTCAAAAACCGTGCTAACTCAACAGCCCGTTCTTCGTGACCTGTGAGCAACAGCTCCAATCCGGCCCGGGCACTATCCATGCGGCCTGCAGCATTAATGCGCGGCGCCACCATAAAGGCGATTTGCCCGGCTTTAAGCGGTTTTCCCCACAGACCGCACTCCTCAAGAAGAGTACGCAGTCCCAAATGAATGGTATTCTCCATCTGGCGTAAGCCATAGGCCACAATGGTACGGTTCTCATGGGTTAAGGGGACAAGATCAGCAATGGTACCTAAAGCTGCTAAATCTAAGATTTCCAGGACCGCATAAGCACCTGATTTTCCCTCTTCTAACCTCTCCAACAAGGCCTGAGCCAGCTTAAACGCTACTCCTACTCCGGCTAAGTCCCGAAAAGGATATCCTGAATCCTTAACCTTGGGATTCAGAATGGCATAAGCTTGAGGCAGACTATCCGGCGGCTCATGATGGTCGGTAAGGATAATATCTATCCCCTGAGACCGAGCATACTCCACTTCCTCCACGGCGGTAATGCCACAATCCACAGTGATCATCACCTTCACATTGGCTTGCAAAGCTTTTGTTATAGCATCCTTATGTAAGCCATAGCCTTCGTCCATCCTGCTGGGAATATAGGCGACCGCCTTAAACCCCAAATCTGTCAATACTTTATAGAGCAAAGCCGTGCTGGTTACCCCATCAACGTCATAATCGCCGTAGATAAGGATTTTTTCTTCTTGAGCCCGTGCCAGCTCTAAACGCTCAATAGCCCTAGCCATTTCTCGAAAGGCAAACGGAGAATTTAAATTAAGCAAAGAAGGTCTGAGAAATTCCATGATTTCCTCCTCTGCCTCGATGCCCCGCTGCCTGAGAATGTCTGCCACTACCGGAGTAATCCCTAACCGTTGGGGGAGCGGGCTTCTACTATCTTTAAACCCAGGAAGGGGTTGTGGTTTTGTCCATATTCTTTTGGTCATGCTCCACCTCCATAGGCAATATTATAGCTTATCCCTGCCACTTTTGTGGATATTTATTATTAATATAAAAAGGACTTCTCAGTGAAGTCCTCCATCCGAGCCGCTGTCAGTCCAAAGAATTTTGACATTAACTTATTTCAGAATAACAAAATTGATTAATAATGACAAGAAAAAAATATCGCATTTTCAAATCATCAAATTGCCTATGACAATACACAATATCCCCAGCAACGCACGCCAGAGCATCGGCGAAACTCCCCACGCCACTTCTTTCAGCTTAATCTTAGGAATTAACCCTGTACCTACAACTAAAGCCCAAACGATTACTGCCAAAAGAGGGGTGAAAAAAGCGCCAAAGATAACCAGACTGGCTATCCCTCCGGCTAAACCTGCCACGATACTGCTTTGCCCCGCTTTTTTTACAAAATACCAAAGCACACCTATGCCTATTAATGCCCCGATTAAAAAGGGGACTTCCAGCGACCAAAAATTATCCGGATGTGTATACCAAACTATTCCGCTTAAGATGAGTGCTGCAACCAAGGCCCCCCGGATTCCACCTATGAACACCGATGCGGCCGCCAGCAAGAGCAACCATTCCAATAAGATCAGAACCACAAAGGCCAAGGCCCGCCCCCCTTTCTAATCAGCATTTTGAATTAGTATCTCCCGTATTATGGTAAATAAACCTGACAGGAAATATATTCCTGGACAATTGGCATATTACACCATTTATGCATATCTTGTATTGACACTAACAAATCTTTTTAAGGGAGGAATTGGACTATGTGGGGTTGGTGGGGTTTCCCCTGGTGGGGCTTTGGTTTCGGGTTCCCCTGGTTTGGTTGGTTTGGTTGGCGGCGTCGCTGGTGGTGGTAAACCGCTCCAGGGCTCAGCCTTCTTAGTGCTTCTTATTTCTTGTTCTTCTTATAAGCTTCATTATAAGTACTATCAAGAAAGGCCGCTGGATATCTCCACGGCTTTTCTTGCATGCTCAGCATATCCCACGCCCGCGCCGCTCATCGGCCGCAAAGTGCGAAAAAGCCCCCTCGAATGAGGAGGCTCACTGTGCAGATCTGGTTTTATTAGTTGAAGATTACGCCCAAAGCGATAAGAATCAAGATGGCAATAGCAATGATGCCTGCGCCAACACCCCAGTTTCCGCCGCCGCCGCAAAAGCCAGCGCCGCCGCCAAAACCTGCTCCATATCCTAAACCGTACATAAAGTACCCTCCTTTAAATTCATAAAATCTTTAGAATACGATACCCATTGCGATCAATAAGAGAATGATTACTACAACCACCGCGATTCCTTGTAAATAGTTAGGTCCGCAAGCTCCACCTGCTCCGAATGCCATATTCTTATCCCCCTTTCGAGTTGGTAATATCTGGTTACATTACAAGATATGTCCGCTCTCCAAATATGTGAGATGTCCGTCATATTATTTTGTAAAATTTCCCATCGTTCTTTGAGTTATTATTTAAACTTAATAGTTGGCATTTTCAACCCTTCTCCTAAACTCATCAAGGCCCATCTGAGCATAGCAATAGACGCGCTTCATTCGAAAGGGATCCTCTGGTCCGGCCCACCCTCTGTCTATGGTCAGCCCCATTTTATATCCTGTTTCCCGGCATAATTCAATAATGGAAGAGTCATAGACTCCATAGGGATAAGCAAAAGCGACTTTCGGCTTACCAAGCAACTCTTCCAGAACCTCTTTGGAAGTGAGGAGCTCCTCTTTGATTTGTTCTGTAGAAATACTATCCAAATAAGGATGGGTCACAGTATGACTTTCAATCTGCCAACCGGCCTGGTTCATTTCCAGCAATTGTTGCCGGTTTAAATATCCTTTTCCCCCAATCCATTCTGTCACTACAAAAACCGTTCCGCTGTATCCATACTTCTCCGCAATAGGAAAAGCGTGAATATAATTATCTTCGTAACCATCATCAAAGGTCAAGACAAAAGCCTTTTCCGGAAGGTCCTTCCCTGCATAAAAATACTGATAGAGATCATCCAGGGTAACGCTCTCATAGCCGTTTTGGGAAAGGTGCTCCATATGAGCTTCAAATTCCTCAGGAGGTACTCTCAGCTCATTGCCCTCTTCATAGTCGATGGAATGATAATAGAGTATAGGGATAGGCGATTTTAAGGCTGGTGAAAGCGATGCAGGCGGTAAAGGCTGTGTAGGCTCCAAAGATTCTAAAGGGTCATTTCCTGACTCTAATGGATTATCGGCTTCAGGAGGGCTCACATCCTTATCGCTCTCCTTTTCGATGGGTTCTTGTTCTTCCCTTGGTTCTTGGTTTTGAATTTCCTCATTGATAGTAGGTTTTTGCGGTACTGGCGCTTCATTGGGCCTTGACGAACAGCCAAGGATGACCAGAGTGGTTAGAACAGTAATAACAAAGAATAAATAGATATATTTGCTCTTCACATGATTCATATCCCCAACTCCTCTGAGCATTATAAACTAGATGCCGCTCTCCCTTTCCACTTGATTGAATATTCTCTACAGCCACTCGATCCACCTCTTTTTCCGACATTTAAAAAGCCAAATTACCAACCGATTGGTAATTTGGCTTAACTATCATTCCGGGTTATCCATGTTTTGCTGGGATAGGTCCCCGTGACAAAGCTATTTTTCCAGTCCTGACAATTTCAATAATACCGTAATCCTTAAGGACTTCACAAAGAGCGTCAATCTTGGTTTCTTCTCCTGTCAATTCAATAACCATCGTCTCACGGTTCACATCGACGATTTTGGCACGGAAAATATCGACAATATCCACAATATCGGAACGGGTCTCGCTGCTGGCCTTCACTTTAATCATAGCCAGCTCTCTTTGAATGGAATCCGCTGCGGTTAAATTCGTTATCTTAATCACATCGACCAGTTTGGAAAGCTGGTTGACCACCTGTTCCAGTTCCATTTCATCAGCCTGAACAACAACCGTGATGCGTGTGGTATCGGGTTCCTCCGTATACCCTGCGGCAATGCTTTCAATATTAAAGGCCCTCCGGCTGATTAATCCTGAGATATGAGTCAATACTCCGGGGCGATTCTCAACCAACACGGCTAATGTATGTCTCATAATGCCTTACCCTCCCATAATCATTTGGTCAAGACGCCCTCCCGCCGGAACCATGGGCAGTACATTTTCGTCAGCAGGAATCCGAATCTCCACGACTACAGGCCCTTTGATTGCGAAAGCCTTTTGAATAGCCATGTCAACATCCTGCGGTTCCGTGACTCTCAAGCCGGTGACACCCATCGCTTCCGCCAGTTTCACAAAATCCGTACGCCCTTTCAGGGTAGTGTGGGAGTAATGTCCATTATAGAACATCCGCTGCCATTGGGCTACCATACCGAGGACCTGATTATTAAGAATAAATACCTTGACCGGCAAGTCCAAATCTGCTAACGTCGACAACTCCTGACAGTTCATCATAAAACCGCCATCACCCGAAAAACAGACAATCTGGCGGCCGGGGCATCCCACTTGGGCTCCCAAAGCCGCGGGCAGCCCGTATCCCATGGTTCCCAAACCACCGGAGGTGAGCAACGTCCGGGGGCGTTTATACTCATAAAATTGGCTGGCCCACATCTGGTGCTGCCCGACATCCGTAACGACGACAGCATCCTCTGCCGCAAAATGGCTGACTCGCTGGATTAAATGCTGAGGCATAATCATTCCTTCCCGGGGAAGATAAGTCAGGGGATTATCCTCCCGCCATTCATCCAGTTGCTTTTTCCATTCCCTATTGGACCCCATCCATGTTTCCGCAGCTCTCTCTTTCACTTGATTCAACAGAGCCGGTATGGACCACTTTAAATCCCCTACAACACGAATATTGGCGATAATATTCTTATTAACCTCAGCAGGATCGATATCGAAATGAATCACTTTCGCCTTTGAGGCAAAATCCGCCACAAGGCCCGTGACCCGATCGTCAAAACGCACGCCCAGGCCAATCAGCAAATCCGCATGGGTGGTCGCCATGTTGGCAGCATAGGTTCCGTGCATGCCCACCATACCGTAATTCTGCGGGTGTTGATCAGGAATACAGCCTAAGCCCATAAGACTGCTTATGACAGGGATGCGGGTGTATTCTACAAACTCCCTTAAGGCTGGAGAAACATCGGCCAGATTTACCCCGCCACCCACAAAGAGCAGCGGTCTTTGGGCCTTGCTCAGTTCTTCAGCGACTTGGGCAATGATCTGAGCGTCCCCTTCAAAAATCGGGCGATATCCCCGCAAGTGGACGTTATCAGGGTAGTGAAAGTCCAGCTCCTTAGCAAACACATCTTTGGCAACGTCGATCAAGACCGGGCCGGGTCGGCCTGTCCGGGCGATATGGAAAGCCTCTTTAAACACTCTGGGCAATTCACTGACATCTTTGACAAGATAGTTATGCTTGGTAATCGGCGTGGTAATTCCTGTTACATCAGCTTCCTGAAAGGAATCCCGCCCGATCAGAGAAACTGCCACCTGGCCTGTGATGGCCACCATGGGAATGGAATCCATATAAGCTGTGGCGATCCCGGTAATTAAGTTCGTAGCTCCCGGTCCAGAGGTGGCAATACATACCCCCACTTTTCCAGTCGATCGGGCATAGCCATCTGCAGCGTGGACCGCACCCTGTTCATGACGAGTCAATATATGAGGAAACTGGGTCTCATAAAGCGCATCATAAAGCGTCAAGACCGCACCCCCAGGATATCCGAAAACGATTTCCACATTTTCTTGCTTCAAGCATTCAATGACAGCTTGAGCTCCCGACATCCTCATGCCCACTCCTCCTTTATTTTCTATTTAGAATGTATTATAGTACAGAATAGAAAAAAATGCACTATATAATATTATAAATCCAGGAACAAATTTATCAGCCGCCTTCTGCCGGTGTAATAAAAATTCCGGGAGCCAGCCCGGAATTTTTAGGTTTATATTAGATTATGCAAAAGCCGAAGATTATGCTTTCGTGCGGGCAGCCTTACCGCCCCTTTTCGGCTTCATTCTTTTTTTAATCTCGACCAAAATCTGGCTGGCATTAAAGACGGAAGAATAAGCTCCGGCTATGACACCAATCAGCATGGCTAAGGCAAATCCTTGGGTTGATTCGCCGCCGAGGATATAAATTGCCAGCAGGGAAATGAGAACCGTCAGGACGGTTTTGATCGAACGCCCCATCATCTGCCAGACGGATTTATCCACCATGTCCTCATAGCTGTCCCCTCGTTTTAGGCGAGGTTCATTTTCTCTGATTCGGTCAAAAATAACCACTGTATCATTGATGGAATATCCGAAGATGGTCAGGATAGCGGCTACAAAGGTCGCATCGATTTCCCATTGGAACAGGGAGAATATCCCTACGGTGATGATCACGTCATGCACCAGAGCCAAAATTCCCGATACAGCATAAGCAAATTGGAAGCGGAAGCCAATATACACCAGCATTAAGACTGCTGCAATAGCCAGAGATAAGAAAGCGTTCTCGGTCAGCTCCTGGCCGATAGCCGGTCCGACCTTGTCTTCTTTCAGGGATTCCTTATCAAAATCTCCTACCTGAGTCTGCAGGGCGGTGAGCAATTCGTTGCGCTTGTCTTCTTCCAAGGCAGAGGTCCGGATCAAAGCCGACGTATCATTATCGGAAAGCTGCACCACCGGTCCTTCCAGACCTACGGATTCCATAGCCTGGGTGATCTTTTCCTGGGTAACCTGCTGACTGAATTTCATATCAAGCATGGTGCCGCCGGTAAAGTCCACTCCCAGATTCAGCTTCTGAGTGAAGAGGGAGCCCAAACTGACGGCAATCATAATTAAGGATAGAGCAAACCAGATATACCGGCGTTTCACTACATTGAAATAGAAAGGCATGGATGCCTTAACATCTTCATAGGTAGCTGCCTGAGTCGCAGGCGTTGCTTCCCCGGTTTTCTTTCCGGAAGCATCGTTTTCCCTTTTCACGCCAAACCAAGCTGTATTCATGCGCGGATTAATACCTACTATCCAGCGTAAAAGCATCCGGGTAAAGGTAATGGCCGTAAAGAGGCTGGCAAAAATACCGATACCCAAGGTTATGGCAAATCCTTTAATGGAACTTGTGCCCAGGAAAAAGAGGGTTGCCGCTGCAAATAAGGTGGTAATATTAGAGTCAAAGACGGTCAGAAAGGCGCGGCTGAAGCCGGCTTCCACAGAGGCGCGCAGGGATTTGCCCAGGCGCAGCTCTTCTTTAATCCGCTCATAAATAATAATGTTTAAATCCACCGCCATGCCGATGGAGAGAAGTATCCCCGCTATGCCCGGCAAGGTCAGAACGGCGCCAAATCCCTTCAAGGCCCACAACACAATTAAGGTAAAGACAATCAAAGAGATATTCGCGACAAGTCCGGGGAGACGATAGAGCACCAGCATGAATAAAAGAATAAATACTAAAGCTACAATACCGGCATTGATACTCTTATTCAGGGAGTCTACACCCAGCGAAGCTCCCACAGTACGTTTCTCTTCAATGCTTAAGCTTACAGGCAATGCGCCGGAACGAAGCAAGACTGCATATTGAGCAGCTTCTTCCAGAGATGCATACCCGGTGATTTCAGCCTGGCCATTGGTAATGGCAGCCTGTACTTGAGGATTTTGCAGTAGCTGATCATCTAAGTAAATGCCAATGTTTTGACCAATATTACGGCTGGTCACATCTGCAAATTTCTTTGCTCCTTCCGGAGAGAAGGTGAGATGAACCACATAACTGCGTTCTCCCTGTCCCGCACGGGCATCTTTCAAATCCCCTCCTTCAATGACCACATTGCCTTGCGGATCTTTAAAAGTGAGTTTTGCTGTCGTCTTTAAAGCTTCTACCGCTTTATCCGGGTCCTGAACTCCGGCTAAATCCACAATAATCCGCTTCTTATCTAAATCAGCCTGAATGACCGGCTCAGACAGCCCCATCTCATTGACCCGTTTCTCAATGATGCTTTTAGCCTTTTCCACATCATCCGCTGTAATAGCTGCACCGTCAGGTCCAGGTTCAGCTTGCAGGACGAGGTGAACTCCTCCGCGCAGGTCAAGTCCTAACGAAATTCCCCTTTCTGAATCCGTAAGGGGCTGAATTGAGAATACTACGGCGATGACGATCAGCAATAAGGCTGCTGTTAATTTCAGGATACTTCCCCTTTTCATCATACTTCCTCCCTTAATTGTTACCTGGGACTTGCCCATGCCAAACCTAATTATAATCCTCGCTTATTCACGGTGTCAATGAAAGGTAGTTTTTATCGTAGTTTTAAAGAAGCTTAACTTCATTGATTTTAAGTTCAAATACAGTGTCTAAAAAACTGGCTGCCCTACGGCAAAGGAGCATGCGGGCCAAGAATATTTCGAAATAATCCATAACGGGGCAAATTTCCGTGTTGATGGTAATCTCCAACGCAACTCTATCTTTGGGGTAAACCCGTAAAAATGAATGTTCCACAGCATAATTGACACGGTCATGAATATCAAAGGTGGCCGGGTCCTGGTTTCTTACCCGCGAGCGGTGCACATCGGATTTGTCCGCTAAGATTAATGCTGCGGAAATATTGCTGACAGGGTTGCCGTCGCTTTCGTCATGATTGCCAATGGCGCCAATGACGATGGCAATTTCTTCAGGGGCCATGGCGTGACGTTCCAGAATATGAGCAGACAGCAGCGCCCCTGTCTGAGCGTGTCCGCTTCGATTGATGACATTGCCGATATCATGAAGATAAGCGGCTACTGCCGCAAGCTCGCACTCACGTTCCGAGTAACCCAATTTCTCCAGGATATTATAAGCAATATTGGACACCAATCCCACATGTCTCAAGCCGTGTTCCGTAAATCCAATGGCTGCCAGATTTCTGTTGCCCACTTCGATATAGCCTTGAACGATTGGGTCCGCTTTCAAATCAGCTACCGTAACCGATTTCATGAAAATTCCCCCAGACTGTTTGCCGCATCTTATTGAATCCACTTGCTTATAAATCCACTTGGATAAGTCCTTTTTCCTGAAGAATCCTTAACCGGTAGCAATTCATGCCCACATGGCCCAAATCCTCCAGTAAACCATAATTGGCTACAGCACCAACCACTGCTCCGATTCCCGGCAGCATTTGGAGCATTTTTCTCAGGTCGATGGCATCCCGATATTCCACCTGGAACTGCTCCCAATCAAAAAGTTCCATGGCTTTTAGTTCCGGATATTCTTTGACTGTTTCCTCCCAATGCACCAGGTTGTAGAACACCCCCGGGCGTTTCTCCTGGCTGGAAAAGGCCAATTGGAAAACAAACAACAGGTATAACCGCTCCTTATAGCTTTCAGTGGAATAACCATAGATATGAGCAAGTTCGAAAAGAAATTTCATCTTAATAGCGATCAGGGCGGGAAAATCCGCTATACCCAGTATGATTCCCCCGGCTCCTGTTCCGGCGCCTTCTGCCGCCGCCACTCGTTTGTAATTCTTGAGCAGTTCCAAGGCCTTCTGATCCCTTTCCATAAGGGCAGCCTGCTTAATGGGCTTGCCTTTGGGTATAAATTCAAGACCAAAGAGCACCCCGCGAACCAGTCCTTTGATGGTGACCGTCAGGGTATCAAAAAACTTCTTAGGGTAGAGCCCGTTGACTTTACTTTGAATTGCTTTCGATCCCTTTTCCAACAAACCCGGTGGGCGCAGCATTTTCTTTTGCCACCGCAGTAATTCGCTTTGGATATGCTCTTCGTAGGTCACATTTATCCCCACCTGACATAAAGATTTATTTTGAACAAAACCAAATTTCTAGCAACCAATGAAATAAGCAAGCAGATACTTCCACTTGCTTATTCGTTCCTCTATATTGTACCCGTAATCAGGTCGGACATTCTTGTGGGTCCTATTCTGCGGTCTGCTCCTGTTCGACGACCTCTTCTTTTTTCTCTGCTTTATCCTTTTTATCTGCCTTCTTCTCTTTTTCTACGACAATGTCACGATTTTCGACGGAACCTACACCGGTCTTAGTCACTTCGATCTCCACTTTATCGGCAATCTGGATGATCACAGAATCTTCTTTGACCTTGCGGATTTTCCCATAGATTCCACCGGCGGTTATGATCTTATCATTAACACGTAAGCTATCCAGCATAGCTCGTCTTTGTTTCGCTTGTTTTTGCTGTGGGCGGATCATGAAAAAATACATTATACCACCAAAAACTACGACGTAAATAAGAAGTGTCATTGTACCTTGATCCATAAATTTATTGTCCCCCTTTTAATATTGTCCATCATTCTAGTGTACCTTATTCCTCATAGCCCTCCATAAATCCTGCTTATTGAACGAATTATTTCAAATATCCATACTCATAGAAAAACTTCTCTCGGTATTCGGGCAGGCGGTTTTCTTTAATGGCCGCCCGAATCTCGCTCATAAGATTGGTTAAGAAACGCAGGTTATGAATGGTCATCAGGCGCAAACCCAGGATTTCATCCGCTTTGATTAGATGCCTTAGGTAAGCCCGGGAGTAATTTTTACAGGTGTAGCAATCACAGGTGGGATCGATAGGTGAGAAATCATGAGCTGATTCAGCGTTTCTGACCACAAGCTTGCCATAACGGGTAAGTGCGGTTCCGTTACGGGCAATTCGCGTCGGCAGAACGCAGTCAAACATATCAATCCCCCTCATCACTCCTTCAATCAGGGCATCCGGTGAACCTACTCCCATCAAATATCGGGGCTTATCCTTAGGTAATAGAGGAACTGTATAATCCAGAACTTCATACATCAGTTCCTTAGGCTCTCCCACACTCAGGCCGCCTACGGCATAGCCCGGCAAATCCAATTCAGTGATTTCCGCCGCACTTTGCTTGCGCAGATCCTCATACATGCTTCCTTGAACAATCCCAAAAAGAGCCTGCCGGTCTGTGGTGGTCAAGGTCTCCTGGCAACGCTTAAGCCAACGGGTCGTACGCTCCAAAGAAGCTTTGGCATAGTCCCGGGTGGCGGGATAAGGTGTGCATTCATCAAAAGCCATGACGATATCGGAGCCTAAAGCCATCTGAACTTGTGTAGCAATCTCCGGACTTAAAAATTTCTTTGAACCATCCAGATGGGAACGGAATTCCACTCCCTCCTCAGTAATTTTGCGCAAGTCACCGAGACTGAATACTTGAAAGCCGCCGCTATCGGTGAGAATTGCTCCATCCCAATGCATAAAAGCATGAAGGCCGCCTGCTTCACGGATGAGCTCATGACCCGGGCGCAAAAAAAGGTGATAGGTATTGCTTAATATTATGCCCGCTCCCAGGTCCTTTAATTCCTCAGGGGTCATAGTTTTTACCGTAGCCTGGGTTCCCACGGGCATAAAGACGGGAGTTTCGATCACTCCGTGAGGAGTGTGGAGCTTGCCGAGGCGGGCACGGGTACGGTTATCTTCTTTGAGAACTTCTATACGAACTGCCAATGGGGTCACTTCCTTTATTACAATATCATCATAGCATCGCCAAAGCTATAGAAACGGTAGCCCTCTGCAATGGCGATCTGATAGGCTTTGAGGATCTGATCTCTGCCGGCTAAAGCACTGACCAGCATAACCAGGGTGGACTTGGGAAAATGAAAGTTCGTGATCAAGCCATCGAGAATTTTGAAGGTATAACCCGGGTAGATATAGATATCTGTCCACCCTTCCTTCCCTTCAATCCGGCCATTTTCCCCAGCCACGGACTCCAACGTCCGGGAAGCCGTGGTTCCTACGGCGATGACCCGGCGCCCCTGGCTTTTAGCACGATTGATCCGCTCCGCAGCGTCTGGGGTAACCCGGTAATATTCC
Organism: Desulfitobacterium sp. LBE; assembly: GCF_007830365.1. Classification (NCBI taxonomy): domain Bacteria; kingdom Bacillati; phylum Bacillota; class Clostridia; order Eubacteriales; family Desulfitobacteriaceae; genus Desulfitobacterium; species Desulfitobacterium sp. LBE. The sequence continues at coordinate 5,247,215 of NZ_VLKD01000001.1, read as the reverse complement.
GAATGCATCGTATGTTCTTCCACATTTTCCACTTTGACCGGCCGGAAAGTTCCCAACCCTACATGGAGCAGGATCTCAACGATTTCCACGCCTTTATCCTGCAAACGCTCCAACAGCTCCGGCGTAAAATGGAGACCGGCAGTAGGAGCAGCGGCGGAGCCACTCTCCTTGGCATAGATGGTTTGATACCGCTCCTTATCCTGCAGCTGCTCCGTAATATAGGGGGGCAAGGGCATGTTCCCTAATTGATCAAGGACCTCTTCAAAGATTCCCTGATAATTAAACCTCACCAGCCGATTGCCATCAGGTAAAATCTCCAGGAGCTCTCCCCGCAGGAGGCCATCCCCAAATACTACAGTCTGCCCTGCCTTTAAGCGTTTACCAGGCTTAATAAGGGTCTCCCACACATCTTTGTCCCGGCGGGTGAGGAGCAAGCACTCGATTTTGGCCTGGGTACCCTCTTTTTCACCAATTAACCGGGCAGGGATGACCCTGGTATTGTTGACCACCAGGACATCTCCTGCTTGGAGCAGCTCGGGGAGTTCCCGAAACACACGATGCTCAATCTCTCCAGTCCAACGATTCATCACCATAAGACGGGAAGAATCCCGGGGTTCCACTGGATGCTGAGCAATCCGATCCTCGGGCAGCTCAAAATCGAAATCTTCTAATTTCAAAATGATTCTCCTTTTTCTCTGGAACAAAGTCACAGCGAATCTTATAAATAATGTTTGATTAAATCCGTCTGCTGGTAATAAAAAGCCAGGATTTCTCCGTAAGTATATCCCCGTTGAGCCATGTGATAGGCTCCCCATTGCGACATACCCACACCATGACCCCAGCCCCGGCCATTAAAAACAAAGACATCATGGGCAGCGGGAATATCCCGAATCCCTTGGTTCGTACTTAGAATACGGCTCAAACGGGGTCCGGAGCCGGCTTCCATCGCTTTTTGCCGTTCTATAAGTTCGCTCAGACGGGAGGGAACACCTAATTCCCCCAGATCAAAAGAAAATAAAGGTTCATCCCCAGGTATTTGCCGGACGGTAAATAGATTGCCCAGAAAGGCTTGGACGGTAATCGGCCGGCCATAGGGGTAAAATTTCTGCACAAAAGCCCTGCCGCTCACCTCATGAAGTTTACCATGAATGTCCTGCATCCTTACCTTTTTTACCCTACCTGAAGGGAGTTTGTCAAGTTCAATTTTGGCAATGGGACCCATTTCGAAGGCTTGCCCCAGAATATCTGCGCCTATAATAAACCGCCAGCGATCGGCCGGGCCGCCGATTCCTTGGGAAAAGGGATCCGGCTGCGAGATAAAATGAGGATCCGGGTTGGACCACACATTTTCCGCAAGTTCCGTATACCCGCCGTTATGAGAAGAATAAAGGGCATCAATGGGCTGATAGGTTATAGAGTCCACCAGGATTTCTCCCCGGGTAGCTTCTACGGCTTGGTTGGCCGCACCCTCTACATTCCTTCCCGAATAAGCTTGATCATAATCAGGAGAGTCCGTAATCTGAGCCGCAGTACGGGTTTTTCTCACCATATAGGTTCTGGCAGCTACCGCTTGGGCTTTGAGGGCCTCCAAACCGTCCCCGGCCCAGGAGTTGCTCATTTCAATGGAGACAACTCCTTTGAGATACTCTTCCTGATCCACCCGGTTGATAAGCTTACAACCGCCATTTTCCCAACGGATCTTCAGGCTCCCCCGATAGCTTACCTTTTGACCATCCGGAGTTTGCACGAGAAAGGATCCGTATGCCCCTTGGCGATTCAACTCCAGCTCTTTCCCGCTCCAGCTTTGAAAAGGATCATAGTTTTTCTTCAGAGCGGGGGACCAGCCTCCCCAGGTGAGCTCGAGGTTAGAACCCGCCGGAAAAGGCATTGCTGTCTGCTTATCTTTACCAGCTTCTTTAAGGGTATAATTCCCTTGTTCCACCTCAACTTTAATCCACCCGGCATCTTTAAACTTCCATACTAACTCCACATCAATTTCCTTGGCTTGACAAGGCGCAGCTTGAAGAGCCAAGGAAACCATGAGAAAAAAGAATACTTTCTTTACGGAAAAAGACAATCTGTCTGACAAAGGCAGCAAATTCAACCACCTCACTACTCTTTTCAAACAGATTGCCCGTTTCAGGTTTTATCTATTCCTGTACTTCAGACTTATCACTGAAAGAAGTCTCGTTCAATCCTCCGCTGCGTCAAACAAACTGTCACCCTGCCCGCCTTCTTGGTGAGAAGAATTTACAGGAATATTGAGATGCTGATAAGCGCGAACCGTAGCCACCCGTCCCCGGGGTGTCCTTTGAATAAACCCTTGCTGCAGGAGATAAGGTTCCACCACATCTTCGATGGTTTCCGCCTCTTCGCCAATAGTTGCTGAGAGGGTCTCCAAACCAACCGGCCCCCCCGCGAACATCTGAATGATAGTAAGGAGGCATTTTTGGTCAATTCGATCCAGTCCGGCGGGATCGACTTCCAGCCGATCGAGAGATTTGCCGGCCAATTCCTGAGTAACTCTGCCATCTTCCCAGACCTGGGCATAATCCCGCACTCGTTTGAGGAGACGGTTGGCTACCCGTGGGGTTCCCCGCGATCTTCTGGCAATCTCCGACGCTCCTTCCAAGGTTATCTGAAGATTTAAGATCCCTGCGGCCCGGGTTATGATCCTGATGAGATCCTCCACTTCATAAAACTCAAGGCGGCTGATGACCCCGAACCGATCCCTTAAGGGAGAAGCCAGCTGCCCGGCCCGGGTGGTTGCCCCCACTAAGGTAAAGGGCGGTAAGGTGAGACGGATGGACCGGGCACTGGGCCCTTTGCCGATGACAATATCCAGGCACCCATCCTCCATAGCGGAGTAGAGTATTTCCTCAGTGGTACGGCTTAACCGATGAATTTCGTCGATAAATAAGACATCTCTTGGTTCTAAAGAGGTAAGAATAGCCGCTAAATCTCCCGGTCGCTCAATAGCCGGTCCTGAAGTGGTCCGAATGTTTACCTCCATCTCCGTAGCGATAATATTAGCCAGTGTGGTTTTGCCCAGACCCGGCGGGCCATAGAGAAGGACGTGGTCCAGAGCTTCTCCCCTGGCCAGGGCAGCCTGAATAAAAATCTGCAGGTTATCCTTAACCTTAGTCTGACCTATGTAGTCCGCCAGCCGGTGGGGTCTAAGGACTTCCCCTTCCTGATCCCCTGGAAGCTGCTGCGGTGTGATCATCCGTTCTTCCATAATCTTTCTCCTCTATCTTCATCATCCTTCAAAGGGCATGCCTCATCCCTCAAAGGGCGCTATAGTTTACTTTGTCGCGGCAAGAGAGCGCAGCGCCAATCGTACCTGCTCCTCCGTACTCAATGCTTGGGCTGAATCGGGAAGAGCTTGGAGCGCTTTCTTAGCTTCCTCTTGGCTGAATCCCAAAGCCAGCAGGGTTTCCATAGCTTCCGAGTGAAAAGCAGCCTGGGGCAAGCTTCCTGCTCCCTCTATCCCCTCCAACGCTATGGCCCGGCCTTTGAATTTCTCTTTTAACTCTAAAATCAAGCGCTGTGCCGTTTTTTTGCCGATACCGGGCACCTTGGTCAAAAGGGTAATATTTTCACTGGCAATGGCACTTTCTGTCTGGCCAATGCCTAAAGTCGATAGGATCGATAAGGCTGCTTTGGGTCCAATGCCCGATACGGAAAGCATCAGCAAGAAGAGCTCTTTCTCCGCTGCTGAAGAAAAACCGTACAGAGCCAGCTCATCCTCCCGCAAAATCACATGGGTATACAGAATCAGCTCGTGACCAGGATGTGCTTTGCCTAATAATCCATACGGGATGGATAATTGATAGCCTACTCCCTGAACATCCAGAATCAATTTATCGGCTTGAATCTCCCATACCTTTCCTCTGAGCATTCCTATCAAAGGGCTCCCCCCATTCTATTGAGCAAATTCACACTATGGGCATGGCAGATAGCGATGGCTAAGGCATCTGCCGTATCATCCGGTTTCGGTATCTCCTGCAGGCCCAGCAAGGCTCTGACCATCTGTTGAATCTGCTGCTTATCCGCTCTGCCATAACCCGCCACAGCCTGTTTAACCTGCAAGGGGGTATACTCATAGACAGGGAGGCCACATTGAGCTGCGGCCAGCAACACAACTCCTCTGGCCTGCCCCACGGAAATAGCGGTTGTCGTATTGCGATTAAAAAAGAGCTCTTCAACAGCTACATGGTGGGGTTGTTTTTCCTTTATATAGGCCTCTATCTCATGATAGAGCATAAGCAACCGTTCAGGCATGGGGGTATGAGCCGGTGTACGCCAACAAGCATAATCCACGGGAAATAAACGATTCCCCTTTTTTTCAATTAATCCATAACCCATAATCGCGGTGCCTGGATCAATACCTAATATAAGCATAAACGCCTTCCTTTCTCTCTTGATTAAGATTCGACAGGAAGACGATTTATTCCTTGTGGGGGGATTTTATTTAAAAGAGGCATTGGGTTTCCTTTTGGCACTGGTCAAACCACATAAAGGATCGGAATTCCCTTTAATTTTTCCGCCAGTTCCTTCCGCAGGAACTCTTCACCACTCACCCGGACTGTTTCTTTGTACCAGTACTTTCCCCGGCCTCTCCCCGTCATGCGGGATTGATCGTATAACTCAACTGCTTTAGGAAAAGCCTCTTGATTTATAGCCCGGTGAATAAAGCTGTAGGTCATGAAAATGATTTCAATAAACAGTTTCTTCTTAGCTTGCGGGGTGATCAGCTCAGCCAGCTGCTCGATCAATTGAGCATAAAGTTCTTGCCAATGCTCCACCAGCACCACGGGGGCAATGAGTATGCCCACTTTGTACCCTGCTTCAGCCATTTGGTTCAGCGCTTGGACCCTCGCCTTTAATGGCGAGGTTCCCAACTCCACTTTTTGAATGATCTCTTCAGGGTTTACGCTCATACGAAAGATAATTCTTTCCCGATGATTTAAAGCCAACAACGGTTCAACCCGATCAAACTTGGTGGGAAAGGTCAGGTAACCTCTTTCCTTTTTGGCAAACTCTTCTATAGTCCACTCCAGGTTTCCTGTGATGGTATTTTCCAAAACAAGATCACTGTTGCTGCCAATCTCAAAGACCAGTTCACCTTCCCCTTGATCAGCAGTCTTGATCAATTTATCCATCATCTGTTCACGGTTTACAAACAGCCGCAGATAGGAGCATTTATTGTAATTGCATACCAAGTAGCAATAAAGACACATGGCACTGCAACCGGAGGAAGTATAGGGAACGAGAAAGTCGGAAACCTTTTGATTTGGAGTGTACTTTAACGATTTTCTAACCCCGAGAATAAGCAGACGCTTCATGCGCGGAAACTCTTGATTGGGATTCTTGCGCAATTTCTCAATATTGTTATGGCTCTCGATTGGCTCCCAAGGAACAGTGGCGTATTTAGCCTGAAGTTGCCTCCCTAGCTCATAGTTCAGAACCGCCGGCTCAAAATAGATCCTTTCAGGGTGCATAAAGCTCATCTCCCTTTCCCTCACTTTGTGGCATCAGCAAAAACAACATATCATCTGATCGTGTTTTTTAGTATGTCCTATTCAGGGAAGGAAAGTCGTAAGAGAGGATTTTAAGCTATAAGAAAACAAAGAGTTCTGCACCGATGACACAGTGCAGAACTCTTGATCACTGAAAGAAGTCTCGTTCAATCCTTCCAATCAGTCAGTTAGGCCAATCAGTCCAGTTCCTCTTCATCAATCGAGTCTGCAAACTCAAAGTTAGCATAGACTCCCTGGGAATCATCGTGGTCTTCCAGGAGTTCCATCATACGGACCAGCTTTTTCGCCTGCTCCAGATCAGCGATCTCAATGGTATTTTGGGGAACTTGGTTAATCTTCGCTTCCTCGATGGCAATGCCTTGATCGAGCAAAGCCTGCCGCACTGCTTCCATATCACCGGGAGCCGTATACACCACAAAGCTCTCTTCATCCTGCTGCAAATCCTCTGCGCCGGCTTCGAGGACAAGCAGCATCAGTTCGTCTTCATCACATTTTAGATCTTCTTTAAGGATCATCAGTTGACCCTTTTCAGTGAACATCCAGTTTACGCAGCCTGTCTCTCCCAGGTTTCCACCATGCTTGGAGAAAATATGACGCACTTCACCGGCCGTACGATTGCGGTTATCGGTCATGATATCCACCATGATGGCTACGCCGCCCGGACCATAGCCTTCATACCGGAGTTCCTCATAGCTTTCCCCTTCGCCGCCGCCCACACCTTTTTGGATGGCTCTTTGAATATTATCGTTCGGCATATTAGCCGATTTAGCATTATCAATCGCAATTTTCAAGCGAAAATTATTATTAGGGTCTCCACCGCCGGCCCTTGCAGCCACAATGAGCTCCCTGCCAAGCTTGGTAAAGATTTTTCCTTTTTGTGCATCAGCTTTTGCTTTTTTATGTTTAATATTCGCCCATTTAGAATGTCCAGACACAGTGACTCCTCCTTTGTTTAGTCCAAGGCTTATTGTACCATAGAGAATTTTTGCCTGTAAAGCTATTTGGAGGGAATGAAAAATCTTCCGGCACCTCATACTAAAGACAAAAACAGAGAGGAGGTTTTGTTTTGTCACCCATACCACGCAAATACAAAAAACTTCTTGTCATCAGTATACCCGTCCTGGCAGTATTCGTCGGTTTTATCGCCTACATCTATGAATACACTTCAACCACTCATTATTGCGGGACGACCTGTCACATCATGGAAGAAGCTTATGAAACGCAACTGCACAGCGTTCATCGGGAAGAACTTGTGGGGTGCGGCGACTGTCATCTTTATCATGGTCCTAATATAGCCTATTCCCTGATCTATAAGGGATATTCCGGAATGAAGGATGTTTATAAAAACGCCTTTGCTCAACCGGTCGTCTTGCATACTTCAGAATGGAGCCAGGATGTCATTCAGAAGAATTGTCTGCGCTGTCATCAAGATGTGGTAGCCAACATCCGGATCTCAGATGGTCCTCAGTGCTTTGATTGTCATAGAAATACTCCTCACGGACAAGGGACTCAATCCTTTGGCATACAAACCATTTCCACACCACTTCACTCGATTGGAGGCTCATAAATGCGTAAATCTTGGAAAAGCTTTTTACTTATCTCATTGTTCTTAGCCGTTTCATCTGTGCTGGCCTTCGGCTGTGCTTCGCAAATTACTCCTTCGCCGCGAACCGCCGCCACTATCCCGGAAGGAGCCCTTGATTCCGAGACCTGGGGAAAGGTCTATCCGGATCAATACGCCAGCCAAAACAAACAGAAGGAAATGACCAAGGGCAACTCCAAATACGGAGGTTCATTGCCAGAATCCCATCTTGAAAAATATCCCATCGAAAAAAGGCTTTTTGCCGGTTATGGATTCTCGGAAGACTACAATGACGAGAGGGGTCATGTCTACGCCCTTGAGGATGTAACGACCACATTGCGGGTTAATGAAAAAACCATCAGCTCCTGTTGGAACTGCAAAAGCCCTCAGGTTCCCGGTTTAATCGAGCAAATGGGGGATGACTTCTGGTCCACGCCTTTCCTGCAGCTCAAAGATCAAATCACCATGCCCATTGCCTGTGCAGATTGCCATGATCCTGAGACCATGAATCTGCGCATTACCCGGGTTACCTTGCTCAATGCCCTCAAGGAACGCGGCATCGATCCCAACCAGCTCAGCCGCCAGGAAATGCGTACCATGGTCTGCGCTCAATGCCATGTGGAATATTATTTTGAACCTGAGACCAAAAGAGTGACCTATCCCTGGAAATATGGCCTCACCGCCAATGACGCAGAAAAATACTACGAAGAGATCAACTTCAAAGATTGGAACCATGCCGAAACCGGAGCGCCTATGCTGAAAGCCCAGCACCCTGATTATGAGCTGTTTTCAACAGGAGTCCACGCCGCTAACGGGGTGGCTTGTGCCGACTGCCATATGCCCTACGTTAAAGAAGGAACATCCAAGATCTCCTCCCATCATCTGCAAAGCCCCCTCAACAGCATTAGTGAGTCATGCCAAACCTGTCATCGCCAAAGCGAGGAATACCTGAAAAATCAAGTCATAGCCACTCAGGATAAAGTCTTTGCGACACGGACGGTTCTGGAAAACGCCCTGGCTGACGCCATGGATGCTATCAAGACTGCCGATAAAAATGCCAATGCCAAAGCCGATGCCATGAGTAAAGCCCGGGATCTGCACCGCAAAGCTCAGTGGCGCTGGGATTACATTGCCGCCGAAAACAGCATGGGTTTCCACAGTCCTAATGAAGCCCTGCGTGTGCTGGGTGAAGGAATCGACTTTGCCCGTCAGGCTCAGCTGCAGGCTAATCTGGCCGTTGGTACCGCTGCCGGTGGTGCGGCTAATCCCGATGCCGGTCAGACTCCGGGCGCAGGAACCGCCAATGAAGCAGCAGGGGGCGCTACCCCACTCCCAGACAATAAGAACAATGATAAGAAGCCCACGGATGGGGATGGCTCTGCTCCTAATGATGAAACAAAACAAACAGAGGAAAAGAAACAATCATAATCATTGCAACAAAGGGAGGCCGCAACTGCTTAGTCAGCGGCCTCCCTTATTACTTCCTTACTACTTCCTCTTTATTCCTTCGCCCTTGCGGCCACCTCATCCACCAATTGCTCGACATGATGGGGCAAGGGCATACGGGTAATTCCTGTGATCACTGTATTGCTTCTTTGGATAGGTATGAGAAGCTTCAGAGCCGGACTTGAGGATATTGCTCCGGCTATCCCTGGTGTAATCTCACCCAGCAGACCATGAACTGTGGCAATAGCTAAAGAGCCCGCTATAATATCCACCCTATGGGCATTATAACAGATGGCCGCTTCACCGGAGGCGCCTTCTGTAGCACCTGCTTTGAGCATAGCACCTGTGGCCAATGCATTGGTTCCGAGGGCTAATATCTCCAGATCCGGCATGCGTTTGCGCAATTGTTCCACGATATGCTTCCCCATTCCTCCGCCTTGTCCATCAATGACTGCAACTCTCATCCCCAACCTCCACACTTCTTATTATATCAATATTCTCTTTCCCCAAGGCGCGATTTCTTCCTGAAAAATGGTACCTGTCCCCTTGATTCACCCTTGATTCAGCAAATCCTTGGCAGATGCTCACCTTCCAGCATTCCTACGATGCGTTTTCCTCCCAGGGGAGTCTCCAGCAGGACAAGTCCCGGATCGGCTTCTTCAACCCTGCCGATAACTGCGGCCTCTTTGCCAAGAGGATGAGCTCTCATCTGAGTTAAGACTCTTTCCACAGCTTCCGGTGAAACGATCACCAGAACTTTCCCTTCATTGGCAAGGTAGAGAGGATCCAATCCCAGCATTCCACAAGCTCCCGCAACTCCAGGGTTGAGGGGTAGTTTTTCTTCTTCAAGAAGGATGCTGACCTGGGCCTGACGGGCCAGCTCATTCAAAGTTGTACCGACACCCCCCCGGGTAGGGTCACGCATGCAATGCACTCCCGGCATATAGAAGCTGTCGATAAGATGATTTAAAGGCGCACAATCACTGATGACAGGGGTCTCAAATTCCAACCCCTCCCGATCGGCAAGAATGGAAATCCCATGATCACCAAGGGTACCGCTGATCAGGACATAATCCCCCGGTTTGATACAGTGAGGTCCTACCAACCGCTCTTGAATCATCCCTATCCCCGTAGTATTGATGAAAATTTTATCCGCACTGCCCCGCTCTACGACCTTAGTATCCCCGCAGACGATGGCTGCACCGGCCTGACGGGATGTCTCGGCAATGCTCATGACAATTCTTTCGAGATCGCCGATGGGAAATCCTTCTTCCAGGATCACTGCCAGGGAAAGGTAGCGGGGCTGAGCCCCCGCTACGGCCAAGTCATTGATAGTGCCGCAAACTGCTAACTTGCCGATATCGCCCCCTCGGAAAAAAATCGGGGAAACCACAAAGGAATCCGTGGTTACGGCCAGTTTTTCACTTCCGGGCAGGCAGGTGGCATCATTCATCTGATTAAGGAAATCGTTGCTCAGATGTTTCTGGAAAATCTCCTGGACCAATTGATGGCTTAAGCGTCCCCCGCTGCCATGTGCCATAATAATTCGCTCCATTTATATCCCACTCCTTTGCGCATATCGGTAATAAGCTGCACAAGACCCTTCTGAGGAAACCATGCAAGGTCCCACAGGAGACAAGGGGGTACACTTACGGGCAAATAATGGACACTCAGGTGGAGTAATCTGCCCCTTTAGAACGTTCCCACAGCGGCAGCCGGGAATTTCTACGGTCTCAAACTCCGGGAGCGCGAATTTTTTCGCAGCATCCCAATCCTCATATTCTTTACGGACCCCCAACCCTCCCAGAGGAATGATACCGAGTCCCCGAAATGCTGCATCAACCGGTTCAAAGATCTTATGGATGAGAGCCTGAGCTACCCGATTGCCTTCCGGTTTCACGATCTTATCATATTGTATTTCTATCTCCGCACGGCCTTGGTCTCTTTGCCGGAGCAGCATGACCAACCCCTCCAGGATATCCAGAGCTTCAAAACCAGTAACCACTCCGGGCATGGCGTAATCCTCAGCCATAAAGGCCAAGGCTTCGCTGCCAATAATAGCGCAGGCATGACCGGGATCCAGAAACCCATCCACTTCCGTCTCCGGATCCTCTGCTAAGGCGCGCAGCACAGGAGGCACAAGCTTATGCATGGATAAAATACTGTAATTCCTGATATCTTCCTTTTGGGCCTGTTCAATGCTTACACACACCGTGGGAACCGTGGTCTCAAAGCCCACGCCGAGAAAGACCACTTCTTTGTCAGGGTTCTTCCGGGCCAGGTCCAAGGCGTCCAGTGTGGAGTAAACAATGCGGATATCCGCCCCTTCCCCACGCAGCATCTGCAGACTCTTTTGCGAGCCGGGCACCCGAATCATATCGCCAAAGGTTGCGGTAATGACATGAGGCTGAGCAGCCAGATAGAGAAACTGATCAATATCGCTGCTGTCTGTAACACATACAGGGCACCCCGGACCGGAGACCAAGCGAATCTGAGCCGGCAGCAAATCCCGCAAGGCATTCTTGGCAATAGCCACAGTATGAGTTCCACATACCTCCATAACCGTATAGGGGGCTGCCGCTAATTCTCGAATTTCATTTAGATAGCCCGCCGCCACTTCTTTAACCGATTGCTTTGAATTATAATTATTCACGTGCATTCGCTTCCTCTATCAGTAATTCTTCTGTCTCTTTAGCATACTGAGGGTCAACGATTTCAATAGCAAACCCGGCGTGAACCAAAACATAATCCCCCACCTGCACATCTGGTACCAGATGGATCCCGACGATACGTTCATTGCCCATCATATCAACTTTGGCCATCATTTCATCCACGGATACCACCAGGGCAGGAATAGCTATACACATTATGAGCACCTCTCATTCCCTATCAATATTTGACCTAAGGCTAATCCCCCATCACCCGGCGGCAACTCCTTGGCACGGATGACTTGGATCCCGAAAGCTTTACATAGTACCAATACCTTTTCCGTTAAAAGCTTATTCTGGAAGACCCCACCCGTCAGAACAAGGGGGCCTTCACCAACCTGAAGCTCAAGCACCGTCCGGACAATCCCGTGAGCCAGAGAATCGTGAAAATGATAAGCTATAAAAGCGGGCTCTTTCCCGTCAAGTACATCCTGAATAATACCCCAATAGAATTCCTTCACCTTTAAGATTAAGCATTCCCCATTCTCAGCCCACTCGATAAGGTAGCGTGGCTCAAGCGCATCTTCACTGTTTTTGCCGGACCACAGTGCAGCCTTACTCTCTAATTCGATAGCGGCCTGCCCTTCATAGGTAACGCTTGTACAGATACCCAGCAAAGCGCTCACCGCATCGAATAGCCTGCCTCCACTGGATGTCTCAAAGATCTGAAGCCTTTTCTCCAGCTGTTGATCGAGAATCTTCCGTTCAGCCGCAGCAAGCCTTTCCCATAATCTTTCCGTCACCAGCCACTCCTGCTCAGAGAGCAGGGTTTTGCCATAAGCATAGGCAATCCGCAAGGGATGTTTAGCCCCGGTATCTCCTCCAGGTAAGGGCAGATATTCTAAATGAGCCAAACGCCGGTATCCTTCAGCATTTCCCTTCAAAAACTCAAATCCCCAGATTCTCCGATCCTCACCCCAGCCTGTCCCATCGCAAATCACACCTAAGGCAGGGGCTGTGATGCCATGCTCTCCCAAGACACTCACTAAATGGGCGTGGTGATGCTGTACTTTTATTTTCTGCGGCCAGGGGCCTGCCAAGGCAAACTGTGTGGTCTGGAAATCGGGGTGGGCATCATAAGCTACCACTTCAGGTACAATTTGCACTACTTTTTGGAAGGAAGCGAGCTCCTGACGAAAACGCTGAAAATTCTCGTACCCTTCCATATCTCCGATATATTGGCTGGTAAAGGCTCTGTCTTTGGCCCCCAGACAAAAGGCATTTTTTAATTCTCCCCCTACCCCTAAGATTGAAGCCTTCAAATCCTGGGGACATTTCTGAGGGAGTGGAACATAACCACGGGCCCGCCGGTGCAAGACGGCCTCATCTCCAATGACTTGAACCACAGAATCATCACAGGGATGAAAAATATCCCGGTTATGAAGGAGAAAATAGTCGGCGATCCCTTTAAGCTCCCGGACAGCCTCTTCATTAGTATAAATCAAAGGACGGCCACTGAGATTCCCACTGGTCATCACCAAAAAATCAAAGGCTCCATCGAAAAGCAGGGCATGGAGGGGAGTATAAGGGAGCATCACTCCCAGGGTGTGAAGCCCTGGGGCCAGTTCGTCAGGAAGAACATTCCCGCTTTCCTTTTTTCTTTCTAAGATGACGATAGGAGCTGCTGAACTCTTTAATAGCTCTTCCTCTTTTAAAGAGACTTTAAGATATCTGCGAATGACCTCAAGATTGCGGGCCATTAAAGCAAAAGGCTTAGCTCCTCTTTCTTTGCGCCGGCGTAAGCGTTGAACAGCTGTCGGATTTCCTCCATCACAAACTAAATGAAATCCGCCTAACCCTTTGATAGCTATAATTTCTCCCCGGGCTATCTGTTCAATGCCCAGACCTGCGCAGAAATCACCTTGAGCATTCAAAAGCTGAACCGCAGGACCACATTGAGAGCAAGCTACAGGCTGAGCATGAAAGCGCCGGTTCAGGGGATCTGCATACTCCTGAGCGCAGACAGGGCACATGGGGAAGGACTGCATCGTCGTCTGGGCCCGGTCATAGGGTACATCTTGAATAATCGTGTAACGGGGCCCGCAATTGGTGCAGTTGATAAAAGGATATCGATAACGCAAATCCTGCACATCCCTGAGCTCAGCCAGACAATCTCCACAGGTAGCTATATCCGGAGAAATGAGCACATCGGCTTGCCCTTCCTCCCGACTTTGCAGAATTGCAAAATCTGCATAATTGCCAAATGCTACTTCTCGGTATTCTTCATGAGTAATCTTGGCTAACGGGGGCACCTCTTGAAGCAAACGCCTATAGAAAACCGGAACCTGTAAACCTTCAGCATGAATATAAACTCCATGGCTGGAATTGTTCACCCACCCTTTAATTCCCATTTCATGAGCTAAACGGTAGACATAGGGTCTAAAGCCTACACCTTGAACGATGCCATTGAGATGTATAAAATAAGCTGTCGTCATAAATTTACCCGCTTTCTGCCCGGCCTAATCATGTAAATACATTCTACACTCGAATGAGGTATTAAGTAAATAATTTTAATATTCGGAAATTTTAAAAAGGGCTAGCCAAGGCTTGCGAAATGGGTTACAATCTAATTGTGAAATGCACATCAATCTAATTTTGTGTGGTACATTAGTTACCTTCTCATTTCACTCCTCCTCAATCTAACCCCTCTGCTCTATGCCCAGCAACGCGTTGGGCTCTTTTTTTGTTATGTATAGAATTCTTCAATTTGGTTACTTTAATAATGACCCTTGAGAATTTCCCAATGTTCTATAAAAAAGGAGGCAGGTCACATGAGCAATAAAACGCCAATGGTTCCTGAATCCGAAAACAAGTTGGATCAACTTAAATGGGAAGTTGCTGAGGAACTCCATTTAGACGACGACATCCAGGAAAGAGGTTTTGAAAACATGACCACCCGGGAAGTCGGACAAATCGGCGGCAATATGGTCAAAAAAATGGTGGCATTTGCCGAAGAGCAAATGGGTAAAGGGGCCGACATTAAGGATTAATGACGAATTAAATATTGGAAGGAGAGCATGACGGCCATCATGTTCCCCTTGCAAATGAAGTGACTCTTTAGGAGAGCACTTACAAGGAAAAGAAGCGAGTTGTCACTCGCTTCTTTTCCTTAACCTGTCAAAATTCCACAGGGCGCTTTAAGCTTCCTGTGCATGTTCTTCCAGTTTTTGTTTTTCTTCCTCAACTAAAAATCTCCTCAGTACCTTACCAACGGCTGTCTTAGGCAGATTATCCCTGATTTCAATTTGCTTCGGCACTTTATAGGAGGCTAATTCTTTCTTCAAGAAACTAAGAAGCTCCTCCTCTGTGACTTGCTGCTCTTCTCTCAGCACTACATAAGCCTTTACTTTCTCTCCCCAGTATGAATCCGGAACTCCTGCACATATCGCTTCTCTGACGGCAGGATGAGCATATAATGCTTCTTCAATTTCACGGGGATAAACATTATAGCCACCGGTAATAATCATATCTTTTTTTCTATCGACAACATAAAAGTACCCATCTTCATCCATGCGGGCCAGATCACCGGTATACAACCATCCGCCCCGCAGCACCGCTCTGGTCTCATTTTCTCTTTGCCAGTACCCCAGCATGACCTGGGGACCTTTAACAGCCAGTTCTCCGACTTCCCCTACAGGAAGCTCTTTATCTCCCAGCTCTATATCCACAATCTTGGCTTGGGTATTGGAGACAGGTGTGCCGATGGAACCTACGCGGGCACTGGGGAAAGGATTAATATGAGTCACAGGCGAGGCCTCAGATAACCCATAGCCCTCCACAAGCTTCCCACCGGTCAACTCTCCAAAGCGCAGTGCGACTTCCACAGGCAAAGGAGCCGAGCCACTGACACATGCCCTGATGGAGGAAACATCATGCTCTTTAAGCTTGGGATGGTTAATCAACGCCACATACATGGTTGGAGTTCCTGGATAAAGGGTGGGCTTCTCATCATTAATAAGTTTTAGGATAAGATCCGCATCGAATTTGGGAACGGGAATCACGGCACTTCCCCCAAAAATTGAGGTATTCATACAGACGGATAAGGCGTAGATATGAAACAGGGGAATGACGCATAAGGATTTCTCTTGTCCTGGTGAGCCTTTAATCCACTCCCAAATCTGGTAAGCGTTAGCATAAAGATTGCCGTGGGAAAGCATGGCGCCCTTTGAGGTGCCAGTGGTTCCTCCGGTATATTGCAACACGGCAATATCTGTCTGGGGATCGATAACCGGCTTGGACCACTCAACCTCGGAGTCATCATTGAGGCAACCGTGGAAGTCACAAGTTCCTTCTCCTTCATCCAGGCCCATGGCCTTTAGGCCTTCTACAAGAACCCACTTAAGCGATGTTTCTTGACGGATTCCCTGAACTCTCGGGTAGAGAGGTGCAACAGTAATCATACCTATCGCACCGGAGTCATTCATAAGTGCTTTTAGCTCGCCTTCGACATAGAGTGGGTTGGTCTGAACTACAATAGCACCAACTTTCATGATGGCAAAGAAACTAATCATCCACGTCGCAGAGTTGGGCATATTGATAGAAATTCGGTCCTTAGGCTTGACACCAAGTCTGATTAACGCCTTAGCCAAACGATCGATATCCCGCTCCATGTCCGTATAAGTCCAGGTCTTGCCGCCAAAAACTATAGCCGGCCGCTGGCCAAAGTTTTTGGCGCTGCGCTCGAACATTTCGTATAGCGATATGTTCTCGATCTCGATACGTTTAGGCACCCCTTCTTCATAACAATTATACCAGACCGGATCGTTCATAATCCCCACTCCTTCGATTATTCTCACTCCGCCAGAACTCCCAAGTATGTCAACCTATGTCTTATCATAATATTATGAATTTTCAAACTAAACAATGAATTATCCCTCAGCTGCTTTGAATCTCTGTTAAAATGTCATATTCAACTTGCGAACGGTTAAAGAAAAACTCCCCTGATCGTAGTAAGAAATCCTCTTGCTACTTCAAGGGAGTCTGGATTGCCAAATAGTTTAACGTTTATTTATTTTTTAGCGGCCTCTGGAAGTAGTTTGGTGATCAAATCGATGGCTTCCTGATTGGTAATCTCAATCTCAGGTGTCTTTTTATCATCCCCTAATTTATCGTAGGGAAGAGCGCCAAAGCTATGATCTTTAGTAAAGTGCCCTCGTGCATCGGTTGGGTTCTTCCACATCATCTTCTCAAGATCAAAGGATTTCCCCTCATGACACTTGGCACAGATATCCTGCGCTTTGTCTGCTTTTAAAAGTAAACCGCTGGCATTGGGTTTATGAGAATCATGACATGTCAGACAGTTCATGGAAGCGCTTTGTCCATGCTTGCTGGCAAAATAGTTCCGTGTTCCGTAGTGAGTATTGGCTGTCCATACTCCTTTGTCGTTCTTGCTCGGGTTGCTTTCGTGACAGGAATTACAGGCGTTAACCGCCGTTTTAGGATCCATTGTCCCTGCTTTATTGGCAGCAGTAACATGGTTTCCTCCCGGGCCATGACAGGATTCACAAGATACGCCATAGTCTTTTGAATTGTGTTCGATGCCTGGTGAATGACAACTGCCGCATGTATAGCTCTCTGCTGTATAGTCGGGTTTGCCGTCTTTATCAATATCTGCTTCTTTCGCAGGTTTGACCACATATTTATCTCCCGACTTTTCAAGGGCTGCGACACGATATACCTTATCTGTGAAACCCTCAGGCGCCTTAGCAACAACGTAGTGATCCATCATTACTCCATAAACTTGGTCCTTATTGGCCAAGTCAAGGTTCCCTGTCTTATCCGTAGCCTTAGCATCAAAAAGCTTGATTTCACCTGCTGGCTGGCTTAAGGGATAATCCGATAGGGGCTTAAAGGCCACGGCATGGTGGGATTTCTCAAAATTAGTATGATATTCAGCGTGGCAGGTTTTGCAGCTATCGCTGCCCACATATTGGGCGACAGGCTGTTGATCCGTTGGCGGCGGTGTAACAGCTGTCCCTGGGCCAGGTTTTTGGTTATTACAGCCTATAAGCACTGTAACAGCCAGTGCGAGCACCAGTAATCCGAGTAATATTTTTTTCCTGGATTTCAAGATACCTTCCTCCTTTTTTTTAACCTTTTCCCTTTTGCATTCACAGATTGTGCTTGACATTGCTTAGTTTGTTCATTTTTCCTAACGAATAAACACGTTTTCATAAAAAGTAAAGAGAGCTTTAAACCGCTCTCTTAGTCTCTAATAACTATCTATTTATATTAAACGCAAATAAAGCAGGCGACCTGTTAAATACCAGGCAACCTGCTTATCCTGTACCATTTTCATCCTAAATGATGCTTTACACCCCTATGGAGTTAAACTGCCAAGCTGCATTGACTCCCATCACTGAATACCTGGTATTCAGTGACCATGAAGGTCACAAAGTCGTATTTCTTCGTTTGGAGGGCAGCATATCTTTCTGCTTCCTGCTTATTAAGAAAAATCTTATCTATTGAGCTGACAAAGTTGGTATCCATACATTTCACAACATAAACCTTCATCAGTGTGTCACTCCCCTTTTTCTCTCTCTTCTTGGTTATATTGTACACCAAATCTTTTTAAATAATAAGAATATTTCTGCAAATGGCACAATATAGACCGTATCCTGTTCAAAATCGGGGGTCAGCGGTTGATTAATATCTCTCAATGGCTCGTCCCCACCAGATCATCCACCAATTGATCCGTGTTTATTGTAGACTTGATAAACCCATTCTCTTGCAGAAACTGTGCCGATAGTTTAAGCTCATGAATCATTTCCGAATTAATTTCCGTGGAAAACATAAATTTCGGGTAAAGTGCCGCCACTGCTTTAGGCTCCAGCTTCAGTTGTTCACCGGCAACACTGTAAAACTGCTCTTTGTTCTGCTCGGCCCAGTGAATACTTTCCTCATGGAGTTGAATAAAGCGTTTGACGGCTTCGGGATGCTCCAGGGCAAAGTCTGCTCTCGCTACGATAAAGGTTTGACCGGTTATCAGCCCTTCCGCATTCAGAACTAAAGTCCCTTTTCCGGAACTGACCACTTTCGTCAGAAGGGGGTCAGGTAAAATAGCCGCATCAATTTGTCCGCCCATCAAGGCAGGAGCTGCATCTACAGATTCCATCGCTACCATTTCCACATCCCCGGGACTTAAGTTCTCTTTTTTCAGGGCCTTAATTAAGAACTCATGGAGCATGGTTCCCTTTTGCAGGGCGATTTTCTTACCCTTCAGATCAGCTAATGTTTTGACATTAAGCTCAGTTTGAGCAACGATAGCGATCCCTTTAGGAAATTGTGAATACCCGGCAACGACCTTGATATCGTTACCATTGGCTTTGGCCAGCAAAGCGGACACATAATTCATAGAGGTGCTTATATCGATACTCTTGGAAGCCAGGGCTTCAAGCTGTGCCGGCCCCGCTGCAATCTCAGTCCATTTAAAATCGATACCCTCCCCTTGAAAATCTTTTTCAAAATTATGTTGGTCGAGGGCAACGATAGCAGGAACGTTAATGGGCCGTGTGGAGTAGGATGCGTTAAGCTGAGTCAATGCCTGAGGCTTCTTTTCTTCCGGTTGACCCTGCTTTACTGTGCTGCAGCCCTGTGTTCCCAGCAAAAGCAGAAACAGGCATAGTAGATAAATGAATGGGGTTTTTCTTTTTAGCAATGGTAGTCCTTCTTTCTTTGCCTTTTATTATAGTGTTAAGCAACTCATGATCTCTCGTTTAATCTCCACCCGCTTCTCTTTTTCCACATCAAAGACGTGAGTGATTCGACCGGGGGAAGGGGAAAACACTAAGACCCGCTGTCCGAGATTAATGGCTTCATCGATGTCATGAGTCACCATGATCATGGTTTTGCCGGTAGCTCGCCAAAGCTGCAAAATCTCATCCTGCATGCGTCTACGGGTAAGAGCATCCAATGCTGAAAAGGGTTCATCCAAAAGGAGGAGCTCCGGATCAATGGCCAAGGCCCGTGCGATAGCTACCCTTTGGGCCATACCACCGGATAATTCATGGGGATAAACCTGGGCAAAGTCAGTTAAGCCGATGAGCTCAAGCTGATAATCCACTGCCTGTTGCAAATCGGAAACTGAAAGTCTTCCCTTTACCCCCACCCCAATATTATCTGCCACTGTGAGCCAAGGGAAAAGTCGCGGTTCTTGAAAAACCATTCCACATTGGCGGCTAGGCCCCAGCACTTTCTTTCCCAGGATGGACACTGTGCCGGCTGTGGGCAGCTCTAAGCCTGCTATAAGGCGCAGCAAGGTTGTTTTTCCACAACCGCTGGGCCCAACCAGACATATAAACTCCCCCCCTGCTACAGTCATATATACTTTTGCTAAGGCAGTTGTATTCGTTCTGGGGGTGATAAACTCTTTCCTTACCCCGTCAATCTCTAAAAGCGGCCTCATTCTTTCTCCTTTGTCATGCCTTATGCCAAGGTAATGCTCTTTGTTCAAGGTACTTAATCCCGTAGTCAATCAATGCACCAAGGCTGCCGATGATAAAAATCGAAACAAAAATTAACTCCGCCTGGGCTAGATTTCTACCCTCCATCAACAGATAGCCTAATCCCTTTGAAGAAGCAATAATTTCGGCAGCTACCAGGGCCCGCCAACAGTTGCTGAAGCCTAAGCGTATGCCCACAAAAAAATGGGGCGCTGCCGAAGGGAGATAAACATGAGTAATCCTTGCCTGGTAACCTAAACTGAAAGCCTGGGCCACCTCTTTTAATTTCTGATCTACGGATTGAATGCCAAATAATGTGTTAATAAAGACAGGAAAAAACGCTGCGTAGACCATCAGCGCAATCTTCATTGCCTCGCCAATGCCCAGCCAAAGAATAAAGACAGGAATCCAGGCAATCGTGGGGATTTGCTGCAAGAATGCTAAGGTGGGAGTGATAAACTTCTGCGCCCGGCTAAAAAGTCCAATGAACAAACCGAGGGGAACGGCAAGCCCTATGGTAATTGCCATCCCCACTCCCAGTCTGAAAAGGCTAGATTTGATATGGGTAAAAATCTCCCCTGTGAATAAAAGTTCCGTAAATGCCCCTATAATATCACCCGGTGAAGGCAAAAGGTAGGGGTTAACCCAGCCAAAATAACTAACGCCTTGCCATAGTATAATCAGTAAGGCAGGAAAAACCAAACCATGAATTTTTCGAATGATCCGCTCGTTCATTATTACACCACTTCTAGTTTATTATAGCACCTCTAATTATATTTTAGATTTTTTCTTTTGCAAGGTAACGAGTGTGGCTGCGGATATTTTTCAACTCCTTGAGCTTCAGTAAACTATAATACCAGACACTGGGAAAGATCAGCCCCGCCAATAAAAATAAATACCATGGCAAGGGGATAAACTTACTGATGATGATTCCGGTCATAATATGGAGATACATTATCTCCATGGTGGCCTTCCCTAAAAACTCCAACATTGTGCGGATCACCTTAATGCGGCTAAGCAGCTTGCTTAAAAATGCAACGATTATTGTACAGGTTAAAGGGGTTAGGATAACCGTGCCCAAAAAGTAATACTGGCGATGCTTTAAATCTAAGCCAAAGCGAATCATACCTTCAGCATACAAATAGAAAAAGACTGCCAGATAGGCTATCGCTCCGAGCAACAATAATCGGCCTACCCCTTCTTTATTGAGCCAATCCTTTTCATGAAATAAATGCCCCAAAGCGTAGAAGATGATTCCAAATAGAGCAACGTCCACATTCCCTGGTACAAAGATGTGTTGGTAATTTGTCGATTCCCAATGAGCTATTCCATAGAAGGCTATAATAATTAACCCTAAGAACCAGGAAGATTTCACTTTGCGCTGTAAAAAGTCATATAGAATTTGGACGGTAAATAAAAATGTCACAAACCAAAACACACCATAAGCACCATTGAGCAAGCTGCCACCCAGGATCAGGCTCTTCCAATCCAGACTTAATGCCTTAAGAAGAGGCGCACCAGCGACTAGATTATAGCTGCACATAATCAGCGTTATAAGCAACATATAAGCAATATAGGGAACCATCAGATGCTTAAATTTTCTTTTTGAAGCTTCCCACCATGACATATTGGAATTCTTTTTGTACAAATAGCCACTTGCAAAAACAAACAAAGGCATGTGAAAGAAAAACATAAAATAGCCATTTTGATAACCTGAGTGACCAAGCACTACGGCAATAATACCTAACCCTTTCAGAATATCAATCCATAAAACTCTTTTCACTAAGGAATTCGAACCGGCTCCAGCTGTCATGCCTTTCATCTCCAATACATCTCATGTAGAAATCTCGACCCCAAAGCCTCTTACACACACCTTGTTTTTCCGCAAGGAAAAAAGCTAACTCCCCCACCCATGAGAATCCAAATGGTGCACCGGTGCACCATTTGAACCAAAGCAAAAAGACCATCTACTACAGACGGTCTCTTCACTCTACTTACCTGGCAACGACTTACTTTCCCAGGACCCTGAG
>NZ_VLKD01000001.1:5225120-5225365 GCF_007830365.1 Desulfitobacterium sp. LBE | reverse complement strand
GTACGCCCTTAGTAGCTTGACCAAACGTCTCCGCCACATTCAGGTTTTTCAGATGTTATCCTAAATTACAGTTTTTTCTTCTCTGTGCAGTTTTCAAAGAACAGTTTTTCTTGACTTTTGGTCAAAAAAATAATGAGTTTCCATTGCTGGTCCCTCAAAACTAAACAACAAGTAGCTTCTAACTTCAAACAGCTTCATTTCTCGCATTTAACAGGTTTCCCTGCTTTGCCTCTTCGGCATCTCGA
>NZ_VLKD01000001.1:4747876-5222876 GCF_007830365.1 Desulfitobacterium sp. LBE | reverse complement strand
ACTAATTAAGCTCATCCGGTATTAGCCCTCGTTTCCAAGGGTTGTCCCGGTCTAGCAGGTAGGTTATCCACGCGTTACTCACCCGTCCGCCACTAACTAACGTCTAGCACTCAGTGTTCTTACTGTTTCCCTTGAGCACACTGTGTTGGCACTTTATAAAGCCTGGAGCTCTCTCTTCGCTTCACTACGTTCGAGCTCTCGCTTTAACCAACTTCACTGAACACTCAGTGCTAAACGTTAGTCCGTTCGACTTGCATGTGTTAGGCACGCCGCCAGCGTTCGTCCTGAGCCAGGATCAAACTCTCCATAAAATTTATGAAGAACTTTGATTGCTCAAATTTCTTTACTCATTTGACGAGTCATTGGCTGTTCCTTGTTGTTTAGTTTTCAAAGACCATTTTTGTTTTTGCCGCTTTCAGCGGCGAGATTCATCTTAACATTTTTGACGAGTTCCGTCAACTGTTATTTTTTCATCACATAATCTTTCGATTAGTGACTAGTTACTGGCCGCCGCACTTAGTGGCGACATTTATAGACTTTACCAGAGTAATCAAACTTTGTCAACCCCTTTTATCATGTTATTTTTTTTAAAAAATATGCATGGTTCATTATCTTTTTTATCTATGTTTAATCTGAGTCTGCCCAATCGAATCTGAGCCTTAAAAGAGAGTGCCGAAAAAGCTATTTTAATAGCTTGCGGCACTCCCTTACTTTCAGCAACTATAGAACAATCCATCCCAAACACTCTAAGCAAGACAAGTTGCATCCGACCATCATGGAAACCGCAATGTTAAGCAATACCACACAGAATCGCAGTGTGCCGTTTCCCTATCAGGAGACCTTAATGACCAGTGACGCACCTGTGTCGCCGGCGGCGCATCCTGTGAACAAACCATAACCGCCTCCCAGCATTACCAGTTCTTCAATCATTTCAATAATCGTCCGACCAGCTGTCGGCCCTTGAGGATGCCCATACACCAGTGAGCAGCCGTAGTTATTCATATTCATGACATCCAGACCCATTTCATTGGCCATAAACAAATCATTCCCTGTAAAAGGATTGTGAGATTTAATGGCTTTCAAGTCTTGGGTTCCGATACCGGCCTTGTCCAAAGCCATTTTTGAGGCAGGTACTACAGCTGCCGCCATATGAGCTTTCTCAGCGCGGGCATAACCATAAGAAAGAATTTGAATCCGGATGTTTTTGTCCGTACTCAGTTCCTGGGCTCTATCTTGCGTCGTGACAATTAACCCGCAATTGCCATCGGCCGGATGGGTTTGGGCACCGAAGGAGTGTACTCCTCCAGGAATAACCGCTTTCAACGGAGCTAAGGTCTCATAGGTTGAAGAGGTCACACCATCATCCTCTTCAAAAATGCCTGTTTTCTTTTTGCTGATTTTATATTCCACAGGGAACATATAGCGTTTTTGGAAGGCCCTGTCGTTGGCCAGGGCATCATTATATTGTTCGTAACGTCGGGATGTGACCCGGTCCACATCCTCCTTGGTAATTCCACCGGCTTTGGCCACCACATTTTCGGCTGTTTGGATCATTGCAGAGCCGGCCCAGGGATCGGCAGCAAAGTTATCCATCATCCAGCTCTCCTTAATGAGCTCGCCACCGGGGCCCATGGGATTGGGCCAAAGGGTGAAGGGGCCATTGGAAGCCCGGTCGGTGAGCAGGCAGAATGAGGTGTCATAAAGACCCGTCTCAATACTGGAAGCCGCTTGGCTCAAGCATGTGGTGGAGGTTGAGCAGGCTTGTGTAATATGCAGACCGGGAATATCCGGGGCTCCCATCAGAGCAGCCGCCCATGGAGCGGCATAAAACGTATGCAATTGACCAATGGTTTTTCCCAGAACCAAGTATTCAAAGATCTTCGGATCTATTCCTTTGGAGGCAAACCATCGTTTAGCTGTAGCAGCGGCCAATTCAACGGAATGTTCATTCTGAAGGACTCCCTGCCAACGGGCAAATGGGGTACTGTAATAACCACCATAAGGGATAAAGGCTTTTGAATACATAATAACAACCTCCTAAATTTTTTATAGGATTGAACGAGATTCCATTCAAGGGGGATTCGCCCCCCACTGATGATGAGCTAAGTCCATACCGGATCTATCCGCTTAAATTTAGGATATCTTCTCAGCCAAAATTTCAGCAATGTCCAGGACTTTAACCTGCTCCCCTCCCTCACGTGCTGCAACTCCATCGCTGATCATGGTCAAACAGAAGGGACATGCCGTGCCCACCCTATCTACTCCTAGGGCGATGGCTTCATCGGCACGCATCACATTGATTCGCTCTCCCTGATGCTCCTCCAGCCACATGCGACCGCCCCCCGCTCCGCAGCAGAAGCTCTTTTCCTTGGTATGGGCCATCTCCAGAAGATTAAGCCCAACCTCTTGCAATAATTGGCGGGGAGCTTGATAAATAGTGTTGTAACGCCCTAAGTAGCAGGAATCGTGGTAAGTGATCTGGCGCCCATCTGCTCCGCCTATCCCATGATTGAGTTGCAAACGTCCTGAACTGAGCAGATCATTCAGGTATTCCGTATGATGAAGGACTTCAAAATCTCCTCCAAACTGGGGATATTCGTGTTTCAGGCAGTTGAAACAGTGAGGACATTGGGTAAGAATCTTCTTTACCCCATAGCCGTTCAGCACTTTAATATTCTCGGTGGCCAAGGAGTGGAAAAGGTACTCATTCCCCAAACGGCGGGCCGAATCTCCGCAGCATTTCTCTTCATTGCCGAGGATGGCAAAATTGACCTGTGCTTGCCGCAGCAGCTTCACTATAGCTGCGGAAACCTTCTGATTCCGTCCATCAAAGGCTCCTGAACACCCCGGGTAATAGAGGATTTCCGCCTCAGGGTTCTCCGCCAGGGTCGGAACACCCAAACCTTGTAAATAGTCGGTCCGGCTACTCCAGCCGATTCCCCATGGGTTGCCGTTATTCTCCATATTGCGGAAGGCCAGTTGGGCTTCCGGAGGAAAACAACTTTCCATGAGAACCAGATTCCGGCGCATTTCCACGGTTTTGTCCACATGTTCTACAAAGATGGGACACTGCTCCTCACAGGAACGGCAAGTGGTACAATCCCAAATGTCATCTTCAGAAATCACCTGACCGATGAGAGCCGGCAGACCCAGTTCTTCTTCACTGGGCAAGTTTTCCTGCCCGGCACTCCCTTGGGCCGCTGCAGCGGCTTCCTGCAGACCGGCTCCCTCCTCAACGGCCCTGGCCGGATGCTCCTTCCGATAGTTCTCATAGGCTTTGCCCACCTCTTCCATATGAACGCGCAGATCCTGAATCACCTGTTTGGGATTGAGGTGTTTGCCGCTCAAATAGGCAGGACAGTAATCCTGGCAGCGCCCGCATTTTACACAGGCATCGGTGTTAAACAGGGTTTTCCAGCTGAATTCCCCCAGCTTGCTTTTGCCATAAGTTTCAATGCTCTCATCTTCAAAATCGATGGGCTCCGGTACGCCGATGGGACCATGATGGCGCAATACCTGATTGGCCGGAGCCAACAAGATATGGGAGAGCTTGGAATAAGGAAAATAAGCGATCAAGACAAAGGCCAGGATGGGATGGATCCACCAAATTATTTTGTGCAAGGATAACAGGGCCGCCTCACTAAAAAGGTTTGCCAACCAGGGAGCCATCACATAGCCCATAAAAGCGTAAGTCGCCCAGGGATCCGGCTCGATAGCCATCCGAATCCCTTGCACGATGAATCCGGTTACCAGAACCACCAGGATCAAGGCCAGGATGATGGCATCATCTTTGGTATTATCCAACCTGCGGGGGCGGATGACATAACGCCGCCAAAAGGCCATCAGGATTCCCAGCAGTGCCAACAGGCCAAAAAGATTGGCCGTGACTTTAATAAAGAGATAAAGGGGTCCTCGGAAAATTTGCAGTCCAAAGTCGGCCTGGATAGCCACAATTAAGGTGGCAAAGAAAAGCAAGGCAAAGCCCCAGAAGATCATGGCATGCATGAGACCCGGATATCCTTCTTTGAGAATTCTTTTGTGTCCAAAGCCGTAAATCACCACATCTTTAATTCCTTGCCACAGCCCCGGCCAACGTTTTTCATGACGGCCCATTTTCCAGAGACGATAACGCCGGTAATAGCCGTAGAAAAATATTATAAAAGTAATCACAGCCAGAGGATAGATGAGCCAATGCCCGTCAATATTCCAATAAAGCACCCGCGTAGCTATTTGAGACCCTCCTCTCCTTTTCCGCCCGTCCCTTTAGGCGCTGACCAGTTTTTTGAACTCTTCAGTAAGCAAGGGGACCACCTCGAACAAATCCCCTACAATACCATAATCGGCCACGCTGAAAATCGGGGCCTCCGGGTCTTTATTGATGGCAACAATAAACTTAGATGCCCCCATGCCGGCCAGGTGCTGAATCGCTCCGCTGATCCCGCAGGCCACATACAAGGTGGGGGCGACAATGCTCCCCGTCTGTCCGACTTGGAACTGGTTATCGATCCAACCGGAATCCACGGCTGCTCGCGAAGCTCCTACCGCTCCCCCCATCACATCGGCTAACCCTTCCAGGATAGCGAAATTTTCTTGGGCTTTCATGCCCCGGCCACCGGAGACCACAAAATCTGCTTCGGTCAGTGCCGGGCGGCTGGTAACCAAAAGGGCTACATCCTTTACAAGAACCTTAAGATCTTCCGGATCGACCGTTACCGTCCTTTCAATGACTTCGGCTTGCCTGGAGGGAGTCGGTTCCGCTACTGGGAAAGATTTGGCCCTTACCGTAGCAAGGACTGGTCTGGTCACGATCTCGACAAGGCTATAGGCACTGCCCGTATAAACAGGGCGTTTGCAGATCAGGAATTTTTCCGAATTCACTTCAATGTCGATGACATCTGAAGCAAGACCCACTCCCAGACGTTGGGCAAGGCGGGGAGCCAGGTCTTTTCCAACTGCTGTATAGCCCAGGAGAAAGGCCTGGGGCTCTTTTTCACGAATGAGCTTAGTCAGTGCAGAAGTATAGACACCGGTAGTGTACTGAGCCAATTGTGGGGAGTCCAGTAAGTAGACCTGGTCAACTCCATAGGCAGCGGCTTCCTGGGCCAAAGGGGCGATCCCTTCCCCAGCAATGACCGCTACCAGGGGTTCTCCCGTCTGGTCGGCAATTTTCCGTCCCTGACTTAATAATTCCAAAGATATTTTGCGAATTTTTCCGGCAGCTTGTTCGACAAATATCCAGATTCCCTTTGGCATACGACTCGCTCCTTTACAGTGTTTCCTCACCTGATTAGAGAACTTTAGCTTCCTCGCGGAGCAGGCGTGCTAATTCACGAGTGGATTCCGCTGCTTCACCGGGAAGTATTCTGCCGCCTTTTCTCGGGGTAGGCAAAGTATAGTGGATAACTTTTGCCTGCAGCGCGAAGTCGGAGGCATTCAGCCCTAAATCGCTTAGTTTAACGGTGGTTAAGGGTTTTTTCTTCGCTTTCATAATTCCGGCGACGGATGGATAACGAACTTCATTGATCCCTTGAACTACGGTTATGACTGCAGGGAGCGTAACCTCAAGGGTTGCCAGTCCGCCGTCGATAACCCGCAGGGCTGTTGCCTGACTGCCGTTAATATCTAATTTAGTGACACTGCTGATGGAAGGAAGTCCCAATTTTTCGGCCATACGCACCGCAACCTGGGCCGAACCTATATCTGTGTCCATAACTCCCGCTAAAATAATGTCATAAGGGAGGGGCTCCACCGCCTTGGCCAGTATAGCCGCGACTATGCCCTCATCCACCTCTCCCAGAGCAGGGTCCTTAATGTGAATCGCTTGATCGGCACCCATCGCCAAAGCGCCGCGAATGGCCGCCGTAGCTTCTTCTCCTCCGAGGGTGACCACGGTCACTTCACCGCCAAATTTCTCCTTCATCCGGAGAGCCTCTTCAATGGCATACTCATCTAAAGGATTGATAACCAGAGTGACCCCATTGACATCTACTTTGCCATCGCTGTTCAAAACTATTTTCGCTTCTGTATCAATCGTTTGCTTAACGCATACCACAATGTTCATAGGGTATCCTCCTTATGGGGCTAACGATTTTTAAATACCGCTTCACGCTTATTGATGAAGGCATCGAGACCTTCACGGAGATCCTCCGTCTCAAAAACCTTTTCCACATAGTGCATTTCCATTTCCAGAGCATCCGCTAAACTGAGTTCCAAGCCTTTATTGATTAACAACTTATCGTAACCCATGGCGATACCGGCCCCTTTAGCCAACTTCTCAGCTAATTTAAGGGCTTCATTCAAAGATTCACCGGCGGGGACCACTTCATTGACTAAGCCGATTCTAAGGGCCTCATCCGCTTTGACAATTTTTCCGCTGAATAAAAGTTCTTTCGCTTTCGCCGGTCCTACCAGCCGGGCCAGTCTTTGGGTGCCCCCAAGTCCCGGAAGCAGACCGAGCAGAACTTCTGTAAGGCCCAGCTTGGCCTTTTCATCCGCTATTCTGATATCACAAGCCAAAGCCAGTTCAAGGCCTCCGCCTAAAGCAAGGCCATTGAGAGCGCAGATCACGGGTCTGGGGGTATTCTCCAAATAGGAGAACATTTCTTTGTAGATGGTGGCATTTTCCCGGGGACCTTCTTTAAACTGATTGGGAAAATCTTTAATATCCGCACCGGCCACAAAGCACTTGGGCCCTGCTCCGGTAATGACCAGGACTCTAATCCCTGTGTTCTTTTCCACTTCATTTAAGGTTTCTTTCAATTGCCCTCTTACCTCTAAGGTCAGAGCATTGACGGGCGGATTATTGATTGTAATAACCCCTACTCCATTACAAACGGTAAGCTCGACCACCCTATTTTCCGGCATAACTATATTCCTCCCCCTGTAAGATTCAGTTCCGCTGCAAGGAAAAGACCACTGTATTGGCAGGATCAGGGCATTGCAGCGCCCTAAGCTGGTTAATCCAGTCCTTACCCTCTGTTTCCCTGCCTAATGCAGTCAGGTAAGGAATGAAGCTGCTCAACGCATATAGGCAAAGGGGGCTGCCTTCACAGGAGGTTATATTGGGTTCAGAATAAATCACCCTCTCCCCTACTTGATAGCCTGCCGCACAATGCCCCTTTATGCTTTTTACTTTCATCTCTACCTTCATCTTGCTCTCCTCTTGTAAGCATTGATTTCTTCTCGCTATGGAATGCACTTGTCCTTGAACACCTCTGCTTCAGATGGAGTTTAAGCTCCATCTGAAGCAAGGGTACGGATTTCCAGAGAACTATTTCTTATTTGTCGTAATCGTACCAGCCGGCGCCGGTCTTTTTGCCAAGACGTCCGGCCCGGACAATGTTCTTGAGCAATTGGGGCGCATTCCATTTCATATCTTTGTACTCTTCTACGAAATAATCGGAGACATGGACAGAAATTTCTACACCGGTGAAGTCCATGAGTTCAAACGGTCCCATGGGGTAATTCAGACCAAGCTTGACGGCGGTATCAATGTCCTCGATGGAGGCGATTCCTTCCTCGGCGATGCGAACCGCCTCCAGGAATTGGGGCATCATGATCCGGTTGACGATAAAGCCCGGCGTATCCTTCTTCACTTCAACGGGGGTTTTCCCCATGGCTCTGGAAACATCGGATACTTTGGCCACCGTCTCATCGCTGGTGTAATAGCCGCGGATGACTTCGACCAAACGCATAACCAGGGGAGGATTAAAGAAATGCATGCCTACGACCCGATCCGGGCGGGAGGTGGCTGCCGCTAAAGTGGTGATGGACATGGAGGAGGTATTGGAGGCAATGATCGTTTCCGGGCCGCAAATCTGATCCAATTTCTGAAAGGCTGTCTTTTTGATATCCATATCTTCGAAAATCGCCTCAATGACCAGAGGAACCGACGCTAGGTCCTCCATATTGGTGGTGGTGGTGATGCGCTGCAAAGCAGCGTCTTTTTCTTCAACCGTCATTTTTTGCTTAGCCACATTCTTATCCAGAAAACCGGCAATGCGCTGGACGGCCCCGTCGACGAACCGCTGCTCAACATCGCAAAGAATCACATCCAAGCCCTTCACCGCTGCCAGGTGGGCAATCCCGCCACCCATAGAACCTGCTCCCAAAACCCCTATCTTTGTCATTGTCATTTTAATATGACCTCCTCTTTTTTATTTCCAATAGAACGGACTTCGTTCAGCGGAATACTCTGCTTCCATTGAAAGTAGTCCTTAGACCGCGTATTTACCTGCCTCGGATACTGCCGCAGCGATATCTCTATGCAGAGCGATGGTGTTCCCCAAAGTGCATTGGGTCACTGCCTGCAAATCCTTCAACAAGCTCTCCAGCTCCTGACCCTCGGCCAGAGCGGATAAGATTTCTTTGGCGATGGACTCAAGGTATCCTATCGTTCCATAAATAAAGGCACTGGTCATCCAACTCTTCAGTTTTGCCTTAGTCTCACCCTCATTGGCTACAGCCTTCTGGGTCCGCAGCCAGGCGCTCTCCATGGCAAAAGCCTGGATTGCCAAATCTGCCAGTTTACCGACAATCTCTTGTTCCTTCTGGAGATTCTTTCCGTACTTCTGCAGGCCGGCAGCCATGGTCAGCAGGAACATATCCTTTGCTGCCTGGATTAATCCGGCTTCATCTTCCCTTGCCGCTCCCCCGGCAGCAATGTACTCTTTCAGCTTTTGCACAGCCTCTTGGAGGGGCAAATCCCCTTTGTCCGCCCGCCGCAATAAGGTAATCGGTATAATCGTCCGGTTGATCTCGTTGGTTCCTTCGAAAATCCGGTAAATCCGGGCATCCCTGTAAAGCCTTTCGATGCTGTATTCGGAGCAATACCCGTACCCGCCGTGAATTTGGACACCTTCATCCACCACATAGCCCTGGGCCTCTGTAGCAAAAATCTTGTTCATGGAACACTCCAGAGCGTACTCCTCAATTCCCTTGGCGGCAACCTGTCCCCCGTTCTCACCGGAAGTATCCAAGCCATGGAGTATCCCGTCCAAAAGACCTCCCGTACGGTAGAGCATACTTTCCATCACATAGGTTTTAATGGCCATCTTCGCCAGCTTTTCCTTGATCAAGCCAAAATTAGCGATAGGGGTCCCGAACTGTTTGCGCTCATTGGCATAGGCGGCCGCTAATTCCAAGGCATGCTTGGAAGCTCCTAAGGCATTGGCAGCGAGCTTATAACGACCTAAGTTTAAAATGTTAAAGGCGACAATATGACCTCTCCCAATTTCAAACAAAATATTCTCCACAGGTACTTTGACATTATCCAGGATGACCTGCCTGGTGGAGGAGCCTTTGATCCCCATCTTCTTTTCTTCCGGTCCCAGGGACAGCCCCTCGGAATCGGCATCGACGATAAAGGCCGTATACTTATCCCCAGCGATTTTGGCATAAACAATAAAAAGATCGGCAAAGGCGGAATTGGTGATAAACTGCTTGGTTCCGTTTAACAGATAATATTTGCCATCGGGACTCAGATCCGCCCGGGTTTTCGCCGACATGGCATCGGAGCCGGCTCCCGGTTCCGTCAAAGCATAAGCCCCCGCCTTTTCTCCGCTGACGATCCCCGGCAGATACTTTTTCTTTTGTTCATGGGTGCCGAACATGACGATGGGCATACTGCCGATGCCGGTATGTCCCCCCTGGGTCATGGCGAAGGAACCGCCCTTTCCTATGCACTCGGCGACAATGGTGGTGCTGATTTTATCCAGATCCAAACCGTCGTATTCCTCGGGAATATCCAGCCCATTAAGTCCTAATTCACCAGCTTCTTGGATAAGCTGTTTGTTCAGACCATCCCGCTTCTCTTCCAACTCCTCCATAACCGCCAAAACGCGATCCGTCACAAAGCCCATCGCCGTTCGATAAAGCATCTTATGCTCAAGGGTAAAGTCCTCAGGGGTAAAAACATCCTGAAACCTGGTTTCCCCGAAGAGAAAGCTCCCCCCTTTTGGTAAGTCGCTCATTCTGTTCACACTCTCTTTCTACACTCTTTACGAACACATCATGGTCAGGCGTTGGCACTAATTCTTTCGATACTTTTTCCTTTGGTTTCAACCACAAAGAATAAGGCTACAAAAGAGGCAATCACCGCCGGAACGGCAAAGAAGACAAAGGTGCCTGTGAAGCCTACCCCCAGCTGCTGAACATACCCGGCAACGATGGGGCCAAGAAATCCTCCAACCCGTCCGAAAGCCTGAGCCGAAGCAACCCCCGTACTTCGGAATTCCGTAGGATACCCCTCAGCCAGCAGGGGCTGTGTTCCGCTCAGACCCCAGTTCATAGCCAGGCCAACCAACATCCCACAGATCACTACCATCCACTGATTTGAGGCAACCCCCAGCAGAAGTATGGCAACCGCTGTCGCTATCCAACCGATAATCACATTGGTTCTCCGCCCGATGATATCCGCCACATAACCGGTACACAGACCTCCGATGGCACCAAAAACATTTTGCAGGACGGCGAAGGAATATCCTTTGACCAAGCCGTACCCCTTATCCACAAGCAGAGTAGGCAGCCAGCCGTTGATGCCATAAATCACCACGGAACCCATAAAATAAATGATCCAAAGGGCCATGGTTGCCCGGCTATACTCCCGGGAGAAAAGGGCTCCAACGCCAACCTTTTTCGGGCGAGGAGGCAGGAACAAGCTGCCCGGAGCATAGTCGTTGGCTTTTCCTTTGCTTACCATCTCAATGCGCTTAAGAACCTCAATGGCTTCTTTCTCTCTCCCTTTACCTAATAACCAATGGGGAGATTCTTGAAGAGCCGCCATTAAAACGAAGGCGTAGAGAACGGGAAGCACTCCGATTAAATAACACACTCTCCAGCCAAAGGTGGGAACCACATAAATCGCCACCACACCGGCCACGACCCAACCCAAAACATAGAAGGACATGATGGAAGAGATGAAAAACCCTCTGTTTTTCGTGGGCACATTCTCCGCCATCAAAGTAATGGCGATGGGGATGCAAGCACCAAAGCCAACCCCGCCTAAGATCCTTAAAATAGCAAAAGCTTCAAAGCTGTTAACAAAATAAATGGGAAAGGTGAGTAAAGAAAACCATATGGTGAAAATGGCCAGACCCTTTTTCCGGCCAATACTGTCGGAAATAATTCCTGCGATCATTCCGCCCACCATCAGCCCCAAAAGACTCCATGATGCCAGACTCCCCGTTTGAACCTTGGTCAGTCCCCATTCTGCAGACATCTGAGGCATGGTGTAGGAAACAATCATATAGCTGAATCCACAGAAAATGAGGGTAAGGCCTACTAAAAAGTAGGTTTTATACGTATACTTTGAGACGCCTATTTGATCCACTACATCGGAAATCGAAATTTTGCCCATCGTTATTCCCCCATCCAATATCTATCCCCTACCCTTTTTAAAAATCAGATAACGTTCTTTTCTCTAAACGCCGCTATTTCACTTGCGCTGTACCCCAGCAGCTTGCTGAGAATATTATCGGTGTCTTGACCCAGGGTGGGGGCGCCACGCCATACTTGGGCGGGGGTCACACTCAGCTTGGGAGCAAAACCAAAGGCTTTAACTTTTTCACCCAGGGTTTCATCCGTATATTCAATGAAATTCCCCCTCTTTTGGTAGTGCTCATTGGCCGCCAGGTCGGCTGAAGTCCTGACAATACCGCTGGGCACTTTTTGGCTGAGCAAATACTGCAAGGCCTCCTCTGCGTCACGGGCTGCCACCCAGTCAATGGCCTTCTGATTTAATTCCAGTCCCAGCTCGGAATTGATCGCCTCGATGGAATTGCCGCAGGTTTCATGGGAATATTTATCGAGATCAAGACCCAAGGCTTTGATGAAGCGTCCGTATACCGCAGCTCCATAGGCGCCGATATAAAGGTATTTCTCATCCTTTGTCTTGAAGAGGTTCCCCGGTTGGAAGATGGCTACTTTATTGCCATTCCGCTGCCTTACCCGGCCCAGTTCAAAATACTGGACAAAGGTATCGTTGAGAACCTTGCTCATGGACTCGATCTGTGTCACATCAATGGCCTGACCCTTCCCTGTCTTCTGGGCATGGTGATAGGCCATCAGTATGCCGTTAACCGCAAACATCGCCGTCATATAATCGTTGATAAAGGTGGCCGCATGGGAGGGAGGCATAGGCTCGGGAAAACCGTTGACAAACATATATCCACCCTCTGCCTGGCCAATGGGGTCGTAGGACGGCCTGTTGCATTGTTCCGGAACACCGCCAAATTGCGGTCTCCCGAACCCACTGATATGAGCAATGACCAGTTTAGGGTTGACTTCGAGAAGCATCTCTTCCGTAATTCCCAATTTTTCCGTCCACACCATGTTCTCCAGCCAGACATCACAGTTCTTGATCATAGAGAGAAAGATTTCTTTACTCTCCGGAATTTTTAAATTGATCTCCAAGGTCAGACTTAATTTATTTCTGCCTTCTTGGATCCAAGCCGCACTGATTTTCCGGTCATTGCGTTTAACGATTGGAGCTTGTTCACGGTAAGGATCGCCAACATTCGGCCGCTCAACGTGAATAACCTCCGCTCCGAACTCTGCAAGCATCGATGCCGCAAAAGGAGCCGCTACAATACTACCGGTCATTAAGACCCTCATCCCCGCAAGAGGCCCGTAGACCGGTGTCAAGGCCGGAGCAGGAATGCGCTCGAGTTCTTTCCATCTGCCCATTTAATAATCTCCCCTCTGCTACTAATCTTTTTTACTCATCTGCGGTTCATACCCTTAAACAAATCTTCATTGCTCTAACCCTTCAAAAACTCCTTTCCCAAGATTGTCGACTTTAAGATATTTTCCTAATTTTCAAACTAATCTGATATCAATGCAATTCTCATGCCAACTTGTCAATGAATGGCAAACCCTCTCTCTTGGCCTTTCCAGGAAAACACCCCACCGCCCTCCTGAAAACTATGTCAAATTTTTTGCTATCCTTGTAAAGTTTTTTTAAACATTGGCACTCACAATTTTTTCGATAGCTTTATCCTTGGTTTCAACGACGAAGAAAAAAGCTACTGCAGCGGCAATAAAGGAGGGAATCGCAAAAAATATAAATAGACCTGTAAACCCTGCCCCCATCTGTTGGATAAACCCCGCCGCGATGGGTCCTGAAAACCCTCCCAACCGTCCGAAGGCCTGGGCCCACGCCACACCAGTGCTTCTAAACTCCGTCGGATACGATTCCGTCAACAAGGGCTGGGTCGAGCTTAAGGCTCCGTTCATTAAGAAGCCGACAATAATGATAAACAAAATAACCTGCCATTGGGTGGTCGCAAAGCCTAAAAGAATGGCGAAGACCGCCGTAAAGAACCAGCTTAAGGAAACATTTAACCTGCGGCCAATAATATCGGCAAAAAACCCAATGCTCATTGCACCGATTATCGCAAAAATATTTTGTAATACGGCAAATGAGTATCCCTTCACTACTCCAAAACCGGACTCAACCAGCAATGTAGGCAACCAGCCGGAAATCCCATAGATTAACACTGAGCCCATAAAATAAATTGTCCAATTGGCGAGGGTCGCTTTACGATAGTTTTTGGAAAAAATCATACTTACCCCTACTTTAGGGGGAGCAGGCGGAGTGATTAACCGTCCAAGAGGCCATTCGCCGGCTTTTCCTCTTGCGGCGATTTCGATGGTTTTGACGACATCAATGGCCTCTTTTTCGCGGCCTTTGCTCAGAAGCCAATAAGGGGACTCTTTCATTTTGAACCATAAAACCAAAGAATAGAGGGCTGGTATTCCTCCGAGCAGGTAACAAACCCGCCAGCCAAAGACCGGAACAATGGTGATGGCTACGATACCCGCTACCACCCAACCGGAGATATAAAAGGCCATAATCGACGAGGTGAAAAAACCTCTTTTATGGGTTGGCGCGCTCTCTGTCATCATGGTCACCGCAATGGGAATACATGCCCCCAGACCGATACCGCTTAATATTCTCAACATCGCAAACACTTCAAAGCTATGTACAAAATAAATAGGCAGCGTCAGCAGAGAATACATAGCCACAAAGATGGACAGGGTTTTTTTCCTGCCAATGCGATCGGAGATAATACCTGCAGTCAATCCTCCAATGATCAAGCCGATCAGGCTCCATGAGGTCAGACTTCCCGTTTGGACTTTGGACAGTCCCCATTCAGCCGCCATCTGAGGCATGGTATAAGCCACGATCATATAATCAAATCCATCAAAAAGCAGGGCAATCCCGACCAGAATATACATTGTGTAAGTGTATTTTGAGACGCCTAATTGATCTATGACCTCGGATATATAGGTTCTATTCACATTTATCTCTCCTTATCTCGATCTCCTCACCCTCTTCAAGCCCGGCCACATCCTTCGCTCATGATGCCTTATGCAGAAATCCTTTCTACCCCCCCTCTTCTATAATATTCTGAATTTTCTGTACATAAAGTTAGCTATGCAATTCCCGTGCCATCCCTTTCCGCCCCTGATTTCCTCTGCTCAGCCCTTTATTGCCGCGGACCGGAAGCCGGCATTTAAAAAAATTGTCATATTTTTTTATAGGCTGTAAAAAACTTTTACATGTTAAAGAAAGCACTAAATTCCTTGCTGGGGGCACACAGCAAGAGGCGTATCGAAACCTTAGTCTCAATACGCCTCTTATATAAAGTATTTTATAATCACCTGCCACTTTTCAGCATTTTAAGCAGTGTGGGCCGGCTAATCCCCATCATTAATGCGAGTTCACCGTTGGAGATTTTTGTCTTCGCCTTTACTCTATGAACAATTTCTGCATTCATTTCCTCTAAGGACCTTATCCGCACATTAATGGTGTCATTGTCTTGTTCTTCCTCCTCTCTGGCGTGCAGTGTGGGCCGGGTCGAGAATTCTTCTTCCAGCATCATTAAGATAATCTCGGGCAAATCATTTCCGTCGTCACACAGGACAACGCACCTTTCTATAAAATGATTCAACTGTCGTATATTTCCATACCATTCGCAATGGGATATCTTGTCAAGAACAGCCGCAGGCAGCTCAATATTTATTTTATTATATTTTTCGGTGTACTTTTGCAGATAGACTCTGACGAGGTGAGGTATATCCCCTCTTCTTTCTCGAAGAGGGGGCAGGGTTAGTTTCAAGACGTTTAAACGATAATACAGATCTTCTCTAAATTCTCCTTTTCTGACCAGATCCAAGAGATCCTCATTGGAAGCGGCTATGATGCGTACATCCACAGAAACAACCTGATCGCTGCCGATTCTGCGAATTTCCTTCTCCTGGAGAACCCTTAGAAGATTTGCTTGAACATCCTTTTTCATTTTATCTATTTCATCCAAAAACAGGGTTCCACCATGAGCTATTTCGAATAGCCCCGGTTTTCCGCCCTTACTTGCGCCCGTGAAGGCCCCTTCACTGTAGCCGAAAAGCTCACTATTCAATAGACTGCCGTCCAATGAAGCACAATTGACCGCCACAAAAGGCTTACGGGAGCGTTGGCGGTGTCCATTATGAATGCTTTGAGAGATAAGCTCCTTGCCGGTTCCGGTTTCTCCTTTGATCAGTACATTGCAGTCTATATTAGCATATCTCATGGCCATAGTTATTACTTCAGACATTTTACTGTTGTTGTTGATGATGTCTCTAAAATGATGTTTGGCCACCAATCCCTTGGTCCCGGTTGCTCTCGTTTTTTCCCATTCTTCCTGATTAGCCTCTTTAAAGTTAATCATAATGCCCCTGAATTGGTGATTGTGAAGAATCGGAACTTTATTAACCAAAATCGTTCCCTTCGGAGTATGGTGCAGGAAATTCAGCTTCTGATCAAAATCCTTTAACAGAGCTGCCAGGCTTGGACAGCCGCTCAGATCCTGGACAGATTTTCCTATTACATCTTTCTCATGGAGTCCAAAAAACTTCGCCGCATTGGCATTAAAATTGACCAATATCCGATTCTCATTTAAATGAATCATCCCTTCGTGGGTAGAATCGGCTATTGTCTTGATGCATTCGTGGGAGACCTTCTCATTACGCTTAAGATCCACAAGTAACTGAGCATATTTAAAGGCTCTTCTAATCGTATATTCACCGCTCGTTACCGATACATATTGAATATTTTTCCTCTCTACAGCTGATGAAATCTTTTCTCCGGCCCCAATGGCTACTTCTACTCCATCCTGATAGGCCTTTTCAACCTGAACCAGCACTTCCTTCCAACTGTTATATCGATAGATGTGCGCGTCAATCTGTATCGCTGAACAAACGGCTTTGATCGCTTCGGTATCAATTTGTCCGGGATTAAACAGCCCTATGGTTTTTTTCGTTTTCTTTGCCTGTTCAAGAGCTATAACCAAGTCATACTCGGTTGGAAAAATATTTACCCAAGGCATTCTTCCCAAATTGTCCCGGAGCAACCCAAGGGTTGCGCCACCGGTGGCAATGATCGGATCCCAATGCTCCCGATGAGCCACTTTACCCCGAATGAGCTCTACCGCATCATCAAAGGTTGCTTCATAAGCATCAATTTCGAAGTTATATTCCTTTCTAATCTTTTCCAATAATCTAGTCGTTTTCTTATCTGGGGATGTCAAGACGATTTTTCCGAACATTTTTCTTCCCCCTAAAATCTAACTCCTAAATCCTGCATGACCATTCCGTATCCATTATAGTAACTGAATTTTCGGAATTATACAACAAGTCCTTCCCGACAGGTAATTAATTAAAAACGAAGTGTTGCAATCTACCCGTCAAAGTAGTTTGGCAACACTTCATTTTAGCAATGGATCTTATTCTACTTCCTGAATAATCGGCAGAATCATGGGGCGCCTCCGGGTTTTCTCATAGAAATGCTTGCTTAAGGTTTCTCGAACTTGTCCCTTTAGTACAGCCCATTCTGTAACATGATTCTCCCTGAGGCGGTTCATGGTTTGTCTTACTTTATCTTTTGCTTCTTCTAGCATGGATTCCGATTCCCGTACATAGACAAAGCCACGTGTTACTACATCAGGGCCTGCCACAATAGCGCCGGAGCTGCGGCTAATCGTCATAACCACGATTAAAATGCCATCTTGAGAGAGTTGTTTCCGATCTCTTAGAACAATATTGCCGACATCGCCAACACCAAGTCCATCAATCAGCACTTTCCCAGCGGGAACTTTTCCCGCTATACTCGCTCCATGACGAGTGAACTCAACAATTGTGCCATTATCAGCAACAAACGTGTTCTCTCTGGAAATTCCCATTTGCTCGGCCAGTTTAGCATGCTTAATAAGCATACGGTACTCACCATGAACAGGAATGAAATACTGAGGACGAATCATATTAAGCATGAGCTTAAGCTCTTCCTGGCTGGCGTGCCCGGAAACGTGCATACCCTGGTAAGATTCATAGATCACATTGGCACCGAGCTTAAACAAGAGGTCGATGGTTTTTGATACTGATTTTTCATTACCGGGGATAGGATTGGCAGATATGATCACTGTATCGCCGGGCTGAATTTCAATACGCCGGTGATCGCTCATAGCCATCCGGGTCAGAGCCGACATGGGCTCACCCTGACTGCCTGTCGTTAGAATACAAGCTTGATTGCCCGGCAAGTTCACCACTTCATCCACATCAACCAAAGTATCCTCCGGTATATCCAAATACCCTAACTCAGAGGCTATGGCTACTGTGTTGACCATACTCCGGCCGACCACAGCAACCTTGCGGTTAGTATGGTGCGCTGCCGTAATCACTTGCTGAAGTCTGTGGACATTGGTTGCAAAGCTGGCAATGATGATTCTGTCTTTGGCACTATTAAATGCTTCCTCGAACATGTGTCCCACGCTGCGTTCAGACATGGTAAAACCAGGCCGTTCCACATTCGTACTGTCGGACATCAGGCAAAGGACCCCTTTATCGCCCAGTTCAGCGAACTTATGAATATCAATCTTTTCACCCATGACAGGAGTATGATCCACTTTGAAATCCCCAGTATGAACAATAGTACCTAGAGGAGTATGGATCGCCAGTGCCACTGCATCTGGAATACTGTGATTCACACTCAGGAACTCAACTTTAAAAACTCCAAGTTTAACCGTATCTCTGGGACGGACCACCGTGGCCTTGATATTATCGAGATTTCCTTCTTTTAATTTGGATTGAATGAGTCCTAAGGTTAATCGTGTAGCAAAAATAGGAGCATCCAAGTCTTTGAGGAGATAAGGCAGTGCACCAATATGGTCTTCATGACCATGGGTGACTAGAATCCCTTGAACCATGTCCTTATGCTCCAGCAGATAAGAATAATCTGGTATAACTATGTCTATCCCCAGCATCTCATCTTCGGGAAATGCCAATCCCGCATCTATAACGATCATTTGATTATCGTAACGAATCACGGTCATATTTTTACCGATCTCGCCTAATCCGCCTAAAGGTATGATCTGAACCTTATGTTCTTTTGGCAAATTTTTACACCTCCACCATATTTTTCCTTTTGATAGAACTATTTGTGCCTTCTTTTCACGGATCTTGCTAATTTGCTTCCACCTAAAAATGATAAGGAAACCTCCGAGAAGTTGTCCTTATACTATCATCCGCTCTAAACACGTTCTGATAGTGAAACAAAAAGACTCGAAATACCCAAACGAATACAACGCCCTTGGTACTCGCTGATATTCCGCAAACAAATATGAAACTTACCGCACAATACAGTCAATCTATTATAACTCTTTATGTAAGGAAAGACAAGAGATAGAAAAAGCAGAAATTCAATCTAAAAAAATTGAATCTCTGCCTTTCAATAATTACCTGCAGGTTTTATCAATGAAGTTTGCTTTACCGTTTCTACCCTTTGATCTTTTGGTAGAGATCATCCAAGAAAGCTTCTTCCTCCGGGGCCGCACAGACTAAGGGGAGTTTTACCCCTCCTGCATTGATGCCTGCTTTCTTTAAAAGGTATTTAACAGGAACCGGATTGGTGGTCACAAACACTCCTTTGAACATGGGCATGAGCTTTAGGTGCCATTGCAGGGCAGTCTGCGGATCGCCGTTAAACCAGGCATCAACCAATTGTTTGATTTC
Organism: Desulfitobacterium sp. LBE; assembly: GCF_007830365.1. Classification (NCBI taxonomy): domain Bacteria; kingdom Bacillati; phylum Bacillota; class Clostridia; order Eubacteriales; family Desulfitobacteriaceae; genus Desulfitobacterium; species Desulfitobacterium sp. LBE. The sequence continues at coordinate 5,203,829 of NZ_VLKD01000001.1, read as the reverse complement.
ATCACCGACCACATGAGCCGCTACACTGATGATGCCATCACAGCCTAAAGCCAGCATGGGCAAGGTTAAAGAATCGTCACCGCTATAAATCAGGAAATCTTCCGGCAAAATACGTCTCATTTCGCTGACTTGATCCATGGAGCCGGCTGCTTCTTTAATGGAGGTTATGTTGGGAATTTCACTTAGCCGCAGAACCGTTTCCGGAAGAAGATTAATGGATGTTCTTCCCGGAATATTGTACACCATCAAAGGCAGGGATATTGCTTCAGCGATAGCCCGAAAATGCTGATACAATCCTTCTTGTGAAGGCTTATTGTAGTAGGGGACCACAGCCATGAGCCCATCTACTCCGGTTTTCTCCGCTTGGCGCGCTAAATTAATACTACCGTCGGTGGTATTGGAGCCAATTCCGGCTATTACCGTTGCTTTGCTGCCTACAGCCTTCTTGACCGTTCTGAAAAGTTCAATCTTTTCTTCGGCTGATACTGTGGGAGATTCACCGGTGGTACCGCAAACAACGATTCCATCATTACCATGCTCGATGAGATAATTAGCTAACTTCTCGGCTTCCGGGTAATTCACTTCCATTTTGTCATTAAAGGGTGTGACCATTGCCGTCATAATCCTATTCAAAGCCATATCTCTCTCAACTCCTCATTTGCTTGTTTTTAACAGGCACCCAACAGAAACTTCTTGTGGAGTGCTTGCACTGCCGGAACCATATCCTCTTTATTGACAAGTACCCATATAGTTGTGTGAGAGTCTGCTGACTGCAAGATACGGACACCCGCATCGGATAAGGCCTCCACCATATTGGCCATCACACCGGGAACTCCTGCGATACCCGCTCCAACGATGGAGACTTTGGCACATCCAGGGACCGCTGTAGGCTTAAATCCTAAATTATCGAGAATCTTCATTGCTTTTTCCGCTATTTCATCAGGTACGGTGTAAAGCACACTCTCCGGCTGCACACTTATAAAGTCGACACTAATATCTGCTAAAGCCATTCCCTTAAAGATCTGTTTATCGACTTGCAGCACATCGGCTACATCATGGGTAGGTACTTGAATCTGGGTCACATTGGGCGTGTGGGCAATCCCCGTAATCGTTCGGTCTCCCGTAATATCTGTTCCCGCTCCCATGTCGGGCTGTATACTTGTTACTAAAGTTCCTCGGGCATCGGAAAATGTACATTTGATCCAAATGGGAATATTGCGCTGCATAGCAATTTCCACCGCACGGGGATGAATCACTTTGGCTCCCTGATGGGCCAAATGACATATCTCATTATAGGTTACCACATCTAAGATACGGGCATCCTCAACAATACGCGGATCGGCAGTCATAATTCCTTCCACATCAGTATAGATATCGATGACCTCGGCATTTAATGCAACACCAAGAGCTGAAGCTGTAGTATCGCTTCCCCCGCGACCTAATGTGGTGACCTGGCCATCTTCGGTAACTCCTTGAAAGCCGGTAACGACGACAACTCTTCCCTCACTTAGATGATCAAGGATCCCTTTCGGCTCTACGCGAATGATGCGGGCATCTCCATAACAATCATTGGTTATAATTCCTGCTTGACCACCTGTTAACAGGATTGCCTCAAGCCCCATGCTCTTTAGGGTGCTGGTCAAAACCACACCGGAGATGATTTCCCCGCAGCTCATCAAAAGATCCATTTCCCGCTTGGGTGATTCAAGGGTAATGCCGTTGACCAGATTGATAAAGGTATCTGTCGCATAGGGATCCCCACTGCGTCCAATGGCGGAAACTACAACAACAGGTGAATACCCTTCCCGCACTGCTTCAGAGACTTTTGCGGCAACCTGGGCCCGACGTTCAGCACTGGATACTGAAGTTCCCCCAAACTTTTGGACCAAAACACGCACCTGAACTCCTCCTGTCGCCTCACATTATTATTCAATTATTCTATTCTCTGATCCAGAGGCTGTATGCTTGTGTTTTTAACATTTTAATATGGACCCTGCTATGAACACTCTTCTCTACAGTGCTCATAATCAGACTATAATAAGAGTTCGGCAATCTGTATCGTATTGGTGGCGGCTCCCTTACGAATTTGGTCACCCACAACCCAGAGATTGATCCCATTTTCAATGGAAAAATCTTTACGGATACGGCCTACATAGACTTCATCGGTGTCTGAAGTAAACCAAGGCATGGGATAACGATCTTCTGCCGGATTATCCTCAACGATAACTCCCGGAGCCTTTTGGAAAGCTGCCTTGACCTCATCCAAGCCGACACTCCGCTCTGTTTCTATGTTAATAGATTCGGAATGGCTTCTTAACACAGGAACCCGGACTGTGGTTGCCGTAATCGGCATAGTATCCACATGAAAAATCTTCTGAGTCTCCTTAACCATCTTCCACTCTTCTTTGGTGTAATCTCCTTCTTGGAATACATCAATTCTGGGAATCAAGTTAAAAGCAATTTGATAAGGGAATGTCTGACTCTTCACTTCTTCCCCTTGCACCCAATTGCGAACCTGATCTTCCAATTCTTCGATCCCTTCACGTCCTGCTCCGGAAACGGCCTGATAGGTTGACACAACCACCCTTTTAATCCCTGCCAGATCAAAGATAGGTTTCAAGGCGACTGCCATAATAATCGTTGAACAGTTAGGATTAGCGATGATCCCCTTATGCCATTTTACATCTTCCGGGTTGACTTCAGGTACGACCAGGGGGACCTCAGGATCAAGACGATAAGCACTGCTGTTATCAATCACTACAGCCCCGCTTTTAACCGCGGAAGGAGCGAATTCTGTACTGGATGATCCTCCGGCAAATAATGCTATATCGATACCTTTAAAACTATCATGGGTAGTTTCTTGAACCTCAATTTCCCTGCCTTGCCAAAGGATCTTTTTGCCTGCGGAGCGTTTTGTCGCTAATAAGCGTAATTCCTCCACAGGAAAATTCCTTTCCACAAGAATCTTTAAGAACTCTTGTCCAACCGCACCTGTAGCTCCAACAATTGCAACATTCGGCATAAATGTTCCTCCTTAATCCACTGATAAAATACTAGGAATATGGTGCTAAGCCTGAAAGCACAGCACCATATCCACCTAACTGATCAGTTTGAGTTTATTAGTGATAATCAACCAGTATGGGCTGAATTTGTTTTCCCTCATAAGCCATGAGAATTGTATCCGGAATTTTATCCATATGGGCTACTAAAGAATTCGCTTTGGTAGCCGGGCTATCCTGCCCGAATGGAACGAGAAATATATTTTTTGTACATAAAAGCGTCCCGATATTCCGCGCGTTCAATCCCAGGCCATCATTGGTTGAGACGGCTATCACCAAAGGCCGCTGATTACGAAGATGGGCTTTGGCCGCCATCAGCACCGGAGTGTCGGTAATACCATTGGCCAGCTTTGCCAGTGTATTGCCTGTACAGGGCGCAATGAGCAGGCAGTCAAATTTCTTCTGCGGCCCGATGGGTTCAGCATCCGGGATAGTCTGAATAACCTTTTTCTGGGTTATTTCTTCGAATTTTTTCTTCCAGTCTTCTGCTTTACCAAATCGTGTGTCCATGGTATCTACGGCATAAGAGATAATGGGCGTTAAATCCGCTCCTTCTTCAACCATCTTACGCATGACCTCAGTGATTTCATGCAAGGTGCAATGTGAGCCCGTTACAGCAAAACCAATCTTTAACCCGTCAAGTTTCATGCCTTCGTCACCTCCACTTCAAAACTTTAAAGAGGCATTCTTTGTGGTCAGGTGGCGAAGAATAAGTTGCGGGTAGACTTGAGCAAGAATTTTCCCTGCTGCTTTGGGTGCAACCTTACCGGGTAGACCTGGGGCAAGCATTGCTTTGATGCCTTTAGCCTTGGCGTATTCAAAATCCGTGCCGCCGGGAAGTGAAGCAATGTCGATAATGACAGCCTCATGATTCACCTGTTCCAACATGACTTTGTCCAGAATCAGGTGAGGAACTGTATTGAAAATAAGTTCCGCCTTCCCAATCTTTTCATCCAGATCAGCAAAATGAACCGCCTCCAGGCCCATTTCCAAGGCCCTGGCCAGATCCGCCGGTTTACGGGCTACTCCGGTAACATGAGCCCCCATCCCTTTTAAGGTCCGGGCAAGAGTCCAGCCACATCGCCCCAGGCCAAGCACAAAGCTCTCACTGCCGTGGATAGTGATGGGGGAGGCCTCCATGGCCATTTGGATAGCTCCTTCCGCTGAAGGGATCGAGTTGAGAATAGCAAGTTGATCAAGGTTAGCCGTTTCGACAATCTGGATTCCCAGCATTTCTGCAGCTGATTTTAAGGCGGGACGAGCCCACCCGATAAAAAGCGGCACCTTAGGCGAAACAGCTTTTAACAGTTCCTTATTCAGCACAATCGGCGTCTCGGAATACTTGGCTTTGACATCCCCACGTTCATCGGTACCGTACATTGGAAAAAGCAGAACATCTGCCTTCTCCACCGCTTCCAGCGGTGAAGAAAGGAGTGTCACCCCTTGGATTGGAGCTGCTTTTTCAAATCCGACCCCGACTATGTAGGCCCCTAGCTTTTGAAGCTCCGGAATCATATAAATCTCTCGGTCATCCCCTCCAATTACAGCTACTCGAATTCCAGTTAGACCCGCACTCATCTTGAAGCCCCCTTTGAGACTGTGTCCCATGACTACTATCCAGTATATGAGGAAAGATAGAATGCGGTTCCCCGATGAGGATTCCTATTCGAGGAAATTCTCTAGTCCTATTACCAAATTTGAGAGTTGGCTTGCTTTGCGGACGGCCAGCATAATCCCAGGCATATAGGTTTCCCGGGAAAGGGCATCATGCCGGATCGTCAAAGCTTGTCCGAGGCCGCCGAAAATGACTTCCTGATGAGCTATAAATCCGGGCAAGCGAACAGAATGAATATGAATTCCGTCCACATCACCGCCCCGTGAGCCCTTGATTTTTTCGTACTCATTAGGATGACCCTGCACCAGGGGTTTTCTTACTTCTGATATCCACTCTACGGTTTTGAGAGCCGTTCCGGAAGGTGCATCCAGCTTTTGGTCATGATGCAGCTCAATAATCTCCACATGAGGGAAATACTTTGCAGCCTCCTGAGCAAAGCGCATCATGAGTATGGCGCCTATGGCAAAATTCGGGGCAATAAAAGCCCCCACTTTCGTTTGATCCACAAGATCCCGGATTTCCGAAATATCGGCTTCATCTAAGCCCGTGGTCCCTAAGACTGGAACGACTCCGGCCGCCAAAGCACATTTGGCATTTTTCAGTACAGATTGAGGATTGGTAAAATCCACCATAATATCTGCCCGGGTCTCTTTAAGGTGCGCCACTTCCAGAGGGCCGGTTATCTCAATCCCTAAGGGAGCCATGGCCAGAAGCTCTCCTATATCCCTGCCTTGCTGACGTGCATCTGAAGCACCAACCAGCTGCATATCTTCCTGGTCGAGGATAGTGCGAACTACTTCCCTGCCCATTTTTCCTCCGGCTCCAGAAACAAAAACACGAATTTTCTTCATCTATAACCCTCGCTACACTAACAACCCCGCTGCCAAGGCATTTCGGGGTTGTTGAACCTTTTTTACTATTTTAGTTAATTAACGTATTCATGTCAAACAGAATATTTACCCCCACAGAGGATAAGTCAGCTAAACTGTAGATAGAGGCCGCTCTATCTACAGTAAGCTTCCTTTATTAATGCGCTCTGTTCTACCACTCATATCCACAATAATGACTTCCGAACCTACCTTTTTAATAGCTTCCCAGGGAATCACCAGAATATCTCTATCTCTTTCGTTATTTCCCCAAAGCCCTGAAAAGCCGGAGCGGGAAGTAAGGATAATGGCTTCAATCGCTCCACTTGCCGAAATAGCTAAATCTGCATCTCCCACCAGTCCCAATTTTGCTCCGTCAAATAAATTGATAATTTCTTTACCCGCTAAGTCGCTAAGAAGCATCATGACTCCTCCTTATTTTTTAATTTTCAGCCACAACTGAACCGCAAAAGGCTGCACAATGGCCAGGGCCAGGGAGATGACAGCAAGTGGCTCGACAATGAATGTTGATGGATTCCACCAATTCTCCGGAATTTTTAAGAAAGAAAATAATAGCTCCAGGGAGAGATAGATTCCCCCCGCAGTACCTACGAGCTGGGTTATAGCTGCCGATAACAGACTGGGTTTTGTATCTGTTCGCCACATAAGCAGATAGCGCCTGGAGCGAAGGGATGCCAGGATTCCAGCGGCAAGTAAAAAAAGTCCTAGGGCTTGCATGGCCATACCTCCTCTATGGGATGTGTATGACAAGTTCATGCACCCTAGAACTTTTTACACTCAACAACTTAGGAAACACCTGTCGAACCAAAGCCGCCGCAACCCCGGCCGGTCTCATCCAATTGGTCTGCCAGGTAAAACTCACCAATAAATACGGGCAGAAAAACCATTTGCGCAATCCGATCCCCGTCTTTTACAACAAAAGGTTCCGAACCCTGGTTGATGACTGCCACCAGAATTTCACCCCGATAATCTGAATCGATAACCCCCACTCCGTTGGCTAAAGCCAGACCATACTTGGAGGCCAGACCACTGCGGGCAAAGACAAAGGCTCCGACCCCTGCATGGGGCAGCTCTATGGCCAGTCCGGTAGGAATTTTAACGATCTGCCCCGGCTCGATGGTCAGCTCCTGATCCAGAGAAGCTTGTAAGTCCACACCGGCTGCTCCCGGTGTGGCGTATTGGGGAAGCTTGGGAGCCTTGTCTTTCCTGACATAAGCTATCTTTACTTTAATTGAATTCAATTTCCGCTCCTCTCCTACTCTTCATCCCAGCCTATCTTCTCAAATAGCGCGTCCATATCCACTTCATTCCCCGCCGGCCCTAACATGAGGAGACTTATTTTATCCCGCTTCCACAGGCGGTTGATGACTCGCTTCGTATCCTCAACGGTAACACGTTCCAGCTTTTCAACCACTTCTTCGGGAGAGATCACCCGATTATAGGTCAATTCCGTCTTGCCTAAACGGCTCATCCTGCTGCTTGCTGATTCTAACCCCAGATAAAGTCCGCCCTTAATCTGAGACTTAGTCCGTTGCAGCTCGGATTGGGATATGCCATTCTTCTTAATATCTAAAATCTCGGCGAGAACGCATTCTACCACTTCCTGAGAATTTGAGGGGGTGGTTCCTGCATAAATAGCAAACAAACCGGTATCCACATAGGTGGAATGATAGGAAAACACAGTGTACGCCATTCCCCGCTGTTCCCTGATTTCTTGGAATAAACGGGAACTTAAGCCTCCCCCTAAGATATTATTGAGGATATGCATGGGGTAAATATCCTCATCTTCCTGCCCTAAACCGGGAACTCCCAGAATGAGATGCATTTGTTCAGTATCCTTCAGGATCATTTCCTGCACCTGCTGACCCTTAGGAGTCTCTTCCAGAATTCTTCTTCCTCCCCGTTTGAATTCCCCGTAAAGAGGAGCAAGCTTCTTCAGGACCTCGTCATGCTTGATTTTGCCCGCCACGGCAATGACCAGATTATCAGGAGCATAGTGATGATCCATAAAGGTAAGAATCTTCTCGCGGCTTAGTCCTTTAACACTCTCCTCTGTCCCTAAAATGGGTCTGCCCAAAGGATGGTCATTCCAGACATGATCGGAAAACAAGTCATGAATCAATTCATCAGGAGAATCCTCATACATTTTTATCTCTTCGATGACGACTTTCTTTTCTTTTTCTATTTCGTTTTCATCAAAGAGAGACTCAAAAAACATATCATTGAGCACATCCATGGCCAAATCCATGTCCTCGTCCAGCACTTTGGCATAGTAACAGGTATATTCCTTTGTGGTAAAGGCATTGAGCTGCCCCCCCACAGCTTCCAAAGATTCAGCGATATCACGGGCAGTACGGTTTTTTGTTCCTTTAAAAAACATGTGCTCTATAAAATGAGATATACCTTCATACCCTTCCCTCTCGTCCCGGGAACCCGCTCCTACCCATATCCCTACAGCTACTGAGCGTACATAATCTATTTCCTCCGTAATGATACGAACTCCGTTAGGTAAAACGGTTTTTTGATACATACCTTTCACTTCCCCTCTAAGAGATTGCTTAATCTCCCTTTTGGCTTGACCGAACTTTCCGCATAAAGTGGTGTGCTGCCTAATTTTTCTCCGTTCAGCCATACCTCATATGCTCCTAAACTATCACCGGCCTTAATGGGGAGACCTGGCTCTCTTGTCCAAACAATTTTCTTTTCAAGTTTTTCTTTATCCGTCTTTAAGATACTGATCTGAATCGGATTTTGGGCAAAGGCTTTAATCGGCTCTGAATTTTCAGCAGGAAACTCAATAGTTTCTCCCGCTTGTACATAATTCAGTGTTTCTGTTTCGTTAAAGCCCCATTCCAAGAGCTTTTGCGCATCCCCGAAACGGTCGGGAGCATGGAGGACAACAGCAATCAGCTGCCGGCCATCTTTCGTCGCCGCTGCAACCAAACATTTTCCGGCGGCAGTGGTTGTCCCTGTCTTAACTCCATCAGTATAAGGGTAATTCCAAAGCAGTTTATTGGTATTTCTTAAGTTCATGAAAAAATCGGGTTCAATAAAATGAATTTCCGTTTCTTTTAAGCGCGTAATCGAAGTAAATGCCGGGATCTGCAGTCCGTAACGAGCCATTAAAGCCAAATCATAGGCTGTCGAGACATGGTTTTTGCTGGGCAAGCCGTTGGTGTTTTCAAAATGGGTATTTTTCGCTCCGAGCAGGAACGCTTTTTGGTTCATTAATCGGACAAAATCCTCTTCAGTACCCGCTATTTGTTCTGCAATAGCTACACAGGCATCATTTCCTGATTTGACCATGGCCCCTGTAACCAGTTCATAGAGCAGAATCTTTTCCCCTGGGTCCAGGTGAATGGTGGATTCACCGACAGCTGCCGCTTTTTCGCTTACCACGACGAGCTCGTCGGGTTTTCCCAATTCCAGCCCAAGAATTGCCGTTAAAATCTTGGTAGTGCTGGCTGGCGGTCTTTGCTTATGAGCGTTTTTGTCATAAAGTATATCTCCTGTTGCCCCATCCATCAGTACCGCCGCATCGGCAGTAATAGCTAACGAGGATGTCGGTATTAATCCTTGATTGGTGTCCGTGGTTTGCGCATACACGGGAGCAGCACTTAAAGATAGTGAAATAAGAACGCAAACCCCGGCTTGCGTCCATTTTTGCTTGAACATTCTACCACCTCACATTAAAGTCTATGAGGTAGTATCTCCGACTCCTTCCAATGTTATCAGTTCATTTACAGTAATGAATTGGAATCCTTCCTTGGTCAGTTGGCTTAAAATATTGGGCAAAGCTTTCACTGTGTTCTCTTTGGGATGCATTAACACAATAGCTCCTTCTCGGGTGGGCTTAATGCCAAACCGTACGGCAGGATCCACAATGCGCTTGGTAATAATTTCCGGCGTACTTTCCGGACGCCAATCCACCGTATCCAGGGTCCAAAGAATGGTGGTATAGCCAAGATTTTCAGCCGCTTTAAGCCCTGAGGCTCCCTTTTCGCCATAAGGCGGTGCATAATACTTGGTCTTGGTTCCAGTGATCTCCTGAATGATCGCTTCTGTCTTCAGAATTTCTTCTTGATTGGCACTGACGGATATTTGGTCAGGATGGGGATGGGAATAGCCATGATTTTCGATGGCGTGGCCGCGGGCCTGGAGCTCTTTCACCATTTCCGGATTATTTTTAGCCCAGCGTCCCGTAAGGAAGAAGGTTGCTTTGGCATGATACTTATCTAAAGCCTCCAGAATCCCGGGCACAAACTCTCCGCCCCAATCCACATTAATGGTTAAAGCCATGACTTTCTTCTCGGTCTTGACTTGGTCTATAGGGGTGGGGAGGTTTGCCACGATCCCCACCACTCTCTGTTCTATCAATAAGCCGACAGCTAATACGAGAATAAGTCCGAAAAGCTTTAAGGTCTTAAATGGAATTTTAAAAACATACATTCGTCTACCCCCTTCCATTTAGATGTATGCAAGGGGGGACGAATGCAGAATAATTGAGGCTATTCTTCTTTAACTATTCCTGGGATTTTTATTGGCTGTGCTTCCATTGGGATTAGGGTTGGGGTTGGGAAGTGCCTCTTTCCGGGAAAGGTTCAAGCGCCCTTGCTTATCGATGCCTGTCGCTTTAACCAGGATTTCGTCTCCCAGTTTCACCACATCTTCTACTTTCTCAACCCGTCCGTGGGCCAGTTGGGAAATATGAACCAGCCCTTCTTTGCCGCTTAATCCCAGCACACCGGGAATAACTTCTACAAAGGCTCCGAAGTCCATAATCCGGGTTACCCGGCCATTATAAATACGGCCTACTTCCACCTCTTGGGTAAGGGCTTGGATGATCTTAAGGGCGTTCTCCCCGGCTTCTCCATCCACTGCGGATATAAAGACCCGGCCATCATCTTCGATATCGATCTTGACACCGGTTTCATCAATGATCTTCTTAATGGTCTTACCGCCAGGTCCAATCACCTCACGGATCTTATCCGGGTGAATGGATGCCGTAATAATTCTCGGCGCAAAGGGTGAAAGCTCCGGTCGTGGTTTTTCAATCACAGAGAGCATTTTATCAAGAATAAACAGGCGTCCTTCTTTCGCTTGAGTAAGGGCTCTTTCCAGGATTTCCCGGGATACCCCTTTGATTTTTATATCCATCTGCAAGGCTGTCACACCTTGACTGGTTCCTGCCACTTTGAAATCCATATCTCCATCATGATCTTCCATTCCTTGAATGTCGGAAAGAATGGCGATATGATTCTCCTCGCTGATCAAGCCCATAGCTATTCCGGCCACAGGAGATTTAACAGGCACTCCGGCATCCATCAAGGAAAGAGTGCTGCCGCACACTGAGGCCATCGAGCTGGAACCATTGGATTCAAGAACCTCCGAGACCAGACGAATGGTATAGGGGAAATCGTTTTCATTAGGGATAACAGGGAGAAGGGCCCGTTCAGCCAGAGCTCCGTGGCCAATTTCCCGACGACCCGGTCCGCGCATAGGACGGGTTTCCCCTACACTGTAAGGCGGGAAATTATAGTGGTGCATGTAGCGCTTGGACTCTTCAAGGCCTAACCCGTCAAGAATCTGTTCATCACCAACGGCTCCCAGAGTGGCCACCGTGAGTACCTGAGTTTGCCCCCGGGTAAACAGACCGGTACCATGAGTTCTGGGTAAGATTCCGACTTCGACACTGATGGGACGGATTTCGTCTAAAGCACGTCCATCGGGACGAATATGCTCTACAGTAATCAAACGCCGCACAATCTTATGTACGAAATCTTCCAGAATCTTATCAATGGTTTTCAGGTCTTCAGGGTATTGCTCCGCGAAATGAGCCAAGGCCTCTTCCTTCACTTGCCGGATGGCTTCTTCCCTTGCTTTCTTTTCTTCGGTGCGAACTGCCTGATCCATTTTATCATAGGCAAATGCTTTGACCGCCTGGACGATCTCTTCCGGCATCTGCTTCATCACAACTTCTTGTTTGGGTTTGGCTAAATTTCTTTCCAGAGCTTCGAGGCGATAGTTCTCGATAAACTCAGCAATACGTTGAATCTCACGGTGACCAAACATAATGGCTTCCAGCATTTGAGCTTCCGGTACCTCTTGGGCACCGGCTTCCACCATCATTACCGCATCCTTTGTACCGGCGACGGTAAGATGCATGACGCTTTTTTCGGACTGTTCAACGGTGGGGTTAATAATAAATTCATCCCCGATTAAACCCACGGTCACAGCAGCTACCGGTCCTTCGAAGGGAACATTGGAAATCGTCAAGGCTGCCGAGGCTGCGTTAATACCGGTAATGTCGGAGGCACAATCCTGATCGACCGACATTACCTGAGCAACGACTTGTACATCATTGCGATAGCCTTCGGGGAATAGAGGCCGAATCGGCCGGTCGATGAGGCGGGCAGACAGAATCGCCTTCTCACTGGGGCGCCCCTCCCGCTTAATAAAGCCTCCCGGAATTTTCCCGGCGGCATAGAGTCTCTCTTCAAATTCAACGGTCAACGGAAAAAAGTCAATACCTTCCCTTGGTTGAGCACTTCCAGTAGCAAATGCTGAAACAACGGTATCCCCATACCGGCAGAAAATGGCACCGCCCGCTTGCTTACCTATTTTCCCGGTTTGGAAGGTCATCGTCCTGCCGCCGACCTGGATCGAACGTTCTAATACTTCCTGTGTCACAATGGAACCTCCTTAAAATTCTCTCCAACTATTTTCTTCTTAACTTGATTCATCTTCGACATATTGTTATTATTTCCTGCATTTAGATTAAAAAAACTAATTATATAAAGAAAACCTGATTTCGCTGAGTCCTGGCGAAAGGGTCGTCTTTAGTTGCCCTTACTATCCGCCAATAAAAGCTTTATTCCCTGATACGTATAAAAAAGAGAGACAGGAATAGTCTGTCTCTCTTTTCTCTCCATTTTATAGTGTGCGAACAGGATTAACGGCGTAAGCCGAGATCGGAAATAATCTTACGATAGCGGTTGAAGTCCATATCTTTCAGATAGTTGAGCAGAGCACGGCGTTGTCCAACCATCTTCAAAAGGCCACGGCGGGAATGATGATCCTTCTTGTGGGTCTTGAAGTGCTCAGTTAAATAGGTAATGCGCTCAGTGAGCAAGGCAATCTGCACTTCAGGAGAACCGGTATCTCCTTCGTGTTGTTGGAACTTCGCAATAATTTCTTTTTTCTTTTCGGCTGTCATCATGGTAATTTACCTCCATTAATTCTAAAAATCGCCTGCTGCCCAGAATTGCGACGGAGAACGCAAGCCCGAGCGAGCGGTTCTCATGTATTTTACTAAAAAAAATTCTATTTGTAAAGGAATTTAATGAGCATTTACGGCCTGAACAGGGTTTCCGAAGATTTCTTCCAGTACTTGTTTCGTCTTTAAGGCATCCCGTTCCAGCTGTCCCTTCAGCTCGTCAAAACCATTGAATTTTCTTTCATCACGAATCTTCTCTTCACAGCATATTGCTAATTCCATGCCATAAAGATCGCCGCTGAAATCAAAGAAGTGTATTTCTACCGTAAGGGCATATTCCTCATGAAACGTGGGCTTCATGCCAATATTCATCATACCATGAACAAGCCGTCCTTCGATCTCGGCCCATACGGCATAGACTCCCCGTTTGGGAATAATCAGCTCTTCATAGATCCTTAAGTTTGCTGTCGGATACCCTAAGTCATGGCCGCGCCTTTCTCCTTCAACCACAGTTCCCACCAGCTTATAGGTCCGGCCCAACAGCTTCTTGGCTTGGACGGCATCCCCATTAAGCAAAGCCTTGCGGACGGCTGTCGAAGAGATGACCTTGCCCTCAAACGTCTGGGGCTGGAGCACACTGACTCCAAAGCCATAGTCTTGGCCATAGCGCTGAAGGTCTTCAGCAGTCCCTTTTCCCAAGGCACCAAAGGAGTAGTTGAAGCCAACCACAATATGAATGACGCCGAGTTTGACAAGGATATCTCTGACAAACCCTTCAGGGGACGTATCAGCCATTTCCTTTGTAAAGGGTACTAAATAAACCCGATCGACGCCGATTTCAGAAAACAACCTCATCTGCTCTTTTTGAGTGGTCAGGAAGCCTAGAACCCTTTCCGGAAAAAGCAGCTTCAAGGGATGAGGTTCAAACAGAAGAACGGCAAGATCCACTCCTTTTTGAGCAGCTTGCTCCAAACCGCTTTTAAGCAAGCGTTGATGTCCCAGATGCACTCCGTCAAAATTTCCTAAAGCCAATACACACTGATGCCCAGGGTCTGACGGTAATTCTTGGATGATTTGCATAGTTCCCCACCTAACTTTCCCTCAGTACTACTCTATTTTTATCCTTAAAAAACTTTGTAAGGACAGAGGGCCTGCTCTCTCCAAATTCCTATACCTAAAAAATTTCCCTCACTAAAGACTTGAACTTCGCACCCCTCACCTATCTCAGCCCCGACCTCAATTTGACTTTTCGCTGTCGAAAGTCCATTGCGAAAGGCCAACGCTCTTTGCGGAGACAAGGACACCCGGGGTAAGTCCAATACTTGGATGTAAGGAATCAGGAATGAATAATCATCCTGCTCCATAAAGTTTTGAATCGTCTCCAGGGATAGACTCTCCTGAATATGAAAGGGTCCGGAACGGAGGCGGATCAGCGCTGACATATGTGCCCCGCACCCTAAAGTCTGCCCCATATCATGGCACAATGTCCGTATGTAGGTGCCCTTTGAACAATCCACTTCAAAAATCGCCTTAGGGTATTCACCTGCAATCCATTCCATAAGCTGCAAATGATCGATGTGTATTTCCCGGGATGTTCTTTCCACTTCCAGACCCTGACGGGCTAATTCATAAAGACGTTTCCCTTGATGTTTTACCGCCGAGAACATAGGTGGAATCTGCCGGATGGAACCAAGATACTGGGGAATGAGCCGTTGAAAATCCTCAGCACTCACCTGAGCCGGCTCCTTGTGGAGAATCTCTCCGGAAGCATCCTGGGTGTCTGTCGTTATGCCAAAAATCATCTCACAACGGTAGGATTTTCCCTGATTGGTGATATATTCAGCCAAGCGGGTTGCTTTACCGACGCAAATCGGCAATACCCCCGTAACCTCGGGATCCAAGGTTCCCGTATGCCCAATTTTCCGGGTGTTCAATATTCTTCTTAAGCGAACGACCACATCAGAAGAAGTCATCCCTGGGGGTTTGAGTACATTAATGACTCCGTCCAAGCTTGAGCTCCTCCTCAATGATTTGCCGAACCTTCTGCTTTGCTTCTTCCAGGGAAAGATGCAAGGTGCAGCCTGCCGCCCGTTGATGTCCCCCACCGCCAAAACCATCGGCGATTCTGTTGACATCAAACCAGCGATTGGAGCGCAGGCTTACACGCACCACATCAGGTTTGACTTCTTTAAGTAAGACGGCGACCTCTACCCCTTCTACAGTTCGGGCATGGTCGATCAGCCCTTCGCTTAAACTTTCCTCAGCACCGCTTTCCTCAAAGTCTTGTTTCCTTAAGGTCATCATCCCTAGTTGTCCCTCTGCAAAAAACTGCAATTGATTTAAGCCCCGCCGCAGCAACTCTAACTTAACCATAGGGGTTTGATCAAAGACGAAATGATGAATATCACCTAAGCTGATTCCGGTCTCCATGAGTTCACCGGCAATCTGATGAGTCTTCGCAGTGGTATTGGCATACTTAAAGGATCCGGTATCCGTCAATAAAGCTGTATAGAAGTTTGCAGCGATCTCCTGAGTTAATTCCACATTAAGTCGGCGCACTAAAGCATAAGCGAGCTCACCGCTGGCTGCAGCCTGACTATCCACCCAATTAATCCTGCCAAAGTTCTGATTGGAAATATGGTGGTCTAAATTCAGAATGACAGCATCCGCGGGCAGATCCTCCCTTTGCAATTGGACCCGTTGCAAGTCGGCGCAATCTACAAAAAGCAACGTTTCAGGAAGAGGATCAGGCATTGATTGAGTAATCTTGTCTACACCGGGCAAAAAACTTAAATTGCGCGGAATTGGATCGGGGTTAAACATCGCTACTTCTTTCCCCAAAGCTTCTAATGCCAAGCCAATTCCCAGCATGGATCCTATGCAATCCCCGTCCGGGGATACATGGGAGAAAAGCGCCACTTTTGACGCTTTTCTTAATTCCTCTGCCATTTGAGTTATTACACTATTGATCATGGGATTCGCCCTCGTCTTTTTCTTCCTCCTGCTTTACTCCCCGCAGCAATTGGGCGATATGAGCGCCATGCTCGATGGAAGTATCGTACTTGAACACGATCTCAGGAGCATGCCTTAAGCGAACCCTTTTGCCGATTTCGCTGCGTACGAAGCCCGCTGCCCTTTTTAAGGCATCCAATGAATCCTTAGCCTGCTGGGAGTCACCCAAAACACTGACATAGACTTTAGCATTGCCAAGGTCATCGGCGACTTCGACACTGGTCACCGTCACAAAGCCAATCCTGGGGTCCTTGAGTTCCTCCCGGATCAACTGGGATATTTCTTGCTTTAGGGTCTCGGCGAGCCTATTCGAACGATGTTTAGCCATGTGGTCTCCCTCCATAGGGGTGAATTATAGTTGTCGTTTCACTTCTTCCATGATAAAGGCCTCTATAATGTCTCCCTCTTTAATATCATTGAAGTTTGCTACTCCAATACCGCATTCGTAGCCTTCCACAACCTCTTTGGCATCGTCCTTGAAACGTCTCAGGGATTCCAGCTCTCCTTCATGAATGACTATGCCATCACGAATGACGCGGATTTTGGAGTGCCTTGTGATCTTGCCGTTGAGCACATAAGATCCGCCGACAGTTCCAACTTTGGGAACTTTAAAGACTTGGCGAACTTCAGCCCGGCCTTGTACCACTTCTTTAAAATCAGGATCCAGCATACCTGTCATAGCAGCCTTAACATCCTCAATCGCATCATAGATGACCCGATAGAGGCGCATATCTACTCCTTGCAGCTCTGCTGTTGCTTTGGTATTGGCGTCGGGGCGGACGTTAAAGCCAATGATGATAGCATTGGAAGCCGCGGCAAGCATGATGTCTGTCTCTGTAATGGCTCCAACCCCTCCATGAATCGGGTTGACCCTGACTTCACTGGTGGATAAACGAAGCAGTGATTGCTTCAGAGCCTCGATAGAGCCCTGAACGTCAGCCTTGATGATCACATTCAGCTCTTTGACTTCCCCTTCTTTAATCCGATCGAAAAGGTCCTCTAAGCTGACTTTAGTCGTCTGCCGCACTTCTTCAGCCTTCCGCTCGTTAGCACGTGCTTCGGCAATCTGGCGGGCATGTTTCTCATCGTCAACAACATTGAAGACTTGACCGGCTTTGGGAACCTCATTGAGCCCCTGAACCTCGACAGGAGTGGAAGGACCGGCTTTTTTAACACGGCGTCCTTTGTCATCCACCATGGCACGAATGCGGCCAAAGGAGGATCCGGCGAGAATAATATCGCCAACATTTAAGGTTCCTTTAGAGACGAGAACTGTCGCCACAGGTCCCTTTCCTTTATCCAATTCAGCTTCAATCACTGTTCCGGTGGCACTGCGATTGGGGTTGGCCTTCAGCTCTTTGATTTCCGCGACAAGCAGAACCATCTCCAAGAGCTGTTCAATATTCATGCGGGCTTTGGCTGAAACAGGCACCGCGATGGTGTCTCCTCCCCATTCTTCAACCACCAGTCCATACTCGGTCAATTCCTGCTTAACCCGATCCGGGTTAGACTCTTCTTTATCAATCTTGTTGATGGCGACAATGATCGGCACATCGGCAGCTTTGGCATGGTTGATCGCCTCAACAGTTTGGGGCATCACACCATCATCTGCAGCCACCACAAGAATGGCAATATCCGTGACTTGAGCCCCGCGAGCGCGCATAGCGGTAAACGCTTCATGGCCCGGGGTATCAAGGAAGGTAATCTTCTGTCCATTGATCTCTACCTGATAAGCACCAATATGCTGAGTGATACCCCCTGCTTCCGATGCAGTGACTTTAGTCGTCCGTATGGCATCAAGGAGTGATGTTTTACCATGGTCAACATGCCCCATGACAGTGACAACGGGTGGACGTGACCGCAGTTCAGCAGGATCGTCCTCAATCTCTTCAATCACAGTGATGGGCTTTTCGATCTTAACCTCCACTGTAACTCCCATTTCTCCCGCAATAATGACGGCAGTTTCCGAATCAATCTCTTGATTGATGGTGGCCATGACACCCATATCCATCAGTTTCTTGATAACTTCTCCGGATTTGCGACTCATTTTGGCTGCCAAATCCTGAACCGTCAGGCTCTCCGGAATAACGATATGCTTGGGGGCTGTATCACGAATCTCCCGTGGTGCTGCCTTCACATTGCGTCTGTTGCCTCGTGGTGCGCGTATCTCTTTTTCCATCTCTTTTTTGCGTTCAAAATTCCGGTCTTGTGGCTTCTTCTTTTCACCGATTTGACGCTTAGGCGGTTGCTCTACAGCTGGTGTACCAGGAGTTGCAGGGGGTCTCTGAGGTGGTCTTTGTCCCTGGGGACGGTCTCCCATCGGTCTCTGCCCTTGGGGACGATCTCCCATTGGTCTTTGCCCTTGAGGACGATCTCCCATCGGTCTCTGCCCTTGAGGACGATCTCCCATGGGTCTTTGCCCTTGAGGACGATCTCCCATTGGTCTTTGCCCCTGAGGACGATCTCCCATCGGTCTTTGCCCCTGAGGACGATCTCCCATTGGTCTCTGCCCTTGAGGACGTCCTTCTCCTTCTACTCGGGAACTTTCCACTTGCAAACCTTGAGATTTGTCACGATTCCCTTCAGCCGGCCCTTGCGTTAAGTTCTTGCTTTCCTGGGACGGAACGCTTTTCCTAGGTTCTACGGCTTGTTCTTTACCCTGCGGTTTCTGAATTCGAGTCCGAAGACGATTGGCATCCTGATCTTCGACGGCACTCAAATGGTTCTTTACATCGACACCTATACTTTCCAGGCGACTCATCACTTCTTTGCTGCTTAAATTTAATTCCTTGGCTAATTCATGAACACGTATACTCAAAATACCACCCCCACATATTCAGCGCACATTATCTTTCCAGGCGTCAACTCCTTATCTTTAATATGGCCTTGGCAAATCCTTCGTCCATAATCAAAACCGTTGATCTTGGGGAAAGCCCGATGGCAATCCCCAAGTCCTGCTTAGTCCCCAGTATCAAAACAGGCAAGCGAAGGTCTTCCGCCCATTTCCCATATTTCTTATGAGTTCCAGGAGCGTCTTCAGCCAAAATGAGAAGAAATCCCTTCCCCTTCTTTAGCATAACTTCTATTTGTGACTCTCCGGAGGTAATTTTTCCCGCTCTTCGGGCTAATCCTAAGAGTGAGTAGATTCGTTCTAGCACTCTCTACCCAACTTCCTTTCCAATTCCTCAATCACTTGAGGTGCCAGTTCAATTTCCAGGGCTTTTTGGAACCGCTTACCCTTTACTGCTGCTTTAAAGCACTCGATATCGGGGCAAATGTATGCGCCACGGCCATTCCGTTTACCAGTGAGGTCAAGCTCCACGGCTCCTTCTGGGGTGCGAACTACGCGAATGAGCTCCTTTTTCGGTTTCATTTCTTGACAGCCCAGACACATTCTTAGCGGAATTTTGCGTGTCTTCATAGCATTCACCTACCTTTTGCCTTTGGCTTTCTTCTTTTTCTCCTTGCGGCTGTTTTTCTCATCCGCTTCAAAGTATTTCATCATGGACCGATCCCGTTCCGTCAGTCGTTCTTCCTTATCGCCTGACTCTGTGTAGGCATAGTTTTCCTCAGCATTTTCGGCCTTAGGCTCCCCGTTATCCGGAGTCGCTGCATAGTCTTCGCTTTCTTCGTAGGGAAGTTCTTCATTTTGATAAGCATCGAATTCCTCATACTGGTCATTCTCATCATAAACCAGCTCATCATCATAATTCTCCCCATAGGTCGCGTTTTCATCGTAGTCCTCATTCTCTTCATAGTCATCGTATTCGCTATAGTCTTCATATTCATCGTAGTTTTCATACTCTGCATAATCAGCGAATTCGTCGTACTCTTCGTATTCTCCCTGGACTTCATTCTTATCGGGAATAAGATTTTGGGCCAGGGCCTGGGACTCACTCTTAATGTCAATCTTCCAATTGGTCAGCTTGGCGGCCAAACGGGCATTTTGACCTTCTTTGCCGATCGCCAGGGATAATTGATAGTCGGGAACTACGACCAAAGCCACTTTCTCATTAGGTTTAGGGTATACTCCCACAACTTTGGCCGGGGAAAGGGCATTAGCCACAAATTCCTCAGGATCTGTGGAATAATTGACGATGTCTATCTTTTCACCCTTCAGCTCAGTAACAATGGTTTGAACCCGGCTGCCTTTCGGTCCTACGCAAGCCCCCACAGGATCTACATTGGCATCCCGGGAATAAACAGCGATTTTAGAGCGGGCTCCCGCCTCCCGGGACACACCTTTAATCTCAACCAGTCCGTCATGGATTTCCGGCACTTCCAGTTCAAACAAACGTTTAATCAGACCCGGGTGGGTACGGGAGAGCATGACCTGAGGCCCTTTGGTTGTTTTTTTGACTTCTACCACAAAGGTCTTAATCCGCTCAAAGGGTTGATAAGTCTCACCGGGAATTTGTTCCTGTGCTGTCAGAATGGCCTCTACCTTACCTAAATCAACAATGACGTTTTTCTGATCATAGCGCTGAACAATTCCGGTAACGATATCCCCTTCCCGGTTGATATATTCATCGTAAATCATGCCCCGCTCAGCTTCACGAATTCTTTGCACTACTACTTGTTTAGCTGTCTGAGCCGCAATCCGCCCAAATTCACGGGGCGTGACTTCGTATTCCACCACATCATCGATGGCATAGTTGGGGTCAATCTTCTGTGCTTCTTCCATACTTACCTGAGTTCGTGAATCTTCAACCTCTTCCACCACGTTTTTCCGGGCGAAAACTTTGAACTCTCCAGTCATACGGTCGATATGTACCCGGACATTCTGTAATGAAGCAAAATTTTTCTTGTAAGCAGATATCAGGGCCGCTTCAATGGCTTCAAACAGAATATCCGCTGAGATCCCTCTGTCTTTCTCCAATTCATGGAGGGCCTCAATGAACTCCATATTCATTTTTTATTCTTCCCCCTTATATTATGTTCCAAAACATATCACTACACTAGAACTCAAAGGTCAGATTAGCTTTATCTACTATCGCTCTGGGGATGGCCATTCTTTCCTTTTCATATTCCAAAACGATATCATCCTCGATTAAACCCACTAAATAACCGGTAAATTCTTTATATCCCTGATATACTTCTTTGGTCAGGACCCGGACGAGCTTTCCTGTGAAGCGTTCAAAATCTTCATCCTTCTTCAGTGGGCGTTCCAATCCCGGTGAAGAGACTTCAAGCATATACGCTTGGGCTATCGGGTCATGCTTATCCAATACCTCGCTTACCAAATGGCTTACATTAGTGCAATCATCAATATCCACTCCGCCTTCTTTATCAATATAGATGCGGAGATACCAGTGTGCACCTTCCTTAACATATTCGACATCAACCAGCTCAAGGCCTTGTTCGGTTATCACCGGTGCAATGATCGCTTCAACTTGTTCCATGATGGATTCTCCCATAGCCATCCTCCTCTTATTTTAATAACCACTATAACTAGTGTTGCGAGGGTTTTCATGAGTTATACAAAACAAAGGAAAGAGTGGGTTCAAGACCCACTCCTCTTCGGCTGCAATAGAATTTCTCTTCTTTAAACTATAGCACATACTGGGAGATAGTGCAAGCTATTTGAAATGATTCGTCAATTTCTTTAAGAGGCTGGTAATTCCATCTCTGGAGCGTTCATAGCTTCCTCAGGAATGGTAAAATCCTGGGCGTTATTGGGGTTTAAGATCGTGTACTCCATAAATATTTCCGCATTGGCGAAGATATCCTTTATGTCTGCAGGCATATTCGGCTCTTCGGCCAGAGCTTTACCTAAGTTTCTCATATTTTCGGAGAGATCCATCTGACACTTCAATGTATCAAGAGTAGCTTTATCAACCCAGATCGTATAGACCATATCCCCTATCTGAGAAAAGACATCCGCACTGATCAGACCATTCCCTAAGCCAAGTATATCGCCGGCTGTTTCCTGGAAAATCTGGTCAAAGATATCTCCTGAAGCCACCAGCTTTATCTTTAAGGCATCTTTCCCGTCAATTTTTTCTTCCCCAATGATTTCTGCCGAGACAAGATGGTCCATAAACAATTTAAGGTTATCCTTGGGATCCATATACATCGTTTCCATCATGGCTGGGTCATCAAAGGTGATTTTTTGCCAGTTGTTTTCGATATTCTGATAGATAGCCATCTTTTGCTCATTTTGCTCTGCATACTGCTCTATCGTCATTTTTTGACCCATGCCAGGAATAGTGGTTTCCATAACCATTTTCATTTTCATAGGGTTTTGAAATATGACTCCTTTTCCTATCATGGACATATCCAAGACCTCGTCTTCTACAGAAAACTTCATATTCATGATCATATCCATATCATAGCTCTTCAGCCCATACCACTTTGCAAAGGATTCCTCAGCGATCTGTTTGGGGCTTTTTCCTTCGCTTACGTTAGTCGTCCCCGTAGAACAGGCTACCAGAGCTAGTGTACAAATGAACATAAGTATAAGAGATACTATCTTTTTATTCATTCCAGCTAAGCACATCCTTCTTATCAATTTTAATAGGGCTTCGAAAATTATAGGTACTGATTTAATATTAGCATAGATATCCCGCTTCTGATAGCTGAATAATATGGGAAGGAAGCGATGGCTAGTCTATAAAATATTTTAGACTCAAATGGTGCAGCGCTGCAACATTTGAGTTGCGGCAGGCTTACCTTCCATAAATAATCATCTCCACGGTCTGACTCCGAGAGGAAGGTTGATCTAATGGAGGACCTTTCCACTATCAATAATTTTTTCATACAGCGCCCTGGTCTTAGTTTCATCTTTAAAATTGATAATGATAAAGCTTTCGTCAGTAATAAGATACACATACGGACCTTGGTTTGTTTCTAAAAATAATTTCCCCGCTCCTATCTCTTCTAGCTTAAAATTTCCTCTACGTACCTCGCCTAAGCTATAGCCGAATGTTCTATGACTAATAGAAGGTATACTCTCTGCTAAGCGCACTTCTTTAATCCGATCGAAGCTTATAGTCGTCCCGTACATTCCTCTAATCAATACCGCTGAATTTCCGACCTCTACCTTTCCTGTAGAACCACTGTAAAAAACCCGTTCTAAATTGAATGCAGTTGATGTAATCAATATTAGAAATATCACAAACATTAATGGTTTAATCGAATTGCCCAATGGGCTTATCAGCCCAAACTGATTAGAGCGGTAGTAGACATAAATTACTAAAGGTACTATTAACACCATAAGTATCGATAAATACACTTCCAGCTTCAATAACTCAAGCATCGCACCCAATA
Source organism: Desulfitobacterium sp. LBE (assembly GCF_007830365.1). NCBI lineage: Bacteria > Bacillati > Bacillota > Clostridia > Eubacteriales > Desulfitobacteriaceae > Desulfitobacterium > Desulfitobacterium sp. LBE. The sequence goes on along the minus strand of NZ_VLKD01000001.1, from coordinate 5,180,771 downwards.
AAAATACAATGCCTAAAATTAATAAAATCCCACCGCTGAAGTTTCCAAGGGCCTCATGATCTATTTGATCTTTGTCGCTCTCTGACAACCCTTTGTAGCCACTAATCAGGCCATAATATTTGCGGTATTTAATCAACCAACCTAGTATCAAACACATTATAGCAGTTAAAGAAAAGACTATTACCAACATCTCTTCCATGTTTCTCCTTTCAATTTTTCGTTGTATATTTACTTTTAAGCTATTCATTCCGACAGTAATAAAATCAAATAAATTATTTCCACGCTCTCATCATTAATTCTTTTGCCTTAGCTTTAAGGCTCTGCTCCTTGCCCCGAAAATTCGGTATAGACTAGATTTGATGAACGATATTTTCTTTAACTAATTTCGCACGGTCAGCTTATTTACATTAAAATGAAAATGCTAGACAATATGTCTTAACGCTGGTTCATAAAATACCCAATTAGGTATTGCACTTAATCCAAATTTATATTTAAATGGTTCAATAATTCAAATTAATGTCTGATGTTCTATTTGTCCTAATTCCTGATAAATCTTATAATAAGAATCACTCCTTAAAAGTAATTCTTCATCGCTCCCTTGTTCCACTAAACCATTTTGATTTAACACAACTAATTGATCCGCTATTTTAATACTTGAAAGATTATGTGCTATCATTATAATGGTGGAGTTTTCCTTTAAATCCGTAATTGCCCGATGAATACCTTTTTCTGATTCTTTGTCAATAAATGAAGTAGGTTCATCAAGTATCACAATAGGATATTTCATTAAGAAAGAGCGGGCTAATGCAATGCGCGACCGCCTGCAGTATAGCAATCACCACAATCTTCCCTATCAAGGGACGTATCCTTATCCCAAATAGCTTTAACCCTAATACAGTAATAAGGAACTCTTCGGGAATGGATGCAAACAGAACAATAAGCAAAGGCATGCTCTCCATCGTCCCCACCTCCATCGTTTCAATTTAATCGATGGGCTTTCCTGTATGCCCTGTCTATATTCTCGTTTACCATGTCTAAAATCTCCGTTATATTTAACTATATGATTATTCAGATTATTTAGACAAATAACGATGAATTTCCTGCTCAATGGTAAAAAAACAATCCGCCCTTTTGGAGCGGATAGCAGTTTATTTCATTAGGGGGCGTCGGTCACATCCCCCAAGCTTCCAGTTAGCCCTAAATTTATCTCTTTTTCCATATCCTGTGGCTTTTTGAATAATCATTTAAACCCCGTCATAGCTGAATAATAATGCACCCCGGCTGAATATGGAAAGTACCTATTCTCTCCCTTTCCTACCCTTTAAAAAAAATCCTAAAACGATCAACACTACGCCAGGGATAACATTTATTGAGATGCTATCCGGGGTAAACATGGGAAAAGGGGGATTTGTGCTGAATGAAAGGATCGCTATACCTAGCATATATATCAGGCCTAATATCTGGATGATAAATCCGAGTTTTCTCATAAAAACCTCCTTTTCGCTTTTATCGCCGACGACATAAACTCAAATGGTGCACCGTTGCACCATTTGAACTACAGGCACATGGTCAGTTCAAAGGCATAGTCCAAAAAGCTCTAAAGGCAACTGGTATGAGGAGGCAAATTACCAACCGGTTGGTAATTTGGCCATCATTTCAACCATATATAAAGGCAAGTTCAGCAGCTTGTTCTCGCGTCTATAATCAGCCATGGAGGCGCGGATGGAGAGCTCCGGTCGAAATTTTTCCTGATACATTTTCAGGCTTTTCGCCTTCAGATTCGTTTCCGCTTTTACTTCAATGGGAATGACCTTATGTCCGTCATCCACAACAAAGTCGATCTCGGCGCTACCGCGGTCATTTGTCCAATAATAGGCTTCCAGCCCTTTGAGGGTTTTTAGCTGCTGCAATACATACTGTTCGGTCAGCGCGCCCTTGAATTCCTTGAAAAGCTCGTTACCATCCAAAAGGGTGCCTTGGTTCAGGCGTACCATACAGGAAAGCAAACCGATATCCACAAAGAACAGCTTAAAGGCCTTCAAATCTTCATAGGCCTTTAGCGGCAGGCTGGGCGCATTCACCCGATGCACCTTATGAACAAGGCCGCAATCGGTCAGCCAAAGCATGGCCTGCTCATATTCCTTAGCCCGCGCACCTTCTTTGATTAGTCCGTAAATAAATTTTTTATTTTCCTTGGTGAGCTGGGCGGGAATGCTGTTCCATAGCATACGGATTCTCGGCACAACATCATGAGGCGCGTGTTTGGAAAAGTCCTGCTCATAGGCATCAAGAATACGCTGTTGTATTTCCCGCGCCTCACCAAAATCCTTAGTTTCCGAAAAACTATGGACGACCTCCGGCATGCCGCCCACATAGTAATAATATTTGAGCATATCAACGTAAGTCTGCTTAAAAGTGGCTATCATATCAAAATCGTTTTGTTGCAACAGTTCCACATATCGACCTTTGTCCATAGCCTTTAAAAACTCTGTAAAGCTCAGAGGATATAAATCCAAAAATTCCACCTTGCCCACAGGGAATGACGTTCCCTGATGCAGCGCCACGCCCAGGAGTGAACCGGCACTTATAATCTGATATTGGGGGGCGTTCTCGTTAAAGTATTTAAGCGAAGTCAGGGCCGTTGGCACTTCCTGTACTTCATCGAAGATAAGCAACGTATTGGCGGGATCAATCTTTTGGCCGGAATAGAGTTCCAACCCTGTCACGATCCGTTCCACATTCAGATCGGCTGAAAACAACTCCTTCATGGACCGATTGTTGTCAAAGCTGATGTAGACGGCCTTTTCAAAGGCAACCCTGCCAAACTCCTTCATAAGCCAGGTCTTGCCGACCTGCCTGGCGCCGCGGATAATAAGCGGCTTCTTGTTCCGCTTGGCTTTCCATCGATACAGCTCTTCTATCGCTGTTCTATACATGGAATATCACCTCTCAGGGTAAGTATGTCCTATTTCAACAAAAAATACAACGATATTTGATTCTAATAATACACTTTTTACAACGATACCTGTATAATAAGCAGCATTTACAAAGAAATTACCAACCAATTGGTAATTTCGCCACTTCATTCTCCGGCTTTAAGTGCCTTTTGGATGATACCTGAATCCACAGAAAGATCTTCTATAGTCACTTTCTGTCCCTTTGGGCCAGTTACCCACTCTTTGAATTTCACACAATAAAAACCTGGAATCCCCATTTCATTTTCCGTAAGCTCCATAGCCCCGGGTATCGGTTGATTTGGCGAATAAACTACCTCCAGCTCCTGACGCCAAGTCCATCCTGCTTGCTCACCAGACAAGTACTGCCATAATTTTGCCCTTTGCCAGGCACCCTGTAAAGGGATTTCGCCCGTTAACATCGGAGCAAAACACTTATCCCACTTTCTTTCCAAAAACATGACATCGGTTGCTTCAGGGTCCCAAGCAGCAGCCGGTTGGTTATGAATGAAAGCTTCCCAATTGTCCAAAGTCCCCTTAAATGATCTTCCTTGAGGATTATAGCCATAATCATCAAAAGCAGCAAATGCCCCTAATGGGATAAATGAGAATATCAGTACGAGTAAAACGAATGGAATTAACCTCTTTTTGCTCTTCATACGATCTCTCCTTTAATTTCTTTATATACCATATAATGGTATATTTTCGGTATGTAATCACCAATTCCTTCCTGAAATTAATAATTTAGTAAAAACTCATTGCTTTTTATTTTTGCTTAAATATAATAGAACCCCCTGCCATTCATTGATGGCAGGGGGTTCTAAACCAACCGTTAAAATAAATTTGAAATTCAAACTTATTCCTGGCATAGGTATTACTCTTCCTGGTATTTCTCTATTGTGCTTGTATATCTTGTTCCATACACCCAGGTCCATATTACCAAAGATTAAGGCTAACTGCTGCCGCCAAGGAGCCTAGCCTGCTCCCCAGGGATGGGATGTGCTTTAACCTTCTGCTCAGGATAAAACTCCGTCAGATGTTTCCAAAAGCGTTTGGGCATGAAATTCATACGGCAGCGGGGATTATCCCTGCTTTCAATGGCAATGGTTTTATAGAATTGCTGCCAGAGACGGCGATATTCCACTTCCTGTTCGTCCGGCTCCGGCAGCTCCCACTCTTCTACATCCACGATTTCTACCCGGCCTGCCTGATGAATGAGGGCGGCCTTATGGGTCTTGTCAAAAATCATAAAGACTTCATTGGGGTAACGGTTGGAGAAGTGATAGGCCAGCAAAGGCAACACGAAATTCTCTGGTTCAATCATGGCCACCAAAGCTTCATTATAAATTGAAAACCGGACGAACCCTTTATAACGATGACTTTCACAGGTTAAGTTCCGTACGGCTTTCTGCAAAGCATGGACATTGTCATCAGTCAGCATCCCCATAACTTTCCCGCCTACCTTGTATCCCAGCCTTAGAAAAAGGAAAATCAGGCGTTCCTTTTGTGGGGTACAGGTCAGGAAGCCAAGCTTCACCAATTCCTGTGCTTCCAGGGAGATCCTGATGGGAATGGAGTCATACACCCGCTGAGCTTTTTGGTGATCTGTCTCTATAGTCTTGAGGATATCAAAAAGGCCAGGCTGACCTTCCGGCGGAAGAATATCGAGGGGGATTTCTTTATGCTCATAGCTTGCGAAGACGCAGCACATAAGCCCTTCAAAGCTTCCGTCGTATTTGTAAACTAAAGTTGCCCCGTCAAACACTGAATCACATCCTCTCGGGAAAGGGGCGGTTCCTCAAATAAGGCTAACTGCTGGGGAGCCTGGGAAGGAAGACCGGCCATGATCCGCTCGGACATCAGAGCCTGCATCACATTATGGGGAGCCACCTTAAGCCCCGCCAAGGTTTTTCCTTTGCAAAGAATAAAGTACTGAGCACGCTTAAGGACAACGCCCAGCTTTTTCAACCCTGCGAAATCCAGATGGGCTATTTTCCGTGCCCGCAAAATCCGGCGGGCACTGGTTACGCCGATTCCCGGTACCCGCAGGAGCATTTCATACGGAGCTTGATTGATCTCGACGGGGAACTGGTCCAGGTGATTAAGGGCCCAATTGCATTTGGGATCCACATGCAAATTAAAATTCTGATGGCCTTCATCCAACAGTTCCCGGGCTTCAAAACCGTAGAACCTCAGGAGCCAATCCGCTTGATAAAGGCGATGCTCTCTCAACAAGGGAGGTTTTACGGAAACGGCCGGCAGCAGACTGTGTTCAGCGACCGGTATGTAGGCCGAGAAAAAGACCCGTTTCAGCTGATACTTCTTATACAGGCCCTCCGCCAGAGTCAAAATCTTATAATCGGTATCCGGTGTAGCGCCAACGATAAGCTGAGTACTTTGACCTGCCGGGACAAACTTCGGAGCATGGCGGTATTTGATCAGATCCGTAGTATTTTCCGTTATTTTACCTTTGATGAGGCCCATAGGCCGGAGAATAGCTTCCTTGCTCTTATCGGGGGCTAAAAGCTTCAGACTCTCCTGAGATGGGAGTTCAATATTAACGCTGACCCGGTCCGCCAGATAGCCCAGCCGGGTTAGGACCTCATTATCCGTACCGGGAATAGCCTTAACATGAATATATCCGGCAAACCGGTACTCATGGCGCAAAAGTTCCAAGGTCTTAATCAGTAGTTCGGATGTATAGTTGGAGTTTTTTATGACCGCCGAACTCAAAAACAGTCCCTCAATATAATTGCGGCGATAAAAATTAATTGTCAGGTCGGCAAGCTCCCGGGGAGTAAAAGCAGCTCTGGGAACATCATTGGAGCTGCGATTGATGCAATATTTACAATCGTAGACACAAACATTGGTCAGCAACACTTTAAGCAGGGTTATACAGCGGCCGTCTGCGGCAAAACTATGACAGATCCCGGCTGCTACTGTATTGCCAATGCTGCCTGCTCTGCCCTTCCGCTCTACTCCGCTGGAAGTGCAGGCTACATCATATTTCGCGGAGTCTGTTAAAATCGTGAGTTTATCAAATACATCCATATCCGTTCCCTCCATGATAAGAATATAACAGAACATACATTCTTGCAAGAGGGATTGTCCGTTCTCACAAAACAAACTTTATCGTTTTATCTTTTTAAAATAATCAAGGCAGCGCAAGAATAGCCCGCTGCCTTTTTGATCCCTATATCACTCTAAATCTATATTTAGGTCCCACTTTATGGTTCAACATAGTCACTTGAAAAAATTATTTCCCCCACTTGGTTATAACCTACAATTTTAGTTAATATTCCGTCCGAAGGATTCAAAAAGACAAACCATATCTTGCCTTCTCCGTTGCCGACAATGCGAACTTTCTTTTCTATATCTGAATTCTTAGTTAGGACGCCGATACTAGCGATATCCTCTCTTAGACTTTCACCATACGCTAAGGGAAAGGGGCTTTTCACATATCCTTTCGTAGAGGGAAAATATTGAGCTGTTACTTCATCTATTCCAGTATGCTCTCCGCCGAACACCCATTTCCAGCCACTATTGGTCCGTTGAACATATCCAGCCGCTACGCTGTGAGCTTCCCCATTATTGATCCCTTTATGATAGAACACCACTTCTCCGTCATTTACTTTCTCTCTATGGAGAATCGTCACAACCTCCCTCCCGGATCTTTCTATAGCTTCCTCAATAGTTCGTCCTGAAGGATGATGTGTGTTGTTAAACAATGTTCCTATAATTCCAAAAATCAAGAGCAATATAACAGCAAACAATCTACCCATATTTCCCTCCACACCTACCAATAAAAATCATCAGCTATTGCTGATATTCTACATGCAAGCGAAAGTTCCTCCATTTTCCAACTTGGTATGATTATGAGTAAATCGACGTTACGATACAAAAGCCATACTCTATAAAAAAGCTGGTCTCCCTTAATATAAGGACAACAAGCTTTTACTTATTTATACACTCCGCCACGGGAATCTATTACCTGAATGTAGATAATTCTTTGAGTATGGCTGATCTCAAAAAGTATGCGGTATGAGCCAACGCGAAGATGATATACCTTCTTGTAACCTTTCAGGAGCTTGATATCACCAGTAGAGGGAATTACTAAAAGACCCTATCAGTCCTTTTGCAATACGCTCTTGGGCAGAAACGTCCTGTTTGGCCAGAAATTTAATCGCTTCCTTACGGTAAATCAACCTGTAATCCGAATTCACGCTTGGCATCCTCCCCCGTAACATAACCAGCATCACTGTTAAGCTGGCGAAGTTCTTCTTCAGTTAGAGATTCATCATCCGGGTCCGCTTGATTAATTTGTTGCCACCCCTCTTCCTTTTGGGTGGAACGGTTTAATAGATACTGCATGAAATCAAAAACAGTTTTTCGATCATCTTCAGAAAGACGCTCGACTAAGTCATGAATATCTTCTTTTCTTATCACCATGAGCCCAACCTCCTATCTAATATCCACTATTGTAAAATTATCATTCCCACTTTGTTAAATCAAGGATTGTAAGAACCCTGAAAACAAAGCTGGTTGAAAAAATAAACCGGGAGATGCCTTTACAGCTCCTCCCGGTCATACCGCTCATATTATGTCATGCTATCGCGCTTACTTAACGCCTAATGCTTCCCGAATCATTCCCTGGATACGGCCTGCCAGTTCTTCCACCTTCACCAGCTGGACTTCCCCGGTCTTGCGATCCCGAAGCTCGACTTCGCCATTGGCTAAGGTCTTGCTTCCTACGGTCACTCTCAGGGGATAGCCCACAAGGTCCGCGTCTTTGAACTTGACTCCGGGGCGCTCATCCCGGTCATCCAGGACGGCTTCCACTCCGAGCTTCAGCAGTTCTTGGTATAAGGCCTCACCGGTTTCACGAACCTGGTCATCCTTCATGTTGACAGGTACGACGATCACATGATAGGGAGCAATGGGAATGGGCCAGATGATGCCATCCTTATCATTGTTTTGCTCAATAGCCGCAGCCATGGTACGGCTGACCCCGATACCGTAGCATCCCATAACACAGGGATGTTCAGCTCCGTTCTCATCCAGGAATACGGCATTGAGAGCTTTGGAGTATTTGGTGCCCAGTTTAAAGACCTGGCCCACCTCGATGCCCCGTGCTTCTTTGAGAGGGCTGCCGCATTGGGGACAAGGTTCCCCGGCGTTTACCATGCGCAGATCAAGAATCTGATCGATGCGGAAATCCTTCTCCGGCACCGCATCCACATAATGCTTGTCCTCAGCATTGGCGCCGCAGACAGCTTTCGCCATCAGAGGCACTTCTAAATCAGCAACCACCGTTAAGTTCTTGGGTGCACCTATGGGGCCTACATAGCCTGGTTCGCAGCCCAGTTTTTCCAGTACAGCCTCAGGGCCGGCCAGCTGGAGATTGATAAAGGGACCAAGGGCATTGTTCACTTTGATCTCATTGATTTCCCGATCTCCCCGAACCAGAACCAAGATGAGTTTATCATCGCCTTGATAAAGGAGGGATTTGACCAGATCACTCTTGGAGACCTTCAAGAATTCAGCCACCTGCTCAATGGTCTTCGTTCCAGGGGTATCCACGCTGCGATAAGCTCCTATGGGAGCATCAACCGCCATAGGGGCGGGCTTACATTCAGCCTTCTCTACATTGGCGGCATAATCGCAATCAGGGCAATAAACTACGGCAGCTTCCCCGGATTCAGCCAGGACCATGAATTCATGTGTGCCGCCCGTGCCGCCAATGGCTCCGGCATCCGCTTCCACCGGACGGAAAGACAAACCACAACGGGTAAAGATCCGGGTATAGGCATCATACATTTTCTTATAGCTTTCAGCCAAGCCTGCTTCATCCCGGTCAAAAGAATAGAGGTCCTTCATAATGAACTCCCGGCCCCGCATTAAACCAAAGCGGGGGCGCCGCTCATCCCGGTATTTGTTTTGGATTTGATAAAGCAGCAAGGGCAACTGTTTATAGGAACGGATTTCACCCCGTATCAGATCGGTAATGATCTCTTCATGAGTCGGTCCCAGGCAGAATTCCCGATTGTGGCGGTCATTAAGGCGCATCAGCTCCTGCCCGTAAAGATCCCAGCGGCCGCTCTCCCGCCAGAGCTCGGCAGGCTGAATAATCGGGAGCAGGACTTCCTGTCCTCCCTTGGCATCCATTTCTTCCCGGACGATTTGTTCGATTTTGCGCAATACGCGCAAGCCCAAAGGCAAGTAGGTATAGATGCCGGCTGCGGATTTACGAATTAACCCCGCCCGGACCAACAATTGATGACTGACGACTTCCGCCTCGGCAGGAACCTCCCGCAGAGTGGGATTGAGAATTTGGCTTACACGCATGAGTGCTGCTCCCTTCCATACTGTTTCACATAATTTTCAATTTCCGCAAGTAAAGCGGGCAATAGTTCTTCTTCCGATAAACGGGCGACAATCTCACCTTTTTTAAAGAGCAGACCCATGCCTTTGCCTCCGGCAATACCAAAATCTGCTTCCCGGGCTTCTCCAGGCCCGTTGACCGCGCAGCCCATCACGGCAACTTTCAAGGGCCGATCCAAAGGGGGCAGATGGGAAAGCTTGTCCTCCACCTTCTCCGCCAGTTCAGCCAGGTTCACCTGAGTCCGGCCGCAGGTAGGGCAGCTGATCAGCTCCACTCCCCGGTTCCTTAGCCCGAGAACTTTTAAAATTTCCAGGGCTACAGGAATCTCCTGAACAGGATCTCCGGTGAGAGATACGCGCAGGGTATCTCCTATCCCTTCGGCTAAGAGACTGCCGATACCTACCGCAGATTTTACCACTCCGGAACGCACCGTTCCTGCCTCGGTGACTCCTATATGAAGGGGGTAATCCACCCTTGCCGACATCTTGCGGTAAGCCGCCAGCATCAGAGGAACATGGGAAGCTTTTAAGGAGACTTTGATTTTGTCATAACCTTCTTCTTCAAGTAAGTGGATATGCCCTAAAGCACTTTCCACCATGCCTTCAGGAGTAACTCCCTGATATTTTTCCAGAATTTCTTTTTCCAATGAGCCGGCATTGACCCCGATTCGTATGGGTATTTCTCTTTCTTTGCAAGCCCGGACCACCTCTTGCACCTTCCAGCGGGCACCGATATTGCCCGGATTCAGTCTTAGCCCGTGCACACCTTGTTCGATAGCCAGCAAAGCCAGCTGATAATCAAAATGGATGTCGGCAATAACGGGAAGTTCGCTCTTCAAGGCGATCTCCCCGAGAGCGTGGCCTGCCTCCCGATCCAGTACGGCCAGCCGCACCACCTCACACCCCGCCCGGGCCAAAGCTTGAATCTGCGCCAGGGTACCGGGGATATCCCGGGTATCTGTATTAGTCATGGATTGGACGACGATAGAGCTGCCTCCCCCTATGGTTACGTCACCAATTCGCACTGTTTTCGTCAGCTTACGCTCCACATTGAAGCCTCCTTAGCCTTTGCCGGTGAAGAGTTTTAAAATATCCTGATAGGTTACAGCCAGCATCAGGCACATTAAGAAAACAAAGCCCAGGAAATGAATAAAGTTCTGCCGTTCGGGATTCATCGGTTTACCCCTCAATCCCTCAATCAGCAAAAAAACCAGGTGGCTTCCATCCAGGGCCGGAATGGGAAAAAGATTAAGCAGGCCCAGTTGAATGCTCAATATCCCGATAAATCCCAGATAATTCTCCCAGCCTGATTCAGCACTTTGATCGATAGCCTGAACAATGGCTACCGGTCCTCCCAATTCAGCCTTGGTCTCACCTGTGATCATCTGAGTTAAAGTGACCAGGATCAAACGAGTGAAATTAATGGTTTGTTCCAGTCCATAGCGTGCCGCTTCCAGTAGGGTCGTCTTCTGATAGATCACTTCCGGACTAATCCCTACCAGGCCATTTCCTGAAGCGGGGTCTTTTTGAGTCCCTATGGTGAGGGCTCTTTGTACTCCCTGGTGCTCAACCACCAGCACAACCTCTTGATCCGGCTTAATATGAATCGCTTGGGTTAAGTCCGTCCAGGTAGGAGTCTCCACGCCATTGACGGAAACAATCTTATCCCCGGCTTCAATCCCTGCGGCTTGAGCGGGCATTCCTTCAACGAGGGAACCCACCACATTGGTATTGGTTGCCGTGGCGATACCAAAATAAGCAAAGACAATCATGAACAGGAAGATGGCCAAGACTAAATTCATAATGGGTCCTGCGGCGATAACCGACATACGCTGCCACACTTTTTTATTGCCGAAGCTCCGCGGATCTGTGGTAGCAGCTAAAACCTGGTTCCCATTTTCATCTGTCTCAGCATCCATGCCATAGAGTTTCACAAAACCGCCTAAGGGAATCAGCCTTAGGGAGTAGGCGGTTTCTTTACCTTGGAAACCAATGATCTTCGGCCCAAAGCCAAAAGCAAACTCCAAAACCTTGATGCCGTTTAAACGAGCCACAATAAAATGACCCAGTTCATGAATCATCACCAACAGCCCGAAAGCAAATACCACAGCTATAGCACTTACCAAACTAAACCCTCCTCCATTCCCCACCATGAATGGGTGTCTTGCTTGTGTTTCTCTTAATCTTATACCAATCTATCTTCAACTATGCCTTGTCTTTCCTTCTAACCATGGATGAGCTCTTCCGTACGGATACGAGCCCAATGATCCGCATTAAGTATGGTTTCCAAATCTGTGGCATCTAACACATCATGTTCCGAGCAAACCTTATCCACCAAGCCGATAATTTCCAGATAAGCTACCCTGCGTGCTAAAAAGGCATGAACCGCAACTTCATTGGCGGCATTCATCACAGCCGGCAACGTTCCTCCCCGTTTTCCACAAGCATAAGCAAGCTTCAAGGCCGGAAAATCATAATCCTCCGGGTCAAAAAAGGTTAAGGTCTTTCCCCGTAAATCCAGTCGTTCAAAGGGATTAGGCCAGCGGGTCGGATAAGTTAAGGCATACTGGATAGGCAAACGCATATCCGGTCTCCCACATTGAGCCAGAACACTCCCGTCACAGTATTGAACCATAGAATGAATCACACTTTGCGGGTGGATCAAGACGTCAATCTGATCATACTCCATATGGAAGAGGTGATGAGCCTCGATAACTTCCAGGCCTTTATTCATCATGGTGGCCGAGTCAATGGTTATCTTTGCTCCCATTGCCCAATTAGGATGCTGAAGAGCTCTTTCCGGAGTGACCTCCTGCAATTGTTCTTCAGACCACCCCCGGAACGGACCGCCGGAAGCCGTCAGGATAATCTTGTCCAGGGTACGCGGATCTTCTTCTAAGCATTGGAAGATGGCCGAGTGTTCACTATCCACGGGAAGAATGGTTCTGCCCAGCCTTTGGGCTGTTCCCATCACCAAATCGCCGCCGGCAACCAAGGTTTCCTTATTGGCTAAGGCGATGTCTTTCCCCACCTTCAAGGCCTCCATGGTCGGCTCCAAACCAATGCGCCCGCTGATGGCCGTTACCACCGTATCCGGCACCTCATCCGTAACGGTGCGCAGGAGCCCCTCCATCCCGGAAACCACTTCAATATCCAGATCCGCCACCCGTTGTTTTAATTCCCGGGCAGCCTTTTCCTCCATCAACCCGATGATCCGAGGCTTAAATTCCCGGGCCTGGAGTTCAATTTCCTGGACGTTCTTCCCTGCCGCTAAAGCAAAAACCTCTAACTGTTCCGGATTTTGACGCACAATATCCAATGTCTGGGTGCCGATAGACCCTGTAGAGCCTAAAATTGTCAATCTCTTCACGCACTCACTACTTTCTTATTTACCAAAAAAGCCTGCTTTTCTTAGGGCTTCATAGATAATCACTAAACCCGGTCCCAAAATCAAACCAAAACCACCCAATAGCTTCAGACCAACATACATGGAAATAATGGTGGCCAAGGGATGGATGCCAATATTTTGGGACATGACTTTAGGTTCAAGGATTTGTCTTATGACAGTAGCTATCAAATAGATAATTAAGAGCTTAATGCCCTCAGATACCGAACCCAAAATAAACAAACCAACAATCCAGGGTACAAAGATCATCCCTGTGCCAACGATGGGCAATAAATCCAAAAGGGCCGAAATAAACCCAATGGTAAAGGCATAAGGATTACCCATCCATAATAGCCCCACCGTTAAAATAATGCCGGTCACAGAAATAAGTATGGCTTCCGCCCGAACAAATCCAACCACCGCAGCGCCCAAAGCCCGGCTTACGGAACGGGCACCGGGTTTCCACTTCCGAGGCACCAGGTTGCTGAAAAAATTCTTGACCCCCGGATAACTGGCACTCATAAAAAAGGTAGCTACGACGGATACAACTAAGACTATAAAAACTCCCGGCAAAGCAGAGATGAAATTCAAAAGAACCTTACTGCCTGTAAGCGCCCAGCCCTGCAAGGAGTCGATAAGCCCTTGGGTAGCATTGTTGATGGAAATCTGGATCTGAGGATTGAGTTGGATAAAGTTGTCGACTGTGCCGAGGATGTTGTTAAAAAAGCCCACCAAATAGCCGTAGCTGGGAAAAGAATTACCCAGATCGGACAGCTCCGTATAAAGACGGACTACAATCAAAAAGACAATACTGCCAATTCCCAAAATAGCAAGAACTAAGGCTAAAACCGCGGCGATGGGTCTGCTTGTTTTTAATCCCTGCATAAAACGCAGAACCAAAGGTTCCAGCAAAAGAGCAATGAAAAAAGCAATGATGAAGGGTAAAAGCGCAGCAAGGAGTTGACTCATAACCTGGCCGAATACCGGCATAAACTCCATAAAGAAAAAGGTAATGACTTTAAGCAGAACCAAAATAAAGGTAATAACCGCCAGACGATTAATATTTTGTTTAAGCTTCGGTTCCTCTTGAAGATTCATAGAATCACCCCACAATTAGTACCCAATAATACATGATCGGTATCACAAACAAAAGACTGTCAAAGCGGTCGAGGATTCCCCCATGTCCCGGTATAATATTCCCCGAATCCTTGATATTGACACTCCGCTTCAGGGCGGATTCAAACAGATCGCCAATCTGAGCACTGACAGCTACAACGCCGCTTAAAGCAATGTAGGCTGCCAAGGGAGCGCCGCCGATTATTTGCCAAGCCAGGATACCGCTTAAAATGCAAAAAACCAGCCCCCCTACGGAACCCTCTATGGTCTTTTTGGGACTGACCCGAGGGGCAAGTAAATGCTTCCCCATCACTCTCCCTATAAGGTATGCAAAGGTGTCGGTTGCCCATACCAAAATAAAGGTAAGGATACCCCAAGCTATTCCTTCGGAAAATCCCCGGATCAGATAGAGGTGAGAAAACAGCACCACCGTATAAATGGGAGCAAAGCAATTATATCCCGCTTCCCCCAAGCTAACTTTAGGATACCCCAAAGCCGCTCTTCCCATAGCAAACAGAAGCCAGGCGATCATTAAAGGAAAATTCCACTGGATTTCACCAGCAAAAATCAGCACTAGCCATAGCATAGAAAAGATACCGGAACTTATCGTCCATGCTTTAAATCCCAATTTTTGACCAATGGCCAGAGCTTCCTTAAGCGCTATGAGGGAAACCGTCGTCACGAGTAAGGCAGTATATACCCCTCCCAAATATGTTAATCCCAGTAAAACAGGGACTAAAACCAAAGCGCTTAGTGTTCTTGTCAGCATATGATACTCCTTACCGCTTGTTCAACCCGCCGAAACGGCGCTCCCGCTTCTGAAATTCCAGCAGCGCTTCAACCAGTTGATCCGGACTAAAATCAGGCCACAAGCATTCTGTGACAATAATCTCGGTATAAGCAATCTGCCATAATAAAAAATTACTTACACGCAATTCTCCTGAAGTTCGAATGAGCAAATCCGGATCAGATAATCCTGAAGTAAACAAATGCTGTGAGATCAGTTCACCCGTGATTTCCTCAGGTGTAAGTTCCTTTTTCAAGACTTTTTCACAGAGTTGCCGTACGGCACAAGTAATTTCAGCACGCCCACCGTAATTTAGGGCTAAATTGAGAATAAGTCCCCCATTATTCACTGTTTTCTTAATAGAGCGCTTTAATTCCCTCTGAGCTTCCAGGGGGAGCTGCTCCATATTGCCAATCATCTGTACACGCACTTTATTATCATGGAGTTCATCCAGCTCACGCCGTAAATAATCGATCAATAGATTCATAAGAATATTGACTTCTTCTTTAGGCCTACTCCAATTTTCGGTGGAGAAAGCATAAACCGTTAAGGCCTCAATGCCAAGATTTGAACAAGCTTTGACGATATCCCTCAGTGCTTCAACGCCAGCCTTATGACCTACAGTTCGGGGTAAGCCACGTTTTTGAGCCCAGCGGCCGTTCCCATCCATGATGATCGCGATATGCCGGGGTAAATTGTTCTTATCCAGCTGATCGGCCAAGGTTTTGCTTTGCTCTTTTTTGTCCCAAAATCTATGCCACATTTCCACACCTCCAATGGGCAGACCTTAGAGAGGGTAAAGACCCCCTTATGTTTAAAGGGGGTCAGATCCACTGGAAATCAAACTTCCATGATTTCCTTTTCTTTCGTACCCATAATACGATCAATTTCTTTGACGAACTTATCCGTCATTTTTTGCACATCATCCTGGGCACGTTTAACTTCATCTTCCGAAGCCGTATGATCTTTTTCCAGTTTTTTCAGTTCGTCATTGGAGTCCCGGCGGATATTGCGTACGGCAACCCGGGAATCCTCAGCCTTTTTCTTCACCGTCTTGACGATTTCCGTTCTGCGTTCGGCGGTTAACTGAGGTATGAGCAAACGAATGACTGTACCGTCGCTTGAGGGGTTCAATCCTAAATCAGATTTTAAAATCGCTTTCTCAATCATGGGCAGACTGGACTTATCCCAGGGCTGAATCGTCAGCATGCGTGGCTCCGGTACGGAAATATTGGCAAGTTGGTTCACCGGAGTCTGGGTACCGTAGTACTCCACAGTGATCTTGTCCAACATGTTGGGGTTAGCCCGCCCGGCCCGAATCGTAGCATATTCTCTTTTCAGCGCTTCCACCGCTTTGACCATCCGGTCTTCTGCTTCTTTTAAAACGTCATTAATCATTACTTATCCCTCCCTACATATGTTCCAATGGATTCACCCATAATCCCTTTGCGGATATTACCCTTTTTGTTGAGATCAAACACAATAAGAGGAATATTGTTGTCCATACACAATGAAGCTGCTGTCGAGTCCATAACTCCCAATCCCTGACTAAGCACATCCAAAAAGGTCAATCTATCGTATTTCTTAGCTTCAGGATTCTTCAGGGGATCGCTGTCATACACTCCATCCACACGTTTAGCCATCAGAATAGCTTCAGCTTCAATCTCCGCCGCCCGCAGCGCTGCCGTGGTATCCGTCGAGAAGTAAGGGTTGCCGGTCCCAGCCGCAAAAATAACAACGCGTCCTTTCTCAAGGTGGCGGATAGCCCGTCTTCTGATATAGGGTTCTGCCACTTGTCTCATTTCTATAGCGGACAAAACACGGGTGGCCGCACCGGCCTTTTCCATGGCATCCTGCAGCGCTAAAGCGTTCATGACCGTAGCCAGCATTCCCATATAATCCGCATTGGCCCGATCCATCCCTTGCTTACTCCCCGCGATTCCTCTCCAGATGTTTCCACCACCAACCACTAAGGCTACTTCTACCCCAAGTTTCTGGATTTCAACAACTTGTTCTGCAACGGTTACAAGCATCTCATGAGCAATACCAAATCCCTGACTCCCAGCTAACGCTTCCCCGCTAAGCTTCAAGATAACCCGGCGATATCGTGGTGTTTCCATTGCTGAACCTCCAAATACATATTTCTACATAACGAAAAATAATCCTCTTCTATATTCAAGTTTATACTTGCTGACGGTGTAAAAAGAGAACACCTAAGTGTCCTCTAATTGCTTACCTTAGCGGTTCATTTCTTTCATAACTTCTGCAGCAAAATCTTCTTCGCGTTTCTCGATACCTTCGCCCATTTCATAGCGGGTGAAGCGGCGGATAACGATACGCTCCCCGATCTTTGCCGTTTTTTCAAGCACAAGATCATTAATCGTCTTATCCGGATCTTTAACAAATTCTTGTTCAAGCAAACATACTTCTTTATAGAATTTAGAGATCCTTCCTTCGACCATTTTATCAACGATCTTCTCAGGTTTTCCTTCATTTAAAGCCTGAGCTCTAAGGATATTCTTTTCGTGTTCCAGCTCTTCTTCAGGAACATCGGCTTTGGCAAGGTAGCGGGGCTTGGCCGCAGCAATTTGTAGAGCAATATCTCTGGCAAATTGTTTGAAACCATCCGTATTGGCCACGAAGTCTGTTTCGCAGTTAAGCTCAAGCATGACGCCAATTCTTCCGCCGCCATGAATATAAGCTTCAACGATCCCCTCGGCCGCGATGCGTCCTTCTTTTTTGGCTGCAGCAGCGAGACCTTTTTCACGAAGGAAATCAATCGCTTTATCCATATTGCCACCGACTTCATTAAGAGCCTTTTTACAATCCATCATTCCTGCTCCGGTACGTTCACGGAGCTCTTTTACTTGAGCTGCAGTTACTTCTGCCATAGTTAAAACCCTCCAAACATATGTATCTATTTCTTAGGACATGATCTTTACATAAAAGGAGCAGGATGAGCATCCGGGAAGCTTAACCAACCCTTCTTCACCCTGCCCCTCTACTTAATCTACATTTACCCGTATGGGGGATAATTATTCAGCAACGACTTCTTCAGCAGCTTCTTCTGCTTCTTCAGCCTCATCGCTTCCTTGTTGTCCCTCAATGATGGCATCTGCTATACGGCCTGTTAAAAGCTTTACTGCGCGAATGGCGTCATCATTCGCTGGAATGACCACGTCGATTTCATCAGGATCGCAGTTCGTATCCACAATACCAACGATAGGGATGTTCAAGCGGCGGGCTTCAGCCACAGCGATCCGCTCTTTGCGTGGATCCACAACAAACAGAGCATCAGGAAGTTTCTTCATGGTTTTGATTCCGCCTAAGAATCTCTCCAGCTTCTCCATTTCATGGCGAAGTGCAGCAACTTCTTTCTTAGGAAGAACTTCGAATACACCTTCAGCTTCCATCTTTTCCAATTCACGAAGACGGCTGACGCGCTTTTGAATGGTTTGGAAGTTGGTCATCATGCCGCCGAGCCAACGCTCATTGACATAGTACATACCGCAGCGTTCAGCTTCTTCTTTCACGGACTCCTGAGCTTGCTTCTTGGTACCGACGAACAAAACCGTACCACCGTCTGCCGCTAAATTCCGCACGTAATTGTAGGCTTCCTCTACCTTTCTTACGGTTTTTTGCAGGTCAATGATATAAATACCATTGCGCTCCGTAAAAATGTAACGAGCCATTTTAGGATTCCAACGACGAGTTTGATGACCGAAGTGAACACCGGCTTCTAGTAATTGCTTCATAGAAATTACAGCCATTGTGTTGCACCTCCTTTCTTGTTTTTTCCTCCGCAGGTTCATCTCTTGGCTTACCCTGTTTTAGGGAACGCAAGCCTCAATCCCTCTGCGTGTGTAGTCATTTCACACTGCGAATAGGATATCACAATTATAACTCTAATGCAACAAAAAGCTTAGGCACGGGAAAAGTTTGTGCGAATCTCATTCTCTCTGATGTATTGCTCCAGCTCCGTCATCAATTCAGGGAAAGGAAAATAGAGATCACTAAGATAATAGTCCTGTTGCTTCGTTTTGATCTGAACGATCTCCTTACCTTGTTTGGTGGTGAAGAGAGCAATGCGGCGAATCTCGGCAGGGGAAAGGCTGTGCTCTCCCCTCAGAGAACCAAAGACCAGTTGATTGTCACTGACCCGGAAATTCTTGCTCCGCCCATAAATCCATATGGCGGCAATTCCCAGAGCCGTGAGTAAATAGATAACCCGCAGCACATTGAATTCTAAAGCCGCTATCTTAAGTCCATAGTGTAAAACAGCTAAAACAAGAGGGGTAATGACCAGATATAGCCCCCCGGGAATCAGCAAAGGCTTCACTTGATAGGAATAAACCTGCTCTTCCATCCAGATCCCTCCACCTTTGTGTTTACACGGAATAAACGAGTCCGGTAATTACTTGTTGTGGCTGATTTTGTCCAACTCTTCGAGGAGATAATCATTTAAGACGCGGATGTAGGTTCCTTTCATCCCTAAGGATTTGGATTCAATCACTCCGGCGGATTCAAATTTTCTTAAGGCGTTGACAATGACGGAACGGGTAATTCCCACCCGGTCGGCGATCTTGCTGGCCACCAGCAAGCCGTCGCCGCCGCCCAATTCAGCAAAGATATGCTCCACCGCTTCCAATTCGGAATAAGATAAAGTACCTACAGCGATTTGAACAGCCGCTTTCTTGCGCGCTTCTTCTTCCGCCCGCTCAGCTTTGATGCGCAGAATTTCCATACCGACTACAGTCGCTCCGTATTCAGCAAGAATTAAGTCTGCTTCACTGAAATCCTGATCGAATTTTGCCAATACCAAAGTCCCTACCCGTTCGCCGCCGCCGAGAATCGGAAGAATCGTCGTGATTTTATTATTGAAATGGCAACGCTCTTTTTCGTTAAAAACGCAGCCATTGGCTACCTGAGTGGTATTGGAGCGGGTTTCTGTGACCTTTAATAATCCTTCATTATAGCTTTCCGGGAACCGCTCGGTATGAACGACGATGTCTTCCATGGTGTTGCAGCCAAAATTCTGCATAAAGCTATAGCCTAAAATTTTACCGCGACGTCCTACAATATAGCAATTGGACTGAATGGATTCACTGAGCACATTGGCCATTTCGTCAAAATCTACGGAATGTCCGGCAGCTTTTTGAATTAATTTACTAATCGCTCTTGTTTTTTCCAATAAGTTTTTCATGGTGAAAATTCCTCCTATTATTTAAAACGCTGATTCGAGTTCCTGTTAAAGGATATACCTGGAAAGATCTTGGTTCCTCACGATATTGCCAAGTCGGTGTTGAATATATTCCCGATTAATCGTGACCGTATAATCTTCCGGCAGCTCCGAGGCTTCGAAGGACAATTCCTCCAAGACTCTTTCCACGATAGTATGAAGCCTTCTGGCTCCGATGTTTTCCGTGTTGGAATTCACCTCATAGGCAACTTTTGCTAATTCATCAATAGCATTCTCTGTAAACTCGACCTTTATCCCTTCGGTTTCCAGCAAGGCGCTGTACTGTTTTATCAATGAGGATTGAGGTTCTGTTAAAATCCGTTGGAAATCCTCAATGCTCAGAGATTCCAGTTCAACCCGAATAGGAAAGCGTCCCTGGAGTTCGGGAATGAGGTCTGATGGCTTGGCCACATGGAAAGCACCAGCCGCAATAAACAGGATGTGATCTGTCTTGACAGGTCCGTATTTTGTATTAATGGTAGAGCCTTCGACAATGGGCAGTATGTCCCTTTGGACACCTCCCCTGGATACATCGGGGCCCGAGGCTCCATCTCTTCCGGCAATCTTATCGATTTCGTCGAGGAAAACCATACCTTCCTGTTCAACTCGGCGAATTGCTTCTTGAACCGCTTCATCATGATCAATGAGCTTCTGGGCTTCTTCAGTGGTTAGGATACGGCGGGCCTCGCGGACGGTGACTTTTCGTTTATGCCGCTTTTTAGGAAGCATACCTGCCATCATATCCTGGAGATTCGTATTGATCTCCATGCCGGTTCCTAAGAAATCAGGGAGAAGGGGTTGATTGTCCTCTACCTCAACCTCGATGACCTGCTCATCAAGTTCCCCGCGGTGCAAGCGTTCCCGAATAAAGGTCCGATCCCTTTCAATCTCGGGAGTTACCGTCTCCTCCTTTTCCTGGCCTTGGTTAAACAAGAACTGGAAAGGGTTTGACGAATTATTTTCTTGACGTTTCCCCGGAACCAGTAAGGCTTCAAGGCGTTTTTCCGCAGCCTGTGCAGCCTGAATCTCCACTTCTTCCATCTTCTCCGCCTTAACCATGCGCAAGGAAATTTCCACTAAGTCACGGACGATGGATTCCACATCTCTTCCCACATAGCCCACTTCAGTGAACTTTGTGGCTTCCACTTTAAGAAAAGGAGCCCGCACCAGCTTGGCCAGACGTCTGGCAATCTCGGTTTTCCCAACCCCTGTGGGACCAATCATCAGGATATTCTTCGGGAGAACTTCCTCCTGCATCCCTTCGGGGAGTAAGGATCTTCTGTAGCGATTACGGAGCGCTATGGCTACTGCCCGCTTAGCTTGGTTCTGACCTACGATGTACCGATCCAATTCCCGGACAGTTTCCCGTGGTGTTAGTTGTTCCATTGGCTCCCCTCCTTACAATTCTTCAACAATAATTTGGTCATTGGTATAGACACAAATGGATGAAGCGACCTCCATAGCCTCTTGAACAAGCTGTGCAGGTTGGAGATCTGTATTTTTAACCAATGCCCGGGCTGCTGCTAAAGCATAGTTGCCGCCGGAGCCAATCGCTGCTATTCCATCGTCAGGTTCGATGACCTCACCGGAACCGGAAATTAAGAGCATGCTTTGCTTATCTGCTACGATGAGCAGGGCTTCAAGATTGCGAAGTGCTTTATCCATCCGCCAGTCTTTAGCAAGCTCTACAGCAGCTCGTTGGAGATTTCCTTGGTATTCCTCAAGTTTATTTTCAAACTTCTCGAAGAGTGTGAAAGCATCGGCGACAGAACCGGCAAATCCGGCCAGAACCTTGCCATGGAACAGTCGGCGCACTTTTCTTGCTTTATGCTTCATCACCGTGGCCTGACCCATGGTCACCTGGCCATCGCCGGCCATTGCCACCTGCTCACCCTTTTTTACAGCAACTATAGTTGTTGCGTGGAACATGGGAATACCTCCTTATATCGGCAGTTTACAGAATTATTGGGTAAGTGTCAAGGGAAATTGTGTACAATTGTTGTCTTTTTGTGAAAATTTACGAATTCCTCACATTTTCTTAGCACGGGGATGATTTTGTTCATAAACCTCCCGCAAACGCTCCTTGGTTAAATGAGTGTAAATCTGGGTAGAGGAAAGCTTGGCATGCCCCAAAAGCTCCTGAACACTGCGGAGATCGGCTCCGCCATCAAGCAAGTGGGTGGCAAAGGAGTGGCGAAGCATGTGGGGATGAAGGTGTTGGGATAATCCAGCCTCCAAAGCCAATCCATCAAGAATTCGACGTATGGAACGAACAGAGAGCCTTGTGCCCTGATAATTCAAAAGCAAAGCTTCTTGTTTATCCTCTCTCATCTCCAGATATTGGCGGGCGGCTTCCAGTGCATAATGGGTTAAGGGAACAATTCTCTCTTTATTTCCTTTACCGCGCACCCTTAACAGGGAAGTCCCCTCATCGATATCCCGACAATTAAGATCGGCCAGCTCGCTAACCCGTAAACCCGAGCCATAGAGCAATTCCAGGATCACCTGGTCCCGTGCTCCCAGCAGTGTGGCACAATCAGGCGTGCGAATTAATCGATCCAGTTCCTCCAGGGAGAGAAAGTGGGGAAGCTTTCTTCCCAGTTTAGGGGTGGCTATGCGCTGAATGGGGTTTTTCTGCAGGATCCCCTCCCGACAAAGGAACTTAAAAAAGGCTCTCAAGGCAGAAAGTTTGCGAGCCATGCTTTTTCTCTCCAGACCCCGCTCCGTCATTTCACCGAGGAAACTGCGCACGATATAAATATCCACTTGATCGACGGTCACTTTTTCCGGCTCTTCTCCCAGCTCCCGGGCGGCAAACTCAAAAAATTGGATGAGGTCCTTATGATAAGCCATGAGAGTATGCTGGGAGCGGTTTTGGGTTTTTAGGTGACCGTCGAATAGGCTGAGGGCATGGTCGGCTTGCATGGTGGCGTTTTCACCTCGGTTTGTTTAATGTTTTGGCTATAGGGCGGTTTGGCTTTGAGGTGGCTTTGCGGCTTTGTTCAGGTCGCGTAGCTTCACGCACAACGCGTACTCCCTAGCTCTGGGGCTGGCTCACTCGCTTTCTTAACAGCTTCCGCCAAACCTCAGGGTAGTACCTGATGTTAACCGTGGCTCCGCTACGTTAAGAAAGCCTCGTTCACCTAACCGCCCCTTCGCTAAATCCGTTCGCTTTTGTGCGTAAAGCTACTGCTTGCAGGTCTTTTTAGCACTTCTTTAGAGACTCATGCAAGTCTTTTCTGTGGTCATCTCCACAGCCGTCTCCTAAGCTTTCCCCAAAAGGGAAAGCCAGCTTGTGCTACTACCGCTACCATCGCCGACCTTGCCGCCTCAAGCGGCGTCGGCAAAGACGGAAAAGCGGCTCAGGCCAAACCAAGCGGCTTATCCCAAACCTCCCACAAAATCCTTCATATCTCCAAAGCCCTGCATGCACAACCTAAAAAAACAACCCAAGGATTTTGATTTACAGAAGGGAAGCGACTTTAAGCGAGCGGAAACAAAACTTCGCGAAAAGCCTGCAGCGGAGCCGGGTTGGAAACAGGACGTTTCCAACCCGCCATTGGGAACAAGTGCGAAAGCAGTGCTTTCGAGGAGCGATTTGGCGGACGAAACCCGGGCGAGGGTTTCGCCCAAGCCGCCACGCCACAGAGAACAACTTGGCGGCGCAGGTCACCTTTCGGAGCGGAGGGCTTTGAGCGTTAGTTTTGTCCGCGCAGCTTATGGAGCGACCGCTGTAAAGCAAAATCCTGGAGAGTCTGCTTTCGTTTAATCCAGTCCCTCTGCGGCTTTAAACTCCTCCAGCCTCGCCAATGCCCGGGCGGAGATTTTGGCGTTTTTCTCTTTTTTCGCTTTGATCCGGACTTCCAGCTGAGGAAGGAGGCCGTAGTTGATGCTCATCGGCTGAAAATCCACACTGGGTGATCCTTCTAAGTGTCGTGCCAAGGCACCCAGAGCTGTTTCCTGGGGGAAAATAAGGGTGGGCAGATTCTTAAGGCGTCGCACAGCATTGAGACCTGCCACTAAGCCGCTGGCCGTGGATTCCACATACCCTTCCACTCCGGTGATTTGACCGGCAAAAAAGAGCTGCGGTGTTTTCTGAAGGCTGTAGTCGGCTTTTAATACCTTAGGGGCGTTTAAGAAGGTATTGCGGTGCATGACTCCGAAACGGACGAATTCAGCATTTTCCAAGCCCGGGATGAGACGGAAAACCCGCTGTTGCTCTCCCCATTTGAGATGGGTTTGGAATCCCACCAGGTTAAAGAGGGTCCCTGCCCGGTTTTCTTTGCGGAGTTGGACAACGGCATAGGAGCGTTGGCCTGTCCGTGCATCAATAAGACCGACAGGTTTCAGGGGGCCAAAAGTCAGGGTTTGCTCTCCCCGGGCGGCCATGACTTCCACAGGCATACAGCCTTCGAAGACTTTCCCTTTTTCAAAGCCTTTCACTTCAGCTGTCTCGGCCTTAAGCAGCTCATGATAAAACCGCTTATAATCTTCTTCAGTCATAGGGCAATTCAGGTAATCAGGGTCCCCCTTATCATAACGGGAAGCCCAAAAGGCTTTTTCCAGATTAATCGATTCCAAAGTAACGATGGGGGCTGCGGCATCATAAAAAGCAAGGGCATCCTCACCTGTCATCTTTTGAATCTCCCCAGCTAAGCCCTCCGCGGTCAGCGGCCCTGTGGCGATCACAGCAATACCCGCTTGGGGAAGGGACTTGACTTCTTCCCGGTGGACCTGGATCAAGGGGTGCTCTTGGAGCAATTTGGTTATTTCCTGAGAAAACTGCTCGCGATCAACAGCTAAAGCGCCTCCTGCCGGCACGGCATACTGGTCCGCCACTCTCATGAGCAATGAATCCAGCCGGCGCATCTCTTCTTTCAACAGCCCCGCCGCATTATCCAACCCTGCTCCTTTAAGGGAGTTGCTGCAGACCAATTCGGCAAAATGGCCGGTATGGTGGGCCGGTGTCATTTGCACCGGCCTCATCTCATAAAGCTCAACTTCTATTCCTTGCCGGGCAATCTGCCAAGCGGCTTCCGCCCCGGCCAGACCCGCTCCGATCACTTTAATGGCTGACATATTATTCTGCTTGCTCCTCTACTTGCTTGTCAAAACGGCATTCGGAATTGGTGCAGACATATTTTTGCCCTTGCTTCGAAGTCTTAACCACCATCAACCCTCCGCATTTCGGACAGGGCTCCGGCGCCGGCAACTCCCATGATACAAACTCACATTCCGGGTAAGTGCTGCAGCCATAGAACTTTCTGCCCTTCTTGCTGCGCCGAATCACCAGCGGGTTCCCGCAGTCAGGACAGGGCCTTCCCACCTCTTCCAGCAGAGGTTTGGTGTTACGGCATTCAGGGAAGCCCGGACAGGCCAGAAACTTACCATAGCGTCCCATTTTGATCACCATATTGCGACCGCAGTTTTCACAGATTTCTTCCGATACCTTATCTTCGATTTGTACCTTACCCATCACCTGATCCGCTTCCTCTATGGATTCCGCAAAGGGGCCATAGAAATCCCGAATGACGGCTTTCCAGGGTAAAGCTCCTTCTTCAATATCATCCAGCCTTTTCTCCATATTGGCCGTAAATTCCAAATCCACGATCTCCGGAAAATACTCTTTGAGAATGGAGACGACGATTTCTCCCAATTCAGTGGGAGAAAGCTGTTTCCCTTCCTTCGCCACATAGCCCCGGGATTGAATGGTTTCGATAGTCGGAGCATAGGTACTGGGCCGGCCGATTCCTTCCTCCTCCATTTTGCGCACCAAAGAGGCTTCCGTATACTTGGGAGGTGGTTCTGTAAAATGCTGCTTCTCCTGGAGCTGAAGGACATTGAGACTCTCATCAGGTTGAATATTGGCCGCGAGGGTCCCTTCTTCCTGGTCGTCATTCTCATCCTGTCCATCTTCATAAACGGCAAGATACCCGGGGAAACGCACGGTGGAAGCGTTAGCACGGAATAAGTACTCCCCGGCCTCCACTTCAACAGTTAAGGTATCAAGGACAGCCGCACTCATTTGGCTGGCCAGGAAACGTTCCCAGACTAACCGGTAAAGACGCAGTTGATCCCTGGACAAGAACTCCTTCACGGAGTCCGGTGTTCTCAATATGGAAGTAGGGCGAATGGCCTCATGGGCTTCTTGGGCCCGGCCTTTGCTTTTAAATTGACGGGGTTCCGGAGGATAATAATCCGCCCCATAGTGCTCGGCAATAAACTCCTTGGCTTCTTCTTGGGCAGTCTCTGAAATTCTCACGGAGTCGGTACGCATATAGGTAATTAAACCAATGCCTCCCGCCTTACCCAGCTCGATCCCTTCATAGAGCTGCTGGGCCAGCATCATGGTCCTTTTCGGTGACATATTCAGCTTGCGATGAGCTTCCTGTTGCAGGCTGCTGGTGGTAAAGGGGGGTGAAGGTTGTTTCTTTTTCTCCTTGGTGCGAACATCTTTAACCCGGTAGGTCTGACCTGCCAGCTCTTGGAGAACCTTCTGCATCTCTTCTTCCGAAGCAATGGCAATCCTGTGCTCCCCTTTCCTGGCGAGCTTAGCCGAAAATACCCCTCCCTCACTTTTCAAGGAAGCGGTCAACGTCCAGTATTCTTCCGGGATGAACTCCCGAATCTCTTCTTCCCGATCGCAAATTAAACGAACAGCAACCGATTGAACCCGGCCGGCACTTAAGCCCTTTTTCACTTTTCTCCAAAGGAACGGACTCAGCTGGTACCCCACCAAACGATCTAAGACGCGACGGGCTTGTTGGGCATCTACTTTACTGGAATCGATCTGACGGGGGTGTTTAATGGCAGCCGTAATAGCCGGTTTGGTAATCTCATGGAATTCAATGCGGCACTTCTCCGCTAGATCCAAACCGAGCAGATGGCCTAAATGCCAGGCAATAGCTTCCCCCTCGCGGTCGGGGTCAGAGGCCAGGAGAATTTTATTAGCGGTCTTCGCGGCGGCCCGCAGCTCTTTAATTAAATCCCCGCGTCCACGAATCGCTATATATTTGGGTTCGAAGTCATTGTCTACGTCAACTCCCATTTGGCTTTTGGGCAAATCCCGCAAATGTCCCATGGACGCTTTAACCGTATAATTATTGCTTAAAAATTTGCTTATGGATTTAGCCTTAGCCGGAGATTCAACGATCACGAGTGTTTTAGCCATACATCACCTCAAAGAAATCTCAAACGTCTTCTTTTACTTTCCTATTGTATATCACAAGCCTAAATCTTCAAAATTTTGAATGTCTTCAGCTTGAAGGGTTACAAATAAACTAGCCTAATAGTATCTTCTTTTCCATAGTATGTCTAGCACTTATACGCTAATACATAAAGTTGGCCGGGAAGTTGCTCGATGCGGCCGGCCAGCTGGAGCTCAAGCAATGCCAAGGGAATTTGCTCAGGAGGGACCTCTGAGTTCATGGTAATCTGATCAATATGGGTAGGGACATCACTCAATTGGTTCAGAACCTGCTGCTGTTCGCTGCTTATTCCCCGTTTGCCTTCTTGCTTTCCGCTCTCCGCTGACTCCGTACCCTGATCTGGAGATGGGGGGGACAGATGGTCAACTCCGGCAAAAGCAGGAATCTCAACCCATATATCTTCAAAGCTCTCTACCAGCTTGGCACCTTGCCGGATCAGATGATGAGGGCCTTTACTCATCTGACTAAAAATAGGTCCAGGCACTGCAAAAACTTCACGGCCCTGCTCCAGGGCGAAATCCACAGTGATCAATGCTCCACTTTTCAGGGCGGCTTCCACAACGACGACACCTCTGGACATTCCGCTGATTAAGCGATTGCGGGCCGGAAAGAATTGGGGTTCCGGAGGCATTCCCGGAGGAAATTCGCTCCATAGAGCACCTCCCTTTGCCAGGATTTCCTCGGCGAGCTTTTGATTTTCCGGCGGATACATATGATTCAGCCCACAGCCCATGACCGCCCAGGTTATTCCCTTACCGGCCAGGGCTCCCCGATGGGCAGCGGCATCGATACCCCTGGCTAACCCGCTCACCACCACGATTCCCTGTCCGGCGATGTCCTTGGCCAGGGCTTCTGCCGCGGCTCTGCCGTAAGGAGTAGCTTTACGAGCCCCAACAATGGCCAGGCATTCTTGCCTGACCGGCAAAGCTCCTTTGTAATAGAGCAGCGGCGGAGCATCCGGCAACTGACGCAGCAAATCCGGATAACCCTCTTCTTCGGGAATGATCAACTTGATGCCTTGACTTTGTAAAGCTTCCAGAACCTCCCCAGGATTGATTTCTTGGCACTTCTGCGCAATCAGCTGCTGCCAATGCTCTTCTGGAGAGTGTTGACTCCCTTTGCTTGGCTGCAAAGCGTTTACGGCACTTCCGTAGCGGGCAATCAGATGGCGCAGCCTGCTGTTTCCGACGCCCCGTATAGTATGTATCATAGCTCGCATAAGCTTTTCTTCTATTAATGTGTCCTTTATTGCTCCTTTTAAACTCTCTTTACACATAGATCAACCCTCCCCCGTCCATCAATTCGCGACTTTGGGGATTTTTTCCTGCGTCGAGCTATGTCGAATTTTATACTATTACTAAAAATAATGATGTATTCTCTGAAAATCGTTTTTTTCCTGCCTGACTTTTAGGCAAATCCAAAATTATGCTCCCTTTACCTTGCGTCGTCCCCGGGGAGTTAATGTGGATTTTGTTGGCTTTTCCTCCGTTTCCGATTCTGCTGTATTTTGCTGCTTTTTCTGATCGGTCATGGCGATGCTGGCCCGTAAAGCTTCCATTAAATCCACGACTTTTCCCGGTTCCGGCGCAGCGGCAACCCGATAAGTTTCTCCGGAGACCTTCTTCTCGATAAGCTCTTTAACTTGTTCCCGCAATTCATCCCGATATTTCTCCGGTGCAAAAGGTGCTGCCAAATTCTCAATGAGCTGACGGGCCATGGCAATTTCTGTGTCTGTAGGGGATACATTATCCCAGCTTGCCTCCAGATGTCTGATTTCTGCCGGATAATACATGGTTTCTAAGACCATAATGCTCTGGTCAATAATCCTAAGACAGGCCAAGTGTTGTTTGGAGCGCATCGTTAGTTTGGCTATAGCGACTTTTCCGGTGTCGGACATAGCTTGACAAAGCAGCTTATAGGCTTTATGGGCCGCTTCTTCCGGGCTTAAATAATAGGATTTTTGATAATAGATCGGATCAATATCACTGAGATCGATAAAGTCCAATATATCAATGGAACGGCTCAGAGGAGCCTCCAGAGAGGCTAAATCTTCCTCCTCCATAATGACATAATGATCCTTCTCATATTCATAACCTTTAATTATATTTTCAGCAGCCACTTCTACTTCACAATGGGGGCATTTCTTGATATAGCGAATACGATTATGGCAGTCTTTATGTAAATAATTAAAGTGGAATTCATGAGTTTCTGTAGCAGCATGCATTTTGACCGGAACATTGACTAAGCCGAAACTGATTGAACCTTTCCATACGGTATGCATAAATACACCTCCTCAAGCTTTATTGTAAACCAGAGCTTAAAGTTCATTCGATGTTATGGGCTTAGATTATTGGCATTCTCTCCATTAAGAGTCATCCCTTCCTTATTAAGGGATTAAAAAAAGAGCGCCCTCTACTACCTTTTTCAGGTAGCGGGCACTCTTTTACGCTTGAAGAGCTCTAATATTTAATAGTAAGTTAAATTATTTAGCAGCTTTTGCAGCATCAACAACAGCTTTGATATAGCCGGCAGTATCAGCTAAAGTAGAACCGGATACTGTGTCAACAGGCATCTTTTCTGCAGGAGTAGAAGAAAGAATTCCTTCCAATTCGGAGATAGTCTTTCCTTCGCAGAATTCTACAATAGCATTGAAGTTGTCAACATAGGCAACGGTAGAGCCTGCTTTTTCCTTCATGTTTTTGCTGTAGTACTCATTGTTGTCAATTTTGGAAGCAAGAACTTGAGCAGGATCCTTATAATTCTTGGCAGCCAGGCCTTCCGTATTGGCAAGACCTTTAGCCTGATCGGCAGGCATGAATTGGTACTCGTCAAGTGATACACCAACGATCTTGTCCCCTTGAACTGCAACAACAGCAACAGCTACTGCGTTGGTACCATGAGCGGCAGCATCAACGCGGCCCATCTTAATCGGTTCCGGAGTGGAGGCAGCAGTAGCTGCAGGAGCCTGGCTCGAACAACCAGCAAGCCCAACGATTAACCCTAAAGAAAGCACAACACCCAAAATCTTTTTCATCTCTTCTTTTCCTCCCTAATCTTGAAAACTTGTTATTTTTACGTTTTAGCTTTAATAAAAAAGCTAAAAATTACACTAACTTGAAAAGCCTCCTATGAAGAAATACCTCTTCTGCCCTATGACCCAGAACGAGCCTATCTGTGAAAATAAATCTTTTAACGAAAACACTGAAAATACAAGTCGTTGCATAACCAACTATTGCTTATTCAATATTTGCACTAACTACATTTGTCACAACAAGTATCTGGCCAAAAAAAACACTTGTTAGACAAATTTCTGCCATACAAGCTCTATAGATTTTCATAATCCGGATTACATTTGCAATTATATAAGCTTGTTAAATCTATGTCAAGGCCTTTATTCAATATTTTTAATAAAAATAATTATCATTTAACCCATTGGTTTACTTATTGCTTTGCAGGGATATATGACCTGATTTTCTTTAATCTCATCCTTAGCTTTTTCAGCTCTTTCCCCAGGCATGCTATGATTAATTTTTCGCCCCATCCGGCTCATTGAGATGCTAATTTACGCAAGGCGAACACTACCTGGCTGGCTAAGACTGCATAGTCTTCTGTGGGGAGAACCGTGCCGGCCGAGGAATCAAAAAGAATGTTACCGGTGGCAGGGAACTCATCATCAGCCTCCCAGATCACCAAGGTGATGGGCACCTTGGGGAATACGCTGAGAACCACGGCAGCATCGCCCAGAGAAACGACTTCCCCTCCCAAAGCAACCGCCGCCTGAATAAGCTTTGACTTTTGGGAACCAAAGGTTTTAACCAAAGGATTAATGGCACGATTGGTAAAGGGTTGTATATAGATACTCCCCCCCGGCAGTTCTTTATAAGATATTAATTGCCCGGTCTGCATAGCGGGCGAGCGGTTCACTAAATAATGAAGTATCAGTATCTGAGTGGGAACAGAGATCTCCTCATTCAGTGTTGTCTCAGCATAAAACTGACCGGATGGATAGTCAACCTCAAATCTTCGACCCAGGAATTCTATCTTGATCCTATTGCCATCGATGGGGTAACCGGAGTATTCTGATATTTCCTCAAGGGTTGCCTGGCGGAATCTCTCAAGGGCCACATCATGAGCTGCTGAATAATTCATTTCTCATCCTCCCTAAAGTCATTGCTTTTTCATGCCTCGGCACATTCCTAAATTGTTTCCCAATTCCTTGTATATTCTTTTCAAACTTTTGTTTTTCCTCCTTATCCGTAAAGAAACTTGGCCTGCGCCTGCATTAAAACCATCAGTAAAAGAGAAAATACCCATAAGACCCATTATGTATACGCTAGGGTATACTCTCAGGAGGCTGTCATGCTTGAGCTTAAAGACATTAAAAAGACTTATCGGGTAGGGGATATCGAAACGAAGGCTCTTGATGGTATCAACCTTTCCTTTCGGGATAAAGAGTTTGTGGCTATATTGGGTACCAGCGGCTCCGGAAAGACAACCTGCTTGAACATGATCGGCGGACTGGATCATTACGATTCAGGAGACTTGCTTATCAAAGGGAAAAGCACCAAAGCCTTTAAAGAGTATGAATGGGATGCCTATCGCAATAACTCAGTAGGCTTTGTTTTCCAAAGCTATAATTTGATTTCTCATATCAGTATCGTGGCTAATGTGGAAATGGGGATGACTTTGAGCGGAGTCTCCAAACAGGCCAAACGCAAAAAGGCCTTGGACATTCTGGAAAAAGTCGGACTTAAGGAGCATCTGCATAAAAAACCCAATCAACTATCCGGGGGACAGATGCAAAGGGTTGCCATAGCACGGGCTCTTGCCAATGATCCGGAAATTCTTTTATGCGATGAACCTACGGGAGCCTTGGATAGTACTACCAGTGTTCAGATTATGGATCTGATCAAAGGAGTATCCAAGGATCGGCTGGTGATTATGGTCACCCACAATCCTCAGTTGGCCAAAACCTACGCAGACCGCATTATCCGCTTTTCCGACGGCAAGATTATTGACGATACTAACCCTTATGGAGCTCCCTCCCAACCCGAGTATTTTCACCTCAAGAAAACGGGAATGAGCTTTTTGACTGCTCTTAACTTATCCTTCCGAAATTTATGGACCAAAAAAGGGCGTACCTTCCTCACTGCTCTTGCTTCCAGTATCGGTATCATCGGGATCGCGGTCATTTTAAGCTTATCCACAGGCTTTCGTTCCGAGATTGATGAATTTCAATTCGATGCCATGGCTGAGTTCCCGATCATTATTTCCCAGGAAACTCAACAGATGAATGCCAACGATCTGAACAATATGACCCTGGAAATCCGGGATCGGATTTATGGTACCCCTGCCACTTCCACTGCTGATGAAATTGTGATCGTCGATTCCAGTAAAAACGTTATTACTCATAAGAACGATCTTTCTCAAGAGTTTATCGACTACTTAGAGAATGTCTCCCCGGATATTGTGGGCAGTATTGGCTATACCCGGGTGGTCCAGATGAACCTCTTACGGAAGACTGAAGATAAGTACCTTCCCATCACTCTGAGCAATGGACCTCCCTCAGGCAATATGACCTCCTCAAGCTCAGTAGGTTTATCCTCCTTTCCCAGCGCTGTTTCCGGGAATAATAGTTACCTGGCAGACAATTATGAATTACTGGCCGGTGATTATCCCCGGCAACTTACAGACGTGGTCCTGGTATTAAATAATCAAAATCAAATCGAAAAGGGCACCCTGGGGGCTTTAGGGTTTGCAGTAGAAGGAAGTGACCGTATTGCCTTCTCCTCTGTTGTAGGAACAGAGTACAGAGTGATCCATAATAACGACTTCTACACGAAAACCTCCTTCGGAACCTATCTCCCGGCCAATGATTATGAGAAAAACTATACCTCCGAGCAGGGTTTTACCATCAGGATTTCCGGTGTGGTTCGCCCTAAAGCCGGAACCAGTATGTCTATGCTGGCCTCCGGGATCGCTTATGATGATCAGCTGTCCCAAAAAGTTATTGATAACGCTATAGATTCCGATATTGTGATCGCCCAGCGGGATGCTGATTATAATGTTTTATCCAGGGAGAAAATCGACGCAAACACCAAAGAACTTCTGCTCGCTTATTTAGGGGGTGACCCTTCGCCCTATATGGTCATGGTTTTTCCTAAGGACTTTGACGCCAAGGACGAAGTCATCAACTATATTGAGCAATATAATGTGGGCAAAGCTGAAGAGGATGTCATTACCTTTACCGATTTGGCCGGGACCCTTTCCAGTCTGACGAAAGGAATTATGGATGGCATCACCCTGGTTCTGATCGCCTTTGCCGCTATTTCTTTGGTGGTCAGTATGATTATGATCAGCATCATTACCTACACCAGTGTTTTGGAACGGACCAAAGAAATCGGTATTTTAAAAGCACTGGGGGCCAGAAAAAAGGATATTACCAGAGTATTTGATGCTGAAACCTTTATTCTCGGAGTTTTTTCCGGTGTGCTCGGCGTTATGGTAGCCTGGTCCTGCACCTTCCCCATCAATCAAGCCATCCATGAGTCGACCGGCCTCACCAATGCCTCCCATTTAAGGCTGGATCATGCTGTTCTCTTAGTCATCCTCAGCACCGTAATAACCGTAGTAGGGGGCCACATCCCCGCCCGGCTGGCCTCCCAAAAGGATGCCGTGGAAGCCTTGCGCACCGAATAACCAAACTTAGCCTGATAGATCAAGCCATAGTGCGGTAAGTCGTTTGCAGGAGCAGGGCATCTTCTTCAAGATTGGGGCTTTCGCAAATCACCAATCCTTCCACACCGAAGGTATGAAAGGCTTTCATTAGCTCTGGATAGCGCAAATCGGATTCTTCAAGTATGAGGTGCTTTTTCTCTCCCTTAACACCATAATCAATCCCGGAGACATGAAAGTGAACATGCTTAACCCAGCGGTCCCCCAGGGATTCCGCCGCAGCCTCCAGGACTTGACAGAATTCATCGTAGGTATTGATCCGCCCATTGCTGCGGGCATGCAGATGACTGATATCAATACAGGGCAAGACCCCTGGAACTGCTTGCGCCAAGGTCAGAACCTCCTGCAGAGTGCCCAGCTGTGAGGGCTTCCCCGTGGTCTCCGGCCGTAATATGACATCATTCCCTTCTGCATCCAGAATCTCCCGAACCTTCATGAGTTCCCCAGCGGTTCTTACCAGGACAACCTGAGGATCATCCTGATGGTAAAAAGCAGGATGGAATACTACACTCTTAACACCTAAAATTTTGCTGATGCGTGCACTATGCAAAAGGCGCTCACGGCTGGCCGCTACTTTCTCAGGTTCCTGAGAATTAAAGTTAATCCAGTAAGGGCCGTGGCAGCTTAGGGCAACCTTCTCTTCCACAGCTATTTGAGCAATTTTTTGGGCTTTTTCTTCCCCCATGCGGACCCCTTGGACAAATTCTACTTCCATAGCATCCAGCTGAAGCTCCCGGACACGCTTGACCCCTGCTTCTGTGGAACGTTCTTTGGCCGATAAAGGAACCCCGGCCGTCCCGAATAAAAGCGGCACATCTCTTCCTCCTTTTGTTGCTTTATTTTTTGTTGGGCATAAATTGGGTCTATCACAACAGTTTTTCTGGCTTTCATCTAATTATTTATCCCTTATCTGAGCTAAGGAGCTCTAAGAAGATCTGAGAACAACTCTTTCCTCACACATAAAGTTCAGGGAAGCGATGCAAACTAGTGTTACTTGCTTAAATGGCAAGGAGATGTATTTCCCTAAGGTGAAAGGAGGAATCCAAATGTCCAGACGTCGCAGTACCATGTCCGATAACCTTAAGCAGCAGATAGCCCAGGAGCTTGGATTTTCGAATACCTTAAATCAGGAAGGGTTCAGTGGCGTTTCATCCCGGGATTGTGGCAATATGGTGAAAAAGGCCATTGAGATCGCCGAACGCAATATGGCCGGTCGTTTGTCCTAGGACAAGGACGGTAATGAGGGCTCGTAAGATTCGAATCTTACGAGCCCCTTTCTAAATGCCGGTACTCTAATGAAAATCCACTTCGATGGTACGGGCTGCCGGGTGACGATCCTTGAGAAAAGACAATTCCAAAATCCCATTTTTGTAGCTGGCATGGGAGCCGTCTGCTTTTACCACTGCCGGAAGGGTGAGCGTCCTGCTGAACTTCCCGTAATATCTCTCCGTGCGGTGAGAAGAACGTTCACTTGTCGATGCAGCCCGTTTGATCTCACCACTGATGGTCAAAAGCTTTTCATCAACCTCAATATGCAGATCTTCTCTCTTCTCAAGACCGGGAATCTCCGCCGTGACGAACACTTGGTCCGCTGTTTCTTCCACATCCACCCGGTAAAGAAACTGGGAAAGTTCCTCTTTGCCACGGCCGCGAAGATAATTACGCTCCATCTCATCCCAATAGTGATTGAACATCCGGAAAGGGTCATTAGGAATTAATGCCATAATTCTCACCTCATTAAGATTGGTATTGCTCAAATCTTAGTATGGCAAATCCCCTGGCAAAACATGCATCACTCAGCGTTATAACCGGCGTCTTCCACAGCTTTAATCAGCTCTTCCCGTCCGGCTGATCCGGCGACTACTGCTTCACCCTTTTCTAAATTCACATCTACCTGTTGGACTCCGCCCACTTTCAGCAAGGCTTTTTCTACATGGGCTTTGCAATGATTGCAGGTCATTCCGGTAACTTTTAAGGTTTGATTCATGGTACTTAACCTCCCTTTATCTATTCCTCCATCCTGTAGAAGGAGAACATAACAATGTTTAATCAACCAGTTCTTTACTATACCTGGAGAGCAGCAGCGAGCTGGTCACTACGGACACTGAGGAAAAGGCCATGGCCAGGCCCGCCCATTCCGGGGGCAAGAGCTCTCCGGTAATCGGAAAAAGCACTCCGGCGGCAATGGGGATTCCCAGTGTATTGTAAATGAGAGCCCAGAATAAATTCTGCTTAATCTTGGTTAAGGTTTTGCGGCCAAGGCGAATGGCGCGTTCCACATCGAGAAGATCATTGCGCACCAGGACCACATCCCCGGTTTCTTTGGCCACATCCGTTCCTGAGCCGATGGCGATGCCGATATCGGCCTGAGCTAAAGCGGGGGCATCATTGATCCCATCCCCAACCATGGCCACTTTCAGGCCATCATTTTGGTACCTCTTGATGATCTCAATTTTATCCTGAGGGAGGACCTCCGCCACCACTTCGTCGATGCCTACTTCATTGCCGATGACGGTGGCGACTTTCTTATTATCCCCGGTAATCATGAAGGTTTTGATCCCCAGGCCGTGCAGGCGTTTAATCGCTTCTTGCGTACTCTCCTTTAAGACATCGGCCAAGGCGATGATGCCAATGACTTTCCCGTCATAGGCCACAAAGCTGGTGGTTTTTCCTTCATTGGCCAATTCCTGAAAATCCTTCTCTACTGCTTCAGTGAGAATATTCTCTTTGAGCATCAGCTTTTTATTGCCGATGAGCAATTTCTTGCCTTGGTAAGAGCAAAGGGTGCCATGACCACTTTCTTCATGATAGTCCTGAACTTCCTCCACCTCGATCCCTTCATCTTTAGCTCTTTGGACAATAGCCTGAGCTAAGGGATGAATGGAAGGGTTCTCCCCTGCCGCAGCAATCCTGAGCAGGTCCTTTTGGGCATATCCTTTATAGGCCATAAGATGGGTTACTTCCGGTTTCCCTTTGGTTAAGGTGCCTGTTTTGTCAAAGCCAATAGCCTCCACTTTGGCTATTCCTTCCAGCACGGCAGCTGATTTGAAGAGGATCCCCCGGTTTAAACCGACACCGCTCCCCACCATAATGGCTGTGGGCGTCGCCAACCCTAAAGCACAGGGGCAGGCTATGACCAGGACGGCAATGGCGGCGGTGAAGGCGAAGACAAAGGCACTGTCCAAGAATACATACCAGATGATGAAGGTAAGTATGGAGATAGCTACCACCACGGGCACAAAGACATTGGATATCTTATCTGCCAGACGTTGAATGGGCGGCTTAACTCCCTGGGCGTCCTCCACCATTTTAATAATTCCGGAAAGGACACTGTCCTTGCCTGTTTTGGTGGTGGAGACTTTGATGCTTCCCGAACGGTTGATGGTTGCTCCGATCACATTTTCACCGGCACCTTTATCAACAGGTATCGATTCTCCTGTAATCATGGACTCATCGATGCTGGCTTGCCCTTCAACAATCACTCCATCCACAGGAATCTTTTCACCGGGCTTCACCAGGACGATATCCCCGATTTTGACACTGGAGGCGGGGACCTCCTTTTCTTCTCCGTTAATCAACAGACGGGCTCTATCCGCTTGCAGCTCAAGGAGACGTTTTAGGGCCTGCCCGGCACGTCCCTTGGCTTTTGCTTCCAGGTACTTGCCGAAACGCACAAAGGTGATCAGAAGAGCCGATGTGTCAAAGAAGGTATCCCCCTCGAAGAAAATATGGGGAAAGGTTGTCATCACACTATAGCTATAAGCAGCTGTGATACCCATAGCGACCAGCACATCCATATTGGTGGAGCGGTTCTTCAGGGCATGGTAAGCTCCCCGATAAAATGTCAAGCCAGCCGTAAATTGAACGATGGTGGCCAGAATAAACATAGTATACATGATGCCATGGGTCATGGGCATAAACATCATGGGCATCAGGGGCACCGACAGCACTGCACTGAAGATGACCCAGTTGCGCTGGGATTTCACATGGTTATCCTCATGGGATTCCTCTTTATTCTCAATGGGGGTATAGCCTGCATCTCTGACCTGTTCATAGATGGTCTCCAGATCGATCAGGTTGGGATCATATTCTGCCGTGACGCTTTCTGTAGCAAAATTAACGGCTACAGTCTGAATCCCCGGTGTATTGCGCAATTTCTTTTCAATGGTAAGAGCACAATTAGCGCAGGTCATACCGCTCACTTTAAACTGGGCTTTTCCTTCATCCCTTTCCATATAAGCCCCATAGCCCAAATCCTTGACCTTCTCAAGGATAGTTTTCTCATCGAGAAGTGCCGGGTCATAATCCAAGGAAAGTTTCTCTGAGGCAAAATTGACCGTAGCGGCTTTGACCCCCGGCAGCTTGGCCATTCCCTTTTCAATGGTCAGGGCACAATTGGCACAGGTCATACCGGTTATTTTAAGTTGCTTCTTCTCATTAACTGATTCCTGTGCAGGGCTTTCTGATTCTTGAATGTCCGGTACGGAGGCTTCAGTGACTTCAATGGATTCAATGGATTCTGTGGCTTCTGTGACTTCTGTAGAATACCCCGCCTCCTGGATCGCCTCTTTAATCTGTGCCTCTGTAGTTATGGCCGGATTATGACGAAAGGCGGCTTTTGACTCCGCCAGGGAAACTTCCACATCGGTCACTTCAGGGAGGTTCTCCAGAGCTTTTTTCACCCTACGCACACAATGCTCACAGGTCATACCATAAACATTCAGTTCTTTCATAAGCATCCCCTGAGCCTGAACCGGAACCCTTTGCTGAGCTTCTTGGTCCTCTATCACTGTATAGCCCGCTTCTTCGATGACATCTTTCACTCTTGCCATGCTTAAGCCTTCTCCGGTCCAGTCAAAGCTGGCCTCCCCGTTCTCCAGAAAGACGTTGACATTCTCCAGCTCCGGCAAACTTTCCAGGGCTTTCTTTACCCGGCGCACGCAATGCTCACAGGTCATGCCGGTCACCTTGATTGCTGTATTTTTACTCATTAATCTCGCCCCCTCGGCTTCTATCCCGCTATAAGTCCTTGCTGCCGCTTATTTCATCATTCTGTGCATGGTTTTGACCAGCTCATCGATGACTTGCTCGTTGCCCTCCTGAAGTTGCTCAAGCACACAGGATTTCATGTGTTTTTCCAGAAGAAGCTTGGAGACTCCGTTAAGAGCAGCTTGAGCCGAAGCAATCTGGTTTAATACATCGTCACAGTAGGCATGATTTTCAAT
This sequence comes from Desulfitobacterium sp. LBE, assembly GCF_007830365.1. Taxonomy (NCBI): domain Bacteria; kingdom Bacillati; phylum Bacillota; class Clostridia; order Eubacteriales; family Desulfitobacteriaceae; genus Desulfitobacterium; species Desulfitobacterium sp. LBE. The sequence continues at coordinate 5,141,741 of NZ_VLKD01000001.1, read as the reverse complement.
CATTCCTTTGATACCGCGAATCTGGCCTTCGATGCGATTCATCCGGTTGGCCAATTCACGAATGGTCTTTTCGTTATGATGGCTTAGTCTTTCACTTTTCTGAGAATTTGAGTCATGGCAAGCTGGACAGTGTTCCATTTTTTTGTCCATAAGTGTCCACCTCCTGAAATTATAGTATACCCCCCTATCCTATTTGTCAAATATAATTTAATAAAAAAAATGCTCCGCCAACCCAGTCAGGTTAGTAAAAACCCACTGCAGTCAGAGGAGCACATCTCTATCCCATAGCAAATTAAATCAAGCGAAGGGGCTTCCCAGGTGTTGCAGAGCCCTAGCTCCTGGAAATAAAAATAACGCCGACAATAACCAACACCGTTCCCAGCACCCGGTAAAAGGAAATATTCTCTTTAAAGACCATAACCGAAAACGCCATGATAAAAATATAGCCCAGGCTAACAAAAGGGTACGCATAGCTTAATTCCGTCTTAGTCAACACTTTAATCCATAATATGAAGCTTACCCCGTAGAGAAACAGCCCCGACATCACCGGGAAGTTTTGCATAATTGCACCGAGGCTTCTCAGTAAATTCTCAGGAGCAAAATCCAGTTCAAGATTTTTTGCTCCGATTTTTACGAGGATCTGGCCAAATGCTCCCAGAATCACCGAGATGATAATTTGCCCTAACATCTTATTCCCCCATCTCATCCTGCCATTGATACACCCGCCAAAGGGCGAAATAGATTAACATCATCACCGTTGGGAAAGCGTAACGGCTCTGCCCCTCTGTGATAAAATAGATGCCGGCAAACATCAAGAATGTTATCAAGAGGGTAAGTTTCTCTTTATTGATTCTTCTTGGTCCACCTCCACCCGAGCGGAAAAGGCCTCTCAGAACCCGCCAGGAATAACTTAGTATGCCGATGCAGCCCAGCCAGAAGACGGGGGCCCGCACCAGCTCGGAGGTCAGGAATAAGAAAAACGATAGCCAATTACTCCCCGGAGCAGTAAGGAACACTTGAATACTTGGCACTGCGAGCGCCGTCCCTCGCAAGGCATAATTAATATCTCCGAAGAACAGAAAGGTGCGGGCAAGCCGCTTTATTCCCAAACCGACAAATTCAACAGGATGGCCTGCGATCCACTCTTTGGCTGCCGCGCTAAGCATCTTATTCTTTTCAAGGGCATTGGCTTCCTGATAGACCGGTGTTTTAACCAGAGAATCAGCAACGTCCTCGGCAGGCATCCAGCCTCCCACTTTATTCTGAGAGTTGTTGTTAATGTAGAGAACGATTCCGCTGTTGTTGGAAATATAGCAAAACTCCCCAAATATCTTGGAATTTCGGTAGAGCCAGGGGGATAGCACGACAAGCGCCACGAGAAGCACGATTCCAGACCGCTTAAGGCTCTGCCGGAAATTCCTCTCGCTTAAAACTTCGACCAGGAAGACGGCCAGAACGAAGGCCGGAAAAAAGGGCTTCACCATGGCATTGAGTCCCGTCAACAGGCCAATCCCAACATACTTCCAACGAAGATTGGAAAAGTAGAGCAATAATACCGAGAGCAGCCCTGTGGTAAAAAGAATTTCCGAAGCCACTAAGCTATTGTAGTAAACATTCATCGGGAATAAAACAAAGAGCAAAAGGAAGGTATTCCGCAGCCTCCCTGGGATGGAGATCTTTTTAAGCAGAAAATAGACAAGGATATTATTTGCTGTGCTCAGGGCAATATTTAAACATTTGGCAACCCAGAGCGAACTCCCGAACAGCTTATAAAAGAATCCCAGGAAAATAGGATAACCGACAGATGTGTAGGTATCACCCCATGGTCCGCCAGCGGCAATTTGGGTTGCTAAGTGGTGATAATATGAGAAATCCGAAAAAGGCACTGTGGGTACCAGCATGACCCACAGTACATCAGCCAGCAAACCAATGAGCAGAATCCAGAACATCACAACACCCCTAATACTAAATCATGAAGCTTAAGAGTCCACAAAACATAGAGAACCCAAAGCATAACGACCGCGATGAGATGCCTGTCTTTAGTGACAAGTTTGGATGGATCTCCCGCCTCACCTTTATGAATAAGATAAAGATAGCGGAAAATACCATAGATTACAAAGGGCACTGAATAAATGAGATTGGTGGTATGATGAAGAGCCACCGTTGCCGAATCGAGAGTATATAGACTGTAGGTAAAGATAACCCCTCCAGCCGTAATCCCCAGCAATTGATTCAGCAACCCGGGGCTGTATCGTTCCAAAACAGGCCGATGCAATCCGGCATCCACGCTCAATTCGTTCAATTCGGAACACCGCTTTCCGAAGCCCATAAAAAGAGCTACCATAAAGCCACACAATAAGAGCCACTCTGAAGGGGGAATTCCCACTCCCCAGGTTCCCATGAGAATCCTCATCATAAAGCCCAGGGCAATAATAAATACATCGATCAGCACAATCCGCTTAAGCCCCTTTGTATAAGCCAAATTCTGGGCAACATACAAAACAAGAATTCCGGCAGCAATTTTTGACACATGCCAGCCCAAGAGAAGTCCCCCCAGCAGAAACAGTACGAAAACCGAGCCTGCCGCAGAAAGGGTCACCCGATTTGAAGCAAGGGGACGCTTACATTTAGTCGGATGATTCCGATCATAATCTCGATCGACAAAATCATTCATCACATAGACTGCGCTGGAAACAAGACAAAAGGCCACCGCAGCAATGATGACCTTTAGAATCAGGTGTTGGTTAAGGTTTTGAGTAAAAAGGAGACCGATGAAGACAAAGGAATTCTTAACCCATTGCCGTGGACGAACTAATTGAGCAATTGCCTGCATAGTATTCTTCTTTTGCGGGTCAAAATCAGGTTTTTTATCCTTTAAAGTTTCCAACCGGGCCATCAATGACATACACACCCTATCTATTAATCTTAAATAATAATTATAGCATAGTCGTTGCTATTCATAAATATACGATTAGATATTCGACCAATCCTTCTCACTTCCTCTATTTCCTAATAATGTTCCAGAAATTGTTTTTTGCGCTTTACAACCCCAAGCTTGTCTTATATGATTATCTGGAGAGCAAATTTGAGCGGGATGCCCAGTTGATAAGGAGGGTTGATAAGTTGGATAACGGCCAATTTCAGGAATTAGTCATCCAGCAGCTGAGTACACTCACTAAAAGCATAGATACCTTAGCAATCAACCAAGAAGTGATGCAGGCTGATATCAACACCATGAAGGCTGATATCACCGATATGAAAACAGATATCTCTAACCTTAAACAATCTCAGGTTCGCATGGAAGAAGATTTAACGAGAAAAATTACAGCTTTATTTGACAGCAGAGAACTACAAAAAGATGTCAATCAGAATGTTTCACGCTCCTTAGAGCGTATAGAAGCCAAGATTGACATCCTGCAAATAGAAACTGCTTACCTTAAACGAATAAAATGAGAAATCTGCTCCTCCCACCATAGTCGGCTGTGAAAATGACTACACGGGGAGGAGCCTAATTTTTACAAATTTTCAAGCTATTTTGGAAGGAAACTCCAGTATTTTGTCGAATTCTTCCTCCTATGGGAGGGATTTGGATGTTTGCTGCTGTTCATGGCATGGCGGTTTCCGGTATTCAGGCGCATTTAATACGGGTGGAAGTGGATGTCTCCAATGGTTTGCCTGAGTTCAGCATCGTTGGGCTGGCCAAGGCTGCCGTACGTGAGTCCCGGGAGCGGGTTCGCTCAGCCATCAAAAATTCAGGGTTTGATTTTCCCTTGCAGCGTATTACGGTTAATCTGGCTCCTGCTGATCTGAAAAAGGATGGTTCCAGTTTAGATTTGCCTATTGCCATCGGCATTTTAGCGGCTACCAGACAATGTTCATTTGCAGGTCTTTCTCATACCGTCTTTGTCGGGGAGTTATCCCTTGAAGGGCAGTTGCGGCCGGTCCCCGGAATTCTCGCCATGGCCGTATCCTTAGCCCCGCACAGTGACTATGATCTAATCGTTCCTCCAGAAAACCTTCCTGAAGCTAACCTCATTGAAGAGATTAAAAGCGGCTCCGCAGCGTATCTGGCCCAGCTGGTCCATTCTTTGGAAACGGATCAACTCTTCGGCAATCCCCAGGCAAAACCCTCCTCACCAGAAGTAACTGCGGATCATCCTATCGATTTAAGCAGTATTCGGGGACAGCAGCAAGCCAAACGAGCCTTAGAAATCGCCGCTGCCGGTGGGCACAACCTTCTGCTCATAGGTCCCCCCGGCTCTGGTAAAACCATGCTTGCCAAAGCCTATGCAGGCATTCTGCCTCCTTTAACCCGCTCTGAAAGCCTGGAAGTCACCAAGATTTACAGCATCGCCGGCTTGCTCGGCCATAACGGGCAGCTTATCCAGAAGAGACCCTTTCGGCAGCCCCACCATTCGGCAACTGTAAGCGGAATTCTCGGTGGCGGGCATGATCTTAAGCCCGGTGAACTCATTCTTGCCAATCATGGCGTGCTCTTTCTGGATGAATTGCCGGAGTTTTCCCGGGGAGTCCTGGAATCTCTGCGTCAACCCCTGGAAGACCGGGAACTTACCTTAACCCGCCAGCGGGGCAGTGTCAGGTACCCGGCACGTTTGAGCCTCGTCTGCAGTATGAATCCATGTCTCTGCGGCTGGAACGGAGATTCGGTGCGGGTCTGTACCTGTACACCATGGCAAATCAGTCATTACCGCGGCCGGATATCCGGCCCCTTGCTTGACCGCCTTGATCTTCATATTGAAGTTCCCCGGGTGGAGTTTGGTGAACTTCACCGCTATCCGGAAAGCGAAACCTCAGCAGATGTTCAAAAACGTGTTCTTAAGGCCCGCCAATACCAATGGACCCGCCTGGGAGAAAGCCGAACCAATGCGGAAATGAGCGCTGAGGAAACATCAGCTTTTTGCCGCCTCGACTCTACAGGTGAACAGCTTTTGCGCAATGTGTTCGATCGTCAACACCTTAGCGCCCGCAGTCACGACAGGATTCTCAGGGTTGCCCGCACCATCGCCGATTTGGATAGTGAGGACTCTATCCTGCCCCGCCATCTTGCTGAAGCCCTTCAGTACCGGGCTTTGGACCGCCCTGGTGCCCACTGATTCCTTCACTCTTCCTCTTTGTTTTTAAGACATCATCTGGCTCACTCGTCAACCCCATGACAAGCGGAAATTGCAGACGGCTGAAGAATAGGGTCATCCCCTGCTCTCCAGCCGTTTGTTTTTTGCCTATCTCTTTGCCTATTATACTTAAGCTGTAATAGACACTCCGGTCTCATAGAGTTTTTCTTCTGCGATGAGCTTTACTTGATATTTTCCGGATAATCCGGTCTTGTTGATATAAACATCGATATTGCGGGGGTCAGCTTTCTGGAACGTCCCTACACACATGGCTTGGAAGGCCTGAGGCACAGTATTGACAGGATATCTCTTTACCCCGCCGTCTCCATCCACCAAAAGCAGCTGAGCCATTTCCCCGGCCTCGAAGATGGCGTTAAAGAGAACCCGATCCTCTTCTTCTGTGATGGATGCCTCATAATGATCCGGCACTCTTTCACCTGTCTCCACAGCCTTGATCTTCATCTTTGTCTCCTGGGTCTCAATTAAATTGCCCAGTATTTCGCCCGCACCTAATTCAGCCGTTTCGTGGGCATAGTAGAGGGGCAATTTTTCAGCCCGGTAACAATTGGCCGGTACTTGCAACTCATACATCAGCACGTCATCTTTAAGCTCACAGGTAATGGAATTGAAGGTAAACACACTATCCTTAAACTCCGGTTGCAGGACTTTCATAACTGCCATACCTTCGCAGGTTTCACCGTTTTCATAGCCGATGCCGCCGGAGTGAACCAGGTAATGGCCTTCATTGTAATACTCCACATTGCAAATGTAGGGAGAGAAGAACTCCGCGCCCCGCTCTTTTCCATATTGCCATACTTGTTCTATGGTCATCTTTTCGGTATCAATACGGTACCTCACACCACGGCTGAAATTCTGGCCGTTCGGCAAGTAGTTCTCTTTTTTCTTCGCTCTGAAGTGGCCGTTATCAAAGAGCATGATATCCCCATCAGGTAAAACGACGCAAGCATGCTGCTCATACTGCCAGTCAAATTCCCCTTCCCCAACCGGGGTAAAGAAATATTTGTCCACCATGTCCTGGGGCCATCCTTCAGGATCCCCAATGATCCAGTTTAACTCACCTGTATCATAATCAAGGTTGATCACCACATCCTGGTGACGACCGGAGAAGCTTAAGCTGTGTGTCTTCTTATCGTACCAAACGGCATTATTATGAAACCAATCGTGGGCATCCTGGCTTCCGGAACCGGCTACATCCTGGGGCAGGACCTTTTTATAGTCCCATGACTTGAGAATTTCTCCCGTTTTGGCATCCAGGAGCACGCACATATCTTCAACCGTACCTGAGTAGAAATCAAAAGTAAGCACCAGAATGTTGCCATCTTCCATGACAAATTGATCATGGTGGTATCCGCCGGATAGACGGTATTCTTTGCAGATCTTCCCACTAAAGGCCATTTCATAAAGACCTGTGGTGAAATAGGGCAATTTGACCAAACGCTCCGTACCAATGAGAATATGTCCATTGGGCATACGCTTGAGATCAAAGGCAAAGTTCCTTGTGGCATACCAGCGAACTTCTCCGGCATAGTCATAGCCTACAGGCATAGCCTTCATCGCTGCCGTCAGAAACATCAGGTTGCTGCCCATGTATTCCGGGGTGGTCTTGATCGAGGTGGCCACCGGGACATCGGGATGAAGGGGCTCAGTCTTAAGGGTTATGGTGTTCTTCTGCCCATTGGCCAGGACGATTTCGAGCTTATTTTCGTAATCGGCATAGAGACCATAAACCGGCAGAATATGTTTTTTATCGGCGGGGAAGGTATGCCGGATATCTCCGGGGTGCTCTTTGCCACGAACGATTATGGTTGCCTCGGTGGCTACGGGTGTTTCAAATAAGACCATGGCCGTTAAGGGGCAAATATCATAAGGGTTGAGCTTAACCAGCGGATTCTCCAGCGTATAGTGACCCGCTGAGAATTCAGCCAGAAAAGCTTCTTCCAAATCCTTTTGTCTATGGATAATATGGGGAATCTGCTCACTTTTGATCGGATTCATTATGCAACACTCCTTATACCAATTGAGTTATTTTTTAGTCGATTTCTTCCAGGGTATTCCGCCCGTACATGCTCCAACCTTGGTTTAAAACAGCATCTTGGCCAAAGGATAACCAATGAAGATGTAATATACCAGAGTGACAAGGCAGATCGGGAAGCCCAAGCGCAGAATCTCACCGGTTTTATAGATATCCGTACGCCCATGCATCATGCCGGCATGAGGAGAAGCGGCAGGGGTCAGCATAGCCACGAAGACCATCATGGTCACGCCCATGGCCACCGGCATCGGATTCAGGCCCATCTGGTCGCAGAAAGCCAGCACTACCGGCATCAGTACCACTGCCATAGCCGCGTTGTTGGCAAAGTTGGTAAGGATCAAAGCCACTGTAAACATGATGGCTACAAAGCCCATCTCTGACTGTCCGCCCAGTATCGGGTTCAGCGCGTTCAGCAAGAAATCTTTAACGCCTGTAGCGTCATTGGACAAGGCATTTGCACCGTAAACTGCGGCAGCAATCATGAAGAAAATGCCCCAATTAAACTGTTTATAGGAAACCTCTTTAAAATTCAATACTTCTTTGCCTTGGTAGCGAATGATGCAAAAAAAGATAATCCAGACAATTGTCACGCCCAAAGGCCCTAAAGTTGCCAAAAGGTTTACCACCGGATTGCTTTTATCCAGGAAGCTCGGCACCAGCAGCATAATGAGGTACAACGGTATCATAATCATCATCGTCTTCTGGGGCCAAACCATCGGCGGCAGAGGCTGTTCTCTGGCCAGCTGATCAGCATCGACACCCTTAAGCTTGTTGACATCCGGGCGCAGGATAAATTTCAAAATGATAATATACGTGACCATAAGCAGCATCGTCATAATAAAGTTTAACGCCATATAAGATACATAAGGCACCGGTGTCAAATCAGCGGGAACACCGGTCATACTGCCATACGCACTTACCACAATCAATTGAGCGCCCATAAAGGGGAAGAAGGGCTGGCCCAAAGTCATCACGGCAAACATTCCCACAAAGAAAAAGGGCCAGATTTTATCACCGCGTTCTATCTTCAGGGTGTCCATAATGCGCAAGGTGATCGGCCACATCAGGATCAAACCGGTGATCGGCGATACCAAGGTAGAAATGACATAGCAGGTAAACCAGACTACACCCATAAAAGCATAGGGACGGCCATTGATAATCTTCCGGGTCAGCAGCCAGCGCGCAATGTATTTGGTGCAGCCCGCTTCGTCCATAGCGCCAAACAAGACCATCGCAAACAATGTCAGCAAAACCGTGTCCGCGCCAAAAGCATTGAGGAAAACGGCTTTAAAGCCGACAGCGCCTTGCCCGCCATAGCCGGATAAAGCAATCAGGGTCAGGCCCAGCAAGCTTGGCCACAGACTGCCGACTGCTGACCACAAATACACCATGCCCAAAAAAGCGCCAACGACCTTCATCCCCACTGGCGTAATCGGTTCAATCGGCGCCATAAACCAAAAAATAGCCATAATAGCCAAACCAATCAAGCAATGGATATAAACTTTTTTATCATTAGGTAATATTATTTTGTTACTAGCAGTAACTTTGTCAGCACCAGCAACAGGCTCCATAATTTCCACTCTCCTTTAATACTTAGAATCATTTCCATTACCGCAGCTAGTTTTTCGCAACAACTATCGAACATTTTATTACCTACAATATTAGAGCGCACGCAAAGAAGAAAGACCGTACTTTCACAATCCCTCCTTTTTGTTTCCTTCCGACCTTTGACATAAATAATGTTGATGAACCAATTGGTTGCTCTTATTGTAGGATATTGTTTTCCCTTTGCATAATATAGGTTTTGTTATGTCAGGTATGTGAAAAAAAATATATGCACTTACTTGTGCATATATAGCATATTTACTATTAGGTTATACCTCTTATTCTATCTGACTGATCAGGTTGTCCCGAATCAGTTCTTTAACTAATGCCAGCAATTCTCTTTCGATAAATGACAAGGATTCGTGATGAGAGTATAAGATAAAGATATCCCACTGCTCACTTAACTCATGCATGGGTATAGCCTTAATCCTTCCACTGCTCATGTATAGATCGTTGTAAGCCAATATCTCCGGAAAAATAGAAAACCCGAAGTCAGCGCTGATCAGCCTTTTCAGCAATTCAATATCCTCAACAATAATCGGCTTATGCAGAGGACATCTTAAATTTCGCGAAGTTTGGATATAGTTTTCTTTATAGGAAATCATCTTCATGGACTTAATATCGGAGAAGCTGATCCGCTCTTTATCTGCCAAAGGATTTTTGCTGCTTAAGAAAAGCAATAATTTAGCCTGACCACCGGAGATGATCTCCCATTCGATCTCCACGTCATTCAGCTGCTTGAGTAAATCCTTTTTGCCATCTTGTCCACAGGGTATAACGCCTATGGAATAGGCTCCCCGATCCATGTTCTCGACGATTTCATAATAGGGAGCCTCATGGATATGCAGATTAACCTCTGGATAGATCTCATGAAATTTCACCAGCAGATCGGGGGCTATAGCATTGGCAAAGGCTCCTGGTATCGCCATCTGAAGATTACGGATCAGAACTTTTCTCCCGTCCATCATGCCCTTGATCTTTTCACTTAAGGTCAGAATAGTTCTTGCCAGCGCCAAGGCAGCTTCCCCTTGTTCCGTAGGTGCAACTCCTGTATTACTGCGTTCAAAGATCTTCAGTCCCAATTCTTCCTCCAGCCGACTGACGGATACGCTTAATGAAGGTTGGCTGATAAAAAGCGCACTGGCCGCCTTGGAAAGGGAGCCATGTTCATGAATTTTTACGATTTGATCAAGTTGTTCTACCCGCATGAATAAAACCTCCCCTTTAACTAGGGTTGCCGGCAATTATCTCGCTGAGCATCTTCTTCAGCTGCTTCGCAGAATGAGACAAAGGTTCAGTTCTGGAATAGATAAGGTACATTTTCATTTTAACTTTATCGGTTATCTTTTCGATGGCACGATAGCTAAGTAATTCTTGTTCAAAAAATAAATCATTATGCAAGAAGAAACGCGGAAAAACGGCGATTCCCTGATTTTTGGCAATGATTGTTTTCATGACCTCACGGTTGTAGACAATCAGGAACTCCCTCTTAGCCGTATCAATTCCGCAATTGCGCAGCAAATTGCGATACCTGCCACAATAATCCACAAAGGTCATTCCTTCTAAATCAGCTAATTCTATGCTCTCTTTAGCGGCCAAAGGATGTCGCTTGCCAATAACCAGGCATAAATCATCCTCAATAATTTCCTCATAGGCCAGGTCATTACTGTCGAGGAGCTTGCGCATGGTATCGTCATCGTTGCTGGTCCACACCGGCACTCCCATTAAACATGCTCCCATAGCTACCTTATCCACGATGGCAATGCCTATATCCTCAGTAATCATTAGATTAACATTAGGGTACTTTTCATTGAAACGAGTGAGCAAAAGACCGGCAAAGGAGTTGAAAGCTCCTGGGGCAAGAGTCAGACTGAGATTGCCGGTCAGATTGGCTTCACCACTTGCCAGAGACTTAAGTTCTTCAATAGTATTGATGATTTCACGGGCCAAACCCACAACTTCTTTCCCTTGGCAGGTCGGAATCAAGCCTCCCCGATTGCGGCGGAACAGTTTATAGCCCAGCTCATCCTCCAGGTTTTTCATAGAGTGGCTAAGCTGTGGCTGGCTCATAAAGAAAGTTTTCGCCGCTTCCGAGATGGATTTCTTATTATTTACTTCGATAATATGCTGAAGCTGCTCTATACGCATAGAAACTACCCTCCCTCATCGTTCTCTTACTTGGGTAGAATCACCTTAAAGGTTGTTCCCTTGCCTACTTCACTTTCGACTTTAATCTCCCCGTTATGAGCCTCGACGATCAGCATGACAATGGATAGGCCTAATCCCATCCCCCCTTCCTTCCTTGAACGGGATTTATCCACCCGATAGAATCGATCAAAAATATGGGGCAGGGCTTGAGGAGGAATTCCCTCTCCCTGATCCTCTACATTAAATTGAATATGCTCTTCACTGTCAATGATCCTAATGTAGACACTTTTGCCCTCAGGAGTGTGGCGGAAGGCATTTTCGATGAGATTGATAAAGACTTGAAGCAAACGATCCCGATTGGCATGGATAACTCCTTTACCGTTATCCATTTGCAAATGGATTCCTAACTCATCGGCTCGTCCCTGGAAACGGTAGCCCAATTCCTGGATAAAGCCGGCCAAATCAATTTCTTTTTTCTCAAAATTCTTCCAACTCTCAAAACGGTCCAGCTCTTGAAGTTCCATGACCAATTTAGCTAAGCGCTTCGCTTCCTCCAGTACCAGATCGATGTGTTCCGTCTGCTCCTCTTTAGCGATCACTCCATCTTGGATAGCTTCCAAATAGCCTTGAATCAAGTGAAGGGGGGTGCGTAATTCATGAGTGACACTGGCCATAAAATCCCGCCGCTCTTTTTCTGCCCTTAAGGATGCGGTAATATCCCGCAGTACGGCAACATAGCCCTGTTTGCCGTCTTCAAATTGGGTTGTCGCCATAGCCACTTGAAGCACTTGGGTATCTAAGTTGAAATGGATCTTTTTATCGATCTCAACACCCTCCATGGATTCTCGTAAAAAGGCCATCAGAGTTTCTTTACGCTCTGAAGACTCTTCTTCCGATCCCGAGCCCTGCCACAGAGCTTTAGCCGGTTCATTGGTGTAGAGAATCTCCCCTTCCCCATCCAGCATAATGACGCCGTCACTGATTCCTTCGACAATGCCCAGCAGAAGATTCCTCTCCTCAGACAGCCAAGTCATGTGATTTTTAAGGCTTTCTCCCATGGAGTTCAGGACATCGGCAAGTTCGCCTAACTCATCCCGGCTTCTCACTCCGGTAATAGGCTGAAAGTCTCCATTGGCCATTTGGCTGGCACCTTTCTGCATCAAGGCTAAGGGCCGTGTCACTTGTCTGGCAAAGACTAAGCTTACCAAAGTGGCCAAAACCACAGCTGCCAGAGATACATATAAAGTCATCCGGCGAAAGGCATTAATACTATCCTGAACAGGGGCCGGTGACGTTCCCAAAACGACAATAGCTTCACTGGGATTGCCTAAAGGGGCTGCAGCAATGAGCATCGCTTGTCCCGTTTTATTCCTGGGAATCGCTTTAATCGTTATCACCTTTCCGGCCAGGACCTCGGCAATATCCGTCCTTGACAAAAAATCCGAAGGGTATAAGGAGCGGATCAGCCAGCTCATCTCCCCCGAAACATCACCCCAACCGATACGATCATTGGTTCCGAAGCTTGCCGCCACATTCCCGCCCTTAATGGCGATAATCTCGCTGTAACGGTCAATGACAACCATTTGCGTATCCGAGGACAGACGGATTTCATCAATGGCAAATAAGCGCTGCGACCAATTAGGCTGCTCTCCGAGGTAATGGGATATTTCCTCCACTTCTTTCCCCAAAGTATCCAAAGTTTGCTGGAAGTAAAAGTCACCAAAAAGCAAGGTGATGGTTACCCCTAATCCGCCCAAAACCGCGAGAATTAAAGCGGTTATAGCAGCCCATAATTTCATACTTATACTTCGCGGACGCAGGTCAAAGTTCAATTTTTTCTCCTCTTTTCGAGCGCGTACTATTCATTGACTGCTTCGGGATCGAATTTATAGCCCACTCCCCATACCGTAGCAAGCATGCTCCTTACTTTAGGGTCAGCCAGCTTTTCACGAATCTTCTTGACATGAGTATCCACTGTGCGGGCATCACCATAGAAATCATAGCCCCATACGGTTTCCATCAGCTGTTCTCTGGAAAACACCCGGCTGGGGTTTTTGGCTAAAAAGTAAAGGAGCTCAAATTCCCTTGGCGTAAAAGGAATTTGTTCATCATCGATGGACACCCGATGTTTATCCTTCTCAATTTTAAGGGGACCGAAGAGTAAGTCTGAAGAACTTATGGCCGTATTCCCCCGGGAACGCCTTAAAAGCGCTTTTACCCGCGCTACCAGCTCCTTGGTGCTAAATGGTTTCACGAGATAATCATCTGCGCCCAATTCAAAACCTAACACACGATCAAACTCTTCCCCTCGGGCTGTGAGCATTATGATCGGGATATCGGATCTCTCTCTCACATCCCGGCATACTTTCCAGCCATCTATCTCAGGCATCATTAAATCGACGATCAGCAGAGCATAGTCCTGTTTCTGAAACTTTTCCAGAGCTTCCCGCCCATTGCCTGCTTCATCCACCTCATAGCCTTCCCGTTCCAAATACATGCGAACCAAATGACGTATACGTTCTTCATCATCAATTACTAAAATCGCATTCATAGCCGTCCTCCCTCCAATCTTGTCCTATCTGCATTTTATCATACCTCTATCAATAACACATCTTCCCCGTTTCAAAATACCCGCCACCGTTCGCATTGTGATTGACGACAACCCAGTCATAGGAAAGTTTAACAGCCAGAAATGTAATCAGGTTACAGAGTACTAGATACCGCGAATCCAGATGATATCCGGCTGCTTGCCTTCCTGGTTCTGGCAACGTATAGCAATTAAATCAAAACGTAAAGAAGGCCATTCTTTATAATTCCTGAACTTTAAATAATGAGTGGCTATGCGATAAAGCCGCTCCCGCTTCTTAGCCGTAATGCTTTCTTCTCCCCACCCCCGGCTTCCCGTGGAACGAGTCCTGACTTCAATAAATATAATCGTCTCTCCTTCTCGGGCAATGATATCCATTTCTCCTAAAGGACAGCGATAATTGCATTCCAGTACAGTAAGTCCAGCCTGCCTAATATGCTTGACAGCAAGTTCTTCCCCATATCTTCCCAATGCTTGCCGATGTTCACTCATAAGCAGCTCTCCTTTGATTTTCTTGGATCTCTAAGTTTTTAGGTATTTTAACATATTAGGTCCCTTTATCCCAGCAAGAATCTGTTGTACAGTACGGCGACCGCTCATGTTGCCTTTTGCCTGGGTCGCGTAGCTTTACGCACAACGTTCACTCCATAGCTCCAGGGCTGGTTCACTCGCTATCTTAACAGCTGCGCCAAACCCCGCTGCTTTCTACATGTTAACCGTGGCTCCGCTACGTTAAGATAGCTTCGTTAACCCGACCGCCCTTCCGCTAAAGCCGTTCTCTTTTGTGCGCAAAGCTACGTCTTATGGGACTTTTTTCAAAGTCAAGTTTGCGGGTCTTCTTCAGCTCTGCTGTTCAGCTTTCTTGGTGCTTTCTTCGAGTAGTCCAAGGGGTGTCGTTAAGGATACAAAAAGCAGCTCAGATAAGGCGGCCTCCCACACATCTCCTACAACGCCTCACTCGCTCAGATCCGAAAAACAGGCCCAAGGATTTTGATTTACACAAGGGAAGCGACTTTAAGCGAGCGGAAACAAAACTTCGCGAAAAGCATGCAGCGGAGAAAGGTTGGAAACAGGACGTTTCCAAGCGCCCATTGAGCAGGAGCGATTTGGGCGGGCACCTTTCGGAGCGGAGAGCTTGAGCGTTAGTTTTGTCCGCGCAGCTTATGGAGCGACCGGTGTAAAGCAAAATCCTGGAGACTAAGCTTCCGGAACTTTCCAGAGCAGAGCAGTTCCTTACGAAAAGAGCCTCAGCATAAGCTGAGACTCTCTTAAAAGACATTATGGTATTCTATTTTACCAGGCTCGAAGCGGCGGTAAGCGCCATTTGAGCCAAAGGTGTGGGGTAAATACCTAAAACAATCGTGACAATCATGGAGAATATCATGCCAAATTTGGCCGCACCATGAACAGGCACTTCAGGTAATCCTTCCCCATCGCCCAGATACATGATCTTAACAATGGATAAATAGTAATAGACGGAAATCATACTCATCACAAAACCTATCACCGCTATCCAGACATGTCCTTGGTTGATGACTGCCGAGAAAAGGTAGAATTTACCCACAAATCCTGCCAAGGGCGGAATCCCAGCCAAAGAAAGAACGGATAAGGTAAGAACTGCGGCGGCCAGCGGGGAACGTTTTGCCAAACCTGCGTAATCCTTGATCTCAGTGCTGCCCTGGCTCTGGGCCACATGGGTAATGACCGCGAAGGCCCCCAGGTTAGCAAAGACATAAATCATCAGGTAGAACAATACCCCTTTGATCCCATCCACAAAAGCACTGACCGGATCGACTCCCCATTGGGATACCGAGCTGGCAATGGAGACTGCGATGACGCCAACGATGATGTAGCCTGCCTGAGCAATCCCCGAATAAGCCATCAAGCGTTGGATATTCTTTTGGGGGAAGGCCATCAGGTTACCGATGATCATCGTTATAGCGGCCAATACCAGAAGCAGGATGAGTCCGGCTTCAGCCATGGAATGATTGTACATCATCAGGACATAGAATCTGACCAAGGCCGCAAAACCGGCGGCTTTGGAGGCTGTGGCCAAGAATGCGGTGATGGGAGCAGGAGCCCCTTCATAAATATCCGGTGCCCACATATGGAAAGGAACCAAACTGATTTTAAAGCCAAATCCAGCCAGCATCATCACGGTAGCCAGGATAGTCACTGTATTCGCCTCAGCACCTAAGGACATGGCCACAGTAAACATCTGAGTGGAGCCGGTGAGTCCATAGATCAGGCTGATACCGTAGAGCAGAACTGCTGAAGAGGCGGCTCCCAGCACCAAATACTTAATGCCCGCCTCTGAGGATTTGGGATCATTGGGATGGTAAGCGACGAGAATATAGAAGGTGATGGTCATCAACTCTAAGCCTACATACATCGTGAGAAGATCCCCGGCACCAGCCATCAGCATCATGCCCAAAGCGGCCAAGAGGAGCAGGGGGTAAAACTCACCGCGGTAAGCCTGGAATTTAGCCACATAGTTTTTCGTGGAAAGCACTACCAGGAGTGCCGCAACGAGGAAAAGAATCTTGAAAAAGCCTGCAAATTGGTCGTGCATATACATTCCTTGCAGGAATGCCGCATTTCCACCATAGAAGAAATCATAGACAGCGTAAGCAAGGGTTCCCAAAAGGGCGAATAAGGTAAGAGGGAACATTCCTTGTCTCGACCCGCGGGGAAGGATGAGACCTACTGCGAATAAGCCAAGGCCAAGGACTGCCATAATGATTTCCGTTGAGAGTAAAGATAATTCGAAACTCATCATTAGAACAACCCTCCCATCTTCGCCTGAGTCACAGCTTCAAGCACCTTAGCTAACCCTGAAGATTGGACCCCGGTGTCGATCAATTGCAGCACGGTGTTCGGGAAGACACCCGTTATGATGATGACAAAGACCAGGACAACCAAAGGAACAAGCTCAGGACCGCGCAGGTCTTTCAGATGATCCCATTCCTTACGGCGAGGTCCAAAGAGGACATTGGCAATGAGTCGGAGGGAATACACAGCTGTAAAGATAATCCCGGCGATACCAACCACCGCATGGACCGGCAATACCTTAACCGTGCCAATGAAGATGGTGAATTCACCGATAAAGTTCACTGTACCGGGCAATCCCAGGCCGGCCATACCTGCCAGCAAGAAGCCTACGGCCAGACGGGGCATCTGGTGAGCCAGTCCGCCCAGCTCCGCAATATTGCGGGTATGGGTCTTCTCATAGATAAAGCCAATCATGGAGAAGAAGAGAGCCGACATCACACCGTGGGCAAACATCATGGCTACTGCACCATTGATGCTGGTTATATTAAGTGCCGCTACGGCAATCAGAACATAACCCATATGGCTGACGGAAGAATATCCGACCACATACTTAAGGTCTTTTTGGGCTAAAGCGATGAAGGCTGCATAGAGAACGTTAACAACCGCCAGGACGGCAATCACCGGTGCCCAGAATTTTGCTCCCAAGGGGAACACCATAAGCCCCAGGCGAATTAAACCATAGCCCCCGATCTTCTTCAGGACTCCGGCATGGATCATGCTGACCGCTGTGGGAGCGCCGGCATAACCATCGGGAGACCAGGAATGGAAGGGGAACATAGAAATCAGTGAACCAAAACCTACCGCCAACAGACCGAAGCAAATGATCTGGAAGGTCTCGTCATATTGAAGCCTTGCCAATTCATCGAACATAAAGGTCGGTCCCTGGCCCATGGCCGCCAGCTGATTGGTAGCATTGACCCACAGGGAAACCATAGCCACCAGCAATAAAGCGGAGCCCAGCAGCAGGTAGATGGTCAGCTTCATCCCTGCATACTCTTTGGTCACCCGTTTGGTGCTTCCCCAGATGATAACCATGATATAAATAGGAATAACCACGATTTCATAGAACAGGAAGAAGATAAACAGGTCCCGGGCAATGAAGGTTCCCATAACCCCGGCAATCAGGATTAAGAGCAACACGAAGAACTCTTTGACACGATTCTCGATGTTCCAGGAAGAATACACGGCAGTAAAGGCGATGAGGTTCGTGAGCAGGAGCATCGGAATGCTGATACCGTCCACCCCGAAAGCCAGATTAACACCGATATCCGGAATCAGCGGAATCGTGAGATTAAACTGCATCCCTGCTAAAGAGCGGTCATAGGCAAAGAATACATAGAGAGAGAGCAACAAGGAAGTAAGTGTTCCCAGTGCTGCCACCAGTTTGATCGTTTTTCCTTCTTCTTTGGGAAGGAAAACAATGATAAATGCTGCTAGAATCGGTGCCAACAGTGCGAATGGCAGAATAAAGGAGCCTACTTCAGGCTGAAGTGCCAATGGCGACATTACTTAACACCTCCTAGCATAGCTGCGGGATTAAGCGCCGAAAGCTGTCCTTCGCCCAGGGCGAAGACAAGATAGATAACCACAATGGCAACGAAGAATACCAAAGCATAGGTTTGCATCTGGCCTGTGGTGGTACGGCGCAAGGCGCGGCCTGAACCCCGGGTAAGGGCTGCCAGACCATTAACAATACCGTCCACAATATAGAGGTCAAACCAGTAAAGGACTTTGGCCACAATGCCATCCATAACCTTATGAATGAACCAGAGATAAATTTCGTCGATATAGTACTTGTTTTTAAGCAGTTTATAGACACCAGGGAAACGGGCCACCACATTCTCAGCCTTGATCGCCCGGGTCACATAAGTGATGTAGGCCAAGCCAATGCCCAGAACTCCGGCAATGATTGAAATGGTCGCAATCATCCAGTTAATGCTTTCATGATGGAATTCACCATAATGCACGAAATATCCGAAGTTATGCTCAGGCAAGGCAACCCAGCCGCCGACAACACTGAAGAAGGCTAAGATGATTAGGGGCAGGGTCATAACCCAAGGAGATTCGTGAGGATGATTCTCCGGTTTCTCTTCGCCCATGAAGGCCACAAAGAAGAGACGGCTCATATAAAAGGCGGTCAGGAAGGCCGTAAACAAGCCTACCGCAAAGATAATGGGGTGACCATGGTAGGCCGCCAACAAGATCTCGTCTTTGGAGAAGAATCCGGCAAAGGGCGGAATACCGGCAATAGCCAAGACCCCAATGAAGAAAGTGGTGCCGGTAATCGGCATCTTCTTCCAGAGTCCACCCATATCCCAAATGTTTTGCTTGTGATGCAGGGCATGGATGACAGAACCTGCTCCCAAGAACATTAAGGCCTTAAAGAAGGCATGGGTCATCAGGTGGAACATGGAAGCGGTTAAGGAACCAACGCCCAGAGCAAACATCATATAGCCCAATTGGCTTAAGGTCGAATAAGCCAGGATGCGTTTGATATCGTCCTGCGCAATAGCTATGGTGGCCGCAAAAATGGCTGTAAAGGCACCCATTCCTGCCACCAGCTGCAGAGCAAAAGGAGATGCGTTATCAAAGAGGAAGAACATCCGCGCCACCAGATAAACCCCGGCCACAACCATGGTAGCGGCGTGGATCAAGGCACTGACGGGGGTAGGACCTTCCATGGCATCCGGAAGCCAAACGTGCAAGGGGAACTGACCGGATTTCCCAACGGGTCCGATGAAGACCAAAATTGCCATGATGGTAAGATAGCTTACGCCGCCGATCAGGGCAAAATCATGGAAGCTGGTCGCCATTTGCACCGATAAGGAACCAGGACCATAGAAATCCAAAGTACCAAAGGTATTGTAGAGGAATAAAATCCCCAAGAGCAAACCAAAGTCTCCGACGCGGGTGGTAATGAAGGCCTTTTTGGCCGCTTCCCGTGCGGATACCTTAAAGAACCAGAAGCCGATGAGCAGATAAGAGCAAAGTCCCACCAGTTCCCAGAAGATAAACAATTGCAGAAGGTTTGTTGCTAAGACCATGCCCAGCATGGATGCTGCGAATAAGGATTGAAAGGCATAATAACGTGAAAAACCGGGGTCTCCATGCATATATCCGATGGAGTAAATCTGCACCATGGATGCCACCAAGGTCACGACAAATAACATCATCGCACTCATAGGATCAATGAGTGTACCAAAGTCAATATGAAGTCCGCCGATGCTGAGCCAGTTCACAGTGGTCAGCACGGGGTTTTCAACGATTTGCGAGCCAGACTGAATAACACCAAGACCGATAGCTATGGACAATCCAAACGAAGTAAGAATCGCCAAAATAGAAATGGTGGAGGACAGTCTTTTGGATCGCTTTGTGACTAAGGCGATGAGTAGAAACGACAGGAAGGGCAAAAAGGGAATCAACCATGCCCATTGAAAAAGATCATTCATTTCCTTGAACACCTACCTCTCCATAGACTCTCTACCATTTCAACCAGTTGAATTCATCCACATTCGTGGTACGGCGATTGCGATAGATGGCGATAACCAAGGCCAATCCCACGGCAATTTCCGCTGCGGCAACTACGATCACGAAGATGGCCGCTACCTGTCCAATGAGGGGATTTGTCCCGGGATTAGCCCAGGGGGCAAAGCGGCTAAAAGCAATGAAGTTAATATTCACTGCGTTAAGCATCAATTCAATGGACATGAGAATGGCAATGATATTTCGCTTCACGAAAACTCCGTAGAGCCCCAGGCAAAAAAGCATCGCTCCAACCAAAAGATAGGATCCAAGCCCAACGCTTATACTCATTTGCTTTCATGCCCTCCTTTCGCGATAATCACTGCCCCAATCAAGGCTACAGTAATCAGGATGGCCGCCGCTTCAAAGGGCACCATATACCATGACAAGAGCAGTTTGGAGAGTTCTACTGTGGTCCCTCCAGCAAGTGCAGGCATGGCAAGAATCCGCCAGTCACTATTGGTCAGAATAACCAAGGCCAAAACAATGAAGACAAGAGCGCTTACTAAAGCCCCTTGGGTCCATTTTTTGGTGACAGGGCTGCTTTCAGCCACATCGCCCCTTAAGGTCAGCATGACTGCAAAGATCACCATAATCGAAATTGCGCCTGCATAAACGAGAAGTTGAACTGCTGCAAGATACTCAGCATTTAAGAGGACATACAGGACGGCAACCCCGGCAAAGGAAAGAGCCAGGAAAAACGCACTGTGGACAATGTTTTTCGAGGTAACAACTCCCCATGCTGAAGCCACGGCGATTATGGCGAAAATGAAGAACACAATGGTCGCCATAGTACTCATTCGTTGCCCTCCTTCCCATTACGCTTCGAACGCTCAATCATATCCCAATATAAATCTTCAGGATAGAAGACGGAGTTCTCAAACTCCTGGGTCACGGTCAGCGCATTCGTAGGACATGCTTCCGTGCAGAGGCCGCAGAACAAGCAACGCCCTACATCCATGTGATAGGTCTTGAGAACTTTTTTATTGTTCTCATCCTTTTCACTGGTTAAGGTAATGACCTTGTTCGGACAGGCCAAAGCGCATAATGTGCAGGAGATGCACTTATCCGGCTCCAGTCCCATGGAGCTGCGAACGGTCTTGGGAAGATTCGGCATAACCTCAGGATAGAACTCTGTGATATTTGGTCCGAGCATCTTCTTGAGCACGATGCCCATTCCCGTTAATAATCCTTTACCTAACACTCTGTCACCCTCCAATCACGAGCTGATAGATATAAATCCCCAGACCCGTCAACAAGATGTTGAGAAGCGCGAGCGGTAACAAGACCTTCCAGGCCAAATGCATCAAGTGGTCAATCCGAATCCGCGGGAACGTCCAGCGCACCCACATGGAGATAAAGATCAAGAGACCTACTTTTAACCAGAACCAAGCCCAGCCCGGTAAAACACCAGGCCCTTGCCAGCCGCCTAAGAATACGGTAGTTGCCAAGGCACACATGGCGACAAGATTAGCGTACTCACCAAGGTAGAACAATCCCCAGCGCAATCCCGTGTACTCCGTAAAGGGTCCGGCGATGATTTCCTGGTCAGCTTCTAAAAGGTCGAAGGGCGCCCTGTTGACTTCCGCTTGTCCGCATATCAAAAAGATAATAAATGCTATAGGCTGCAAGAAAATAAAGGGCAATGCCGCCTGTGCTTCCACGATTTTCGTCAAGTTAAAGGTCTGAGTCAGCATGACAACCCCAAGAAGTGAGAAAATCAAGGGTATTTCGTAACTGATCATCTGCGCAACGGCGCGCATACCACCCAGCAAGGAATACTTATTGTTGGAGCTCCAGCCTGCCATTAACAAAGCAAGGGTGGAGACGGAGGTAATTCCCAGATAGAAAAACACACCCAGTTCCAGATCGATGACGGTCATAGCATAACCAAATGGAATGATGGTCAAGGTCAAAATGGGAATACCGAAAATAAACATAGGAGCAATCTTAAACATAATCCGATCTGCGTTGGCAGGGGTAAGGTCTTCTTTACCCAGCAGCTTCAGCGCATCGGCAATCGTTTGAAACCATCCCCGTGGACCTAAGCGGTTTGGGCCGGGACGCTGAGATCCCCAACCGGCAATTTTACGTTCGAGAACAATCAGTAAAAGTGCTGAAATGACGATAACCACGATGATCAGGATCATCCCGATTAAGGTCATGGTCAAGTCTGCCCAAAGCGAATACGGATCCGCAAACAACCCGCGGATGGCAGCCGCAATATTTTTTGGCAACTCATTTAACGCACGTATAGCTTCCATCTTCTTCTCCCCTCATTGAGAGTATTACTTATCCACTTCACCGAGCACTGCATCCAAGGATGCAAAGCTTGCGATAAGATCCTGGATATAGGTGCCCACACCGATTTCATTTAAGCATTGAAGATTGACGAAGGCACCGGCCCGAATCTTAACCCGCTCAGGTTTCGGCGTTCCGTTGCTGACGATATAGAAACCGAGTTCGCCTTTGGGGTTTTCCACACGATGATACACTTCACCGGCCGGTGGTTTAATAATTTTAGGCACCTTCGCCATAATCGGGCCCTCAGGGATATCCCTCACCGCTTGACGAATGATCTTAAGGCTTTCGTTCATCTCCATGAAACGGATCAGATTGCGATCATAGGTATCACAGCCGTAAAGCACAGGAACTTCAAAATCAAAACGATCATAAATCCCGTAAGGCTCAGCTTTCCGAACGTCATACTGAACGCCGGAGGCCCGTAAAGCCGGACCTGTGATGCAAAGGTTTTCCGCAACCTCTTTGGAGAGGATCCCTACCTTCTTCATCCGCGCCTGAGCAATCTCATTGCCCATATAGATATTGAAATACTCTTCCAATTTCTCGGGCATATCGTCCAGGAAGGATTCCAAAGCAGGCCAGAATTCTGCGGGAGGTTCTGCGCTGACGCCGCCGATGCGCATGCAATTCACGGTCAAACGGCTGCCTGACATCATTTCAAACAGATCAAGAATTCTCTCCCGATCCCGGAAAGGATATCCCCAAGCCGTCCATCCTGCCATATCCAAGGCGGCGCTGGCAATGAACACTTGGTGGCTGGCGAAGCGGGCCAGTTCAGCTAAGATAATTCTAAGGTATTCCGCTCTCTCGGGAATCTCCAGGCCCATCAATTTTTCCACAGTTTGGACATAAGCCAGATTATTATGAGGTGAAGCAAGATAATCCAAACGATCGGTATAAGGAATAAATTGCGGATAGGTACGGCTTTCTGCGATCTTTTCCAATCCGCGGTGCAGATAGCCGATTTTGGGTTCAATTCCGGTTACTGTTTCTCCTTGTAGACGAACCACCATACGAAATACGCCGTGCATACTCGGATGTTGAGGGCCCATGTTTAAAAGGAGTTCTTCCGTTCCTTCATTGTATAAATCAGTCATGGCTCTACCCCCTTAATCATCTTCCCTGCGCACACGCATAACATTTCGAACTTCTGCAGGCTCTGTGACATAATCTTTGCGCAGCGGGAACCCTTCGAAGTCATCCCACATATAAATCCGTTTCAGATTGGGATGTCCTTTGAATTGAATACCAAACATATCATAGGCTTCCCGTTCCATGAAATCGGCACCTGCCCAAATACGGGTTACGGAATCAATCACCGGGTTGTCGCGGTCGACAATCGCTTTGACTCTCAGCTTTTGGGGTCCGCGCAAGCTTGTCAATTGATAGACCACTTGGAAATGATCCAGCTTATCCACGCCCCCAATGTCGTGGAGAAAGTCACAAGGCACTTCTCCGAAGCTTTTAACCGCAGTCAAAGTTTCCGTAATATAAGGCGCCTTGACGGTAAGCACTAAGGTGTCAAGAATCTCTTCAACAGTTCCGCTGACGCGGGATGCTAACTCATCCACACGTTTTTTTAATAATTCATTATTTCCCATGTTTCAATAACCTCACCTTATCTGGGTGATTCACTTTATGTTGAAGTTGAAGCAACCCATATACTAAGGATTCCGGCCGTGGAGGGCAGCCGGGAATATAGACATCGACGGGGACTATTTTGTCCACACCTGTCAACATGGAATAGGAATCCGCAAAAGGGCCGCCTGCACTGGCACAGCTGCCCATAGCAATAACCCATTTCGGCTCAGGCATCTGGTCGTAAATCATCCGCAGCAGAGGAGCCATTTTGCGAGTACATGTTCCAGCGACAATCATGACATCGGCATGGCGAGGTGACGCCCGGAAGACCTCATACCCAAAACGAGAGATGTCAACACGCGGACCACCTGCAGCCATCATTTCGATAGCACAGCAAGCTAAACCGAAGGTTACCGGCCAAAAAGAATGCCCCCGACCCCAGTTGAGAACTTTATCAATACTGGTGAGCAGCACATTTTTTTCCATAAGAGCTTCGGCTTCGCGGAGTTCTTTCTCTTTTGCTACATCCACTCTAATGCACCTTCCTTCCAAGCATACCAGAAACCAACTAAAAGAATGACAATGAATACGAACATTTCAATAAAAGCGAAGGTTCCCAGTTGGCGGAACGACAACGCCCACGGAAACAGGAATACCGTTTCTACGTCAAAGGCCGTAAAAACAAGGGCATAAAGAAAATAATTGCTTTTGAAGCCTAACCAAGTACGTCCAATGGTTTGGTTACCACCTTCATAGGGTGTTAACTTTTCAGGAACCGGTTTTTTCGGAGCTAAGAGTTTTGGCATCAACATCATAATTAAGTTGATGGCAATTGCCACCACAAGAGCAATCCCCACAGCAGCAAAATTATCAGACATCTTCCTACCTCCCTTCATAAAAAAAATTGTGTTTCCCATAAACCAAACCCATTGTGCCATATTTGTTTATGAATAGTCAACAATTATGTATGTCTAATATCTTGAATGCCAATTATAAATATTTTCAAACAATATCCAGTTGCTGTTGAACTGGAGCAAAGCTTCGGCGATGAATCGGACTCACGCCACAACGGCGCAGAGCCATCAGATGTTCCCGGGTACCATAACCCTTGTTCTTAGCAAATCCATACTCAGGATAAAGTTTGTCCAGTTCACCCATTAAATGATCCCTGGAGACCTTGGCCAAAATGGATGCGGCTGCGATACTGGCACTTAAAGCATCGCCATCGATGATGCCTTTTTGGGGTATCTTGAGACTGGGTAATTCCAAAGCATCAATCAGTAAAAAATGGGGACGCACTTTTAAGCCCTCTACGGCTCTCTTCATGGCCAATTTGGTAGCCTGAAGTATATTCAAACCATCGATCTCAGCAGGTTCCGCACTGCCGACAGCATAGCCGATAGCCTGCTCTTTGATCTGTTGGAACAGTTTTTCCCGTTTGCTCTCCGTCAATTTTTTGGAATCGTTAAGCCCGGGTAAATTAAATTTGGCGGGAAGAATACAGGTAGCCGCCACGACGGGACCTGCCAAAGGCCCCCTCCCCGCTTCATCAATTCCGGCAATATGTAGATACCCGTTGAGCCACAGTTGTTTTTCTTCCCTTAACAGGGCTTCGATGCGTTCTGCTTCCACCAGGCGGGCTTCCCATTCCTTATAATAGCGAACAATCAGATTCTGTATCCCAAGGCGCTCGTCCTGAGCACAGGCTTTAAGAAATTCCTCCGAAGGTTCAGTATTAAGAACCTCGCTCACCTCACGGATACTCATTCGAGATATTCCTTTCAACGTATGCTCCTCTTTCCTACTCTCTCTTTTACTGGAATCCTGACGATTCACAAAACAAACCTGAAATTTAAATCAACTCTCATTTAAGATTATTATAAGCTATTTCACTGTATGATCCAAAGTGAATTTCCCTAAAGAACCTGCCCGGAATTCCCTTAGGAAGATCTGAGCTGCTTTCAAGATATCCACTTGTCCCCCTTTAACCAGGCAGCCTCTCTTTCGTCCAATACCCTCCAGATCCAGGTTTTGAACATCTTCAGTATACCGGGTTAAAGCCTCCGGATAATTTTCCTTGAGCTGCTCCAGTACCCAGAGGGACAGTTCTTCAAGATTGAGCACTTCATCCCGGATAGCACCTACGGCCCCCAGCTTTTTGCCCACTTCAGGATCTTCAAACTTTGGCCAGAGCAACCCCGGTGTATCCAGCAACTCTACTCGCTCATGAATGCGAATCCACTGATTGCCCCGGGTCACCCCCGGTTTATTGCCTGTCTTAGCTTTTGCACTTCCAATAAGATTATTCACCAGGGAGGATTTTCCACAATTAGGTATACCCACGATCATCACCCGGATGCTGCGGGCACGAATTCCTTTGGCCGTCCATTTTTCTATCTTATGGGCCATGAGCCGCTCGACTTCGGGAACAATTTTGCCTACTCCGGCACCGTTGGTTGCGCTTACCGCCAAGACGGGATTGGCTTGACGAAGTTTACGTGTCCAGATCTCTGTCCAGTAAGGATCAGCCAAATCCACCTTGTTCAGGATAATTATTTTCGGCTTATCCCCCAACATCTCCTGCAGCAGAGGGTTTCTGCTGCTTTCCGGTAAACGGGCATCCCCTAATTCGATGACCACATCCACCCAACGCAGCTGTTCCAACAACAACCGCTTTGCTTTGGCCATATGGCCAGGAAACCACTGAATATTCAACGAAACACCTTCTTATCTACCCTTTACCAAAAGAACTTAATTCTCTGGAAGGGACTATAAACAAACCATGCTTTCCCAATGATATAACTTCTGGGCAGAACCCCCCATTCTCTTGAATCGCCGCTCTCCCGACGGTTGTCGCCCAAAACAAAAATATTTTCAGCAGGGATGGTTTCAGGTTCAAAGGGTGAATAATCCCCTTGCTTCAGATAAGGCTCCTGAATCAGCGAGCCGTTGACATAAACCTGATTGCCTTTAAGCTCAACAGTCTCACCATCCACAGCAATAACCCGTTTGACAAAGGTGCGGCTGGTATCTTTCGGATAAGCAAAAACCACAATATCGCCTCGGGTGGGGGTTCCGTATTGGTAAGCAAAACGATTCACGAGAATTCTATCCCCTGGAACCAAAGTCGGCTCCATGGAATTTGAAGAAATAGTATAGGGCTGAAGTACAAACAAACGTAAAAGAGCAGCACAAACGACCACTGCTGCCAGGACCCAGATTAACCATCCGATTCTTGTCTTATGCTTCACCGTATTTCTCCTCCCTGTTTCAAACTCTACACGAGTGTAGTGGCGCGTTCACTTTCAGCTGAATGACCCAGGATGAATTTTCAGTCTGCAAGGCGAAGAAGTGAGGCATAGTGGTGCTACGCCGATTACGACAACGCGGCAGATGGAAATTCAGACAAATCATTAAGCGAAACGTGAGCGTGTCGCTACACTAGTATGAGCAGAAATTTTGAGGAGCATACAGCATTTTTCAAGACAAAGAAAACCCGACTTCACCCGAAGACAAGGCTATCGCACTTGTTTGCTTTTTAATCACCCATCCAGGAAGGTGAAGTCGTTGGTTGCACTTATGCCGGATGAAAGTATGCAAGGTCGTTATACTTTCTGACCGTGCAAAAAAAGCGAAAGGGATTTTGTATATAATAAAAGGGCCGGATAGCTCCAGCCCATCTTATTGCTAGCGACGGTCGCGAATCCGCGCTGCTTTACCTGAAAGTTCACGTAGGTAGTAGAGTTTGGCACGGCGTACGATACCGCGGCGTATTACCTCAATGCGGTCAATGCGAGGAGAATGCAGCGGGAAAGTCCGCTCTACTCCTACACCATAAGTTACCCGACGCACGGTGAAAGTCCGGCGCAGACCACCGCCTTTCATCTTGATGACAACCCCTTCGAAAGCCTGAATACGTTCCCGGGTACCCTCGACAACCTTAACGTGGACACGTACGGTATCTCCAGGACGGAAGGCAGGAAGATCTTTTTTCATTTGTTCTTCTTCAATCATGCGAATAAAATCCATTATTGATTCCCCCCTTCCTTGCCTAGATGTTCATACACTGAGCTGGTGTTTCATCACCAAGCTTTTCACAGTGAGCGGACCATCCGTTTTACCGTGATATTGTATCACAAACAATAAGCTGAGTGCAACTTTAAAAATTAAAAAAATGTCCGGGTCGTGTAGTTTTCATACAACACTCACTCCATAGCTCCGAGGCTGGTCAGTTCGCTTAATGCCCTCTTAAGCGATCTAAAATAATGGCCGCTGCCGAGCGGACGGAAAGATGATTCCATTCTCCGGGCCCATAGATCGGTTCCAGAATGATATCGCACTCTTCCATAACCTCCCTGAGCAGGCCCCAACCTGTGCCAAAGAGCAGCAGCAACGGCTCTTCCCCATTTTCGATTTTATCCCGTACGGCGGCATAGCCTAAGGTATTGGGATATCTCCGGGCATCCGTGGCTATCTTCAAAGGCCTTCTCCCTTGCTCCTTAAAAATCTCCTCTTCAACCTCGGCAAGCTCACTGGCTAATTTAACCCGGGCAAAGGCTTCCTGGCGATTGGGATTATATTCGGCACCAAAGCCTTCCTGCCAGTAGCCCATTATCCGTTGAGCCAAGGCTCTTTGGGCTTCAGCAGGATGGACAATATAGTAGCGTTTCACTCCGTATGTGGTAGTGCTGCGAGCGATATCGTGAATGTCCAGATTGGTGATGGAGGTGGCGATGGTTTCCATATTTTTATTGTAGACCGGTGCATGAAGCAATGCCACATACAGATCCCCCATAATGGCTCCTCCTTATCGGCGTTTTTTGGGCTTAGGCCTTAAATGTTCCCAGCGTGAGCGCTCTTGTGCCAGCTCAGGATGTTCTTGAATCAGTTCTTCCAATAAATTGAAATCGCCCGCTCGAAATTCAACCTTAGCGAACAAATCAGGACGCTTTAAGAAAGTACGGCGCAGGGATTCCTTTCTGCGCCACTCTTCAATACGCCGGTGATGGCCGGATAAAAGAACATCCGGTACCTCCATCCCCTCAAATACAGGGGGACGGGTATAGTGAGGGTATTCCAAAAGCCCTCCGCTATGAGAATCTTCCTCAGCGGAGGCTTTTTCTCCCAGAACACCGGGCAATAAACGAGCTACGGCATCCATCATCACCATGGCTGCCAGCTCTCCTCCGGTAAGAACAAAATCCCCTAAAGACACTTCTTCATCAGCAAGGCTGCGAATGCGTTCATCAAATCCCTCATAGTGACCGCAAATAAAGACCAGTTCATCCCAGCGGCTCCATTCTTCGGCCTTCCACTGTTGAAACACTTCCCCTTGAGGAGAAAGCAGCACAATCCGCCGCCGGCCAGGGCTGGGCGGCAAGTCCCGCAGTGCCGCAAAGAGGGGCTCAGGTTTGAGTACCATGCCCGCTCCTCCCCCATAAGGAACATCATCCACATTCTTATGCTTGCTGGCAGCGTAATCCCGGAAATTAATTAAACTTACCTCGATGAGCTGTGCTGCTTGAGCCCGTTTTAAAATACTCTCATGAACGGGGGCAAACATCTCCGGAAACAGGGTTAATACAGTGAACTTCATCATCTTAGTTCTTCACCATCGATGAGTCCAGGGGGCAGCTCCACATCCATCCGCTTCCCGGCTACATCCACATGCTTCACCACTGTCTTTAAAGCCGGCACACAGATCTCCCCTTTATCCCCCTTGACCAGATAGACATCATTGGCCCCCGTCTGTATCACCTGAGCCAAAGTCCCCAGTAGCACATCTCCTTCATAGACCTGCATGCCCTCCAGTTCGAAGTAATACCAGCCTTCCTTAAGCGGCGGGACCTGGTCCCGATCCGCCTTAACAGCCCATCCTCTGATGGCTTCCGCCTTATCTCTGGTATTAATCCCTTCCAAAGTCAGATACACTTCCGATTGATGGACATTGGCATGAAGAACCTTAAGGCGACGCTGTTCCTGATTCTGCACCAGGATCACTTCCTTAAGCTTCCGGAACCGCTTGGGATTATCTGTAATGGGATAGACTTTGATTTCCCCCTGGACTCCATGGGGCTTTATGACTTCACCGATTAAGACCTCATCCATAGAACATTGCTCCTTTTTTGAGGAAAGTATACTTTAAACCGACCTGCAAGCCTGATCTCTCCAGGATTTTGATTTACGCCGTTCGCTCCGAAAGCTGCGCGGACAAAACTAACGCTCAAGCCCTCCGATCCGAAAAGTACCCGGCTAAATCGGCTCCTGCCTCATAGCCGGTTGGAAACGTCCTGTTTCCAACTTTTCTCCGCTGTGGGCTTTTCGCGAAGTTTTGTTTCCGCTCGCTTAAAGTCGCTTCCCTGCCGTAAATCAAAATCCTTGGGCTGCTTCTCGGGATTGAGTGGGCAAGGCGCTGTAGGCCTCTTAGCTTAGTCTGCTTTCCAGCCTGAGCAGGTGTTATAGGCCCTTCTCCTAGCCATTTTGTTAGTCTTGCCGACGCCGTTTGCGGCATGGTCGGCGAATCGGTTGATAAATCGCTTGGGCAAATTGCTTGAGAGAAGGCTTAAACCAAACCTCAAAGGAAAACTAAAGCAGACCCGTGAAGTGTAGCTTTACGTACAAAAGGGAACGGATTTAGCGGAGGGGCGGTTAGGTGAACGTCGCTTTCTTAACGTAGCGCAGCCACGGTTCACATCAGGTATTACCCTGAGGTTTGGCGTAGCTGTTAAGAAAGCGAGTGAACCAGCCCCGGAGCTATGGAGAGACCGTTGTGCGTAAAGCTACACAACCCGAGCAAAGCTTAAACGATACCGCCCAAACAAGGCGTCATTCCCCTCCTTATGGATCCCACCAAGCAAGCATGCAAGCCCGGACACTTACAAGCACCTAACGTCAAAAAGGGCTTAAAGCCCTTCTCAACACATCACTGATCAATGTCAACATGCACTCTGCGGCCATCTTTGACTGCAGCAGCTTTTACTAACGTACGTATAGCGTTAGCAATTCTTCCCTGCTTACCAATCACTTTGCCCATATCCTCCGGAGCAACGGTGAGCTGCAGGTGAACGGATTTCTCCGTTTCCGATTGAGCAACCAGAACTTGCTCCGGGTGATCGACTAAAGCTTTCGCAAGGACCTCTACGAGTTCCTTCACAGGAGCACCCCCAATAATCCAATTACTTCTTGGACTCATGGTACTTAGCCAGAACCCCAGCCTTGCGAAGAAGAGACTTCGCTGTATCTGAAGGTTGAGCACCAGTTGCTAACCATTTCATTGCTTTTTCTTCATCAATGTTCAGGACTTCCGGTTGTTTCGTAGGATCATAGAAGCCAATTTCCTCAATGAAACGACCATCGCGTGGAGCATTGGAATCCGCAACGACTAAACGATAGAAGGGATTCTTCTTAGCGCCCATGCGGCGAAGACGAATTTTTGTTGCCATGTTTTTCACCTCCTCACCAGGATACTTATCACTCCTGAGAATGATAAGCAAAATTAGAAAATTATTTAAAAGGGAAGGGCAAGCCCATTTTTTTCCCTTTTTTACCTTTTTTGCCCTTGCCCATCATCCCCATACCTGAACCACCGGCAAATTGTTTCATCATCTTTTGCATCTGCTCGAACTGCTTCAGCAAACGCCCCACTTCCTGAATGCTGGTCCCGCTGCCTTTGGCGATGCGACGCTTTCTGGAATCCTTGATCAAGGCGGGCTTTCTGCGCTCTTCAGCGGTCATGGAATGAATAATGGCTTCAACATGGGCCATATCTTTTTCATCGACCTGAACATCTTTCATCTGCTTGCCAACACCGGGGATCATTTCCAGCAGAGAATTCAAGGGCCCCATCTTTTTAAGCTGCTGCATCTGATCCAGGAAATCATCCAGGGTAAATTCCTGCTTGCGCAGCTTCTGCTCCATTTCCCGGGCCTGCTTTTCGTCGAAGGCCTCCTGGGCCTTTTCAATCAGGGTCAGGACATCTCCCATTCCTAAAATACGGGAGGCCATCCGTTCCGGAAAAAAGGGCTCAATAGCATCCATCTTTTCTCCGACACCGGCAAATTTAATCGGGCAGCCGGTTACGGCCTTCACGGAGAGGGCAGCCCCGCCCCGGGTATCTCCATCCAGCTTGGTCAGGATGATGCCATCAACCCCCAGCTCGTTATGGAAGCTTTCCGCTACATTCACGGCATCCTGCCCGGTCATGGCATCGACCACCAGCAGGATTTCATGGGGTTTCACTGAGGACTTAATCTCTCTAAGTTCTCCCATCAGCTCTTCATTGATATGCAGGCGGCCTGCCGTATCGATGATAACCACATCCAAGCCTTGGCTGTTGGCATGCTGAAGACTGGCAGCGGCGATCTTTACCGGGTTCTCCTGGCCTAAGGAAAACACAGGCACCTTGATCTGTTCTCCGAGGACTTCCAGCTGTTTGATGGCTGCCGGACGATAAATATCGCAGGCGACCAAGAGGGGATGTTTGCCTTGCTTCTTCAGCATATTAGCCAGCTTGGCACCGTGGGTTGTCTTACCGGCTCCTTGCAGGCCCACCAGCATAATGACTGTAGGAGGCTTCGAGGAAATATTTATCTTGCTGGAAACGCCGCCCATTAAGGCGACCATTTCCTCATTAACAATTTTAATCACCTGCTGTCCAGGGGAAAGAGATTCGAGAACCTCCTGTCCAATGGAACGCTCCTTGACTTTGGCGACAAAATCCTTAACCACTTTAAAGTTCACATCAGCTTCCAATAAGGCCATACGGACTTCCCGCATCGCTTCATTGACATCCGCCTCAGTGAGCTTGCCTTTACTCTTTAACCGCTTGAATGTTTCTTGTAATTTTTCACTTAGACCTTGAAACATACCAGCCCTCACTTTCCGGACTCAACCTAAGAAGCTTCAATATCCCGATATATTTCATCAATTTTTTGACTTATGGATTGATGCCGTTCCCAGGCTTTCTCGTTGGAAAAATCCTTATGCTCGAATTCCTGCACTAATTGGTGAACTTCGGATAATTTATGCTGCTCGTCGGCAAAGCGGCGAATCAGTCCCAGCTTATCCTCATACCCTTGCAGGATCTTTTCCGTCCTCTTCAACAAGTCATACACTGCTTGCCGGCTGATCTTCTCAAGATCAGCAATCTCCACCAGGGAAAAATCCTGTTCATAATGGAGATCCCAGATCCTCCCCTGCTTGGAAGTTAAAAGAGGACCATAAAAATCCGCCAGTAATGCCATTTTTGCAAATCGTTCCAATGCAAAAAGCCTCCCGTAAAGGATTTTTACTTTACTGCGCTATTTTAGGGCATATTCATCAGTTTGTCAAGTAATTTTACTTTCCTGCACTTGTAATTTTTAAAGGACTTAATTTTTAAAGGTAATTTTTCAAACAGCAATTCTTTATATAACACTTGATACGACACTTGCATTTCCTGTTTTAAGAACACTGCACCTATATTCACATATATTAATGAAGGAAAAATTATATTTTATAGAATTTAAAAAGTCTATAAGCCTTGTGCTATCCCTTTGGCCCGCTTTTCCACCTCTCGGCAAACCCGTTTGATATCTATGGTCATGAGCTGACGTTCCTGCATGAGAATTTTGCCATCGACCATGACTGTACGCACATCGCCGGCGTGGGCGACATAGACCAAATGGGCAGGAATGGAGAATCTCGGGTAAAAATGAGGCTGATCAAAATTGATGGAGATCAAATCCGCCTTATAACCCGGTGCCAGCACACCCACATCGTGAAGTCCCAGAGTCCGTGCCCCATCCACTGTAGCCATCTGCAGCACCTCATAAGCGGGCAGAGCCGTGGCTCCTTTGACGAGCTTTTGCTGAAAGGCCGCTGAGCGCATCTCCCCGAACATATCCAGATTATTATTGCTGGAAGTGCCATCCGTACCCAAGCCAACCACAACACCCCGTGAACGGAGTTCGGGAATCGGCGCCGTGCCGCTGTTTAATTTCATATTGCTCTCGGGATTGTGGGCGATAAAAACCTTGTTTTGGGCCATAATCTCCTGATCTTCCTCAGTCAGGTGCACACAATGGGCGGCCACCACATGCCCTCCGAATAAGCCCAGTTCCTCCAGCCATTGAACCGGGGTCTTGCCATATTGCTCTTTGATGGTTTTGATCTCATCTTCCGTCTCCGCCACATGGATATGAATTCCTACTCCCAGACGGTCCGCTTCCTGCTTAACCCGCTGCAGAAACTCACCGGAACAAGTATACGGAGCATGGGGGCCAAACATAACCTGAATCCGCCCCTGACCTGCACCATGATAATTCTTGACCAAGTCTATGTTCTCGGCAAAAGCTCTTTCTCCATTAGGAGCGTTGCCTATCAAGCCCCTTGATAAAACCCCCCGGGTTCCCGCCTCTAAAACGGCTTTCGCCACCTGATCCATAGAAGCATACATATCCAGCATCGTCGTGGTTCCGGATTGGATCATTTCCCCCAAAGCCAGCAAGGTTCCCCAGTAGATATCTTCATCGGACATTTTATCCTCAAAAGGCCAAATCTTCGTCTGCAGCCAAGGCATCAAGGGCAGATCATCGGCATAACTTCTCAACATGGTCATAGCCGCATGGGTATGAGTATTAATCAAGCCAGGCATAACCACATCCTCAGGCAGATCGATGATCTGATCAGGAATAAAGCTGTCCGGAGCAGAACCTTTCTCCCCGACAAAGAGAATCCGATCATTTTCAATCCCTATTTCTCCCTCGGGGTAGAAATCCTCCGGCCCGGTCATGGGCAATACCATAGCGCGAATAAGAATCTTGGACACAACTATCACTCCTTACAACCAATGATTTAGACCCCCAATCCATTTGGAGGTCTAATAGCACTAAGCTCGTTGTCCGTAGCTTTCCTGATAAGCGCGGCGCATGATTTGAATGTCTTCAGGGCTTAGTGCCGCCGGTTCACCCAAGAGCCGGGACATGATATGAATCTGAGCACTTTTCTCTACGACTTGACACACTTTAAATGCTTCAGCCAAGGAGAAGCCAACCCCGACCAAGCCATGGTTAGCGAGAAAGACAGCATTCTTGTCTTCCAGTGCCTGCACAGCACTAAGGGCAAGCTCCAGCGTGCCGGGTAACTCATAGCGGGCCACCGCCACCTGACCTCCGGCAATCATCACCAAATCCTCCACAATCCCCGGGAGGGGAAGGCGGGATACGGCATGGGCTGTAGCAAATGGAGAATGGGTGTGGACGATTCCTTGAACATCAGGCCGCTGCTTATAGATCTCCCCATGGAGCAGCAGCTCTGAAGACGGCTTGCGCTTTCCCTCCAGCACAGTATTATCCATACTCAGCAGTACCAGATCCTCTTCCTTCAAGGAGAAGTAATCCATGCCGCTGGGAGTAATCCAGTACCCATTGCGGTCAGAATCCCACGCGGAGATATTCCCCCAAGTACCGGCGACCATGCCGCTCTGAGCTATTTTTTGGCCGATCTCCAGGATTTTCTCTTTGAGCATCAAGAGCGCACCATCATCTTTAGTAAATTCACAGAGTAAGGTGAGGTTACGATACCCTTTTCCGTAATAATTCCCGTAATCAATTTGGCGGGAGTCACATCAAAAGCAGGATTATACACGGGGACTTCCGGCGGGGCTACCTGAACCCCAAAGACCTCCCTTAATTCCTTAGGATTCCTTTCTTCAATAGGGATATCTTGTCCACTGGGAACCTTCAAGTCAATGGTGGAGGTAGGGGCAGCCACGTAGAAAGGTATGCCATGAGCATGAGCTAAGACAGCCAGGGAGTATGTACCGATTTTATTGGCCGTATCTCCGTTGGCTGCGATACGATCCGCACCCACGATGACCAAATCAATATTTCCCTGTTGCATTAAGAATCCAGCCATATTATCCGCGATGAGGGTCACGGGAATGTGATCATTCATCAATTCCAGAGCTGTCAACCGGGCCCCTTGCAAGAAGGGACGGGTCTCACCGGCGTAAACATGAACTTTCTTGCCCGCCTGCTGGGCGGCGCGTATTACCCCAAGGGCAGTGCCATACTCCACAGTAGCTAAGGCACCTGCGTTGCAGTGGGTAAGAATATTGGCTTCCGCGGTCACAATTGCGTTGCCATGTTCCCCGATGAGACGATTGACACGGCGATCGTCCTCAGCTATATTTTCGGCCTCTGCCACCAAGGCTTGGCGAATCTCCGCCAGTTCCTTCGCCTCATGCTGATCCCGCAGCCGATCCTCCATACGGCGCAATGCCCAAAAGAGATTGACTGCTGTGGGGCGGGTCTCCGCCAAACGGTGCTGAACTTTTTCCATATGAGCCGACAAGCCTGCCAGCTCGCCTGAGTAGCCTATTGCTCCCAGGGCGTATCCGTAAGCTGCTGCGGCGCCGATAGCCGGTGCCCCCCGAACTTCCATTTTTTCAATGGCCTCCGCCACTTCCTCATAGGTTGTGGCCATTCTATACTTAATTTCTACAGGTAAACGGGTCTGATCCAATATTTTTAAGGAATCTCCCATCCACTCTAATGCTTTCACCTTCGTACCGCCTTTCTAAAACTTACCGACCTCTGCATTAGCCATTTGACACCGACAATCCTGTTCGTGGCGAAGTATCCGAAATGTTTCTTGTATTAAACCGGCTGCCTTCTTTCCGGCAGCTTGCAAGCTTTCAACGACTTCCTGATGGGTTAGGGGGTGATCGGCTATTCCTGCCGCTTCATTGGTAACCATGGCGATCGTAGCATAGCACATACCGCATTCCCTGGCCAAAACCACTTCGGGCACGCTGGTCATCCCCACACATTCTCCGCCGAGAATTTGGTACATCCTGATTTCAGCCGGAGTCTCAAAGCGCGGCCCCTCTGTACATACATAGGCAGCCCCGCCCTGCAAAGGCACCCCTATGGACTCTCCGGCTTCACGAATCACCGCTTGTACAGACCGGCAATAGGGTTCTGTCATATCCACATGGAGTACGCCCTGTCCTCCCCCTTCATAAAAGGTCTGAGGACGGCTCTTGGTAAAGTCCAGAAATTGATCCAAGAGCACAATATCTCCCAATTGGAGTCGGGAGGAAAGGGAACCCACAGCAGCCGTGGCAATGATTTTCCGGACACCAAGTTCTTTTAAAGCCCAGATATTGGCCCGATAATTGACCAAATGAGGGGGCACCGTATGCCCTTTGCCATGACGGCTCATGAAGACAATGGGCTCATCGTGGGCCTCAAAACGCCCGATCTCCACCGTTACCTTTCCATAAGGGGTAGCGATGCTTTCTGTACGGAGATCCAGCAGAGCAACCGCCTCTAGTCCTGTTCCACCGATCAATGCGAAGGTATTCAGATTTCTTCCTCCTCATCATCCTGAGTCTGATCAAAAAGAGCACTGGCAAAATCCTGGGGAATAAATGGACGCAAATCCTCCATCCCTTCCCCTACGCCGATCCATTTCACCGGGATATTAATTTCTCCCTGAATCCCCAGGACCACTCCGCCCTTGGCTGTACCATCCAGTTTCGTGAGCACAATTCCCGTCACCCCGGCCACTTCCTGAAAAAGCTTGGCTTGCTGGAGAGCATTCTGTCCTGTTGTGGCATCAAGGACGAGGAGAACCTCATGAGGTGCCCCGGGAATTTCCCGTTCAATGACCCGCTTTACTTTGCGCAGCTCTTCCATTAAGTTGACCTTATTATGTAGTCGGCCGGCCGTATCCATAATGACCAGATCGGCACCCCGGGACTTCGCTGCCTGAAGAGCATCATAGGCTACCGCCGCAGGATCGGCACCTTCCTTTTGTTTTATGACTTCCACACCGGCCCGCTGTCCCCAGACCTCAAGCTGATCGATGGCCGCTGCCCGAAAGGTATCTCCGGCAGCCAGGATAACTTTCTTTCCTTCCCCTTGGAAATAATGAGCTAACTTGCCGATGGTCGTGGTCTTGCCCACACCATTGACACCCACCACCAAAAAGATGCTGGGACCATGTTCCGCAAAGTTCATGGATTCTTCTTCTCCCAGCAGTTCAGCAATCAGCTCTTGGAGAACAATCTTTAGCTCTTCCGCCTCCTGTAATTTTCTTTTCTTTACCTCTTTACGCAACCCTTCAACCAGCTCAAAGGAAGTATTTACCCCCACATCGGAGCGAATCAATACTTCCTCCAGCTCTTCATAGAGCTCTTCATCGATTTTCCGTCTTCCCGTTAAAATCTCTTCGACTTTAGTAACAAACTGATCCCGAGTTTTCGTCAATCCTTCTTTTAGTTTAGTAAAAAAACCAGCCAACTGGACTTCCTCCTTATACATAGGCACACCTTTGAGGCTATTGTATCACAATCCGGTCAGGCTCTCAAACTAATCCAGTATAAATTGAAAAGAGCTATATTCCAGCAAATAGAATACAGCCCTTTATTCTTCTAATTATTCATCTTCTAATTACTCACCTGTTTTTAGTCGCTCTCTTGAATTGAATTCTAACCCCAGGCCTCGGCTTTGGCCGCTTCCTGTCCGCTAATGCGGCCATTGACAATGCAGTCTGTACACGCTACTCCACCCAGACGCACCGCACCATGGATACCTCCTGTGACTTCACCGGCGGCATAAAGCCCTTTGATCGGTTCAAAATCCTGATTGATCACCTGGGTTTGCAGATTGGTCATAAGCCCGCCCATGGTATGGTGAACCTTCGGCCACATGCGGGTAACATAGAAGGGTCCTTGTTCAGTGGGTTTAGCTCCCTCCATAATCATGCAATTGAAATCATCATCTTTGCCCTTGAGGACAAAGGAGTTCCAACGCTTGATTTCAGCCAGGAAGGGTTCCACCGGAACATTGTAGGCTTTGGCCACTTCTTCGAGAGTATCGTATTTCTTAATGGAGCCGTTCCCCATCGCTCCTTCGAGAATTTGG
This sequence comes from Desulfitobacterium sp. LBE, assembly GCF_007830365.1. NCBI lineage: Bacteria > Bacillati > Bacillota > Clostridia > Eubacteriales > Desulfitobacteriaceae > Desulfitobacterium > Desulfitobacterium sp. LBE. The sequence continues at coordinate 5,103,065 of NZ_VLKD01000001.1, read as the reverse complement.
GGCAGAATCTGCAGCTTCACAGCATATTCGTCAGCCACATGAATACCGGGTTCACCCAAAGCAATGATCGCATCCGCTCTGACCTTCCGGTTCCCCGATTCCATAATAAACCGCTTGCCGGTTTTGACGTCGATCATGGGAGCAAAGCCAACCAGCCGTTCGACGAACTGGGGCACATAGCCAAATCCCTTTTCGTCAGGGCTGGTCCAGGGCCCAAGCTGAATCCAATCCATATGCACATCCATGGCTTCATGCTTCAGCGCCTCTCTCAGGGCTTCCCCCGTAGCACCCAGGTGGTTGGTGCTGGAGAATTTGTCAGTGATTCTGGGATCGTGAATGGTACGCATCCTGATGTCCTGGGAGAATCCGCCGGAAGCGATAATGACGGCCTTCCTGGCTTTGATCAGCAGCGGTGTCCCACTGCTCTCGTTGCCATATTTATAACCATCCAACACTTCCACGCCGATGATCCGTTTCTCATCATTTTCAATGAAGCGGACGAATTTTCTATTATTCGAAACGGATATACCTTTTCCTTCTAACTTCGCCAGCATAGCCTTAATGTACCCTGAGCCGGAAGCCTCTTCCGATTGATGAGCTCTTAATACAGAATGGCCGCCATGGTAATTCAGTTTTTCTCTGAATTTCATGCCCAGATAATTCTGACACCATTCCAAGGCTTCGTTGGATTTTTCTGCGACAAGGGTGGCCTTATCCACATGATTGATATTGCCGCCGGCCTTTAGCATGTCCGCTACCATAAGTTCGACCGAATCCTCAACGCCTGCGGCTTTTTGCATCTTCGTATTGGCACAGCACATATCTCCGCCATTAATAGCTGAGTTCCCTCCGCTCACAGGCATCTTTTCCAAAATAATGACCTGTGAACCTGCCTCAAGGACTTCCAGGGCAGCTGCCAGACCTGCAAAACCGCTGCCGATGACAACCACATCGGTCTCTTCCTTCCATTCCGGACCGGCTTGGGCGGGCTGAGGTGCCGGATTCGCTGCTCCTGCTGAACAACCGGCCAGGGTTCCCACACCGGCAATGGATACACCGGCTAAAGCCATCGTTTTTAAAAATTGTCTTCTATCAACTGCTTTTTGGGTCATGGGGTTAGCTCCTCTCAAAATAGAATTAGAGTTTAGTCCATAGCTCTTCATCCAGTTCATTGATCCAGGGGAAATCATGACAGGTTGAACACATCATTTGTGATTTGGCATGAATGGCATGACATGTGGTGCAGTCAGCTGTGTCATAGTGGTGAGGGCCATGGGGGTTCGGTTCCTTTTCCTTGGTCAGCAGGGCAACCTCTGCCATACTTTTATGACAACTCAGGCATTGCTCCTGTTTTACCGGGTTTTCCACACCTTGCTCATGACATTGTTCGCATTGCAGGCCCATTTTCGAATGAGTATTATCGGCCTGCTCACCAGTGTTCACCAGGGCCGCTTGACCGCCTTCTCCCGCACCTCCCTGGGGCTTTGTTTGACTTGCCGCTTGTTGTCCGTCACAGCCCATTACGGCGATGAAGACAAATAGCAGGCATCCTAACAAAAAAGCCAGTTTAAATTGTGCTGCAGGTCCTTCTTTTCCTGTGCCCACTCCAATCCTCCTTTCTTCCAGCATGGGAAAGTTCAATACTTTCTTGTGCCAAATCATTCTATCTTTCCGGATGGCTCTCCTTCGTAGCATTAGACAAACATAGCCGGGTTTTTTTCAGACAAATATACAATTGTAATTACAAGCACAAGCAGCTATACTAATACATACTAAACTTATATTTTCTAAGGACAGCGCCGGTCTACCCAACACATCACTTCATATCTTTCATTTGCAAAGGAGCATAAAAATGGCTCATACCGATGAGGTCAAAGTGTCTTTGACCCATTCAGTTCTTGAAATGAATAATTTGGAGCATGTCCTGAGCTACTTGCGCGAATCCACCGGGCGGAATGTCATCATCTCGGATTACAAAGGAACGATCTATAGTCTGGGTTCGGACCAGGAGCAACTTCCCCAGAGTTTTTTCAGTATCATCTTAAACTGGGATGGAGACAGCCCTTATCTGTGGGATGAAGAGCTGCTCACTTTATGCTATAAAGTGGGAACCAGTGAAAAGGATGGTTTTATCTTCGTCGAACCGGCCCATTCAGAAGAATGCCACGAATTGATCCCCAGTTTAGAAAAGGCTTCCTTGGCTGTTAAAACCTATTTTAACCTGGCCCATTCCATGGAAAAGCTTAACAATGTGTATACCAATAACTTTATTGCCGATATTCTCTTGTGCAATATCAATATCAAAGAGCTTCTCAAACAAAATTCATTCCTCCTTAATTATGACTTAAATAATCTGTATTATGTTTGTATTATGCTGACCGACCGCATATTGACGGAAATAGAAAAACAAGCCCTCCTGGCCTACACCAGAGATTGGCTCAAGCTCAACAAGCTGGATATTTTCTGCACCGTTTGGGATAATAAGTACCTGGTTCACATCTGCCCCACCCACTATGATGTGAAAATTCTCGATGTGGACAGCGGCTGGAAAAAGTCCCTGGACAATATCACCCGTTATCATGAAGATGTACGCAAAAAATTTAATTTTAAGGCCACCTTTGGCATTGGCAATAAATACCTCATCGATAAACTGCACCTGAGTTACCAGGAGGCCCTCTATGCTATCCATCTCTCCGAGCTGACCGGGAATGGCAACCAAGTCAGACATATCTATGATTTAGGTGTCTACAGTCTGATCTTCAGCAATAGCCTGGAGCAGCTTAAATCCTTATATAAAAAATACTTAAACGCACTGATCCTTCACGATAAAGTGAACAACAGCATGCTGCTGGACACCTTGCGCTGCTATTTTGACGCTAATTTAAATATCAATGAAACCGCCGAGCGGTTGTTTCTTCACATCAATACCCTGCGCTACCGCTTAAAGAGAGTTGAGGAGCTGACCAATACCAGTTTCCAAAAAGCTTACGACCGAACCAATCTTTACATTGCCCTTAAGGTATACGATGTACTGGGGCGTCTGGAGTTGATTGACCCTTCACAATGATGTTTTCATCACAATCAAGGACAGATCTTAGCTGCTTTCAGCAGCAAAGGATCTGTCCTTACATTTTCTATAACTGAGTAAACTTCTCTATACCCACCCTAATGCGTAAACCGTCTGGGCTACCATAAAGCATATGATAAAGGCGATCGCCGTGGGAAGAAGGAAGCCCAGAGCCGTCCACTTTTTGCTTCCGGTCTCTTTATACATACTGAGGAGAGTGGTGGCACAAGGCCAATGCAAGAGGGAGAACAGCATGGTGTTCAGAGCGGTCAGCCAAGTCCAGCCATTGGCTAAGAGCACTTCTTTCAACTCCGCCAGGGTACTGAAATCCGTTAATTGTCCCGTCGCCAAATAACTCATCAGGAGAACGGGGATCACGATTTCATTGGCCGGTATACCTAAGATAAACGCCATAAGAATAAATCCATCCAACCCTATAGCCTTAGCTGCGGGATCAAGGAAGGCTGCAATATGGGTAAGAATGCTCGCCTCTCCCACCCATACATTAGCCAGAACCCAGGTGGCTGCTCCGGCCGGTGCCGCTACGATGACCGCCCGGCGTAAGACGAATAAGGTGCGATCCAGCATGGAGCGATACAGAACAGAACGGACCTTGGGCCGGCGGTAAGGGGGCAGCTCCAGGACCATCGAGGAGGGTTCCCCTTTTAAAAGGGTCATGGACAATCCCCAGGACACGCCAAAGGTGACCAAAATGCCGAAGAGCACCATAAATATGACCGAACCTGCCGCTAAGAGGGACTGGGAAAAAGCCGCCATACCGGCGATAAAAATCGAGGCAATAGCAATCAGGGTGGGAAAACGTCCATTGCAGGGCACGAAATTGTTGGTTAGAATAGCGATCAATCTCTCCCTGGGGGAATCAATAATCCGGGTGGATACTACACCCGCCGCATTGCAGCCAAAGCCCATGCACATGGTTAAGCACTGCTTGCCGCAAGCCTTAGCTTTCTTGAACATATGGTCCAGATTAAAGGCCACCCTGGGGAGATATCCCAGATCCTCCAACAGGGTAAACAGAGGAAAGAAGATGGCCATGGGCGGCAGCATCACTGCAATGACCCATGCCAGTGTCCGATACATCCCCAATACCAAAACACCATGAAGCCAAGCCGGCGCACCTAAGGCATTAAAACCCTGGGTAAGGGTATCCTGAAAGGCAAAAAGCGTTGTAGCCAGGAGCTGGGAAGGGACATTCGCCCCCACGATCGTAATCCAAAAAATCAGCCCGAGGATGCCCAGCATGATGGGGTAGCCAAAGGCTCTGGAGATCACGATCTTATCAACGCCCTCCCGCCACCGTCTTGCCTGCTCTTGTTCCCGGCAGACCACCCGATTGGCGAGTTTTTCCGAATAAGCAAAAATATCGGTAACCACGCGATCCGTGATGGAATGACCAAGATCCTCGCGAATTGTTTCCGTATCCCGATAAAGCTTCAATAACGGATCCGGAGTAATACTGCTCATAGCGCTACCTTCCCCTCCTCCCTTTGCAGGTCAATCTCTTGATCCCCATTCATGGCAACGAAACGGCCGATCTCTTCGATAAAGGCAGGATCACTGTCCAAAAGCCGGAGGGCGAGCCAGCGCGGGCTGAGGATAGTGCCCATACCCACCTTTTCGATCTGGGGCTGGAGCAGCTGAATGGCCCTCTCCACATCCTCAGAATAAACAATTTGTTTGGGCTGAGTAGCTTGATTGCCCACGGCAATATCAAAAATGGCTCGTTGCAGTTCCTCAAGCCCCTGGTTATGTCTGGCCGCCGTGGCAACCACCGGCACACCAAGCTCCTTTTGCAGGGCAGCAAAATCAATGACAATGCCTCTTTTGCGAGCCTCATCCATTAAGTTGACACAGACAATGATCCGGGGCGTAATCTCCATAATCTGCAGGGCAAGATTAAGATTGCGCTCCAAGGAGGTGGCATCCAAAACCACCACGGTGGCGTCCGGTTGACCAAAGCAAATAAAGTCCCGGGCAATCTCTTCTTCGACACTATGGGCCAGGAGGGAATAAGTACCCGGTAAATCAACGAGCATAAAGCTTTGATTGTGATAAGTAAAGTAACCTTGAGCATTGTTCACTGTTTTGCCCGGCCAGTTGCCGGTGTGTTGGCGCAGGCCGGTCAAAGCATTGAATACTGTACTTTTACCCACATTGGGGTTTCCTGCTAAAGCAATAATCCACTGGTCGGCTGCACTGCTTATACCAAAGCTTTCTCTCCGAATTCTTCCCTTTTGCATTAGGGGAGCAGCTTGATCCCCAATTTTTAAATTCATTGCACTCACTCTCCAACACTTTCCATACTAACCGCACGCTTGCTTGGGTTTTCTTTATACTAAAGTTGAATTGACCCGGATCGACCTGGCATCCTCACTCCTGAGAGCAATCACTGTTCCGCGAACTAAGTAAGCGATGGGATCTCCGGCGGGGGCGGTCCCGACACATTGGAGGGAGGTTCCGGGAACGATACCCAAATCCAATACTCTCCGTCTCAACAGGCCGTTTAGTTCAAGATCGACTACATAAGCCTTCTCCCCCTGCTTAAGGGTGGATAAGGGAACTAGTGATTGTGTATCCATGAGTCATAACTCTCCCTTCACTGTTAGACTGGGTTAACTTTTAAATCGATTCCTTTTTTCAGGTTTGAAGTATGTTTTTTAATACAGTATTAAAGATGGAAATAAAGTGTGACTTGGCTAGTAAAGAAACCATGCTGTTTAAGTAATAAAGCCGCTGTCACCATTCCCCGGAACAGCAAAGGGGCGTTTCCTGCAGTTATACAGAAAACGCCCCGTAAGGTGAGTGGTTATGAATCAGGTTATTTTAAAACGGCTTACTGCCTGCTGCAGCTGATCCGCCAACTGAGCCAAGGCTCCGCTTGACGAGGCAATTTCCGTCAGGGCAGAGGACTGCTCCTGGGTAGCTGCCGACACCATCTGGGTTTGGTCGGAGGTCTGCCGGCTGATTTCCTCTACCTTGCTGACTGAATTAACCATACTATGGCTGTCCATAGACATTCCTTCCACACCGGCCGATATCTCCATGATCTGATCGGATGCTGTGCGAACCAAGGCAGCAATATTAGCAAAAACCCCACCGGCCTCATTGACAGCAGCATAGCCGGCCTGCACTTCGGAAGTCCCTTCCGTCATAGCAGTCATGGCCCTTTGCGTATCCATCTGGATGGATTGGATCAGAACAGCAATCTGTTTGGCAGCCTGTTGGGATTGCTCGGCCAATTTGCGGACTTCCTCGGCGACAACAGAGAACCCGCGCCCTTCTTCACCAGCCCTGGCCGCCTCAATAGCGGCATTGAGCGCCAGAAGATTGGTTTGAGCCGCCAATCCGGAAATGGTTGACACAATCTGGTCGATTTCCTTGGATCTGGTCCCTAGTTCTGAGACGACCAAAGCGGACTGTTCAACACTTTGTTTAATGTCCGCCATTTTGACGACCACTGTGTCGATTTTGCTGCTGCCCTGAACTGCCGCCTGGGCTGCTTTTTCAGCGATCAGCGTGGCGCTGGTGCTGTTGGCCGCGATTTGCTCTATTACTTTGGCCATATTTTCCACGGTTGCCATGGTCTCAGATAAAGCGGTAACCTGTACTTGCGCGCCATCGGCAGTTGCGCTGACCGCATGGGCAACCTGGGAGCCGGCCTCGGCAGCATGTCCGGCGCCGGCGCTTAACTCCTCGGAAGATGCGGCTACCATTCCGGCCGATTCATGAACCTGGTGAATTAAATTCCGGATATTCTCAGTCATCGTCTGAAATACCATACCCAACTGCCCGATCTCATCCTTGGCTGTTCGGTACTTGGCCGGAATTTGACTGACCAAATTGCCTGAAGCGATCTCATTGGCCGCCTTGGCCAAAGCGGACAGCGGGGTACTGATCAGTCTGGAAATGGTGACACCCAGTACCACAGCCAGGACTCCAGCCCCCAGCACAAAAATTATCGTCTGCCAGAAGGCGGATTCTGCTCTTGCTTTATTGGCAGCCGCCACCTCATGGCCGGTTTGTTCCTTAATCAGCGACAGGTTATCGATGGCTGCGCTGAAATTGGCCGAGAGTTTCGGGCCATCCTGAGCTAATACGGTATAAGCAAAGGTTTTGTTGCCATGGCGGCAAAGTTCCATCACTTGGTCCAGATGGTAATCGAAATTTTCCAGGACATTGTCCAGATAGGTAAACTGCAGCGTCTCCTCTTCGGTGCGCAGGCTTTGCCCAAAGGTTGCCAGCGCCTGGTCAATTATTTGCCGGTTTTGCTCAATAGCTTTTAAGTGGGTTTCGATCTGAGCAGGATCTTCTTCCAGGATAATGTCTCTGATGTACGCCCTGTTTTCTTCGAATGAGCCGTGAATTACCCGCAGCTCCAGCAAAGGCAAGGTCTGATAGGTGTACAGTTCCTGATCCATTTCCTGGAGGCGCAGTGTGTTAAAGACCCCCAGCCCTCCCACCGCAAAGGTGATCAAGGCCAGCAAGCAGAAACTCATCACCAGCTTGGTACTGACCTTAAGATTAGCAATGGCTTTCATGAATCTCCCTCCCCGCTCCCCTGATCGCCTTCTGGTATATGGGAGAGATAGACCGTTCCTTGGCTGCCCTTTTCCGCCGCAGCATAAGCTGCCTGGGCCAACTGTTTAAACTCCTGGGAGGAGGAGGTGGCGCCGGTGATTCCGTCTACCTGAGCCGGATCCTGATAGATGATCAGATTCTTGGCAAAGCGCGGGCAATATGTTTGGGGGCCTAGTCCGTTGGCAGCCGTCATCCGTTGGTTATAGTCGGCATCCTGGGTTTTGAAGGTTCCCTCCGTAGATATGTAATCAAAATTGACCTCCGCTATTTTTCCTTCGTCATTTATTTCCATAACCAAAAATGGCGTCCAGCCCCGGCTGTCAGGCTGGTCGAACTCAGCGCGGTATGTACCGGGTATTAACCGGGTTTGTGACTCCTCAACAAACTGAGCATTCTCTGTTTGAGGGGAGCAAGCCAGCAAGGTGCCTGCTGTTATCAGCCAAAGCACCATGATCAACAATCGTTTCTTCATCTCATTCCTCCTCATATCATCAAAATTCGACTTAAACCCTGGGTATAATACCAATATTCACATTATAATCCAATTGTTGAATTTATACAATTTTTATCGGATTATTTTTTAGTAATTATTATCTATTTTTGTACAAAAAAGAAACGTTCAGCAAAAGCCTGACCGTTATTCAAGTCTATGTTTAATTTTGTTCATACTCAAAGCGGAGGAAAGCTTCATAACAAGCTGGGTTTTCCTTAAAAAAAGTAACCAGCCGGCGTAAGGATTGGATCGTTGAATCCGATATATAGTGCTCGATGGCTTCGGTTTCAGCGGGAATATCGCATTGGCTTTGAATCAGGGCCAGAAACTCTTGCAGCATTTGGTTTCTCTCCACTAAGTAATTGCCTTTCAGACATCCCTGCTCGGTAAGGACAATTTCGCCATAGCGGTGATAATTGATATAACCCTGATTATTGAGTTTATGCAGAGCCTTGGACACCGAGGGCAGAGATACGCCCAGCTTCTTGCTGATATCCGTTACTCTTACCACACTATTCTCCATAGAAAACCGGTAGATTTCTTCCAAGTAATCTTCCAGGCTGGGGGACAGCACCCTCCTCACCTCCAAGGCATTCCCTTTCTAATACTATATGTCTGGGATAGTTTGCCTTATGACCATGTTCTCCAGGGCAAATTGCTCAAGCTTTCTCCCCCCTTGTGTTGTCAACTTCGACCTCTTAAAGCCAAAGCTAAGCACAGAGGCAAGTAGCGGAAAAACTAAACGGTCTGCAGATGCAGGCCGTTAGCTTTAGCATCTAGTCCGATCTCCCAGGATAGATAAAGTATTAGCCATATGGTGTATGAACAACAAGACGGCTTCTGACATCCGCCAGTCGCCGTCTGCAAAAGATGCTATCATGCTGTCAACAGTATCAAACAACCAGCCTGTTACTCCGCCAGCAAGGCAAGCTTCTCGGCAATATCCCCCAGTCCCAGGAATTCCGCCCAGGTAATTTGGACAAACTCTCCATCCTTATTGACAAAGGGTTTTTCTTTGCGCTCGGGGTTATAACGGAAATCAGAACCAATCCGCCCTTTGAGACAGAGAGGCCGTCCACTGGATGCTGATTTGGCAGTAACTGCGATGACTTTGCCGTCTTTGGAATTGATTTCGAACTTACAACCTGCTTCACAGAAGGTGCAGATGACTTCTTCTTTCCGGACCTCCCAGGCTCTGCCTTTACCAAGGGTGTTTTTATCAATTAAAGCTCCAACCGGACAAACGGCCACACAGCGGTTACAGTAGACACAAGTGGAATCCTTCAGGTCGGTATCCATAACGGTAGCCACTTTGGCATGAAAACCACGATTGGCAAACCCGATGACACTTCTTTCTGCCACAGCTCCACATGTGGCAACACATTTTCCGCACAGGATGCATTTATTCAGATCCCGCAAAATATAAGGATTGGAATCTTCGATGGGAAGCCGCCGCCTCTCTCCCCGGTATATTTCACCCTTTACCCCGTACTCATAGGCATACTCAGCCAAAGAGCAATCGCCCATTTTCTGGCAGGTCATACAGTCCAAGGGGTGATTGGCCACCAACAGCTCTAAAATAGTTTTGCGCGCTTTTCTTACTTTCTCATTTTGAGTATGAACCACCATGCCCTGGGTTGCTTGGGTAACACAGGATGGCGGCAGATTGCGCATGCCTTCAATCTGAACGACACACAGGCGGCAGGCTCCGGCAGGGGTAAGCTCCGGGTCGTGGCACAAGGTAGGAATCGTGATATCATGCATTCGGCAAGCTTCCAGCACCGTCGTTCCTTTAGGTACGCTGACTTCGCGCCCATCAATACTTAGGGTCAGCCATTCCATTTCTCTCACTCCTCATTTTTATATTGCTAAAATAGTCACCAGCTATTGTTGTACTCTCTTTAAGCAACATCTTAATTATAGCCATTATAAGAATATTTTGCAATTTCTTAATATCCTTCAGAGCATAGTTAATTTGATAGTTAATTTGATTCTACTCAAACCAGACGAATAGCTTCCCCTAGCCTTGGCGCTCCTGTTAAATTTAAGAAACAATGATCTTAGTAATGCTTATGAGCAAAATATAGTACTTTTACCTAATATTGATTAAGCGTTTTCATTTCTAAATCTAAGGCTTTGTGTATTGGGACTTTGAACCAGATACAAGTCCCTTTTTCCAATTCGCTTTCGATATGCAGGCCCGCTTCCTCTCCAAAATGATGAATCAGCCGCTGGTTGACATTGTATAAAGCCAATCCCGTTCCCTCCTGAGATTGAATCCGGCTGTGCAGAAGCTCCCCGACTCGTTCCGGAGAGATGCCAATCCCATTATCCCGAATAGCGATCAGCGCATATCCGTCCTCTTCCCGAACACTGATAATGAGCTCCCCGATTCGTTCCAAGCCCTTAAGACCATGCCTGATCCCGTTCTCGATCAAGGGCTGCAGGGTAAGGGGCGGCAGGGGCACCTCCTCAAGCTGAGGGTTAAGTTCGGTTTTCACGCTTAAACGCTGGCCAAAGCGAGCCTGCTCGATATCCAGATAGGCCCGGGCGTGAGCAAACTCTTGTCTGAGCGTGACAAACTCATGGAGAGAAGCGTTGAGATTCTGACGGAAGAAATGCCCAAGCTGAATCAGCAGCTTGCGCGCCGAATCCGGCTGGCTCCGGATCAAGGAAACGATCGTATTTAAGGAATTAAAGAGAAAATGCGGATTGATTTGGGCTTGCAGGGCTTTAATTTCCGCTTCGCGGATCAATTGAGCCTGATTGCGGGCGGAGACCACTTCCAGCTGGTGGGACAAAAGCCTGCCCAGCCCCTGGGCCACCTCTTCATCAACCGGCTTTATCTGCTTGGGGTTGGAAAAGTAGAATTTAAGCACCCCGACCACCTCACCCGCTTTTTTCAGCGGCACGATGATCGCCACCGCCAGAGGGCAGCCTTTTTCCGGGCAGTGAATTTCATCAATGGATTTGGGAATGGACATTTTGCCGCTCTGCAAAACCCGCTTGGTCGCTTCCGTCAATACGGCGTGACCGGGAAGATGATGGTCATCCCCAATTCCCACATGAGAAAGAATCTTCTCATGATCGGTAATGGAAACAGCGGATACCCCCGTGGTTTTCAAAAGCAGCTTGGATATCTCGGTGGCCGAAGCTTCAGTCAACCCGGTTTGGAGATGAATCAGCATCTGATCCGTAATACCCAGGAGCTTTTGGGCCTGGCTCGCTTCAATCCTATCCTCTTCAATAACCACAGAGCGGATAATCACCACGAAAATAGCTATGCCAGCACTATTGGCCAGAATCATCGGCAAAGCAATAACCTGAACCAGAGCCAAAGCGTTTTCCCAGGGTCTGGCGATGAGCAGAATAATCACCATCTGCATCATCTCAGCCACAATTCCGGTCAGCAGGGCTTTACCCGGGGTAATAATGCGGCGATTGCCCAGTTTCATATGCACAAAACCGGCCAGCAGACCTTCAACAATCGTGGCCATCCCACAAGCCAGCGCGGTAAATCCACCCAGGGTAATCCGGTGCAGACCGGCAATGACCCCTGCTCCCAAGCCTACCCAGGGGCCTCCCAACAACCCTCCGATGACCACACCGACAACCCGCGAGTTGGCCAGAGCTTCATCAAAAGCCATCGTGTCAACACGGGGAATCCAGAAAAGAGCATCGGATTTAATCTGGACAGAAATTCCCGTATAGGTTCCGATAATTCCAAACAAGCCAAACAGAATAGCAAGCTTGACCAGAGTCCAGGAATCATGCTTATGGTCCATCAGGTCGCGGAACATACTGAAGCGCGTCAGGATAAAGGCGATCGCCACAATCAGTCCTATATGTTCAATCATGAGAAACAGCAGATACACAGTCAGTACGCTCCTTTCTGCCGGTTCGTTCAGCAATTGACCACTGAGGCACCGGTTGATGATTTCAGGAGGCAACCAATTTTCGCCGCCAATCCGATGATTCAGCGGTTGACTCAGGCGCTCTTTATTTAATAGAATAAGTCATAATCAGAGAATAGACAATATTAGAAAACGGCGAGGTGACCGAAGAATGATCCATGTACTTGTTGTGGATGACGAGGCTCCGGCCAGGGATGAATTGATCTTTCTGCTGGAACGGGTACCAGGGGTGGTTATCGATGATACGGCCGACAATGGTCAGGAAGCCCTCCGGAAAATACTTAAGCTGAGGCCCCAGGTTGTTTTTCTCGATATTCAGATGCCGGATATGACCGGACTCGCCGTATGCCGGGAACTGCTGACCATGCTCAAGCCTTCAGAGCTTCCCATCATTATTTTTGCCACAGCCTATGATCAGCATGCACTGGAAGCCTTTCAGGTCAATGCGGTGGATTACATCCTCAAGCCTTTTGATGAAGAACGCCTGCAGATGACCATGGAAAAAATCCGACGCCTCCTCAGCCGGCCTGCTGCCGATTCTCTGAACCGCATTCTGGCTCTGCTGGAGAAGCCCCGGGACGCGAAAATACCGGTAGAGCTGAACGAACGGATTCTATTGCTGAATCCTCAGGAAATCATCTTCTGTTCTATCACTGCGCGCCATGTCATGATCATGACCTGCAGCGAAGAATACAAAACCAACTATAATCTCTGTGAACTGGAAGATAAGCTGGGCTTTTTACGCACCCACAAAAGTTATCTGGTCAATCCGGACAAGGTCCGCGAGGTGATCCCCTGGTTTAACGGAACCTATAATCTGCTGATGGCCGATGACAAGGCCTCTTCTGTTCCAGTGAGCCGGACTTATCTGAAAGAGGTACGCCAGCGCTTGAATTTTTAGCCGGTCTTTACTTCCGCCCAGCTTTTGACGATTCTAATCCTTGACAGAGGATTGGAATCGTTTTTATTTTTACTGCTTTTTGACTTCGAACCAATGCCAGGAGATCCTGCCGCCATGCTCTGCCCTCAGGTCAAACAGGAAATCCTGCTTGTTAAACACTGTTTCTTATGTTTTTTGCAGCAATTCATCCGAAATAGAGGACGGCAAGTATACTAATGTTGTCGCAATTAGCGAAACAAACTGAGAAAGAGAAGGAGTGAAAAAAATGCATGCCCTTTATCTGCTTATTGCTGCAGCATGTGTACTGGTGTTGGGGTACAGACTCTATGGAACGTTCCTGGCTGCTAAAGTTCTGGCAGTCAACCCCAATCTTCCCACACCAGCCAGGCGCCTCGAGGATGGCCATGACTTTGTTCCCACCAACCGCTGGGTAACCTTCGGCCACCACTTTGCCGCTATTGCCGCAGCGGGGCCCTTGGTCGGTCCGGTTCTGGCAGCCCAATTTGGCTTCCTCCCCGGTGCTCTTTGGATTCTGATCGGCGGGGTGCTGGGAGGCGCGGTCCATGATATGGTGGTCCTCTTTGCTTCAATACGTCACAATGGAGAATCTTTGGCACAAATCTCCAAGAAAGAAATCGGCCCTATTACCGGGGTTGCTGCTGGGATCGCGGTCTTATTCGTTTTGCTGATCACCATGGCCGGGCTTTCTATTGTCATCGTCCACGCCCTCAAACACAATCCCTGGGGGACATTTACTGTAACCATGACCATCCCCATTGCCATTTTTATCGGAATTTATATGCGTTATCTTCGCCCCGGAAAACTTGGTGAAGCCTCTTTCATCGGTGTCGTTCTAATCCTTTTGGCTGTTTTTTTCGGACCCTATGTGAAAGGTTCGGCCCTTGGTGTGTTTTTCAACTACAGTGAAACCGTGATCAAGCTGGGGCTCCCCGTTTATGCTTTCTTCGCCGCCGCTTTGCCGGTCTGGCTCCTCCTTGCTCCTCGGGATTACCTGAGTTCCTATCTGAAAATCGGTACCATCGGAGCGCTGGCTTTAGGAATTATTATTGTTAACCCGGTTCTGGAAATGCCGGCTGTCACTGAATTCATCAATGGAGGCGGCCCCATCATCGCCGGCAAGGTTTGGCCCTTTGTGTTCATCACCATCGCCTGTGGGGCAATTTCCGGGTTCCACAGCACCATTGCCGCCGGAACGACTCCCAAAATCCTGGATAATGAGAGGGATATTAAAATCGTCGGTTTTGGCGGGATGCTTGTTGAGTCTTTTGTGGCCATCATGGCTTTAATCGCTGCTTCAGCGCTTCCTGTCGGTGATTACTTTGCCATCAACACTTCTCCTGAGGTTTTTGCCAAGCTGGGGATGGCTGTCGATAAACTGCCCATGCTTTCCCAACTGATTGGTGAAGAATTGGCGGGGCGTCCCGGCGGAGCCGTTTCCCTGGCCGTGGGCATGTCCTATGTCTTCAGCAATATTCCCGGTTTGAATCATCTGATCGCCTATTGGTATCAGTTTGCCATCATGTTTGAAGCGGTATTCATTCTAACAGCGGTGGATGCCGGAACCCGTTCCGCCCGTTATGTGGTTCAGGATATGATTGGAGCGATTTATAAACCTTTTAAGCAAGTGAATTGGATGCCGGGAGCACTGATTTCTGCGGCACTGGTCTCTTTTGCCTGGGGTTACTTGCTTTACGGAGGAGATATCTCCACGGTCTGGCCCCTCTTCGGTGTCTCCAATCAGCTCCTTGCTTCCCTGGGCTTAGTCGTTGGAACAACGCTTATCCTCAAAAATACCGGGAGAATATCTTACGCTTTAGCGACTTTCATTCCCTTTGTCTTCCTCTCGATCACAACCTTATATGCTTCCTATTTTAATCTGACCCAGGTCTATATACCCGGGGGCAAGACCGTCAATTCTATTATTTCCATCGTACTGGCCGGGCTTTTCATAGTCATTGTGATTGACGCCTTTATTAAATGGTCAAAAATCATCAGCGATAAGAAAGGCCTTGCTGAAAAGCAGGCAGCTCACAACAAGCTGGTCAGTGAACTGACAGCCAAATAACTCTATTGAGCTGAACAGGCGGCAGCTGAAGACCTCGGTCTAAACTGCCGCCTGTTTATGTAATCGTGAGAGAGAACCAGATGTCCCGCGTCTTTGCCTGATGATTACTCTGTAATAAAGCTGCAAGGCACAGGACTGCTATAAATGAAAGCAATCATAACTATTAATGGATTTGCAACAGTGTATTATATACATCATAATACACTTAAGGGGTGGTTTGATGAACTCTAGCGATGAACGGATGCTGAAATCAATACCCAATTGGCTGTCATTAAGCAGGATATTCCTTTCCTTGGGTTTGCTTTTCCTGGAGCCATTGAGCCTGAGCTTTTACGTCATGTATATTGCCTGCGGACTCAGCGATATGCTTGATGGTTTTATTGCCAGGAAGACAGGAACCACAAGCACCCTTGGGGCAAAGATTGATTCCTTGGCCGACCTGGTCATGGCCGGGGTATTGCTCGTTATACTTTTGCCAATCCTCAACCCGGGGACAGCTATTCTCCTGTGGGTTATTTTTATCGGTGTCATTCGCTTGGCGGCAATGATGGTTGCCCGGATAAAATATAACAGTTTGGCAAGTCTTCATACCTATGGCAATAAAGCTACAGGTTTGCTCTTATTTCTATTCCCATTACTGCTTTCTTTTTCACATTCAGAGGTATTGATGTACATTATCTGTGTTTTAGCGAGCATTTCGGCGCTGGAGGAACTTCTCATCCATCTGACATCAGATGAACTTTTGCTCAACAGAAAAGGCTGGTTCGAGGGGAAAAAGTGAATTACTGTCTTTTTATAACAATACAGGGAATGCCGTAAAGGGTTGCACTCGTTCGCCGATACAGCACTATATTTGATAACTATGCAGCTATAAAAAGCCTCTGAACGCATCTTAGGGATTGTTCTCTTCTATTTGATCTTTTGTGGGCATACTAATTATTGAACAAACCTATCGAAGGTGGTATGATATGGATAATAAGGAAGAAAGATTGTCAAATGAGGAGGACGAGAACATGAACGGTGCTGTAAAAGACCAGGGATATAGAAAAACATCACTGTCATCACAGAAATTAAAGGAAATCTCTGTTCGACCAGTGGCAATTAAGGATGGGAAATTTCTGTTCGATAGAAAGAATAAAGACCACAGATATATTGTCAATGAGGGAGAGTAAAAGGGCTTAGATGCACTGGTTTAGTTTAGGCGATGTCTTTTATTTTGATGTTGGGTTCGACGATGTACCAGAGGAATCCAAGAGAAGACCCGCCATAATCATGATGCAGGAAGGCGAAGACCTTTTCATCTTAGTATCTACTACAAGTATTCCTCCCAATGATCCTCCTAAATATTTTGATCAATTCAAAATACCTATTTTAAATTGGCGAAGATCAGGTTTTTTGAAACCTTCATGGGGGCTTGGGTTTAAATTAATACACGTTACGAGGCAAGAACTTATGGGTTCGGTTAAAAAAGAAGATATTCTTGGGAAAATTCACGTAACGGATTTCGATATGTTGTTGAATGAAATCGAATATATTCACAGGAATTCTTCACGATAATTAGGATTCGCAAAATTCGATGTTGTCGAATTTTGGAAGGGCATGTTCCCGAGGGGAAAGGCTGACCGGATGGAAGGCTTTTCCCCTCGGCCCGTCTTACTCATTTATCATGCCTTTGGCACCTGAACTCTGCAATAGTTTGCTGTACTTATCTGAATATTCAGAGTAATATAGGAGTATCAATATAAAAATAGAGGGGAGTGGTAAGGGATGGAGGATTTAGCTTTAGAAGCCCGTAATCGGACTGGAGACAATTTCAAACAAGGTTTTAACTGTGCTGAATCGATCTTCAAGGCTTTTAATGAAATGTGCAATAGTCCCATGAGTCCGGAGGTATTGAAATTGGCAACAGGTTTTGGCGGAGGATTAGGCCATGCCGGATGTATGTGTGGAGCATTGGCTGGTTCGACTATGGTACTCGGGATATTAAAAGGGCGTACCCGTACTGAAGAAAGCAGAGAGCCCTCTTATGAACTTACTAAAGAGTTCCATGATCTTTTTGAATCGAAATTTGGAACAACATGTTGCCGGGCACTTAATCCTTACCCTTTTGATACTCCGGAGCACTTGCGAAACTGTCTCAAAATAACGGGGGGGACCGGAAAATTACTGATGGAATTCCTTCAGGAAAAGAACCTCCTGACAGATTGAGTGACCCAGATGGGATCAGTTGGCAAACCTAATTTTTTACTTGAGCAAAATCCAGAATGAAAAAAGCGGCTGTCTGCCGCTTTTCTATTCTATCGTTTCCGATGAACTTTGCTCAACAGAAAAGGCTGGTTTGAGGATTGAGCCACGTGCTCCTCCACAGAGCGCTTACTTCGCCGCCTTTGTCAGTGCATCGGCCAGAGCAGCTTTAAAGGCGGTGCTGGTCATCGTGGCACCTGAGACGGAATCCACAGTGGCGGCGTTAGCGGAAACAGCCTGCTCTACCAGTGTGGGCAGAGCCTTGCCACCGATTTCAGGGGTCTCGTTGTCGGTATAGGTGAGCGAAGCCAGTTTGCCGTTCTCAATGGTCACTTCCACTTTGACATCGCCGCCCATCCCCCCGGAACCAGTTCCGGTATAGACACCGTCGTTGTAAGATGCATCCCCACCACCCAAAGAAGCCATGGATGATCCGTCATTCTGAGCAGATTCATCTTCCGGAGTGCTGACGCGCTGGATCTTGCCGCTTCTGAATTTGAAGTTTTGATCGGCTAAACGCCGGCCCAGAATGTAAGACAAGCAATTGCATACACCGCCAAGGTTCTGCCCGGGCATAACGAAATTATAGGTGCCTGCATAATAGTCACCGACCATGATACCGGTGTTGAACAGCCCATCGATTGGGGTGTCGTCATCTTCACACACCTGCATATATTCGTTAGTGCGCAAACCGCCTGTAACACACAGGAAGGTCATGGCATCCTTGCCAAAATGGGTGCGGGCCGCATAAAAGGGCTGCGTTTTAATAGGGTGAAGTACGGAGGGATTGACATGGTATTCTTCATCCCTGCCCTGCTCGGCGTACTTGGTGTAATTGTTGATGGATTCAATGGCATTGGCCCGGGCTTCTCCTTTAAATCCCATCTTGTCCACCAATTCCTCAATGGTGTTCGCTTTCCAGCAGGTGCCTGCTTCCACATCGGCTTCCCAGCCGGCGATCATCTGCTCCGGTGTGGCGCCCAGGATGCCGTTTTCATTGTTCACTGAACAGCCGAAAGTTTCCCAGATGTCCTGGATATAGGCATAGCGGGAATCCCACACTGAGTAAGCAATATGGTCGGGCAGCTGCAGGATGGCGATGGCACCATAGGAGAAGTTCGTCACTTCGTTGTGGTAGCGCTTGCCGTCGCTGGTAAGGTTGATGCCCCAGAAATTGTCAATAGAGTTGACTTTAGGGCCCGGTGCGCCGCAATTGATCATCGGAGCATTGGGATAGGTCTTCTGCCAACCCGCACCGATCCACAAACCCATTTTGTGGCCATCCCCTGGGTACAGTCCGTTAAAAGCCAGCGCTACATCGTAATCCACTTTAGTAGTATCGATGCTGTTACGGTAGAGATTCCAGGCCCAAGGGGAATACTTGGCCATCATATCGGGGTCCTTGGAGAAATCTCCGGTGGCCAGAACCACTGCCCTGTTGGCACTGTATTTGATATATTCCCCAGTCTCCAGGTTCTGCGCTACAACAGCAGAAACCCGGCCGGTGTTATTATCATCACGAATAAGGTAGAGTGCCCGGGTCTGAAAATCGATCTCGCCCCCCATGTCTTTGAAGATATCGGCGTAGGCCTGGGCGCACAGAGGGGCGCCAAACAGCATACCAAAGGGAACTTCTTCGTTGTAGAAGCTGTGGGAGGCAGCCGGAACGGTCAGAATACCGTCCGGGTCCACATAGCCCGGCTCCAGGCAGACTTTCAGCCCTTTAGAGGCCATTTTATCGATCATCCAATCCATTGCGGGACCGGAGTTATTGATCCAGGTAGACCACTTGCGTTCGTCGATGTAGCAGGCTGCAGAGTGCTTTTCCACCTTGGCGGCATGGCGGCCGCTTGCCGTGTCGGGCGTATAGTCGATGCCCAGCTCCTTCTGCTTTTTGGAACCGATGGCGTGGTTGGAGCCGCCGCGGCTGATGGGACGCTTACCCGCGGAAATGACACGAACATCCGCGCCGCTCTCCTTAGTGGAAACAGCGGTGCACAAGCCGGACATGCCGGAGCCGATAATGATAATATCATGAGTAACGGTCTTGGTGATTTTCTCTTCGGGAATAGGGTATTCCTCAGGCATCACTTCAAACTTCCACTTCAGGTTGCGGTATGTCTGATCAGACAACACCATGTTGTCGGCAGTGCCGGCACCGCTGGGACTGTTGCCTGCCGCTGCCGGACTGCAAGCGGTCAGCCCCATCGTCATGGCACCGGCGCCGGCAGCGGCCGCGCCCTTAAGGAAATCACGCCGTGAAAATTGCTTACTCATCTGCTTCTACCTCTCTTCTTCCGTATTCTTTCTCCTACTTTTACCCAGGGGCAAAGTTCTTGAACCCCTATGTCTTATATATCACAAAGTTTCTTGTGAAAAAAGCAACATAAAAGACCGCCGAGCAACCAAACGTTGCGCAGCGATCTTTTAAAAACCACCTTGATTATTTTTCGCTGCCGGCTTGAAGCAACGCTTCCCGCAGATTAAAGCAGGCCTGCCGCCGCCTTTTATCACGGACGGCCTGCTCGGTAACGGCACAGTAAAAGTTATCGTAGTCGCTGGGGCCGTGATACGGTAAAAAGACGATACCCTGCATCGGTTGGAGAACAGCCAGCTCCGGCACTGCGAAAATTCCTTTGTTCTGACGCACAAGATCAAAGGCCAGCAGGATATCATTAACCTCATAATCGCCTTTCCGGCAATTTTTATCCAGCCAAAAGCTGTCCTCATAGCCGTTCATATAGTAAATGAGCGGAACGTGAGCGAGATCACCCAGGGCTAAAGAAACCTTACCAGCCAGTGGATTCTTTTCATTCACAGCAAATAAGATCGGAGAAGTGGCCACCAGCTGGTCGTCAGTTCCCGGGCCAAAACGCAAAAAGGAGACAGCCATATCTACCAGGCTGTTTTCAAACATCATGTGGCACTGGGCATCCAGGCAGTTGATGACATCCACCCTCAGCCGGTCCTCATTTTTGACCAGAAAAGGCTCAAGTACATTCCAGAAATAATGGTATGTCGTGAAGGGAAAACAGATGCGCACACGGCAAACCTGCTCATCTTTCCGCATATCCGCATTCAGAACGTCAAACTCGCGTACCAATACCTCCGCCCGGTCTACAAAACGTTGTCCCCGCTCATTGAGCATGATGCCGTTATGGGTACGCTGAAACAAGAGCTGGCCCAGTTCGTTCTCCAGCTGTGCCAGGGCTTTGCTTACCGCCTGGCGGCTGATGAACATGGCATCGGCCGCGTCCTTCACCTTACCGTATTGTGCTACCGCCACAAAATAACGCAGCTGCTGAATATCCATAGTAGCTTCCTTCTCTCAGCTTTCCGATCTCCAAAAGTTGAACAGCCTCGTCAGTTAATCCTGCCGTTTCCTTTTGTTCTCTTATGCACATTTATTATAGCATATTTGTTCAAGGCAGCGGCTATCTGCTCATTCCTGATGGACACAGTGTCGTGAGACAAGTATAAATACAGCTATAAGGGAAGTATCTTCGGCAGCTTCAGGGTTATTAAAGCCTCTGGAGCCATCTTCTAAGCATTGAGTATGCTCCTGAGGTTATGGCTGAGTTCACTGATTGAAGTCATAGCATGAGTGACTTCACTGATTTTGCTGTTCTGGTTCTCAATGGAAGCTAAGATTTCTTCCGTCGAAGCAGACTGCTGTTCCGAAACTGTGGATATATTCTCAAGCTGTCCTTTGATCTCTGCGAAAGCAGCGGCCAGAGCACTGATCATAGCATCTTCTTCCTTAACGCTGTCGGCAATGGATTCGGCAGATTCTTCAAGATGCTCAAATCTTTCCTGAATCTGGGCTATGACTTCTGTTCCGGCATCAACGGCATGTTTACCATGGGTAGCCTTCGCCAAGGATGCCGCTGTCGTCATTTGAACCAATTCGATGATTTCAAATATTTCCTTGACGGTAGTAGCGCTCATTTCGGCAAGTTTACTGACTTCATTGGCCACTACGGAGAACCCTTTACCCGCCTCACCGGCTCTGGCAGCCTCAATCGCAGCATTCAAAGCAAGCAGGTTGGTTTGAGCTGCAATGGTCGTGATATTGGCAAGGGCATTGTTAATTTTGGTCATGTGCTCCTGCAACTCAGATACGTTGACCAACGTTGCTCCGATCGCCGTATCGATGGTATTCATCTGCTCAACCATTTCCTTGATGCCATAAGCATTTTTCACAACAACATCTTTCATCATATGGGCTTCTTTCGTTGTTTCAGTGGATAATTTCCTGGTCTCTTCGATAATGGCCACAGCCTCATTGGTCTGATCGACAATTTTCCCCGTACTCACAGAGTTCTCGCCCACGCCTTTAGCGATTTCTTCAACGGCCATTGTGGTCTGTTTGCTCATTTGCTCAATGTCCTGAACATATGTATAAGACTCGCTGATACTGTCATTTAATACAGAAGTATCCTGGTCGATCCTGCCCATGGCCGCTGTTAATTTCAGCAATAATTCCTGAGCGTCCTGTTCTTTGGCATAGGAAGCCATGATATATTCATTCCCCCATTTGGTAAGGAAAAAGAAAATAATGATGATCAAATCCATAACCGCTACCCTGCGGGCAAACTCCATCACAGCATGATTTGGTCCGAGCAAGCCCTGGGGATCGATAAAATAAAAAACGCTGAGAAACAAGTTTAACAGCACTGCATAGGTAAGGAGCAGCCTCACTCGGAAATACATGGCGATCATGGCCAATGAACCTAAATAGACAATGAAAATAGTTGCCGTAGTTGACCCTTGAGTCATATGCCCCAGATAAGCGGCCGATACTACGATGGAAAAACTAATGATAAGTGCCGTAATATTCTCATGTCTGTTGAATTTTAAATTGAAAAGCAGCGCCAGGGTTGCCACAAGCGCTGCTCCAAAGGTGCAGGCCAATACGTTTACGCCATAAACCGTACCCATGGTCAGAAAAGATTGCCCTGAGAGCAGGGTGGATATAATCCAGATAAGGATGACATTGAATCGATTGACTCGTTGGACATTGGATTTCAGAATTGAACTGTTCTCCATAACTTCCATCTCCTCGTGCTTAGTCCTTCTTGCTCTTTTAGTCGTTTTCCCTCTTTTAAGCGCCTTCAAAAACAGCCTCTCCCTTATAATTCAATTCAAACCCAGATAAGTCTATATTCCTTGCGCCCATCTGCGCCCAAGCCTGACGAATTTTCTCCGGACCTTCCTCAAGTGCTTTACTGTACAGTACATCTAAGTTGCGGGCATACTTTTCCTGAATCCAGGATAGCTCATCCGGCAGGGACATGGCCGTAAATTTCCCGCGGCTGCCGGCAATAGCCTGGCAAACACTCAAAATTCTTGGCTGATCCAGCAGCCAGATATAATTCCGTTGAGATGTTACACATTTTTTGATCGTTGCTGTGCTCATGCCGGGCCAAAGTTCAGCCATGGCCTGAAAATCCAATCCGGAGGACGGGATTGTGAGATGCCGCGCCTGCTCACGTCCGGACCGGGTGAGAATATGCCGGTCATAAGCAGCTTCCATCAAGTGATGCTCGAACATGTCCGAACTGTGTTTGTAAACATAGGGGTGACAGTTTGCGTCAAGAATATAGTGACAAATCAAGCCCATCATATGGGCCAATGGCCCTTTATGATGCACCTTTTTCAAAATCGGTCTGAACATTTCAAGGGCCGGCTGGTCATGGCAAGCATTCCCATAAGCTGCAATCCTGGTTTTGCGGTAAGGCTTATAGAAGAAAAAAATATCCGGCCCTTGAAGGCCTACATCAAATTCCCCTTTATAAGCAAGAGCACATGATTTTAATTCCGGGTCAAGTCGGTCCAGGATCTCCTGGCCAAACTGGTAATGGGTCAGGCAAGCCGGCATAGGTTCCCTTCTTTCTGAACGATAGTATTCGCTAAAACTCCTGGGCATTTTTGCTCTCACGGACATGATGGCGCAGTGCCCAGAGCCCCACTCCAAACAAAACCGCCAGCCCCAGCACGCCAAAACGGGAATGGCCGGTGATTTGGGTGATGACACTTATCAAGAGCATACCGAAAAAGGCAGCGCCTTTGCCAAAGATATCAAAAATTCCAAAAAATTCATTGGCCTTTTCCTTAGGTACGATCCGCGCAAAATAAGAACGGGACAGAGCTTGAATTCCCCCTTGAAAGACAGCCACACAGACTGCCAGCAGCCAGAATTCCCAGGCCCTATCCAGCTGAAGGGCAAACAAGGTGATGGCCAGATAGCCAATAATCGAAGCAGAAATCAATCGTGTTGCCTCAATTTTCTTCGTCAGGCGCGCAAAGAGAATGGCAAAGGGAAAGGCCACAACTTGAGTAAGCAGTAAAGCCAGCAGCAGGTTATGATCGGAAATGCCCACATCTTTTCCATAGGAAGCCGCCATGGCAATAATGGTATAAACCCCGTCGATATAGAGAAAGAAGGCGATCAGAAATGTAAAGACACGTTTATGCTTTTGCATATGGGTAAGGGTATGCCATAACCGGGATAAACTTTCACGAACAGGCCGGCCGCCGCTTTCCAAAGCGTAGACCTGACGGTAGCTGCCCATGAGCGGCACGGTGCAGAGAATCCACCATAAAGCCGTGATCAGGAAGGCCAGCTGTGTGGCGGCAGCCGCACCTAAGCCCGTTCCATCGGCAGTCAGAATCAACCCGAGGCAGATCACAAAGGGAATACAGCTGCCGATATAGCCCCAGGCATAACCATGAGAACTGACACGATCCACCCTTTCTTCAGAAGTGATATCCGACAGCATAGCGTCATAAAAAATCAGGCTGCCGGAGAAACCGGACTTGCCAATGATATACAAACCAAGAAAAGCCAACCAACCTACCGGCAAAGCCAGAGCCAGGCAGCCGGCGGCACCGATTGCCATAAATATCAGAAAAAGCGTTTTCTTGTAGCCGCGCACATCTCCTACGGTGCCCAGGATAGGACCGACAATAGCAATGATCATGGTGGAGATGCTGGATGCATAGCCCCAATACGCTGTAGACGCAGCATTGCTGAGCCCGTCTGCAGCTGCTAGATTTTTAAAATAGATCGGAATAATTGTGGATGTCAGCAAGACAAAGGCCGAGTTCCCCACATCATAAAGTATCCAATTCCTCTCCAGCTTGTTCATGGGCAATTTCTCCCCTGTAATTTCAGTTCGGGTCAAGTCGCTTAGAAACAATAGTATTGACTGATTATAGCGCACTACCGCTAAGTTTTGATTAGGAGCAGGTTAATTTAAGGTAAAATATCAGAAAAAACTCAAACATCCTGTGGATATCTGAGTTTTTCCTTTAATCACTTCATTAGACGAGGAAAGCTAACGAAAACGGGTTATAGGATTGTGTTGTTCAAATAGGGCACAAGGGCTTCCGGGGAATAGACTATGGCTTAAGTTCCGGGGTACTCTGCAAAAAGACCAGTGTCAGTTCGTTCCCGACAATTTTATACTGATACTCCCGCTCTATCCTGCCATCTTTACTCTTGCGAAAGGTTATCAGGTACCCGTCACTGGTTTTACCCTGAGAAGTTTCGTAGATAAACCGCTCTCCCTGATCAAGGTATTCTTTCGTCCCGATCCAGTAAGGGAACCGGTTCAGCTCGGCATCCCCTTTGGTAAGCTCGGCAAACAGTCTATTGGAAGCCTCTACATTAATATCAACCAGTTTTTTCTCCACATATCCTTGGCTGACTTGGGCATCCCTGCCGATACTCTGCAGATACTGCCTGGCCTGTGCTTCTTTCTGCGCCACTAATTCCGGATAATGTTCGCCGGAGAATATGCTATCCCATAATCTTTGCGGGAAATTCCTTTTAATGGAGTCCCCATATCCACCCCCATCCTCAGCTTCCTTATATTCCAGCAGGCTGTATTCTCCATTCGCATCTTTGGCAAAGGTCATCACGGTGGGAATGGCTCCGCTGCCGCTGACGCCGGTAAAGATACCATTTTCAAAACCAAACCAGCCGATACTGGCTACGGTGTAAGCAATCACTGTCCCGTCCTTTTCTTCGACTTCGAGTATCTTGTGGCCTTCGGTCAGGGCCTCTCCCTCAAGGTATCCCTTCCCTTTTTCTTTAACAGCGAGACTTACAGCTTCTTCGATGGATTGACCGGTCACGGGCTGAGCCGCTGAATTTTGGGAGATGGCATCGGTATCCTCACCGCCCTCATCAGATGTCACCCGGGCCGAAGCCGATGTCCATAAAAGGCCACCTAAAATCACCACACAGAAAATGCCGGTGAGAATAACCCTTTTCCTCCTGCTCTTAAAAAAATCAGCCATTTTAATCATCCTGATCCTTCTCTCGATATTTTTCCGTTCATCGACCATACCGATTAATCTCGGCATTAATCGCGTTTTTGTATTGATCGTTTCCAGCACCGCCAGCAGGGCTTTCCCATACTCTTTATGCTCGCTTACCTTCAGTAAGCTTAAAACCCCCTCATCTGCCGCAACTTCCATGTCCTGGCGGATACGCCTAAAGCAGTACCAGATCACAGGATTAAACCAATGAATGATTTGCAGGATAAGCAGCAGATAGTTAACCCATAGATCCTTTCTCCTGTAATGGCTGAGTTCATGCAGCAGGATATAGGAAATATCCTGTTCTTTCAGGCGTAATGTATCCGGAGTCAGTAAGATCCTTGGCTTGAACATGCCGACCAAGGAAGGTACTTTGACGATATCCTGAATAAAGACAGCGATCTCCCCTTTTACTTCAGCCCTTGTTTTGCATTCCTCTAGTAGGGCCTGAACAGCAGGGGATGCCGGCTGAGCATGGGTCTTTAGCTTTCCGGCAAAGGAAAAACCGGCATAGAGCAGCCAGACAAACATCAAAAGCAACCCTGAAAGCCAAATAATCGGGAGCGCGTCTGCCACATATGTACGGAGATTTTGGGCTGAAGCAACGGGCTCTTGGGCCGGCAGCCCAGGCCGTTCATCCCCGGCTTGAGTCCCCTCCGGTGAATAGATGCCTGCATCGCCGACTGTTTCCGGCACAGAGGAAAATTTGATTTCCTGGGACAGGGGTTCAAGAATGTTATATAAACTGAAGGCGCTTTCCGGGCCGAAGGGGATGATTAACTTGACCAGAAGGACTATCCACAGCCAATAATGCCAGCGGGGATTGAGCTTATCTTGCAACAGATTTTTAACAAGGAGTATGACCATCCCGACAATGCCGGCATAGAAAGATGTGGTTAAAACTATCTTAAAGACAGCTTCCATGTCTACATCTCCTCATCCAACATTTTTTTAAGCTCTTCTATCTCGCTTTTGGATAGATGCTGCTCTTTAATGAAGCTGGCCAGCATGAGATTGAGTGAACCGTTATAGAGCTTATGCAAAAAGGATTGATTGGCATAGCGTTTATATTCCTCTTCACTGACACCAGGCGAATAGAGATAGGATTTACCATCGATTTTGACGGCGCTGACCGCCTCTTTGGAGACCAGCCGGGTAATCAGGGTATGGATGGTCTTGGGTTTCCAGTCCGATACTTCCGCTAATCTTTCTATGATCTGGGTGCTGGTGCAGCTCTTTAATTCCCATAGTATTTTCATGACTTCCAGTTCCGCTTCAGAGATTTGGGGGATTGTCTTCAAGATAAGCACCTCCAACGCTGTATTCCAAAATAGACTACCACTACATCACGGTATTTCTTACATTTGTAAGATAATTATATATTACATGTGTAAGAAATATAAGTCAATCCTGAAAATCCGCCTATATTTCCCCATTCCCTGCCTCTTCAGCATTTAATTTTTATTTTTTTATAATCCCTTTGCCGGTGTTATAAGTTGTCACACCTGTCATGTCAAGTCCATATACTATATTAAAAACCGGGAAGGAATTGTCATGAATGATTTGGTAAAGGAACGCACTCCGCAGATCATCGCGGCGGAGATCAACAACTATAAAGAGTCCAGCGGGAGAATCCAGTTATCCTGTGCTGTGGAGATAGGCCGGCGGCTGATGGAGGCCAAGGCGCTTCTTCCTCACGGAGAATGGGGAAAATGGCTGCAGGAGTATGTGAGTTATTCCCAGCTTACGGCAGAGAGATATATAAAAGTCGCCCGGGAGTACGGGCAGACCAGGGGGGACTCCCCAGGGGAGGAAAAAGCAAAATCATCAACGTTGAAGATTTTATCCTACTCCCAGGCACTGACTCTGCTGGATGTTCCGGAAGAAGAGCGGGTAGAGTTCATTGCCGAACTGGATATCGAAAATATGTCCGTACGCCAGCTGCAGAGGGCCATCAAGGAGCGGGAGCAGGCCCGGCGGGAAAAAGAGGAGACTGAGCAGGAAAACAAGGAGCTGCAGAAAGCTCTGGAGGGCGAAAAGGCGGAAAACAGTGAGCTGAAAAAAGAACGTGACGACCTGAAGGCCAAGGCTGGGGAACTGGAGAAGGAAAAACAAAATCTGGAGCAGGATGTGGAGAAAAGGAAGGCTGAGAACAGCAAGCTCAAAGAAAAGCCGCTCTTCAAGAGCAATCAAAAGCTGAGGGCTGACCTTACTGCCGCTCAAATTAAGAACGCTACCCATAAAGTTGCTTTTAAATTTGAAGCTCTGGAAAGGGCATTCAAAGAACTGACTTATGAGCTGAACCTGCTGCTTATGATTGATAAGGATGTATATGGGGAGTATCGGAAAACTCTGCGGAAGTTTCTGTTGAAATGTCTGGAGGAGAAAGTGGGAAATTGATGGATACGTGCAGTGCAAGGAAAGCGAGTCCTTTGGTGTAAAACCTGGACTCGCTTTTCGTTTTATGGCTGCTTATTTGTCTGATCTGTCGAATCATGAGAGGGCTTGTATGTTCATAGGGTGCTGGTTATAATAGGGGAAATTAAAAAGAAATTCATACATAACAGTGAAAGGTGGAGCATCATGCCTGCCAGAATGAAATTGACCGATATTGATTTGATCGAGGCCTTGGGGTCACCGGAATACAGTGACCTTCTATCCATATTTCAGGAGCGGACTTTCCAAAAGAAGCAGATCATCTCTCTGCCCAATCACGAAGAGAATTTAGTCATGCTCGTTAAAAAAGGGCGGGTGCGGGTTTTTTTATCTTATGAAGATAAGGAGTTTACCCTATCTATTTTAGAACCAGGAGATATCTTCTCCATGCATACCAGAGCCTTTACCCAGGCTTTGGATAATGACACCGTACTGTTGGTGGCCAAGACGAAAAAGTTTGGCGAGATGATCACCCGCTATCCTCAATTCTCTCTGATCATGATTAAAGTATTGGGAGATCTTTTGAAAAACTCTATTACTATTATCAATGGCTTGGTCTTTCAGGAAGCCCACACCCGATTAGCCGAATTTTTAATCAATGCGGCCAAAGATAAAGGGTGTCAGGTGGCTGAGGGAATTCAGCTGGAGTTGGGATTAAATGTGGAGGATATCTCAACTATATTAGGAACAAGCCGCCAGACCGTATCCTTTCTGCTCAATGATTTTTACAAGAACGGCCTCTTGCTGAAAGTGAATAGGAGAACCCTTATTATTAAAGACATGGACATGTTAAAGAAGATGCTCGATAAGAATGATCAGCTGAAATAAAACCAAGCCGCCAATAAAATAGTTTTTATAGACAAAGGAGAGCGAAAATTCGCTCTCTTTTGTCAACTAATTGACATAATTCTGCAATCCTGCATGCTACGATGAAACCGACATAATTTGCTCTTTCCAGTGATGAAGGGGCGGAGATGAGGAGGTGTGCTTTATGTCTAAGGGAAAGAACCGTTTCATCCATGCTGATCTCAGCCGTTGTTTAAGCTGCAAAAGCTGTGAACTGGCTTGTGGCCTGGCCCATGCCGGATATGAGATCGAAGGAGCGGCGGCTGGCCAAATGAAGCTTAAGCCAAGAGTAAGTGTAGTGCAGCAAGGAACTACGGTGGCGCTCACTCAATGCCGGCAATGTGAGGATGCCCCATGTGTTAAAGTTTGCCCGAACGGATCACTGTATCAAGAAGAGGGGCTCGTCAAGCTTAACCGGGAAACTTGTATTGGTTGTAAGCTTTGTGCCAGGGCCTGCCCTTTCGGTTCAATCACCATGACCACGGAAATGGTGGAAAGAGCGGATGGAAAAAAGAGCAACCGGACCAAAGCCCTCAAATGTGACCTGTGTTTTAGCCGGAATAAAGAAATTAAAGCAGAAGGCTGCGCTTGTATTCAGGCCTGCCCGACAAAAGTCCTTTCGCTCAGTCTCTGAAAGGGATAGCGAATGCAGAGTGTTGTAGACTAAAGGAGGACGGATCATGAGTTTAAGATTTTCCATTGATGAAGCAGTCCAGAAACTGTTGCCTGTGGCGGAAAAAGACAAGATCCAAACCGTTTGGGATCGCCATAAAGATCAGCAGCCTCAGTGCGGTTTTGGCAAAATGGGGATTTGCTGCCGCATTTGCTGGAAAGGCCCCTGCCGGGTCGATCCCTTTGGCAAGGGAGCCCAACGGGGTATTTGCGGCGCCGATGCCCATACCATCGTGGCCCGCAATTTGATCCGCGGTATTGCTGCCGGAGCAGCAGCTCACTCCGACCACGGCCGCCATATTGCCCTGACCATGCGGGAGGTCGGCAAAGGAAATGCCTCTGCCTATACAATCAAAGACGAAGAAAAGCTGAAAAGAATAGCTCAAAGGCTGGGGATCGATTGGGAAGGGAAAAGTATTCGCGAATTGACCAAAGAAGTAGCTGACGCGTCCCTGGAGGATTACTCCCGCCAGGATTCTAAAATTCCCTGCCGTTGGGCGGAATTGACCATGACACAAGAGCGGGCGGCCAAATTAAAACAATGGGATGTCATGCCTCACAATATCGATGCTGCCGTCGCTGAGATTATGAGCCGGACTCATGTGGGGTGTGATGCCGATCCGGTGAATATTCTGCTGGGAGGAGTAAAGGGAGCGGTGGCCGATTACACAGGAATGTATCTTTCCACCGAGCTTTCCGATGCTCTCTTTGGAACTCCTGCACCCACGGTGACCGAGGCCAATCTGGGGGTCATTAAGGAGGATGCCATCAATATTGCCGTCCATGGGCATAATCCCTTGCTCAGTGAGGTGGTGTGCGATGCGGCGGCGATGCTGAATGACCTGGCTAAGCAAGCCGGAGCACCGGGCGGATTTAACATCGTTGGTGTATGCTGTACCGGGAATGAAGTGATGGTACGCCATGGAGTGCCCCTGGCGACCAACTATCTTTCTCAGGAGATGCCTATTCTAACAGGAGCTTTGGAAGCCATGGTGGTGGATGTTCAATGTATTATGCCTTCCCTGGGAGCGATTGCCCAATGTTTCCATACTGAGCTCATTACGACTATGTCTACCACCAAAATCCCCGGTGCTACCCATGTTCAATTTGATAAGGAAAATGCGGTGGAGTCGGCCAGAAAAATTCTGGAACTGGCTGTGGATGCCTACCAGCGCCGGGATCCCAAGCGGGTGAATATCCCTCAGGTTAAGGAAAAAGCTATCGTCGGTTTCAGCGCCGAAGCGGTGATCGGGGCCTTGAGCCAGCTTGATGCCCACGATCCTCTTCAACCTTTATTGGACAATATCGTGAATGGCAATATTCAAGGGATCTGCCTGTTTGCCGGCTGCAACAGCACCAACATCCTTCAGGATCGAAGCTTTGTTGAACTGGCCAAGGGGCTGGCAGCCCACAATGTTCTTCTTTTAGCGACAGGCTGTGGAGCCGGTGCTTTGGCCAAGCATGGACTGATGACCCAGGAAGCAACCCTGGCCTATGCAGGGGACGGGTTGAAGGCTGTCCTGACGGCCATCGGCCAGGCCAATGGTTTGAATGGGCCACTGCCCCTGGTTCTCCACATGGGATCATGTGTAGACAATACCCGTGCCGTTTCCGTGGCTGTGGCCATCGCACAAAAGCTGGGAGTCGATCTGGATCGCTTGCCGCTGGTGGCCTCCGCTCCTGAAGCTATGTCGGAAAAGGCAGTAGCCATCGGCACCTGGGCCGTAGCCTTAGGCCTGCCCACTCATCTGGGAACTGTCCCTCAAGTCCTGGGGTCCCAGGTGGTAACGGAAGTGTTGACGGAGAAGATCAAAGATATTACCGGGGGCTATTTTATCGTTGAGACCGATCCCGAAGAGGCGGTCAAGAAGTTATTCGCCGTGATTCAGGAGAAACGGGCGGGATTAAATCTATAGAAACAACAAACAGGGGGTTAGAGCGATGAAAATAGCAGTGACAGGCAAAGGCGGGGTCGGCAAGACGACCCTTTCCGGAACCTTGGCCCGCCTATTGGCAGCTGACGGTTACCGGGTATTGGCGGTGGATGCAGACCCTGATGCTAATCTGGCTTCTGCTCTGGGCATTCCTGAGGAGAACTACCGGGGAATCACTCCCTTCGCCAAGATGAAGGCACTGGCTGAGGAGAGGACGGGGGCCGATGGCGGCTATGGCACTTTTTTCATCCTCAACCCGAAGGTGGACGATTTGCCGGAGCAGTTTTGCGTGGAGCATGAAGGGGTTAAGCTGCTTTTGATGGGGACGGTGGAACAGGGCGGCTCAGGGTGCGTCTGCCTGGAGCACACCCTGATCAAGCGGCTGATGCAGCACCTTCTGGTGCAAAGAGACGAAGTGGTCATCATGGACATGGAAGCCGGCATCGAGCATTTGGGCCGGGGAACGGCAGGCGCGGTGGACGCCTTGATCGTGGTAGTCGAGCCGGGACGGCGGAGTGTGCAGACGGCACGGCAAATTCAGGAGCTGGCCCGTGATCTGGGGATTCAAAGGGTTTTTGTGGTGGCCAGCAAAGTAAGGAGCGCTGAAGATTTGGAGTTCGTGGGGGAGGCTCTGAGCGATTTTCCCCTGCTGGGCCATGTCACTTTCAGCAGAGAGATTATGGATGCTGACTTGGAAGGAAAAGCCCTCTTTGATCTGGGCGGGGAGCCGGTGGCGGAGATCAGGAAGATAAAAGAGAACTTGATTCAGTTGATCAGTTCAATGGATGAGTAAACTATAAGCCCTCATAAGCAAACAGAGTCCTGAATGGCCGGAGGTGGCCTTCAGGACTCTGTCTTATCTCCATTCTAAAATCTTATTAAGAAAATTCTTCAGCTCCAGGCTTTGCGGCTCTTTAAAAATCTTCGCACTGGGGCCATGTTCGATAATTTGACCATCGGCAATAAAAAGCACATAATCGCAGGACTGGCGGGCGAACCCCATCTCATGAGTCACAAGAATTAAATCTTTGTCCTGCTCCTGCAGCTCTTTAATCATGTCCAGAACCTCGCTGGTCAGCTCCGGATCGAGGGCCGAGGTCGGTTCATCAAAGAGCAAAAAACGGGATTCAATGGACAAGGCCCTGGCTACCGCAATGCGCTGCTGCTGCCCTCCCGACAGTTGATGAGGTTTCTTATCCATATGCACTTTTAATTGGAACCGATCCAGCAGATCCAAAGCGATTATTTCGGCTTTCTCTTTGCTGAATTTATGAACAACCGTCAAAGGCAGGGTGATATTATCCAGGGCTGTCAGGTGGGGAAATAGATTGTAAGACTGAAAGACTACGCCAATCGTTTTGCGGTATTCGTGCAAAAGTGTTTCCGAATAGTCGATTCTTTCCCCATTAATGTGAATTTCCCCACGATCGGGTCTTTGCAAACCGGCGATCATCCGCAAAAGTGTGGATTTGCCCCCTCCTGAAGGACCGATAATCGCCAGGGAGCGAAAATGCTCCAAATCGATATTGATATCTTTAAGCACTGTTTTGCCGGCAAAAGCTTTTTCCAGATTGCTGATTTTAAGCTTCATAATTGAATTTCCTTTCCAAAACCTTCGAGATATAGGAAATCGGCACGGTCAGGATCATGTATAAAAGCGCCAGCACAATGTAGTTCTCAAAGGTGGCAAAGGTGAATGAATCGACCTCCTGAACGTTCTTGGTCAGCTCGCTGACGGCAATTACCGACAAAAGTGAAGAGTCCTTGATCAATGACACCAGCTGGCCGGCCAAGGGCGGTAAGATCCTTTTGAACACCTGGGGAATGATGATATAACGATAGCGTTGGTATGATGTGAAGCCAAGTGATCGCGCAGTTTCGATCTGAGACGCTTCGATGCTCTCAATCCCTGCCCGGATAATTTCACAGATATACGCCCCGGAAAAAACCGATAAAATGATGACCCCCAGGACATAACGATTACTGAGGTGCATCGCGGTAGCAATAATATAAAAAAACACATAAATCTGGACCAGCAGCGGAGTTCCTCTGA
Source organism: Desulfitobacterium sp. LBE (assembly GCF_007830365.1). Taxonomy (NCBI): domain Bacteria; kingdom Bacillati; phylum Bacillota; class Clostridia; order Eubacteriales; family Desulfitobacteriaceae; genus Desulfitobacterium; species Desulfitobacterium sp. LBE. The sequence goes on along the minus strand of NZ_VLKD01000001.1, from coordinate 5,069,492 downwards.
TGATTTCGACATAGGCCTTACTAAAATAATGCAAAGGCAAAAATCTTGATTTTCCGGCAAACGCCAAGAAGCTCCCGATGATCAGGCTTAAGATCAGGGAAAAAAAAGCAATAATGATCGTCATCAGGAAGCCGTCGATAAACTTGGCCCTATACAGATAAACGGTGTCCAGCCGCAGCGTATAGTCGAGGCTGTAAAAAGCCCAAAGCAGGACGCCCAGCATAAAGGCGCTGACCAGTGCGATATTGAAGGCTTGCTGCACACGAGTGGGATGATGAGATTCTTCATTTTTCCACAATAAATTCGGCAGGTTCAATCCAGGATTCCCTCCTCTCCCGCTTCAACTCGTCTTCTACTCATCTTCTATTCGTCTTTTTATTTATCTTGTATTCATTCTATTCGTTTTGACTATTATCCTTACCGCAAAATCGAGAACTCCGCGCCGCAATGCTGCGGCACGGAGTTTGCACGGCAATCCATGACTTTAAGTAAGCAGGCAAAAGCTCAATCGAAGAAAAATTTCACGCCCAGAGCAGCGAAGTCTTTTTTCTCTTGAGGCAAATATCTTTCCGCTAGTCTTGTGAAGCCGCCGTTCTTCTTGTACTCGCCGATGAATTGATTGACCTTAGCCGTCAATTCCTTATCATCCTGACGCAAGGCCACGCCCCATTCTTCAACTTTATCCTGGAATGGATTCAAATTGGCACGGGTCGTCTTTTCATTCTGTTTCCAGGCTCTGTAGATGCTCAAGGTATCATAGATAAAAGCATCGGCTTTCCCTTGGCCGACTTCGAGAATACAAGCGCTTTCTTTCTCAAAAACCATGATTTCTGCTTGCGGCAGATTGGCTTGGGCATAAATATGCCCTGTCGTACCATTCTTGACGGCCACCTTACGCCCCGGCGCATTGAGATCCTTAACCTCTTTCACCGAAGATTTCTCATTGATCAACAAGGCCAGCCAAGCTTTGGCATAGGGATCAGAAAAAGCAACGGTTTTTTTCCGTTCGTCCGTAATCGTCATTGAAGAAATAACCATATCAATTTTCTTCGTTTGCAAAGCCGGTATAAGACCGCTGAACGCCATGTTTTCGATTTTAACCGGTCGGCCCAAAGCTACGCCTAAGTCTTTGGCAAAATCAACACTGACACCTGTCGGGTTCCCTTTTTCATCGGTCATCTCAAAAGGCGGATAGGCCAGTTCCATACCCACTATGAGCTCTTGCGCCGCCGTGGCGTCATTGCCTGCTTGGGACGGCTGGTTTGCCGGTGCCTGGCTCTTGCTGCACCCCAATAAAATTGAACTTATCAGCAAAGCCGCCGTTAGCAGCAGAAGGTAATTCTTTTTCATCTTCCCGCTCCTCTTAGCTGTATTCTTTTTCCTAAGTATACCATTTGTTTTGGCAGATATCAAAAGAAAGCGAGCAATGCCGAGCTCTTTCGATGACATTGGAATTACTTTCTCCAAGATGACTTTGAGTCAATAAATTAACGTATCTTTCCTCATTCAGCCACAGATTGAAAAAGATTATTGAATGACCGGACCTCCTCTGGTTAAGATACTCAAGAGTTCCCACTCTTCATGGACTCAACTCAGCCCCAAACACTATGGCGAAGAAAGCCACGAACCTGACGAGCGGAGTCTGATCAAAACTTCTGCCTGCCGTCAAGCGCAGCGCTTCATAGTGATGAACCCCCAGATAAATGAGGAGCAAAAGTCCTGTCCCATAAAGCAGGTAGATTATAAGCCGTTTCATGTTCATCCCTCCACTATATAAAAAACAATGGCGTTATAGCATAGTTTTCGACAACTTCCTTCTATTCCCTTTTTCAGGATGAACTATTGAGGAACCCTTTGATTTCTTAAGGCCCCTATGAAATTAAACCTTCACGCGCACCATTGACACGCATATATAACACGTGTTATTCTGATGTTAGCAAGGGAGGCATTCGGTTGGGGAAGCAAATTACTGTAAGAAAAGTTCTTGAAAAACTAAAAGAAGAAGGTTTTATCAAATCCCCAAACCATGGCAAAGGTACAAGTCACCAATGATACATACACAAAAATGATCCGACCAAATATGCAGATATAAGTTACCATCATAGCGGTCAGGTCATCCCGAAAGGAACACTTAATAGTATCGAACGCTCATCAGGAGTTAAATTCTAATCCTAGATGCAAGCGACTAATAAATATAAAATTCCCAAAGGAGTTGATAACTTTGACCAATCATTTAATTTATCCCATTGTTGTCGAAAAAGCTGACGATGAAGGCCTTGGTATGTATTTTCCTGATTTCCCCGGCACCGCCATCTTAAGTTTAGATATAACCGATGGGATCCGAAGGGCTAAAGAAATGCTTGCCAATTTAGTCATAGAAAAAGAAGAACAAGCTCTACCTCTCCCTATCCCTTCTGCTCCAGAAGATATTACCTTGTATGATGCCAGTGATCGCATTGTATTCATAGAAGTATATTTACCTCCTTATCGCAATGAAGCTAAAAATAAATCCGTAACTAAAAACTGCACTTTACCTAAATGGTTACGGGATGCCGGGGAGGAAGCAGGTCTAAATTTCTCGCAGCTCCTTCAAACATCAATTAAAGACGCTCTCGGTATTAACGAATCTAAAATGCAACCTTAAGCAGCCTTAGTGGCTGTTTTTTTGCCATCAATGTATTACTGCTTACTTCCACAGGACTCATCATAGCTGATGTTGTCATTTTCATGCCGCTTCTCTCTGTTATTCCGCATAGATAAGACGAATTTGAGGGGCAAAGCTATATTGCTTGAAAAAATCAAAGGATACCTCTCTTTACAAAAAGAGGAGTATCCTTCTATCTACCTTATCCCTATCTTTGGGCGGGATTCAAGCTATCCATCATGAATTCCGTGATCGCCTTATTGACAGCTTCCGGCTGTTCGATCATAGCCATATGACCCGCCTCCGGAATGAGCACAAGTGATGCCTGGGGTATTTGCTGAGCAAGATATTCGGAATACTTAACCGGCGTCATTCTATCCTCCTGCCCGCAAATAACTAAAGTAGGCAGATTAATCTGCTGGACACTATCTATTACATTAAAATTATCGCAAGCTTGGAAATCCGCCCCTAAAACCTGAGTTGACACAGCTTTCATTTCTTCAGCAGCATCTTCCAGAATCTTTGCAGCAGCCTTAGGAGAATAGCTGAATCGAATACTCTCCAGTGGATGCTCTCCCCGTGACAAGCTTTCCAGCATCACAGGGTTCACCCTCAACCTGCCGCCGCTGCCAACAGTAATCAGGCCCTTTAACCACTCCGGATAGTCCAAAGCAAACTGCAGGGCAATCGCGCCGCCCATGGAATGCCCCGCAATGACAAAAGATGTTAACTTCATAGCTTGGACAAATTCCCAGATGCTTTCCTTATAACTCTGTATGGAATCAACCGCTTCTCCTTCCGAAAGCCCATGTCCAGGAAGGTCGAGAGCAATAAGATGATAATCCCTGAGCCCGGATAGTTGATTTGCCCATTTTTCTCCAGTTCCCCCGGCACCATGCACACATAAGATGGTCGGTCTGTGGGATATAGCTTTATCGTTTTGCCGGAAAAAAATATTTTTCCCTTGGATTTTAATATAAGGCATGTTCCCCCTCCTGTTTTAAAGGTTTTAAAAGCAATGATATTTTTCAAAATATTCTCATTATAGATTATAGCATGAATCTAAGGAGCAAAAACCATCAGGGGGTATAACTTCCCCTTTTGGGCATAAAAAATGACATAGTGGTTATGATTGTGAGAAAATTCCTGTTATGCCATAATTAAAGTAATCCATTTTAATTAAGGAGGGTAATAAATGAATACCAAAGTAATGACGGCTATTCCTTTTACTATCGATCGGGATTGGCTATTTACACATTTACATATCAAGCCGGGCAAACCTTATGTCGAGGATGTAGAAAACATGATTGAGCAAGCATTGACAATCGGCAAGCCCAAGGCTGCCTACCGATTGGCCTATATAGAATCCAAAGGAGAGGATTTTGTCGTCGTGGATGGGATTAAGTTCACCAGCAGAGTATTGCAGGTCAACCTGGCGGAAACCTTTAAAGTCGTCCCTTATGTGATCACTTGCGGAGAAGAGCTTGAAGGATGGGCAAAAACCTTTCATCATATGTTTGAATCCTATTGTGCCGATGGGATTATGGAAGCAGTTATGCGTTCCGCCCGGATGGGATTTTTCGCCCAAATTGCAGAAGAATATAATTTAGGCCATGCCGTCAATATGAACCCCGGTTCTCTTGAAGATTGGCCGCTCAAAGAACAAGCACCTTTATTCCAACTTTTAGGTGACGTCAAAAGCTTAATCGGGGTGGAACTGAAAGAAAGCTTCCTCATGAGCCCTATCAAAACAGTATCCGGTTTCCGCTTTTCTAAGGAAGGAAGCTACGAGAATTGTCAGCTTTGTCCCAGAGAGAAGTGTCCCGGACGGCGAGCTCCTTATGAGCAAAATTTGTATGCAGAAAGGTATCAATTAAAGTAATGCTGTTAGCTCAAGCCCCTCGCATCGGAGGGGCTTAATACTTTTTGGGAGACGTCCGATTCCTCCATGGTGATGCCATAGAGAACATCGGCTGCTTCCATGGTTCCTTTGCATAAAGTGTCCCAGGCAAGCAGATGCCATAGGTGATGCCGGTGCTAAGCAAATCCAACGCACCGAACCAAGGCAATGTCTTCCAGCAATAAAAAACTCATTTCAAATTCTCAATAGCTTTAAATGCTCTAATATCCCGAATCATCTATTTTCCAATTACCTGCTCACTATCTCTAATAAGTATCCATTTCCAGTTATTGTATAGTGAATACGGACTCAAGCTGCCTTTTCCGCCAGCGCCACAAACATAGAATTCGAAAATAAAACAATCACATTTTCCTTTAGGGGGAATACAAAATTCCATTCGAAATTCAACATAAGCAAAGAATTGTCTCCCCGGTATGCCCAATCGTTACTGAAATGCATAAGGTAACAACAATGTCTTTTTTAAGCTGCTCCAATGAACAATCACCTTCAATCTATTAGGGCCAATCACTTAGACAGCGCTTCTACCAACTGCTGCCTCTGCCCATCCACTCCAATAATAAACAGACGCCGATTCAATAAAGTAGCATCAAACAATTTCGCCGTCATTAATTGCTATTATCTTATTCGCATAGTTTACCGTTTTGCTGTCGTGGGTCACGATCAAAATTGTTTTCCCTTCCTGATTAATCTGTTTTAATAGCAACAGCAGATTTTCTCCCGTTTTTTGATCTAACGCGCCGGTTGGCTCATCAGCCAAAATGACTTCTGATTCGCATACCAAGGCTCTGGCGATGGCCTCCCGTTGTTGTTGACCACTCGATGTTTCCTGAGGTTTTTCCCGAAGAATACCATTTATTTCAAGTTTTGAGGAGTAATTCATAATTTTTCCTTTTTTGTTTAGCCGATATTTTCCGCTGAAGAAGGGGCAATTCAATATTTTCATAAAAGCTGTAGTCTTTGAGAAGCGCAGAATTCTGAAAAGTGAAACTAACAGTACACCAATACTAATGCGACTTAGGTTACATATATTTGTCTTTAAAAAACCAAAGGATGCCTCCATGGTGATGCCATAGAGGACATCGGCCGCTTCCATGGTTCCTTTGCATTGAGAGATGACCAGGAACTGGGTGGAGTTCGGGCCAAGGCTTCCTGAGCCTCTTGGATGCTGTCTGTAAGCTTGCTTTGCTCTTCTATTCGCAAAATTTGACTTGTCGAATTTTGGAAGGGTACGCCCCCGAGGGGAAAGGTCGACCGAATGGAAGGCCTTTCCTCGAACATTACCACCATCCATCCGTAAAATTCTGTTCAAGCTCTTCTATCAAACTAACAAATTCTTCAGATACTTCATATTGTTTGTCGGCAAATAGGATCACACCTAAATCAATAAATATAAACATAGTATGATCCCCACTAGCTTTTAGAAGTGAATGTTCTCGATGAAGAACAATTTTTTTTATATCACCTGTTAATTGTTCTTCCGGAATAGGGTTCTGTATTTCTTTTAATTGGTACATTGATAATATAAATTTATTGATACTTTCTTCATTTCTAAGAACTTTTGGTTCAAATGTTGCAGGGTCTTTGAGCCCAATAGCTGAAATAAATCTTGGGTTTACCAAAGTCGGATCAATTCCATTGGAAGTTTTTATGTTATAGTTTTCAATATAGAATAGACTCAAAGACAGTATAATTATTACTCCCATTACAAGGATTATCTTTTTAGGAAATGGAATATTCTTCATCACAATTCACCTCATTCATAATCTCATATGGTAAGCACATAAGCACTGATATTGCTCTTCAAATAGTTTTACATAAAGTAGATATTGATCTTTTCTTGATAGAACAAATATTCTAGAGCTAGCAGTTCCTATGAATCAGTGAATTACTTCTTTTTTAACAAATCTCTTAGAGGCCAGCCCTGAACCCCTATCCCTTGACAAGCACCTACTAAACTAAAACATTCGATGCACTAAAAATATGTCATCCCCTTCTTTCATTATATTCATGTAAGTTCTATGATATAGCCTTCCCATTTTAATAAGGCTAAAAAACTCTGCACAAGTTGAGAAAAATGGTATGGTAATACTCTTATGGATTCCTCTCTTGCAACATTGATACAGGGAGCCTATCCATAATGGTTAAACTCAAAACCTTAGAACAGACACAGTAAGCAGCATTTACTATAACAGTAAACGAATCTACCTCACGCATATGAACTACCTGCCGATTCTAAAATGTATAAATACATTCTTAGATAATTGCTCAAAACAAGATAACAGGTATCAATTTGCTCTAGAGTTTATCTCTTTCGGTTCCTTAATATAAAATTAATAGTCACAATATTGGTTTTGCTATCTCCGTAGAATACTGTTTGGTTCGCTCTAGAATTGTACTATCCTCCATAAAAAGATTTAGTATTATTTTTGACCAGTGATTGTCCGCCAAGGCCTTTACAGCCGAACTCTCGGTCAATCATTCCTGAAAATTCCAAGGAACTAAAGCGAAATCTTGAAACATGACACACGCATTGGAAAAGAATTTTACCATACCATTGTGATGACCCTTTATTCTTACAATTACAACGCGCAAGAAGGATTAAATCAATCCCGTTTTGCAAGGATTTTTGCGCGGCAAAATGCGTGAACAAAAAAAAGTAGCTCTCTCAGCCTTGATGCATTAAACTACCTCACTACATTTTTGCTATTTTTCATGATTAAAACTCCTTTGAAATCGACGTTCCCAAGACCATCGACCCTGGATAAAATTAAGACAGACAAATACCTGCAGCGTAAATATCTCTTGCTTCATTGATTACAGGCTCACCGTACTCAAAAGTGATGCGAAGGACACCAGAATTGCAAGTGAGGATGTGTTATCCATTATCCCATTGACATGGCTGCTATACCTAAAAGCTTGAGGGCGGCAAAATCTCTTCGACCCAAAAGTATACCCCATATCAAAGAGACTTTGCCTAGTATAATAAGCACTGAGTATTTTGTTGCCCTTATTGTGATACTTTTTATTTAATTAATGTATATAGGAAATGTGGTTGAATAATAGTATTCTGGATACATCCATCCTTCAGTATCAAACGCATAGTATTGGATCAGTTGACGAACCGTTGGCCTTATAATGCCAGTAGCGTTGGTGCTAGTATCGAATAAAGCTTTAACAACATAACCCTTTTCCGTTGATGTACGGGGAGCATACCAATCATCATTATGAGATTTTAATGAGCTCCACCAGAAGTTCCAACCAATATAACTCCCATAATCATTTGCGTCAACTGATGAAGTATTAACACTCACTGTTTGAACACCGATATAAGGAGCGTACCAAGGTAAAGTAAAGCTCGACGTCCCATCAGTAGGATAATTAATCCCATATTCTGAATAGCTGCCGGGAACCGCTTCAACTGTCCAACCCTCTACAAACGCATAGCGTAAACCTGTATCAATTTCCACATCAGCTTGATCAGTAAACATCCTAATTCGGTGAAAGCTTGAATCTCCACTGTTCATATTTGCCTCTCCTTGGACAGCGATATATCCCCCAAAATAATTACGTTCAAGCAAAGATTCATAGTAATCTGAAGTCACCTCAACATTAGGGAGTTCCTGCTTCATTTCCTTTCCGGTGTTTCCATCAAATACATATGAAATGTTCCTATCACCTTTTGTAAGATTGACTATTAATTTTGAGTCCCCATTTTCAGTGCCTTCAGTTAAGAATGCAACGAATGTTGTTTCTGGATCATTTGTAACCGTGCCTTCATACTTACTGGGATCTCCAGCATCGATTTTACCATCAATGATATAGGTTTTCAGCGAATCCTCAAGATCTTTTATTTGCCCTTTTATCGCACCATCTTTTATTGTGATGGTAGATTTCGCTTTAAACCCTTGCTTGATATTTCTAAATCTCTTTCCATTTTCCTCAGTGTCTTCTGTAACCGTTTTCATTAACCTACCCTCTTGGAAGACAATTATTGGGTTTTGCGAAGCGGAGACTGGAAATGTATATACCAGGGAACTGAAAACTAAAGACGCGCTTAATATTAATATAGACAACAAGTTATATTTCCTAATCATGTATTTACCACCTTTCCATGAAACTATAGTGATAATATTGTGGAAAAAAGTGTTCCCATCCGATCAACCTTCCACATGGGCGCCGCTCCTCTAAAAACTCGACGCTAAGACTAATAAGCACCTGCCTTACAAAATCTCCTTAACTTCGCCCACATCAAAAGTGACAACCATTACCTCATTAACACAACCTCCCAGAAGCTTGAAGACGGCAAAATTTTCTAGATCTAAAAGATATTACACGGCGGCAAAGTCAATTAACTTGGCAAGTTGCTAGTGCTTACGCTTGAGTCATTATTCGAATCTTCCAAGAGTTTAGTTCTTTCATCTCTTTTCTGGGAACTTACTCGCAAAATTTAATATTATAAAACTTTGAAGGGTTACGACTCCAAAAGGAAAGATTGACTAAAAGAAATACCTTTCCTCGGACATTTGGGAATTGAATAAAATACTCCTTTCCTCAAATCTTCCTTTGCAAATATCCCCAGTAGGTGTAGCAAGAAAACACTTACACTTTGCATAGGAGATGCCATTAGATCACCTACTATCTTTGCCGGATCTGACGGCTTTCTATATTAAATGGCAAAAGCCATCCAAATAGTCAGAAGGCAATAATTACTTGCTATGTACCTTAACCGCTACCCTCTATTGAACATAAACAGCTTCAGTATAAGAAAACCCTGTTTCATAAGTTGACCCGTTATAAGCAGTATGCTCTGCCAACACTCGGTAATAATACCCTCGCGATACACTGAGCTTTTGCCCTCCCGACTTATATGATGTGTTATTGGCCGTGTAGCTATAAGACTGGAGCGTATACCAATTTCCATTGGATAAATACTGAAGGTTCAAGGTTAAGCCAACTTCAGTGACCGGATAATACGTTGAGGTATCCCCGGAAATACTGATATTTCCGTTCCCGTTGTTCGACAGCTGGCATCCCCCGTCTGCAATCAGTTGATAGGCATAGGGCTGTACCATCTCACTGCTCGTAACCTGGTTCGTTGCTCCCAAGGCGGTTAAGGGGCTTAAGAGAAGCAGCAGGGATAAGAACACGATTAACCATTTTCTCATGAATCATCCTCCTCGTATAATGTCTCTCATAAGTTAGACAATTGAAAACAAGCTTTGGTTACAAAAAAATCAAAAAAAGTTAAAAATTTTTTGAAAAGAAAAAGCTTCTCACCGAGAAGCCTCCAAAACAATTATTTTATTACCTCTTTTTCCGCAGGATGTATTGCCCATTCAACTTACGGATTCTGCGATTTTTATGATCTCTGCCAACGGTAGCTGTCCCCTTAGTTTTAATAAAAGCCCCCGTTGATACCACGATAAAACATTCATATCATTCTTCTCTTGTAAAAGGGTTGCCGATGCTCCATTTATAGTAATAGCTTGAGAAACCGAATCATCCGTGTCGGACAACGTCCCCTGAGAAACTGATGCAGTCATATTTTGCTGAGTGAATACGATTAACCGCTCCTTAAGGATGTAATTAATAGTGATCCGGTTAACATCGGCACTAAGGTTAGTCAAAATAATTTTCTCAATCTTGGCACCCGGCGGTAAATACTTAGGTTCAACAATAGGAAAATTAACCTTCTTTTGAGCCTCTTCCAATGTAGTCTCTTGTTCTACAAGTTCACCGAGATTGTTAACCTCAGGAGGTTTCATGCCGGAGGAATCATTATTTACCGTCTCCGTTTTATTTTGAGTAGTCTCACCCACCATATGCGTTAACATTTGTAAAAAACGTTCACCCAAAGCATACACTTGATTCGGCTTAACTAACGCCAGGGAACCCAGTAATAGCATAGCGACCGCCGCAGTAGCAGCAAGGGAGTTTCGAATACGGCGGCTTCTTTGCTCTTTTAAAACAAGACGTTTAAACTCAAGCCATTCCTCATCGACTGAAGGGGCTGGTAATTGCTCCAATTCCCAAGTTATCCGTTCCTTGATTAACTTGTCAAGCTCTTCATCACTTAATTTCATTGAACTTCCCCCCATAACCCAGGTCCTCCGCGACTTCCTCAAGAACCACCGCTTCTCTGAAGTGGGCCCTTGCCCTATGCAAACGGATTTTTACATTCGCTCCTGTTAGATTTAAAATAGTGGCTATCTCTTCTACCGTCAAGTCCGAGTAATACCTTAAAACCAAAATTTCCGCATCATCAGCCGGCAGAACATTGAGGATACGTTTCACTTGATCTTTTATGACGAAGGCATATTCAAAAGAATCGGCGGTTTGGCTGGCCTTCATGTCGTCCGTTATTTCAGCTAGGGGAACAACATTGAAGCGATTGGCTGATTTGAGCAGATTTTTGGCTTCATTGACCACTATTGTGGCAGCCCAGGCGGAGAATTTTCCTTTATCTTTAAGTTGATCTCTTTTTCGATACATTTTTAAAAAAGCCTGTTGAACCGCATCTCGACTCAGTTCTCTATCTTTCGTTATGGAAAAGGCCAGAGCACAAAACTTCGTGTGCTGCTGCCTATACAAAATTTCGAATAAATCAAACTCTGTATTCCGGTTTCTCCAAAACCCCATTTGTCAACGCCTCCTCTCTCTCGTAAAAAGCAGGAACTTTTGGGTTATCTTACAAATTATGATAACAAAAGCTTCGTCTTTTGACTAGGCTAAAACTCAAAGGATGCCCTCGTTAAAAGAGAGCATCCTTTTCAACTTAGCAGAGAGTAGCTTAGATACACCCGACTCCTCCATGGTGATGCCATAGAGAACATCGGCTGCTTCCATGGTTCCTTTGCGGTGAGAGATGACCAGGAACTGGGTGGAGTCTGCCAAGTAGTGGATATATTGGGCAAAGCGGCTGGCATTGGCATCATCCAGAGAAGCAGACCTCAGGGGAGGTTCTGAAGGAAGCTCCCCTCATCTATTCATTGGTATTAGCCTCTTCGACAAGGCTTCGCAAATCATCAAAGTTATCTTTGTTCTCTTTGGCCCAGATTTGCCAATTCGTTATTTTGCCAAGTTCATCATTCACAGAGGCGTTCCCTGTTAACAGAATTTCAAGAGCCGGTGCTGCCTCAATTTGACCGTTTTCTATTTTATCCATGATAAACGGTATTGCCGGAGTCCCCAGCTTAACAAGTTGTTTTGTTTTTTCTTCATCAGTATCTGCTGATGAAGTAATCTTATCTACATTGTGTTCAACTGTTTTAAGGTGATTATCCCACTGTGTAACCCATTCCTTGGCGGTTGTCCAAAGACTTTGATCATCTTTTAGATCTACTTTAGCGATTTTTTCTGCAGCAATGGCCAGGATGTACTCTTCCAATCCATTGTTGCTGCTGTTTTTTATTTTCTGACGTATGGCGGGTAAGGCAACTGACCCTAAATCGACAATATTATCAAAATAGGGGTTATTTGCTGTATAATCATACGGGTTAGAACTCATTGCCGCCTCCGGGTTATTTTTGGCCGCAATATCTATATTTTTCATAATCTCCGTCATATTTGTTTCAACCTTTACCGAAGCGCTGGCCTGATGAACCGTGTTAAGGATAAGTAAAGGAACCAATAAAACTGAAAATACGATTACGATTACTACTTTCTTTTTCACTTTATCACTCCTTCTAACGTTGTAATCTTAAGAACATCTATTGATAAGTCTTCACCGGCGCACCATAAAAACTTGTATAATATGGATCCCATGAATAATGTTTAAAACGTTCAAGATCTCCCCATTTTGCTATGCAATAACCAGAAGCTCCGGGTGGGACTTTGCTAAAATGGGTAACGGCTGAAGATGTTCCATACGATATAATTTTGGGTTGAATTGGATATCCCCAATTATAACCTGTGTAACCTAGATAAGCCAAATACGCATCAACTTGGGAAGAAGTTGGATGTGTGCTTCCCCAAGGCCATACCCAAGTCGATGTGATATCTAAGGCATAGGCTAGACAATTATAAGTTGATGTTGCAGGGGCATTATATTCCCATGTCCAAGAACGTGCATCATACCAGCTATCCGGATAAATTAACCCAAGTGCCGTTTTTGCGCTAAATAAAGTGATTACTAAAGCAATAACCAATACTATCTTTTTCACTGCATAATCACCCTTAAGTCTAATTATTGAGCTACTCTCCAATCCACCAACTTCACAATTATCTTTAGTACATTGAAACAGCCCCCTTGGAACCCTTTGGTGTCAAACTTAGCTTGAGTCTGAATCCATAACTCTTTCGCCATTCTGTACTCCTGCAACATCACCCCCATTATTTACTGAACCCATTGAACAATAATTCCTTAATTTCAGTCCCAAATTTGATCTTTTTAAGAGACACATTAGAGCCTCTACTCCCCCCCTTTCTGGCATCAGTGTCAGCCGGCGGCTTCCTATATTAAATTATTAAATGGCAAAAGCCATCCAACGTCAAAAATATACTAATTACTTGCCGTATATGATACGTTATTGGCCGTGTATGTAAGACTGGAGCATATACCAATTCCCATTGGACTGGCCATCTTCTCATAAATCATCCTCTTAAAATATCTCTCTCATAAGTTAGACAATTGAAAACAAACTTTGGTTACAAAAAATAAAAAAATAAGAATATTTTTCAAAAAGAAAAAGCTTCTCAACCGAGAAGCTCCAAAACAATTTATTTTATTACCTCTTTTCCGAAGGATGTATTGTCCTCTCAAGCCGTCCGCGTATCCTTGTCCTGGCCTTCCAGCTGAACTGACAGCAGCTTAGATACACCGGACTCCTCCAAATCCTGCTTTTGCACCGATAGAAAATCGTAGCGCTCCTAGAGCTTCGGATATTCTTCAATGGTCGCCTGGTTCACAGGGCCCAGCAGCTCAATCCGCAGTTTAATCTCCTGCACCCTGGCCGCCAGCTCGGCACGGCTTCTTTCACTTTGGTAAGTTTGAGCCTCATCCCAGGTCAGGGCGAATTCTTCCAGCAACCGTTTGGAGCCGGTTTCCCATTCGGCATTCCAGTGGCCCCTATTTAAGCGGCTCAAAGTTTAATTATCTGGAATTTCTCCAAGATGGTTCAACTGACTTAAGAAAGGCATCAATCTTATTAGTATCTAAATCACCTTTTACAACATCATAGTATTGCTTATTGATTTCTATGGGATTCCTAAAAGTAACATCCATTATTCTGACGTTATTTTTATCATAAAACACAGCCTCGTGTATCCATCCTACCATATTGGGATCAGACGTTTTTTTTATAACATAAGCATCCAAGTAACTAATAAACTCCTTAATATTTTGTTCATCGTCAATGATTAAGGGTTTATTTAATCCACCCCTTCCATCATAAAATACTATTTTCGTAATATCATTAAAGTTTATTTTAGCTGCATCGCTTATTTTCTTTTCTTCAAAATCAATAATTGGAGAGCTGACTAATTCCATATTATTTACCCTACCGCCAAGAACAACAAGATTGTAGTTGGTAATTGAATTATTATCTAAATAGTCTTTTGGTGCTTTGGCATTTTCACCAACCAAAACTATTGGGTTATAACGTATACTTGCTAAAGCAGCACCGGATAGTCCATCTGCATAATCTTCCCCAGTAGTTAAGTAGATGGAATCTAAATCCAATTCGCTTTTGAATTTATCAATAACAGCCAGGTTTCTCTGATATTTATCCATTCCATTTATTTGCTCAACATTGGGAAGCTCATCTAATAATGATTTATCCAGCGAAGATCCGGCACCCACAACGTAAGTTTTAGTCGGTTTACATGTATCTAAAAATTCCTTTACATCATCAGGAATCTTATTATGCTGAACCAATAGTATTGGCATATGCTTATTTGCAGCAATAGGAGCTATCGACAAAGCATCTGCGAAATCTTCTCCGGTTACAATTGCGATTTCGCTAATATCATTTTTATTGCTGATTTTAAAATGTTTAGCAATATTAACGCTGGTTTCATATCGGTCACGACCATCTATTCGACTAGTTCTTATACCTAAGGAGATTAGTTCACTTTCTACGGATGTCGTAATTACGCCAGTTCCACCGACTATAATCATATCAGTTATTTCTAGTTGCTTAATGGCATTTAAAATATCTGTTGGAATATAATCTTTTTTGGTCAATAGAATTGGTGCTGAATAGTATTTTGCTAAAGGAGCGGCACTTATAGCATCTGGAAAATTATCGCCCGGAACTAATATTGCAAACATAGAGCGGTTCCAGCCATTTAATGCTATTTGTGCCGATGTTTCATATCTATCAATACCTAATAATTTTTGGGTAGATGCTAGAGCAGTGGTGGAAAAAGAAAATAATAAAAATACCACCAAAAGGAATATTAGCTTTTTCATCATGACTCTACTCCTTATAATTAATTCTCCTTCATTTATAATTTAAATTCTCCAAATATATCAAAATGCCTTCATTTATCAATATCAACAAAATCTGGCAAATAAGAAATAGACAACTCCAGAAGGAATTGTAATACGAAAAGATTTAAGAAGTAGCTAAAAGCCAAAGGATGCCTCCCTTTAAAAGGGAAGCATCCTTTTCAACTTAACTTTATTCCATGACATCTCCATTAACGACAATCATTAGGCCTATCTAAACCCATCCCAACTTTCGCAATTCTCTCAAGCTGTCTAGGCATCCTTGTCCTGGCCTTCCAGCTGTCGAATTATGAGGGGTCGGGCCCCAGGGAGGTTCCTAAGGAAGCTCCCGTGCAGCTTCACTCCCTGTTCTGCCAGTGACCCTTTGCACTTTCGTATATCTTATCTAAAGATAAATCATCGAAGATTTCATCTTCGATTTTTAAATAGTCTTCCTTACTACTTCCTTCGGAATGCCGTATATACCTTATATTCTAAATCTAATTTATTTTAAAAGTATATAACTGATGCTCGTTTTTGCCTTTTCGGGGAAGAGTCGACAGAAAAATGCTATTTTGATCAGACGAAAAACCAGCCGAAACAATTGAATCCGTTGTGTTATAGACAATATTTTGCTTATCGATTAAATAATCGTAGCAGATAAGCTTTTCCTCCGTTGAATTATTTTCATTTAAAGCGTACATAATTAGACGATCGGAGATATCCATTACAGTGATTCTTCCATTCTCCGAAATGAATTTCGGGGCTTTGGCTCCGGCGCTGTTAAGGATAGCAATGGTATCATTACTTTCGCCCAGTATGTTGACAAGAATATCGTTATTGTTAGGCAAAAAACCACACCACATTAATTGGACGAATCCATCAGGATACTGAAAATCCTTTCCTCCGGTTAATGTTTGTTTTTCCATTGAATCTCTATTTAAGATACAAATATCGCTGTAATTATTTGTAATGTACACTAACTTGGCGTTGTCTTCAGACCAAGATAAACTGATATAGTTTGGGGATGCAATATCGATTCTTTTACTTTCCTTAGTATACCCGGCAGGTGGTGTTGCAGTTGCCGCCTTTGCCTCGGATTCCTTAGCAGCATTATAGCTTGCCAGCTCATCCTCCCCAAGGCCTTTTGTTAAAATCTTATCTACTTCCTCGACTGTCATTTTGGATATCTCATCATAGACATAGCCACTATCAATTAATGCATCTATTTGCCAAAGGTAAAAGTTCTTTTCCTGTGCGATTTGTTTTTCTATCGCTTTGGGATCATTCAACACATTGTTTGTGATATAAAGCCCATCTTTCCGAACTTCTGCTAAATATTCCATATTAGGAGAATAACATGTAAATTGATCTTCAATCTTTTTTTTATATTCATCAACTTTTTCCAGACTGTTCTTGTCATAGATCAAAGCCTTTTCCAAATTATGATACCCGATGTTCTGATCATTGATTAATACTTGATCCGTATAATTCGTGGAATATTGGCCTTCAAATAAAACTTTACTGGTTTGGGAATATAAATTGTAAGAAATTATTTTTGATTGCTCGTCTTTTTCATTGTTGCCAAAAACAAGCAAAACATTGGCATCATCATACCATAAACACTTATTCATTACAAAAGATTGTCCGGGGTCAAAAGAAATCTTTTTCTCCTTTGGGTTTGTATTATTTTCTTTCATTGCCGCTTGATTTCCGCAAGCAGTTAATCCCATTACCAGAAGTATTATAATAAAGAAGCTATATGCTCTTCTCATAGTATCCTCCCTTTATTCAATCGCGTTACAATCATTATATTACAGGCTAATAGCTGTTGAAAAGCCAACAGCTATTAGCCTAGAGGATTATTTATTTGATATAAGCATACGGTTTGACGCATTCGTAATTCAATTCTCGGCCACTATGGACTTGAGTGCATTTGTAGTGTGTACACGTTTGTACATGTACATGCGCATCTGTTGTGTTCTGCCTCCCTAGGAATTGCATCAGATCAACCGGCTCACCTTCGAGTAAAGCTCCTGTACCATCAATGTCATTCAAATGCTGAAAATTCATGGTAACCCCTAACGATGGAAACCATATGTTGACATACTTCCCGCTGGTACTGGATAAAGTTACAACGCCATTTCCTCTTGGTGAATAAGCGGCGGCTGTTGTGTAGACTTTATGCGCGATATCAATACCTTCGTGACACCAATTTTCTCTTCCAGGGTCCTCACCCCACTCACCAGACAAATAATTTGCATAAGTGATACTGGGGTAATTATAAGTCGTATCGAAGATTTTCTTACAACCTAATTTTGCATCTGCGACAATACCGGCTATTGTACTATCAGTAGTATTGACTGATGGGTGAAAGTATTCATCTGTTCCACCCCCATCTGGAACAATTGCAACACGAGTATAACCAGCAGGTGCTGTTGCGGCTATCGCCTTTACCCCAGGTTCCTTGGCGGCATTATATCTTGCCAATTCTTCTTCGTTAAGATCTTTTGTTAAAATCTTATCTACTTCCTCGATTGTCATTTTGGATATCTCATCGTACGTATAGCCACTATCAATTAATGCATCTATTTGCCAAAGATAAAAGTCCTTTTCTTGCGCGATTTGTTCTTCTATTGCTTGAGGATCATTTGCTTGGAGATCATTCTTGTCAATGCTCTTATCATCTGTCGCTAATACATAAGATGCTGAACATAAAATCATTGTAAGAATTGTTAAAGCCGCAATAAGTTTTCTTTTCATGCTATATCCTCCTTAAATAATCTTAGGATTTAATCAATTTTCTTCTGTTTTCACAGCATTTCGCACATTCAGTGATCCTGTAACGGATAGGAAAACTATCAAGTACTAATTCAGAGAAAAATAGGTAGGCAAAACTAAGCGTCGAGATTCTTACAATGTTTGGCCATGCAGGAAACCACAATTCTCACGGCAGCAAATCTCCTATGTCTAACACGGTCGTTGCCCTCAATTCCTTCGTCCTGCCTATCCGCAAGGAAATATCTTACTTACTCCAGTCCTTCCAGTTCGTAAGTTCATAGAACCCGCCCTGGCAGGCTGGTGTCCCTCATCTTCACACCTCCCTTCACTTTTTTAAGTAATGCTGCTTTGATTTAATAATGTCTATCCCCCCTTCGATCTTCCTTCATTTTAGATTGAGTTTCCAACAATTTGTTGGAAACTGTAATCCCGGAGATTTATATCTATATAGGATTGCAGAAACCGTTTAATAATCACTAATAGAAAGAGTAGACATCATCCGAACATAGATATAAATATATCTATGGAGGGTGTTGTATTGACCAGAGGAACACAGATCATTAACAGAACAGAATACGTTTACGAGGATCTGCCTTACTGGGATACCCAGAAAAAGCGTGGCGCTCACAAGCGTATTTATATTGGCAAGAATGTAAAGGGTGAATTCATACCTAATAAAAAGTATCTCTTACAGCAGGAACTGAAAAAGGCTAAAGAAACTATGCAGCCAGGCTCCGTTCCTGTGGATAAGCGTCTCCGTCAGTTCTATGGGGCGGTTTATCTCCTTGACCAGATTGGTGAGATGACCGGCATTACTCATGATCTTAAGCTATGCCTCCCGGGTTCTTATAAACAGATGCTCTCCATCATCTATTATCTGATCCTGGAAAGCCGCCCTCTGTACCGGTTCCAGAAGTGGAACCGTACTCACAGACATCCTTAAGGCAGGGATATTCCTTCCCAGAGAAGCAGTGAACTCCTGGCTTCTATTGGCGAGGCAGAAAAGATGAAATTCTTCAGCCTGCAGGCCGGACGTCGCCTGGAAACGGAGTTTCTGGCCTTTGACATCACAAGCATTTCATCCTGCTCGGAGCTGATCAGACAGGTCAAATACGGAAAGAATAAAGAAGGTGACCGTCTCCCCCAAACTAATCTGGCCCTGCTGCTGGGGGAACAGTCAGGCCTTCCTGCTTATTACAGAAAACTGCCGGACAATGTATCCGATGTCAAAACCATAGCAAGCCATCTGAAGGATATCACATTTCTTAAACTGGATAAGATAAAGCTCTTCGTGGATCGTGGTTTTTACAGTTCGTTGCCCTGATCTATCTGTGCTACATAAAGAAAGTAATGGATGAAAAGAAACTCAATTCAAAGTATAGTATGCAGGAACTGCTGAACGAGCTGGATATCATTGAGTTGTACCAACAACCGGGTAACCGAGCTTATATTCGGAGAGATTACCGGCAAGCAACAGGCTGTCTATGATGCTATGGGCGTCAAACTTCCGACCTAGATATAAAATCACGAGACTTTAGGATGTAAGATACAGAAAGGTTGACTGAATGGGAGCCCTTTCCTTGAACAATAAATATCTCCTTTACCTTATACATTACATAAGATGAACAAAATCACATCTATATGAGCATTAAAACTTTCAAACATATTTCAACAAATTACAGCGTTTTTCCACACTTTTACAGAATATTAATTCATAGATTCAACGCCGCGAATAGCATCCATTAACACTTGTGGAAATTAAACTAACAGTACGGGAAACGGTCGAAAGGGTTCTTCTGTAGCAATTAGCTCATTATGATCGATGGCTAAGGTTAATGAAAATAATCTTTTAAAAAAAATGTGATTTTGCGTTTCTTAGGTAATGTATACAGTAGAGAAGTAACTGCAAAAAGCTACAGATAGAATGCTAGCCCAGCTAAACTTTTACTTCATTTGATTTCTAAATTGATGGAATAAATTCCAGAAGGAGCGTGATACTTTGCCCACCCGGCGGGCAGCCTCAAACCTGAGTGAAGAAATTCTCTCTACGAAAACAGACTATGTTTACAAAAGAATATCTGGAGGTTAAAATCATGTTACTAATGAAAAAGCTTATTGTTGTGTTTCTCTCCGTAATACTTTGTACGATGGCCCCCTTTACTTCCTACGCAGCTGGGAATAATGCTCATACTCCTCAGGCAAGTTTATACATCCGTTCAACAAGCGCCATCGTACAAGCCCAAGGAAATGGAAAGCTCTATCTGGAAAATATACTGGGTGCTACAAGAATCGTTGATCAGCTTGGGGTCAAAACCATAGAAGTTCAAACGCTAAGAAATGGCTACTGGCAGTCTATCCACACCATCGCAAAAGACGATTACCTCTATAATACCGGCACTTATGCTTATGCCTGTTATTATAACGGAACTCCTGGAACACAATATCGAAGCTATGTTGAGTTTTACGTTGCCAATGCAGGAGGGGAGGAGACAAAGATCGTTACCTCCCAACCAGTGACTGCCAACTAATAGAATAAGTTAGCTATTTTCAAAACCCAAAAACGAGGTTTATACGGAACCATGAGAAAAGCAGAAGCATATCAACCGCTCCTGCTTTTCTCAATTAGATTTCTAAAATCATATTAATTCATTGAGTCAACAATTTTAATTAGCTCATCCGCTGAGATATCGCCGCTAATATTATAGACAGTATTATTGTGGCTCCAAATCGCCTGAGTTTGACCGAGGTTGCGAAGAATGTAGTGTTTTATATTATCTTTTTCATAAACTTCTACCAGATTTTCGTCCTTCTCAAAGTTAGTGTCCGCAACTGCTTGCTCCCCTTCGACGTAGATACTCAGGTCAAAAACAATAACCTTGCCTGAATCTTCCTGAAAGTATAATAACGCCTTGCTGTGATTCTGTAATTTAAAAGTCTCGCCATACTTAAAGACAAATCCCTCCGGAACCCATTGAGGCAAGAGCGGCTTTACCGGGATATCCTTAATAACCTCCTGAATGCTGCTATAGGTTTTCATCTCGGCGACATTGGAATTACCTTCTTCTACCGGCTGACTTTGAGTCGATAAGTTAAACGTATCTTTCCCCCAATTCACTACAGATTGGAAAAGATTATAGCCCAAAGCACTGGCCACTGTAGAGGATGTGAAAAAAATCAAAATAAAGGCTGCGGCAACCTGAGCGATCCTTTTTCCCACTAAGGTTTTATGCTGGCTGCTCTGCCATTCCTTATAAGCTTGATCGACATTCTGGCGCATGGTTTTCATTTTCTCTTCGGAAAGATATTCTTCTTTTCCTTCAATCAAGTTAATGGCCTTTATACATTCGTCGATCAAATCCGTGTCCATACTGACCTCATCCACCGCCGATGCCTCATATAAAATACGATATAGCTTTTCTTTTTCAAGAACGTCACTTTCCTTTTCGGAGAGTATCTTCCTGATAATTTCTTTATCACTAATAACATCAAGGGAATCCCGTTCTTTAGCCATAATTTTCTCCCTTTCTTTTTCAACCTTCCATTTATATACATTACAAAGACTGTATTAAATCACAGTGACTACAAAATTTTAGTTCACTTTTCAAAATGAATACGAACACTTTTTTTAATTTTCTTTTTTAGCCGATAAATCCGGGTCGTCATTGCTGTGGCGGAAATCTCATGTTTCCCGGCAAGCTCTGAAACGGACATATTATTTTTAAAGTAATCACGATAAAGCTCATACTCATCGGCTTGAAGTCCCTCTAAAATCTCTTCGCAAAGTTTGTCCAAATCGGCAGTGCCATTGAAGAGTTCCTCCAATTCGTTGTCCATCCGCGCCCAAGCTTCCAAGATATGATCATTATCCATACTGATTTCATATTTATTCTTGGTGTACATACTTCTAAAGGAGTTATTGACCAGATTCCGTGCCGTAGTATATAACCATCCTTCCACATTCGGATGGTTTACTAATTTTGCAAGCTGCTTCCTTGCTTCCAAAAATGTATTTTGGGTGCACTCCTCTACCAGATCTAAGAGTTCCTCCTGCCCTTTAACTCTCCTTAAGCAGTATAGATAAATCCGCTCATAGTATTTATAACATAAATCCTCGTAGAAAGTCTCATCCTTTAAGCGGTTCCATGGCCACAAAATCTACCCCTCCTCCGTGTACTTGTGTGCTCTCTAATCATTTGAATAGCTGTAAGTTCTTTTCCAGGTTCATATTTCCTCATTTTAATTTTAAATATCTCTATTTTTATAATATTTCTCCCAATTTTTATCAATTCCTTCTTGTGAAAAAATGTCAATAATAAGTGGAAGATCGGCTTAATTGAAACAAACAGAATACTTTTTCAACTCATTTTAACAGATTGCTGAATCATGACAATAAAAACTCATACTTATGCAGTAAGGCCGATTACATCAGCCTCATTATCTCATGCTCTAGCGGCAATACCGATAATAATGCGACTCAGGTTACATTACATATATTTTATTATCTTTAAAAAACCAAAAGATGCCCTCTTTAAAAGAGAAGCATCCTTTTCAACTTAAATCTATCCCTTAATATCTCCAACTAAAGACAATCATCAGGCCTATCTAAACCCATCCCAACTCCCGCAATCCTCTCAAGCTGTCCTGGTATCCTTGTCCTGTCCTTCCAGCTGAACGGACAGAAGCTTAGATACACCCGACTCCTCCATGGTGATGCCATAGAGGACATCGGCTGCTTCCATGGTTCCTTTGCGGTGCGAGATGACCAGGAACTGGGTGGAGTCTGATAAGCGGTGAATGTATTGGGCAAAGCGGTTGACATTAGCGTCATCCAGGGAAGCCTCGATTTCATCAAGGACACAGAAGGGGCTGGGCTTCACCTTAAGCAGGGCGAAGAGCAGTCCGATGGCTGTCAGAGCACGCTCTCCTCCGGAAAGGAGAGACAGCAGCTGGGGCTTTTTTCCCGGGGGCTGGGCGATGATCTCTACCCCCGTATCCAGAAGATTGGCCGGGTCTACTAAGCGAAGTTCTGCATAGCCTCCGTTGAACAGCTCTTTGAAGACTACTTTAAAGGCTTCGTTGACCGCTATAAACCCTTCTTCAAAACGTTCCGACATGGTCTTATCCAGTTCGGCAATGAGTTGCTGGAGGGATTCATTGGCCTCCTCCAGATCCTGCTTTTGCACCGATAGAAAATCGTAGCGCTCCTGGAGCTTCGGATATTCTTCAATGGCCGCCTGGTTCACAGGGCCCAGCAGCTCCATCCGCAGTTTAATCTCCTGGACTCTGGCCGCCAGCTCGGTACGGTTTCTTTCACTTTGGTAGGCTTGAGCCTCATCCCAGGTCATATCGAATTCTTCCAGCAAACGCTTGGAGCCGGTTTCCCATTCGGCATCCCAGCGGGCCGTCTTCAGCTCCAGGTTATGCAGCTTTTGTTCCAGGGTCTGCTGTTCCTGCCTTTTCTTTTGGGCGAGACCTTCCTGATCCATCAGCTCCTTGGATAGGACCTCCCGCTCTTTGCGCAAAGCGATGAGGACCTCCTGGGCTTGCTGCTGCTGCTCTCCTGCTTCCCTGCGGCGGCTCTCCCAGTCCCCCTGCTCGAAGGCCAGACGGGCTTTGCTCTCTTCTAAATCCTGCAAGTCCTTGCGCTTGCGCTCCAGGAGATGCTTATTCTCCCCCAGCAGGGCCTGATCCTGGACCAGGCGCTCCACAGCCTGCTTGAGCTCCTGCTCCCACTTAGCCGCCTGCACCTTGGTTTGGGTCAGTCTTTCCTGAAGCTGTTCCATCTCCTGGCTGGCCTGGCGATTCTTTTCTTCCTGCCGGGCCAAGGCTTCCTGAGCCTCTTGGATGCTGTCTGTAAGCTTGCTTTGCTCTTCTGCCTCCAGGGCCTTATGGCTTTGCAGCTCACCCCGTTCCTGCTCTATCCCGGCCACACGGATGGTTACGGCGGTTATTTCATCACGAATCCTTTGGGCCTGGGCCCGGAGATTAAGCTCCTGAGTTCTTAACACGGCCAGAGCGGATTTAAGCTCCTGCTCTTCAGCCATCAGATGCTTAAGGTTTTCCTCACCTTTTTGGATCTGGATGCTGAGAGCCCCTGCTTTGAGCTCCAGTTCCTTTTGCTGGGTACGTCTCTCTTCGCACTCCTGCCGGAGTTCCTGGATTTCCCGGGAACGTCCCAAGAGATTGGAGCCTTTTCTTTGCAGGCTTCCCCCGGTCAGGGAGCCGCCAGGGTGAACCTGATCCCCTTCCAGGGTCACGATGCGGGCGCGATATCCCGAGGCTCTGGCCACCCGGGTGGCCGCCTCCATATCCGTGACGATGAGGGTTCTCCCCAATTGGGATTCAAAAGCCTTGCGGTATTTTTCGGCGAAGGTGATAAGATCCACCGCCACGCCGATAAAGCCGGGGTCCTGGGCGGCCTCTTTGGCCACAGTGGCCTTGCCCCCTTGAATCACATCCAGGGGTAAAAAAGTAGCCCGGCCCAGATTGTGGCTTTTCAGATAGTGAACGGCTTCCTTGGCGCCTCGTTCCGTTTCCGTAACGATATTTTGAATGCCTGCCCCCAGGGCCACCTCGATGGCGACCTCATAACGCTCTTCAACCTGAAGGAGATCCGCCAGGGTGCCGCAGAGGTCCCCGCAGGAAGGCTGGTTTTTTTTCTTGGCCAGCATCAGCTCCCGGACACCCCGTTGATAGCCTTCCAGGGAGTCTTCCAGGTTCTTCAGGGCATGATAGCGGGCTGATTTTTTCTCCAGGTCCCGGTTCAGCTCCTGGAGCTCTCTCTGCCCTGCTCTGCTCTGCTCGCGGAGCTGGGCTATCTCCTGATGGGCCCTCTCCGTCTGGTGCCGGATATCCGTCTGCAGCCCTTCCTGGGCTTTAAGCTGCTCCTGAACCTGGGTCTCCTGCTGCTCATGAGAGAGCAGGGCTGCTTCTTTATCCTTTTTTTCTTTAATCAATTGCTCATGGGTTGAATTCAGGGTAGCCAACTGATGGGTAAGGCGGCTTAATTCTGCGGTAGATTCAGCCAGCTTGCTCTGCAGATGAGAGAGGCCGCCCCTGAGGATGTCAATTTCCTCTAAGCCATTCCTGGCTTTAGCTTCAGCCAAGCGCTGTTCATCCGCCGCCAAAGCCTGATTAGCCTGTTCCAAGGTCTTATGTAAGAGGGCTTTTCTGTCCTCCAAGGCTCTGAGCTGTTCTGTACTCTGGCGAACCTTCTCCTCATGGCTGGAGAGTTCTGTGGTGACACGGTTAATCTGCTCGCCGAGGTAGCCTTCCCGCTCCTGGCGGAGCCGCAACTCCTGAACGATTTGGTTGACTGCTTGATCCAATTGGTAGGTGGTTTCCTGCTGCTTCTGGATCTGCTCATCCAGAAGATTGAGCTTTACTTTGTTGCCGAGAATCTCGCTTTCCTTCTGGCTTAGATCCGCTACCGCCGCAGCGATGGCCGACTGAAGTTCTTCCGTTTCCTGAACGGAGGTTGTCAGCTTATGGCGAACTTCTTTTAAATCAAAGGCCACTATCTCAATTTCCAGGGCTTTTTGTTCCGTGGTCAACTCCACCGCTTCCCTGGCTATGGTGGCTTGCTCTTCCAAAGGTCCTAATTGCCCTTCGATCTCGGCCAGGATATCCCTGATCCGCTCTAAATTATGTTCCGTTTCATCCAAACGCTTAAGTGCTTCCCGTTTGCGCATGCGGTATTTGGTTATTCCTGAAGCTTCTTCGATCAAGGTGCGCCGTTCTTCGGAGCGCAGATTGAGAATCTCCTCGACCCGGCCTTGACCAATAATGGAAAACCCTTCTTTGCCCGCACCGGTATCCATAAAAAGTTCATGGATATCCTTAAGGCGGCAGGAGGAGCGGTTGATAAAATATTGTCCCTCTCCGTCCCGATAGACTCTGCGGGTGATGATCACTTCCTGATACTCCAGGGGAAAAATCCCCGTGGAGTTATCAAAAAATAAGGAGACCTCGGCCATCCCCACCGGGCGCCGCACACTGCTGCCGGAGAAAATGACATCCTCCATCTTGCTGCCCCTGAGGTTTTTGGCGCTCTGTTCCCCCAGAACCCAGCGGATGGCATCGGCCACATTGCTTTTGCCGCTCCCATTGGGCCCCACTACCACACTCAAGCCCTGCCCTAATTCCAGCTTCACTTTGTCCGCAAAGGACTTAAACCCTTGGATTGTAATGGATTTCAAGAAAACAGGGAGAGTATCGGCTTTAGCCATTGTTCTCCCCTCCAAACTCATCTAAAACTTGTTGGGCTGCCCGTTGTTCGGCTTCCTTTTTGGTCCGTCCGATGCCCTTGCCCCGCAGGTTTCCCTGGAGGAACACCCCGGCTGTAAAGCGCTTATTATGATCGGGGCCTTCCTCGGCCAGGATGCGATAGGTTACTTCCGTCTCTTCCCGCTGGGCTTTTTCCTGGAGCATGGTCTTATAATCGCCATAGTTGCCTTGGGCTACTTCGGCAATTTCTTCCTTCAGCAAGGTCAGAACCACTCTCCTCGCTTCTTGGAAGCCATACTGCAAATAGACAGCCCCCACGATAGCCTCCCAGGCATCGGCTAAGATGGAAGGCCTTTCCCTGCCCCCTGAGACCTGTTCTCCTTTACCCAGGAGCAATTCTTCCCCCAGCCGGATCTTCTTGGCGGTGCGGGCCAGGGTGCTCTCATTAACCACCGCCGCCCGCATCTTCGTCAATTCTCCTTCAGGCCGCTCCGGATAACTCAGGTAAAGGTACTCCGCTACCACGAAATCCAGAATGGCGTCACCCAGAAACTCCAGCCTTTGGTTGTTCTCCAGACCGGATTGTGGATTCTCAAACAAATACGAGGGGTGGGTTAAAGCAGTCGTGAACAAGCGATTGGGGGGCTCATCCAACTCCAACCGTTTTGCTAAACCTATTCCTGTAGGAATCCGCTGCAAAGTATCGGCATGATACTTATGACGTTTATTCCCCTGCAGATTATGCTTAGTTGTTTTTGCTGTACCCTGATGTTTTTTTTCCACCGCTCATACTCCTTACTCACCTAATAACGTTTTAATACAATTGTAGCATTATGTCCTCCAAAACCAAAGGTATTTGATAAGGCAACTTGAACTTCTTTTGGCCGGGGGGTATTGGGAACATAATCCAAATCGCATTCCGGGTCAGGTTCTCCATAGTTTATGGTGGGTGGAATCATGCTGTGCTTAATGGTTAAAGCGCAGGCGATGGCTTCGATAGCTCCTGCCGCTCCTAACAAATGACCGGTCATGGACTTGGTGGAGCTGATGGCCACCTTTGGCGCCGCTTCCCCGAAGAGGGCTTTAATCGCTGCGGTCTCCGCCGAGTCGTTGGCATTGGTTCCGGTGCCATGGGCGTTGATATAATCCACTTCTTCCGGCCGCACCTCAGCCCCTGCCAAGGCCATTTGCATGGATTGGATGGCTCCTGCTCCTCCCGGCGCCGGAGAGGTGATATGATAGGCGTCACAGGTGCTGCCATATCCGGAAAGCTCAGCGTAAATCCTGGCCTGCCGCTTTTGGGCATGCTCCAGGGATTCTAAAACCAGGATCCCCGCTCCTTCACCCATGACAAACCCCGACCTTCTGGCGTCGAAAGGACGGCAGGCTTCCCGGGGATTTTCCTTCTCCGTGGACATGGCTTTCATGGCACAAAAGCCCGCAAAAGCCAAAGGTACAATAGGTGCTTCCGTGCCGCCGCAAAGCACCACATCGGCATAGCCATGCTCGATAAGGCGCATGGCCTCACCGATGGCATTGGTAGCCGAGGCGCAGGCGGTGGCCACACTTAAGCTGGAGCCCTGAAGGCCGAATTCAAGAGAAATATGACCGGCAGCCATATTGGAGATCAGCATAGGAATAAAGAAGGGGCTGATTCTTCCCGGCCCTTTATTCATGAGGACTTCTTTCTGCTGTTCCAGGGTGGTGACCCCGCCTACTCCGGTTCCCACAATACAGCTGGCCCTTTCCTTATTGACCTGGTCCAGATTTAACCCGGAATCCTGGACGGCCATTTTAGCCGCAGCCATAGCCAACTGGGTAAAGCGATCCATATGGCGGCTTTCTTTACGATCCAGCCAATCCGTAGGCTCAAAATCCTTAATCTCCCCCGCTACTTTTGTGGGCATATCCCCCACATCAAAACGAGTGACAAAGTCTATCCCTGATTGTCCGGTAATTAAGCTGTTCCAGAATGTTTCCAGGTTACTCCCAACCGGGGATACCACACCCATTCCTGTAATAACCGCTCGTTGCTTTTCCATCTTTATCCTCCTTTAATCCCACTGTCAGTAAAGTAGCTCAATCCTTGTCTAGACCCGGAGTATTTGTTCACGAATATCTTCAAAGATCTCATGGACCGATAAAACTTTTTTGATGCGGGAATAATGAGCTCCTGAGAAGACAAGGCCTTCTTTCATATCCCCTTGCTGAGCCTTGATCAGACGCTCCATGATGCAAAAATTCCGCTCACAATGCTTGAGGCATTGGTCGCAGCCGATCCGCCGGACATTCTTCCCTGCCGCCAGGGCCTCGGTAAAGGGATTGCGGATGCCCCGCCCCGGCAGACCCACGGGGCTATGGACAATGACCATATCCTCTGCCTGAGCATCGAGGAGATGCTGCTTCCATTCCGGAGCGGCGCTGCTCTCGGTACTGAGGGCAAAACGGGTGCCCATTTGTACTCCGTCAGCCCCTAAGCGCAGAACCTCCGCCACATCTTGGCCATCCATGACTCCCCCCGCGCCAATAACGGGGATCTTCACAGCTTCCTTAACCTCAGGCAGAATCTCCCGCATCGGGCGTTCGGTCCCTAAATGTCCGCCCGCTTCATGTCCTTCCACAATCACCGCCGCCGCACCGAGCTTTTCGGATAAGCGGGCCAGCTTGGCGGAAGACACGATGGGCACCACAGGGATTCCCGCTTCCTGGCCCCAGGTGAACATATCTCTGGAAAAACCTGCCCCGGAAACCAGCAGGTCAATCTTTTCATCAAAGGCTGCTTTGACAAGCTGAGCAAACTCACGCACCGCA
Organism: Desulfitobacterium sp. LBE; assembly: GCF_007830365.1. Lineage (NCBI taxonomy): Bacteria > Bacillati > Bacillota > Clostridia > Eubacteriales > Desulfitobacteriaceae > Desulfitobacterium > Desulfitobacterium sp. LBE. Next base: position 5,040,680 of record NZ_VLKD01000001.1, on the reverse strand, counting down.
AACATGATGTTCACCCCGATAATCCCCTTGGTGCGCTTCCTGGCTTCTCTGATTTCCTGCTTTAATTCTTCAACGCTCAAACCACTTCCGGCAATCAAGCCGATTCCACCTTCCTCAGCAACAGCCGCTGCTAAAGGAGCCATGGATATTCTAACCGCCATTCCTCCTTGAATTACAGGCATCTTAGCTATATGATGGGCGATGCGGAGTTCTGGAATTTTCACTTAAGTTCCTCCATTCAAATCCAAAGCATTATGATACCGATATTTTCCACAGTGATGCTTCATTTCATTCTTATATATTAACCTTCTCAATGCCAGGGGCAAGGCTGTCGCCGGGACAGTAAATTAGGACCTGATACTAAAATCAGCTTCTGACTCACCCTTGGGAATTGGCAGGAAGAGAGCTTTAAAAGAAAGTCCCGCAGTATTCTACGGGACTCTCTATGTACTTAGGGGACCTTGAGTCTTATTGGTTTTCCTTGATGTAATTTACTGCATCACCGACATTACGAATTTTCTCTGCATCCTCATCGGGAATATCGAGATCAAATTCTTCTTCAAGAGCCATAATAAGTTCAACGATATCCAGAGAATCCGCATTCAGATCTGCGAAGGTGGTTTCTAATGTAATTTCATCTTCTTCTACCCCAAGTTGATCCACTACGATTGATTTCACTTTGTCAAAAACGCTCATGCTGCCTGTTCACCTCCTCTCAAGGTTCGCTGAAAAAATTACATAGCCATGCCGCCGTCTACGGCCAAGGTTTGCCCAGTGATGTAGGAAGCGGCCGGTGAAGCCAAAAAGACAACCGTCCTGGCTATATCTTCAGGCTGACCCATTCTGCCCAGCGGAATCTGGGTCATGACCTGCTCCCGGACCTCTTCTCCTAAGGATTCCGTCATATCTGTAGAAATATACCCCGGAGCCACCGCATTGACCCGGATGCCACGGGAGCCCAGCTCTTTGGCGATGGATTTGGTAAAGCCGATGATTCCCGCTTTGGCCGCCGCGTAATTCGCTTGTCCCGCATTGCCGGTAATACCGACCACAGAGGAGATATTGATAATAACTCCGGAGCGTTGCTTCATCATGGACTTGCTGACCGCCTTCGTGCATAAGAAAACCCCTTTGAGATTGGTATCCAGCACCGCATCCCAATCTGTTTCCTTCATCCGCAGCAGCAAGGTGTCACGGGTAATTCCGGCATTATTGACCAGAATATCGATCTTGCCATAGGTTTTAAGGGTGGTCTGAATCAGCCGTTCCACATCTTCACCTTGGCTGACATCAGCCTGAACTGCCAAAGCCTCTCCACCTGCTTCCTGAATCAGGCTCAGGGTTTCTTCCGCCTTTTCCCCATGTCCGGCATAGTTCACCACCACTTTAGCCCCGGCACGAGCCAGTTCCAAGGCAATGGCACGTCCAATGCCGCGGCTTCCTCCGGTGACAATGGCTACGCTATTATTCAGCAACATTTTATCTACTCTCCTTTAAATATGCAAGTAGCTTTTCCTAAAGAAGAAGAATCTTCTACATTAATCAGGGTCACACCGGGGAGAATTTTCTTAACCAGTCCTGTTAAAACCTTCCCCGGACCCAGCTCGATAAAGGTGTCAACCCCTTGTTCGCCCAGATAGCGGATGGATTGCTCCCAAAGCACAGCCCCGCTGACTTGCCGCACCAGACTCTCCACAATCATGCCGCGCTCCCTGACTTCTTGCCCATCAATGTTGGCAAGCACAGGCACACTGGGGTCCTGCCAAGCTACCCCTTCCAGCACCTGACGCAGCTCCTTGCCGGCTTCCGCCATCAAGGGAGAGTGAAAAGGACCGCTGACTGCCAAAGGCAGGGCTCGTTTGGCCCCCAGGTCTTTAGCATAGTGGCAGGCTTTCTGCACTCCATCGGTCTCGCCGGAGATCACGACCTGCCCCGGAGAATTATAATTGGCCGGGCCAACGATCCAACCGCCTTCTTCCCGTGCTTGGCGGCAGGCTTCCTCCACCTTAACATTCTCCAAGCCGAGAATGGCAGCCATGGCACCCTTGCCTTCGGGAACAGCCGCCTGCATCAGTTCTCCCCGGCGGCGCACAACCCTTAAGGCCTCTTCAAGGGAAAGACTCCCCGCCGCTGTATAGGCTGAATACTCGCCCAGACTATGGCCGGCCAAGTAATCAGGACGAATCCCGGTCTCCTGCAGCCCCCGCCAAGCCGCTATACTGGTCAAGAGGATGGCGGGCTGAGTATGGGCGGTTTTTTTCAATTCCTCCTCCGGTCCTTCCAGGAGGATCCTTATAAATTCTTCCCCAAGAACACGCTGTCCAATCGTCAGCACTTCCTGGCCCCCAGGGGTGGCAAAAAGTTCTTTGCCCATGCCTACGTATTGGGAGCCCTGACCGGGGAAAATGCATGCTATTTTCGCCAAATCCGCTGCTCCTTTCCCCTATCTGCCAAAGCGCTGGCTGAGCCGGGCCAGCTCCTGCTCAGCTCCTTGCATTACATCCTGAATGATGCTTGCCGCCGGTTCGATTTTCTGGACTGCTCCGGCGATTTGCCCGGACATCACGGAGCCATTCTGAGTATCGCCCTCCACCATGGCCAGACGCAGTTTGCCCGCACCCATTTTTTCCAGGACTTCCGGATCTGTTCCCTCTTTCTCCAGCTGCTCAAACTCCCTGGTCAGTTTATTGCCCAGGCAGCGGACAGGATGGCCTGTGGAGCGTCCTGTCACCACGGTGTCCCGATCCTTGGCCTTGAGGATCATTTCTTTAACCTTCGGGGAAATGGTGCATTCTTCAGCACACATGAAGCGGGTTCCCATTTGCACACCCTCTGCCCCTAAAGCCAGGGCTGCCACCATTCCCCGTCCATCATAAATCCCCCCGGCGGCAATCACAGGAATGCTTACCGCATCCACCACCTGAGGCACCAAAGGCAAGGTGCTGATTTCGCCGATATGGCCGCCGGATTCCATACCTTCAGCGATCAGAGCGTCCACTCCGGCTTTTTCCAGACGTCTGGCCAACGCCACCGAAGCCACTACCGGAATGATCTTCGTCCCCACCTCTTTGAGCATGGGGATGTATTTTCCCGGATTGCCCGCCCCTGTGGTAATGACGGGAACCCTTTCCTCCACAATCACTTGCATGACATCCTCGACAAAAGGAGACATGAGCATGACATTGACACCATAAGGTTTGTCTGTTACCTTTTTAATCTTATGAATTTCCTGACGCAGCCAATCCGCCGGAGCCTGGCCGGCACCTATAATGCCTAATCCTCCCGCTTCCGACACCGCCGCCGCCAGTTCACCGGTAGCAGTCCAAGCCATGCCTCCTTGAAAAACAGGATACTCAATGCCGATGAGATCACAAAGTCTCGTTTTAATCATTAACTAAACCCCTCTCTTGGACCACTTCACAACAGCGGCTCCCCAGGTTAAGCCTCCGCCAAAGCCCACCATGACCATAATGTCTCCATAGTTTAAACGGCCGCTCCGCGCTGCTTCATCCAGAGCCACCGGGATGGAAGCCGCCGACATATTCCCATAGCGGTCCAGGTTGACCACGACTTTCCCGGCATCAATCCCCAGCCGTTTGACTGCCGCATCCACAATGCGGGTGTTGGCCTGATGGGGAATCAGACAATCCACATCGCCAATCCCTAAACCTGCCTTGTCCAGAGCTTTTAAGGCAGTTTCACCCATGATGCGGACGGCAAATTTGAACACTTCACTGCCGGCCATCTGGATGGTGTGCATTTTTTTGGCCACGGTTTCTGCGGAAGCAGGGTGCATGGAGCCCCCTCCCGGCATGGTCAAAAGATTGCCCCCCGCACCATCCATACCCAGGTCATAACCCAGGAAGCCATAGCCCTCTTCCACCGGCTGCAGCACTGCCGCACCGGCCCCGTCTCCAAACAGGATGCAGGTCCCCCGATCTTCCCAGTTTAAGATCTTGCTTAAGGTTTCCCCGCCAATCACCAGGGCATTTTTATAGATACCGGAAGCAATAAATTGAGCGGCAGTTGCTACTCCGTACAAAAATCCCGTGCAGGCGGCCTGCAGATCAAAACCTGCCGCCTTTTTGGCTCCCAGACGTTCCGCCACCAGGCAAGCTGTCGCCGGAAACACAAAATCAGGAGTTATGGTGGCGACGATCACCAAGTCCAGCTCTTCCGGAACGAGTTTGGCGTCTGCTAAGGCTCGCACCGCCGCCTGGTAGCAAAGCTCGGATACCGGAGTCTCAGGCCCGGCAATATGCCGCTCCTTAATCCCCGTTCTGCTCACTATCCATTGATCATTGGTGTCCACCATCTGCTCCAGATCAAAATTCGTCAAGACCTTATCGGGTACATAGGAACCTGTGCCCACGATTCCAACACTAACCATGCTGCTTCCTTCTTTCTTAAGTACAGTAATCGATCACAGTCTACTCCTGTGCAGCGGTAAATCGCGGCAGCTCTTTTTTAATCTCCTCAATGAAACCGCTCTCCACACATTCTTTAGCGACGCGGATGGCATTAAATATGGCTTTCTCGTTGGAACTGCCATGGGAAATGATGCTGATGCCATTCACACCCAGCAGAGGCGCTCCCCCATATTCTGCATAATCCATCATTTTAGCGATTTCTTTCAAGCCGGGTTTAATGGCCAAAGCCCCCAGTTTGCGCAGGGGTGTGGCGGTTATCTTCTCTTTAATCAGTTGAAATAACGCTCCTGCCAGCCCTTCGGTGGTCTTGAGCACCACATTGCCTACAAAGCCTTCACAGACCACCACATCCGCCGCCTGACCATAAGGTATGGCCCGGCCTTCCACATTGCCGATAAAGTTCAAGGGAGCCTTCTGGAGAAGGGGATAGGTGGCCTGAGTCAGTTCATTGCCTTTGCTTTCTTCTGTACCAATATTTAAAAGCCCCACTTTGGGGTTTTGGATACCCAGAATGCTCTCGGCATAAATGCTTCCCATCATGGCATACTGGAGGAGATGTTCCGGTTTGGCATCGGGATTGGCTCCCACATCAAGGAGGAGCTTTCCTCCTTCTAAGGTGGGCAGCACGGTCACGATGGCCGGGCGGTCAATCCCTTTGATCCGGCCCAAACCAAGCAAGGAGGCAGCCATTTGGGCCCCTGTGCTTCCCGCGCTGACCAGGGCATCCGCTTCTCCTTCTTTCACCAAACGGGTGGCCACCACGATGGAGGAATCCTTTTTCCTGCGCACGGCCTGGGCCGGGTGCTCATCCATCTCCACCACCTCAGTGGCTTCTTTGATGCGCACCTTAGCCGGCAATTCACCCTGAGGCAGATATTCTTTGATGCGCTCCGGCTGCCCGACCAAAATGACCTCTATATCAAACTGTTCAATACTGCGCAGTGCTCCTTTGACGATCTCGGCCGGGGCATGATCCCCTCCCATGGCGTCTACAGCGATTCTCATCACATTAACTCCCCCTTCTTACACTTCCAAGGGCTTTTCCACGGCAAATACTACCCAAGTTCCGGTCAAAACAAGATCCTGGTTGACATGGGCTGTAATCTCCACCCAGTATTTATTCCCTTTGCGGCGCAGGACTTTTCCTTCAGCCAAGACCGTTTCTCCATAACGGACCGGACGCAGGAACTTCATATCTACGCTTCCTGTGACCACGATCTCCGCATCCACCAGGGCAATGGCCAAGGAATTGGCCTGAGCGAACAGATGATGTCCCCGGGTGACCCGTGCTTTGCTTAACACCATGGATTCTTCAATCTTGAGCAGGGTGGAGCCTGATTCCCCAATATGGAGGTCCCGGAGCTCCCCAACCAGCTCAGCCTCGCCTAAAGACTTCAAGGTGTCATAAGCTTCATGAGCCACAGCCTTGGTCCGTTCCCGCAGCTCAGGAATACTGAGTTCCGTCCGATCCAAACGAATGGTGGAGACGCTTACCCCAAAATGCCTGGCCAGCTCTTCATCTGTAGAAAATGGATTCTTGTCGATTTCCTCTCGTAACGCTTGATGGCGTTCATGTTTATGATGTCTTGTCATAATACCACCAACTTTGCTTATTTTACGACCTGGTACTAATATTATAGATCAGGATGATTCTGATGACAAGCAGTAACCCTTTAGGACTCAGGATACTCTAAAATTTAGAAGAAAACGACAGAGAATGCAAAAAAGCACAGTCAGACGACTATGCCTTAGTTGTATGCTTCTCATATTGTTATTTCAACGTAACCTGTACCTCTTTTCCAAGGGAGCGTGCAACCTTAAACAGAAAGTCCAATGATGGATTGTACGTTCCGCTTTCCAGACGGCTGATATTGGATTTCTGGGTACCAACCCGAAGCGCCAATTCTTCCTGGGTAATATTTTGACTGGTTCGCGCCTCAATGATTTGCGAAATAACATCATAGCGCGATTTCAGCTTTTCGTATTCTGCTTTGAATTCTTCGTCCTTCATTAAAAGTTCTTTCACTTCGGAAAACTCTGCACCTGCTTTACTCATTGTCACACCCTCCTTTTATAATTATGTTATCATATATGATAACGCCAATCAAAGAAAATAGCCAGGACAAACTTAAACAAAAAAAAGAAGCCCTTCCGGCTTCTTTCTCTTGACCTTATTCACCCATGGAAATAACTTCTTTGGCTTTATAATAACCGCAGCTTGGGCAAACATGATGAGGCATTTTTGGTTTATGGCATTGGGGGCATTCGATGTGGTTTGGTGCAGTTAACTTCCACATAGCCCGGCGTTTACGTACTCTGGATTTGGATTGGCGATGTTGAGCAACACCCATTGATTACACCCCCTTTAAACTTTCGAATGATCAATCTTCACGAGGCCAGTTGGCCAAGGCTGCAAAACGTGGATCAACCTTATCTTGGCTGCACGCACAAGAAGTTGCATTAAGATTCACACCGCAAACAGGACACAACCCTTGACACTCAGAAGAACAGATAAACCTCATGGGCAAGGCCAACACGATTTGCTCAAGAATGCGCTCGGTGAGTTCGATCTCATCCTTATGGAACACCAGCGCTGTCTCCAATTGCTCTTTTGTAGCTTGAGGAGCAAAAACCCATTCATCCTCATAATCCTGATGGATCTGATAGTGAAAAGGCTCGAGACAAAGACCGCACTGAGCTTTAAGCTCAGTCTCAATCGACCCATTAACAATCAAGGATTTTCCCGTGTTGTTCACCTGAAGTTGAACGTGTACAGGAGCGACAAAATCTACCCCCTCAAGTTCAGACTCAAAGGCCGAAAAATCTTCCTTTAAATCAAAATGAGCAGTTCCATTTTCATCACGGCGAATTTGAGCGACATTAATATGCACAATGACCACTCCAATACACAACCATTATTATAGTTTGCTGGATTTTCTTTGTCAAGGAAAACTCCTTAACCCTTCTGAATAATATCCAAAGTATCCAGGGCAATCATCAACTCTTCATTGGTAGGAATGACGAGGACCCGGCAGGTTGCCTCAGGAGCCGAAATATCAGCTTCCTTACCGCGGACCTTATTCTTTTCCAGATCCAGTTTGGCACCGAGGTATTGCAGGCCATCGACAACCGCTTCCCGCATCTCCGCAGAGTTTTCCCCTAAACCGGCCGTAAAGATAATGGCATCGGCACCGTTTAAGACGGCTGCATAGGAGCCGATATATTTTTTCACATCATGAGAAAAGACATCGAGAGCCAAAGCGGCGCGATAGTTTCCTTGATCACGGGCTTGTTCGATATCTCTAAAGTCACTGCTCACTCCGGAAAGCCCCAGCACTCCGCATTTTTTATTGAGAAAATCATTGACTTCATCGGAAGACAGGTTTTCTTTTTGTTGAATGAAGGAGACAATGGCCGGATCCAAATCCCCGGAGCGGGTTCCCATCATTAATCCTTCCAAAGGGGTAAAGCCCATGGAGGTTTCAATGGATTTGCCATCTTTAATCGCCGTAATCGAGGAGCCATTGCCTAAATGACAACTGATCAGCTTCAACCCTTCCGCAGGACGATTGAGCAGCTTGGCGGCCCGTTGACTTACATATTTATGTGAAGTCCCATGAAAACCATATTTACGGATTTTGTATTTCTCATAAAGTTCATAGGGCAATCCATAAAGGTAGGCATGGGGGGGCATGGTTTGGTGAAAGGCAGTATCAAAAACAGCTACTTGAGGCACTCCCGGCATTAATTTTTGACAAGCCTCAATTCCGGCAATATTGGGAGGGTTGTGAAGAGGTGCTAATTCGATACACTCTTCGAGGGCTTGCATGACTTCATCCGTAATCAATACGGAACTGGCAAATTTCTCGCCGCCATGAACCACACGGTGACCCACCGAACCGATTTCCTCAAGGCTTTTCACTACGCCATATTCAGGATTCACTAAGGCATCCAGAACCAATTGGATAGCTACCGTATGATTAGAAATTTCCGCCGTAATAATTTCTTTTTCACCATCAGCCGGGCGGTGTGTCAGCACGGCGCCCGGAAGTCCGATCCGCTCCACTAGACCCTTGGCTATCGGTGTTTGTGTGTCCATATCCAATAATTGATATTTCAGCGAGGAACTTCCACAGTTAATCACAAGAATCTTCACTATTGATTACCCCCTATTTTTCTTTTCCACCCATTTTCTTTCTGTCTTTGTCTCTTTTAAGCAAAGGTTCTTCTGCTTCATTTTGCCCCAAAAGCGACTTTTTCTTTAATACTTTTAAAAAATAACACAAAATTTCGTGTGAATCTCTCTTTCTGTCTCACACGATAAAACACCTTAATAAGTTTAACATAATTCGTTTGCATTTCAAGAGTCAATAGAAATTACGAACAATTTCAGAAAGTTGTGACTTTGCTGCAGTTCTTCCTAAGGCGATGGCCTCCTCCGCCAAATCAAATTGCAGGACTCCTATATGGCCGACTTCAGGCTGGATCAGTACATCAGCCTTTTCCTTCTGGGTGCAAAAAACCTCTTCTTCTAAGATCTCCAGCGCCTGCAGCATGACATCCATGGCCGTATTGAGCTTCGTGGAAAGCCCCTTTTTCACATCCACTGCCAATACTTTCTTCGCCCCCATATCCTTAGCCACTTGGATGGGCAGACGGTTTTTGACAGCTCCATCCACAAAAAGCCGGCCTTGATAGCGATAAGGTTTGAAGATACCGGGAATGGAGATGCTGGCCCGCACGGCATGAGCCACACTGCCTTCGCGTAATACTACCCTTTCCCCTGTTTCCAGATCGGTGGCGACAACGGCTAAGGGAATCTTCAATTCGGCGAAGGTCAGATCCCTCGTCAAAAGGCGCATGGCCTCAAGGACTTTTTCCCCTTTGACCAGGCCATCCCGGGACACGGCAAGGTCCCAAAGCCTCTTGCTGAATCCCTGGTAGGTAATAAGCCGCTCCAAGCGGTAGAGATCCATCCCCGCTGCCCAAAGGGCACCAAATACGGCACCAATGCTGCACCCCACGATACAATCCACCTTGATGGATTCCTCTTCCAACACCTGCAAGAAACCCAGGTGGGCCAGCCCCCGTGCTCCCCCTGCTCCCAAAACCAAGCCTCTCTCCATCATCACAACCCCCTGTGATCAAAAATCCTTCTAAGGAGCCCCCTTTCTCCATATATATTTATGTGGAAGGGCGGGTGAGATATGGCTTCTATTCTTCGTGTTATCCCCTTTTTTCTTTTGGCCATAGGAATGTTCTATTATCCCCAGGCGGTGGTACGTTCGGCAGCCGACGGTCTGTCTTTGTGGTGGAATTATGTGGTTCCTGCCCTGCTGCCGTTCTTTATTCTTTCTGAGCTTCTTCTTGCCTCCGGCTTTGTTCATTTCCTAGGTGTGCTGATGGAACCTTTAATGCGTCCGGTATTCCGTTTACCCGGCCAGGCTTCCTTTGTGGTAGCCATGAGCCTTACCTCAGGAATTCCCATTGGCGCGATCCTTACCACACGGCTTTGCCAGGAAAATGCTCTCACTCAAATAGAAGGGGAGCGGCTCCTGACCTTTACCTGCAATCCCAGCCCCGGCTTCATGTTTGGAGCCGTGGCCTCCAGCATGCTCCTCAAGCCGGAATTAGGCATCGTCCTGGTAGGCTCCGTTTACTTAGGCAACATCTTAGTGGGGATACTTTTTCGCTTTTATGGGGGTCGGGGAACATCCTCCTCCCCTGCTCCCACCTCCCTCGGCCGGGCTTTTCAAGCGCTGAGAAAAGCTCAGGGTCAGGACCCGCGGCCTTTTGGCCAAATGTTCGGGGATGCTGTACGGCAAAGCGTTAATACCATCCTGGTGGTGGGAGGCTTTATTGTCTTTTTCTCTGTGCTGGTGAATATGCTGGAAACCTATCACATCACCGGTGGCATCGGCACTCTGATTCACGGGCTGTCCGGCGGCTTGGTCAGCGGCCAGGAAGTCTCCGCGTTGGTGAACGGCACCTTGGAAGCAACCTTGGGCTGCCGTTCGATCATCGACTCTTTTTCCAGCCTTAATCTTACGATTGGGCTGCTTGCCGGGGTTTTGGGATGGGGAGGGCTATCCGCCTTTGCCCAGGTCGCCAGTTTTACCGGCTCTGCGAATTTACGCTTCCTGCCCTTTGTCATCGGCAGGGTCCTGCACTCCATCTTTGCTTTTCTTTTAAGCCAGCTCTTCTTAACCCTGATTAAGATTCCTGTCTTTGACCTGCACCTGGCTCCCGGTCCCTTTGGGTTCATGGAGACCTGGCAAATGAGCTCTTGGATCTTCTGTGGCATCATGCTGTGTTTCCTGCTGCTCAGTCTGGGAGTCCGAGTCTTTTATTCATCGAAATAACTTTATATTTCCATCATACCACACTTGTAATAAAATGCACATACTCTATTCTGAAAAAGGCCCGAAAGCAACACCCTTGGGCCATCTTTCGGGTCTAAGCAGTTGAGATGAATCAAGACTCTCCCTGCACCGGGTTTCCTTTATCGCCGGGCTTTTCCCTCTGATCCCGTTTAGCCAGACTCCGCAGTTCTTCCCGGTTGCGACGAACCGCCTGCAAGGTCTCGGCCACATTTTGCTCTACTTGGAGGAGCATTTCATCGGTGTACTGAATAGCACCCAGTTTGACCTCTTTAGCATAAGCCTGGGCCTGACGGGCAATATCCTCCGCATAGCCTTGAGCTTGCTTGACAACCTCGCTCTCTTCGGCCATTTTCTCTATATAAGTTTTTCCACGCTCCAGCAACCGTTCCGCTTCCGTATGGGCTTCGTCCATAATCTTTTGTCTTTCCGACAAGACCCATTTGGCATTCTGAAGCTCCTCAGGGAGAGCTGCTCTTATCCGGTCAAGCAAATCAAAAACCACATTATCATCCACTAATACTTTTCCGGTCATCGGTATCTTGGTTCCCCGATCCACGATTTCTTCTAATTCATCAAGCAAAGCCATAACATCATTTTCCAAGACTATCCTCTCCAATCTGTTCATTCCATTCTTTGCAAATACCAGATCTTTGTATCTCCATATTCCCCAGTTTTTTTAATTTCAAAGGGATCGTAACTCTCCAGGTTTTCATCCTTGGCTGTCTCGGCGATAATCACTCCTGAGTCAGTAAGCCGGCAAGGATCCGCCAGCAGCTTCAAGGATTTCTCCACCAAACCCTGATGGTAGGGTGGGTCAATAAAAATCAAATCAAAGCGCTCTTCTCTATGCTGTTCAAGATAAGCAAAGGCATCCATCCCTATGAGTCGGGCCTGTTCTACTCCCATATGGTCAATATTCTCACGAATAATTTGTTGCGCCGTCCGGCTTTTTTCAATAAGTACCGCTTCTTTCGCCCCCCGTGACAAAGCTTCCAGAGCTAAATTTCCCGTACCGGCAAACAAATCCAAAACCCGGGCACCTGGGGTCTTTTCCTGCAGCACATTGAAAATGGCACCTTTAATCTTGTCCGCTGTGGGCCGGGTGTTCATCCCGGGAACAGCTTTCAGACGCTGCCCGCGGTAATCTCCGGCAATAATCCGCATATTATCTCACGACCTTCGAGTGGGGTTATCCAGAAACTATCACTTTATATAATTAATTTCAGCATAAGTATAACACAATCTTCTAAATTCTTCCCTAAAAAATATTGAATAAAAGCATTTTTGCTGTAAATACTAAAACTGGTCGTCGAGATTTTTTAATCCGAGACCTTTCCCCCATCCAGTTCTTCCTTTCGTTTTCTCCTCTCTGGTCACTGGTCGCGAGGGCCAGTGATTTTTTTTTCACCAGAGTTCCAACTATCGAATAGCTTAAGGAGGGTTATCTTTTGAAAAAAGCAGATCTATTCCGCAATTTTAATGTAACTATCGATCTGGCCGTTGAAGCCCATGAATTATTGAGGGGAGATGCAGACACCGAGGTACCTGGCGTCAGCATGGAAGAAGAAGACTTTGAACATGCTACAGTAACCACGATTAAAATTTTGAATGAACAAGGGGTTCAGGAAATGGGACGGCCCCAAGGTACTTATATCACCATCGATGTCCCGGAAGTTCATGATAACAATTATTTGATCCACCAGGAGATTACCAAAACTCTATCTGACAAACTTTCCGAGCTGATGAACTTGCCTGAAGACGCCAGCATCCTCTTGGTTGGATTAGGCAATTGGAATGCCACTCCTGATGCTTTGGGGCCTCAGGTCATTGACAAAAGCCTGGTCACTCGTCATTTATTTAATTATACACCTGCGGAGCTCCAGGGCAAACTGCGCAAGGTCAGCGCAATAGCTCCCGGAGTTCTCGGCATCACCGGCATCGAAACGGCGGAAATCATTCGCGGCATCGTGGAACATGTCAAGCCCGATCTGGTGATCGCTATCGATGCTTTGGCCGCCGGTTCCCTGGAACGGATCGGGACCAGCATTCAAATCTCCGATACGGGAATTTCACCGGGAGCCGGTGTAGGAAACCACCGCACGGGAATCAACGAAGAGACTTTAGGCTGCCGGGTCATTGCCATCGGTCTTCCTACGGTCATGAATGCCGCCATTATCGCCAATAATTGCCTGGAATCCCTCTTGGATGAATTAAAGAGCAGTCCGTCCCTTTACCGCCTATACAAGGAATTCAGTCCCAAAGTCTTTGAGCAGATTCTTAATAAGGCTTTATATCCTTATCACAACAATCTCATGGTCACACCGAAAGAAATCGATTCCCTAATTGAAACCACCGCCCGAATTATCGCCGGAGCCCTGGGCATGAGTCTCCATCCCGGTATCAGTGTGGAAGAGTATCAGATGTATATGCAATAACAAGAAGAGAGCGATGACTTCGCTCTCTTTTGTCTGAATCCGCAGATTAGGTATTGGGGAACTTCTTGTGCTTACGATTTGCGATGCCGATTTCCTGAGCCACTTCATACTTGAATTGCTCTAAAGCAGCACTGAGTACAGGTTGGTTCGTTTGTTTGGTATCTGCCATGCGTAAGCCCTCCTCTTTCTTTCCCTAATTTTTTACGGCAGACCTGCATCGCTGCCTTTCATTCTTTTACTCCACTTCACTTTTATTATCGTCTAAGACGGTCATAAACATTCCCGACAATAGCTGGTGAAGTTGGAATTTAATGAAGGCCAATGTTTTCTAAAGAAAAAAACTGATCACATTCATGCCATACTCCGGGATAACGGTCAGGATGGGTAAGAACTTTTTGAGCCAATTGATAGGCTTGCTCCACGAGACGGCCATCCCGGGATAAGTCGGCCAGACGCAATTCCATCACCCCATGCTGTCTGGTCCCCAGCAATTCCCCGGCTCCTCTGATCTTTAAGTCTTCCTCAGCAATCTTAAAACCATCCTGAGTATCACAAAGGACTTCCAGGCGGCGGCTGTTTTTGGCATCGGACAAGAGGAAACAATAGGACTGCTCGCTGCCCCTGCCCACTCTGCCCCTGAGCTGGTGCAACTGGGCCAGGCCAAAACGCTCCGCTCCCTCGATGACCATCACGGTGGCATTGGGGACATTGACTCCTACCTCCACCACCGTGGTGGAGACCAGGATATCCACCTCCCCTTTCTGGAAGGCGTCCATGATTTCTTCTTTTTGAACCCCTTTCATGCGACCGTGGAGAAGGCTTACCCGACGGTTGGGGAACCGCTCCTGCAAGGATTGAAAACGCTCCGTGGCTGAAATCAGATCCACATTTTCCGATTCTTCCACCAGCGGGCAGACCACATAGATTTGCCGGCCTTTTTCCATCTGCTCTTCCATGAATTTTTCCAGGCTGGGCCGGCCCCGTTCAGTTAATTTACGCGTCATGATGGGCTTGCGGCCCTGAGGCATTTCATCCAAAGCGGAAAGCTGGAGATCGCCATAGAGGGTCAGGGCCAGGGTCCGGGGGATGGGAGTGGCGGTCAGGACCAGGACATGGGGGTTTTCCCCTTTGGTCTGGAGAGAGGTTCTCTGTTTGACCCCAAAACGATGCTGTTCATCGGTGATGGCTAATCCCAGGGAGTGAAACTGTACACTTTCCTGGATTAATGCATGGGTTCCGACGATGACATGGGCTTTTCCGTAGGCGATCTCGGTAAGAATCTTATCCCTTTCGCTTTTGGTCTGACTGCCCAAAAGGCAAACGACATGGAGCCCCAGGGGGTTAAAGGCGGCCGCCAGGGATTGATAATGCTGCAAAGCCAGGATCTCGGTGGGAGCCATCATAGCCCCCTGATAGCCTGAGCCCACAGCCATCAGCAGAGCGGCCATAGCCACTGCTGTCTTGCCTGAGCCCACATCTCCCTGGACCAGACGGGCCATCCCCTGAGTATTGGCCATATCCCGGAAGATTTCCTGAATCACCCGCTTTTGGGCCTGAGTCAGTTCAAAAGGCAGATTCGCCAAAAACCGCTGAACCAGGCTCTCCCCGCTCTTAAGCTGAGGGCTGTTTTCCCTTTGGACTCCGGATCTTAAACGGGCAACAGACAATTGCAGAAAGAGCACTTCTTCAAAGACCAGGCGTTCACGGGCTTGACCCAGACTGTGGAAGGTCCGGGGAAAATGAATCTCTCGGTAGGCCTGGGCACGGGGGACCCATCCTTTGCCTTCCTCAGGGGGCAAAAACTCGGGAAACAGCTCGGGAGCCTGCTCCAAAACTCCCTGCACAATAGTTCGTATCACTTTGGAGGAAAGACGGGCTGTTTCCGAGTAGACCGGCAGGATGGCTGCCGGCTGTGCTGCTCCTGCCTTTTGAATATCGGTGGCTTGGATTTCCGGCACCCGCTGCTGCCACCTGACCTTTCCCGTCACAATGACGGAGGTTCCTACGGGGTATTGCTTGAGGATATAGGTTTGGTTAAACCAGACTGCATAGACTAGGCGGCCATCCTGCTCGATGCTGAGCTTAACCACCTTCAGCTTCCCTCTGGCTATTTGTCCGGCCACTACTTTTCCAGCCACAGAGGCCAATTCTCCATCTTTAAGTTCGCCAATGGATTGCAGGCTTCTGTCCTCATAACGACGGGGAAAATAGAAGAAGAGATCCTTGACTGTATGTAAACCGATCTGAGCCAGCAGCTTCGCCCGTTCCGGTCCCACCCCTTTAAGGAACTGCAGGGAGCGGGACGGGGAAGGCTTGGCGGGTCTTTCTTTTTTGTCGGGGTCGGATTTTTCGGAGACAGGAGGGGTATCCGATGGCTGGGATGACTCCAAGGAGTTATGAACCCCAGGTTCCTTTTCCGGCAAGGACCGGTTTCCCGGCTGGACAGAAGCCTGACCTTGGCTCCCCGGTTCCTGATGTGCTTCCAACTCCTGATGCTCTTCGATAAAACGGCGGAGATGGGCCAGAGCCTGACGGCGCTGTAGAGGGCTCCAGTCTTTGTAATGGCCGGTAATATCCTTCAGTACCTTAAAGTCTTCATCCTTCTCCAATTGCTCCAGGCGGCTGAGAATCCCTTTCAAAAAGAGATGAAATCCGCCGATGACTCCTGTGTTGCAGCACCCTTGCTTTTCTTCCGCAGCAATAGCTCGTTGGAGATGATTCAATACTATTTTTCCTTGGTTGCCGATCATAAGAATTCCGCCTGAATTCTCTGCCCGGTTGGGGTAATGGCTAATCCTCCCTGAGCCGTTTCCCGAAGGGAGCAGGGCATACTTTTGCCGATTTCGTTCATGGCATCAATGACTTCGTCTAAAGGAATCGCACTTGCTATCCCGGATAAAGCCATCTCTGCCGCCGCAAGAGCCACAGTGGCTGCGGTGGCATTGCGTTTGACGCAGGGAACTTCCACAAGACCGGCTACAGGGTCACAAACCAATCCCAGGAATGATTTAATCCCTATGGCTGCAGCATGAATACAAGCTTCAGGACTTCCCCCTGCCAATTCCGCCGCTGCTGCCGCGGCCATTCCCGCAGCAGAGCCAATCTCAGCCTGGCACCCTCCTTCTGCTCCCGAGACATTGGCCCGATCGGCTATGATCATGCCGATTCCCGCAGCACAAAAGAGGGCGGTCACCACATCTTCCTCAGAAGAGCCAAGGGCCTCCTCAGCAGTCAGCAGTACCGCCGGCAAGACCCCACAGGACCCAGCCGTAGGAGCTGCCACGATTTTACCCATACTGGCGTTGACTTCCACTACGGCCAAAGCTCTGGCAATCGCTCCGCTGACCCGCTCCCCGATCAAGCTCTTCCCGGAACGGCGCAAAGTTTCTACTTTGAGGGCTTCTCCGCCCACCAACCCTGATAAGGATTTCCTTTCTCCCCTCAGTCCGCTTTGGACAGCTTCCCTCATCACCTGAAGATTGGCGGCCATTCTTTTTCTTAACTCATCCTGGCTTTTCTCTGCCTCTTCAGCCTGCTCCTTCAAGACGATTTCGCCAAGCCTTTTTCCTTTTTCTTCAGCCAGGGCCAGATAATCCATGGTGGAACGCATGAAACTTCCCTCCTTATACACCTTTCGGTAATTATTAGTCTTCAATCCAAGGGCTCTATGGCCATAGCCTGATTCACTGCCGGAAGCTTTTTGATCAGGGCTAAGGCTGCCGGATCGATGGCTTGATCCGTCTCGATAATCATCAGGGCATGGGCTCCTTTTTTCTCCCTGGAAACCCTCATCTGAGCGATATTGATCTGTGTGGCGGCGATCAGGGAGCTGACCTGAGCCACCACACCGGGCAGATCATTCTGCAGAACCACTAAAGTATGGTAATCCCCCATGATCTCTACCTTAAATTGATCAATGCCGCCAATGATGATGCGGCCCCCGCCGATGGAAGAACCCACTACTTCCACCTCTTGCCCTTCCTTGGCTTTCAACTTGATCTTGACGGTGTTGGGATGGACATCTCCCAAGTCCCCGCTTCTAAATTTTATGTCGATTCCCTGCTCTTCGGCCATCGCCAGGGCTTGAGGAATCCTTTCGTCATCCGTATGCATTCCTAATAGTCCTGCCGCTAAAGCCAGATTCGTCCCGTGGCCTTTGCCCGTCTCGGCAAAGGAACCATGAAGAGTTAATACAGCTTCAACGATCTGCCCGCTGCATATCTTTCGGGCCATCGCCCCCAGCCGCACTGCTCCTGCGGTGTGTGAACTGGAAGGGCCGACCATAACCGGACCGATTAAATCAAAAACGGTACTCCGTCCCATAACATTCTCTCCTACTCATGGTCTCATCTATTGATTGTAAAAACCCCTCCGGATGGCTCCGGAGGGTATTGTTCATTGCCTATTATTCTACCCCGAAAATATAATAATACAGGGGTTGATTGCCGGGATAAAGCTCCAGTTCGATATGGGGGGCTTCTGCTTCAATCCACGCTCTGAGCTCTTGCGCTTGTTCTTCGGAAACATCTTCTCCGTAGAAAACGGTGAGCAGGTCATGTTCTTTCCAGTTCATTTTGCCCAAAGTCTCCTGAGCAACCTGAAGGAGTTCTCTGCCCGTGACCTGGATAACATCCTCAACTAAACCCAGAATGTCCCCTTCTTTGATCTCTAAATCACCAAACTGAGAATCCCGGACGGCATAAGTAACTTCTCCCGATTTGATCAGGGACAGCCCTTCTTCCATCGTCCTGGCATTCTCCTCGGCATCGCCATAAGGATTGTAATTGACCAGGGCAGAAATACCCTGAGGGATAGATTTAGTAGGAATAATAAATACATTGCGATCCGTCACGATATCTTTAACCTGGCGGGCCGCCATGACGATATTGCCATTGTTGGGCAAGATATAAACATTTTTAGCAGCAACCTTACGAACGGCTTCCACTAAGTTCTCTGTGCTGGGGTTCATAGTCTGGCCGCCAAAAATGACTTCATCCACTCCTAAGCTTTTAAAGACCTCGGCTATACCTTCACCCATGGCTACAGCCACGATACCGTGCTCTTTCTCTTCCCCCGAACCCGGTTCTTGCTCTTGAGCGGCTTTTGACCGGTTTTCTTCCGGAATGTCTTCCATCTTTTGAGCATGGGCCATGGCTTCATTTTGAGCTAACATATTATGAATCGCTACCTCATGAAGAGATCCCCATTGAATAGCATAATCCAGAATCTTGCCCGGATTCTTCACATGAACATGAATCTTTACCACTTCTTCTGTGCCCACAACCAAGAGTGAGTCTCCGCGGTCCGCTAAATCTTCACGGATTTTTTCAACCTGAAGGTTCTGGCCTTTAACTAAGAATTCCGTACAATAAGGAAATTCCAGATCCTCCACCGCAGTAATTCCCCGCACGGTTTGCGGTTCAACTTGCGACACAGGGAGAACGTTTTCTTCTTCAATCTCCTGGCCTTCCAGAGCTGCAATCCAACCGCTCAGTATAATGAGGAATCCTTGTCCTCCGGCGTCGACCACCCCGGCCTGCTTCAAGGTGGGAAGCATATCCGGTGTTTTTTCCAAGGTAAGCTGTCCGCGTCCATAGGCATCCTTCAGAACCTTCACAGGATCCGAGCCCTGCTTGGCACTGCTTTGTGCCCCTTTGGCCACTTCCCGGGCCACCGTGAGAATAGTTCCCTCCACAGGCCTCATGACGGCTTTATAGGCAGTGTCCACGCCCATCTGCAAGGCCTGGGCGATTTGCTGGCCGCCGGCTTCCTTATGCCCTTCCAGACCCTTGGCAATCCCCCGTAAAAGCTGCGATAAAATAACCCCGGAGTTCCCACGGGCTCCCATCAGAGAACCCATAGAGACGGCGGCGGCGACTTCAGCCACGGTCGCTCCCGAAGTTTTATCGGCATCCCTTACAGCCGATTGAATTGTAAAATTCATATTCGTTCCGGTATCGCCATCAGGTACGGGGAAAACATTCAATGCATCCACATCATGCTTCTTGCGTTCCAAGGCTCTCGCACCGGAGCGCATCATTTGTTTCCACTGTTGTCCTGTAATCATATTGCCTGTATCTCCATTCAAAATAATCCCCCTACTCTTCAGAACCTCGATCTATTCCAAGACACGGACACCCTGGACATTGACATTGACCTGCGCTACCTTGAGACCGGTTAGATTTTCAGTGGTATAGCGAACCCGTTCGATGACATTGGCTGCTACTTCAGAAATCTTAACTCCATAACCGACAATAATATACAGATCAATAACCACCTGATTATCATCGATGGATACAACAACCCCACGGGCTAAATTTTCGCGGCCCAAGAGTTCGGAGAACTTATCCGAGGATTTTCGGGAAGCCATCCCGACAAGACCATAACATTCAACTGCGGCAGCACCTGCTATCGTCGCAATAACCTCTTCGGAGATATCGATTTTCCCCAAATTATTATTAATCTCTTTACCCATATACAAGGACCTCCCTTTATCGGCATGTGTCCATATCGTCACTATTTTACCAAGTATTCATGAAATGTTCAAAGAAAATTATCCTAATCTACAATTAATCTTATGTCTGAGGTTTAATTGTATGCAACTTGTACAAATTATGGATCTTTCTGGAGAAAATAAAGCCCGTAAAAAAGATTTAACCATCTTTCGCGGAAAAGGCCCGGAAAAACCTTGCCAACCCAGTAAACATTTGATAGAATACATAGGTATCATTTCCGGTGTAAAGGAGGTAAGAGCATGGCTAATGTATGTGCTATTTGCGGAAAAGGGGTTGCTTCAGGTATTCAGGTCAGCCACTCCCATATCCGGACAAAGCGGACTTGGAAACCTAACCTGCAAAGGGTTCACGCCATCGTCAACGGCACTCCGACCCGGATCAGTGTTTGCACCAGATGCTTACGTTCCGGTAAAGTTCAACGTGCAGTATAATGTCTCAGTTCCATCACATAGAGTGTAACTTGGCTGGTATCGTTATAACGATGCCAGTTTTAGTTTTTTTAGAGCCTGGGGAAACCCGGGCTTTTTCTTTCTGGCTTGCTCCCGATGAGGCCCGCAAGTAGGGTCTCCATGATTTTGATTTACACCGGTCGCTCCATAAGCTGCGCGGACAAAACTAACGCTCAAGCCCTCCGCTCCGAAAGGTGCCCGGCTAAATCGGCTCCTGCCTCATAGCCGGTTGGAAACGTCCTGTTTCCAACCTTTCTCCGCTGCGGGCTTTTCGCGAAGTTTTGTTTCCGCTCGCTTAAATTCGCTTCCCTGCTGTAAATCAAAATCCTTGGGCTGCTTTTCCGGTCTGTATGTTCGTGCATGTGGGGCTTTGTGAGAGAAGAAGCTACGTGACTCGAGCAGCTTTTTCCGTCTTTACCGACGCCGCTTAAGCGGCATGGTCGGCCATTTGCTCGGGAAGAAAACCCGGAAAGCCTCTAAAGAGTAGCCTGAAGAACCCTCAAGCACAGCTTATATGTACCAAGCCCAAAACAGGGCTAAAAAGAGCCAAAAGACCCTCAAGTGTAGCTTTACGCACAAAAGCGGACGGATTTAGCGGAGGGGCGGTCAGGTGAACAAGGCTTTCTTAACGTAGCGGAGCCACCGGTTCACATGCAGAGAGCAGCGGGGTTTGGCGTAGCTGTTAAGAAAGCGAGTGAACCAGCTCCGGAGCTATGGAGTACGCGTTGGGCGTGAAGCTACACGACCCGGACAGACAGCATTTCCCCAGCCAGACGCTTATATAAGCGCCTACTTCGACTGCTCGTAAAGCTCGCGCAAATCCTCTTCGTTAAAATGGTAACGCTCATTGCAGAAATGGCACACCAATTCAGCCTGTTGATCCTTGATCAGATCTTCAAAGCCCTCTTTGCCGATACTGATCAAGGTCTCGCTGACCCGCTCTTTGGAGCAGGTGCATTTGTACTGCACCGGTCTTTTTTCCAGAACACGATAATCCAGATCTCCTATGAGCTGCGCAACTAATTCTGCCATGGTGGAACTATCCGCAGCAATTTGGCTGATGCCTTGAATCCGGGCCAACTGAGCTTCCAGTGCCTGAATACTCTCTTCAGAGGCATCAGGCAGTAATTGGAACAGCATCCCGGCCGCTCCGGCCACGTGAGAATCTTTACCCACCATTACACCCAGCAGGGCAGCGGAACGTACCTGTTCGGAATTCAGCAGATAATGGACCAAATCGTCGGCGATTTCCCCACTGACCATGGGAACCATTCCGGTATAGCTTTCGCCATTGCTCAGGCTGCGGCTTACGACAAACTCTCCGGATCCTACGGCACCGGATACATCCAGCTTTCCCTGAGGATTTAAAGGAAGCTCCACTTGGGGCTCATGGACATAACCCCGCACCTCTCCCTGAGCGTTACCTACGGCAACCACTCCTCCCAAAGGACCGTCTCCAAGGAGCCGTAAGGTAATGGCCTCCTCCGCTTTCATAGAGCTGGCCAGAAGCAGGGATGCCCCCATAAGCCGTCCTAAGGCTGCGGTGGCCACAGGTGTGGTGTGATGGCGGTTGGCCGCCTCTTCCACGGTATTGGTCATGCCTACGGCAACCCAGCGAATCTCACCATTGCTCAGGGTACCCAGCCATAGTTCATCAGAATATTTATTGTTCATCTTCTTATTCAACCTCATTCAATTCAATTGGGTTATGTACAAATTATCTTCTATTGTCAGGGCTCAAAACCACAATCAGAGCCGTTCCTTCCGAGACGTCTACTATTGCATCTTCCCCCAAAAAAACATTGCTTATCCCTCGGGGAGAATCCCGATACAAAATTTCATCATAAAGAGGATAATAGAGACCCTCAGTGCGTACAACAGCTTTTTCCGTTATGGGTATTACCGATAGTTTTTGCCCTTTTTTCCCTGTTAACTTCCCCAGCCCCTCCAAGAGCCAAAGCTCCTGACCGGGCCCTTTCATGCGAATCCGAACACCCCTTTTTAAAAGGCCCTGCAAAAGAAAGAGGTTCCCCAATAAGTGATCGATTCGTCCGCCCATTGCCCCTAATAAGAAAACATCCTGGCTCTCCCGGTCTTGGACCCCTGCCTTTTCCGCTTTCACCGTCCGCTCTTCCTGCTCCATAAGCTTGACAGCATACTCCAGGGCCAGCTCCAGGTCGGTCTCATCCTTTTCGGCGGGATAGCAAACTATAACGGTTCCCTTCTGGCGGCAGATTTCCAAGGTCTCAGGCTCCGCGGAGTCCAGATCGCCGAGCAAAGCGTCCGGAACGAATCCTGCCCGGACGATATGATTGCCCCCACCGTCCACTGCGATCAGCCGATCATAAGCGGCCAGCTCTCGTTTACCCCATTCCTGATCCCATTCGCCATTGGCTACTACGGCAATCCTCACTTTGGATCACCCTTATAGCCTTGGGCGGCTTCCCGGAGCTCTTGGACTGCCCGGGCCGGGTCAGCGCAGGCAAATACCGCCGCTCCGGCCACCAGGATATTGGCACCGGCTTTGACTACGGCAGGAGCCGTGTCCAGATTGATTCCTCCGTCCACCTCAATCTCACAAGAGGATTGCATCTGATCGAGATGCCGGTGAAGAACTTCAATCTTAGGAAGAACCGCGGGGATAAATTTCTGCCCCCCAAAGCCCGGATTAACGCTCATAATCAAAACCATATCCAATTCATCGAGGATGTACTTGATTCCGTCCAAAGGGGTGGCCGGATTAATGGAAACTCCTGCGGTAAGACCTAACCCCTTAATCTGCTGGATGGCACGATGGATATGGGGCGTGGCTTCCAGATGCACTGTAATATGATCCGCCCCGGCTTTCGCGAATTCCTCAATAAAGCGTTCCGGATGTTCAATCATTAAATGGACATCAAAGCGCATCTGGGAATAAGGCCGCAGCGCTTTAACCACCAAGGGGCCAATGGTAATGTTGGGTACAAAATGCCCATCCATCACATCAATATGTAAGACTTCAGCCCCTGCTTTTTCCACTAAGGCAACCTGATCTCCCAAATGGGCAAAGTCTGCCGATAAAATGGAGGGCGCAATTTTTATCATTCTAATATCTCCTCTCAGCTGCAATAACTTCCTCTAAAAACTGACAATAGTGCTCATAACGGGATGGCTGAATTCTCCCTGATGCCACCGCAGCTTTTACCGCGCAATCCGGCTCTTTATGATGCTGGCAGTCGGCAAAGCGGCATTCTCCTACGTCCTGAAACTCCCAAAAATAATCCGTCAGCTCTTCCCTCTTCATGGCGGGAAGATAGAGGGAGGAGAACCCCGGGGTGTCCGCCAGCAGCCCTTCCCCGCAAACCATCAGCTCCACATGGCGGGTGGTATGGCGGCCTCGCTTCAGCTTGCGGCTGACATCCCCTGTCTTTAACTCCAGACCGGGGGATAAGGCATTGACAAGGCTGGACTTGCCGACACCGGAGGGACCGGCAAGAACGCTTACCTTCCCGTTGATATGCTCCTGCAATTCAGCCAGCCCTTCCCCTGTCTTTGTCGATACCTTAACTAATTCGCAGCCCAGCTGCCGGTAAAAATCCAGCCCGTCGGCCGGAAAGGTATTCTCAACGATGCTTTCTCCCCTGCTGCCCAGGTCGATTTTATTTAAAACAAGAATGGGCTTAATCTGAGCAGCTGTCACTTGAACGATAAGCCGATCAAGCAGGTTCAGATCAGGTGCGGGGGATACACAGGCAAAGACCAGAAAGGCCTGATCCACATTGGCTATGGTCGGCCTGACCAAGGAGTTATGGCGGGTCTCTACTTCTTCAATCGTCCCTTTATCCCCTGTTCCCGGTAAAATCTTTACCCGGTCTCCCGGCAGAAATCCCTGATTGCGAATGCGAAAGCGACCGCGCAGGGAACATTCCCATACCCGGCCTTCCGCGAATACATAATAAAATCCACTGTATCCCTTGAGTAATATTCCAGAAATCATGCGTTCCTTTTACCCTTTCTCAAAGAGTCCTGCCTTTCATTGCGCAATTTTATCCAGCTTGGCCACATGGCCTAAAATAACCGGATTAAAGGCTATAGGCCCCGGCCCCCGGGAAATGATGATTCTGACCGTATCTCCTTTTTTAACCATATCACCTGGTTTAGGATCGGTTGCCATTACCACATCCTGCGGGTATTCGGTGGAATTTTCACTGTCCACGATCACTTTTAACTCATACTGCTGCTCCAGAATTGCTTTAGCATCAGCCGGTGATCTGGAAATGACATTGGGCATGGGCTTTGGTTCATCGACTTTCCCGGCGCTGACCGTTAAGGTGATCTTCCCATTTTTGGGCCAGTCTGAACCCGGGGCGGGATCCTGCTCCACCACAATGCCTTTGGGCAGAGAAGAGTTTTGATCCTCCTGGGCAACAATGTTATCTCTTTTGAAACCCTGGCTCTCTAAAAAATTAATGGCCGCTTCCTGAGTGATATCTCCGGTCTTAAGGTTAGGAATTCTTGCTTGTTCGGGACCTAAACTCACCCAGACCTTGATGCCCCGTTCTTTTTTCACAACGGCACCCTCTTCAGGGTCGGTTCGGGTAATCTTCCCCTTCTCCATGTCATTATTGTATTCTTCCTGAGTGTTCGGGTCTAAGGATAAACCTTTTTGTTCAGCAAAATAACCGGCTTCCTGAATTGTTTTTCCCACCAAGGGAGGAACTGTAGTGGTTCCTACATTAAACCATTGTGATAAAGCAACCCAGCCTCCCCCCATGATCAGTACCAAGGCCAGCAGAGCCACCCAGGGCCAGCGTTTACGAAATAGTGGGACCTTGGCCTTTTTCCGGCCTGCTTCCTTTTCCTCGGAGGCTAAAGCTGAGTTCACTCCGGCCCTTAGCGAGCTATGGACCCGGGTGCTTTCCAAGTCCTGGTCCTCATCCACCGTCTTGTCCACAGGCAAGCCGGCCTGAACTTTGCGCAGATCCTGCAAGAGATCTTTGGCCGTAGCATAGCGCTGATCCGGAGATTTGGCAATGGATCTCATCACCAGATTCTCCAAAGCAGGGCTGACCCTGGCGTTCAGCTTGCTGGGAGGGACGGCTAATTCCTGCAAATGCTTAAGAGCAATGGAGATCGGGGTCTCGCCGTCGTAGGGCACCTTTCCTGTCAAGAGTTCATAGAGAATAATCCCTAAAGAATAGAGATCGGATTGTTCGTTGGTCTGGATTCCCCGGGCCTGTTCCGGAGAGAGGTAATGAACCGAACCCACGATATCTCCCGTATGGGTCATGGTGGCTGCTGAAACAGCCCGGGCGATGCCGAAATCAGTGACCTTGATCCGCCCGTCTTCGGTAACCAGAATATTATGAGGTTTAATATCCCGGTGAATAATATGATGCTCATGGGCATGGCGGATGGCCTCCGCAATCTGGATGCCCAGCTCCAGGGTCTGTTCCGTGGATAAGGGGGCATAATTGCGGATGATATCCTTCAGGTTCTGTCCCTCGATATGCTCCATGACAATGTACTCCGTCTCACCGTCCTTGCCCACATCGTAGATGGAGACGATATTGGCGTGGGACAGACTGGCGGCCGACTGGGCCTCCCTGCGGAAACGGCGGACGAATTCCTCGTCTGCGGTAAACTGCTCGTGGAGAATTTTAATGGCGACGATCCGGTTCAATAAAAGATCCTTGGCTTTGTAGACAATGGCCATACCGCCGGACCCGATCTTTTCAATTATTTCATAGCGATTACTCAATATCTTGCTCACGAGTTATCACCTGCTTTCTGCCTTAATGCGGTCTCAATGATGGCGCGGGCAATGGGCGCCGAAGCTCCTCCCCCGGTACCCCCATTCTCGACCAGGACTGCTACAGCGATTTGAGGATTATCCGCCGGAGCAAAAGCAATATACCAAGCATGGGTCCTGACATTTCCTCCCGGTTCAGCCGAACCTGTTTTGGCGGCTACCTGGAACCCGGCAATGCCGCCGGGAGCCGCTGTCCCCTCATTAACTGCCGTGACCATGGCGCTCTTAATCCTTTCCGCTTCCTGGGAGGACAGAGGGGTTAACCACGGTTCAGGTTTTTTTATATAAAGTACATTCTGATTCTCATCCATCACCTGATCCACAATGTGGGGCTTCATAATCACACCTTGATTGGCAATTCCTGCTGTGATCAAGGCCATATGGAAAGGTGAAACCAAAACTTCCCCCTGCCCAAAAGCACTGGCTGCCAGCAGGTTATCATCCATGCGGCTGGGCACTGCCTCTTCGTTGGTCAGGGTACTGCGCTTCACCGGCAATTCAAAAGGTATCTCCTGGCCAAATCCGAAAGATTTAGCTGCTTCCAGAAAAACCTTATCGCCTGCTTGCACACCGTAGGTTGCAAAATAAGTATTGCAGGATTCAGCCAAAGCCAGATTATAATTCACCCAGCCATGGGCCTTGTCATTTTGTTCACGGATCACTTGTCCATTGATGATCGCCGTACCTGTGCAATGATAGAGATCACTTGTATCCAACCCGGCCCGCAGGAGGGCCGCCGAGGTCATCACCTTTAACGTAGAGCCCGGGGTATAGAGAGCAAAAGCATGATTCAGAAAAGGGCTCCCCGGCTTCTTGCTGATGTTCTCCCAATCTTCATCCACAGTATTGCCATCAAAGCTGGGCTGACTGACTAAGGCCAGCACTTCCCCATTGCGGGGGTCGATGGCTACTGCCGAACCGATCTTTCCTTTTAAGCCTTCATAGGCCACCTTCTGCAGACCATAATCCAGGGTAAGCACCACATCATTGCCCTGGCGGGGAAGTTGGAACACCTGCTCCAGGGTCTGTTCAGCAGTGGCATCTTTGATCCCCAAAAGCCAATCGCCAAGATGAGCCTCCAGCCCGGAAGAACCGCGCAGCAGGGTTGCATACCCGATCAGGGGCTCTAAAGCTTCACCTTTAGGGTAAATTCGAGTTTTCTCGTCTTCTTTTACTTCGGTTTGTGCCAATACTTCGCCATTTCTGTCGAAAATTCCTCCTCTAACCACCCGCTGCTCCATGAGAATAAGCCGGCGATTGGCGGGATTGTCCATCAATTCCGCAGAACGGGCCACCTGCCAATAGACAAGACCAAAGCTCAGGCCAATGATGCTTAAGGAGAAGCCTATGGCTACATTTCTTAAACCTTTTTTCATGCGGCATACTCCCTTCCTTTATTCTTAACATATAAAGGACCGGTAGCTGACCCATGAGAAATATTAGCTAGAATTCCCAACAGTAAAAAGTGAATAAGCAAGGAGCTTCCGCCATAACTAACCCAAGGCAGAGGGATTCCCGTTAAGGGCAGGAGCTTGGTGACTCCGGCCAGGATGATGATGGCTTCCGTCCCCACCAGGATTCCGATACCTGCTGCTAAAATCTGACCAAAACGGTCTGCCGCTTGAATACTAATGTGGAAGGCCCGCAAAACCACCACCAAAAAGAGCATCAGCAGGGCCATAGCCCCGGCAAATCCAAGCTCTTCGGCAATGATAGAAAAGATAAAATCCGTGCTGGCGGCAGGTACCTGAGAGGCGCCGATGCCATTGCCCAGACCTGTTCCCAGGATCTTGCCCCCGCCAATGGCAAAGAGGGATTGAGCAATTTGATAGCCGCCACCGCTGGGATCCCCCCAGGGATTGAGCCAGGTGGCAACACGGACTTGAACATGGCTGAAAAGAAAATAACCTAAGGTTCCCGTACTTAAGAAGACAGGCAGGGCAACACCGAGATAAAGCACCCGCTCCGTCACCACATAGAGCACCAAAACATACAGAGAATAGAAGACCAGGGCTGTACCTAAGCTCTTCTGAGCAGCCAACAGGAGCAGCGAAAATCCTCCCATGACCAGAAAGGGGCCCAGGGTGCGCCAGTCCGGCAAGGAAAGCCGGCCGATCTGTACCGTCCCTACACGCAGAACCTCTTCATGCTCACTCAGGTAAGAGGCTAAGAAGATGAGCATAGCCACCTTAACCAATTCTTCGGATTCAAAGCCCATACCACCGATATGCAGCCAACTGGTTGCTCCTCCTTGGGTCACCCCAAAAAGCAGGGTGATCAGCAACAGAACCACGGCACCTAAACCGGAAAGATAACGGAAGCGGCCCAAGGCCCGATAATCCCGCAGAGCATAAAGCACACAATAAAAGATAAACAGCCCCAGACAAGCCCACCAGAATTGCTTTAAGGCCGAAGCCGGGCGGATGCGGGTGATAAAGACCAGTCCAATCACCAGAATCATCTGCACTGTGGGCAACAGAAAGGGATCCCCTTGATAGGCCACAAGTTTTTCCAGGGCTGCGCCGATTAAGAGCAGCAGCGAAAAAACCCCCGCCTGCCAAAGGATTTGCTCGTTGGCTTTGCCGTCTAAGGCTAAGACGCCCAGTCCGACCCAGAGAATACTTAAGATTAATAGACGTAATATCCAGACCCTTTTCATTTTGTCACTCCGTAATACAGCATAAAGCTGTAAAATTATCGGGTGCACCTCGTTCTATGATCAGTTGATGAAGGCGCTCAAGGTGCTCTTCCCATGAACCTTTCTGCAAGAACTCCTCCTCTAACTCCCGATCGCTGATCACATTGGATACCCCATCCGTACAGAGGAAAAAGATATCACCTGTCTGCAACTCCAGGAACTGAGAGTCCACCTCCACATCCCATCCGGCTCCCACAGCTCTTACCAACATATGACGCTTGGGATGGCTATCCGCCTCTTCCGAAGAGATCTGTCCCAGACGCACCAGCTCACCGACTAGAGAATGATCACGAGTCAGCTGAATCAGTTGCTCATTGCGCCATACATAGGCTCTGCTATCCCCCACATGGGCGAGGACAACCTTAGTCTCTCTGAAGACCAGAACGGTCAAGGTCGTACCCATTCCTTCCGTGGCAGGGTTGCGGGTCGAGCTCATATACACTTCCCGATTGGCCCGCACCAAAATCTCCCTGACCTGGTTCTCCAGGTCCTCATTCTCTTGGGCCCCCAGATGGGGAGCACCCTTGATCAATTCGTCCAGGGCTGTCCGTGCCGCTACTTCCCCTGCCAGATGCCCGCCCATACCGTCGGCTACTGCATACACACCGTACTCCGGCAGAGCAAGGAAGGCATCCTCATTATTTTTGCGTACGCAGCCTGTTTCACTAAAGCTTAGAACTCTCATTTTGCCACCTCGAATATTGGAAAGTAATACTTCCAATTTTCACATAATCTCCGGCAACCAGTTGAACCGGGGAGGAGATCCGCTCTCCGTTAACCCAGGTTCCATTGGTGCTTCCTAAGTCCTCCAGGGTCGTTACCCCTTTATGATGCCGTACCAGGACATGATCCATGGAAGCGAAGTGATCGGCTAAAACCACATCGTTATTTTTCCCGCGGCCTATTTTCAGGCCTTTTTGGTCAATGCGAAAGACCCGGCCTTTAGGCAACAGCTCTCCTCCGGAGAGCACTTCAAAGCGCCCAAATTCCTTTTCCCCCTTGCGGATCAGCCCCTTAACCTGCAAATCAGCCAATAAGGCTGTGAGTATCCGAAAAAGAAAAAGATAAATTAGTCCAATGAAAAGTATCCTTCCCAGTACTAAAATTCCTTGCATAGAAACCTCCGCACTTTACTGACCTTCTTAACCCCTCCAGCATCCCGTTCAATGGTGACGCAGGATAAAGATCGTCTGCCCTATTTCCACCCGGTCCCCCAAGCCTATTTTCTGCTTGGCAATCCTCTGTCCATTGAGCCAGGTTCCGTTGGTGCTGCCTAAGTCGTCAATCACCCAGTCTTCCCCGTCGCTGCTGAGCTTGAGATGCCGCCGGGATACTTCGGGATCCTGCAGGACAATTTCACACTGACCATGGCGCCCGATATGAATCGTCTCTTCCTCCAAAGGGAAAGTTTTTCCAGAATCCGGTCCTTGAATTATTTCGAGAGCATAACGAATTTTCCTGCTCTGTTCATAGGAATTTCGGAGATTGTAAGGAAGTTCCCCTTGAAAGATATTGGTCTGATCCCGCCAGTCCACAGATTCAACCGCTTCCTGGGCCTCTTCTTCGTATTCGTCATCGTCGTCCCAAAGGACCTCGATGGAATCATCAAAATCCACTTCGATGAACATTTCATGAGGCTTGACCGTGTCATCGGAGTGAAGTTCGATGGAAGGTTTGCTCAAGAAAGTAAAGCCGCTTTTCTTGCCCTCGGCATGCAGATATTTGGAAAGCTCAATCAAAAAAGCGTCCCCAAAATTAGCAAAAGGACTCCAATCACTGGAGTGGAGAAAAACCCGGTAAACATTGGGCACATAGACTTGTGAAATGCTCACCTGCTTGTTTTTCTGCATGATGCGAACCAGTTCTTTAGCCAATTCCACAGGTTGCAGCCGAGAATTGTTATTCTTTTTAAACATACCCGTAAATAGACTTTCCGCTACTTCTTCAAAACGGGCCAATAGGTTCATTTCTGCTCACACTCCAATTGCCGTCTTAATTGACCGCAGGCTGCGTCGATATCTGTTCCTTTCTCTTCACGAACAGAAACAGGGATGCCCATACTCTCTAAACACTGGGCAAATTGCTGAACCTCCTTGGCCGTGGGCCGGGCCATTCCTGTTCCCGCTACAGGGTTGACCGGAATGAGATTCACATGGGCTAATTGTCTCTTTAAAAGGTGCCCTACTGCTTGAGCAGCTTCCAGGGTTGCCTGACCGGAAATCAAAGCGATCTCGAAAGTAATACGGCGGTTCGTCAGCGTAGTATAGTCTCGGCAGGCTTCCATAAGTTCCTCTAAGGGATACTTGCGATTCATAGGAATGAGTTGATCCCGGGTCGTATTATGGGCACTATGTAAAGAAACAGCCAAGCCTACCTGAGGGTTATCTTTGGCTAATTGCCGGATTTTCGGGGCTACTCCGCTGGTGGAGATGGTCATTCGCCTCATCCCAATCCCTTGACCTTCTGGATCATTGAGCAGTTCGATGGCTTTGAGAACCGCCTCATAATTCAATAAAGGCTCACCCATGCCCATAAAGACAATATTCGTGACCTGAAAATCCGGATCTTCCTGGCGCATGAGGTACGTGATGTCCAGAACCTGACCCAGGATCTCCCCGGGGCTTAAATTTCTCCGCCATCCCCCCAGGCCGGTGGCACAGAAGGCACAGCCCACGGCACAACCGATCTGAGTGGACACACAAACCGTATGGCGATCCCTGTTCTTGCGGCGATCATAATCCATCAGCACACATTCCAGGGTTTCACCGTCAGCACAACGGAAGAGAAATTTACGGGTGCCATCCTGAGAAATCTGTTCCCTGACTTTTCTTAGAGGCTGCAAGAAGAGGCCATCCTGCAGCTTTTGCCGATCCCCTGCTCCGATGTTCTTGAGCTCTTCCCAGTTTTGAACAGCTTTCTGCTGGACCCACTGGAATACTTGGCGGCCCCGGAATTTCGGCAGTCCCAGCTCAGCACAATGCTGGGTTAACTCACTTTGATTCAGATCCCGGCAATCCATTCTCTTCATAGTATTCACCCAAATCTTTCCACCTAAACTTCCACCCGGCGAAATTTCGCCAGGAAAAAGCCATCCATACCCTGTTTATGGGGCAAAATCTGCAGAAATCCCTTGGCGGCTTGTTTCCTGTCTTGTTCTGATGCCAAAGAATAAGGAAGCTCCCCGCTGAGATCAACGGTGGTGAATTCCGGATGCTTGGCACGAAAAGCCTTTACCACTTCGAAATTCTCCTCAGGCTCAATCGTACAGGTCGAATAAACCAGCTCGCCGCCGGCCGCAACGCATTGAGCCGCCCGCTCCAGGATGGCCAATTGCAAGGCCGGTAAAGTTTTTATTTCATCCTCTTCCTTATGCCAGCGCATATCCGCCCGGCGGCGCAGGACCCCCAACCCCGAACAGGGGGCATCCACCAATACTTTATGACAGGAAGCATCTTTTACACCCGCCAGCTCCCGGGCATCTCCGGCCTGGGCGCGGATGATGGTAATCCCTAAACGGGCGGCCAGATCTTCGATGAGCTTCACCTTATGGGGATGGATATCAAAAGCGAGGATTTCCCCCTGATTCTCCATCCTTTGGGCCAGGTGGGTGGTTTTCCCTCCCGGGGCGCCGCAGGCATCCAACACTTTTTGCCCGGCTTGGGGATTCAAGACATGAGCAATCAATTGAGAACTTTCATCCTGAACGGTAAAGAGTCCTTCCTGAAAGCTGGGCAGTTGATCCAGAGATCCGAATTCTTCGATCATCAAACTCTCCGGAACCCGTTCCCCAATCGTCACCTTTACCCCTTCCTCCTCCAGCCTTGCCTGCAAGTCCGCCCGGGAAATCTTCAGGGTATTGGTGCGGATCCACACCGGAGCGGGCTCGTTATTGGCCTGACAAAGAGCTTCCGTATCCGCCATGCCATAGCGTTTCAACCAGCGCTTCACCATCCACTCCGGGTGCGAATAGCGCAGGGAAAGATAGCGGACGGGCTCCTTCTCCTGGCTGGGCCAAGGCATCTCCCAACCGGTTTCCAAAACTCTCCTTAAGACACTGTTCACTAAGGAAGTGTATTTTCCCTGCTGCTTTTTGGTCAATTCCACCCCTTCGTTGATGGCCACAGCAGCGGGAATCCTGGAAAGGTAGAGAACTTGCAAGGCGCTGATTCTGAGAATCCAACGCACCTCATGGGGCAGTTGGGATAAAGGTTTGCGCAAGTGGCGCCTTAAGGCGTAATCCAGGGTCAGACGGTGTTTTAACGTCCCATTGACCAAAAGGGTGGTTAATTGACGTTCCCGGGGATCGCTTAAATCGTGCAGAGACTTTTGCATTACCAGATTGGCATAGGCTTTTTCTTCCTCGATACGCTGGAGAATCTGTACAGCCAGGGCCCTTGAGGTTATTTTATCCATGCTTTATTCATCCTTTGTCCATCCCTTGTCTGTCTTTTACGAGAAACACTCTCCCACCTGTCCATGACGGCCTAAGAAAAAGTCCCGGGCCGGCATAGGTTTCTTTCCTGCAGGCTGCACCTCAGCAATCCGAATCAATCCTTCCCCGGTCTGAACCAACAAGCCCTGCTGATCCCATGCGATAATTTCACCCGGCCTAGCGTCCTTAAGAGCAAGCCGATTCGGTTCTGCTTCAGATCCTCCCTCTTCACCAGAGACTCTTGATTTCCACACTTTGACCGTTTCTTCTCTGAACAGAGTATAGGAGCCGGGCCAGGGATTCAGGCCGCGGATTTGATTATGAATAGCCTGGGCGCTGCGTGCCCAGTCGATCTTCTCATGTTCCCGGGTCAGCAAAGAGGCATAACGCACCGGCCCCTTTTGGGGTGTCCTGGGCAATTCTCCTTTGCGGAGCTGCTCCAAGGTAGCGATGAGAAGCTGAGCGCCGGCTTGGGCCAGATCATCATGAAGCTCCCCGGTGGTGGTATCCTCCCCAATCGGGAGTTCGGCTTTCAGAAGCATATCTCCCGTATCCAGCCCTTCATCCATCTGCATGGTTGTCACGCCGGTCCTTTGATCTCCCTCCAGGATGGACCAATGAATGGGAGCGGCACCGCGCCAATCCGGCAAAAGGGAGGCATGGACATTGATGCAGCCATAAGGGGGCAGTTCCAGGATTTCCTTGGATAATAGTTGTCCGTAGGCCACCACGATGATGACCTCCGGGATCAGTTCCTTTAAGATTTCCAGGCTCTCGGGGCTTTTGACTTTGTGGGGCTGATAAACGGGCAGCCCCAGCTCCTGAGCGGCTGTCTTAACCGGACTGGGCTTCAGGTTCTTGCCCCGGCCGGAAGGGCGGTCCGGCTGGGTAAACACTCCCGCCACATCGTGACCGTGAGCCGCCAGGGCTTGGAGAGTTGGAACGGCGAAGTCCGGCGTTCCCATGAAAACGAGTCGCATAGTGATTACTCCTTATATTGAAGGTTATATCTCCAGGATTTTGCTTTACGTCGTTCGCTCCATAAGCTGCGCGGACAAAACTAACGCTCAAGCCCTCCGCTCCATCGGGTCCCCGCCCAAATCGCTCCTGCTCAATGGGCGGTTGGAAACGTCCTGTTTCCAACCTGACTCCGCTGCATGCTTTTCGCGAAGTTTTGTTTCCGCTCGCTTAAATTCGCTTCCCTCGTGTAAATCAAAATCCTTGGGCTGTTTCTTGGGTTCAAGCAAGCGGGGCGTTGTAGGATAGGGATTACTTCACTCAGGACCCTTAAGTGCTGCTTATACTCAAGAGAAGATCTGAAAAGAGGACCTTCAAGTGTAGCTTTGCGCACAAAAGGGAACGGATTTAGCGGAGGGGTGGTCGGGTGAAGGTCGCTTTCTTAACATAGCGCAGCCACGGTTCACATGCAGAAAACAGCGGGGTTTGGCGTAGCTGTTAAGGAAGCGAGTGAACCAGCCCCGGAGCTATGGAGAGACCGTTGTGCGTAAAGCTACACACGACCCAAGCATCGGTTCCCCTTCTACCAATACAGCCAACAGGTGCTACCTCCGAGAAGTCTTCTTCGCTTTATCAACGAACAAGATCCCTTCCAGGTGGTCGATTTCATGCTGGAGGCAGCGGGAAAGCAGTCCTTCTCCTTCGATGACCTGGAGCTCTCCCTGGCGGTTGAGGGCTTCTACTTTGACTTTGGCTGCCCGGGCTACCTGACCGGTTATGCCGGGGATGCTTAAGCATCCTTCATCATCAAGATCTTCGCCCTCTTTGGCAATGATGACAGGGTTGATCAGCTCTATGGGGCCTTCTCCTACGTCGATAACGACAACGCGCTTGGAGACTCCCACCTGGGGAGCGGCCAAGCCTACCCCATTGGCATCGTAGAGCGTATCCAGCATATTATCTAAAAGCTTTTCAATATTAGGTGTTATCTCTTTGACGGGAACAGCTTTCTCCCGCAGTACTTCGGAACCAATTTCTACAATCTGATAAATCGCCATGTCACGGTTTCCCCTTCCTACTCATTTCTTCTTATTTTATTATTTATTATACTACATATCTCCAATATTGAACGAGACCCCATTCAGGAGGAGATCCAACACCCACTGAAGGCCTGCCGAATCCACCCTGGACTTGGGGCGGGTTAGTTCAATACTCGATAATGTCTTACATGCTTAAGGGATCTACTTCGATATTGAGTTGAATTCCCGAACTAATGGGATCACGTGTAAAACGCCGGACACCTTGATGCAAGAATTCACGTAGTGTATCCATAAGTTTTCCTTTAACCGAGACCTGCCAGCGGAAATGATTTTTGAGGCGGGGAATCACAGCCGGAGCAGGGCCGAGAATATCTAAAGAAGTATTCCCATTTTGATCGGATACTATTCCCTGCCTTAAAGAATTGACTAGGCTATGGGCTCCTTTGATCACTTTCTCTTCCTTTTCATGAATAAGGGTCACCCGGATGACATGGGTGAAGGGAGGATAATTTCTGGCTTTCCGATAGCCAATCTCTTCCCAAAAGAAGCCCTTAAAATTGTGCTGAGAGGCTTGAATAATCGCCCTGTCTTCCGGTGTATAGGTCTGAATCACAACCTGCCCGGGTTTTTGACTGCGGCCGGCCCGGCCGGCCACTTGGGTCAGAAGCTGGAAGGTTCTCTCCCTGGCACGGAAATCCGGCATATTCAGCATCTGATCGGCTGCCACAACTCCTACTAAAGTGACATTAGGAAAATCCAGTCCCTTGGCCATCATCTGGGTGCCCACGAGAATATCTGCCTCTTGGCGGCGGAATTTGCCCAGAATGTTCTCATAGGCATCTTTGGAGCGGGTGGTATCAAAATCCAGGCGGAGGATTTGTGCCGCCGGGTAAAGTCCTTTGATTTCATCTTCCACCCGCTGAGTCCCTTGCCCAAAAAACCGAATATAGCGGCTGCCGCATTCCGGACAGGTGCGGGGAGGAACCTCTTCATGATTGCAATAATGGCAACGCATGGTGTGGCCTTGAGTATGGTAAGTCAGAGCAATATCACAGTCATGACAGCGAATCACATAACCGCATTCCCGGCAGACCACAAAGGTGGAGTAGCCGCGGCGGTTTAAGAACAGCATGGACTGTTCTCCCCGCTCCAGGGTCCTTTTCAGCTTGTCTTGCAGGGAGAGGGAAAACATACTGCGATTCCCTTTAATCAATTCCTCCCGCATATCCACCACTTCCACAGGGGGCAGCGGGCGGCGGTTGACCCGTTCTTCCATGGTAAGCAAAGGAACCTTGCCGGTCTGAGCCGCGGCATAGGCTTCCAGCGAAGGGGTAGCGCTTCCCAAAAGCACTACTCCCCGGAGCTGTTCCATCCGTTTACGGGCTACATTGCGGGCATGGTATTTGGGATTTTCCTCTTGGTGATAGGCGCTCTCATGCTCTTCATCCAAGATGATCAAGCGTAAATCAGGCAGCGGGGCAAAAACCGCCGAACGGGCCCCGACGACAATCCTGATTTTCCCCTGGAGAATATCCTGCCAGGCCTTGGCCTTTTCCCCCACTTGCAATCCCGAGTGAAGTACAATCAACTGCTCGCCGAATTGGTCTTGAAAATAGCGGGCGATCTGAGACGTCAGCGAAATCTCAGGAACCAATAAAATGGCTGAACCACCTTTAACCAGCACTTCCCCAATCAGTCTTTGGTAGACTTCCGTCTTGCCGCTGCCGGTAACCCCATGCAAGAGCAGGGTTTCATAACTTTGTTTATCCAGGGCCTGAGTAACTTTTTCACATACTTTCCCTTGTTCAGGAGTGAGTGTCCGCAGGTAATCCGGTCCCTGGTGAACATTAAGTTCAATATCGGCTTCATGCATCATACCGGTCATCGATTCCCTATCTCCCAGGTCATCGCCAACCCTCTCTTCGGGAGTAAGCGCAGCCTGGACCTTGCGGGGAACACCGGAGGTAAAGCGGGATTCCAGTTTGAGCCAGCCTTGTTTGGCTAAGTGCTCTACCTGAGTCTTGGACAGCCCTGAACGCTTAAGATAGGTGCTCAGGGGCAATGCCTTATTCCGCGACCGAAAGATAACCGCCAATGCCTGATAGGTCTCTGAATCCAGGATTTTTAAAGCCTTAACATCCTCATCCTCCTGGGCAGCCATAGGAATGACATACTCTTCCACCTTACCCTTGAGCAGGGGCCAAACGGTATGAAGACTCTGGGCGATGGAGCAGATGGTCGTCTCCGCCAGCCACAGAGCTAAATCCACAAGATCTTCAGGAACGACATACATAGTGTCAACAATCCCCAAAATGGGTTTTAGAGCCGAGTGGGCTATCTCCTGGGGCAGCTGCTCCGTGACCCGGACCACCACGCCTTGAACCTGACGGTATTGCAAAGGCACAAGGACCCGCATCCCTCTTTTTAAGGATAGCCCTTCAGGAATTTGATAGTGAAACACCTGATCAAGACGACGATTGGCCACATCAACAAGAACTTCTGCATAATGCACTTTCATCGTCTCCTTTATTCTTTCTTATGCCTTCAGACGAAGCTGCACTTCATCTGAAGCTAAGTCTACTTTATCATATAAAGGGGCAAATACCTAAATCCTTGCCTAATGAACATGATCCAAAAAGGGATGCCGGCTTTTCCAACATCCCCGAACCTTTCATCTATAGCTTTGCCGCTTACACCACAGTAACGGCTGTTCCTGAGGCGCTCACCATAAGCATGCTGCCGCTTTGCCCCACCACTTCATAGTCGATATCCACACCGACCACGGCGTTGGCTCCCATGCGGGCGGCATTTTGCTCCATTTCTTTAAGGGCTATTTGACGGGCATCCTGAAGTTTTTCTTCATAGGCCCCTGAGCGGCCGCCAATGATATCCGTGATGCCGGCAAAGATATCCCGCACCACATTGGCACCCATGATGGCTTCTCCTGTAACGATTCCATAGTAGTTCTGAATCTTACGGCCGTCGATATTAGGGGTTGTTGTTACAATCATAGACTATACCTCCCGCTTTAAACATCAGCTTAGTTACTAAAAGTTAATTCTCCGCGAAGCAACAGAGTCCTGCTTAGTCATTATCTAATATTCTCGATGTTTCGATACTTTACACCTTTAATGACTACAAATTTACAAAACAGGAAAAATAATAACTCGATCTTCCTTCCCAGAGCATCATCCTCAAGAAAACTCTTGCCAAACTAATTTTATTTATGCTATGCTCTAAGCAAGGTAATTATCCCGTGACCTTTAAATTAGTCCCGTGAGACTAAGAAGGAAATGGCGTACCATGAACTATGTGCATGGACACCTCTTTCTTGCTTGCGGGCAAGGAAGAGGTTTTTTGTTTTACTAAAAAAGGAGGACAACCCATGATTAGAGAAGTTCAGATTCATGAAAGACTCTCTCTTGCCCAAACGATACCCCTGGGATTGCAACATGTTTTCGCTATGTTCGGAGCCACGGTACTGGTTCCTTTTCTCACCGGATTAAGTCCCGCCGTCGCTCTTCTCTCCTCAGGGATTGGCACCATCGTTTTTCTTCTCTTAACTAAAAGTCAAATCCCAGCTTATCTCGGCTCATCTTTTGCTTACATTGCCTCCTTGACTTATTTTGTTAAGGATCAAAACAATTTAGCCGCGGCTATGGGCGGCGCACTGGTCATCGGAATTATTTATGTCCTTCTTTTTGCTCTCATGAGTTATTTCGGAAGTTCCTGGATTCATAAAATTGTTCCTCCGGTAGTAGCCGGTCCTGTCGTGGCCATTATCGGCTTAAGCCTCACACCTACCGCCGCCGGAATGGCTTCCGAGCAATGGTATATCGCCATCTTTACCTTGGCTGTTACCGCTTTCCTCAGCATCTATGCCAAGGGCTTCTTAAAAATCATTCCCATTCTTTCCGGAATTATTATCGGTTATATTGTCGCTGCTTTCGCCGGCCTGGTGGATTTCACCGGAGTAACGGCTTCTCTGGCCTCTTTGGACAAGATTATCGTCTCCCCTATCAACGCCGACACTTGGCAGGCACCCGTCTTTAATAAAGCTGCTATCCTGATGTTTGCCCCTTTGGCCTTTGTCACCATTATTGAAGATTTAGGCCACATGATTGTTCTGGGAAATATCACCCATTCCGACCCCATCGAGAAACCAGGATTTAACCGGGTCTTGCTGGGCAATGGTCTCGCCACCGGAATCGCCAGTTTCTTAGGCGGCCCTCCGGTCACCACTTACGGTGAAAACATCGGCGTACTGGCAGTTACTCGGGTTTACAGCACCTTCAATATCTGGGTAGCAGCTTTTATCGCCATTATCCTGAGTTTCGTCAATCCCCTGCAAGCTCTGATTATGTCCATCCCCACAGCGGTTATGGGTGGAGTATCCCTCTATCTCTTCGGTATGATTGGGGTCACCGGTCTGCGCACTTTGATTGAAGCGCGAGTAGATTTCTCTAAGAACAAAAACCTCATTATCGCCTCCGTCATCTTTGCCGTAGGAATCGGCGTCTCCAGCCATGGTGTCGCTTATGCCACCTTAGCAGGAATTATCCTTAACCTGGTTCTCCGGGAAGAGAAGGATGAAGTAGCCGGGAGTGGCAAAGAAGTATCCTAAGCTAACCGTTAAACGCCAAAGCCTTAGAGAGACTGACATTACAGTCCTCTAAGGCTTTTTTGATCGTTCCTCACGATAGGGGCAAGATAAAACATTAAACCCCAAAAATAGGCTCTTGACTTTTATAAAAGCCTATGTTGGAATAAATTTGTAAACTTGTGTCCAGAAGGGGGGCTAGGCTTATGGATAACAAAGTTGAGTACTGGTTTAGCATAGCCGATTATGATTTTGAAACTGCAAAGGCAATGTTAGAAACAAAGCGGTATCTATACGTCGGCTTTATGTGCCATCAAACAATAGAAAAGGCACTCAAAGCAATTATTGCCCGCGACTGCGCCGATGGGGAACTACCGCCAAAAACTCACGACTTGACCAAACTATCCATTAGAGCAAAACTCATAGACATAATGAGCGACGAACAGCAGGATTTTATTGAGGAATTAAACCCGCTGAACATTGAAGCGCGTTACCCGGAATATAAAGAGCGTATAGCGCAAACGCTTGATAGCGAGGTAGGTCAAACCCTTATCAAGAGAACGGAGGGGCTTTTATGTTGGATAAAGGAACAGTTATAAATACCGTCACACAATATGCTGACGCTGTAACAAAAGAATTCAGCCCTGCCGCTATTGTCTTATTTGGATCTTATGCGAAAGGTGAAGCACATGACGAAAGTGATATTGACGTTGCTGTCATCTTTAACGGATTTTCCGGTGATTGGCTGAAAGCATCGTCTTTGCTGTGGCGTTTGCGTCGTGGTATCAGCTACGACATTGAACCGCACTTATTGGATACCACGGACGACAAAAGTGGCCTTGTGCAACATGTTTTCAAGACGGGGCAAATTATTTATCAGTCATAATTTTCGCGTTGCATTACTCTGTTTTGGGCTTAATAAAGCTTTAATAAAGAGTGAGCTCTGTAGACGCTTTATTTTATCGCCTGAGACCACCCTTAAATGCCAAAGCCTTAGAGAGACTGACATTACAGTCCTCTAAGGCTTTGGCATTTAGATCAACCTTATAATTTTCCATCGCTTATTTCCTGCTTGATATCCCGCATTGTATCTTCAAGCAGACGCTTTCTTCCTTCTTTTACTGCCGCCCTGCCCTCATGAAGCAGGCGGTAAATCCGGATTGTAGAGCATACCATAAAAGTTCGCTATCCTCGGCTGCCCTGCCATGTTTGCAGCCAATCCACAACCCGCCCACTCAACTGGAGATGAGCGGCCTTCACCGCCAGGAGCCAGGCCAGATCCTCCGGCGTATCCAAGTCCCGCCGGACCGGCCCCAATCCTGCACGTAAGCCGTGGGCAGCACAGCAGGCCAGAGCATCGGCCAGCACACTGCCGGTGCTGTACCGCTGTCCCTGGAAAACGGGGCGGAAAGGGGTGTGCATCCCTACCAGCCAGTACCCGCCATCGGTTGAGGGACAAAACACAATGTCCTTTTCCTCCAGGATGCGGCCTGCTTTTGCCACCTCCCCAGGGTCAAGGAGAGGCAGGTCGGAACCCAGCAGCAGGCAATCTTTGTAGCCAAGAGTCAGGACCGTATCCAGGGCATTATATATCCGCGCCCCCAAACCCCTCCCCTTCTGGGGGTACAGGCGTGCCTTCTCCGGCAGTTCATCCAGCAGCTCCACCGGCCCCTCATCCGAGTAAAAGATAAAGAGTTCCCGTTCCAAAGTGGCAAGGGCATAGGCTGTGTCCAGAGTCATGGCCTTCTGCAGGGCGGCGCATTCCGCTCCGCTCAACAAAGGCATCAGCCTGGTTTTCACCCTGCCCGGCACAGCAATCCTCGTCAACAAAATCAGCGCGCCTTTACTCATTGCCTCTCCTCACATCACGATATGCCCGGCTGATGGTCTCAATGTCCACCCCCCGGCGGTACATAGCCCGCAGCCGCTGCATAGACCAGGTCACCCGGAAGATCCCACCCGCCTGAAAGCGCCGGGATGAAGTAATGATCCGGCTCTTCACCTGCACCGGAAATACCTTCAGGCGCTTCAGCCTCAGGGAAAGCTCATAATCCTCCATAATCGGCAGCTCCGGAAAGCCCCCTACTTGCTCAAAAAGAGCCCGGGTCATAAACATCCCCTGATCTCCGAAGGCGATGTGCCCCCAGCGCACCCGCAAATTGGACAGATGCCCGCCCAGCCGATAGAGAAGACCGGTGTTGTCAAAGCGGAGGGTGAGACAGCCCCACCTCGCTCCCCTGTCCACAGCAGCCCGGATGTGGAAGAGGGCGTCGGCAGGGACGATGCTGTCACAGTGAAGAAAGAAGAGCACATCCCCCCGGGCCTCAGCCCCAGCCCGGTTGCATTGAGCAGCCCGCCCTTTGGCCCCCGTTATCACCCGGTGACCTGTCAGCAGTTCCAAAGTACCGTCAGTGCTGCCCCCGTCGGAAAACAGCACCTCATGCTCTCCCGCCAGGCTGTCCAGGGAGGGTAAAAAAGTAGCCAGGGTCTGTTCCTCGTTGTAAACCGGGATAATGACGGAGATCATACGCCCTCCGTAGCCCCGCCGCAGCTGGAGCCTTGTCCTGCCGTACAGGCATAGCAGTGTTTGCCAAAGCGGATTCTCTGCTTCGCCATGGGCTTGCCCGTCCAGTCGAAGATCGTGGCGCCGTCAGCCATAGGCATATCCGCCGCCTGGTTGAAGTCGCAGTTGTAGAGCTTGCCGTCCCAGCCCACCGACACCTGGAAGCGGCACATCATGCTTTCCAGAGTGCTTGCATTAAAGGCTCCATAGAGCCTGTACATGTAGTCCTCCAGATTGCCGGAGCGCTCCAGAAAGGCCCCGAAACGGCCGATGGGGTTGTTGGTAATCGTGAACAGATGGCTGAAGCTCACTCCGTACTCCCGCAGCAGATGTTCCTTGTACTCAGCCTCCATAGCAGTCTGGGAGGGGGGCAGAAAAGCCCCGCCCGGGTTATAGACCAAGTCAAGAACTAATTCCGGCTCTTGTCCATAGCCCACTTCGTTCAGCCGCTTCATAGCTTCGATGGACCGCCGGAAGACCTGCTCTCCCCGCATACGGTCGGTGTTCTTGGCTGTGTAATGGGGTAGGGAGCAAACCACGTTGACGCGGTGATCCCGGTAGAATCCCGGCAGATCGGTATACCCTTCTTCCAACAGGATGACCAGGTTGGTGCGCACGATAACATGAGCACATCGCTTGGCGCACTCTCCCACAAACCAACGGAAGTGGGGGTTGAGTTCGGGGGCTCCGCCGGTGATGTCCACCGTGGCGAAGGGATTTTCCTCCAAAAGGCGCAAGCAGGCTTCCATCACCTCCCGGCTCATCTCCTCAGTCCGGTTGGGTCCGGCTTCCACATGGCAATGCTTGCAGGCCAGATTACACCGCTTTCCCACGTTGATTTGCAGCACCGAAAGCCGCTCGGCGGTATCCATCAAGGCTTGATCCCCGAATTTTGTCTCAAAAGCCGGGATGCCGTCCAGCCTTTCCAGTCTTGCATCACCCATAGCTTAGAGCTCCAGCTTCTTCACGATATTTTTCATCTGCACCCCGTGGACCAGGCTGGCTCCGCCCCGGATAGCGCAGGCAACATGGATAGCCTCGGTCATCTGCTCCTCTGTGACCCCCTTGGACAGGCAGTCCTGAGTATAGGAGTCAATGCAGTAAGGGCACTGGACAGCTGTGGCCACTGCCAGAGCGATCAGGGATTTTTCCCGGGCGGTCAGATTCCCCTCGGCGAAGACTGCGCCATAATAGCCCATGAACTTCTCCCATAGTTCGGAAGCACACTCTCCCATAGTAGCGAATTTCTCCAGATCCTTTGCTTCATAGTAAGTCGCCATAGTGCATTTCTCCTTTATTTTGCAAATTTTCTTCTCGCCCGGTTGAAAAGGGCGTGGGCGGCATCCGGCTCCTCCTCTACTCCCAGCAGGGAGGAGAGAAGATGGCGCACCTGGCCGCAGCCCTGACGCTGGAACTGCCCGGAGCAGGAAGCACAGTAGGTATAAATGGTCTCCCCTGCCCCTTCCTCCTTTACCAGGGCACACAGCTTGTCTGCCGCCGCCGGGCCATGGGCGGCGATGTCCCCCCGCAATCCGCAGCAGGGAACCCTCTCCATGGTACGCAGACCCGCCAAAGATACCAATTCACCGATCTCTTCCAGAAGCCGCC
Source organism: Desulfitobacterium sp. LBE (assembly GCF_007830365.1). Lineage (NCBI taxonomy): Bacteria > Bacillati > Bacillota > Clostridia > Eubacteriales > Desulfitobacteriaceae > Desulfitobacterium > Desulfitobacterium sp. LBE. Next base: position 4,996,779 of record NZ_VLKD01000001.1, on the reverse strand, counting down.
CCGCCTCCCGATCCGGACAGGGGCGAAAGACTACTCCGGACGGGGGTGGGCTCTGGCTGGTGTAACCCCAGCGGGAAAGCAGGGCGTAGATGCTGATCACCGGGAAAGCCAGTGTTTCACCGAGATACTCCAGGCAGTTGGGGCACAGACAGACTACCTCCCCCACGCCCAGCCGCTCCAGCCGCTCAGTCATCTTTTCCCCGATCCGCACCATGTGCCTCTCCCCCTTCAGCTCCGCCACCGGTTTGCCGCAGCAGTCATAGGCCACGCCCACCCCATGTTCCCGGCACAACTCCGCCAGTGCGTCCATGGTCTTGGGGAACTGGGAAGGGAAACTGCACCCCGGAAAGAGCAGGGTCGCACAGGACCCTTTCGGGTAGTTGCGGAAAGGATAATGACTCTTTTCCAATAAAGTGATGAGCTGTCTCGTCTTCACTCCTTCACCCCCTTCTTCAATATGAAGGATAATGTCAACACAAGGGCCAGCAAGGCCCCTGCAATCATTAAATAAAGACCCCGTCTCTCCGGACTGGCCACCCCTGCCGCCCCTACGGTATAGGCCGCAGTGCCCGGCAGCATAAAAAGGGCCGAGTACAAAGCATAGGGCAGGAATCTGATGTCAGTGATGCCGTAGGCAAAATTTTGCAGATTGTAGGGGAAAAGCGGTACCAGCCGGGTGATCGCCAACAAAAATACATCTCTCTGTCCCGCTCCCGCAAAGAGCAGGCGGTTGAGATAGCTGTTCTTTGCCAACTGGGGCTTCAACGTATCCTTGAGAAAGTAGCGCCCGGCCAGAAAAGACAGGCAGGCGCCCAGGGTCACGGCCAACCAGCAGGCCAAGGTTCCCCATACAGGACCGAAAAGCACCCCGGCTACAATAGCAAAGGTCACCCCCGGCAAAGCCAGCAGCACACAGCCGGCCACGGTAAGGACCCCGTAGAGCAGCAGGGCCAGGGCAAAGTTATCCTCCAGAGCGCGGCGCATAAGGGGCAGAGTCTCCTGGTTGGCAAGATAATCCGACCAACCGAAGATAAGGTTGCCGATTAACACCAGTACAGCTAACCCCAAAAAGAGCCAAGGCTTTCTATTGTTCATCCGTGGCTTCCCTTTTCCGCTCCTGATAAATCTTCCTGAATAGGTAAATCAAAACTGTAAGGGCGAAGAGGATCAGCAGGGCGGTGACGAAGAGCCTGGCCCCTCCGGTGAGCATACCCCCCACATAGGAGTACACAAGGGTGGCCGGGAGCTGCCCGATGCCCGTAGCCAGGAAAAAGCCCCAAAAGCTCATGCCTGTCAGCCCCGCAGCATAGCTCACCAAATCGAAAGAGACGAAAGGGAGCAAGCGGCAGATAAGAATAGTATGCTTTCCGTACTGCCTGAAAAATACATCCACGCTGCTCAGTGCCGTCTTAGAGGCCAGCTTCTCTACGGTGTCCCGCCCCAGAAGGCGGGCAAGCCAAAAGCAGATGGCCGCTCCGGCCATGGCGCTGGACCAGGAGAGGATGGCCCCCTGCCACCAGCCGAAGATCATAGCGTTGGCGAAGGTAATCAGAAAGGCCGGAAGAGGGGCAGCCACAGACTGGAGGAGCATCAGGCAGAAGGAAACAACGACGGCCCAGGGACCGAAGGAGCGGATGTACTCCACTACCTGGCTGACGTCCATTGAGGAGAGCAGGGTGAAGACTGACCCAAGTCCGCTCCTAAGGGGAGGTACAATCAGGCAAATGATCACCGCCAGAATAATGACTGCCCAAACAGTCCACTTCCGATATTTTTTCGACCATCTTTGTTCGTTCATTGACATACCTCGTTTCTACCCACCGGGCACAATGTGCTAAGGGCTGCCAGGGAAAGCAATAACCCCCTGGCAGCCCTTCTTTAGCCGTATCGATCCTTACCTTGGGCATCTGCAAAGAGCACATCTTCACTGCCCGTTCGGTCTTTATATACTGAGGATCGTCCATGTACTGGTCGCTGAATGATGTGGTCACCCTAGAGGCGGCCTAATTAGGAATGGTAGAGTCGTTGGCAGTGGTAGTGTATTCGGGAATTTTCCAACCATCACCACCACCTTCCAGGATGAACAGGCGCTCGGGGGCAACCCCCTGATCCTGCAGGAAAGATATGGCCCGTTTGGCCCCTTTGTTGCCGCTCTTGCATACGATCACGATGGGGTCATCACCCTGGAGATTGGGCACCGCATCTTTCAATACCTGTTCAAGCTCCGGAGTATCCATAGGATAGCTGGGCACGTGGTAGGCACCGGGAATATGACCTTTAGTATACATGTCATCCGGGCGGCTATCAAGAATGATGACGCTCTCCTGAGCATCCAGCATAGCCTTGGTCTCGTCCGCGGTCTTGTACTGCCAGCTGATGTCGGCCTCTGCACGATCGGCAGCCGGCGCTGCGGAACCTCCGCTGGCAGGTGTTGCCTGAGTACAGCCTGCCAGCACGGATACTGATAAAAGCAGGCACATTGTCAGGGACAGTAATTTTCTCATAGTTAACCCTCTCCTCCTTCTTATCTCTGCTACAATCTTCATTATAATCAGGCAAATAATGGGGTGTCCAATTGAAAATTACAATCAGATACCCAAGCACTATAGTTTTTTTATATGAATCCATAGCCCTGCAGAGCCACCTGAAGAGCAGCCAAACGTGGGGAAATCCATTTCACAGAAATATTAAAGAAGCACAGAGATATTAAAGAAGCCAGGATTTTTAAACAATTAATGATATACTTAAGCCATTCATAATTAATGATCACTATACATTTGGAGGTTATGTATGTTTTACGATCCCTTATATCATCCTTATCCTTCCAAGCGTTCCCTGAGCTTTGCCAGCCGGGGCATGGTGGCCACTTCCCAAGGCCTGGCCGCGCAAGCCGGTTTGGACATCCTCAAAAAAGGCGGAAATGCCATTGATGCGGCTGTTGCTACTGCCGCTTGTTTAACTGTGGTTGAACCCACCTCCAACGGTATGGGCGGCGATGCTTTCGCTCTCGTCTGGACCAAAGGCCGGCTGCATGGCCTGAATGCCAGCGGGACAGCCCCTGCTTCCCTCTCCGGTCATGATCTCATCAAAGCCGGACATAAGGAGATGCCCCAATACGGCTGGATTCCCGTGACGGTGCCGGGTGCGCCTGCAGCCTGGGCAGCCTTATCGGAACGCTTCGGCCGGCTGCCCTTGACTGAAGTCCTTAAACCGGCCATCGATTATGCTGAGCAGGGCTATCCCGTCTCCCCCGTGCTGGGCCAGAACTGGCAGATAGCCTACGGGAAATACGCCCAGGAGCTCAAGGGGGAGGAATATTCATCCTGGTTTGAGACCTTTGCTCCCCAAGGGCGCGCTCCTTTCATCGGCGAAGTCTGGCGTTCTCCTGATCATGCCCGCTCTTTAACCCAAATCGCGGCAAGCAAGGCCCAGGCTTTCTATAAAGGAGACTTAGCCGATCGGATCGATGCCTTCTCCCAAAAATACGGCGGTCATCTGCGCAAAAGGGATCTGGAAGACTATCAGCCCCTCTGGGTGGACCCCATCCATCTCAATTACCGGGACTATGATGTCTGGGAAATCCCCCCTAACGGCCATGGCTTAGTCGCCCTGATGGCGCTTAATATCCTTAAAGGCTTCCAATTCTCGGCAAAGGACTCTATCGAAACCTATCATAAGCAGATCGAGGCCATTAAGCTGGCTTATGTGGACGGACGCAAATATATTGCCGATCCCCGGAGTATGGAAGTCAAGATCAGCGATCTGCTCTCCGAAGGATATGCTCTGGAACGCCGCAAACTCATCGGCCAAACCGCCCTCCTCCCCGAGCCGGGCACTCCTCCCAAAGGGGGAACAGTCTACCTCGCTACTGCCGATGATGAAGGAAACATGGTGTCCATGATTCAGAGCAATTATATGGATTTCGGCTCAGGTCTGGTGGTTCCCGGCACGGGGATCAGCCTCCATAACCGGGGCAATAATTTTTCCCTCGATCCCCACCATGCTAACTTTTTAGAACCTAAAAAACGCCCCTACCATACCATTATTCCCGGCTTCCTTACTAAAGACGGCAGCGCGGTCGGTCCTTTTGGGGTCATGGGCGGATTCATGCAGCCCCAGGGGCATGTTCAGGTGCTGATGAATGCCATCGACTTTCATCTCAATCCCCAAGCCGCCTTGGACGCTCCCCGTTTTCTCTGGGTCCAGGACCGCCATGTTCAGGTAGAGCGTTCCCTGCCTTCCCATATCGGGGACGGCCTCAGCCGTATGGGGCATGAGATCGAGTGGAGTGCGAATACCGGACTCTTTGGACGAGGACAGATCATTTGGCGCAATGACAAGGATGTCCTGGTCGGCGCTACTGAGCCGCGAACTGATGGAGTCGTTGCCGCTTGGTAATAACTAATCATGGGAGCCGGCTCCCTTAAGCTTGGACTAAATGAAAATTTGGCCGTTTTGGATTGACTCATCCAGATGAGTCGATCTCAAAACGGCCAATTTTTATCCCCCTAGGAGGGCGGCGGCAGACTGATCACTACACGGCACCCTCCTTCCGGCAGGTTTTCAAACTCCGTGGTCCCCTCATGAACCCTTGCGATCTGCCGGACCAGGGTCAGGCCCAAGCCATGGCTCGGCATCCCGGTCAAAGAGTCCTCCCCCTTGAGCCGGTCCAGAAGCTCTTGGTCAAAGCCCTTGCCGTTATCGGAGACAGAGATGACCCGGCGGGAACTTTCCTGGTGGAGAGCAATGCGGATAGCACAGCCTTGGGGATTATGGCGGATGCTGTTTTGGATCAGATTATAAACGGCACGCCTGAGCAGCTCCTGATCCCCCAGGACCTTAGCCTGCCGGGCTGATTCGCCCACATCTAATTCAAGTGAGTAGGGCCGGGCAAGCCCTCCGTTTAAAAAATCAGCGGCAATCTGACGCAGCAAGGGCGCCAGGAGAACCTCCTCCTGGTGCAAGGGCTGCATATCGTATTCCAGCTTGGAGGCCAGATTCAGATCGTTGACCAGGGTCTTGATCCGTTGGCTTTGCTGGCGCACGATTCCCGCCTGCTCCCTGACCGGCCGGGCAAGCTCCTGATTATCCTCCAGCTGGCTGGCATAGCCCATGACCATGGAAAGAGGAGTGCGGATGTCGTGGGATATGCCGGCGATCCATGAGGTTCGTGCCTGCTCCCTTTTTTGCAGGGCGATCTCCTGCCTTTGCAGCTCCCGGGAGGTTTGATTCAGAGCGGCGGCCAGCTCCCCTAAAACTCCGTTGGTCCCCAGCTGCACCGGCTGCTTTGCCGCCATTTGTTCAATCCCCTTCACCAGGGTGTGCATGGAGCGGAACAGGCGCAGGCCAAGCAGCAGGGCCAGCAGCACGGCAGCCAGCCCATTGGCCGCCAGCACGATAGGTATCCAAAAGATGGTTTTGTCCATAATGCTTTGGGGCAGCTCCATGCCCATTTTCCAGACGCTTCCCTTGGGACAGCCCACCACCAGAAGCCCGTCCTGATGGCGCCAGACATAGACGGGATAATCCTGCAGATACCATTTGGTAAAGCTGGCTACTTCCGGGATGGTATAGGTTCGGGAAAGCTCCCGGGGCAAATTCAGACTCCACAGGATTTCTCCTGAATCACTCAGAAGCATGGCCCATTCATAGCGGGCCGTCATGGCCTGCCGTGCACTGTCGGCAAGGGTATACTCTTCCCCCTCCTTGGCCAGGCCGTCGGCAATGACGGAAACCCGGTAAGCGTTTCCGTTTTCTTGTTTAGCTCCGGTCACCCACAGCAAAAACAAAGCGGCATTCAGGATCAGCAGAATCAGCGCAATGCCGGCGGCGCTGCCCACATAACGTCCCAAAATCCTCAGCATGTTTTTCATTTTTCCACCACCCCGGTCAGCTTGTATCCTAAACCCCGCACCGTGAGGAGGCAGCAGGGAGAAGAGGGTTCCGGTTCTATTTTTTCCCGCAGGCGGCGGATGTGCACCATCAGCGTATTCTCATATCCGTACAGATCATCCCCCCAGACCGCCCGGCACAGACTGTCTCCGGTGACGATGTTGCCCCTGTTTTCATACAGTTTTGTCAATAAGATATATTCTTTAGCGGTCAGGGTCACCTGACCCTGGGGACGGGTCACCAAGGCGCTGTTCAGATCCACCACCGCTTCCCCCAGGCGGAAGAGGGGTTTCTTGCTCTGCCGCAGGGTGGGGGGAAAATAGGTTCGCGTCAGCACGGCCTTGAGCCGCAGCAGCAGTTCCCGGGGCAGAAAAGGCTTGGTGATATAATCGTCGGCACCGAGCCCCAAGCCGAGTAAACGGTTCTCATCCTCATCCCGTGCCGAGAGAAACAGCACCGGCACCGGGGAAAAGCTTCTTAATTCAGCCATTAATGAAAAGCCGTCGCCATCGGGCAAGGAGACATCCAAAATCACAACCTGGGGCTGTTCTGTTTGGAACAGCTCTTTTGCTTGTTGGCAGCTGGCTGCTGTCCGGACGCGCTGAAAGCCTTCTTTGTGGAGAATCTCCACCAGCATCCCGCGCAGCTCCGGTTCGTCATCCACTAATAATAGTTTGCAGTCAAAAATTGTCTTCATGTTCATCACCGCTTTTATTATAAGGTATTGCCGGGAGAATACCTATGAGCCGGCAAAGATTTAAGGTAAATGTAAGGTGGCCCACAGGTTCCTGTAAGCCTGCTCTGCTATGCTGAGCTTACTTTCAGATTAAAGGTGGTACTTGTATGGCTGATATTATCAAAACACAGGGTCTGTGTAAGCACTATGGCAAGACGCCGGGAGTCAGTGATTTGGATCTGTCGGTTGCCGAGGGAGCCGTCTACGGTTTTCTTGGTCCCAACGGCGCCGGCAAATCGACAACACTCAAAATGATTCTGGGCCTGGTTAAGCCCACCGCCGGCAGCATTACGGTATTCGGCAAAACCATGAATCACCGCAGCCGCATGTCCATTCTCAGGGATGTGGGGTCTTTAATTGAGTCCCCCAGCTATTATGGCCATTTAAGCGGCTATGAAAATCTCCGGATTATTGCCACCCTCAAAGGTACTCCGGAAAAAGACATCGGCCGGGTTCTGGAGATTGTCCGGCTGGAAAACCAAAAAAATAAAAAGACAAATCAATATTCTCTGGGCATGAAGCAGCGTTTGGGGCTGGCCTGCGCCCTTTTGGGCAATCCCCGGCTTTTGATTCTGGATGAACCTACCAACGGACTTGATCCCGCCGGGATTCAGGAAATGCGGGAACTGATCCGTTCCCTGCCCAAGGAATACGGGATCACGGTTCTGGTCTCCAGTCATTTGCTCAGTGAGATCGAGCAAATGGCGACCAATCTGGGCATCATCAGCAAGGGCCGGCTTGTTTTTCAAAGCAGCTTAGCAGCCCTGCACCAAAAAAGCAGCCCCAGCATAGCCATCCGCACTTTGGATAATCACCGGGCCGCCGCTGTTCTGAGGGAACAAGGTATTGCTGTGCAGAGCCAGCAGGATTACCTGCTCCTCCCAGCCTTTGCGGATTGGGAATTGTCCCGTTTAACCCTGAACCTGTTTGAACAGAAGGTAGGGGTCGTGCGGATTGAACAGCGCGAAAAAAGCCTGGAAGATATCTTCCTGGAACTGACGGGATCGGCGGTGAGTTTATGAGAAAAGCCCTGTCCGTGGAATTCAGAAAAACCCGGCACCGCAAGATTTGGCTGATTGTGGCCGCCTTGCTGGGCTTTCAGCTGCTCTGGTTCTTCTGGGGGTTAAAGAATATGGACGCCGGGAAGCTGCAGCAGGGCTGGCTGCTCTGTCTGTACCAGTTTCCTGTGCTCAATGCCATTATGCTGCCGGTGGTCACAGCCGTTGTGGCCTCCCGGCTCAGCGATGTGGAGCATAAAGGGCAGACCTTCAGGCTTTTAAATACGGTCATGCCGGCGGGAAAATTGTTTGATGCCAAATTTCTCTGCGGCGCCTTCTATCTTCTTGCCCTCGTTATTTTACAGGTCATGGCTATGCTTTTAGCCGGCTATGCCAAAGGTTTTACGGAATCTCCTCCCCTTCCCCAGCTGGGATACTACCTTCTGTTTACCTCCTGGGTGACTCTCACCCTTTTGCTGCTTCAGCAGACTTTATCCTTGCTGTGCAGCAATCAGATGATCCCTCTTTCCCTGGGATTGCTGGGGGGCTTCGCCGGGCTTTTCATCATGTATCTCCCCCCGCAATTTGCCAGGCTGATTCCCTGGGGCTATTACGGGGTGTTGATGCAGGTGGGGATGAATTGGGACCGGGAAACACGGATCAGTGATTTTTATTGGACGGATATCGACTGGCCGGGATTCCTGATCATCACAGCCGCCTCCCTGCTGTTCTATAGCGGCGGGCGTGCCCTCTTCAGGAGAAAGGAGGTATGATTATGTTTGGCCGCGCTCTTAAAGCCGAAGGAATGAAGCTGCGCCACAGTCCCGTCTGGCTGGCCTTTATCCTGCTGCCTATTCTGCCCGCTTTGATCGGAACCTTTAACTATTTGCTGAATATCGGTATTTTGCAGGATGGATGGTACAGCCTCTGGACCCAGCACACCTTGTTTTCCTGCTATTTCTTTCTTCCCGCCATTATTGGTGTCTACTGCTCCTATCTCTACCGGCTGGAGCATCTGAACCACAACTGGAATTCGGTTATGACCATGCCCATACCGGTGAGCTGTTTCTTTCTCGCCAAGCTGTGCATCGCCTCGGCTATGGTCATCTTCACCCAGGTATGGACAGGGGCATTGTACCTTTTGTCCGGAAAACTGGCGGGGCTGTCTTCCCCGGTTCCCGGACAATTTCCGGAATGGCTGCTGACCGGCGCTGCGGGAGCCATCGCCATCTGCGCCGTACAGCTCTGTTTATCCCTGATGATCCGCAGCTTTGCCGTGCCGGTGGGGCTGGCCCTGATGGGAGGTATTGCCGGGCTGGGCATGCTTGCCAAAGGGTATGGGGTCTTCTTCCCTTATTCCCTTTTAAGCCTGGGCATGCGCGCCAATCAGCCTGGGGGGCCTATGCAGTGCGATCTGGGGCACTTTCTCCTGAGCTGTGCCCTCTATGTCCTTGCTTGCGTACTATGGGCCGTGCTCTGGATGAAGCGGCGTGATGTTCACACCGGCTGAGCCGGGTTTGTGGAAAGGGGCCTGCCTTAGCTAAATGAAAATTCGGCCGTTTTGCGATGGATTCATCTAGATGAGTCAATCCAAAACGGCCGAATTTTTAAGCAAAGAACCCTGATTCCCCGATCAGTAAGTCGGTTAATTCCAGTCGATGTCTGAATGGTTAACGGTTTCATTGTTGGCTATTTCTTTTTCGGCTTCTGTTAACCTCGCTCTCTCCGAAGAGGTTAGCTTTGTAAAATCGCTGTCCCAGGCAAGGACCATTCTTTTAATCATTTCAAATGCCAGTTTTTGTTCCGACTCAGGCAACATATCGATCATATCAATAATTTGCTTTGAAACTGCGGACATAGTATCACCTCTCCTTATTTATATATGTCCCCTCGTGAGCCGATATCTTTAACCATCAGGACTTCTTTATTATTAATTGCTTACATCGAGACCCCTGGGCTCTCTGCTCATCTCTTTGCTTCCATTGCTAAGGATCAAAATTCAGTATAAAATAAGATCAAAATATAGACTTAATTTTGCACAGGAGTGATATTATGATTATAAAGCCCACCTCTTCACTGAGAACAGAACTTGGGAAAATTACTAAAATATGCAAGGAGAAGGCCGAACCTGTTTATCTGACCAAAAATGGTGAGGGTGAATTGGTTATTATGAGCATAGCTGCTTACGAGCACAGGGAGGCTATGTTAGATCTGAGGACTAAGCTATTAGAAGCCGAAAAGCAGCGTCTTAATGGCGCACCGAGCTATACCTCAGATGAAGTGAGGGAATATATAAGGAGTCTTCACAATGATCAAGTATAAAGTCACTCTATTGCAAGCGGCCCGTGATGACATTGGCGAGATATTCATATATATTGGGGCAGACAATCCAGAATCAGCCCTGGAAATATCGGAGAAGATTATTGAGAAAATCGACTTATTGGCAGAATTTCCGTATGCGGGGAAAATCGTACCTGACAGTGCATTAGCTAAGCAGGAATACAGGATGCTCATTGTCAGCAACTATATAGTTTTTTACAAAGTCATTGATAATGAGGTTATCGTATACAGAGTTCTTCATGGAATGCGCGATTGTCCCGGCTTATTCAATGAATAGTCGTAACTTTCCACTAGAAGGGTTTCCCTTGAAATTCAACAAAATCAAAGCCCCCTGGCCTCTCGATTGACGAGGGGTCAGGGGGCTTTGCTGCCCTCAGCAATTATTGGCGCCCAGCTCCCGCATCGTGCAGCTGCCCTTAAGATGGCAAAAATCGCAATGGGTTTTACCTTTGAAATCCGGCAAGTTGCTGCCCACTCCCATGACCATGGCAATGGATTTTTTGGGCAGCATAAGGTTGGAGTCGGTCAGGCTGATGCCGATCTGCTCCCCTTTCAGGTAATCTATGATCGTTCTTACATCTTCGAGGCCTTTCCAGTAAGAATGTCCGGGACCTAAAGAAAACGTGGTATCCAGCTGCTTTTCTTTATAGAGTCCTGCGAGTTCGGCGATAGCATGATAGGCCGCTTTGGCCAAAATCGCCGATCCGGCCGCATCCAGGATAAAGGCTTCCAGGGTTTTGCCTTGATGGGTGTATTCCTTGACCCGTTCATCGATCCCTTCCCCGATGGTCATCGCAAACAAAACCGCACTCTCTGCCGGGCCTAACACCTTGGGCAATAAGCTGCCCCTTAAGGTAAGCCCACCCTCAAGATAGAGCTCCTGCTGCTGCGAACCCAGCACTTTGACTTCCTGCCAAATGATGCTGACCTTTGCCAATTCCCTGGCTTCCGCCAATAGCTTGATGTTTAAATCCACCATGTCCTGTCTCGGTGAGCGGCGGCTCAGATCCGCTCCCTGAGCCGTAAACAGCTCTTCTATGGTTATCTCCGGCACCAAAACCGCCAAGGATCCTGCTTCTGCCATAGTGTCCCACACCCCTCAATCCAACTTAAAATAGGTGTTTTGTGCAAAAATAGTGTTGAATCCCGGATAGCTGCCCAGTTCAACAAAGGAAACCTCTCCGGCCAGATCCTTGGCCCGCGAAAACTCCTGGGCGGAAAGCAAGGCAATTTTCGCTCCATTTCCTGCTGCATTGCCAATGGTCTTGATCCTGTTCTCCAGCTCCCGGGGAATTAAGCCGATCACACAGGCGCTGTGGGGATTGAGATAATTGCCAAAAGCTCCGGCCAGCAGCACTTCCTTAATATCATCACACTCGATGCCCATGGCCTCCTGCAAAATCTTCACACCGGCTGCAATAGCCCCTTTGGCCAGCTGAAGCTCGCGAATATCGTTCTGAGTAATCAAAATCGGTCGGCCATGGCGGGTTTGACCGGCTTCAACCAATTGAAAGGCCCAGGTCTCTTCATATTTAATAAGTCTGTCCTTTAATTTAAGGGCGCTGGGATGAGTTAGTTTTTCAGGCTCTAAAAACTTGCCCCGTTTATTGATCATGCCCAGCTCCACAAGGCCGGCTACTCCGTCGAGAAGAGCGGAACCACAGATTCCTATGGGAAGCCCGTTGCCGATGACCGTATAGCTCAAACCATCGTCAAAGGAGATATGATCAATCGCCCCCTCGGCACCTCTCATGCCGCTGGTGATCTGGGCTCCTTCAAAAGCCGGACCGGCCGCTGCGGAACAGGCCACCATCCGGTCTTGGGAACCTAAAACAATCTCCCCATTGGTCCCAATATCCAAAATCAGGGTAACCTGATCCCTTTTCTCCAGATCGGCGGCCAGCAGAACAGCCGTGGTGTCCGCACCTACAAAGCCGGCGATATTGGGCAGGACGAAAACCCGGCCGGCCTGATTGATTTCCAGGCCCAGTTCGGCAGGAGCCACCACAAGCCCCTGGTTAACGGCGGAAACATAGGGGGACATGCCAATGGTCCGGGGGGTTATCCCCAGGAAAAGGTGATGCATGGTGGTATTGGCTGCCACGGAAATTCCGTAAAGCTGATTTCTGTCCACTCCCGCCTTGTCAACCGCTTCGCCGATCAGCCTGTTCATAGCTCCTGTAACGGCTTGGTGCAGGGTGTCCAGTCCCTGCTCTTCTTTGCCGGCAAAGGTTATGCGGGATATGACATCTCCCCCATATTGGGCCTGGGGATTAAGGGTCGATACCACTTCAAGCTCTCTACCCGAATTCAAATCCAGCAAATAACCGACAATGGTCGTCGTTCCGATATCAAAGGCCATGCCCAAGAGGGTCCCGGTGGTATCTCCCTGCTCTATTCCCAAGACCTGAGAACCGTACACTACAGTTGTCACCCGGTTGGCGGACTCCCTTAGGGTGTCCGACAGCCGGCGGAGCACGGAGAGAGGGGCCTGCAAATCGCCGGCACTGCCGCCAAGCCCGGCCAGGCTTTCCTGCAAGCGCTGCCAGTCCGACTTATGCTCGCTGAGAGAGGGTTGGGCAATTTCTGAAAATACTTTGAGCAGATGGGGCTGAATATGAAAGGCTCTCTCCGCAGAATCAATCAGAATATGATGCTGCAGCTTTTTGGGACTTTGCATCTCGATGATCATGTCTCTGTTTATTTTGGTGGCACAGGCTAAGCGAATGCCTTCCGCCAACTCCTGAGCTGTCAGATGATCTTCATCAATGGCCGTAAAGTCCTCCAGCCCCTCCCTAACCTTTACCCGGCATTTCCCGCATTTCCCCCTGCCTCCGCAGGGGAAATCCTCTCCCAGTCCCGACCGGTTCATGGCTTCCATAATGGTGGTGCCGGCAATTACCGGCACGCTGATCTCTCCAGGTTGGAACACTATCCTGACTTCTTTCAAGAAAACGACCTCCTCCCCATGGTGGGCTTGTGTAAAGCAAAACTGCATCGTAGATTGATGCAGCTCATTAAATCAGCAAGTCTACTCACTTCTGCCCTTTAATTTTATATAGTCTCCCCGGAAATAAGTCACGCAAAAGCCAATCGGCTTATTCTCTTCATTATGGATGCGCTGTTCAATAACCAGCAGTGCCAGGTCGTCATGAATCTTTAAATGGCGCCTGATCTCTTCGTCAGGTGGCTGAGCATAAATGGTCAGTTCCTTTTTTAAAGAAAAAGAGGACACACTGCCCGAAACCATCTCGGGAAAAGTGGCTTGTTCCAGCTCTTCTTCCACAATGGGCATCCCTTTGGAGTAGGGCAGATATTTTAGATCATAGGCGATGGGTTTGCCTTCGGTAAAAAACAACCTGCGAATCACAATCACATTTTTATTCCTGGTGATCTGCAATTCCCCGGCCAGTTTTTCATCAGGCATGATAATATTGACTTCCAGCAGGCGGGAACGGTCTACCGTGTTGATGGAGTTCTTCATCTCATCATAGTAAATGGTGTATTTGTTCAATTCCGGTTTCTGCACGAAGCTGCCTTTTCCCGGAATGGAATAAATATAGCCATCCTTGGCCAGAACCGCCAGCCCTTTTCTGACCGTCATCCTGCTGGCCCCATATTCCTTGCTGAGAGCGTTTTCTGAAGCAACGGCATCCCCCGGCTTCAAGGACCCGCTATTTATTTTCCGTTTGAGCTCTTCCACAATCTGAAGATAGACGGGATTAATCATCTTTTCATCCATTCCAAACATATTTCAATCCCTTTTGAGGCATCGGTGGCGAAAGCATCAGCACCTATATAGCTGCAGCCATCGGCGTTAAGGTAATTTGCCCCGGCGATAATCCTGACTTGGTCCTTCAGTCCTGCAGCGGCTAAAATGTCGATGACCTGTTTCATTTGATCGATAGTGCTGGTTAACACTCCGCTCAGTCCAATGATATCAGGCTTAAACTCCCTGGTCTTTTTGACAAAGGTTTCCCCGGATACATCCACACCAAGATCCAGGACTTCAAAGCCATGGGTTTCCAGCAAGGCCCGGAAAATCTCTTTGCCAATATCATGGATATCGTCTTTGACAGTGCCCAGGAGCACCTTCCCGCTTTTCTTTTTGTGATGGCTGCTGAAATACGATGTCATGGGCTTCAGCTCCAAAACTCCCCGAAAAATGATGCCTGCCATGATCAGGTCGGCGATATAATACTCTTTCGCTTCGTAGCGTTTGCCCACCCGGTTCATCCCTTCGATGATTAAGTTGACCAGGTCTAAAGGATTCATCCCTTGGTCTAAAGCATGATTGGCAAGCTCAAAGACTTTGTTCTCTTCGAGTTGTTCCACATAATTGATCAAGAGTTCTTCAGTCGTGCCAAAATCCTTCATTACGCCCTCCCTAACAGGTATACTCAGGTCACTTTATATAGAAGTATTTCTCATAATCATCTTATTTCCCACTCTGGGGTTTGTCAATTTTTAAAGGGAATGGGTCTTCCCTCAATACCTGCAGGTCAATAGGGCTGGCGGGGAAGGTCCTGGCTGCAGCAGGCAAAATCCTGTTGACTTACTGTTTCTCCTCGGGGTGTGATGCTGAAATCCTGGGCAAAGCTCCCTGAAAGCAGTTTCCTTAAAAACCAAACATCGCCCTCGGCAAAGGTCAGTTCTAAATTAAGGCTTTGGGCCAGCAATTCTACTTCAGGCAAACATTCCTCAATACTATAGGACTTGGTATCGATGAGCATTAAATGCTTATAGTGCCTGAACATCTGCTCAAAGATTTTTTTCGCCCGTTCCGGCCCGTAGCGTTTTACGGCATGCTCTATTTCTCTGGCCATGCTGTGGGTGCCTTCCAGCCAGCCCTTGGTCATAAAAAAGGTGGCTTTGGGCCGCAAATAGGCCTGGCCCTGCCGGCTCATCAGCATGGAAATACAATCCTCAGTCCGGGGAATGATCAGATCCCCGGTGGTCGCCTTCAAGCCCACGGTGCCATTGCCGCAGCAGCCATAAGCCAAGAGAATGGTTTTTACCTCTTCAAGCCGGTCAATTTCCTCCTGGAGCTTAGCTCTTAGTCCATTAGGGTCTGTATGGTATTCGGAATCAATCCAGATGATCGGATAGGGGCAGCCACTCTCGGCTATGGCCTTATTCAGTTCATGCTGAAGCATTTTACAGGCAATGAGCACCGTGCCTCCTGCACTTTCCTTAACCATACATCCTCCCCATTTACTCTTTGATGGGGCCGATTTTATTCTTGCGGAAAGCATTGGCGAAGTTTCTGCAGAGACGGTCCCGGCCCAGCAGAGCCTCAGTGGCCATCAGGGTAGCCATCATATCCCGGTTGGTGGGATCGAGAATGGCGGAATCCATTCCCGCATAAAGAGCGATGGTTAAAAAGCCTTGATTGACAACTTTTCTGAGAGGCATGCCAAAAGAAATATTGCTTAACCCGGAAGTTACTTTAATTGTGGGGTATAACTCTTTAACCAACTTCAGGGTTTCGGTAAAGTTCAATAAGGATTTATTATCCGCCGATAACGCCAGCACCAGGGGATCAAGATGGATGCGGTCCGGAGTGATGCCATGCTTTTGAGCCTTTTCCACAATCCTCTTCGTAATCTCCACCCGTGTCTCAGTGTCGGAAGGGATGCCTTTATTATCGCAGGTCAGGGCTATCACCTGCCACTCCGTGCCTTCAAGCAAAGGGAAAATAAGCTCGCATTTATCCCCTTCCTCGGAAACGGAGTTAATCAGCCCGGGACGCCGGGCATGCTTAAAGACTTCTTTGATCACGGCGGCATTGGGGCTGTCAATGCACAAGGGCGTATCCACCGTATCCTGAACAATATTCATCAGCCAGATCAAGGTTTCCACTTCGTATTCCGGTGCTGTGCTGGCGCATACATCAAGAAAATGGGCTCCTGCTTCCGTTTGTTTAAGGGCCAGGTTGCGGATGAACTCTTCATCCCGCTCAGCAATCGCCTGTTTTACGCTGGGGATGGTTCCATTAATTTTTTCTCCAATAATGATCATAGCTTAGTCTCCTTTTGTTACAAAAGGGGCTGTTTAGCCACAGCCCCTTTGTTTCTGTTTTTTATAGAACTACTTAAGCGCAGAGGAACATAATGAAGCTAAACATCATATCCTCGTAGCTCTGCATTTTAGGTGCCATGACCTGGGCTTCCTGCTCATCGATTTCCGGATGGCCGGCCAGGTATTCTTCCCATGTTTTATAGTAATCGGTGTTCATGAAGTTCCCCTCCTTAATAGTTGGCGTTATTGGCTACATAATCCAGAACCGCTCTGGTATTATCAATATTCACGCTGTCAGCAGTGATGATCGCCTTGTCAAAAGTAAAGTAATAGCCGCCGCCTGGGGCCAGAATATCATTAAGCTCTTTTGCCTTGTCGATGCATTCCTGTTTGGTCCCTGTCTTCAGGAGGGTAAGGGGATAGAAACCGCCGATAATATGCTTCTTGCCCAATTTTTCCTTAACAAGCTTGGGATCCCCGTACTCAAAGGTCATTACGGTTCCGGCCGGAAGCTCGGCCAGATAGTCGATATAACGCATCCAGTCCTCTTCAACAAACAGATAAGACCTCATGCCTTTTTCCGCCAGACCTTCCACCAGTTTTTTAAAGCTGGGCCAGTAGAATCTGTCGAAATCCTTCCCTCTAAGATAGGGAGCCATGTGCAAGGGAATAAAGGTGGCATTGTATTTGTTGGGGAAAGGCTGGGTTCCCATTTTGATCATTAAAGGAGTGACCGCATTGACAGCAGCTTCCACTTTATCGGGAATCCGTCTGACATCCATGGAAATATTTTTGAATCCTCTTAACTGGTCGGTCAAAATATCAAAGGGTGCTTCGCAGAAGGCAGCAAAGAGGGATACGGTACCGTAACCGTATTTGCCGATCAGATTCCCATAGATCCTGAACAAGTTGTTGTTTTCGTCTGTATAAGCTTTGAAGGCCTTAGCCATGACGATAGAGCGGGTGACCGGGTCGGCGTTAAGTTCGGAATATAAATTGGGCAGCACTTTTTCGACGATACAATTATAAGGGGAAGCAATAAAATCATCATACTCTTCTACTTTGAGCCCTTCCACCTCCGGATGCTGCAGAAAACCATTGGACCCCATGACAAAGTTTCGCGAACCCAATATCTTATAGAAGGACGGCATTCTGAAGGCTGAGACAGGCAGGAGATCGGAATAAAAATCTTCGCACACTTTCTCGAAGCAAGCCTCTAAATCCGTCGTATCCCATTGGACCTTTTTTAAATCCATACCGGCATATTGAATAGCAAATTCATGGGTAAACATTGACATAATGGGCACCCGCTTGGGGATTTTCCCGTCAATCAGATCCGTGAATAACTGTGTTCTTTCAGCCATCTTATCAGACATGTTGTTCCACCCACCTCTGACAAATTTTTACGCCCTCGGCGGCATTGGTTGTAAACATATCGGCTCCGATCTGTTTGCAGGCCTCCTCGGTGACAGGGTTGCCGCCGATGATGACCTTCACCTGATCCCGCAGGCCCGCCGCTGCCAAAGCGTCAACCGTTGCTTTCATGGAATCAATGGCCAGGGTAAGAACTCCGCTCATCCCCAATATTTCTGCTTTCACCTCTTTTACCTTGTCCACAAAAACCCCGGGTTCCACATCGATGCCCAGATCATGGACGACAAAACCTGCCGCCTCCACCATACTGGCAAAGATGTTTTTGCCAATGTCGTGCATATCCCCCTGAACCGTACCCACAACGATGCTGCCTACCTTGCTGCTGCTGTCTCCGCCAATCACGGGTTTCAAAAGATCAAATGCCTGGCTTAAAAGTTCACCGGCGAAAATAAGGTCACCAACATAGTACTCCTTTTTTTCATAAAAGTCTCCGACGATGCTCATTCCTTTTTGACAAGCCGCAACCACTTGGTTGGCCTCCGCCATACTGGGCTTGGAGGCAACAAATTCCTCCAATAAGCTTACTACTTGTCCTTCGTCCAGATCCCCAATGGCCTGTGTCAATGCATTTAAATCCAGCATCCTTTTCACTCCCTTAATGTTTTTAATAACCGGAAAGCTACATATACCTGTATATACAACTTGGGACAAAATAAAAGATGTTCTATGGTTTTATATTAACACGCCAGAACTATTTGTCAATATCAAATATTCAATCAATTTGTACTACTTTCGCGCTTAATTCACAGCATCCCTAAGTTTAAACCGACCCGCAAATACAGCCCGCCCCCTAAGCATAGCAAAAGAACTCCTAGAATCCAGTAATCCATTGCCGTCGCAGGGTGTTCATGGCTGGGGATTACCGAGGCCCTATATCCGTAACCGCGGTTCAGCATACCTTTGGCCAAGTCCTCGGCAATCAAAATGGCATTGACAAATAAGGGGACCATAATCGTAAGATAGGTTTTGAGCCGCCCCATACTGCTTTGCTCATTGAGCCTGACACCCCGGGCCCTTTGCGCTTCGATAATCAGCAATCTTTTTTTATCCAGAGTGGGGATAAAGCGCAAGGCCGTCGTGATCATAAAGGTTATTTCCGCTGGAACTCTAAGCTGATTCAAAAACAGCATGAACTCATCCAGGGGCGTCGTTAGGGTCAGCAGGGAGGACCCCAATACCATAATAAGCAGGCGGCAGATGTAATTAACCCCCGTTAAAAAGCCGCCTACGGACAAGGCAACCCGCCCCTCATTGGCTGCGGAGAAAAGAATAACCTGACTTATTTCGCTCTGAAATCTTTCCGGGGGGTAGGTTATGCCGGTAAAAAGAAGCAGAAAGAGACAGATGGGCATTAAAGGCCGGATCATCTGCCAAATTCTCTGATAAGCGATTTTGCTTTGCAGTGCTAATATTAGGATACCAAGCAAAAAGCTCAAATTGTAGAGAGGGTTTTCAAACAAAAAACACCAGATTACAACCACCAGAAAACCCGCTATTTTGGTACGGATATGGAGACGGTGCAGCAGAGAGTCTCCTGGCAAATAGTCTATAAACAAGATTTCCTCTCCCCCTCCTCAATGATCTGAAACAATGCCCGCCTGAATTCCGCAGCCGATTGCGCTTGATAGCCCAAATCCTGCAGTCTTTGATTTAAGACACATAATTGGGGAGGAAGGACTGCCGCCTGCCGGAGCATGGACTCATCAGCAAAGGCCCCCCAGGGAGGGGCATCCCCCATCACCTGACCCCCCCGCAAAATGATCACCCGTTCTGCATAGTCGGCAACGCTGTCCATATCATGGCTGATCATAAGAATGGTGGTCCCCTCTCTATGGAGCTGCTGAAGCAGCTTCATGATTTTCTCCACTCCCACCCAGTCAAGACCTGTTGTCGGTTCGTCAATGACGAGAATTTCCGGGGTAAGGGCTAAAACGGAAGCCACGGCGATGAACTGCCGTTCCCCTTTACTTAGAGTGTAGGGATGAACCTGGCGATAGTTTTCCAGGCCGGTTAAGGCCAAGGCCTGGGTGATCCGCTCTGCAATCTCCGCCCGGGTAAAGCCGGCGTTCTTCAGGCCAAACTCCAGCTCCTTCTCCACTGAGACGGAAAAGATCTGGTGATCAGGGTTCTGAAACACATAGCCCACGGTTTTGGCCAACTGGGCCGTATCAACATCTTTGGTATTCAGACCCTTGACGATAACTTCCCCCTGGGTGGGCTTAAGCAAGCCATTGATGTGTTTGGCTAAAGTGGTTTTTCCGGCTCCGTTGGAGCCTGCCAGAGCCACAAATTCTCCTTTTTCAATGGTCAGATCGATTCCCTGCACGCCTATTTGTCCCGATTCAAATCGGTGCACAAGCTGCTTAATTTGAATCAAGGCTGAATTCGGCGGTCTCTTCTCTGCTTCCTTTTCTTGATGGACTTTGCCTCTTGCCGGCGGCGCAATCAGCGGGGCCACTCTGTTGTGTAGGGCTGGCTCCCCTATTAATTTGCGGATCAGGGATTCGGCCTCGGCAACATCCAAAGGAATGTCCTGGCCTTCAATCCATCCTCTTTGGCAAAAACTCCAGCCTAATAAGCTGACCGGCAAGGGCTTGATCCCGAATTCCTGCAAAAGAGGGATATTGCGAAAAAGCTGTTCCGGCGCCCCTTGCCAGGCAATTTTCCCGTGCTTAAGCACGATAACTTCGTGGGCTCTATGCAGGATTTCTTCACTGGAATGTTCAACGACCAGAATCGTCCGCTCTCTTTCACGACAGAGATCATCCAAGGTGCGATAGACCTGGAACCGTCCTTCCGGATCCAGTTCAGAAGCCGGTTCATCCATGACCAATAGTTCCGGTTCCAGGGCCAGCACCCCGGCGATCACCAGCCGTTGTTTTTCTCCGCCGGACAGCTCTGCCGTAGAGCGCTGATCATAGCCATTCAGCCGGACCTTGGCCAAGGCTTGGGCAACCCTTTGCTGAATCTCCGCCAAGGGTATGCCGAAATTGCGGGGACCAAAAGCCACGTCCTCTGCCACGGTTCGCCCGACGATCTGACTTTCTGCATCCTGAAGCACCAGCCCTACTTGTTTAGCCAGGTCCTGCACCCGGACCTCACCTGTGTCTTTCCCTCCAATCCTGACCTCTCCCTGCAGCTCTCCTTGCAGAAACTGGGGAATCAATCCATTCAGACACAAACTTAAGGTTGTTTTTCCCGCTCCTGTGGGACCCATCAAGGCGATGAATTTTCCTTTGGCCACTGTCAGGCTGATTTGTTTTAAACTCTCTTCTTCAGCTCTTGGATAACGATAAGAAACATCTCTTAATTCAATCACTCTCTCCACCCCAGCACTCCTCTAGATCAACCGGCTTCCTTTAAGCGCTTTATAGGCTAAGGCCGATACGGCAACATTCAAGACCGACCCTAATAACAGAAAGGGCATTAACCCTAAGACTGCACCCATACCACCCATGGGGAATACGGAAAAGGCCGCCACCACACCATTGAGGAGGGATGTAATAATCACGGCAGGAATTAAACCGATTTTCTTATTGACCAGGCGATAGATCAAGGCAAAGACAGCCATTTCGATGGCGATGACCAAATGCATAGGAATTCCCAGGGGAAAACCGACCACCGCCGAGGTGAGCAGATGACCTATGGCAATCACAAGACAGCCTTCTATGCTGCCAAAAGCCAAAGCGCTGAAAAAACCCGGAGCAGAATCCAGGGCCACTGTCCCCAGCGGGCTGGGAATTTTGATCAAGGCGCCTACCGCACTCAAGGCAAGAAAGACTGCCATGATGGCAATCCGTCTGATATTCTGGGCTGATTTGGGGACCGTTGTTTTCTTTGCAGGTTCAATCATTGTTATTCTCTCCTTTATTTCTTCTTTTCTTTTTGTTTCGTTTCGTTTAATTTAGTTTCATTTTGTTTAAATTTAAATGCTGCATTAATATTCTTCCTGGAGCTTAGTCTTTATTTCCTGTCCTGTTTGGAAGGCCTCCACCTCCGCCTCCATCTCCTCCAGCCTGCCGATCTTATGGATGGGCAGCTTGCCGAAAGCCCCTAATTCAATATCCTCTGCTGCCGTATAAATGAGGCAAGTAGAAGGTCCTGCCGATTTATTGAGATCAAGTTCACATTGGGTATCTTCTCTGAATCGGGCACCGACAGCTTGGGCAAGGGCTTCGGCTTCACCCCGTATCCCTTGGGAGCCTATGGGAATAATGTCATACACCCCAGGAATATTAAGCAATTGAATAAGATGTATCCCCTGCAGAATATCCGGATCTTCCGGGTCAGCCGCCTCAGTTCCCACTTTGGGGAGCCCCAGACAAAACAGGCTGTTGCCCGGCCTGGCTCTGCCAATGCGAAGTTTATCCTGATCGCAAAGCCCTATGACCGTAATGCCTAAGCCGGTTTGTTCTGTGGGCATATTCTTTTCCGTGCTGACGGCCGCAGGCAGGGAGAGCAGATTCATAGCCTTTAGCTCTTCTCTCACCCCCTTCATTATTTCTTCCCCTGCGGGTATGGGTTCATTGGCAATGGCAATGCTGAGCATCTGGGGAACTGCTCCCACCGCCAGCACTTCCAATAAAGCTACCCGGGCCGTCATCCTGCCGGTTACCCTCCAGGGAACTTTGACTGCATCCAGCTCTTTCTCACCAATAGCACCGCATGAATCGCAGGCTGCGACAAGATATTGAGCATCATTCAGGGCAACCACCTCAACATCTCTTCCCTGATATCCCAAGGCCTTCAACTCTCCTCTCCAATAATTTTTATAAAAATAAAAAGTCCATAGCCACCTCGCTTCTCCTTGCAGACAAAGCAAAATGACCATGAACTTTACCAAACTTCATGTGTCCCCAGATCCAGGCAGGTCTCCTGACTTCGAGTCATTGTCTCCTTGCTGCCTTCCCAGTTACCCAGTGGCATTCAGCGCTGAGACTCCTCTTTACAGTGGCGGGTCCGTCCGGGAATTGCACCCGGTTCCCTATTCTCCCTTCTTGACGAAGGGCACCTGAAATCCTTAAATTGTTAAAACCTACTAAATTCAGTTTAGCCAAAACCAGAATAATGTCAAGTCAAAAATTCGTCCTATTGCCAAAGTAAGGGGTTGTTCTATCTTCTAAACTAATCAAGGCCGGAGGATTGTTCCTATTGAAACAATCCTCCGGCCTGATCCATCTGCTTTTGAAATTTATAATTTATAGGCCTGCTTGCTCCCGCAAAGCAGAGGCTTTATCGGTCTTTTCCCATGGCAGGTCCAGATCGGTGCGGCCAAAGTGTCCGTAAGCAGCCGTTTGGCGGTAGATGGGACGGCGCAGATTCAGAGTCTTAATGATCCCTGCCGGACGGAGGTCAAAATTATTTTTGACCAGTTCGCCGATTTTTTCCTCGTCAATTTTGGCGGTTCCGAAGGTTTCCACCAGGACGGATACGGGCTGGGCTACCCCGATGGCATAAGCCAGCTGGATTTCACAGCGCTCAGCCAAACCGGCAGCCACTACGTTTTTAGCCACATAACGGGCGGCATAGGCGGCAGAACGGTCGACCTTTGTGGGGTCCTTGCCGGAGAAGGCTCCTCCCCCATGGCGGGCCATGCCGCCATAAGTATCAACGATGATCTTGCGGCCGGTTAAACCGGCATCCCCTTGGGGACCGCCGATGACAAAACGGCCTGTGGGGTTAATAAAATAACGGGTGCTCTCATCCAGCAATTCCGATGGGACCACGGGAAAGACCACATGTTCCAGGAGATCCCGGCGAATCCGCTCCTGAGTTGCTTCCGGATGATGCTGAGTGGAGATCACGATGGTATCGATACGGACAGGGCGATTATCCTCATACTCTACCGTCACCTGAGTCTTGCCGTCGGGACGGAGGTAATCCAGGATATCCGACTTGCGGACTTCACTGAGGCGGCGGGCCAGGCGATGGGCCAGATCAATGGCCAGGGGCATATAGCTTTCCGTTTCGTTGGTGGCGTAGCCGAACATCATCCCTTGGTCGCCGGCGCCAATGGCTTCGATCTCTTCCTCGCTCATCTCGCCGTTTTTGGCTTCCAGAGCTCTATCCACTCCCAAAGCAATGTCGGCGGATTGCTCCCCGATGGAGGTGAGCACGGCACAGGTATCGGCATCAAAGCCATATTTGGCCCGGGTATAGCCGATTTCACGGATGGTTTGTCTTACTGTGCTGGGAATATCCACATAACAATTAGTCGTAATTTCACCGCTGACTAACACCAGGCCGGTGGTCACCGAGGTCTCACAAGCGACCCGGGCATTGGGATCTTTAGCGAAGATAGCATCTAAGATGGCATCGGAAATCTGGTCGCAGATTTTATCGGGATGTCCTTCTGTGACCGATTCGGAGGTAAACAGTTTTTTTGCCAATGAAGTCACTCCTTTTCACTAAGGCGCTCAGCAATCTCCTGAACCAGCCGCCGAGCTACGTCTAATTTGTTCATTTGGGGCAGATCGATTTTCTTCCCATCCGGGAAAAGCAGGCTCACGATATTCGTAGGGCTGCCAAATCCCGCTCCGGGCTGGGTTACGTCATTGGCCACCAGCATATCGACATTTTTGCGCTGCATCTTGGCTTGAGCATGCTCATAAAGGTTTTCCGTCTCAGCGGCAAACCCCACCAGAAACTGGTTTTCTTTCTTCCTGCCGCATTCCGCCAGGATATCGGGATTGGGCACAAGTTCCAGAGCAAGATTTGTCCCAGCTTTTTTGATTTTCTGCTCAGCACTGACCGCGGGCCGGTAATCGGCAACTGCTGCAGCTTTGACCACAATATCCATCCGGGCAAATTCGCCCATGACCGCAGCATGCATTTCCTGAGCTGTCATAATATTGATTCGCCTTACTCCCGGCGGGGTGGGCAGTTCATTGGGCGCAGAGACAAGGGTTGTTTCCGCACCGGCCTCCCTTAAGGCTTCAGCCACGGCAAACCCCATCCTGCCTGAAGAACGGTTGCCGAGATAGCGGACCGGGTCAAGGGGTTCCTGGGTTCCCCCGGCGGTGACCAAGGCTTTTTTGCCCACCAACACTCCTGAGGCGGCAAAAAAACTCTGCAAAGCCTCCACAAGTTCCTGGGGCTCACTCATACGGCCGTCGCCATCGGTGCCGCAGGCCTGAAAGCCTGTGGCCGGTCCCAGAATGCGTACGGAACGTTCCTGTAACCGTTTCAGGTTCTCCTGGGTAGTTGGATGATGGTACATATGATGATTCATGGCCGGAGCCACAAAGATAGGGGCCTGCGTGGCCAGCAGGACAGTGGAGAGAAAATCGTCGGCAAGGCCCACGGTCATTTTGGCCAATAGATTAGCCGTAGCCGGAGCAACCAATACGGCATCGACTGCTTCCGCCAGGGCGATATGCTCAACATTCCACACCTTAGGCTCTGCGAACATATCCACATAGACCGGGTTACCGGAAAGGGTCCTCAGGGTTAAGGGGGCAATAAATTCAGCAGCCCCCTTCGTCATCGCCACATAGACGATGGCGCCCTGCTTGCGGAGGCGGCTCACCACATCCGCAGCTTTATAAGCCGCAATCCCCCCTGTGACGCCTATGAGGAGCTTCTTACCCCGCAACATTATTTAATTCCTTCACGGGTTAATTCAAAATGATATTTCCCTTTGGCGATTTCATCAAAAGCAAGGCTTACCGGTTTGGAACCGCGGTAATTCACTTCAAACTCCGGATCCTCCATGAGGGTACGGGCCCGTTTCGCCGCCGCCAGCACCAAGGTATATTTACTGTCCACTTTGCTCAACAAAATATCGAGGGAAGGCTGTTTCATGATTACACCCCCTGAAATACATAAGGTTTTCTTTTCACACGGCATTTCTCAGCCAGCAGAATGCTCTTTAATTTGTCTACTGCCAGAGGAATTTCATCATTGACGACCACATAATCATACTCGCTCACATACTCCAGTTCCCGAGCGGCAGTCTGCAGCCGTTTTTGAATCACTTCCTCGGATTCGGTGCCCCGTTTATGGATGCGCTGGGAAAGTTCATCCATGGAGGGCGGCACGACAAAAATAAACACTCCCTGGGGGAAACGCTGCTTGACTTGTAAAGCTCCCTGAATTTCAATCTCCAGAATGACATCATTCCCGGCTTGAATGGCCTGCTCCACAGCGAACTGGGGAGTTCCGTAATAGTTGCCGCAAAACTCTGCCCATTCCAAAAGTTGATCCTGTTCGATCATGGTTTGAAATTCTTCCCGGCTACGGAAATAATAATGCAATCCATCCACTTCACCAGGACGGGGCTGACGTGTCGTGGCCGACACGGAATACTTTACCTGAGGCAGCTGTCTCAGCAGTTCCTGGCAAAGGGTTCCTTTTCCCGCCCCGGAAGGACCGGATAGAACAATCAATAAGCCATGATTTTGTTCCACTCTTGTCCTCCCCTTAATCAGCTGGGTCTTCGGCAGTGTTGCTGGCTTCTTTCGCGGAAAGGCGATGGGCCACGGTTTCCGGTTGAACTGCCGACAGAATGACGTGATGGCTGTCGCAGATAATCACGGCCCGGGTTCTGCGGCCATAGGTGGCATCGATCAGCATTCCTGCGTCCCGTGCTTCCTGGATAATCCGCTTGATGGGAGCTGATTCCGGGCTGACAATAGAGATAATGCGGTTGGCGGATACGATATTGCCAAACCCAATGTTAATCAATTTAATGTCCAAAACTTAACCCTCCAATTATTCCAGATTTTGAACTTGTTCCCGAATTTTCTCTAATTCGCTTTTCATCTGAACGACATGCTGAGTAATGCTTAAATTATTAGCCTTCGAGCCAATGGTATTGATCTCCCGGTTCATTTCCTGAACCAGAAAATCCAGCTTGCGCCCGACGGGTTCAGAGCTTTGCAGAGCTTCCCGGCCTTGGTCAATATGGCTCTGCAGACGAACCAATTCTTCGGTAATGGATGCTCTGTCTGCAAAAAAAGCCACTTCATTGGCCAGGCGAGCTTCATCGAGAATGGCCTTATCTCCCAGAAGGACCTCTATCCTCTCCTGTAAGCGGGTTTGATAATCTATAACGATGCTGTCGGTATAACCTGCTATTTCATCTTTAGCCAGCATGATGGTATGTAAACGGTGCAAAAGATCTGCCGCTAAGCCTTCCCCTTCCACCTGCCGCATGGCTGTGAAGCCATTCAAAGCCTCGGCTACGGCACGGCTCAAGGGTTCCCAAATCAGTTCCAGATCAATATCCGTATCCTCTAGGTCAAAAACCTCGGGCAAGGCAGCTAAACGGTAAATATCCGTCTCATAGGTTGTATTGAGGGCTAAAGCGAGTTCCTTCAGTGTCTTATCATACGACAGGGCTAAATCTTTGTCAACCTTCACCAATCTCTTTTTTTCTTCGGTTTCCTTCACATTAACATAGACATCAATACGTCCGCGGTTGATTTTGCTTTGCAGGATTTTGCGTATTCTATCTTCTAAACTATTCAGATGGCGGGGCATCCGTACCGACGTCTCGAAAAAGCGATGATTGACCGCTTTCAGCTCGATGGTGAATTGGTAACCGTAACCGGAGGCTTCCCCCCTGCCAAACCCTGTCATACTGTTTGCCATGCTCTGACCAACTTTCTTTTTTAAGTTTTTAATTTATTATAGCGATTAATGTTCAAAAAAACAATTTAAGTTGATTTTGACTTGGATAATGGCTTGTTATGGATACATTATTTGTATGCTGTGAAGGTACGCAGATGAAGTTGAAATTCTGTCTGAAGCAAGTTTCCTTCTATAAATAAAAGAAATAAAGACCGTATAACAACAGACTTTTGTCACAGTCACTATACAGCCCTGGCTTTTTGCTTTTGACGAAAAACCTCTTCAAGAGGAATGGCAAGGTCTGCAAACGTCATAGTGCTTGAAGCGGTATATTACTCGTTTTCTGCCGGCAAAACTCTCTTTTCAATATCCTCCGCCGACGGCAAAGTATCTTTCAATTCGTTTGGCAAGAGACTCGTTATTTGATACTCACTAACACCGATAGGCTTTGTCATATCCCGCAAAGAATACTCGGCAATTAATCTGTTTTTATATTTGCACAAGAGAATGCCAATGGAAGAGTTATCCTGTTCCTTTTTCAACTTGGAGTCAACTGCAGAAAGATAGAAATTCAGCTTTCCAGCATATTCCGGCTTGAAATCACCTGTTTTTAATTCGATAACAACATAGCAGCGAAGCTTTAGATTATAGAACAGAAGGTCGAGATAGTAGTCCTCTCCTCCAATCTCCATGTGATATTGATTGCCAATAAAGGCAAAACCGGTTCCCAGTTCGAGCAGCAACTGAGTGACATTTCTTACAAGCTGATTTTCTATATCACGTTCTATCGCATTTTCGCGTAGCTGTACAAAGTCAAAAATATAAGGATCTTTCAAAGTTTGCTGAGCCAGTTCACTCTGTGGGCTCGCCAAATGCGTTTCAAAGTTAGTTGTTTTATCGGCGAGGACCTGACGTTTGTAAAGCATTGACTCTATTTGATGAACCATAACATTAATTGACCAGCCATTTTCAATGGTTTTTTTCGCATACCAGGTTCTTTGCTCGCCATCCTTTACCTTGTCCAAAAGCGCAACATTATGTGACCAGCTTAATTGTGCAGACACCGTCTGCACAAATTCAATGTCTGAATAAAGACTTGAAAATTTGGCCATGTATTTCAAATTGCGAACTGAAAAACCTGTTGTGTCAGGGAAATCGAGTTTGATATCGCGGGCGAGATTTTCAATAAATTTATTACCCCATTTGGAGTTTGCGTTAATAACATTACCAATATTCCAGTAAAGCGTAATAAGCTCGCGATTGGCTCCAATTATCGCCCGATGTTGCGCAGAGCGTATTTGATTTTTTATGTCCGAGCAAATCTTAAAATAATCACTATTGTTGAAAAGCATAGCCCTCCTCCTTTCCTTAAGATAATATTTGATTTGCAGAATTATCTTATCACTCAAAATATTACCGTATCCCTCACCGAAAGACAATCCATCTTAACTGTGTATACCACACTTGTCCCCCCCTCATATAGGGCATTTTACCAATCTATATACCTCTAAAAAGACTCAGCGCCCAATTCCCAAGCGCTTGGGAATTGGGCACAGGTTTCAATCTTTCTTTCTCTCCATATAATACAGAAAAGAATGGAGCCGGTCTTTCATGGTGGCAACACCGGATTCATCAAAGCCCAGCCTTAAAACCAGGCCATCCTCCTCCCCCGCCAGCAAGTGCAGCACGGTCTGGGCATTTTCATAGAGGGAAGCCACTTCGATACAGGGAATCCCCTGCCTTTGCCAGTCCATGGTTTTGACCCGGCGATAGCGGCCATTGGCTCCGGCGAAATCGGGAATAAGGTCATCCGCACTGGCTAAGAGATCAGCAAAGCTGGAGGCAAAAGGGGTATTTTCCCCTAAAGCAGCGGAGAGCCGCTCCATTTGTGAGATATATCCGGCCACCACTCCCCGCTCTCTTTTGTTCTCACAGCGGGTGTACCACAGAAAACACAAGTATTCACTCAGGGGCATCGTGGCCATCTTTTTGCCCTTTTTCTCAACTTCTTTAAATAGTTCACCATTTAAATAGGCATTGTAGAGCACATAGGGTTCCCCCAGGACGGCTATCTTCCCGGCTCCCGGCTTTAGAGCCTGAACATCCCGGAGAGCCTGAATATCCTGAACATCATGAAGAGCCTGAACATCCCGGAGATCCCGACCGACCTCATGGGCGGCCTCCAGCAGATCTTCCATGGATAGGGAGGCAAGGCTCTTCAGCCTTTGACGGAGGCCTTCCCTGCTTTCCGCGGGGGCGGCCAGGATTAAATCCCCGGCCAGGATGCTGATAAAAAGCTGGGGGCATAAAGACGATTGAAAAGGCAAGGTTTCCAGGATGGGGGAAATAATCGTGACGTGGTCCATATGCTCTCTGGCCAGGATATCGTAAATCACCCGGCTGTAGAGTCCGTCGATCTCTCCCCCTTCTGTGGCGGGGAGAATCACCTGCATCTTTTCCTGATCCTGAGCTTTGTGCAGCACATCCCCCAGCAGAGCCGTAAAGGATAAATATTCCTTGGCCAAGGTTTTGCTTTTGCCCAGATTAAGGCTGGCGACCGTGGTTGGCGGGAGCTCATGCCCCTCATAGCCATGCTTCTTCAGCGTATCCCCCAGCAAATCGGCATAAGGATACAGATGGGGGAAATAGACCGGCACACCCGGCTCAGGAGTTTTTCTTAAAGAAACTTCCCGCCGGGGCAGATCCTTGAGGAAATCCCGTTTCACTTTCCCGGGGGCGGGCCGATGCTCAAGGGTATTGATAAAGGCTTCAATGCGGGTTATGACTCCCACTTTGGAATAGTGTTCATCCACTTCAATATTCAGGTAAGGCTTATCTCCCATCTCCTGCCGGAAAAGATGGGAAATCATCGTATCCGGACCGCAGCCATGGTTATTAAGATAGACTGCATAAAGATTGGGATGGTTCTTGATAATTTTGGCGCCACCGATAATGTGCTGGCCAAAAGGCCAATAGAGGTTCTCATACTCATGGGACAGATCCAGGTCATGACCGGGAAGATGTCCCAAAGTGATGACCTTATACCCTCTTTTCATGAACTCCTGGGGTATGCCCATATTGAGCACCGGATCGCTGATGCCATAGTTCCTGGTCATGATGACGATGACCTTTTCCTGATCCGGCAGGGAGTCCAGCAGTTCCCGGCCGGCTTTTTCCACCTGAGCAGTGTACCTGCGCACTCCCATGGCTCCTTCCGCCAGGGCTTTGACACAAAAGGGCTTCATTTTTCCCAAAGAAGTGCCGATCTCAATCATGGCTCCTGCCATGGCCGGCTTGCCGTAATCAAGGTTGAAGACAGGGTTGAGGAGCTGAATCCCCTTTTCTGCCAGTTTCAAGGTTTTAAAGACAAATTCCGGAGCCTTTTGCATATAGACACAGCTATAATTGTGATGCACCCTGGAGGTTTCATGTTTCATGGTCAGGATGCTGGGCAGGAAAATATAATCCACCCCTTTTTCCGCCAGTTCCGCCATATGACCGTAGATTAGTTTGACAGGATAGCAGGTTTCCGCCTGGGCATAGTTTTGGGCCAGAGCAATGGTCTTTTCATTGCTTTCAGCGGACAAAAGGACATTGAAGCCCAGGGACTCAAAGAAACCTTTGATCATGGGGAAGAATTTATGGACCACCAAAACATAGGGAACCCCAATGGTTTTCTTCTTCGGATCAATCCTTCCGGTATAATCCCCCAACAGCATCTTTTGGGCCTCAGCGAAGTAGTTATGATGGCTAAAGTAGCTATTATGGCTAAAGCCGTTATGATGGCTGCTGAGACTGATTTCTGCTGTTTCGGCCTTATCTTGTGCGGACTTGACCTTATTCTGCGGGGACAAGTCAAACCCTTTGAAGCGGCTGGGGCCGGGGCTCAACCCGATACTTTCACCGGCCAGCAGAGCTACTCCATAGGCTCCGCTTACCGAGAAACAGGGAGACACCTGAACCCTATCCCCGAAGATCCCCTGGAAAGCGGCCACTACAGCCGGGTTATAGCAAACCCCTCCCTGGAGAACGATCTCTTGGCCCACGGGCTTGTTCCCTACCACCTTATGGAGATAGTTGCGAATGACGGAGTGGCACAGCCCTGCCAAAATATCCGGTTTCTCCTCGCCGTTGGCCAAGGCCGCCCCGATATTGCTTTCGATAAATACGGTGCAGCGTTCCCCCAGATCCAGAGGGGACTGAGCTTTTAAGGCGATCCCCCCATACTCTTCAATGGGGATACCCAGGCGCAAGGCCTGTTCCTCGATGAAGGACCCGGTTCCTGCCGCACAGATCTTATTCATCTGAAAGTCGCTGACTTCTCCCTTCTCCAGGGAAATATATTTGGAGTCCTGCCCCCCGATCTCAAAGACGGTATCCGCATGAGGATTGACTTTCAGAGCGGCTTTGGCCTGAGCGGTGATTTCATCTTTAATCGTATCGGCCCCGATCATTTCCCCGATTAAATGACGTCCCGAACCGGTTACCCCTACGGCATCTATGATCAGTCCGCTTCCCAATCGCTGGCCAAGAGAGGCCAGACCTTCCCGGACCACCCTTTGGGGATCCCCCTGGGTTCTCAGATATTGAAAATCAAGGAGACGGCCCTCCCCATCGGTGACCACCAGGTTCGTGCTTGTGGAACCCACATCGATACCGAGGAGACAATGGGTCCCTTCCGCAATTTCCCGACATTGGGGATCCTCAGTCCTCGTCCCCTCCCTGAGAGCAAGAGGGCTGAGCCGGGGAAGAGAGGTTCCCAGTTTGACCTGGGCCTCTGTCCGGTGGAAGGCATGGATCAGCTGAGCGGCGGGCACAAGGAGCTGGTTGGCCAAGGCATACCGGGCTGCTCCCACAGCCTGGACAAAAATCAGGTCTTCATCGGCGATTAACTCCTCATCCCTTAAGCCGAAAACATCCTTTACCCCTTGAATGACCCCTTTGTTCTTGAGGATGCCGCCGCACAAAGCCAGGGGCCTTTCAATGGGCATCCCTTTGACGATGGTGGCTTTAAAGTTTTTGACGGCAGCATAGCATAAGCCTAAAAGGATATCGGCAACGGGCGCCCCTTCCTGTTGCCGATGGATCATATCTGTTTTGGCGAAGACAGAGCAGCGGCCCGATAGTCTGGGAACCCCTTGGGCCTTTTCGATGATGCCGGAATAATCTTCAAGCTCAAGGCCTAGGCGGCGCATCTGATCCTCAAAAAAAGACCCTGTGCCCCCGGCGCAGCTCTCATTAACTCCATACAAGGGCAAGGTATGGCCGGAAAGCCTGGTTAAATACCGGGCATTTTGGGAGCCCATTTCCATCGCGGATTTCGCCTGGGGGCAGAGAACTTTCAGACCCAATTCAAGGGCAGGAATATCACTTACCTGACCAAACCCATCCCCCAGAACCTTGCCGTAGACTCCGGTCAGTGCCCCATACAGATGTTCTTCTGGATAGATTTCAGTCATTTCTTTAAGAATCCTGGCTGCCGCCACAAGGGCTTTTCCCCCATGGAGTTCATATCTCCTATACAGTATGGTTTGGGTTTCGGAAAGCAGGATGACTTTTACCGAAACATTCCCTATGTCTATCCCTAGACTATACATCGTCTATCTCTCCTTAATTTCGTGGCCTTATGGGTTGAACGAGACTTAATTCAGGGGGATTCATCCCCTTGATTATCACCCTGGTCCCTACTGGGCTTACCCGCCCTTTGGCCCGCCGCCTATCGGGGCAGGGGACAAAGGCGGGTTAGCTCAGGGTTAGGAATTCTTAACCACCGTCAGCAGCATCTTGAAGGAGGTTATGGACTGTACGGCATGGGGAATTCCGGCCGGCATAACGATCCCTTCTCCCGCTTTAAGCCGGTAACGGGTTTCAGCAATGGTGATTTCCGCTTCTCCATCCATAATATAGGCCATGGCATCTCCGTGGGCCGCATGAGTGCTCACGCCCTCCCCTTCCGCAAAGGCCAGAATGGTCAGGCCCACGCCGGGTTTTTGGGCAAGGGTTAAGCTGGCTACTTTGCCTGGTTCGTATGCCACTAAATCCAGAAGCTTAAAAGGGGCGGAGTGCTCAATATTCTTAATAAGTTTTTCAGTCATTTATTTATCTCTCCTCATTCAATAATGTTATCTGCAGCATTTTAAACCGGCCTTTGCCTGCTATGGCATGGATTTTGTGAGCCGGAACCATCAACACATCCTCAGGGGCTAAAGCAATTTTTTGATCGGCAAAGGTTATGACGGCTTCGCCCTGGAGGATAAGATACAGGGTATCGCCAAAATACTCCTCTTCACTGACGGATTCCCCGTCAGCGAAACTAAATAAACTGATTTGAACACGGTCGCTTTGAGCAAGCGCCATGCTGAGTACTTGGTTGTCACGGGCTTCGAGCAAAGAAGCCAGGGGTAGGGGTTGCTCCTGGGGCAAATTCTTCAGTCTTGCCATGTGTTCTCCCTCCTTAATGTGTGATTGCGGCAATAATCTCCCGCCGGATGTCTGTCAGCTCAGGTGAACCCGGATCTCTTCCTTCTTGTCCCGGCAGCCTAAATTCTTTGCTGATTTCACCGGGTCTGGGGGATAAAACGATGATCCGGCTGGCAATGGTTAAAGCGTCATCGATCTCATGAGTAATAAACAGCACTCCTTGTTTATGCTTTTGCCAAACTTTTAACAGCAGCTGGAGCATTTCCCTGCGCAAGCAATAATCAAGCCCTTGAAAGGGTTCGTCCATCAGGAGCAGATGGCTTTCATAGTAAAAGGAGCGGGCGATTCCACAGCGTTTTTTCATGCCTCCGGAGAGCTGGGCGGGATAATAGGTCTCAAATCCCCTTAAACCCACCGTATCAATCAATTCCTGAATCACGGACCGATTCTCCTGGTCCCTGACCAGCCGGATATTGTCCCAGACGGTCCGCCAAGGCAGGAGTCGGTCATCCTGGAAGACATAGGCCATGGCATCCGACCCTCCGGAAAGAGCTCCCCCATCGGGTTTTTGGATTCCGGCGATAATATTGAGCAGGGTGGATTTTCCGCAGCCTGATGGTCCGATTAAAGCAACGATTTCGCCATCTTCCACAGTGAAACTTACCTTGTTAAGGACCGGGAGAGTGCCGAAGGATTTACTGATCTCATGGAGTTGCAGCATAATTTTTTTCCTTCCTAAAGAGAAACTTACCGATGAGGAAATCGGAAAGATAAAATAAGAGCACAACGAGGATGGACCAGGCGATGATGCTCTCCGGTTCCACATTGAGCCGTCCCAGTTTGATCATCCCGCCAATTCCGTCGCTGGTAGTCAGCACTTCGGCCATGACCGCAATTTTCCAGCCGCTCCCTAAGGCAATCTGGAAAGCGGATTTAAAATAAGGGAGTATGGAGGGAAGGATCACATGCCTTAATCTCTTCACCTTGGAAAAACGATAGAGACAGGCCATTTCCAGAAGGTTTTTATTGATGCGCCGAAATCCTGCGCAGACGTTGATGGTGATCACCGGCAGGGTGGAAAGGATGACGATAAAGACGGCAGGTTTGCCGTTGAATCCAAACCAGACCAGAGCCAAAACCACCCAGGAGACGGGGGGCACCGTCTGCATGATCCCGATCAGGGGGGACAGTACCCCTTTAACCTGTGAAAAGTTCCCCATTAAAATCCCTAAAACCAATCCCAGGCTCACTCCCAGGGATAAGCCGGCCAGGAGCCTTCCGGCGGTCAGGGGAATCATGGCGTAAAGATCAGGACTTGTCAGTATTTTATGGATCTCCGCCAGCACACTGCCCATGGTGGGCACGATCAGGGGTGAAAAGTGCAACGTCAGCACTTTCCACAAGCTGATGACCATGAGGAAAGACAGGAGTTTGTAACCGGAGTCCTTGGTCAGCAATCCTCTACTTTTCACCGTGCGCTCCCTTACTTACCACCATAATACAGGCCGTCGTCGGCAACCTTTCCCCCAATCATAGAGGGTTCAAAATCCCGGAGCAGCTCATAGAACATCTTCAGCTCTGTTTGGGAATCCTGGGCGCTTTGGAAGGTCAGCCCCATACTGGGCAAGGCTTTGGCCACCAGCTCTTTTTTCAATCCCAAATACTTTTCGGCCAGCTCACCCATTTGCTCAGGGTGCTCATTAGCCCATTGGGTGGATTGGGCATAGGCTTCCTGGAATTGAGCTGTTAATTCCGGATAAGCGTCGATGAATTTCTGGGTTGTTCCGAAACCGGCATTAGGTATTTTGGTGTCCGTAGCGTTCACCCTTTGCCATTCCTCTTCGAAGCTAAAGGCAATCCGCAATTGGGGATTAGCCAGCAAGGCTCTTGTCACCTGGGGTTCGATGAGGGTTGCATAGGCAGCTTTGCCTGAGGCAAGGAGTGTGGCGATTTCCGGAGTTGAAGCATAGATGATCTCCAGGTCTTTGCCTGCTTCCAGACCGGCTTCATGGAGGAAATACTGGGTTAAAGCATCCGGCGGCGAGGACTGCAAGGGGACATAGACTGTTTTCCCTTTCAGATCCTGCCACTCTTTTAGGTCAGGGTCGGAGGTCACAAAGTAGGTGACTCCCCAGGTGTTGACATTCATCAAGCGCACGTCCAACCCTTTGTTATAGAGTTTGGCGACCACCGTCAGGGGAAAAGCAAACAGGGCATGTTCGCCGTCCTGAACCATGGCGATTAAGGTTTCCGGTTCATCCCAGATGGACAGCTCGATGTTCACATTCTCACCCAGAGCCTTGGTCTCCATCATATGCAGAACAGGCAGAGCCGGAGGTGCGGTGGGCACACCGACTTTAATGGTTATGGGTTCTGAGGCTGTTTCCTGAGTTCCTTGAGTCTCCTGGTTGTTTGGTCCTTCCGACTGGGCCGGCTGGGCAGTGCCGCAAGCCGCTAAGGTCAGAACCAGGAAAAGCATGATCAGTATTGGTATAGTCCTCGATAAGGTCTTTTTCATTGAAAATCCTCCCTTTTTGATATATACTAACACCAGGTTAGCTAAAGCTAACTTAAGGCGGTAAAGAAAACCCGCCTTCGCCGAGCTTTAGTTTCACACTGCACAAAAGGCGAAGTCGTTGGTTGCCCTTATGCTTAGAAAGTATAGTGCGCAAGTTTATACTTTCTGACAGTGCAAAATATGGTTAGCAAAAGCTAACCTCACTATAGTTTTAGCAGATTTTTGCCGGTAAATCGGTTGCTATAGCAACCCGGAGGAGGTCATATGAAAAAAATTGATTCCGTATTGCAATCAATGCCTCTCTTTAAAAATATCCAACCGGATAAATATACTAATGTTCTTTCCTGTCTGAACGGACGTATTCAAGACTATGCCAAAGGCGAGATCATCTATAGCCTGCAGGATCCCCTGAAAAGTGCCGGCATTGTGCTTTCCGGCCGGGTCAATATGTCCATGGTCAGTGTGACCGGCACAGAGCATTATGTTCAGCAATTTGATCCGGGAGATATTTTCGGTGAAGCTTTGGCCTGCCGGGCTGATCCTATGGACAACGGCGTATTGCAAATAACGGCTGTCCAGAACAGCAGCATCCTGTTTGTCTGCCTTTCCCATCTGTTTATGGAAAAGGCCCTGACTTGCCCTTATGCCTCGCAGGTGGCTTTAAATCTGCTTAAAGAAGTGGTGGATAATAATATCTTTCTGAGCAGAAAAGTGGAGATTTTATCTCAGAAAAAGATCAGGGACAGGATCTTCATTTATCTGCAATCTGTGGGCCGCTCCGGAAATACGGTGAATATCCCTTTCAACCGCCAGGAGTTGGCTAATTTTCTGGGGGTGGACCGCAGCGCCCTCTCCCGGGAGCTTTGCCTGATGCGGGATGAAGGGATGATCGATTTCTATAAAAATGAGATCATTCTTTTAAGAAATGATCTCATTTCCTAAGGGGTAGGCCGGGCTTAACAACTGTGCAGAAATTTCGTCTTCTCGCCGCAACAGGTTAGGTCCAATTTGTGCATAGCTCTTGTGCAGGCAATGTAGAGAAGGCTTCGGTCTAATTGGGTTTTAAAAAGGTCATCGGAAACCTCGGGGACGATCACCTGATCAAATTCAAGCCCCTTGGCCATATGCACAGACGTCATGACGATGCCCTCCTGAAACTCGCTGCTGCCGAAATCCAATAAAACCATAGTGTCATAAGAGCCCTGGAGTTGTGCAAACAGCAGCCTGGCCTGTTGCTGGGATTTGCAGATAATACCCAATGTGGCATATTCGGATTGCCTGAATTCCTCGATCAAATGCTGTATTTCAGCAAGCTGTTCCTTGGGGGTCCGGCATACGGTTATGGTTGGTATGTCGCCATGCCGCTCGATGGGAATCAGCTTTTTGTTTTCTAAAATCTTTTGGGTGAACCCGGTGATTTCAATGGTTGAACGGTAGCTCCTGCACAATTCCATACCTTGGCAATCGGCAAAGTAGGGCTGAATCTTTGCCATAGAGGATGAACTGTAAGGATTCACGCTTTGATGGCTGTCCCCCAAAATGGTCATGTTGCAGGAAAATAATTTTGCTAACACGGCATATTGGATAGGTGTATAATCCTGCATTTCGTCAACTAACACATGCTGTATGCTTTTGTAATCCTGCTCTGCTCCTTCAAAGTACATTTTGACATAGATAAAGGGATAGACATCGCCGAATTCCAAGGTATTTTTACGGATCAAGCGCAGCAAATCATCCTGACCGATCCTGTGGTAAAAATCTTGATACAGGGAAAGTGTATCGGTAAATCGGAACATCTTTTGGACGCTGTCTCTGATTTGGCGGGAAACTGCGGGATTCATCTTGTTAGGGGTATGCCGCTTGTGTTTTGCTATTAAATCGTCGGCGATTTTGCGCAGCCGCTTCTTGATGGGCAGTCTTTTCAGAGCCTGGTAATCGGCAAGCAGTTTTTCTTTGCCAACAAAAAAGCTTCCCAAGGCCAGATCGGTGGGAACAAAATAGTTTTCATCGGCATAGTCCAAATAGGATTGAAGCTGCTGGACAAAGAAGTTAGTGGCCTTAAATTTGATTCTGGCAATCCCTTCGGCATCCTCAGCCGCTAATAAGCTTTCTACTTGTTCGGCAAAGCTCTGATAGGGGTACTTTTGGCCAAGCATGCTCATGGCAATATCATCAAAACTTATTTCCGCCATATTCTCTTCCCCTAATTCCGGCAAAACATTGGAGATGTAGTTGCCGAATACTTTATTAGGGGAAATGATCAGAAGATTCTTCGCTGTTAAAGTCCCTTGGTAGCGATACAGTAAAAAGGCCACCCGGTGCAAGGCAATCGAGGTTTTTCCGGAACCTGCCGCCCCTTGTATGATCAGCACGTTTGCCGTCTCATTTCTGATGATGGCGTTTTGCTCTCTTTGGATGGTGGCGACAATGTTTTTCATTTTGTCATCGGAATTCCGGCTCAATTC
This sequence comes from Desulfitobacterium sp. LBE, assembly GCF_007830365.1. NCBI lineage: Bacteria > Bacillati > Bacillota > Clostridia > Eubacteriales > Desulfitobacteriaceae > Desulfitobacterium > Desulfitobacterium sp. LBE. The sequence continues at coordinate 4,958,382 of NZ_VLKD01000001.1, read as the reverse complement.
CTTTTGCAAAATTTCGTCCCCAATATTCAGGGAGCTTTCAATCATATACTCCATTTGCGCTTGTCTGATTTTATATTGCCGCTTTAGGGTCAGCATTCCCTCGATTTTGCCAAGGGGAGCCGTATAAAAAGCCGGACCCCTTTCAAAGTCATAGAACATACTGGAAACAGGGGCCCGCCAGTCGAAAATAATGGTGTGAGCTGTCACCGGATCGGCAAACCCATGGACGCCAATATACAAGGCCTCTTCCTTTTCCGCTTTTGCTTCGGCAAAATCAATTCTCCCAAAATAGGGAGACTGGATTAATTTTTGGAGCTTCTCTCTTTCTTTGATGGCTTTTTCGCCGAAGGCAACGCTGTCGTGAACAGCGATTCTATTCGCCGCTTTTTCGGCAAGGTCAAGGTGATTTTCATAGATATACCGCTTCGTCTCTAAGATCTCTCTGGAGTAATTATCTATTTTGGCTTTTATTTGTTCTAGTGCTGTTTTAAGTTTTTTCTGTACTTCTTTTAAATAGTTTCTTTCATTGCTTTCCTTTTGGTTAAACATCTTTGATCTCCTTTATGGTTCCCTTTGGATTGATAGTCTAAGTTCATAGTCTAAGTATAGAAGGAATTTTTTCAAATGCTAGACTTATAATTTTCGCTGTGATATCATTTAAATTAAGTATTGCCCCCAGGAAATAATGCAAAAATAAACATTGTTTACATATTTTAGCATGTTATGTCCTATAGCTTTGCCAATATTCTCTATTGGGAGAGCTATATTTTTTGCCATCTTTCCGGGGTTATGGCAAGAATCAAGAGCAACGATCCTCCTATGAATAGGATATGGATATCAGATGGACTGCCTCACCGCAATGGAAGCAGTCCATCTTTTGTTATGGAAATTTCCAAATGGTACTCAGCTGGATTTATGCTATTTAAAAATTCAAAAAAATAATCAAAAAATAATTTCGCATTAACATTTCATTAATATTTGGCTCAGTTCAACTCTAATTTATTAATATTTTTATGCTAGCATCTGTTTAGTGATAGTTATTACAATCCCATAAAAATACATGGAAAGGAGGGCAGCGTACAAACCCGGTTAAACCGCTTAAATGACGATTTAGAATCAAGGAGGTTATTAGGAAATGGCAAGTCTTTTCGACAGCATTACCCATTCTGCAATGAGCCGCCGAAGGTTTATCCAAGCAAGTGCTGCCGCTGCAGCCAGCTTATCACTTGCCGGTTGCGGAAATTCCTTAACAACGGCCAGCGCTGATAAAATGACTGCTCAGGAAGGGAAATGGATTACAGCCGCCTGCTGGCATAACTGCGGCGGACGCTGTCTTAACAAGGCCTATGTGGTGGACGGTGTGGTTGTGCGCCAGAAAACCGATGATACACATCCGGACAGCCCGGATTATTTCCAGCAGAGAGCTTGCCTGAGGGGACGCGCCCAAAGAAACCAGGTCTTTGGGGCGGATCGTTTGAAATATCCTATGAAGCGCAAACATTGGGAACCCGGCGGCGGGGATAAATCACTGCGGGGACGGGATGAGTGGGTACGCATTTCCTGGGATGAGGCCCTGGATTTAGTGGCTGCCGAACTCAAAAAGGCTAAAGAAACTTATGGCAACCGCTCCCTTTTCGCCTGTGGAACTGAAGTAGGCCGGTTGTTGAACCTGTACGGCGGACATATTACCCGCTGGGGCACCACTTCTTACGGCGCCTGGAAATTCACTCCGGGAAAGATTGGTTATTCTTTCAATGCCGGTGAAGAAACCATTAATGACCGTATTGATCTGCGGGGCTGTGAGACGATTATTCTCCTGGGTTCCAACCCTGCCTGGAGTTCTGCGGGAAGCCCGTCTTATCATTTCCTGCAAATGAAGCAGGCAGGGGCTAAATTTATCGGTATTGATCCTTTTTATAATGATACCTACGCTTTGCTGGAAGCCGATTGGATCCCTACCCGCCCGCAAACCGATGTTGCCCTGTTGACCGGTGTGGCTTATACCTTGATTACGGAAGATGATCCGAGCACTAATCCTTTAATTGATTGGGATTTCTTAAAACGATGTACCATCGGTTTTGATGGGGACAGTATGCCTGAAGGAGCCGATCCTAAAGAGAATTTTAAAGATTATGTGCTGGGCACTTATGATGGCGTCCCCAAAACCCCTGAATGGGCGGCGGAGATTTGCGGTGTCGAGCCTAATACTATCCGCAGCTTGGCCCGGCAATTCACAAAGACCAAAAAAGTAGCCTTTCTGGCCGGGTGGGCCAGTGCCCGCAATCAAAATGTGGACGGTCTTCCCCAAATGATTATGACCATCGGCGCTATGACCGGCCATATCGGCAAGCCTGGCCACTGTACCGGGGTAAGCTGCCATGCCGGTGCGGGCAACGGCGGAGATGCTCTGGTCAGTCCCGGCAAAGACGGGCTTCCCGGCGTGAAGAATCCTCTGGATGATGTCTTTAATGACGCTCATATCTGGCGAAGTATTGTGGACGGTAAATATGTGTATATGGGACCCGGCGGTCAGGACCCCGGGGTAGAGCGTGATGTGGATATCCACGTCATCTATCATGCCGGCCGGGCGCTGCTGCAGACAACGGACGGCATGAATTTAGGCATTGAAGCCCATCGCAAAGTGGATTTTGTGGTCACCCATGCTCAATTTTTAACAACCACTGCCAAGTATTCCGATATTGTTTTGCCTATCAATACAGAATGGGAGCGGGTAGGGGGATTCCTCACCGGCAATCGGGAAATGGCCATTATGTATTCCCAGGTCACAGAGTCCCTCTATGAAGCCAAGAGTGATCAATGGATTGTCACGGAATTGGCCAAACGCTTAGGCTTTAAGCCGGAGGAGCTTTATCCTTTTGATGAGAAGCAGCAATTCTTTAATAAAATCGCCGGTTCTAAGGTGGTTACACCCGACGGCAAGGACTTCGAGCCTCTCGTCACTATTACTGCGGCGGATATTGCCCAATGGGGGGTCCAGGGAACACCTCAGCAGGGCCGCATCACTTTGCCGGAGCTTCAGGAAAAGGGCATTTATCAGGTGGAGCGCTATCCCGGGGATAACTATGGGTATATCGCCTGTGCGGATTTTGTCACCGATCCTGAAAAGAATCCTTTGCCATCGGAAAGCGGTAAATTCGAGATTTATTGCCGGAGCCTGGCTGAGGTTATCAATGGTACCGGCTTCAGCAAGATCAAACCGATTCCCACTCATATCCCCGCCCCTGATGGCTATGAATCCACCTTTAAGGATTGGGGCAACAAGGTTAAAGGGGATTATCCTTATCAGGTCCTCAATCCTCATTATCTAAGGCGTTCCCACACGGTTTTTGACAATGTCCAATGGCTCAGAGAAACCTGGCCCAACCCGGTCTTTATTAATACCAAGGATGCCGAATCCAAAGGCATTATGGATGGGGATACCGTACTGCTGACCAGCAGACATGGCAAGACCCTGCGCAGGGCTTGCCTGACCGAACGCTTCATGCCCGGGGTCATCGGGCTGCCCCACGGCGCCTGGGTGGATATTGATGAGAAGACCGGTATTGATACGGCCGGAGCAGACAATATTCTTTGCGGCTCTGTTCCCACCGGTCAAGGGGTTTCCGGCTGGAACACCTGTGCCGTCAACATGGAAAAGTATGCCGGCGCCCCCCTTATCCCGGATATAGAAAAACCCCAAAGAATTTTCTTTTAGAGAGGAGTGGGTGACGCATGGGTCAAAAGGGCTTTTATTTTGATATGACCGCCTGTGTCGGCTGCCGGACTTGCCAAATCGCCTGTAAGGATAAAAACAATTTGAATGTAGGCACTTTCTTCCGCAAAGTGCGGGCTTATGAGACAGGCATCTTTCCCCAACCCGGCATTTATCACTATTCTGAAACCTGCAATCACTGTGAAAAACCGAAATGTGCGGAAGGATGCCCCACCACTGCTTTGCACAAGCTGGAAAACGGCATTGTCGATCATGATAAAAACAAATGCATTGGCTGCCGGTTCTGTGTCTGGAACTGCCCCTACGGTGTGCCCCAGTTTATCGAAGCTTTGGGGCAGATCAGCAAATGCGATATGTGTAAAGATTTGGTCGAGGAAGGTGCAAATCCTGTCTGCGTGGACGCCTGTCCTCTGCGGGCTATTCATTGGGGAGAGCTGGAGGAATTAAAAGCTCAATACGGCAGCGGAAGTGTCCGCGATTTAGCCATCCTGCCTGATTCCTCGCTTACACAGCCTTCCCTGCTTGTTAAGGCTAAAACCATTGCCCTGGAAAAGGATTACCGGGAAAAGGAGATTTAACTATCCCTACCATAAGTAGTATCCCCCGGCAATATGCCAAGATGGACTGCCTCATCCCCATGAAGCAGTCCATCTTGTGCTTTAATTCAATACAAAACCACCGGTCATATTACGATTGACGGCAACGTAGTCCGGCGGGAATTCAACCGCCGGAAATGGCAGGATTAAGTGTTGCAGAGTACTGGCTTCCCCGCTCTTAGCTGAAGGCATCCTCCAGCAAAACGCCTTTAAAGACATAGGCCGCCGGTCCGGTCATATACACCCGGTTATCCTCTCCCCATTCAATCAGGAGATCGCCTCCCGGCAAATGAACGGTGACCTTACGCTCCGTCCTGCCGTTAAGGACGGCGGCCACTACAGAAGCGCAGGCCCCTGTTCCGCAGGCCAGGGTGGGGCCCGCCCCCCGTTCCCATACTTTCATGGTCAGTTCCCGGGGGCTGTTGACGATGATAAACTCCACATTGGTTTTGCGGGGAAAGAGAGGATGTTTTTCAATGGCCGGGCCGATCCGCTCAAAATCAAGGGTTTCGTAATCTTCCACAAAGATCACGCAGTGAGGGTTGCCCATGGACACTGCCGTAAATTCGAATTCCTGCCCATCCGCATCAAGCTTGGCTCCCACTACAGGATCGCCTTGAATAAGTACCGGAACCTGTTCCGACTTCAGGATCGGCTCCCCCATATCCACCCGCACCCCGGTGACTTGATCTCCGGTGATGATGAGCTGCAGGGTAAGAATCCCGGCCAAGGTCTCCACCTGGAGGGGGTTTCTGGTAACATAGCCCTGATCATAGATATAGCGGGCAAAACAACGAATGCCATTGCCGCACATCTCCGGCTCTGAGCCATCGGAATTCAGGATGCGCATCCTGGCGTCCGCTTTTGCCGAGGGCAGGACGATAATCAGCCCGTCTCCCCCTACCCCGAACTGGCGGTGGCAAAGCTTGCGGGCCAACTCCGGATAATCGGGGAGCTCTGCCGGGGCGCCCTGAAAGTGATCGATAAAGACAAAATCATTGCCCAGGCCGTGCATTTTGACAATTTCCATAGCTAACTTCAACTCCTTACCCATGATCCTGGGTGTTTTTCCTAGGGAAGTGCGATCGAGGCGAACAGATCCGGCACCAGATAATAAGCCATAATCGTGATTAAGGTAAAAATGAGGGCTAATTTGAAGACCTTTTTTATGATTAAGGAAACCGTGAAGATCGCTAATAAGCCAACGACAATATAGGATAGGGTATCAATATTATCTGCCAAAACAAATCCTATCAAAAATTCAAACATGATCGTCCTCCTCTTGCCTTGAATAGTTTATCCTGAAATCAATGAAATAGTTACATCCATGATTCTTCTAGGTATTCTGCATTACAGGCAAAAATCCTTTTTAAAATGCTTGGTTTCCCCAGGTATGGACAATAAGGAACGACCTTATCTTACCACAAAAGTGGGGATAAGGTCGTTTTTCTTTAATAAGATTATACAGCAGATTATCTCCCGATGATCTCGCTGTAGGTATAGCCTTTATTCTGCTCGACTCTTGTATAAAGCCCCACACCCTCAACCTGCCTGGCCGTGAGAATATCCAGAGCGGTCTCTATCTCCGCGGCGGGTATCCGCAGACAGATCCCGCAGCCGGCGCTGATTTGGGCGGGCAGGGGCATGACTTTCACCTGGAGTTTTTCCCCCAGCAGATATTGTTCAGACTTGATGGCCCAATTGGTGTTTTTAAAGGTAATAATATATTCCATGCTTATCGACCATACTCTTCCGCAATAGTTTTCAGGGCCCTGCTCCCTGTGGCAATTTCTTCTTCAGTATTGAAATAGGAAAAAGAAAATCTGACCATCCCCGTTTCCACGGTTTTGAATCGCTGATGAAGAAGGGGGGCGCAATGGCTGCCGGCCCGGGTGGCGATCCCGTATTTTTCCCAAAGCAGCCCGGCCAGGTCGGAGGCCGGGAGTCCCTCTATATTCAAGGAAACCACCGGCAGCCTGTTACCGCCGGAAAAATCCCCGTAAAGCCTGAGGCCTTCGATCTCTTTGATGCCCTCCACAAACAACCGGGTCAAGCGGTTTTCTCTGCTGTGAATGGCCTCGATGCCTGTATGGAGAATAAACTCCACCCCTTTTTGCAGGCCGTAAAGGCTATGGCTGTTCAGAGTGCCGGCTTCAAAAACGTCGGGCATCTCATTTTGCTGGAACATGGCAAAGCTGTGTACCCCTGCTCCCCCTGTCTTGACAATCTCAAAAGGCAGCCGGCGGTTGACAATGATCCCCCCCGTGCCCTGAGGGCCGAACAGTCCCTTATGGCCCGTAAAGCAGAGCACGTCGGCCATATCCCCGCTGACGGGAATCAGCCCCATGGTCTGGGAAACATCGAGAATCATGATCAGATCATGAGCCCGGCACAGGTCATAGAGGCGTTTGACTTCCGTAATATTGCCGGTAACGTTGGACCCATGGGTGCAGATGAGAAAGCGGGTTTCCGGCCTGATCAGCTCTTCAAAAGCATCCCTCTGTAAAACTCCATTCTCATCGCAGTCGATGAAATCCAGCCGGCATCCTTTGAGATAGAGGGGCCTCAGGACCGAATTGTGCTCCGTCACGGTGGTAATGACGGCGTCCTCCTGCTTCACCAGGCCGCCGATGACCAGATTGAGACTCTCGGTGGAAGAGGAGGTAAAGGCTATATTCAGGGGCTCGTCGCAGCCGACCAAAGCGGCGATGGCCGCTCTGGTCTTGTAGATTTCCCGGCTGGCCGTCATGGCGGCATCGTAAAAGGAACGGCTGGCATTGCCAAAATGATCGATGGCGTAAGCTACCGCTTCACCGACTTCCGGCGGCTTGATGAGGGTTGTGGCGCTATTGTCAAAATAGATCACAGCCGGTTACACCCCCCTTATGGAATGGTTGGATTTTTGAGCGGCACAGAGGCAGGCCCCGATGGCTCCGGCGTACAAAGCCTGGGAGCAGGATTTAACCTCATAGCCGATATGCTGGGCTATGGTGTCCATGAGCAGCCCGGATTGGGACAAACCGCCGGTCATCAGGATGGGCTTATCTGCCGTGAACTCCAGCTTGCCCGCCTGCTGCTGTATTTTGCGGGCAATGGATTGCAGAACCCCGGCCATGATTTGGGCCCGCTCCTTCTGCATGGCCAAAAGCCCGATAATCTCCGATTCCGCAAAAACCGTACACATGCTGTTGATGGAAACCGCCTGGTGGGGATCGGTGAATTCATCGATCTGGTCCAGGGGGATCTCCAGGGTATCGCAGGCCATTTTTAAAAAACGGCCTGTGCCGGCGGCGCATTTATCGTTCATCAGAAAGTTGACCGGCTTCCCGGCCTGAATCTGAATGACCTTGCTGTCCTGGCCACCGATATCGATGATGCCCTGAATATCCGGCATCAGGTAAATGCCGCCGTAAGCATGGCAGGTGATTTCCGTCATGGTATACTCGGCAAAATCGATGGCTTCCCGGCCGTAGCCTGTGGCTGCAACCAGGATTTCCCGGCTGTCCAGGGCATTTCTTTCCTTTAAGACGGCCAGGCTCTCCTCGGCGGAGGTTTTGGGGTTCCAGCCGGTTTTTACAGCCAGAGTATCAAGGAGCCCCTCTTCACTCATCACCACGGCTTTACACTGAGTGGAGCCTGAATCGATGCCGACAAAGATCTTTTTCACGAGAGCATCTCAATGAACGCAGCCAGGCGGGTTTTAAGCTGGGCGGCGTCCGAAGTGGAATAGTCGGTCTCCACGCTGATAAAGGGCATATCTTCTTTTTGCATGTGCTTGCGGATCTGGGTGGTTTCCAGATTGTAGGTGTGGCAGGCCTGGAGGGTCATTTCCACAACGCCGTCCACCTTGAATTCCCGGACCAGCCGGCTCAGCAGCTCCAAGCGGTTGGGGTTGGGGGTCATGACGGAGCAGCCGATCTGCAGATACCGGTCGGCGATCGCCCGGTAGGGATCGATGGTTTCGTCAACCAGGCGCTCCACGGGTTTAACCCCGATACAGTTTTCATAAGCCACGACCACGCCGCCGGACTCTTCGATGGCTCTGACCACCTTCTCGGTGACTCCGGCCAAAGGACAGCCTGTGATCAGGATTCGCTTGGCGGCGGGGGAAACATTTTCCACGCCCTTAGCCTGATCGGCTTTGACTTTGTCAATGGTTTCCCTGATTTCCCGGTTTTTGACCTCCGGGTCGAACTTGAACTGGGAGCCGTAGAGGACTTTAAGCTGTTCCGCCCCGGTGATGGGAGGAGGACAGGATTTGCTGAGCTCGTAAAATTCTTTGAGGAGCTTACGTTCCTCATTTTTTACCTTGATGGCCTTTTTGATACCTTCTTCGGTGATGGTTACTCCGAAATCCTGCTCGATTCTGTCCTTCAGGCGCAGAACTTCTTTATACCACAATTCCTGGGAGGCTTCATCCTGTTGGGTCTGAGGAAGCTGCATGACATGGAGGTTTTTGAATTCCCCTAAAAGCTCATACATTTTTTTCTTGCCGTCGCAGGTGGTTTCACCGATCATCAGATCGGAAAAAAACATATAAGGACATTTGTCGGTGATGGCAAAGCCGTAGCTGGATTTGACCAGGGGACAGAGGTTTCTGGGCAGCTCTTTTTCTGCTTCAGGGATGGTTTCGTCACTAAAAGCACAAAGCCCGACAGGCACGGCTCCCGCAGCGAGGACCAATTCCACCGGGGCGTAGGTACAGAACACCCCTGCCACTTTCTTTCCCTGCTCTTTTAAATTTTTGACCGCAACGAACCCTTGTTTCCGCGCCTCAGCAAAGCTTTCAAATTGGCTAGGCAGCTGAATTTCACTCATATTTAGACCGCCTTTCGTTTACTTTTTTGAATATTAAATCGTCTATCCTCCCTAATCATAAAGACGGGTCTTGGCCCATGCAATACTTATTGACATAGTGCTCCAAAATACTATAGGAGGATGGGCATCTATAGAAAATATCAATAGATGAAACTAACACAGTACCTATGAGCCTATCAACGCTCATTTTCTCATTTGTTTCACCGCCCTTTTACACCACAACCTTCCGCAAAATATTAAGCCCGCAAACCCTCGTATCAAGGGCTTGCGGACCATTCTCTTCTTCTTTGCTTCCGAAAAAAAGATCCAGATCCTCCGGCCGGTTCCAGCCATCGACTAAGCAAGTCATCCCGCCATTGGTTTAGAGATCGGCAAACACACGTTTAAGCTCTATCGCCAAGTCCGGGAAAATACCGACACTGATATTGTCCTCTTCCGTATAGGTCTCGGGCCTGCCGTAGCTGCCGTCCTGCAGCTTGAAGACACTGACCACTTTCTGTTCAGGCTCCACAATCCAATATTCGCGGACGCCAGCCTTTTCGTATGCGTTAAATTTTGAAACTTTGTCAAATTTCCCGGTGGAGATGGACGATACTTCAACCACAAGCTCCGGCACCCCAAAATAGCCCGTCCCTTTGAGTCCGGTTTTATCGCAGATTACGGTCAGGTCGGGCTGAAAGACATAGGTTGCGTCTTCATCTGCTTCTGCAGCCAGGGGCAGCCGCAGATCGAATGGTGCGCCAAAGATATGGCAGGGTTTATCTGCCAAATAATTACTGAACTGCCTGAACAGTTCCCCGGAAATCGCCTGATGCTGCCAAGTGGGTGCGGACTGCAGAAGAGGAGTGCCGTCAATAATCTCCCAGCGTTCCTCTCCGGGCCAGGTAAGATAGTCGGCATACGTATGCTTTTTATTCGCCCTTGGTATGGACATAAAACCAGCCCCCCTGAAAACTTGTTCTTGATCATTATTATATACTTTATTTTATTTAATTTAAACAGAACCGTTCAGGAGCACTTGCCGCTGTTTTTTCAGTCATGAATCCAAGCGCGCTTAACCTACCCTATCAGTCAGTTAAATGGTATTTTCAGCAAGCTCAATGACGCGCACATCCAGTTCTTTTGCGGTAGCCATTCGGATCATTTGTGCCGTATTGCTTTTCGGATTTCCGTCAGAAACGGCTATGACTCTTTCAGAAAATTCAAGGAGGTAACGATTGGCAGCAAACTGACAGTCACGGCTGTATTCCTGACTTATCAGCTTAAAGCCATTGCACTGGGACATAAGGTGCTTTACCTGCTTGTTTTTTACCTTCATGCGGCCGGCATGGGGATAAACAGCCTCCAGAAACAGCCCGGGGATTTCTTGCTTCTTTTCCGCCGCCAGCATTGTAAATTCCGAATTTGTTCCTTTGTCCATGTCACTGAGAAAGCCGGTAAAGCCGTCGGCAATGGCCTGCTCAATTTCTCGGCGAAGGGCTTGTCGAACGTAATGGATTTTCTCCATGGGTATTGCGCGGGGCCCGGTAATACAACAAGCTTTCATACACTCCATCCTTTCTGGGATTATTCTTACTTATAATCACAAATATCTATATATAATATAGATTATTCTACATTATAAGCAGTTCGCCTCTTTTCTTCAAGTCTGTAAACTTATACCAAGAGGTGATGACATGTCCAAATCATGGGATATTAACGATAAACGTTTTATCCAAATCGGCTTAAAAATCGCGTATTATCGAAAACTGAATGAAATGACCCAGGATCAGCTTGCAGAGCGGATCGGAATTACGTCGAAATATTTATCGCAAGTGGAAACCCCATCCTGCGTGCAGCCGATTTCTTTGAAAACACTCTTTGCCATAGCGGATTTATTCCATGTTCCGCCCCACAAGTTTCTGGAATTTGATAAGGACTAACCAAGAACAGTTCAATTACCATCTCTTTTTATAAAAAAAACCATGACCATCCCTATTATTGAAGTATGGCCAACAGCTTACCGACATGTTCTATCTGAAAAAAGTATGTACTGAAGTTGTTGAAAAAAATAACAAACGGTGCTCAAAACTGGTCAAGCCAATGTTTTTGAGCACCGTTTGTTCTGTTATCATGTTAGTTGTTTGTCAGATGCTTAAAGGGATGATCTCCTCAGAAAACTGTTGCCTATTTTCCACCCACCATGATTTCTTTGCCCCGCCAGGTATTGCGTACTAAACGATATAAGCCAATCAAAATGGAAGGACCGCCGGCTACCGCTAAGATCAATGCCCATTGCCAGCCCATTAAAGGTGTGGTTTTAAAAATGGCCTGGAGAGGCGGGAGGTAAATGACACTGAGCTGCATCAGGGTAGAGCCGATCACTGCCGCTACCAGATAAGGATTGGAGAAGATTCCCACTTCGAAAATGCCCCGGGTTTCCGATTTGCAATCGAAAACATGGAAGAGCTGGGAGAATACCAGGGTGGTAAAGGCCATGGTCCGGGCCGCCAGCATATTCACTCCTAAGAACAGGGCAATCACAAAGACCAGCAGGGAGCCTAAACCAATGATCAGACCGCGAACCATGATCTTCCGGGCCAACCCCCGGGCAAAGATACTCTCTCCGGGTTCCCGGGGCTTGCGGTTCATAATATCTTTATCCATGCCGTCCACACCTAAAGCCATGGCCGGCAAACCATCGGTCACCAGGTTAACCCAGAGAATCTGGATAGCCAGCAAGGGCAAGGGCAACCCTACCAAAGCGGCCAGGAACATGACCAGAACTTCCCCGATATTGCAGGAGAGCAGGTAACGGATAAACTTGCGGATATTATCGTAGATGGCCCGGCCCTCTTCCACGGCGGCCACAATAGTGGCGAAATTATCATCGGCCAGGACCATGGCCGAGGCTTCTTTGGTGACGTCGGTCCCCGTCTTGCCCATGGCGATCCCGATATCCGCCTCTTTGACGGCGGGAGCATCATTGACTCCGTCCCCGGTCATGGCCACCACTTGATCGTTCTTCTTGAGGGCACGGACGATCCTAAGTTTATCCTTGGGTGTAACCCGGGCGTAGACGGATATATTCATGACTTCCTTTTCCAGCGCTTCATCGGACATCCGGTCCAGATCGGAGCCGGTCAGTATGCCATCGCCATGGCCTTTGAGAATTCCCAGTTCCCGGGCCACAGCCTCTGCTGTAAGGCGGTGATCCCCTGTGATCATGACCGGCTTGATGCCGGCCCTTCGGCACACTTTAATCGCTTTGGCCGCGCTGGCCCGGGGCGGGTCAATCATCCCCATAAGCCCTACGAAAGTCAAATCTTCCTCTACCCGTTCGTCAATCCGCTCGTTTTCCTGCAAGGGTTTCTCGGCTAAGGCCAGGACCCTTAAAGCTTTTTTAGCCATCTCATCATTGGCCCTCAGAATAGCTCTTCTTCTCAGCTCATTCAATTCCACAATGCCTTCGGAAGTCAGCTCATGGCGGCAGCGCCTCAGGATCTCATCAGGAGCGCCCTTGACATAGGCCTTCTTTTCCCGTTTGCCCTTATAGATCACGCTCATGCGCTTGCGATCCGAGTCAAAGGGAATTTCCCCAACCCGCTCTTCCTTGCGCTCCAGGGTTTCCCGCCAGATTCCCGCCTTAGCGGCGGCAACCAGCAGGGCCCCTTCCGTAGGGTCTCCTTCGATTCCCCAGGGGGAATCCTTGCCCGCAGCCCGGAACATCCCCGCCACCTGCACCCCCTTGCGGTTCAGGGAGGAATTATTGCACAGGGAAGCAATTTTCAGGGCGGACTGTAAGGGGCCTTTTTCCTTGGTGGGATCCGCCCCATGGAAGTCCCCTTTAGGATCATAGCCCTGTCCGGTTACGGCAACCATTTTGCGATCCGTATAGATTTGGCGTACGGTCATTTCATTTTGAGTCAGGGTCCCGGTTTTATCGGAACAGATGACTGTGGCACAACCCAGGGTCTCCACAGCGGGGAGCTTGCGGATGATGGCTTTGCGCTTCACCATTCTTTGCACCCCGATGGCCAGAGCCACGGTGACAATAGCCGGCAGCCCCTCCGGAATGGCCGCTACAGCCAGGGAGACTCCGGCCAGGAACATCTTATAGAAACCTTCCCCCCGCAGAACCCCGGTCAGAACCACAATAGCGCAGACGATAATACTGATAATGACCAAATATTTGCCCAATTGGGCCAGGCGCTTCTGCAGAGGAGTCTCTTCCTCTTCCACACTCTGGATCATACCGGCAATGACGCCCATTTCCGTCTCCATACCTGTAGCCACTACCACGCCGGCTCCCCGGCCGCTGACCAAAGCGGTGCCCATATACCCCATATTCACCCGATCGGCCATGGGGGTCAGTTCATCAGTCAAAGGAGCCAACCGCTTGGCCACCGGGTGGGATTCTCCGGTCAAAGCGGATTCCTCCACTTCCACATTCACGGCCTGAATCCAGCGGATGTCGGCAGGAATCCGATCCCCGGCCTCCAGAAGAACGATATCTCCCGGAACAAGGTCCGCCGCGGGAATTCTGCTTTCCAGCCCATCCCGCAAGACCCGGGCTTCCGGGGCCGTTAAGGATTTTAAGGATTCAATAGAGCGTTCCGCCCGGAATTCCTGGATAAAGCCCAGGACTGCATTCAGGACCAGGATGGCCATAATCGTTACGGCATCGGCGATTTCTCCTAAGAGTGCGGAAACGATGGTCGCAGCCAAAAGCACCAAGACCATAAAATCCTTGAATTGTCCGAGAAAGAGAAAGACAGGATGAACCCCTTTTTTGGTCTCCAGAATGTTTCTCCCCACTTCGCCCAGCCGCCGGTTAACCTCCTTCAGGTTTAACCCTTTGCCGGGATGCACCTCCAAAGCCTTAACCACATCCAGCCAGGGCAAAACATGCCATGCTTGCTGCCTCATTTCTCTATCGTCCTCCTTTGGACTGTTGTCCAACCTTTTTGTACATGCTTATTCAGGAGGAGCAGGAAAAATACCCAAGATTTGTGTTATACTATGGACAATCCGCATTTTGTTGCCCGGAAGCTTAGGGGATGCCGAGCATGGCTCCCTTAGCGGTTTGAGTGAAACCTTCCAACTCAGAGAGGAGATTACATATGGCCTTAGACGGCATTACCCTGCATCATTTGGTTCAGGAATTAGCCCCCCAACTGGCGGGGGCCCGCATTGATAAAATCACCCAGCCGGAGAAAGAGGAAATCCATCTCCAGCTGCGCAGCCAGGGCCAGTCCTACCGGCTCCTGCTCAATATCTCTGCCACCGCGGCACGGCTGCATCTTTCCCAAACAAGCAAGAAGAATCCCGCTTCCCCTCCCATGTTCTGCATGATCCTGCGCAAACACATCGAGGGAGGCAAGATCCTGGCCCTGGAGCAGTTAGGGTTGGAACGGATCGTCCTGCTCACCGTGCAAAACTATAACGAGTATGGGGATTTGGCCACCCTTCATCTTTATCTGGAGATTATGGGCAAGCACAGCAATCTTATTTTAGTGGATCCCCAAAGCGGCCTGATCCTCGACGGATTAAAGCGCTACTCCCATGCTTTAAGCCGTCATCGTGAGGTGCTGCCCGGACGCCTTTACCTTGCCCCTCCTTCTCAAGGAAAGGCCGATCCTCTGGAACTTGAGGAAGAGTGGCGCACCATCCTCTTCCGGAATGGACTCAGCGAAAAAGTTGTCGATTTGCTGGTCAGGCACTACGCGGGAATCAGCCCGGAGCTGGCCCGGGAAATCATGACCCGGTCCGGATTGGCCCAGACGATCACCCTGGATCAGTGCGGGGATATTGACCTCTCCCGGATTTTCCAGGCTTACACCCTTTTAGCCAATCCAGCTCATACTCCTCCTTTGGTGCCCACCCTCTATTATCAGGGAGCGATTAAACTCACCCGCCCCACCCCTCTTCCCACTGCCTTTACCCTTCTGCCCTTCCAACAGTACCAAGGCCTTCCTGCCCAGAGCTTCGCCACCCTGGCTGAAGCCGTGGAGAGTTTTTATCAGAGCAAAGCCTCCAGCAACACCCTGGAGGCCAAACGGGGTTCCCTGCGCAAAATCATTCAGGAGCAGCTCCAGCATCTGAACAAGAAAAAAGGCATCTATGAGGATACCCTGGCCACGGCCGCCAAAGGACTAAACTATCAGCGCTGGGGAGAGCTGCTTACAGCCAACCTCTACCGTCTTGAGCTGGGGATGAAGGAGATTGTGGCGGAGGATTATAATGAGGAATCCCTGCCCCAAGTAACGATTCCCCTGGATCCCCAGCTTACGGGTATCGAAAACTCCCAACGCTATTACCGGCTTTACAATAAGGCCAAAGCCACCATTCAGAAAACAACGCCTCTTAAAGACGCTGTGGAGGAGGAAATCACTTATCTTAATTCCGTTCTTTTAAGCCTGGAGCAAGCCACTGTACCCGCTGAGCTGGATGAGGTTCATAAGGAACTGATTGAGGAAAACTATTTGTCCGGCAAACACCATGGCAAGCCCTTGGCAGGGGAAGGAAAAAATCCGGGGCAAAACAAACAGAACGGCAAACCTCATAAACAGGGTAAGCAGGGGCAGAGCGGCAAGGGTGCCAAAGGAGCTAAGCAGGGCCCTAAACAGGGTTCTAAAGCAGAATCCCCCCAGCCCAAAATCTACGTTTCCAGTCAAAACCGCCCCATTCTGGTGGGCAAAAACAATCGTCAGAATGATTGGCTGACCCTGAAAAAGGGCCGTCCCCAGGACCTCTGGCTCCACACCAAGAACATTCCCGGCTCCCATGTGCTGATTCCCCTGGAAGAGGGTGAGGAGTTCCCCGATGACGCCACTTTGGAAGAAGCGGCTGCCCTGGCTATCCATTTCAGTCAGGCTAAGGGCTCCACTTTGGTTCCGGTGGATTATACTCATGTGAAGAACATTAAAAAACCTAATGCCGCCAAGCCGGGCATGGTTATCTATGAGAAGAACTGGACCCTCTATCTGACTCCCCAAGAGGAGATTGTGGAGCGTTTGCTGGCCAGCGAGGGAGAGGAAATGCCTTGACGGCCATTCATGGCCTACTATAAAAGATAACGCCGGAGCAGAGTTCCGGCGTCATTTTGCTTTGCTTGCCGTATGAAGGGTGGTAAATGTATGGACATACAAGAACGCATCAAGCAATTGATGGATACAAAGGGCTGGTCGGAATATAAGCTGGCCAAAGAAGCCAACCTACCACAATCCACAATCTCTCATTTGTTCAAAAGAAATAACGCTCCGACATACCCCACAATAGAGGCAATATGCCGGGCGTTTGGCATTACAATGGCACAGTTCTTTGCTGATGAAGGCGAGGCCGTGGTGCTCACGCCAGACCAGAAAGAGCTCCTGCTGTTATGGGGGACGCTTACTCAGGAACAGCGTCAAATTGTGATAAGCACCATGAAACATTTCAACAATAACGACTAAGAACGCGAAAGCCTGCAGAATCCAAAAGTATGGAGCCTGCAGGCTTTCATTTCTCATCATTTCCATCGTCTATACACCGCTTGATATCTCATTCTCGGCTGCAATCACCACATCCTTTAGCGTAGTGTTCTTCTTTCAGCAAGTAATCAATGACCTTTTGAATTTCAGTCTGCACCTTTTTGTATTCAATCTCCTTCCAGGCTTTAAGGAGCGGTATAAATCGTGCATTGCCCGTTCGTCTGATTTTTTCAAGCAACAGCAGGATCATTCCTCTGTTTCTATCCTTCAAGTCCTGAACAAAACTATAATCTTTTCCTTCCAGCAGCTGGATAAGTTGTTGCAGCAATTCCTCGGCATAGGTTTCCCGTTCTATTTCCCAGCCTTTTTCGGAGAAGACAAGTACGGGAAGCCTATCCCTGTATTCGATTTTCAGGTAATCTTTCTTGATCAGCCAATCAATACGGTTTGTTATTTCCGACAAGGTTAGCTCCTGATAGTATCCGTAGGCAGGACATTGGTCCAGTCCATGCTCCCGTACCTTTTTATCTTTGGAGCCTTTGAGAATTTTGGCCAACATGCTTCTGCCTCCTATAGCAACGAGTTCATCAGCTGCACGGAGTATTGATCTGATTTCTTCATCAGTTAAATAGCTTACATCACCGCTGTTCAGCTCATATCTTACTCTTGGTTTTTTACTGCTCATCGCTGCACCCACCTCACCTCTAAAAGTATCGCAAAAAACGGAAGAACTTGAAGTACTGTGTTAATAGTTTAACATTCTGAGTTAAAACATTGCTATAATAAAATCAAAAGGCTATCAACATAAGGAGCTGATGCTTTGAGCTATTCCATCATCACCGAATATTCCAACCAACTGCATCAACTGCTGGTTTCCGTTTCCCAGCATTTATATTTTGACAAAGACGGTTATGTAACATACCAGAAAAAACCCTTGGGGGTGAATATTAAAA
This sequence comes from Desulfitobacterium sp. LBE, assembly GCF_007830365.1. Lineage (NCBI taxonomy): Bacteria > Bacillati > Bacillota > Clostridia > Eubacteriales > Desulfitobacteriaceae > Desulfitobacterium > Desulfitobacterium sp. LBE. The sequence continues at coordinate 4,940,831 of NZ_VLKD01000001.1, read as the reverse complement.
GCTGCCATAAATCACGAAAGGAGCACCTGGTCTATTATGTTTTACGGGATCACTTCAGCGGTACTTTCACCTTCCAAATTGCCACTACGAAAAGACTGATTCCTCTTGCCGATTTCCTGCACTACGCCTGGAGTGAACCTAAGGGAGAGGAAAAGTTCATCTGGGGTATGCCGGACTCTCTCTTTATCCCCCAAATGATTGCCAGCGAGGAGCTTTTATCGGGTTTAGAGGCCTTGAATGTCAGGCCCTTGCACCCTCCCAGCGGATTTGCTTCAGGAGTCAGAGTCATCAGGGATATTGAAAACGACTTGTGTTTCTTTATGAGGGAAACAGTTGATTACAGCCTGGAAGGCCTCAACAAACTACGCTTCAGAGTATATCAATATCTCATCAATTCTTCTCACCGGGACAATAAATTCTCCAACTGGAAGGCAGGTTTGACTTACCAAAGTCATCCAAGAACTACTCCTGTTTATTCTGATTTTGTTAACTTCTTCCCCGCCGCTGATCCCAAAGCCCCCTCTCCTATCCCGCTAAATCAGGTTCCAAAAGACAAGCAGCTGGAAAAGCGAACTCGGAAAAGCAAAAAAGCAACTCCCGATTATCCCCCCTTCTCTGAGGAAAAACTCAGTCACGCCCAAGAATTAATTTATGGTGCCTGGGAAGAGCCGAACAGACAAAAATGCCTTGCCCTGGCTCGCAAAGCCCTGCGCGTCTCACCCTATTGCGCAGATGCTTATAATCTGCTGGCTGAAAAATGCGAATTACTTGAGGAGCGCCGGGAATTATACACAAAGGGAGTAGCAGCTGGCCGCATGGCCTTGGGAGATTCTTTTTTTCAAGAGCAGGCAGGCCATTTCTGGGGATATCTTGAAACCCGACCTTATATGAGAGCTTTAGCCGGATTGTCCGAATGTCTCTGGAAAAACGGACTCCGGCAGGAAGCCATTGAGAGCTATAAAGAACTGCTTCGTTTAAATCCAAACGATAATCAGGGAATTCGCTATATCCTGATCAACTGCCTGCTGGCTGAGGGGCTGGACGGGGAAGCGGAAAAACTCCTGTCAACATACCCTGAGTCATCTTGCTTTATGTTATACAGCGAAGCCCTCTTGTCCTTCCGTAGGTTAAAGCATCGCAAAGCTGAGGCATCACTAAAAGAAGCCCTTCTCTCCAATCCTCATGTGCCCCCATACCTGTTAGGCTCAAAACATCTGCCCTGGTCTCAGCCTGCCTACTATTCCCCTGGGAGTATAGAGGAAGCCGTTATTTACGCGACAGATGCCTGTACAGTGTGGAAAAACACCCCTAACGCGTTGACTTGGCTGGCTGAAAAATTAAAAAGTATCACATAAAGCCAACTGCAATGATAGTTTACATTCCAACTCAAAAACTGCGAGTATGTCGACTTTTATCATCCGGTTAATCACCATGCGTGGCACATCACAAAAGCCTGCAGAATCCAAAACATGGAGCCTGCAGGCTTTTTCCATTCATTTTACTTATTCACGGTGTAGCGCAGCCACACACTTCCCCCTTCTTTGACTTGGGCGCTTTTTAAGGTGAAACCGACGGGGATATCTGCAGCCAGGCCGCCCCGTGTCTCAAATAAAGTAGGAGTCTCCGAGGAACCATCAGCGGCGGCAGCGATCAGAACACTCAGCTCATCGCACATGCCGGCCTGGATAAAGGACCAGTTCAAAACGCCACCGCCGGCGCTGTCAGCGGTATGATTTTCTGTAAACCTCCACGCAGTCCTCATGAGTCATTTCATAGGGATTCGCTGCGAACAGCCCGCCCATGGTCTCACGGGCATTGGCTGCCAGCTTGTCAAACTCATCGGGGGTCATGCCGTAATCGCTCATTTTCAGGTCTGCCACACCGCAGTCTTCCTGAAGCTTAACCAGCATAGTGATAAAATCTTCCGGCCTGGCGGCATCCTTCCTGCCCAAGGCCTGGGCCATACGGACAAAGCGCTGATCACAAGCGTGTTTTTCGATAAAGAATTCATAAAAGGCCCGGGAAATCATAATCAGTCCCGCACCGTGGGGAAGCTCGGGGTGATAGGCGGACATGGCGTGCTCCAAAGAATGTTCCGCCGTTGTCACGCTGACGGTCATCACCACACCGGAGAGGGTATTGGCAAAGGCCATGCCTTCCCGGGCCTCCATGTCCCTGCCGTCCTTGACCGCACGGACCAGATAGTTGCCCACGTTCTCAATGGCCGTCAGGGCATACATATCGCTCATAGGGCTGGCAAATTTGGAAATATAGCCCTCGGTGGCGTGGAACAGGGCGTCAAATCCTTGGTAAGCGGTAAACTGGGGAGGCACGGATACCATAAGTTCAGGGTCAATGATCGACAAAACCGGGAAGCTGGAATCATAGCCGCCGACACCGATCTTTTCATTGGTCTCTTCGTTGGTCACAACGCCCCATTGGTCCGCCTCGCTGCCGGTTCCGGCCGTGGTCGTAATGCAGACCAGGGGCAGGGGCTCATGGCGGAGGGCCAGCCCTTTGCCTGTTTTGCCTCCCACATAGTCCCACAGATCGCCGTCGTTGGTCGCCATCATGGCTATGGCTTTGGCGGCATCCATGACACTGCCCCCACCCAAAGCCACGATAAAATCACAGCCGTGGTCACGGGCAGATTGTGCCCCCTCCATCACGGCGGTCTTGGTGGGGTTGGCCCCGATTTTGTCGAACACAGCCGTTGCCACTCCGGCGAGGCGAAGCTGCTCCTGTGTGCGGTCCAGGGCGCCGTTTTCCCGGACAGACTTGCCGTTGGAAATAGCAATCAGCGCTTTTTTACCGGGCATTTTTTGCTGATGCAGCTCCTTCAGGCGGCCGCTGCCAAAGACAAAACGGGTAGGTACATACATATTAAACATGGTTATTTCCTCCTGTTGCTTGTTTGTATTCTTCATCCGTCACCGGCAAAAGCCAGGTTGCTCCGCCCTTTTGGGTGTTGGGGCTGATGCCGATATGGGTGAATGAACGATCCGGTGCTGCCCCATGCCAATGCTCCACCTGGGGCGGAATTTCCACCACATCGCCCCCTTGCAGCCGCCGGGCCGGCTGGCCTTTTTCCTGATAGTACCCGATTCCGTCGGTGCAAAGCAGGATCTGTCCTCCGGGATGAGTGTGCCAGTCATTCCGGCAGCCGGGCTCAAATATTACGTCATACACCTGGCAGTTATAAGTGCCGCTTACATCAGGCACGAGCATGTTGACAAACGCTGTGCCGGTGAAATTTGCGGCAGCCTGACTGCCCTTTGGGAAAATTTCCTTATTTGGCATACAAATTCTCCTTCTTTCCTGTTCCATGAAGCTTGACAGAAGTCAATGGATTCTCTACTGTCTATGATAGAACCTAAAGTCAGGTTCAGATCAAGTCAGATTTCAAAAAAAATTTCGGGAGGTTCGATCATGCAGCAGTATTCCATCGGGGAAGTGGCGAACATTGCCGGTATTGCCATCTCCACCCTGCGTTATTATGACCGTGAAGGCTTGTTCCCAAATTTGGACCGCAGCCACGGCGGGACCCGGAAATTCACCGATACAGAGATCGAAACCCTTGGCATCATTGAGTGTTTAAAAACTTCCGGATTATCGATCAGGGAAATCAAGCTGTTTCTGGATTGGTGCCAGGAGGGCAACAGTTCTCTGCAAAAAAGAAGAAATCTATTTTATGAGCGTCTTGAGGTCGTCACCAAGCAAATGGAGGAACTGCAAAAAACCCTGAACACCCTCCGCTTCAAATGCTGGTATTATGACACGGCCCTGGCCGGCGGAACCGAGGAGGTGCCGAAAAATTTGCCGCCGGAGGAAATCCCGGCGGATATCCTGGCCTATCAGCGTTCCGGCTGCCTGAACAACAGCGGTCATAAGCGCCTCTAAGACCTACCTTTTACGGCCTTTCCCGCTAAAGCTCTGCTCACCTTAAGCTGAGAAAGAGCAAGCCCTTGATGATGATACCCGCCACTTTGGATAGCGGGGAGTCATCATCAGGGACTTGCTCATTTGAATTTAAGCCTTATTCACTTACCTGTTCCATTCTTCCCTGCCGGCTTCCCTAAACAGCGGAATGGAACCCCCAGTTAAGAAGGGCGACCAGGGCCGCAGCATAGACAATCATCTCAATAACAATTAAGGTGATGCTGTTTTTAAATCTGGATTCGGACATCAGGTTCACTCCTTAGATTTATCCTTGCTAAGTACATTTCGCTCTCTCTCGATTCTTTCCAGCTCAATGGGATGATCCTCTTCCATTTCCTCACGGGTCAGGTTTCCCACGTACCAGGCCTTGCTCATAGGGAAGTATCTGTTGTTGAAATGGACATTGTAGAAATGCCAGATAAAAATCGCGCTGATCGCTAAAATAGCTTCATCGGTATGAGCATAGCGGGATGAATCAATCACCCAGCGTGGTAAAAACAGGGTGAAGAACTGAGGATACCACATCATCAGGCCCGAACCGGCCATAATCACCATTCCCCAGAACACTGCCCAATAGTCGAATTTTTCCTTATAAGAATAACGGTCAAACCGCGCCGGTTCCTTTTTGAATCCGAAGAAATAGCCGAGATTCTGGATCAGATCCTTAAAATCTTTGAATGTGGGGACGATGGCCCAGGATTTCTTTTTGCCTCCCAGGGGGACCACCACCAGATAAATCAGATGGTAGACACTGGCGAAGATCATGAGCACCCCTCCCAGCAGGTGGACGTAAAAAAGATTATCAAAACCACCAAACAAGGAGACAACGCCCTGGGATAGTCTGCTTTGTTCAAATTTTATCGGCAATCCTGTTATGGTCAGGACAAAAAAACTGATAAACATGCCAATATGCTGAATACGCTGATGGATATCAAAACGCTGATAAACCTGCTCCTTACCCATTCCGATCAACTCCTCCTGCGCTTTTGCAGTATGGTTCGCAACTCACGGTACAACTGCAATTCAATATGAATCACCAATAAGGTCATGGCAATCATGGTCAGCCACACAAAGAACTTGGCCGTATAATACATGGGTTTTCCCGGACCCATGGCCGACAGCTCGAAATGCTCCGTCCCTTGGGCAAAACCCGGAGAAGGGTTATCATGGCATTGTGCACAGGTCTGAGGGACATTCTCCTTGGCCACTTGAGAATTAGGGTTATCTTGGCTTAAAACCTCATGAGCACTGTGGCAGTCCACACAGCTGGCGGAGCGCTGGCTGCCCAGGAATACGGCTTTGCCATGAAAACTATGCTGATAACTGTCCGCTACCCGCCCGGTGTGGCAGGTAGTGCACATGGCAACGCTTTTTTTCTTATCTACCTTCGCGCTTGACCGGTGAGGGTAGGTGGTCACATCACTGTGACAGCTTGTACAGCTCAGGGAGCTGTGAACAGAGCTTTTAAACTCATTGGCTACATCGGCATGGCATTGATTGCAGTTGAGTTGAGCAAGGACCTCCGCCCCATTGGCAAACAACCAAAAACTAAAGAAAAGTGTAAAAATAATTCCCTTAAACGCCCAGCGCTTTTTCTTGTTCATCGTCCCTACCTCGTCTTCCGGATTCTGATTCCATGGGCAGCCCCTTGGCTGTCTATGCCCACAGCATCGTTAGTTTACCTTGAATTCCCGATGAATATGCACGGACAGCTATTTAAGCTGTTTAGGGCGCCAAGCCATCTTCTTTGACTCCCTGCCCGTTAAACGAGGCAGCGGAACTGCCTGCCGCGCACGAAAAGCCGCCCCTAAGGACGGCCTCTGGTCATGGTTTAAATTTCTGGGGAGGGCATCCCAGACCCGCGGCCAGGGACAGATCAAGACTGCCGGCAACAGATTTTACCGGCAGTCCGACAGATAGGATCATGGATGGGAACAGTCCCGCAGATAGGGACTGCTCCGCTAAGCAGGACCCCTTACACCTGAGGCGGGTCATAAAGGTCATTGGTTTGGGTATCAATAACCTTGATATCCCTGATCCCCAGCAGAGAACCGCCGGCAGTTAAAAACAGATCACTTTCAATCAGGGAATTCATAACAGCCACTGCTTCGACCTGCTGCAAATCATCTTTGGGATTAGGGATGGTTATGGAAAACGTCTTTCCTCCCGTAGTGGTAAAGGTTAATCTCACCACCTTAGTGGTTGTGATCGCCATGGTCTCACCTCCTCCCCACCTGGATTTTTCCCGTACTCTTTAAGCTTTTTCTTACTCCTCAAGGAGCTCGAAGGTTTTCCGGTTCAGGACATCCAGCACCGAGTACTGGGATAAACTGAACAAGGCGTGGGCCGCATTATAAATCGCCTGCTCATCAGCGTCGAACCGCAAACCGTTCAGGCTCTTCTGCCTGGTTACCGGAGCTCCCAAGGGGGTGAGCCCGGCTTGGTATACGATGACCAGAGCTGAGCTCAAAGGGGTGGATGTTACCGCCATGCTATACCGCCTCCTTTCCGGGGATTGATAGGGTTTAGACCGCCTCTACAGTCTATGGGCCTGCTTTAGCTGAGGTTACCCGGAGCGGCAATTTTTTCTGAGGGGCGGGAGACTGATGGGCTCAGCCTTGTGGCAAAGATAGGCGTGATAAAGAAAAACCGAGGCTGCGGCCTCGGTCCTTTTATTGCTCTCTCACATCTGAAATTTTATAGTCGTAACCGTGAAGTCCCTTATAATACTCTGGATACATTTCTCCCCCACATTTTTCACAACTAAACTGTGGAGGAACCGTTGGGTCACCATCATCCATAGCATCAAATTCCCTGACCACCTTCAATGCAATCTCCTCTTGTCCATTACACTGCAAACAAATGTAGTTGACTGAATTCTCCACACTTTGAGGCTTCTTCTTTTTGCTTGGTTTGCGTTTTTTGGATACCGGCGAAATGATCGATCATCCTTTCCAGGCATGCTCTGCTTGTCTCACATCTCGCATGCTTAATTTCTAAGTGTCCGGCTTTTAGGCACACTTCTCCCTTGTATTCATAATAACACTGACAATGGGGACATACCATGGGGTCTTTTCCTGTTTGTTCCTTGAGCCGTTGCTCCCATTTCCTGCGTGCTATTGTCTTTTTAACTTTTACAATCCATTTCCTCACTTCTTTCTGCCATGCGGACACTAGTGTTTTACATTGTGATTTAATCCGACGAGCATAGACTCCATAATAACGAATGGTTTTGAACTGTTCATCCGGTATGTGCACGATTAATCGCGTGATAAACTCTTCCACTGTGAGCTTTTCTCGTTTCTCTTGCCCCTCATTTTTATCATGATACTTAAACGTTACATACTCACCGTCATATTCTTCAATCCGATGCAGGGCTATTGCCGGCCGACGAATATAACGCCCTATATATCCTAGTTGCACCTTGACATTCCCTCTTTGTTTCGGGGCATAGACATAGAAACCTTCTCCATTGGCTGAATAGGCTTTCTGTAGCAATTGCTGGACTTTCTTCTTTTCCTCCTCGTTTAAGTGGCTTCGAATGAGTTTTAAGACCACCGTTTGCCATTGCTTTCTTAGCAAGGGAAATGGAATGTAGTCATAGCTTTTCCATTCTCCATCTTTCTTCATTCCACCCATGGTCACGAGCATATGGACATGGGGATTGAAGTTCATTCGGGATCCAAAGGTATGCAGTCCGGCTATGACACCCGGGGTCAATTTGCACTTCTTCTTAAACCACTCTTGAACTATCCTGACCGCCTCATCCATTAAGGGTTTTAGCAAGTGTCGGTGTTTTTGAAAGATCACTCTTAGCCCTTCATCGATTGTGAAGATGACATGTCGATGATTAACCTGCATGACGTCTTCAGCCATCATTCGGCTCCACTCCTCTGTTTCTCCACTGCTACACGTTGTGCAAAATCTCCCCTTACAACGGTACGGTACTATTCGTATGTCATGGCAGCCTTCACACACTAAGAGCTTAAATCCATTTTTAGGGTTACCACAGTTACGGAACTTCTCGACCTCTTTTACCACAATCGGTCTTATTCGTGTCCCGTATTTCTCTACAAATCTATCCCAATGGTTATTCTCATCGAAGAATATCCGTCTCAATATGTTTGTTTCCATAACTCCATTTTACCAAATACTCTAGTAAAGGGGGATCCCCAAAAAACTTATACTTTCTGATACGTTAAAGAAAACCCGGCTTCGCCGTGCCTTAAACGCATACTTACGAAGGAGGCGAAGTCGCTGGTTGCCCTTATGCTTAGAAAGTATAGTGCGCAAGCTTATACTTTCTGATAGTGCAAGGCTAAGCTGTACCCCCAAACTTATCTACCGGTTCTTTAATGCCAAAGGACCTGTCCGAAATAGGTACGCGCGTACCTATTTCGGACAGGTCCTGCCTTTTCTGCCAGTCATTGGGGTCCCTCTCTGCTCATATGATGTGAAAGAAGGAAAAGAAAGGAGCGGTGTAGCCATGAATTCTACTGTCCCGGAACGCACCTCCCTGATCATTGCCGTGGAAATCAACAGCATCAAGGACCAGACGGAAAAATTAGTGCTGCATAATTTTATTGAGATCGGCAGGCGTCTGCATGAGGCCAAGGCCTTGCTCCCTCATGGGGAGTGGCTGCAGTGGCTGGAGGAATCGGTGGACTTTTCCCCTAACAGAGCCGCCAAGCTGATGCGCCTCTATGATGCTTACGGTCTCCCTCACTCCTCCCTGCTTAACTCCGCCGCACAGGATCAGGCGCTGTCCAAGTTAAGCTATACCCAGGCCCTGATCCTGCTGGGCGTCCCGGAAGAAGAACGGACTCAGCTCCTCCTCGATCTGGATATCGAAAACATGAGCACCCGGGAGCTGAAGAAGGCCGTGGACAAACAAAAACAAATCCAACAGGAAAAAGAACAGGCCGAGCAGGAAAATACGGCCCTCCGGCAAGCTCTGGACGGAGTCAAGGAGGAAAACACCGAGCTGGCCAAGGAGCGGGACAGCCTGAAGCAGGAAGCGGTGGATCTGCGCAAGACTCAGCAGGCCTTGCAGGAGAACATAGAGAAAGCCGCACTTCAGAATAAAAAGCTCAAAGAAAACATGAATTATAAGAGCTATCAAAGGGTGCGCAACGACCTGGCCGCCGCCCAAGCCAAGCTGTTCACCAGCCAGGTCGCCTTCAAATATGAAGCTCTGGAAAGAGCCTTCAAGGAACTGTCCTATGAGCTGGATCTGCTGGCCAATCTTGATGCTCAGGTCCATGCCGGATATATGAGCAAGCTGAATGACTTTTTGCTCAAAGCCATGCGGGGGAGAATGCAGGGCTGAGGTTCAGCCCTGTGAGCCCTTTTTTCACGTTGGTTTCACAACTGCCGAATAGGGACAATCTTCCCTGTTCTTTGTCCAGCGCTCTGGTCTATTTTGGTGGTACAAATTCCAACAAATCGCCAATTTCACAATTCAGCACCGTACATATCCGGGCCAGCACGTCAATATCCAATCTGCTGATGCTGTTATTGCAGTAATTATTGATCTGGGAACGCTGCATTTCCGCTCTGTGGCTCAATTTGTTTTTGCTGATACCCTCTTTTTCAATCAGTTCATTCAGCTTTATTCTTATTGTTCCGTATTCCATCGGAAGCCCTCCTTTACCCATTAAACATCCACACTATTGACATCTATAGTATGTCCTAAGTAGAATTGATAAATAAGATATAATAAGTCTTGTTAGACTACTTACACATACCATGTGAAAAGGAGAGAACCCTATGGATACTGCAAAAGCCAAAAGAGCGTTGAAAAAACTTGCCAAGCAAAAAGGAATCAGCAAAAAAGAAATATACCGTGAAATGGAAATTGCCATAGCGGAAGCTATGACAAATCCCGAGCCACAAGCACAGGCATTTTGGAAATCTATCCCCCATAGGAGAGGGCAACCAACGCCGGAGGACATCATTGCCTACATCGCGGATAGGGTAAAAGAGTAAGAACGAAAGTAGGGAGCAGAGAGCAGGGGCAAGGTCAATTTTCCGATTCCCAGCTCCGCATTGTGCGAATAGCTGTCTTTTTTCCTGATAAAAATACTTCCCTTTCCACCCAGACCGCATTGACGCTGATCATTTCCAGCTGCATCGTATCCCGGACAGCAAGGATAACCGAGTAGCGGAACAATTCTTCTGTAAGCTGCTTCAAGGCCTCCGTCCTATTGGCTATAAAGGCTAAATAACGTGCCGCAGTTTCACTCTTTTCTTCCTCCTCCAATAACTCCCAACAGTTCTATTCGTGACAAGGTAAGAGACTACACCGGACAGTTTCCCTTTGCCAAGATTGCCGATATCGACGGTTATGTCGCCCAGACCTTCGGCCACTCTCCGTTCCGTCGGAAGCGTCTCTGCCAGGGGATTTCTTGGGGCGCTGTTCATGACCCTATGGGTTACACTGCTGCTGATGAAGCTGCTGATTGCCAAGGATCGGCCTGCCATCGCCGTTATGAAGGCATTATGATTTACAAGCCGCGACATCATCGTCCAGCTCTTCGCTCGCTTTCTGCTCGTTCTCCTTACAGGGATTCTGGCGGGCATAGCTCTCACCTATACTCTGAGAGAAGCGCTGACCGGCGCAGTGCTGGCCTCCTTTGGGGTGCCCCCGTTCCAATTTGTCACCCATCCCCCACAACAGACAGGCTGTATACTCCCTCTTATGGGAGCATACAGCCTGTTGCGTTGTCAGCAGCCCGTTTCATGGCCCGCCAGTAAACCAAATTAAGGTAGATTAAACACCCGCGGTGAAAGGCTCCTGGAAATCCTCAATCGGCAGTTTCAATCCCTCATAGGTAAGCTAACAACAAGCCGCATTTATAAATGGCTCTACCTTGGATGGCTTGTTTCAATCCCTTATAGGTAAGCTAACAACATGGAGCTACAGCGGAACAAGCACAAGTTATTTTAAGTTTCAATCCCTTATAGGTAAGCTAACAACAAGCGAGGTGATACTATGCCAAATCTAACGATTATCAGTGTTTCAATACCTTATAGGTAAGCTAACAACAAATAGAACGGGAACGTATCCGGCTGTGAGCGACGTGTTTCAATCCCTTATAGGTAAGCTAACAACGGCCGTTATTAGCTTTGGCAGGTTTTCCTTATTAAGTTTCAATCCCTTATAGGTAAGCTAACAACGGAAGCGTTTCGGGAGGGAATCTGGGACGTAGTTAATGTTTCAATCCCTTATAGGTAAGCTAACAACTCAAGAAGCTGAGATAATGATAGAGGACGGCGAAGAAAGTTTCAATCCCTTATAGGTAAGCTAATAACTCCGCTTTGGCCGTAGCGGAGTTCAGGATCCTTGGTGTTTCAATCCCTTATAGGTAAGCTAATAACCACTCCATAGCCCCCACAGCCACAGCGGCGACATGGGTGTTTCAATCCCTTATAGGTAAGCTAATAACTTTTATCGGCTCCGCGCTCCTCGCGAAGTTTGGCGGGTTTCAATCCCTTATAGGTAAGCTAATAACCTGGGGCTTATCATCCTCATGCCTGGGCCATTCGAGGTTTCAATCCCTTATAGGTAAGCTAATAACCCGGGTGGAGCCATATTCCGGATGTTGATGCAGCCCTGTTTCAATCCCTTATAGGTAAGCTAATAACGGCTGCCGGCGGATCCGCAGAGCAGTATGTTTTGTGGGTTTCAATCCCTTATAGGTAAGCTAATAACAGGCTATTTTTAAGTGAGGTGAAACCAAAAATAGAGTTTCAATCCCTTATAGGTAAGCTAATAACTAAAGTCCAATGGAGTTTTTTATTGTATCAATGATAGGTTTCAATCCCTTATAGGTAAGCTAATAACCCATTTTACCCGCATAAAATCAACAGCTACAGCTCCCTTGAGCCGTCTCAAAAATTTCATTATTCTCTGCAGACCGCTTACTAAGCTACATTCCTTGTCGTCGATCTCCAGGAATTTTTACCTTACTGTACATCGACGACAATTTCATATGATTAAATTCTGGCCTCCTTTTCGCAAACCCATGATCTCCCGCTCAGAATAGCGGGTCGTCCTCAGTGTATAAATAATAACCGAATCTTCTTCAGGCACTATAATCCTGTCCAGTTCCATCTTCAGCTTTGCCAGATTGCTTTCCGAAATCTCTCCCTCAAAGACAGAATTCTGCACCCAGTTCAGGTACTTTCTGCACCGTTTCAGTGCTTTGGCTACCCGCTTTTCCCCCATATCATAGACTAAGATCACAAACATAATTATACCTCATCTTCCCAATTTTCTCTCCCCCAAATTTATTATCTAGCCCTTTCAAAAACCGCTGCATACCCTCTTTTCGATAGTGTGCTCTCAACGCTTCACCACTGGCTGACAAAAGGCTCGTAATCTTTCTCACCCATGAGATGCTTTTCCAGCTTGTACAGCTCAAGACGGAGCAAGCGCCGATAAGACACCGGGGTGCCTATATCCCGGTGGTTGATGGTGGTTTTCAAACGGTTTTCCAGCTCCTCAACAAAAACCCTCCGTCCGTTCTCCTTCAGCATCAAGCCCCCAGACTCCTTTTTAAAATCACTCTTTTTGATCATCTTTTTCCCAATCAGAGTAAAAATCACCCGATCCACCAAAATCGGTTTGAAGATTTCCGCCACATCCAAATTCAAACTAAACCGGCGAAAATTAGTGGTATGAAGATAGCCGATGCGCGGGTCCAGATGGGTTTTATAAATTTCACTCAACACTGTGGAGTAGACAATGGAATTGCCAAAGCTGATCAAGGTATTCATTGCATTTTTAGGAGGCCGCTTTGAGCGCCCCTCGAACACAAATTCCGGGTGGCCATGAATTGCGTCAAAGGCCTTATAATAATGTTCCCTGATATTCCCTTCAAAAGCCATCAGTTCAGGAATCGTGCCGGCAGCTCCTATACCTTCACTCAGTTTTTCTATTTCCGTTAACCGGGGTCCCACCTCCTTGCCCCGATTGGCATAATATTTGAGAACCTGCCTGATATTTAAAAAAGCACCGTTCACAAATTGCCGCGCCAGCAACAGCCTTCTTTCCTCATTCAGGTAAGTTTCAGCCTGCTTCAGTATCATATACCCTGAATTATAGTGTTCCCTGGGATAAAAGGTGCCGCTATAATAACCATAATTATTAAAGTAATGAATGATAATCTCCTTTTGCGTGCAGAACTCCAGGAATCGTTTATTAATATCCACCTCCCCAAAGACCATCAACTCGGAGGTATCTTCCACAGGGATGTATTTTTGATCCCCCTCCTCATTGACGAAGAAAATCGTATCATCCTTCCGCCGGAGCTGACCATTGGAGAAGATATATAAGGTTTTTTTCACAAGTCCACCTCCATTTTCGTCAAGCCAGGTGCGCTAACTCAAGCCTTGGCAGCACACTATGCACACGCACTAAGCCCAACAAAATTCCTTATAGGCACAATTTCTGCAGAAATGAATCTTTTGGGGCTGGGGAGGCCTTTCCAGAAGGGCGATCCCTCTGATCTTTTCCATGGTTTCCAGCAGTTCCTTCTCCATGTCTTCTGTCAGAGCCACCTCTTCTTTCTTGCGCTCTTTGGGAAAAAACAGTTCCCCTTTGGCTTCGATGCCCCGCTCTTTCAGCTCCAAAAGATAAAATCCCAATTGCATCCGGGCACTTTTGGCGTATTTGGAGCTTTTCTTGACTTCTCCAATGACCAAGCCCTCTTTATCCTGACGCACGATATCCAGCCGGATATTGCCCAAGGAGATCTCCTTGTTTTTGTCTCTGGCATAACTCATTTCATGGATGAACCGTCCCAAATCCAGATTAGGGTCGTCCTCATCCGGATTGACCTGGCGGAGCATCAGCCAGACCTCCCTGGGACAGCAATAATAATACCAGATATGGGTCCCGGTAAGATTAAACTCCAGATGCTCCATAAACTCTCTCCCTCCCCACTGCTTAAATTATGGCGTCAAACCCTTCCACAGCTCTTTTGGCCAGACCTGCCACCGGATCATAATCATTCCCGCTCCACAAGCAAGGTATCCTGTTCTTTAGATAGAGTTCTTTGCCCACCAAGGAAAAAGCCAGCTTAGCCGGAACATTGACCACATAATGATTCATCAGGATCATAAATTCTTTTCTGCCCTTGAAGGACAGGCGGGAATAATAATCCCTGTCTTCGTAGCAAGCGTAAATATCTTCCGCCCCATAAAGTCCCAACCGCTCCTGCAGCTCGACAAACCGCTGGGGAAAATAGGCTTGATCCTCTTCTTCGGTCTGCCAGGGAACAAACACCGGCAATTTAAAGTAATCCTCCCCAAAGGGTTTGAACTGTTGTCCCAGCAAGGGCCAATTCCCTTCATAGGCATCAATAATCGCCTGCTTGCCCGTCTCGTAAGAGTTGCGGGCGAACATCCTCCTATAATACTCCTTGATCAGCTCCAACAGCTCCGACTCCAGCCATACATCCTGCTTCTGCAAAAGTTCATCAGTGAGCTTCTGCAGGGCAGAGGGGTAAATGAAGCCGCGGGTATTTTTCTCTCCTCCCCTTAAAAAGCTCATCAGAGTCAAAATCCCCCGCCTCCCGGAACCATTGCGGTTGACCCGTCCTGCTGCCTGAATAAGGGAAGGAAGGATAGGCAAGGCCCGCATGATATGATCAAAGCTGAGATCAACCCCCGCTTCGATAATCTGTGTGGAGACCACATACTGAGGTTCTCCCTTATTTTTCGCCTGAAAGTGCTTGATTTTCTCGATTTCCACCCGTTTATGGAGCGGAATCATCATGCCGTGCAGGAGCTTCAGCTGAGACGGCTTTACCTTGGCGGCCAATTGTTTATAGACCAGATAGGCATCGGCAATGGTGTTGAGAATGGCTGCCTGAGATAGGCCCCTTTCATCCGCTGCCAAGAGTTCGCTTCCCTTCAGCAGGTAGTCGGCCACTCCCTGTTCATCCATCTCCCCTTTCTGCTCCACCTGGTAGCGTTCAATTTGCTGTACAGGGTTTACAGCCAGGCAACCCGGCTGTTCCGACAAGCCGTAATCAAAAGGAGGCATAGTAGCGGACAAAAAGAAAATGCGCAGATTATATAATTGGGCGACGGACTCCAAACCGCACAGAAAAACATTCCAGCTTTCAGGGGCAAAGATCTGGGGTTCATCAATAATCACCACGCTATTGTGGAGATAAGCCCGCCGCAGAGTGTCCTGAGCCTTGCCCGGAAACAGGGCTTTGGACCACTGCTGAAAGCTGGTGCAAATCACAGGATTGGCCCAGGCCTCCATGATCAGTTGACCGGAATGAAACTGTTCTTCCTCTTCCCGGTCTTCACCCTTCGGCTTTTCTTCCAGCACAGCCAAGGAGTGATGCTCCAGGACAGAGACACCCATAGCCTTTTCTATCACACCGCTGGTCTGCTCCAGGATGGACAGGTAAGGGGCTACATAGATGATTTTTTCATAGCCTTGTTCCCGTCCCAGCCAGGCGGCGATTTTCAGAGCCGTGATGGTCTTGCCGTAGCCGGTGGGCATCTCCAGGGTATAGATTCTGCGCCGGGGGTCCCTTGCCAGCTGGTTGAGAATCTGCCTTTGCGCCTGGCTGCGGATGTCTGCCATGACCTGCTCCCCATTATTCCGGCAGAATTCATCCAGTGCCCGGTCATGCCGGATGTGATCCTCCTGACTAAATCCGACCCTTTCCATAGGGGCAACGTGAAACCGATCCCCGGCAATCAGGGCTGTGGTTAATTCCCGCCAAAAAGTCAATTGAGCCATTGCCTTGCCGTAATCGGGGGAATATCCTGAATTCAAACCATCGTATGCCTCTTGGAGCACATCATAAAGCCGGTCGATCCATTGGTCCAAAGCCTCAGCCGTTATGGGGACCTGGCGAAGCTCAGGATAGATTTGTTCTATGAACTTGGTGATACCGGACAAATCCATCTTTTCCCAAGTCCCTGCTCCTATCCGATGCTTCTCATCGAGATGCTTCAACGCCCCATGGTGATCGGCTATATCCCGGGTCAGCCATAGCCAGAAAACAGCATATGAGGGCCATTTACTTTCCTGTTGCAGCAGATGAAAACCCAAATACGAAAAAAGAAAAGCACCTTCTGGAGCATGGTTCGGCCCCCCCTTGTCCTGTCCCCGGATGTAACTCTGCCACCTTCTATGGGCCTTGGCCATATCATGGCAAACCCCGGCCAATCCGGCCAAGCGGATGAATATACGGTCATGGCAGTAGGGGCAGCATTCGCTTTTCAGCCGTTGTTCCACTGCCTCCTTAACCCCGAGCAAATGGTCCTTCAACAGATGTGTTCTGCCCTGCTCATCGGGCCGGGCAATACATTGAGCAAAGGGAATCAATCGGGACATCTTCAAGCCTCCTTGAACTGAGCAGGTTTATTGTCCTGCTCCCGGATCTTTCACCGCCGTATGGTATCACAGGGATTATATAAAAACATCTCTCTATTTAGGCATTTCGACCATAAATTGTAAAATCCTTTAATATTTTTATCTTTTAATATCTTCTTTTGAGGCGAATCCCAAAAGCTATCGGCACTATTTAATGTTGAACCGAGCCTTGCCGGGTTAGGACTTCTCTCCAAATAGGAAAAAGCACCCGCAAACGAGTGCTCGTATGTAAATACTTTATTCTGTAACAGAAAAGGTTTGCAGGGAGGTCGGCTTTTCCTCCGGAAGGAGATGATACCATGGAAGTATACGAGGCTTTAGCACTAATGATCTCTTTTGGAACATTAGTCGCCTTATTACTTACCTCCGATAAACGGAAATAGACCGCTCATCCTGCAAAAGTGATGCGGTCTATCCGTGTTAACTTAAAGCCGTCCGCCCTTTAAGCGGCTGTTGCAGGGAACCATGTTAGCGCATGGCTCTTCTTTGATTTTATTATATACCACATCTTGAAAGAGAATATGACTATTTATAGTTTCGATCAGTTTATTTTATATTGTCAAGTCCAGAAGCCATTTCGGAAATGCCTGCGCAAGTGGAGCAAGGCTTGTTTGTAAAAATTTGTACCAATGTTTCGCCTCCATCCCTGGGCAAACAACTGGCAGCAGCAAGATGGGCTTTCTTTAACCAAGGTGGCATTTGATTAACCGCTCTTTGCGGCTTTTAGAAGCTGCTAACAACTGTAATTTCTATCAGGTCTGTTAAGTGATCGTTTTAATTCCTTATAGGTAAGCTAACAACGAGCACCACATGTAAACATCTCGTCGGCTACAACTCACTTCGTTTCGTTTTCAGGGGGGAATCCCCCCTGGCCCCAGCAGGAATTTGTAATACAAAAAGAAAAGCCAGCCGCGGAGCTGCCAGCTGGGTATGTATTACATTGCTAATTTTGATTCCAAAATTTCTATTCTCTTGCGAAGTTCATTCAACTCGGTTTTATCATCCCTCAATTCCTGAATAGCTCTCCATGTCATATCCACTTTTTCACTAATCGCCTGAGTTTCAGATTTTAAAGAACCTATCTCAGATTTTAAAGAACCTATCTCAGCTTTTAAGCCCCTATCCATTGCCGTTAATCTGTCTAAAATCAAATCTAATTTATCATCCATGCCTTATCCCTCCTAATTTTTATGTTACCACAAGGATATATGTAATACAATGCCAGGAGCTGCAGCCAGCGAAATGTATTACATATATTCTTTAAACTCTGCTCACAGGCCTTAAGGGAATTATCAAGGGTCTTAAAACTTTTTTCAAGATAACGAACATCAAACAAAGCCCTACCAAGTTCATATTTCAATTCCTTATAGGTAAGCTAACAACTGTATTCAGCCTCCAAAGATTCTGTGTCCTTTTTAGGTTTCAATTCCTTATAGGTAAACTAACAACTTTACCTCCTGGGCAGCATGGAAGCGCAAGGTTTTTGGTTTCAATCCCTTATAGGTAAGCTAACAACTAAACCTCGCAATTAGTACACTCTCCACCATTGCGGTTTCAATCCCTTATAGGTAGGCTAATCACATCCGAGTAATAGCAGATGAATTAGGTATACATATGTTCAATCCCTCATAGGTAAGCTAACAACGCAGCGTCTTGTTCGAAAACTTAATCTATTAGACGGTTTCAATTCCTCATAGGTAAGCTAACAACCGGCCTGGCATCGCTCCGGAGCAATTGTATTACAAGCGTTTCAATCCCTCATAGGTAAGCTAACAACAGATTCAGAGCAAGTAAGTCAAATCATGGGTTAAGTTTCAATCCCTCATAGGTAAGCTAACAACGAATTAAGAGCCGCGGAAAAAGCTTACTCCATACCATGTTTCAATCCCTCATAGGTAAGCTAACAACTGTTTTTTGGCTTTGCGATTCATACGGGCGATTTTGGTTTCAATCCCTCATAGGTAAGCTAACAACACTTTGCAAAGACCCAAGGAGAGTATGCGAATCAGGTTTCAATCCCTCATAGGTAAGCTAACAACCATGGACCGCGCCACGTTATAAAAGTCCTTATAGTCCCTGTTTCAATCCCTCATAGGTAAGCTAACAACTTCAAGATTATCTTAATGAGATGAAAAAACTTGACAGGTTTCAATCCCTCATAGGTAAGCTAACAACGCTACCCGATGAGGACCGCGAGTGGAGCCTTGAGGGGTTTCAATCCCTCATAGGTAAGCTAACAACGAAGAGAGTATCGAGGACGCGCCGGTCGATGAAATGTTTCAATCCCTCATAGGTAAGCTAACAACCGTACGCCTCTGCGTTGGCACCGGTCGGATCCTGGCGTTTCAATCCCTCATAGGTAAGCTAACAACGGAGGCCGTTATCCTGCTCAGGCCCACACAATCTAGTTTCAATCCCTCATAGGTAAGCTAACAACATTTGCGTCATTCATCAACTCCTGCCCAGATACCGAGTTTCAATCCCTCATAGGTAAGCTAACAACTCAACCATACAAGAGATAAGGTCATCGGCAGAATTGAGTTTCAATCCCTCATAGGTAAGCTAACAACGGAATCCTTCCAAGCCTGAGGCTTGACGGAGCGACTGTTTCAATCCCTCATAGGTAAGCTAACAACCTTTGACAGGGATCGCCCATTCGCTATTATCCGCGGTTTCAATCCCTCATAGGTAAGCTAACAACAAAGAGAAATTCTTCGTCCTGCTCAACCTTGAGTTTGTTTCAATCCCTCATAGGTAAGCTAACAACTGCCCCAAAGTTACTCATACTCTTAGATGAATCTTGTTTCAATCCCTCATAGGTAAGCTAACAACGACGCCCTTCAGGGTGCCACTTAGTACCTTTTGGTAGAGTTTCAATCCCTCATAGGTAAGCTAACAACCACCAATGGCGGGGTCATTTACACTAAGCTCACCGAGTTTCAATCCCTCATAGGTAAGCTAACAACCCATTTTACCCGCATACAATCAGCATTTATGGCTTAACAAGTTCAGCCCAGAGAATCCGCGTTTTCCCCCACAAGCTGCTTGTTAAGCCATAGTCCTTGTCGTCGGTCTCCAGGCATTTTTACCTTACTACACACCGACGACAATTTCATATAGCAAAATAATCTCCGCCCATTAAGCCAAGGCCATTAAACAAGACATACCAAGTCCTCTCCGAACTGCGCCACTCTGAGATCCAAAGGCGAATCCAGGCCATCACTTTTAGGGATAAACGCAATAGGCTTCCCGTCTTTCTCATAAAGGAAATCCACTGATTTCTCAAAGGTCCGCTGCCCTTTATACTCATACAAATACCCACCTGCCCGGCAATAATAGCGATCCGCCTTGAGAACGATCTCCCGGATAAGAGCCGTAGGTACAACTGTCCTCATCTCAATTTCCTTTCCCTCCGCCACCGGATAGGATACTTCCGGGTAGACCCTATAGAGTATCGGCTTAGTCAGGGCATAGGCAGTACCTAAATAAGTAGTATACACCGCCCTTTCCCCAGTGAGAAAATCCAGCAACTGCTCCGTATACTCTTCCCCGGTGTAATAAATGCGATAGCCGGGATTGACTAACAATTCAATAGTGGTGGGACGGTTAAAGGTGCTTCCCGGATCTTTCCCCAGCATGGACATCTGCTGAGCTACGGTTCGCACCGGACGCAGCAGCTCAATACCCACCTGGTCGGTGGTCACAAAATCCTCAATCCCCAGAATCGCCCCCACCAGCCCTTTGGCCGCTGTAGGTGTAATAAAGGGATAGGTCAGCTGGGTTGCCGTGGTGTCGGGGCGGCGGAAATGACCTACAGTGCCCAGGACATCAAATGCCAATCCTTTCATAACCTTCTCCTTTTAGTATAGTGTTGTTCTTCATAAGCGCAGCTTACCATAAAGGCTGCAGCCAGGGGGCGATATCTCCGCTGATGGTCACTCCCGGATGAGCCCAAATCCGGCATTGGGCTATCTTATCCTGCTTTTCTGCGACAGCTGCTAAAAGCCGGGTCAAATCGAAGGAAATATCCTGGAGAGATGAAGGCAGCTTTCCAGCAGCTTTCCAGGCCGTGGTATCGGGAGACATGGTGATCAGATCTTCCAGATAACCGATCCGGTAAAAGGGATCGCTATATTCAATATGGATCAATATCAGGGGCTGCTGCTGTCCTCTTCCCCGGGCCTGGCGGTGCTGAGTGCCCTGCCACAGCGCCCGGAGCAGCAATTCCTGATCCTCAGCAGTCATTCCCGAATGCTCCGCCGCCTTGGCGTTGATCACCGCCGGCATGGCAAACACGGCAAAGGGCACTGTATAGCTGGTCCAGATAGTCCCCTGAGTCTTTCCCTCTCCGTCAGCGGTGGAATCCATACTGGGCATGACCACCGTTCCTTGCACATATTGGGTGTCCACAGGGTGAAGGGAGTGGGCCCACCCAAATTGAACCGGTCCGGTAAGGTTGAACTTAGGCTTCACCGAGTAGACGATACCGAAGGTGCGCACATCAAAGCAATGTTCAATCAGGACACTCTTCATGTCTTCCTTGGCCTTTTTCTCTTTGCCCACGCTTTTGGCAATTCCTTCCGCCAAACTGCCCCGGCCAAGGAGCTTCCCTTTGTCATTCACCTTTTCCTGGACAAAGATGTGGTTTTTCTGGTCCTTACCGCCGTCCTGCTCCAGAGCAATCACAAAATCCCGCACATCTCTTTTAATGCTCACATCGCTTAAAGAGATACGCCCGTCCTCTTCGGGAAACAGCCGCCTGGCGTCACTGTCATTCAAAGGGTCCCGGTTGGGTATCCCATCCTTCACCGACTTGACAAACAAAATCTCGCCGCTATTCATTATCTCTGCCTCCATCCTCTTCCTTAACTTCAGGATCACTTCCAGTTCCACCATCGTTGTTCTTATCCGATTTATAGAGCAAATAGCCCGACCAAAAAGCGGTCATAAAGGTATCCTTTTCCGGAATCAATTCCTGCTCCTTTTCCAAAAACCCCAGCAGAGTTTGAGCCAGCATAGGACGGAAATTGCTCCCCAGCTTCATGGACCATTGCTGGGCCAGCTCTTCGCAGCGCAGCAAGCCATTTTTCCAGATCATTGCCGGCGTCAATTTGCTGCCGAATTTCATCACCCGCTGTTTGAGAAAATCCTTACCCGTCTTTTGGTAATACGAGTTGGAAAACTGCTTCAGCAATAAACCGGCAGCAAAGCCCAATTGCTCTGCCTTGACCAGATGACTCAGCTCCAGCTTCCCCTGGGCATACAACGCTTTGAATTCATCCCAATCCGCCAAAGTTCCCACTCCCCCTTGCTTGTGCAAAATCTTCTCTTCATATTCCTTTAAAAAATATAGAAAGCTATAATGGAACACCAGCTCCTGGAGCATTTGCCCCCGGTCTTCCCTATTGGCCGATTCATTGAGCTTCCGGGCGGTGGCCATGTGCAGCCGCTCCAATCTGAGGGGTTCCTTGTGAAAAACACTCCGCAAACTCTCCCACACATAGCCTGGACCATACACATTGGCCAGCAGCGCCGGAAGGTTCTGAGTACGATAGACAGGTTGTTCCCTCACTCCAAAGACCTCCTGGATTTTGCCTGTTTCCCGCGCGCTTAGCCGATACAGTATTTTTTCCACCTGACCGGCCACACTGGGGATCACGTCTTCGATCATGGCACGAATATGCATATTGCCACGGGACAAATCACCGGAATAATAGAGGATGGTCAAGCGATGCTCATCTCCCATTTCCGGAACGATCCTGTCGATGCCTGCCAGCACTTTAAGCTGCAGATCGCCGTCGCTTTGCTTCTCGTCGCGCTTTTTCAGCAGCCTTTGATACTTGGCAAAAAGTTGCCGGGAGTCACCGTCCATCAGAGGCAGAACCAAAGGAATGCCGTAAATAGATTCAAAGCTTTCCATGCTCATTGTCTTCTTCGCTTCCACACTGGTGATAGGCGCAAACATCTCTTTAAGAACAGCACTGGAAATAGGCACCTGGATTTCTTTGAGGAATTGCACTCCGTATAAATAGGCGGCATAGCTTTCCTCGTCCACTTTAATACCTTTGGTCCATTCGTCATCATTCCAATAGATGGAACGGGGGGATTCCCAGGTGGGAGACAGCCAAAGCCAGGATTTGTTGTAGATGGAGACCACCTCATCCGTCTTGCGATTGGTGAAGGTAGACAGGGCATCCCTCTCTTTCCCCAACTCAGCAGCCTCGTAAAACTTGGCCCGGCCAATTCTTCTCAGGACCTCTTCCCCGTCTAAATGGAGATGGGCTCCGGGAGTCAGCGGGCTTTCGGCAATCCACAAAGACTGTTCATTCCCTCTCTTTTCCTGATATCTATGAAACATCGGCAGCTCTTGGTCGAAGATCATCATGACTCCCAGCTGCTTGTCCTCAGTGATCAGTTCAGCCCCCCGAGCAGCTAATAATTCAGCAATCCGGTCGGCCAAAGCAACTCTCTTTGCCTCTGTTCTATCCCGATAGCCTAAAGTTTTGCCCAGGCGGGGAAGAAGAAACTCTTTTTTAAAGGCCTCTTCATCCTTCATGGCTTTAATATGAGGGTCGTACACCAGATAACACGGGAGAGGATAAATGCCTTGGGCATGGAGGGGGTTGCCCCCATTGGGATAGAAAATAGGAAAAGCCACATTTCTTATAGGATTAACTTGGAAGGTTTCTTTCTTTTCCTTGGTCTCCCTATCCCCTACCTCCATCAGCTGAAAGCCGATATCCTTCTCCGTGATCTCAAGCAGGAAGACATGGCGGAAAAAATTCTTGCAATTTTCACTGCTTACATCGGTCAACAGCCGGATTTTGTCCCGGCAAGGCATGTCGCTGTCTTTGATCGGACGGCCGATGCGGATGATGGCTTCGGCTAGCATTGGATCACCTTCTTGTAGTTTTCTTCAACCGTTCTAATATTTGAACATCTACTGAGAAATACAGAAAACAAGGACAGGTTTTTACCTATCCTTGTTTTCATTCGACTAAATAATACCAATTCCTGCATATACTTCTATTTATTTTTGCCAAAAAATTAAGTTCTCTTTTCTCCCAAGAGCTGATTTATCTGTCGCACCAGCTCGGGAAGGCTTTCCCTGATAGTACCCCATAAAACCCCCAAGTCGACATTTTCATAATCATGAACAATTTTATTGCGCATACCTCGAATACTTTTCCAAGCAATCTCAGGATTTAATTCTTGTGTCTCGGCGCTGATATCTTTTGCCAGCTCCCCAATTTGTCCGATGCAAAAGGCACAAGCAGCTATTGTTTTACGATCACCCACAAACTGTTTATAGTCCATATTATCGACATACCCGATTATCTCCTGGACATAATTCATAATCTTATGAAGAATGATTCTATCTTTATCGGTCATAGAGCAAAACTCCCTGCTGCCTAATCTCGTGGTCGATGGGTGAACCAGGCCTTATTTCGGAAATTTCAAAGAGATCTATTTTGCGCCCTAACGTCTGAGTAATATCCTCCAGCACCCCATAAAATTTGATATTTAACAATTCTCCCCGGCTGTCAATTACAATATCCACATCACTGCTGTCGGTAGCCTTATTTTGAGCAAAAGAACCGAAGAGTATCGCCTGGTAAATAGGGGCAGCCTCAAATATAGGGAAAAGTTTATCTTTTATTTCTGCCACGTCCATTGACATCGTGATCATCCTCCGTTATGAAACTATCACTATCGACCTCAATATCCATTGTATGGAAACAGTATATCATAGCCTGCTTTTATTCTCCATATTTAATCCCTTAATATAGAATTTCCCGGCAATGTTGCCACACCTGACACCATTGAAAAATTTATCTGTGATGCTGATTATCAACTCGGTAGATGCTTGTCAAGGGGCGGCGTCAGCCGAGACGAAGTCCTTGCCCTTGATTGGCTAACATGGCCAAGACTTATGCCTCAGAACAGTTTAAAGACCGTTCTTCTGCCACCCGGCGGGGGCGGGGTTTCAGGGGCTGACCCCTGAGAGAGCAGCTTGGAGTATTTACCTAAGATGAAAAAAGAAGCAATCTTGCGATTCTGAGAGAATCGCTAACTCTGGAGTGTCCGTTTTATCGAGAAAAGGTCACTTATAGGTAAGTTAATCACGGTATTACAACTATTCAGAATGGCTTGGAATCCATGGTTTCAATCCCTCATAGGTAAGCTAACAACGTTTTCCCTTTGGGTGGGGAATACTCTCCAACATCCGAGTTTCAATCCCTTATAGGTAATCTAACAACACGGGGATTAAGCAATCCTATCTTAGCGAGATAATAACGTTTCAATTCCTCATAGGTAGGCTAATCACATCCGAGTAATAGCAGATGAATTAGGTATACATATGTTTCAATCCCTCATAGGTAAGCTAACAACTCGTATTTAATTTTTGCTATGTTCAAAACATCTAAGTTTCAATCCCTCATAGGTAAGCTAACAACCCGTTTTGCTAACCTAAGCCCATCTCCAGCAGCAGGGGTTTCAATCCCTCATAGGTAAGCTAACAACACAAAATACTGCTCCCGGTAACCGGTGATTGTTTTCCGTTTCAATCCCTCATAGGTAAGCTAACAACTAGCATACTTTACGCGGAAACTGTGTTCTCTGCTCTAGTTTCAATCCCTCATAGGTAAGCTAACAACTAAACCCGGTCACCTGAGAAGCTTGACCTAAGTTTCGTTTCAATCCCTCATAGGTAAGCTAACAACGTTTGAGACCATCACAGGGGAGCCGTACGAGACTGAGGTTTCAATCCCTCATAGGTAAGCTAACAACCCATTTCACCAGCATTAAATAAGCCATTACAGCCATTGACCAAAGTTAACCAAATCAGCACTTCTCTTCTTAGCCCGCTTATTTAGCCATATTCTTTGTCGTCGATCCCCGGGCATTTTTACCTCACTGCACATCGACGACAAGAGCTACGATTAAAACTTAGCCTTTTATCCTCCCCCTAATCTAGTGGTAGAAGTAATAAACCGGCTAGTTTGTCTAAAACGAAATCAGCCCTATCTCTCATGCTAATATTAGCATAAGAAGAGATTAAATTAAAATCAAAATTCCGGGATTGTTGAAAAAGGTAACCGCTTTAATACCAAACTCCAGTATCACTTTACCATGAAAAGGTCTGTCCGAAATAGGTACGCGCGTACCTATTTCGGACAGACCCAACGGCGATGTTTACTATCCATTGATAATCTCCACACACCCGAATCCCTGGCTGTTCTTACTTCCTATTCCTCCATCGACGGCCAATTGAAGCAGCTCTTTCGGCCCCGATAAAAACAGCTTACCGGCATACCCTTTAATTACCGTGTTTTTATAGTTGACGATCCTCATCCTTTGTATTCCCAGCGGTCGGATTTCCACTTCCCCTTCCGGTCCTTCTGATCCATAGAGAGCCCGGTATTTCTTGCGCAAATTTTCATTGAATAAACGGCTATAATCTGTTTCCCCCGGTTGAAAGTAGACCGTATATTTCCTGCCATCCGGTCTGAGCAGCGTACTGTACAGCACCACCGGGGAAAGGGTTCTCACCATAACCTTATTTTCTCTCACCTTATACTGACCGGCACTTATTCTATCGATCTCCAGCTCCTGGGCCCCTAAGCGCATAACCCCTTTTGTAAGCAGCACATTGACCAGGGACTGACAAAAATCCTGCAACGGAGAGGATACCGTCAACTTCAGCTCTCCTTCAAAAGCAATCCTTTTATTCACCCTATCCATTTGATACACACCCTGGATTAAAGAAAAACAAAACAGCTTAAAGGCGCGGTTTCCGTCGCTATAGCCCTTCTCATGCAAAAAAGCCGCCAGCTCCTGATCAATGGAATTATACAACGCTGCCTGAACCAAATAATTATAGTGAATAGGCAATACAACCGGTTCCCTCAAAGGTTTAAAATAAATCTCTAAATTCATTTTCTGCCACTCCCCATCCTTCCTCGGTATGGCCTGAATTAACAACCACGTTTCAATTCCTCATAGGCAGGCTAACAACATAACGTCATAAAGACCGCGCCGACAACGACCACGATGTTTCAATCCCTCATAGGCAGACTAAAGACCCAGAGCATCCTTACCTTACTCCATACCGACGGTAAATTCACATAATTAAACCTAACCCATCCCCTTCTAAAATCAGCCCGTCCCCTACCCTTCCTGATAATGTTAGCATATGGAACACTAAAATCAAAGACAGCAATCCTTTAAGCCTTTCTTCTCAACTATTCCAACTATCCCGAATCAGACAGGACAGGACCTTGATTCTTTTCAGCCGTCTTCCTCCCGGCTTTGGCCGTATGACTATACGGTTTTGTGAACTATACGGTATACTATGAAGCCGCCATAGAATCAATATCCGGAGGTATCTGTCCGAAAGCAGTACGCCCCTACTAATTTCGGACAGACCTGTGTTATAAAGCCACTCCATACCTTTAAGACAGTTGCTTCCGCTCCCTTGAACCGCCCTGCCTCCGTCTATTTTATTACCCTATACCAGCAGGCCGGACACCATTCTAGCTGCAACCCCACTTACCCTTAAGTGAGCTAACCTTTCAATTGACACATATAGAGAACATGTTCAGATAGAGGACTGTTCTCTGCAACATGGGGGTGTTTAAATTCCATAACCTTTTTCATACCAAGCTTCTTCATCACATTTTCCGATGGAAGATTAACTTTCGCCGTGAAACTATAGACTTTATCCAATCCCAGAGTATTAAATCCATAGTCCAAACATGCTTTTGCCCCTTCAGTAGCATAGCCATTTCCCCATGCCGCATAGTTAAGCCGCCATCCTATTTCCACACAAGGAGTAAAGGCCGCCTCAAATGTTGCTCTATGAAAGCCTATAAACCCGATAAACTCATGATTGTCTTTGGCTTCCACAGCATAAAGTCCATATCCCAAACTGAGTTCATCGCGAATCTTCTCATAGAGTGAATCGGTTTCCTGCTCTGTAAGGGTTTCGGGGAAATATCTCATCACCCTTGAATCCTTATTCATCATTCTGAATTCCCTTAGATCCTGTTCCTTCCAGTCACGAAAAATTAACCTTGGCGTCTCAAAATAAATCATTACCTGCTCCCCCTAAACATAATCGCCCATCGGGCATTGAGTTTGCATCATTCTCATAGCCCAGCCCTAAATGGCATTAAGCACTGAACAAAATCATCCAGTGCTTATTCCAAGCATTCCACCATCTTTCGTTTGAGCTGTGGCAACTCATTTCGCACCACATTCCTATAATGTTTAAACTAATGCCCATGTAATCATGGATCACACATCACGAAGTCCGGCCATTTGCCTCTATGGAATTTCAGGCGTTTGTTCCTTAAGCCCTTGGGAAACCCGCTTTGCCGCTTCACCAATAATTTCAAGATTCCGAATCACCGCATCCTGGATAATTCCTGATGTCATGAATTCCTCTTTTCCTGAGTTCGTATATGTTTCAATCTTTACAATGCTCTCCAGAATACTGTGAAGATAGACCTTGTCATCTTTCATATAGGCCTGGCCTCCTGGAGAATCTTATCTTTTAACGTCCAATGAACAGAATCGGGAGTGACCACATCTATCTTTCTGCCCAGGATTTCTTCAAGATCATATTTAAGGGAGATTAAATCAAATAAAGAACAATCCTCGCCGCACTCAACCAAAAAGTCTATATCGCTTTCCGTCTTTTCTTCCCCTCTCAGTACAGAACCAAATAGCCTCACATTAAAAAACTTGTATTGAGCTGCTGTGGACAGAATTTGGTCACGTTTAGCCATAATCTCATTAATCGCCGGCATAGCTTCACCCCCCAAGCCTATTTTACCGTATTTTTCCACAATTATAAAGCCTCCATCAAACCTTCCCCGCCGCCCGCCAAGCCTGCTGATCCTCTGATGAAATCAGACTTAAGCCAATTAATCAAAGGAGATGGTTTCATGGGAAAAATCCCTGAATTTGATTTTAATTTTATAGTAGCTGAACTGGAGCGGATTCAAAACAATCTTTAGACCTCTTTTCTGGGAGGTCTATTTTTTCAGGAAGAAGGCTCCTTTAAAAAAACTGGTGCGAGGGACGGCCGGCACAAACATGTCCAAGAAACCTGTCCCCAAACACGACAACGTTGTCGCATTTGGGGACAAACCCGGTTCCCGGCATTTTACTAATCAGAGCCAAGATTTCCTTATTCACACTCACAGCCTTCATCCGGAATGACCATGAGTTTCCCCTCAGGAAACGGCTCCCCATCCATGTATTCCTTCTCACCCTCCTGCTGTGCTCTAAGCAGGATATCCATGGCATCGGCGACTTGAGCCGCCAGTTGAAAATACATCTTTTTATAGTCCGTCATTGTCGTCTATACCCCCTATTTCAAGCAGCGGCAAGGCTCCGGGTCCTGACCCGGTCCTGCCGTCTGCTTTGATAGGGGAAATTAAAAAGCACATGCGAGGTTTTTTTACCCTACACATGTGCCATGCTTCGTTATCTGCTGAATCCTAAACACCTAACCCCACTCAACCGGAAACAAACCGGCTGTGAACAGAAAAGCGGTCCGCATAACCGTATGCGAACAATTCCTTTCCGCTGCCTGGGTCAGGAATAGGCTGAATCTCCTGCTGCGTGAAGCCGCACAGTCTGCTCTGTTCCCTGCCGGCACCTCATTACACTCGCTTCACCCGGGCACAGGCGCTTCGCTTGTGCGGAAAGGGGCGGCATTGTATAATAAGAATGTCGTCGTGGACAGCTGGACTGTTACGTGTAGGTGCCCTTACACCTGCTCGTGCCTGAGAGTGCGCCAACACTTTCAGGTCACGGCGACTTTTTAATTTCCACCTATTCCTAATTATAGCTTGTTTGAAAGAAAATGCAAGGGAGCATGAATATTGGCTAAGTTATAGAACACCTTGTTATCTGGAGCCGGAAGCCGCAGACATATACTATAAAAAAGGCCCGGATAGGTAGTCCTCAGTAAAACAGTATGTTCTAGAAGTTCTTATTTGGCTACGACTTCGAAATGTACTTAAACATCGCTGAATGCGTCGCGCTGTTCTCATGAATGTAAATGGAAAAGTTATCAACGCCGCCGCAGATTATCATACAACCGAGCAGACAGTCCGATTCGTTTACTTCGCTGATTGTGCAGAGTAGCCTTTCATCAACAGAACTCATCGCGGTGCAACTTCCGGGGTGGCTGTGCCATTCACCGACATAGCCAAAACTGTTGTAAGTTCGTTTCGCTATTTGCTGAATCTGTTCCGGCAGATTTTCACAACCGCGGATATATGAGGTTGGTGCTTCAATGCTGTCATCCGGCGAAAAAATCATATCGGCTATGTAGATTATTTTTCGAGAAAAATCATACTGCCCGATGAGCACTCCGCCTGTTTCGTTCGGCTGCCGCTCGGTGCGCTTTGTTTGCAGAGATTGCAGTAATGAACCGCGCATAAAAACCCGCCAATCACCACAAGAAACAGAATGCCATCGTTCACCATCATACCTGTCGGCAACTATGCCATCATCGCTGATACTCCATATCACAATGTTCGCGGATGCGGCTACCTGAGCCCGCTTCAACTCTTTGCTCGCGGCGGCGGCAGAGAGCGCAATGTACTCTTGTGAAATTCTGCTGGTAATGTCGCGACACGAAGTGGCATACGCGATTGTCGATGGGAGGCTGTAGTATTCCGCATAATCATCTTTCCCCGCCAGTATTGAGTTCAACTGCATCTCCAATTGATCAAGCGTAACTTTTCGCTCTGCGTCTTCGCACAGCATAACAAGACAATTGCCGCACGGGTTTAAAAACAAAGAAATACGACGAGCTTTTGATTTTACATCCATCGCAAGCATACGTTCCACTGCGACAGATGTGGAAACATCCACAATCACATCGGCGGCATCAAGAGCCTCGACAGCTTCGCCGTTTGTGGGGTCGAGCACATCTGCGACAATAGAGGAAACCTCTGCATCTTCAAGGATGGTTTTGGCGTAGTTTTCCAACGCTGTTGCCTTTGGTTGACCGATTGAATTAAGGGCAAGTATATGCCGGGCAAGGTTATGCGGAAACACCACGTCTTTGTCTATAACTGTCCATTTCCCAAAGCCAGAGCGCAGGCAATGTTCAAACAGCTGAGAACCTAAAGCCCCCGCCCCGACGAGAACGTAATTCAAGTGCTTATAGCCGACTCCGATGCCGTTATAAATTTGGGCGAGTGTAGGCGTAATTGCCCAATGAAGATCGAGTTGACGAATGCCTATGTTCTCGCCCAAATTATTCTTTCCGGTATCAATAGGCTTATTGCTAACTTTACCTTTCTTATTTTTATTCCCGTTCGTTCTTTCGCGTTGGATTCCAAAGTCACGCAGAACATCTCCAAATGTCTTTCTTTCAGTTAAAAACACACGATAATCAGACCGCTCGACAGTCCCAGATTGCTTTCTTCTTTGAGGTATGTTCAATGTTATAATGCAGGGGCAGCTAAACAGTGCCGCCGTGCTTGCGAATAGACTTTGAAATTCTTTCGGTTTATGCCGAATATTAAGAATTGACCGTAGCTCGCCTAAAAGTTGTTCCGCAAGTTGTTTGACCGAAAACCACCCTAATAATTCACGCAACGTGTTCGGTGGGTGATGGATAATATTGTCCGCACTCGGCTGTAAGCTCAACCTGATAATTACATACAGACTTGTTCCTGTGCGGTC
This sequence comes from Desulfitobacterium sp. LBE, assembly GCF_007830365.1. Lineage (NCBI taxonomy): Bacteria > Bacillati > Bacillota > Clostridia > Eubacteriales > Desulfitobacteriaceae > Desulfitobacterium > Desulfitobacterium sp. LBE. The sequence continues at coordinate 4,909,765 of NZ_VLKD01000001.1, read as the reverse complement.
GGCAATATCAGAGACTTGGCATAACATAAGCCTTCCGTTTTGATGAGTTTCTCTGAATCTCGCAAAGTTCCTGCTAATATGCCGTGGGTTGACGATAATCACATCTTGCGTCCCGTAGAAAAATGGCTCGAGAGGTTGATCATCACGATGAAGCTCACCACGGGCAGTTTTTGCAAACCATTCATTGATACATTCTACAATAAACCGCCCATTGAGTCTGTACCTTATTTCGGAATACGACAAATCGGTATAACAAAGATACCGCTGTTTGCCATCGCGACTGACCATAAGGTGCGGTACTGTCGGAAAGTCTTCTCGTACATCAACTTGCGGCAATTCTCCGTCCTGAACTGATATTGTTATCGGTTCGATTCGGCGGATTTCATAATCAGGATACTGACATAGTCCGGCGATTTCATAATCAAGTTCCAAAATATCAATCATGCCACTAGCGTTACTGTCTTGCCAAAATTTGCGCAACGAAGCGCGATACGGGTCGCCGCAGCCTAATACGGCCAGTATCTGCTTCGTTAGCTCGTATGCCGGATTGATGGAAATGGTTTCCATTTAGCCTGCCCTCGGTGCCGGTGAAGTAATTATCGGACTCACCGCGATAACTTTTCTGGTTATACCATGAAAATCAATTTCATACACAAGCGGTTGAGGATTGCGTTCATTGGGATACTCCATCGTTGCGAAAAACTCTTTCCCGCCGCTATATTCTATGTAGGCATCTCTTGCCTGAAAATGAGGGGGCTGAGTGTCGTCCTTGCCGACATCGCTGAATGCCCGGCACGACGCAACCATTACGGCGCTCTGCTGAGAATAATCGGACAAGAGCCGCTTGATATTATCTGATGTTTCGGTAATCTTATCGCCACGCTCGTCAGCCAGACCTGTGTGGCTACAATGATGCGGTATGTCGTAAATATCCCAGTAGAGATAATTCTCATTCCCCCCGTTCTCTGAACGCTCGACTATCTTGTCGAGAATTTCGTGCGGTATATCGCCTGTTATGAAGATAGTTGTTGTGCGTAAAAAATTCGCCAATCTCAGTTGCAGGACAATAGACGGGTCGTTACGGTCTTCAACCTCATCAGAGTCTTCCGAAAAGGGTGCATGAACAAACACCTCAAGTTCGTCGCCTAAGCTGTGGTCTGCATTTTTCAGTAGCGTTCCAGCGTGTATAATGGAGTTCTCGCTGTCGTCGGTTGACAAGCCATTATCCTCAAGCCATTGGTCGAGCTTATCCGGCTCGGCGAACACTTTAATGCCATAGCCGTTTTTCAAGCGGTGCCGAGCTTCCTGCCGTATCACGCGGGCATCTTCGCAAACATTTGAATCAAGCACAAACGCTGATGACACCCAAAGCTCCTTGATTTGCACCCGCCCATCGCCCTTATATTTGTCGGCGTGGTCAAACTCAAAGAAGTCTTTCGCACCCTTAACGTGATCATCGTGGGCGTGGCTGAACATCACCACATCGAACGACTTGTGCTTTTTAAGTGCGGTCGTGATATCGTACCGTTTATCTCCGGCTTCGTCTGTGCGCATAGCGGCGTAGTCCATTAGCATTTTCTTGCCGTTGGAGAGTTCCAACAGCACGGTTTCCGCGTTTCCCAGCGGGTAGAATGTGATTTTCTGACTCATAGTTTCAAATCCCTTTCTGTACAGGTAGATTGCTGCTGCTTTCAAGTATGTGTTTACATTCTTTCCATCCGACTATCAAGAGCGTTGAGAATGTGGCCCGCTTTCTTGGAAAGAAACGCCTCAATCGCACTTTGGAGAACACCATTGTTAGCCGAAACATACACGGAGCAATCGGGGCGGATACGCAGATTGATGTTCTTAACCCGCCTACGTTCTAACTCATATTTCACCTCTCCCCTCCATCTCTCACGACAAAGTAGCCATCGATGTTATCTTCCACGGCTATCTCTTTGTCGAAGTGTTCTGTTTGCGGGATAATCCTGCTCTGTGCAGAGTTAGTCAGCACCAATGTATGAACAAAGTCACGGTTTTTTGCCTTATACTCACCGGCTATACTCTCCAACTTCACGCTAAGCCACCCTGCAGGTAGTGTTCGTTTAGCCATTGTAAGCCTAACTTTCGCCGCAGCTTGCGGGGAGATATTGTTTCACGGCTTTCTGAGTCTTTTTCATATGTCCGCGAGCGGTGAGAGTGAATAACCCTACGCAGAGGATACAGACAAACATAAACCACCACTGCGTCCGAACGCCTGTCAGAACGGCAAGCGCGATGAACAACGTGATTTGCGTTCTCGCATAACCGTATTCCCGCGACAGCATTTCAAGTTTGTCATGGGCTTTCTCGCTCGTCTTCCCTGCGGCGATGAAATCGCTGTATTCAGCCCACCCGAACATCTTTTTAAGCAACGGCTCTATCGCCGCCGAGCCGAGCCGAAATATGATGTAACCGACCTCGTAGGCAATTGCGAACAGCGACACCGTGACCAGAATTTCCAGTCCGGTACTGCCAAGATTTGCGATAGATTGCACAAGTGTCTTTACCTCGTCAAAGAACAGCAACACGCTTGAACCAAGCAGCACTAGCCCTGGCAGGAAGATGTTCACTATATTGTAGAACGGTACTTTTGTTTCCATCGTAACCCCTTAAATATCAATGAAAGCTATATCTTTATGACCGTTAATCTTCAGCCTCCTGAATTTCTGCGAAATATGAATAACGAATTCCTCCTTGTTAATATAGTTTTTGATTACTATTGTGGTCAAGGAGAAAAAATGATACAATTCTAACGGTTAGAAAGAGCTTGTACTCAACTTTCCCCTGACTTCGGTCGGGAAGGCATTGATATCTATTCCCGTAGATATCAATGCCTTTTTTCTACAATCAATATAATCCCCCCTCTCATTTAAATTGATCGCTTCCTAATGTTCTCATCCAACCATTCGAAAAAGAAATTTAGTGATGCAAAGTGTAGTAGATTTTCTGCTTCATAGTCTTTTTCAAATATGCATGTGGCTAGATGATCGATCGCAATAATATAGTCACCTTTTTGAAGTACGTACCGCTTTCTCTGATCCAAGCATATCTTTCTCAAAGATAGTTTTGTTTTCATAACTGTGGTATCTAAATGGATTCCTGGTAATGATTTCTTTTTTTCTTTTGAGATTATAAAGCAATCTTCTTTTGAGCAATAGACAGATAAAATTTGGTTGTGTGTCATTAAGTCACACCCCCCTTAATTATCTTCATATTTGACAATGGTCGGAATACCATTGTACCGTCCATTTAAATATGCTAGCTCTATATTTAAATCAGAACGAGATTCTCCACTTTCAAACTCATCTAACCTGATAAATTCAGATTCACCATTACGATTTGTGGCAAAGTAAATCTCATCCTTCCGCAATTTCCTTAAATTCAAAAGACGGGATTCATGTGTAGTGATGATAAGCTGATTGTGATTAGGAGTTTCAGGATTTAGGTACATTGATACAAGTTGTTCAGTCAACAACGGATGTAAGCTTCTATCAATTTCATCCACGATGTACGTAACATCTTTTTCAGGTGATGTTATCATTTCTAATAACTCTAGAATTCGCTTAGTCCCGTCGGATTCTTCTTTAAACTCATATTGTCCATACTTACCATGAGAGAATTGTATGGTTTTAATACTTTGAAAGCCATCTGCGTTCGCCTCAATAATGTAGTAGTTGTCCTCCAAACGCATAGTTACTGAAATCGGTTCGCCCTCTTGATTTTCCTTCCGTTGGTACATTTCTTTGAAATGAGTCTCAATTTCCTCTACCATTGAGGCTGGCGCATCTTTAAATGCTTGCTCAATGGAAATGTCTACATATGACATTTTGTCGATGGGGATATCAAGTTGCAACAAGCAATCATACAGCTTTTCATTGTTTTCAGGATAATTTAAAAAACTATATCTACCTAAGTCTGAGTTGCTATTTGGGTAAACAAATTTCATCTTTGTTAGGAACCAGCGATAGAGAGATTTAAAATATTGTAACGACGGATCAGATTCAAATAGATTACCTTTTTTAAAATTAATCTCTTTTAAAAACAAAGTGTTTTCTTCAGTTGAAGCGTCAGAAAAATAAATTGACAGGCGCCTATCAATTTCAGGGTTTTTGGCTTTTATTGCAAGCTCAAAGTGCTGCTGTGTAAAATCTCTTATGAAAATTAACTTCTGCTCTAATCTGGAGTTTTTTTCACTAAGCCACTCTTTAACGATTTTTTCCTCATGCCAAGACAACGTAAAGCCGTATTCGTACACCTTTTTATTAACAAAGACAGTGTATATAAATTCCGTTGGTTTTTTAACCCATACTTCATCTGACTTATTCACTGACATAAACCGCTTGTCCAAGCAGCCGTTCAAAATCATTTCTTTTCCAAAGTGCATGGCTTTAATAATTGTAGACTTTCCCGCAGCATTTCCACCATAGATTGATGTAAATTTTAAAACTGCTTGTTTGTATGCCTTAAGAAGATGACCAGGCTTACCCCTTGCCTTTCCAGTGATAAGATTAATACTCTGCCTTTTACCTATTGCGGCAAAGTTTTCAACAGAGAATTCTAATAACATAATATTCCTCCACGTTCCAGATAATCCGATTATTATCACTTATCCAGAAGTATCAATTGTGATTTCTTTAATAATAATTCAAGTTAATACGCCATCACCGTTTTAACTAGACTCAGTTTGCCATAGGATAATGATAGTGTCAATAGGGTTGGCCAAATTTAATTCCACAGATCTTTTTAGCTTGGCTACCAAAGTCAAGGTAATGGTCCCGATTCCATCCCCCGCCATAGATTTATACCCTATGATTTGAAATGCTCTATTAACCTGCTGAATGAATAAGCAGCATTAGTGTATATCACATTATATCCCTACTTCTGCGCTTTCTAGTCATATAGACTCCTGGCTCGTGCATCTCAGTCACAGTAAAAATAAGCCTTTTAATGCTAACTATCCTCGAAGAGGGTTTCGAGATCGACCGTCAGATCAGAGAAGCATAAAAAAGGCATTAGAATTTCATCCCGATGCCTTTAGGTTTTTTGTCATTAATGATCATCCTATACTGTAAGACTGCATTGTTTAATCGACCAGCGGTTTTTCTTTTTTTCTCAAAAATACCTGCAGCGCTTCACAGATATCGATATTTATACGCTCAGCTAAAATAATTAATATATAGGTTAAAAAAATGGGTCGAAAAATACACTTTTTCAATTTTCGCTCCATAAACGCTATATATGGTGTCTGAACCGTCTCATTTGCCCTTTCAACCACTAGATGTCGTCATTATTATACTATCAACGTGCCTTGTGGTGACAAAAAAGATGCCGCCTGAAGCTGATAGCCCCTTGTCGGCAGCTATTCGGGAATTTCGAGTAGTTCATAAAGACTCACCAACTGTCCTATTTTTCCGGACAATTGGTCATTTGAGTTTTTACTTATGTCTTCTTTTCAATCACAAACATACCGGAAGCAACAAATAACAAATGATACCAAAGGCATTCTATCAGCCTATATTATTGGTTAAGCATATAGTATATTCGTTGCGATGTTGCCAATCACAGATCAACATATTTGTAAAGTAGTTACCAATTGGTTGTGAAGATAACAGCATTTTCCCGCAAATACGCTCAGAATAAAATCCCACATATGCAGTTACTCCTTGATGTGTCGATTCAATAATCACGTAATGACCTTTATCGGGAATTTTTTCAAAAGCCCCTCTCCAAATTGTAAGCATATCGAGACTTTCAATACGATCATCACAATTAGTATTTTCTAGAATAGCGTATCGAATTGGATCAAAGCACTGTTCGAGAATCTTTTCTTCTCCAATATAATATGCACAGGTATTGAATGCAGTTTTCAGGTACAGGAAACAGTATGAGTTTGTATCAACTGGGAATCCCCATTTATAGTGTTGTTTAATATTTGACATTGTTTGGGGCAAACTCCCCTCCAAGTTAACCCCCTATGTTAGCATAGTTGTCATAGGCCTCCGAGAGAAGTATAGTGAGTTAAGAGAACTCGGAGGAGGAGAACAATGGCAAAGTATAGCGATGAATTTAAGCATTCAATTATGTTAAAGATGATGCCACCACAGAATCAATCCGTCAGTGCAATTGCAAGGGAAACTGGTTTATCAGAAGCCACCCTGCATGTGTGGAGAAGACAAGCTAGAGCCAAGGGTATGGCTGTTCCCGGCGGGGAACAGGAAGTTGAGCGTTGGAGCACTCAAGATAAGTTCCTGATTGTCATGGAGACTGCTCTCCTTAGTGAAGTGGAAATGGCTGAGTACTGCCGGGGCAAAGGGCTATATGTTGAACAGGTTCAAGCTTGGCGTGATGCCTGTATGCAGGCCAATGGAGGAGTTGCCCAAGAAGCGTCACGTCTTCAGAAAGATCTGCGAGAGAGAGAACGAGAGATTAAGAAATTGGAGCAGGAGCTTCGTCGTAAGGAATCAGCTCTTGCGGAGACTGCAGCCTTGTTAGTTCTAAGAAAAAAGGCAAATGCGATTTGGGGGGACAGCGAGGACGCTTGATCAGCGCCTCGGATCGCAAAAAGGCCATCATGCTGATTAAAGAAGCCACTCAGGCCGGTGCCAGAGAAACGATGGCTTGCAATGAATTGGGGATAAGTCGACGCACTTTACAACGTTGGAGAAGTGAAACAACTCCTCTAGAGGATCAACGACCTTTTGTCAAGCGGCCTTCTCCGCGGAATAAGCTAACTCAAGAAGAAACCCGAGAAATTGTCTCTGTTGTGAATCAACCGGAATATCAGAGTCTTCCACCCAGTCAGATTGTTCCAATGCTCGCAGATCAAGGAATCTACATAGCATCCGAATCGACATTCTACCGCACCTTAAGGCATCATAATCTCCAGCATCATCGGGGTCGTAGTAAAGCTCCCATTAGTAAACCTATTTCAACTCATTGTGCTACTGGACCAAATCAGGTCTGGATGTGGGATATAACATGGTTACCCGGTCCTGCTAGAGGCATTTACTTCTATCTTTATTTAATTCTGGATTTGTTTAGCCGCAAAATCGTTGCGTGGGATATCTGGGTGGAAGAATCCGCTGAAAACGCGAGTCAATTGGTGCGGCGTGCCGCCTTGTCAGAGCAACGTTCCGTGCCGTTAAAGCCGCTTATTCTCCATTCTGACAATGGGAGTCCAATGAAAGGAGCCTCCCTATTAGAGACCTTGTATCAACTTGGGATCACTCCCTCAAGGAGCCGTCCTCGGGTGAGTAATGATAATCCCTACGCAGAATCTATTTTCAAAACCTGCAAGTATCGGCCGAATTATCCTTCAGCAGGATTTGCTGATTTGACCCAGGCAAGAACATGGGTATTCGATTTTGTGCGGTGGTATAACCTCGAACATAGACATAGTGGTCTGAAGTTCTTAACACCGCATCAACGACACACTGGAATGGACCAAACTATTCTCGAAAGGCGACATAAACTCTATGAAGCAGCTAAGGCGGCCCATCCGGAGCGCTGGTCGCGTGATGTTCGCAATTGGAGTTTGAAGCAAGAGGTATGGCTCAATCCAGAGAGTATTAAACCTGAAAATATTAAGGAGAAGAAATTCCCTTAACTTATATGTGAATCTTGGGGTTTAGCGACAACTATGTTGACAAACACCGTTAATGCTTTTTATATCATCTAGCATAAAAAAAGAGAGCCAATCCATATTTACCACTTTGTGAGAAGTTGCCGCAAACCATTTATTTTTATATTCACCAATAAGTATGAAATGCTTTGACGTTTCAAATGGCATATCTAGTAAAGAAAAAACTCTATGTGAATCAGATAGAAAGTCGATAAGCCTTTCCTTGAAGTTTATAAGTAACTCTCTGCCCTCTCCTTCTAACTGTGTAGCTAAAAAAAGTGGCACATAAGAATTATTGTTATCATCAATATCTATCATAAGTTGCGGAATCATATAAGTTTGCCCCGCAAAAGCAAATCCAAGTTTATAGCTGTCAATCTCCATTGTATAATCTTGTAATACACGAATTTGAGGTGCCTTGATTTTTTTCACATTTAAAGAGCCCCGTTTTCCCGGACCAACATTTTCCCTGTTGACAGCTAAAAAACTGCTTCGTAATACAGACAATTCGATAGGAGAAAACTTTGCATTTGCTTTGTCAGAAACAACCCCTACCGGCAATTTAGTTATGCCACCTAATGCAGCCGGAATTATATGTTCTTGCGATGTGCATGGTAATGACTCCTTGTAATATATACAGATCATTTCTTATACCCTTTCAAATTGATTCTAAAAACAGTTATATTAATTCACGACCACTCTTTGATGTTACTACAATACTTCAACCAAATAACATGTAATTTATTTACCTATAAGTTTACGCGCATCATCCACCAGATCTTTGATAAGTTCCAGTTTAAGGGTAAGAGATCTTTAATAATAGAATAACTGATATTACTGAAAATTTGATTGGTCGTTAGGTGATAACCTTTAGAGATATACCATCAAACGTTTTTTAGTACTATTCCTCGGAAAGGTCTCTTTTCTCCTCTAATTCGGCCTCTCTGTTATACTGTTCAGCAAACTCACGCATAGCTGTCGCGAAACGAGTGAATCCTCTTGTATCAAGCGCCTCCGCTTTCTCTCTATTCTGCTTAGCAAGTTCCCGCTCCTCTTGACCGTGAGTAAAATTGTAAACGCCACGTTGATTAAAGAGTTCAGTTGTAAAGCCAGAACGCATTCGGCCAGTATCCCGGTAGTTTAAAACAGTAGCGACGGCTTCGTGAATCCAAAGTCCACCAGGATCGGGGGGGGCGCAGGTTAACATATGCCCGATCTGAATCTGAGCAACTTCCGCGTGCCCTGTCTCTTCAGTAATCCGACGAGTTTCGTTGATCCACTCGTTGAACGCCTTCACATCAAGCGTCCCATCCTCTTTAATGCCCGGACAGTATTTCCATTCTGTCAGAAGTTTGTAAGCATTCCGAACAAGATGTTGCCTCTGCTCATCGTTTTCTTTAGCGCAATCGTCACTATCCTTCTTGGAGCGAAAAACGAGTCTCACCGCTTCCGCAAAGAAAGCAGGATCAGAAGCAAGACGCTTTTCGAGAGTGATCGGCGATCCAGACGAGAACCGATCAAGCCATGGAAGAAAATTCCATTCTATCCGAAACAAGGCGTCCTGATCGGCGGTTTCCGACTTCTGGAGACGTTTGATTAGTTCGACTGTATCATAATTATCAAGCTCTTTAATCCCGTCCTCGCTATCAAGCACTGCAATAAGAGAACGCGTAGCTAGAGTCTCGTCGAACCGGGATGTATCATCGGCCGTGCAGGCTACGCACATGACGGCCGCCCCTTCACGCCTGTATGTAAGTAGCTTTTCAATCGCGAACGTTAAGTCCCGTTCCTGGCCATAAGGATTAACTTGAGCATTCCGCCAATACAACGCCTCATGAGCCTCTCCCAAGTTGGATGAAACCCTCTCCCATATTTCCTCATCAAAAGAGAGAAGTGTTAGGAACTTAGCGCGATGTTCTGGATTCCAATCTCTTTTCAGAACCGTATCAACCCAACCAATTTTGAGGTTCCAGAATCTAGCCCAAACGAATCCGGCAACGACTCGCGCCTCGGTGTCATCGCCAGAATCTAGCAGCGCTGGCAATATCGCGTCTTCAATATCATCAGACGCTATCACACCCAAAGCACGCCCGACTTCGTATGGTGACGCTACCTTCTTAGCAAACCCCAAGCATTTGGTAAGGTTGCCATTGCCTAATATCTCAGAAACGGCTGCTTGACGTACTACATTAAGACGTTTCCGCTGTTCCTCATAATTCCCTTTCTCGTTGAACAGATCGAAATCCCTGTCATTAAAAAGATGATGATACTTCAATTCGGGAGAAGACGGTATCAAGAGCTTCGCAGTCCCCTCGATTTTGGCGACCGTTTCTTCAGGCAACGCCCAATCTGCATCGAAAAACTTTCTGTGACGTCGCACAAGTTTATCGAGCTTATCCCAGACTGGAAGGCGCTCAGGCTCAGGCAAGCTGACTATGCCGTCTGACGAGAGGTGGTTAAGAATAGAATCTTGTGCAGATTTAGGTAGATCCGAAAGTCGATTGACGAGCTCGACGAGCCTTTCAGAGTCCTCCTTTGCCAACTCCACCGCGAGTTCAGTTAGAGCGATAATCTGTTCCCAATATTCGCTTTTGAGCACACCTTCTTTCCAATCCCGAGGGATAAAATCACGCCAGACCGGGCGATGGCAACCACTTGTGACACCATGGCTATGGGGAAGCAAGGCAAGAAGTAGAGACCATCCAACTTTAGGCTGTTCTCTCAGAATGGTTTGGATTGCTGCCTTCCTTTTGTCAAATGACGCAGTGGTCTGTATGTGCCACGGCATGAAAATATCTACAAGAGAGTTGGCGGGACGATTTGCCCAATTTCCCCCTGGGTCAATAGAGGCAATGTCTGCCAATATTACTGCTACTCTTGAAAGATAATCTGGATGCCAGGCCAGACCCTCAAGCGCCCAAAGTAGGCCGCTCATATAATTCCAGCCACCAAATCCTCCACTTCCTTCTTGGGCAAATATTTCGTGAAAAGGAGAGTTTGGAAGATCAACTAGAACTGATTCAACCGCATCAAGGAACTCATCTGGTGCAGCCTCAGCTAGTAATGGAAGATGAGAATCTAAACTAGCCCATCGTTCCCAGTTTGCCTGGTTAAGTAGGGTACGGACGACAAGAACTGCGGTCGTTTCTGCCTTGCCAAGTGAACAACTACTAAGCGCTTGTGAACGGCTGCCAACCAGCGCAAGAGTTTCTACGATACCTTTCCTAAGATGTTGTGAATGCTCTAATTGTTTTCCGTGAATACTGGCTGCAAATCGTTGCTCTTTCGGTAAGTCAAACTTTGGGTCCCGTTCCCCGAGAACAAAAACTGCTGTAGCTTTGAGGCGATCGAGGTCCTCATCCGTGATTCTATTCCCGAGTGCGCTCCACGCTTCGCTACGAGCGACGAATCTCCACTTTTCATCAGTCTGAATAAGGGGAGAATCCGAGCGTAGCGTATCAACTCTGAGAATCTCGATCCACTCCCCATAACCTTTTCCCAGCATCCCCTCCAATGCACGGACATCCACCGGGTTCTTGGCATTCCATTGACCAACGAGACAAGCTCTTGCCAATTCACGAGCTGTGTCCCACGTCACATATGGAGGAACAGATCCCAATCCTAGAAAATGTCGCCGCAACGCCGACAATCTCCCGCCTCCAATCCCACCAAGTTCTCTGGCACGAATATCGGAGAAGTTTGCCGCCTTGAGTACTGCCTCAATCTGAGATTGTGAGGGGCTTCGGAGCTTGATGATCTCGGGGCTATAATCTGACAAGGTTCCGCACAGTGGTATGATTACTCCATGTCCCCGACCAGTAGCTACAGCTTGTAAATCTTGTCGCTCTGAATCCAGACCTAATCTTGGACTAGCTACTAATATGTGTGATTGCCGCAATTCAGATACTGTTCGCCATGCATTTTCGTCTTTAATGAAAAGACACCGATTTGCGTATTCCTGTGCCTCAGCTTCTTCAAGTGTCGATAGGTAGGCGGCAACGAAGTCATCAACATCGTGTTCACTCTCTGCAAAAAGAAAGAGCCTTTTCGATACCCCTGAGAAAACAGCCTCAATGGCAGCACAAGCACCGTCTCTCGAAGTAGTAAAAAGCGCAGGAGGTAGCGGTGGATCAGTCCTTTCTCCTTGAGATAGGATTAGGCTCCAATGCTCAAGAGGCGTTATTATACCTCCAAGGCTTGGAGTGATTCCGATCTTTGACGCCATCCATCGACCGAGCGCAGGAAACTCCCTCAGCCAATCGGCTAGTTTAACACCGTCAATTATTCGGATTTGCTTCCATCCTCGATTCTGACGCCTTTTAATCCACGCAGTCTGTTCAGGTTCTTCCCATCCATTGGCTCCTGCTGAACGAGGAGTAACAAAAACAAAAGAAGAAGCAGCTCGTTCAGAATCACTGACTTTCTTAGTTCGCTTTCGAAAATCATCGGTTGCCTTGTCCTGCGGGTTTCCTCCTGTTCCTATTTCCCAACAAGAGATTCCATCAGGAATAAACTGAAGATATCCATTTTTGCAATTCACAAGGCCGTCCAGACCTGGTTGGTTTACAGCATCGCCATAAGGTATACGACACTCAATCATATCAGATACCGACTGCCGGATAAGGAGATAAACAAGTTCAGGAATCACTCCCTGACTATCACGCGTGTCTGCATATCGTGATAGGTCTCCGGACTTTATAATATGTGTATGTTCCACGTTTAACTAACCTCCCTTTTTTTCATAGATTTAAATATAACTACAATATACAGATTGGGTTAAGTCGGAAAACCAATTTATTGGAATATTATACTATAGTTTCATCCTTCCGGAATTGCTTTTTCTCATGTGACCCATCTGTGCGGAAAATCAGAATATAAGCGTCAAAAACCTGAATCTTATCAACCCAGTCCCTGATTATGCTTTCACCATAAGCTCTGTTCTGGTAAAGAGCAGCGCCCATGGTATCCTTCAACCATCCTTCATCCAGAGTAGGGTTAGCCCTGAGGTACTGACTCGGCAATAGGCGGCGACTCTGAGCCTTTTATTCTCTTTGGGTTTAGGCGGAATAATTCTTACATTTTTCATTGTCCTCACATCTATATAAAATGAGACGCCCATTAATATTCTACCAAAAGAAAAGACGTGAGGGAATTCACTCACGTCAAAGCATATTTCCTACCGCTATCCCGTTAAGCCTTGCAACATCAGGGTTTCAGGTGCTGCAACAAGATTATGGTCTCTACGCGCCTTGAGGATACAAAAAAGATACCGCTTGAGCCTGGTAGGGCCTTGGCGGCTGGGTATATTTCCGAAAAATTTCGCCTAGCAGGCCACTTTTTTGTGTTCGGCACCTGATTTTTGCTTTGCGATCTAAGTAAATTGTAAGCAACAAAACCTTCTAAGAGAGCTTATCTCTTAAAGGCTTTATTCGACACATTAAATCAGTATTAAATATAGCAACGTTGTGTAGTAAGCCTAATTGCAGTTGAAGTTTTAGCTGTCTGTGCTCCTGGCATTTCTGAACCAGACAGACGGAGTTCTTCGCTAGCATGCGAAGGCTATCTCCCTACAAAAAGCTTTATACGGAATTTCTTGATGCTATTCAGCCCTACACACATTTTATATTACATGTTGTTATTCATATCTAGGCATCACTCAGGGTGAGAACTATAGGACGTGAATCATCATCAAATTCTTCAGCATTTGTATGCTGATTTTACTACCTTGGTAATGTTTGAATAAACTCTCTCATAAGGCATATTGAATCTCTTAGCTGTTCAAAAGTATATCTTGGATTATGTATGTTTTCAGGATGATGGATTTGGTGCCTAATATATTCAGTCAGAATTATCTGTTCTTCCCTTGTACTTCCGTTTCGTTGAATCTTTATATACCTTATTGTTGGTTTCCCTGTTTTATAGGCTTCTAGTTGACCTTCGGCCTCAATATAACCATAAAGCTCGTTATGATATTCTTCTGTAACTTCTGAAAATGCCAAAAAGTTTACTTCATTTAAAGAGGGATAGGGCAATTGGCCTGGCAAAACAGATTCAACTGTTTTTGATATACCACTAACTGAAATCAAGCGCAGGTTCTCAAAATTTAGTTCCTTTACTAAACTCGCACTATGGGTCGTTATAATTATTTGTGTGTTAGGAGATGCTCCAAGCGTTAAGAATGCTCTGATCAATGCTTTTTGGTGCTCAGTATGCTGTGAGGTCTCAGGTTCCTCAATCGCATAAATAATGCTTGAACTATTTCTATCTAATATTCTCCGCTCTGCTTCCGCTCTGAAAAAATTCAAGAGAATTAATCGCTTAACACCACTTCCCCTTTTATTAATCGGAATGCCCTCATCACCTGAAATAGATACGTTTTTAAAAACATCCAACCACTTAAGGCTTTCAGCAGGTGGAATTACAGGATTCAAACTATTAGCTATATCAGGGTTCATCTCCCTTAGCTTTTCAAGAGTTCTGTCAGAAACCTCTTTAAGTTTAGTTTCTACTTCGCAAGCAATCTCACTGAGTGTTTGCTTTAACTCTTCGTTGTTTAAGATTAGCTTAACTGCTTCCTTGAGTGGATCCTGTACCTCGCTGTCACCATCGCTATTTTTCCTGTCGGATTGAAATAGTGTGTAAATTGGCAGATAGCTTTGAAGTTTATCCCAAATGGATTTTGTATCACCTTTTGTAACATCAAGTTCTATTTCAGCTAATTGCAGATCTTCATTATAATGATTCCAAATGGCTGCTCGCATAACAGCATTTCTTGTCCTATCAATGCACTGTATTTGCTGCCGATCAATTATTGCCCTAAGTTCTGTATCTTTTTTTTGAAGTAGATCTTTACATTGTAGATTTGTTGGGTGATATGCTCTTACAAACACCTTTTCCTTTCCAGTATTGGGATATTTTTTAATAATTTCAAGCTGGCTATTCAAATTAACCAAATACTCAGAATGTAATGTCGTTTCATTGGTACTGTCAATAATGATATTGGTCGGGAGTTCTTCTAAACAAACAGAAATGCATATTTCGGAATCACCTTCTGAAACGGCTTGCTTGTTAATGTCATCTTTATCTATCTTGATAACCCCTTTGCCTTCGTTAAAGAAAATATCCAGTGCTTCTAGAATACTTGATTTTCCGATATCATTTTTCCCTACAAAAGTAGTTAAGTCACAAAAATCGATAGACACCTCATCTCTGTAACTTCTAAAGTTTTTTAATTTAACTGTTTTTACCTTCATGAATTTTTCTCCTTATCACAAGTTTTTCTGTATTCTCTTATATCTTTATTTCATGTAGCTCAAGTTCCCTCTGCATACTTCATGCTTTTAGGTGATAAAAAGATGTTAAATAAATCTGGTGCTGCCTTGGTAGCAACTATATTTCAGAAGTTTATTTTGCTATCCGAAAATTTCCTTCCGCATTTATAAAATTCCAATAAAATTTCATTTTCTCGCTGATTAACTTCATAATATATACCAAGGACATAGCCACAAACATGCTCAGGCAAAGTAATACCATCAGCTGACCAGACGCCATCGCTATCCTTTGTCAGCGCAATCAATCTTTCCCGATCTGATTGTCTTTCTTTTTCTGGGCGATTTGACTTTTTCATTTCAAGTGCAATGAGATTGTCTTGCCATTTATTATGACCTCGACTATGTAAAATTAAGTCACAGTTTATTTTGATAATTCTAAAGTCATCATTTATAATGGTTTTTACTCTACCACTATTTCTATTGTATTCAATGTCGACAAAATACCCTTTGTAATTGAAATATCTATTTCGCCGCCTTATTACGCCATTCATCGCCATCATCAATGCGCCACAAAGTGTTCTTTCCGACACCCTTGTAGTAAAAAGTTCAACATTCTGTGATAAAAAGCGTTTATTGGCTTCAAGAAAAAATTTTAAGTAACTCATCAGATGTTTTTAATGTAGGCATATTTAGTTCCTTTCAATATAGATACTTACTACATCACCCTGTTTTTTAGCCTATATTTCTAACTGAATAAGCTTTCCACATTTCTTGATCATAGTGATCCAGTGGCCTTGGAAAAGGATCTTGAATGCGCATGTGTCTAAAACAATCGATGGTATAAAGTATCAACAGCATATAAAAGGCACTCTATGATAACCAGAGTCAGAATTTTCTTATATTATGCCATATTTTGGACAAAGATGATAGGGGGATTTAGCAAGAACTGCAATACGAGCAATTATTGCCCATCTCCCCCCCCTGACAAACTACTCTCTTTTGCTCAATCTAACATTGATACATGATTTATCTTCATGGCCAGGCTGCGAAGCTGCGCTTGTCCATACGTGCTCACCCGGCAATAGGCGGCAACCCTAAGCTTTATATTCTCTTTGGGTATAGCGGGAATAATCCTAACAGTTTTCATCTACATTCCTTCATCACCTTAATGTAAGGTAGAGTAATCCCATTATTATTTTGCAAAAGAAAAGACGTGAAAGCATCATCCTTTCACGTCAAAGCATATTTCAACAACAATCCTGTGAACCCGCTTATATCAAGCGTTTTGACGTTGCAACAGGATTGCGGTCTCCACATGCTGTGCTTTTAAAAGGATGCCCATGGCAACTTTAGCCGCCAGTTGAAAATACATCTTTTTATAATCGGTCATTGTCGCACTAACCCCTATTTCAAGCAGCGGCAAGGCTCCGGGCCCTGACCCGGCCCTGCCGTCTGCTTTGATAGGGGAAATTAAAAAGCACATATGCGAGGTTTTTTTACCCTACACATGTGCCATGCTTCGTTATCTGCTGAATCAGATTGCCTAGGCCGAGCATAACTTAAGTCTCCTTGCTCTTCGGTTCATAAAAAAGGTCTGTCCGAAATAGGTACGCGCGTACCTATTTCGGACAGACCTTTTTACATAAAGCCACTCCAGCGCATTTAAGCCTATGCCTCAAAATCAAAGCCTATCCCTGTTCGTTCAGTGCTGTCAGGTCTAACAAGACGTTATTTCCGGATCCTGCCACGCCGGGAGCTTGCTCAAGGTGCGGATAGCCGTCTGCCGGGCTGCTTCTTGGTCCAGCCCCTGAGTGCGAATGAGAAAATCCGTCATCCCCTCCACTTTCTCCGGATAAGACTGCATGGAGCCGTCGGGCCTCGCGCAGTAGAGACAATAATCCTTGCTCTCGTCTCCCAAAGCATAATCGGCGGCTTTCGTCATGGGCATACCGCAGGCAATACAGGTTTTCATGGTCAATCCTTCTTTCTTAAATTCTTAATTTAGAAATTCAACTATCTAAAAGAGCATCAACAAGAGCATCAACGGATTTTGCAGAACTGTTACCTTCTTCTCTCATAAATGTCCACCCCTAATTCCTCAAACCCTTGTTTACCCCGCTCCGTCAATAAGTAAACCGTAGACTTTTCCTGCTCAAACCAGCCCAGTTCCACCAGCCGCTCAAACAGCCGTCCCCCTAAGGTTCCGCCGAGATGTCCGTAGCATGATCGCCCTTTAAGGACCTGGGGCGTTTTGGCCATCATTCCCTCCCCCCTCCTTTACTCCCATCCCTGCGGATCATCTTCATATAATGATCCACCAGGGTGTCACCGTAACGGCCGACCACATTGCCTTCCGGGGCAAACAAATCGCCGTTGGCCAGATAATAGTGAACCAACCCTACCCAGGTATTGAAGAGGAAATAAAGAGGAAGGTCGATACTTTGACCCGACCCTATTTCCCGCTGGGCCACCTGGCTGAAGTGAAAGGAGACTGCGGATTGAATGGCAACCCAGACATCCCTTGCCTCAGGCGGCAACAGCCGGTTCTCGATCACCAGCCTGGCATAAAAGGGTTCGAATTCCCCGATTCCGGCCAGATGTGCCGCCAGAAGTTCTTCCATATGCTCGCAGGTGCCTGCCGCCTCATGGGTACGCCGGGCAATCTTCTCGCCATAGGTTTCGATCACTTCCGTGATCAGCATTTCCTGGGTCTGAAAATGGGCGAATACCGTACCGTGAGATACTCCTGCCGCCTGGGCAATGTCGGACATGCGGGTATTCATAATGCCCTGCTCAGCGAATAACTGATAAGCCGCCTTCAGAAGGGCCTCTTTTGTCTGCTCTTTTTGCAGTTGACGGTTGCTTTTTTGCATAGCTTATTGACTCCAAAATTATTGACTATAAAATCATTGACTTTAAAGTCATTATACTCTCTGCCTTTTTATCTGTCAATATCAGGCACGGGAAAAATCTTTTCTCAATAACCTCTCCATAAAACAAACCTTTCCATAAACCGCACACCAAAATATGCTTGCCATATACCCTTGTCGTACATGCTTGCCATATAGATCGCTAGCCAATACCCAAACCGGCTTCAGTTCAAAAACCCCGTTTTTTCGCCGCAACAGGTTAAATCCAATTGGTGCATGGCTCTTGTGCAGGCGATATACAAAAGACTGCGGTCCATTTGTGTTTTATAAAGCTCATCGGCCACATCGGGGACGATCACCTGATCAAATTCAAGTCCTTTTGCCATGTGTACAGAAGTAATGACGATGCCATCCTGAAACTCACTGCTGTCAAAGCTCAATAAAGCCATCGTGTCATAAGCGGTACGGAGTTGTTCGAAAAGGAGCCTGGCCTGTTTTTGGGATTTGCAGATAATACCCAGGGAGGCATGCCCGGACTGTCTGAATTGGTCGATCAAATGCCGTATCTTATCCAGCTGTTCCTTGGGAGTCCGGCATACGGTTATGGTGGGCGCCTGGCCATGCCGCTCGATGGGAATCAGTTTTTTGTTCTCTAAAATCTTTTGGGCAAACCCGCTGATTTCGAGGGTTGAACGGTAGCTCCGGCACAACTCCATGGCATGGCATCCGGCAAAGTAGGGCTGAATTTTTTCCACTGAGGAGGAGCTGTAAGGATTGACGCTTTGATAGCTGTCCCCCAAAATGGTCATGTTGCAGGAAAACAGCTTGGCCAACACCGCATATTGAATAGGGGTATAATCCTGCATCTCATCAACCAACAAGTGCTTTATGCCCTTATAATCCTGTTCCGCTCCTTCAAAATACAGTTTCACATAAATAAAGGGATACACATCACAGAACTCAAAGGTATTTTTACGGCTAAAGCGGAACATATCCTCCCGGCCGATGGCGTGGTAGAAATTTTGATACAGGGAAAGGGTGTCGGCAAAGCGGAACATTTTTTGCACCCTGTCCCTTATTTGGCGGGACACTGCGGCGTCCATCCTCTTGCCGGTATTTCTTTTATATTTTTCGATGAGATCGTCTGCTATTTTGCGCAGCCGTTTTTTGACGGGCAGCCTTTGCAGAGCGCGATACTCGGAAAGCAGCTTTTCTTTGGCAACCCAAAAACTTCCGAAGGCCAGATCGGTGGGAACAAAATAGTGTTCATCCCCCTCTTCCAAATAGGATTGGAGCTGGTCCACAAAAAGATTGGTAGCCTTAAACTCAATTCGGGCAATCCTTTCGGCATCTTCATCCTCCAATAAACTTTCTACTTGTTCAGAAAAGCTCTCATAATGATACTTTCCCAGCAGACCTGCGGCAATATCGTCAAAGCTTATTTCCGCCATATTCTCTTCCCCTAATTCCGGCAGCACATTGGAGATATAGTTGCCGAATACTTTATTAGGAGAAATAATCAGGAGATCTTTCGAGGTGAATGTCTCTTTATGGCGGTACAGCAAAAATGCCACCCGGTGCAAGGCTATGGAGGTTTTTCCGGAACCTGCCGCTCCCTGTATGATCAGGACTTGGGCACTGTCATTTCTGATGATGGCATTTTGCTCTCTTTGGATGGTTGCCACAATGTTTTTCATCTTGTCGTCGGAATTCCGGCTCAGTTCCTTTTGCAAAATCTCGTCGCCGATATTCAACGAGCTTTCAATCATATACTCCATCTGAGTGTGCCTAATTCTGTATTGCCGTTTGAGGGTCAGCACCCCGTCAATTTTTCCGGCAGGAGCCTCATAAAAAGCCGGGCCGGTTTCAAAATCATAGAACATGCTGGAGACAGGCGCCCGCCAGTCGAAAATAATGTTGTAAGCTGTGACGGGATCGGCAAAAGCATGGATGCCAATATAGAATGTCTCTTCTTTACTTCCTTTCGTCTCAGCAAAATCAATTCTTCCGAAATAGGGGGATTGAATCAGTTTTTGCAGCTTCCCCCTTTCTTTGATCGCTTTTTCCCCAAAGGCGACGCTATCATGAACAGCGATTCTATTGGCCGCTTTTTCGGCAAGGTCAAGATGGTTTTCATAGATATACCGCTTCGTCTCCAATATTTCCCGGGAGTAATTCTCTATCGTCGCTTGCATTTGTTCCAGCGCCGCTTCCAGCTTCCTCTGCACTCCGCTCAGATGCTTTCTTTCATCACTTTCCTTTTGATTCAGCATGATGGACTCCTTTATCCCTTGAATTTACACCCTTAAGTTACATCCTCAAGTATAGAAGGAAATTCAAAAAATACTAGACTTATCATTTTCAATGAGGTATCATTTAGATTAAGTATTGCCCCCCGGAAACGATCATAATAATTACATTAATGACATTTTTAACCTATCAATATAATATAGCCTCTCCAACCGTCTGTATTGGAAAGGCTATATTTTTTATGGCCGGAAACCGAAAAAACAGCTTAAAGGCTCTTGCTTTGTATAAGATATTCCGCAAAGCCGTATGAAATAAGGCTTACATCGGCTTTAAATTTTTATTGAGCCGTTCAACCATCCACGCTAAGCGTTTGGCACGTCCCCCATCTGTCTTGGCATCAAAATAGGCCCGGGTATATGTTTTCTTTACCGATAAAGACATCGACAAAAAATGGGTATAAGCGGGTTCATATTCTTTCAGCAAAACAGCTAAAGAGTCTATCTGCTCCTCTGTAACTGGCGGAGGTTTTGGCGTATCCCACTGACCATTTTTCTTGGCTTCCTCTATTTTCTTGCGGCCATAATCCGTCATCATCCCTTGGGTCTCCAGTTTTTCAACTAAAGCTTTGTTTTTATCCGACCACTTACTGCTTGCTCTGCGCAAAGAGAAATATTTCTTATAGGTTTTATCATCAAGGCTTGCCATTTGCCCATCAATCCAGCCAAAGCAAAGGGCCTCTTCAAGGGCTTCCCCCGCCTTGATCGTTTTTGGCCCGCCTGCCTTACCGAATAGCAGCCAAACACCGGCACTTGACAGGCAATTATCGTACAGCCATTTTCTAAAGTCCTCTCTATTGGAGAATTCCTTTATTTCGACCATCGTACAGACCTCCCTTACTCCGCCTGATCAGCCGAATACCAATAATGCCCACTCTATTCTATTATTTCAGCGTCCATCTGTCAAAATGGATGTATCACCCAAAACCCGGTAACCCTGCTTTTTTCGGCTGTTGAGAAAGCCTTGACCGGCTGTGATCACAACTATTTTTTATCTATGCAATTGAGGACGGCATTTGCCGGTTAGCAGGCTTCAATTCCTTATCGGGCAGACTAACTACCAGGCCGGTATACCTATCTGCAAAGGGTTTTGGATTAAGATCTAATCCTAAAGTTACAGGGCAAGCCCAGACAATACCTGAACTTGCCCTGTATTTTTTAGATTGAAAAATGAAGTCAGCAGATTCCGCTGTTATTTGACATAGGCAGCAGCGTTCTGGCCCGCAATACGGCCGAACACAAGGTTCACAGCGGCCGGGTTGGCGCCCCAAGTCCCGTCGTTGGCGCATTCACCGGCGGCGAACAGTCCGGGAATAGGAGTTCCGTCCGCTTTAAGCACCTGGGTATTCACATCCGTATCGATACCTCCGAAGGTGCCTTGCACGCGGCAGGTCATGAGGGAGGCATAGTAGGGCGCCTCATCAAAGGTCATGTTCAGCATGGCACGGCCGAACTCCTCATCCTTGCCGGCAGCCACATAACCCTTGTAGTTGTTGATGGTCTTAACGAGATTCTCCTTGTTCACGCCGATTTTGTCCGCGAGCTCCTCAATGCTGTCCGCACTCACAAAGAGGCCCAGCTTCTCGTACTCACGCACATCCTTGACACCCGCCACAAGGGAATTGTCGAAGATCGCCCAGCCGCTGCCGCCCTGGGCAACGACCTGGGGACCTACGCCATATCCGCCCTGATCGTTCACAAAACGCTGGCCATCCTTGTTCACGAAAATCGCACCGGTGTTGAACAAACTGCCCATATAATAGAAGTAACCGTTCTCCGCGGTGGTATAGGTGAAGTTGACACGGATATAATCCATGTTCTTCAGGTCCGCCCCCGCAGTTTGAGCCATCAGATGACCGTCTCCCGTCCCGCCGGGGGAGCAGGAACTCTTATAATCCTTCAGAGCAGGGGCATACTCGGCCACCATCTCCTTGTTGGCCCCAAACCCGCCGGAAGCGATGACCACCGCCTTGGCGGAAATGGTGTAGTCCCCCAGCTTGGTGGAAACCTTGACGCCGTCCACAACCCCGTCCTTCATCACCAACTCAGTGGCTTTGCTGTTGACCCGCACGTCCACGCCGGCCTTTTCGCATTCAGCCTTAAGAGCCGATACGATGGTGTTGCCAAACTCACCCACCTCCCGGGAAGCGGTGGAGCTGATCTGGCCGCCTGCCACCGTCAGTTGTGCGCCGATACTGCGCAGCCAGTCCGCTGCCGCGCCATTGTTGCCGGTCAGTACGCTGAAGGCCTCCGCCGTTCCTTTGGGGTTCTGCTTTGTTAAATTTGCCGCTTGTTCCTCCGGAGTCACATCGCTGCCTAGGGCGACATGGGTCTTATCCCCTATGGCCCCAAAGCTCTCGATGGAATAATTAGAGGTACCGCCTACAATGCCAAGCTTCTCCAGCAGGATGACTTTCTTTCCTTCGTTGGCCGCACTGATCGCGGCAGTCATACCGGCGCCGCCCGCTCCGACCACCACCACATCGGCGGTGGTGTCTTCATGGGGCACATCGGCGGCAACCTTGCCCGCAAACTTAGCCGGGTCGCCCCCCGCCTGGGTGATGGCATTCCTGACGGCGTTCAGGAAGGCGGCGCTGCTGATTGTGGCCCCGCTCACCATATCCAGGTCCAGGGTCTGATTCTGCACGATCAGATCAGGGTACTGCTTAATGGGCACGGAACCGGTGTTGTAAGTTTCCTTTTCACTGACAACCTTAACGGCGTCGATGCTGTCCGCCCTCAGTGTGACCTTAACCACGATGGGGCCGTTGCGGCCGTTGCCCACGCCAAGGTAGTCCCCGGGGACTATCCCTCCCTTCTCCGGAGCCGGGTTTCCTGCTCCGGCGGGAGCAGCGGCACAACCCGACAGCCCCAGCGTCAGGCACAGTAAAACCGCCAGAATTGAGATAACCTTTGTTTTTTTCATCCTTTTCCCTCCTAATTTGGCCGTATAGACTATACGACTTTGTGAAATATATGGTATACTATGGGGCAACCACAGAGTCAATACCCGGAGGTGAAATTATTTATGAAAGTCACCATTCGCAAATTGGCGGATTGCATCGGCGTGACGCCGGAGACCATCCGGCATTACCGGGAGATCGGGCTGCTGAATCCCAAGGTGAGGGAAAACGGCTATTACGACTACACTGTAAACGATGCCCTTGCCGCCCTGTTGACCAGAGAAATGCGCACCTATGGCATGCAGCTTGAATCCATCCGGGATTCCTCCGGCAGCATCGGGGAGTACAACCAGCTTTTGGCAGCTCGGGAAGATGAGCTGGAGCGGGAAATGGAGATGATCCGGCTGGAGCTTTCCCGCATGCAGGAGACCCGGATCTACGCCAGCTGCGGGGTACGGATTCTCAATAAGGTGGAGGAATTCGAAGGGCCGCCCACCTGGGCAGTGGCGGCGATTAACCGGCAGAAGGGCTTTCTCCCGGACTGCGGGGTGGAGCAGTGGGTAAAGCATTTTCCCTTCACCTATGTATCCGCCACCATCCCCCTGGAGGAACTGAACAGCCGAAAAGGACCGGATCTTTACGACATTCAGATTGGCTTGGGCGCTCTTATTCATTATGTGGAGAAGTTTCAGCTTCCCCTGGACGGCCGCGCCTATTACCAGCCTGGAGGCCGCTTCATCCGCACCTGTATCACCACCCGGGACCTTTTCTCACTGTGCCCCCAGGATATCTCCCCCCTGCTGGAACACGCAGAAGCCCACGGCTATGTCTTTGCCAGCTGCACGGGGGGACGGCTCCTCTATATTGACCGCACGGAAAAGGGGCCCCTTTTCTACCTGCTGGTCTGGGTCCGCGTCAATTAACCTTCTTTAACCAATTGTCCTGCCACACTGCTGACCTTTTCCTGAGTTTCTGTCAACTCTCTTGCCGGATGTGACATTTCCACAATTCCGGCTCCTACTCTAACCCATGTTTCCTCCGAATCCTGAACTATGCTTCTCAAGACCAGCGCCGCATCCAAGGTTCCATTGTTATCATAGGTTAACACACCGCCACTGTATAAATTGCGGGCATCCTTTTCCATCCTGCCAATGGCTTCGATTGCTTCCTTTTTAGGGATTCCGGAAGCCGTAACCGCCGGAAACAGGCTGCAAAAGGCATGCCATGAATTGTACTCCGCCCTGAGCTTTCCTCTTAATCGGGAACCCAAATGCTGCACAGTTCCCCGTTCAATCACCGACATAAACTCGATTACCGCTACCGAACCCGGTTCACACACCTGTTCCAGCTCTGCGTCAGCCAACTTTACCGACATGGCATGTTCGGCGACCTCCTTAGCATCGTGCAGCAATTCCTCTTTTAAATAGTTATTGGTTTCCGAATCATTAAGCAAAGCTCTGGTTCCGGCCAGGGGAAATGTATAAACGGTGCCGTCATCATCCACTTCAGCAATGGTTTCCGGACTGAAGCCCGCCACCTCTAGCTCGGGAAATCTGTAATAGTACGACCTGGCCGGCGTGTTTCCCCGTCTTCCCTGCAGGTAGGTCTGCAGCATATCCAATCGATGGTGCACCGGAATCTTTCTGGATAAGATAACTTTCTGATATTTTTTATTCCTGATCTCTTTAACCCCAAGTTCAACGATCTCTTTATAATACTCTTGATCAAATATTAAGATCTCTTGCCCATCATAAAGTATGGCATTGTTTTCGCTTGCATTGTTTTGCAAGGCATTGACGATATTTTTCTCCATCCTTTCTATAGCTTCCTGATTAAGAGCACGCAACAGAATCCTGTCCTTATGGACCCTGTATTCTTTATCAGGTATGATGAAATGAAAGAGTTCCTCTGTTTCCCCTCCCCTGTTCAGATCATATAAGTATCTGGCCAACCCGAAGTTGGCAATTCCATAGGCTCGCCAGGAATCAACAGCCACAGATTTAAACAGCTTATCAAGATCCCGGCAGAGATCGGATACCTTGATGCTCTGTCTGACACTCTCCTTTTCCATAACCATCTCCTCCGGAGTAACCATGATCTCACAATATATCCCTACTCCTACGGAAACACAATCCTTGTTTTCATATAAATAGACATTCTCCTTTTCACCACCGCACAGACGGCCGGCAATCTCATAAATTGCCTTGCTGCTTTCTATTGAGATGTTTTTCTCATAGTATTTTTTCATAAGATGCTCCTCCCTTTCCATCCACTGACAAAAATCCACCCTCTCTTCAAATTGAAACAGCATGGCTGATACCTGCTTTAACAAAGCCCATGTGTCGGGCGGGATCGACACATGGGCTTCGCCTTTGGGCTTTTTCAGTATCAGTATGGCAGCCAGGCAATCCCCGCCAGACGCCTATCATCTCCTGCCGATACTCCACATCAACAATAATTCAAAATCTCCCTGATCAACCGGGCTATTTTCTCCGGTTCTTTGCTCAACACTTCCGCATGCCCTCGGTTGGGAAACTCATAGATATCAAGGGGCTGTTTGCTGATTTCTTCCAGCAAGGGGGTGAACTGGGCCCCATAGATCTCATTGCCTCCGATCATCACCGAGACCCGGGCCTCCACCCTGGCGTTTTTCCCTTTCAGATCATAGCGGTAAGCGGCTAAAAGCGCATGGAGCAGCGCTTCCCGGGTTATCTGCTCGTAAATGAGGGGTTGGAGAACCTCCACATCATTGTTGGCGGCAAAGCCCATATTTTCTTTAACCGGGGAGGGGAGGTGTTCCCCGGCCAGCAGTTTTAAAAAAGCATCGGCCATGATATTGGCGTATTGTTCCGTCATTTCCCCCATGGCTTCATACTGGCCCCCATCCAGGAGCAGGTTCATAACCTTGATCTTATCCCTGATAGCCATTTCCACGGCTACACTGGCACCCAGGGAAACCCCGTAGACGGCCTGAACCTTATCAACCCTAAGTTCCTCTAAAGCTTCGCCAAGCTTACCGGCCGTTTCCTCCACCGAGACCATGTATTCCCTGGGGTGGGCGGTATGCCCTTCCAGTTCCGGAATCAGGAGGCAATACCGGTCTTTCAGGTCCCTTATGATCCTGGCAAAGCAGGTTTGCCAATAAAATCCCGCCCCATGAATCAAAAGCACCTTGGGGCCATGGGGTTCCCCCAGCCTGTGCAGCTTACAATTCCCCTTCTTCATACTCATCATCAACCTCCTGTTCCAAAACTACCTTACTGATCCGGATCTCTGCCTTCAGCTCAGCAAGATCCTTGAGTATTTCCTCCATATCAATAATGTCCATGGCGTAATAGATGCCAGGGGGCAAAGGCTTCGCCAAAACCGCTTTCGCTGCATAAGCGGCTATGATGGCGCTGGTCTCGCTGCTGCAAGGGCTGGCTGCCTCCGCCCTCATCAGGGCCCGCTCCTTCCCCAGCAGCCCCTGCCCCTCAATCCTTGTATAACTGAAGGGTTCACGGCCTGCCATGGTTTGCCGGAATATCTCAATCACCTCCCGGACAATGCTTTTGTAGCCGGCTCTCCCCAGCTTATATTGGATGACCGCCTCCTGCAGTTTGCGGATCACCCGGTCGCCAAAGGATGAATGGTACCAATGGGCTTCCTGCAGCCCATAGTGTTGAGCAACCCTTGCCGTTTCCACGGTCAGATAATTTTGAAAGCGGAACTCCCTGCCCCTGATCCTCTCCCTCCTTTCCCCTTCATCCCTGACCACAGCCCCCTGCTCATAATAGCTGAGCGCCGTCCCAAAACCGGATAAATTGGTGAGAATAAAATCCTCGATAGCCGACATGCTTGGTATTTCTTCGCTTACACTCAGGCCGCTGATGGTCTCCGGAGTGTCAAAGGACTGGCAGACATGCCGCATCAGCAGCCCGCTCATCCCCGGAAAATAGCCGGCGGACAGCACAAAGACAGCCTTATCCTTTCTGTCCGCCAGCCGCTCTTCCAGAAAGGCCTCCCCCGAAGGATCAATATAAGGGACCTGCCAGTCGGCAGCCATCCGGGCGACCTTCTCCCCATTGAGGAAAGAAGCCCCCGCGCAATTGATCAGGACATGGCACTGCCGGCAGAAGTGCTGCAGCTGCTCAGTATCGGCAATGTCAAGCTTTACATACTCACAACCGGCGGCAGATGGCCTGGCTTGGCTATGATAGGAAGCCATCAGGCTGTATTGACCCTTCAGCAGGTTCAGTATTCTGCTCCCTATTTCGCCCGTACCGCCTAAAACCCCTATACGGTGCATAGAATCCCCTCTTCTCTTTTAGTATCGGAAATCCAGGATCTTGCCGATGTTCTTTTCCAGATTGGGTTCAACAATACAATCAAAATGCTGGCCGGCGATCACCTCATAGCTGTATTCCCCTTGGAGATAGGGCAGCCAGGTCTCCAGGTTCTCCCCAAAAAACTCCCGGAAGAAGCTCCCTTCCTGCTGTTCACAAGAGAACAACCGCACCTGCCCCCCATAGGGTCTGGGCTCATGGCTGGCCACGCAGCCGAAATTCTGGGAAAAAATATTAAACAAGGTATTGAGCATCCTCCGTTCATGCTCCATTAAATTGGACTCAGACCGCTCAATGGTGGCGTAGAGATCGTTCAGCCTTTCCGAAATCGGCTTTCTGGACAGCTCCTTAAAGTTATCCCCAATCTCCTGATACGGACCGTCCAAAGAGCACAAGGCTTCGGCGCTTACCTCACCCTGGCGTTCTTTGACCAGGAATTCAATGCACCGTTCCAGATCCGCCTCCTGGGTGGTATATCCCGCTTCATACTCATTGGCGTTAATCAGCCGGGCAAAGGTGCGCTCCAGCAGCAGCTCATTGTCCAGGCTGGTTTCCAAGGCTCGGGCATACACCTGATCGGGCAGCTCCCGGTAGTGGGTCATCTCTTTCTGCATTTGAATGGTGGCGCTGATCAAGGTGACATCGGAAACCCGATGCCCGGACTCCCGCAGATGCTCCGCCGCCTCCAGGGCAATCACCCCGCCTACACAATGCCCAATCAGAATATAATTGGCAAACCCTAAGCCGCTGAGAATTTTGCCGTATTTTTTGCCCAGCAGCTTGAAGGTCTCCTGGGTCTCCATGGAAATATAGTCAACCTCATTGCCAAAGGAAAATCCCAGGACACTTTCATCCTCTTTGCTGTCCTTTTCAATATAGGCGATGAGATCCGTATAGGCGGAGAGGGTCCCTGTTCCCGCATGGAACAGCACCTTGGCCACGGACTGCTCCCGGGGCAGCCGGCTGTCTTTGATTTGGATCAGGGAGGGATCAATAAAGGTGTCCCTATGGCTGAAGAATCTCTCTATCTTGGCGGCGACCTCTTTGACCGTGGGCGTTTGCATCATTTCCGTCAGCAAGGCGCTCCATTCCCAGCCTTCCGCCTCTTCGATCTCTTCCACCATCTTGCCCACCACCTGGGCGATCAGAAGTGAATCTCCCCCTACCTCATAGAAATTGTCCTCCCTGCCTAAGGAAGCTATTTTTAATTCCCGGCACCAGATAGCGGCAATCCGCTTCTCCAGCTCCGTTTCCGGCAAGGCTTTTTCTCCCGGCTCCGTCCCGGAAGCCTGGTGGTTTTGCTCCAGATAGGCCCTTACCCTGCCCATATCCACCTTCTTATTGTCCGTCAGGGGCAGGGCCGGCAGCACCAGCAGGGTGCTTGGAATCATGTAGGGAGCAACCGTATTGGCTAAATGCTCCTGCACCCGCCCTTTGTCCAAGGGCTCATACTCCCCGGCATACCTGGTGATATAGATGGTTTGGCCGGAGATATCCAGCTTGCTGTCCTGACCGGGAAATTCAAAAACTACCTCCCCGCCGTGGCGGCTGAAGATCTTTTCCCACTGGGCCCTGGTGAAAAAGGTTTGCTCCTCCCCCCGCTCGTCCTGGAATCCGGTCAGTCCGTCCTTAAATTCCATGGAGGTCAGCAGCATATAGCTGACGCGGGTTTCCTCCAGAATGATCATGGTTCCCCGGTCCACCAGCAGGTGCTTCAGGTTATCCATCACCTCATGAATATCCCTGGCGTTGTGCAGAACATTGGCGCAGAGAATCAAATCGAAGGAAAAGGCCTCATAGCCCTGGAGGGCAAAATCCTGATTGATGTCAAACAGTCCATAGTTCACCCATTCATAGGAGCGGAAATTCTCCTGGGCATGATTGAGAAAAAAGGCGGACAGGTCGGTAAAATGATATTCCACCTGCCGGCCTTCCAGCTGGGGGATCAGATCCAGGGATGTTCCGCCCACTCCCGCCCCCACCTCTAAAATCCGGAAGGGCCGGCCCGGCTCTTTTTGGTTGGCTTGGCGGCACAGATAAAGGACCTCCTTAACCGCAATCCCGTTCTGGATCTGATTGATTTTGTTATCATGGTAGGCCGCCATGGCCGGTGCCACATCCCCTTTGGGGAAGAGCACGTTGAGAGGGTTTTCCTGTCCCTGAATCATTTCCGGCAGCACATCGCTGGATTTTTTCAGATAATCCACAAATTCCCGGCTGTAGTTGAACTCCTCTTCAATCCGGTAGAACTCATCCCAGAGGGCCCCGGAATCGAGGTGAAGGTTATGTTCCATCAAAGCAAAGGCTTGCTCTTCTTCCCGGAGCACCCCTTCTTTCACCAGCACCTGCAGCCATAATTTGGTCAGCTTATGGAGCTTTTCGGGAATGTTCATGGTTTGAATGATTTCCTCCCAGGCATGGCGCTTATCCACTTCCGCAAAGATCCCAAAGCCTTTGAAGGTATGATAGATATCGCTGATCACCACTTCTTCCGATTTGGCCGTCCATTTTTCCAGCAATTCCCCGTCCATGCCTGCCTCATAAAACCGGCCCGCGGCGGCCAGCATGGCCAGCTCCTCATCATCTGCCCCGATATCCTGCTGTTCCGACCTGCGTTTGGGCGTAATCACCGCACTGATCTTTAATTCATCGGGGGGCGTCCCTACGGCCAGGGCCAGGGCTGAATCGATCAGGGGATAGTCGGTTAAGGCCGTACGTATTTCAGCCAGCTCGATGCGGTGGCCGTGGATTTTGATCTGCTCATCACCGGCCTCCCTGCCTCTGAACATGATATTGCCATCCCGCCTGTAGTACCCCCTGTCCCCGGTCCGGTAAATTCTTTCCCCCGTCGCCGACA
The DNA here is from genome assembly GCF_007830365.1 of Desulfitobacterium sp. LBE. Taxonomy (NCBI): domain Bacteria; kingdom Bacillati; phylum Bacillota; class Clostridia; order Eubacteriales; family Desulfitobacteriaceae; genus Desulfitobacterium; species Desulfitobacterium sp. LBE. The sequence continues at coordinate 4,879,588 of NZ_VLKD01000001.1, read as the reverse complement.
GCCTGCCATACTTTTCCCCGTTCAGCTTCTCATCGTTCAAATACCCCAGGGATAAGCCATCACCGGCTATATACAGGTTCCCCTCCACATAATCCGGGCAGGGCCGCCCCTCACCGTTCAGCACATAGAACCTTTGATTGGCCATGGGCTTCCCATAGGGAACACTTTTCCCAAAGACTTCACCTTTGGCAATATCATAATAAATCGACCAAATGGAGGCCTCCGTGGCCCCGCCCATGCTGACCACCCTGGCCTGGGGAAACATGGCGCCAATGCGCCCAGGCAGGTTGACCGGTATCCAATCCCCGGATAAAAACACCTTGCTCAAGGAGGTTTTCTTCTTCATGCTCTCCACAGATTCCAGATAATTGACCACCATCTGCATTTGTGCCGGAACCGAGTTCCATACACTGATCCGGTTCAGCAGGATCAGATCATACAAATATTTGGGGTCCCTGATCTGTGACGAAGCGGGCATAACCAAGGTGCCCCCCGCCGCAAAGCAGCCGAAAATATCATAGACCGACAGATCAAAGGAGAGATTGGCTAAGCAAAGAAACACATCGGATTCGTCTATTCCATAGCGGTGATTGACATCCATGATGGTATTCATAGCCGCCCGGTGGGAAATAACCACCCCTTTGGGCTCCCCGGTGGTCCCGGAGGTGAAGATAATATAGGCCGGCCGGTCGTAATCGGGATCGGGGGTAAAGACATCCAAAGGCTCACTTCCCAAGGACACTTCCTGCAGATTGACGGTGGTGCAGCCTTCCCAGGGTGGGCAGCCTTCCTGGGCAGGGCTGCCTTCCCGGGCGATACGGCCCTCCCGGGGAGAGCAGCCCTCATCCTGGATTAACAGCACTTTAATGCCGGCTCCCCTCATGATTTTTTCCCGGCGGGCAGAGGGTTGGTGGACATCAATGGGCACATAGGTCCCCTTCACCAACAGGACGGCCATGACCGCCGCGATCTGCCATTGGTTTTTATCGATGCTGATGCCCACCCTGTCCCCGGGCTGCACATCCTGTTTTTTCAACAGATCCACCACGGTCTTCACATAGCGGGAAAAGGATGCATAGGTAAACTCCTCCCGGTCTGTGATCAACGCCGTCTTGTTGGGATAGTGCCTCAGGGAATGAAGGAACCCCTCCTCCATCATCCGGGGAGGATACTCCCTGGCCGTGGCGTTAATGATCTTTCTTACTTCCCTGGTTCCCAGGGGCAATTCCACCGGAAAATGATCTGCCAGAACCTGCTGCTCAGGATCACAAAGGGAGCTGATTAAGCGGGAAAAACTCTCAAACATGTCGTTGAGCACCGGCTCTTCAAAAACCCCATCCCTGACATCCCAATTTATTTTCGCCCCGCCATTTTCATCCGCTACCTGGCAGTCAAGATACACTTGGGGAGTTTGGCTGATCTTGTAGCGGACCCTTCTGCGGACCGTGGCGTCCTCCTTGCCGGCAATCCCTGCCGTACTTGTGAAAACCACCGGGATAATGATATTCTTTTTACGCTCTTTGGTCATTTTTCTGAGCACTTCCACCCCGGACAGAGCGCTGTGTTCCAAATCCGCCCAAAGATCCTTTTGGATAGCCTGGGCCCTTTGGCTGAAGGGAATACTGAAATCCAGATCGATGGAAGAAACGATGACATCGGTAAAATCCCCCACAACCTGCTGGATATCTTCGGCAAGGGGCGGACGATTGAAGATGGTTGTGTTGATGCTGAACTTATGGCTTGAGGACCATAAGGCGGTCACTTCCGCCAGGGCCGCCATGACCAGCACGGAGGGAGTAATCTGAGCCTCTTTGGCTCGCTCGCAAAAGGCCTGCCACCTTTCCTTCTCCAGGAACAGCTTCTTTTGGGAAAACGTATGCTCCGTCAGTCCGGTTTTCTTGATGACCGGAAGCTCCGGGGCTTCGCCCAGAGAAGGCAGCTTTTGCTCCCAATAGGCTTCGGCGGCCTGCCGCTCCCGGGGATTCAGCCTCTTCCGGTCATTTTGATATATGACACTATCCCGGTAAAGGGTGGGGTAGCTGATGGGCCCCTCAGGGTTTCTGTAAAAATGCTCCAGATCATTGAGGATAATGTTCATACTGGAAAAATCAGCGATCAGCATATCCACTGAAAAATGGACCACTGATTTTTCGGCATCCAGGCTGACCGCCACCTCGCACATGGGCCACCGGCCCAAGGGGTATTGCTTATGGGCCAGGCTTTCCCGCAGGGCTTCCCGGCCCTGGTCATTCCTCTCCCCGCCCAGATCAAGGACCGGAATCCTTATCAGGGGAACCGTTTCCTGAACGATTTGGTATCCCACATCGTAGACGATGGCCCGCAGCATATCATGCTTTTGGATGACCTTATTCCAGGCCGCCTCCAGCCTCCTCATATCCAGAATTTCCTCAAACTCGATTTCCAGATAGCCGTGGCAGGCCACCCCGCCTAATTCATAGTGCTTATTGCGGCCCACCACATAAGAATTCTGGATATCGGTCAAAGGAAACTTATTGAACCGGCCCCCCGTGTTCCTGGCCAAACCGGCCTGCTGGTTCCCCTCCAGGTACTGGATAATCCCTTGTTTATTTTCTTTTAAAAAGCCTCTTATCTCTTCCGTAACCGCACCTTTCGGCGCTTTGAATTTCAAGGCTGACCCTTCAGGCCATAAAACAATCCCCTGGTTGCGGAATTCCTTCATTCTTTTTTCAATCGTCATTGACGGCAACCTCCTCTAACCTAGCTCATGAACTTCTTCAGATGATCTCTTCTTCATAGCCGCTGCCCAGCTTGGCTATTTCCAGGGCAAATTCCCCCAGGGTGGGGAAGCGGAACAGGGTTTGGATGGATATCATCAGGGGAAGCTTTAACACCGCTCCTGCTCTGGTGACGATCTCCACCGCTTTCAGACTATCCCCCCCTAATTTAAAGAAATTATCATGGCGGGATATCTCTTTTTTGTGCAGCACCTCCTGCCACACTTTGGCTATCTGCTCTTCCATTTCCCCCTGCGGCGGCGAGAAAGACCTCTTCTGCCAACGGTTCTTTAACAGCTCACGGATCTGTTTCTTGTCAGGTTTTCCATTGACCGTTAAAGGCAGCTCCCCGGCACAAACATAGACCGCCGGGATCATATAATGGGGAAGGCAGTCTGCCAGAGCCTCTTTTACCCCCTCGCTCTCCAGATACCTTTTTTCCTTGGCCACCAGATAGGCCGCCAGCACCTGATCCCCATGTTCTTCGCTGAGGCACACCACAGCATTGGCCACATGGGGCAGCTTCATCAGGGCACTTTCCACTTCTCCGGTCTCAATGCGGTGACCCTTGATTTTGACTTGATTGTCCAGCCTGCCCAATAATTCAATGGTGCCGTCTTCCCACATTCTTCCTGAATCACCAGTTTTGTACCAGGGGATGGTGTCCGTTTTAAATTTCTGCCCGGTCAAGGCTTCATCACCCCTATAGCCTTTGGCCACCCCGGCTCCCCCTATCCAAAGTTCCCCGGCCACATAATTGGGGCAGACCCTGGCCCAAGGGTCCATGACCTTATAGATCTGGTTTTTTAAGGGGTGACCATAAGGAATGGTGATCCAGTCCGGGGGCAGCCTCTTTGGCACAACCTGATAATTGGACCATATGGAAGCCTCCGTCGCCCCTCCCAGGGCCACCACCGTGGCCTTTCTGTTCAGAGCATAGAATCGCCGGGGCAGCTCAAGCCCTATCCAATCGCCGGAAAGCATGACCAGCCTTAAGTCAACAGGCGCACCCCGCTGCTCCGCCATGGTCACCAGCATATCAAAAAGGACCGGAACCGAATTCCAAACCGATAGGGAATAGTGTTGCATAAGCCTCAGCCAGACATCAGGATCTTTATAGTTCTCTTCGTCCAGGACAATGACCCTGCCCCCCGCCGAGAGCATGCCAAAGAGATCGTACACCGAAAGATCAAAATCGATGGCGGAAACCATCAGGACCGAATCCCTGGCTGATATCCCGAATTTGCCATTGATATCCTCAATGGTATTCACCGCTCCCTCATGGCTGATCTCCACTCCTTTGGGGCTCCCGGTACTTCCGGAGGTCATAATGACATAAGCGCTGTCCTGTGGGGAAGCCATGACCGGCTTTTCCAGACCTCCTTTGTCTGTCCCCATTTCCGGGCCTCCTTTGTCCGTCCCCACTTCCAGACCTCCTGTGTCTGTCCCCACCTCCAGGCCTCCTGTGTCCATCCCCTCTCTATCGCTCCCCTTTCTATCCATCCCCGCTTCCGGCCCCACCACCAGGATACCTTCATGATCCGGAGGCCCGCCGGGGAAAGCTTCTCTATGGGTTACCAGCGCTTTTAAGCCGATCTGCTTATACAGCTTCCGCCGCCGCTCCTCCGGCTGGTTAATGCCGATGGGAACATAAGCCCCGCCGGCCATGAGAATACCCAATATGGCATAGATCTGTCCGCATCCCCTTGGCAGGAAAATGCCGACATAGTCGCCGGGTTGGACTCCCTTCCGGACCAATAATCCAGCCACGGCCAATGCCCTGCGGTATAATTCCCCGTAAGTGACCTCCCTCTGAGTCCCGCTGTCGATAAGGGCGATGCTGTCAGGGTTTTGGCGGACATGACTCAGGAAGTCGTCAAGCAGAGTCCTGGAGGGAGGATTTAAGGGAAGAAGCTTTGCCAGTTCCCCGGCCCGTTGAACTTGCTGCCTCGGGGGCAGGACATCAAACTCCTGATTCCAGTCATCATGTTGGGCCAGCCCCTGGATCAGGTCCTGGAGGGCGCCGAACATATCATCCAGTAAACCCCCGGGGAATAATTCGTCCACCGCATCCCAGCAGAGCATCAGCTCTTCATCATGGACATAGGTTTGAAAATCAAGCCATACCTGGGGTGTCTGGGACACCATATAGCCCACCTTGCCAAAGGCCTGACGGGATAAGGGGGTCTCCAGGGGGTAGTCGATGTTGCAGGCGAACACAACCGGCGCCACAAAACCCATCCCCCCCATCTTCCCAAAGTGATCTCTTTGCACACGCACACCGGAATAACCGCTGTGGGCAACATTCTCCAAAAATGTGCTCTTAACCCGTTCCATGGTCATGAGAAAGGTTTCCCGGGGTTTTCTCCTGAATTCAACCAGCAGGAGATTGGTAAAATCCGCCACCATGGTGCTGATCCTCTCGTCCTCCAGATCCCGGTTGAATAAGGGAATATTGATGAAAAAGCTCTCCTGGCTGCACCATCTTTCCAGGACGAGGGCATAGGCGGTCAGCAGGAGCATGGAGGGGGTGAACTGGTAGCGGGCTGCGGTTTGCCTGATTCTTTGCCAATCCTCCCGGCTTACGCTGACCTGCCTTCTGCTGAATTTGGTTTTGCCGATCAACTCAGGCTTGGTTTGCAGGGGCATCCGCAGCCCTGCCCAGTCCATGGCCTGCAGCTTGCCTTCCCAAAACCCTCTATCTTCCTCCCGGTCCTGGTGTGCGGATTCCGCTTCTCTGCTGCGGATATAATCCTGAAAGGTATATTCCGGCGGTTCGGCAAGCTTCTTCCCCAGATAAGCTTCCGCCAGATCCCGGATGATCAGGCTGAGGCTTAAAACATCGGCGACCAGCAGGTCAACATCGAGGAAAAGCCTGCCGGTGTTGTCCGGAAGGAGAGCCAGAGCAAGGCCGGCCACCTCACCTTCCTCCACCCTGAGTTTGCGGTGGGACAGAGCGGACCTTATGGATAAAAGCTCTTCCTCCAGCTCATCCGGGGCCAATCCCCCCAGATCAAACACCTCCATCTCCTCACTGTAAGGGGAAGGCATGATGGCCTGCCGGCCATTGGGGAAGAATTTCGCCCTCAGCATGGGATGATGTCTCTGCAGAGCATTCCAGGCCTGCTTCAGCCTTAAGGGATCGATAAACTGTCCATGAAATTCCAGATAAGCATGGCATCCTACACCGCCTAAAGGCTGACCGTCATCCCTGCCCACCCAGTAGGCATATTGCACATCCGTAAGGGGGAATTGACCTCCGGGCTCTCCCCCTGATTCTTCCGCCGCCCTTTCCACTGCCCGTTCCGCCGCCCCTTCCGGGACCTTCCCGGCTTCCCTGATCTTTGCCTTGTTGATGAGCTCCGCCCAGCCCCTCAGGGTAGGCTTCTCAATTAAAGCGGCAAAGGAAATCTTCAGCTTGTATTTGCGGAGGCCGCCGGCAATCTGCATGATCATGAGGGAGCTGAGCCCCTCCTCAATGAGGTTGCTATGGGCGGCGATCTGCTCCGCGGCCAACAGGTCCCGGACTTTTTGGACCACAAACTCCATGGCCGCTGTTTTTAGATCCTTATGTTCCATGAAAAACCTCCTGCTTACCTCTGTGTTCCCAAGACCCTTAATTGCTTTCTGTCGATTTTCCCTACATTGGTGAGGGGCCAGGCTTCCAAATAAACAAGCTGATCCGGCAGTTTGTATGAAGCCACCTGCTGCCCCACTAAATAATTCCGCAGCCCATTCAGCGTCAGCCCCTTGTTCTGAGCCAGGATAAAGACACAAATCCTCTCCCCCAGCTCCTGATCCTCAATCCCCACCACTTGAACATCCCCTATGTCTTCATGTCTCAGCAGCAGCTCTTCCAGCTCCGACGGGGTGATTTTCTCCCCGGCCCGGTTGATCATCTCTTTCAGCCTTCCTGCCACTTGGAGATTGCCATTCTGCCAGCGGGCTTTGTCTCCGGTTTTAAAGTAGCCCTGGTCCGACAGGCAGCTTTGGTTGACTTCTTCAAGGTTATAGTAGCCATAGATGGTATAGGGACCCCTGACCGTCAGCTCACCATACTCCCCCTCCGGGACCTCTCTGCCCTTGTCATCCACAATCAATATTTCATCGTATGCCGAGATGGGTTTCCCCTGGGTGTGATACCGGATCTCCTCCCCGTCTGCCAAATCCGTACAACAAATCAAGCCTTCGGCGATTCCGAATATTTGCTGCAGGGTACAGGCAAAGGCCTTTTCGATCCGGGCGGCTAAATAGGAATCCAAGACCGCTCCCCCCACCTGGATGACTTTAAGGGAAGAGATGTCGTACCCGTCATCCAGCTCCAAAAACTCAATACACATATGGGCCAGGGCCGGCACCAGGCCGGTTATAGTCACCCCTTCCTCCTCAATCAGGGGGATGATTTCGTCCGGGCTGGCCACCGGACAAATCACGACCCTGCCGCCAACAGTCAGGGTACCCAGCAAACCTGGGCAACCCAGGGGAAAATTGTGGGCCACCGGCAGGGCCGCCAAATAGACGGACTCCTGATCCAGGCGGCAGCGCTCCGCCGTCTTTTGCGCCACATAGAGATAATCGGCATGCCTCCTGGGAATCAGCTTGGGGATTCCCGTTGTTCCTCCCGATAATAAAAACAACCCCACCTCCCCGGAGCCGATCTCCGGTTCATCACTTAATTCCGGGCCTTCCCGCAAATCCTCATAAGCGATAAATTCGTCACTTTGGCCAATGACGATCACCGCCGGAGGGGTTTGGCTCTCCCGGCAGATTTCCCTGGCCAGGCTTTTATAGTCAAATCCCAGGTAATTATCCTTGATCACATACCCTTTGGCTCCGGATTTTTCCATAATCCCTTTGATCTCTGTTTTTCTCTGGGCCGGCAGGGCCATGACGGGGATAACTCCTAATTTGAACAGGGCAAAAGCGCTGACGACAAACTCAATGGAGTTGGGAATCTGCAAGACGATCTTATCCCCCTTGCCAAATCCCCGCCTTTGCAAACCGGCCCCTATTCTCCCGGCTTCCCTTTCCAGCTCCTGATAGGTCACTTGCCGGTCCGCTTCGGTTAAGGCGATGTTGTCCCCATAGTTTTCGCTCCAAGCCGACAGCGCTTTGCCCAGGGTCATATCTTCCCACACCTTGGCGGCATAGAAGCTTTCCAGACTCTCCTTTAGACTTCCAGTCATGAACTCCCCCACTTTCTTTTACAGACAATTTCTTCTCCAGGCACTTTCCCTTGCAGACATTTTCCTCTACAAACACTTTCCTCTACAAACACCTTCCTCTACAGCACTTTCCTCTACAGCACTTTCCTCTACAGACACTCCCCTCTACAGGCACTTTCCTTTACAGACAACTGAATCCTATGCTGCAGGACAGATGCTCCGCCATAAAGACCGGGTGACAGGACCCCCTGCTTTTGTCCAGCAGGATGATCCTCCCCTCTTCTTCCCCTTTGACGGCAAGGTCTTTCAGATCACTGTAAAACCCTGTTCCCCTGAATTTCAGATAAGATTCCTTGGCCACCCAAAGCCTGAAGAAATTCCTGGGCTCCCTCTGTATGTATTCCCGATCTTCCCGGGTGAACAGGCCCCGGGCAATGGCTGTATAGTCCAGCCCTTCATCAATGAACTCGATATCCACCCCCAGCTCCCGGCCATGGAGCCCCACCAGGGCAAAGTTTTTCGAATGGGCCAGGTTATAGTGATAATTCAAATCATTGCTTATCAAGGGCTTTTGATGCTTTCCCCGCCGGAAAGGCAGCTCCTCAATCCCGCAATGCAATAAATTGGCATAGATAGAGTTGACAATACTATGGGTCACCCGGTAATTGTTTCGATCAGACTCTTTCCTGTAGGAGCCAAGCAGCCGCTCCTCCCCTTTGGTTAGATACCGGAAGCTTTCCATTCGGCACGCCTCCCTGATGGTATTAACGAGAAAGAGCTGGGGGATCCCCTTGTTCAGCCCCTCTTTTACTTCAGGAGTGACCACTTCCTCACTGCCGGTGATGTGATATAGCTTAAACCGCTCCCCATGGGTGTTCATGAGCCCAGATAGTCCTGGAGTATCCTGAGCACAGCCTCTTTATTGCTGAGAATAAACATATGTGCCCCGGCCACGATCTGAACAGCAAAGTCACCCTGGGTATAATTTCTCCACATCAGTAGTTCATCAAGGGTAAGCTCCGGGTCCTGATCCCCCATCAGAGTCAGAATCGGGCACTTAACCTTTTCGATCTCCCGGCGGTGATAGGTTTCGTCCAGGCGGAAATCCGCCCTGAGGGTGGGCAGGAAAAGGCTCATCAATTCCGGGGAGTCCAGGATGGAAGGAGGTGTGGCTGAAAACCTGCCGATTTCCCGGACAAAATGAGCATCATCCAACTGATGAATGGGATGGGTTTCCTTGAGGCAGGGGGCTTTTCCGGCGGCGATAATCATTCCCTCGGGCTGGCAGGGAAGATTCCTTTGCCGGATCAGCAGGGCCAGTTCATAAGCCACTTTCGTACCGAGGCTGTGTCCGAATAGGTAATAGGGGGTCCCATCCCTAAGCAGGGGCTCCATCCCGGCCCACAATTCCTCAACCAGCAGGGTCAGGCTTTCCAGCGGCCTTTCCTTGATTCTGGTCTCCCGGCCCGGATAGTGGGCCGGAAGAATCTCTGTGTCTGTAAAATGCTTTTGCCAGGAATGGAAAGCCGAGGCTCCGCCCCCTGCATAGGGAAACAAAAAAAGTCTGTTGCGGGCCGCTCCCTTGAAGGTCCTTACAAAATAGGGATTGCTCATCATGCCTTCTCTTCGTCACCTCCCAACCATTCCCAAAAGTTAGTACAAACTAACTTTTTCTTTAAAAAAATGGGCCCTGCCCCCACAAGACCTAAATTTGCTGAAGGGATACCAAATGGGCATAAAGCCCGCCTTGCTCGATCAATTGGGCCGGAGTGCCCTGTTCACGGATGCGGCCCTTGTCCAGAACCACAATCTTATCCGCATTGGCCACGGTCCTCATCCGATGGGCAATGACCATCACGGTTTTATTTTTCAACAAGACCGACAAGGCCTCCTGGACCAGGGTTTCACTTTCAGCGTCCATGGAAGCCGTGGCCTCATCCAGCAGGACAACCGGCGCATCCTTCAACAGCGCCCGGGCAATGGAAATACGCTGCCGCTCCCCGCCCGACAAAGCGCTGCCGTTTTCGCCGATGTTCGTCCGGTAGCCTTCCGGCAGACGCTCAATAAATTCTTCGCACTGAGCAGCCCGGGCAGCCGCCCTGACTTCCTCATCCGTGGCCTCCCGGCGGCCCAGCCTGATGTTCTCCATGACCGTATCATCAAACAGCATCACATCCTGAAAGACAATGGCGAAATTCCGGAACAGAGTTTCCGGCTCGACCCTGGTTATATCCACTCCGCCCAGGGTAATCCGGCCGGAATCCGCATCCCAGAAACGGGCGGCCAGTCTGGAAATGGTGGATTTCCCGCTGCCCGAGGGGCCCACCAGGGCTGTGATCTCCCCCTGTTTGGCCAGGAAGGAAATCCCGTTTAGTACGGGTTCATCGTTATAAGAGAACACGATCCCGTCGAACTCCAGATCATATCCCTGGTTGTTGCAAACCGGGTCCCCGGTCTGCTCCGGTGTGGCGTCGATCTGCTTCATTCTCCCCACACTGACCAGGGAGGAAAAGACTTCCGCCAGCATCATAAAGCAACTGGTGAAAGGATCATAAATCCGGCCGGCAAACAACAGGAAGAGGATGAACATGGGAATGGACAGGGAACCCTTGGCAACCAGGTAGCCCCCCACCAGCAGCACCGCCACCAGGCCGAAGCGCAAGATAAACTGGGCTGCCGTAGTGGCCGCCCCCGGGGCCAGCTCATTGCGGAAGGAGCAGCGCACCACTTGATCCAGCTTTTGTTCCAGCCCCTCCAGATACTCTTTTTCCCGGGAGCAGGCTTTAAGCTCCCCAATCGTCTCCAGATATTCCTGGACCCCGTCATAAGCGGTGCGCTTGGCGTCCAGATTAGCTCTTTCCGCTTTCTGCTGGGCTTGGCGGGCGGCGATGACCACCAGGGCGGCCACCGGCACCGGCAGGGCAATGCACAGGCCCAACCGCCAATCCAGGATAATTAAGCCAAGAACCGTCAGTATAAACATAAAGATTGTTCCCAACAGCTGGGGAATAGCGTTGGCAAAGACCCGCTCCAGGGCTGTGCAATCCCCCATAATGGTCGCCGTCAAATCGGCCAGATTCTTCTGCCCGAAAAAAGATAAGGGCAGCTTGCGGAGCTTTTCCGCCAGCACAATTCTGCGGTTGGCGCTTTCCTGATAGGCCACCGTATAGGTCTTGTTGTACTGCAGCCATTGGCTGGCAAAGACCATGGCGAACAGCACCACTGTCAGCACCCCATACAAGGGCATCCAGGAAACGGTCCTCTGCAGTCCGGCGGTTTCCCCCCCGATCCCATTGAGCAGCTCCATGACCACCAGGATCAGCAGGCTGACCGGCAGAATCAGGACGATATTGCTGAGGGTGGTGGCGGCGATCCCTTTGTTTAAATCCCTTGCCCCCTGATCGCTCAGGGCAAACATACGCTTCAGCATGACTTTACCTCGCCTCCAATATGCCATTGGGTGGATTTTGTGTAGTTATCCCACATCCGGGCATATTCCCCTCCCTGAGCCACCAGTCCGTCGTGGGTCCCCTTTTCCACAATCCCCCCCTGCTTCATCACCACAATCTGTTCGGCATCCCGCACCGTGGACAGCCGGTGGGCAATCATGACCACTGTTTTGCCCTTGGTAAGCCCCTTAAAGGCCTGCTGAATCTGCTGCTCACTCTCCGGATCGGCATAGGCGGTGGCCTCGTCCAGCAGGACGATGGGAGCGTCCTTCAGAATCGCCCTGGCGATGGCAATCCGCTGGGTCTCACCGCCGGAGAGATAAACCCCCTTACTGCCCACCACCGTATCGATCCCTTGGGGCAGCTTGGCTAAAATATCATCGCATTGGGCCAGATGGGCCGCCTGCAAGGCCTCCTCCCTGGTGGCCTCCGGCCGGGCGGCGCAAATATTGGCCAGCAGGGTATCCTTGAACAGCCTGGGGTTCTGAAAGACAAAGGCCACCTTTTTCATCAAATCCTCAGAGGCCATCTCCCTGATGTCCACCCCGCCGATCCTAATCACACCCTCCTGAACATCGTAAAAACGGGGGATCAGGCTGGCCGTGGTGCTCTTACCGGAACCGGAGTGTCCCACCAAGGCCGTTGTGGTCCCCGGCTTGGCGACGAAGCTGAGGTGGGATACCGCCGGATGGTCCGTCCCCTCATATCTGAAGGTGACGTCTGCGAAGGAGATCTCATGGCCGCCGGCCGTCTGGGGCCGGGCCGCTTCCCTTTGGGGCTCGGCGCTCAGAATCCCATCAATCCTGCGCATGGATTCCTCGGCCTGCATTTTGTAGCTGGTCATATACATGATTTTGTTAAGCATGACGGCACAGGCCGGCGAAAAGATCAGGTAAAACAGAAAGCTCTGCATAAAGCCCGGCAAATCGGGAGAAACCAGCCCGATGAGCAAGGCCGCCGGAACCAGCACCAGAAAGCTGGCATTGACGATGGAGTTAAAGGCCACCATCCCTTTTTTACAGGACATGGTAAAGGCCAGGGCGTCATCCCGATAGGATTGGATAGCGGCATTGAATTTGCTGAAGGAATGCACCGTCTGCCCGAAGACTTTGACCACCGAGATCCCTCTTATATACTCTACGGCCTCATGATTCATGGTCTCCAAAGCGTCCTGATAGCTTTGCATAAACTTCATGCTGTCTTTGCCGTTCAGGGAGCCTTGCAGGTAAAAGCCCACCCCAAACAGCAGCAGCAGCGGCAGACCCACCCGCCAGTCGAAGAGCAGCATGAGGACGAGGCTGGCGGCCATGGTAACCTGAGCCCCCACTAAATCCGGGAGCTGGTGGGCGATAAAGGTCTGGGTCTGAAAGCTGTTGTCATCAATAATTTTACGCAGCTTGCCGCTGGGATTCCGATCAAAATAGCCCAGGGGCATTTTGGCCAGATGGGTGAGGGCGGCCATCTTTAAATTCTTTTCCGTGCGGAAAGCCACCACATGGGAGCAAAGCAGGGCCGCAAAATAGAGGGCCAGCCCGATCAACTCCAGGATAAGGGCCAGCACTCCCCACCGGACAAGGCTCTCCGTGTCCAGGGAGCCCCCCGCAAAGACATCCAGCAAATCCTTGGCGGCAAAGTAGACACACAGAAACGGTCCCAGGATAAACAGGGCGCTGATCCCGGATAAGATACGGGATAGGGTGAGCAGCCCCCGGCTGGGGCCGGTAAATTCAAGAAGCCGTTTTATCCCGCTTGATTGCTGATTCATAACATTTCCCCGTCCTTATGGTTCTTTATGGTTCATGGTCCTTGCTGTCTCGCTGTCCTTCTGTCTCGTGTCCTTCTCCCTCGTTGTCCTTGCTGTCTCGCTTTCGCGCCGTCCTGCCGTCCTTTACTTGGCCGCCCTTATGTTCTGAATGGAGGTGAAGCTGGCATCTCCCGGGAAATCATAGCCGGCAACCTTATCATTATACAAGGCGACCTGATGGGTGTAATAAAGGGGGGTCATAAGGCAATTATCCGCGATGGTGTTTAGAATAGTGGCATAAATCTCCTCTATTCTGGCCTCATCCGTTGTTGAATTTACTTCATTGATCAGATTCACACCATCCGGCAAAAACCCACCGGCCTGCATGATGATGGGGTCCATGGACTGGCTGGGATTCATAGCGCTGACAATATTCGCCGGATCATAATAGCCTCCCTGGGTTTTGAAAACAGTCACTCCGTACTGTCCTCCCGTAATCATGGCATACCACTCCATCATCGGGGCTGATTTCGGCGTCAATTCCACGCCAATCTTTTTAAACTGATCGCAGAGATAAACCACCATATCATTGTTGGCTACGGACTCGGTCTGATAGACAAACTCAGCGGCCAGTCTGGTTCCGTTGATCTCGCGGATACCGTCCCCGTCCTTATCCACATAGCCGGCATCATCCAGCAAACGGTTGGCCTTGGCCAGGTCAAATTCATAGGTGGTTTGCTCCACATCGCAATAGGGCAGGGATTGGGCAAAGAAAGTATCCGCCTGCTCATGAATGCCGCCGAAAATCCCCTCCACTATATTCCCTTTGTCAATAGCGGCGGCCATGGCTTCCCTGACCACTTGCTCCGCGAACAGGGGATTCTTCAGGTTATAGCCCAGATAATAGGTTTGAGTGGGGGCCTTATCCACCGCGGCGCCAAAGCCCTTGGTGTTTTTCATTTCCTGATAGCTTTCCGAGGATACTTTGGCAATACCCGACATAAAATCCAGTTCGCCGTTCTTCAGGGCCAGCACCTTGGCATCGTTATCAGCAATCACCTTGATGGTGAAACTGTCCACATCCGGCCGCTCTCCCCAGTAATGAGGATTTCTCACAAAGGTATACTTTTTGCCGTCTCCGTCCCCCCCGTACATATAAGGCCCTGTTCCATAACTTACCGTGTTGAAGCTTGTTTTCGCCGTCAGATCCCCGTTGAGCTGCTCACTGGACACGATGGCAAAGGGGTTGGCCAGGCATAAATCCCGCAAGGTGCTGTAATAAGGCTGGGTCAGATGCAATTCCACCGTATGATCGTCCTTGGCCACAGCATCGGCAATAATAGTGGACAGCTTGCCATAGCCGCCGTTATATTGGCCCAAATTGACCGGAACCGCCAGCAGGGAGCGGGCTGCATCCTCGGCAGTCAACGGGGTTCCGTCGGAGAATTTCACCCCTTCCCGGAGTTTAAAGGTATAGACCTTGCCGTCGGTGCTCACAGACCATTCCTCCGCCAGCAGTCCGGCCAACTCACCCTTCTCATCATAAGTGACCAGAGTATCGTAAAAACTGGTCAGATAATAAGTGATCCCATAGCCGCTTGATGAATTGGCGGGGGTAATGACAGGGTAGAATGACTCAAAGCCCCAGCTCTCGGGCAGATTCAAATGAACGGCCTGCTCCCCTGAGCCGGAAGTCTGTGAGCCTCCTTGATGGCTGACGTCCTGAGAACAAGCGGCCAGCGAAAACACCAGCACCCCGGACCATACAACCGCCAACCATCTTTTCGTCCTCATCTTTATCTTCATGTTCATCTTCATTGCTAAGCATTCCTTTCATATTGATTTACCGGCTCAGCTATGCCGCTGGCCGCCAGCAGCACCTTCGTGTATGGATTCTGAAACACGGCGTAATCCCCCCCGAAGGGCACCTGCTCGACCAGCACCGAATCCCGCATCACCAGAATGTCGTCTGCCGCCGCCAGGGCCAGCTCCATATCATGGGTAATAAAAATCAAGGTAAAACTGAGCTTTTCCTGTAAATCCAGAATTTCTTCCATGATCTTCTTCCTTAAGGGCAAATCAAAACCATTGGTCGCTTCATCAAAAATCAGACAAGCGGGTTCCGCAGCCAAAGCCCTGGCAATAGCTACCCTTTTTTGTTCCCCGCCCGATAATTCCGAGGGCAGGCGTCGGTAATAGTCCGCCGGGAGGTTGCAGAGAGCCAGCAATTCTGCACACCGCTTCCGGCGTTCCTGCCTGTTCAGCCGGAAAAAACACAGCAGGGGCTCCTCAATGGCTTTGCCGATGGTCATTTTGGGGTTTAAGGCCCCGGCAGAATTCTGCTGAATCAACTGCACCTGCTTGAAGTGGCTTTTGCCCGCTCTATGCCGGCCAAACACCGGCCTTCCCTCCACATACACATTGCCCCCATGGGGTTTCTGCAAGCCGGCCATCATCCTGGCCAGGGTGGTCTTGCCGGAACCGGATTCCCCCACAATGGCGTACCGCCCTCCCTTCCGGAAGCTGACACTGAGGGGCGATACAGCGGTTAATGTCCCTCCCGACAGGATGCCCCCGGAAAATATACAACTTAAATCCCGCACTTCGATCATCCTCATGACCTCCTCTCCAGCCGGCAGGCCAACAGCAAATGTTTTGTGTACTCCTTCTGCGGGTCATTGAAGATCTGCTCCGTAGGCCCGGACTCGATGATTCTCCCCTGACTCATAATCAGGATGCGCTCCGAACAGGCCGCCGAACGCAAATCGTGAGTCACAAACAACACTGACATTCCCTCATGGCAGAGCATGCGCAGCTCCTTCATCAGCTCCATCCGGTTGCAGGCATCAATGGCCGTGGTCACTTCGTCCGCAATCAGCAGACGGGGCTCGTTCAGCAAAGCCGCCACGATCATCAGCCTTTGCAGCATCCCCCCGGAAAGGGCAAAGGGATAGCTTTGCCAGACCCGTTTTGTATCCTCTATGCCCAGGCGGCGCAGGATAGGGGCCGCCCTGGGCAAGACCTCCCCCCTGGAGCCTTGGGGATGATGCTGAAGAAAGGTCTTCTCCAGCTGTCTGCCTATCCGCAAAGAGGGGTTGAAGGCAGTCATAGGGTTTTGCATGATATAGCAGATGTCCTTGCCGTAAATCCGGGCCAGACGCGCTCTGGACAAAGTCAGGAGGTTTTCCCCGCCGTAATCAATAACTCCCTCTGCCTGGTAGTTCCCTCCCAACAGGCCCATAACCGCCTTGCACAAGGTTGTCTTTCCCGCCCCTGAGCTGCCGACAATGGAAACCATTTCACCTTTTTTGATGGGAAAAGAAATATCCTGGGCCACCCGTTGGCCTCCGGCCAGTGAAATCTGTAAATTCTTTACCTCAAGGGACATGGCTTTCCCCCTCCTTCCCGATGGTATCCCTGAGGCCTTCACCCAGCAGGTTAAAGCCGGCACAGCAAATTATCAGGCAAATCCCGGGATAGACAATCAAACCGGGGTTGGTATAGATACTGTTGCGGGCCTCATTGAGCATGGCCCCCCATTCCGGCGTTCCCGCGATCAGGCCCACACCCAAAAAGGCAAAGCCGGAAACGGCTATAATCGCTGTGGCAATCCCGGTTGTGAAATAGACAACGAACTGGGGAAACACATTGGGGATTAAATGCCGCACCACAACCCGCAGCTCAGAGGCCCCGGCAATCCGGGCCGATTCCATATACTCTTTGCCGCATTCCGTTTTGGCGTAGGAGCGAACCATACGCAGAAACCAGGCCGTCATGGAAATGCCGATGGCCACAATGATGCTGGCCACCGAATTATCTATGGTGGATACCAAGGCCATAGCGATGACAATTAAAGGAAAGGCCATGAAAATATCGCAGAAGATCCGGACCGCTCCATCCCAAATGCCCCCCCGATAGCTGGCATAGCTGCCGGCAAACAGGGAAAAAGCCGCCAGGGCGATCAGAACGGGCACGGATAAACCGAGGGAATATCTGGCTCCATAAAGCAACCGGGAAAGCTCGCATCTGCCCAACTGGTCGCAGCCTAAAGGATATGCTGCCGTAGGCGGCCCATTCTTCAGGGCAAGGTTGGTGGTGTTGGGATCATGAGGCGCCAGCCAGGGAGCCGCCAAGGCCATCAGAACAAAAAAACCGATCAGAATCAGCCCCGCCAGGATCTGCTTGTTTCTTTTCATATCCTTTTCCTCCCGTATGCAGGGCAAACCGCGCTGGACAAAAGATCCGCCGCTATATTAAACAGCACAAACAGCACCGCACAGACCAAAATAGCTCCTGAAATTCCGTAGACATCCATGCTTTCACAGGACTCCATCAGATAGATGCCCAGCCCCCGGATGGAAAAAACACTTTCCACCAAGGCCGAAGTGCCGAAAAGGGCGGCGCAATACTGTGCAAACAAAGTAATGGCCGGGGGCAGGGCATTTTTCAAAACCTCCCCATAGATGATCTGGCCATTGGTAAAGCCCCGGGCCCTGGCATACGTAACATAATCGCTGTTCAGCTCATTGAGCACCGAAGCCCTTAAGACCCGAATGGAAATGCACGTGATCGGGAAGGCCATGGCGATGGAGGGCAGAATAAAGGACTTCAGGCTCCCATCCGCAATCACCTGAAAGATCGGAATCCTGACGGCAAAGACCGCAAGCAGGATCAGGCCCAACCAGAAACTGGGCACACAAATTCCTATGATGCAGATGATCCGCGTCACATTGTCAAAGGCTCTGTCCTTCCTGAGCACGGCAGCCGCCGCGACCACGATGCTGAACAGGACCACCCACAGCATAGACAGCAGGATAAGCATTGTCGTAACCGGCAGCACCTCCCTGATATTTTCCGCCACCGGCCGCCTGTTCATGATGGCGGTGCCCAGATCCCCCCGGGCCACACCCCCCAGGTAATCCAGATACCTCACCTGAAAGGGGGCATCCAGCTTCAGCTCCTCCCGGACTGCCTGGATCTGTGCCTCCGTGGCAAAAATATTCTGCTTGCGCACGATCATTTCCGCCGGATCGGTCCCGGTGAAAAGCTGAAGGCAAAAACTCAACGTAATTACACCAAAGATGACGGCCACCAAACGCAACAGCTCTTTTATGATAGTCATACCGCTACTTATCCCTATCAGAACATTCTTCCTCTCCACTTTTTATGTCTCTATCGGCACATGCTTCCTCTCCATTTTTTATGTCCCTATTGGCACGTGCTTCCTCTCCGTCTTTTGGTTAGCCGCCGCTAACCAAGGACTTAAATGAAAGAGCCGCAACAAGGGGCTCACTCTCAAAATAAGTACCGTATTTTGGATTATTGTATCATAGGAAAACTTCCCAATCTATGCCATATAAGGTCATTTAAACTCCAATCAGCTCATAGATGCTTATTCCGGATCATAGGTGCCTGTTCCGGCTCATAGATGCCTGTTCTGGTATAGCAAAGGGGTCACACCATATACAGATTTGAAAGCGGCGGAAAACTTGCTTTGATTCTCATATCCGGCCCTTTCGGCAATTTCGCCGATGCTGAGTTTCTCCCCCGCCGTCAGCAATTCCGCTGCCGCCTCCATCCGTTTGGCCTTCATAAAGGTGCCGATGGAACTGCCGGAAATCGAGCGGAAGCATCTTTTCAGGCTGGATTCCGTGATATCGAACTGAGAGGCCAGTTCGGAAATGGTCACTTTGGCCAAGGGATTTTCCAGGATATAGTGATAAACCGCTTTCGTACTCCTGGCTACCTCCCCGGAAAATATTTTCAGGGGCTGCCTCTGCCCCTCATCCAACACGCTCAGGAACAAGAGCAACTCCATGGTCTTGATCCAGTAATAGGGAGCTTGAATCCGTTCATCCACCTCACTCAGTTTGCCGAAGATGCGCTCAACATCCTCTCTGGATTTGACAAGCAGGGACTGTTCTTTGCCACACAGCTCATCAACAATCCCACTCAGGTTGATTTCAGCTTGGGGAAACCCCGCAGCTAAAGTATGCTGAGCCTTTTCCACCTCCAAAAACAGCGTAACCCCACGGTATTTCCTGAGGGGAAGGCGGGAACTGACAAATACCTGCCTGCTTAGATCGGTTACACACAGGTCCCCTTCACCCAAAAAGCTGACCGTCCCATTCTGATACTCCACCTCATAGCAGCCTTCGATACAATAATCAATTTGCAGAAACTTCTTAACGGGAGCGATGGATTGAAACGTCGAATCCATCGTCAGCTGATTAAAGGACATTTGGATGCCCGGGGCTATGTCATAGCAAACCATTTCACCGGAACCCCCTTCGCCCTTGAGCTGATACACAGTGCAGCCATTCTTCTGCCCGCGGCCGGCAAAGCCATAGCCGCGATAAGCCTGTTCAATATTACTCATAGCAACCTCTCACCCATTCACCCTTTCTCATAACAACCTCTCACCCATTCACCATTATTTATAATAACCTTCCACCCTTCACTCATCCACCCTTTCTCAAACCCTAAAGAATTCTATCTAAGTTATTTCCGTACGGATTCAGCAAATTCCTATCTGAAAGCTCAATTTTTCATCCATAAATTTCGACTTATTCCAACAATTCACATCCTAACCCGGGGAAGAGGGATAAGCTGAAGCTTCACTGTCAGCCGCAGGCTTCCCTATTAACCGGTAGTACATCCGTGACTCAGAAGCAAGCAGCCCTCTACCCTGTATCCGGCAGCTGCAGCCCGGAAGCGGAAAAAACAGCTCGAAAAAGAGTCTGTCCGAAATAGGTACGCGCGTACCTATTTCGGACAGCCCTTTCCCTTCTGCCCAGTTGCGCCTGCTCAAGATGCACTTAGGGAATGAAAGCATCCCCATTCTCAATCGACGTAAGGCCGCTGTTTTAAAAAGCATTGACTGAACTTGGTTCAGTACACTATACTATCCTTACTGAATCAAATTCAGTAAGGAGGGATCTCATTGTCAAGAACGATCAAGGCGCCTGACGAACGGCGGCAAGAATTGCTGGGAATCGGCTTGAATTTATTTATGCGCAAAGGGGCCGAGGGGGTTTCCATAAAAGAAGTAGTGCAACAGGCTAATGTTGCCACCGGTTTATTTTACTATTATTTCAAGTCCAAAGACGCTTTTTTAGAAGAAGCCCTCAATGCCCACATTGAAGGAACGATTGGGAATATGCTGGAGGGGCTGCAGAACGGGGAAGTACCTTTATTGCAACGTGTAAAAAGCGCTCTTGCGGCTTTTCAGGAACATGCCCTCAGACTTGCTCCCCTGATGGGGGAAGAGGCCATAACATCCTTGCAGCATCATGTGCTGATGGATAATATGCTGCAAAGATTATGTCCAATCATTCAGGAAATCATTGAGCAGGGCAATGGTGAAGGGGTGTTTCATGTCGAAAATCCTGCGGTTGCCGCTCCCTTTATCATCCATGGGCTATCAGGCGTCTTGCATGAAAACTTAAGCGATGAACTAAAGGATAATTTTCAGAAGGATATTCAAACCCTGTTATTTACGGTACTGGGTGTCACCCATGACCGTACGCCTTCGGAGGTAAACCTTGATGGAAACACTTGAATTCAGGACAGGAACCTATCCCTTACACCATGACCCTAACTTCAATTACCAGCTGAACAGGGCGGTCATGCTTTCAGGTGGCGCACTGGACGAGATTCGCAGTGTGACGAACCAAATCAAAGATATTCCCACCTGGATAGAGACCTTGCTCTCTTTGGCCGACAAGGCCAAGGCGGAAAAACGCACCCCAAACGCTTTGGCCTATATCCGGGCGGCGGAGTTTTTTATGAATGAAAGCAACGCCGCTAAGGAAACGTTGTACCGGGAATATAAAGCATTATTTTATGAAGTGCATGGCGGTTTTATCGCTAGCCAGGGGATTAAGCGTATTGATATAGGTTACGAAAAGGGAAGTCTGCCCGTTTTCTATGCTGCTCCTGAAACAGGCAGCCTGGGTACCCTCGTCATTCATGGCGGCTTTGATTCCTATATGGAAGAATTTCTTCCCGCTTTGCTTTATTGCAAGGAGCTCGGATTTGCAGTATACCTGTTTGAAGGCCCCGGCCAAGGGGAATGCATCCATAAACAAAAAATACCGTTTACCTTGGATTGGCATAAGCCGGTGGGCGCAGTTTTAAATTATTTCGGTCTTGAGGATGTGACCTTGATCGGCATATCCCTGGGCTCCCTTTTGGCCCTCCGCGCCGCCTGGGAAAAGAGGATTAAAAGAGTGGTGGCATGGAGCATCATGGAAAATTTTTATGATGTCCTCCTCTCTTCACGCCCTAAGGCGCTTCGGGTAGTGTTAGACAGTTTAATAAAAGCCCATGCCAAAGGTGCTGTCAACAGCTTGGCTAAGGCCATGATGGAGAAAGAGCCTTACGCAGCATGGGGAATTGAACAAGGAAAATATGTCTTCGGTCAACCGTCTGCTTATGATTTTTTAGCAGAAGCAAAAAAATACAATCTCCGCTCTCTGTCAGGACAGATCACCCAAGATGTTTTGCTGCTCGGAGCGGCGGAAGATCACTTTATCCCTCTGTCCATGTATAAAAATGAAATAGATTGCTTGACAAAGGTTAAATCCTTAACCTTCCGCCTATTTACAAAAGAAGAAAGTGCCGAAAGCCACTGCAATATCGGGAATATGCCTTTAGCCCTCAACACCGTCTGCAGCTGGATCACAGCTATGGAGACCCCTGGCCTATGATCAGCAGGTTTATTTTCCACATGGGATTATGGGCCTCTAAAAAGAGACTGCAGCAGGAATATGGCAGGGAATTCTATAAAGATTTCGTCAGAATGGCCGGAAAAAAGCCCCGGCTCACGAAATCAACTCAGACCAAAACAAGCTCCATGCCTATGATTATAAAATTCGCTACAGGGCTATTGATGAGCATACCTTTGAGATCGATTTTTATCAATGCGGGATGAAAAGGCTGTGTGAGGAGCAAGGAGCGGCAGGGTTGTTCCCCGGGGTATGCCGAATCGACTATTTGATTTCACACTATATAGGGTGCGGTTTTTGCCGTACCAAAACACTCGGCGATGGCGATGAAGTCTGCAATTGCCGCTATTCTACCCATGGTCACTGTTCATGGCCCCTGGAAGAAGGTTTAACGGAGAAAAAATAGCAAGGGTGGACTGGCTACTCGGGTGTTCCAATGGGGAAATTCATCACATTGACGATATTTGTTTTCTGTTCCGTCTTCAAAACAGCCTCCTTGGTTTTCATGTAACCTAAATCAGTCCAAAATTTCTTCCCCTTATAATTATCCTCAATTACACCAATTCGAAACGATGTTGCTCCTAAGGTTATTGCCCACCGGACCAATGCGTCATGAATCTTCCTGCCTAATCCATGATTCCTTTCTTTCGGTTTAATCAGCAATAAGCCCAGCATCCATTCTCCAGTAACTGGGAAGTCTCTCACAATATCAATCATTCCGATCAGTTCATTTATATCGTTAAATACTCCCAGAGAATATTTATCCTCATAGTGCTTTCCTGGTGGCAATTCGTTGAGTATTTCCAATGCTTTCTTCTCCGACGGCAATTCTCTTTCATGCAATAGATAATAATCCGAACACTCCTGGTTCAACCTTTCAATAGCTTTTAAACTATCCCTTGTCAAAGATTTAATCGTATATTCATTTGCAAGCGTTAAGCTCACCATGTTCCAATTCTCCTTGCTGATTTATTCAAACTTAATAGTAAGCCTATTCAACCCGCCCATGGACGCACGGCTTTCTTGCGTACGGTTTCGAACATCTTGGCCCTTCCCGCAGATAAGGTGTCTAATTCAAATCCAGCAACATTAAATAATCCTGTTCTTGCTCGGCAAAAATCTCAAAGCCTACATTTTGGTACATTTTTAGAGCGTAGTTATCCTTCGCTACACTCAAAGAAGCCTGCTTGTACCCATGTTCTTTCAGCTTTTCTATCATCATTTTCATCAAAACAGTTCCAATGCCTTTGCCTCTATATTCCTTAACTAAGGAAATGGCAAATTCCGGTGTTTGGTCATCTATATTCCCATAGCCTTTGATATTTCCTGCTAAAATTCTTGTCCAAACGGCGCCGATAATTTTTTTGTCAACATCTGCAACAAGGCACAAATCATCGGGTTTTCCCCAATTGTCTATATAAACACCGATTTTAGGTTGTTTGATGACTTTCCTTGGCAAAAGGTTATTTTCATCGGGTTGAAAAATAGCCTCATAAAGCATATCTTCAAGTATTCCTAACTCATGCGCTTGTATTTCCCTAATTAAATAGTTGCTCATTCTATTCTCCCGCCCATCCGCGCCGAATGATGCGCCATTATATTATCTACTCAACTTTCGCACCCCAGTTGAGGGAATAGAGCCTTGATATAACTGGGTAATGCAGCAATCCACTTTTGTAATTGACTGAGTGATTCGTTATTCTCTGGTTTATTGGGTAGTAGATTAAGAACAAACGTCATTAACTGACGTAGTGCTGTTTTCAAGTCTAAATCCATAACCTCATCAGCAAAAAGATAAAAGAGTCCCCCAAGAGAGCGTTCATCATTGTTTTCTCTTCGTTCCCACTCCAGGATGAGGTAACGGGTAAAGACTATGGTTGTGTGACTAACCATCATATCGAAGGATCGGCCCTGAAATTCAGTTCCTAGCTTCAAATGCGATTTGGCCATTTTGAAAAACGTTTCGATACTCCAACGCATCCCGTAAATTCTTACGACTTCAGTAGTTTCTAAGGAAAGATCGGTGGTTAAGATCGCTAACCACTCTCTTCGGTTGTTTCGATTCTGGACGAAAACAACTTTTAAAGCTAAGCCTGAAGGGGTATGAACACGCACTGAACCCAGTATTTCTGCTTTCGGGTTCTTTGGGACTCTCGCGTAGAGCTCTCGTAAACTGAGTGATTTTCCTTCAAAGAGATAACGCTGCTTAAGTTCTTTAACCATTCCAATAACGTGAAGCTCCTTATCCCTTAGCTTTTGCAAAAGTGGAGCATGGGTAAACCAACTATCCATTAGGACGTAATCCGCTGAGAATCCGGCTTTGAGAGCTCGTTCAAGCATTTGAACCACGGTGTCCGGTTTAGGGCTCATCGCTTCCAGGCGACGCTTATAGCCTACGGAGCGTTTGTCTAAGTCCTCTCTCATTTCACAAAGACGATTTTTAGCTTTTGCAGAACTCATCAATGTAAAATCAAGGGGTGCGAAGCTGAACCCGTCAGACCAGCCCAAGGTTAGTAAGGTGTAACCGCGAACAAAGCGGCCCGAAACATGGTCAAACACTCGGGCTAAGAGTTCAACTTTCTTGCTTCGTTCGCGCTCCATTACAGAATCATCTACGATAAAAACACGGATACGCTGCGCAGAGGTGAGCTTTTCAAAGCGTCCGACCATCTTGAGGCTGAGTAACTGGTAAAAACGCCTCCAGTTATACCGAGAGTCATTGAGAAACCGATAAACAACATCTTTACCTGGAAGAGATTCTGCCCGGCTTCCTTCTAACAGCCGAAACAGATTTCGACCTTGAAAAACGAGTTGGAAAATGATTTGGAAGACAACGAAGCTTGAAACCCCATAGGACTTGCGGATCCCAGCGGCTCGAAGCAGCTGACTAAGCTTAAGGGAAGAAAAAATTAAAGAAAGCTGATTTTGATGCTGTTCAGGCAGAGAGTTGTGTTGTAACATGGAGATACGCACCTTTCTGTTTTGGAAATTATGGTTGTTTGGTCACTTCCATTTTACCAATTCGAAAGGTGTTTTTCTGTCAATGAACAAAATATTTTTAGCCTAATCCAGTAGTAGACTGAGTTTGAACAGATTTTCGCGCTGCGAAAGTTGAGTTATCTAGAATTTTTTTTGATATATATATTTAAAGCTTGCACTGCTTTAAATGATACAATAATTGCTGATATATAAAGTAGAACTTCTAATATTGATTTGATAAACCCTAAACTAATACTTAAATACCCAAGGCCTCCTATGAAACCTCCCATATTTTGCATCATATCAATTCCCCCCTTTCAAGAGTTCTTGCCGCGTCCAACCACTGGCATCATCCTCCACTTGCGGGAACGCCGTGTTATCTGATGGGATATGGTTCCACAAGAAATACTTAATCCACTCTATTAAATGTACTGTATTTGCGGAAACATTTTATCCCACAGGAAATTGCTTGGAATACCATGTATCCAATTATCACTCCTATAGAATTAAGTATCACATCATCGATGTCTGATGCCCTCCCGCTGCTTAATCCAAGGTAAGCCAATATGTATTGGGCAGTTTCTATTGACAATGAGCTAAGAATACCGATTAACACGGTTCTTTTAGATGACCTAAACTTACTCCAAAGCGTTGGTAAGAAGAAACCTAAGGGGAGCAGCAACAGAATATTGCCAATAAGATTCGACTCCAAATGCCTTATCATATACCCAAACGAAAAATGGTTCGGATGAAATCCTCTGAACATTTCTGTAAAGGGGATGATGTTAACAGAGGGAGTACCACTTTGCCCATAACCTGCACTTGGATGAAGCGAAAATATCGTCACTCTGATTACCGCAAGGCTGTAAATAACAAAGGCCATCACCAGTAACTCTCTGCTGATTGATATATGTTTATAGTTCTTACTCCATAACAAACAGATGCCACGAAGCACAACCCACGGAACGCCTCCCAATACAACCCCAAACACAATTACCTCGAACATATCTAACATCCTTCACTAAGAATTAAAACACCAAATACAAGAATGATGCAAAGCCCAACACATAACTTTTTTCTCATTCCTGCCCTCCTCTTAAAACGTGTCCGCCGTACAGCATTGCGCCTGTTTCCGAAGTCTAGTTACTATCTGCCTATTGTCTCAGGATTTTGAGAACACACTGTTAGACGAAGGTCCGCCTTATGTCATGCATAATCCCCTACTTTGTAATCCTGCCAGGCATCAATAAGCCATGGATGTATAGCGTCCAATTTATCTTTCTGCTTCCATGTCCAAGTTAAGAAAACACCAACCGCCTCGTCCAGAGACTTTTCCAATGCAGTCTCAAGTTCAGGCTTAAAAGGGGAATGTTCTTGATCCCAAGACATTTTATCTGCAAGGAACACTACTTTATCAAGTGTCGTTGCCTTAGCACAGAGGGTTGTATGGCAGCTAACCGCATGAACGAGACTATCGTTTTTCACTTCGAAAACAATTTCCGCTATGGCTGCAGATAATTTGCCATGAAGCAAATATGGCACCATTTTTTCCGCAGCAACTGGTTCTAAACCTAAATCAAGAGCGGTTTGTAGCATTTGTGACGTTGAAAAAATCAAACTAATATCATGCAGTAATCCTGCGCTATATGCTGCTTCCGAATCCACATCATATATTGGGGCTAGACGTTGAGCTGTCTTAGCCACTGCTAATACATGTTTAGCGACGTCTTCTCGTCCATGATGATGAAGAAGGCCCAATGCATCAGAAGTAATATCTCCTGAAAATGAAAATCCCTCGAAAGCATTTGCCAAAGACTTATGCACCGAAAAACCTCCTGTTGGTTACTGGGACTTTCGTCTAACGTCCCGCGGAGGCCCGCCATGGACGGCGGACCATTGAGCCCTTCGTCAGATTTGTTGCACATGCTATGAATACCTCGAAATAAACATATACGGGTAATTCAATTTTACTCTAAATACATTTTTACTTGTTTATGAATTGGAAAAGAATAAATAAAACCACAATGATTATGACTGTAGTAATATTAAGGCAACCACCTTGTGTTAGTCCCCTTAAGTCACCAAACTGTGCACGGTTTACTGAGTCTGCAAAATTTATCATTGGCTTTTTTTCATATTCTTCTCTTTTGCGTTTCTCATGTTTATCCTGTTCATCTTTTATATCCAAAATCTCACCTTCCTGCTAGTTTAGTCAGCAGTGAGTATGTACTCCCTTTCCCTATTGATCTTATCGTTGTGTGTATTAAATCACAAAAAATAAATTATACTCATTCATCAAGGTTGGCTTCATATACCTTAGAAGAATCTCCATTAGGATAAAAGCCTTCGCCAATATAATGGAAATCATATTTCTCGTAAAACCCATTTAAATCAGTGAAAAGATAAATTTTCTTAAAGCCCTCTTGTGCAGCATCTTTCTTAACCTGCTCAATCAGCAGAGCTCCTAACCCTTTTCCGCGGTAGGGCTCTTCAATATAAAGAGAACACAGCCATGGTGATAAGTCCGTTCTACTGATAAAATCATGGTCTATCAGACCTATACACCCTATGATGTGCTCGTCATCTTCCAGCAGATACCAATATGGTACAGACTCCCCGATACTTACACAACCAAAAATACTATCTTGATACAACGGGTAGTTGGTTTCATTTCCCCATTTACTATGAATATATCTTGCCGCAACTTCTTTATAATCAGGTTCTTGCCGTATTGAAATAATCCTCATTTGTTATCTCCTCATGGTATAAGCAATACTTTCTTTCACCTTCTCAAACAAATGCGAAAGAATACCACAAATTCTTTTCATCAGCCCCAAGGATGGCGCGGCTTTTGCACGATATGTCCTAGAGCGTTCTCTGTATTCCCGACGCGCCCTACTGCTTCCATCTCTTCTCAGTGTCGGTAATACGCTTTTCTACGACCTATCGTGTCCCCAGACCAGGACTGCGCCATGGACGGTGCTGCCTTGAGCCGAGATAAAGATTTCTGCGGCATAAAAAATAATGAGAAGTAAGGTGGTGTTGACAAACTCGGACTAACGCTGGGATAAGGTAAATTTATTAGGGTTTGTTTATTTCAGGATAAGGCATCTTAGTAATTATGATTGGAGTGCTTAAATCAACATTCGGCAGTTGTTGTGGACCACCTTTACCCGGCAGAGACAGAGCTTTTTGAGCCTCTGCGGGCAAAGGATCGGCTATAGAATTTCTAATAATAACTTTTCGTTCCAACTGTACGCTTTCTACGGATAAAGTATTTTGGTCCTTTTCTTCTACACTTACTTCCTTTTTCTCTACACTTACTTCCACATTACTGCAACCAACCAAAGCCAAACTCAATGCCAAAACCGAAGCTGTTAAAATTATACCTTTTTTCAAATCTTCACCTCCAAAGCAATACCCTCATTACTCTATATAATGACTATGGGATGAACCATCACTTATGACTCCTTCCCACGAGTCTTAATTTGAGCCTATAGCTTAGTTCCAAGTTCCCATATCCCTTAATGCAAAAATACGCCAAGTTGCTTCCCGCACCATGGGCGGCGCTGCCTTTGCACGATATGTCCTAGAACGTTCCAGGTATTCACGAAGCGTCATGCTTACCTTCATCTTGGCCAGTTTCGTAAATGCTGTTCCATGCGCTGGCCCAGGCTTTCATCACTTCTCTCTCCAATACCTAATCTGGTAAAATTACGATATGCCCGTTTATAACCGTAGTTCATGGCTAGACTATAAAAGATATTAACCCGTGATTTGCTTATTCGCTTTACTATGCTCCTCCACGAGTGGAACTTTCCTCTAAATTCGTTATAGCCATTTAACAATTCCTTACAGTTCATTCGTTTGGGTACATACGCAACCCTTGTTTTACCGTTGTAATGATCCCAATCAACGTCAAGTAATCGGCCTTCTTTTTTGTACTGCTCATAGATACTGGTTCCTGGGAAAGGAGTTAAAATGCTTGCCGTTACCCCATCAACCCCGATCTTATTGCACGCTTTTAGGGTTGTTTCAAACACGTCTAATGTGTCAGAGTCAAATCCAAAAACAATACCAGCCTGGATACTGATTCCATGTCGATGAAGTTTATTTACAACCTTCCCATACTCTTCTATTTTATTAAAGTTCTTATTCGCATCTCTAAGCCCCTGTTCAGAAAATGATTCCAGACCCAGAAACAAGTACAAACACCCTGCGGATTTTGCCAGGCTAAGCAGTTCTTCATCCTCGCAACTATACGCCGTTACCTGTGCAGCCCATCTCTTGTTTAACCTTGCCAACTCTTTCAATAAGGCTTTCGTGTAGACCGGATCGGCAAAGAAATTGTCATCCCAAAAGACGAAATACTTATTGGGCATACTGCCTATATCCTTTATTACCTCATCAATTGGGCGGGTTCTAAGCTTATTATGATAGATTTTCTTAAGACTACAATAACTACAATTATGTGGGCACCCCCGTGAAGCAAAAACAGCACCGCTTGTAAATCTATGGCCAACAATCAAATCCCTACGAGGTATCGGCAGACCATCAAGGCTGGGAACCTGTAGACTTGTGTAAACTTTTTGCATGTTCCCGGAAAGAAAGTCTTTTAAGAATTCAGGCCAGGTTTCTTCAGCCTCCCCTACGAAAATAGTATCGCCATGGCAAGCTGCTTCCTCCGGATTTAAAGTCACATGCGGTCCACCTAAAGCTACCCAAGCCCCCAGCTCGCGAAACCTTTTAGAAACACTATAAACGTGAGGAGCATTTGGCGTATTTACAGTAATCGCAACCAAGTCAACCTTTTCGAAGAGGATTGGTTCTGTATATTCATCCAATAACCTTATGCTATATTCTTCTGGAACGAACCCGGCAAGATATGGCATGGTTAATTGGGTAAAGTTATTCAATTGATGGGCTTTGAATTTATTAATTTCTGAGTTTTCAGGAGTAATCATTAGCAATGTCGGCATAATATCTCCAATCTTCCTGTCTACAAAGGTAATCATTCACTGGGCTTTCGCATGACGCCCTGCGTGTCCGAAGTCTGGTTTCTACCTGTACATTATCTTAGATTTTGAGAATACGCTGTTACAGGAAACGGTGCCCCCTAGCCAGAAAGCCGCCATGGATAGCGGCTCCCTTAAAGATTGTTCTTCTATGCGTCAAATGTTAATGTTAAATCCTTTAGGTTTATTACTACGCCAACGCTCATTAGGAGATCTAAACCCAATAAGGCGTACATTTCACTTTTTGGATCGATGACTCCAAAATCCATTTAATGTCCTCAAAGAACCCTTTAATACCGCTCATTTTCGATTATAATATTCACTATCTAAAATAGAGTATACTACCGAGTTTCTCCACCACCCTTTTATCCATCTATGTTCCCTATAGCAACCTTCTTTATCATACCTATCTTTTCCAAGACTTTTATAGATGAGGCATTTCTTAAATCACACATTGCTTCAATTCTATGTAAGCCTAACTTTTCAAATCCCAGGCTCACAACCTCACTTGCTACTTCAGTAGCATATCCTTTTCCCCAATATTCTTTATTAAGCCTGTACACAAGCTCCCCTCTTTGTGTTGAATATTAGGCATGTTCAAACCACACTCTCGATTAAACAATTGCTAAGTTTTTCAATTATAGCAAATCGCACAAAGATGCGAGGATTATCTTTCTGAAATTGAAGGAACCTATTTATATATGCATTTGAGCCTTCTTCTGTAGTGGCATCTTGCATCATGAAATGAAGAACTTCTGAATCAGAAAGGTAATAATGCATTTCATTTAAATCTTCTTCTTTAAACCCCCTTAAAGTTAGACGTGCGGATTGTATTGGAAGAAATATAGTCAAAATGATCAGCTCCTGCAAAAATAATCAGCAATAAATTCCGCCATGGATGGCGGGCGGCCCTGCAGAAATGTAATATAATGTTCCGTGAATTTGCGTAGCGTCTTTCCCCATGCACCTATGCAAAGTTACGTGAATTCACTGTTAGCCGAAATTTTCCATGCTTCTATGAAAACTTATGCAAATAATTCTCTGAACATACAGGATTTCCCTCCTTTCTGTCTAATTGTAGTAGAGAATAAAAAGAGGTAGGTAAATCTTGTGGAAAAATTCAATCTTGAAAATATAAATAAAAACTCATATCATATAGGTAACCTCAATAAAAAAATAATTGAATTATTAAATTTAAATATACAAGAAAATACCAAGATAATAATAGGTCAAGATAAAATAAAGTATACTGAAAAACACAAACACAAGTTTGCTTCTTATGATGAATATAAACAGCATATTGAAATGGCTCCTGAAATAGTAGCCTCTCCAGATTATGTAGCTTTGCATCCGAATGGAGAAAGTATTGAATTTATTAAAATGGTAGATGAAATTATTTTGGTTGCCGTAAGAGTGCGTCAACATGGCAACCTTTGGGTTAAATCGATCTTCCCAATTACTCAATCTAAATTAGAAATTTATATTAAATCTGGAACAGCAAAAAAGGTACAATAGCAATTATTTAACTATTAGATAACAACAAATTATTGACC
The DNA here is from genome assembly GCF_007830365.1 of Desulfitobacterium sp. LBE. NCBI lineage: Bacteria > Bacillati > Bacillota > Clostridia > Eubacteriales > Desulfitobacteriaceae > Desulfitobacterium > Desulfitobacterium sp. LBE. Next base: position 4,848,198 of record NZ_VLKD01000001.1, on the reverse strand, counting down.
ATGAACAACGATAATGTGTATAATATAGATAATTAAACATAAGCATATAAATGAAGGTTATTTGAGGACAGAACAGGCATCTGTCACGCCCTTGTGGTTTGGAAAGAGATGTGGGATACGCCACCCCACCAAATAACCTTCACTAAGTAGGACCTCCGCAAAGGGGGTCTTTTCTCATTTCTACAAAAACTAATCCAAAACCAACTCTTTGTTCCACTCACGCTTCCCACCCCCGCCGTCGACTTCGGCCCTACGAACGAAGACCCCTCACCAAGTATTGTTGTCCATTCTGGGTCTGTCACTCTGGAGATCCGGAATACCGCATATCCCACCCTGATCGAAAACACCTTGCGGGCTCTCCATCATGTTCGGTAATCTCTCAGGCGCTGAGAAAATCTACATCGCTTGCGGATAAAGTCCTGCCCAAATCGAAATTGGGTCAGGCGTTGAGTTATGCCTTAAACCATAAATAGGAGTTTATGAATTATCTGTTGGACGGAAATTGGATACTGGCCGAACTCTACACCCGGCAGCTGGTTGAAAATATAGTAAGGGTACTTGTAGGGACTTAAACCCTCCTATAATAAATACTTTTCCGTTAATTCGTCTAATTCTACAAGTGTGCACCAGAAGCCACACTCCGTAATCCACGTATGGATGCGCAGCCTTTTGTGTAGGTTTCGGATAACGTTCTGCGTATTCCCGAAGTCTGGTTACTACATTCATATTGTCTCAGATTTTGGAAATACGCTGTTAGGTGAAGTTCGTCACCTTCTATTCTAGATAGCCGTTCCTATCTTTCTTTAACCATTCAATTAGGTTATCTTCCCGAACCTTGCTAATTTTAGACAATGAATTTGGCGTCCATTCGTAAAATCCTGAACCAGTTTTTGTACCAAGCCTACCTTCGTCAATGGGTTCTGTTAATGTATGTGAAACACTTGTATCGTTGCAAAGATCTTTAAATAGATAAGCAGAAATGTCATAAATAATATCCAAGCCACTTAAATCGGCGCTCTCAAGTGGACCAGTTGTAGATAAGCGACGACCTAGAGCATACTTAATCGTTGTATCAATTGCTTCTTTCGTGGCAACCCCTGAATCTATTAGAGAAAGTGCCTCTCGAAGCATAGCAAACTGTAGACGATTACCGATAAAACCTAAAGCTTCCTTCTTTAAGATTACTGGTTTTTTGCCAATCTTAAGTAATAATTTTGACGTAATATTAGTGGTGTTCTGGGAAGTGTATTGTCCAGGAACAATTTCTACTAATGGTATGAGATGCGGTGGATTCCAAAAATGGGCAACGATAAAACGTTCTTTATATTCCAGGCTTTCGGCAATTGCCGATGTGGTTAGACCCGAGGTACTTGAAGCAAAGATAGTATTAACTAAACATAACCTCTCCATTTTAGCAAATATTTCCTGCTTAGCTGAAAGGTTTTCGACAATTGATTCGATAACGAAGTCAACACCATCAGCTGCTTCTTCTAATGTTGTAACGCCTTTTATTCGTCCAATGATTTCCGGAATATCTGAGTCTTTAACTAAACCATGTTCCCGAAATTTTTTAAGCATATCCGTAATTGCATTCATACCACGCTTTATACTATCATTCGAGCGGCCATACATATTAACTTCATATCCAGCTAGAGCGAATGTTAGGGTTATACCAGGACCAACTGTACCCGTTCCCAAGTTACAGATTCTTCCAATACCTTCTACATTCATTTCAAACACTCCCCTTGGAACATAATCTTCCAGATCCAGAGGCCGCCATGGACGCGGATCCCTGAACCTCCGCATATTTACGATATATAAGACTAGTGGATAGTCGCAACCACTTTTTGAAAATCAGCCATGAAGTATAAACTTACTCGACTACATTCAAATAAACCTCGAAAAACCGTGACTATGTTTGACACTATGACTATCCTCTGGAAAATTCATTCGTACCTTCCCCAGCCTGTTGCACCTTATATTCGAGGAGAAGCATCCCACTGGGATAGGCACGGTGCCGAACGAGCTCCAAACACCGACGTATCCCGTGTGGAGGGAGCAACTGCACCCCACCTCCCAGAAGAATCGGTATAATTGCCGGTTCGAATGTATCAACCAGATTCCAGGCGAGAAGTTGGGAGAAGAGATTCCCTCCGCCGTAGAGCCAGATATCTCGACCAGGTTGCCCACGAAGCTCTCGGACTCGTGCTTCAAGTCCCTCGCTCACGATCTCAACATCAGGATGGTCCACTGGCCGAAGCGACCGTGAGGCCACGATCACTTGCTTTCCGCGAAAGCTCTCGCCCGTTGCGCGTACGATCTCATACGTGCGTCGCCCCATCAGCAACGTGTCAAATTGCGCATACAGCGCCTCAAAATCGAACGAGGGCTCTGGGGTAATCCAATCAAAACCATCGTTCGGTGCCGCGATATAGCCATCCATGCTACACGCGACCTGGTATCGCACCCGTCTCATCCAATGATCACCTCCACCTTACATTCATATTTTCTAAGTTGCGGCAATGGACGTGTTAGCTGAAGTATTCCCTCGCCCCTTTATAGTCTTAAGACTATATCTCTTCAATTTGAATAATAATAGTACTAACAATTGTTCTAAATCACGAAGGGTGGTACACTATGGATAAAGATAAGGCTAAGGCTGAGGGGGATGTTGATATGGCTATTCCAAAAGAACCTAAAGACAGCGCACAACCAAACTCTTCTAATGAGCATAAGCGACAAGTTGCTAAAGCACTTAAGGAAGTTACTTCAGATCATTCCAAGCTCCTTAAGAAATTAGCCGAGTAAATACATCCTCGAACTGTCACATTGGCTAAAAGAGCGATTTCCTAAGTAGCAGATCTCATTTATTGGGGTCTCTGTTTTTTTAACATTTTCGCCATTCCCACAGTATCCTAACCCCATCCATCATCCTCTAAGTTGCGGCGAATTCTGTGTTAAGCGAAGTTCCCTATCTAAACAATTTCCAATTGGGACCCAACATTCACACGATGTAAAATGTAACCAGATACCAATACTTTCACTTGTTTATAAATTGGAAGATCAAAAATAAAACCGCAATGACTATAATAGTCATAATCTGATTAAGGCAACCACCCTGAGTTAATCTCCTTAAGTCGCCAAACTATGAACGGTTTACTGAATCCACAAAATTTATCATGGGATGTTTCTCATATTCTTCTCTTTTATGTTTCTCATGCTTATCCTGTTCATCTTTCATATCCACAATTTCACCTTCCTATTAGTTTAGTCAGTGGCGAGTTAGCCACAAAATCCTACAAACGTGTAAAAATCACACCAATTCCTAATCCGCTCATGGACGCACCTATTTTAAATCTTCTAAGTGGCAAATCATGGGCATACTACTTATTGGACGGTTGTTTAGAAGGTGATATGATGAACAATGAAGGAAATCATTTTGAACCTAAGGAGGAGGAAACATTGAGTGCCGTTACCAAAGAACAGGGCTATAAGAAATTATCCTTAACTCCTAAACAGTTAGAAAAGGCCACTGTAAAGCCTCTTGCCATTAAGAATGGGAAGTTGTTATTTGACAAGAGCAATAAAGATCACCGTTATATTGTTGAAGAAGAATAATGTCATCGCCAATGTTTTTAACCAAACCTTCCTGGGTATAAGGCTATAAGCTGATTCCTTTAATGAAATCAGACCTAAGCCAATTAATCAACGCAGATGGCTTCATCAAAAAAATCCCTGAATTGGATTTTAATTTTATAATAGCTGAACTGGAGCGGATACAAAAGAGTTTCGCTCCAACCTGCTGCTTTCAATGCCTTACGTTCCTTAGTTTCTGATCAACCCTTAACGTAATAGCCAATATCAAATAGCCTATTGAAACCGGCAGAAAAAACCTGAATAGACCAGGGGTTCCTGCTAAGTACAAACTAAGGGGCAGGGAATAAATAAACGCAACACAGCTCAACCAAAACATCCCATACAGTGAGGCAACACCTACCATAAGCGCCGGTAGTCCAAGGCCAAAAAGGGCTACTGGTATTGTTTCCTTAGCGATACCGCCAACATATGGATTAAATAAACAAAGTATCACACTTAAAGCAATCCCGCTTACAGAAGCAACTATCCCCACCAATACCCCTACTCTGCCAATGATAGTCATTTCTCGAAAAGACTGTATCATGCCTTTCACTGTGGCTCCCCCCTTTTCTTTGTTACAACTGTGAATTTATAGCTGCAAAAAAGACGACCCTAAAGCTAATTCCCCCGTTCACCCATACGTAGACTATTTGACACCGAAGTCCTCACTCCTTTTTTAAAAAAGGCTCCTAAAAAAACTGGTGCACCCGTGGCAGCCCTACACCCACAAAGCAAGCTCAATAAACATGTCCCCAAATGCGACAACGTTGTCGCATTTGGGGACAAACCTCCTTAGTCACACTCACCGCGCTCTTCTGGAATGACCATGACTTTCCCCTCCGAAAGACTCTCTCCATCCATGAATTCCTTCTCGCCCTCCTGTTGTGCTTTAAGCAGGATATCCATGGCATCGGCGACTTTAGCCGCCAATTGAAAATACATCCTTTTATAATCCGTCATGTTCCTCTATTACCCCCTACGTCAAGCAGCGGCAGGGCAGCCGGGATCATGCCCGGTCCTGCCGTCTGCTTTGATAGGGGAAATTAAAAAGCGCATGCGAGGTTTTTTCACCCTACACATGCGCTATGCTTCGTTATCTGCTGAAATCCTAACACCCAGCCCCAATCAACCGGAAACAAACCGGCTGTGAACAGACAAGAGCTCCGCATCATCAGTCTGCGAACACTCCCCTTCCGCTCCCTGGGTCAGGAATAGGCTGTATCCCCTGTTGCGTGAAGCCGCACAGTCTCTTCTGCCGACAGCCAATATCTCATTATACCCACTCCATCTTCCGGCACAGGTGCTTCGCTTGTGCAGAAAGGAGCCCCATTGTATAATAAGAATGTCGTCGTGGACAGCTAGACTGTTACGTGTAGGTGCTGGTACCACCTGCTCGTGCCTGAGGGTGCTCTAACACTCTTAGGTCACGGCGACTTTTTAATTTCCACCTAGTCCTAATTATAGCTTTTTTAAGGGAAAATGCAATCTTTAGACCTCTTTTTCTTGGGGTCCTATTTCTTTTTGAGGCCACACCCCTCATCCTCAAAAAGGGCTGTCCGAAATAAGTACGCGCGTACCTATTTCGGACAGCCCTTCTCCTTTGCACAGTTGCAGCTCTTCTTTTGAAGGCATCCTGACTCTTAATTGCCCTACCGCACCCTGAGCTGCCAAAAAGCCACGGCGCTGGCTGCAGCAACGTTCAAAGAGTCCACGTTATGGGACATAGGGATGCACGCGGTGTAATCGCAGTCAGCAATCGTGCAGGGCGCCAGTCCATTACCTTCTGAACCCAATACGATAGCAAGTTTTTCTTCTGCCATGAGCTGGGGATCGTCTATGCTGACAGCCTTATCATTTAAAGCCATGGCAACGGTCTTAAAGCCCAACTTGCGCAGAATCTTCATGCCCTGCTGCGGCCACTGGGAGAGCTCGCTGCCAATACGAGCCCATGGCACTTGAAAGATGGTACCCATGCTCACCCTCACCCCACGCCGGCACAATGGGTCACAGCATGAAGGGGTAAGCAGCACGGCATCGATGCCTAGAGCCGCAGCCGAGCGAAAAATGGCTCCCATGTTGGTGGAATCCGCAATCCCCTCAAGCACAGCCACCCGACTTGCATCGGCACATACCTCCTCAACGCTGGGTAAATGAGGACGCCGCATGGCACACAGCACACCGCGGGTCAACTGAAAGCCGGTCAACCCTGCCAGCAGGTTTCTATCGGCAGTATAGACGGGGATATCTCCGCAGCGGGTGATTATACCGCGCGCCTGCCCTGCAATATATTTGCGCTCCATCAAAAGTGAAATAGGCTCGCATCCCGCGTCGAGGGCAAGTCCAATTACCTTGGTACTCTCCGCAATAAAGATGCCCATCTCCGGCTCCAACCGGTTGCGCAGCTGCGTTTCCGTCAGGCGAGCAAAGACATCCAAATTGGGCAATGAAAAATCGCTTATCTCAATGATATTTGACATCTTATCTCCTTATGTTCGAGGTTAGTGGAAATATATAAACCTTGATTTTTTGCAATATAAAATCTTTTTTACCGTAAGTAAGAATTACACCACCATCAATATACTATACTATTAACTACACTATATTGCATATAAGACACACCTTTCTACCACTACGAAATAATAATCTACAAGTACGAAATTAAGTTCTCGTCTATATCCCGCCATGGACGGCGGGCGGTCTTGAAGGAAATGTCATATAACGTCCCGTGAATTCCCGAAGTCTGATTACTACATGAAAGATTATTGACAGTACCTATTACATTCATATCGTCTCAGATTTGGTAAGTAGACGGCCTCCTCTCCTTTTTTTGATTGGAGTCACGCCCCTTTCAGAACCGGACGTGCCCAATTAAGGCATCCGGCTCCCCATACGTTCCTCTTTACACAAATGCTGAATTGAGATTGATGAGTGATTTTGGTTGAGCTATCGGGTATATCTTCTTCAACTGGTTAAACCACGGCCATGTAAGCTTGCTCCGTTGACTCCTGCGTCTTAACCATTCGCAAAGTACTCGCTCAACTTCTTTCTTATACTTCAGGAGTCCTCGCCAGTTATCGCTTACCCCATAATAGTTAAAATGTCCTCTGAGTTTGGAATTGACGTTCTCCCAAATATCCTTCAGGGGTAGGTTCCTATTGGCTTTTATCCATTCTGTGAACGCCGTGACTTTTGCCTGGAATTTCTTTCGCGCTGTTTTCCATTTTAGCTTGAAGCGACCTTTACGGTTTTTTCCACAGTAATGTGTAAATCCAAGAAAGTCAAAAGTTTTCGGCTTTCGCCCTCCACGCCTCTTAATATCCCTTTCGGCAAATCTTCCAAACTCGATGATTCGGGTTTTCTCCTGAGCTATTTCCAAGTTAAACTTTCCAAGTCTCTTCTCAAACGCCTCATAGAATCGTTGGGCATCTCTTTGATACTGAAAGCAGGCTACTGAATCATCTGCGAATCGCGTGAGGTACGCTTCCCCTTGACAGTGCTTCACAACCACTTTACTGAACCATAAGTCCAGTACGTAGTGTAGGTATATGTTCCCTAACAATGGCGATAGGCTTCCGCCCTGAGGAACTCCTTCGTCTGTATTCGCTCGTTTTCCTTCTTCCATTATTCCCACTTTGAGAAATTTCTTGATCAACCTCAGTATCTTGCTGTCACTTATTCGTTCTTTGAGCATTGTCATTAGCCATTCATGATCGACATGGTCAAAATATCCACGGATATCCGCATCTACAATAAATCCAACTTTCTTTGTTCCTATGTTCTTGCTTAAATCTTTAAGCGCATCGTGGGGCTTCCTTCCAGGTCTAAATCCATAGGAGGTGTCCAGAAAGTCTTGTTCGTAGATGTTTTCTAGGATTATGGCTAATACGCTCTGTACCAATTTATCTTCCAGGGTCGGGATTCCCAGTGGTCTGAGTTTATCTCTTTTCGCCCTTTGTGCTATGCTTGCAGGTTTTGTTCTCACCGTTTCCCCGGTTCTGTGTCCAGGCAGTGTGTCCTTTGCAAACGGTTCCATATGTTACTCCCCTTTCCTCGTTCAGCATTACCTGAAGTCATCGGTACTACTGGAGTAATCCGACTTCCCAGTGGCTTTTGCCTTCCTTACCTCTTCAGCTTGTCTGGCATACTCTCCTTGCGAAAAGACCAATCTGGGATCTCCCTGGGTTTCCGCACATTCTTAATGTTCAGCTAGGTAGGGCCTTAGACCCCGGAGGTGTCTATTTGTACTTGCTGTCCGCACAAATGGCTATTGCCTTCCACGATTCCCAACCGCTTCGGCCACTCTCGTTAGTTACAGCATTTTCGGGGCTCAATACCTTTCACTGCTGGCTACCATCCAGTCAATTCTACCTCGCCGACTTTCTATCTACGCTTAAAGTATTACATTACTGTAATGCCTCCAAGACTCGATACAGGGCGGTTGGCTAAACCTTACCCTGGCTGGATCTTCCCCAGCTAGAACGTACGACCTGCCAGGACGCACTGAGAATTCGCTGTTCTACAACGTGGGAAGGCCCTCAATTCAGAAAGTGCCACGGATGGCACTCTTCCCCAGAAAAATAATTATTCTTTATCTTTTACAATCATCTTTTCAACAGCTTCTAACCCGCCATCACGCCAGCCTTTGAATGTATAAACTCTTTTGGTAATACTTCTTCCTGAAGCATTCATACCTAGTGAAGTGCCTTCTTCCTTAAGATTAAGACCGATTCCACCTTCACCGCTTTTATCATAGAACTCTTCGATAATAACTTCTTCTGCAGTATCAATCCTTCGGGCAATTGATATTTCCTGTGCAACCCTTGCCTGTGCTTCTAACATTCTGAGCGATATTTCCTGTCTTAATGCTTCCTCTTTCATTTCATCAAGATTCCCGTTATTTGACACAGTATTTGTCTTATTTATTATCTTCTCAGTGGTATCAACAACTAGCCAAGTAAGAGGACTGGTAAATTTTAATATCTCTTTTGAAACTCCTAATATTTGATTCATATCTGCCATAGTTAATCATCCCCAATTATGCTTTCTGATTGTTTTCAAAAATAAATTGCAAAATGAAAAACATCTTTCTCATTTCCCAAAAAATAACAATCTAGCTCTTGGTCTGCTTCTCCAATTAAATTAACAGGTAGTGGCTTATATGCACTGTTATAATTATAAACTAAGTCAGTTGTATATGTAGGAACTGTCATTTTTCTTAAGAATGGAAAGTAGCAAAGCTTCCGTTCACTGGCTAATGGTTTACTTCCATTACCTTCACCTAATTGAATCAATTGTGAAAATCGTTCGACACAGTTAAACCACCCGATAATGAAAGCTCTTTTGCCTTTCTTACCCTCACTTATTTCTTGCAATAACCAATCAAAATCTTCTTGATATACAATCCAGTTCTTACTCGCAGAGCTTGTTCCAGATGCACTTCTCCAATTTTTAAGGTATTTAACTTCTATCTTGAAATCCTTTGAGTCTATATCAATATCGTTGTTAACTTTGCTTTTTGTTCTATTTCCACTATCACCGACCGTATAATGAGCCATCTGCTTGAATGGATAGCCAACACGAACACATATATCCATTTCGTTGAATTTTTCATCTGCAATTTTCTTAAGTTGAGTCCTTTCCAAATCACGATATTGCTCATCAAATTCATCAATAATAAAAAGGCAAGTGGATAACAGATATTGATCAATCGTTGGATTTAATCCCATAAAAATCCCACTCCATTCTTTTATATAATTGCGCGCCACGGATGGCGCACCCCTTCCCATGTCGTAGAACGTTCTGGGAGTTTCCGAAGCGCCATACAACATTCATCTATTCAAAGTTTTGGAAACTTCCTGTTAAGTGAAGTTGGTTAGTCCCTCTGAGTTTCTTCAATAAAAATATATTTTATCGTTGATCTACTTTTGAATTTCTCCAACTTATTTTTGATACTATTTGATACTTTCATTAAAAAAATTACATATCTCATATAAAGTTGCGGTGAAAAACTACCTTCTTTGGTAAATGCTTCATTTTCAAACACAATAGTATCGAACATTTTTTCTTGATCGAAATTCTCATTAAGTAGCAGAGCCACACTTTCGCCTTTCAAGATTTTATCTATTAAATTTCTTTTTTCCAAATCATCTGTATAAGATACAACTCTTGGATATTCCTGTTCTTTAAATTCAAGATTGTATAATATTTTTTTCAACTCTTCATCATCAGAGTATCGAAAAATTGTATCATCCTGATTCTCAAACGGATTAAAATAATGATTTTCTAGACAATACTTTTTTGAAATTTTTTGATCAATTGCGTTAAAACTAAATATCAATTTGTTAATTTCATTTCTAAGCCTTAAGTGGTAGGTCATTTTATATTTCGAATGATAAAAAATTTGAGGAGTGCTTAAGTCTGCAAGAAAGATATCTATCGCCTTTTTTTCTTTTTCCAAGTATTCATTGCATAAAAAATGAAAAAAACTTTCCTCTACCTTTATATAGCTTAAAACTTCTTTAATCTGATTTTCAGTTTCCTTATCTATGCTTATAATTTCCTTTATGCTTTTATTTAAAGTAATTGCTGCTTCTTTCGAACCGAACCCGAATAACGAATAAGTCTTTGTGTAAAATTCTAGGATTTTTTTAACTCTGTTTAACAGTCTGTCTCTAACCAAAATACAAAAATCTCTTATATCAGAGTTATCAGTAATTAACAATCTATTTATTAGCGATTCAATTTCTAAAGCTTCCTCTTTCAATGTACTTTCGAATAAAATATAGTTCAAAATTTGCATGTTTTTATCTAAGTTCTCATCTGATTGCCAAATATTATTTTTTTCCATAAAATCCTTTGCTCGTTTAATTATTTCATTCTCAAGGCTATCGATCTTTAGAGAATCGCATTTTATTTTTATATTTTTTATTTTGTTATTATTTACTTTTGAGATATAATCTCTGCACTTTTTGCTAGGAGTCCCTACTAAATAAAGCACATAGTAATCTGCCTCAATATCCTTAATTAGTTCATTTATCCACCGTTCTATTTGCTTCTTAGTAAAATTATTAATTGAAGATTTGACCTGTAACACATGCTTTTTATTGTCATTATCAATTAATAGAATATCTACTTTATTAATTTCCTTCTTTTTATTATCTGTGTTGTCGTATGACGGATCAAACTTTACAATTCTATAATTTTCATTAAATATTTCTTGACTACAAATTAATCCCTGAATAATTATTCCTCGGATAGTCTCTTTTCCGCCCATAATCTCCCCCAAAAAGCTTTCTTAATTTAATATTTATCGGAACTATTAACCAATTTCACTTAACGTTTTGAGTGTTTGCGACGCGTCCCAATTACATTCATATTGGCAAAGTGTCGCAAACACTCTGTTAAGTGAAGTTGGTCGCCCCCATACTCAGAAGTCGCCATGGACGGCGACTCCTTAAACCGATCAGCAATCAGAATATATTTTTGATTTAGTAATCATCACTCATGAATCCACATCTCGGACAAGCGTTTTCGTATCGAGAATATCCAGAATACTTACACCTTGGGCAGATGCAGTAATGTAATCTTGAATTGGCCTCGTCAAGTTGCTTTTGGAGTTCTGGTATAACTTGACTTATAAAATCAATGTACTCTTTACTAATTAATTCGCCATGAACGCCTCTGTTAGCAATTTTTATGATTTGGCTAATCAAATCTACCGTTTTACCATTTAATATTTCACACCGAGATAAATGTTTCATCATTTCATACATCGATTTACGGCCATTATAATCTGTCTTTTCACATAAATCTGTTAGAGTTTTTTCAAGCATTAATCTAACTTTGAATAAATAAATGGATTCCTGTGGAACATCAAATTTGAATTTTGAAAAGGTATCTGGAGATAACTCAACAGTTTGTGAAGAACCTTCTTCACTAAGATTATCATTTGTAGCATTCGAGTTCGTTATAAATTCCTCTATCAATTCCTTAAGCTTTTGTTCAGTAGGCAGAAGGCCATTCCCAAAATTTATTGTATTAGCATTAGAATTGGAAATTCTTATGTCCATAATTTGCATACGAAGATCATTAAGACTTTCTTTTACTTCAGCCTTTGCATTTTCAACTTCTTTTTTAAATTTTATACCAAAAAACTCCATTTCAGAAAACAAAGGAAGCAATAAAAGGATAAGCCAAAGAATAAAAATTAAATTCGTGGCATTTAACTCTTTTAATTGATAAATATTATTTCTATAATAAAAAACATAGCTAGTACTCAATATTAGAAGGACTAAATACCACCATTTCCGCTTTATAAAAGAAATAATCGCTTCTTTTATATTCATACCCTCACCACAGCTCTCCTTAAAATATTTATAATAACAGCCGATTTTTCGCGCCAAGGACGGCGCGGCGTTCCTGCGACCAATTTCATTTAACGTTCCGCCGTCCCGAAGCGTCTTACTGCATTCATATATTCTGAGTTTCGGGAACGGACGTGTTAGACGCGGTTATGCATACTCCAAAACTAGTTCCACTCATATGTATTCACTAAGTACTCATAAACTTGGTCTAATGCCACTCGAATAGAATCAATATCTTTATATGCTGATTTCAAATCATAACTAACTATCATTTCCCTCCAATGAATAATACCATGCCTGTGTTCGAGAATCCTATCCAAAGTTTGGAACAATGATTCCTTTCGACGACGATATGGCTTACGTAAAGTTCCTGATATATCTAATCTTGGATCAAGCTCCTTAAAATAAGAACAAATCTTATTGATGTTTTGAAAAGACATAGTTCTCGCTACCGCCTCTTCAATAGATATCTCACTAGAGCTTACTTTCAGAAGATCATCTGGATGAGGCCTAAAATTCTTAAAGATATTTGATTTTCTTTCAGAATACTTTAATAGAGCTACGTAAGTGTTTCTAAAATAGTCTTCAATAATTGATACTAAAAAAGGTAATAGCATATTTGTTGCAACAACTAGAGGATGCTCTTTTCTGAGATATTCAACAGGTATGCTTTTAAATCTGTCTTCAGATTGTTTAACCATTTCGAGGTATAATCTTGCAGTCACAAAATCATTATCAAGTCGCTCATGGGCTAAATAACAACCAGCCTCAGCATTAACTCTATTTGGTTGATCAGGAACAAAGTATCTGTTTGTCCCATTATCGGTAGCAAAATTTCCGCCAAATCTCTTTCTTATTTGCTTTATCGTAAAGTTTTGAAAGTCTAGGTCATGCTTAGTACACCATATATTTGTTCTAGTCCAAACAATTAATCTTCCATCTTCCTTTTCAATTATTTCTGCCCTTACACCATTTAGGTACTTATAATTATCATCTTTAAAAAAGTAATAAATGTTACCACTTATTTGTTTATATCCTAGAATTATAAGAAACTCTTTAACTTCCTTTGTATTTATTCCCGTTGACAAGTGATTATTTGAATCATACCCCAAAGAAAGATCCTCCTCTTTTACAAAAGAAATCCGCTCACTGCGAAATTGCGTCTAACATCTTAGGATTGTATCTGAATTTGAGCGATATATCTAAGATTCCTTAACCTCATTTTTCCTCAAATGCAGATACACTTTCGTTGAACGAAGCCGCACCAGCAATCTATGGGGGATTAATAGTGTATCCCTTGTAAAATGCTTCGTAGTAATGTACCACATAAATTATGGAAGTACCAATACACTTCGCTATAGTTACAGGAATTTCCTCTCGAAATTTTAATCTTCTCTAAAAAGGTGCATAATTATCCCAGGGAATTTTGTCAAATTTTTAAGCAATTATCCTATTGGGCGGGGAATAGGCCTTGGGGGTTATGCCTTCTTTTCTAATCATTCTGCCTGTTTTACATACTGGACACACCCGAACATCGATCCCTTTAATCTCTAGAATCAACTCTTCCCATGAGTGTCTTGCCTCTGATGCTTCTTCCTTTTCGAGGTTAAAAATCTCCTTACACCTTACGAGTTTTGTTTTTTTATTACGGTTACTGAGAATTCCATAGTGCCTGATCTTCATAAAGTTAAGGGGGAGCACATGAAGTAAAAATCTACGAATAAATTCTCCTCCATCAAGTTCCATAACTTTCTTTTTATTCTGGTTGGCATAGTCCTTCCATTGCCCATGCTTGATTGTATGTATACTATTTGACACTGGAGTCCTCACTCCTCTTTCCGGGAAGATAGCTTTTTAAAGAACCCCTTCCACCAGATATACCTTAAATGAGTATGCTCCCCTTGGATAGACAGTAAAAAAACTGTTGTCTTAAGGGGAGCACCTGTCATATATCTGCAAACTTCTATCAACAAACCTTAGCCAATTCCGACAGCTCAACACCAGGTAAAATCCCCGCGAAAAGGACTGCTGTGGCCATAAGAAAAACCTCTTACTCCCCCGCCGGCACTGCCCGGCTTCCCGGTTTAACAGCCGGAATCCCTTCAGCACAAAGAGGGCAGCTTTCAGGTTCAAAAGATTCAATCTCTATCTCCAGCAGCGAAGCCAGAGGCACGCTAAAATCAGCTTTCCCGCCGCTCCGGTTCACTAGCACCCCTACTCCCACAGGTTCCGCACCATAGGCTTTGACCACCTCGATAACCTCCCGGACGGAACCCCCGGTAGTGATCACATCTTCCACCACCAGAACCCTTTGGCCCGGTTGGAGTTCAAAGCCCCGCCGCAGCTTCATTTCTCCATTCTCCCGCTCGGTAAAGATGGCTTTGGTTCCCAAAGCCTTGCCGACTTCATGAGCGACTAAGATCCCCCCCATGGCTGGCCCGATCACCAGGTCAATCCCCTGGTCCCCGAAGGACTCTGCCAAAGCTTCTCCTAAACGGGCTGCATGATGGGGATATTGGAGAACCTTGGCGCATTGCATATATTGACGGCTATGCCTCCCTGAGGTCAGCCAGAAATGCCCTTCCAATAAAGCTTCACTTTCTTTGAATATGTTTAAAACCTCTTCAGGGGATAGGGATGTGTTCGATACTGTCATAGATCATAAACTCCTTTCCATCGCTGCACTTTACCTTTTCATGTAAACCCTAATCCCAGAGCTGCTCCAAAGCCTGCCTTGGATTGGGTGCCTGGGTAATGGGTCTGCCTACTACCAGATAGGAACTCCCGGCCTCCAGAGCTTCTTTGGGGGTGAGTGTACGGGCTTGATCATGAGTTTCGCTGCCTTTAGGGCGAATCCCCGGCGTAATGACCACGAAATCCGGTCCTACATGCCGGCGGAGGATTGGGCTTTCTTGAGCCGAGGCCACCACCCCGTCAATACCTGCCTTTTGACCCAGTTCGGCCAGAGCGACCACCTGATCCGGCAAGGTTCTGCCTACTCCCAGGTCCTGCTGCAACCTTTCTTCATCAAGGCTGGTCAGTACCGTGATGCCGATAATCTTCATCCGCTCCTCAGCGTTCTTCTGCTTTTGGACTTCATGGGTGGCCTGGACCGCCCGGGCCATCATATCATGACCGCCGCTGCAGTGAATAGTGAGCATATCGGCGCCATATCCGGCCAGAACCCGTACCGCACTTTCCACCGTATTGGGGATATCATGAAGCTTCAGGTCCAGGAAGATGGGGAAGCCTTTGTCCTTCAGTTCCCGGATAATGCCGGCACCTGCAGCATTATAGAGCTCCATCCCCACTTTAAGCCAGCAGCCGCTCCCCTGAAGTTGGTCAGCCAGAGCTAAAGCCTTCTCCCGGCTATTCACATCCATGGCCACCATGACCTTTTTATTGTTCTCCGACACAGTTCTTTCCAGCTCCATTGCCATCTTCCTTTCTTTCCGCCAAGTCTACCCTTTTCGCTGCTCCCAAAAGGTGATATTCTCCGAAAATACTCATCCGCCATACCGCTGACAGCCGCTTTCATCCTCTGCCGGCACCGACTGCACTACAGCAGGCAAAGGTTATATCCGCCTTCTCAACCTACAGAGCCAGTCCCACTATTTCCTCCACAGCATCAAAGCCCTGACGGCGGCAGTACTCCTCAATACCCTCTATAACCTCCAGAGGAGCAAGGGGATTCACAAAATTCCCGGTGCCGATGCTGACTGCTTTGGCTCCGGCCAGCATGAATTCCACGGCGTCCTGCCAAGTGAGAATTCCACCCATGCCGATGATGGGGACTTTTACCGCCTGGGCCACCTGCCACACCATCCGTACCGCTACCGGGCGAACGGCCGGTCCTGACAGACCGCCCATCTTATTGGCTAAGAGGGGTTGGCGTTTTTCAATATCGATGCTCATTCCCAGCAGGGTGTTGATCATAGAAATAATATCTGCGCCTCCCCGTTCCACGGCTTTGGCCATTGCCACAATATCCGTGACATTGGGGGACAGTTTGGCAATCACGGGGAGATCCGTCTTTCTTTTGACCAAGGCAATCACTTCTTCCGCACTGTCCGGATGGGTGCCGAAATGCATTCCTCCGTGCTTAACATTAGGGCAGGAGATATTGACTTCCAAGGCATCAATTCCCGAACCGGATTGAAGAGCGCTGGCCATAGTCTCATAATCCTGTAAGGAAAATCCGGAGATATTGGCAATGACCGTAGTAGGCAGCTGCCGCACCCTGGGGAGATAGGAATTGAGAAACTCCTCAAGGCCGGGGTTTTCCAGTCCTACTGAATTGAGCATTCCTGCCGGAGTCTCAGCCAGCCGCGGCAAAGGATTCCCTAAGCGGGGTTCTGGGGTAAGCCCTTTAAGAGTAATTCCGCCCAATTTATCAACCGGGCAATAAGGCGCATATTCTTCTCCGAAGCCATAAGTACCTGAGCAGGTGAGCACAGGATTTCTCAAAGTTAAGGTTCCTAGATTCACTTCCAGGTTAACCTTCTTCATGGAGTCATCTCCACCCTTTTCACTGTTCATAATCCCAGAGCACCTCCTTCCCTTGGAAGACCGGTCCGTCCTGACATACTTTTCCTCTGTAAATCCTACCGCTGCTTTCATCCTTTAAGGTGCACACGCAGCCTAAGCAGGCTCCTACCGCGCAGCCCATCCGTTCTTCCAGGGAAACCTCCACAGAGGCCCCTGTTTGCAGAAAGTGCTCGCTGACAGCCTTCATCATCACCTGAGGGCCACAGACTGCCACTGAACATCCCGCTCCTTGGGCAGTCACTAAATCTGAGGAGTTTTCGCGAATAAGGTCCAAAACATTGCCTTTAGCCCCGATACTTCCGTCCATGGAACTCAGGAAAACCGGGATGCCGGCATCCTGCCAAAGTCCAAGTCCGGCACTGGTAAAGAAGTCTTCATCTTCCCCGCCCCAATACAAGCGTACAGGAATATCTTTCGCACGGGCTGCCTTGGCTAAAGGAAGGAGGGGAAAAGCTCCGATTCCCCCCGCAACGAGGATAAGTTCTCCCTGCTCAGGCAGGGTAAACCCATGGCCCAGAGGGCCCATCAGACTTAGCCTTTCCCCCGCCTTGGCCTGAGCCAACACTTCCGTACCTTTGCCTTTAATCCGATAGAGCAAGGTGAGTTCCCGAGCTTCCCGGTCAATATCCGCAATGCTGATGGGGCGGCGCAAAAGAGGATCTAGTCCCGTGGAGACCTGCACATGAACGAATTGTCCCGGCTGCCCTTCCCGGGCAATATCGGTCCGGAGAACCAATTTCATGATTTTATAGCGGGGATCACCCATGATTTGGTGAGAAACGACTTCAGCCTTATCCAGCATTTCCATCCCGTCCTTTCCGGCGTTTTTTTATTTATCTGTATCCAATTTTCTATTTTTTGAGGTTATCCCGTTCTGAAAAAGACCCAAAACAGAGCTAAACGACCCGCAAGCGTAGCTTTACGCACAAAAGCGGACGGATTTAGCGGAAGGGCGGTCAGGTCAATGAGGCTTTCTTAACATAGCGCAGCCACCGGTTGCTTGGACATGGAGGTCCTGATGCCGCGGGCACATGGACGTGCAGGAGCGGCCACATGCTGAAAGCAACGGGGTTTGGCGGAGCTGTTAAGAAAGCGAGTTGACCAGTCCCGGAGCTATGGAGTGAGCGTTGTGCGTAAAGCTACACGACCCTGACAGATTTTTTCATTCTCTGCTGACGCCGCACACGGCATGGCAGGCTACTCTGAAAAACCGTACCTGTCCCCATTTTTCACCTTACTTAAGCGACATCAGACTGGGCAAAAACGACATCAGCACATGAACCCAGGCGGAAGCGGTGTCCAGGCTGGTGAAGCAGGGAATCCCTTGCTCTACCGCCGTGCGGCGAATGGCGAAGCCGTCGCTTTCCTGCTTTTTGTTGTGGGTAGTGGTGTTGAGAACGCATTGAATCACACCCTGCCGTATAGCATCGGTAATCTCCGTGGAACCTTGATGGAGCTTGGCCACCGGCGCAACCTGAATTCCTTCTTCCCTGAGGATTTTAGCCGTTCCTTCCGTAGCTAAGATGCGGAAGCCCAGGTCGGCGAATTTCTTGACCAAGGGGAGCCCTTCCACCTTGTCCCGATCCGCTAAGGTCACCAAGAGACTGCCGTGGGCGGACATATTGAATCCCCCCGCTAAGAGGGCTTTGTAGAGAGCTTTTTCATAAGTCCGGTCCACTCCCATCACTTCCCCGGTGGACTTCATCTCCGGACCCAGGGAGGGCTCCACCCGATGGAGTTTGGAGAAGGAAAACACAGGGACCTTAACAGCCACCCGTTCCGGGAGAGGCCACAAGCCTAAGGGCAGTTCCAATTCCGTCAAAGTCTTGCCGAGAATGACCTCGGTGGCATAATCCACGATGGACAGTCCGGTCACTTTGCTGATAAAGGGAACCGTACGGCTGGAGCGGGGGTTAACCTCAATCACATAGACTTCATCCTGGAAGATGACATATTGAATGTTAAGCAGACCAATCACATTTAAAGCCCGGGCGATTTCCGTGGTCAGCAGGGTGATCCGGTGGATTAAAGGTTCGGACAAAGTCTGGGGAGGGTAGACGGCGATGGAGTCTCCCGAGTGAACTCCGGCCCGCTCCAGATGCTCCATAATTCCGGGCAGACTGACATTCTTGCCGTCGGAGATGGCATCCACCTCCACCTCCTTGCCCACCAGGTACTGATCCATCCATAGCTCCTGGCCTGGGAAATCAGCCATGGCCCGGTTCACCACATTTTCCAGCTCAGAGGCTGAATAGACAATCTCCATGGCCCGGCCTCCCAAGACAAAGGAAGGGCGAATCATCAGAGGATAGCCGATGCGGGCGGCCATTTCAACCGCTTCTGCCAGAGAAGAGGCCTGGCCTCCCTTAGGCCGCTTGGCGCCGATGGTATGGAGCACTTCATCGAATTGCCCCCGTTCCTCAGCCCGATCGATATCCTCAATGCCGGTGCCCAGGATTTTATATCCTCTCTCAGCTAAGGGCTTGGCCAGACCGATGGCCGTTTGACCGCCGAACTGGACAATCACGCCCTCCGGCTGCTCCCGCTCCAGGACAGCTGAGACGTCTTCCAAAGTTAAAGGCTCAAAATAGAGACGGTCTGCGGTGTCAAAATCCGTGGAGACGGTCTCCGGATTATTATTGATGATGATGGTTTCCACACCGGCTTTTTTCAAAGCCAGAACGGAGTGAACGGAGCAATAGTCGAATTCAATCCCTTGTCCAATCCGGATGGGACCGGAGCCCAGTACTACCACCTTGCGCCTCTGGGAGGGCATTCCTTCATCCTCCTGGTCATAGCTGGAGTAGAAATAAGGGGTCAAGGCCTCAAACTCACCGGCACAGGTATCCACCATCTTGAAAACAGGCTGCAAACCTTTTTCCCGCCGGTAAGCATATATTTCTTTTTCCGTGGTCTGCCAGAGACGGGCCAGCTCCCGATCCGCAAAGCCCATTCGCTTGGCTTTTAACAAAAGCTCCTCATCCCAGGGAGAGAATTGAAGTGCTTCACTCATCCTGACAATCCGCTCAATAGCCGTGAGAAAGTAAAGATTCCAACTGCTGGCCTTCTGAATCTGTTCAAGACTTAGTCCCCTTCTCAACCCTTCGGCGAGAATAAACAGCAATTGATCATCAGGCTTTTGGCAGCGTTCCAGAATCTCTTCATCGGTAAGCTCCTGGAATTCCGGGAGCAGCAGGCCAAAGGCTTTGATTTCCAATGAACGGACAGCCTTTTGCAGAGCAGTCTCCAGATTCCGACCCAGGCCCATGACTTCCCCTGTAGCCTTCATCTGGGTTCCCAGGCGGCGGTCCGCATCAGAGAATTTATCAAAAGGCCAGCGGGGGATTTTGACCACCACATAGTCCAGAGCCGGTTCAAAGCAGGCGCTGGTTTTGCCGGTGACGGCGTTGGTCAGCTCCGGAAGAGTATATCCTAAAGCGATCTTGGCCGCCACTTTGGCGATGGGGTAGCCTGTGGCTTTGGAAGCCAGGGCGCTGGAGCGGCTCAGCCGGGGATTCACTTCAATCACCACATACTCCAGCCGTTCCGGATGCAAGGCATATTGGACATTGCATCCTCCTTCAATCCCTAAAGCCGCCACGATTTTGCGGGAGGAGGTGCGCAGGGCCTGAACCTCCCGATCCGTCAGGGTCTGGCAAGGAGCCACAACCATACTGTCCCCCGTATGCACCCCTACCGGGTCCATATTCTCCATGTTGCAGATGGTGATGCAATTCCCCTGACTATCTCTCAACACTTCATATTCGATTTCTTTCCAGCCCGCCACGCTTTTTTCCACCAGAATCTGATCGATAAGGCTGGCCTGTAAGCCGCTTTTGGCGATTTCCCTGAGCTGCTCCCGGTTATGGGCAATGCCCCCCCCTGTACCACCCAAGGTATAGGCAGGGCGGACAATCACAGGGTATCCGATCTCCTCGCCAAAGCTGAGGGCTTCTTCTAGATCCGATACAATAACACTGGGAGGAACCGGCTCCCCCAGCTCTCTCATCAGGCTCCGGAAATGTTCCCTGTCCTCTGCCTTGGTGATGCTATCCAGGGAAGTTCCCATCAGTTGAACGCCGCAGCGCTGGAGAATTCCCTTTTCCGCCAGCTGAAAAGCCAGATTCAGGCCGGTTTGCCCTCCCATGGTGGCGATGATGCCGTCAGGCCGTTCTCTTTCAATAATTCTCTCCAGAAATTCCACCGTCAGGGGTTCGATATAGATCCGATCCGCCACTTCCTGGTCCGTCATGATGGTGGCCGGATTGGAATTGACCAGAACCACCTCCACCCCTTCTTCCTGCAAGGCCCGGCAAGCCTGGGTTCCCGCATAATCGAATTCCGCCGCTTGCCCGATGACGATAGGACCGGAACCGATCACCAGCACTTTATTCCATTTCTTCGTGTTCCTGTTTCCGTTCTCTGCGTTCATATATTCCTCCTGTTTTCCCGGCTTTCCTGGGTTATCTCTTCCTCAGGGGATAGGCTGTCCCCTGCTCAGCCGGCTGCTCCGGCACCTATCGCGGCAAAAAATCCTTCAAAAAGCATCTCGTTCTCTTCCGGACCCGGAGCTCCCTCCGGGTGATACTGAACGGAGTAAACGGGATACTGAGTATGCTCCATTCCTTCCACCGTGCCATCATTTAAATTGCGCAATATAATTTGAAATCCTGTCCCGGCCATAGAATCTTCGGCAACGGCATAGCCGTGATTCTGAGCCGTCATGGTGGTTTGACCTGTGCGCAGATCCTGGACGGGATGATTCCCTCCCCGGTGACCGAAGGGGAGTTTATAGGTTTTTCCCCCGGCGGCCAGGGCCAGAATTTGATGACCCAGGCAAATCCCCATGATCGGCAGCTGGGGCAGCAGTGTCCGGACCGTCTCAATCAGCTCGGGCAGTCCGCTGGGGTCCCCAGGTCCATTGCTGATGAACACTCCCTTGGGGGAAGAGGCTAAAATCTCTTCCGCACTGCTCCACGCAGGGAACACCCGGATTCTTAATCCTCTTTGCTGCAGGGCGCGGAGAATATTGCGCTTCGCTCCGCAATCAAGGACCGCCACATAAGGACCGCTCCCCGGAATTTCATAACTCTCTTTGACTGTAGCCTGATAAACCCAATGGGGCTCTTTTTCCGCAGCCGAGGAAATGTTGGCGTACTCTTGCCAATACTTTTTCCCTTGTTCCAGGGTGTGGGCAAAGACTCCCGGCAGGGTGCCCTGATTGCGGATATGGCGGGTTAAGGCCCGGGTATCGATTCCTTTCAAGCCCCAGATGTTATGCAGCCTGCAAAACTGTTCCAGGGAACGATCCCCGTGAGCGCTGCCTTCCCCTTGGGAAAGCTCCCGCACTACCAGCCCTCTGAGCAGAATTTTATCCGCTTCATTTTCTTCATCATGCCAGCCGTAATTGCCGATTTGGGGATGGGTCAGGACCAGAATCTGACCTGTGTAAGAAAGGTCGGTAATCATTTCCTGATATCCCGACATGGAGGTGTTGAACACCACCTCCCCGGCTTGAGTCTCTTGTTCTTTATCTTCCGGCCAGGCTCCAAACCTTTCTCCTTCAAAAGCTGTACCGTCTTGCAATACGAGAAACGCCATGCTTAGCCCTCCTTAAATTTCATAAACCAGGCGGCCATCCACCCAGACTTTGACGGGGAATCCTTGCAGTCTTTGTCCCAGGAAGGGGGTGTTCTTGCCTTTTGAAGCCAGGTACTCCGTATCGATGAGTTCTGTGTGCTCGGGGTCAAAAAGAATCAGATCCGCCGGCCCGCCGACTTTTAAGGTTCCCCCCGGCAGCTGGAAGCGCTGGGCGGGATTCATGCTCCAAGCCTTAATCAGGAGCTCTATGGGCAGAATGCCGGGGGTCACCAGCTCTTGCCAGACTGCGGCTAAAGCGGTTTCCAGACCGGAAATTCCGAAAGGTGCCTCATCAAAGGGGTTGGTTTTCTCTTCCCAGGTATGGGGAGCATGGTCGGTGGCCAGCATATCAAGGGTTCCGTCCAGCAAACCTTCAATCAAGGCCTGCCGGTCCTCTTCCCTGCGCAGAGGGGGATTGACTTTATAGGATGTTCCATAAGGGGTCTGAGCCACAGCCTCGTCGGTAAAGAGCAGATGATGAGGGTTCACTTCGGCAGTCACATCCACACCCCGCTTTTTCCCTTCACGAATCAGGGCCACACTTTCTTTAGCAGAGATATGGGCTAGATGGAGTTTGCCTCCGCTCTCTTCGGCAAGGAGAATATCCCGGGCCACCATGACGCTTTCCGAGCTGCTGGGGATTCCTCTTAAGCCCAGACGGGTGCTGACGATTCCCCGGTGCATTACTCCCTTATGAGCCAGGCTCTCATCTTCGCAATGGCTGATCACCGGACAGGAGGTCAGTTTGGCATACTCCAGAGCCAGGCGCATCATTTCCCCCTGCTGAACTCCTCTGCCATCATCGGAAAAGCCCGCCGCTCCTGCGGCAGCCAGTTCCACCATCTCCACCAGTTCTTTCCCCGCCTGACCCTTGGTGATGGCGGCGATGGGATGAATTTTGGCTAAACCAACTTTCTTCCCCTGGTTCACTACATATTCCACAAGGGCTTTTTGGTCCAGAATAGGCGTGGTATTGGGCATGGCTAAAATCGTGGTGAATCCGCCCCGGACGGCTGCCCGGGAGCCGCTGGCGATGTCTTCCTTATCTTCCCGGCCCGGTTCCCGCAAATGGGTGTGCACATCGATCAATCCGGGGAAAAGATAGCTTCCTGCGGCATCAATCTCCTGCCATTCCGCTTCTCCACATTCCCCTTTGACTTCAGCTTCGGTAAGTCCTTTTTTAAGCTGCAGAACCTTTCCTTCTCCAATCAGTACATCATAGACACCGGCAAGTCCCTGAGCCGGGTCAACCACCTGAGCATTTTTAATCCACCACATGAGCGGTTCCTCCTCCTAACAATAAATACATAATGGCCATTCTCACTGCAACCCCATTGGTCACCTGTTCTTCAATCACCGATTGACTGGAATTGGCAATACTGCTCTCAATCTCCACGCCCCGGTTCACAGGACCGGGATGCATGATTAAGGTTTGTTTGCCGGTCTTCTTGACCCGTTCGGCCGTAATGCCATAGAGCTGAGAGTATTCCCGCAAGCTGGGCAAAAGTCCCGACTGCTGGCGTTCCAGCTGCAGGCGCAGAGCCATAATCACATCGCTTCCGGGCAGTTCTTCATCCAGATTAAAGGTCGTTTTCACTCCCCAGGATTTGATTTCAGTAGGCAGCAAGGTGGGAGGCCCCACCAGAACCACTTCCGCGCCTAAGTTCTTCAAAGCCCAGACATTGCTGCGGGCTACCCGGGAATGGAGGATATCCCCCACCAGGAGAATTTTACGCCCTTCCACACTGCCCAGGCGCTCCTGCATGGTATACAAATCCAGCAGGGCTTGGGTGGGATGTTCATGCTGGCCATCCCCGGCATTGATCACACCGGCCTTGAGTTCTTTGGCCAGAAACTGGGCGGCGCCGGAACTGGAGTGGCGGATGACCACAAGATCCGGTTTCATGGCTTGCAAGGTCCTCACTGTATCCAGCAGGGTCTCTCCTTTATTGAGACTGCTTTGGGCCACCGCCAGGCTGGAGGTATCAGCACCGAGAATCTTCGCCGCCGTCTCGAAGGAAGTCCGGGTGCGGGTCGAGGATTCAAAAAACAGGTTATAGACCGATTTCCCCCGGAAGGTGGGCAGTTTCTTGACTGCCCGGGACATGATTTCTTTCATGGGTTTGGCTGTATTGAGGATGAGTTGAATTTCCTTGGCAGGCAAATCTTCAATATGCAGTAAATCTTTACGTGACCAGCCCATATGCTTCTCCCCTTATCTTTTTCTTTTATTACCTTTAACGAATCGGTGGTTCTTATACTTCCTGATAACAAAAAATCCCCTTGCCAAAGGCAAGAGGATATAAGGATACAAAGATCCTGTATTCTCTACCCTTGGCTCACTCTCTGGAAAGCACTTAAAGGGTGTTTATGAAGTTCAATTCACTCATCATTATACATATCCGTAGAGCCGGAATTTACTTATCCACTCGCTCCAGCAAAAGGACCTCTTCCGTCTCATCAATCTCCTTAATGCAGACGGAGACAATCTCACGCCTTGAGGTAGGCAGGTTTTTCCCCACATAGTCCGCGCGAATCGGGAGTTCCCGATGTCCCCGGTCCACGAGAACGGCCAGCTGTATTTTTTCCGCCCGCCCTAAGTCCATGGTGGCATCCAGAGCCGCCCGGGCTGTACGTCCCGTGTAGAGAACGTCATCCACCAGGACCACTGTTTTTCCTTCGATAGTAAAGGGCACTTCGGTCTGATGAACCACAGGCTGAACATCAATCAGACTTAAATCATCCCGATATAGGGTGATATCCAGAATTCCCAAAGGAAGCTTAACCCCTTCAAATTCCTCGATCCGCTGCTGAATCCGCTCAGCCAGAGGAACACCCCGCCGGCGGATTCCCACTAAGACCACTCCGTCGGTCCCTTTATTTTTCTCGACAATTTCATGAGCTATCCGGGTGATCGCCCGACGAATTCCATCCGCGTCAAGGATCTTGCTCTTTGTGATTCCTTCCAAGGGTTTGCACTCCTTTCGGCATATAAAAAACTGCCTACCACAGCAGACAGTTTACCCTACTTCTTCCTGCCTTCTGTGTCTCACGGGACCTTTTTAAAGGCTTCATTGAATTTAGTCTAGCTTAGATTTTGTCCAATGTCAATGTCTCAATGAATTGGCGTAATATTTAATATTCCAGGCAATTGATTGCTTTAAACCAACACACTCCATAAATGAAAGCTATTGCTCAATTTTCAGCAGTTTTTCTTGCCGGAAAACGACGTATTCTTCGACCAAGTCATAGATCTTTTGTTTTTCGGCCGACCGATCCTTCCACAAGGTCATTTTGACTTCTATGCCCTTGCTCTTCTTTTTGCTCGTCCAAATACCAACGATTTCACCGGATTGCAAAATAGCCCCTGGATTGGTTACTGTTTTCCAAACCTGCTTATGAAGGGCCTGATCATCCAGCAAGATATGCCGGTCACGCTGGTCAAGATACGGATCATGCCCACCGAGAAGAAGCCATTCCCTTTGCGGAGAAGGTGGAGAACACAGCAAATCTTTATCCTCAGACAGAATAAAGGCTTTCTTTCCACATACACTGACCGGCTCCAGCTCAGCGGAAACAGCTTCCCACATGCGCCGTGCTTGTTTTTCCGAACAGCCCAGCCAGCTCGCCAAAGCGTGAGGGGTGGTGGGACCATAACAGTGCAGAAACTTCCGCATCAGCTTTTTTACCGCGTCCCCGCCAGGGTTAAGCTTCTGCCCCAGCCAGCCCTTGTAGGAGGTAAAAGTAGGACTGATGCCAATGCGTTCCCCGAATACCACCAACCCCAAAAAGGCACATGGCCGCAGCAGGAAAGACACCACAGCCCCGCCAACGGTCTGCCGGTCGGGTGCTCCGTACATGGAAGGGCTGTTCCACAAATCCCGTTTTTCAAAAGGCAAAAGCGGCAGCATCCCTGCCGCTAATGCCTGGTCAAGGGTACTTTTGCTTTCTATTGTTTGGTCATCCAGCCATGGCATAACCTGTTTTAGCTTGCCCAGTAATTCATCAAAAGGCATTTGTAAAAAGTCGAGTGCCCCCGAAATCCCACGGGTATAAATCCAATCCTCACTGTCCTCAGGAACGAGAGCGGACAGAAATACGTCGCTTTCCCCGGCAGGAAACACCACAGGCGCGCCACGAAAGCTCCACGCCTGTAGGAGGGATTTTTCCGTATAAAGAAGCCCGTTCATGTCCCCAAGGCTGCAATCGGAAATGCGGTTAAACAAAGCAGTTTCCCACGCACCGGGCGGGGTGTTTTGCATCCCACAAGCACCTGCGATTGCGGGGATGCAGTTCTTTTCACGCCGCATATCCAGATGATGGGTATATAAGCGAAACAACCTGATGGTTTGGCTGTTTATCTCCGTCATCTATCCTCACCCTATTCTAATCACCCTGCCCCCGGCCCAAGCGCCTCATTCCAGCTCATCCCGGCGAATCTCCTCCAGAACCTTTTGAAACAGCCCGGAAGCCGGGGCGCTGAACTCCATATACTCCCCGCTGCGCGGATGCTGAAACCCTAAAAGTTGGGCATGAAGCATCTGCCCCTGCAGGCCGAAGGGATTCTTCCTTGGTCCATAAAGAGGATCTCCCAGCACAGGATGCTTAAGATAAGCCATATGGACCCGAATCTGATGAGTCCTGCCTGTTTCCAGCCGGGCTTCAAGCAAGGTAAAGTCACGGAACCTCTCCAGGACTTCATAATGAGTCACAGCCTCTTTGGCATTCTGAAAAACCACCGCCATCTTTTTACGATCGGCGGGATCCCTGCCCACAGGCGCATCCACAGTTCCTGAGGGCTCGAACACCACTCCGTGCACAATAGCCAGATAGCGTCTGGCCATACTGTGGGCTTTGATCTGCTCCGCTAAGCCTTGATGGGCCAGGTCATTTTTGGCCACGACCAAAAGCCCCGAGGTATCCTTATCAATACGATGGACAATGCCGGGGCGCAATACCCCATTAATTCCCGAGAGATTCCGGCAATGGTAAAGCAGGGCATTCACCATGGTCTTCGTCCAGGCCCCCGGGGCCGGATGCACCACCATACCCTGAGGCTTGTTCACGACCAGGACGTCCTCATCCTCATAGAGAATTTCCAGAGGAATATTCTCCGCTTCCACCTTCAATTCCCTGGGAGGAGGAATCACCACCGTAATCTGATCCATGGCCCGCACTTTATAATTGGCTTTTCTGGCGGCCCCATTGACCAAGACATGGCCTTCCTCGATCAATCCCTGGATGAAAGACCGGCTTTTGCCTACCCTTTCCGTAACCCCCACATCCAGGCGGGTTCCTTCGGCAAGCCGGAACTCCATCTTCTGTTCCGCTTCCTGGTGTTCTCTCTCCTCGTTCTCTAACTCCAGTTCCAGTTCCAGCTCTTCAGCTTCCAATCCGGTATTCAACCCTTCCCAATTCATAATTATCCCCTGTTCTCTCCCGTATTCCCTCAATTTACTCTGTTTTGCGCTCCTTGCGATCCTCAAGCAGCATCAAGATCATCAATAGCCCCACACCGACGACAATGGCGCTGTCGGCGAAATTAAAGACGAAGGGCCAGATTTGGAAATCAAGATAATCCACGACCTTACCGATGAACAAACGGTCATAAAGATTACCCAAAGCACCTCCGCCGATTAACCCCAGGGTCAAACGCATCAACCATTCTTGCCGGGGTATTTTGAATTGGGCATAAATGATCCCGGCACAGACAATAACGGCTGCAGGGATAAAAATCCAGGTCCGGCCCGGCAGCAATCCAAAAGCTGCTCCCGGATTCAGAACATAAGTCAAGTGAAAAAAGTCAGGGATAACAGGGACCGATTCCCCCACGACAAAGTTCCCCTGAATTAAAACCTTCAGTACACGGTCAATTGCCCAAATAACCCCAATCGTTATCCATATCAGCAAGCGATTACCCTCCCAGAACTTCTATTTGCTCAGTCTATATTATCATAGGAGGGTGGGGTGGGGCAATCGTGGCCATTTTATGTCCGGCCGTGCTTTTTCCCATAATACACTGTATTGGCATGCCCAGGCTCCAGTTCTACTTCGATGGTTTCCACAGCTTGTACGGCACCGATGACTTCATCCCCGTGCTCATAAAAGCTGTTCGGATCACTCAAATCATGATTGGTTCCTAAATCCTGCAGGGTATCCGAGGTGCCGAAGCGGGCCACAGCTTGCCAGGAATCTTCTCCATCAAAGCCCACCTGATCCTTGCCATCATTAAAGGTCCTGGCGAAAGGCATGTCCAGAATGTCTTCTTCCACAGAGTCCCGATGCAGGGAATGTTGTTCTTCCATTTCCTCAAGACGGCTGCATTCCGTGCAGACGGTAGTGAAGGGCAACGCTTCAAGCCTTCCCAGGGGAATCTCTTTTTGACAATGCTCACAGAGGCCGTACTTTCCCTCCTCATAACGCTGAAGGGCGGAGTCAATAGCCTGGATGCGGTGGTGAAGCCGGTCGTGGATGGCCACATCCCGGGAACGCTCATAAACCTCAGTGGCAATATCCGCGGGATGGTTGTCGATTAAGGAAAGTTCGGCGATGGATTCTCTCATATCTCCCGTAATCAGTCCCTGAGCTGTTGCCCAAGCCTCCTCTTTATCTTTCTTCAGTTGTTCAATAAGCCGGGCGTATTTACTGGTATCCATGCTAAGTCTCCTCCTTGTCTAATATCCATTATGGGCATTGACGAGCTTGACGATTTCGCCGATGACTCCGCCGATCACCGGAAGGTTAAGTAAAACCAGACGCCTCAAAAACATCACCAGCAGGCCCAGCAAGAGGGTAGCCCCGATGGCACCTCCCAAGCCTTTAACCAGCCCCACGCCAAAATTAAGCCAAAGCAGCCGCCGGGGGTTGTTGAGATAGGCAATATATTCGGTGAGATTGATCCTTTCCAGTACCAGATAAAGTTCCGTTACCTTATCCCGCAGCTCGTCCCAATCCAGCGGCTCATTATTGGGCAGCCGGGCTTCATCGGTCCCTTGGCCAATGCGTTCTGGATCTTCTTTTGCATGTCTAACTTTCTTTTTGGAGGCCGTCAACTGTCTTCACCTCGCCATGATTTCAACATCAGTTTTCCCCAGGTGA
Organism: Desulfitobacterium sp. LBE; assembly: GCF_007830365.1. Classification (NCBI taxonomy): domain Bacteria; kingdom Bacillati; phylum Bacillota; class Clostridia; order Eubacteriales; family Desulfitobacteriaceae; genus Desulfitobacterium; species Desulfitobacterium sp. LBE. Next base: position 4,818,913 of record NZ_VLKD01000001.1, on the reverse strand, counting down.
AAATAAATTACCCTGAATTCTGCCCAGAAAAATATAAAAAGCCGTCATCCAGCCCGAAAAAGCGAACTGAACAACGGCCTCTAAAAACAATAATCATTCCATGTTTATTGCGGCAATTTAGCGGCAATGATATAATATTATTAAAGGAGGCATTACCATGTTTAATCCCCGATATAACATTACTAATACAATGGCACAAAACTTAATGAAAATACAAAGATCTAGTCTACTTGTAGAAAACCTGCCACTTCCTTCTTCAATTCTAGAATTACTGAGGAAGGAATCCCGGGAAGAAACCGTTCTATTATCCACTAAACTTGAAGGAAATACTCTTGACGAACAAATGAAAAGAGCAGCTCTTTACCATCAACATACATCAGGTGAGCAGCAAGAAGTTTACAACTTGATGAAAGCGATCGAATATCTTGATGAATGCGAGGAAAGACAATTACCTATAACCGAAGAATTTGTTAAAAAACTTCACGCAATCATCAGAGTTATAAATCATGGTCGGCGCCCCCGCCTAAGCGAATACAGATCCGATCAAAACCAAGTAGGAAAACGTAATGAATCTAATTGGTATCTTCCTCCGGAACCATCTGATGTCCCAAGCCTCATGGAGGATCTTGTGGCTTGGGTGAATTCATCAAGTGCTCAAACTATTCCAGCCCCAATTAAGGCAGGAGTAGTAATGTGGCAATTTCTAACAATACATCCTTACATGGATGGTAATGGAAGAACAGCCAGAATGATAGCTACTTATATCCTTAGGTTTGGGGGGCTTGGTCTAAAAGGTTTGTTTATACTTGAATCATTCTATGATCGCAACCTCAGAGAGTATTATAAAAACCTACAAATGGGACTACAGCACAATTATTATTTTGGTAGAAATGATTGTGATATTACCCAATGGCTGGAGTTTTTTATTTCGGGTTTAGCTGAAGTTTTTGAAGAAGCCGCTAACCTTGTAGAACAAAAAAGCCAAGAATATACAATAATTGAACCAGAATTAATTCGGGTTCTCGATCCAAATCAGCGCATAGTGTTCACTCAGCTTGCCTTTCGCTATAACTGGGCAAGTACATCTGATTTGAGAAAATGGTTGAACCTATCTGATAGAACAATTCGAGACAAAATAAAAAGATGGATTAAAGACGGCTTTGTCATGCCTCGAGACACCGATGGACAACGCATTCGTTCTATAGTGCTAACCCCTGAATATCACGCCCTAGCCGAAGAGATTCGCTTGGAACCGGAAAGATACCGGTATTTACTCAAATAGTTCCATGGTGACTTATTTATCATCAGACAAGGAGAATACTACCACCGCTAAAAAGGTGGTAAAATGAACCCTGAGCTCTATCCATTTCTTGAAACATTTGTAAGATCCTCTTAGCGTAGCGTAGGTCGGGGAGATTTATGCTTAATAAACGTCCCTTCCCTTAACTCCACAAAAGCGTGCTCCAATTCCTCCCGGGTATTCATCACAATCGGTCCTCCCCAGGCGATGGGCTCTCCCAGAGGTTTGGCCGCAAAAAAAGCAAATCTCAGCTCAAGTCCCGGAGGAGCGGCTACAGAAATATACTCCCCCTCCCCAAACAATACCGCCGTTTTGGCGGCAATCAGCTCCCCGTTGATCAAGGCATCCCCCTCGATCAAAAAGACAAACACATTTTCCTCCGGATGGGTGGGAATCTCAACCTCTCTCCCTTGGGCAAGAGAAACATCATAGATGGTGGCCGGAATATGTTTGGTGGTCACGCCTGCCGTTTCGCCGAGCCGCCCCGACAGGATACGAATCTCCGCGCCCTCTTTGGCCGCTTTGCCTATCTTGTCTTGGGTAATGGACAAATAGGCGGGCGGGGCCATTTTTTCCCCACGGGGCATATTCAGCCACAGTTGAAAACCCAGCATCCGAGCCGATTCCTGGGGCATTTCCTGATGCATAATGCCGCTGCCGGCGGTCATCCACTGGCTTTCACCGGCATGAATGGTATCCTTGTTGCCCAGGCTGTCTTCATGGTCGATTTCCCCGGCAATCAAATAGGTGATGGTTTCTATCCCCCGGTGAGGATGCATAGGAAACCCTGCCACATAATCTTCGGGATCCGTCGAGTCAAAGGAATCCAGCATCAGAAAGGGATCAAAATCCTCCACATCCCGGCGCCCAAGGACGCGAACCAGCCGGACGCCCGCTCCGTCTGTCGCTCTCTGTCCCCGGATCATTTTTTTAATGTCGCGTTTCTTCATATCCTTTTTCCCTTCCTTTCCAAACACCATGCTTAAGGCTGATCATCTGACAGCACTGCTTGCACACTGCAACATCTTTAGGCTCAGACCATGCCTTGGGCGGACTTTTGAGCCTGCTCGATCAAGGCTCTGATTCCGGTAATTCTATCGTAAGCCCTCGCCAGAAATTCCTCGGGCCTCCCTTGTCCTTCCAAAGGGGTAGGATAGACCTCCAAGGTGAGAAAATCCTTATACAGCCTGGGGAAAGCATCAGCAACTCTAACCCAATCAATCACACCATGGCCGGGCAGCCAGTGCCGGTCCTTTAACCCGTCATTGTCGGAAAGATGAGTGGTCATCAGGCGGTCGCCCCAGGTTCTGAGCAGTTGAAAGTCCTCCTGATCCGTCAGCCTGTGGTGAGAGCTGTCAAAGCAAAAACCCAAGGCCCGGGAAGCAATATGTTGAAGCACATAGTCCACACTGTCCCTGCGGCGGGTATTTTCCACGGCAATCCTGACGCCCAGCTCCTCAGCAGCTTTGGCCAGCTCCCCCATACTTGCCAACCCGTACTCATTGGGCGCCGGCGGATTTTCCCCATCGCATAAATGCATCACCAGCAAAGGAATCTCAAACCGTGCGCAATCCTCTATCCATTGCTTATGCCTGGCGATGATCTCTCGGCGCAAAGCTTGATCATCCGACCATAGGGCATTGGCATCACACCAGGGTACATGAATGTTCTCCAGGATTAACCCTCTTTCCCGCACTAAGGCCGGCATCCTTTCCTTAGGCATAGGAAAGGGCTCCTCTTCATCCTCCCACCAAAGGGAGGTTCCTGTAAACCCCGCTTCCTGTATTAATGAGATTCTCTCCCCGAAGGGTAGGACAAACCCAAACCAGGAAAAAATACCTATCTTTTGTTCCGGCACCTTCACTATCTTTTCCCTCCCTCTCTTGCCAATCCCTCATTAACCCTGAGCCTAAAGACTCCGCTGAGGATTGCCTTGAGCATAATAAAGAAAACCCGCCTCAGGCGGGTTGCTCTCTTCTTTAAAGTCCGTACATTAGAGAAAATACCCCACCAACAGCCCCAGAGCCAGCAGCAAACCAAAAAAGGTATTGGTCTGTCCGGTCGCTTTCATAGCCGGCATCATGGTAATGGGTTCCACTTTCCCTACAAAGCCTTTTGTCGCTTGCCTCGCTTTGGGTATGCTCAGCAAGGCCAAAAGAGCCCAGGGGGTAACAAGCCGGGCCATCACCAGCCCCACGATCCAGAGATAAGCAACGGCAAACATCATCCCCATAAATACGATGGTCTTTTCCGGTCCCAATAAAACAGGAATGGTTTTACGTCCGTTGGCCTTATCCCCATCCCGGTCCCGCAAATTATTGCTTAGATTGATCAGCCCTACTAAAATACCGCTGGGAACCGCCACTAAAACAGCAGTAGTTGAGACATAACCGGTCTGAATGAAAAAGGCGATCAGGATGATCAGGAAGCCCATAAACAAACCGGAAAACAGCTCTCCCAAGGGAGTATAAGAAATAGGATAAGGACCGCCGGTATAAAGATAGCCCATCAGCATGCACAGGGACCCTACCGCTGCCAGCCACCAGGAGGAAGAAGCACAGATATAGACGCCCAGCAGTACCGAGATAGCATACATACTCAGAGCAAGGGTCATAATCAGGCGGGGAGCCATACCATGACGCACAATGCCGCCGCCAATGCCCACCGATTTCTCTGTATCCAATCCCCGCTTATAATCGTAGTATTCATTAAAAAGATTGGTTGCCGCCTGAATGAGCAGGCTGGCGATCATCATAGCGGCAAAAAGCAGCAGATGGGTCTTCCCCTCCAGCAAGGCCAGAACCGATCCCAGCAGAACCGGAACTGTGGCGGCCGTCAAGGTATGGGGACGAATTAATTCCCACCATATCTTCCAATGGTGTTTTTGGGGCGGTCGGGAAGTGAAGTCACTGCTCATAGCTCTCTCCTCATTAAGTTCTTATTATATTTCTCATTACACTTCTCATTATATTTCTCGTTATAGTTCCTCAATCTTTTCACTGATACCTTCTCGTATCAGCATCAAAAGACAACCCAATAGCCTTATTATATCCATTTCTCAAACAGGGATAAAGAAAGAAATCAGAAAAAAGGAGCTTAAACGCTCCCCGCTGGCGTGAAATAAACAAATCCCCCGCCCAATGTGCTGGTTTTCAGCCATAATGCCAGATCGATCTTCTTTAGTCTGCCTTCATCCAGGATCGTTCCATAGGCTTTCTGCTTTGCCTCATCGAAATCCAGCTGAATGATATTGACCCAGTGCCAGCGGTCCAGGTTTTTTACCTCCCCATTGCACCAGTTAAGAAAAGCAATAGGGGCATCCTGGTCCAGGGCTTCAGCTAAAAAATCCACAACCTCCCCTAAGGATGGCCGGCGGTGAACCTCCTCAGGCACCTCACAAAGGTGATATTCAAGAGAGATATCCTTGGTCCGGGCAAACGCTGCCAATGGTTCATAAAGCATGCTCAGCTTATTGACCCCTTTGAGGGAGGGGGTAACATACTTCCACAACTCTTCCATTAAGGCAATCCATTCCCCGCGGCTCCGAAAACCCTCTCCAGGCGCAAGCCGGCCATGGGTAAGATAATACATAATATTGGAGGCAGTACAGGGACCGCAGCCGGCCAGGCGCTGCCAAGTAGTGGGATACCAGCGCTGGCATGCCCCATAATAGAGCGGCTCTTGATCTGTATCCACGAATTTATAAATATCCGGGTTGGCAATGGCTTTAGAAATCATCTTTCCACACCGCCTTTCATCATCCTTCAGCAGCACTCTTGCCCGCCACATAGCCTGAGGACCAGGCCCATTGCAGGTTATAGCCTCCGCAGTCTCCGTCAATATCCAGGATCTCACCGGCAAAATAAAGTCCCGGCACCAGCAGAGATTCCATGGTCCTGGGGTTGATATCACGAACATCAATGCCTCCGGCCGTGACCTGAGCAGCTGTCCAGCTGTTGGTGCCGATGACCTGGAAGCGCCAGTCTTGAAGCAGGTTCAGAATTCCGGCCTTTTCCCGGGCGGTCAAAGCAGAGACCGGCTTATTGATCTCTTCAAGGCCGGACTGTTTGAGGAGCACGGGAACTAACTGCTTATTGATAAAGCCCACAAAGCTGAAATGCACGCTCTTTTCCGGAGCCTCCTCCCAGCGCTTGCTTAGATACCCCTCCAGCTTTTCCCTGGGCCAAGTGGGGAGCAACACCACCTTAAGCCAAACCTCATCCTTCATCCGCAGTTTTTCGGCAGCCGTCCGGCTTAATTGGAAAATCGGCGGACCGGAAATCCCATACTCCGTAAATAAGATTTCCCCTTGGGCTTTGGCCAAAGTTTTTCCCTTGACCAGCACTTCCGCCCCGCCATCGAATTTGATGCCTTTAATCTGTTTGAGGAAGGGCGACTCCAGCTTCAGCTGGACCAAAGCCGGGAAGGGTTCCACCAGGTGATGTCCCAGTTTTTCGGCCAATGCATACCCACTGCCATTGGCACCCAGATTAGGAGCGGCCTTACCTCCGGCAGCCAGAATAACGCGATGGGCAAAATACTTCTTGCCATCCTTTGCCGCCAAATCAAAGCCTTGGCTCACTTTACGAATCTCTTTCACTTCCGCTTCGAGGATCGTCTCGATCCCCAAGCGCTCCACTTCATAACGCAGAACATCCAGGACACTGGAGGCTTGATTGGAAAAAGGAAAGACTTTGCCTTCTTCTTCAACTTTATGAGTGATACCCAGCTCCTCAAAAAAGTCGATGGCCCGGTGATTATCAAAAGCTTGTAAAGCGCTATAAGCAAATTTAGGATTTTGGCCATGGTAATGGGATAGATGCAAATCCGTATTCGTCAGGTTACAGCGCCCATTGCCTGTGGTCAGGATTTTCTTGCCGACCCGTTGATTCCTTTCCAATATCCTAACCTCTGCCCCTTCCCGCCTGGCGATCACCGCTGCCAAAAGACCGGCGGCTCCTCCTCCCACCACGGCGACTTTGAGCTTTTCTTCTTTGGGCATTGCCATCCCCCTTATCCATAGAATCCCTCGTCTTACTGACGCTTTAATTGTTAAATCTCTTATATGTTAATCTCTTATATAATACACTATTTTCTTAGCCTAAACCAATCTTCACTTTTCAGACTTATCGTAAAGAAAGTCCCCAAAGACTGCTTTCGTACTTTGTTACTTCGCTAGGTCGACACTGTCGACCCACTTGTTGTCTATATAGTCATGCCTAACAAAAGGTCGAATCAGGCAAGAGTATTTCACCCCAACCCGCTCGGCGGCAATTGCAGAAACAGGCGTATATCTTGACAGAAAAAAAGGATTGCATTATACTGATAACATCGTTATCGATAACGATGTTATCTACGTGGGAGGGATGTCATGTCATTACCCAATTGCAGCATTGATCCTAAGATATTGGTCAGCGCGAAAGAAGAGTTTTTGCAAAAGGGATTTGCCGAGGCTTCCTTGCGGGAAATATGCCAAAAAGCCGGCGTCACCACCGGCGCTCTGTACAAAAGATTTTCCGGAAAGGAGGAATTGTTCGCGGCCGTACTGGAACCTACTCTGAAGGACATCAACGCCTTAAGCGAAGCCGTGGAACAGAGTAATTATGAACACCTGGAACGGGCAGAAATGCAGGCGGTGTGGGATATGTCGGAAGCAACCCACCAAAGGTGGATCGAGTTTCTTTTCTCCAGATACGACGGCTTTAAGCTTCTTTTGTGCTGCTCCGCAGGCTCCGTATATGCGAATTTTTTGAATGATTTTGTAGCTGAGAACACCAAACATACCCTGGCCTTTGTGGAAGAAGCCTTTGCCCGGGGGCTTACAAAAATCCGCATTGACGAAGATGAGCTCCACATCCTCCTGACGGCATATTGGTCCACCCTGTTCGAAACGATCATCCATGATTTTTCCAAAGAAAAAGCGCTGCACCATTGCAGCATTATTACCAGATTTTTTAACTGGCAAGCTGTTTTAGGGTTTTGAACCTTAAAGACGCGTCTGAAAACCCAAAAATTTTTTAACACAAAAGTTAGTCTCCCCTAACTAAAACTCACCTCCCAAAGGAGGAGAACAAATGAAAAAAAAGGAGTCATAGGGAGCATTCTGTCCTATGTCAGGCCCTGCCGGGGGAAGCCAACGACAAGCTTTCCGGCAGGGAGCGCAAAGGAAAGATTTTTGTCAAAGAACTGACGCTTCATTAACGTGAGATGAGGAGAGGAACGGCAATGAAAGAAACCTTCACCTATGATATGCAGGCAAGAATTTTGTTTCTTATGTTTAGTAAAAGGGTTTTCGGCTATCTTACCGGCATCCTGGGAAAAGAAAAAGCAGCTTTGATCCGCAGAAAAGCGAAGAAGGAATACCGGAAAATGCTGCTCAGAACCCCTTCGGTGGGCGGTAAGGATAACATTTTCCGCTCAGGTCTTATCATGGCTGCGATGTTTTTTGCGGTTTATAAGGCAGCGAACGGCACCATCAGCGAGCAAATGTTCGGGGAAATGACAGATCATGCGGCACATACACCGTTCTTGCTCAAATCCTATTCCCAAAAGGATGCCTTTTCCGAAAAAATGATGCGCCAAAAAACCATCGCCGCGGAGCGTTCGCAGAAACGGGAATACAGTACGGATTGGGTCTTTACACATGAAATAAAAGGTCCGGACGAGCACATCACCACGTTTCGTCAGTGCGCCATATGCGAGCTTGGAAAACGCGAAGACTGCTTTGCTCTCGTAAAATATATCTGTAAGATTGATTTCATTACCTATGACCAAATGGGAGCGAATCTGATTCGCACCCAAACGCTGGCCGACGGCGATGATGTATGCGAATTTCATGTTGTAAAAAAAACGAATGTCCGTCATCCCCCGAGCCGGTAAAGATGCGTGCAGCACCTCTTCACCAGCTCCTCGCCGTACGTGATCAGCAAAACAATTTTCCCTCCAGACGGCGGTTCGCAAGCAAAAGATTCTCTATTTCCGCTTCATACACGACCACCGGAACGCATAGCGTTTTATTGTAAAAAAACCCATCCCAGGACAAGAAACTCCTCTTCCTGTGACAGGTTTATTTTATTAGCGTTGTTCTCATTCGAATAGTATACGTACAGCATCCCTATTGCCTCATTACCAATGGGGATGCCGAGTGAGTTCTTACTCGATAATAACGTCCAGCAAATCCCCATTTTTTAAACCAAAGGCATTGCCTTCGTCCGTATCCACATGCATATCCAGCGCATAATTGGGGTTTACCCGAATCAATACCCGTTCAAAGACCCCGGCCCGTGGCCCGGTGACTTGGACCTTGACATGATCTCCATCTTTTAAACCGTATTTTTCAGCATCTTCCGGAGTCATATGAATATGGCGGGCAGCAATAATGGTTCCAGCTTCGATCTGCACTTTTCCGGCAGGGCCAACCAGCTCCAAACCAGGCGTTTCGGAAAGATCTCCCGAATCCCGGACCGGGGGTTTGACGCCAAGCTTAAAGGTGTCCGTGGCTGCCAGTTCCACCTGGGTTGCTTTGCGGGCAGGTCCCAGCACCCGGATATTGGCCATGGTGCCCTTTGGCCCCACCAGGGTTACCGTTTCTTCACAGGCGAATTGACCGGGCTGTGATAAATCCTTGGTCCGGGTCAACTGATGTCCGGCACCAAATAAAACTTCAATATGTTCTTCGGAGAGATGAACATGGCGATTGGAAATTCCTACAGGAACTTTAAAGGTTTGCATTATAATAACCTCCTGGTTTAGATTTTGCAAGCTTCTCGTATGCACATTGATTAATTATACTCCACAATTCGGCAAAAATCTGTATCTGAAAATTGTTACTTTGGCTTAAGGGTTTTTTAAAGGGTTTTCTTAGCATTTCCTAAAGTTGCTTGGGGCATTACATGTTGTTCTGGAAGAGAGGCGAAAGCCGAGTCTCCAGGATTTTGCTTTACACCAGTCGCTCCATAAGCTGCGCGGACAAAACTACCGCTCAAGCCCTCCGCTCCGAAAGGACCTGCGCCGCTGAGTTATTCTCTGTGGCGTGGCGGCTTGGGCGAAACCCTCGTCCGGGTTTCGTCCCGCCAAATCGCTCCTCGAAAGCACTGCTTTCGCACTTTGTTCTCAATGGCGGGTTGGAAACGTCCTGTTTCCAACCTTTCCTTCGCTGCAGGCTTTTCGCGAAGTTTTGTTTCCGCTCGCTTAAAGTCGCTTCCCTTGTGTAAATCAAAATCCTTGGGCTGCTTTTCGGGTCTGTGCATATAAGGCTTTGTAGGATAAGTTACCGATCCAAGCAGTTTTTTCCGTCTTTACCGCGCTGCTTAAGCAGCATGGTCGGCTGCCTTGATAAAGCCTTCGCCGGTGTCGCAGGAGCCGCCGGTACTACCTGCGCCCATAACCGGCTACCCGGAAAGAACCGCCAAAAGATCTCCCGCCGGAAAAGCGGCCGGGAGATCTTTTGACTAAGGCGATCTTTTGACTAATCATAACCCTTCTGATCACTCACAAATATCACTCACTGATAGCTTTGCTTTAGCTGCGAATCCTTTACTGCGGTTTCCGCCAGCGCAGATCGGGTTTGCGGGCAGCCCCTGTTTCATCCAAACGGGTTACCAGGGTATCATGGGGGGCATTTTTCACCATTTCCGCGTCCTGCTTCACTTCTTCAGCGATTTGGATCATCACTCGGGCAAATTGCTCCAGAGTCTCCAGGCTCTCCGTCTCTGTAGGCTCGATCATCATGGCCTCTTCCACAATGAGAGGGAAGTAGATCGTCGGGGGATGGTAGCCATAATCCAAAAGCCGCTTAGCAATATCCAAGGTATGGATGCCATACTCCTTGAGATTTTTGGGAGTGATAATAAACTCATGCATACACACCCGGTCATAGGGCAGGTGATAATGGTCTTTCAGGATGCTCATCAGGAAGTTGGCGTTGAGGACGGCATTCTGAGAGGCGGCTTTCAGCCCCTCCCCGCCTAAGGCCCGGATATAGGCATAGGCCTTTACCAGGACTCCGAAATTAGCCTGAAAAGCTCTTACCCGGCCAATGGAGAGCGGACGGTCCTCATCCCATGAGTAACGGCCCTCAGGGGTCCGGATTGCCACGGGTTTAGGCAGATAAGGAGCGAGGAATTCCTTCACCCCTACCGGACCTGACCCTGGTCCGCCCCCGCCATGGGGAGTGGAAAAGGTCTTGTGCAGGTTGAGATGCACCACATCAAAGCCCATATCCCCGGGGCGGGCTATGCCCATGATGGCATTGGCATTGGCTCCGTCATAATAGATCAGGCCCCCCACAGCGTGGATGATTTCAGCGATTTCCAGGATGTTTTCATCAAACAATCCCAGGGTGTTAGGGTTGGTCAGCATCAAGGCAGCCACTTCATCATTGGCCACCTGGCGCAAGGCCTCGATGTCCACCCCTCCCCGCTCATTGCTGGGCACCTGAACAATCTCATAGCCGGCCATGGCCCCTGTGGCCGGGTTGGTCCCATGAGCGGAATCGGGAACAATAACCTTCCTGCGCTTAACATCCTGACGGTGGTCATGGTAGGCCTTGATGATCAGAATCCCGGTCATCTCCCCATGGGCACCGGCAGCGGGCTGTAATGTAAAGGCATCCATGCCGGTAATCTCGGCAAGTTCCTCCTGGAGTTCAACCATCAAACCCAGGGCACCCTGAGTTAATTCTTCCGGCTGATAGGGATGAATCTGACTGAAGCCCGGCAAGCGGGCCAGTTTCTCATTAACCTTAGGGTTATATTTCATGGTGCAGGAGCCTAAAGGATAGAAACCCGTATCCACTCCATGATTGAAGGAAGAGAGCCGGGTGAAGTGACGGACCACATCCACCTCGGAAACTTCCGGCAGTTCAGGTTCCTTATCTCTTAAAAACTCTTGAGGAATCAGCTCCTCGAGAGGAATTTCCGGCACACCGCAGGAGGGCAGGCTTACCCCTGTTCTCCCTTCCCTGCTTAGTTCAAAAATCAGCGGTTCCAAGGCTCTCATTTTATCTCCCCCATTCCGGCCACCAGCCTGTCAATATCTTCCTTGGTCTTGGTTTCTGTTACGCAGAAGAGAAGATGCTGATCCAGCTCAGGGTAGAAGCGGGAAAGCTCCAGCCCGCCGATGATCTTATGGCTTAAAAGAGCTTCATTGATTTTGCGGGGACTGACCTCAGTCTTGATCACAAATTCATGGAAGAAAGGACCTTGGAAAGCAAGGCTCATGCCGGGAAGCTTGCCAATCTCCTCAGCCCCGTAATGGGCCTTCTGCAGATTAAGCCTGGCCATCTCCTTTAATCCCCGTTTTCCCAATCCCGAGAGATGAATGGTAAAAGCCAGGGCACAAAGGGCCTCGTTAGAACAGATATTGGAGGCTGCTTTTTCCCGGCGGATATGCTGTTCCCGGGCCTGCAGAGTGAGCACATAGCCCTTCTTGTCGTTTTTATCTTTGGTGGCGCCTACGATCCGACCCGGCATCCGACGTACATATTTTTCCCGGCAAGCCAGAAACCCCAGATAGGGACCGCCGAAGTTCAGGGGATTGCCAAAGGGCTGACCCTCGCCGACCACGATATCCGCCCCCAGCTCCCCGGGAGATTTAAGCAATCCCAAAGACACCGGATTAACCGCCATCACCAGCAGTCCGCCCTTGGCATGAGCCATTTGGCCGATCTCTTCAGCTTTTTCGATCATACCAAAGAAATTAGGGCTCTGGAGCAGAACCGCCGCCACCTCGGTATTCAATACTTTTTCTAAAGCCTCAGAGTCTACAGCTCCCTCCTGATAAGGGATCTCCAGGATTTCCACCCCCCGGGGAAGCAGATAGGTCCGGAGGACCTCCCGGTATTCCGGATGAATCGTTTGGGGCACCAGGACTTTCTTTCTCCGGGTGGCGTCACAGCTCATTAAAGCTGCTTCGGCGAGGGCCGATGCCCCATCATACATGGAAGCATTGGCCCCGTCCATTCCGGTCAGCTCACAGACAAGGGTCTGGAACTCATAGATGGCCTGCAAGGTCCCTTGGCTGATCTCCGGTTGATAAGGGGTATAGGCCGTATAGAACTCCGAGCGCAGCAAGAGCTGATCCACATAACTGGGGATAAAATGCTCATAAGCCCCCGCTCCCAGATAAGAGGTATACTCTTCCACCGTTTTATTCTCTGCAGCCAGCCTGCCCATATATTTTACCAGTTCCAGCTCAGACAGCCCTTCCCGAATCTTCAATTGGGCCTGGCGCCGAACGCTTTCCGGGATATCCGCAAAAAGCTCTTCAAGGGAGCCCACGCCAATCCGGGTGAGGATCTGTTCCTGCTGGTCCACCGTGTTCGGCACATAATTCATTTATTGGCCCTCCTCCGCAAGAAACGCCTCATATTCCGCGGCTGATAAGAGTTCATCCAATACCGTCAGATCATCCACTTCCACCTTAATCAGCCATCCCTCACCATAAGGATCATCATTGAGAAGTTCCGGAGAATCCAGCACCTCTTGATTATAATCGATAACCTTGCCACTGACCGGAGCAATCATATCCGACACGGCCTTGACGGATTCAACGGTTCCAAAGGCCTCCCCGGCCACCACCGTGGTATCGTTATCAGGCAGCTCCACAAAGACCACATCTCCTAAGCTGTCCTGAGCGTGAGCCGTAATCCCCAAAGTCACAGTATTTCCTTCGACCTTAGCCCACTCATGAGATTTGCTGTACTTTAATTCTACTGGATTCATACTATCATCCTCCTTATTTTGCGGGGAAAAGGAACAGGTCCCTAACCCCATTTAATCGTGTTTTTTAACATCCCCAGTGCTCTGTAGCACTTAAAACCTGCCTTGCCCGGCGAGGACGATTTTCGCACCGCTTTACCCCTGCCGTTTGTAGAACAGTGAAGGAATAATCCGGGCTTTAACGGCTTTCCCACGAATGATCACAGCCAAGGTTTCCCCTATTTGAGCATACTCCGGGGGAATCAAGCCAAGGGCAATGTTTTTGTTTAAAGTAGGTGAAAAAGAACCTGAAGTAATAAAGCCGATTTCTTTACCCTCTTTCTGAAGGGGATAATGGGAGCGGGCTATGCCCCGTTCGATCATTTCCAGGCCTACCAACTTTCTCGGCACTCCCTTTTCCTTCTGGGCTGATAACGCCTCTTTACCGATAAAGTTATCCTTCTCCAGCTTGACAAAAAACCCTAGTCCAGCCTCCAAAGGTGTGATATCCGGCCCCAGTTCATTGCCGTATAAAGGCAGCCTGGCTTCAAAACGGAGAGTATCCCGGGCGCCCAGACCAATGGGCTGAACTCCTTCCGACCCTCCAACCTCGAGAATTCTTTCCCACATCCGGGGAGCATGCTCGGGAGGCAGGTAAATTTCAAAGCCGTCTTCCCCGGTATAACCTGTCCTGGAAATCAGGCAAAGGACTCCGTCCACTTCCCCATGCTTAAACCAATAGTAGTTGATCTGTGTTAAATCCATACTTGTCAGCTTTTGCAGGATTTTCTCCGCCCAAGGGCCTTGCAAAGCCAATTGAGCAAAGTCCCCGGAGCGATTTTCCAGACTTATTTCGAAGCCCTCAGCTTGAGCCTGCATCCAGGCAAAATCCTTATCCGTATTGGAGGCATTGACCACCAGCAAAAAATGCTCCCGGCTATAACGATACACCAGCAGATCATCCACCACACCCCCAGCAGAGGTGCACATGGGGGAATACTGAATCTGGTTATCCTGAATTCGCGACACATCATTGGTCAATAGGTACTGCAAAAAAGCAAGGCTATCCTTTCCCTTCAACTCCACCTCACCCATATGAGAGACATCAAAAAGCCCCGCTTTGCTGCGCACGGCCTTGTGCTCCTCAATGACTCCGGCGTATTGAACCGGCATTTCCCAGCCGCCGAAATCAATGAGCTTCGCACCGGCCTGGCGGTGCTGCTCATACAGTGGTGTTCTTTTTAGTTCCGTCACTTAGGACACCTCCCTAGAATTGAGTATTAACCAAAACCGGAAAAAACATTATTGAACATAGGGAAAATAAAGAAATGGGTAAAATAAAAAAACAGAGAATAGCACGTCGCGCTACCTCTGTCCTTTGACCTGAGAGATTTACCCTTTGCTTGCGGGCTACCCCTTTGGTGTTCTCCGCTGAGAAGCTCTCCAGAGTTTCGTCTTCCAGCAGTACTTTTGCCTGAGAGTTTCCCTTTCTGAACAGGCGACATTCAGGAAGTTTCTCCTTCGGCGCTCAGGATGTTGAGTCTCTCCTACTGGAATCATTCGAAGCCATATGTATTTTTACCTGATATAGATTGACTATATTTACCTGCTTTTATTATAGTCAGCAAACCGATTTTCGTCTACACAAATATCCCATTTATACTAAATAATTAAATGTACAATTGCCTATCCTATCCAATTGCCATCATCCTTGACAAACCACCGATGATTATTTCTTACAGCTTGTGGGCCAGCTCGTTTAATTCAGTGCCGACCTGCTGCAGCTCCTCCACCATCTGAGCAATCTCCTGAGTGGCCTTAGCTTGTTCTTGAGCTATGACATTGTTTTGAAACACCCCATTGGCGATCTCTTCCATGGTATCCTGAAAGGTGCTCAACAAATTATTGATTTCATTGGCTGAACGGTTGCTTTCATCGGCCAGCTTGCGCACTTCTCCCGCCACTACCGAGAATCCTTTTCCTTGTTCTCCGGCACGGGCCGCTTCAATGGCCGCATTAAGCCCTAAAAGATTGGTCTGCTTCGACACCCGGCGAATGAATTCGGTGACACCTTCCGTGGCCTTAACATGCTCTTTGGCATTCTGGGCTACCGTAGCCACAGTCTGGCTCACCCCCGCCACCTCTTCCGAGGAAGCCGCCATTTCCTGGATAGCCCCAGCCGCTTGTTCCAGAGCCTCTCCCATCCTCTCCACATGAGCCTTGAGAACCTCTTTCAGCTCCTCATCCCGGAGTAAAAAAGCAATCATCGCCGCTGTGACCTTCGCTACAGGACTAACGCTATCCAAAGGGCCGGCCACGCCAAAGGTCCCCAGCTTTTCCCCCTCGAGGACAATAGCAATGTTCATGCCTTCCCGTTGTTTTCCCTGAGAATTCATTTCATCTTCCGCAGTGATTTTAATGTCTTGGATAGAGGTCGTCATGATGCGGTGTGCACCCGCATGGGCAATGCCAACCCGCTGTTTAGCCGAATCGGCGATAATGGTCCCCGCAGCGTCACAAACAATGCCATGAAACCCACTTTCGGTATAAATCAAATCCACAATCCGGTTGGCCAGACTTTCTGTAAGCCTCATTCTCTTCACTCCCACCTCTGCAGGTCTTAATTTGAGCATTTAATTCAAAATCCCAGAAGAAAATCAAGTGTAATTTAGTACCTGATCCTAAAAATTAGACAAATAAATCCACTGGTTTTCATCACTAAATATAATACTAAGTATTCAAACTATTGTCCATGGATTTGCCCTTAATAATAAACGTTATCGTTTTAGATACATTAAACAAGACTTGAGCAGATGGTACCGCCCAAGTCTTGTTTAATGGAAATATTGAAGAAATGCTATTTTTTAGAGATGGCTTACAACAGAGGCACAGCGGGGGCAGAGGGTGGGATGCTCCTGATTCTCCCCAACTCCTGTATCGTAAATCCAGCAGCGCTCGCATTTTTCTCCTGCCGCCGAGTTAACGGCTATACCGAAACCAGCCAGGTCTTCTGCCATGCTCAGGCCCTCAGGCTTCTCTTCGCCTGCACTATGGAGCTGAACTGCCGAGACGATGAAGATTTCCGACAGATTGGGAATACCTCTTAAGAATCCTTCCAGCTCAGCATTGGGATACAGGTCTACCTGAGCTGTCAAAGGATGATTGATCAATTTATCCTGACGGGCTTTTTCCAAGGCTTTTGTTACCTCGGAGCGGACCGCCAGCAGAGTATCCCATTTTTTCTCCAGCGCTTCATCCAGCCATTGCGGAAGGGCCTTGGGCATTTCCTCAGTTTGGACATGGGAACCAGCGGGCACCCCTGGGACATAAGGCCAAATCTCATCCGCCGTATAGGTCAGCACCGGCGCCATCAAGCGGACCAGGGCATTGAGCACATCGTAGAGCACGGTCTGAGAGGCGCGGCGCAGAGTGGAATTCTTTCCTTCCACATAAAGCCGGTCTTTCACGATATCCAGGTAAATAGCGCTTAGTTCCACAGCGCAGAAGTTATGCACCGAATGATAAACCCAGTGGAATTCGTATTTCTCGTACCCCTGCAATACCCGCTGGGTCACTTTGCCCAGCTGCAGCAGAGCCCAACGGTCAATCTCCGGCAAATCCTTGTAAGCCACCCGGTCCTTGGCCGGATCAAAATCATTGAGATTGCTCAGCAGGAATCTTAAGGTGTTGCGGATCTTGCGATAGGCTTCGGACATTTGCTTCATAATCCGCGGTGATACCGCCACATCGTTCTTATAATCGGCGGCGCACACCCAGAGTCTTAAGATATCCGCCCCCATCTCCTTCGTTACCTGCAGGGGGTCCACTCCATTGCCCAGGGACTTAGACATTTTGCGTCCTTTTTCGTCCACCAGGAAACCATGAGTCAGAACTGCCTTATAAGGAGCTTTTCCATAAGCGGCTACCGATGTGGACAAGGAGGAGTTAAACCAGCCCCGGTGTTGGTCCGATCCTTCCATATAGAGGTCGGCGGGCCAGGCGAGCTCCTTCCGTTCCATCAAGACGCTGGTATGGCTGGTTCCGGAGTCGAACCAAACATCCATGATATCTGTCTCTTTGCGGAAAGACTTACCACCGCAGGCACAGGTGAATCCTTCCGGCAAAAGTTCGGCGGCGGGACGGAGAAACCAGGCGTCAGACCCTTCCTCACGGAAGATCTCCTGAACCTTGGCAATGGTCTCATCGCTAATGATCTCTTTCCCGCAATCCTCACAGTAGAAAATGGGAATGGGAACCCCCCAGGTCCGTTGCCGGGAAATGCACCAGTCTCCCCGATCAGCTATCATGTTATAAATACGGTCCTTGCCCCAGGAAGGAATCCATTGCACCTTGTCGATTTCCTCCAGGGCCGCTTTGCGGAAGCCATCGATGGAAGCAAACCATTGCTCTGTGGCCCGATAGATAATGGGGTTATTGCAACGCCAGCAATGAGCATAGCTATGCTTTATTTTATCCTCATGAACCAAGGCGTGGAGATTCTTAAGATCTTCAATGATCACCGGGTTCGCTTTGTCCACTTTCATGCCTGCATAGGCCCCGCCCTCAGCGGTAAACTTCCCTTGATGATCCACAGGGCAAAGCACAGGCAGCCCATATTTTTTACCCACATTAAAGTCTTCTTCCCCATGTCCGGGAGCGGTATGAACACAGCCTGTTCCTGCTTCCAGGGTAACATGCTCTCCCAGAATGAGTACAGAATCCCGCTCGATGAAAGGATGCTTACAGATAACACCTTCCAGCTCTTTGCCTACGAAACGCTTTTCCACGGAGAGTTCAAGGTTCCAAAGGGAACGCAGGCTCTCCAGCATCCCTTCAGCAACCAGCCAATGCTCCTTCTCCACCTGCACCTGGACATAGCTGAACTCTTCATGCAGGGTAATGGCCAGGTTGGCAGGCAAAGTCCAAGGGGTAGTGGTCCAGATGATGACAAAAGTGTTTTCATCAGTAAGGATCCCTTTTCCTTCCTTAACGGGGAACTTGACATAGATGGCATGGGAGGTCTTCTCAGCATACTCGATCTCCGCTTCCGCCAAAGCCGTTTCACAAGAAGGACACCAGTAGACCGGCTTTAAGCCTTTATAGATGTATTTCTTGCGGGCCATTTTACCAAAGACTCCGATTTGAGCAGCCTCATACTCTTTCTCCAGGGTTAAATAAGGATTCTGCCAATCTCCCCGCACACCTAACCGCTTAAACTGCTCTTTCTGAATGCTGATATATTTTTTGGCATACTCTTTGCACATCCGGCGGAATTCCACCACCGAAACAGCATGGCGATTAACCCCTAATTTTTTAATGACCTGTTGCTCGATGGGCAGACCATGAGTATCCCAGCCGGGAACATAGGGGGCGTCGAACCCTGCCATGGTTTTGTATTTAACGATAATGTCTTTGATCACTTTATTCAGAGCATGGCCAAGGTGAATATCACCATTGGCATAAGGAGGGCCATCGTGAAGAACAAATTTCGGCCGCCCTGCCCGGGCCTTTTGCACCGTAGCATAGATATCTTCTTCTTCCCATTTCTGCAAAATTTCCGGCTCCCGCTGGGGCAGGTTTCCCCGCATCGGAAAGTCCGTTTCCGGTAAATTCAATGTATTCCGGTAATCCATCGTTATAATTCCTCCTTGTTTCGATAAAGCTAGATCTTCTGAATATAAAAAATCCCGCACCCCAAAAAGGGACGGGATATCACTCGCGGTACCACCCTTGTTGCCATTGCTATGGCCACTCGGAAGTCCTTTAACGGGGACCGGACGGAAGGCTTACTTAATTTCTGCACTTCACTCTAAGGGGATACTCCTTGTTTTTCCTCACAGGCTTTCACCACTTCCTGCTCGCTTTAGAGGCTCCAGACAAGGACAGTCCTTATCAACGCTGTTTCATATAAAAATTTCTGCTTATTACTTATAGAATATAATGCCCAAAAGGGATTGGTGCTTAGTCATTCAAAACCTTACGAATGATGGTCACGAGCTTGGCTTGACCTTCTAAACCAACCGGCTCTCTCATAAATAAGCAAAGAAAGGGAACCTTCTTCTCTTTCCAAGCCAGGGTTGTTTGATTGAGTTCATCTCTGTTCAAGCTCAGTTGATGAGGGTCCGCCGCAGAGGATAAACCAACGACCACGCCCCGTTGTTCCATATCATCAAGAGCACGGAAGGCGCGATCCAGCAAATCATCGCTTCCAGACATCAGGATGTCTCCGTCCCGATAAGGACCAGGTTCCGCTTTACCAATATAGATGACCTGCACTTCCTCTTGATTCCTCAAAGAGTTTGGCGAAGAGGTAATCTCTATTTCGTGGCGTCCTAACTTCCCTGTGATAGAACCCTGCTCCTCTTTGTGTAGTCCCAAGCCCTGCACAAGAAAGTCGGAGCCAAGCTCCGAATACAAAATACTCTTCATGCGAAATCTTCTTCCCCTTCAAAAAATGTCTAGATTTAATTCTAGCACAATCACTCATTGTTTCGCAAGCATTCAAGAAACACGATCTTTGTCAAAAGCTTCTGCTAAATCAAGCTGAGCAAGCAAGAAAGACTTTAATTGGGTACGAATCATTTCCCGGCGTTTTTGCAGATCTTCAATTTCATCGTTTACTTGATTCAGTTTCTTCTGCGCCTCACTCATACGCTTGGTCTTCTCTTGCTCAGCTTCCTTTAAGAGCAGCTCAGCTTCATGCCGTGCCGCTTGCTTCACATCGTCAGCGGTCTGTTGAGCCAGGACCATGGTCTGCTGCAAAGTAGACTCCAACTGCTTATACTGCTTTAACTCCGCTTCAAGACGCTGGACTTTGTCTCTCAGTTCAAAAATCTCAGCATAGACCCCCTCATATTCTTTGCTGATGCTTTCCAAAAACTTATTTACTTCTTCAGTATTATAACCCCGAACCCCTTTGCGAAACTCTTTATTTTGAATATCGATGGGAGTTAATGCCATAATCATCCTCCTCTTAATGCTTATGAGGTGTATATAGTATGACGTTCCATGCAATTCTCCCCTTGCGGGTCTCCTGAAACTCAAGCAAACGCATACGGCCATAACCGCGGCAGGATAAGATATCCCCAGGTTTCACTTCCAGATCCGCTTTGGCAACCATCCGGTCATTGCGTTTAACTTTCCCCTGCTGAATAAGCTCCTGGAACATAGTCCGGGAAACATTAAAACCGCTGGAAGCCACCGCATCAATGCGGGAAGATGCTGCGGTAATGCGCCGCTCTTTCCCCTGTTCCAGGGGAATCTCCACATCTTTCTCCACAGCCTCCACACGAATCCGTTCCCTCCCCGCCTTATCCCATTGACTAAGAAGAAAATCGGCGATCTCCTGGGCAACGGCCACAAAGCAACACTGTTCAGCCAAACGTATATCCCCAATAACTTCCCGCTTCAACCCCAAACCCATCAGGGAGCCTAAAACCTGACGATGGTCCAGCTTGCCCCGTGGATCAGCCGGGGTTGCCTGCAAAGCACGGATCTCGCTGGGGACATTATCCAGAACATCCGGATCTTCGACCATCAGAAAGCGCACCCTTTCCGCATCGGGAAACCCACCCTCCAACCGAAAGGCAAGACCTTCCCTCTGCAGGATGCCTTCCAGCCAATTAGCTAACGCCTGTCCCAGAAAAGGAGTCCATACCGGCTGACCTTGACCCAAGGCCTCATCGCATAAATCCAGCAAATGAGCCCCTTCCAGCCGCATCTCTTTCTCCGTCCAGAATTTCAAGGCACTGCGGTCAATATGATATTCCATCCCTTCCACCCTTAGAGACGAAGCAAAAAGCTGAATATCCCAGGAAGCAAGATGGAGCGAACCAGCATCAGCACGAAATAGGCAATAAGCGGCGCCAAACCAATGGCGAAACCAGGCCCGCCAAATTGAAGACGCTCAAAGGGCCTGATCAAGGGATCCGTAATATCATGCAGGATGCGCACAAAAGCATTGTAAGGCAGATTAGGAATCCATGATAACAAAGCACGCAAAATGATGGCGTACATCAAAATCAGGAGCACCTTATCCGCTACTTGATAAACAAAAATTATAATAATCACTCCTTATTTAGTGAGAGACCAAAAGAAGCCTTTCTCTTTAAAATCATCCTTCATTTCTCCGGATATATCCACATTATTAGGCACAAAGAGGAAAATGCCGTTGCCGACTTTTTGCATATTTCCGCCTAAAGCATAGGTAGCGCCGCTGACAAAATCCACAATCCGCTTTGCCAAATTGCGTTCAGCATTTTCCAGATTAACAATTACAGGACGGCGGTTTCTCAATTGATCGGCGATGCTTTGCGAATCTTCAAAGGCCTGGGGTTCCATCACTACCACTTTGATTTGCTTTTGGGTGTGAATACTGACCACCTGAGCTCCTTTGCGATTGCCGGTCCCTCTGGTCTCTTCCCGGACTTCTTCCTTCTCCTCTTCTTCCTCGAAATAATCTTCCTCATAATCATCGTCTGCAAAGCCCATAATACCAATCACTTTGTCAAATAATTTAGCCATTGTCATTGACCTCCTTCAACATCACTCATGATTCAAATCTATTCGTTCGCCAAAGATTTGTCTTCCCACCCGGATGATGGTGGACCCTTCCTGAATCGCCCACTCAAAATCCTGACTCATCCCCATAGATAGCTCTTTGAGGTTCACATGGGGCAGATTTTTCTGCTGAAGCCGCTCCTTGAGCAGACGAAGCTCCCGGAAAAAACCTTGAGTATCCTCAGGGGAAGCACCCAAGGCACCGATGGTCATCAATCCATAGACCTGGATATGCTGACAACCCGCTGCCTCCCTCAGGAAATCCTCCACTTCTTCGGCCAATAATCCTGCCTTTTGTGAGTCCCGGGCAATATTAACCTGGACGAGGGTAGGCCAGATAATATTTCGCTGAGCTCCTTGGCTTTCTAAGGTCTCTAACAAGCTAAGCCTGTCCAGAGAGTGGATAAGATTGATCCTCTCATCCAGATACTTCACTTTATTGGTTTGCAAACGGCCAATGAGATGCCATTCGCAATCCTCCGGAAGCTGTGTTACCTTATCCTGCCATTCCTGAACCCTGTTTTCGGCGAAAGACCGCTGTCCTGCTTCATATGCCCTTTGTACCGTCCCGGCACTCATGGTTTTACTTACTGCCAGCAGCTTGATTGCGGATGGATCCCGGCCGCTTTTCACTGCAGCCTGTTGAATCCTCTGCCGCACAGCAAATAGATTTCCATAAATATCCATTTGTTACACCGTCCATCTTGTTTCAATTCTACAAAGAAGGCCCGTTTCCTGCCTGTTTCATAGAACAGGTTAAGATTGAGAAACATTTTTTATATTCATGATCAGCCCATCGATGCCCGTTCGGGGATTAGTGATGACGGGAATTCCATGGGGCAGGTTCTCAACACAAATGACCTGGTCATTTTGATCCAAAATCTTGACTTTGCGGTACTGAATAGCCCCTTCCTTAACCACATAGACCCCCTGCTCTTCCCCTTTACTCCACAAGCTGCTCTTAGGAACAAGCACCCCGCTGACCGAAGGTCTCTGCACAAGGGAAATATCCTGGAGCCTCTTTTGGCTTGTCCCATTGATATATTGGTTAAATTGAACGACCAGACCATGGGGATTATCCAGAAGGCGCAGAATCTTGGCACTGTAATTCTGATCATCAATGATCAGCTTAACGCTTTTCCCTACCTCATACCCCTTAGGCTCAACTTTGAGCACCGCCACCGTAGGTTTGAGATTGTTGACTATCTTACCGATCACTTTTCCCGCCGCCACACTCCCGCTGCTCTGAGGGGGGGACGGCTCCTGAGCTTCCTGAGCTTCCTGAGTTGTGGATAGCTCCTGGGTCGGTTGAAGAATTTTACCCACATCCATGGCCAGGAGATTTTCAGGGGTTAAATACGTTTCCAATCCATCGATGACAGAAAAGACGATACCGCCGCTGGAGGCATAGAGGTCATGGGCGGCAGCGGCATTCTCCTGTCCCAGCACCACCCCTCCGGAATGAATCCTGGCGATCAGGTCCCCCTTGCGTACTCTTTCTCCTTCCTGAACCAGAAACTCGGTTGTTCCTGCGCCAGGTGCTTTAAGCAAGGTTTCCTCATTGGCAAAAACCGCCGCGACAGTCTGGAGATGGTCAATACTCCCTTGCCTGGCGATCTCAACCTTAAGAGATCCTGTCAGGAAGCTGGAACGGTAAACCCATCCCAGTGAACCCAGGAGAAGAAGAAGAAAAACGCTGACACCAACTACCCGAACGACTTTATATATTCCCCTCCTTGGGCTCCTCTTCATTCCTCTCCACTCCATTTCCGGTTGATAATTCACAGATAAATACTGAGCCCGAACCCAGTTCAGAGGCCACAGTAATTTTCCCTTTAGCTCCTTCAACGATATGCTTGACAATGCTTAAACCCAGCCCCGTTCCTCCTTGTTCCCGGGAGCGGGCTTTGTCCACCCGGTAAAAACGTTCAAAGATGCGGGGCAGGTCCTCTTTAGGAATCCCGCACCCTGTATCGCCGAACTCTAAAAGAATCTTCCCGTCGTCATGAAAAGCATGGAGCCACACTTTACCCTTCACTGTATATTTTACAGCATTTTCCATAAGGTTGAGAAGTACCTGGCTCAATAAATCTATGCCCATGGCAACTTCCGGAAGATCCTTAGGTATTTTAATCTCTAGTTCGACTTTTTTAGCCTCCGTATAAGGCTCAATCACGGGGCGGATCTTCTCATAGGCTTCCTGAACTTTGCTCATGCCCTGACCCGCATCCTGCCGTTGGTTTTCGATCCGGGAAAGTGTCAGCAGCTCATCCACCAGGCGCTGCAAACGCAAGGTCTCCTTATGGATGATATTTAAAAAACGCTCCCGCAAGTGAGGAACTTCCGACGCCCCATCCAGCAAAGTCTCTACAAATCCCTTAATCGAGGTTAACGGGGTTCTCAGCTCATGGGATACATTCCCGACAAACTCCGTCCGGAGCAGCTCCAAACGGCGAATTTCCGTAATATCATAGCAGACGATCACTGCCCCCTGAGAACGGGCCCTCTCCCCGCTTATGGGACTGACCTGTGCCCGGATCATGAGTTTCGAATTCGTAGCCAGCTCGATTTGGCCGGAGCTGCCCTTTTCCAAAGCTTGAGTCACCAGGTCTCCTAATTCCTCAAACCCGCATAATTCACTGAAGTGCTTATCCCGGACAGCCTCCTGCTCTCTGCCAAAAAGCCTTTCCGCCGCCCGGTTGAGCAAGACAATGCGTCCCACATGATCCAGGGAAATAACCCCTTCCTGCATACCGGCAAGAATGGCCTGAATCTTCTGAGCTTCTTGTCGATTATTCAGCATGCTGAGATTAATTTGCTGCCCCAAATTGGCAATTGCCTTGGATAGAGTTCCTAATTCATCAGCATCCTCAGGAAGAGAGTCTGGCTGAAACTCCTCTTCAAGAATCCCGGCAATGGCATCATTGATCCTGCGAATGCGCTTTTCAAATTGAAAAGCAAAGAAGTAAATTATTCCCCCGGGAAGAAGAATCGCCAACGCTGTCGCCAAAGGATCGATATCCCAACGAATCCCTGTATGCACTTGAGCACCCAGCCAGAAAAGCAGTATGGAAAAGGAGCTGACCAGCAGATAAAGACCTAAGATAAGCCACTTAATCTTCATGTTCTATCCTTTCAAACGATACCCGATACCGCGCAATGTTTCGATATATTCAGGATTTGAAGGGTCTTTCTCAATCTTTTGCCTGAGATGCCGCACATGGACATCCACTGTTCGTGTATCCCCTGCGTATTCATATCCCCAGATTCGTTCCAGGAGCTCATCCCGGGTATAGACTTTACCGGGATAGGTGGCCAGGACACGCAGCAGTTCAAATTCTTTCGGTGTTAATTCTATGTACTCTCCCCGAACGGATACTCGGAAACGGTCCAAATCAATATGCAGATCCTGACGAAGGATATCGTTGTTCTCCTCCGAAGGTTTGAGACGCCTCAGCCTGGCCCGGATTCTGGCGATCAGCTCTCTGGGGCTGAATGGCTTCGTAATATAATCATCGGCGCCGATCTCCAGCCCCAATACTTTATCAATCTCTTCCCCTTTGGCTGTCAGCATAATGACCGGCAGTTCAACAAACTTGGGGGTCTTGCGGATTTGATTCAATACCTCCAGACCGCTGATACCGGGAAGCATAATGTCAAGAACCACAAGCTCCGGTTGTTTTTCCTCAAGAATGCCCAATGCTTCAGTGCCGTCTGCCGCGATCAATACCTGGTAGCCTTCCTTCTCAAGATTAAACTTGAGCAGCTCCTGAATGGGTTCTTCGTCATCAACCACCAAAATTACGGCCACGATTATTCCTCCTTTTCCGGCAGCCGGCGAATCCAGCCTGCCATCCGTCCTGTCCGCGGACCCTCCCGGCGATGAGAAAAGAAGGAGTCCGTATGACAGGCGGTACATTCCGGGGCTACCCATAGTCTTTCCCTTAGTATCCCCGCTTCCCTCAATACCATCTCATTGGCCGCCTTTAAGTCCAGCAGCCCATGTCCGCTTCTGCTTGGTTTTAAAAAAGGGGTATGGGTAAAATTTTTAGCAAACTCAGCCATAACCCGTTCATCCACTTCATAACAGCAGGGTCCAATACTCGGTCCGATAGCCGCCCAGGTTTCACTGGGATCTCCGCCAAGGCGCCGGAATTCCTCCAGCATGTGACCCACGATCTTCCCTGAGGTTCCTTTCCATCCCGCATGAGCAATGCCTACGGCCTGAAGGCCGGGATGATAAAAGAACACCGGAACGCAATCTGCAAAAAAGGCCATCAAGCCGCTGTGCTCCATGGTATACAGGCCATCGACACCGGCAATCGCACTATCCAGGGACTCGCTGCCCCGTCCCCCGTCCTCTTCCTGAACTTGATGAATTCTGGTTCCATGGACCTGCTCTCCAACTACAACCTGAGATGGAGCAGCATCCCAT
Source organism: Desulfitobacterium sp. LBE (assembly GCF_007830365.1). Taxonomy (NCBI): domain Bacteria; kingdom Bacillati; phylum Bacillota; class Clostridia; order Eubacteriales; family Desulfitobacteriaceae; genus Desulfitobacterium; species Desulfitobacterium sp. LBE. Next base: position 4,792,920 of record NZ_VLKD01000001.1, on the reverse strand, counting down.
TCCTTAAACCATAGATCACGGTTAAGCCGTACTTTATCAGGCTCATCCCCTACATGGAGTCCAAGGTTTAAGCTGGCATAAGGTGCCGGACTTACCCCTCCCCAGCGTGTGGAAAACCCAATCTGAAGTCCCTCCGCTTCCCAGCGGGGAATGGTAAGATAGGTTAGGTTTTTTCCCTGATGCCAACTCCAAGTCATTGATTTACCCCCATACGATTCTCAATTTTAACTATACCATAAAGTCCGGGGGGGATGTACTCCCCAAAAGTCCTATTTATACGATTTAAAGCCTTCCGAGGGGTATATTGCCCTTCAGAAGGCTTTCACTATCTTTTGCAGATTTCTATTCCTATTTACCGCCGGTCGTCCATCAGGGAATTGAATTCCGGCAAATCGGTGGCATCAACCAAAATCACGTCCACCCCGATTTTTTTTACCCGTTCCCAGGGAACAAGAATATCCTCTGTCCGTCCCCCAAAGAAACCCCAGCTTCGAGAGGCACCCTGCACCACGATCCCCTTAATCGAACCCCGTTCCAGGTCCAGATCCAGGTCTTTAATAGGACCTAACCGGCGACCGTCTTTAATATTCACTATATCCAATAAACGCAGCTCAGAGATCCGCATCCACTAAACCTCCCCTCTCTCCATATATATTCCGGAGAGAGGAGGTTTATACCTCATACATACTTGCGCATATGCCCCAAGGCTGCCTTCTCCAAACGGGAAACCTGGGCCTGGGATATTCCGATCTCATCGGCTACTTCCATCTGGGTCTTGCCGTGGAAAAAGCGCAGGGACAAAATGAGTTTCTCTCGTTCACTCAGCCGCCGCAAAGCTTCCCGTACGGCAATTCCCTCCAGCCAGCTGTTATCGGAATGCTTTTCATCCCCGATCTGGTCCATAACGAAAATAGGATCTCCCCCATCATGGTAGATGGGCTCGAAAAGAGAGATGGGTTCCTGAATAGCATCCAGAGCAAAAATCACTTCTTCCCGGGGCAGAGTCAGCTTATCCGCAATCTCCGACACCGTTGGTTCCCGGGAGCATTCATTGACCAGCTGATCCCGGACTTGCAGCGCTTTGTAGGCGATATCCCGCAGAGACCGGCTGACCCGAATCGGATTATTATCCCGCAGATACCTGCGAATCTCTCCGATAATCATCGGGACAGCGTAGGTCGAGAATTTTACATTCTGGCTCAGATCAAAATTATCGATAGCCTTCATCAGGCCAATACAACCTACCTGAAAGAGGTCATCCACATACTCCCCACGATTGGTGAATCTCTGAATCACACTGAGCACCAAGCGGAGGTTACCGTAAATCAACTTCTCCCGAGCTTCCTTTTCCCCGCTTTGATAGGCAACAAATAACTCCTTCATTTTTGCGCTACTGAGAACAGGCAATTTTGAGGTGTTCACTCCACAGATTTCTACTTTGTTTAAGGCCATTTGAGCACCCTCCAAGCCATTTTTCATCTTGGAAGAGTATGCCCGCTGGAATTGAAACTTATTCCAAACGGATAAATTCTTTCCGCAAACGGCGGATAATCCGCTTTTCCAGCCGCGAAATATAGGATTGGGATATACCCAGCCGATCGGCAACTTCCTTCTGGGTTTTTTCTTCTCCATTATCCAAGCCAAAGCGCAATTCCATAATCAATTTTTCCCGATCCGTCAGCCTGGCCATGGCTAAATGCAAAAGCTGACGATCCACCTTCTCCTCCAGAGGGCGGGAAATAATATCGTTTTCCGTCCCCAGGACATCGGAAAGCAGGAGCTCATTGCCATCCCAATCAATATTTAGAGGCTCATCGAAGGATACCTCGGTTCTCGTTTTATTGTTGCGGCGCAAATGCATCAGAATTTCATTTTCAATACAACGTGAAGCATAGGTTGCCAGTTTGATCTTTTTCTGAGGATCAAAAGTATTGACAGCCTTGATCAGCCCGATGGTGCCAATGGAGACAAGATCCTCAATACCTACTCCCGTATTTTCGAACTTGCGGGCAATATAGACCACCAGCCGCAGGTTTCTTTCAATCAGAATATCCCGGACACTCACATCCCCCTGCTCCAGGCGTTCCAACAGCTCCCCCTCTTCATCCGTGCTCAGGGGGGGAGGGAGAGCTTCACTGCTCCCTACATAATAAATTTCCCGCCAGTCGGTAAACTTGCTTATCACTATTGATTTAATTTTCATGATCCATAGTTTGAAACGTTCTACTATCCTTCTCATCAGCTTTCCTCCGCTCCTTGAACATGCTCCGGATGCAGCAAGGCCTGATAGGCTCTATCCGGGCTAAGCACCTGCCGCACAAAAGCAAGGGTTGCTTTCATTTCCCTGGGCTCCGACAAGGATGTACAAACCACCTTTTGGGGTCGGATACCCAGAAGCCAACTTTTATGTCCTACTCCCTGATAGGGGATAAAGGCACATTGTTTAATCCATAAAGAATCGGACTGCCACAGCCAGGGCCAAGGATCGTCCAAATCCCGCCAAGCTCCTTGCAAAACCGGGAGCAGCTCTTCCGGCACCCCGGCAGCAGCTGCCTCTTCCTCAATTAAAATCACCGGATATCCGGTCAACGGATCCCGCAATTGATTCCCCGTATCCAAGAGCGCTTTTACCTGGAAAGGGTTCCCCCCGCCCATGTCAATCTCCAGGTCATAGATTGAAGTTTGGTGGTGGGCAGCGGAACCTAAGATCCGATGCCAGGCTTTTTGAGTAAACCACCACAATCCGGCCACCAGGGGCAGAATCCACAGATTCTTCAGGCCAAGCCGCAAAGAACCCCCTATTCTGCCATCGAAGCTGAGCCAACCCCATAAAGCGTAGATAAGCCCCCCCAGCCCGGCTGACAGAATCCAAAAGATCAGGAGAGACTTAAAGTAAAGCCTGAATCCCCGGTAGGGATAGGCCAGCCAAACCATGAGCCAGGGAATGAGGTATTTACTCAATTCAAAAATCAACGAGGCTGGAGCATAGGCAGATAGAATAACCGGAATTTCTCCAGCGATTACACCTGCCGCAATTCTCTTGCCTCGAAAGGGTAGATTCGCTAGTCGGGCGGCGAGGATTAAGAGCAAGGCATCCATACTTCCATTCACTAAAAGGTCAAGATCCAAATACCTCTCCATGACTCATTGCAGCCCTTTCTACCGTCTCTCCCAAATTATACCGAAGGTGGCGAATAAAAGCTGTCGCAATAGGTGGGAATATTTAGGAAAACTATTGCGACTGGTGACGTATAATCGCGGTTTGATAGCTCAAACGAAAAGCCTGCCCGAAATAAGTACGCGCGTACTTATTTCGGGCAGGCTTGAAAAGGAAAGAAATTCTTTAAGTCTTTTTAGTCGTCCGGAGTTCTTTTCATCTAGGGAAACTGCTTATTTAGCTTGTTCCAAAGCTTTTTTAACCCCATCGATAATGGCCGTAGAGGTGACGGTAGCACCGGATACAGTCTCCACTTCCGTCCCTTGAGCTTCGAGGATCTTGCCGGGCAGGATCTCAGCGGCTACAGTACCTACACCATCAGTCTCGTGATGTTCAGTGACCTTGACTTCTGAGATTTTCCCTCCGGCTACGCTGACAGATACTTTGACTTCACCGTGAATTCCCTGGCCAACCCCTTCATAGGTGCCATCCTTATAAGAATTGTTGCCTGTCGTCTCTTTTGGATTTGAGCTTTCTGTTTGGCCTGAGCCTTCTTTCTGGCTGGCGTTACCATTCTGGGTTGTTGGAGAAGCTCCACATCCTGTGCTCGTCAATAAAAGTGCCGACAAAAACAGGGCTAAGCCTGCAGTTTTCAATCCGTTTCTTGTCATTGCATTTCCCTCTGCTTTCTTAGCATTCTTTATAAGCTTGCCACAATTTGCCCGGCCAGTCTGCCGAAGGTGATCGCTCTTCCGCAGGTAGAGCCAATAATTAATTCAGGATAGTTATCGGCAAAGAATCCTCCACTGTCATTGCCCGCAGCATACAGTCCTTCAATGGGTTCCAGATTTACATCCAAAACTTGCAGGTTTGTGTTGATACGTAATCCGTCGCATGTGCAAATCAGCTGTCCACCCAGAACAGCGCCTCGGAAGGGTGCTTTTTCCAAGGCCAGCATCCGATAGCTTTCCTTACCGAAATCCTCGTCCACACCTTTTTGGCAGAGCTCGTTATATCTCTGAACTGTTTTTACAAACGTATTTACAGGCAATTGAAGTTTTTCGGCTAACCCTTCCAACGTGTCAGATTCAACGATAAAGCCTTGCGGTATCAGGGCTTCATTATGCATGCCTTCGGTAGCGTTTTCGTCAAAGACAATAAGCTTGCTTCCGGATTTGCTGTACTGCAACCGAGAACAACCGATGGTATGGAATTGTCTCGTGTGTTCTTTCCAATTTCCATCCCAAATCATGCAGTATCTATCTCCGGGCTGAAGGCTCGCCGCGTGTACAATAAAATCATAAGGAACGGATTCATTGGCAAAACGCTCGCCTTTCAGGTTTACTTTCAGAAACGGCTGGCTTCCCATATGGAGAAACGCCGCCTGAGACCAATCCTTTCCGTCCGCTCCGGGTTTGATTGCCGCTCTGTCGAAAATCTGTGCCGTTGCTATATCATCTTTAGCAGCCCCAACCCACGTAGCAGCTTTGATTCCGTCTCCCTGGCATCCCGGAGGAGCCTCCTTGCCAGTACAACTTTGGACTGCGAGCGGATTCAATTCCTCCACCATTTCCTTATTGCCGCCATAGCCCCCTGTGCAAAGAATCGTTCCCTTACTTGCGTCGATTTTGATATGGCCGTCCTTGGTTTTGGCAATAATACCGGATACCCTGCCGGTGTTATTATTCTCTCGCACCACTTGAACCATGGTGGTTTCAAACAATACCTCCACTCCCAGCTCTTTCGCTTTTTCTTTAAGAATCTGAGTGGAGTCTAAATGTTTTTCATCGTTTTGAATACTGTGCTGGATGGCAAAGGTTTTATATACGCCGTGTATAGGTTCACCGGTATCTGTTTCCAGAACCATGTATGCGCCGTATTCCTTGACGACATTTTCCAGCCAGTCAACTGTCTGTCCACTATTGTCCGCCCAAAGCTTTATTATTTTTTGATCCACCCTGTGGGATGCATACCGGGATAGTTCTTCAATGACTTCAAATTTATTAATGTTGACTCCGGCTTCTTTTTGCAACCGTGAGCCGATGGCTCCAATCCACTCACGGCCTACGCCCACCATAGCATTTCTTTCAATAACAGTTACTTTCGCACCTTTCTCCGCCGCAGCACATGCTGCAAACAACCCTGCGTTTCCAGCTCCGACCACGAGAACCTCCGTATTGATGGTGCTGACAAATTCGGTGATGGCCTGAGGTGGTGTTTTCCATGAGACTTTACCTGCTTCCTCTGCAGGCTCTTGAATCTTCTGTTCCCCTTTCCCGCTGGTTTCCTGCGTTGCGCAAGCGCTTAAAAGGCCAACCGTTGATATGCCCACGGTCCCTGCCACCGTTCCTTTTAAGAAATCCCGGCGGCTTAATCCTTTCCTTTCCATGCTTTTACCTCCACATAATATTAGTCCTGAAAATTGACTCCCAAATCAACAAGCCCATACCTAGATTATCTAAAATTTACAAAAGAAAAAAAATGACGATATTATACTTTAACTAAGAACATTTTGTATAATATCATCACCCTGCTAAAGATACTTTTTCTATTTTGATATGACTGTATTTTATGATAAGAACTTTACTCAGACCAGAACATAGCGTATTTTTCCGCCGTTTAATCGATCATTAAGCCAGTTCCCATAAAATTCTGCCTCATATAGTTCTTCCAGGCTTTTGCACACAAACTGAAACTCCCAATTCTTCATTTCTTTCAAACCGAAAAATTGCTCAGACTTTTCCAGCATATACTTCAGCGCATCACTGTAAACCCGGGCTTTTAAAGCCTCGGTTCTTATCTGCATCTGCAGCCCCAAACCCAACTCATATACCTGGCCGATAAATAAATCGACAGCACTGTATTCTGGAAGTTCCAGCTCCCCGCTTTCTTCATCGGACAGGTTTTTAGGTGAAAATAAGTCAAAGGACACAATCATATTTCTTTTCAGAGATTCCTCAAAGCTGACTTCTTCCTTCAGCATCAAATACTGCTCATAAATTCTGCTATCCATTTTGGTATTGGTCAAATACTTTTCATAAAATTTATTGACGCTTGGTTTAGCTTCGGCAAATTCCACCGTTTCCATGAGCACTCCCTTCAGCTGAAATTCCAACCATTCTTTTTTCCATTCCACAGGTTTCTTGCCATACCAGTGTTTAAAATTCTTATAATAATATTTGACATCGGAAAAGCCACATTCCTCCGAAATATCGATCATCGTTTTATCCGTGAAAAGCAGGAGTCTTTCCGAATATAGAATCCGCTCGTAATTGACGTATTCCCCGAAAGGCAGGTCCATCATTTCTTTCCACATCTGAGTGAAGTACGTCTTCCCCACCCATTCCATTTGGGCAATATCGTTTAACCCGATGTTTTGGTTCAGATTCTCTTTGACATACCGGACCACCCGGTGAAACCGTTCAACTTTCTTGCTGCTGATATACCTTACATCCGGCCAGACAAAGTATAAGGAATTGTATTCGCTGAGGGCCAGAGAGATCATTCGCATCACCAGCTTATTCAAGCCGTTTTCATTCAGCATACTTTCGCTGTTCAATTGGAGTAAAACTTCGATCAGATAGCGCTGAAAGGTCTTTTTGCGGACTTCATCCAGCTTTCTTTCCTTAAATGCTTTGCCTTTCATGGGAATGTTCCTGAAACGGATTCCCGCCAGCGCCCCAAATGAATGCTTTAGCTTATCAAGCTCCAAGGAAACGACTTCAACCAGACAGCTTTCTTCCTCATTCCATAGCGCATAAACATCACTGGGGTTAATGAAAATAAGCTCCCCTTCGTGAACCTTATTGATTTCAAAACTGGTCTTTACCCAAAGAGTTCCTTCCAAAACCAGGATGATTTGCAGCGAACTCAGATGAAAATGAACTGCTGTCTGCTTGATTTTTACAACTTCAGCCTTCAAATATTCATTGGGTCTATAAATAATGGTTTTGCCAGCCATTGGGAATTCCGCTCCTTTCCTGCTTGCGAATACCTTAGAAAGTTTCTGACTGCATTTTGCGATTGATCATACAATAACAATCCTAAGTCAATTATGTAAAGATGCCCTCGGAAAAACTATGACGATATTATGATCTTTGGTAAACCTTTTATGCTAATATCGTCCTAATCAACCCATCTCTCTTTCTGTGAACCCGTGCCCCTAGACAAAAACAGCATGTTCCTCAATCGGCTGCCTCCGGGCAGTTCGATTGGGGAACATGCAAGTGACGGGTTAGTTTCAAGGCTTTAAGGAAAAATCTCGGTTCCCTCAATTTCCAGGTCGGGAAACCAGAAGGACCGGACCCTGTCCTGTTTCCGGTGGGTCATAAAATGATCAATATCCAGGTCTTTAAAGCCATAGACCAGAATAATCTCCTGCACAGGATCAACAATCCAAAACTCCTTGACCCCGGAAATCATAAAGGTGTTCAGCTTATCCACCATATCCCTGGAGCGGGTGCTGGGAGAGAGGATTTCCACCACCAGAACCGGCGTGCCCATATAGCGTCCTTTCTCATTGGTGGTCTCCGCTACATCACAGGCAATGAACAGATCCGGCTGCATTACGTCAGGATCTTTGAACCCCTCTTTGCGGAAATGCACATCGAAAGGAGCGTAGAACACCTTACAGGGTTTTCCTTTAAGGTATTCCCTGAATTCAGCAAATAAGTTTCCCGAGATTTCCTGGTGAGAGAGGCTTGGGGAACTCAACAGCACGATTTCCCCATTGATGAACTCCATGCGCAGGTCGCTTTTCTCATAGATTTCCATGAATTCCTCATAGGAGACCTTCTTGCCCCCGTACTGGTAATCCAGGGCCTTCTCCTTCATAAGAAAATAGCGGTCGGCATCTGTGATGTAGGGGGTGAGCCGTACAGCCTTCTTGCCATTTTTGGTGATCACCACTTCCTCATTTTCGTTCATGACATAGTCCAGATACATGCCCAGGTTGTTTTTAAGCTCCGTAGCCGTGATTGTGTCGTCCGCTTTTATCGTATTAGCTTCTTTTTTATCGTCCATTTTATTCTCACCTCGTACGATAATTATATAATATCGCACGAATTATATCAACTATTTGTATTCAAAAATGACTACCTAAAGAGCTGTCTGCTCCGGAAAAGCCCCCGAAGGCCAATGATAAAAAGCCAGGCTTTGCCTGCTCACTGAGCTCAAAGCCTGGCTCCTATGTATTTCATCAAAATCAATTTAACAAATCAATTAACGTCTGCGACGTAAGAATTCGGGAATATCAAGATCCTCAGATGTTGCTGCCACCGGGCGAATCGCTTCATTGGCATTTCCTCTTAAATTACCGGCAGCGGATTTTTGTTGATCAAAGCCGGTAGCAATGACCGTAACCCGAATCTCATCCTTCAGGCCTTCATCGATGACCGCACCAAAGATAATATTTGCTTCCGGATCTGCCGCTTCAGCAATGATCTCAGAGGCCTCATTGACTTCAAATAAGGTCAGGTTTTGACCGCCGGTGATATTCAGCAGAACCCCTTGAGCGCCTTCGATAGAGGTCTCCAGCAAAGGACTGGAAATCGCTTTCCGCGCCGCATCCGCCGCTCTGTTCTCACCTGTTGCCGAACCGATTCCCATCAAGGCCGAACCGGTATTGCGCATAATGGTCTTCACATCGGCAAAGTCCAAATTAATCAGTCCGGGAACCGCTATCAAATCCGAAATCCCCTGGACCCCTTGGCGCAATACATCATCAGCGATCCGGAAGGCTTCATGAAGAGCGGTATGTTTATCCACCACTTGAAGCAAACGATCATTGGGAATGGTGATCAAGGTATCCACTTTGCTCTTAAGCTCAGCGATGCCTTTTTCGGCCTGCATAGCCCGCTTTCTGCCCTCAAAGGAAAAAGGACGTGTCACAACCCCAACCGTCAGAGCACCCAGCTCCTTAGCGATTTCAGCAACTATCGGGGCCGCTCCGGTTCCTGTGCCTCCGCCCATTCCGGCGGTAACAAAGACCATATCTGCGCCCTTCAGAACATTAATCAATTCTTCCCGGCTTTCCTCAGCCGCTTTTGACCCGATTTCAGGATTTGCTCCTGCGCCAAGTCCTTTAGTTAATTTATTGCCTATTTGGACTTTCTGGCCGGCCCGCGAGAGGTTAATTGCCTGGGCATCGGTATTTACCGCTACAAAATCCACACCTTTTAAACCCGCCGTAATCATACGGTTAACCGCGTTGTTGCCTCCGCCCCCGACCCCAATCACCTTAATCTGGGCGAACTGATTAAAGTCCATATCAAATTCAAGCATTTAGCTGACGACCCCCTCGCTTATATTAAAGAAAACCTTTTATCCATAATGCGATTTCCCAATAGAGTTAATCCCGGTTCGAAGCAAATTCAAAGTATTCCCATACCAGAGATAAATTCTATGGACAGGCATATTATCCTTCTTTTCACTTCAATTTTTTAACATGAAATATTATCCACAAAACCTAATGTTCACGGATTATCGTCAAGAATATCCTTTTATTCTTCCCTATCTCTATCTCCTAATCAAATGTCGGCGAATAATCGCTAAGTTATTGAACAATCGGACTCCAAACGCCACCACAGCTGCCAAGAACAGGTCCACCCCAATCCGGTCTCCCACATAGGCAAGGATTCCAGCCAGCAGAATGTTGGTAAAGAAACCCGAAAGAAAAACAACAGAGTCAAAATGGTCTTCCTGAGCAGCACGAATACCTCCCAATACGGAGTCCAAAGCCGCCAAAATAGCCACTGAGAGATATTTCGAATATTCAACCGGCACGGAAAACGGGCTGAACCAGCCGATAGCCAGTCCCAGGATCAGACCTAAAAATGGTAACCACATGTAAGAAATTCCTCCTCATTAACGACCGATAACAGGCTTAGCAGCCGTGAAATCGATATACCTTACCCCATTCTTAAACGACTTATACCCCTCATCATTGATCAGCGTATAAAGGGACTTAAGTTTTTCTGCCCAGGCATCAGCCTTGCCTAAACGGACCTCTATGCCATCCGTCAGAAAAAGGATAATCTGCTGGATAGGATTAACATAGATTTCCCCAATCAAAGGCGTTAACTCCTCAGGGGCTTGTCCTAACAAATTAAGGGCAGCCTTCAGACCGGGAAGATCCAATTCCTGCCCAGGACCTGCTGTATCAGGAAGAGTCACCCCATTGATCACAGGATAGCTTTGCTCAGGCCATCCCTCCCGGCGACGAAGATAAATCCCTTTACCGTCCACCTCAACTATTCCCGAAGCGACAATCACCAGAGCTACAGGAGTACGCTCCTGAACCTCCAGGACCAAACGATTGGGGAACTTCTTCTTGAATGCCACCGACTCCACCAGAGGGTGAAGCAGCACCTTTTGCTCAAGCTGCCTTTGATCCAACATAATTAGATTTTGTCCTGTTACATCCGTAGTTAAACGTTCGATTTCATTGAGGGGAATTTCTTGCAGGCCCTCGATGCTTACTGCTTCAATGTTAAAATAGCTGGACTGCAGGAAGAAGCTTATCCCCACTACAAAGAGTATAACAAGTATGGAAATATAGAGAAAGGATGTAGTCGATTTCCTTGGCTCCACGGTCACTCCCCCCAGCTCTCAGTATATCGAATACAATCCTCTCTGTCATGTCTTTCTTTGGGAATCCTTTAATTTCGGCACTCTAAGATTTGACCCGTTTGAGCTTGGCACCTACACTGCGGTATTTTTCCTCCAGATTATCATAGCCGCGATCAATATGTCCCACCTTTTCCAGCACAGTAGCTTCTTCGGCAGCTAAAGCCGCCAGGAAAAGCGCGGCTCCCGCCCGCAGATCCGTAGCCTCTACAAAGGCGCCCTCCAGACTTTTCACACCGCGGATAATGGCTGTCCGCCCTTCCACAGTAATTTGAGCCCCCATGCGGCGAAGTTCATCCACATGCTGAAAACGGTTTTCGAAAATGGTTTCAGTAATGATGCTGGTCCCCTCAGCCATGGACAGCAGGGCCATGAATTGAGGCTGCATATCCGTTGGAAAACCGGGATGAGGCATAGTTTTGCAATCCACTCCCTTGATTCTCCTCTTGCCCTTGACCCGAATCGTGTCATCCCCGAGGGTGATCTCCGCCCCCGCTTGCAGCAGTTTAGCCGTCACAGGTTCCAAATGCTCAGGAATCACATTGCTGATTTCAATATCTCCCTGAGTCATTACGGCGGCCACCATATGAGTCCCCGCCTCGATCCGATCCGGTATCACCGTATGCTCCACAGGATAGAGCTTGCTCACTCCTTCAATGCGCAGAACATCCATGCCGGCACCGCGGACTTTTGCCCCCATCTTGTTCAGGAAATTCTGCAGATCGATAATCTCCGGCTCCCTGGCCGCATTGTAGATAGTGGTGGTTCCTTTAGCCAGGACAGCCGCCATCATGAGGTTTTCCGTAGCTCCTACACTGGGGAGATCCAAATAAATCTTAGCCCCTTGGAGCTGATCCGCCCAAGCCTCGATATAACCATGTTTCTCTTTAACCTTGACCCCCAGTTCCTGGAGACCCTTGATATGTTGATCCATGGGCCGCGAACCAATGGCACACCCGCCCGGTTTGGAAATGCGCACCCGCCCGTTGCGGGCCAGTATGGGACCAAGGATAAGATTAGAGGCTCTCATTTGACGCATCAGTCCTTCATCCACTTCCCAGCGGGCCAGGTCTGAAGCATCTACAAGCAAGGCCTCTTTTTGATCTTCCACATGAGCACCGAGATATTCCAGCACTTCGATCATATTGCTGATATCTGCTAAATGGGGAATATCCAATAACGTGGTTTTTCCCGAAACCAGCAAAGAAGCTGCCAGTAAAGGTAGGGATGAGTTTTTGGCTCCACTATTACGCAGTCTACCTTCCAACTGTTGTTTTCCGGTAATGACATAGCGATCCATCGCCATGAAAGATTCCTCCCTCTTAGCTGGGTGAGATATACCGCACCTCAGTCTTTAATTCAACACCGAACTGATGATGAACATCCTTTTGTATTTCCCTAATCAAGGCTAATACATCGCGGGCTGTGGCATTTCCTTGGTTTACTATAAAATTGGCGTGCTTTGAGGATACTTGAGCTCCGCCTAATCGCTTTCCCTTCCAACCGGCTTCCTCGATTAAACGTCCCGCCGAACCTCCGGGAGGATTCCGGAACACACTTCCTGCATTGGGCAGCTCCAAAGGCTGGGCTGCTTTGCGCTTGGCCAGGTTCTCACTCATGGTGGCCTGAATCACATCCGGATCTCCGGGTTTCAGGTGAAAAACTCCCTCCAGAACAATGGCCTGATCCCGTAAGGAACACTCCCTATAGCCAAACTGTATGTCTTCTTTAGCAAGCCGCTGCACTTCTCCCTCTGGAGCCAGGATTTTAACCTCTTCCAGAATATCCTGGATGCTCCCTCCATGGGCTCCCGCATTCATAACCACGGCTCCGCCCACTGTGCCCGGAATCCCCCGGGCAAACTCCAATCCCGTCAAGCCACGATCGGCGGCCTCTTGAGACAGCCTGGCCAAAGAATATCCCGCTCCCACAGTGACCCATTCAGAATCCCATACGGACTGAGCTAAGCCCGTGCTGATCACCGTTACCCCGCTTAATCCTTCATCCGGAAACAGAACATTGGAGCCCCGGCCAAATAAGCGAAACGGTATGCCCTGCTCCTGACACTTAAGCCAAATTTCCCGGAGCTCTTCCTCACTTTCCGGCCAACAGACAGTTTCAGCCAGCCCCCCTATACGCCAGGTATTCAATTTCTGCAGAGGGTACCGATGCTCGATCCGTCCCCTCATCCCTTGCCATGTCATTGGTATACCACCTTATGTTCATCATATCATAGGCACGCCGGATACTCCGCCAGGGAACCCCCAGCTGGAGCGCCTGCAGCACTACTGTATATACCGCGTCATCCAGGGGTTTATTCCCACAAGGGGCAACATCCCCCAGATATTCGAAGCGGTCTTTATCCCCATAGAATTCCACCTGCTCTCCCTGACAAACCCAACAGCTTTCAGTGAGAACCAGCTGGGGCCGGCGTCCAAAGCTCTCATGACCCCAACACCCTGTAAGCCAGCTTTCAGGGATGATCCAATGGAGGCCGTTATTGATGCGAACCTCCCATTGACCTTCCTCGGTCTGCCACAGCAATGACGGTTCAAATCCGGCACAATCCAATATTTTCCACAGAAAAGGTTCATCATCTCCTCCCCCGGAATTTACCGGGAGGATGATCTCTTCTTCCCAATACCTATGTAGGAACTCCGTCAGTTCAGTTTGCATAAGCCCTCGGGAGAGGCCCCATTGCCGGTGAGGATCCTCCTGAGGGATTCCGGGCCAATAGAGAATTTCTGTGGGTCCTGCATCGGATGCATCATACAGCTCCTCTTCCAGACCCGGGATTGTTCCATCTGCCCAATCGACGCTAGCTTCAGGTGATGCTTCTCTGACTATAACATCTCTATGCAGGGCATTCAACAGAGAAAGAATTCCTTGCCACTCATCCCTATCTCGGGGAACGAGAAGTAATATTTTCCGCTTAGGCCACAAAGCAACCCACTCCCTTCCTTCTGACTGTCATATGTTATGCAGCACAGTCAGAAGGTGTGAAAGGGCGGAGATTATTTCCAGGCCGTATCCAGGCAGACTTTGACGATCTTATTAAGGGCATCCGGCTGACCCAGACTCCGGGCGGCTTGAGCCATCTTACGCAGCTTTTCAGGCTTTTCTATAAGCCCTTGGACCAAGGCCCAGAGATTTTCACCGGTTAGATCTTTATCCAGAATAACACAGGCGGCACCATCTTTCTCCAGAGCCCTGGCGTTGAATTCCTGATGGTTTTCAGCTGCTAAAGGATACGGTACAAGAAGCCCCGGTTTGCCAGCCACCATAATCTCAGCTAAGGTCGTTGCTCCGGCCCGCCCCACAAATAAATCAGCACAGGCCATAGCCTCGGGCATATCCTTAAGGTATTCAAGGACCCGCCAGTTTTCTCGTTGCCACTGAATCCCCTGAGTCTTTAAACTCTCCAGAGTTTCCTGATAGGTCGCTTTACCGGTAGCCCAAATGACTTGAATATCTTTTCTGCCTGCCAAATGCTTAAGCACTGTGGGCATAGCTTGATTAATACTGCGGGCACCCCGGCTTCCTCCTGTCACAAGGAGGGTCAGACAATCAGGGCGCAGCCCTAAACATGCCGCCCCTTTCTCCCGGGATATGTTCCCTATCTCAGGGCGAACGGGCAAACCCGTCAAAACCAACTTCCGCCTCACACCGAAGTGAGCAATGCTCTCCGGGAAGGTCACCATGACCTTGCGCACAAAACGGGTGAGAATCTTATTGGTAATCCCCGGCAGAGCATTCTGCTCATGGAGCAAAGTCGGAATCCCAAATAAGGCCGCAGTCAATACTACCGGCCCCGCTACATATCCTCCCGTTCCCACCACAAGATCCGGTTTAAATTTTTTGAGAATCTGTTTGGTCTCCCATAGGGCTTTAAAGCTCTTGCCCCCGACTTTGAGAGTTTCCAGGCTGAGTTTGCGGGGCAGCCCCTGCCCGGAAACACCTGCAAATTCAATCCCGGCCTCAGGAACCAGGCGCGCTTCCATCCCTTCCCGAGTGCCTATGTAAAGAATTTCAGCTTCCGGCTGGTGGGCGAGAATCCCTTTGGCGATGGCAAGAGCCGGATAGATATGGCCCCCCGTTCCTCCACCTGTTACAATCACGCGCATGGAATTCTGCTCCCTTCGTGTTTGGTAAGTTTGTTTGGGTTGCTGCTTAGTGTTTTATTAGCTTGTTTCGGATAGTTCTCTCGCTCTTTAGGTATTACTCTGAAGTTAAGTCTCCAGGATTTTGCTATCCGCGGTCACTCTATAAAGCTGCGCGGACCAATCTAATCGCTCAAGCACTCCGCTCCGCCGGGTTCCCGCCCAAATCGCTCCTCGAAAGCACTGCTTTCGCACTTTGTTCTCAATGGCCGGTTGGAAACGTCCTGTTTCCAACCCGGCTCCGCTGCGTACTTTCGCGAAGATTGGTTTCCGCTCGCTTTGAAGGCGTTTCCCGCTGTATAGCAAAATCCTTGGGTCCCACTTATAAGTATATGTACGGGTATGCCTCTTGAGACTCTCCGGCCAGCTAATCCCGCAAGCGAGCTTGCGATTACAGTAAGCGAGGCTTTTACGGGAGCAGTTAAGCAAACTTGGGCTAAACTGCACCCCAGACAGCGGGGCGGGTCACACGAATGTGACACGCCGCCTACAGAGCAGGAGCGATTTAGGCGGGGACCCCGCCGCTTGCAAAAGGCAGTTTAGCCCTTAGTTTGCTCTGCGACCGTAATTTCCGAGCGTCTGTAACGCAACTCCCTTGCTAGCGTGACTCCCGCGAAATATTCAAAAGCACTCCCACCCCCAGCATGGTAAATACCAGGGACGTCCCGCCATAGCTTAGGAACGGCAGGGTGATTCCCGTCACGGGAAGCACTCCGCTGACCACACCCATATTGATCATCGCCTGTATGCACACCATCCCTGTCAGCCCCACAGCCAGAAAGCCGGTAAAAGCATCCGGTGCTCCCATAGCCACCCGGAACCCCCGCCAGGCAAACAGGAAAAAAAGCAGAATGACGAGGGTGGCGCCTACAAAGCCCAGTTCCTCCCCGATCATAGCGAAGATAAAATCCGTATGATTCTCCGGGAGATAAAGAAACTTCTGTTTGCTTTGCCCCAGGCCTAAGCCAAAAAGCCCGCCCGGCCCCAGAGCAAGCAAAGCCTGAATCGTTTGATATCCCTTTCCTGAAGGATCCACCCAGGGATCCAGGAAGGCAAAAATCCGGTTCATGCGATAGGGTTCCGCTATAATAGCGGCCACCACCAACCCCACACCGGCGCCTCCTAAACCGATAATATGGCTGGCTCTGGCACCTGCGGCTATGAGCATAAAGAAAGTCACTCCGGCGATCACAAGGGTTGTTCCCAAATCAGGCTGGAGCATAATCAGGCCCGCAACAAGACCCAAAAGCCCCAATACGGGAAGCAAACCATGCCGAAAAGACCTAATCTTATGAGGATCAATGGCTAAGATGTTGGCCATGACCAAAACCATGGCCAACTTGATCACTTCAGAAGGTTGAATGGATAAAGGACCCAGACCGATCCAGCGGTCAGCACCATTAACCCTGCGCCCGATCCCGGGAATCTTAACCATGATCAGGAGGACAATAGCGATCATAAGAGCCGGCTTTGCCCAACGGCGCATAAGGTCCAAATCCAGGGTCATGGCCAGAATCATCGCCACTAAGCCAGCGACAACCCACATCACCTCCATTTTCAGAAAGTGATAGGGATCGTCATACATCACATATCCTTTCACAGCGCTGGAACTGTACACCATTACGATTCCTATCGTAAGGAGCGCCAGGATTGCTCCAAGTAAGACCAGATCAGGGCGACGGCGTCTTGGCATGTTTAGTTCCCCCTTTGAAAATTTAAATGGGTTCCCTATAATGCCTACGCACTAACTCCTTAAAGAATTCCCCTCTTTCTTCATAACTCTTAAACATATCCCAACTTGTACAAGCCGGTGAGAGCAAAACCACATTTCCAGGCTCTGCTTCGGCAATGGCCAGCTCCACAGCCTCTGCAAAGGTCTCAGCCCGCAGGTAATGCCGAATTCCTGTATCTTTGGCCGCCTGCTCCATCTCAGCCGCCGCCGAGCCGACCAGGACAAGGCTTTTCACCTGTTCCTTAACCGTTTTCATGAAATCATGGAAATCCAAGCCTTTGTTTTTCCCCCCGGCAATAAGAACGATGGGCTCTTCAAAGGCATATAAGGCTTTTTCTGCCGCATCAGGATTAGTCCCTTTGGAATCATTAATAAAAAGGATTCCCTCATAGGTCCCTACCACTTCCTGACGGTGTTCAACCCCTTTAAACTCCCGGAGGCCTTGAGCGATCTCCTCCCAGGAAAGTCCCAGCTCCCTCACCGCCGCGATGGAAGCCATAATGTTTTCCAGATTATGATTACCCCTGAGCTGAAGTTCCCTGCGCTTGATGATGGGAGTGATCTTCCCGTCTTTGGCAAGAACAATCTCATCCCCTTGCACTCCGTATCCCTCTGCCAAGAGAGAAGTAGGGCTAAAGAAGACCACCCGGGCCTTGAGATGAGGAGCCAACTCACGAACCCTGGCATCATCCCAGTTTAAAATAGCACAATCCGACGGCCTTTGCTTCTCAAAAATCCGGGCCTTGGCTGCCAGATAATTCTCCAGGGTCCCATGACGATCTAAATGGTCAGGGGTCACATTGAGGAGAATCCCCACATTCATACAGAGACTGTCCACCAATTCCAACTGAAAACTGGAAAGCTCGGCTACGATAATCCCTTCCTCATCCAGGTTCTCCACCTGATCGCTTAAGGCCACGCCGATATTGCCGGCGACCAGAGTTGATTTTCCGGTCCGCCTGGCCAGTTCCCCAATCAATGTGGTGGTAGTGGTTTTCCCATTGGTACCTGTCACGCCAATCTTGAAGGCCGGATGATCTCTCAAGGCAAGCTCAACCTCACTCCAAACCAAAGCCCCCTGAGCAATCCCCTCTTGAATAAAGGGAAGTTGGGGGGATACTCCGGGAGAAAGAACGATCACTTCAGCTTCCACCTCATGCCATTGCGGGATATGCCCCAACACAAGTTGTCCATCCGGCAAGCCCAATTCTAAGATACCACTGAGTTGATCCGGCTCCTTTTGATCCGTTAAGATGACGTGCGCGCCCAGGGCTTTCAGTCTTTTAACTGCCGCCAAGCCACTTCTTCCAGCACCGACGACCAATACTTTTTTTTTCTTTAAATTCATTCTTTCACCCTCTTGAAAAAATCAAGCTCAGAACATTCCAGCCATGTAAGCTATTACCCCAAGCACACCGCAAAGAAGAGAAGCCAGCCAAAAAACCATGACGACCTTCCATTCATTCCAACCGCCCAGTTCAAAATGGTGATGCAATGGGCTCATGCGGAAGATCCGTTTACCCGTAGTCTGATAGGAAAAAACCTGTAAAATAACCGAAATTGCCTCAACCACATAGACCCCGCCAATAATCAGGAGAATAAGCTCCGTTTTGGTCAGCACAGCTAAGCCGACCAAGGCTCCCCCCAAGGCTAAGGAACCCGTATCCCCCATAAAGACCCGGGCCGGGTTTTTATTAAAGCGGAGAAAGCCGAAACATCCTCCGACAGCGGCCGCCGCAAAGACGGCAAGATCGGATTCATAGGCCAGAATAGCCACTCCGCCCCCCTGGGAAGCGGCCAGCGTAGCGATGCTAACGTAGCTCAGCATACTGAACAGGGTGGTGCCTGCCGCCAGGCCGTCCAGTCCATCCGTCAGATTGACGGCATTGGTAATCCCCACGATGATGAAGGAGACAAAAGGATAGTAGAATAAACCTAACTCCAAATGAATGGAGGTAAAGGGAATCACAAGATCCGTCCCCCGCCCCAGATAGCGATTGGCCCCCCAGGTCAGGAGCAACGCCAGGGCTATTTGGCCGATTAACTTTTGGTATGCCCTCAGACCTAAAGAGCGGTGCAGCACCACTTTGATAAAATCATCAATAAAACCGATCAGACCGTATCCCAGCATGGCACTAATCACCATGACCATTTCCAGAGACGTGGGTTTTTCCGCCATGATCAGAGCACTTACGACAATCCCCACTAAAAAGATAATACCACCCATGGTGGGCGTTCCAGCCTTAGCTAAATGCCGTTTAGGGCCTTCCTCACGAATAGTCTGGCCAAATTTCATCACCCGTAAAACGGGAATCATCAACGGCCCAAGTATTAAAGTGATCATCAGCGCTAAAGCAGCAGCCAAAAATATGCGTTCCCACATGGATTAATTCCTTCCTTTACTCTCAGCATAGCGACACACTAATCTTTGCGAAGTGCCCTTGTGACTTCTTCCATTTTCATACCACGAGAAGCTTTGATTAAGACCCAGGTGCCTTGATTTAAACCTGCCAGCAACTCCCGGGCTTTCTTGATCGCCCCCTCGCGCTCAGGAAAAGAATGAATCCTTTGGGGTGATAACCCCTTTTCCAAAGCTCCGCGAGCAATTTCCTCAGCCAGCGGACCAACGGTGATCAGTTCAGAGATTCCCAGGTCGGCTACCGTCTGCCCCACTTCATAATGCCCCGCCCGGCAGGATTGCCCCAGTTCATACATTTCTCCCAGTATGGCCACAGTGGACTCCCCCCCTCTTTCCTTTAAGACCTGCAGGGAGGCCTTCATCGAGGTCGGGTTGGCATTATAGACATCACTGATTAAGGTGCTGCCCCCTGGTCCCGGTTGAAGCTCCAGGCGCATCCTGGATAGTTCCATAGCAGCCAGCCCCCGGCATCCCTCTTCCAGGGATACATTCAAGAGAACCCCGACACTGAGGGCGGCTAGAGCATCCAGCACATTATGCTCTCCCGGCAGGGGCAGGCGAACCGTAACCGACGAAGCGGCTTGCTTTTCTCCTAGTGGGACAAGGGACCTGTCCCCGTGTCCCATTTCCGCTTGAAAGCAGGTTCCCAGAGTACCGAAGGGTGTCAGAGACCTTCCCCGCAGATCGGGCTCGTGGAATCTCCCTTCCAGACCATAGAAGAAGGTCTGATGTGAGTCATGCTCAGCCTGCTTCACACTCCACTCATCCTCCCCATTGAGGACGGCGCTCCCTGTCTCAGGAAGGGCTTCAATCAGCTCCCACTTAGCCCGGGCAATAGCTTCTTGTGAACCTAAAAGCTCCATATGGGTCGTGCCAATATTGGTTATAACACCGATATCCGGGCAGGCTATATCACATAAAAAAGCAATTTGCCCCAATCCGCGCATGCCCATCTCTAAAATAAGAACTTCCGTATTCTCGGTCGCCTTTAAAATAGTCATAGGAAGGCCCAACTCATTGTTTTGGTTCTCTGAATTTTTATGGGTGCGGTATTTTTCACTTAAGACCGCCGCTACCATATCTTTGGTGGTGGTTTTCCCATTGCTGCCTGTGATGGCCACCACTTTGGCCCCCAGCTCCTTACGCCAGGCCTGAGCCAAGGTCTGCATAGCGGCAAGGCCGGACTCCACCCGGATCAGGGCTTTGCCCTCAGGAACCCGGACTTCCCGGCGGTGTTCCAACCGTTCCTTCTCCCCGATCACCACCGAGGCGCCTTTCTGCCAGGCCCCCTCAATATAATCATGTCCGTCCGTCCGCTCGCCCACTAAGGCAAAAAAGATCTCACCTGCTTTGACCCCCCGGCTGTCGATACAACAGCCGGAAGCCCTGACCTGGGAATCACCTGTCAATTCCCCCCGGACCAAATCGGCAATCCTTTGGCTATCCCACATAACCGAGCCTCCTTAAGGCTTCCCGGGCTACTTCCCGATCATCAAAGGGGAACACATCCTTGCCGATGATCTGATAGTCCTCATGGCCTTTTCCGGCAATCAGCACCGTATCCCCTTCCTTGGCCAGCAGGCAGGCACATTCAATCGCCTCCCGGCGGTTCACATTAGCAGTATAATCGATTCCCTCGATACCCTCCAGAATGTCCCGGATGATCTGCCGGGGATCCTCGGTACGGGGATTATCTGAAGTAACGATCACATGATCGCTGAGTTCCTCGGCAATGGCTCCCATCTGGGGCCGCTTTCCTTTATCCCGATCCCCGCCGCAGCCAAACACCGTAATCAGGCGGCCTTGGGTGAACTCCCGGGCCGTTTTGCAGACATTCTCCAAACCATCCGGAGTATGGGCATAATCGACGATGACCTGGAAGGGCTGCCCCATCCGCACGCTTTCGAAGCGTCCCGGGACCCCTTGGACCGCTGCCAGGGCTTCACAAACCTGACGGGGGCTTCTTCCGCTCTCCACCCCCCAGGCAAAAGCAGCCAGAGCGTTGTACACGCTGAACATGCCGGGGGTTGAGTATTCCACCTGCGACCCTCCGCCCTTAAAACGGACCGTGAATTTCACTCCATCAGCAGTCAGCCGGATATCCTCCGCCCGGTAATCCAGAGGATCGGCGTTAACTCCATAGGTCACCACGGGAGCGGCAGAAAGCCGGATCAAGGTCTCTGCAGCCGGATCATCCCCGTTGACAACCCCCACCTTAGGTTCTTTAACCCCGGTAAGGCCGCTGAA
Source organism: Desulfitobacterium sp. LBE (assembly GCF_007830365.1). NCBI lineage: Bacteria > Bacillati > Bacillota > Clostridia > Eubacteriales > Desulfitobacteriaceae > Desulfitobacterium > Desulfitobacterium sp. LBE. Next base: position 4,771,579 of record NZ_VLKD01000001.1, on the reverse strand, counting down.
AAGTTGGGCTTTAGCCTGGAGGTACTCCTCCATTGTTTTATGATAATCCAAATGATCTTGTGTCAAATTGCTGAAAATACCTGCGTCAAATTCGCACCCTGTCACCCGTCCGAAAACCAAGGCATGGGAAGAGACTTCCATGACAGCCAATTGAACCCCTTCGTCCACCATTTCCCTGAGCAGCTTCTGGAGATCAATAGCCTCCGGGGTGGTCCGGTTTCCCGGCAGTTCCCTGCCCGCGATGCGGGCTCCTAAAGTGCCGATTAAGCCCACCTTCTTACCTTCCCCTGCAGCAATACTCTCCACAAGATAGGTAATGGTGGTTTTCCCATTGGTACCGGTTACCCCCACCACTTCCAATTTAGCGGCAGGATGATCATAGAGGTTGGCGGCGAGATTTCCCATAACCTCCCGCACCTTCTTCACTTGGAGCTGAGGGATATCAAGAGGGAGAATCCGTTCCACCAGTAAGGCAGCTGCCCCTTGAGCAATGGCTTGGGCTGCAAAGTCATGGCCGTCCACATTCATTCCGGGTACACAGGCATAGAGGTCTCCGGGCTGAACCTGGCGGGAATCCATAACCATCCCCTGGATCAGAGTATCTTGATCTCCAACATGATTCACAATTTCAATTCCGGATGCAATCTCTGAGAGTCTTTTCCGAACAGACTTCACCCTCATCACTACCTTTCAACTCTATTATAGACAGTAAAAATCTATTGCAATCATTGGCTTAAGGGCTGCCGCCAGGGCATTTGCAGCATGGTTTCTATGTCGATATCCACTTCCTCTTCCACGGCCCACCAGTTGCCTGAAGTGGGTGCTCCCGCCTCGGAACCAAGATAGAGCAGCACCGAGGATCCCTCTTCCACTTTAGAATCCCCATGAGGAATTTGGTCCTGAACAACCGTTCCACTGCCCTCCGTCAGGACGGTAAAACCGGCTTGCCGCAGAGACTTCTCGGCCTCGGCCAGGGTCAGCCCCAGAACCGAAGGAACCGTTACCGCTTTTTTTACAGGAGGTATCTGCATATCCAGACGGGGTTTGCCCAGCGTCAGAGGGGCTTTCAGATCCATTTCCACACCTAAATATTTCAAAGAATCCTGCAGCACCCCTCTTACCGGCGGAGCCGCCACAGAGCCCCCGTAAAAGGGCACACCATCAATCACACAAAGGATGGCCAGTCTGGGGTTATCCGCCGGAGCAAAGGCAATAAAGGAAGCAATGTATTCCCCTTGTATGTACGCCCCATTGGCAACTTTTTGGGCGGTCCCGGTCTTGCCTGCCACCCGGTATCCGGGCAGAAAGGCCCGGTACCCCGTGCCGTTGGTGACCACGGACTCCAGCATCTGCCGGGCCGTTTTCGAAGTACCCTCACTGATCACACGCCGCACGGTCTGAGGTTCAAAGGATTCCACCACGTTCCCCGCAGGCCCGACGATTTCTTTCACCAATTGGGGCTTCATCAGGGTCCCGCCGTTAGCTACCGCGGAAACCGCCGTCAGCAGCTGAATGGCCGTCACATTATTGGTTTGCCCAATCGACATAGTGGCAAGGTCCAAGGCCGTGGCTCTCTTCTTCCCGGCTAAAATTCCTACAGCCTCACCGGACATCTCGATTCCCGTTTTCTGACCAAAGCCGAAGTCATGCAGGTACTCATAGAATTTATCTATACCCAGGCGCTGGCCCATGGCGACAAACCCCGGGTTGCAGGAGTTTTCCACGACCTGAGTAAAGGTCTGGCTGCCATGACCCCCATGCTTCCAGCAATGAACGGTCTTGCCCAGAATGGTCACTCCCCCCGGATCGAAAAAACCTTCCTGGGGACTGATCTTTTTTTCCTCAAGGGCAGCCGCCAACGTAATAATCTTAAAAGTGGACCCTGGTTCATAACCGTTTTGAATCGCAATATTGCGCCGGGTACTCTGATCATAGTTGTTGTAATAATTCGGATCATAGGTAGGTGCCGAAGCAAGAGCGAGAACCTGCCCGGTATTGGGATCCATAACCAGGATAGAAGCGCTCTTGGGGACCTGCCCATTCATATTATCCCCTTGTCCGGACAGCAGTTTCTGCAGTTCCCGCTCCGCAAAAGCCTGAATATTTTTATCAATGGTCAGACGCACCGTATTGCCATTCTTCGGGGAAACATACATTTGATTGGCAAAGGGCAAAGGGATACCATTGGCAGCAAACTCTGTCAATACGGCACCCGGGACTCCGTTCAACTCGGAATCCCTAGTCAACTCTATTCCTTCTAACCCCTGGTTGTCAATCCCCGCAAAGCCAATAATATGTGCAGCTAAGGTGCTGTTGGGGTAATAACGCACACTATCCTCAGTAATCCCAATCCCAGGCAGCTCTAAGGCCCGGACTTGAGCCGCCACCTCTGCCGTCACCCTTTTCTTGACATATTCCAAAGCCGATCGCTTGGTTATTCTTTCCATAACCTGCTCCGGTCCCATCTCCAAGAGGCCGGACAAAGCATGGGCGATCTCCTCCGCTCTGCCGGAGGAACGAACTTGGGCAGGCACAGCATACACAGTTTCAGTACTGACACTCATGGCCAGCACCTCCCCGTTGCGATCCTCAATATTTCCCCTTTTGGCTGCTACAGGAACCCCCCGATAATGGCTTTCATCAGCCTTATCGCTTAAAATCGCCCCCTGAGCCAATTGCACAAAGGCCAGTCGGACAATCAGCACCACCAAAAAAGCACTGACACAGAAAAAAAGAAAGGCGATACGTTTGCGCATGACGACATAAGGACTCATCGTCCCACCCCCTATTCTAGGGCGTCACAGCAAACTCTACCGCCTTTGATCGTTTATCGTTGCGTGGAAGCAAAAAAGCTTGTAAATTTCTGCGAAATCTGTTCCAAAGCGGAAGGCTCTTTAACGACCTCTTCCGCTTTGGCCGGTGTTGACTGGACGCCCATTTCAGTCTTGGCGACAGGCAAGGTTCCAGCCACATAGACCGTTCCCGCAGGTTTTTCCATGCCCATGGCAAGTGCAGCACTTTCAATCCGGCTTACCGATCGCAGTTTATCCACTTGGGCTTGCAAAAGATCGTTATTGGCCTTCAGGTCGGCAATCTCCTTCTGGGTCGCCCGGATTTGTGCTCCCTTGACCACCGTCAGATTAATGGTTTCCGCGGCAAAAACTGTCGCTACGGCCACCACTAAACTCAAGATAAGTACACTTTTCCAGTGAGAACGGGGCTTCTCCCTATGGACAGGTTTTTTTGCTTTGCGGGGTTTCTTCTCTATGGGCTGTTCCCATTCAATTTTTTCCTGCGCTAATACCAAAGGTATTCCTCCTCCGTTCTCTTTAGAATTCAAAAAATCCAAATCAAAGCTTTTCAGCAATTCTTAACTTCGCACTTCGTGCCCGGGGATTGGCTTCAATCTCCTGGGGACTGGGCAGAATCGGTTTGCGATGAACTAAACGGGCCATTGCCTTCGCGCCGCACTGACAAACCGGAAAAACCGGCGGACAAGTGCAGCGGCCCAGCCAGGAGTTGAAGGTTTCTTTCACGATCCGATCTTCCAGAGAGTGAAAGGTGATGACTCCTACCCTTCCTCCCGGAGCCAGACAGTGTATCACTTGGTCCAGAGCTCTCTCTAAGACCCCCAGTTCATCATTGACGGCTATGCGCAGGGCCTGAAATGTCCTCTTCGCAGGATGAGGCCCTTCCCGGCGAGCCCCTGCCGGAATCGCTCTTTTGATAATATCCACTAATTCACCCGTAGTTGTGATGGATTTCTGTTTACGGGCTTCCACAATAAACTCCACAATGCGTTTGGACCATTTTTCCTCTCCATACTTCCAGAGGATCTCAGCCAGCATTTCAGCTTTCCCTTCATTAACCAAAGTCTTCGCAGACAGTGGATTCTGCGGATTCATCCGCATGTCCAACTCCGCATCCTGCATATAGCTGAACCCTCGTTCAGCCTCATCCAGTTGGGGGGAAGACACCCCCAGGTCAAAAAGGACACCTTGAACGGGAAGAAGTTCCAGAGATTGAAGAGACTCCTCCAACCCTTCGAAATTGCGGTTAACCAGAAAAACCCGGGGGTCTCCCGCAAATTTGTCCTGAGCGTTTTTGATGGCTAAGGGATCCTGATCGAAGCCCACCAGCTTTCCTGTTTCACTCAGCTTCGATAATAAATAACCACTATGCCCCGCTCCCCCCAAGGTGCAGTCCACATAGGTGCCCGAAGGATCCCTGACAACCCCGTCCACCGTTTCTTTGAGCAAAACTGTGACATGATGAAATTCCAAACCATTCGACCTCTTCTCTATATTCCCAGGTTCACCAAAGATTCTGCAGCACTGGCATAAGCATCTTCAGCCTGACGGGAATAGTCTGCCCAAAGGGCCTGACTCCAAATCTCCACACGGGAGGAGACGCCCACCAAGACCGTATCCTTATCAAGCTGAGCATATTCCCGCAGGTTAGCCGGCAAAAGAATTCTCCCTTGCTTATCCAACTCGCATTCAGTAGCCCCGGAAAAAAAGAAACGGACAAAAGCTCGTGCTTCAGGTTGAGTAAAAGGTAAGGCCCGCAATTTCTCTTCGAGCACTTTCCATTCGTCCAATGGGTAGACAAAGAGACAGTGATCTAAGCCTTTGGTGGCGATGAACCGCTCCCCTAAGGCTTCCCGGAATCTTGCCGGTACAATCAGCCGGCCTTTTCCATCGATCGTATGGAGGTATTCCCCCATGAACATACTTCGTCACCCCACAGCGGCGTCACTTTGCCCCACTTCAACCCACTTTACCCCACTTATTCTCCATTAATGAGGATTTTCCTTCTTGCCTTAAGAGCTTTTTTTGCGAAAACCGAAAAATGGGAAGAAAGTCCTATTGAAGGAATCAAGGGGACAGGTCCCGTTTTTCAGCCTGAATCCCGCAGTAATTTTCCCTTATCCTATACAAAAATGCTAAAAACACCAGGGGCATGAGTTTCCGGCCTCAAGCCCTGGTGTCTCCACTTTTTGAGAAAACTCCCGGTCAAATTCCCAAGCGCTTGGGAATTTGACCGAAAAAAACGCCAAAAGACAGGTCCCATCATTCACTGCCTGGAAGGAATACTCCGGGCTAGTGAATAACGGGACCTGTCCCCTTGATTCAAATTAAATTCTGGCTAAAAGAATAAAGTTAAGAACAAAGAGCAGAGTGGCGATCCACAATACCGGGCTGATTTCTTTGGTCTCACCCTTGAAGACCTTGACGATGCAAAAGAAAATAAAGCCGGCGGCAATACCATAAGAGATGCTGTAGCAAAAAGCCATGAAGATACCGGCAAAGAAAGCAGGAATGGCTTCGCTTAAATCTCCCCATTTAATCTCCTTAAAGGAAGAAAGCATCATGATACCGACGATGATTAAAGCTGGAGCAGTAGCTACACCAGGAACCGCACTGACCACCGGGGCTAAGAAAGCACTGGCCGCGAAGAGAACAGCGACCACGATGCTGGTTAATCCGGTCCGTCCACCGGCTCCAATACCGGCTGCGCTTTCCACATAAGTGGTTGTGTTGGATGTCCCAAAGAGGGAACCTACCGAAGTAGCGATAGCATCGGCAAAGAGGGCCTTGTCCATTTTGGAGCTGAAGCCTTTGCTGGTTTCCATGGCTTTCAGATCGGCTTCGGAGAAAATTCCTGAACTGCGGCCGGTGCCGATAAAGGTACCAATAGTGTCAAAAACATCAGATAAACTGAAAGCAAAAATTGTGACCAGAACGAGAGGAATCTTAGCCGGATCACTGAAGAGGGAAACAAGTCCGGGATTTCCGAAGGCTGCCATAAACGTTTGCGGCAGTTCAGCAAGAGCACCGCTAAAGCTGATGGAGGAACCCATATGAGTAAGACCTAAAGGAATACCGACCAGAGTTGTCACAATAATACCAATCAAAATAGCGCCTTTAACATTGCGAATAAGCAAAATAACTGTAAGAACGAGGCCTAAAATAGCCAGAAGTACGGAAGGAGAATTTAAAGTAACAAGGGCCGGAACAGCACTGGAGCTTGCGATAACCGTTCCGCCTTCACCCAGTTGAACATAAGTTCCGGGGTCGGAGGTAAAGGAAAGCAAGCCGGCATTCTTAATACCGATATAAGCAATAAAAATACCAATACCGCCGCCAATAGCATTTTGCAGACTTAAAGGAATGGATGTAATAATTTTTTTCCGAATGCTTGTCACTGTGATTAAAATATTAATAAGACCGCATAAGAAAACCATGGCTAATGCTTCTTGCCAAGTAAAGCCAAGACCAAAGACAACTGTAAAAACAAAAAAAGCATTAAGCCCCATACCTGGCGCCTGGGCATAAGGTACATTAGCAACTAGACCCATGACTAATGTTCCGATAACCGCTGCGATAATCGTAGCCAGGAATACTGCACCCCAAGGCATACCCGCTTGAGAAAGCATAGCCGGATTGACCATGATGATGTAGGCCATTGCGAAAAATGTAGTGAGTCCGGCAACGAGCTCAGTGCGGACATTGGAGCCGTTTTCCTTAAGTTTGAAGAAATTTTCCACTCTGATTCCTCCTGTTTTATTGTTATCTTTGCCATTATTCGTCATAAACAGACTTGCAACGGCATTTAATGAATGTATTATACTTTACTTCCGAACATTAGTCTACAGCTTTTTTCTTTCGTTCGGATATTTTCTTGAATCAAGGGGACAGGTCCCGTTTTTCAAATTTGAAAAACGGGACCTGTCCCCTTGATTCACTACTAGGCCAGATGCAGAGGCTTTGCCGAAATCCCATGAGCGGCCTCCATAATGGCCTCCGGCAAAGTGGGATGAGCGTGAATGATCTTAGCCAGATCTTCAGCCTTTATCTTTTTCTCCACGGCCAGCACACATTCCTGAATCAGGCTGCTGGCCTGAGGTCCCATGATACTGGCGCCTATTACCACTCCCTCTTCATCAGCCAACAGCTTCACCAATCCCATGATTTCCCCTAAGGCTAAGGCTTTGCCATTGGCACTGAAAGGGAACTTACTGACCTTATAGTTTTGGCCTGAAGCCTTTAAAGCCTGCTCAGTCTCACCGACAGCGGCAATCTCCGGGTAGGTAAAGATGGCACTGGGTATCGCCCTTCCCTCCATACTAACCTGCTGCCCCGCCATATGCTCAGCCGCCACCATCCCCTGCATGGAGGCTACATGGGCAAGCATCGCCCCACCCACTACATCCCCAAGAGCATACACCTTGGGGACTGAGGTTTGCATCTGAGAGTTGACTTTGATAGCTCCCCGGTCCAGCTCAAGTCCTAAGGCATCCCCATGGATGCCACTGAGACTCGGTCTTCTGCCCGTAGCCAAAAGCACCTGTTGGGCCGGCAACTCCTTCAAGCCCTTCCCATCCTCAACGATAACCACCAAACCCTCTTCCTTAGGTTTGATTTCTCTTACAGAAGCCTTCGTTAAAATCTCCAGCCCGCTTCTTTTCAGTAAAGGAGCTAAGCGTTTGGGTATCTCTTCATCGATATTGGGAAGAAGAGCAGGAAGCATTTCCACCACACTAACCTTGACGCCAAATTCGTGGTAAATGGACGCAAACTCCAAACCAATCACGCCACCGCCGACGACCACCAGGCTATCGGGAAGAGTTTCCTGTTCGAGAAGCTCTTCGCTGGTCACCACTCCCGGGAGGTCCACACCGGGTACAGGAATCCTGGTCGGGATGGATCCCGTGGCCAAAACCAAATTCTCCACATGAAGCTCAACTTTGCCCGTTTCGGTCGTGACTTCAATCCGATTGGCCTCTTTTACCTCTCCCCACCCTTTCAGCACATTAATCTTTTTCGCCTTCATGAGCTGCTCAATGCCGCTTACTAAGGTATTGACCACTTCCTTTTTCCTTGCGGCAATTTGCGGGTAATGGAGCAACGCGCCCCCAAGCTGAATGCCGAATTCTTCGGCATGCTTTATTTCCCGCCATAACTCCGCGCTTTTGACCAAGGTCTTGGTGGGAATGCATCCTTTGTTCAGACAGGTCCCCCCCAAACGCTCTTTCTCAACCAAAACGACGGATAAGCCAAGCTGGGCAGCGCGTAAGGCGCAGACATAGCCCCCGGGACCTCCGCCTAAGATGCCAACCTGATACTGTTCCATTAGTTCTTCCTCCCTATACCTTAAAACCCGCGACCTGTTCTCTAAGTTCGATAGCCATACTTACCAAACTTTGAGCAGCCCCGGCAATATTCTGCATACTTGCCGCAACCTCAGCCGAAGCCTGCTCGATCTCCCTTGTGGACACTTCGGCTTCCGCCGCGATATATTCTACTTGCTGGGATTGATTGGTGACCCCTTCCATATGAGTTAAGATTTGCTCGCCGGAAGCGGCAATTTCCGAAATATCACTGGACACTTGTTTGGTGGACTTCACAATAATCTCCAAAGCCTGCCGGGCCGCCAAGGTCTGTTGTAAAGAATTCTCCACTTTCGAATCGGCCACTTTCATGGCGTCCACCGTGGCTGTAATGGTTTCCTGAATACCATTGGTGATCTCGGCTACCTCATCGGTAGAGACCGATACCCCTTCCGCTAACTTGCGAATCTCATCAGCTACTACCGCAAAACCCCGGCCATGCTCGCCGGCCCTGGCTGCTTCGATGGCAGCGTTGAGAGCCAAAAGATTGGTCTGACGCGCAATGGAAGCTATGGTCGCCGTAATCGAAACAATTTGCTGGGATTGCTCATCTAAATTCTTGATACGCTCGGAGGCCTCATCCACCGTGGTATTGGTATCCTGCATAGCCTGGACAATTCCCGATAGACCATCCAATCCCTTTTCGGCATTTCCTTGAGAAATACCTGCTTCCTGGGCCACCGAACGGGCTCGCTCCGCAATAATCTGAATAGTATCCTGCAGGGCCCTGAAGGAATCCATGGCCCGGGAGATAACCGTTCTTTGCTGGGCCATCCCATTGGACATTCCCGCTATATGTTGGCTGACTTCTTCATTCTTAGCCGCTATCTCCTCCGAGTTTGCGGAAAGCTCATCAATGGACTCAACCCATTCATTGGCCATGATTCTGATCTTATGAATGATCTCCCGGAAGTTTTTCGTCATCGCATTAAACGCCTGGGTCACTGCCGCCATTTCCGCACTGGTAACCTGAATTTGCGTGTTCAGCTCACCCTCCGCCACCTGCAATATCCCGATTTCCATCTGCTGAATAGGCTTTAAAAAACGATTATAATTCCGAAAAGAAGCCGCTACAGCAATCCCCAAACCCGCTATCAGATACCCCCCGCAAACCACCAACATTTCAAACTGAGGTAGTTTCAGAATAAATTGAATCACCGCGGCTATCACGACAACTGAAGGAATGACAACCTTCAAGGTCTGCCCGATATACTTGAAAAGGCTAACCTGCTTTAAATCCTCGGAGCCATTCATCACAAGGCTCATTGAGATACCCCCTCATAGATCTGGTGATTTTATCCCAGACTTTTCTTATTCTTTTGTCTAAATGATTCTCTTTGAATTTGCTTATTCCTTTTAAATTAACTAAAATTTCTGAATAATTCCAGGGTCTTCCCTCCGGCACGCCTACCTTCTTCCCTACAAAAAGAACCTATTCTGCACAACACAAAATAGGTTCTCCTTTTCCACCTATACTTATCTATTTAATTCGCTGCAATCACCTTGTTCAGCTTCTCTACCAGCTCATCCGGTTTCTTGCCATGGGTAAGTGCTGCTCCTTCAATGCTTTCCATCGTGGATGAAGGGCATCCTAAACAATGCATGCCTAATTCCAGAAAAGTCTGCACCGTCTGAGGATAGCTGCGTAAAACCTGACCCACTGTCATGTCCTTAGTGATCAAAGCCAAAACCTCCTAACTCCCTCTTACAATTCTCACTAAAATGGTCGGATTTATTATAACTTATTTTGCTTACTTGTTCAACTTTTTATGTCCGTGGTGTACCGCTTCAAGCCCGAAAAGCAGCCCAAGAATTTTGCTTTACAGCAGAGAGCGGATTTAAGCGAGCGGAGACAAAACTTCGCGAAGAGCATGCAGCGGAGAAAGGTTGGAAACAGGACGTTTCCAACCCGCCATTGAGCATGGAGCGATTTGGCGGGGCACCTTTCGGAGCGAAGGGCTTGAGCGTTAGTTTTGTCCGCGCAGCTTATGGAGCGACCGCTGTAAAGCAAAATCCTGGAGACTCGGCTTTCGGCTCGCTTTCAGCCATCAAACAAGATCAGCCTCAGCCAATTGGACTGCTGAACCATATGGACGGCATAGAGGATGTCTTCCCAGCGGAAAGCAGCCACCACCGCCGCGATCAGGAGAATGATACCAGGCACCCACAGAAAAGCGGCATAACCACCGCCAATACGATGGACATCCCGAACCTTGAGAGGGAGGAAAAGAAAGTTAAAGCCCATATAGACCAAGAAAGGCACTGAGCGGGGTATCCCCCAGGCCTGCAAGGCCCACAACACACCCACCGTCCAATTCCAGAAGTACCTTCTTTCCAGCCAAGCCGCCAAGCCTTTGGTATCAGGAGCCCCAGGCAGGTGCGGCGCCACCACGCCCACTTGCAGCAAACGCAATAAAGAAAACAAACTGCCCAAAATCACCCATATCAACCAGGGGGATTGCATCCTTATTCCTTCCCATAACGGCCATTGATTGGGAACCCACTGCGCCCAGGGAACCTCCGTGTTAAAAAGAAGGGCCGTCAGTATACCGGCCAGGGTCATTTGCCGGGTAATCATGGCCAAGCCCTGCCAGAACCACGCCATGCGCAAGGCACGTTTAGGCTTCTTATTCTGGAGCTCTTTGTATCGCCAGTTCACTGCCGCCAGGTTTGACCAGGCTACGATGACCAAAAAGACTGCCCAGATCACACTGACCCACTTTTCTGCAGGCCATAATCCCCCTCGGCTTCCTTGAGTCTCTTGAGGTTGCTGAATTTCTCCCCAAGATCCGACCCTTGATTCTTCATCGGTCAGATTTAAGTTGAAAGTGGGGATTGGCGCCGTTACAGAGCTGACTTCCTGCTCATAGGCTTTTACCAGGGACTGGGAGTTGTACTCCAAACCGATTCCGGAAGTATAAGCCCATACCGAGGGGTGAAGACTGGCTATTTTCGCCCATTCCCCCCACGCCCTGGGCTCGGGAAGACGTTGCGCCGGAACCATGGCACTGCCTGGCAGCTCTATCCACAGCCCTATCCCCGCTCGATCTGCTTCCAGCAGCCAATACTCATCCGGCTGCTGGCCGAGAAAGTAAATAAGATTATAACCTTGCTCCTTGCACTCCTTAAGCCAAGCTTCAATATCGCCTTGATTTCTCAGTTCAGCCTCTTTTTCCGGTGACAGAGCCAGCCCTTTAATGGGCAATTCCTTCCCATTCAAAAGAAACAGCCCATCCTGATATGCCAAAGATGTAAGCCCCAACGCAAAGGCAATATCGTCACGATCACCCCGCGAGTTGCTTACAGTCAAATACACTTGATAGAGATAAGGATCTTCCGGACTCCAAAGATGTCCATCAGGAATCTGAAAGGCCAGGCTCACATTCTGCACAGGGCTTTCATCGGAGTGAACTTGAGTTACGGCTTGAGCAATCTCTGCAGAGCCATCAGAAATTATCCCCTGAACAGTCCATGGTCCATATTCGGAAAACCCATGATGACTGAGCTGAAAATCAACTTGAACCCGGGCCATAGTATCTTCCCATGTCACCTGAGTGCGCGGGTTTTCAAGACTGGTCTCCATAACTGCTTGTAAAGCTATGCGCCCGGTAATCCTGCCTTTATCCGGATAGCCTGAGCCCAGAAAGGTGGCTTTCTGAGAAGAAGGTGCGGAAAGTTCCAGCAGGAGCAAATTATCCTGACCATGGTTTAAGGCTGTGACAGGAATCTGGATACGCTCGCTCCCCCCCTCGCCGACTATACTGCCAATGCGATGGGCACTTTCCATCCCGTTAAGATAAAGATCACAATGGCCATATACTCCATTGATCTGGAGCATAATGCTGCGGGCATTCCATTCAGCCGGGATTTTAAAGGTTTTCAGCGCCACTTGAAATTCCTTGCTTGAAGGAAGATAGCCATATTCCCCGCCTGTGATCGGCGAGTCGATCCCCTTTCCTTCCTGCTCCGTTTCCGTAATCCAGGCTTGGCGCAAGGAAGGGTAAATCTTCCACTGCCCTCCCAGGTCCATTTCCCAGCGGTCAACGCTGGCTAAAAAAGAGGAGGTTTTCAGGAACACCCCAGGTGTAGAATTCCAATTCCAAATCAACAGTCCCAGAGCTATAGCAAAAGTCAAAACCAATAAGTAAAGACGTTTATTAAACATAGTCGGTGTAAACCTTTCCTTTTGTTCGTTCTTAATTTCTAGATGGTCCGTTAAATTCCTTCAAGGAATCCCTCTATGAAAACAATCCGCACAATAAAAAAAGCCCGATCCATGACCAGACTTTAATCAATCGACTATCGTTTAATTCATCTTTTTTATATCCCGCGCCGCACATTGGGGACAGACCCCATAGAACTCAAGACGATGTCCATGGACTTGGAAGCCTGTATGGGAACCCACTTCTCTCTCCAATTCCAGCAGAGGACGATGGAAGTCGACGATTTTCCCACATTCAGTGCACGCCACATGGTAGTGATTGCTAGGATTCCCATCAAAACGGCTTGACATATCTCCATAGGAAAGCTCCAAGATATGTCCATGTTCTTTCAACATGTTTAAGGTATTGTATATAGTTCCCAAACTTACACCGGGAAACTTCGCCTTGACATGATGATAGATTTCCTCAGCTGTCGGATGAGTATCCGTACCTAAAAGAAACTCTAAAATAGCCTGACGCTGGGGAGTAAATCGTACCCCTTTGTCCTTAAGCTGCTTAAGAATTTCGATGGCAGTCATGAACTCATCTCCTTGCATTTTAAAATAATTATTATTTTTAGTTTAATGAAAAATATATAAATTGTCAAGATAAAAAAACAATATTTCTTTAAAATTAGGACTTTAGTCCTAGTGAACCACTTTTTATCATCAGCTCGGCTGAATAAATTAAAAAGGGAGTCAAAAGACTCCCTTTTTAAGAACATGAATTAAGCTGGATTTGGAGCGCCAGTCGGGCAAACTCCAGCACAAGAACCACAATCAGTGCAAGTATCGGCATCAATGACGTAAAGATCATCTCCGGCGCTGATCGCACCTACTGGACATTCTGCTTCACAAGCTCCGCAGCTGATGCACTCAGAATTAATTACATATGCCATTGTATACAACCCCTTTCTCCCCATTCTCAATTGTCACTATAACATAAAGAAAGAAAGTTAGGCAATATGTAATCCAATATTTTGTCCAGCTCAGAAAAACTTATTCATTTTGCATCCCCAACCATCAGGACCTTAGAGATCCCGATCCGGCCGATAAGGAACCTGATAGAGTCTCCTCATACACTGGGCGCAATAGGGCAGCATCCGATTGCTGACATGATTTCTCCGAAAAAGCACTCTGTCCAAATCTTCATGTTCAAATCCGCAGGAACGACATTTTTCTAACACCCTGACTAACCTCCTAGTTTGTGAGCTTATGAACGATGTGTTTACACCTATAGTATGCCTCACAAATCCAGGGTTTAAACAAACCCGGTTGATTTCTTCAGGATATCCTGCAAATGCCCTAAGGTATTGCATTCAAACATTTGGCAATAAGGTTGAAAAAGCTCGATGGCTCTGACATCTTTCCAGCGTTTCTCGGGTAAGGTGTTCAACCAGATGATCTCCCTGACTTTGCCGCGGGTCTTCTTTAAATAGACGGCGGCCTTTTCCCCTTCAAGAGTTTGCGCATCACTGAGGATGAAGAGCACCGTCCGGCGGCTGAGGGAACTACCATAATGCTCATGGAGTTCCTCCAGAGACACGGCAAGATTGGTACCCCCGCCAAATTCCCCCACTAAATCCGTCATCGAAGTGTTGAGCATCCCCTGAAAAGTTTGAGCGCCTCTCAGCTTAGAGGTAATATTAACCAAATGGCTGGCAAAGACATAGGTCTCGATTCCGGAAACCAAGCTGGTTAAACCATAGATAAATTGCAGGATAAACTCCGTATATTTCAACATGGAGCCCGACATATCGCAGACAAGCACAAATTTGGGCTTACCCTTGCGCCGTTTACGATAGGTTTGCTTTAATAAGACTCCTCCATAACGCAGATTTTCCCGGACGGTGCGCCGCATATCCAGGCTTCCCCGTTTTCCCTGACCCAGTCTGCGGGAGACCTGAGAAGCAAGCCTGCGGGATAAGCGGCGGATTAATTTACTGACCTCAGGCCATTCCTCCGGGGGGATATCTTTCAAATCCTTAGTCAGATAATGCATTTCCTTTTGGCGCATAGCCCGCTGGGCTTCGTTCAATAACCCTTCCTGCCCCGGAGGTGTAATTGGAAAATCTTCTCCCAGCTTGCGCTTCCAGTATTCCAGGGAGCCATGAAGCATTTTTTCCACCATGGGTTGGAAAGAGTGATCCAGCTGCATCCCATTTCTCGTCCCCTCTTCTGACCGTTCAAGAAACTGCTTCAACCGCTCTTTTTCCGCTTCCGGAAGGTTCATGTACGTTGCCAGCTGTTCATCGGAGAACTTCAGCTCTTCGCCCTGAAAACGCAATTCCTCCCGGCTCTGGGCCACTCCTTTTTTCCAGCTCTCCGCTTTCTCCTGAGCCTTCCGCTGCCAGGCGGACTTGGCCTCAGGCGGGGCAAAGAACACACGAAAGACCTCTTGGAACCAGGGAAGCTGATTCACGGATTTTACCAAAGTACTCTGCAAAATCCCTTCTACCCGGGACTTATCTTCCATGCCGATGAGGGTTAACCCCTGCAGCGCATCCTGAAACTCAGTGAGGTTGACCGAGATGCCCCCTTCACGCAGAAGGCCAATAAATTCCAGCAGATGACGATCCAATTCACTTCGTTGCACTAAAGACGCACCCCTTACATCCCTTTCGTCTCCCAGATAAGCCGCTCTGCTCCCATCTCCCGATAGAAAAGCTCCAGATCTTCCTTGCTTTTGAGGAGCAGATTCAGAGTAGCCTCTACCCAGGCAGGGTCAAGCTCCGTTTTCCCCATGACCAATAAAGCTTTGGCCCAATCCATGGTCTCGGCAATGGAAGGAAGCTTTTGCAAAGCCAGGCGCTCCCGCAGAATACCGACGGCCTTAGCCACCTGAAAGGCCAATTTATCAGGTAACTCAGGATATTTGGTACGGAGAATCCTCACTTCCTTCTCCACGGTGGGGGGATTGACATGGAGAAAGATACAGCGCCGTTTGAGGGCGTCAGATAATTCCCGTTCACCATTGGTGGTTAAAATTACAAAAGGACGCCTTTTCGCTTTGACCGTTCCCATTTCGGGAATCGTTACCTGGAATTCACCTAAAACCTCCAGCAAAAAAGCCTCGAATTCCGCATCGGTCTTATCGATCTCATCAATCAGCAATATGGTGTATTCATCACTCATCAGTCCCTGCAAAAGGGGGCGGGGCAAGAGGTAATCCAGCCCAAATAAGTCCTCTTCCTTAAGACCCTCCTCTCTCATTTGAATTCTGATCAGCTGCCTCTGATAATTCCATTCATAGAGAGCTTTGTTCTCATCAAGTCCCTCATAACACTGGAGACGAATAAGAGGCGCGGCAAATACCTGGCTCAACACTTTGGCAATTTCCGTCTTTCCCACACCAGGGGGTCCGGCCACCAGAATCGGTTTTTCCAGTTGGGCGGCTAGATAGGCTGTGAGGGCGATTCGATCCTCTTTCTCCGTTATATAGCCTTGTTTTGTCAATTCCTGTTCAAATTGATCCAGCGAAATATCCAATTTCATGAGCTCTCCTCCTCCATAGTATCCATCATAGCACGAAACCAACATTATGAAAATTCAGAAATCTTCTCGTGAAACTTTTACTTTTTAGTTATTTTAGCAAAAAATCCGCAGCTCCCCCAAGGAATTTACGGATTTTATAATTTGCAGATATGTGCAGCTATGCGCTCTTCTAAGCCAATATTTGTGGCTGGTCATTATCTTCGAAGCCCAGGGGCAATACATCAATGATGGCTTCCCCGATGATTTTCTGTACATCATTAATCATGCGCGATATACGAAATTCTGCTTCCAAGTACTCCCGGGCCGCAGGATTAAGACTTAACAAACTGTATAGACGTTCAAGCTCCTGCTGCTTGCCTTGTGAGATATCCAGCTGAAAAAGCTGTGCTTGCTGGATTTCAAATTGCTTCATCTGGAAATCGCGAATCATTTTGTACTGGCCTTCATCAGCTTTCATCAACTCTTTGGCGACGATAAAGTCGCGATACTCATCAGATTCTTTGATTTGCTGAGCCAATTGCTGGGCTGTCTCGTAAATAGACATCTTCCCAACCCCTCTCCCTCTTCCGCTTTAACCTTACTCTCTTATTATTCAATAACCACCTCATAAAATCCTTCGCCTCATACTTTGTAACACTTAAAACTCATATTGCCTGATGAGTACTAGCCGTTAAAAGGCGTAGAATATTCCAGGGGAAGGCTTTGGATAATGAGCTGCTCCAGCACTTCATAAGCCTGAAGGCGGCTGTAGGCCAGAAGATCATCCCATTTCCTTCTTTCGAATTCCCAGGGTGAATAGGCCGATACCCGGCTGGCAAAGCCGATGGGGCGTCCTTCGCCGAGGAGCTTTTCCAGCCTCCGGGCTGCCAGACTCACCGGACCATTGGGGCGTGCCGTACAGAAAATCGGCTCCAGACATAGTGCCGGTTTATCTTTGTAAGTCACCAGCAAACTTTGTTTATATAAAGGCTCTACCCCTACCTTTTCCTTTTGAATCTCCTCCCGCAAAAGAGAGGGTTCCAGAACATCCTGAGCACCAAGCCCCCGCCAAAACTCCTTCTCAGCAACATAGTTTATCGGCGCTCGCAAAGCCATCGCTCCCATTTGCCGGGCAAAGCGGGTGACCATTTCCGCAAATTCACGTTCACCAGCATTCTTGACTGTTAACCCCATCATCACGATCAATCGTTCCGAGGAACTAATCAGCAGCTCCCCCGCGCTCTGCTCTTCCCCCATGCGCAGAATCTGATATCCAGGGAGCAGCTGTAAGGAGGTCTTGATTTCCTTTCCCCGCTCCGTTAAAAACGCTCCCAAAGCTTCGGCCCAATCGGTCAAACCTTCTTCATCCCAATCTCCCAAGGGATTTAAAGCTAATTCCATCCACGGCATACACTCTCTCCTATCCTGATCCTATGTTTTCCATAGTTTGGCTTCGGATCAGGATTTCTATCCCGAGAATTTACCGAGGCTAAAAATTCTTCTTTAATTCCTCGTCCAACCATTGATCAAGGTTAGCCGGAAAGACGGGAGTCGTCTCCAAATAGTCCAATATTTTTTCACCCCAATAGGGATCAAAATGGATTCCCAATATGAAACGCATCTCTTTAATGACTGCACCGGGGTCCTGGGATTTATTTTTATGCCGGCGGACCTCAACATCCCTGACATAATGATCGAAAACCCGCACCCCCCGTGCCAGTAAGGGAATTTCCGTGCCCTTCAAGCGATAAGGATAGCCGTCTCCGGAATAGTTCTCGTGATGGGATACCACGCCTTTGGCAATCCTCTCCCAGAAACGATTGCCGGTCCTTTTATAATAGTCCATGACAATCTCTTCGGAGACGAGAGGATGTTCGACCATATAGCCCCATAGTCTAAGCAGCGCCTCCCGTTCGAGATCTTTTAAACGTTCACCGGAAAGAAGTATTTCTAGGGGCCAGCGGAGTTTGGCGATATCATGCAAAAGTCCTGTCGCCACAAATTCATTTCGTGTAACCCAAGCCTGCTTGACAAACTGCTTTCCCATGTCCGTTTCTGCGAAACGATTCATCAGGTAGCCTACCCTTAAGCTATGGTAATAGCTTATATCATCCACCCACGCCAAGTCCGTGAGCAGCTGTCGTATTTCATTACCGTACATACATGATTTCCTTTCCGCCATTCCGGAACAGGGGAGCAGGTTTCCTGCCCCATTCCGCCCACTGCCGCCGCTCAGCTTTCACAGCGGGTAATATTCTTTTTGTCCATGGTCAAATCCAATAATATCTTTTATCCCCAAATCTTTCAGAAGTTGGGCAGCCCTCCCGGCATCACGTCCTACATGCTCCGCTCTATGGGCATCTGAGCTCAAGGTCATGGGAATGCCGCGACGCTTAATCTCTTGAATGATTTTCACCTCAGGGTAATATTCACCTACCGGTTTGTACCGTCCGGCGGTGTTAAGCTCGATGACCAGCCCCTTTTTTTGAATCTGCGCCAATGCCCCGCCTGCTAAACGAAGAATATCCGTCCGGGGCCGGACTCCAAAAAGCTTTATGAGATCGAAATGACCCATGGTGGTAAAAAGATCGCTGGCAGCCGCCATCTCCACCCAACGAAAATACTCCTCATACATCCCATCCGGATCTTTCTGACGATGAACGGCCTCCTCCTCAGGATAATCGAAAGCCCACCCATTCAGCTCATGAACAGAGCCTATGACAAAGTCAAAAGGAAATTGCTCCAAGAGGGTTTTGATTTTCCCCTCATCTGACGGTCGATAATCCACTTCCAGGCCGACAGCAACCTTTAGATCAGGATACTCTTCAGCCACTTCCCGGATCAGCGGCAGATTCAGCTCGTTATAATAAACATCATGATCCGCGAAGCCGATCTGTTTCAGACCCACCCTCCGGGCTTGATCCAGGAACTCCCGTATCGTTTCCGCCGTGGCCAAACGATCCCCATGACCGGTAAGGTGTACATGCATATCCAACATCCCTTGGTCCTCCGTTCAACTATTCTGCACACCGGTCTTCACCACAAGATAAGGCTTCAGCTCAATCTCAGCTTTCCCCAGGAGGGTCTCAGCCCCAGCCAAATCTCTAAAGAAGTTCCCGTTGATCTTCACATCCCGTTTGCCAACAATTTTACCCTTCAGGATACGCAAACTTTGCGGGGCACTGAGGGAATAATCCCCGGAAACACTGTTCTGGGTGTGCATCCCTAAAACAGAGAGAATCAGAATTCCATCCTCAATCCCCTCAAGCACCTCTTCCCAGGGCTTCTCCTGAGCAGACTTAAGATAGAGTCCTGAGGTTCCGTAGGAGATACCTGTGGGAGGTGCTCCCCAGGCTTTGGCGTCCTTCATCCGCAGGATGGGACTGTGCAGGCTTCCCCGTTGAATCAGTACCGTTTGCTTAGCCGGCACTCCTTCTGACGTCAAGAGATAAGAACTCCATTCCAGAGGGCGGAGAGGATCCACATAGAGACTCAGATCTTCATGAAAAACCAGCTGATGATTTTTAAAATCTTCGACTTTAAAAGCGCTTTGTCCTTCCAAGATGGTTTGCCCGACAAGATTTGGGTAGATAAATTGCCCCAAAAGCTCACCGACAACACTGGGTGAAAACACCACTGCAGTTTGGGCGTTAATCCCGGAAGACTCCTTCTGCAATGCCTCATAATAGCCCAGGGTTCGCTGCCAAAGAATTTCCCATTCTTCAGGGCGAATCAGCCTGCGCTTGGCAAATCCTGCCCCTACCAAGCTGTCAAAGGAATAAGAAAGGGCATATTGGGACTGCTGGTGGCTGACGGCTAAGCCATGGGAGTTCCGATTGTGCCGATACCCCCAGCTTGCTTGAATACCGGCATTGAGATGAATTCCTGAGGGAGTGTCACCCAGCAGCTTGGCCAGTTGCTCGAAGAGAATTCCATCCTCACCGGCCAAAATCCTCTCTATTCCCTGGTCCTCTACTGTTACTAATGGCAAAGGCTCAGGAGCGGGGATATCCGCTCCCCCCGGATCTTCGTAAGCACCCTGGCGCCATTCCTCCAGCTGACTCTGCCAATATGCGTTTCCCTCATGGGGAGGAGGGGTTTGGACCTGAGCCTGGGTTAATCGTCCATCCTCCCAAATAATATAGACTTCTCCACTCTCTCCTTGACGGCTGCTGGGCGGAGTGTAGACACTGCCCAGGGAGTTTTCTTTAATTCCCAGGGAGATAAGCCTGGCTTCCTGAACCATCAATCTCCAGTCCCGGATTCTTAATTCATCGTTTAAGGGTTCCTTTTTGGCTCTTTGGAGGAATCCCTCAAGCTGTTTCACAAGTTTCATCATTGCTCTCCCCCCAATGTCACATATTCATCCTGATCAAGGAGGAGGTAACGGTGACTGCCGCCGCTGGAGGGAACCGATTGTCCGCCTTTACCGCAAGTTCCGATAGCGTCAAAGCATCCCCCGCCCAATCCGGCCCGAATAGCCTGCAACGCCGAAAGAATTTTACCGCTAAAAATGCTGGGCTGGTAGATGGTTAAATTGGGATCAGCCACATCGACGATTCCATCACATTGAAAGACAAAATCACCGGTCTTCGGGTTAACCTGACCTCCCCGATACCCTAAAAGCAGGAGATGTTTTCCTTCATCATGAAGCTCCCCCGCCGCCATCAAGGTCTGGCGCACCTGGGAGATCTCTGCCATCAAATCGGAGGTAGGGGCTAAAGGAAGGACATGATCCACCAGCAAACGAATATTGGTCATCCGCGGCAGAGGAATATGTCCATAACTTTCCGCCCTTCCGGCCCCTGAGACAGGTATACCGGCCTTATGGGCTGAAAAGATATCGCCTAAGCCTGCTTGCAGCACGCCGTCTTTCACGATCTCCACCGTTTCCCGTACCAGACCATTAGCGGAAAAAGGCTGATAGGCCCAATCCCCCTCTAAAGGACCATCGATAATATGTACCCCGGGACGGGCTACTTGCAGGCCTTTTCTCAGCTTCCCTACTTCCCCCAGCACGGACTCCTGCATATGATCCGACTCCACCGCATGTCCAAAAGCCTCATGAGCCAGCCCCTTGGCCAATCCATAATCAATAATCAACGGATAATGACCGCTGGGCAAATGGGGAGCCACACAGACCTGCTTGGCAAATTCTCCCCGCTCAACCCCTCTTCGCTCCAGATCGGAATCCTCTTTTTCCAAAATCAGGAGCCCGGCATCCACCCCGCTCCGTTGTACAAGGGCATTCTTAGCCCGTCCCTGCACCCTGACCGTCACCTGATGCATCAGCACGGCCCGGGGGACTACATAGGACACTAAGGTTCCATCGGTCCGCCCGATACACCAACTATCTTCCACCTGACGATAACTGGTCTGCCAGGCATGTTCCGGACTTCGATTCAGCAAACGCTTATGTAAAAACATCACCTGTTCCTGCAATTCAGCTAAGGAAAAATGAGCAAACTCCAGCTTGGCCGGATTGGGACCTTCAGCCTTTAAAGGAGAAGCGTCGTAGATGGTGCGGTTTAATTCTGCTCCTAATTTAGCGTTATGTTCGGCCAGGGACATCGCCCTTTTCATAGCCTCCCTTCCCGCCTCCACCGTCAAAGCATCCACAGAAGCAAATCCCGAGGCTCCTTCCGGAGTAAAGGCCTGAACGCCGATTCCCCTCTCTCTGGCGGTAGACACTCTTTCAAAGCGCCCATTGTTAAGCCTTAGGGACCATTCGCGTCTCGCTTGAGCACGCACAAGGCAATAACCACCTTCCTGGGTTTGGGGGCCATCCTGCAGGATCCTTTGCACTATGTCTGATATTTCTTTCTGATCCACACTATTCCTCCATTAACAAGCTTTTCTCTATTATACCACTGTCCTTGCTGAACATAATCTTCATTATGAAATTCTGAGCTACTTTTCGCACCAAAAAATTTTACCCTACATGTATATTGGCAAATTTCCTGGGACACAATGAAGATAGTCTCACGTTTTCCAATTTTTTATCCCCACTCCTCTCTTTTACTTCACTTGCGGCTGATTGTCGCAAGCTTTTTTTTGCCTAAGCAAACAAATATGATCAGCAGTGTGGAAGTGTGGAAACCTGAAAATCTGTAAGTCTCATATGCCGGAAAATGCAAGGAAATCTATTGATCTCCCTGCATTTTTTCTTTTAATCTTTAAGCACCTTGACCATGAGCTTCCGCTCTTCCGCAAAACCAAGGCTCTGATATAATTTTACGGCCTGGACGTTATGAGAACTAACTGCTAAACCAAGATATTCAATCCCTTGCTCCCGGCAATAGGTTTCTGCGGCCTCCATCAGAACCCTGCCGATGCCATGGTTGCGATAGTCTTCGAGAACCGCAATATCCATAACCCATCCTTGAGGTAATCCCGTCAGCTCTTCCACAGCATTGGGATAAAGAACTAAAAAGCCTGCCGGCTTTTCTTGCTCCATCTCAGCAATAAACACCTTAGAGCCGCTTTGATTGATCCATGTCCAGAAGTTTTTCAGCATCTTGATCCGATACTTCATGGTCTCTTCCATGGGCTGCTGACGCCATGGCGAAATATTCACCGGAATAACCCTCTTGGCTAGTTCATACATAAATGGCCAGTCCTTTACCGTTCCCTGGCGAATGAGCATACCATCACCCCTTGGGATAATTTACGCTCCTCCGGGAAGAGATGCTCCTGTTCTGCTAACGAAAATTTACCCATATAATTTATGGATGCCTCGAAGAGATTCCTTAAGCGGGCTATGTAGACCCTATCAATGCAGACTCTATAAAAGAAAGGAGAGGCCGCGATCTTGACCATTCTCCTTGCCTTAACCCTGGGGCTTGCCTTTCTCCTTTATGGTATGCATATTCTGCGGTATGGACTTCAAGCCTTTGCCGGTGACACCTTCCGCAATCTTCTCTATCAAATGACCGCCACCCCCTGGCGGGGATTCTGGAGCGGAACCCTGGCAACAGCTGTACTCCAATCCAGCACGGCACTGACAGTTATGGCCGTCTCTTTTGTCGATTCCGGCCTTATTTCCTTTCGCAACGCTTTAGGGCTGATCTTAGGCAGCAATATAGGTACGACTGTGACCACCCAGCTGCTGGCCCTACCCCTGGAACCGATGATTCCCTATGCCCTTTTAATAGGTGGATTAGGCTATCTTTTTTTTCCTCAGCGCTGGCGCTATCTGGCCCTTTCCTGCTTAGGTTTAAGTTTTCTCTTTCTTGCCTTAAACCTTTTGGAAAGCGGTATGGCTCCTTTGGCTGAGGTGGATTGGGTGCAGGAATTACTCCATCAATTGGGGGATCACCATTTCCAGGGGATCATCGCCGGCACTCTGCTTTCTGCCGTCCTCCACTCCTCAGCAGCTACCACGGGAATCGTCATGATACTCGCTTCAGACGGTTGCATTACCCTGCCTACAGCCATCGCCTTTATCTTCGGAGCCAATATCGGCACCTGCTTTACAGCTGTCATAGCCTCATTGGCCACTAACCGGGCGGCCCAGCGGGTAGCCCTCTTCCACGTCCTTTTAAACCTCTTCGGTGCACTTATTTTCTTTCCCTTCCTAACGCCACTCGCTCTTTTCCTGCAATGGCTCGGGGGGCCTGTCAGTCTTCAGGTTGCCAATGCTCATACCCTTTTCAATGTGCTGTCCTCTCTCATTGCCATGCCTTTTCTGCCTCTGGCGGCCCGGCTTTTGGAGCGGATACGCTGAGTTAGCCTCTTTTTTGCAGGTATCGCAAGCATAGTAGGCTCTGTCAAAAGCTGATCTCCAGGATTTTGATTTACACCGGTCGCTCCATAAGCTGCGCGGACAAAACTACCGCTCAAGCCCTCCGCTCCG
>NZ_VLKD01000001.1:4745441-4747776 GCF_007830365.1 Desulfitobacterium sp. LBE | reverse complement strand
AACCCTTGCATGCGTCTTTTAATTTCCCCTGATCACCGCCAGGCTGCCGGAAGCGGACCCTTGATGAGGGGCCGGTCCGGTGCCGGGCGGAAAAGGGGGAAATAGAGTTATGGATAGCAGAGCAGGAACCGGCCAAGGGCCAAGGAGAAAGGCCCGGCGGAATCCATGCTGACCGCCGGGTTGAATATCAGCCTGTGTGATGACGGTGCACTTCAGCGAGCGTACGTGAAACTTATCATTCAGGACTATGAAAGCAGATGCGGAGTCAGGTTTAACCTTTATGAATTCAGCAGCGGCGAGGAACTGCTGGAGAAATTCAACGAAAACCCTAATCTATTTGATCTTTTCTTTCTGGATCACCGGATGAAAAAGATCACCGGTCTTGAGGCTGCCTCCTCTATAAGGCAGCGCAATAAAGCGTGTCACATCGTTTTTATAACGGCGTCGGAGGAGCAAGAGGATTTTGCAGCCGTGTCGCCGCTCCGGGTCTTGAATAAACCGGCCCAGCCAGCAGCCATCTGGGACATCCTGGACAAGGTCTCGGCAGAAAAAGTAAGCTGCAGTCATAGTGGATGATGAGCCCCGCCTTTTGTACAGGA
Organism: Desulfitobacterium sp. LBE; assembly: GCF_007830365.1. Lineage (NCBI taxonomy): Bacteria > Bacillati > Bacillota > Clostridia > Eubacteriales > Desulfitobacteriaceae > Desulfitobacterium > Desulfitobacterium sp. LBE. The sequence continues at coordinate 4,747,177 of NZ_VLKD01000001.1, read as the reverse complement.
GCTTCACGATTCATTACCGCCTGTCAAATTCGACACCAGTGTCGAATTTGACAGGCGGGGAAATCGAAAAATACCCACTATATTAAATTATACTTTCTAAAACTGGTGGATTTGATTATGATGAAGGCGAGGCGTTGAGGGAAATATAGGGAAAGGTGCCTTGTCTAAGTCGTTTTTTCCGTCTTTACCGACGCCGCTTGGGCGGCAAGGTCAGTGGCGGTTGACATTCGCAAGGATTTAGGATAATATAAAACAAACTTTATATTATCCTAAATCCGCGCAGGAGGATGTGTCATGAATTATATAAAAAGGAGCCTTGAACGCAAGTTCCTGCATATGAGCAAATTTTTCAAGGCGGTGCTTGTAACAGGCGCAAGGCAGGTCGGCAAAACCACTATGCTTAAACATTTGGCCGAAGGGCAAAACCGTACCTACGTCACACTGGATAACTTAATGGCGCGAAACCTGGCTAAAACCGATCCTGTACTGTTTTTTCAAACCTACAAGCCACCTGTCCTCATCGACGAGGTGCAATACGCGCCGGAGCTCTTCAGCCAGATAAAAATCCTATGTGATAGCAGCGAGGAACCGGGCCTTATTTGGCTCACCGGATCACAGCAATTTGAAATGATGAAAAACGTGCGTGAAACTCTGGCAGGCCGAATTGGCATAATGACGCTGTACAGCCTTTCCAAAAATGAAAAAGATGGTATAGAATTTGAAAATTCCCTGGATTTTTCTCCGGAATGCCTGTTTGCACGGCAGCGAATTGCTGAAAAAAACGATGTGCTCAAAGTCTTTGAACACATCTGGCGGGGCGGCATGCCACAGGTGCTTCATGCCGACGCCGAACAGCGGCAGGAGTATTATAACGCCTATGTCAATACCTATCTGATGCGCGATGTCGCCGAATTGGGCGGCATTACCGACTCACTGCGGTTTGCCAAATTCCTGACTGCCTGTGCCGCGCTCACCTCAGAGCAGGTGAACTACAAAAACCTCAGCGAAGCGGCGGACATTTCGCAGCCAACAGCAAAGGAGTGGCTGCGGCTGCTGGAAGGGCTGGGTATCGTCTACCTCCTGCAACCCTACGCCAATAATGCATTCAAGCGTCTCACCAAAGCCCCTAAGCTATATTTCTGCGATACCGGACTTTGCGCTCACCTCTCCATGTGGCTGACCCCTGAAACATTGATGAACGGCGCGGCCAGCGGACACTACTTTGAAAACCATGTCGTGGCGGAAATGCTGAAAAGCTACGCCTATTCCGCCTCGAAGGCGGTTATCACTTACTTCCGGGACTCCAACGCCAAGGAGATTGACATCATTGTCGAAGCAAACAACCAGCTTCACCCATTGGAAATCAAAAAATCCGCAAGTCCCAACAGCCGTGAGATCAACAAGTACACCATTTTGGATAAATCGTCTATCAAGCGCGGCCACGGAGGAATCCTCTGCTTATGTGAGGAAGTGGTACCGATCGATGAGCAAAACTGCTTTATCCCCTGCAATCTGATATGAGCCAGGAGGAGCATAACAGAAAGAAACTATTCATTAGAAAAGCACCCTGCTTGCCTTTGACTAGCAGGGTGCTGAATTTTGGAACGGATACGGTGAGGCAGCCTCTTCGCAAGCAGGGGGATCTGCCGGAAGTCTCCAGGATTTTGCTTTACACCGGTCGCTCCATAAGCTGCGCGGACAAAACTAACGCGAAAAACCCTCCGCTCCGAAAGGTG
>NZ_VLKD01000001.1:4744759-4745341 GCF_007830365.1 Desulfitobacterium sp. LBE | reverse complement strand
CCCAAATCGCTCCTGCTCAATGGGCGGTTGGAAACGTCCTGTTTCCAACCCGACTCCGCTGCATACTTTTCGCGAAGCTTTGTTTCCGCTCGCTTAAATTCGCTCCCTAACGTAAATCAAAATCCTTGGGCTGCTTTTCAAGCCTATGCCTGCTGGGCGTTGCAAGAACGCGGGGATAAACCACCTTGTCGGGGCCGTTTTTACTGACGCCGCTGGAGGCGCAAGGGCAGCGGCGTCGGTTGACATCGTGAACTATATAAAAAAACTCCTTGAACGAAAATTCCTGCCTTCCCATCACTTGGCTTGTAATTCGCTCCCAATACCTCTATAATGGATACAGGTGGAAATTAAAAGGCCGCCGCGGTCTGAAAGTGTTGACGCACTTCCAGGCACGCGCAAGGTGTACGAGCACCTACACGTAACAGCAAGCTGTCCGCGACGACAGATCCATTATACAATGCCCTTCGCTCCAGTACAACAGTACGTGGGCCTGGGGGTATAATCGGTTGCCGGTCCGGGGGTGTGTTGATTGTGTGCGACTTGAGAGCAGTAAACATGAGACAGTATGAATTCAGGCGCATG
>NZ_VLKD01000001.1:3945298-4744659 GCF_007830365.1 Desulfitobacterium sp. LBE | reverse complement strand
AGGTCAGCTGTGCTGAAAAAGACCCGCAACGTGTAGCTTTACGCACAAAAGCAGACGAATTTAGCGGAGGGGCGGTCGGGTGAACGAGGCTTTCTTAACTTAGACGAGCCACCGGTTCACATCAGGTATTACCCTGAGGTTTGGCTCGTCTGTTAAGAAAGCGAGTGAACCAGCCCCGGAGCTATGGAGTAGGCGTTGGGCGTAAAGCTACACAACCCGGACAACACGTTTTCCCTTTCCACTGATGCCATTTGAGCTACATGACCAGCTGCTCTGAGGAAAGACCCTGAAAATGCCCCCAGAAATTCCTTAGCAAAGGGCTCCGGAGCCTCCCTAAAAAAGTGAGACAGGATGCCCCCTGTTTCACTTTAATCCATATCGATTTGCCAGAAAATCGCAGATGCCCTGAGCATCATCCAGGTCGAAGCAAGGTACCCCCAGCTCAAATCGGACGTCGCTGGCAATGGCCAGCAGCTGCTCCGGATTGGATAGGAGCTCTTGATGGACCTCCGAGCGAAAAACCTCAATCCGGGGTTGGTTGCCGTGCTTATATCCCTCGGTAAAAATGAGATCCACATCCCTTATGCGCTCCAAAACTTGCTCTAAGGTCCGCTCCTCCTGAACTTTTTCAATCATAGCCATCTTCTCAGGGGAGGATATAACGACCACATCCGCCCCGGCCTGGGCAAACCGCCAAGTATCTTTGCCCGGTTTATCCATCTCAAAGCCATGAACATCATGCTTAACCGCAGCAACCCGCCAGCCCCGTCGTTTGGCTTCTGCTAACAGCTTAACCAGCAAAGTGGTTTTACCCGAGTTGGAGCGCTGTCCAACGATCGATACCACAGGAACCATTTAGTCTTCCTCCCATGAACTGATCCAGCGGCCTGGCAGGCGCTCGCCCTTCTGAACCGGTCCATGCCCGCCCGGAACATCCACCAGAAGATGGCTTCCCCTCATGGAGCGGATAACACCGGAGCCTTGGGCAAAGCTGGGATCCGCCCAGATCTCTCCGTTACGAAAGACAGCCCGGGCCCGCAGGAATCTTCTTTGCTTGCCGGCTTTCCCAAAATCACCATCCATATAGACGGGAAAAACCCGTTCCTGCGCTGTTCTGCCCTTAAGCCTGCGCAAGGCAGGGCGGACCAGGAGTTCATAATTCACCACTGCCGCCGCAGGGTTTCCTGACAAGGAGAAATATAATCTCTCTCCCTTAACACCAAGAACGACCGGGGTTCCGGGTTTAAAATTCACTTTCCAGAAAAGAAGCTCACACCCCGCGCCTACCAGGGCATCGCGAATCAGATCATAGTCGCCCACCGAAGCTCCTCCGGTAGTAACCACAAGATCCGTATCTTCCAAGGCCTTTAATGCCTCGATGGTTTCCTCCAGATCATCCCCCACAAAGGGAGCAGCCTTCACCTCACACCCTGCCTCCAAAAGGAGGCCTTTGAGGGTATAGGTATTGCTGTTATAGATCTTTCCGGGCAACAAAGGACTGCCTACATCCTGAAGCTCAGAACCTGTAGATAAAATCCCCACTTTGGGGCGGCGATAGACTTCCACCGCCTCAACACCTAAGGAAGCCAACAAACCTACCGCGGCAGGGGAAAGATATTCTCCCGCTTTTAAGACGATATCGCCGCATTTTGTTTCTTCCCCTTGATAAACTATATTGGCCTGGGGCTTAACCGGCTGATTAATCGTGACCTGGTCAGCCGAGCGCTCCGTATCTTCCTGTCTTACCACGCAATTTGCTCCCTTAGGAAGTGGTGACCCGGTAAAAATCCGCGCACACTCCCCAAGGTGAATTTCCCGCTCAGACCATGTCCCTGCAGGAATCTCACTGACAATATCAAGGGTCAGAGGAGCTTTATCCGTTGGCTGGGCACAATAAGCGTACCCATCCAATGGGGAACGATCAAAGGGCGGCATATCAATTGCTGCCTGAACATCTTTGGCCAGCACTCGGTTATAAGCCTGTCCCAAGCCCACTTCTTCAACACCAAGGGGCTCTATCCTATGGAGGATAACCTCCAAAGCCCGTTCAAGAGAAATCATAGTTTCCATAGCTTTCACCTCTTATCGAGATCTCATCCGTGACATTTTAACCCTTTAATCGCTCAACCTCCACCTTGCCATGTTCACGGTAAATCTCGAGAGATTTATAGGGCTCATCAATCGTTATGATCTCCTTATCTACAACAATAACTACATTAGCATAACAATAGCCCACTTTCAAACGCTTGGTTCCCGGGAATTGTACGGTGGTCGCCGTGATTCCGGAACCTCCCAGTTCCTTGATTTCAACATTGCCTCCGGAAATAATCCTGCCACCCCGGCATACCCCTTCTATCCTAACGTCCCCGGCAGCTTGTATGATCGAATTATAGGTCCCCTTCCGGCAGGAAAAATGCCCCGCACATTCAATTAAAGCACCTTGAACATAGTCCACTTGACATTCAAGCTTTTCTGGAACATCCAGGGTGATATTGCCGATGATTTGCTCAAAAGCCTGACTTACCCGTCCAAGCAGAGGAAGAGCTTGAGGATCAAGTGGCCCTAATCCGCCTAAAAAACGCTTGGCACTGCGCACAGAAATGACTAAGTCCTGCTGAATCAATTCGTCCTTGGTGGCCAGAAGGAACTTCTCAAGATCGCTGGCCTGTTTAGGCAAGCTGGGAAACCTTCGTTCTATAATCAATTTAAGACATTGGCCCGCCTTCAGATCCTTGCCATGAGGCGAACTAATGAAATCCTCTGTAATCATTAAGCAAGCTACCAAATCATCATGAAGGGCCTGCAAATCATGGAGAAGCTTGGAGCGGACCACATAGCGTGCTCCAACCACCAGCTTGCCAGCCAAAACATTACGATAAATGGTCAGTCCCTTTTCCGCCCGGATCTCCGCCCGGGAAGTGGAGCCGCGAATCTCCACCTTTCCCTCAGAGAAAATATGCAAACCATCATGAACATCTCCGGAAATAAATACATCTCCCGGAAATTCAATGCTGCCTGTAGATAAATCCAAATCCTGATTGAGAATATACGCAGGCTCCACCCCAAAGGACAATTCATCCATGCGCAGTGGCAATCCGGCCACTGTGGCCAGAACCTCCAAACCGTCCTCAGATAATCGGACATTCTTTTTCAGTTTAAATTGGAAATCCCGGGGCTTTTGTGACGGAATCTCCTGCCCTTTAACATTTCTCCCGGGAGTTCCCGGCACACCGGGAATCTTCCGTGCTAAAGCCTGCCCCGCATTGACTAATTTTAACTTTGAAGCAAAATGATCAATCCGTTGATCTTCTTTGAGTGCAGTCTCCTTTTTGGTCAGCAGATCAACGAGCTGAGCAGCAACGGATAAAGTGGGCTGTTTCCCCTGGGCAATAACCACTTCTCTCTTACCCTGGACCATGGAAATGTTATACCATGCCCCCGGCAAAACTCCAAATACAATTCCATGAGCTTGCAGATCCCCAAGGAACTTCCTCTGATCCCAGTAGGGGCCTTGAGGCTTGGTATCCTGCCAAATCAGGAGGTCCTGGAAGCGGATGGTAATATTATCGTCGAGGGTTTCAGGAAGAACATAGAATCCCGGTTTCAGATGATTGACCTTAGCCACCGCAGTTAATCCCTGATCCCGGATTTCAATTTCCCAGGTTAATTCTCCCGGAAAGAACTCCGGATAAAACTCAAGAATATCACCGGCATCCACTTTAAAGGCAGTCTCCTGACTTTGACCTTTATAGGAAAGTATACCTGCCATGGGGAAAGGCACAACAAACTTTACAGAACTCCCCATTTTGATAAGAAATTTATTGTCTTCTGCTTTCCAGATTACCGGGCAGACATTGGATGAATTATTATCTGTCATTTCCGACATATCCTTCACCTCACTCATCCTCTAAGAGGGAATTTCCCTCCATCTTCTTTGTGCTTACTCACTGGGATCGTTGACAGCTTCTCCACCCCCTGCTTCCTCCGGTGCACTGGGTTCCTCAGGTATCCCTGGTTCTTCTCCCGTACCTTCTCCCGGTTCATTTCCTGGTTTATCTCCCGGTTCATTTCCCGGTTCATTTCCCGGTTCATCTCCCGGCTTCTTACCGGGCTCATTCTCAGTCCCGTCGTCCACAGGCTTCTCCCCTTCAGCAGGGTTGCCTTCATCGTCAGGATCGGTTATGTGGTAATCCGGAGATTTCGTTCCATTAGGATCACCGGGGCTTCCCGGTACTTGGGGCAGAGGGTTTTCTATACTGGGCTCTACCGGTTCAAGCAAATCGATAATCGTGTCCCCGATAACCTTATCGGTGGTGATTCCCCGCAGAAGGTTGCTGACCACCTCTTTCACTTGCTCAGGATCCACATCCCAATAACTGATGCCATTCATATCATGGAAACTCCCCGGCAAGGTTTGGGTATAAATCTCCACATCTTTAAATTTAACAGCGGTCTTGGCAATCTTAAACATATCACCTAATTGAAGGTTTGTATTGACCGCTTCATTCAACTGCGGAATCAGCCAAGGCAGCTTAGGCAGGGTGCCCAGTTTGAGCATTTCTCCGGCTACAGCCTTGAGAACAATCTGCTGCCGGGCAGTGCGTGAAATATCTCCCAAGCCATCATTGCGAAAACGTGCATACTGCAATGCTTTGGAGCCATCCAGTTTCTGAAGGCCTTTTTTCAGATTAATATAACCGTCTTCATCATCTCCGGTCTCATAATACATATCCTTCTCCACATCCACGGTGATCCCACCTAGAGTGTCGATGATTTGTTTGAAACCATTAAAGTTAGTCTGAATATAGCCGGAGATAGGTATGCCCACCAGATCAGAAACCACATCCACCAGGTTATCCAAATCCGTCAAAGGGGCTACTCCATTAATCTTGATATCCTTGTGTCCGGGTATAGAAACACGGGTATCGCGGGGGATGGACAATAAGCTGACCCGGGCGCTTTTAGGATCAATGGTCGCTAAGATGATGGTATCCGTATTGAATGATTGTTCCTCAGGCCGCTGATCCGCACCGATTAAAAGAACACTGATACGATTCTTAAGCTCCTCTTCAGTCATAGGGCCACTTTGCTCACCCGGCAGGGGTTTTGATTTGGACATACTGAGTCCACTGAAGCCGAGAACGATTCCTCCCACAAGAAGTACCATAACCAGTAAGGTTAAACCCAATCTTTTGAAAGCAGATTTTTTTCGCACACTATCACTCCACAAGTAGTTAATTAAAAAAATCTCGTCTCACAATTTATTATACCTTTTATTCGGCATTATTGGACTGATTTTTTCGAATCTTTAGTTCCTAAATCATGGGACAAGTGTTTTAACCAGGCTTTGTACTCTTATTTCCTGTCCACACCTCATGACAAACACTATCCATTTCCCGACTGAATCTCTGATAATCCTCCCGCAGACTTTTTAGGATTTCGACACCCGTTATAGCATATTATAGCACTATCGTTAAACAGGAGGTACGAATGTCGATGCATTCCAGTTTTTTGCCACTTCAAAATACCATAAAACAAAAAAGCAGTTCCAATCAAGGGAAAATCCTCTTCTTTGACTCCTATAAGCGTCAAAAAAAGGCTCAGCACTGCATTTTTTGTAACACAACTTCTCTCTTACAAAATTTCAAAGGAAAAACCGTTTGTTCCGAGTGCTTGCAGAATATTCCTGAATTGTTCTCTGTCCCCTCTCATTATGTCACATAATTCTCCCTTAGAAAAGTTACGAAAGACGGAAAAAGGAAGTCCTGCGACTTCCTTTTATACTTCCAATTAGAACTTAAAATGGGTCTTCAAAGTTTGCAGGGCGCGCTCTTTCAATATAACTCTTCCGTGCTCTTCCAAGAAGAGCTTAGCTACATCCACCAACTCGCCATACTCGTCGAATAAAGCCTCTGCCACCTGTTTTTTCTTACCTGTACCTAAATGACTGACCACAAGATAATATTCCCCATCAAATTCAAAAAGACTGGAGCGCACACGGGAAAAATCGGGTACACGCTTGACAACGGCTAAGACATCCTCAATATCGGCAAAAGCATAAACCCACTCCATAACCTTGGACCGGCTTGGCCGTTTGCTTTCCTTCTCTTTAGTTATGACCTCTGTTGTGTCTTCTTGCTTGATGACAGTAATCACAAATTCCTCATTGGATGATGCGGTGGCTTGTATCCAGAAGGGTTGATCTAGGTTAAACTCCACTTCTTCCCTTGCCTGAGAGATTAACTCCCAAAACAATTGCTCACTTCTTTGCGAACGTTGAAATAAATCAGCCATGGTAATATCTCTGTCGGCAAGTTCGGCAAAGGAGATGAAGATGCGGATCGTATTTTCGTTGACTTTTTGAATGCGCATAACCCCACCTCTTCTTTCCAGTCATATCACTAGTTTATTTCTTATGATATCATATTACGACACTTCTGTGTTGCTAAAACGCGAGAATATTTTGTAGGTTTTTACAAATGCTGGGCAGTACTGCCTACAGCCATCTGCTAATCCATAGTAATGAGCTTGTATTGACGTGACCCTAAGCCGATCTTTTCCCCGTACTCCAGCTGAACGGACCAGTCTACTTCAGGGTGAATCACGCGGAACTTGTCTGACTCATGATGACGCTCGCCCAAAACGGAATGAGGATTACCATGGGCCTGATTCACCAGATCCACAGCCGCTTGATCGATGGCTACAGGATCCTGGGAGATAAGTATACCAATGTCCTGAACGATGGGGACATCATTCCAGCTCACGCAATCACAGAGAGGTGAGACATTATTAACAAAGGTAATAAACCCGCTCTTGCCTTCCTTCCCCTTCAAAGCACCTACAGTATATTCCACAATCTTTTCCTGAATCACATCCGGTGTAGTCTTCCAATTGACGGCGATGGCTTTGAAGGTGCAGGTCACCGCACATTCTCCACACCCGATACAGAGCTTCTCATCAATCCGGGCTTTGCTGACCACCGTGATGGCAGAGGCAGGACACCAGTTTTTACACTTCCCGCAAGCCGTGCAGCGCTCTTCATTGACTTGGGGAAGGATATCCGAATGTTGCTGCTGCTTGCCGGCCCGGCTGCCTAACCCCATACCAAGGTTCTTCAATGTCCCGCCAAAACCGGTTGCTTCATGGCCTTTAAAGTGAGATACAGCAATCAGGGCATCCGCATGGACCGCCGCACTGCCAATCTTAACTTCTTGAAAATGCTTCAAATTTACAGGCACTGATACATAGTCTTTCCCATTTAGGCCATCGGCAATCACCAGGGGGGCCCCCACCACAGAATAATCAAAACCGTTTTCGATGGCTGTTTCCAAATGGTCGATGGCATTGGAGCGAGAGCCCACATAAAGGGTATTGGCATCGGTTAAAAAGGGGCGGCCGCCTCTTTTCTTGACCTGATCCACGACTCTCCGCACAAATTGTGGTCTGATATAAGCTAAATTGCCCCGTTCCCCAAAGTGTACTTTAAGGGCAACCATGTCATTCTTCTCGATTCCTTTCAAGATTCCTGACCGATTGATAAGCTTTTCCAGTTTCGTCAGCAGGCTTTGCCCTTGATTGATTTTCATACTGGTAAAATAGACTTCCGGAATCATAATCCCCCTCCATTCTCTTGACTGAGCTCAGTAACGCTTTTTTCTTTCTTATCCTTATCTGGCGGCAGAATTTCACAAGATATAACCTGCAAACGATAGGGGAGAAAAGTCACATTCACTCTCTGCCCTGTTTCAAGCTCGCGATATGTATAAGGATCCAAATGGAGTGTCTCTCTTCCTGAATCCCATTCAATCTCAACACTATAAGGCTGACGGATGTCGGAAGCCATACTCTTCCCTTGTATTTCACCCTGTACCTGAACAGGCTTAGCAAACCAATCCGGTTCGCTGGCATTGAAGATCAGCAGATAAGTCCCGTAGATTAAAAGCCAACCCAACCCTTTGCCGGCCAGCATCAATTTATCCTTGCGCCTTAAGGGTTTTTGTGCCTTAGTATAGACTTTCCAAATAGTGCGGATTAAGATAAATAAACCCAGTAAAAGAATCCCTAAAGCCTCAATCCACGTCGTCTTCCATAAATACTGATAATATTCTCCCATTGTTCCCCCTGTGGCAGAAAGTTCTTCTATTAGAGCTATTATAAATTCTCTTTCATTTAAGGTCAAACAATACTTGTGATCCGGTTGTTATGCAAAAGACCGATCAAAGTATATGATCGGTCTTTCACTAATTAAAATCTATAAACTTCTTGTTTCCCATACCTTTCTTATTGAACTCTCTCTATTTCACCCACGATAACCTTATCAACAAAGATATGTACCAAATCAGGATCAAATTGCGTCCCGGCATTGCGTCTCAATTCTTCAATGGCCTTACGTTTTGATAAGGGCTTCCGATAGCTGCGCGAACTCGTCATAGCATCATATGTATCCGCGATGGAGATTATCCTGGTTAGGAGAGGGATTTCTTCCCCTTTTAATCCCCGGGGATAACCCTTCCCATCCCATCGCTCATGATGTGCTAAAATGAGCCGTGCCGTAATCCCCATATTCTCAAAAGCACAAAGTATGTCAAAACCTTTCCCTGGGTGGCCTTTGACTACCACCCATTCCTCTTCATTAAGCCGGTCCGGTTTATTAATAATACGGTCATCAATAAAGGCTTTGCCAATATCATGAAGCAGAGCCGCCTTTTCCAATTGTGCAGCTTCTTCTTCACTTAATTCCAAAATCTCACCCATATTTTGGCACAAAGAGGAGACCCTTTGCGAATGTCTTTTTAGGCTGTGATTTTTCGACAGATATCGATTTACAACCCATTGGGTAGACTGCCATTCCTGATTCAATTCAACCCACTCTGCTTTCATCCTTTTTCCTCCTTTATATAGATATTGAAGGAAAAACTTGCTTATCTTTATCTAGGCAAGTATTAAATATTCTTATTTTCACTATTATTATATGTGATAGAAACAACTTATACAATCTAAAAAATTAATTTCGAAATTAGAACCATTATCTTCAACCGGCAGCATCTCCATGGGTAACCGAAGGGACACAAAAAAGGCGCATCTTCCTTGGAAGATACGCCAGCTCTGGCTCAAAGCCAATGTTTAGCTTAATTGCCCTTCTCTACGAAAACAGTATAGGTTCCGTTCCCATTGTTTTCTACCTGAACCAGCTTATGGCCTTCGTCCTTCAAGCTTCGGGGAACGTTTTGAATGGGTTCCCCATCCTTCATCAGAATCTCCAACAACTGCCCCGGTTCCAGTTCCTCCAGAGCAACTTTAACTTTCACGAAGGTGATGGGGCAGACAACACTGGTGATATCCACCACCCGATCCGCTTTTTTAGCGTTCATGATCTAATCCCTCCAATTCTTTAGCAAGGGTTTCCCAGCCAACTCTATCCAGGGTGTTCCTGAACCGTTCGCTTGGTTTGCCGTGAGTCTGGAAAAACTCCAAAGTTTTATCGATCACCTGATAAAGGTGAGCCTCGGTAATGACCAGAGGCAGGATGCCCTTACCGATGGCAATCCGGTTGCCGAACAGCCCCCCAAAGGAAAGCAAAAACCCTCTTTCCCCTTCCCAGGCCGAAGTCGGGCAGGATTTAGCGCATTTGCCGCAATAAGTGCACAGCTGACTGTCCAGGCTGAGGGTTTCCTCTTGTCTGTGAACCTCGATGGCTTTGGCCGGGCAAACCGCTTGGCATAAACCGCAATAAATGCACTGGTCCTGCTGCCAGCTGGGCCTGACGCCCCCTTTGATACCCAGATCGTTTTCTTCCGCTTTCAGGCAATTATTGCCGCAGCCCGTAACGCCCAGTTTAAATTTATGAGGAAGTTCCCTGGCAAAATACCGTTTATCCAGTTCCCCAGCCAAGCGGGTGGTGTCGATCAGTCCACTGGGGCAGATCGCCGCCCCCTGGCAGGCTGTAATCGTCCTGACCCGGGGGCCGCAGGCGCCGGGCTCCAGCCCGACCTCTTTCAGTTCGTTTAAAACGGCCTCCACGTCCTCCAGCCGGATAAAAGGAATTTCGATACCCTGCCTTGAGGTCATATGAATATAACCCTGCCCATAGATCCGGGCCAGCTCCGTTACTTTCTGCAGCTGGTCGGCTTGGATCTGGCCGCCGGCGATGCGCAGCCGCAGGGCAAAATGATCCTTTTGCACCTGTTGCATAAAGCCGCCTTTTTTTAAAGCCCTGTAATCAACCTCTGCCACAGTTTACTCCTCCTTCAGAATAATCTCTTCTTCGTCTACCCCATCCTTTTTGATCAAAAAACTTTTACAGACTGGCTTTTGGGGCTCGGCCAGGGAGATGATCAGGTAACTCAGGGATGAATCGAAGGCCAGCCTTTTATCTTCCGCCGAGGGCCGCGCCGGGGTTGCCGGATGACTGTGGAAATTGCCCAGCATTACCCAGCCGTTTTTCCGCATATCTTTGACCGCCGTTAATTGTTCCCGGGGGTCCATGCTGAAATGCTCCGGACTCTGATCCAGATTGTTCAGGGGGTAAACCCGCTCCACCCACCGGTCATCTCCATCCCTACGGCCTCCCAGCAGTCCGCAGGCCTCATTGGGCAGAGCTTGGCGGGCATGATCCAGCATCTCTTCCATTTGCTTTTTAGTCAGGGTGATCATAGCCGGACCTCCTCAATTCAGATCGCAGGCAGCCTGCTCGTAATCGATCAGTTCTGTGATCGAGGGCTCTTCCCCGCAGACCTGGCATTTTTTATTATGGGGCAGCTTAACTCTCCGAAACTCCATTTTAAGGGCGTCATAGGTCAGCAGGGTGCCGGTCAGCAAGTCCCCAAGGCCCAGAATATATTTGATGGCTTCCGTAGCCTGAATGGTGCCGATGATCCCTCCCATAACCCCCAGCACCCCTGCCTGTTTGCAGGTTGGCACGCTATCGGCCGGCGGGGGATTTTTGAAAATGCAGCGGTAGCATGGCCCCTGTCCGGGCACATAAGTCATGGTCTGTCCCTGGAAGCGGATGATCCCGGCATGGGAAAAAGGCTTCCCGCTGAGAACACAGGCGTCGTTGATCAGAAACTTAGCCGGAAAATTATCCGTGCCGTCGATGATAAAATCATAATCCCGGTCCCGGATAATATCCTGGATATTGCCGGAGTTGACCCATTCCTGATAAGGCACCACTTCCACATCCGGGTTCATTTCCCCAATGGTCTCCCGGCCCGATATCACTTTAGGCTTGCCCACATCCTTGGTCTGGTGAATGATCTGCCGCTGCAGGTTGGAAAGCTCCACTCCGTCAAAGTCCACCAGCCCGATGGTACCGACACCCGCAGCCGCCAAGAACATAGCCGCCGGCGCTCCCAGCCCGCCCGTACCGATAATCAGGACTCTGGACTGGAGCAGCCTTTTCTGACCCTTAACCCCAACCTCTTTAAGGATGATATGCCGGGAATACCGCTCCAGCTGTTCGTCACTGAAACTCATCCGACGGCACCTTCTTTCCCGGCGGTCCCGTCTTCCTCAAGGGTACCCCCTCCCATAAAATAAAGGAACTCCACACTATCTCCCTCTCTGATCTTCCGACCGGAAAAATCCTCCCGCTCGATCAGCTCCTCATTGATTCCCACTGTTACATATTCCGGCATCTCCGCCCTTTGGGCGACCAGAAGCTCCTTTACTGTCAGCTCTTTCTCCAGAAGCACATCCTGCCCATTTACCGTAATCTTCATCATGAAACCTCCCCTACAAATAATAATCCAAAATAATCTCCTGCTTCTGCAAAAGGCTGCCTACAGCCGCCACAGCCCCCTCCACCTCAAGGCTGGCATCCGGCTGAAAAGAATAGAATGGCGATTCCCCAATAGTGATGACCAGTATCTCACTGGGCTGGTTAAGCAGCTTTAATTTTTCCGCTTCATCATCCTCCAGGTTAAAGACCGTGGTGATAAAGATCTGCCCGGAGTCGGTGAGGATTCTGGCCAGTTCACCGACCTGCCTGATCTCCCGGTCCCTGCTCCAGTCTTTTATAGTCTCTTCCGACGCCAAACCGTGCAAAAGGTTTCTGACCCCCAGATAATAGGCTTTGTAATTGAGCCGGAAGAGGGTTTGTTCCAGTTCCCGGGCGATGGTTTCGATCACCGGGCCATAGTCGGCACTGCCGGAGGTCAGGACAATGAACTTGGCTTTATGTCCATAGATCCCCGCCCGCTGTACCGGCTGAATCAGTCCCTTTTCCCACTGGGTCTCCCGCTGCCGCACATGATCCTGCAGGCTGCTGCGGTCATCATCGGCCTGCTCCAGGATAATTCCCCCGCCGGAGATTTCGTAATTATCCACAATCACGAAGCGCCCGGTCTGCTCCATTTCCGTCACCGGATCAAAAGCAATGGGCTTGGCGGTCTCAAAAATGCATTCCGCCACATCATGCTTTTCCGCCTGGTCTTTGAAGGTGTCGATATTCAGCTCCGCCGCATCAATGATGTTGAGAATTTCCACCATCTTCACCCCAATTTTCAGGGTCCCGATTTTTAGCTTATAAGTTTTGTTTTTAATCAGGGGCGCTTTGCCCACCCAAAAAATATTGGCCTTGAAACGGGACCCCATCAGAGGCTGTTTATCCTGGGCTTTGACCATCAATTCCCCGGGTTTGATATAAATCTGGGTCTTGAGAGTCAGCCCCACAGCCTCATCGGCATAGGCCATATCCCGCTGAGGGGCATTAAATCCTTCGATGCTCTGGATCACGCTTCTTTTCCGGGAGGGGAGAAAGACCACTTCATCCCCGCTGCGGATAGCGCCGCTGAGGATCGTTCCGGCCACAATGCGTCGCTCATCTCCGGCCGCCGTAAATTTATAGATATCCTGAACCGGCATCCGCAAAGGAAGTTCCTGGTTGCCTTTGCGGTTGCTCAGGCTGTCCAGCTGTTCCAGGACGGTCGGCCCTTCATACCACGCGGTGCGCTGGGAGCGGACCGCGATATTGTCACCGTTAAAGGCGCTGAGGGGAATAAAATTAACCGGCTGGATGTTGAGTTTATGCAAAAATTCACCGAATTCCCGGCGGATAGTCTCAAACGTCTGCCGGTCAAAATCCACCAGATCCATTTTATTAACCAGCACCACCACCTGCCGGATGCCCAGCATAGCCGCAATATGGCCGTGACGTTTGGAGTTCTCCCGGATTCCTTCCTTGGCGTCGATGACCAGCAGAGCGGCCTCCGCCCGGGAAGCTCCCGTCACCATATTTTTCAGGAATTCGATATGACCGGGGGCGTCGATGATGATATAGTCCCTTTTGCCGGTTTTAAAAAAACTGCGGGCCGTATCGATGGTGATCCCCTGAGCCTGTTCGTCTTTTAAAGCATCCAGCAGAAAGGCATACTCAAAGGGCCGGGCATTCTTGCGGCAGTACTCCTGTACTGCCTCCAGCTTGCCCTCGGGCAGGGAACCGGTATCCGCCAGCAGCCTGCCGATCACCGTACTTTTACCGTGGTCCACATGGCCCACAATCACGATGTTCATCTGTTCTCTGTTGTCCATCTTACATATACCCGCCTCTCCGCAGGGTTTCCAGTCCGCCCCCGTCATCCTTATCCTGGGCCCGTCCCGACCGTTCGGCGATGTTGGCAAACTTGCCGCTGCGCAGCTCTTCAATAATTTCTTCCACATTGCGGGCCGGGGATTCCACCGGCAAGGTGCAGGGATAACAGCCCAGGGAACGGTAGCGTTTGCCTTCCCCCTGATCAAAATAAAGGGATGTCACCGGGATCTTCTCCCGCTGGATATATTCCCAGACATTCAGCTCCGTCCAGTCCAGAAGGGGATGAATCCGGATATGGGTGCCGGGGGCAAAGTCGGTTTTGAACTGGTTCCAGAATTCCGGGGGCTGATCCCCTACATCCCAGTCATTTTCCTGATCCCGGGGGGAGAAATACCGCTCTTTGGAACGGCTTCCTTCCTCATCCGCCCGTACCCCCACAATCACCCCGGTGTACTTTTCCCGGTTGCCATCCGGCCGATATTGGCCGGTTTCCAGATCCAGAATATAGCGGGGCCATTCCCCGGAAAGGGTATTTTTTAAGGCTTCCGTTTTCAACGCCTGGCAGCAGCTGATCCGGTCCGTTTTCCCGTCTGGAAAGGTCCTGCCCCCGTCCAAGGCCTCTTTGTTCTCCCCGTAAATCATGGTCAGCCGCCATTGCCGGGCCAATTCGTCCCGGTAACGGATCATCTCCGGTATTTTATAGTGGGTGTCAATATGCACCAAGGGAATGGGTACATGCCCGAAAAAAGCCTTGCGGGCCAGCCATAGCAGGACGGTGCTGTCCTTGCCGATGGACCAAAGCATACAGATATTTTTAAATTCACGATAAGCTTCCCTCAGGATATAGACACTCTGGGCCTCCAGTCGATCAAGATGGTTCATGATTTTCCCTCCCCCTTTGCAGGCGGATGCAGCCCGCATTCCTTTTTAGCGGGGTCTTCCCACCACCACCTGCCGCTGCGTACATCCGCCCCGGGTGCTACCGCCCGGGTGCAAGGCCGGCAGCCGATGCTGCGGAAACCTTTGTTGTACAGGGAGCTGTAGGGAATGTTTTCCCGGCGGATATAAGCCCAAACCTGCTCTTCGTTCCAGGCGGCCAGAGGATTCACTTTATAGATAGCGTGGTGAGAATCCCATTCCAGTAAACCGATTTCCTGGCGGGTGGGGCTCTGCTCCCTGCGCAGTCCGCAAATCCAGCCGTCTACAGTAGATAAGACCCGCTGCAAGGACCTGACTTTTCTCAGCTCACAACATTTTTGACGCAGTTCAACCTTGTCATAAAAAGCGTTGGGGCCATATTCCGCCAGAAACGGCTCCAGCTCCGAGTTCTCCGGCGCGTATACCTCATAATGAAACTTATAGCGGCCCATGGTCTCCTCCATCAGATCATAAGTCTGCTGAAAATTCCGTCCCGTATCGATAAAGAAGATCCGGGCCCGGGCATCGATCTTTAATAGCATCTGGGTCAGCACTTGATCCTCAATGGAAAGGCTGGAAGCCAGAGCAATCCGCGCCGGACCGATTTTTTCCATTACATGGGTCAAAAGTTTGCGGGGGTCTTCCCCGGCAAAGGCTCGGTTTATCTCATCAAGATCCAAATCGAGTTCCGATCTGTCCATTTCATTTCTCCCTCTCTCTTTCTGTATTTCCCCCAGCCAACCATAAAGCTGTCCGGTTCTTCACCCAAAAGTCTCCGGTTCCAAATAATGCTCCACCACCAGAGCGCCCGCACCGATGGAGATGGCATTCTCTTCAAAGGCTCCGCCCCGGCTGAACACCAGGTGCCCCCCTTTATCCCAAGGTCTTCTTCGCTTGGCGGCCTCTACACAGACCTCATAGAAGAGCTGAGAATGCAAAATAAGCGGTCCGCTCAGAACCACAAGCCCCGGATTGAGCAGCTGGATGAAATTAGCCAACCCCGTACCCATCCGTACAGCGGCATTTTGCAGCACTTGCCGGGCGGTGGTGTCATTCTCCTCAGCCTCCCGGCAGAGCTCCAGATAGGAGACCGGGCGATCGGCCTTGTGATTTCGGCGGTCCTTCCCTTGGGGCATTTCCTCAGGGGTCATTTCCTCAGCAAGGGCTTCCATAATAGCGTAAATCGAGGAGTAGCGCTCAACGCAGCCCTGATTGCCACAATGACATGGTTTACCGTTGACATCGATCACCATATGGGCAAAGGTATCATCTGCATCATTGATTGTCCTGACCAGAGTTCCTGAGGAGATGACGCCGGTTCGGATTCCCACCCCGCAATTCAAATAGATCACGCTTTTCATCCCTTTGCCGCTGCCGTAACGGGTTTCTGCCAGAACCGCCCCATTGGCACCGTTATCGATGATGACCGGCAAGCCCGTTCGTTCTTCCACGATAGCTTTGAGGGGAATATTTTCCCAACCCTGGGCCTCAAAGTTTTCCGGGTTGAGGATGATGCCGCTTTGACGGTCCAAAGGCCCCACCGTACCGATCCCAACGCCGATCACATATCCCTGCTCCCGCTTTTCCAGAACCCTTCCTATCCAGTCCAGAATCCGGTTCAGAGTAGCTTGCGGCGAAGAATTCCGGTCCATATCAAAGCGGTCTTTCTCCAGCAGCTCCATTTTCAGGTTGGTCAAAACAACTTGGGAGTAGAGGCGGGAAATATCAATCCCGATCACATAATAGCGGCGGGGATTTACATCATAAATGACCGGCTTCCGACCGCCGGTGGACTCACCGGTTTCCGTGGGGAGGATAAGAGCCTCCTTCTCCAGTGGGAGCATCATCCGGTTCAAGGTGGTAAGCTTTAATCCCGCCACTTTGGCCAGTTGACTTTTGGTCATCGCTCCCTTATGCAGGATCAGGCCCAATATCTTTTTAGCTTCTGGACTCAAGCTGCTTAAAACATCTTTATAAATCAGCACTCCTGCCCTCATCTCTTTTCTCCAGAACTTTTAACCGAATTAGCAACAAGTCCGTAAAAAAATATATCAAATAACATAATCTTCAGGAACATACACCTTGAAATCCCGGGGCCGGAGATAGACTTTCTGCTTGGCCTTCAGCTTCAGGCTTCTATAGACCTCTTTGCTGATTTCCACTTCGATATACTCCTCGTTATCCAGGCGCTTTAATTCCAGGTTGACGATGGGTCCCACCGCCCGGATAAAGAAAATCTCTGCGGCAATAAAGCCTTTGCCTTCATCCTCCAGACATATTTCAATGTCATGGGGGCGGATATAGCTGACAATGTCTGCGGTGCCGATTCCGGCATGCTCCGGCGCCTCCAGTTGCAGGGAACCCAGCTCCACTTTGCCGTCGTGCATCCGGCCGTGAAACAAATTGACATTGCCCAGGAAGTTGTAGACAAAGGGATTGGCCGGATTGTCATAAACCTCTTCCGGGGTTCCAATCTGCTCGATCTTTCCCTCATTGAGAATGACGATGCGATCGGCCACATCCAGAGCTTCTTCCTGGTCATGAGTCACGAACACACTGGTGATCGGGTATTCGTTATGGAGCTTTCTCAACCAGCGCCGCAGATCTTTGCGGACTTTGGCATCCAGGGCTCCAAAGGGCTCATCCAGCAATAAAACCTTGGGCTCCACCGCCAGAGCCCGGGCCAAAGCGATTCTTTGGCGCTGACCACCGGAAAGCTGAGCCGGATAGCGGTTGGCCAGTTCCTCCATCTTCACCAGGGCCAGCAGTTCCTGAACCTTTTGGCGAATCACTTCTTTACCGGGGCGGAGCTTGGCCGGTCGGACCTTTAAACCAAAGGCGATATTTTCAAAGACCGTCATGTTTTTAAAAAGGGCATAATGCTGAAACACAAAGCCCACTTTGCGGTCCTGGGTACTTTTTTCCGTATTGTCTTCCCCGTCGAAAATAATGCTGCCGGTGTCCGGGGGTTCCAGGCCGGCGATAATCCGGAGCAAAGTAGTTTTGCCGGAACCGGAGGGACCGAGCAGAGCCACCAGTTCACCGGTATGGATCTTGAGATTGAGTTCATGCAAAGCCGTAAAGGTGTCAAAGGTCTTGCTGACCTGGCTAACTTCGATACTCATGTTTTTTCCTCCATCCGCTTGATTTTCCAGCCGGCAATATTTTTGACCAAAAGGTTGATGATAGCGATCACGGTTAACAGGGTAGCCACCGCAAAAGCCGCGGAAAACTGATATTCGTTGTACAGAATCTCCACGTGGAGGGACATGGTATTGGTCAGCCCCCGGATATGACCGGAGACCACGGAGACCGCCCCGAATTCCCCGGCCGCTCTGGCTGCTGTCAGAATGATGCCATAAAGCAGAGCCCATTTGATATTGGGCAGGGTAATGCGCAGAAAGGTCTGCCAGCCGCTGGCCCCCAGGGTCAAAGCCGCTTCCTCTTCCGCCGTTCCCTGGGCCTCCATCAACGGGATCAACTCCCGGGCCACAAAGGGCAGAGTAACGAATAAGGTGGCCAGAATAATCCCGGGGGGGGCAAAAATGATCTTCAGTCCCCAAGCCGTCAAAAACGGAGCCAGCAGGCCATGGGTGGTACTGAACAGCAGCACGAAAATCAATCCTGCAACCACGGGGGAAATGGCAAAAGGCAGATCGATCAGGGTCAAGAGCAGATTTTTGCCTTTAAACTGAAACTTGGCCACTGCCCAGGCGGCCGCCAAGCCAAAAACTGTATTGACAGGCACCGCGATCCCTACGGTGAGAAGGGTCAGCTGAATAGCTTTCAGGGCCATGGGGTCCTGGATGGCGGCCAGGTAGACTCCCGCCCCCTTTTCAAAGGCTTTGGTGAACACCAGGATCAGGGGTAAGATCAGCATGGTGATAAAAAACAGCAACGCAATGCCGATCAGCAGCCACTGAATCCCTGGGGCGTGGGACCCGGGAATTCTGTTTTTCTTACTCTTCATCTTCTCTCTCCTTATCAGCCCTTATCCCGGTTGCTTGCCCACCACTGAATGAGATTGATCACCAGCAGCATGAGAAAGGAGATCACCAGCATCACAGCGGCAATGGCTGTGCCACCGGCATAATCGTATTGTTCCAGCTTGGTCCGGATCAGCAGAGGGGTGATTTCCGTATACATGGGCATATTGCCGGAAATAAAGACCACTGAGCCGTACTCCCCCAGAGAGCGGGCAAAAGCCAGGGCAAAGCCGGTGATGACCGCCGGCAACAGAACCGGTA
Organism: Desulfitobacterium sp. LBE; assembly: GCF_007830365.1. Classification (NCBI taxonomy): domain Bacteria; kingdom Bacillati; phylum Bacillota; class Clostridia; order Eubacteriales; family Desulfitobacteriaceae; genus Desulfitobacterium; species Desulfitobacterium sp. LBE. Next base: position 4,725,963 of record NZ_VLKD01000001.1, on the reverse strand, counting down.
AAATCACTTTGCAAAAGGTTTGAAACCGGGTAGCCCCCAAACAAGCCGCCGCTTCTTCCACTTCCCGGTCCATGCCCTGCAGAACCGGCTGAACCGTCCGCACCACAAAGGGCAGGCTGATAAAAATCAGGGCGATGGTAATTCCCAAAGGGGTATAGGCAATCTTTAGTCCCAGAGGCTCAAAAAGCCGGCCGATCCAGCCGTTAGGGGCATAAAGAGTGGTCAGGGAAATACCGGCTACAGCCGTAGGCAGAGCAAAAGGCAGATCGATCAAGCCATCAACGATTCTCTTGCCCGGAAAGGTATATCGCTCCAGAACCCAGGCCAACAGCAGCCCGAAGACCGCGTTGACAGTGGCCGCCAAGAAGGAGGTGCCAAAGGATACCTTCAGGGAGGCCAGGACCCTGGGTGATAGGACAATCTCCATGAATTTCCCCCAACCCAGCTGAGAGCTGTTCAGGAACACCATAGCAATGGGGATGAAAACCAGGAGGCTGAGATACATCAAAGACAAACCCATGGTGATCCCGAATCCCGGCAGAACGCTGTATTGTTTCAGACTGAAGCGGGAGGATGATGTCCGCATGGTTTCACCTTTACTTTTCTACATAAATTTGATCAAAGACGCCACCGTCGGCGAAATGCTCCTGCTGGGCTTTGGCCCAGCCGCCGAACACATCATCAATCGTGAAGAGATTGATTTGGGGGAACTGCGCGGCATATTTTTGGGCCACAGCCTCATTTCTGGGCCGGTAGAAGTTTTTGGCGGCAATTTCCTGGCCTTCATCACTGTAGAGATAGTCCAGATAAGCTTCCGCCACTTCCCGGGTGCCTTTCTTGTCCACCACGGAATCCACTACCGTCACCGGCGGCTCGGCCAGGATGCTGAGGGAAGGAACCACAATTTCAAATTTATCTTCCCCGAATTCCCTTAAGGAGAGAAAGGCCTCATTTTCCCAGGCCAGCAGCACATCACCGATCCCCCGCTCCACAAAGGTTGTGGTGGAGCCCCGAGCCCCTGAATCCAGTACTGGTACGTTTTTATAGAGAGCTTCAACAAATTCTTTGGCTTTTTGAGCATCATTATTATTGTGTTCCAAGGCATAGGCCCAGGCTGCCAGGTAGTTCCAACGGGCACCCCCGGAGGTTTTCGGGTTGGGAGTGATCACCGATACTCCCGGCTGCACCAGGTCGTTCCAATCCTTAATATTTTTAGGGTTTCCCTTCTTCACCAGAAAGACGATGGTGGAGGTGTAGGGCGTGGAATTGTTGGGCAGACGTTTCTGCCATTCCGGATTGAGCAGGCTCTTTTGAGAGTTGATGGAGTCGATATCATAGGCCAGTGCCAAAGTGACCACATCCGCTTCATTGCCGTCAATAACCGTTCTGGCCTGGCTGCCCGAGCCGCCATGGGACTGCTGGATGGTCACATCCTGGCCGCTTTTCTCTTTCCAGTACTTGCTGAAAGCCGTATTATACTCCTGATAAAGCTCACGGGTGGGATCATAGGAGACATTGAGCAGGGATACCGGCGATTTGCTGCCGGCGACTGTATCGGCAGGCGTCGCCTTGCCACCGCATCCGGTCAGAGCAACAATCAACGCCGCAATCAGAACACCTTTTCCGAATTTTTTCACTTTCACTTCCCCCTTAGACTTTATTAATATATAGTACTCCTATAGGTTTTGTTAAATTTTAATAGGGACTTTCAACCAAGTCAATAGGTTTTTGAAAAAATATAACAATTTCTATCTGTTTACTTGATTATAAGATATAAAAAAATCAGGTCGCATGATCCTCATGCGCCTGATTTTTTTATGCTTGTGTATCTACTTTCCCCAATGCTGAAAGTATTTTTTTCACGTAGTTTTGCGTTTCCTTGTAAGGTGGAATCCCATTGTATTTATCTACAGCCCCTGGGCCTGCATTATAGCCCGCTAAGGCAAAGGCGACATTTCCTTTAAACCGCACCAACAAATCCTTTAAAAAACGGGTTCCCCCATCAAGATTCTGAGCCGGATCAAAAGGATCGGTCACACCATAAGTCTTTGCCGTACCAGGCATCAGCTGCATTAAACCCATAGCTCCCGCTGACGATACCGCATGGGGGTTAAAACTGGATTCAGCCATCACCACTTGCCGGATCAGGTTCGTATCTATTCCATGACGCTGCCCTACTTCCGCGATAAGCTGTTCTATAACGGGTTGGTCAGCACGATATTCCGAACTTAGCGGAGAACTCAATGAGTTCATATTTAGAGAGTTCAATATACCGGAATAGGGGTTATATGCCGGAAGCCATGGATCTTGGCCCATGCCGGCAGAGTTCATGGATGAAAACATACTCTCTGTCAAAAGAGAATTGTTTCCAGAGAGAACACTCCCTAATAATAATCCGGCAAGAAATTGCGAACTTTCCGCCGACAAGGACCCTTGAGCGGATTCGAACTCTGCTCCCTGTTCGTCAAGAGCTTCTGAAATCAATTCTGTACCGAAGCCATTATTTCCTGAAAGGGCGGACTGGAGCAATGTGGCAAAGAGAAGAGCTTGGGAGCTATCCTTGTTTCCGTACTCACTCCTTGAAGTATCCTGCCAGGCCTGATTCATGCTTTGAAGCTGGTAAAGCAGCACTAGTTCTGCCGTATTCACCGATTATCCCCTCCTGATATCAGACGAGCTTAGCAATTCCCTCAAGCTCATCTTTAGCTAAGATCCGGTCAGGAATCAACACCATGATAATACGGTCGGGAAGATTCACGATACCGCCAATAAATGGAGCTGTAACTAAGGGAGGCGGTGGTGCTATATTGTCTAAGATACGAACCTCTCTCACCTGGTCGACTGCAAATCCCACCAGTTCGCCATTGACTTCTGTAATCAAGGCAAAGTCTTCCTTGGCGGCTTCCGCGTCCTTGGCAACGGTCCGGTTCTTTTCCACACCAAAACGAACATGTAAATCAATCAATGGAATCGCCGACCCCCGTATATTGATTAATCCCTTGACACAATCAGGTGCCTTGGGAATCGGGCGAATATCCCCCAACCGGGTAATTTCTCTGACGATCTCAATGGGCATTCCATATTCTTCCTGACCTAGTCCAAATATGACCACTTGATTTCCCATGACAGCCACTTCCTCACTTTATACAATTCTACCAATTTCATTAACAGCCTTTTCTAAGGTTGCATCATGGGTTTGAATCACCTTTTGATTGGCTTCATAGGCTCTCATCACCGTGATCATCTTAACCATTTGGCTTGGCAAATTCACATTGGAGCCCTCCAGAGTACCCTGAAGCACGGCGTCGTTACCGGCAAACTCCTGTACCGGCTGATTAGAGGCATACAGGGACTGCCCTTCACGAAGAAGGCCGACCGCCGGGATTTGCACCAATCGCAAGCGGTCCATAGTGACCCCCTGATCGGTGATTCCCCCCTGAGCATCCACCTGGAAATTCTTGCTTAACGGTCCAATGGGCCCCTCTTCACCAAGAACAGGATAGCCATCGGCTGTTTGCAGCATTCCTTCAGAATTCAGTTGCAGCTGTCCATTACGGGTGTAGCGCTCACCGTTGGGGGTATCCACCACCAAGAAAACTTCCTCAGCAGTGAGGGCCAGATCCGTAGGAATGTCCGTGGTTTGCAGAACTCCCTGAACATTCATCCGCGTGATCTGATCGACAACAACCCCGGTACCTATACCGCCGATTAGTGTATTGCCCGGGATTTCGTTTTCCGTGCTTGTTCTCATCATGAGCATTTCGGGAAAGGCTTTATTGCTGGCCTCCTCCCCTTTATAACCCGGAGTCCTGATATTTGCGACGTTATCCGCGATAATCTCGCTTTGGGTTTGAGCAGCAAGCATTCCCGCTGCCCCTGTATATAATCCTTTAATCATGGATCGTCACCTTCATCATCTTTCTATAGCAGAAATCGTTTTACTTTTGGGTGATCACGGTGCGCAGATGGGACAATTGAGCGGAAATTGCCCGGGTGACGGAATTATAGTAAATCCCATTTTCAGCCACGTTGACCATTTCCTTATCAATATCCACATTATTGCCGTCGTTTCGATAGGTCGTTCCTTGATCTTGCACAACCCCACTGGAATTAAATCCAGTCTTTTGGAGATGGCGTTCTGATGTCACTTTAAGGGGAAGCTCCCCGCCGGTCTGGCCCATGGCTTCGCCAAGGAGCAGGTCAAAATCCACATCAGAACGTTTAAAATCCGGGGTATCGTCATTGGCAACATTATTCGCCAGGACTTTATACCTCAGACTGGACGCATCAAGACCTTTTTCCAAAATATTCATAACTGGTGTATTCAACCAATCCGACATCTAATTTACCTCCTTAAGGAGTTGGCCATGCTCCACATTTGGTCCCCATTGGTAATCATGCGGGCATTGAGCTGATAGGCCCTCTGCACCTGGATCATCTCCGTCATGGCTGAAGCAAGATTCACATTGGATCCCTCCAAGGATTGGGTCCTGAGCTTACCTAAGGTCCGTTCTTCCACCTGGCTACCCGGCGTGCCGACCAATTCGTCCCCGGTCACTCCGGCCGCGTCGGGAGCAAAATAGAGATTATCCCCGTCCCTGACTAACCCTTCCGGGTTAGCAAAGGTAATTATATTGATCTGCCCCAAAGTTTGACGGCTTCCATCAATAGTGGCACTAAGAACACCCTCCGTGCTGATCTGAACGTCTTCAGCCCCTTCCGGAACGGCAAAGGCTGTGGGTAAAATATCTCCATTCCAATCCAAGGGGCGGCCCGATTCATCCATATCAATCGGTCCTACCGGGTACCCTTCTCCTTCCGGGTCATTGACGATAACCCGGCCCAAAACTCTTTCCTCGTCATCGATAAACCCCGTGATATTGCCTGCTTCATCGACATACAAATCCATAGCGTCGGCTGGAATCTTTACTTCAAGAATATAACCGTCGGAATTGACCAATTTGCCCTGACCGTCCAATTCAAAGTTGCCCACCCGGGTATAGCGGCTTTCCCCATTGGCTGTCCGCACAGGGAAGAAGCCTTCCCCGTCAATAGCTAGATCAAAGGGGTTCTCCGTCTCCCGGATGATTCCCTGCCGATAATCCGTGTCTATGGTCGGATAAATCACACCGGCCCCCACGTCGATCCGCTCTCCCACAGGCTGTCCATTAAATTCACGTTCAGCCGGCCGCATTTCCGCGGCCAAAGCTTCGGCAAAATTCACCCGCTGAGCCTTATATCCCGGTGTATTGACATTGGCCATATTATTGCCCAGTATATCCAAAGCTGTCTGCTGAGCCCGGACCCCTGTAGCAGCCGTATTCAGAATACGCAAATTCTGTGCCTCCTCTCCGAAAAGAAATGCCGAAAAGGACTTTGACATAAGGTTTTACCCTTATACCCAAGTCCTCAGCCTATGGCTTAGCGTTTAAGATCGATCAGCTCCTGCAGCAGGGAGTCCGATACGGTGATGACCCGTGAATTGGCCTGGAATCCACGCTGGGTGACGATCATATCTGTAAACTCCTGAGAAAGGTCCACATTGGACATCTCTACGGTACTGGGAACGATGTTTCCGCGGCCGTCTTCACCTGCCCCGCCAATACTGGCCTGACCGGAATTGTTGGAGGCTGCATAAAAACTGTTCCCCAGATTTTGTAAACCAGCATCATTAGAAAAACTGGCGATAGCAACCTGCCCGATTACACGGGACGCTGAAGCTTCACCATTGCTGTAGACTCCGGTAATGGCTCCTTTGGAGTCAACCGAAAAGCTTGTTAAGGTTGCCAGAGGAATATCTTTTCCATCCGTATCTTTTCCGTCAAGATTAGTAATAGTAAATGTATATATATCAGCATCACTTGCAGGTTTTGTCGGATCGGTTGTCACTGTAATGGTTCCACGTGTCGCATCAAAAGTAGCACTAGGGGCAGTTGTTGTCGCATTTACCCCAATTAATGAGGGATTAGAATACACCCATTCGTCTCCTGACTTAACCCAAGCATCAGGGGGAATTTTTGTTGCTTCCGACAGAACATAGGGCGGATTTTCTCCAATATTAAACTTAATTGCTTCGAGTGTCGTCCAATCTATCTTAGACTCATCCTCATCTGTTGTGCTTATGAGGTCAACCGATTTTTCCATTCCATACATATGCCCCATAACCTTCGCCCCTGTCCCGGGCTCGGTCAAGGTACCGTCGTCATCCTGAGTGAAAGCTCCTGCCCGGCTATAAACCGTTTCGCCATTATTTTGCAGGACAAAAAATCCCTTTCCTTGAATCATCATATCCGTATCTTTTCCCGTAGATTGAGAACTTCCGGGAGTCATGATCTGATCGATGGAACTCACCATGGAACCTAAGCCGATTTGGGACGGGTTGGTTCCCCCCTGATTAGCCGAAGGAGATCCGGCACCCTTCATGGTCTGACTCAGCATAGTGGAAAAGGTCACCCGGCTGCGCTTAAACCCTGTAGTATTGACATTGGCAATGTTATTGCCGATAACATCCATCTTAACCTGATGATTTTTTAAACCGGAGATCGCTGAATACAAAGAACGTAGCATCGAGGTATTCCCCCATTTCTTTCAATTAAACTTTTAACATTCATTCGTGATCTGTATCTTCAAGGTTATTATCATCCCCTGTTCCATCTTCCGGATCTGTCTTATCCGGGTCCGTCTCACCGGGATCAGGCAGTTTCGGTTCATCGGAAACGGAGATAATTTCATTCATTTCAATGGCACTGTAATTGCCATCGTCAAGGAGCACAACCAGTTGGGGATTACCGTCCAGCCATTGGACTGATTGCACAAGGCCTTCCACAATCTTTCCCTCCGTGTTCAATCCCGCCACATACTTGCCGATCATGGCGGCCCCTTGGCTGAGCAGAGAATTCTGGAATAGGGCTCCAAAAGCACTGAGCAGGTTTTCCATACTCTTGGACATATTATTCATTTGCTCCAGGGAACTGAACTGAGCCATTTGGGTGATCATATCTTTGTTATCCATAGGTGAAAGCGGATCCTGATTGGTCAGTTCAGCAACCAACAGCTTCAGAAAATCATCCTTACCCAGAACCTCTTTTGTAGCGTCAGAGACTGCGCTGCTTTGTTTGGATTCTGAGGTGGAAGAGTATTTACTATAATTTGTATCAATTGTGTTCCCCATAGTTTCCTCCTAGGCCTTGATATTAATCCGATTAGCGCCTGGGATCACTTCATCATTGTTCAGTATTCTCTCAAGTTCTTCACTGTTAAGCGACTCTAAAGCGTCATCCCCGCTCTCCTGAGAGCGGCCTGAGCCTTCCCGGCCCTGATGTTCCTGAGCCCCTTCTTTTTGCTCTCCCATCTCCATCTGTCCGCATTGGATGCCTAACTGAGTCAGATTGTCTCTCAGTTCAGACAGATTCTGCTGGAGGATCTGTCCCGTTCCCCCGTCCGCAGCCACCATGCGCAAATGAACTTGTCCCTCATCCCAGCTCATGGAGATATTAATCGTTCCTAAATGAGCGGGGTGCAATTGGATGGTCAGTTCGCGAAGTTGGGGGCGGGCCAGATAAGCCTTGTCAAAGATGTCCCGGGCTACTTGGGTCCAGATGGGCTGATCGCTTTTGTCAGCAACTTTCCCTTGGACTTGAGCGATATCTTTGGCTTGATGGGTTAGATTGCCTGCTGCAACATCGAGTAAGGCAGATTTATTCCCCTTATTTGCTTCTATAGGCTGTTCATTATCCTGAAGCCCTTTGGCAACTGTCCCTTTCGCAGAAACCAAGCCGCCTTCTGCCAACTTTTCTTCCAATACACCATGGGGTGATGGAGTGCCTTTTGCTGCTTCCTGTTTCAGGAGCATATTATCCTCGGAATTCTCCTGATTCAAGCTGAGAATCTCCGGGTTCTTAGCCGGCCTTCCTTCAGGCCCATTACCAGCTCCAGGCTTAACCTGATTCTCACCTAATTCGGTCTCATCCGATCCTGTTCCATCAGGATCAGATTTCGATTTACCTGATAAGGCTGCCAGCAATGTCCCCTGATTAACCTGGACAAACGTATTTGCTGTTGTTTTTGCTGTATCTGTCAGAGTCATGTCAGTTGGCACTGTATTCATAAGTGCCGTATCTGTCTTGGCCTGAGTCACCATTACACTGGGCTCTTGCGCTTCGCCATCCATGGTGATAAATAAACCACTGTTATAGCGCTGAGCAGCAAGTTCTGATTTCTGCTGAGCTAAAGGATTAGCCTCAGCTTGATTTTGCTGCTTAAGCTTCATTTCCCCTGACATTTCTTTAAGTAAATTGGATATCACGTTCTTATATAAATCCAACTCCGACTGGGGGGAAGTCTTCCCCTGAGGCTGTTCTGTCATCCCTGACAGCTGTACATCCTCTAATATGCCTGAATAGTTTGCTGGGAGGGCTTGGTTCCGTAGTGCGTCGAGCTGGGTCATGAGAGTCTTCAGTTGCTCAGAATTGACTCCCTGTTTCCCTTCTCCTTGTAAGCCTTGTACGAAAACCTCTTGGAAACCTTCGTTTCCCTGAAGTATCCCCAAAAGTCCTTGTAACCCATCCAAACCCAATAAGGCGTGACGTCCGGAATTGGCATCCTTGCCTGCCGGTTCCTGACTCTGGTTGCCAGAGTCCTGTCCCTGTCCACCGACTTGGTTCAGCCAACCGCCAAAGATTGCTGCAAACATCATCGCAGCTGAATCTGCACCTGACTGTGAACCACTTGTAAAGGGAGATCCATCTTCAGTGCTTGTGATGGCTCCCCGAGTGGATAGGGCATTAATTCCTGTCATGGCATCACCTCCACCAATACTGAATCTATATAGCTTATCGGCAAAAACCTGGTAAAACTTTAGTTTTTTTTACAACAATAAGCATCATATGAAAAACGGTACCTGTCCCCATTTTTCACCCATTAGAATAAATTCTTCTTTTGGCGGCTGAGGCGGCCTCTTAGGCGCAGAATGGCTTGGGAATGAAGCTGGGAGATTCTTGATTCTGAAAGTTTCATAATCGCAGCGATTTCTTTCAGGGTAAGATCTTCCTGATAATATAAGGCCACGACCAGTTTTTCCTTCTCAGGAAGCTTTTCGATAGCGTCGGCCAGGATCTTTTTTTGCTCATCAAGTTCAACTTCCTGAAAGGCTTCCTGGGCTATGGGGTCCATCAACTGTGTCCTGGGGGTATAGGCTTCCCCTTCCTCACCAACAGCTACTTCATCAAGGGAGGTCAAGGTCAGCATTTGCCCTTGATGCAGGGCAGCTTCCAAGTCCCGCGGTTCCATCCGCAGCAAAACCGCTACTTCTTCATTGCTGGCAGGACGGCCATGCCGTGCCTCCACTTCGGCAAAGGCATCCTGGATGCGCTTGATTTTCTGCCGTGCCGAATGAGGTACCCAATCCATCGTCCGCAAGCCATCGATAATCGCTCCCCGGATTCTCAGCGTAGCGTAAGTTTCAAATTTCACTCCCCGAACAGGGTCAAAACGCTCTAAGGCATCCAACAATCCAAACACACCGTAGCCGATTAAATCGTCTTCATCCACATGTTGAGGTAAGGAAATAAGCAACCGGCCGGAGATCCGCTTGACTAACGGCAAATACTTTTCAATTTGCTCGACTCTCCATGATCCTCGATTGGCTGCTTCATAAGGATTCGACATCTTGTTGGCCCCCCTTCCTTACAATCCTAGTCACCCCAACCCATTCTTCTCACCATTTCCGCTTGCTTCTCCACGCTGGGCTCCCCTTCGGCAAACTCCTGATTCAATTGCCCCGCTCTGGTGGCTGGAATTTGGCCGCCCTCCGGCCTTTCGCCACCGAAACTCAGATTATCTTCTTGCCCCACGGCAATGTCTAAAAGGTTACCCGGCTCAATCAGCTCCATTTCTATGCCGGTCTTTTCAAAAATAATGATACTGGCCATGCATATACCATAGATAAGGGTAAAACCGATAATGGCACTAAGGACAACAAAAATAAAGTTTTCCCCACTATAAAAGCTAATCAATGCTAAGACAGCTGAAACGACAAGTGCAAAATACCATGTCCAAAGCCGTAATTTATCCATCATCTATTAAATCACCTTTTCGCCATGGTTAATGGTTCGAACCTTAAGATCCCCTGTGCCCACATCAAAATGGATGGTTCGTCCAAAACTTCCCCCGACGTCGGAGACGAGGAGGGGAATACCCAGACGCTTTAACTCCACAATCACTTGTTCAGCATTGCGATCCCCTATCTTTAACACGGGCGGTTTTCCCGGAAAGGAAAACATTTGGGCGCCTCCGGCCATTTTGGCGCGCAGGCGGGATTTGGAGGCACCTAAACGAAGGATTTCCGTCACCAGAAGCTCCATCGCTGTATCGGCATATTTAGCAGGGTTTCCACCAGGGGCACTCCCCGCCGTGGGCAGCATAATATGAGCCATACCCCCGACCTTCTGAATCGGGTCATGAACACATATACCAATACAAGAGCCTAATCCTGCCGTCATTAAAATATTAGGCGCTTTTGTCGTTTTCAAATCAGCCATACCAACACTAATTACATTGCTCATAGTCCCAAAGCTCCCAGCAGTTTTATCAATGATCCCTCATCAGGTAAGAATACGAACTTTCCTTCAATTTGCGGTATCCCGGTAAGCTGAGTATTAATAAAGAGAACCGTATCCTCAAGTATTCCATCTTCCAGGAGAATCGCATCAAAAATTGCCCCCACCATATCCACGGCTAAAGCAGGCACAGAAGGTTGAAGAGGGACTCCTGAAAACTCAGTTAAAGCGATGAGAAATGAACTTACCATGATATTGCCCACTTCTTTAAGAGCCGATTGAGCCATCTCATTATCAAAGAGGTTAAAGGATTCATTGGAACCAAATAAGGCTTGTACCAGTATTTCCGCACTTTCCAGAGGAAAGAAGAACACTGCCTTGCCAGAAGCGTCCCCTTCGACTTTAACGTAGATGACGGCTTGGGGAACCTCCAGATGACCGATCACCATAGGAGCCTTCTCAAATTCTATGGCTTTAACCTCGGGAATGGACATTTCAATGCGGCGGTTGAGCATAGTGGATAAGGCTGTCGCGGCGTGTCCTGAGCCAATATTTCCGATCTCTCGCAACGCATCCAATTGCATTTGATTAATTTCCATGCTTAGATCAATCCTTTCTTACGCAAGTCTCTTTGAATATCAAAAACACATCGGATGATGCGATCGCGATCACGTTCGGAAATTTGATAGAAATCTACGGACACGGAAAAGTACTTGGTGTCTTTAATAGGCTCTACCCGACATACCCGGCCCGGAGTTCCGATGGTTCCGCAGGGTAATTCAAGATTGGCATAGAGAATGGAGCCTTTGTCCAACTTGACCTTGGCCTGAAAACGCATTCCGCCGCCGCTCAGATCCAACATATTCCCCTTCTGCAGGTCCCCCAACCCTTCCCTTTCCACCACTTGATAGGTTATAGGGAAAGAGACGGGAACCCGCACATAGTTCCTCCTTTGGACCCTTCTAATACTATCCGGCACCTTCAGGACAAACATCGGTATGGGTGTTGCGATACGCTGAAGAACCGATGACATAAAAGAGTAGGAAGCCACGTCATCCCAAAAAGTAACCTCCACAAGAGTACCCTCCTGCAGGGGAATGATCATCCCTTGGTAATGGGGTGCATATACAGATAGTCGTGTTTTGCCGATTTCATCGACATGTGTCTTATAATTTCCTTCATAGTCCCCTTCCGGAACATGCAACTCAACAGCTAATCCGGAAACTAATTTATCAAGGTATTGCACTGCCTTCACCCCCGCAAAAGATTCTTTAAAAAGCCACGAATTCCCCCTGCTTGTCTCGGTGGACTAAGATAAAGTCCGGACACCGAACCGGCAATCCATTGAATACATTGATAAGCTGAACTTTGCGGATAGGATACTCCGATGGGTTCTTGTTTCATAATGGCTCTGCCCACGGATATATCTTCATAGACCCACCCCAATAAATTGACGGGAGCATTCAGGAACCGCTTCGCGGCGCTCTCCAGGCGTTCATAGGTGTCTTTGGCATCCGATTCCCTATGTACCCGGTTCACCACTACATTGACCGTAACGCCATCCTTAACCTTTTGCAAAGCCTTGAGCAGGCCGTAAGCATCGGTTAAGGCGGTTGGCTCCGGGGTGGTAACCAGGATGATATCATCTGCCGCCCTTAAGAAATTGAGCACCGTATGCCCTAATCCTGCACCTGTATCAATGATAATAATATCTGTCAGGGACTCTAAGCGTCCCAGATTTCTGACGACCTCTTCCAGCCGCTCCCTCTCGATGTTGGCTAAATCCTGGACACCTGATCCCCCCGGTAATATCCCTATCCCTTTCGGGCCATAGATCAGGATTTCTTCGATATCCTTTTCACCATTGAGAAGGTGCTCAAAAGTATAACGGGGTGTAACGCCGCAGGCTATATCCAGGTTCGCAAGTCCCAGATCGCCATCCAGAAGAATGACCCGATAGCCCAAATCAATCAATGCCAAGCCCAAATTCACACTGAAATTGGTCTTGCCCACGCCGCCCTTCCCGCTGGTCACAGCCAATACACGCAGATCGTGTTGGGAGTTCGAATTGGCAGTAAGGTCAGGTTTATGCCGGGCGGCGATACGCCTTAATACTTTTGCCTGGTCATTCACGCCGCTCCCCCTCCCCCAGAATATAACGAGTCAAACGCTCTGGGGTTGCTACTTCTATATCATCCGGAACATTTTGCCCATTGGTAATATATGCAACAGGCAGGTCGGTTCTTTCCAAAAGATTAAGCATAGTGCCCCCGCCGATTGTTTCATCCAGTTTGGTAAAAATCAGATGGGTCGTCAAAGGCTCGAAGCGCTCATAGATCCTGGCCAGATCCGCGGCCTGAGTGGCGGCACTCATAACGAGCATGGTCAGCTCCGGCTGAGCCTTCTCCAGAAACGCCTTCAATTCAGACATATGAAGATCATGGTGAGGACTGCGTCCGGCCGTATCAATAAAAATAAGCTCCTTGTCCTCATGGCGCTGAATCGCCTCCCGAAGACCGGAGGGAGTCATGACCACATCTACAGGCACGCCAATAATCTCCCCAAAGGTTTTTAGCTGCTCCACGGCAGCGACCCGGTAGGTGTCTGCAGTGATTAAAGCAACCCGCCGTTTATCCACGATGCTGAAGCCTGCCGCTAATTTACCAATGGTGGTGGTTTTTCCCACCCCTGTAGGTCCGACTAACGCCACTATCCTCGGTTTGCGGACTCCTGGCTGAATAGCCGCCGTATTGCTGCAGATCCGGCGTATGGTTTCCTTGAGGCAGGCCCTGACCCGATGATCCTCCCCCCAGTCCTCTTCACGGACATTTTGCTGAACTGAGCGAAGTATTCTCTTGATCAGCTTGGGATTTATGCCCCGCTCTTTGAGCAGATCGGCCCATTTTTGCAAAGGCACAGGCCATACGCTTTGCTCTCCGTCCAAACCTTCAATTTGGCGGTTCATACTTTCCAGCAATTTGCGCATGGATTGCAGTTCTGCCTCTAAAGCATTGAGTTCCGCCCCCTTTGGAGTGCTTACCTCAACCCGGGGAGTCCTTTCCAGCACAGGGGGCTCCGCTCCCTTTCCTGAAGCATAAGCGGGGCGCTCCATAGGCAAAGGGCTTTCCTTCCGAACCCCATAAGGGTTCCCTGGGTATAACGATTTGACAGGGGCTTGTTCTTTGCTCACAGGTTCTTCTTCAATAGCCGCCATCACTTCCACTTTATGCTTGCCAAAAAAACCTAATACTCCGCCTTCCTTAAATTGCCGTGTCTGAAGGATGACCGCATCGGCACCCAATTCCTTCTTTACTTTGCCCATGGTCTCGGCCACCGTATCGCCAACAAAACGCTTAACTCGCATTTCCAGTCGTCACCATCCCTACTGCCTGAACTTGCACACCATGTACAAGTTCGTTATAAGATAGAACCATAAGCTGGGGCAACTGACGCTCAGTTACCCGTTTTAGATTAATCCTTACTACCGGAGCGCAGACCAGGACAGGGTTATATCCTTTGAGGACCATTTTCTCTATTTCCCGGACTAAGGATTGCATAAGTTCCTGCAATACACGGGGATCCAGGGTCATATAGCTTCCAAAATCCGAAGGCTGGATGCTGTCCAGAATCAGCTGCTCCAGCTTCGGATCCAAGGTAAGCACCGGCAATTGTTTGTCCATGCCCAGAAGAGGTTGAACGATCTGCCGGGCTAAAGACTGACGAACATATTCCGTTAGGCGGTCCAAATCCTTTGTGGTTGAGGCATAATCGGCTAATGTTTCCAAAATGGTCACCATATCCCGGATGGAAACCCGTTCTCTCAGCAAATTCGAAAGAACTTTTTGCAGATGCCCCAGATCCAAATGCTCCATGGCATCATCCACTGCCGCCGGTGCCTGCTCCCGAGCATGATCCAGAAGAGTCTTCACATCCTGACGGCTTAAGATTTCCCAGGCATTGCTCTTAATCACTTCTGTCAAATGGGTCGCTAAGACGGTGGGCGCATCCACCACAGTCCCGCCGTTCATCTCGACTTCTTCTCTGTAAACAGCATTAATCCACTTGGCATCCAGCCCAAAAGCAGGCTCTTTGGTGGGTATGCCCGGAATATTATCGTCCCCCAGGCCGCTGCTCATGGCCAGATAGTGGTCGGCCAGGATTTCTCCACCGGCCACCTCGGCACCGCGAATTTTAATTGAATACTGATTGGGTTGCAGATTCATATTATCCCTGACGCGAATCACCGGCACGATAAAGCCCAACTCGCTGGCTACCTGCCGCCGGATTAAGACGATACGGTCTAAGAGATCGCCCCCCTGCTGGACATCGACTAAAGCGATCAGGGCATACCCCAACTCCAATTCCATATTATCCACATTTAAAAGATTAAGGACATTCTCCGGTTTTTTACTTTCTTCAAGAGCTGTTTCCCGTGCCGCCGCGCTCTCTTCCACCACTGCTTTCTGACTGCCTTTATCCATAACTCTGCCCAGCGCCACAAGGACAATAGCAACGATCAACAAGGGCAAAAGAGGGAGTCCGAACAAGGCCAGGATCATGGCTACCCCTGCGGTTATGTAAAGGGCCTTCGGCGTCTGGAAAAGCTGCCTGGAGAGGTCTTCACCCAGGTTGGTTTCCGAGGCGGCCCGGGTGACCACCAGACCTGTAGCCGTAGACATCAAAAGGGCTGGAATTTGTGTCACAAGTCCATCCCCAATGGTCAATAGAGTATAGGTATGCAAAGCTTCCATGATGTCCATACCCCGGACAACGACTCCGGTAACAAATCCCCCAATAATGTTAATAAAGAGGATGATAATAGCGGCGATGGCGTCCCCTTTGACGAATTTGCTGGCTCCATCCATGGCCCCATAAAAATCGGCCTCAGCTTGAATCTTTTGCCGGCGATCCCGGGCCTGGGTTTCAGTAATCATTCCGGCATTCAGGTCGGCATCAATGCTCATTTGTTTTCCCGGCATAGCATCCAAGGTGAAGCGGGCCCCTACTTCAGATACCCGTTCCGAACCCTTGGTAATGACGATAAAATTTACGACAACCAGGATGGCAAAGATGATAAAACCGACTACCGCACTGCCTTTAACGACAAACTCTCCAAACTGCTGAATGACTTCACCCGCATGACCTTCTCCGAGAATTAAACGGGTCGTCGTCACGTTAAGGGAGAGACGAAACAAAGTTAAAATCAGAATCAGGGAGGGAAGCACCGAAAAATCCAAGGGGTCTTTGGTAAAGACCGAGATCATCAAAGTCAGCACTGCCGCAGAAATGCTTATGGTCAATAAAATATCCAACATCAGGGGAGGAATCGGTACAACCATCATGACAACAATAGACACGATGAAAATAGCTGCGAGCACGTCAATATTGCTGTACCAACGGCGGTTGACGTTTGTGGCCATGAGTGGATTCCTCCTTTCTTACCCGGTATATTTCTTGCGCTTAAGCCGGTACACAAAGGCGAGAACCTCTGCCACGGCTTTATAGAGATCCGCAGGCACGGCTTGTCCGATTTCCGCTTGAGCGAAAAGGGCCCGGGCCAGCGGTTTATTTTCCATGGTTATGATGCCATAGTCTTTGGCAAGCTGCTTAATCCGTTGGGCAATTTCATCGGCGCCTTTAGCCACCACCACCGGGGCCGAATTTTCTTTGGGATCATAGCGCAGGGCTACAGCATAGTGGGTGGGATTGGTCACCACCACATCGGCAGTCTTTAAATCCTGCATCATGCGGCGCATGGACATGGCCCTTTGTTTTCTTTTAATTTCCCCTTTAAGCTGAGGATTCCCTTCTGTTTGCTTATATTCCTGCTTCAACTCTTCGTGGGACATTTTAAGATTTTTCTCATAATCCCACCACTGGTAGAGAAAATCGATGGCCGCAATGATGAAGAAGGACAGAGCGATTTTCCAACCCATCTCGATGATCAAACCACCGATAAATATCGCCCCCTCGCCGACTGTGAGACGAGCCATGACCGGAAAGATTTCGAAATTATCCCGGATAGTGGCGTAAACAAAATAGCCAATGAAAATGACCTTGAGCAAAGACTTAATCAGCTCCACCCAGGCTTTCATGCCAAACATCCGTTTAGCACCGCTAATCATACTAATCCGGCTCAGTTGGGGCTTTAAAGGCTCCACCGTAAAAAGAGAGCGTACCTGAAGGTAATTGGCACCGGTGGCGATGACAGCCCCCACCACAAACAAAGGGGCAACGATTTGAACGCCCAGCCAGAGAAGATCCACCATCAGACTGGCAATGGAGCGGGCCGTCCATTCTGCAGATAGCCCATAGACATAAGGAAATATCTGACTGATTTTTTCCACCATGGTAGGCACATAGAACTTTAACAACCCAATAAAGCTGACCAGCATAAGTGCGGAAACCATTTCCGTACTCTTAAAAACCTGGCCCTTCTTACGTGCTTCCTGCCTGCGCCTGGGCGTGGCCTGAAACGTTTTTTCACTCATGTTCCCTGCCACCCTTTATACAGCTCTAAAAGCCAGGTCATGGCCCGCTCAAAGAGCATGTTGACTGTTTCGCCAAAAAAGCCGATTCCCAAAAAAAGAATAGTAAAGCCAAAGATGATCTTTACGGGAAAGATGACCGTAAAAATATTCATCTGGGGCACGGTGCGCATCAAGAGCCCCACGCCGATATCTGTGAGAACCAACGCACCGATGACGGGGAGGGCCAATTGTACGGATAAGGTGAAGATTTCCCGAATGAGAAAGATATAATAATTAAGTCCTTGGGGGAGAGCCCCCGGATTGATCGGGACATAAGTATAGCTCTTGACCATAGCCGCAATAAGATAATGGTGGGAGTTGGTAGCCAGGAGGAGCATAATGGCCAAAATCATTTGAAAATTACCCATCATCGCACTTTGCACACCAAAAATCGGATCGATGGCTCCGCTCATATTAAAGCCCATCTGCATGTCAATCAATTGACCTGCCCCTTCTAATACGGCAGTGATGGCATAAATGACAAAGCCGATCACAAGGCCAACCACAATTTCTTTGATTAATAATGCTGCGTAGGGCAGTGTTTCGCTGGGAATCTGGGGTCCGGCGGCCATGATGAGCGGATAGAGGATGATCGAAATGCTTACCGCTAAGCCCAATTTGACCATGGCGGGAACCCCGCGGGCTCCAAACACCGGGGCCAGCATAATCATGCCTGCCCAACGTGAGAGAATAAGGAGGAACAGCGTGAGATTCCATTGCAAAAATTCTGCTAAGCCCATGTCTCTCCTCCGCGATGATTAATATTTACCAAAAATGGCCAAATCGTTAAAAAGATTGGTCGTAAAACCTGTAATCACATTGAGCATCCACGGACCCAATAAAAGCATGACCAGTGCAATGGCCAGGATTTTGGGAATAAAGGTCAGGGTCTGCTCTTGAATCTGGGTCATGGCCTGAAAAATACTGACCAGTAAACCCACAAGCAAGCTCACACCCAATACAGGACCTCCGATCATCAAGGCTGTCATCAAGGCTTCTTTGGCCAGATAAAGTACGTCACTTTGATTCATTCATACACATCCTTAGGTTAGTAGAAGCTTGTGACAAGTGACTGGACGACAAGGTGCCAACCGTCCACCAAGACAAACAGAAGAATCTTAAAGGGCAAGGAAACCATCATGGGGGGAAGCATCATCATACCCATGGACATCAGCACAGAAGCCACCAGCATATCGATCACCATAAAGGGGATAAAGATGGCAAAGCCCATCTGAAAGGCTGTCTTCAGCTCACTGATCACAAAGGCAGGAATGAGGACATAGGTGGGGATATCGCCGTAAGTTTGGGGTTGCTCCATTCTGGCCAGACCGACAAACAGGGTAAGATCTTTTTCCCGGGTCTGCTCGAACATAAATTGCCTTAAAGGGGCCTCCGCTTGCTGCAGAGCCTCGGCCTGAGTTATTTGATTTTGCATATAGGGCTGGAGGGCCTGGGTATTGATCTCGTTCCAAGTGGGCGCCATGACGAAAAAAGTTAAGAATAAAGAAAGACCAATAAGTACCTGATTGGGCGGCAGCTGCTGTGTACCAAGGGCATTGCGCACAAAGGAGAGGACAATAATCGTCCGGGTAAAAGAGGTCATCAGCACAAGAATGGCCGGAGCGATGGAGAGTACGGTCAATAAAAGCAGGATTTGCAGGGTTGAGCTGGTTTGCTCAGCCGTTGTCGTCCCGAAATCAAGGGTTAATCCGGCGGCCAAAACCACATCCGTATTGACCAGTATCCCGCCCCAAATCAAGAAGAACAGCAGCAAAGCTTTCACGTTTCGCTTCTTTGCTGAACCCAATGCCTTCACGGTGGCTGTCATTGGTCCACCTCCTCAAGCAAACGTTCAAGCTCATCGGCAAAGGGTTCTTTCCCCCGGCGTCGTTTACCGCCAAAGGTGCGCTGGGCAATTCCGGATAGAATGCCTTCTACCCGCTCAGTGGGCCGGTGGGCCAGCTCATCCAGGATCTCAGCCGCCAGTTCAGGGTCATTGATCTCATCGATCTTCGTCAAATGATGATCCGTTCCCCCCAGGATCTGGAGCTTTCCGGCAATTTCCACCAAATAGAGGGATTGGCTGGCATTGAGCATTTGCCGATCCAGAACTCTCGCCCAAGGCGCCTGCATGCCCCGGAAAGAAGCCTGGTTCATCTTGCGGATGACCCATAAAGCAACTATCAGAATAAGGAGAAAGACGAGAATCGTCCCGATGATCCCCCCCCAGTAGGAGGGATCGGATACACTTCTACTAACTTCACCCGTCATCTGAGGTTGAAAGGGCGTCTTTTCATCTATACTCACTTGGATATTTGGCATTTTACTTCAGCGCCTTTTTTACAGCCTCAACCACCCGATCTGCTTGGAAGGGTTTGACAATAAAGTCCTTGGCGCCGGATTGAATGGCATCGATAACCATCGCTTGCTGGCCCATGGCACTGCACATAAT
Source organism: Desulfitobacterium sp. LBE (assembly GCF_007830365.1). Taxonomy (NCBI): domain Bacteria; kingdom Bacillati; phylum Bacillota; class Clostridia; order Eubacteriales; family Desulfitobacteriaceae; genus Desulfitobacterium; species Desulfitobacterium sp. LBE. The sequence continues at coordinate 4,706,425 of NZ_VLKD01000001.1, read as the reverse complement.
GATCTTGGCTTGAGGGTCCTTCTTGCGAATCTCGCGAACGGCCTGCAGTCCATCCATTTCAGGCATGGTAATGTCCATGATCACTAGATCCGGGGTCAATTCAAGAAATTTGTCCACGGCCACAGCCCCATTTTCAGCCTCACCAACCACTGTGAAGCCGTTTTTGGTTAAGATATCCTTGACCATCATCCGCATAAACGCAGCATCATCAACAATTAAAACATTAGCACCCACAATTTTTCCTCCTTATTAAAAACGGGATAAATCTTAAATCTTTACCGGGGTTTTATTGAAACCCTATGGCCTTTGTCATGCGTTCGCTGGGCTGCACAATATCGGTAATGCGTATCCCAAAGGTCTCATTGATGACAACGACTTCACATTTGGCGATAAGTTTACCATTGACAATCATATCCACCGGTTCTCCAGCCAGGCGATCCAGCTCAATGACTGAGCCGGGTCCCAATTCCAGGATCTCCTTGATGGTTTTCTTGGCCTTGCCTAACTCCACGCTGACCTGTAAGGGAACATCCAGAATAAGTTCGAGGTTCTCCTGCCCATGAAGGGGATCGCCAGGCTTTAAGGGAACAAATTGGGCCGGTTGTACCGGTGTTGGCGGAACCCCATAGCCCGGAGTATAATAACCGCCTTGATTGTGCCCATAAGCAGGTCCGCCATATCCTTGCTGCTGCTGAGGAGGATATTCCGGCTGAGCCTGAGGCATGAAGTGACCGGGGGCCGGTGCCGGGGCCGCTGGCTGCCCATAGCCGCTGACAGGTGCCTGAGGTTGTTCCATCTGGATAGAAGGAGCAGGAGCAGGAGTAGGGGCGGGTTTGGGCTCCGGTTTCGAACCGCTTCCTCCCATCGAACCCAGAAGCTTGCCAACCATCCCTTTCGCTACATGAATGGGAATCACTTGAACTAAAATGCTGTCAATGACATCCTCCACCACCATCCGGAAAGAAATCCGCACTAGTTCTTCGTGGGATTGAAGCACATTGGTAATGATGTCGTCATCTTGGGGTGACATATCATTTAAGACGAGCTGGGGTGGCGTAATATCCACGACAGAATTAAACATGGTGGACATGGAGGTAGCCGCCGAACCCATCATCTGGTTCATGGCTTCCGAGATGCCGCTGATGCTAAGCTCTGAGAGCTCTGTCGGGGGATTTTCCCCTGTTCCTCCCATCATGAGATCCACGATAACCGCTCCATCCCGTTGGGATAGAATAAGAAGATTAGACCCTTCAATTCCCGCTTTATACCGGACATCGACGATCACCGAGGGAATGGGATAATCCTTGCGGATTTGCTCTGCACTGGCCATATCCACTTTAGGGGTGGTGATTTCAACTTTCTTTCCTAAGAGCTGGGATAGGGTTGTCGCTGCTGTTCCCATGGAGATATTGGCAATTTCTCCTATAGCATCCCTTTCCATATCACTGAACTCTACCGCCGGCTCCTTTTGCGCTGGGGGATCCGTTTGCTGATTCCCTCCCAGCAGGGCATCGATTTCTTCCTGGGAAAGCATCCCGTTACCCATCCTGATCCCTTCCTTCCTCAACGATTTCTGTTATTTGAACAGCGAGATGTTCCCCATGCAGACCAGGAATTCCTTTAAACTTTCTAAAATTCCCAACATAAACAGGGAGCGCTTCTTTAACATTTTGCATCAGCGGGATCACATCCCCTGGTGCCAATTCCAAAAGGTCACGAACTAAAATCTCCGAATGTCCCAGCAAGGTGGTCATATCCACTTTGGCCCATTCGATCTTCCGGCGAATGGCGTTCACCTGTTCCTTGGAGGTCACTTTGGCCTGAGTAGAAAAGAGGAACAAGGTACTAAGTTTGTCTAAGACAGGCTCCAGCACGAGATAAGGCAGACACATATTGACCATTCCCACCATTTCTCCCACCTGAACCTCTAAAGTGACGAGAATGATCATTTCATTGGGTGCAACAATTTGGGTAAACTGAGGGTTGGTTTCCAGAACTATGTACTCCGGCTCATTAGGAATAACCTCAGACCAAGCCTCACCAATCAGATTAATCATCTGTTGCGCCCGATGGGAAATAATCGTTCGCTCAATCTCCGTCAGATCCCGATTCTTCTCCGAGCCTTGTCCCTGCCCTCCCAGCAACCGGTCAATGATCGCGAAGGCCAAGGCCGGGCTCATCTCCATCAGCAGTGTTCCCTCCAGGGGATTCAAAGTATATAAACTGAGGATCGTCGGATTGGGCAAGGAACGGATGAACTCATCATAGGTTATCTGCTCAATGGAGCTCACTTTAGTCTCAATAACCGAATGAAGATGCCCCGACAAGTAGGTCGTCAAGGACCGGCAATAATTCTCATAAATATTCTGGAGGGAGTGAATCTGATCTTTGGAAAATTTGTTCGGTCGTCTAAAATCGTAAACTCGGACTTTCTTCTGTACTTTCGTGGTTTTAATTTCCTCAGCATCGACTTGACCATCAGAAAGCGCGTTTAGTAGGGCATCAATTTCGTCTTGTGACAATACCTCTCCCATAAGATCCCCCCTCTCAAACATTCTTGTTTATGTACTATAGTAATGCAGGTATGTCATAAATAACAGTATTTTTCACGGTTAAGCAGTATCTTCCAGCTGGAATGCTTACTGATAAACAAAGGATAAGAAGAAAATTCCCTGAACCTGGTTGCCTGTGACTTCATTAAGTTGGGTAATCAGTTCGTGCTTCAGATCTTCACGGATCTCGGGTTGCATATCCTTTAAGGTCTTGCTGGAAAGAACGGTATTAATCCGATCCTTAATAAAGGCATCCTTAGCTGTAAGCACAGCTTCTGATTTTTCGTTCATTCCTTCAAGAGCTATCGAGGTCTTAAGAAAAGCCCCGCCCTGAAGATTGACGGTAAATTCTCCAACGGATATAACGGGGCCCTCTTCCTTCTTGATCACGGCCTGTCCTGTAGGGCTGGGGCTGTCTGAGAAGAACAGCTTTTGGGCACCCAAGGTGCCGACGACACCAATCGTCGATCCTAAAAATCCGGCAAGAAAAATTGCAATAATTAACTTTCGGTCCATTGCTCTGACATCTCCCCTTCTTCTCGAAATAACGGATGACAATGCCTTTTATATTCCGTCACTCTGCGAATGAGCTCTTCCGTCGTTTCTGTGACAACGTATTTATTTCCACCCGTTAAGGTGATGACCGTATCCGGGGTTGCTTCCATGCTTTCGATCAGGTCCGAATTAAGAACCAGCTTTTTACCATTGATGCGGGTGACTTCGATCATAAGCTACTCCTCCGTCCAAACATTATTTGGCCTGCTTCATCCAGGACAGCTTGTTCACGCCGCTGCTCTTTAAGGTTGAATACCGCCCTTTGTTTCTCCTTCAACTTCTTCAACTTCTCAGTATCCTGGTGGGCTTCAAGAAGCCTTTGCCGCTGCTGTGTGACCACCTTTTCCTGTTGGGATACTTCCTCTGCTATATAACGCAGAAGCTCGATCTGCTTTTGGGTAAAACTTTGCCATAGACCCAGATCCTGGGGTGAGGTTCGGCAAGCCTCCTCTTGACCCTCCAAGGCAAATTGCCACACTCTCTCTTGAGCCTGGCGGGCCTTTTGGAGAGAAAAATGCTTTTGGATCTCCTGAGCAAGAAGCCGCTGCTGCTCTTCAAGGCTGCGTTCGGCCAGCCTTAAGGCTGCCTCGAGGCGGAATCTGAATTTGGCCAATCGAATCGCCTCCTTATCTTACCTAAGGGCCTGCTGAAGCTGCTGGAGCATTTGGTCGAAGGAAACTTTCTCTTCCACATCCTGGCGAAGGAAACCATTGATTCCTTCAATATGCCGGATGGCGGCATCGATGCGGGGATTGCTGCCTGTCACATAGGCTCCGATGTCGATTAAATCCTTGGCATCATGGTAGACTGCCAGATGTTCCCGGAGTTTTCCGGCCAGCTCCTTGTGTTCCGGGGCAATGATGTCATTCATAACCCGGCTTACGGATTGAAGGGTGTCAATGGCGGGATAGTGGTTCTGCATGGCCAGTTCCCGGGTCAAGACGATATGTCCGTCCAGGATGCCCCGGACTGTGTCGGCGATGGGTTCATTATGATCGTCCCCATCCACAAGAACGGTGTAAATACCCGTAATACTTCCGATCTCGCTCATCCCGGAGCGTTCAAGAAGCTTGGGCAGCATCGCAAATACTGAAGGGGGATAGCCGCGGGTTGCCGGGGGTTCCCCGGCGGTCAAGCCCACTTCCCGTTGAGCCATGGCAAAACGGGTCACGGAATCCATCATTAAGAGCACGTCCTGTCCCTGGTCCCGGAAGTATTCCGCAATAGCCGTGGCTGTGAAAGCAGCCTTAAGGCGAACCAAGGCGGGTTGGTCGGAGGTCGCCACCACCAGTACGGAGCGCTCTAAGCCTTCTTGGCCCAGATCCTTCTCGATGAAGTCCCGGAGCTCTCTACCCCGTTCCCCCACCAGAGCGATCACATTCACTCCGGCTGTGGTATTTCTGGCCATCATGCCCAGCAAGGTGCTCTTGCCCACTCCGGAACCGGCGAAGATCCCAATTCTCTGCCCTCTGCCAATGGTCAGTATCCCATCCACCGTGCGCACTCCCACACTGAGGGGATCCCTGATCCTTGGCCTTAGAAAAGCACTGGGGGGAGCATTTTGCAATGGGTAATCCCTATGGGTAACCATAGGACGCCCATCCAAAGGTCTGCCCAACCCGTCGAGAATTCTGCCCAGAAGGGCCTGGCCAACTCCGACTTCCAGTTTATGCTGCTGAGGGACCACCCGATCCCCCGGAGCGATTCCTTCCAATTCCGCTAAAGGCATCAGTAAGGTAGTGGAGTTGCGAAAGCCCACCACCTCAGCCGGAATCTCTTTCCCTTGCTGAGTATGGATCCGGCAATATTCCCCTACACTGACCCGCGGGCCATCGGATTCAATCATCAGTCCGACGATTTTGGCCACCCGGCCATGGGAGACGATCAAATCCAAGTCACTCATTTTATGAAGCATATTATTCCAATCGGTCATGCCTTAGCTCCTCTCTCAGGAGTTGTTCACAGCGTTCCAGCTGTACCTCGACGCGAGCATCAAAAATGCCTTCGGTGCATTCGAGGAAACAATCTCCAGAGGTTAAGGTTTGATCTTCCAGCAAGGGGATATCAATCTCATCCGAACATTGAGAAAGCCATCGATAATCTGCAGTGGATACATGAAGCTTCCAGCCTTCCCGTTCTTCAGGGAGCAGGGACAAAGCGCGAATACGTTGCAGCAACTGCTCAGGATGTTCCAATATACGGACACGAAGAATTCTCTCAGCAACCTTCAAAGCCAATCGGAGCAATGTCTCGTCCACTTTACTCCATTCCTCATGGGCAGCCCTTTGAGCTAAGGCCAGGATATCCCGGGCTTCTGCTTTCATACGTTCAGCTTCCCGTTCGCCCTGAGCTGCGCCTTCCTGAAGTCCTTGGGCCAAGCCTCGGGCATACCCTTCCTCATAAGCCTGGTGAGAGACCTCTTCGCGAAGCCTAAGGGCGGCTTCTTCCCCCTCCACCCGTGCTTTTTCCAAAATCTCCACAGATTCTACCCGAGCTTTTTCAAGCTCTATCTGGGCCTGAGCACGGATGGCTTCGGCCTCGGCAATGATTTCCTTTGCTTTCTCATGCTCTGCTTCATCGACTGCGACAGTTGAAGGTTCCCACTTTTCTTCACCCTCAAGCCGGGGAAATTCATCTTCTTGAGGCAGGCTTTCACTCCGTTCATGGACTACGGAAAGATGCTTGCCCAAGAGTTGAAATTCTTCCGTCCGACATTCCACAATACGGGGCATCCTGACCTCTACCACATTGCTTTTAACCACTCTCGCCCTAGTATATAATCTCATCACTGCCACCTCTTGAAATGACGATTGCACCTGTTTCTTCCAGGCGGCGAATTACTTTGACGATACGCTGCTGCGCTTCTTCCACATCCCTCAAGCGGACCGGGCCCATAAATTCCATATCCTCCCGCAGGTTTTGGGATGCCCGTGACGACATATTGGCCATAATCTTTTGCCCCACTTCCGGATTGGAGCCCTTAAGGGCCAGGGCCAGATCTTTCATATCCACTTCACGCAGCACCAGCTGAATTCCCCGGTCATCAAGCATAACGATGTCTTCAAAGACAAACATCTGACGTTTAACCTGCTCGGCCAGTTCGGGGTCATCCACTTCCAGAGAATCCATGACCACCTTCAAGGTGCTCGGGTCGCTGCGGTTCAGAATATCCACCACACTTTGAATCCCACCGGATGTTGTATAATCCGTAGGAGCGAGACTGGATATTTTACGCTCCAGTATCTTCTCGATCTCTTTAAGAACCTCAGGACTTGTCCTGCCCATTAAAGCAATCCGTTTGGTCACATCGGCCTGTCTTTCCTGGGGTAAGCTGGATAAGAGAATGGCCGCTTTATCCGGTGGCAAATGGGTCATGATCAAGGCGATGGTTTGGGGATGCTCTCCTTGAATAAAGGATAATAACTGCTTAGGATCTGTGCGCCGCACCAGATCAAAGGGGCGCATCTTCAGGGAAGACGAAAGGCGGGTAATGATCTCAAAGGCCCGCTGTTCACCCAGCGCTTTCTCCAAAACCTCCCGGGCATAATCAATGCCGCCCTGGGCGATATAATCATTGGCCACACACATCTGGTAAAACTCATCGACGACCTTATCCCGCTGTTCTGCTGAAATCTTACGCACATTGGCCATTTCCAGCGTCAACTGTTCGATTTCATTCTCGGCTAAATGCTGTACCACCCTGGCTGATTTTTCCGGCCCTAAGGCAATCATCAGGATGGCTGTTTTCTGAATCCCGGTAAGCTGCTGGCTCATCTTACTTTTCCTCCGCTAACCAAGTTTTAACAAGACGTGCCACTTCATCAGGATTGTTCTGCACATAGATATCCACAGATTCCTTGATCTTCTGGCGCTGGATTTCTTCAGCAGATTTCTGCTTTTGTTGGGCAAGTTTAAGCTCAACTTCCCTTTCAGCTTCCTGCTGAGCAAGCAGAAGCTCTTCCGTTGCTGCCAGGGGAACAGGCTGAAGTGCTTGACCAAGCTCCAGGGACTCTGCATCTTGCTTGCGTTTGGAGCGCATACGGAAAAGAACGAATAAGAATACTAAGGCTAAAAGTGCTCCCACACCCCATTCGATATAGGTGCGCAGCCGTTCCTTGCGAGCCGCTTCAGCCAAGGCCTGCTCTTGTTCCAGAGCGCCTGTCTTATCAAAAGGCAAAGCAGCTACTTGAATCTCATCGCCGCGGTCGCGATCAATTCCGGCAGCGGAAGCGACGATGGCTTCGATCTGTTCTATCTGATCGGCACTGATGCTGTCGGCATCCAGGAGCACGGAAACAGAGAGTCGGGCAATATCGCCCGGGCTCTTAATCCGTTGTTCCTGGGTCGTATCCACTTGATGATTGAGCGTGTCCGAAGTTTTTTCAGAGGATGAAGTAATCCAGGTCCCGTCCGGCGCTAAATAGCCTGGCACATTGGTGTTGACTCCCGGAGCGGTTCCTCCAGGGGAAGTATTGGTCGTATTTTCTGTGGTATGGGATTCACTGAGCACCGCGCCGGGACCATGAGTTACGGTGTCTGTGGTAACTTGATCAAAATTCAAGGTGGCATTCGTCCTGACGATAGTTTTCCCTGCTCCAAATGCTTTGTCCAGCATGCTTTGCACAGATTTACGAGTATTTTCTTCGGTGAGCTGCTTAAGCTGAATTTGGGTAGCGGTCATTTTTCCCGGCTGATTGTCTTCGCTCAGAACATCGGAAAGAGTATTGCCATTGGAATCCAGGATAGTCACATCTTCAAGTTTCAGCCCTTTTACCGAGGCGGCCAATAAATTGGCGATTCCCCGGATCTGATCTTCCGTAATGGAGCTGCCTTCTTTAAGAGTCAGTGTTACTGCAGCCGTTGTGGCTTCCTGCTGCTCGATAAACAAGGTCTCTTCAGGTATGTTCAAATGGACCCGGGCGTCTTTGACATTGCTTAAGGTCTTCAGGGTAGCCTCCAGCTCAGTCTGTAAACCGAGGTTGTAACGCAGCCGCCGGTCAGATTCCGTCTCCCCAACGCGGGTCTTGTTTAAGCTCTCACTCCAGCTGAATTCGCTCCCTTTAGGCAGACCTGCACTAGCCAGTTTGAGACGAATCGCTGCGGCCTCTTTCTCAGGAACCAAAATAGCGGAACCATTACTTCCCAATTTATAGTTTGCCTTCAATTCATCCAATTCCGAAGTAATCTCTCCGGCTTCAATATCTGTCAATTCCGTAAAAATGGCTACATAACTGGGATTGCTTGCCCAGTAAAGCAATGAGATCAGCGCAATTGCTACAGCCAGAGGAGCGGCAACGGTAATGATCTTCTGTGGGCGGGAGAGTTTGCCCCAAAATTTAAGAATGGATTGTTTAATTTCAGCCCACGAAAAATTCAATATCGCTCCTCCTTTCCTCAAACATTAATCATCAGGTTTATATGTTTAGATACTATTTACATGAAACCCCCAATTTCCTTCGTGAAAAACCGTACACTATTAATGTATACCCTTATGTTTGTACATCCTTATATTTGCATCCTCATGATTTCGTGATAGGCATCCAAGGCTCGATTGCGGACGTCCACCGTTAAGGATAAAGATAGTCCTGCCTTTTCCATAGCGAGTACTGCAGTATGAAGATCCTGAATCTGCCCGGTGGCCAAGCCGAGACTGGCTACATCGGCTTCCTTTTGAAGGTTGTCTACTTTTTGCAGGGCTTCCTGCAAAAACTGCCCGAAATCTGCGCCTGCTTTGGCCGCTCCGGCAGGAGTTTGCGACCCATTTCCTTCAACAGGGTTATTTTCCTGAATGGGATTCAGGGTTTGTTGAAGCATTAAAGGATGGATAGGTACAATCGGATTAATAGCCATGACTTAATCACCCCTTCCCAATCTCAAGCGCTTTACTCATCATGGCTTTGGAAGCGTTCAAGGCGGTCACATTGGCTTCATAAGCCCGGGAGGCCGAAATCATATCCACCATTTCGGTCACGATATTCACATTGGGCATCCGTACATAACCGGCAGGAATCCCATCCTCGGTCGTTTGTGCCGCATCCGGGGAATCCGGATTATATTCCAAGCGAAAGGGCAGAGTATCTTCGGCAATTGCCTGGACTTCCACACCGTTGCCGGTGGCACCTAAAGTGGTTTGTCCCTGAAGCAAGGCCGTGGTGCTCACCGTCTTGCCTTGCAGAGCCTGATTCAAGGTCTCGGAAAAGCTGGACTCTGTACCTCTGGCTTTAAACACGACCACCTGACGCTGATAGGGGATTTGATTTCCCGCTTCGGTCAGCTGTCCCGTTCGTGTCGTATTGATATTGGCAATATTATTGGATATAACGTCCAGCCGCAGCCGCTGAGCGGTTAATCCCGACGCACTGATATCCATGGACCCAAATATACCCATAGTCCCTACCTCCTTTGCACACATTCAACAATATGCCGGGCGATCTCTCCCAAAGGAGCCACCCGATTGGCTAACCCCGCATCCACAATGGCCCGGGGCATACCATAAACCACACAGGTTTCTTCAGCCTCTGCGATAGCATAGCCTCCCCGTTCCTTGATCTCCCGCATTCCCCTAAGTCCGTCATTGCCCATTCCGGTCATCACCACACCTAACGTGCCTTTACCGACTTCCTTCGCCAGGGACATGAACATAACATCCACCGACGGATGATAGAGGGTGGTAATCGGGGATTCATCGCCAATATGCAGAATGAGCTGGGAGCCACGGCTCTGCACCTGCATTTGTTTACCGGCAGGCGCAAAATAAATGGTGCCTGCTTTCAGAGCCTCGCCATGAACTCCTTCCCGGATAGTGAGGGGGGACATCCCATTAAGGCGCTGAGCCAAGGGGGCTGTAAACCCCGGCGGCATATGCTGCGCCACCAATACCGGCACAGGGAGATTTCCCGGCAGCTGGGTTAAGACCGCTTGCAAAGCCGACGGTCCTCCGGTGGAAGTACCAATCGCTACAATCTCGACAGGATACTTTGGCAAGGCTTCTCCGCTATCCAAAGAACGTCCTTTCGCACTTCCTAAGGTTGAGCTCGTACTGCCCGGAGAGGATAATCGATTAGTGTTTTCACTGGCAGCCCCGGCAGTCCAGGGAGGCCGGCTTCCTGAAGCAGGCGAAACTCTGCTTACGGCCCCTTTTTTACCCAATCGTCCCAGATTCACCTGTGCAGCTGCTTTCACTTTATCGATTAAATCCCGGGCTAAAGCCTGAATATCCGCACCCGGTCCCCCGGAAGGTTTGGCAACCACATCGAAAGCTCCTGCCTCTAAGGCTTTAACACTGGCCTGTGCTCCCTCTGTGGTCAAGGCACTAAGGATAATGATGGGAGTAGGCTGCCAGCGCATGATTTCACCCAGGGCTTGGAGCCCGTCAATCTGGGGCATCTCAATATCCATGGTCACTACCTGGGGGCGGAGGGCTTGAAGCTTTTCTATGCCTTCCTTGCCATCCCGGGCCGTATCCAGTACCTTAATCTCCGGATCCTGACTTAATATTTTTTGCAATGTTAACCGCATAAAAGGCGAATCATCCACAATCAAAACGGTGATTGGGGATTTAGGCTGATTCATGATTCATCTCTCCACCCATAATGTGATCAAGGTTGAGAAGAATCAGCAAGCGTTCTCCTATCTTGCCTACTCCACGAATAAAATGGGAATCCATTCCTAACGCAACAGGCGGCGGCGGTTCGATGGACTCGGTATCCAAACGCAGAACTTCCGTTACCGCGTCCACCCGGATGCCAAAAACTTTATTCTGGACTTGCAGCACGATAATCCGGCTTAAATCGCTTTCTTCCACCCGTTCCATCCCAAAGCGAGTCCGCAGGCTCACCACGGGGATGACATTGCCCCGCAGATTAATAACTCCCTCTACATATTCGGGGGCCTTAGGCACCCGGGTAATAGGCGGTATACGAATAATTTCCTGTACACACATAATATCCACACCAAATTCCTCGGAACCCAGACCGAAGGTTACCAATTGTTCTTCCGCCATCTTAGTCTCCTCCTTCATAAATCAGCTCGTAGCTTATTATTCCATACCAAGCTGCCTTGACCTATTTAGCCCTTCCTCGTTACAAGGATATCCTGAATCAAACTGCCGATATCGAGAATCAGGGTAACTTTGCCATCCCCTAAGATGGTTGCTCCGGCAATACCCGGTAAGTTATTAAGGAAGTCACCTAAGGATTTAATCACCACTTCCTGTTGACCGCGCAATCCGTCTACAATCAGCCCCAGTGCCTTATCTCCCAACCCTACGACCACGACAAAGACTTCTTCCGCTTCTGCTTCAGGAGCAGGAAGCTGGAATTTGTCCCGGAGGGAGATCAGGGGAAGTGTATTACCACGCAGCTGAACCATGGGCAATCCGCCCACATTTTTAATGTCTTTGCGTTCTACCAGCAAGGTCTCTAAGACCGAGGACAGTGGAACAGCATAAATCTCTGTACTGGCTTCAACCAGTAACGCTTGAATAATGGCTAAGGTCAAGGGGAGGCGGATAGTAAACGTAGTGCCCTGCCCCTGGCGGGTGGTGATGTCGATCATTCCGCCCAAATTATTCAGGGCCTTTTTAACCACATCCATGCCCACTCCCCGACCGGAAATATCTGTCACTTTCTCAGCCGTACTAAATCCCGGCAAGAAAATCAAGTTGGCAATATCACGCTCCGAGAGGCCTTCCCTCTCACCAACCAGCCCACGGCTCAGCGCCTTTTCGTAGATCCTGTTCAGATCCAAGCCTTGGCCATCATCGGAAATCAGGATAGCAATATGATTTCCTTCATGATAGGCATCCAGGGTGATGGTGCCCACTTCCGGTTTACCGGCCGCCCGGCGTTCCTCAGGAGTCTCAATGCCATGGTCCACAGAGTTGCGGATTAAATGCATCAAGGGATCACCGATGACTTCCACCACCGTCTTATCCAGTTCCGTGTCTTCCCCCCGGAGGACCAGCTCCATTTCCTTTTTGGTCTTACGTGCCAGGTCCCGCACCAAGCGGGGAAAGCGGCTGAATACTGTACCGATAGGAACCATGCGCAAACGCATAGCGCTTTCCTGCAGGTCACTCATCAATCGCCCCAGATACACAGTGGTCTCATTAAGATTATTCACCAAGGCATCCATGCGATACTGTTCTTTAAGCTCATGACCGATTTGGACCAGGCGGGTACGGGTAATCACCATCTCGCCTACTAAATTAATCAAGTTATCCATACGCACAGTATCTACCCGAATGGTATGGACCTGGTTATTTCCGTCTGTGGCAGCATTGTTTCCGTTGCCGGCGGCGGGCTTAGTGGCAGCCGGTGCTGCCGGCATGAGCGGTGCCGCTTGTACAGGTTTCGCCTCAGGCTGCACAGGCAAAGAAGGAGCCGCTTCCACAACCGGGAGCAGCTCAGCGGCTTGAGCCGCCGCCACTTCTTCGCTACCATAACCGTCAACAGCATCACCTATGCGGTAAGGATGAACCTCTACCTCCGCCAGCTCAGAAACAAGGAGAATCTCCCCACGAATTTCTTCAGGGGGATCATCAGATAAAATCAGCATGGCAAAGCCTTCTTCGCTGCCTACTTCCAGCTCTTCCACGCTGGGGCGGAGCTTAACCACTTTACCCAGGTTCTCCATCCGTTGTACGGCCATGACGGCGCGTACTGCCCTCATCAAGGTATTGGGAGCAAATTTAATATCGACTTGATATACTCCATGTCCCATATCCTGTGAACTTTTGACCTGTTCCGCCACTTCAAGAGACAGTTGAAAATCTACCCGCGTATAATTTGAGGTTAAATTCTCCTTCATATCGTTACTATCCGCCTCTTTAACCGGAGCAGGTGTTTCGCCATTCATAATTGCCCGCATTTCATCCACCAAATCCTGATACTCTATGGCGATTTCCACTCGCTTTTCCACCTGGCTTAACATTTCCTTGACGCGATCTGTAACCGCCAAAAGAACATCAACCATGGGGAGTGAAACTTCCATCTTGCCTTGGCGCAGCCGATCCAGTAAATCCTCAGCTGAGTGTGTCAAAGCCACTATCGAAGTAAACCCCATGGTTCCGGAGGCTCCTTTTAAGCTGTGTGCAGAACGAAAGAGATCATTAATTAATCCGACATTATTGCCTTCTTTTTCAAGTTGCAGCAACCCTGCTGCCAGTTTTTCGATTTGCTCCTGTGAATCGAGAAGATAAAAATCCAGAAATTCTCCCAAATCGACTCCCAAGTTTTGATTATCTTCCTGGCTCATATGCAGCTCCACCCCTAACTTTTGCTTCCTCATTTTACACGAAAAAATGACCCAAACTAAACCAAACGATATACCCAATCCATTATGTAATCGGTGTAAGCCTTATGGGCAGAATCGCCCATTGTTCTTTATTCGCCATGCTTTTTGTAATTCCTCCAAGCAAGGAGTCTATCAACTAATCTTTGCATTTCACCAATATGTGTTTTTTTTTACGTTAATAATACTAACACTACTTTAATTCAAGTGTAAATAAAACATTACTACATTTTCTTTACATACAAATTCTATTTTACTCATAAACGTGTCCTGTTTATATAGGACCTTCATCCTAATTTCTCCCAGGAAAAATAAAACACTCCGATAAGCGAAGTGTTTTTTGACTCAAGAGGCTCGATCTTCAATGTTAAAATAGCAAAAAATAAGAGACCTCCGGCTATATGCCTAAGCTCTCTATGGTTCACTTTCCTTTGCTCTTTTAAAGAGCCTTTTTCAAGGCGGCCAGCTCGGACTCGGTCTGCAGCTGGCGAAGAGCCAAAATATTGATGGATTCACCTTGAATGGTTTGGATCTCACTAATGCGATCCAGTTTTTTATCCATCACTGTCAGGAGACCCTTCACATCATCCTGCTGGCTTTGACCGTACCGTTCGACCTTAGCATCCAGGGCATCAATCTTGGCAGTAAGTGTGGATTCGACCTCGTCAATTCTCTTCTCCAGCTTGACTTGTCTTTCTTCCAGCTTAGCCTGCCTTTGCTCCAGCTTAACCTGGCCTTCTTCCAGCTTAGCCTGTCTTTGCTCCAGCTTGACCTGGCCCTCTCCCAGCTTGGATTGCCCTTGTTCGAGACCCGTCAGCTTTTCCAGCACCAGCTTTTGAAACTCTTCGTTGGTCACGACAGTACCTCCTTGCCATTGCTTTGCTATACTTCCATTATAACCCGCACATCAAGCCAACAACAAGTCCCAATAGGCGAACGGGCAAAATAGCTGAGCTGGCTGACCAAATGATCATACACAGAATTTACGAAGAAATAATACGGCATTTACATTGCCGCTGTATCCTTATAGATAAACAATGTACTAAGCCTGCATTTGAAAAGGAGCGGCAAGGTGATTAGATTATACAGCTTTGAGCTTTCCGAAGGCATGGTTTTGGCCGAACCCTTATTCGACGGAACAACCAATAATCTTTTGTTGAATTATGGAACAGTACTTACCGAATCCCATATTGCTGCCATAAAGAAATGGGGTATACGCTCGGTTGCCGTTACGGAGCGTTATACTTTACTGATAGAACCAGCCTCTTCTCTTGTTAAAGAACTCAAAAAAGGGCTTATAACAGAGATAACACGCCTTGCCCCCGAGAAAGAGGAAGCAAACACCTCCGATTTTATGCTCACTGTTTCTCAAGTCGCCTGTCAAACAGCCCTTAAACTATTGGACAACTCCGTCGTTTTAGATTCCTTAATGCGCATCAAACTTGTCGATGATGATTTCTTATTACCTCACAGTGTGGAAACATGCGCCCTGAGTCTTCTTGTAGCTGGTTCTTTCGGTGTAGATGAAAAAGAATTGTTTCATATCGGCATGGCGGCTATACTTCACGATATAGGGCTATGTGAGATGCCTCAGCTGATCAACATGGCTGAAATGCAACTTCATCAGGAAAATCTGTGGAAAGAGCACTCTCTTTACGGCTATTACCTCACCAAAGAATCCGGTCTGCCCCAAGAGGTCTGCAAATATATTCTCCACCATCATGAAAGCTGGAACGGAGAAGGCTACCCGAAAAATCTGTCCGGGGAAGCTATCCCCTTTGGTTCCCGGATTATAGCCGTGTGCGAACAATATAACCGGAAGCTCCGTCAAGAAAAAATCCCTCATTATCTGGCCATTGAATACCTTTATGGCGGTGGGGGATTTTATTTCGATCCCCATGTTGTCCAAGCCTTCACGAATAATTTGGCCGTCTATCCTCTGGGCTCCCTTGTCCGCTTGTCTACCGGGCAGGTAGGCGTCGTGATCAATGTCCGCCAGAACCTAGGACCCCGGCCTATTGTAAGAATCTACTACAATCGGGTTAATATGCCCCTGCGCGTCCCCATGGATATGGATTTAGCCAAGGATCGGACAGTCTTTATTGAACAGGTTTTATAAGCAAAGTGTTCATTCTTTGTAACAGTTTGTTCAATTCGGTTCCTGCAGCAACAGCCGCTGATCCGCTCCAATCCTTAATTTTCCTCATTCGTAAACCCTTGGCATAAAAATTGCTATATCGAGTAAAAATACAAGATCAGTCTGAAAACTATATGCAAAAGCTTTTGTCTGTGATAGAAAAAGCAAAGCAAAAGGAGAGAGAGCGAAATGATCAGATTAGCGGAACTGGACTCATGCAAAGCCTTGGCGGAAGTTATGGCCGATGTATTCCCCGGAGGAATTATGTTCTGGTGGGTCGACGGCAATACGGTGGTCTGGACAAAAAAATCCGCGGCTTTTGGCCTGGATATTGTCAATATAGGCGATACATTAGGTGATCACTACGCCTCCATGCAGGCCGTCCGGGAAAAAAGGGTTCTGGTTAACTCTGTAGCCAGGGAAAACTACGGAAAACGCATCGTTATGATAACCATTCCTGTGCTCGATGAAGAAGATCAGCCTGTCGGCGCCTTTAACATCGCTTTACCTAAATTGCACCCTGTCGCTGCTGCTTTTGGAGATTTTGCACCGATTATGAGTGAAATGTTTCATGAAGGAGCTCTTTTGTACATGTCCGATTTGCACAGTATCGCCTATAGGCAGGCTTCGCAAAAGTTTGATATCCCCTCCGTCCCCCTGGGGTATATGCTGCAGAAAGACGATATCGCGACCAAAACAATCGAGACGAAAGAAAAGCAATACGTGGAGATAGGTTCCGAAAAATACGGCATGCCGGTTTCCATTACCAATTGTCCTATCTTCGACGAAGAAAACCCAGAAGAGATTGTCGCTACTCTGGGGGTGATTACTCCCAAAAAGACCGCCGCCCAGCTTCGCGATATCTCCGGAAATCTGGCAGATGGTTTTTCCTCGATCTCGGCAGCCATGGAGGAATTAGCCGCTTCGGCCATGTCCATCCACTCCAACGAGCAGGTTCTCCATGGTAATATTCAGGAAATTATTGCCCTTTCGGAAGAAATCAACAATGTATCCCTATTCATCAAGGAAATCGCCGATGAAACCAAAATGTTGGGATTAAATGCCGCTATCGAGGCCGCCAGGGCCGGGGATGCGGGACGCGGCTTTGGTATTGTCGCGGAAGAAATCAGAAAGCTTTCCGAGCAATCCAAAAGCACCGTCCCTACCATTCAGAAATTAACCCAATCGATTAAAGCCAAAGTCGAAGATGCCAGTGTTAAAAGCAAACATTCCCTGCATTCCAGCCAGGAACAGGCAGCGGCAACCGAGGAGATTACCGCCAGCATCGAAGAAATTACCGCCATGTCTGAAGAGTTAAATAAAATTTCCCTTACCTTATAGCGAAGAATAAGATACACTAAGCGCCGAACCAGCCGGCACCTCGACAAAGCCGGCTGGTTCGGCGCTTACTTAAAAGTGCCTCAATCCTTTGGAACACCAAGGATTGAGGCATTTATAGCCAATAACGTTTTAAACTCTTTGATCAACAAACAACCCGGCAGCATCGGTTAGATTATGGAGCAGCTCCATCACCCATTTCGGTGTGGATTCTTTAAGAACCTGCTCCGAGCCCTGGTCCACGATCCGCACCAGGATCTCCTCCTCGTCATCTTCATGAACCTCGAACCGCATCCCTTTATTGATCAAGCCCATAAAGCGGTTCAATTTATCTACGGCCTTCTCAACTTCCTCACGGGGAATCTCTTCCCGGGCATTGGGGATCTCATTTTTACGCTCGACTACCGGCCGGGGTATTTCCTGAGATCGTTCCAGCTTTTGGCCGGGATAGGCATCCACAGGCATCATGGTCTTCTGATTATTAGGCTGAATTGGCTCAATGACGATCATGAGAATTCCTCCTTTCAGCACTGGATGAGTATTTTCTTCAGCGCACCCAGTTTCTATGGTTCCCCGGATGCTGGTTCCCACCTGAGTAGGCTTCCGCTACTTGATGATGTTGCTTTGCTTTACTATGGGTCGCTTGAAAGCGGTTCATGAGGATTTGGTTTTCCTCCCGGATCTCATTCAGGAGCCTTCTCCCTGCAGGGGAATTTCTGAAACTATCGTCCGGAGTCTCCTCGAGCAGAGTCTGCATCTGCTCCCGCTGGTTCATCAGTTCATGGAATAGCTCCATATCCTGTTTATCAAGAAATTTCAGCATTTCTTTGGTGAGGAAAAGGTAGTCCTGCCATAATGATTCCGGGGTCTTCTCAGTCATACCCCGGCCACCCTGGCCTGTTGGGCCAGCTTCATCGCTTCCTGCCAGGTATTGCGCATATCTTCCAGGATTTCTTTAGCGTTTTTCAACTGTTGGACATCCTTTTGAATATTGCCTTCAATCAGACAATGCTCAATGTATTCATAAAGCGCCGCCCAATTTTGGGAAATCTCATAATTCATATCCAAGGTAACCATGAATTCGCGAACAATAGCTTGAACCCGGAGGTTGGAGTTATGGGATTTTTCTTTATCGCCGCTTTCCAAGGCTTGAATGCTCTCGTTAAGGAATTTTAAGGCTCCGTTATAAAGCAATAAGGTCAACTGCTCCGGCGAAGCCGTCATGATTTGCTGATTTTTATAAGCCGCTGCCATTTGGGAATTTAACATGTTTTCACTCCCTTTTAATTTCCACTGCTAAACATATTCGCCAGCCAGCTGCTTTGTTGACTCAGCTTGCTCAAGGCTACTTCCATGGCATTAAATTGCTTATAATAGCGTTCCTCCATTTGAATAAGGCGGTCATTCATACGATCCAGATCATCTTCATAATTTCGAATCTGTTTGGCCAGAGTGCTCTGCGTATCACTATCAATGGTCGCGGTGATTCCTGCCGTCTCCTTAATGCTGTCCATGGTCAATTTCAGGGTATCATAGAAGCGCACCGCTACCCCTTGGGTATTCCGATCCTCTCCGGAAGAGCTGAACAGTTTGTTCACAATATCCGGGTCGGCTTCCAGGGCTTCTCTCAACTTGGTTTCATTGAGATGAAGCTTGCCCCCTTCTGTATAATCCCCCGTGGTCACACCTATAGCAGATAAAGAAGTATATTTGCCCTCTACCCCGCTGACCGGCGTGGCCACATCATTACGCAGCTTATAGATCAAAGACTGCAGAGTGGAATCATTGCGCATGAGGCCGCTTCTCGCCATGCTCTCCCATTGTGTGATTTGAGAATCGCTTAATTCGGCTTTCATCTCGTTGGTTAAGGGCATATAACTCTTGTACTTGGCTTCATTTAATTCGCTATTGATGGTTTCCAGCAAGCTATTATATTTCTCGATAAAATCCTTGACCACGGATACGGCTTTGTCATTATCAGCCGAGACATGAATTTTAGCTGTGCCTTCTGCCTTCAGATTGTAGGTGACGCCAAAGGCGGTGAAGCTGTTGTTGGCCTGTTCAATCTCCATACCGTCCAGCTGGACCTTAGCGTTCTTCCCTTCGACCTTCAGATCCGGGTTATCAGCATACAACTTGAGCTTATCCGTTATAAACTCTTTACCGCTGATACCCGCTGATCCTTCATCATCCGTCGTTTCGGAAAAATCAATGGCCACACCGGCCCCTGTACCGGTGGTGCTGATATTGAAGCGATCCAGAGAAGCATCATAGCTGGCCCTAATCTTTAGTCCTGATTTATTTAGATCACTGACAAAATCATAGATGCTTTTGCTGGTATCGACTTGGATCGTTTTGGAGGTGCTCCCATCGCTGATCACTACCTCAAATGTCCCTTCTGCCAGTCCGAATTGGGACATTAAGCTGCCCTTAGCTCCTTGGGATATTTCCGCCGCACTGGTGACCTTTGCTCCCTCCGCCAGCTGATCCACAGTAATACTACGGCTGACATTAGCCGCATCGGCATTGGCTGTAGCGGTAACGATGCCCTCTGCCGATGAAGTGACAATCTTGGGAGTAGTCGTACTGGAAAGCCGGTAGTTGAAGGCTGTGGTATCGCGGAAAGCCTGGACGGTAGTATACATCGTATTATAATCAGCCTTTTTCCACTCCAGCTGAGTTTTCTTTTGCCAGACTTTATCATATTGCTCCCGGCGGGCAGACATCATGTCCTTGACCAATTGATCCACATCCATGCCTGAACCACTTAGGCCGTAGGTACGTATTGCCATGTATAGTCCTCCTTTATATTACACTTTAGTTCTCTCTATGTTGACCCACTTGGTGAAAAAATCTTAACTGCGGAATTTCCTCTATATATAAGTTATCGGATTAATTGCGATAAGACTTTAGGCCTAAAGACCTATAATTTTGAAATATTACTGTCCTGACCCTTCGCATCATATGGGTTTGGCGGCTTCTGAACGATGCGGTGTTGGAAAGTTTGATTGAGTTATTTTAAGAGTTCCAGAATCATCTGTGGTTGCTGCTTTGCTTGGACCAATACGGCTTCGGCGGCTTGTGACAGCAGGGATTGTTTTACATGGGCCAACATCTCCTTGGCAAGATCGGCATCACGAATTCTTGACTCGGCGGCCTGTAAGTTTTCTGCCGACTGAGTTACATTATGATAGAGAGATTCAAGGGCATTGCGTTTCGCTCCGTTGAGTCCGCGGGCGGCACTTATCATGGCAATAGCATCATCAACTGTGTCGATAGCCTGCTCAGCACCGATACGGGTGGTATAATCCAATCTTCTTATGCCAAGAATTTCTGTATTCATCATATATTGCGTCCCTGTTGAGACCATATTTCCGGAATTTGCGCCGACTTGCAATTTAAGATCCATTCCGCCGGCATATGTGATATCATAGGGGCCGGGATAAAACACAGTATAGGAGGCGCTGCCGCCTACACCGTCAATCGCAAAATAACCGTTTTTTCCTGGAGAATACGTCAAGGTCATCACGGTCTTAGGCCCTTGGGGCGTGTTAATACTCTTGATGGCAGCGGCTACTTGCAGGTTTTGCGCCTGCAATTTGGCGTTGATCATGTCGATCAGACTATTTTCTGTATACTCCCCAGCATCAAGGGTTATGGTTTTCCGTTCAATTGTGCCGTCGTCATGAAGATCGAAAGCAAGTTTATCATTGAGTCCGGTTCCAATCGTAATTCCCTGGCGTAAATCGACACGCCCATCAATATAGGTGTCTGATGCACTTGGCGGAATAGAGCTGGCATTTTGGTAATACTGATCAACCCTACGGAATAAAGTATTGACCGAATTTCCCGAAACGGAATTGATTTGGGTCGTTGTGCCGGTTGTTTTGGAACGAAGTTCTAAATTCGAGCTGTATGACGTCGCCTCAATCATACTGCTCAGGCCCGCGGCTGAAAGTTTTCCATTTATCTGGGTTACTAATTGAGCAGTATTGTACGTCCCTGCATCCAGCGTAATAGAGTAGGGATTATCGTTGACGCTGACGGTTAATGAATCGTTAACCCCAGCGCTAATCGTGACATTGCTGATATTGGCTGTGCCGCGTATATAGCTGGCAGAAGGCGTAGTACCGGAGGACTGCCCCATAGGCATGTTTGTGGTCATCAGGGTAGACAAAGCATTGCCGCCGAAATTTTTCAGGGAATAAGGAAATTCCGGGATGCCGCCGCCTTCTTTATTATGCTCAAATACTAATTGTCGCGAAGAAGGGCCCACATACCTTGCTGTTATATCCATACCGCTTAATTTGGTATTAATCTCCGCCAGCAACTCGGCAGCGCTATACCATTGAGCACTTAAAACAATACTTTTTGCCTGACCGTCCAGCTCAAAGGTCAAGGTATCATTATAGCCGGCAATGATCTGTACGCCATTAGCCAGATTCGTTTGTCCGGTTGCTCTTGCCTTGCCGACTGCGATTGGGGTGGTATTTCCTTCGACCAGCTGCCATGAGCCAGGAATAAGACTCGGGCCGGAAACCGGTTCGCCCATAAGCGTATAGGCCGCCCCCCCTGATACAGTACCGAGCGATCCCGTACCTGCACCGATATACTCCAGTTGCAAACGGTCTCCGCTAAGTTTAGCTTCAACCTGAAGGCTTTGATTGGCAAACACTTGATTAAGCTGAGTAATGATTCCGGCCTGATCGTATGTGCCTGCGGCTAAAGTTAGGGTATGAACAGTACCTCCTACATTCAGACGCAAAGTATCATTGCGCCCAGCCTCAATGGTGATTCCTCCCGCAAGTGATTTATACCCGGTAAATACAGCGGGAGAGCCGTTCGTGCCGGGGTGTATGTATTCAGAATAATGATTAGAGACCAGCCTGTCTAAGATAACCTGCTTAGCAGTTCCGCCTAATTGGTCAAGGGTATATCCCGCACCGCACTTATTATGTTGAAGCTTGAGGCGGTCGAAAGCATCTTTGGTAGCTGTGACATCAATGCCATTCGTATTAAAATGATGATTCAGAGCATCTACTAATCCTTGGGCCGAATAAGTGCCATCTGCCAGTGTAAGCGAAACATTAGTATAGGTGCCGCTATTACCCACACGAAACGTCAGGATATTATTCGAACTATCGATAGTTACGTCGCCGGATAGATATTCCGCACCTAAAAAATACGCACCGGAAATATAACCGGGTTTACTGTTATCATAAATTATGGACGTGTAGGAAGCAGGGGAATCTATCTCAATCATGGAGCCGCCAAAGCTGTCCAGCACTTTGGTCGGCGAATGATACACCAGGCTATCCCCTTCAAACCCCACCGTTACATCAGTACCAGCCCCTTTAAATTTCTCGTTCAGGGCGTGCACAAGCTGTTCGGAAGTATAGTTGCCGGGATCCAAATGAATTTCCAAAGGCTGATCATCCAAACGAAAGGTTAAGCGGTCGTTTCTCCCGGCTGTTACCTGCAAACCATATTGGCGAATCAGCGTATCTCCCGGCAATATTCCGGGAGTTGGCGTTTTTGTACGTTTAATATCCTGGGCAAAGATTTTATGGGTATTAAATTCGGCCGTGCGGAACAGTCTTTCTAAATGTTCCTGTATTTGCAGAACTTCTTTCTGAATAATTTCCCGATCCTGGGTGGTTAAGGTATCATTGGCGGCCTGTATCGCCAACTCCCGCAGCCGTTGCAGCGGGGGCGAATTAATACTGCCAAGATAGCCATCGGCAGTATCCAGGTAGCTAAGTCCATCCTGAATATTTCTGGATGCCTGCATGAGACCGCGGATTTGCCCTCGCATCTTTTCACTGATACTAAGTCCTGCCGCATCATCAGCCGCATGATTGATTCTTAAGCCGGATGACACCCTTGCTAAGGGAGTGCCGGCTTTGTGTATATTTTTACTTAATGCGTTAGACGCCTTCAGACCAGGAATATTATTGTAAATGATCACGAGAAAAACCGCCCTCCCATGAAGCTTCTTACCCAAATTCTCAAGCACTTGGCAATTTCATATGGCCTACCTGAGTATTCTTCTAACATTCGGCCAAAGATTCTCACGACATTCGGCCACTTAATCCGGTGACATTCGGTCGGAAGTTCCGATGAGATTCGGCCAGTCAACGCGCGGCATTCGGGCAGACCAGACACCTCAGAATAAACCCGGTACAATGAGAAAAAAGGCATTGTGCGGGGGAAACAAATGAGGTGTGAAGAACCAGTGAAAATCATCGAAATCATACGGCTGTGGGAGCAAGGCTATTCTCAAAGGGAAATTGCAGCCAGCGTGAAATGCGCAAAATCTACTGTAGGCGAAGTCCAACGGCGATGCAGGGAGCACTCGTTGACCTACTCTCAAGCATCAAACATGACCGACGACACCATCAAAGCAACACTCTATCCGGACAGCTTTGCCAAACGATACGTCAAGGATGAACCGAATTGGGAATCCATACACGCCCGGCTTGTCGCCCATAAACGGCAAAATCTTCAGTTTCTTTGGGAAGATTACCGGGCTGGCAACCCCGATGGACTGGGTTACAGCCAGTTTTGCAAGCGCTATACCCTATGGCGAAATGAAACGGGAAAAGACGTGATCATGGTTCAAACCCACGAGCCGGGCAAAGAACTCTTCGTCGATTGGATGGGAGACACATTAAGTTGTGTCGTCGATCCTGAGACAGGTGAGATGCTCACCGCCCACTTTTTTGTGGCCACCCTGGGCGACAGTGGTTATCCCTATGTGGAGGCCTTTGCGGATGAAAAACTGGAGAATTGGCTGAGCGCCCATGTCCACACCCTGGAATGGCTTCAAGGCGTACCCCGGGTTATTGTCCCGGATAACTGCAAGACAGCGGTGAGTAAGCCGGGATATTATGATCCTCAGCTTAACCCCGCTTACTGGGATCTGGCTCGTCATTACGATGTGGCCGTGATTCCGGCAAGAATCCGGTCTCCACGGGACAAAGGCCAAGTGGAAAGCAGTGTGGGATGGCTGGAAACCTGGCTGTTAGAATGGTTAAGGCCACAGAGGTTCTTTACCTTTGAGGAATTGAACCGTGCCATTGTAAAGCGCTTAAAAGAGCTGGTCAAGCGGCCGTTTCGCAAACGGGCCGGCAGCCGTGAAAGCGTCTTTCAGGCCGTGGATCGACCAGCGCTGCGCCCTCTGCCGAGCACTCGCTATGAGTATACTCACTACATCGTCCGGCGGGTTCCCGACAACTACCATGTGGAATTCGAAGGGTTCTACTACTCCGTACCTCACCGCCTGTTCAAACATCAGGTCACGCTGCGGATCACAGCGACTTTGGTCGAGATCCTCAGCGAGAACCGAGAACGCGTGGCGCTTCATCATCGGCAGTATCGGGGGTCAAGGTATGTGACCACCACCGAACACATGCCGGACGCTCATCGGCATCAGCAGGAAGCCAATCGGTATAAAGGAGACGACTACCGCCAATGGGCGCAGCTCGTAGGAGAACATACCGAGTTTGTCATCGACACCTTGTTGCGTGCTCAGCATGTGGAGGAAACCGCTTACCGGGCGTGTATGGGTCTACTCCAAATGGGAAAGCGATACGGTCAGGACCGTTTAGAAGCCGCTTGCAAACGGTCCTGGGAACTGGGAAGCTGTACCTACAGCACCGTGAAAACCATCTTGAAAAATGGGCAGGATAAAGGCCAGTCTCCATCCCCCGTCAAGCCCACCCCAGTCCATAGCAATCTACGTGGCGCAGCCGCGTTTCGATGAGGAGGTGACATAAGATGATCTATCCTACCCTGGAAAAGCTCGCCACACTACGGCTATCCGCTATGGAGCAAGAATACCGGAGGCAGTTGGAATTGCCGGCCATGTCGGAGCTATCCTTTGATGATCGGATGGCGATGTTGGTCGATGCCGAGTGGCTCGCCCGATTCAACAAAAAGCTAAAACGGCTGATCAAGGCAGCCCATCTGCGAGAACCCAAAGCCTGCCTGGAAGATCTTGATTTTCACCCGGCTCGGCAGCTGGACAAAGGGAAGGTCGCCCGGCTCTCCGATGGAAAGTGGATTCGTGAAGGCCGGAACCTGCTCATCACGGGATCCTGCGGAACTGGCAAAACCTACCTTGCCAGTGCCTTAGGCAACGCGGCCTGCCGGCAAGGACTCAAGGTGCGCAGCTTCCGGGTCACCCGGCTTCTCACCGATCTCCAGATCGGGCGTGGGGACGGGTCCTGGAACCGGCTGATGGCTGAAATGAAGAAGCCGGATCTGCTGATACTGGATGACTTCGGGATTTCCCCTTTAGGAGCGCTCCATTGCCGGGATTTCCTTGAAGTGATTGATGACCGATATGGAAGCAAATCTACCCTGATCACGGCGCAGGTTCCGGTTTCTGAATGGCATGGCCTCTTTGAGGACGCAACCATTGCGGATGCTGTACTGGATAGACTGGTGCATAATGCGTACCGGTTTGAGCTGCAGGGTCCCTCCAAGCGGCGGGCCTTGCCGGAGGGGGTAGCCGCCGAGACGCTGTAAAGCTGCGGTCGCCTACGGCTCCCTTCGCTTTACAGCGTTCAGTCCCGATTCCCAGTTGACAGACATAATGGACTGATTATACTTGAACTCAAGAGGTTGTCGGGCTTCGCCCGAATCATAGCGTAACAGGTGGCCGAATGCGGTCGGAATGCCCGCCCGAATGAGAACGGATTGCCGGTCGGAATCGACCGGAATAAGCAGCCTACCAGGCTTCTTGTTTAACTTAAAGAATCTTTGTCAATTCTTCCAGCTTAAATATCATATCCCTTATATACTATTTCCTTCTCACTTTCCATCAAAAAATGCAAATTGTATAATGTTATTCCAAGGTATTTGCCTGATTTTCCTTGATTTCATGCGAATATTCGGCTACTTTTGTAACACTCCTCTAGATATAAATTCTCGGGATTCAGGTTTTATACTCCAGTAGAAAATAAATATATCCTTTATTCTTTTGGAGCTTTGCCTGCACCAGCGGGTCGGTCAAGCTTTCCTGCAGCTCCTGGTCCATATAGCTGTCTTTTTGCGGTGTGAGCGTGTCCAAATCCACCAGAGCTGGAGTCTCCGACGGAAGATAGTTCTCAAGGAAGCTCCTGGTAATGCCTATATAGCCAAAGATTTGCTTTTTGATGTAAAAAAGATAAATGAGAGATTTCACCCATCGGCGGCATTTTTGACAATTTGTTGCCACAGTGACGGATAGTCAGCTTTTAAAGGGGACAAGTTTAATTCTGGATAAATTTCTGTAGACACTTTTTGCCAAATGGGATCCTTTTCACCGCCCATTGAAAGATAATTCTGCTCCAACAAGAGAATAGACGCTTCAAACTGGATACGATTATACTGTTCGTAAAACATCTTAAGTTCCATGCTAATCACCATATCGATCGCTTTGCATCGGCACAAAGAGATACAGTAAAGAGTACTAACAAGCGATCATTCTTCCAATTATAACCAAATTCTCGCACTCTTAAGATGCAAAAAATTCATACTCTTTAGCCGCTAAAGTCCACACTACTTCTATGTTTATGACATTTAGTTAGCCTTTTCTATAGCTTTCAGATGGTTATGTAAAAATGAATCTTCAAAAACCCCTTTATGTATTCATAATTCTACGTAATTAATTCCAAAAGGTCAACAAAACCTTGCTTAGCCATGCTGGAGAGGATAATCTCAAATAGGGCTTGCCCTCCTCCATTTTCATTCCACCAAGCAATTAGCTCAATGGTTGCAATCGTTTGTGATTTTAAATTGAATGATCGTAATATCTTCTCCTTGATCATAATCCAAAGAATGTTCCTCCAATGCTGGCCGTTTTTCATAGCTCCTTGTGTTAACATAAAAGGATACACCCTTGCCAACTGATAAAAATGCTCAATATTATTGACAACAGGCATTATCCAGATACAGGCCCAGTTCCAACGCAAAATTTATGACTAATTTTGAGAAAGTCAGACCCCTAGATAAGGGGGACCGAATGGGAGACCTTCTCTCGAACACTGTAAATGGTGCCTGCTGCTCATCAAAGAGAGGACAAGCCCAGATGCCTAGATACCCTTTACGAGCCCACTGAAAAAGACTTATTCCTGCAAACTTGTTACTTATAAAATACTTTCTCGCCCTCACCGGGAATTATGTACTCTATTCCATTTTTTGCACAGCGTTTCCATCTCTGCATCGTTAGGGAGTAGTTCACGTAGCTCATCAAACTTTGGACTCGCTTCATCCACACGTCCATTATCAAGCAAATACTCGAAAAGGAGTTTCTTGAAGAATAGCCAGCCCTCCGCATTTTCGCAGGCAGAGCAGAGAAACTCGCCAAGCTCACAGAAGCTCTCTACCTGCTCATCCGGCACTTCCTCATGATTAAGAAGCCATAGCGCTCCTGCCGCGAACAACTCCCTTCGCAAATCTGTCCACTCCACCTCGTTACCAAATGCAGCACCAAAGCGCTCCAGCGCCGCCAGCGAAATGGCATTCTTATGCAGAAACATGCCTCTTAGCGAATCAAGCTTTTCCTTTTCGCTAATACCTGAGTTCAGTAATACTTGCAGCGTATCCCTGAGAGCGTTCATATAGACCAGAAGAAGGAATTCTTCGTTACGCGCCGTAAGCCTGCCACACTTGGAAATGAGGAATTTCTTGGTCATGTCAAAGAGGATGTTGTCGCTTTCCACGCGTTTTTCATCCCATATATAGGAAGTCGATTTGGGTGAGATGTAGTAGTTGTGAAGGGTTCCCTCCAAGATTCCAATGCGGTTGGCATTGCGAAAGTTTTCCTGAGCATATAGAGTATCCCATCCATAGTTAACAGACGGCACACGGGAATAATCATATTTGCGAAACACGGATATTGAATATAGCTTACCCCATGTGGTCCTCATAAATTGGTAATAATATGGGAGCATATCCGAAAAAAGTTGCCCCTCAATAATCATGTTTTGTTTTAATAACCTGCCTCCGTAAACCGTGTTGGTCCGTGTGTCAATAAAATCACTTCCACACATTGCAATATTAAGATTATGCTCTTTCATAAAAGCGATCGAATTTTCAAGGAAGTCCGGCTTGTATTCATCGTCGGCATCAAGAATGCAGAAGTAATCGTCATCATTGTATTGCCGAATCAACTCCATGCTTCTATTTCCTCGTTCCCATACTTGATTCTGTTTATTTGCCAACGGAATAACGCGGCTGTCTAAATCAGCATACTCGCGGATAATGGCACCGGTACCGTCTGTTGACCCGTTATTGACGATGTAACAAACCCAGCTATGATATGTCTGTGCAAAAACACTATCTATAGTGCGTCTTAATGTATTTTCCGCATTATAAGCACAAATATAGACAAGAACTGTTGCCATAACTTTTACCCCCTCAAAAAATCCATGGAACATCGTTATCTGTGTGCAATCTTTGCACATTCACTGTCGGGAAACGAACCGTCAAATCTTCATAAATTTGGTCACTGTATACATAGTTTGAAATCAAAACCACATCCAGATTGAGTCCCGGTATCTCTTCCGGGTTTCTTATAAAAATTCCGCCTGAAAGCTCGCCCCCCCACCTTAGGGGATTCGAATCAAACACATACACCTCAAAAGAAAAGTCACCCAATAATCTTTTATACAGTTTTATTATAAAATCTGTATACCCTCCCGCTGTGTAAAATCCAACACGGCTATATTGATTAGATAGCAAGCTTTCCAACCGCTTTTTCCGATCAAAAAGAGAGGCACAGCTGACCTCCACCCATCGGTATATCTCAGAAATTCTGTCTATGATGGGCAATCGTTGGGTACATACTTTTTCACATTTACCGCAATTAAGACAAGGATTTACACTGTTTTCAAACTCCGTATGACCTTCAATGGCTCGGAAGAAGTTACCTTGCTTAATAAGCTCCGTTGAGGTTCTGTTGTAGATAAATGTATCTGACTTAAACCTGGTCTGATTGAAAGCAGTCATCAGGGCAGATACTTTAATGCCTGCAGGGCAGCCATTACAATATCCACAGCCTGTACAAAATTCTGAAAATGCTCCCAGATTGGCTGTGACATAGGTTTGGCGTATACCTGCTTTCTGGTCCATGACTGACAGTGATTTCACGTTAGCCGCTAATTCTAACTCATTTTCTACTCCGCAAAGAATGGTACTGACCGCAGTATGGACATAGATAAACTTTAACGCTGCGTCGCTTATGCCAATATCATCATTTAGAACCGCAGGCTTAAACAATTCGGCATTCTGAGGTATGATTCCGCCGCCCAGTGGGTTCATAACAGCAACACCCAAACCGCTTCGTTCAGCGGTTTCGAGGGCAATATTGTTTTCACGAAAATTCAATAGTGAATACGATAACAATACGCCTTCAAAAGCGCCGTCCTCAATTATTTGCACCGTATCCTGGGCGGATGCATGTGAAGAAAAACATATATGTTTAACAAGTCCGCGCTCTTTTGCCGCTACGACACCCTCATACGGCCCACCCGTTGCCATTATCTCCTGATATTGGCCTATAGATTTTACGCTCCACATATAATAGAAGTCAAAGTAGTCTATACCTATATTTTTTAGGGAGCGCTCAATGTGCCGCTGCACAGCATCTCGGGTCTTTTCCTGGTGACTGGAGGACTTACCACATATATAGGGTTTTCCGGCTATTTGCCGTAAAGCCAGTCTGAGGATTTCCTCGCATTTACCACCTGAATATGCTGCGGCACTGTCGAAAAAATTTACACCTAAGGCTGCGGCTTCCACCACAAGTTGAGCGCACCGCTCTACTCCTTCGGGAGTACTAATAATTTCATGCTTAAAGCGGTTTGCGCCCATACCTACTGCTGATACCATTTTTCCCGTTTTCCCAAATGCTCTGTATAGCACGGACTACTCCAATCCGAAATGTGTGGCGTATTTTCTCCACATTTCACTTTTTTCCACTAATTGATGGAACTGTCTATAATGTTCAGTCCCATCCTCACCCAGCTTCTCGAGGCATTTAGCGAGATAATAATGGGCGAAGGCATGATTAGGATAGCTTCGCAAAATGGCTTCGAAACGCCCCGCAGCTAAAGCATACTCTTCCATGCGCATATAGGGGTTATGGACAAAGTTAATATCGAGATTCATGGTATACTTGATGTCGCCCAACATATATGCGACTGTTTCAGGATTTGCATATCCTGCAGCAAATACGTTGGCGTTATCCATTTTGTATTCTGTTCCCGAATCCTCAACGATTTGCTTGTACACCACACTTCCGGAGATAGGAATCAAATTACTAATGGTGGCCCAGTGATACTCCGCTTTCCTTAGGTACTGGAGAGCTTCCTCAACATCCTCCACAGTTTCATCGGGAAATCCCACGAGAAGGGCGATTTTCACAAAGATGCCCGTGCCTTTGAACATAGCAAGAACTTCATCGGCACGTTTCAATGTTATGGGTTTGTTCATGATCTCCCGAAGTACACGAGCAGATCCTGATTCAAGAGCGAAATGAATATCTTTGATCCTATTGCGAACCAGGCAATCAACGAATTCTTTTGTTACAGGAACAAAGGAGAGAGTATTAGCGAAGAACACAGTTCTTCCTCTACCACATATATAGTCGATTACCTCAATAGCACGATTAACATCGGCTAGAAAATGATCGTCAATAATATTAATAGTTGCAACATTATAGTTGTCTATCCAATAATCAATTTCCTCTTTGACCCGCTCCATTGAAAGATAGCGCATGCTTCTTCCATGAATTGAATGGGCAGCACAAAAAACGCAAGTAAATGGACACCCTCTGGTGGTCATAACGATACCTTCCGTTCCGAAGGCCCCTTTCCCGCCGTTAAGTACATTTACATACTCTCTAATGACTTCTTCACCGTATTGAGCGATATAATCGTCATAGTTTAGGCGGGGAATATCATTTATGTCTAGGACAAATCCCTTTGTATTTCCTGTGTGTTTCTTTGTGACGAAGTAGGGCGATGTATCCAGATATTCCTTCTTATCCTCGGCTGTAACTAATTCCGCAAAAGGAATCTCACCCTCCCCAAGGCAAATTGCATCAATAGCGGGATTATTAGCTATTATATCAGCAGCGAAATTGGTACAAGGATAGCCTCCTGCAATGATGAGAGTATTGGGTGCCGCTTTACGCGCCTCTTCAGCTACAAGCAAAAGTGACGACAACGATATATCAAAGAGCGCGGATAGCCCAATAATGTCCACCTGTTCCTGCTGACAAATATCGATGATTTCCTTTGTCAAAAACTCTGTGTAGTTATCTGTTATCTCTTTTAAACCCTCTTTATAATCTGCACATGCATTGATCCTTTTAAGAAAGGTCCTGTTCAGATCAACGATTTGTACTGATAGTTGAGGGTGGGATTTTTTTATATAACTTTCGATAGAAAGAATACCAAGCGGCCATGTAGACCAGTTGAATAACTCCGTCAAGGCGATTTCTTGACTCTGCAACTCCACCAGACGTTTTCTGCTTGAGGGCAGGATTGAAACTAAGAGTATTTTGCCCATGGTTTATCTCCTTTGTTGAACTGCTTCCACCAATGGTTTTATTGCCACCTTATTTTTTCTACAATAATCTAAATAGTTATCAAAGGTAGAAACATACACCTTGTTAAATTCCGAATAGTCAGCTAGTTCACGGTAGTATTCGATTGGCTTGCTCGGATCAAAATCTTTCACTTGGATATAGGGTATTTTATGCCAACGGCATATCTCTTCCATTCGCCTGTCGATTACGATAGGTAATGCAGGAATTTGAGCGTTGATTGCCGCGACATTTCCATGTATTGTCGTGCCAATTGAAAAATCATCGAACCTTAGATTTTCTATCCAATCATCAACCGAGAAAAAATACCTGCCCCGTCCTTTAAGAAATTCTGCCGTTTCATTAAAGTTCTTATAAGTTGTAAGTGATGTTATTGTACGAAATGGTGTCCATTGAAGTGTCCAATTTATAATTTTATCTCTTGAAAGATGTAATTTATGGAAACACTCGAATATCCCTAAGTGATGTTGATAAAAAACTTTAGGTGGAGATACTTCTGTTTGAAAAGTAAAATTAATTTGTTTCATCGATTGGCTATTTGTTTGTAAAGGTACTTTAAAGTTTCGGCAATTATGATAAAACAAAGACGGGCACCCAATAATTCTCACGTTGCGTATCCCGTGTCTTATCAGTATCTCAGCTGCGTATTCACCTCGGACCCCAATTTCATTTCTCTCACTAATTGCAGAAAGAAGATGGATTAGATCCCTCGTGAGCACCACTTCCCCATTGGGAGGATAAAGAAATCCACACGAGAGAGGAACTAAGTTGACCGTAGAATCTAACAACTTCATCCAGTATTCGTAAACACCAGCAAAATGAGTCGGCGAAATTGCATGCAACGAGTTTGTTACAACCGAGTCCGCTGTCGAATCTTTTAGATTATGTCCTCCGGATATCCACTCTGCGTCCAGATTCTTTGCTAATGTGTCTGTCATGCAAAACACACCCGTATTTCTTCTATGTACTGAGTTGCTGAATATCTGTGTAACCTGCTCCATAGGCATTTTCATGATCTCATCAAATCTCAATGGAGCTTGTCTATGATAATCGCCATTGTGAAATAGTAAAGTTTTGTAGCCCATTGCACTCACCTCTAGTTTTTAACAATTTGCTTATATCTTAAGCACAGCGATTGATTGGCAGTCGCCTATGGGAATAGCTATACAGTTATTCGCTGAAACAAATTCGTCCACCGCCGCCATGATACCTGGCAAAAAGCTTATCTCATCAAAATACTCGTGTACCAAAATTACACCTCCGCGAACCATGCGCGGAAAAAACTGCTCCAACCCGGCTTTTATAGGCTGATAGAGGTCACAGTCCAAATTTACAAAGCAAAATTTCACGCTATCCTCACTGAATGTATCCGGAAAATATCCCTTCCTTATTCTTACTTGTTCAGGGTTCGGCATAAGAGATATCACATAGTCTTCAGACGTATTTGCAAAGTTTCCCATTAAGTCTCGCCATTTATTAATTGCCGCTTCATCACTGGATAACGATTTTTCCATATCAATATCCCGTTGGTCAAAACCCTCAAATGTATCATAAAGGTATAGTGTTCTGTCAGGAAAACTCTGGTTAATTTCCTTGGCGAATGCACCGCGATAAACTCCCACTTCCGCCACTGCACCTGAGATTTGCTTCATCTCAGCAAATTTCGCGAATGTTCTAAGGAACTGTACTCTGCTTATCAAATACTGCTGCCCTATGTCGTTTACAAAACTATCTAAATAGGTACAATCCAATTTTGATTGAGGGATACCTAATTCTGTTACACACTGCAAATATATTTCGTTTCTGGCGTCTCTTATGGCAATACATACTTTTGTATACTCTACTTCTTTTATCTTTGCAGGAGAAAATACTTTATACTCCACATTATTAAGTATTATGCTCCTCCCCCAATACATAGAGTTATTATCAACAAAGAAAAGAACATTCTCTGTCTTATCCTGTTGAAGTTTCAAGCAAAGCCTCTGCCCGATTTGCCCAGCGCCAAATATTATGACATCGATCGATGGATCGTCAATAAACAATGTGGTCCACTCCTCTTTTAACTCCTGAATAAGGGGCTGTTGCTAACATCTATACTGCGTAACAAACACTTTCGGCATACCAACGGCTGTAATGCCTAAGGGCGAGTTTATATTCTGGATTGATTTTCAGTATTTGCTGTGGAAGTGCATAGATATCGTGAATCTGATGGTATACACAGATAGCAAGCTTAGGTTTACACGTTTCCAATATGCCCTTAGCTCCTTCAAGAGCACAATATTCTGCTCCTTCAATGTCCATCTTAATGAAGGTAGGAGCTTGTTTATCAGCGAAAAACTCATCAAGGCTGAAAGTATTGGTGATAGTATCGCCGTCCTCAGATAATTGGCTATTGCCGAAAGCACCCGAAACAAACTTGCATGTATTTGTCATGTGCCATAAGCCTCCGTTTATAACGTCAATATTTTTGTACTGGGCCAGGTTTGCCAGCGCTTTTTTCAAATTGCCCATATCCGGTTCGAATCCATAAATATAGTCGTATTTCCCGCTTGTTTGTCTGATAAATTCCTCCGCCGTATCGCCAATAAAGCACCCACCATCGACAAAGATTTCGCTGTCAGTCAAGGGACAAGCATCCGGTTCGAAATATTGATGGTTTGGCGACGGAGTCATCCTTGTTCCTAACAAGCGAGTACGCATGGAATCCAAAACAATCTGTTTAGACTCCATGTCGGTGAAGTACTCATAGGCCCACTGGTAACCATCCTCATGGGGTTCAAATTCGTTATAAGGAATGGTGTAGAAAGGAAGCAATTCGTCAAAGGAATAAATCTTTCCAGGATACTCAATTTGTTGTAGCGTACTTAAGATTGATGCGCCGTGGAGTTCCGAAGTAACGATGACGATGGCATCGCTGTATTGGCTTTTTAACTGCTCCGCAGAAATAATTGGCAGCCCAGTTGCTTGGTGGACACCACTCCTGAAGGTGTCGCAAAAACACTCTACTTGTACGTTGTGGGCTGATAAGTTGTTCATAACAAATGTACTGAGTGTTCCCGCACCATATAATATGACAGGCTTGGACCTAAATGCTGAAGCCAGAACCTCAATGCGCTGTTTGACCACACCAGAGTTGCACTGTTCCTTTATTGCTTGCAGTTCTTCTTTAAATGATTTCATTTTAATCCTCCCAATCTGTTATTAAATGTTTATATTGCACCAACTCTGCCATTATCTCGCCTGACAAAAAGTAGGTGTCATCATTTACTGATTGCCCTCTCATATAATTGAGAATAGTCACAATAAAGGAACCTCTGTTGGCTAAGTTGCGAAATTCAGGGTCCGCGTCAAGGGTCAGCATGGTTTTGGTTTCATTGTCCCGAAGCATATTGTAGATATCCTCAAACTTCTGCTTGATGTCGGCTACCGGTGAATTGATTATGATGTTTAATGTATACTCGATGAGTGACAGATATATAGCATAACAAAAATCCCAGTTTAGCTTACTGATGGGACCGAAGTAGGCGAGAAAATCTTTATATATCTTTAAGGTCACCACGTCCGCTAAATAGCGATTTGGATAGAAGGTATTGACTGCTGACTGGGGATAGAGGTAGTAGTCGTACAAAACTTCTTTGGTAAAGGCAACTTTGTCCAAGAGAAAAAAACGATTCAATACTCCAATAGTATCCTGTCCGGGATACCATTTAGGGAGCAGTCCCCGTATATTCGCAAAAATATTATTTGCTTTGTTTCTTAGAGATTTAAGTTTATAGCACTTACCCCATTGGCACAAAAGTAAAGCTCTTAACTCATAAAAGTTATCTGCTTTATCAGGACCGCTGATAAGTAAATCCGTTCTTGCCATCCTTTCATTAACGACGTCACCAGATGCAGCATCAATTCTGCGAAAGCCTGGAACTATCATATCGGGGGAAAATTCCTCTTCAATTCTCAGCACATTGTCCAAAAAGCTTTCTCTAATTGCATCGTCTCCATCAACAATACAGTAATACGCATTTTCATCTACTAAAACCATATTGAACAGCTTATGCGGCAACAATAACACACCCAATATATCGTTGCGTTCGCACACAACGGATACTACACGAGGGTCGGCGTTGGCAAATTCAGCAATGATGTTTCCTGTATTGTCGGTGGAGCCATTATTTACAACAAAATAAAGGAAATCGTCTTTTTGTGTCTGATTTAGTACACTTTCAATAGTACGGGCGATAGTCTTTTCGTTATTATATGTCTGAGTATAAAACAGCATTTTTTTGTTACTACCCTCTTCATATGAAGGCTCGGCAGGTATATCATATGCATTCAGTTGTTCCGCCGGAGTAAAACGCGGGCTTTTCTCACACAAACCATTGCAGTATTTACAGGCTTCTATCACCTCATCGCCCAGCAATGCTTTCAGTCTCGCTCTCTTACCCGTTTCCGTCAGTTCAGGATCAAAAGCATCCATGTATACGCTAGCAATACCCTTTTCATAAAGCAGTCTCGCTTTGGCACAAGGAAAAACAAGGCCACCCACCATACAGGTAAAAAAGCCCAACTTCGGTACCATACATTTATGAAAAAGCTGTCGAGCCTCTGTATTGGAGTGTTTGCGGCTAAAATCGCCGTAATCCACCCAGCCGTCACAATGTAAATCGCCAGAATAATCGCGAAGCTCAAAGGGTACTCCCGCTTCTTTGAACAGCCTGCAGACATCCTTGCTCTTTGCGGACACATGGTAATTGTCAACAATGACATAAAACGAGTTCCCCCATAGCATTGCCGCCTCGATAAACTCATTGGTTGGCAAGATAGTTCCATTTGTAGTGACCCTGAGTTTGTCAATTTTATCTCGATGTTTATCAAAAATATAGTGGATAAAATAGGACAAATCCTTGCGTAAAAAGGGTTCTCCGCCTGTAATGTCCAACTTACCTACATGCTCTGTCAACGAAAACAGCCTATCAATTTGTACTGTCAGCTCATCAAAGGTGGGGTGGTAAGGCTTCTCATAATATGGCGAGCGCTCAGCACACAGCTTACAACGCAAGTTACACCGCAACGTCACCGGGAAACAGACTCTCTCAAGCGATTCATCATTCATATAAAGCCTTCCTCCACAACCGCACATACTTCACCATCTATTCCTTTTCAAAATCTAATATAAAATCCCCATTTAAAAAATGTCTTCCGAATTATTTTAAATCACTTTTCCTAAACACCAGAGACTGTCACAGTACTTTAACCAAAAGCTATGACTCTTTCAACTGTATAAGTAATCCATTGCCTTCCGACAATCTACTCACTGTTACATGTAAGCATAATTACACTGATAATTGTACCCCTGGGCTAAATAGCATATAAAATTGTACCATATATCCCATTCTCACATTGGTGTAAGTAAAATTTATACGTTGGATCTATATCATATATGAGTTTAGGTAATTCGTAGATATCTTCCGGCTTGTGATATGCACAAATGGCCAACTTAGGATGCTTTTCCCTTATTATTTTTTGGGCTCCCATGAGCGCTTCTTTTTCCGCACCTTCGATATCCATTTTAATAAATGTCGGCAACTCTCCATGCGGTTTATCCCCCAAAAAACTGTCCAGGGATATCACCGGAACAGATATAGTATTAACTCTATTTGCAAAGGTTGAACTGCCATTACCACCATCGCTATAAAACTTTAGCTCTGTATCGCAGCTCCATAGACCTTTGCAAAACAAATCGATATTCTCAATTTCCCCTAAGTTATTTAATGCCTTGTTGTATGCCTCTATATCAGGTTCAAAAGAATATATATGCTTGTGCCCTCCTGTGTTTTTTATTCTTAACTGTCTGGTGAATTCTTGCACTGTATCTCCGATGTAGCATCCTCCGTCAATAAATACCTCATTCGAATGCAACTTTATGATTTCCGGGTCAAAGTACTCTGGCCCAGCAGAAGTTCTGACTAATTCAATACCGGTAAAATACATCCTTATCCTGTCCAGCAGGACCTTTTTTGAATTATCATCAGTAAAGAAGTGGTATGCCCATTCATAACCTTCAAGATGTTCATTAATAAATTCTTGCGGATGCACAAAACTAACCTTCGATATTGTGGGTAAATAAATCTGCGTATCGGAAAAGCCTAGGGATAAGAGGCTCTTTTTGATTTCATCTGAAAACATGTTAGAAGAGATAATAATGTTGGCACCTCGGAACTCATTCTTAAGCCGCTCCGGGGAAATGATCTCCATTCCCATATCACCATAAATGCCCGTCTTATAAGAATCACAAATTGCATCTATTTCAATTCCAAGTTCGTTGCATAAAGATATTATTGTACTGCTATATACACCATAACCGTAAAGAATCAGCGGCTTTTGGCTAAAAAGCTCTTTCTTCTCAACAATTGCATTAAAAGGATTATGCTTGTTGTACTGTGCTTTTATTTCCTCAAATTTCTGCTTAAAGCTATTCATAGTCAATCGTTCCACGCTTTCCAAAGAACTTTTCCCAACTCGGTTAAATTGATATTGACCACTTTACATCTTTACCTACAATAAATAATGCTATTCACCGTACTGTTCCCGTTGTCCGCAAATCTAGGCGCACAATCACTTTGTTCGCCCCCTGTAAGCGGCAACTTACCAATCACAGTTTTTATACTTTGTATCCTTCAAATTTCCAACTGAATCTATCCATAATCTTTTAGCTTCATAGTTTTTGTTTATTTTTGCTTCTGCCAAAAACCCCTATCATCAAAACCCTCAAATGTATCAAACAGATATAATTGCTCTCATAAGTGTTTTTCCATCCATTCCTTTTCAAAATCCAAAATATATTCGCTGTCCAAAAATTCATCGCGATTTTCTCCCAATTCCTGCTTCATCGACGTTAACTGGTATTCGCACTCCGAAAGCTTAAGCCGTGTAATCTTTTCAACCATGCTGATCATAAACGACCACTCAAAATAATGAAACGCCGCCGCGCTGGCTGGAAACAGGGCACTCAGCCACTGGGTACGCTCCCTGTAGGCATAAAGATATTCGTCAAGAATCTGGGGAGTTAAAAGTCTGTGATTGGTTGTCCATGCGGAATTGTTGCCTTCATGGCGGCGAAAGGTGTACTTTGGCAGCCCGTGATAGGCTACCCGCTGCGGTTTCGCCAGCAGGCGATACATGAGCGCGATATCATCATACGCTCCGTCTTCGGGAAAACGCAAATCAGCGGCTATCTCACGCCGAAACATTTTCGTGGGAAAAGCCATATTGTACTTTTTGCGCCACATTAATGAAATCAAGGCTTCTTCAGCAGTCATTACACGCTTTTCGTCAAATACTTTGTCTCTTGCACCGCAGATACTGACCTCAGCGTTGTTTTCCAAAGCGAGATTATATAAAAACTCTAGAAAATCAGGTTCACAGGTATCGTCATCATCAACAAAAGCGATATAGTCACCTCTAGCCACCTCAAGTCCTGCGTTGCGCCCAGAACCGATGTTGCCACGCTCTCTATGGATGACACAGATCCGGGAATCCTTCATAGCATATTCGTCGACAATCGTGCTGGAGCAGTCGGTGGAACCATTATCCACAATGATAAACTCGAAGTCGCTGTGTGTCTGAGTAAGGATGCACTCAATCATATGCCCAACCAGACTTTCACGGTTATATGTCAGCATGATTATACTGATTTTCGGCACTCTCATCATCAGTCCCACACCTTCCATGGGGCTTTGCCGCTGTTCCAGTAGTATTCTAGCGCACCCTTATCCCTCTGTGTGTCCATGCACTGCCAATAGCCGCAATGCTTGTGCACTCCGAGCTTGCCGTCGCGGGTCATCTGTTCCAATGGGTCGCGCTCAAATACCGTGCTGTCACCGTCTATATAGCTGAAAACCTCGGGCTCCAATACCATAAAACCCGCGTTAATCCAACTGGAGTCCTCCTGCGCTTTTTCACGAAATCCGACAACCAGGTTTTTGTTTTCGTCAAGGTCAAGCACACCATAGCGTCCGCTCGGCCGTACCGCTGTCATCGTTGCCATATGTCCAAAAGCCTTATGCTCGGCTAGGAGTTCGTTTAAATCAACGTTTCCCACTCCATCACCATAAGTCATCATAAACGGTTCTTCCCCGACATATTTCTGAATTCGTTTAATTCTGCCGCCTGTTTGCGTATTGATACCCGTGTCAACCACTGTTACCTTCCAAGGTTCAGAAACATTTGAGTGAACAATCATTTTGCCGCCGTCTGTGAAATCAAATGTCACATCAGATCCATGAAGGTAATAGTCGGCAAAATACTCCTTAATCGCATAACCCTTGTACCCACAGCAGATTATAAATTCATTAAAGCCATAAGCAGAGTAATATTTAAGAATATGCCATAAAATTGGCCTTTCCCCGATTTCGATCATAGGCTTTGGCTTCAAATGCGATTCTTCACTGATTCGCGTCCCCAAGCCGCCCGCAAGGATAACTACCTTCATTCGCAAACCTTCTTTTCGTGAAATTTGTCAACTCTATCCTTTTTTTAAATATTTCAGAAAACACACTCTCATACCTAGCAGGCGCGTCAAGCTTATCCAAGCTCCAATGAAAAAATTCATAAATATCATTTTCTCGACATCCTAAATCATAAGCCTCGATGAATGAAGTCACTGCATTTTCATATTCACGTAGCCTATACCAACAAAGACCTATAGTATATAACCGGGTGGCCTGATCCTCTTTTTCGACTTCGACCTGATTTGTACAACATTGGTATTGTTCCAAAGCCAGCTCATAATTGCCATACTTGAAAAAAACATTCCCTAATTCTGCATAGATAGTATTGTCATTAAAATATTTAGCCAGATTAACAACTTTATTCATCATCTTCTTGGTTCCAAAAAGATGCAAATTAGTAATTAAATTCAAATATTCTGCCTTGTCTTCCTGAGAAAACGCGAATACCTCATGCTTAACTAATGCTCTGACTAAACGCTTCATCGATTCAGAGGTGTGTTCTTCTATCCAGTCGAGGTATTCTCTATTATCGCTCATAAGTGCTGATACTGTGGCTATAGCGGCAGAGGTTTTATCTTTCGGCTCTTCATGCAAACACTTCTGAGCTATGATAAAGGTTTTATCATACTGCCTGTTGGCTAGCAGCATATACACCACAGTCAAATCATCACTGCCATATTTTTTAATCTCCAAGGCCGAGTAATAGGCCAGCACTTGGGGCAAGGGGACCTCAGTCAGTGCAGCGACTAAAAATTTCAGTTCTTCTTTATCATCCTTATTATAGAGACTGTTCAAAAACAAGATAATATCTTGAACAGGAAAATCTTTTATAATCATTACCAGTCTGTTTAAGCAATCAGGCTGTTTTTTTTCCAACTTCAAAGATTCTGTAAAACGGTTTAAAGCATCTTCATAGTCGTTTCTATAAGATGCAACAATTCCCATATAATGATAAATATGATAAAGAAACGGGGTCATCGAATTAACTTCTACATCGTCATAATTCTTTTGCAGTTGTAATGTCTTTTCATATTCATAATACGCCTCATCATATTTCTTTAAATCGAATAACCTATTCGCTAAATAAAAATGAAAAACAGGATGGCGCGGAAATTTATTGATTGCCACATAGATTTCCTTTAGGATATCATCAGGATTGCACTTTAAACGCAGCATGGAGTCAATAATATTCTGATGGGGCTTTACATTATAGCCGACAAGTTGAGTACCACTGGCAAGGAACAATTGCGTATATTCAATGGTTTTCTGCCAGTCTCCAAGGCCAAAGTAGCAATCACCAAGATAATAGTAAATAGTCGGTTCTTCTGTGGCCCTATCCAGCTGGAGAAGAAGAATCTCCAAATTTCTCCTCGCCTTACTCCTTTGTTCACTTAAAGAATACCCTTCATGATGAACTAACAACTCTTTTTCATTGGCATAAAATGCTTCAATAGCGTTGTTTTTAGTCGTACATATCAGGTATTCATGAACTCTGTTTTTATAGCGAATATTCTTATCACGGCGAAAAATACGGATATGCATAATCTCATCCAATAATTGACCATTCGCGTAATCAATATTCTTCATTCTGCAGGCAATCGCATTAAAACGGGAAGGCAAGCGCCGAAGCAAAGGAATGATGTTCCGGGCAGTATTGTTGACAAAGTACTCATCCGCATCCAAAAAGATGATCCAGTCCCCCTTAGCTCGATCCAGGGCATAGTTCTTTGCTTCAGCAAAGTGATTATGCCATTCCAAGGAATAGACTTTAGCCCCCATCGCTTCAGCGATTTCTACCGTTTTGTCGGTAGAACCGGTATCCACCACGATAATCTCGTCAACCACATCCTTGTAGCTTGCAATGCACCGGCCAATGTTTTTTTCTTCGTTCCTTGCAATCATACATGCGGATAGTTTCATTGTCCAAATCCTCTTTCTTGATTAAGAAGAGGCCAGACAAAGAATCTGGCCTCTAAATGTCTGTTTAATTAAAATTAACGGAGAAGTTGAAGAACACCTTGAGGTTGTTGGTTGGCTTGAGCCAGCATTGCTTGTGCAGCTTGGGAAAGAATGTTGTTCTTTTGGAAGTTCATCATTTCTTTCGCCATATCTACATCGCGGATGCGGGATTCAGCTGCTGTCAGGTTTTCAGAGGATGTTCCCAGGTTGTTAATGGTATGCTCTAAGCGGTTTTGAACTGCACCGAGTTTGGAACGCTCTGCGGATACAAGTTCAATAGCATTGTTGATCGTTTTAATAGCAGCCGTTGCCTTATCATAACTAGTTACATCAAGTGCGTCGCCACCTGATGTACGCACTCCAATATCATCTGCTTTCATAGAGTTCATGCCTACGAGGATATTTTGTCCACTATTGGCACCAATCTGCATGCTGAATGCATCTGTAACATCGTCATTAGCCTGAACCGCAGCCTTAATGCTGATTGTAACACTCTCGCCAACTTTAAGATCCGCTAAACTGCCGCCTTCCAAATCCACGGCAACTCCGCCTATCGTGACTTGTGTCCCACTCACCACAACACCCGCGGGGCCAGGATCTCCAACGGTAAAGTCTGCAACACCACCAGAAGCAGCAGTATCCGTGCGTGTAACGACAATCGTTCCAGTTACCGCACTGGCAGCAGCAACGCTAACACCAGTAATATTTGCTTTCGTATTCAACTCGATTTCGGCCTTTGCATCTTCGGCTGCAACCAGACCTTTCTTAGAACCATCAATCAACTTCTGAGTATTAAACTCAGTAGTATTGGCAATCCGATCAATCTCATCGGTGAGCTGATTGATTTCCTTTTGGATTTCATCACGGTCTGTGGTGGAGTTGGTATCATTGGAAGCTTGAACAGCCAGCTCACGCATCCGTTGGAGAATGCTGTGGGTTTCATTCAGAGCACCTTCAGCGGTTTGGATAAGAGAGATGGAGTCTTGGGCATTCCGCTGAGCTTGGTCCAAACCACGGATTTGGCCGCGCATTTTTTCGGAGATAGCCAGACCTGCAGCATCGTCACCGGCACGGTTGATGCGGAGACCGGAAGAAAGCTTTTCCAAGGATTTTGCATTGTTGCTGTTGTTGACTGTCAATTGACGATAGGTGTTAATCGCTGACATATTGTGGTTAATAATCATAAGTATATTCCTCCTTGATTGTGATGCCGGGCATCCTTGCCCGTGCATTGTTTAATGATGCGGGGTATAGAACTTTCACCCTCCGGCCGGTGTAGGGAGAAGGTATCTACTTTCCTGCTTACTCATTATATCGTTGATTTTAAAAATTTCCTTAAGGCAATTTCAGACGAAAATCGTCCATTTTATCCCTTTTAGTCCAAATATGTCTCTATCCCTCGATATTATGCTACTAACTATCAGGTTTTTAAAATAACCATATATCCTTAAGCTACACTCTCTTATCCAAAAGTACCCCCACATAATCCCGGATCGCGGCCAGAGTATCCAGCAGCTCATGGGGTGGGAATTCCTTGATAACCTGGTCATTCCTTATATCGATGAATTTTACCATAAGCCGCTGGGTTCCCTCATGCA
Source organism: Desulfitobacterium sp. LBE (assembly GCF_007830365.1). Classification (NCBI taxonomy): domain Bacteria; kingdom Bacillati; phylum Bacillota; class Clostridia; order Eubacteriales; family Desulfitobacteriaceae; genus Desulfitobacterium; species Desulfitobacterium sp. LBE. Next base: position 4,662,887 of record NZ_VLKD01000001.1, on the reverse strand, counting down.
TTTCAAATCGCAGATCGGCATTGACAGTCACCATAAATTTATTGAGATGCTCAGCTAATTTACTCGCATCCTCACGAGTAAGTTCTTCCTTACCCTTGTCTTCAGACTGGGATTGGTTCTTCCCGGATTCTGATTTATTGGCCGCTGTGGGTTTATTCAGTGCCAGATCATCTGGTTTGGCAACCTCCGGATTCGCCGCATAGTTGTTCGCGGGCGTTTGAACCGGGGGTTGTTTTACTGCAGTCATATCCATGCCTATCCTCTCTCCTTTTGCACACTATTCTTTATATAGATTATCGGCAAAACAAGAACAAGACTTAAGAGGGGAATTCCGACAATCTCCGGAATTCCCCTCTTAAGTCTATTTTTTGATATGAAACTCCTTTAAAGCAGTCAGTTCTGTCAGATCCATGGGAACGGCGGCCTCTTTATTCTCCGCTGCGATAGCATCGTAGATTTCACCCCGGTAGATTTTGATCTCTTTCGGGGCATCAATGGTGAGGCGGATACTGTCCCCTTTAATAGCTACGATGGTTACGACGATGTTATCGCCGATCACGATGCGCTCTCCTGCTTTACGGGTGAGTGCCAGCATCTTACTCGCCTCCTTCAGAAGTTCCCTGAGCTTGGGCCTCAGGGAAAAGCTTGTGGCGGATGGAATACTCCGTTTTATCCAGGATAATCTGTCTGCCGATACCCTTATTCCTATTAACAACGATAGGGGCCAGGAGATTGACAGTCATGTCGGTTATCTTCTCTCTCACCGTGCCAATCAGAAACACCTGGGGAGGATTTTCTTCCGAAAGTTCCAATTCCCCGGCCATTTCGTCGCCCAGAACGAACTCATACTCTGGAATGAAAGAAAAGGGCTCCACCAGCAGAAAGGACAAATCCGCTTCTGCCGTGGATTGAAGGAAGGAAAACGGACTGTTTTCATCATGGGGTAAATGGACAAAGGCTTTCTCGTCGAGAAAGCCTGGAATTCCATGAGGAAAATGAATGATCTGTTCAGGGGCCACTTCAAGGGTTCCAAATCGTGTGGATTCTATCTTCATTGTGCTTCCTCCTACACTTTAACATCTACTACGGAGATATCCAGTCGGGGATACTGAGTCACCTGGATGTCCACCTTTCCGGGCTGGTAGTCTGCGTCCACTCTTCCCCTCACCAAGTTGTAATTAAGTTTGCCCGGAATAACTTCGATCTGAGCCGGACTGGCTTCATAGCGGACAGAGGGAGCAACGATAGGCTCAAAGCTGAGCTCGCCTTTTTCCTCAAAGCATGATTCATAAGCCATGTCGGCGATGGCATTGTTAGCCGGATTACTAATCTGCGCCAGGCGGTTTCCTTTTTCCACGATGGCGGCAATGCCTTCCAAGGCCGCCTTCCTGCCGCGATCATAGTTTTCCTGGGAAAGGGCGGCTCTGGTCTTAAGGCCGATGGAATAATAATACTCCGTGCTGTCAATGGTTAATTTCCCGGCCGGTTGGCTGATTTGAAGCTGGGGAGAGATGTTCTCCATCTCAACCAGGGGAAGATGTTTCTTCATATCTAACCGGGCGTTCTGTATCGCATACTCCAGGCGAATGGGGTAACTCCTCATCCTGAGTTGGAGCAAACACAACACCCCCTTAAGCGGTCACTTTTTTATCAGCTATATCATTTAATACAATTTATCTGAGTTCCGGTTTATCTCAGGAAATCTGCCAGGGAGGGCTGAATAATCTTCGTTCCCACAGAAAGGGCGGCCTGATAAACACTATCCTGGGTCTTAAAGTCCACCAGAGTCTCCGCGATATCGGCGTAAAGAACGTTGGCGAGTGAATCTCCAAGATTGGCAGCGGTGGAATCCAGCTGGTTATAGACCGAATCCATACGGTTTTGCCGCGCACCCAGTTGAGCGCGGACATCGGAGATGTGATCCGCCTGAAGTTCCAGCTTGGTGAGTAAGACCTGCACGCCATCTTCGGTAGTCCCCGTGCCATCATCCACTCCATTGATGTTCGATTCCTTTAGAGCTTTGCTCAATTGGGCCAGGGTATCGAACATAGCAATCCCTGAAGCACCGGTCTCCTTGTACTCATAGGTGGGAGGATCGGTGGCAGGGGTCGTTTCGACATATTCCCAGCCTGCTCCGAATAAATCATGCCCGTTGACTGAGACTTCGATACTTAAATCACCGCCCACCTGGAATTTCTTCGTATCATCAGAGCCTTGCCAGTCGGTAGCTCCTTTGGGGAAGGGTTCAACATTGGCCGTCCCGCCAAAAATATATTTGGTACCTACTTTGGTATTGGCCAACTCGATGACATGCTCCCGGATTTGATCGATTTCAATGGCGATCTTTTGGCGGTCTTCATCATTCACAGTGGATGTATTCATAGCATGGATAGCCAGTTCTTTAGCCCGCTGAATCATAGAGGTCATCTCACCCAGAGTATCGTCTGTTGTATCCATGTAGGCTATGCCTTCCTTGGCATTGGCCTTCAATTGATTCACATAGGAAATGCTGCTTTTAAAGCGCAGGGAATTCTCTGTTCCCACCGGATCATCGGAGGGACGATTAATTTTTTGCCCTGTGGACATTTGATTCTGCAATTTATCCAAACGACCTTGAGCGGCCTGAAGGTTAAGGAGCAAATTGCGGGAAAGCATACTATTGGAAATTCGCAAAGCGGTTCACCATCCTTCCTTTATTCTAACGGGTAACGCCCATGCCGTTGACGATAGTATCCAACATACTGTCCAGCATGGTCACAATCCGCGCTGCCGCAGTATAACTCTTCTGGAATTTGACAAGGTTCGTTATTTCCTCATCCATATTTACTCCGACCACGGATTCCCGTTGATTATACATATGAGTGACGAGAACGGCCTGACTTTCCTTCATCCGGGTGGCTTGCTGGGCATCGACCCCTAGTTCAGCGAGAGCCGCTCCGTAATAGTCACCGATGGAAGCTGCCGATAAAGGAGTGGGCGGAGGGGTTGTTACAGGGTCCCCCGTCACAGGATCTGTCAAATCGGCAAGCCCGGTCCAGCCTGAGGACAAAGAACTAATAGCTTTGGCAATTTCTCCGTTGCCATAAGCTCCCACCGGGTCTCCGTTTGCATCCTTTGTAACTTTTCCAGTGGCAATTTTCCAAGGATCACTTATCAGTGCCGCATTCACTTTAATATTAGCGGCAGTGACTGTTCCTGCACTGGTATCAAAAAAATCAAGACCGGAATTATTATCCCTATCTATCCCTGTCCTATGAATCGCATTCACTGCTTCAGCGATACCTCTGGCCAGTTGGTTATACTGATCCCGCAAATAGGCCAAATGAGCATTAGCTTTGGTATCTCCATTAGCGGTATCATACTCAAATCCGGAACCCCGCAGTAAGATGCTGGCCTGAAGCTCTCCCGAGCCCTCGCCCAAATCAACAGGAGTACCGGCTCCCAGAGGATGTCCCGCACCCCATTTCACCTCAGCAAAGGGCTCTCCACTCGCTCCGGCTGCAGCAGGTGTCTCCAGTTGATAGGCCTTTGTATCATCCACCAGGATCTGACCGGATGTTTGATCATTGCCGATATAAAGTTTAAAGATATCAACCTGCCGATCTGTAAAAGTGGGATCCCGACTTTCCACGACCCGGACATTGACCAACTTGGAAAGCTCATCCACCAGGGCATCCCTTTTATCCAACAGGTCATTGGGATTATCCCCGGAAACTTGGACCTTCTTAATCTGAAGATTCAGCTCCTGAATCTGCTTGGCATACATATTGATCTGGCCGACTTGAACCCGTACGCTGGAGTCGAGGCTTTTTTGCAATTCGGTAATCTGCTGGTCAATATGATGGAGAGTATCGGCGAGAGTAGCCGCTCTCTCTAAAATAACAGATCGGGCGCCTAAATTTTCCGGATTATTAGCAAGCACACTCCAGGCATTCCAAAATTCGGTCAAATCGTTGCTCAAGCTGTTATCCGAAGGCTCATTGAGAAGTCCTTCGATCTGCGCCAGGGTATTTTCACGGGTTGCCCAGTACTCTTGTTTGGAATTCTCCCAACGGAATTGCCGATCGATAAAAATATCCCGGGCCCGCTCGATGCTCTGAACGGTGACTCCGGTACCGATGCTTAAGTAGTGCCCCATGCCGGGGATACTGTCGGGTGATGTCGCCTGCAAGTTAACTACTTGACGGGTATAGCCTGTCGTATTTGCATTGGCAATATTATGCCCTGTGGTATCCAAAGCGACCTGCTGGGATTCCAAGGCCCGTCTGGCTAACTCTAAACCGGCAAATGTGGAGCGCATACAAATCCTCCTCTAAATACTTCGATCGAGAAAACGAACTGCTTTGGATTCACTTTCTTTTTCCCCAGGGCGGTTATAGGTGCTGCCGTTGGGTTGTGCAGTCATGATACTTACGGTTAAGTTCGTCACTTTCATAGCCTGCTTAAGAAGCTGGTTATTGAGTTCATTGACTTCTTTTAAATTCATCACAACGTTTTCCAATTCAACCCTCACATCGGTTAATTCCGGAAAACGTTCAGCTAATTCTTTTAAGGTAATGCTTTCGGGTCCTTTCCCCAGGTGCCGGGCCGCTCGCTCAGTCCAAAGAAGCCGCTCCTTTTCCAAACGGGAGGCTTCGAGAAGAAGCTGCTCTTCCCGGATGGTCGTGGCTTCAATTTCTTGAAGATCGTTTCTGAGCAGTGCCTGTTGCTTCTTTTTGGCATAATCTTTAATTTCTTGGTAGAGAGCCGCTTGTTTCTTTAAGTTTTCATTTAATTGCTTAATCTCAGGCACCATAGAACCTCCTTCTGATCGTTCGCTATTCTAGACCGAGCAGCCTGCCGGCAATGGCTTGGGTATCGATCTTGAACTCACCTTTGTTGATCTGCTCTGTAATGTCACGAATCCGTTCTTCACGAACTTCAGGAATCTCCTTGACTTTCTGCAAGAGGCTTTGATAGATCTGTCCCCTGCCGGAGACTTTGATCCCATCCTGTTCCTGACCGGGTATTGCAGCTTTTGGGGTGATGGATGCCACTCGGTTGGTTGCCTGGATGCTGCCGATCGAGGACATTGATGTTCCATCTATTTTCATATTGAATCCACTCCCGTACACACTATCTTATCTTTATTATCGGCATTCTCTTTAAGAAGATGAGGGGTTATTTAACATGATTAAGTCAAAAAGTATTAGGATTGCTCTGTTTTTCTCCAGATATCATAACCATCTCTTTGTCGAAATAATTTTGTGCTTACTTTATCAGGCGATGCCCGACCATAAATCGTATAGGCCCCAAATTACCAACCGGTTGGTAATTTGGGGCCTATACGATAGAACAGCATCGTGAAATGCAAGCTAAGGATGTACCAGATTCGCAACCGGTTGCGAATCTGGTTTCACCCCCAAAAACGCCCTAATCTCACCATGAAAGTGAGACCAGGGCACTTTTCATTAAGGGGTATATTGCTCTGCTGACAGCTCCCGGCTGAGCTTTTCCAGGGAAATCGTCAGATCATCGAAAATCCCCACAGGAATGGTTTCCTCAAAAGGATAAATCGTGGATCTGGAAAACCTCCCTGTTTGCTCCAGTTGATAAACCATCACTATCTTATCTATCGGATGAATGATCCAGTATTCCCGGACGGCGTATTTTTCGTAGAGATTGAGCTTTTTTATATAATCCTTGGCAGCGCTGGAAGGAGATACGACTTCCATGATTAAGTCGGGACTGCCCAGACATCCCTTATCATCCAGCTTTTCCCGGTCACAGATGATCGCTATATCCGGCTGCACTACATTCGTGATGGTATCAGCTTTAGCCTTAGCATCTGCCAGTCTTACATCAAAAGGCGCTACGTAGACCTTACAGGGCTTGTCTACCAAATAATTAGCGATTTGACGGAAAGCTTCACCTACAATTTCCTGATGAATTCTCGTTGGCGCAGTCATGGCATAAGGTATTCCCTCAATGAGTTCCACTGGGTTATCCTCCGGCCAAGTAAGATAATCAGCATAAGTAAACTTTCTGGTTGTGTATTGTTCCACAGCCGAGCTTTCTTTAACTTCTTGCTCCATTGAATTCCCTCCTTTACTACAATTTTAGCACATAATGGCAAAACCGTCGAGACAGCCTTCCTTCTTCTTTATAAGCTTCATTATGGGCCTTTAGACCTATAAAGTTTTATGCCTTTTCTGCCGATATTCTTTATAGTGCCTTCTTCCTTAAGCAGGTTCCTCGAACATACACCATTTCTAACAAAAAATCTAACAAAGGGGGTAGCCGGTTTACCGGCCAAGCATAATGGATATTTCAACATTATTAGGAATTATCATCGGTTTTGGAGCATTGATTCTCGGGTTTATCCTCGAAGGGGGGCATGTGAGTTCACTGTTTCTGCTTCCCCCCGCCATTATTGTTTTTGGCGGCACCTTCGGAGCAGTCTTTGCCAGCTTTCCCTTGAAGGAGATGAAAAAATTACCCACCTGGCTGAAGATTGCTTTTACTGATAAAAGTTATGGTACACTGGAAGCATACGAGACCCTCATTCGCTTTGCAGAGAAGGCCCGCCGGGAAGGTCTGCTCAGTCTTGAGCAGGAGCTGGAAGAAGTAGAAGATCGTTTTACACGACAGGGAATGCAGCTGGTCATCGACGGCACGGATCCGGATATTACCCGGGAGATCCTCGAGTCCAATATTGCCGTGATGGAAAAACGCCACAAAGTCGGCATCTCCGTCTTCGAAGCCGCAGGGGGTTATAGCCCCACCTTAGGGATTATCGGTACGGTCATGGGACTGGTCCATGTTTTGGGCAATCTCACAGACCCGGAATCCCTTTCCAAATCCATCGCCGGAGCCTTTTTGGCGACCTTGTACGGCGTCTGCTTTGCTAATCTTCTCTATTTGCCCATCGCCACAAAGCTCAAGCAAAAGGATAAAATCGAAGTCGCCTCCATGGAAATGATTATGGATGGGATTCTATCCATTCAAGCCGGGGAAAACCCCTCTATTCTCAAAGAGAAATTAAAAACTCATCTTGGCAATATTATGGAGCCGGCACACTCACGGAACGAGTAAAGTGAACGATGCTCTTTCCGCCAAATAAAACATAGTATAGAATTAAGGTGAACACATGGCAAGAAAACGAACTGAAGAACCCGAAAAAGATACTTCCGAACGTTGGCTTCTGACTTATTCGGACCTGATCACTCTGCTCATGATTTTCTTTGTCGTCATGTACTCCATGAGCAGGGTGGATGCAGATAAATTCCAGGCCATGGCGGAGTCCCTCAGCATCGCTTTAGGGGGAGGCTCTGCCCAGGTCGAGATCGGCACCTCTCCCTCCGGACCAAACCTGATTGAAACTTACCCCGCCAACAAACCCCAAGAAGGAAAAGGACCCGAGGATGGCGAAGGAAATGGTGATGGTACCGGCGCCGATATGGAGAATATGACCATTGAAACCATTAAGCAGAAGCTGGATAAATTTGCTGCAGATAATGGCATCGAAACCAAGCTGGTCTCCTCTATTGAAGAACGGGGACTGGTCATCAGCATTCAGGATACCCTCCTTTTCGAGAGCGGAGCTGCAGTCATCACCCCCAAAGCCCGGGAAATCCTCGATAAAATCAACAACGTTCTTGCTTCAGCGCCAAACTACATCAAAGTGGAAGGGCATACGGATAATCTCCCCATTAACACCAGCCGGTTCCCCAGCAACTGGGAGCTTTCCGTCCTCCGGGCCACCAATGTGGTGCACATCATGCAGGAGATCATCCCAGCTGAACAGCTCTCCGCTACCGGTTATGGAGAATACCGTCCTCTTACCTCCAACGACACCGAAGCCGGACGGGCAAGAAACCGCCGGGTTGACCTGGTCATCCTCCGCTCCAAATATGACTTAACGGAGCCCGGACAGTCCCTGGAAACCGATCCGACTTCAGGAACCTCCGCACTCCGTTAACTTAGCGAATGGTTGAAATACCCTTAAAAAGCGAGGTTCTTGATCGCCCGGTAAACGATTTCCGTGGCCAGCTCAACCTGCTCCCGCTTCACTATCCCTATGGTATCCTGAGTGGTGTGGTTGTTTTCCAGCCACTCCCGGGCCAGAAGGGTTACCGCCGGGATGCCCACTTTAGCAAAGGTGATCTGGTCGCTGTTATGACCATTGCCGGAAACCACCATAGCGCTGGCGCTCACTTCAGCGGCAGCCTTTTGCACAGCTTCAACTGCTATCCCGGCCTTATTATCCGCCCAAAGGCCGAAATTGCCAATCATGCCGTTACCGATGGTATCTACGTTGATAACGGCCTTTATTCTTTCTAAGGGGAAACTAGGATTCCTGACAAAGGCTTTCGAGCCCAAAAAGCCCATCTCTTCCCCGCTCCAAAAGGCGAAGACCAGAGTCTTCTTGGGAACCGCATTCTCCCGAACCAGCCGCCTAATTACATCAAGGACACAGCCCACTCCGGAAGCATTGTCATTTGCTCCCGGGTACAACTGCCCTTCAAAGATCCCCAGATGATCATAATGGGCTGAGATCAGGATAATCTCCTCCGTGTCGCCCTTAAGTCCGCCGAGAATATTCAGGCTGGGGGCCCGAAGATGGTCAGGGTTGCCTACGGTAAAGGTTAAGCGGTTACCCACAAAAGTTTCCTTGACTTCATGAATCGTAAAGGCATGGGCATAGCTCTGATCATTATCCCCCATGGGTTTAAGTCCCAGCATGCTCAGCTCCCGGGACAGATATTGGGACGCTCTTCCCTCCCCTGCCTGACCGGTTCGTCTTCCTTCCATTTCCGGAGCGCTCAAAGCCAGAATATCATCCATGGCTGTTCTGTTGAGGCTTGCCGATTGGAAATACTCATAAATCGTTTGGGCTTCCGGAGGGACTACGTAGAGCTTGACCCGGGGTTGCTTCATTAAAGGCTCAATCGCTGCTTTTAACTTGTTGTCAAAGCCGATCCACGGTAAAGCAAAAGCTCCCAGACCAAATAGCATTTTCAAAAAAATCCGTCGTGTTTGCATGTACAGCGTCCTTTCAAGTCTTTTACAGGGGGAATACCAATGCCACTACGAATTAACGGAGCTCAACAGCCCGAGTCCCTGACCCGCACCAATTCCTCATCCCAAAAGGGGGAGCTTGATTTCAATCAGATTATGAATCAGACCCGGAAACTGCAGGGACAGGAACTTCAGGAATTTTTGACCCGTTTGGAAAAGAAGGGCCAGCAGCTGGCTGAAAGTTTCTCACTGCGGGATTTGTCCGATTTCAAAGATATGGTCAAGTCCTTTTTACGCTCCACCTTCGGGCAAAGCCGTCGGGTCTCTGAAGAATCCTTCTGGGATTTTCAAGGACGGCCTAAGGTGCTCTCACGAATCAACGATATTGATAAAGCCCTTGAGGAGCTTGGGCAAAAAGTACTGGATACCCAGGCAAAGCCTTTAGAGATTCTCAGCCAAATCGATGAGATTCGCGGACTGATCATTGATTTATTTGGATGATTTCATCTTGACCAGGCCAAATTCCTTCTTTATGCTTAAAGTTAGCAATAAAAAAGCAAAAAAGATGAAAAGAGGTGCTTTCTTGGCAAATTTAGATACCAATACTTATGAATGGTTTATCAAAGCTTTCCATCCGAAAAGCGGGCTCGATCTTAATTTTTATAAGCAGAATCAAATGGAGCGGCGTATCCGAAGCTTTATGGCTTCACATAATCATAAGACCTTCCCAGACTTCATTAAGGCATTGGAGCAGGATAAGGTGTTGTTCGATGCCTTTTTCAAACATTTAACCATTAATGTCACTCAGTTCTTCCGGGATACCAACCAATGGAAAACACTAAGAGAAGTGATTCTTCCCAAGCTGCTTGAAAAGAAGACTCCCTTAAAGATCTGGAGTGCGGGATGTTCAAGCGGGCAGGAGCCCTATACCATGGCCATTACCTTAATGGAATACTTCCCCCAGGCCCGTTTCAGCATCCTGGCTTCGGATATTGATGTCAATGTTCTGGAACAAGCGAAAAAGGGGATTTATAAGGAAGCTGATTTCGCCAGCACTGCCCCGGAGATCATTAAGAAGTACTTTACTCCTGTCGATGGTGGGTACCAAATCAAGGATCAGGTCAAACGGGCTGTCACCTTCCAACGGCAAAATCTTCTCACCGACCGCTTCGATTCAGGTTTCGATCTGCTGGCCTGCCGCAATGTGGTCATTTACTTCACCGAGGAGGCCAAAGACATGCTCTATCGTAAATTCGCCAACTCCTTGAACCCGGGAGGGATTCTCTTTACCGGAAGCACGGAACATCTCTTTGGCATGAACCATCTGGGCTTTAAGCTGATCTCCTCATTCTTCTATGAAAAGCAAATCAAGGCCTAACGCTTTGTCCATATTTTTGCCATCTACCCCTGTGTCATCGGAAAAGGAAGATTCTTTTTCGGAGTAACACAGGGGATTTTTAAAAGAATCGTTCGTCAATAATCGATTTTTAATTGGTTTATCTGAGGTTTTTATACTTAAAAGCCCAGCCTTACCCGAGGCAGAGGTGGTGCAAGAGCTCATTTTGTCGGATATCTTACTTTTCATTTTATCAATAGTTTGTTAAACTAATATTAAAACCAAGTAAAGGATATTGGTCAGAGGCTAACTAAAACTAAGAGGAAGGTGGGATTTCTATTGTATTTCCACGGTAATCTTATCATCTGTTATGTCCAAGACCCTGATAACAATCGTTATCTTTTTCAGCTGACAGGAGGGGAGGTATGCCCTGTCAGCAAGGAGGATTTCTATGCCCATTGGCAGGAGTACCGTGCCTTTGAAGAAGCACGTGCTCTGGAGGAAGGAGTCTCCTATCGTCCACTTCCTGTTACCTTCTCCACCACCTGCAGTGTTCAACGCACGCCTATCAATATGCATTTGAGGCGCAAGCGCAAATCAGCTTATTTAATGCAACAGCCCATGCTTGCTCATGGCTAAATTGCGAAAAAGAGCTGAATAGCGTATGCGCCTTTTGATTTGCATGAAAAAGGGACTTTTACAGTCCCTTTTTTGTGTCATTATTTAATTTTAGCTCAATATAACCTCTTAAGTCGGATGGTTGGATTGTTGGTAGGCTGCTACCAGCTCATCCACATGATAAGTAACTCCTTTACCTTTGTACTCCAGCGAGACCTGCTGGGCTGTGGGGTTATAGCCGATATACTTCATCCCCAACTGCTTCGCCATCTTCGCCAGTTCAATACGCGCGCTTCGTCCCAGGTCTTGAAATTTCATAATGCACACGCCCCTTATACCATTTTTTCTCTCTTTCAGGTAAATCTCGGGAGTTTGGAGTACGTATTCAGTTTTCATTAAGATAATGATATCCTATTCACCGGTATGTTGCAACTTGCATTTCCATCCAGAGTTGTTGATTTTTTCTCCTTTAATCCTTGGGCTGTCTTACCACATCAATGACGGTTCCATCCCGGTATTCCACCACAGCCACCACCCGATCGGTGAACTCTATGGTTTCGGGAACCCCAGTCAGATTTTCGGATAGTTTTTTGAGTTCCTCAATGGCCATGATGGGCAGTTCGCTGTCTTTAAGCTTTTCCAGGAGATCGGTGCGGCGGGGATTGATGGCAATACCGCGCTCAGTCACTAAAACGTCGATGGTTTCTCCGGGAGTGGTCACTGTGGTGACTCTATCCTTAACCACCGGCAGCCGCCCTTTGGTCAGGTTGGTCACGATAATGGCGATCTTAGCGCCGGCTGCGGTGTCGTTATGGCCCCCAGAAGCTCCCATGATGATCCCATCGGAACCAGTGACCACGTTGACATTAAAGTCCGTGTCGATCTCCGTAGCTCCTAAGATCATGACATCCAGGTTATTGACGATAGCTCCTTTATCATGAGGGTTTCCATAGAGAGAACCGGACATGGCCTGATGCCGTGGATTTTCCCGATAGGATGCCACGGCTTGCAAATCAAAGCATTGCACATCAAAAAGGTTTCGAAACAACCCTTCATTGAGCATATCTACAATATAGCCTGTAATCCCACCGGCAGCAAAAGACCCGACCACCTTCTTTTCCTTCATGAATTGTCGTACTTCAGCAGCTACAGCTAAGGATGTTCCGCCGGCTCCGGTTTGGAAGGACATTTCATTTTGGATATACCCTGCTTCATTGATGAGTTGGGCGGCCATTTTGGCAATCCGCAGACCCACAGGGTCTTTGGTCACAGTAAGAGTTCCCGAAACAATTCCATTGGCATCACCGATGGAATCCACCTGAACCACATAATCGACAAAGTCTTGGGTAATCTCAATGGGACAGGCCGGATAAGGGGCTAAATGATCGGTTACTGCCACAACTTTATCTGCGAAGAAGGCATCGGCCACTGCATAGGATAAGGTGCCACAGGCGGTAGGGCCGCCCACTCCGTTGAGATTACCATAAGCGTCGGCTGTAGGAGCGGCAATAAAGGCCACATCAATATGGAGGTCCCCACTTTCAATCGCCCGGGGGCGCCCTCCGTGGCTCATCAACACAGCAGGCTTTTGCAGGAGACCCTGGGAAATGGCTTTAGCCACAGGTCCAGGGGAAATATAGTTGACGGAAATTTTGGTGACGATACCCTTTTTAATATACTCCACAAGGGGCTCATGAATGGGGAAAATTCCTGTTGCCGCCACATGAATATCTTTGACCCCACGCTTGGCGACAGAAGCCATCACCTGATTAAGGACATAATCGCCATTTCTTAAATGGTGATGAAAGGATAATGTCATTCCATCTTTGATTCCCACTTTATCTAAAGCCTCTTCAATATTGGCCAGCAGTTTCTTCTCTCCGGGTTTAACGGAGCGCAGTGTCACTGAAGCTTTAGCCCGTTCACCATAGTTGGCAAAGGCCCCCATGAATGGCCTGACTTCTCCGTAGCCTTCTATGTAATCCAGTATCTCTCTTCCAAGGATATTCTTCATGGCTTTTTTCATCCCTTCTTCTCTAATATCGTTCTTAATAAGATTAAGATCTTTCGCTGATTCTTCCCTCCGGATTCACGATTACACGATTATTTAAAAGATGGCATTCAGGGTATCAATCTGACGTCCATCCAAGGCTAGTTTTCCTGTAAAGCCCATTCTTTTCGCGGTTAAGGCATCCTTTTCCAAACCCTCGTTATCATTGCTGTCAGCAAAGCAGGTGTCGATGGCATGGATACCGGCTGCCCGGCAGGCGATGCCTACCCGGCCACGAACATAGCGAAGTTCATCCCCTTCTTTGGTACGCTTCGAGCCGAACTCGTCCATGAGACCTTCGGCATTCAGCCATACGCCGGTAACCCGTGGAGAAGTCTCGATCAAGGTGTTGATGGTCTCTATACCCAGAGCCGTTTCCAGGACAGGAATCAACTCAATACCGCCTTGAGGAAACCCCTCTTCATTTTCTATGGTTGTAAGTATACTATCCACCTGTTTGATGACTTCCTGATTGGCTTTAGGGATAACGAGGGCCCCCGGCTTTACCCGAGGGATACTATCCATATCCTTTTGCCCGTCTTCGGTGTCCAGCGGATTGATTCGAACCATGACTTCTGTCTTAGAGTAGTCCAAGAAACTGAGTGCTTCTTTGACCAGATGACGAGCACTGTCTTTTTCCTGGGGAACGACTCTTTCTTCCAAATCAAAAAGAACCACATCAGGATCAAACACAGGTGCATCTTGCATGCTTTTTGGACTGTTTCCGGATAGTATTAAAAGACTTCTTCTTCTCTTTATCATTAAAAACGTCTCCCTTCATAAGAAAAACACAAAAAATAAAACACCGTTTCGAAATTCGATTATCAAAACTTCAACGCATTTCTGAAGCGAGGGCCCTCTCCAAAGCCGTCTGAACACGTGCTCGTATGGTATAGTCCAAGGCACCTTTGTCCTGGACTTTAACGATGACATTATCTACACCCATTTCAGCCACCTTGTCCCGCACAACTTCCTCGATTTGCTTACCGAATTGCTTGAGGATGACTCGTTTGGTTTCCAATTGAATTTGAACCCCGCCTTGATCATTGGGCATCACAGTCACCAGTACATCATTGGATTCTAATGCCCCCGCCTTTGCCGTAGTGCTGATCTTCATAGAAATTCCTCCTTACACCTCTTAAGTATTGCATGCTCTTGTCTCATTTTATGCAATATGTGTGCACTATCTTTTTAAGTGTAAACCTATTCTTCTCACTTTGACAATAGTAAAGCAAACTTTTGGGAAATTTCGGAATTTTACGAAAATCTAACTATCTGAGACAGTTCTCAAAACCAGGTGTATAATTTAAGCATACGTTCTGTAAAGAACCAGTCTGAACTACACATTATATACCTAGGAGGCATCTATGTGAGTATCTTTGAAGCCCTTATGCTCCTTAGTTTTGGAGCTGCATGGCCTTTCTCCATTCACAAATCTTATGTATCCCGGTCGATAGAAGGAAAAAGCCCTTTCTTTCTTATCATTCTGATCTTCGGTTATATCGCCGGCATTCTGCACAAGCTCTTTTACCAGTACGATCAGGTAATCTACCTTTATATACTGAACCTGCTTATGGTCTCGGTAGATTTTCTCCTCTATCTTCGCAATAGCCGTCTGGCCAAAGTTCATCGTAAGATTTCTCAACCTATTATTTAGATTGCCTATAGAAGGATAATTAGGCTCCTCAATAGAAAGCCTATTACTACGGAAGTTTCCTTGACAAGGGGGAATCACAATGAGTGAGAAGCAAAACGAACTGGAACAACGCCTTATGGTCGGCCTGCACGGAACGCCCGAGCTCAAACACAGTGAGAAAGTGCAGCACCTTGGTCAATTCCGTGAACGAATCATCAGGTTGCTTACCAAAGACCAGGTAGATGATAGCCATGTCTATCCTGAAATCGAAGAAGCGCTTAAAGATCCCCGGGCCTCCCGCCTTCTTCTCAACGGGGATTTAGCTTATCGATATCGTGATAAATATATAAAAATCGCCCGCAAACACAGCAAGCCTTATACCGTGGTCAATGACCCCAGCCTGAAAGGCAATGCGGGCCTAATCGTGGTGGCTGACTACGCTGTGGATGTGGATAAGATCGAGGTTGAGTAAAATAAAAGGACGGTTCAAAGCAAAATACGCTTTGGTCCGTCCCTTTTTATCTTAATTTAATTTTATATCCATCTTAGCACATCTTGATCCATCAGCTCACGGATTGGACCCTGCGCTTGCTGAGAACCTCAAAGACTTCATCCCGTTCTTCCTTGATTTCTCTGATGTCCACAGAGTTATGAACTATTGCTTTTTCTAATACAACAGTTTTGTCATCAATAAGCCGAATAATTTGTTCATGTTCTCTTTCATTTTGTTCACGATGAGCCACTTGGCCTTCAGCTAGAATCTTAATGTCTTTACGAATATCATCGATGGACACTTCTACCTTTCTTAAGCGCTGATCAATGCCTTGGACACGCTGGTCAATTCCTTGAACTCGCTGGTCAATTCCTTGAACTCGCTGGTCAATGCCTTGAACTTGCTGGTTAATGCCTTGCAGCAATTCTAGAATAAGCCGCTCATTCTCCACTTTGCCACCACCTTTAAAGATTCCTCTGTCAGCATTTTACCATAATACTTCTCTTATTCCTATACCAGGATGGCGGCAGCCCATGGACTTTTAGGCGCTTGGGCAAATAGGATTCTATGGCTTCAAGACAACTTTAATGCAGTTATCCTTTTTCTCGTCAAAAATCTCATAGGCATGTTCCCCTTTATCTAGGGAAAGCCGGTGAGTAATGATATCTGTAGCATCAAACCGGCCTGTTTTGATCAATTCCATGATCGGCTCCACATAGGAATGGGCCGGGCATTGCCCCATCTTCAAGGTAATGTTTCTGGAGAAAAAATCCCCCAGAGGAAACAAATTATACTTCGAACCATAGACCCCTACCAAAGCTACGGTTCCACCTTTTCTCACTGCCTGAGTGGCAATTTCAATGGCTGATTTGGAGCCCCCTTGGAGCTTAAGCAAGGTCTCCATTTTCTCAAAGGTGGACGCTTTACCATCCATACCTACACAGTCGATCACCACATCGGCACCTCCGTGAGTTATCTCCTTAATATACTCGCCGGTGTTGTCGTGGTCTTCAAAATTAATGACCTCCACCCCATAGTATCTATAGGCATGATCCAGCCGGTAGCTAATATGATCCACGGCAATGACTCGCTTGGCCCCCTGGAAAATAGCCCATTTGATGGTCAGCAGACCTACCGGCCCACAGCCCAGAACCACCACTGTATCGCCCTTTTTTACCCCGCCGATTTCCACTCCCCAGTAAGAGGTAGGCAGGATATCTGTCAAGAAGAGGACCTGTTCGTCGGTTAATTCCTCCGGAACCACTTTAGGCCCCACATTGGCGTAAGGAACTCGCAGGTACTCCGCCTGTCCCCCATCATAACCGCCAAAAGTATTGCTGTAGCCAAAATACGCTCCCACTTCGGCTTCAGGATTCGCGTTATCACACTGACTCCACAGGTCATGCTCACAGTACCAGCAATGTCCGCAGGCAATAGGAAAAGGCACAATAACCCGATCTCCTTTTTTAATGTTGTACACATCCCCGCCTACCTCTTCTACGATGCCCATGGTCTCATGACCAAGAACAAACCCCTCGGGCATACCGGGAACCATACCGTGAATAAGATGAAGATCCGAGCCGCATATGGCTGTGGATGTGACCTTGACAATGATGTCGTCAGGCTTCTGTATTCCCGGATCTCCGACATTCTTAACTTTAACATCCCGAATTCCCTCATAAACTATTGCTTTCATACCTACACCTTCTAGAAAGTTATTTTGCAGATAGCTTTCTCCTGGCAGTGCAGATCTATACAAAACCAATTTTTTGAGCCTTGATGTATTTGCCATTTTATGAAGGTAACTTTTGTAACTTATATTACTATCTGAAAATAGCGAGAGGGTTGCCGTAGTACGACAACCCTCTTGCTATGCTAAACATGAGTCATATAGAGGAAAACTCCTATGCATAATTATGCAAATCCCAAGTTCCCCTTCATTCGTAAATGAATGCAAAGCCAATCTATAAGCCGGGTTCTGTTCCTTCCTTTCAGAAGGTGATGATCATCTATCTGGGACCGTTGTTACCAACGGCCTCAAGCGACCTTACCCGGAGACAAAAACGGGCCGTTTTATAGTCTCCCTATTCGGTCTTGCTCCAAGTGGGGTTTGCAGGGCCAGCCTGTCACCAGGCTGCCGGTGAGCTCTTACCTCGCCTTTCCACCCTTACCAAACGCTCAGTCAGTCATCGGACCGGCCGCTGTTTGGCGGTATATCTCTGTTGCACTGTCCTTAGGATTTCTCCCACTGGGCGTTACCCAGCACCTTGCCCTATGGAGCCCGGACTTTCCTCAGAAGCAACCTTTCGGTTCTTACTTCCGCGACCATCTGATTAACTTTGCTTAACTATCTTACTTGATTCCGGCCTTTTGGTCAAATAGATTTAAATGGATCAATAGCCAACCAACTAACTTTTAGCGAAACTTTTCCCTGATTGACGCAATTGCTCCATTTCAGCATCAATATCCATAAGGGATGTCAGCAGTTTGGCTTTATTCTCCGAACCTTGCGATAGTTGCTTTAAAATGCGGTCCCGCTCTTGGCGTAAAAATTCTGTCCGACTCATGATGTAGTCCTCCTTTATATTTCCATTTCGTATAATTCTCGAAAACAATGTATTGACTCCAAAAATGTATTGGTATTAGAGGAAACTTTCAATAATTAAAGTCTAACATATTTTTTGTATCTGAGTCCGTGATTCGAATCACTCTGCTAAAAAGCCCTGCTCTTTTTTAGTTTTTACTTTATAATATTTAGAACTATTTCGGATTTCTCATGATATTATTCTACATCAAAAGACTTTGCCTGTCAATAATTTATATTCATAATATTCAGTATTTTACTGCTATCGGAAAGTCATGACAGTGTCCTTACGTAGCAAAAAGGGCACTCCTATTAAAATAGAAATGCCACCGCACCCTCTAACTATTCAATTCCCTCCATGGGCTTTTCATTTTTTGACTGATGATCACCTCAACCCCTGCCAGGGCTTTCTCTGCTTTTAAATGCTCCGCCAGGGTCTTCGCCATAGGAATTTCGCCCCAGAAGTGCCCCATATCCATGATGGGCAGCCCTGCTTCAAGGGCATCCAGGACTTCATGATGATCCACATCCCCGGTGATTAGGAGGTCAGCTCCTTTGAAAAGGGCTTGGGAGATAAAGCTTCCGCCGCTGCCATTAACAATGGCTATTTTGCGAAGAATCTGTTCCGGGTTTCCAGAAGCGCGCACCTTGGGTTCCTCTGCTAAGGAGGCAGGAGCAAGCTTTCTCAAACCGGCGGATAATTTACGTGCAAAACTGCCCAGGCTCTCAGGCACCTTTAAATAACCGATGACACCATAACCCCGGCTTGCTCCCCTATTGTAGAGAGGGATTAAATCATAGGCCGGCTCCTCATAAGGGTGTGCTTTCAGCAAGGCTTTCACTGCACGGTCGATGCGGTTCTCCGGCAGAATGCTTTCCAGCCTTATCTCCTCTACCCGCGTCAATTCGCCAACCTCACCAATAGTGGGATGAGCATCATTCAAAGGACGGAACATCCCTGTTCCCACCACCGTGAAAAAACACTCCGTATACTCAGAAGCATGAGGTCCGTCGGTGATGCCTTCCCCGACTCCAACGTTTACGAGAGCCTGGCGAACTGCCTCGGCATGGTCTTTAGGAACAAAGGTTACCAATTTGACGAGTTTTTCCGCATGAGTTAGCTTAAGATATTCCATCTTTTCCAACTCTAAGGCCCTTCCCAGACTCCAGCTGGAAGACAGGAGGGACTGGTCCAAATTGGTATGGGCGGCATAGTAGGCAATTCCTGATTGGATCATTTGGATCGGCAGTCTTGCGCTTTGGTTGTCAGAGCGGAGATTTTTCAGGGCTCTGAACAGGATAGGATGATGAGCTACGATGAGCTGCACATCCTTTTCCCGGGCTTCCTGCAGAACTTCCGGCGTGGCATCCAAAGCCACCAGAATCCGCTCGACAGGAGCGGCAAAATCCCCTACCAGGAGCCCCACATTGTCCCATTCCTCAGCCCAGGCTTTGGGGGCAACCCTTTCAATGATCTGGGCGATTAAACCGACGGAAACAGGCATTTCACCAACTCCTCCACTACTTTGATGGACATGATATACTCCTGAATGCGCTTTTGCACTTTCTCCCGGCTGGACTTTTGCATTTCAAGGATGGTTCTCCGGAAGGTTTGCACCTGCTCAAGGATCAGCACTTTAAGTTCTTCACCGGGATCTTCCAAAGCAAGAGGACCCCATTCCCAGATCCATTGAGTGAGGATGCATTCGCTCAGTTGTGAATCATCCGACACCGCACCAACCTGATCGAGCCACTTCTGCATTTTGCACTGCAGCTCCGCCAGGGTATATCCTTCCCGGCGTGAAAAATGCATCACGCCGTAGATTCGGCCTTCCTCAGCCACATACTCTTCCCGCTTCATCCGCCAGCCTTCTTGCAGCAAGATCAGGCGCACTTTCCCCTCAGCCCCCTGGGGTTGGAGAATGAGCTCATTAACCTGAGACATCACAGCCGGCCGGGCGGCGAAAATCTCCAGCATCGTATTTCCGCCCATCCCGGCTAAGGTGAGAGTATCCACTTCCCCCGCCTGAATGGGCTTTAAACCATCCCCATACCGGACATCAATGACCGGTTGCAAGCCCCGGCTTGCGATGGCAGAGCAAGCAGATCGATAAGGCCCTTCGTGCACATCCACTGCCACAGCCTTGATAATCTTGTGATTTTCCCAGAGAAATATGGGCAAATAGGCATGATCCGTTCCGATATCTCCCAGCCGGGAGCCTTCGGGAACAAATGCAGCCACACGTTGAAGGCGTGGTCCTAAATTCACGGAAACAGCCATAGGTTAACTCCTTTCCATCAGAGGCTAGCACTCACCAACAAGAAGCTAGCGCTTATCAACAAGAGGTTATCACTCATAGAAAAATAGCGAGATGCTTCATACATCTCGCTACGTTCGTTCTTAAGTGGTGACCCGTACGGGATTCGAACCCGTGTTACCGCCGTGAAAGGGCGGTGTCTTAGGCCGCTTGACCAACGGGCCTGGATTTCTATACGAATCTCATGGCTCGTGCCTCAGGTTTCGTATATGGTGGGCCCACTAGGATTCGAACCTAGGACCAACCGGTTATGAGCCGGCCGCTCTACCGCTGAGCTATAGGCCCAATAAAAAAATGGCTCCCCGAGCAGGACTCGAACCTGCAACCTACCGGTTAACAGCCGGTTGCTCCACCATTGAGCTATCGAGGAATGCCCTTCGCAGAGTTTATTATACGAGATTCGTATTAGCTAGTCAAGCTTTATATTTGAGTTTTTTATTCCAGGTAATCCTTGAGCTTCTTGCTGCGGCTGGGATGGCGAAGCTTGCGCAGAGCTTTGGCTTCGATCTGGCGAATCCGTTCCCGGGTTACGCCGAATTCCTGGCCTACTTCCTCTAAAGTCCGGGTCCGGCCATCATCAAGGCCAAAACGCAAACGCAGAACCTTTTCTTCCCGGGGAGTCAGGGTCTCTAAGACCTCTTCCAATTGCTCTTTCAACAGGATAAAGGAAGCTGCCTCCGAAGGGGCCGGGGCATCTTCATCAGGAATGAAATCTCCTAAATGGGAGTCTTCTTCTTCCCCAATCGGTGTCTCCAAGGATACCGGCTCCTGGGCAATCTTCATAATCTCCCGGACCCGCTCTACAGAAATATCCATTTGTACAGCGATCTCTTCAGGGGTTGGTTCACGTCCTAATTCCTGCAGAAGTTGGCGTGATACCCGAATCAGCTTATTGATGGTTTCCACCATATGCACAGGTATCCGAATGGTTCTTGCCTGATCGGCAATAGCCCTGGTAATGGCTTGGCGAATCCACCATGTGGCATAGGTTGAGAACTTAAAGCCTTTGACGTAATCAAATTTCTCTACAGCCTTAATCAGTCCCAGGTTACCTTCCTGAATCAAATCCAGGAAAAGCATCCCCCGGCCTACATAACGTTTGGCAATGCTGACAACGAGGCGCAAATTGGCTTCAGCCAAACGGCGTTTAGCGCTCTCGTCCCCTTGTTCCATGCGTTTGGCCAGTTCAATCTCTTCTTCAGCAGTAAGAAGGGGGACGCGGCCAATCTCTTTAAGGTACATGCGGACAGGATCATCGATTCCTACCCCTTCAGGAATGGAAAGATCCACATCCACCTCTTCCTCAACATCAGGGTCATCCACATCATCGGGGATTTCGTCCGTGACCTTTTCCAAGGCTTCCACTTCACCCGCTTCAGGGATGATATCAATCCCCATCCGGCCAATCTGTTCATACACTTCATCAATCTGTTCGGCTGTGAGCTCAATTCCTTGGAGGGTATCCATGATCTCCCGGTAGGTTAAAGAACCTTTTTTCTTGCCCTTTTGGATCAGTTCTTTTACCGCATCGACCTTCAATTGGTCATCATTCATAGATTCCCCTCCTTTCTTGGTTTCTGTTTTTTGTGTGCTCATGACCTTACTTTTCGCCACTTCTCAACCGCTCTCCTATCTCTTTTAACAGGGCTAAAGCACCTGTCAAATCGCCGGATTTTTCTAATTCAACCATTCGAGCCTGAAGCTCTTCCACAGTTTCTTCTTCGCTCATCGAATGAATCTGTTTCATGCAATCATGAAAAAGTCGTTGCGGGTTGGCTAGTTCCATGTCTTCCAGCATGATCTGGGCTACTTTGCTTTGCAAAGGGCCCGATTCCATACCCGACAAAGCTCCATTGCCGATACAGCGCGCTTTTTCAATATAATCAAATATCTGCTGATGATACGCTACCTTCCAAAATCCCTCGACCCATTGATCCTTGAATTCTGAGACAGGAATTAATTGTTCAAGCAAAAGACGCAACAAAACTCGCTCAGCTCGAATCACTCCATCAGGAACTGACGCTCCGCTCGGAGTCGGATTTGCACACCTATTGATATTATCCCTGTTTTTTACAGAAATATCCTGTTTGTTACGAAATAATTCCTCTCCAGAGGCCTTTTTCGAAGGTTTCCGGTCAAATCCTGCAATTTCCTCTTGAACCCTATCTAAGGTCAGACCCAGCTCCAAACTCAAAAACCGCTCATACCCTTCCCGCTCGACAGGACTTTGCACTTTGACGATATCCGGTGCTAATTCTCGGACCAATTCTGCTTTCTCCGGAGCTGATAGGGTTGGCTTCGTTTGGACATGGACCTGATATTTAAATTGAATATAGGGTTCCGCTTGAGCTAACGCTTTATTAAATTCTTCCACTCCGAAGGTTTTAAGATATTCATCCGGGTCCTTAGCCCCGGACAGCCTTAATATATCTACCCGAAAACCCATGTCCTGCAATAGCTCACCCGCCCGAAGGGTTGCTTGAGTGCCGGCCTGATCCGAATCATAAACAACCACCACACGCCCAGTGTAGCGATGGATCAGTTTTGCCTGATCCCGGGTTAAGGCCGTTCCTAAAGAAGCTACTGCATTTTTGAAGCCTGCTTTTTGTAAGGCGATAACATCCATATAACCTTCCGCCAGAAGAGCAAATCCGTGTTCCCGGATCCCCTGGTGAGCTCGGTGCATTCCGTATAAATGATGTCCCTTATTAAAAAAAGCAGTCTCTGGTGAATTCAGATATTTTGGTGTAGAATGATCTAAGACCCGCCCGCCAAAGCCAATGGTCTTGTGACGGGAGTCAAGTATGGCAAATATTACCCTTTTTCGAAAACGGTCGTAAAAGCCACGGGACCTTCCCTCCGACTGGTCTCGCTCTAAGGCAAGCCCGGCTTGAGCTAACTCCTGGGGGCTTACTCCCCGGGCGCTGAGGGCCTCAAGCAGTCCGTCCCATCGATCGGGGGCATAACCTAAACGAAATTGCTTGATGGTCTCCTCGTCCATCCCTCGCTGCTGAAAGTACTGCCTTCCAGGCTCTCCTTCAGGTCTATGCAGCAGGACCTCATGAAAATAACCCGTTGCCCAATCGTGAATCTCTTCCCAACGACGTCGACGGGTTTGTTGTTCTTTCTCACGGGGTGAAAGCTCTTTTTCCGGGAGAACAATACCGTGTTTTTGAGCTAAATGCTCCACCGTTTCGACAAAATTCCAGTTTTCCTTTTTCATTAAAAAAGAAAATACATTACCGCCCGTATGGCAACCGAAGCAATAAAAAATCTGCTTGTCCGGGGTCACCGTAAAACTCGGGGTTTTCTCCGCATGAAACGGACAGAGACCCAGGTAATTCTTCCCTTTCCGTTGAAGCCGTACGTATTCGGAAATTGTATCCACGATATCGGAACGCAATCTGACTTCTTCAACGATCTCCTCAGGAATTCTGTAGTCCACTGCTTGTAATTCGCCACCCCTATGCCATATTTTTGACAGATTGTCAAGATAATAATACATTTATTGTTTCGCCAAAAAACTCAAGAATCCTCTTTTTCACTTTCCCTTTAAAATCAGACTTTTTTGGTGTACAATATATAGTCTAGATATATTTAGAGTCTATAAATATTATTCTACCTTCCTTAACTATTTCCTCCTTTATTTCGACTTTTTCTTTCTTCTCATCGCTATCTGCGCCACGACAAACGCATGAAAAATATCATTAATAAAAAGCAAAAAGCATGGTAAGATCTTCCTAAGGAATAGGAGGAGATTGCCATGAAGGAACTATTCAAAAGAATAGAACAGATCAACGACCCAAGGCAGGCCCACAAAACAAAGCACAAACTCATGGACATCGTGGTTATCGTCTTATTTGGAATGCTGGGGAATGCGGATACATGGGAAGAAATACAGATTTTTGCAGTATCCCATGAGGAGCTATTACGTAACTATTTAGACATCCCTCATGGAATACCGTCCCACGACACACTACAGCGAGTGATGGGCTTAATTACTCCAGAGACCATGGGGGGAATACAAGCAGCATGGAATGACATGTTAAGCCGCGGGGAAGGAGAAAAGCTCAAGAAAATCATTAATATCGACGGAAAAACCATGCGCGGAAGTAGGGTCAATGAAACACGGGCTCTGCATGTCGTGTCTGCATGGTCCAAAGACGACGGAGTATGTTTTGGACAAAAAACAATCCAAGAAAAAGAAAATGAAATCCTAGCCATCCCGGAATTGCTCAAGACTCTAAGCCTAAAGAACAGCGTGATCACGATAGATGCCATGGGAACTCAAACCAAGATTGCAGAACAAATCGTAAACCAAAAAGCGGATTATGTCTTAGCGGTCAAAGAAAACCAGGCCAATTTATATAAGGACATCGCGCTTTACTTTGAGGAAGAAGAGTTTAAAAAAGGGTCAGGACATACAAGAACCCTAGAAAAAGCCCGGAGTCAGATGGAAAAGCGGGACTATTATCAAAGTGAAGATGTTTCATGGCTAGCGGACAAAGAACGATGGAAAGGGCTCAAGAGCATAGGAATGGTCGTCAAAACCATCGAAAAACAGGGAAAAGTCACAGAGGAAAAGCGATATTATATCAGCAGCCTGCCTGTCCAGCCAGAACTCTTTGCCAAAGCAGTGCGAGGACATTGGGCCATAGAAAGTATGCACTGGCAGTTGGACGTAACCTTT
Source organism: Desulfitobacterium sp. LBE (assembly GCF_007830365.1). Taxonomy (NCBI): domain Bacteria; kingdom Bacillati; phylum Bacillota; class Clostridia; order Eubacteriales; family Desulfitobacteriaceae; genus Desulfitobacterium; species Desulfitobacterium sp. LBE. The sequence continues at coordinate 4,638,162 of NZ_VLKD01000001.1, read as the reverse complement.
CGAGAGGATAACAACACAACCTTGGATAAAAATGCAGCATTAAATCTGAATATATTGCGGAAAATGTGTTTGCCTATCTTGAAGCTATTAGATATAGGAATGAGAGCTTCATTGAAAAGTAAGCGGTATGCCTTTTGTTCCAATCCTGCCAAATATATGGGTCAAATTCTCAGTATGTAATTTTTTAATGGGCATACATGGAGCTATGTGGATAAAGATTTTCATGCGTTTGTCGTGCTATCTGCGCCCGTATTGCTTTTCCTCCTCTGCTTTTCGTGCTAAAATGGAATCAATGCTTAAACTTTATACATAGATGAGTCAGGCTGCACCATGATCCTAAACTTCAAAAATGACTCAGAAAGGTGGACTGTCCTATGTGCAAGACTAAATTCCGCTGTTTGATGATCGCATTTTCCATATTCCTCTTAACCTTTGGCTTAGTAGGCTGTGGATCCGATGACACCACGAAGAATACTCCCCCACCCCCTCCCCCCAATGTAAATGATCCCCAGAACCCCGACCCGGTTGAACCGGCTCCCGCAGAGACCGTGAAAGTTACGATGTATTTCCCTACGTCGGATGCAACAGGTCTTGCTCCCACTGAGCGGACAATAAACGTGGCCAAAGCAGCAAGCGAAGAAGTTATCGCCGGAATGTTCAAGGAGTTCGCAAATCCTCCTTCAGGTTTAGTGGCTCCCCTCCCAAAGGATACCAAGCTTTTGGATGTTAAGATTAAAGACGGTGTCGCCACCCTTAATCTGTCCCATTCCTTCAGAGAGAATTTCGAGGGCGGGGCCACAGGAGAAGAGATGGTCCTCTATAGCATTGTCAATTCCTTAACCACCCTTGAGGATGTGGATTCGGTGGAATTCCTTTTAGAAGGGGAACTTAAGGCAGCTATTCTCGGCGGTTTGGATACATCAACACCTGTAACGGCCAATGAAAGCTTAATTTTGAAGTAACATTCGTATTTAAGAGAGTGCCGCCAAACTACTTTTCAGGTAGTGGGCGGCACTCCTTTTTGCTGGCACTAAAAAAGGTCTGTCTTTTGGCGACAGACCCTGGATTATTTCGGCATGCACCTCTTAATATCTGGGAACAAGGAATTTTTGAAAGAGATCAATAGCGTAGTTATCAGTCAGCCCGGAGATGTAGTCCACTACGGCTTTGACCGCATCACCCCCGGCCCAAACCAGATATTCCTGAGGGAGAAACTGTAGATTTTTCATGTAATAATGGAATAAAGCCTGGACAACATATTCACCTTTACGCCGCTCCTCACGGAGGATCACGCTGTTATAAACCCGTTCAAACATAAACACCCGGAACTCCTGCATAGCCTCCGCAACTTGGGAGGATTGCCGGATAGAGTCTTGGTTCTGGGAGCTTTCGATCATATCCACTACCATCGTAGTGATCATACGGCTGGGACTATCCCCCAGAGTAGACACCACCTTCCCGGGGAGCTCTCCCTGGTGAATGAGCTCTGCCCGCAAGGCATCATCATAATCATGGCAAAGGTAGGCAATACGATCCCCGGTCTTGACGATCTGCCCTTCGAGGGTATAGGGGACCCCCTTCCCTGTATGATGGATCACCCCATCCAGAACTTCCTGAGTTAAATTCAACCCTCTGCCCTCCCCGGTGAGAACCGTGAGGATACGGACGGATTGTTCGTTATGCTCAAAGCGCCCGATCAGCTTGGCAATGGCCTCTTCTCCCACATGACCAAAGGGGGTATGCCCCACATCATGACCGAGGGAAATGGCTTCGATCAAATCTTCGTTCAGACTTAACCCCCGGCCAATGGTGCGGGAAATCTGAGAAACCTCCAGACTATGGGTCATCCGCGTCCGATAATGATCCCCGCTGGGAGCTATATAAACCTGGGTCTTATGCTTAAGCCGCCGGAAGGGTTTGCTATGCAAAATCCGATCCCGGTCCCTTTGGAATTTGGTCCGGATAGGGCATTCTTCCTCTTCCCGTATTCTTCTGGCTGCACTGCTTTTGGCGGCATAAGGCGAAAGCCGCTCCCCTTCTTCCCTCTCTATACGGGTTCGAATCGTCTCTGTCACACACACTCCTCCTTTGAGGCATGGCTTATGCATTTATTATAGCACGTAGGGTGGACAGAGAATAGAAAGGGGGCTTTAAATTATCCCCATGTTTTGAAGTAAGGCACCGATAATCAGTATCCAAATAGCTGCTAAGGCTGCCGCCACCAGTTTATCCCCTGAGCTTAAGGGGGGTTGTTCCCTTTTGCTTTCACCTTTTTGACACCCTGAACAAGCCCGGCTTGCCGCAACCTCTTTTTTCATCCCACCCTCTTCAAGCGCTTCTCCTTCTACCGGGCCCAGTTCTGCCCAGCCCGGTTCTTCCTCCCCTTGACGTTCTTCTTTTTCTGTCTTTCCCTCCTCCGGCTCCAGCTTGTTTCGGAAGAGCTGCTGCCCTTTTCGTTGGCCGGAAGCAATAAAATCCAAAAGCACTCCCATAGGACAGAAACAGCGGCACCAAAAACGCAGTATAAAAATGGCGAACAGTAGAATCAAGAGCATCATCATCCACTGTGAAGTATTGCCGTCCCCATCAAAAAATACTGAAAAAGGCTCAAAGCTGGCTATGCCGGGATTATTGAAGAACAAGGCCAGCATAGCAGCCAGCCACAGGAACAACCAGCGGCTTTTACGAGCACCGGAGATCAGCTGAGAGTTAGGGCGGTAGTCGGCCAGATTCAGAGCCTTGTACAAACCTTCTTGAACCGCTCCGAAAGGGCAAAGCCAGGAGCAGTAAAAATTTCTCCCCCATAGCAAGGTGACCAACAGAACCCCTATAACAATCACATACCAAATGGGCCGTTCCGAAAAGGCGGGCATTTTCAGAGCAACGATACTCAGATAATTGCCGATGGTCAAGGAGGAATTTTCCATAAACCCGAATACAAAGACCGTCGCCACCAAGATCCAGGGGCGCAGTTTCTTCATGTTGCGGGCAGAGGCCAGGATTGCCACAAGAAGCATCAGCAGGACAAGTCCATCCTGCCATTGAAAATGGAAGGTTTTCAGATGGGGTACTGTCAGCCCCAACTGATTCTTTCCTACCTGAAACATACCCTTTTCCACGGCTAACATGATCCCATCCGTGGTGCGTGTTGCACCGCTGACACTATCAATATCCTCATGGGCCGCCAAGGGCTGAGTTACGGTTTTGCCAATCAGGTTCTCCGGATAGCCGGCTTCCAGGACCTTGCGCAGATAGAGGGGGGTTTCCGAGTCTTCGACCAAGACTGCGTTTTTCAGAGTGCCCTCCTGATTCACATTGATCAACAGGGTGATGGGACCGCCATAGCCTGAGGCACTGGCAATAACCCCATAACTCAGTAAATGTCCAGCCTGATCGTATAACCCATAGGTCTTATAAATACCTTCCAGCTCTTCATAGTGGGTTGCAGCCGGTTCTCCCTGCTGCAGGAGAGCTAATATATCCTGTTTGTCGCTTATCTGTTGATAGACAGAGGTCACAAGTAAAAGAAAGCAGGCGAGAAAAGGGAGGATCACCCACCCCCTCACCTTTTCAGCTTGAGTGGTGATCATCATGGCACAAACTTTCCAAAGAGTTTTTGGCGAACATCCGAAAGAATGTCTTCCGGAGAGGGTTCTTCCTTACACCAGTAACATAAATCATTCTGACTGGTGATAGTTTCTGCTTCACAAAGCTTGCATTTTCCCACTGAGGCCTTGAAGATGGATTGTTCCTCGTAAGGTGCGGCATTGGGTAAACGATCCCGAAGAATCGCTCGGGTTGGACAGGACAGCATACAGATGCGGCAGTCTATGCAGTGCCCACCAGTGAAGGAATGAATACACTCCTTCCCTTCGACCCGAATCTTCAACGCTTGAGTAGGACAATACCTGGCACACATGCCACAGTTCACACATTCGGTGCTCATTTGGATAAAAGGCCAATAAGCAGGACTTCCTCCTTCCTGATAGTTACGGAAATAACTATCTTCGAGACGCTTCTGCCAATCAGGCAAGGCATTGATTCTTGCCCTTTTTTTGTTTTCTTCACGACCAGGCGCTCCCTTTAGCTCCTTGTGCTGCTCCTGATGCTTTCGGCCCATTAAGGTTAAAAACAGATCCCGGCGGGAAGTTACCTTTAATCCTGAGGATACGGCCTGAAGCTTTTTGCGCTTTTTAGCTTTATCCGCAGTATAAATCAGAGTGAAATCCGGAGTATGGCCGGAAGCTTCCAGCCATTCCATAGCTGTTTCCAGGGCAAACTTGACTCGCTCGATACACGATTTCAGCGGACAATCATGACACTCATCCAGACGCAGCTCCACTCCGGTGAGCAAACCTAATTCATACCAAGCTCCTTTGGACAAGGCGCTTAAGCAGGTGGGAATCTGCACCGCTCCCTTCTCCTTATCCTCTTTACTAAGATAGGGAGCCGAATGTGAGCCACAGAAGATCTGAGTGATTTTTGCTCCCTGCTCTTCCACATCTGAGCGAATTGTGGTTTCATCCCATTGGGAAGAACTGAAAACCTGAGTAGGGCAGTCGGCAAAGCACAGTCCGCAGCCGAGGCAGCGCTCTTGGATCAGATAAATTTGCTGATTAGCGAGGATTAAAGCTTGTCCCGGACAGCGGGAAACACAATGGCTGCATTCCACACCATTGTGCTGCTGATTCAGACATCGATTTGTGTCAAGCTGCATAGTTGCACCGTGATTAAAAAGCATGCTTCCCACTCCTTTGTTCATTCTAAGGAATTTTGTTTATGCACTTAACTGAGGATATATCGCCATGACTTAAGCAAGTATTTTGCTCAGCCCTACTTGTCCTAACCGGCATAACCCTTGATAGAATGTAAGTCCGGCTTCACATGCCAGTTTATCAAAAAATGCCCGGCACCATTTATGGAGATGAAGGTCCGTGAACTCTTTAATCTGCTTTTCCAGCACCGCTAATTCCTCAGCGCTTTCCTCTTGTAAGGCCTTCCCCTTCTTAGCGTAGAGATACATCATAAACTCCAACTCCGTGGCCATATGATCGGCAGGTTCTGCGGATTGCTTAACAAGGCTGACCCCGGCACTTTTATAACAACGTTCGGCGTCAAGGGCGGCCGGGCTCATAAAGAGCATGACCCCTCCTTTGTCTTCAGAATTATGCACAAAGAGGGTCTCGTATATACTAACCGCCGGTTTCTTCGGATCATCAAAAAGCCGGGTATATTCCCGCCTCATCTGAATGAGGAAAGCGGTTACGTCCTCCTCGGTCGAGGCAAGGTTCTTTAAGGCTTCCCGGACTGAAGCAATCTCTTCCTGAGTGCAGGAAAGCTCCTCAAGAATGTAGAGGGCATCTCGTCCATAGCTGCCGTCCAAAAATGCCTGGGCCAATTCATGGTTAGGGAGCCGCAGGGAGATCGAGAGCAGTTGGAAGAAATCCGAGATCGTAAAAGCATTCATTGCATCTTGTTCTTGACGGTTATTACTCATTTTTATTCTCCTTTTTGTACCTTGACATAGTCCTATTTTAGCAAAGTACCCATCGTTTCTTCCATATCATTTGATATGCCTTTCACAATGCTGTTTAGGCTTATAAGCCGCACTCTATCCCTTTTATTTTATAATAACTCATCTCCTAAAGATGTCAGGAATACCAATAGGGTTTTGTCCAAAAAAACGCTACAGAAAGGGTAGAGGGCAGACTCCGGTCTGATAGCTAAGACATGGGACCTGCCCGCTTAATGCTTATTTTCTCCCGTACCAGCTTAAGATGATCATCCCCATAACTTCCTCCAGACACATTAGTGTTGCTAATGAATGCTTGAATTTGTAGTGATTTCTAGGCACAAAAAAGATCTCCCCTGCGCTTTTTGAGCGAAGAGGAGATCTTTAGAAATTACATCATTCCAGGAATAGCTGACTATCGATTTTACAAAGCCTTTAAAGCCTCCTTGATCTGCTCCAAGGCTTTCACCAGTGTCGAACGATGGCAAGCAAAGTTAAAACGCAGAAAACCTGCTCCCTCTTCTCCGAACCAGCGTCCCAAATCCACAGCCACTTTGGCCTTCTCAATGATCAAGGCATCGATTTGATCCGCCGTAAGACCTGTTCCCCGGAAATCAAACCATACCAAATAAGTTCCTTGAGGTTTAATAATGCGAACTCCTTGCAGGTGCTTCTCAGTATAATCCAGGGCATAATCAAGATTACTCTCGACCTGCTCAAGAAATGCCTTCAAGTAGTCTGCACCATGAGTATAGGCAGCCTCTAAAGCGATAGTACCAAATATATTGATGTCCCGCCCCTGATTGATCTCCAATTGTTCAATATATCTTTGGCGAATCCTTCGTTCGGGAAGAATGACCACTGAAGTCTGTAACCCCGCTAAGTTAAAGGTCTTGCTGGCAGAATAGGCAGTTATGACATGTTGATTAAATCGTTCATCCAGCATGCCCAGGGGGATATGACGGCTTCCCTTCAAAATCAGGTCGGAGTGAATTTCATCGGCAAAGACAAGCACCTGATGCTTAAGGCATAATTCGCCGATTTTAGTCAGGTCCTCTTCAGACCACACTCGTCCCACCGGGTTATGAGGATTGCACAAGATGAACAGTTTTGTTTTGGGATCTTTAAGCTTGTGCTCAAAGTCCGCAAAATCAATTTCATATTGTTCTGCTTCTTCATCTAGGAGCAGGGGGTTTTCAATAACCCTCCGTTTGTTCTTTTGGATTGTATTTTTAAAAGGGTAATATACGGGGGGCTGGATGAGCACCCCATCCCCTTCCTGGGTAAAAGCTTGAATAGCATGGGTAATGGCAGGGACTACCCCGGTCGTGGGCACTATCCATTCCGGATCAAGCTGCCAGCCATGCCGTTGGAAAATCCAGCCCGTGACTGCCTGATCAAAGGACTTCCCCTTGCCTTTGGGATAACCAAAGATACCAAATTCAGCTTTAGCTACGATAGCATCGATGACCTCCTGAGGTGCTCGAAAATCCGTATCGGCAACCCACATTGGAATACAGCCCTTGGCGTCCAAACCGGGAAAACGATTCTCAAAAGCATCCCATTTCGTGCTTTCCGTTCCGTAACGATCAATATATTCATCAAAATTGTAACTCATCGCCCCACTCCTTTAGCAATTCAATTAAGGGTATCAACAATGCATAGTTCTTATGCGCCCAACCCCAGTTTAAAACATAGTATTTATATATGAATTATATACTTTTTACAGAAAAAGTGTCAAGATCCGTTTCAGCAACGAATTCAGCTCAAGAACTTGAGAGCAGTATAGCTGAGCAGCGCTGCTCCAATGGGCAACGCTCCCTCATCCAGGTCAAATTTGGGATGGTGAAGGGGAGGATTGGGTTGCCCCGGAAACCCAGCTCCTAAATAGATATAAGCAGATGGCACAAGCTGGCTAAAGGATGCAAAATCATCCCCTAATAGAACAGGTTGGGCAGCCAGAGTATGATCTTTTCCCAGGATTTCTTCTCCGGCTTCCTTGATCAATCGGATCACTCCTTGATCATTGATCAGGGTTTTCACTTCTGAGCGGAAATTTAGTCTATAAGCAGCTCCATAAGCTGAAGTGATAGAGCGAAGAAGATTTTCCATAATCTGACCGGTGCGGCTCATCAACTCGTCCCCAAAGCAGCGCACTGTCCCCTCAATAGTGACTTTTTCGGGAATGATATTGGATTTTTGCCCGCCATGAATCGAGCCTATGGACAAAACAAAAGGCTCCATAGGGTCAATTTGAGCCGAGGGGATGGTTTGCAGGGCTTGAATACACTCTGCAGCTACCAAAATCGGATTAACCGAATGCTGTGGCAATGCCCCATGGCCGCCTTTCCCCATAATTTCTATAGTAAAATAAGCCACTGAGGCAAAGAAGGGGCCCTCTTTACAGCCCATTTGGCCTGCAGGTAACTCCGGTGTGACATGGAGACCCAGCGCTGCGTCCACATGGGGATTTTCCAAGACCCCTTCTTCGATCATCCGGTCCGCTCCCCCGATAGGAGATTCTTCACTAGGCTGGAAAATCAACTTGATACTGCCGGCAAGAGAGTCCTTCAGGCCGGACAGAATTTCTGCCGCACCCAGTACAACGGCTATATGGGCATCATGGCCACAAGCATGCATGACTCCCGGTGTGGCGGAGCAAAATCCATGCTCGGCCGCTTCCTCGATCGGCAGTGCATCCATATCGGCGCGGATAGCCAGGGTCTTTCCCGTTTCTCTTCCCCGGAGAAGTCCCACGACCCCAGTGCTCCCGACATTTTCGGTGACTTCACACCCTAATGCTCCAAGCCTGTCCGCTATATACTTTGCCGTTTTATACTCCTGCAATGCCAATTCAGGTTGCTTATGAATATCCCGTCTTATGGTTATCAACGTCTCTTCAATGGCATGTGCCGCCTTCATCACTTTTTCCAGCATAATTACTTCCCCCTCATTTCCTGCTTGATTACAATTCCAGCTTACTCTTCTCTGTCATATTACCATACATTTACCCAGTTTTTTACTCCTAAATATGACACATCTCACTTATATCCACCCGGAATCAAGTAATTTGCGAGTATCTTTTTGATGAAATAAAATAATCTATTAGCTGTCAATAAGCATTTTATACAATAAAAACGCTGAAGGCTCGCAAAAAACATAGTGTTTATGCGGGCTTTCAGCGTTTTACATATTTTCCTTACTTTTATTTGCCCACTCCGAGATTCAGCTTGCTTAATCCCAGATTCAGAAGCAATGCTCCCAAAGAAATGATACCCAAAGACAAACCAATCTCAATCAAGGAGGGCACATATGGGCCTGTTGTCCCCCCATAAACCGGCGGGCCTGCATAGGTAATGAGGGGATTAAATAATTGGGCCTGCAACAGGTTGGATTTGATAAGATAGATCGCTACCAAGGCCAATATAGCACCGATCAAGATTCCCCCTGCCTTGGATGAGGTATCCTGCTTGGCCAGAACCACGATGGCGGCCACCAAGGTCACCATTTCCGCCCAGAATCCGACCGCTCCTTCTCCACTGACCAGCCAGAGGAAGGCGGCATGCTCTTCTCCCCCTCCGGGATAAAGGCCGATAAGGATTTCACCCACGATGATGATCAGCTCGATGCACAGCAGAACAGCTGCCCCTTTCGCCATCTTCGCCATAAGCCCCATGGGCATCTCCATATAACCCCTCTTATTCAGGATGGCTGCCAGAATCATCTGCACGGACAAGGCGGCCACTAAGGCTGCGATTAAAAAGGATAGGGGCTGCACCGGAGTATTCCACAGGGGACGGGCGATTTGGAAACAGAAAACAAAGGAGGTGACTGTGACCAAGAGCCCGGCGATGAAGGCGATGACAGCAATGGGTTTCAGAGATCCTTCAGCCTTTTTGCCTTCGTGGACCAAGATCAGCTGACGGGTAAAGAGGATGGAAATCACCATATAAGAGGCCAGCATCAGGAAGTCCCAGAACATCGGTGAAGTCAAATTGCCGCTGGTAATGAAGAGCCAGGCCCGCTCCGGGTTGCCGATGTCCACGATGATGAAGAGGGAGGCGGCCACGATGCTGGACACTGCGCCCAGATAAGCGGCAATCCGGGTATAGGGTTTAAACTCAGCCAGCTTGAAAAGATAAGGAACTGCCGCAAAGAGCAGGCTTCCGGCGGCAACCCCAGTGAAGATCATAAAGCCGACGATGTAGAGGCCCCACATGTTATTCAGGCCGAGATTGGTGACCTGCAGCCCTTGGGTCAGCTGCAGCCCCCAGCAGATTGCACCGAGCACGGCAACAGCTGCAAAGATCATATTCCACAGATTGGACGGGGTCTTTTTGGTGGTTGGTACGACGGTCTTTGTTTGCACTGTCATGCTTACACCTCCTTTAAGTTAAATAGTAGACATGCGGCTTGGTGCCTTTTTCTTCGAGCAAATGGAAATAGCTGCGGCCTTTGATGGCCTTGCTGACATCGCTTTCCGGGTCATCGATGTCCCCGAAGTAACGGGCCCGTCCAATACACAACTCCATACAGGCCGGTTTTTTCTCTTCAGCCAACCGGTGAACGCAGAAAGTGCATTTGGATACGGTATTGTATTGATGCGGGGCAGTGTTGGCATCCCCTACGGCAAAGTCTACATGGTACTCGGGCTTTTTCCAGTTGAATTGACGAACGCCGCTGTAAGGGCAAGCCACCATGCAGTAGCGGCAGCCGATGCATTTATCATAATCCTGGATGACGATGCCATCTTCTTCCTGTTTATAGGTAGCCCCGACGGGGCAGGCTTTTACGCAGGCCGGATTAGCACAGTGCTGACAATTAACCGGCAGATACTCCAAGGTATTGTTCGGGAAGGTCCCGGCAGCTGTATCCATAGCTTCCCCACCTACGGTAAGAATACGGTTCCACCAAATTTCGTTGGGCAGATTGTTGGCCATTTTACATGCTACAGCACAGGTATGACAGCCTATACAGCGTTTTAGATCGATTGCCATGGCGTAACGCATCGTTTTTCCCTCCTAAGCTTTTTCTACTTGAACCAATACATCAAAAAAGGCACTGTTGGCACAGACGATATTCATCACCCGGGAGGTCAGATCCTGATAGTGCCCTTCGATGAATTCCTGTTTTTCCCGACCTTTCGGCAGGCTTAAAACACCAGGTTGAATTCCGCGATCCACAATGGCTTTAATCTTGACATAGCCCCGATCATTGTAGAGCTTGACGATATCACCGGTCTTAACATTGCGGGCAGCCGCATCGGCAGGGTTGATTTTCACAAAGGGTTCCGGGCTGAGTTCTTTGAGCATCGGGACATCCCACCATTGAGAGTGGGTCCGCCACCTTCCCTTGTCTTGGATCACCGAGAAAGGATATTTCTCATGGAGGGGATTCTCATGCCAAGCTTCCAGAGGCGGTTCAAAGTGAGGCAGGCGCTCTTTGGCTATGTCAAACACCTGATCATAATTATTATTGGGAGCAGGGGCCTCATTATAGATCTGGGCCCGCCCTGTAGGTGTGGCAAATACTCCACCTTCAGCATAAATATAGGGGTCTCCGGGCAAAGCCCTGAGTATTTTCTCTTCTTTAAGCTTCTCTAAGGTAATCCCTAATTTTCTGGCACCATCCGTATCCATCCACAACCGCATATAGTCCTCTTCATCCATGGCAAAGGCATCACTGCAGCCAAGTTTTTCCGCCAGCAATTGATAGATTTCAAAGTCCGATTTGCATTCATAGAGAGGCTCAATAGCCTTCTCCTGCAATATCACATAAGGATGGGTGCTGTAATTGACAAAAACATCATCCACTTCAAACCAGTGGGCTACAGGCAGCAGAATATCTGCATATTGAGCCGTTTCATTCATATTCAGATCGGCGACTGCGATAAAATCCAGCTTTTTCATAACTTCCAGGGTCGCTTTGCGCTCGGCGCCGTTGCCGATCTGATTGACATGGGTAAAGTAGATACCTTTCAAATCGATGGGGGTTTTACCATATATTTTCGTTTCCAGAATTTCAGTGAGCATATTAACAGGTACGGAAAGAGAGGGTTTCGCCCCATTGGGAAACATCGTTCCCGCCATATTGATCCAATCGGTGGCCAGGTTCTCACCCATGCCGCAAAAAGCTCCCGGTTTACCGAGATTTCCGGTGAGAATGGCTAAGATCGCCATAGCAAAATAGCCGTAATGGCCATTGACATAATGATCAATGCCGAAAAACTCATAGATTGCGGAAGGCTTATTGGTGGCGTAAAGTTCTGTGATCTCTTCGATTTGCGCTACAGGAATATTACAGATTTCCGCTGCTTTTTCCGGCGGGTACTCAGCAATGCGCTCCAACAGCAGGTCATAGGCTGTCGTAACCTTAACCCCATTGATAGTATAAGAGCCCCGCAACGCCGGGTTACTGACGGTATCGGCTGTTCCATAAGTGTCAGAGTCTTGGTTCCAGACAATTAGTTCATCCTTGGCACCTTCAGGGATATGGATTCCTAAATCACTTTGCCGCAAGAATTTGCCATCGGATTCCTTCACTAAGAAAGGAGCTCCTGTGGATTTCTTCAGAAAAGGTTCGTCCACCCAGTTTTCCCGGACCACAATATGCATCATCCCCAGAGCCAAAGCCGCATCTGAACCCGGCCTTACGGGGACAAAGATATCTGCTTTGGCAGCTAAGGCGTTGAAATTGGGATCAATGACGACAATTTTGGCACCTTTCTCCCTGGCTTCTAAAAAGAAATGGGTGCTTTGCTGCTGAGCCCCTACAGGATTAGCCCCCCAACAGAAAATCGTCTTGGCATTTTTTAAGTCCGCGGGTTCATTAGCTGTAACAAATGTACCTTGACCGAGAGCCGGTTTCGTTCCTTGTCCCCGTGCCATATCTACAGCTGCTGTAATATTCAAGGCACCGTTGGCATTTTGCAGGCGATTGATAGCGCTGCCAATCCCGACGCCACTCAGCACAGCATAGCTTCCCGAACTCCACATAACTCCAAAAGCATATTTGCCAAACTCATCCTGATAGCCTTTCCACTTCTGGGCGATGGTGCTGATGGCTTCATCCCAAGTGATTCGTTCCCATTTCCCTTCGCCCCGTTCCCCGGCACGTTTCAGGGGGTATTTCAGGCGATCCTTGCTATAAATCCTCTGGACATGGGTTAATCCTTTAACACAGATGCGGTTATATTCCGGATTCGGCATTTCACGGGCCGAGGTTCTTACCACTTTGCCATTCCGCACATGGATATTCAGAAAACATCCGCCTGCACAATTGCCGCGGCAAGCGCCGCTGAAGATTCGTTCTTCCTCTCCCGCTGCGGAAGCTTGTTCCTCATCAGCCAAAGCCGTCATAGCCGTTCCCCAGGGATTGGCAGCAACGACTCCCGCCGTGACCGCAGTTGCTCCTGATGCCTTTAAGAAAGTGCGGCGGGACAGATTAGGATTGAGGCTGTTCTTTTCTTGATTCATTTCATTCCCTCCCACTTAAGTTACACCACTGCTGCTCATATTTAGTGATAAATTGTACATTTGGTGCTACTTGTATTGTAGCAAGGGATCAAAACTGCTTCGATAGCATCTGATATTTTCCAGCGCTTCACTTGATACAAGTTTCTGTAGCAAATGATACATCCTTTTGTATCATTTGCTTCAATACATAGTGACCGGAAGTATGGTATTATTAATAGGCAGTGCAGATACTAAGCCTAAGGCATAGCCTCCCAAACAAAATATTTCACAATTTTATTAAACCCCAATCCTTACTACGGATTACTGTTCATGTTTATCATCATGGCGGGTAGGTGTTATTATGAAAAAACAGTGCGCTGGTAACCCCTTCTGTGATGCTCTTGATCCGGAAACCCGGGCTTACCTCTGCGAACATTCCACCCTTATTGTCCAAATGCCTAAACAAATACAATCCACGGATCAGGGCAACCCCCACCTTGAACTGATCATTAAGGGAGTTCTTTTCACCTTTAATTTGCACGAAGATGGAACTCAAGAGTTCATTCATCTAATTAAAAAAGGAGATGTCCTGGGAACCCGCCAACTTTTTGAAAGCCTGAGAATCCCTGAATATAATATGATGACACTTACCGAAGTTCATAAATGCAGTATTCCCTTAAAAGTTGCGGAAACGCTTTATAAGGAAAACAGAGTGTTTGCCCAGGCTTTGATGGAAAACCTTCTCGACATGATGAATAACTTGACTCGTTGGGTAAGTATGCGCTCCAGAAACGGAACAGAAAAAGTCCAGAAGGTTTATGAATTGCTTCAGGATCTGGACACCGACATGACGATGATTACTCAAGAGGATCTCGCCCTTATCGCAGGAGTCAGCCGTATCACCGTTGCCAGAGCTATGAAAGAAATCTATAAAAAATGAGAGGTAATAATTCTCTGCGAATTATTACCTCTCATTTTTACATAGGTCAGTGCCAAGGGATGGCAGGCACAGGCAGATTTCATTGCCGGGAAGTTCTCAGGTTCAGCTTGCTCAAGCCAAGGTTCAAAAGCAGAGCACCCAGGGCCACGATTCCTAAAGAAAGCCCGATCTCAATAAGAGATGGAACATAAGGCCCAGTGCTTCCCCCATAGACCGGAGGTCCGGGCAAGTTGAGCAGCGGATTAAATAATTGGACTTGAAGGAGATTGGATTTAACCAGATATACAGCAATCAGGGCGATAATGGCACCGGCAGCTAAGCTGCCTCGTTTAGGGGCTTTTCCCGGCATTGCCAGTATTCCAATCGCTGCAAGCAAAGCACCCAGCTCTGCCCAGAATCCCACAGCCCCTTTTCCGGCAACCAGCCAGGAAAACGCTGCATGTTCTTCACCGCTTCCCGGATAAAGCCCTATAAGCACCTCTGTTGCTACGATAATGAGTTCTGCACATAACAGTGCCGCAACGACTTTCCCCATTTTTGCCAACAGGGTGGTGGGCATATGAATATACTCACTTCGATTTAAAAGACAGGCTAAAACGATCATGACCGCCAGAGCAGCCACCAAAGCCGCTATTAAAAAGGATAAGGGCTGAACAGGGGTGTTCCATAGAGGTCTTGCAACTTGGAAACAGAAAACAAAGGATGTTACCGTGACGAGAATTCCAGCAAGGAAAGCGAGCCATGCTATGGGCTTAAGGGCCTCTTCCGCTTTCTTCCCTGCTTTGACGAGGAGAAGCTGACGAGTGAAGATGACGGAAATTACCATGTAGGAAGCCAGCATGATAAAGTCCCAAAACATCGGGGAGGAAAGGTTCCCACTGGTGATAAAGAGCCAGGCTCTCTCCGGATTGCCGATATCGACGATGATGAACAAAGAAGCCGCCACAATACTGGCTACAGCTCCCAGGTAGGAAGCAATAGGGGTATAGGGTTTAAAAGCGTCCAGCTTAAAGAGATAGGGTACAGCAGCAAATAAAAGGCACCCTGCAGCTACTCCCGTAAAAATCATAAAGCCCACGATATAAAGCCCCCACATATTATGAGTGCCTAGGTTTGTCACTTGCAAACCTTTGCTCAGTTGCAGCCCCCAGCACACGACTCCAAGGACAGCGAA
This sequence comes from Desulfitobacterium sp. LBE, assembly GCF_007830365.1. NCBI lineage: Bacteria > Bacillati > Bacillota > Clostridia > Eubacteriales > Desulfitobacteriaceae > Desulfitobacterium > Desulfitobacterium sp. LBE. The sequence goes on along the minus strand of NZ_VLKD01000001.1, from coordinate 4,623,082 downwards.
AGAGGCAAAGATAAGGTTCCACAGATTAAGCACACCTGATTTTTTCGTATTGGTTACAACAGCCATGGTTACACCTCCCTTAAGTTAAATAATAGACATGCGGCCTGGTGCCTTTTTCTTCGAGCAAGTGGAAGTAGGTACGGCCTTGGATCGCCTTGCTGACTTCGCTTTCCGGGTCATCAATATCGCCGAAATAACGGGCCCGTCCAATGCATAATTCCATACAGGCCGGTTTCTTCCCTTCCGCCAGTCGGTGAACACAGAAGGTACATTTGGATACGGTATTGTATTGGTGCGGAGTGATGTTGGCATCCCCTACGGCAAAATCCACATGGTATTCAGGTTTCTTCCAGTTGAATTGACGAACCCCGCTGTAGGGGCAAGCCACCATGCAGTAACGGCAACCGATGCATTTATCATAATCCTGGATGACGACTCCATCTTCTTCCCGTTGATAGGTGGCTCCCACAGGGCAGGCTTTCACACAGGCCGGATTAGCGCAGTGCTGACAATTGACCGGCAGATACTCCAAGGTATTGTTCGGGAAGGTCCCGGCAGCTGTATCCATAGCTTCCCCACCTACGGTGAGGATACGGTTCCACCAAATTTCATTGGGCAGATTGTTGGCCATTTTACATGCTACGGAGCAGGTGTGACAGCCTACGCAGCGTTTTAAATCGATTGCCATGGCATAACGCATCATTTTCTCCTCCTTTATAGCTTTTCAATGGCAACTAAGACATCAAAAAAGGCACTATTGGCACAGACTTTATTAACCACCCGCGAACTTAGATCAGCAAAATGCCCTTCTCTGAATTGGTGTTTTTCCCAACCCTTTGGTGCTGTAAGGACCCCTTGGGGCAATCCATCATTGATTGCCGCTTTCATGACGACATGGCCCCGGTCATTATAGATTTTAACTAGGTCATTGGTCTTAATGCCATATTGAGCGGCATCCTCCGAACTGATCTTCAGGATAGGTTCAGGATCAAGCTCCAGCAATGCCGGCACATCCCACCATTGGGTATGGGTGCGGAAACGGACATGATCGGAAATAATCGTAAAGGGATATTTTTTAGTCAAGGGGTTCTCATGCCATACTTCATTAGGTGGCTCCCAATAGGGCAGGCGTTCTTTTTCTATATCCCATTGTTGATCATAATTCATATTGGGGGCGGGATTTTCCACATAGAACTGGGCACGGCCCGTAGGTGTAGCAAACACACCATTTTCACCATTAATATAAAGGTCACCAGGCAGGCACTTAAGAATTCTCTTTTCCCTAAGAGCCTCCAGAGTGATCCCTAATCTCCTGGCTTCGTCGTTATCAAGCCATAAGTTCAGGTATTCCATCTCAGTCAGATTAAACTGCTCCCCATAACCCAGCTTTTGGGCGATGAGTTTATTGATTTCAAAATCCGCTTTGCATTCATAGAGAGGATCAATGGCCTTTTCCTGAAAAATCACATAGGGATGAGTGCTGTAATTGCAGAAAGCCTCCTCTTGCTCAAACCAATGGGATACCGGCAGCAAGATATCAGCATACTGGGCAGTTTCATTCATATTCATATCCGCTACGGCGATGAATTCCATTTTATTGAGCCAGTCCAAGGTATATTTTCTCTCTGCGCTATTGGCAACCACATTGGCATTGGTAATATAGATGCCTTTCACGTTAACATCCTTATTGCCATACTTATGCTCATTCATGACAGAGTCCATTTGCGTGGCTGACATGGTCAGGGATGGACCTGTGGCACCAGCGGGGAAAAGAGTGCCTGCCAGGTTCGTAAAATTAATTCCCAAGGTTTCGCCCATGCCACAGGCAGCTCCGGATTTACCCAAATTTCCTGTAATCATAGCAAGGGCGTAAATATCAAAGATGCTGTAGTGTCCGTTGACATAGTGATCAATACCAAAATACTGATAAATTGTCGAAGGCTTGTTGGTGGCGTAAATTTTGGTGATTTCTTCAATTTGGCTGACGGAAATATTGCAGATCTCCGCGGCTTTCTCGGGGGGATATTCCCCGATACGCTGAAGAAGCAAGGTATAGGCGGTATTGACTTTATGTCCGTTGATTTCAAAGGACCCTTCAATCACCGGATCAGTAATCTCTTGGGGAAGTCCCATCTTTCCCCCGGCACTGCGCACGACAATATCATCCCTTTGACCTTCAGCGAGGGGGCCTAAATCGCTAAGGCGCAAATAGTGACCATCAGCTTCTTTAACCAGGAAGGGGGCTACAGTAGAGGCCTTCAAAAAGGGAACATCAATCCAGTTTTCTCTTACTACGATATTCATCATCCCCAAAGCCAATGCTCCGTCTGTGCCAGGGCGCACCGGGACGAACTTATCCGCCTTGGAGGCAGTAATATTGTAGATCGGATCAATAACAATGAACGTTGTTCCGTTTTCCTTAGCTTCCATCAAAAAATGAGTACTTTGCTGCTGGGAAATGACCGGATTAGCACCCCAGCAGAGGATAGTTTTAGCATTCTTAAGGTCGGCCAGTTCATTAAGGGTGAAGTTCGGCCCCCACCCAAGGGCGTTACCCGCGCTATGACCATGAGCGGCATCGACCGTCATTGAGATATTGGATGCCCCCGTCACATTAAGCAATCGATTGGTAGTACACCCCATCCCTTGACCGCTCAAAACTCCGTAATTGCCTGAACCCCAGTAAATCGCAAAAGCTTCTTTGCCATACTCTCTTTGATATTCTTGCCACTTATCCGCTATCGTTGTTACGGCTTCGTCCCAACTGATACGCTCCCATTGACCGGCGCCGCGCTCGCCGATCCGCTTCATCGGGTATTTTAAGCGGTCTTTATGGTAGATTCTTTGCATATGGGTTAACCCCTTAACACAGATCCGGTTATAGTCTGGGTTGGGCATTTCCCTCATAGAAGTACGCACCACTTTGCCACCACGTACATGAATGTTTAAAAAACATCCCCCCGCACAGTTACCCCGACAAGCTCCACTGAAAACCTTTTCGTCAGAGCTGGCTATAATATCGCTCTTCTCAACTTCGGCTAAAGCGGTCATGGCAGGACTCCAAGGATTGGTTGTTGCAGCGCCTACCACCACCGCTGTGGCAGCAGATGCCTTCACAAAGGTTCGTCGCGATAGCTTTGCATTCAATAGGGAACTTTCCTTTGCTTCCATGTCTTTACCTCCTGTTTTTCTGCACCTGGGCTGCACTTGAACTTTTTATCACTTATGATTTGATTGTATCAGTCACTCTTGTCATGAATCGATATCAATTGATACAGGTTTAATATTCAATGCTGCAAAAATGTTGTATCATTTGATACTGTCCAAAAAAGAGTAGTTTGATATAATAAGCCATGATTCTAGTTATATGTTTCACATGACAAAGTAATTTATATGTCCCGGGGTAGGTGTATGTTCATGAAAGAGTGTGCCGGCAATCCTTTTTGCCGCTCCCTGAGACCAAAACTGCGTGAGGCACTCTGTGCCAAGGCTACACTCACTTATCAAAAAGCCAAGCAAACCCAAATGATCAACTCTGTCAATGCCAATTTTGAGATTATCGTTAAGGGGATCGAGTTTTCTTTTACTGTCTTGGAAGATGGCTCCCAAGAGGGGATTCAGCTGCTTAAAAGCGGGGATATTCTCGGGACACATCTTTTATTCGAACGTCTTCCTTTTCCGGTTACCCATCTGCTTGCTCTTACAGATGTAACCCGCTGTAATTTTCCCATCTATTTTATTGAAGATTTCTTTCACGACAATAGAGATTTTGCTCAGGCTCTTATGAAGAATCTCACTCTGGATCACGCCGCCAATCTATCGAATTGGGTGCATATGCATTCTAAAAATGGACCCGAGAAAGTTGCCTATGTCTATAAAAAACTGCAAAAGCTTGATGTGGACATGAATTCCATAACTCAAGAAGATCTGGCTTTAATTGCAGGAGTCAGCCGAATTACTGTTGCCCGGTCCATGAAAGATATCTACAGAAAGTGACTAAGGATCACCTCAAATAAACATGAATATAAAAAGAGAACCATGGTCTGGTTCTCAAAAAGAGGGAAAATAGAGAATGCCCTTTTTAAATAAGGCAGGATCAGGGCAAGCATTGCAATTTATTAGGTTACTTCAACAGTTCCATCTCTCCATTCTTGTCCTTGAACAAGTTGAAATCGAGGCCGTTCTATAAATACTATCATTTATATAAATTCAATTATTATATTGAATTTTTAGACAAAAAAAGACCTGCTCTTCAGCCTATTTGCAATCTGAAGAGCTAGCGCAAGTCTTTAACATTTCACAAGTACTGCAAAGCTCACTTTTATCACTAGCTATAAAACAATAAGTCCCTTCAATTTTCCAGCAAGGTTTGGATTCATTAATAGGTATGGTGCTGCTTCTCATCCCGCCACCTTTACAATTGCGGTTGTACCAGCAGGAATACATAGAAGTGATCTGCTTAACCCCAGCGATGTTCAATCCTTTTTCATTCATAAGATACTTAATAAATTTTAAACGCAAGAGGTCGTTATTGGAATATTTTCTTTGGTACTTATCCCGATTAGGGTGAATTAAACCATTTCTCTCCCATACTCTTAGAGTTTCAGGATGCTCCTCGATTAGCTCGGCTACAGTACCAATGCTGTAAAGGCCCTTTTCTTCATCCAGCAAAATTATCACCACCTTTGACGGCCTTAACATTTGATTGACGATGATTTTAGAGTATCAATATCTTTATCTATCTAGATTGTAAACCTTTTAGCTGAAAATCTCAATATTCTTATTTAAGTTTTCCCGAGCATTAATAATCACGCTTAATTATAATAACAATTGCGTAACTATTCAACCGCAAAAAGCAAACAAAAAAACCTTCGCTATCATATTTCGGATAGCGAAGGTCCTTTTAAAAGGGGTATCAGGTGATTTTGCTTATGACTTAGGGGCGTTTTCCTTGTCATGTAACACTTTCATGGTTTCTGTGTTGGTTTTGGGAGCCTCTACATCCCATTTAGGAGCTGCGACACCGGTTATAGACTCGGTAGCCTTATTGATAGCCTGATAAGCATAGTCCATGGAAGTATTCAGGGTTTCCATGATTAACTGAGGATTATGGAAGCCCATGGAGTTTTCTGCTCCAACCCAATCCACCAGGAATTGACCTTTACGCTGCAAGGCACGGGCTTCTTTAAGAGCATCTTGGTTTCCGCCTTTAGCGTCGGCTTCAGCAATGGCTTCAAGTGCTTCTACAGTGACATTTCCTACTTTAGCCATCATATCGGCAACTTTGTCCTGAGTATAGAATACTCTTTCTTTAAGCGCTTCCTCCCCTTCTCTATGGCAAGTCAGGCAGCTCTCATTCATATGCTTAAGAGGGCTGGTCCACCAGTGAGAGGAGATCTTTTCGCCGCCGTTCATAGTGTAAGGCATATGGCAGTCTGCACAGGATAAACCGGCTTCAGCGTGGGTACTGCCCATAAAGGTTTCATATTCAGGATGCTGAGCCTTGATTTCACGCACACCGGCTTTCGCATGTGTCCAGTCGGAGAAATCCTTTTCTTCATAATATTCCAGGACGTCAGTGGGGGTAAGGCCCTTATCCCAAGGGAAGGTGACAATTTTCTTATCGCCAGCGAAATAGTATTCAACATGGCATTGTGCACACACCATGGTGCGAAGTTCTTGAGTGGTCAACTTGTCCGGATCTTTGCCCAAGCGGGTGAGAGTATCCCGCAAGGGTGGCTGGGTAATGACCAAATTCATAGTCTGAGGATCATGACAATTGGCGCAAGTAATGCCTTCTGTCATTTTACCCTTCAGATCATGGAAATTAGCACCATAATAGGCATCGCCCATCTCTTCGACAACACCGGCTACATTAGCCGATTTGCAGGTCCAGCAAGATGCAATGCTTTTTTCATTAATTCGTTTGATTTTGGTGACATCTTCAATGGTGTAGTTATGGCCACGATCTTCATTGTATTCAATAGCAAATCCATAACCGGCGAAAATCTCTTTCAAAAAGGGCCACTGGGTCAGCTTATCAAATTCTTCGGAACCGCCATATTTGCTGCCTTCATTGGACATTTCTGCAGTTTTCATGAATGTATCGTATTGTTTAGGATAATACTTGGCGTACTCGTCGACAGATAAGGTTCCAGGAGCGATTTCAGCCCGAAAAGCAACGGGCTGCGAGGTTTTCGATGAGCAGCCAACGGCAACTATGCTGATGATCATTGCAGCCAGCAATCCTATGAGTATTTTACCTTTTCTCACAATCTTACCTTCCTTTCTTTCTATCGATAGTTGCTATGAGGGGTATAGCGGTGACAATCAAAACATCGTCGGCTGGAATCCATATTGACATTCCTTACCACGTCCTCATGGCATCTTAAGCAGTTATCCTGCACCAGCTCCGTACTCCCATCTTTAATGCGAATACTGTCGGGCAGATCACTGAAGGTATTGTGGTAAAGGTGTTGAACCCCTGCCGTAATCTTGGTATAGCTCTTGGTTACATAATTGGTTTGATCCGTATGACAATCGTTACAACCGGCTATTTCCCGGTGGGATGAATGGCTCCAAGTTCCATAAACAGGTTCCATAACATGACAAGAGACACAATAACTTGAATCTTTTGTTAAGGCATGCACTCCTTGTACTCCAATAATAAGTATGGCGAACAATCCTATAAAAAGGCCTACGATGAGATACAGTTTAGGGATTTTTTTCCTTTTTCCGCCTGGGACACCGGTTTTTTCTTGCTCAACTCCGCTATTCATATCTTACCTCCTTTCCCAAATCTCCCATGGTGTCCTATTTCGCCTGGACCTATTCATTAAAATTATAAGAAATATAAGCTTGTAAACCAATTAACAAATTCATCACAATTTATTAACATATTCTTAACAACTGGAATCACTCCTAAATTTTGCGTTTATTCCCGAAATAAGATCAATTTACGACTTAAGTTATGGCACGGTAACTGAAAAACACAACAATCCGAACCCTGGTCAGGTCAGATTGTTGTGTTTAGAGGTCATTTTTTATTTCTGATTGGCTCATAAATCCTATTCGATTTTAACACTTGGTTCATCATGAATCCGTTCACTGTTTTCTTTATATATTATCGCACAGATAAAGGAAGTGAGGGGCATGGCAAACAAGATCCCAAAGCTGCCTACCAGCGCCTGCAGAATTTCTACAACAATCATTTCCCGGTTCAGTAGATATATTAAAGATGTACTGTACGCGCTGAGCAGCAACACAATAGAAAGAGAACTTCCTATGTAGGCAAGAATAAGGGTATTGGCCATCGTTCCCATGACGTCCCGTCCGATATTCATTCCCGATCTGAATAAAGTATTGAAAGAAGTAGCTCCTGACTTTTCTTTCACTTCCCAAAGAGATGATGATATTGACATTGAAACGTCCATTATTGCACCTAAAGCACCGATGAGGATTGCCGCAAAAATAATGGCCTTTAAATCTATGGGCGTCCCGGTTGATATATAGGTCAAATAAATGGATTCCTCATCTACATATCCTGTTAACTCAAGAACCCTATTGACAATAATGGTTAATATTCCGGATACAAGGATTCCGCCAAAGCAGCCCAGAATGGCTGTGAGGGTTTTTTTGTTAAACCCATTGATAATCAGATAGGTGGCAACAATCGTATACAAGCAGATCACTATGGCTGATAAATAAATATTCTTCCCGGAAAGAATGGCTGGAATGAACACCATAAAAATGGCGGCACAGGTAAAAACAAGGGAAAGTATGGTGTTCAGCCCTTTGATACCGCCGAACACTAACAACGCGAGGATAAAAAGAAGGCCGAAGATGAGAAGTTTATCCGTTCTGACAAATTCCATGAACTGCCATTCCATTTCTGGCTGACCTTCATAAGCGACAAGCAAAACCTTGTCGCCCTGCTCAACTTCCGGTGTGCCTATATTAAGCATGCCGTCGATGATCTGAGTCCCCGTTACCCTTTCCCCTTTTTCTTCGCCATCGAGCAGGGTTGCTTCAAAGGTCACCTGAACATTTTTAACCATGGTGGTATCACCGGCAAGGCTGTAATCGTCTGAGATTCTGTCCGTAATCGCTTCAATCTTTGCCTTGACAACCGTCTCACCGAAATCGTCACCGTTGAAAACGGTTAACCCTTTAGTCGCAACACTGTTCCCGATAAAAAGAAATAATACAGAAAAGATAATCGTCGCTATGTAAATCAGCAGCTCTAATTTGCTTTTCTTTTGTAAAACTCTCCCTTTTCGTACTTCTCTTCTATCCATGATACACCTCAATTTCTTGTGAATAAGTTGGAATTCTTTTCTCTTCTTTACAGTTTAAGTTTACCCGTTCTTGGCCAAACTGTCTATTTTAATGAATTTTCTTAATAACGCCGTGCCCATATCTAAAATGATACTTTTGATCCTACAGGCAAGAACAGGGTATTCCGTCTGAAACGACGGGATACCCTGTTCTTCTGATACATAGACCAATCCTGTAACCAGTCAATTTACTGATTCGACTTACTCTGTTCTATCAATACTTTGCAGACCTGATTTCATAGCCAACTGTCTGAGCAATGGATTATACATAGCCGGGGATTTTAAATTTTTAAGAAGTAGATTTAATTTGATACCCTTTACCTTAAGTTTATATCTATCCAGAAATCCATCGATTCCCTCTTCAAGACTCTGAGCTAAATATGCAGAGCTCTTTAATGCGTAGCTGATTCCTTCTGCAGAGCTGGGGCTAATCCCACCTGCCGCTTCTCCCACCAGGGCTATGCTATCCCTGCCTGCATAAAACTGTGATACCTTTTTCGGCCTATAGAGATATGCGCCCTCTGTCCTTATTTTGTTATCAAAATTAAAGCCCCGCTGGGTTAGTTTTGTTTTTAACAGTTCATACTTTTCCCTGGCCTTCTCCTTAGGTTTAAGAGCCGAACCTAATAACAGATAATTCTCCTTTGGTATGATCCAAGAGTAAAAATCACTTATTTCTTCATCAAAAATTGCTGTAAAATAGGGGACATGATGGGGACATTCATACCATTCCTGAATTGCAATATACTTTTCAGGACTATTGATATCTTGATTAAGAAACCTTCTTAACTTTGAAAAAGCCCCATCAGCACCAATAATAGCTTTTGTCTTGGCCGATATTTCTTGTCCGTTATGAATATACCTAATTTCATATCCGCCCGGTATTTCAACAAAGCCTTTAAAAACCGAATTAAACTTTTTATCAACTTTTTTCGGGAGTATAGAAACCAACCATCTATCAAATTTCTCCCTATCCATATTCAGATAGAATCTCTGATAGAGCCTCTCCAGATTATTTGTTAAATCAATGGTTCTTACAGCAAAAAGCTGCGGATTAACCAGAATATCTTTAGGTATTCCTAAGCCCAGCTTTGCAATCATTTTCTGGGCATCAGGGGCTAATAATCCTCCGCAGCATTTTCCGGCAAGATTGTGGGGATTCTCATTGGCCAAGTCCCGTTTATCTATTAATAAAACCTTATATTTGTCACCAATTAATCGCGCAAGACTAGAGCCTGCCGGGCCCGCCCCTATAATAAGAACATCATACATTGCGTCTACCTCATAAATTTTAATAATGAAATCTTAAACCAACCTTCAGCAGATAAGTTAACTATCCTTTCTATATTCCAGAATATCACCCGGTTGACATTCCAAGGCTTTACATATTGCTTCCAAAGTTGAAAACCTTATGGCTTTTGCCTTGCCATTTTTCAATATAGAAAGATTCGCCATGGTTATACCAACCTTCTCTGTAAGCTCTGTTACACTCATTTTTCTTTTCGCCAACATGACATCAATATTGATTACAATCGCCATATTATTCACCTCAGACAGTTAAATCATTTTCGGATTTTATGTCTATAGCTTCTTTTAAAAGCCTTTGCAGAACGGCGGCAAAGACTGCAATCACAGAAGCGCCGAAAATAATGATGCAGGGGAATGCTGCCAGGCCCGGGGCGTCGTCTGCTTCAGCTATGGGTATCAGGAGAGGTAGGATTCCAGCATAGATAATACTGATGGTGATGGCACAGTTCTTTATATTTTTTAAAGCAGATACGGATAATTCCGAGAACGCTTTGTTCTGATCAATATAGCTTAAAAGTTTTAAAGCCTGATACAGAGCAAAGAAGAACGCTGCCGCCGCCCCATACACACCGATTAAAACAAGATTGGGCAAATAACCTGCAAATGAAGGCAACCAGAATATACACAGAGCCAGAACCGGAATTCCAATAAGGAGCACAGCTATCTTTAAAAAAAGTGTTGTTCCTTTCATACTATAAGCACCTCATAAGTTTAGTTCCAGCTTTAATCTAACACAGCATTTATCGTTTTGCAATAAATTTATATTGCATCTCAAGATATGAAATAAGGCATTGGCACTTAATTCCCTTAATTAAAAATCAAGTGCCAATACCTTATAAAAAGATGACGTTTTGTGTCTGGAATCATCCCGGCAAATCAATTGACCTTAAGTGTCGTAATCGGCCGGCTTTGCAGCAGGTGAAATTCCCCTAAGCCATAGCTCCACTCGATATCCTGAGGCACTCCATTGAAATGCTCCTCTATGCCAAGGCATAAACGAACCAACTCCCGAACCTGTTGGGAAGTTAAGCACCCTCGGGCAGGGTACTGCGTACGCATGAAGGGCAAAGAAGATTGTTCCCTTCTGGGAGCAGGAGTGAATTGAAGAACCGCGCCGTCAGGACGTCTGGCCAGCCATTGATCAGGAACTATTTCTCCCTGAACCAACGCCTCACCAACGCCGTAGGTGGCATTAATAAGCAGCTCACAGGGATCATTCGAAAGAGGATTAACTGTAAAGACCACTCCCGAAACTTCATGTGGCGCCATTTCCTGAATGATCACCGCCAGAGCAACTTCACTCTCTCCAAATCCTTTTAGTGAACGATACTGCACAGCCCGGGGAGTCCAAAGTGAAGCCCAGCACTTCTTTATCGCCTTAAGAACTTCACTTTCCCCCTGGATGTTAAGATAGGTTTCTTGTTGCCCTGCAAAACTTGCACCAGGAAGATCTTCAGCTGTAGCAGAGGAACGGACGGCGACCTCAGGACTCCCCATCCCCCGATAAGTTTCCAGAACTTCTTCCGCGACCTCATTGGGTAGGTCAGTGTTCTCTATTTCCACCCGAATTTTAGATGTTGCCTCTTGTAACGTGTGTAAGTCAGTGACCTTAATTTGCGGTAAAGAGATATTCTTGACACAGCGACGGTATCCCTCAACAGTCAAGACAAAACCCTGGGGTACTTTCATCCCAGCCACCACTAGTTCACCCAGGTTAGCTCCTTTGCCGCCGGCTAAGGCTAGGTCTTCTTTTTTTAATTCTTGAAGCAGCCGCACATATCTCATCTCATTATTCTCCGTTTAGTTCCGTTTAGTTATATCACTTTATCTATTAATCCAGGACTTGAATCACTCCGGCCGCTCCGTCCACACGAACCCGTTGTCCATTATGCAGCAGCTTCGTTCCGTTAATCGTTCCCACCACGGAAGGGAGTCTGTATTCCCGGGAAACGATGGCCGCATGGGACAATGCGCCCCCAGAGTCGGTGATTAACGCTGCCACATACGGAAATAATACCGTCCACGTCGGCGTGGTAAGCGGGCAGACTAAAACCTCACCTTCTTGAACCAAGTGGAACTCTTCAGCCGTATGGATAATCCGCACCGGTCCTTCGGCAACACCCGGAGAACCCGGGGTGCCAAATAACTCCCCCTCGGCAGACAGTTCCAGCGGCACTTCTTTTTGTACCTCAATGAGGGAATATTGTTTCAGAAAAATCTTCATCCCCTCCGCCGCAATAGGCGGAAATACATGCAAAGGGGGGACCATGGGCGCTTTGCCAATGGTTTGAGGCGGCATTAGGGAGTAATTTCGGCTATGCTCAGCTTTCCGCTTGGCCACCAATCCCTTTAAATCAGGATGGAGGCTATTTTCTCTTAGCGCCGAGAGTAATTCCTCACGGTATAGAAATAAAGTGTCCTCAGAGCCATCCAGAATACCTTTCTGAACCAATCTTTTGCCAGCCTCAAGAGCGGCATAACGGGTATGACAAAGGGGAACAGTCATCAATAAATAGTCATGGATTTCACTCAGCGGTTGAACTTGCTCTGCTAATTCAAGCCAGGTGCCGAACTCCTCCCTCTCTCGTCCGGCTAAAGTGCTGCGGAGTTCATTGACCCGCCCCAGCCGGTATGCCTGGAAATCAGAGTCTTCAGTGGTTGGGTAATCTGCGCCCATTAAGGACTTGATAATCCCCACCACCATCTCCGGCATTTCCCGCCAAGTGGGTCCAAATTCAAAGCCGTCGGCAGGCCGATCCCCTTCCGCTTCTATGAATCCCTCGAGTTCTTCCCCAAACCAAGTATTGGCCAGCTGCTCAAGCGCTTTTTCACTTGGCAGAGACAAGCTATCCTTAATCGCGGGGTCTGCAGCAGCACGCCGTGCCAAGGTCAAGAGGCGATTCATTGTATTAAAGACCGCAGGATCGTTCATCTGAACTAATTCGTAGGCTTCAAATTCCGTCAGATTGAACAATCTTTTACACACTTCCAGCCAGCGTTCACGGATATACATACCGACCATAACGACTTTATTATGTGGATTCCACGCCCAGCATAAATAGTCATAGCATCGCTCAAGCTGGTTGGCCAGCTCTTCCAGGCCGGCCTTGGCACGATCAAAGTTCCGAATCGGCTTGAGACGCTCCTGAGCTTCTGGTTCCCATACGTCCTGCCAGGCACGAACGTGATTCTCAAACCCTTTTTCCCTGAGAAACTTTTCAAAACCCAAGACCCGGCTGCGGAGCAGCGGATTAATCCGCCACAAATGAAAGAGAAAAGGAAACCGCTCCATAACAGGCGGAGGATCTCCCCCAATGGATACAATACGCTGAAAGACATAGCCATGGAGAACAAGATATTCATATTTAAGGGATGGGATGGAAAATTCCTCAAAAGCGTGAACTGAGCCAATCTCCACTGGATTAAGCCCATAAGAAACAAAAAGCGGGTGTACCGGTCTCGGCCAATGAATACTATCCCGCATCCAGAATCCCTTAGCTTCCCAAAGGGGCATATCTTCTACCTCCCCACATTTCAATAGGATGTCTTCTGTTTTACTATCGCACCCGATAAGTAGGTGTTAACAGCGGCTAGAAGAATGGATAAGAGATCGCCCTGCTTGCCATAATGGTACCATCTCACCATGTGAACCATATATAATCCATCGATATCATGGGCAAGCTCTTGTGCCAGTCGCTCCCTGGTTACCACGCCAGCCATCTGGCCACGTTCAAAAGCCTCTGTGATCAGCCTTCTGAAGAGAGTCCCGTTAGCATGTTCCGGCGTTGACCCGCGCTTCATTTTTTCAATTAAAATAACCAGAAAAAGCTCAGGTTTTCTCAGCGTCCACTCGACAGCAATCGTTATGATAGTCTGAATTTGATTCTCTGTCCCTAAAGTCGTGGCAAAAAAATCGTCAACTTGCTCTGTTGTCAATCCTTCTGTTTCGTAAAATATCTCCAGCGCCAAATCTTCTTTCGTCTGAAAATAATTATAGAAGGTTCCTCTGGCTACACCGGCCGCGGCAGTGATCTCTTCGACTGTTGTTTCCGTAAACCCCTTGTTTCCGAAAAGCTCTTCACCGGCCCGTATAAGGGCGGATTTAACTTCTGCTTTTTGTTTTTCCCTTAACTTCACTATTCCTTTTTCACCTCCATCAAAAAGAAATTGCTGAGAATTATGGACATCGTCATTTTTATAGACACTGTACACAAAATGGCTAAGTTCATTATATTTTAAAATAATTCTCCTGTCAAACCTTAAAAAAGTATCCCCATTTGGATAACGGTGTTTGTCAACATAGTTGTCGCTAAACCCCAAGATTCACATATAAGTTAAGGGAATTTCTTCTCCTTAATATTTTCAGGTTTAATACTCTCTGGATTGAGCCATACCTCTTGCTTCAAACTCCAATTGCGAACATCACGCGACCAGCGCTCCGGATGGGCCGCCTTAGCTGCTTCATAGAGTTTATGTCGCCTTTCGAGAATAGTTTGGTCCATTCCAGTGTGTCGTTGATGCGGTGTTAAGAACTTCAGACCACTATGTCTATGTTCGAGGTTATACCACCGCACAAAATCGAATACCCATGTTCTTGCCTGGGTCAAATCAGCAAATCCTGCTGAAGGATAATTCGGCCGATACTTGCAGGTTTTGAAAATAGATTCTGCGTAGGGATTATCATTACTCACCCGAGGACGGCTCCTTGAGGGAGTGATCCCAAGTTGATACAAGGTCTCTAATAGGGAGGCTCCTTTCATTGGACTCCCATTGTCAGAATGGAGAATAAGCGGCTTTAACGGCACGGAACGTTGCTCTGACAAGGCGGCACGCCGCACCAATTGACTCGCGTTTTCAGCGGATTCTTCCACCCAGATATCCCACGCAACGATTTTGCGGCTAAACAAATCCAGAATTAAATAAAGATAGAAGTAAATGCCTCTAGCAGGACCGGGTAACCATGTTATATCCCACATCCAGACCTGATTTGGTCCAGTAGCACAATGAGTTGAAATAGGTTTACTAATGGGAGCTTTACTACGACCCCGATGATGCTGGAGATTATGATGCCTTAAGGTGCGGTAGAATGTCGATTCGGATGCTATGTAGATTCCTTGATCTGCGAGCATTGGAACAATCTGACTGGGTGGAAGACTCTGATATTCCGGTTGATTCACAACAGAGACAATTTCTCGGGTTTCTTCTTGAGTTAGCTTATTCCGCGGAGAAGGCCGCTTGACAAAAGGTCGTTGATCCTCTAGAGGAGTTGTTTCACTTCTCCAACGTTGTAAAGTGCGTCGACTTATCCCCAATTCATTGCAAGCCATCGTTTCTCTGGCACCGGCCTGAGTGGCTTCTTTAATCAGCATGATGGCCTTTTTGCGATCCGAGGCGCTGATCAAGCGTCCTCGCTGTCCCCCCAAATCGCATTTGCCTTTTTTCTTAGAACTAACAAGGCTGCAGTCTCCGCAAGAGCTGATTCCTTACGACGAAGCTCCTGCTCCAATTTCTTAATCTCTCGTTCTCTCTCTCGCAGATCTTTCTGAAGACGTGACGCTTCTTGGGCAACTCCTCCATTGGCCTGCATACAGGCATCACGCCAAGCTTGAACCTGTTCAACATATAGCCCTTTGCCCCGGCAGTACTCAGCCATTTCCACTTCACTAAGGAGAGCAGTCTCCATGACAATCAGGAACTTATCTTGAGTGCTCCAACGCTCAACTTCCTGTTCCCCGCCGGGAACAGCCATACCCTTGGCTCTAGCTTGTCTTCTCCACACATGCAGGGTGGCTTCTGATAAACCAGTTTCCCTTGCAATTGCACTGACGGATTGATTCTGTGGTGGCATCATCTTTAACATAATTGAATGCTTAAATTCATCGCTATACTTTGCCATTGTTCTCCTCCTCCGAGTTCTCTTAACTCACTATACTTCTCTCGGAGGCCTATGACAACTATGCTAACATAGGGGGATAATCCGAAAACATTGGCTGCAACTAAGCAAAAACGGGGTGCTGCCCTTAAAGTCCTTAAAATCCTTAAGAGACAATGCCCCGCTTGCTACATAACCAGCCATAGTATTTTTAGTACTTTTAATACTCTTTTTGAGTATTTTTAACCGCGCCAGTGGCCTGTTTATTCCCACCGCGGCATGAAATAATAAGGCTATGGAAAGGGCCCGCTTCCATAGAAGGTCAGAAGGGAGGTGTTGACATGTTTAAGCTTGAAAATGAGCTTTTGGACAAACTCTCCGAACTTCTCATCGTGAATGAGGACCTGCCCCAATACATTCTAGCGGGAGCCAAAGGTTGCCCCTGCGGAGGATCATGCGCGGGAGAATGTACCGGCACATGTGAATATGAAAGCCTGAAATCCAGCTGTGTTTTACTCCTGTAATTATCAAGTTCGAAGGTCCTCCCTCAAAAAAGAGATGTGAGGGAGGACCTCCACCAAGAGGAGGTGCTTATTTATGGGCGAAATCAGGCAAGGCGTTCGCAAGAATGTCATGATGATTGTCACCAATCGTTGTTCTCTAAACTGCGTATACTGTTATGAAAAATACAAAACATCCGAGGAAATGACCTTTGCTACAGCAAAATCGATCATTGACGAAGAAATGGCCGCTGATGACGGATACGAAGAAATCATTTTTGATTTTTTCGGTGGAGAGCCTTTTTTAAATTTTCCACTTATCAAAAGAGCCCATGACTATCTGCACAGCAAGACCTGGCCAAAGAAATATCTATGTTTTACCACTACCAATGGACTTCATATACATGGTGACGTGGCAAACTGGTTGTGGTCCAACAGAAGAACTTTCTGGTGCAGCTTAAGTCTTGATGGGACCCCCGGCATGCACAACCAAAACCGGAATAACTCCTATGACCAAATCAACGTGGATTTCTTCGCCAAGGCTTGGCCGGACCAGCCTGTCAAGATGACTATCAGCCGGCAGACGCTTCCCCATCTCGCAGACGGCATTATTTTCCTACATCGAAAGGGCTTTAAAGTCACTTCGACTTTTGCCCAAGGTATCAACTGGATAAAAGAGACCGACCTCCCCATCTTGGAGCGGGAATTAAAAAAGCTTATGGTTTTTTACAAGGCAAATCCAGAGTTTCCCCTTGCTTTCCTTCTTGATTACCCCATCCATGCCCTATGCCGGGAGCTTCCCCGTGAGGAAAAGTGGTGCGGCTGTGGCGAATCTATGAAGGCTTACTTTGTGGACGGTACTCTATACCCATGCCAGTGCTTCACCCCCTTGGCAAACGAAACAAGCCGCGAGCAGATCTATGAATCCATTGACTTCAAGCAAACTGCTACTTTTGTCTGTGCTGAGTGCACAGGCTGTCCATACCTGCCCATCTGTCCGACATGCTATGGCAGCAACTATATTCAAAGAGGCAGTATGGGCAGGCGTGATCAGTCTCTATGCGCCTTCTACCGTGCTTGCATTGACGCTTCCGCACAGTTCAGGGCAACGCAAATCATTCATCACCACCCAACTCCTGAAGAGCTGACACCTGAAGAGTACTATGTTTTAAAAGGAACCAAGTTGCTTCATGAGTCATGTTCCTGATTATTTATGACGACATTAATCCTTAACGGGCTTGCTGAGCGGGGAAGGCAAGCTCGTTTTCGTTTTTCTACATGAAGCGAACACCGGATAGTTTTAGTATACCTTTCCGGCTCTTGATGTCCCGGAAGGAGGAGAGGGTAAAGACAAAGCAGATTTCCTGTATGTTCTCAATAATATTGATTGGAATTCTTTTGAGATCCAGTGTCTGAGCCGTAAGCTCCTTTTGCATATCCACTTGAAAAGTGAACTGCGCCCGTCTGCCCTCATTCTTAAATTCGACGTTTATGGCGGCAATATCATCTTCTGGTGAAAGAGTACTAAATAGAAAATGACTATATAAAGAGTAGTCTTTCGGGGGTATAAATGAATAGCACAGGCCGGCAAATTTGGGAACGGGGTAGATAACCTCACCCTCTAAAATCAAGGCGTTAAAGTCAACGTGCAGAGTAATTTCATCCTCCTTTACTTGTTGGACCAGCGCCTTTGCATATCCATTCTCCGCAAAGCAAAAGGTAGGGTAGCCCTCCATGGGCAGAGTGGTGGAATCCGTGAGCTGTGCCAATTTTTTGACCATCAAGTCCTCTTCCTGAGTAAGTTGAACCCCATTCTTTTCAAAATGCTCAAGATAATCCCCGATAGAAAACTCTAAGTAAACTTTTTCATTTTCTTTATCCTTGACTCGTAGTAAAGATTGAAACAGCTGATCATTGGCAAATTGACTTTGACTCGCTGGATTCTTTTCCATAAGGTAGGCGGATAAGTACTCTTGGTACTTGCCATCTCCCATCAGTTGCAGCAATTCATCTTTGGTGACATGTAGCTCTCCCCTTGCGTCTGCCAGGCAGACCATTTTTAGAAGCATACGCTGAACCGGCTTATATTCTAACTCCAGCCAATAGTCCATAAGATAATCGAAGAAGCTTGCTTTATAGTTTGATTTCCTTACCAGGGCCATGGGGAGTACCACATGCTCCATGACCTGCAAGAGTGCATCTGTTACCTCATCCTGCAGCTGAAAGTAATGGGCATAAGTATAGGATGTACTATTAATAGTTTTCATGGCCTCTTCCAAATTGTAAATAACTTTTTTGGCTTTTAAATAGCATGGAAACGCTTTCGGGAACAAAAAGCAGATATCTTTCGCGGCGTTCCCTTGGAGCGCTCGCCTTACCTCACCCAGTGAGAGTTCCGCTTTCTTCTCCATTTTCTCTATAAGCAGCTTAAAAAAATTTCTCTCTGCCCTCAAGTTGGTACTTATAATGTGTTTTTCGATTAGATCGTTATCATTTATGGGTTGGTTGGCTTTAGCTGCTTTGGGGTCTTCTCCCTTTACGATACTTTGCAAAGGAATGCACAAAAAATAGTTTATGACCCGTTCTGCCGATTTCTTTTCCACACTGTTCCTTTGCGGAAAATCCTTTCTAAAGTTCTTACAGTCACTAAAATTTCTAGGGCTTTTAAAACAGAAAATCACTTGACTAAAGAATAAGTCCGTAATTCTTTTGCCTTTATAGACCTTTGTTTGTGAAATCTGAGTAGAATTATTGATAAAATTGTACCAGTATTCTCCCGAAGAGGATTCTCTGTTGAGGGTCATGTACTCATCCAGCTTTAAGGATCGCTTATAGTATTTGTCTACATAATCACGCTTGTATGAATTTAGCTCTTCGTTTGTGTAGACTTGATTCAATAGTTCAATAAAGTCTTCTAAATTTAGTTTTAAGGTATTGAATTCTTTTAATTCCGCTGACATGGTTTACTGCCCTCCAATCCAATAGCCATACCAATTTCACTTCTACATTACCTTTCTAACGCTTCTTTAATTAACTCCTTATATGTTCTTCCTGACTCGTTTACTACCCACGTTTGGACTTCCTGCTTATCAAATCCCTTTTCCGCCAAGTTAGCTATCAGTTCTGCATTCGGGAATATAAAGTCAAGCTCTTCAGGAGATAGTGCCAACATTTCCTCATATTCATAACCCAGGTTGAACAGGATAACGCTCATACCCATATCTATCCCAACCTTACTGAGTTCGCTTTTTTGTACATCATCAGGGTCGAATCCCATTCCATCCAGATGAGTTCCCGGCGCAAAGATTAGCTCAATATCCTCTTGTGGTAAATCTAATATTTCTTGCTCTGAATATCCCAAGTTGCCCAAAGTATTTAACATTCTAGTGGTAAGGCCTTTCCCTCTTGCTTCTTTCATAAATGACAATCGTTCCATGGATTGATTCATTTTCGTGCGTATTGTATATCTCGGTACATAAGCTGCCAATGCATTATTGGCTTTATAGACAACAGGCTCAAAATCCGCTTGCTTAAAATACAGTGTCGCTGCGTCCAGAAGTTTCTCTTCCGTAAGTATTTCATTAATATTTTTGATAGCCTTGACGCACTCTTCTTCGCTCGTAAAAATATAAACCAGAAGCACACCATCGAGATAGTAAAAACCCTTGGGCTCTACTTCATTCAATTTCAACAGCGCTTCTCTGTCAGGAAAATAAAATGACTCTGTTACATTAAAAGCGTCGGCTACGTCTTCAACATTAAACAATAAGTCAGTTTCGATGACTGTAACATCTGTATTCTGAATTGTATTCTCATCGCTATTCATAATATTTCCGCAACCAAAAAGGCTTAACAATCCCAAGATAAGCAACAGCGCGAACAATGACCTTTTCATCTGCATCCTCCTTTGTGAGGCGTCAAAATGATTTTTGCACCTTAATGCTTTTTACTTCGCCATACTCTAACCAATTCCCCCTATTAATCATAGATACAGGAAAACAAAATCAACCGAAACACATTAAATGTTCCGGTTGATTTTGTTTCAAAAAGTGTTCTATTTTTTAAATAAGAATTCTACTTTTTCAAAAGAGAACCTTCATGATACACATATTGCTCTGGTTTGTTTGACTCGAAGTACACTTGAAATAATTTTTTATCGTTATCTTGCAATAATACCGATTTTGCCCCAATAGATTTATTAATATCAGACCCATATATTGTGCCATTTTTAAACGTGAATATTTTTGTCTCGGGAATTGTGCCTAAAGTTGAAACTATTTCCTTCTTGCCATCATCGTCTAAATCAATTTCCACTGTATACCCTTCTATTTGTATTATTGATTCTTGTAATATTGATTCTTCTAAATTTTCTTCAACAAGAAGATAAAATGCCTGGGCATAATTGGCACCCAAAATCCCATAAATCTTTACTGCCTTCTTTCCAAACACCTGGACTTCTTCAATTCCCATTAAATCGTCCGGTGTGTTATCGACTGACACTTCACCTAGATCATAAGATTTATCTTTTAAACTAATCCCACCGTTTATTTGATGGTTTTCATTATCCTTATAAAGAAATACACTAACTCCATTATCAATTCTTTTTTCTTCAAAAATTTTACAACTATTATCCAAATGCAGGTTATCTACCTTAACTTTAATTACTTCAAAATAATCTAATTGATATGTATTGTCTTCGGCTTTATTACATCCGTTAAGTAAAAAAGTCAAAATAAATATTATAACTAATAACCTAAGTCTCATCATTTTCCTCTCCAATGATAATAATCTTTGAATTCTTTCCACGTCAGGAGTAACTTAAATTCAAGGTCGTAGTTTTCTCCATGTTAGCCTTCTTCTAATAATACTGTAACGCTTTTGTCGTCACCCTTCAATAGAGACTTTAACTAGTGTATACAACAAAATAGGATACTTACCCTTATAAATATTAAGTGTTAATATTCCCGCTCTATGGGGTAAATCTAATCCCTAATTACTTGCTCCAATTATAGTGTCTTCCTCTACGTTCTTTCCAATTATCTGTACCAAGTTCTTTAATCATAGCTAAGTTATGTTTAATATCAGGATGAAATAATTGCATTTCCGCTATGTATTCGCATGAAAAATATGCATTACATTCCCAGCAGCCCTCAAGTCCTTTTTTAATTGCACAAACACGGACTTTACAGGATTGAGCACACCCAGCTTCCGAACAAGGGCCTTTTCGGCAGTAATTGTAACAATGCAACTTTTCAAAAGCCTCTAATACATTGATAAATATATCATAATCCCTAAACTCGGCAACTTTTTGCGATTTAATTTTTACATAGTCTTTAAAATCAATATCCATAAGTAATTGATATAGTTCTGATGCCAACGCATACAGTTTTTCATTTCCAGGGATGCAATCATTACACCATAAGCCGCAAAACGAAGTTAAATCTTTATCCATTATCATAAGCCTCCAAATAGCCATAAGAATATTTTCACATTATGGATATCATCGGTGTAAATCTCATATCAAATACCACCAATCTCATTTTTTCACATTATGGGACATTTGATAATACTGACAGGCAAATTAGAATTTGTCAAACCCATGATATGCCAATTAAATATGGTTAATCACGTTGATTATTTTCCCAACGGCTTCATCAACAGTGAGGTGTGTTATATCAAGACGTGAATAATCATAAGGATTATAAACATCTCTTGAATTTTCTATACCGAATTTTATTCGTGTTTCATCTCTACCATCATTCCGTGCTCTTCTAATGTTTTCTTCCAGTTCACATTCTAAAATAACTGGTACAAATGCATAGGGTATACCCGTATCGGCTAACTTAGTCATTATATTACTAAATATTTGCTTTCTTGGGCCGTGAAACCCGTATAAAAATATTATATTCTCTATACTTGAGCATTTAAGATAATTGATTAGCATGGTAGCCATATTGTCCTCGACAATAGCCTTTAGTTCATCAGAAAACTCAAATGGATAAATCATTCTGCAATAATCACTATCAACAAAAGCAGAATTGTTCATTTTTCTATATAACTTACTGCATATTGTCGACTTACCTATTCCACTTGCACCACAAATAAAAATCAGTTTTTTCATGTGCTAATCACCGCCTAATACAAAGTATCCTTAGTTAAAAACTACTCGATAAATTCCAATTTACCGAGTACATCAACCTATTTCTTGAACAAATCCGCATGAGTGCCTGTCCTAGTAAGAGTCAGAGTTAATATGGCGTTTTCGGCAATATAAGTAAGCAACCAGTCTGGCTGAATATGGCACTCTCTAAACCCTTCAAAGCTGCCTTTCAAAGCGTGGTCACTATATTTTTCTGCCAATGGCCGACCATTGGCTATTTCTCCGACTATATACTCGAACAGTATGGAATCATACCCGCGCTTCAGCATTTGCCTGTATTCTTTTTGAAGCGAGAGGTTCTGTTAATCTTCATCATCGCTGTTCAAGTCCTCCATCAGCTCTGCTACTGTATTATAGCTTTTTGCCGGGACTTTTCCAGCTATGATATCACGGGCTTCCTGAATAGCCGCAAGCGTTTCGGAGTTATACTGAGGGTTTTTGACCTCGAAGGGCAACCCTCCAGTAAGAATAACCTGATGAAGGAAAATATTGATAGCTTCGGTAGTCGAAAGACCCAAGGTTTTAAGCGTAGCTTCAACACCAGCTTTAACGCCAGATTCAACCCTAATATGCAATATTTCCGATTTAGCCATGTTGTTCACCTCCTGTATTAATATATGCATTGTATCACGTTTCATATACATATTAACACATTTCCATTAACAATATAGAACCAGACAAATTACAGAATAATTGCTGCAAGCAGAGCAATCTCTTATTTAGCAGCGGAATAAACACTCTGATTATATTTTATAAATATACCAATTTCCACTTTTCCGCATCAAAAACTGTTCCATAATCCAACCAAAAAAGTGTTCCCTAACCCAATAAAAAACAGGGTACTGCTCCTTAAAATTAAGTGGCAATACCCTGTTTATATTTGTTTAATGGTTACTTTTATTGCCCCTTGCTGCTTACAGCCGCCTGGGCCGCAGCCAGGCAAGCGATAGGCACCCGGAATGGTGAACAAGACACATAATTCAGGCCGATTTGGTGGCAGAATTCGATGGATGAGGGATCTCCCCCATGCTCACCGCAGATGCCCACTTTGAGGCCTGGATTGGCTTCCCGGCCAAGTTGTACTCCCATTTTCATCAACTTGCCCACGCCAATGCGGTCAAGAACGGCAAAGGGGTTGTGCTCAAGGATGTTTTGCTCCAGATAAGCCGGAAGGAACTTCCCTTCGGCGTCATCCCTGGAGAAGCCTAAGGTGGTCTGGGTCAGGTCATTGGTGCCAAAGGAGAAGAAATCGGCGGCTGTAGCCACTTCATCGGCGGTCAGGGCAGCCCGGGGGACTTCGATCATGGTGCCTATGGTATAGGCGAAGGTTACGCCCTGTTCTGCCATAACAGTTTGGGCCGCCTCCTCGGTGACTTTGCGGAGTTTTGCCAGTTCCTTGACATGAATAACCAGCGGGATCATAACCTCCGGATAGATCTCATAGCCTTCCTTGACAAGGCGGGCCGCTGCCTGGAAAATTGCCCGGGCTTGCATAGCATAGATCTCAGGGAAGGTGATCCCCAGACGGCAGCCCCGATGCCCCAGCATGGGGTTCATTTCGGAGAGGGCACGGACTTTTCTCAGGAGAACTTCTTTCTCATTCAGTTCTTCTTCACGATCTCCCTGCAGTTTCAGCTTGGTGATATCCACCACCAGTTCCTCGACATTGGGGAGGAATTCATGGAGGGGAGGATCGAGAAGACGGATGGTTACCGGGAACCCGGCCATAACTTTAAGAATCCCGTAGAAATCCTCTTCCTGCATAGGCAGAAGTTTCGCTAAGGCTACTTCTCTTTCCGGCAGAGTCTGGGCGAGAATCATTTCCTGAACGATGGGTATACGGGCCGGATCCATAAACATATGCTCAGTCCGGCAAAGCCCGATGCCCTGGGCTCCAAAATCCCGGGCCTTTTGAGCATCACGGGGGTTATCGGCGTTGGCCAGGACCTTAAGTGTGCGAATCTCATCAGCCCAGCCCAGTAACTCCTTGAACTCTTCGCTGAGCTCCGGATCAATCATGGGAACCGCTCCCTTAATGACACGGCCGGTCGTCCCGTCAATGGAGAATAAGGTTCCTTCCGGATAAGTAACCCCATCGATAGTCACTGTATTATGGGCATAATCAATCCGCAGGGCCTCACAGCCGCATACCGCAGGTTTACCCATATGGCGGGCAACTACAGCGGCATGGCTGGTCATGCCCCCCCGGCTGGTCAGAATGCCTTGGGCTGCCAAAATTCCGTGGATATCATCCGGTGTGGTCTCAGTTCGCACCAAGAGGACCTTCTCGCCGGTGTGACCCAGGCGCTCAGCCTCATCGGCATCGAAAACGATCTTGCCGGAGGCTGCCCCCGGTGAAGCAGGAAGTCCTTTGGCAATAACCTCTAATTTAGCTTCACTGTCCATACGGCGGTGGAGCAATTGGTCTAACTGACCAGGCTCAATCCGGGCAATGGCTTCTTCCTTAGAGATAACTCCTTCCCGGCACAGCTCCACGGCGACGCGGATGGCTGCCGGAGCAGTGCGTTTCCCATTCCGGGTCTGGAGAATATAGAGCCGTCCCCGCTCAATGGTAAATTCAATATCCTGCATATCCCGATAATGGGCTTCCAGGCTATTGGAGGTCTCTACGAATTGAGCATAAATCGCCTGGTTCTCATCTTCGAGGCTTTTGATAGGCTGAGGAGTGCGGATACCTGCCACCACATCCTCACCCTGAGCATTCATAAGATACTCACCATAAAGAACTCTCTCACCTGTGGAGGGATTGCGGGTGAAGGCTACTCCCGTACCGGAGTCGTTGCCCATGTTGCCGAAGACCATGGATTGCACATTGACTGCCGTGCCGATATTATCGGGAATGCTATTGATCCTCCGATAGACAATGGCCCGATCATTGTTCCAGGAACGGAAAACGGCTAAAATGGCCTGTTCCAGTTGCTTCATAGGCTCTAACGGGAAAGGGCTGCCTGTACGGCGCTGAATGAGCCTTTTATACCCCTCCACGACTCCTTTGAGGCTCTCTGCCGTAAGCTCCGAGTCGTAATTGACATTTTGTTTTTCTTTGGCTTCTTCCAGAATTCTCTCAAATTCATGATGCTCTACTTCCAGCACCACATCACCGAACATTTGAATAAAACGCCGGTAGCTGTCATAGGCAAAACGGGCATTCTGAGTGGAGGCAGCAAGACCCTCTACTGTCTCATCATTAAGTCCGAGATTAAGGATGGTATCCATCATACCGGGCATGGAGAATTTCGCGCCGGAACGGACAGAGACCAACAGGGGATTGTCTTTGTCCCCGAATTTTTTCCCTGTGGCCTTTTCTATATCTCCTAAAGCCGGACCAATCTGCTCCCATAGTCCTTCCGGCAGGTTGCGACCCAGGGCATAATAGTCATTGCATGCTTCTGTGGTAATGGTGAACCCTGGAGGTACGGGCAGCCCGATATTGGTCATCTCTGCCAAATTGGCACCCTTACCGCCTAATAAATCCCGCATGGAAGCCTGACCTTCACGAAATAAATAAACAAACTTCTTAGACATTTCGCTCCCCCTTATACAATATCTCTAGTATTCTTGATGCCGTTTCTTCAATAGCCTTTCCCGTGGCATCAATGATCGGGCAACCTACTTTACGCATAATTCCCCGGGCATATTCCAGTTCTTCCACAATGCGCTCATAATTTGCATAGTCCGCACTGGATCCTAATCCTAAAGTCCTTAACCGTTCCGTGCGAATTTGATTCAAAAGATCCGGCTTTAACGTCAAGCCAATGACTTTCTGTGAGGGAACTCTGAAAAGCTCCTGCGGCGGAGAGACTTCAGGGACCAGCGGAATATTGGCCGCTTTGATGCCTTTATGGGCCAGGTACATGCTTAAGGGAGTTTTTGATGTCCGGGACACTCCGATCAGCACTACATCCGCCAAAAGCACTCCCCGGGGATCCTTGCCATCATCATATTTTACCGCAAATTCGATGGCATCCACTTTACGAAAATACTGTTCATCCAATATATGAGTTACATTAGGGGTATAGCTGGGCAAAAGGCCGGTCTGATCAGCCAGCATCTTAATCAGAGGGCCGAGAATATCCACGGTTCGCAATCCATAGTCTTTGGCTTTTTCTTCTAAATAATTCCGCAGTTTTTTTACCACAAGGGTGTAGGCAATAATCGCTTGCTCCTTGGCTGCTTCTTCGAGGATTTCGTCAATGTGGATTTCATCCTGCACATAGGGTACCTTGCGGATTTTGGTCCGAATCCCCGAAAATTGAGCTGCCGCTGCCCGGCTGACATATTCAGCCGTCTCACCCAAAGCATCTGAAATTATGTATATGACAGGCATTTCCTTTGTCACTGTACACCTCCGAGGTCAATTATTAGGGTCCAAAAGGTCATGATTGGGCACCTAATGACCCGATCTGAACAAAGAGTTTCGTAACGTTCGTCTTGGTGAAACGTCCTATGACTTCATAGCGCTCCTCACCTTTTTCATCAATAAAGGCTTCTACAACAGGCAAGGTGTCAATTTGATGCAGGGTTAATTTCCTTGCTGCTTCGAGAACCGGTTCGTCCGCTGTCGTCATAATAATATTAGGCATCCGGGTCATAATGATACTCACGGGAACCTGCTGAAGATCGGTTTTACCCAGGGTAGATTTAAGCAAATCTTTCCGGGACACCATTCCCCTTAAGGTTTGGCCTTCCCCAACCACTGTCAGACTTCCGACATTTTGGGTAAACATAGTGACTATGGCATCATAAATACTGATGTTTTCCCGGATAGATATAGGAAGGGATTTAAAATCACCCACCCTGAGCTGGCGAAGTCGATCCATATAAGGTGATGTTTTCTTCTTCTCCTTATAAAAGTATCCTACCCTCGGTCGGGCTTCGAGGACCCCTGCCATGGTTAAAATCGTCAGGTCAGGACGCAGGGTCGCTCGTGTCAAATCAAGCTTTGCAGCGATTTGTTCCCCAGTAATTGGGCTTGAATTCTTTACGATTTCTACAATTCTTGCTTGACGTTCCGTAAACTCCAACCCTTTTCACCTCATTCATCTCTCACTCGTGTATACATATATTCCTTATACGTGCCAAATGTGACATACTAATCTGCGTAACACAGATAAATATTCCACACAATTTTTCTATTTCCTTCAACTTATAGTATCCAATTCAAAAAAAAATAACGGCGCTTCTGCTGAAATTATGCAAAAGCGCCGCAGTGGCTTATCCAATTATGCTAAGAGGCTGAGATCTCCCAGGCAGCCGAGGATGGCGACACATTCACCGAGGAGAGCCAGACGGGCTTGCTTGAGGATCTCATCTTCCACCATGATCATGACTGCATTAAATAATGCTTCAATCATGGGGATGAGTTCAGAAGCCAAAGCATAGGCTTCTGCGTAGTCACCCTTTTCAATCAGGGCGGCAAAAGCTTCCTGTCTCTGGACAAGAGCTGCAGCCAGGGCAATTTCTGTAGGATCGATAAGATTCTTAGGGTCCAAAGGCTGAGTTTGAGCCTTTTTACTGAGATTCAAGCAGCGAATATAAGCTTGGGAGTAGGGAACAAACTCCGTTGTTTCCCGCTTGGCCGCCAGAACTTGGGCCTTCCTGGCTGCCCGCGTGATCTGATTGCTGCCCTGGGCGAGGACCGCATCAAGGGTATCGTAACGCGCCCCTTGCTCCTGAAGCACAAAGCGCAGCCGCTGCTGGAAGAAATCCTGGAGAGCACTTTGCAGATCGGCTAAAGGAAGCAGACTGATTCCTTGCTCAGCAAAGTTCACATAAGAAGCAGCAATCAGCTGTTCCAAAGAGATATCCCAGCCTGCTTCCAGAATGATCCCTACGACCCCTTGAGCCTGGCGTCTTAAGGCATAGGGGTCCTGAGACCCGGTAGGCTGAATCCCGATGCCAAAGGCACCCACAATAGCATCCAGCTTATCGGCAACACTGACGATTTGCCCAGTGTAGGATTGCGGCAATTCATCCCCGGCGAAACGAGGTTGATAATGCTCGAGAATCCCTGTGCACACTTCGGGCTTTTCACCAACCATGCGGGCATAATCCGCTCCCATAATCCCTTGAAGCTCCGGGAAATCATAGACCATCAACGTCACCAGATCCGCTTTGGCCAGCAGTGCCGTCCGCTCAACCAAGTCCTGCTTTTCGCTCTCCATCCCCAATCGAGCTGCTATCCCCCGGGCCAGGGTCCGAATCCGCTCCACCCGCTGGCGGACACTGCCTAATTTCTCATGGTAGGTGACTTTATCCAGCTTTTCGACCAGCACAGCAAGAGGTGTTTTTTGGTCTTCACGATAATAGAAGGCCGCATCTTCCAAGCGGGCTTTGAGAACTTTCTCATTCCCGGCCTTGACCTTCGCCAGGGCATGATCATCCCCATTGCGTACGGTAATGAAATAGGGAAGCAGCTTGCCTTCCTTATCCCGTACGGGGAAATAACGCTGATGCTCTTTCATGGGAGTGGTGATCACCGGTTCCGGCAGATGCATATAATTCGGAGCCACTTCGCCGAGCAGAGCGGTAGGGTATTCGATGATATGGGTTACTTCATCCAGAAGATCGTCATCCTTCTCCACATCTCCCCCCACTTTAGCGGCGAGGGCATGGATTTGCTCCCAGACGGATTGCCGGCGCTGCTCCGGGTCCACCATGACAAAGGCCTGGAGCATTTGTTTTTCATAGTCCGCCGGGCTATCCAAAGTTACAGGTCCGCCTAAGGTACGATGCCCCCGGGAGGCTTTTCCCGATGCCAGCCCCACAAACTCAAAGGGGATGACCTCACTGCCGAATAAGGCAACGATCCAGCGAATGGGGCGGGCAAAGCGGAACTCCAGGTCGGCCCAGCGCATCGGCTTGGGAAAATGCAGTCCGGTGATCAAATCGGTGCAAAGCTTGGGCAATAATTGCAAGGTAGGCTGGCCCAGCTCAAATTTCCGGGCATAGACATAGGACACACCGTTTAATTCCTGAACGAAAAGATCCTTGGGCTCCACCCCTTGCCCCCGGGCAAAGCCTTGAGCAGCCTTAGTAGGGTTTCCCTCCGCATCATAGGCCGCTTTGACGGCAGGCCCTTTGACCTCTGCTGTAAAATCCGTTTGTTTTTCGGCCAGGCCTTGAATAAGCACGGCAAAACGCCGGGGTGTAGTGTAAACTTTCAGGTCTTGATAATCCAGACGCAGCTCCTGGCAGTATTTCTGGGCTTGCTCACGAAGTTGGTTCAGCACTCCCGGGGCAAATTTCGCCGGGATCTCTTCTGTGCCGATCTCTAAGAGAAAATCCTTAGCCATCTTATTCGGCCTCCTTTCCGGACTGTTCTTTGAGTAAGGGGTAGCCTAAGCGTTCCCGCTGCTCCACATAGGCCTGAGCACAGAGACGGGCCAAATTGCGGACCCGGGCGATATAGCCCGTCCGCTCAGTCACACTGATGGCTCCGCGGGCATCGAGAAGGTTGAAGGTATGGGAGCATTTCAGGACATAATCATAAGCAGGAAGGACCAATCCTTTCTCCACGATTCGAATGGCTTCCTTCTCATACATTTCAAACCAGGTTTGCAGGGCTTCCACATCGGCGGCTTCAAAATTGTAATGAGAATAATCAATCTCGTTTTGGAGGTAGATATCGCCGTAAGTGATATCTCCTACATACTCAATATCATAGACACTCTCTTTATTTTGAATATACATGGCCAAACGCTCGAGACCGTAGGTGATCTCGGCACAGACCGGTTTGCAGTCAATCCCCCCGCATTGTTGGAAGTAGGTGAACTGAGTGACTTCCATGCCATCCAGCCAAACTTCCCAACCTAACCCCCAGGCCCCCAGGGTCGGCGACTCCCAGTTGTCTTCCACAAAGCGAATATCATGTTCTTTGGGGTTAACTCCCAAACGTTCCAGGCTTTGCAGATAGAGCTCCTGAATATTATCCGGCGAAGGCTTAATAATAACCTGGTATTGAAAATAATGCTGTAAACGATTGGGGTTTTCTCCATAGCGTCCATCCGTAGGACGGCGGGAAGGCTCAATATAAGCCACTTTCCACGGTTCAGGCCCCAGGGCACGCAAGAAGGTGTTGGGATTAAAGGTTCCGGCGCCTTTTTCCATATCATAAGGCTGAGCAATGATGCACCCTTGTTCTCCCCAAAATTGATTCAGGGAAAGGATCATGTCCTGAAATTTCATGGTTAACCTCCCTATTTTTTACTACCTAATCTCTTGAGCTACCGGGACATTAAAGAAAACTTGGCTGGCAAAGGCGGCTGCCTGGTTGTCTTTGTGCTTCCTGTAATGCAAAAAACTCCCGTCCCGTAGCTTTCGCTACAGGGACGAGAGTATCCTTCCCGCGGTTCCACCCTGCTTGATCTCCATATAAGCCGCCTGGTTCCCAAACTCCTGAAAAGGCAGCTCTCAAGGAAATCCTCCTTCTTTAAAACGTGCTCCAAGTGCCCTGATCCGCTTACCCGTCTGGTTTCCACCCTGCCAAACTCTCTTAAGGGATACCCGAATCTTCCTCTCATCATCACACCATAAGATTCAATTTGGAAATAATTATAGTATGATTTGATTCTTTTGTCAAACTAAGCCGTCCTAATCCCATGCTCTTTTTCAATCATACTCAAAACTGAAGCAAGTCCCTTCGCCTGGGAGTAGTAGATCTTCTTATTATATTTTCTGGCCACATCTTTGGCATCCCACATGCTGGAATGGGAACAGACCATTTGCACGATAATCACACAATCTGTGTCCTTGATGAGGTTTTCCAATACCTTTTTGTTGTTTTTTTTTGGCACGCCGTCGTGGAAGCGCAGTTCGATATTTTTCAGCTTGCCCATGGATTTGCTGTGCCGCTCAAAATTATATCCGCCTATAATCGCTAACTTCATTTTACCAAACCCCTTCCTGTAAAGTCTGGATACTCAGTTTCTCATCACAAGGCCTAGAAAGCAGGATAACTTCGAAGTTTCCGCCATACCGGCGATATTTATGCTGGAAGTTATAAAAACAGCGGGGACAACTTGTTACGATCTTCTTTATTTTCAACTCCTGCCAAGCAGTGATATTTCTTTGGCTTATTAAACCCGAAAGCTCTCCATAGCCCAATTGGCAGGCTTTATCCCCACAACACCACTGATCTTTACCCAGAACGGCAAAATCAATTTTTCTATCCCTAAGCAACTGCATACAGACCATATTCCATTCCCCTTTTGACCTGTCAGCAAAGGGATTACATCCGGGAAAAAACAAATATTCGGCATCGGGTCTTTCCGCAAAAGTCGGTATCCCCATCATTTTCATACAATTCAATCCCATTGTTGACCAACCTTCTTTCTCCATGTTGGCGGGCTCCAGTCCAACCGATCTTTAAACGTTAAAAGGTTCCACTTTAACGAAAGTGGAACCTCTATTAAACCCAACATATTGGGAATCCACCTCCTTTTCAAACGTGAAGGCATAGCCATTTCTGGATATACCCCGAGGGCGTACAGCCCTGGCCGACCAACCATGGATGACTCTTTAGGTTGCTCCGGCTCGGAGATCATTATGAAGTTTTTCTCAATCACTATTCTTATTATATATTGGGTTTAGTTATGTTTCAATAGGTTTTGATCAGATTGATTTTAATCATTATAAACACTGCTGCAAATACAAGGCGATGATGTGAGGGAGCGCATCCCGGTTTTCCCGGCACACGGAAACCAGCTTTACCTTGGGATGACATCTTATCCGATCCGTCCAGCCGTTGCTGGCCTGCTTGATCACGCCAAGAATCGGAACCGGACCTTCTATGGCTGCTAAGATCTCCTGCTGAAAGACAAGAGCCTCCCGTTCCAGGCTGCCGCATTCATCCATCACGATAAGTTGAGCCTGGTTTCCGCCACAGCGAACGAGTTCTGCCCCATACCCATCAAACCGCTCTGTAAAGACTTGGGGGGGACTATTTTCACAAAAATGAACCACACTGTTTTCTTCCTGATAGACCTTCTCTCCCGAGGCTGCAGCCAGATAAAGCCGCCGGTTGGGAGAACCTCTGTCCGGGCCAAAGTAGGTTCTGAATCCTGCGTAGGTTACCTGGCAAAGAGCCAGTGCTTTATCGACGATGGTACTTTTGCCCACTTGGATCTCCCCGGTCAAAAAGATGTGCATTTACAGCCTCCCTTCGATTTCAAATATTCCTACAGCCTTTTGGCGCGGCAGATAGAGGGGAAAATCTGCTTTGCCTGTTTCCACAAGACGTTCCGATAGAAAACCTGCCAAATCTCCGGGGTTGATATCATGGGATTGGGTCCTGATAAAAGCCCGGGCATCTTCCTCCGACCGAAAGGGCTGGCCAAATTCAAAAGCCGTTTCGGTTAGGGAATAAGCTATTCCCTTGCTGTTCAAATTTCCCTCTACCTCTTCAGAGGTGTTTTTCTGGAATTTCCGATACTTTTCCGGATAGAGCTCTGTCTGGCTCTTTCTGCCCACCACAGCGATGAGTTTTTTACAGCGGGGCAAAAATTGTTCCAACTCACGGCTGCCGAAGAAGCTGATCAAGATAACATCCCACCCCGCCTCGATGGCATTGCAATCCATCAGCAAAGGAGTGATGTTCCTGATATTTTCGGCCTGAATTCTTTGTTTAAGTATCTCAATGGCATAGGGATTCTTATCTATGCAGGTAATACTGTCAATGGTTTTGCTCAGCTCTAAATCCACCAGTCCTATGCCGCAGCCAATATCACATAAAGAAGAGTGCTCCGCCACTTTAGGCCCTACCAACTCAGCAATATTCTTGAAAAAACCGGTATACCTTTCTGCGTCCTGATACCATCTCACCGTATTTTCATTCCATTCGAAATTCATCCTGCTCCCCCTTGCTTATTTTTTTATGGTCACCTTCTGTCCCGCGGAATATATCTTCACTTTCTCGGCCCCGGCTACGATTCGAAAAGCCCGGGCATTATCTTTAACCATAAAGCCCGAAAGCTCTTGAAGCCCATGCTCAAAAAGTACAGGAGCCAGCGGGGTCCCCGGGCCAACCAACGTGATCCGCCGGGCGTTCTTTGACAATTCCAGAAGCCTGGGCAGCGTCTTATCCACTACCGAAGCGCAAGTGATATAGACATAGTCACACTCCGGCAGGATAAATTCACTGGCCGGCAGGGGATAGTCCCCTTCCTCCGGACTCCACTCCAGAATAGAAAGATCGCAGATCGGCTCCAGAAGGCTTTCCAAATGGGGGAAATGACCCACCACCCCAACCTTTTTGCCTTTCACTTCATTCTGAGACATGATAAAGGGGTCGTTCATGCGGTCCTCGACCCTTTTGGCATCGGAGAAAATTACACCATGTTCTCTGGCTACTTGAGGATTATTGTAATAAGCGTTGATCGCCGCCAATCCGATAGAAGCCTCTACATAATTCCAGGACTTGACACAGCCTGCTGCCACCCGCAGGGGCAGGCCCAGCAAATTTTGGGTGAGCATAGGCATTCTTGTTTCAAAGGGACGATTGGGCCCCAGGCCCACGCCGTTCCCGCTGCGAACCACAGAATGAGTCGTTCCGCAGACCAGCTCATCCACCAAAAAATCTTCAGGAATCCCGTTGATCATGGCGTCATAGATTTCCCACATCTTCCGCACCTCTTTTCCTCATTGTTCAATGGTTTCTCATCGTTCAATCGTTATTCATTGTCAATCGTCACTCAAGAGCCGCCCACTCCGGCAGCCGGTCAATCATCTCTCCCAAGCGCAGGCGGTTTCTCAGTTCCCCCAGGACATTATCCAGTTTTTCGATGGTTTTGAGGCTGGCTCTTTCTTCCTCTGTTGTATGGATGACTTTGGCGATTCCACCGTCCTTAATCACAATCCGTTTATCGGCGCTTAAGCCCAGGAGGGGATCATGGGTGGAAATCAAGATGATCTTTTCCCGATGGGCCAAGAGGGTGATGGCTTGCCTCCGATCTATCCCTGCGTTCTCTATTTCATCAATCAAAACGATAGGAGACTCGCTGATAAACGCTGTGTCGGCGATCATCAAGGCCCGGGATTGTCCGCCGCTGAGTTGGGTTACTTTCGTCTCCTCGGAAAATTTTTCTCCCGCCAGATCATTGGCACATTGAAAACATCGGCCAATTACATCCTGCGCATGAGGAATCAGCCTGCTCTTGGCATGCATTTCCAAAAACTCACGAACCGTCAAATCCATGACGAAGTTCATGTTCTGGGACAGCTGAGCCACCAATTTTCCTTCCATCTCAAAACGCTGGAGATCATCCAGTTCCGCGCCATTGATCCGGATCACTCGGCCGGTGGGTGTATCTCCTTGAGCCAGACACTCGATATCATTGAGCAGCCGGCTCTTTCCTGAGCCGGTTGGGCCGACAATACTGATAATCTCGCCGGGATAAATGGTAAAGTTGATGTCCTCAGGTTCTTTCCGCTTATTGTATCCCCCGTGGATGGTCAGAAAAGAAATCACCGTGCGGGAACCTTTCTGCAGGGAAAAGGTTTCAAGAAACTGACAAAAACCCTGCACTACTCCGAAGGGGTCCATGCCAAACTCGGCGAGAGTTTCCTCATCCGCTTCCTGCAATGCCTCCGGCAGGGTCAGTTCGGCCTTGATATCACCCAAGCGCAAATTGGTCAGAAAATCGGCTCCGATCGGATACTCCTTAAGCACATCCTTTAGGCTTTGGTTATGGACCAGGTGTAAAAAATCATTGCTTTTCATCATTGCCAAACTCCATCTTCTTCATCATTCCCATCTGATAAGGCTCCCCAATCCTCGTCTCACCTGTGCAGTAGGAACAGACGGCCGCCGGTGTGGTAAAGCGCAGTTTCATATCCCGGGTGGTTTCAATGTCCCTGGCCTGCTGCAAATGCTTGGCAAGAATAAAAGCCCCTTGTCCGGTAATGCCATTGACAAAGACAATCCGGGCGGCGGGATTGACCTGAGTGATATTAAAGGCAAAAACTTCCCGCTCGGCCTGGGAGACAATATCCCCTTTGGTAACCACGACGATATCGGCAAATTTCAGCATCGGCCCAATTTTGCGGGGGGTATTGATACCTGATAGATTATCGATGACACAAATGGACAGGATACCTTTGATATAAGGGGAACAACGGTTGCATAACCCCGCACTTTCCGTGATCAGCAGTTCAAAACCTGATTGAATCCCCCACTGTACCGCATCTTCAATATTGCTGACAAAGAAATGATCCGGGCAGATCTTCCCTGAAAAACCGGTCTGCACAGGGATCCCTGCCTCTTCATAGCTCAAATTATCAAAAGAAGTCAAACAGTCAAATTTTACGACACCGATCTTCTTCTTTTCCGGCATAGACTCAACCAGCCTTAAGATGACCGAAGTCTTGCCTGATGACGGGGGCCCCGCCACAGTAATAAGTTTCATGGACAACCTCCTCCAAGCCCGGGCGCCACATCACCCACTATATTAGGAAATATCTCTGCCAAGAACTGGCCTTTGCACCAGCCCTAAATTTAAACCAATACAAATATACATAACAATATATATTTCACTTTATTTTTATCTTACAACCAATCAAACTCTATTTCCAGTTTATTTTAATTAATTCATATCTATTTTAGTTCACTCATATTCGTTGACTTAACTTTTTTATACTTGTATAATCTTAGTGAATATTAAATTCCAACAAATTACTTCACTTAACCCATTCCTCGTGAAAAATGTCCCCAGTGAAAAATGTCTCCAGTTTATTTTTAAAGGCGGTAACAAAATGAAGCGTAAAAACCAAGGCATCTCTATGGTCGTAGGTCTTGGCATCCTTTTACTGATCACCATCATTATCTCTTTTCAGCTTGGCCGTTATCCCATTCCGCCCAAGGAATTGTTCGGAATTCTCTTATCTAAAATTTTTCCCGTCGAGCAATTTTGGGCCGACCGTTTGGAAATCGTGCTGATCAACATTCGGTTACCACGAATTCTTTTGGCTTGTTTGGTCGGCTGCTGTCTATCGGCTGCGGGAGCTGCCTATCAGGGCGTTTTTCAGAATCCCATGGCCTCTCCGGATATTCTGGGAGCCTCATCAGGAGCTGCCTTTGGTGCTGCCCTGGCTATACTTCATCACGGCGGCAATAGCTTAATCATTCTGAGTGCTTTTACCTTCAGCCTCCTTACTGTAGCTATTATTTATTTTATCAGTAAAAAAGCCAAGGGCAACAATCTGCTTGGTTTGATCTTAGCCGGAATCATGGTGAGTTCACTTTTTTCAGCCGGTACCTCGTTTATTAAGTTGGTCGCCGACCCTAATGATCAACTGCCGGTGATCACGTATTGGCTGATGGGCAGTTTATCCGGGTCGAAACTAAGCGATATTGCTTTCGCAGTTCTGCCTATGGCCGTCGGCTTGATCCCCTTGCTGCTCCTGCGCTGGCGGCTCAACATACTCACCCTTGGTGATGATGAAGCCAAAACTATGGGGGTCAATGCCAAACAAATCCGCCTGCTGGTCATCATCTGTGCCACCTTTGTTACGGCGGCCAGCGTCTCGGTAAGCGGCGTGATCGGCTGGGTCGGTTTGGTCATTCCTCATCTGGCCCGCAGGCTTGTGGGAAGCAACTACACTGCACTGATGCCGGCTACGATGCTTACGGGGGCAGTCTTTCTCCTTATCGTCGACAACTTTTCCCGCAATCTGCTTACCACAGAGATTCCTCTGGGAATTCTTACTGCCTTAGTCGGAGCTCCCTTCTTTATCTATCTGATTACCCGAAGGGGGGAGACCTATTGAGTATCGAAGTATCCAACCTCAGCTTTGGCTATGATCAACGGCTTATTCTCAAGGATATTAGTTTCTCAGCAGAGGATTATGAGCTGTTATCGATTTTAGGCCCCAACGGAGTAGGGAAAAGCACTTTATTTCGTTGTATACTCGGTTTGCTTCATGGGTACAAGGGACGAATCTCTCTGAATAACCTGGATGTAAAACATATGGGGATCAAGGACATGGCCAGTTGTGTCGCTTATATCCCCCAGTCCCATTATCCCTCATTTAATTACAGCGTATTTGACATGGTGCTGATGGGGACCGCCATACAGGTATCCACTCTCTCCAAACCGGGCCATAAGCAGCTTCGCCTTGCTGAAGCAGCTATGGAAAGGCTGGGAATCACTCATCTTAAAAACAGAGGCTATACTCAGATCAGCGGCGGGGAGAGGCAGCTCGTACTCATCGCCCGGGCCTTGGTTCAGGAAGCTAAAATACTTATTCTTGATGAACCTACCGCCAACTTGGATTTTGGCAATCAGATCCGGGTTCAAAACCAGATCAAAGCTCTGGCCAAGGACGGATACACGGTTGTTCAATCCACCCACAACCCCGATCAAACCTTTCTCTTTTCCGATAAAGTCTTGGCGATGAAGGATGGCAAAGTTCTCGCTTATGGACAGCCTCATCAGATCTATTCGGAAAACCTGATTAAAACCCTTTACGGAGTGGATGTTGAGATTCAAAGTCTCTATAAGGATCAGGTAAGAGTCTGCGTTCCCAAGAGCATTCTTAAAGCGGATTCTCTCCGTGAAAGCTGCTCTTAACTATCTTAAAAAACTATATTATAAAGAAAAAGGAGGCATTATCCACATTATGAGGAAAAAACTTATCTCCATGCTCTTAGCTGCTTCGCTCCTGGTAACCTTTACCACTGCCTGCAGCCCCAGCGCAGCCGCCCCCGGCGGCAAGGAATCCGCTCCGGAAACTTCCACTCAGGGAGATCCCGGCCAGGACAAATCGGTCAGCTTTACGGATTCAGCCGGGCGCACTGTGGAAGTTCCCGCCAACATCACCCGGATTGCAGCCTCAGGCACCATGGCTCAAATCGTACTCTTTCCTTTAGCCGCCGATCAGTTTGTGGGCTTAGCCGGCAAATGGGACCCTTCTGCCCAGGAATATCTGGACCCGAAATATGCTAACCTTCCGGTACTGGGACAGTTCTATGGCAAAGGCGACCTTAATCTGGAGGAAATCGCTAAAGCCGATCCTCAGATCATTATCGACATTGGTGACACCAAGCCCAGCATTGCTGAAGATATGGATGGCATTATGAATCAAGTGGGCATCCCCACAGTCCATATCGGAGCAACCACCGAGACGATGCCCGAAGCCTACCGGACCTTAGGCAAGCTGCTTAATAAAGAGGCAGAGGCTGAAGTCCTTGCCCAGTATTGTGAAGAAGTATTTAAGAAAACCGAAGATATTATGGCCAAAGTCGGCGAAGACGGCAAGGCTAATCTGCTTTATTGCCTCGGTGAAAACGGCCTGAATGTCCTGGCGAAAGGTTCTTACCACGCTGAAATTCTCGATCAGATCAGCAATAACGTAGCCGTTGTCAGTGATGTCTCCAGCAAAGGCAACGGCAACCCTGTGGATATGGAGCAAATCGTTTTATGGGATCCCGATGTGATTGTCTTTGCTCCGGATAGCATCTACAGCACTGTCTCCGGAGAAAAAACCTGGCAGGAAATAAAATCCATTAAAAACGGTAAATATTATGAAGTTCCCCTGGGTCCCTATAACTGGATGGGAAACCCACCTTCAGTCAACCGCTATATTGGCATGATTTGGCTTACCCAGCTGCTCTATCCGGAGCAAGCTCAGTACGATCTCTATCAAGAGACAGCACGCTACTATAAGCTTTTCTATCATAGTGATCTGACCGAAGAGCAATACAAGGCTCTTGTCGCAAACTCCGTTTTTAAATAATCATCGCAGGTGAATCAAGGGGACAGGTCCCATTTTTCAAATTAATCGTCATATCATACATAGCAAACGTCGCAGGTGTAACAAAAGACGACTTCCACGGAAGCCGTCTTTTGTCATATCCCAGGCTGCCTTAACGCAGCAGCCCTTTTCCTTTATCAAAAATCCAAGAACTGCCATTTGTCATCTTGATCCATGGATTGAAAAACAGGACCTGTCCCCTTGATTCACCCTAGTAGTGGGCTCCCGGTATGCGAATGTCTTCTTTTCTTAGGGTGATTTTCAGTTTATCGAGGTATTCCAAATAAGCGACGACGGTCTTTCTGCCAATATTCAGGGCATCCCTGATTTCCGCCACGCTGATGGTTCCTTGGGCGTCCATTAACGAGCGGACGATTTGGCAGACTTTTTGTAAAGCTTCTTTATGGACGAGAATTCCCTGCCCCAGATCCACCAGGTTGCCTGATTTGAGCAGGAATTTCACTACTTCCTCAACGTCCCCTGTTTTCATAGCTGTATCTTTGGCGGCCTGCTGAATACTTCCTGTGTTGAGATCATAAGTTAAAAACACCTTTTCAATCAGGGCTGTTTCCTTGGCTGCCAGAATTCTGGCTAAGGCTTTACCGTCAGGTTCCGACAGGTAGTTTCCATCCGCAAGCAAACGCTGATTAGCAAGGAAATAATTCAGCAATGCTGCAAAATCTTTCGGCTCCATCCCGGAAAAAGCCCCGCTTTTCAGTTCTTCCTTATCCATCTGGTAGCGGTAGGGATATTTCTGATACATTTTCCGGAAGGCGGATTGTATTTTATTAAAATATTTTTCATATTGGTTGATGCTTAAGTATTTACGAGTTTCCTTCAAGATAATTAACTTTCCTGAAGCGACTTCCTTATCCAGGGTTTCCTGTAATTCAGCCCGCTCCGTATTCAAAGCCTGCCAAAGGTCACCCGAACTAAGGGGTTTTTCCGAGGAATTTAAGATTAAGGTGACTAACTCTTCCCTGGTGCCATGCTCACCGATGCTCATAGCATTCATACTTTCCGGGGAAAACCGCTGTCTGTTTTTCGTGGTATGATACAAAACCCAGCCCCCGCCGATGGTCACAGCAGGGGAGTAGCTGCGGATAATAAATCGGTCTTTGCGCAGAATGACGATGGGTTCTTCAAAACGCAGCTGTGCGTGACCTTTCTCCCCCTCAGGGATCTCATCAGTACCCAGAAGCCTGACCCGGGCCAGAACCTCTTTCGTTCCGGTGTGCACATGTACTCTTTGATTGTGTACCAAATTCCCTTTCCCTTTGACGATATAAATCAGCACATCCGCAAGCCGGATTGGAATCAGGGTTCCTTCACGAGCAATGGTGTCGCCCCGCTGTATTTCAGATTTTTCGATTCCGGTGAGATTCAAGGCGCACCGATCGCCGGCAGTCCCTTCGTCGACACTCATATTATGGACCTGAATTCCCTTGACCCGTGTATTAAGTCCGGAAGGATAGATGGCCAGGGTATCGCCTTTGTGAACCACTCCGCTGGTTATCGTGCCGGTGACTACCGTCCCATGCCCTGACATAGAAAAGACTCTGTCGATGGGCAGCCGGAATAATTCTTGACTTTCCTTGACTTGGACCTTTTGGGCAAGCTGATCCAAGGTTTCCCTCAGTTGGGGAATCCCTTCCCCGGTCACGGAAGATACATGGACAATGGGGCTCTCCGCCAAAGTTGTCCCTTGCAGTGTATTCCGGATATCTTCAATGATCATTTCCAGCCACTCGTCGTCCACAAGATCCGTTTTGGTCAGGGCGATGACACCGGTGGTAACATTGAGCAGGTTTAAAATATCCAGATGCTCTCTGGTTTGCGGCATAATACCTTCATCAGCGGCAATGACCAACATCACAAGGTCGATACCGGTGACACCGGCCACCATAGTCTTCACGAATTTCTCATGTCCGGGCACATCAATGATGGATACAGTTTGACCTGAGGGCAGGGCCAGGGAGGCAAAGCCCAGTTCAATGGTCATCCCCCGCCGCTTCTCTTCCTCAAGGCGATCTGTATCAATACCGGTCAGTTTTCTCACTAAGGATGTTTTGCCGTGGTCAATATGCCCGGCGGTTCCTAGGACAATCTTTTTCATCAGTTCACCCCACGATGCTCTGCATGGTTTGCGTAATGAGGGGAAATTCCTTTTCCGACAGGGTGCGGACATTCAGCAGGACTTTGTCTTTAACAATTCGGCAAATAATCGGGATGGGCTCTTGTCTGAGGAGCTCCTGGAGCCGGTTGGCCGATAAACCGTCGATCGTTAAGGATACAGCCTTGCCTTTTAACAGAACATCCGGCAAGGAGCCACCCCCTGCTTCATCATGAACATCCACGATTTCCACTTGACAGCGTTCACCCAAGGCGGCCTGGAGCTGCCGCTCCAGCTCCTCTGCCCGCAGCAGCAAGTCTGCCTCTTTTAAGGCCAGCATGTTTAAGGCGGGGATCTGGGCAAGGGCTTTTTCAGGATTCATATAGAGTTTCAAAACTGCAGTTAAAGCCGCAATAGAACTTTTATCGCAACGGACAATGCGGGCAAAAGGATTCTTTTTAATCTTGTCGATCAAAGCCTTTTTGCCGGCGATGACACCAATCTGTGGACCGCCCAGCAATTTATCCCCGCTAAAGGTGACAAGATCCGCACCGCCAGCGATAACTTCCTGTACAGTCGGTTCATGGGGCAGTCCGATTTTGCTCAGATCATAGAGGCAGCCGCTGCCCAAATCCTCCATCACCAGTACATTTTTTATTTTGCCCAGCTCCACTAAATCCTGAAGTGGCACTTCTTCTGTGAAGCCGGAGATTTTATAATTGCTGGTATGAACTTTCAACAACACGGCCGTATTTTCCGTAATGGCCTTGGCATAATCATCTGGTTTCGTTTTATTCGTTGTGCCGACTTCGATCATCGTGCAGCCACTGGAGGCGATAATATCCGGTATACGGAAGCTTCCGCCAATCTCCACCTGTTGCCCTCTGGAAATAATGACGTCTCTCTGCTTAGCTAAGGTATTAAGGCTTATAAACACTGCAGCAGCATTATTGTTGACCACCATGGCGCTTTCAGCACCGGTTAAACGGGTAATCAGAGGTTCGATATGGGTATGGCGGGAACCCCTGTTGCCGGTTTCCAGATCAAATTCAAGGTTGCTGTAACCTTCATTGACTTCTTGAATTAAGCCGATGGCCGAATCCGGCAGAGGGGCCCTGCCCAGATTCGTATGCAGGACAATTCCTGTGGCATTGATCAATTTTTTCAAGCAGGTACTATCCTGGGCATCGAGCTTATCTTTGAGTTCCTGAACCAAATGCAAGGTGATCTCCTGGCGGGACAGGTGGGACATAGATGCCGCAAAGGACTTATCTCCAAGCAACTGTTTTCTGTAATCATCGATGACCTGGGTTATTGTTTCACCAAGCACAGCTTTGCCAATCCCCTCGGCCAAGGCCGCGACTTCAGCATGATCCAGGATTTCATTCATCGGAGCGATGG
Organism: Desulfitobacterium sp. LBE; assembly: GCF_007830365.1. Classification (NCBI taxonomy): domain Bacteria; kingdom Bacillati; phylum Bacillota; class Clostridia; order Eubacteriales; family Desulfitobacteriaceae; genus Desulfitobacterium; species Desulfitobacterium sp. LBE. The sequence continues at coordinate 4,580,622 of NZ_VLKD01000001.1, read as the reverse complement.
TTCTCAGCGCTTTTAATCGTTCTAAATCCTTCTCCAAAAACAGTGCCTCCTCATAGCAAAGGGACATGAATTGAGCAGAGAGCACACTGCATTGATCATGTCCGCAAATCACCACTATTACATTCTTTGGCGGGAATGTGTAGGAGTCGAACCTACCTCGGCCGGATCACCCACCCGACAACGGATTTGAAGTCCGCGGAACCCACCGGGATCCATCCATTCCCATAGTGTATTATATATCATACCTGGTATGCTTTTCAAATAGGCAACTCAATTTTTTTAAAGTTCCCTAATTCCAACCATGTTGCCCGGTCAGCCATTTTTCGGCAGCATAGTTGAGAGGCATAGTCCGTATATCCTCCCAGACCAGATCGTCGACACTTAATTTTCTCAGATCCACCTGTTTGAAATAGGAGCCACAGTCAGAACAGACCGCCACTTCCAGCCCAGGATACTGTTCAGATTTAAGGTAGGTTTGTTTTTTGGCATCCATGCTGCCGCAACAAGCGCAGCCGGAAGCATCGACAGGTCGCTGATAACCACAGACCAGGCATTGCTGGTAGCGTTTGCCGACCGGCGGAGCCAAAAGGGTCATAAAATGTTTCTCTCCGCAGACCGGGCAAGTCCCAAAGGGTTGATTATCTTCCCCGGGTTTGGGAACCAAGTGTTGGCAGAGCATCTGGGCAACACCGGCCAGAGCCAGTTGCAATCGGGCAGCAGCTGCATTATCCAGAGACTCGCCCTGCTTAAATTGTTCCAGGAGGGTGCGCAAATCAGCTTTTTCCTGTGGTTCATCGGCAACTTGATTGAGTCTTTGCCACAAATCAATAATGCTTTCTTCAGGCAAATTATCCAAAGTAAACCGCGGGGAAGCAGGTTCAAGCCGGAAATCAGCCGCCAGGCTGGAAGCGTGCTCCTGCTGCCAAAGCTTTATTTCCCCCTGCAGCTTCAGATAGTTATCTTTTACTGCAACCAAATGCTGTTCTTCTTGTTCAGTGGTCAGAATATTTTTCCGCACAACGTTTCCTCCTAAAGAAAGTCTGCCGCCAGCCCCTAAGCCCAAACCGGCACCCGGGCCGGCAGCAGACCGGATCATTTATTTGCTGATGAAGCTATCATTATAAGCAGCTGATCAACCTATTTCCCCGCCTTTTCCTGCTTTTCAATCTCCTCATACCAGGCGCCATGATGGGACTTAGCAAAGCCTTTGGATACATAACCCTTAAGCATGCCCGGCAGAGCAGCCCGTGATTCGGGATGGATCAGGGCCAGGTAGAGATGCCCGATCAGAGCGGTGGTCATGAAAATCATGGATAGGTCGTGAACAGGATAGGCTATGCGCACTAAGCCTATGGGGAAGTACTGGGGAAACCACATGATCAACCCGCTGATGGTGATAAAGATAGAGCCAAAAATGGTGAAGAGGGAGTTGATTTTTTCCCCTCCGTTAAATTTTGCCTGGGGAGGGTAATTGCCATGCCCGCCGAAGAATTCCACGGCAAAGGCTTTGACATGCATCACATCGGCCTTCGTCCAGGTAAAGACAGAACGAATCCACCCCCAGTGATGCTTGGTGTCACCGATAAAGAACTTCATGCCGACAGCAACGGCAAAGAAGAGGGCCGCAACCCGGTGAATCATGCGGGCGTTGTCAATTCCTCCGACGATGGCCATAGCCGGCCGGAAGGTAACCGACAAAACGGCTAAACCCGTAAAGAGAAGAATCAAAAAGGAAACTGCATGAACCCAGTGACTGAATCGTTCCCCATCTGTAAATCTCAGAACTTTTCCTTCCGGGACTTGTTTGGAGTTTTGTGCCATTACAGTGACCCTCCTTTCCCCTGGTGGTCATCTTCAACAAAATGCTCCTTGCTGTAATTTCCTTTAGCCACATTGACCAAAGTTCCAACAAGAACTGCTGCCGCCGCGCCACCGCAAGCAATCGCACCCAGCGGGCGGGCGATATCCTTCCAAAGGGTCAGGGTAAAGGGAACCGTGGGATTGGCCGGCAAACCATAGGATTCCGGAGTATCCAGGAGGATATACTTATAAAGTGTTCCCCCTACCACATCCTTGCCATAGAGATTGGCCTTGGGATATCTCTGCTTCAGCTCAGACAAGCGCTGTTCAGCCTTTTGCATCATTTCGGCATCATCCCCAAAGGTCAGGGTTCCCGGCTGGCAAATGGCGACACAAGCGGGCTCAAGGCCATTCTCCACCCGTTCCCAGCAGCCGGTGCACTTGGTGGCCTTTTGGGTTGTCTGATCAATCCTGGGAATATCAAAGGGGCAGTTGGTCACGCAGTATCCGCAGCCGATGCATTTGTCCTCATCAATGATCGTAAATCCGGTCTCCGTTTTGGATATAGCCTCAGAGGAGCAGGCTTTTAAGCAGGCAGCATCGGCGCAATGAAAGCATTGAGCTTTCCGCATCATCCAAAGCATGGTATTGTTTTCGTACTTTTCATCGAAGGCAATATAAGTGTAGGTGTTAGGATCCAAATCTTTGGTCGACTGATAACTTTTGACCAATGATGTCTTAACAGCCGGTAACTCATTCCATTCCTTGCAGGCTGCGGAACAGGCCTTGCAGCCGGTACATTTAGAGGTGTCCACGAGAATCATTTTTTTACTCATCTGCTACGCCCTCCTTATGTTGACCAGGCAGCATTTATATTCCGGGGTGCCTGCAGTGGGATCGATGGCGCTGATGGTCAGGTTGTTGGTCGTCGGTCCGGGACTTAGGGATGCGAAGCCCCAACTCCAAGGCATACCAATGGTTTCGGAATCCTGACCGTTGATCTTTAAGGTCTGAATTCTGTCCGTTACCAGAGCGACTACTTGAACTTTGCCACGGGCAGAAGATACTTCTACCATGTCCCCTTCTTTGACTCCGATCTTTTGGGCCAGGTTTTTGCTGATCTCGGCAAAGGGCTGCGGCATCAGCTCATTGAGCATGGGAATATTTCTCGTAATCCCGCCTGCGCAGAAATGCTCAACTAAGGCATAGGTCGTTAGTACATAAGGGAAATCTTCCTTGCTGCCATGGTTCGTAACACCAGGCAGGAAGTTCGGGATGGGCACGGTAGGATTAGAGCTTACATCCGGATGCAGACTATTGACCGTCGGACTTTCCACCGGCTCATAAAACTCCGGCAAAGGACCGTCATTACATTGACCGGCCGGCCTAACGCCAATATGGGGTAAGCCATCCGCTGCGGGTGTGGCAGGAATTCCACTGAAATATTTCGCAGTGAATAAGCGGCCTACTCCTTCAGGATTCATGCGGAAAACCTGTTTCCCTTCCGGGGTATCCGGGCCTTTGGTTTTGTCCGGCACATCGGCACCGTCATTGCCTTCCCAGGAATTCTTGGCCGCATCCCACCAAATCAGCTTGCGGTTCTCATCCAGAGGCTGACCGTTCATATCACAGGAGCCGCGATTATAAAGGATGCGGATGTTACCCGGCCAGGAGAAGCTCCAATTGCGGTATAGACCAAGCCCCGAGGGATCATTGTTGTCCCGGCGGGCAGCCAGGTTGCCATTGCCTGTAACACCGGCATAAATCCAACAGCCTGACGAAGCTGAGCCGATAGGAGCTTTTAAATAATCAGCCAGGGTAGGCAGCACTTTACCGGTTGTTTCATCATAACCACTGATCTCCTGGAGAACTTTCAGCGGATCCGGTTCATGACCATAGTCCCACCGGGCCTTGAGAATGGGTTCATCCTTAGGATCGGTACTGCCGGCATAAAGTTCTTTAAGTTTATGGTAGATATGATCCAGAATATCCAGGTCAGGCTTAGCTTCCCCTGGCGGCTTCAGAGCAGCATCCTTCCACTGAATCCAGCGGCCGGAGTTGGATAGCGTGCCCCCTTTTTCATAAACGAAAGCTGCGGGAAGCAGGATGACTTCTGTGTTGATTTTGGCCGGATCGACCAGGAGCTCGCCTGTGGTCGGATCCTTTTCACGCCAGAATTGGGCGGTTTCAACCTCATAAACATCCGCGATGACCAGCATATCCAGCTTTGCCAAGCCTTCACGGACGATTTGCCGGTTAGGGATGGATACCATGGAATTCGAGCCAAAGTTAAGCAGCATTTTGAATTGTCCGTTATTGGCAGCTTCCCAAAGTTTTACCATGCTGTAATTCTTGCCTGAGTTGTACTTAGGCAGGTAATTAAAGCAATAATCATTTTCTTTAGTGGCATTTTCGCCAAACCAAGCTTTGAGCTGAGAGACAATATGCCTTTCAAAAGCCGAGCCGCTGCGCACCAGATAACTGCGCAGATCCTTATCCGTATGAACCGGGGCCGGCAAGTAACCCGGCAGGTTATTAAAGAGATTGGCCATATCGGTGGAGCCTTGAACATTGGGCTCACCACGCAAGGCTTGGATGCCGCTGCCTGCTTTACCTACGTTGCCCAAAAGCAGCTGGATGATCGCGTAACTGCGGATTCCCTGAACGCCGGTGGTGTGTTGGGTCATGCCCAGTGCATAAAGAATGCTGCCTGGTCTGGTATTGCAGAAGGTATCAGCAATTTCTTTAATTTTTTCAGCAGGTATACCGCTGATATCGGCCCCTACTTCCAGAGTGTAACGGGAGAAATGCTCTTTAAGCTTGCCAAATACGCAATCAGGATCATCCAGACTTTCCGCTTTCACCGGTTTGTTTTCGGCATCAAGCTGATAAGCCCAGCTGTCAAAATTATACTTTTTGGTCTCGGGATCAAATCCGGAAAACAGTCCATCGGCAAATTTAAAGTCTTTACTGATCTTGTACAGCCCATTGGTATGGTTGAGTACATAGTCTTGATCATAGAGTTTGTTCTCTAAGATATAATTGATGATTGCATTTAAATAAGCAATATCCGCACCGGGACGAACCTGGGCAAAGATATCTGCTTGGGAGGCGGTACGGGTAAACCGTGGATCCACCACGATCACCTTGGCGCCGTTTTCTTTGGCTTTATTGATCCAACGCATAGCTATGGGATGATTCTCCGCACAGTTGCTGCCCGCAATCAGGAAGCATTTCGTGTTTTGCATATCCGTCCAGGAATTGGTCATAGCTCCGCGGCCAAATGAAGGTGACAAACTTGCCACCGTGGGAGCGTGTCATATCCGGGCCTGGTGTTCGTTATAAGGTGTTCCGATGAGCTCGGACAGTTTCTTGATCAGGTAGGATTCTTCATTATCCACTTCGGCTGAACCGAGAACGGCAATGCCATCAGCGCGGTTTACATTGTAGGCTGTACCACCAATTTCTTCCGTAGCCATCCAGGTTGTGTCACGAACTTCCTTGATCTTTGAGGCGATCTTATTAATCGCTTCATCCCAGGAAATATCCTGCCAATCGCTGGACCCGGGAGCTCTGTATCTGGGCTTTGTGACACGGTCCTTGGCATTGGCCACATGACCCAAACTGGCCCCTTTCGGACACAAGGCACCGGAATTCACCGGATTATCCGGGTCTCCATCCAGATAAACGAGTTTTTCGTCTTTAATATGAAGCAGCAAACCGCACCCGCCGGAACAGAAATGGCAGATGCTAGGAATCTTAGTTGTTCCTTCAATTCTAAGACTAAATCCCTGGGCTTGGGCGATCTGTGGATCAAAGCCAAGACCGGAAGCCAAAGCAAACAGGGATGCCCCAGAAAGCTTAAGGAACCCACGACGAGTTACTTCCATTTACTCTCCCCCTCTTATTATTACAATTGCCCCGGCTTTCGCCGAAACAAAAATTTACGTAAAACCCCTCATTAACTGTCTTTTCTAGTGTTAAGAAAGCAGTTTTGTATGTGAATATTTTAAATAACTATCTCTTATTTAAATGTCAAAAATCACCCCTATGAATTTTAGATTTATTTTCAATAACGAAAAAATATATTTTCTATTCTGCCATAGGACATAAGAATTGTCAAATAATTTAGACAATAAAGAAAGTGATAACTTTCAGTTACTTTCTGTTTATTCCGTAAATAATACAGATAAGCACTGAAGGCTTCAATAAGAAAAGACTCCGGAGAGTACATTTCTCCGAAGTCTTTTGCCTATTGAAGTCCTATTTCATTTTCATGATAGCTCATGGGGTAAGATGCATGATAATAGGGTTCAAACTCATGATCATCCATCATGGACTCCAGTTCCAGTTCATAATTCTGCATAGCTGCCATGGCTGCTCCCGCCAAGCCGAGCACCCGCAGAGCAGGCCGTCTCCACACCATATAGCCTATGGCAAGGCCAAGGGGAGCAGAGATACTGAATACGGTATGGTCATTGTGCTTGAGTTTAACCTGGGTTTGCCAAAGCTTGTTGAAACGATTCTTGGTGCCGCTCCACATCTTTCCCACCATCCCATTTTCAAGGGCTTTCTCTCTTTCGCAATCCGCCAACGCTTGAATCACATCCCCGTTGGACCTTAGCAAGGCACGGCGGGCTTCTTCATAGCTTAGATTTAAGCGGTCGCACAGAATATCAACTTTCTCCAGTTCCGTCCACATCTCTTCGCTCATTTAAATCATCCTTTCCGCTTGGGTTTTGTCCCACGTTGACCAAGCGGTTCCCCATACTCCAAGATCTTAAGGATTTATCTAAGGTTTGTTCGCAAAAATACTGTGAGGCCTCAAGGATCTCTTTTTTGCTCCATTGGTTCCAGCGCAGCCGGTTCAATTTTTCCAGCTCTCCTTGAAGAAGCTGGCGCATTAGCCCTAGGCTTCCCCCACTGACCCATCTCCCGACGGCGGGAGAACTTCCCTGAGTTTGACATTGGCGGCAAACTACCCCACCGGCGTCCGGGCTGAATAATAACCGCTCCCCTTGAACTCTTTGCCCGCACTCGGCACATTCCACTAAACGCGGGCGATAGCCGAGATAATTCATCAGCTTCAAAGCGTAGGTACACTGAACCAAAGCCGGATCACAGCTTTCCACGAGAAATAAACTGGAAAAGGTGAGGGTAAACAGTTCCGGATGAGGTTGTCCGGGAAGAGTTGCCAGATCAAGAAGCTCTGCCATTGCCGTAGCCGCCATGCTCATATCTAAGTCCGTCCATAAATGGGGAAAGCTCTCCCTGGGGCTGACCTGGTTGACAGTATCCAGTGACTTACCTTTATGTAATAGGTATTCTGCATAGGTAAACAGCTGGGCTCCTGCTCTTTGACGGCTTTTCGGTTTACGCACCCCTTTGGCAACAGCTTGGATTTTCCCGTATTCTCTTGAAAATAAAGTGAGCAAACGGTCTGATTCTCCATACTCCCGGCTTCGAATCACCAAAGCATCGGCGTGGTAAACTCCCACATCTTCACCTCATAGTCTTTGTAAATATCCCGTTCTTATACCGTGATTATTTGCACGCCGGAACTCGTTCCCAGGCGATCAGCTCCGGCCTCCACCATCTGTAACGCGGTCTCACGGGAACGTATTCCTCCCGAAGCCTTCACTTTGACGGATTGACCCACCCAGGCTTTCAGATTGCGTACATCTTCCACGGTAGCTCCGCCGCCGGCAAAGCCTGTGGACGTTTTGATATAGTCCGCTCCCGATGCCTTGACGATCTCTGCCGCCTTTTGCTTCTCCTCTTCAGTAAGCAAAGAGGTTTCGATGATGACCTTGATCGTGACACCACAGCAATGAGCCGCTTCCACAGCCCGTGTTATATCTTTCGCCACAGCTTCCCAATTGCCCGATTTCGCCCAGCCTATATTGATCACGATATCCACTTCCCGGGCACCATGTGCTTTAGCGGCGAAAATTTCCTGAACTTTAATCTCCGTCATGGTCGCTCCCAAAGGAAAGCCGATGACTGTGGCTACTCCCACACCGCTGCCGTGTAAAAGCTTGGCGGCAGTGCAGATATAGGCCGGATTAATACAGACTGTGGCAAATTTGTGCTGCTTGGCTTCATGGCATAGATTCACAATATCTTTTTCTGTAGCCTCCGGTTTGAGAAGTGTATGATCGATCATGCCTGCTAAGTTCATTGTTCTCATCCTTTCTAACTCCGATCCGAATATCCGAATTCCCGGAGACTCCTTCCCCGATTGCGCCAATCTTTCTCAACCTTGACAAAGAGCTCCAGAAAGACCTTGCTGCCCAACAGGGTCTCAATATCCTGGCGGGCTAAACGACCGATTTCTTTGAGGAGACTTCCCCCATGACCGATGATAATGCCTTTTTGGGAATCCCGTTCCACTACAATCAGGGCACGGACCTTGATCAGGGTTTTCTTTTCTTCCACACTCTCCACAACGACGGCAATAGAATGAGGGACTTCATCCCGGGTAAGCTGAAGCACCTTTTCCCTCACCAGCTCCGCCATAATAAAGCGTTCCGGCTGATCCGTGACTTCATCCTCAGGATAATACATAGGCCCTTGAGGCATTTCTTTGAAAATCAGCTTCAGCAGTTCATCCTTATTCTCTCCGGTTTTAGCTGAAATAGGAAGAATCGCCAGAAAATCTTTCAAAGCAGAGTAGTCCTTAATAAGCTTTAATAATTTATCTTTTTCAATAAGATCAATTTTATTCAGCAGAAGAATACAGGGAGTCTTTACGTGCTTGAGATTTTCTAATATGTATTCCTCGCCGGCACCAAACTCAGCGGTCGTATCCACCATATACAGGATAAGATCCACTTCCCGGAGGGATTCCAAAGCCGAATCCACCATAAACTCGCCCAGCTTGTGCTTAGGCTTATGAATTCCCGGCGTATCCAGAAAAACGATCTGCCCTCTTTCCTCGGTCAGTATACAATGAATCTTATTCCGGGTGGTCTGAGGTTTATCGGACATGATTAAAATCTTTTGCCCTAAAAGTTGGTTAAGTAATGTAGATTTTCCGGCATTAGGACGGCCAACCACTGTGACAAATCCCGAGCGAAAATCTCTATTAGGTTCAGAACCGTGCAAATTTGCTCACTTCCTTAATGTTTAATCGTTATGACTGCTTTGGTATCTATGTTATAGGGATAGGCTGCAAAGGTAGTTGAAAATCCGGCCATTCTGAATTTTACTAAGCTAGCTTCGCAAATTTCGCAAAGGGCAATTTTTAACGGACTAGCCCTGTTTGAATAAGAAAACCCGCCTCGCCCGAAGATATTGTCTTCATACTTTGTTTGCCTTAACCCCATGCTCGTAAATGAGGCAAAGGCGCTGGTTGCACTTATGCTTGCAAAGTTATCCAGCGCCAGCCTATACTTTCTGACCGTTTTAGAAAAATTCCAGCCAAGGCCTAACCTAAGAATTCAGGGCCAAAGGAATCAGGAAGCAAAACGCTCAAGCGGGTCATCTTAGTTTGCCCCTTGCCATTGACTAAAATAACCAGGCAATCCTGGGAAAACTCCCGCAACACCTGGCGGCAGGCACCGCAGGGCGAAGGAAAGGCATCCGTGGGCACTGCCACTGCCACCGCCTTCAAGCGGCGCTCTCCATGATAGGCACTGTGGAAAACAGCATTGCGCTCCGCGCAGATAGTTAAGCCATAGCTGGCGTTCTCCACATTACATCCGGCGATGATGCGCCCGGATTCCCAAAGGGTAGCAGCTCCTACCGGATAGTTGGAATAGGGGACATAGGCGCTTTGATAGGCTTTCTGGGCCCGGCGGATTAGTTCTTCGATTAGCTCTGGAGAAATTTGTTCTGGTGAGTCCATAGCGGCTCCTTTCGTTTGCGGGGTTCTTGGGGCTTAGTCCTGAATCTTGGATTTTGTGCGTAAAGCTACGGCTTACAGGGCTTTTTCAAAGTCATGTTTGCTGGTCTTCTTAAGCTCTGCTGTCCAGCTTTCCTGGAGCTTTCTCCCAGCAGCCGACTCTGCCGCTTAAGCGGCGTCGGTAAAGGCGGAAAAAGCCGCTCAGGCAAAGCTTCCTGCCCCGCATTCCCACAACGCCCCACTCGCTCAGGCCCGAAAAGCAGCCCAAGGATTTTGCCTTACGGTAGGAAGCGAATTTAAGCGAGCGGAGACAAAACTTCGCGAAAAGCCTGCAGCAGAGAAAGGTTGGAAACAGGACGTTTCCAACCCGCCATTGAGAACAAGTGCGAAAGCAGTGCTTTCGAGGAGCGATTTGGCGGGGCACCTTTCGGAGCGGAGGGCTTGAGCGTTAGTTTTGTCCGCGCAGCTTATGGAGCGACCGATGTAAAGCAAAATCCTGGAGACATCCGGTGACTCCCGACGACATCCGGAGCCTTCTGGAAACTCCGCCTCCGAAGGCCTTTTTCAACTCAGCCCAAGCAGGCCGGCTAAACGAGGCCCAAAAATCACGACCCCGACAGCAACCGCTATGATCGCCGTGATCAAAACCGCCCCGGCCGCTACGTCCTTAGCCAAGCCGGCCTGTGGGTTGAAGTTTGGTTCAGCTAAATCTACGGCAAGCTCCACCGCCGTATTAAAAGCTTCTGCTGCCATGACACTGCCCATGGTCAGCAGCAAAATCACCCATTCCCAGCGCTCCAGTCCCAGCCAAGCAGCAATGAGCAGAACTAATGCGGCGGTGCATAAGTGGAAGCGAAAATGTCTCTGGGTTTTGCAGTTATAGAGAATTCCCTGAAAAGCATCGCCAAAGCTTTCCCAGTTGGAAGGTTTTTTATGATATTGTCCCATAGTCATCTTCCTTTACCTTAACGCAAAAGACCGATTTGACTCATTACCGCTTCTTCTTGCCGGCGCATTTCCTCTTTATCCGCTTCTTCCATATGATCATAGCCCAGAAGGTGGAGAGTTCCATGGACCGCTAAATAGACCAGTTCCCGTTCAAAGGAGTGGCCATAATCAATAGCCTGAGCTCTGGCCCGCTCCACTGAAATAATTATATCACCAAGCAGATGGTCCTCGTAATCCAGGATGTCAGGTTCATCCGACCTTTCCTCCTGCAGGGCAAAGGACAACACATCGGTTGGCCGATCCACGCCACGATAATCTCGATTCAGTTCATGGATTCTGGCATCATCCACTAAGGTCAGGCTGACCTCAGCCTCCTCGGACTCCGCGGATAAATGGACGGCCTTGGCAATTCCCTGCTCTAAAAGCCCTGTAAGTGATCCACGCTCATTTTCAGGAATGGAGCCTTCTTCCCAATTAATATCCAAATACATCGGTGCGGAACCGCCTAAACGGCTCCTCACCCCCTTCCATTACGAATTATCAGCTTTTTCCGCCTTGGATTCTCCTTTTGCTTCCGCGGATTCTCCTTCCGCAGCAAGCTCCTCTTGCTCCATCTCCCGGACATCCTCAAGCTTCCCCGGTTCCGGCAGCTGTTTGGTATGCATATCGGGGTACTCTACCCGGGAATGAAAGATGCCGCTCAAAATCCGGACAAAAGCGGTGGCAATTTTATCTAAATCCTGGAAGGTCAAATTACACTGACTAAGCTGATCATCATTAAGCTTGTCCTTGATGATTTTACGAACCAAGCCTTCAACACGCCCTGGCGTGGGCTGTTTCATAGCACGAACTGCCGCTTCCACACTATCTGCCAGAAGGACCAGGGCGGCCTCTTTGGTCTGAGGCTTAGGCCCTTCGTAGTGGAAGGCTTCTTCGGGGACATTAGCGTTATCTTCCATAGCTTTATGGTAGAAGAAGCTGACGACACTATCCCCATGGTGCTGGGCAATAATGTCCTGGAGGACCTGAGGCAGATTTTCTTCCTTGGCCATCTCCAGCCCGTCTTTTATATGGGAGGTGATGATCAAGGCGCTGAGAGTGGGAGCTATTTTATCATGAGGATTATCTTGGGCGAACTGATTCTCAATAAAGAAATAAGGCCTCTTCAGTTTGCCGATGTCGTGGTATAGGGCTCCTACCCGAACCAAAATCGCATTGGCCTGTACCTCTTCTGCCGCTGCTTCCGCCAGGTTGCCCACCAGCACACTGTGGTGATAAGTACCCGGCGCCTCCATCAAAAGCCGCTTCAACAAGGGGCGGTTAGGATTGGAGAGTTCCAATAAGCGTACTGCCGAGGTAATTCCAAAACCAGTCTCAAACCAATGAAGAGTTCCCACCGCAAGAACTGAGGAAAAAATCCCGTTCACAATCCCTAAACCGATGCTGATCAGCCAGGCAGAGATACCCATTCCTGAGATTAAAGCAATACAGCTGGCCGTAAGCACATTGAATGCTGCAATATAAAGTCCCGCCCGGGCCAAATCGGATCGCTGGCTTAATAGGGAGACACTATGAACACCAATAAAGCCGCCAAACAAGGCGATCAGAGCAATCAGCCAACCCGAATGGGTAGACATAGTGGGATCAGCCAATAAACCCACAAATACAGACAAAAGTGCCGCCGAAAAATAAGCTATCTCCACATCCACCAGAATGGCGATGGTCATAGTAGCCCAGGCCACAGGGATCAAGATACCGGTCATGGCATTATATTCGGCATCCCCCAGATTCAGGGAGATGACCGCTTTCCCCATAGCAAGGACCAGGAACATCATTAAAGCAATGAGCAGCAATTTTTTAGATATATCGGAAACGTTTTTCCGGTATTGATGAGCATAAAATGTCATAGTAACGATACTGGCTAAGACAATCAAGGCGATACCGGCAACAGAACGCCAAGGAGACTGGTTCTCAACCAGTCCGTAGCCCACCAGAACCTGCATGATTTTCTCGTCAACAATTTCTCCCGGTCCGACGATCTTTTGATTGGCTTTATAACGCTGCGATTCCATGAGTACCGAAGCCCGTGCGTTCTGCCTTAATTTCTCTGTAGCCTCTGTATCTTCCAGCAAGGTGGGCTGAGTGATTTTAGCATCCACGAACTCGTTGAGAAAAGCCTTGAACTCGTCCGGGAAAGAGGCTTCATTAATATCCTGCTTAATCTTTTGGCGTAAGGCAGGGACATCTTGAGGTGTGTGGGCACCTGTCTCCTTACCGCGGGCATTCACTAAAATAACTTCCGTGGCTTTCTGCTCTTTTTCTTCCAATAAATCCAGGGAGGAATCCAACAGGCCTTCCAGTGCTTCCTGGGGCAGAACATTAAAAGGAGCAACTTGACGCAGTTTTTTCAGCACATCTGCCTTATCTTCATCACTGGCTATTGCTTCCTCCAAAGCAGTAAAAGCCGTGCTCAAATCCCGGGAAATGCTGGTCAGATACTCTTCATCCTGGGTATAAACCGGCTTAACCGCCTCCGCCGCCGCTTCTTGATCCTGGTAATACTTTTTTAAATCCTCAATATTCTTTTCATAAGGAGCCGTCACAAGCTGAGGGCTGGGATCACCCAACTTCAGGTGAAGTTTGGAGACAAAGAGTCCTGAAGACAGAATACTTGTGAACAGCACAAAACACACCACCAGTACCTGGATATGCCGCCAAGTGGTGCTTATATCAGAAAAAAGCTTTAAGGAGCCTAATCTACGAATGTTCAAACGCATCCTTCTTTCACTGACCTGGTTCTGAAGTTTCTTCAGCCTTTTCATAAGCCTGAATAATTTTTTGAACGAGAGGATTGCGTACTACATCGGCAGCAGTAAAGTAATGAAAAGAAATATCCGGTAGGCCTTTGAGAATATTTTGGACTTCTTTTAAACCGGAATAATGGCCCCGGGGCAAATCCACCTGAGTCACATCTCCTGTAACCACGGCATGGGACCCATACCCCAGGCGGGTCAGGAACATCTTCATCTGCTCAGGAGTGGTGTTCTGAGCTTCGTCCAAAATCATAAAAGAATCATCCAGAGTACGGCCCCGCATATAGGCTAAAGGAGCAATCTCAATGGTCCCCTTTTCAACATAGCGCTGTGTCGTCTCCGGCCCCAGCAAGTCATAAAGAGCATCATAGAGAGGCCTTAAATAAGGATCCACCTTTTCCTGCAGATCTCCTGGCAAAAAACCGAGCTTTTCCCCCGCCTCAACTGCCGGCCGGGTCAGTACAATACGGTTAATCTCTTTAGCCCGCAGAGCCAATACGGCCATCACTACAGCTAAATAGGTCTTTCCTGTACCTGCCGGTCCGATGCCGAAGACAATGGAATGATTCTCTAAGGCTTCAAGGTACTTTGCCTGGCCCAATGTCTTCGCCTTAATGGGGCGCCCCCTGTGAGTGGTGGCAATAACCTTGGCGAGAGCATCAGCCATGCCTTGACCATGACCTTCTTCCACTTGGGAGATAACATAAGCAACGCCTGCGGGAGTCAAAAGGTGCCCTTGCCGAACCATGTCCAACAGCTCCTTAACCACAGCTTCCGTCTTGTCAACCTCATCGACACTTCCGGTAATGGTCATTTCTTCCCCACGCACCACCAGCCGTGTCCCCAAGTGTTTCTCCAACATCTTCAAATGAGCATCTTCCGTCCCAAGCAAGTTCATTGCTTCAGTGGCATCCTGCAAATAGACCTTTGCTTCTTTCGTCAATTTTTCGCCCCCTGGTGCTAAAACTCCTACACGAATTATTCCTCCGGGTAAACCGCTAAATCCTCATACGACTCTACTTCAATGCGCACGCGCTCACCGTCAGCCTGTTCCAAGACACGAACCTTTTCCTCCAGAATACGAGCTCCCGGGGAAATCGTCTCATGGACTTCCGCCCGTGCCAATTCCTCTGCGGCCTGGCGAGCTTCCATTTCATTTCGTTCAATCTGCTTCTTCTGCAGTTCATTATACTGCACAGATACTATTTCGACAGGAAGCCGCCAATTCCTCCATAAGGTTACCCCATGATATTGAACTTCCTCTTTGACCAAATTAAAAGGCGATTCCGGTGTTGTTACCATTATGACTCGTGCACCGAATTTTATACCCCAGCCTTTGGCAACATTTCCGCTCTCAATGATCCGTTCCTCATCATAAGGCACCACAGCTTCGGCACTGTACCAGACCCTCCCGCGTACAAAGCCTTTAGCAGCGGGAACTATTTCAGGAATATAATCCTTTTGTTGCAGCTGGCGGTCCGTTCGCGGTCTGGCGCTGGGATTGTGGATAGCTCTTGGTGCTTGAATCAGGACCTGCCCCGGCTTGACAATTTCCCCTTCATGAACCAGCGGCGTCCCTTGGATGACCATAACCTGCTGAACTAATCCAGCCTTGCTGGCTACTAAATTCCCAGCTTCACCCGGAACCTGAGGACGGACTTTTTGCACTACTTTAATCTCCACACGAGTGCCATGTTTGCTGATACCGACCCAGGCGGCATCCGGGAATTCCTCAACCAATAGTTTGGAAACTTCATTTAAATCCACGGAATCCTGCCGCGTCCACGTCTTGAGTCCATGTTTTTCGGCGCTGTCAAAAATCTCCTGACTGGAAATCGTCGTATTCCCCGACACGGAAATAGAAAGAATCATCTGGGACAAGACAGCCAGTGCCACACCGATAATCATAATCCCAGCCAATAAGAACTTCCGCCGCCACCAGCGTGCGGCTACAAAAGGCCATCCGTATTTTGCCACGATGCGCACTCGGGTATGAGTCAGGCGGGCAGGCCGCTTTAAGCGGCGGAAGTCCTGAATCTTCACTTGGGCTCTTACGCCTTTTTCTGAGCGCTGGGTTTTATAGAATACAATGCCCTGGCGTATTCCCTCATTAATAAATCGAGGCAGCTGATTTCCCCGGGCCACAAAAAGAACACGCCCTTGCAGAAACTCTCGGAACCTAGCAATCATTTGGAGTCCCCTCCTCTATAGTATACAAAAACTCAACCTTGCGCATAAGCTAAAGCTGTAAATTGTCCGACAATCCATAGCTCTGTTGCCAATACTGTCTTAAGCACAAGTTCCTTGCCGGTAATCGTTAACTGGCCTTCCGTTGTATGTAAAAGAATCTCTTCTGGCGTAAATTCAACGATTTCCAAGTAGTTTTCCACAAGAACTTCCTGACGGCCGGTAACAGTAATACGCGGCCCGTTTCCGGCAACATCCGGGGGAAAATCCAGCGCTTCCCCTACATTTTTGGTGAGTTTATCCAACATAAATAACCTCCTCCCTTCTAAAACCATGTTTATGAAGGAAGGAGGTTAAATAGTCCAAGCTTGAAGGACAAAGCAGGCAAAAGATCTTACGGATTATGTCCTGATTCTACATCTGTTCATTTTAACTGAAGCAGGACCTTCAGCAGCTCATCCGGTGAGGGAGGGCAGCCCGGAATCTTGATATCCACAGGTAACGCTTCTCCCACACCATTATGGGCTGCATAAGCCTCTTTAAACATTCCCCCATCCAGGGCACAATCCCCTACGGCAATGATCCTTTTGGGGTTGGGGGTCCCTTCATAGGTTGCCAGCGCAGCCTGAATCAGATGAGTGGACATGGGGCCGGTGCACATCAGAATATCCGCGTGGCGCGGAGACGCTACAAAATCCAACCCAAAGCGCTGCAGGTCATAGATAGGGTTGAGAAGGGCGGACATTTCCCAATCACACCCGTTGCAGGAACCGCAATCCAGGTGCCGGATATGCCAGGATTGACGGAGGGAACGGAGGTGGGCCTCGCCCTGCTCCAATCGTTTTTCACTTAACCGACCCATCTTCAAGCTTCGTTTCAGCAAATTCCACATGAGCTTTTCCTCCCTTCCTAACGGTCACAACAGCTGTAGCATAGCTCAAAGCTCTTATTAATCAACGGGAAATCCGGAACAATGTTCCCCTGCACAGCCAAGGGAACTGCAGCCCAATTGGCATAGGAGGCTGAACGAATCCGGCAGCGATAAATCTTCCCCTCATCATCCAGCATCAGCCAGATAACATCCGTTCCCCGGGGAGATTCGGCACAACCCCAGGCGAAAGAATAAGGCTGGGGCGAAAAAGCTCCTGAGCCGTTAAGGTCAAAATCGCCCTGCTCCACTGTATCCTGTAAAAAGTCTCCCTCAAGAAGTTCAGCAAGTAAGGCAAAACTTTGTTTCACTTCCCGCACCCGAACCATAAGCCGGCTCCAGACATCCCCTTCCTGCTCCACCTGAGGCTCCATCTTCAGCTCCTCATACAAAAGATGAGCATGGCGCTCCCTCCAGTCCTGGGAGATTCCTGAGGCACGAGCCGCCGGACCGGTGACTCCCAGGTCCAGGGCACTTTGCTTGCTTAGAACTCCGGTGGTTATCGCTCTCTGGCGAAACCCGTCATGTTCCTGAATCAGCGGCAGCCACTCTTCAAAATCCTGCTCCAGCTCAGCCAACCGCCTCTGCAGGTATGCCCTTTCCTCCCGTTGGGGGATCTTCTTGACTCCACCGGGGGTGATGTTTCCCCGCAGGAAACGGTGCCCGAATAACTGATGATTGAGACGCTGGAGCTGCTCTTTATTCTGCAAAGCATTCCCATTGCCCAGGGCAAAGCCCACTCCGGCGCAGAGGTTGCCGATATCCCCCACGTGATTATAAAGCCTTTCCAGCTCAGCCAGCACAGTCCGCCAGCCCAATATCCAGCGGGGAACCTGCATCCCCTTAAGCTTCTCCACCGCTTCACAATAGGCCAGGGCATGACTGACCGCACACACTCCGCACACCCGCTCCACAATTTTTAATCCTTCTTCAAGATCCTTGCCTTCCAGAAGCTTCTCAACCCCTTTGTGAGTATAAAAAAGCTGGGCATCAAGATGCAGAACCGTTTCCCCAATGGTTTGAAAGCGGAAATGTCCCGGTTCAATGATCCCGGCATGAATAGGCCCTACCGGAATCTCGAAGGTCCCCTCACCTTCAGCTTCAGTAAATGAAAGGGGCTGAGGATTGAAGGAGACTTCTTTCAGTGCCTCCCCTGGGCATTCGCCGCCTATAGGGACGGGGGTCTCAGGACAAGGTTTCCGCAAAGGATAAAAGCCTTCAGCCCAGCCTGGATGAAGAACGAGAGGGCGCGGATCAGGATGCCCATCAGGGTGAAGCCCCAGCAGATCCCTTACCTCACGTTCCGGCCAGTTCAGAGCCGGACAAAGAAGGGTTAAAGAAGGAAAACTCTTCTCAATTCCCTGTGCCCCTAAAGTAAGGGTGAAATCACCGGGAAAATGGAGGAGCAGATAGATCACAAAACCATGACCTAAGCTGCGTTCATCATTTCCTACATGGGTCATCAGCAAGGGACGGGGTGGAACCTTCAACCAGAGCCGCTCCATGACCTCAGGCAGGCAAGCAGGCTTCAGCCAAACCAGTCCTTCATTTTTTGTCCAGAGACCAAAAGAAAAATCCTCCGGTTGCTTAAGTACCCGCTCTTCAAAATAATTGCGTAAGCTTGCCGAACTCTCCATACTCCCCACCCCTTCCCAGAATCAATTCCACAACCTGATTTAAGGCCTGGTTGAGGGGTTCCGGAACGAACACTCCCAACATCAGGACCAGAATCATGGGAACAGCTAACCAAAGCACTTCTTTGCCTTCTCCCTTATCTTTCAAGCAGCGTTCACCCGGTGTACCAAACAGCATCCCCAAAAAGTGATAGAGGAACCCCGCAAAAATAACTGCTAAAAATAAAGCCGTTAGAAAACCTAAGATCGGGTGATGATTCTGGAAGAATCCGGCCATGATGCTGATTTCAGAACGGAAGGTTCCAAAGGGCGGCATCCCCGTAATAGCCAGCAAACCCATAAACAGAATCCCACCCGTATAAGGCCATAAGCTCATAACACCTCGAATCTTGGGGATCTGGCGAGTACCTATCATCTGCACCACACGGCCAACAACCACAAAGAGATTGGCCTTTGTCAATGCATGAAGAATGAGATGAAAACAGGCCCCCCACACAGCAAGAGGAGTGCCCAGTCCCAGACCCAAAGCGATGATCCCCATATGCTCCACACTGGAGTAAGCCAGGAGGCGTTTAATGTCTTTTTGCAAAAGAATAAAAGCCATCATAGCACCAAGAGAGATTAATCCAAAGACAAGCAGCAGCTTTCCGGAAAAATCCGGGCCCAGACCTGTTTGGCGGACCAGGATATGCCAGCGCAGAATGGCATATAGAGCACAGTTAAGCAAAACCCCGGATAATAAGGCACTGACCGGAGAAGGGGCTTGACTATGGGCATCCGGCAGCCAGGGGTGCATAGGAACAAAGCCAACCTTAGCCCCATATCCGATAAAAGCAAAAATACAGCCCAACTTGACTAAGGCCGGATCCAATTGGGGGGCCATTCCCACCAGAAGTCTCCAGTCCAGAGCAGCCAGGCTATAGCCATTGATCCTCCCTGATGCTGCATAGAGAATCATCGTTCCCAACAAAGCAAAGCTGATGCCCACCGTACAAAGAACGATATATTTCCAGGCGGCTTCAACAGCGGTTTTTTCCCGATAAAAGCCCACCAGGAGAGCCGTCGCCAACGTCGTCCCTTCTATGCCTACCCACAAGAGTCCCAAGTTGGGAGTACTGACCACCCAAAGCATGGTACCGATAAACATCCAGACCCAGAAGTAATACCGGGGCAGCCGGCTTTGGGGGACCTTCCCTGCTGCTACCTCATGCTCCATATAAGAAAAGGAATACACAATCACATAAGCGGCAATCACCACAATCACACCGAGAAGCAAGGCACTCAAAGCATCCCAGGAAAAAAAACCTCCCCAAATGCTTTGCGGGCCCTGGCAGAACACCCGCAGAATCATTTCCCCAGCCAGTCCAAGCAGGGCTATGAGCGCCAAACTATTGAACAGTCTCAATGCCCGGCTGCTTGTGGAGATCAACATACAAAAAGCTGCCACAATGGCAACAACTATAAACATTCAGCTTTCCTACCCTTTCAAAGAATTAAGCCGCTCAACATTCAGCGAGTCAAACTTTAGAATCATCCGCTGGGCCAGGACCCCTAAAATCAAAACCCCGATTAAAACATCAAAGATCACCCCTACTTCCACTAAAAGAGGCATACCGCTGGTGAGCAGGAAGCCCGCCAAGAAGATTCCATTATCAATCAAGAGAATTCCCACCACTTGAACCAAGGCTACTTTGCGAATCACCATAAGCAACAGCCCATAAAAAAGCAAGGCAAAAGCAATGGCCAGACCATTACGCAGTGCAGGCTCCACTAAGGAGAGCAGCGGTTGAGTTATGGCATAGGCCAGGATAGTTAAGGCCGCTGCCGCCACCAGGGAAGAGGTTCGGTGAAGAAAGACTTCTCCTACCCATTGGGTGTGGGATAGATCGGCGGTACGTTTTAGCACCCAAGGAATCACTCCTCCCTTGACCAATAAAGAGAGGAGAGCAATGGCAAGGATCTCCCATTCGGATTCTTTTACTCCTTCCAGGAAAATCAGCGCTGAGAGAAATACTGCCTGCCAAGTCCAACCCATCAGGGCTTTCTTCAGTTTGACACAACCGACTATATAGAGACCGAGGGCTAAAAGAGCAAAGAGCACCAGCTGTTGAAGATTTTCCAACGTTCCTTCCACGTCATATCCCCCCTTTCGTAATCCAAAGAGTTAAGAGAGCCAAGACAGCCGCGGCCAAACCCATAGCCAGGACATTGGGAATCCGAAAAAGTCTGACTTTAACATTGATGCTCTCCAGGGTAGCAAAGAAGGTACCCAGTAAAGCGAGGAAACCGATCTGGAGAATTCCATGGCTAAGCAATATCCCAAAAGGAATTCCCCCGCTCCAGCTGTTCATAACCTGAATATTCACAGGTAAAATCAAGAAAGCCAGCAGTTGCAGCAAAAGCAATTGCTTCAACTGCTCCGCCCAAGTCAGAAAACCTAAAGAGGGTCCCGAGTAATCCAAGAGCATTCCTTCATGAATCATCGTCAACTCCAGATGAGTATCGGGGTTATCGACCGGAATCCTCCCCAGCTCGGCGATGACGATCACAAAAAGAGCGAACAAGGCAAGAATCCGGGGCGTTTCAAAGATGGATAGGCCTTGCAGCGCAGCGCTTATTCCCATGAGCGAAGTCGTCTCTGTCATCAGGGCCAGGACGGCCAGACTCAGAATAAATCCAGGCTCCACTAAAGCCGCTACGAAAACCTCACGACTGCTTCCCATACCGCCAAAGGTTCCCCCCGCATCCAGGCCGGCAAGAGCCAGAAGGAACCGGGCCAGACCTAGGCTTGCCGCCAGCCAAAACAGAGAACCCATGGAGTGGATGGGCGCCCATCCCCAGGGACCGGGAACAACACAACCGGCATGGATCGTACTTCCTAAAACAAGTGAAGGCGTAACCAGGAAGATCCAGGAAGCATGCTCTGAGACAACCTCTTCTTTCCTCATGTACTTCCAAAGATCCCGGTAAGGCTGGAAGAGGGACGGTCCCTGACGCATCTGCCAAAAGGCTTTTACTTTTTTTATCCAGCCTTGCAGCAAAGGCGCAGCCAGCAAAAATATCAACAAGTGCAGCATGGAAAAGAAGATTATTCCACCATTCCATTCTCCAAAATTCAACATCCGCTTTCCCCCTCACATAGTCCAAATCAACACAACCACTAAGGTGATCAGAATATAAGCTAAATAGGTGTGAATACTGCCGGTTTGCAGGATGCGAATTCGTTCCGCACACCGCAAAAGCAACTTCATGGCAGGCCGATAGAACACTTCCTCCGCCATCTCACGGGTTCGGCCACGATAGTGCAGGGACTGTAACACATAAGGGGTTTCCCCAAACTTCTTATCGATGATGGGGCGAAAGGCCAAAACCTTTTTCATAGCTATCCGCAAAGGCATAGTTATCCCTAAGCCCGTGTATTGCATACGAGGGGTTAGGGGCACACCACAATTCCAGGTCCCTGCTACTCTCTTGCGCTTTCTTGCGGATAACTGATAGAGTGTCACTGAAAAAAGGCCTAACAGCAAGATGTAAGGGGTGATCAGGTTAAAGAAATCTGCCCAAAGCGGCAGAGCTAAACTGTCGGTGAGTGGAGAATCGCTTGTATCTTTCAACACGTGAATGGGGACACTTATTAGTTTCCAAAGGCCTTGAGGATACAGCGTTGCCAGGAGGGTCAGCATCATGGCCATTGCCATAGATACCGTCTGAGGCCAAGGCAGCTCCTGAGCATTTGCAGCATTTGCCGACCGAGCCTGCCCCAGGAAGGCTCCGGCAAACCACTTCACCATAGTTGCCAGAGCTAAGGCAGAAATAAACGCCAAAGCTGCCAGGCTCAAGGGCAGGGCCAGCTTGAACAGTCCCCCTTCCACTTGAACGGAAGTCTTCCATAAGGCGTGAAATAGCAACCATTCCCCCCAAAAACCTCCCAAGGGTGGAAGCGCGGAAAGCCCCACAGCGCCAACCATTGCCCACAAGCCCGTCCTGGGCATTTTCTTAAGTAAACCACCCATTTGGTCAAGTCTTTTTGTATGTGTTGCCTGGATGATATTTCCCGCGGCCATAAACAAGCCGGACTTAAAAAGGAGATGATGAATCCCATGCCAGAAGAAAGCAGCCAGGGCAAGGACCACTAGGTCCGAATAGCCCAGGGTCCGGGCAATCATGGCCGTTCCTAAAGCCATCGTAAGAATACCCATATTCTCTACTGTGGAATAAGCCAACAAACGCTTTACATCCTGTTCTACACAAGCATAGAGAATTCCGATAAAAGCAGAGAGCACTCCGAGTGCCAGCATTAACCCGCCCCACCAAAGTTCCATGGGGGCCAGAGTCAACCACACCCATCTCATCATCATATAGAGAGCAATTTTAACCATCACCCCGGACATTAATGCGGATACTGGAGAAGGGGCAACGGGATGAGCGTAGGGCAGCCAGATATGAAAAGGCACCAACCCCGCCTTCGTACCAAAACCAATCAGAAAGCATAGAAAAAGACCGTTCTTTTCCCCCGGACTTAAAGTCGGGGTTATGGCAGCCCAATCCCCATAGAGAAAACTTCCGGTCTTACTGTAAAGATAGAGAACTGCCGCAATCAAAAAAACCGTTCCCACATGGGTCATGACAAAATAAATGAACGCCGCCCGGCGATTGGAGCTCTCTTCGTGTTCATATATCACCAGCAAGAACGAAAAAAGGGACATGAGTTCCCAAAGAAAAAGAAAATAGAAGCCATTGTTAACGATTAAAACTCCAGCCATACTCCCCAGAAAAGCTGCCCAGGATAAGGAAAAGGAGAGGAGAGAACGCTTCCCCTCATAATCTTTCATATAGCCCAGACCATAGAGAGATGCAATACCTTGCCCAAGCAAGAGCACTAAAAGGAAGAAGGCTGTCAATCCATCGCAAGAAAAGCCATCCCCATGCCACTGCCCTGAAAAGTTGTCCATATGGAAATTCCAACCCAGAAAGAGAATGCCCAGGATTGCTATCATTAAGGATAGACCCATGGTTCCTACCCGAATACCCCGCTCTATGTTTATCATCACAACCTCATTCCTTCCAGCATAAAAATAATTGTACTACAACACAAACAACTTCTAAGGTTGGACAAGTTGCCTATTAGTAATTGTTATATAACACGCACTTCCTAATCTTACCCCTTTTCCATCTCAACACACAAGTAGCGAAAGCTTGCATTTTCCTGCTTATTCCCCCTGATCCATAGCTCCTGGGTAATTGAGCCGTCATTCCACTCCCTAGCCTTCTAAATCAAGCTTAAACCCGCAAATTCATTTTATTGCGCAAAAACACACCCGAAAACGCGGGTGTGTTTTCTGCCTATTCAGATGACTCATTAATATCGGGCAAAGAGCTCTGCCATTACCTGGTGTCCCGCCAGATTAGGATGGATATGGTCGGAGCTGAGCAGCAGCATTTCCTGGCCGCTAAATGCCTTGGCAACCGGCACCACGATTCCTCCGTATTGTCTGACCATTTGCGTGACACTATGATTGGCCTGTTTGAGCAAAGTATAAGCAAAAAGATTGGTTTGCTTATCCATAGGGGGTAAGGGATTATAGATACTGGCTATCTTGAGCACGGTTAATGAATTAACCCTTCTTATCTTATCCCCCAATACCATAAGATTTTGTTGGAAATCCCGCAAAGTCAGCTCAGGGTTGACCCATTGGCCTAAAGCTAAACCCTTGCCGAGGGCGAGCAGATCGTTTGAGCCAATGGTCACCGTAATGACTCTGGCCTGCATAATTAAACGCTGTACGTGGGGCTGTTCAACCATAGCAACCAGTTGGCTGCTTGTCAGACCATTAACCCCCAGATTCTCATAGCCTAGATTCGGAAAACAGGACAGCAAGGTTGAATAATACAGGGTAGCAAACGAACAATTGAGCCCCACCCCATAACCTGTCGTTAATGAATCACCTAAGGCCAGATAGATACCATGCATAGGGCTTGCTACCACCTTTCAATGTGCTCCTTACATAAATTATGCACCAAGCACCCGATATGGTAATCAATTACTCCTGAGCCACGTTCACCCAGTCTGTTGCCACAAGCCTTGCCAATTCCGCAACGGTCAGCTTTACAGCCGCATCAGGAGCGCCTGCAGCCGGATAGACTACAGCGTACTCCTTTAATGATTGATCCAAATAAACGGGAATTTCCTGTCTTAAGCCAAAAGGACAGACCCCTCCCACCGGATGCCCGGTCATCGCCAATACCTGCTCAACCGCAGGCATTTTGGGCTTCCCTTTGAAGGTATCCTTAAACTTCCGGTTATCCAGCCTCTTATCCCCGGCCATAAGCACCATGACAAAATCATCATGAACCTGGAGCAGAAGAGACTTGGCAATTTCCCCCGGGGTAACACCCAAGGATTCGGCAGCCTTGGCAACCGTACTGATATCTTTAAACTTCAGAATAGGTACCTTCATTTCCTTACTATGAAAAAATTCCTTCACCATTTCAACTGACATAATGACCTCCTTAACATGTTAAAAGCCTGATTGCTAAACTATGCAATCAGGCTTTTAGTGAGCTAAGATCCTAGAAGTTCACGCACGATCTGGTTAACCAGTTTGCCGTCAGCGCGTCCTTTTGTCTTCGGAGTAATTTTGCCCATGACTTTCCCCAAATCTTTCGGTCCTTGAGCACCGACTTCGGTAATCGTCTCTTGGGCTAACTGGCGTATCTCCCCTTCAGAAAGCTGCTGAGGAAGGTATTCCATGAGAACGGAGATTTCCTTTTCCAGGGCTTTCACTGTATCGGGGCGATTCGCCTTAGAAAACTCTTCGATCGAATCACGACGCATTTTAACTTCTTTAGCTAAGACTTCGATGACTTGCTCATCGTTAAATTCAACTTGCTTATCTATTTCAGCATTTTTAATGGCGGCCCGAGCCATGCGGATGACGGAAAGTCTAACCTTCCCCTCCTCTTTGGCCTTCATGGCAACCTTCATATCCTCAACGAGGCGTTCTTTCAGGGACAATTCAGTGCAACTCCTTATTTGAACTTACGTTTACGCGCAGCTTCGGATTTTTTCTTCCGCTTAACACTAGGCTTTTCATAATGCTCATGTTTACGAGCCTCTGATAATACGCCTGCACGCTGACAAGTACGCTTGAACCGGCGGAGTGCGCTATCCAGGGATTCGTTTTTACCGACTTTAATTTCGCTCATTATCTTATCCCTCCCTCCACTGGATCATGTACAGATATACTAGATAATTATACTGGATGAGATGGACTGCGTCAAGTTCTGAAAGCTTTTCAACAGATTTTTACACCCAAAGGCTGTCCGCCAATCACGTGAAAATGCAAATGCTTCACCACCTGACCTCCATCGTCACCACAATTGTTGACCACACGATAACCTGAATCAGCGATACCCGACTCTTGTGCCAGTTTTTTAGCCACCACCAAAATGTGCCCTAACAAAGCTTCATCCGCAACGTCGATGTCATTGAGGCTTTCTCTATGTTTTTTAGGAATCACAAGCAGATGTACCGGGGCTACAGGATTAATATCCTTAAAAGCCAACACATGCTCATCCTCGAAAATAACCTGACTGGGAATCTCTTTATTGATTATTTTGCAAAAGATGCACTCCGACATAAAAACCCTCCCTCTATATTATATGCAAAAATCCCGCTGTTCGCTAATCTTCAGAGAAACTTGAAGCCCAATGAATAGGATGGATGAGGAAATAAAATGGTCCTTTATTATCCTCTAATTGCAGATAGGGGAACGGTTCCCAGATACCGCCCACATCACTGGCATAAGTGAACTTTTCGATGATCGCTCCATAAGCTGTTCCGATAAGGCCATAATCCAAAGGATTTTCTCCTTCCATAACAGCCTGAAAATTGGTAAGTTTCAGCTGCCTGTTCTCTTCCGCTCCATGGGAGGCGATGGTATAGATATCCCCATGGAGTCGTTCGAATTCAGCTATTTCAAATTTCAGGCGTCTCCTCAGCTCCTGCCGGACAGCGGGAGTTACCTCATCGGCTGATTTTAAGCCCATCTCCTGAGCGTAGAAAGCCAACGTCTCATAATGCAGCCCCACTTCATGACCCATGGCCTTCACTTTCCGGATCACTTCCGGATCAGCAGTGCGCCACCGGAAATAGTAGGTGCTTTTGACTCCCCGGGTCTGTTCTATTTCCGCCATTTTTAAGGCATAATCCGCCACTTCATCCACATCATGCCTTAGAATAAGGGTTTTATCCGTTATTGGAACATGGTTATAGTAATCCATTACTCTTATGGGGGTATAACCGAGCCGAAGAATCTCGTCCAGGTAATCCTGATAATGATGTTCATCCACCGGCAAGGTGACCTGTTTATCCTTGGGATACTCATTGGTCAGCTTCAAATGCCGGATAGAGCCCATATATCCGGGAGGTTTAGCTACGATTTCATATTTTCCGGGAAAAAGGCGCTTATTCAAGGGCGATTTCCCCACATAACTGCCATTGATATAGATGGGGATTTTCCGGCTCCGGTCGGTATCGATATGAAGCTTTATACTGTCCCCAGTCTTTTCGATGGTCATTTCGCCCTTGGCTTTATTCCAGGTTGCAACTTTCCCGCCGGATTCAACCATAGTTATGAAAGGGGGAATGGTATGCCGGTTGAATACCAGATGGGGCGCGGGAAAGGTCACTGGGGGCATCATCAAAAAAGCGCCCAGGCCCAGTAAGATAACGAGAACTAAAACCAAACCTGTAATTTTCCACCCTGTTGGCTTAAAAAACCGTTCTTTTGCAGAAGGGCTGTCTTTTTTCATGTGGTTTTCCCCCCATAAAGTTGGCTACCCTATAAAGTTATCCATTAACCCGCACATGGTTTTTTTCCAGTACGCACTCTACCAATTCGCCGCCTTCCCAGGGTTTTCCTTCACGGGGAGGCAAGTGCACCTGAATATAGTTCCCTGTATGACCTGCCGCTACTCCTTCCGGACTGACCCGCTCGATCAAGACTTCCACCCTCTGCCCGATAAATCTGCGGACATAGTCTTCCTGGCTCTCTCTGGCCACTTCCAGGAGAGCTTTGACACGTTCCTCTTTGATTTTGTTGGGGATCTGCTCAGGATACTTGGCAGCAGGAGTTCCTTCGCGCTTGGAATAAGGAAAGACATGAATTCCGGAAAAACCGCAGGAACGAACTGTCTCCAGCGTCTCCTGAAAATTTTGCTCCGTCTCCCCCGGAAAACCAACGATCACGTCCGTTGTAATGGCAATCCCCGGCTGCAGGCTCGTTAAGCGTTGAATGAGCTCTTTGAACTCCTTTACAGTATAAGGTCTTTTCATGCGAGTTAAAATGGCATCGCTGCCGCATTGCAAAGGAATATGCAGGTGGGGGCAGACCGCGGGATAATTGATGATCACATCGATAAGTTCAGGGGTAAATTCCATAGGTTCAATAGAACTCAAGCGCAAACGGTGCAGCCCTTTAATCTGAGCAAGCGCCTTGACCAGCCGGGCCAAATCCCAATCCTCTCCCAGATCCTCTCCATAAGACCCTGTATGAATTCCTGTCAACACGATCTCTTTATACCCTGCCGCAACCAGCTTTTCCGCCTCTGTGACGGCATTCTCAGGGATTCTGCTTCTGACCGGTCCCCGGGCATAAGGGATAATGCAATAGGTGCAAAATTGATTACACCCCTCCTGGATTTTTAAGGTCGCCCTTGTCCTGCTTTCCTCTTCGATCAAGGGCAGTTCTTCGAAGGTTTTGGCATCCCAGATGGTGCGGACGCTGCTCTTGGGCTGCTGTTCCTCTTTCACCTGGTCGATCAGTTCCAGGATCTTTCCCCGATCCTGGGTTCCTAAGACCAGATCGACTCCCGCAATTCCGAGGATTTCTCCCGGGGCGGTCTGAGCATAACACCCCATAACCACCACGAAAGCGTCAGGATGAGCCTTGACCATACGCCGGATGGTTTGCCGGGACTTAGCATCCCCGGTATTGGTCACGGTGCATGTATTGACCACCACCACATCCGCCTTCTCTGTGGAAGACACCACATGATAGCCGTTATTTCGAAATAGCTGCCCTAAGGCCTCACTCTCGGTCTGATTCACTTTGCACCCAAGGGTAACAAAACACACCGACGCTGGATTTTTTTGCTGTAATGTACTCATAGTCACCCCCGCAGATAGTTTTTAGGCCTGAAGGCAGACGGATTAAAGGTTCAGCCCAAATCACCATAATGCCCTAATACCAAGGTGAGAGCGGCAAGGGCGGCCGTCTCCGCCCGGAGAATGCGCGGGCCTAAGGAGATGCTTTGGGCGTTGAGGTGCTCCTGAACCCAAAGAACTTCTCCTTCCTCGAAGCCCCCTTCCGGGCCGATGATCAGTGCTATCGGCTCTTGTGAACTGAAGTCCTTCAGCACCGAGGAGAGGGTCCTGGTTTTCTCGTTTTCATAAGGAATTAGCCACTGGGTAGTCGGCGGAAGCAGAGCTTTAAGCCCCTGCCAATCGGTTACGGAAAAGATCTGCGGTTCCCGGACCCGGTGGGATTGCTTAGCCGCCTCGCCGGAGATCTTTTGCCAGCGTTCCACCCGGTCTGCAGCCTTGCTCCCTTCCAGCTTCATCACAGCCCGTTTGGTGCGCAGGGGGATTAAACCCGCCATTCCCAATTCCGTTCCCTTTTGGATGACCCACTCCATTTTTTCCCCTTTCGAGAGGCCGGCTGCCAGATAAATCCGGGTAACAGCTTCTACTTCCGGGTAATCCTGCTCCAGGATGCCGCAGATTACGCTTTGCTCTTCTATTTTATTAACGACTGCCTTGTACTCCGCCCCCGTGTTGTCAAAACCGATGATCCGGTCACCCACCGCAAGACGCAGGACCCGGACAAGATGTTCTCTTTCCGGTCCCTTAAGCCAGAAGACATGGTTCCCCAGTTCGGAGATTTTAAAGCGATGCACGTTGCCACCTCGCCCGCAAGAGGACCCAGCCTGAATCTTCCTTCTTCTCCAGAACTTCCAAACCATGCTCGCCCAATCCTGCTTCCACATCGGAAGAACGGTGTCCGATAATCCCCGAAGCGAGGAACTCTCCATCCTCTTTCATGATGCGCTTTAAGTCAGGGATCAGCATCAGAATAACATCGGCAATGATATTGGCCACCACTAAATCGGCCTGTCCCTGCAGCACTGTTCCTAGATCTCCTTGCCGGACACTGATCCGGTCTGCTACCTGATTGAGTTCCACATTTTCCTGGGCTACTTTAACGGCAACGGAGTCCAAATCGATGGCCTCCACCTGAGCGCCTAATTTTGCTGCTGCGATAGCCAGAATCCCTGAGCCTGTTCCCAGATCAAAGATCCGCATATCCGGCTTCACCGTCTCCTCCAGGGTCTCCAAACACAAGGAGGTGGTGGCATGAGTTCCCGTACCAAAAGCCATCCCAGGATCCAGCTCCAGGATAATGTCCTCAGGCAGAGGGGTTACTTCTTCCCAAGAGGGTTTGATCAAAAAATGCCGGCCAATGCGCACGGGCTTAAAATAAGCTTTCCAAGAGGTAGCCCAATCTTCTTCCTGCACAGTCAGGCCTTTCACCTGGAGAACCCACTCCGGAAAGCGCTGAAGCAATTCCTTCAGCCCTTCGTCAAGCTGACGGAGCTTAGGCTGGAGTTCGTGATCTTCACAGATATATCCTTTGACCACAGAAGTTCCGGTCAGGGCAATCTCGCCAAAATCATGGTAATCCCAATTCCCGGATTCCACATAACTTTGAAGAAGCTCCGGATCTTCCACACTCACCCCTGGGCAGCCCAGTTGATAAAAAAGATCGGCAACAGCTTCCTCTCCTACCGATGAAACAGTTACCGCAATTTCACGCCAATTCATGCTTCAGTGCTCCTTTTTGAATCAGGGGGACAGGTCCCATTTTTCAGTTTTCAGGACGACTATGAATCAAGGGACCTGTCCCCCTGATTCACTAGATTGACTATAGATCGATAGCGTCCCGGATATTTTCTTTGACCTTCTCGAAGAAGGATTTTTTGCCCATCTGCTGCTGATCGCTGGTGACTTCCCCAAACTCACGCAGCAACTCCTTTTGGCGGTCGGTAAGTTTAGTCGGAGTGGCCACAACCACTCTCACATGCTGATCCCCTCTCCCGTTGCCGCGGCGGTAAGGAATGCCATGACCCCTCAGCCGGAACACCGTAGCAGTCTGGGTGCCTTCGGGTATCTTCATTTTGACTTTGCCATCCAAGGTGGGAACATCGAGCTCCGACCCGAGGGCGGCCTGTACAAAGGTTATGGGAATCTCGCAATAGACGTCGTTCCCTTCTCTTTCAAAGAATTTATGGGGTTTCACATTGAGGACCACATAAAGGTCTCCTGATGGGCCTCCCCGCAGCCCTGCTTCCCCATTGCCGCTGAAACGAAGGTTAAGGCCATCCTCCGACCCTGGGGGGACAGTGACTTTAATGGTTTTGACCTTCCGTGTGGTTCCCTTGCCACTGCATTCCTTACATGGAGAAGATATAAATTGACCTGAGCCATTGCAGGCAGGGCAAGTTCTTGCTGTTTGAATCGCGCCAAAAGGAGTCCGTTGGGTAGCTTTAACCTGCCCTGTTCCGTGACATTGGGAACAGGTGGTAGGATGGGTGCCGGGGGCTGAACCGGAGCCATGGCATTCCGTGCAGGTTTCTTGACGGGGAACCTGAATCTCTTTCTCGGTACCAAAGGCAGCCTCTTCAAAAGTAATGGTTAAGTCATAGCGAAGGTCATTCCCCCGGGTAGGACCCTGCCGCCGCTGACCACCGCCACCGCCACCGCCGAAAAACATATCGAAGATATCCCCAAAGCCGCCGAAATCTCCGCCGAACCCGCCAAAACCTTGTTGGTTGGGATCGAAGGCGGAATGGCCCATTTGATCGTAGCGGGCACGTTTTTCAGTATCGCTTAAAACATCATAGGCTTCAGTTGCCTCTTTGAATTTTTCTTCCGCGTCTTTATCTCCCGGGTTCACATCAGGATGATATTGGCGGGCCAGTTTTCGATAGGCCTTTTTGATTTCTTGTTCGTCTGCGCTATTAGAGACACCAAGTACTTCATAATAATCCCGTTTCATGTTATTCCTCCATCACTCCTGATTCTCCCTCCTGAAGCCTTATCAGCCTTCAGCACATGATGATTGGGCACAGGGGAAAACCCCTGTACCCAATTCTTTCCTTCACTCTGATTATTTTTGATCCTTATCTACTTCAGTATATTCGGCATCCACCACATTGTCATCCCCTTGAGCGCCGCCCGCTCCGGGGTCTGCTCCCATGTCCGGTCCCGGTGCTGCTCCGCCGGTTTGCTGATACATCTTCTCGATGATGGGATAGAGGACCTTGGTTACCCCTTCGGTCTTTTCTTTGATCAGCTCGATATTTTCCCCGGCGGCTGCGGTCTTTAATTCTTCAAGAGCTTTCTTGATGGGCTCTGCTTCATTGTCAGGGATCTTGCCTTCAAAATCCTTCAGGGTCTTTTCGGTTTGGTAGACCATAGAGTCTGCTTGGTTCTTAGCGTCAATCAATTCTTTGCGCTTTTTATCTTCATCGGCATGAGCTTCGGCATCTTTTTTCATCTTCTCGATTTCTTCCTGGCTTAAGCCTGTGGAAGCGGTAATGGTGACCTTTTGTTCATTACCTGTAGCCATATCCTTAGCGGAAACATGGACGATACCATTGGCATCAATATCGAACTTCACTTCGATTTGAGGGATGCCACGAGGAGCGGGGGGGATTCCGGAAAGTTGGAACCGGCCTAAGGTTTTGTTATAGGCCGCCATTTCACGCTCTCCTTGGAGGACGTGGATATCCACAGAAGTTTGGCTGTCCGCCGCAGTAGAGAAAACCTGGCTCTTCGTGGTAGGAACGGTGGTATTGCGATCGATAATCCGGGTAAAGACACCACCCAGGGTTTCAATACCCAAGGACAGGGGAGTAACGTCCACGAGAATAATATCCTTCACTTCCCCGGCCAGAACTCCGCCTTGAATGGCAGCACCCAGGGCTACCACTTCATCCGGATTGACACCTTTATGGGGCTCCTTGCCGCTCAGCTTTTTGATAGCTTCCTGTACGGCAGGAATCCGGGTGGATCCGCCTACGAGAATGACTTGATTCACTTCGTTCCAAGAGAGTTTGGCATCGGCTAAAGCCTGACGGGTAGGTCCAAGGGTAGCCTCGACCAGATCCGCGGTCAATTCCTCAAATTTAGCCCGTGTAATATTCATATCCAAGTGAGCCGGTCCCTCGCCAGTCATGGTGATAAAGGGCAGGTTCACATTGGTGGTGCTCACTCCGGAAAGCTCCACTTTGGCTTTCTCGGCTGCTTCTTTCAAGCGTTGGAGGGCAACACGGTCTTTGGCCAAATCCACACCTTGATCTTTTTTAAACTCAGCTACCATATAGTCAATCAGGCGTTGGTCAAAGTCGTCCCCACCCAGTTTATTGTTGCCGCTGGTGGCTTTAACCTCAACCATACCCTGGGAAAGCTCCAGCAGGGATACGTCGAAGGTTCCTCCCCCTAAGTCAAAGACCAGAACGGTTTGATCCTCTTGCTTGTCTAAACCATAGGCCAAAGCCGCCGCTGTAGGCTCGTTGATAATCCGCTTAACATCCAGACCGGCGATGGTTCCCGCATCTTTGGTAGCCTGCCGCTGGGCATCGGTGAAATAAGCCGGTACGGTAATGACAGCCTCTGTGACCGTCTGTCCCAGATAAGCTTCGGCATCTGCTTTCAGCTTTTGCAGAATCATTGCGGAAATCTCCTGGGGAGAATAGCTCTTATCGTCAATTTTCACTTTGTAATCTGTTCCCATATGTCTCTTAATGGAGATGACGGTCTTATCCGGATTAGAAACCGCCTGACGCTTAGCCACTTGACCGGCCAAGCGTTCTCCGGTCTTGGAAAAACCAACTACAGAAGGAGTCGTCCGATTCCCTTCCGCATTGGTGATAACGACAGCCTCGCCGCCTTCCATAACTGCCACACAAGAGTTGGTGGTTCCTAAGTCAATGCCAATCACTTTACCCATGTTCACTATTTCCTCCTTATCGCACCTAGCGGGACACTTTGACCATGCTAGGACGTATTACTTTTTCTTTAAGATAATAACCTTTTTGAAGCTCCTCCACCACGGTGCTCTCCGGATAGTCTTCTGAATCCACCTGAAGGACGGCTTCATGTAGGTTGGGATCGAAAGGCTGCCCCACGGCTTCAATCGCCGCCAATCCTTCCTTGGCAAGAATGCCTTGCAGTTGTTTGAAAATCATCTCTACTCCTTGGGAAAAGGACTTCATATCTTGAGTGGTCTTGGAAGCTTCCACTGCCCGTTCAAAATTGTCCAATACAGGCAGCAACCCTTCTACAACACGCTCTGAGGCATATTTGGCGAAATCCTCCTTCTCCTTTTGGGTCCGTTTGCGATAGTTGTCAAACTCAGCCTGCAAGCGCTGGAGATGAGTATAGTATTCCTCTGCCTGGTTCTTGGTCTGGTCAAGTTCTGCCTGAAGAGTGAGTATTTTTTCTTCTAAAGAAACATCCTGCTCCGGAGAAGATTCATTCCCCACTTCTTCCTCTTGGACAGCTTCGCTAAGGATTTCTTCAACAGTATCGGTCAAATTTTCCTTTGACTCTTGAGTATTTTTAGTTTCCCATTCGGTCTGACCCGATGGGGGGGTTTTCCCGCCCCAGTTCACCATTATTGAAACCACCTCTCCTAATTCCTTCGTCGCACAGTAAGCAGCTCTGTGAGCGTTCTTGTCATGTAATCCACCATGGCCATAGCCTTCCCATAATCCATACGGGTAGGTCCAATCAAGCCGATCGTTCCCAAAGGCTCTCCATCAATCCAATAGGTCCCGGTAATAATACTGCAGTCCCGAAGTTCCTTCAGTTTATTTTCCCCACCGATAGTCACTGCCAAACCTTCTTTCTGAGGATGCAATACTTTGATGATTTGGGCTCCCTCTTCGAAAATCTGGAAGAGGTTTCTGATCTTTTCTACATCCCGGAATTCAGGTTGGTTCAACATGTTCAGAGTTCCACCCAGGTAGACTTTACTGGACTCTTCAGGGCTATTGCTCAGAACGGCGGAAAGAAGCTCTAAGGCATTGTCAATCAGGAAGCGTTGACGAGTCAGTTCGCTGTATATCTCATGAAGCATATCCCGTTTCACTTCTTCCATAGAATGCCCACGCATCTTATGGTTAAATACGTTGGCAATTCTCTGAAGCTCCTCGGCTGTTACATTTTCCCCAATCTCGACAATCTGATTCTCCACCACGCCATTTTCCTTGACGACCACCATGATGGCTTTGCCGGGTTCATAAGGCAGGAAGTGCATCTGATTAAAGGCGCTCTTTCCCTTGTCCGGCCCGATGACGATACTGGTCAAATGGGTGAGTTCAGAAAGGAGCTTGCTGGAATGGGCAATGACCGTCTGAATCTCCGCAATTCTTTTCGTGGTCTCTTTTTCAATAACATCCTTGACATCATCGGCAATACTGGATTTCTCCAGGAGACAGTCCACATAATACCGATAACCCGCATCCGAGGGAATGCGGCCTGCTGAAGTATGGGGCTGCTCAATAAGACCCAACTCTTCCATATCGGACATTTCGTTACGAATGGTGGCCGGCGAGATGCCTAAATCAAATTTCCGGGCGATGGTTCGTGAACCGACAGGCTCAGCAGTACTGATATAATCCTGTACGATAGCCCGCAGGATCTTCTTTTTTCGCTCGTCCATCTGCATACACATAACCGCCTTTCCACCCTCGTTTTCCTCTTGTTAGCACTCGACCTTAATGAGTGCTAACGATTTATGATATTATAGTACCTCTCACTATTTATATTGTCAAGTAGCAGACAAGGTAAAAAAATGGTTTGGGAAGGATTATACAATGAGACTTTTAGATGAACTCTCTATGACGAACTTCGATAAGCGAAGAAATTGAATTCGAATTCAATTTCTTCGCTTATCGAAATAAAAAATTGTGTATTTCCACATCAAGTGGAGTTACTCTCTAAAACTTATCCCCTCCGGCAAATCAAGTTTATCAAGAGGGGCATCATAAACAAGCGTTCTTGTTTATGATGCCCCTCTTTCATGATGACTTATTTGCCGGGAATCAATACGAATCGGTTCTTAGCTAAGGCATTATTTTACCAGAGCCCTGAGTTCTTCTTCGATCGCCGAGCTGACAGCCCCCTGCCCGCCAAAAATGACGATATCGGAAGGCTTTCTTACGTTCAGATACTCTCTAAGGTCGGCACTGAGACTCTTCTCTACCAAGATGAGGGGATCCTGCAATCTGGCTGAATAAACGCTTCCGGCCAAGGCATCCGGGAAATCCCGACCGGTAGCGATGCTGACTCCCCGACCACTTGGATCAAAGTATTGAGCAACGGCCAGGGTACTTGCATAACGATCCTGTCCGCCAATCCGAATGATGTTCTCTAGTCCTATCCCGGTAAGCTGTGCCACTTCATCCTTGACTCGATCGCTGACCGCCCCTTGTAAGCCAATAATATACACCTTACTGGGGTTCAGTTGCAGTAATTCCTCCTTAATCTCATCGGGTATAGAATAGGGGTTAACGATAAGAAGAGGGAATTGTTGTGCCGCAGCAATACTGCTTACAGACAGGGAATCCGGGAAGCTTTGTCCTGAAGCAATGACCACCGGTCTGCCTTGGGTAACGTCCAGATGGTCGGAGATCCTGGCAGCCGTTCCATAGCGATCCACCCCGCCCAAACGGATGACATTGTTGAATCCATTGCCTTTTACACTGTCTTCCACATATTGACTTACTGCCCTGGTCCCTCCCAGGATATACACCGTTCCTTGAGGCTCCAGATAGCCTTTTAGATATTCTATGAGTTTCTCACAATCGGCTTCACTGTGACCAACCAGCAGGACAGGCGCTTCTTTTTTATAGGCCAGCACACTTCCGGTTAAGGCATCAGGAAACTCATCCGATCTGGCTACAACCACGGCTTTTACTTTACCGTAATAGCTGCCCCGGGCAATGGCTAAAGCGGTATCCACCCGGTTCGCTCCGGAAAGTCTTTGCAACCCTTGGGAGGCTACCATCAGGTATTCATAAGCATTATTAGTGCCCTTTTCACTGATCAGGATTGTAAACAGCCCTTTTCCAGAAATATTCAAACGGCCGTTGGCGTCAAAATCAGCGATTGAAGGGTTGCTGATACTGATGGTGTAGGCACTTTCATTTAAGTTATCTACGCTAATCAGCCGAGGTACACGGTTTTCTTTTTGCGCCTTAGCTTTTTCCTGCTCATTGTATTGGTTTATCGCCTCGATCAAAATTTCCTTCTTAGTCAATTGATCGGCTGGGACAACCAGCACTGGATTTTGAGGGTTGACGATATTAGAGGTATTCTCCGCAGGAGGAGTGACCGGGGGAGTAACCGGACCTACCGGAGCAGAGCCACCGCTGCCGTCTCTATCCCTGTCCCGGGGATCCATGACAATGTCGTAAAGAACAATGTCGGTTCCCACATGGATAATGCCGTTATTGATCCAGCTGTTTCCTATGGTTTCATTGCGCTTATCATAACGGCTGTCGAAGGTATAGTAGCCGGACCTTTTAGCAATAATGTAATAATCTCCATCAGGGATGACCATCCAGGCATAGAATCCAACACTTGAAGTAGGCTGAGGATTGGCATTATTATTGGTTGCAGCCGAGTCTGCCGGCAAATTGACCAATGCCCCCGGAGTACGACCGTTATCCTTGTTCAATTGAGTATCCGCCCAGTAGAGTTCCATAGTCACTCCGTTAATGGGCAGCCCTGTGTCACGATCCGTGACCGTGCCATAAGGGTCGATCAGGATCGTGCTGATCACGATCTCTCCTTCTGCGTTTACAGTGGCTACCGCCTTTCCTATGGTGAGCTTCTGACCGGTGCCGCCGACATTATGTTTCAAATGGATGGTGTAGGTTCCCGGTGCCAGGTTATCAGCCTTGAATATTCCCTCGTTCGTCAGTGCACCGGAACCGGGAGGAATGGAAACCGGGTTTTGATTGCTGTCGACAAGCTCTATTTCATAGCTGCTGCCACTTAATCTTTGAGCACTGCCATCAGGGGCTTTCATCAACGCTACCCCGGTAATGGTCTTGGAAGAATCGAAGCTCTCTTCCGCTGCCCCTGTGATCTCACCGACAATACAAGTATGAGTAAAGATTACTTCTCCCAATGATATACCATCCACAACTACAGGCTTTGTAATGTTCACATTATAAGCCATATTCTCTTTGGGTACGGCAATTTTGTATTTTCCGTCAGACCCGGTAATCATTTTAGCGTAGAAATCGACGATGCCATCTCCATCAAAATCTTCTGCTACCTCCACGATAGCCCCTGCTACAGGCTTTCCTGTTGCATTATCCAAAACAATGCCTTGGATGCTGCTGGGCTCAAAGGTTACTATAATTTCACTGGATGCGTGAAGATTTCTTATATCATCGTCGACCTCTGCCCGAACAATAACAGTTTTACTTTCAATTCCGGACAGATTCGCTGACTTATAAACTACAGAGCATTTTCCTTCATGATCCGTAGTTGCTTCAGAACCACCAGGGAAACTCCCGATGGAGGAATTCCCATCAAGGGCGCTGAAGTCTACTTTAATACCTGGAATCGGATTATTATCCTTATCGGTAATCAGGGCATGGAGTGTGGTGGTTGTATTCCCATCGCCAACAATACTGCTAGGGTCGGCAACGAGAGTAATGATGAAATCCACCAATTCAACATCTTTAGTTAAGGTTAAATTACCGGAGCTATCCGGCTTAACAACACCACTGGAACTATTAGGCATGATATCAGCATCTATAGTCTTGGTGCTGTATTGGGGATTTTCCACGATGATCTTATATTTTCCGAGTGAGACTTTGGAAAATAGGTACTTCCCATTTTGATCTGTCTTTGTTCTGGCGATTTCCTTGCCGCTGAGATCTTTAAGGATGACAGTAGCTTCTGCTATTTCTTCATCTGTCTCCTCATCCGTCACCGTTCCCTCTAAATTTATAGATTTGGGCATGGTCACTGGGCCTACCGGTACGCTGAGCACAGGATCGCCATTTGGAATTCCGGTTTCGGCTCTGGGAGTGACTTCAAAGAAAATGTACCGGCCTTGATCTTCCATGCCTAATGTGTAATCCTGGGAGGTCACTCCATCAATGAGAACCTTGTCACTCCCATCCTGCTTTTGGCCACGATACCACTTAAAGGTTGTTCCTTCTTCCAGATCAACGTCTGCATCCTGATAAGTATAATTACCATTCAGCTTATGACCGATTTCAGTCTTGCCGCTAATACTTACATCGGTTGCCGTTGGAGCGCTATTAGGTGATTGAACAGGCCCCGCTGATGCGCTTACTACAGCCGCCCCTGTTAGAATCCCTGTCTTGGCAACCGGAGTCACTTCGAAGAAAAGGTATTTCCCGATGTCCGCTGCGGTAGCCGTATAGGTTTTGGCTAAGGCTCCTTCTATAGGCACCTTATCACTGCCATCACCGGCGCTGCCCCTATACCATTTAAACTTCGATGCCCCTTCTTCGTCACTCTGTGCATCACTATAGGTGTAACTGCCTGTCAGCACTTGACCCTCTTTTGCTGTTCCATTGATTGTC
This sequence comes from Desulfitobacterium sp. LBE, assembly GCF_007830365.1. NCBI lineage: Bacteria > Bacillati > Bacillota > Clostridia > Eubacteriales > Desulfitobacteriaceae > Desulfitobacterium > Desulfitobacterium sp. LBE. The sequence continues at coordinate 4,541,763 of NZ_VLKD01000001.1, read as the reverse complement.
ACATTGTTCGCTACCGGCGGCGTATTAGCACTTGCTGATGGGGTAACTTTAACAACATTTGAGATCCCTGCATTGTCCCCGCCACCCACCAATAGCCTGTAATAATAATCCGTTCCATTATTTAAATCTGGTACGGTTATAAAACTTGTCCCAGGTGTGATAGCTGAACTGGTGGTTACATTGTGGAAATTCGTTCCGTCTGTAGACTGTTGAAGAACTACAACCTCTGCATCCACCGGTGGTGTATAGGTCAGATAGACACTACCGTTTCCAGGAATTCCCGATAAGTCTAATATTGGCCATGGATAAGAATTGTTATCTTCATCAGATATGGACACATTGGTAATCGCAAAGTAAGAGAGCATGTGGCATCTATGTCCAATATGACTGGCGATAAAGCCAAATCCGTTGCCAGCCTTACTTACCGTATTTAGTACTATGTTGTCTAACTTTTTTGTTCCATTATCTTCTAGTGTAACGCTACTTGGAGTTATTTCGAGTTTCAGCGAGTGTATATTACCATCAGCAGGGGCTACGCCACTGCCAATCTCTTTAATCTCACTAAAAGTAGTAAATCCTCCACCACTGGTACCTGTCTTATTATAAAAATCATTAACATTTACTCCATTTATTTGGAATAAGCGAATTTTTCTTTTGCTTATATCTTCGCTATCGTCACTCTTTACTGCACCTGTAAAGAGAATCGCATACCCATACAGCTTGCCCGCGTCTATTTTGCTATTAAGCAAAATACCTGCGCCTTCCATACTGTGATAACTAACCTTGGATAGGTCCATATCAAACTCAATTGTTTTCTTCGCCACGGATTCACTGGGCAACAAAATAAAGTCTTTATATGCATTTTGAGCATAGCCGTAAAATGTAACCCTGCTTCCATTTCCCTTAATAATAATATGCTGATTATAAATTATCCCCAATGGGTTATCATCGCTAATACCATTTGCATCAATAGGATATGCTGGATAGCTAGCTTTACTTTGATCAAACGGCGTTCTTGGTAGTTTAACATCTTCACCCCAGTTCCCCGTATGACCGTAGATCAGCCAGGGAATAGGCTCTCCCGGATACGTGGCAAGTACTCTATCACTTTCTTCATAGCCAGGCCTTGTCACTGTAACATAGATTTCTCCGTAAACCTCGGATAGTTGGTCTATTTCTATCGTTACAGAAGTCTGTCCAGCCTTAACAGCTTCGGTACCACTTGGAGTATTACTTTCTTCAGAAGGATAGATCTTGACTATATCCCCTTCTTCCAGAGAAGATACTGTAACCCGATCGCGAATCCCCTCAATATAGTTCCTCACCTCAATTGCAGAAGGTGTCGTAGTTTTTAAGGGTTCGGAGAAAGGTACCATTGGTATATCTGTCCCTTCCCCATCTGGTGGCCCACCTTCCCCTAACTGCTCACCGGCCCCAACTTCGCCCACTTCCGCTAATACACTCAATGTTCCAAATGGTCCATTGAGCAGCATAGCAAAGGTTAGAAGCACTGCCAGGCACAGCTTGAGTTTCTCGGTGATTTTCCTTCTACTTTTCTTCACTTCTTAATCCCTCTCCTTTCGTTTGGTTTTATGTATAATACACTATTGTATATAATAAGCTATTTTTCCTCACAGAAACCTTACAGCTCAACGCAATCACAAACTCCCTGAAACCCTTGAATACCAGGCATTACACTGTTTTTCTAAATATAGTATTGATTATATATTTATAATTCTTATCACTTTCCGATGCTTCCCAAGAAGAAGTCAACTTTTATTATAGGAATTTTCGGATATGCCAGTATTGAGAAGCCCGGCCAGGGCCTAAGTAATCGCTAATAATCTCAGAATTTTTTTGCCTCTTTTGCTTTATTGGCAATGGAACCTTACAGAATTTATCTAATTATGCATAAAAGCCGTGTTTAATGCTTTGGTAATTCAGCATTAACACGGCTTTTCAATAATATCGCCATTCATTATATCCTTCGAACAGTTGAACACGATAACTATTATTATTATTTCAGGCTAACTTTCCTCAGCAAGGATCTTACTAAGCAGCTTATCAATACGCCGCTTGAGACGTTGATCCAGCTTCATTTTCTGTAAAGCCTCCAGCTTTTCCACGAACTCTTCGTCAAGGGATGCATGCTGTAAGACCTTTTCCGCCACCTCGATCCCTTCCCGGTAGCGCTTTTGGGAAAAATAGCTCTGAGCAAGGCATAAGGCCATTTTCTGATAACAACCAGCTATCTCCTGCCTCTTTTGATAACACCAGAAATAATCCTTTCCTGCCAGTAAATCCCCTTTGTAGAGTTTCATAACTTCTTGCAGAGATCTTTCATTATCAAAGGATTGGGGATTGAGCAGCTCCTTGACATCCCAATACCATTCCATGGGCGGGATAAGCCGGTAGGTCTTTTTGACGGCTTGAATCGTGAAGCCTAAATTATTTTCTTTAAACGCTTGTTTCAAGCGAAATATTGTGGTATATAGGCTTTGCTCAGCTTTATAAGTTTCGGTATTTGGCCATAAACTATCCATCAGCACCCATTTGGACACAGAACAGTCATGAAGCAATAAATAAGCAAACAGCTCTTCAGCCTTTGCAGTCAGCCAGCGTATGGGTATTTGACTCCCGCTCTTAACTTCAAAACCGCCCAGCATCTTTATGGCGATTGAAGGTCCTGCAATCTCAGGTTTTCCTTTTCCCAGCCTCTTTAGTTTGTATACTCTGCCCAGGGAACGTTCCAGCTTTTCCTCAACAATGGGCTTCAGTATGTAATCCAAGGCATGGACACTGAAGGCCTCCAAAGCAAAGCGCTCATGGGCAGTAACAAAGACAACAGCCACCTGATCATCTTGCTCAGCAATTTGCATTGCCAGTTCCACGCCATTCATGCCGGGCATATCAATATCCAAATACACCACATCAGGTTTCAATGTCTCAATACTCAGCAATACTTCAGCAGGTTTCAGAAACATCCCGACGACTTCTACATCCATCCTCTTGCTGAGCATAAGCTCCATGAGATCAAGGGCTGGTTTCTCATCATCAACCAAGATCACCCTCAGCATCAAATCTCCCCTTAACACTGATATTCATGCCATATCTACCGACTCATCCTAATCAAGCCTTACTGCTCTCCTCTGAACAGCTATCGTTCACACGAATTCCTGCAGCACCCCATTGGCGACAAACCAATACTCCGGTTGCAAGAGAAGGGAGCCCTCTTCGATCTTTAGGACGCCGGCCTTAAGATAACGCTCCAAAACAGCAGGATAAAGCTCAAAAAGCTCCGCGCCGACCTCTTTTTGGAACTGGGACAAATTCACCCCATCTTTAAGACGCAGACCCAGTATTAAAAGTTCTGCCATTTGCTCATGTTGGGAAAGAAATTCATTCTTTTGACTATCCACCGGAAGTTCCCCTTGAGACAGCATCTTTGCATAGAGAAGAATGTCTTCAACATTTTGATAACGGCGGTTATTCAGGCAAGATACGGCACTTGGCCCTATCCCTAAATAATCCTTCCTGTGCCAGTAGCCAAGATTATGCTGACATTCATAACCCGGGAGGGCGTAATTAGAGACTTCATAATGCCGGTATCCCGCCTTGCCCAGTATCTCCCGGGCCAAGTGGTACATCTCGGCCTGGCTGTCATCATCAGGCAAATTCGTAAGCGATTCCGAATTCAGGGCCAGCGGGGTACCCTCTTCGACCATCAGCCCATAAACAGAGAGATGCTCAGGCCGGAGCCTTAAGGCCTCTTCCATGGTATCCCGCCAATCGGCCTGGGTCTGCCCTGGCAGTCCGAACATCAAATCCAGATTAAGGTTCTTAAAGCCCGCCTCCCTGATCAGCTGCACCCCCTCCCGAACCTCCTCAGTCCGATGGATTCTGCCGATCTGTCTTAACAAGTCGTCATTAAGGGATTGAACTCCTAAAGATATGCGATTGATCCCTTGCCGGCTGAGGAGCCGGAGCTTTTCAGCCGTAAGGGTACCAGGATTGGCTTCGATGGTTTTTTCCCCCCCATCCTTAAACCTTAACTGACCATGAATGATGGTTAAGAGAGCGCCCAGTTCCGCTTCCGGCAAAGCCGTCGGCGTCCCCCCGCCAATGAAAAGGGTCTCTATCTCCTCCTGAACCTCTTGTTGTCTTAACCCAATCTCCTGCCTCAGCTCAACCTCACGGTTTAAGCCTGCTAAATAAGCTTCAGCCTTGACTTCCTGCCAGGGCTCCGAATAAAAAGCACAATAATTGCATTTCTGCACACAAAAAGGAACATGGATATAAAGGGAAGGCATGGCCTCACCCCTTTCCGGGGAGAGCACTCCCCAAATTCTTTTGGATAAAAAGACAGCGAACTCCATGCCCTCAAGGGAACAGACAGCTCGCCATTTCTTGTCAAGTATTTAAATTTCAGCATAAAACGGCACGTGATGTATGAAGTATGCAAACTGCACAAACTGAAACTGTGTAAACCGGGACCTGTCCCCATGATTCACCGTGATTCACACCCATGATTCAGTCGTCAATCTTCAGCACCGCCATAAAGGCATCCTGGGGTATTTCCACGCTTCCCACTTGCTTCATGCGCTTCTTACCTTCTTTTTGTTTCTCCAGAAGCTTCCGCTTACGGGAGATGTCCCCTCCGTAACACTTGGCCAGGACATCCTTGCGCATGGCTTTGACCGTCTCTCTGGCCACAACCTTTTGCCCAATCACCGCTTGAATGGGCACCTCGAACATCTGCCGGGGGATGATCCCCCGCAATTTTTCCACTAAGCGGCGGCCCCGGGCATAGGATTTCTCCTTGTGGACGATAAAGGAAAGGGCATCCACCAGCTCACCGTTGAGAAGAACATCCAGCTTAACCAAGGAAGCCGCTTTGTATCCGGCTAATTCATAATCCAGGGAAGCATAGCCCTTGGTCCGGGATTTAAGCTGATCAAAATAGTCATAGACAATCTCACTTAAAGGAAGCTCGTAGTGCAAAGTGACTCGGTTAGCGGACAGATAATCCATGTTGAGGAAATTGCCCCGCTTTTCCTGATTCAGCTCCATGATCGCCCCCACAAAATCCGAAGGCACCATAATATTGGCTTTGACGATGGGCTCTTCAATGGTCTCAATCTCATCGACCTTGGGAAGATTGGAGGGATTATCAATACTTAAAACCTCTCCATCGGTTTTATTTACCTTATAGACCACGCTGGGAGCCGTGGTAATCAGATTCAAATCATATTCCCGCTCCAGACGCTCCTGAATGACATCCATATGCAAAAGTCCCAGGAAGCCGCAGCGGTAACCAAAGCCCAACGCGCTGGAGGTCTCCGGTTCAAAAACCAAGCTGGAATCATTGAGATGAAGCTTCTCCAGGGCATCCTTCAACCGTCCGTAATCACTGGAATCCACAGGATAGAGACCGCAGAAGACCATGGGTGTGGCCTTGCGATAGCCCGGAAGAGGATAGAGGGCTGCGTTCTCAGCATCGGTGATAGTGTCCCCCACCTGAGTATCCCTTACGTTCTTGATGCTGGCCGCAATATAGCCTACCTGACCGGCCTTGATTTCATCGACGATTCTTAAAGCCGGCGTAAACATCCCTACTTCTGTCACATCAAACACTTTCCCCGAAGACATCATCTTGATCTGAGTTCCCTTGGCCACCCGTCCTTCCATAACCCGGACATAGGATATGGCCCCCTTATAAGCATCGAAATAGGAGTCAAATATCAAGGCCTTTAAAGGAGTATTGTCATCCCCCTGAGGCGGGGGCACCTTGGCAACGACGGCTTCCAGGATATCTTCAATCCCAATTCCCGTTTTGGCAGAAGCCAGGATGGCTTCACTGGCATCCAAGCCAATCACATCCTCGATCTCCTGCTTAACCCGCTCCGGTTCAGCACTGGGCAGATCGATCTTATTGATGACGGGAATAATCTCCAGATTATTTTCCAAGGCCAAGTAAACATTGGCCAAGGTCTGTGCTTCAATCCCCTGAGCCGCGTCCACAATCAGTAAGGCTCCTTCACAGGCTGCCAAACTACGGGATACTTCATAAGTGAAGTCAACATGACCCGGGGTATCGATCAAATTCAATTCATAAGTTTGTCCATCCTTGGCAGGGTATTGCAAACGAACGGTCTGCAATTTAATGGTAATTCCCCGCTCCCGCTCCAGATCCATATTGTCCAGGACCTGGGCTTCCATTTCCCGCTTGCTGAGAGCACCTGTATATTCGATCAAACGGTCGGCAAGTGTAGATTTACCATGGTCAATATGAGCAATAATTGAAAAGTTGCGTATACGTTGTGAGGCCTGTGCCACAGTTTTTACCCCTCATTTCAACAAAATCCAGTTTCGTATCAGAAAAAACGAGTCTTTTTTCAGGATCCATTCTAAACAAATATTATACCGCCAATTATTTGTTTGAGCAAGAATAGAAAGAGGAGTTCAATAAAAAAGTTCGCCCCAGACTTACTGAAGCGTCCTTTTCTTCAACCCTTTCTCCCCTATTGAACAGCTCCTACTCCGCAAGGCGGGATTCCGGCAGAACGATAAAAGCGGTGGGGACTTCCCGAGGGCCGTAAGGGCTGCTGGGCTTGTTCTTTACTTCTCCCTCATAAACTAAAGTAGACGATGAGCCTCCATCTAAATTCGCCCCATTAACCGCGCCATGTTCGATAAGAATATCCTGAACGTCCTTTAAGGTCGCGCCAAGGCTTCCTAACTGCCTGCCATCGATGACGAGAAGAAGGATGGTCCCATCATGTGTCTGACCAATAGCAGTCCTTGGAGCAATCCCCCAGCCACCATCTCCATAGGTAATCATGGGTTCACCATTAACGATAAGAGCGGGGCCGAAGGATACGGCGTCCCGGATGCCCAGTTCTTCAATCTGTTCCAAAGTATAGCGGCCTACAACCAAGACATCATGTTTAGTTATCCCAATTAAACTATAAGTCTCCCAATTATCCTTGTGAATGATCTTTCCTTCAGTGATGAGAATTCCTGTGGGTGTCCCCCCAAAGCTCACTCCTCCAGGATCCGCAAATCCCCCGGCATTAATCCCGGCTACTGCATGATTATTCTCCACAAATTCAGAGACCTTTAACCCTCGATCCCCTAATTGATCTGTGGCGGCTAAACGGACCCGCTGAGGATTGCCTACTTTCAAAAGGTATCCCTGAAAACCTTTTCCGGAAACCTCTACCAGTTCAAGGGCCGGTTTTTCCTCGATGATCGGCTTGAGAACATTCACAGCTTTTTCATCCGTATTGACTTTGGGCTCTGAAACTTTGTTTTTCTCCATAATCCTATTAATCTCTTCTTCACTGACAAACCAGGTCGCTAAATATTGGTGGCTATATGTGGTCATAGCCGTTGTTACATAAAGCTCCTTAAGCCCTGTTAAAGGCCCGTGAAAAATCAGGAGAAAGGCAAGAGCCATACCGAGAAGACACAGGATCAGGAATCCCAAAACGGCTTTCAAGAGAATAAAGATGATTGACCTTTTCTTTTTTTGACCGGCTTGTGCAGCTGATTGTTCGTACTCTGCTCTGATTTTCAACACCCCCATGAAGAGAAAGAAGAAGCAATGACTTGCTCCTTCTTAATTTCTATGAAGTTAATCGACATAATAACACTGGACTTTGTATTTTATTATACCAGAGATCTGCCCCATAGCCTAATTATTTCGCTGCTTCCAAAGCTTGAGCTACTGCCGCTTTGATTCCCTCACTGGTCATGGTGGCGCCACCGACAGCATCCACTTCCGTGATTTGCTTGCGGATGATTTCTCCCACCACGCCCTCTTCAGCGTTCTCGAATATACCGGGGGTTTCGGCATGATCTTTCAGGGTTACTTTAATCACTTCTCCGTCTTTAACCACGACTTCTACCTTAATCTCGCCGCCTTTACCTTGACCGACGCCGGTATAGGTGCCATCTTTGTAGTTGGCTTCGACTTCCGGTTTTGCTTCAGCCGGTTTAGCTGCTGCCTGAATGGTGGGTTCCGTGGTTCCGCCGTTTTCCATGACATAAGCATGAGCAGCCGATCCGGCGATACGGCCAAAGATGACGATATCGGCAACAGCATTGCCGCCAAGGCGGTTTCCACCATGAACTCCACCGGTGATTTCACCACCGGCAAAGAGTCCCGGAATAGGATTGCCGTCTGTATTGAGCACTTGAGCTTCCGTGTTGATCTTCACCCCACCCATAGTGTGATGAACGGCAGGAGCACATAAGCCGGCATAGTATTTAGATTGGGTAAGAGGGAATTCCATACTGGCCCGTCCAAAATCCGGGTCGCTGCCGGAAGCTTGATATCCGGCATATTTCTCCATAGTTTCTTTCAAATTAGCCGGGTCAACGCCGATTTGTTCAGCCAGACCCTCAATCGTGTCGGCTTCAACAATGATTCCACCCTTGATATAAGATTCGATAGCTTTTAAGCTTTCACGAACCTCTTGATCAAATAATAGATAAGCTTGACCCTCTGTTTGTTTCAAGATGGCTTCGGAAACCACATCACGAGTTTCTAATTCATTGATAAAACGTTTTCCTTCCTTATTCACGAGGATTGCACCATTACCGCGAACCCCTTCAGTGTACATCGTTTGATCCGTAGGATTTACGGTGGGATGAGTTTGAATTTGCTCCATATCGACGAAGCCAGCACCGATTTTTTCGGCCATAACGATTCCGTCCCCAGTGGCCCCTTTATGGTTGGTTGTAGCGAACCCTGCCAAGGCTGGCTTGTACTTCGTGACCATTTCGGCATTGGCACCAAAGCCGCCGGTAGCCAGGACCACAGCTTTGGTCTTGATGGTGTAGGTTCCTTCTTCACCGGTTACTTTGACTCCGGTTACTGCTCCATTAGCATCCACAAGAATTTCTTCAGCTTTCGTGTTAAGAAGAACAGGAATACCTAATTCCTCAACTTTATTGTTTAAGGTAGTAACGAGCATAGGACCGACAGCGCTTGTATCCGAAGGACGGTGAATCCGTTTTACACTGGCCCCGCCAAACATACCGACCACGCTTAAATCGCCGCCAATGTCGTTGACCCAGTCTACCGCGGCAGCGGAGTTTTCAGCCAAAGTTCTGACCAGTGATTCATCATTAAGATTATGTCCGCCCTTCATGGTATCTTCCACAAAAAGCTCGATGGAGTCTTTGATGCCATCTCTTTCTTGATATTTTGTAGGAGCTGCATTTAAACCGCCTGTAGAACGGACACTGTTTCCGCCTGTAATAGGCATTTTTTCGACAAGAACCACATTCTTCGCACCATCCTGGACCGCTTGAATGGCTGCTGTCATTCCTGCTCCACCGGCACCAATGACCACGATATCGGTACTTTTGTCTTGTACGGCAGGTGTACTTGTTCCAGGCGTTTCATTGACTGCCGATTCTGTACCGCAGCCAGTGATAGGACCAACGACCATTAAGAGAGCAAGAATCAACGCACTAATCTTTTTCATACTCCTTTTCCTCTCCTTTTTTAGTTTTAGTCGGGAAGTTCAGTAGCCCTTTGTCAATCTATTGAACCTTCTCTTTTGTTCATAATAAGTCTTTCACAAGAAACTGAACAGTTTATGTAAGTTTATAAAGCGTTATGTAATTTATGAAAGTGAATGCCGAGGCATTCACCCCGGCACTTCTATTAAATCTCTTTTAAATACTTTTTAAAGCCCTTTACTTTCAACTGATTGAGCCGATGATAATTTACCGGTCTCCCTACAGCTCCATAACTGATCTCTGTATTCACAACCTCTTGCTCACGTAAAAAGCCTATATATTTACTCATGGAAACACGGGAAATTCCCACCCGCAAGGCCATTTCTTCTGTAGTAAAGGCTGTACCCTGAGTTGCCAGGATATGATCCCAGACCAATTTCAAGGTATCGCCGCTAATCCCCTTAGGCAGATCAGATTTTTTATCAACCGTCTCTTCCTCTTCCATATTAAAAATCTGCTTATCCAAATCCTTCTGACTGAGCGTTTGCTTGTTCTTCATAAGCAGTTCTCTTTTTTTATAAACATTGAGCGCATCCCGAAAACGCTCATACTCAAAGGGCTTAATCAGATAATCCACCGCACCATGTTGCAGGGCCTTCCGAATGCTTTGGCTATCCGTGGATGCCGACACAATAATGACATCAGATTCTATCTCGCTTTTGCGAAGTTGAGTGAGAAATTCCAGACCATTAATGCCGGGCATAAAAATATCCAGAAGGATCAAGTCAACTTTTTTCTTTTTTAGCACCTTCAAGGCATCTGCTGCCGTTCCGGCACTGGCAACCAGTTGAAATCCTCCGATTTGTTCCAGATAATAACGATTGAGTTCAGCGACCATGGGATCATCTTCTATAATCAGCACTTTAATCATAGCGTCTCCTCCAAAGGGTCATAAGGTAAAAATATTTCAAACGTGGTGCCTTTATTATCCCCTGAATCAATTTGCATCCGCCCTTTGCGCTGTTCCACACTCTTCTGAACCAAAAACAACCCAAAACCGCGGCCATTGGATTTAGTGGAATAGCCTTTAACAAACATATTCTTCATGACCTGAGCGGGAATTCCTGATCCCTGGTCTGCGACCCGGATGAGCAATTCCCCTTCACCATAAACAAGGCTGAGTTCCACTTCGTTAGTGTCCTTCTCCTTCACCGCCTCAAAGGAATTGGTTAAAAGATTGCCAATAATGGTTACCAGGTCATGAACCATAGACGAATCCTTGGCCTGGGGGCAATAGCTCTCTTCATTAAGCACCAGTTCACAGCCGTTTTCCCTGGCATTACTCATTTTAGCCTGGATAAATCCCGCCAGGATTGGATCACGGATATTGCGGACGATTGGCCCGCCCTTGGTCTGATATTGATGGGCGATCTGACTTACATAAGGCCCTAGTTGTTCATATTTCTTCATATGAACCAAACCGAGAATCACATGAATTTTATTCATAAATTCATGGGTCTGAGCCCTTAAGGCCTCCGCATAAACCTTTACTCCGGACAGCTCTTCTCCCAATTGCCTAATTTCTGTTTTGTCCCGAAACGTTGAGACAGCGCCCACAATTTCCCCATCGACTTTTAAGGGGACCGTGTTGGTAAGAAGGGTAACTCCCCTGACATCATATTCTAAATCCAGCACCGGCTCACCTTTATCAAGAACGCGTTTAAATACCGAATCAGGAATCATCTCACTATCCATCTCTTTGACATCACCGATTCCCGCCAGGCTCATAAGACGTGCCGCTTCAGCGTTGGTTAAAGTGACCTTTCCCTCGGCATCGATAGCCACAATCCCTTCCCTCACCGACTCCAGCATAGCACTGCGCTCCTGGAGGATTCGGGCGATTGCAAAGGGTTCCAGCCCAAACATAATTTTCTTGATACGCTTGGCCAAAAAGATTGCCCCCAGGATCCCTACAATAAACCCTAAACCCATACCGAAATAGGTCCTTGACCGGCTTTCCCGCACAGCCTCTTCCACAGTATTCATAAGAATACCTACAGCGACGGCGCCTATTTGCTCACCCTCTTCATCAAATACGGGAGAGAAGGCCCGCATAGATAAACCCAAGGTTCCCTTAGCTGTGGAAATATGTTCCTTGCCCTGCAGAACCGTTCCTTCATCTCCCCCCATAAAGGGTTTTCCCAGTTCATTGACATTGGGGTGGGATACTCGGATACCTTTCATGTCCATGACCACAATATAGTTTACCTTAGTCAAGTCCATCAATTCACCGGCATAGGTCTGAATCTCCCTTTTATCCCGCCGGCCACTGAGGCCATCAATTACAATCGGTGAATGGGCCACGATCCGGGATATATTCACCGCCCGACTGGCAATATTTTTTTCCGTGGCAGTGGCTACTTCTTCGCTTACCAAAATATTCGTAACCAATAAAGATAGGAACACCACTAAGCAGATTAATATTAGTATTGTTTTTTCCAGACTAAGATAACGCCTAGGCTTTTTCATGGTGAGAATTACCCTCTCCTGAAACGTTTCTGAAATAGACCAAGGGTCTGTTCAAACTCTTCCATACCCATGACCTTGGTTACGGCGGCAAAAATGAGAGCGCCCAGCAACGTACCCGCCAGCAGGACAAAGATGGAAGCCAATTTCCCTACTCCGACAAGAGAGGTCAGCCACTGCCCCCCAAACCAGACTGCCAGTCCCATCACACCGGAAGCTGCTAAAGTCTTAAGAGTAGTTGCAAACATTCTCCGGCCGTCAATGGATTTTAAGCGCTTGCGCAGGAGGTAAAGAAGCAGAATCGCATTAAGTACAGCAGCTAAGGACGTGGCAAAAGCCAATCCCCCAGTCTGCAAGGGTTTGACCAGGAGAAACATGAACGCCACATTGGCCAGCATGGAGATAATGCCGATGACCACCGGAGTCCAGGTATCCTGAAGGGCATAAAACATCCGCGGCAGAATTTGAATCACAGATTGGGCCGAGATCCCCACGGCAAAATACAAAAGCGGAATAGCCGTAGCGAAGGTGTCAGTGGGGGTAAATGCCCCATGCTCAAAGAGCACCCGGATCAAAGGATAGCGCAGAACAATCATGCCTATAGAAATAGGCAAGGTAATAAAAATCACCATACGCACAGCAAGGGATGAAGTCAGAACAAAATCCTTCCACTTATTCAGGGCAGCATGTTCGTTTAAGGTCGGAAACACAGCGACGGCAATAGCCAGAGCAAAAATGCCCACCGGCAGCTGGTATAAACGGTAAGAATACCACACCGCCGTCAAGCTGCCTTCGATAAGGTGAGATCCTAAGTTCGAGTTCACTACTACTTGGATTTGGTTCAAGGAATAGCTGAGAATAATCGGAACGGCCAGAACCGCTATTTTGCGGACTCCGGGATGCCGCCAATCAATGATGGGATAATAACGAAGGCCTTGACGGCGCAGAGCAGGTATCTGCACCACAAAGTTAAGCAGGGCTCCCACCACGACCCCGATGGCAAAACCTGAGATGGATTCCGGCTCATCAGGTCGGGCCAGAATCACACCGAAGAGAATGACACTGGCATTATAGAGAACCGTACCCAAGGCACTGGGCCAAAAGATCTTATAGGAGTTTAAGATTCCCATGGTAATTCCGCTTAAAGCCAGGAGCAGGGGTTGAATCAAGATAATTCGGGTGAGCAGGACGGTCAGAGCTTGGTTTTCCGCTGTAAATCCGGGAACCTGCAAACGAATAAAATAGGGAGTAAAGATCAGGGCTAAGATAACCAAAGCGCTTAAAAGCAAAAGGATCAAATTAATGAAAGAACTGGCCACCCGCCATCCTTCCTCTTCCTTTCCTTTATGGATATATTCGGAGAATACAGGAATAAAGGCAGAGCTTAAAACTCCGCCTACTAAAAGCCAATAAATTAAATCCGGAAGAATAAATGCCGTTTGGTAAGCATCGGTCACTCCCGTTTTTCCATAGAAATTCGCCATCAAGGATTCTCTTAAGAAGCCCAGAATCCTTGATGCAAGCTGTGTAAGCATTAAGAGTCCGGCCGCCATAGCTACCGTCCGCGTACCTGACATAATTTCGTCCCCTTTTGCCTCTCATCTTGATGCTAAAATTCTCTAACTATGGAATTATATCATTCTTTCAGCCAATCCGCCAATAGACTTCCCAAGACTTCTGCCGTCCCTTGCGCTTCTGCAAAGGTGTTCAGCTGACTGCCGATTTCAAACAGAATGGCTCCATCCAGCAAATGCTGATTATAGCGGGCATCCGAGGCATAGGTAATGCGGGGAATAAATAATCCCGGGTAGTTCTCTTCCGCAAAAGCAATCAGCTCTTCAGCGATGGCTTCATTGGTTTCCCAATGGGGATTTTTCTGACCAATGACGATCATGACTCGGGCAACTTCTTTACCTTGAATCATCACTGTGCCTTTATTGACTCCCGGAGGCAGCCCGTCCCGATGCAGATCCAAGAGGAGTTTCATGGAGGGGTAGTTCTTAACCAAAGCTGCGGCTGTATACAGAGACTTGCTGTAAGCTTTATTAAAATCCTCAACATCATGAATATCCAAAGCCTGAACAGTCCGAATGCCATGCTTCTCCAGAGATTCCTTTAACGTTTCCCCTACGCGGACTATCTCTCCGTCCCCCTTATCATCCCGTTCCCCTCCCCCGTCGCCGGCATAGCTTTCCGAATTGTGAGTATGGTAGATGCCAACAAGCACCTCATCATCCAGTGGCAGGGCCGGTTCTTCATGCTCTGGCGGTACAGGGGATGGGGTAAGGGGAATCTCCTCCAATTCAGGTATTTCTCCTTCATACTCCGGGTCCCCGGGATTATAGGCCCAACCGATCCAGGCCGGCCCCCCTGGCGGGGGTGTGAAATAGCTGAAGAAATAGGTGCGGGCATCGGCGATATTGACTCCAGTCAATAAAAATGTCCCTAAGGAGACCCCTTGAGTTCTAATCTGATTAAGATGCTCCCTTTCCGGCTGGGAATAGCCGGGGATTCCTTCCAGTATAAGAGCTTCGAAGGGGAAGCTTTGCTGGGCCATAACACGGACCAATTGACGGGACGTTCCTTCTTCTAAAGCATAAACGAATAAACCCAGGAAAAGAAGGGTCAGCAAAATAAGAAGAAAACCGCGAGCCCAGCGGGCCGAGGGCCAAAAACTCCATCGCCACTTCTTCGTGGAAAACATATTTTCTTTCAGCAAAAAACTTGTCCCCCTTTCCTTCTTTACTAAGAAATATGAGGGACAAGTTCTTCTTAGAACCTTTTATGCATTTATTTAGCGCAGTTCAGTAGGTACAAAGGCATCAACAATTCCGATGACCAGAGATGCCAGAAGAGCGCCAATGATGCTGACTTGAATCGAGCCGGGTACAATAAACTGGCTGACATAAATCACGACAGCCGATACTAAAAAGCCGACAACTCCCCGATGCACACGGGTGACTTTATCCCGGCCAAAGGCCAGCTCCACTACATATCCCAAGACAGCAATGACAACGGCCGCAATGAGTGCCCCGGTAAAGCCGGCGACTTTGAGACCGGGTACTAAGTAGCTGACTAAGAGAAGGACTACGGCTGAAACAAGAAAGCGGACAATCATTCCTAACATAGGTTGTTCCTCCATTTCAAATTGAATTCTAGGCATTTAGCCTAAATACATCCTTTATAGTCTGAACAATTTTATAAATATTATTTATCCTGCATTAATCCTTGTAAATTTTAGGATTCAATGATAAAATAGTCTTTGCGTAATCTGATGGAAAGATTCGATCCAAAGGGGGTGACCAAAAGTGCCAAATATTAAGTCCGCAATCAAAAGAGTTGAAATCGCTAAAGTCCGCACCATTAAAAATGCGGCTGCCAAATCAACTTTACGCACAACGATTCGTCGTTTTGAAGAGTCTTTAAGCACGGACGCCGAAACCGCAAAACTTGCGTTAAATAAAGCTACCCGCGCTTTGGATAAAGCTTCTTCCAAAGGTTTAGTGCACAAAAACACGGCTGCTCGCAAGAAGTCCCGCTTAACCAAGCGTTATGCGAAGCAATTTGCGCAGGTGGGCTAAGTCGTCTATACACAATAGGAATAATTAAAACGACATAGAAAGAGCGTGTCGCTCTGTGTTTATATTATGAACACAGAGCGACACGCTCTTCTTATATTGCTTACATCTCACAAAATTTAACCACCATCAGCTCCAGCAGAAACTCAGGCTCCCCTTTTCCGGTCTTGATGGCCACATCCGTTTCCAGACATTCTCTTAGGGCCCAGGATAATTGCTCCCAGGTCAATTGGGCCGCTTTCTGCCATATTTTTTGGGCTTCATAAGGCTTAATACCCAGGAGTCGGGGAGCTTCTTCCACACCTCTTCCCTGTTGCCGCATCGCTCGTGCCCCGAGGAGCAGGCGAACCTGACGGGATAATAGAGTCAGGACTTTTAAGGAATGTTCCTGGCGCAGCACTTGTTGAAGCTTTTGCACCGCTTCCTTCGCGGAGCGGGCCGCTACAGCATCCAAGAGTTCAAAGACAGTGGCCTCCACCGCCTGGGGAACCAAACTCCTGACATCTTCTGTCCGGATTTCTTTGCCCTCCACAAATAAAGCGAGCTTATCCAACTCCTGACTTAAGGCCCCTACCTGATGTCCTCCCCACTCCAGAAAAAGAGCCTTGACTTGGGGCTTCATGGTTTTTCCCCGGGCAGCCAATTCCCGATCCAGCCAAGCACTCCATTCCTGCTGTCGCTTGGGGCTGCCGAATTCCAGGATTGACCCCTTTTTCTCGATAGCTTTAAAGAACTTACGCCCACGATTCACACTTTGGGCAAGGAAAACAAGACAAGTCCCTGGATTGGGATTTTCAAAATAAGCGAAAAAAGGTTCCAAAGCATCCCCTTGACCATCTTGAAAATAGGGGATATCTTCAACGATAATCAGTTTGCCGCCAAAAAAAGAGACCGTATTGGCGATTTCCACAATCTGCTCCGGTCCGGTACTTTTTCCAGATAGAATTTCTATGCCACTGCCCGATGGGTCTTGGGCAAGATAACTATTCTTTAATAATTGAAGAGCTTCTTGAATAAAAAACCGCTCCTCACCATACCAAAGATTGACGGAAGGAATTTGATTCTTGACAATTCCTTGCCGAACTTGATCTATTTCCCACATAACAGCCCCTCCCACCCTCTTATTGTAACCAAGGAGAGGCAGGAAAGCAAAAGAAAAGACCCCTCCAAAACTGAAGGGGCAAAAGAAAGAGGAGGAGAAAAGAGATGTTCCTTCCTATTCTTACCACCCCGTTAAGTTTTATACATTTATATGTATAATTTTTTTAAATTTAATTTTTAGCTGTGCTTTTAAAAGTGTTTCTTCAATTTATCCTACTCCTGCCGGTGATAACCTCCACAGATGTCCCATCAAGCTTTATCTGAATGGTCCCGTCCTCATCCGTTCTATAAATCGGAACCTGCCGCTCACTCCAGTACTCCAGAACTTGTGGGCTGGGATGACCAAAAGAGTTCTTCCCTACGGGAATCACCACCGCTTGGGGATTGATTTGAGCCAGCATATCCGTCATTAAAGAATAACGGCTGCCATGGTGAGGGATTTTGAACACGTCTGCTTCATAGCTCAGCCCTGAGCCATAAATTTCTTCCATCTGCTCTTCTTCCATATCTCCCGTTAAGAGCACACTTTGTCCTGCTTGGTTTTCCAAACGCAAAACAAGGCAATTATTATTCTCATCAGACTTGGTCCCCCTCAATACTTCACCAGGGGCGATCACAGTGAGCGTAATCTGGGAATCCAAAGTCAATTGATCGCCACGGGACAACCTTTCCAGGGGCATCTTTTCCAGCATCTTGATAAGCTCCCGGTCCGGCCCGCCTTCTCCCCAACTATTCTGAGAACTATCTTCCGCCTGGCCCTCCCCAAAGGAGTCATAGTTCAGCCAGTCCAACCCATCCTCAGGAATCCCGACCCAGCCCACGGGGATAGTCTCAAGAATTGCCCCGGCCCCACCTACGTGATCCCCATGGGGATGGGTCAGAATAAGGGCATCCAGGCGCTTGATCCCTCGCTGCAGGAGATAAGGCACAATAACCCGCTCTCCTGCGTCAAAGGTACTGGTCTTAGGCCCTGTATCCACCATAATCCGGATTTCTTCAGGCGTCTCAATGAGAATGCAATCCCCCTGCCCCACATCAATGAAAGTCACTTGAAGAACACCCGGTGCATGCCAGGGACTCCATAAGAAAAGCAGCAGGAGAACCACGGCCAGAACTCTTTCCCCTTTAATCCCCAGCTTTGCCCACCCGGCCCAGAAACTCTCCTGGCCCTTCCTATTCCGCTTGATGAATTCTTGGCATTTTGACCACCATCTCTCACTTTGGGGCATTACCTTTTGCAGGGCTGCTCCAAGCGGCCTCATCAAAGCAACCCCTCGTATAATCCAAGGCTGGCCAACCCGGTACAAATTCCCCAGCCCCATCCTGATCATAAAGCCAACCTTTTCCTTCCCCACAAGAAGTACGAGAAACCAGCCATACCAACATACCCAAAAGAGAGGTCCGGGATTCACCACCCAAACATCCGCCCAGGGAATCCGGGCCAGCTGCATAAGAAATTCACTTACCCCAGTTAAAAGCCAAAGGCTGACCTGAAATAAGGGCAGGGCAATCTGAGGAATGAAGGAGAGAAAAACAGCGAGAATTCCCAGTTCAAAAATACTTCCCAATACAAACAAGGCCAACAGATTGGCCAGAACTCCGATAATGGATAAGCGGTGAAAGGCGCTTATCATCAGAGGCAGGGTAGCAGCCTGAGCGGCACAGGTCATAGAAAAAGCACTCTTAATCGACTTGGGCCAATCCCTGACCCATGGCATTTTCTTCAGGTCAGCACTTAAGACAAGTATTCCCCAGGTGGCCATAAAGGAAAGTTGAAACCCTATATCTTTGAGAATTAATGGCTGCCACATAAAGAGCAGGAAGGCAGCAAGCAAGAGGCTCCTGCAACTATTTCCTCTTCCAGCTTCTCTCCCCTTCCCCAATCTTCCTAATAAAACAAAGACCGCCATGATCGTTGCCCGCAGAATCGGCGGATTACCTCCACAGAGCAGGGCATAAAAAACCAAGAGGGCAAGGGTTATTCCCAACCGCCACAAACGGGGCAGAAAAAACAAAAAGTTCCAGCAAAGGAGCAGGAGAAAGGCCACATTGGAACCGGATGCCGAAAAGACATGATAGACTCCTGTAATCCGATAACTTTCCAAGGCTTCCTCCGGTATCCTGCTTGTATCCCCGAACAAAATTCCTTCCAGCAGGCTGGTCTGGGCTTGAGGATAGTCTACCAAGAGCTTCTGCACATGATTCCGAACCCGCCAGCTTAAGCCAGCAGTGCCGGTCCTCAGTATCTCTACCTCACCTTGGGCTGTAATCCATCCCGAAAGGCCACGGACAGCGTTATACAGGGGATAATCAAACTGACCCTGAGTTCCCGGAGGCTTGGGCTGCTCGATCTTGGCCGTAAATGCCAGCGTATCTCCCGGTCGGACAAGATCCCACCCCGCCGGAAGATTTCCCTCAGCATCAAAATAAACCCGCAGACGGTATTTTTTCTTAAAAAAGTCCCCGGGTTCCGGAACATCGACAGGTCCCAGAATTTCGAATAATCCCACCGCTCCCTCTTCATGAAGAGACCAATCCTGCAACTTACCCGCAACCTGAACATGGCTCACAGTAAGGGGCGGAGCCAATGCCAGTTTTCCCGTCTGTCCAAATCCAAATCCCACCAGAATACTGGCACAGAGGATGAGGATTTCAGGCCGTAACTCAGGGCCGAAGAAATCCCGGGGTCTCCAGAAGAGGATGCGCAGCAGCACCCATAGAAAAATCCCCAGAACAATCCACCACATGGGTTCTGGGGTGTAAACTCCTATCAGACCACCCATAAGCAAGGCGGTTAAGCGTCTAATCCAGGGATCCCTCATGGCCCCACCGTGACCATATCAGCCATCTTGGCATAGGTCTTATTCCCAATACCGGAAACCTTTTTCAAATCCTCAGGCTGAAGAAAAAGACCATGCTCCATCCGATATTGAATAATCCGTTCAGCAAGCGCAGGTCCAATCCCCGGCAGCTTATCCAATTCGGCGGCATCGGCTGTATTGATATTGATTAAATTAGAGGAGCGTGATGGGGCAGCTGCACCCAGGTTAGGGGTGACTGTGGCTGTCTGCCCCTGGGACTCTCCCTGGGACCCGGCGGCTGCCAGAGCAGGCTGAGGTTGCGGTTGCGGCACCGGCTTATATGGCACAATGATCTTCTGGCCGTCCTTTAGCTTCTCCGCAGGGTTAATCTGATCGATGTTCGCTTCAGGCAAAGGGCCAACCTGCTGCAAAGCGTCATGTAAACGGGCATTCACCGGCAAATGAACCAACCCGGGCTTTTCCACCGCCCCGGACACGTAAACGATGATTTCCCGATTTTCAACCGCCTTCTCCACCATTATGGCCGAATTGTGAGGCAGGATAAATTTCCAGACCGCTGCCACGATCAAAAGACCTAAGACTCCCCACCAAAAGTAACGGATCTTGCGCTCCAACAAAATCACCCCATAATCCTCAGAGTTACTCATCATCCCCTAAACAATATGGGGTTTTCTCCACATTTCCCTTCAATTCCTCTCTCGAATTCCAACAAGGTTTGTCGATTTTTCCCTTCTTAACGTTTTAATAATACTGTAGCAAATGGCAAACATAATGAACAAGAAGGGAAATCCACCCAGGATCGAGGCCATTTGCAGGGCATCCAACCCTCCATCCCCAAGCATCAGCAGCAGCCCCGCAGCAGCTCCCATTGCTATTCCCCAAAACAGCTTTAAGGGAATCCTGGGGTTTTCGTTCCCACCGCTGGAGAGCATACCCAGGACGATTGTGCAGGAATCAGCAGATACGACAAAGAAGGTAAAGATGACAAAGATCAATATGAGTGAAGTGATCTCCCGGAAGGGAAACTGTTCAAACAAGACGAATACCGCACTGGAAATATCCACATTAATAGCATTGGCCAAAATACCCTGGGACACTTGATTAAGTTCAAAGCTCAACGAAGTCCCTCCGAAAATGCCAAAAAAGATCATATCCAGAAGAGTTGGAGCGATCAAAGCGCCTAAGACGAATTCTTTGATCGTACGCCCTTTCGAAATCTTGGCGATGAACATGCCGACAAAGGGGGCCCAGGCAATCCACCAAGCCCAATAAAATATTGTCCAGCTGCCCAGCCAGCCGCTCTGTTCTATGGGATCCGTCCAGAGACTCATGGCAAAAAAGTTCTGAATATAAACCCCTGTACTGTTGACAAACATATCCATAATAAATTTCGTGGGACCGAACAAAAAGACAAAGAGCAGCAAGCCCCCGGTGGCGATTAAACTCAGATCCGAACCTATTTTTATTCCTTTCAGATTAGGAGTACAAGCCGAAATCAGATAACAGATAATGACGATGGCCAATATCCCTAAAAGCAGGGGAATACCTTGAGGAATGCCATAATTATAAGTAACTCCAGCCGCCAACTGCTTAGTACCCAGGCCGATGGTGGTTGTCATACCAAAAAGCGACGCCCAAAGGGTAATAATATCAATCAATTTGCCGATAGGGCCATAGATTCTATCCCCTAATAGTGGATAAAAGCAGCTGCTCAAGAGCATCGGCATCTTATTGCGGAAAATAATGACCCCCATGGCCAGCCCGATGAGAACAAAGGAAGCCCAGGCACTGAGTCCCCAATGAAAAAAGGAGATAGCTAAGGACCATTCCGCTGATTGAGATGGGCTAAGGGCATTGACATAAGCCGGAGGGTTGAGAAAATGATTAATGGGTTCGGCAATGGACCAGAATACCAACCCTACTCCCATGCCACAACCGAAAAGCATGGCAAACCAGGAGAAGGTGCTGTATTCCGGTAAGGTATCCTGGCCTCCCAGTTTGATATCGCCATAGCGGCTGAAGGCTAAGTAAAGGCAAAAAAGCAGGAAAAAAAGAATCCCCACAATGAACAACCAGCCCCACTGCTGAATGATGTAGTCAAGAATGGTATTCGACACATGGCTCAGACCTTCAGAATCAACCACACCCCAAAGGAGAAAACCCACCGCTAACAGAGCTGAAATGATAAATACATAGGGATCAATATTCCCCAACAGGGCCCAATTCACGGTTTTAGGCTGCCTGTTGAGAACTTTACTGTTCTTGGAATTTGTATCGGTTTCCATATCCATTCTCCCCTCTATCTCTGGATTTTTCTCTTGGTTTGGCCTATAGTATGTTATAGGCACCTGTTATCATTCTATTTTGAAATTTCAAGGAACATAGGTGATGGTGATGAATCGGTCAAGTCTGGATGGCTTCTTTGATCCTTCTTACCTGGAAAATATATTAGGTAATTTTACACAGGCCACAGGCCTTAGAATCGAGGCCGTCAACTATCGCGGCGAGACCTTTTCCATTCCGGGAAGTTTGGACAGGTCCCCTTTCTGTCAATGCATCCGCAACAATCCTCAGGGCAATAAACGCTGTATTGATTCTTATAAACGGGCCACCAGCGAAGCCGTCAAATGGGATGAACCCTATTTCTTCCGCTGCCATGCAGGCCTTGTGATCTGGGCTGTTCCCATCCTCAGCAAAGACATTACTTTGGGAAGCATTATCTGTGGCCAGGTTCTCCTCTGGAAGCCGGATCGCTTTTTTATTCAGGAATTACAGGATATCAGCAAGGGGCTTAAAATCGACCCGGAAGAATTAAATCAAGCTGTTCCCAATCTCTCCATCATATCCGCCGACCAGGCCCAGGCTGCCGCTAATCTTCTCTTTGTGGTGGTCAGCCATATCCTTAAAAACAATCTGCGGGCCTTAGAAGAAGAGAAAGCCTACAAGGTCTTACAGCAACAGCTCCATGATCAAATACTCAAACGCAAAAAGGGTCCCCGGAGAACGGATATCTCTTATGAATCCATCTTAAAAGATGAAAGGAGATTTCTTCAATACATTCGGCTTGGGGATAAATCAAGAGCCTTTGCTACCTTGGAAAACTTAATCATCAAAATCTATACGAAATCCACCGGTGAGCCCCAATTAGCCAAAGACAGAATCGTTGAGTTGGCTGCTTTAACATCCCGGGCCGCCGTGGAGGGGGGTTCCGACGCGGAACAAGCCGTAACCATTCTCAGTTCATTCTACAAAAAACTGGAGAATATGGAGCGGGTCGAGGAGATCATCTACTTCATTAAGCAGATTGTTGATGAATTTCTGGAAAACATCTTTATCTTAGCTGATAAAAAACACTTAAGCCTGGTCAAGGATGCCCGCTCCTTCATTCTTCATAATCATGCCCAGCCTTTAACGATTGCGGATGCAGCCCAACACCTCTTTATCAGCCCTTCTCACCTTTCCAGACTTTTTCGTCAGCAATTGGATTGTACATTTAATGATTACTTAACCCGTGTCCGGGTGGAGAAAGCCGTGGAACTCTTGAAGAAACCCGAATTCAGTGTCAAAGATGTGGCATTGGCCGTCGGTTTTCAAAACCAGAGCCATTTTGCCAAAGTCTTCCGCAAATATATCGGAGTTACGCCTTTAGTCTATAGAAACAGCCTATTTTAAGGGATGAAAGGAAGTAAACAATGATCCTTAATCAATTGAAGGATTCCATCTTAGAAGGAGAAGCTGAAATAACTTATGATTTAACTCATAAAGCTTTATCTATGGGCTACCCGGCCCAAGTCATCCTGGAAAAAGGCCTGATCGCCGGTATGAACGAGATCGCGGATAAGTTTCGTGAGCGCAATGTGATCATCCCCGAAGTTCTCATGGCGACCCGTTCCATGCATGCCGGGCTCAGTCTGTTGGAGCCCCATCTCATTTCCAGCAGCCCCAATAAGCCTGGCAAAGTCATCGTCGGGACTGTGGCGGGAGATTTGCACGATATCGGCAAGACTCTGGTCAAAACCATGGTCATGTCCCTCCGCATTAAAGTCATTGATCTTGGGGTTGATGTCACCCCCAAAAAATTTGCCGATGCTGTCCGCAAGGAAAAACCTGAGATCCTGATGATTTCTGCCCTGCTGACCACGACGATGGGGGTCATGAAGAGCATCATCAAGGAGGTGCGGCAGCAAAGTCCCAGTGTCAAGATCTTTGTTGGCGGCGCACCGGTTACTGAAGAATTTGCCAGTGAAATTGCTGCAGACTATTATTTTGAAAATGCCTTCGAGATAAGAGATTATCTCAAGGAAAATTATGATAAACTCTTCCTCCGCAAAGACTAAAGAAGCCCTGGCTCGCTCCAAAGACAAGGTTATCCCTTTAGTCTGTTGGCTCCAAATACATACTTCTCATAAAAAAATTCGTAAAGGTTTTGTCCCCGCCCAGTTCGATATGTTGAATCCGGCGGGCGAGCTCTGCCCCCTCGGCAAAGGTCCCCTGATTGAGAAGGGTGCGAATGGCTCCCAGGTGGGCTGCATTGCCTGCCATCTTAATCTTCTCCGGATCCGTATGGGGCGTCAGCCCAATGCTGAGGATGGACTCCTTCTTAAGATAGGTGGCAAAGGTTCCCGCCATGACGATGGAATCCAAATCCCGGAGCGAAATGCCGGCCAGGCTGACCAGGGTTTTAATCCCGGCACATACTGCACCTTTAGCCAGTTGTAAGGCTTCGATATCTCTTTGACCTAAAGAGATATCTTTTTTATGCTGCCGGCCAAAAGCAAACACAAATTCCCAATAATCCTCTTTCTTGCGTATCCGCGACTTTAACTCATCGGATAAGCTGCAATCCTTATGATCAGGATCAACGAAAGCTCCTTTTCTATTGATGATACCGGCTTGGCGCATTTGGGCGATGCCATCGATCAAACCTGAACCACAAATTCCGAGGGCTTCTTCATCCCCGATGACCCGGAGCTCCACACCCTCTTCGTGGATTCGTATCCCTTCAATAGCACCGGGCTTTGCTCTCATGCCATGGAAAATGCCCGCCCCTTCAAAAGCCGGACCTGCTGCGGTAGAACAAGCCAGCATCATTTTTTCGGTTTTGAGAACCAATTCGCAATTAGTGCCTAAATCAAGCAGAAGATGATTTCCCTGAGTCAGTACTTCAGGCGCACCAAGGAGGGCTCCCACCGTATCCCCGCCCACAAAGCTCCCAATGTTAGGCAGTATCTGAACGACAGCTTCCGGATTGCTCCCCAGACCCAACTCCTTGGCGGAAAATTCGAGGGCCTGATTATACACTGAAACATAAGGTGACACAGCAAGATTGGATACATCGAGCCCCAAAAAGAGATGACTCATGGTTGTGTTGGCAACAATCGTCATTTTATAGATGGAGTTACGGACGATCTCATGCTGGAGTACCAGCTCATCGATTAGGGTGTTAATGGTACTGCGGACCGCTGCGGTAAGCTGAAGGCGGTTCTTCAGCCCTTCCCCGGCATAGGCTATTCTGGAAATAACATCGCCGCCAAAGGCTGTTTGCCCATTTTCAGCAGATACACTTCCCAGAACTTCCCCTGTCTTCAAATCGATCAGGGCCACGGCGACACTGGTGGTACCGATGTCGACAGCCAGCCCATGCAAAGCCGTATCATGTCCCGGTTGAACATCAATCACCCTATTCTGCCAGGTGACCGCAGTGATTCGATAGTCTAGTTTCCGCAGAGTCCCGGGAAGTCTCTCCAGAACTCCCAGAGAGGGAAGAGCTAACCCCTGCTCCGGCATCACCTTTCTATATTCATCAATAATTCTATCCCAATCCCCACGTTCATCTTCCAGACTGGGCTGCGGTATGGTCAGGGAAATCCCGCTCAATCCGGAATCCAAAGCAACTTGGTCATCCCTGCGCAGCACCGTGTTCTTGCGATCGAAGGAATTGGACAGAGTCACATCGATTTCCATCCCTTTTTGAGGCTTGACCTGACAAGCAAGGCGGACGCCCTCCTCAAGCTCCTCGACGGATAAATATCTTAAATCGGCAGAAGTTGCTTCAGGCACCCCTTGCCTAAAGCGGACCTTACACTTTCCACAGGTTCCTTTGCCATTGCATATATTATCGATCCCGATGCGGTTTTCAATTAAATTAAGCAATAAATTTTTACTGTCCTCTATCTTTACCTCTCCGTAATGCTTTATCCTGATGATCACCGTTCTCCCTCCCCTGCTTTATGTCTACGTCGGCTCACCTTCGGCAAAATGTTTCAGGGTCACAGGCTGACCTGGCTCAATGAACACCACATCCTCCAGCTTTTCTCCCCGAACCAAGGCGTTGAGCAGGCCGGCATCGCCTTCCATCTCCTCGATCTCCCAGCCGAAGAAATCAGCTATTTTCTGCAGCTTACCGTAATAGGAATCCGGCATTTCCATACCCACCGATTTAATCAGCATGGCTTTATTGTAGTGTCCGTAAAGGGCTTGGATGATCTTCCCGGCCTTTTTCTCACCATACTTTTCCACATATTCAAGGTACTCGTCATAGGGAGTACGGCCATAGTCCAGCCACCCCTGGCTGAAGAAATAGGTTCTGGTATTTTTGCAGAAAAGCTCCAGATAGCGGGCATTGGAACCCATCAACAGACCGATGCAATCATGGGTAGTCGGTATCAGCATGGGAACGGCCGGCGAAACTAAGTCCACCAAAGTATTGGAGCAACGGCCGTAGGTCAGGACAATCAGATCATAATCCTGGCTGGCATCAATGATCTCTTGAATTTTTTTATGGAGTTCCGCCGGTAGGGCATGATAATTAAAATCAAGAAATTCACAGTCCATTAATCCATCATTCTTTAAGGCTTTGACCTCGTTCATTGTGGAATGACAACCGATCAGTTTAATTTTCATAGTGATTCTCCTGATGAGGTAAAACACCCAGATGCAAAATCTGAGTGTTTTACCCGTGGTTTAAGTTCTGTTACCCAGGAGCATTAGGGATGATCGCTCCTGAGAGCTTTAAGAATACTATAACACATAACCAGCATGATCAGCATAAAAGGAAAGGCCGAAGCAATCGAGGCAGTCTGAAGGGCTTTCAGGGCAGCCGTACCGCCCACAACAATGAGCACAATGGTCATAGCTCCTTGCATAATCCCCCAGAAGCTGCGCAGTTTCTTGCTGGGATCCATATCTCCATTGGAGGTCAGCATAGCCAGAACGTAGGTAGCTGAGTCGGCAGCACCCACAAAGCAAGTCACGATCAGCAGGATGGCCAAAGGACCGGTTATGGCGTAGAGAGGCATCTGCTGCAGCAGGGCAAACAAAGCCGTGGTGTAATCAGCATTGACAGCATTCTGAATAAATCCTCCGGAAATCTGGTCCAGGTTAAAGGCTGCTCCGCCGTAGATAGCCAGCCAAATAAAGGAGAAGCCGACCGGCAGCAGGGTTACGGCAAAGACAAACTCCCGAATGGTCCGCCCCTTCGACACCCGTGCCACAAACTGACCGACAAAGGGAGCCCAGGCGATCCACCATGCCCAGTAGAAGATGGTCCAGCCGCCTACCCAGCTTTCATTGGCCATCCAGAAGGTTTGGCCGACAAAATTCTGCAGATAATCGCCCAAACTTTGGGTAAAGGTATTGAGGATAAAGACTTTGCCGCCAAAGTAGAAGATAAAAACCATAAATGCAACGGATAACCAAACTTTGACATTAGCAATCGACTGCATGGCTTTATGCAGACCGGAGACCGTGGCCAGGGTAAAGATAACTGTGATCACGGCAATGACAAGGGAAATCGTCAGAGGGCCGGCCGGAATTCCCCAGATGTACTGTATTCCTGTGGCTATCTGGCTGGAACCCAAGCCCAAACTGGTAGCAATTCCAAAAATAGTGGCGAATACAGCCAGAATATCGATGGCCTTGCCAATCGGCCCATAAATCCGATCGCCAATGAGGGGATAGAAAGCCGAGCTAATCAGGAAGGGCAGCCCTTTGCGGAATTGGAAGTAGGCCAGAGCCAAACCGGCGATAGCAAAGTTAACCCAGGCATGAATGCCCCAGTGAAAGAAGACCACCCGCATGGAAGTTTGCATAGCCTCTACGGTTCCCGGTTCTCCGAAAGGCGGACTGTTAAAATGCATGATGGGTTCGGCAACGGACCAAAAGACCAAACCAATGCCCATGCCTCCGCCGAAAAGCATGGCAAACCATTGGAAATTGCTGAATTCCGGTTTATCGTCATCGGCACCCAGCTTGATTTTCCCGTAACGGCTGATGGCTATACCAAAGACAAAGATAATAAAAATTGCAACAGCTAAAAGGTAAAGCCAACCGAAATTCGTGGTTAATAAGGCAAAGACTTTATTGACCACATTGGCCATATTTTCAGGTAAAAATACTCCCCACAGAACAAACAACAGGGCAATGGCTGAAGAAATATACAATACAGTGTTTTGCTTCTTGTCAACTCCCATATTCACTCACCTCTCCAAATTTTTCAATAATCCGAAAATTTGCTATTGAGAGAAATCAGCGGCAGGTGTGTAACCAACGCCGCTGATTACATTGTTCTAACGGATAGCGAAGCAACGAGTATTGACTCCTGCCCTCTCTATTTGCCCAAAATCTTATTAGCAAGTTCAACTGCGTCGTCTGCAGTTTCCGCCCATCCATCCGCACCGATCTCATCAGCCCATACCTGGCTGGTTGGGCCGCCGCCTACCAACACTTTATAGCTGTCTCTTAAATTCTTCTCTTTCAGATATTCGATCAGTTCTTTTTGCTTGATCATGGTGGTGGTCAGCAAGGCGCTGGCTCCGATGATATCTGCTCCTACTTCCTGAGCCTTAGCCACAAAGCCTTCCGCTTTAATGTCCGTACCAAGGTCAATTACCTTATACCCTGCCGCTGTGAACATAGCGCCCGTTATATTTTTACCGATATCGTGGATATCCCCTTCCACAGTGCCCAGGACGATTTTACCCTTGGATTCCCCTTCACTCATTCCTTTCTTGGCAATTTCCGGCTCCAGGATAGCCAAACCGACTTTCATCGCTTCAGCCGACATCATGACATCCGGTAAGAACATCTCCCCTTCTTTCCACGCTGTGCCCACAACCTCAATTCCCTTGACCAGACCCGACTGAACCGTATCCACCAAATCAAGATCTTCATCAACAGCTTTTTGGGAAAGTTCTGCTACGATATCTTCATCTCCGTCAATAATCGCTTGCTTCAGTTCATCCAATAAACTCATGATCATTCCTCCCGTTATTTTCGTTATTGCCTACTTGTTTACTCTTCGCCAACTTCCTTACCCCGCTGGGCAATGAAGGCCTGCAGTTTGGCATCGATCTCCGGATCCAGGGCGGGGGGCACATAATTGGCCAGAATCTGCTGCCAACGGGCATGAGCGCGCTGCTTCGTCTCCAGCTTCTCTTTTGCCCAGGTATCATAGGCGCTTCGGTCGCTGAGGGTAGGGGTATAGAACTCCCGCTTATGATTTTTGCGCGTATGCTTCTGGGTGAGGAAATGTCCTCCGGGCCCTACTTTCTCTATCACGTCAAAAGCCATGCCGTCTTCGTCAAAGGTATAGCCCTTCATATAATGGAGAAGCATACCGGCAATTTCATCATCCATGATGAATTTCTCATAGGACATGGCCATGAAGTATTGGAGAATTCCCGCTGTATGGAGAACAAAGTTAACACCGGTCAGATTAGCTGCCATCAACGTCATCATGGACTCATAACCGGCTTGGGCATCCACAGTCTTGGAGTCGTTCAGTCCGCCGCCGGAACGGCTGGGTACTCCATAAAAGCGGGCCAGCTGAGCGCTTGCTGAGATAAAGAGAGCGCATTCGGGACTGCCGATGGAAAGACTGCCGCTGCGCATATCGCTTAAAGCGGAAGTAGAGCCATAAATAACCGGGGTTCCTGGGTTGATGCTTTGTGCTAAAGAGATTCCGGCTAAGACCTCGGCATTCTGCAGGGACAAGGTGCCTGCCAAAGATGCGGGACCGGTCGATCCGGCCATAACCAGTGAAGCAATGATCACAGCCTGACCTGCTTCCGCATAAGCCATCAAGGCCCCCAGCATTCTTTCGTCATATTTCAGAGGAGTCAAGGAGTTAATCAAGGAGACTAAGACCGGCTTTTCTTTAATCACATCTTTGCCGCCGAAGAGGATAGCAGCTATTTCGACGGAGTCTTCCGCCCTTTCTTTTCCTTCGGCACTGCCCATGAAGCACTTATCGGAGTTTTTAATCGAACTGTACAGCATCTGCAAATGACGCACGCCATCCGGAATGTCCTGAGGTTCCGCCATGGTGCCGCCGGAAAGATGCATATTCTTGCTGGCTCCGGCCAGTTTGGCGAAATTCTCGTAATCCTGCAAGGTGGTTTTACGCCGGCTGCCATCCAATTCGTAAATGAAGGGGGCTCCATAACCAGGCATAAAGACAATATTATCGCCGCCGATAACCACATTGTTTTCAGGGTTGCGGGCATGAAGGGTAAACTCTGCCGGTGCCGATTTGAGCTTGGACTCCACAAATTCACGGGTCAAATAGACTCTCTTGCCTTCGACCTTTTGCCCCTCCCGGCGAAAAACCTCTAAAGCCGGTTCGTACTCAAACTCAATACCGATTTCTTCAAGGATCTTCATGGTGTTTTCGTGGATTTTTTGAACTTGGTCCTCGGTCAGGATATTGTACTTAGGTAACAATTGACCCACCCCTTTTTTGAAATTTTTACATCAAATCAAGTTAAGTTAAGTCAAGAAAATAAGGTTTAGAAAATTTTGAGCAAAGGATGCTCTGTGGTTCCCATCTTAACTCCGGTCAGCTTATTGTTATAGGCAATCATGGCATCTGTGGTTGCTATAGCACGATAAACCCAGGGAGCGTTCATCATGGGACCATAGAGAATGAAATCGGCACCCTGTGTGATCGGATAAGTGAAGACCGCAGCCCCGGCAACTTCGAAGAAGGGGGTTCCTTTGGAACGCATTTTCTTCCAGAGATAGACTGCATTGGATGGCGCACAGCCACCGGGATAGCCGAATTGCTCTTTAACCACATTGATCGCTTCCGTCGTCCAGCTATTGCTGGCCACATCCAAGACTCCCGGATCCACAAGGAATTGCTCGATACCGGCCCGTTTGGCCGCTGCAATCAACCCTTCTTTATCATCCTTGCCCTGGAGAAGATCGATGCGGGCATTGGGCTTTAACGCTTTCTTACTGAAAGCAAGGATAACGGCGGTCTTCAGCCCTGCCTCTTTGATGGCGGCCAGCTCTTCTTCGGTGTAATGCTCTTCAATGGAATTGTAGATCAGCCGTTTCTGAATCTCCGGATCCTTGCCCAAATTTTTCAGGGCTCCTACCCGCACATCCGGGCTGATACTATCCAGGAGGAATGGGGCAGTGGTATTTTCCAAAATAAATTCCACGTATTTCGTAAGGGCTTCAACAGATTCTCCCAAGACATCAATGATAAATGGATTGCCTGTTTCTGCGCTTAGTTCGGCTTCCTGATCCAGCAAAGCTTTGGCTGCATCTTTGTCGAAAATTCCCTTTTGACCATCTGAGACGATCTTATGGCCCCGATAAAAAATGCTGCCGATGAGCACTGTTGGGTATTCCCCAGGCTGACCACCAACCTTAACCCCATTGATGTCATAAACATGTTGTTGAGCAGTAAATTTGAACATTTGACTTCCTCCTATGCAAAATGTGTTTTGATCTTGTCAAAATAATGTGTTGTTTGGCCCTCCTTATTTTCCGTCTATTCTAATAATTCTGATGCATTGAATATATCAGAAATAAATCGCCTAATAAATAATGCATTTCTGCTTATTTTAACGCTATCCTATCACAATCATCAACTCGAGTTTGAAGACTAAAAAAGCTGTTGCTCAACAAACGTCACCGTTCATTTTGCAACAGCTTTATCCCACATCCGTGTCACTTAAACCGGAAAGATAGCCCAGGGTTCTTCCTTTCAGGTCTCCATAAAAGTTAACCTACTTCACAACGACATTGACCAGCTTACCCGGCACCGTTACGATCTTAAGGATCTGTTTGCCTTGAGTCCATTCCCCAAGCCTGGGCAGCTGCCGGACCTGTGCTTCCAATTCCGCCGCGGAAATCTGGGCCGGAACCTGAATCCGCTCCTTAACCTTCCCGTTGATCTGCAGGACCACAGTGACCTCTTCCTGGACCAGAGCCTCTTCATCCACTTGCGGCCACTCCCGGCTATGGATGCTGTCCTCATGGCCCAATTCACTCCAGATTTCTTCGGTAATATGGGGTGCAAAAGGCGCCAGCAGGATGAGAATGCTCTCCAAGGCTTCCCGGGCCACCGCCAAATTCACCTGGGGCTGTTCTTTGTACAGATAAAGAGCATTGACCAGTTCCATAATGGCACTGACGGCTGTGTTGAAGTTGAAGCGTGCTCCCACATCCGAAGTAACTCTTTGAATGGTTTGGTGGGTTTGACGGCGCATGTCCTTGGCAGCTTTGTCCAATTCGCCAAATTCATTAGCCCCTGCCCCAGTAGTCTTTAAGACTTCTTCGTATTGAGCCGCCAGACGCCACACCCGGTTGAGGAAGCGGTAGCAACCTTCCACCCCTTGGTCGTTCCATTCCAAATCCCGCTCCGGCGGAGCTGCGAAGAGGATGAAGAGGCGGGCCGTATCGGCACCATATTTAGAAATAATTTCTTCAGGACTTACCACATTACCCTTGGATTTGGACATTTTAGCCCCGCCCAGGCAAACCATCCCCTGAGTGAGTAGGTTGGCAAAGGGCTCATCGACTTTAAGATAGCCAAAATCCCGCAGAGCCTTAGTAAAGAAACGCGAGTACAGCAAATGGAGAATAGCATGCTCTACTCCACCTACATATTGATCCAC
The DNA here is from genome assembly GCF_007830365.1 of Desulfitobacterium sp. LBE. Taxonomy (NCBI): domain Bacteria; kingdom Bacillati; phylum Bacillota; class Clostridia; order Eubacteriales; family Desulfitobacteriaceae; genus Desulfitobacterium; species Desulfitobacterium sp. LBE. The sequence continues at coordinate 4,509,351 of NZ_VLKD01000001.1, read as the reverse complement.
ATTCATCCAGTGATCTGCAGCTTCTTTGGCGAAGGGGAGCTGAGCATTGTGGGGATCAGTATAGCGGAGGAAATACCAGGAGGAGCACATAAAAGTGTCCATAGTGTCTGTTTCACGACGGGCCTTACCGCCACAGGTGGGACAGATGGTTTGTTTAAAGCTTTCCGAGGTGGTCAGGGGATTCTCCCCCGCTTTAAAGACCACATCGTCCGGGAGCATGACAGGGAGTTGGTCCTGGGGCACAGGAACAATTCCGCAATGATCGCAATAAATCATGGGAATGGGAGCTCCCCAGTAACGCTGACGGGAAATAAGCCAGTCACGGAGGCGGAAATTCACTTTCCGTTCACCAAAGCCATCGTGCTCAGCTTTATCACACATCTTCTCCCAGGCCTCCACATTCTTGAGACCATCATACTCGCCGGAATTCACCATCATTCCCTCTTCAACGAAAGCTGCTTGAAGAGGAGTATCCTTTTCCTCCACAGGGGTTCCCTCAGGCAGGATAACGGTCTTAATGGGAAGCTTATACTTCCCGGCGAACTCAAAGTCCCTTTCATCATGGGCCGGTACGCCCATAACCGCTCCTGTTCCGTATTCAAAAAGAACATAGTTAGCGATCCAGATGGGTACTTTTTCTCCGCTATAGGGGTTAATGCAGTAGGCCCCGGTAAACAGGCCTTCTTTTTCGGTTTCGGTGGAAGTCCGGGCGATTTCATTCAGCCCCTTCATCCGTTCGATAAAGGCTTGCACGTCATTTTCGTATTCCGTACCAGCAATCAGCTTTTGCACCAAAGGGTGCTCCGGTGCCAGCACTACATAGCTCACACCAAAAATCGTATCCACCCGGGTGGTATAGACCCGAATTTTATCCCCGTGGTTCTCCAGGTCGAATTCCACTTCGGCTCCTTCAGAACGGCCAATCCAGTTTTTTTGCATGGTCTTCACTTTATCAGGCCAGCCGGGGAGTTTTTCCAGATCATCCAAAAGCACTTGAGCATAGTCCGTAATCTTAAAAAACCATTGTTCCAGATCTTTTTTGGTAACGGCGGTGTCGCAACGTTCACAAGCTCCATCCACCACCTGCTCGTTGGCAAGAACGGTGGCACAAGAAGGACACCAGTTGACGCCGGCTTTTTTCTTATACACCAAGCCATGTTTGTAAAACTCTAAAAAGATCCATTGCGTAAACTTGTAATAGTCGGGATGACAGGTCGTAACCTCCCGCTCCCAATCATAGGAGATTCCCATTTCCTGAAGCTGCCTTTTCATATTGGCGATATTTTTCCAAGTCCACTCAGCCGGCGGCGTTTGATTCTTAATGGCCGCATTTTCTGCCGGCAGCCCAAAAGAATCCCAACCGATGGGATGCAGAACATTGTAACCCCTCATCCGCTTAAAGCGAGCGATGACATCCACTATAGAATAATTCCGGACATGTCCCATATGAAGATTGCCGGAAGGGTAAGGAAACATCGCTAAAGCATAGAATTTGGGTTTATCAGAATGCTCTTCGGCTTGATAATCTTTTCTGTCCACCCATTTTTTTTGCCATTTAGGCTCAATCTCTGAAAAAAGATATTTCTCTTGCATTATAATTTTCCCCCTTAAACATTCCGAACTCCATGATCGAGATGAAATCAAGATATAAAAAACTCCCATCCCTAAAGGGACGAGAGTAACTTCCCGCGGTACCACCCAATTTCAACTGCACTTCATCGATGATAACGGCTCGCACCGGCACTCATTATGATCTGAGTACAGCTCCGGGGCGAGTGCTTACCAAAGTCTCACAGCAACTCTCACCGACCGTTGCCTCTCTGAAATGAGGTTGTTTGGGCTTATTCCCCTTCATTGCTTTTCGCAAGTTTCCTATATAATAATCCAAAATTCGGCATCATGTCAACTATCAAGAACTGATCACCGGCGCGTCTCCCCAGAGCCGCTCAAGATTATAGAATTCCCGCTGGTCCGGAGTCATCACGTGAATCACCAGATCTCCGCAATCCACAAGAACCCATTTGGCCTCCTGCAACCCTTCTACTCTTAAAATAGTCACGCCCAACTCGGGGAGCTTCTCGGAGAGGTTATCGGTGATCGCCTTAACTTGAGTGGTGGAATTTCCGGTTGTGATCAGGAAATAATCTGTGACCATGGAAATCCCTTTGAGGTCAAGCAGAATGGTCTCCCGGCCTTTTTTGTCTTCAACAAGGTTTACAGCGCCATGCAATTGCTTATCTGTCAGCAAATTTTTGCCTCCTTTTTAAATCTTCATAGGTAAGCAGTGTTTGAGGATGGATGCTCCGCTTACTTTTTCGCAAATAATTTAAAGTATGTTCAACACACATTAGTGTACCATTCTCAAGATTATCATACAAGGATTGTCGTAGTTTGTCTACATCGGGAAAAGAACGCTGAGGTTCTGTTAGATCAGCACTATAAATTAACATCTCCAAGCTCCCCATTCCCGGAGCTCCTAAAGTGTGATGAGCTATCGCCGCCAATACTTCCCGATCCTTGTAGCCATATTCACACTCCAGCCAATAAGCTGCCAGGGGACCATGTAGACTCTGAGGATTGTCTTCATCCTCAGGATAGCGAATTAAATTCCACTCTTTCGCCATAGCAATCTGTTGCGTAAAATCAATTTCTTTCTTAAGGTCATGCAAATAGGCAGCAATCTGAGCCCTCTCACCATCCACCTGGTGCTTTATGGCCAGCTCCTGAGCCCACCGGACAACTCCCAAAGTATGACTGAACCGCTTCTTTGACATGGAACTGTAAGCTAAATTGTAGGCTTCCTGAATATCCAAAATCGCCAGAACCTACTTTCCAATAAATATATGCTAAAGAAAACCCGGCTTCACCACGAAGACACTGTCTTCGCACTGATATGAACGAGGCTGTCAAGTGTGCCTCTTTAAAATCTTTTGGTTTTATCTTGGAAAGACTAACTATGGCTCTTTCCAATCATGGAGGATAGGGCAATGCTGGAGAGCAACCCGAGCGCCATGATTGGGTTCTGCTACAACGGGGAACTGGATTACCCCCGGTTCCCTCTTGAATTTGAAACGTTGTAGGAGAATCTAAAGCGTTAAACTCTTGGGGCAAAGCCCCAACCTATTACACTCTCCTTTTAAAGACACGGCACGAAGGCAAACAAAACATCGACGGTGAGCAGTCTGATATTCGTGGGTTTGGCTATCCACATTAAATCTCTCCGTCGGGGGAGCTAAGCCACGAACTTGTGTCGTGCATTCAAACGTCAATGACATCTTAGCACATGTGCGAATCGTGGGTTCTCCTTTACGGATTTTCACGTTTGCCTTCGGGCCCTACCTTCAACTGGGTGTTCTTTATTCGTTATCGTTGAATCTTAAGACACGGTCTCTTTCTCCAGTTCATTGGCAATGGCCCAAACAAAGCCTGCTAATTCACGGGCCACTGCTGAGACGACTTTGCCGGGAGGTTTGCCCTTGGCCATAAGTTTAGAGTATTTACCATGCAAACGATGTTGAGCCTTCCATGCCATAGCTTGAACCTGAGGGGGGAGTCCTTCCTGTCTTTTGAGAAGATTCCCTTTGAGTGCCGGTTGATATCGGTAACTCCAAGCAGCCTCGACCAGCAATCGGCGAACATGGGTATTTCCTGCCTTGGTGATCGCCCCCTGTCTCCGTCTTTCTCCACTGGAATATTCGCTGGGAACCAGCCCGGTATAGCTCATCATGGATCGAGCACCTTTAAATCTAGTAAAGGAACACACTTCAGCCACTAACCCTATCGCTGTAATCTCTGCTACTCCCCGTAGTGATTGTAATCCTTGAATGATAGGGGCTTTAGGGCTATACAGGGCTTGATGATGCATTTCCTGTTCTATCCGTTGTAAACGTTGCTCTATCTCGTTGAGATGGTGGAGGTATTCCTGAAAGACCACACGAAGGGCTGCATTACTCCATTCTAAACGATTAAGCCACTTACGATGCGCTGCAGACCAATTTCTGACGTTCTCTGGAGAAGTGATGTTATTGCGCATAAGAAACTTGGTGAGGCGATGCCTTGCTCTGAGTTGATCCTCTTTAGCATCTTCCCGAGCCCGGACTAAGTCACGAAGCGCTTCATCCTCTTCAGTTGGAACATAAACAGAGGTCAACTCTCCGGCACGCAAAAGCTGGGCTAAACGCAAGGCATCACGACGGTCCGTCTTGACCCGTTCCCCGGGTCGTTTTGGAATGAGTGACGGGGCCACAACAACACATTCAATGTCCATACTTACCAGCAAACGATACAGCCAATAACCCGTTGGACCAGCCTCATAGCACACCTTGAGTTGTGAGGAGTCGCCTAGTTTCTTAAAAAGTGTTCTTACGGCTTCAGGTGTATTAAGAACAACTCCCCAATAACGCGGTGCTCCACGACCTTCGTCAGCAAGAGCGACAGCAATCTTTTCTTTTGAAACGTCTAATCCTACGTATTTTGTGGCATCCTTCATAGTATGGCTCCCCTTTCGTATGTAGCTCTGTTTTGGTTCGGCCATACTAGTTTGTACCAAAACAACCTACGATTTACGAAAGGGGTGCCTCGTTCATGATAACTTGTTGCTTTAAACCCATGCTTGCCAATGAGGTGAAGTCGCCGGTTGCACTTATGCTTAGAAAGTATATAGCGCAAGCTTATACTTTCTGACAGTGCGAGAAGACCCTTCTGACCTTTTGGGCAAGAGGGTCTTCCAGAACTATGTTTTTTTACATCTGCTGCTTAGGTCTTGCTTCATTGACCGTTAAAGGCCGGCCGCCGAAATCCTTCCCATTAAGGTCTTCCGCCATACGTGCCGCATCCTCATCTTCAACCTCTACAAAACCAAAACCTCGTGAGCGCCCTGTCTCACGATCCGTAATGATACGACTGCTTATCACTTGACCATACTGGCCAAAGAAAGAGTTGAGATCTTCAGATGTAGTGTTCCAGGGTAAATTTCCGACATAAAGGGTTGCCATATTTGCTGTCACCTCTTGCTTATTGGATTCGAATTTAGTATGAGCAAAAGCTCCAGAACTATACTTACCTGATTTTGTAATCCACAAATCAAGTTATAGCGCTAAACTATAAAACTATGCCCTATACAAATCTGCCTCTTCAATATAGAGACGAACGGATTCAGGAAGCAAATAGCGAATGGGCTTCCCTTCTTTGACCCGGGAACGTATATCGGTGGAAGATATGGCTAAAGCAGGCACATCAAAAAGATGCATATGGGGCAGAAATTCCGGATAATCCCGTTTCAATTCTTCAAGAAACTCATGAGGGTCGAATCCAGGGCGGGAAGCCCCGATGAAATGGCTGAGGGATAAAACAGACTGTACTTCTCTCCAGGTGAAAATCTCGCGAAAGGCATCTGCTCCCGTAATAAAATACAGCTCGTGCTGCGGATAGAGCTCATGCAACTCCTTAAGGGTATCCACAGTATAGGAATAACCTTTACGCTGGATTTCCAGATCAGAAACTTCAAAAAAGCTGTTATCCTGAACAGCACGTTTGACCATTTCATAGCGATCCCCGGGAGAGGTTACCCTACGCCCCACTTTATGGGGAGGATTACCCGTGGGGATAAAAATCACTTTCTCCAAGGCAAATTCATGGTGGGCCATTTCAGCCGCCACCAGATGACCATAATGCAAGGGATCAAAGGTCCCTCCCATAATCCCTATTCTTTTGGGTGGAGCATTAATGTTCATAGCCTTTGCTTCCTCGACTGCTTACTGCTTTTATACCTATTATAGCACCTTATCCTCTGGGAAGATAAGGCTTATCGCGGCAAATCGATCATGGGCTTCTTCTTCGACTCGCGATAGAGCAGAAAATTTCTCCCAATGACCTGAACCAACTCCGCAGAGGTGCGTTCCGCCAATTCTGCGGCTGCGCTTTGTACATCTTCCATGCTGTTAGGGAGCACTCTCCCTTTAATTAACTCCCGGGCTTCCAGAGTCTCATCGGTTTGTGCTATGACAGCCTCTGTGACTCCTCCTTTACCAATCTGTAAGATGGGATCCATCTCATTGCCCAGGGAGCGTAAAAAACCTTTTTGTTTTCCGGTTAACACCGCAAAACCTCCTAACTTATCTTCTTACCTTTTCTTACTCTTCCCACTCGAACTCTATCCCAGCAATCTGAACCTTATCTCCCACTTTTATACCTTCATCCAGCAAAGCGCGTTCAATTCCCATCGCCTTGAGGATATTCTGGAAGCGATAAAGTCCATCCTCCCGATCGAACATGGTCATCTGCACATGTTTTTCAACTTCCTTACCGGAGACAACAAAGAAGTCCCCTTCACGGGTCAGTTCAAAGCGATGCGGAGCTGACGCCTGGGTCAGCTTATGCTGTTCCTCATCCCGCACAAAGATCTGGGGTGCAGGAATTTCCGGCAACGCTTTCGCGGCAGCATAAACCAATTCCTTCAGCCCTTCTCCTGTAGCTGCAGATACCGGGAAAATACGGTAGTCTTCCCCCAGCTTCTCTGTCAAGCGCTGCAGATTTTCCTCCGCACCGGGAATATCCATTTTATTGGCCACAATCAAGATCGGGCGGTTAGCCAGCTCCTGACTATATTGGCGAAGCTCTTCCGCAATGATTTGAAAATCTTCCAGGGGATCCCGCTCCTCAGAGCCTGCAATATCCAGGACATGAAGAATCAGACGGGTTCTTTCCGTATGTCTGAGAAATTCATGACCCAGTCCGGCTCCGGTGTGAGCCCCTTCAATCAGCCCGGGGATATCCGCCACCACGAAACTTTCCCCATCCTCCAGCTCAACTACCCCAAGATTGGGCACCAGCGTAGTAAAATGATAATCCGCAATCTTGGGTTTAGCCGCCGAGATTCGGGAAATGATCGTCGACTTGCCTACATTGGGAAATCCCACCAGTCCTACATCGGCCAAAAGCTTCAGCTCCAGAAGGAGGTTCCGCTCCTCTCCCGGTTCGCCGTTTTCCGCTACAGTGGGGGCTTTATTGGTATTGCTCATAAAACGGGCATTACCGCGGCCGCCTCTGCCGCCATTGGCAACGACAACTTTTTGCCCATGCTCAATCAAGTCGGCGAGGATTTCTCCTGTATCCGCATCTTTAACAACGGTGCCTACAGGAATGCGGACGCTCATATCCTCCCCGCTCTTCCCGTGCATATTCTTTCCCTGTCCATGTTCCCCGCGATCAGCCTTGTAATGGCGTTTATAGCGGAAATCCACCAATGTCCTGAGTCCTTCATCGGCGATAAAGATGACCTTGCCGCCCCGCCCCCCGTCGCCACCGCTGGGGCCACCCTCAGGAACGTATTTTTCACGGCGAAACGCCACAGCCCCGGCTCCGCCGTCTCCACCTTTAACATAGATTTTTGCCTGATCGTAAAACATGCACTATCCCCTTCTGATCCCTAAGCTGATCAACTATTGTGCTATAAATTGCTGTTCAGAGTCTTTATAGCAGCAGCTCTGTTTCCATACCACCTTATCGTCATCAAGCAAAGATAAACTGCAAAGAGCTTCGCCAGTCCCTAATTTGATTTCAACGACAGGTTCCTCCAACCCTTTATAACGCTTAAAAATTGCCTTCACACATTCTTTAGTGTACCCGTATAAGACTTCTCCATATTCCTCTTGCCAAAATTCTTGCCAAAAGCGCTCTTTTTTCAAGGCACTATCGAGCTGAACTTCAACCCAAAGACCTTCTTTGCGCAGCTCCACAACCAAACCCAGCAAGATAGCGCCGACAATCTCCTGAGGAATCTGTCCGATATCCTGCTCAGCTTCCAGGCCACTGATCCCCTCCTGCATATAGAGCAACGCTCGATCCGCCTTGCCTAACTGCAGATAGCCCTTGATGACCTGCCAGTGATTAAAAAAGTCGTGACGCTGCAGCCGGTAGTGGTCCAATTGTTCTGTCAGAAGAGTTCGTTCTAAGGAGGATTTACCAGGCACTGTCTTCAATCCTTTCTGGGGCTTATTCCGCATATAACACATAACACAAAACCCCCGGGATTCTCCCAGGGGTGCGATTGTGATTTCCTTTAAGCTTGAGCAGCCTGGCGCTCAGGATAAATGCTAACTTGTTTGCGGCTACGATCTTTACGCTCGAATTTAACATAGCCATCAATGGTTGCAAAGAGGGTGTCATCCTTACCCAAACCACAGTTCTTGCCAGGATGAAACTTCGTTCCCCGTTGGCGAACGATAATGTTCCCTGCGGTAACGAATTGACCGTCTCCACGCTTTACGCCCAGACGTTGCGCATTACTGTCACGACCATTTCGAGAACTACCTACCCCTTTTTTATGGGCAAATAATTGCAGATTCATTTTTAACATGGAGTCCACCTCCTCCGATTAATAGTTACATATTGCTCACCATAGCTCTGTTGAATTCCTTCAACCCCTAAAACCATGGTTCCTAAAATCCATTGGGCATGATCCAGTGTCCCAGGCTCACATTCAGGGAGAGTACAGCTTAAAAACCCTTGCGGGTCGTCCACTTCAACCTCCGGTTTACATGGAAGATAAAATTCCAAGCCGTTGACCGCTGAGATACTCAACGCAGATACGGCGGCACAGACAATATCCAATCCGTACTCGGCATATCCTGCGTGCCCACACAATTCAAACTTGCGAATCCGTTGGTTGTCATCCAACCAAAGATTCAAAGTAATACCCTGATGTTTCATCTTATGCTTGGATAGCTTCAACCACTACTTTAGTATAGGGTTGACGATGTCCTTGTTTACGGCGATAATTCTTTTTGGATTTCATCTTGAAAACAATTATCTTTTCGCCTTTACCATGCTCCACAACTTTGAGAAGAGCTTTGGCACCATCCACAACCGGAGTACCGACTTTAACAGCACCATCTTTCTCTACCAAAAGAACTTTATCGATGGTCACGGTATCTCCCACATTGGCATCAAGCTTTTCCACGAAGAGGACCTTGCCTTCTTCAACACGGAATTGCTTACCCCCTGTTTCAATCACTGCGTACATTATTACACCTCCCATGCCTAGACTCGCCTTGTCAGGCCGGTTTGTTTCAATCTCCCTGCAAAAAAGAGATTACGACACAAAAACCTGTTAAAATGCCTGTTTCGCGCGGTTGCGGTGAGAAGTCACCACATTTAGATATTTTAGCACTAAGTGCTCTATGCTGTCAATTGCTTCTAAGCTTTCCCACGTTTTTTTATCATTATTTTTTGATTGGGCACCATTATATTTATATCTTTCCGGAGCCATCGCAATGGGGACAGGGATGTCCATACCTTACTTCGAGGGTTTGTCCGACTTTTTTGCGCGTCATTTCCACCAATCCCAATTGAGTCAGACCCATCACCTGACATTTCAGTTTATCCCGTGCTACCGCCTTTTCCAGCACCTGCAAAAGCTGTTCTTTGTCTTCCTCTGAAGTCATATCGATAAAATCAATAACGATAATCCCGCCCAAATTCCGCAAACGCAGTTGTCTGGCTATCTCAAGGGCCGCTTCTTGATTGATGTGCAGGATGGTATCCTGAAGTGATTTATCCCCCACATACTTACCGGTATTCACGTCGATAACTGTCAAGGCTTCAGTTTGCTGAATCACCAAATAGCCGCCGCTTTTCAGCCATACCTTAGGCTGGAGAGCCTGGCGGATCTTATCATCAATGCCATAATCCGAGAAGATATCCTCTTTATAAACCAATTGCACGTGGTTCGCAGCCGGATGGCCCAACTCCCGTAAAGCGTTGCGCATCCCCTCTGCAACCTCGGGTTGATTAACAGTAATGATTTTTACTTCCTGATCCACCCAATCCCGGATCGCCCGGGAAACCAGATCCACATCCTGATGAACCAAACCAGGTATGGACACGTGAGGGATTTTTTTCTCCAAGCGCTCCCACAAAGCTACCAGTTCTTTGAAGTCAGCGGCAAGCTCCTTGGCCTCTATTCCCTTAGCCAAGGTCCGGACGATGATTCCTTTGTCTTCCGGACAGGCTTCACGGGCTATCTCCCGCAGCCGCGTTCGCTCTGCTTCTTCCGTAATCTTGCGCGAAACGCCTATATATTTAGTGTTTGGCATCAGGACAGCATAACGGCCGGGGATGGTAAGATTGGTGGTGATTCTTGCTCCTTTGGAGCCTACCGGTTCTTTGGTAACCTGAGCCAGCAGCTCCTGGCGGGGCTTGAGCACCTGCTCCACCCGCAGCTCATTTGACGGGGGAAGGCGCTCATCTTCTTCATACTGAAAGGGCACGGCATCTCCCACATAAAGGTAAGCATTCTTCTCCAAGCCAATATCAACAAATGCCGCCTGCATACCCGGCAGCACATTGATAACCCGCCCCCGGTAGATATTGCCAACCAATCGGGAAATTAAGCCTTCCTCTTCATAAACCTCAACCAGTTCCCCATCCTCTAGCACCGCTGCCCGCATTCTTTGGGCCTGGCCCTGCAGAACAATCTCTTTCACGGGTGGTTCCTCACTTCCCGAAGGCCTCATCCAAAGGGGAGAACTTTTGCCCTTCGTAGCTTACATAAATTCCTGTGCGCTTAATGCGAAGATGCTCCAAATCCAAGGGGAGGTTCTCCAAATCACCAAGGCTGCCCAGAACTTCCTCTGGTCGGACGCTGCCCTGGTTTCCCACTTCAACTTCGATGTCAAAGATGGCCTCATCGCCCTGGATCTTACCTGCCAATACTTTAACCCAGGGTCTTATATCCTTCTCAACTCTGCCCTTCTTACTATAACGTATATAGGGTACTTGCTGTCTTGCCAGCCAAGCTTGGATACCCTCTTGCAACCGTGCTTCGCTCACCGGCAGGCCCAAGGAGGCAGTGACTTGATAACTGGCCGAATTTAATACTGCCATTAAAGCTTTGGCTGCCTGGGTTACATATCTGCCTTCAATGAGACGGATCCCCGTAGGGAGCTGCTCCTGCAAACGGCCCATGAGCTCTTTTAAATCCATTTCCTGAGCTAATTCAATATCCACATACTCCTGTTCGCCTTCGACACCCACCGCCAAAGCAGACCCAAAGGCGATCTTCGGATGGGGATTAAACCCCTCCGAATAAGCCAGGCGGACGCTTGCCCTGCGCAGGGCACGTTCAAAGACTCTGGCCAAATCCAAATGCGCAATATATTTCGCTTCTTCCATTTTGGTATAGGCGATTCTTACCCTCAAGGTCCTCACCCTTTCAAATCAATCTGTAACCCTCGTTCAGGACAGATACCGCACCCTGTGCAATCCACATACCGGCAGTCCAGTGTCCTTGACTCTTTCAATGCCTTGTGATGTTCATTCATGAGGAAACGCTTATTCACGCCGCTCTCAATATGATCCCAAGGAAGTATATCGTCATAATCCATCGCCCGATGAGCGTAAAAATGAGGATCAAGCCCTAGTTCTTCTATGCATTCCAGCCATGTTTCATACTTAAAATGCTCATTCCAGCCATCGAACTTACAGCCTTTCCGGACGGCCAGTTCCAATACGTCGGCCAGGCGCCGGTCTCCTTTAGCAAAAACTGCCTCCAAATAGCTTGTTTCTACATCATGATAATTATACTTAATGCGGCGATCCCGCAACTTTTCACGCAAATACTGTTGTTTTTGTTTTAGGGAAGCCGTTCCTTCCTGGGGCTCCCATTGAAAGGGAGTATGGCTTTTGGGGACGAAGGAACTGGTGGACACCGTGACATTCACATTCCGGCGGCCTAAGCGCGTTCCCAGCTCGACTACCTTTTTGGCCATAGCTACAATCCCGTCCAAATCCTCCTGAGTCTCCGTAGGCAAACCAATCATAAAGTAGAGCTTGATGCTGGACCATCCCGCTTTGAAGGCAGATTCCGCCGCATCAAGAAGATTCTCCTCGGTGACCCCTTTATTGATCACATCCCTCAAGCGTTGGGTTCCCGCTTCCGGAGCGAAGGTAAGCCCGGATTTTCTTACCTTTTGAACTTCTTCAGCCAGCTTTACATCGAAAGAATCCAAGCGCAGAGAAGGTAAGGACACACTGACTTTATCCTCGCTGTACTTATCCAGGATTCCCCGAATAACCGGTTGAATACAACTGTAATCTCCGGTGGAGAGGGAGGTTAAGGAGATTTCCTCATAGCCTGTGGATTTAACCAGCTCTTCCGCATGCCTCAGCAATGTTTCCGGCGAACGTTCACGCACCGGGCGATAGAGCATCCCCGCTTGACAAAAGCGGCAGCCTCTTGAGCATCCACGCATGACCTCAAGCATCATGCGATCGTGAACGATCTCCATATAAGGGACAATGGGGCTGGTGGGGAAGTAACTTTGATCCAAATTGCGAACGATAGCCTTTTGGACAATCTTGGGTACCCGGGGATCTGCTTCTATGGACTGAATCCGTCCGTCTTCCAGGTAACGGACCTGGTAAAATTCCGGGACATAAGCCCCCTCCACCTGAGCTACTTTTAGGAGAAACTCCTCCCGGGAAACCGGATTTTCCTTCTGCTCTTGAATTAAACGAAGGAGCTGGGGCAGGGTTTCTTCCGCCTCTCCGATCATCAGGAAATCGATAAACGGGGCGAGGGGTTCCGGGTTATAGGCACACGGTCCGCCGGCGATGACCCAAGGATGCTCCGGTCCCCGGTCTTTGGCCCGCAGCGGGATCCCGGCCAAATCCAGCATATTAAGGATATTGGAAAAGCTCATCTCGTATTGCAGGGTAAATCCTACCACATCAAATTCCTGTAAGGGGCGATAGGATTCCAAAGCATAGAGGGGAATAGTATTCTCCCTCATCCTATCTTCCATATCCACCCAAGGAGCAAAGACCCGTTCACATAGAAAATCCTCATAGGAGTTTACCAAATGATAGAGAATCCTCAAGCCAAGATGGGACATTCCCACTTCATAGACATCCGGGAAAGCAAAAGCCATCCGAACTTTGCTATGCTCCCAATCTTTACGAATTGCATTCCACTCTGTGCCAAGATATCTGCTCGGCTTTAATACCTTGGGCAGGAAACGTTCCACCTGCTTACGAATATCTGCCGTATTATAATCGGTCATGATTAAAGCTAGTCCTCCTTGTTATGCGAGTTAGTTGGTAATTATCTATTATATCACAAAGTTGGAGGATTTGCACAAACCAAGCCGGCATAAGTTTGGCGAAAGCAATTCTTTTACATTCATTACTTTAAATAACCGCCTTAAAGCTTTCCCACAGGACAATGTATCCCTTTCCTCAGCATTCCTTCCACTACTTGGGTTTCCGTTAAAGTCCGCTCAATTCCAAAGGCCTCACCCCCGGGCAAGTGGATAAGTGCATAGCGATCCGGGGTTAGATCTTCCACGATACGTATGAGGGGGGTTTCTGCCGTCACGGCAATGGCCTTGCTCTTCATGATTCCTTTATGGAGAAGTTCTTCTTTTTTACGGGTAATTTGACGTAAGAAAGTAATTCGTGCCGAGTTAATTTCCTTTTGTCCCGATACCCAAAAGAATCCCGCTAAAAGAAAGCAGGTGGCAATTCCTTCATAGATCTCTTTCCCAACCAGGACCAAACCTGCTACGGCGAGGATCATCCCAAAGAATTGACCTGCCCGGGCCAGGAATTTCGTGGTCTGAACAAATCCAAAGGCATCGCAGAATAAGGCACGAACCACCCTTCCCCCATCCAGGGGGAGAACCGGTGTAAGATTAAACACAGCCAGCCAGAAATTAAGCTGAACAAAGGCCTCCGCTGTGGGCCCCGTCCAGATTCCTTCCCAGCGCAAGGCCTGAGCCCCAAAAAGAAGAACAAGATTAAAGACGGGCCCGGCTAAAGCCATCATGCTTTCCTCAAGTCTCCTGCCTTCAAAAAGATCTTCACAATGGGCTACTCCGCCGAAAGGATAAAGCTCCAACCCATTAACTCTGAAGCCATAAGCCTTGGCAGTCAGTAAATGAGCCAGCTCATGTCCTATGACCAAGAGGAAGATAAGAAGAGCCTGGGTAAACAATCCCAGGACCCCATAAGCAAGCAGAACCAGCCAGAATGTCGGGTGAACTTTTATGCTGAGCCCTTGAATACGAGCAATCTCCATCGCTTTCTCTTCCTTTATCGTTTTTCCTTTGCCACTTCCTCACGGCATTCCATATTATCTCCTACAGCCTCTGGTCAGCCCGCTACCTCTAGTTAGCAGGAACCAAGTAGGGCAAGGGATCCACTGGTACTCCATCCTTACGCAGCTCTATATGCAGCCATGTCTTTTTTAAGGGAGCTGATAGTCCCACTGAACCCAGCACCTGACCACTATCCACCCTTTGTCCTTCGGCCACGGCAATATCCCCAAAATTGCCGAGCACTCCTGTCCAGCCATTGCCGAAATCGAGCTTAACCACTCTTCCCAGTTGCGGATCCTCTCCCACATGAGTCACCACCCCTTGATAAGGTGCTACCACGGGGATACCTAAAGCACTGGCCACATCAATCCCATTGTGGAGACCGGCCTGCCCTTCCCCTGCTCCCCCAAACCCGGCCATGACTTTGCCTGATACAGGGGGAATGAATTTCCCCTGCATGGTCGCGTCCACAGCTGTGCTCTTATTTTCGATGCTCATCCCCAAAACCTGCAAAGCCATGCCATTAAGGGATGCATAATAATTGCTGCTTTGTACGGTTCCCTGATAAGCCGTATAAATCCCTTGGGACAGCATATCTTCTCCCTTGGAAGCGAAGAAAACCATTAAGAAAAAGGTCACGGAAAGGGCTGCCTTCTTCTGTAGTCCGGTCCATTGATACAGAGGCCCCAAGGGCTTCTTTTTCCTTGTATAGGGTCGCTTCCGCGGCCGCTCCTCGTAGTTAAAGCCTCTTTCCCGGCCCACCTCCTGAGCCGCCCTTTCCCATTCCCAATCATCCCAGCGCTCATATGGATTCATGCTTTTTCCCCCGCCTTATCCAAAATCATGCTCGTACACTTGCTTAAACCTATGCGGTAAAAGCTTATCGTAGAACTGTTTTGAAAAGAGCCGAAAGAGGATTCTCCAGGATTTTGCTTTACACCGGTCGCTTAAATTCGCTTCCTCCTGTCAAGCAAAATCCTTGGGCTGCTTCTTAGGTCTTGTGCATGCAGGGCTTTAAGGGAACTGCGGGGGAAGTTGTACGATGTCTGAGCCGCTTTTTCCGTCTTTACCGACGTCGCTTTGAGCGGCAAGGTCGGCGCTCCCCAGGAAAGTCTCTGAAGAAGGACCTGGGGAGAAGCTAACGCGAGACCCGTAAGACGTAGCTTTACGTACAAAAGCGGACGGATTTAGCGAAGCCACGGTTCACATCAGGTATTACCCGGAGGTTTGGCGTAGCTGTTAAGAAAGCGAGTGAACCAGCCCCGGAGCTATGGAGTACGCGTTGTGCGTAAAGCTACGCGACCTGAACCGAGTTACGCGCCCCAGACCAGCTAAGCGGCACGACCCAGACAACCGCTCCCATCCTCCGCTGGCACAGCACCCCAAAGACACAAAAAGCACCGACCTGCCCTAGAGCCTGTCGGTACCTTTTCTCTGAACATAAGCCGCTGTCGCTAAAACATAAGCCGCTGTCGTCTGATATTGATGCTAAGCAAAACACCAATGGCCATAAGATTGGCCCACATAGCACTGCCTCCGTAACTAATCAAAGGGAGCGGGATTCCTGTCACCGGCATAATTCCCGAGGTCATACCTACATTGACGAGAATATGAAAGGTAAACATGGAGACGATTCCGGCTGCAACCAGCGTTCCATAAACATCTTTGGCCTTCATCCCAATATTGACCGCCCTAAGCAAAAAGATGAGGAAGCAAAATAACAAAGTAATAGTGCCGATGAAACCGAATTCTTCACCGACTACGGAAAAAATAAAGTCGGTATGATGCTCAGGCAGGAAATCAAGCTGGGCCTGCGTCCCCTGGCGATAGCCTTTTCCCCAAAATCCTCCTGATCCAATAGCCCATATGGACTGAATAATCTGGTAACCATCTCCACTGATATCGGCAGCCGGATCGAGAAAAACCGTCAGGCGCTGCAGCTGATAATCATGGAGGGGCAAAGGAATCGCCTTGGCAAACTGCAGCCAGCCGGGCAAATCCTCCGCAAAGTGAACCCATAGTGCAAAAGCTACAATAAGTATTCCACCTACGATCAAGCCCCCGAACTTCCAGGGATTGGCACCCGCTACAAACATCATGCCGATCAAAATCGCCACAAATACCAAGGCAGTTCCTAAATCAGGCTGTTTTACAATAAGGAGCATGGGAATAAGTATATACAAAAAAGGCGGAATGAAATCCCGAAACCGATTGAGCTTTCCTTGACGCTTGGACAAGAAATCGGCAAACGTCACAATAATAAACAATTTGGCAAATTCAGAGGGCTGTATGTTTTGAGTGGATGTAACCGGGATCCAGCGCTGAGCCCCTTTAGCCTCTTCTCCGAAAGCAAAAACCGCCAACAGCAAGGCAATATTAAACGCATAAATCCACCAGGAAAAGCGCCTTAACTTTTGATAGTCAAATAAAGCGATGACCGTGCATAATATAAGCCCGGTGGCAATCCACACCGACTGGATTTTCAGAAGGCGGAAAGGCTGTGATTCGTAGATATTATATGAAGCTGTACTCTGAATGAGGAGACTCGTGCCTAAGAGCAGAAAAACAAACAGGATAAAAAGAAAGTCGAGATTCTTCAACATTCGACGATCGAGCATAGATAAAGTACCCCTTTTTCACCACAAAATTACAACTTCCATTATAACACAAGGGGCAGTTGTACCAAAGTCTCGGCTGCCAACTTTAAGATAAGAATGATGATTATACACAAAAAAGTGCCGTAAGACTGTGTTTTTTAAGGTCTTACGGCACTTGCCCG
This sequence comes from Desulfitobacterium sp. LBE, assembly GCF_007830365.1. Lineage (NCBI taxonomy): Bacteria > Bacillati > Bacillota > Clostridia > Eubacteriales > Desulfitobacteriaceae > Desulfitobacterium > Desulfitobacterium sp. LBE. The sequence goes on along the minus strand of NZ_VLKD01000001.1, from coordinate 4,492,476 downwards.
ACTATTCACCAGAATCTCTTATCCTTTTACCCTTTGACAGAATAATCCCGTTTCATTTTTATAACAGGAATATTGGCGATCAAGGCCACTTCACGGTCATCTTGATTAAGATTTACTTCTAAAGCACCCTCGTCAATCTCCATATAATTAGAAATTACTTTGATCAAGTCTTCCTTCAATTGATTAAGCATATGTGGTGAGATAGTAGCCCGGTCATGCACGAGGACAAGCCTTAAGCGTTCTTTTGCAACGTTTTTAGAAGCGGGTTCCTTTCCTAACATTCGACTAATAAACTCTAACATGGCCTATTCCTCCTCTTGAGTGCCAAGCACTTATTTCATACCGAAGAACTTTTTCACTTTATCCATGAATCCATCGGGTACATCGAGATTCATCAGCGGGACCTCTTCGCCTTGGATTCTTCGTGTAATCCGTCGGTATGCTTCTCCAGCACGTGAGGAATGATCCATGACCGCTGGTTCGCCACGGTTTGTAGAAATGACGATGCTTTCGTCATCAGGAATGACTCCTAGCAGCTCAATAGCTAAAATATCAATGATATCGGAAATATCCATCATATCGCCACGCTTCACCATATGGGGACGAATCCGGTTAATGATTAGGCGCGGACTGCGCAAATCAGCTGCTTCCAGAAGGCCAATAATTCTATCCGCATCACGGACGGCACTCACTTCCGGTGTGGTGACGACTACGGCACGGTCAGCACCGACTATGGCATTACGGAAACCTTGCTCAATACCTGCCGGGCAGTCAATGATAGCGTAATCAAATTCCTTCTTTAATTCGTCGCAGAGATCCTTCATTTGCTGAAGGCTTACTGCAGACTTGTCCTTGGTCTGGGCTGCCGGAAGGAGATACAAATTCTCAAAACGCTTATCTTTAATCAAAGCTTGCTTTAACCGGCATGTCCCGCTGGTCACATCGACGATATCATAAACAATGCGGTTCTCAAGTCCCATGACCACATCCAAATTGCGCAACCCGATATCCGTATCCACTAAAACTACTTTGAGCCCTTGTGCAGCAAGCCCTGTTCCGATATTTGCAGAAGTGGTTGTTTTGCCGACTCCACCTTTTCCTGAAGTTACTACAATGACTTCACCCATATTTCAACCTACCTTTCCAATATTTCCTTCACATTTTCAAACCAATGGAGCCTCATATCGCTATAATTAACGAATCATTCCTTTTCCCCTGAGTCCATTGAGCTGAATCCCTTCAACGACAAGGCGGTCATCTTTAATCCGAGCACATTCCGGGCCCCTCCATTCCTGCTCACCTTCCGGAGAACGGGTCACCAGATCGGCAATCCTCAGCTGAGTTGGCACTAAATGATAAGCAGTCACTATTGAATTCCGATTACCCTTAGCACCTGCATGGGCAACTCCTTTTAAGGACCCAATCACAACAATATTCCCGCCGGCCACAATTTCTGCACCTGGATTAACATCGCCCAGGATGATGACATGACCGTCATACTGAATGCTGGCCCCCGAGCGCAGCGTGCGCTCCACAAACAGGCTGGGACCTTCCTCCATACCTTCTTCCGGAATCCGCTGAGGTTCTTCCTGAACGGCCGGTGTCTTCCGGACACTGGAATAAACTTCTGCAGCCGTAAGCCACCCTTTTAGAGTAAGACTATGCTCGGCCAGGCAACAAGTTAGCTCTTCCTGTTGCTCCGGAGAATATTCCTTTTCCCCTCCGTAGCACCGAACCATTGCTCCTTGAAGAAATTGGTCGGAGTCCTCCAGCAGCTTTTTAAGTTCATCCATCAAAAGCGAAAAGTCTGCCTCGGGATCCAGATATAAAATGAGGCCTTCCCGAGTACCTTTTAAGGCGATATGCTCTGTCCGTGTCAACCGTTAATCCCCCAATTGTTCCATGTTTTGAGGCCCCCGGTACCCTGCCTCGGTGAAAACTTGTCCAAAGTTTAAAGGCGTGGAAAAATCGCGCCATTTATTGACTCATACTAATTCTACAGTGCTTCCCGTTTTCCCTCTCGCTTAAAGAAAAAAAACGAAGGCGAATTTCCTCGTTTTTTTCCGTTGTTTCGTTATATTACTTCCAAATTCATCTTACTTATTTGCTCCCCAGCCAAAATACTCCATAAAAGCAGCTTTAGCTACAGCACCGGCCGTTTCTCCACCATGGCCTCCGTATTCGACAACTCCGGCAAAGGCTATTTGCGGATCATCATAAGGTGCAAAGGCCACAAAGACCCCATTAAAGAGCTCCCCTTCTGCCGTGTTTTTAGAACCAAGCTGAGCCGTTCCGGTTTTACCTCCACCGCTGAACTCCGGAACATCAGCAAAAAGTCCGCTTGCCGTCCCTTCTCCGCTGGTGACTTTGCTCATTGCTTCTTTAACTGTCTGCAATACTTCCGGGGAAACCGAGACCGTATTTCTAACTACTGGTTCGTTCTGATACACTATTTCACCTGTCACCGGATCCAGGATCTTGTCCACCACATAGGGCTGCATTCTCTTACCACCGTTGACAATGGTCGCCACATAATTAGCAAGCTGCAGCGGTGTATAAACATTATCCCCTTGTCCGATAGCGGTATTAAAGGTCTCGAAATACTGCCAATCCACCCACCAACGAACATTATAAGCATAATCCGCTTCTACTTGATTGATCTTGTTCTTCTTCTGGCTTTCTAATTTCTTCCGTTCAGTCTCATCTTTAGCCGACGCCAGCTTAACCTTATACTCCTCTTCGATTTTAGCAAGGTCATTATCCCTCTTTTTTTCATATTGGGGCCCGAAAGTTGCCTTTTTCCATTCCGGTGAAGGAGCATTCCCCTTGGACTCACCGGGAATATCTACCCCGGAATAGACACCCAGACCGAATTCATTGGCGATCTGCTTTATTAACTCTCCGTTTTTATTAAAGACTCTTTGCCCCACCGCTTGGAAATAGGTATTGGAAGACTTAGCCATGGCCCGATTCAAATTCACTAAGCCAAAACCCCCTGGAGACCACTCCTGAATACCATGCTGTGTTCCCAGGGTAGCCGCCACATTGGAGCTGTTAAACTGCTCATAAGGAGTCACCACACCGGCCTGCAAACCGGCCATAGCTGTAATCATTTTAAAGGTTGAGCCCGGGGCATAGGTTCCGGCTAAAGCCCGGTTATAGGAGGCCGCATCTTTCACTTGAAAGTATTTTTCAAAAGTTTCTTCAGATATAATCCCTGTCAGATCATTAGGATCCATATAGGGGTGGGAAGTCATTGCCAGGATCTTTCCCGTCTTAACTTCTATGACCACTGCGGCACCTTGATTGGAGTCGGGATGCTGCGGATGTACATACTCCCTGAACACATCATCCAAGGTCTTCTCCACCACAGCCTGCAGCTTGGCATCGAGGGTCAGTTGCAGGGTTTTCCCGGGCTCGGAGGGCTGAATGACTTCTTTGGCAATGGGGCGGGCACTATTGTCCACGATGACCTGCTGGACCCCTTCTCTGCCGCGCAGCCAGTAATCGTAGCCTTTTTCCACGCCCATTTTTCCTACCTGATCCCCTTGGGTGTATTTAAACCCATCCTCCTGGGCTTGAGGATTTTTATTAAACGAAGCAATTTCCTCCTCACTGCCTACTTCACGGACATATCCCAAAAGATGACCGGCTAAGGTACCCTTGCGATAATCACGTACAGGCAATGCTTCGATGTTAATACCCGGAAGTTCATCCTTATGCTCCGCAATAATAGCCTTTAGAGGATCCGGCACATCACCCATAACCGTAACCGACCGATAACGCTCCCACTGCTGATTTTGCATCATGACCAGAATATCCTCTGTGATATTCTCCACACTTTGCTCTTTAATCGGCCAATAGGGTTTAATGTAGCCCGCCAGGCGGGCAACGACTTCCTGCACACTATCGACGGGAGCCGTTTGCAGATCCATCCAATCAATAGTCAGAGCGAACTGAGGCACACTGGTAACCAGCAATTCACCATTGCGATCGACAATGTCTCCACGGTTGGAAGGGATGGAGACAAGTTTCATGATATTACCCTGGGCCTTTGTCTCGTAATAGGACGCTTTGGCGATTTGTAATCGCCAAAGGTTGAAGCCAAGAATCAGGAATACGAGAAACACGACGGCGCTAAGGCCCCAGAGACGGCGTGTATAGGGTTTGCGTTCTTTATCTTCTTCCATCTTTTTCGCCTCCTAGATTTTTGTTCGTCACCGATCATACTTGGGCCGATACTTCAGCCACCCCCGTGTAAACGAACGATGAATCCACGGATAAGTGAGGGGCACCAGTACAGCGTTATACACCGAGACCCCGATCACCAAGCGGAATGCATCGCCTAAAGACCACCGTGCTCCCACCAGGATATTCAAAAAAGCAATCAGCCCTTCGCCCACGAAAGTAACCAAGAAAACCAGCAAAGCTATTAAGAAGTAGTTCTCCCGATACCAGCGTTGGGAGAGCCAGTCCGATAATAGTGCCACCACAGTTAAAGTTAAAGCATACATGCCAAAGTGTCTGCCCAGATAAAAATCTGCGAGCATCCCTGCTCCCAAACCCCAAAGTGCTCCCGGTAAAGTGCGGTGATGCAGAGCCATATAAATGGTAAATAACAACACCAAATCAGGTTTTATTCCGCCCCAGGACCAAAAATAGAAAACAGTTCCCGGAAGAATCAAGCTGAAAAGGAGCATAACGATAATGAGGATATTGCGCCGCATCGTTACTGCCCCCCTGACTTTTCTATAATATAAATTTCCTCCAGAGAATCAAAATTCACCAAAGGCGATATATATGCTGTTTTCAACAGTCCCGAACCGTCCAATTGAATCTGCTCTACCTTACCGACGGGAATATCTTTGGGATAAACTCCACCCAAACCCGAAGTGAGCACCAAATCACCAACATTGACATTGTCGTCACGACGCAAAAGCATCTGGAGATTTCCTTCTGCTTCAAGGCGGGAAGTTCGCTTATATGTCCCTTCAACAATGCCAAAGGTTGGCGAACCGGTGCTTCCTCGAACCAGGGCACTGACTTGGCCTTCACTATCTGTGATTAAAAGTACTTCTGAAGTAGTGGGCGTCACCGAGACAATCTTGCCCACTAAACCCAAAGCAACGATGACCGGATCATCCACCGCTACACCGTCATTCGTCCCCCGATTAATAGTTAGAGTCTGATACCAGGCATTGGGATTGCGGCTAATAATACTGGCACCAATCTTCGTATACTTATCCACATCGGGGCTCTTAAACATTTTTGAATCCAGTTCATTATAGCGGAGTCCTGCTAAAACCTGCTCTTTAAGCTTTAGATTGTCTCCTGTAAGTTGTTCAACTCTGGTCCTTAATTCCTCATTTTCTTTCTGAACGTCACCGAAGTTCCAGAAAACCCGGGTGTTATCCTTTAAGCTATTGCCTGCTCTCAGGATAACACCTTCTACAGGGCTTAGGACTCGTTGCAGCACCCCACCTATGGGGTTAGGGAATTGGCTTCCCAGTCCGGTCAGTCGAATACTTACTAAGACTCCTAACACGAGGAAGAAAACGAGAACCATAATTCCCGTTCCAGTCACTCTTTTCCGCACCAAGACTTCCTCCCCGCTTCAAACTCTAGCTTTTTTGCAAAGCAGCAATTCTGCGGAAAACTTCCGCATTTTCCAATACTTTTCCTGTCCCAAGGGCAACACAGGATAGAGGATCCTCAGCGAGATGCACCGGCATTCCTGTCTCATCAGCGATCAGCTTGTCCAGATTGCGGAGAAGAGAGCCTCCTCCGGCCATGACGATGCCTCGATCCATAATGTCGGCAGCTAACTCGGGAGGAGTTTTCTCCAAGCAAGACTTTACCCCTTCAACAATCGCCACCACAGGTTCCTGCAGGGCTTCCTGGATTTCTTCCGCGGTAACTTCCACAGTTTTAGGGAGTCCCGTCAGCAAATCCCGTCCTCTGACTTGATAAGCCTTACCCTTTTCTGCCTGATAAGCATAGCCAATTTCCATCTTGATATCTTCAGCAGTCCGATAGCCTATCATTAAATTATAGCGACGTTTGATATGGGCGACAATGGAATCATCCATCTCGTCCCCAGCAATGCGGATCGAGCGGCTGGTCACGATACCGCCCAAAGAAATCACCGCAACTTCCGTGGTTCCCCCGCCAATATCTACAATCATATTGCCTGTAGGCTCACTAACAGGGAGACCTGCCCCGATGGCCGCAGCCATCGGCTCCTCCATAATAACCGGATCCTTTGCTCCCGCAGCCAAGGCAGCTTCCTTGACAGCCCGTTCTTCTACAGGAGTTACCCCTGAGGGTACACAGATGACAACCCTGGGACGAGCAAATGGGGACTCGGTGCCTAATGCTCTCGTAATAAAATACTTCAACATTTTCTGAGTAACATTAAAATCCGAGATTACGCCATCCTTTAGTGGCCGAATCGCTACAATATTGCCCGGTGTCCGGCCAATCATTTCTTTTGCTTTATCCCCTACGGCCAGCGGGGTCTTTTTTTCAATATCAATCGCAACTACAGAAGGCTCATTACAAACGATACCTTTCCCTTTCATATGAACCAGCGTATTTGCAGTGCCTAAATCAATGCCCAAATCTTTGCCAAAAAACATTGGTTAATCCCCTTCCGTTATAACACTATCTGTGTACCGCTTTCGTCCTTGCACCTTCACTTGAAGGCAAAGTGCCGACAGCCCTTGTACACTCACAGACCAATACTATCTGCTATACCAATAATACGAGGTCCATTGGGTTCTTGCGGGGGCCTTCCCCTCATCCAAATTTTTCTTACCCTCTATAATATTCCTCGTTCTTTCAAGCTTATGTACCGATTATCTCCGATAATGACATGATCAAGGACTTCGATACCCAGAATCTGCCCCCCATCGGATAATCTACGGGTTACATCAATATCTTCACTACTGGGGGTCGGGTCCCCACTGGGATGATTGTGCAAAAGGATAATCGCATTGGAATTACGCCGGATGGCCTCTTTAAAGCACTCCCGGGGATGTACCAAAGAAGAATTCAAAGAGCCTACGGAAATGGAACTGATCCCCAGCACATGGTTCTTGGTCGATAGACTCACGACCCGGAAATGCTCTCGATCCAGATAGCGCATTTCTTCCATGACCAAATGGGCTATGTCTTGAGGAGAATTGATCACAGGGCGTACCAAGGGATCCGAAGATACTGAACGCCGCCCCAATTCCAATGCCGCCTTTAGTTCAGCCGCTTTAGCCGTTCCCATACCACGATACCGGGTCAACTCATGAACCGTTAAGCGAGCTAATCCTGATAACCCTCCCGTTTCAGTCAAAAGGCGTTCTGAAAAATCCAGGACATTCTCTCCTTTGACCCCAGTCCTCAACAAAATGGCCAGAATTTCCCGATTAGAGAGGGCATCTGCTCCATATTGAAACAACCGTTCACGAGGTAATAATTCCTCAGGTAGATCCTTTAACCGACGGTAATCCATCCTTCACCTCATGCAGGGCGATATCTCCAAGTCCCATCCCCCACACACTCAGCCGCTCTTTAACATACTCCATGGGTAAGCCAATCACATTGCTTAAAGATCCTTCATAATGATCCACTAAATGGCCTCCCAGCCCTTGAATCCCATAGGCTCCCGCTTTATCCACAGGCTCTCCCGTAGCAATATACTCCAGAATCTCCTCATGGGTCAGGGAACGGAAAAAGACTGCCGTACATACCGCACCACATTCCTGGCGCCCTGCTCCATTGATCAAGGCCACTCCAGTGTACACGCGGTGAGTTTGTCCGCTTAATGCGGTCAGCATAGCTTCTGCCTCTTCCTCATCTCTGGGTTTGCCGAGAATCCGCTGGTTTAAGACAACGATGGTATCAGCCCCCAGAATTATATCCTCTCTGCTTCCACCATGATTCAGCCAACGATTCAACCCAGCCTGAGCCTTGCGCAAAGCCAGTCCCTTCACTGCTGATTCGGGGGAAATACCTTGGGGAAGTACTTCAGAAACATCCGCTTCCACTCGTATAAAGGAAAAGCCCTCTGCTTCCAGAAGCATTGCCCTGCGGGGAGAAGCTGAAGCCAGTACGAGCATTCTACCACTTCCTAGCCAGATAGTAACCAACCATTGCCCCTAAAACCGTAGCAACGGTGATATTCAGACGAAATCCAAATGAAAAGGTGATAAAAAAGAAGTCTAAATAGGTATGTGAAGGGAAATCAATGACGGCTGGGCGCAGAAAAGGTGCCAAGAAAGAGATCTTTTCGAACCCATAGCCTATTAATGTCCCAATAGCCCCTCCTGACAAGATAAGAAGCAGGGTGCGACCCGCTCCTGAATTAGTTCGACCTGCCGGCATAGTTTGCCCCCTTTCACCCATAGAAATGTAGCCAGGGCATGTTGCACCTGGCTGGTTTTTCGACACTTTTTAGTTTAGCATCTCACCTACTAATACGCAAGGGGACTAAAGGTCAAAAATATTAACTTAATATTAACAATTTACCATTAATGACCACGGGGAAGCACTCCCTTAAGCAACTCCGAGCCGCTGATACCCGGATTGGTCATTTCGTGAGGATTTAATATAAGATCCAGCTCCTCGGAGGTCAAAAGTCCTCTTTCCAGGACAATCTCTCTGACAGGACGGCCGTTCACTATGGCTTCCTTGGCGATTCGGGAAGCGACTTCGTATCCTACATGGGGGTTGATTGCGGTGACGACACCGACGCTGTTTTCAACCAGATCCCGACAGCGTTCCACATTAGCGGTTATCCCATCGACACAGCGCTCTTTGAAGACCTTGATCACATTGCGGAGGATATCCAAAGATTGGAGCAGATTGAAGACTACCACAGGCTCCATCACATTGAGTTCCAGCTGCCCCGCTCCACAGGCTAAGGCGATGGTAAAATCATTTCCCTGTACCTGGAAGGATACCTGGTTGACCACCTCAGCCATGACGGGATTGACTTTCCCGGGCATAATAGAAGACCCCGGCTGCATAGCAGGAAGATTAATTTCCCCAAAGCCCGTTCTGGGCCCAGAGGCCATCAGCCGCAGATCATTGGCGATCTTAGAGAGGTTAACGGCCAGGGTCTTAAGAGCACCCGACACCTCCAAAAAGGCATCCGTGTTCTGTGTCGCATCCACCAGATTATCCGCTCGCAATAACGGCAACCCGGTAACCTTCCTCAGATTCTCAGAAACTTCCTCAATATAAATCGGATCAGCATTCAGCCCGGTACCTACAGCTGTTGCACCCATATTAATACTATGTAAGGACTTCGCTGCTTCAGTGATCCGGCGCAGATCTCTCTCCAGCATTTGTCCATAGGCGGCGAATTCCTGCCCTAAGCGAATAGGAACCGCATCCTGAAGATGGGTTCTCCCCATCTTGATGACTCCGTCAAACTCCCTGGCCTTCTCTTGAAAAGCACTCTTCAACTCATTTAAGGCATGAAGAAGATCGTCTGCTACATTAAGACAGGCAATACGGATGGCTGTGGGAAATACATCATTGGTGCTCTGCGCCATGTTAACATGAACATTGGGATGAACCCGGGAGTAATCCCCTTTTCGCCCTCCCAAAATCTCAATAGCCCGGTTAGCAATCACTTCATTAGCATTCATATTAATCGAGGTTCCTGCTCCTCCTTGAATGACATCAACCACAAAATGGTCATTAAAGGCACCCTCGGCCACTTCCAGAGATGCTTTAATTACAGCCTCGCCGATCTCGTGGTTCAAGGAACCGATGTCCATATTGGCTTGAGCGGCAGCAGCCTTCACCAAACCCAATCCCCGGATTAATTCATGGTGTGGGCGATATCCCGTAATCGGGAAGTTTTCACGAGCTCTTAAGGTCTGTATTCCATAATAGACGTCTTCCGGTACTTCCATAACTCCGAGCAAGTCCTTTTCCTTGCGCACCATATCACCTCTTTACGAATTAATTGTCTAAAAATATAACCATAACGATAAGGAAAAAGTAAGACACTGCTGCCTTACTTTTCGCAAATCTTCATTTTATATTCTCTTTGACATCATTTTCTATGCATAAGCCTACAAGGTGGGTTCCGCTTAAGCGCGACGGGTTCCCACGTTAAAGGTCAGCACTTCCAGATTGACCGCCAAGTCTACATTTCTAAGTTCAACTTCCGGCGGGACATTAAGTACCACAGGAGCAAAGTTAAGAATAGCCTGTACTCCGGCACTAATAAGCTTATCGGCGATTTCCTGAGCATAGGGAGACGGTACGGAAATAATACCGATCTGAGTCTTATTGGCCTTGGCAACTTCCTCCAGCCTGTCCACAGGCAACACTTCAACGCCATTAACAGTGGTTCCAATTTTTTGTGGATCATTATCAAAGATGCTCGTGATAATGAAGCCACGCTCACGGAAACCTTTGTATGTGGTCAAAGCTAAACCTAAGTTGCCCATACCGACCAGGCATACGCTCCAATCCTGGCTTAAGCCAAGAATCTTCAGAATATGGCGATGCAAGTCTTTAACATTATAACCCACACCACGCGTTCCAAATTCACCAAAGTAAGCTAAATCTTTTCGAACTTGAGCCGGACTCACTCCAACTCCCTCTGCAATATCGCCAGAAGATATTGTAACGATTCCTTTACGATCCACATCCGTTAAATGACGTGAATAAACGGAAAGACGAATAATCGTTGCCTCTGGGATTTTTAGTGTTTTCAAGCTAATCCCCCGTTTCAATTTCCTTTAATTTTAAATGATAACAATAATTAGCGTAAGTACATTATATCACTAAGTTGTCAGGTTAACAAACAAATTTACAGCCTTTTTAAGTTTTTTAAATAAATTAATTGAGATTTTGTTCTAATACACGTCTATTTTTGAAGGCTTGCCAAGGTATTGAGATATTCACCATAGAGGTTCAATGACATCATTTTTCGCAGATCCACCGACAGAGTTCGCTCGGCCTGAATAGATAATCTTGAAGCCTCCTGCAAATGGGTCAAGGCATGTGGTGTCGACGCCATAAGGTTCTCAAGTTCTGAAAGCATGCTTTCTCTGGCATGATAAGGTGTCTTCAAAAAGGCATTAACCTTCTCAAGAACCTGGGCCGTCTGAATTGCCCCCGTGCCACGAATGCGAAAAGCGCGTTCAGGACTAATGACTGATTTTGGAATAGAAGCAACTCCACCTTCTTTCAATAATTCTTGAATAGGAAGTACCTCCTCTTTCGAATAGGCCAGACCCACCCCAACAATAAATGGATCTCTGGAGATGATTTGAGCATCCCAGCCTAACTGCCCCAATTGCTCTTTTTCCTTGAGAGCATTGGTTTCGGAGTTAAATACTCCCGTTTGACATGTCCAGAACTCTATTTCGTCCAAAGTCAGAAGAAACTCGTTCTGATCCACAGAACTAGAGGAAGGTATGCCAGGACCTTTAGGTTGTGTGACTAACTTAACATAAGTATACCCAAAAAACCAGGTTATCCATACAATGACAGCACAACCAATTAGTCCTATTCCCTTATTAATCCAGGGATTATATTTATACATACTATCATCCTCCATAATAGCTGTCAACGTCTTTAATCACACAAAAGCACTCAACTCAGGGATATTAACAAAAAATTCATATTTCTCTCGGACAACCCAAGCTAGTATCACTTTATGTGTAAAGTATGCTGATCATGCCTATTAATGAGGCTTGTGCTCAAAAATCAAAACCTTCCTAATTTATAATGTATTTACAATATATCACAAATTATTAATAGTAGTTAACTTTTTATTAATATCTCAACTTTCGCAGCGCGAAAATCTGTTCAAACTCAGTCTACTACTGGATTAGGCTAAAAATATTTTGTTCATTGACAGAAAAACACCTTTCGAATTGGTAAAATGGAAGTGACCAAACAACCATAATTTCCAAAACAGAAAGGTGCGTATCTCCATGTTACAACACAACTCTCTGCCTGAACAGCATCAAAATCAGCTTTCTTTAATTTTTTCTTCCCTTAAGCTTAGTCAGCTGCTTCGAGCCGCTGGGATCCGCAAGTCCTATGGGGTTTCAAGCTTCGTTGTCTTCCAAATCATTTTCCAACTCGTTTTTCAAGGTCGAAATCTGTTTCGGCTGTTAGAAGGAAGCCGGGCAGAATCTCTTCCAGGTAAAGATGTTGTTTATCGGTTTCTCAATGACTCTCGGTATAACTGGAGGCGTTTTTACCAGTTACTCAGCCTCAAGATGGTCGGACGCTTTGAAAAGCTCACCTCTGCGCAGCGTATCCGTGTTTTTATCGTAGATGATTCTGTAATGGAGCGCGAACGAAGCAAGAAAGTTGAACTCTTAGCCCGAGTGTTTGACCATGTTTCGGGCCGCTTTGTTCGCGGTTACACCTTACTAACCTTGGGCTGGTCTGACGGGTTCAGCTTCGCACCCCTTGATTTTACATTGATGAGTTCTGCAAAAGCTAAAAATCGTCTTTGTGAAATGAGAGAGGACTTAGACAAACGCTCCGTAGGCTATAAGCGTCGCCTGGAAGCGATGAGCCCTAAACCGGACACCGTGGTTCAAATGCTTGAACGAGCTCTCAAAGCCGGATTCTCAGCGGATTACGTCCTAATGGATAGTTGGTTTACCCATGCTCCACTTTTGCAAAAGCTAAGGGATAAGGAGCTTCACGTTATTGGAATGGTTAAAGAACTTAAGCAGCGTTATCTCTTTGAAGGAAAATCACTCAGTTTACGAGAGCTCTACGCGAGAGTCCCAAAGAACCCGAAAGCAGAAATACTGGGTTCAGTGCGTGTTCATACCCCTTCAGGCTTAGCTTTAAAAGTTGTTTTCGTCCAGAATCGAAACAACCGAAGAGAGTGGTTAGCGATCTTAACCACCGATCTTTCCTTAGAAACTACTGAAGTCGTAAGAATTTACGGGATGCGTTGGAGTATCGAAACGTTTTTCAAAATGGCCAAATCGCATTTGAAGCTAGGAACTGAATTTCAGGGCCGATCCTTCGATATGATGGTTAGTCACACAACCATAGTCTTTACCCGTTACCTCATCCTGGAGTGGGAACGAAGAGAAAACAATGATGAACGCTCTCTTGGGGGACTCTTTTATCTTTTTGCTGATGAGGTTATGGATTTAGACTTGAAAACAGCACTACGTCAGTTAATGACGTTTGTTCTTAATCTACTACCCAATAAACCAGAGAATAACGAATCACTCAGTCAATTACAAAAGTGGATTGCTGCATTACCCAGTTATATCAAGGCTCTATTCCCTCAACTGGGGTGCGAAAGTTGAGTTAATATTTTAAAACAATTAATAATCATTAATAATAAGAGGGACCTTGCGGTCCCTTTAAAGGCTATACTAATCAACAGCCTTCTATAGTACTAATGTTACAAGTTTATACATTAAAAATGAAGTTAAAGCCGATGTGGGAATCGTTACCACCCAGGCTACGAGCATTTGCTGAGCTACTCCCCAGCGCACAGCGGATATGCGTTTGGCACTCCCTACACCCATGATGGACCCGGAAACGACATGAGTCGTCGATACCGGTAGATGCAAACCGGGAAAAGCTGTAGCGGTCCAGATGACGATAGAAGATGTCAAATCTGCGGCAAATCCATTGATGGGCTCCAGCTTAAAGATCTTGCCCCCCATGGTCCGGATAATCTTCCACCCCCCTGCGGCGGTACCTAAAGCCATCGCCATAGCACAAGCAAATTTCACCCATAAAGCCGGATTAAGATTGGCTGGATCTTGCAGACCTGACGCTATAAGGGCCATGGTAATAATACCCATAGACTTTTGAGCATCATTGGAACCATGATTAAAGGCCAGCAGCCCGGCGGAAAGCACCTGCATCTTGCGAAACCCTTGGTTGACTTTGGAAGGTGCAACCTTCCCGAAGATAAAATATAGAGTTTTCATTATAATAAAACCTAAAATAATACCAATAATGGGGGAAACCAATAAGGCGGCAATTATCTTCAGGATCCCTTGAACCTGCAGCACTCCGAAGCCCACTTTAGATACAGCAGCGCCAATCATTCCTCCGATAATAGCATGGGAAGAACTGCTGGGAATTCCAAAGTACCAAGTGGCTAAGTTCCAAAATATCGCTCCGATGAGAGCGGCGATGACCAGTTCCTGAGTAACAAAATCAGGATTCACGATATCTTTGGCAATAGTTTGGGCTACTCCTGTACTCACCAGTGCTCCAGCAAAATTAAGTATGGCAGCAATAACGATGGCCCTTTTGGGAGTGAGGGCACGAGTAGACACACTTGTCGCAATAGCGTTAGCCGTATCGTGGAAACCGTTAATGTAATCAAAAGCCAGCGCGAAAAATACGACGACTATGAGTAACGCACTGGAACTAATCATACTTCAATACAACTCCTTTGAGGAGGTCTGCGATTTCCTCACACTGATCCAGTGTGTTCTCTAAATGTTCAAGGATTTCTTTCCACTTAATGATCTCGATAGCATCCTTCTCCTGCTCAAACAGCCTGGCCACTTCCTGGCGATATAAGCTATCTCCCACGGATTCAAGCCGATAGACCTCTTCTGTCGCCGCCAGAATTTCGCTCTTTTTAAAGTGAATGCTGTTCAAGCAGCAAAAAGCAGTCTTCAGTTGCTCTGTAGCTTTGACAATGGTACGAACGATTTCCTGAGCTCCGATGGAAGGTTTTTTCGTATGGTAAAGAACCATGCGCTCTACTGCACCTTGACTTAAATCCACAATGTCGTCAAGGTTTTGGGCTAGGGTATAGATATCTTCACGATCCAACGGAGTGATCAGGGTCGAATTCAAACGATCCACAATCTCCGTGGTAATTTTGTCCGCACGATGCTCGAGATCATGCATCATTTCAGCCTCTGCATCAGAGACAGAATTCTGGCAGATCAGCCCTTCAAGCTTCTTCGTCGTGGTGCAGGCTACTTCAGCACTTTCTCTGAACAAGGCATAAAATTTGTCTTCTTTTGAAGATATACCAAACATGCTCTTTCCTCCAGTCGTTTTGCATGGAATTCCTGTAGTATTGTAGCAAATTTCTTAACCCCTTTTGTTAAGTTTCTGTTAAGTTTTTTACATAAGCGTAATAAAACTTGACTATTGCTTGTATAAGTTCTCTCTATCCTTTGCGCAAAACATCCAATAAAGCCTGCCTTGCCTCCGCAATCATATAGAGAGACCCCGTGACACATAGCATATCCTCTTTATCCAATCGTCTAAAAGCTTCTTCAACTGCCAGACGGGGCTCTTCAATGGTCAGGACAGGCTTCCCTTTTTCCTTGACTAATTCATGGAGATACTCCCAGTTTCCGGACCTTGGGGAATTGGGCTTGGTAATAATCACCTCATCAGCTAAAGGAACAAGGATGTCCACAACCTTTTCCCGCTCCTTATCTCCCAGCATACCAAGACAGAGCACCAGGCGCTGACGCTGAAAAATGTTCAAAGCCTTCGCCAAGGCATGGGCTCCATCCACATTATGGGCTCCATCGATCAGCACCTTCGGTTTCAGAGAAAGCAACTCCAAGCGGCCAGGCCAAACTGCTTTACGAAGCCCTTCATAAATATTTCTGCGCTCCAGATTCATTCCGTATTCGAATTTCAAAAGCTCACAAACTGTCACAGCGGTGGCAGCATTAACCACTTGATGCTCTCCGACAAGACGTAAGCGCAGTTTGTTATAGGCTCCCCGCAGCCCAGCCAAATCAAATTCCTGCTCCAGTTCCCCGCTCCATCGGATCTCCCAGCGCACATCGTCGCCCACCACCCATAAAGGAGAGTTCATTTCCTGTGCCTTCTTGCGTATGACATTTAAAACCTCAGGGCGATCAGCCGCCGTTACGGTAATCGCACCTGCTTTGATAATTCCGGCCTTTACTCCGGCAATCTCTTCATAGGTTTCACCCAGATAATCCATATGATCCATACCCACATTGGTTATCACCGAAATCAAGGGCTTAACCACATTCGTAGAATCAATCGCCCCACCCAAACCAACCTCCAGGAGAACCAAGTCCACTTTCTGGTCGGCAAAATACATCAAGGCCATGGCCGTATTCACTTCAAACTCTGTAGGATGCTCCACACCCTTTTGTACAAGTTCCTCCAAATGGGGACGGAGAATCTGAATCAGGCGGGTAACTTCCCCTTTCGGAATCATCTCACCATTAATGGTTATCCTCTCCCGATAATCATGAAGATGAGGAGATGTAAACACCCCTACCCGATATCCGGCATCTTCAAGGATTTCCGCCGTCATCATGGTAGTCGAGCCTTTGCCATTGGTTCCTCCGATATGAACGACCCTGAGACGCTCTTCCGGGTTACCCACACGTTTCAGCAACTCCTCAATCCGACCCAATCCAAAGTTCATGCCAAATTTCGTGAGGCTCACCAGATAATCCTTTGCTTCCTGGTATTGCTGCTCCACAGAAGACACCTCTTGCCGTTCTCCCTTTAATTCATGTTCAGTTATCCCGTTCATCTCCCTATTCCCCACTTCTATGTCCTCCTTTGAATCTTTCTATTGCTGATATGACTCTTTTCATCCATCTTTAAGCGCAGGGGTACATGGTTATTATGCACATCTCTGCTATGCGATAATTCCCTATAAAGAGTGGTTTTCCTGCAATTTGCGCGGAAGATTTTTGAGGATTGGGCTGTAACTTTGTAAGAGGTTGTCTCCAGGATCTTACTTTTTACACCGGTCACTCAATAAGCTGCGCGGACAAAACTAACGCGAAAAGCCCTCCGCTCCAAAAGGTGCCCGGCTAAATCGGCTCCTCGAAAGCAGTGCTTTCGGGATGGCGATTTAGCGGGACGAAACCCGGGTGAGGGTTTCGCCCAAGCCGCCGCGCCACAGAGAATGACTTAGCGGCGCAGGTCCTTTCTTAGTCGGAAACTTGAGCATTAGAACGGCTGCGCGCAGCTTACTGATTGACCGGTGCAAAGTAAAATCCTGGAGACACCTCCCCAACTAGCAGCCCCATGCACCAAACAAAGCAAAGGCATGCCAACCTCAAAAGTCAGCATGCCTTCACTTTCATTTCACCATATTCACCTATAAAGCCCCCAAAGAGAGCCCCAACCGAGCCTTACGCCTCTTTCAACTCTGCCAGACGAATCCGCAACGCTGCGATCCGCCCATTGATCCCTTCCAGCTTCTCCCGCTCTTTAGCCACTACTTGCTCCGGAGCTTTTGCTACAAAGCCCTGGTTGTTAAGCTTTCCTGCCAAACGGCTTTGTTCCAGCTGGGCCTGGGCAATTTCTTTTTCGACCCGGGCGATTTCTTTATCCAGATCCAAGAGTCCGCGCAGGGGCAGATAGACTTCCACTCCTTCGAGAACAGCACTGGCGGCCTGGGCAGGTTTAACCTCCAGATTGGAGACGACATCCACAGCGGAACCGCCGGCTAACAGCCGGATACTTTCCCGGCCTGATTCCAGAACCTCAAAAGCAGCCTTCTCAGGTGCGACCAGGATGATTTCAGCTTTTTTGCCTGGCTGAACATTCATCTCCGCCCGGATATTCCGAACCGCTTTGATCACATCCATAATTTGGTTCATCTGTTTCTCAAGGTCATCCTCCCGATAGCCGTTTACCTTGGGCCAGGACTGGATCATAATGCTCTCCCCTGAGATAGGAAGGTTGTGCCAGATTTCCTCCGTAATAAAGGGCATATAGGGGTGGAGCAGTCTCATGGTACCTTCCAGAACTTCCAGAAGGATGGATTGAACCGTATGACGGGCTTCCGGGTGCTCCTTATCATAGAGGCGGCCTTTAGCCAGTTCAATATACCAATCACAGAACTCATTCCAAATAAACTCATAGAGGAGACGGGCGGCTTCCCCCAGATCAAACTTTTCCAAGGCCTCCGTTACTTCCCCTGCAGTCTTCTCATAGCGGGAAAGAATCCAGCGGTCCTCCAGTTTCAGCTGGCCACGGGGGCCTTCCTCATAATCCTGAAGATTTAACAGAACAAAGCGGGAGGCATTCCAAATCTTATTGGCGAAGTTCCGGGTCGCCTCCAGGCGTTCCGGATGAAAACGCAAATCATTGCCCGGAGTGTTGCCTGTAATCAGCATGAAACGCAGGGTATCCGCACCGTATTGGTCAATGACCTCCAGCGGGTCCACTCCATTGCCTAAGGATTTGCTCATCTTCCTGCCTTGAGCATCCAGAACCAGACCATGAATCATGACTTTTTGGAAAGGCACATCTTTCATAAATTCCAGCCCCATGAAGACCATGCGGGCAACCCAGAAAAAGATGATATCCCGTCCGGTGACGAGAACGGAAGTGGGATAGAACTGCTTAAGCTCGGGAGTCTCTTCCGGCCACCCCATAGTTGAGAAAGGCCACAACCCTGAAGAAAACCAGGTATCCAAAACATCGGGATCCTGAACAATATGCTTAGAGCCGCATTCAGGACAGGTCTCCGGATCTTCTTTAGCACAGATCTCCGCCCCGCAATCTTCACAGTACCAGACAGGAATCCGGTGCCCCCACCAAAGCTGACGGGATATACACCAATCCCGGATATTTTCCAGCCAACCCAGATAGATTTTAGCAAAACGCTCGGGCACGAATTCCATGATCCCTTCCCGCACCACTTCCATAGCAGGTTTTGCCAAGGGCTCCATCTTAACAAACCATTGTTTGCTGACCATAGGCTCCACCACTGTGGAGCAGCGATAACATTCCCCTACGGCATGCTGATGGTTATCTACTTTGACCAGCAGGCCCTGAGCCTCAAGATCCTTCACAATCTCTTTCCGGGCGGCATAACGTTCCATTCCTTGATATTTGCCGGCTTGTTCATTCATCTTAGCTTCCCGATCCATAACAGTGATGGAAGGAAGCTGATGGCGCAAGCCCATCTCAAAGTCATTGGGGTCATGAGCCGGAGTGATTTTTACCGCACCTGTCCCAAACTCCCGATCCACATAGTCATCGGCGATAATGGGAATTTCCCGGTTAGTCAGAGGCAGGATAATCGTTTTGCCCAGGAGATGCCGGTATCTCTCATCTTCCGGATGAACGGCCACCGCAGTATCTCCCAGCATGGTTTCCGGACGTGTGGTGGCTACTATCAAAACCTCGTCACTGTCTTTGACCGGATAGCGAAGGTGCCAAAGATGCCCTTCCCGATCCACATGCTCCACTTCAATATCAGAAATGGTGGTATGGCAATGAGGGCACCAATTAACAATATAATTGCCCCGGTAGATCAAACCCTTATGATAAAGATCCACGAAGACTTCACGTACAGCCTCAGAGCATCCTTCATCCATAGTGAAGCGCTCCCGGGACCAATCACAGGAGGCACCCAGCCGGCGCAGCTGCTGAGTAATTCGTCCTCCATATTCTTTTTTCCAGTCCCAAACTCTATCCAGGAATTTCTCACGGCCCAGAGCATGCCGGTTGGTCCCTTCCTTGGCCAACTGCTCTTCCACCTTGGCCTGAGTGGCGATACCCGCGTGATCCGTGCCGGGGAGCCATAAGGTATTGTAGCCCTGCATCCGTTTGAAGCGGGTAAGGATATCCTGGATCGTACTATCGATGGCATGGCCAAGATGAAGGGCTCCGGTCACATTCGGCGGGGGCATGACGATGCTGAAAGGCTCCTTAGCATCATCCACATCCGCGTGAAAGTATCCTTTCTCCTCCCAGTAGGGATACCATTTTCCCTCAACCTGGCTTGGGTCATATACCTTTTCCATTTTAAAATCCTCCGCCATGTATAAGCGCTCCTTTCAGAATTATACAGATTCATTCATTGCCTTAAAACCAAAAAAGCCCTCCATCCCCTAAAGGACGAAGAACTCGCGGTACCACCTTTTTTCAAGAACCCCGCTTATAAGCAAAGCTCTTGCACTTTATTGCGATAACGGGCAAACCGTCAAGGATTACTCTATTCATCCCCGCCCCTCCTGCACGACCCAAAGCCTCCAAACGGAAAAGACTCTCAGCAAGCGTCTTTCTCTCTGCACCGTTGGCTGAACTTTTTCTTACATTCCCAGGGTTTTATTGCTCTTAATGATAATATAGTTTATTATATCCATCAAAAGCGTTCATGTCAAAGAAAACCCTAAAAGTGCAGCTTTTCCGCTCTTTCACAGCTTGGCTGCACAGCTCAAAAGTCAGTGGATTCACTCAGGAATCTGCATCAAACAGACTATGTGCCAAAAGTCATTAACTATTAACAAATCCGCACTCCACAATTACAAAAACCTATGGTACAATAGAGGCGATTAAATTTTCCAATAATTCCAATCCATTCTTTCTCCTTATCCTTCCATAGCTCCCTGTATACAGAGGATAAAGAAATTCCCATGTCCCTACTTATTCCGGATCTATTTTGGGTGGTACCCTTCGGTACTTATATTTCATTGTAATGAATTCTGAACTTTTTCGTGGCAAAATTCATACAAAGGAGGCATTAAATGAACAGTTTTTTAGACAGAATAAGCGAATTCTTTTTTAAACACTCCGGCATTGTCCGCTGGTGGTTTAACTTATCCGTATCGGCAAAGCTCAGCCTGGCTTTCGGCATCAATGCCTTGATTACCCTTGTAGCCGGCGGGGCTGTATACTTTATGGTTAAGACGGGGGCCAACCTCGAGCAAAACATCCTTATCTATCTGGTTTCACTCGTTATAGCAGGACTTATCATCTTTATTTACGGACTTTACATATCCTACTTAGTTGCCACTCCACTACGCCGCGGGGTGCAATTCGCTGAAAAAATGGCTCAAGGGGACCTTACGGCAACCCTGTACAGCATGGGACAAAAAGACGAGTTAGGAACCCTCTGTAAATCCCTTAATCAAATGACTGAGAATTTCCGCTCTTTGGTGGGAGACATTACCCACAGTGCCGACATTTTTGCCGAATCCTCTCAAGTTCTTTCCGCACAGTCGGGGGGAACCAGTGAATCAGCCCAACTTGTATCATCCTCCATCCATCAAGTGGCATCCGGATCCCAGACACAAGCCAACAGCGTCCAGAATATTATGAGCTCTATCCAATCTATGGCCCATGGCATTCGTCAGATTGAGGATCATATTAATCTTGCCGATCACTCTTCAAGGCAATCCTTGCAGCTTGCCCAGGACGGAGATACTGCCATGACCATGGTCAGTCTTCAGATGGGGCATATTCATAACTCCGTGGATAACACGGGACAGATCATCACTGCCCTTGGTGAAAAATCTACCGTCATCGGCTCTATTGTGGAAACGATTAAAGCCATATCGGATCAAACCAACCTTTTGGCACTGAATGCAGCCATCGAAGCTGCACGGGCCGGGGAACACGGCCGGGGCTTCAGCGTCGTCGCCGAAGAAGTCCGGAAGCTGGCCGAGCAATCAACCCTATCCAGCGCCCAAATCGAAACCATTATCCATGATATCAAGACCAGCCTTGACGAAGCAATCACCAGTATGGACTCAGAAAAAGAAGTGGTGCAAAGCGGAGCCAATGCCATTCAAAATGCACAACAAGCCTTTACGCGGATTAAGGAAAGCACGCAAGTCCTGAGTGAGCAGATTCAAGAGATTTCAGCCCTATCCAGCGGTATCACCCAAAGTGCAGATATCATCGCCCATGAGGTAACTCAAGTCGCTGCTATCTGTCAAGAGACCACTGCTCAGACAGAGGAAGTAGCCAGCAGCAGTTCTGAGCAGATGGTCGCTATGCAAGAGATCAACGCTTCCGCCCAGGAGCTTTCCAAAACAGCCCAAGAGCTCCAGTATGCGGCCCGCAAATTCATTTTGAATTAAGACCATATCAACATTAAGACCAGCTGAGGCAAGGGATTTGTTCCCTTGCCTCAGTTTTTTTATTCCCTCACCACGCTCTGGGAACTCCGGTAAGCTCCGCCGTCCAATCATCCAATGCCACCAGATCATTGGGTCCAAGATCGTGTATCGACTTCTTACCCAGAGCCCGGATCCCTTCTTCCATCTCCAGCACAAACGATTGCAGAACATTGGCTACATTTTGAGCGGCTAACTCCACATCCAAACGCTCTTTATATTTGGAGTTATAATAAACAAGCTGTGTTAGCGGCTCCCAAGGCATAACTTTGCCGATTTGTTTATGTACCAAGGCAAATAAGGGAACCGTGCCTAAGTTGACCGCATCAGCACCTAGAGCAATCGCTTTCAGACATTTACCCGGAGTATCATATCCTCCTGAAGCAATAAGACTGACCTCGTGTCTTACCCCTTGCTCGATAAGATAGCGTTGGGCCCGGACAAGATTGTAAAGGCTGGGCAGGCCAAAATCATCGCTGATCGTAGGCGAAGAGGCTGCTGTGCCCCCCTGAGCGCCCCCAATGCAAATCACATCAAAGCCGGCCTCGATCGCTACCGCCAAATCAGCCTCTAATCTCCCTCCCCCCATAATTTTGATACCAATGGGTTTACCGCCGGCCTCTTGGCGCAATTCCTCGACATAACGCGGCCAATCCAACGGGGAGTTAATTCCGGGGAGTTTAGCATAACCCTTTAAGGGAACAACCGGTGATATTCCCATGAGCTTCTGAGCTTTCCCCTTGATTTCCTGGGGATATAAGATATGCGCTCCCAGCCGTGAGCCCTGACCCATTTGCACCTCGACCATATCTGCTTCAGCTATCCCTTGTGGGTTTCTGCCATAGTCATAGCGGCTTATCTGCCAGATGAATTTTCCCGCGGCGTTTCTCTCCTCAGCAAGAAAGGGACCTTCACCGGAATTAGTGGCTGTGCCTACTTGCTTAGCCGCTTTAGCCAAGGCAACTTTGGCCTTTTCACTTAAGGCAACACCGTAACCCATTCCCCCAATCAGCAAGGGAATTGACAACTGCATAGGTTTTTCCACTCTGGGTCCCAGAGTGGCCGACACATCGATGGGAACCTCTCTTTCCACAGGCAATCTGACCAGCTGAGCGGGTATGAACATTAGATTGTCAAAGTTATGATAGGGTTTGGGGCTTCCCAGAGGACGGCCAATCAATTTTCCCTGCTCTGCTCTTAGG
Source organism: Desulfitobacterium sp. LBE (assembly GCF_007830365.1). Taxonomy (NCBI): domain Bacteria; kingdom Bacillati; phylum Bacillota; class Clostridia; order Eubacteriales; family Desulfitobacteriaceae; genus Desulfitobacterium; species Desulfitobacterium sp. LBE. The sequence goes on along the minus strand of NZ_VLKD01000001.1, from coordinate 4,469,420 downwards.
GCGATTTCTACGATATTTTGAACAGATGTCCTCCTTGTCGCACTCCAGAGCTCCATAAGATTCTCCGAATAATTATCTTCCAGCAAACGCCTGACAACAAGATTGAATATCCGCTGCACACCTGTCCGAAAAAAACGCTTTCCTAAGAAGAAGAAAACAAATCCCAAGAGCAACCAGCCTACAAAACTGACCACTACTCCAAAAATGAAAATGAAAAGGGTATTTTCCACAAGACCATTCCTCTACTCATGCCCATATTCCATCACTAAGAATATCTTTAAGCATAGCTTCTAATCGTCTATAGTTTATTACCCTTGCCGGATTCTATACTAAAGGACCTCTTCTTCCCACCATGCTTTACGATAATTGGCAGAGGCTTTGTTTCTTTCTCCCCGCTGCCAATCTTCCCACTCATCTTCATCCGATGAACCCGCTTGCCCGTCAAAGCTTAATCCTCGCTGACTGGAAATTTTCTTGCTCCCACTCCATTGCTGCTCCTCTTCCCAATCTTCTTCAAGCAAATCGTCCCAATCATTTTTATGATCATCTTCATCTTCATAAACTCGTGAATAGTCATAAGCACTACGGTAAGTTTCCCCGCCGCTGTAAGCTCCTCTGCTGCTGTAATTACTCCCCCAGGTCGATGCTCTTGGCTGACGCCAAGAGGCCGGTCGGGAGGCCTTCCCTCCACTGCCTGCTCCGAAAGCACCGGAAAGGATGCCGATCAGTCCTCCTTCTGCCAATACCTGAATAACTCCCCAGGCTCTCAGCTCCAAAAAAAGAGCCACCAAAACCACACAAAGCAAAACATACCCTAAACCAGACACTCCGCCAAGGATCCATTGCCCGCTTGCTCTTCCGGTCACATATCCTGCAGCTATACAGCTTGCTATTAACCCAATGTCCACCAAAGTTGCGGTGGATAATCCACCCATCTCCAGGGCTGTCCAAATCAACCCCGCAAGTAAAGTTACGACGGTCACAACCAGAGCGGCGCTGATTCCTTTAAGAATTGAATCACCCATGAGCCTATCGCTCCCTTCCCTTCCTTTACTTCATACTATGATGGACCTGTCCTCTTTATACCTGAATATACCATCCGGCGACTTTATTAATGCTTTTTGTCATCAACTTTTTCTCCCATCTCATCCCCCTTAAGAATATAGTAATTAGCAGAAAGGGGGAATCTCCATGGACTATACCCGTTATGTTGTACAACCTGGGGATAGTATTTATAAAATCGCCAATGCCTATAAAATCGAAATGTCCGACATCATCAATCTCAACCATCTGAAACATCCTGATCGCATCTATCCCGGACAAATCCTTCTCCTTCCTACCTATGAGTTCAAGGATACACTACCCGGAGAAATACCTGAGCCCAACTTTACTTATGCCATGTGGCTGTTCGACGTCTATGCCGGCAAGGATTCTGAGCTCTCGGCAGTTACGACTTACCTGTATCAAGCTGTAGTTTTGGATCGGCCGGAGTTCGATGAGCTCCTCCGCCCCATTGCCTATGACGAACTCCGCCACCTGGAGCAGCTGGCCTGGTGCATTCGCTTTTTAGGGGTGGACCCTCGTTACGGCTCCTTCAGCAAGGGGCGTTGGTTCGACTGGCGTTCCCGCTATCTTAATTACTCCACAGAGCTCTGTGTCATTCTTGACCACAATATGAAGGACGAAGCTGCCGCTGTAAAACATTACACAGATTTAGCGCAAAAAATTCCCATACCTGAAATCCAAACCATCCTTCTTCAATTAGCCGCTGACGAAGAACGTCATTACCAGTGTTTAGCCCAAGCCAAAACACGTTTCTGCGGGTGTGGTTCATCCCAAACCCAACACATCAAAGAAAGTTCAAACGGAGAAGAGTTATAATAAAGAGCAAGTAAAACCCGCCACCCATCATCAGATGGAGTGGACAAAGCATCCCACGCCGACGCAGGATGGTATAGATGAACAATCCCGAACCAAGGGCCAGGATGGCGCTCCACAAAGCTGAAGGTTCCAGCTGCCAGGTTGTCAAGGCAATACCCAATGCCGGAATGGTGGAGCTTTGAAACACCATGGCTCCAGTGATATTCCCCAAAGCCAACGTGTCCTTTCCTCTCTTGAGCCAGATGACACTATTAAATTTCTCGGGCAGCTCGGTCGCCACAGGAGTGATAATCAAAGACAGCACGAGAGCAGAAATTCCCGTAACCTGGGCAATCGATTGAACTGCGTCCACAAAAGCACGAGCCCCTGCCACCATCCCTAAAAGGGCAAACACCAGTTGGATCAAAATAATGATCAGGGAAGGATCCGACTTGCGTTGGGCAAAGTAAAGAGGTGCTAAATGACCGTGGTCCTCAGTTCCAAGACTGTTGCGCACAGTTTTTATGACATAAATGATATAGAGTAAAGGCAAAAGGGCGGCAACAGCAAGTTTCAGCTCGCGAGTGGGCAGGAATGAGGCTAAGATAGCCAACCCATAAACCCAGAGAAAAAAGGAAAGATCCCGTTTGATAACTGTTGTATTAATAAATAAGGGTTTGTTATTGCGTCTAAAAATAAGCGCGGCCGCGCCGGAAACAAAAAAGGCCAAAGTGACTAACATAAAAGGAGCGCCTAAAATAGCTCCGATACCCACTTCAGCAGTATTTTCTTTTCCCCCCATTCCCAAAAAGGCAATGATCGGAACCATGGTCTCCGGTAAAGCCGTCCCTACAGCAGCCAGCACGCTCCCTACTGCTCCCGCCCCAAGATGGAGATGCTTCCCCAGCCACTCCACCCCATTGGTAAACACTTCGGCCGACATTAAGATAATCCCCAGACCGATTAATAGCATGACTAAATCACTCAAAAGGCTTCCGCTCCTTACATACGCTTTTGGGATATCCATGGAGGGTAATCGATCCCAATAATGTATATTCGGAGGGAAGCCTTTTCATTATCGAAAACTCTGGCCTGTTCTAAAACATTTAGCTGTCCTCATTATCCATAGACAGAATTTCTTCGACAGCTTCGTGGAGTTCAGGAACTCCCAGACCTGTCTCGGCTGAATAGGTAATGATGATATGCCAATCAGGAATATGCAAAGCTTTAGCTATTTGACTTAAATGCTTTCCCCATTGTCCTTTGGAAATTTTGTCCGCTTTGGTGGCCACTACTAGAACCGGAATACCCCGATTCCGTAAAAAGGCATGCATTTCCTGATCCTCAACACTGGGCACATGGCGGATATCCACCACTTGAATCACTGCCCGCAGATTTTCCCGCCGGGAGAAATACTCCTCCATCATCTTGCCCCAATTGGCTTTAATCTCTTTGGAGACCTTAGCATACCCGTACCCCGGCAAATCCACAAAAGACCACTGATCATTGATGCGGTAAAAATTAAGCATTTGGGTCTTGCCCGGGGTATTCCCGGTACGGGCAAGATTCCTTCTGTTGATAAATTTATTAATCAATGATGATTTTCCCACATTAGAACGGCCCGCCAACGCAATTTCAGGTCCGGTTAACTCCGGGTACCCCTTAATATTCACAGCAGAAGTCACAAATTCTGCCTTCCGAATCGTAATCACACGACATACTCCTTCTGGGACCAGGAAAACAGCTCACAGGGTCCCGCTTTATATTCACACCCAACACTATCCAGGGAAATGAGACAAGGGTTCATTCCCTTGTCTCACCCCATTTTTTCATATCATCTTTTATGGCTTGATCTTGAGCAACTGATCTTTGTCATCTTGGAGCACAAAGATCTCTGAATCACGGTACCTGTCCCCATGATTCACCCTTGTCCTCATGATTCCATGATTCACACTAGGAGATGGGGCGGTCCTCAGGAGTGGGCTCGGGATCAATATCCCCCTGACTAAATAGAGGGAAGCGGTTCATGGAGCCTAAGTATTCTTCAGATTCCGCTACAGGAAGAAGGGCGATCTTGATAACCTCCTCCATGCGGCTGACAAAATGGAATTCCAGCTCTTTGCGCACATTTTCCGGGACTTCTTCCAAGTCCTTGCGGTTTTGCTCAGGCAAAATAACCTGCTTGATTCCGGCCCGGTGAGCGGCGAGAACTTTTTCCTTCACTCCGCCAATAGGCAGAACATTGCCTCTCAGAGTGATCTCACCGGTCATGGCCAGATCCGAAGGCACTGCCCGTTTGGCTAAAGCCGAAGCCATAGCTGTGGCCATGGTGATTCCTGCCGAGGGACCATCCTTAGGAATCGCCCCTTCGGGAACGTGAATATGAAGATCGGTCTTTTCATAGAAATCATCCGGAATGCCCAGCTCCCGGGAATGGGAGCGGACAAACGTCCGGCCCGCATAGGCTGATTCCTTCATCACATCTCCCAGCTTACCGGTTAAGGTCAGTTGACCTTTGCCAGGCAGAGGAATCACCTCGATGGTTAAGACATCCCCGCCTACTTCCGTATAAGCCAGCCCTGTGGCAGCACCAATCTCCGGTTTAATTCTTGCTTTTTCGAACTGATAACGGGGGGAACCCAGAAACTCTTCCAGCATCTCCGGCCTCAGCTCCGCTGTTTTCCATTCCTTTTTCACGACTCGGGTCGCTACTTTACGGCACAGATTGGCGATCTGACGCTCCAGATTACGCACGCCCGATTCCCGTGTATAGCCCTGAACAAGCTTCAAAATAACCTTGTCACCAATCTCAAGCTGGCTGGCTTTTAAGCCATGGGCTTTCATCTGCTTAGGTACGAGATAGCGTTTGGCGATATTGACTTTCTCATCCTCCGTATAACCGCTTAAAGAGATAACCTCCATCCGGTCCAAAAGAGGCCGGGGAATGCTGTACAGAGAATTAGCCGTCATGATAAACAGGGTGTGGGATAAGTCATAGGGCAAATCCAAATAATGATCGGAAAAACTGAAATTCTGCTCAGGGTCCAGAACCTCCAGCAAGGCTGCCGCCGGGTCCCCACGGAAATCCGAAGCCATCTTATCGATTTCATCCAGCAAAAAGACCGGATTGGCGGTCCCCGCCGTTCTCATTCCCTGAATAATCCGCCCGGGAAGAGCCCCGATGTAAGTCCGCCGATGTCCCCGGATCTCTGCTTCATCCCGGACACCGCCCAAAGACATACGCACAAATTTCCGATCCAAAGCACGGGCCACCGATTTGGCCAGAGAGGTTTTCCCTACTCCCGGCGGTCCCACAAAACAAATGATCGGGCTTTTCATCTTGGGTGTCAGCTTGCGAATCGCTAAGAACTCGAGAATTCGCTCCTTGATCTTTGCCAAGCCATAATGGTCGTCATTGAGAATTTTTTCCGCCCGTTTAATATCTGTTTTATCCTTGCTCATGGCCGTCCAGGGAAGGGCCAGAATCCAATCCAAATAAGTACGCACTACCGTCCCCTCTGAGGAAGCCTGGGGCATTTTTTCCAACCGATCGATTTCCTTTAAAGCCCGCTCTGCCACTTCTTCCGGAAGCTTAGCCTGAGCGACCTTTTCCCGATATTCCTCTACTTCGGCCTGCTTTTCGTCCTTATCTCCCAATTCCTTCTGAATGGCTTTCATCTGCTCCCGGAGATAGTACTCCTTCTGAGTTTTTTCCATCTGCTTGCGCACCCGCAGACCAATGCGGCGCTCCAGCTCCAGAATCTCATTTTCCCGCATGATGATTTCCGTCAGGCGCTCCAGCCGTTGGGCAACCTCCAGAGACTCCAGAATAGCCTGTTTATCTCCCAGCTTAAGATTCAAATGACTTGCCACAATATCTGCTAAACGCCCAGAATCCTTAACTCCCAGAACCGTTCCCAGGGTTTCCTGGGGAACCTTTTTACTGAGCTTAGCATACTCTTCAAACTGGTGGATGACCCCATGAGTCAGGGCATCGATTTCCGGGGTGTTCTCTTTGACTCCCTCTTCAGCTTCTTCGACCCGGACTTTAAAATAAGGTTCATCCGTTATGAATTCAAGAATTTTTCCCCGGCTCTTCCCTTCCACGAGGACGCGCATAGTTCCCCCAGGCAGCTTGAGGAGCTGTTTGATCTCTGCTAAAGTACCGATGGTGTGGATATCATCGGGGTCAGGCGAATCAATCTCTGTCTCTTTCTGAGCAGACAACAAAATGAGCCGCTCATCCATCATGGCCTGCTCAATGGCAGCCATAGACCGCTCCCGGCCCACATCCAAATGAATAACCATATATGGAAAGACTAAAATCCCTCTCAAGGGGAGCAATGGTAATTCTCTCTCTTTGCTCATGCAATTCCCTCCCTAAAGAAAACCCCGAAAGCACTGCTTTCGCACATGTTGCCTTACATGAAAAAAGCACACTGTTATTAGTGTGCCATTCTCCGTTAGAACTATTCTAGCATGAGTGCCCTTGGTCAGGCAAATTAACCGTGCCGGAAGGAGTTTTGGGGTTAAGCTCCAGACGGGACAAGATCTCATCCAGTACGGGGTGCTTCTCGGTTTTTTCGCTGCTTTGCTCACCTAAAAGAGCACTGGCCAACACTTCATTAAGGGTCTCCACAGGAATAACCTCAAATCCTTCGGCAAAGCTCTTGAAGCGCTCCTGCCAATTTTCCTTGGGAATAAATACTCTGCGGCATCCCGCCTGATGAGCCGCTTCAATCTTGGCAGCGATCCCACCTACCGGCTTTACACCGCCCCGAATGGATAACTCACCAGTCATGGCCAAATAATTATCCACCCTTTCTTTACGGATAGCCGATACCACGGCTGTGGCAATGGCGATCCCTGCGGAAGGTCCGTCGATAGGCACTCCTCCCGGGAAATTGACATGGATATCATAGTTATGGGGATGTATGCCTAATTGCCGCCGGATGACGGTGAGCACATTTTCCACAGAGCTTTTGGCCATGCTTTTGCGGCGTGTCTTCCTAAAGCTGCTCCCTTGTTCCTCTTCTTCAACGATGCCCGTAACCAGAAGCTCTCCGGTGCCAGGTGCAACAGGATGGGCCGTAACCTCCAGCTCGATCAGCATTCCCATATTAGGACCATAAACGGCTAAACCGTTGACCAACCCCACTTCCGCCACCAAGGGGACCTTGCGTTCCGGCCTGGGGGCATATTGTCCGGAAGTCACGACCCACTCCACCGTAGCGGCGTTAATCTCCAATTTCTTTTCCGTCTGAGCCACACCCGCTGCCAATTGAACGATGTTCACCGCCTCCCGCCCATTGGTGGCATACTGCTTCGCCACATTCAAAGCGCTGGGCGTGATCGGTGTTTCCATTTTTGCCGCTGCCCCCCGGGCAATCTGAGCAATCTCTTCCGGCAGCAAAGAACGAAAAAACACCTCCATACACCGGGAACGTATGGCGGGAGGAATCTCCTCAGGACTCCGTGTCGTCGCTCCCACCATGCGGAAATCCGCCGGCAGTCCGTTTTGAAAAATATCATGAATATGGACCGGGATATTGGTATCCTCTGAGCTGTAATAAGCACTTTCCAAAATAACCTTCCGATCCTCCAGCACCTTAAGCAGTTTGTTGATCTGGATCGGATGCAGCTCCCCGATTTCATCGATAAAAAGCACACCGCCGTGGGCCTTGGTCACGGCTCCGGCCTTGGGCTGGGGAATTCCCGCCATGCCCATAGCGCCGGCCCCTTGATAAATGGGGTCATGAACCGAACCAATCAAGGGATCAGCGATTCCCCGCTCATCAAAACGAGCGGTAGCTCCGTCGATTTCGATAAACTTGGCGTCTTCCTTAAAAGGCGACATCGGGTTTTTCCTTGCTTCCTCAAGAACCAGACGGGCTGCTGCCGTCTTGCCCACACCCGGAGGCCCATAGATCAGGACATGCTGGGGATTCGGTCCGCAGAGAGCGGCCCGAAGAGCCTTAATTCCCTCGAGCTGACCTACAATCTCTTCAAAATGAGTGGGCCGGGTCTTTTCCGCCAAAGGAGTGGTAAGAGCAATCTTGCGCATCTTCTCCAGCTTCTCCAGCTCCTTCTTGGACTCCCGTTCAATGGAGACCTTGTTCCCTTGTTGGGATTTGAGCAATCCCCAAAAATATAAACCGATGATCACTGCAAAGATCAGCTGCACCATCATCACGATTCCGGTTAATCCAGCCATAGTTCTATTCCCTCCTGAAGCAAATACTTGATACCTTTGTTAGTATTGCCAGAGAATAGTTTTTGAAAACTTTTTACAAAATACTATTTGACATTTATTTTCAAGCAGCCTATAATAACAAGTAATTTATCCAGTTAATGCTAATGACGAGAAAGAGTACACCTTAGCCGGAATGTCCAAGAGAGTCAGCGTTGGTGAGAGCTGATACAAACCGTTTGGTGGAATGGGTCTCTGAAGCGCAAGCTGAACGAATCTGCATCTTGACCATCAGGATGGAGGTGTCCAGTAGGCAAGCCGGGGGTTTCCCGTTATAGAAACACGGGTATCGAGAGCATGAATCATTCTCTCCGCATCCGGTTAGAGGTATGGGACAGCATTTTTAATTCCAGCGGCTTTCGCTGACCCATATAAATTAAGGTGGCAACGCAGAAGTACTTTCTGTCCTTTACATAAGGACGGGAAGTTTTTTTATTTTAAAGTAAAGTGCCGCCCTCTCCGGATGAACAAGAGATGAAAATAATGTTTTCTCCGTATCTGATAGAGGTACTTGTGGATACACAATACACAACACAAGTACAAATTAAGGTGGCACCACAGAAGCTTTCTGTCCTTTGGGATGGAAGGCTTTTTTTAGTGTAAAAAAACCCAGAAGTTTTAAGTGTTACAGAGTACCAGCGGAGGTGACTGCTCATGGATATTCTCGAAAGAATTCTCATCGCGAAACGAAAAAGGCTCCAAGCTCGAGAAAGACAGCTTCCCCTTGCCGAGCTTAAGCGGCAATTAGAGGGCAAAATCATTAGCCGCCCGGGGAAACCAAAACTTACCCCCCATTCCTTTCATGTCATTGCTGAGATCAAGCGCGCTTCCCCAAGCAAAGGGAAGATCCCCTGGCGTCACTCCCTGGAAGAAACCCTTCAGGCTTATGAATCCGGCGGGGCCTCCTTTATCTCCATACTCACCGAGGAGGACTTTTTCCTGGGGGGACCTGAGGACTGGCACCGAAGCCGCATGTTAACTGCCCTTCCGCTCCTGCGCAAAGATTTTATCCTTTCCGAATATCAGGTCATGGAAAGCGCCATTATGGGGGCGGATATGATTCTGCTCATTGCCGGAATTCTGGACACTGCCGCGCTCCCCAATCTGCTTCATTTGACTCATGAACTGGGAATGAAAGCCCTGGTCGAATGCCGTGATGAGGAGGATGTTTCCCGGGCTCTCCAAGCCGGGGCGAAAATCATCGGTATCAATAACCGGGACCTGCGGACCTTCCGGATCAGCCTTGGCCGTACCCAAGCCCTCAGTTCCCTGATCCCGGCTGATTGCCTTCTGGTCAGCGAAAGCGGGATCCATACTCCCGAAGATGCGGCATGGGTCTCCAGCCATGGCGCTCAGGCGGTCCTTGTCGGCGAATCCTGCCTTCTGTCCCCTGATCCTGCTTTGCATATCCGCTCCCTGCGCGAGGCAGGCCTGAGTGCTAAGGTGGTGAAACCATGCTCCGGATAAAAATCTGCGGCATCCGCACTGGCGAAGAAGCCCGTTGGGCCGTTGAAGCCGGTGCCGATGCTCTGGGATTTATCTTTGTCCCCCACAGCAAACGCTATATCCAGCCGGAAACTGCCCGGGAGATTATCCTGAGCTTACCTCCCCTGATCAGCAAAGTCGGGGTGTTTGCTCAGGCATCCCCTGAGCATGTGGGCCGGATTGTCCATGAGTGTTCTTTGGATACGATTCAGCTGCATGGGAATGAAGATCCCCGGCTCTACAGCCATCTCTCCGTGACAAAGATTAAAGCATTCTCCTTCCCCTCTGCACCGGCCCCTGGCAATTCCTCCGCAGCCGCACCTGATTTCTCCCTGGTTGAAACCTCTCCTTCTTCGTCTCTTCCCACTTCCTTCAGGGAACTTCCCCCAGCCTCCCTTCACGGGATCCTTTTGGACTCGTCCGCTGGAGGAAGGACAGGGGGAACCGGAATCCCCCTCCCCTGGCACACCCCGGAGTTTCAGGATTTTCTGCATCAGGTCGGAGACCTTGGTTATCCTCTGATTTTAGCCGGAGGACTTAACCCCGACAATATCCTGGAAGCCATCCGTTTAACCCGGCCCTACGGAGTGGATGTCAGCTCCGGAGTGGAACGGAACGGCCGCAAGGATCGTGAAAAAATCCAACACTTCATCTCACAGGCAAGAAAGGAGTCACCCCTATGACCTATGCCATTCATGAATCCTTAACCCTCCTCTCCCAGAAACAGAATCTCCCTGAAGAACTGACCTTCACTGTCGTTCAGGACCTTTTGTCCGGGGAACTGACCCCGGCTCAGATCGGGGGACTGCTCCTGGGGTTAAGTCTTAAAGGCGAAACCCCTGAGGAGATCGCCGCCTTTGCCCAGGCTCTAAGAGGTGCCGGCCTTAAAATCAAAGCCCCTGCGGGAACGCTGGATACCTGCGGCACCGGCGGAGACCGCAGCGGTACCTTTAATATCTCCACAACGGCGGCCTTTGTCATCGCCGGAGCCGGAGTCCCGGTAGCCAAACACGGCAACCGCTTTGCCTCCGGTCGCTGCGGCAGTGCCGATGTTTTGGAGCAGCTGGGCATTTCACTTAAAGCCACCCCTGAGTCCAGCGAACGGCACCTACAGCACATCGGCATGACCTTCCTCTTTGCCCAGGTTTATCATCCCGCTATGGCTAAAGTCGCCAGGGAGCGCCGCGAACTGGGTATTCGAACAATTTTTAATCTTCTGGGCCCTCTCCTCAATCCCGCCGGTGCCCCCTACCAGCTGCTGGGAGTCTCCTCCCCTTCCCTGCTGCCCAAAATGGCCAAAGCCCTCCAAATTCTCGGCAGCAAACGGGCCGTCGTGGCTGTGGGTGAGGACGGTCTGGATGAAGTGACTCTGACAGGTGCGACCCAGGCCATCCTCATTGATGGCGGCGCAATACAACCCTTTATCATCCGGCCGGAAGAATACGGCCTTAACCTCTGCTCCCTTCAAGATCTCCAAGGAGGAACCCCTGCGGAAAACGGGCAAATTACCCTCCGCATCCTTCAGGGGAAAAAAGGACCCCAGCGGGATATTGTTTTGCTCAACGCCGGAACCGCCCTCTACGCGGCCAACAAAGCTGCCGGCATCCGGGAAGGCATTGCTCTGGCGGCGGAAAGTCTGGATTCCGGAAAAGCCTTAAGTATATTGGAAAAGCTTAAAGCTTCCGCCTAGCACTCTTGTAACACTGAAAAGGAGGATTCCACCATGATTGCCAAAGACCAGGATTTTACACCTCTGGCCAGCCGCTTCGGCACTTACGGAGGTGCTTATGTACCCGAGACCCTCATTCCCGTTTTAGATGAACTGGCAGAAGCTTATAACCAAGTCCGCAATGATCCCGGCTTTCAGAACGATCTGAAAGAACTCTTAGCCGACTATGTAGGCCGGCCTTCCCTCCTCTATTATGCCCGAAGGCTCAGCGAATCCCTGGGCGGAGCTCAGATCTATCTCAAACGGGAAGATCTCAATCATACCGGCGCTCATAAAATCAACAATACCCTGGGCCAAATTCTCCTGGCCAAGCGAATGGGCAAAACCCGGGTCATTGCGGAGACAGGAGCCGGTCAGCACGGAGTTGCCACCGCTACCGCCTGTGCCCTCATGGGCTTGAATTGTGTGGTCTATATGGGAGAGAAGGATATAGAACGGCAGCATTTAAATGTCTTGCGCATGCAGATGCTGGGCAGTGAAGTCCGCTCCGTCGCCACAGGCTCTAAAACCTTGAAAGACGCCATCAATGAAGCCTTAAGAGACTGGGTTGCCCACCCCCAGGACACCTTCTACTGCTTTGGGACCGCCGCCGGCCCTCATCCCTATCCAACCATCGTCCGGGATTTGCAGAGAATTATTGGTGAAGAAACCCGTTCTCAATTCCTAAGTCTCCGGGAACGCCTTCCCGATCTGCTCGTCGCCTGCGTGGGCGGCGGGAGCAATGCCATCGGTTTTTTCCATCCCTTTCTGGCTGATGAACATGTCCAACTGATTGGGGTTGAAGCCGGAGGAAAAGGCCCGGGCAGGGGAGAACACGCGGCGACCTTATCCTTGGGCCGTCCCGGCATTCTCCATGGCGCTTACAGCTATCTTTTGCAGGATGAAGAGGGCCAGATTCCCGACACCCACTCCGTTTCAGCCGGTCTTGATTACCCCGGTGTGGGACCGGAGCATAGCCACCTGAAAGATATTGAACGCGCCCGCTATGTCAGCGTAACTGATAACGAGACCCTGGAGGCCAGCAAACTTCTTGCCCGTACGGAGGGGATCCTGCCCGCTCTGGAAAGCGCTCACGCCCTTGCTTATGCCCTAAAAATTGCCCCCACCTTTTCCCCGGCCCAGCACATCATTGTCAATCTATCCGGTCGGGGGGACAAAGACATGGAAACCTTTGCTCACTTTATTCATGACTAACCACCAGCATGATTACCAACAGCATGGTTAGACAGCAAATGAACCAAACAAGAAAAAATAATTAAGGAGGGAATGCCGTGTCTGATCGTTTAGAAACAGCTCTGGCCAAAGCTCGCCTCAAAACACCCGAGAACCCTTTGGGCATGGGATTGATCACTTATCTCATGGCCGGGGACCCTGATAGTGACACCACCCTGCGCCGTTTAACCGGCCTTGTTAAGGCCGGGGTCGATATTCTCGAACTGGGCGTTCCTTTCAGCGACCCTATCGCCGATGGCCCTGTCATCCAAGCCGCCGGCTTACGAGCCCTGCAGCAGGGGATGAATCTCCAAAAGGTCTTAAACCTCGCCGCCCGGTTCCGCAAGGAAAATCAGACCACTCCCCTGCTTTTAATGAGCTATCTCAATCCCCTCATTCATTACGGCTATGATCGGTTTCTCAGCGAAGCCTGCACAGCCGGAGTCGATGGTTTGATACTGCCTGATCTGCCATGGCGGGAAAGCACACCTTTCCGGCAAAGAGCTTATGAACTTCTCCAGGACCACCTGGCCTTTATCCCCATGATTGCCCAGACCAGCCGGCCCGCTCACATTCATGGCCTTGCCCAGGAGCAGAAGGGCTTTATCTACGTCCTCTCCCGCAACGGGATCACCGGAGGAGATGCGGAAATTCCGCCACAAACCCTGCAATTCATTGACTCCCTCCAGACCGCTCTTTCCGCCCCCTGCTATGTGGGATTTGGCATCCAATCCCCAACCCAGGTGCATACATTGAGCCAAGCCTGCCAAGGGGTCATTGTGGGCAGTGCTCTGGTTCAAAAGTTTGCCCAGCTCGATGCCTGTGCGCTCCCTGCTCACGAGCTAGTGCACCGCGAACAGGACATCTATGCCTGGATTGGTTCCTTAAGAAAAACATCGGTCAGGGAGGAACTTGCATGCGAGTGATCCAGAAAGAGTGGCGGCTCGACCCTTTTCCCTCCCCCCATTCCGATTGGGTCATGAACCTGCTCCGGTTTTCCGAAACCCTGGGAGAAAAATGCTATACCCTTCTGGAAGGAAATGAGGAAGAGCATCAACGGACCTATTATGGATTCGGCGAGGGTTGGATTTTATCCCCTGAGACCCGGGAACCCGGCCTTCCTCCCGATCCTTTGGCTCACCTCAGGGACTTTTGCCGCCAAAACTTCCCCGCCAGGAGCTGTGAAAGCGGCATCATCGGCTACCTGGATTATGAGTGGGGACTTCTCTGGCAAAAGCCCAAATCTACGACGGCGAAACCCAGTTACTTTTTTCGCCTTTGTCCCATCAACCTGGTCTTCCTCCCCAGTTCACAAAAAGTCATCCTGGAGATATTCTCTGAAGATGACTCGGAGCTGAGCAGGCTCTATGATCATTGGTCAACGCACCTTGAGGACTGGATTTCCCAAAATCACTGTCAAGATCACAATCACTGCCAAAGCCATCATCACTGCCAGAATCATAATCACCTTCAGGAAGCTACTCCGTCAGGGATTGCAGCACCGGAAATCCCCACAAAACATCCATCTGATCCCGTGACCAGGCCAAACCAATGGCAGGCCAATTTCCAGCCTGGGGAATTCATATCCCGTGTGGAAAAAATCAAAGAGTATATCCACTCCGGTGACATTTTTCAAGCCGTACTCTCCCAGCGTTTTACCCTGGAAAAGACTATCGATCCCTGGTCCGCCTATCAAAAGCTGCGGATTGTCAACCCTTCCCCCTGGCTCTTTTGCCTGTTTGGCGAAAAGGAAACTTTAGTAGGCAGTTCCCCGGAACTTCTCCTCTCCTCCATCGGCTCACAAATTCAAACCCGCCCCATTGCCGGAACACGTCCCCGGGGCAAAGATCCTCTGGAAGATCGACAGCTCGAACAAGAACTTCTGGACGATGCTAAAGAAATGGCCGAGCACGCCATGCTTGTTGACTTAGGCCGCAATGATCTGGGACGGGTTTCAGACTACGGGAGTGTCAGTGTCGGTAAATTCTGCAGTGTCGAACGCTTCTCCCATGTCATGCATATCGTTTCCTCTGTCGAAGGCCGGCTGGCCAAAGCATACGATTCTTTGGATGCCCTAAAGGCTGTTCTGCCTGCAGGTACTTTAAGCGGTGCCCCTAAAGTCCGGGCTATGGAAATCCTCCAGGACCTGGAGCCTACCCGCCGGGGTCCTTACGGCGGAGCCCTCGGTATCTATCGCTGGAATGGGGATCTTGATTTCTGCATCACCATACGAACCTTGATGATCAGGGATGATGAGGTCAGCGTGCAAAGCGGGGCAGGCATTGTCTTTGACTCTATTCCCCAACGGGAATATGAAGAGACTCTGCACAAAGCGAAGGCTTTGTTCAAGGTTGTGGAAGATCTATAACAAAGAAGGTCTATAATATTCTGACAGTACTGCGAAAGGAGGTTCCCTATGCTGGCCATCATCGATAATTATGATTCCTTTACCTATAACTTGGTTCAAGCCTTCGGTGAATTGGGAGAAAAGGTTACCGTTTACAAAAATGATGAAGTATCAGGGGCGGAATTTCTTTCCGAAAACCCTGATGGGGTGGTCATCTCACCCGGTCCCTGCACTCCCAACGAAGCCGGGATCTCCCTTGAAGTGATCCGCCTCCTTAATGAACGAGCCCAGGAAGGCCGTCCCACCCCTTTACTGGGAGTTTGCCTGGGTCATCAGGCTCTTGCCCAGGCCTTTAACTCGGAAATAATCCTCGCCCCCGAAATTGTCCATGGCAAACAATCCCTTATTTATCATGACGAAACAGAGCTTTTTGCGGAGTGCACCCAAGGGTTTTTAGCCGGCAGGTATCACTCCCTCATGGTCGATCCCCTTGGGCTGAGCCCTCTCTTTATTGTCACCGCCCGCACGGAAAACAACCTGATCATGGGGATTCGCCATCGCTATTTCCCCTTTTATGGAGTACAGTTCCACCCGGAGAGCATTCTCACCCCGGAAGGACCCCAGATCCTGCGCTCTTTTCTTACTCAGGTTCACCATCAGTAGGGCGGAGAGTCTATCATCGCAACTGCCCATCAGCCAGCTTTGTCCCAAAAACGAAAGCGCTTTCGTTTTTGGGACTAGCACTCTGCAACACCTAGCTCCAAAATCATGACTGAAGTATAGCGTTAAAGAAAAAGGGGTGCCGCAAAACGTTGACTCACCAACGTTTTGCGGCACCCTCTGTCTTATGCTGATTCTTCTTTTTTGTTCTTCTTGCTTTTATCGATGG
This sequence comes from Desulfitobacterium sp. LBE, assembly GCF_007830365.1. NCBI lineage: Bacteria > Bacillati > Bacillota > Clostridia > Eubacteriales > Desulfitobacteriaceae > Desulfitobacterium > Desulfitobacterium sp. LBE. Next base: position 4,453,648 of record NZ_VLKD01000001.1, on the reverse strand, counting down.
TCACCAAAAGGGGTTCTTCCTTCTTCAGAATAACATCCTTGGTCACCACGCATTTGGTCACATCGTTGCGGGAAGGCAAATCATACATCACATTCTGCATGATCTCTTCCACGATAGCTCTTAAGCCACGGGCTCCTGTATTACGCCGGATAGCTTCCTCGGCGATGGCCTTCAAGGCTTCCTCTTTAAATTCGAGAGCTACTCCGTCCAGCTCCAGAAGCTTTTCATACTGTTTGACCAGAGCATTCTTGGGTTCTGTCAGAATCCGCACCAACGCTTCTTCATCCAGAGCATCCAGTTTGACCATGACCGGTAAACGTCCTACGAACTCCGGAATGAGACCAAACTTGAGGAGGTCGGCAGGGAGAAGTTCTCTAAGGGTTTCCCCGATGTTTTGCTCACTCTTCTTCTTTATCTCAGCCCCAAAGCCCATTACCTTTTTCCCGATGCGGTTCTGGATGATCTTATCGATCCCGTCAAAAGCCCCGCCCACGATAAACAAGATATTCGTGGTATCCAGTTGGATGAACTCCTGATGAGGATGTTTGCGACCACCTTGAGGGGGAACACTGGCTACGGTTCCCTCGAGGATTTTGAGAAGGGCTTGTTGGACGCCTTCTCCGGAGACATCACGAGTAATGGACGGGTTCTCCGATTTGCGGGCTATCTTATCAATCTCATCAATGTAGACGATACCTTTTTCAGCTTTTTCCACGTCATAATCTGCGGCTTGAATGAGCTTGAGGAGGATATTTTCAACGTCTTCACCCACATAACCGGCCTCCGTCAAGGAGGTTGCATCCGCAATAGCAAAAGGCACATTCAAAACTTTGGCTAAGGTTGAAGCCAGCAAAGTCTTACCGGATCCAGTGGGTCCCAGCATAACGATGTTGGATTTTTGCAGCTCCACATCATCAATTTTCATACCCAGATTGATTCGTTTGTAGTGGTTGTACACGGCTACAGCCAGCGCTTTTTTGGCTTCGTCCTGTCCGATCACGTACTGGTCGAGAATTGCCCGAATTTCTTTGGGCTTTGGAATATCTCCTATCTCCATCCCCAAGTCCTCATTGAGCTCTTCCTCAATGATTTCATTGCAGAGTTCAATACACTCATCACAGATATAAACTCCAGGGCCGGCAACCAACTTTTTGACTTGATCCTGAGTCTTTCCACAGAACGAACACTTAAGCTGGTTCTTTTCGTCGTTGTACTTTGCCATCCTCTCACCTCTCTAGCACAGAATACCTCTGCACATAGGCTATGCCTGCTCGACGAGGAAGTTTACCGTTTTTTCGGAAACTAAGCTCTGACGATACATGCCCATATCACCACGTGCCATGAGGGCCTGTTTCAAATTTTCCGGACTGGTTTGATAACGTTCTGCAAGTTTTGCCAACTCATTGTTTAATTCTTCCTCGGATACTGTAATTCCTTCTACCTTAGCGATAGCTTCTAAAACAAGTTCGGTTTTAAGGTTTTCCGAAGCACGGGGGCGAAGTTCTTCTCTCATGGTATCCATACTGGTTCCCGTATAGTGGCAATAGGTTTCTAAATCCAGCCCTTGATACGAAAGATTTTGCGCCATGTCATCGAGCATCATGTCAATCCGGCTGTTCACCATGGCCTCCGGAATCTCGACACTGGCATTTTCTACAGCTTTGGCAACGATTGCATTTTTGTGTTCCATTTCTGCACGTTGTTCTGCCGCTGTCATAAGTTTGTCTCTCAAATCAGCTTTCAATTCATCAAGTGTCTCAAATTCGCTGATATCTTTGGCGAATTCATCATCCAAAGGTGCATACTCTTTTCTCTTCAGCTTGTTGACCTTAACTTTGAACAAAGCATCCTTACCTTGTAGGTCTGCAACATGATATTCATCAGGGAAGCGAACGTTGACATCAACTTCCTGTCCAATTTGTGCGCCGATCAATTGTTCTTCAAATCCTGGGATAAAGGAGCCGGATCCGATAACCAAATCGTACCCTTCAGCTGTTCCGCCTTCGAAAGCCACCCCATCCACAGAACCGGCGAAGTCGATATTCACGGTATCCTGAGCTTGAACTGTGCCTTCTTCGAGATTAAGAACTTTGGCGTGTTGTTCCTGCTTGCGCTGAAGCTCTTGTTCAAGCTCCTCATCGGTAACGACAGCCGCAGTCTTTTCAACTTCCAGACCCTTGTAGCTTCCCAACTCGACTTCAGGCTTCACAGTGACCTTCGCCTTGAAAACAAGCTCTTTGCCATCTTCCATTTGGATGAGATCCACGTCCGGGCGATCTACCGGTTCAATCCCAGCTTCATTAACCGCTTTCATGTACTCAACACCGAGGATGTCATCCACTGCATCATTATAAAGTGCAGCCGTTCCCACGTAACGCTCAACCATGGTCCGTGGAGCTTTTCCTTTACGGAAACCCGGGATATTCACTTTGTTAGCTAAAGCTTTGGCAGCTTTGGTTACTGCGGCACTGAATACCTTCGCATCGACGGTAACTTCAAGTTCAACAGTATTCTTCTCTATTTTCTCCATTTTGACTGACATATGTGCTCCCCCTTAATACTTCCTTTGGAATAAACTCTATAGTCTAAGGAAAATCTAACTGCGTTCCTGAAAACATAAGATGAAGCTAGTGTGTCCGAAATTCCCTTAAGGCAAACTTGACATTTTTCGTCATTTACTGCCAGACCCTGCCCGTTTAGAACATGAACTAAAAGGGGAACTCTGCGTTCCCCCTCAAAGCAGGTTTCCATAAAGGAAACTTCCTTCCGATGAAGTTTACTCCACCTAAAGATTGAGTTATCCGTTTCATGGGAAAAGTTTTCCAAAGGTTTAAATTAGCAAATTTACCTGACCATTCTACCAGACAGTGCAAGATAAATCAAGAACTTATCAGGCAGATCTTATTAGACAATGTTCCTTGAGATTAAGAAACCAATTATTGAACAAGTGCCAGGATTTCCTCCACAGCTCTTTCCGCAGCATGACCCGGCAAAGCCTTGGCTGCCGCCCGGCGCATGCTCTCAATCTCCTCAGGGTGGCTGAGAAGGTATTGAATCGTTGCTTCCAGCTCCTCCTCGGTCTTCGCCAGCTTGGCCGCTCCAATCCGCTCTAAGAAGCAGGCATTTTCCTCTTCCTGACCAGGGATGGGTTTATAGATAATCATAGGCAATTTCTTTGTCAAAGATTCCGATACAGTAAGCCCCCCCGCCTTGGTGATCACCAAATCGGAAACGCTCATCAGTTCCTCTACATTATTAATATACCCATAGCAAACCATCGGATTGCGCCCCTCCAAACCTTCCAGGCTGCGGTAAAGCTTCTCGTCACGTCCGCAGACCACAAGGACCTGAAGGGGAGATGACGAATCCAGCAGAAACCTGCAGATGTGCTTAGAGCCTCCCAGCACCCCATAGGCCCCTACCATCACCAGAATGGTCGGACGTATGAGCTTAAGGTTAAGTTTCTCGGCGATCTCCGCACGGTCAAGCTCCTCTTCAAATTTTGGATCGACAGGGATTCCTGTAATGCGGATCCGTTCCCGAGCAATTCCCCCGGCAATCAGGTCCTTATAAACATCCTGGCACCCTGCAATATAAAGGTCCACTCCCCGCTGGATATACTGACTATGGACCCCATAATCCGTGACCACAGAGACCACCGGAGCATGAATCACACCCTTAAAGCGCAGTTCACCCAAGACGCCGGCGATCACCGGATAGGTACAAATGATCACATCAGGGTTCAGCCCCTTGATATAGTCCAGAAATTCTTTGCGTCCCAATATATTGATAAAACGCTGGATAAGAGACTGAGGCCGTATCTTAGAGGTTCGATAATAAAACATACCATAGAGTCTCGGTGTATGCTTAATAAGCTCAATGTAGGTATTCTTGACAATTGTATTTAATGTTTTGCTGATGAATGCCCCAAAATCCAGGTGCGTAATCTCTGCTTCCGGTGATTTTTTACGGACGGCTTCAATCAACGCTTCAGCAGCGCGAAGATGACCTGCTCCAAAGGTCGCCGAAAACACTAAGACCCTTAACTCCCCCACGCAAAATCCTCCTTTGGGTTAACTTACACTCCCATTTTAACTCAAAAACAACAAATCTCAAACTTAAGTTTTTCTTAATTGCACATTCTTATAACTGATTATGCTTTTAAAAAGCTTGTCATTTAAGGAAAACTGAGCTATAATCAGACAGTAAATCAATGCGAGAGTGGCGGAACTGGCAGACGCACTGGATTTAGGTTCCAGCGGGAAACCGTGGGGGTTCAAGTCCCTTCTCTCGCACCATCAATGTACTTGCAGACAACCATAGTCTATACTATGGTTGTTTTTTATTTTTAAGAATCTTTTCAGCAAAAGTTCAGTTGCTTTTCAGGTTTGTCTATTAGACTGTTTTATATACAAAAGGATAAATGTCTTTATCTCTCCCTCAAATACATAAAGCCAGGAGGAATGATCATGATCCAAACCGGAAACATCACTTCCACAGAACTTTCCTTTAAAAAAGATCAGCCATCTCTTAATAAAGCAGAAAAAGAGTCCGGTACTATTAAAAAGGAAGCAGAATCCACTGTAGCAAAAGCCGGACCGGCTGTAGCGACTGCTGAAGGGACTGTCACCGTAGGCATCTCTTTCGACGGAGACACTGCGGAAATCAGTGAAAAAGGCATGCAAACAGCCAGGAGTTCCTCTTCACAGAACGAACCATCGGAAAATACAGAATTAAGCCAAGCCTCTTCTACCGTGAAAACCCTGCTTCAAGACGCTTCCACAGAAGACACCGACACCAGCAACTTGTCCCAGTATTCAGAAACCCAGCTTAAAAGTATGGTAAGTCAAGGAACCATTACGCAAAGCCAATATATTAGAGAAATGAGCAGCAGAGCGGAAAAATTAGAACAAGCAGAACAGTAAAAAATCTTCATGAAGACATCTTAACCGAATACTCTCACTACTCAAAGCAGGGCTGTGCTAAATCTCATCAGATTTTATCACAGCCCTTTTGTCTGAAAGTGACCATTGCCGGTACTGTGCCCTATACTGTAGCGCTCCCCAGCAACAATCGCGTATACTCCTCTTGAGGATGATCAAAGACCTTGCTCGCCGCACCTTGTTCAATGATCCTCCCTTGACGCATAACATAGACCTTGTCGGCGATTTTCCGTGCCAAGAAAATATCATGGGTTATATACAGCATGGAAAATCCCCGGATATTCTGCAACCCTTTAAGCAACCGCAGCAGATTCGCCGCATTGGAGGGATCCAGCATGGAGCTGATTTCATCTGCTATCATCAGCTTAGGATTCATAACCAGCGCTCGGGCGATGGCAACCCTTTGCCGCTGCCCTCCGCTTAAGGTGTGGCCGCGTCTGCGCATAAATACATCATCATAAGGCAACTGTACCTGTCCTAAAGCCGTTCTGACCGCCTGCAAACGCTCAGCCCTTTCACCTTTTTTAAGAATATCAAGAGGTTCCTGGACAATCTCCCTGACCGTCAGATGCTCATTGGTGGCGGAAATGGGATCCTGAAAAACCATCTGAATGCCCTCCGGCTTTGCAGTTTCGCTGTTGCCCGTCACCTTGCGCCCTTCAAAATACACTTCGCCGCTGTCGGCATCCATAATTCCGCTTAATATCCCGGCCAGAGTGGTCTTTCCTGATCCGGACTCCCCGATCAGCGCCGCCACTTCACCCGCTTTGATTTCGATATTGCAGTCCAGGCAAGCCTTGACCCGGCGGTTTTTAGTGTGATATGCTTTTTCGATCCCCGAGCCGGCCAAGAGGGTAACAATCCCCCCGCGCCGACAGGCAACCTGCCTCTGCTCCCCTACCTCTTCCAAAACGGGATGTTCCCTGAGACACTCTTCAATCCGCTGATTGCAGCGGCTGTAGAAAGGGCATTGCTGTTCATGGGTTATCTGAATCTCACCGGGAATTCCCCACATATCCCGGTAGGGATGAATGGATGGGGAAGAGTAAATCAACCCTCGCGTATAAGGATGCCGGGGATCATGCAGGATATCCTTTGTATTGCCCTGTTCCACCACATTGCCCGTGTACATCACCAAAATCCGGGAGGTCATGGCCGCGATAACGGGCAGCTCATGGGATATAACCAACATGGCAAACCCCTTTTCCTGCTGCAAATCCAGCAAAAGCCGGACCATCTCCTGTTTGGATACAGAGTCCAAGGACGTGGTCGGTTCGTCAACAATCAGCACATCGGGATCACAGGACAGAGCCATGGCAATCAATATCCTTTGGCGCATGCCCCCGGAAAGCTGATGGGGATATGCTGCGGCCAGAGAGGGGTCCAGCCCGACCATTCGGATTAGATTTTCCGTTCTGGCCCGGGCTTCTTTTTTCTCCATTTCCAGATGCCTGATCAGACATTCCCCGATTTGATCACCGATAGAAATCACGGGATTCAAGACATCCAAGCTGTTTTGAAAGGCAACTGCAATCCTTTTCCATCGATAGCTGTCACGTTCCTGCCCGGACAGTGCGATCAGCTCCCTGCCCTCAAAACAGATACTGCCGCTGACTTGGGCGCAGTTCTCCAAAAGACCCATAATCGACATAGCCAGCGTGGTTTTTCCACTTCCCGATTCGCCGATGATACCGATGCATTCTCCTGAATTCAAACCCAGGCTGACATTATGCACGGCATTAATATCGGTATCCTGCCCATAGCGGACATACAAATTATTGATCTCTAAAACTGACATCATGACCCCCCAACTTCCTTGACAATATCCTAATTTTTAGTATTTACGACTTTCTCCAGATCCCGGCTGATAAAAGCAACTGCGACAACCAAGAGCAGCAAGGCCGCTAAGGGAGACATAATCCACCATTTCCAAAAATCCGTAAAATAAATGCCCGGAAAGTTAATGGAGCGATTAAGAATAATTCCCCAGCTTTTCGAAAGGGGATCACCCAGCCCCAAAAAAGAAAGCCCCGCTTCCGCAACCACCCCATGGCTGACAATACGAATCATACTGACGGAAATAATCGGCAATAACCCCGGAATAAAGTGTTTAAGCGCCAAATGGCGAAAACCGGCCCCATAGCTTTTCGCCGCCACAATAAAATTTTCATGGCGCATGGAGAGCACCTTGGAACGAACTGTCCGCGCAGGTCCCACCCAGGAGATCAAAGCAATAACCACAATAATATTGGTCAGACTCGCACCAAAAAAGGCTCCTAAGACAATCATCAAAGGCAGCTGAGGAATCGACATCATCAAATCGCATAAACCTGTAATCGCCTTATCTATCCACTTGCCGTAATAACCTGCCAAAATCCCCAAAGAACCGCCCCCGATTCCCGCCAGCAGCGCCGTTGATAAACCCACCGCCATACTGATGGCCGCACCATGGCAGATTTGGGCAAAGATATCGATACCCAAATCGTCCGTCCCCAGCCAATGGTTAAGGCCCGGCGGCTCTAAAGCATTGCCGCTGGGGATTTTATGGAGTTCTCCCAAAAAGAAAAAGGACATTAAACATAAGCATACCAGGAACAGGATAACCCCCATCCCGAACTTCCCATATCCAGAAAAGGACGTCCAGAACCCTTTTAAGGGAAGAAACCAGCCTTTCCGCCCGACACTTATTGTAGTGAAGATCTGTTTCATCTATCCCACCCTTGGATCCAATTTTCTGTAAACCAGCTCCGCAATCCAATTCATCAGAAGCACCGTAAGTGTAATCACTAAGAAAATTCCTTGAATCAGAACATAATCGCGATTAAGCACCGCTTCACGCATCAGCCGTCCGACTCCGGGATAAGCAAAAACAGTCTCAATCAACACCGCTCCCCCAAACATGGCCCCCATACTCATGAAAACCCTTGCTACCACAGGCGGCAGAGCGTTGCGAAGAGCATGCCGGAAGATAATGCTCCTTTGTTTAAGACCCTTAGCTCTGGCTGTGCGGATATAGTCCTTGGCAAGTACAGTCAGCATACTATTGCGTGATAAAAGATAAAAGCTTCCTACACGAGTCAGGGCCAAAGTCAAAACCGGCAAAACGGCATGATGCAGAAGATCCCCCAGCCGTTCTCCCATAGAGTTGAAGGAAGCAAAGACGGCACTTCCTCCTGACAAAGGAAACCACTGCAGCTGGGCGGCAAATACAAACAAAAACAGCACTCCCAGCAAAAAAGAAGGAATCTCCGCAAAAACCACCATTGCCCCATAAAGAAATTTATCCAGCGGCTTATCCCGCAGCCAGGCGGACAAGGCTCCTAAAGCCGTGCCCACCAAGCTGCTCAGTGCCAATGAGGTCATCACGATAAAAAATGTCCAGGGAATGCGGGTCAGGATCATTTCTGCAACATCAGTATTATAGTAAATGCTGTAACCCAAATTCCCTTGCAGCAAGCCCGTAATATACTGCCAAAATTGAAGCGGCAGGGGCTTAGCCAATCCATAATAATCTTTATAATGGTCTATCTGCTCTTGTGAGAATACAGCGGAGACATTTCCGTCTTCTACCGAAAGGTAAAGAAAGGGATCTCCGGGCATTAGTCTGGGCAAAAAGAAATTAATGCAGATAATTACTAAAAGCACACCGAGATAATGTTTTTTCATAATCTAGCCGCGAATTAAATAGGATAACTTATTATGATCGCATTTGCTGTGATCATAACGGAACATCCAGCCATCATAGGTTGCCTGGCGGTATACGAAATTATCCAGGGCTCCGTGGAGCATAATCATCGGCACTTCATCCGCGATCAAGCTTTGCAGCTCTGAAATCATCTCTTGACGGGCCCCCTCATTTCGTTCGGCTGCCTGAGCCTCGGCAAGAGCGACAGCTTCATCATTGGACCAGCCCTTAATCGTCTTAGCGCCCTTTCCATAAACCGTCCTCAGGTAATCAGGATCTCCTCCCATTCCCCCTGAATTGATAATCAAAAGCTGGTACTCACCGGTATTTACAGCATTGTCTCTGGTTTTGGCTTCCACACTTTCCACAGTGACTTCTATCCCGATTTCGGCCAAGGACAACTTCACCAACTCCGCCACCTTGATGCCGTCGGCAGAATTGTCCGTTAGGAGTTTAAAGGAGTAGGTCTTCCCGGCAAGCAGTTCACGGGCTTTGTCCCGATTATAGTCATACTGCTCAATGTTCTCGTTATACCAAGGACTCACAGGGAGCACATAGCCTTGGCTGCTGAGCGACGCCGCTCCCCGGGCTGCTTTATCCACCAGCTCCTGGCGATTGATTCCATAAGCCATGGCTTGGCGAAGATTAACATCCTGCAATTCCTCCACTGCTTCCATATTCATCATCAAGCGGTAGCTATGATAAGAGTGAGCGGTTTTGATTGTGTATTCCGGGTTATTCTGATAGTTAGGCAGAATATCAGGGGAAGCATTAATCAAATCAATTTCCCCATTGGCAAAAGCAAGGATGCTGTCGCTGACCGGAACCCATTCTATGGCCGCAGCGGCCGGCTTCAGTCCCCAATACTTCTCAAAAGCCACATAACGATAGGCACCCTGCTGGGGATCATAGGTCTCCAGCTGATAAGGTCCGCTTCCTATCGCTGCATCCTCTCCTGTATAGGCTGCCGGATCCGCAACTTTCTCCCAGATATGTTTAGGCAAAATACGGACGTTGCCAATCTTGGTCAGATAATTATTATCAAAGCGGTCAAACGCAACTTCAATGGTATAGGTATCCACTATCCGGGTCTGCTCAACAATATAGTTTCCGCCGGCCAGCAAATCATTGGAAACAGGGGGATGCTCCTTATAATAAGACAAGGTAAACGCCACATCTTCCGCTGTTAAAGGGATGCCGTCATGCCATAAGGCATTCTTCTGCAGATGGAAGGTATAGACCGTTCCGTCATCATTGATATCCCAGCTCGCCGCCAGCCACGGTATATTGCCCTCTTCGTCTTTTTCCAGAAGGGAATCATACAGCAATTGCATCTTGGACATTCCGGGACCCCGGGGCACATGCTTGAATGGATTGGGCAGCCCTGTATCCCCACCTGCCAGACGGAGGATCAGCATATCTTCTTTCTGAACATTGTCCCCGATAGTTTCTGTGACAGTCTTTTCTCCTGAGCATCCGGCAAGACCAAACAACATAGCAAGCGCTGCTATCCAAACAGCCGCACCCGCTGAGAACCGCTTCACTTTTCGAATCATCTTAATTCCTCCACCTTTTTACTTCTGACCTTTACTGTCTCTGCATTATGCCTTGACTTACACTTTCCATAAGATCATGGCCAGGGTCGCTTTACTATCTACTGAAAATGTTACTTGTCCGGCGTGCCTGGATATCAATTCAGCAAGATCCATCCGCTTAAGCTGTGCTGCCTGGTGGTAACGACCCCCATACTGTTCGACAGCCCCTTCGACAGTAAAGGAAGTCACTTCCCTCTGTCTTAAATAGCAAATCTCCGGTTCGTAACCCTCCAGCCATAAAAGATTGAATACAGCCTGTACCATATCCCTGTCATTATGGGGCTCATAGGAACGAGGAGGATCCAAAACCTGCGTCAAATAGGCCGATAGGGAATCAGTGGCTTCAATATACTGGTTGATCAGGCAAAACCCCTTTGCGGCCTCCAGCATTTTATAAAGGCCTTCAGGAGAACGAATGGCCGGGCACATGGAAGCAAAAACAAGGTCAAAGCGTTTGCGCCATTGCCAAGCTGCCAAATCTGCTCCCGTCCATTCCAGCTTGGCATAAGTAAGATTGGTTACCCCTGCTTCTTGAGCGTTGCGTCGCGCCAGTTCCAGCATATTCGCAGAAATATCCGTAATGGTCACATGCTCGGCATGAGCTGCAAAAGGAACCGCATACCGTCCGCTGCCCCCTCCAATATCCAATAGATCGGCTCCGGCCAAAAGACCCCTCTCCTGTAAAATTGCCGTAACTTTTTCCACCAACTCCGAACGGCCCCTCTGCTGAGACTTGTAAAAATGATTAGCCCTGGCATCCCAGGCTTCCTCTGCTCCCTCCGCCCCCTTGTAATTCTTGAGCAGCATTTGTTCATAAATTGTCTTATCCACATCAAAACTCCTTTCATGTTAGCTTAGGCTAACTTATTAAAAAAAAATCCACCTTGCTCAAATATTTACCTCTTTTATTTAAACAAGGTCTAAACCTTAGCTTTTTCAGCAAATAAATGATAATGCAAATCGATTTCATTTATATATAAATTACTATAATTCATCAATTTTTACAATAGTTTTTGCTTATTTAAATTAGTAATTACTTAATTAATTTATTGGATAGCCCTGTGTTATTTTCAAAGCTGCCTAAGGATTACCCCCATCCTGCAGTTTCACCTTGACACTGCCCAGCTATCACTGTATCCTAAAACATATTTAAGATAATATGCCTGCTATTCCTGGTACATTGGGGGTACAAGCTAGGAGTTGTTAATGTGGATGATCTTCTCAAAGTCATGAAAGCTTTATCCGATGAAACACGCCTTAAAATTATCAATCTTCTTTTGAATTTTGATTTTTGTGTAGGTGCCCTTTCGAGGCAACTGGGTATTTCGGAAGCTGCCGTTTCCCAACATCTTCAGATTTTACGCAAAGCCGGACTGGTAACAGGTGAAAAAAGAGGTTATTATACCCATTATGATGTAAAGAGAGAGTTATTAGAAAAAACAGCCCAATCACTTCTCTCTATTGCTGCATATGATGCACCGCGTAAAGGGTGCCGCCAACACTTGACCGGCGACCATCAGTATTGCGAAAATAAAAACCCTTCCGCAAAATCATAAAACAAAAGAAGGTCTCCGGCAGATTTTGATCTGTCGGAGACCTTCTTTTTGTTACTTGCCGGGCTGTCTGTTGCAACAGCCCATTTTGCGCTTTTTGTCTAAGTTCTACAGCTTTTTTTGTTTGACTTCCTATTCCCCCGAGCGTCGTCACGACCGGAGTTTTGCCAGTTCTTACAATCTTCAGGCCCCAGCCCCCGGTCTCGGCTTTAGCGGCCTCTTAGACCTAATTCTGCCGGGAACTGCTGCAAAGCCGTTTGGGTTCTGCCCTGAATTCGTTATCAGTGCTCTCATTTTATACTACGAAAACTTGATGACATTTTAAGGGGGGCAGCTCAGCAAATTTTATCCAAAAATGCTCTCATTTTCATGGCAATCAGCAGGCCATTGCTTTACTTATCCAATCTTTCCGTTTGAACAGGAACAGGAGCAGCCACGCCGATAAAAACGAAGCGATCTTTACCGGTGTTCCTCATGCCATGAGTCTGTCCCGGTTCAGCGAGAACAGCCATACCTTTGGAAATGGGAACTTCTTTGCCGTCTCCGGCAAAGTACAGGCCTGACTCCCCTTCAAGGCAAATCCATACATCATCGGCATTGGGATGCATATGCAGGAATACTTCTTGACCTGGCTCCAGACACCACATGGCGGCGAGGGTTTTTTCCGATTGATAAACAACCACTTTTTGGGGTACATCTGCGTTAAACTTAGTCAATTTGGTTAAATCATACAGTCTTTTTTCCACAGCAATCAACTCCTATATCATAATTTTTCCCTTCCGCTAGGATATGTACACACTTCCATGTATATTTTATCACATTCCCTTTCTTGTAAAAGGTCCCTTTGGATAACCTAAGCAAATTATTTTATAGAGATCTGATAGTGCAAGAAAGGGAGCTGCACCTTGATAACCTTTCGGTTGATAAAAGGAGCAGCTCCCTTGAAAAATTAGATGGAAATAATTTTATCAGGGTTAAAACGGTTAGCCGGGTCAAAGGTTTTTTTAAGTTTACGGAAAGCTTCCATAGCTCCCGGTGTAAATTCCACATCCATATATTTTTTCTTGACCACACCAATGCCGTGTTCACCGCTCATGGTTCCACCCAGAGAAACAGCCAGCTTGCTCAGGGCTCCTTCTGCACCATGAACCCGTTCCACCTCGTCGGCATGCCGTTGATCGAAGAGCACCAAAGGATGGAGGTTGCCGTCTCCGGCGTGAGCCACCAGACCGATGATCATATCATACTCTTTGGCAATCTTAAGAATTCCTTCAATAGCTTGGGGGAATTCACTTCTCGGCACCGTAATGTCCTGAATCGAATAACAAGGTTTAACACGAGCCACCGAACCGAAAGCAACCCGGCGGGAAAGCCAGATTTGATCCACTTCAGCCGCCGTTTGAGCAATCTTAAAGTCTCGGGCATTGGCTTTCTTCGTTACTTCACGGATGGTTTCGATTTGCTCATCCATGTCTTCCGGATAGCCGTCAATCTCAATAATCAGAATAGCTCCCGCATCCCGGGGAAGTCCGGCATGGCAATAATCTTCCGTGGTATTAATCAGCAGATTATCCATCATTTCCAAGGTTGTGGGGATAATTCCGGCGGCCACGATATCGGCAACCGTTTGGGAAGCATCTTCGACTTTATTATAAATGGCCAGCATGGTTTTCTTGGTGACAGGCTTTGGTAAGATACGCAGATAAGCCTTGGTGACCAAACCTAACGTCCCCTCAGAACCGACGATGATGCGGGTCAAATCATAACCAGGCTCGCTTTTGAAGTTCCGCCCGCCGGTCCGAATCACCTTTCCGTTAGGCAGAACCACTTCCAAGCCCAGAATAGAATCACGGGTTACTCCATATTTGAAGCAACGGGGTCCGCCGGAGCACTCCCCGATATTTCCGCCGAGAGTCGAGGCTTTCCAGGAAGACGGATCGGGGGGATAGTAAAATCCGACCTTTTCCAGTTCTTGCTGAAGGTCAAAGTTAACGACTCCGGGTTCAACCACGGCGACGAAATTCTCCGTATCGATCTCCAGCACTTTGGTCATGCGGGTAAAGTTAATGACGATGGATTTTTCCGAAGGAATCGTACCGCCGCTGACATTGGTGCCGGCACCCCGTGGGACCAGCTTGATATCCTGCTCATTCATATAGTTAACCAGCTCAACCACTTGATCCGTAGTTTCCGGAAACACTGCGCCGATGGCATCGCCGCTGAGCAATGTACCATCATAACCATAAGCGAAGAGTTCTGTTGGTTTGGTCACCACGTTTTTCTCTCCGACAATCTCTTTCAGTCGATCAACAATCGTTTGCGATAACATTTTCAGCCCTCCTTCTCTATTAAGCCAACAGACTTACACCTGGATTAAGAATCCCGTTGGGGTCGAATTTGCTGCGCAGTTCACTGAGGAGACCGGTGGTTTCCGACCACATCTCCCCGTCATTGAACATGTCACACATCAGTTTATGACCAAGGAGGCCGGTAACATTGCCGCCTAAGGACATGGCCATTTTGTTGACTTTGGCGGCCAAAGCCATTTTATCGGCATCTTTGGGCAGAACCACACGGGCAACTCCCAAGAGCCCTTCTATTACGACTCCGCTGTTCAGCTCCCCTTGTATTGCTTTTAATTGAGCCAAAGCCTGAGACATCTTCATGGGACCCACTGCAAATTCCAGTACATTATCCGGAGCGTTGTTCAGCCCTTGACGAACCTTAAGCCAGCCACTAATAATTTTCTCATAAGCTTCTTTATCCTCGATGATCGCAACATCGCTACCGCCGCCTAAGGTGAAGATAGACGCGATTTCATTGGCTAAGTTGGTTCCGGATTTATTGAATCCTTCCAGGTCGATGAGGACCAGATGTCCTTCTCCGGGAAGAATCTCCTGGGCCAGATCCTTGCTCACGAGATTCATCCGATCGGGATGAATATGGCGTTTAATCAAGGTACTGAAGGTGGCATTGGCTTTTTGCAAACAATCAAACCGGGCCACGATGGCTCTCTTGGCAGCCGGCTGGGGTAAAAGCTTAATTAAAATTTTAGTAAAGATACCAAAGGTGCCTTGGCTGCCCACTGCGAAGTGAATGAAGTCATAACCGGAAACATTTTTAATACATTTATTGCCGATAAACATAATTTCACCGGTAGGCGTAACCATTTCAAAGCCCATCATAAAGGTTCTTGTCGGTCCGTAGTTAAAGGATTTGGAATCTGAATCCCCGATGGCAAAGCAGCCGCCCACGGAACTGGTATCCACCGCATAGGGCTCTACCGGGAACAAATATCCGTCAGCCTCCAGCTTTTGGATGAAATCCTGATGAAGCATACCAGGCTCTACCGTGACAACGAAATTTTTCTTATCGATCTCGAGGATCTTATTCATGCGATTCATGACCAGGGCAATTCCGCCCTCTAAGCCCTTTGTATCAGCGACCGCTCCGGCAACTGATATCTTAAGCTGTTGTGCATTGGCATATTTAACAACTTTGGATACTTCTTCGGCATCTCCGGGGAAGACCACAGCCACCGGCTTACCGTCTCCCTTAAGATATTGTGCCATATCGGCAGGATTGTCCAAGACGTAATTATCGCCCACAATCCCTTTTAACTCACTTATTGTATTGCTCATGACTACCCGCCCTTCCACTCATTTACATTAGAAGCAGACTCATCTTCAAGATTCTAGTTCTCGTAAGCTTTAGCCATCAAATCTGCCACATGCATTACTTTTTGTTTTTGACCGGCCATGCTGACTCCGCCTTGCAATCTCATGATACATGCAGGACAGCTGGTGGCCACTACTTCCGCTCCGCTGTCTTGAATGTTCTTGGCCTTCTCCCGGGTAACCTTGGTGGACATTTCATGGTAGAATGCCTGAACCAATCCGGAAGCTCCGCAGCAGCGGTTGGCTTCAAACATCTCGATATATTCTACTCTCGGCAGGCTCTTTAACATCTGACGAGGCTGTGCTGTCACTTTAATTCCCCGCACCATATGACAGGGATCGTGATAAGTTACCTTGACCGGAGTAGAGTTATGGAATTTGCTCTCATCAACGCCGATTTCCGCCATATACTCGGAGAACTCTTTGACTTTAGCACAGAAGCTCTTTACTCTGGGAAGATACGCCGCATCATCGGCAAAGAGTTTCAGATAATCCTCTTTAAGCATGGCCGCACAGGAGCCGCAGGCGGTAATAATGGCCTCCACATCCTTAGCCATAAAGGTGTCAATGGTCTTGCGGGCATTGACTTTAGCGGTCTCGAAGTCTCCATAGGCGTATTGAGGCAATCCGCAACAGACCTGTTCTTTGGGAATAATGACTTCACAGTCATTTTTAGTTAACACTTTAACTACCGAGTGAGCTGTATCATCAAGTGAAAAGTTTAAGAAGCAACCCACATAAAAAGCAACTTTATGCTTGGGTTGAGCGACGAGAATCCTTTCGGGAACTTGGTTTAAGAATGGGACTTTTGCCACATTCATGCCTTTAATATCCACGCCGCGGAAATAATCCATGCCATCGACTTTATTAAGGACATTTTTACCAAGACCGCCAAAGAGTTTAAAGGCTCGTTCCAGCTTATTCGGGTTTGCTAAGGTCTTAAGCGCATAAGATTTAACGAAAGGTTTCACACCATGTCTTAGTTTCAGATCACGTCGGGCCGCCATGACCAATTCTTTGGCACTAACACCACTTGGACAAGCAACTGCACATTCTCCGCAAAGCAAGCAGCTGTTGATGGAATCTTCATAATCTGCATCAGCCTCAATGACACCATCAGCGACTGCTTTGATCAGTTGGACCCTTCCCCGTGAAACCATAGTTTCAGCGCCATCCACTTTGTATGTTTTACAAGCAGTATGGCAGAAACCACATCTGTTACACGTGTTTAGCATTTCATAGACTTCTGCTAAAACCCCCACTTTTAATTTCCCCCTTCACTGTTAGATGGTCAGACCACCGAATCAAATAGTTAAAATTGCGTAACAATTCAAGTTACTGAGACTATTATAACTCATCCATATTTTCTTTCAACCCATTGTGAAAATGTTTATTAATTTTTAGGGTCTTCACAAAAAAAACGAGACAGGCCTATCCTGATCTCGTTTTTGTCATCTGACATCATTTACTAATTTATATGTCTAATCGGCGATGGATAATTATTACAGAAGCGATAGAATCCAAAGACATAGGCCGCCATCTTTTCAGGGCGCAGAGCGAACCAGTCTTGGAGGTTATACCGTTCTCCAAAACGATTCTCCATTACCCCGTCGGAACTAATCCAGCCACGGAGGGTTTCATCGCCCAAAGCTAATTCCCAACCGGCAAGGCTCTGTCCTTTTTCGCATTGGACAATTCTCAGACCACAGCGAGCGTGATAGATCTCAATCAATTTAACAAAAAGGCCCATTAATGGATCTTGAAATTCACCACGGCTGTCCGGTAAAGCAAAATCCTTGCTGATTTCTTCAGCCAATTCATTGAGGCCACGCTCCACGCTGTACCTCGAAACAATGGATGTCCGGATGGTTTTATATCTCAAGACACCTGTATTCAGCTCAAAATGCATGGGGTGAGCCGTACCTTCTAATTGAAGGAGAATCTCATCTTTCTTAACCTGCCAAGTTCCCGAATAACGCTTCAGCAAGTGATAAGCAAGCTGGTAGGACAGAATCTGTGCCGCTACCTTAGTCTCGTCGTGTTGGAAACATCCTTGACATAGTTTTACAGGGTTGTAGTTTGTTAAAGGTAATCTCATGGCGCTCATTCCGTCACTCTCCTCTTTTTATTCTCTTTCTTTTTTGTCCCA
The DNA here is from genome assembly GCF_007830365.1 of Desulfitobacterium sp. LBE. Classification (NCBI taxonomy): domain Bacteria; kingdom Bacillati; phylum Bacillota; class Clostridia; order Eubacteriales; family Desulfitobacteriaceae; genus Desulfitobacterium; species Desulfitobacterium sp. LBE. The sequence goes on along the minus strand of NZ_VLKD01000001.1, from coordinate 4,436,046 downwards.
CATTATAAAACTGCGTTTCACATTTTCTTTAAAAAAAAGAAAATGGGTATAGAAAATAATGGTGGGGAAGAAATATTGAATTTGTTCCGTTCTTTAAAACGGAGTTTCAATATTTCTTGTGGCTATATTATCATCTCTGGCCTTAAACGTCAAGAATAAAATTTTCTAAACATTTTAACATTCTACCGTTTAAAATAGCTATATCCTAACTTAGCAGAAATAATTTCCCCGCTGCGCTTCAGTTCCTGTCCTATATGCTCGATGCCTTTTTCTCTTATCCTCGCTGCCGGACCGGAGACACTGATAGCCCCAATAGCCCGTCCGGAAAAATCATAGACAGGTGTACCCAGGCAGATAATCCCAATTTCATTTTCCTCAAACTCAACCGAAATCTGGGTATTGCGGATTTCATCCAGGTTTTCCAAGAGCTTCGCCGGCTCTATCAGGGTATTGGGCGTATAGCCAGGCATTCCCTTGGTCTCCAGAATTCTCATGACTTCTTCCTCAGGCATTGTCGAAAGGAGAGCTTTCCCTACCGCAGTGCAATGCATAGGGGCTCTGCGTCCAACTTTGGAACGCATACTTACCACATGGGAGCTTTCCCTTTTGTCAATATAGACTACTTCACCATCATCATGAAGGACTAAGTGAACCACTTCATCCAGTGACTTCGCTAAATCCTCCAGGATAGGTCCAGCCACTATGCGTATCTCCAGATCATTAAAGAAGCGAATTCCCAGTTCCACTATTTTAATTCCCAATTTATAGCGCTCACTGTTTTTTTCTTTTTCCACATATCCACGATAACACAGGGTCTGCAAAATCCGGTGCACCGTACTTTTATGAAGACTGATTCGGTTACCGATTTCGGTAACCCCTAAAGGCTCCTCAGTGTGGGCCAAAACTTCAAGTATATCCAACGAACGTTCTAAGGTTTGTACATATTTTTCTGCCACTGCAAAATCCTCCAATCGGCTGCTAAAGTTTCATCAACCGAAACTCTGTTTCGAACTACTACCTATTGCCTAGTATGACTTTTTTAAAAACTGAAGTCAAGTCATGAATGTGCCTAAATGTATAATTTTCATACAAAAAGCACTGGATTCCTCCAGTGCTGAATACTCATATGGGGTGGATGAGGGGACTTGAACTACTAACTCTTATAATTTCCAATGAAAAAAGACCCTAGAATAAATCAAGGATCTTCATAACTAGCTCAGTTAATTGCCCGAACACGATGATAACACATACCACTTACCAAGACAACGGCGTGTACTCGGGACTTACTGTTAACTTACTTTGAATTTTATAATATAAAATAATAAAAGTCAATAAAATTTTGTAGCACCAATCGCCTATGAATGACACTCATTGAGCGCAGACCCTGATAAAGGCATACCATAGGACTTATTGTTGATGCTACTATATAATAGTATTCACAATATACCATGAAATTCATACCGGCGGAAATTTAAATACACCTACTAAATATCCATTATCAGCCATAGATTTAATTTCTGCATCATACTTCCCAGAGGTTAAAAGATTGGAATAAAGTATATTCGAAAAAACGTCTGCTAACTGTATAAGTTTATTATTACAAGAGTCGAAATACTCAACCTGGACCTCATCAACAATATTTCTTCCAGTAGAAAATTCTGTGCATAGGTGCTCCTTTAATTGATGCCTTGCTTCAGTTTTTACGTTTCTTTCATCAAGGTTTAAAGTTAAATTTCGATCAGTAAGTATTTCTCGATTATATAGAAACTCAATAGCCAACTTCAATATATAATTAAAGGCTCTTGCCTTGTTCTTATAAAGGTTAGCTGTCGCTTGTGTATTATCAATTTTGATATATAATATCTGAAAGAGATTATTTTTACAAATAAAGTCTACAAAATTCTTTTTCATTTTCGGGGTAAAAGCCGAACCTTTTAATTCCAGGAAGTTCTCTCCAGTAAACATTTTATTATCACTATTGCCATCTTTTAACTCTTTTAAATATTTCTGTACAAATCTTTTGTACACTCTTCTTAGCTTGTCTGGCTCCTGAGTTAAGATTAAAGCCATGGTAAAGTATCTATTCTGAGGCAATATTGTTTCATGGGTCATACTCCCAGATTCATCAATATAAATATTCATTCGGAATCCTCCAGAAATTCATGTACCTATTATAACACCAATTGTCGGAATTTTATAATTACATATCAATTAGTCAGGATTATTAAAAATTGTCGACAAACTTCATTCTAGGATTATTCTAAAGAGTTTTATAAACATACGCCTCTAGAATTATTGAATCCCCTTCAAAAGGTTAACAGTTTTCTAAAACCTCCCTTATTTTCTCTGGCCAAGAGAACCATAAGAAAGATTTCAACTGCGTAATTCTGGAATACCCCCACCGTGCCGGACTCTGATTATATCACCATGCCGGACTCACCACATATTCACTCCCGATACTTAAAAAGAAAAACGTCAGGAAGCTATTCCTGACGCTGCTTTGTCGTAATGGGGTGGATGAGGGGACTTGAACCCCCGAGTGCCGGAGCCACAATCCGGTGCGTTAACCACTTCGCCACAACCACCATGTTAAATTTAAATGGTGCGCCTGGAGAGATTCGAACTCCCGACAACCTGCTTAGAAGGCAGATGCTCTATCCAACTGAGCTACAGGCGCCCAACAATGGGATACTCTCCGCTTGACCTGAGAACTTCGGACACAATAAAAATGGTCGGGGCAGAGGGATTTGAACCCCCGGCCTCCTGCTCCCAAGGCAGGCGCGCTACCAAACTGCGCTATACCCCGTTTTCGTGACAATGATTATTCTATCCGATTCGTTCACCAGAGTCAAGCGTTTTTTAAAGTTTTTAAACTATTAAGCGTCTTCATCCCGCTGGGCAAGCTCTTTAAGTATGGGAACAGCCTGGCGGAATGCCTGAGCCCGGTGACTGATTTTATTCTTTTGGCTTAGATTCAGCTGAGCCATGGTTCGGCCAAAATCGGGCAAATAAAAGAGCGGATCATAGCCAAACCCTTCTTTGCCACGACGCTCATTAAGAATGCGCCCTTCCACCGTTCCCTCTGTCAAATACTCTTCCCCAGTGGGGCAGGCAATAACCAAAGCACAGCGAAACCGCCCCGTCCTTTGTTCTTCCGGCACCCCTTCCAATTCTTGAAGAAGCTTATCATTATTTTTGTCATCATCCTTTGGCTCTCCGGCATAACGGGCCGAATAGACTCCCGGTGCCCCTTGGAGAGCATCCACTTCCAAACCGGAATCATCGGCAAGAGATACCAGTCCTGTACGCTGGGCCGCAATTCTTGCCTTCATGGCCGCATTCTCCGCAAAGGTCGCCCCCGTTTCCTCAACATCTTCCCACTCACCCAGATCTCCTAAAGAAAGCACCTCAATATCTTCGACCAAAAGAAGATCCTGAAGCTCCTTGACTTTCCCCTTATTTTGTGTCGCCAGCAAAACCTTCATAAAACAACCCGCTTTCAATTTTGAGACAAAGGGCCGGTCCCCACTTGCGCAGCAGCCTTTTGCATTCCCATAAGTTCTTGAATACCCTTCTCAGCCAACTCCAAAAATTGATCCAATTCCTCCCGGCCAAAAGGAATATCCTCAGCCGTTCCTTGAATCTCCACAAATTTCCCCTGCCCGGTCATCACCACATTCATATCAACTTCCGCTTTGGAGTCTTCTTCATAGGCAAGATCCAGGAGGGCCATACCATCGACTTTTCCTACCGAAACTGCGGCCAGAGAGTCGAGAATAGGGTTTTCTTTGATCAGCCCTTTGGCCAACAGGTGATTGACCGCATCCACTAAAGCCACATAGGCTCCGGTAATGGAAGCGGTCCGGGTCCCCCCATCAGCCTGAATCACATCACAATCCAGCCAGATGGTTCTTTCTCCGAGTTTTTTAAGGTCCACTACCGAGCGCAAAGCTCTCCCGATTAAACGCTGAATCTCCATGGTCCGGCCCGTCAGTTTACCCTTGCTGGACTCACGGGGATTCCGGGTCTGAGTCGCTCGGGGAAGCATGGAATATTCTGCTGTAACCCAGCCTGAACCTGTGCCTTTTTTAAAGAGCGGTACCTTCTCTTCCACGGTAGCAGTACAAATCACTCTTGTCTGACCAACCTCGATAAGCACAGAGCCCTCAGGAATATTGGTAAATCCCCGGGTCAGCTTAACCGGTCTTAGTTCAAAGGCCTCACGGCCATCAAAACGCTTCATTACAGTTATCCTCTTTTCATTTGTTATCCGGCACCATGGCTTTAACCTATTATGCAACCCATGGTAAATCCTAGTCTATTTTATCAGAAATTCGCTGATTCAATTCATAAAGTCAGGAGGGAACGGTTAGGGCCTTCTGCCTCTCCGACGATTCCGGCTATGGTATAGAGACGTTCCACCGGATCAAAACGGAATTCTTTAAGCAAGTGAAATCCCTTAATCTCCGATGTTCTCTTAATATGGATCCGCGGGCCTGTACAAGGGTAGAGCATCTCACCTACCCGTATATGCTCATCATCGGAAAAACTAATGGGCCAATCCGCGTCAATCAGCTCCAACACCCGTTGTTCCACAATATCCAAATCGATGTCCGGTTTTTCGGGAAACTCCAAGACAAATCCATGCTTAATATCACTATGAACCTCAGGACGCTCCAAACCCATTTCCTCAAGAATCATTGAAGTAATATCTTCAGCACTGTGAGCCATGCGCCGATATTTGATCGATTCAAAGACAATGTCTGCTATACTTTCGGGTTCCGGACCAAAGACCGTGGGACGGGTTACAATCACCTCTTCCCCCACCCCAACAAGCATCTCTGCATTAATACCTAAAAAAGGATAGATTAAATCAAAATGTTCCACAACCACCCGGCGCCCCTTGCTGAGGGCGGCCTTGATAGACTCGGCTAATCTCCAGGACTGAGTAAAAGCTGATTCAAACCGCACATCCAAATGGTAAGTATGAGCGCGAAAATGGCCGCGTTCCGCATCGTCCATCAAAGGGAGGGGCCGTATATTGATCCCCTGATCATCATTGGTCAATTCCAAACCAGGAAACATACCGCGAATGAGCACAGACTTTCCCGCCCCTGCATCACCGAGAAAACCAATCAAATGATCATCAGAGCTAAGATACCTCTGCTGAAGGTTCATTCCCAAAAAAAGCAAACGCTTTTTCCCCCGTGGAGCAAAATATACTGCCTGCATTAAATGGTCATGGACAAAAAGTTTAGAAATCTTTGCCACCACCCCTCAAGACCAGTGCTTACCTTCTATTGTAGACAGGAAACGGGCATTTGAAAAGCAAAGTTTTTGGGTTAAGAACATTTGCGAATACTCACAGCGAGACCATCGCCTAAAGGAAGAATGCTGGTCTGCAGCTCCGGGTTCTCGGTCAGCAGCTTTAGAAATTCCCGCAAGCGGCTGACCATACGCTCATATTTCGGCTCATACTCGGAGCCGGGCACCACCCAGCCCCGAAACAAGACATTATCTACGACCATAATCCCCCCATCACCCAGCAAAGGAGTTACCAGCTCTAAATAATCGAGATATTCCCCTTTGGCCGCGTCCACAAAAATAAAATCAAATTCGCCCCGGGGAAAATCCGGCAGAATTCTTCGTGCATCTCCCATGACCACCTGAATCTTCTCCGCCACCCCTCCGCGCTTAAAATACTCGATCGCCCGAGTGGCCCGATCCACATTCAGATCCAGAGTGACAATCTTTCCTGCCCGCCCTGCCAAGCCCTTAGCCAGCCACAGAGTAGAATAGCCGATGGCCGTTCCCACTTCAAGAATTCGGGATGCACCGCTAACCTTAACCAGCCAGGACAAATAATTTCCCACAGGGGGAGTTACCACCGGAATCGTCTCCCTGAGCGCCTGTTCTTCCATCTCCAGAAACAAATCATCTCGTCTGGGCAACAGCTCACCGAGATATTGCTCTAACTCAAAAGAATAAAACACATTGACACCTTCTTCAGCACCAGTACTCTGTGACACCTAATTCCTTACATTTCCAGCAGTTAATTCTCCTCAATGGGTATCATAACCCGGATTTATTAAAATAACAATTCATAATCAAAGCCTTCTTTGCCCATAAAAACAGGACAAGGTTTGCCGTACCTTGCCCCACTGATTTTAAGTCAATATTTTGCGTGCATGCTCTACGAGGACCGGATCCATTGCAGTCCCAGCCCCGCGTTGAATAATAGCGAGGGCTTCACCTGGGCTAAGCGCCTTCCGATAAGGCCGATCCTCAGTTAAAGCTGCAAACATATCCGCTATAGCCATCAGGCGGGCACCCGTGTCCAATCCATCGGCACCAATGCCAAAAGGATAGCCCTTCCCGTCCAAACGTTCATGATGGTAAGCAGCCCATTGGGTCACACGCTGAGGGAAACCGGCCCCCGCCAAAAGATGATAGGTATGATAGGTATGGGTCCTGATCATCTCAACCTCATCAGAATCCAAAGGCCCCGGCTTATCAAGTATTTTCTTCGGTATGGCCAGTTTTCCCAAATCATGAACCATACCTGCCACCCAGATTTCCCTGGTGTCCTGCTTTTCCCAGCCAAGATCTTCCGCCAGTTTTTGGGCCGTGTCGGCCACCGAGCGGGAATGGCGGGCTGTGAACGAACTCTTTTGGTCAATCAAATCCGCAAAGGTAGAAGCCAGGACACCGGTCTCTTGATCGCATACTTTAGGTGCTGGTTGAACATCCTCTTCGTCAAAAAGAAGAGCCAGGGAGATCTTCATCAGATCTTGATGTTCCAGATCAAGCCAAAAGGCCTCCGTAGCCGCCACTTGGATAAAGGCCGGAATAACTTCCGGATAAAACTGTTTTCCTTCATGGTCTTTGATCCATTGGATTAACTTTTCGCGCTCCACACGGCTCAACACTTTACGGCTTAAGTTTACATCCACCTTATCCGCAAGAGAAATAATCCTGGCCTTAATACTGACCTGAGCTGGTTCAATCCTCAACACACCATAGTTCGGATGAGGAGCTTCATGATGGTGGCGGACAATCTCGGACAGCACTTCCCCATCCGGAAAACGATGGACAATTTCCGCCCCTAAAAGGGTATGTTCCTTCATCCAAAAAGGAGTACCATGAAATTTATGAAACCCTCCCACAGCACCTATATCATGCAGTAAACCCGCAATGAGAAGTTGGATCAGCTCTTTGTGGGGCAACCCCAAAGCAATCCCCATCTTTAGAGAAATATAGCCGACCCTTTCCCCATGCCTTAAACCAAAAGGGACATGTAACCCTTTTTTAACCTCCTCGTCAATCAAGGCAAGATCCAATGCTTTAGAAAAATTCCACATCCTGCGTATATAAGATGCCTCTGATCGCACACTATCCCTCTTTCTCAAACTAAGCGCTTCCATGCTTCACCATTGTTTAAGTTTAGTCCCATGCTCACTTACTCCCTTAATCCCATCTGGGCCAGTGATGTTGCTGAATTGGCCACATCTTCGGAAGCAGCCCCAATCTGGCCGGCCGTCATGGTCAGAGCGTCGATCTGGGTAGCGATCTCACGAACCTGCTGAATACTGGATTGAATAGCGCTCATAATGTCCCCAAAGCGGGCGACCACTTCCTGCGCTTCAGATGCCGCTTCATGCATCGCCTTGGTCGTATCTTCAATCACCTTGCTCACGGCCGTGGTATTTTGCCGGGTTACTGCAATCATAGTGCTGATTTCCTTAACCGATTGCTCAGAATTATTGGCGAGTTTCTTCACTTCCTCCGCCACCACCCCAAACCCTCTGCCGGACTCCCCGGCCCGGGCGGCTTCAATGGCCGCATTAAGGGCCAAGAGGTTGGTTTGGGAAGCGATTTCTTTAATGACATCTGTAATATTGGCGATCCGGGCCGAACTGCGATCAAGCTCCGCCATCTTTTCCTGCATTTTTTCCGACATCCCTGCCAGCCCTAAGATACGCTCGGAAATCTGTTGAATCTTCTGGGCCCCTTCCTGAGCCAGGTTATCCACTTTACGAGAAAAATCTGCCGCATCACCGGCATTTTGCGAGATGAGCTCAGTCGCCTCATGCATCTGAGCCGCCGAAGCAGCGGTCTGTTCCGAAGTCGCTGCCAGGGCCTGGCTGGCTTCACTGACCCGGTGCTGCAAAACGTCAATCTCCTCGTAGGCTTTTTCCAGCTCCTCTTTCTTATCAAGATCCGCTATATAGGACTGGATATAACTGGCCATCACCACTTGCTGATCAAAGCTGAAGATCCGCAGTACGGCAAGGCTTAACCGCAAAGCCTGCTCCGGCTTCTTTCGATAATGGGCAAAAATTCTTGGCAAAATCAAGTCAAAGAAGGTTTGATAAGAGCTTAAATAAACAAAGGGCGGCAGATTAATACGCTTATGTACATCCCCAATCCTGATCCGGCTCATAATATACCCTTCGTCGATGACATCGGGAAAAATCGAGAGTAGATAATTTCTCTGCAAACCTCTGAGCCGCTCTACAGAAGAAAACTCCTTGATTATCCCGTTCAGTTGAGAAATCTTCGTAATATGAGCATAGAACTGATCAACGATTTGATCCACATCCTGCTCCATAACAGGCTTAAATTCTTTCAGCAGCAGCAATTGGTCCTGCTCTAATTTTAAAAGCTTTATAGACTCATTCAGGTCAAATTGATGGAGGTTAATCATGCCGGCTTCCCCTCTTCACTCTAAATTTCCTTTTATTTTATAACATTTATATACCTTACTTCTTCAGTGTGAGCAATTCACTGCTGCACGTATATAACATTCTGTTCATAAAACAAAAATCCTGCAGAATATCTAGTCTACAGGATTTTTTCCTAAAGGATTGTTATTGCAATTTATCAATAACAGTAATGCTAATCTAAAGAAAAAAGAACCTTAATCAGCTTGCTGCTGTTGACAGATTAGCCGGGTTATTCCCTTTACGCAAGCGTACTATAGTCCCGTCGCTGGTGATTCTATATACCGTTATATGTCCTTCAGTCTCAACAGTCCATTCATGACAACATTCACCGCAAAAAAATCTTCCCCGATTTATTTTACCAATCTCTCGCGAATTACACATTGGGCAGACATTCAAACCAGCCATCTCCTCTCATTCCGGTCACTCCCAAGCCTGATTTGCCCAGAGTTCAATAACCAAAGTATAGCAAATATTTCTTAACTTCTTCTTAAGAAAGTGTGAAGTTTTCGTGAACAGTTTTCGTGAATAAATGAGAGAATTTGGCCGAATTCTTTAAAATTTGCGGGGAAATTTCACATAGAATATGGTGTCATTTTCACCTGTTAAGGAACAAATATTTCCACAACTGATGTATATTTATGGCAGATCATCTAGATTTATGACTTTTTTACGACAGGTAGTTTTTAAATTTTCTTCTTGTAATATTGCCTGAAATATGATAAAAAATAACTAACGCTTATTATACCTATAGGGGGTATCCGTATGAACAACAACTTCTCCCGCCGTACTTTTCTCAAGCGGGCTACCGCAGCCGGCTTGCTGGGAGCATTGACGGCGACCGGACTAAGCGATCCGGTTAAAGCCGCTGAGCAGCGCGGGGAAAAGCTTGGCACCTTAATCGACTTAACCCGATGTGACGGCTGTCCAAACAGCCCGACTCCACTTTGCGTAGCCGCCTGCCGCCAACACAATCAAAGCCGATTCCCGGAACCGCAAAAACCCCTCAAGTATTATTGGCCTCAAAAAAAGGTGGAGGATTGGTCTGACAAGAGAGAACTTACTACCCGCCTCACTCCCTACAACTGGACTTTCGTCGATAAAGTCAAGGTCGAGCATAACGGCCTCCAACACGAGATCCACGTGCCCAGGCGCTGTATGCATTGCGACAACCCAACCTGCCTGAAACTTTGCCCTTTCAGCGCTATTTCCAAAGAGAGCACCGGGGCTGTTTCCATTGATGATGAAGTTTGTTTCGGGGGAGCAAAATGCCGTGACGTCTGCCCCTGGGGTATCCCCCAACGCCAGGCGGGAGTGGGATTATACCTCCAGATTGCTCCCGATTTAGCAGGGGGCGGGGTCATGTATAAATGTGATCTCTGCAGCGACCTTTTAGCCGTAGGCAAGAAACCGGCCTGCATCCAGGCCTGTCCCCGGGAAGCCCTGACCATTGGCCCCCGTGAGGAGATTCAAGCCCTGGCCCGCAAGAAAGCCCAGGATATGGGCGGCTATGTGTATGGCGATCTGGAGAATGGAGGAACCTCCACTCTCTACATTTCCAGCGTTCCCTTCGAAAAAATTGACCAGGCTATAAAGGCTGATAAAAAACAAAAGGAAGATAATTCTCCCGGCCGGCCAGGTATGCCCGTTAAAGTGGATAATTATCTTGAAAGCGAAAAGGGCTTATTCTACAGCGCACTCCTGGCACCCTTTGCCGGAGCCGCCGCGGCCGGTATCACTGCCTATCGCACTTTGAAAGGTGATCAAGAGGAGGAAGAACATGACCACAACAACCCCTAAGTCAAAAAGAGAAAAACTCTTGAGGCAAAACTTGGTTAACCGTTTCGTTCACTGGACGACTGCTTTTGCCATCTTCCTGCTGATTTTGACAGGCTTTGGTCAAATGCCTCTCTATAACCGCTATAATGTCACGAAGCTCCCTGGATCGGAATGGCTGGGGGACTACTTCATCACCATTAACCTTCACTACCTGGCGGCTGTTCTCCTGATTTTTGTCGTCTTTTACCACATTATTAATGCCTTTATTCGCAAAGAATTTGATATCTTTCCCCGCCGCGGTGACTTCAAAGAATCCTATTTGATCATTAAAGCCATGATCACGAAATGCAAAGAACCCCCTTGCGGAAAATACCTGGCTGAACAAAGATTAGCCTATTTCTATATTGGCTTTAATGTGCTCCTGCTCATCATTACCGGCTTAATCAAAATGTATAAAAACCTCCCCGGTGTGGAGCTGCCCTATTCGCTTCTTTTCTGGACCACTATGCTGCATAATATTGGCACCGTATTGCTGATCCTCGGCATCATCGGTCATCTGGCAGCCTTTATATTTAAGGAAAACCGCGCCCTTCTCCCCGGCATGTTCACAGGCTACATTGACCGCAACTACGCGGAACACCGCCATGTCCTGTGGTGCAAAAAGCCTGAATCAAAGGGACAGGTCCCGTTTTTCACGGACGAGGAACATCACGATAGGGAACAGAGCAGGAATGAAACCGGCCATCCAGGTTGTTAATCTTGATCCCTATGCCGCGAAGGACGCCGGCCAAGAATATGGTTAAGCAGAAGGCCCCGGGAACGAATCCCGGGGCCTTCTGCTTAAAATGAACTTACTCTTGCCGATACTGGGCCTTTCCTGACTCGTAAAGGTTATTGCCATGCTTATCAATGACCACCATCACCGGGAAATCCTTGACCTCCAGCCTGCGGATGGCTTCCGGTCCCAGTTCCGGATAAGCGATAACCTCTGCTGAAATAATCCGCTTCGCCAACAGCGCTCCGGAACCTCCGATGGCTCCGAAATAAACCGCGCCATGCTTCTTCATGGCACTGATCACTTCTTCAGAGCGCAATCCTTTGCCAATCATGCCGGTCAGCCCCCGTTCAATCAGCATAGGGGAATAAGCATCCATCCGGCCACTGGTGGTGGGGCCCGCTGAGCCGATAACCTGACCCGGTTTAGGCGGGGTGGGACCCACAAAGTAGATCACCTGATTGTGTACATCAAAGGGAAGCTCCTCCCCCCGGGATAAAGCCTCCACCATCTTTTTATGGGCGGCGTCACGGCCGGTATAGATCACGCCGCTAAGCAGCAGACTATCCCCCGCTTTGAGATGAGCCACTTTGTCCTGGGTCAGGGGAAGTTCCAGACGAAATGTTTCACTCATTTTCATTCCTCCCCTTCTTGTCTGCCCTTTAAGACAACTTCTTGATGGCGGGCTGCATGACATTGGATATTTACCGCAACGGGCAGGGAGGCAATATGGGTGGGATAAACTTCCAAATGAACGCCGAGAGCAGTATTCGTACCCCCAAACCCTTGAGGGCCGATTCCCAGCTTGTTCACCCTTTTCAGTATCTCTTGCTCGATATCCGCCAGACGTTTTTCTGCATTGGGTTCCCCCACTTGGCGCAGGAGGGACTTTTTCGCCAGATAAGTGGCTTTCTCCATGCTTCCGCCTACACCTACGCCTACGATAATGGGAGGGCAGGGATTTCCCCCGGCCTTCTCCACCGTATCCACCACAAATTGTATAGCTCCCTCCAAGCCTTCCGATGGCTTACACATTTTCAGAGCACCCATGTTCTCACTGCCTGCTCCTTTGGGGGCAACGGTAATCTTCAATTGATCTCCGGGCACGATGTCATAATGGATAATCGCCGGTGTGTTGTCCCCGGTATTCACCCGGTCAAAGGGATCCTTCACCATCGATTTACGCAGGTATCCCTTTTCATACCCGCGCCGAACGCCCTCATTCAAAGCATCCTTTAAAGCTCCGCCGGTGATCATAACCTCCTGCCCCAACTCCACAAAGATCACCGTCATGCCCGTATCCTGGCACATGGGAACCCGCTCCTCATGAGCAATGGTGGCGTTTTCGATTAACCTCTCAAATACTTCACAGCCCAAGGGAGATTCTTCAGTTTGCAAAGCCTCCCTGAACTTCAGCATCATATCGTCACCGAGATCATAATTGGCTCCGATACAAAGCTCTTCCACTGCCTCAACAATCTGATCCACATGGATAACCTTTGGCACTTCTTTAGCAGCCTCCTTTCACAACTCCCCTTACTTCTCTTACCCCTCTAATCCTCTTCTTCCCCGAGCTCCTCAAACCCATAGATCGCACATCCAATCGCTCCATTGAACTGGGGCTCCCGAGGGACGACGACTTCCTTAGCAGTCCCCTCCCGCAAAAGCTCCCGGACGGCTTTATTATGAGCCACTCCTCCGGTAAACACGATGATATCACTGGTATAGGAACGAAGAAGTGGGAGGATACGTTTAACGATGGTCTCATTAACTCCCGCCGCCAGGCGGGGCATAGGCTCTCCCTCCACAATCTTGCCGATCAATTCACTTTCACCGAAGACTGCACAGGTAGAATTCAATTCCACCGGATCGGCGGCATGCTCGCCAAGCTCCTCAAGGGTCATGCCCAGGACATTGGCCATGTTCTCAAGATATCTCCCTGAGGATGCCGCACATTTATCATTCGTCTGAAAATCCACCATCCGGCCCTTCTTTACAGCGATGATCTTACTATCCTGGCCGCCCAGATCCACCAAAGTAAAATCCTTCAGCCCTGTCTGGAAGATTGCCCCTCTGACATGAGCCTTCAATTCCGGTATGGTTTCTCCGCCGGCCACCTCCAAGGTGTTGCGTCCGTAACCTGTTGAAACCAAACAATCCACCTCAGGAAGGCCCAAGGCCTTAAAATCAACGGCCAGCTTCCCCTGAACCTTGCGGCCATATTCCCGATAAAAGCCAATGGTATCCAGCCGTTCCAGGCGCTTAAGCTGCGGCGGCAGCCCTTCTGATGAACTTTCCATCACCGCAATCTTGACACTCCGGCTTCCCAGATCTATTCCACATACTATTGTCATTCACTTACTCCTAAATTATATAACAGTTTTTACCATCAGAGAAGAATCAATCGCGGAGCATCTGCAAAAAGGATTCCAGCCTCATTTTGCTCCGAGCATCCAAACCTGTAGGATTCTCACCTTCAAGATTGAGAATCGGATAATCCAAGCGTCTGCGGACAATCAAGTCTTCAATCTGGCGATAGCAGAAGCTCTGAGTATAATGGATCAGCCCATCCAGTTGCCGCCGTTCCGCTTCCTGCGCCACATCCTCAATCCGTCCAAAGACATTATACGGATAAGTATAAAGCTGATATTGCTCCACGATATCTTCGGTGGCAAAGGGCATGCTGAATTGCCTTTGCACTTCATTAAAGACCACCCGTGCCCCATGCTCCTCCAGGAAATTATAAAGATCCGGCATAATCGGCGGCACTCCCATGAACCCAAGCCGGAGTTCTCTTTTTTTACGGCCTTTGAATTGAAGGTTAAGCGGCTCCCGTTCTCTGGCCTCGGCAATGAAGCCTTCCAGATCCCGGGCAAATCCCTCCGGATCTCCATTGAAATCTGAGCAGGAAACCAGGTGGAGATGATTTTCAAAACCCCTGACCTGATTCTCTTGCCAAGTCAGGCGATCGATCTCCCAGGCCAGCTGACGTACCTGATCCAAACGGACCTTTTGCTCCCGCACCTGATCCCAGGTGGTCCCCAGAGCCGTGATCAGCTTCTCCAATTGGAGTCTGAGCATATCTCCATCCCGATCATAGGGAAAGGCAAAAGGAATAATCTCGATTCCCTCTTCCGACCAAGTCTCCATCAAGGCATGGGTGTTGCTGCAATCCCCCTGGGTTACCGCCACGATCTTCTTGATTTCCGGGCTTTTAAGAGCCGTCGCATACAAGCCCTTAATCCAGCCGCACACATTCCGTGGGTACCCGGCCAGCTCCGCCTCCTCAATCCTCAGCATCGCTTCCCTGGTATCCGAGATAAAAATATTATTCAAATCCACCGGTGTATCCCCGGCTGCATAAATTACTTCGACCGGTACTGTCGTAGTCAACCCAATTTTGCTCATTCGCTTCCAAGCCTCTCCACATAACTTCTGTCATCATGCCCTATGTTATTATCTTATAACTATCCGGAAGAAATACCAAGGATTTTGCATTACCTTAGGATTTATAACCTTATGATTTACAGCCTGATGCTTTCAACCCGGCTTTATAGCGCAAAAGCTCCAAAGTCCGATTCATCTCATTATGCACAATCATATACCCTTCATCCACACCCATTCCGGGCTTGGCCAGCATTTGGTCAGGGCGGGTCGCCAACGCTACATGGACGGCAGTCCGGCCACCGGCATCGGTCTCATTGCAGGAACCGCCCACATAAGCACCCACTCCAAACTTCCTGGCATAGAGCACCGCTTCGATAGTATTCTGAATCCCACCCAGATCCGGAGTTTTAATCTGAACCATATCCGCCGCTTGGGCATCTACGAATTCTACAATTTCTTCATAGGTGTTGCACCATTCATCGGCAACCACCTCGACCTTAACTTCCGCCTCCTTAAGGGCTTCACGCAGCCTCTTAAGCTGCTTCAGCTGTCCTTCCTTATTTCCTGCATCCATAGGGCCTTCAATGCGCAAAGGAAAGGGTTCCGCCGCTTTTTCCAGATCCCCGAAATACTCCACCATGCGCTCCACATCATCCGCAAAAGCCATCCCGATGGTTCCATAAACATCAATATGCAGGATAGGCCAGTAAGCTTCATCACCCAGACGAATCACCCGCTCCCTCAGCAAATTCACGTACTCCAGCAGCAGCTCGCCATGCTTGCCCAGCTTAGTCTCCACATTATTGATGAGAGCATGGGGCAGCACTCCGGCCCGTTTGATTATGGCCTTGTCTGCATTGGCATACCGCTCATCCCCGGTCTGTGTGAATATGGGCACCGGCTCCAGCACCAAAGGCAGCTGATACTCCCCGAGGATCACTTCCGTCATGGTCAGCTTTTTGGCTTTAGCCACCCCATCCAGAATGGCCTGGCTCACCCCATAGCGAATGGCTGTATGATAGGGTTCCCCAGTGGGCCGCCGGGAATGCTCGATACTGTCTGCCAGCTTCCGGAAAGAATCCAGTTCCTTCCCCACCAGCTTAGGGCGGAGCTCTTCCATAATCATCGGGATAAAATCATGGGCCAAAAAAAGAGGATCACGCCCCCCAGCCCCTGAATACTGAACCGCTGCACAATCTCCAAAAGCTACCTGCCCATCCTCCAGGATGAGCATCACCGAAATCGACTCCCCACGTTGACGAACAGCACGAAATCCAGGGGTCACAGGAGCCCCCGTATAGGCAAACCCATCGTGACCCGCCCCGGCTTTGATCGCCTGCTGATCATCAAAGTAAAACCCTGTTAAGCCCGGCGAAGCGATCATATCAACAATCTTCACAGATAAGACCTCCTCTGTCTGATTAGCTGCGCGGCCTCCCCACCAGCATCCCTTTGCCAATGGCATAGATATCATCAATAACCATCTGGAAGGAGGGCTCCCTGCCTTCATCCCTTCCCCGCCGGGCAATCCGCTCCCGGTGAAATTCCTTGATCTCCTCAGAGAAAGGCAGATTCCCAAACTCCAGCACCCGCACAGCTCCCTGGGAATCCCGCGCCGGCAGAATCCTCCCCCCATTATAGCGGCTGGGGGCAAAAGGCACATCGATAACCCCCGCCTGGAAGGCACGGACCGCTCCCACAGCCATATCCCCTTCTCCTAAATCAAGGGTTCTATCCAGGAGCGCCCGGGTCTCTTCCCCGATCATCTTTTCCTCTAAGGCCAACTCCTCAGTCATCGGCAAGCTCTGGTCCTTCAGCATGTTCAGGATCTGCTTCGTCGTACGGATTCCCGCCGCATTAGCTTCCTTGGTGGGGATGCCCAAGGCTTCATGAGGAGATTTGACAATAACCTTCGTGGCTTTCCCTAAAGCTGCAGCTGCCGCTCCCCAGGAGATGACACCGTAAGCCTTGGCCTCGTCCTGAGGGAAACCTCCCATCCATTGATGAAAGACCGTAGTAATATCAAAATCAGTATAGCCCAGCTTGTTAAGATATTCAGCAGCCAATAAGGGCAAAGTCCGGATTGCCGCCACATCCTGCAGGAGATTACCGCACTGACCGTAGCCCAGGGTCAGACTCCGTACTCCCTGAGCAACTGCTAAGATACCTTCGATCACTGCCACCCCATGGGATACTGAAGGAGGCACAAGAGTACCGGTCAAAGGACCAAAAGGCTCCCGATTAATACTGACACCCTTTTCCTCATACATGCCAACCAGGCGGTCCACATACTGCCAATATTTTATAGACTTCTCGATGGAAACATCTTTAGCATAAGGAATATTGTAGGAGATACCTCCCCCTTCGTAAGCGGTGAACCCTCCCGCCAAAGTAATCTCCGCCAAAAGCCGGGCATCCGGAGTGCCATGCCGAACCTGAACCGGCACCTTGAGGTGTTCAATCAACCGGCGGCAGGCTGACACCCCATGATTAACTGCCGGGAAACCATTGAGCATGGAACGCCCCACCAGGCGGCTCTCATCAATTCCGGTCTGAGCCTCCCCATAGCGGTTCTGCCGGGTGTAAGAATCGATGGTGGTCGGGAGGAAATCCGCCTCCCCTTCCTCTTCTAAAAAGCGCAAGAGCTCCAAATGCTCATTGAGAAGAGCGACTCCGGCCCGGGGCTGGGCAAAGGTGATTCCCCTGGCTTTACCCTCTGCCAGCTTATAGCTAAAGTTCTTGCTTCTGGGCAGGTTTTTATGATAAGCCACCGCTTCCTCGAAATCCACGTCCCTCCCAGTGGCCCATTGGTTCAATACCTCTTGACGCTGGCGGGCGAACTCTTCCGGCTCCATCATCCGATTCGTTAGATCCACTGATCTGACCTCCTCTGTCTTTAGAGCTTTACACAATACTTCTTCAGCAAACGCAGGGCAACAAGGGGATTAACCTCCCGCAACAGTCCCATGGAGGCCAAAATATAATCTTGATCCAAATAGAAATCCGGGTTTTGAGGCTTAAGAAAAGTAGGTTCTGCGGCATTGAAAAGGGCGCCGCGCAAAACTGCCAAGGGTTCCCCATGATGCAGAAGGACTCCGCCGGTTCCCACTACCACCGGTAATTGAGTTAAATCCTTGCCTTGCTGGACATAGCTGACACCAAAAGGAGCATAGACTACCTGGAGGGTTCCTACATGGCGCTTCATAGACAGCTCTACAGCCATCCTGCCCATAGCCGTATCAAAAGAGGCTTCCCGTTCATTCTGGGGAACCCGCCAAGGATCAGCCTGAACAAAGCCCAACTGTTCCTGTATCTCCTCGTCCCGCCAGCCCAAAACCTGATGCAAGCGTTTGCCTGAGGCAGCGACCAGAGCTTCCGCGCTATAGCGCATCCCCAGATCCCCTTCCACCGTGCGCTTAGCATAGGGCTCCGGCAGCCCCTTCAGCATCACTCCCGGCTTGCTGGGCTCCCCGGCGGCAATGGAATGAATATCCGTCGTGGCCCCTCCCACGTCAATGATCAAAAGCTCACCCAAGCCTTTTTCATCACCATAGCCCTGAGACAATAGTTCCGCGGCAGAAAGAACAGCCGCCGGAGTGGGCATCATCACCCGTTCAATAAAGGTCTCCGCCTTGTCCAGTCCCTTGGCCCGGACAATCTGATTCAGAAAAATTCCCCGGATAGCATCCCGTGCCGACTCTACTTCCAGCACATTAAGCTCCGGCATGACATTTCCCGCCACCACTACCGGATCGTGCTTACAACGCACTATCTCCGCCGCCTGGGAAGAAACAACCTTATTTCCCGCTACCACCACAGGCAGCGAGAAAGGCAGCTCCAGGAGCTTTTCCGCGTTCTTTAAGAGAATCTCTTTATTGCCCCCATCCGTGCCTCCTGCTAAGAGAAGGATATCCGGCTGAGCTTGGGCTATTCTTTCAATATCTTCAGAAGTCAATTCATAGCTAAAAACTTCCAGCACCCGGGCGCCTGCTCCCAGGGCAGCCCGGCGGGCGGCTTCAGCAGTCAATTCCTTGACCAGTCCGCTGGCCATCATCCTCAATCCCCCAGCGGCACTGCTGCAGGCCAGCTTCCGGGCAAAATTCCAGCCCCCCGGAGGTTGGGGAATCTGAGCTAAGGCATGGTTGAGCCCCTCCATAATATTGCTTGCAATGGTTGTCCCCGCGGCCGCCGTCCCGATAATCTCTTCCCGCTCCAGGTCCACGATGGTTACTTTGGTGTAGGTGCTGCCAAAATCGATGAGAAGGATTTCCTGCACCATTCATCCCTCCTATAGCTCCAAGTCCTTGCGCAGATCTTCAATAGCTGCCTCAGGCATGGTTCCGGGAGGATAAACCCGATTGAATCCCATCGCTAAAAAGCGCTTTTCAACCTCACTGAATTCCTGCTTCCCTACGACGAGATTCCCTCCCACATAGAGCAGAATATCTCCGATACCTGACTCCTGGCACTTTTCCCGGAGTCCCCGGCAATCCAATTCGCCATGTCCATAAAGGGAAGACACCATAATCACCGAGGCAGCCGTCTCTATAGCCGCCCGGATAAACTCCTCCTGAGAGGCCAGGA
This sequence comes from Desulfitobacterium sp. LBE, assembly GCF_007830365.1. Lineage (NCBI taxonomy): Bacteria > Bacillati > Bacillota > Clostridia > Eubacteriales > Desulfitobacteriaceae > Desulfitobacterium > Desulfitobacterium sp. LBE. Next base: position 4,416,798 of record NZ_VLKD01000001.1, on the reverse strand, counting down.
CCCCTATATTGATCACCTTAAACCCTGCTTGAGTAAACGCATAATCCAGGATCCGGTTCCCTACCGCATGGACATCCGCTCCAATAACCCCCAGCACCAAGGTTTTCCCTTCCACTTACCATCCCTCCTCCGGATAGCTCATCGGTCTATCGATTCCAGTTCACCTGGTTTACATCGTGAATCTGATCGGGAAGCAAAGTATTCCCTACCCGCTCAAACAACACCGGGTCCCCGCTTACAAAAAAGCGGTGATGGCCGGGGGCCTTATGGGTCTCTTGCCCACTTTCCCGGTTATACTCCAACTGTTTGAGAACTTCCTTCAACTCCTCCGTCATGGCCTGAGCCGGATCCACTAAAATTATTTCTTCCCCGAGGATTTCCTGGATGACGGGTGCCAGGAAAGGGTAATGGGTACACCCGAGAATCAACGCATCAACCTGAGCCTCCTGAATAGGAGCCAGATAAGTACGGGCGATTCCTCTGGCCTCCGGTGAATGGGAAAGCCCCGCTTCCACCAAGGGGACGAAAAGAGGGCAAGCCTGGGCCTTCACCAATTCAATGGCATGCCCGCCCCGCCGCTTGCTTAATATCCGCCTCACCGCGGAGGAATAGGCTTTGCTGCGCACCGTGGCTTCTGTGGCAATCAGCCCGATGTTCCCTGTTGCCGTTGCCTGAATCGCCGCCTTCGCCCCTGGTTCAATCGTTCCAATCAAAGGTAAATTGAATTGTTCCCTCAACACCGGCACCGCATTGGCTGAACTGGTATTGCAGGCCACCACTATAGCCTCGGCTCCCTGCTCAATTAAAAACGAGATAATTTCTTCTCCGAAATGAATCAGTTCTTCCCTACTCCGATTCCCATAAGGCACACGAGCCGTATCTCCGAAGTAAATGATCTGAACATCCGGAAGCTGGGTCACTATCTCTTTCATGACCGTCAAACCGCCCACTCCCGAATCAAACATCCCAATTACATGCTGAGCCAATTTAATTCCTCCCCTTGGTCCCGCTTCAGTTACCAGCTGAACTTCCATTTATATGCTACTCTCTTTTCATCCAAAAAACCACAGAACAAAGAAAACTTTAGTCAAACAAAAAACGAGGAATAGCTCCTCGCTTTCACTTCATTTATGCAATTAACCTGACGAATTCTTCGACTAAGTCGGGATGGAATTGCTTGCCGCCCTCATGCTGCAAAATCCTTCTGGCCTGTTCCTCCGACATGGCACTGCGATAAGGGCGATCCGATGTCATAGCATCATAAGCATCGGCGATGGAAACAATTTGAGCCAGAAAAGGGATCTGTCTGCCGCCTATGCCTGCCGGATATCCGCAGCCATCAAACCGTTCATGATGATTGAGGATAATTTCAGCCACACGCAGCCAGTCAAGATTCTTCCCGGCATTATCTAAGATCATCTCAGCACCCCAAAGAGGATGGCATTGAATCACCTTAAATTCCTCCTGGGTTAAGGAAGCCGGCTTCCCGAGAATTTCATCGGGAACTTTAATCTTACCTAAATCATGAAGGGGGGCGGCAATACTTAATACTGCTAATTCATCGGCTGCCAGAGCGATGTTTTTACCGAGGAATATCGCATACTCAGCAGATTTACTGCAATGGCTGCAGGTTAAAGGATCCTTCTTCTCAATCCATTCAATATACTTGATGATGTCCCAGCTTGTCATGCTGATTTCCTCCGTATGTCCCATGATGCTTTTAAGTGAATGGGTTGGTTTCATCCAAAGCTACATGAGTCGGAGTATTCGACACCTCGTCATAAAAAACCTTTATGAGGGACTTAAAATTAACTTTTTCTTTATATTTCGAACGGCTTCCAGCTCTACGGGATAGGTCTTATCCGTTCTCTCCACCCGGTCAATCAAGTGTTTAAGGCTTTCGAGGATGAGCCGGTGCTCATCAGCTGTATAGCCCGCTAAGACTTCTTCCAGGAAACGATAGCGCTCGTTCATAATCACTTCAACCATCTTTTTCCCTTTAGTAAGCAAATGCATCCTGACAATGCGGCGATCCTTAGAATCACGAATCCTTTCTACCAAGCCATCCCGTTCCAAACGATCGGCCAAATCCGTGGCGGTACTGCAGGCAGTAAACAAATGCTTCCCCAAATCTCCCATTGTCAATGGCCCAAACTCATAAAGAGCCAGCAACGTATTAAATTGAGGATTTGAAATGCCCATCTCCGCCAGAAGGGCTTGCCCCCTGCGATAGATGACGGTATTCGAACGGCGTATGGCCTCCTCAAGTTCTCTACTTAACTCCTCATTAACTTCCATTCCTCTACCCCCTCTAAGTAGAAAATTTTTATAATTTTCAATCTTTTTATTTTTTCTATTCTAGCATAAATTGGAGAAAAAAAACATGCCTTAAGATCTTTTTTATGAAATTTTGCACTTTTACCGCTTATAAAAAATCATGACCTACATAGAATCATCCAGGCCAATAAAAGCCTGGATGATTAAAATAATTTCACTTAACCCTATTCAAAATGAAGAATTTATATTATAATACTTTTCAAACTTAATGATGAGCTTCTTCTTTTTACTCCTATAATGAAACTCAGTTTCATGCATCGAAACACTCGCAAGGCACTAGCTGGCCGATAGCTGAGAAGAGAAAATATTGAGCCCGCTGGGAGAGTCCATTGTATTTGTATTGGTATTTGTATTGGTATTTGTATTTGTATTGGAGGGGAGTGCAGGAGAGACTACGCTGTTGCTGCCTCCCGAGAGATTTCCTCCACCTTTGACCAACCCTTCCCGATAGGATAATCGGGTCACATCAAGGCTGCCCAATTGGGTCAAAGGTTTGCCTTCTACTCTAAAGGTGACCTCCCGAACGGTGGGAAATTGAGTGAGAGTATTCACTAAGCCATACACTGCAACTTCCTGGTTGACATTGCCATGCATTTGCGTGAATTCCCGACTCAGATCAACGATAGCCACTTCATCTTTTATAGCAATATCCAGCAGGGTTGTGGCGGGATCCACTGCCGCCTGGGCCTCGCCCTGAACTGCAGGCCCCATTAGCCATTGAGTTACCGTCTCGCGGGCCAGACTTAAGGTTTTCGGGATATTCCGTTCCTCTTTGATAAGCTGCTTGCCCGTTGAATCAGGAAAATAAAGACTGATCATTTTACCATCCCCAAGATTGCTGGTGGCCGGGACATTCACTTCTTCATTGGCACTGCCAATCCAATCTGCAAAAGAAGAGGGCTCACTGTCTTCTTTCACCAGAGTTTGCAGTGTTCCACACCCGACAAGAAAGGTCGCTATTAAAAGCACTCCTAAGTAAAATAAGTATTTTTTCATGCTTTTTCCTCCTATCCAACTTCATGGATCTCTGTCGCCCTGGATATCGGCTTTTCTATTTAATGCTATGCTTTGTCCGGAGAAATAGTACAGGTCCTCCAGGAAATCCCCATTTTAATTTTTTCACATTGAAAAAGAAGGAATCTTAGAATATTATCAGAATAGTATGAAAAAAGAACTAGTTTTTTCATACCACCGCAGAAAGGAGTGGGACTCTTGAAGTTACGTGCATTACTTGTCGACGATGAATCCCCCGCCCGCAAAGAGCTTCGCTATTTACTCCAAGACTATACGGATCTTCAGGTTATCGGAGAAGCGGCCAACGCCATCGAGGCCTTAGAACTGATCAATAACCTGGAATATTCGGTAGTTTTTCTGGATATTGATATGCCTGGACTTAAAGGAATCGACCTTGCTCGACAACTCAAAGAGAAAGAGAGTTCCCCAGCCATCATCTTTATCACAGCCCATGAAGAATTTGCCGTAGATGCCTTCTGTGTAAACGCCCTGGACTATCTATTAAAGCCCATTAACCCCAAACGCCTTGATCAAGCCATTAAAAAACTTTTCATTCAACATGGTGCCGGCACCCCGCCTGCCTCACCCTCTTTATCCGAACCTGACGAACCCACAACCGCCACCGACACCCCCCTCCCCAAACAACCTCCAGAGAATAGCACCATCCGCCCTCTGGAAGTCATCCCGGTAGAGCAACGGGGCAAAACCATTCTTCTCCGCCCTGAGGAAATTGTTTATATCTATACAGATAAAGACAATGTCTTTGCCAAAACTCAAAAAGAGTCTTACCTCACCCGTTTTACCCTGAGAGAATTGGAAGCCCGCCTGAATCCGAATCTCTTTTTCCGCACCCACCGCTGTTACCTGGTCAATATTAAACGCATGCGCGAGCTCATCCCCTATTTCAACGGCACCTACTCCATCGTGGTGGATGACCATGAGCGCAGCGAAGTCCCCGTCAGCCGTACCCAATCCCGCAAACTCAAAGAAATCCTCGGTCTCTAGTGAAAAAATGGGGACAGGTACCGTTTTTCAATTATGAAAAGCGGTACCTGTCCCCATTTTTCACCCCTGTCCCCTTTTTTCACTTTTTGAACAGTTGAACAAGTTTCTCCACGATCCAAAATCTTACCTTAGGCTTCTCATAGGGTATCCCAGGTTTCCCGTCCACAGGCTGGGCTGTGGAATGACCAATATCCACAAAGCATAGAGGCGGAAAAAGCACACACCACCAATTGGAACCCTTTCCTTCACCGATGACAACTCGTACTGCCTCATACTCCCCTGCCGGGAGAATCAAAGAACCATAAGACTTCGTCGGAAAGATAAATTCGCCATATTCGGTTTTAACCGAATAATCTTTGCTCCAAGCCGCAATAACTTTCCGGCTGATTTCTTCCATAAGCGGACGCAATTCTGTCAAGATCCGGCGGGACTGCTCCAAAGACTGGGATTGGGCCAGCTGTGGAGATATCTCTTCAAGAATGGCATCCCGTACAGCCCGCTTAAGAGCCTGATCTTCCTCGGCATCCGAATTGGCTATCACATGAAAACGAATCAGGTCTTCTCCATTCTCCGCCATCTGCGCAACCTCCAGCAGATCCTTCGCTTGCTCCACAGAGCGTGCATAGGCAAACGAAGAATGAAAAACCTCCACCTGAAAAAGCACCGTCAGGAAAATAATAAGTATTATCTCTATCCTTTTAAAATAATCAGCCTGTTTAAACTCTTTCACGCCCAGAACCCTCTCTCTCCTTGCAACAAATCCTTCTAATTTCATTATGTCCAAGGTGAGTATGGGTTTAGACATAGTTTAATCCTTTTTTTCATAAAGTAGACTTAGGTTCTTACTTTTTGAGGAGGAATAGCTCATGCAGGATTGGCTCCCTATCCTCTGGGTCAGTACCATTGCCGGGCTTGCCACAACCCTGGGCAGCCTGGTGGTGTTAATGTTCGGCCGCCCTAAAGAGCAGGTATTGGCGATGTTGCTTGCCGGAGCCGGGGGTGTGATGCTTGCTGTCGTTTCCCTGGACCTGCTCCCTACAGCCTGGCAGATCGGCCCCCTAAGCCAGGTCATCCTTGGCTTTATCATCGGTTTAGCCTTTATGAAACTGGCTGATCAAAAGCTTAATGCCTCTCCCCCTTCCCTGCCCCTCCCGCGGCGCCAACGGCTGAAACGCATCGGACTCTTAGTGGCTGCGGGAATCGCGCTTCACGACCTCCCTGAGGGCATGGCCATCGCCCTTGGGCAAGAGGCCACAGAGGATTTGGGGGTTCTTATTGCTATGGCCATTACCTTACATAATCTGCCGGAGGGCATGGCTACCACAGCTCCCCTAAAAATGGCGGGCATAAAAAGCTGGAAAATACTTCTTTTGAATTTTGGGATTGCCTTTTTCACCCCTTTTGGAGCCCTGATCGGTTTATTGGCTATTGACAGTGTGCAAAATTCCCTCTCCTTTTTTCTTGCCCTGGCCGGGGGGGCTATGGCCTTCCTGGTTTTTGCGGAGCTCTGGCCCCTTTCCCGTGAACGCCATCCCCGCTACGCCCTCTTAGGAGGAGTCCTGGGATATCTCTTCTTTGCCGGAATAAGCTTTCTCCACTAGTGAATCAAGGGGACAGGTACCGTTTTTCATATTGAAAAACGGTACCTGTCCCCTTGATTCACCTAATCGAGTACTCGTGAGGCATATTCCCCCATAAGCTTATAGCCTTCTTTGGACGGGTAATTGGCCTCCTTGGATAATAACCCCTCCAAGTATACATTGTCGGCATCCATGAGCACGGTCGCAAAATCTAAAACGAGAATATTCTTTTCTTTAGCATAGCTTGATTCCCATTCTCTGAATTCCTTAATGGTGTTTTGAACTCCTGTATAAGGTAAGGGCAAGGCGAGAATCGGAATAATGTGATTGCTCTCAGCCTTTTCCACCATAGCCTTTATATGCTGTTGGAAGGTCTCAAGGGGTACCTCTTTAATGGCATCGCCGTTCCCCACAAAAATAATCACCCGGCCCGGCTTTTCAGCGAGCACATCCGCATCAAAACGGGAGTAAAGGTCCTGGGCAGTCTGACTTTTCAGCCCTTTGTTCACCACTTCAATCTGGGAGGTCTGCCCCAAAACCGCCGGCCAGGAATTTTCCGTATTGCCAGGATAACCAAAGGTAAAGGAATCTCCTATGGCCACGACTTTCGTATTCTCCAAAGCGGGTGCCGGTTCTTCCTGCCCGGGAGGAGCGGCAGCTTGCCCCTGGTCTTTATTGTCCCATAATCCTAAAAAGCCGGCAATCACTACCAGCACACTTAAAAACACCGAAAGTTGAATTAAACGAATTTCAATCCGATACGTCCGCATACTGTGTGGTCATCCCCTTTTGCAATGTTTCAATAAGCCAGTATTCTACGTATCTCTTCCCAATCCCTCCCTCGCCGAGAATTTCTCTCATATAATTACTACCCATGAGGGCAAAATGAGAGTATAGGGATTGCCAATTTTTCAGCCAGCATATTAAGCTCCTGCAACAGCCCCTCGGCAACCGGTATTCCGTCTTGTTTGCGCTGCTCGGCGTTGGCCTGCCGCCTTTCACCCGGAATCCGAATCTCCGTAATCCCTTCAGCCTTCGGTATTGCCTTAACTTCCCGGATCATATCACCCATCCTTTGGCTGAATTCTTCAACCGGTATCAGTTTGGCAATATTTATGGCCAAAAAACTATGACCGATATTCACCGGTTCTCTGCCTTCATCATAAATCCAGCCCACATGAGATCCGTAAGCAGAACCGCTGATGATGCCCGCCATCACCTCGGCTGCCAAAGCCAAGGTATAGCCTTTCGCTCCGCCGATGGGCAAAACCGCGCCCTCCAGTGCAGCCTTGGCATTTATCGTAGCTTTCCCGTCTTTGTCGATCGCCCAGCCCTCCGGAATCTCCTCACCATTTTTAGCCGCTAAAATAATATTGCCGCGAGCCACCGTAGATGAAGACATATCGACGACAACCGGATACTCGGCATGAGGAAATCCATATGAGATTGGATTGGTGCCAAAATAGGGAGCCCTCCCTCCCCAAGGCGGAATACCGCTCGGTGAGTTGGTATAGGCTTGCCCGATCATTTGTTGCGCGGCAGCTAATTTGCAATAGGTAGAAGCCGCTCCAAAATGATTGCTGTTCTTCACCGTTACAAAACCTATACCATAGATTTTTGCCAGGTCGATAGCACTATTCATAGCGCGATAAGCAACTAATTGGCCGAGTCCGTTATCACCGTCCACACGGGCCACGGCAGCATCGATGGTTTCCTGGATCTTGGGCTTTGGGTTGATGCGCCCCTTTAACAGACACTTCAGATAAACCGGTAAGCGGCTAATCCCATGGGTATCGATACCCTCCAGACTCGTATCCACCAATATGGATGAAACAATTTCGGCATCAGTTGCCGGCACACCACTTGCTTCTAAAAGCCTTTGGCAAAAATCATTTACTGCCTGATCAGAGAACATCTGACTCATTCCCGCAACCTCCTCCTGATCTATCATCCTGTCCTTAACCTGCCTGAACTGATTGGTTATTCATCCCAGGTATTCTCCCTCACATGAGCGTTCGAATGAAGATCATCTTCCACAGTTTCAATATGTTTGATCATTTTCTGAAACGCCAACTCCGGATCACGCTGTTTAATTGCCTCATAAATCGCTTCATGCTCTAAAACGGACAAATACTGACGTCCGGGAATCTTAAAGCTGCTGTCTCTGATTTCTCCGGTTAAATCCAGGATGTTAATCATCAGACGCTTGAGGACTTTATTGCCCGATGCTTCAGCAATCTTAAGATGGAATTCTGCATCAAGTAAAGCAAGCTTACCATCACTGGCAGAGCCCAGCTCTTTACCCCTCTTGACGATCTTTCCAAGCTCTTCGATGTCCTTATCATCGGCATTTTGAGCACACCATAATGCCGCATACCCTTCTAATATTTCTCGAACTTGAAATATTTCATCAAAAGTACCCTGGGTTATCTGGAGCAGTGCCGCTAACCGTGATACATCCTCGACTTGTTCATCCACCTCATTGACATAAGCCCCCAGACCATGGCGAATCGTAACCATGCCCAGCCCTGCCAAAGTCTTCAAGGCATCACGGACCACTGTTCTGCTTACCGAAAACACATTGCACATTTCCCGTTCAGCAGGCAGTTTATCCCCTGGCTTAAGTTCACCGTTACTGATACTCTGGACAACTTGTTTCACAATTTCCTCAGATAGATTACCATGAGTTTTAACTGGTTCAAACACTATCTATACCACCCTTACACTACTCTCTGGTAATATATAATACCACTTCCCACAATAAAAGGCCAATAAACGATTTACTTTTAGGTTTATTGACCCTTCTATTCATATCATAATTAGTTTAATTCGTTTTATTACTTTAATTACTACTAGAATAATATGCCTTCAGGTGTTGGAACTTTAAGAATTGCTGTAAATAAAAGATACAATAATACTGTCAGGAATAAACCAAACCCGCCTGATATACTGAAGGCTCTGATGTTTAGACCCTTTTGGCTTAAGTACCACGAGCAAAGAACAAGGAAAAAAAGCGTTGATACATAAAACCCAATGTAGTAAATAGCTGCTACATACAGAATAGAAGCGATAACGATAACAATGCCCTTAATCCTATCAAAATCTACTTCTTCAACCTTTGAAGAGGTTCTAGCAGTTAGCGCCCCCCGAGTAATTAAAAATACCCCCATCACGGCAACAAAGATTTCCAGTATTTTGGGGTAAAGGTCAGCTTTCGGACTTAAATCCATGCCTTGAATATAAAACACCAGTGCTACAACAAGGCATGCTAAGCCGGCTAGAATATCTGTCCTACTCTTAGTCATTTTGATTCGCCCCCTTTTTAGCCAGCCGTTTACCAATCAAATAGGGTGAAAATACTGAGGCCAGGGTTAATATAATCAAAATAACCGAGATAGTGCTACCAAAGAAGCCGCCGAGGACAGAGCCATCTGCCGTTCCCAGCGCAATAGCCTTAGTAAAATTATCTTCAACAATCGGGCCAAGAATAATACCCAAAGCCATTGTTCCAACATCAAGGCCAATTCTATCGCTCAAATATCCTATTAGACCAAAAACCAGCATTACGACAACATCAAGCATGCTATTCCTGATTGCGTAAGAACCTATCGCTGCTAAAGCAACAATGGCAACGCCGATATAAGGGGTCGGGATATTAAGAACCTTCGCAATTCCTTTAATAAGGATTGCACCTATGACTACCATGAATAGGTTTCCTATAATAAGAGAGTTGATAAAGGTATAAGCTAATTCACCATTCGTTTCAAATATCTTAAATCCAGGCACTATTCCATGAGCTAACAAGGCGCCCATGATGATCGCCGCTACAGCACTTCCGGGAATTCCCAGTGTCAGCATTGGAATTAAGCTACCGCCAATCACAGCATTATTGGCCGTTTCACTGGCTACCACGCCTTCCATACAACCTTTCCCGTACTGGCTGCGGTTTTTATCCCAGCGTTTCCCTTCATTATAGGAAATAATCGAAGCGATTTCTCCGCCAGCCCCAGGCAGGATACCAATCATAGTCCCGATCAAAGATGACCGGAGAAGGTTAGCCTTACACTTCAAAAATACAGAGCGCAGGACCCGAAATATGACTCCTTTCTCTTGAGTATAAGAAGCGATATTTTCATTACTGCTGCCCACCAGTCTGATCACCTGAGAAAAAGAAAACAAACCGATCATCGCTGGAATGACTTCAATTCCCTGAACAAGAGAATAATTTCCGAAAGTGAATCGTGGGGCTCCTCCAACCGGATCCAAACCTATTGTTGCAACTAACATCCCCAAAGCGGCGGCCACAAGCCCCTTGGCTATGTTGTTCTGGGACATAGCAGCAATGGTGCTCAAGCCAAATATACAGAGCCAAAAGAATTCTGCGGCACCGAACATCAGCGAAAATCGAGCCAACGGTCCGGCGAGAAGCAAGAGGAATATAGCACCGACAATCCCCCCAAAAGCCGATCCAACCAGAGCTGTATTTAATGCCTCCGGAGCTTTACCCTTTTGAGTCATTGGCCAGCCGTCAAAGGTAGTCGCAACGGAAGAAGGAGTTCCCGGAGTATTAATCAAAATGGCTGAGTTTGAACCACCATAGATTGCACCTTGATAAATACCACCTAACATAATAAGACCACTGATCGGATTCATTGCAAATGTGACAGGAACCATCAGCGCTACTCCCATAGTTGCTGTTAAGCCGGGAAGTGCACCGATAATAATACCTCCGGCAATGCCTGCTATCAAAAGAAATAAATTAAAAGGAGAAAAAATATTAATAAGACTTGGCAACAAATATTCCCACACCCCGGCAACCTCCTTTTTAAAAGGGGCGAATAGTCCTCGCCCCTACAACAAATCAGTTATTGGCATTGTTTACTTATAGTGTTTACTTAATTAACCCGAACTTCTTAAGCAGATTCTCGGCTTTATCGTTTTGGCCGTACACATACTTTTCAAAATCTTCACCCGGCATGTATTCCATTGGCTGCCCAGCCTTTTTCATATCCGCTATGTATTGAGGGTTCTCATTTATCTTCTTGAAGACATCGCGTAAAAACTGAAGGGCTTCAGGATCTGTCCCTTTAGGAACAACGAAACCGCGGCGAATATCAGATACAATATCAATTCCCTGCTCTTTCAGTGTCGGGACACCTGGCAGGAATTCGTGCTCTTCCTCGGCTGCGATTCCCAAAACTTTTATCATATCCAAGCTGCGCATTACATCATTCACATTACCGATCATAATATCCAGTTCGCCGCCTAAAAGAGCAGCATTCTGATCAGCAGCACCCTTGTAGACGATTTGAGCAGGTTCTATGCCCGTCTTTTCCTGAAGTTCCAGGAGCATTAGATGATGACCTGTGAAGGTTCCCACAATACCCACCTTCAGTTTCCCTGGATTCGCCTTTGCATAGTCCACTACTTCTTGAACTGAGTTAAATTTACTATCTTTAAGAACTGCAATGACTTGAGGATCGTTCACTACCTGAGCTATGTATTCAAAGTCCTCGATTTTGAACTGAGCCCCCTGGCCCAGAGGCTGAAGAACCATGTGAGGTACATTAACCCCGCCTATCGTATATCCATCCGGTGCCGATCTGGCCATTTCTGCAAAGCCAATAGCTCCGCCTGCACCCGTAGTATATTTGAATACCCAGGGTTGCTCAGGAACGAGTTCATTCCAATACTTTTGCATGATACGTGCTTGAACATCACTGGAACCACCAGCACTAAAAGCTATTATCATATTAACAGGTTTGCTAGGATACTTTGCAGAATCACCAGAGCTCGCTTTGCTACACCCAGTAAGCGCTAATGATACGATTATTAGTGTGACAACAAATGTTAAAAGAACTTTGTTCTTTTTCATAATCTAAAGCCTCCCTATTATCTCCAAATCGCAACTTTACTTATTTATGGTAAATGTTATTCGAAGTTTCGCATCGTTTGGAAATGATCAAGATCGATAAAATCAAGAGGTAGGTACTTCGTTTGATAGATATTTGTTCAAATGTTTCTTTTCACTAGCTTTTAGACACATTGTTATTGCTGCTAAGTGCTTCTTTAAAAAGAAGCACTTAGCCTGCTCATCATGTTTCAGTCTCGTTACTCTCATCTCTCAATATAGGAATAACAGAGTTGGCATTCGGTAATACCGTTATTTTCAAACCAGCTGTATCATCAGGAATAACATCATCAATGGCCTCTTGCAGGCTCTTCGTAACCTTAACCATGAGAGCTTTGGCTAATTCCGGGGATACTTTGTCAGACACCAGGATTGTTTTCGCTTTTAGAAATGTTCTGGTCCAAAGATAGGCTTTATGAGGACCGATCACAAACTCTTTTTCTTTAAAGGAAGTCACAAGGTCTGACGGATTATCATATAAGGCCATGGTCTTGGCAAAGCTTTCTTCTCCAGACCCTTCGCTGCATTGAGCCACTAAGATGATGACTCCTCCCGGCTTAACCAGCTGCAAGGCCGGGGTTAAGGCTTTCTGAGCCTGATAGGCGTTGATATCTTTCGGAAACCCTCCCGGGGATGCGATGACAATGTCAGCCGAACTCATCGGTACGCCAAAAATACTCTTGGCAAATTCAACCGCAACACCATGGGCTGTCCTGGGATGACCGGCAACAGCTTTAACGACCTTCTTTTGGGTATTAAGTACAACATTGACAATCATATCAACCCCAATGATCCGGCCGCAATCCTCTAAATCGATCCGCGCCGGATTTCCTTCCATTTGCCCCAGTTCAGCACCGGGTTGAAAAAGCCGGACATGATTCCCTGTGATCGTCTCTCTTCCGCCTAAGCCAATGACCGCACCTTTAACGCCTGCGGTGAATCCCATAAATTGATGGGCATCAACCATACCGGTCACAATTTTAAAATCCGCCTGAGCAAAATGTTGATTGACATAGACAGGAGTTCCTAAGGGAGAGGTGCCCAAAAAATTTAGGCAGTCTCTGTCATCCGCATCGTGGGGAAGAACTTGTTTTATTTTTTTGGGCAATTCCTCACCCAATATATAATTCATCTCTTCCTGAGTTGCCGGATGATGCAGTCCGCCACCCACAAGCACTGTAATTTGGTCGCCATGGATTCCAAATTCGGCTAGCCAGGGCAGCAGCTTCTCCACAATGAGGCGAGAGGGCACAGGACGTGTCATATCACTCACAGCGATAGCCACTGACTTTGCGTTTCTTAGTTTATCAAAATTGATATTCCCTATTAAATTTTGTAAAGCTGCCGAAATTTGTTCGCCGGCTTCAGCAGTGGGCTCTACCGATTTTAATCTACCATAGACACAGTCAACATCATCGGGTATCAAGCAAGCTTGTGTCCCATGCCCATAAGGCAATTCAATTGTTTTCACACTTTCACCCCTGCCTCACTCAGAGTTGGATTTTCCCTTTACCATCGCTGTTTTTGAATGAGCGACCCCTATTTTTATGCGCTGGGATAGAGGCGGGTAAGCACAAACTCCTTGTGATTGAGCACTTCGGCATCAGTTAAGCAGCCACGTGCTGTTTTCACTACGCATTCCATTACTTTATCTGCCGCCTGATCAAGAGTCAGCTCTCTGCTGAGCACGCCGCTGATATCCACATCGATATGCTCAGACATAAATTCACAAGTTTTCGGATTCGCCGACATTTTGATCACAGGTTCAATGGGGTTGCCCACGATATTGCCTTGACCCGTGATGAAAATATGAAGGGTTGCTCCGGCTGCCATCATGAGTGTAACACATTCAGCTGCCGCTGCCGAAGTATTCATGAAATAGCGTCCTGGTTTTGTCGGCTCTTCTGCCATTTCCAAAAGACCAATAATGGGGACCTTGCCGGCCTTTTGAATATTGCCCATGGCTTTTTCTTCAATCGTTGTCAAACCGCCGGCAATATTCCCTTGGGTTGGTTGTGTACCTAAAAGATCGGCTCCTTTGGATTCAATCATATCCATATACTCTTTATGGACTCTCAAAAATTCCTGAGCAAGTTCGGGCGTAGCAAAATGTTTAGCGAGAATATGCTCTCCTCCCGTTGTTTCAGGTGTTTCGCCAAAGATAACCGTGCCGCCCATTTCCACCAAACGGTCACCGACTACACCTGCTGTGGGATTTCCTGCAAGACCCGAAGTCGTATCGGATTCACCGCACTTGAAGCTCACCACCAGATCTTTCAGTTCACATTCTACTTTTTCTAAAGATGTGGCGTATTTTACATATTCATGGGCTTTGCGGGAAGCCATTTCAATGGTTTTTAAATCACCATGGCCCTCAATACCGAAGTAGGTTACAGGTTTACCGGTTTCAGCAATGCCATCGGCGACTCGCTTCGCCCAGTTTTGTTCAATACCGATAACGACGACAGCCGCCACGTTGGGATTGCGTCCCGCTCCGATAATGGTCTTGAAATGCAGCTCAAGGTCGGCTCCGAATTGGATACGGCCATAGGGATGGGGAAGTGCCAGAGTTCCGGCAATATTGTTGGCAACTGCTTCACAAGCAGCATTGGACAAATCATCCACAGGAAGAATAAGCACATAGTTGCGAATACCGATACGCCCATTGTCCCGACGATAGCCTAAGATCTTAGTTTCCATAATCCCACCTCGCAGTCTTTAAGTTATGAGTATGTACCCAGTCTCCCACCTTAATATCCTGGGTTACTTTGCCCACATTTTCACCATACTTGATTAAGTTTTCACCCTGTTTCTTGCTTTTGAGAGCAATTTTGTGTCCCAGTTGGATGTCATGGTTTGCTGTGACATGGAATTCTTCCCCGCTATGAATGTCCACGCCCATGACTTTCTCGCCGGCCTTAATATCCTGCACGGCGACGCCAACATCATCTTGAGCCTCATGCAATAAGAATTTATGGCTGCTCATCTCATTTCCTCCTTTGTGCTTTTTACCACTCGTTCTAGTGGTATGTTGTATGTGGTATTACCACTAGCCTCAGTTTATACGATCCGTCACGATCTGTCAATATGTATTAAAGAGTTTTTTCACGAATTATTGATGAACCTTTCTTTCTCACCTTCACCACCTCTAAAGCATACTTTAGTATAAGGAATCGAAGGAGGTGCCCCATTAATGAGCTACATTGACAAGGCCAGGGTACTTGGGGAAGCGCTCAAACAAACCCCCGAAGTACAAGCTATCCTTTCCGCAGAGGCGGCCATCAAAGCCGACCCGGAAGCCAACGAAGCATTTCTCCAATATCAGGAAAAGGAACGCCAAATCGTTACCACTCAGATGATCAGTAAGGTCATTCCCGAAAAAGATGCTCTGGCCCTTATCGATCTTAAAGTCCGCCTGATCAACAAACATCCCCTGATTCGCACCTATTTTCAGGCCCAGCAAAGCTTTGAACGGGTCATGGCCATGGTTAATCTCACCATTACTACAACCATCCATGGCATGCCCAGCGCCGATCAGCTTCCCCTGCCTGACGAAATCAAAAACATGGCCCAAAAGGTTTTGGAATCCATAGGAGGGGGCCAGCAGTCCAAGACCATGGAAATTCCTAAGGATATGAAGCTTCCTCCCGGACTAAAGCTGCCCCAGGGCTTTAAAATTCCCGGTCTGCCCGAAGAACGCTAGGGAATCTTCTGATGCGGCCCCAAAATTATTGCGGTCCCCGCTTCGAAAACCAGATTCTCCACCCTGTCACCCTCCTGGCCTTTCTGATTGTGATCACCATCGGAGGGTTTCTTATCCTCTACACCTGGTTTTTTTAGTCCTCAAGCAAGATAGGAGGTGAGTGACTTGGCTATAGCGAATGAATCTATCTGCCCCCTGCCTGTCGCTCCCCTCTCCCTCTCCCTGCTTGTCACCAGCCCTATCCAGCGCAACATCCCCTTCGTCCCGGTCACCGCCGTTCTCTTCCCCCTGGCCAGGGTGGAACTGCCTTATGCCGGCCTGGTGGTGGCCGGCCTGGACATTCTTATGAACTTTCTGGTCAAGCGTTCCCTGGTGGCGGCCCCCCCCTCTCCCCCAAGAACTCCATCAGAGTCCTATACAGTCACCCTGACTCTGGATCAACTGGCTGATCTCATTCAGAGAACCTCTCAGGGGCAGGCTATACGTCCCGGCGGTGCCTTTCAGACCGCCCCTTCGGCGGCATCCTGGGGAGATGAACCCCTCTTTCCTGACCATCTAAGTTTTTCCCTCTCCATAAGCGGTCCCTTTGGGACCTTCGATGGTACACCGGACTCAGTGTTCAATGTTCCCTTATTTCAACTTCCCGGGGTTCCAGGAAATTTAATCGTCTCAGTCATCACCATCATTGCTCAGTTCTTAACCGAACAAGCCAATATTAATAACAATGGAGGGGGTAATTTATGAGCCAGGGCAGGAATTTTGGCATTGTCTTCAACACGCCGGCAGCAGGAGCCAGCTTCATTGCTCTTACCCTCTTTTTCTTTATTGTCTTTTCGGCAAACTCCATATTATCCTCCATCCATTTGAAAACTTTAGGCATCATCATCACCTTAAGCAGTATCGGCTTTCTGTTCTTGATCATTATGATTGCCTTTTTCTTATGCCAATAAAGAAAGGAGCTCAGCTATAACCGAGCTCCCTCTGACCCCAAAACTATACTGTCACCTGCACTGGGCTTTACATAAACTTTGGCTGATGCTGCTTACGGCTGGGTTGGTTCTATGATCGAATCTCCCGGCAGATTAGCACCTGCCTCGGGAAGAATCATTCCTCCTTCAGGGGCAACCCCCTCCATAATCTCCGGGGCTGGGGAACGTCTCTGCACCAACCCGGTAACCTTACCCCATACAGACCCTCCAGCTTTCTTAATGGGAGCCAGGAAACGGATCGGTCCCGGTGCTTGTCTCACCTGCAGAATAATAGGACCTTGGGGAACATGGCCCAGCTGTTGAGGATTCTCTACGGTAATAATGACCCGGCTGTAGTGATGGAGAGGAACCTGACTGCGAAACTGAGCTTGATACACGCCATTGCCCACAGGCCTTAAGACACCGGCCAAAAATCCGGTTTGACCCTTGCTGTCCACAAGATAAGCCGCATAAGTGCCCACCCGTCCTACTAAAGAATTCGGCGACGGCAAATTAGCGATACAAGAAAACACATTATCATTGGAAATAGAGGCAATGCCATTGGCATTTACGCCTGGCTGAGCAGCTTCCAAAACCAATTGACGGGGCTGCATCCCCGGAGCCCCCGCTCCACCCCCGCTGCTTAAGAATGAAAAAGGACCTGTCATAGTTTTTCCTCCCTGGGGTTGTGTCGCTGATTTGTAGGATTTGGCACCAAAAACCCCGCCACGTGAGTTATTGATTTGGCCATCCTTTTGGAAAAAACCTCGCTTTTTTAACTCCGATCCTAAGTTATTGCGAATACTTCCTCCAGGGGAAGGACCCATTGGACCCATGCCCTGCATTCCTGCAGACATACCCAGCGGCGGCATCCCGGCGGAGGGCATTCCCATTCCACCCGGGGTCGGCCCATAGTTATAGCCTCCCCCAGCCGTGGTTGACGGATGAACGCTTTGGCCCCATCCCGGACTTTGTCCAGGCATCCCTCCCATGGACATTCCCTGGTAGGTATCAAGGCGGCGGGGTACTCTCGGGTCCATCTGTCCAAAGGAACCATTTCCCTGATCCCAGGTAAATCTCACATTTCTCCCTCCCGACGACAAACTTCTCCCTTTAGAATATGTGCCACCTTGATATTTGGTGTTAGGTAGAAATGATATTTGAATCAAGGGACCTGTCCCTCTGATTCAATTAGATGCTGAAGGTATGGTTGCCGATGGTTTTTACCACAGGCCGGGTCTTAATCCAACGATCCGTGGCTGTCCTGGGGTTATAATAATAAATCGCCCCTCCGGTGGGATCTTCGCCGTTTAAAGCGGCCTCTGCCGCACGATAAGCATTTTGGTTGGGGGTAAGATGGATTTGCTTATCGAGGACAGCTGTAAAGGCGCCCGGCTGATACACTACATCATGGATCGTATTGGGAAAACGCTGATCCTCAACCCGATTGAGCACCACTGCCCCTACCGCCACTTGTCCTTCAAAATCTTCCCCTCTTGCCTCAGCATGAATCACACGGGCCAGGAGTTCCAACTCTTCCTGAGTAACTTGAATAACCGGAGCTCTGCCGCGGGATGGTTCCGCGGCTGAATCCGCTATTGTCTCTCCTTTAGAGGGAATGCGCAGTGTCTGACCTGCGCCGATGGTGTTGGGTTCATTGATCGTATTGAGCTTCATCAGTTCGGCAATCGTTGTTCCATACCGATGAGCAACTGCTGATAAAGTATCTCCACTCTGCACTACGATCATCTGTTCATCCTCTGGGACAGCCAATTCATCACTGAGAGCAGCTTCCTCTTGTTCTGTTACCGTTTCTTCCATTGCGGGACTATTGTCTGTTTCCCTGAGCCTATTTTCCGCTTCGCCGCGGTTGACACCCATTGCTTGGAGATCAACGATTTGGACCGCATCCAAAACTTCGATATCCACTATTTCAAAAGTATTCGTACCTAATTCTCCATTGACTGGACATACCATTCCTTGACACCAGAATAATGTCATGACCAAGCATAGGAAAATCGCCGTGGTTTTTCGGCATCTTCGGTGTGGCAAACAAAATCACCTCTTGAGTTCATAAATTATTTCTAGTCTTTCCCAAGAAGGATGATTTTTATAACATTCACCGAAATCAATTGTAATTTTATGCACTTATTAAGCTTCGCCGCCTGGCAAAACAACCCAAAATAGTACAGGGGCTGTCCCCTTACTTTTTGCCAAAAGTATAGGAAACAGCCCCCATTCTCATCAATCACATATTAATCACAATAGCCCTTTTGCTTAAGTTTACAGACATGCTCCTCTAAGATCTTTTCAATGTCGATACCGTACTGTTCCTCTAAAACAAACATCATCGTCACCGCTGTCTGGGCCACATCGATAAGTTCCTGAGCCACCATCTGCATGGCCTCAGTCTCTTTGACCCTCAACCGCTCCCCGTTAAGTCCGCGAAACTTCCCAATGGCCTGAGCCAGTTCTCCCGACTCCTCCATTATCTTCAGAGCCGTACTCTCCAAAGAGGGGCTAAGCCGGTTTAAACGGGGTAAGGTAACCGTCTTTGAGCAGCACAGCCCAGCATCTCCACTCTTCTTCTCCATCAGCTCACTCCCTTGCGTTAACACACCTATCAATAAGCCGCTGCCCGAAACCTAATGACCTGCCCCGGTGGTCCCGACGGTCAGCGCTCCTTCTTTCAGGATAGAGCCATCCTTAGCGGCAATTCCTTGATGGGTAAGGAGCCAGTAGGTTTTCTCCGGTTCGAGAAGGCCTTGCGGAATCACTTTGACTGAACGTTCATCCACTTGCTCAAAGGTCACAGGCATGCGCTTGCCGCTCTCACTCTCAATCAGTTCGAAAGAATTCTCGGTCACACTCTTAAAATCGATGGGAGCTGTAAACCGCACTGTAAAGGTCTTATCAACGGCAAGGTCCTTAAGCTCGCTCATCCCATGATAGCCTGGATAGAATAAAGGCCATAGGGCATCCTGTTCACTCTGGGAAATGGCTGCCCAATCTGAGTTATGCCGCCAGGAAAATCCTCCGGGGAAGGAGTTGTTTTGAATAAGTTCCCGATAAGCCGACCAGTATTCAGGATCCCTCGCTTCCTCAAGGGAAATGTTCCAATCCTTACCCCCGGCGGTGAACTGAACAAGGTCCGCGACTTCCTGTCCATCACCATTCTCCTGAATAGATCCTGCCAACATCAATACAGCCATCTCCAGGGGATCATTTTCCAGAATCTCCACATCGGGGGAAATCCCTACCCCATTGATCTCCTTTCCATAAGGAGAATAGAACTTAGCCACTGTAATCTTCAGAACATCCCCGTCGGTGAGCTGCCATAAGCTCTGGACAGAGCCCTTGCCATAAGTATTGGTTCCTACCACCGCTGCCTTTTGGTAGTCCTTAACCACTGCCGTCAGGATCTCTGAAGCACTGGCACTGTTTTCATTGGTTAAGAATATCACCGGCTCAGCAATTATAAATTCCTGCTTTTCTGCCTGGTAAGGCTCAAACTTCTGTGAGCGGTCTTTCGTTTGCAAGGCTGTCTGTTCACCAATGAAATATCCTGCCAGGCTTAAGGCTGAGTCCAAATATCCGCCCGGATTATTGCGCAGATCCATGACCCAGGCATCGGCCCCTTGTTTGTCCAACTCCTTAATCACTTGCTCGAATAGTTCTTCAGTGGTCTCCCCAAAAGACTCTATGGCCACATAGCCGATATCTTCATTGAGCATTTCCCCGCTCACGGTAGGAACTTCCACCGCTCTCCGGGCCACCTTTAAGCTGAGGCGCTCTTCTCCCCGCAGGACCACGATATCTATAGTGGTCCCTTCGGGGCCCTTGATCAGAGTGGTCGCCGCATCTTGAGAAAGCCCCGCCAGGCTTTGGCCGCCGACTTGAGCAATAATATCCCCTGTTTTGAGTTTGGCTTCCTCAGCCGGTGAACCCGGGATGATACCGACAATCTCTAAGCCCCGCGGCTCCAGTTCAATATATACTCCGATCCCGGAAAAACTTAAGTCCATGGAATTAAGGAAGTTCTGGTACTCTTTTTGCGTAAAAAAGACAGTATGAGGATCGTCCAATCGCTTAAGCATTTCCTCAACACTGGAAGCGCTGAGCACCCAGGGATCCACCGGATCCACATATTGGCTCTCCAATAAGGATCGCACATCGTCTACCGGACTCCCCAAAGCCGCAGCCGGAGCGGATACGGTTAAGATCAAGGCCAAAGCGGAAGCCGTAAGGATTCTTCCCGCTTTTGTGTTGGCTTTAATCAACTTGCTGCAAAACACACTGAATTTGGTCATCACTTTATCCCCCTTATCTCAACTAGAATTCGACGTGCCTTCTGTGAATCCTGTCGGTTAAGAGGTCAGATTGTACTTTTGCCCAAACTTTTTGAAAGGCCACGGGTAAGGCGATTTTGTCCAATTCCTTAACATCCAGCCAACATAGGCCATCCCCCTTCAGGGAATCCTCATTCTCCCTGACCCGCGCCGTCTTATCCATCACCTCATCGAGATTGAGGACCAGCCAATAGATCTGCCAGCGTCGATGACTAAATGTATGAACTAAAGGACCCTTCCGGCTGGGCCGGCGGCTCAGCAGTTCCTGCACAACCTCATCACAAGCGGCATCCCCTATCTGATTCTTATACAGCTCATGCCAGGCAAAATCTAAATTGTATCTGTACCGGCTTGTCTCTTCGCCAACTCTCTCCGCAACCTTCACGGCCTCTGCGGAGAATTCCTTGCCCCCTCTATAGTTCTCCCATGGGGGTACCATCATCTCTTCTCCGGGGAACTCCCACAAATCAGCCAAAAGCCCTGTGGAGGGCCTTTTCTTCAGGAGCACCTGCCCCTGGTGCAGCAGGATCAAGGTAGGCCGCCAAGCTGACCCAGGTTTCTCTTTGCTTTTTTTCACAGGGTACACTTGGGGATCACCCAGGGCAAAACCCTCACAGTCCGCTTGGAGGGGACATTGCTCACAGCGGGGATGCTTCGGAGTACATACCGTTGCCCCCAACTCCATCATTCCTTGATTAAAATCCCCCGGACAATCTCCGGGTATCACTTCCCCAAGGTATTCAAGAAAAAAGCGTCTTGACCGGGCTTTCTCCACATCCTCTTCCCAACGGAGAATGCGGCTCAGCACCCGTTTCACATTCCCATCCATGACCGGAACCTGTTCTTCATAAGCAATGCTGGCAATGGCTGCCGCAGTATATTCACCGACACCCTTAATATGAAGGAGGGACTGATAATCCTTCGGCATCCTTCCCTCCGCCGTCTCCACCACGTAGCGGGCCCCCTCCCACAAGCGTCTGGCCCGGGAATAATACCCTAATCCCCGCCATAACTCCAGCACTTCTTCCTGCTCCGCCTCCGCAAGGTGAGAGAGGGTGGGGAACCGTCCCATAAACCGCAGATAATACGGAATAGCGGTAACCACCTGAGTCTGCTGAAGCATCACTTCAGATACCCAAATTGCATAGGGATCTTTTGTCCTGCGCCAAGGCAAATCCCTCTTGACCTGATTAAACCATTGCACTAATTTTGAAGAGTTTATTATACCCACTCTATCCCCTCTTCTTTTGTCGACTTTAAAGAGAAATCCCGAGGATTAACCCCCGGGACCCAGTCTATCCATTGTTTGATGAAAAAACAACCCTCAAGATTTTACACTTGTCAGCCTTTTCTCCCATCCTGCCATAAAAATCTCATACAGTCTCTCAGTCATAGGGCCGGCTCCCCCTTCTCCCACTGTCACATCATCCAGCCTTCCTACGCCTAAGACCTCGCACCCCGTACTGGTAAGAATAATCTCTTCAGCACTGCGCAGCTCCTCAAGGGTAATCTCCCGCTCCTCCACTTCGATTCCAGCCTCACGGGCGGTCTCCAGCATGATTGCCCGGCTTACGCCAGGCAGGATTCGTCCATTAAGAGGTGGGGTCACAACCTTTCCCCGGATGACTGCAGCCACATTGCTGCTGGAGGCTTCCGTAATCAACCCCCCACCAGGTTCTGTACCCAGCACTAAAATCGCCTCATAGGCGCCCTGCTCTACCGCAGCTTGCTTGGCCAATACATTGGGCAGAAGATTAAGGGTCTTAATATGAGGATGAGCCCATCGTTCATCAGGCACTGTAATGCAGCTTACCCCTGCCTTACGCACTTTTTCTTCTACAGAGGTCATGGGGGCCACAAATAAAGTGACCATCGGCTCGCCTTCCGGCAGGAAAGCATGCATCCTGGGTCCAATCCCCCGGGTAACCTGCAGATACACCATGGCATTGGGAAGGCCGGCTTTTTCCACACTCTCTAAGACAAGGGCTGTCAGCTCCCCAGTGGTCTTAGGCGGGGTGATACGAATCTCCTTCATGCTCCTTTCAAAACGCTTCAGATGCTCCTGCAAGGCAAAGAGCTTACCATCCCAAACTTTGACCGCCTCATAGACTCCGTCACCAAAGAAATATCCTCGATCCAAAAAAGGAACCCGGGCCTCCTGCAAGCTGGAAAATTCACCATTAACCCAGGCAATCCCTGTATAATCCAACATACTTCATCCTCTCTGCTTCCTTGTTTTAATAAAAATAATAACACAAAAATCCCCAAAGCACACGCTGCTTTGGGGTGAGTAACCCAGCCCTTCAGCCAACTTTCCGATAATCTCGTGAAAGGCAGGTCCGGTAATATAAATTTAATAGGCTGTCCAATTCCTGGCTCATCCGGACCACCTCAGGGTCCGCCAGATCCTTATCACAGGATAAGGTATAAAGTTGACATCTGAGCTCTTCAATTTCCTCAAGCAAATCGACATGTTCCATAGCATTCAACTACTTTCTCTTCGATGGTAACAGCTTCAGTTTACAAGATTGCAGAAGCACGAATGTTGATGCAATGCATATTACGAGAGTTATTTTAGTCACACTGGCATTGACAAATTTTCCAGAAACAAAGCCGCAAGTTCTGAAAATTATTCTAAACTAAATATTTAAAAAAATATCGAAAATAATGTCGAGGTTTAGCCGACGTTTTTCATCAAAATGAGACAAGGTTCCTGTCCCCTTGTCTCATTGCCCAGCCTTATTGCTTTTCTTTGGCTTTTTCTTTTTCGATCAGGCCATTGATGCATTTAATGACCTTGTTGGAGTGCTTATCCAGCCTCTTCAAGCAGGCCTGGGCCAGCTTAACATCCCCTTCATGGTAGGCCCTGGCCGCTTCCTGGGCCATTTTATGAACTTGATGATGGGGTTCATCCAACGCCTTAAATTCCGGATAGCCTTTGAGGGTGTTGTCTTCCCGGAAATACCATTTTCCTAATCGGCAATGCTGGTGAGAGGTCACTTCTTCCGGTGCCACTTCCTCAAGGCCTTTAAGCATGTTGACAATCCGGGATTTCCACAGCAAATGATCGGTTTTAGCTTTCTCCAGGATCTCCACCGTAGTCAGGTTTGAGTCGGCCAGCTTAAAATGCTCCACCTTCTGATTCAGATCCTGAGCCATATAAGCGGTACCCTGAATCGTTGTGGCCACCGTCTCCAGGGAGGCATTGATCTCTTCAGAAGATGCCGCCACTTGTTGAGCATGAGAGGATGTATTCTCAATAACCGTTGCCACCGAATTAATCAAGGTCACGATTTTTTCTGAACTGGCTACCTCTGAATCGGTGACTTCCACACTGGAGTGAACGTCTTCAGCGGTCTTTTTGACGGCGCCATAGATATTATTCAGGGCACTGCCGGCTTGGTTCATGATCTGAACCCCATGTTCCACCTCTTGGCGGGTTAACTTGGTAGCCTGAACCACATCCTCCACTCCGAGCAGAACTTTTTGGACCAGACCTGCCACATCTTTTGCTCCTTGAGTGGACTGCTCGGCAAGTTTCCGGACCTCTTCCGCCACTACAGCAAATCCACGGCCGGACTCCCCGGCCCGGGCGGCCTCGATGGCTGCATTTAAAGCCAGCAGATTGGTCTGATCCGCCAACCCGGTAATGGTCACTGTAATGGAATCGATCTGCTTGGAGAGTTCACTGAGCTGCTGCATTAATTCTTCTGTCTCTGACGTCTTGGCGTGAATAGTATGCATCCGGTTAATGGCATCATCCACCGTGCTTTTACCTTGGTCAGCCGTCTCCATGGTCTGCTGGGAGTTTACCGCCGCCGACTGGCTTTGGGTCTTGGCGATTTGGGTCAGGGAGGAAAGCTCTAAAAGTACCTGTGAAGCTTCCACGATGGACTTTGCCCCCAGATCGGACTCGTTGGCTACATTTTGCATGCTTTCACTGACCTCAGCCACGGCCACCGTTGCTTCTTCGCTGGTGGCAGCCAACTCCTCAGAGGCCGCCGCCAGGTTCTCCGTCAGTTCCCGGACATTCTTCACCACATCGGACAGGCGGGTCATCATCACATTAAAGGCGGCACTCAGATCCCCGAATTCATCACTGGAATGGACAGGGGCCGAAACCGTCAAATCCCCTAACCCAGCCTTGCTCATGGTTTCCTGCAGTTCGCTGATGGACCGCAAAATATAACGTGTCAACAGATAGGCCATGAACAAAGCGGCCAAAACTGCAACCAGAGTTCCGCCCCAGCTCACCCAGGTCATCCTGTTAATATTCTTATAAATCAATGCTTGATTAGCGGCTAAAACCTCTGTTTGTCTCTCGATCAAGGCATCCAAAGTCTGGAGCAGGGGAGCCCCCTCAGAGGCAAGCAACATGGTTGCGATTTTATCTAAGTCCTGCCGATCCTCGGCAGACAAGTGCTCATTCTCTCTCATCTGCTCAAGCCATGTCCTGGCAGCTGTGAATTCACTCCCATTCCGGGCACTGCTGACCTCTGTCTTCATGGCTTGTGCTGAGGTCATCAAGGCCGTATGGCCAAAGATATCGTCCACCTCGTCATTGATCTTAATCTGCAAATAATTGGTGATCACAATGGCTATGACAAAGATGGCGATAATGCCAATAAATGCTCCCAAAACGCGAAACCGGACCCCAATTTTCATGCTATCACCTCATCCCTGAGCATAATACCCCCTATCGTATCTCAAACACCTTGTTGAGACGGGTTAATTGAAAAAGCTCCTTAACCGCGCCCTGGAGTCCTTGAACAATAATCCCGCCCCCCCGCTCAATAGCGCGCTTATGAATGGCTACCAGCACACCCAGCCCTGAACTGTCGATATAGTTTAATTTATGCGTATCAAAAATAAAATGAGACTTCCCTTGTTCGATCAGAGGGAGCAGCCTTTCTCTCATGACGGCAGCGTCTTCCACATAGATCTTACCTTCCAATTCCACAAAAACCTCTTGCCTGTCCACCCGAATATCTATTGACATGATTTTTCCTCCCCTATTTTTAAGCTAATGTTTTTAAAAGAACCACAGAGTTGCCCTTGGCATTATAACGAACTTCATCCATAACCGCTTCCATGATGTATATCCCCCGGCCGGACTCTCCCCACTCCCATTCTTCCTCGTCTTCCTCCAAGGCCGAGACCTTAGCCATCACTTGATCTGCCCGGAATCCGCTCCCATTGTCCTTGACCCGAATGACCAGAAACTTGGAGTGAAGCACATACATACTCAGCGTTACCGCGGGAGCAGAGACCTTGCCCTGGGCGTACTTAAATCCATTGTTTACTGCCTCATTCAGGGCAACTTCCAGCATCGTTACTTCATTCTCAGATAAGGTTGTTTCCCCACCCCTATTCCCTAAAGCCTTTTGCAGACATTGGTGCAATTGTTCCCGCTCATGGCGATACTCCTGCGCTGAATGAAAGGTCTTACGCATAAGCTTTTGCCGCATATCCCCCACCCACCTTTTCTCTCATTACGCTCCTTTGCTGCAACTACCGGCGGCTAGCAGCAGATAAATCCTAACGCAGTGGCATCATCGTTCAGTTCGTTGCCTGTGGATAAGGAATCCAGCCAATGCATAGTGCTTTCTATGGTCATGACCTGAAGAGGGCATTCTTTCTCTTGAACCAAATCATAAAATCCGTCCGTGAGGAAAATCATCCCATCCCCGGCTTTAAGGGAACACTCATGCTCTTCAAACTCCGCGTGCTCTGAAATCCCCAGGAAGAGACCCGGTTGGCTTAAGACCCTGATACCCGGTTGTCCCCTTTCCGACGAATAGTACAGCAAATGATTGATTCCGGCCATGACATAGCTGAACTTGCCCTGACCGATGTCGATATCGAAAAAGATAGCCGCGGCAAAACTATCCTCGGGGAGAATGCTTTTTGCCTCATGGTTCACCCATTCCACCTTCTCCGCCAGGGGGATTTTGCGTCCTACCACCTGACGAAAAAGAACTCTTAATGCGGTCACCTGCAGCGCTGCCGCCACCCCATGACCCATGACATCAAAGAGGAACCCTTTCAGGATCCGGTTCTTCTCATCCCAGCGATAATCATAATAATCCCCGCTCAGATGGTGGTAAGGGAGATAGATGCTCCTCATCCTGAGATGTTCATCAGAGAAATCGGACCTTAAAATATTTTTCTGAATCTGTCCCGCTAATTGAACTTCTTTAAGAATCAGCATTTCGTCAGTCATATCCCGAAAAATAGAAACATAATGGGTAAGTACGGCTTTCTCATCGCGAACCGCATGAATGTTCAGCCATTCCGGGTAGATCTCCCCATTTTTCCGCTTATTCCAAATCTCTCCTTGCCATTGGCCTTTCTTAGTCAAATCCCTCCACATCTGTGTATAAAACCCATAGGAATGCCGCCCGGATTTGAGTATCCGCGGATTTTTCCCGAGAGCCTCCTCCAGGGTGAAGCCTGTGGTTTTCGTAAAAGCGGGATTGACGTAGATAATATCCCCTTGGGCATTGGTGATGCAGATACCCTCCTGAGCAAACTCAAAGACCTGAGCAAAAATATGCTGGGTGGATTGATCATAGTCCATCACATTCAAGGGCCAATTCCAGGACAAAGACCTTCGATTCTTCTCCTCTTTCACTATAAATTCCTCACAGTACGATACTTCTTCGCCTTTATAGCACGCTTATTAACCTTATATCTTCTCGCTAATTTATAGTTATTCCTGCACGCTTCAGTTTAAACACGGGAAATAATTTGCAAATAATTTTAAGGTTAGTTTTTGTCTAAACTAAGCGGAGGCCAAGAAAATTTTGCAGGTTTTTCGTCTTGTGGCAGGATTCCCCAAGGATAAGGTCGAAAATGAAGGATGGTCTCTCTTAATTTTTCAGAATGCTGAATAAGATTAAAGAAAGGGGTGCTTAGATGATCTTCTTGATATTCACCCTGCTGGTTGCTTTATTCGTCGCCATTTTTGCCGTACAGAATGCTGCCCCTGTGGCCATAAACTTCTTTTGGTATGTGGCCGAGGTTCCTTTAGTATTAATCATCTTAGGCGCGGCTTTAGCCGGAGCTCTTATCGTCTTTTTCATGGCTATCTGGCGGGAGTTCCGCTTAAAAGGAACAGTCAGAGCCCAGGCTAAAGCGGAAATCAAAGCCAAAAGCGAACCACAGGATCATGCCGTGCCCAAAGATCTGGTGCCAAAGGATATGGTCCCCACGGAAACTAACCCTGCCGACAAGGAAGACACCGCTCTTCCTCCTGGCTGACCAGGATAAAAGAAAAAGGAGTCTGGATTCGTGAAGAACAAATATACCTTTTTAATGATACCTCCGGATCATGGCCCCACCCGGCAATTTCAGGTGACCCTTAAGGGCAGGCGCCTCGTCATCACCGGCTTGTGTTCATTGGGTCTGCTTGTGATCAGTTTATTTTCCTATACTCTCTACCTTTCACATACCGTAGGATCTCAGCAAGCCCAGCTGGCCGCTATGGTACAGCTAGAGCAGGAAAATGAGGTCAAGGACCAGGAGATCGTCCGCCTTAAGGAAGAATCTCTCCAGGTAACTCAAGATATTTCCCAAATCCAGGAGTTAGAACTCAAACTGATGTCCATCCTGAATTTGGATCCCAGTGAGACCCCTTCCTTTTCCACTACCGGAACGAAGTCGACAGCGTCTGCAGAGCTGAGCCGGGGGGAAGCAACGCCTTTTGCTTCTCAGGCCGTTATCAGCGATCCGGAACAAATCTCCCATGAATTAAACCTTCTTCAGGACTACTACAACCTGGCCTTGGCATATCAGGAGGAAATTGAGCACACTCCCAGCCTCGCCCCTTTAAAGATACCGCTCACCGTGGCTTCAGAGTTCGGTTACCGCCGCAACCCTTTTGGCGGATATTCCAAGGAGTTTCATAACGGTGTGGACTTTCCCTGTGATTATGGCACTGAGGTCTATGCCACAGCATCCGGGGTCGTCTCTGTCTCCGGTTATGATCGGGTTTACGGTTATTTAATCGAAATCGATCATGGCAATGGCATCGAAACCATCTACGGCCATAATTCCCGCCTGCTGGCCAAAGTGGGGGATAAAGTAGAAAAAGGCGATCTCATCGCCTATAGCGGCAACTCCGGTCGCAGCACCGGTTCCCATCTTCATTATGGAGCCAGGGTCAATGGCAAGACTGTCGATCCTCTGCAATTTACTGATTTTACAAAGGAGCAATGAGAGCATGTGGGGTAAACCAGAAAGTCCGAAACGCACTTCCAGTACTTTTTCCGCCAATTCAGGCGAGACAACCTATATCGCTGCTGATGCCGAATTTAACGGCAAGCTTACCTTAAAAGGCAGTGCCCGTATCGACGGAAAAATCCAAGGACAGATTGCCCTGAACGGGGACCTGATCATTGGGCCCAGCGCTGTCATCGACGCCAATATACAGGCCGGTGCCATCAGCATCTCGGGGGAGGTCCGGGGAGATATCGTCGCTCAGGAGTCCTTGGAACTATGTTCCACTGCCCGTATGAAAGGGAGTATCTTCAGCAAGCAGCTTAAGATCGACCAGGGAGCCCAGTTTATTGGAACAAGCCGCCTCTTGGAGGATGCGAAGCAGCCGGCGCGGCCTTCAGAAGAAATCCCGGCAGCAGCAAACCATGGCAAAGAAGCCGAAGCAGAGGCTGACATGGAGGATATTTTGAAGCCTTTGGATCCCCTTGAGGAAGAACAAACCGACTCAGATAACCCGACCGCAAGCAGAAATGTCGCTTATGGAAGGACAAAATCCCGGCGCAGATAATCAAATGAGTGTCACCGACTGCTTCAGTGGTGACACTCCTCTTTTACCAGCAAAATTTCTTGCAGGCCATTACAAAAATAGGCAATCCAAGCATTACTTGTATAGAGGAAATTTCTTTTTTGCGTGGAATTATTATAAGTACGTATGACAGATGACTAATTTGGGGGAAAAGACTTGAAAACCAAAAAATATGTAGGATTAGCCCTGCTGTTTATCAGCCTCACCCTGGCCATCACTCTGGGGATTAACTTTATGCTCTACGCCAAAGATGACCACCTTTTCAGTGAAGGAATCACCATCTCCGGGATCGACGTGGGCAGCCTGACCAAAGAGCAGGCCCAGGAAAAAATCAATCAAACCCTTGAAAACTGGTTAGCCCAGCCTCTGGAGTTTCAGGCGGGCGGAGAGGTCATTACTCTTCCCCTGGCTGCTCTGAATCCCCAAGTGGATTTAGAGACCCCGCTCAATGAAGCCTATAAGATTGGCCGCAAGGCCTCCCTTTTCGCCAGAACCCAAAAAGCAGCCACTGCCCAGGATGCCCGTTTTGAGCTGGGACTGACCTGGGATGAACAACGGCTCGCCGAAACCCTCGCCGAAAGCCTTGGTCTATTGAATAAAGAACCAGTGGATGCCACTTTTAAAATCGGCGCCAATAATCTTATGGAAATCCAGCCCGATCAACCGGGGCAAGCTGTCCAGGCGGATGCCCTGGTGAACCAGATCAAAGAGCTGGAGCCTTTCCAAGATCCTGCACCGCTTAAAGTCGAGCTTCAGGAAGTAGCGCCGGCGCTCCGAGCGGCGGATCTGGAGGCCAAGAAAATTGACGGACTGATTGCCAGCCATACCACTTGGTTTGATGCCGCCAATCTCGAGCGTACGGCCAATGTTCGTCTCGCTGCCGAGGCCTTGGATGGAACCCTGATTGAGCCTGGAGAAATCATATCCTTTAATGAAATCGTTGGCGAACGGACCGGCGATAAAGGCTACCAGGATGCTCTCATCGTGGTCAACGGCGAATTCGTTCCCGGCCTGGGCGGCGGAATCTGCCAAGTCTCCAGTACCCTCTATAATACCGGACTTTTAGCCAATCTGAAGATCGAAGAGCGGACGAATCATGGTCTGGCTGTAGCCTATGTCCCCCTTGGCCAGGACGCTACCGTGGTCTATGGGGCCATCGACCTGAAGATGCGCAACACTACCGGCGGCTATCTCCTCCTCCGCTCCAAAATCAGCAACGGCTCCGTAACCATTGAGTTCTACGGGAAAAAAACTTCAGGACAGGAAATCCTCATCACCAATCAAGTGGAGAAGGTGATTCCCTTTGAAACCGAAATCATCCATGACCCGACTCTGGCCCCCGGAACCCAGATCGTTAAACAAAACGGCCAAAATGGCTATATAGCTACTGCCACCCGTACCATCAAGGTCAACGGGCAGGTCGTGGAAACCCAGAGCCTGGGAAAAAGCTCCTATATCCCCTCCAACAAGATCATCGTCAAGGGACCGGAGCTGCCCGCTAAACCCAAGCCGGACCCCAAGCCTGAGCAGCCGGCACCCGAAACTCCTCAGGAACCGGAAACACCTGCCGAACCTGACCCCACTGAACCGGAAAGCACCAATTCAGGTGCCGGAGCCTCTGAGACTGAGGGTGAACCCGGAACAGAAGCCCCAGGGGATGCGGAAGGATAATAGAGTATAAAGCCTGTAATTTTAAGAGAGTTAAAAGAAAAGAATCCGCTACCTGAATGGTCGGATTCTTTTTTTAATCTTATTCTTTTTGCTCACTCTAAGTTTCAACTTATTATTCTAATTCAATTTGTCGCTATAATATTCACAGACCTTAGGAATTAAATCCTTTAGATGTGGCTTAAGTTCAGCTGCTTTAATTCTGGCAGCATTCTGCTCATACCCTGAGTCCAACAAGAATATATACGTGCTTAGCATTTCTAGGAATTGAGAGCTCTCCTCATTAAGTTTAGCCAAAAGCTCATTGTTTATAGAGACATTTTTTTGACCGATTTGCTTTCTGAATCTTTCTCCTTCATCGGTTATTTTATATTCATAGGTTCCATTCTTGGTGACTTCTTCAATAAAATCATGTTGCACCAAAAACTCAATCTCTTCTTGCAACTGAGCTGAATATGGTCCGTAACGATGATAACTGTATCTATATGGCGCATCCATACCCTTATGTTCTAATAGATATACGATTTTTTGTAATTTCTTCCTACCCTTGATTTCTCCTTTTGAAAAAATCTCTAACAGATAGTTTGCTCCCAGAAACATAACTGGTTCCTCCCTTAAACTAATCTTCTGATCTGTTCAGGTATAAACATCCTATCTATTTTAATACCTTCATTTCTTATCTGATTGATAATTTTTGACTTATTGGATAATTCTATCCCATTTCCGCTTTTATCAAATAAAAAGATTTGTTCTGATGCTTCTTTTTCGTTTTCGCTACCTTCAGACTTTGGTTTTTGGGTTATATAGTGATCTTTATAAGAACTACTCGTGGCTCGTCTTTTCGAGAGCATGGGAAAATGGGCCATGTCCGATATCATGCACTAACGCAGTAACTAGTGCAAGCATACGATTATCATGCAGCTCACCAATATATTTTTGATCAATATTTTTTAAAGTAGAGATCTTATCTATAAACCGCTTTGTTAAATGAACCACTCCCAATGAGTGTATAAATCTCGTATGTTCAGCACCTGGGTATGTAAATGAGGAGAGCCCTAGCTACCTGGTGTGTCTAAGTCTTTGAAATTCCCTGGTATCGATTAAATCGAGCAAAACCTTTTCACTTTGCTTATCAATAGAAACAATATTATGCACAGGGTCTCTAAACGTCTTCATAAGAATCCCCCAAACATACGTTTGTTCTCATCACTATATTCTATAAGTTTGACCAAAATCCTTCATGCCATATATAGAAATTAAGCAATATATTTACCCAAAACATGAATACTTAGCTCCGGCTTCCTTAATCTCATCAGGAAAGAAGGTTTTAGCAGGCACCTGCAGTTCTTTCGAGATTTTAATCCAGGTGTTGGGGGTCCCTTTACGCAATCCCTTTTCCAGTTGACTCAGGTACCTATAATCAAGACCGGTCCTCCTGGCCAGCTCTTTCAATGTCATACCATTGGCTAAACGCCATTCGCGCAAATTATTATCCCTCTCCATCTGTGCTATCCCCTTCATGATGTATAATATTGCGAATAGTATAGCACACAACGCTTAATCTTGTAAATAATTAAAGGAAATTGAACCCTCAGCAAGAATGAAGCGTATCATTGATATGTCTAATCATCGCAAAATGGAGAGGGGTATCTCGTGCTTGAACTAGGAAAACAACTCAGAAAAATACGCAAAGACAAGAAACTAAGCGCCGCCGAGTTGTCCCAGATATCCGGCGTCGCCCGCAGTCTTATCAGCCAGCTTGAATCCGGCAAGCGCCAATCTACCAGCATAGATACAGTATACCGATTAGCCAAAGCACTGAATGTCTCCGTGGCTTCACTATTAATAGAAGAGCCAGGCACACCACCTGCCATAGCGTATAAGCAAAATGACAAGAAATCCCCCCTTTACCTTAAAGAACATTATTCAGCCTACCTGCCCACTCTTCAGAAAGCTGAAGAGGCAGGATTGACTCCTGAATTGCTGGGCAGCCTGATTGATGTTATCGCACGAATAAAGAAATAAGTCCATAAGCCAAAACCTCACGTTTATAAAAAGCGTGAGGTTTTCTAGTATCCTGACAGCTGCCGGAATTATTGAGAACCGGCGCAGCTGGTAATGTAATTATGATAGAACTCATTAATGCGCAGCCGCAGAGACCTTTCCGCAGCATCTGCTACCTCAATCCTTCGCCCATCCACCCGACTCACCGGCAGAATCCCCATTAAAGCGTTGGTCAAAAAGACTTCTTCAGCGTCTTCCAGGAATGCCAGGGGAAACTCCCCCTCCACCCATGGAATGCCAAGCTTTTGCGCACACTCCAGAACAATTTGGCGGCGAGTTCCCGGCAAACAACCGCATGGCAAAGAAGGAGTGTAAAGAGTGCCTTTCCTGACGAAAAACAAATTGCTCAGGGTCCCTTCCACTAAGCAGCCCTTGGTGTTGAGCCAAAGTCCTTCTCTGGCTCCTTTTTCCTCAGCTTCTTGCTTAGCCAGAATACTCTCCATAGCGTTGGTGCTCTTAATCTGTACCAGAGGGGAATATTCGTTGCGAGGACGACTTAAGATGGCTATCGGTATCCCTTCTTGATAGTCCTTTTCCGTATAGGGGATAGGACGGCTATGATAAAGCCACTGGGGGGGTACTTCCTGCCCCGCTCCCCCGCTTAAGGTCACCCTTAGGGCAAAGGCCGTGCCCTCTCTGCGGGCAGCGGAGGCCTCCCTTTGCACATTTTGCTCCAACGCTTCTCTCCACACCTCATAACTCGGCATAGGAATACCCAGCAGTTCCGCTCCCTTGGACATGCGCCGGTAATGCAACCGGGGAACTTCAATATGCAGGCCATTGACTTTTAGGGTTTCAAAAATTCCATAGCCAAAGAGCACCAGCCGGTCATTTTTATCCAGCAAATCCGAATCCTCCTTTTCCCCTTTTACATCTCCACTAAGATTAATATACCTTCAAAAACTTGTCGCAAATCCACCATAAAATCCGGAAAGAAGTTGACCGTGATCTTATCTTCTTCAGCATACATCTGGGGCCGCCCATAGCGTCCATCCTCTTGCAAAGTAAATACAGCTACCGTCTTATCCACCGGCTCTACTATCCAATACTCGGATAAGATAATACCCTGAGCAAAGCCTTCACCTTCTGCAGGGCTTCCTGGTATTCTTCTTCGGGAACAGAGTCAGCCACAATTCCTCCGCCCCCATTGAAATAAGCCTGGCCATCTTTCAAGAGAATGGTCCGGATCACAATATTGGTATCCCAGGCTCCGTCAAAGCCCATATAACCGATGCTTCCTGTGTAAAGCCCCCGCTTATACGGCTCCAGCTCTTCGATGATCTCCATGGCCCGAATCTTCGGCGCCCCGGTGATGGAACCTCCGGGAAAGATGGCTTTCAGGATCTCACTGGTTTTCAGTTCCGGCTTCAGCTTGCCGACAATGGTGGATACCAAATGCCATACGGTAGGGTATTGCTCCAGGCGAATCAAGTCCGTGACCCTTACCGAACCATAGCGGCAGATCCGCCCCAAATCATTGCGCTGGAGATCGATGATCATGGTCAGCTCCGCCCGATCCTTCGTGCTCTCTGTGAGCTCCCTGGCATAAGCCTCATCCTCTTCCGGAGTCTTGCCCCGGGGACGGGTTCCTTTAATAGGGCGGGTCTCTATCTCACCTTGGGCGCTGATCTGTACAAAGCGTTCCGGGGAACTGCTGAGAATCTGGAAGTCTTCATAGGGCAAAAAGGCCGCAAAGGGAGCAGGGTTATGGGCATGAAGGGCTTTATATAATGCCATAGGCTCCTTGGTATAAGGAAACTGGAAACGCTGGGTCAGGTTGGCCTGATAAATATCTCCGGCATAGATGTAGTCGATAACCCGCTGCAGATCCAGCAGATACTGCTCCTTACTCACCGTATAATGAACCCGCTCCTGAGGCTGCTCCATATCTTTGCTTCCATCATGCCCTTGGTAAGTTCCCGAACTTTCTTGCTGGGTTCCTATCCGGGTTCCTATCTGCCTTTGGTAAGCTTCTGCCGTCTCTGGGTGGTCCTCCTTTCCGCCATGCTCCTCAAGAAATCCCGCCAGCACCCTGACAAGCCGCCCTACTCTTGCCTGGGCCAGGGCTCTCCGGCATTCTCCGGACTCTGTCATACCACAAGCCAGCAAGGTATAGCGGCGGTTCTCATGATCATAAACTACTATCCCGTCATACCAACTAAACCGCCACAAGGGCAGGTCCAGATCATTGATCCCGCTTTGAGGCATCTTCTCTAACTCATCTTTCAAATCATAGGTCCAAAAGCCCACCGCTCCCCCCACAAAGGGGAATTCCGTGGGATTGAAGACACGATAACGCTCCACTAAATCATCCAGAATCTTTAGGGATTCTCCTTCAGGATAGGCCAGCCATTCCTGCCCGATAAGTGAGCTTAGGCCCTCCTTGCTGTTCAGCCCTTCTTCCCCATCAAAGCGCTTCACCTCTACCCCATCCCTGCAGGCACTGGCTTGCAGGAAAGGAAAAGCTCCCATAAAGGAATACCGCCCCAACCCTCCATAGTTCCTCCCGCTATCCAGGAAAAAAGGGTACTCACTTTCCTTAAAGGCCTCCAGCAACTCAATCGGCTGAAGGTCTATATCCAGCTCTTGAATCACCCATGGCGAATTGTGCCCACTTTGACCCTGGGCCTGCCACCATGTCCGAGCATTCTTGACCGCGTTTCCCAGCAGGTCATGCCCCTTTTCCGTCAGAATGGCTTCCGGATGGAATTGAACTCCTTCCAGGGGCAGCTCCCGGTGGCGAATCCCCATAATCTCACCATCAGCTGTCTCTGCGGTAATCAGGAGTTCCTCAGGCAAACTCTCCCGCCTTAAAGCAAGGGAATGATAACGGGTGACCGTCAGGGGATTGGGCAGCTGGAAAAACACGCCTTGGCCGTCATGATGAATCTCAGACACTTTGCCATGAACCGGCGCCTTGGCCCGAATGACCTCCCCCCCCAAAATCTCACCGATAGCCTGATGCCCGAGACAGACTCCCAAGATGGGAACCTTGCCCTTAAAGTAATCAATCACCGTCAAAGTGAACTGGGTATCCCGGGGTGCACAGGGTCCGGGGGAAATAACGATCAGCTCAGGCTTAAGCTCTTCAATTGCATCAATAGTGCACTGATCACGGCGCAGTGCCACAACCTCTTCTCCCAATTCCCCGAAGTATTGATACAGGTTAAAGGTGAAGGAATCAAAATTATCCAGTATAAAGATCAACGTTGCTAGACTCCCTTCGCTTCTGCATTTTACGTCAAATCGACAAATTTCCTAAGCCTGAATATTCTATACACTTCAGCTAATCTCCTCTTAGTGAAACAGGATTCTTAATGAACGAAAGGACAATTTGGAAGGTGAGTCCAAATTGCCCTTTTTAAATAAGCAGCTTATGGATTTAAGTATCTATCTTACCCTGCGCAAATCCCTGATATCCGCATCATGAGCTAAGGAACGATAGGACAGCATTTCCAAAACTCTCCCCTGCTCCTCCTGGGTACCGCTCATTCTCTTCTGATCTTGCTTGATCACATTAATGTCCTGCTTCATTACATCAATATCTCGTTTCATCACATCGATGTCCTGCTTCATCACATCAATATCTCGTTTCATCACACCGATGTCCTGCTTCATCACATTGACATCTTGCTGAACTTCTTCCAGCATCCCGTTGGTATTGCCGACAATCCGAATCAAGTCTGCCGTCATTTGCTGCATTTGAGCCATATCCCGTCTGATGTCGCTTAGTTCCTTCCTTACAAAGGACTTAAAATCCTCGTCTGACATCCGGTTTTCCTCCTTTTCGCCTTTACAGGCCTGCAACACACAAATTTCCTGCTGATTCGCTTTCTATTAAAAGTATACCATGATTTATCCTGCTTTAAAAGGCACATCATTTTCACCATTCCCACCCCGTCCGCATACTTTATAAGTAGATTCACAATGGAAAGGACGGGCCGACTCATGAATGCTTCAAGCACTGAACGCACACCTTTTGTCATCGCGGCGGAAATCAACGCCATTAACCGAGAATCCAGAAAAATGCTGCTGAAGAACGCCATCGAGGTGGGCCGCCGCCTCAAAGAGGCCAAGGAGTTGCTCAATCATGGGGAATGGCTGAAATGGCTCAAGGAATCTGTCAATTATTCCAAGAGCACGGCTGAAAACCTGATGAACCTATATAAAGAATATGGACCTAAACTTCTCTCTTCATCAGATGACAACCCAAATTCCTAAACGTTTGGGAATTTGACTTACTCCCAAGCGCTCTTACTCCTGGGTCTCCCTGAAGAAGAGCGGGAAGAATTTGCAGCCCAGAATGATGTAGGCAATATGACAGCCAGACAGCTGAGTCAGGCCGTCAAAGAGCAGAGAGCACCTACTCCGGCCAAAGAACAGCCTCAGTCTCAGGCTGAACCTCAGTCTGAGCTCCAAACTGAATCCCCAGCCCGGCCCACGCCCCAAAATTCAGGGGATATCCAAATCCAATATGTCACCAGAACCGTCAAGCCCCAGCGGGAAAGCAGTACTAAAGACAAATCTGCACCTGCACCTACACTCGCCACCGAAACCTCCCCTGTCACGAATTATGAGGAAAAATGCACCGCCTGCTGCCAAACTATCGCCGACGCCTTCCAAGAGCTGCTGAACGCTCTGCTTCAACTCGCCAGACTTGACCCTCAGACTAAGGAGAAATGCAGCCAGAACGCCGGCCAACTGGCTTCATATATGGTGGAACGGCTCAAAGAATGGCCCCCTGTTGTCACTACCAACATGAAAGGGGTCCGAACCCATCCCACCTATGAATAACCGGGAGTCCAGAAAAATGCTGCTGAAAAACGCCATTGAGGTGGGCCGCCTCCTGAAAGAAGCCAAGGAATTGCTCAACCATGGGGAATGGCTGAAATGGCTCAAGGAATCGGTCAGTTTTTCCAAGAGCACGGCGGCAAACCTAATGAACCTATATAAAGCGTATGGACCTAAACTTCTCTCCCTGGCAGATGACGATCCAAATTCCCAAGCGCTTGGGAATTTAACCTACACTAAGGCGGTCCTGCTCCTTGGCCTTCCCGAAGAAGAGCGGGAAGCATTTATCGCGCAGCATGATCTTGGCGCTATGACCACCCGGCAATTGAGTCAGGCTGTAAAGGAACAGAGAGCGCCCGCACCCTCCCTCGTCACGAACTATGAGGAAAAATACACCGCCTGCTGCCAAACTATCACCGACGCCTTCCAGGAGCTGCTGACCACTCTGGATCAACTCGCCAGGCTTGACCCTCAGACTAAGGAAAAATGCAGCCAGGACGCCGGCCAGCTGGCTTCATATATGGTGGAACGGCTCAAAGACCAGCCCCCTCAAGCCAATTGACGGCTCCTCCTTAATTCGAGTATAATATGAGCAGAATGTGAGCAGAATAAAAACATCTGTTCAAAGGAGAGGAAATGAATGCCTACCATAAAATCTTCGACCGCTTTGCGCAACGATTATAGTAAAATCTCCAAGCTTTGTCATGAAACCGGAGAACCGGTCTATGTAACGGTCAATGGCGAAGGAGATTTGGCGGTAATGAGCATTGAAGCCTTTGAAAAACGTGAACGCACCTTAGAAATACGTGAAAAGCTACTGGAGGCACAAATACAAAAAGCGAGCGGAGTGCCTGCTCTGAACTTTGACAAGGCCATGGATGAGCTGGAGGCGTTGGCGCGTGGGTCAGTATAAGATAAAGGTACTGCAAATTGCCCAGGACGACATGAAATCCATCATTACGTACATTCGTATGGAGGACCCTGAAGCAGCTATCCATATGGTTGAAAAAATAAAAGCAGCTATCGGCAATCTGGCAGATTTCCCTTTAATGGGAACCATTCCACGAGATAAAAAGATTGCTGCACAAGGCTACCGAATGATTGTTGTGGAACCCTATCTAGTCTTCTACATCCTTGTCACAGATGATAACACTGTAGAAATCCATCGTGTATTGCATGGAAGGCGTAATCATTCAAATATTCTCTGGTGAAAAGCCAGGCTCTAGCCACCCTTAGTTTGCCTATCCCAAATCGGACACGAATCCGATTTGGGATAGGCAAACTTTTTTAGTGACAAAAACCGTAAACCAGCCCTCTTTTTTGCCTTGGCGGGAGTTTGCTCGTTCTACCCTCTTCTATTTATTAATGTTAGAATGGGACAAGAGATTACGTCTTATATAAATAGAGACACTCTCAGATTCAGCCCCTTTTGATGAGTTCACTTTTTAACCCAGGAATCTGATTGAAGTCTTATCAACACTTTTATTGAGGAGAGAATCATGAAGAGATTAAGAAAAATTCCGGCCCTGTTTCTTGCTGCGCTTTTAAGTGTGACGGCGCTTCCCAACACGGTAATGGCCCAATTGCCCGTCCTCTACCAGGATCATTCCCAACAAACCGTTACGAACGGCGTAACCCTGGAGAACATATCCCGTTTTACCACCGGCGGCTGGTTGAATATCAATGTGCTGCGTGTGGATATGAGTAACCCTTATGTGAAAATTGACACCCTAAGCAATGACTCGATCACCGATGACCTTGTCAGCATTTCCGCCCTGGCCGAAAGGGAAGGGGCTGTGGCTGCTGTCAACAGCAGTTTCTTTAATCCGTTCACCGCCGGCAAAGGCTATGCAGACGGCCCCACCATCCGGGCCGGCGATCTTTTGTCCACCTCCGCCTGGTATAACCGGAGCAAAAATGAAATGGCCTCCCTTTCCATTGATTATGCCAATCAGCTGCTTTTTCACTATTGGAAAAATGACCTTACCCTCATCACCGGAAACGATACCGCCTTTGCCGTTACCCAGTACAACCAGCCGAGCAGGCAGGACTACCAAGACCTTACGGTCCTGGATCGCAAGTGGGGACCTGTGGCCATCGGCGCCTCCGAAAACTGCCCGGATCTGGTTGAAACCGTCGTAAGCGGGAACAAAATCCTGGAGATCCGGGAAGGACAGCCTGCCGCCGAGATTCCCGAGGAAGGTTTCGTCGTCGTCTCCCGGGGCGAGCAGGCGGCCAAGCTTCTGGAACAGGCCGCCCCTGGAGAACAGCTCCAATTCCAAGTCACCTCCACGCCGGACTGGAACGACCTGAAGATGTCCACCACCGGAACCTCCCTTCTTATCCAGGACGGAGAAATCCCCGCCACTTTTTCTTACAGCACCGCCAGCTTTAATCAACGGAACCCCCGGACCATAGCCGGGAGTACTGAAGATGGGAGCGAGCTCATCCTGGTTACAGTTGATGGAAGACAGGATAACAGCATCGGATTGACCCAGCAGGAATCCGCCGAGCTGATGCTGGAATTAGGGGCGTATCAGGCTATTATGTTTGACGGCGGCGCATCCACCACCATGGCCGCCCGACAGCCCGGGGCCTTTTCCCCTAATGTAGTCAACCTTCCTTCCGAAGGCATCCTAAGAAATGTGGCGTCAGGCATCGGGATTTTCTCCGCAGCCCCCGCCGGCCAGCTGGATCGCCTGATCATTGAGACCGAAGACACCAACATATTTGCCGATACTTCGAGAACTTTTTCCCTTAAGGGCATCGACCGCTATGCCAATCCGGTGGAGCTCGACCCAAGAGAAGTTCAGTGGGATGTCAGCGGGATCGACGGCAGCTTTCAGGACAATATCCTTTATCCGGCTTCCCCAGGCACAGGGAAAGTAACAGCCACCCTCGACGGGCTGGAGGCGGAGCTGGAGATCCGGGTCTTAAGCGCCCCGGTGCAGCTTACCCTCAATCCAGCCAAATTCGACCTTCCTTTGTACCAAAATAAAGCCATCCGGGTAAAAGGTCTCGACCCCCAAGGTTATGCCGCGGTCATCGAAGGCCGGGATGTTCAATGGAACGTTGACGGCGACATCGGTAGTTGCGAAGCCGGCATCTTCACCCCCGTCACCACCGGTACCGGCTATATCCGGGCCGGCGTCGGCGACACCCATGCCTACAGCGCCGTTGCCGTTACCTTGGATTCCATGGAGCTCCTGCATCCCTTCGAAAGCTCCGGCCGGTCGGATGAACCACGCTTCCAAACCGACCCGCAAACAGGCCAGGGTTATTTCGAGCTCAGCACTGAGCAATTCTACGCCGGGGAGTCTTCCGGACAGCTGGTGTATGATTTCTTATACGGTAACTCTGAGGACCAGATCTCTGTCCTCTTTGCTGATCAGGGGCTCCCCCTTGATCCGGCCACTACCGGGTTATCCCTGTGGCTTTATAATATCAGCCCCAACTCGAATCGCATCAAAGGAGAAGTCATAGACTCCGCCAATGTGAAACACACCGTCGAATTTACTTCCGACCTTAATTGGACCGGCTGGAAAGAGAGCACAGCGTCCTTATCCGGGATCGACTCTCCCGCTTATCTCACCAGACTCTACATAGAAAACACCGATCCCGCCAACCCTTGGGGGAAGATCTATTTTGACGAATTGTCGGCTCTGATCCAGAAGCGCCCGACTATCGATCCGAGCACCATCCCCGCCGATACCCTTCCCAAAGACGAAGCGAACCGGCAGGCTGATTTCACCTCCGGTCCCGACAATTTCCTGTTTTCCTTGCTCACCGGCGGCAATGCACCGGGGGTTTACACCGCTCCCATCACCCAGGCGGGAGCCGGGGATGCCCAAACACTTATACTGGCCGCCGGTTCAGGGTATCAATCCTCTACTTATCAAAACAGCACTTTCCTCCATCTGGATGTAAGCCAGGGCGGGCTGAGGAGAAGCGATCCGCAGCAATGGACCCGGCTGTTCACAGCCCTGGATGACATCCAGAGCGCCAATCTCTTTCTCCTCATGTCCCTCAGCCCGGCCGATTTCATCAATGCCAAAGAAGCACAGCTGCTGAAAGATACGCTGGCCAATTACCGGGAAGCAACCGGCAAGAACATTTGGGTCCTTTTCCCTGGTCCTGCGGATCAAAGCGAGCTTGACCGCGGCGTACGCTATATCAGCATTGCCCAATCCCTGCAAGCGACGGTGCTGGGAGAGGAAATTTTCTATGAATTTAAGCCAGATGCAGAAAACTAGAGTCTGCTTATCTTAATTCGGCAGCCTGTCCATATAGTCCCCTCTAAGGATGGGAATCATCTCCGACTTAAGAGGCTCTTCAATATCTTTAAGCCTCTTATCGTCCATGTTGAGAACATCGATAGTATCAATATGGAGCTTATCGGCCAGATCTTTGGCTGTGAGGTACTGATTTTTCCTTAATTCCCTCACTGTCTTTTTCATAAACCCCCAGTTGAAGAACACTGCTTATTCTCTCCTCTCGAACAATCTATATAGAGCGGCGCCTACAATAGCTCCCCCACTATCGAGGAGCACATCCTTAAGCTGACCGCTGCGCCCCGGAACAAAGAGCTGATGCGCCTCATCACTAATCGCATAGAGAACGCAGATCCCTATGGCAA
Organism: Desulfitobacterium sp. LBE; assembly: GCF_007830365.1. Classification (NCBI taxonomy): domain Bacteria; kingdom Bacillati; phylum Bacillota; class Clostridia; order Eubacteriales; family Desulfitobacteriaceae; genus Desulfitobacterium; species Desulfitobacterium sp. LBE. Next base: position 4,373,966 of record NZ_VLKD01000001.1, on the reverse strand, counting down.
TGGCGATTTGCCGCACTCCTTTGATGCCGCTCCTTCTTAAAGCATTCATGGTCAATACACTGAGAACTAAATACGTTAAGAAATGAGCAGATTTCCTGACAAGGAAATTTGACTGGATGTAATCCACATTCAACCCTGGAAAGGCCTTAGCGACAGCACTAAGCAGCCTTTCCGCGATCCCCTGGCTTAGTTCATCGGACTGAGCCGCCATTTGAGCGGACAGATAAAAGATGATGCCCATCCAAAGGAAGACGGCCACCCATGAGATGATAAGAATTAATCTTAAGTTATTTTGTCCTTCTTTATCCTGCATCTGATTCTATCTCCAAGATCAATCCCCATAGCCATAGGGATGTTTTTGATGCCACTGCCAGGCCGTCTTGATAATGGTCTCCAGATCACTATAGCGAGCCTGCCACCCTAACCTTCTTTGGATCTTCTCGACTTTGGCCACCAGCCGATCCGGATCTCCCTCCCGGCGGGGAGCTTCCAGCACGGGAATATCTAGGCCGGTCACCTTCCCGGCCATGGCGATCACTTCCCGTACGGAATACCCTGTTCCGGTTCCTACATTATAAGCACCGCAGGGCACCCCTTGTTCCAATGCCTCTAAAGCCCGGATATGCGCTTCCGCCAGATCCAGGACATGAATATAATCCCGGATACAAGTCCCATCGGGAGTCTTATAATCGGTGCCGAAAATGGAGATGGCCTCTCTTTGTCCCAGGGCCGTTTTGAGGACCAGTGGAATCAGATGGGTCTCCGTCGTATGATCCTCCCCCAGAGAGCCGTCCCAGGCCGCTCCTGCCGCGTTAAAATAGCGCAGAGCCATCCACTTTAAACCATAAGCCTGCTCTAACCAATAAAAGGACTGCTCAATCATCAGCTTAGAAGCCCCATAAGGATTGATCGGTTCTGTGTGGGACTCTTCCAGAATCGGAATTTCTTCAGGATTGCCATAAGCGGCCGCTGTCGAAGAAAAGACAATGGTGTTCACGCCGCCTTGAAGCAAAGTGCTGACAAAACGGTTGGTCTTCGCCGTATTTTCTTCAAAATAAAGATCCGGCTTTTGCACCGATTCTCCCACCAGGCTCCGTGCGGCAAAATGGATCACTGCACGGACTTCTTCTTTTTTTATGATGTCTGTGACAAGCTCTGCATCGGCTATATCCCCCTGATAAAAAGGAATACCCCCGTGTACAGCCTCCCTGTGCCCGGTGATTAAGCTGTCCAGCACTACCGGCCCGTACCCGGCTTCAGTCAAGGCCTGGACCGTATGGCTGCCGATATACCCGGCCCCGCCCGATACTAAAATCTTCTTCATCGCTCCACCTCAGAAAAAATAGTCAAAACCCAACCACATAGGTGGCTGGGTAATTTTTTGTGCAAAATTAGAACGCTGGTATCAAGGTTTGAAATTGACGGAATCTATGACCTGGCCGTCACTGATGGCTTGAGCGGTAAGCGGTTTTCCCGGATAATTGGTCTTCATCTGAGCCAGCAGCTCTTTGATCAACTGGTTGGCATAAGCCTTGTCCACCCCGGCATTAAAGGTAATATCCCCAAAGACAGTTTCCATTTGTTCGTAGATTTGCGTGCCCAGCACATCTTTCTGACCCATAATCTGTTCCGACAGCTTCGCGTTGGATTCACCAAGAGGTGTCCCTTCCGGGATGGGTGTCAGATACTCTGATTTCACAGGTTCCTCTTGCTGGGGCTGCCCGGTGGAGGGATTTTGAGGTTGGTTTTCACCATTAGTCTTGCCTCCGCATCCCCCAATCCCAAAAATCAAGGCGAGGATTATCAAGCCCATCGATAGTTTTTTTAGCATAGTGCTACTCACATCCTTTTCTAGGTTTCGAGTCCTTTTTAGGGTAACTCATTTTGGGTGCTTTGGCAAGGGAGATATCATGTACTAAAACAGCATATAGTTTATCGAATTTTCGGAAACCTCACTCCAAAAATAAACGAAATTGCATTATAATAGATATAATACTATTTTGTCACTAGGAGGGATCTGGACGTGCATATGTATGATAGTAGCTATTATGTTATTGGTGATCTTGATGGCTATTGGACGATCAAACAAAGCAGCCCTAAGGATTACTATGTGACCAAATTTCTATCATCAGGTTCCGTACTTCAATATCAATTTGACAATTTAAAAGACACTGAAAGGCATATCCTAAATCACATTTATGAAAACATCTTGCCAATGAAATAACCAGAATGTAGGACTTTTTGCCCACCCATTAAAGGGCTTATGCCGTATTGTTCCAGTAAATTTCCTATGCTAGAATGCAGTGTAGCACTTTCTATGGAGGGATTTTATTTGATCTGGCATAAATTAAGTACTAAAAAACAAAACTTCATCATAATCGGTGGGACGGTAGTACTTGCCTTACTTACAATTATCGGCACCAGCCTACTATCTAAAATGATATAAGAAAACTCTCAGGGGGTGATGCAACTAACTGTTGTGGTCACTCCTTTTTTAAGGTTTACACCCCTCTTTCGTTATGCTCATCTTACTTGTGCGAATAGCTGGGCTCGCTTATCTAACTTAGCGTTTTCATATTTTACTTTATATACATTTACACTATCCGTGGCCAGATTATTCCCGTTCAGCTCCTTTTCCATCTTAGCCAATACAGCATAGAATTGGTTGTCCACATTGGCTTCAAGGGTGGTAGCCGCTTGTATATATTTCTGGGAAAGCTGTGAACGGCTCAATGTCCCTTCTTTATACTCCTGAATGGCTGTCGCAAACAATGTATCCAAACGGCTTACGGCTAAATTCTGCAGATGAGTAAACTGAGGCTGATACTTATTGTCGATTTGCTCCAGAGTGACAGGTTCAGTATTCTCCTGTTTCGGTGGTGCAGAGTTTTGATTGTCTACATTCTCTTTAATTATAACAGCATCAGTATCTACATTAGTCTCTTCATTACCATCTTTCTGGGAAGGACTTTTAACTTTCCCTTCACTATTTTCTGAACCTACTTCGCCAGCCGGCTCTACATCCTCAAAAGAAAAGAAATCTTCACCAAATTGTTCTACAAGTTGCTGCTGGATTGCCGGATCAGGCTTGAAATATTTGTTATATCCCCAGAATCCAGCTATAGTAATAATCAACACTATGCTTCCCACAATTTTAAAAAATTTGCTCTTCATTGTTCAACTACCTCTCAGGATTTTCGATGAGAATAGATTATCTCACCCCATAATAGTCCACATACCATTCATCAAACTTCTGCAATCCTTCCTCAATCCATGTTTGGGGTTAAAATCCTACCGCCTCTTATAAATGGCAAAATCAATTTTTTCTGTTTGAATATACCCAATAATATTGAAGTATTTAACTAACACTTGTTTCTTGCATATATCGCTGAGATTTTGCAGTTTTTGGAGTGTTGAGCGCTCTATTTTAATACGTGTCTTTACAATTCGAAAACGCTTATGAATTGGGTAAAGAAACTTATTGTTTAAATCAAATATAAAAGCTATTTTCTTTTAATTCTTTAGCATCGCATATTCCATCATTGATAAATTTTGAAACACCAAATACGCTTTCAATTTCTTCATCATTTTCTACTCCGATGACTTCCTTATCGGATATATGCATTTCCACGCAGGTTAAGAAAGCCAATTCATGGAAGATCACTTTTTCATAAATACCTTTATTTGAAGTTGGGCTAATAAAAACAAAAAGTTTTTGATTCTCTACATTTAGATATTTTAATAAACTAGATGCATTCCGAACACCAATTTGTTCCTATCTTTTCCAAATGCTCATCATACCAGTCTTTAAGACGCCCTTTTTCCCCATAAAGTGCCTTTTTCTTAAACATTTCCTTAATCAATGAAGCTATCCTCCAGCTCTTTCATTTTTGCTACTACAATTGATTTATTTCCTACCATAATACTTTTCCATGCATCTTCATTTCCTAACACTTGAATTAACCAGAGCGACATCCTGCTCCTTCGCTAAACATATCACTTCATAATCGTCAAGATTTGCCCCCAAATATGTGGGAACCAATGTATCAGGCCTCCGGTCAGTAAAACACCCATATTTAAAATTCTCCTAATCGCAACACTTTTGAAGCCAGGGCTAAGGCTGATTTAATAGTAACATCCATATCGTAATACTTATATTCACCAAGACGTCCGCCGAAAAATACTTTTGACTTTTGAGCCGCCAATTTGCGATACTCTTCATATAAAGCGCTATTCTTCGTATCATTTATCGGATAATAAGGTTCGTCACCGCGCTTCCAAGAGGCACTGTATTCGCGGCTGATTACCGTCTTTGGCTGCGTGTCAAACTCAAAGTGCTTGTGTTCAATAATCCTTGTAAAGGGTGTTTCCCTGTCCGTGTAATTGACCACAGCGTTGCCCTGGTAGTTATTCGTATCCAGCACCTTCGTTTCAAAGCGAACACTACGGTATTCCAGCTCGCCCAATTTATATCCAAAATAGGCATCGATCTGTCCGGTGTAAACCACTTTTTCCGCTAACGCATCCATCTCAGCTTTCTTCCCAAGATAGTCGGTATTAAGCCTGATTTCCGCGCCTTTAAGCATTTTCTCAATGATTGCGGTATATCCTCCAAGGGGAATACCCTGATAACGATCATTAAAGTAATTGTTATCGTAAGTGAACCGTACCGGCAGTCGGCGAATGATAAATGCAGGCAGTTCCGTGCAGGGGCGACCCCACTGCTTTTCCGTGTAGCCCTTAATCAGCTTTTCGTAGATGTCCCGGCCAACAAGCGAAATAGCCTGCTCTTCGAGATTTTGCGGCTCATCGGTTATTTCTGCCCTTTGCTCTTCTATTATTGCTTTCGCCTCGTCCGGGGTCTTTATCCCCCACATTTTGCTGAAGGTATTCATGTTAAAGGGCAGATTGTAAATCTCACCATGGTAATCGGCAATGGGGCTGTTTACATAGTTATTGAACTCGGCAAATCGGTTTATATAATCCCAGATGGATTTGTCCGAGGTGTGGAAAATATGTGCGCCATACTGATGGACGTTGATGCCGTCAACAGCGTGGGTATAGATGTTTCCGCCGATATGGTCTCGCTTGTCTACGACAAGGACCGACTTACCGCGCTTTATTGCTTCATGCGCTATTACCGCGCCGTACAGACCAGCACCGATGATTAAGAAGTTATACATGTTTTCACAACCCTTTCAGATCACAATTGTTATATTTTGAGAACTTTTCCGTTCAATCCATTCGTTTTTAAAATTTCAACAAATGCTTCCATAGACTCCACCAAGGGCTTTTTGTATTCCGGAGGTTGTTGGCCCAATTTCTCGTACTTTGCTTTCCCTAGGTTATGTGCTTCTAATATCTCTACTGCGCCTGGTTTGTATATAGCCATCAATGACGCAATTTCACCCAAATTGTCTTCGTCGTCTGTAAACCCAGGAATGAACGGAATGCGTATTGTGACATGCGCTGGATCAATTTGTGTGAAAAGAGTCTTCAAGTTATCGAAATATCGTTGCAGATTTCCACTTAAAACCGCCTTGCATTTTTCGGCATCAGAAATAATTTTGCAATCTACCATCCACTCGTCGATGTATCTGGTGGCGATTTCCAACAATGCAGGGGGAACGAAAAGAGAAGTCTCCACACATTGATTAATACCTTTAACCTTCAAACTTGATAATAATGGCTCAATCTCTTTAGCGCGAAGAAGCGGCTCCCCGCCGGAATATGTTGCGCCACCGCCGTTTTCATAATATGGTGAGTCTTTGAGGATTATCTGCTCAATCTCACCAAGTCCCTTATATTCCCCAAAAGTCATGATATTGCCATTGCCAACCGTGACTTCCTGAATCACAGGCGAAATTGTCTCAGGATTCGCACACCAGGGGCAATGCAACGAACAACCTTTAAAAAATACGGTTGTGCGTATACCGGGGCCGTCATGAAGGCAAAACCTCTGAATATCTGTAACCAATACTCTATCACTCACGTGTGTCGCCTCACTTTTTGCAGCATTTGCTTACAGATTTCTAAAAAGAATGAATCCCTTAATATCAAAAGACTTACTGCGTATACTGCGCTTCCAGCGACAAAGAGAACACCCGTCGCCCATATTGTCGATGGGAAAAATCCCCTTGCCCACCATAACAGCGCCGTCATCAAAACAGCAGCAGCAAGGTACTTCGGCATAGGCGCAACAACATCCTTGATAGGGAATGTTTTTCTCACATAAATCAATTGTATAACCGCAATTGCTATCTCAGCGACCACGGAAGCAAGTGCCGCACCCAAAGCAGCCATACGCGGAATCAGCAACAAGTTCAAAACAACATTGATTCCAGCTCCCGCAATAACTGTGGCGGTAAAAACATTTTGCAAGCCCACAGGTATTAGATACTGGACGCCTGTAACATTGTTGATTCCGATGCCAATCAGCAAGAAGGAGAATACAGATATCAAGACCGGGACCTCGTCCCACCCCGGGCCATAAAACCATCCGCAAAACTGGCTCGCCAGTGCAATTATCCCACCAATCAAAGGCAACGCAAGCAGCCAAACAAAGCGGTAACTCCGGAATATGATTCTTTTAATAGCGTCAATATCTTTTGCCGCATAAGCGGCCGCAATACGTGGGATACAGACCACTCCAAGGGATGTAACTAAGGTAAGCGCTGTTTTTACAATTTTTTCAGACTGTTCGTAATATCCGTTTTGAACTGCCGTATCAGTAAAGAGGCCAATCATTGTTTTGTCAAGAACGGTATAAACGCTGACGGCGATAGTTGGAAAAAACAAGGTGGTGATTGTCTTTGTGTCCCTAAACGGGTTGATCTTTCCTATTCCTGAAAAGCTAATTAATCCACGCAGATATGGAAATAATGATATGTTGCCGATAAACTGGGAACCCGCTAGTATTCCTGCGTATAAAGCTATATCTTTCGGAGATTTTACAAGGATAAAAATGAGTACCATTCCCAATAGCTTTACTGCGACATTTCTCATGACGGTTCTCTTGAACTGCTCCAATCCCATAAAGAACCACGAAATGTCAAACGCCACGGCAATCAGCAAAATACCTTGCATACAATATACCGACATATTTTGAGGGGTAAAAATAATGAGATAACCAAAATAGGCAATTGTACAGACTGATGTAAAAATCACCCGGAGTAATAGAACTTCGAAGAAAACCTGGCTTCGCTGTGCTTTATCTTCTCGCACGTATGCAATTTGACGCTGGCCATACAAGGCCGTGCCAAATGCAGCAAATAATATGAAATAGGTTACAATGGAGTTGGTAAAGCTATAAACCCCAACACTTTCGGCTCCAAGGACGCGGGATACGTATGGGGTCGTTATAAGTGGAACCAGTATTGCGATAATCTGATATGTCAGATTATAAAGATAATTCTTTTTTATTGATGGCAAAAGTCTTTACCTGCTTTCCGCTGCAAGAGCACGTTCTATCAAGACATCTTTATAGCTATCCGGCAAATCCTTGAAATATGCGGAAAAGCCCCATACACGGACAACCAAATCCGGGAAAGCTTTGGGATTCTTCCTGGCTTCAGTAAGTGTCTTTGCTGATACGACGTTCATTTGCATTTGGAAATAACCTCGCTTTTGACTGAGCATTAGAAAATCCACAAATTTATCGTAGTTATTTTTTGTGAAATTCGGAGAAACAAAGAAGTCTACCACATTGCCGTTAAATTTATTACCGCTGTAATCCAGCCCGGAGGCAAAAGAAACAAGTTCAGTAGGTGCCAACCCCGATGCGCCGGAAATATGGACAGCCAACGGCTCTCCAACATCTCTCCCGTCAAAGGATGCGCCCGTTGTTTTTCCTGAATCAATATAAGAAGGCGAAGAAAGACCAAATTTTGCTTTACCACCCAAGTTCGTGCGAAAATCAGCGATTTCAGTACTTACGACCACTTTGATTTTTTCCGTAAGTTCAGTTGCCCCTTCTAGATCATGTCCGAAAATAGCATTTTCTTTTAACTCCTTAGCCCATTCAGCAGAAAAGCCTTCTACCCTTTTTGAATTTAATTCAGATAAGCTTAATTCTTTACTGTCAAACACAAGATTTTTGATGTTTTGCAATGAATTAACCGCATTCGCCATGCCAACGGTCGTAATACCCACCCCGTTGTACTTACATCCCCCTTCAGAGATGTCTTTGGACGGATCGTCTAAATCCATGAACAATGACAACAGCGGTGCTTCCACAAAGGGTTTGGCCTGAGAAAGCGCAAACACATTCTGAACTTCGTTGCTTAAGCTTTTAGCATAGGCGGAAAACAGATCGTCAAACAATGTTATATCGCTCAGTTTTTCCTTATCGAAAACAGCAAGTAGTGGCTTAAGCAAATTCAGTGAGGCCGCATTGTTCGCATCAGAACTTTTACCAACCATCAGCGGCTCCCAACAAGCGCTTGTCCCATATTTATAGGCATCTTCTTTGTCATATCCAAACGCAATCAGCTGGGGAATAACCACATCATCATTGGTAAAAAGCGGCGCGCCGCAACCGGTAGCTATGCTATCCAGCGAAAGTTCATATAATCGCCGCGGCGTATTTTTGTTCACCCGCAGTAGAATTTTGGGATCAGGCAACACAAGTTCTTTGGAAAGCTCCAAGAAAAGCTCAGTTAGATCATTATGGACATAGCCACCCTTACCATCATCTCCCCCGAGAATGATAATCTGCCCTGTATCCCCCACTAACACCTGGCTTTTGTACCAGTAATATTCATGCAACGCTTTAAGGAAATCCCGCAGTAAATCCTTTGCTGCCGCTCGAGTCAGTGTCCCATCTGAAACGCCCTCCGTGTAATACGGTTCAAGTATACTATCTAGATGACCAAGTCCGTTAAGCCGGTGTCCGGCTTGCCAAATAAGACTATTTGCGAAAAGAATCCGTTGCAAAGCCTCACGGAAATCCGAAGCCGGTTTTGTTTGCATATTGGTCAATTGCGCGGCAATAATTGCCTTGTCCGGGTGGTTACTATGCTCAACAGCTTTTTGCAGTTTCGTTGCATAAGCTATCACCCCATCGAGTACCCGACGGCGTTTTTCTACTGATGGGTTGATATCGCTTGGACACAGTTCTTTCAGCCCATATTTCAGAATTCGCTCATAGGCCGGTGTATTGTTGCTAACTATCTTTTTCCCTCGCGCCCATATGATTTTCCAGGGATCAATAGAGTAAACAAACCTACTATCTTGATTAATATAAATTCGGGAAGTGCGGAGAATTTTACATATGTTTCCCGTTATATCGGAGCTAGTATAAACCCATATGCCGATTAATGCACGAAGATACTCGGAAGCAGGAATGCGTTTTGACATTCTTAACAGTTTGTTTAAGTATTTATTTGACATTGTTAAATAACCCTTTCTTGCTTATTCCCTAATTTATTAAAAGATGTACCATAATTCCTCCCACGATAAATATTTAAACTCATAATTTTTTATTTACTCACTTTAACGCTTCAGCCACTCCATTATGCAATATCAAGATATTTATATGTTACCAAAGAGTCTCCCAAATCAAGGCATCTCAATGTTCGGAGAAAAAGATTTGGAGTGATATCATTTTAGTTGAGTCAGAAAACTCGTAATTCTGGAAACAATAGCCATTAGAGAAAGAAGGTATCCAGATGCGAGTTTATGACAGAGATTTCAAAGAAGAAGCCATCAAGTTATCCTACGAGATCGGACCCACAAAAGCTTCAGAGCAATTAGGGGTTCCTATCACAACACTATACACATGGCGTGGCAAGGTTAAAAAACATGGTGCTATAGCCTTTGTCGGCAGCGGCCATCCCCGATTAGACCCTAAAACCGCGGAAATGAGAGCATTGGAAAAGAAGATCAAAGAACTGGAATCAGCCCATGATATTCTGAAAAAAGCGCTTGGTTTTTTCGCAGAGAGCCAAAAGAAGTAGCGGCACGAGACCTCTTTAAGTTTATAAGGGTGCAACAGGTTAAAGAATCAACCAAGCATAGCACTAAAGAAATGTGTAAGGTTTTAAAGGTTAGTGAAGCCGGCTATTATCAATGGCTTAAGCATCAGAACCGCCCCTATAAATATCATGACCTTTTGGCTAAGATCCGTGAGATTCGTGCAAAGAATCCAGACTATGGAGCGTATAGAATCTATTTGGATTTGAAGTTGTTCTATGGCTATACCGGGAGCTATTATTTGGTACTTAAGCTTTGCAAAGAGCATCATCTCATGCTTAAGAAAACGTTCCATGCTCAAGGAATTACCAAGGCAGATCCTGCAGCCCAAGCCAGCGAAAACCTAATTAAACAGGATTTTACCGCTTCATCGCCCAATAAAAAATGGCTGGGGGATAATTCCTACAGCAGACGGCAAGTTGTATTTAGCTGCCATATTGGATTGTTTTGACGGAACCATCGTAGGGTTAAAAATGGCGGAGCATATGAGAGCTGAGCTTTGTATGGATGCGTTTACTTCAGCGGCTAAGACGTATCAGGCGTATGGTATGATTTTCCACAGTGATAGGGGCAGTCAGTCTACCAGCAAGATTTACCGTGATATGTTAGCCGCCCATGGAGCGATACAGAGCATGAGTCATACCGGAAGATGCTTTGATAACGCCAGAATGGAATCTTTTTTCGCCACGTTGAAGAAGGAACGGATCTATAAGATTAGAACCGAAACCATGAAGATGGAAACTGTAAAGAGCATAGTGTTTAGGTTTATAGAGAGTTATTACAACCGAAGAAGGATTTACACGACGAACGAAGGGTATCCTCCGCTCGTCAAGCGTTCTCTCTATTACAGAGATCAGCTAAGCAAGGCGGTGTAGAACCGGGTAATCAAGGCCTTGCTCCGAAAGAATGTCGCAAGACCTCCTTCCAGTCTGGTAAAAAAGGAGTTCGTCAAGGTCAGGTCGTATTTTTCAGCAAAAAGCCGCTGAAAAATCTCCACCTTACCCTTGACTTCACCGGGGGACGCAGGATAGGTATTTGCCGGATTTACGAGTTTCGGGACTAAACTAAATTTGATAATTCCAATTCCTTTCATTAGTAAAATTTGACTCGCTTACGAATAACGGATGATATGCCATAAATCCCAGGGCTATATCCAAGCTTTCTAAAAAAGCGAACGAAACCCCGCTTGGCAATCGCCTTGTAAAAACACGGATACGTATCTTTGAGCCATATGTCAAATGACTTTATTTCAAGCGCATAAGCAACTGCTTGCTCAAACTCAAACTTAAGCCCGATTGTAAAACGTGCGGCAACAGATTGTACCAGCCTTTTATATATGTAATGCTTATGAAAAGAAGGAATACGCGAATCTTTCTGTATCTTATCATAAAACGATAGCAATGTGGTCAGTACCGTCAAATGATCATTTCGGTGTTTATACCAACCTTGCGCAGATATACTTTGTCCGACTTGGGCTATACGGTACATATACACATACTGGTTAACGAACAAAACAGTATTGATATATGGAATTGGGAGCAGCACCAACTCCATGTCTACATAAAAACAATTTTCGTCTATCACAATACCATAAGTTTTTAATATATCTGTCTTAATAGTAAAAGCGTGCATAGGGTAGAAAATGTCATCTCCCGCCTGGTCAAATGGTATGATAATATTACAAGGATTTTGAAATACATGGATTGCCTTGTGCTCTTTTGTATTCGTATTTACCTCATGATACCGACTGACGACTAGGTCGGCGTCAGAAGATAAAAGTTCCCTGATGAATTCATCAAATTCCTCCGAATTTACCCAGTCATCACCATCGATCACTTTAAAATATTTACCGTTGGCGTGCTGGATTCCAACATTAATCGTGGAGCCATGCCCTCCATTTTTCTTAGAAATGATAAAAATCGTATCAGGATATTGCTCCGCATACTTTTGAGCAAATTGCGCGGTGCCATCTTGAGACCCATCGTCTACAACAATGATTTCGAGCACGTCCAGATTGGAAATCCTTATCATGGAATCAAGCGTTTCGGAGAGATAACGCTCCACATTATATGCAGGCACTACAACTGTTAATATCTTATCCATGCATATTATCCTCCTAAATTCTTATAAAGAATCCTTTCTACGAGTAAAGAATCTTAAGGTTTTTTTTATTTGCTTTTTCATGGCACGCGGAACTGATGCTTTTAGTAAAATCAGCGTGATTTTGGGAAGGGATGGGCGAAGATACCTGCGGGTAATCGCTTCAAAGTCCAAGATATCAATGTCCGCGTAGATCAGATCACGGTCTGCAGGCTTTTGAGCCGATCTATATAAATTGGTATTCATATTCGATGCGTTTTCAAAAGTAGAGTTGAGAGATTCAATTTTCCCAGATATACTCTTAAACAGTTCAGTGCCCTTGGAGGTGTTCACCAGCACAAGAGAAACACCGCATGCATCGTAAAACTCCGGATGGAATCTTTCGATCCCCCAATAGTCGGCGGCTGTGATATCTCCTGTACGCTTCTTTGTGGCATAATGGCACGCATAGCAAGAGGAACGATAGGTTCGTGCCTCCAAAAAACTTGACATATACGGATCCAACGCAGCAATAGGTTCTCGCACAAAAATATGTTCACCTTTTTTCATGCGGACACGCAGCCCCATGCCCCAACCATTTTTTCCTTTATGGCGAAACTCATAAGAGAAGATCTTGCTTTTATATTTTTTTTCGAGCCACATGAGATATTTTGCGAACAACTTCGGACTTGGTGCCCCATGGCACACCAGATCAATGGCCAGCAGATTAGGATAATCTCTTCCCAAGTAAGAACGCAACCCTGCTATTTGGCAGGGGCACCCTGTGTATAAAACGATGCGTCCGCCATCCAGGAGTTGTTTGCTTTGCACGTATGTATCTCCGGTGTCACTCTGTACATATTTGGAACCTCGCATTGGATATGTGCCAGCTATGTCCTGGGAAGCGGTATGGATAGCATGCATGCCCTTATCAAACACACAGCCGAACACAACTCCGTTTCTATCCAGTACAGACTGGGCAAGCGCAGTGAATATACCGCCAGAGGAGCTTTTGAGTAGCACTGTGCGATCCCTAAGCTTGGCGGCGTAAACAAGGGGAGCTGGAAATGCGTTGGGAGGGATTGTCAAAAAGGTCTGCGGGCAACGCTGGAAACATAGCCCACAATTTATACATGCGCTCTCATCCGCGAAAGGATAGAGGAATCCTTCAGCATCCGCTTTCATAGTAATACAGTGTTTGGGACAGATATGTTCGCAAGCCCTGCAACCGGTGCAATCTGTCTTGTTTACTTCATCAACACGCATATTCTTTCCCCCTTTTCCTTAATGATGCTATGCTTGTTTCAAAACATCTGCACTCCACACAGAAGCCTTTCATATCCATACGGAGTTGGAAGCTTTGTTCTAACCAACAAAAGGGACTGCCTTTAGACCATTCTAGATACTGTTCGAATATAGTTGTTTTCAGAGCATCTATGGCTGCATTCCCCGTAACATGCTGCCCTGCTACACACAAGATGATTTACAATTGCTTGGTCTCATTCTTAGTTCCCGGATTAATGGGTACATTTGACCGCTTCAGGGCAATGCTAAAAAACAGTATAGCCTTTTTTACTCTTTCCCCCTGCAATGCTTGGCTAGTTCACTTTTAATCATATCCTTAGAGTGTAAAATTAGCTTATCCAAAAGTTGATGCGCTTTTGTATAATCAGGCCGTCTAGTGGCTATAGAAAAATCTGTATCCGACTGCACAATTCTATCCTTCATATTGGTTAGAGAAAGAAAGTCTTCAATTCTTTCAGCGTTGCTTTTAGGCATTATAACAGCAAACTCCTTGGAGAAAATATGAGAGAATACTGTCGCATGAAACGAACTGGTAATAATAAATTTTGCATGGTATATTAAATTAACAAAATCAATGGGAGCATCGTTATAGATTTGAATATCATTATGGCATTTATTTAAAAAGCTACCGATAAGGATAACCTTGCATCCATACAATCTTTTTAGGTACATTACATACTGATTCAGCAACTTGCTTTTCTCCACAAGATAAACCACGATATAATCGCCATAAGGGTTAGAAGTACAAAATTTCAACCAGTCCTGCCGCTCAACTAACAAAACAGGATCACATACAAAATCAATATTTTGAAGGCCCGCATCCGTTAAAAAGATTTTTGATGCGCGTTCTCTCACGGAAATATAGCTAAAAACGTTAAGCTTATTTTTGTACCATCCCTTAAGCTCCATATTCTCATTTTTCTCATGCCTTTCGCCAAGGCTGGCAGCATATGCAATCTTCGGCTTATTCCTCACAAAAGAAAGATAGAAAGCAGGATCCCTTCCACAAGGGTATCCCGTATTCCAAATTTGATCGCTCCCGGTGATATAGACATCAGCTTGAGGACAATCAGTTTCCAGCTCGCTGAGAGACGAATACCATCGATCCGTGCAAACAAGATAACGTTCTTTAAACATTTGAAAAGACCTCCGCTTGCTTTTGTACTGCCTGCCCATGAATATACGTTTGAGAAAATTTCTGACTATATGTCCTTCATTGGCCACATACTTAGGGTTGTATTCGATGATTTGGGTGTCGTACCCTAAGCTGCGGATGAATTGCTGCAATGCATATGCTTGAAGGGACGATCCACAATTTAACGAATTATGTAAAGTGATTGTCAAAACTTTCAATGTACTTCCTCCTAAATATTAAGCACCTGCTACCCATGCTCTTCTTTTTCAAAAATGGAATCGTAGCATCACGATGTGAAATAAAAACAGCAAAAACCATATATATAGGCATCAAAAAAATACTAGATGTGGAAAGCAACATAAAAAAAACAACGAGCATCACTTTTTGCGAAGTATTCGCAATTTTGAAACATACGAACCAATAAAGAAGATATATTACAAATCCAACCAGTCCGCAAGACACCAACACATACGATAGTGCATTCATATACTCGTTGGTTGTCTCAATATTCCCATTATAGATGGAGAACAAGGAGTGATCTGTAACATAGTCCACATAGTTGCCGAACCCAATCCCAAATATTTGATTCACAAGATCGAATTGGCGAAAATAGTCCAATCCACGCAAAAGACGAAGGCTTCCAGTTGTTGAGTCTTGTACTCCGATTGTAGATAGCCG
The DNA here is from genome assembly GCF_007830365.1 of Desulfitobacterium sp. LBE. NCBI lineage: Bacteria > Bacillati > Bacillota > Clostridia > Eubacteriales > Desulfitobacteriaceae > Desulfitobacterium > Desulfitobacterium sp. LBE. The sequence continues at coordinate 4,358,797 of NZ_VLKD01000001.1, read as the reverse complement.
GTAAAGAAACATATCAAGAACATTTGTCTTTTGGATGATAAACCAGCCAACAGCTAGTAAGAAGGTGAAGGTCAGAAGCAATTTAAGAGAGTTTAATCTGTAAAGACTGCTTTTGTACAAATAGATTGTCCAAACTATAGTCGCGATTACCAACCCATTGGAAGACAAGGAAAATAGAATCGCTATAGTAATGATAACTGCTGCCTTAAAATGAGGTTTTTCTTTTTGGTCAAATGGAAACAGGGCCAGCACAAGACCAACAGCTGTATATTGAGCAAAGTGTGCGACCTCTAGGAAAATAGATGAAGGTCGGTAAGCTAAGAAATAATAACTTTGCAAATATTCTGCGTAGTTTACTATACTGTAATTTAAATTCGTGTTGGGAATTATCAAAAATGTCCCTACATTAAACAGTCTATGGTAAATCGCTTGTATAATTAGAATTAAGGATACAAAAATAGATAAGTTTCGAATAAATCTCGCCCCAAAGAGGATGTTGAAATAGTCCCGCGAATAGCAAATAAAAATCAGTGCATAGAGAATGATTCGGGCATATTTAGAAATATACTCATAAATAGGGAAACTATCTAAAGACATGGAAACAAAAAGTGAAACAAGAAAAGAATAGGCTAAAAACAATATATATAAATTTAATTTATAACCTTTTCGAGTAATTATTGTATCAATCATTACACATAGCGTAACTGTTACTAAAAGCAAATCGCCCCATCCGACCGGAGGTATGCTGTAATAGATATTCAAAATGGGACTCAAAACAATGGCAACAGTAAAGATAGTTGAAAGGAGCGAATTTCTGCGTATATGTGTGCGATAATTGATTGAATTCTTGCAAAAATGCCTATTTGATTCTATCATAAACGTCAAATAACCGCCTTTCCATCTCAGCCCAACTAAACTCGCGGTCGTATAGACGTTGCATAGTGACGGACATAGTTGCCCATTCCTCTTTCCGATCAATAAGCTTGAGCAACGCTACTTTGATATCCTGTTTGTTTGCCGATTGAGCAATCTCTCCAATATCATACATAGACACATACTCATCCATTCCAGTATTCCGGATCATAATCAGAGGCTTGCCCAGCATTAAAGCTTCACAAAATTTATTTGGAGCAGCATAATAATGGTTTGGAATTTCCGGATCATACAGTGCGGGAAGAATATCACATTTTGATTCCAAAGAAAGAGTTTGCTCATAAGAAAGCTGTCCGTAAAAAAATATATTTGGGAAGTTAACCGACAGCGATGCTATCGTTTGTGCATCCAGTCCATAACCTGCGCAATGTAATTCAATACCATCAATTTCAGAAATAATCTCAGCCAATTTCACAATCGGTCTTTCAGCGTTAAGTAGTCCTACATATCCAACCCTGATCAACCCCTGTGTATCGAGTTGAATTTGATCTTTACAGCAATTAATCTCGACTTTAGGCGGTGTATTGTATATAATTTCAAGAAGTTTCGGAGAAGCTTTTCTGATTTGCTCTCGGCGCTTTTCCGAACAGATAATCACTGCATCGGCGCTGTTTATCACACAAATGTCTATGCTCTCCACAATCCCTCTCAAAAGCTTCAGCGGGCCACGAAAAGTATGGCTGTCCACATAATAATCGAAAATATCATATACCAGCTTTTTCCCATATCTACGTGCAATTTTTTCCCCCACATACGCAGTTTGAAAATTACACGCATGTATGACATCATATTGATCTCTTCTCTTTTTAAGAAAACGGTACAGGCGGATCTGGAATTTCAAAAGCGGAAATATATTTTTCAAAAAGCCACCACCGTAAACAGATTCTTCGTGAATAAAGGCACCTATGTAATTGCGGTGTGCATCCAAGGGTTTCTTGGTTTCGATCGGAGCCGTCTTTGTTCTTCCCCATGCCACACAAAATACATCAAATCCGTGCTCTATTAGAGTCTTAATCTCTTTTTGCGGCCTTGAATCTAAAGGATAATTGCAATCACAATACATTATGCGTTTGCCTGGTAATTTTACTAAATTATGCGATATATTATCCACATTAACCACGCAACTTTCTAAATAAAAAATAATCATCTTTAGCGAGCCAGATCCAAATTCTATAAACGCAATCAATATTCAGTATCCTACTTAAAGCAGGGAGCTCCAGTTCTAATTCACAGGCCTTATGCAGTTGATTGCCATTTATAGGCTATTCAAAACCTCGACAATAAACAAAAATTATTTCGCAAATCTCTAAAAAAGACTAGACGTTTCCGCCCCCATAATCGCGTAGGACGTATTCAGGTTCTTTCGGGTGAGAACATCGCTCAAAGTGCCTTTCATCGGCTTTTTTCTTGGCCGTTTCAGTGGCTCCGGCTTTCCTTGGTTAGGCTTGCTCAACTACAGGAAAAACATAGATACTAGACTGACTGTTGGCGATATGATCGTCTTAGACGATACTAAAATTGAGCATCTTAACTTTAAAAAGATTCCCGTTCTTTGTTTGCTCTTCGACAGTAGCGTTACCCATAATATCGTTTGGCTTTGGCAAAGGCTTCTTCGTTGACGGTAACCCGTGGTCCCCGTTTGAGTGTGGTCTTGACCTCAAAGTATTTCTTGTACTGCGACTCATGCTCCAACCTTCTGCGGCCAAACTCCAGCTCCTGCCGTAACCCAATCAACTTGCGATCCAAGGGCTTTTCCATCCTCGGCAACTTGGTCGATGTTGTAATAATAGTGCAGGCAGAAGCGTCTGGGTGCGTTGATTGTATCGCCTTTATAGGAGCGGTTCGTTGAGTTCGCACTTCTCATTGTAGTGTTCAAACGTGCGAAAGCGGTCAAAGAGCCCATCCAATTCTTTGCGGATGAAAGACAGGGACATCTTGGCCGAAATCTAAAATTTCAAATGTACTTTGAACAGCGCGTTGATGCTGCGTCATTGTAAAATCCTCGGTCCATCACAAGCTTGACCTTGGGGTAGCCGTGTATAGAGAACTCCGCCAGCAGATTCATGGTGATCTTTGTTTCCAGGCAACTTGCGGTAGTAAAACGGAGGTTAGACGTTTGGCCAAAGACCAGCGCCAAGTTCAATGATGCCAGAGGGTCCCCTTCTTTATTTTTTCCGTAGTGGGCTTGACGCAACCCTTCCGAATAGCTGGAAATGGACGTGATATCATAGGCCCAGAGCTCCTTGTCCATTCGCCGTTTCCCTTGCAAACGAAAGAACTGGCTTTTAGACTCTTCTGTAATGGAAGCCAAGATTTCGCTGTAGCGTTGGGAGAAGATGTTTTGCCATAAGGATGCTTATGTAAATGGCTCCATTTTTCAAAGCGATAGAGGGTTTTTTGTCCTCAAGGATTAAGTAATAGACAATCGATAATGTTTGTTTCTCTATCCCTGGAAAGCATTGCTTCAAATCGTGTGCAATGCCGAGTTTTCCCCAATGGCATCGAAAAGATAAGTGGTTCGAAAGAACTTCCCTGCCGTTTGATGGGAGGGAACCGGCCCTCTTTTTACAGCGACAGTAGTCTCTTGATTTTTCCGGCCTCTGCCGCCTATGGGGAGGATTTCCCCCGTATCCGGGTCTACCCGGCCAATAAATGTACGTTTAGCACGCGATTGTTTCTTTGTCCTAATACGAAACAGATTCATAGGCGTAGGTAATCCCGGAGCCTTTGTCTCTTTGATGGATAATAGGTGCCTCACCTCGTTATTTTTCGGCGGGAATCTTGGTTACAAAAAGCAAACAGCTGCTACAGCCTATTCAAGGAGATGGAGAACGGCAAAAACCCTTATAGCGTACTAAAGAAGATGCCGAGCAAGCCCCATTCCCTTGCGAAGTGGTCAGGTACCTTTTCAACGCCGACTGCCGGATTCGCTGTTGCGAGCAGTTGATCCATATCTATTTTGGCACGGTAAACAAGCGTTTTTTCAAGTCCTTATTGATAAATTTGACCCATGATCTTTGGAACTCGGGTTATGGAGTTGGAAATACTATTGTAGAACTGCATCACTCTTGATTTTAAAATCTTTCATTTCTCTTTACAACCCCCATTTTCCTAGCTAAAAACATCCCGCCCTTATGCAACCAATTCTGCCTCTCCATAAAAGCGACAGGCACTTCCGCATAATTAATCTTATTTCTTTCTACCCAAATATCAAGAAACATTTCGCTGATGCGCCCATAGACTCGCTTCTCAAACGCTGACCACATCGAAATATCAATTTCTTTTTCCAACTTAAAAAGAATATCAAAAATCCAAGCACAATAGGCATCATACTTATCCTTTTTCATAATAAACATGTTGAACATATGGGCCCAAGTCCTTTTCATTACCTTATCACAGAAAAAAGCATAATCAGGATAATCCCTTTTAAGTATATCTATAGCTTTATCTATTCCCATACGCTCATGCCCATGTATGTAATGGCTATAATTGGTTTCTATATAATAATTTCTTTTTTCAGGCAACACTACATCCGTTTTATGCAACAGGCGCTCTAGTATTTCTCGACTTAGAATGTTGTCCCATTTGTCAGAACTGCGCCCAATTATAAAGTGCCGTCTGTAATGAGCCAACCCTATATAATCGGCTTGAAGGTTTTTCCAAGCCCAGTAAAGAGCGGTAAGTTCGCAGAAACAGGGATTTTTAGCGGAGATATTATAGCCTATGTCATCACTTTGAATTCCAATGTTTAATTCCTTGCCGGCTCTGCCAACATGAATGGGGAGATAAATATCATCGGCCGGCATACGGTACTGCTTATGCGTAGCGATTAAGATTTTTATATCTTTTTGGGTTGGGGTATTAGAAACCCATTGGGTACCATCTGTTGCGGGTGCCTCCCAATGGCTCGAACCTTCAATATTCAGTTCTCTTGTCACTTGTTCACGCCTCCTCGCCAAATCACTCTCTTATCGTTCCCCCAATGAAGAATGCTTTTCATTCACACTATCTGACTCCGCATTCTCTCTCCAAAAATAATCCATCCTGTAATTTAACCTCCCCGCCCTAACTTGCCCCCTTCCTCATCAGCACCGCCGGCACTGTCTTCGCCAATATCTCCACATCCAACCACAACGACCACTTATCCACATACTCTGCATCCATCTCCATCCATTGTTCAAAGTCTATCTCATTTCGGCCACTGATTTGCCAGATGCAGGTGATCCCTGGTTTGACTGCCAGGCGTTTGCGGTGTTTGGGGTCATAGAGGTTGACCTCACTGGGCAGGGGTGGCCTGGGGCCTACCAGGCTCATATCTCCTCTGAGCACATTCCAGAGTTGAGGTAACTCGTCCAGACTGGTTCTTCTTAAGAATCCGCCCACCGGAGTGATGCGGGGATCATTTTTGATTTTAAATACCGGACCAGTCATCTCATTAAGGTGGGTCAACTTTTCTTTTTGCTTTTCAGCATCCTGGACCATGGAGCGGAATTTATACATCTTGAACACCCTGCCGTTAAGCCCTACCCGTTCCTGAGCGAAAATCACAGAACCTTTAGATGTGAACCTGATCGCTAAGGCGATGAGGCCCAGCAAAGGGCTGATGAGCAGTAGACCTATGGCTGTCATCCAAAAATCAAAAAGGCGTTTGCCAGCTTCTTGCCAGGGCCTCCTAGGATAGCTATCATAAGCCACCATAGGCAAGCCGCCAAAATCCACGGGTCTGCTACGTGCCACCTTGGATACAGTCTCATCCAGCATGATCACCACATTTTTACCCATGGTATTGACCAATTCAAGACATTCTTTTATTCCTTCGTCAGATATGGAAGCTGTAACTACGACTATATCTATGATCTTTTGTTTTAATACGGTTTCCAGCATCCCGTAATCGCCCAGATAATGCAGATTCGCACCGTTTCTCTCCGGTGCCAGATACCCGATCACTCTATAACCCAGCTGAGGGTTCTTATGTACTTTGTCAAGGAACTGTTTAGCAGCAGGACCGCTTCCCAGTAAGAGGGCATACCGAGTGTTGCGGCCGGATTTCCGCATCCCTTGCAGAATGACTCTGATGAGTATATGAACACTGAAGGTAAGCAGAAGAACGGTCGCCTCGTAATAGAATACAAAGCGATTGTTAATGAAGCGGGGGTTATATAAGCTGAGCAACACAAGAGCTATGGCGAAAGCCAAAAAGTGAGCCTTAGTGAGTTGTATTAGTTCACGCCGCAAGGACATGAACCTTCTAGAACCATATACTCTATAAGCATTGGCGCTGAGTATCCATAGAAGGATATAGATAAAAAAGAACAAAAAATAACTCAGCGGAATATCCAGATCAGTGAATACCCCCTTAGCCTCATAGAGATTGATGATAAGATAAAAACTCAGCCCCATAAGAGAGATATCCATTAATTCAGACAGTTGATCCAATACTCCCCCATTTTCCCTTAACATTCGATCGCTACCTTTCTGTTCCGGTTATCAGAAGTAATCAGCTTTGATTACTCCTTTACTAAAGAATTAAGACTTGGATCCTCACCCAAGCCTTAAAGCAAAATGCACAATAGAACATTCAGGCAATTATATGGATGCAATTCAAGCTGATCTCAAAAAATATCACACTTTTCGTTTTAATCTTTAATCTGTCCATCTACTAAAAAAGGGCCAAAGCCCTAATAAGCCCTAATAAGCCCTATAGGACTTTAGCCCCTCTATAATATATTTAATTTTCTACACAAATGTCTTATTTCCTTTTATTATAGCACAAAATTATTTCGACATTTTTCTCTATGAAACTACAAAAATTTATACAATATCCGATTTTATTCTTTCCTAAAACTTTTCTTTTAGATATTATAGGGCTTTTTTCTTTTCAAGAGATTGCCGGTCAACAGATTATTCCAAAATCCGGATTTTTTTGTCCTATTATATTGTGTGAGCCAATACTCACGCAGGTGTTCCAACCTCTCTCCCGCAAGAACCTGATTGGGTAGGTTGATGGTAATATCTTCATAGGCATCTTTTCCTATAGCATCCAGCAATATGCTCAAGGTGTTCTGATAGGCATTCTCCTGCATAACCCGATGGGCATCAGAGCCAATGCAATGAATCAGCCTGTTTTCCAAGAGCAGCTGAGCACACTGGCTCGCCTTTTCTCCATACCGGCCATCCAGGCTGCGCAAATTCAACTGAAGAAGGACCCCTTTGTTGGCCCATTCCACTAACCGCAGGGGTGTATCGGCCAATTCTTTATTCCGTTCCGGATGAGCGAGGATGGGAGTGATTCCCATGACCTGCAGTTCAAAAAATACTTTCTCGGTATATAAGGGAACATCAAGCATAGGTAACTCTACAAGGAGAAATTTTTTCATATTGCCCAGAGTCATAATCTTATCTTCTTTCACCCAGCGAGGCAGCTCGGGAAAGATATAGCATTCTGCTCCTGGTAGAATTTTTAGCTTAAGTCCAGCTTCTTCAATGGCCTGATTAACCATCCGGGTTCCCTCAAGTATCTCCTGGCAAGTGAGGTAATTCCTGCCTTCCAAGACATGAGGGGTTGCGACCACCGTCTCAAATCCTGCCCGGCCAAGCTGCTGCGCTATCAACAGCGATTCGCTCAGATCCGGTGCTCCATCATCCACACCTGGAATAATATGGCAATGCAAGTCGATCATTAAGCTCACTTCACAATCTAAATTGATTGGGACCGATTCTCACCATGATAGTAATAGTAATAATAATGCTCCTTGGTCTTTAACTCCACTTTGTTTATGACTGTGCCGATGATTTTAGCTCCGACCTTTTCCAACTGTTCTTTTGCCCTTAAGGCATATTCCTGCTTCACTTCTCCTGCAGCCAGGATAAGAACCACGCCATCTACGCTTTGGGCAAGAACTGAGGAATCTGTTACAGCGATGGTGGGAGGAGAATCGATCAAGACGATATCATAAGCCTTGGCTGCATCAAAAAGAAGCTGTTTCATTTTTTTAGATCCTAAAAGCTCTGCAGGATTCGGAGGAATAGGTCCTGCCGGAAGAAGCTCCAAGCCTTCGGTAAAGGTTTTAACACTATGGGTCAAACTATGGATCTCCTCCACAAGAGTTGTGGATAAGCCATGAGTATTAGGGACATTAAAAATCTTATGCTGTGTAGGGTTGCGCAGGTCTCCGTCGATGATGAGAACACTTTTTCCGGATTGAGCGATGCTTACCGCCAAATTAGCGACGGTTGAAGATTTGCCTTCTCCGGGTCCAGCACTGGTAAACAGAATCTTTTTGATTACATTATCCACATTGGCAAATTGAATATTAGTGCGCAGAGTTCTATATGCCTCTGAAACAGCGGATTTTGGATTAGCTAAAGTCTCAACACTATAACGACGCAAAACAATCTTCCTTCCTAGGCTTTATCTGTCTCATATATAGGAATCTCCCCCAGGACAGGGAGACCTAAAATCTTTTCTACATCTTTGGCGTTTTTGATGGTGTTGTCCAAGAACTCAAGCAGCAAAGCCAAGCCCACTGATACTACGAGTCCTACAGCAAAGGCGATCAAAATATTCTGGGTTTTCTTGGGTTTTACCGGCTGGTTCGGAGAAACCGCCCTATCAACAATACTCACACTGTCTACCTTTTTTATATTAATGACCGACTCAGAAAACTTCTCAGCCATGGTATTAGCGATTGCAGCAGCCAGTAAGGGATCTTTATCCTGTACGGAAATGGCCAAAATCTCCGTGTTCTTAACCGATTCCACGGTAATCTTCTTATCTAACTCTTCCTTTGTATATTGGAGATTCAGCTTATTAATCACATTTTCTTCAACCGTTCTGCTTTTAGCAATCTCACTGTAAGTGAGAGCCAATTGTTTGTTGGCCTGCAAGACACTATTGTCTAAAAGCTGTGAGGCTTGTTGTTCCTCAGATGCCTTTTTCCCTACGATTAAAGTCGTAGATGCCTTATAAACGGGATCAAGAATAAAAAAGCTCACGATCCCGCTAGTTAGTGCGGCAATAAGAGGGATAATCACTACAATTATCCAGCGTTTTTTTATAGCTTCCCATAGCTCAATCAGATCTATTTCTTGCTCTTCCATAGTGGCCCCCCTATTGCAGATCTTTCCAATTAATCATTATTCGCCAAGAAATGACTAAATCCTGCTCTATCTGCTTTTTATAAGTACAATTAAATAAGGCTCTCCTTGACAAGCCAATGAGAGCCTTATCCACTTTAAAGTCTTCGGGTTGAAATGAAACTATCCTTGTACAAAAGTTACTGTGTACTCGTTATTTCCAGCTCCGCCAAAAGTAATAGTTTTATCAACAAGCTGGCTTAGCTTTACCGCATTAAAAGCTTCATTGGATGCAATACCAATTAGGGCTTTAAGTTGTTCCGCTGACAGAGCACCACCCGTATAATTTATTTCATCGATGGCCAAAGCGGCAACAACTTGCGCAAAGTTAAAATTCCCGCCTTGGGTAATAGTACCCAAGGTAACGGTGCCTTGGCCAGGTTTGATTGTGACCTTAACTTGCTTTTGGGCTTCCTTTTCTATAACCATCCACTGGTTCTCGATTCTAGATGTGTTTAGATTCGCACCCAGATCAATGGTTACCGTTATCGTACTGCTATCAGTATAACCTGATTTCTGGAGTTTTCCTGTGATTACAACACTATCAGCACCAAAAGCCATCCGAAAGGCACCTAATGACACACCATTGTTATTTGTATCTAAACCGCCCATCAATGTGTCCATAGCTACGGTTCCATCCGCACTAACAGTTGCTTTGATGCTCTTGCCGAATTCGAGCCAATTCACATCTCTTGATTTTATAGACGTAATTACAAGTTCCGGACTCGCTTCATTGGCTACAATTTTTAGAGCTGTGATTCTTTTAGTGTCATCCGTTTCTCCACTTAGATCAAAACTAAAGGAATTTGAGCCCGTATTTGTCTTGGTTTGCGTAATCCCACCTAAAATTCCTACCGAAGTTACAGAGAGCTGCGTTTGGGTACCGCCGCCACCAACGGGGCCACCGCCACCTGCCGGAGGAGGAGTGGTTGGGGTGGATGGAGGTGCCGTTGGGGTGGTTGGGGTGGTTTGATTATTCACTTTTCCGCCGCCGCCAACTTTAGTCGCGGTATTGCCGGCTTCCAGCTTGTCGATCTTGGCTGTGGGCGGAACGATAATGGTGGCGTCAGCTTTTGTTTCCATAGACTCAACTATAGCGTTATCTGCCAGAGAAACATTGGCCTGTCTAGTGATTTCTACCGTTTTAAAGCTGCCATCCAAGGTTACTTTCTCAGCCGCATCTTTTGTGGCGATGACGACGGAAGGAACAACGGCATTGGCTGCGGCTTTAAGAGTAACCTGACCTTCTACTACAACGGGTTCTGTAAAGGTTCCTCTAAGTTCTACTATGGCATCTTTACCTGGTTCTGTCACAATAAGGACTTCGCCCAGTTTTCCGCCGTTGGCATCAAGAATGGCATAAGATGTAACCAGAGTGCTGCCAATAGTGGTCGTTCCTGAAGCTTCGACTCTTGTTTGGGTATCGCTGGATACGATCAGCGTTCCGGCTGTGGAATTAGAGATATGTATACTGTCTTTACCGCCGGATACAACGACGATTTTATCCGCTTTGACCCCGTTCAGAGTAGCTGTACCTGTGGAGCCTGGATCAATAAAAACAGTACCGGCAACGGTTACATTGTCTAAAGTAGCATTATTCCCTTGGATAGAGACGCTGTAATTGACTTTAGTATTTTTTACGGTTACATTATCTGCATTAATTTTCACTACATCAGAGACTACATCAAGGTTCGCGGCATCAGAGGAACCTTTAACTGCATTATCCTCAGCATAAACGGTAGCGGAGCTCAGTGCTGTCAACACATTGCTTCCGACTACTTTTTCGCCACCCAAAACGATTAATTTATTCGGAAGAAGGTTCAATTTGACAAAATCCTTTGCTTGGTCGTTGAGTGTACCGTCAATGAGGACGATGGGGGATTTGCTTAATGCGGCATAAGGAGAACCTGCCAAGGAGTCTACTAGGTGGTTATCATTGCCATTTGCCACAAACACTTGACCCGGCTTAAGGTCGCCGATAAAGGCTTTGATGATCTCCTGACCGGTTTCGTAACGGGTCGCTCCGCCAATACGAGCTGCATTGGGAAACATGGATTTGACTTTATCGCTCACTGCGCCGCTACCACCTATGACATAGGTTTTAGCGACTTTAGCTTTAATGCTGTCAACATAAGCTTTGACATCGGCATTCAGATCCTCGGAATCTGTAAGTAAAATAGGCATACCTTGGGCTGCGGCGATGGAGGCCACAGACAGAGCATCGGCATTTTTCCAGGCCGTAGTAACGACAAGTTCATTTTTTCCGGTCAACTCTTTGGCGATATTAAGAGCCGTTTCAAAACGATCCTTACCGCCTACCGATTTTACGGTGATTCCCATTCCCGCCAACTCATCCAAAACGGATTTTTCGATGACTCCGCTGCCGCTGGTTACATAGACCGTTTTGACATTCAGTCTGGCCAATTCTTGTCTGGCATAGCTATTCAGAGCTTTTCCTTCAGTCAATAGGATTGGGGCATTTTTTTCTTTGGCCAAAGGGGCTGCTGTTAAGGCATCAACCAAATTGGCATCCATGCCTGCAGCTAAAACAGCGTAGTCGGAGAACTCCCATCCTTGTTGGGCAATTTTAGCCGCTGTCTCGTAACGGTTTTCCCCGCTCAGCCTTAAAGCCCCTTCAGTCGTTGAGTCCGTAGATGCTATAGCAAGTGCCGGTGAAAAAAGAGTAGTTGCTGCAAATGCTAAAGCCATACAACCCGACAACCATTTTTGTCTGGTTTTACTCATTTTGCTACCTCCTTAAATATTGGGCATATTGGCATTATTTATAAGAACTTTCGCCATATAGTAAATTATTCCTGCTTAAAATAAAAATTTTTACTTTCACCCATTTTAAGATAATATCTGGTATCATTGAATATTTCGGCGCATGGGCCTTTATCAGAAAAAGAGAGCTACCTTCACGGGAAATGAGAGCCATGAGCCACAAGGCTGTGGGCACTGTGGACAACAATACCTGGTGAGGGATCTTCGTTCGTGGGGCCGAAGTCGACGGTAGGGGTGGAAAGCGTGAGTGGGACAATGGGATGCTCTCCTTGCTGAATGGACGGAAGGGCCTCGCAGGCTGCTTGACGGATCCGTTTCAACCAATAGAAATAACTACTCTGACGAATGTTATGCTCCTTACACTAGGCTGTGACGGTTTGGCCGCTGCTCCGGCACTCCTGGATACGTTTAACCCATTGATTCAAGCGGTAGTGCTGAGTGACTTGCCGGGTATTCAACTTCAATTCCTCCTTTGGAGTTCTTCAAGTTGACTAAAAAAACTCTAACTTAGAGGAGATTGTCTCACTGTTTTCAAAGAGTTTCTATACACCAACTTATTGCGCACCTACCATAAACGTTTCTCGACACGCCCTCTTTTGGCTTAACTTTTCCTCATAATGCAACAAGCATGGCTCCTAAGACAATAAATATTACTCCAAAAACCTTTTTGAAAGATATCCTCTCCTTTAAAAAAACGTAGGAAATCACCATCGTCCAAATATAGGTTATTGATGTTAGTGGCAAAACCACAGAATAAGGTAGAATTCGTAGTAAATAAATATTAATAAGTGCGGACAAAAAGTATAATATACCACCATAGTAAAAAAAGTTATTTTTCAGTAATACACTATATTCTTTGTTATCGGAGGCTTTTTTTAAGCAAAAGGCAGCAAAAGAGCCCATCATCGTCATAATAATTAATAATATTACATTGCTCATTCCACGTCACTGCCTCCAATTAAGATAACACCGACAATAATAATAACTATTCCCAAAAACTGAAATGGAGCAATCGTCTCTCCAAGAACTGCCGATGCTAGTATAACAGTAAACGCGTAATTCATACTCAACATAGGTTGCAAAACTGATAGGCTCCCATAGCGGTACGCAACTAGCATCACCAGTGCCCCTATCACGTACAATACAAACCCTAAAAGAATCAATGTAACACCCTGCTCCCCAGATAACTTCCAGAAAAGCTGCCCAAAACACACGCAGAGCGAAGAAAGGAACATTAAAAGAATACCCTTTTTATTTTTCTTGAAAGACTCTTTCATAGGACTCACTTCGTAATCTTTTCGATAGATTCAATCAGATACTCTTTACGCTTAAAGACTAATTCTACCAGTACAGAAAGGTATTTAATCACAATGGCAAGCAATAAAAAGACTCCGAAAAAGCCGCCTGAAAGTAGCAGCATTGTTGTTGTCCAGCCAGCAACCGGTCGATTTTGTCCAAAAAAAACTATACAGGTATATATACCTGATGAAATGGTAAATAGAAGCAAAAGTATACTTAGACTAATAGATATTTTATACGCTACATCTGTAAATAAAATCAGACTGCTGCTAGCTACATCTAGACGCTTATCACTTACTTGTCTGTTATAGTTTATGTTGGGAAAACTTTTCGCTTTATAAAGCAAAGTATCTATCCTTAAACCACAGTTAGCATATAGAGCTTTGCGGTATCCCCCTATGTTAGCATAGTTGTCATAGGCCTCCGAGAGAAGTATAGTGAGTTAAGAGAACTCGGAGGAGGAGAACAATGGCAAAGTATAGCGATGAATTTAAGCATTCAATTATGTTAAAGATGATGCCACCACAGAATCAATCCGTCAGTGCAATTGCAAGGGAAACTGGTTTATCAGAAGCCACCCTGCATGTGTGGAGAAGACAAGCTAGAGCCAAGGGTATGGCTGTTCCCGGCGGGGAACAGGAAGTTGAGCGTTGGAGCACTCAAGATAAGTTCCTGATTGTCATGGAGACTGCTCTCCTTAGTGAAGTGGAAATGGCTGAGTACTGCCGGGGCAAAGGGCTATATGTTGAACAGGTTCAAGCTTGGCGTGATGCCTGTATGCAGGCCAATGGAGGAGTTGCCCAAGAAGCGTCACGTCTTCAGAAAGATCTGCGAGAGAGAGAACGAGAGATTAAGAAATTGGAGCAGGAGCTTCGTCGTAAGGAATCAGCTCTTGCGGAGACTGCAGCCTTGTTAGTTCTAAGAAAAAAGGCAAATGCGATTTGGGGGGACAGCGAGGACGCTTGATCAGCGCCTCGGATCGCAAAAAGGCCATCATGCTGATTAAAGAAGCCACTCAGGCCGGTGCCAGAGAAACGATGGCTTGCAATGAATTGGGGATAAGTCGACGCACTTTACAACGTTGGAGAAGTGAAACAACTCCTCTAGAGGATCAACGACCTTTTGTCAAGCGGCCTTCTCCGCGGAATAAGCTAACTCAAGAAGAAACCCGAGAAATTGTCTCTGTTGTGAATCAACCGGAATATCAGAGTCTTCCACCCAGTCAGATTGTTCCAATGCTCGCAGATCAAGGAATCTACATAGCATCCGAATCGACATTCTACCGCACCTTAAGGCATCATAATCTCCAGCATCATCGGGGTCGTAGTAAAGCTCCCATTAGTAAACCTATTTCAACTCATTGTGCTACTGGACCAAATCAGGTCTGGATGTGGGATATAACATGGTTACCCGGTCCTGCTAGAGGCATTTACTTCTATCTTTATTTAATTCTGGATTTGTTTAGCCGCAAAATCGTTGCGTGGGATATCTGGGTGGAAGAATCCGCTGAAAACGCGAGTCAATTGGTGCGGCGTGCCGCCTTGTCAGAGCAACGTTCCGTGCCGTTAAAGCCGCTTATTCTCCATTCTGACAATGGGAGTCCAATGAAAGGAGCCTCCCTATTAGAGACCTTGTATCAACTTGGGATCACTCCCTCAAGGAGCCGTCCTCGGGTGAGTAATGATAATCCCTACGCAGAATCTATTTTCAAAACCTGCAAGTATCGGCCGAATTATCCTTCAGCAGGATTTGCTGATTTGACCCAGGCAAGAACATGGGTATTCGATTTTGTGCGGTGGTATAACCTCGAACATAGACATAGTGGTCTGAAGTTCTTAACACCGCATCAACGACACACTGGAATGGACCAAACTATTCTCGAAAGGCGACATAAACTCTATGAAGCAGCTAAGGCGGCCCATCCGGAGCGCTGGTCGCGTGATGTTCGCAATTGGAGTTTGAAGCAAGAGGTATGGCTCAATCCAGAGAGTATTAAACCTGAAAATATTAAGGAGAAGAAATTCCCTTAACTTATATGTGAATCTTGGGGTTTAGCGACAACTATGTTGACAAACACCGGTATGGATTAGTTTTACTGATGGCATTCACTCTGTTTATAGCACGACGGGATAGAATACGGAATGCCTCGCTACGTAGTTTATATGGGCTACCCGAATATTTATTATATAGTTGGTAGAATAACTTAGATGTTAGCCTTCGCATTTTTTCAGGCGCTGCAGTTACTATATCAAAGCCTTTTAAAGCATGAAAATAAACCTTCATAATTAATTCTTCATCATATTCCATACTAAGGGTATCAAATTCATATACAAAATCACCGATTGATAAGTCAACTCCTGCATTCATAGAAAGCTCAATCCCCTGATAAACGCTCATATTTACAATGCTAATCATTGTGTTGTCAACCGTATTAGCAAAGGCACGGATTTCCCTAACGCTTTCGTCTTTGGAGCAATCATTCACACAAATAATTTCAAACTTCTTAAAGTTTTCAGTCAAAACCTTGTGAAGCTTAGGCAAAAAATTAGACACTTTATACCCATTATCATGGATATAAAGTACTGCAGAAATAAAATTGCTTTCTATATTACTTACCATTTTTCAACACCTCATCTAAGTCATATACAGTATTTATCTTGCCCGATAGCACACTAATAAAGGTTGGATCCTTAGTAAATTCTTTTATAACCGTTGGTCGTGAATCGTCTATCTCCGAGGCCATTAATATAGGTTTCATGGAAAAGAGTGAGCCGACATATGAAAATTCATACTCATCCTTAATATATTTGCGAGCGAGATTTGACATATAATCCCACGCACTTTGCGGTTTTTCAAAACAATTATTACAATTTCCTAGTTGAATAGGCGAGCAATAGCCGTTGCTCTTCTTTTGACACTCAAAGGAGGGGACGCTGTTATAGCTTGTCACATGTGGCGTGAATGTTACCGACGTAAGAGAGTGATACTCGGTTTTCCCAAACGGCATAATAGAAAAAAACGGGCCATCCATCACAGTCAATCCGACATTTTTTAAGTTATCACTAACAGTACACAGAATAATCTCGCACAACTCATATTTAATCTTAAATGGCTCTAATCCTAATAAATTAGATACTTGATTTACCGAAGCATATGTCGCATTAAGAACAAAATCGCTCCGGTATATTTCTCCATCCTTTAAAACCACTTGATAATGCGTACTTTTTTGCTCTATACTTTTGATCTTAGCACTGAAGCAAATTTCAACATTTAAATGTTTAGCGATTTCTGTTAGAAAAAATTCTTTTAGAACCTGTGCATCATAAGCATATTCCTGAGTAAGAAAAGTGCCGTCACACATATCATCATTAAAAAACATCGTTGGTGAAACGTCTGAACATAGAATATTTGAATCCTTACAAAACTTCCGAAACTGCTCAGCGTTTGACCATGAAAAATTGGTAGAAGTAGAATATATCTGATCAAACTTCGAGTTTATGCAGAAGCCATAATCTTGACAAAACCGTTCGAAGTAGTGGGCCGATTTTATTGCTGTGGAGTAGGAACGCGGATAATGATACCCCATATGCACACGTGCTTGATTAATATATGTCGCACGACTAAACGCTCCATCGTCGATTTCTAAAACAATTACCTTTTCTCCTCGTTTTCCGCAGTACAACGCAGAATATAAACCATATAGTCCAGCACCAATAATAATTTTATCGTAGGTCAACTCATGTCCTCCTTATTTACCTTTGTATATCACTTAGGTTGATACTCTCCCTTCAAATTTTTCAATAAAATACTGAAGAGATCAAAATTTCCTTTAAAAAAGCTAATCTTTGTCGGTATTTTCCCTTCTTTGGGATAAGCTCTGGTTACAGGGATCTCACAGACCTTTAGTCCCAGTTGCGAAGCTCTAACGGAAAGATAAGCAAGTAATTCATAGGTCATAAAAACATCTCGAAATGGCTGCACTTCAGGATGCTTCAAATATTTTCTTGAATGAGCACGGTAGGCGTTTGTCGTATCCGTAAAGTAATACTTTGCAGTGAAAGAAATAATAGGAGCGTGTATGAGACGTACTGATAAATGACGTATTAAGGGGGTGTTCACTGCATGTCCTCCTTTAATATACCGTGAACCTTGAATAAAGTCGTACCCTTGTTCCAGCTTTTCAAGAAACTTAGGAATATCTTCGATACTATCTTTGTTATTACCATCAATAGTAACAATTCCGTCATAGCCACGCTGAAGTGCCCACCACATTCCCATACGAAGTTGTGCCCCCTGCTTGCCCTTACCATACTTGACAAGCAGGCTGTTGACACCTAATCGTTTTAATTGTTCACTATCCGTACACCCGTCAGTAGAATTGCCATCGCAGATAATAATATCTGCGATTCTATCTATCTGATATTTTTGGGCACGCTCCAACTCTTTCCGTATACGTCTACCTTCATTAATAATTGGAATACAAACGCAATATTTTGTTTTTTTCGGCGCATACTCTTTGCATTCAAAATCCGGTACACCAGTGACTCCTTTATAAATCATGCAAACACCTCTTTAACATAATTTATAACATCCTTTAAAAGAACTAAGTTATCCTGCTTACCCATTTCTATCGACACGAAACCCTGATAATTTTTCTTTTTTAAAATCTCTGCCAACTGGTTATGCAATTTTCTTTTTTCAATAACTACTAAATTGGGCTCACTAATATGAATATGGTTTACTAAATGAATATTTTCCTCAATCGGTTCTAGACTCTCCTGATTATGAAGAATTGTGCCAAAATCTATATTCACCTTAAACCCTTCGCTATTCACATCTCTAGTAAAGCTAAATGCCTCCTGCGTAGTATTAATAAAATTTGTGCCATATATCACAGGATTTGCCTCAATGGAAAGAACCGTATGATGATTTTTTGCGTATTCTCCAAGTTCCAAAAAGAAAGAGCCTGCCATATCTATATCTTTTTCCATTGTATAAGATCTGTTTCTGGGACAGCCGAACACTAGATTACTACATTCTATTGCTTCCGCAAAATCGATGGCTTTTTTGGTATAGTCAATTAGGATTCTACGTTCTTCATTACTTCCAAAAATATTTTCGTTTCTTCCGTACCAAATTGATTGCATCGATGGAATTATTAAACCAAAAACTTTGAACAACTCATCAGCAAATTTCCTCGCAGAGGCGATATTTTCATAAGGTCCTTGTGGGAATATACGTGTTGGAGCGATCTCCAAGCCTGTAAGCTCTTCAACTTTCAGGTAAGAGTACATATCACTGTCTTGAGCATTTGACCATGCAATGTTTGATATTGATATGTTCATCTATTCACAACTTTCTTGTTCTTTAACAAATTGTTTAATGTCACTCATTATATATTCCTTATTAAATATATACCCTCTTCCCCCACCAAAAATTTCTGCATACTTTGTCTTGAAATCATATTTCGGCACAATTTGGTTAATCTCATTAACAAATTCCGTTCCTTTGATCATCTTATACAATCCAGAAATCTTTATCGGCTCTGTGGCAAGATTTAATTTTTTAATATTATGCTTTAGTGCAATTTGAATATGCTCCCATAAGAACTCTAGATTATAGAATTGAAACGAACCTCGACTGTCGGTAAAATTAATAGCACTAAATCCAATATCAATGAAATATTGTTTAGCTTTTAATCGTTGCTCGCTAGACACCTTATTGAATTTATAAAAACCATTATCTTGCTTTAAATAAAACGCTTTTATATGGTTATCTTTACTACATAATTCCTCGAATTTTTCCTTTGTCAACATCGAAGGTATAATATTGATTAAGTCATAAATAAAGTTCTTCTTAATATTTTTTCCGTACAGCCCAGGCAACCGAATTATTAATTCATCAAACTCAGAATCCTCAACCATTTTTTCAAGATAATAGCGATTCAGGCCATAGGGATGAAGATTTTCTATTTCAATAGAATCATCCTCGTTTACTTCAACTGGATTTTTATACACGTCAATAGTTGAAATCAACACAAGTCTTTTGGGGTTTATTCTCCGAATATTCTCAAAGGCTTCTTTTATAGTATTATAATCTTTTTCTGGTTCCTTGTTAGCTAAATACTTTTCTGCGGAAATACCAGCATAAATAAGCAAATCCGGACTAGTGCCAAATGCCTCGCTTATATTTGTTGTATTATATAATCTATTAAAATAGCCTTTTGCTGCAATATTAGAACCGACAAAACCCGTATAGCCTACTAGACTTTTCATATTACACTTCCTTCCTAAATATAAACACCTTGAAATATTTCAGATAATCGATGGCTATAAAACAACATTTCTAACTACTGATTCACAGATTATTAGATATATTTTTATCCTTTAGTTCATTATCTTAAATGTATATGGCTTATCACTAGGTATGGCAATAGGGCTTTCCAGCATAACGTGGGTCCATTCCGATGATGGAAAGAAAACATTAGTAACGGCAACAGTTATCCCGTCTGGGGTTATTATTTTCTTCCCGACTAAAGACAAATTGGCCCTATTATTCCCAGATAATAATAGAACTGTCCCATCAATATGAACACCATTGCTCCAATTGTTATCTGTTAAAGTAGCCGTTGTAATAGAATAGTCATCCGGTAAAAAAAATTGAGCAGATAGATCTATTTCTGCTTGCCACAAAATTTGTTTATTTTCAAGCTGACCAGTTTCAATTTTTCCAATCGCATAATCCGGAAGCTCTATCTTAGCAACCTTGCTACGAAATACTTGTTGCTTAATTTTTTTTGCCCCAAATAAAAAATCACTATTGACAAAACCTAATTCTGCATTATAGTTTTCTACTAATTCCGGATCACTTGGTACTATATGGAGATAAATATAGCTTTTATCATTAGTCTTACTCTCAGCAATATAATATAGGCTGTCTTTATAGTAGTAAACTTTCATTTGCCTTGATTGGCTCCAAAGAGCGCCATTCTGTGTGATCTCATTCATGTTTTCTACATTGCTTGTTCTAGTAATTGTATATACACCAACTGAAATAAATACTATTACGGATAAAATAACAAGAATTGTACTCCTTTTTTTGTAGGTCATCAAATTATGCCAAACATTTTCTCCCCGATATATTCTAATAAATAAATCGCTTATACTATAAATTATCAACGAGGTAGCGAAAATCGCAAATGGAACAAACCAAGTAATGGAGCAAATCAACTGATGAACAACTGCGTGCGGCTTTGCTAAAATAAACCACGAAAGAGGTGCAGTCCAAGCTATAAGGGTGCTGAGTGCCAGCGGATAGACCTTGCTTTTTCTAAAAGCTACAAAAGATGGATATGAGCATCCAATGATTAAGAGCATCAAGCTTACAATCACAATCAGCCCAAGCTGAGATATATCAAGTACATTTTTTATGGAAAATGCCGGCATAGCAAGCATATTATAGACAAGTTCCGTCCTAGAAACGTTGGCAGCATGTGAAATTAGATCATTTGTAGAAGTACTATCGCCTATAATACGCACAAGAATTGGTCCGAAGAACATAGAAAGCGCCTTATGAAGTGACCCAAATTCTACGCTCAGCATGATTATTTTAATGATACTTGCAGCCAAAAAAGATAACATTGCTCCTGAAATTGGATACATCCATAGCTTTATGGCCTGCTTTATGCTCATCTTCATGTAAAATGCATAGTAAAAGTATGGTATCATCATGCTGATCATGACGGTTGAAACAAATTCGAAATAAAAAAGTTGCTTGTACAGACATGTCAAAAATGCTATTATCAGCGGTAAATAATATTTCTTTTCGCTCCTTTCAAAATACTCACTTTCTATTACAAAAATAGAAAAAATAATCGGTAAAAATAGGCTCCAAGCAGCCCAATACAAATTAACACCATACATAATAAAATTAGGGGCGAAAAATGCTAGTAATATTAATGTGCCATACACAGTTAAAGTATTAGTAATCTTTTTCAGCCATAATAATAGAAAACTGACAACAATGGCTAAAAGCATAGCATTGATAAAGTATAAGATGTAAAGGACTAATTCTTTATCGCTAACTAAATAGTCAATGGCATTATAAAAAAAACGATGAAAAGTCAAATTTGAATAATAGTTTGCATATTGCTCTTGTGCATAGCTATGATTATTCAGATAGTTTTCTTTAATTTCATCCCATACCCCGGTTGAACCATCCAGAAACTTCATATCTGGGTTAATTACTTTTTGAAATTGACTATCATTTTCCCACGTATTATGATAAAGCAAATCTGCAATCATAATGCCATCGGAGTAAAAATCGAAACGCTCCACTCCTCTATTAGTAGTTCTTAATGCTAAGTTCTGGAACAGGCATAAAGTCAGCAAAACAATGCTGATAATCATAAAAATAATACTTTTCCTATTAAAAAAACCTTTTTGTTCTTCCTGTTCTTCCTTTATCATTTAGGCTTACAATCTCCCTTAATCTTAATTATAACACTCATCAGCTTATTCGAATGTAATACTAGTTAAAACTCCCTCTATTTTCTGATCCAGGGCAAAATCACTAGTAGGTTGCACAAAATTATATATTTATCTTGATTGTTAGCGCACCAAAATATGTAAAGATTTGATTATTTTATTATCTCAATAGTATTTGGGTAACCAAATGTGGATAAATCAGATTTTGCTGGACATATGACATGAATCCATTGATTATCAGAAGTAACGTTCATTACATCTATAATTGATCCCCCTGCTTTTAATTGTTTTGCGCCTTTTAAAGCCCATAAGTTTTTAGGATTGTTATATAGCAATAAGATATCACTGACGTTGTTAACTCCATCAGTCCAGTTCTTGTCTGTGAAATTTGCTAATGTAATGGAGGAAATTTCGTCAAAAACTGTTTGAAAGTTGATATTAGCACTCCACTTTTTTTCGCCATTAAGCAATTGCCCTGTAACAATGCTTCGAATCGCATACGAACTAGGTGCGTCTACTCTTATCATTTTATAACTACTCCAGAATGGTAATGGGACTTCTTTGTCGTTCATATCAAAATCGAGGGTTTCAAAGTCAATATCACCCATAGCTTCCGGTAGATCCTCCTTGTCATAAGGAAACACATGCAAAAAGAAGTCCTTTGGGCCAATATGCGATTTATCTAAAATATAATAAAACATGTTATTGCTAAAATAAATGCTATTATGTTTATCGTCTTCGTAGAGCTGTGTTGAATTATTGATTATAGCAATAAGCAAATCAAAATTCCCCCTATGAACTCTAGTAAGCGCTATTACGCTAACAATTTGTAAAAAAACTATCATTAAAGTGATTACTTTCCGCGTTTTTAAGGTATTCAACATTTTACTTGCTCCTTATGATTCAGGCCTCTTATCTCTTTCAGGCCAAGGGCAATAATTATTGCTACAATTATCACGCCAACTGTTCTTAAAAGTAGAAATAGCAGAATTCCACTTTTATATTGTAAAATAAAAAAATCATTCAAAATTGAAATGGCAAACAAAATAAAATAATTTAAAGGATCATGAAAAAGGTAAATATCCATACTATATTTGTCTAAAATAGAAACGACCTTACTACAATTAAAAAATTGCCACTGAGAAAGCAACAATGAGATCACATATGTGACAAGGATTCCCAAAAAGGTTAACAATGTTTTCATAATAAAAACTGCACCAGTCGAAAAAATTGTAAAATTATCAATTCTGTCTGCATACATTGTAAGGAAATTTATTATAGCGAATGACCAAATTGTACTACTGACACTTATAGTAGGATATCTTATTATAATGTCATTCACTTTTAATCTGTACTTCTCAAATAGGAAGCCGATATAAAACCAAAATAGATATCTAAACACATTTATAAAGCAGGGGAGTGGGACTAATAATTTATCATTTAAAAAAAATAATAAGAAAATAGTTATTGCTCCAACCCAAAAGTTATATTTTATAATAAATTTTTCGATAATGAAAAAAGTGATAAACACATAAAAAAGTGTTGTTAAAAACCATAGATGTCCACTATCTCGTCCTAATATTAAACCATACCATATTGCATCTATAATTTTTGTATTTGAATAATAACCAGAAATAAATTTGACAGGAATTAAAAACAAAAGACCCGCTATAAGATAAGGATAAAGTAGTCGTTTAACCTTAGATAATAAAAAGGGATAGAAAGCAATCGTATATTCTTTTTTGAAATTGCTGACATAGTAGAGACATCCCGACAAAAAGAAAAATAGTGGCATATGGAACTTATAGATAATATATTGTGCATAACAAAAAAAGTTATAAAGTCTGCTAAGTAGAATTCCCTCAGGAACAATGTATTCCACTCCACCAAGACTTCCTTCGATAACAAAATAAGTACTATGTCCTAAAACAACCATAATTGTTGCCAGGACCCTTAATATTTTATATTCATCTATAAATTTCTTCCGCGAATTTATAAGTACTGACACATCTATCTGTGACAAAGCACTTGATGCCATCCCAACCGTACTCCTCGCCAAAAATGCACCCAACTTTCCGTCAAAAAGTTTTGAATGCTATGTTTTTAATTCGTAAATAGGTACACTTTTAAGCAATCTCGTATAAACATTTATCTCTCTTCATAAATTATGCGGCTAAGAAATTGCTATCTGCTCTGTGACAAAATTTAGTTTTCTAGTATTGTTATCTAATGCAAGCTAACTATATTCCCGCAAAAATTCCACATTGCAAACTAAACGGAGTTCTGCTGTTAGTGGAATTCGGCACATCTAATCCAGCCGGCTTTATCTTCCTTCATTAAAATCCCGCATAACCACAAAATTTTTCATACTACTTCTCCTCATACCATGCTCTTAATCCCTCTAGCAGCGTAAATCTTGGAACAAATCCCAAATCGGCGTGTATGCTTGAAATGTCAGCAATACAGTCTGAGATCTCCGAAAAACGCTTTTCATTTGTAGAACGATAGGGCTTAGAAATTCCTGCCGCCTGAAAAGTACTTAAAATCACATCTTCAACACTAGTTGAAGTACCGCTTCCCACATTATAAAAGGCCAAAAGCTTTGTTGCATTCAACGTAGCAATTAGCGCGTCTATTACATCGTCAATGTAAACATAATCACGCTTTGGTTCTAAATCCATTATCGAAATTTCTTTGACACTATCATTCACTACTTGGGAATAAATCTTAGGCACAAGGAATGCCTCACTCTGCCCCTTTCCATATACATTAAAGGGACGCAACACAGTTACTCTGACACCAAATTTTTCGCTATAAAAGGCACAGATTTCCTCACAAGTAATCTTACTTTTATGATACGGTGATACCGCGACAACGGGATGCTTCTCATCCACTGGTAGGTATTTGGGTTCCCCATAGACATAAGTACTCATCATAGTGATCGAACAATTATTGTTACGGCAGAATTCCAATGCGGTTATAGTACCCATAATATTTGTTCTAAAATAGTCATGAGTATTGTCCCAACTACCAGGTACAAAGGTCCTTGCAGCCAGGTGATATACATGTTCTATGTCGTTAAAGGAATCAAGCGCATTTTTCTCAGTGATATCACCATTCTTGCTGGTATGGCTCATTACCTCATGCCCTTTAGCTTCAAGAGTTCGTGTGAGATGGCTGCCGATAAAGCCATTTGCACCTGTAACTAAAATACGCATTAGATAAAATATCCTTTCTTTTCATCAAAATCATCCGTTGCTTTTTGATAATCCTCTGGGCGTCCGATATCTAACCAATAACCAGTAAACACATCAACTCTTACCTTTTCATTGCTCTCAATCAGTTTTAACATTAATGTATCAAATCCAAAATATTCATCCTTAGGGATATACTTTAACACATCCCTCGAAACAGCATATATTCCCATACTGACAGTGTATTGAAGCTTAGGTTTTTCTTCAAACCCAGTAAGAAGGTTATTATCATCTAAATTTAATACTCCATAATCTACATTATGTTCTCTTCGAAAGGCAGATATTGTATAAATACTTTTCCTTTTTATATGATTATCTAATAAAACTCCATAGTCTAAGTCAGTTAAGATATCACCATTCATAACAATAAAATTATCAGGCAAGTTTGTTATATTTTTAAGCGGCCCCATAGTTCCTAGTGGTTTATTTTCCAAAGAATATTCAATGTTCACTCCCCATTTATCTCCAGTCCCAAAGTAGGTCTTGATTAGATCTGCTTGGTGGTTAACAGTGATAATAACTCTTTTAAATCCTTTTTTAGAAAGTTGTCTAATAATTATTTCTAAAATAGGATAATCTCCTACAGGTACTAATGGTTTAGGCATTGTAATCGTATATGGCCGTAACCTTGTTCCTTTTCCACCTGCTAATATTACAGCACATCTTTCAGACATTATAAATCCCTGCCTTATATTTATTGAGATTGCCACTATTTACAAACCAATCAATGGTCTTTTTTAATCCTTCATCAATACTATATTTAGGTATAAAGCCCGTTAGTTTATTAATTTTGGTGTTATCGCACCATAGGCGGAAAACCTCGCTGTTCTTGGGGCGAATACGGTTCTCATCACAAATTATCTGAGCATCACTGCCCATAATATCACGAATTTTATTTAGAGTGTCAAGAACACTAATTTCATAATTAGACCCTATATTGACAATTTCGCCATTAACATTATCGCTGTTACCTAGCAAGCAGAGCCCCAAACAGGTATCGACCACATAATTAAAATCACGCGTTGGGGTCCCATCTCCAATCTTTATATTCTTCATTCCTGAGGCAATCTGAGTAATCACCGTCGGTATTACTGCTCTTGCTGACTGACGAGGGCCATAGGTATTGAATGGACGGGCTATAGTCACATCTAGGTCAAAAGCATTGTGAAAGCTCATAGCTATAGAATCGGCACCAATTTTACTTGCACTGTAAGGAGATTGCGGCTGTAATGGATGATTTTCATCAATCGGTACATACTTCGCTGTACCATAAACCTCGCTGGTGGAGATCTGTACAACCTTAGAAACATTATTAGAAATTGCCGCTTGGCAAATATTTAGAGCTCCCTTGATATTGGTATCCACATAACTTTCAGGGGCCACATAGGAATAGGGAATTGCAATGAGTGCTGCAAGATTAAAAATGATATCCTGTCCTTTTGATATTGTATTACAGTATGCAGAGTCACGCACGTCACCGCAAACAACCTCAACTTCATTGAGATAGTCAATGTCCTCCAACCAACCCCAATTATTGAAAGAATTGTATTGAGAAAGAGCTTTTACTTTCGCCCCTTCTTCAACTAACATCTCTGTCAAATGGGAACCGATAAACCCGTCTGCACCTGTCACTAAAATGTTCTTACCTGTAAACATGGCCATTTGAACTCTCCTCGCTCAATTTAATAATTCATTAAATTTAATCCTATTCTTTGGTCTTCTCAACTACTTTTTTATACCATGGTTTACTTATTTCTTCGTTTAAATGGAATTGTAGTTTTTTCGTTTCATTAATCAAGACACCAATAGTTTGTTCTTGCTTGGCAATCGTCTCACGATATTTAACAAGTTCTTCGTCACAAGTTTTTACCTTATCAATAAAGAATTTCTTGGCTTCCTCCAATTGGTTTGTCCAATCTTGTAATTCCTTAATTGCATTATCCTTATTCTTAAGTTGTTCTTCTAAGTAGCTTTTTCCCTCACTCAATTGTCGCGACCAGTCTTGTAATTCCGTAATGGCATTATCCCTATTTTTAAGTTGTTCTTCTAAGTAGTTCTTTCCCTCGCTCAATTGTTGCGACCAGTCTTGCAATTCACTAATAACTAAAAGCTGCTTAAAGTTACTTCTTTGATAATTTTCAACTTGCTTTAATAAATGAGCTTTAACTTTCAAGAGATTAAGATTCTCCGTACTTTCTAAATCATTAATGAGCCGACGACACGCAAGCTCGGTACTAGGTGATAACGAGATAACATGATTTACCGATATATCTTTGTAATTATTTGGAATTGCATAACAAACAGTCTCATCAGCATTAGTTTGATGATGTCTAATAAGCAAACTATAATTTGGATTCATTTCCGCAATCATAATAGGTATTTCCCATAAATCACTCGGCAAATGATAAACACAGATTGCGAGCATAGGAGTATCATTTTTTATATGTTGCTCTGCACCCTTTAAAGCAGCCTTTTCACTACCTTCAATATCCATCTTAATAAAACTCACGGGCTCACTAATATCTTCATCTAAACAAACTGCTTGAACAGTAATATCCCCCAAATCGTTTGCTTTAGAGCTACCTCTGACATTAACACTAAATTTTAGTGTGCCATTCTTGTCAGCTACAGCCGCCTGCCTTACCTTAATATTATTTACCTGTAATGTTTGAATATTTTTAACGCAATCCTGATAATAACTCTCTATTGGCTCATATAGATATATCCTTTTATATGACGGACAATGAAGCATAAATTTAGCCGTTGTATAACCGTCTAGTCCTCCGCAATCAACATACACACAATCTTCTTTAAATAGCGTCACACTTGGATCAAAATATTGTTCACTATCATATGAATAAGCATCTAAAATATACTTCTCTCGTCGCGTTAATCGATATGCCAAAATATTAAAAAGCACATCTTTTGATCTCTTATCCCCTAACAGCTGATAAAGATTTTGAATTTCCATTAGGTTTTCTTTTATATCAGTAACTTCTGAATGAATAGTATCACCTAGGATAATTGTATATTTGCCTTCAGTTAGTTTATTCAACTGAAAAATCAATTTATGAATATCATGAGAGTCATCAATCTCGCCTTGGTACATGATTATTTGATTTCTCAAAATAGGAAATAACATATCTTCGACTGAATGCTCATTAACATGTTGACATAGCTCATTAAAGGTTTTAAAATTCATCGTTATTCCTTCCTTCTACTTAGGACGTAAAACATCTCTAAATCCTCGAAGGATTTTACCAATAAAGGTATAATCCATGAAACGCCGATACCTTTCAACTAGCTTCCAACTTCGCATTTGGTATACTTCCTGCAGTATTAATTCTGCTTGAGAGCGTTCAAAATCATTACTAATTCTTCCTGATAGCTCCGGAGCAGGACTCACCGCAGTCTCTAATTGACATTTTTTTGCACATTCCTGTGCGTATAGACCTCGATACCATTCTCTTGCATTCCAAATTTCTGATGCCTCTAATTCCTTATTGTCATATGCTATATATAATGTTAAATAATCCTCTACAATATTCTTAAGAGACATTATGGTCTTAGAAAACTCCGCCCTCTTTTCCATCGCATCAGGCTGTAACAGATCAGTGAACTCTTTATCAAGTGTTTCCATTAAGCAATTCAGGGTATACCCAGCTAAAATCTTTTCTCGGCATGCTTTCCCCATTTTCACTAATTCTATCTTGTTGCTTAATAGTTCGTCAATCGCATCCACATAATCTGTAATTTCTTCCTTTGAGAAACTTCGACTGTCAAAATCTCTCGCTTCATCTTGTCGGCATGGAATAAGTCTCCCCGTTTTATCATTTACAAGCTCATACTGACTGCCTACGTCAGCACTGACTACAGGCTTGCCCATCACCATTGATTCCAGGGTGGTAATTGATAATCCTTCCTTAATCGATGTCAATAAAAACAGATCGCATATTTTATAATAAGACTTAATATCGGCTTGTTTCCCTAGGATGTAAACGGTATTTTCTAAGCCTTCCAACTTAACCTTTTGTTGAAGTTCTTCGCTCTGCGGACCGCTACCCACAACAAGAAAACAAATATCTTTGTTCCGCTTTTTTACTTCCTTGGCGACTTCCAGCATTAAAAACGGACGCTTCTCTGGGGCTATTCGACATAAATAAAGCACAACAGGCCGCTTTTCTTCAATTCCCCATTGCTTCTTAATTCCGCTACAATCCACTTTATCAGGATCAAGCTCTGTTTCATCTACACCTGTATATATTACCTGAGTCTTTGACCTATCTTTGCCATAGCGTTCTATCATGATATTGCGTGTAAATTCATTCGTTACAAAGGTTTTTTCCAAAACACCATCTACTGCCGCCGATACTCGGGGATATCCCCCGGCTCTCCAATATTGCCCTTCCGCGTGCACACAGTCAATAATAGCCAACTCGGAAAACTGTGCTCTTAACCACGGAAGAGTATAATAGCCGTAGTAACTGCTGATATTCCATAAAATTTTAACGTTTCTTGACTTTATATAATAATGAATAAAGGCACTCCAATCGTTCATATCTAGAAAAGAAGGCAGCTCGAAGATATCGTCTGCATACTGAGCAAACTGTTGCCTCCACTCACTTTCGGCAGGAACGGTTGTAATGATGCCTATTTCATACTTTTCCTTGTTAATATTCTTGATGATATCCAAATTAAACTTATCTGCCCCACCGCACTCCATATGCGGCAAAAGCATCAAGATCCTCGTCTTTTCCTCAGCAAAAGGAAGGATTCTATCCCACTCCCACTTATGTGGCCTTGCAAATTCCTTGGTACGTTTACCACCAAAAGTTACGGCCCGGATTCCATCAGGAACATCCCTTACAAGCGATTGAATACGCATTTTTAGACTTTCTTTTAACTGCTCATCTTTTTCAATCTTTGCTAGTGCACCACTATTTAAGCGTCTATACCAAAACATAACCTGTTCAATATGGGCGGGATAATGGCCCTTAGCTAAAAGCTTCAACCAAAGCTGGTAATCTTCCCACATGTTTTTTGAGTTATCATCATATAACTCTTCTTCTAAAAATATATCCTTTCGGATCGCCGATACATACGGAAGTATATTTTCTTTCTTCATGGCTTCAGAACTAAATTCTTTCTGCCACAGGTATTCCTGCTCTTCAAAGCCAAGTGAATCCGTATATGCCCATGTTACCCCAGAATTCTGTTGTAACACAAAATAGGTATATTCAATATACCTTTTATCAATCAAATCATCCGCATCCAAGAAAACGATAATATCCGTCTCACTTACCTTAATACCAAGGTTCCGTGCAGCCGCAGCACCACCATTTTCTTTACGTAGAACTTTAATTCGACTGTCTCTTTGTGCCAGACTTTCTAACAGCCTTACATCCGCTTCATTTGTACTTCCGTCATTAACAATAATCCACTCAAAATACGGAAATGTCTGGTTTAAAACGCTATTAAATGTCTGCTCAAAATATTTCCCTGCATTATAATAGGCTGTAATCACGCTAACAAGTGGCTTCTCTTTTATCTCGCCATATCGCTTCCTTAAAACTTTTCCAGGCTCTAAGCTAAAGTTAAATCCCATCTTTACCCTCCTTCCTATTCTATTGTGATCTAAGCTCTCGAATAAGCCGCTTTAAAATTGGACTACCCTTTTTCGCAGTTAGTTCTCTCATGACGGAAAAAATACTTCGTTTAAATGTAACCAGTTCTCTAAAATAACGCATAAATTTATAGGCACTCCTAAAATCCAACTGCACACTTTCATATTCAATATACATTGTCATAAACTCCTCGCATACACCATCCAACAATTTAAGTGCTTCGGCTATTCGTGCCCTCTTTTCCATCGCATCAGGCTGTAACAGATCAGTGAACTCTTTATCAAGTGTTTCCATTAAGCAATTCAGGGTATACCCAGCTAAAATCTTTTCTCGGCATGCTTTCCCCATTTTCACTAATTCTATCTTGTTGCTTAATAGTTCGTCAATCGCATCCACATAATCTGTAATTTCTTCCTTTGAGAAACTTCGACTGTCAAAATCTCTCGCTTCATCTTGTCGGCATGGAATAAGTCTCCCCGTTTTATCATTTACAAGCTCATACTGACTGCCTACGTCAGCACTGACTACAGGCTTGCCCATCACCATTGATTCCAGGGTGGTAATTGATAATCCTTCCTTAATCGATGTCAATAAAAACAGATCGCATATTTTATAATAAGACTTAATATCGGCTTGTTTCCCTAGGATGTAAACGGTATTTTCTAAGCCTTCCAACTTAACCTTTTGTTGAAGTTCTTCGCTCTGCGGACCGCTACCCACAACAAGAAAACAAATATCTTTGTTCCGCTTTTTTACTTCCTTGGCGACTTCCAGCATTAAAAACGGACGCTTCTCTGGGGCTATTCGACATAAATAAAGCACAACAGGCCGCTTTTCTTCAATTCCCCATTGCTTCTTAATTCCGCTACAATCCACTTTATCAGGATCAAGCTCTGTTTCATCTACACCTGTATATATTACCTGAGTCTTTGACCTATCTTTGCCATAGCGTTCTATCATGATATTGCGTGTAAATTCATTCGTTACAAAGGTTTTTTCCAAAACACCATCTACTGCCGCCGATACTCGGGGATATCCCCCGGCTCTCCAATATTGCCCTTCCGCGTGCACACAGTCAATAATAGCCAACTCGGAAAACTGTGCTCTTAACCACGGAAGAGTATAATAGCCGTAGTAACTGCTGATATTCCATAAAATTTTAACGTTTCTTGACTTTATATAATAATGAATAAAGGCACTCCAATCGTTCATATCTAGAAAAGAAGGCAGCTCGAAGATATCGTCTGCATACTGAGCAAACTGTTGCCTCCACTCACTTTCGGCAGGAACGGTTGTAATGATGCCTATTTCATACTTTTCCTTGTTAATATTCTTGATGATATCCAAATTAAACTTATCTGCCCCACCGCACTCCATATGCGGCAAAAGCATCAAGATCCTCGTCTTTTCCTCAGCAAAAGGAAGGATTCTATCCCACTCCCACTTATGTGGCCTTGCAAATTCCTTGGTACGTTTACCACCAAAAGTTACGGCCCGGATTCCATCAGGAACATCCCTTACAAGCGATTGAATACGCATTTTTAGACTTTCTTTTAACTGCTCATCTTTTTCAATCTTTGCTAGTGCACCACTATTTAAGCGTCTATACCAAAACATAACCTGTTCAATATGGGCGGGATAATGGCCCTTAGCTAAAAGCTTCAACCAAAGCTGGTAATCTTCCCACATGTTTTTTGAGTTATCATCATATAACTCTTCTTCTAAAAATATATCCTTTCGGATCGCCGATACATACGGAAGTATATTTTCTTTCTTCATGGCTTCAGAACTAAATTCTTTCTGCCACAGGTATTCCTGCTCTTCAAAGCCAAGTGAATCCGTATATGCCCATGTTACCCCAGAATTCTGTTGTAACACAAAATAGGTATATTCAATATACCTTTTATCAATCAAATCATCCGCATCCAAGAAAACGATAATATCCGTCTCACTTACCTTAATACCAAGGTTCCGTGCAGCCGCAGCACCACCATTTTCTTTACGTAGAACTTTAATTCGACTGTCTCTTTGTGCCAGACTTTCTAACAGCCTTACATCCGCTTCATTTGTACTTCCGTCATTAACAATAATCCACTCAAAATACGGAAATGTCTGGTTTAAAACGCTATTAAATGTCTGCTCAAAATATTTCCCTGCATTATAATAGGCTGTAATCACGCTAACAAGTGGCTTCTCTTTTATCTCGCCATATCGCTTCCTTAAAACTTTTCCAGGCTCTAAGCTAAAGTTAAATCCCATCTTTTTACCCTCCTTCCTATCTTTGATTTTCAGCAATGCTTAAAAACAAGTCTCTTGCTTAGCTATTATTATACTGTTGGCAAACTTCATTAACCTCTCCATACATCACCATCTGCCCTTTATTTAACCAAACTGCCTTTTTGCATAATTCCATAACTTGTTCAATAGAATGTGAGACAAAAATTACCGTTGCATCATTTTCCGTAATCTCCCTAATCCTACTCTCACATTTTTTTTGAAATTTAAAATCTCCTACTCCCAAAATCTCATCCAAAATCAATATATCAGGACTGTTTGCTGTTGCGATCGCAAACCCCAAACGAGCAATCATGCCTGAAGAAAAATTTTTTATAGGCACATCGACAAAATCCCACAATTCGGCGAAATCAATAATTGAATCAAACTTTTTACGCATTTCAAGTCTACTATGTCCAAGAACAGCTCCATTGAGAAAAACATTCTCTCTTGCCGACAAATCCATGTCAAATCCGGCACCCAATTCTATTAATGGCGCAACAGAACCATAAACTTTAACTTCACCATTTGTCGGTTTCATGACTTGGGCTATTATTTTCAATAACGTACTCTTTCCCGAGCCATTAAGTCCAACAATGCCTATAGATTCACCTTTTTCAATATTAAAAGAAATATTCTTTAGTGCCCAAAACTCTTCAAAAAAGAGATTCCTTTTACTTAATCTAATAAGGTACTCTTTTAGATTATCTACTTGCTCTTTACTCCGATTAAACATCATTGATATATTATTTATTTCAATAATATTTTTACTCAAATGACTGCAACTCCTATCCACGGCTAGACATACAGAATAAATTTGTCCTGTTTTTTGTAAAAAGTATAAAGCCCTACTATAAAGAAGACAAATCCTATTAGAAAACAGGTGATGTTAGCCTCAATGCCAGGGACTTGATTTTGTAAAACGAGTGTTCTTAGATAAGTAATATAGTGATACATAGGGTTAACGGTGAGTATCCAACCCATTTTTTCACCTAATAACGAACCCGGATAAAAAATAGGAGTCAAATACATCCAGGCAAGGGTCACTACACTATACAAATGAGCTGTATCTCTAAAAAAGACCATCACCGTTGCTAGGATCAACCCTAATCCCGTCGTAAACATCACAAGATAAACTATTAACAGAGGGGTTAATAGCATTGCAGACCCATATGATACCCCCGTCACAGCCATAACTGCCATCATCGCAATATAAGCGAAAAAAAGATTTACTAAGCTTGACAATACTTTTGAAACAGGAAATAGATATTTAGGAACATATACTTTTTTTATTAGGCTTGCATTTCCAACAATAGAGTATAACGAATTTGTCGTAGCCTCTGTCATAAAGGTAAACACTATATTGCCAGCAAAAAAATATATAGGAAAATTTTCGATTTCAAATTTGAAAAGTTGAGAAAAAACAATTGTCAATACAGTCATCATTAATATTGGATTAAGCAATGTCCATAAAAGCCCTAACACGGAACGTCTATAGCGTATTTTTATATCTCTAATAACCAACTCATAAAGAAGATCTTTATATTTGATAAAGCCGGAAATCATAATCAAAAACTTGCTCATATTTCACCCTGTCTTTTAGAATCGTAATATTTTCTTCTCAACATATTTAACACTCTTATGGGTATTAGGCCTACAATCAGAGGTTTCAATGCATAAATTATACCTCTGGGCATAAGGCCTAAACTCCTAAAGCCCTTATATTTTACCACAGATTCAAGTAGGCGATATCTGTACTTTCTCCTTTTATAGGAGCTCTTATCTAGGCGGATAAAATATAGTACTTCTTTTAGGTTTGCACCATAATAGCCTTTCGCATACAGACGCATCATTAAATCATAATCCTCAGAACGGGTTACTATAGACTCTTCCTTATAACACTTTACATCCATCAGTGCTTTTTTCCGAAATAATAGGGATGCATGAACAAATGGAAGAGTAAATAAAAAGTCTTCTTTTTGAGGATATTCACAAAAGTAATATTTTTCTTCATTTATTCCTTTTAAATCACTAAAATATTGTCCTGATACCCCAACAAAAGTAAACTCAGAATTATTTTCAAGAAACTCAATTTGCTTTTCCAACCTTTTTTCATCCGAATAATCATCCGCATCCATTATGGCAATAAATTCTGCTTTTGCTTTAGCTATACATCTGTTCCTTGCCGCTGATGCACCCATATTTCTTGGATTTCTCAGCAAAACTATCCTATCATCTTTATTGGATATCTCCTCTAACGACTCATATATTCCATCAGATGAACCATCATCGCATATAATTAGTTCTAGTTCCTTGATACTCTGATTCAATATTGAATCTATTGCTAGTTCTATTATTTCTCTATTTGTGTTATATACTGCCATTATTACTGATACTTTAATCATGATTGCACCGACTTATAAGCCTCAATTACCTTTGGTTTCACTAGTTCAATGCTATACCGACATACATTTCTTAAATTTGCTTGCCCAACTTGCTCCCTTAGTTCTTTGTGTAAATAAAAAGCCTCTACTCGATTAACTAGGGCTTGCTCGTCTCCCAAATCATATAAACAATCCTCCTCCAAACCATCTAGCAGATCAATGTGGCCTTTTATCCGAGATGCAACAACCGAAAGACCACAAGCCATAGCCTCCATGACATTAAACGGTAACCCTTCACAGCGACTTGTTGAAGCTGCTAGATCACACATTACATATAGTGAAGCTATATCAGAGACGTGCCCGAAAAATAAAACACGCTCTCCATAGCCACCATCACGTGTTAATTCAAAATACTTATCCATCATTATCCCATCACCAGTAAGTAACAGTTTTGTATTTAACTCCTTGGTTGCTAGTACAGCAAAGGTTCATATTAACAAAACTACTTTATTATTCCAATTCTTGTTCTTGCAAAATTGCAGACTTAACAATGACTAACTTCCCTCTATTATTAAAAGATGGCTGTAGTAATTCATTAGATCAGTTCACTCATGCTTCCTGCTCCCTCCCCTAAATACCCGTTCATAGACACCTTCAATCACCGGCTCAACCCTCTCCAGTTGATAGACAAGAACTTTTTGCCTGTTGTTATCCCCTGCATTTTCACCTAAAGAGCTATCCTGAAAAAATGCCCGCATCAGATGTGTTAACGCTTGCTCATCCCCTAAAGAATAGAGATATTCACTACGTTCCCCTAACAAATCCATATGCCCCTTGATCTTTGATGCCACTACCGGCAAGCTGCAAGCCATCGCTTCCATCACATTGAAAGGCAGACCTTCACATTTGCTTGTGGTGACCGCCAGATCGCACATCTTATATATAGAAGCCATATCACGAACATAGCCGGGAAAGCAAACTTTTCCCCCAATCCTAAGCTTCCTCGCCAATTCCTGATATTCAGCCATCAATGCCCCATCCCCTGCCAGGATTAAGCGCATGGACGGTTCCTGAGATGATGCCATAGCAAAGGTCCGGAGCAGTTCCCTTTGGTTTTTTCGCTTGCTCATCTCAGCAGCGTAAACTATTAAAAAATCCGTAACATGGTACCCGGCGTCTCTTTTCAGCATTTCCTTCTCCCCCGGGTTCGCTACGGAAAATTTATTCAGATCAATGCCCATACCGGGAATACATACAATCCTCTTACCGAGTTGATATTGGATCGCAAGCTGATGGTCCACTTCATTCATTACCATCAGCATATCCGTTACAGAAGAAAGGTATTTCTCTGCTTCAAGATAAGCCATTTCAGCTAAACTTCCTCTACCATTGAAAAAATATCCATGAGAAGTATGCACGACTTTACCTCTGTATTGCTTTCCGGCTCGCTTTACCGCCAGACGGACAACCGCCCCTGCCAAAGCTGTATGAGTGCTGATTAGGTCATATCGGTTCTCAACAAGCAAACGCTGAACCGAACGGACTGCCTGTAAATTGCCGACAGCTGCCAAACTCTTTTCCAGAGGAAGCTCTATGACCTGATCCGCATAGGGAATAGGCCTGGCAGTCCCCCCAACAGCCACATCCACTTGCCAGCCCTGCCCTTTAAAATGCTTAAGATACGGCAAATGAAAATTCACAATATGTGACGCTGTTGAAGCACAATACAGAATTCTACCGCTCATTTTTCCATCCTTTGGCAATAATATTCTCAATAAGCATTCCTATTCACAAATCCCTTAAATATCGTCAGCGCCAAAATTTTCAAATCAAACATAAATGTCCAATTCTCAATATAGTAGATATCACACTCAATCCTCTTGCGAATCGAAGTATCCCCCCGCCAGCCATTAACCTGGGCCCAGCCGGTTATACCCGGCCGCACATGGTGCTTGACCATATAGCGGGGAATCTTCTCCTTGAATTGCTCTACAAAAAAAGGACGCTCTGGTCTGGGGCCTACTAAACTCATATCTCCTTTAAGGACGTTCCAAAGCTGGGGCAGCTCATCAAGGCTAGTTTTGCGAAGCATATTGCCAAGCCTTGTTTTGCGGCGGTCTTCTTTTGTCGTCCATTCCTGGTCCGATTCCTCAGCGGACTGGACTTTCATCGTCCGGAATTTGTACATCATAAAATTCTTCTTATTAAGCCCTACTCTCTCCTGTGAGAAAAGAATAGGCCCCGGGGAATCGAGCTTAATCCCAATGATTATGATGAGAAATAAAGGTAAACACAGGGCTAATCCTGCCAGAGATACCACAACATCAAACGCTCTCTTGCCAAAAGCCTTTAAAAAATTATCTAAAGGCACATGCCGTATATTGATAAGGGGAATCCCCTCCACCTCATCCATCTGAGGCTTGGCCGGGATGAAGCGGGCGTAATCCGGAACGATCTGAGTGCGGACACCGCTTTTTTCACAAATTTTGATGATTTTCCTGAAGACATCATACTCTCTGGTGCTGATGGTGATGAAAATTTCATCAATCTTGCGTTCTGTTATAATGTTTTCCAGATCGCTGATTCCACCAATTACGGTTACCCCAGCCAGATTTTTACCCACTGTGGTATTTTCATCCACAATCCCGATGATCTCATAACCAAGATAGTGATTCTCTTTGAGAGCCATAATCAGCCTTTTCGCTAATCTGCCTGTACCGATAATGAGAATATGCTTTTTGTTATACCCTTTTTTGCGGATATTGTTTAGTGCTGCCCTAAGCGCCGCCCGTTCGGTTATAGTAAGGATACTCGTAAAAATTACAAAATAAACAAGAACCTGGCGGGAATAATGAATCTCTTTAATAATATAAAGAAGTGTAAAAAGAATCATAGTGCTTAGCAAGTTAGCTTGTATAATTTTTCCTACTTCAAAAGATAAGCTCTTTCGTCGCCTTGGTTCATAAAGACCTAAAAAGTAATAGAGAAAGAAATGCAAAGGCACCAGGAGGACCAGCGTAGGGACATAGCTTTCAAATCTCAGGTGACTCCCTTCATAATTCGAGAACCTGAACAAATACGCAAAAACTAAGGCAACAACTACCATAACTAAATCAAGAATGACCTGAATCATATTCAGTGTTTTCTGGTTTTCCCTGATCATCTACTTCTCTCCGATAATATCGTTAATCCCAATACTCTCTCGTGTTCTAATACTTCTTTCCTATTCGACAATTATACAGAAAATCCTTTTAATTTTTGTGTGAGCTATTCACTCCACCGAAGGCTTCTGTTGTCGAACAATAACATTAAGTAGTATAAATATGACGTTTTTTAAAGGAATTAACATCTTAACGTAGAACTTCTAATTACAATATCGTTGTTTTCAGGGTGCCGAGGACAATAGATTTATCCCGATAAAGCCAAGGAAAACATATGGGGGGATTTAAGTTGAAATAAAAATTAATGTATATGTGTGCAAACTTTTGATGTTAAACGGTTTACTTTTAATAAAAACATTATTTAGTTAATTTAAGGAGGACCTTATGAAAAAAAAATACTCAACTCCCTTACTCTGCTTTCTGCTGATTTTTTCACTTTTATCAATAAGCATACCTGTATCAGCAAATACTGGTTCAACATCTGTAATTCTGGATAAAAGTACGATAGTCCTTACTATCGGCCAAACAGATACCTTAACCGCAACGGTTCTTCCCGCAGATGCACCTAACAAAAACGTGACCTGGATTTCTTCCAACCCCAATGTCGTCAAAGTATTTAACGGAGTACTCATGGGCCTCAGTGAAGGGACTGCTTATATTACTGCCATGAATCCTTCACCAAACAGCAATTATGGATCATGTTACGTCATTGTCAAGAAGCCCAATTCAGATATGAAGATCAATAAAACCTCTTCCACTCTCACCGTCGGCTCTACGGAAACTTTAACCGTTACTATTTCTCCCAGTCAAGCAGTACATTGGACATCCTCAAACACTGAGATCGTTCAAGTGTTTAATGGTGTATTGATGGCGCAAAAGGCTGGAACTGCCTTGATTACCGCCACAGCTGCGGATGGTTCCAACAGCGTAACCTGTATGGTCACAGTCACTGATGCTCCGGCTTCTATCACATTAAATAAAAGCAACCTTACCTTAGCTCTTAAAGAGTCAAAAACCTTAATCGCTACCGTATCACCACCACTTCCCTATAGTACTTATCTAATGTGGCAATCCTCCAATCCTGGCATAGTGGCGGTATCCGGAGGAGTAGTAACGGGAGTGAATTTAGGAACCGCCGTTATTACTGCTATTGCCTCAGATGGTTCATGCCGCGCTACATGTAATATTACCGTAACTGAAACCGGCCTTAATGCCAGCCGACTAGGTGGAGCAAACCGCTATGAAACTTCAGTTCAAATATCCAAAGAGGGTTGGCCAAACGGTTCACCCTATGCGGTACTCGCGACAGGGAATAATTACCCTGATGCCTTAAGCGCTGCCCCTTTAGCTCAAAAATACACTGCCCCTATTTTACTTACAGATAAAACACTTCCCCAGGTCACATTAAACGAAATCGTACGTTTAAACCCCTCACAAATCTTTATCTGTGGCGGCACAGGTGCTATATCTAAGACTATTGAAAATCAGCTTAACAGTATGGGAATTACCACCATGAGGCTTGAGGGTAAGGATCGTTATGAAACTTCTGTCTCTATCGCTAAGGAGTTAGGTGCCACATCAGGCGAATTAATACTAGTAAACGGTTATGAATGGTCTGATGCCTTATCCATATCACCTATTGCCGCTAAAAACGGCACCCCCATCCTATTAACAGATAAAGATGTTTTTCCCGATTCTGTAAAAACATTTGTGGGTTCAAATAACTTTTATAAAACCTATATTTTAGGCGGTACAGATCTAATAAGCAACCAAGTAAAAAATCAGCTTCCCGGTTCAGAACGAATCGAAGGGAGTAACAAATATGAAAGAAACATCAATATCCTCAAAAAGTTTGAAAGCAATCTTGATTTATCAAAAATATGTGTAGCTACTGGAGCTGATTTTCCCGACGCTCTTTCCGGTTCAGCTCTTGCAGCGAAGTTATCCTCCGCTATCGTATTAGTGGATAATAATAATCTAAAATCTGTAACCACCCAATATTCAACTAAATCTCTTAAACAAACCGATGATGTTTATGTTTTTGGGCTCCAAGGTGTTGTCAGCGATAATGTGATAAGCAAATTATTTGCCAAGTAATTTTAAAAGCTTTATAGCCGGATTTCCTTTATGGGATGGAATGGTAATGGATGCCCCGATTTTCCAAAACGAAAATCGGGGCTTTTTTAATACATAAACTGCTCCGCATAATATGCAAAACCTCTAAGAAGCGATGGCTCTTGAAGGAGAACCATCGCTTCTTAGGAACTAATTATTATCTTTCCAGACTATTTTCAAAGCTGGCTACCGCCGACATATAGGCGTTAATATTTTGCACCAAAGTATATTCATCATTAAGCAGTTGGTTTTGCAGCTGAATTATTTCAATACTACTTGAAACGCCGGCGTCGATTTTCTTTTGCATAATATCAACATTGATAGTATCCGCCTCAACCTGCAGCCTGGACGCCTTAATAGTATTTTCAAGTGATTTAATAGTGTTGTATGCCGTCCGCAGGTTAACTTCCTTGGTTACAGGCAAAGATTCCAAGGTTTCTTTTTTATTCTTAATACTAATCTCCAGCTGATCTGCCGAAGCATTGTCATAGTAGTTAGCGATATCATATTCTATTTGGGTTAATTCAATATCTTTTTCTTGGCGCTGAATAGTGTAGTCGTTCGCGATAGCATTTGCTATACGTTCTTCATGTTTAGAGTCGTCGAAAGGTTCATAGGGCAATAAAGAGGAGGTCAATACTGCATCCTGGTTAATATCTATTCCCAAATCTCGCTTTAAGGCAATCATGGCGGTTTTAATATTATTTTCGGCTGCTCCTAAACCGGCTTCCAGATAGCCCTTTTGGGCATTTAAGGCATATATTTGCGATTCAGTAAGCAGCCCCAATTCCATTTGGAGATTAACTTGACCAATCATAGTATCTACGTTTCTTAATTGAATTCGTAAATTATCCGCTTGCTTTTGCAACGCTAAAATATTTTGATATTGGTTAGTTGTCTGAACCTTTAACTCGCTTAATTGTGTTTCACGATCGTATTTGGCATTTTCTAAATTCCATAAAGCACGTTTATGATTCAGTTTATTTACCTTAGCAGAGTTTTCATCGACCTCTGTATATTTAGCATCATGTCTCGCCAGGGCTTGCTCATATTGTTTTTCATAAACAGCAATCTTGCTGTCAGTCAATTTCATGGTACTATTACCAGTCTCTATTCTGTTTAAAGCGTCTTCGAGAGAAAGATTGAGCACCGTGCTGACCGCATCTGAAGCTGAATCTGAAGTCACAGCAGCTTCTTCAATAGCCGTGTCTGATACTCCTGGAGTATCATCATTTGCAAGGATGGTATTGGATGTAAACACCATAGAAGCAGCTATAGTAATAGCAATTATTTTAAGAACTCGCTTTTTCAATTAGGCACCCCCGTCAATTAATTTATCTTTTTTGATTCCTGGATTTAATTAAATTAGTCATCACTATCATAATCATCAAGCAGCTCCATTAGCGGACTGGAATCCTAAGTCACAGGCCATCCCCATCATCATCTGCATAAACCAGGCATCTAATTCCGCGTTTTTCAAGTTAATATCTGCTTCAGCTTTAGCAATTCTGACGTTATTTAATTCCGGCAGAGTTATCATTGAGTTTTCGTATTGCACTAATGCAGCATTATAATTCAACTCAGCCTGCTTAGCCAGGTGCCGCATAGCATCTAAATTCTTCATACCAGCTTCCAGGCCGGTATACAGGTCGGTAATATTCATTTGTACATTGATTTTCGAAAGCTCCAGCTGATTTTCCGCTTTTTCGATCTCATATTCCTGTTCTTGCTCATAAAACTCTGAACCGATAGGGGACTTAACCAGTCCGTAAATTAGTTGTTCCTTTTTGCCATCAAGATCACCTTGAGCATTGAGGATTTCAACACGATTAGTCAAAGCTTTAGCTATATAATCCTCAAGGGAGCCGATTTTTTGCGCAGGAATGATATTATTGTCTTTCAATGCAGAATATTTCTTAGAAAGAGGTTCCCCCATCATCTGGTTTATCGTCATATAGGATGAGTCCATGCTGTTCTGAGCATTTAAGTAATTATAACGGGCTTGTTCAAAAGCTATCTCAGCCAGCCTTACTTCAGATTCCGCAGCCATCCCCTGTTCTTGCTGAGTTCGAATCTTTTTATAATCGTCGTATAGAGAACTCATTAACTCACTGCGGGTTTTGACCGCATAATCGCCTTTCAAAAGGTTAATATAACTTTGATAAGCAGAAAGCCGCATCGCATTGGTCACAACCGCTTGCTCCCTGACCGTTTTGTTAAGTTCATGCTCCATTAGCTTAGGGGCCAACACAATTGATTCTAGAAGCTCATACGAGTTAACGAATTGCACCATCCATTTAGCTTGATCAACCCCGCTTTTCACACCAGAATACGCTTTTTGCATCAAATTAACATATTCACCAGTGAGCTTTATAGCTTGAGAGTTTTCAACAGTTTTTATGGCTACTCTTTCTATATCCAAAACAGCATCCGTGGAAGCACGTGCCGGCTGGATAGTGCTGATCACTATAAAAGCAACGAGTAGAACCAATGAAAAAATCTTTTTCAAGTAAATCCTCCTTTTTCCTCTAACTGTCAGATTTTTCTGTATCTATAGCTTAATTGGTTGTTCCGACTACGGGTCCGGATTGAATACCCGTAATATAGTTATTCCCAGCCTGGATCTTATAGTAATACGTTGTCTTTGCTGTGCAGTTCGAGTCTGTGAAAAACAGAGTATTTACCGACCCAATGATATCATAACTTCCATTGAGCGTTGTTCCCCGATAGACTGTATAATAGGTTGCATTAGGAACGGGCTCC
The DNA here is from genome assembly GCF_007830365.1 of Desulfitobacterium sp. LBE. Classification (NCBI taxonomy): domain Bacteria; kingdom Bacillati; phylum Bacillota; class Clostridia; order Eubacteriales; family Desulfitobacteriaceae; genus Desulfitobacterium; species Desulfitobacterium sp. LBE. The sequence continues at coordinate 4,315,584 of NZ_VLKD01000001.1, read as the reverse complement.
CAGGTTATATTCATCTGGGTTGAATTTAAAGGCGTTACTTTTATATTTGAAGGAGTCCCCAAATTACTTGTATTCTGTTGAGTTGTTACTACAACGACAGTGGAGAAACCTCCCACGCCTTTTGCATTCCCTGATTGAATTTTATAAAAGTATGTGATTCCAGAGGATAAAGAAGCATCCAAATGAGATGGAGAATTGACTGAAGCTACTAAATTATCCGGTCCATTCAATGAAGTAGAACGATAAACATTATAGAATGTAGCATTATGGACAGCGTCCCAATTCAAATATACCTGCGTAGCACTTAATCCAGTCGCGCTCACATTAGTGGGAGCAGTTAACTGGGTCCCCCCTGATGACCCCTGAGCTTGCACAATGTCCGAATATGGACTTGCATAAGTATTATTAAGTGCCTGAATTTTATAATAGTAGGTCGACCCTAAATCCAAATTGTTGTCTGAATAGTAAGGAGTCGCTACAGAGGCTACGTTTAAATACGGACCATCAATGATTGTTGATCTGTGTACATTGTAGTAAAGTGCATTATTGACCGTATTCCATGATAAATTTATCTGATTACCATTAACAACGGTAGCCTTTACACCACTTGGCTGCGTCAAATCACCACTGGCAGCCGATGTTGTCGCATAGGCTACATTGGAATAATCTCCCGCTTTCGAATTCCCAACAGCCTGAATCTTATAATAATATGTCGTTCCGCCAGATAAGTAATTATCATTATAATAGGGAACTACTGTTGTCGTTATTTTCTCATATGCTCCGTTATAGGATAGCGATCTGTATACATGGTAAACGTTTGCATCGTTCACCTGCTTCCAACTAAGATTTATTTGACTGGCACTCTGCGGAGCAGCAGCTAAGTCTGTAACCAATAGATTCCCGCCATTGCCGGCTTCTACTTTCTCCTCAATAACATTAAGCAGACTCTCGGTTATAACACTGGTACCGCCAAAAGCCACAACCTGGTTTATCTCATTGCTGTATTTTTCAAAAAATCCCTGAGTCGTCTTATCCAATGGATTCTTAACCAATATCACCGGGGAGCTGCTAAGTGAAGCGAATACAGATCCGGCCAGGGCATCAGGATAAGCGGCTCCTGTAGCAAGATAACATGTACTCAGATCCAGAGTATCTTTAAACGTTTCAATAATATTAATATTCAGCTTATACCAATCAGATCCTGTTAATCGTTTCGGATTAACCAGCTGATTAAAAACCTGATTACTGATGATGTCTGCATCTCCCAGGACATATGTTTCTTCCGCATAGTTGTTAATCATAGTCTTTAACTCATTAGCTATTCTGTCTTTAGGCGTAAGCAATATCGGCATTCCTTCTTTTGCTGCTATGGGGGCAATAGAAATAACATCCTGGTAGTTTAGACCTGAAGCAATAATTGCCTTATCAAACTTACCTATTTCTTTAGCTATTGCCAGAGAGGTTCCATACCGGTCATCTCCTGCCAATCGAGAAACGCTAATGCCCAATTCTTTAATAGCTCCTGCTACCTTCTCAGAAATCACTCCAGTTCCCCCGATAAGAATGGCATTTTTAACCTTCATTTCCAGAAGCTGCTTTTGAGTTTCTGTCGGCAACACATTCTTTGACGTTAAGAGAATCGGGGCCTGGTACTTTTGGGTTAAAGGGGAAGCGCATAGTGCATCCGGAAAATTCTCCCCACTGGCAATAATTGCGTAATCGGAAGTTCTCCACCCTGCTTTAGCAATCTCAATAGCTGTCTGATAGCGATCATTTCCGGAAACCCGCTCCATTAAACCAGCCGCCGTATTACCTGAACTTGCAGTGCCTGTAAAAGTAACAGTCCAAATTTCTGCAGAATAATCGCTTGCCCCGGCATTGTTTAGTGCCTGTACCCTATAGTAGTATACGGTCTGCGGAGTTAACCCGGTGCTTGAGTAACTCGTAGATCTACTCGTACCGATGTAAGTGTAAGTACCGCCCAACTGATTAGCCCGATAGATATGATATTCCGTAGCAGAATTCACTGGTTCCCAAGTCAGATTTATTTGGCTGGGACTAGCGGCTGTTGCTTTCACATTGGCAGGAGCCGCTAGACTTACGGCAGACAAAGCTGTCATCGGAAACATTAGCAGTGAAACGATTAAAAACAAAGCAATTGCTGCTGAACGTCCCCTTCTCATAGTTATCCCTCCAATCAAAAATAAATCGTCATAATTTTACAAGCTAAAGTCCTTACTTTTCAATTGATGATAATACAAGCGCACAGGACTATAGTCTTGGCTTTCATTGACACTCAAGTATAAAGACGTCAGTCTCGTCAAGTCTCTGATGGGCAAAAAATCTTTAATTTTGTTAAAACTCAAATCTAACTCTGTTAGTTTATTCAATCCACTTAATGCTGATATCTGTTCAATTTTGTTATTGCGCAGATTTAAATGTTCCAGATTTTTAAGGTTTTGAATGCGTGATAGAGCGCTGCTCTCAAGGAAGTTATTGCTTAGATCAATAGAAACTAAATTAGTGAATGCTTCCAAACCTGTAAGATCTCTGATTCCATAGCCCTTAAGATTCAACGTTGTTATTTGCAAAACTTCGCTCAAGTATACCGGTTGTGTCGATGAAGGCTTTCCTAAAGTGAATTTCACTGCCCATCTAAAGCTGTCGTCTTCAAAATTTACTGCCCTGTCCTCTGACACTTTAAGATTCACACTGGTTTTTAAGTCGGTTCCTTCTATCGCTCCCTGAAAGGTATAGTTTCCGGCTTTATTAAGCATGGCTACATTTGGTGTGGTACTCCAGATTACTTCTATTTCCTGAGTAGTTAAATCACTCATTGTCACAGCGACTTTTTCCGGAAGGGTGTACGAGCTTCCACGAATGATCTCTGCCGTAAATGTGTCTACCTTTATCGGCGCAGCTTCCACAGTCAATGTTAACTGTACCGGTTCTTCATACCCTTCTACAGAACCTAGGTAATAGTACGTTCCTGCTTTGCTGGTCGATACATTGGTTAGGTTCCATTTCACAGGAACTTCTGCAACATTACCGGAACTGGTTTTACCCCAGACTTTTAAAGGCAACTCATAGCTTTGATTTTCCACTACGGTCACATTAATATCGTCAACTTTAACTACGGATGGCACATAGTCTTCAAGTCGGGAAATCGTAGAAGATGAAACCGTCCCTTCCCCACCGAAAACCTGAACTTTACTCACAATCCTCTTCGCAAAATAATTTTGCGCTGAGGCTGGAATATTATTTCCCTGAACTAAAACCAGGGGATGTTTGTTCTTCTTGGCATAAGCCGCCGCAGCTAGGGCATCCGGATAATTCTGTCCTGTAGTTATACATATTGTATCATTGTTTAAGCCGCTCTCAAAGTATTCGATTAAGCTTATATTCCTTGAATAGGGATCCTCCCCCTCAATGATTTCGGCTGAAGGGAATTGACTTCGTATTTTTTCTGGGATCTGTTTTTTATCTCCCACAATAATTGTACGATTTAATCTAGCTCGGGCAAAATATTTCTTATAGCTGTCGGTTAAGTCGCTCGAAGGAACCGGAATAATAGCCATCCCTTCAGCAGCCGCGATCGGAGCAACTGATAGCGCGTCCGCAAAGCTTTCTCCGGATACGATAAAAATCCCCTTGCTCAATCCTACTGCTTTTGCCACTTCCAAAGCAGTGTCATAACGATTTTCTCCAGAAAGGCGCTGTACAGAAATTCCTGAAGCGGATAATTGCGTTCCCACATTGCCTGGTATTACTCCTACGCCGCCCACGATATATACTCTTTTCGGGTTTAGCCGCTTAATTTCTGCCAATGTCTCATTACTTAGCCCTTTTGAACTGGCCAAAAGTATGGGAGCATCATATTTGCCCGCTAATGAGGCGGCACTTAGTGCATCAGGGTAATTTTCACCTGTCGTGAGGACTACTGCCCCCGCTCCAGAGGACCAACCTTCCTGGCTAACGGCAATCGCCGTCTGATAACGATCATTTCCCGCCAGCCTGGATGTAGACGTAGATGCAAGAGCATCGTTAGAAACACACAATATTACTATGCTCATGCATATTAAAGCTAATGTGAACTTTGTAACACTAAATATTTTTTTTCTGATCAATTAATCTCATCCTCCCATAACTACAATGTTTTTCTTATCTGAAGCATATGATTTATACTTACACCTAGTCCCAAAAGGCACCAAAACACAGGAGCTACCGACACAACGCTATCATTAAAAAATCCAGCTCCTAAATAGCCAACAATTCCAGCAAATATTCCAACTCCTGCCTGTGACAGAAAAGTATCAAAGGGGTTTGATACATAGAGACGAAAGCTCTTATAGATGTACAACCCTACCAAAAAGAGAAAAGCACATAAGGATATTATCCCTGTATTAATGGCGATCTGTAAGTAAAGATTATGTGGCTTATCCACCAGATGCCACATATCGTCATATGCATATAATTTTCCATAGAAATCATGCTGAGGAAAAGCTATAGCAAAAGTATCCGGACCATAGCCAAAGAAGAGCGTGTTTTTAAGTAAAGGAAGAGAACGAGACCAAATATATCCGCGAGAGGAACCCAGTTTCTCATTGCCTTCAAAACCCCAGGATTCAACAGGCTCCAGGCTTACTTCACTCCCCTTATTATCCACCAATGCAATACGGTCCGACTCAAGGGCGAACATTAAACTAATTTTGCCTTTTTCCAATTGCAAGATCAGTTTGTTGGCAAAACTACCAACTGCTAACGCGTAATCCTGGAACGCCGGATTATGGAGAGTTATTTTGCCACTCCCTTTATCATATGTATATTCTACCGGTATATTATTTCCATCAAAAAAGCCGAGGGTTTCGTTTTCATAATGAAAGCTCAACGTTTCTGTAACAGTCTCCACTATACAACGGCTCTTCTCCAGGGTTATTCCCTTAAGAGGGATCTCTTCTGCACCAGGTTCCGCCACTTTTTCTATACCTAAGACAACTTTGACATCATAAAAAAGGGATGAGACTCTTTTTCCTAGGTACCCCTCAGATAATTGATTAAGTCCCAAAGCAATCGCCAAAAGAAGTATAAGGCTGGCAGCAAAAACCTTCCAGTATTTTTTTAATATTTTATTAATCGCAATCAAAAATATACATAAGGCCAGGGTTACTCCCACTAAACCAGAACGTGCATTCGAGCCTACAACTAAGATTCCCACCAATACAGACATAATGCCCATTAGTGACTTGAAGAAAGGATTATCCTTTGTCAGGATGAACAAAGATAAACAAAGAGGAAATACCAAGGCCCCGTAGCTGCCCACATAATTGTAATGAAATAAGGTTGCATAGATTGTATGTTTAGTAAATGAAAACTCCAGTTCATTGGCAATATTTATGTATTGCTCAGGTAAAATCAGATGTTTTCCAAAATCACTTCTAAGCGGATCTAAGCCAAGATATTGCAATACGCCGATTATTGAAATTGCCAAAGCTCCCATAAGTAATGAGTAAACCAGCAGCCTAACCTGTCCCTCATAAGATACCAAAGCAGTGGTTGCTAAAAAAACTACAATATAAGCTATAAGAACATAAGCACCTTCATAACGGTCCGGGAATCCTGTCGTAGCAACGCCAAGGTAATCTGAAGCGAGGGTGGAAATCAACACAAAAGCCGCATAGACAGCTGAAGCGGCATAAAAAGGTTTTAGATCTCTTTTGATTAGACGCTGATCATTCTGAAATATTCGTATGGTCACTATGCCTATTGCCAATGAAGCAGCGACCAGCAACCACATCCCCTTATAATAAGAAAAAAAGTCATAATTCTCAGAAGCCCCAACCCAAAAATCAAAGCTCGGTCCCGTCAAAGGCATAACCTTCAAATAAACTATTAAAGGCAAAATAGATATTATAAACATCAGCGGTAATAAATAATACCAGCCTATCTCCTTGTCTTCCTTCCCTTTCACGATGTTCCTCCTCTGTTATGTCCTTTTTATTCAGTTTATCAAAGATCCCATTGTTTTGAAAGCTTTACCCCACTTCAAAAACTATTAATTTTTCATTAAAAACAGACCCGGCCATAATTATGGCCGGGTCTGTCAATCGTTTATCCTATTGTTCTATCGGTTACTCAAAACCTTGTGAATTACTTCAGGGTGATGACAACCGCTTTGGAAGCACCGGATCCAGCTACAGCAGTCAGAGTGAAGGAATCACCTGAAGCACCGCCACTGACGCTAATCACTTTAGTGGTAGGATCAACTGAAACAGTCAGTCCTGTAGCACTCTTGTTTGATACATATACGTTCAGTTCAGCAGCTTTTTTACCGTATTGATCCTTGCCGGAGAAGTAGAAGTTAGAACCGCTTTGCTTGTTTCCATCTTTGTCATATTCTACAACTTGGCTGCCATTCAAGTCAGCTTGTGCGATGCTAATTCTGTCATTAGTAACTGTTGCCTTTGTTTTGCTTGCAGTATAGCTAACGCTTTCAACTACAGGCGCTTCATCAGAAGAAGTCAGGTCAGCAGAGATGCTATAGATTCGCTCATCTGTACCATACACCGTTACAGTTGCTTTTCCGGTCGCTGACTTCACTGTACCATTGGTTTTTGCATAGACTGCAAGTCCTGTATCAGTTTTACTTACATTGAAATCATTAGTGTTGGTGGTAGAAGCACCTTGAACGGTGGCGTTACCGTTAACGGTTTCAGCAAGAACTACTTTAGCTCCATTATTTAGTTTACCAAAGACATCTGCTTCCACAGTATAAGCGGCTTGGAAAGCTGTAGGAGCAATATAGAGTTTGTTTACGCTCTCGAGTGTATAGTCAACGATATCTTGATTTCTCACCACAATGAAGGAGTAGTTTCTGCTATCGATTACCTCACCAGTAGCGGCTTTCACCAATTCGAAAGTAACAACTTGTGATTTAGCATCGACAGAAGTAACCTTTGCTTTTGCAGTGCCTGTAATATCTACAGAAGTTGCCTCTGTGGTTGGAACCGTAGTGACAGTGCTGTCGTGAAGCTTAATTGCACTACCTGTTGTTTTAGCTACTACTTTGTAGTCGCTTTGAGCTACCATATCAAACTTGCGACCATATTGGTCTTTGACCATGAGCTCAGGACTGGTAGAATTGAAGGTGATTTCTTGCGTTGCTCCACCTAGTTGCATAGCTTGGACTAACTCTCCGCTGTCGATTGACAGGGTAGCTGCTTCAGCCTTTTTCTGAACATTAATGTTCAACTGGCTGGTCTTTCCTGTAGCTTTAACTGTAGCCGTTACATAGACAGGCATTGAATTGGTGTTAGGAGGAAGCGTACCCACATCAACAAGTAATCTGGCAGAACCATCGGCATCTGCTACCAGATCCCAACTGCTGCCGGTATTGGAAATATTAACGTCGAGCTTACCGTTCAGCTTAGTATAAGATGTGATTTTTTTACCTTTTTGATCATAAGCCACGAAGGGGATTGTAACCTCTTCCTCGGATGACACGGTATCTGTGGGCGAGTACAGTGTAATGGATTCTACTCTAGAACCCATATTCAACGTGACATTTAGGTTAGCCGTTTGACCATTCTTAAGGATGATATTGATAGGAATCTGCATATCAGAGACGAGAGTGCTAATATTAGTAGTATCCAGCTTAATGGAAATAGCAGCTTTCTTATTGTCTTTAGGGTCTTGAACAACTTCGCCAATAAGGAACGGTCCAGCATTGAAAGTGGTGCTGTTTTGATTCAGAAGAAGACCGCTCTTAATTAATTCATAGCTGGTTGTCGGATTGCCGCTGGCATCCAGAGCTGTATAGTCAATGTACCATTGACCTGTAGTGTTTGAGGTGCTGAACTCATCATCATTAAGACTGTAAAGCTTATTCAAAGTCAGTTTGCTGATGGTTCCTGCTGATTGGGATACGCTCAAAGTCGCAGTCGTGGTAACGAAGGAGTTGGTATCATAAGCTGTAATCACAGCTGTCTGATAAGTGAGCAACGGAATATTATTCAGCGGCTTAATGATGATTACGCCATCCCGTGGTTCTTTTTCCTTGGCTCCAATTCCCGGCTGCCATGTAATATTATTGGCCAGTGGGAGGTAGGTGATATCCACTCCGTATTGGTCGGTGACCTGATAGGTAGCATAACCCAAGCCGGTCATTGGGTCAACTGAAAGCACATCAGAGGTAATTTCGATCTTAGCTACCTTTTGTTGCTCGAAGGTCAATTCCTTTGTAGCCAATTCTTTGTCATTCTGAACAACTTTTACAGTGTAGTTGCCATTGGGGTAGTTAGCACTGTAGGCCAAAGTCGCTTCAGTTTTGGCTTCATTCCAGTTTACCGTCGGAGTTAAGGCAGTTCCGGCATTTTCAACGGTAAATGTTACTTTTTCAACATCGGCAGGAGCCTTGCTGAAGTTTACTTTAATAGCGTTAGCTGCAGATGCCTTGATGCTCTCAACTTTGAACTCTCCGGTGGAAGGAGGATTCTTCACAGCATCAATTACTGCATTGCTAACAGCAGCGGTTCCGCCCAGAGCAACAACAACGCTGTCTGCATCCAGGTTGGAAGCGATGTCAGCTTTGACAGTTTTTCCGTCAGTTAAAGCAATCGGGGAATTGGTTTGTGCAGCAAGCACGGAACCTACGAGGGCATCAGCCAAAGTGAGGCCGTTACCAACATAGACAGTACCGAAATCGAAGTCGAGTTCAGCAATGACTTGTTTGTTGGTGTCATAACGGTCAGCACCGGCAAGACGTTTTGCACCGGCAATGTCTTTAACGCGGGCGGTTCCGCCAACGATGTAGTCAGCATCAACAGTGCCGTTCGGAGTACCGTTTTGGTTAGCAACTACGATGGCATAGTTGTTAGCAGCTGCGTAGGAAGCAACGGACATAGCGTCAGCAACGCCGTCATAACCAACAACGAAGGTTCCTGCAGGAGCAGTTAACTTCTTGTTGATAGCTTCAGCAGTTTCAACACGGCCAGCACCTTTAACTTCTTCAACACTGAAGCCGGCAGCTTTCAGTTCGTCAACAACAGCTTTGCTGGCAGCAGCACCAACTACGATGACTTTGTCAACGCCGAGAGCTTTCATGGACTTGACGACATCGTCATTCATGTCAGCTTTGTCGGTCAGGTAGATCGGAGCGTCTTCTTGAGCTGCCAGGGGAGCTGCAGCAAGAGCGTCAACGAGGTTATTGGGGTTACCGGCAGCAACAACTGCGGTGTCTGCAGAAGCATACGCTTTTTCTGCGATTTTGATCGAGGTTAGGTATCTGTCGGCACCCGCTAAACGGGTATCCTCGTCAGCAGCAAATACGCTGACTGGAGCCATTGACAATACCATACCGGCGATAGCTAAGGAGGCTAAAGCCTTTTTTGTCTTGTTCATGTAGTGAATTTCTCCTCTCATTCTTGTGGTAACGTTTTTTGTCTTCCGAAGTCACGGCAGTCATGTTCGTTTTTTAATTAAGAAGTTCTGTGCCAGACTCCTCACCTTTGCTGATCAGTGGTCGTCACTCACCCCCTTAAATAAGCCGCAAATCTTTAGACATTGCGCAATATCTAAAGGCATCCCACCCCTTAAAGGGGGCGTCCCCCCTGAGAGGCTCACGCCTCGCGGGTGGCTTACCCTTTAGACAGAACTAATGAAGAAACCTTTGACAGTTTCTACACTCGTAATAAACTATTCGATGCCGGATTTAATATTCCTGCATATCTCCGAAAAAATTTCTTAGAAAATCTTAGAAAATCTCGGAGTTAAGAATTATACGAGCGCATGTTTAAATTCTAACTAAAAACTCAGCTTTTTTCCAGACCCTTTGTAAACTTTTTTATAAACTTTTTCTTAATTACCGTTTTATTTGAGCTAATATCCCTTGTGAACGAGAATCCCCCGGTAAATTCCCAGAGCAGATTTTCTCTGAAATTCCGGGTCGTTGATGAGTTTCTCTTCCACCGGATTGGAGATAAAACCCAATTCAACAAGGATGGCCGGCATGGTGGTATTCTTGATCACGTAAAAATTAGCGGTCTTCACCTTGCGATCCTGGAGCCCCACCTGCTTGATCAATTCCTGTTGAACAGCGGAAGCAAGCTTTCTTCCCTCCTCGGCTTTAGGATTTTCTGCGGAGACGTAGGTGGTCACCCCACCGGCTTCCGGGTTGGAAAAGGCATCGTTATGTATAGAGACGTAAAGATCCGCCGGAATCTGATTCGCTATGGTTACTCTGGCTTGTAAATCTTTTAATTCTGTATAGTTAGCACCGGCGGGGGAGGTATCTCCCGTCCTGGTCATGACAACTTTCGCTCCGGCCTGCCGCAAAAGATCCGCTAAGTAAAGTCCCACCGGCAGGGTGGAGTTCTTTTCATGAGACCCGCCGGGACCTGACGCCCCCGGGTCCTTGCCTCCATGTCCCGGGTCCACTACGACGGTGAGTCCCGCCAGGAGGTAGGGAGGTTGAATGCTTCCTGCCACGATCCCTTTGACCCGTTCGGAAAGCACGGTTTCCCCGCCGATGATGGTAACCAGGAGCTGAGCCTGAGCCGTTGCCGCATTGCCCAGAGCCGAGTAGGTCACCGCCGGTAAGTCTTCCTGATAGGCCATAAATAAGTAAGCATTTTGTTTAACAGCCAAGGCACCTGTAACCAGAGCGTCGGGGAAATTCTCCCCTGTCACTAAAAAAGTTCTCTGGGTCTCGGACGCAAAATCTGATCCAAATTCCTCTTGAGTAAACCAGAAAGCTTTAGCTGCTGTTTCATACCGGTTATCTCCCGCAATACGGGTCATTCCCGTCAGTCCGGCCACTGCTTCCGGGGAAATCGCTTTTTCTCCCCCGACTACTGTAGTCTTGGTTACGGCTTCCGACTCTTGATTCAGTTGATAAGCCCCCAACTCCACCAGCTTCTGACGAGTGACCTCGGGAAGGTCTTTGGCTTTCGTAAGCAAAAGGGGCGTTTCGGTAATCCCCGCATAAGGGCCGATAGCCAGAGCATCAGGAAAGTTCTCCCCGCTGGTGAGAATTACCTGACCATTGCCGCCTAAGCGCTCCGCCACCAGAGCTGCAGTCTCATAACGATCGGCGCCCCCGATTCTTTCCCAGGTCAGTTCCTCTTTTTCCAGAACCTTGGTAATGGGATTTCCCATAACTCCCGTGCCCCCCAAAAGAATCACATGCTGGGCTCCGAGCCGCTTGATTTCCGCCAGGACGCCTTCATCCAAACCTTTAGAGGCCGTCAGAAGAATGGGCGCGTCATAACGCTTGGAAAGGGGCACCGAGACCAAGGAATCGGGAAAATCATCGTAGCGGGCTAAGATTACAGTATTCGCCTCGTTCCAACCTTCTTGAGAAATCCGTATGGCTGTCTCGATGCGTGTCTCTCCATAGATGCGCGTTACTTCCGCAGTTAAGGGAGCCGCATCAACACTGGCTTGCCCCATCAGCCAAAAGCTGAAGACAGCACCCAGGACCAGGCTCCATTTTTTTCGTCGTGGCCACACAGAAAACCCTCCTTGTGTACTTTGTATCCTTGGGACTTTCGACAGGTTTCACTTTAATCCTCTTGGAAATTCCGACCATTTAATGAGACTTCTTTCAAATTAATAAGGTTTAATAAGGTCTATCTGCCCTTTATTTATAGACAGAAAAAAATAAGCTTTTCTTCCTCTATATATGTTAATAATTTATTAACTTTTAAATTTCCCTATTATTTCTACAAGGTATTTGACCTTTTGTCACGAATTATTTTTCAAGTATCCAAAAACATGTCAGATTTTGTGGTCTGCTCTAGTCTATGACTAAAGACTTTACCTATTCTAAAGACTTTGCCTATTAATTATTACGCTCAGGATGCTGAGCAATAGGTGGGTAAGCTTGGCTCACAAGCTGATATGGAGCTTAGTCGGCCAGATGAGAAGTATGGAAGGAGAGAGAGATGAAAAAGAGCATCAAAACAGCCGTTGTGACTCTGACGGCATTCACCCTTTTATTCACAAGTCCCATGTTTACTCCCATAATACCTGAGGAAGTTAAAGCGGAAACCTCCATGACCCAGCCGTTGCGTCTTGCGGGGACTTCCCGTTATGATACAGCTATTCAAGTTTCCCAATCAGGCTGGAATTATGCCGAGGCGGTGGTTCTGGCGCGGGGGGATGACTTTCCCGACGCTCTGGCCGGTGTGGTATTGGCTAAGAGTTCCCTGGTCAATGGCCCTCTTCTCCTGACCGAGACCGCTCAGTTGAGCGAAGGTGTGTTGGAAGAAATCCAACGTCTGGGGGCGACTAAGGTCTATATCCTGGGCAGCCCGGGTGCCGTATCTGAGAAGGTCGAGAATACCTTGACCGATCAAGGCTTAACCGTGGAACGCCTTGAGGGGACCAATCGTTATGGGACGGCCGGTGAGATCGCTAAAGCAGCCGTTCCTCAGTCCGAAAAAGTTTTCCTGGCTTCCGGCAGTGATTTTCCCGATGCCTTGAGCATCTCCTCTTACGCTGCCGCTCAGGGAATCCCCCTACTTTTAACAGAGAAGAAATCTGTTCCTGAGGTGACTCTGGAAACTCTGCAAGCTCTAGGCGTCTCCGAAGTGACTTTAGTCGGCGGGGAGGGAGTCATCCTTCCTGAAGTGAAGGCGCAGCTGGAGGACCTGGACTATACCGTGGATCGTCTCTCCGGCGCAGACCGCTACGGAACCAATCTGGAAATACTCAACAGCTTAAGCTTCAACACAGAGGCTGTCTATATCGCTACAGGGGCGAAATTCCCCGATGCCCTGGCCGGAGCCGCCCTGGCAGCTCAGAACAATCACCCCATCGTCTTAGCACCGCCCAAGGCCTTCAGCGAAGAGGGCATGAGCTACCTGGGCAGCCGCCGTGACGAGGGAGCTTCCTTCACTCTGCTGGGTGGCTGGGGCGTGATTAGCTATGGCATGGAAAGCATTATTCGCACAGGGAATGTGAATCCGAAGATTTCCCTCCAATACTGGGATGGTTATGCCAGCTATGAGACCTATCTTCGGCAACTTTCTTTGATTCCCGGCAAGGCTACTGATTATGTGGACTATGTGTCCCCGAACTGGCGCGGTTCCATCGGTACGGATGGAAGCTTGAAGCTGGTATGGGACGAAGGCTCCAGCAATTATAAGCAGCTGACCAATATGGCTCACGGGCTGGGCATGAAAGTTCTACCTCTGATCAATGGCAGCGGGGCAACCCTGAACACTCTTTTGAAAAGCCCGGCCGCCCGGGAGAAGCTGATCGGCGAGATCGTGGTTCTGCTTAAGAATACCAATGCGGACGGAGTGGTCATCGATTTTGAGACTCCTTTGGATTACGGGGATGCCAAGGATCCCTATGATGGAGTAAGAAACGATTTAACCGCCTTTATGGAATCCCTCCACTCTGAGTTGCAGTCTATGAATAAGCTGGTAGTCATGGCCGTCATGCCCCGCATGTCTTCTTCTCAGTACTGGCTGGATGCCTATGATTATAAAGCTCTTTCCCAGGCTGTGGATTATCTCCATGTCATGACCTATGATCATCATTATCGGACCTCTGCTCCCGGACCCATCTCCCCTTATCCCTGGATTAAGCAGGTTCTGACCTATATCCAGGGTCAAGGGGTAGACATGAGCAAGGTTCTGATGGGAATTCCTTATTACGGACGGGATTGGGTGGTTGACGGCAAAGATGCCAATGGCAATCCCACCTATAATTCTACAGCCTTCGGCTATTCCAAGGCTTTAGAGCTCGCCGACTCCTATGGCGCAACCATCACCTACTCCAAATACAATGATGCAGATCCTGTAGGGACACCGACCTTTAAGTACACCGATGAGAAGGGTGTGGAGCACACCGTATTCTTCGATGATTATACCAGCTGGAATGCCAAGCTCTCCATCATCAATGAATTCGGACTGGCCGGAGTAGGCCCCTGGGCGATGGGCTGGGTGGATGAGAATACGGCTGAAGGCCTGTTTCCACTGCTCAATCAGCATCTTCGCTAGGAAGATAACCCAAATAGATAAGGGAGTGTCGTTGGCTGCTTCACAGCAGTTGGACACTCCCTTTGTGCTATTGCTTTTTATAAACTTCTTTACGATGGCCTACAGCCACGATGAGTATGGTGATTTGACGGTCATTTATTTCTGCAAGCAAACGATAGTCACCTATCCGATATCGCCACTTATGGTCCAAATTACCCTTAAGTGCCTTTCCGTGTTGACGTGGATTTTCACACCCCTCCAAATGTTTGCGTATCCATGCTAGAATAAGGAGGGCAATAGGTTTATCCAGCTTCTTAATGTTCTTTTTCGCTTCTTCAGTAAAAGCAACCTTGTACATCAGCGAATACCCAATTCCTTTTCCACTTCATCGAGGGAATAGGTCACAGGATCTTTTAGGTATTCTGTCATTGCTTTTTCATACAGCTCAAGATCATATTCTTCTTCTATTTGTTCAAGGATTGCCTTTCTCATCACATCCGATACGCTTTGATTTTTCATTTTTGCATATCCCTTGATAAGTTCTGCTTCAGCAGGACTAAGCCTAATTGAAATAGTCATTATACCGAACCTCCTTTGTAATACATAGTATTACGTTCGTGGGTCGTTTGTCAATGAACTAAAAATCCTGGCTCACGCCTTGAAATATGCCCTTTTTCGTTGTACCCTTAAGTGTAGAATTTTAAACATATTAGACATTATATGATGAAAGGAAGAATACTATGTCTATTCCCCTGTTGGATTTGAAGGCTCAATATCTTTCTATTAAAGAGGAAATAGATCAGGCCGTCCTGGCGGTTCTGGATTCCAGCAAATTTATTTTCGGTCCCGAGATGAAGCGCTTTGAGGAAGAGATGGCCCTGTACTGCGGGACCAAGCATGCCATAGCTGTAGGCAATGGCACCGATGCTTTGGTGATTGCCTTAAAAGCCTGTGGCATAGTCCCTGGCGACGAAGTGATCACCAGCCCTTTCACCTTTTTTGCTTCTGCGGAAGCCATCGCTCAAGTGGGTGCTACGCCGGTGTTTGTAGATGTGGATCCCCGTACTTTGAATATGGATGGGGCTAAGCTGGAGGAAAAGATTACCCCACGAACCAAGGGAATTATCCCTGTCCATATCTTTGGCCAGATGGCGGATATGGATCCCATCCTGGCTCTGGCTCAAAAACATCAGTTAAAGGTGATTGAGGATGCAGCACAAGCCATAGGGGCAGAATATAAAGGACATAAGGCCGGAGCTCTTGGGGATGCGGGAACCTTCAGCTTTTTCCCCACCAAGAATTTAGGCGGGTATGGAGATGGCGGGATGATCGTCACCAATGACGATGCCTTGGCCGCGGAGGCCCGCATGCTGCGTTTTCATGGCTGCCAGACCAAATACTATCATGATGAGATCGGGTATAACAGCCGTCTTGATGAACTGCAGGCAGCTATCCTCCGGGTTAAGTTCCGTTACATCGATCAGTGGAATCAGACCCGGGCTGAAAAGGCTGCCGTCTACCATCAACTGCTGGCTCCCTTAGCAGACACTCATCAGGTCATTCTCCCCTTTACAGATGGAGAGAATAAACATGTCTTCCATCTTTATGTGGTGCGGACGGCTCAGCGGGAGAAGCTTATGGCTGCTTTAACAGAGAGGGGCGTGGCCAATGCTGTTTATTATCCGGTGCCTCTGCATCTGCAAAAAGCCTTAGCCTATCTGGGCTATCAGGCCGGGGATTTCCCCATCGCCGAAGAAGCTTGTGAGCAAGCCCTGGCTATTCCCTGTTATCCGGAATTAACTCAGGAACAGCAAGAGGAAATTGCGGTCATCCTGTTAAAGACGTTAGGCTGAGTTCATGATATTTTTGGTTTAGGGTAAATTAATAACAGGAATACGAGGTTTGTTGATTAGATAGATGCAAAATAAGTAAGCATTTGAGGAGGCCCCTATGTTTTGGAATAATGGACTGACCCGACGCAATGAGAGTCGTTTGATTTTACTGGTACTGGTGATGCTATCAGCGATGCTTCTCCCCTCCTTTGAAGTTCACCCTTCTTTACCCAATATCCGGGTGGATGAGGTGCTTTTATTCGGAATCTTTGGCTTAAATCTCTTAGCCTTTATAGCCAGGGGGTTCCGTTTCTCACCTGATGCCCGGGAAGAGCTTCGGGCACAGCAGCCGGTACTCAAATGGGTTCTGATCCTTTGGGGGCTTCTTACCCTTTCCTATGCCATTTCCAATTTCTATGGCGTGGTGATTCTGGGAGCCGGCTACTACGGCTTGAGAGACGTGATGGAACTGGTCACTTTCTTCAAACATTTTCTGGTAATCACCCTGGTTCTGTCCATTGACTTGCAAGAAGGCGAGTTCGGTTTCCTTAAGAACGTCTTCTTAGGAGCCTTAGGCTTTCTCATCCTTTTTGGCTGGGGACAGCATTTCAATTTATTTAATATGAATACCTGGATCTCCCCTTTCTTCAACCCCCTGCACTGGGATACCCTGATTCTGGGTAACCCGGCCCGGGTTCTGGGGACTTTTGACAATCCTAATGTCTTCGGTATCTTTACGGTGATTACCCTGTCTTACCTCACCGTTCACTATTTCTTCGGGGAACATCTGGGCAAATTCCCTTGGCTGATCTTTGTTCTTATCGGCCTGGTCATCAAACTGGAGTTTCTCACCATCTCCCGCACGGCTCTCTTTGGCATTGCTTTGCTTTATATCATTCTGTGCGCATGGGCCTTTTTCTATCACCATCGCAGTAAAGAGGTCATGATCAAAATAGGGGCCTTGTTCTTGCTGACTATCATCCTTTTTGCCACGGCCTCCGGGGACTTCTTCTACCGGCTTACCGAGGGGCTGAATTTCTCCAATAGCACTTCTTTTCAAGGACATATGGATCGTTGGGGAGTCGCCGTGGGAAGCATCTCCCAATCGCCGATTTTGGGCTGGGGTACCCAGAAGTATGTCATGACCACTCTGGTAGATAATGAATATGCCCTCTTCTCCAGACGCTATGGTTTTGTCGGGCTGGTGGTTTATCTGAGCTTCTTCCTTCTGCCCTTTATCAAAGGGTTTATGCATCTGAGAAGACAAACTCAGATGCTGGTGCACGGACGCTCTTACGATCTGCCTTCACAGCTGATCGCGGCCTATGTGGCCGTTCTGCCCTCCATCTTCGTCTATAATTTTATGGCCGGTATATTCTACAATCTCCAGCTGATGACTCTCTTTTCCATCACCATCGGACTGGCCTACAATTCCCTGAAAAGACGACGCGGATTACTTTAAAGAAGGCTGAGGTTCCATCATGAAGATCTTAGTCATCTCCCATATGTATCCTTCAACTCAAAATCCTACCTACGGAATTTTCGTTCATGAGCAGGTCAAGGCTTTAGTGGCAGGAGGCTGTGAGGTCAAAGTCATTTCTCCCGTCCCCTATGCCCCTTGGCCTCTTCCTGTCTTGAAAAAAAAGTGGCAGGCTTACGCTTCTATACCAGCAAAGGACAGAGTGGACGGGATTGAGGTGTTCTATCCCAGATACCCGGAATTCCCCCGTTCTTACCTTTTGGAGCATTCCGGGGCTTTGATGTATCTGGGCCTGAGAAATCTGGTTAAAACTATTGATAAAGAGTTTCCCTTCGATCTGATCCATGCCCATGTCGCTTTGCCTGATGGACATGCCGCTTATAGTCTGAAAAAAGAGTTTCCCGTTCCCACAGTGGTCACCATCCATGGGCAGGATTTTCAATCCACTTTACATAAAGGACCTGCCTGCCGGAAGAGGCTGCAGGAAGTCTTGCTGGGTATGGACAGCGTGATTACCGTCAGCACCAAATTGAAAAACCTGGTTAAGGATGAGCCTTACTATCCTAAAATCCAGGTCATTAATAATGGCATCCATCTTGCTGAGATTGACCGAGCCGAAGTGGGCCGGTCAGGAGCCCGGGATCAAATTACCATCCTCAGTGTCTCTAACCTCAAAAAGACCAAGGGAATCGATCTGAACCTCCGAGCCCTGGCCTCTTTGGTGAAAACCTATCCTAACCTGACCTACAGAATCGTAGGGGACGGGGAGGAACGCAAGAATTTAGAAACCCTGGCAGAGAGTCTGGATCTGGGCAACCATGTATTCTTCCTGGGAAAACTCCCCCATCGGGAAGCTCTCCAGGAGATGGCCCAGGCGGATATCTTCTGCCTGCCCAGCTGGCAGGAGGGCTTCGGCGTGGTCTATATCGAAGCCATGGCTCTGGGGATTCCGGTCATAGGAGTCAAAGGAGAAGGGATCGAGGACGTCATCGACCCTGGAGTAAACGGACTGCTGGTCCGCCCTCATGAGGTGGAGGACCTGGCGGAAGCCCTGGAGTCTCTCCTGAAGTCTCCCGACTATGCTCGGAAACTGGCTGTAGCCGGTAGGGCTACGGTTCTGGCAGGCTTTACCTGGGAGCATAATGCAGCGAGGACGATTGAGCTGTATAGGAGTTTGTTGCTGTAATTCTCTTTTCATTCTCCAGGATTTTGCTTTTCGAGTCTGAGTGGGTACATATATGGGGTAAGCTACCTAACGACCCATGCAAGCTTTTTTCATCCATCTGCCGATGTTGCCAATACAGCGGTTACCCCATTCTAAAACCCCAGAAAAGCCTCGTAGAAATCCCCAAAAAAGCGCTGATTAGGGACCCGTAAGCGTGGCTTTGCGCACAAGAGCGAAGGATTTTAGCGGAGGGGCGGTCGGGTTAACGAGGCTTTCTTAACATAGCGAAACCACTGGTTCACATCAGGTATTACCTGGAGGTTTGGTGTAGCTGTTAAGAAAGCGAGTTGACCAGCCCCGGAGCTACTGAGTGAGCGTTGTGCGCAAAGCCACGCGACCTGACCCGAATTAACAACCTTAAATAAAACTCCAAAAACGGAGGTAAGCACCTTTGAAACTATGTATTCTCACCACAGGGCACCAAGCCCTGGATAACAGGATATTCTATAAACAAGCCCTGACCCTGAAGAAGAACTATGATGACATCACTTTAATCGTTCCCGATGAGCGGGAAGAATATATGGAACAAGGTGTGCGCATTATCGGTGTGAAACGGGCCAACTCCCTCTACGGCAGATTCCAGCTGGGGGATACGGTAGTGCAAAAGGCTATCGAAGTCGGGGCTGATGTCTATCATTTTCATGATTTTGAACTGATTTATAAAGTGGGTAAGATCAAAAAGGCCCTCCCTCACTGCAAGCTCATCTATGATGTCCATGAGCATTATCCTGATATGATGAGCATGTCCAAGAAGATTCCCCGGCTGCTGCGGCCTTTGGCCACCTTTGTCGTGGATAAGAGCGAGATCCTCTTAGCCAAGAAATTTGACCAGATCATTACGGCAGATGATGCGGTGAAGGAGCGTTTTGATCCTTATCACTCCCATGTGGATGTGATCTATAACTTTTCAGAATTTGAGCCTAAAGAAGTTCATCTGGAGAAAGAGTATGACATTATCTATCAGGGGGGCATTACCTTAGAACGCGGCGCCTATCATTTGGTTCAAGCCGTCCACCTGCTCAAAAAAGATTACCCCGGGGTCAGGATGATCTTCGTAGGTCCCTTTAACGATCGGTCAGGTCAGCGCCTGGTGGACGGCTATATCCACAAATATCACCTGGAGGACAATATCCTCTTTACCGGCAAGGTTCCTCATGTGGAAGTGGAAGATTACGTGCGCAAATCCCGGATCGGTGCCGTAACCCTGCTCCCTTTGCCGAAGTATTACAAGAATATCCCGATCAAGCAGTTTGAATACATGAGCTGTGGCATCCCTGTGGTAGGCAGCAACCTGCCGCCCATCACCCGCTTCCTTACTCCTTATCACAGCGGTCTGATCGTGGATCCTACCCAACCGGAGGAGATCGCTCAGGCCTTTAAAACCCTGCTTGCCGATGCCAAGCTGCGTCAGGAAATGGGGGCCAATGGCCTCAAAGCGGTTAGGGAAGCCTATAACTGGGGAAAGATGGAGGAGCGGCTCCTCAACCTCTATGCCCGGCTTGAAGTGAGGAAGTGAAATCAATGGATACTCGCCTCCTTGCCAAAAATGCCACCGCTTTAGGAATCTCCAGCATTCTGGCCAAATCCATCGCCGCTGTCCTGGGTATCCTGGTTACCCGCTATTTAGGCCCGGAATCTTATGGGGATTACTCTACAGCCTATGCTTATGTAGGAACCTTCATTCTCTTTGCCGAGTTGGGAATCAGCCAGCTGATGGTCCAGGAAGGAGCCAAGGATCCTGCTGTTCTGCCCCGGTATTTCGGCAACACCCTTTTGCTGAAGACCCTGCTCTGCGTCTTATGTTATCTGGCCATGCTGGTCTTTATGTTTCCGGCAGGATACAATGAAACCGTAAGACTGATGATCGTCTTTGTGGGAGTTGCCGTCTGCTTTAACGCCATCAACCAATCGATTTATAATTATTATCAGGCTGTACAGAAGATCTATCTCTCCGCATCCTTTCAATTTCTCACCACCCTGCTGATCGCCCTTTTTACCATCATCGTTCTGGTAGCCGGGTTAGGTGTGGTCTCCATTACCTTCGCCCATCTGTTCAGTTACATCATCATTACCATCCTCCTTTATCTGGCTCTGCGGAAAGAAATCAAACCCCGGACGGATCTCCCCCATTTGGCAGGGATGGTTTGGAATGGACTGCCTTTTGGGGTGCACCGGATTTTCTATTACCTTTTTACTCAATTCAGTATTCTTATCCTCTCTTTAACCGTCAGCAATGTGGAAGTAGGGATCTTCTCCGCAGCCTATAAGCTGGTTCTCATTTTGATCTTTATTCCCAGTCTCATGACCAGCGCTCTCTATCCCATCCTTTACCAATTGGGAGACACGGACCGGAGCCAGCATCAGCATGTAATCGAAAAGGTCTTTAAGGTCCTGTCTGCTGTGGGCATTGCCGGCAGTATGCTGATGTTTGTCCTGGCGGGACCCCTGATGGAATGGTTATATGACGGGAAATTCAATGATGCCATTCCCATCTTCATGATTGTGGCCTGGCTGCTGGCCTTGGAGTGTATGAGTTTTTCTCTGGGCGACATTCTTACCACCACCGGCCGCCAAATGCAAAGAACTCTGGTTCAGGGGCTGGCCCTGCTGCTGCTTACAGTGCTGACCTTTGCTTTAAACCCTGTAATGGGTATTTACGGAGCTGCCTATGCGGTCATTATCGCTGAGATCTTTATCTTTTTCGCCTATTACTACATGATCAGAAAAAATGTCTATAAAATTCGCATCTGGCGGCAGCTGCCCGGCACATTGATTTCTTCTTTGCTTATGGCGGGAACCGCTTGGCTCTTGATTGGCTTTCATCCTCTGCTCTCCGCTTCCCTGGCTGGGGTCGTCTTTTGCCTGGCCATTGCCATCCTGGATAAGGATTTCCGCAGAATCGGTGTATACATTCTAAAACGTGTGACAGGAGGCCGATAACCCATGATTCAGTGGACAGTATTGCTGTTAACCCTCCTCGCTCTTGGTCTTCTCATTGTGAAAAAGCCCCTTTGGCTGATTCCCTTACTGGGGGCAGCCGTGGCCTTGGAGATCTCCAGCACCTGGTATCCGGATCTTGGTATCCTGGAAAAGGTCTTGGGGGAAGTATCTCTGACCCGCTTTACCAGTATCAGTATTGTTCTGGCGGCTTGTTTACGGGTGTTTTTCGAAGTGGAGATACGGGCCAGGCTTATGGCCTTCTTCAAGGACCCGGTAACCTTGATTCTATTGCTTTATATAGCCTATGGGGCCTTAAGCTTAGTATATTCAGCAGATATGGGCAATACTGTAAAGGAAATCCTGCGCCTCCTGGTGCTTTTTGCCGTATTTCTCTCGATTGCCCTGCTTCTGGATCAGGACTCCATTCTTCTGCCTTTCCACGGGATTCATCTCGCTGCCTTGGCCCTGCTGCCACTGGCTCTTTATGAAGGAATCTCCGGAAATCTAATCTGGCAGGGAGAAAACCTCTTAAAAGAACATACTTTACGGGTTAACGCCACTTTTGTCGACCCCAATATTTATGCCCGTTTTCTCATTTTGGGCATTGTGGCTAACTTCGTCATCCAGATCTTTACTCACAACCGGCGGATTAAGCTTATTTATTGGGCATGCTTACCCCTTTTGCTGGTCCAGCTGCTTTTGACAGGTTCCCGGGGAGGTATCCTGACCTTAGGGATGGTGCTGATACTGGCCCTTTTCTTCCTGCCCAATAAAAAGAACACCCTTTACTTTTTAGGTGCCTGCGCCTTGGGTGCGGTCGTGCTGCTCTTGATCCGTCCTGAAATCTGGGAACGGATGCTTTTGTTTACTCAGGATCTGGAGGTATCCAGCCCGCAACGCTTATACCTCTGGCAAGCCGGGATTGCCATTTTTACGGATCACCCCTGGCTTGGCACAGGCTTAGGCAGTTTCCAAACGGTCTTTCTCCAGGATTACATCCATCTGAAAAATATTCCCGACGGAGCGACTTTATCCCATACCACCATCCTGACCATTGCCTCTGAACTGGGGGTATTAGGGCTTCTGGTCTTAACTGCACTATGGGTGGCTATCTTGGGCCGTCTCTATACCTTATACAACCTAAATCGCGCCCACCTCAGCGTATTCAGCGAAACCAACGAAAAATATTCTGTAGCCGCCGGTTACTTCCTCTGGGCGATGACCGTGTTCATCAGCTCCCAGGGAGAAGGCCGCTTCTTTGAGGATCCCGTCCTCTGGCTCAGCTGTGCCGGCCTCGTCTTCCTGGGCTTACGACAGGAAAGCTATCGGTACAGAGTAAGTGAATAGACCCGAATTTAAGTTTAGGAGATATCCACAATGCGTATTCTGCTGCTAACTCAATACTTCCCACCGGAAAAAGGAGCTGCCCAGGTCCGCCTTTGGGAGCTGGCGAAAGGCTTGCATCATCAAGGCCATGAGGTTACTGTCGTCACTGCCTTCCCTAATCATCCCACGGGAATCATCCCTGAGGAATACCAAGGGAAGCGGTTTATGCAGGAAGAGATGGCAGGGGTCAAAGTGCTGCGGACCTGGATCTACCCTGTAAAGAGAGGCCGGTTCTGGCTGCGCCTGCTTAATTATTTTTCCTTTGTCTTTTCTTCCCTCTATGGTATTGCCCGTTCCGGCCAACAGGATCTGATCATTGTGGAGTCCCCGCCCCTTTTTATTGGCTTTTCCGCCATGTTTGCCTCCTGGCTGAAAAAGGCGCCTTATATCTTCAATGTCTCTGATCTTTGGCCGGAATCTGCTGTGCAGCTGGGGCTGGTCACCAACCAAACCATCATCCGGGCCACCGAATGGTTGGAGGGATATTTCTACAAAAAAGCGTATAAGCTATCTGCACAAACCCAGGGCATCGTAACGGGGCTGCAACGCAAAAACATTCCCCCGGAGGATATCCTCTTTCTCCCCAATGGCGTGGATACGGAGCTTTTTCAACCACGGCCAAAGGATCAGGATCTGGAAAAAAGTCTGGGGCTTGCAGGCAAAACCGTGATCCTCTATGCGGGAACTATGGGCTATGCCCACGGTATAGAAACCGCTTTGGCAGCGGCGGATATCTTACGAAATGATGAGGAGCTCTTCTTTCTTTTCGTGGGAGATGGCTCCGAGCGTCCCAGGCTGGAGGAGATAGCCCGGGAGAAAAAGCTGCCTAATGTGCGTTTTATCGATTTTCAGCCCTTAGAAGTTATCCCCCGCTATTACTCCCTCAGCAGTATTAATCTCTCCACCTTGAGGCGGTACAAGCTCTCTGAAGGGGTACGCCCTTCAAAGGTCTTCCCCGCTCTGGCCAGTGGTCAGCCTCTCATCTATGTGGGTGAGGGAGAAGGCGCCGAGATCGTTAAGGAAAGCGGGGGCGGCGTGGTTCTGGAACCCGAGAATCCTGAACTTCTGGCCCGCACCATCCTCGAGCTGAAAAGGGATCCCGAACGGTGCCGGACAATGGCCGTGCAAGGGCGGACTTATGTAATAGAACATTATTCCTGGAACAGCCTCATCCGCAATTGGCTGAAGCAGCTGGACTCAAGTAAGGAGGCAAACTGATGGGCTTTAAACGCCTTTTGGACCTCATCATCGCCATACCGTTGCTCATATTTATCTCGCCCCTTTGGCTTTTCATTGTGATCTGGATTAAAGTGGATTCGCCAGGCCCGGCTATTTTTCGCCAGCAGCGGATAGGCCTTAGAGGAGAGCCTTTTACCATTTATAAATTCCGCACCATGGTACCGGATGCGGATCGAGTGATGAAAGCCAAGATCGAGCAACTGAAAAAAGAAGGAAAATTCAATGCGGATGAATTTGTTTTCCAGGAAAAAGATGATCCCAGGATTACGGGAAGCGGCCGCTTTTTGCGCAAAACCAGCCTTGATGAACTTCCCCAGCTCCTCAATATCGTCAATGGAACCATGAGCTTGGTGGGGCCTCGCCCTGAGGTGCCGGAGATTGTGGAGCAATACACCCCTGAACAACGCCAAAGGCTGAATATGCCTCCCGGTGTCACCGGCCTGGCCCAGATCAATGGCCGCAGCGCCTTGACCTTGACCGAGACCTTAAAGTATGATGTTCAGTATGTGAAGAACTGGTCCCCGGGGGCGGATATTAAGATTCTCTGGAAAACTATTTTTGTCGTGCTCCTGGGGAAGGATGCGTATTAAAAATAAGCCAAGGGAGCACCTCATTTATGAGCTGATCTCTTGGCTATTTATTTCCCTACTGTGATAATAATATATTATAAGTTAACTCTGCAGATTAGTCTTTTGCTAGTGAAATATCCTCAATAACTGGATATAATAAAATTAGAGGATGTGATTAGCGATGGATAGCTGGGAAAAATATGAGTACTGGTTAGATATCTCAGAATATGATCTAGAAACAGCCGAAGCTAATTATAAATCGGGAAGATATCTATATGTAGTATTTATGTGCCAACAAGCAATTGAGAAAATAGTAAAGGGGCTTTATATCTTATATCTTAATAAAGAGGCCGATCGAACCCATAATATCGTGAGGATCTTTAATACAATATTTGATGAGCCAACTAATAGGGAACTAATTCAGGACGCCGAATTTGATAAGATTAAAGAAGCGAACACTGAGTTTTTTGCTGAGTTAATTTATTTCTATATTTCTGAGAGGTATCCAACATATAAACAGAAATTATCTTCATTTATAGATCAAGAGAAAGCTAAGGAAGTTTTGGATAAATCGAAGGGGGTATTTGAGTGGTTAAAATCCCTGAGTCAGTACAAGATATAATAGAAAGCTATGTACAGAAGATCGGAAAACAGATTCCTATTGAAAAAGCAATACTATTTGGCTCATATGCAAAGGGAAATTATGACGATGAAAGTGATATTGATATTGCCATATTTTCAGACTACTTTGTCAATCTTGAAGGTATAGATGCATTTAAACTCCTATTCATGCCGACACTTAGTTATGATAAAGATCTGCAACCCCTTGCATTCACAATGGATGATTATAAGGATTCGTTAGGTGTGGTGGAAGAAATAATCAAAACAGGTATCGAAATTCCATTAACTTAATATTGAGCAGCTTTAACTCCTTCCATAAATCAAGGGATCGCCTCACTTCATGAGACGATCCCTTGATTTTTAACTATATTACTCTTCCTGAAGCAGCTCTTCCTCCGGAACCTCCTTTAGCTCTTTGGCCGGGAAACCTTTGACCACACGTTTGGCCCCGGTATCCTTGGTCACCAATGCTCCTGCTGCCACAAAGGTCTCAGGGGCAACCCTGATTCCCGGCAAAAGAATGGCGCCGCCGCCGATCCGGGCCCCCCGGCAAATGGTCGGGCCTTTGATGGATTTAAAGCGCTTTTCTGTTCTGCCCATATAGTTGTCGTTGGTGGTGGTCACCATGGGAGCGATGAAAACCCGCTCTTCCAGTTCCATATAAGCGGTTATGTAAGAACCGGTCTGGATCTTGGTATAATCTCCGATGCGGGTATCGTTTTCCACTGCCGCACCGCTGCCGATAACCACGTTTTTACCGATGGTGCAGCGTTCGCGAACCAGAGCTCCGTCCCCCAGAAAGGCCTGATCTCCGTAAGTGGTCCCGGCATAGAGCACTGCTGAGCAGCCTATGGTATAACCGTTCCCCATCTTCAAGGGAGGCAAATCCGTCTGGGCCTTCACAGTGCTGGTCGCTGCCGCC
Source organism: Desulfitobacterium sp. LBE (assembly GCF_007830365.1). Classification (NCBI taxonomy): domain Bacteria; kingdom Bacillati; phylum Bacillota; class Clostridia; order Eubacteriales; family Desulfitobacteriaceae; genus Desulfitobacterium; species Desulfitobacterium sp. LBE. The sequence continues at coordinate 4,289,385 of NZ_VLKD01000001.1, read as the reverse complement.
TTCGGAAAACGTCCGACGGAAGCACTGCTCCCGATAAAACCCTCTTCACCCAACACTGCCCGGGGATAGATCGCAGCATGCTCGCCGATGCGAGTCCCTGCCCCGATGCGTGCTTCGGAGCCAATGCTCACATGAGCGGCTATCTGGCAGCCTTCCCCCAGGATCGCCCCGGCGGCAATCGTGACATAATGGCCCAGAGAAGCACCCGCGCCGATGACAGCTCCCTCTTCGATAACACAGCCCACACCCAGAGTGACCTGATCACCCAAGGTAACATGAGCCTGGATCACACAAAAGGGTGAAACCGTTACACTGGCAGGGATCTTAGCCGTAGTATCGATGTAGACAGGGGCACTTTGGTAAGCTGGTCTTTCCGCTTCGATAGGTTGATCCGCTTTAATATATTGATCCGACATAGGTATGACCTCATTTCAAGAGTCTTTAAAAGCAGGCCCAGCTGGACCGCTAAATGCAGCTTCCCGCATAAAAGCGCACGATTTTCCCAGAGAGGCGATCCGGCAAAGCCAGGAACCCTACTCAGACAAAGGAAAGACCACAGGCTCCTTTGTCTCCTGGCATTTATAAATAGCCAGGATGATCTCCAGGGCCTTCCGCCCCTCTTCCCCGGGAATAGCCGGTGCCCGATCCTCGCGGATAGCATCGATCATATCCTTCATCACTTCCCGGTGGCCAAACCCGTAGACATTGGGGGGATCATTTTCCTGACTGTCAAAGATCTGTTTTTTCTCCTCTTCACTGTCGGGGAACTCCCAGGTCTCAATGCGGTTCACCGCAATTCCGCCCACCATGACGGACCCGGTTTCTCCAAAGATATTCAGTGTCTCTTCGATGTTTTTAGGATAAATAGTCGAGGCCGCCTCGATCACACCCAGAGCGCCGTTTTTAAATCTGATGACAGCAACCCCTACATCCTCCATCTCGATTTTGCGCAGGGCAGTGCGGGTATAGCCAAAGACCGACTCCACAGGACCCAGGGTCCATTGCAGCAGGTCAATATTATGAATCGACTGGTTCATGAGAACGCCGCCGTCCTGGAGCTTTGTTCCCCGCCAGGGGGCTTGAGCATAGTAGGCATCGTTGCGGTTCCAGCGCACGGCAGCCTGTCCGTGGGTCAGTTTGCCGAACCGGCCTTCTTCCAGGGCTTGGCGCATGAGTTTAATGGATTTGTTATAGCGGTTTTGATGAATAACCGACAATTTGACCCCTTCCTCATGGCAGGTGCGAATCAGCTCGTCGGCACTTGCCAAAGTCATGGCCATGGGTTTTTCGACCATGACATGTTTGCCGGCTTTGGCACAGGTGATGCCGATGGGTGCATGAAGATCCGATTCTGTAGCGATGGTTACGACATCGATCTCTTCCTTTGCCAGCATCTCCTCATAAGAGGTATAGGGCTTGGCACCGTATTTATCGGCAAAGGCTTGGGCTCTCTCCGGAACAATGTCACAGACTGCCACTAACTCGGCCTCTTCTAAGGCTACGATGGATTCCGCGTGCTTGGGGGCAATCCTTCCACAGCCAATAATGGCAAAGCGCATTTTCTTATCCATAGTCTCACTCCTTAAACAATTCAGCTTATACGAAAGACTTCCGCAGACTATGCGGCAATTGACTTCATTTATTATAGCATTCATGATGGCCTTCATGGGATGAAGTTTCTTTTAAAAAGGGGAATCTTGCGATTCCCCTTTAGTTTTAGACTTTTGTTATTAATGTAAAACGGTACCTGTCCCCATGATTCACGCCTTAGATTTTGACGATCTTTTCTCTGTTGTTCTCGACGCCTCTGGTGGCGTTGCGGGTATCGACGATGAGGGGGGCCTTTTCTGCGACCCGCTCATAGTCGACAACACTGTGGTCGGTGAGGATGAGGACGCAGTCTGCCGCAGCCAGGGCTTCGTCGGTCAGCTCAGTGTTTTCCAGATGGACTGTGGAGCCGCCGTGAGGCTCGATAACAGGGATATAGGGGTCATGGTAGGCGATATTGGCTCCGTTTTTCCTGAGCAGCTCCATGATCTTAAGGGCCGGTGACTCACGGACATCGTCGATGTCTTTTTTATAGGCTACCCCAAGGATAAGAACTTTGGCATCCTTAAGGCTCTTATTTTCATTATTGAGAGCACGAATGACTTTATTGATCACATGGTAGGAGACTTCGACATTGATCTCGCCGGCCAGCTCGATAAAGCGGGTGTGGAAGTCATACTCGCGGGCTTTCCAGGTCAGGTAGAAAGGATCGATAGGAATGCAGTGTCCGCCCACTCCCGGGCCGGGCCAGAAGGTTTGAATCCCAAAGGGTTTGGTTCCTGCGGCCTCCACTACTTCCCAGATATCGATGCCCATGCGATCACAAAGCAGCATCAGCTCATTGACCAAAGCGATGTTCACGGCACGGTAAGTATTCTCAAAGACTTTAGTGAGCTCCGCGGCAGCCGGTGAGGATACGGGAACCACATTGACGATGGTCTGAGCATAGAAGGTATAGGCGACTTCCAGACAGACTGGGGTCATACCCCCCACAACTTTTGAGGTATTGTTGGTGGTAAAGCGTTTGTTGCCTGGATCGACCCGCTCCGGTGAGAAGGCCAGAAAGAAGTCTTTGCCCACTTTAAGGCCGCTTTGTTCCAGCATGGGGAGAATGACTTCCTCAGTGGTGCCGGGATAGGTGGTGCTTTCTAAGGTTACCAACTGTCCGGGCTTGAGGTATTTGGCGATCTGCTCGGAAGAGGCCTGAATATAGGAGATATCCGGATCCCGGGTGATGGTCAGAGGGGTAGGGACACAGATGACAACCACATCGCACTCAGCGAGCTTCGCGTAATCCGTGGTCGCTGTGATCATTCCTTTTTGGGTCAGTTCCAGAAGTTCCTCATTTTTGACATCAGCGATGTAATTGTCTCCGGCGTTGACTTTGGCTACGCGAGCGGCGTTAATATCAAACCCGATGACTGAGAAGCCTACTTTTCCCTTTTCTACGGCTAAGGGGAGTCCTACATAACCAAGACCGATAACCCCCACTGTTGCAGAATGGTCCTGGAGTTTGTCTTTTAGATTCTTTGCTAAAACATCTTCACTGGTAATGACTTCTTTCATACGCAACATGAAATTTTTTCCCCCTTATTGATTGGCAACTGCCTTGGAAGCTTGCTTTCTAAATGTAGGCACAATGGCTTGCAACTGTCCCATAACTTCTTCCCGGGTGAGATAGGAGCCCCGCTCACGGATGAGGTGAATAAGTTCCTCAAGCTGTGAAACATTGATATTATTGGGTTTGGCTACGAAAATCCGTTTATGTTTCGTCGCTGAAGTTCCTTCTTCTGCGGTAAGGAGTTCTTCAAAGAGTTTTTCACCGGGGCGCATCCCTGTGAATTTAATCTTGATATCCACATCCGGTTCAAACCCGGAGAGGCGGATGAGATCCCGGGCAAGATCCAGAATCTTGACCGGCTGGCCCATATCCAAGATAAAAATCTCTCCCCCCTGAGCCATGGAGCCGGCTTGAATCACCAGCTGGGAGGCTTCAGGTATGGTCATAAAGTAGCGAACCATATCGGGATGAGTGACTGTAACCGGCCCGCCTTTGGCAATCTGACGCTTAAAGGTGGGAATAACGCTTCCCCGGCTGCCCAGTACATTGCCAAAACGTACCGCCACATACTTGGTGTCGGAACGCTTGTCCATGCTCTGGATCACCATCTCCGCCACCCGCTTGGTGGCCCCCATGATACTGGTGGGATTGACTGCCTTATCGGTGGAAATCAGGACAAAGGTCTTGACCTTGGCGGCATCCGCTGCCTCGGCCAGATTGCTGGTACCCATAATGTTATTTTTCATGGCCTCTTCCGGATTCTTTTCCATGAGAGGGACATGTTTATGGGCCGCGGCGTGGAACACCACACCCGGTTTATAGCGCTGGAAGACGAGATGGACTTTTTCCCGGTCCTTGATATCCAAAATCTCCGTGACCACATCCAACCCCGGGTTTTCCGAGCGCAGTTCCTGTTCGATGTCAAAGACGCTGTTTTCGCCATGGCCCACGATAACCAGTTTAGCCGGGTTAAAGCGGGCGACCTGCCGGCAAAGCTCCGAGCCGATGGACCCGCCGCCGCCGGTAATCAGGACCGCTTCACCTGCAAGGTAACCTGCTACATCCTCCAGATCGACGGTGACGGCTTCACGCCCCAGCAAATCCTCCACTTGAACCTGGCGGATTTCTTTGGTATCCACTTTACCGCTGACCACGTCGAACACACCGGGCATGATCTTCAGATCCACACCGGTTTTTTCGCAGATGCCCACGATCTCCCGGATGACGTCCCCGGAAGCCGAAGGCATGGCGATAATAATCTTATCAATATTATGGTTTTTAACGACCCGGGGGATATCCCGGCGGGTGCCTAAGACAGGAATCCCCATGAGCTGCAGTCTTTGCTTGGTGGCTGCATCATCGATATAGCCCACAGGACGGCCTTCCCGATAGTTTTTGTTTTTCAGCTCCCGGGCGGCCATCACTCCCGCATCCCCTGCGCCAATAATCAGGACTTGATTCTGAGAGCCGGGCACATGGGGAGTAAAAATATTGTCCTGAAGGATTCTCCAAATAAAACGGGAGCCGCCAATTAAGAAGAGAGTACTGAACCACATAAGAGCCGATACTGTATGGGGAAAACGCATGGGAGCAATGAAATACACTACGGTGATTGTCCCTGCTGCGGCGACGGTCACGGCAAAGATGATGGATATGAGCTCGCCAATGCTGGCATATTGCCAGAGCTTGTTATACAAGCCGAAAATATAGAACACACTTAAGTAAATCAGGGTTGCCGTCCAGGCGGAATGAGTCAGTGTGAGCAGATATTCCTCAGGTATGGTTCCGTCCCCATCCACAGCAAAGCGAATATAAAAGCTTAAAAACACTGCCAGATTAATTAACACAGCGTCAATAACCATTAATAGTAGAGTCCTTTTGCGCAATATCATGGTAAAAATGATCCCTTCCCGGCAAACTATTTACACCGTTCTTCAGTTTACTATAGTTTCTGCCATTTTACAACATGACATACCTTGTCTGCGGGGGCGGGAAATGGCCCCTGCTCCATCTTAATCGGTCAGGTTGACGGCTACATAAGTATTTTCCAATAGCTCCTTAAGCTCGGCAACCTGCTCAGGGGATACCGCTCCCTCTCCCCCAAAGATATACGGCTGGGTTTCAAAATTACAGGGGTATTGGGCAATGGCATTTTTCAGCCGGGGATAATCCTCGATGGAGCTTTTAGGAAGCAGGATGACCGTGGCATTGAGGCGGGCGGCCAAAGCGGCACCGGCTAAGGCATCCGGGAATTCCTGCCCTGTAGCAAAGCATAAACCCTGGCTTTCTCCTGCAAAGGCCTCCGCTACTGCGGCCATGGTATCGTAGCGGGAATCTCCGTATAATCGCACCAGTTGTGAGGAAGGTAAACTGAGCTGCTCTTGGATTGTATCTTGAATCGACAGGCTGATCGCCCCTTCGCCGCCAATCAAATACACCTTCTGCGGATTTAAATCTTTTAAGGCTTCCAGGGTTTCCCGGGGTAGAGTCTTTCCTTCTGTAAGGAGGATGGGCATTTGTTTGATTCCGGCGACAGAAGCGATACTGAGAGCATCGGGGAAGTTTTGTCCGGTGGCAAGGGCGACGGCTTCGATGGAACCCGCCGACAGAGACTGAGCTATTCCTGATGTAGCCAAAGCAATATTCGCCGCCGTCTCATAGCGATTGAGGCCGCTGACCCGTATCTGCCGCTCACTGTCCCAGCCTAAGTCTTCCAGCTTGGCTGATATTTTCTGGCTCAAGGCTCCTTCTCCACCCAGCAGGATCACTTTTTCCGGGCCTAAGGCCATGATGGCTTCCGCCACCCGCGCTTCCAGAGCTTGGCTGGAAGTCAGGAGAATAGGCGCGTCATATTGAGCCGCCAAAGGAGCGCCGGCCAAAGCATCGGGAAAATGATCAGCCCGGGCCAGGACGACAGTTCCCGCCCCGTCCGGCCATCCCTTTAAGGCTTGCTCAATGGCTGTATCAATCCGATCCTTGCCGGCTAAACGGATCAATTCCAAAGCTACAGGCGTTTGGGGCGGATCGGGTACTTCTTCTTCGTAAGGGGGGTCTTGTGTATCGACAGGATTATTGGAATTATTGGGATCATCCGGATTTTTCGGCTCATTAGGGTCACCGGGATCGGCGGGCTCGCCGCCGGGAGTGTCCGCTGAGTTGAGATCTCCATAATGGATAGGTTCCGGAGTCATCCAGCTATCCGTCTTGAGGGGAATTCCCGCAGCGGGAAGCAGTTCCGCGGGAATGGAAGTGACCTCCACAGGATCGATGTACCGGGCTAAAAAGCCCTCCGGGTGAGCCAGAACGTTAAAAATTTTCTCTTGATAAGTCAAAGTACCAGGGCTTGTTGCGGCGAGAGTATTGGGGTTGTTTTTGTCCGTCCAGATATTATAGGCCCATAAGGCAAAATACCAGTTTTCCAGTTTATTGCGATCCCCGTCCCCGATGGTTGGCGTAAAGCGCCATTTTTCATCGAGAAGTTCGGCACCCACACGGAGGTTGAACATAATGTCCGTTTTAAGTTTATGGATGGTTTCAAGGTCGTTATCATTATAGGTTGCCACCTGCATAATCCCAATGGCAGGATGCTCTGGTCTTGAAAACAAAGGGTTCCCTTCTTTATCGAATTGACGCCAGGAACTTTCTTTAAAGGCGATGGCTTTGAGTATTATGCTGGGGATTGCTTTTTCTTTGGCTACCTCTTCGATCATTTGATTGATCTCATCATAGGATGGATTAACATAGATATCGCCCGTTGTTTGAGATAAACTCTCCGGATTTGCCGCAGCATAAAGGGTGGCAGGCTGACTTAAAGTTTGCGTGGTTAATAAAGCACAAATCATCATACCGGTTATGGCATAGCGTCGAATCACGGCAACTCCTCCTAATTCGTGTCGATTTGTACTTATTTCAACATTTTCTCCTTGTTTCCTTCCTCAAAGTTGGAGATTCTGCGGAAATAATAAGGCCTGGTTCTGTTCTGCCGAAGAACAAAACCAGGCGATTAGTGGCGTGCTTTATCGTTTAAGCCTTAATGCTTATTATTTAACTACTCTTACATGGGCTGTTTCGATCTGCAAACGATCAAGCTTTCCCTTAATCTGATCCAATTCAGTAAAGATATGTTGATTGACATCCTTCTGAACTTCCCGGGCGTCAAATAAGGCCTGGATCTTAACATTAGTCTCATTCTCTAATGTTAGTTTAATGTGAGTCACTTCCGACGTCAGAGCTTCTTGTCCGATTTTTAAAGCTGTAACATCATTCCTTAACTCTTCCTGACCTTTAAGCAGTTCACCCAAGATGCTTAAGATTTTCTCTTCCAACCCTAAGCCCTCCCCATCACTAAACAATTGGTATTCTACCAAGCCCATTTTAGCAAATTTTCATAACGAATGAAACAGGCCCAGCCATTGATTCCTAAATTTAGAAACCGACGGCTGGGCTGAACGCCTAGCTTATAATAGATTTAGAAGTGCTTTTGGGCTCTAGGGTTCTAAGAGAGTCTCCCCGGTAATGAGCCAGCGAGTATCTTTCTTCACCAAATTGGCTCGCACTTTAACCTGATGCTTGGTGCTTTCTCCCAGGGTCATTTGATTGCCGATATCATAGTCTTGTGCAACATAACTATAAACGGCCGTCAGTGTCGCCGAGGTCGAGGCCGCGGAGTCCACTTTTAGTTCGTCAAAGCGAATAGAACTGACTTCCATCCCCACGCCCTGAGCGATGAATGGTTCCGCCTGGCGGGCATGTTTTTCAAAAAGCTCTCCAGTATAAGCCTCTGCCAATTTGGCCCGGAAAGCGGTCATATCCGGGGATTTCCAGGCTTCAAATAATGTGGCTACATTAAGTTTGTAATCGGTCAGGATCGCTTGGGCCAGGTCTTCAGGAACATTGTTCGTTGCCTTTCCCGGCTCTAATTCCGCCGGGTCCAAAACTTCTTCTTCCGGGCTATAGGGGTGTAGCCCATCCATGCCGGCCTGGGGAGTCAAACCGCCTGATCCGAAAGGATTTAATCCATTGTCGGGGTTATTCGGGCTTAAAGCGGAACCTGAGGTAGAATCATTTAACATACCCCCTATGGCCCCGGTGGTGGATTGTGAGTCCTTATTCCAGAAAGCCAGCCGCGGATTTCCATCCGCCGGTGTGGTTGCCAGGGCATGGCCTACGACTCCGATGACTAAGCCCACCCCAAGGGCTACAGACCCAATGAGTAAATACATCTTACGCATAACAAAAATCTCCTTTTCCTGGATTCTATTCATAGCTTGACCATGGAAAAGAGATTTTAGACACAAGCCCCTAACTATTTTTTGAATCGGGGGACAGGTCCCATTATTCAGCCGGGACCAAGGAAGGCTGCTCCCTGATCCCAGTCGGTTGCATTAAATACTGAGCCTGCGATAGACGAGATAGGAATAGGCCATGGGAACCACCGCAATGAGGACGATGACGATGCCAAAAAGAGGTTCCGTCCATGCTGCAGGGAGAACTCCGGCCAGGGCCATGAGTATACCTCCGACGATCCAGATAGGTCCGGCAAAACGATGGGTCTTTGCCCAGACTTCTTCATTAGCCAAGGTCCAGGGAGTCCGGATACCAAAGGTATAATTGAATTTGATTTTGCCGAAGTAATTGCCCAATAGAATAAAGATAATGCCAATTCCCGAGAAATACCAGCGGGGCAGGGTCTCCAAATAACCCAGGGCCACTGCTATAGTTCCCCAGTACATAAGGGACAAAAATGCTACCAGGGTAGTGCTGACGATCCAGAAAACCCGTCCCATCTTAAGGTAATTGGCCTTTTGGGGATCGATCCGGGGAATGATCCAAAACAAGATATAGACCCCCAGGGTGATCAAGGGCAAAAGAAAGGCGCCGGTCAAAGCACCGGAATACCCATCCACCTGTCCGGCAAGGTTCCAATGGGAGGGAACTTGTTCAGGGAGCCGGGGATAAGCCCAAATGCCAATGATAATATTAATGATAACAAGTATGCCTGCTATGACTTTAAGAAGTCTTCCATGAGTGCTGGTGTTTGTTTTTTCCATACATATTCCCCCTATGGCTTTGATTTAAATGATCTACTTGCGGGTCCTGGCTGTCTTCTGTGGAGTTTCATCAGCATCGTGGTCATCATGAAAAAACTCCAATTCTTCAGGTTGCTTGCCTGTAAATTCCAGAAACCAACCCATAATGCCTTCGAAAACGGAAGTATTGAGAGTGTAATAGATATTCTGTCCCTGCCTTCGATCGCTGATGAGATCAGCCTGCTTCAGCATATTTAAATGATGGGAAATGCTTGGTTTGGTCATATCAAAATGATCGGCGATTTCTCCGGCTGTTAAATCTCCGGCCCGCAGGAGTTTAAGAATCTGACGGCGTGTTTTGTCTGAGAGGGCTTTAAAGGTTTCATTGAGCGGAGACATATTATCCCCCCTTAGGTTAGGTGCATTTAGATATTTAGATAATTTTCTAATCATCTTAATATTAGTTTAACCCATTGCAGTTTATACGTCAACAGGAAGGCCGGCGTAACCCTTCGGTAAAATCTGGTGCATCTGTCCCGCCTTAAAGAAACAAGACCTGACCCGTCGGTCAGATCTTGTTTCTTTAAAGCGCGCATTATTTTCATTTTATTCACCATGAAGCGAATCTACTTCACCGCTTCAACCTCTCTGACCATTATGAGCATTTCGGCCTTAAGCGCTCAAGGCCGGCAATGCTCCATGGAGAAGATCTTCTCACTTAGCTAGATCCTTTCTCAAGTGATGCAGCCTATTGTTACGCCGGCTGGTGCGCACTTTCGTTGCTTTTCCTGATACCTGCAGCATCGATTGAATCAAAATCGTTCTGCAGACCAAAACCCCTTTAGGGTTTTCTTCATACGTAAAAACGTTCTTCCTGTGCCATATTCAGTTGTCCTCTTGACTTGAACTCTATCTCAATGCTTTTGCTCATCATTACGTCGAACGGTCCTCTGCCCGTCACGGTATTGCATTCGATCTTTCGTGGAGAATCAGCCGCAATCTTTGACATACTCTTTACTTTTTCCATAGTGCATTTCCTTCCTATAGTCCCTGTAAAAAGTCGAACCCTCTACCGTTTTGTGGCAAATGGAGTGGCCCCGTAAATCTTCGAACTCTGATCATCACGCATGAGATGGGTGTCCAAATCATGAAGTTCCTGATGGAACTGCTCAATGCGAACTTTGTCCTTCGCATCAAAAGCATCGGCTCCACGATTCAGCAAGGCACTGAAGTATTCACTAAATTGTGCCGTTGGGTTGGTCTCGCCCTTTAAGCGTTGATCCCACAGGGATTTGTGGAATACGATATAGCGCTTAATGTCTTCTTCATTCATCTGGGGACCTGCATTAGGTCCAAATAAATACCCATCCACATACTGATGGATATTCCAAGCTGCACCAAAAACCAGATTCTGGGCATCTTGGCTCAAGCCATTCTCGCCAAAAAAGCCGGCGACAGATGGGGCTAAATTGATGTCTTTTGTATCGGGCTCTTTATATTTCTTTGGCCCTGAGACATCTCCCTGTGGAGTGGCATTGATACCTGGCGGTTCTGTCACTGTTACAGCAGGGCTAACCCCGGGGGATTGTCCAGGCGGACTTTCGGTTACATTAGGATCCTGAGGGTTCGCGCCTTCAACAGGAGGAGCTTGAATAACGACAGAATCTTTTTCGGGCGCTGCCTTATTCATAAAGACCTTCCAGGCACTCGGTCCATAGATTCCGCCGACAACCACCGCACCGGCCAGTACGAGGGTTCCCGCCAGAGTAAGGACCTTCTTTTTGTCGAACTCCATGAATCTCCCTCCTTTTTAATGGAATATAGTTCTTTACTATATTACCAATTTTTAGGAATAAAACCTGTCGCTTTTCCTGAATGTCCCGACCCTTTTTCCGTCCTCAGCTTGTCCGATTTGGCATAAGTCTACCCAGGGGTACAAGCTTTCGCGAAAAAAGAACAGCAAATTCTATCGTGCCGGCAGTATGGGATTTTTATGGAGCAAAAAAGAGGGCTGTGCCCTCTTTAAAAATCACGTTATTTATAGTGAGCAACCCCAGAATCAAGGGACCTGTCCCTGTGATTCGTATTCACTCTCTCCGCTATTCATCCGATTCAATCCGTTGTTTGAGGTAGCGCATGAGAGGTTCGGCGAGATCTTCCCGGCGCAGGGCGTATTCAATGGTGGCTTGAACAAAACCCAGCTTGTCCCCCACATCATAACGCTGTCCGTCGAACTCATAAGCAAGAATCTCCTGGAACCTGGCCAGTTCTTTTAAACCGTCCGTAAGCTGGATCTCTCCTCCTTTGCCGGGGGGGATACTCTCCAAGATGCCAAAAATCTCGGGATTAAGAATATAGCGGCCCATGATAGCCAAACGGGCCTCAGGAGCATCCTCAGGCTGTGGCTTTTCCACCAGGTCCAGAGCCCGGTATAAGGAATCATCGAGAGGTACCGCGTCAACAATTCCATACTTTGAGGTATCTTCCAGAGGTACCTGTTGGACGCCAACGATACTGGCCCCATGCCGTTCGTAGACATGCATCATCTGCCTGAGGCAGGGTACTTCGGAATGGATAATATCATCGCCTAACAGGACGGCAAAGGGCTCTTTGCCGATGAATTTCCTGGCACAATAAATAGCGTGTCCCAGCCCCAAAGCTTCTTTCTGGCGCACATAATAAATATCCACCATCCGGGCTATATCCTGAACCATGTCCAGGAGTTCTTCCTTCTCACTTTTCTGAAGAAAGGTCTCCAATTCTATGGAGCGATCAAAATGGTCCTCAATGGCCCGCTTATTGCGGCCGGTGACAATGATAATATCTTCGATTCCGGAGTGAACGGCTTCCTCGACAATGTATTGAATAGTCGGTTTATCCACGATGGGAAGCATCTCTTTGGGCTGGGCTTTGGTAGCGGGTAAAAACCGGGTTCCCAAGCCTGCTGCCGGAATAATGGCCTTTCTAATCCGTCGCGTGCTCAATTCCTCTACTCCTTTTTAATTCGTTCGCATGTGTTTTGATATCTATCAACAGATATGTAAATTATAGCTGGATTTTGCTGGTTTGTATATATTATCCATAATCTTACTCAAGCTCATCATGAGTTGGGTAAAAAAAGTGAAGCAAGAGAATAGTTCCCTTGCTTCACAATGGTTCTTATTTTTTAGGTTGGTTGGGTTTTTCCAGGACTTCATCAATCAGGCCGTATTCCTTGGCCTCTTCCGCCGTCATGTAGCGATCACGGTCTGTGTCCGCTTCGATTCGTTCGATGGTTTGGCCTGTGCGTTCAGCGAGAATGCGGTTCATACGTTCTTTGACCCGGAGTAAATGCTTGGCATGGATCTCGATCTCGGTAGCCTGGCCGGAGATGCCGCCGCCGCCGATTAAGGGCTGATGGATAAGGATCTCGGCATTGGGAAGAGCCTGGCGCTTGCCTTTAGCCCCGGCGGTTAAGAGGAAAGCTCCCATGCTGGCCGCCAAACCGACACAGATAGTATGGACGTCGGCGCGAATGTATTGCATGGTATCATAGATAGCCATCCCTGCGGAGATGGATCCTCCCGGGCTATTGATATATAAGAAAATATCCTTCTCAGGATCTTCCGCTTCCAGGAAAAGCATTTGGGCGACGACCAGATTGGCTACATCATCAGTAACCGGTCCCCCTAAGAAGATGATGCGATCTTTAAGCAGTCTTGAATAAATATCATAGGAACGCTCGCCACGATTGGTTTGTTCAATGACCATTGGCACTAAATAGCTCATTAAGAATCCTCCTTGTCTGTTCTTTAACCAGTAACTTGTCTGTTGTTAACCAGTAACCGTTAATTGTTCTCACTATATCCTTTCCCGATACTCTTATTTTAGTACAAAGGTCAATAAAGGTCAAATATAAATTAGCGACAAATTATAACTCATCGGCCAGCTTACTCAGGTAATGACCGACTTTTTTTACCCCTTCCACCATAGCGGCGATATTCTGGGTGTTGCCGGCCTGCTCTTGATTGATTCTGCCGCTCTGGCTCACACCTGCTGCCACAGCTTCGATGGTATCCCGAAAGTTCTTCAGAATGACCTGGATATCATTGGCCGAACGGCTGCTGTCTTCGGCAAGCTTGCGCACCTCTCCTGCCACCACTTGGAAGCCCCGACCCTGCTCTCCCGCCCGGGCAGCCTCGATGGCGGCATTAAGCCCCAATAAGTTGGTCTGGTTGGCGACCCGCCGAATAAAGTCGAGAATTTCTTCTGTGGCTTTAACTTGCTCATGGCCTTTCTGCGCCTGCTCTGCCACCGCTACCCCAATCGAAGTTACCTCATGGGAGGAGGCGACCATTTCTTCTATGGCTGCCGCTGCCTGATCGATGGATGCTGTCAGGGTTTGAACCTGCTCCCGAATGGTGGCCTTAATTTCTTCATCCCGGATGGTGGTAACGACCATACCTGTAGCCACCTTGGCAATAGGTGTAATAATGGCTAAGGGCCCGGCAATGCCAAAGCTTCCGATCTTGGCTCCATTGAGCTTGATCGCCAGGCTGAACCCTTCCTTCATGCTTCCTCCTGAGCGTTCAGCATCTTCTGCGGTAACCACCGCGGTATCCTGGCTGCTGGTTAAAATCTTTTGGCTTCCTGCATGGATCACACCCAGCCGGGCTTTAGCCGAGTCAGCGATAATGCGGGCCGAAGGATCGCACACGATACTATGGTACCCGCTTTGTTCATAAATAAATTCTACAATTCTATTGGCGATAGCCGAAGTTAATTCCATCGTCGCACCCCTTTATCTGTTCTTGCTGTACATGCTATAAAAGAATATTCAGAGAATATCCTAACTAATATTCGGCATGGTGAGGATTGCCTTCAGAATTTCTTGTCAAAGCATTCTTGATATACTATATATATTCCTTTTTATTATGTAATAAAAGTATCTGCCAATAATGCGAAAGAGCAGTGCAAACCGAAGTTTGCACTGCTTAAGTCCCAACTTTTTCCCCTGAATCGTCTTCAGCTTATTGAACACATTATGGAGAACAAAGAGCAAGGCCCCCTAGCGGGCTGCTTGTTTTGCTCCTTTTTTACCTGCTTGGTAGGATTCAGCGAGAATTTGAACGGTATGCATGACATTTTCATGCAAGCCGGCATTCATCACACCACTGGTCAGTTGTAAACGGCAGGCCGGGCAGCCGGTGACCACTGTATCGGTGTGAGTTTGGGCAATGTCCGCAATTTTCTTGGCGCCGATCTGACCGGACAGATCCGGATGAACCAGGTAGAAAGATCCGGCCATGCCGCAGCAGCGATCCGGTTTTTTCATCTCAATAAATTCCAGACCGGGAATGGAGTTGAGGATCTGACGGGGTTCTTGATTGACCCCTTGACCACGGTTTAAGTGGCAGGGATCATGATAGGTCACTTTGCGTTGAACAGGTCCCAGCCCTTCTTTCTTATAGGGAACCTTATGAATCAGGAATTCCGCTATATCATAGGTCCGGGCTGCCCATTTGTCCGCTAAAGCTTTCATTTCCGAATCCTCTTCGAAAATCTGCGGGAAAGTGTGCTTCCATGCTTCCCCACAGGAGGAACAGTTGGAAATGATCACATCAGGGTTCAGCTTTTCAAAAGCCAGCAGATTGCGGCGAGCGCAAGCCTTGGCCGATTCCACATCCCCATTGACGGCTGCGGGAGTTCCGCAACAGCCTTGATCTTTAGGAACGACAATTTCACAGTCGTTTTCCTTTAAGACATCGACGACGGCCTTACCCATATCGGTGTAGAAGTAGTTGGTCATACAGCCGATATAGTAGCCCACCCGCATTTTGGGCTCTTTTACTTTGGTGACTTCAGGAAGTTCATCTTTTAAGGGGCGGGGAGCAAGGTTGGGCAGGATCTTTTCCTTACCGATGCCGATATCAATACGGAGACGGGCTCCTTTATCACTGCCGTGAACACGTTTCATAGCCAGCCCTTGGAAAGTGCTTCCCATCTTCATACCAAAGTCAAAGAGACGGTTGGCTTTAAGGGCGGTAAAGGCAATCTTCTTGACTGGATGGAGGCCTTTTTTACGAACGGCTTCGGCCCGGGCGGCCAGAATAATTTTATCAAAGCGAACTCCACAAGGACAAATCTTATTGCAGGCCATACAGGTGGTGCAGAGGGATAGACGGTCGGCAATGCCTTCTGTCATCTCCACCTCACCCTTCATGACCATCTGAACCAAGCTGATTTTCCCCCGTGCCACCGAGACTTCCCGGCGGTTTTCTTTGTAGATGGGGCAAACTTCTTGGCAGTTTCCGCATTTCATACATTTATTTAATTCGTCTTGGATGGAGTCAAGTGAACTGTAAATACTCACCTTAGTCCCTCCTCACCATTTTACCAGGGTTAATGCGATAATCAGGGTCACATGCTTCTTTGATATCTTTCAGGAGCTTTACACCGGCCTCACCGAATTCCAGAGGCAAGAACTTGGCTTTAGCCATGCCAATACCATGCTCACCGGAAAGAGTTCCGCCCAAGGATACGGCTACCTGGAAGATTTCCTCGACAGCCTTATCGACGCGTTCCATTTCTTCCTTGTTGTTCTCATCGGTCAGAATCGTGGGATGGAGATTGCCATCACCGGCATGACCGAAGGTTCCGATCAAGAGATCATATTTTTCAGCGATTTGGCGGATAGCTTTAATCATGTGGGGAATCTTGCTGCGGGGAACAGTAGCGTCCTCCAGTACAGTGGTCGGTCTGCGCTGAGCCAGGGCAGGCAGGGCATTCCGGCGAGCCAGCCAGATCTTGTCCCGTTCTTCATCGGTCTTAGCCACATTGATTTCTACAGCGCCCTGCTCTTTAAGAATCTTCTCTACCAGAGCTGCTTCACGCTCAACGGCTTCCTTATAGCCATCTACTTCACAGAGCAAAATTGCTTCAGCATCCACAGGAAGTCCGGCATGGGTGAAGTTTTCTACCGTGCGGATGGTGATATTGTCCATGATTTCCAGGGTTGCGGGAATAACCTTGTTGCGGATAATGGCGGCAATGGCATTTCCTGCTTTATCAATATCATCAAATACGCCGAGGAGTGCTTTTCTGGCTTCGGGTACGGGATTCAGCTTGACAATGATCTCGGTGATGATACCCAGGGTCCCTTCAGCGCCGGTAAATAAAGCGGTCAGATCATAGCCGGTCACATTCTTCACTGTTTTGCCGCCCCATTTGATGATATCCCCATTAGCGCGAACCAGCTTCATGCCCATCACATAATGCTTGGTCACCCCGTATTTCAGCCCACGCAGACCACCGGAGGACTCGGAGACAGAACCGCCCATGGTGGCAGTTTTTACTGTACCGGGATCGGGAGGATAGAAAAGGCCATGCTCTAAGGCCGCATCATTTAAATCTTGAATGATCACACCGGGTTGAACAGTCGCCGTCAGGTTCTCAGCGTCCACCTCGATGATCTGGTTCATATGCAGCATGGACATAACGATTCCTTTTTCAATAGGAATGGTCCCGCCGCTGAGGTTGGTAGCCGATCCCCGCGGATAAACGGGAAGATCATACTTGGTGGCAATCTTCATGACTTCCGAGACTTGTTCCGTGGTCTTTGGGGTAACAAAGACATCCGGAGTTTGATGAGGCATAGCTGCTGTGGCGTCATAAGAGTAAGACAGGAGTTCTTCATGCTCCGTGACCACATTCTCTTTGCCCAGGACTTGGATCAGTTCATTCAAAGCTTCCGCTTTTAACATAACAATAAATCCTCCTTATGTGGAATTAAAATAATGAATAAGCTATAATGAGTACGTATCCACTGGTCTGACCATCCTATGATACGCTGTGTTATTACACTATACTATTCGGTGAGATTTGATAAATTCCTACATTGGGAAAAAAAGAACTTTTCGATTAAAAAAAACTTTCTGATTATACCTCATTTATTCGCATTTTCAGATTTGAGAATGAGTTTGCCCAGCCCGGCGAGGGAAATGTGCGGGGAATTAGATGTTGCAGGGTACTAGCCCCTGCCCTGTGCAATATGATATAATTTTTACGCAAGTAAGAATTATTAAAAAAAACAAGCGGTGATCAATGATCTAAATTGCGAGGTAAAAGAAATGGATATTCGACCGATTAAAAGCAAACGGACCACTGAAATTATCTTAGATCAAATTAAAGAGCTTATTGTGAAAGGCGAACTTTCTCAGGGAGATAAGCTCCTTACCGAAAATGAACTTTCGGAACGTTTTCAGGTCTCACGGACTTCGGTCCGGGAAGCCCTGGCTGCTCTGAGCTTAACAGGAATTTTAGAGATCCGCCAAGGGGGCGGCATCTATGTCAAGGCGAATGCCTCCAACGCTATTATCGAGCCCTTGACTTTTATTCTCCTGTTGGAAAAGAATAAGCTGCAGAATATTCTTGAGGTCCGCAAAGCTTTGGAAGTGGAAGCTGCCGGTTTAGCCGCCCTGCGCCGCAACGAGGAAGAGCTGGCAACCCTTAAAGAACTCATTGAGCAGATGGAAAATGATTTGCCGGATGCCCAGAACAGTGAGGCCCTTGATTTAAAATTCCATCTGACCTTAGCCAAGGCCAGCGAGAATCCTCTCCTCGACCGGATGATGAATACTGTTCAGGAAATTATGGGCCAGACTTTGCAAGTGACCCGAGCCCTTTGGATGTCGGCTACCACCGAAGGTACTTCATACCGGCTTTTTGAAGATCACCGAAATATTTACGAAATGATCCGGGACCAAAATGCGGATATGGCCCGCAAATTGACCTATGAACACCTGCGCAAAGTGGAGTTGGCGCTGGGTAAGTATCGGGAAGAGGAAGAATAACACTTAACCTGGTCAAATGAAAGAGGAGGGCGCTTTGCCCTCCTCTTTCATTTAATAACTCAGGTGAATCATATTCACCTAGGATGAATCACGGGACCTGTCCCCATGATTCACTAGACTGTGACGGTTTCACTGGATTCTGAGGCTGCTTTTCTTTTACCCTTTCTTTTCAGGAAATTCTTAAAGTCTTCATTGATAGTGTAGATTACCGGAACCAGAATGAGGGTGGAAAGGGTGGATAGAGTCATACCAAAGATAACCACGATAGCCATGGGAGCCATGGTCTCTGCGCCCTCCCCTATGCCCACAGCCATGGGAATAAGGCCCAGCGCTGTAGCCAGTGAGGTCATCATGATGGGGCGCAAACGGATGGGGCCGGCATTCTCAATGGCTTCTTCACGGCCATCGCCCATCTCACGGCGCTTATTAATATAGTCTACCAAGACAATGGCATTACTTACTACGATACCCGTAAGGAGAATGAGCCCGATAAAGGCCGGAACGCTGATCGTACTCCTGGTAATAAAGAGGCCCAGCATTCCTCCCGAAAAGCCCATGGGCAGCGAGAAAATAATCGTGAAGGGATGGATCAGGGACTCAAACTGAGCGGCCAGAATCATGTAGACCAGGACAATCGCCAGGATTAAAGCCATCCCTAAGTCTTGGAAGGATTTAACCATTTCTTCATTTTCTCCGCCCATATCATAGGTGTAGCCATTGGGAAGAGGATAATTGTTGAGCTTGGCTTGAATATCATTGGTGACGCTGACCAGATCCCGGCCCACAATATCACTGCTCACATGAACGACACGAGCCTGGCCTGAACGTTCAATGGCTGTGGGGCCGCGTTCAATGGTCACTTCGGCGATCTGGCTTAAAGGCACATCTGTACCAAGGGGTGTTGTGATGGGGGTTTGTTCTAAATTGGATAGGGATTGCTTAAAGGTATCATCACCCGTGATGACCACGTTGATCTCTTTTCCTTCATAGCGATATCTTGTGGCCGTGGTCCCGGAAAGAGTACCTTTCAGACCATTGGCAATCTGATAGGCGGTAAGCCCGTATTTAGAGGCCTTCTCCCGGTCAATTGCCACCTGGACTTCAGGAATTCCTTCCCCCATGCTGGTTTTTACTTCCCGGGTTCCTTCTACAGAGGCCACCATGGCCTGAATATCTGTGGCAATCTGCTGCAGCTGGTCGAGTTCGTCCCCTTTAATCGCTATATCGATAGGGGTCGTTGTTCCCATGGACATCATATCGGTCACCGCGACTTCGATTTTGGCTCCGGGAATATCCTTAGTCAAAGCACGAAGTTCCTCGGCCACTTCATCAACACTGCGCTCCCGCTCCATAAGCGGAACCAGCTGGATTGTAATGGAGCCTGAATTCCCTGATGCACCACCGAAGGACATCAGTCCTCCCCCTCCGACCTGAGCGAAGGCTGTTTGGACCTCCTCAATTCCTTCCAGGTGTTTTTCCACTTCGGCAATGGCGGCATCTGTATCCTCTAATTGAGCTCCGTCAGGCAGTTTTACACTAACTGTCATCTGTCCCGCGTCAGAGGAAGGCATGAATTCTGCTCCCACAAATAAAGTGGTAGCTCCGGAGAGAACAAAGATGAGAATGGAGCCCACGACGATGGTTTTGCGATGACCAAGAGCATAGTGAAGAAAGCGCCGATAGCTTTTCTCAATCCGGCCAAAGCCGTTATCAAAGCCCCGGCCAAAGCCGTCAAAAAGGCCTCTGAGCCCTTTGCGGCCCACAGGAATCTCCCCAACCTTCATGATTTTAGCGGATAAGGCGGGAACCAAGGTCAGGGATACGAGCAGGGAAGCACCTAAGGATATCCCTACGGTGAGAGCAAGATCCCGGAAAAGGGTGGCTGTCAGGCCTTCAACGAAGACAATAGGTAAAAATACGGCTACGGTGGTCAAGGTCGAGGCCGTAATCGCCATTCCTACTTCTGACACCCCTTTAATGGCGGCATCAAATTTGGAATGCCCGGCCTCCCGGAAGCGGTAGATGTTTTCCAGAGCTACGATATTGTCGTCAACCAGACGGCCCATGGCCAGGCTCAAACCGCCTAAGGTCATCATGTTGATGCTGACATCCATAAAATACAGACAAGCAAAGGTCGCCATAACGGCAATGGGGATGGCGGTTGCTGTAATAAAGGTGGTGCGCAGGTTATGGAAAAAGACAAAAAGGATGCCGATGGCCAGAATACCGGCGAGAAGGGCTTCTTTGAACACGGTATTAATGGTCTCTTTGATATACACCGATTCATCATAGACTGTGTCCAGGGTCAGTTCCGGAAATTCTGCTTTTAATTCGCCGATAGCCTTGGTAATGTCTTCGGCAACGGCCACGGTGTTGACTCCGGATTGTTTCTGAATAGCAATGCTGACACTTTGTAAGCCGTTGGTGCGGGAAATAGTGGTCACATCCGTGTGGCCAAGTTCCACATCGGCAATATCTTTTAACCGGACCTGCCCCCCTGTGTTGAGAGGAATCAGGAGGTTTTCTATCTCTTGGAGAGTTTGAAACTCACCTGTGGTACGGATGGTTAGATCCTGGTTTCCCTTTTTAACTTCCCCGGCGGGAGAATTAAGGTTTTCTGCCGCAAGGATACCGGACAGAGTACTGATGCTTAGACCATAGCCTTGCATTTTTTCCTGATGGGTTTTTATTTTTACTTCATTTTCGTAGCCACCGCTGATGGAGACTGAGGCAACCCCTTTGACCCGTTCAATCCGCGGCTTGATTTCATCCTCAGCCAGGGCCTGCAACTGGGCTAAATCCACATTTGCCGAAGACATGGTCAGTTGCATGATGGGCATCATGGAGATGTCGATTTTGAGAACCATGGGTGAACCGGCCCCTTCGGGCAACGCGAATTTGATCATATCCACCTTTTCGCGCATTTGCAGAGTGGCAAAGTTCATATCGGTTCCCGTTTTAAAGGAGGCCATGACGATGGACGTACCTTCTGTGGTGGTGGAGGTTACGATATCAATATTTTCGGTGGAAGATACGGCTCCTTCAATAGGATTCGTAATCAATTTTTCAATTTCCTGAGGACCAACTCCCGAGTATTCGGTCATGACGATGGCCATGGGAAGTTCAAACTCCGGAAAAAGGTCAATGGGCAGACGGGTCAAGGAGACGGTTCCTAAGAGAATGACGATCAAAACCGTCATGATAATGGTAACAGGGCGCTTGACGGAGGTTTCCGCTAGTTTCAAGATTCGCTCCCCCCTACCAGCTTGACTTTGCTTCCTTGCTCAACTAAGGTTTGGCCTTTGACAATCACTTGCTCTCCGGCCTGCAGGCCTTCGCGGATCTCCACTTCAGCCCCGGTATCCAGGCCGGAGACCACCTTCTTGGCGACAGCGCGCTCCTCTTCAACCACAAAGACTACATATTCTCCGTTTTTCAAAACAACGGCTTCACTGTTGACAGCAAGGACATTCTCTTTGGTTGCGGTGGGAATCTCAACTTTAGCGAACATGCCCGGCTTAACCAGATTTTCTGTATTCTCAATGGTCACTTTAACAGGATAGAGGCCGAGCTGTTGATTCGCTGCCGGAGCAAGGCTGGTTAAGACGCCTTTGATCTCCTTTTGCCCGGCGGAATTAATGATGACGGTTGCTTCTTGTCCCACTTTAAGGGTATTGACAATATTCTCAGGAACACTTAAGGAAACATAAAGAGCATCCAATTGGGTAACCGTCACGGCTGCCATGGCTTGAGAAGCCATTTGCCCCACCACTACATTAAGAGCGGCAACGGTTCCGCTGACGGGTGCCGTTACGGTCATATCGGATATAGCGTCATGAGCCTGGTTATAGCCCAGTTGAGCCTGCTCCACCTGGAGCTGAACTGCTTTAAGGTTATTCTCCAAGGAGGTAACCTGATCTTCGATACCTTCAAACTGGACTTTGGAAATAGCTCCGGCTTCGTAAAGGGCTCTTTGCCGTTCCAGATTCTCCTTGGCCGAATCCAGGGAATCCTTGGTCATCTGATAAGACAGCTCAGCACTTTTTACGGCTATAGCCGCCGTATCGACAGATTTCTGCAGGTCAACCGTATCCATCGTGAAGAGCACTTGTCCTGCCTGGACCGTATCCCCTACCTTGACGTTAATATTGGTAACCTTTCCCGGCATTTTAGGAACGATAGAGACCTCTTGATCTGAGATTACCTTCCCACTGAAAACCACCGTCTCTACTAAAGTCTTGGCCGCAGCCGGCTGAACTTCAACAGGAATATAGGATTCTTCTTCAACTACCGCCTGGGCTGCTTGGGAACCGCACCCCGTAGCGGTCAGGGTCAAGCCGATGATTAGGGCAGTTGATAATAAACGAAACCTTAACTTCATATAATCGTAATCCTCCATTTGGGTCTAAGCCCTAAGTTTTTGATGTGTAAGGAACTTTTGCTCTTTTGTCATGTTCTTTTTTTAATAATAAGGTCGAGAATAAGGTTTAGGTAATGAGTATGTATGCTGATGACCAAGGCGGCGGGTTTTAGTAAAGGAGGCCTGTAAGGATGGTCTTAGCGATCCCTGTATGATCGATCTCCTGAGGCGTAAAGTTCTCTTCAATAAGTTTCTTGAATACGTATTGATTCACTCCTCCGATGATTACCGCAACAGCCATCTCCGGATCGACATCAGAACGAATCTCCTGGATTTCCATCCCTTTTCTGACCTCATCTTCGATGGTTTTATAGACCAAATTCCAGTCGCTCTTCATCTGTGTCTTCATGTCTTCGGGCAGGGCTTGATGGGCAATATGTGAGTTCATCAGCACGGCATGAGCGTTCAGGAATTCTGCACCATACATGGATAAGTTCCTAATCTTCCCCAACATGTCTTCCCCTTCCGCCAAGGTCTTTAATAGCCCTTCTTGGAAACACTTGGTACAATAATGAATCATTTCTAAAAACAAGGCATTTTTACTGTCAAAGTACTCGTAAATCGTACCTTTTCCTACCCCCGCCTCCTTGGCGATATCCTCCATCTTTGCCCCCTCAAATCCTACCCCGGAAATAACTTTGAGGGCTGCCTTGAGGATTTCTATGCGCTTTTCTTCTTTTCCCACGTTAAGGATCCTCCGTTTTAATTCTTGCCAAGCGAACCCGACCACTTTCTCCCTTGTCAGGTAAACGCTTTTTTTGATCACATTTGGATTCACACTTGGTTCTCATATCCCCCCTTCTGAAAGACCATTTTCGGCAAGCCTATGGGAGCTTTACCTATCTTTGCAATCGCAAATAATATAGATTATTAAATTATCCATCTGTTCAGAACCGACTGTTCGGTCAGTCTATATTATTGTAATGCCAGATGCTTTGTGGAGTCAAATTAAATTCCATTTTTTAATCTATTTTTAATGTAGCTTTATTAACTCCAGCAAAGGGCTGTAGCCGTAATTCAAGATTACAAAAAGAAGTCCTCCCACGATCCCCCCCACCAGGGAGCCATTGATACGGATCCATTGGAGATCGTTGCCTGCTTTATCTTCGATGAAATGGTTCAGTTCCTCATTGCTTAAGCTCTCCAGAGTATCACGGACGGTTTGGCCGATCACTGCATGTTCGCTTTGTAAGGCTTGGGCCAGCACATCCTGAACAAATTGATCAACCAGAGCATGGAAATGAGTGTCTTCCTTCAGAGCAGACCACCAAGCAGCCAGCATTGGTTCCAGTACATGGTCAAGTGCCTGACCGGAAGGAAGCCTTCCTGCTTGCAAGCTGACTTGCACCTGCTCCAGAAGGCTTTCCAGAAAAGGCTGAAGTGTGGTTTCCGCGAGCAGGGTGTTTTTCCAGCTCTCCAGGGTATTTAGTGCATCAGGATCCCGCTCCCAGCTTTGCAGTTTCTCAAGTATAAGTTCCTTTAGCTGACCTCTTACGGGATGATAAGGGGCCTGGAGCTCTCTTAAATGGAGGATGAGCTCGATCTGCAGATCCTCTGCTGCCTCATCCAGATTGATGCCGTCGGTGACCTGAAACAGCCCCAGGATCGTTTTCTGAAGCTTGCCCCCGTTGCCTATTTGTTTTTCCTGGATTTGCCCGAGAACTTGGATCAACAGTTCCTTGGCCCGGGGTGTGGTGGCCAGGTCGATACCTTTGTCGATTCCCTCCTTGAGCAAGGGGTCAAGTTCATCCTTTTCAACCATGATACGTAGCTTGGCAAGAAAAAGTTTCGCTAATCCTGAATCCATAAGCTTATTTCTGATCATAGATTCTAAAACTGCAGCAGACTCAGGTATCTTCAGGTTTTGGCACTCTTTCCCTAAAGCTGTGCCCAGCTTTTCGGCAAGAAATGCTGCTCCTCCGGATTTTTCTACTTTACTGATCAACCAGGGACTGAGGCGGAAGCCTTGTATTTTTTGGCGCAGGAGATTCTCACTGAGCAGTTCGTTTTGAACCATGATTACTATTGCTTCCACCATCTTCTCCCGATTGCGGGGAATCAAGGCCGTATGATAGGGCCAGCCTAAAGGTTTGCGGAACAAGGCCGTCACGGCAAACCAGTCCGCCAGTCCCCCGACAAGGGCCGCCTCACTGACAAAGAGAAAGAAGTGAACCCCTGGAGCCGTGGGATAGGTGAACCTTAATCCTGCGGCAATGAGAAATACTATAAAAACGCTTCCCAGAACTCTATTGGCTTTACGATGATAGTCCATGCTAGTCCTCCTTGCTCAGACCAATAGCTGACTTGCCAGATAGATAGCTATACCCGCTACCCCTCCGACTACAGAACCATTAATCCGAATCATTTGCAAATCATCCCCGGCTTTGGATTCAATCAATTCCACCAGCATCTCATTGGAGTATTTCTCCAGTCCTTCATGGACGATCTCGCCGATTTTCTCATGTTTGTTATCGAGAAAAGGAAGCAAGAGACTTTGGACATGCTGATTAAAACCATGGCGTTTTTCCGGGCTTTCATTTAGGGAAAGAACACCTTCATCCAAGCTTCGCCAAAGCTGCTTCTTTAAGGCAAGGACACTTTCCGGGGTATGAAGCTTTTGGATAAGATCTGCAGTGAGGGTCTCAGCCAGCTTAGAATACATTGTGGATGCTAAGTGCGCCTTCTTCAACCACTCCAGAACCTCTGCAGCGGTTTGGTCCTCCAGCAGATAATCAGCGAGCTGTTTTTGAAGACTGTGGGCCAGCTGAGAAGGGTCCGGCAGAAACATGGCCAGGAACTTCCGGGAGGAACTCTGGCTTATATAGCGCTCGATGGATTTTTCCAGCCAGCGGGTCAGCCAAAGATGAATCTCGGTCTCCTGAACCCAGTGACTAAGGTTGTCCAGCAGGGCGGCAACAGCCTTTTTTCCCTCCTGGCCGGCTAATAAATTATGGAAAGCTTTTTCAGCCCAAGGGATAAACTGCTCTTCCCGTATGCTTGTCTGCTCCAAAAGCGCCAGGCTCTCTTGGTGCAATTCCTGGACACTGTCTCTCAGGTTCTCCTGGAGCTGCTGCAGACACCGGGTAAGAATGTCCTGCAGGGAATCTCTATCCAGCGCCTTCCAGATGGCAGTGGCAGGAGCGGCAAAATCATAGGTTTCCACTTTGGTTTTCAAAACCTCATGGGAAAGCAATTCATTTTCCACCATGGACCGTAAAGCCAGAAATATTCGTTCCCGGTTGCGGGGGATAATCTCTGTACGGAAGACCTTTCCTGCCGGTACTCCCAAAGGACGCCGAAACAGGGCATTGACTGCAAACCAGTCGGCAAGCCCCCCCACTAAGGCAGCTGAACAACCGCTCGTCACAAGCCCTCCCCAGAAGGCGCTCTGGAATGGATAGGCTGCAGCTAAGCCAAGGGCTGAAAGGCCGAGAGCGATATTGGCCTTGCGATAGGTGCCGCCATGGGCTCTTTTTTCTTTGGGGATGGGGAATTGATCGTTGTTTATCATCTTTTTCACCTTATCAATATTTAGTGTCATACGCAATTTAGTGTCATACGCAAATTTTCCGCCGGGCAAGGCGAGTTTCAAGTGTTGCCGGGTACTGGTATTTATGAAAAATCTCAGCAGCCGGATTAATCTTTCTTAGTATACCACGTTTTTTCGGAGTATGAAAAAGACCTTCTCCAAAGGAGAGGCCTTAGTTTTTTACTAACTCATTGAAGCTGTTTTTGAGGCAGTTGAGGGGAATTTCAGGGAATCCCAGCCAAAAACATAATGCATATAGGCAAATGCGGAAAGGGGGTTAAAATGGCCTTTGCTTAACTCCAGGCCTCCTGCATAGACCGATCCTGAGGGTGTGTAGCGGTCAATCTGCCTGAGGATTTGGTTGCGGATCTCCATACAGCGTGATGCCGGGGTTCTCCGGGCATTGCCGTGGGCCGGGAAATAGGCTTTGGCACCCAGGAATTCTACCCGTTCCAAGGCACGCATATAACTGGGGAGTCCGCTGACTATTGCTCCATTTTCCAGCCATGCTCCCGGATAGGGAACCACATCGGGCAGGAGGAAATCTCCGGAGAAGAGCAGCCCCAGGTCTTCTTCGTAATAAGACATATGACCTGCCGTATGCCCGGGGGTCAGGATGGTCTTGAGGGTGCCGTTGCCGGCTGGGATCACTTCCCCAACCTCTATCTTGGCGACTTCCTCCGGCAGTGCTGTGAGATAGGCCAGTTTTTTATTGTATTTTAAAATCATGGCCAGCTGCTCTGGGGGCACTCCCCAAACCTGCCCCGCATATTCTTCAAAAACCTTAAAGCTTTTGCCGCTGCAGAAATCAACCCATTCTTCATAATCCCGCTTCCCGATCAGAATCCGGGCACCGTCTTTTCTTAAGTTCTCAGCTCCCCCCGCATGATCCACATGCCAATGGGTAAGCAGGACTTGCTCCAGGCGCTGGATACCCAATTCCTGCAAGGCTTCTTGAATGGCTTGATAAACTTCAGGGGTATTCGTTCCCGCATCGATCAATGTGGGGACTTTACCACGGAGAATGTACAAGTTAACATGTTCTTCGCTTAAATCAATTGCAACTTTCAGGCAAAAGATCTCAGGCGCAATTTCTTTTAATTCCATCTCATATCTCCCCTCAAAGCCTCTTCATTTCAGGATTTCCTTATTTTTCTCCTTAGTCTATTCAATCCGGACCACTCTTATTTGTGTATGCTTGCAACATGTAGTACAATATATTTATCTATTTTTAATTTTCTAAGGAGGCCTTCTTCTCGATGAATTTACAAACCTCACCACAAACAACTCCTCCCCAAGCTGAGCAGGAAGTAAAGCATCCCTTTCAAGTGGTCTGCTCAGTGTGCCAAAAGACCATCAGCTATTCCGGCAAGGATGGGGAAGTTTTCTTAGTCAAATGTGACAAGTGCGACGGCATTTAAGGTGAGACGGTCATGAATCCATGACCGTCTCTTTTTATTTAGCCTGAACACATTATTCTCTCTCTTATTTTACCTTTTACCTGGATTCAGGATCTATTCTTTTTTATCTAAACTTTTTCACCTAAACTCTTTGGGCGAGAACTTCAGCGATATCCAAGGCTTTGGTTTTGTCCCCAGCCTCTTCTTTGGCGCTGATGCCGTCATTGATCATAGTGAGACAGAAAGGACAGGCTGTACCGATGATATCAGCCCCGGTAGCCATGGCTTCATTGGTACGCAGTTCATTGATGCGCTCTCCGCCGTGCTCTTCCAGCCACATCCGTCCGCCGCCGGCACCGCAGCAAAAGCTCTTATCCTTCGTCCGCTTCATCTCGATAACCTTTAACCCGGCCGCCTTAAGGATTTCCCGGGGCTCGCTGTAGATCTTATTATAACGCCCCAGATAACATGAGTCATGATACGTTACTTTAAGATCCTTGCCCAGGCTTGCTAAATCCTTGAGCTTGAGCTTTCCGCTGTCCAGAAGTTCTTTAAGATAGGTGGTATGGTGAACAACCTCATACTTACCGCCCATTTGAGGGTAATCATGGCAAAGGGTTTGGAAACAATGAGGGCATTGGGTAATGATCTTCTTTACACCGTAACCGTTCATCACTTCAATGTTCTCAGCTGCTAAGGTTTGGTAGAGAAATTCATTGCCCAGCTTGCGGGCTGAGTCTCCGCAACATTTTTCCTCATTGCCGAGGATGGCGAAATTCACGTTGGCTGCCCGCAGGAGTTTAACAAGGGCTGCGGACACCTTTTGGTTGCGGGCATCGAAAGCCCCGGAGCAACCAGGCCAATAGAGAATTTCTGCTTCAGGGTTCTCTGCCAGGGTGGGAACATCCAGCCCTTTCAGGAATTCTTCCCGCTTGTTCCAGCCGATGCCCCAAGGATTGCCGTTGTTTTCCATATTGCGGAAAGCAAGCTGGGCCTCACTGGGGAAACGGGATTCCATCAGCACAAGATTTCTTCTCATTTCCACGGTTTTGTCCACATGCTCTACGAAGACGGGACATTGCTGTTCACAGGAACGGCAGGTGGTACAATCCCAAATGTCCTGCTCCTGAATCACTTCGCCGATCAAGCCGCGGCCGGGAGGTACTGCTAAGGCAGCAGTCCCCTCCACTGCCGTGGCTGTCTCCCCGGAAGCCATCACACCTGCTTGCCGGCCTGCCTGTTTGGCTTCTTTTTTGGCTTGGCAAACAGCTTGATACTCTTCCTCAGCCCGGACTTTAATATCCTGGATGATCTGCTTAGGGTTGAGGTGCTTACCGCTGACGGTGGCGGGACAGTTCTCTTGACAGCGTCCGCAGCGGATGCAGACATCCGAGTTGAATATAGCCTTCCAGGAGAGTTGCTTGAATTCGCTTAACCCGAAAGTTTCCTGGGATTCGTCTTCAAAATCGATCAACTCAGGGACACCCATCGGTTCCCGCTTGCGCAGAAACTGGTTAAGGGGTCCCAGGAAAATATGAAAGAGCTTGGAGTAAGGCAAATAAGCGATGAACCCAAAGGCAACGAACATATGGAACCACCAGGTGAATTTATGCATAGCCAGCAGTTGTTCCTGGCTGAACATGGCCTGGAGGGGCTCAATCATCCAATAACCTGCAAAGCCATAAACAGCCCAGGGATCGTGCTCTCCGGCCATCCGCAAGCCTTGCAGCAGGAAGCCTGTGACTAAAATGACAAAGACAAGGGTTAAGGCAATAAGGTCATCTTGTTTGTTGTCCAATTTATCCTGGCGTTTGACATAACGGCGGTAATAAAGGTACAGCACCCCCAGGGTGGCCAACAAGCCAAAGAGATTCGTGGTTATCTTAATAAAGACATACAGCGCCCCTTTGAAAATATTGATCCCAAAGTCTGCCTGCAAGGTGATGATGGCTGTAGCAAAGAAAAGGAAAACAAACCCGACCAGAACAGCCAGATGCATGACTCCCGGCGTAAAGTCTTTGAGAATTCTCTTATGCCCAAAACCATAGACAATGATGTCTTTTATCCCTTGCCAGCTGTCCTTCCACCGGGTTTCCGGCTGCCCGATTTTCCAGAGACGATAACGCCGGACAACGCCATAAACGAAGGTTCCCAGCATAATGACTGCAAAAAAATACATGACGAGGTGATAATCAATATTCCAATAGATCTCCCGCGTAGGAGTCATACATTCCGACCTCCTTTTAACGACTTAACGACACTATGCGCCGGCTCCATCCACTAAATAAAGCTTTAAAAATTTTTTTGTTAATTATTTATTGGATTTTCTCCAGATTTTCAATTTCTCGGCTTCTTGAATGAGCTCTTCACGAAAATCGGGGTGAGCCAGGCTGATGAGGCGTTCCGCACGCTGCCAGGTCGTGGCGCCTTTCAGATTCGCTTTACCGTGTTCAGTGACCACATATTGCACCATCGGCCGGGTATCCGTGACTACGGCGCCTTCAGTCAGCAGGGGGCGGATTCGGGAATGCTTTTTCCCTTCGGCATCGGTAAAGGTCGATTCCATACATATGAAACTGCGGCCGCCTTTGGAGTTATAGGCTGCATCGACGAAATCCAATTGTCCCCCGGCTCCGCTGATCATGCGGGGTCCAATGGTTTCCGAGCATACTTGCCCGGAAAGATCGATCTCTAGAGCGTTATTGATCGAAACCAAATTATCGTTGCGGCTGGCAATAAAGCGATCGTTTGTATAATCCACGGGATATCCCGCCACCTGAGGATTATTGTTGATAAAATCATAGAGTTTTTGGGTTCCTCCGGCAAAGGTATAGACCATCCGTCCTTTGTCGATTTGTTTCTTGCGCCCGGAGATCCGGCCGGCTTCCCACATATCCACATAGCTGTCCACCAGCATTTCCGTGTGAACTCCCAGATCCTTGAGATCGGAAGCTGCGATCATCTGACCCAGGGCATTGGGCATAGCCCCAATTCCCAATTGGATGCAGTCCCCATCCCGCAGATCGTCGAGAACATACTGAGCGATTTTCTGATCCACATCGGTGACGGGTGCGGAGGGAATCTGAGGCATGCCGGTATGACCGCCCTCGACAATATAGTCCACATCGGAAATATGAATGTAGTTGCCATAGCCGCCATGGGCGATGGGCATATCTTCATTGACTTCCACGATAACGGTTTTGGCTTTGGCTGCGGCTGCCGGATAGTGAGATATTGTGGGGCCAAAGTTAAAATTGCCATGTTGATCCATGGGGCTTACCTGAACCATGAACACATCAATGCGGCTGATGTTTTCCGCGATGTAGCGGGGAACCTCAGAGTATCTTAAGGGTATATAGAAGGCCCGGCCCATCTCATAATACTTCCGGTCAATCACGCTGAAATGCACACAATCCCAGGTGAAATGCTCTCCCCTGGGGTCTGCTTTAACGACGGCATGGGGACGCATGGAGACTCCGGCCAGGAGCTGAATATCGTGCAGCTCAGGGGTTCTTTGGGCTAAAGCCATGTCGAGAACAGGCAGAGTATTGGCGGCATAGGAATAAATAATCCAATCCCCGCTCTTCACTACCCCTACCGCCTTATCCGGAGTGGTTAACTTTTTACGGTATTCTTCTACCCATGTTGACATATTGAATCCTCCCCATTTCTTTCCTTACAATCCAGTCAAACCGGGCTTTCTCTTTCTGTTGCTCCGGTTTGGGTGGACAACGAGCTTAGGTTTTGGCACATTCCTAAGCTCGCTTCCATCTGCGGTTAACCGTTCCTAATTTTCTTCCTCCGGGAATAGCTGAGAACTTTAGCGGACCGGATACTTGCCCTTTTCCACCACCAGCTTGGCGATCTCCCGGCGAAGTCCGATCATATCAACGGTGGGGCGGCGTAAGAGCTTGCGCATTCCTGCCAGAACGGTGCTCAGGGAGTCACCCTGCTCGGCGGCACAAATGACTTCTTTAGCATGCTGCTCAATGATATTCATAGCACTATAAGCACCCAGGGTGGCGGCCTTTTCCACAAAGAGCTTATGATCATCGGTGACATCCATATCCTGAACTTTCAGAGCACGGAGAACACCGCTTTCCATAGCGTAGACTTGGAGAACCATTTCGGCCAGGCCCAGAAGCACATATTGATTGTCTTTGAGCTCCATGCCCAGGTTCTGGGCGGCAATTCCGGCGGCCATTAAGCAAAGCTTCTTAGCTTTTTGGGTCATATCCAGAAGAGCTGCCAATCCTTCTTCCTCTGAACCTAAACCGGCGGACATCAGATCTTTGCTGACGTTCTTCGCCGCTGCCAGGAGGGGAAGCTCGCCGCTCATCGCCCGTTTGAGCAAGGTGCCGGGAACGAGCAGACGGTTGATTTCATTGGTTCCTTCGAAGAGACGGTTGATGCGGGAATCCCGATACATACGCTCAATGGGATATTCGGCAATGAAGCCATAGCCGCCATGGATTTGCACCCCTTCATCCACAGCCAGATCCAGCACTTCAGAGGCGAGAACTTTATTCAGGG
The DNA here is from genome assembly GCF_007830365.1 of Desulfitobacterium sp. LBE. Taxonomy (NCBI): domain Bacteria; kingdom Bacillati; phylum Bacillota; class Clostridia; order Eubacteriales; family Desulfitobacteriaceae; genus Desulfitobacterium; species Desulfitobacterium sp. LBE. The sequence continues at coordinate 4,257,534 of NZ_VLKD01000001.1, read as the reverse complement.
AGCACTCGATGGCATACTCTTCCATAGCCTTGCCGGCTTCTTTACGGCAATCGCCGGTGACATCCAAATCCTGGCAGGCTTCTTCCATCAGCCCGGCAGTACGGTAGACCACACTCTCAGCCAGGTAGGTCTGAGCGGCGATTTCGGCAAATTTGGTTTGAATAGCGCCGAAGGAGCTTAAAGGAACGCCGAACTGCTTGCGCTCAGCCGCATATTTCAGAGAGATCTCCAACGCAAGCTGAGCGCTGCCGATGGCTGCGGCAGCCAGCTTGAAACGTCCCACATTCAGAATATTGAAGGCAACCACATGACCCCGGCCCAATTCACCGACGATGTTCTCCACCGGAACGGCCACATCTTCCAGGATGACCTGGCGGGTGGAGGAGCCTTTGATCCCCATCTTCTTCTCTTCCGGTCCGAAGGAAAGCCCAGGCATCGTCCGCTCAACGATAAAGTTGGTAAGCTTGCCCTCCACTTTAGCATAGACCAGAAAGATATCGGCAAAACCAGCATTGGTGATAAATTGCTTGGTTCCATTGAGAATGTAGTGGGTTCCTTCGGCATTGAGAACGGCCGTAGCCTTGGCGCCTAAGGCGTCGGAGCCAGAACCGGGCTCGGTAAGGCAGTAAGCGGCGATTTTTTCTCCGGTAGCCAGACCGGGGAGATATTTGGCCTTTTGTTCCGGGGTACCGAAATAGACGATGGGCAGGGTTCCGATTCCGGTATGGGCCATGAAGGCTACGGCAAAGGAAGCACCGCGGGGGATTTCTTCACCGACGACCACAGTGGAGAATTTATCCATGCTCATGCCGCCTAATTCTTCGGGAACCTCTAAGCCGAGCAGTCCCAGCTCACCGGCTTGGGCCATGAAATCGCGGATGAGGCCGTCTTCCTGCTCTTCGAGAGCTTCGATCTTGGGTCCGATCTCTTTTTCCACAAAGTTACGGGTCATTTTCTTAAGCTGTAAATGATCCTCGTTTAATTCCTCCGGGACATAGACTTGCTCGGGAGTTACTTCGGCAAGCAGAAAGCCGCCGCCTTTGAGGCCTAATTCCAATTCCATAGTATTTGCTCCTCTCTCTGAGTGGGACAGAGGGACAGGTCCTCTGTCCCAATTTCTGATTTCACTTTATTTTAGAAAAAAATAGAACCGATTAAACGTTGGCTGCTCTCAATGCGGGCCCATTGGGACAGTCCACCTGTCCCTGTGTCCCCCTTTACAGAAGCTCGTAGACTCCTGCGGCTCCCATACCGCCGCCGATGCACATGGTCACCATACCGTACTTGAGACCGCGGCGTTTCATTTCATGGAGCAGGGTGGCGGTGAGCTTAGCTCCGGTGCAGCCCAGGGGGTGTCCGAAAGCGATGGCGCCGCCGTTGGGGTTGACCCTGGCCGGGTCGATGCCCAGGGTCTTGATGATGGCCAGGGACTGAGAGGCAAAGGCCTCGTTGAGTTCAAAGAGGTCTATCTGCTCAAGGGTTAAGCCCACTTGCTTGAGAACTTTGGGGATAGCTTTGATGGGACCGATTCCCATGAGTTCCGCCTCGACCCCTGCCACAGCAAAACCGCGCCATAGGGCAAGGGGTTTCAGGTCCAGCTCCTTGACCTTTTCCTCGGACATAAGGAGGGTGGCTGCGGCGCCGTCACTGGTCTGAGAGGAATTCCCCGCCGTGACGCAGCCGCCGTTTTTGAAGGCCGGCTTTAGTTTGCTGAGGGATTCCACGGTACTATCGGCACGGATTCCTTCGTCTTTACTGAACCATACTTCACCTTTTTTACCGCCGGCGATGAGGACAGGAACGATCTCTTCCTCAAAACGGCCGCCGACTTGGGCTGCGTGGGCCTTTTGATGGCTGGCTGCGGCGAACTCATCCTGTTGTTCCCGGGTAATTTCATATTTCTTGGCTACATTTTCAGCGGTAAGTCCCATGGAGAGGTAGACTTCCGGACAATGCTCCATCATGTAGGGATTGGGGGCCGGTTTGCCGCCGCCCATGGGCACCGCGGACATGCTTTCTGCTCCGCCGGCCAGCATGGCATCGGCTTCTCCCAGACGGATTCTGTCCGCTGCCAGGGAGATAGCCTGCAGTCCCGAGGAACAAAAGCGGTTGATGGTGAGCCCGGATACATCAATGGGAAGACCTGCCCGCAGGGCAATCACCCGGGCCATGTTCATCCCTTGTTCTCCCTCGGGGAAGGAGCAGCCGATGACACAATCATCAATATCTGCCGGATTTAGATTGGGGGCACTTTTCAAAACATCCTGAATAACAAAGGCTGCCAAATCATCCGGACGCATATGAGCCAGGGAGCCCCGGCCGGCTTTGCCGATGGCAGTACGTTTCGCTTCAATAATGAATGCTTCTTTCATGATCCTTCACCTCCTAATTCCTTAATGGCTTATTCTTGGTGAGCATATGCCGGATGCGATCCAGAGTCTTGGGTTCTCCGGCAAGGCTTAAGAACACTTCTCTTTCCAGATCGAGGAGATATTGCTCATCCACCAAAGTTCCGGCCAGAACATCGCCGCCGGTCATGGCATAAGCGAGTTTTTTCCCTAAGTGGGCATCGTATTCGGAGATATAACGCCCTTCTTTCATGCCATACAGGGCCATTTCCAGGAAGGCACGGACCCCCGGTCCTGCCGCTTTGACCTTCTGAGGAATGATGGGGCGGAAATCTCTTGCCAAATCAAGGACACGGGCTTTGGCATCGAGGAGGACATGGTCGGCATTCATGCTGCAGCGATCACTTGGCCTTAAGAAACCAAGTTTTCTGGCCATTTCCGCACTGGTGGAAACCTGGGCCATGGCCACTACTTCGAAGCGTTTGGCGAAGAAATAGTCCGGAGCAACGACCACACCGGGAAGAATTCCTTCCATAGCGCGCAGGGCCATTTCCTTGGTACCGCCGCCGCCGGGGATGAGGCCCACGCCCAGCTCGACCAGACCCATATAGGTCTCAGCCGCAGGCTGGATGGCATGGGAATGGAGGCAAACCTCAGTTCCACCGCCTAAAGTCATGCCATAGGGAGCGGCTACCACAGGCTTCTTGGCGTATTTCAGGGCCATGGTTCCCCTTTGGAATTCGCGGACCATGAGATCCAGGTCATCCCAATTGCCTTCTTCCGCTTCCATCATAATCAGCATCAGGTTGGCACCAACGGCGAAATTCTTACCCTGACTGCCGATCACCATACCTAAATAGTTCTTTTCCACCTCTGCCAAAGACTTGTGAATCATGTTCATGATATCCCCGCCGATGGAGTTGTTAGGCGAATGGAATTCCAGGCAGGCTACACCGTCACCCATATCAACTAAGCTGGCACCGGAATTGCCGAAGATTTTTTTGCCTTGTTTATGGGCCTTTTTAAGGGAGAAGGAATAGGGGCTGGCGGCCTTTTCCTTATATTCGCCTCCGGCATAGTACAGAGTGTCCCCGCCTTCGGTCTTCTCATAGAAACTGTCTTTGCCTTCAGCCAGCAGTTTTGCCACGATCTCAGGCAAGGTCCCGCCCTCAGCTACGATGCGCTCCGCGGTGGCTTTAACGCCTAAGGCATCCCAGGTCTCAAAGGGTCCCATTTCCCAGTTGAAGCCCAGCTTCATACCGGCATCAAGAGCTGTCAGATCATCGGCGATTTGGGGAGCCAGGCGGGCCGCATAAAGGAGAACTTCCTTCAAGACATTCCAGGCGAATTCAGCCCCGGGATCTTTGCCGTTGACCAAGGTTTTCATCTTATCTTTAAGACCGCCCGCATTCTTGGCTTTATCCAGGCAGGCAAATTTGACTTTCTTCTTGGGAACATACTCCATGGTATGGGGATCAAGAACCAGTACTTCTTTGCCTTCTGCTGTCTTGACTTTTTTATAGAACCCCTGCTTGCTCTTATCTCCCAGCCAGCCGTTTTTGATCATGGTATGAATAAAGTCCGGCATGACGAAGAACTCTTTTTCTTCAGGTACATTATCTCCCACGTTATTGGCTACATGGACAAAGGTGTCCAGACCCACCATATCCACGGTCCGGAAGGAGGCTGACTTAGGACGTCCCATCACCGGTCCGGTTAAAGCATCCACTTCATCGATGGTTAAGCCGGAACGCTGCATCTCTCTGATGGTTGCCGCCAAGCCAAAGACGCCGATGCGGTTGGCGATGAAGTTGGGAGTATCCTTGGCATAGACCACCCCTTTGCCCAGCACCCGCTCGGCAAACTCTTCCATCTCCTGAATAACGGCCGGATCCGTGTTGGGTCCGGGAATCAGTTCAAAAAGCTTCATATAACGGGGAGGATTAAAGAAGTGGGTGCCGAAAAAGCTCTTGGTAAATTCTTCAGGAAGCCCTTCTGTCATGGATTTTAAAGAAATACCGGAAGTGTTGGATGTTACAATGGTCCCCGGGCGGACATGCTGGGCCACCTTCTTAAAGAGGTCGATTTTGATGTCCAAACGCTCTACGACCACTTCAATAACCCAGTCCACTTCTTGCAAACGGGGCAGATCATCCTCAAAATTGCCGACTTCGATGCGATCCGCAAATTCCGGCACAAACAGCGGAGCAGGGTTCATCTTGATGAGTTTGGCTTTGTTGGATGCGGCAAAACGATTTCTGACTTGGGGGGATGCCAAGGTCAGCCCGGCCGCTTCTTCCTCCGGCAACAAACTAGGGGGTACTATGTCCAGCAGTATACTGGGAATCCCGGCATTGGCGAGATGGGCCGCGATGGTGCTTCCCATAACCCCTGAGCCTAAAACCGCCACTTTATAGATGGCCATATTCATCCTCCTTCTCTCATTTGGTTTTGTTGTATGATTTTTAAATTTATGAATATTCAGTCTTTTACTTCGAGAGAAAGTCCTCAGATCCTCTAAGCTCATGACTTTCCCTGAGAAAATTTGCAAGGGGATTGCTTATTCCTTGGGCAGCCCGAGAGCTCCTGAAAACAGCTCCAGCATGCAGTCTGCTTCCTTGCTTAAAGAGCGCTCAGACCGTGCAAAAACCCAGTCGGTAGTCGCCCGATCGATGGTGCCGAAAATCATTTGGCGGGCGACATGGATATTGAGTGAAGGAATAATTTCCTGTTGCTTTATTCCTTCTTCAATCACCTCCTCAACCAGTCGGAAGTACTCTCGCAGCGGCACCGCAATCGCACTGTACAGATTTGAATTAGGCTGCCTTAATTCGACCTGGGTAACGGTTGCCAGAGCACGATTATTCTCCATATGGGTCAAATGAGTGTGGACAATTGCCCTAAGGCGGCTTCGGGTGTCCTGACAGGATTCCATCCTGCTGCGGATGAGTTGGATAAAATCTCCCATTCTTTCCGTAAAGAGACGAATGAGGATATCTTCTTTATTCTTAAAGTAGAGGTAAATCGTCCCGTCAGCCACTCCCGCAATTCGGGCAATCTTCGATACCTGACACGAATGATAGCCAACTTCTGCAAATGCTTCTATTGCTGCATCTAAAATTCTTTCATATTTGTCTTCCCGGGAAACAGCCATACTTCGTCTCCTTTACTTACTTTTTTGACTTAATTAGACATCCTTCTTATCGAACTTGTCAAGCTCTCCTTTTCTTCAGTAGGGTTACCCGAGGCCGCGGACCTGTTTATCCTCTTCATCCCTTTCCAGGCAGTGCTCTGTTTTGCTTAAGCCAGTTGCTTTTTGAACTCCTCAGTAAGCAAGGGGACGATTTCAAAGACATCCCCGACAATGCCATAATCCGCCACGGTAAAGATGTTTGCTTCCGGGTCTTTATTGATCGCTACAATCACCTTAGAGGAACCCATTCCCGCCAAATGCTGGATAGCTCCCGAAATTCCGCAGGCAATATACAAGGTTGGGGAAACTGTCTTGCCGGTTTGACCTACCTGGTATTTATATTCCCGGTATCCGGAATCAACGGCTGCCCGGGAAGCCCCGACAGCGGCTCCTATGGTATCGGCAAGGTCCTCAAGAATCTTGAAGTTTTCCGCATTCTTCATGGCCCGCCCGCCGGAAACGATCACATTGGCATCGGTAAGTTCGGGGCGGCTGGAAGCCTGACGGATAACTTCTTTGACGATGGCTCTGAGATCAGCGGCATCGATACTTGCCGCAACTTCCACCACTTCGGCTTGACGGTCCGGATTAGGGGCGGTCACGCTGAAGCTGTTGGGGCGGATGGTGGCCAGAATGGGGCGTGCCTCAGTAGCTACTTCCGCATAGGCCTTACCGGCATAGACAGGGCGTTTAAAGCGCAGTTTGTAGGCAGGGTCCACGCTAACGGCCACACAATCTGACGCGCATCCCACTCCCAGGCGCTGGGCCAGGCGGGGAGCCAGATCCCGGCCAATCCCGGTATTGCCCATTACCACCACTTCCGGCTCCTCATCCCGGATCACCCGGTTGAGTACGGAGGTGTAGGCACCGGTGGTGTAATCTTTTAAAGCCGGGTCATCCACAACGATCACTTTATCGGCACCATAGGATGCTGCCGCCGCAGCCAAATCCTTAAGGTTTTGGCCCAATAATACCCCTGTGACCTTCAATCCGGCCATGTCCGCTAAACGCCGGCCTTCGCTCAGAAGCTCCAGGGAGACCTTGCGAAGCTCCCCGTTATACTGCTCAAGTACAACTAAAATTCCCTTAGGCATCCTGCTCAATCCTCTCTTTCCTTGTTTTCCGTCAGCTAAATTACTTTTGCTTCATTCATCAAGGCATTGACCAATTCGGCAACAGCCTGAGGAGGTTCTCCCTGAATCAGGCGGCCAGCTTGGCGGGCAGGAGGCAGGCTCATATTGACCACCTTCATCTTCGCCCCTTGGGTACCGGCTTCAGCCGCCGTCAGGCCAAGATCAGCCAAGGTCAAAGTCTTCAATTCCTTTTTCTTGGCTTTCATAATTCCGGCCACGGAAGGATAGCGGGGCTCGTTCAACCCTTTTTGGGCGGTGATCACAGCCGGCAAGGGCACTTCGACGACTTCCGTACCCCCGTCGATGTCACGGGACACTGTGGCGGTCATGCCTTCCACCTTCAACTCTGAGACAGTTGAAACCGACGGCACGCCTAACAACTCTGCCAGACGGGCGGTCACCTGGCTGGAGCCGTCATCAATGGCAATCCGTCCGGAAAGAATGATATCATAGGGAATGTTCTGAACAGCTTTAGCGAGAACGACCGCCGTAACAAATTCGTCACTGCCCTCTAAAGCAGGATCCTGAATGGCAACCGCTTTATCCGCTCCCATAGCCAGGGCTGTACGCAGCACTTCACTGACTTTGGGGCCACCCATGCTCAATACGGTTACTTCGCCGCCGAATTTCTCTTTGAGGCGGATTCCCTCTTCCACAGCAAACTCATCATAAGGATTCATGATGAGATTTACCCCGGTCGAGTCGATTTGACCCTGTGGGTTGATCACAATCTTCGCTTCGGTGTCAAATGTTTGTTTCAGACAAACCAATATGTTCATCTCGTTTCCCCTTTCTCCTCATCCATGAATGAATACTCATTCATTTTTATAATATAATATCAAATTCCCGGACAAAACGGAATACCATTTCAAAAATATTTTATATTTATTTAATTATCTGATTATTCTCAAAAAAATGTTTCCCTCTTGAGTTTTTCATGATATGCTGTTCAGTAATGAATGGTCATTCATTTTTGGAGGTGCCAACTATGTCAAACCAAGATCCTCTTTTTTCACCGATTCGCATCGGGAAAATGGAGCTGAAAAACCGTATAGTGCTGCCCGCCATGCATCTCAATTACTGCCCTGACGGGGAGGTCACAGAGCGGCTCATTGAATTCTACCGGGTGCGCGCCCGGGGCGGGGTCGGCCTGGTTATTGTCGGTGGCTGCGGCATCGACCGGGTCGGCAATACTTTAGGCATGATTCAATTGGATGAGGATCGCTATATCCCCGGGCTGCAGAAACTTGTGGAGGCTGTCCATCAGGAAGGCGCCAAGGTCATGACCCAGCTCTATCAGGCGGGAAACTATGCATCTTCTCTATTAACCGGGAATCAACCAGTGGCCCCTTCTCCCCTCCCTTCCAAATTAACGAAAGAAATCCCTCACGAACTGACCGTAGAGGAAATTAAGGAACTGGTGCAAACTTTTGCCCAGGCCGCTGTTCGTACTCAAAAGGCAGGGTTTGACGGGGTGGAGATTTTAGCCGGCACGGGGTATCTCATTTCGGAGTTTCTCTCTCCGGCAACCAATAAGAGGACGGACGAGTATGGCGGGGATCTGCCCAACCGGATGCGTTTTGCCCTGGAAATTATGGCGGCCATCCGCCAGGGAGTGGGGCCTGACTTCCCTGTCGTTGTCCGGATTGCGGGCCATGACTTTATTCCGGGGGGACATACCAATAAAGAGGCCCGGACCTTTGCTAAAGCCTTGGCGGCAGCAGGGGTTGATGCCATCAATGTAACAGGGGGCTGGCATGAGACCCTCGTCCCCCAGATTACCATGAATGTTCCCCCGGCCGCCTTCCGCTATTTAGTCCGGGGAATTAAACAAGTGGTTGACCTGCCGGTGTTTGCTTCCAACCGCATTACCACCCCTGAATTGGCCCGGGATATCCTTACTTCCGGGGATGCGGATTTGGTAGGGTTCGCCCGGCCGATTCTGGCGGATCCCAACCTGCCCTTAAAAGCCCAGGGCTTAGATCCTTCACCCCTCCGTCCCTGTGTCGCCTGCAACCAGGGGTGCCTGGATCATGTGTTCCGGGGAATACCCGTAGCTTGCCTGGTCAATGCGGAGGCCGGACGGGAAGCTGAGCTCAAGGTCCGGCGAGCTTCTTCATCCTCCAGGAAGGTTCTCGTCGTAGGGGCCGGTCCCGCCGGACTGGAGTTCGCGCGGGCAGCCAGCTCACAGGGACATAATATAACGGTCTGGGAAAAATCCGGCCTGCTGGGCGGGCAGCTTAATTTGGCTGCGGCGCCCCCTGATCGCCAGGATTTCCATCGCTTTACGGAATACTTGGCTCAGGCTTGTAAGGCTCAGGGAGTCAATATCTATACCAACCAAGAAGCTGATGTGGAGAATATTTTGGCAGGTATTGCGGAGGAGGGCTTTACCGACATTATCCTTGCTACCGGTGCCCTGCCCATGGCCCCTCCCTTCCCTGTGGAGGAAGGGGTGGGGATTGCCCAGGCCTGGGATGTCCTGGCCGGAAAAGAAACCGGGGAACATGTGGTGATTGTCGGAGGCGGCTCGGTGGGGGTAGAAACAGCCCTCTATCTGGCCGGTCAGGGAACCCTGGATGCCGAAACCCTCCGCTTTCTGATCGTCAATCAGGCGGAGAGCACGGAGACCTTGGCCAGATTGCTTTTCCAGGGAAGAAAACGGGTTACTCTGGTGGAAATGACCAAGGGCGTGGGCCGGGATCTGGGTTCAAGCACCCGCTGGGCAATGCTGGCCGATCTCCAGCGTCATCAGGTCAAGGTTTTAACCAATACCATGGTGAAAGCGGTCCGTGCCGATGGGGTCTGGGTGGAGGGTCCGGAGGGTGAAAGCCTGATCCCCGGAGATACCGTGGTAGCGGCCATTGGCTCTGTGGCTAATCAAGAGCTGCTGAAGGCTCTCCAGGATAAGCTGCCTGCCCATGTGACCCTGCAGCAGATCGGAGACGCCACTAAGCCAGCCAAAGTTCTGGATGCAGTCCATGCCGGATATAAGGCAGCACTTAGTTTGGGGCGGGCCGGATATGCCCAGGAATAAGGAACGTTGATACACTAAAGTTGATACACTAAATAAATAGGGTTGCCAACCCATGAGAGGGGTAAGATTGATGAGTTCATACAATGACTTCACAGTGGAGAAAAAAGGGGCTATTGCCCTGGTTACTTTAAACCGTCCCCATAAGGGGAATTCCTGGACCCTGGATACTTACCAGGAGATGGAGAAAATTCAGGAGGACCTGCACTATGATGATGAGGTGCGGGTGGTTATCTTTACCGGGGCCGGGGATAAATTCTTCTGTGCCGGGGCCGATCTTTCCCTTTTAGCCAAGCTTACCCCTCATTTTATCTCCCGTGATCTGTATCGCTATCAAGGGATCAACACCCGTTGGGATCGTTTTATCAAACCGGTGATCATGGCAATCAACGGCATTACCGTAGGAAGCGGTTTAGAACTGGCCTTATGCGGGGATATCCGCATTGCTTCGAGTTCCTCACTTTTTTCCATTAACGAAGTGCGGATTGGCCTTAACCCGGATATGGGAGGAACCCAGCGTCTGACACGGACCGTCGGCCCCAGCCAGGCCAAGCGCCTCATCTTTACCGCCGAGCGGATCGATGCCCAGGAGGCAGCCCGCATCGGGCTTGTGGATATTTTGGTGGAGCCGGAGAATTTATTGAATGAGGCTTTAAAGATGGCGGAGCAGATCGCCGGCATGCCTCCCTATGCCATCCGCTTTGCCAAGAAGGCCATTAACCTGGCTGTGGATGCTCCTTTAGAAATAGGGCTGATGTATGAGGAGGCCGGCTCCACCTTCTGTATGGGTACGGAAGACAAAAAAGAGGCCGTCGACTCCATCCTTGAAAAACGCGAACCCAAATTCCACGGCCGCTAGGGCGGGACAAGGGTGAATCAAGGGGACAGGTCCCGTTTTTCATTTTAATTTCCCTTTGCTTATTACAACAGGTCTTTTTATGACAATAAGTCTTCTCGATCAGGCAAAAAAAGCGGATGAAGCATGTGAACACGCCGTACACATGGCTTCATCCGCTTTTTCTTTTATGCCCGCCAAACCCGGATATAAGGAATACCGGTAAGGCGTGAAAGCTGCCGGGTATTGATTCCGTCAATAGTCTTAAGCTTTCTTAAAATAGAGATTTGCCGCATTTTATCCTCATTTTCGATATCCGAGGCATCCATGCCAATCCGATCCCTTATTATCTCCTTAAGGCGTCCATCATTCATTCTCGGTTCTTCAATCTCTATACATTTGTCATCATTGATTTCACCATGAAATGCTATAAATTGCGCAAGGGCTTTTTCACGGCTAGGGCCAAAGAGCTCCAGGACAAAATCTTTATCCACCAGATAACCGTCGTTAAGGTACTCATTATAGCTGGACCAACGATACGAGGTGACATCCTCCACCATTTTCGCCTTGAGCGGATTTTGATGAATATAGCGCAACGCCGTCAATAAGTATCGGTCATTATCCACCACTTCACTCCTGTATCTCTCCTGAAACAAATGCCCTACCCTTTCATACTTATGATTGAAATACATGACATAGCTTGAACTGAGCCTTTTCATCGCCCTGCCGAGGGGCTCCTTGTTTTCTTGAATTAGAATATGGATATGGTTGTCCATTAAACAATAAGCAAAAATTCTGTATCCACTGACCCCGCGAAACTTAAACAGTTTTTCAAGCAACTTCTGCCGATCTTCATGATCTTCAAAAATCCGTTGCCGGTTAACCCCGCGCATGATGATATGATAAATACCCGTCGGACTTTTCTCTCTCGGTGTCCTTGGCATTCCCACCACCTCAGTAAGATTATAACATTAATGCCTGGTGCTTCCTACAAAAAACAAGGACAGGTACCATTTTTCTTTGAAAAATGGTACCTGTCCCCTTGATTCGATTATGCACCCATGAAGAGGTTGACGTCGTCTTCGACGGTAGTGATACCGGCGATTCCGAAGTTCTCAACCAGAACTTTGGCTACGTTGGGAGAGAGGAATCCAGGCAAAGTGGGTCCTAAGTGGATATTCTTCACGCCCAGGTAGAGGAGCGCCAGGAGTACGATGACTGCTTTTTGCTCATACCAGGCAATGTTGTAGGAGATAGGAAGCTGGTTGACATCGTCAAGGCCGAAGACTTCTTTAAGCTTAAGAGCAATAACGGCCAGGGAGTAGGAGTCGTTGCATTGTCCGGCATCCAGGACTCTGGGAATACCACCGATGTCTCCCAGTGCCAGTTTGTTGTATTTATATTTTGCACAACCTGCAGTGAGGATGATGGTGTCTTGGGGAAGGGCTTTGGCGAATTCTGTGTAGTAATCGCGGCTCTTCATCCGTCCGTCACAACCGGCCATGACGAAGAAGCGTTTTACAGCTCCGGATTTTACAGCTTCAACCACTTTATCAGCTACGGCAAAGACTTGATTATGAGCAAAGCCGCCGACGATTTCTCCGGTTTCGATCTCGGTAGGTGCCGGCAGGGTTTTGGCTAATTCGATCACTGCCGAGAAGTCTTTGACTTTGCCCGCTTCACGGGCAGGGATGTGTTTTACACCTTCGTAGCCAACGACACTGGTGGTGAAGAGACGGTCTTTATAGGAATCCTTGGGGGGTACTAAACAGTTGGTGGTGAGAAGAATAGCTCCGTTAAAGGAATCAAATTCTTTGTCTTGTTTCCACCAGGCATTGCCATAGTTACCCACAAAGTGAGCATACTTTTTGAAGGCCGGATAGTAGTGAGCGGGGAGCATTTCGCCGTGTGTATAAACATCCACCCCGGTTCCTTCTGTTTGCTTCAAGAGATCTTCCAAATCTCTCAAATCATGGCCGCTGATGAGGATGGCAGGGTTATTGCGTACGCCGATATTGACCTTGGTGATTTCGGGGTTGCCGTAAGAAGTTGTGTTGGCTTTATCCAGCAGAGCCATGACATCGACGCCGTATTTTCCAGCTTCGAGTACCAGAGCGACCAGTTGGTCTGCCGAAAGGCTGTCATCGGTAGTAGCAGCCAGGCCTTTCATCATAAAGGCAAAGATGCTGTTATCTTCATAGCCAAGAGCGAAGGCATGCTCTGCGTAAGCTGCCATTCCTTTAAGTCCATAGATTAAAAGTTCACGAAGGGAGCGTACATCTTCGTTTTCAGTGGCTAAGATACCTACTTGTGCTGCCTTTTGATCAAATTCTTCCGCAGAATCTGCAGTCCAAGTCGCTGAATCATGAAGATTAGCGGGCAGAACTCCCCCGGCTTTGACGATGTCGGCTTTTAAGCTGTCGCGTAAAGCAAGACCTTCACGAACCAGAGCTACGAAACGAGCGTTATCAAAGTTAGCGTTGGTAATGGTGGCGAATAAGCCTTCCATAACGAATTTGTCTACGTCCTGGCGGACAATCCCCAGTTCACGGGCTTGCAGGCTGTTGATGGCGATTCCTTTCATGACATAGAGCAGAAGATCCTGCAGGTTAGCGACATCTGCAGTCTTTCCACATACTCCTTTGATGGTACAGCCGGTTCCTTTAGCGGTTTCCTGACATTGAAAACAGAACATACTCATCTTTGCGAATCCTCCCTATCCATTATTAATAAATTTTGATCATGAATTGTGTCATTTGACAGGTCAGCCTTATGCCAACCGTCTGCAATTATCTTATCGCAAGGTGAGGAACAATTCTGTGACTTCAGTTTTTTAGGAGTGTGATAAAACTCACACTGAATCAAGGGGACAGGTCCCGTTTTTCATTTTTGAAAAACGGGACCTGTCCCCTTGATTCATATGAGTTGCTGCATGATATTGTGGACTTCTTGTGTATCGAGGGGTTTGGATAGGCAGCCTTCGTAACCGACTTCCCTGGCTTTTTTGACATAATCGGTTTCTGTTAAGGCGCTGGTCAAGATAACCTTGGTTTTATTTTCCGGTTTAACCCTCTTTTTGGTTTCATAATTTCTTATGGCCTTTAAGACCGTGACTCCATCGACTTTGGGCATCATGATATCCAGAAAGATGATGTCATAAGGCCTCAGCTCCTGCCTGCACATGGAATAGGCTTCAAGTGCTTCCAAGCCATCCACCGCCCGGTCGACTTCTCCATATTGGGTGAGGAATTGGACCAAAAAAGCGCTGCTGGCTAAATCATCTTCAGCTACGAGTATTTTCATTCAACATTCCTCCACTCAATTGATTGTATTCACTATCCAAATCGTGCAGATAGTCCTTTGCTTCCCCGGGATTGCCACGTCGGGCGGCCAGTTCAATCTTAAAGGCCAGGGCCTTTAATTTATGGGCTCCGATTACGGAACACCGTTCTTTGATGCGATGGGCGATATGCTCCAGAGCGACACTGTCGCCATTGTGGAGGGCGATGCGCAGTTTTTTAAAATCATAGGCCATTTCGCTGAGTTCAAGGTCCTTATTGACGCTCTCCGGGGAGGAGGGCATATCCTTGAAATAGACACCCTCATCGGTAATAACAACCTCTTCCTGCTGGGTTTGGCCCTCCGGGGAAGCGAACTTGGTCACCACTCTATCCAAGACCATGATCAGCTCCTCCATCATTACGGGCTTGGGGATGTATTCATCCATACCGGCCTGGAGAAATCCTTCCCGATCCCCTTGCAAGGCGTAGGCGGTTAAAGCAATGATCGGAGTGCGGCTTTGAGCCCCTTCACTTGCCCGAATTCTTTTCGTCACTTCGATCCCATCCAGACGGGGCAACTGAATGTCCATCAGGATGACATCATAAGGATTTTGGTGATAAAGGGCTAAGGCCTCTTCTCCATCCATGGCGATATCCACCCGATGGCCTTGGATTTTGAGCATTTCCGTGATGACGATGGAATTCACGATATGATCTTCAGCTAAAAGGATTCGGTAAGACCTTGCGGTTGATCCTTCCCTTGACTGATCGTTATTCTGGGTGGACTTGAAGCGCAGCGTGTCTTTGTCGCCATGTTTCAGCCTTAAAACAACGCCAAAGGAACTCCCCTTCCCTTTTTCACTTTCGACCCAGACTCTTCCCCCCATCATTTCAACCAGTTTTCTGGATATGGCTAACCCTAAACCGGTTCCTCCATATTTGCGGGTAATGGAGCCGTCCACTTGGTTAAACTCTTCAAAAAGATGCAGCTGATCCTCTTCGGCTATGCCGATTCCCGTGTCCATGACAGTAAATTTTAAATCCGAAACGTCCTCGTCCCCTTGCAGGCGTTTGACCGCCAGGGAAACCTCTCCCCGCTCGGTAAACTTGAGAGCATTGCTGAGCAGGTTATTGAGGACTTGCTTAATCCGTTCCGGATCTCCTTTATAGTAATCGGGGAGGTTGGCCGAGAGGGTGTAGGCCAAATCCAGACCTTTGCGTTCAGCTTCAGGACTATGGGTTTTGATAATCTGTTCGATGACTTCCTTAAGGTTAAATTCAATCTCTTCAACCGTTAGTTTTCCGGCTTCGATTTTGGAAAAATCCAAAATATCATTGATGATTTTGAACAGAGAGTAAGCGCAGTTTTTGGCAATCTTCAGATTCTCCCTTTGGGTCTTCTCTAAGGAGGTTAAGAGGGTGAGATCGATCATGCCGATGATCCCATTGATCGGTGTACGAATTTCATGACTCATATTGGCCAGAAATTCACTTTTGGCCCGATTGGCTGCTTCAGCCTTCTCCTTGGCCTGCTGAAACTCCGCCTCAGTCCGTTTGCGTTCCTGTTCGATTTGCTTTCTCTCGGTAATATCGCGAAGAAGGGTCAGCATCACCTTGCTGCCGTTTAAAGGGAAGGTATGGCAATTGACTTCGACGGGAATATCCTCGCCCTCCAGATTGGTACAGATCCCTTCGAAACTTGCTGAATGGGTTCTTTCCAGGCTTTGCCACACGTCGTCCAGGGTTAATTGAGGTGAGGATGGCCGGATACAGGGTCCTGCAGAAAACATGAATGTTTCTTCATGATAACCCATAAGCCTCCTGGCCTTTTCGTTTATTTCGATCAACAGCCCGGGATAGCCATCCTTTTGCAGTTCATAGACAAAAACCGCATCGGTGATGTTATCAAAAAGCTGGCGGTATTTATTATGGCTTGCCAATAAGATTTTATGGATCCGTTTTTGATTGCTGATATCCCTGGCAATGGAAAGCAGCATCCTGCGGCCGTTTAAGACATGGTAATGGGCCTTGACTTCCACAGGGATCTCCTTGCCCTGATGGGTCAAGAGCATTCCTTCAAAAACCAGGTAATTTTTGCTCAATAATTTCTGGGTGAACTCATTGGCCAGTGTCAGAGGGCTCTTGACTTTGATCACCTCTCGGCTTAGATCGATAATCTCCGCCCTGGTCAAGCCAATAAGCTCACAAGCCATATCATTGACTTCCTGAATTTTGCCGATCTGTCCATCATCCTTAACTTCATGGATAAACACGCAGTCCGTAATGCGATTAAAAATCTCCCTGAATTTTTCTGCGTTTTCTCGTGTCATAATTTCCGCTGCTTTGCGCTCTGTGATATCTATGATCACACCGGTGTAGCCGGCCAGCTCTCCCTTAGGATCATCATAAGGCTGACCACGGCTCAGGCAATGACGGTATTCCCCATCATACCGCCGCAAACGGTACTCCGCCTCAAAGGGCGCCTTATGTCTGCGGCTATGCTCCAGCACGTTCATGACCCCCGGAGAATCTTCAGGATGAACACAGCTCAACCAACCCTCACCACGGACTTCCGCAAAGGTCAGCCCCGTGAATTCCAACCAGGCCTGATTAACATAGTCATAGTTTCCTGCCCGGTCGCTGCTCCAGAGCAGGGCTGGGAGATTATCCACTAAATGCAGCCTGGAATCCACCCTTCTCTATCTCCTCTCTATAGTTTGGCTTCATGTCTCATGGTGAAAGCCTCTAAAAGCATGGTTGCCGAAGCAAGAGTCTGCTCCCGCAAGGAAAAGCTGAACTCCGCCATTCGCCACTTGAGAATGATCTCATGGAGCATCCCCAGAATGATATTGGTTAAACTTTCACTATGAACGGATGGATTCAGTTCACCCATTGCGATGGAGCTATGAATTAAAGATTGGATGTCTTTTGACCGTCGGCAAATAATCTCCATAACCTTGTCCTTAAGCTCTTCTTCGTACAACAAGCCATTGTAGGCCAGAAGGATCGCCGTAATTTCCGGATAGTTCTCACAGTAGGTTATATAGCTGTCGATAAGATGAAGAACCTTCTCTTTGGGAGTTAAGTCCTTCGTCAGGGCTGCTTCCAACAAAGCATGATCATATTGGGAAGAGTGCTCAAGAACGGCTGATACGAGTTCGTTTTTCGATTTAAAATGCTTGAAGATAGTGGCTTCGGAAACCCCTTCCCGTTTGGCCACTTCTCTTGTGGAAAGGCCTTGCAAGCCCTTTTCATTGATCAGGGAGATAGCTGTAATGACCAGGCTCTCTTTTCTGTGTATAAGATTGCTATCCACATCAATTCTCCTTATTTCGTCAAAACTCGTAACCTTTCTTCATTGTAGCACATTTTTCCAAAGACCAGCTGCTTTATAGTTTAAATTTCATGATAACCGTTTGAAGACTTTGGGCTAATTCTGACAGCCCTTCACTGGAAGCCGCGATTTCCTGGACAGATGCGGTTTGCTCTTCCATGGAAGCGGTGACTTCCTCTGTGGCGGCAGAATTCTCTTCGGCGATAGCCGAGAGAGCTTGTAATGTGGAATGGATGTCATCCTTAATTTTGTCCATTGCCGCTTCCGAAGCATTGAGCTCGTTCACGGCCTGGATAGCTTCCTCCATGGATTGGGCAATCACCCGATATTTATCCTGGCAGGTCATAACGCTTCCCGCTTGTTCCTTGGCTATCTGGGATACTCTCTCCATGTTTTTGACCGCATCCTGAGAGTTATTTTGCAGCTCCTTCACCATGAGATCAATGGATTTAGTGGAAGCGGAAGATTGCTCAGCCAGCTTGCGAATCTCTTCGGCCACCACGGAAAATCCCCGTCCGGCTTCCCCTGCCCGGGCTGCTTCGATAGCTGCGTTCAAGGCCAGGAGATTGGTCTGTTCTGCTATGGAAGCAATGACATTGCTGGCTTGCTCAATCTTTTGGGAACTTTCATTGGTTTTAAAAATTACTTGACGGATTTCCTCAGTGGCTCCGTTGTTTTCCTGAGAGATACGGGTGAGGTTATCGATCTCTTGCAGGCCTTCCTCCACAACAGCGGAAACCCTGTTCGATGCCACATTTAAGGCTTCCACCAACTCAAGATCTTTCTCAATGGCTTGTCCGAGACGGACGGCTTTCAGCGCTCCCTCTTCCGTATTGCCGGCTTGCTCGGATGCTCCTCTGGCAATTTCCGTAACTGCTCTCGATACTTCTTCCGCAGTGATGGCACTTTGCTGGGTTGACGCTGTCAGCTGCACAGACACAGCGGCGACTTTCTCAGAGGACTCTTTGACGTCCCCTATAAACTCTCTCAGGCTGGCGGTGATGACTTGGATTCCTTTGGCCAAGGCTCCGATCTCATTGGCTTTTTTGAGCAACCCTTCAGGTACATCCTGGGTCACATCCAAGCGGGCAATTCTCTCGGCACTCTCCGTCACTTTCATAATGGGCTTAGCCAGAGAATTTCCAATCAGGGTGACAAAGCCCATAGCTATGAAAAAAATAATCACTCCGGTAACTAAAATATCCTTTTGGAGAGCAGGGATGGCTGACAGAACTTCTTCCTGACTGGCCGTAATAACGAAGGTCCAATCGCTGCCCTGAATAGGAGCATATCCCGCATATAAGTCCTGACCGTTATAAGTATAGGAGCTGACTCCCTGACCGCTCTGCAGCAGGTTTTCAATCATCGTCGCCGTGGACATTAAACTTTGGTCCTCTTTGACTGCTTCGATAGGATTGAATTGAGCGAACACTTTTTCCCTGTCCGGGTGGGCAATAACCGTTCCCTGGCTATTAACCATATATCCATAACCATTTTGACCATATCCTGTGTCTTCCGCGATCAGGCTTAAAGCATTGCCGTCACGGCGCCCGATCAATGCCCCCACCACTTTCCCTTCGTTGACAATCGGTGTGGCATACATAATAACCAGGCTGTTGGTCACCCTGCTGATGATCAGGTCGGATACATTGGTTTCCCCTTTTAAGGCCTTTTGCACATAGTCCCGGTCTCCCAGTTGGTTGGTTGACCCATCGGAATAGCTGACGGAACCGTCCAGCTGAACGACCCCAAGATCAAGAAAATTGGTGTTGGGGAGTTGTCTTTGCAAGATAGGTTGTTGTACCTGCCAATCCATGGTTTGCATATCTTCCCTTAAGGCGATCATCTCCAAGGTTTTCTTTTGGGTTTCCAAGCGGCTTTCCGTGAGTTTAGCCGAGTCGGCGGCAAGGGTGCCTAAAGCTTTTTCTGCTTCAGCCGTCAGGGCATTGCTGGCCTTGGCTAAAGACAGATATCCCAGGGCTAAAGATGATAGCAATACAAGTATGGAAAAATAAATGACCAGTTGTGTTCTGATACTTTTCAACACACAGTCCTCCAATTTCATTTTAATTAAATCCCCAGAGCCTCGGCGTTGATTTGGGGCTCGCATTTTTTATTGGCCATAATTTCAGCAAGCTGATGCTGTGGTATGGGCTTACTATAGAGATACCCCTGACCGGTGTGACAGTTGAACCGCTTCAGGTGGGACAGCTGCTCCGGACTTTCAATTCCCTCGGCCACCAGCTTGATATTGAGTTCACGAGCCAGATTGATCACAGAATGGGTAATAATCGTGCTGGTTTTATTGGTAGGGATGTTCTGTATAAAGGAGCTGTCGATTTTTATAATATCTATATTAAAGGTAAGCAAATACGATAAGGATGAAAAACCTGTACCGAAGTCATCCACGGCAACCAAAATGCCGATCTCCTGAAGTTTTTGCAGATCGGCAATGACCTTCTTGGCATTATCGATGAGGACACTTTCCGTGATTTCTATAATGAGATAGCGGGGATCGAGCTGCATCTTGTCAAGAATGGCCTGGATGCTCTCCACAAAGCACTCCTCCGCAAACTGCACGGAGGAGCAATTGATGGATACTTTAAGGGGAGGCAGTCCTTCCTTTTGCCATTGCTTATGGCTGCGGCATACTTCTTCCAACAGCCATTTTCCCATATCCACTATAAAACCGGTTTCTTCCATGATCGGGATAAATTCAGCGGGGGAAATCATTCCGCATAAAGGGTGTTTCCAGCGCAGCAAAGCCTCTACGGCCAGGACTTCATTGGTATATAGATTGACTATAGGTTGATAATGCACCGCAAACTGACCTTCCTTAAGGGCCTTCTGCATGTCACGGCGCAGGAGAAATTCTCTGTAATTCTTATGCTCCACATCAGCTGAATAAAATTGGTAGTGCTTTTTGCCGGCCGCTTTGCCCCGTAATAAAGCGGCGTAAGCAGACTTAACAAGAGTCTCACTATCTTGGGCATCATGAGGATAGAGACTAATACCCAGGCTCACACTAATATCCAGTTTATGCTCATCCACTATAAAGGGGGCATCAAAAAGGCGCAGAACCTCTTCAACCAAAGGGAGATAATCATCCTGCCCCTCTCCCCGGGCAGCCACTATGGCATACTGGTCCCCGGAAAAGCGGCAAAGCAGCACCTGATCCGTGCACAGCAAGCGCAGACGCCGGCTGATTTGCCTGAGCAACTGGTCCCCATGCTCATAGCCTAAGTAGCTGTTGATGTATTTGAATCGATCAATGTCCACAATGATCAGTGCCAAGGCTTCTTCTCCCCTGGCCTCCGCCATATGCTGGCTCAGCAGTGATTCAAAGGCGCCCCGAGCGGGAAGCCTGGTCAGTTCATCCAGGGTTGCCGGGGCTTTGGCCTGGCTATCCTCTCTGTTGCGATCTGAAGAAGACACTCGCCAATTGAGGATTACCCCTTGTATGGAGGGTTCCGATAGCTTATTGCGCATATCGCAGGATAAGATAATTTCCTGTCCCGCTTTCGTCTTTATCTTTATTTCCTCTTGCACCACTTGATCAGGATGATTGAAGGCTAAACTCAGCATCTGCTTAAATTTATATTTTTCTGTTGGTTCAAGAAGTTCGTAGGCCGGCTTACCTATCCGCTCTTCGGGTTTGTAACCGAGTATCTTTTCAACAGCAGGGCTTATGTATTGAATGGTCCCATCAGAGTTGATAATCTCAAACACATCATGAGAGTCTTGCACTAATACTTGAAAGCGTCTTTGCAGGTTCTTTAATGCATAACTTTCGCCAGGATTGTGTTTCTTTTCGTTTTTAGCAATGGTTTTATTCCGGGCCAATATACTACTCTTCCTCATGATTTGATCCTTTCATCGGGAAACCCCTGTATCTAATCGATTTTAAGTTACATCCTCAAGCCAGGTAAGTAATCACTCACTCTCTTTTGCTACACGATTTATTATTTAATACTACTATAAATATGTCAATACTATCTTTAATTACCAGATAATTCTTTTTGCGACATATTACGACATTTACCTTCTTCATCTCTTTGAGCCTAGAACATCATTACTGTCAGGCTAGGCCGCTTCTTCAATCCCCAGCAGCGCAGCTATCCTGTCCCGGTATTTATTGCCGGGGCGGCTGCCGTAGAGAATTTCGCTGAAGCGGTTCATGGGTATGTTGTACTTCTTGCAAAATTCGCTGTTGCTCATTCGCCTGTCGATTAGTCTCTTTTTCACTTCAACTCCGAACGGGGTCAGTTCTTTTAAGCGCACAGATCACTACCTCCCATATATGAGATAAATTTTCCATTTCGGCAGCATCGGTTTACACAGATCTTCAGGTGTCACATTTTTTCTTTACCAGATACCGACAAATTCAACCATTGTACCTTAGCTGGTGCTGTATTACACTTGTCTTGCGGAAGAATTTCCCTATGAATATTATAGGCTCATATGTGGGACGATACAATAGATAATAGCGCAAATATTAGACAATTGTACGTCTTATATCTCTGCACCGTATTGGATGGAGGAAAGTTTATGAATGCTGAATCATTTAAAAAAGCTCTAGGCACCAGAATCAAACAGCTTAGAAAAAATGGCAAATTGTCCTTAGCGGATCTTTCAAGACATCTTCCCAGTATTTCTCGCGCAAATTTGGGACGGATCGAAAATGGTGAGGTTATGCCGTCGGCTATATTCATTTATGAAATCTCCTCATTTTTCAATGTTTCAGCCGATTGGTTATTAACCGGAAATACACCGGCTCTGCCCATTTATCTAAATGCTGAACACGAAAGGTTAATCGAGATGTTCAATCTCATGAATGGTATGGAGCAGCAGATTCTTATGGCTAACGCAGCATTTCTCTTGTCCACTGATTATTCTAAGTTGGCAAAACAACCTTTACATAAAAGCAAACCCATTGATCTGGAATCAACGCACTTTAATGAGGCGGAATAAGAGCAGCCTTTATTTTTAGCCGCATATGTGGAAAGTTTTCCACATATAATTAAACCGCCCTCAAGGAGAGCGGTTTTTCGTATTGGTTCATCAGCTTATGGTGTGGGCTTAAACCAATTTTTGATGAATAATAAAGGGACTAAACCCATTCAGGGTCCAGTCCCTCTAAAAGCTTATAAGCAAAATTGTCAACAAATCCTTAAGCAATAATCCCTTGACTAAAGCGCCAGACGGTATTGCGGGTCTTCTTGGCCTGGTACAAAGCCTGGTCGGAGAAATTTACGATGAGATCCGTATTGTTGGTAAGCCTGTTCTCTCTGGCTTTGACTTCTTCCAGCTTCTTATAAGAAACCACGCCTGCACTAAAGGTTACTTTTTGGGAAGCTATCTCCGGGCCAAAGTCATGATTTTCCATAAGGTTGCGGATTCTCTCAATGAGATTAGCCGCTCCCTCTTCGCTGGTTTCAGGCAATAAAATCGCAAACTCTTCGCCGCCCCAGCGGATGACTTCATCACTGGCCCTGACATTTTTACGCAGGAGCCCGGCGACTTCCTTAATCACCTTATCCCCGGCAAGATGGCCATAAGTATCGTTGATATTCTTAAAGCGATCGATATCAATCATGGCCAGGGAGTATTCTTTTTCTTGCTTTGCGTATTTTTCCATATCAATATTCAGGCGCAGGTACATAAAACCCTTATTGGGCAACCCCGTCATGGAGTCTGTATACCCCTTAACCGCCAAAGTCTTAACAAATTCACCCAGGGAGATGCCATTAAAAATTAAAACGACCACGACGGACAGCCAAACCCAGCGTGCCTGATGCAGAGGGAAAAACCAATAAATAAAATAGGCTAAGAGCCACAGTAAGATACCCAATAGGGAGAGAATCAAAGGGGCATGGCTCATGAACAGCTTGGTAAAGATCTGAACAAATTTTTTCAAGCCACTCACTCTCCCTTTCGGCTTAGCCCTTATGCTTGTTCTAAACATCACTTAAATCGCTATAGATCAAAAATAGTTTTTTAGCAGTTTTTTATAATTATTCTAATATCAACCAAATAATAAGTAATTCCTAATTCCTCTGATAATTCGCCATATTCTTAAATAATCCTTTTTTTCACCATAAGTAATTATATTGTCTCCTGATAAAAGAATGCCAGCAAAAATTATTTGCTGGCCTGAACATTCTTATTGGTGAATAGTGTCTACTTGGCGCTCATGTGATTGAGAAAAGCCTGGGTCCTTTGCTGCTTAGGATCTCCAAACACGGCTTCCGGGTCCCCTTGTTCGACGATCTCTCCCTTGTCCATGAAGATAACGCGATTGGCTACTTCACGGGCAAAGCTCATTTCATGGGTCACCACAATCATAGTCATATGCTCTTCAGCTAACTGCCGCATAGCCTTCAGCACTTCACCGGTCAATTCGGGATCAAGGGCTGAAGTGGGTTCATCAAAAAGCATAATATCAGGATTCATGGCCAAAGCGCGGGCGATGGCTACCCGTTGTTTCTGCCCGCCGGACAGCCTGGACGGATAGCAATCCAGCTTATCGAGAAGGCCCACCTTGCCAAGCAATTCCTTGGCTACAGGGATGATCTCGTCTTTTTTTACCCCTTTAACCGTTAAGGGGGCTTCAATAACATTTTCTAAAACGGTGAGATGAGGAAACAGGTTAAACTGCTGAAAGACCATGCCCATTCTGCGGCAGATCATGCGCGCTTGGGATTCTTCTGCATAAGCCACTTTTCCTTCTGCCGTGGTGGAGACCAATTCATCCCCTTCGATGGTGATGCTTCCTCCGTCAATCATTTCCAGCCGGTTCAGGCAGCGTAAAAAAGTGCTTTTGCCTGAGCCGGAAGGGCCGATGACAGCTACTACTTCTCCCTTGAACACTTCCAGGGAGACTCCTTTGAGAACTTCCAGCTTATCGAAGTTCTTCTCAATATTTAAGGCACTGATCATTTTCATTCCATTCACCTTCTTTCCCTATTCATCATAGGCCGCATAGCGTTTCTCAAGCCTTTGGAAGCCCCAGGTCAGAACCAGGGTCATCAGCAGATAGAACACTCCGGCGACGATAAAGGGGGTCATGGTAAAGTCTCTCTGAACCAGGGCTCTCGTAGTACGCAGCAAATCATTCATGGCCAGTACATAAATCAGGGAGGTGTCTTTGACCAGGGTGATGGTCTCATTGCTTACCGGCGGCAGTACCCGTTTAACGACTTGAGGAAGGATAATGCGGCGCATGAGCTGACCATAGGTCATGCCCAAAGCCCTGGCTCCCTCATATTGCCCACGTTCGATAGACTGAATTCCCGCCCGGAAAATTTCTGCAAAATAAGCGGCATAATTCAGGACGAAAGCCAGTATGGCGGCTTGAAAATCTGTGAGAATAAGAATTTCCCCAATAACCGGAATAAAGGGCAGGCCAAAATAGACAAATAAGAGCTGAAGCATGAGAGGGGTGCCTCTAAAAACCCATATATAGACCCCTATCGCTGAGCGAAGCACTCCAAACCGGGATATACGGCCCAGGCTAAGCATCAATCCCAAGGGTACGGACATGACGATGGTGACGAAGAACATTTTTAAAGTGACTCCTGTACCGTTTAACATGGGGCCCAGTATTTGCAAAATATAGTCCATGACTTCTCTCCTCATGAGTTTTCAAAGGGTAGGGAGCGCCTCTATGCCAGGAGGCGTTCCCTACCCTTCCCTTGGTTCCTGTTACTTGACGATATCTTCTCCGAACCACTTCTTGGAGATTTCAGCGGACTTACCGTCCGCCTTCATAGCATCCAAGGCCCCTTGAAGCTTGCCTAAGAGCTCGGTGTCATCTTTGCGCAAACCAACACCGTATTCTTCTTCGCCAAAATTATCCTCAATAGCTGTAAACGTACCCGGCTTTTTGTTCATGTAATACTTTAAAACAACTTCATCCCCAACCACAGCCTCAACCCGGCCGATGGACAATTCATTTAAAACCGCCACAAAGTCCGCATAGGTTCTTAACTCCTTAAAGGTGCCTGTCACTTCGGGTTCGGCATTGAGGGCATCCACACTGGAGCTTCCTTCCTGGGTACCGACGACCTTACCGGCTAAATCTGCTTTGGTCTTAATGTCTGAACCGGACAGAACAACGACGATCTGACGATTGGCCATATAGGGCTTGGAAAAAGCTATTTTCTCCAATCTTTCTTTGGTGATGGTCAGCCCGTTCCAAATCATATCAATCTTTTTGCTGTTAAGCTCCACTTCTTTGCTGTTCCAGTCGATGGGCTTGAACTCAACTTCCATATCCAGGCGTGAGGCCACTTCTTTGGCCATATCGACATCGAAGCCCACCAGATTGCCGCCGTCATCTCTAAAGCCCATCGGAGCAAAGGTATCGTCCAGCCCGATGACAATCTTTTGCTGTACGGCGCCTTTTTCCGGCTCTGTATTCGCCTTGCCCGGCTCATTGGCGTCTCCCGCACTGCTGGAGCTTCCACAACCCGCTAATAATAATCCTGACATAAGGACAGTCATGGCAACTGCTACCCACTTCTTCATTAGGAACAACCCCTTCTCTCTCACTATATCTTGATGCTATTTTACTTTAATACGCTAAAGAGATAAAAGGGTAAACCGGCACATTATTGCAGGATAGACTTGTTTTGCTGAATCATGCTTATGATTTCGTCCTTTTTTATAGGATTTTATTTATTTTCAGGCCAGGAGCATGCGGTCGTTAGCCAACTCGGTCCCACTGCGCTTCTCAAACTGCTCGATGAGGTGGTCCACAGTCATTTGCCGTCTTTCCTCCCCCTGAAGGTCCATGATGATTCTTCCTTCATGCATCATCATCGTCCGTGAGCCAAATTCCAGGGAAGCCTTCATATTATGGGTGATCATCAGGGTGCACAGCTTATCCTCTTCGACGATCTGACGGGTCAAGACCATCACCTTTTTGGCAATCGCGGGATCAAGAGCTGCGGTATGTTCATCCAGCAGCAAAATTTTAGGCTTAACCAAGGTGGCCATCAGCAGGGTTAAGGCTTGCCTCTGCCCTCCGGATAAAAGCCCGACCTTATGCTTCATACGATCCTCTAAGCCAAGATCCAGTACAGCAAGCCGTTCTCTAAGCAGGGCCAATTCCTTTTTGGTTGCCCCGGGGCGCAGGCTGACAGGCTGCCCTTTGGCCAGGGCAATGGCTAAGTTCTGTTCAATGGTCATATCAAAGGCAGTGCCTTTGAGGGGATCCTGAAAAACTCTGCCAATCATCCTGGAACGTTTATATTCGGGATGATAGGTAATATCCAGGTCATCAAGCAAAATCTGCCCTTCCTCTATTTCATAGACTCCGGAAATACAGTTAAAGAGGGTGGATTTTCCTGCTCCGTTGCCACCGATGACCGTCACAAATTCACCGGACTGCAAGGAAAGGTCTATATGGTCCAGAGCCCTCTTTTCATTGCTGCTTCCGATGCCAAAGGTTTTGCCGACTCCTCTGAGCTTAAGCATGCGCTCCTTCACTCCTTTCACTGCCACTGCCCATTCCCTTTGCTGCTTCCCCGGTGAGAAAAAAACTTACGTTTCATGACCGCAAACTGCTTTTTCAAAACAGGAGTGGACATAGCTAAGGCCACGATAATGGCGGATACCAGTTTGAGATCGGTAGCCGGCATTCCTAATTCCAGAGCAAAGGCAATAATCAGGCGATAGAGTACGGAGCCCAAAACCACGGCAATGAGCCGGCGCAGCAGGGTCCGTATTCCGAAAACCACTTCACCGATGATCACGGAAGCCAACCCGATAACCACCATGCCCACACCCATGCTTACATCCACAAAGGATTGGTATTGGGCGATCATAGCCCCGGAGAGGGCTACAAAGCCATTGGCCCCGGCCAGACCGACAAATACGGTCAGATCCGTATTCACACCTAAAGCTCTGACCATTTGATCGTTATCTCCTGTAGCCCTTACCAGGAAGCCCAAACGGGTATTCAGAAAAAGAAAAAGCAGGATCAGGCAGAGAAGCATCACCAGCAGGGCAAGGGTCAGCCGGCTGTATTCTCCGCTCATTATCTTTTCAAATTCACTGAAGACAGTGGCCTTGTTTAAAAGGGCGATATTGGCCCGGCCGCTGAGAATCTTTAAATTAATGGAGTAGAGGGCCAGCATAGCCAGAATCCCTGCCAGCAGGGCCTGAATCTTGAGTTTGGTGTAGAGAAAGGCGGCGATGCACCCGGCACCGCAGCCAAAAACAAAGGCCAGCAGCAGCCCGAGGAAAGGGTGGCCGCTCATGCATAAAACAACAGAGATGGCCGCCCCTGTGACAAAGCTCCCGTCCACCGTCAAATCGGGCATGTTCAAGGTACGAAAGGATAAGAATACCCCCAGGGCCATGATGGCATAGATTATTCCCAGTTCAAAGGAGCCTTGCAAGGCTAAGATACTCATAAGGTGATGGTCTCTCCTTTAACAGTTGTGTGAACCAAGGGGACAGGTCCCGTTTTATTCGGTAAAGACCTCGGCAGCTTTCTGGAGAACGTCTTCCGGGATGGTTATGCCGATGGTATCGGCTGTTTTTTGATTGAGGTAAATGTCCATATCGGTCATGGATTTTACGGGGATATCGCCGGGTTTTTTCCCGTTGAGAATTTCGGCCGCCATTTTAGCGGTTTCTTGACCAAGCACAGTGTAGTTGATGCCATAAGTGGCCAGGCCTCCGTCTTTAACCATGGAGTCTGCTCCCACATAAACGGGGATTTGCGCTTTGTTGGCGGATTGGGCTACTGCGGGCATGGCACTGGCCACAGCGTTATCGATCGGAATGAAGATGGCATCGGCTTTGCCGGTCAGGGAATTGACGGCCTGGAGCACCTCGGAGCTATTGGTTACTGTGGCCTCAACTACCTGGATATTTTTCCGGGCAGCATATTCCTTGAGATTATCGATTACGGAAACGGAATTGGTCTCACTGGTGTTGTACAGGGCTCCGACGGTTTCGATCCCCGGGGTGATTTGCTCTGCCAATTCCATGATCTTCTCGGCGGAAACCCGGTCCGAGGTGCCGGTCACATTGCCGCCGGGTTTTTCCATGTCGCTGACAAGCCCTGAACCCACAGGATCGGTGGCTGCTGAAAATACGATGGGAATCTCCTTGGTCTCACTGACTACCGCTTGGGCTGAGGGGGTGGCGATAGCAATGATCAAATCATAATTATTTTTGACAAATTGCTGGGCGATGGTTTTGAGATTGGTTTGATCCCCTTGGGCATTTTTATAATCAATGATGATGTTTTCGCCATCTTTAAATCCCTGGGCTGCCAGTTCGGCAATCGTGGCCTCACGAATGGTATTCAGGGAAGGGTGTTCCACAATTTGCACAATCCCTACGGTTTTTTTGCCGCTATCCGCTTTTCCTTGTGCCGAACCACAGCCTGTGAGAAGTAACGATAGGGCTAATAGTCCGCTTAACATCACCGCAAATTTCTTTTTCATTTGAAGATTCCTCCACTCTTTCTTTTGATTAAGATTAAGATCGAGGGTTCTTCCCTGCAATATCCCTTCCATCCGCGGAAATGTCCGGGATCAGGCCGTACCAAAGCAAAAACGCCTGCCCCTAAGTCAAAACTTAAGGACAGGCGTATAACCTGCGGTACCACCTTAATTGATGCATGAATAAACCATACATCCTCTCTTGCAGGGTGCCATCACACCCTTAGCCCAATAACGCTGGCTATGCGTCGTAAGCTACTCATTGCTTTTCGCTCCGCCCTCAGGGGCCCATTTACCCGCTCCGTTACTTGCCAGGCTTCCACCTTCCCCGGCTCTCTTTAAAGCTGGTCTTGCGGTTTTACTTCCCCATCAACAGTTTAGAACATCTTATCATACTATGGCGAGGGAATCAATAAAATTTTTCAGATAAAAAATTTCTTATGACACCCACTGATAGACCGTGTTTTTATGGTTCTTGGCCACATACATGGCCCCATCGGCTTTTTCTATGAGCTCGTCAAGGGTATCGGAGGAATGGCTGTCGTAAACCGCTACTCCAAAGCTGCCTGTGACTTTAATCTGGGCATGCAGATAATCTACCTCAAGGGCTTCCACACTTTCCCTCATGCGTTCCGCCACCAGGGCAGCCTGCTCAACATCGGTATCCGGCAAACAAATAATAAACTCTTCTCCTCCGTAACGCCCGATAAAATCATAAGGCCTTACGTTATTGCTTAAGCAATCCGCAAATTTCTGAAGAACATAATCTCCTGCCAAATGCCCAAATTGGTCGTTGACTTTCTTAAAATAGTCAATATCGACCAAGATCATAGCAAAGCCTTCCTGAGTGCGCTTGGTTCGTTCCAACTCTTCCTGAAGCCGTTCGATAAAAGCCCTGCGGTTCAGGGTCTTGGTCAGATAATCGGTACGGGCCAGGACTTCAGCATTATCCCGGGACTTACGCAGCTCATCCTCGGCATTTTTGGCAATGGTCATATCCTGGATCTGGGCGACAAAATACTTGAGGTTGCCCCGTTCGGTGCGGACGGCGGAAATAGTTGATCTGACCCAAATGGTGCTGCCATTTTTATGGATATAGCGCTTAACCGTGGTAAAGGAATGGATATTGCCGGCAAAGACTTCTTGAAGGTAGGGAGTATCTTTTTCCTGATCTTCCGGGTGAGTCAGTTCTTTAACAGCCATCTTCAACAACTCTGGCCGCGTATAGCCGGTAATCTCCCCATAGGCCCGGTTGACTTTCAGGAAACGGCAATCAGGGCTGACTATCGCCATCCCTAACGCCGTGTGTTCAAAGGCATTTTTCGTAATCCATACGTGAGCAACCTGGTTGACCACGGCCCGGTGATACTTTTTAGTATGCCATAAGCCGATGCCAAGGATAATCATCAAAACGATGATAAGCCCATAAGACATAAGAACACCCTCTAAAATACCTATGCTGATTGTATACCTTAATTCTATCTCAAAACCATTGTTTTGAAAATCAGCTAATCCTTAACAAATCATTAACAATTCGGCTGTTGGAAAAAGGGGCCGAGCCCGCGCTATCCGGCTGAATAAGAGAGGAGAGAACTATTTGAAATAGAATCAAACAGCTCTTCTCTCTCAAGAATTATTCAAATACTTATTTAATATTTTTTATGGCAGCATCGCCAAAGACGGGGGTGACAATTTTTTCATAAGGTGCGGTTTTACTCAATTCGCCGGCATCCTGCAGAGCTTTTTGCAGAACATGGAGATCTTTTTCCAGCAAGATGGGATCCTTCTTCCAGCTGTTTTGCTCCTTGTAGCGTTTCACAACCGTGGTCAAAACCTCTTCTTCTGTATCTGGAAAATGAGCTTTAATCGCTTGGGCGATTTCCTCCGGTGAGTGGGATTCTATCCAGAGTTGGCCTTTGTAGACTGCATTGGTAAACTTCTGGATGATATTAGGGTTTCTCTCCATATAGCTCTTCTTGGCAAAATAAGCCGTGTAAGGCACTTCGCCGCTTTCCTTGCCCAGGGAAGCCACAATGTAAGCTTTCCCCTCCTTCTCCATCATGGAGCCTGTAGGTTCGAAAAGAATGACATAATCCCCTTGACCACCCAGGAAAGCTCCGGGCATGGCGTTAAATTGCATGGTGGTATCGATGAAAACATCCTTTCCCGGGGTCAATCCGTTATTGCGGAGCACATATTGCAGGATAATTTCGGGCATGCCCCCTTTTCTGCCGCCAATAATGGTTTTTCCTTTAAGATCGCTCCAGCTGAAGTCAGGGTCCTCCTCCCTGCCGATGAGGAAGGTTCCGTCCCCGTTGGTCAGCTGAGCGAAGACGATGGCATTATCCTCTTTCCCTTCATTGTACACGTAAATGGTGGCTTCCGGACCGGCAAGACCAACCTCCACCTGACCCGTCAAGACGGCGGTCATGACTTTATCCGCTCCGCCTCCGTTGGTCAGCTCAATCTCCAGTCCTTCTTCTTCAAAAAGGCCTTGAGACAGGGCCACATATTGGGGTGCATAGAAGATGGAATGGGTGACCTCCGAGACTCGGATTTTGGTGAGTTGGTCTTGTTTGCCACCGGTGTTGCCGCACCCTGTTAATATTAGAGATACCACTAACACAAGGAACATAAGTAGGCCTAATCGGCGTTTCATAGTAACCCTCCCTTTATGAATCTGAATTCTTGACCAGGATCTTTTCGAACAAAACCACCCCCTGATACATTAATGCCGCAGCTATGCCCAGGATGAAGACGCTGGTCATAACCAAATCCAGCTTAAACACCTGACCTCCATAAACGATGAGATAGCCCAGCCCCGCTTTGGAGACGAGGAATTCACCGACGATAACCCCAACCCAGGAGAGTCCGACATTTATTTTCAGAGCATTGACGATGGTGGGAAAGGAGGCCGGCAGAAGAACTTTGGTGAGCACCTGAATCTTTGTGCCGCCAAAGGTCTGAACCAGCTTGATTTTCTCTTGGTCTATGGATAAAAAACCGTTGAGCACTTCCAGAATAGTGACAATCAGGGAAATAGCCAGGGTCATGACGATAATGGCTGCCGGACCGGCGCCGATCCAGACAATGAAGATGGGACCCAGGGCAATTTTGGGCAGACTGTTAAGAATAACGAGATAAGGTTCTGAGACTTTGGAGATAAATTCAGACCACCACAGGACGATGGCGATCATCGTTCCCAAGACCGTTCCCAGGATAAAGCCGACGATGGTTTCCATACAGGTAATGGCTATATGATGAAGCAATACACCTTCTTGATGAAGGTTGATCATGGTTTTCAGCACACGGCTGGGCTGACTGGTAATGAAGGGATCCACAATGCCGGCCCGGGCACAGATCTCCCATAAGCCCAGGGCGATGATCAGAATTAAAGCCTGAGTCACTCTGACTTTGACTTTTTCATGTCTTACCTTTTTCAGATAGGCTCTATGTTCCGGAGAACTATTAGACATGGACATCCAGCTCCTTCCATATTTCTTGAAAGTAGGTCTGGAATTCCGGCATATCCCTGGATTTTAAAGGGGTTCTCTTTCCGCAATTCATGTGAATCTCATAGATTTTCTTGACCGTACCCGGCCGTTTGCTGAGCACTACCACCCGATCCGCCATACTGATGCTCTCGGCAATATCATGAGTGACCATAATGGCTGTTTTGTTCTCTTTCTTAATAATAGTGTAAATATCTTCGTTAACAGCCAGGCGGGTCTGATAATCCAAAGCCGAGAAGGCTTCATCTAAAAGCAGGATTTGCGGATTGGTGACCAGGGTGCGGATAAGGGCTGCTCTTTGCCTCATCCCTCCCGAGAGCTGATTGGGGTATTTATTACGAAATTCATAAAGCCCGTAAGTCTGCAGGAGGTGCTCTGTGTAGGCTTTGGCCTCCGGTGTCAGGGCTTTTTGAATCTCCAGCCCCAGCTTGATGTTCTGTAAAATAGTCCGCCACTCAAAGAGATGGTCCTTCTGCAGCATATAGCCAATCTTGGGCGATGTTCCTGCGACCACCTCACCCTCCACAAGAACTCTTCCTGCTGTGGGGGAAATCAATCCGCAGATAATGGATAGAAGGGTTGATTTGCCGCAGCCGCTGGGACCGACAATACTGACAAACTCACCTTCATAAACATCAAGGTTGATCTCTTCAAGGGCTGTGATTTCTCCGTTAAGGGATTGATATTTCATGCCAAGGTTATGCAATTCCACAACCTTTCTCAAGGCCCCTCCCCCCTTCTTTTTGCACTCAGCACTTTCACTATCTGTAATAGTGTATTGAATCCCCCGAAGATGGGTGAGTGTTTAAGACATAAAAAAGTGAAAAAAGGGGACAGGTCCCGCTTTTCGTTCTGAAAAGCGGGACCTGTCCCCTTTTTTCACCTACGCCTTGGTCGGCTTGAGTATTTCCTGAACACCTTTATCGATTCTCATGATTTGGCTGCCGAGGATCTCCGCTTCCCGGGGATCATGGGTGACCATAATAAAAGGGATCTGCCAGTGCTTCTGGACTTTTAAAAGTTCTTGCTGGAGAAGGGCCCGGGTATCGGGATCCAGGGCCGAGAGGGATTCATCCAGGAGGAGGAGTTCCGGCTCCGTCATCAGCGCCCGGGCTAAAGCCACCCGCTGTTTTTCTCCTCCAGATATCTGCGAAGGATAACGCTTCCGCAAGTGACCGATTTTAAGGATGTCCAGAAGCTCCGTCACACCCATGGCTTTATGGGAGGCTGCGGCCGCTTCTGCCGGCTTAGGCTTGCCATAGAGGACATTTTTTTCGATGGTCATATGAGGAAACAGGGCGTAATCCTGAAAGACATAGCCAATCCGGCGTTTGCGAACCGGGATATTGATTTTCTGATCAGAAGAAAAGATGGTTTTACCATTGATCCAAATATCTCCCCGGGTAGGGTTCTGCAACCCTGCCAAGCACTGGAGGACCGTGGTCTTCCCTGCTCCCGAGGGACCGACAATGGCCAGGATATGGTTATCCACCTCAAAATCCACTGCCAAGGTAAAGGAGGGCAGCTTTTTCTGGAAATTCACCTTGATCATCAAGCTATCCTCCTGTCAGGCTTGGTCTGGTTGCTCTTACCTTTTCCCCAATGATTAAGTCCGAAAATGACCAGAAAGCTGAACAACACCATAATCGAGACGAGAATCCAGGCCTGACGGGTGTCTCCGGCTTCACTGGCAAAATAAATGGCCAAAGGCATGGTGGAGGTCCGGCCAGGAATATTGCCGGCCAGCATGAGGGTTGCTCCAAATTCGCCGAGGGAACGGGCGAAAGCCAATACAAAACCTGCCACACAGCCATTCCATGCTAAAGGAATGGTGACGGTGAAGAAGACCCTTAACTCCCCGGCCCCCAGGGTTCGGGCCGCTTTCTCCAGTTGGGGATCCACGCTCTCGATGGCTGCTTTGACAGACTGGTACATCATCGGGAAGGATACCACCGCCGCGGCGATAATCGCTCCCCAAATGGTGAAGACCACCGTCACACCAAACACCTCTCCCAGGAGCTTGCCGACAGGTCCATTCTTGCCAAAAGTATAGAGCAAGACAAATCCGACCACAGAGGGCGGCAGAACCAGGGGTAAGGTCAGAATGGATTCCACAACGGCCTTTCCTGTGAACTGGCGCTTGGCCATCAGCGTGGCAATGGGAATAGCAAAGCAGACCACAATCACTACAGCGGCCACGGCAACTTTTACAGATAAGATAATGGGTGAAACATTAAAATTCATCTCTATTCCCTCAAATTTTCCCTCAAATTTATCGGAAGTCAGTAAAAACCATAGGTATAATCAGCCTCAGCAAGAAAAACAATGCCAAGACCAATTATACCTTTAAATGCACTGTATTTGTACTTTATTTTGTCTTTTATCTAAAGTAATTTCCAGTTTTTATTTGCTTAAGTTGGTTTTAAAACCGAATTTGGCGAAGATGTCCTGAGCGTCTGAGCTTTTCAGATAGGTTAAGAAGGCATTAGCCGCTTCCTTTTCCTTGGTTGCCGAAACAATTCCGGCCGGATAGGTTATGGCTTTATGGCTGTCGGCGGGGAAAGCTTCCACTACTTTGACTTTTGTTGAGCCTTGAGCGTCAGATTTATAGACGACTCCCGCTTCAGCGTTGCCGGTCTCCACATAGTTCAACACCTGAGTGACATCTTTAGCCTGAACAAATTTGGGTTCCAGGGTATCCCAAAGCTTAAGGGAGGTGAAGGCCTCTTTGGCATATTTGCCGGCGGGGACGGATTCCGGAGTGCCGATACCGATCTGCTTCACACTTTCCTTGGACAGATCCTGTATGGAGTTAACATTGGTATCGTTGGCGCCGACGACAAGAACCAAATCATTGCCCAGCAGATCGACAACACTGTCTTTATCCATTAAGTTCTTTTCCAAGAGAGCGTCCACCTGGGATTTTCCCGCTGAAATAAACAGATCGGCCGGAGCTCCCTGTTCAATTTGCTGTTGCAGGGTTCCTGAAGCACCCATGTTAAAGGTCAGTTTGACATTAGGCTCTTTGGCAGCATAATCCTTCTGAATCTCCTCCAAGGAATTTTTTAAACTGGCTGCTGCGGAAACAATCAGCTCAACTTGTTTCGCAGGCTCTTGGGGAGCTGCTCCCTTATCACCGCTATCTCCGCTGTTAGGACTGCTGCCGCCGTTGTTGGCGCATCCGGTTAAGCCTAAAGAAAGTACCATACCGGAAATCAATAGGGCTTTAATCCACTTTTTCATCCTTAAACCTCCTGAAAATCATCTTTTTTCTTCCCTTCGTTTATTTATGTAAATTGATCGGCTCCGGCATTAAAAAGCCAAGCCCTCAATATTTTTCATTTCGGCCTCAATTTTTGTTCTAGTATTAAAATGTTAAAAAAACTGCAAATTAAAGGAGTAAACCCTAAATCAAACAATTAAATCCAACATAATCAAACTACTACCAGAATCAAAATATAAATCATCCTCAACGAATACTATTTATCAATCAACATAAATAAACACAACTGAACTTCAGGTCTATTATATAGTATGGTATAATCATTATCAAGATATTAATGCAAGCACTCGCCAGTCTTTTACTCAATTGTTTAAAAGTGCAAATATGGGGGGAGAGATTTCCTTGTCCAATGTGACTTATACTCCTGAGGAAGTTGCAGGCATTCTAAAAATCTCTAAATTTACAGTATACGAAATGATTAAGCGGGGCGATCTCAGCGCTTACCGCATCGGTCGCAAATTTCGCATCGAGAACACGGATTTAGAGAATTACATCCGTAAATCCAAGGGAGACTGTTCCACACCCACTGCCGGGAATACAACGAACCTTGCTTTGCCGGCCAATGCTCTGTCAGGCTTTACAGGCAGTGAAGAGAGAATCACTCCTGACCCGCATTCTGCCTTTTCAGGTTCTACACTTCTGGAGCAAGGCCTGGTCATCTGCGGTCAGGATATCGTCCTGGATATTTTGACCCGGCATCTGGAAAAACAATTTTCTCAAGTCCGTTTTCTTCGCCAATACAGCGGCAGTATTGATGGTTTGATCGCTCTCTATCGGGGTCAGGCTAATGTGGTTACCACTCATTTATGGGATAGCGACACCAACGAATACAACACTCCCTATGTGCGGAGATTGTTGCCTGGGCACCCGGCCCTTATTATCAACCTGGTCTACCGCATGGAAGGTTTCTATGTAGCCAAAGGAAACCCTAAGCAGATTCTGACCTGGAGTGACTTAGGACGAGCCGATGTTCGTTTTGTCAACCGTGAACGGGGCTCGGGGGCGCGGGTACTTCTGGACGAGCAGCTGCGTCTTGCTCATATTCCCCATGCCGGTGTCCGGGGCTATGAGGATGAAGAGATGTCGCATATGGCCGTGGCCAGCCGGGTAGCCCGGGGTGAAGCCGATGTGGGGCTGGGTATTGAAAAGGCCGCCATGCAAGTCAGCTCTTTGGATTTTGTACCTCTGCACAAGGAACGCTACGACCTGGTGCTTCGCAAGGAGGATTTGGCGAAGCCTCATTTCCAGGCTCTGCTGAGTATTTTGAAGTCCGAAAGTTTCCGCAATGAAGTCGCAGGAATTGGCGGGTATGATATCACCGATATGGGTAAGGTTATGGGGGAAGCTTAGCTTCCTTCCGGGCCTAATAGTTAAAGCCAGCCCCCTTAGCTTGAAGAGGACTGGCTTTTTTGTTGTGCTGGAAAAGGCTCTTGCGGTTCTGAGAGAGTCCGGAGTCTCCAGAATTTTGCTTTACACCGGTCGCTCCATAAGCTGCGCGGACAAAACTAACGCGAAAAGCACTCCGCTCCGTCGGGTTCCCGGCTAAATCGGCTCCTGCCTCATAGCCGGTTGGAAACGTCCTGTTTCCAACCCGACTCCGCTGCGTGCTTTTCGCGAAGTTTTGTTTCCGCTCGCTTAAATTCGCTCCCTTTTGTAAAGCAAAATCCTTGGGCTGCTTTTCGGGCTTGAGTGAGCGGGGCGTTGTGGGAGATAGAGTGCAAGTTACTTGATCCGAGCGGCTTTACTTCATCCGAGCTTTAATGCGCTCGATGGCTTTTTCGGTATTCTCACGGGTTCCAAAGGCTGTGAGGCGGAAGAATCCTTCGCCGTTGGCTCCGAAGCCTGCACCGGGGGTGCCGACCACATGGGCTTCTGTCATCAGTTTATCAAAAAACTCCCAGGATCCCATAGTGCCGGGGGTCTTCATCCAGATATAGGGGGCGTTTACCCCGCCAAAGACTTTAAAGCCGGCTTCCTGGAGGCCTTCCCGGATGATACGGGCATTTTCCATATAATAATCGATGGTGGCCTGGATCTGTTTTTTTCCTTCCTCAGTATAGACAGCTGCGGCTCCCGCTTGGACAGGGTAGGAGACTCCGTTGAACTTGGTGGTCTGTCTTCTCAGCCAAAGTTTATTCAAGCTATGTCCTTCGCCTGTGGAGTCATAGATCATAATATCCTTAGGAACGACAGTATAAGCGCAGCGGGTTCCGGTAAAGCCTGCGGTTTTGGAGAAGCTGCGGAATTCTACAGCCACTTCGCGCGCTCCTTCTACTTCGTAAATGCTGCGGGGCACTCCTTCTTCCCGGATGAAGGCCTCATAGGCGGAGTCAAAAAGAATGATGGCCTTATTTTCCCGCGCATAATCCACCCATACCTTCAGTTCTTCTTTGGTCAAGGTCATTCCCGTAGGATTGTTGGGGAAGCAAAGGTAGATCATATCCACAGGTGCCGTGGGCAATTCAGGCTTCATGTCCCCTTCTTCAGTACAGGGCAGATAGATAATTCTGCCATACTGCCCTTTCTCTGTATCATAGTTCCCTGTTCTTCCCGCCATGACATTGCTGTCGACATAGACGGGATAGACCGGATCGGTCACAGCCATGATATTATCCACGCCAAAGATCTCCTGGAAATTGGCTGTATCGCTTTTGGCACCGTCACTGACAAAGACTTCATCCATTCCCAGCTGAACTCCCCGAGGGGCATAATCATTGGCAATGATCTTCTCAATCAAAAAATCATACCCTTGCTCAGGGCCGTATCCCCGGAAAGTCTCCGCCCTGCCCATCTCCTCCACAGCCTGCTTCATGGCTTCGACAACGACGGGAGCAAGGGGTCTCGTCACATCACCGATTCCCAGGCGGATAATATCCGCATCAGGATTTTGAACCTTAAATTCATTGACTCTCCGTGCTATTTCCGAAAACAAATAACTCCCCGGCAGCTTTAAGTAATTCTCATTGATCTGAGCCATAGTTCCAGTCCCCTTTCTTATCGTAACCCCCGAAGTAACCCCCGAAAACGCCGCTTCGTGTTGGTCGGCCTTATACACCGCGAAAACTCCTGTGACTTAGCACATGATGCATTTTGATGTATTATTATGAATTACGATGTATTGTTATAAATTATAGTATTATTTCCCGTCTTTTTGCAACTCTTCCCTGAGGATTTTTTCCCTGGAAAACGCTTGAGTGAATTCTAAACGCCCTAGTCCCACTTTTATGGTGAGATTAGGGCGTTGCTTGGTCGATGGGATGTTGGCCGTACACAGGAGATATGCGAACCCTTAAAAGTTCAGATTTGTTTCCAGGGGCTGCTTTTATTCCGTTTTAACAGCTGGCTAACCCACCGATAAACCTGAGCTCTAAACTGTCTTGACAAAAAGCTCAACAATATGGGGATCAAATTGGGTCCCGGCACAGCGCAGGATTTCTTCTATGGCGGCTTGAGTGGATTGGGCTTTCCGATAGGGCCGATCATTGGTCATGGCGTCAAAGGTATCGGCGACGGCCAGAATCCGGCACTCAATAGGAATCTCTTCTCCTGCTATGCCTAAAGGATACCCCAAACCGTCCCAATTCTCATGATGCTTGAGAATCCAATCGGCGATAGGATAAATATCCGGCGTAGATTGGGCGATGCGATAACCGATTTCACAATGTTGTTTCATGATCTCCCACTCATCCCCAGTCAGGCGCCCCTTCTTAAACAGGATCTGATCGGGAATTCCTACTTTGCCGATATCGTGGAACTGAGCAAAAAGCTTCAAATCGGAGAGTCTCTGTTCGGATAAGCCGGCCAATTGCCCTGTGCTGATAATCAGGTTCTGCACCCGCTCCGCATGGCCTTCCGTAATGAAGTCCCGGCATTCCAAAGCTTTAGAAAGGATCTGAACCTGGGAATTCCGCGTGCTGTTATTGCTGTGCAGCTTTTCCCTGCCCATAGCATCATCGGCTTTTCTCAGCAGCTCGCTCATGTTCACGCCGTCGGCTCCGGAGCAGGCATACCCCAGGGAGATATCCAAAGGATATCCGTCATGATCCTTATTATATTTTTCTACATTCCTGCGGAATAGCTGGCAGGCTTGTTCCAGATCCACATTCTTATCTTTTTCGATGAGCACCGCGAATTCATCCCCCCCGATGCGGGCGACAAGATGTTCCTCAAAGCACTCGTTCAAAAGCCTTGCCGTCGTCACTAAGACCTGGTCTCCCGCTTCGCTGCCGAAGGTTGTGTTGATCAGCTTCAAGCCGTTGACATCGGCCATAATTAAGCCAACTTCCTGGCCGGGGTCTGTCTCATACCTACGCAGCTCCTGCTCAAAGTAGACACGGTTATAGAGCCCTGTCAATCGATCATGCAGGTTTAAGAATTGCAGCTCGGCTTCGGTTTTCTTCCATTCGGTAATATCGATAATGGAGAGAACCGTTTGCGTGGTCTGGGGGATGACCTCCGCGGAAACGATGACATCTTTTAGATTGCCCCGGCTGTCTTTATACTTCATTTCATACTGACGGGGTATCTGCGGATCTTTTTGGAGTCTTCTCCGGTTATATTCTTTCAGCCGCCCTACTTCAGTGTCGGGCAGAAAATCCGTAAGATAAGCTATATTGTCAATTTTGGCGCTGGGTAAATCTAAAAGCCTTTCGGCTTGAGGATTGGAGAGCAGTATTTTTAAGTTTTCGTCAACGATTAAAAAGGCGCTCCCTGAATGATTAAATATGGTGCGGTAGCGATTTTCCGACCACATTAATTGATATTGAATCCTGCCTTGCTCTACTGCATTGGCAAAGGTCTCTGTAACCAGCTTCAGGGGATTGAGGATTTCTTTAAAAGGCAGCCCGCCAGAAGATATGTTAACGATGATCAGCACACCGAGCAAGGAGCCTTTAAAATTAAGAGGGATGGTTAAAATGGAGTCTTTACTGAACACTTCCTGGGCAAAATACTCGATCTCTTTGAACTCATCCTGAAGAGCAGGTTTCTGGCATAAGATTTCGCCCTGTTTCCAGCGCCCTCTTAACTCGGCAAAGGTGTCGGAAGGAATCGCACATCCGCAAGCTTGCTGGCCATGTTCACGGACGCTGACGTATTCTTTCAAATTCCCGCCGAGATAGAGGCAGACTTCCTCGGCCTTAAATAACTTTAAAATATCCTTAAGGGACTCTTCCGCAGCTGCTTTAAAATCCTCTTGCTGATTAAAGCGGGCGGAGATACTGGCCAATCTCTCTTCAAACTTCAGTTTGCGAATCACCATTTCCTCAGCTTCATACCGGCGAACAGTGCTTTCCAAGGCCTTCTCCAGGTTGTGCCGATAGATAGCTTCCGCAACAAGAGGTCGTATGGTCTCGATGAACTGGATATCTTCCTCAGAAAACACCCCATCCTTGACGTCGGCAATATGTATAGCCCCTACGACCTTCCCTTGATGAAGGAGGGGGATAACGGCTAAGCTTTTGAATTGCTTATGGGCACAGAGGCCGCGGAAATTTAAAAGCTGGTCCTCTCTCAACTCTTCGACATAGCGATAGAAGTTCGGTGCATAGTAGGTGCCCGCTGCCGAGATATGATCTTGATCCTCACTTTTAAATTGCTGCTTTAAGACCCGCAAACAGACGCACTCATCCCCTTCGACAGAGATGCAGCTTTCCGAAGCAATAAAATCCTTATCGAACCCCCGATGCACTACATAGGGAGCAAGGCCGGCCTCTCTAAGCACCCGAATACCAATATTCTCACATCCGGTCCATCCTGAGAGAAAATCAATAACTCCGTTGAGGTACTCTTCAAGAGAGTTTTTGTTGCTGAGTTGATTAAGAAGGTTGAGCACAGCTATGAGCTTGACATCCTGGACATCCTGTTGCATTCTCATTCCTCCATCACGGTAATGATCCTCTGGTTGCCAGATTCTATTGATTCCCAACGCTAAACTTCTTCAAGCAAATTCATATTCCTGCTCATTTTTCCTATGTGGTTAGAAAATTCACAAAACTTTAACTCCTAGAAAACATTATGATGCCCTTAGCATTTTAAAACCAAAAAAGCTTGAGATTCAAGTGAATCTCAAGCAAGATCCTCTTAGCGCATTTAGGTCGGCGAGATTCACTTGGCACTTTGCAATCTCTTCCTTAAAAGGTAAGCGTGCATCTCTATGGCAATCCGTCTTCCTTCCCCCATAGCCTTGACTACGGTAGCCGGGCCATGAACCACATCACCTGCTGCAAAGACCCCCTCCCGGGTGGTCATGCCGTGCTCATTGCAAATCAGTAAGCCCTGCTTATTAATCTCAAAGCCTTGGGAAGTGGTCACGATCCGGGCGTAGGGCCTTTGGCCAATGGCAAAAATGACTTTATCCGCCGGCAAAACAAAGCTTTCCTCTTCCTTAATGATAGCTTTACCCTCTGGGGACACCATGGTGTTGACGCATTTTATGCCCGTTACATTCTCCTCTCCCAATATGGCCAAAGGAGCCGCATAGGTGCGGATCTTAACACCATCGGCTATGGCCTCGTCCCGCTCAATATCCCGGGCGGCCATGTCATTCAAGCCTCTGCGCGCCAGGACGGTTACCTCCGCTCCTAAACGGCTGGCAGTGCGGGCAGCATCCATGGCCACATTGCCGGCACCGATCACCACCACATGTTCTCCTTTTTCCACCGGAAGTTCCTGCTCAGGCAATTGGCCTGAATTATAGAGATTAATG
This sequence comes from Desulfitobacterium sp. LBE, assembly GCF_007830365.1. Taxonomy (NCBI): domain Bacteria; kingdom Bacillati; phylum Bacillota; class Clostridia; order Eubacteriales; family Desulfitobacteriaceae; genus Desulfitobacterium; species Desulfitobacterium sp. LBE. The sequence goes on along the minus strand of NZ_VLKD01000001.1, from coordinate 4,215,413 downwards.
GTCTGCAGGACATAAAGGGCCGATATGACCCCTTCCAAATACTCTCCGGGAAGTTCCAGAGTTTTCGGCAGCCCGGCACCTGTACCGATAAAGACCGCCTGATACCCCTGGGTCAGCAGATCGTCCAGAAAGAGATCCACACCGACTAAAGTATTGAGCCTGAATTCCACACCCAGGTTCTCAATCTTTTTTATATCACGGCGTACAACATCCTTAGGCAAGCGATACTCCGGTATGCCGTGGAGCAGCACTCCCCCGGGCTCCGACTCTCCTTCGAAGATGGTAACGGCATAGCCAAGCTGGGCCAGTTGGACTGCCGCCGCTAAACCTGCCGGTCCGGAGCCAATGACGGCAATGGCCCCCATGGTGGCAGCCACTTTAGGAAACCCTACCTCGGTGGCGTTGTCAGCAATAAACTGCTCCAGCTTACCAATGCGAATTGCTTTACCCTTGCGGGCTAAAATGCAGCTTGCCTCACACTGTTTTTCCTGAGGACATACCCGGCCGCAAACGGCCGGTAAATAGCTGTGACGATAGATAGCTTCCAAACCTTGAGCATACTCTCCCTCTTTTAAGGCCCGGATGAACTGGGGTATGGCATTGTTCACCGGGCAACCTTGACGGCATAAGGGTTTTTTGCATTGGAGACAACGTGAGGCTTCGGCAAGAGCTTCTTCCTGACTGAATCCAGATTCAAATTTCATCATCTTACTCACTTTTATCTCCCCTCATACTTAAGGTTTTAGATTTTCTCTCTGTTGAGTTTTACAGATTGAAACAAAAAATATAGTTGATTATACCATAGATTTTTTTAGTGAAGGGTGTAAAGATTTTAACGAGCAGGCTGAAATTCCCGGTAATTCTATCCATTCTTAAAAAAACGCCCATGCCTGATATAGATAAAAAAATAGGGAACTGTCCCCAGAAGGATGTTCCCTATGCCCGCTTGGCTAATATTATTCGACTAATATTGCTTGTCTAATCTTATTTGAAGTAACGGTTAAGCAGTCCCAAGAAAGCTTTGCCATGACGAGCTTCATCTTTGCACATTTCATGAACGGTATCATGAATGGCATCCAGATTGAGCTTCTTAGCCAAGGTTGCCAGGTCTTTTTTGCCTTGAGTAGCACCGTATTCAGCTTCCACTCTCATTTCGAGATTTTTCTTGGTATCGGCCACGACCACTTCGCCTAAAAGTTCGGCGAATTTGGCAGCGTGTTCCGCTTCTTCGAAAGCGATCCGTTTATAAGCTTCAGCTACTTCAGGATACCCTTCACGATCGGCTTGACGGCTCATGGCCAGGTACATTCCCACTTCAGTGCATTCGCCCATAAAATTGGCTCTCAGGCCTTCGATCACTTCCGGATCCACACCTTCGGCAACCCCAATTCTATGCTCATCGGCCCATTGAAGGTTTTCTTCGCTTTTTTCAATGAACTTCTCTTTACCTACTTTACATTGTGGACATTGCTCGGGAGCTTCCATGCCTTCATAAATATAACCACAAACTGCACAAACAAATTTTTTCATCTTTCAATTCTCTCCTTTTATCTTACATTGATTAAATGGTGAGCTATGTTGTTGTCGCTCATTACATATATTATTATATTATAATTATTATAAATGTCAATAGTTTTTAGTATTTCTTTTCTTTCTGCCTGTCCGAAATTTGGAATCGCGGCTAAAAACCACAAAAAGATGGAGCTATAAGTCCTGGGACTCATAACTCCATCTTATCTTAAAAGAAACTATCATGGAAAGCTGTCTCGTCCAGTGAGACTTAGGTTCCAATCATCGGCGTAACTCCCATGGCGTAGAAGAGATATCGTCCGATGAATTCACCTGCGATAACCAGGACCAAAGCGAGATAAACGGTGCCTGTGGAAAGGGTTTTTCCTTTTGCTCCTTTGTTAAGAGCCGCTACCAGCAGGATTACGCCCGCTATGGAGAGAACTCCTCTGCCGGCCAACACACCCATGCTGTCGGTCAGAATTTGGGCAGAAGCTTCTGCCGCAGTTCCACCCCCATTTAAGCCGGAGGTGAAGACGGGAAGATAAGCCAGGGGCAGGAGGACGGAAGCCGCTCCCAGGTAGGCCATATTTCTCAAGGTTTTAATAAGTCCTGCCGAGGTTTGTCCTTTAAGCCCAAAGGCAGTGGCAGCGGCTGCACCTAAGACGCCCATGGCTAAGGTTGCACCATAGAAGGCGATATAGGTGTTCACATTATCCCAGGCAGGCCGGATGGAAGAGCTGTAAATACTGGCCATGCTGAAGACGGCAGCTAACCCCATCAGAACAGTAACCCAGCCTAAGGCGTTGCTTTCTTTGCCTTTGCGGGATAACCACCAGAACACTAACCAAAGGGCGAAGAATCCGCCGGCGGTCATGATTTCCCGGCTTAACCAGGAGGACCCCAGATTCAAGATGGAGCGGGGTGCTCCCAAGGGATCGCCGAGATGGAACAGTGAGAAAACTAAAGCCAACGCTGTAAGGGGACCTACAGCAGTAAATCCGCTGCGGATTGCTTTGGAGACCTGGGAATCCTGGTTGCCTACGCCGGCCTTGACCAGCATCAGCACGATGAACATACCGATAGCCAACTGACTTAATAAAGTAAAGGTCATCAATGGCCATTCTTCTGCGAATATCATAGCATTACCTCCATTCAATTCCTAAGACTTTACGTTAATCACGATGTTGGGTTTGGTCGTCTTGGAGCTCGGCAATGCGGGAGCATCGGCATTTTGGCCGTGTTTCTGGCGGAGCTCATCAATGTCTCCATAGTCGAGACATCTCATGACACAAGCATCCACACAAGCGGGGTTTTCTCCTTTAGCCAACAGGTCAGCACACATATCGCATTTACCGACCTTTCCTTCTTCCTCCCTGTATTGGGGAGCGCCGTAAGGACAGGACCAGGTGCAAAGACGGCAGCCGATGCATTTATCGTAGTGATGAATGACAATGCCATCCTCTTTGCGCTTTTCCAAGGCACCTGTGGGGCAGTTCGCTACACATTTGGGTTCCTCACAATGGTTGCAGCTGATGGAGAAATGGAGACGACGAGGATTAGGGAATTTTCCGGTCTCGACATCATAGACCCGGCGATAACGAACGCCGACGGCTGAGTCGTTTTTATCTTTACAGGCCACTTGGCAAGCTTTGCAGCCGATACAGGTAGTTTGGTCGTAGTAAAATCCTTTTTGTGCCAAGATCACTCACTCCTTTCTATAAAACGATCCGATGGGGCCATTTTACGTCTTCTTGCAAAGGTTCTCCGTTCCATTTTTCCACTTGGCAAATGGTGGAGTTCCAAGCACCTATTCCCTGTCCGGTGGGAAGAGGTCCGGTGAGGATATTATCGGATCCTGCTTTATCCACTTGAGTCTTTTCATCGATTTCCACCCATGTTCCATGGGGCAGACCGACGACTCCCGGGGCAATCCATTCGACGATATGGGCAGGACGCAAGGTTTTACCATGACTGCTGAAGATAAGGACGGTGTCCCCTTCTTTGATGCCCCGTTCGACCGCATCCTTAGCAGCCAGGAAGACAGGGTTGGGCCATGCTTCTCTCAGCCAGGATACATTATCGAAGATACTGTGGGAACGTCTCAGGTAGTGAGGATTGATCACCTGCAGAGGATAATCCCCTTTGACTTTGTTCTTGAAGTCTTTATAGGTTGCTTCATAGCCTTCCAGTGCCGGATTGTAGGTGGGAATGGGGCGGATTTCGCTGAACCCTTTGCCGTTGACGAAGTCAACCAAAGCCTGGCAATGAATTTCCAGTTTTCCGCTGGCTGTTTTAAGGGGATTGGCCACAGGGTCTTTGACAAAGTCTTCATAGGCGATGAAACCAAAATTATCTCCGGGCTTGCGCTCGATCTGGTAAACCCCTTTCGTCTTCAGCTCCTGATAGGAGATGCGGCCCTGCTGGGGAATTCCGGTGGCGCCAATCTCTTTGATATCGGCTTCGGTCAAGGTCACCAAAGTCTCCATGGTCTTGCCGTCGGCACCGACTACCTTAGCTCCGGCGATTTGGTTGTAGAACATTTGCTTTTCATCGATAGGCAGAACCTTTTTGGCATCCAGGCCCATTTTTTCAGCTAATTCGTAAGCAATACGAAGATCGCTTTTCGCTTCATAAAGAGGATCGGTCACTTGACGCCAGAAAACGAGAGCCTCCCGGTTGATGAAGCTGCCGAAACCGCCGACTTTTTCCCATTCCGTGGTCACCGGGAGCACTACATCGGCAAACTTGCTGTTAGTGGTTAAGAAATGGCTGGTGGAAAGAACAAACTCCACATGACGGTGAGCTTCAATCCCCTTGGTTTGACCGGAACGGGTTTGGAGATGGGCTTCCGGGCCATGGTAGATCATTTGGATATTGACATCCCGGACATCGCCTTTTCCGGCCACATAATGCCCGTCAAGGATAGCCAGCCACATTTCATTATCGTTGATGGTTTCTTTAATAGGGTTGGCCACAGGGGGAAGTCCGGTGGCTCCGGGGGGAATAAGGCTGGGTCCGCCATTGGCTGTGGCATAGTGGCAGCTTACTCCGGTCATAGCGCCGGATCTGCCCATGTTGCCGGTCATAGCGCCGAAGGTCATGAACATTTGCGGCCAGGAGTCGGAATTATGGGTACGAGCCGGTCCCCAAGCCGTTAAAAGGGCTACCCGATCCTTTTTGGCAATCTTTAAGGCTAAGCCGCGGATTCTGTCGGCAGGCACTCCGCAAAGCTCCGCTGCCCATTCCGGGGTTTTCGGTGTGTTGTCATAGGTGCCGAGGACATAATCCTTGAAGTTCTCTTTAGGATCCGCACCCTCCGGCATATGATCGCTGTCAAAACCAACCGTGTATTTGTTTAAGAAATCCCAGTCAACCAAGGGATTGGTGGCGGGGTTATCCTCTTTCAGCAGGGTATAGGCCATTCCCAGGAACATAGCATGGTCTGTGCTGGGCATAATCGGAAACCACTCGGCATCCAGCAATTCCACGGTGTCGGAATAGATAGGATCGATGAAAACAAATTCCGCTCCGGCCTTTTTAGCCTGGAGATAGTGATAAGTGGGATTGCCACCGGCACTCCAGGAGGAGTTGCCGCCGACGATGACGATCAGCTCAGAGTTGCGCAGATCCATCCGGTCGTTGATACTTTGCTCAAAAAATCCTTCGGCCATACCAAACTTTTCCGGACCCCAACGCCAGGATCCCCAGGAGCTGGTTCCCCAGGAACCGATATATCCGCCGGCTAAAGAAAGGAGCCGGCCGAAATCTCCGGCATTGGAAGCAAAGATGCCCCGGTTGCCGTACTGATCTTTAATGCGGTTGATTTCACTGGCGACGATTTCATAAGCTTCATCCCAGGAAATGCGGACCCATTCATCACGGCCGCGAAGTTCTTTTTTGCCGCCGCCAGGCTCCCAATTCTTCCGCTTCATGGGGTACTTAAGGCGATCCACGCCGAATACCTGCATTCTTTGGGAACGCCCCCGGTTACAACCTCTTTGCTGAGGATAGTCGGGAGTATCCTGGTGAGTGTCATCGGTTTTTTGACGAACCACAACACCATCCACCACATAGGCTTTGTTGGAGCAACGGCCTCCACAGTTATGCCAACAGGCTACCGGTACCCATTCCCCTTCTTTTCCAGCCAGATCCGCTGAAGCTGTGGTGGAATCTACAGCAGTCAATCCGCACCCGGGAAGGGTCACCGCTGCTGCCGCTCCGGCTGTCACGGTTGCTGTCCATCCCAGAAAACGTCTTCTGTTCATTGTATAGTTCTTTGCTTTATCAATGAGATTAGCCACCTTATTCACCTCCAAATTATTTCACACAACACTGAGTACTATCCATAAGCTCTTCAAGAGCCTCTAGATCCAAAGTCAGGAATCCCTTAAGAATCTTAGCGATGCCAGGATAAAAACTGGATTGAGCATTTTCCCTGATCTTAAGGGCCAATTCGGGAACCCACTGCAGTAAATGGTTTTCCAAAAAATCTTTTTGATCGGTAAAGATCTGCTGCAGTTTCTCTATATTCCCTTCATTCATGGCTTGCCGGGCCTGCAAGGTGAGCTGATACATAAAGTCCAGCTCCAGCCCCAGATGATCATCGGCTTCCTGCATAAAATTTCTGGGCAGGAATTGATACTTGAGATAGGCCTGCCGGACTTTGAGAGTCTGTTCCTGGAAAAGAAGCCGTTCTTTGCTCAGATAGGCTGATTCCCATAGTGGGGCAGGGAGCCGGTCAGGCCCGATGAACATGCGGGTATAATCCCAATGCAGAGAGTCAAAAACTTCCGCTTTTGTTAAATCCTTCTCATGAATCAAAGCAAGAATTTGCTCTACCCCTTCTCTGATATCTTGCTGCTCCTCCTGAAAAGGAAAATTCTCAAGTAAACTTCCATCATTTAAAAAGGTGAGAAATTCAAGAGTAGGTTCCTGGAGAAAAGCTCTTCGTAATACATCATAAATAAAGGCTCGGGTTTCAAGTAAGGGTTCAATCTGTGAAATATTGTCTTTGTTCATTTTTTCACCCCCCTTTGTAATCTCATTATCCCAGAAAAGGATTTGTACGAAGTTACAAAAATTACGGCATATTTTTTTGTATTTTCTTTGAATATTTAGAATTAATACAAAATCTAAATCACTCCTTATTTATTGGAAATACAGAAAAGCCGTAGTCAGAAGAAATGTATCCTTTCTTTTGACTACAGCCTTGAAGATTTCATGGCTTAATTTTTAAGCCAGTACCGCTTTTTTTCTTTAGGAGGATAAAAGCGGATGGAGGGTTTGGTGAGGCGGATATCCGGAAATCCTTCTACGGTCGGCACTGTATCCTTCTCACTGTATTTATCGAACTCATGGACCTGCAGGGCCCCGGTAGGGCAAGCGGTTACACAGGCTGGAAGCAGGCCGGCCTTTTGCCGGTCAATACAGTAATCGCATTTGCTGGTTCTGTCGGCGACGGGGTCGAACTGGGGCGCCCCATAAGGGCAGGCTCCCACACAGGTTTGGCAACCTGCACAGCGATTGGAATCGATCAGAACGATGCCATCCCTTCTTTTTATATAGGCATGCTCCGGACAGACCCGAAAACACTCCGGACTTGAGCAGTGATTGCAGGAAATGGAGAGGTAGTGCCCTTCGCCGGTGTTGGTGACGCGGCGCCAGGATACTCCCGCCGCTGTCTTGTTTTCATTTTTGCAGGCGAGGACACAGGCATGGCAGCCAATACAGCGATCCACATTGAAAAGAAACCCTTTGGTGTTGAGCTTTGTCATTTCTTTTTCACCTCTACCCAGGAATCATAAAAGGCTGCCCCGCGGGCTCCCGTCGTATGAATCCCCATATCGGTATTTTGTCCGGTCAGCAATTGGTTGGTGGTTTCCCCTTGAGCCATGACCACAACTCCCTGGGGTAGGTAAGCATTGATCTCCACCCTGCGGGAACAGGAGCCCCGATCATTGAATACTGTGACATGATCCTTGGCTTTGAGCCCCCGCTGCTCTGCGTCCTGAGGGTTAATCTCCACGGTGTCCGTCTTTTCTTCAAGGTTCAGCCAGCTTAACTCCCGGTATTGGGAGTGAAGCCTTAACAGGCTTTGGGGGGTGAGCAAACGCAAAGGATAGGGAGGCTCAATTCTTTGTTCCTGAAAACGCACCAAGGCGGGGAGTTGGCTCTCTTTAGCATCTCTGGACATCAGCTGGAATTTCCCGGTCTCCGTGGGATAGCTTTGGCCGCCCCGGCTCCCGTTCAGCTTGTATTTGCGGGGACCCTGAAGGAGCTCCTGCCAAGTGTCGATCTCCAATCGTGCCAGGATCTCCGGGGTCAGCTCTCCTTCAATCCAGTCCAAAGCGCTTAATTGCCAGGGAAAGCTGGAGAAGCCGGGCCGGAGCTTGTTCAGGACTTGGGTCAGACTGCGGGCGATCTCCAAGTCACTGCGGGCTTCATAGAAAGGCGGGATAGCTTTTTGATTGATGGCGATCCATTGGTGCCAGTAACCGGCATGCAAATCATACTCTTCAAAAGGGCTGGCCGCCGGCAAAACGATGTCGGCCTGGGCCGTGGTTTCATTCATGAACAAATCCACTACCACCATGAGTTCCAATTGGTTGACAAGCTTTTGCCAATATTGAAAATTCTGGCCCTGGCTGAAAGGATTATGGCCTGCCAGCCAGAGGAGCTTTAAGGGGGGATTTTCCAATGCCAACGCCTCTTGAGCAAAATGGATAATATTGAGGCTTCGTACAGAGGCCTTTTCCTGCTCAGTGGGGCGGGGAAAGTTTTTAATATGAAGGGGAAAGATATCGAGGAAATTAAAATAGTATAATCCCCCGCCTGGTTGGTTCTGATTCTTGGTTAATGTAACCAAAGCATCGATGCCCCGCACGCTCTGGCCCCCATTGGAATAACGCTGCAGACCGAATCCTACCCAGGTAGCGCAGGGGGATTCCAGATACATTTCAGCCAGTTCTTTGATTCCCTCAAGAGGCACTCCGGTGATGGCACTGGCTTCTTCAAGGGAGACCTCCTCCTGCAGATAGCTTGCAAAAGCCTCCCAGCCATGAACATGCTCCTGAATATAATCCATATCCAGGCGATCCATTTGCCATAAATATTTAAGAGCAGCCATGGCCAGCAGCCCGTCGGTACCCGGCCGAATCTGCAGGTAACTGTCCCCTTGAGCAGCCGTGGGGGTAAACAGGGTGTCGACGACCAACAGCTTAGCCCCTTTATCTCTGGCCCGGTTGATAAAACTCCACTGATGGACAGCGGTGCGGGCGGGATTAACCCCCCACAGCACAATGCCCCTGGCTTTGGCCATATCTTCAGGATCCCGCAGCAGCTCCCCCCGGCCCCGATTATAGTTCAGTGCATCCCCTCCGGCCGACAAGCATAAATCGCCATGGACCTTGGTGTAAGATCCCAAGCCCCTGAACATTCCTTCCGTGGCGTAATGAAGAATTCCCAGGTTGCCGGAGAATTTATTATAGCCGCAGGCCAGATTCGAACCGTAACGGTCGTGAAGCTCGATCATTTTCGAGGCTATGATCTCCAAGGCCTCATCCCAGCTTAGGCGCTGCCAATTTCCTGAACCTCTGGGGAATTGGCGCAAAGGATACTTGAGGCGCCGCGGGCTGTAGACATATTCCGTGTAGGCATAGCCTTTGGCACAGAGCCGGCCGCGGGTATAACTATGCTTAGGATTCCCCTCAACCTTAAGGAGCTTCCCGTTTTCCACAGTGGAGAGAATCCCGCAAGTTCCATAACAATTACGAGGGCAGACATTATGGAAAATTTGCTTATCCATGTTTATAACCTCTCCTTAGAATGGATTAAATGTTTGATCTTAAAGGCGATGACCAGGGATACCCTGGTATCAAAGTCCTCCAGATCCAGATCCAAAATCTCCTCGATCCGTTTGAGCCGATAGCGCAGGGAATTAGGGTGAAGGAAAAGAGCGTCGGCCGTAGCCTTCAAATCACAATGATAGACGAGATAGTTCTCCAGGGTTTCGATCAGTTCATTCTTTTGTTTATCCTGAGCTTCCAGTTCAGCTAAAATCTCGCGATAGAACTCCAGCAGCTCCTGTTTATCATGGCTGTAAAGAATTCTTTCTACTCCCAGTTCCCGAAAATAAACGATGGGACCTTTATCTTTAAGGAGGGCACTAAGCTTAACGGCTACCTTGGCCTCCTGATAGCTGCGAAACAGTTCCGAAGGCTGCTCATATCTCCTGCCCACTCCCACCCGAATCACCCGGGGTGCCAGGCGTTCTTCTGCCTGAGCCAGCACTTGATTGATAATCATATTTAAATACGCCTTAAAATCACGGCGCTTTCTGGCTTCAACAGGCAGGGCTAAGACGACTTCTTCGTTTTTCTCCATAAGAATCACCGTCTTATCCAGGGATTGGGCTACGGATTGAATAATGTCATGCAAGGTGGTGACAAGATAATGATCCTGAGAATAGGACTCGTAATCCTCCAGCTCAAAAGCTGTGACCACATGGGGCAGACTCAAATCCCAGCCCCATAGCTTCCCTCTGGCGATAATATCCGCATTATCTTCTATATTGCCATAGAGCAAATCAAACAGAAAAGCATCCTGATAGTTGCGGCTGTTCTCCAAAAGCTCCGCCTTTTTTTGCAGTTCCAGAACAAAGACATTGCGAGCCTGATGAATCAGCACTTTGAGCCGGTTGTCTTCATCGGCTCCCGGATCGCATATAAACAGAAAGCCCAAGCGTTTGGCGTCATGACTAAGCTCAACAACCAGAGCCTCTGCCTTTTTCTCCCCGGCCTGGAGTTGAACCCGACCAGGAACGGGTGGCTGGAGAGGCAAGACTGCGAAGAATTCTCCTTGACCGAATCCTTCGCTGAAGGTGGATTCCAAAACCCGGTTTGAGGTGTTGGCGATCACAACTTCTCTCTGAACAAAGTGAGCAGCGCTGTCGACAAGCTCTTTAAGACCACCACCTTGAACCAGCTTATTCAATAGTTCGTTTTGCAGTTGCAAGGATTCTTCGACCATCATAACCTTCCTCCTCCCTGAGCTCTCTTTTAAGATCATTATACACTATTTTATAATTATTCTAAAGTTTTGATTTTCCACTGTAAAAACTGAGCTCCCTCTTGACCACTGCAAAAAGGAGGGACGGTCACTACGCTCAGATAGTTGTCGCCTCTCCTTTAGGATACACAATTTTTCGCACTTAATATGTGGTTTAAATCACTCATGGAACAATATTAATTATAGGTCCCCTTCCTGGAGCAATCTTCTGTAGTAAAAGCCGCTGGCGTATAAAGCTGCCGCCGGATTATGCCCCAACACTCTGTCTTTGGTGATCAGGGTGGTGACAGGGGCTTCGGAATATTTGATAAACAGGGAATCATGCCCCACACATAGCCCTACGATCACATTGAGATCGGTTTTTTCCTCATTGAGAAGAGTGGCTTGCAGGACAGGGTTGCATAAGGACTCATGACAGCCCTTATTCACCTTGAGCTCTTCAGGCACTCCCACTTGGGTTTTGTCCACCGCACCTACTTTACAGATGATACCGTAGCTTTCCAGTCCCTTTGCTTTGAGAATTTTGGCAAAGATCTTGGCTTCGCTCATCAGTCCCACACAGGTAGCTATACCGATCTTTTTCGCCCCGATTCGTTTGGCAAAGGCCATGATTTCTTCCACCCGGGTGAGTTTGCCATAATAGGTCCCTTCGATTTCGGCGGCCGCATTGGAGAATTTGGCCACGAAGTCGTCCTTACGGTACAGCTCATTTACCCCCTCGATGGTTTCTTCAGGGGTATGGGTTGTTAAACAGAAATGAGGAAAGGTCTTATCTTTCTTATGGCAATTTAAAAGTGCACAATCCGTGCAGCTCAATTTTTTATCCTCTTGAGTCATTGAACCATTCTCCTTCTCATTTGCCGATCTTTTGCTCCATGGGAACTATGACGGTTACTTCTTATTATAATTGTATGATCTTAATCCTTAAAACTCAAGGAAAATTCAGACACGTCTCCTTCCTTACTCAGAATCACGGTTTTCATCCTGAAAGGCAATGGCTTTGGGTCCGGAATTCGGCTCTCCATCCATGAATTCTTTCTCTCCCTCCTGCCTTGAGGATACAAAAAAGATGCCGTACACGTCTGGTATTCCCTTGGCGGCATGGTAAGTTTCAGAATTCATTGCATCTATCCATTTTTTGCTGGGAATATAAGTCCACTTAAGCTTTACAATTCAAGCAATTGTAAGCAATAAAACCTTCAAATCTTGAAGGCTTTATTCGTTACAGTTTACATTTAGCAGTTATCACCAGTCTTACTTTTAATCTATCTTAGTTGAGCTTCCATTTCCATTTGTTCTCCATGCCAACCACCCATGATGCTCTTTTCCCTTTCGAACAAAATTGCATCAACCCTCCTGGGATTAATAGCAAGCATCCCTTTTTGCGGTTCGATTGCATATACATGACGATGAGCATGCTCAATAATAATTTTACGAAAAAACTTACTCCAACGCTCTGAATAATCCAATTGTTTAATAGGCATATAACTACCTATTTGAGTTATCAATAAGAGCTTTGGCGAAAGCGGCATAATGATATTACCGTTTTTCTTGCCCCATCCACCCTTGAAATCATATTCATGTTCACTACTATAGTTTAAGCATATTACAGGATCATCTGACGTCGGAAATGATACGCTGTCTGAGGCGTGAATAACGCGCCAACGGTGCTTCCCTAAAACGCTTACCGTTTTTGTAAGCAGATGCTTCAATGCAAATAGATACATTCCTTTACCAACAAGTGAATCAACTTTCACCTGGCTCATTTCTTTATCAACCGATACTTTAATTGGTAACAGTTTTGCGTCTTCATATATTTGTGGTTGGCTGCTAATTATCTGAGAAGTTGATTCTATTTCAAACTGTGTCGATATTTTTTGCAAAACGCCTTCAAGTATTTGGGGCATTTCTGTACGCCATTGTGCCATTAAAGCGTTAAGACGTGCCGGCGTCCTTAAATATTGAGCGCCAACAAAGCGAGACAGCTTCTTTGATTCATCTTCATCCAAGTTATGACCTTTTATCAGATTATCAAAAACCGTTTTTACAGGCGATTCAAATTCTTTATCAAACCACTTTTCAAAATCGTCGACTTCCTTTTCACCCTCATTTCGCGTATAGAAATCATTCCATACGGCAGTCGATTTTATTTTTTTACGGTTCCAATGAGGGATTCTGGAATCAGATACAAGCAAATTATAAACAAAAATACTATTGCCGTCTTGGCTCCAATTTTTCAGGTAAAATTGCGGGATATAATGATTGTTGTGAGCAATCAGATTGGTTTGCAAAATCACACCTCCGAACGATCCAGGTTATTTTGTCTAATCTACTGCCTTAACGGAAACAATTGTTTTCATTCATTTTTTTCTAATGACTTGATTGAAGATTTCATTGGGCCTTTACCATTGTCTAAATATTGAATAGCAACTGAAATTAATGATAGGCAGCGTTTATAAAAATAGTCGTAATGCCTATTGTCTTCAATATCTGTTTTTGTCATCTCATGATGACGTATTCTAAAATTATTCCCAATTGTCGTAAGCTCGCGGAACTCCTCTTCAAACAGTTCTTTATAAGGGGCTTTATTGCCGCTCATATCGCAAATGATTCTATCTATGGATTTCTTCTTATCTAAAGTTGGAGAATAATATGATTTCAGTCTTTCAAAAGCATCCCATAATTTCTCAACAGCAATTTTTAAATTCCCGTCTTCGTAATATGTATTGGCTTCTTGAAACAATTCTTTGAGCCCGGCTTCTTGAATTGAAGCTAGCATAGTGTTTTTAATTGGACTATCAAGAGTGTTTAAGATTTTACCATTATCTAATTTCAAAGCAAATTCATTCAGCTTCAATATTTCATTAATTTGCGTTTCAAAATCGTTGGAGCGATTGTATTTCTCGAAAAACTCTATTGCATCTATTACACAATAAGGAGAACTGGAGTATATAAAATCCTGTAGACTGTTTGTTTTAACATACTGCTTTTGTTTATTAAAGTACTTAGGGGTATAAAACTGCCGCATATCCTTAAAAACTTCATCGCTTGTTGAGATGTTATAGCACCATCCTGTTTCACTAGTTTCTTGATAAATGTCATTATACCTTTCTAGAAGTTGGTAAATCTGATGTCTTGCACTGCGCTTAATGGTAAACTTTATTTTTTTCTCTTTTATAGCCTTTTCATTTCGTTGAGAGTAAGGAATAAACATCTTATTTTCTTCTGGCTGAAAGATTCTCCATCCATAGACATCACGGTTAGATATTTTTTCTGCTGGATAAAATTCGTACCCATCATTTTTTAACAATCTATTTACCTCAGCAAGAAACTCTTTCCAATATCCTTTCTCAACCCTAACTGTTGGATGAAAGATTTCACACAGGAATTTCAAGTACAATTCATCGCTTCCATTTTGCAGTTGAAACCGTTCATCTTCAAATACCCAACACAATGGATAATCATCATTATTTACAGTATGCTGCCAGATATCACCTTCAGCATCCGGAAACCTTGAGTCAAAACTCTGCATACTTTTCAAATCATATAATCTTTTGATAAACTCAATCTCTTCCATCCGACCAAAATAAATGTAAATGATAATGTAAAAGTGTACCACTCCAAGACCTTTTGACAATGAATTAGTTTACCACCTAACATAAGAATCCTTGTAAAATAGTATCTAATATTTTGCAAGGAGGAATGAAAGGTGTGATCATTGGAGTGGACCTATACTCAGTCATCCGTACTCGATATACCGACGGCGAATCCATTCGCTCAATTGCCAAAATCCTGGGTATTTCCAGACAAACTGTAAAAAAATATTGCGAAGGCTCAACCCATCCAGAAGTACGGAAAACCTACCAAAGAGAATCCGAAGTCGTCAATGATGAGGTCAAATCGTTCATCCTGAGCTGCTTCAAAGAAGATGAAGCTGAGAATCTTAAAAAGCAAAAACATACAGCCAAACGAATTTATGACCGATTGGTCGCAGAAGAGAGCTTTGAAGGATCTTACTCCTCCATACGAACAGCCGTTAGACTTCTAAAAACCGAAAGAACAGTTCCCCCGCAAAGCAGTATCCCACTTTCTTATGCACCAGGAGAGGCAGTACAAATTGACTGGGGCGAAGCGACAGTATACCTTGATGGACAGAAAACCAAGTTATATACCTTTTGTGGGCGATTATGCTACAGTTGCGACATCTTTGTTCAGGTCTACAAAGCCAGCAATGAAGAAACCTTCTTAGAGGCTCAACAGCTTATGTTCGATTTCTTTGGCGGAGTTCCGAGACGACTCATCTTTGATAATGCCAAGGTGGCTGTAAAAGAGGGCTTTGGGATGTATGCCAAACCCCAGAACAAATACCTTTCCTTTAGCGCCCATTATGCCTTTTCCCTAGACTTTTGTAATCCTGCAAGGGGTAATGAAAAAAGCCTGGTTGAAAATCTTGTAGGATATTCCAGAAGAAACTTCCTCGTCCCGGTTCCCAGAGTAGCAGATATTGAGCAACTGAATCGTAAGCTTCGGGAGGCCTGTATCCATTACCGTGAGAACCATAAGGTACAACACCGCACTCACCCTGTAAACCGAATGTACCAGGAAGAAGCGAATCTCTTAAATCCCCTACCCCGATTTAGATTTGATACGAGCAAAACGGCGCTAGCCAAAGTTGACGATTTCTCCACAGTACGCTATGAGAAAAACAACTACTCCGTTCCCACAAGATATCTTCGAAAGAATGTGACCGTTAAGGGATACGCCAATACCCTTCGCATTCTCCATGAAGGAACAGAAATCGCTACCTTCTCCCGTCAGTATGGCTCAGGTAACACTCGATATTGTTTAGAGCATTACATCGATCTTTTAGAAAGGAAGCCTCGTTCTGTTCAAAACGCTAAGCCGGTCAAGGAGACACTGACCCAAGAGCTTCTGACCTGGGGAAGTCAATTGCCGGGTGGGAATAAAGAAATGGTTAAGCTTCTGAGGCTCTGTGTAGATTATGGAGAAGATCGAATTCTGGCCATTAAAAAACGCATCCCTGGCCAGATGGTTCCTACTGTGGATATGGTCAGAACCTATCTAAACGAACCCGCTGAATCGTCTATCATCTATCTTAAAAATGAGATTAGTATTACCCAAACAGATTTGCGGAAATATGATGAGAAATACGGGGTAGCAAGCCAATGATCACCATCCAGTCTCAGACCATTGAACTTTATGCCAAGCAATTAAGGCTACCTACCTTCAATCATTATGAGAATGTCATTCGTCAACTGGGAAGTAACAAAAGCTATGACGAATTTCTTCTCGCCCTTATGAAAATGGAACTGGATTCTCGCATGGAAAGCAGCCAGCGCCGAAAAATTAAAACAGCTCATTTTCCTTACATCAAGACCATTGACGAGCTGGACTGCAGTTACTTTGAACATCTTACCGAAGCCTTTATCCATGAACTGGGAAGCTGCGACTTTGTGAGTAAACGACAGAACATCGTGATGATTGGAAACCCCGGGACAGGTAAATCCCACCTGAGTATAGCTCTCGGTGTTAAAGCGTGTATGCAAGGGATGAATGTGAAGTTTTATACTGCAGCTAACCTTTCTAATGAGCTGATAGAAGCTCAGGAATACAAGAAGCTCCTTAAGATTGAGAAGCAGCTTGCTAAGGCTGACCTGCTAATTATTGATGAATTAAGTTACCTGACCTTTAATCGGCATCAATCGGAATTATTGTTCAAAGTTATTGCGGACAGAGCTGAACGCCGGAGTGTGATCGTCTCAACCAACCTAAAGTTCTCCGATTGGGTCACCATGTTTGAAAACACCACCATGGTTACGGCTCTTATTGACCGACTGACGTTCAGATCCCATGTATTGAATATGAATTCTGATCATCCGTATAGAGCCGAGTATTCTAACACGAGTAATTAAAGCCAAGGGAAATACCTGCAAGGGTGTTTCCCTATCTTTAGAAGCTAAGTGGTAAACTTTTTCACTGTCAAAAACTTAAACATGGTAAACAAATTCATTGTCATTACTGGTAAACTAATTCGCTGTCACGTGGTAAAGAAATTCGTTGACATTCACAAAAATAAAGATAGGTGACTCTTTTCTTATCAAAAAAATCGCCGATATCAATCCCACTACGAAACAAATCGAGAATGTCTCGTTTGGTTATCTCACTAATTCGGTTCATTGTTCAACTGCCCTCATTTCATAGTTAACCAAATGAAGCTAACCTTTGATTGTCTGTAAATATCGCACCGAACCCACACAAGCCTAAACTTATTAAATACTTAATACCGACTTCATTCCATTATAAACCCGTCATTGAAGGAGAATTCTTATAGGTCATTCTTTGTGAAGCATTATATAAAAACAGAGGATACAACGACCACCAATTGGCTGGTGTATCCCCGTTCATTTCTTCAGTCATACTTTTTCTTTATATACCTTGCAATGCTATCATAATCACCATATATGAGCTTTTCATTGATACCCATAAAATCCAACTCATGCAGTACTTTTTCCTTATTCTCAATAACAATTATAACATCAGGCCAGACCCTTTGCTGGGAAAGGATGCGTGTTTTATAAGTCCTTTCGTCAAAGGAAAGGTATGCCTGATAGATAAATAAACCTTGCTGATTTCGTCCTCTTTCAAAGGATAATATTGGCGTGTATAGGAAATTGGGAATACAGTTAAGCCACCAAACTGTTGCTTCAAAGGCCAGAGTTTGTTTTAAGAAGGATTGCAGTTTTAATGTGTATTCAAGCGCAACCAATTCTATTGACCCATATTGACGCTTTATTTCGGCAATTAATTCTTTGCTGTCTTTTACATATTCATAGGGCAACCCTCTTAAATATTCCCCATTATTGTACAAAGGGAATTTAGAGTTTTTAGGGATACGGGGTTGCCTATCAACAAAGTAATACTGCCAGTCATCAGCTAACTGCTTGAAATAATAGTAGAATTTTTCAGGATGTCGTTTATAGAAATCAGCAAATCCCCTATACAAATCCAAAATAATATTATTTTCATTTCGTATAAAAAGATCAAGGAAATTCTTATCCTCATTACGTGAAAGCAAATCTGTGATATCAATCAGTTCATCTTTCAGTAGATATACAAATCCTCTTTCTTGTTCAAACGATCTATTTGAACTATGAAACGGTTGACACGAAAAAAACAATGCAACCAAAGGCGACCTTGTAAAATCAATAAGGTTTGTTGGTATTCCGTGGTGTTGAGCAAAAGCCAAAAAGTTACTGCGCTCATCAGGGGTAAGTCTATGGAATATCTCTCGTCTAAACTCATTTTTCATTTGAATGAAAGGATACTCCTTATTTCTAAGTGCAGAGGATATTGTATCATGGTAATTCGTGGGCTCACCACGAAATATGTAGTTTTCAAATTCATTATTTGAAAACAAGTTTATATACTCTGCTAAATCCCTTACAACTATCTCTTTGGGAATCGGCAGACCTTCCAACTCTTTTTTTGAGTATCTCATTTTATGTCTCTCCCATATCCTCTGTAGAAGGTTCTAACTTGAAAAGGCTTTGATTCATAGCATCTATCCAATGTTCTTTGTCGCTTACTCGTCCTGATGCAGCTCTTACATAGGATATAAGTTCAGCGAGCACATTCCTCTTATAAGGCTCAATATCCAGAGTTCTTTGCATAAAATCTAAGCGCTTTATAAAAAGCTCAGCTGATTTTTTATTATTAGCACTTACAGCTTTATCGGCCAGCATTTTGATTTCTTTAAATTCTTTGCCTGTAAGTTGTTCTCTATTACCCATGCTTCTCCTCCTGAAATTTTATCCTGTATGCTTACATTATCAGTGCCTTTACCCCACTACGGAAACGACCTGGATGAGATAAAGCCTTTTCAACCTCAGGCTTTCCTGCGCTTAAACGTTCGCCGACAATATAATGACCGCCTGCTTGTTGTAATGTCCGCAGATTAACTTCAGAAGAGAAACCGCGATCGGCCACTGTTATAACTCGGCCAAGTTTCCATCCCACAAGCTCTCGTTTAATCTCAGGGATAACCGACATATCGGAAGTATTCCCCGGCCATGACCAACAGCGGATGGGATTTCCATCCCGTGTAACGGCCAATCCAATCACAATTTGAGGAAGATCTGGACGGCTATCCTTCGAGTGGTCTTGCAGCTTAAACTCTTCGTCATCCCACTCATCCATTTCGAAATAGGTTGACGTGAAGAGAAGATCGACTTCTAAATTGAATAGATCTGCAACCGCGTTGAAAATTTCACGCTGAAGCTCTTCTTCAGATTCCAAAAGAAAATCCTAGCACGATAGCAATGCTGGACATCAAGTTCACTCAGTCCCGGAATCGCTACTCTCCTGGTAATCCATTCTTCGAGTCCTAATTTATATCCCGATTATGAAATTCTCCAAATGGTATTCCATCTATGAAAGATATAAGTGTAAATATCTTCTCGAACGAGAGATACTCCCCTCCATTTTCTCCCACAAAATTTGATGATAAAACAATCTTATTTCCCTCCAATGCGGAGTAATATATGACAGAGGAAATATTATTTTAACGTAAACCTATCCCAAGCAATAGGGTGGCATCCATATCAAATTTTGCTATGAAGAAAAGATACTAAGGCCTATGCCAAGCGAAAAAATGCGCTTTTAATTACTTTTAGACTCAAGAAAGTAAGTGGCCTCCATATCAGCTGTAGATAATGCGAATGCCAAAGGAAACATTTTGAATGTATCCCCAATACTTCGCTTATCCTCAGTCCCTGAAAAACCCATATGATATCTAATTGCAAAAGCCTCTTCCCTTGTTAGTTTCATGAAACCTGAAATTATATAGACAGATTTCTCACCATGCCCATATGGTAAATTGTCTTCATATTCATATGTTGCAACCGACTTCCATACCCCGTTTTCGTCTTTTACATTTCTAGTCCCCGGCTTATAACAATTAATTTTACAAATATCATGTAATAGTGCAACTATAGCAATGCTCTCATCATCATAGCGCATATTGTATTTATCTTTAGTCCGTTCTCTCGATAAATAATCCGTCAAACAACTGTACACATTAAGACTATGCTCGACAAGACCACCTTTATAAGAGCCATGATATCTAGTACTAGCCGGTGACACGAAAAAATCGCTTGATTTAGATAATAAGTATTCTAGTAACTTTTCTGAACCATCGCGTTTTATATATCTATTATAAATATCAATAAATTCATCTTTATGATTCAATGTCAGCACTCTTCCCTTTATCTTAATTAATTACTAAATTGTACATCTTTTCTCAACCATTGTTCTTTAAATTACATACTCTGTAGTTCTATTACATCAACTATTTTTGACTTCTCTAATAATTCATAGAACTCGTTTATAACTATATGAGTTTGAACATCGTTAAATCCAACTTTTCTATCCTCGCTAAACGTAAAATTAACATTTCTTTTCGCTCTAGAGAGTGCAACAAAAAAGGCACATCTATCTTCCATCGGTTGGTTTCTGAAGTTCCAAAAGGCACTATCCTCTAATCCTATAAAATAGATGGTATCATACTCTAGCCCTTTGCTCTTATGTATAGTCATTATAGGGATA
This sequence comes from Desulfitobacterium sp. LBE, assembly GCF_007830365.1. Lineage (NCBI taxonomy): Bacteria > Bacillati > Bacillota > Clostridia > Eubacteriales > Desulfitobacteriaceae > Desulfitobacterium > Desulfitobacterium sp. LBE. Next base: position 4,195,211 of record NZ_VLKD01000001.1, on the reverse strand, counting down.
GAATGTATTCCCTCAAAGTTTTCCAATGCAATTTCCCACTTATGATTTGCCCCTTCATATTCATTCCATAATAAACTTATCAGTTTTTTCTTCGTCTTTTCAAAATAGGCTCCTTGAGCGTAAGCGGGGTACATAGACTTAATAATATCAACATTGAAGAAGTCCAATATGCTATCAATTATATCTATAAATAATTTATCTTCTTCACATTGAAGCAAGTCTTTTTTATGGCCTTTTAATATAGCTGTCAACTCAGTTTGTTTATCAATAAGATAATCAAAATTACAACTTATTTGTCCTGAATATGCTTTGTTAAGGTAATTTGTTATTACCTCCCAGCTGTCGGGGTTTTTCTTTTTAACTATTAAATATAGTGAATTGATGATAAGTAACGAAATTGGCTCTTTCAACAGATCCTGATATTCAGTCTCGACTCTCGCCCTAATGCCATTTTCAGCTAATGTTTTAATCAGATCCACAGTGTATTTTTCGGGTTGTTGCTTTGTAAGAATGCAAATATCTTTTAATTCAACCCCTTGGGTATACAAATTAATAATATCTGCAGCAATATTTTTAGCTTCTGTAACTGTGTTGTCAAATTTAAAAAGCCTTACTTCACCCTCATCTTGCTTCCACTTATCCGAGCAATATATTTCCTTAGGATCATCTTGTAAAGATGCATACATCATTCTTTGCAATTCGACAAGTTTTGGAGCAGATCTATGGTTCATCAATAAAGTTTTGTCTATTGATGAAAAATCTGAACGATAATCGTTAAAGGCTGTTTCCAACGCGCCCGCCCATACCATGATTCTTTGCTTATTGTCGCCAACTGCAGTAATATTTGTATTTGTATTCATAAAGCAGGTTTTTACTAATTCATATTGAATTTCCGTTGTGTCTTGAAATTCATCTAAAAAAACATGGGAATAGGTTAATAATATTGAATATTTCAAGGTCGGATTAGTTTTAATTATATATTCAGTTAACCTTGAGACCATTTGAAATGTTAGACATGGTCTAATATCAGCATCACCCTTTATTAATAAGAGCCAAACTTTTTCTCTCATTGTATTACTTGTTATTGGTAACGTTACCGCTGCAAGTTGATTGTGAAAATAAGACTTCAGTTTACTGGGCGACAGTCTCTTCCTGTTTACAAATCCAGCTTTTTCAAATGCTAATTGTATATGTATATCTGCATCTTCGCCGATTAAATAATTTGGTTTTGGGCGGTATTTTTCTGGCAATCCCTTTCTGAAACGATCTAATAATCCTTTAGCAAAGGCATCGTATGTCATGGAAATAAATCGTTCAGATGTTTCTTTTGCACGTTTTTCTACTCTCTTCTTTAAGTTATCGGCGGCATCTGTCTTAAGGCTTATTGCAAGAATTTTTCTCGGGTTAATACATTTATCTGTTTGCAATAAATAACATGCCTTTTGAGCTAATAGTTCAGTCTTTCCGGCTCCAGGTCCGGCAGTAACCAGTACATTATTATTTTCTCGAACCGCGCTCAATGCACTTTCTTCCAATTTCATTCCATCAATCGGCTTCCATTCTGTATCCCTAACTATCTTATTGGTCATGCCAAAACTCCTATACTTATTCAGCAGTTACCAGAAATTCTTCGATTTTTGATATCATTCTTTTTAGGACATCAGGTGCATTATCTTTTAAATTTGCATCATTTATTTTTGATAGAGCAAGAATATGTGTGCTAGGCTTTCCTCTATTCAAGAAAAAATAATTGTACCAAACCATCAACCGCTTTTGAGCATCACTATATGTAAAACCATCGCCACCATTCTCTTTTAATGTACAATGCACATCATTTAAAACTCTAGCTATATAATCTTTATCCAATGGATCGTTAACTTCAATATAAGAAATCTTGTTTTCTCCCTTTTTTTTGCCCTGAATATAAGGACCTTCACTCTCTTCTAAAATATCCTTGTAGCAATCACCGAAGTTCTCAAGCATCATAAAATCAAGATCTAATGGCGAAGAAAAAAAGACATTATAATACTCCAAATAATTAACCCATCCTTTAAGGATTTTATTATCTTTTTCTAAATCCCATGTATGCATTTTTTCGAACTCATCCTTAGAAAGAATACCATTTTCTACTTTTAGTAAATCTTTTCTCGGCACCCCAATCTCTAAAAGCTGAGACAGAACATATTTTACTCTGCCCCAACCACCTCCAACTCGTTCCGTATCCAGATCTAGTAATGTAACAAACGGAATCTCTAAATCATTCAATAACCGCCAAAAGTGATTTACGTGCCTTCCTCCAAGAGGAACGACAGAAATACCACTGCTGTCAATATTTCTACCACATAGTTCCAGCAATTTAGGAATCAGTATTTCTTCACTATCTCCTTCACCCAAAACTACAAGCTTTGCAAAGTAGAGTTCTGGATAAGCTTGTACGGCTTCTTTTACATATTTATACTTATCCTCATGTTTTTCTTTTGATGGGAAACTTATCGTCTTAACTTTAGTTGATAGATCATCGATACTCATTCTTAAATATCTGATGTTTTCGGGATCTATCCTTTTAACTATAGCAGGAGAATGGGTCGCAATGATTGTTTGTGCATTTTCCCTTTTAGAAATATTTTTGAATTTATTGATTAGTTTGCCTACTAAATGGGGAGAGATATGATTTTCAGGTTCCTCAACCGCAACAATAGTCAGAACAGGTGGAGTGGTGTTAAACGACCGCTTTTCTTTTCCTTCCGCAACTTCTTTTCTAATTTCATTTTCCACTTCAAGCATGCTATCAACCATCGAGATATAAAACAGTGAGCGTAAGCCATCACCCATATCATCTATACCATATTTTCTTCCTGTAACAGATGGAGAAAACACTACTTCTGATTTTTTCAATATGGAATCCATATCAGTATTGTTGAATCTCATTTCTGCATTTGTATACCTATAATCAGCATCATAGTTCTTCCATTGAGTATGAATTGCATTTTTTAATATTGAGACACCTGATTCTTGAATAAAAGCCTCATTCAACTCTCCAACTTTTGTTTCAACAGATGTTTTAATCTCCTCACTCCAATTTATGCTTTCCATAATACGATACATCATGGTTCCTGAAACATTCCTTAACTGTTTAGATGGATCTCGTACAGCAGGAACATATACCATTCTGATCTTATCTAAGTCATGACGATTTGTACTCCGTTTGTTTTCTTCTTTTATTTCTTCATCCTCTGCACAGAGTATGTAATAGATTTTATTTTCTATTGAACCTTCAGCATTATTTCCTTTTTCCCAGGAAGCCTCAACCCTTACTCTCAAATATGGTGCACCACCCGGTTCTTCCACTACAAAATGTTCAAAGTATACAGGTACAACATATTTGCCTTCTTCTCCCTCAGTCTTTAACTCAGGGAAATTGAACACAGCTTCAATGTAAAGATTCTGCTCTTTCAGCTCATCAGGCTTAACGCCTTTTGGCAAGTAAAAATCACTTCTTTGAAAACTTCTATCGCCAGAGTTATCAGAAAATAATTTTAGTAAAGCCTGTAATGCCGCGGTTTTTCCTGAACTATTATTTCCGATTAAACTAGTCAATTCATCAAATTGGATGGTCTCTTCTTCATCACCGAAACAACGAAATCTACATATCTTTAGTTTGCTAATTTTCATGATTTTCTCCTTTATTACTTTCGTATAAGCCTAATTCATGTTCACATAGACATAATTATATCATAGATTCTGGTAAAACTTGTTGAACGTCAATGTATTTGACTAAGTTTTCAGAATATCATCATTGATTTCTCTGGCGAACAATGCCCACATAGTGTTCAGAATAATATTTCAGGGATCCTCTTGGCGCCTTCTGGCCGGTTATGGTGAAAACATCCGCGACGATATCCCGCCGTCCTGGGATCGGTATATACTCACCGAGTTTACCGAACTAATCGACTGCCTTCTGGAGGCCCGACGGCCTCGCGCAGCTTTCCAAGTCGTCGAGATGGATTTCAATGATATTAAGACATCCCGTCTCAAACGGCTACTCCGCGACACCGCCATTGTAAATGACGAACCGGCTGGCATTTCAAGCTTCGACGGCTACCACATTTCTGAGGCGTTGGATTCACCTGATGGCCGTGCAGGCGTCACCAGTGAAGAATTGGCCCAGCTTGAGTTCCTCCATCCATAGGGAAACGGGCTTCCTGAATTGCTCTTAGAAAGCCCGTTTCCCCTTATATTTTCTGGTCCAAATAGACTTGCACATTTCAACCTAAAGTTCTGCCGGAGATGATGGACTTATATAAGCTTTGCAATTGAAACGCTGAGCATTACTTTGAAGACAAGAGATCGCATAATTTGTCATTTATGGCGTTCTGCGGCTGCCGAGAAAACCGGTAATTTTTTGTTTGGGATGTTATATCCCCCATGTGTTCATTATATTGGAAATTTCGCTTACCAGGCAGGAAATATAAGTAAAATGTCGTATTTAAGTATATAGGACTTTTGATCTTCATTATTTGGAGGTAACCGATGAGTACCGATCATTCTGCTTCAAGTCAAGCTCTAGGATATGTGTATCAGTTTGATCGTGCAACGTATAGACTCTTCCAGTCTGGCGTTGATGTTGTCGAAATAGGAGTCGAAGATATAGATGATGTAAGTGTTCATCTTGATAACGGTGTGATCCTGGAACAGGACAAGTCTACAGTCAATTCAGGATCGCCACTCTCCGATCGAAGTGTTGCATTATGGAAGACTCTTCACATCTGGGCAGAGATGATTCTCGATGCACCATCGATTATAGATACTACAGAATTTCATCTCGCTACAAACGGTTCACTCTCAGCAAAATGTTTAGCGCGTCGGATCAATCGAGCAACAGATAAAGAATCCACAAAAGTTATTTGCAGAGAATTAAGGGATATGATTCCGAGCCTAAGGGAGGATCTAATTCCTTTCGGAAAGACACTAAGTATACTAAGTGACGAACAGCTATGTAATTTAATCATAAAGATTTCTGTTTTCGATAAGTTGAGCGCGAAGTTCGGGGGTAACATTGAAGAGCTTCAGGCTCTTAGGGTATTTGAGCCAGGCATGAAGGTTGGGCTTTTCGACCAAATGAACGGCTGGGTAAAACGTAAGATTAGAGAACTGGTTGAGACCGGCAAACAACCTCGAATAACCCGAGCTGATTTTGATAAAGAGTTGCAGGGTTTATTCAGAAAAGTGACAGTAGCTCGGTTGTCTGCAATCATTGAACCATTCGACATGGATGTTGACATCAGTCAATATGAATCGCATGGCTTTGTAAAACAGCTAGATTGGATTAGCGTGAATGAAGATGTAATAAGAGAAGCCATTTTAGACTTTTTACATGCACAAGATACGCGATTAAAATGGTCAGATAATAATGTGGTCTCCGAGACAGCACTTCAACAATACGAGAAGGACTTGAAAAAATGCTGGGAAACTGCAAGTAGGCGAGCTTATCGACAACACTTCCCTACAGACGAACTAAAAGGACAAGAATGTTTAGATCTAACCTTGGAACAGAACACATTTATTCATAATGAGATCATGCCAAAATCAATCTCCTGTGGTAATTTTCACACCTTGGCACACTTCATCGATGATCAGGACCCGGTTATAGGATGGCACCCTAACTTCAAAAGTTTTTCGAAAGGAAGCCCTAAGTCATGAGTGGAGCCCTTTTACGCGAGTATGAAATAATGCAGAATCCTGCTCTAGGGGCAAATGCACTCTGGGCATTTACTCAAGGGTTCATCTCCCATCCAGAAGAGGAACTTCAGCCTTTGACTTTGTGGCACTTAGTCAGTGTGCTTCCCTTGGTATTTCATGACACGAGTCGCAAAATGATTATAAAAAGAAAACAAACCTCTGGATTACGTTCTATTCTTGACCGCGATCCTGCGAGTTCAATAGCACAGAATGAGACCATATTTAATATTGATAACCGGTTGAAGGCAATGGAGAATAGAACATTCCGCTCCTTAAACTTAGCCATTGCTTGTAATCTTATTGCCCTTGAAGAGGGATATTTTACGTCGAATGTCCCCTACAAACTTCCTAAGCAGATATCCGATGAAACAAAGAATGTTTTAAAGGCAGCTTACAAGCTAGGAGTATGGGCAGGAAGTATGTCCTCTTTTGAATATCTGACAATACTAGGAGTGCAGCCGTTAAAATGAAATTTTCTATTTTAAAAATTATCATATGGTCTAAAAATTCAAATAAGGCTCCGCGTATTCTTGAGTTTAAACCAGGAGCAATAAACTATATAACAGGTTCGAGTCGAAGCGGGAAATCAGCAATTATTGAAATAATCGATTATTGTCTTGGATCGGGAGGTTGCTCCATTCCTAAGATCGGTCCAATTCGACGCACTTCATCGTGGTATGGGTTGTTGTTTAGTACGGTAGAGGGAGAGAAGCTATTTGCGCGTAGAGATCCTGGTGGGCAGAACTCCACCGATGATTACATGATCGCCGAAGGGGTAACAGTTTCGATTCCGGACGTTCCTGAGAAGAATGCTAACCGTGACAATGCCAAAGGTATCTTAGAAAGGCTGGCAAAAATACCTCAATCCAATTCCGACTTTAATGAAACAAGTAGTGGCTTTAAAGGAAGAGCATCAATCGCAGATATGACTGCCTTTATGTTTCAGCCACAACGGATAGTTGCTAACAATGAGACGATGTTCTTTGAAGCAGATGTTGAGGAGCACGCCAGAAAGTTACGCGAAGTCTTCCCATTGGTTTTAGGTGTAGTAGATGCTGAGACCTTGATAAAACAACATCGCCTGCAAGAGGTTAGACGCTTAATTGAGCGGAAACAAAGGCAGCTTGAAGCGTTAAAAATAAACATTGAGAACTTCTCAGGTGAAGTAAGAGGCAGATACGTAGCCGCGGCACAATATGGCTTAGTGTCATTTTTACAGGTAGATGGTATAAGTACACAGGTTTTATTTGAACGACTAAAGGATATCGTCGCTACATGGAAGAAAGATCCGACTTACTGGGATTCAGATGGTCAGCATATCAATATCGAAAGATTATCATGGTTACTTGAACGGGAAGCCGCCTTTTATTCAGAAATTACAACACTAAAGGTAAGGCTTACTCAATTAAGGGAGCTTTCCTTAGCACGGGCAACTTCGGAAATTAATATCTCTAGAAAACGCGATAGACTTTCCTCAACATCATGGCTTGTCGAACGACTTAGTTCTGATCATACTTGTCCACTCTGTGGAAACAACAATGATTCGCCCACCAAAGAGCTAAAAAAGCTGATTGAGTCCACTCAAAAAGTTGAAGCCCAATGGAAAGCAGTGGAACTTGTTCCGCCAATGTTGGATGCAGAAGAGGTGGCTCTTCAGAAGCAAATTACAGCTAAGGACTCTGAACTCCGCCAGGTTAGGTTGGAACGAGGGTATATTCAGCAAGAAACCGAAGAAATGCAGGCTACCAGAGAACAACGCGCAATGTTTATCGGAAGAACCGCAGAGTTCATTAGTCTGTACGAGTCACTTACAGATGAAGGGATATTTGCAGAAGAAATTGCAGCTTTGAAAGAAGAAGAGGAACAGTTGCTGAAAGAGGTCGACCTCGAAGCATTTGCTCAACGGAAAGAAACAGCCCTATTTAAGTTCTCAAGATTTGCTGGTCATTATGGGGAGATTTTGGATCTTGAAACAGGTGACGATCTAATCCAACTTGATACTAATAAGCTAACCATACGCGTCATTAACGATAAGGGCGGCACCGCATGGCTACGTGAAATTGGTAGTGGGGCTAACTGGCTAGGATATCATGTGACCACATTATTAGCTTTGCATGAACTTTTCATCAGCCAAGAAATCCCTTATGTGCCGAGCTTATTAGTTATTGATCAGCCGAGTCAAACTCACTTTCCTGATGATACTGAAGAGGATTCAGAGAATGAAGAATTACAGGCTGTAAACAAAGTTTTTCAAGCATTAACTTCAGGTATCAAAAGAACAAATGGAATTTTGCAGGTCATTGTAAGTGAACACGCAGGTCAGAGCGTTGCAAACGGCCTCGAGAATGTACACCTTGTTGAGAGATGGCGTAAAGGACGAAAGATGATACCGTGGCATTGGAGCGACGAGATGGATGCTAAAATGATCGGTAAAGACGCCCAATTTGCGGCGGAGGACTTATTAAAGTCACACATCGAACCGGCTTATAAAGCAACCGTTGGGGACGAGGCTGGCGAATTCTGTATCGAAAGTGCAATTTTTGATGAAGTAGGGGTTTCATTTAAGGCAACTGCACTATCTCTTGATAAAGGATCTATTATTTTTTCGGGGCATATTGACTTTGATTTGAATATTAACTTTTAGTTACCTGAAACCTAAAACCTCCAGTTAATGTTTAACTGGAGGCTTTGTCTTAGAATGAACCTGAATTAATACAAAAGCTGGGTTCACCCTTCAAGAGATAACAAAATCCGCGGAAGCATCCGCTTTCTTCGTTTCTAGATGGCCAACATTTTTAAATTCATACACGCAAATGTAAGCGTGACCTGCATCTTAACTCTTTTCAGTCCATGCAACTGGGTGTAGCGCATCCCATGCTTTTCTTTGAGGACATCTGGGCCATCCTTTTTTTCAAGTCATACCTTTTCGGACTCGGACGCAGCATAACCCCAGCCAGATGGTCGTTGCATCGTTTTTCTATCAACAGTTCCTTCCTCATTTCATAACGGGTCCATTCGGCTGCTCCGATTCCGGAATGCTTGCTTTGCCCTGCTCATCAGCCCGGGTGAGGCTATCTTCCATTTCCTGCTGCCCCCCATAGCACGCCCTAAGCAAGTCCGCTATCTTTTCCGGCACATTGTCAAAATCCACATGATGATCACGTTCCAGGGACACGGTGTACCAATAGTCATAAGGGATATAAACCGTGGACAAGTATTTGGCTTGGGCGGGGGTCTTTCTTTCCTGATCAATTACGCCCAGCGGCGTCAAAAAGAAAGTGCCCCAATGCTCTCCGGAGGATTCCAGGTCAAGGGTGACGATCCCCAGGCCGATATGTCCGGTGTTGCGCCCCTGTATCACCGCCGGAAGCTCAGCAAACTCATATCCCCCGACTTCCAGATAGTCTGTACCATAGACTTCGACAAACATATCATGCATCTGCTTCAGTATAGCTTTGGCATACTCATCCTTGGTGGAATTGCAGGACTGATCCAGTTTCCTCAGATCCACCGTCGGGAGCACAGTATTTAAGCGCTCAATATAGGTTACCTGCAAATCTTTTTTCTTCATTAGTAATGCATCCTCTCATTCCATGTTCAGGCCGAATTGTTCGACCTCATTTTCTGACTGATCCAGCCCTTTCACTTCGGTGAAATGCACATATTCCCCGATGATACTCAGCGCCTCCGCATAGCTGCCGGAGGCACTGGCTCTCCCGAACATCTCATTAGCCTCCTTTCCTAGTCCGGCTTCTTTCAAAGTCCGGGAAGCGATGCCCATCAGGTTGAATATATTGCCGTTGGCACCGATGAGCGGCGCATCCGGTTTCCGTTTCTGCCCTTGCCTCAGCTCCGGTCTTGAGATAACTGTAAAGTGATCCTCACCGGGAACGAGGGCCAGGGAACGGCCGTTGTCCCATTTCATATGAAGCTGACCGATATCATCCACAAGATCCACGGTACCCTGCAGTCCCGATGGCATATCCGCTTCTCCGGACATGGCTGCTAACCGGATGCGGGTTCCTTCGGGATATCGTTCTTTAAGCCGCCCCACTTTTTTAGAGTCACACATCATGTTCCATACCACCTTCTCCATGAATAAAACGGCAGGAACAGCTAGGGTCAGCCCTTCCTGCCGTTTGGATCAATCGAAATAAGACACCCGCTGCTTCATGACAATCCCGGACCTGAACTGGATTTCCAGCAGTTCATCATTGATGACCCTGATGTTCTGCAAAAGCCTGCGGACTAAGTCGTCATCAAACTCCCGCACCTCCCAGGTGGTCCTGTTCAGGTAGGCATCCATACCGACCACTCTCTGTTGAACGTTTTCCGCCTGCTTTCGTTCCCGGGCCAGCTCCAGCTTCTTCTGCTTGAGGTCCTTGATCTGCATCGCGATTCCCTGATACTGTTGGTCAAACTCTTCCGCGACCGAGCCCTTCCTGGCATTCTCCTCAATTAAGGCCAGCATCTGGCTCTGCAGTTTTTCAATCTCCCCGTCATATTGGGTGGGTACGTTTTTAGTGGAGTAACTGCCGATGACCCGGATCACATTTTCCCGAAAGGCCCCGACAAACTCACCGCGATTCTCCACCACACTGTTGATGGCGGTCATGACTGCACCTTGCAGGACCTCCTCTTTTAAGGTCGGAGAGTGCCTGCAGTGTTTGGTGCCGTTCTTCAGGCGGTTCTCGCAGCGCCACACGGCACTTTTCCGTCCGTATTTCGACCAGATTTGCCTGCGGTATGGCTGGCCGCACTCCTTGCAGACCATGATATCCGACAGGGCGTATATAGAGCTGTATTTGCTTTTCTCCTTCTCCTGCTTTGCCCTGCGGGCAGCGGTAGTTTTGTTTAGACCAGCCCGTCTGGCCTTTTCCTCCTGTACTCTGTAAAAAAGCTCTTTGGGGATGATGGCTTCATGATCATCCTCGATGTAATACTGTGGAACAATGCCGTTATTCTCGACCCGCTTTTTATTGAGGTAATCAATGGTATAGGTCTTTTGCTGGAGGACATCACCCATGTATTTTTCGTTGCTCAGCATCTTATAAATGACGCCGGAGCGCCATTTCTTTAAACCAGTGACGGTTCTGATCCCTTCCGACTCTAAAATCTTGCAGATTTTAGCAAGGCTTTTCCCTTCAAGATAAAGCCGGAAAATCCGCCGGACCAGCACCGCTTCCTCCGGCACAATGACCAGCTCGCCGTTTTTGTCCTTAGTGTAGCCTAAGAATTTATTATGGTTGATCGAGACGATGCCCTTTTCAAAGCGCCTGACCAGGCCCCAGCGGGTGTTTTCACTCAGGTTCCGGCTCTCTTCCTGAGCCTGGCTGCTTAAGATGGTGATCAGAAGCTCTCCACTGCCCTCCAGCGTATTGACACCCTCTTTTTCAAAGAAGACGGCGATGTTTTTCTCCTTGAGTTTGCGGATATTCTGCAGACTGTCCACGGTGTTTCGGGCGAAGCGGCTCACCGACTTGGTGATGACCATGTCGATTTTTCCGGCCAGACAGTCCCCAATCATAGCCTTGAAATCATCGCGCTTTTTGGTATTGGTTGCAGACTTTCCGTCATCGGCATAGATCCCGGCGAACTTCCAGTTGGGATTGCTTTTGATTTTTTCCGTATAGTATGAGATCTGGGCTTCGTAACTGGTTTCCTGCTGTTCCATAGTAGTGCTGACGCGGCAGTAGGCCGCAACCCGCAGAGCCTTAAACTGAGGCTTGATGCTCCGGTCATATTCCGGCTGGGGCGGTATCACGGAGATGTTCTTCTTAACTGCCGCCGTCTGCATCATGGTGTGCTCCTTTCCCGCCAATTTCGGGCCGTTCGTTAACATAACCCCTCTGAGCTTCAGGGCTTAATTGCTCAACTTTGCCGGTCCTGGCATAGCAGGCTATCCTTGAGGGCTGAGCCTTTTTTTCTGCTTCAGGCTTGCGCTTGTGCATGCTCTCATCCTTTCCTTGCTCAATATCCGGTTTCCATGGTTAAACCATTGATCCATTCAAACACCAGCCGCTGGCCGGTATAGACTGTGGCTTGCTTGACCGTTGCCCGAAACAGCTCCCGGTCAAATGCTCCGAGCAGCTGCCGGCCTGAAAACGCCTGTTTCAGCTTCCCGGTCTGATAATCCGTGTCATCAATCTGTGCTGTTTGATAGCAAGCCTGGGCCCGTTTAAAAAGAAGAGCCGGAAGCTCCGGGGACGAATACCGCCCTTCGGCTTCCAGCTCCTGAATGCGCTGGTTCAAGCGATGAAATTCACGGTTATAAAGGACAGGGGCTTTGGCTGGCTTGCGGTCAAGGATTTGCATACGGGTCAAAATGCGGTTGGCCACAGCCACAAACGCCTTTTCGATCTGTTCATCCGTGAGGAAACCGCAGCGGCAGCACACTCTGTCTTTGATGAGATACCGTTTGCATCTCCAGACGGACTTTTTGGCCTTACGACTGCTGCGTTCTTTGTACTTGCGGTAACCCTCTCCGCATTGTCCGCACCGGAGCATGCCGCTGAAAGTCTCTTGGTGATTGGTGCTGTTGGGGTGAATGCCTCTTCCCAGCTGTACACGGCGTTCTTTCCGGAGTTTCTGGACCTGTTCAAAGCATCCGCGCTCAATCAGCTGCGGGTAGAATTCATCTCCCAGATAGTTGACATTCTCCAGGACATTGCCCACAGACCCATGACTCCATGAGGGCTTGTTATTTCCATTCAAACATCCCCTTTCGGCCAGCTGTTTGGCAATCCGACGAGTGGATTTTCCGGCGAGATAATCGGCAAATATTGTTTTGACCACCGTGGCTTTGGGTTCATCAAACTGAATTTTTCCCTCCGCCAGCTTATAGCCGAACGGCATATTGCCTTGTATCATCTTGTGCTCCCTCCTTCCGACAGGATTCGGACAGCTCCAGCTGGTTGATAAGGCGGAAGGTGATTTGCCCGTTTTTCTGGATGATGACTTTATCTATGACCTGCAAAAATAAATCCTCACGGTATTTTTCAATCACGTGAGGATTTATTCTGATCAGCTCCAGCATCAATTCCGTCCCGGCGATTTCCCGGTCAAAGCCGTTATTATCCAGAAGCTGGTTTCTTTTCTTTTTCACTGCGGCAAGCTCGATGGCCAGAGCATTCTGCCGCTCGATTAAAACAGCGGGGTCCATATATCCTTTCGCGGCCAAGCGGCTGAGGATATGGACCTGCTCTGTCAGTTCCATGATGCGGTTATGGCATGCGCCGATTTCTTGTTCCTGCGCCTCATCGACCCGGAGCTTTTTAAGCATCTCCAGCAGCGGGATGAGGATCTTGTCAGAATTGGTTATGAGTTTATTCCACATCACGGTGAAAGCGCCTTGGATGGCATCTTCCCGGATCGCCTTCTGACCACATTGCTCGCCGTTCTTAATATGCCGGATACAACCCCATTGGATCGTTTCGTAAGGCTTGCCGACGTAAAGCTTCAGTCTATGGAAAATACCGCCGCATTCACCGCAGTGTATTTTGCTGCTGAAGGCATAGCGGTTCTGGCACTTCGCCGGATCATCCAAGCCCATCTGCTTGCGACGGTAAGCAAAGATGTCAATCACCGCATTGGCCGCCTCTTGAGGGATAATCGCCGCATGGTTATGCTCGATGAGGTACTGAGGCAACTGGCCCCGGTTTCTTTTGCGCTTAAAGGGAATCACTTCTGTGGTCAGGGTTTTCTGCTGAAGCAAATTTCCGGTATAAACCGGATTAATGAGAATCTCCTTGATCACTGCGGCCTGCCATGTTTCAGCCCCGCAGATGGTGGGGACGCCTTCTTCCGATAACTCTTTAGCGATTATGTGGGTCCCCTTGCCGTTCAGGTAGTCCCGGAAAATACGGCGGACCACGACAGCTTCTACCTCCTGAATGGTCAGTTCTCCATTTCCATTGTTGGTATAGCCGTAAGCCGGTGTACTGATGATATAGGTGCCGTCCTGAAAACGTTTGAGAATACCCCATTTGTTGTTGGTGGAGACGCTTTCGGCTTCCCCCTGGGCCAGCGAGCTTAAGATGGTCAGCATCTGTTCGCTTTTCTCTGACAAGCTGTTAATGTTTTCCTTTTCAAAAAAGACAGCAATGCCAAGTTCCTTTAATCTTCGGATCGCTTGGATGCTGTCTACGGTGTTTCGGGCGAAGCGGGTCACGGATTTCGTGATAATCATGTCGATCCGGCCCTTTTCGCAGTCCTTCATCATCCTTAAAAAGTCATCTCTTTTTTGCAGCTTCATTCCGCTTCTTGCTTCATCGGCATAGATCCCGGCGAATTCCCAGTCTTCCCGCCCTTTGATCAGGGGCTGATAATATTCCAACTGGGCGGTGAAAGAATTCTGCTGTTCCCAGGAGTCGCTGCTGACCCGGCAGTAGGCGCAAACCCGCTTTTTCGGCTGTAACTGCAGGGCAATCTGGTGCTGAACAGGCTCAATTTTCGTGATCTTCTTGGCCATGGCTTTCTCCTTCCCTTCTGGTTTGACCTTTTTTGACCTCTGTCAGCAACACACATTACCACACCATTTTCAGGATAGCTAGTGTTATTACGCATATACTTCGGCAAGTTCCGGTGTGAAGGTTTGCCGGTTCAAAGCGTCTATTTTCCGGTATTCAGCAAGGGTAATCAGGCCCTTGCTCAGCATGATATCCAGCAGTTTGAGTGCCACCTTGTATTTCACTTCATTGGCTTCCTGGGTCTTGGACACCCAACTCACCTCCCCTGAGCACAGCAAAAATCTTAAACGAGTCCGAATGGATTTGGCCCTCTAGCGGGGAGAAAACCTGGATGTTCAACCTCTCCAGCTCCCGGAGTAACCCAAGGGTTTTTCCGGGATACCGGCTTAGGCAGTCAATCTTTATGATCAGCAGTACCTCAAATTTGCCGTCCCTGGCAGCCTTCATCATCTCCAGCAGCCCGTTCTGGCTGCACTCCAGACTGCTTCCGGTATCCTGAGAAGATCCCACAACCTCCAGGTCCATCTGTCGGGCATAATCAAACAGGTCATCCCGCTGGCCTTTTAAACTGCCGCGGGTATCTTCCGGCGCATCAATTCGGCCATAGGTCCAGGCGCGTGTCCATTCCTTCATCACAATCTCCCCCATTTTTATTTTCTTACTTAATGGGAAAGCGGCAGGAGCACTCTCTCCTGCCGCTTCAGCTATTTTCATATTCCGTGCTTTCCGGTGACAGTTGTCGTTACAGCATCCAAGCTCACTTTCAGCAAACTGCTCTTCTTCCCCCGCCAGAAGAGCTTGGAAATCTGCTTCATCCGCGCACAGAATTTTCTCAGGCTCTTTTTCCCCATCTGCATGGGGATCAGGTCTTGCAGAATTTCCTGAAGCAGTGTCTGATCCGGGCAGCGGTTGATGATTGCTCCGAAGGTATTTAGAGTCAGACGATCGAGTCTGTCCGTCAAAATCATTTTATCCTCATCTTCCCCGTGGAGCATAATAAAGTTAGTGATGCTGGCCATGGTATTTTCAAAATAAAATGCCCTCAGATTTCAGTCATAGCCGTATACATAGCCAATAACCCGGTCTTCGTCTATAATCTCGTTCTGTCTTGACGTTTTCATTGCGATTCCTCCTTAGTTTCGGCCTTTAATCTCACATGGATGCGGCAGGAGAATTTCCTCTGCCGCGGCTATCTGAGATCAAAGGGATCTCCCTGCAGGCATTTCCAAAACAATTACCGCGCTTCAATACGCCTACTTTCCAAAACAGCATAAGAATCCCTAATCTTGGAGAGCGACAGTATAAACGGGCTGCCGATTCATCCCCCCCTTAGAAACTGCAACTCATCCAGGATCCGGCAATGAGTGATACCCCGGAACCTCCGAAAATAACCCATTGACCGCTCCTGATTCTAGGCAGACAGTGACCGGACGGAAGTAAGATTTTAGCCCAACGCCTAATATTCCATTTTAAGAGTCATGCTCGGATTATCCTCCAGAGTCTGATCATCTGTTTCCGTCCGTTCCGGATCAGCTTCCTGCCGGGAATCAAGAACACCTCCCTCAGCCATTTCCTCCACATCAGGGATCTCCATATCCCCCTGCTGCATAGAAGTAAGCATAGGAAGTAGTTTATTTTCTAAAAAATCCCGATCCGAGCAATATTCGATAACGCCATCATGGGTTGAAATAACGGCCACATCACTGGGTGTGGTGATAAGCACGTCACCTCCTTCTCCGGTCGTACTTTGAGCAATAAAGGCTGCGATATTTTTCGGAGTTACCTTTAAGACATGGGGAACGTAGATGTCATCCCGCTCAGAATAAGCCACTAAATAAGGATGTTCCAGGACTCGCGGATTCGCTAAATTCATCAAAGCGTCAACCACTTGCGGGGAAAGTATCTTAAAGAGAGCAGCATTGATCTCACCCTCTTTGGCCGAAAAAATCTTAATGCCCTGTTCATTCAGCCGCCGGAGAAAGTCAATGGTTGGAACTTCATCCCTGCCAAGCCGGGAAAGACTTGCAATGAACAGAGCCTTCATCTCGCCTGCAGCAGCGGCTTCCGCCACTATAGCCAGACCGTTGCGCTTAAAATCCGGGCCACTGCCGATATCCTGAGCTATTCCGACGACCTCATATCCCTGCCATTTAGCATAGTCCGAGAGTACCTCGCTTTGCTTTTTCAGGCAATAATTTGCATCCCCGGAAGCTCCAACTCGCAGGTAAGCCCAGGCCTTTTGTTTATCATCCGTCATTTTTATCCCACCAATATATAAGATTTAGCTTAGATTCTACACGGCGGAACTTTTAAGCCCCGCCGCGCAGTATCTAAGATCAAAGTGATGAGTTTGTTCTTCATTTCCAAAACAGTTGCCGTGCCTCTATTCGACACTACTTCCCGAAGCACAAAAGAATCCATGATTCTTACAGGGCGGCAGCATAAACAGTCTGCCGGTTAAGCAAACACCATAGGAATCTCACCTCTCCCAGGATCTCTGCGAGCCGCCCCCATTGCCTGATCCTGCTTGCAGCAGGGCTGTGGCTGGACGGAAGTAGCATTATCCCTGTCCATTTCCTTGCGAAACAGCCCACCACGGGCTGTTTTATGACCGGGCATTCCCGCTCGTCGCCTTCGATGCCATCGGTTCGACGGATACCTGTCACCCATCCGCAGGTAGTCTTGGCGCGCCTGTCAACGTCGCTGCCGCTCAGCACGGCTGGACAGTTCATGTATTTATGCTGCCGGATTTTTAGTTTTCAAAGAACAGAAAGGGCATAAAGAAACCCCCTCACTTATTTCCACGTTGAGTGAGGGGGTTGCACGGAACTATTTTTACTTATCCATGAGTTTTTTTAATTTGCCCAGAATCTTAATCTTCCGGTCATGAATGGTCATATAAGGAATACCGGTTTCCCTTGACAGCTGCCGTTCGCTCTTGCCTTTAAGAAACAGCTCAGTGATCAGCTCCTTTTCCTTCGGTGCCAGGAGTTCCAGGCAAGTCTGCATTTTCTCAAGCATGACCGCTTTCACTGCAGCATTCTCTACGCTTACCCGCTCATCGGCAAACTGCCGGTTTTCCTCCAGCAGCCGTTCATAGGAGTCTTCCCGGCTGGGAACGAATGCAACGGTCCGCTTAACATAGTCAATCCGGTACCGCTCTGCTTTCAGGTCGTATTGTTGGTACTCCATCTTGCGGTCGCTTTTTTCCAGTGCCTCAATCTGTTCATCGCTTAAACCGGGATACTGTTTACGATAGTTCACCCTTTTTTCTAATTTAGCCATCGGCTTGTCCTCCATTTCGCGATCTTTTAAATCTGGAAATGAAGAACAAGCGGAGGTGAGCGGCAATTCGGAACTGATGTGCTTTTGCAGAAAGCGGTGCAGCATGTAAAGTTTTTCGCACCCAATTGCCTGAATATTGTGAAATTAACCGCTAAGAAAAAACCAGCACTTTGCAATAAGCGAAGTGCTGGTTTTCGGCGGTATTGAATTGATGGGAGGCCGTATAGACAAAGTGCTCTGTCTTTATTTCGACCTCCTGATGAATTGATAACGGTAAGCGCGGCAATGAATCCTGAGGCCCCCTTTCGCCAAGTACAAATGTCAGCAAAAGGCAGACCTGAGAAGCATTAATCAATGTTGTAAAGCATATACAACAAAAGCCTGTCTAAAAGACAGGCTTGCAACATTGGCAACCAGGCTATCATAGCGCCTTTTAAGCACCTTAGATCCTACGGTTTTGCGTCCCTGCCTTTAGGCAGGTTTGCCCTTGACTTTATTCAGTTTTACTAAACACATCTCTGCCATGGCCTCTATCGAACCGTAAACAACCTTCAACCCAGAATGCCGGGTTACCTCATGAGCACTTACGCCCGGTGCACCCAACTGGGGTAAGATCAGCGTTCGATGAGAGATCGCTTTATCGAGTTGCAATGGCCAGAGGATTTAAGATTTCGGTCGTTCCAACGATCCCTTTACCAGCAGCACACCATACAATAATACCTTGGTATCAGGGATTAGAATCCAAGTGTCCAAGCCAGATAATTCTTTTTTAATACTTAAGCACTAATTTCACCGCTCATTATCCGTTCTTTAAGTTTCAAAACTTTATCTTCGATGACTTTTGCCGTTTCGATAAACTCATCATCGCTTTTTCCTGTTGGATCTTCAAGACCCCAGTCTTCTCGGTACTTACACGGTACATACGGACAATTAACATTGCACCCCATCGTAATCACAATATCCGGCTTTGGGATATCTTGAATCAACTTGGAAACTTGAGTCTTTTCCATATCAATATCATAAAGCTGTTTTACGATCCGAATGGCGTCTTTATTAATAGCAGGCTTTGTCTCGGTACCGGCTGAGTACGACTCAAAAACATCTGAAGCGAATCTTTTACCCAGAGCCTCAGCCATCTGTGAACGACAAGAATTGTGTACACAGACAAAAGCAACCTTTACTTTACTCATTATTAGTTCCCTCACTTAGTCATTGGTGAAAATTAGAGTTCAAGCAGTTTATCTCCTTTAATGTCTTCGGCGCTCCACGGGATCACAGCAAAATTCCCCTTTGCATGTTCATCGACCTTATTGATCCACTCGATCTCATGGCTTGCCTTTGCCGCCAATAATTGGTTGGTGGTTCCTGTACGATACAGAGAAGAGTTAATAACCCACCATTTCGTCGCAATCCCTGCCCGTTTCAAATCTCCTTCAAGACGCATCGCTTCGTAGACCGGTGTAGCTTCCGCAAGGGTAACAATGATGACTTCCGTCTCCTCTGAATTGCGAAGTCTCGGAAGAAGTTTTTTCACCGATTCCGGAATATCGCCTTGTGAACGTTTAATTTCTTGGTGATAGCTCTGGGTGGAATCCAGTAAAAGTAAAGTGTGCCCTGTCGGCGCGGTGTCGATAACCACCACTTGATCTTCGGCTTTCTCGACAATTTGGGCAAACGCTCTGAATACTGCAATCTCTTGGGTACAAGGAGAACGCAAGTCTTCCTCGATATAGGCAATATCCTCCTCCGACATTGTTTCTCTTGCCTTAGAAAGGACTTCCTCTTGATATTTTTGGAGTTCTGCCTGCTCATCAATGTGGCTTAAGGTAATCCCGCTCTTCTCATTGATGACAAATCGGAGGTGGGCCGCAGGATCTGTGGTCGTAAGATGCACCTTTTTCCCTCTTTCCGATAATCCCAAGGCAACGGCCGCTGCAATCGTTGTCTTACCGACCCCGCCCTTCCCCATCGTAAAAATGACCTTTTTATGGGTGTCATGCAGATCATCAATGACATCTTTAAGCTGCGGAATGGTTTCTTCCTGAATTCTTTCTTTATGAATAATCAAGTTATCCTGGGTGAGCAAAGCTCGGACATTTTCTATCCCCGTGACATTATACGCTCTGAGTGGCACCGTATAGGTGAGTAAGTTCTGTAAACCCTTTGGCATTTCTTCAAGTGCCTTCTGTTGCTTGAGATAAAGACTTTCGGAAATTGCATCATCATAGGAAGCAAGGACTCCGTTTAATATCAATACTTGATTGTTTACTCCTAAATCCGCCAGCTCCTTCGACGCTCGCACAGCCTCTTTTAGCGGAGTTTCTTCGGGACGCGAAACCAGAATAAGGGTTGTCAAGTCACCGTCTGCTAAGGTTTCTACAGCTTTTTTATACATTTCCTTTTTACTCTCCAAACCAGAGAGTTGCCCTAAACAAGATGCCCCATGCGTGCTTTCACTGATGAATTGACTCCACGCCGAGGGAAGCTGAAGCATTCTCAGCGTATGACCTGTCGGTGCCGTATCGAAAATGATATGATCATACTCTTCTTGCATTGTTTCATCCGTTATAAATTGCGAAAACTCGTTAAAAGCTGCAATCTCAACGGTGCAAGACCCTGAAAGCTGTTCCTCCATATTTTTGATAACGACCTCGGGAAGTTTACCCCGATAAGGTGCAATCACGCTTTCGCGGTATTCATCAGCCGCTTGTACAGGATCAAGGTTAGCCACTACAAGATTAGGTACCTCTTTAATTGCCACACCCTTATTACTAAGATCAGTTTTGAAAACATCTTGAAGATTGGAGGCAGGATCAGTACTAATAAGCAAAACTTTTTTGCCATTATCCGCAAGGCTCACCGCGGTAGCGCAGGCTGTTGAAGTCTTGCCGACACCACCTTTACCCGTATAGAAAAGATATTTTGTCAATTTAATCTTTTCAGGAGTAAATGCCTTCATTTTAACAACATCCCCCATCTGAACAATCACAGGAACCTGAACTACTTTTGGTAGTGACTTCAAATGGATTAGATTTTTCGTTTAAAGTTCCACTGGGTAAATCCAAAATTTTACAAAATTCATCATTGGAAGGATATCTTCCTGTTAAGACAATTTCCCCGTCAAGTACGATAGCCGGTAGATCATCGACTCCTTTAGTATTAAGGAGGTCATTAATGGTTTTATTATTAACGAATTCCATTGGGGCACTTGTAAGATTGAATCGCTCAACCTCGATACCTTTTTTATTCAAGGCACTGAGGACCGTTGAAATTCTGAGGAGTTCTTGGTCAACGCCGACACCACAAAGGCCTGTAGGACAGCACATCGCCGGTTCAAAGATTTGTATTTTCTTCATTTTAATCACTCCTATTTATTTGTAAAATTATTTAATACCCAAACATTATTTTTCTTTTCTTTAGATACTAGAATTTGCAACCCCTTTTCTATCGAAGTACTTTCTCTTAAAGTAAAAAGCGAGATTAACCAAAGCAATCATCACAGGCACTTCAACGAGTGGCCCAATAACGGCTGCGAAGGCTTGATCCGATGCGATTCCAAAAACAGCAACTGCAACAGCAATGGCAAGCTCAAAGTTATTGCTGGCTGCGGTAAAGGCAAGGGTTACTGTCTGCTCATAGTTGACACCTTGCTTATAGGACATATAAAAACTGATCAAGAACATAATGGCAAAATAGATTAACAGCGGAATGGCAATACGAACCACATGAAAAGGAAGTGCCACGATAAATTGTCCTTTTAAGACAAACATCACAATAATGGTGTATAACAAAGCTATTAAAGCAAGAGGCGATATTTTAGGAATAAAGACCTTTTCATACCACTCTTTGTTCTTAATTCTTAAGAAAATAAATCGGGTTAAAAAACCAGCTGCAAAAGGAATTCCTAAATAGATTAAAACGCTCTTAGCTACATCCCCCATGGCAACATGAACCACTTGCCCACCCCAGGAAAGTCCTAACCATTGAGGTAAGACGGTGACAAAGAAATATATATATACCGAATACAGTAGGATCTGGAAGATAGAATTCAAGGCGACTAGAGCAGCGCAATATTCATTATCTCCTTTGGCCAACGTATTCCAGACAATAACCATGGCTATACAACGTGCTAGACCAATAATAATAAGACCAATGGCATAATTCGGCATATCAGGTAACAATAAGACAGCCAAGATAAACATCAACGCAGGGCCGATTATCCAGTTTTGAACCAAGGACAGTAGGAGAACCTTTTTATTTTGGGCTACTTTGCCTATTTCCTCATACTTTATCTTTGCCAGCGGTGGATACATCATAATAATAAGACCGATGGCTATAGGCCATGAAATCGTACCAGTACTCATACTCTCTAAAGTCTTAGCAAGGCCTGGAAAGAGGTATCCCCCTAACACCCCTATCCCCATGGCAAGAAAAATCCATAGAGTTAGAAAGCGATCGAGAATAGATAACTTCGCTGGAGCCTTAACATTCACATTTACGACCTCCCACATTATTATTTTCTTTTTGACTTGTTATTTCAGCCAACAGATTCTTTGCAGCTTCACACCCCTCCTTATTAAAAGAATAGTACATCCACTTTCCTTCTCTCCGACTATCCACAAGTCCTGATTCACAGAGAATCTTCATGTGGTGTGATAAGGTTGATTGTCCGATCTGCAAATCCTCAAGGATTTCACAGGCACATCTCTCAGCACTTTGCAACATTTCCATAATCATCAGCCGATTCGGATCGCAAAGCGCTTTAAAGACTTTTGCGTTATTTTGATATTTATTTTCCATATTCATGTCGACACCTCATATCCATTTTTATCGATATGTCTATTATACGCCTCATATCGAAGAGCGTCAATATGAAGAAATTAGTCCAACAAATATATTCTTAACGCGAATTATTTCCACTCACAATAGGCTGCACGGCTGAACGGATCTGGCATTCCAGAATGCAATCACTACCTTATGAAAAGATATAAAACAGGCCAGATTAAACGGCACATTTATGTCGTTTTTTCTGGCCTTTGTCTATGCTGTTAACATTACTCAGCACTCTGCTTAACCCCATATATTTATCTAATGTCTTAATTAGCTGACCAATTCTAAAGTTAAATTTGCTAATCCTTTGTAAAAAGGACTTTGGGCATTTTCTTCAATTCTGTTGGTAAAGTCAGCTATCCAAGACTTTAGATATTTGTCCATAAAAGTATCTTTCATAGTAAGCCATTGATTATCCTTCGTCTCAAGGTATTTCGCTATAAGGTAATAGACGAACTCAAGCTCAGTAATAATGTGATCAGGAGGTTGTTTAAATTCATCAGATAACTTAAGCCCAGCGTCTCCATAGGCTTCTAATACCTTAATAGTGGAATCGCCCATGAGTCTGCGCTGCCCATCTATATAAATTGAGCCATAGGGTGGTGCTAATAGATCAAAAGGTCCAACAAATAATTTTGCATGCTCTATTTTCAGAACTTCAAAATCTGTTATGCCAACAAGGTAGTCTTCCATTTCGGATACCACAGGAATCAAATCAGGTCTATGCTCTTTAAGAGTTTCTTTAAGAAGGGATAGCACTTCTTCCATTGCCTCAGAGGGGAAACCATACAGCAAGGAGAGAAGCTTATAGGAGTTTGCTGCTTGGGTTATAGTGCCAGTATCTAGGTGAGTAACCATTCCTAACCCAACCTTTCAATTAAGCATTGTGCAAACGGGCCGATTTTGACCCGTTTGCAATTTTTCATGAATCTTTATGAATGGTGGAAGTTCCTGATGTAAAATACTTTGGGCTGAGTGCCGGCATTTGGTTTTAATTGCTTATAACCATACTTGCCGATTAGCTGGCTAACTTCACTTGTGGGGTCATCAAAATCACCAACAGTTCGAGCATCAGCAGGGCAAGAAGCAGCACAGTAGGGGATTTCTCCCTTGGCCAGGCGGTGATCACACAGGGTGCATTTTTCAACGATGCCCTTGGGGCGAATGCCGTCATAGGTAGCTGCCCGGTCAGGGTTGTAGTAGGGGATTTTTTCGCCGACTTTTTCGGCTGTTTCAGCACCATTGGTTGTACACTGCGCAATGACAGAGGTTTTATCCCGCCAATGACCATGGGGCTCCTTAGAGTTGTAGTTAATCACTTCATAGGGGCAGGCTTGCATACAGCTCTTACAGCCAATGCATTTATTAGGATTATGAAGGGTCAGCCCTTGATTATCCTTATACATGGCTTTGGTGGGGCAAGCTCTGACGCAGGCAGCATGATCACAGTGGTTGCAAAGAGTAGGGACATATTCGTAGGTTACATTGGGGAAGACACCGGTTGTCTGTTTAATGTGATGGGCCCAAAACATCCCCTGATCCACGTTATTTTCATTCTTGCAGGCAATGCCGCAAGCTCCGCAGCCGACGCATTTATGCAAGTTAATGACCATTCCATATCGTGCCAATGTTATTCACCTCCGCGTTTTGTGAATTAAACTTTTTCAATTTTGATGCGGGTTACGCCACCGTGACGGGCAGTGCTTCCGCTTAAGCGCTCGAAGTCTGAGGGAAGAATTTCGTTGTTGTTGCCTCCCCGGGGCTTTTTGCCATATTCCAAAGAGGCAATCTTGCCATAGGCCCAGTGTCCTTGGCCATAGCATTTGCCCACTGTTCCGGGGCGAACACCCTCCCAGAGCTTGGCGGTACAAGTGATGCTTCCCTGTGGAGAGGTAATACGGATGGCATCTCCGGTTTTGATACCCAAGCTTGCTCCGTCTGCAGGGTTGATTTTAGCAACGTCATCCCAAGGCTCATCACCGGGATCAACATCCTTGAATTCTTGATACCAAAGTGTATTGGCCGAGCGGCCTTCCCGATTCAGTCTTGAACGATGCTCGAAGAAAATGAAGGGGTATTCTGCGGCATCTCCATGGCGCAAGGGCTCTTCATAGTGGGGAACAAAGGCTTGCTCTCCCCGGGCCAGGTAGTGGGTTGCCTGCATAACATCATCGATTGTAGTATTATGCTTTTCAGCATGACCTTCGAGAGCCGCTTTTAGAGTTTCACTATAGAACTCAAACTTGGCTGTCTTGGTGCCAAAGCTTTCCCAGTTTTTAAAATAAGGTGGTTCGACGCTATTCCAAACTCCCTTGTCCACGAAATCCAGCCAGCCATTGAGTTTATCTCCCTTTTTTTCGGCACTGGGATCCCAGAGGGTATGAGTTAGCATCTTGAGAGTTATCATCGTGAATTCCTCGTGATTGCTTGGTGCTTTACCGGTTTCGGGATCTTTAAATTCGTTGCTGAAATAATCCAGGAGGTTGGGGAAGCCTTTCTTAGCCAAAGACTCGGCTATAAGCCAGGAGACACCGGTTTCATCATTGACTACATCCCAAAGAGGTTCGATAACCTGTTGCTGAATGGAGGCAAATCCATATTTATTGGCTTTGCTCTTGTTGAAGGACCACTTCTCGAAGACATGCATCGGTGCGGGAAGAACGATATCTGCATACTGGGTCATTTCAGAAGGATTAGTGGTAATATGGGCCAGGAAGGGGAGCTGCTCCAGGGCTTTTTCCCAGCGCTGAGCACCGGTACAGGAGAAGGGAAGGTTACACCAATCGGCAATCGCCATTTTGATTTCATAAGGATTTTTATCCAGCATGGCATCGGCTACACGGTTTGTAAGAACACCACCACCGGACTTACCATCCTTCAAGGCTGGGAATTCTTTAGTACCCCTTTGGTCAATCTTTTTAGCCTTGGTTCCCTTTTTGGAGATATCGTCCTGGTAAGCTTCATAACTAGGGATTTTGCCGGTGGGTACACTGGAGCCTCTTAAGGTTCCTCCCACGTTATCGACTGAGCCTACCAAACCATTGAGGGCATGAGCCGCCATAGTGGAATAAGCTCCACGAACCTGCATAGAAGTGCCGGGGGACAGCCAGGAAATGGCACGGGGTGCGGCTTTAGCGAATCCTCGAGCAACGCGGATGATTTGCTCTGCAGGTACTCCGGCACGTTCAGCTGCCCACTCCGGTGTGCGATCCTTCAGCTCCAGATTCCACCACCTAACTACGCCGGAAGTATATTTTTCGGTAAAGGCTTCTTCAGGAACGGTCACTCCTTTTTGGAAGAGATTGACGCCCTCGTTGAAGTCTCCGACAAAGTCCTTATACCATAGCCCTTCAGTAAGAATAACATGAGCAATAGCTACAGCCAGGGCACCATCTTCCCCTGGAATAACCGGCATCCACTCCTGGGATTTAGCGGCCGAGGCGGAAAGACGCGGGTCTATGGTTACAATCGTTGCTTGATCCGCGACATTACCCCATATATTCATGACATGGGGGACTTGGCGGTTAGAGGCAACGGGATCTGCTCCCCAGTTGAGGACATAGCGGGTTTCTGCTAAATCGTAATCCCGATAGTCCCAATAAGCTTCTGTATAGTAGGGGCCGAATTTCTCTGCTTCCGCACAGATGGAGCTGTGGGAGATATTATTAGGAGAGCCAAAGACCTTGGTGGTGGCATCATAGGAGATATCGGTGGCTCCCCCATAGCGGCCCCGGAAATAGACATATTTCTCGGGTTCGTTATTCTCACGGAGTTCCATCATTTTGTCGGTAATGGTATCGATGGCTTCTTCCCAGGTGATGGGGACAAACTTTGGATCTTCATTACGTCCCTTGACAGGGTTAGTGCGCTTCATGGGAACCTTGACCCGATCTGGATCATAGACCTGTTGGATAGCCAGATGAGGTCTTGGACAGATTTTGCCGTGACTGGCTTTACTGTTTTCGTTTCCTCTGACTTTGACCACCCGGCCATTGACCACATAGGCTTGCATGGCGCACCAGGAGGTACAGCCTTGGCAGAGGGTGCTCACCCATTTTCCTTCACTGGAGGCTGTACTCTCGCCTTGGGCGAGAGCTTGCAGTGCTGGAAGACCTGCGGTTCCAGCAACTAAGAGCCCTGTCGCTGCCGAAGCTTGCAGAAATCTTCTGCGTGTAATTTTCATTGAGTCCACCTCACATTATTTTCTTATTGCTCACGGGTATTGCATTCATGCAAGTGTTTTATTGATTAGGGGTTTTAGAAGAAGAAAGGCAGCCTAATCTGACCGGTTAACAGGACAAGATGCTTGAAGGTAAAGCCGCCAACGATAATAAGGACTGAAAGCACGAGGCCCATCCCCTTGGACATTTCTGCCGTCTTATCTTTGATTAAGGAATAGAGGCTGCCGGAAAGGGGAAGAATCAAACCACAGATCAGGACCAAACCTATCCATAGGCCGCTATATTGGTCCATGAGACTGCTATAAGTGGCGGCTGGTTCCAAACCACTACTGGTCAGAGAGACCTGCCAGCTTATTAATAGAACCAGCTGCAGTGCACTGAGAATGCACACCAAGAAACCGAAATTAAAGCCTTTGACTTCCGATGCAGAAGCGACTTCGCTGGAGGCGCTTTTGGGAACTCCAACGGATAGACCAAGTGCCTTGATAAGCAACATGAGGGCAGTGCCTCCTAATAAAGAGGAAACTAAGAAAAGAGCGGTTACCATACCTCCTACCCAAAGGGGACGACCAAGGGATGAAAGTAAAAGACCATGATATCCCCCGACAAAGAGAGCGAATACTGCACCCAATCCCATTACACCCTTAAATAGAGAGCCGGAGGTATTGTTTTTGAAATAAAGCCAGGCGTAGATGAGGGAAAGAACAACGAAGATCATTTGGACAACGCTTCCCCAGGAGGTTATAGATTGGGGATTGAAATTAAGAAGTGTGTAAATGAAACGTGCTGGTCGACCAAGTTCCGATAGAAGGAAAAGAACCCCTCCACCGACTAGCACCGGTGCCAAGTAGGCCCCCATTGCAGCGAGTTTGTGATAACGATTTTTGTCATAGACTGTGAGCAGGACTGAGAGGAGGAATAATCCGACTCCCAACCCACCGAGGAACAAATCCAGTGTTACACGGATGTCCCATGGTGCATGCAATTCCATACTGTGACCTCCTTTAATATTTTGTGATTACTTTCATATTTGATTTTATCAATTATAAAAGTAAGATAAATCGGTAAGAACCCCGAAGGGTCAGGGAATACCCTGACTGCAAAACAGTGTGGTTCGCTAGTTAACCCGAAAACTATTCATGGAAATCTGCTGTTCATGGACTTTAGATTAAGGATACAAAAAAACGAATAGGGGAAAACCCCTACTCGTTAAACCAAAATTATTTTAATAATTTTTACTAAAATCTTAATATTTAGGTGGAAATATACCCGTGTTCAAGAGCATAGCGGACTAGATCGGATCGTTTGTGACATTGAAGTTTTTCCATGATGCGGGCTTTATGCGTTTCTACAGTTTTAACACTGACTAATAGAGATTCCCCAATCTCCTTATTAGTATAGCCTAAAGCGATATAGCGCAAGACTTCTTTTTCACGTTCAGTCAGATTTGAATCCGAGCTGTTGCTTTCTTTCCGGGGGCTATAAATAGACTTTACCAGGTTCTGTGCCAAATTAGAGTCCAGGTAGATCTCGCCTTGGGCGATATCTCGTATGGCTTGAAGTAATTCAGTATCAGCGGCCTGCTTAAGCACATAGCCACTGGCTCCAGCTTTTAAAGCTTCCTGCAGATACTTTTCATCAGCATGCATGGTGAGCATCAAAATCTTTGCCGAGCTAACTTTTGATAACTTCTCTAAAGCTTCTAAGCCGCTCATCTTAGGCATGGAAATATCCAATAAAACTATATCTGGATTGATTTGCTTGATCTTAGCGATGGCATCTGAACCGGATTCTGCTTCTCCGATGACCACCATATCCTTTTGGGAATTAAGAATCATCTTCAGTCCGCTACGCAAAACAGAGTGATCATCTACTAGGAATAGTCTGATTTGACGAGTCATCTATCTATCTCCTTTCCATAGGTATACGGGTATACACCGTAGTTCCTTGACCTGGGGAGGACTCGATGGTGAACTCACCTCCTAAGAGTGAAGTTCGTTCCTGCATGCCGGCAATTCCCAGATGATTATCGCTGGCCGAAGACTTATAGTCAAGATCTATATCAAAGCCTCTTCCATCATCTTCCACTATGAGATTTACATATTCAGGCTTGATCTCCAAGACAACACTTGCGTTTTGAGCTTCCGCATACTTGGCCACATTTGTGAGGGCTTCCTGAACAATCCGATAAAGAGTGATTTCGATTTCGTTAGGTAAACGGCTTTCAATGCGATTTTGGACGTGGAAATCCACATCTATGCGGTATTGACTTTTGAAAAAGTTTACAAATCGTTCAATGGCTGGAATCAAGCCCATATCATCAAGGACTGTTGGACGAAGTTCCACAGCAATGCGGTGGACTTCCTTTAAGGTTGAGGAAGCCAGATCCTTAAGTTCAGAAGCCATTGCTGTATTTTTGACTGGTTCCTCTAGTTCACTGAGATATTTTAGGCCAAGAATCAAAGAGGTTAGACTTTGGCTGGTTTCATCATGTAGCTCCCGAGAAATGCGCTTACGCTCATCCTCTTGGGCAGAAATGACCTTCTTGAGCAATTCTTGGCGGACAATCTCCTTGGCTTGTAGCTCCTCTACCAAAGCTTCCCTTTCCTTGGCGTAAGTTTGTATGCTGGAGGCCATTGCGTTGAAATTGTGTCCTAAATCGGCTATTTCATCGGCACCATAAGTGGATACACGTAAGCTGTAGTCACCTAAGGCAATTCCCTGGCTAGCGGTGGCCAGATCGCGAATCGGTTTTGTCACTAAATGAGAGATAAGAATTGCACCTAAGATTCCTAATAGCGAAATAATGACGGTCGTAATAAGGAGCAGCTGAGATAATTGATCAATACTGCTATAAATGCTGATTTCTGACATACCAAGCCGCAGCCAACCTACTTTTCCCTCAGCGATAGGGACAAGAACATCGATAATTTCTCCCTCATCTGAGTTAAAGGAGAAGGTGTCATCATAAGAAAGGTTAGCTGGAATAGATCTTAAATTAGTGAGCCCACTAGGGATACCATCGCCAAAAGTATCCGTCAAAAGCTCACCATTCTTATCAAAGATCATAAGATATCGGACATCTTCATAATGGGATGAAAGTCCTTGAACGATTTCATATAGGCTAAAGGAATCCCCTACCAACAAGGGATTAGCGCTTCTTGCTGCTACATCACTGGCAATGGCACGTCCCCTTTGCTCTAACTGCTCTCTCAAAATCTGCTGCATATGTGAGCGAGTTTCCATTATTACGATCAATCCCAATAAAGAGACAAAAAGCATAACAATGCCCATAATCTTTATTTTAATGGGGGCAGACTGGGGCCAATAAAATAATTTCTTAATAATGACCATTAACCTCCCCCCACTTCACGGGACATTTCCCAGACCTGATCATAAAGATCTAAATCTGCGTGAACAAACCGGTCAAATTGAAGGAGTCTTAAGGCTTTACGTCCTTCATCATCTAAGTGCAAGGTGAGGAGGACGTTTTTGATACGAGCCCGCAGCTCTGGATCGATTTGAGAGGAAACCACAACGGGAGGATTGCCTACTTCCTCTGACTGGTCGATAATCTTTATTTTGTCCAAAAGTTCCGGCCGTCGAGACATGGTAAGGTCATATATTAAGCTGTCTACCGCAGCCCCTTGAACAAGTCCTTCGGCAACAGCTTTTATAGAATTATCATGGCTGTAAGTGTAAATTGTATTATTAAAAAAGGTAGTAGGATTGAATCCGGCCTTTTTTATCATATATTGAGGAGCGATGCGGCCAGAGAAAGAGAGTGGATCAGTATAAGCAAAGGTCTGTCCACGTAAATCCTTTAAAAAATGAGCCTGCGAATGGGAAGGAACAATAATATAGGATCTATACTTGGATGACCCTGCAATCTCCGGGGCAACCAAGATTCGTTCGGCTTGTTCGGCCTTCTCTTTACCAAGTAAGGCACCAGAGCATATAAATGCAACTTGAACATCCCCATTCTCAATGAGAAGGTTAGTATCCGAATAATTTCCTCGTTGGACCATTTGCGCCTGCATATCAAGCCGTTCACCGAGCAAATTTAATAAATCCCCGTAAAGATCCACATTTTCCATGGGGGAAATAACTGATGCAACGGCGATACGAAGAAGTGCCTGTTCACTATGCGATTGGCTTTTCGGGGGTTCTTTCAGATCTGTAAAGCTTATTTCAGTTTGACTTTTTTTAGGCTTAAGGTCCCACCAGCCTACAGAAGTAGAAGTAAGAATACCCACCTGTAACAGGCTAAGGGTCCCAATCCAGATTGCCTCCCTGCGTGTAAAAAGCTTATTGGACATCATTCCACCTCCCATCAGGCTAATAATAGCCTAATTTACTACTTTAATCTAGATCGTTCTTGGTTCATACAGGTTTTCATAATGTCAACAGCAATCATTTTTAAATTAGTAATTCCATAAAATAGTTATTTAATAAAAAAAACATAACGGTGAGTGACTCATCGTTATGGGATTAGTAGCTTCTATGACAAACGGTTATGATATTTTACGACAATTATAGTTATAAGTTATGACAAAATAAGATATAACTTACATGACTCCCGCTTGCTTCATCCAAAAGATAGACATACTCACGACCACTGTCATCTTTAACTTTTCTATATATTGCTTGGTTAGCATCCCTTTCCGAGCAACGTTCACTACACCAAGAAAGCTTAACATCCCACTGCTGTATACCTTCTAAATGGACATTCTTCGGATTAACTATTCTTCTTCATCCAAAACAAGATCTATCTTTTCCTCTGTCAGAAACTCATACAGAAGTCTCGCTCCACCTCGATAAAAAGCCGTTTCAGCCTTCTCTTCCAGACTATTAAGAAATTCAAAAACCCAAGGCGACAAATGCTTACGGAAAAAGTTTACCTGCCAATTCCTGATAGCCGCTCCATCATCCGGTCCCTTAGCATTCGCACGTCTTTGACAAAGCTCAGACATAAAGAATAGCTCAACAGCTATATGATCCGGAATTAGATCCCAACCCTCAGCGAATTCAATCTCCCACTCCTTAAGAATTCGTTGCATATCCTGAGCCGGTTCCTGCCAGAGCCGGCCAAACGTTCCGTCGATATTCCGACAGATGTAGCACGATTCATAGGGAAAGGTCAGATTCGGTCCGGGTACGATAAACAATCGATCATAATCGAGTTGAAGCTCCTGATAATAGCCCAAATCCTTTCGAGCCCTTTCCAGGGCGCTTAAAACCTCTGTTTTCCCTTCGGAATCAGGAAGTCCGAACTGAAGTTGCTTTTGAAAATGAGGATTTAGCCAAGTATCATCTGTCTTACGAGCGAGAAGTGTGGCGAAGAGATTATAGAGGACTGCACGAGAAGTCTCCGCTTCTTTAATTCCCGGCAAAGATGTTTGCTCCGTATTTTCATGCTCCATACTGGGACCCTCCCCGATTTATATCTATAACGATAGTATCCCGCAATACCATTAATAACACAAAATCTCCCTTTTCCACTTAGATGCAATGATGGTGCAGAGCCCTCTCTGCACCATCTTAATTGACTTATTGGATCCCTTGCAAATAATGGGGTGCAATTTATGGGGTTTACTTATTTCGGTATCATTATCCTTTGACGTTGATTATACCTTTTCAACCTTAACTCGGGAATCATAGAAGGAACAGCTCCCGCCGATCTTATCTTCCAGGCAAACGTTCCCGATGGACTCATCAAGACGCATCGCGTAGTTGATATTAACTCCTTTACCACGAGTCTTATCGCCGGCTACCGTTTTGCCATCGATGATGGTATCCGCAGCGCCGTAATGCCAGTGACCAAATCCCACACAAGCGCTGATGACCCCTGGGCGAATTCCTGGGCGAAGGAGGACTTTGCCCAGGACTCCCTCTTTACTCGTTGGGCCGCTCACCTTCACCGTATCTCCATTGTTCAGTCCAAGTTTGGTGCCATCCTCGTCATTCATTTCAATGAAATTCTCAGGAAGAATTTCCATCAGCCAGGGAGCACTTACAGTACGACTTTGAGTATGGAAAGCAGTCTTGTACGTCGTAGCAATAAACGGATAGTCATCATCTTTAATCTCTTCATCTTTGGCATTCATGATCGGTTGATAAAGCGGTAGCCCATCAAAGTTTTGGCCCGTCATCGAATCTTTCGTTGTGGCAACTTTCTCTGCATAAAGGCTACAAAGATTTCCAATCTTGTTTTTCATCAGCGAACCGTCGTAGGCCCCATCTGGAGCAAATATTCCACCACGGTCCAGAATGTATTTAATTTGTTCGGCTTCACTTGCACCCGGAATCTTAGCGTAAGTGTTAGCAAGATTAGCCACTAATTTCAGATACCAGTCCTCTTCCTTATTGAGAGGCATTCCTGGGCCGAATCCGTTATCCCCAAAGTTGGAAAGACCCATGATTTTTCCAATATCGATCATCATGTTCTCTACTGATTTCGCGTTCGGGAAAACCTTGGTCAAAGGCTGACGAACCGAAGTCGATGTACCCAAGATTGTCGGAGCAGCCCCTGTAACACACCACTGTTCCAGATAGGTAACATCGGGCAGGACATAGTCTGCATACATCGTGGTATCGCCGATGACAATATCTGTCGAGATAAAGAGTGGAACTTTTTTCGTATCCTTGAGTGCCGGTGTCAAAGCTTCTTTAATGGCCGGTACAGTATAGAGCGGCGTACCCATATGCAGCCAAAGGATCTTACAGGGATAGGGATATCCATCCGCGATTCCTGCAATAACTTCTTGATAAACATTGCTCGTCAGGGGGAACCAAGGACGTTTAGCCGGGTAACCCTTAGCCTTGAATTCCGAGCTGTCTTCATACTTTGCCTGCTCCCGGGAGATGCGAATCCCTTTCGGTGCGACCGAACCAGGGTTAAGTTTAGAGATGGTATAAGGTCCTTTATCTCCGGCGTAACTTACGTTGCTTCCGCCAACCTGATACCCTCCTTTATGATCAATATTCCCTACAAGGAGATTGAGGATGCAAATTGCCCGACCATTCTGGAAGCCATTGGTATGCTGGACCGGTCCGCGATAATAGTCGGCCACAGCTAATTTTCCATAAGAACTAAATTCATCCGCAACTTGAATGAGCTGTTCTTTGGGAATTCCGCAGAGTTTAGCGTATTCTTCAAGGGATTTTTCCTTGGCACGTTCACTGAGTCTCTGGAAGACCGTTTTACAAGCGAGGCCATTGACAGCCACTTCACCAAGCAGGTCCCCAGCATCAGCCTTCCCCGCGAGTGTCGGTGTTCCGCCCACCAAAATGACATAATCCTCTTTCGTCCCGCCGAGGCCAGGCTCATCCCCGCGTAAGAACTTTCCATTATCTTCGCGGATCAGGTACGTCGCATCGGTCCAGCTGCTTTCACCTTTTTTGGCGGCGGCATCTTTAGAAGGTGCTTCCAAGAAGGGTTTATCATAGCGCTTGTTATCAATGATCCATTGAACCATACCTAGAGCTAAGGCCGCATCCGCGCCAGGAAGAATGGGCACCCAAACATCCGATTGGGATGCTGAGACAGAGAAACGAGGATCAACAGTGACCAGCTTTCCGCCTTTGGCACGAAAGTTAGCTAACTTTCGGCTAAGTCCGTTCATCGGGAAATTGGCTTCTCCGTAGTTGGCACCGAAGTTTACAATATATTTTGCGTTTTCGAAGTCCGGTTTTAAGTTATTTTTCCCGGCAAAGGTTTGAGCAGATGAAATATGATGACTCTGTTCACACGCAGTGGTGTGATCAAACCAGTTTATCGAACCAAGACCATTATTGACAAATCGTTTGGAAAAATCAGCCCTTGCATTTTCAATCCGACCCGCTAAGAAAATAAATTGGTTTGCCTTCGGCCCAAGTTCAGGGGCTGCCGGGTCAATGGGAGTTTCCAAATCGCGAACCGCTTTTAACCCTTCAACGTTCCCTTCACCAAAAAGGTCTCCGCCCTCAATGATCTCTTTGTAGGCTTGTTCCCAACTGATGGCTTGCCATTTGTTTTCGCCGCGTTTACCAACTCTTTTAAGGGGTTGTTGAACTCGTAAAGGATCATATAAAAGCTGTAAACCCGCTTGACCTCTGGAGCATAGCTTACCGGCAGCTTTACGAGCTTCTTGAGGATCGGCAGCATAGGGCAATGGATTATCCAGGGTCATCTGGCTATAGGGATTACCATCAAGCTTTAAGAGGACACCGTCTTTAATCTTAGCGCGAAGACTACAGTCGCTGCGGCAGCCTAAACACGTAGAATAGACTAATTGAACACCGGAATCGGTATCTAACGTATCACTTACTGGGGAACCTTGTTTCCAACTGGGAATATCCGAATCCGACTTGGCAAAGGCCAATGGAGCAACGGCTAAGGAGGTACCTAAAGCAGCAGCTCCCTGTAAGAACTTACGGCGTGTAACAATCATTGAGAAACAACCCCCTTCTTGGTATTCGAGATGGTCGATTGCTTATTTGCGACGAAGGTTTTAAGAAGTATACCCATCGCGCCAAGTCCCACAATTGCCAAAACAATCGCAATAATAAGGTGGCTGGACTTAAGGGAGTATTCCATCAGCGAATTGCCCGTCATGGGGAGTGTTTGACCTCCGACGACAAAGGTAATTCTCATAACCAAAGCACTTAAAATGACTAAAACGGCCGATACATTGACAAAGGACTTTTTTGAAGAACCAAGTGAGAGAAGAACAAACGGTAAAAGTAGACCGATCCCGTTTTCTAAGCCAATAAATGTAAGACCTTCTTGGTGAAGGAGATAGTATGCATTGGCATATTGAGCATCGTTTCCGTTAAGAAGAACAATGACAAGGATAACCATCAGTAAAAAGTCTGCAAGAGTAAACCACTTGAAAAATTGGGCTAAGGTTTGTCGTTCATTCGCCAAGGAACTTCCTGACGTTTTTTCATAGAAATTCAGAACAATAAGAACCATTGCTGTCCCTGAAGCGAGAGCAGAGAAAAGAAAGATCACAGGCATTAATGCGGTATTCCAAAGGGCGTGAGCCTGGACGTTACCAATGAGGAAACCGGTGTACGCTTCTAAGCCTAAAGCTAATACGAAAGAAGCCATACCAAAGGTTTTGATATTCTTTTCATTCCCTTGCTTCAAGTTCAAAAGATAGAAGAGTAACGCGATTCCATAAAGAAGGAGAATAAAGACTCCGTAGGACATAGGCGAAGTCGCATGGAAATTAAACAAGAGACTAATAAAACGTTGCGGCTGCTCCAAGTCGAAGATCAAATGAATCGGAGCAATGATGAGTAAGGAGAGTCCAATGATGGCACCGACTTGAGCCGTTTTCTTGAGCTCCTTGACCCCAAAGACAGGTCCTAAACTCGTAACTAGTACCGCACCGGCACTAATTCCCGTGTAGAAAAGGTACATGGCGATCAGTAAGCCCCAAGGCATCTCATGGGTTATCTGGAACAAATGAATAGTAGGCATTATCTCTTACCTCCCACTATCTCAGTATAGTTAGGACGAATCGCTTTTTCATCGGCCCCAATGTAATAGGTCTGAGGAGCGTTGTTGGTTTCCGGTTTTAAGACTTTCACCGGCTGGGTAGCGACTAATTTGGCAACCTCACTGGTTGGGTCATTTAAGTCACCGAAAACACGAGCCCCACCGATGCACGTATTGACACAGGCAGGAAGCAACCCTGCTTCTACCCGGGCATAGCAGTAGTCACATTTTTCAGCTGTTTTTCTCTCAGGATTGATAAACCTTGCATCATAAGGGCAGGCTGCGATACAGTATTTGCACCCGATGCAACGACTGTAGTCAATAACCACCGTTCCGTCCTCTTTTTGTGTTGTGGCATTCACCGGACAAACCTTCACACAGGACGGGTTCTCACAGTGGTTACAGAGGCGGGGCAGACGATGGCGGGAGACATTGGGGAATTTGCCGGTCTCAAGCTCATCAACCCAGTTACGGAAGACGCCAAGGGGTACATTATTCTCGCTCTTACAAGCCACTTGGCAGGCGTGACAGCCTACGCATCTGCGTAGGTCAATCACCATAGCATACCGTTTTCCCATTTTCTCAACTCCTTATGTTTTTTCGCCACCTTCGCCAAATACGGGCAGGCACAAAACCTTGATTTTGCACCCTATCGGTTCATTTCTACATGTCGTTGAAATGAACTCGGAGGCTGATGAATGTTCTCATCAACCCTTATTCTAAATTCTTCTGCAGAGTTATGTAGCAGGTAAACTCCTATAAAAAGTTCCCCTTCTCCCGATAAAAAAAAGCGCTTAATGTCAGGTATTTCCCTGATATTAAGCGCTTTTTCCTGACTCGAACAAGACATTGCACTTATTCGATAATTCCATGATCTATCGCATAGCGTACCAAATCAGCACGCTTGCGCATTTCAAGCTTTTCCATAAGACGGGCTTTATACGTTTCGACCGTTTTAACACTCACATGAAGCAAGTCGGCGATTTCCTGATTGGTATGCCCCAAAGCTAGATACCGCAAAACCTCTTCCTCCCGTTCACTCAGCTGCTTGAGCTTCTTATCTTTCCTTTTCGGTTCAGCCGGGCCGACTAGCTGGCGATACATAATAGCGGCTGCCATCGTAGGGTAAATAAACATCTCGCCACGAGCGACGGTACGAATGGCGGATAGAAGTTCGACATCTGCGGCCTTTTTTAAGACATACCCTTTTGCCCCAACTCTGAGCACCGCCTTAAGGTATTCTTCATCGTCGTGCATCGTGAGTACTAAAATCTTCAGATCCGGATGTTTCTTAACAAGTGTTTCAATGCACTCCACTCCGTTTAACTTCGGCATCGTCAAATCCAGAAGCAGCAGGTCCGGTCGCAGTGCCTCCACTTGGGCGATTGCTTCCTCTCCGTCAGCCGCTTCTCCAATCACTTGAAAATCCGGCTCGGCATTGAGAAGAACCTTTAAGCCAGCCCGAAGCACCGCATGATCATCTGCTAAAAGGATTCTCAATTTTTTATCCATTCTCATACCCCCTTTCCGCTACTCAGCAAGGTCGGCCTTGACAGGGATCTTGATAAAAACCGTGGTTCCTGTGCCGGGCTGCGATTCTATTTTTAGAGAGCCTCCTAATAAGGACGCTCGTTCTTGCATGCCGAAAAGCCCTAATCCATGACTGGGACTCGATGTCACATTTCCCGGATCAAACCCAACCCCATCATCTTCGATAATGGCCGTAACCCAGTTTTCTCTCCAGTTTAAGAGGACGGAAATCGATTGAGCCTTCGCGTATTTGGCTGCATTGGTTAGAGCTTCTTGAATCATCCGGTAGAGAGCGACCTCAGCAGGGCCTGAAACTCTCTGCCCCTCAAAACCGGTTGTATGGAAATCCACCTCAGTCCCGTACTTCTGGGCATAATCCCGGATATAGCGTTCAAGTGCCGGAACAAGACCCATATCATCTAAAATACTCGGTCGAAGCTCACGGGCCAGATGATGAACCTCCTCCAGCGTCTGAGAAACCACTTGCCGCATCTCTTGAAGCCGCTCACCTACTGACCGCAAAGTAGCCTCGGATTCAAGCACTTTTAAACTGACCATTAACGATGTCAGTGCCTGACTCGTTTCATCGTGAAGTTCACGGGAGATTCGCTTTCGCTCTTCTTCCTGTGCTGTCATCACTTTTTCCAGAAGTTGAACCCGCATCTCCTCTTTTTCTCTAAGCTGTTGGAGAAGTTCCTCACGTTCTTGGTCGTTTTCACTTAAGCTTGTCGTCATCTGATTAAAGGCTTTCGTCAAAACGCCGATTTCATCTACCGAATGCACAATACCTTGAACCTTTAAATCGCCCTGGGCAACCTTTTGAGTGAGAGAAACCAAGTTATGAATTGGATGGGTTAAAACCCGTGTTAAAATAACCGCTGCCATAATACCTACAGCCGACACAAATAAAGCAATGGCCAGGAAACTCCAAACCATCGATAAAACGGCCTTGCGCAGCCCAGCCTCTTCCATCCCCACCCGGGCTATCCCTAACTTTCCGTTAAGAATAGGAACCGCGACATCCCGAATAACCCCTACTTCTGTCTGAAAAGCCGTTAGGTGATATCTCTCTTGTAAATCCACGGGGTTGGCTTTCAGTAGTTCTGCCGGAAAAGCCTCCCCAAAAGTATGGGCCAGAACATTTCCCTGAGGATCAACAATAAAAATATACTGAACGTCCTGATTGTTTTTAACAGTTTCTTTAATCATCTCATAGACCGAATACGTATTATTAATGAGCAAATCGTTGGTCGCCCGGGCAGCTACATCACTCCCAATTGAAACGGCCCGTTTATCCAGTTGATCCCGCAGATTCGTCGTTAAAACATTTCCCATTTGCCAAACCATCATAGTTGTTAAAAGCACAACAACCCCAACCACTAAACCAAGGATTTTATATTGAATTTTTATTTTCATCAAAAATTGAATTACTCGTTGAGTCATTCGTTGTTTCATAAATCAACTTATCCTTTCGGCTCCTGTTGAGCAAGGGCAGGAATGGCATTAACCATTGTTTCAATCGGCTCATAAGCCTTAGGGTTGGGGAGAACGAACCGATCATATAGCAGTGCTTTTAAAGCCTTCCGCCCGATTGGATCACTATCCATCTGGAGTAAGGCTTCCTGTAAGGCTGTTTTAAGATTGGGGTCAATTTGATGATTCACGACAACAGGAGGACTCCCCACTTCCGGTGACTCAACGATAATCCTCAATTTGTTCTTAAGCGTTGGATCCTTGCTCACGGCATACTGATAGACTAAGGAATCCACCCCTGCCGCGCTTACGACATTATCTAAAACGGCTTTAATCGAATTATCATGACTGTAGGTATAAACAACCCGGCCAAAAAAATCCTTAGGCGTTGTTTTAAGCTGAGTAACCATATAAGTGGGTGCAATGGTCCCGGAAAATGAAATCGGATCAGTAAAACCAAAAACTTGACCTTTTAAATCCATAATTTGCTGGATCGAGCTGTTGGCATTCACAATAATATACGATTGATAGGTCGATTTACCGTTTACTTCCGGGACTGCGAGCAACTCCAGATTATCCTTTTCCCCGACAACATAAGCACCCGAACAAATGAAAGCAACATCTACCTCTTGGTTCTTGACTAATTCATTAATTTCTTGATACGTCTGACGCTGCACCAGTTGAACCGTACGTCCAATCTTCTTTTGGAGATAATCCGCAAAGGGTTGATAATTTTCAACCGTTTCTCTCGGCGAGAGGACGGAGGATATCCCCACCTTCAAGACATCCTTATTCTCAAGCGGTTGTGGATTCGTTTGGGAATGATCCGACGGCTTGATACTCACTTGGGGTAAATTCGCCGTTCCTTGACAACCGGATAGAATCAGCATCGAAAAGACGAGTAGAATAACGAGCTTGACATAGAAACCGGATCTGCATTTATTCACCGGTACCAACCTTCTTTCTAGAACAGGCTTTAGCCAAGTCTTTATAAAGATATTTTCCTTCTTCATAATAACTTTCACAACAAGTATATCATTCTTTTTAGGCCTTAACTATTTGTAATGATAGGATACCAAACAGGGTCACAATTATCTCCGTGTAGTAAAGAACCCGAACCCAGTAGTTAGCTACGAGGCTCGGGCCGATCATCCTGTTTTTCAGCTCGCTACATTGTCATTTTGATCTTGCAGCTTATCTTTCATTTCATTTTTCACAGCATTTTCCCCATTCGGTTCAGCTTTGAACTCCTTAATTCCCCATCCTAAGGCCTTTCCAACATCGAAAAGCTTTCCGGGTCCGAAAAGGTTCTTTCTTTGTTTCGTGCCAATATCACAAGGGTATTTTAACGGACTTTTCTTCATTTAACAATCAGGGAAAAACCTGTCATGTCAGGATATTCCCTAATTCAATAAGGGCGATTTTTGATCAGTCTTAGTAATAAAAATAGCAGCCCTAGTGATGACACAAACCTCTACTTTGCGTTTCCTATTATCTTGACAATATCTTTAGGTTTTAAACCTTCCTATACGATACAACTTTTTCATCAATGCCGAGAGCATATTGTGCATACTGATTGCTCTGCTCCGCTGATACGGTCAGCCAAGCGACAGCCACTTCCGTATCGGTTATAAATTTCTATTTATTCTTCATTGCTTCATAGAATTTTTTCAAGTTATCTGGAAGAGAGTACTCCTTCACTACTTCTTGCTCCTTGCTGTCTCCTCCATACACTTCTTTTAATATTGCTTCAATGATCATTGCTTTTGGTGGAACCGTATAGTTCTTTCCTTGATATACCCAAACCCGGCAGTCAACTTCTTCGCCGCATAAATCGCCGCAAGATTCGCATAAACT
Source organism: Desulfitobacterium sp. LBE (assembly GCF_007830365.1). Lineage (NCBI taxonomy): Bacteria > Bacillati > Bacillota > Clostridia > Eubacteriales > Desulfitobacteriaceae > Desulfitobacterium > Desulfitobacterium sp. LBE. The sequence continues at coordinate 4,154,361 of NZ_VLKD01000001.1, read as the reverse complement.
CTCTTTGACCTCCATTTGAATATCATGACCGTTCACTCGAATGGTAGGGGAACTGACGAACTTATATTGTTTAGCGAGCTCTTCAGTAATTACATTGATTTTATTTACAACCACTTCAACAGCCGTTGCCTTGAGAACCGCTGATACTTCTGAAAGAGCTTCATCAAGGCTTGTATCTGTTTCCTGGCAGCGTGTACAGACACTTACATCAAGAAACAAAAAATCTATTATGATGCGTCTTTTTCCCATTTTGACATCTTTTGAGGCATCACAGCAACTAGGGCCACAGTCGCAGCTTGTTGAACCATTACTCCTTAACACCATGAACCAACTCCTTGTATTATTTATTTTTATATAACGACGCAGCAAAATTAAACAGGGCGCAAGTAATTTCTATTTTCCAAAACCTTCAATTATTGCAATTTCTCTCATAGTCGATTATTTATAATTGGTTCCGATAAATTTCACATCACATCTATTTTTATCGATATGTTATAGTATATGCTTCATATCGATCTTCGTCAATATGCTTTCTGCTTGTGTATTGACTTAGATTATTTTAATAAAAAACAATCCCCACTCTATTGCCTTTACCAACGTATGCAGAGTGACCTTTGTATTCCTGATTTCGATATGATTGGGGTGTGTAATCAGGCAGAAAAAGAGGAGAGCATCTCCATCCATCTAAATATTACAGAGGTGGCCTCCATTAGGGAAAAAGCTAATCTCTAATAATCTACCTTTTATTATTCTTTTTCTGCTGATAAAATATCGTAAAGTGAGCGGTTCACCTTCACGGTTCACCGTGAACCCTTCCTTAGTTCACTTACAAGTCAGACCTTCCCCTTGACGGGAAGGTCTGTATTTTATACCCGCCTACCCGGAATCTGGCCGCTTCACATAGTACATATTACTGCTCTTTCCACCGTTTTCGCGCCACCGCTGCTCCTTTCGAAGATATCCGTTCTTCTCCAGGTCAGCAATGGCGCGCTTGACGGTGCTCCGGGACAGCTTCAGCTCCCTGGCGATGGTACCAATCGCCGGATAGCATTTGCCTTCCTTATCGGAGCGGTCGGAAAGATACATATAGACGGACCTTGCGCGGTGCGGCAGTTCGGAGGAATAAAGGGAGGTAAAGTACCCCATAGCGTCACCTCCTTGTGGACTCCTGCTTTTGAACAAACGGATCAAGATTGATTGCTGGTCCCGGCGTATGAAGCATTCCACCTGATCCGGACTCGGGAGCTTTTGGCTCTTTCGGCACGTCAACACAGGCGGCGTGGCGCCGGATGATTTCTTCCTCCAGGGTGAACCGGTCGGCGTACTCCACTCTTCTGGCGGATTGCTCCGCAATCTCATAGGGCTTGCCGAAGACGATCCCCCATGTAAGGAAGAGCTTTAGCCGTGTCCGCATTGGATAGGCCCCGGTTTTAGTCACGATAAAATGGCCCTTGGGCATGGATTTCAGCTCGTCGGGGGTCATCAGTGGCCGTTCGATCATCTGCAGGGATTGGCTGGGATCGTTCTTCCCGCGGCTGACAGAGCCGCTCATAACCGTCTTACTGCCGAGGGCCTTCGACAATATTTGTGCCGATTCACTGTTGGGTGCAAAGCCGCCGAACACTGTATCCTGGCAGTTGTCGATGATGATTGCGGAACCCTCGCGTCCGTAGTTTTTCTCTAACTGTGCAAAGCTCTGGATGATGGCAACGATGGACATACGTCTTGAGCGGCTGGCGGAAAACATCATTTCAGCGGATTCAATCTTAGGAATGGTGCCGATTTCATCAAGGAACATCATCACCCGGTTGGGGAGCCTGCCGCCATACTCGTCGGCCACCGAGAGGATTTCCCTGTAGAGCTGCTGAACGATCAGACTGATGATGAAATACTTCGTGTTATCTTCTTCCGGCATAACTAAAAAAATAGCGCTTTTTTCTGTGCAAAACCTTTCAGCGTCGATAGCCGTATCAAAACACAGCACCTGCTCCAGTTCGGAGTCCAGAAAGGCGTTGAGCCTTGAAAGGGCGGTAGAGAGGACGCTCTGCATGGCCTGTTCCGCGGAATTGAGAGCCGCGCCTGCAAACCATTTGGTTTTGTGTTCGTCCGGCAGGTGAGCCAGAAGGAGCTGGAACAGGGTGCGTCCCTTAACGCCGCTGGGTGCCAGCAGATCCTGAATGAGCTTGAACACAGACACAATGTGCCGCTGCTTTGGTTCGCAGTATTCAGCAATCAAAAGGATGACAGAGGTCAGAAGCCCCTCTGCCGCATCGTAGAAGAAGGCGTTTTGCCCTGCAGACGCCACATCAAAGCCTCCGGAGTTGATGATGGTTTTGGCGGTGATCTTGGCGTATTTTTCTGCTCCGGCTTTGTACGCCAGATTCTGAGGATTGGCAAGATACAAATCCATGTACCGGTTGACGAGATGGAGAAGGTTATTGCCGTCCGAGCGGGTGGGGTTTCTCAGGTCAATGACGGCTACCTGGTAGCCATAGAACTCCTTGGCGATGCTACCGTAATTGCGGTAGAGATCACCTTTGGTATCCGTCGTGATAAAACTCATACCGCAGGCGCAGGTATATTCCAGGTTGGGGTAGAGAAAATTGGCAGTCTTGCCGACGCCAGCCGCGCCGATCATCAGACAATGGATGTCATCGTCATCCACCAGGGCATAGCCATGGGGCGCTGTGTGATCGAACAGTGAGGCCCTTCGCCAGCCAACAACCAGACCCTGGGCAGTAGGGAGATTCTCTCCCTTACGCCATTTTTCCGGTTCGAACCGGACTTCCGTATAGGTGGTTTTGATTTCTCCCTTTGATGCCCAGCGAGCTGTTCCGTGTTGCCCGTCACCTACGGTTTTGGACTTTATACCGTTGAGTGTGTAATAGTGGGCCAGCAAGGATAAAAAGCCGATCACGCCGAACATGGTCAGCGCCACGGCGACCAGCGTAATGATTTGGGATGCCTGCACGGTGCTCCCTCCTTACATTGTCATGGTCAAATTTCGGGTTTGGTCTTGTTTCGGCAGCATAACCTGTGGCCCCAGTTCAATGAACATCCTCGTCCTAACACAGTCCAAAGCAAGGCGAAGATAGGAACTGCCAAGGTACCTCTGGTCTTCCACCCCCCGGATTCCGGGCTTATGTGTGATACGGTCTATATCTGTTAGATCCCGTCGTATATCCTCCATCCGGGTGCGCAGCCAACCCCTGTCCACATGGGGGCGGTAGCTGGATTGCAGTTTTTGAACGAGCTGTTCTGCAGTCACAGGACGCCCCATCTGCCGGCATAACTCCTTAGCCAAAAACAGCGAACCTGCCGCCATGCACTCCAGACATTCTTTAACGGTGTCAGTGTTCTCCGGTGCGGTTTTTCGAGAATTTACGAGAGACTCCAATCTCTGAAAGCAATCGATCAGGAATGTGCGGATATCCCTGTGCGTTCCAAGGGCCGAGCACAAATCGGGCAAAACGGCGCACACCTGCGGAAGGAGTATCAGCTTAGGATGTTCTTCGGCAGGAATCGGCTCCATACCGTGTTTGGCTTTTAAGTCCTCGTTCCAGTCCTTATAGATGGATTGCCTGACCGCCGTGTTTGTGTACCCATCCTCCGCAAGCATGTCCTTCAGCCTTCCGTTGGCTTCGATTCCCGCCTCATCATGGTCCAGGCAGAGAATAACGTCCTTTAAGTGGGAATTTTGCCGGAGCTGCTGAAGCATAGCATGTTCTGATACCCCGTCCAGCGTGACATAGCTGTGTTCTTTCCAGCCCGGCCGGTGGAGCGTGATGAAAGACAGCATATCCACAGGGGCCTCAAAAACATACAGCTTACTGCTCCTGCCGATCCAGTGAAAGCTGTACCTCGGATCACTGCCCTCCACATTGCCCTTGTAAGCTTCGCCTTGGGTATAGGTACCGCGTTTATGGGCATGCCGGGCGGTACCATTTTCGTCCAAACCTACGAATACGGCGTTGTGGTATTCCTTATCCTCATAAATGAGTTTTTCATGGGCGAAATGCGTAATCACATCTCGGTCAATGAACCGCTGCTTGATAAGATAGGCAAAGACCCGGCGCATATCAGAATTGACTCCCGGCAGCGCGAATTCCCTTTTAGGTGCCGGTGAGCTTTTGGAGGTCTGGTTCCATTCCACACCGGCTTCACCACCAAGTAACCATTGTACTGCTTCAGGAAAACTCAAGTTATAGAACCCCTGAACAAAATCAATAGCGCGACCGCCTTCCTTCCGGCTGTGGCGGAACCACTCGCTACCGCGGATGGTCACGCTATCATGACGTTTCCAGCGCCACTCCGGGCCGGAGCGGATGAGCTGCTCCCCCTGGCGTTTAAGAAAATCCACTAGGTCGACGGAGTTGGCGCGCTGTTTTTCTTCGTCGGTAAAATGAACATATGCCATTCCTTAGCACCCCTTTCATCAATACCTGCGTTTTCCGCAACGGCGAAAAAAAGCCACCCGCTGCCTAGCGGGTGGTGTAAATGTAAGACGATTGGCTTTCTCATCAGGCGGCATTTTCCTTTCCTGCCGACTAAGATATCTTTTCTTCATGGGAGCCCTCCTTTGCTTTAATAAGTGGTGATCTTCTGTTCATGATCGTCCGGAGCATGGCCTTGGGCAAGCTTTTTCTCCCTGATCTTCCGCCGCAGCTTGCTCTCAACTTGTATACTCGGTCCACCAGGAAGCCTACGTTCTTCTTCATGGAAAATCCGGCTTAAATGATGCAGAAGCCTTGTAGCCGCAAGAAGAAGGGAAGGATCACGGAATGAGTCCAGATGATCAAGAAAAAACTGCGCATAGATATTGCCTTGTTCGGCGGAGTGCGTAAGCCAGTGGACTGCAGTTTCCCGATCAGGGGAAACATCCTTGCCCAACAGGTAGAGCTTGCCTAGCTGGTATTGTGCGTATTGATTGTCTTGTTCTGCGGAGGCGGTTAACCATTTAATGGCGGCCTTCGCATCCTTGGGAATATGTTCGCCCTTCAGGTAGAACCGGCCCAGCTGATATTGGGCGTACTGATTGCCTTGCTCCGCCGATTTTAGGAACAACTCCAATACTTTTGGGATGTCACTTACTACATCCTCGCCGGCAAGGTACAGCTTCGCCAGCGTATATTGAGCAAATTGGTTTCCAAGCTCAGCGGACAGCGTCAGCCATTTAATAGCGGAGTCGATATCCTTGGGAACCTCGACTCCGGTAAGATACAGCTTACCAAGGGCATATGCCGCGTAGGAATTGTCCTGTTCGGCTGAAAGGGTAAACAGAGAAATGGCTTTCTGTATATCCATTTCTACATGATTTCCGTCCCGGTATAGCTTGCCGAGGGCGTATTGCGCCAGATCGTTGCCATTATCCGCAGCCTTTGTCAACCACAGGATAGCCTGCAGGACGTTTTCATGACCGCTGTCTGCGTCGAGATAAATCCTCCCAAGCATGTACTGTGCATGAACATTGCCGAGTCGTGCCGATTTTTCAAAATAGCCGATGGCTGCTTCCACATCCTTCTCCGTCCCGGTACCGGTGTAGAGCATCTGTCCCAGACGGTATTGGAGCTTATCGTCGTGGTTTTGTTCTTCCAGCTTCCTAAATCCGTAAAAGGCTTCTTCAAAATGCAGCTCCGCTTCCTCAGCATTCCTTTCGGTACCAACCCCATCCCGGTACATTTTCGCCAGCTCGTAATCGGCATAAGGTACCTGCTGCCTTGCGGCTCGGCGGTACAACTCGAAGGCGGTGTAAAAATCCTGCGCAGCACCCTGCCCCCGGTAGTAAAGTCCGGCAAGCGAATACTGCGCATATTTGTGATTTTGTAAAACAGCCGTATTAAACCAGCCGGCCGCTTCCTCATAGTCCTGTGCAGTGCCAAGTCCAGCCGCATACATTTTGCCGATGCGGTATTCTATGTACCGGTTTTCTTTTTCTGTTTCGATATCCATAAAGGCCGATAGAGTTTTTTCATACCAGCAAGAGGCTGCATCTGTATCCATCTCCACACCCAACCCGTCCATATACATCCGGCCAAGGTCGTGCATGGCGAGAGCATTGCCGTCCTCGGCTTCCTCCGAAAACAGCTGTAGGGCTTGCTCGAAGTTCGGCTCCATATCATCGTTGCCATAGAGAAGTGTTCGGGCCTCTTTATATCGGTCGTTCCAAGCAATATGCAGTTTGCCAGGTTCTTCGTCACCAGAATCCGATGCGGGTGTAGGGCTTGGGGTATCATAAAAGTTGTAATCCTGATCTTCCACCACCTCATGCAGTACAACTTCCGGCTCTGCCATGGGCGGACCCGGTGTGTCATCTCCGCCGGCGGTTTCTTCCTCATGGGTTGGCTCGGCATTTTCATCCCCTTCAAAAGTGAGACGATGATTGCCGAGGTCTATTGCCTCGGCAATCACGATGTTTTTGATTTGCTTGAATTCCTTCTGCTGTGAGAGCGGGATCGGCCCTGGCAACTTGTCCTTGTAGGTGCGGAGAACTTCATTTCGCAGCTCATACCACTTAGCATAAGCTGCCGCGACTCGCTCATCCTTTGCCAGCTCATCCACAATCTTATTGACCAGCTCTTTCAGCGGGATCTGCAGGTAGCCATATTGCTTTTTTCCTGTGGTATGCTTCAGTTTCTCCGCTAGCCTGGACATCAGATCCTCAATCACCGTGTTCCTATAGGTTCCTGTACGCATCTGCTCCAAATGCTCCCGCAGGGTATTCCGGCTCTGCTCTGTCAGCGTGTTGCGCTGGATCGTCTGCTCTGAGTAAATTTGAAGTAAGTCCTGCCGAAAAATTTCCCGTGCCAGACTGCTCCGCATGTTTTCAATCGCGGACTTTGTAACGTATCCCTTGCGGGGATCGGTCGAGTAAATGATCATATGGCAGTGCGGGTGATGGCTCTATGACGATAGGTAATCCTTTGATGTTATCTTCAGATTTTCCCCCGTCCCAAACCGTGCATGAACCTTTCGGCTCACACGGCTTTCCATCATTGACATTATTGTGTTACATTTAAGCAACTCTCAACATTTGCAAGGTTTCTGAGGTGATTGAGCTTATCAGTCTGCTTTTTGGTTAGATGAATCATGTCCATGTATTTTTGAATGGTAATCGCGTTTTGGGCGTGAATGAGACGGTGAACAGTTTCAGTGACCAACATCAAGTTTTGGTAAGTATCATTGCCACCCATATATCGTGGAACTTTGTGGTGGCAGTGGATGTTGTGCCTATCCAGAATTTCTCCTGTGATCGCACACTTACCTGACTGCGCAGCATACAGTGACAGCCGGTTGTCGTTATACTCGACCGACCGGTTTATGACCGGATTTCTCATCAAATAGTGAAGTGTATCCATATTAATATTTTGTAGCTGCTTGTGGATTTCACTTCTTCCATCCGGCGTATATGCGTTAATGCTGCGTTTTCTGCTGATAGCGACGCGGTGCTGAGCGTATCCCATAGGAATGAGCGCACATTTATCCACAAATCGCAGTTGCTGGCTTGTCCCATACCTTTCCTGAATGTATAGTGGGGTTTTACATGGAATATTTCGCTTTTTCATTTGCTTGGCAGATTTGATTCGCCCTCGCAACCTCACTTCAAGGCTCTTTTGGATTCGAAAGGCAATTTTCGCACAGTCTTCGGAGATGCGCGTCGCAAGGCTGTAGTAATTATGAATGCCTAAGACATAGGAGTTGTACCTCGACAGCGCTGCATATTCACTTCTTGACCCCTGACTTGGAAATTCCATATCATGAATCAGTTTCCGAAGATTTTTAACAATGAGTTCCTGGGACTTCTCTCTGATGTGACTTTCGACCACATATTTGGGTTTTCCGTTTTTCTGCTTGCCCCGTTTGATTACTCTCATCTTAAATCCAAGAAATTCAGAATACTCTTCTTTGAGATTTACGACTTTGGATTTTTCAGGACTGATTTCCAGTCCGAGACGGTCTTTCAGCCAACCTTTCACCGCATGGAACAGCTTGACTGCATCCTGATAACTCCGCGCAAAGATTTTGAAGTCATCAGCAAATCTTACTGACCAGCATTCTTTCAGATTGGTTTGACGCAGAAAACGAAACTTGCTGCCGTGGTCGAGAAGGCCATTTGATTTTGCATACCGCGTATATGCGTGTCGCGTGGGGATTTCTTCCCATTGGCTGGCAATCCACCAGTCAAATTCATTGAGCACTACGTTCGATAACAGCGGACTGATGATACCGCCCTGTGGAACACCGGCTTCGGGGAACCCGATTCCGGCCACTTCTGCTTTAAGCATAGCCGAAAGAATACTGAGCAGCTTTTTGTCGCGTATTCCGAGCGTCCATAGCTGTTTTAGCAATTTTCCGTGACTGACATTATCAAAGAATCCCTTGATGTCAATGTCCACAACATAGTGCAGACCATGCATCTGCATTTTCCTGTTTACTTCCGCAATGGCATGGCCTTGGTTGCGATTTGGACGAAAGCCATAGCTGTGCTCGTGAAACTTAGCTTCGCAGATAGGCTCCATCACCTGTAATATACATTGCTGTATCAGCCTGTCCAAAATCGTCGGGATGCCGAGCGGTCTTATTTTTCCGTTGCTTTTGGGAATCTCCACACGCCTTATGAATTGCGGTACATACCATGCGAATTTTTGCTGAACGATTGATATGAGCTTTTCATCAGAGAGCTTTTCTAAATTTTTGATGTTTCTTCCGTCTGTGCCAGCAGTCATACTGCCATGATTTTTCTTGATGTTACGATATGCGAGTTTTATATTTTCCGGCAGCGTTATGATGGAAACGAGATTTTTGAAGACTTTGCCGCCTAAACTCTCCGCATACAGTTCATCCTGAATCATCTGAAAATCGTAATATTCCGCATGGCGCAGATTTGAACGCTTTCTTACCTTGCCTTTTGTTGCCATAGTCGACCTACTTTCTAATGATTTCGGCCTTTCTTAGTCTTACTCGAACCTATGAGTGTTTGCTTAGAATGATAAATGTTTACAATATGCCAATGACTACAGCCTATCCCTCCACCATATTTCTATGGCTTCATCGGTACTGTGGCTGCGCTTTCAGCCGGATTAAGGTTGGTTATACAGTCTTTGGAGACCGCTTTCCCAATCAACGCTTCATAGCGTGCAACCGCTCCACGTTCCGAACCTTACCACGTTCCGGTATTTCTATCTTTGCATATATCCTTAGGCTGCCCTATGAGCCTGCGTGCTGGGCGGCGCCTGTAACACCGCAGGGTATTTCATAACAACGATTTTTACTTTACCCCACACGCGCTGTTTTCACAGCAGTCGCATTTTCTACAACTTCTTCCTTTAGACTCGTACATCCGGGCATTTGTCAGCGGGTCATGACCGCATTCTCACCATAGATATTTTATAGACCCCCGGCCTAACACTCGCGGCCACCTCTGGCTCGCTTTTGCCGTATCGTCTTGTTTCCAATAACGTACACAGCGAGTGCATTCAGCCGACTTCAGCGGGCTGCATCAGGGTTGGCGGTTGCGCACCATTCCTTTTGCCGCAATTCAGGGAGAGCGTTTCAAGGCGTTACCCTCTCATTCCACTCTTCAAAATACCAGTTAGGAAAACAAACTGTTTCCCCGTCACTTTTGCCTTGTCACAGGGTAAGTCCCGCTTCAAGTTTATTTGCGACAACGTGTCGCTGCACCGTCATGAAAGGCGGCATACCAGCGGAGGTTTTCCGGTGCGATTTTCATCTGCTCGGCAAATATATTGCGTTGTTGACGGAGGAGAGCTATCCATGCGGAGGCGTTATCGTATCCCAGCCGGGCCGCGTTCTCTCGCCGCATGGAAATGATGGGTGTCCAGATGTTTCCGGTATGCTCCGCCACTCTTTCGGCTACCTGAGACAGCGCCAGCGGCCCATCCTCATCTGTAAACAGGCCGTGGCCGCCCAGCTTTTCGGCCCGGGGACGGGTGGCAATGTAGTTGACATAGACCTCTTGGTGTGTCAGCTGATCCAGGTTATGGTCAATGGCGGCGGTAATAAACGCCGATGCATTTTCGGGAGTCGGCTTATTTTTATAGTCCTCATATTCAAACAGGCTTTTGGAATCAGGGAAGCAGGTAAGTATATCCTCGATACGCTCTATTTGCTTTGAGGTAGCGGGTTGGTCCCGTTTGAACTGTGGGAGCTTTTCCACGCCTTCCCGCGTTCCTACATACTCGATTAGGTTCTTTACATGCTCCGGATTATTTTTGATGTAGCTGCATTTGAAGATAATCCTTGGCATGGTCAATCACCCTTCTGGAATTTTACGACATCCTCGAAGGTAACAGAGCCGACCGATTTTTTCACGTCATTTACGCATTTGCCCCGCAACCGATGCAAGGTGTTTTCATCTAAGTCCGCAGTGGTTGCGAGGATATTCATCATCATGGACATTTCAACCGCCAGCTTGAAGATCAGCCGTGCCATACGGTTTTCCGATGAGCTGACAATGCCCGACATAGCCGAGGTAATGGCGGTCGGCAGATACTTCATACCGTCTCCTGCGGAAATATATCCGCTGTAAAAATGGATCGCTTTTTCAATAAATTCACTGCGGCTTTTGCAGTTATTCTTTGCCAGGATCGCATCCATACCCTCTATGGTGCTGGGATAGAGCCAAAGCGGGATGCGGGTTTTGATTTCTTCAGTCATAGCAGATCCTCCTTATCCAAAAAGCTCCGGAACCACCTAACAGGTGTACCTCCGAAAGACCTTTGTTTTCTAGGGCAAGCGGCAGGTTTGAGAGGGTTTTGACCACCCAGGAGGTGACCAACACCCTATTTAGGTGTACCCGGCGGAACGTCCCCGACCCGCATTGCGGGGCGGTGTGAGGCGGCAGGTGGGCGCGAAGCGACCACCTGCCTTTAACCAGCATCGTTTTCGACCCCATGGTTCACCCCTAAAACCGGCAGTTGAAAGAGATCAATTTATGAGCCAATGCCCGGAGGATAGTTCCCCCGGCTCCTTCACAAAGCCCTGACATTGTGCATGGCTCTGCCTGCAGGTGTTACTGTGCCACCCCCGCCGCCTAAAGCCACACGGGGGCAAACAGGCGGCCACAGCGGGCTGTCTTTGGTGCAGCATAATCCAACCCGGAAGGCCTGCTTACTTGGGGTGCTACCTGGACGCCGATGGGGCACCTGCTGCTCCAATTGGTTTAAAAATCCATCGTAACCTATCACCCAGTACTGACATTTTTGACCGCAGGGGCGAACGGCAGATATAAAAAGGGTCCGCATAGTTCTCGCTGTGCTTCCTGTCTTTCCTTTATACTCTTTCACCAGTTACATCATCCTTCCCGATTTTCGATGCCCTGGCGGACTTCTTCCGGGACATGCTTTTCATACAGGGTCTGAAGCCGGCCAGTCAGCTCAGTCTGCAACTCTGCTTCATCCTTCAGACAGCGGCGGATGGCTTCAAGTTTCTCCTTGTCATACTGGATTAGGATGCTTGACACTTTCATAGCAATTTCACTCCTTTGCGGGTTCATCGGAAAGTGAGCCATCTTGGTGTATTTTCCTGTATGCACTTTTATCAGGGACGGGAAAGTGAGCCAACATGGTCACAATTCCTCCAGCGCATGAATAAGGCTGCCGGGGAGGTCGGACAGCTGAACATCCCTGTCTGTTTCTTCCGTTAGTCTATTGGATAGCGGCAGCTTGATATGGCGCAGCTCGTCCCTGACCGCCTGTCGGATGGTCTGCTCCAGACCTTCCTTCTGACTTGCCGCCAGAATACAAGTAACCACAAATTCCGTACGCCGCCGGCTGGCCTGACCCGCCAACAGGGCCTCAGCTTCCCGATGCATTGGGTTATCCAGATCAAAGGATAGATAGTAGCGTTTTCTCCTGGACATAGGCTCACCCCATCAGGAGCTTGTAGCCGTCGGCATTGGCAAACCGGTCCAGCACAGCCACTGTATTGAGATCATCTCTGTACAGCATGGGCTTCAGGAGTTCAGCGCCGCCGCCCGCGAACACCGTGGGGAGCCGCAAATCCAGCCCGCGTTCCCGTAGAGCGTTAAGCAGTTCCTTGCAGTAGGCTGCCACGGCCTGCTCCACCACTGCCCCGATCAGCTTGCTGTCAGCATGCTGGCTCTCCCCACGGATGGCATCGGTGATGAGTTCGTCCGACAGGATGATGCCACTGCGCTGAAGGGTATCCTGAATCCGGCTGTACAGGGTGATGGTGCCCATACGCAGGCTGGCGCAGCTGGACCGGTCCAGCCGGAAGTCATGGAGGGTAAGAATATCCACCGTATACCCGCCGATGTCCACCAGCGTAATGCTGCGGTAATTTTTCAGCTGGGAGTAATACCGGCACAGCGCCGCATGGCCCTGGGCGAACACCCTGCACTCTGCAATCCGGCAACGGTAAAATTCTCCCTCGAACCGGAACGATAGGTTATCCCGAAGAAAATAGCGCCGGAAGGCATCCTTCTGCATGCCGTAGCTGTCAATAGGCAGCCCAACGCCAAGGGTGATTTCCCCATAAGTCACTCCGGCTTTTTTCATAGCATCCGCGATAGCCGGCAGAGTCAGAATAAACGCATCCTCTTCTTTGGTCTTATCCTGCTGGAAACGCATGCGCCGTTCCCCAACAGCGTAATATTTGCCCTGGAAATAAACCTGCATCTCCGGTGTGACGAATTCCTTGTCACTTATCGCGAAACCGGAGGCATAGAGCATCCCCTCCGAGGATTTGGTGTTATAGTTTCCATTGTCCACGCCAAGCTTGATCATGAGCAGACCCTCCTTCTTTCTTTTCTGGGGTTACATGCTCATGGTCATGCCCGGAGTTTCTTCTTCACCCGGACCTTCCATTCCGACCTGAACCTCCGTAGCGTTAGGTGTTGAGGAGATGGTTTGTTCCCGCTGACGGCGGCTCTGACGCGCCGGGCGTCCCCTGCCGGCAGGAGTCTGTCCTGCTTCCTGGGTTGGCTGCTGCACCGCGGGCTGCTCCATATGGCTCTCCACATACTCTCTTACCTGAGCGGGAACCATCTTTTCATAGGCCTTATCGAGGTACTCCTGCAGGTCCTGCTCAGGGGTTTGCTGCTTCTTTTCCATAAAAAAACGGAGAGCATTCAGCTTCTCCGTGGGGAAAGTAAGTTTCAATTCCGTCATACTCATAGGTTTTTCCTCCTTCAAATTTTAGGGTCGTGTCGGGAGCGTCCGGCTCCTGGCTGACCCAAATATTTCATCCTCTTTTTCATGGGTATAAAAAAGGGCATAAAAAAAGCGATCCTTTTACAGATCGCTTTAAGCATTATGTTAACGTATAAAAATCAGGCGTCCATTAATTCATCTCGATGGGCCTGGCGCCCGATTCAATCCTCCATGCCTGTATCAGTTCAAGCATTTCCCTTCGGAGCTGTTCAAAATCTAGTTCTCTTTCTTCCGTAAGTTTGGATACCTTGTATTTACGGAGAAGATAATATATTTCGTCGGAGGTCACTCCCGCACCCGCCAAGCTGAAAATCAGGGTAACAACCTTGCTCTGGTAAAGATCAGGCACCAAGCCTTGGTCTGTCCATTTGTATCCATAGGGAGCGACCCGTTCCGGTTTTATGTTGTGGAAGATCATTGGCTTCATCTCCAAGCTTCTCTTTAGTTAGCATTACTATATAACATCAAAAACAAGAAAGCTACCGGAATTGCCCAAGATTTTTATCTAGTGCCAAGTTCAAAGAGCTGGCGACTTTAAGGCAGGTAATTCCTCGGATTCTCCTTGATGCCGTTCACGATGACTTCAAAGTGCAGGTGATTTCCGGTGCTTCGTCCGGTGGAACCTACCTTGGCAACAACATCCCCGACGTTCACGGCCTGCCCTTCGACCACAAGAATTTGAGAGCAATGACCGTATAGAGTTACCATCCCGCCGCCGTGAGCAATGGTCAGGTAATAACCATATCCGCGGCTGTCATAGCTCACCTTTTCTACAGTACCTCCTTGAGCCGCCCGGATGGCTGTACCCTTGGCAGCGCCGAGGTCAAGGCCGGTATGCCCCGACCATGATCCGGTAAATGGGTCTATCCTGCCGCCGAATTCCGAGGTGACCATGGACCGCCAGCCGCTTCCCAGTGGAGAGATGAATTCACCGGCGGATGCTGTTTTGCCGGTGCCGTACAGCGCACGGTCATAGATTTCCGCAGCATTGGCCTGATCCTCAGAAGAGATCCCCCTGCCGAGAGTCCTCTCAAGGTTAGCGTAGATTTCCAGCAGGCTTTCTAGCGGAACAGCCACAATACAGGACTCCACGGTTTCACCGCCATCCTGGCCCGTTCCACTTCGGGTGCGTTCTTCATACCGCACAAAACAGTCGGCGAATGCCCGGTAATCCATGCCGTGCAGCGAGCCGGTGCCGAAAAACAGAGCATAAAAAATGGCCTTGACCTGGGTAAGGTCAAGACTGCCTTCCTCGCTCACGAGTGTCATTTCGGAAATAGCGGCATCCAATTCGGTAAAAGCTTCCCGCATCTCTTCGATGCACCGGCGGAAGTCCTCCGGTACTTTCCCGTTAATTACACCGCTATGAAAAACCTGCTGAACTGCCGTATTGTTGTGGCCAGCCGTGCCGGAGAGAAGGCTGGTAATCATCACGATGATGAGGATAAAAGGAGTCAGGATGGCTGCGATGACCACACTGATGGTCTTCCAGCTCCGCTCATCCCTGGCGGCACCGATGGCGGTTTTGACTGCCAGAGCGAGTGCTGCAGGATCTGCCAAGGATCATCACCCCCATTTCGGACCGAACATTGTGCCCTGCTCCGGTTCTGCTTTCTGTTGCTCCTGTGCCAGCTGGACAGATCTTTCCACGGCGCGCTCCAACAGATCGGTGTCAAAGCCCGCAGCATGGTAGCCCTCCATAATAGCATTAAGGTAGTAATCCGAGGGTGAACCGTAAGGGCGGACTTCGTTCATAACATAGACCATGGCCGAAAGCGTTCCGCCTTTCAGTTCAAGATCCAGGATTTCCTTGCGGTAAAGATGGGGATATCCCTCATAACGGTCGAGGGCCTGCAGGTCCCTTTCCTGCAGGGACCATACCAATACTGGAACCCTGGATCCTTTGAGCGGCTCCACCGTTGCGATGGATCTCTCGCGCCCTCCTCGGAACAGCAGTTCGTAATCCTTGATTTCACTCGCCCCAATGACCTTGGCTGTGGGACAGCGGGATGCCATATGTGGTAGATTGAGATTGCTGCCATAGGCAATACAAAGGGTTTCAGATTTCATTTCTTGTCCATTCCTCCTTGCTACATTGACAGGGAAAAGCCGGGGCTTTCATCCACCACCCCGGCTAGATCCTGTGCATTTTCAGTTGCCTGCTCCTGCTGGGCCGCTGTTGTTTGTGCCGCTTCAGCCAGCTCCCTCTCTTTCCTCTCTTTTAGTCTTTGCTTCTGCTGTTCAGCTTGGGCCGGGTCCTTCCAGGCGATACAGCCGTCCAGATGTTCCAGCAGATGAAGTCTTGCGGTTTTGAATTCATCCCCGATCAGCCCCAGCCGCAGGAGCCAGGTACGGAAAGTATATTTTTCGTTGGTGCTTCGGGTTTTCTGGCGGCTGGCGCAGCGCTGGTTGAGAGCCTGAGCCGAAATAGCCAGACAAAGCTGGATATACGCTTTGATCTTGCCTGCGTGGGTGGTGGAGTTAAAAAGCCGGAATTCAATAGTACCTTTCTGGAACACGCTGTGCAGATTCAGACAATGATATCGGCTGTCGTGGTAGTGCTCCCGGCGGCCGTCATTGCCCTGGTACCAGATACGGCTGACCTCGTCCAGGGTCCGGGGCTTTTTCCGGTTCAGTTCTTCCAGAAAGCTCTGCTCCACCTTCCTGCAATACTGCCGCTCTCTTGCCACCTCCACCTGCATGGCTTTGTAGATCAGATCCTCTTTGGAGGCCATGATATTGGTGATATTGCGCAGGGTGCTGGCATTGTGAGGTAAGGCATCCAAATGAATATGGATGCCGCAGGATTTGTTAACCCGCATTCCGGCGCCCCTTAGCCTACGCACAAGCTCCTGGATAGTCTGGATATCCTCGTAACGGCAGATGGGGCTTACCAACTCTACGCGGTAGGTCCGGTCAGCTTGTATTACCTGCCGCCCTTCTCTTCTTTCTGGGGCTATACTGCCGTCACTCACAACCTTCCAGCGCCGGTTTTTGTCATCCAGTACGGAGTATACATCGTGTCCGCTGCTATAGTTGACTGGCCGTCCGAAGTAATTCGACAGTACATCTGCGGCACGCTGGCGGGACAGACCTGTCATTTCGATCTCTATGCCAAAGCGCTGCTCCTTCATGTCCATGATTGATCACCCCCTTTCCGATCGGAAATTGCTTGTCAGATTTTTATCGTCCGCCCGCATTTCCGAAAAGAGCCGCCTTGTGTTCCGGAGCCTGAACCCTGAGATTATAGCGCTCATTACCACATTTGTAGAGGCAAACACCCCGTTGGGGATAGCGGATAAGATTGTATTCGCTTGGTTCCAGCTGAAGGGTATCGGTATAGAATTTAGCATCAATCGTACCCGCATTGAACAGAAACTGGTGGGTTGGAATAGAGAACAGCGGCTTAGTGTACTCTCTGATGCCTTCGACATTGAAATCTTCAAGGTTCTGGGAGGAGAGGATTACAGCGCTGTCTTTCTTTCTGACCCGCTTCATAAAGTTGCGGACGTATTCCACCGCGGTTAGGTTGGAAAGGAACAGGTAGAATTCATCGATGGAAGCGGCTGTGTTACCGGTAGTCAGAAGCTCGTTGCTCATGTAGGACAGGATGTTGAACAGCATGGCGTTTCTCAGATTTTTGCTGCTCTGCAAAAGCCCTTTGACGCCGAAGGTTATGAACTCGCTGTTTGTGATGTTGGTATGCCCATTAAAGAATTTAGACTCCGCTCCCTTGCACAGGGAGTGAAGTCCAAGACAAATTTCCCGCAGGATATCTGCGGTATAGAGTTGGCGGTGACTTTCATCGAAGGTTTTGTATTCTTCTTCGATTAGTTCATACAAGTCCGACAAGATGGGATAATCTACGGATTTGAGACGATCGAAATTACTGTGATCGGTGATGCCCCACTTGTGGTAGAGCTTGCCCAGCATAATCTCGATGGTGTCGATCTCACGGTCACTGAAATCCTTGTAGGCTCTGAAGAAATCCTTGAGAAAACTGATGTGCTGGCTGAGCTTGGAGGCCTGGCGGAAGGCTTGTGGTGCTTCCGTATCCTTAGGGTCGCCGGATTCATCCCAGGTCTTGGGTTCCAGCACATTGATGATGAATTCGCCACTCATCAGATCGATAAAGCAGCCGCCTAGATTCAGGGTCAGCTCCTCAAACTCCATTTCACTATCCAGGCTGATCACATGCATGCCGGATTCCCTGAGATTACATAAAATGAGCTTAAGCAGATGAGATTTACCCTGGCCGGAATTCCCGAGAATCAGAATGTTGGCGTTGGTCTTGTCATCGTCACGCCGGTTGAAATCCACCAGAATATTGCTGCCGAATTTATCTCTCCCCAGATAGAAGCCGTTGGGATCGGTCTTACCGCTGTAGTTAAAGGGATAGAGATTGGCGACGGAGCTGGCGGGCAGCACCCGTTCAAACTGTTCCCCGAACACATTCCAGCCGGAAGGCATGACTGAGAGAAAGCCCTGCTGCTGGCGGAGCAGAAGCCGGTCTACATTGAGTTTGCTCCGCACCAGTTCGGTCAGCACCTCGGTCTGGAGAAGTTTCAATTGGTCGGGATCATGGGCGGACAACTCGATATAGACCGCAGCGTGAAGGAGCGGTTCCTTACTTCGGTGCATCTGGGCCACGATGGTGGTGACGTCCTGAAGATTGGATTCAGCCGTCACCGTTTGTTGCAGATCCTGGGTGCTGCTTCTTTGCATGCGATTTTTATTGGCGGCATTGCTGATAATTTTTCGCTCCTCAACAGGGGTCACATGGCGGGTGTAAATATGCAGGGTGACACCATCTTTTTCCCCAAGGTAGCGGAGAATCGCCTGTTCTTCGGTGGCAGTCGGATATTCACGCAAGGCCCACACACTCCGGAAGGTGCTTCCGCAGATGAAGTAGTCTGTGAAGAACTTGATCACGGACGGGGCTATCATGTCGAGGAATTCTTGGATACGAGCATCTTCTTGTGCTGAAAACTGTGGTTTGGTTTTTCTTGCCATAGAAATTTTTCCTTTCTGAATTTGTTTTTAGACAAAGAAAAAGCCGCCACACTTTGTGGCAGCCCAAGGAAAATTGGCTTACTTATATATAAAACTGAGGTATAATGAGACTAACAATGTAGTTTTTATTGAATAATCACATTCCCAATTATTTATATCTGCAAAGTTAAGATATTGGATTATTATCCTGTGAGGAGAGATGTCTGTGAAATTAGAAGATATTCAATATACAATTCCAGAAAAACCAATTGATGAGAAGGATTTCGATATTGAGAAATGGCGAATAGACAATCCAATGGATTATCTTAAAGCAATGTTTTTAATTAATACATCCACAAATAAAAGCGAAGTTTTTAAAACTATTTATAAAGTTACGCGTCTATACATACCAGACATATTGTTCAAATATTATTCATTAACAGATAATATTTCTTTAAATGAACAAAAACTCCGTACATTGGAACAAAAGAAAATTTTTATGTCTGACACAAGATATTTGAATGATCCGTTTGATAATAAAGCTTATTTTTATAAATCTGACGAGCTAAAAAAATATGAAAGGTTGGCTGCCCATGATGGGAAGCTGATTGATGATTTTTCATCCCTTTCCAAAATATCGGCATTAACATCTAACCATGTAAACTCAATGCCAATGTGGGCACATTATGCAAACAACCATACAGGCTTTTGTGTTTCATATGATATGAAAAAGAATATGCCATTATCCAGTTGTACCTTTCCAGTTCAATATACTGACCAACGCATTGATATCACGAGCTTAATGGTTCAACAAGTGGAAAAAATGATTCGAGAAATTGAAATTCAATCGGCAAAAGGAAAAAAACAGATATTATTGGATGATTTATCATTAGTATTTGTGTCAACACTTTTTTGTAATATAAAACACCTTTCATGGAGTTATGAAAATGAATTCAGATGTACTACAGGGGCAACGGCAGAAGGAATGCCCTACCTGTCAGCAGTACCAAAAGAAATATATATTGGTATGAACTGCATGCCGACCTATGCAGACAGGATAATTAAAATTGCGAATACATTACAAATACCTGTATACAAAATGATTTTTGATGAATTGAGCTCAGATTTTAATTTAATTCCTAAAAGGCTTTGAAAAATGACAACACATATCCTCCATTTAAGACGTAGGCTGGGCTTTACTTCGATGATAAAAGCCCAGCCTATAGCATACCCCGGCTCAATCGTTCGGGATCATCCAGCGTTCCCCGTCAAAGTCCTCAAACCGTTCGGTGGTGACATTCTGTTCAAAATAGATGGCCAGCAGGCGTTTGATGTCCTCTTTGCCGGCGCGCTTGGTGGCAAACCCCTGATCCTGCAGCGTTTTTTCAATAC
The DNA here is from genome assembly GCF_007830365.1 of Desulfitobacterium sp. LBE. Classification (NCBI taxonomy): domain Bacteria; kingdom Bacillati; phylum Bacillota; class Clostridia; order Eubacteriales; family Desulfitobacteriaceae; genus Desulfitobacterium; species Desulfitobacterium sp. LBE. Next base: position 4,134,787 of record NZ_VLKD01000001.1, on the reverse strand, counting down.
GGCTTAGATAAGAAAGCACTTCGCTTTCTTTCTCATTGCGGAGCCGGATGACCACCAGAAATTCCCTTGCTGTCGCCATCTGGACTTGGATCCGGTCGAGGTGGTTCTGATCATGCTCCAGCAGCTTGCGGACAGCCGGATTATTCTCCTGGATCATGCGGTTTTTCAAAAATTGTTTGTTGCCCTCAAAGCTTTCTCGGCTGTTGAGGCACAGAAATTCCAGCTCCGCCATCCCCTTGAGCACCGTCATCAGGGCATAAATCCGTGCCGCTACGCTGGCTTCGGATAAAACGGAAATGTTCGTCGGTTTGATCATGAAATACACCAGCTCATCTCCCCTGAAGGTTGCCAGGCTGTGGTCGGTGACGGCCTTGGTATTGATAAGCTGGCGGGTATGCTGCTTCTGCTTCCCCCTTTTCTTTTCTGCTATACTCATGGTTCGTCATACCCCCATTCATAGAGCTGCTGTTTAGTCAGGAAAAAAGCGCCGGCATAGCGGATAAAATCCAGGATACTGGTGTCATCAAAACGGATCGTCAAGAAAGCATAAAGGGCTGTGATAACAAGGGGTGGCAGAAACTTCAGCTGGGCCAGGGCAAACACAGAAAGTAGCAGACCGATGCCGATGATGCCGATATCTCGGAGCTGCCAGAGCCACAACACGGCCCTGGATTTCAGATTGTCGGGGTAGATGTAGGTGTACATTTGGATTCCTCCCATTCTTCTTTGGCCTGGCGCAAAAAATAAGCGATCCCCCGGAGGACATGCTCCACACAGGGAATCGCTACACTATTGCCCAGGGCTTTGTATCTTGCACTGTCCGAGGCGCTGGGGATATCCGTCCAATAGTCGGGGAATCCTTGGAGCCGTTCACACTCACGTGGAGTCAGTCGCCGGATCAGCTTGCCGATCCGGACAGGGTGCACATTATTGAGGGAATATCCTCCGTCCGTTTTGGACTGGAGTGTCCCGCACAGACCTCCGTTTTCCGTCCCGTTGCGGCAATCCAACCCGGCAATATCCGTCGCACACACAGGGTCCGTCGCCTCCTTGTGCTGCCGGGCACTTTGGGTGCTGGTCACCTGATTGGGCAGGTACTCGTCACTGCGCTGCTGGGAAAAGACGCAATGCCGGTTTGCGGCGTTTAAGGTATCGCTGGCATCAGGCTGGAAACCTATGCCGTTGCCGCCGTTATGATCCTGCCGGTCGATGGTATTTCCGGCAATGCAGTAAGTTTCCTCAGGCGGCGTATCTTTCCCGGAATCCCTAGGAAATACAGAAGGCTGCGATACCAGCGGCACGTTGTTGCCGCCGGTACCGTACCGCGCGGACATGGTTGGCGCCACTTCATGGGGCCCGGTATAGCGGGAGTCAATACCGTGATTTTCAAACAGCTCCGGCTCGCCGCCCAAGACAAGGGGTGGGTGTCCGTCCATCTGGGCCCGTAAAGTTGCCGTAATATTTTCGGTCACATCCATGCGGTTGCCGCCCTGGTCGTTGAGGCAGAGGATGCTTGGCACCATGTTGGTGCCGCTTTCCGAAGCTTTCAGGGTTGGCGCACATTCTTCCTGATACCCGATGCCGCCGGCCTTCGCTCCCTGCCCTGCGGAAAAAGCGGCGATAAAAGTCTGCTGTTTCAAGCCGGGTTGGGCCTGAACCGCTCCGGCCACATCGTGCAAGTCCCGGACCTCGTCCCGCTGATTGCAGGCGAAAGCAACCGGGTACTGCCGCTTCCCCGATGTCAGGCTTTCTCTGTCTGTTCCTCTGTCACCGGCCGGATACCGGCTTGGATCTCCAGCGCCTGCCTGAGAACCGGGGGCAGCTCCTTGCCCCGTTTCTCCGCCCGGCGCAAAATCCCCAAGCAGGCGGTCTTGCTCAAATAGTATTTGGGGTGCGGTGCGGCCTCCAAAATCTGCGACAAGGAAGATACGCCTGCGCCTCTGGGGGACGGACCAGTATTGAGCATCGTAAACTCTCCAAGCAACAGAGAATTCATATCCCAATATGGCCCCAGCAGACTTCCATACCCCTCCCGGAGGTCGAGGTACAGATACGGTACTGTCAGCAATTCGGCAGGTTTCTTCAAGGACCGCCCGGAAGTCTTCCCCATCTGCACTGGAGAAGGCTCCGGGTACATTTTCCCAGACCATATACCGAGGTCGAACAGCGACATCTGCCCTGCCGCATGCTTTGTCATAGGCCCTCATCTCCTTTATGATGCGGATCTGTTCCATAAACAGCCCGGAGCGTTGGCCCTGAAGGCCGGCTCGCTTGCCGGCCACACTGAGATCCTGGCAGGGTGAACCCCCGCAGACAGCATCCACGGGTGGCAGTTCCCAACCCTTCAGCTGCATGATATCCCCCAGATGAATCATTTCGGGAAATCTGGTTTTGGTGACTGCAATGGGAAAAGGTTCGATTTCGCTGGCCCATAGGGGAATAAAGCCTTGGCGACTGCCTGCCAGAGGAAATCCTCCGATCCCGTCAAACAGGCTGCCGAGAGTCAAGGTAATGTTCAAGGCCGCGGTTCCAAACCGGTGGAAGATACTTCTGCCGGATCACAAGCTAAGGCGGCACTCCGGCGCACCTGGATACCGTGTTGTTTCATGGGGATCCCTCCTTGGATTTGGTGAGTGGAAATGTTTCGGATGGGGATGTCATCGAGGGAACAGATATACCGGCTTCTTTATTTAGCCGTCACCGTCCTGATAACCGTCCGGCTCATATTAACCGCGGCCTGGGCGGTGTAGGCGGCGCTCATGAAATTAGCTCTGGTGCTGGTATCCAGGCCAAAAGCCCCGGCGATGCGGGGGATTTCTCCAGCAGACAGCATCAGCCCCAGTCCCAGCAAGGCATGGTCCGTGACCACCATGAGTCCGGCTGTGAGAATAGTGGCCTGCAGAAAGGCTGTCAGACACAGACCGACGATCTGTTTGCACCAGGAAGTAAAGCCGTCAATGTACCCGCGGGGAACAGAAAACATATACAGGCTGCCCACAGCAATCTGGATCAACAGAATCCCTCCGCGTTTCAGATTGCTGAAAAAAATCTTGATGACTGCATAGCCCATCAGAATTAAAATAAACAGCATCATGACGGGACTGGTGACGGTTCCAATCCCGCCGAAAACACCGGCACTGCCCGCACTTTCCAGGCTTCCTGCTGAGGACAAATCACGGATGATGTTCACGGCGACGGTATCGATACCCGACCCAAAGCCGGTGATCCCGGCGGTCAGACTTCCCTGCAGGGAAATCGCCAGCTTATACAGCTCCACCGGCACAGTGGAAAACAAACCCACCGCCATAAAACCCTTCAAGGCATTGAGGGCAGCATCTTTGACGCTGCCCCGGCCGGACTGGTATTCGATGGCACACTCAAATGCCGAGACCACCAGCCCGATGACATAGAGCGTCCAAGCGAGATAAACGAAGAACAGGATGATGGACTGGACCCAGCTCATTTTAAAGAGGTCGGCGCCCATGTTGCCCATCTCGGCAAAGAAGTTGCCAAGGAAGCCGATGAGCTGTCCATAGATCCAGTCGAGGATCTGTTCCAGCACGACATCGGCCGCGAAGTCCCAGATAAACACGGTCCTTTCCTCCCTTTTTGTACATAAAAATAGGAGCCTGAATTCTGCAGGCTCCCGAATATTCGTATACAGCTACATGCCGAGAGTCAGGTGATACCGAGTAAAGGCTTTGGCAAGAAGCTGTAACATATGGTACGATATTGACAAACAGGAATTTGTCAGGGGATATGATGATGGATATTAAACGATTGGTCAATCAATTTCGAGATGCTATAGATGTAGCTAGGGATGCAGGTGAGTTTGATAAAGACTTTTCATTTTACAAATTCCCGCGTGGATGCTGTGGTGATGCTTGTGATTTGTTAGCTCAGTTTTTGTTGGAAAACGGTATCAGAACATATTATGTCTGTGGTATGTATAGGGATGGTTCCTTTGAAAACGTTCAGTCTCATGCATGGTTATTGACCGATAATCAGACTATTATAGATATCACTGGCGAGCAATTTAGAGATAATCCGAATTTCTTAAATTATGATAAATCAGTCTATGTTGGAGCAGAGGATGATTTTCATAGACTATTTGAAGTTGAAGGTAGGAATGTTCATGAAAATATTGGCTTAAAAGCCTTGAGTAGTATGTGCCAGCCGAGACTAAACGGGTTGTATCGGAAGATTATTAAATACATTTAGAAATGTTTAGGCTTTTTAAAGAAGGCGTAGGACCTAATAATTATTTTTGTTTAGAGACACTATCAATAAATTTCAATTTAGCGGGCGGGCTGACTCCTATTGCGTGGAGACAGCCTGCTCTTTTTTGCCTACATCCCAAGTATCTGCCAGAGTATCCTTGCATAAGGGTGGTGAACGGACTTTTTTCATAGTATCTGTGTCCTTTCCATTGTTCATATTTGTTTGATTGAAAGTTCCGATTTACTATGGTAAACTCACTTTATATATCTACCGTGTAAAACTTTTGTGAAACGGTAGCATGGGAAATTAACGCCCGGTGAGCAAGTTTATATAATGTGCGAGGTGGTGCAATAAATGTTTAATGAAATTTGTATCTATGAGGCAAAGATTGAAAAGCAAGAGGAAATTGAGCAACTTATGAAAGAGGTTGCCGCCTTTTATATGGAGCAAGATGGTGTTATTGAAGTTAGATATATCAAACGCACCCACCGCCAAACAGATTTTAATGCCGTTAAAGAAGGGGCATTGCCTGTTCGCCTCACACGCAATGTAGGCAAAGTCACTTATGTTTTACATTGGACTGTTAGAGATGAAGAAACTCACGCAAGGGTGTCAAAGTTAGGGTTAGAGCATTTTTACAAGCGGTGGAACAGATGCTTAACCACTATGCCAAAAATTATTTTGGGTGAAAACATTGTGTAAGGGTATGAGCACACCCTCTGTTAGTGTTTAACTTCACCTACACAATAAAATCTGACTTATCACGAAATTGAGCCGTTGCATCTAACTTGACGCGACGGCTCTTGCTTTGTCTACATGCCAAGAATAGTCCAGATATATAATGGACACGTCAGGGCAAACACCAGGCAGGCAAACAATATTGCCGGCGCGGATAGTGATAGGTAATCCCTTGATACAATCGCAGGATTTTCCCCCACTCCACACCGTACGTGAGAGTTTCCCCTCATACGGCGTTCCATCGTTAAGGGTTTTAAAGTAATTCACACAATTTACAAGTAGCTTTTAACCGTTACTTGGGTATTTTATTTAGACAGAGAATAGCTCGCAGTTTATTAACCTTTCCCAGTTGCTTTTCATTCAGTTGCAGAGATGAAAGATATTTTCTTATTGTTTTCTCCTGTGTAGCGTGAACAAGCATATGAACATCAACGTCAATTAACACCAGATTTTCATAGCTGTCATCACCACCAAGATATGTTGCCGTTTTATGATGGCAATGTATCCTGTCAATTTCCAAAATTCTGCCTGTCACAGCACATTTCCCTTGCTGTGAACAATACAGAGACAACCTGTTGTCGTTGTATTCTACACTCCTGTCACGGACAGGATTCCTCATGAGATAATGGAGAATAGTCACGTTGACAGTTGCCAACTTTTTGTGTATTTCAGCACGTCCCTCAGCAGTATAGCTGTTAATGCTACGCTTTTTGTCAATGGGATTTTTGTGCCTCACATAAGCGATTGGCAGTACCGGAGTTTCTCCAATAAACCTTATTTCTCTGCTTTTACTGTATTTAATGTAAATCGGACTGGTAATGGGTTTTGCGATTTTCTTCTTCATCTGATGTTCGAGCTTGCCTTTCGCAGACGATTTGACCAAGAAAGCAATTTCTCTGAAATCATGGCTGACATGTGTTGCATATTGATAGTAATTATGCCAGCCCATGACCAATGCATTGTATCTTAAAATGGTATTTCCTTTTGCGTCTACTTTCTTCAACTCATTTACAGCAGCAACAGCCTTTTGCTTGACTTTCTCTTTTGCCTTATCAGAAATATGGGATTTCACAACATATTTGGTTTTACCGTTTGACTTCTTCCCCTTCTTGACCGCTTTCACTTTGAACCCTAAGAATTCGGAATACTGCCGTTTCAGATTGACTATCTTAGATTTCTCGGGACTGATTTCAAGTCCCAATCTATCGTGCAGCCAGGCTTTTACAGCCATGAATATCTTTTGGGCATCACTGCGGTATCGGCAAAAGATTTTAAAATCATCGGCGTACCTTACGATGTAACATTCCTTTAACCCAGTGTTTCTAAGCTCCGCATAGACATTGCTTTTATCCAGAGTCCCGTTTTTCAGCACCCTGCATTTATACGCTACTCGTGTAGGCAGAGTTTCCCATTGGCTTGCCACCCACCAGTCCAACTCATTCAAGACGATGTTTGACAGCAGGGGGGATATAATCCCACCCTGTGGCGTTCCCTTTTCGGGAAAACCAATGCCTGCCACCTCTGCTTTTAGCATTGCAGAGATGATCGACAACAGCTTTTTATCCCGAATCCCGAGAGACCACATCTGTTTCAACAATTTTCCGTGACTGACATTATCGAAAAATCCTTTGATGTCGATGTCTACCACGAAATGAAGATTTTGCCCCTGAATAAATTTGTAGGATTGGGATATTGCATGTTCTGCACTCCTATTTGGGCGAAAACCGTTGCTTCGTTTGAAGAACTTCGCTTCACAAATGGGTTCAAGGATTTGCAGAATACATTGCTGTATCAGCCTGTCCATAATAGTCGGAATGCCAAGCGGCCTGGTTTTTCCGTTGCCTTTTGGGATTTCTACACGGCGCACTGGTTGAGGAATGTAATTGCTTAGTCTTTTCTGAATATAGGCTATGAGCTGTGCATTTTCCCATTGCTGTAAATGGGTAATGGTCTTTTTGTCTACTCCTGCGGTTTTACTTCCGCTGTTTTTCTTGATGTTCCGAAAGGCAAGCAAGATATTTTCAGGACTGCAAATCAGTTCGGTCAGCTTTTTAAACTGACAGTCTTTTTCGCTATCCGCATACAGCTTGTCGAAAACCTCCTGGAAATCATAATATTCTGCATTACGCAAGGCAGATCGTTTTGTCGGTTTTGCTCTTGTCAAAGTCAGCATTATCCTCTCTCTCGGGGGGATTTTGCTTTTCTTAGTCATACTCGAACCTTTGAGATTGTGTGTTTACTTGTTTTATTCCTTAACGACTCGAGCCCGTCCCTCCACGGCTTATTATCACCGCTTCATCGGTACCACGGCTCTACTTTCAGTTGGATAAATGCAGGTTATACTGTTTTGGACAGCTTTCCCTGCAAACGCCTCATAGCGCTGTAATCCGCTCCACGTTCCAACCTTTCCACGTTCCGATATTCCTATCATTTTCATATCGCCCTTAGGTGTCCCTCTAAGCCTGTATGCTGGATGCCGCCTGTAACGGCATAAGGTATTTCATAAATGGTGTCTTACTTTACCTCACATACCCGCCAGTTTTGGCGTATGCACATTTCTATGCACCATTCGTTTAGACTTTTTACATCGGGTGTTCGTCCGTGAACCATTTTTCACATCCTCACCATAGGCAATTTGTTGACCTCCGGCATATAGGCAACACCATTCACCTCTGAACAGCTTTCGTGCAGATAGAATATATAATCTGCTTACGGTTGCTCTCTGCCGACTTCACCGAGCTTCGTACAACACAGCTATTACACGCCGTTTTGCACGTCGGAGTATCAAGGCAGGCGTTTCCGGGCGTTACTCCTTCATTCCACCTGTCGGAATATCAGTTCTCCTAAACTGAACATTTACACGTTCATTATTTAGTGCCTAACCTTTTCAGCTAGGAACGCGTCGCACCCCACTCAAATTGACCATGCTTTCGGTAGTCGAAATAGGCCATGGCCAATTTGGCAAAGAAAAACACGGCCAGAATCAGATCGATTGCCGGAAAGACAACCTTATTGACCACGGTCTTGATCTGTCCGGAAGCCTCGTTCCAGGTACCTTCAATGGCCCCTGCCACATCACCGGTAGGCGCGGCATAGACAGCCGCACTGAATACACAGACCAGCAGGAGCGCCAGGCCGAGGACTGTTAGAGTTTGTTTGGGCTTCATAGGGCACCTCCCTTTCATTAACGTTGTAAAAGAAACAGGATCTCAAAGCGCAGGGCCTTGGGATCCTGTTTCTTCTTCTGTTGGTTATGGCTTGACCGGCCCAATATGCCAGTCATCCCATAAGGTTCCGTGGATAGTCACTGAGTCGGAAAGGTTGACGCTGAGCATTCCTGTGGGTGTCCAGCAATCGGCCAGCCAAGTATACGGCGTGTAGGCACCATCGAGAAAATAGACCGGTGTGAAATGCGTCCTGCGCTTGTAGGTCGAGTACTTGTTGGGGGCAAATTCAAACTTGGAGCCATAACCGTTCTGGGTGCGCTCCAGCAGCCGCCAATACGTAGCATACAGAAATTCCGGAAAATAAGTGAGAGCCGTTTGCGCCCCGGTCACCGCCGAAGACTGATTGGTGCTGACATTGGCCGTTGTGGTCTGGTTGACGCCATAGCCGGATTTCATATTTTTTCCGGAGGCTGTGGGATTTTTGGCGTCCGGAACAATGCTCATGGCTGCGGAAAGGCTGGCCTGGTAGGCATCCCAATCAAACTCCCACCAGCCCTCATCCACCCATTGACCGTTATCTACCCAAAAACCGCCGCCGTTGCCGTCGCTGTACCAGTTCCAGTTGCTGTGCCAGACCCAATAGGCATACCACCATGGCCGCCAGATACCCCAGGAGGCCGAGGTCAGCTGGACCTTATTGGGAATGGCCGGCCTAACATAGCTGTCATTACGGTCATCGGCAACCGGATTAGGCGGGTCGTTTCCGGAAAGATCGACGATTCTCGCTGTGATGTTTCCCTGGCTTACGGAGCCCCCGCCCGATACCGACACACTGATGTTCATGGTTTGCGGTGTGGAAGGTGTGCGCCAGCGCACCCAGACCAGTTGGCTGTCGCCTTCCGGATAATATACGCCACTTACGGTATAGGTCTGTCCGCCAATCGTAAAATGCACCGTTACCGGATGGTCAGGATCCGCCTGGCCGCCGCGTACCGTGACGGAAGTGAGCACTTCGGTATTAGTTCTGTATTCGTAGTCGTAAGTGGTAACTTCCGGCGGATCTGCCGGTGCCTCCCTAAACCGAACGATGCCGATACCAAGGGCTGAGATAATATCCGCATTAGCAGCTGACGATGTCCGTGAACCTGACCAGGCCGGATAGCCCAGATCGGGAACCTCCAGAAACATGGCCAGCGGCAGGTTTTTATGAGTGAGCGAACCCATTGTGTTCCTCAACCCGCCACCCAGTTGCTGGTCATAGAGCGCAGCTTCGGTTGCAGTCATTGCCATGTCGATCCCTTGAAATCTCAGATAAACGATGGGCTCCAGCAAAAGCTTGTAGTCGCCGTTGATCAGGGTATCATAGGCAAAACCGGTCACGTCGGCAATCCGCATCAGAACATACTCCGAGCAGAAATAGCGTTTTATTTCCTCGATGCTGGCTTGTCCACTGGCGGAGCTGATGATGCGGGGAAGCGGTATTTCAATATTTATACATGTATACGTTGAAGTAGTCGGTGCAATCGATCTTCCATTGGTATATGCAATCTTTGACACTTTCCCAAAATGAACATCCACCGCAGGTGTATTATTGGTAAAATCAACCGGAGTGGTGACCGCGGTCCTGTTACTTACCCGAATAACAGTTATCCTGACACCCTCGTTTCCGGGTTCCCAGTAGCTTTCGCTGGTACCGCCGCCAACTCCACCGCCTCCATGATCTATGTTTCCATCGCCTTCGGCATAGGTTTTAACAGGCAGAAGCACAGAAAGCACTAGCATCAGTACGAGAAAAATACTGAGTTGTCGTTTCATTTAATACCTCCTTGAACAACAAAAGCACCGATGATTCGGTGCTCTTGCTTGTGCGACAGGCAGTCGCATCGCCCCGTTTAACGAGGCACTTTGTTTATTAGGAACAGCGGTTACGTTACCTTTGGTAAGAACGGACCAAGAGTTCTGAAACACTGAAGTTCTCGGAGGTGAGAGTCCTCCACTGGGAGCGCTGGCGCGAACCAGGAAGCTTAGTCTAGGGCAACATCGTGAGGTGTTGTCTGAAGGAGACGTGGAAAGTCGAGAGACCCATAAGCGGCTTGGCAGACCGAAATGCGAAAGCGTAAAACACAACGGCTAGGTAAGTTAGCGACTGTGCGAGCATAACGGGAAGCTCTCCATACCAAGGGATGACCGCTACTCAAATGAGCCAGCCGAGTAGTGGGTAACTTATCGAGTGATGGTGTTTGGTATGTCAAGAAGGAAGATGCGATGACCCTGTGAGATCTCCTCCATTCCTGAAAAAGGGTGATGGCATATAAGGTTACGCCGAAGTTGCTGTCACGGAAGGAGAAGTCAGACGGCTCTATAGTACGGAAGTAAGCTACTGACCAAACGGTAGCTGAACGGAAGGGAGCCGACCTTTGTGGCTCCTGCTGGACTCACGTGTCATGAAAACGGTAACGTTACTTCGGTAAAAACGACCCGAAAGGATGCGCGAAAGGTAAGGAATAAGACGTTGAATAAGGAACTTAAACTCAAGTGGCATAGTATCTATGGACAAATTCTATTTGAGCGAAAGCTTAACGAAGCGTGGCAGAAAGTTAGAGAAAATGGCGGTGCCGGTGGAATTGATGGAGAAACCATCAAGAGTTTTGAGAAGCGCGAGGAAGAGAAAATAGCAGACCTACTCAACAAGCTCAGAACCAAAACCTACAAGCCCTCCCCAGTACGAAGACAATACATTCCCAAGAAGAATGGAAAACTTCGCCCCCTGGGTATTCCCAATATTGAGGACAGAATTGTACAGCAAGCGGTGGTTAATGTCATCAGTCCAAAATGTGAAGAACACATTTTCCATAAATGGTCCTGTGGATACCGAACCAATCTCGGAATACAAAGAGTAATGCAGATTATCCTTTGGAACATTGAGACGGGGTACAATCACATCTATGACTGCGACATCAAAGGCTTTTTCGACAACATCCCTCATAAGAAACTGATGAAGGTGCTGACGAAGTATATAGCGGATGGAACAGTCTTAGACATGATATGGTCATGGCTTAAAGCAGGGTATATGGAAGAAGGAAAGTACCACACAACTGACTCTGGAACCCCTCAGGGTGGAGTCATCTCACCAATACTTGCGAATCTATACCTCAATGAATTGGATTGGGCACTTGAAGAACATGGGATACGATTTGTTCGTTATGCGGACGATTTTCTCTTATTCGCAAAATCCAAAGAAGATATTGAAAAGGCAGCTAAAGTAGCAAAGGAAACAATTAACGAATTAGGATTAGAAGTCTCTATGGAGAAGACTCGTTTTGTCGATTTCAATAAAGGCGACTTTAATTTCGTTGGTTTTACCTTTGAACACTGGAGGAATCGAAAGAAAGATGGAAAAGCATACTTTCTAGTGAAACCAACAGAAGCTAACTGGAAAGACTTCAAACAAAAGATTAAGGATAGAACGAGAAAGACCTTAACCCTTAGTCAGAAGAGGTGGCTTGAACAGGTCAATCCAATAATTCGAGGCAAGGTCAATTTCTTCCTTAATGTCTATAAAGCGATAAAAGAGAATGAAAAGTACGGGCAAGAGAGTCGTTGTTTTCTCAACTCTTACGGAAGAGAACTCCAAACTATTGACTCCTACACACGCCAAAGACTGAGAGTAGTAATGCTACATCACCATCCAAGTCAGAGAAAAGGTCACGCGATGAAGGTTAAATGGAACAATGAATTCTTCGCACATATTGGATTACTCCCCGCACACTGGTTGTACTACAGCAAGCAATTCGGGTATAGCATTGAACAGTATATCCAATACACAACCCGAAAAGCCAAAGAAAAGAAAGCGAAGGTAATCCAACGAGCAAAAGAGAAAGGTCAAGAGTACTACACTCCTGACCTTGTTCGCAAAATGAACTATGCTTGGCGCATCGCGTCATACACCTAAACCAACGACAAAACACAATTGGTAAGCCGTATGCCTTAGTAGGGCACGTGCGGTTTGATGAGGGGGAAGCCATGAGAATGGTTTCCCTACTCTATTCTGATATTTTCTTATTGGTCTTTATTCCATGATTCCTACCGGTTTGTTTATATCGCCTTCTCCGTCCACAGTTCTTTGTTCAACTCCTCCGCCTTCATCATCTACCCAGCCAAAGCCGGGTACCCAGATCTGCCCTTGGTTATTGGTCTCCCCTCCCTTGGGTTCGGTGGGCTGGGTTTTGACCGTATCATCAGGCTTATATTCAGGCGGCTTGCCGGGGTTTGTTACGGAATTTTCCGGCTTGGGTGTCGGGGCCGCGGGAACTGCGGGCTTGCTGGGCTCCACCTGCAGACTTTGCTCCATGCCGCTGGAATCAGCCGTATCCCTGCCGGCATTCGGTACTGTTGTTGGATCAATGGGTGGAACACTGACCTCCGGCGCCTTGGCCGGATCTGAGGAGGTAGGGATTTCTGCACCGGGGTTGACGTCTCCCGAGACTGCCGGTGATGGCTGGATTACCGCTTCATTGGGTTCCTCAGTTCCAAATTGCGAGACTATGGCTATTACAAGTACCACGCCCACCGCGCCGAGTCCGGCGAGGCTGAGCCACTTTTTCGTTTTGTCTGTCAGTTTCATTGGAAATTCCTCCTTCGGGTAAAAGTATAGATGTTTTTTATGACACACCATACTACAGGTTTTTTCGGAAGTCTAGAGAAATCCTACATTCATTAAAACAGGGGCATATATTTAGCCTGCACCTTAAGCCGGATGTCCATCGCCGGCAGGATTCTGCCGCCGAAACGGACAGGAACCTCCAGCCGGATCACGGCATCGGCCAGAAAGCCGTTACTATTATCAGGGTTGTGGGGAGCCAGCGGCACGTTGTTCAGGTCCACCGTCAGTTCTGAGAGTTTAAATTCCAGCACATCTCCCGTGTATTTCACATGATAGCCCCCAGAGGCTTGAAGTCCCAGCAGCTCGTCCAGCCGGCCGTAGATATCCCCATAATCCAAACTTTCTTCAAAATCAGCCGCTGAGGGCCGATAAGCTCCGGCATAGCCTTCCCGAACCCCGTGAAAGACATCGTCATAGCTGTCGTTCACGGTAGAAATTACGGCAGACTGCACCGCGTCCCGAACGCCCTGAGCAATGATGATCAGCCGGATATATTCGGATATGCCGCAGAAAATGAGGATAAACACCAGAGCAACCGCGATGATGAGCGGGAAGGATGTTCCTTTTTTATCTTTTAATATAACGCATAATTTTCCATTTGTCACTTCCAGTACACCTCGCTTTTGCCGCTGGCTCGGGCCTGGAGGGTGACAGGAAAGTGTCCGAAGCCGCCGAACAGCCCCAGATCTGCTTCTGATGTCACCGTGAGGGTGAATTCCTCGTTGAGCTGGAACCTGCCGGTTTTCGACCAGGAAATCACGGGGCTGAGGCCGGTCTTTTCGCTGAGCACCTGTGCCCGCAGCGTGGTTTCACTGCCCACGCGGCCAGCGATCTCCGCTTCCCGACACAGCTCTGCCGCATAAGTATCCAACTTGTTCTTGGTCATGAACACCGGCAGGACACTGACGGCAACAGCAATGACCAGCATCACGCACAGCACCAGTACCGCCACGTCGATATACCCTTCTCCCTGTTGGGAACGCAACCGTTTCACTATAGGCGCGCCGACTGTTCGAGTGGGAAGAAAGCTTTTGTCCCGCTTCTCCCGCTGGATGTTCATTCCATCATTTTGGTCCATGGGTTCTCTCCTTTCCAAAACAGCGCGCCCTTAAAACATGCTGCTGAAGGAATTCATAATCTCCAGGGCAATAATGACCAAATAGGTCAACAAAAAGCACATCAGCATGACAAAAGAAAACACCCGGATTTTTGGCGGGATTTTCCGGGCCTCTCCTTTCAGCCGCCGGAGCTCCAGGGCTTTGAAATCATGGGCCAGCATCTGAAAATAGACAGCGCTGTCGTCGCCCCGCAAAACTCCGATCAGCCCCCTGACCACATCGGACAGCATGGGCGAGTTGAGCCTTGCTTCAAACCGGATCAGCGCGGCTTCATAGGATGATGACCGCATATCGGCTGTCAGGACGTCCAGCTCATGAGCAAAGGCGGGACCGGCGTTTTTCTTATAGGCTTCGAGCATCGCCAGCACATCCCGGCTGGCTTTCAGGGTCTGCTCGACCGTAGCGACAAAGCGGGGCAGCTCTCCCTCAATCTCTTCCCGTTTCTCACGGAGCTGCTCCTCCGCCCTTTTGGTTTCCTTGAAATAGGTCAGAATTCCCAGGATCATGAACACCGGAGCAAGCAGGGGCAGCAGGAACAGGCAGGGCAGCGCACCCAACAGGATAGTGCCAGCCTTGACTATGGCATAGGATGTATAGATCTCCGGAGTCATGGCAATGCCGGCGGCTTTCAGGACATTGGCCATACGGCTTCGCTTGTATTCATCCATCCGGATAGAGTTGGCGAGTCTCACCGCACCGGACATCAGCCAGGCTTCCGTGGTTTTGGCAGCTCTCCTGTTCTCTTTGCCCACCCCCAGCATGGCTTTGGCGGCGCCCATTGCAGGAAGCTTCAGCACATCGGCCAGAATCAGAAACAGCCCGGCAGCCAGGAGGATTCCAGTTATAAACAGCTGTGCCAGCATCTCCGTCACCTCCTGTACTCAATGGGCTTGGTCAGCTTAATCACCCAGGCCGCCGAGATAAAAATCGCCGCCGCGCAAACCGCCAGGATGATCTGCCCCACGGGGGTGTACATCAGGGTGTGGTACCAGCCTTTGTTGAGAAAATACATGATTGGCACATTGCCAACCACCAGCAGGGCCATGATGATGAACTCCTTGCGGGGCTCAGAGACTAGATATTCCAGGTCCGCGTTGACGATGCGCATATCGCTGAGCTTGGCCACAATCGGGGTCAAGGTGGTCTTGAGGCTGCGGTCGTACTGGCAGGCGCTGACGGCATCGGTCCACTCCTGGAAGACCTGGTTTTGGATTTTCGGCTTTAAGGCCTGAAGAGCTGTTTCCACATCCGGATCAACCAGTTTTACCTGAGTCAGAAAACCGGCAAACACATTGCGGACAGGCGGGTTCAGATATTGGACGCTTTCCTCCACTGCCGTGAGGATGTTTTCATTGCGCAGATAAGAGGTGGTGATGATGGAGAGCGCCGTTTCCAGCTCGGCGGCCACGCTCTTATGGTAATGAGCCGCCGTCAGCCGGATAGCCCAGAAGGGCAGGAACATCAATCCGGCCGCCAGCACGGGGATGAGAAAGAGATTGCCCAGCAGGATAGCCAGGCTCGCTCCCACGGCAAAGAGCAGCAGTGCCGCGGCGCAGATCATGGAGAAGCGGCCGCCGCGCCCGGTCAGCTTGAGGATTTCCTGCACCTCGGTGATTTCCCGGCGCAGGAGACCGGCCTTTTTCCGCCGGGTGGCTTCATTGATCTCCGACCGGATACTCTTATTGGGCCGGGTCAAAAACCCGAACAACCCGTCAGTAAACTCCAGCGGGGTAATCCTCAGCAATAAAAAAAAACCGGCAATCATGCCAATGCAGGCCAAGAGCAAAAATTCAGTCATCCCATGCCACCGCCCATCGCTAAGATTCGCTTCAGGGTACTCTGAGGCATGCCGTTTTCCAGCAGGCGCCTTTGCAGGCTTTCCGAAATGCCCTGCACCACACTATGCCGGCCGCTGATGATGAACTTTCCATCCTCGATGCGGTTCTCGGTGATCTGGTAGCGGAACAGCGGCCGAAAATTCCGGGTGCCGTCCGGCCGGATTTCGCACTCCATAACCTCCATAACCCGGCGCGCTTTGTTTTCCAGCTGCTTGCAGAACACTACCAGCGGGTACGCTTCCGTGACATAGCCCAGCAGGGTTTCGTCGGACATATCGACAGCCCGCTTGCAAAGGGAGACCATCCGGCGCCAGGTGGCTTCGCAGCTGTTGGAGTGAATCGTGGTCAGCACGGTGATCCCTGTGCGCGCTGCTTCCTGGGCCGCATTGGCTTCCGCACTGCGCATCTCCCCCACCACCACATAATCCGGATTAAAGCGCAGGGCCATATCCAGCAGGGTGGTCTGGGTAATCCGCTGCCGCTCATTCTCGCTGTCCCGGGTCAAGGTATGGATAACGCTGTTGATGACCTTGCCGTTCTTCCGGCGCACCATGGCCAGTTCTCGGGAGCCGTTTTCGATGGTAAAAGTTCTTTTTCCGTCGGGAATGGTGGTCAGCAGCCAGCCGAGCAAGGTAGTCTTACCGGATGAAGTCGCTCCCGCCACACAGGTGGAAACCCCGTAGCGCAAGCATTCAGCCAGAAAATCCAGGATGGGTTCGGTGGCGGTTCCGTTCCGGGTGAAATCCTCTTTTTGCATGTCTTGAGGGTTAACGATCCGGATGCTGGCGGCGATCCCCACATCCTCGTCCACGATCGGCGTTTTCAGCACAGCGATGCGGATATTTTTGGAGAGATGCCCCAGGGCGGTGGGATTGGCGTTATCCAGCACCATACCGCTGACATGGAGCATGCGCCGAATCACATTGATGGCATGTTCCGGGCTTTCAAAGTGTTCGTCCAACTTTTGGGTGATGCCGCTGCTGTACTGAACCTCCACATCATCCCAGGCGTTGACGTCGATTTCCTCGATTCCGCTGCCGAAGATGTATTTGGTGAGAAAGCCGAACTCCGCCATCTCGGAGTAGAGGGTGTCCACCAGCTGCTGCTCGCTCATACCGATTACCGCAATGCGGTTATCCTGAATGTATTTGGCGATATAACGCTGGGTCTGCTCCTTCACCTCCCCTGCGCCTCCTTCGGTAATCAGCCCGGCGTAATGGGAGGAGATATACTCCTGCACCTCCCTCAGGACGGAACTGAACTCCCGCTGTCCCGAAGATGAAAAAAACAGGCTTTGATGGCCTGCTGTACTTAAGGTTTGGGATTTTTCGGTTGTCCAGGAAAGCAACATTGGCTTCTTCTGCTCGGTACCGTCATGTTTATTGCTGCTTCGGCTCATACGCCAAACACCTCCTTGGCAATTTTGGCGATTTCAGTCCGAAACCCGCGGCTGTCCTTGAGGCCCAGATCCTTGAACCAATCCCCGCAGAGGGTCAGGTTCTCCAGCTCGTCCGAATGGGGGATTTTGAACAGGACATTACCCAGCACCTGCTCGATATGCTCCCCCGCCTGGTTGGGCTTGATATTGGACGCCACCTTGTACTGTTTATCTGTATCCCATTTCTGATCCCGGAGCAGCGGCAGCTGGCTGGAGAAGTAACTGATGGACTTAAGATCGCAGTTGACCATCCGCAGCACGGAATCGGCTTCCATAAGCGCCACTGCCGACAGAATGTCATGAGCGATGGGACTGCTGCAATCAATGATGATATAGGGAGCGATATCCCGCAGGTGGTCGAGCAGCTCTGCGGCCAGTTCCTGGGTATAGGGCGGATAGGTAAACACATTCTCCCCTTTGAGCATGCCGATGATGGTCAGGTGGCTCATCTTTTTATGGGTGATGCAGTTCTGTTTGATGAGCAGATCCGTCACATGGGTGGCGGCCAGAATGCTGCCCAGGGAACGCTCCACCTCCAGATCACCGGGGGGACAAATGCAGGGCAGCATGGGGGCGGTCATATCGCAAAGCAGCAGCGCCACATTCTTTTTCCGGTCAGCCAGATACTTGGCCAGCCGGACACTGACCGTGGTTTTGCCGCTGCCGGGGCTGCCCCAGATCGCCAGCACCTGAACAGCCTGCTCCTGTTCGGCTGGGGCAGGCTCGGTTTTGCCGCGGCTGAAAATACTTCCTTTCATAAAATTCAGCACCTTACTCACCTCCGGTTCCCTCCGTAGAGTTTTCCGGCTTTGCCGGAGCCTGGGACTCAACCGGCGGCTGAGTTGATGTTCCGGCACTATGCTCTGTGAGAGCCGGATACAGGGTAGCAATCACCTTGTCCTGCAGCTGAGTAAATCGGGCGGCACCCTCCTGGGATCCTCTGTAAACCAGAGAAAGATGGAGCTTGCCGTCTGCTTCCAGATCCGCCAGGATTTTAGCCTGTTCCGGCGATACCAGCAAAGTGACAGTGGCGGGAAGCTCTCGCTCGTCTGCGTTATTTTCACTCCACTCACCGGTATCGGTATCGTAGCCCGTGCTGGCAGTCACACCGATAACCTCCACATAGGTCAGCTCCGGCGGAATTACGGTGGAGCCCTGCTTATGGTAATCCGGGGCAATCACCGACACGATATCCCCGGAAATCAGCTTGCCGGAGAGCCCCTGGGCCAAACTTTTGAGGCTGACGGAAATGGCCCGTTTGTCACCATTCAAGCTGTATAGATAGGCGTTTTCAAAAGCCGGAGTGTCTGCTACTTTTTCGGTGAGGATATAATCACCGGGCAGCAAGTCCGCTGTAGCGTATTTACCGATTACGGTTTCACTTTGCCGGATGACATTCTCCGGCAGGTTATAGCCCCCAACCTCCACGGTCTGCACCATATCTTTGGTGATCGCATCCCCGGATTTGATGTCCTTGATCACCCGGACAACGGTTGCTTTCCGGGTTACGCTCTGGTTGAACAGCGGCGTAAGCGCAAAGCAGATGAATAAAGAAAGCACGATGCAGAGTCCCCCCAGCACCGTGCGGTTTTTCAGAAAGCCCATTGAGCGTTCCCCCTTTAATGAATGAAATAGGCTAAAAGACAGCCGAGAGTTAAAAACGGCGCGAGAGGATAGGTCCTGGGCACTGTCCTCCCGCGCAGTTTTTGGATGATGGCGAGAGCGCCATGAAATAAAAGCAACCCGCTGAGTCCCACAATCAGAGCGGCCATGCTCTTGTTGAAACCCAGTACCAATCCGGCTGCCGCCATCAGCTTGATATCCCCACCGCCTGTACCGCCCCAGATCAGGGCGGCAAGCAAAAACGGCAGGGCGACGAAGATCCCCCATAGGTTTGCCGGCTGGAAAACCAGCAAACCTGTCAGGGCAATGCCCAGGCAGAGAGTATCGGGAATGATCCGTTTCCGGATATCCCAAAAAGAGGCAGCGGCCAGTAGGGCAGTAAAAAATCCGCTCTGCAAAAAGAGCGGCAGCTTAATTTCCATAATTGAACATGTCCTCGATCCGTTGTTTGAGGGTGGGCAAGACCGTCTCCCCGAACAGAGCGTAAAGACCGGCCAGGACCAGGGCACCGATGACAACGGCAATCAGGATTTTGATGGCACTATCCACGAAGCCTTCACCGCGCTGGGAGGAGAGCAGGCTCTTAGCCAATATGGTTTTTTCCGTGATCTTGGCATTTATTTTATTAATCCATTTTTTCATAATGATTTGCCTCCAAATTCATTTTCTTATTTGATCCAGGTTATTTACATGCCGCCCATGTGTAAGGAGTTGTTTTGCTCCGGCACTTCTTCCTCAGCCTGCGAGTCTGCTACCCTACTTTGCTCAAGGGGTTTTTGTCTGTCCAGCTTAGCTCCCCGCCTGCCTTGCTGCCGGTTATAGGTAAAGTCGGGCGAAATGCCTTCCAGGTCTTTACGCCGCTTAACCCGGTGTCTTTCTGTGTCACTTTTATAAAGGTAATACCAATCCTCGTCAAAACTATGTACCCCCCTCATAGCTGTGGCCGATCCGTCCCTGTAAATAAGCTCATATTTAAAAAGGGGATTGGGATCGAGCACAACTCGGATCAAATCCAGTTCCAGATCCACGTCTTTCGTGTTGGCCACCTCCGCATGGGCAGCAAAAACACCGGCGGTCAAGGCCGGTGCTATGCTGCCCGAGAAATTTATCCGGTTTCGTATTCCTGTGGGTCATCCACTTGGAGAAAGCCCTGGGCCGCAGCTTCAACAATCCCTGACGTCACAAGGGCTGCGGGTAGATTTCCTTTGCACAGAAACCCATTACGAACGACGAGGTTTTCCGGGAGTTTCATTTTGAGAAGTCTGGGGTAATAGGCGCGGCAGGTAGCCAGTGGTTCCATATCTTGCTCTTTGCTCATGGCATCATCCTCAATCTTTTTTGAGCGTTGGTTTGTGCACGCTCATCCCATCCGTAGGCCGAGGGACTGCTCCGCTGCCTGATCGAGCGTGGCCGTCTCTGCTGCCTTCTGCTGGTTTGGACCTTGGCTCTGAACCAGGGCTTGATGGTAAGCGTCGATGACGGCCTTGTTGAGCTGTTCCCTGAATTCCTTGGTAACAGGAAAGCAGATATCCCGGTAATCGTTTCCCGCTTTGTAACTGGGCATAGCCACGAACAGTCCTTTTGTGCTGTCCACGATCCTCACATTCCTGATGGCGAAGCAGTCATTGAGGTTAATGGAGGCATAGGCCCGGACATTGCCTTCGGGACGGATGGAGCCGATTTTAACATCCACTTTCATGAGCAGAGACTGTTCCGCCGCCGTCTGGGTGGACTCCTGCGAGGCCTGGGCTGCGCTCTGTGCTTTTCTCACGGTTTTTCCTCCTTCATTTTGGGAATAAAAAAAGCCTTCCGGCTATGGAATGCTTTCTACATGTTAATCTGAGGACTTTGGCTCTGCTCCTGGCCAGATGTCTGAAAGGAAATCTCCCGAAATCCGAAGCGGTCCACATAGTGGAAAGAGCTGCCGGAGTCATCATAAAGCTCCACCACATCCGAGATGGAGAGGCTGTGCCCTTCATAGCCGGGCGGGTGGTCAAGGTTGAACTTGGCGAAGAGCTGCTCCAAGTCATTGGTTTCCACCTCGCCGTCATAGACCACCCTATAGTTCTTCGGATCGGGTTCCCCGAATTGTTCCTGCAGTTCTTCATAGCCGATGAATTTCATCATCACATCCGCATCCGGTTTGAGCTGCCAGACCCGGCAGTTTTTAAGCAGCGGCCCATTGCCCTCCGGATCAAGGCTGCCATTTGCCAGACGGGCATAGGTGCCGTTCCGCCATTCCAGCTTCAAGCCCTCCTTTTCGGTCAAGTGAGATTGGATTTCTTCATTCTGAAACAAAGGGTCGACGACAGCCTTCCCTTTTTCGATATAGCCTGCCTGATTCCCATAATAGAAGATGCGGTTGTTCCGGATCTGAATACCGTTCATGAGGCTTCCTCCTTTCCTTGCCAAACCGTAATCATCTGTCACTGAAAATAGAAATTGACGGAATAGGTGATGTTGCTTTTGTTATACATGCAATCATGGTTCGTATAGTAATAGAATTCCAGCTGACTGTAGATTCCAGGAGACAGGCTACGGCTGAAGGTGATGCCGTTGGTGGTCGTGGCGTAGTCCAGCTGGTCCCATTGTCCCGTGAGGATGTTGTAGCCGCGGACCCGTCCGTAGTCCTGACCGCTGTGCCCGGAAACAGGAGGTACGGTGAACGTATAGTTGGTAATGGTCGCTCCTGCAATTCCCTGTTCGAGAATGACCGATTCCGGTCCGGTCAGGGTCATGCCGCCGCCGTGATTGGGATCGGCGATAAAGAACACTATTGCTGCCCAGGGCGACTCGGCTCCGGTGGAATCAACAGCTTTGACGCGGACCACATTCTTGCCAAGCGGATAAGCGGTGCTGGTCTGGGCCGGACGTCCTTCCCAAATATATGTGATGGCATCGCCGTCAGGATCGGTGCTGGAGGCGGTGATGGTAATAGCCACCCCGGGTGCCACGCTGTTGCCGTCAGGGGTACGGGTAATCACTGGTGTGGTAGGTGCGGAGTTGGTTACAGTGAAGGTAATATTTGTCCAGTCGGAATACAGGCCCCAAGTGTCCTTGGCCCGGACCTTCACGGTGTGAGTACCCACAGGATAATAGCTGTCCGCAGTGTTGCCTGAGTATTCAAGGGTCACAGCATCACCGTCCGGATCAGTAGCGGAGGCCGAGATGTTGACCAGCAGCTTGCCGCCCTTGGCGGTGCGGACTACCGTTGCGCTTCCTGTAGGCTTGTTTGGCGGGGTGTTGGTAGTGGTGATGCTTCGGGAATACGTGAAAGTTCTGCCTGTGCTGTCAGTCGTGCTTGCGGTCAGGATATAGCTGCCGGGTGCATTAATGGCAATGGTGCCCCCGTTGTTTGACAGAGTACCGGAATAGGATGCCGGGCTTCCGTCTTTGGTCAGTGACCAGATGAGGCTTCTGCCCTCCAGTCCGGATGTAGCCGGCAGGGATACATTTATATTGCCGCCGATATGCACAGAGGATGGGAGTGTGAAAGGGAAGCTGGCAACCGGCTTGACTGTTGCGGTATTGGAGGTGAAGGTGAATTTTCTGCCGTTCACATCCGTTGCTTCAGCAATCAGCGTAACGGCGATGGTTTTATCTGTACTGATGCTCAGGGAACCGCCGCCTGTGTCAACAGAGCCTGTGGCATATTGGGTATAGGGTTTGGCTGGACCGCCATCCACAGAGATAAGCCAAGCAATATCCGTTCCATTAAGCTCAGAGCCGGAAGCGGTAATGGCGATGGGATCGCCGCTGTAGCTGAGTGCCGGAAGTCCGAGAGTCATTGCAGGGATGGGATAAACGGTGAAGCTCTGGTTCTTGGTAAAGGTTCTGCCGGTGGCGTCCGTCAAAGCGAGCGTCAGTACATACTGACCTTTGGCCGGGAAGGTTATTGTACCGCCCAATTTCGCCAGGGTACCGGTAGCATAGTTTGAATAGGGCTTTTCCCCACTGCTGTCTTGGCGGATCGTCCAGTCCGCAGTGAGGTTCTCCAGATCCGTGCCGCTTACGCCAACCGTTCCGGCTTCCCCAACATACCAGGGCTGTGTGGTACTGAGCGAAACAGAAGGGATGGGATAGACGGTGATGCTGCGGCTTGCGCTGAAAGGACGTCCGTTGGTATCTGTCAGGGTAACAATCAGCTGGTACTGTCCTTTTGACGGAAAGCTAATTGTGCCGCCATCCCCGGTCAATGCGCCGGAAGTATACGCAGAATATGGCTTGGCGTCGCCATTCCCTTGCTTAACTGTCCAATCCACGGTAAGGTTCTCCAAATCAGTGCCGCTGAGGCCGACCATTTCGGCTTCTCCTGCATGCCAGGTCTGCGGTAGACTCAGGGAGATCGATGGGATGGGATAGACGGTAAAGCTCTGACTTTGGATAAAGGTCCGCCCTGTAGGATCCGTCATGGTCAGAATCAGCTCATACTGCCCCTTGATCGGAAAGGTAATTGTGCCCCCCTCTTTGGCAAGTGTGCCGGAGACGTAATTGGCATACGGTTCGGCACCGCCGTCTTCCTGTACGATCTTCCAATCCGGGGTGAGATTCTCGAGGTCTGTACCGCTGACGCCGACCGTTCCGGCTTCTCCGGCATACCAGACCTGCGGTACGTTAAGTGAAATTGCTGGAATCGGATAAACCGAGGTGGACGCGCTGTAAGAGAAAACTCTGCCCAAGGCGTCCGTCATCGAAGCAGTGAGGATATAATCCCCGACCTGCATAAGGCGTATTTTACCGCCGTAGGCATTCAGGGTTCCCTCTATGACATCGGAAGACTCAACCTGTTTGCCGTCTTTGCTAAGCGTCCATTCCACCGGCAGCACATTGTTGTTGCCTCGGGTTCTCAGGTCGATGGTGCGGTCGGTGTGGGTTGATTTAGGAAGTTCAAAGGAAATATTCAATACGGGCAGGACTTCAATACTGCCGCCGTTCTCAAAAAGGAACACCCGCCCTATTTCATCAGTGATACGGGCAATCAGCTCATAGGTTCCGGCATGTTTGAAACGGATGGTGCCACCGGTATTATCCAGCGTACCGTCAACATAAGTGTTCCAATCCTGAAATCCGAAGCCGTTCTCCAACAGCCACTCCACATTTAAGCCGTCTAATTCCCATGTTTCCGGGAGCACATTAAGCGTGGTATCGGTATAGGCGGTTTCCGGCGACTCATAGGAAATACCGGGAACAGGATAGACCTTGACCGGCGCAGTGTAGCTGTAGGTCCGACCGGCGGGATCCGTAAAGGCGGCTTGCAGGATATATTCGCCTTTTTTAAGGAAACGGATGGAACCGCCTTCATTATTCAATTCCCCCTCCACCGCATCGGCAAGACTGACCGCTGCTCCGTCCCTGGTCAGCGACCACTGAATGGAAGCGTCCCCCAGGTTCTCAAAGCGGCTTTCCACCTGGACGGGGGTGTCTGTGTGCGTGATCTCAGGCAGGTAGAAGCCGACGGATCCGACCGGATAGATCGCGATGGTTTGGGAGGCGGCAAAGGTCCGGCCAGTTTGGTCGGTGACTGAGCCGGCAAGCATGTACACTCCCTTGTCCCGGAAGCGTATCCTGCCTCCCTCATTGGTCAGCGTACCTTCCAATTCATCGGCCAATTCTGCCGCCTCTCCGTTTTTGGTCAGACTCCAGTTCACAGTCAGGCCGTCTGTTTCTGTAAGTACAGTTGAGACGTCAAAGACAGTATCAGTATGGGAGGCTGACGGAAGATCAAAAGAGATTCCGGCCACCGGATACACCTTGGTCGTTTCAGAATGTTTAAATATGCGACTATTTTCATCCGTTAGTGTTGCAGTTAGCGTATATTCACCCTTGTTCCCGAACACAAAGGTGCCGCCTTCATTGCCGAGCTCTCCGTCCAGAATATCGGCAGGCTGAACGGACTCTCCGTCCTTCTCGGCACTCCACATGATGTCGTTACCAAAGAGAGCTTCCGGGGCGAAAAATAGCGTAGCAGATTTATCTGTATGCGTTGTTTCCGGCAGATCAAAGCTCAGGTCGATGACCGGATAGACCGTGATCTGTTGTGACAATACGGTTTCTTTTCCTCTGACGTTTTTGGCTATGGCAGTCAGGGTGTACCGTCCGTCCTCTTTAAATTGGATCGTGCCGCCTTCCAGGCCCAGGGTGCCGAGGACAGCATCCTCCAGCTCCACGGACTGCAGCGAACCATCCACGGCGGTTTTGCTCAGGGACCAGGTAAAGCTGCTCATATACTTCCAAACCGGCATCACCAGAATTTCACTGTCGGTGTGAGCTGTTTCAGGGATTTCGAAGCTCACCTGGGCCGCGGGATAGTAATGAGAACCGCCGCCTGAGCCGCTCCCGGTGTTATTGCCCGGCGTTGGTATAGGAGGCTGCTGATTCTGATCCGGGTTCTCCGGGTTAGGCGCCGGCTGCTCCGGAGTGTTGGGGGGCTTTGCAGGCGGTGTCGGCCTGGGTTCTCCCGGTGCGGGATTTTCCGGGGTGACCTTGTCGATTAGATCGTCGGCTTCTCCCTTGGTCACCGGGTCATTGGGATGGATTTTGTTATCAGCAGTATCACCGATGATTCCGTTCTCCCGGCCAATGATCAGATAGCCCTTGTCTCCGTCTTTGATCCCATTCTGATCCTCATAGCCGCTGTGCCCCTGGGTGTTTTTCGCTTCCTCGCCCTTGCCGCTGAGCCGCACCAGCATCTTGGTGATCTCGGCACGAGTAATGAGATCGTCTGGATGAAAGCCATCAGAATAATCGGCGGGGTCGATAATGCCGGCCCGGATCAGGGCCTCGATGTTGGCTTCCGACCAATGGCCGTCAATGTCGGGGAAGCTGGGCGGGTCTTTCTCCGCATTTGCGGTATTCAACTGCATTTCCCGCACCAGGATGGCCGCAAACTCCCCGCGGGTGATGACTTCACCCTGCCGGATGAAATTTTCCGGATGCAGACGGTACGCTGTATAGATCCCGCCGCACACCAGAACAAGGAGAACGAGGGCAAGAATGCCGAGGCGCTTTCCTTTTTGGTTCATGGGGTTTTCAGTCCTTTCATTTAAATTTGGCTATAGCAAAGCCGGAATCAGCAACCTGACTCCGGCTTTAAGACCTGATGGGTTTGGGTTTCATAGCCTCAGCCCCATACTTCCGTTTTGTTCCTGAGCCCTACGGTGTGTTTCGATAGCTTCCTGGGTTGGATAGGTGACCTTTCCCTTCACCATCTCGAAAACGCAAAAGTCATCCCGGTCGCAGATCATCACCCGGTGCTGATAATCCTTTTGCATTTCGATGTAGTCCCAAACCTCCTGGGGACTGCACAGCCATACCCCGGAGGTATGGCGTCCATCCGGCAGAAAACAATAGCCGCTGTACTGGGACTCATGGGTTTGCAAATCCAATGCGCCGGGCGGGCGGATCTGGGAGAGCTGCAGCCGCTCCTGCTCAGAGAGAATTTCCGGTTTGGCAATACCAAGAACATCGCCGCGGTACCAGCGCACGCGTTCTCCGTCCTGCAGGGAAACCGCAAAGACGGACCTCCCGCTGGGATTTGCTTTGCTGCCATTGCCTCCGGTGCAGAAATACAGCTGGAATTTTGCCTCCCGGCAATGTTCAGGCAGGGTCGAGGGTCGAAGAACAATCACCTTGCCGCCGATATCCATGTCATATCCGGTCCGCAGGCATTCCGCCTGGGTCAACAAGATTTTTTCACTCATGGTATTACCCCTTTCTCTGCTCCACCAGTTCCAGAAGCCGGGCGGCAATGCCAATCTGGGTTTCCTCCGGCATGGTTTGGATGGCAGCCCGGACAAATGCTTCCACCGCTTCCGGCGATTGATCGCCGACCTCAATGAGATCCACCTTCTTGGCGGTAAGGAATCCCTGGCCAAGGCTCAGCTTGACTATATCGCCGCAATCCATAGCGCAAGCTCCCCGCAGCTCTTTGGGAATCAGGATCCGGCCTTTGCTGTCGATAATCTTGTACATGGTTTTTGCTTTCATACGACATATCCCTCCTCTTCCATAACCCGCCGGACCGTTTCAGGATTGACGCCAAGATCCTCAAACAGACCGCGCAGATCATCCGGCAGCAGTTCCAGCGGATCGACGGGGCGGATGATGATTTCTCCTTTGCCGCAAATGATCTCCAGTTCACTGTCCAAAGGAATACCAGCGTCCTCCAGCAGCTCGTTCGGCAGTTGAATTCCATCTCCGTCTTTCGTATCACCCGGCCAGGGCAATGGAATCGTAATGCCTATGCCCTCAGGAGTAATGGCCAGCAGCGGGCGGTCGGATTCCCCCGGCATAGCCAGAGTAACGTTTACCACATCGCCGGGCTTGAGACCGGCGGCACCAGTGGCTTCTGCCGGAAGGATAATCTGGCCCTCATGATCTACCACAGATTGCATTCCAATAATCTTCACAGAAACTCCTCCTTTGAATTGAACCCCCTGATGGGTCTATAGTTGTGAGTCTAATAACTGGTCGGCATCGAAAAGATTGATTTGGGATGGCATATCCCGGATCCGCTCTCCGGTGTCATAATTGGAAATAAGGACTTCAGCATATTCACTGCCGTTCTCGTAGCGCTGGGCTAAGTTATTGATGCGGCTGACCGCCTCGATGCGAAAGTCCTGATACAGCTCCCGGATGAATTCACAATCATTGTAGCTGACCAGCCATTTCCCCTGGCAGCCGGCCAGGGTATCCCGCAGCCTGGCGTGATCTTCCTTCTTGAATTCCACAGCGTAGTGACCTTCCGTCTGGTAATAGGGAGGATCGCAGTAGATGAAGGCGTTCTCCCGCTCGTACTGGTGAATGAGTTCTGCAAAGTCTTTGTTCTCGATCACCGTATTCTTGAGTCTCCGGCTCCCCTGCCAGAGCAGGTGAAATGTTTTGCGGATATCAAAAGGCTGGCAGCTGTAACTGGTGCAGCCGCTGCCGTAGCTGTAACGGATCAGCTTATAGAAGGCAGCGGCGCGCTTGACGTCGTTCATCTGAGCGTTTTCCAAAAGAATTGGCTTGATTTCCTCAAACTGCAGTTCTGAAAGATGCCGCTCGGCAAGCTCCAGTTCCTCCTGCAGGTATGGGTTGGTGAATTCATCCTTCTCCAGATACTTTTTAAGGACACTGAATTCATCCCGGCCATTGAGGGGAAAGAAGTTCAGCTCCTTTAAAAAAGCCAGGGGGCGGTCACGGATACAGCGGAACAGGTTGGCCAGGTCGGAATTAAAATCGTTATAGACTTCCATGGGCGTGTTGGGCAGCTTGCCAAAGAGCACCCAGCCACCGCCGCCGAACACCTCAATGTACCGCTCAAATTCTTTAGGCATCCGTTGGTAGATCAGCTCCCGCAAGGCTTTCTTACCGCCCACCCAGCTGATAATACTGTTCATTCCGTCACCTGCCTTTGCTTCGGCGGCTGATTTTCTCCACTTCGGTTTTCAGGCAGGAGCCGTCAGGACTCCAGCAGATAAAACCGACACTGGGATAGGGGCAGCGCTCACAGCAGGCAGGATTTTGGGGCTGGGTTACGGTGCATTTGTTGGGCGGGCCAATCGTTCCCTCGCTGGTTCTTGCTTCTGGGGTTACATCATGGTTCATGATTCAGCTCCTTTCTCGGAAAAACAAAAAAGGCGCTGCCTTTTTTGTAAAGACAGCACCTTCTCGTTCTTTATTTTGTTATGGTTACAGCATTTGCTGGCCAAGCCGTGGATTGGAATATCCGGAGTCATCTCCCGGTCGTTGCGTTGGATGATGCCATAAGGAGTTCTGCAGATATTTATGTCCTGCATCTGATTAGGATCGGCACGGGAGAAATGGATGAGTTGCAAAGTGGGATCGTCTGCCGGAATCCGATAGCGGTT
This sequence comes from Desulfitobacterium sp. LBE, assembly GCF_007830365.1. NCBI lineage: Bacteria > Bacillati > Bacillota > Clostridia > Eubacteriales > Desulfitobacteriaceae > Desulfitobacterium > Desulfitobacterium sp. LBE. The sequence continues at coordinate 4,106,130 of NZ_VLKD01000001.1, read as the reverse complement.
GATGAAGTCCTGCTTTATATAGTCCTCCATGAAGGTCAGCTCCGGATAAAAATCATAGCAATCAAGGTTTCGGGCAAGGTCAAGCACCTGGTCGATATCCATGCAACCAGCGATTTCAAATGCAGCTTTAAACTTCGGAAGCTCACCGCTGTTCTGCAGTTCCCGCATTCTCAGATTTCCTTCGCCCCTGATGACGCAGCCGGTGAAAGCGATTCGGTCGTGTTCATTCATATTGCTTATGCGCCACGCCAGGAAGTTCAATTCTGCAAGGGAAAAGGTTTCGGAAATGAAGCTTAGTTCCTCCCCCTGAATATTGAAGCACTCTACGATTTGGTATTCCTGTCCGTTCCTGATTCGCGCCTGATCTATTGTGTACTGTATCTCATCCCGACTTGCGGGAAGCTGCAGTGAAGCACCAAGGTAAGAGGGCGATTCGTACAGATCCGACCGCATGAGCGTCACGGTCATAACCTTTTCTTTTCCTGGCATTGGATCAACACTCCTTGTGCAATAAAAAGTGCTCTTCAGTTTCAAGGAGAAACCAAAGAGCACTTTTGCATTAGATTGAGATAGCTTTTTGAAATGACAAATTTCTGAAAGTCTTTCTTGTCTGCCTCACCTCCCTTTTACTATAATAAATTATAGACTGGAATTCTTTATCTTTTTATGGAGGTGGCACGTGCTATGTGGCCGGAAGCCAAGATACAAAGTCAAAAGAAATACTTTGCTGCGCAAAGAAAACAGCCGACAGGGAATTTTACCGAATATGTGGTGCGAACGTATTACAGTATTTATAAAAGCTGTTCTAAGCATCAAAGTAATGCCTGTCCAGCCAGAGAGGTAAGCAATTATCGGATAAGAAACATAGTTTATGAAGGTTTTTATAATAACCAACCCGATCATGATTATCAAAGTGTCATTGAGAACTGCAAAAAACATCTCATTGAAATGAAGTACATACATTTAGCACAACAGGGCCAGGACGATTATATTTTTGTGGACAAGCCTTTGGACTTCCTCCTTCCCGGAGAACATGAAGCCTATTTAAAGAAATTAGGGATTGAGGAGCGGAGTCATTCAAAAGCTCAAGTACCTTATACTATTCAATACCACGCAATAACCGATGAAGACGTAGCGGCGGCCTTGCTCAATCACATGTTTGATCCAGAGCATTATGACGATCCTTTTGAAGAAATGCACCCATCTGCCGCCGCTCCATCCGAGAATTTATCATGCGAACTGTGTGACGGGCACTATGTAGTGAGGCACGGGACGCATGGCGCTTTCTTCGGCTGCAGCAATTTTCCCCGATGCAGAAGCACGAAGACCATTGAAGAGCAAACATATGCCTGGTTTAAGAAGCAAGGAATTCGTATCTATGAGGTCGAACAGCCATGCTGGAAATGTGGGAAACCGATAAAACTTCGCAGCTACTTTCCCCATCTTGATCTTTTGTCGGATCAGCCTGAACTGGCTCAAAAACTGGATTTAAGCATCATTCGGCTGAGTATTGTTGATACATTGGATGCATATCTTTCCTCTAAGTACCAAGAAATATATTCGAGGTTCAGCAAGAAATTTGATGGCGAATATGTGGCAAATAATTGCCCCTATTGTCATAGCCTACAAGGCAGTACTATGTCACTCAAAACTGCCTATGACTATTTGACTGAGCGGATTAGAAAACGTCAGTCCATCACTGAACATATTGCAGAAAAGGTTGCCGTAACTGAAACCACCTTACCAAAAAATGACTGGAAAATTATTATTACTGAGGTTTTAAAACGTCAGTGATGATAAGAGAGTTTTGATTTTGATCCTCTATACAAACTAAAGCACTCTTTCGTTCCAAGTGAAACTAAAGAGCACTAACAACGAAACAATCCGGACTGAGCAAATTCTCCCGCTCAATGATGTGATCGAGGATCTTGATCGTACGGGCAAAAAGGTCCACCTGACCGCCACCCATCTCAAATTCGTGCTTGATGAGAGCAGTGGTATCACCATGAGCCCTATCGATGAACAGGCTGAACTGGCCAATTATCAGAAAGAGGTTCTGGCCAAAGCCCGGGAAACCATGTCTGAGGCGGATATCGCCTATATGGAAGAGGATTTGCGTTCACCTTGTACTCAGGAGATTGCCATTTTCAGAGCCTTTGCCAAAATCGTGGAAAAAGCCGAAGATCAGGTTGTTGTCATCGAAACAGCTCCCACAGGGCACACCCTTCTGCTCCTATTCCACTCAAAGCTATCATAAGGAAATTGAGCGCTCACAAGGTGAGATTCCCGAGTCAGTTAAGAAGCTGCTGCCTCGGCTCCGCAATGCTGAGGAAACTGAGGTCATTATCGTCACACTGGACGAAGCTACCCCTGTCTATGAAGCACTGCGCCTTGAAGAGGATTTGCAGCGAGCAGGAATTGCAACAAAGTGGTGGCTGATCACTTCTTCCCTTTACCGGACCGGTACCAGCAATCAGCTGTTGTCAGCCAAAGCCAACCATGAAGTTGAGTGGATCAACAAAGTCGCTGAGCATTCAAACGGGCACTTTGCAGTTATTGCCTGGAGTGCTGATGAAATTAAAGGAGATAAACTGCTCAGTCTGCAAACTACAACCAATGCTTCCTCTTTGTTATGAGACCGAAACGGTCTCTTTTTGCATATCCACCATCAATACTCTGACTTAGATCTGCGGGGAGAGTTACCCGGGTGTCTGGGTCAGATGTATTTAAAAATGATGAAAGCGGCCCAACGGCCGCCTTTCACTTTCTGCTCTTCATCATATTAAATTATTTTATATTTCATTGACCTGCTCCCTACTTCTTTTGAGAGCAGCATAGAACATTTCTTTCATCATAGTACATATTGCAATCATCATCCAGAATCTCTTTGATCTTTTTCTTGGCACGGTGTAATCGGATTTTGGCATTGTCCAGGGAACAGTTAAGGATTTCTGCGATTTCCTGATTGCTATAGCCATTGATATCCAGATACAAAGGAGTGCGGTAATTTTCACGTAACAGCTGGATTTTGCTTCTAATACATTCCGACATCAGTTTTTGCTCTACTTCTTCAGCAGAGCTGTCTTCCGCAATCACTTGCCCCTCAAAGTCATCGATCAAAATGGGGTTTTTCTTCCGCACGTGATCCAGAAACAAATTGTAGCCAATTCTGTTTAACCAAACGATGATGCTGGCTTCATGTCGGAACGTATCCAGCTTATTCAGCGCTCTGATAAAAGTCTCCTGAACCAGATCCTCAGTGAGAACAGGATCATTTGTGGCATTTAACAGAAATGAAAAAACCTTGGGGTAATTCTCTTGATAAAGCTCTGTAAACTTGGGGTCCTGCATGCTCATTGGCTCTCACTCCTACTCTTCTCAGAAGCTCAGGTCTTACTCATCCAAACTTTTACCTCTGGGCATTAGTTACTTTCTCAATTGTATCATATAGAGCTTGTAGGCTACCATCTTTTGGGTCATCACATTTTTGAGCTTTAGGTGTTCTAGGCCCTATGTGCCTATATGCTTTATAAGTTCTATGTGCTCTATGAGCTCTATGAGCTTTATGAATTCATGACGTTCCATTAACTCCAGCCCAGTTGCTTATGCATTAGCCACATTGCTTTGCTGACTCTCAGTTTTCAGCTCCGAGATTGGTCTTTCTTTAACTGGCAAATAACTGAGTGCAGCAACTAAACTCAAGAGTATTGCCGTTATCCAGATCGCCTGATATGAGCCGGTCCGATCGAACAGCACTCCCCCCAACCAGCCTCCGGCAAAGCTGCCGATCTGATGCATGACAAAGACTAAGCCCGAAAGGGTGGAAAGGTATTTGACCCCAAAGATAGTCGCTAAAGTCCCATTGGTCAGAGGTACCGTTCCCAGCCAGATCAGCCCAATCGCACCTGAGAACAGATACACCGTAGTTTGACTGATCGGCGTTAAGATAAATATCAGGATGATTATTGCCCGGAGAAAAAAGATGGCGCTGAGCAAATAAGGTTTGGGAAACTTGCCTCCCAAATATCCGGCCAGTAAAGAACCAAACATATTAGTAAACCCAATGATCGCCAAGGCGTTTACCGCAACGGTTTGCGTAAGTCCCTGGTCTTGGACATAGGCCGCTAAGTGCGTAAGCATAAAAACAACCTGAAAACCGCAAACGGCAAACCCAATACCTAATAACCAGAAATCCCGATGCTTAAATGCTTCACTCAATGCTGAGCCGGTATCCCTTTTTTCCTGAAGCGGCTTCTTCTCCTCAATCAGCCCTATGGAGAGCACGAACATTAGGATACAGGTCATGGCCAGTATAATGATCGTCTTAAACCAGCCAAAAGAGTTGATCAATGACTGTGCAGAAGGGGGAACCATGAACATACCAAAGGATGCACCCATTCCTGCAATACCCAGCACCATACTCCTTCTTCTCGCTTCAAACGCCCGGCCCAGTGCGCCAAAAATAACCGCAAAGCTGCTTCCGCCCAGTCCTATCCCTATCAGCACCCCAGCGCTGAGGGTTAGCCCTACACCAGTTGAAGAGTAGGCCATAAATACTAGTCCCAGTACATAAACTAAGGCTCCAATCAGCAAAGCCTTACTGGTTCCATATTTGTCGGCAATCCAGCCTGTAAAAGGCTGAGTAATTCCCCAAACCAAATTCTGTAGTGCCAATGCCAAAGAGAACGTCTCCCTACCGTATCCCAAATCGCCGGTCATAGGTTTTAAGAAAATCCCAAAGCTTTGCCGGAATCCCAAAGCCAGAGCTAATATAATACTGCCGCATATCAACATCATGAGAGGTGATGCTGCAAAAGTCCGTTTATTATCCTTCATGCTCTTTCTTCTTTCTTTTAGAAATCATCCAGTATCCGCATGACTGAAATACTCCAGCCATGCGGACAGAATCTGCAGAACAATTTGCTTTCATTGGTCTCAAGTGATCTAGCAACATTTGCCGCTGCTTTTTGCCGGGTTGGCAATAAGCTCCGCAGGGTTTGAAACCAGTTTATCCATACTGTTAGCTGCCCCGCTTCTCACTGTTCTTCCGACTTCAATCGCCTCTTTGATTTCCTCTTCTGTAAGTCCAGCCTTTAAACCCTTATTGACATGGGTCTGGATACAGGGATGACAATTTGCTGCCACAGAAGCGCCTATGGCAATCAGCTCAACTGTTTTAACATCAAAGCTCATTTTCAATACACCTCCTTTTACCTTTATAGACGAAATAGAAATTAAAAGGATACACTCCAAAAACTGATCCATAAAAAGAACAGAGGAATGCAGCTTTTGTGAAGTTACATTCCGGCTGGAAGGATGATCTGCCCTTCGTTATCTACGACAGCTTTCATTCCAATAATCTTCATAGAGATTTCCTCCTTAAAATTGACCCCCAGAATGGGGTTAGAGTTGCTAGTCAAATAACTAGTCGGCATCGAGAAGATTGATTTGGGATGGCATATCCCGGCTCCGCTCTCCGGTGTCATAATTGGAAATAAGGACTTCAGCATATTCACTGCCGTTCTCGTAGCGCTGGGCCAGGTTATTGATGCGGCTGACCGCCTTGATGCTAAAGTCCTGATACAATTCCCTGATGAATTCGCAATCATTGTAGCTGACCAGCCATTTCCCCTGGCAGCCGGCCAAGGTATCCCGCAGCCTGACGTGATCTTCTTTCTTGAATTCCACAGCATAATGACCTTCCGTCTGGTAATAGGGAGGATCACAATAGATGAAGGCGTTCTCCCCCTTCGCTGCTAAGACATTCTAGAATTTTATACTCCTGACCAACCTTGATCCGGGCACGATCCATTGCGTCTTGTATTTCGTCCCGACTTGCGGGGAGCCAAAGGGGTTTACCATGATATTCGGATGTTTCGTACAGATCCGATCGTATAAGTATTACATTCATAGCCTTTTTGATATTTGGTCATCTCCTTCTTATCAATAAAAAAAGCGCTCTGAAGTTTTTTCCTAAACTTAAGAGCGCTACATATTCAATTGCATCCCCTGATCAGGACACAGGACCGTATATCGGGAGGTATTGATGCATGTGACATGCTGGCTGTTTGCAAATCCCGGATTGTTCTTAATCCAATCCAGGTCCACGCCAGAGATTTTTTCAGGTTCTCCCTCCCCATAGAGGAAGGATTTTAAGTTTACTGTAATGTAATCGGAGCTGCCGCAGTCCTCAACAAGCTCTTTGTAGAGTCTCGAATCTTGAATCTCCTCAGTCTCGGGGATGCCACTCATAAATACCAGGTCACGGATGCCGGTGCTGGTTTCCAATCCAATTACTGAAAATAACTTGCTCAATTATATCCCTCCCATCACGGGTCCGTTGTATCCAGGAACGGGAGAACTTTTCTTCAGTTCCTGTTCTGTTTTGAGGGAGTAATTCTTATCGTTATTCCAGAAGCTGACATGGATTATGCTATCCGGCGTTTTAATAGGGCGCTGCTCAAGCACCTCTCCAAAGCCATCACTATTCTGCCCAACTACAAATTCCAAAAGCTCGGCGGTTTCTTCTCCGGAAAGAGCTTCCGTCAATCGGGCGGTCATAACTCCCCATAGCTTGCCATCGACAACCTCTACTGAAGGATTAAGGCTATATACTTTTTTGTTGAGAGCTTCGTTTTCAATATACTCAGCAAGGCCCCGGTCGTTTTCAAAAACACGACGATTTTCATGCGCAATAGCGGCAAGGACAGCATCCTCATAAGCCACCGACTCCTCGGAGCTAAGTTCTACTGGGTTTTCATCATCCCAATCATAGTCGTTGAGAAGATAGCTGATGACCTTCAGAGGGAAAAAGATACGCATGGTTTCATTTGTCATTGTGGTTTCCTCCATTCCTTTTGGGCTACATCAGGCAATAAAAAAGAGGCTATGTTTTCAAATTAGGAAAACATAGCCTCATATACTTTCTCCTGATGGCAGCATTATAAAATCATATTAGGTTTATTTATAGAAGCAACGGCACCAGGATTTTTGTCCCGATGCCCTTGGCTTTCATCAATGAAATGTGTGGTTTTTTAGCTATCATACTCTCAAGATGCAGGGAGCTTAAAGGGTGTACCTTAATATTCGGATGCTTTGTACAGATCTGCTCGCATAAGTTTACAGCCACAGCTTTTTCTTTTTCTGACATTTGATCATCTCCTTATAAAATGAAAAAAGCATCCTTCAGTTTCAAAAGAAACGAAGAGTGCTACATATTCATCTGCATTCCCTGATCGGGGTGGAGGATTGCGAAGCTGGCAGTTTGCAGATGAGTGACCGCCTTGCTTCTCCAAAATTCAGGATGAGCTTTAAGCCAATTAAGATCCTCTGCTGTGGCATCCTCCGGTTCACCTTCACCATAGCAGAAGGACTTTACCGCCACAGTGACGAACTCGGATTCCCCACAATCCTCAACCAGTTCATTATATAGCTGGGATTTTTGTATGTCCTCTACTTCAGGGATGCCACTCATAAGTCCGACATCGCGGATGCCGGTGTTGGTTTCCAAACCAATGATCGAGAATACCTTGCTCATTTTACATACCTCCCATCTGCTGTGTGAAGCCTTGTTCCGGTTCTTGGGAAGGTTCATCTATTCTTCGGAGCATTCCGAATACGCTTTGCCGGACGCTATCTTCCTCCATTTTGTATTTCCCGTATTTATCAAGGTCAAGGAAATTCCTTACCTCATCGTCGATCTCATATCTGCCTGAATCAAAAAGAACGTAGCTGGCATAGTCTGCCGGAGTTTTTACGTTTGGTGGCAGAAGCTCATAGTGGTCAAGATTGTCCATGATATCTATAGCCACGGACAATTCTCTCGGCCGTTCTTCTAGTGCGGCAAGAAATTTCGCAATGGGTTCCTTGTTGTCAAGCATATGTTTAATCTGTGTTGCAAGTCTGTTTAGCCCATAGATATCTCCTTCAAGATTCAGGGTGTTGGACAGTCTTTCTATATGGCACTCGCAGTTTTCTACATCGCAGTCATTAAAATCGGTTATGCCGTGTTCTTTAAGCGTTAATCCCAGTTCCTGCGTTGACATGGGAAGCTTCAGCGTGAATCCTTTATCCCTTACGTCAGGATCATAGGAAGGATACACATTAAGCTTGAAAATATATTCTTTGTCATCGGCAGGGCCAAGCGGTACTTGCGCATTGCTTCCGGGATCAGGGGTTATGTCTGGTTTCAGCTCCTGCTCGGACTTAAGAACGTATTTGTCGCTGTTCCAGAAGCTGACGGAGGTTTCATCGTCCTGTGTTTTGATGGGACGCTGCCCGACTCCTTCACTCCGGCTATCTGCATTTTGACCGTTCGCAAAATCCCGGAGCTCGGCTGTTTCTTTGTTGGAAAAAGGTGCCCTTAACCTTGCGGTCACGGCTCGCCACACTTCGCTGTCGATAATCCCCACTGACGGGTACACTCTGTAGTCCTTTTCTTTGAAAGTACCTCTGCCAATTTGTTCTTCTTCTGAAATGGTTTGAGTAGGACTGCTATCGTTTTTTACCACATATCCAAAGAGCGTATATGCTCCGCCATGGTTGGACTCGTATACCGCTGCCACCTTTTCATAATCCAGATAGGGCCACGCGCTCTTATGAATATCCATATCACCGCTTTCCACAAGATAGATGCCCAGCTCTCTCGGAGTAGTGACATCCGGAAAGAATTTATAATTTTGCAGATTGTATGTGATTCTTATAAGATCTTTAATCCCATTCACTGATTCCAAGTCTAGCGCGGCGGAGAATATGGCCGCATCCCTGTCGGACATTTTATTAATCACCGTTGCCAGGGTATCTAACTGTTCAAGGGAATCATCCTCATGAATGTACCTTTTCAGATTGGAAACGGAAGATATAGTTGCCGATATGCGAGTGTTCAGGTTTTCTGAGTCAATGCCATCCAGTACTGCATAGGCTTCGCCCATCTCTGCGGGAGATGTGGGCAGGTCAAGCCAGACTCCTTGCCCTTGGTTACCCCTGGTTAGGTATACTTTTAACATGTTTGTTCCTCCACTTATTTTTATTGAATGCTTAAAAAAGGGTGTAAAAAAACGGGCATATCTTCGTTGCGAAAATATGCCCGCTCCTTTTGCTGTGTTTCTATATTCGGTTGTTTGCGATGGAGCTGATGTCATCTATAAAATGGGCTAAAAATAGGGGCCAAAAAATGCGTTTTTTGGCCCCTGTTTTCGCCTGTTTTTTGCTCCCAAAACGCTATATATGGTGTCTGAACCGTCTTATTTGCCCCTTTGACCACTAGACGTCATCATTATTGTACTCTCAACGTGCTGGGCTTTTAAAAGGATATCCACGGCATCGGCGACTTGAGCCGCCAGTTGAAAATACATCTTGCGATAATCCGTCATCTTTTCTATCCCCCTATGTCAAGCAGCGGCAAGGCTCCGGGTCATGACCCGGTCCTGCCGTCTGCTTTGATAGGGGAAATTAAAAAGCGCATGGGAGGTTTTTTTCACCCTACACATGCGCTATGCTTCGTTATCTGCTGAATCCTAAATACCCAACCCCACTCAACCGGAAACAATCCGGCTGTGAACAGAAAAGCGGTCCGCATAACCGGGTACGCGAACAATCCCTTTCCGCTGCCTGGGTCAGGAATAGGCTGAATCTCCTGCTGCGTGAAGCCGCACAGTCTGCTCCCTCCGACGCCTCATTACACCCGCTCCACCCGCGGCACAGGCCCCTTGCTTGTGCGGAAACGGGCAGCGTTGTATAATAAGAATGTCGTCGTGGACAGCTGGACTGTTACGTGTAGGTGCTCTCTCACCTGCTCGTGCCTGGAAGTGGGCCAACACTTTCAGGTCACGGCGACTTTTTAATTTCCACCTATTACTAATTATAGCTTATTTGAGGAGAAATGCAAGAAGGGGTGCACTGCACCCCTTTTTTCTTGCTTTCTTTTACTTTACAGTTCGTGTATAAATAAGCCGCTGCGCAGCTTGGGTTCAAACCATGTGGATTTGGGGGGCATCAGCCGTCCGGCATCGGATACGGCAAAAAGCTCTTGTATGGAGGTGGGATATAGGGAGAAGCCGCATTTCATATCACTGCCGGTTCTTCTTTCCAGTTCCTGCAGGCCCCGGATTCCGCCTACAAAGTCAATGCGTTTATCCGTGCGGATATCCTTAATCTGCAGAATGGGGGTTAAGAGGTGATTCTGGAGCAAGGACACATCCAGCCCCTCCACAGGGTCCGCGGAACGGATCTCCTGCCGGGCCCTCAGCTTATACCAGGTTCCTTCCAGCACCATACCAAAGGTGGCTTTCTCTTCAGGCTGATAAGGAGTATTCCCTATTTCCTCCAGTGCAAAGGATTTTTCAACCTCTGCCAGGAACTCCGTCTTGCTTAAGCCATTCAGATCTTTGACCACCCGGTTATAGTCTAGAATCATCAGCTGATCGTGAGGAAAGAGCACGGAGAGGAAGAAGTTAAACTCTTCCTGGCCTGTATAATGGGGATTCTCCGCCCTTCGTTTCAGCCCTACTTTAACGGCGGAGGCGGTGCGATGGTGGCCATCGGCGATATAGATGCTTTGGATTTCCGCAAACCCTGCGGCAATCTTCTCTATATCCTGCTCCTCTGCAATCACCCAGACTGCATGCCGCACTCCGTCGGCCGCGACAAAATCATAGAGAGGGGTATTCTGTTTGACTCTCTCGATCACTTCATGGATACCGGCCTGGGCACGGTAAGCTAAGAAGATGGGGCCTGTCTGGGCACTGCAGACATCCACATGATTGATGCGGTCCAGCTCTTTATCTTCTCTGGTCAATTCGTGTTTTTTAATCACATCCTGGAGATAATCGTCAATGGCGGCACAGCCTACCAAACCGGTTTGGGCTCTTCCCTGCATGGTGAGCTCATAAATATAATAGCAGGGTTTGGCCTCCCGGATGAAGATCCCTTCTTGAATCATCCCCTGCAGAACCTCTGCAGCTTTGGCATAGACCTGAGGATGGTAAGGATCGAAATCCTCCGGAAAATGGGTCTCCGGACGGTCCACCTTCAAAAAAGAGTAGGGTTCCTTTTTGATTTCTTCAAGAGCTTCTTCCCGGTTGTAGACATCATAAGGGAGGGCGGCAACTTTGCCCGCTACATCTTCCCTGGGTCTTATGGCTTGAAAGGGTCTAATCCTTGCCAAAACATTCCCTCCTTTTCATGGATGAATCAAGGGGACAGGTACCTTGATTCATTGGGGTGCAGGTGAATAATGGGACCTGTCCCCTTGATTCACTGCTATTTGATGACACGGACTTTGAGGACGCCGTCGATTTCTTTGAGTCTGGTGATGATGTCGGGGCCGGCGGGGGTTTCGATGTCGATGAGGGTGTAGGCGTAGGAGCCTTTGCTTTTGTTCATTAGGTCAGAGATATTGACGTTTTCTTTGGCTAAGGTGGAGGTGAATTGGCCCAGCATATTGGGAATATTTTTATGATTGATGGCGATCCGTCCGGCTTGGTTGCAGACTCCCATATCGCAATTGGGGAAATTCACGGAATTCTTGATGTTGCCATGCTCAAGGTAGTTCATGATTTGCTCTACGGCCATGACTGCGCAATTTTCTTCGGATTCCGCCGTGGAGGCGCCCAGATGGGGAATGGCGATGACTCCTTCCACTCCGCAGACCTTAGGATTGGGGAAGTCTGTCACATATTTGGCGACTTTTCCGGTCTTCAGAGCTTCAATCAGGGCCTCTTCATCCACCAGGGTATCCCGGGAGAAATTCAGGATGATTACGCCGTCCTTCATTTGCTCAAAGGCTTGTTTATTGAGCATGCCGCGGTTGGAATCGGTTAAGGGGACATGGATGGTAATAAAGTCGCATTCCCGATAGATTTCTTCCGTATTTTTGATCGGTTTAATATATTTGGAGAGCTTCCAGGCGTGTTCCACAGAAATATAAGGATCATAGCCGCAGACATCCATTTCCAGTTTGTTGGCGGCATTGGCCACTAAGATGCCGATAGCGCCTAAACCGATGACCCCCAATTTTTTGCCTTTGATCTCTGTTCCGGCAAACTTGGCTTTATTCTTTTCCACCAGTTTGGCTACTTCAGGATCCGTCTGGCAGGAGTTCACCCAATTCACTCCACCCACCAGATTGCGGGCGGCCATAATCATGGTGGCGATCACCATTTCTTTCACTCCGTTGGCATTGGCGCCGGGGGTGTTGAAGACAACGATGCCTTTTTCCGCGCATTTATCAAGGGGGATGTTATTGACTCCGGCCCCGGCCCGGGCAATGGCTTCGATATTAGGGGGCAGTTCCAGATCATGCATGGAGGTACTGCGGACGAGAACGCCGTTGGCATCTTCATAGCGGTCCACGTCAACATAGCGATCGGTGAACAGTTTTAAACCCGCTTGGGAAATATTATTCAGGCAATTGATTTTGAACATTGTAAAACACTCCTCTTTATTTTTCTTTACTGTTTTAGTTTTCTTTACTGTTTTTTCTTTTACTCTGTATTATTGTTATCTATTGAATGCAGCTCCTGCAACGGCAGGGATTGCCATCTTATCCTTTCTTGTTCTCTGCTTCAAACTTTCTCATGAATTCCACTAAATCCTTGACCCCCTGGATGGGCATGGCATTGTAAATGCTGGCCCTCATCCCGCCTACTGTGCGGTATCCTTTAAGGTTCTCAAAGCCTGCGGTCTTGGCTTCTTTGATGAACTTGGCATCCAGTTCTTCAGAGCCTGTCACAAAGGGAACATTCATTAAGGAGCGGTCTTTTTTCGCTACGGTTCCTTTAAACATGGCACTGGCGTCCAGATAATCATAAAGGATGGCGGCTTTTTCCTCGTTGATCTTTTGCATAGCTTCCAGTCCGCCCAGCTTTTTGAGCCATTTGAACACTTTACCACAGATGTATATTCCATAAACCGGCGGTGTATTATAGGCGGAATTGTTATCCAGATGGACTTTATACTTGAGCATAGTGGGAGTTCCCGGCAAAACGTCCTCTGTAATCAAATCTTCCCGGATAATGACAATCACGACCCCGGCGGGCCCTACATTCTTCTGAGCTCCGGCAAAAATAATTCCGTATTGGCTGACATCGATGGGTTCGGATAGGAAATCGGAAGACATATCGGCGATTAAAGGTTTATCTCCCACCTCGGGAAGCTCATTAAACTTGGTGCCGAAGATGGTATTGTTGTGGCAGATGTAGACATAGTCTGCCTCCTCGGAGAATTTCAAATCCTTAAGATCCGGAATATAGGAGTAGTTCTGGTCTTCTGATGAGGCGACGACATTGATTTTGCCGTAGAGTTTTCCTTCGGAAATAGCTTTCTTGGCCCATTGCCCGGTGTTCAGGTGATCCGCTACCCGGTTCTTCATCAGGTTCATGGGAACCATGGCAAATTGTTGGGAGGCCCCTCCCTGGAGGAAGAGGATCTTGTAATTATCAGGAACCTTCAGCAGGTCCCTTAAGTCTTGGGCGGCCTCGTTCATCATGCCTTCAATGGTCTTGGAGCGGTGGCTCATTTCCATGACGGACATGCCTGTTCCCTGGTAATCCAGCATTTCCTCGGCGGCTTCTCTCAGGACTTCCTCAGGCAATACAGCCGGCCCTGCTGAAAAATTGTACACTCTTTTCATCTTGAAATATCCTCCTTATTTATCATGTTTTATGAACGTTTACAGATATTGGTTTGTCCAGAATAGACAAAACCCACCCCAGTCATTGGGGCGGGTATTCCGCGGTGCCACCCAAGTTTCAGCCTTTACGGTTAATGGGCAGTGAATCCTGCCCTATCCTCCTTAGTATCCTTAAGGAGAACTAGGGCAGTGCCGCGCAGAAAATAAATAAAACCTCTCATCCCAATCAGGGACGAGAGGTTATTCCCGCGTTGCCACCCATGTTGCCGTAATCGGCCAACTTATGTCCGCGATATCGGGCGGAACCCGTCACAATTCATCATTGGCCACTCCAGGATGGAATCCGCTTCGCTTCTATGACTGACTTGCACCAACCGTCAGCTCTCTATACATATTCGGCGCCGGACGTCCTTTCATCGTGTTGGATTATAGATTGACGTTGTTATGATTCTAATCTATTACACAGCTTTTTGTCAAGAGTTATCAGCAAAATAATTATTTTCCTGCTTCGGCACCTGCTTCGATATTGCCCTCCAAGCCGATGGCAACGGCGACGGTGCGCATTCCTTTAATGGTCTCTTCAATGATCTCGTTCAAATCCTTGCCCAAGCGGTTGGCTCCAGCTTCGATCACTTCCCGGTTGACATTCTCCGCAAAGCTCTTTTGCTTCCATTTCTTTTTGACAGATTTAGCGGTCAGGTCGTGAAGGCTCTTGCTGGGACGGAGCAAAGCCGTGGCTGAGACCAGACCTGTCAATTCGTCAATGGTAAACAGGACCTTTTCCACGTTCTCCCGGGGCTCCACATCATGGACCAGACCGTAGCCATGGCTTTCAATAGCCCGGATAAATTCATCCGGCAAGCCTTGGGGGGTGAGGATCTCCCGGGTTTTGCGGCAGTGTTGATCTGGGTACATCTCAAAATCAATATCATGCAATAAGCCGATATTTCCCCAAAGGTCGGGATCTTCCTGATAAAGGGAAGCAAAATGGCGCATCACCGCTTCCACTGTCATGGAGTGACGCAATAGGGTTTCACTTTTTACATACTCGTTGAGAAGCTGCCAAGCAGCCTCCCTATCTTTTGTATAATCCGGCATCCGACATCCTTCTTTCTATCGTGGTATTTGTATTTTATCTATTGCCCAGTTCTTCAAGGTTATAGGGTGTTTCCTGATAGACATAGTAATTGAGCCAATTGGCAAAAAGCAAATTAGAATGCCCTCTCCACTTGACGAGAGGCGTCTTCCTGGGATCATCCCCGGGGTAATAGTTCTGAGGAATGTTGATGGGGAGCTCCAGGGCCATATCCCGATCATATTCCGCTTTCAGGGTATGGGGATCGTATTCGGAATGACCTGTGGCAAAAATCTGCCGGCCACCCTTGGTCCCGATCAGGTAGACTCCGGACTCCTCAGATTCGGAAAGAATCTCCAGCTCCGGCGCCTTGACGATATCTTCCTTTCTGACTTCTGTATGCCGGGAGTGAGGCACATAAAAAACGTCATCAAAACCTCTGAGCAAGCGGACATCCTTGCGGTTTAAGGTATGAGGGAAAACACCGAACATCTTCGCCGGCAAAGGATACTTGGGAACACCAAAGAAGTGGTAAAGCCCGGCCTGGGCTCCCCAGCAAATGAAAAGAGTGGAAAAGACATGGGCTTTACTCCAGTCCATAATCTTCTGCAGCTCCGGCCAAAAATCAACCTCTTCAAAGGGCATCTGCTCGATAGGGGCCCCGGTAATGATCATGCCGTCAAATTTCTGATCTTTGATGCTGTCAAAGGTCTGATAATACTTAATCAGGTATTCTTCCGGGGTATTCTTGGAGTGATGGGTTTCCGGGTAAAGCAGGGTAATATCCACTTGCAAGGGGGAATTCCCTAAGAGCCGGAGAATCTGTGTTTCGGTTACGATCTTATTGGGCATGAGATTGAGAATGACAATACTGAGAGGGCGAATGTCCTGATGCTCGGCACGCCTCTCTTCCATAATAAACACATCCTCTTTGGTGAGTATTTCTGCTGCGGGCAGGCCATCGGGTACATTGATCGGCATAGTATTCTCCCTTCGCTACACTTAGAAAATTCTTCGTTCATTCTGAATGGGTTTGTCTTTAAAATAAAGAAAACCTCTTTCCAAGAAAGAGGGTATCACCAAAAATTCCTCTCTCATCTATCAATGCTTCCATCGCAGGAATTAGCACCGTTGTATTCATCTGAATACCGGTTGCTGGGTTTCATCGGGCCAGTCCCTCCACCACTCTTGATAAGAAATGGGCTGTATTTAGTTGATGACGATGAAAATCGTCATTGGCACTATATTATTACATCTTGGCACTAATGTCAATCTGCTCTATAACAAAATTATTGTAGAGGGATTGTACGAGTCGCGTAGCTTTTCAGCATTTTTCTGAGGCTTTTGCGGCTCCTTTTCAGATCTTTTTCATAACAGAAGACGGCTCTCCCCGGCTAAAGCAGGATGAGAACCGTCTTACTCCTTATTATCCTTAGATATATATTTAGATATATATACTCTGGGCTTAAAGTTTCCCGCCTTCGACAATCAGCTCCTCAGGTTTTACATCGTCCCCGTACACGGGCAGGAGGGTTTTTTCATAAGCTTTCCTTACAAAATCTTCTTTAGCAAGCTCTGCCAGCTCCTGATTGATCCAGTTTAAGAGTTCGGTGTCGCCCTTCTTTACTGCCGGTGCAATGGTGTCCGTGCTGCCTAAAGTAGGTACACCTACGGTGAAGCCCGGATTGGATTTGGCCCAGGCGAGGACTTCCGTATTGTCATGAGCTAAGGCGGCTCCCCGGCCATCTTTTAAGGCTTCAAAGGCTTCCGTGTTTTGATCATATTTAAGAAGTTCCAGATCCGGGTGGTTTTTGGTCAGATAATCCTGAGCCGTGGTTCCTTTATTGACAATAACCTTCTGCCCTTGAAGCTGGTCGATAGAGGTGATCAAGGCTCCGTCAGGTGAGACGATCCCCAGGGCAACTTTCATATAGGGGTTGGCAAAATCCACTTTTTGCTTTCTTTCTTCTGTCACTGTGAAATTAGCCATAATAATGTCGACCTTGTTGGATTCCAGATAAGGTACTCTGTTGGCAGCCTCCACCAATACGAACTCTACCTTGGATTCGTCCCCTAAAAGGTCTTTGGCGAAGCGTCTGGCGATTTCCACATCAAAGCCTTGATTCTGGCCATTGGCATCTACATAACCAAAGGGCGGCTTATCGCTGAACACCCCAATCCGCAGGGTTCCCCGCTGCTTGATTTCTTCCAGGGAGCCTGCTGGGGAGGCGTTGTTGGCATTATTGGCTTGGTCGCCGCCTGTCTGGCCGCACCCCACAAGTCCGCCCAAGAGCAACGCTCCGGCCAGAACGAGGGCCAGGGATCTGATCATCTTTTTCATCTTTTCTCTCAACCTTTCTTCTCTTCTTTTTGGGATATTTTTATAGCTTTCCTTTGGCTCTAGTTGCCCGGCACTGTGAAAACCTATGGAACGCTGCGGAAGGCTGCAGTATTGCTGCACCCGCCTGGCGCACCGGCACTAATATTGAAATATATTAAGAAATTGCTTCGCCCGCTCGGTGCGTGGGTTATTGAAGAACTCCTGGGGACCGGCAATTTCACAAATAGTACCTGAATCCATGAAGACGACCCGGTCGGCGACGGCTTGGGCAAAGCCCATCTCATGAGTGACAATGATCATGGTCATTCCCTGTTTGGCCAGGCCCAGCATCACGTCAAGAACTTCCCGGACCATTTCCGGATCAAGGGATGCTGTCACCTCATCAAAAAGCATGATCTCCGGATTCATGCATAAGGCTCTGACGATAGCGATTCTTTGCTTCTGGCCTCCGGATAGCTCCCTTGGCCAAGCGTCCATTCTATCGAATAACCCCACTCTTTCCAAAAGGGCCTTGGCTTGCTCCATGACTTGGCTGCGCTCCCTGTTCTGTACCTTTGCAGGCCCCAGGAGAATATTCTCAATCACCGTCATATGGGGAAAAAGATCATAGTTTTGAAAAACCATACCAATCTGCTGACGAATCTGCCCCCAATCGACTTTTCCTCTGATCAGGCTTTGACCTGACAGCAGGATATCTCCTTTTTGAATGGGTTCAAGACCGTTAAGGCAGCGGAGCAGAGTGCTTTTACCGCATCCGGAGGGCCCTAAAACCACAATGACCTCACCTCTGGGGACCTGGAGATCAATCCCCTTAAGAACGGGTTTGCCCCCATACTCTTTATGCAAATCCTTGATGGTCAGTAAAATTTCTCTTTGCTCATTAGTTATTGAACCACCACTTATTGAATCATTGCTCATTGAATCACTCCTAACTGCTCCACTTGGCTTCCAGTCTCTTGGCCAGACGGGACAATGGATAACACATGATGAAGTACAGAATAAAAATAAGTCCATAAATCCAGAAGGAGGCCGTGGGAACGGTAAAGCGGGCGTTCTCGATCATCTGCTGACCGACTTTGAGGA
The DNA here is from genome assembly GCF_007830365.1 of Desulfitobacterium sp. LBE. Lineage (NCBI taxonomy): Bacteria > Bacillati > Bacillota > Clostridia > Eubacteriales > Desulfitobacteriaceae > Desulfitobacterium > Desulfitobacterium sp. LBE. The sequence continues at coordinate 4,088,001 of NZ_VLKD01000001.1, read as the reverse complement.
TTTCCACCACCCCGATAAGTACCGCAAGGGAGGTGGTCTTGACCATCCGTGTGGCCAGGTTAATCGTGGCGGGCAGCATCCGTCTTACAGCCTGAGGGATTAAAACATACCGGTAAAGCTGCCCAAAGCTTAAACCCAGCGCTTTACCGGAGTCGCTCTGATGACGGGGCAAGGACTCCAGGGCGCCCCTGACGATGTCACCCATTTCTGCCGTCCCCCAGAGAATAAAGACAATGATGACGATGACCTCACCTTCCAGATGAATAGCAAAGACTGAGGTTATGCCGAAATAGCCGATGAATAACCAGACAAGGACGGGAATAATTCGGAAGGCTTCCAGGTAAAGGCGGCAGAGCACCTTGATGATCTTGGATTTCATGGTCATGAGCAGACCAAAGGCAATTCCTGTGCAGGCAGAGATTAAGATAGCGATCAAGGCAATCCTTACTGTAACCAGCAACCCCTCCAGCAGACGCACTATATTCTGTGAGGTAAAAAGCATCTCAAGGGCCGAATTCAGCATAGCGCACCTTCCTCTCCAACCAAGTCAAGAACAAAGACAAAGGCAACAGGATGATTAAGTAAGAAACAACCAACATTAAGAGGGATTCAACGGTCTGATAATACATCCCGATCAGATCTTTGGTAACATTCATAAGATCGAGAATAGCGATGGCCCCGAGGACGGAGGTTTCTTTGAGCAAGAAGATACAGTTGGCGCCAAGGGCCGGGATGCTGAAGGAAAACGCCTGAGGGAATACCACATAGCGAATCAGCTGCCACCGTGAAAGCCCTAAGCTCAGGCCGGATTCAATCTGGGATTTGCTCACCGCTTCCATTCCGCCGCGCAAGGCCTCAGCCATATAGCTCCCTCCTAAAAAGGAAAGACCAAGAATTGCACAAGCCGTCTCACTTAATGTCACCCCCAGCTTGGGCAGTCCAAAATAGAGAAAGTAGACCTGGATCAGCAAAGGGGTGTTCCGGGAGAGCTCTATATACCCTCCCATGATCGTTTTTAAAAGAGGTATACGGTAATACATAATGACACTGCAGATCAGGCCAAGGAGCAGGGAGAACAGTGTCCCCCAAAAAGCCAGCTTTAAAGTAAGCCAGGCCGCTTTTTCATATAAAGGAATGTTTTGAAGAATGAATTCCCAATTTAAATTCATGCCGGCCTCTCTTTCAGTCCATTCTATAGAGCCTCTGCAGCTCAACTATCTGCTTAAATATTTGCTTAACTATCTGCTCAAACACATTTATATAATTCCTATACATTTAGTATGACATATCGGAATTATATATTCTGACTCTCACTCTGTCAATCTTTTATTTTTGCCAAGAGAAAAAGGAACTGACAGCTTTTGAACCGGAATAAGGTTCGCGAGGTGTCAGTTCCTTTTTCTTTTTTAGTTTGTCCTCACACTATCTGAGGGTCAACAAACTATTAATATACGGGAATCAGAAAATTTCCAGGCCCACCGGGCAATGATCGGAGCCCATGATCTGATCGTAGATCATGGCGTCTTTGAGCTCATTCTTCAGGCTTTCCGAGACACAAAAGTAGTCGATACGCCACCCTGCATTATTGGCCCGGGCGTTGAACATGTAGGACCACCAGGTGTAAGCTTCTTTTTTATCCGGGTTGAAATGGCGGAAGGTATCGATAAAGCCGTTCTTAAGCAGTTCACTGAATTTTGCCCGTTCTTCATCAGTGAAGCCAGCATTTTTGCGATTGGTTTTGGGATTTTTGAGATCGATCTCCGTATGGGCGACATTGAGATCGCCACAAAGGATCACCGGTTTGGATTTTTCCAGGTTTTTAAGATAACCGAGGAATTCCGCTTCCCAGATCATGCGATAATCCAAGCGGGCCAAGTCCCTTTGCGAGTTGGGGGTGTAGACCGTGACCAGGTAAAAGGTATCAAATTCAAGGGTAATGACCCGCCCTTCCTGATCATGCTCTTCCTGGCCGATCCCATAGGACACACTCAGGGGTTCTTTCTTGGCAAAGACTGCGGTTCCGGAATAACCCTTTTTCTGAGCAAAATTCCAATAGGCGTGATACCCCTCCAACTGGAAAGGGATCTGCTCTTCCTGAAGCTTGGTCTCCTGCAGGCAAAAGATATCCGCTTGCTCCTGCTGGAAAAAGTCCATAAAGCCCTTATTCAGACAAGCCCGCAGGCCATTGACATTCCATGATATTAATTTCATCCCGTTCTCTCCTCTAATGACGTTTTTGTGCCATTAATCTCTTGGACACCATCTCATTTTGTTATTGTCCATTTGTAATCAGTCTAGCTTTGCAACCATAAAAAATCAAGCCTTCAGCTTCACAAGGCTGAAAGCCTGATTCCAGGGTATTCAGTAATTTAAGTCTTATCTGCCGCATTCCTGAGCCAGCCAGGCTTTTTCTTCAGCATCCAGATAAGGCTCCAGGGTGGTGTAGACCATTTGGTTGTAGTCATCCAGCCATGTTTGCTCTTCTTCTGTGAGGAGGCTTTGATCCACACCCCCTAAGTCGATGGGGCAATAGGTCACAGCTTCAAAGCCCATAAATTGGCCGAATTCAGTCTCCTCGGCTTTTCTCACCACCATCATATTCTCGGTGCGAATGCCGTGTTTCCCTTCTTTATAGATACCGGGCTCATTGGTCAGGATCATCCCTGCTTCCAGTTTTACGGCATTAGGGGTCTGGCTCAGCCGCTGGGGGCCTTCATGAACATTCAAAAACATACCCACTCCATGACCTGTACCGCATTTGTAATCCATGCCGTATTTCCAGATGGGCTGTCTGGCCAGGACATCTAAGTTGGAGCCTGTAGCACCGTAAAGGAATTTAACGGTGGCTAAGGCGATATGTCCCTTCAGCACCAGGGTAAAATCTCTTTTTTCTTCTTCAGTCAGGGGGCCTAAAACGATAGTACGGGTGATGTCGGTGGTGCCGCCGAAGTATTGACCGCCTGAATCCACCAAAAGAAATCCTTCGGCCGCCAAGGTGTAAGCGCTTTCCGCAGTGGCCTTATAGTGCATCATGGCAGCATGGTCTTTATAGCCGGCAATGGTATCGAAACTCAGGCCCACACATTCCTTGTTTGCTCTTCGCAGGGTTTCCAGGGTATCTTCAGCCGAGAGCTCAGTTATTTCTTCCTTGCCCAGGGTGGTTTTGAGCCATTTGATAAAACGGACCATCGCCACTCCGTCATGGATATTGCTGGTTTTCAGGTTATCCAGTTCTGTCTCATTTTTGACAGCCTTCAGCATTGCTGTGGGGTTAGCTCCCTCAATCTTTTTCGTTTGGGGATGGATGGCATGGTCAAGGAACGCGTTGACGCTCTCAGGATCGATAAGGACGGCATCATCCCCGCCAAGGCCCTGCAGAAGCCCGGCGACAGCGGCATAGTCTTTGATTTGGATTCCATCTCTCTCCAGCTCGGCTTTTACCGGAGCCGGAACCTTGCCCGGATCGATACATAAGGTGCAGGCATCCTCGGTAACCAGGACATGAGCAATGGTCACCGGGTTGTTGGGGACATCGGCTCCCCGGATATTTAGGAGCCAGGCGATATCATCCAAAGCTGTCAGTACATGAACATTGGCTCCCTTGCCCTTCATCTGCTGACGAAGCTCATTGAGCTTCTCGACCCGGGAACGCCCCGCATAGCTTACGTCATGAACAAAGATATCAGCGGCCGGGATGGGAGGACGCTCTTGCCATAGCTGCCCCACCAGATCCTGGTCGAATTTTATGGTAATTCTGCCCGCCCATTCTTTTTCCATGTCTCTAAGCTGTTTGGCCGAAAAAACATGTCCGTCCAAGCCAAGGGTGCTTCCCTCCGGTAAATTCTCTTTTAACCATTCTGTATAGCTGGGCACTTGAGGGTCGGCTGCCTTGAACAGACGAATTCCTGAATTGCGGAGCTGTCGTTCCGCTTGAATGTAATAGCGGCCATCTGTCCATAGACCGGCATCCTTCAGAGTAATGACTACTGTTCCGGCGGAACCGGTAAAGCCGGAAATCCACTGCCGGCTTTTAAAGTGGTCGGCCACATATTCGCTGAGATGGGAGTCGGAACTGGGAATAATATAGGCAGCCAGGCCATGATCTGTCATCAGTTTTCTGAGCTTGGCGACCCGCTCTTGAATGTCCATGTTCTTACCTCACTTGCGCTGTAATTTTGGAAATTTCACTATTAAATAGTGATGAGACTAAATATTGATGAGGCGTTTGGCCTCGGCCATGGCGGTGACAATATCATACATATTGGCCACCTGGCCTACTGCCAGTTGCTCGGTAATACCATAATAGTTGATGCAGGTACCGCAGGTTTGAATGATGGTCCCTTGAGCCGCCATGGCTTTTAAATCTTCTATACTGTTAGAGTCCTTACTGGTCAGATAGGCTCCGGAATTAAAGAAGAGAAGGCGGGCAGGCGGCGGGGTCAGCTCTCTGAGGGAATAGATAAACCCTTTAAGGAGAATTCGTCCCAGTTCTTCGCTGCCTTCTCCCATGGTGTTCCGCCCGATGGCGACCACCAGGCCTGAATCTGCCGGCGTTCTGGAGGTTTCAACAGCACAGCCTTCTCCAGCGACAATGGTGACTTCAATGACGCCGTTGTCTTTTTCCTGATACTCACTCTGATAGCCCATACCTTCGGCCATCTTTTGCAGATTTTGCCGCGATATATCGTTATCCACCAGTACCGCCACGACTCCCCCTGCTTCGCCCAATCCCTCCAGGGCTTTCTTGGCACGAATCACAGGGATGGGGCACACTTGTCCCAGAGCATCGATGGTTATCATTAAATCGTCCTCCTTATCTAAATCCGCAGGCTAAGCCGGCGGTGTTCTAATACTGTCAGACTGCCATGCTGCTTCATGTTGGTTTAGGTTATCACTGATGAAGCAAATTTATGTTCATCATGCTGCCCGCTCGGGAAGCAGACGGGGCAGCATGAAAAACGGGACCTGTCCCCTTGATTCACCCTAGAAGAATGGGGAAGTCCTGGCGGGGGAGGACTTCTCCGATCAGTGCTGCTTGGGGCTCTGTCTCCTGTATGGCACGCAAAGCCTCCTGGGCACAGTCTCCGGGGACACTGAGCAGCAGGCCGCCCGAGGTCTGGGGATCGAGCATCAGCTCCTGTAACGGAAAGGGGGTATCCCCGAATTCCACCGCGCCCTCCATAAAGTTGCGATTGCGCTGGCCGGCTGCGGTCAGGAGATAGCCTTGGGCATAAGTATAAGCTTGAGCAATATAAGGCAGCTCCGAGGGGTGGAGCACAATGGTCGTGGACCCACCGGCCATCTCCCGGGTATGGGCAAGGAGTCCAAAGCCGGTGATATCCGTGCAGGCATGAATGGGAAAGTCCCGGGCTTTTTCAGCCGCGTATTTATTGAGGCGCTGCATGGAGGCCAGGGCTGCTTCTACAGCCGCCGCTTCTGCCATTTCTCCCCGCAGGGCAGCCATGACAATACCAACTCCCAGGGGTTTGGTAAGGATCAGCCGATCCCCGGGCTGGGGGGTATTGTTCTTCCAGATCTGCCGGGGATTAAGCCGCCCGGTGACCGCCAGGCCATATTTGGGCTCCCGGTCATAGATGGAGTGCCCTCCGCAGAGAACAGCTCCCGCTTCCTGGAGCTTCTCCGCTCCTCCTGCCAAGATCTCCCCCAAGTCCTGGATGTCCTCCCGCTCAGGATAGCAGACAAGGTTCAAAGCAAAAAGAGGGCTCCCACCCATGGCATAGACATCACTTAAGGCATTAGCCGCGGCAATGCGTCCAAAGGTGCGCGGATCTTCCACCATGGGGGTAAAGAAATCCACGGTAGAAACGATGGCTGTATCTTCATTTATCTGATAAACTGCCGCATCATCTGAAGCATCAAAGCCTACCAGAAGCTGAGGATCCTGAAAAACGGGCAGACCGGAAAGAACCTTCGATAATTCGCCGGGTCCGATTTTGGCTCCGCATCCTCCTGTGGTACAGCTTGAAAGAAAAGATTTCATCTGCTGAATATCTCCTTTCTGTGCCTGGTACTCTGAACACCTAATTCCTCATCGTTTTAAGTATGACAGAATACTGGGCAAGAATTCTTCTTCTATCATAACGCTTTCATTTGATTTATGCCAGATTAAGCCCCATATAAAAATAGAGAAGCCCGGGAGCGGCTTCATCTTTTGCAAACTATTAAACTGTAACACCTAACCGGCTCTGACAAACCGACTCTAACCAAAATGGCTCTAACCAAATCAGCTCCAATCACATATTCACTGGGGGCGCTTAAGGAACAGGCAGCGTCGTCTTCAAACGCAGGATGATCGTGGCCCCCTGTCCAGGGCGGTTAGCGATAGATAGTCCATAGTCTTCTCCATAATAGAGCCGGATCCTCTCTGCCACATTTTTCAGGCCTACACCACCGAGCCGGAGGGGATCCTTTCCCTTCTCCGCGTCCTCAAATCCCCCGCCATTATCCTCAACGGCTAAAAACAACTCCTCCTTCTCCCCTTTTCGGGCCGTGATGCGGATCATTCCTCCCCCCGGCATTTTACGAAGGCCATGATAGATCGCGTTTTCCACTAAGGGCTGGAGAAGGATCTTAGGTATGGTTATATCCATTAAACCATCCTCTGCCTGAATCTCATAGGACAATTTATCCTGATAGCGCTCTTTCTGAATAAACAAGTACTGGCGTACATGATCCAGTTCATCCCGAACAGTGGTGGTTTCGCTGCCGCCGCGCAAGGATAGCCGGAAAAAACGCGCCATGGCTTTGCTCACGGAGATAACCCGCTCTGTATTGCCGAATTCGGCCAGCCAGACAATGGTATCCAAGGTATTGTACAGAAAATGGGGATTGATCTGACTATAAAGGGTCTTTAATTCACTGGCGCGTAAAAACTGTTCCTTATTCCTGATTTCCTGCATCAGCTCCCGAATGCGATCCAGCATGGAGAGAAAATGAGTGGATAGGCTGGCGATCTCAGCACTCCCTACCACCCCTACTTCTGTAGCCAACGACCCCTTTTCCACCTCTTCCATGGCTTTCTCCAATTGGCGGATAGGCCGGGCCACGCTGCCCGCATAGATAGCGCTGCTCCCAAAGGCTGCCAAGAGGAGGACTGAGCCGAGGACAACCAGCACGATGATGATCTCCGCTTCCATGCGCCTGACCCCATCCAGAGAAGCCACACCCACCAAGACCCAATCGCTGTTGTTTAAGTTATAGCGATGGGTAAGCTTATACTCCCGGGAAAGCTCCTTGCCTTCCATCTCCAGCATGTCTATGAGCTCCAAGCGTTTTTCTTCCTGGCTGAAGTACTGCGGATTGGGATGATAGACCACTTGCTGACTTTGATTAAGTATATAGGAGTAGCCCTCTTGGCCCAGACTCATATCTTTCAAAATGGATTCGATGGCATCATATTTCAGATCGATACGCAACACGCCAAGGTGTTTCTTCTTCTCGTCTGTAAGCTCCCGCCCCAGGGAAATGACCCAATTATCCTTGTCCATAGAAAATTCCTGCATTCTTGCCGAGGTAAGGATGGGCATGGTACTCCCCAGTGCCTCCTGATACCATTCCTGATCCTGAATATCCCCTGAATAATGCATCTCTAAATTCTGCTCGTTGGTAATGAGCTGCCCCTTGGCGCCGATCAGAATGATGGAGGCAATCTCGGGATTGGTGTTCAACATTCCTTGAATGATTCTTTCGATATCTCGCCCCTCGTCACCGGCCACATCGTCAGGGCCGGATTGGTCGAAGTACCGCTGCACTTGAGGGCTTTCTGCCAATAGATCAGAAAGCCCTTTTAATTGATCAATATACATTTCCAATTGACGGCCGCTTTTATCGATGGCTGTAGCCGTGGTCTTGGCCACTTCCTGGCTCACAATCCTTGTGGTGCTGAAGAAAAGAGCCAGTCCCATGGCCCCGACGATAAACAAGGTCGCTGCAAGGTAAAAGACCAGAATCTGAGTACGAATACCCCATAAACGCCAGGGTTTCATCATATATTTCCCCCCATAGTATCCCTGTAGCTGTTGGGTGACAGGCCATAGCGTTTTTTAAAGCACGTACTGAAGTAACTTGGATCGTCAAAACCAACTTTTTCGGCAATTTCATAGATCTTGTAGGATGTGACCAACAGCAATATTTTGGAGCGTTCCAAGCGCATGGTTGTAAGATATTCCTGAAAAGGAATGCCAAAATTCTGTTTAAAGACTGTGCTCAGATAGCCGCTGCTCAAGTTGATTGCTTCGGCAAGACGACCGAGGGAAAAAGCCGGATCAGAGAGGGAATGGTTCATCACCTGCAGGATCATCTCCCGATAGTGATGGTGGCCTTCATTTCCCCCATGCTCTAATTGTTTCAGGCTTGCCAAGGAATCCATAGCTCGTCTTTGCTCCGTTTTTTCTTTAAGATCATTGACCAGCTTGCTCAAGAGCTCCAGGATATCGCTGCGTGAAACCGGTTTGAGCAGGTAATCGTCCACTCCCGCCTTTAAGGCTGTGACTGCATATTCAAAATAATCATAGCCGGTAATGATCGCCACCCGGATTTCCGGGTCCACGGCTTTGATCTCCCGGGCTAAATTAAGACCGTCCAGGTTGGGCATGTTGATATCGGCCAGCACAATATCCGGGCGCTTTTCCCGGACAATAGCCAGAGCCAGTGCACCATCTTCAGCTTCATAAACTTCACTGATGCTCTGTTCCTGGAAATTGATGAGCTGTTTAATGCCTTGGCGAATAATGGGCTCATCATCAACAATCAGCAGTTTATACATGGTCTTTTGAACCCTCACTTTCCCGCCAACAGCCTGAATTTAACAATGCCACAGCCTGAAGCTATCATTCAATCCTGCTCAGATACTGTCCATAACCTTCCTCTTGCAGCTCGGATAGGGGAATAAAGCGCAGGGCAGCACTGTTGATGCAATAGCGAAGCCCGCCATCTTCCGGGGGGCCGTCGTTAAAGAGATGCCCCAGATGGGAATCCCCGGCCCGGCTGCGCACCTCGATTCTCTTCATACCAAGGGTGGAATCCTCTTTTTCAATGATGACTTCCGAAGCAATAGGCCGGGTAAAACTGGGCCACCCTGTTCCCGAATCAAATTTATCCCTGGAAGTAAACAAGGGCTCTCCCGTAACCACATCCACATATAAGCCCTGTTCATGATGATCCCAATAGTCATTAGCAAAAGCTCGTTCCGTGGCATCCTTTTGGGTAACGGCATATTGCAGATCAGTCAAGGTTTTACGCAGCAGATCATCACTGGGTTTATTATAAGGTCCGGGATCAATGTTCACAAGTTTTTGCTCTTCTAAGGGGGAGAAATCAATATGGGAGTAGCCATCAGGATTCTTGACAAGGTAATCCTGGTGATATTCCTCCGCTTCATAAAAATGGGCCAGAGGGAGCACTTCAGTAACCATAGGCTTTTCATACTTGCTTTGTTCCTCTGTTATAACCTTAAGAATGATCTCGCGGTCAGCCTCATTTTGATAATAGATCCCTGTGCGGTACTGAGTACCCACATCATTCCCTTGCCGGTTCAGTGAGGTTGGATCGATGATCTTAAAGAAGTATTCCAGAATGGTTTCCAGATCAACCCGCTCCGGATCATAGCGGACATAGGCCGTTTCAGCGTGTCCCGAATTCCGATAGCAAACATCCTCATAGGTGGGGTTTTCACTATTCCCATTGGCATAGCCCACCGTCACATCGGCCACACCGTAAATTCTTGAGAGATAGGCATCCACATCCCAAAAGCAGCCCCCGGCCATCCATATCTCCTGAAGTTCTTTTCCTTCATAGGAGACTCCCAGATTGGGGTTATCCGGAAATCGCTTTGCGGATTCAGCCGGCACCGCTTCCTCACTGCAACCGGTGCCGACGATGGCTAGGACTATTAGTATGGCAACACTTAAGAATATCCGGCCCACCTTGATTTTCACGGTGCCCACCTACCCTTTCCTGAACGATTTATGTTCTTCTTACTTTTTGGTGTCTTTCTCCATCATATCTGAGCTCTTGCTGTCATCCTTCATCATGTCTCCGCTCTTGCTGTCATCCTTCATCATGTCTCCGCCCTTGCTGTCTTCCTTCATCATGTCTTCACTCTTGCTGTCTTCCTTCATCATGTCTTCACTCTTGCTGTCTTCTGTCATCATGTCTCCGCTCTTGCTGTCTTCTGTCATCATGTCTCCGCTCTTATTGTCCTCTTTCATGGTGTCTTCCATCTTGGGGGCATCTTTCATGTCGTTTCCCTGGGCAGCGCTGCTGCCGCAGCCACTTAATCCAAGTACAGTGGTCATAAGGAGTACCGTCAGCAATAATTTTTTCATCCTTTAAGCACCTCTTCTTTATTTTTTATCCCGGGGGCATGCCCGGGGAGTGTAATTATCTTCATTATAGGCTGCTTCCTGGCCCGCCGGAATTGAATGGTATCGGATAAAACCTGAATTTGAACAGGTATTTAAAAAAGAGCCGTCATAAACGGCTCCAGTACTCTGCAACATGTGAGGAATTAGGTGTCACAGCGCAATCGGTTCTTATTCAGTCTATATACAATGTATACTCTGGAGATTTCAATGGGAATTTCAAAACAATGCTGTTGCCAAGAAGTTAAAACAAGACAAGGCTTACATAGGATACGGTATTGACACCATTGTTATAAGGTATGCCGCAATGCTTCACTAAGGATGTGACATCGATTCCATAAGCTTCTACTGAAGCCACCGCCTGCTCAGGGAGCCGGCATTCCTGGCCGTCAAGAATAGAGCAGCGGCTGCAGACCGGACATGGGCCAATGCCTAGGGATAGAAAGTCCGTGATCAGATTGTTTTCCCCGATCCATCCTAAAAATGTTCTCAGAATTCTGTTTTGCTCGGCCATTCCTTCCTGCATCCCTTCAAAATCAAAGGAATCCTCCAGCTGATGCACGGTCTGGAATAGTATAGCTTGTTTATACTGGAGGGCTTTTTCTTTCAGCTCTGCAAAGTCCCCCACATTAGGGGGACACATCCAGTTCTTTTGGTAGTTGCCGCATACATTTTGCTCGCATTGCTTGCGAAAGTCGGGATTAAAGGGAATATCCCGGGTATCAATATGGGCGCTATGGTTAACGCCAAGGGTTTCTAAATAGCCTAACATTTTCGTGATTTCCGGATTCATAATTCACCCCTTCCCATACAGTGTCGGAGGATGCTTGGCTGGTGCCAGGCCGTCACTGTCTTCGCCCTTCTGATAGTGAAAAGCAAGCCCCCGAAGACAAGCTTCGAAGGCTTTTATACTAAACTTCATTGTCTTTTTAGAACATTTTCTTGCTCAGTTTATCGATTTCTTCACTGACGCAATCATAAACACCGGGGAAGGAGCTGAAGCCCAGACCTTGAGTTAAGCAAGGGATGAAGTAATGCTTCCCGCAGTTGGTACAAGCCCGCTCAGCTTCTCTGGCGGCAATTTCCCGGGTCCAGGTTGGGAAGTCCACCACTCCGCTGTCGATGTCACCCATGAAGCTGATCTTACCGCCATACTGCTTAATCAGCTCAGGTGTGTTATTGGTGGTCATGACTCCTTGCCAAATATCAATTCCCATTTCGATCATGAAGGGTACCAGATTGGCCGCATAGCAATCGCTATGGTGAACAATCAGTTCAACCCCGTTTTGCTTATAGAAGCTGTAGATCTTTTTGTAAGCAGGGAGATAGAATTCCTCGAACATAGCCGGTGAAATGAAGGAGCTCTTTTGGCTGCCCCAGTCGTCATGGTGGAAAAGTGCGTCCGGTTTGAGGCGGCGGCAAATGATTTCAGCCAGTTTCAATTCATATTCAGTGAGGTAATCGATAAGCTCATGCATCAGCTCGGGTTCCTCATACAATGCCATTAAAGCATCTTCCATGCTCATGAGATGGTGGCACATTTCAAACACACCGGGAGCGACAAAAGCTGTGACATATTTTTCATTGCGGTCGATACTGTTGGCATGCTCCACGGCAGCTGCCCAGGCTTCATCGGTATCAGGAATTTCAGGGGCTTTTACTTGTTCTCTCCACTTGGTGATATCTTTAAGGACTTTATGCTCTTCATCATGGACAGGAAATTGACCGATTTGACCTTCCGGCCATCTAAAGGTGATACCCCAGCCTGTTTTGATGGACCCTCCGGGAGGAGCCATGAAATCCACAGGATTTTCCAGAATGATGTCCATAAACTCATATTGATTAACGAACCGATCAGGATTGCCACCGCGAATGGTTTCCAACAAGTTTTGTTTAATTGTCAACATAGTAATCCCGCCTCCCTATTCTATTCAACATTTAATCCTTAGGCATGAGCCAATTCCTTGGCTTTAACTGCAGCTCCGCCTGCGTCGGGAGCAAAGCCGTCGGCACCGATCTCATCAGCCATGGCCTGAGATACCGGAGCTCCGCCGACGATAACCTTAAATCCGGTCAAGCCGCTGTTTTTAAGGGATTGAACTGTTTCCTTCATAGCAGGCATGGTGGTGGTCAGCAGGCCTGAGCAGGCTACGATCTTGACATTGTCATTTTCTCTGACCGCATCAACAAATTTTTCTGCGGATACATCGACTCCCAGATCCACGACATTAAAGCCAACGCTCTCCAGCATCATCGCTACGAGGTTTTTGCCGATATCGTGCAAGTCTCCTGCTACGGTGCCGATCACACAGGTTCCTAAAGAAGTGGCGCTTTCCCCGGTGAGGTGGGGCTTCAGAACATCCACGCCCTTGGACATGGCTTTGGCCGCCATGAGCATTTCCGGTACGAAAAGCTCTCCGGCGGAAAATTTATCCCCTACGACACCCATGGAATCAATCATCCCGGCCAGGATATCTCCTGCTGCATTTCCTGCATCCAGGGCTTCCTGAACGAGACCTGGAACGAGTTTCGCTTTCCCTGCTTCTACCATAGCTTTAACTTCTGCGATTTTAGACATTATAATTCCCCCTTATTTTAATTAAATATGTTCATTCGGACATGATTTATTTCTGTCCGAATTTACCTTCCCGGTAGGCTCCGATGTATTCCATGCAATATTCGTCCTGGCCAAGGAGTGCTTCTGTAGCAAAGATCATGCCCATCAGGTCCTGTTTGGTGGGATCGACGATAGCACTGTCCATCCCTGCGCCCATCGCCAAGACGATAAAGGCCTGATTGACCAGTCTGCGAATCGGCAGGTTAAAGGAGATATTGCTGGCTCCGCCGGTGATATGAATCTTAGGATATTGAGCTTTGATCTCCTTAATGACTTCCATAATGGCCAGGATGCCATCCTCGGAGGTGCAAAGCATTTGCACCAAGGGGTCAATGTGCAAACGTGACGGGGCAATATTGTATTGTTTGGCTTTAGCCATAAGAGTGCCGAAAACTTCCAGACGCTTTTCCGTATCTTGAGGAATTCCTGTGTCATCACACAAAAGAGCGACACATTCCCATTTCGTATCGGCGATGATGGGGAAGATCACTTCAACCTTGTCTCCCTCCATAGATACGGAATTAATCAGTCCCGGCTTGTTGCAGAATTTAATGGCTTCAGCAATCACGTTGGCGTTGGGGCTGTCTATAGCAATAGGAATATCGGAAACCTCTTGTACCAAATCAATAAGCCACTTCAGGGTTTCCAGTTCGATGTCATTATCTACGGAAGCGCAGACATCAAGGAAATTGACACCTGCTTCCGATTGTACTTTCGCCAGATTGCGAATAAAGTCTGCATCTTTAGCGGCAATGGCTTTAGCTACAGATGGAATCGCCCCATTAATTTTTTCACCAATGAGTATCATTAGAATCAACCTCCGTTTTACTTTTTGTATTGACAAATTCCCTGGTATTGGATAAGTTCTTGTCTCGTTGCTCAGGCCATTTGTTCAGCTGTATGAGGACCAAAAGGGTGAGGTCTCCTTTTATAGTTCAGTTGTCTATACAACCTAACATTTATTTATATTCGCTGTTCAACCCAATAATCCTTTTATACTTTTTTGAATTTTATAATATTTATTTTCTTTTCTTGCTAATTATTCGACATTATGTCCTATTATCCCCCTTTTTATTTAATACAACTCGCAGAATACTGTCTGCAGGTTTACGGGCCAAGCATACAAAAAGCTCCATAAAAATCATTGATTCTTACGGAGCCGCTCCTAAATTATTCTGGCTATCTGCGCTTTGATCTCTGCTATCTCTTCTTCCAGCTCTTCTCGAAGCATGATTAATTCCGGCTTCACGGAATGAGCAGGCCAGCGCTTGAGGAGATCGTCAAGCTCACCCTGAAGATGGGCTAATCGATGGGTGAGTGCGAAAAGCAATGGCTCCATGCATGCAAACCTCCATACATTCCTCACATTCATTACATTGCTCTGGATGGACAACAGGGAGGTGGGCAACCATTTTGATCGCTTCATTAGGGCAAGCTCTTAGACAACGCTGGCAACCATGACAAAGCTTCTCCAGTATAAATGCTGCCATCATACCCCTCCTTTTCTTTTTGGCCGGGCATCCCTGCTATTTCCCGGATACCGTTGCAAAGGGCCAATGGATAATACCACCGATATTTTTCACCTTGACATAACCTAGTTTAGATAAGATTCTGACGGCAGCGGCGCTCCGATTGCCGCTCCGGCAGTACACCAGAATCTCTTTATTTTTATCGGGCAGCCTTTTCGGCGCCTGGGCTTTCAAACTGTTCAACGGCATCAACAGACTTTTGGGGATGTGCCGTTCCCTGTATTCTTCCTCGCTTCTCACATCCAGAAGAATGATTCCTTTGGTGGTGTCCAGGAGCCTTTTTGCTTCATCAGGACTTATTTTAAATTTTTTAGCGCGGTGGCTCCTCACGAGCATCCAGGCACCCATCAAGACACCCAGGACAATTAAGCCCAAATATTGTTCCATCCATTCCCCTCCAATACCCCCTATGGGTATACTAAGTATAAAGCTTTGCTTTTTAATTGTCAATGATTCCGCCTGGGTCGTGATCGAAAAGAAATGCTCTGATAAAAAATAAAAGCTCGTGCAAACATTACGCCGCGCACGGGCTATTCTATCAGGCACTATTCATCCTCTGTTAAACAACCCGCTCCCATCTTTTGTAAAATGCGCGTGTGCACTCGATGAAAGTGCTTTCAGCATGGGTCAATTTGCGCCGTGGATATGCCATATAAAAATTGACGGGCGCATCAAAATCGCTGACTTTTAAGGGAGCCCACAAGGCGTTTTCCACATAAAGATCGCGATAAGCAAAGCTTGAGGGAAGACAGGTGATGGCTTTATCGCTGACCACCATACTCTTCAGACTTTCCCGGTCGCTGAAATTATACAAACCGGAGCTGATGAGGGACAATTTGGGGTGATTAAGATACCCTGCCAAGATGTCCTGGTCGCAAATCGGCGTAGCTACAGGATAGCGTTCCAAAACCTCTTTTATGGTCAATGCCCCTTGCCCGTGAAGGGGGCTTTTGCAGCTGGCAAACACACAGAATTTATCTTCATAGAGCAATTCAATATCGAACTCCGCCTGATCGATGGCACTTAACCATGAATTGTTGAAAATTCCAATCGATCTGTTTGAACGTGTTAAAGCCGTAAAAATTTTTTCCGGGCGAGTTTCATGGACATAAATCGGGGCAGCGGGCATGGATTTACGGTAATCTTCAATGATCTCCAGAATTGCACTGTTGCTTACCGCCGGAGCAACCGCTAAATGGATTTCCTGACGGGATTGATGTTTACCCGATAGTCTGTATAACTCATCAACCTGGTCAAGAATCAACCCGGAGATTTTAAGGACTTCCTGACCTGCCAGGGTCAATTTTGCCCCCGCTTTGGAACGGATAAATATATCAACACCCAATTCGTCCTCCAAGCTATTAATGGCATTGGTCAGGCAGGGCTGGGTCACGTGAAGCCTTCTCGCCGCTTCAACTAAAGACTTACAGTTGGCGACCTCCTTAACATATTCCAGCTGTTCAATACGCATGTCCATCACCATTCCAAACCTAAATCGGATTTTTTTATCGGCGACTATCAACAATAGAATTCTTACAGCGCTATTGTACCCTGGCAACTCCATAGAGAAGGTTTGCACTTTCACTTTTCTGCTGATATTATACTGCAGCCCTTTACTATGCACAACCCTTAGCCGGAGTCCTGTTTGACGCTTAAAGATACAAGCGGGATAACAAGAAGAGCCTTAAGGAAAACATCAAACTGACCTTAGGGCTCTTTTCCTTGGAAATCTGCTTATTACCGCACGACTATCGTTGTGCAATGAGCGTGAGTCAACACTTTAAGACTGATGCTGCCAAGAAAGAATCGGGATAGGGTATTCATTCCCCGACTTCCGATGACTATTTCTGTGGCACCAATTTTTTCTGCTTCTTCACAAATAATTTCCGCCGGGTCCCCCGTCCGGATACTTGTTGTAAAGGTAATTCCCGTGTCTTTAAACTTTTCGATGGCCTGTGCCATAATCTCTTCAGCCTCGGACACCAGCTCTTTTTCCATTTCAATGGCATCGTATATTACCCGGGTTGAATAAGAAGTCACGGATTCCCTTACATGAATAATTTCTACTTCAGCATTATTATGTTGAGCCATGATCAATGCGTAATCCGCTGCCTTAAGAGAGTTTTCGGAACCATCAAAAGCTAGTAATATCTTTTTAAGCATCTAATCACTCCTTTTTATTTTTAATATAAATATAACACATTCAACTGAAAATTTCCCTCAAAACCCTTCCGTCGCCATGGGTAAAATCTACTCCTAACATGGCTCCTAAAGTCGGAGCTATATCGACCATTTCGAGGGGACCCAAGGGGTGATTCTTTTTTATTCCGGGACCTGAGGCGATAAAATTGCAGCGATAGCCTTCCCGATCCGGCAAGTAACCATGAGTGGCATACTTTTTGTTCATAGCCTCTAAATCCAGAAGAACCGGCGCCTCAAGCCTATCATCAAAGCAGTATCCTCTCCTGGCCTCCACCATAGTGGTTATGGATGGCTCCACATGCAGATCCTCCAGCTCATTTCTGAGAAGAATTTTCTCAATGCCATACTGTTCTGCTTTTAAGGCCTTTTCTAATACTGCCAGGGCCAGGGCTTCAGCCTCCTGATCCCCTTCTTTAATATGGAGGTAAGCCCCTCCCCCTGCACTCTGCAGATAAGCCCGCCACTGCATTTTGCCTCCTTCTTCGGAGATCAGCCCCTGTTCCAGCAAGAGACGGTTGAGGCGGACTTTATAGCGGACATCCAATTGACCATGATCCCCGATCACCATCATCACTGTATTATCCTCAATACCGGCTTCCTCCACTGCCCGGCGGATGCCGCCCAGTCTCCCATCCATACGGATGATGGCCTCCCTTACTTCCTTGCTGTCCGTCCCGTATCTATGCTTGGCATCATCCAGTTCTATGAGGTGCACCAGCAGCAGATTGGGGGTTTTTCTCCTGATGGTATCCACAGCACACCGGGTTGTAAAGTCATCCAAATAGGGCTGTTCTACCCCCTGGCGACAGCGTCCATGGCGCAACTCCATACCTATACAGAAAAAGGGGCTGCCATTCTTCAACACCTTAACAGCCTGATTTTCCCCGCGAACAGCGTGTACTTCAGGCATATTATACTTGAGAGAGGATTTCCCCGAAACAGGCCATAGAAGTCCGGCTGCCGTCAGGTTATGCTCCTTCACGGCATCGTAAATCGTCGGGACTTTAATGGCATCCCGAAACCAGAACCACTCCTGATCCTTCTCCGGAATAAAGGGCTGAAAGGGGTTATTGTGAAAGATACCGTGTTTATCAGGATAAACACCGGTCACCATGGTGGTATGTACGGTGTAGGTCAGGGTTGGGTAGACACTTTTCAGCTTTGTGCTGTAGGCACCGTTTTGAAGCAGCTTTTCAAGGTTAGGCAGAGATTGGGCCAGCTCCCAATTCCCTTCGGAAAAAGCGTCATAAGAGATGACGATGACATGCATTGTATCACCCTTTTTTCATTAAGCTGTTCCTCTTCTTTGGGTCCAGTCTAAAGGAAAGTTGCCTAAAATGCAAAGGACCTCCTGCTCAGGTCTATCCAAAAGCAGGAGGTCTTGGCCGTCATAACCGCTGTTTTCCTTGATGTACAAGAATTTTGCCTGTAAACAAACGATAAGACAGGGGTTTATATTCCATGCTTAAGGCTTGGGAGCGGCAGATATTAAGGCACCTTCGGCAGCCGACACATTTCAGAGGTTCATAGATCAGGGTTAACTGTTCACCCTTTTCCTTGTTCGTTAAAGCTCCCTGAGGGCAAACCGCCGCGCATTCGCCACATTCTCTGCACCCTTCACTTACCTCCAAGGCCGGCAGGGGGAGTGCTCCAAGGGCAGACTTTCGGGATTGCCAAACTTCTCTCAGGAATTGCCGTGCCTTGGGAATAGGATAGGCTTCA
The DNA here is from genome assembly GCF_007830365.1 of Desulfitobacterium sp. LBE. Lineage (NCBI taxonomy): Bacteria > Bacillati > Bacillota > Clostridia > Eubacteriales > Desulfitobacteriaceae > Desulfitobacterium > Desulfitobacterium sp. LBE. The sequence continues at coordinate 4,069,549 of NZ_VLKD01000001.1, read as the reverse complement.
TCGGAAGTGATCCCCGGCAGCATGGCTTCAAGTTTTTCACGGCCGATGTCCCGCCAGCCCTTCCCCCCGCTCCGGGCTTGAACCGATGTGATCTCCCCGCCCGGTGCACTTCCTCCGTCATCGGGGGCGACTTTAAGCCTGAGCGCCGGATGATCCGGCCATGAAGTGTGGATCTCCTTAAAAACCTGTACACTCACTGCGCAGGCTTTTTTATCCGGGCATGCTGCACATACTCCGGTGACGAGGGTCACTTCCTTCTCTCCGGCAGCTATCAACAAGGCCAGCCATGAATCCCGGTCGAGAATCCCCAGACAGGGAATCTCATGGCCGGCGTTCATGGCCTGGGGACAGTTCAGCACGATCTTCTCCGCCTCCAGCATAAACTCATGAAGCTTGGAGGTGCTGTAGTAGATAAAACCATCACTGGGACAAACGGCCATGCAGATCCCGCATTCTGTGCAGCGCTGGCTATTGAGTTCACGATATAGGGAAATGGCTTGATGGGGGCAGGAGTCGATGCATAACCGGCACAGCTTAACATAGGGTTTTTTGGTGTTGAGGCAGTTATGGTGATGATGGACCATTTGACAAGTATACATAACCAAGACACCTCTTTGGGGGGATTATTTGCCGGCCTGGCGCTCGATGTGACTGGGCAGAACCGCTCTTCTCTTCGCAGCGCCGGTCTTCGCCCCTTTTGCGGCCACGGCTTCGGATTCATGATGTCCGAGAATATTGAAGTTTTCGGCGATGAACAAATAGGCTAAGCAAGCGATGGAAACCAAACCGAGGCTGACGATAACCTCTGTCCAGGCAGGGAAATAATGGCCGCCGTGTTGGTTCAGATAGCTGCCCATTCCCGTGAACAAGACATCAAACCTATTCATGACCACCCCGGCCACAGTGAGGATGCCAAATCCAATCAGCCCTTTGCGGGTGCCGGACAGGGAACTGAAGGCGATAATGATGGGCAGGATGCAGCCTAAAATCAGTTCACCCAGGAACATGATGCTGGGCAGATCAAAGGCCAAAACATGGGCAAAGGTGCCTCTTACCGACATATCGGCAATCTTTAAGATCACATATAAGATCATGGCCCCGCCGGATATTCTGACCAACCCCTGCAGGACGGAGGTATCCACCTGATGATTAAGGGCCTTCCCGGCCAGACTGCTTTCGATAATGATCATGCCTGCTCCCACGAAAAATGAGGATAACAGGAAGAACAGCGGCAAAAGGGGCGACCACCAAAGAACATTTACTTTGCCCACCATGATATAAAAGAGCTGGCCCAGTGAGGATTGGTGCAGTGTGGGCAGGGTAATGCCGATGATCAGCAGCACGGGCATGGCTTTTTTCAGGTATTTATGGGCTCCTTTGAACACTTTCTCAGTGGCTACTTCACTGAACTCCAGAACCTGAATCAGGGTATAGCAGGAGATGCACCAGAAGACTTCAAACAAGACGCTGGCATGACCCCAGGAGACATAAGGTCTCCAGAAGAAGAACCATTGCCCTACTTCAATCAATAGCCCCAGGACGACAACGATATAACCTAACAATGAGGTCACCATGGCGCTTCTGGCGATGGGGTAAAATTTATCCCGGCGCAGCACATAGACGATGAGAGCGGTTCCGTAGCCGCCTCCGGCCAGGGCCACCCCCAACAGAACGTCAAAAGAAATCCATAATCCCCATGGCCACTGGTCGTTAAGGTTGGTGGTGGCCCCCAGTCCCGCGATGAACCTCACGATGATGACTGCTATCGCCGCGGCGGCGATGGCCATAAACACCCATCGCATGGGGGTCATTCTAAATGTCCACCGGGTACTTTTCTCTCCGGCCTTATTTTTAAATGTAGTAATCACTTCCATAGCCGATACTTCCCTCCATTCTTTTGGACTTTATCAATCCAGCGGTTCTTTGTTTTTGTTATTAATGAAAAACAATCCGGCTAAAACAGCCGCCCAGCTGACCCCGATAATCGGTGTGGCTTTCATATATCCTTCGGTATAAGAGGGCAGGGGCTCGGTGGTGACATCCGTTCTGAATCTCATCTCTTCCAGGGGGGTATCGGAAATATAGAGCCAGGAGGTTCCCCCTGCTTCCTTCTCCCCAAAGATTTTGTCTATATAACCCTTTTCCTGAATGCGTTTTTTGGCTTCTGCCAGCAATTCGTCCCTCTCCCCGAAGGTCAAGGCTCCTGTGGGGCAGACTGAGGAACAGGCCGGTTCCATATTATTGGCCACTCTGGTCGGGCACATCTGGCATTTCCTGATGCCGGGAACGGCCTTTTTCCATTCATATCTCAGCATATCAAAAGGGCAGGCCATCATGCAGTAGCGGCAGCCGACACACAGGCTCTGATCATAGATGACCGGTCCTTCGGGAAGCTTCTGAATGGCCTTGGAGAAACATGCTGAAGCACAGGCGGGCTCTTCACAGTGAAAACACTGGGTTTTGACATATCTGCGCAGGTCGGTGCCGTCCTTCTGCAGGTTATACCGGTTGATGGATGTCCATTCTTCAGGCCAGAGACCATGGTTAGGCTCCACCGCCCGATCTAAGGCTGTTTTGTTTTTTTCCTGTTGATCCCATTCAAGTTCATTCCATAATTTACAAGCTACTGAACACCCTTCACAACCAATACATTTGGGTATATCGACAAGGACTCCCTTTGCCATAGCTGCCACCTCCTAAACTTCATACTCATGGCTTTGGGGTTTCTTAGCGTCAAACTCTTCAGCCCTGGAAATATAATGGGTATGCAATAGTTCTTCTGCCTTCTCACTCAAGGGCGAAGTTAAGAACTCGGCATAGACTTGCTTAATCTGCGGATTATCATGACTGTTGCGCAGCTTTGCCTGGGCATCGATCTTATATAAGGATGCGGCCCGGGTGTTGCGCACCCCGTCTGAAGGAGGAGCCGATGACCGGGGCTGTCCGCCGCCGTATTGGCAGCCGCCGGGGCAGGCCATGACTTCGATGAAGGTCCAGGGAGAGTTCCCTGCTTTCACTTGTTCCATGATGGCTCTGGCATTATCCAGGCCGGAAATGACTGCAATCCTGATCTCACCGGCACCGGGAATAGAAACTGCCGCTTCTTTGACCCCTTCCATGCCCCGTACCGGAGTTAGTTGCCAAAGCGCGGCAGGGGGCTGTTCTCCTGTGACCAGATAGTAGGCGGAGCGGACGGCCGCTTCCATAACGCCGCCGGTGGTCCCGAAGATCGCCCCGGCTCCGGTTGCCACACCCATCAGCTGATCATACTCTTCATCGGGAAGAGAGGGCAGATCGATCCCCGCTCTCTTGATCATGCGGGCCAGCTCTCTGGTGGTAAGGACCACATCCACATCAGGGGAAACCTGCTCATCCTGCCAATAGGTTTGAGCGGAAATCATTTCCGGGCGCTGACATTCAAATTTCTTGGCTGTGCAAGGCATGATGGCCACCGAGAAGATCTTCTGGGGCTCGACATGGTTCTTTTCCGCAAAATAAGTCTTAACCAAAGCTCCGGCCATCTGCTGGGGAGACTTGGCTGATGATAAATTGGGAAGGAGTTCAGGGTAATAATACTCGACAAATTTGACCCACCCCGGGCAGCAGGAGGTGAACTGGGGAAGAGGATGGTGCAATTCCCCTGTAATACGCTTAACCAGTTCTGTGCCTTCTTCCATAATGGTCAGATCCGCCGCGAAGTTCGTATCAAAAATTACGTCAAAGCCTAATTTTCGCAAAGCGGCGACTTGTTTGCCCTGGACATTGGTTCCCACAGGCAGCCCGAATTCTTCCCCCAAGCCGATACGAGTGGCCGGCGCAGTCTGCACCACCACAGTGATCTTGGGATCGGCGAGAGCCTTGGCTACTTGATCAATATCCTCCCGCTCGGAGATTGCTCCGGAGGGGCACCAGTGGATACACTGCCCGCAATTGATGCAGGGAATTTCGTTTTTAATGGGCAGTTCGTAGTTCCCATACACGGATTGGATGGTTTTACATACTTCGATGCATTGCCCGCAGAGAATGCACTTTTGGTCATCTCTCCTCAGGGCAGGGTTTTCCGGATCAATGGGTACACGGCCGCGCACATTGGTGGGCCAGCCCCCCGGTTCATTGTATTGGGTCGGCATCCAGCCCTCACCGCCCACCGCACTGGCCGGGGTGAGGGGTTGGCCGCAACCTGTTAAGCTCAGGGAGGCACCGGCGATACCTGCCCCCCCGGCAAATTTAAGGAAGGAGCGTCTGGACAGATTGCTTCCCTTTCCTGCCTTACTTTCCATGTCTACTACCACCTTTTTAGTATGTCTTTTGCATGATTGCTGTTGAAATCCAGACTGAAACGGGTGCTTTAATTGCATCATCAATAATTGCAGTTCATAGTATTTAATAAATTTAAGAATTTTCTTTCATTAGTATAAGAACCCACTTGCACTTACAAGGGTAATCTCTTAAATATTCTCTACAAGCAATCCCTGGCTTAGGATAACTTGTATGTTTTCTAGCACAAAAGAACCTTCATACATTTATAATAATTTTAAGCTTTTCTTTAAATTAACTGTAATGCTCCTTTCAATGAGGTTGTTTGAACTGGCAACTAATTAGGTTTCAGCGATTCATCATATGAAAATTCAACATTTTTTTCATTTTTCCTTCTAAAATTTCTAAAATAGTCTAATATTTTCAAAACATTTCGCAGTTTAATCTATTATTTGGAAACGCAAACAAATACCTTTCCTTTGAGGGCTCTCTGTTATCTATAATATATATATTTAATTTTTTACCATAAAAAATAAGACCAGCTCATATGAAGCGTTAATTTTTACTGTAAATTATATTGTATTTATTCAATTCAGGCTGCGGGTCTGGTTCTTAAAGGATTCTATCCCCGTCACTAATGAAGTCAGTGGTCTTCAATATCATGGGTTGACATACCTTTGGCATACGTAGCGATAATATGATCTCTGGAATTTTAGCTTCTGTGGCACCGTAGCGTGACTTGAATCATTATATACCAAACGAAAAAACACCCCGGTTTCTCAAGCACAGAGTGTTTTAAGCAATTGAACTATTCAAATCGTTTTTAAAAATGAATCCATATCCACCCTGAGGTAGAGCCCTTTGGCATCTGCCACTACTTTATCTCCATCTGTAACTTTCCCCTCTACATAAATCTTTCTTCCTTGGCGATTGGCAATCCATGCTTCGACAACCAGGTGATGCCCGATTAGCGCAGGATTGACAAAGTTTGTATTTATGTTAAGTGTCAGCGTAGTTTCTCCAGACGACTCAACCGCATGAAACATTACTTCATCCAATAACATGCAGATGAACCCTCCGTGCATTAACCCGTCGAAACCTGAAAGATTCTCATGGACATCAAGTTCCATATGAGATTTTCCATTCACATTTTTAGTTTTAAGATGAAGACCAATCGGATTCTTCTCACCGCAAACAAAGCAATTTTCAGCATACTCTTTTTCTGACATCCTGTTCTCCTTCCTTCTTAAAGCGAACTTATCCCTTTACTATTGTACGTAATACAATTGACCGTAACGGGTTATTTTTTCTGCCTTTAATAATCGTTGAAGATGAAGTGTAATTGCTGCTTTCTCGGTTACTCTACGGAATTCGTTAAAAGTTCTCACCGGTCCATAAAAAATATGCAAACAAGTTAATTCTTCAATAGTTGAAGGTTTTTTCAATGTTTTCAGCAGTTTTTCTTCTCTTTTATAAATAACATCCAAGAACTTTTGGAGTCTCTGCTCAATATTATCCCTGATTATTCCATTGTGTGAGGTTATTAAGACCGCGGGTTTTATTTCTCTGCACAATTCAATGGACTCGATAAAGTCGTCTATATTGCTGCATAAATGACCGTACCAAGGGCCAAAAAGACGTGCGTCAATCTCTGCACTAAAGAGATAGGAATCATTAATAAGGAAACAGCAATGCCCCGGAGTATGACCCGGTGTATGGATGACTTTCAGGCGATTTTTACCAAAATCCAAAATTTCTCCATCATATAACTTCCGTTTTATTGGCATAGGATGAATATCATAGGTTCTTGCATATTCCTCCCAGACCTTACCCTCACTTAGTTCATGAAAACCTAAATAATCCCTGTAACAATTTAATGACTGGATTGCCGGAGCATCATCTTCATGAGCCCAGATTTCAGCCGAGGGAAATTTATAATTATTCATGGTATGGTCAATGTGGAAATGAGAACTAATGATGATATCAATGCCTTTTTTTTGAAGACGCTCAATGTTTGAATCTCCACAGGCACAATCAATCAGGACTTTGATATCGTCATCAATAAGTAAACTGTTTGAATGCGGAGGGCGTGCTTTATTCGGTGCTTCAATAAATTTAAGGTTCTCCCCAATATTACTAATCATTTAAAGCCTCCTTCTAAAGAATCAAACCCTTTCATCCTGTTACTGTTTAACGCGCGCAGTGCCTTCCTGTTAATTTTATGAACTGAAGTGCGAGGAAGGGCATTAATGAATTCCACCTCGTTAGGTAGCTTATATGCGGCCAGATATTTCCGACAAAAATCCTTAATCGCCAGGTCACTCACTTTCTCTCCGGATTTAATCACTACATAAGCCTTCACTGTTTCTCCCCGTTTTAAGTCAGGGACTCCGATTACTGCTGCCTCTAATATTTGGGGATGACTGTTTAATATATTTTCAACTTCAGAACAGTAAACATTAAAACCACTGCAAATGATCATGTCCTTTTTCCGGTCAAGGATAAAGATAAACCCTTCTTCATCCATATAACCAATATCTCCGGAATGCCACCATCCCTCTTGGAAATTCAATGCTGTTTCCTTAGGATTTTGCCAGTATTCCTTGACGATCTGGGGACCCTTAAAGCATAATTCTCCCACTTGACCCAACGGCACTTCTTTAGTCCCCGTAACTATATCCACCACTTTACAGTCTGTGTTGGGATAAGGTATTCCTACACTTCCTGCTTTTCTTTTCGTCATTGGATTACTGGCAACTGCCATGGATGTCTCAGAAGCTCCATAGCCCTCGATAATCGGCACTCCAACTATACTTTCAAATTTATCCATGATGGACATGGGGATGGACGAAGCTCCACATCCTATATGCTGCAGTTTATTCATTTTTGATTCGGCTAACTTGGGATGTAGGCATAAAGCCCCGATCAAAGCGGGAACTCCTAACCACACATTTGGTTCGTATTGGTTAACTGCCTCTAAAATGTTGTCCGGAGTAATTTCCAGCATGATAATAATGCTTCCACCAATGAGAATATTAGCATTAAATGTTGTTTGAAATCCATGAATATGATACATGGGAGTCGAGGATAAAACCTTATAGTTTTCCAGGTTCACAAAATATTGGCACATTTGTTTCCATCCTGATGCCATAGCGATAAGATTAAAGTTTGTGATACAGCATCCTTTGCCGACTCCCGTTGTGCCACCTGTATAAATAATCAGCCCGATATCATCAAGCAAGACCTCTTCCTCAGGTTCAACTTCCCGTCCTTTTTCAACCAAGTCCTTATACATGATCAGAAATTCCTTTTCTTGGACCTTAAGGGGTGGATTTTGGGTTGAAACCACAATTATTCTTTTCAGCACATCTTGGTTTTCCAGCAGTATTTCACAATTAAGGTTTAGATTCAGATCTAAGCAAATAACCGTTTCTGCCTTACAGTTAAGATACTGACATAGTAGCTCCCGCTTTGTATAGCGAGGATTGGTCGGTACGACAATAGCACCGATTTTAAAACAGGCATGTGCTGCAATTAAAAATTCAGGCAGATTGGGAAGATTGATTACGACCCGATCTCCTTTTTTGATTCCCATATCTAACATTGCATTGGCTAATCTACAGGCTGATGTATTGGCTTCATAATAAGTAATTATCTTATTCAAATAATAGATATAGGGCTTATTCGGCTGTTTTTTGACTAAAGAAATAAACTGCTCCTTCAGCGGTATATCGGTATAAATAGGTGAAAGATCCACACCTGGATCATAGAATGGATACCAAGGTTTTCTTTCCATTCGTCTAGGCCCCCTCAAAAATCCTTTTCTTATTATCTTGCATTTTCAATGCCAATGTGAAACAACCCACTATCATGGGGTCTTGGGGGGGGCTGGGACGGGAAACCCCATTTATAGGAATTATCTGTCCCAAATTAAACCGTCCAAAACTTCTTATTAAACCCGGCGTTACTTCGTAATCAAAGCGCTGCTCCGCCAACCGGCAGGAAATTCAATGAATTTTCTCCTGGCATCATTATTGCATATCATCCAGGTGAGCTGACTTAAGAGAAAGTCAACCCCTGAACCCACTCGAAAGGACGAGGTGTATGTGTCATCATTGCTTCGGCTGTAGTCCGTATTGCTCAAACCGTCATGATGGGAGGCCTGCCCAGACCCCGCCTATTAAATGTCCTCTATGCGGACGAGCCAATCGTGTTGAAAATCAGCAATGCAAACGATGTGGAACAGGTTTGCACGAAGTTTCCCGAGAAGCTGACCTATCGTTCCAATCCAAATGTCTATATACCGGGAAGATATGTGACAGCCCTTGCCCACTGGCTGATATGTTACACGATGATCATTGCGAAGAAACTCAATGTCCAAGAGGATGAGCAGAATTATTTAGGTGACAGAACTATTAACGCAGAAGAAAGAAGCTGGTCCTATGGCTGTTTTATATAGGATACCAGCTTCTTATCTTTTCAGCTTCAGATTTGGAATTATTTTTAACTCCACTTAGAGTCAGTTCCTTTATTGCTTATAATGCCAACTCTTATGGTCTTCCGTCCGCTGTGCAAGTCTCTGATCCTCTCCACTCCACAACGAACTTACCCGACTCGAGTTTTAAGGCTACGTACTTAACCTTTTGCGGGATATCCGGGAATCTTTTGCTATTGCGTGTTAATGCCTTGGCATAAAGCACAGCTAAGGTCTCATCTTCAATTTCTTCCTTATGATCATAGGCCTTTTTAGCATTTAAAATATCTTCTTCGGTGATCTTCAATTTTAGCTCCTCCTTTTTAACTCATTAAGGATATTCATCAACCAGAAATTTCTATAAAAAATACAATAAAAAAGGAGAATTTTTATTAGTGAATTATTGGGGTGTAAACAATACCATTTTGGGCTTTCTGGCCATTTTATCGGCGAGCTCCCCGACCGGACCATAACTGATCACCAAGGACTGGCAGTGCTGTGCACAACTGGGCATCTTGCCCTGAGCTGTACGATCTTCGCACAGGTTGCATAAAGCTGTCGGAAAAGGAATATAGTTCAAGTCCCACTTCCCATCGGGCGTTTGGCGGGGGCCATCCTGGAGCAACTTGATCCCATATTGATTCAGGGGGAGAGCTAACTCCTTCATACAGGCAACTTCACAGGCATGGCAGCCTGTACAGTACTCGTAATCAATCAGCAAACCGTATCCTGATGTATCTTCCGCTTTCAGACGGCTCTCAAGCCCTATTCTCGCCATGGGATTGGCGGATGCTTTTCCCTGGGTCTGATTAGAGAGTAGCTCTGACATAATCCCATCCTCCTCTTCTGGTGACTTGCTCACCAGGCATTACTTGACTATTTTCCTCAGTAACTTTGTAAACCCGGCACAGCAGGTTTTTATTGGGTGCTCCGTAACCGGTGGGACCATTCTGGCATTGCGATGTCACATTATTAATATTGGAATCGAATACTCCAAACAAGCTGGGCTCTGCACCTTCTTTTTCCGGGAACCACCAGCCATGCTCTGCACTGACAACCCGTGGATCAATGGTATCCACATATTTGGCAATTTGTTGGCATCTGCCCCGCTTGCTTTCGATCCATACCCAATCTCCATCATTGATGCCAAGTTTTTGAGCGGTTTCAGGATGAATCTCTACTAAAGGCTGAGGGTGGAACATTCTCATAGTCGGCTGCTGACGATGTTCAGAGTGGAAGAATTCCCAGGAGCGTGCACCCGAAGTGAGTACCAGTGGATACTCCTTATAAAGCTCTGGTGTGGAATAGGGACTTTCAGGGGGCTCAAGATGTGCCGGTAGTGGATCCACATCAAATGCTTCAAACAAATCAATGTACAATTGAACCTTGCCATCTGCCGTATTGAAGCCAGGCTGTCTATCCCGGCGCAGGAGACCTTTTTCGTATTTTCTATACTCCCATTCCGGGTAAACATAAACTTTTTCCTTAAGCTCAGTATAGGTCATTCCCTGAGTATTACCTCTTTCACGGTACTTTTTGCCCTCCGGAGTCCATTCTCTCACTAAAGCCTCAGGGTATTTTTCTTTGTCATTACCCATTTTCCAGTTAATCCAATCCTGTACGGTTTCCCAAGGAAATGCTTCCGGGTGCAGACGTTTGCCAAGTTCAAGTACAATCTGCTCGTCAGATTTACACTCTTCATAATCCACGATCTTGGTTATGGCACGCAGCGGTGCAAACCATGCTCTGAAACTGTCTCGTTCCGCACTCATTCCTGCCGGGAGAACAATATCGGCACAAGCTACTGCCGTGGGAGTCATGAAAAGATCGACAACCACATTGAAGTCCACTTTTCGCATGGCTTCATAAATCCGAGGTGCTTCAGACGCCATGTTGGCAATGGGATTGGTCGTTTGCAGCCACAGCATTTTAACCGGATATGGATCACCGCCATTTTCAATCGCGGTAAGAACCGAATCTCCATGAGCAGTTGAAGCCAATCCATACTTTTTAAGAGGACTTCTTTCATTTCCGAAACGCTTCTCTTGCATTTCCGGTGTAAGCCAGCTGTACCCGCAACTATAACCGTCATCCACATTGTAGCCGCTCTTCGCGATGATATTGCCTCCGGGGACATCCGTATTTCCGGTTATGGCCCATAAGCTATTGACAGCCTGGGCAGTTGCAATACCCGTTACCTGCTGGTCTATAGCGAGCCCCCACTGGATCGCCGCCGGTTTAGCTGTCGCATAACGGCGCGCTGCAGCTTCGATGATTTCTTTAGGAACCCAGGTAATCTTCTCAACCTCTTCGGGCGGGTATTCCTGAACTCTTTCTTCCAGTTCTTCAAATCCTGAGCACCAGTTTTCAACAAAGTCATGATCATAAAGATCTTCGTTGATAATGACATTGAGCATACCCATGGCCAAAGCACAATCCGTTCCCGGTCTGAGCTGCAGCCAATACTCTGCCCTTGCGGCCAGCCAGGTCAGACGGGGGTCAACAACGATGAGTTTTGCTCCCATTCTCATCTCATCGACGATCCAGTGTCCAAAGAATCCATCGCCATTGGTAATGACCGGATTATTCCCCCAGATCATAATGACTTCCGGATTTTTAAATTCAGGGTTATCATAACGCTCTTCAAAGAATTGGGCACAATCACAAACAAAGAAATCGCTGTTCATAACGGCTTGCTGCGCTGCTCTGGGAAGATAACAAGAGTCACCGCTCAAGAACCCCAGCACATAGTTCGGGCTGCCAAAGGCCGCGTAGGTTAAATAGGGTACCTGCCAGATAATGTTTCTGCCTGTCCCTTCCATGCCAACTATGGTTTCCGGTCCAAATTCCTTTTGAATAGTTCTTACTTTCTCGACAATAATATCATAGGCTTCATCCCAGCTAATTCTTTCCCATTTGTTTTCACCACGTTCGCCCACACGCTTAAGCGGCCATTTTAAGCGTTGGGGGCTATGGTATGCCTCAACCTGATTCAGACAACGCATGCACAATCTCCCCATGTTATAAGGGTTATCGAGATCGCCTTCGACCTTAATCAATTTGCCGTCTTTCGTATAATAGAGAAGGCCGCATCCATCATGGCATCCCGGCCCTGACCAATGGGTGGAGCGGGTCACTGTGTATTCGCCTTCCTGCCACTGCCATTCCTTATTGGACATTTGAAATTCCCTCCTTAAAGCATCAATTCAAAATTTAAGATCCACCTTTTTAAAGGATATACCCTCCTGAATTATGACTCTTCCATACGCTTCGTTGGATCACCTGACCCAGGCTTTCCGTTAAAGCCACAATTGCTGCAAACTTTATGGCTATCCGGCATTTGCTTGCCGCATTCCGGACAGGTAATCTTTGCTTCAGGCAGGGGATTACCACACTTCTTACAGGTTTTAAACACACCTGGATTTCTTGCCCCGCATTCCGGGCATTTTTTAGGTGCCGCTACTTCTGGCGGTCTGAAACACATAATCTATCACTCCCTTCATCTGCATAACTTCCGCATGACTTTTGAACACAGACATATAATTGCAATTATCGTGCCATATGCCAAAAACCCTATAATTCTCGGGTGTTTAAATGCCCTGGGACATAAATCGCCGATTGTGAAATCACCCAGTCCCATATTGAATTTATGCCCTTAAGAATGTGAATTGTGCGATAAATAGTTCCCACAACCCACTGATTTACTGATATAATTTAAGTACAAGGAATTCGTAAGGCAGGTTATTTTGGTAACTGCTCGGCCATTCTTGTGAAAAATGGCTTATGAATGAGGAGGATTAGTATGCAATCTTTGCAGGAATTACTAAGTCCACTGATTAAAGATGACAGAGTCCTGATGGATAAGATAAAACAGCAAAAACTTGATGTAATTCGTAAGTATATTGATCCCTCCGCGGTAAAAGAGGTTAGACCGGAAATCGTTGAATCCTGGATTCGCTCCTCTGAAAATGGTCTTGACCCTCGTCATTATGACTATCCTCCGCAGATGGATCCTCTGATGTTTGATCAGCTGCTGAAGAAAAAGGCCTTGTTGATACAAGCCTCCACTCCCTTCATTCACCATCTGGAAAACATGCTCTCCCATGTAGAATGCTATATTATTATCAGCGATGAGCAAGGAGTCATCCTCAGCGTCGTCAAAGCACTGGGAGGAAATGGATTCAAGCTGGAAGCCGGTACGATCTGGACAGAAAAAACCATCGGAACCTGTTCCCATGGCATGTGTATTCTTCTCAAAAGCCCTATCCAGCTCTGCGGCCCTGAACATTTCAGTCATATATTTGAGAACATTGCCTGTTCATCTGCTCCTATCTTTGATGAGAATGGTAATTTGGAAGGTACTCTTACCATCACCAGCCCTAACTTGCGCAGCCATAACTCCCAAACTCTGGGATTAGCCATAAGCATGGCCATGGGCATTCAGAAGCAATTTCAAATTGCCTTACAGAACGAGATATTTGATGCTGCACTGGAAAACACTGAAGAGATCATGTTGTTTTCAGATGACGATGGTAAAATCATCCGAACCAATATGAATGCTTTAAAAATAATCGAACTCTTTGGCAGAGATCTGATCGGTTCTCAGGTGGAAGACGTTCTTGGGGAGCAGCCCTTCTTTAAATCAGTTGTAGAGACAGGAAATACACTTTCACATATTGATTTCCAGCTTAAAAACGCAAAAAAGAAGCTGTTTCTCACTTCAATAAAGCCGATTAAAAGCAAGGACAAAATCTCAGGTTACATAGTATTGTTGAAAGAAACCGACCACATAAAAAAAGCTGCTAAGTCACCCTATGCAGCAATGGTTAAATTTACTTTCGACACTATCATTGGCTCATCTCCACAATCCATGAAGCTGAAAAGCATGGCGAAGAAATTCGCTCATTTTAATTCCAATATTCTTATTCAAGGAGAAAGCGGCACAGGTAAAGATGTCTATGCTCAGGCCATCCACTTTGAAAACCGGCCCAATGGTCCCTACATTGCCGTAAACTGTGCCGCGATTCCACAAAATCTCATCGCCAGCGAGTTATTCGGCTATGAAGGGGGAGCATTTACGGGCGCCGAGCGCCAGGGCAAACCTGGGAAAATAGAGCTTGCCAATGGCGGGACTCTTTTTCTCGATGAGATTGGGGATATGCCTCTGGAATTACAGGCGGTACTGCTGCGGGTGCTGGAAGATAAAATGATCATGCACGTGGGAGGAAGCCGTTACATCCCCGTGGATTTCCGGTTGATTACAGCAACCAATAAAAACCTGCTGGATCTGGTAAAAAACAATCAATTCCGGGAGGATTTATACTATCGGATCTCCGTCTTTAAGTTAAGTGTCCCTCCCTTAAGGGAAAGGGGCTCAGACATCGTCCAGTTGATTGAACATTTTATCCGTATCTATTCCAGTAACCAAGGTATTGACGAACCTATCCTGAGTAATTCAGCAAAATACTTATTGCTCCAGTATAATTGGCCCGGGAATGTGCGGCAGTTACAGAATACCATTTCCTATGCCGTCTGCATGAGCAACGAAGGGATTATACGCCCTGAAAATCTCCCCGAGGAAATTTTAAGTTATCAGCCTCCCTCCGGCTTAACCTTGGCTCAGCCGGAACCGGAACCATCACCCAATGAAATCATTCTGGACAACACCCCTTCTATGAAAGAGATTGAGAAAAAAGCTATTATGAAGGCTCTCCATGAAAGCAATAACCACATCCGGGGAGCTGCCAAGATCCTGGGACTAAGTAAATCAACCCTCTATCGAAAAATAAAAGAATATGAGATCAGTTAAACCAAGAAAAGGGAGCATCATCGACTGCTTAAAAAAGCAGTTTTTACGATACTCCCTTAGAAATTATTAGGAATAGATCTCTTTAGTCAATAATCCCTTTTCCTTTTAAAGCCTCAATATCACTGTCACTGTAGTCCAGCAGCTCTTTGAGGACCTTCTCAGTATCCTGACCTAAGTAAGGTGCACCACGCCATACTTGCCCTGGAGTCTCCGACATTTTAGGTACAAAACCAAATGCTTCAACTTCCTTGTTCAGGGTCTGATCGGTATATTTCACCCAGTCCCCTCTCATATGCCAATGAGGCAGGTTATAAGTATCTTCAGCGCTTCTTACAAAGGCAGCGCCAACTTTATTATTAATGCAAATGTTTACAGCCTCTTCAGCGTCATGTTCCATGAAGAATTTAGCGAAGGTGGCATCCAATTCCTGGCCTAATGGGCTTGCCACAGCTTCAGCACTTCCCCCTGCTTTTTCATAGGGGAACTTCTCGAGGTCGATGCCAAAGCCCTTTAAGGTTTTTTCATAGGCCGTTTTACCATAAGCCCCTAAATTGACATACTTTCCGTCTTTGGTGGCGAAAACTCCTCCGGGCTGATAATTCTTTTGCTTAATTCCTTGTCTTTGCTTGAGAATTTGTTTTTGGGTCCAGAGTGTAAAGTTATCATCCATAACCCGCATCCAGCCTTCAGTCAAGCTGACATCAATAACTTGCCCCTTGCCCGTCTTTTGGCTATTCATATAGGCCATTAGAATTCCATTTACTGCGAACAAACCATTCAAATAATCACCGACATATTGTTGAGCATAATAAGGTTCCATATCCGGCCACCCTTGCAGTAATGCCCAACCGGATTCAGATTGTCCGAGAGGATCATAGCCGGGCCTGTTCAAATGTTTTGGCTCCCCGCCAAATGCCGGTGTACCGTATCCGCTGATATGGCAAATAACTAATTTCGGATTGACTTCCAATAGCAATTCATCGGTGATACCCAGTTTATCGATCCAAACCATGTTCTCAATCCAGACATCCGAGTTCTTAATCAGAGATAAAAAGATCTCTTTGGATTCGGGGACATTAAGATTCGTCTCTAAAGCAAAGCTCAGCTTGTTTCTTGCGTTTTGCATCCAGGCACCGCTGATGGATTTATCTCCTTCCACAATCTGTGGTTTTTGATGGCGTGCCGGGTCTCCTCCGACTTTAGGTCTTTCCAGGGCAATAACTTCGGCTCCAAAGTCACTCATCATGGTAGCAGAAAAGGGTGCTGCTACCACTGTCCCATTGAGCAAAACCCGAATACCTGAGAGAGGTCCAAATACAGGAGTAAACAGTGGGGCAGGTTTATACTCGATCTTTTCCCATCGGTTCATAATTCAATTCCTCCTAATGTTTTAATCTACAGAGATGCATACCGCACCAAACCGGCATATCCTGTGTGTACAGTAATTTAGCCTAAGCTCTCTTCGTCAATGTCTATAGCAGAGGTATCCCCGATCTCGAATACTTTTCTTATTACAAAAATTTCGGGCAAAACATTTTTAATGTAGAAGCGGGCACTGGCGATTTTTCCTTTATAGAACTTGGCGTCGGGATGGCGCTCACCGATTTCATTGAGTTGCTTATTGGCCAGCAATCCTTGATCCATAATGAGTCTGGAGCAGTAAAGCATTGAAGAAGCATGGAGGATCCGCGTCGAGAATAAAGGCATCATCTGAGCTTTGCCCTCTTGCATATAGTTTTGCAGCTGACCGATAATCCCTTCGTACTCCTGGAAAGCGTCCTTGAGAATCTTGAATTCAATTTCAAAATCTTTCTCCGTTTCATTGCTTTCAATGAAGGCAGCAATGTCATCCAACCAGTTCCTGAACACCTTACCCTTATTCATACTGAATTTGCGGCCGACCAGGTCAAGGGATTGAATAAAGTTGGTTCCTTCCCAGATCGAACAAATCTTTACATCCCGTGCAGCTTGCTCAACCTGGTACTCAGACACATAACCGTATCCACCATGGACTTGAATGGCTTCCGCAATAAGGGGCCAAGCCATATCTGTGGCATAAGCTTTGCACATAGGATTGCTGATCTGGAACATTCCATCGGCAAATTCCCGCTCTGCCGGATCTTCACTATCGTGGGACAGGTCAAGATAATAGCAACTCTTCAGGATCAGCGCTCTGATAGCCTCAATGCAGGACTTTTGCAGCATCAGCATGCGGCGAACATCTTCATGTTCGACAATGCGAACCTTGGGGCCTTTGGGATCCGTAAATTTGGTGCCTTGGACACGGATTTTTGCATATTCCCGGGCTAAGTTAAATGCCTGGGATGCAGCAGCCAGCCCCTGAATACCTGTATTCAAACGTTCCTCATTCATCATGACAAACATCTGCGCAATACCTTGACCTTTGCCGCTCTCATCCGGTGGGTCCCCAATGATATATCCCCGGCAATTATCATTTTCACCATAGGTGAGGGAACAGGTTGGCGAGCCATGCTGACCCATTTTCTCTTCAATACCTGTGGTAATGACATCGTTAAACTCACCCAAACTGCCATCATCGTTGACCCAATATTTCGGCACCACGAACAGTGATAATCCTGCTGTACCTGGGCGGGCCCCCTCTGTCCGTGCTAATACGAGATGAATAAAATTCTCACAAAGATCATGATCCCCTGCCGTAATGAACAATTTATTCCCTTTGATTTTATAGATTCCTGGTTCATCTGTAGCAAAAGCTTTGGTGATATTAGCACCCACATCAGTCCCTGCACCCGGTTCGGTCAAGTTCATGGTGCCTGCCCATTGGCCTTCACACATCTTCGGCAGAAACTTCTGCTTGATATATTCACTGCCGTGCTGCTGAATAAGGGATATTGCCCCGGAATTCAGACCCCAGAAACCCGTGAAAGCTAATCCCGCATGGCTAAGAATTTCATAATTGGCCTGAACCAGCGTATAGGGAAGATGCCCCTCAGCTTCACGGTCTGCATTGCTCGGTCCCAGACCTGCATCATTAATCGTCTTATAGGCTTTTTTAAAGGAATCCGGGGTAATCACTTTGCCATCCTTAAAATGAGCACCAATTTTGTCTGAATCCTCATTGATCAGAGAAATCTCATCTCTGCAGATTCTATAGGTTGTGTCAATAATCGGGTCGATCTCTTCCCTGCTGTAATAGTCCCGATAGTCCGGCAGAGAAAAGATTTTATCCATATCCAGCCATTCCTTAAGCACAAATTTCAATTCTCTCATGTCGTACAAGAAGTTTTTACCAGCCAAAGTCATTCCTCCCGCTAAAATATATTTATTATTCCATTTTGTGATTGAGCGCTCGTTCCTATTTAATAAATAGTAACCGCCATAAGCAAGGCAACCATTAGGCAAAGGAATCCGCCGCACAATCCAAAAAGAAACATTTGTCTATAAACGTCCTTATGTCTTACACCAAATACAGCCATACAAGAGAATAAGAAGCCGCTATGCGGCATAGCTGAGAAAACAGCGGAACTTAAAGATGAAATTCGATGGACAACCTGTGGATCGATACCGGCAGCTATCCAAGTCTGACCAAATGTCGGGATAACAATTCCCAAGGCGCCTGATGCTGAAGCAGTAACCATGGAAATAAAACCGGTAATGATGGGAATCTGAGTTAAGGCACCACCAGGAGCTGCACTCATCCCAACTTGCAATACCTGGAAGCCGGGAGATGCAAAGACAACAGCTCCCACGCCTGCGGCTGCAGCAGTAAATATAATGGGGAGCAAAGAATTAGTAGCTCCGGCATTAAGTGTCTTAAGTTGATTGGGTATATACGGATTAAGACATAATGCAGCCAGAACGACCGCAACAAGCAGTGCCGGAACGACAAGATTAGGAATTTTCATGGCACTGCCGACGAAGATGATAATAATCAGGACCAGCATCGGCAGTATTGCCAAAAAGAAGGGGGGTACTTTCGAGGTGTCACCAAGGTCAACCACCTGACCGCTTTCTGAATAGGTCTCTCCTGTGGCAACCATTCGTTTCAACTCATATTTCATCATGAAATAACCATAGGTGGCGGATACAAGGCTGATCACAATACTCATCAAAGGTGCAGCGGTCAGGGTTGTGCCCAGTTGGGTCGGTATAACATTTTGAATGGAAGGAACTCCTGGTACCATGGTCATGGTAAAGGTAGTACCACCATAGATCATTGGTACCATGACAAGGCGCCAAGGCAAGTTTAATTCTTTAAAGATGGGCCTGCAAAGTGCGACTACTGTAAAGATAACAATAAATAAGCTGATTCCTCCGTAAGTCAATACCGCGGCAATGATGGATATGGCGACCATTACTTTCATGGGGCTGTCTTTACCCACTAATTTAAAAATCGCATTGGCAATGCTCACTGTTGCTTTACTATCTTCCAAGTACTTGCCTAACAAGGCTCCCAGAATAAATATGGGCAGATAGGATGTAATAAATCCTCCGACTGCTGTTAAATACGCGCCTTTACCAGCAAAAAAGGCCGTTTGGAATTCCATACCATTGGTCAGGATGATTAAGACTGCGGCAAAGGGCGCAATAATTACGATATTGAAGCCTTTCCAGGCCATGACCACTAATATTACGATAGCTAAGAGGACACCTATTGGCGCTAACCAGCTCATAATGCCTACCTCCTAATTTTTATCAGCTTAATCCAGTCCATGTTTAAAGTTCTTTAATTGCTTTGACCATTTTTATAATCTTCGCAGCTCTTTCATTCATAAATTGCTGTGGATCAACACCTGCATAATCGAACACACCTTTGCCGGATTTCAGGCCTAGTTCACCTTTGGCAACCAATTCTTTACCCAGAGAATTACCGATTTCGGTGTCATTGCATAATGATTTATGAACACCTACGGATACAGAAGTGGTCAAATCCCAGCCCACAATGTCATAAAGAGCCATAGGTCCTTCAAAAGCATAACGAATGCCACTGGTATTTCTTATGGCACTATCTATATCCTGTGCTGAAACCCACCCCTGTGTAACCATATACCCGGCTTCACGGGTAATGGCAGTAGCTATGCGATTAACAATAAATCCAGGGATGTATTCTTTAAGTACCGCGGGTTCTTTGCCCACCCGGATTAGGAAAGATTTCACTTTATCCAGTGTCTCGTCTGAAGTTTTGGGACCCATAACCACCTCGACCAGATCCATTATAAACGGCGGGTTAAAATAGTGGGTGATGATTTGGCGTTCCGGATGTGATACAGGGGCAATTTCGAAGATATTGGAGGCAGAGGTATTGCTGCAGAGAATGCAATCGGAAGCACATAGTTTGTCAAGTTGTGCAAAGGTTTCCCTTTTAACATCAGCATTCTCAAAAACACTTTCCAGAACAAGGTCAGCTTGGGGGGCACATTTCTCCAGCTCCGTCTCATAGCTGATCAGCGTCTTGGTTCTCTCCGCTTCTTCCTGGGTTGCCAGACCTTCCTTAATAAGGTTTTCCATGTTATTGGCAATCAATTGCTTAGCCCGGTCCAGCTGTTCCGGAAACTTATCATAAAGTGCCACCTGGAACCCCTTACAAGCATAGAGCTGAGCAATCCCGCTTCCCATAACTCCAGCGCCCACGACTAACAGCTTCCAATTTTCAAACATAGCGTTCACCCTTTCGTTTTGCTGACGATACCTTACTCCTTAGGCAATACAGGCAGCTTAATGAGGTTGACATTGGCTGGATCGATCTTTAACTTTCCTTCGGCCATTTGATGGACGATATCTACAACTTGCTGATTAACCGGTGTTGGCACGCCATATTTTGCGCCCAATTTACATTGTACTCCGTTATAGGTTGTATCTATTTCAGGGTACCGCCCAGCTTCAATATCATAGAGCATTCCTGTCCGAATATTGCGATGTGATTCTACACAGGCCTTTAATCCAGGTATATTCGCTTCCAATTCTTTTTCCGTTGTAAAAGCCAGTGCAGCATAGTCATCCCCTTGGAAAGGCTCCGGTGTTACACCGGCGGCTTTGGCTATAGCCATGGATTCATTGAGAATATGCGCCGAGCAGCGGATGGCGTGAGGATTATCCAAGACGTCCCCAAAGGTTCCCGCCACAACTGCCGACATACCGCTAAAGCAGCAATTCGAAGTCCATTTGCTCCATCGTGTACCAATCAGATTGGTAAGCATTCTGGGTTTACCTGCTTTTGATAGAATTTCTGCGACTTGCCTCAATCTCTCCGTGATTTGTCCATCCTGTTCCCCGATCTCATAGGTCATGTGATCCGGCTCGGAAGTAAGCTTAGAAACCCCGGGTTCAATCCAGGTAGCTCCCCATCCTGTGATCTGGCCAAGGACTCTCTCTTTGCCAATGACTTCATTTAATGTTTCTTCAGGCATGCCATTTTGCCCTGTGATGACGATTCCATCGGGTTTCAGATACTTTGCAACATAGGGTAAAGCACTCTCATCCTGGGTGCTCTTTGTTAAATAAAATATAAGATCATAGGGCTCTGTCATTTCATCCGGAGTCAAAGCCTTCACGGGTTGAACCAAATCCAAAAGACCGATAATTTTGGCGCCTTTCTCATTGAGGGCCTTCACATGGGCTGCATTAACATCAATTAGATCAATTTTATAACCATTCTTTGTTAACAAAGCACCAAGAATTGTACCAAGAGAGCCCGCTCCCATTACTGCCATCTTCATAGGAAATTCCTCCTTAAATTAAGAAGCTGAATCAATGGGGTTACCTGTGATTATCTGATTTTTATTTGGGCACTTCACCTCCTTTTTCCTCCTAACCTTATCACTCCTCCTTTCCTGATCAACAACACATAATATCAATGCAATTCTTATGCCATGTGAAAAACTTCGCTATTTTAGTCTTTTTTAGAGTGCATGGGACATAGATCTTATAATCTGAAAAACAGTGTCCCAATTTGGTGTCAAGTACCTTATGACCATCATGCCTCTTTCCTAAGTTCGAACTTTTGCACCTTTCCGCTGGGAGTCCGGGGGAGTTGATCCACAAACTCATAGAACTCCGGCACCTTATAGTTTGCCATGCGTTCAAGCAGCCATTGCCGGATTTCCTCCGTAAACAACCCCTTCTGCCGGGGTACAATATAAGCTTTAACCCGCTGTCCCAAGCATTGATCAGGTACACCGATCACGGCTACCTCAGCTACCAGGGGATGCTCTTCAAGCACAATTTCAATCTGACGGGGATAGATGTTCTCTCCACCGCGTACGATCATGTCCCCTTTGCGATCTGTAATATATAAATAGCCTTCATCGTCAAAATGACCAATGTCGCCTGTATGTAGAAATCCATCTCTCAAGACTTCCGCAGTTTGTTCAGGTTGATTTAAATACCCTAACATAATGCAATCGCCTTTAATGCACACTTCCCCGTCAACATTATTGGGC
This sequence comes from Desulfitobacterium sp. LBE, assembly GCF_007830365.1. Lineage (NCBI taxonomy): Bacteria > Bacillati > Bacillota > Clostridia > Eubacteriales > Desulfitobacteriaceae > Desulfitobacterium > Desulfitobacterium sp. LBE. Next base: position 4,047,588 of record NZ_VLKD01000001.1, on the reverse strand, counting down.
AAAATCCTGCCCTCTGAATCCATAATTTCGATGACTTCTTCAGCATGAACCATGCCACAGGATCCTTCTTTGTAACGCCCTAAAGCCGGCTCCGTACTATTGCCCCCACATCCTTCAGTCAGTCCATAACCCACAAGGAAATCAATATTGTACTTTTCCTTAAACCCACGACGCGTAGCTAAAGAAAGTGGAGCTCCCCCGGTAAAGGCATAGCGGATTTTTACTTTGGATAAATCCATATGGGAGGGATCAATCTTATTTAAAATGTAGTCAAACATTGTGGGCACACCCATAATTACCGTGATTCCATAGCGCATAACCGTAGGCCAAAAATCGTTGGGGGAAAACTTTTTGCGAATGCAAAGGGCCTGACCGGCGAAACTCAGCGGGTAGGTAAAGACACACAAGGGATTCGTATGAAACATAGGCAGCATCAGCAACATCACATCATTGCCTTTGATGTAGCCCATTTGGTTGAAGTTTCGGCATTGCGACAGTTGGGCTCTGTTGGATAATAAGACTCCTTTAGGCTTTCCGGTTGTACCGGATGAGTATAATAATAAAAAAGGATCATCAAGGCTTTGCTTCACCAGGCATTCGTCAGGAGGATATTTGGCGAGAATATCTGTTAAACTCGTTCTGATTTCCAGCGAATTATGATTGGCCCGGGTTATTACCTCAACCACATAGGGCTTTGTATCAGCGTTCCTTAGTCCCTTTGTAAATTCATCTATGAAATCACTGCCCACAAAGACAACTTTGGGCTTGGCATCATTCAGAACATAAGAAATTTCCGGGCCCTTTAAGCAAAAGTTTATGGTTAAAGCTATCGCTCCCAACTTTTGGGCGCCCCACATGGTGTAGTAAATTTCAGGGGAATTCTGGATCATGACTCCCACAATATCCCCCTTACGCACACCTGCTTCTTTGAGAAAATTGGCAACCTGATTCGCCCGGTCATTGGTATTTTTATAGGTTAATATCTGATCATAATAATATACATGGGTTGCTTCCGGTATTTCGTTCGATCGTACAGTGAGCATTTGGGCTATACTCTCAAATTCTAAACGTCTTCCTTTTAGGTGAGACTGTGCCTCCAGTGACATGGTTGGCATTTTAGGCCTCATTGAATATTTGCCTCCTTAAATTTGGATGTTATCCGCGTGAAATAACGAGGCTTACCCTGAAAGAAGTATAATCAAAAATGAGTATATTTTCACATATTCAGTCGTATTTTATCTCTTAATATCGGAGCATTCACTATTTCGATTTTATGATCAAATTTGCTTCTCTCTGCCATGAACAGAAGCGTACATCTGTTCATGGCAGAGAATCTATTCTAACCGTCATCTACTTTTATCTTTTTAATTTTTAGCTTATCAGACTTCCATGCAGTTCACCTGAATCAGCCACCGATGGTTTGTCCGCCATCCAGAAGGATATATGTACCGGTCATATAGCTGAAGCTGTCTGAAACCATGGCCAGCACAGGGCCAGCTACCTCTTCCACACTGCCTAGTCTGCGCACAGGAGTTCTCTTTTCCATCTTGGCTTTAATCTCCGGATCAGCAAAAATATCTTGATTCAACTCAGTAATAACATACCCGGGACAAACTGCATTGACTGTGATACCATAACGCGCCCACTCATTGGCCATAGTCTTCGTCAGGCTCAAAACTCCCGCCTTGGAAGCACCATAGGGAGCAACACTCTTTCCGCCGATAAGGCCCCCTACTGAAGCAATGTTAACAATTCTTCCCCCTTTTCCTTGTTTAGCGATCTGAGCAGCTACAGCCTGAGCAAATTGAAACACGCCTTTGAGGTTGGTGTTGATAACATTCATAAAATCATCTTCGGTCTGGTCTAACAGAGCGGCTGTCTTTCCGCTGATACCAGCATTATTAATAAGGATATCAATTTTCCCGAAAGTCTCAACAGTTTTGGCAACGACCCGCTCAATATCTTCTTTATTTGAAGAATCTGCAGAAATCCCCAGGCATTTTACCCCGTAAAGGGTCTCAATATCTTTTGCTATTCTTTCACAGTCAGCAGGGGTACGGCTGGTAATAGTTAAGTCACATCCATACATAGCAAAAGTAGCAGCGACAGCATAACCGATTCCTTTTGTCCCTCCTGTAACAATAGCAACTTTACCGGTCAAATCAAAGCTGGGTTTTCCTATTTCTTTAGCCATTTTAACATCTCCTTTTAATTTTTTCTAAATAGAACGCTCGCTCTATAATTAATGAGAAAAAAAGAACTTGTTGTTCAAATTCAGACTATCACAAATCAATTTCAGCGTCAATACGAATTGAATAATTTTTGAATCGGAATGTTCCCTCCGCTTCAAAAACTTATGGCCTGCAGATAAGCTTCTCTAACAGCATCGCTGATCTTTCCCGGTTTGGACGCATCACCGATCAAGGCAAGATTGCCGATAGCCCCTTTTAATTCATGATACAGACTGTTCGCTGGATACGCTCCTACAGCAAGCACAACAGTATCCGCCGGAACAAAGACCTCTCCCCCGTCTATTTCTAAGTTGACTCCTTCTTTAGCAATGGAGATTGCTTTCGCCCCTTTCATTATTTTAACATTATGCTGTTTAAGGCGCGCCAAAACTGACCAGCGTGTGCTCGGTCCAATATCCTTGCCGATGGAGTTGCTCATTTCCACTAATGTAATTTTTTTGCACCCATGGGTGAGCAGACGATATAATTCATCCGGAGTCTCCGCTCTATAAAGGATAAGATGCCGCAGAGTCGCAGAATCCAGGGTTCCGATCTCCGCCAAGGTCAGGGCTGTCTCCACACCTACCGCGCCTGCACCCACGATTATGACATTTGAGCCCACTTCTGCCTGGCTTTTTAATACCTCCCAAGCCTGAACCACCTTTGCTTCCTTCTCAGCCGGAATCTTAGGAGCAATGGGGCCGGCTCCTGTAGCGACAACAACCCGTGTAAAATCCCCTTCTTCAACCTTCTTTATAATATCCTCTTTGGCAGCTGTTACCTGGTAATTAATAAGGACGCCCTGTTTTTCACAGGCACAGATCAGATAGTTTGCTAATTCAACAAAATCGTGCCTCCCAGGAATTGCCGAAGCCATAAGGATTTGACCACCCGGTTGCCTGTTTTGCTCCCAAATCGTAACACTATGGCCGCGGGCCGAGGCAACCCGGGCATATTCCAAACCAGCTGCTCCTGCACCAATAACCAGTATTTTTTCGGGATGAGCTGTTTTCACCTGCGTCGGCAGACATTTGCCCTGTGAAAGCTTGGATTCCTTCCCCGCTTCTGCGTTACCTAAACATTCAACATCTGTATGTACCATTATACGATCTAAGCACCCCTGATTGCAGGCCACACAAGGGCGAATCTCGTCGCTTCTTCCTTGTTGTGCTTTCCTGGGCAGCTCCGGGTCGGCAATCAGGGGACGGGCCATGGCAATAAAATCTGCACCGCCCTCAACGAGAATCTTCTCACCCACTGCAATGTTCATCCGGTTACTCATAATGACAGGAATAGATACAGACTCCTTAATTCCCCGTCCCAAATAGCCGTATCCGCCGTGAGGCACTTCCATGGTAATCTGAGGAACCTGTGCCTCGTGCCAGCCACCTGTAATGCTTAGTGCATCCACGCCAACCTTTTCCAGTTCCATAGCAATCCCACGAGCTTCAGAATTCGTATTTCCTCCTTCCATAAAATCATTGCCGCCAAGCCGAACTGTAATAGGAAAATTCTTTCCTACGGCCTCCCGAACTGCAGTGATGATTTCCAGGAGGAAGGTCATTCTGGCATAGAGGTCTCCATTGTAGCAATCTGTTCGTTGGTTGGTAAGTGGAGACAGAAATTGACCAATCAGGTAGCCCGAATTGGTGCAGAGCTCCACACCGTCGAATCCGGCTTGAAGTGCCCGTTTAGCCCCTGCAGCATAGTAAGTTGTCAAAGCTTTGATCTCTGACAGGGTAAGTTCCCGAGGGGTCTCCCCTGTGTATCTTGAAGCCACTGCTGATGGCGCCACAGCCTCCATTCCGTTATATTCCCGGGACCGCGCGTAACGGCCTTGATGCAATAACTGAGCAAAAATCTTACTTCCTTCCTCATGAACTGCATCGGTTAAACTCCGTAAACCGGGAAGACAGGTATCATCATACATATTGACCATGTCATAATCCGTTTTACGAGTTGGATCAATCTGAACGGCTCCTAAGCAAATCAACCCTACTCCACCCCGTGCCCGCAACCGAAAAAACTCAACCATTCTGTCGGTGACGAAACCTTTATCGCAGTAACCCAAGGCCATAGGAGCCATCACTATACGATTTTTCAATTCTACCTGGCCGATTCTCCCCGGTGAGAATAAATTGAGCGGCATGTCTGTTCCCCCTTCCTTAAGCCACCTTTTGGGGAGAGGAGATAGAAGCTCCCATTATGATTTTGCAACCAGGTCTGATAGGCCTACCCCTCTAAGAACAAAATCCAGGACGACGTTATTGATCTCCTCAATGGATTTTTCACTCACGGTCCAACCTTTTAATGCCTCGAAAGCTACTGTATAAGCTAGCATACTGGCCAAAACTTCCAGATCGGCCTTAAGCGGCCGTTCTTTATTCACTTCAATTAAGAGTTCATGATATTTGCGAATCGTGGAATCCTTCTCCATCTTTAGAACTTCTTTTAGATACTCTTTTTGGAGATATTTTGTCTCAGTGGAAATAAATTGGATGAGTTTACGGTTTTGATAAACAAAGCGTAAATTTGCCTTAACAAAAACAATGAGCTTTTCGGTTGGGGAAACACACTTATCAAGATTTTGCTTCCGAATAAATTCATCGGAAATCTTATGAAAGTGCTTATGAACAAGATATAACACATCATCTTTGGAAGAGATATAATGATAAAGTTGCCCCATAGACATATTGCAAGCCTCGGCAATCTCACGGATTGAGGTTGGATGAAATCCTTGGGTAAAAAAGAGCTTGCATGCGCTTTCGACAATTTGCATATGCTTACTCTCAATTAGCCCTTCATCCTTTGCCGAAGAAATTGCATGATTCTTCACAAGGGGATTGAATACTTTATTATCCGTAACTATTCCCTCCTTTCTAAGGATTAAAATTGATACTTTAGTACAAGTGCCTCCATAATATACCTTTAACGTTCAAAATACAAGATATCCTAATCTTTGTCAAGGTATTGGTGTTAAATCAACTTAACAATAAGCTCGGCGGGATCCACAACCTGAACAAGTTGTTCAGAATCCTGTGTTTCTTTTATTCCATCCTCCAGCATCGTAATGCAGTAAGGACAGTTGGCTCCAATCGCTTGGGGCTTTTTTGCAAGTGCTTGCTCGACCCGCATATCATTTATCCTCTCGCCAAGATGCTCTTCCATCCACATCCGACCACCACCGGCACCGCAACAAAAACTCTTGTCATGGTGACGGTCCATTTCCATCAATTGCACTCCGGGCACTTTACTGAATAATTCCCGTGGTGCCGTGTACTCTTGCTGGTAACGCCCCAGATAACAGGAATCGTGATAGACGATTTTTTGAGGTTCGCTTACCGGATCCTGCTTGAGTTTTAACTTACCGCTGCTGATCAGCTCGTTAATGAACTGGGTATGATGAATTACTTCGTAATGTCCACCGAATTCCGGATATTCGTTTCTCAAGGTGTTAAGACAGTGCGGGCAGGTTGTAATGATTTTCTTGACATTGTAGCCGTTCAATAACTCGACATTCTCAGCCACTAAAGATTGATAGAGATATTCATTCCCGGCACGACGGGCAAACTCACCGCAACACTTTTCTTCCGATCCCAAGATGACAAAATTAACCCTGGCTGCTTGGAATATCCTGGCTACGGCGGCCGAGACTTGGCGGGCCCGGTTATCAAAGGAGCCTGCACACCCTACGAAGAAGAGATACTCGGCATTCTCTGCTTCGCCCATCCGCTTTATATTGAGTTCCGCTGCCCATTCATCCCGTTTATTCCAGCCGACACCCCAGGGATTGGAGTTGTTTTCAATGTTTCGGAAAGTGGCTTGCAGCTCCGGTGAAAAATTACCTTCCATGGTAACAAGATAGCGGCGTAAGTCGATGATTTTATTCACATGCTCATTGGAAACAGGACATTGCACCTGGCAGGACATGCAGGTGGTACAAGACCATAAAACATCCTCGGTGACGACATCATTGATTAAACTCTGTCGAAGGATGGCTGCATCCTCGGGATTGGTTGCCGCGATTTCGGCGATGGCTTCTGCCGACTCCTCTCCGGTGGACTTTAAGCCATATTTCTGCATGACTTCCCCTTTCGCCAAGAGGTGGTGCTTTAAGGTGCGGCTCAGTAATTCTTTGGGATTCAAGGGCTTGCCGGAAAGGTTTGCCGGACAATTATCCATGCAGCGTCCGCACTCACCACAAGCAAAACAATCCAATAACTGATTCCAGGTATAGCCTTCAATGCGCGAAACTCCAAATTCTTCGACCGTTTCATCTTCGAGATCCAGTTTTTTTATCTGCCCGCCAAGGGGTTTTAGGGAACCAAAGTAGGCATTAAAGGGGGCGGCAATGAGATGTAAGTGCTTGGAATTCGGTATATAGACTAAGAAGATCAGTAAAATCGCCGTATGAAACCACCAAACCCCATCCCTTATCCCTACCAGGGCGGATTCACTCACTCCACTGAGCAAGGCTGCCACTGACCTATACACCGGATCAAGTGCATAAGCGACACTATGCGGTTCCAAAGCATATTTAGCACCTGTAGATATCCATTCTGTAAGAATGACCAGCATAATGAACAATACCACTAAAAAGGCTTCCATAGTACGGTATAACCGCTGGGGACGAACAATCCATCTTCGGATCAGTCCAACCATTAAACCGACAAACACTAATGCGGCCAAAACATCTTTCACAAGGAAAAAATATGGATTAGTACCTAAAAAGGGTATGGGATATTGGGGGAATAATCCTTCCAAGATGAAGGGAATTTCTCCTAAACAAATAAAGATGAATCCCCAGAAAATGAAGAAGTGTACGACGCCATAAGGTTCTTTGATCATTTTGCTCTGCAACAAGATTTTGCTCACGAAATTCTTCCAGCGTACACCGGGTTGAGCAAAGGGTTCGTCTTTCGCGCCTAACAATAATATGTTCAATTTTTTACGGAAGGCTATAGTAAAGCCGTAACCAGCTGCACACGCTAACACCAGAAACACAATCAGCCATGTTAATCGCATGGGGAAAACCTCCTATTCTTTATAAGCCATTACAGGTATTTCGTTATTTTTATCGTTAACTTAAACAGCGAAGCTGTTCATCCTTCGCTGTTTAATTGATTAACATGGTGTTAGCGATTGACAATTTTTTTAAATTCCTCATTCAACAAAGGCACAACCTGGAACATATCTCCGACAATTCCGTAGTCTGCTGCCTTGAATATATTCGCCTCCGGATCTTTGTTGATAGCTACGATCACTTGGGAAGAATTCATGCCAGCCAGGTGTTGAATCGCTCCGGAAATTCCACAGGCAATATAGAGTGTGGGGGCTACGGTATTCCCAGTTTGCCCGATTTGATACTTAATGTCGATCCAACCCGCGTCAACGGCAGCCCGGGATGCTCCTACCGCTCCACCCACAACGTCAGCCAGCTCTTCCAAAAGAGTAAATCCTTCAACATTTTTCGCTCCACGGCCCCCGGCTACGATCACATTGGCTTCGACTAAATCGGGACGCTTGGATGAGGCAATAACAATATCCTTAACGATAGCTCGTAAATCATCAGCATCGATTTGAGCACTTTCCTTGATCACCTCTGCCTGGCGGGTGGCATCCGGCTCACTGACTGCGAAGGAATTGGGACGAATCGTCGCAATAATTGGGGTTGTGATGACTTTAACCTGGGCAAAAGCTCTACCCGTATAGATGGAGTGATTAAATGTAAGTAATGCTGTCGGATCATATTCCATTGCAGTACAATCTTCTACCATTCCTACTCCGAGACGTTGAGCGAGGCGGGGTGCTAAATCTCGTCCTAAGGCTGAATGTCCTAATAAAAGTGCTTTGGGCTCATGATCCCGAATCAGCTTATTCAAGACGGAAGTATAGGAACCTGTCGTGTAATTGACCAATTGGGCATCATCGACAACGATTACCTTATTGGCCCCATAGGGTATAACTGTATTCGCCAGGGCTTCTACTCCCTGTCCGATCAGTACGGCAACTACTTCTTCTCCGGCTTGATCCGCAACTTCTCTGGCTTTGCTCATAATTTCCAGGGAAGCTTTACGTATCTTCATATTGCTTTGTTCTATATAAACCCAAATCCCTTTTGCCATTTCTTAACTCCTCCTCTTACAGTACTTTCTTCTCTGCGGAGAGTATTCTCGCTAATTCACCGACTGCTTCTGCAGGTTCCCCCTGAATCATGTATCCGGCTCGGCGTGCAGCAGGCAGGGTTATTTTTTCGATTTGAATTTGGGTTCCCACACTTGAAGCATCTATCCCTAAGTCAGGCAGTTTAAATGTCTTAAGTTCTTTCTTTTTCGCTTTCATAATTCCGGGTACAGAGGGGTATCGAGGTTCATTGAGACCTTGTTGGGCCGCAATGACTGCCGGGAGTGGCAATTCAAGTATCTCTTTACCTCCATCAATTTCCCGGAGGGTTGTTGCTTTCGTTCCCTCAATATCCAACTTAGTGACCATATTGGCGCAAGGGAGGTTCAGCCTTTCGGCGAGACGTTGGGCCAGTTGTACGGAGCCGGTATCCACATTGGCTATACCTGTCAGGATAATATCGTAGTTGAGGGTGGAAATATATTGGGCCAAAGCTTCAATATTACTTTGATCATCTGCTTCCGCAAGAGCAGGATCATCGATCAACGCCGCCCGGTCGGCACCCATGGCTAATGCAGTACGAATGGCTTCAGAGGTACGGTTATTCCCTATAGCGACAATAACAACTTCCCCACCATGTTTCTCTTTGAGGCGGATTCCTTCTTCCACTGCATACTCATCATCAGGGTTGATAACGAGTGTCACTCCTGTGGGGTCGATTTTACCATCTTTAAGAACAATTAAAGCTTCGGTATCAAAGGTCTGCTTGAGACACACTACGATATTCATTCTACTTCCCCCTTGTTGATAAAGCATTTTCGTTTTAAACATCACGAAGCCCCCGCTTGTTAAGTCACTGGCACAGATAAATCTCAAAATACAACTTTACAGCGGAGGCTTCGCTTCCTCCTTACGATAATATTTCCAACTGTGTCACAGTCTTTATTTCGAGGTATTGACCTGGGTCTTCTTAAATTTATCCAGCATAGCCCGCGGAGTTACCGTTGGACGCTCGTAACGAGGGCACTTCACACCTTCAAAACCAGCAAGGTATTTGGCAATATCTTTTAACGGCTCCAGATCATAACGGCTCATCATCGTAATGGTCTCCATAAGCGGAGAGCCACCACCATGGACCCCGGCAACAGCTTGGGCGGATTCAAAGGCATCACAAAGCTTATCCTCCATCATCCGCATGACACGATGGGTTTCTTCTGCGGTGTAGTCAGGATTACGCATGATGTACTTGTTGCAAAGCTCGGCTGTCTCCGGAGCGAAGAAGGATTCCTCAGTGGGAAGAGAAGCACAGATTCCTCCCGTCAAGTCCGCTAAGGTTTCATACTCGTGGTATATTTTCTGCCCAGCCAACTTCCGCCCTGCATTGGTGAGAATTTCATCCGGTACCCAAGAGCCGTTAGGAAACTTCACGGCACGCAAAGCAGATGCTTGACCGGCTGCAAAGACCAGTTCAGCCGTACTGATGATTTCACAGACTTTCTCCCGTACGTGATGTTCTTTGGCGATATCATTCACATCTGCAACCAGGGCTGCTTGAGCTCCGATAACTTCCGATACCGCTGTCTTACATCCGGTATAAGAATGCCTGTGGAAATGAGCGAACATGAGTGCCAAATACCCCGCATACTGAACGACATCGGGATGATCAAAGCCATTCATGAATACCCGATCTTCAGGAACAAACACATCATCAAAAATTGTCAGCGATTCGACATCACCGACCTTATTAAAGGGCGCCTCAAGATGTTTTCTCTTATGATGCTGGCCGGGAAGCGCCATAAGCTTAATGCCGTCCCAGTCAGCTGGTAAGGCAAAGGCCAGAGCATAGCCCTCATCGCCCTTGCCCATAAACTTAGTTGGGTTAACAATGATCTCATCAACGTAAGGAGCATTAGAGTTGCATATTTTGGCACCACGAACGATGATCCCTTTACAGGGTTTGCCGTCGACTCCAATGCCGTCCACATCAGTCTTGATGACATGGACAAACTGATCTGGGTCAGGCTGCATATGCGCTCTCTTATACTTAGGATTGCGTGAACCTTTGACGTCAGTCTGAGCACAATTACAGATAAGATCATTTTCCTGGCAGTACAAAAGATACTTGTTAAAACGCTCCTGGTACTTAGTTCCGCAAGCCTCATCACAATCATAAGTAACAACAGCGAGAGCGTTCAATGCGTCTGAACCCATACAACGTTGGGTGCAGCCGCCCACATGATGGCAAAGGAGTCTGGTCATCATTTGTTTATTGAGCAAGTCTTCTCTGGACTGATGAATATGGGTGAACCGATTGATCTTTTCTCCGGTAAGATGAGAAGTAGCTGTACAGACATCTGCATACTCCGGATCATTGGCAAGATCGTAGTTCTGCTTCATAACATAGCAACCGCCATCAATCCAGCTACCCGACCGATCAACCTTCTGACCATTTAAGTAGACATTGGGTTTCATTTTAAGTAGTCTTTCCCGATAAGCTTCGTAAGTGCCAACTCCCATTTTAAAAGCCTCCCATACTATTAATTGATTGAACGCTCGCTCTATATGAGAATGAGAAAAAAAGAACTTACGTTCATGTTTTAAGCCTATCATATCTTTTTTTTAGCGTCAAGATCATTTAAATATATATTTACTAAAGATTTTGGCTGAACATACGTGGTCCATTGGCTTGACTTTCTACATATAATGTCGAAGAAGAGTTTATATATGGGCACAGACCAAATTCCCAAACGTTTGGGAATTTGGTCTGCCGCACTGGCTGCCCAATATCACATTACAGGCCGGTTACCTTACTGCCTGCACTTAGCCACCGGAATTGCTCCCCATAAATTAGGCCTTAATACCAACAACGCTATCGACGGTTCTTCCCTTTGTTTCAACAATTAAAAACACTGAAACCAATACACAAATGATCGCCGGAAAGGCAAACATCTTCATGGTATTGCTAAAATCAAGGCCGACCTGTTGAACATAACCTACGACTAACGGGCTGAGAAATCCTGCGATCCGTCCAAATGACTGAGCCCAGGAGACACCAGTATTTCTGAATTCGGTTGGATATATTTCAGTCATGAGAGGCAGCGCTCCCCCATTGGCATATTGCATGCAAACACCAACTAACACGGCAATGATAAGTACCGGCCATTTGCCTGTAACAGACCCTAACAGAAGAATCGCTGCAGCCGTAAACAGAAAACTAATAATAACATTTTTTCTGCGTCCAATAATATCTGCCACAAAGCCAGTTGCGAACCCACCAATCGAACCGACGAGGTTTTGCAAAATAGAGAAAGAATACCCTAGAACCAAACCATATCCTCTTTCAACAAGAAGGGTTGGCATCCAACTTGTGACCCCATAAATAATAAACATGCTCATGAAGTAAAGAAGCCAAACACCTATCGTTGCTTTGACATAACCTGATGAAAAAAGAGCACTTACGCCCACTTTTTTAGCGGGAGCCGGTAAGACTATACTGCCAGGAAGCCACTCACCAGACTTACCTGTAGCTACTTTCTCCATGCGTTTAATTATTTCTATGGCTTCTGCTTCACGCCCTTTGCCTATAAGCCATGCCATAGATTCAGGCAGTTTATATAAAATAAATATGGCGTAAAGAGCAGGCAACCCTCCGATCAGAAAACACACTCTCCACCCATATACAGGAACCACGTTAAGGGCCACAATCCCACCAAGCACCCATCCCCAGCCATAAAAACACAAGGTGGCGGCTGTAAAAAAGCCCCTGTTTTTCGTTGGGAAATTCTCGGATGCCAGTGTTATTGCGACCGGTATACAGGCACCAATGCCAATCCCGCTTATTATTCTGAGCATGGCAAAGACTGCAAAACTTGGCGCAAAATAAATGGGGAAGGTCAGCAAGGAGTAAAAAGCTACAAAGAAAGCAAGGGTCTTCTTTCTCCCAAAACGATCAGAACACATCCCGGCGATTACTCCCCCTATCACCACACCAAGCATACTCCAGGAAGCAAGGCTTCCTGTCTGAACCTTGGTTAAACCCCATTCCTGAGCCATCTGCGGCATTGTATAAGCAACAATGATATAGTCATAACCATCAAACACCAATGCGAGACCCACCAATATCCAGATTGTCCACGTGTATTTCGTGACTCCTAATCGATCGATAATGGCAGAAATCGTAGTCTTAGTCATCTATTTATCGCCCCTTATATTTTTTTATGGTCACTGGTTAACGATGCCTAATAATCACTCCTCTCAAGTGACTTATTGCACATGATCGACGAATAAAACCTCGTAATAAGACAGGTCTCAATTCTGCCTGGCAACAGCCTTAATCTTTTCCCTCCTTTGTGAGCGAGCGCTCTACCTAAAATTACTTTATTATATCACAATATCCTCCTACCTGTACCGGAAATTCTTCCACTTTTGCAATTTTCTTAGATAGTCTCAATTGAACGGAGCTAGATATTTTAAGACCGCAAGTAGGGTAACGGTCTGATTATAAAAAATCCACCGTAAAAACGGCAGAAGAAAACTGCTTTTTACCAGAGTTTTGCTCCTGACGCTTATAACGGTGGAAATAACGTCTACAAAGTGGAAATTGCTTTTTCAATTGACCTGCAATGATACGAAAGAAGTCTCGTTCAACCCTTCGTGAGAATTTCCCTGAGCATGGTATTGACCACACCTGGATTAGCCTGCCCTTTGGTGGCTTTCATGACCTGGCCGACTAAAAAGCCGATGGCCTGTTCCTTGCCGGCCTGGAAATCCTCCACCGATTTGGGATTCCTGGCGATGACTTCCGTAAGGATCTGGGTTAACTGTCCGGCGTCGGAAATCTGAACCAAACCCTTCTCTTTGACGATTTCCTCTGGTTCTTTACCCTCGTTAAACATCAGCTCGAAAACCTCTTTGCCGATTTTATTGCTGATGGTCCCCTTCTTGATCAGCTCAAGCAGCTTGGCCAACCCGTCAGGAGTAACCTTAGCCTCACTCAGTTCCATAGCCTGAGCATTCAAGAGCCGCAGGAGCTCCCCCATCATCCAGTTGCTGATTAATTTAGCGTCGGGAAATTTCTCCAGGGTCGCAGCAAAGAACTCGGCCAATGCCAGGGAACTGGTGATGATTCCCGCGTCATAGGCCGGCAGCCCATACTCTTCCATAAGCCGCTTCCGGCGGGCATCGGGCAATTCGGGAAGGGTGGCTCTGACCTCCTCGATCCACTCCGGGGTCAGCCCGATATGGGGGAGTTCAGGATCGATGAAACATCTGTAGTCCGGGTTCTCCTTATTGCGCATGGCTAAGGTGATTCCCTTGTTCTCATCCCATCCCCGTGTTTCCTGAATCACGGCATCCCCGTCTTCCAGAACAGCCATCTGCCTTGCCACTTCATACTCGATAGCCCGCTGCACAGCCCGGAAGGAATTCATATTTTTAATCTCTGTTTTGGTGCCCAGGGCGGTGGTCCCGGCCGGACGTATGGATACATTGGCATCACAGCGCAGAGAACCCTGCTCCATCTTCACATCGGAAACACCGGTGTATTCCAGGATGGCCTTAAGCTTCTCAAGATAGGCTTTAGCCTCTGCCCCGGAACGAATTTCCGGTTCGGATACGATCTCAATAAGGGGGATGCCGGAGCGGTTATAGTCCACACAGGAGGAATGAGAGGTGGTTATGGAGCCGCCTGAGTGCACCAGCTTGCCCGGATCTTCTTCCAGATGAGCCCTGGTAATGTGAATGCGTTTAGGCCGGCCATCCACTTCGATATCCAGATACCCCTCAGCGGCGATGGGCCGGAATACCTGGGAAATCTGATAGCCTTTAGGCAGGTCGGGATAATAGTAGTTTTTCCTGTCAAACCAGGTCGTGAGGCCGATTTGGCAATTTAAAGCGAGTCCGGCCTTCACAGCCAGCTCAACGACTTTCTTATTTAAAACCCCTGTGCTGCCGGGCAGTCCCAGGCAAACCGTACACACTTGGGTATTGGGCTCCTGCCCGAATTCAGTAGCACAACCGCAAAACAATTTGGACTGGGTTTTTAACTCGACATGAACCTCTAACCCAATCACTGCTTCATATGTACTCATTTTGACCCCCTATTAATCATTTTCGATCGGCTGGATTAGGTTGCGGACGGGTTTGATCCCTATTCTGCTCCAAGGTATAGGCAACCCTCAGCAATGTTTGCTCATCAAAATGGCGGCCTATCAGCTGCAGGCCTACGGGCATCCCCTCGCTTAGTCCATAGGGCAGGGACAGGGCCGGCAGACCGGCCAGATTCGCCGGCAGGGTGCAACGATGGGAATGGACCAGGGTCAAGGGCTCCCCTGCCAGGTCGCTCTTTTGTGGAGCCGTGGTCAGGGTGGCCGGAGTCAAGAGGCAATCCACTTGTTCAAAGGCCTGAGCAAAGTCCTGGCTGTTGAGGGTCCGGACCTTAAGGGCCTGGGTATAATAGTCATCATAGTGAGCCGAACTGAGCACATGGGTACCCAGCATGATGCTTCGTTTCACTGCGGAGCCAAACCCCTGGCCGCGGGTCTTCATAAACATGTTCTGCACATCTTCCCCTTCCACCCGCAAACCATAGCGCACTCCATCATAACGGGCTAAGTTGGAGCTGGCTTCGGCGCAGGCAAGGGCATAATGGGCTGCGGCGGCGACTTCCGTATGGGGTAGCGTTACCTCAACACAGCGGGCACCCAATTCCTCCAGTTTCGTGATCGCTTCCTGGAGCCTGGCGGCCACTCCGGGGGATACTCCTGCTGCAAAATATTCTTTCGGCAACCCTATTTTCAGGCCCTTAATATCGTTGCTATCGTTGCTGAGGCTCTCTCTGAAATCGGGCACCTCCAGCAAAGCCGATGTGGAATCCCCGGCATCATGACCGCAAATCGTCTTTAAGATCAGGGCCAAATCCTTAAGATCCCGGGCAAAGGGTCCGATCTGGTCTAAAGAAGAGGCGTAGGAGATCAGACCGGTTCTCGGAACATAGCCGTAAGTAGGCTTAAGCCCTATAACTCCGCAAAAAGCCGCCGGCTGGCGGATATCCCCTCCGGTGTCCGAACCCAGGGCAAAAGCCGCTTCCCCCGCAGCCACGGCGGCAGCCGCTCCCCCGCCGGAACCTCCGGGTACTGCCCTGAGATCAAAGGGATTCCTGGTGTCATGACATGCGGAATGCCCGGTGGAAGAGCCCATGCCAAACTCATCCAGATTGGCTTTTCCGATCAATACAGAGCCTGCTTTTTTTAATCTGCCCATGACAGTGGCATCGGCAGGAGGGATATAATGGCTAAGCATCCGGGATGCGCAGGTTGTCTTCACCCCCGCCGTACAAATATTGTCTTGAACGGCCATGGGAATACCGGCCAGAGCAGAGAGCTCTTCTCCCCCCAGCCGCTGCTCATCAACAAGCCTGGCCTGGGCTAAAGCTTCCTCCCCGGTAACCGTCACAAAGGCTTGAAGCTCATGGTCTTTTTGCCGGATCCGTTCCAAATAAGCCTGAGTCAATTCAAGGCTGCTGACCTCCTTGTCCGCCAGGAGTTGGCTGAGCTGATGAACGGTTAATGTATGAAGTTGCATGAAAAACCTCCTGTCTATAGTATACGGGGTACTTTAAAAGCCCCATCCTCTTCCTCAGGTGCATTGGCGAAAACCAGTTCCCTAGCCAGACCGGGCTGGGCTTTGTCTTCCCGAAACAGGTTGATCATGGGCAGCACCCGCTCCGCCGCTTCTACGGCAGTTGTGTCAGCTTGTTTTAACAGGTCCAGATAGCTTAAGCTTTCCTGAAGGGACCTGGTATAGGCGGTCTTTTCCTCGTCGGTCAGTTCCAGGCGGCTCACGAAGGCCAACCTTTCCACATCTTTTGGGGTTATTTTCATCGGTTCACATCCTTTTCCATGGGGTTCATGCCTGAATCAGCATTTTATAGGCCGATTTACAGCGCAATTCACCTTCATCTTACCTTTTTAGCTATAATTTACCTTTCAACTCAACAATTCAACAAATGACTTATAACTCCTTCTCTTGGGCAAAATTCGTTGCAGAGCCCAGAAAAAGCCGGCTGAGCTCCTGCCGCTTCACCCATATTGCGTCACCTTGCTTAGATGGGAAAATAAGAGTATAGTATAGTCAATTTAAGGTGGTGAATTTATGAAAAGCAGCTGGACGGATACGTTTAAAACCATAGGCTTGCTCACCGCGGCAACCTTGTTTTCCATGGGGCTGCGCGCTTTGGCCATCGGTGAGCAGAATGTCATTATGGTCTATATCTTGTCTGTCTTCATTATTTCAAGAACAACCAATGGCTATATTTACGGCAGTGTGGGGTCTGCTTTAAGCGTTCTTCTATTCAATTTCTTTTTCACCACTCCTTACTATACTTTTCATGTTATACAGGCCGATTATCCGGTTACCCTGCTGATTATGCTGCTTGTGGCATCCCTCACCAGCGCCTTGACCATCCGCGCCGGGTCTCAGGCCCAGCTTGCCCTGGAAAGAGAGCACCGCACAGAGCTTTTATATGAAATAAGCAAGCAGCTTCTTGTCACCAGGGGACTGGATAAGATCATCCATTTAATCAATCACTATATGATCAAGCTTTTTGAGCGATCCGCAATTTTTTACGCCCAGGATCCGGGAACTTCCCAAGGTGTTCTGAGACAATCCCCGGCTGAAGCCGATGCTTCCTTTATGCTGGCCGAGGATGAGCGGGCCGTGGCCCAATGGGCCTTCTTACATAAGGCCCAGGCAGGATTAGGCTCAGACACCCCCATGGATTCCCAGGGGTTTTATGTACCGGTTATTGCCCAGGGTAAGGTGCTTGGGGTAATCGGCTTATCCTGCGCTCAAGGGGAGCTTAATACAGCCGGCCGTTCCCTGCTCCAGGTGATCACCTCCCAGGTAGCGCTGGCTCTGGAAAGGCAGCATTTATCGGATGAACAAAGAAGGCTGTTTGTGGAATCGGAAAAAGAAAAAATGAGAAGCAACCTGCTGCGGGCTATTTCTCACGACCTCCGCACCCCTCTGACCGCTATTCTGGGAGCAAGCTCCGCCCTTCTGGAAAATCGTCAAACTCTGGATGAACCAACTCAGCAGCAATTGCTGGCCAATATTAAAGAGGATTCACAGTGGCTGATCAGAATGGTGGAGAACCTGCTGTCCGTGACGCGCATCAGAGAGGGAACGATGAATGTGGCCAAGACAGCCGAGGCTGCTGAGGAGATTGTCGCGGCAGCTGTCAGCCGCATCAGAAAGCGGTTTCCTCAGCAAAGGATCAAGGTTGACGTACCGGCGGAGCTGCTGCTGGTCCCCATGGATGGCACCTTAATTGAGCAGGTTCTGATCAATCTGATCGAAAACGCCATTAAGCATTCCCCGGAAAACGCCGCCATTGAGGTCAATGTAAAAAAGCTCGGGGAAGAGGCCCTGTTTGAAGTTATCGACTATGGAACCGGCATCCCGGAGCAGAGTTTCCCTTATCTTTTTGAGAGCTATGTTCCCAACGGTAAGCGCAGCGCCGACTCAGCAAGAGGAATGGGCATCGGCTTATCCATCTGCATGTCCATAGTCAAAGCCCATCATGGTAAAATGGAAGCTGCCAATAAAAAAGCGGGCGGCGCTACATTCCAGTTTACACTGCCTTTGGAGGGGACTGACCTTGAACAATAAACCTTTACTATTAATTGTTGAGGATGATGAGAAAATCAGCAACTTTATTGCGGCCACCTTAACCGCCAATGATTATAAGGTCATCAGGGCGGCGAAAGGCAAGGATGCCCTTTCCCTGACTTCCTCCTATGGTCCGGATTTGATTTTGCTCGATCTGGGTTTGCCTGATCTGGATGGCACCGAGGTTTTGAAATCACTGCGGCAATGGACGGGGATACCCATTGTGGTGGTCTCAGCACGGGGCAATGAACAGGAAAAGGTGGAAGCTCTTGATCTGGGGGCGGACGACTATATCACCAAACCTTTTGGAACTTTGGAGCTGCTGGCCAGAATCAGAACTGCCATCCGGCATAGTCAGAAGAATTTAATGATGAACCCCGGGGAGCAGGAAAAAGTAACAGTGGGACATCTTGAGATCGATTATCAGAAAAGGCGTATTCTACTTGATGGCCAGGAGATCCATTTTACCCCCATTGAATATAAGATCATGGTTCTGCTGGCCAGAAATATGGGCAAGGTCCTCACCCATGATTTTATCATGAAAGAAGTATGGGGCCCTTATACCAATGAAATCCAGGCACTGCGGGTCAATATGGCCAATATCCGCAGAAAGATCGAGCAGAACCCGGGAGAGCCCCGCTATATTGTCACCGAAGTCGGCGTCGGCTATCGCATGATGGAAGACTAGTGCTCTGCAACATTTATAACCCGCCTTGAACGGCTGAAATCTATAATTATTCTTTAGTTAAAGGAATAATTGGGATTTCAGCCGTTTTCTTATAAGATCTTCCGCAAAATCTTTCTGAAATCTTTATGGAATCTTTATGGGCCGGCTAAAAACCTTAATCCTCTCTTTATCTGATCGGTGCTATAAATAGAGGCGAAGTTGTTGCTTTAACTATAAAAGGAGCTGGCATAAACAATGATCTCTTCCCTCAAGCGTTTCTTAATCGGACGTCCTTTAAAATCAACAGAGCTGGGAGAGCAAAAGCTTAACAAAAAGAAAGCTTTGGCCATTCTGTCCTCAGATGCTTTATCTTCAGTGGCTTATGGTCCGGAGCAAATCCTGATTGTTCTGGCTGCAGTGGGCGCAGCTGCCTTTTGGTATTCTCTTCCTCTTGCCGTGGGGGTTTTAATCCTTTTAGTGGCTTTGATCCTATCTTACCGGCAAATTATTTTCGCCTATCCTCACGGCGGCGGAGCTTATATGGTTTCTAAAAATAATTTGGGGGTCACTCCGGGATTAATAGCCGGCGGCTCTTTATTGGTCGACTATATTTTAACAGTGGCTGTCAGTGTCTCCGCAGGCACGGACGCCCTGACTTCCGCCTTTCCTGCCCTGCACGCCCATCATGTGACTATCGCCATTCTCTTTGTTGTTCTCCTTACCATTCTTAATTTAAGAGGGGTAACAGAATCTGCTTCTCTATTGGCTTATCCGGTCTATTTATTTGTCGTGGCCTTATTGATCTTGATCGGAGCAGGGGGATACAAGATTTTGACGGGCCAGGTCTCACCTGAATTATCTGCACCTATCGGTACACCTGTCGCAGGATTAAGCCTTTTTTTGTTGATGAAAGCCTTCGCCTCAGGAAGTTCGGCCTTAACCGGAGTGGAGGCCATCTCCAATGCCATACCGAATTTTAAGGAACCCGCCCCGAGCAATGCCGCCAAAACCCTGATGGCCATGGGGGGGTTGCTGGGAATCCTCTTTTCCGGCATTGTGCTCTTAGGGTATTTCTATGGAATTGCTCCCAGTGAAGAGGTCACTGTGGTCTCTCAGATCGCTGAAGATGTCTTCGGGCGCAATTACCTCTATTATTTTATTCAAGGAACAACCGCTCTCATCCTGATTCTGGCCGCCAACACCGGTTACTCGGCCTTTCCTCTTTTGGCGGTTAATCTTGCCAAAGATAAGTTTATCCCCAGAATATTCACCATGCGCGGCGACCGCCTGGGTTATTCCAACGGCATCATAAGCCTCGGTTTCTTATCCATTCTTCTGATCATTGCCTTTAAAGGACGCACCGAGCAGCTCATCCCGCTTTACGCAGTCGGTGTCTTCATTCCCTTTACTTTGTCCCAGACCGGCATGATCGTGAAATGGTTTAGAGAAAGGCCGAAAGGTTGGCTGCCCAAGCTGCTGATTAATGCCACAGGCGCTCTCATCTGTTTCAGTGTGACTTTGATTTTCTTTTTAACAAAATTTTCGCAGATTTGGCCCATTATCATCTTCATTCCCCTGATGATTTC
Source organism: Desulfitobacterium sp. LBE (assembly GCF_007830365.1). Classification (NCBI taxonomy): domain Bacteria; kingdom Bacillati; phylum Bacillota; class Clostridia; order Eubacteriales; family Desulfitobacteriaceae; genus Desulfitobacterium; species Desulfitobacterium sp. LBE. The sequence goes on along the minus strand of NZ_VLKD01000001.1, from coordinate 4,027,312 downwards.
TATGTTCAGAAAAATCCGCAGGCATTATGATGCAATAGCGGAAGAGCTGCGCGTTTCGGCCTGGGAAAAGGCGCTGCCGGTTCAGGGAAATATTATCATCATCCCCATTGCCGGGATCACCCGGGTTGTGGAGAACTCCCTCAACTATGCTCAATCTTTATCCCCACAGCAGATTATCGCCGTCCATGTCTCGTTTAATAAAGAGGACCAAACCAAACTGGAAGAGAAATGGGAAAACTGGCAGACCGGCGTTCGCCTGGTCACTCTCTATTCCCTGCGCAGGAGCATTATTCAGCCACTGACCAAGTTTATCGATTCCGTTGAACAGCGGACGGCGGAAGCCAATTATCAGATTACTGTTCTCATCCCGGAATTCATCCCTAAAAAGGGCTGGCATCATATTCTTCACAATCAATCCAGCTTATTGATCCGCACGGCTTTGCTCCATAGAAGAAATGTGGTTGTGACAACGGTGCCCTATCATCTTAAAAAGTAAGCACACATTTTAAAAAGCAAGCGCAAAACTTGTCAGCGAAATCCGTTGACTTCCTGGAGCGGAAATGTTAATATAACATCGTTATATAACGATGTTATATTAATTGGGAGGTTAGGCATGGTTGACATGGAACAGACCACACAACAGCGGATTCTGCAGGCTGCCCAAGAGGAATTTCTGCGCCTGGGCTTTCAGAACTCTTCCCTGCGCTCCATCGCCAAAGCCTGCGGCGTAACCACCGGTGCTTTATATGGATATTACGCCGATAAAGAGGCTTTGTTTGACGCGCTGGTTCGGGAAGCGGCGGAAACCCTTTATGAGATCTACCGGCGTGGTCATGAAGAGTTCGAGGCGCTGCCTCTGGAGCGGCAGCTTACGGAGATGACGGAGGAGATTGAACCGAGGATATGGAAGTGCTTTGATTATGTTTATGAGCATTATGATGCTTTTAAACTGCTTATTTGCCATGCGGAAGGGACATCTTATGAAAATTATGTCCATCGTATGGCTGAAGTGGAGGTGCAGAGCTCCGCTATCTTCCTTTCCCGTATGGCGAGCATAGGGCGAACCGTTTCCCCTATTCCGGATGACCTCAATCATATGCTGGCCAGCGCTTATCTGACCGGTTTCTTTGAAGTTGTCGCCCACGATATGCCTAAGGAAGAGGCCCGGGAATATATCGGAAGGCTTACTGATTTTTTCAGCGCCGGCTGGAAAAACCTTTTGGGGCTTGTCTAGCCCCAAAAAATTTTCCCTATAAGTTAGCGCAAGCTAACTATAATTTAAACAAGCTAACTGTAATTTAAAGAGGAGGAGATTACCATGGATCAAACCAACACACCGGGAGCAGTGGCCCGCCTCAAGGAGTACGCGGGTCCCCACAGGAAAGAGTACGTCCTGTCGGTGCTGCTGGCCATACTGGGGGTCGCTTGCAGCATGATCCCCTATTTTGCGGTATCCCAAATGATTTGGGGGCTGATTGAGGGAGGGAGTGATTTTAATTGGTATTTAGGCTGGTGCGCCGGGGCGGCCGTAGGTTTTCTGGGCAAGGCTGTGTTTCATAACCTCTCCACGAGCTTATCCCACAAGGCTACTTTTGCGGTGATTTCTGAAGTGCGGCGGCGGATCGCTCAAAAGCTGACCCGGGTTCCCATGGGCTATGTCCTGGATACTCCCTCAGGAAAGTTCAAAAACAGTATGGTGGAAAAAGTGGACAGTATTGAACCGACTCTGGCCCATGTGCTGCCGGAAATGACCTCCAATCTGCTGGTCCCCCTGGCTATTGTGGGTTACCTGTTCGTCCTGGACTGGCGCATGGCCCTGATCTCTCTGATCACTCTGCCCATTGGCGCAGTCTGCTATATGGGCATGATGAAAGACTATGAAAAGCGCTTTGGGGAGTATGTTGGTGTGGGCCGGCATATGAACGCCACGGCTGTGGAGTATATCAACGGCATTGAAGTGATCAAAGCTTTCGGGCAATCGGCCACTTCCTATAAGAAATTCGCCGATGCGGTCCATAAGAATGCTACCTATGGGCTGGATTGGATGCGGGATGTGCAGCTGTACTTTTCCATGGGCATTGGCATTTGGCCCGCCGTGCTCATCGGGGTCCTGCCTTTGGGCTGTGTTTTTTACATGAACGGCTCTCTGTCCGGGGCCGATTTCATCACGATCATGATTCTGGCCCTGGGCATCATGGCACCGCTGCTTTCCGCGATGTATTACACCGACGATCTTGCCAAAATCAAGGTTATTATCGGCGAAATCGGCGAAATCCTCGATGAAGGGGAGCAAGTGCGGCCAACGGTTCTTGCCCGGCTGGACGGTACGGACATCGCACTCAGGGGCGTTACTTTCGGTTATGGGGAAACGGAGATCCTGCATGGAGTTGATCTGGCCATTCCCGCCGGGTCCGTAACCGCTCTGGTGGGACCTTCCGGCAGCGGCAAATCCACCATCGCCAAGCTCATCGCCTCTTTCTGGGATGTCAAGGACGGAACCCTCTCTATCGGCGGCGTGGATGTCAGGAACATTCCCGCCCCTCAGCTTATGGATAAGATCGCTTATGTAGCCCAGGATAATTTCCTCTTTGATCAGAGCATCCTGGAAAACATCCGCCTTGGCCGCCCAGCCGCCAGTGATGAGGAGGTGCGGGAGGCGGCTAAGGCTGCCGGCTGTCATGACTTTATTATGGGTTTGGCCGACGGATACGACACTGTGGCCGGAGGGGCCGGCGGACATCTCTCCGGGGGTGAACGCCAGCGGATCACCATCGCCCGGGCCATGCTCAAAAATGCCCCCATCGTTATTCTGGATGAGGCCACAGCCTATACCGACCCGGAAAACGAATCTGTCATCCAGGAGGCCGTGGCCAAGCTGGTGGCGGGCAAAACCCTCATCGTCATCGCTCACCGGCTCTCCACCATCACGGATTCCGATCAGATTGCCCTGATTGAGAAGGGCCGGGTAGCTGCCCTGGGCACCCATGAGCAACTGCTGGAAAGCAGCCCATTATATCAGGATCTCTGGCAGGCCCACATCAGTGCCAAAGACGTTGCGTAAGGAGGAAATAAGATGATTGGTACCATCCGTAAATTTTTTGCCTTTGCCGGCCAGCGCGGGAAACTGATGCAAAAAGGCATTGCCCTGGCCCTGATCAATTCCATCTTCCAGGCCCTGCAGATTCTGGCCCTGGCGGTGGTCTTGCAAGGGATCGTGGAGGGAACGATGACCGCCGGAACAGCCTGGACCTCCTTCGCGATCATGTTCCTCAGTATGCTGGGGGCTATTCTTACCCGGCAGCGGGCCACCATGGCCCAAGCCGAGGGCAGCTTCATGATGTGCGCCGACAAACGGACGGAAATCGGCGATCGCCTGAAATACATGCCTATGGGCTATTTTAATGACCATAGTCTGGGAGCCATTACCGCCGCCGTTACCAACACCATGGAGGACGTACAGGATATCGCCCCCCGGGTCATGGATAAGATCATTCACGGCTATGTCCATGCCGCCATCATCACTCTGATGCTGCTCTTTTTCGATTGGCGCATCGGTCTGATCATCCTGGCCGGCATCCTGGTGTTCATGGGGGCCAATGGACTGATGCAGAAAAAATCCCGGGCCATTTCCCCGGCCCGGGTAGCGGCCCAGTCTGCCCTGGTGGGTGCCGTGCTGGAATATGTGCAGGGTATCAGTGTGGTGCGGGCTTTCAATCTGGCCCAGGCAGCCGGCCATACCCTTGATCAGGCCATCGACGAATGCGAAAAAAATAATGTGGGCTTGGAGATCGCTTTCATTCCTTATATGTTCCTGCAGAGCCTGATCCTTAAATTATTCAGTATTCTGGTGGTGATCGCGGCCATCGCTTTTTACCTGACCGGCAGCATGAACCTCACCACCTGCCTGCTGATGCTGATCTCCGCCTTTATTATCTACAGTCAGCTGGAAACAGCCGGCAGCATGTCCGCTTTGCTGCGCGCTATCGACATATCCATCGACCGGGTGGAGGAAATTCATCATACTCCGGTGATGGATGAGCTGGGCAAGGCTATCCGCCCTCAGAGTTATGCTATTGAGGGCCGCAATGTCAGCTTCTCCTATGACAAGAAAAAAATCCTGGATGATGTTTCTTTCCGCATTCCTGCCGGAACCACCACGGCGATCATCGGTCCTTCAGGAGGAGGAAAAACCACCTTATGCCATCTGATCACCCGCTTCTGGGATGTGAACAGCGGTTCCATCACTTTGGGGGGCAGGGATGTGCGGGATTATAGCCTGGATAGTCTGCTGGCCAATTTCAGCATGGTCTTTCAAAAGGTCTACTTGTTCAACGACACCATTCTTAACAATATCCGTTTCGGAAAGCCTGACGCGACTCTGGAGGAGGTGCGGGAAGCGGCCAAAAGAGCCCGCTGCGACGACTTTATTATGATACTGCCGGAGGGATACGACACGATGGTCGGTGAAGGGGGCGCCACGCTTTCGGGAGGGGAGCGTCAACGGATTTCCATCGCCCGGGCCATTTTAAAGGATGCCCCCATCGTCATTCTCGATGAAGCCACCGCCAATGTGGATCCTGAAAATGAAAGCCGGTTGCAGGAGGCTATCGCCGAAATGACCAAAAACAAGACCATCATTATGATCGCTCACCGGCTGAAAACCGTGCGCAATGCTCAGCAGATTCTGGTGCTGGATCAGGGCAGGATCGTCCAGCGGGGCGGCCATGAACAGCTTATGGCCGAGGGCGGGCTCTATGCCGACTTTATCGGCATGCGGTCAGCGGCCGTGGGTTGGAAGCTGGGCCGGATAACTGAAGTTTTCAGGCCATCACTCTGAGTTTATCTCCTATGCCTCTGAGCGTTTCTAAATTCTGAGATAAGACTTGGGTCGCCCTGGCTTGTTCCTGGGTAATCTCACTGCTGGCTTCCACATTATTCTGGACCTGAACCACCGACTCATGGAATCTGGTCAGCATCTGTTCAATATTCTTTGCCGAACGGTTGCTTTCATCAGCCAGCTTGCGCACTTCTTCGGCAACCACTGAGAATCCCCGGCCGTGTTCACCGGCACGGGCGGCTTCAATGGCGGCATTCAGCCCCAATAGGTTGGTCTGCTGGGCAACCCTGCGCAGGACATCCAATATTCCTGTAATGCCCTCCATCTCCTGGGTGGTTGTTTGGGCAATGGCGGATGATTCCTGACTTGAGGCGGCAAGTTCCTCTGAAGATGCGGCCAGCTCCTCAACGAAGGAGGCGGACTGTTCTAAACCGGAATAGAGCTCGGATAACACCTGCTCAAAACGGCGGGCTTTTTCCTGTTCCTTCTCCCGCTCCCGTTCCTGAGCCCTCGCTATTTTTAAAGCCTCGTCTATAGCTCTTCTCACCGCAAGGGGCCCCGACTCCAACAACCCCCCTGCAAACCCCCGCTCCTCGGCGGCGGTGTATCCTCCTTTGTCTCCGGCTATGGCTTGAACACCGGTTTGCTGCAGCTTCTCCAGGATCATCGGTATATCCCCCAGAGTGTTCCATGGTCTGATATGAATCGTTAAATCACCCAACATGAAGTCTGAACTTCCCATAGCCAAAAATCCCCTGTGGGCGACTACACCCACTTTCGTCGCTCCTGCGGCGATAAGCCGCTGAACCGCTTCCAGCATCTCGTCGATGGTCATGGTCAGCCCAACGATTGGTTTGTCGGTATTTTCGCGCAGCAAATCAACCATCAGCCCCCGGCTGATCATCACATCAATCTGAGGGTTGGCTTTGATAACCTCTTTGCCCTGATCAAAGCTGACGACTTCTATGGGAAAGGATAAATTTAATGCTTGCCTTGCTTCCTCAGCAATCTGGGCCATGCCGGGGGTTAGAGCTACGAAAAAAATGGATTCCATGAAGTGAATACCTCCCAATAATCTTTCTTCAATGTTTTAAGATCACACCCCGTAAACTGATAGATGACCGGACAAAGAATCTGACTATTTAGTATTCTCTTTTATCATGGAAAATCCTTCGAATTTCTACGTTTTTCTGCGCTCCTAACTGATTCTAATGGATGCTAGCTTTCGCTTTGCAAGTTTCCGGATTTTAATCCCAGGGAAAAAGCGATAATTACGATAGACACCGCAGCCAAAACCAGCAAGGAAACAGTGAAATTGCCGCCTGTCCGATCGAGGATTGAGCCCAGGGCGGAGGGTCCCATGGTGGTGCCTAAGTTGGAAGCAATGGTCAGCATCCCCATCCCCATGCCTACTTCATGGGGTTTAACGGTCTCCGGGAGATGAGCAAATACGAAAACAGGGATGGGGGCAAAGCCTATGCCCAAAGCAACTGCCCATAAGGGCAGACCAGGGAAATGAAGGGCCAGTAAAACAAAAGCAAGGAGGATCACGACGCTTCCGGTGAGCAAATAAGGCTTTTTCCGGCCGGTTTTATCGAAAGCCACTCCGATAACCGGGGCCAGAAAAATGGAGGCCAGCATGATCAAGCTTGTCAAAAATCCGGCCTTTTGGTTCGCTAAACCGAAGGATTGGTAGAATTGGGGGCCAAAGGTAACATAAGCCAAAAGCTGAAAATTAGCTAAAACCCAAATCCCGGCAAGCAGCCAAAGGCTCCGGCTGCCTCTGAATTTGGGCGCCGGTTCTTTGCTTAAGCCCCTGGCATCTGCACCGCCGTCTTTTTGGGGTAAGGAGAGGGCAAAGATCACCAAAAGGAGAATGGCTCCCAAAAAGGCGGCAACACCAAACAAGACCATTCTCCAGCTAAGGAGCTGCCCCAAAGAACCAAAAAGATTGGCCGCTATGACCGTGCCTAAGGGAACAGCGATATTAAAAATACCCATGGCAATACCAATATTCTTTTGGTCAAAAAACATGGTGATTAGGAGAGGAGCCAGTACGACCAGCACCGTCGCCCCTATTCCCGCCACCAATCTATACACGACCAAGAGGGAAAAGGAGCCTGCTGTAGAAAAGGCTATTAATCCTGCCATCATAATCCCTAAAGCGGCTATGATCAACTTTTTCATGTCAAAACGGCTGGCTAAATAAGCCACGACAAAAGGAAGAAAAATTCCGGGAATGGCATAAGCGCCCATTAAAATCCCCGCCTGGGAGTTAGAGAAGGATACCTCTTGCATGATTTGCTCAAAAAGGGGCGGCAGGGCCTGTAAAGACAAGGCGAACCCGATCATCATAAAAAAAGAAAGTGCCAATACCACCCATCGCGATGAGGCCTGAACCTGACGATTAGCCAATTTTTATCTCCTCCCTTAATCACTGCTCTACATACCTGGAATTTTACCATATAAAGACAAGGAAACCAATCCCAACAACGTCAATACCCGTTTTTAGGAGGCCATCCGCCTTTTTCCCTTCTCCAGTCCTATCTCTTTTCTTGCCGGATAAATAATAAACCCACCGGCAAAACCGGAGGGTCTATTATGCAAATAAAGTTTACTGCAATTTCAGGCCGAAATTTCTTCAAGCACTCTGCCCTTTGTTTCTTCACCAAGTATAGCTACCGACAGCGCGGCGGCAATAAAGCATGCCGCTCCAAGGGCGAAGACCCCGGAATTACCTAAGGTCGGCAAGACAACTGCTACGATGTAGGGTCCCAGCAAGGAACCGAAGCGCCCCACGGAGGAAGCAAAGCCGGTACCGGTCGCTCTGGCCCGGGTAGGATAGAGCTCAGGGGTATAGGCATAGAGGGAGGACCACATGGCGAAGAGGAAAAACTGCATACCGAGTCCGAAGCCAATCAAAGTCTGCAGACTTGAGGCGGTACCATAGAGATAGGCAAAGACGGCGCAGCCGATGAGTACGACAATTAAAGTGGGCTTACGGCCGTTTTTCTCAATGAAGTAAGCCGCACTGAAGAACCCGGGTATACCGGCGAGGGAGATCATAATCGTGTAGTACACGGATTTGGTCACTGAATAGCCTGCTTCCTGTAAAAATGCGCTCAGCCAGGTTGTCAGGCCATAGTAGCCGAGGAGGGCAAAGAACCACAAGAGCCAGACCATGATGGTTCTTTTTTTATACCCGGGAGCCCAGAGTTGGAGAAAGGAGAATTTCTTTTCATGCTTGCCGATAACCAGATTATCATCTTTAATAGGCGGCGGCAGCTCTTTACCATAAGCTTTCTCCACATTTTTCTCAAATGCCGTCATTACCATGTCCGCTTTCTCATCCTGATTGGTATCGGCCAGCCAGCGGGGGGATTCCGGGACCATTCTGCGGATGATCAAAACAAAGATTGCGGGGATACCTTCACAGAGGAACACCAGGCGCCAGCCTCCTATGGGGAGAAGGAAATAGGATAAGATGCCGGCAGCAATGAAACCTATGGGCCAGAAGCCTTCCAAAAGTGCAATATAGCGTCCGCGGTTTTTGGCGGGAATAAATTCCGATATCAGAGACTGACCGATGGGGAATTCCATTCCCATACCCAAACCGAGGAAGAAGCGGGCAAGGGCCAGCTGTTCGACATTTTGGGTAAAAGCACAGGCGATACTTGCTGCACCCCAAAGAATCATACTGGTCTGAAAAACAATCTTTCTGCCAAACTTGTCAGCAGCCATCCCGGCACTGGCTGCTCCGAAGAACATACCGAGGAAGCTGAAACTGGAAAGGAGTCCGGCTTGAACCGTTGTCAGACCTAAGTCGGTCTTAATGGATCCCAGAACAAAGGTCAGCATGCCAAGATCCATAGAGTCAAAAAACCAAGCGGTTGCAATAATGTAAAATATTTTCTTCTGATATGACGTCAGCGGTAACCTTTCCATCCTTTGCGGGACGCTGAATTGGGTTGATATGGACATATATTGCCGCTCCCTTCTACTCCTATGAAAATCTGATGTTTTTCGAGTCTGAGATTATGGTTTACCATGGCTTAAGTTTAATTTATGAGTGCCGATTACCTTTCAACCCCACCTTTCTCTAAATTTTCCAGACGGCCCGGGGCCTATTATCCAGTCGAAAAACAGTACGATGATAAGCTGTAGCAATTTTCATGCCAATTATGAAATATCTGAATATTCGGGGTCTTGGTCAGCAGGCTGATTCTCCATTGAATCTCTTTTTTCCGTTCAACTGCTGCCTGTTTGGCTAAAAAAGAGCCCTCATCACCCTTTCATTTGTGATTCCAATTCTAATCACATGATTCAAAAAAAACTGCGCCACTGCATAACAAACAATACCCCCAAGCTCAGCTCGGAGGTATCTTTAGGTTTAGCCATAGGATCAGTTTTGTATTTCAATGCCATATTTTTTCATCTTTTTGACCATGCTTGATTGGCTGATCCCCAGCACTGCAGCAGCTTTCCTTGTACTGCCCATCAGACGGTAGGCCTCTTCCAGCAGGCGGTTTTCTTCTTTCTCCAGAAAGGCTTTGAGGGATGTTAATCCATTTGGGGCAGGGTGAACATCGATGGACTTGATCTCCGCCATGGCGTCCTTGGTAATACAGTCGTCCATGCTGGTCACCACCAGTCTCTCGATGGTATTTTCAAGCTCTCTGATATTTCCCGGCCAATCATAATTCAGTAAGCAGTCCATCACTTCCGGGTGAATCCATTTCTGATAACCGTAGGCCGTATTATATCTTGCCAACAACTCCAAGGCGATGGGGATCACATCCTCCTTGCGCTGGCGCAAAGGAGGTATGGTCATGGGAACAACATTCAGTCTGTAATACAGATCTTCCCTGAATGCTTTTTCCCGGATCATTGCTTCCAGGTCCCGGTTGGTTGCCGCGATAATTCGGATATCCAGTTTTATTGTTTTTTTCCCGCCGACCCGGAGGATTTCTTTTTCCTGAATGGCGCGCAGGACTTTGACCTGGTGCTCCAGAGGCAGCTCTCCCACCTCATCGAGGAATAAGGTTCCCCCGTCCGCAAGCTCGAACAGTCCTTTTTTCCCTTCTTTAAGGGCACCTGTGAAGGAACCGGCCTCGTAACCAAAAAACTCCGATTCCAGGAGGTTGGCCGGTATGGCTCCGCAGTTTATCTTAATAAACGGTTTCTCAGAGCGATGACTCGCCCTGTGAATCAGCTGGGCAATCAGTTCTTTTCCGACGCCGGATTCCCCCAAAATAAGCACGGTTGAATCCACCCGGGCTACATGATAAGCCGTATCCAGCTTTTTTGCATATCATTATTTTTGGTGATTATTTTCTTAAAAGCATTCTGGGACCGGAAATGCTCCAGCTCTTTCAAATAACGGTTTTTAGCGTCTTCAGCCTGTTCCAGCTTGCCTTTAAGTTCCGTAAGTTCAGAAATATCCCTGACAATGGTCACGACGCGGGTGACTTCTTTTTCCTCGTTGAATACCGGCGCACCGGTCATCAGCAGCTCTTTACCGCTGCGGATGTCCACGACATTGACCCGGGATTTCGTTCTGAAAACCATTTCGGTAACCGATTTATTCATATATCCTTGGTTGATGAGTTCCCGCACGTTTTTGCCTACAAACTCCTTTTCCTGGATACCGGTGATCTGCAGGTAAGCGCTATTGGCTCTTAAGATCATGCCATCAGCGCTTCCGACGACGATTCCGTCGGCTACGGATTCAATAATGGCATCCAGGTCATTGTTAATTTCCTTAACGTTATCCAATTCCAGGGACAAAGCTTCAAAATCGGATATATCCTGAAAAACCCCAATAGCTCCCACGATCTTGCCATCTTTGCAGATCGGGCCGCGGTTGGAAATGATCTCGCAGTTTCCTAAGTGCATCTTTTGATTATTTTCGGCTTTGCCTGTTTTTAATATTTCCAGGAGGCTGGTATTAGGAATGACCTCTTCCACTCTCCGCCCGATGGTCTCTTCCTTCGCAACTCCCATGATCTTGGCCGCCGCTTCATTGAACAGCTTGATGATCCCCTGCTGATCAATGGCCACGACACCGTTATAGATCGAATCAAAAATTTCGAAGCCAAATCCGGTCGTGAGATCATTGACATCCATAGTTATCCCTCCTGTTTGAAGACAGCCTCAAACCCTATGTTTCTGTGCGGGCGAATTATGGTTTTTATTTTCTCAATTGCTTTAATATTAAGATTATAGCCTAATGATTGTCTATATGTCTATAAGTACTGAACACTATGATCGCAAGCATTGTTTAACAAAAATTACGGCCGCAGATGATTAAATACGGAATCGTGTGACCACAGCTAGAATCAGTTCTGTGCTTTTTTTAAAAGTGTTTGCTGTTAGCACCTGCCGAATTTACCTCTTAAGATGTGATTACTTTTGTCATCATGTATCCGGAAAGTTGTTGAAAGCCCCGCTATTTTTTATTGGCACGCTAATTGCAAGTAAATTTAGACAACTTTGAGGAAGAAAAAGCAATTGCTGAGCTGATAGGGGGTATAGGAAATTTATGATCATTATTGGCGAAAAAATTAATGGGTCCATTCCGTCCATGGGTAAGGCCATTCAAGAAAAAAACGCGGCCTATATTGCCGACTATGCAGTGCGACAAACCGAGGCCGGTGCAAATTATCTGGATATATGCGCATCAGTTCCGGAGAAAAGCGAAGTCCAAACATTGAGATGGTTGATTGAGCTGGTGCAGGAGGTTACGGATGTCCCCATCTGTGTGGATAGTCCGAGTCCTTTTTCCATTGCTGCCGCCCTGCCGTTCTGCAAGCGCCCCGGCATTGTCAACTCCGTATCTATGGAAGGGGAAAAAATCGATGTGCTGTTTCCCCTCATTGCCGACACCCAGTGGCAATGCATCGCCCTGCTCTGTGACGATAGGGGCATTCCCCACTCTGTGGCAAAGCGCTTGGCAGTCTTCGAGCAGATCATGAAAAAGGCCCAGGAATTTAAGATCGATCCCTCCCGCCTCTATATCGATCCTTTAGTAGAGACTCTATCCACCCAGGAAGCAACACTGACTGTGTTTGCGGAATGTGCCCGGGAAATAAAGAAGCTCTATCCGATGATTCATGTCACAAGCGGTCTGAGCAATATTTCTTTCGGCTTGCCTGCACGGAAGCTGGTCAACCAGGCCTTTCTGGTCCTGGCCATGGGCGCGGGTATGGACAGCGCCATCGTCGACCCTACCAACAGAGATCTGTTAGGGCTGATTTATGCCGCCAATGCCCTGTTGGAAAAGGATGAATACTGCCTGGACTACATCTCAGCCTTCAAAGAAGGCCGCATTGGTCCCTTAAAACCTTAATGTTCAAAAATTATTAATGAGGAGGTTAAGTCAATGTCTAAAATTGTCGAAATTCAAAACGCTGTGGAAACAGGGAAGAAAAAGCTTATCCGGGGTCTTATCGAGGAAGCTTTAGCTGAAGGCCATCCGGCTATAGACATTTTAAACAAAGGGATGATTGCTGCGATGGGCATTGTCGGGGATAAATTCAAGTCCGGTGAAGTCTTTGTTCCCGAAATGCTGATCGCTGCCCGCACCATGAAAGAGGGGGTTGAGGTTTTGCGGCCTCTTCTGTCAAGGGGTCAGGCTTCAGCATCAGGTATCTTCATCATCGGTACGGTGGAAGGTGATTTGCATGATATCGGTAAAAACCTCGTGGCCATGATGATTGAAAGCGCCGGGTTTGAGGTCATTGATTTGGGTGTTGATGTCGCACCGGAAAAGTTCGTCGAGGCCATTATGGCGAATCCGGATTGCCGCCTGGTTGGCCTTTCAGCTCTCCTGACAACAACAATGCCCTCTTTGCACAGAACCATCGACGCGATCAGGGAAGCCGGCTTAAGAGATCAGGTCAAGATCATGGTCGGCGGTGCCCCTATCTCCCAGGAAATTGCTGATGAGGTTGGGGCCGACGCCTTTGCTGCCGATGCGGCTACTGCTGCATCCATCGCCAAAGAATTGGCAGCCGGGGCTTGAAGAAAAATGATTACTGGAGGAGGCGGAGAAAAATGAACAGTCGTGAAAGATTATTAACTGCTTTAAGTCATAAGGAACCGGATCGTATCCCTCTGGATCTCGGGGCTGGATGTTCATGCAAATTTACGAAGTATTTTTATGTTAAACTTTTGGATTATTTCGGTATTCAAGAGGAGCTGGTTATGAATCATATCCCCTACCAGCTGGTCACGGCATCGGACAAAGTTCTGGATCTTTTGAAATGCGATGTGCGTTCCGCCTCACTGCATCCTATCCCCCAGGCAGAGAATCCCTACGCCAAGAAATGGGAAGACACCGACAGCTACTACTACACCAATAACTGGGGTACCCGCTACCGAATGCCCAAACATCAGGGCTTGTATTATGATCTGATCGGGGGTATGCTGCAGGACTCCGAAGATGAGGAAGGGGATCAGAAGTTCATCTGGCCGGTCCCGGAGAAATTTCCGGCCGCCGACCGCCAACAGCTGGAAGACTATCGCAGGGCAGGCTTGGCCACCACTATTTCCGAACAGTTCGGCAACGGTTTCCTCCAGCAGGGGCCGCTGATGTGGGGCTTTGAAAATTGGTTTGCCATGCTGCTTACCGAGCCGGAACGCTGCACACTGTTTATGGATAAGCTGCTGGAGAAAAAAAAGGAGTATTATGATCATATCTTCGAGGTCTATGGCGGACTGGTTGACGTTTGCAGTGAGGCCGATGATTTCGGCACCCAGCGGGGGACCTTTGTATCCCCAAAACTGATCAGAGAGATGATCCTTCCTTATCACAAGAAGCTCAATGACTACCTCAAGGCCAAGGGTGCCGGTTATATGACCTTGCACAGCTGCGGCTCGGTGGAAGCATCCATTCCGGATATTATCGAAGCAGGCTTTGATTGTCTGAACCCGGTGCAGATATCCGCCGCCAATATGAGCCCGGAGCACCTCAAGAAAAGTTACGGCAAGGACATTACTTTCTGGGGCGGAGGCATCAACACCCAGTCAACCCTTCCTAACGGAACACCGGAACAAGTCAGGGAAGAAACCAAACGGAATATCGACGCCTTTGCCCGGGACGGCGGCTTTGTGTTCGCAACCGTTCATAATGTACAGGATGATGTGCCCATTGAGAACTTTATCGCCATGTGGGAGACCTTCCAGGATCATTGTAGGTATTGATTAATATTTAAATCCGAGTGAGCTGCCTCATTCCCCAGCCAATTCTAGGGACTCTTTGACGTCATTGAGAAAGTCTGTGCCGCATTTTTGGGCAAATTTTGTATAAACCAAAGCAAAGTCCTCTTGCCAGATGTTTCTCTCTTCATTGTTCAGGGTGTAGATCTTGATCTGATTGCGCTTTTGCAGTTCCCTTAATTGTTCCTCATTCAGCTTTTGGGCGATATCCCGTTCCCACTGCGTCACTTCCGCCATGGTCTCCTCCAGGAGTTCACGGGCCTGGGCCGGCAGTTGATTCCAGAAATCTTCATTGACCATGACCGCATATCCCATAAATCCGTGCTGGCTGAGGGTTAAATAACTCTGTACCTGGTCAAAGTTCTTGGTGTAAATATTGGAGATGGTGTTTTCCTGTCCTTGAGCCCGTCCTTCCTCCAAAGACTGATAGACATCATTGAAGGGCAGGTAGAGGGTAGCGGCGCCAAAGGAGTGAAATTGTTCTTCCAGGATGCCCTGGGACATGATCCGGAAGGTTAATCCTTTTAAATCACCGGGTTTAGTAATAGGGTGATCGTTATTGGTCAAGTGTTTGAAGCCGTTATCCCACATGGCCAGACCTTTCATGTTCTTCTGATGCAGTTGATCCAGCAGGGTTTTGCCCAAGGGTCCATCCATGATTTGATGGACGCTGTCCAGATCATCAAACAGGTAGGGAAGATCCCAGATTTGCCATTGGGGAAATAATTGGGCAACTTTTGAGGTGGTAGGAGCGATCATCTGCACATCTCCCCTGCTTAAGGCCTCAAATTCTTCACCATCTTTGAATAATTGAGAATTGGGAAAGGCCTGAACTTCGATGATGCCTTTGGACCGTTCCCTGACCAGGTTGGCAAAACGTATGGCGGCTAACCCTTTGGGAGTATTTTCTTCAACGACGTGAGAGAATTTGATGATAATTTTATCTTTTTTGTCCACCTGCTGACCGTCAATGACCCGGGTCCCGCATCCGGATAATAAGAGAAGGATCATGATTAGCATAAAGAGCCGGTTATTTCTACTCATGCCTTATACCTCAGTTGATTTATTGTATTTTCAAGTGTAAATTTATGATTTTTTACGACTCTCAACCTGTTGGTCTTTTCGATATATGGTCCTTTCGATATGGTCTTTTGGTCTGAAGAATTAAAAAAATTGCACCCTAAAGTACAATTCGATATTTGTTGATGGGCCTGCCCACTGTCCCATATTGAGTTTCCAATAAGACACAGTTTATTTTTTCAAGATATTCCAGATACCTGCGGGCTGTAACCCGCGCCAGCCCAACCCCTTCCGCCACTTCCTCTGCCGATAAGCCGACGGGGGTTTCTTTCAGGAAGTTATAAACTTGTTGCAGGGTGATTTCACGCAATCCTTTGGGCAGTTCTTCCCTGCTTCTGGCGACAAGGGTATCTTGATGAGGATGAATTTTGATCAAGCGATCCAAATCCTCCTGATTGATTTCCCAGCGGTTTTGCAGCTGCTCTGCGTAGGAGTAGTAATTGCTGAGCGCAGTATGGATTCGCTCATACTTGAAAGGTTTGATGATGTAATCCACTACGCCAAAGCGCAGCCCGGCCTGGACCGTTGCTACGTCCTGAGCCGCCGTAATCAGGATGATATCGGTAGGAATGCCCAGCTGGCGAATCTCTTTGAGAATCTGGATGCCGTTAAGGTCCGGCAGATAGATATCGAGAATCACTAAGCACGGCCGCACATCCTGAATGATTTCGATGGCTTTTTTGCCGGTTCTGGCTTTACCGCAAATCCGGAATCCGCCAATTCTCTTAATAAACCCTTCATTTACTTCCATGACCATCGGATCGTCTTCAACTAGGATCAAGTCAATCAGCTTCATTAATGATCGCCTCCTATTGAGCCTCCCCTAAAGACTTCGGCGCACTCAGGAGCGAATCCCGGACAAGGGAATCCGAACCCCGAAACGCGTACCCCATTTCCCCGTCTCCATCTCTATAGTTCCACCCAGCAGATCCACAGTCTGCTTAACCAGTGATAAGCCAATTCCCCTATTGCCATTCCCTTTGGTTGAAAATCCCCACTGATACATTTGGGCTTGATTGGCCAAGGAAATCCCCGGCCCGGTATCCTCCACACTCAAGATGAGTTGATGGTGTTCATGCTTAATCCGACAGTGGACCTCACTTATTTTACTGCCCACCACCGCTTCCATGGCATTCTCCAGCAGATTTCCCAGAATAATCGTCAGGGTATTGCTGTCAAAGCCCTCCGGCAGCTCACTTAAGCGGGAATCCGGATCAAATAGAACATCGACTTTCAGCTCTTTGCCCCGATTATATTTTCCTAATAGCAACCCGGCTACATTAGGGTACATGATCTTACTGCTTAGGAATTTTGTAACCTCCTGCTGCTCCTCAGTCACTCTATAGATATACTCCATGGCTTGATCGGCTTTGTCTAACTGGATCAACCCGGCGATGGTATGCAAGGTATTCAAGGATTCATGATTCTGCACTCTCAAGGCTTCAATAAAGGTTTTTACACCGGTCAACTCCTCCGCCATTTTCCGCACTTCTGTCTTCTCTTTGAGGGTGACGACCCGCCCAACCACCTGCTCCTTGACCCTGATCGGTAAAAAGTCCACGAGAACCCAGGTATTATTGAGGATAAGCTCTGTGCTCTCTGCAGGATCATGGGTCTCTAAAAAATCGCTTAAGGCAGTGAACGCGGGAAACTCTTGTAAAGGGCACCCCACCGCCTTTTCAGAAGTTCCGGCAATCCGGCAGGCTTTTTCATTGATGACTGTAATGCGGTTCTCCATATCAAGGGCGACGACTCCATCGTCCATAGCCTGGAAAATTGCCACTCTTTCTTCCAGCATCCGTGCAATCTGGCTGGGCTCAAGGGAGAACATATTCTTCTTGATGTTGCTGGCTAAATAAAAGGACCCCAGCCCTCCCAGGGCTAAGCCGATTAAAATCGAGGAATAGAGTTCAACCCTGATGGCACCGACAATCTCCCGGATGGTAGGGACAAGAATGCCGACGGCAACGACTCCTACCTGACGGGTTCCCTCATCAGCCAGGACAGGGACAAAAGCACGAATTGACGGCCCGACAACCCCCACGGCCTGGGAGAGATATTCCTTTCTTTGTAAAGAGAGTTCCTCATCGCCATCGTTAAAGACGGTGCCAATGCGATCTAAGTAAGGATGGGAATATCTTATTTTTTCCATATCAAAAATGACGATATATTCAACTCCTGTGGCCAGGCGAATCCGTTCGGCAAGGGGTTGAATCATTTTCGAGCCCTCAAACCCGCTGAGATTCTCCTGCACCTCACTTAACTGGGCAACCGTTCGGGCAATGGCCATGGCTCTATAGCCGATTTCCTGCTCCATCTTATCGGAAATTCGGTTGACGATGATCACGCCTGCCAGAAAAACGGATAAAAGAACCAGCAGAAAGGAGAGCATGGCGATTTTAGTGCCTAATTTTAAGTGGGGTATTTTCAACCGCTTACTCCCCCTCCGGCTGATGAATCCATGTGATTCCACCCTTTCGGTTCAAGTCAGCTTTTCCTCCTTTCCCAGTATTGCTTGAATTTTAGTTGGCGATATTCAGATTAGCATTAGTAAAGCCATGACATTATCATCATAATGCTGAATAGCGTTAGTGTCAATTAACTATCTGAATATTCCAAATATAACAAGGGCGTTTTATGCCCTTGCCTCACTTTCCATTCATCATATTTTTACTCAAGTTTCAATTTGGATGACCAAAGAAACTGTTGGAATCTTCCGGTGCTGCCGACCGCTCTATATTGCTGTAACTGCGCAGCTGGGACGCAACCGTAATGGTATAGCCTGCAAACATGGCATTATATCCTTGGCGTTGACTCATGCGGTGCTCTGTTTGATTACGCCATTTATTCACTGATTCTTCGTTTTCCCAAACAGATAAGCTGAGCAGCTTTCCTTCCTTGACAAGACTGGAAAAACGCTCTGCGCGTATAAATCCTTCACTTTTTACAAGTTCGTTTTTAAGATTGGCGGCTAAGGCAAGATAATCATCCCTATATTGCTTTTTTATTGTAACTTCAAATAAAATCAAGATCATTGCGGGCTTGCTCCTTACTATTTAGAGTGCGTTGCCTTTTTTAGGCACAAACATCCGGGACATATCCACCCCTTCGTGTTCAAGCAGCTGAATTTTCCTGCTGATTCCTCCGCCAAAACCTGTCAAGTTACCCTTGGCACCTACTACCCGATGGCAGGGGATGATAATAGATATGGGGTTATGACCTACGGCTCCGCCTATTGCTTGGCTGGACATACACTTTTTGTTCATTTTCTCAGCCATCTGTTTGGCAATGTCGCCATAGGTGATTACCTGGCCATAGGGTATTTGGCATAAAATATCCCATACCCCTTGACGAAATTCGCCGCCCATGGGGGCCAGAGGCAATTCGGATGTGGCAGGCCTCTCACCTGCAAAATATCTGTCCAGCCATGCTTTGGCAGCGTCAAAGATCGGTATATCGTCCTTTTCGATCATGCTTTCGGGTAGGGTACCGCCATGAAATCTCTGACCCTCCATCCATAAGCCGATAAGATTGTCGCCGTCACAGGCAAGGGTAATTGTGCATATGGGTGATAGATAGGTTGTTGAATAATACATTTTGACCCTCCTTCTTTATCTGTTTTATCACCTGTTCTAAAGGTTGATTGTAGCATAACTGGTCCGGGAAAATCTCGCAGTTTTGGGAGATTATATTTTTCTCTTTTAAACCATTCCCATATTACCAGCACATTGAAAGCATTATTTTCCCATGCTATAATGCTTTTGCGGTTTATTTGCTAAAGCGCTTGAAAAATGGGTCAGAGGATTTGAAAGGTTCGGCTTATATGGAAGAAAAACATAGTGATGGTGACCGGGACTTTAAGCTGTTTTTGCTGGCAGGATTGTTCGCCGGGATCGGTGCAGGTATTAATACATCCATATTTAACAACTATTTAAACGATATATTCATGCTTTCCGAGAGTGTCAGAGGTTTCCTCGAGGTGCCCCGGGAAGCGCCGGGTTTCTTTATCATGCTGGTTCTGGCGGTTTTAAGTTTTGCCGGGGATGTGCGGATTGCCATGCTCGGCATGGCCGCGGCAGGATTGGGGATGCTGGGGCTGGGCCTCTTGTCCCCCACCTTCGCGGTTATGATCATTTGGATGATGATGTACAGCCTCGGCACACATATGGTCATGCCTGTCACGCCCTCCATCGGCATGTCCCTGTCCAAGCTGGGGTCTTTCGGCGCCAGGCTTGGAACGATCAGTGCCTTTGGTCTGTTCGGCAGTATTATCGCCTACGTTTTTGTCTTCCTGAGCTTTCATTTCCTGAATATGACCTATCAGATCGCCTTTATTATCGGTGCTGTTTTCTATGTGTTCGCTGCTTTGGCGGTGGGGCTGATGAAGAAGGGCGAACCGAAAGCCAGGAAAGTCAAATTTGTTTTTCGCAAACGCTACACCCTCTATTATGTCCTGGCCGGTGTCAGCGGAGCGCGGGCGCAGATTTTTCTGACGTTTGCCCCATGGGTCCTGATCAAGGTGTTTAATGTGCAACCTCAGATGTTTGCTATCCTGGGTATGATTGTCGCCTTTGTGAGTATCGGCACACGTAAAATGATTGGCCGCCTGATCGACGTCCGGGGGGAGCGATTCGTTCTGACGGTGGAGGCCGCTTTGTTGTTCGCCATCTGTCTTGGCTATGCGTTCTCAGCCGACATTTTCCCTGTCGGCATCGCTGCGGTGATTATCGCCGCCTGCTATGTCATCGATAATTCCATGGCAGCGGTGGAAATGGCGCGGTCGACATATTTACGGAAGATTGCCGTCGATCTTGATGATGTGACTCCAACCCTATCGACGGGGGTCAGTCTCCAGCATATCGCCTCTATGGTTATTCCCATTTTCGGCGGGCTTTTGTGGGCGGCTTTTGGATATCAGGCCGTCTTTATGGGCGCAGCCGTTATCGCCTTCCTCAATTTCATACTTTCACGCCGAATTAAGATTGAGCTTGATCCTGCCGCTAAGGCGGAGTAGCACACAGCTATGTTCAGGAGCAGATAAGTAATAAGCCTTGAGTTACGTCAGACGATCGTATCTCAAGGCTTTTATTATTCATCAAAAGACCTTCTCGTTTCATACAAAAATCCTATATGCACCTGGCAGCGGAGCCTGTTCGACGCTCATGAGGATGATAAACCCTAAAAATGTTATTACTATTTGCGGATATAGATTTATTTATAAATTACCTTTCAAATTGTAGTAATTTGTAGTAGAATGATTGAGGTAATACCTCATACAACATACCAATATGGCTGGATATCTTTAATTATATTGCGACAAAGGCAAACTTAGTGAAAGCTAAGGACGCAAAGCTATGGGCCTTCCTGATCAAGCTGATGGCCGCCAAGCTACCGAAGTCTTCTTTTTGCTGTCGCTAAATGAATGCGGCTTTTTTTATTGTTTTTTTCAGCCAACTTTTATTCTTGGTGAGCAGGTTTAGTATAGTCAGAAACTCTATGGAAAAGTAAGCTATTCAAATAAAATAATAAGATATTATAGGGAGGAATTCGTTTGAAACTCAAGACACGATTATTTTTGATGTTCTTAGCTACTAGTTTAATTCCACTGTTAATCTTTTCTGCCGTATCCATACCCTCTTTTATCTCAGACTCCCAACAGAGTACCTATCAGCTAAGCGAGGATAAAATAGCAATTGCTGAAGCTGAAATAAACGGGATGCTAGATAAAAATTTCAATACCCTACATATGGTCGCTAATCAGCCGGCCATCCGCAATTTCGATTTACCTAATGCGAAAAATATTCTGCTGGATGCCGTTAAAGTCAATCCCGAACTTATTATTGCTCTTGACAATACTGAAGGACAACAAGTCGTTAAAAGTAATGATGATGCTTTAACCAACATCATTGAGCGGGATTTTTTTAACCAAGCCATGAACGGGACTGAAGAGTATGTATCCGATATTATCGTTGCGAAGGCTACCGGTGCATTGATCGTCGTTATCTCTACACCTGTTCGTGATATGAATAATAACATTGTCGGAGTTCTTCAAGCGAACATACAACTCGCCCAGCTCAGTGATTTTGTCACAGATCTTTCAGAGGACGGTTCAAACGTCTATGTGCTTTCCAGACAAGGGACGGTATTGGCCCATCCCCATATGGAATATGTTCAAAACCAGGAAGATTTCAGCTCTTTAGAATTTGTGGAAACAGGTTTTACTGGGCAGGACATGACCATGCAAGCGGCAAATATTCAAGGTGAAGAGGTTATTGTCAGCCATGCTTTGCACGAGCAGGCGGGCTGGTTAATCGTTGTGGAAACCCCCGTTTCGGTGGCGATGGCTTCCGCTAATAAACTCCTGTATATCTCAATCGGCTTGCTTTTTACTGTGAGCGTTATTGTCGGCTTATTCGGCTTTATCTTTGCCAAACGATTTACGAAGCCCCTCGTCGAGTTATCCTCTGTTGTCGAAACAATTGCGAGGGGAGATTTGACAGACTTTGAAGTTGAAATCAAGTCAAAAGATGAAATCGGCCGACTTTATCATAGTCTTAAAACAATGACTCACAACTTAAGGGGACTTGTCGTCAACATTCAAGAGGTTGCCTCGGCTTTAGTATCTCATTCTGTGCAATTATCGTCGACAACTGAGGAAACCACGGAGAGTTTAACCCAAGTCGTTACAACGATAAACGAAATGGCTCAGGGCAACAGCAATCAGGCTTTAATGATTCAAGGTTCAACAGATGCGATTGCTACGGTTAATCATATCGTCGGCGAAGCTACGCAAAAAACAGAGGTTGGTGCAGACAAGGCCAAAGAATCATTAGAGCTTGCTAAAGAAGGTCAAAAGGCTCTTGAACGTCAAAGTCAAAAAATAGAAGAAAACAACAAGTATTCGAATACTGTTGGTCAATCGATACTTCAACTGGCGACAATGGCCGATGAGATTCGCAACATGATCGGGGCTATTAACAGTATCGCTGAACAAACCAATCTACTGGCCTTAAATGCTTCGATCGAAGCGGCCCGCGCTGGTGATGCAGGGCGAGGATTTGCCGTCGTAGCCGAAGAAATCCGCAAACTTGCTGAGCAATCCAGTAATTCCACTAAGAGAATTGAAGATATTGTCAATAGCATTAATAGCAAGGTTAATGAAGCGGTTAATAATATGAATCAGGCTAAAGAAAGCGTTGTTGTTATGGAATCTTCGGCAGAAGATACTAAAGAAAGCTTTGCAAAGATCTTTGCTTCGATTACTGAGCTTGCGCAAAACTCCTATGAAGTTTCCGCAGCCTTAGGGGAAATCAATGATCAGACACAAGAAGTTGCTCATCAAGCCACAAATATTTCCGCAGTGGTTGAACAAGCCTCGGCTGGTATGCAGGAAATCTCAGCCTCTTCAGAAGAGCAATTAGCTTCAATCGAAACGATTGCTCAATCCTCCGGCCAATTAGAAAATGCGGCTCAAGAACTTCTCACCCAAGTCGCGAAATTTAAAATTAGATAAGCTTTGCATTTGCATCGTGGCCGCCATAGAAGACAGAGCCTAACAAAAAAGCCTTGAGTGCACAGACGTCTTGTGCCTCAAGGCTTTCGTTCTTATTATGTTCTAAAACTGGTGGGTTTGATTGAGAAGTTAGGTAAAAAAAGATGCCAATTATCTTCTTTTCTTTGCCGCTGTGATATCAACTCATTTTTAGCCCCATATTTCCATCGGCAGTTTGTGTCATTTCAAGGTTTTCATCCAACTTAAGCAATGTCTGATACAGTTCTTTCATGCGCATGGACATCTGTATTGGTGAAACAATGTCCTCTTTAAGAAACACATAAATATCTTGCATCTTTGAAAATGCAGTGGAGAGTTCTTCATCTGCACCAATTGCCTCGAACAGCCGGAATTCAGAAAACGATTTTTCCGCAAGGTCGCTTCCGATTCTTTCTCTTTCTTCTCTGCGCTTATAAGCAAGCATTTCAATCAATTTTTCCGGCGTGGCCAGCAAGGTCTGTATTCTGTCCTGCTCCATCATGGTGGTCAGATCGTAAAGATGTTTTGCCACATCAAACAGCATGCGACGCTGATAATAAAACTCAGCCGCCAATATTTTATCTGCGAAAATCCGTTCCAGCTTGATTGTTTTGATGGCGAACGGTCTCACCTCATACTTGGTTTCGATAGCCTCTCGCTGCTGCCGGGTTGCCTCCGAAAAGAGCAGGGGTGAAATTTCAAGGGATTCAAGCGGTTCGCTGATGGTGAAGGATGTCGCTTCTATTTTCACATACCCAAAGCGCTGGAGTGAGTCATCAGCGTCAAAAGTGACCAAGGGATCGTATTCATAGACACTGGTTATGGTGCCACGTTGATTACTTTCTTTTGATTTGTCTGCTGTCCGCAGCAGAGACGTATAGCTATTGGTCGCTGTCTCTAAACGCTTTTTGCCTTGGCTTTTCGAACAGTCATGTATTTCAACCGTCAGGTCAATATCTTCGGAAAAGCGTTTCATGCGACCGATAGCTTTATACAAGGCGGTACCGCCCTTGAAGTAAGCAGGAAGCGCACCCTGCTTTTGTGATAATTCCCATAAAAGCAGGGTGAGGTAATAATCCTTTTCCAGGATGTCGATTCGGATGTCGCTTCTCTTACTGACGTCAGCGAGCATATCTTTGAACGCTTCTTTATCTTGATGCAGTTTCATTTTCCACCTCCATAAGCAGGTCAATAAGCGGCAGCACAATCTTCTGCGGGTAATATTTGCGTGCCGTGAAAATCAGAGTAAGGTAATCTAATTGCTGTTTTTTAGCATGTTGCCGCAGTAATACTTCCGGTTTTTCCGCATCCGTATGTGCATCCGGCAGATACATAAGCACATCGATAAACTGAAGGTACTTCCAATTCTCATCCGTCACGGGCATGGGCGGCTTACGCAATTTGATGTGGCAGCCTTCCGGCAGCTTGGCGCCGTAACGGTTCGTAGTGATTTCAATATCACGGGGGATCAGGGTTGTCAAGCCCAGCTTATTGAGCAGGGAAGCACCCGATTCATACCCTATTTTTGCTCCGTTTTGAACCATCAGTGTTTTTAACAGCACCTGGTCAGCGGTGGGCGTGACCTTTCCGAAAAAGGTTTGCTTCACATGACAATAGATGCCTTTTTGCAGCCGTTCAATTTCGCCCTTGTCCGCCATCCGCTTCAGCTTAACATTGGTTATGGTCTTTGCCTGATTGTATGGAATCGCAAACTTCTTAGCCAGCTCTCCGGCGATATCCTCGGTTTGGATTGCCGCTTCATAAGGCACATTTCTGACTGTATGGGCAATGTGTTCCCCATATCCTGCCTGTTCCATATTCTCACTCCCTAAAATGATATTACGACAATAAATTATACCCTGTATTTTTGCCATTATAATATCATTCTATGCAATGAAAGTCAATCTGTCAATGCCCTCAAAAGTCTGATACCATGCGGATTTGCCCGCATGGTATCTTTTTACTGCCTAAAATTTTGGTGGAGATGAAAAGACGCGATGCTATGGAGAGGATAAGGAGCGGTGACTTAACGGCCGTTCGAATCCCACCAAGTCAATCTAATAATTCCTCCTTATTGCCAGAACTTATTTTTATTTATTATTGAATCATTGCTTCTAAGGCAGTAACCAGTGCATTTATTGAAGTGCATTTATGCGGATTCAATGCTACGCCCGCATCGATAGGCATTGCATTGGCTACTGCTAATTTCACTTTTGTTTCAATTCTTTCTCCCCATTGTTTGCCTTGAGACATAAAACAAGCGGCAACCCTCTTTGACCATTTTTCTTTACTATTAAAATTACCTACATCCAGTGTTACTCCAAATTCATCAAATACTGCTTGTTTATATGCGTCTTTATTAAAACAATCTTCCAACTCGGCATTTGGAGAACCATTACATTTTGTATAGGTAATATTTCTAATTGTTGCAAAATCTTGGGTTATCGCTTGCTCACCCGCATTTCTGCCTGCATCATCGTCATCTAAGAGAATATGATATTTACATTGAATATTTCTATGCAAGGAGAGTTTATACGAGAGATTACCAGCACCTCCAATATAATCAATAATAAAAGTACCATTATTTAGCGCTCTCTTAATTTTATCACTCATATGAGGCAATAGCTTTTCAAGGATAATTTTGTCTTCCTCTCCCTCAACCACTAAAACGCTTTCGGCGTTAATCAAATTATCTGAAATAATAGTACCCAATACTTCGCGAATTTCCTTTATTCGTTTTACTGGGATTGCTTTACCTCCGTCTACTATGATGTTCTCTTGTAGGTTTGTCCTATTGACAAACAAAGGACTATGCGTTGTTAGTATTACTTGATAATTCTCTGACAAATCTGATATTGTTTTATATAACTGCCTTGCTGCTTCAGGATGCAAATGCGATTCCGGTTCTTCAATCGCAACAACGGAAACTCTATCAGGTCTATTCGAAATATTAAGCATTGCAAGAGCCGTTAAACTTTTTATTCCATCTCCTTTTGATTGAATCGTTGTTGCAGTACCATCATCTATAACAACCTCAATATTACGACGTAAGGCTGCTCTTCGTTGAGCTTTTTGAATATGAATTTGTATAGCTCTGACTGAAGGAAGAAAGGTCTGTAAAGGTTCCACAATTCTACCCGATATGTCATCTAAAATTTGTTGTTGTAGCCTATCAATAGTAGAGGTTGCCGTTGCGTATTCTGGAGTTTCTTCTAAGGCAGATAACTCTCTATCAATAAGTCTTTCGACTACTTTAATAGCATCGCTGTCAGTTCTTACTGCAGGAATAAAGTTAAAATCAATTTTATTACAAACAAATTCGATTATCCGTTGCTTATTAGCTGCGTTAGCAAATGCGGGTGTGCCTCGTTTGGGGATATCAATTTTCGCATCAATTTTACCCATTGATACCCGAACTGGCAAGTAGCTGTTTAAACGAATGCCTGTTGTGTTTCTAATAATTTGGAGTTCATCGTCTGTCAAATCAAATGTAAAATCAACTGATGACATTCCATTTGGTTTCCGCTCTTGCAAAGAAATTGGGAAATCCATATCCCAATTATAACGTACTCTCAATGAACGAATAGATATATGCGCCATTCGAGGATTTTCCGAATAAAATCTCATTATATCCATTCCCAATGACAACGCTCGTAAAATGTTTGATTTTCCTTCATTGTTCTTTCCAACAAGCACTGTCATATTACTCATTTTAATCCTATGCGCTGTTGTAATACTGCGGAAATTAGTCACTGAAAAACTGATGAGCCTCATAAGCAACTCCTTATATTTCCTCCATCTTAATGAAAGAGACATCCATTCTTTGACAAAGGCTATAATTTTATTATTAAGCTCCAATATACCAAGGCTATCAACAAATAACACATTTTCTTCTCGATTAGTTAATTCACCCACTCTACTGGAACAAGCTTTTCATTATTACCACGCCATCTTTTAACTAGATGAATGTTTTTGATTTCACCCCATACATCCTCGTCAGCATGTTCCATCACTAAAATCTGCACTTTTGCCTTTGTATCCACAATATATTTCGAGAGCGTAGTAAATATCTTTTGTACTGCCTCTTTATCTTCATCTTTCAAGTTCACTTGATCATCTATGCTATTCTCCTCGTTTCTGCGAGCCAGTTTCTGTGGAAAATAGACCTGACTAGGCTGATCAAACACCAAAAAACTAGGCATTGATATCGTTCCGCGCTCTTGGAAGAATTTTTGAAACGCTAGGCTAAGAGCAATATGATAAGCTAACCAGTTAGAGGCACTCCCTATCTCCCATAGGTAGTCGCTACGTCCAGAAGCATTCTTGACACATATTGTTAGGTCTTTAATTATGAATTCTATAGGATCACCCGGGCGTTCAGCATCTAGCCCAGATACAATTTTGTTTGCTTCGCTTTCAATATATCGTAAAGCGGCCTTAATCCTCCTTTCGATTTCATTTTCATTTACTATCTTTCGGAGTTCAGATAAACGAGCATCTATTTCTTGGATTTTTTGCTCTAACTCGCTATCAGAGCCTATCCTATCGTAAGTTTGGATTGCTATTTCCATTCTACCAAGAAAACGCGCTACATTATTTAAAGTATATTTTCTATCCGCGTTGTCCTGATATTTTCCGCTCTCCTCATTTATCCGACGCCGTATTGCCGATATCTTCTCAGAGAGATACTGAATCTCCTCATCAACTATCTGCAATTCTCTCTCAAATGCTGCTGGAACAACCTTCATATCACCAGCGGTTTTTTCAATCTCCGCGATTGCATCGCAGAGATCATCTAAAACTGATATGGCATCACTATGTACATTACCGCAGATGGGACATGCGCTTTCGTCTGTTGTCGCCATTGTTCGAAGCCATGTTGATATATCCAATCTATTCAACTGTATTTGTAAAGAGTGATCATATTGACCAACAGAGTTCGACAGTTGCCTCATTTCCGAATATCGCTTCTGAGATGCAAACAACCTTGAAGATACTTCTTGCTCTTCCTTACGCAGCAGAGTAAGTTCTTCTGATACATCTTTCACATTATTAGAGGATATAATGGACTCTTCTTCACTTTTCTGGACAATCAGTCGCAACTGATGAATCTGTTGTTCAAAACTATCCTCGCCATTCCATGTATATTTAGTTAAGCCTAATTCACGTGCACGAGCAATCCAAGAATGCACTTCTTGCTTCCAATTCTCCGCTACATCTTTAATGTTATTTAAGTCCCGTGTTAATTTATCTTTTTCCTTACGCAAACGCTCTATCTCTTGTCTGGCAGCTAGAACATGGGGAGTAACAGCCCCTAATGCATATGGAAAGATATTGATAAGCTTTTGCCGATGCTCACTCGTATCCGCTTTATAGAAAAGAACATCCGCATTAGCAACTATATTTTGCGGCTGAAAAATAAACGCCATAAAATCACGGTAAGATGGGCGTGCTGAAAAATTACTGGTTGCAGGATCGAGATCAAGAAAGGACATTGAAAAAAGTTCATTTAGTATATTTTTAACTTGTGGTGTGGTCACGTTTGCTTCGATATTATCCGGAATTTCGACTGTCATACCTCTGGAAAAATACATTTCATTTGTAGAGTTATGTACTCCAGGTTCTTTTCGACATAACAAAATTTGTTCATTATCAAGCTCAAATAAGACGCCAAACCATTCACATGCGTTTCTTATTATATCAACAGGAATTGTGCATTTATCTGCACCTAGACAATAATCAATAATAGGTATAATTGCAGACTTTCCTGTTCGTGATGAACCTGTGATAATATTCACTTTGTCAGATTCAAACGGGATTTGTCTATAAGCGAATTCCTTTTTCTTAGGCCACAGAATAATTGAATTCAGCAAAAACTTCATATCAAAACCTCACTTTCAGGAGAGTGCTAATTTCATGTAATGTTAACTCTGAGCACCATATCCCAAGCTTTTCTGCGGCATCTAACAGGTATTTTGCGGATTGTATAATACTAGTCTTATTTGATTGTGTTAATGGAAGCACGAATGCGGTCTTTGTGTCAATAATGAACAGCTTGGCACTTATCCCAATACTTATTGATGACAAAGTAAGCTGCTTATATTGCTCTGCCGCATTATGAATATAATAAAGTTGATCATTTTTACGACCACTAAAAAGCTTTTCAGAAACCTTTACGAGCCCTGATTTTTTCTGTGTACTTTTTATTACTTCGCACAAATCCTGCCTAAAAATAATCGGCAAAACAAGGAATAGTAAAGGAAATGGCGCGTCCTTATTTTCTTTACTATAGTAACCACAAATGAAACGCCAGAGTATAGCAGCCCCAATCGAAGGGTTTTGAACAAGATATATTTCTCGATTCAATTTATTACTCATTTTGTGCCACCACTTGCCTTTAACAAATTCTTATACATAGGATGCCACCCAATCAAAGGCTCTTGAGATGGTTCATTCGCAAGCACGTGAAGTGATCCCGCGCCAAAGAATTCCGGCGTATCATTTCCTTGCACTTTGGCAGTGCGAACAGCATCTTGACATATAAGATACAGTCTTTGTCCGCTTTGTATATCGGTAGGAGATGGTGTAAAAGACATGAGACGTGATTGAGTACTCCATATTCTAATCAAACCATCATGATAATCGTCAAAACTTTGTGGAGCGACAATACCGCGTTCTGCCCACGCTGTTTTTTCAGCGCTTGTCCGTAGAAAATCATTAGCTGCTTTGAGTTTATCCGAAACATCCAGTTCAATTAATCCTAATTGCTTTATATAAATGTCTTGTCTATCCAGTTCCTTTTGCGTTTCATGTTCGCCGGGTCGTGTCGCTACAGAAGCGAGAATTCCATTTTGATTGTATCTCCTGATTTGTGATTGCAGTGTATCTCTAAAATCCTGGCATTTAATATAAGCAGGCAAACCATGCTTTGTCTGTGCATTAACTCGTTCATATACCCACCCTAACATGTAGGTAAAAAGTTCTTCAGAATATTCAGGCGGAATCGGCTGACTACAAAACTTTTTATAAAAACTGTTATCATAATTAGATGGGTGAGTCTCTATCTCCATGGCCTTGATTATTTGCGTTACAATGGCTGAATTTCCAGCATTAAAGAGACTATCTAAATATGAACTATACCCACTAGGAACCTGTGCTCTCAACTCATTTTCGGTTCCCCAGAGAGCATCTTGGGCAGCTTTAAGAGCGGCTTTTGCATCTTCATCGGTATGTGCCGAATGAAAAGCTTCAGGAATTACACCAGTAGTAACGTTTCTATTAGAAATAACTACAAATCGAAATGTTGTCTTATCCAATGAGAAATCACCATTTTTTATGTATTGAAACCAATTATATAGTGATTTCCAAAATACTTCAGATCGATCGGCAATAGGATTATTGCCTGATTGGACGCTTTTAATTTGCTCGACAACAACACCATCTTCGGATTCAATCGCTACATCTTCTAATGCTTCAACGCTAACTATTCTCTCCAAGTCAAGAGATATTAGCTCACACATCATATGTCTTACTTGAAGTGTATATCCATGTAACTTATCTGGCACATGCGTGTTGCCTGCCATCTTTATCCCCCTCTCAGGCGCTGGGTGTTTTACATACAAAATTCCCGATTGTCCGTGCACAATTTATAACGTTTATTCTCCCATGACTAGATTGGTCTCGGCACCCTTCTATTGTGGCAACCGCGTTGTGAATCTAAATCTCAAGAATTTTGCCAAACATCGCACCATGTCCTTTATAGTATCGCCTTCCCAAATTCGAATGACCGTTCATCCCACCTTGGCCAATTGTCGGTTGATTTTCTCACCTCGTTGGATGCCAGCCATTATATCTGATTTAATGTTATCGTAGGAGTCCTTATCCCACCGTAAAAGCCGTTGTTGATTCAAACCTGCCTGGTGGAAATCAACCAGTTCACCTCTTGTGTACATACATCACTTATCATCGGTAATTTTCATAATGTCCGTAATATCACAATCGAGCACCTGTCTTTAAATGCACGAGTATACGATCAATTGTTGCCCAATTATACCAAATATCACCTGAATCTTCAATATTCTAGTGAAAGCAGCATTATAAACATTAATATGGCTTGTGCATCACGAACTTGCCGATAAGCTACTAAAGTAAAGTCTATTTTAATCAAAAATAAATCCAAAAAATCTAGGAGGAATTAAAATTGAAATTTGTTACAGAAGAAAAACATCAATTGGTTGCAAGATATCACAACGGCGAATCAGCGACGAATATTTGCATTGAGACCGGTGTCGCCAGAAGTACATTCTACACTTGGTTAAAACCTTATAAAGCTACCCATACCGACACAGGCTATAGGGTTAGTGCTGCTGAGTTTATAAAAATGAAACAGCACCTGGAAAAACTCGAGCAAAAAATAGAAGTATTGCAGAAGTAAACTGCACAGTATCCTCTCCGCTCAAGGAAAAGCTGCGCGAGCTTTCCTTACTTTATGGACAATATAGCGTTCATGTGCTTTGTGAAGCTCTAGATGTTCCAAGGAGCACATTTTACAATCACATTTTTCGCAACAAGAAGGACAACAATAGTTATCAAATCCGCAGAACTCAGCTGAGTGAACGAATCAAGCAAATATATGAAGAGAGTAATCAGATTTTTGGTGCCAAAAAAATCAAAGCTATTTTAGCCAATCAAGGTGAGGTTGTCAGCGATAAAATGGTTGCCGAGTTAATGCAGGAGATGAACCTATATAGCATTCGAACGGAGGCTAAAAAGAACTATACCCGCTTTAATTATGAAAAGAAAAAGGATTCTTTGAAAATGGTCTTTTCGGTAAAGGCTCCCAATCAGGTATGGGTCAGTGATGTAACCTGCTTTAAACTTGAAAACAAATTATATTATATCTGTTCAATCATCGATCTATATTCCAGAAAGGTCATAGCTTATAAGATTTCACAAAAGCATAGCACGCAATTGATTACCTCTACCTTTAAGTTGGCCTATTCAGAGCGAAAACCGGCGGATGGATTAATTTTTCATAGTGACAGAGGAGTGCAATATACGTCCCATGCTTTTCAAAAGTTATTAAAGACCTTGCATATAAAACAATCATTTTCACCATCGGGTAGGCCTCATCATAATGCTGTCATGGAATCATTCTTTTCGTCTATGAAAAAGGAAGAACTTTATCGTACTAACTACCATTCACTAGGCGAATTCAAGCAGCGTATCCGTAAGTATATGGAATTTTATAATAATGAGCGTCCACATACTACATTGGGCTATAGAACACCCAATGCCTATGAACGCTCATTTTATGACAAGCAGGAGCAGAAAAAAAATTAGACAAACATGTTCGAATGTCGTCTTTTTCACTATTCGTGCGTGCAAATTTATGTTTTTGGATAATTAGTTTGCGGTAAGTCTTCAATACAGGGCTAAGCCCAACCCAGGTAAATAAGGGGTTTGAGGTATAAAAAAACGACTAATATTTAGACATTCCAAAAAGAATGTTTCAAAACATCAACCGTCGTTCATTTTGGTGGAGGCGAGGGGAATTGCACCCCTGTATCGAAGAGCTGCCACAAAAGCGTCTACGCGTGTATCCTTCTCTTTAAACTTCGCCTCATGGGCTCCAGAAGGCAGGATCCTTCCGAGGCTATCTCGATAATCTTAGCTAATGACTCCGAGAATTGTCATTAGAGCGGTCCTACTAATTTGACACCCTGACCCTTCATCGTAGGCTAAGAAGGCAGGATGCTAGCGGCAATTAAGCTGCTAGAGCGTAATTATCGTTGTTAACTATTAAGGTCCACCGTTTAACGAGACCAGGTGGAATCTCGACGCGCAACTCTTGCCACCGCTTCCCCGAGCGAGTCTAAAACGCCCCCTTGTGTTGTTTTACAATACATAGTATATCATTTTTTTGCATAAAAGATAGCGGTACATCTTAGTTTTCCAGCTTTTCTTTAGATATTTTTGATAATAATTCCAAAGAATCGTCTTTGCCAAAGGTAATATTCCGGCCTGAGTGTTTAGCCTTATAGAGATTTTCGTCGGCACGTTTCAGAAGGTCCTCTATAGTGGAGTCTTCAAGAGTCATTTCCGCAATGCCCAGACTAATACTTACATGTACCTTTATATCCTCAAATTGCAGGGCAACATCATTGGTAAGCTGACGCAATCGCTCCGCAACAGCATGACATTTTTGGATGGAGGTTTCCGGAAAGAGCAATACGAATTCATCCCCGCCCAGACGGCCGAAAAAATCAATATCCCGGATCTCTGCTTTGATTTTTTGGGTTAGTTCAACAAGTAATTTATCACCGATAGGGTGGCCGCAGGTATCGTTAACCTCTTTAAAATGGTCAATATCAAAGACAATAACTGAAAAAGGATGATTCAATCTTCGTGAACGTATCATCTCATTATTGCCAAGCTCGTTAAGTTTGAGACGATTGCTAATTCCGGTCAGTGGATCTGTTGTTGCCAGATCTTCTAACTCCTTTTGGGATTCAAACAGTTCCTGGGCCAATCTCTGACTATTGAGCATCAGGAAGGCCATCGCCACGATGACGTCCATGATATGCTCTGTAAAAGCAAGCATAATATTAATGAATACCGGTTGAAGAGCGTTGCGGGCAGAAGGATCCAAGAACCAGACAATATTGCGGAATACTAAAACAATACCACAAAAAACGTGGGATATGGAGATAATCCATGGTGTTAATTTGTGAGAGATCGTTCCTCCTTTAAGAATGCCAATGGCAATGCATCCTCCATAATAAATAAGCCAGATCGTAAGGAAGAACAGGCGCATTAAGGGATTATCATCCACATAGGTAAAATAAACCAAGATGATGAAAATACTAAGCAAAGACACTATATTTCTCTTCTTCGTCGCAACGGTTTGGCCGGTAAAGGCTCTGACCCCTTCATACCGAATCATTATAGCGAGTATGGCTGCAATATTACCCACGATAATGGATACAAAAACAGGTAAGATAGGTCTGGCTGCAGTGAGAACATACAATGTTGCGGCAACTACATTAGACATGGCCCAATAGCCGAATCCCGGATAGGTTTTTTGGGTTTTCCAGTAGATTAGCATCGATATGGCAATGACAAAATGAACAGATATCGTCATGATAAATAAGGTCTGCAAGTCAATCATCAGCATCATCCTTTGGTTAATGGATTAGCTAGCCTATTTGTAAAAAAAGTTCACCTTTAATATATTACATTATTGCTAAAAAAACATAAATAAAAAGCGGCCTTTGCGAGAAAAAGAATATTTTTGTAAATAAAAAGAAAAAAATGCCATATCCCAATCAGGGTGGAAATGGCATCTTTAATAGACTTATTTTCTTATAAAAGGTGAGCTCCTCAAGGCTGTTTCTTCTTTAACAATCCCTCAATCTTATCCTTATATTTCTCCGCTTGGTCTTCTAATTTATCGGCAATTCCTTCAGCCTTGTCTTCTACCGCATCTTTTAGTTCTTCGGCACGTTCCAGCACGCCTTCCAGCTTATCTTCGATGTAATCTTTAATTCCTTCCGCCCGCCCCGCTATAACCTCAGCTTTATCCTCGGCCAAATCTTTAATCCCTTCAACCCTTTCTTTCACCTCAGATTTATCCAAGAACTCTTCTGTCTTTTTCACTGCGCCGTCAATGCGCTCTTTGGCGGCATCGACCATTTTGTTTAGGTTATCCTTTAAATGATCCATCTTCATCCCTCTTTCCTGTTTTACATTCTTACTCTTATTACCATTGATATTCCCAGTGCCATAACCTGAGGTCCAAACATTGTAGCCAAAATTTTCAATACGTCTTGAAAAAGGTTCCGGTGCCGTGTCAAAATAGACTTAGTTCAACTGCTCACAACAGCGGCTTGGGCAGCGGTTCATTTTCCCTCATTATAATATTCTTTTCCATAAGTATTCTTCTCCATAAATTGTAATTCTCCTCTGCCAATCTGACCATCAGGGCAAAAAAACTTGCCATATCTTGCCCTCGCAACACCCCTTGTTGACGACAGCGAACGAACATGTGACAATAGGCTTAAATGGCTGGAAAAAGAGAGGGATAAACCATTGGGCTATGTATCCACAACCAAAAAACCTACGGCTCCTTCAGGCGGCTGGTCTGATCTTTGGAAGCAAGAAGATTACTGGGCCATGTGGCTGGGTCTGACCATCGTGCTGCTCGCTATCCTGCTTTGGAGTACCGGCAATCATTTTATGAACTGGATCGTCCTGAAAATACCCGACTACAGCGATTATCATACCGGGCTGGATTATCTCTTCACTCATAAAAACTCTCTTTTGGCACTTTATCTGTTTTTGCTTGTTTTATGCTCGGCAGCTATCAAAGTCTTAACCGGCGAAGTCAAAGGCTTCTTAGTAGGCTTTACCTTTCTTTTTGGCTTAAGTATTTTGGTTTCCTTTTTAGGTTCCTGGGATATCATGAAGCACTATAATATCGAGACTCCCCTGCTGGCCCTTTTAGCAGGGCTATTAATCAGCAACTTCCTGCGGATTCCCTATTGGCTGAGCACTGCGCTGCAGACTCAGTTTTATGTCAAGTTTGGGATTGTGCTCATGGGTGCTTCCCTGCCTTTTACCCTGATCCTTCAGGCCGGCTCCACCGCCTTTGCCCAAGCCACCATTATTGCTGTGGCCACCTTCCTCACCATTTACTGGACGGGCACACGCTTTTTGGGTCTCGATAAACGCTTCGCGGCTACCTTGGCTGCCGGCGGCTCCATCTGCGGTGTCTCGGCCTCCATCGCCATTGGCGGTGCGGTGAAAGCGGAAAAGCAGCATGTGTCCATTGCCATCTCCCTGGTTATTCTTTTCTCCATTGTCATGATTTTTATCCTGCCTTTAGCGATTAAAGCTTTAGCCATTCTCCCCGGGCCGGCGGGAGCCTGGATTGGTACGGCAGAATTTGCCGATGCTCCGGGAATGGCTGCCGCCGCGGCCATCAACGAACAAGCGATTAAAACCTTTACCCTGATGAAGGTGGTCGGCCGTGACATGTTTATCGGCATCTGGTGTTTTGTCATGGCGCTCACCTCCATCACCCGCTGGGAAAAACGCTATTCGGGAACCACCCCCAATGCTGCGGATATCTGGTTCCGCTTCCCGAAATTTGTGTTGGGGTTTATTATCGCCTCTATTATCATTACGATTTTGGCCGCTTCCACTGATGCCGTGACCACCAAAGCCATTGATGATCATGTCATCAACCCGATTATCGAATTGCGGAATTGGGCCTTCATTCTCACCTTTCTTTCCATTGGGCTGTCCAGCCGTTTAAAAGAACTGGCTTCAGTGGGCTGGAAACCTTTTGCCGCTTTTTCGGCCGGGGTTCTGGTGAATATCCCCTTAGGTTACCTCTTGTCGGTGGTCATTATGGGCAACTATTGGACCACAATCAAGTGATCAGCATGGTTAAAACTGTCACCTTGGCCTGGCAAGGCCTTGTGGCTAGTTTATATCTAGTTTATATAAAGTAAGGAGAGTAGAAGCATGCACCCAGATAATGAAACCTGCGTACAAAGGGCACGATTTTTCTTCTATTTTTATGAAAAAACCTGGGAACCCGGGGAAACGCCGCCCTTAGCAGACATCTTAAAAGCTAAGCACATCAGCCCCCAGGCTGTCCGCAATTTAAAGGACTTTTTGGCTTGCCGCTTGGAACGGATCGCCGCTATGTTGGAGCTTCTGAGCGCAGCCCACAATGATTGGGCGATGACGGGCAAAAAAGAGTACATCCTTTTGGAAACGGAAACTTATGATTTCAATGAGGCCCTCAAGCTCCTGGAGAATCATGGTTTTACGGATAAGGAATTTGTCCTTAAAGTTGAATATACCCGTAAATGGGGCGTCCTCTAGCACCACGGTTCAGGCCGGAAGGCTGCCATCTTCGCCAAGGCCCAAGGGCTTTCTCGCGATTGACGGTCCTTGGGCCTTTTTATGACCTGATATCTGACATAATGTCCGGCCAATTTGTCTGATTGTGACAAATTGGCCTGTTTTTTTATGGCCTCCTCAGCTTGGCCAATCACCCTGAAACCCTCTGTTTATGCTAGCTTTCACAAGAGCAACCTGGTTGGCATAGGAATTGCTTATTATTAAGTTTACGAAATCAAATATTACCTGAGCAAACTACGGCGAAAGGAGATGACAGGTACTTCATTCCTCAGGCTGATCCAGCTCTTTTGGCAAACAGGTCTAAAAACTACTTTGGGAGGGTTTTAAGATGGCACAAGTTGAAACAAAAAAACCAACCTCTCCTTCCGGCGGTTGGTCCGATCTTTGGAAAAAGGAAGATTATTGGGCAGTTTGGCTTGGTTTAGGGGTAGTCTTAGTGGCTATTTTACTCTGGTCTTCAGGCAGCACTGCTATGAAATGGTTGGCTATCAGTGTGCCGAGTTATTCGGAATTCGGCAAAGCGTCAAGTTATATCAGCACTCATGTCGGCGGAATTATCGCTCTATACCTGCTATTTATCGTCCTCTTCTCCATTGCCGTGAAAATTCTCGGTCATAAATTAAGCCAATTTATTCCGGGATTTACCGTCGTCTTTATTATGAGCCTCGCTGTCACCATCCTGGGTTCCTGGGATGTCATGAAAAAGTTCAATCTGGAAGCTCCCCTGCTGGCTCTGGCCGTTGGCCTGATTATCGGTAACTTTATTAAGCTTCCCAAATTTATGGATGCTTCCTTGCGGACTGAGTTCTTTGTTAAAACCGGTATTGTCCTGATGGGGGCTACCCTTCCTTTCACTTTAATTCTCCAATCCGGCCCCGTGGCTTTTCTGCAGGCCACCATTATTGCCGTCACCA
Organism: Desulfitobacterium sp. LBE; assembly: GCF_007830365.1. Classification (NCBI taxonomy): domain Bacteria; kingdom Bacillati; phylum Bacillota; class Clostridia; order Eubacteriales; family Desulfitobacteriaceae; genus Desulfitobacterium; species Desulfitobacterium sp. LBE. The sequence goes on along the minus strand of NZ_VLKD01000001.1, from coordinate 3,989,796 downwards.
CTTATCTGACCATTTATTGGGCTGGAACCCGCCTCTTTGGCTTAGATAACCGTTTTGCGGCTACTTTGGCTGCCGGCGGCTCCATCTGCGGCGTCTCCGCTTCCATTGCCATCGGGGGTTCCGTTAAGGCTGAGAAGCAGCATGTTTCCATCGCTATTTCCTTGGTTGTCGTTTGGGCTATTGTCATGATCTTTGCTCTGCCTATCTTCATTAAGGCTTTAAACATTCCTCCCGGTCCTGCCGGAGCCTGGATTGGCACCTCTGAATTCGCCGACGCAGCAGGCATGGCTGCGGCAGCCTCCATCAACGAACAGGCCATCAAAACCTTTACCCTCATGAAGGTAGTGGGACGGGATATGTTCGTTGGCATCTGGTGCTTCATCATGGCTTTCATCTCCATCACCAAATGGGAAAAACGCCAGGACGGAACCAAACCTAATGCCGGTGAAATCTGGACTCGTTTCCCCAAATTTGTTTTAGGATTTTTTGTCGCTTCCATTATTATCACTGCCTTGGTGGCCGGAGCGGATCCCGCTGCTTCTAAAGATATCACGGCGCAGGTGATTGGTCCCCTCAAAGAGTTAAGAAACTGGGCCTTCATCTTTACCTTCCTCTGTATCGGTTTGACCACCCGCTTCAAAGATCTCACTTCCGTGGGCTGGAAACCTTTTGCCGCTTTTACCACCGGGGTTTTAGTCAATGTACCTCTGGGCTATATTCTTTCTGTCGTCGTCATGGGCGGTTACTGGGCAATGGTCCAATAACCTCAGGCACCGTGGGCGGTGCAGTCCATCCGGAAAAAGCCTTCCACAACCTGGAGGGCTTTTTCTAATGAAAGGGGCTAACAATAACAGGTTTTAAAAAATTCGACGTGAACATTAAAGGGGTATATTATATACTTAAAGAAGCTTGGGACATGAAAAGGCTTGGGACATGACGTTTTGAACATTCCTGAAGGTCTTATTGCGGCGATGATGAAGCATTGAGATGGAGGCCAAACCCTTGAAAGAAAACTCAATTCCCTGGTGGATGCGCATAAAAGTACATTTTCTCTTATTTGGGATCGCCATGTCCATTCTCCCGCTGTTTTTTCTGGGCTATTTAGGTTTTACGTCGGTGCGGCAGAATCTCCAGACGGATATTTACGAGCAGAACTATAACCAGGTCTCCGTGCTGGCCCGGGAACTTCAGGATGCTATAGCCTCTATCGAAACCAGCCTGACCTTTACCAGGACAGCTACGGCTCAGGCCTTGACGGGAAGTGACGATACATCACGCCGGTTGATTTTGGAAACCCTGCTGCAAAAAGAACCGGCCCTTAAAGAGCTTAAGGTTCATGATGCCAGCTTCAGAAGTATCGCTCAACTAAACCGCCGGGCAGATGCCCCGTCGGATGCACCGGCCATCGCCCCGGGGCCTGGCCTCTCTTCTGAAGCGCCCTCATCCCTGAGCGATCTGTATTTTTCTCAGGAGGGCCAACCGGAAATCCAGCTTACTGTGGCTATTCAAGACCCTACGGAAGGAAAACCCCTGGGGTATCTGCAAGGGACCATCGAGCTGACAGCCGTGATCGACCGCTATTTTGATCTTCAATTAGGTGAAGGAAAATATATTTTCCTGGTTGACCGCTCCGGAACATTGATCGGACAAACAGACTCCGCTCTTCATGGGCATCAGGAAGACCTGCGCCAAAATCCTGCCATCCAGGATTTCATAGCCGGAGAAGCCTTTTCGGCCGGAAGCCAGTATAAGAATTATGCCGGGGTGAAGGTGATTGGGGCCTTTGCTTCTCTGGATACCCCCAAATGGGGAGTATTTATCGAACAGCCTGCACATGAAGCAAATAAACCCATCTTTGAATTTGCCTTTCACCTTATTATCATTGCCATCCTGATCATGGCCCTGGTGATGATTATCAGTATTTCCTTTGGCTTGAAAGTCGTGCACCCCATTGAAAATCTTGAGTCTCAAGTCAGGAAAATCATCCTGACCGGGGACTTGGAATCCCATATCCCCATTGAGAGTTGGGATGAAATCGGCCGGCTGGTCAAATCCTTTAACCAGCTGCTCAACTTCTTAGATCAAAAAAATGAAAACTTAAAGAACGAAAAGGAGCTCCTGACCACCGTTGTCGACGGAGTCGGGGCGGGAATGGTCCTGTTGGATGCGGAAGCGCGCATACTCTGGTGGAATGCGAAGTTCGCCCAGTGGTTTGGTCAGCCGTCAGCCAACCTCCCCTGTGAGCAGGTCATCGGCGGACAGGAAACGGAGGGCGTCTTCCTGGAAAATGGCCGGACTATCTCCGTTTTTCTCCAGGGGGAACGCCGGCATTTTCGCCAGATGTATTATGAATTATCTCCGGATAACCCGGAGCAGGCGGCTTATCTTCTGCTTCTCGATGACGTGACCCAGGAAGTGGAAATGGAAGCCCGCATGATTGAGACGGATAAGATGGCTGCCATCGGGCTTTTGGCTTCAGGAGTGGCCCATGAAATCAACAATCCTTTAGCTATTGTGGCCGCCCATAGTGAAGATTTGCTTGACCGTTTAAATGAAGAGGATCCCGGCCCCAGCCAGGCAGAGATCAAGACGGGTTTTAAAACGGTTTTGGGGCAAATTGCCCGCTGCAAGCAGATCACCGATCGCTTGCTGGGTTTTGCCCGCAAACGGGATTCAGGCAGCGACCTTATTGATATCGGGATCGCCAGCGCTCAGACCCTGGGTCTTTTGGAGCATAAAGCGAGGCAAAAGCATCTCAGCGTTCACTTTCACGCGGAGGACAGTCTCTTCGCCCTGGGCAATGAAAATGAGTGGCAGCAAGTGGTGCTCAACCTGATTACCAATGCCCTGGATGCTTCTGCCCCAGGAAAGGTCATCGAAGTCCGGGGCTACCGGGAGGATCATAAAATACAGTTTGTCATCCAGGATCATGGTGAGGGTATTCCCCAAAGCCATCTCAAGCAGGTCTTCAACCCGTTTTTCACCACCAAATCCCCGGGCCAGGGCACGGGTTTAGGTCTATACGTGAGTTATGGCATTATTGTCAAGATGTATGGTGACATGATCTTAGAAAGTACGGAAGGGCTGGGCACTAAAGTAACCATCAGCCTGCCTCTCCATAAAGCAGGAGAAGAAAACTCATGAAACACAGTCAAAAAATTTTAATTCTTGATGATGAAGAGGCTCTGCGGGCCATTATCGCTCAGCGTTTAAAGCGCAAAGGCTATGAGGTCCTGGAGGCGGGCACAGCCGGTGAAGGGTTGACTTTCCTTAACGATACCTTAGTCGATGCGGTCTTGTTGGATATCAAGCTGCCGGACGGCGACGGGCTGCTCCTGCTGCCCAAAATCAAGCAGATGCAAACGGATCTGCAGGTCATTATGCTGACCGGGAACGGGACCATTGAATCCGCCATCGAAGCGATGAAACTGGGCGCCTATGATTATCTGACCAAGCCCTGCAATTTATCAGAGCTGGAAATCACTCTGCAAAAAGCTCTGGAAAAACGCAGGCTGCTGCTGGAAAACACCGGTCTTCGCCAGGTTGTCAGCCGCCATGCTTCCGAATTAAAAATTGTGGCCGAAAGTGAAGCCATGACGTCACTCCTGAACGTGACCCGTAAAGTTGCCCAGACCGACACCTCCGTCCTCATCCAAGGGGAAAGCGGTGTCGGCAAGGAGCTGATTGCCCAGGCCATCCATTTCTGGAGCTCCCGGGTCAACCGCCCCTGCATCCCCGTCAATGCCGGAGCCATCCCGGAGACGCTGATCGAAAGCGAACTTTTCGGGCACGAGAAAGGTGCCTTTACCGGTGCCGGAACTCAAAAAATCGGCTTGGTGGAAATGGCCGACAACGGCACTCTCTTTCTCGATGAGATTGGTGAAATGCCTTTAGCTATTCAAGTCAAGCTGCTGCGGTTTTTGGAAAGCGGTGAATTCCGGCGGGTGGGGGATACCCGGCTGCGGCAAGTTGATGTGCGGATTGTGGCGGCAACAAACCGTGACCTGGGGCAAGAAATAGCCCAGGGCAGGTTTCGTGAGGATCTCTTCTACCGCTTAAACGGCCTGACCCTTCTGGTTCCTCCCCTGCGGGAACGACGCGGGGATATCCTCCCCCTTGTCCATCACTTCCTGAAAACCCCACGCAAAGAGTTGCTCCATGAGCGGTATACTTTAGCGCCGGAGACCCAGGAGCAGTTATTGAATTATGATTTTCCCGGCAATACCCGTGAACTCTTCCATCTTATTGAACGGGGGCAAATCCTCTCCGCCGACGGCATCATCACCCCCGGGGACATTTGGCCGGAAAAGTCCGCTCAGACCCTCAAGCCCTCATCTGCTTCCGATTCAGAAGAAGAATTCCTGCAGCTATTTCAGGAGCATCCCTATCCTTCCTTAGACGATGTGGAAAGAGCCTATATCCTGTCTACTCTAAAGAAAGCCAAGGGCAATAAAACTCAGACAGCCCATATCCTGGGCATAAGCGTGCGCAATCTTTACCGCAAACTTCAGTCTTACGGTGTCAGCGAGTGAATCTCCCCGACTTACATGAATAAAAAAATTACTTGTTCTTGACGAGATGACACAGGTGTCATACACTTAATATGACACCTGTGTCATTTTTTCATTAAGTTCCTCATAGGAAATAGTATCATCGAAAGGAGAGAGGTTTCCTTGCCTACCCAAACCTTTTTTAATCTGCCTGAAGCAAAAAGAAACCGCATTATTGAGGCCGCTACCCGGGAATTTGCCGCCTATGCTTTTGACCAGGCCAGCATTGCCCGCATCATTGAACAAGCGGGGATCCCCCGGGGAAGCTTCTATCAGTATTTCGAAAACCTCAAGGACTTATATAAGTACATTTTCGACCTTTCTGTGGAGAAAAAGCTCCAGTATTTTGACGCCAAAGTCCCTGATCTCCATGGGGAAGGCTTTGAATTTTTCTCTACCTTACAGCGGGTTTTTGTGGTAGGGCTGGAATTTGCCCGGGAGCATCCCGATCTTTTGGCTCTCGGTGATCGGTTTATTAAAGAGAGCAATGCCCCGCTGCGTCAGGAAGTGATGGCTGAACAAGCCCTTCAGTCCGCCGGTTTTTACAGCGATATGCTGCGGCGGGGCTTTGACTTAGGGCAGCTGGACCCTTCAGTGGATTACACAACCGCTCTTTATTTTATGAAGGGGATGCATGCTGCTTTGGTGGAGGCCTATCTGACCTTGGATCAAAGCAACCCAGGCCTTGTCTTTGAAGATGACGCTTATCTGAAGAGCATCAATAATCTTCTCCAGCTCCTGGCCCATGGTTTGAAAAATAAGGAGGCGTTGCCATGACGCTTTTACTTGAAGGAAAAGGCATCCGCAAGGTGTACCAAACAGGTGAAGTTGAATTGGAGGTTCTTAAAGGGCTGGATTTTCAAATCTTTGCCGGTGAGTTTATCGTGATCCTTGGGCAAAGCGGCTCCGGGAAAACCACCCTCCTCAACATTATCGGCGGTATGACTCCTCCCACCACGGGGGAATTGCATTACCAAGGCCAGCCTTTACATGAAGCCGGCGATGCGGAACTGACGTTTTACCGGCGTCAGGCCGTGGGCTTTGTCTTTCAGCATTACAATCTGATGCCCAACCTCACCGCTGCCGAGAATATTTGGCTGGCTGCTGAAATCGCTGAAGACCCCCTGTCGGTAAACGAAGTCCTTCAGGATGTAGGGCTGGAGCCATGGGCGGAGCATTTTCCTTCCCAGCTCTCCGGCGGGCAGCAGCAGCGGGTGGCCATTGCCCGGGCTATTGTCAAGAATCCTGCCTTGCTTCTTTGTGACGAGCCTACCGGTGCATTGGATATTCAAACGGGTATTCAGGTCTTAAAAACTTTACAAAGGCTCAGCCGGGATTACCAAAAGACGATCATCCTCATTACCCATAACGGGGAGATCGCCAAGATGGCCAATCGTGTGTTTTTTATCAAGGATGGGATGCTGGAAAAAATCCAGATCAATGAGCATCCTCTCCAGCCGGAGGAACTTTTATGGTAGTGCTGAGAAAGAAACTGTTCCGGGAAATTCAAGCCAACAAAGGGGTCTATCTGGCCTGCATTGTGGTGATCATCATCGGACTTCTCTCTTATACCTCCATGTCCATCGTTCTGGAAAATTTAGTACGGTCCCAAAGCAAGTTTTATGAAGATACTCACTTTGCCGATGGCTTCGTTAAAGTGACTGCCTACCCCGAAAGTCAGGTGAAAAAGCTGGCTCAGCTTGAGGGGATCGCTCATGTGGAGGGGCGCATCGTCAAGGATGCCCGGCTTTTTGAAGAGCAATCCGACAGCAACCGCTCCCTGCGCCTGGTTTCCATGGGCTTCGAAACACCCCCGGAGCTGAATCAGGTTCTGCTCTTCAGCGGGCGTTTTCCAGTGGACAATTCCCTGGAAATCCTGGTGGATCCCAAATTCTTTGCTGCCAATAAATTGGCCCTGGGGGACCAGCTCACCCTGATTCTGGAGGGAAAGCGCTCCACCTTTACTGTGGTGGGAACTGCTCAGAGCCCGGAATTCATCTACGCTATGCGCTCCGCCCAGGATCTGTATCCCGATCCCCAAACCTTTGGGATGGCTTATCTGCCCTATACCTCCCTTAAGACGCTGGTCAAGGAGTCCAGCCAGGTGAATGACATCGTCTTCTCCCTGGAGCCGGATACAAAATTCGAGGATGTTAAAGAACTTCTGGAAACGGAACTTAAACCCCACGGCCTCCAAAGCATCTTTCCCCGCAAGGATCAGACCAGCCACGCCATCCTCGAGGGGGAGCTGAACAGCTTGCGCGGCATGGCTCAGGCTCTGCCCATGGTCTTTCTGGGTGTTTCCAGCATCATTCTCTATACCATGCTGCGCCGTCTCATTGAACAACAGCGGGGGAGCATCGGCACCTTAAAGGCTTTCGGTTTTACCAATCAGGAAATCGTCCTCCATTATTTATCCTATCCCCTTCTGGTGGGCGGGGTCGGAGGATTGTTGGGAGGGCTGGCCGGGATTGCCCTTTCTTTTCCCTTGACGTCTCTCTATGAAGAGTTTTTTGCCCTGCCCGGCCTGGCAAGCACTTTTTCTTGGAAATATCTCTTTTTAGGAACAGCCCTTTCCCTGATCTTCAGCTTGCTGAGCGGCCTTAAAGGGAGCCTGGACATCCTCCGCCTGGACCCGGCCGAGGCCATGCGCCCTGCGGCTCCAGGCTCAGCCAAGAAAACACCTTTGGAGAAACTGCCCAGGCTGTGGCGCGCCTTTACGTCTCAAACCCAGATGGGAATCCGCAATGTTTTTCGGGCCCCGGTGCGCAGCGCGTTCACCGTAGTGGGCATGGCCGTGGTCTTCAGCTTAATGTCTGTATCCTGGTCTATGGAAAATATGATCGATAAGCTCACGACCTTCCAATTCCAGCAGGTGCAAACCTATGATGTAAAGATTTCTTTAAACAGTCCGGCCTCCGCCCGCCCCCTTCAGCATTCCCTGGCCCATGAGCCGGGCATCACCGAACTGGAACCCCTTTTAGAAGTCCCGGCCACCCTCCAGCATCAATGGCATAAAAAAGAAGTGGCCGTCTTAGGGATCTCCCCGGATTCTACCCTGTATCATGTCCTTGACCAAAAAGGCAATAAAGTCCCTCTGCCCCGGGATGGGATTCTGATTTCCCAGCGCCTGGCTCATCTCCTTCAAGTGGAGGTAGGGGACTCCATCCAAGTGAAAAGCCCTTACAGCCGTGAGCTGATTGCCGAACAGGAGCAGATGCTGATGGTCAGAGGCATCATCCCCCAGTATGTAGGACTCAATGCTTTTATGGAAATCGGTGCACTGCAGGATTATCTGCAGCAAGGAGAGATCGCCACCGCCATGCTCATCGGGATGAATGAAAACGATGTCTCTGCTTTGAAGAGCAAATACCGGGATGCCGGTCAAGTGGGGTCCATCGAATCGGCCAAGGAAAGCCTGGCTAAAATCGAGGAAATGATGGGCACCTATGGCTTTACCATCTACTTTTTAGCCATCCTGGCCGGAATTGCCGGCTTCGCCCTGATTTATAACTCCAGTATTATCTCTCTTTCGGAACGGCAAAGGGAGCTGGCTTCCCTGCGGGTCCTCGGCCTGACACCCCGGGAAGTTCTCAAAGTGATTACCTCGGAGCAATGGCTGCTTACTCTCCTGGGCATTCTTCTGGGGATTCCCCTTTCTTATGCTCTCTCCGAAGTGATGGGGCAATCTTTGAGTTCCGATCTTTTCGCACTCCCCACGGGAGTTCCCTTCTCGGCACTGATCGGCGCAGTGCTGGGAACGGCCCTGTCCGTATGGTTTGCCCAAACACGGGCTCACCGAAAAATTATCGCCATGCCCTTTGTGGAAATTCTAGCTACCAAGGAGTAACTGAAACAACTTAACTCTACTCTAATTAAGGAGGTCTTCCTATGTCTGTTGAACCATCTCCAGCCAAGGGTTTTCCCTTCTCACTCTTTAAGAAAGGCCGGAAGCCGGGAACCCTCAAAAACAACCAGAAAACTACCCGGAAAAGACGAATTATTCTCTACGGAGTCATTGCCGCCCTTGTGCTCGCCTCCGTCCTGGCTTCGAGCCTTAAGCCCCTGGAAGGAACCGTACTCACTGTGGAGCCGAAAGAATTTGTCCGGGGATTTACGGAAGAGGGACAGGTTTTAGCGGCTAAGGAATGGCCTCTCTATAATTCTTTAGATGGAAAAGTCGTGGCTGTTCATGTCCAAAATGGTGATTCCGTGACCAAAGGGCAGACCTTGCTGGAACTGGATACCACCGATTTGGCCTATCAGCTGGCGGCTTTAAAAGCCCAGCTGCAAAGTGTGGAAGGGCAGCACCTTCAGACCAGCGGCGCACCCATCAATGCCTTGGTGCGGCAGCAAACCCTGCTCATCGAACAAGCTGAAAGGGATGCCCAGGCTCTTGAGCAAAACCACACCCGGATGAAGGCTCTCTATGAAGCCGGGGCAATTTCCCTGACCCAATACGAAGAGATCCGGCTTCAGTCCGAAAGGGCCCGGAACTTTTTAGAACAACAAAAAGCTGCTCTGAATTTACTCTATGAGCAGCAGTCTTTACCGGGAAGCGAACAGATCTATGCCGGTCAAAAAGACGCCTTGCAGGCGCAAATCAGCCAGCTGGAAGACAGGATTGAAAAGGCCAGGGTAACGGCCCCGGAAGACGGTTTAATTAAAGATCTTTATTTAAAAGCAGGAGAGTTCGCCCCTGCCGCTCAACTCCTCCTCAATGTTTTTGCCGATAAAGGGTATAAGGTGGAAAGCTATATCCTGGCCAAAGAGGCTCCTTCCACTAAGGCCGGGGATTCTGTGGAAATCATTCAGGATACTAATTTGGGGAATCAATTTCTCACCGGTACCATCGAAAATGTGGACCCTTCAGCCGTGGAACGCATCTCCCCCCTGGGCTTGAAAGAAAACCGGGTTAAAGTAAGCGTCTTTTTGCACAGTGAATCAACCGTGATCATTGGCAGCACGGTGGATATTAAATTTATCACCCACAGAGCCGAGGCTCAGCTCATGATCCCCAAAACCGCCCTTTTCCCTTATCAGGGGGGAGATGCGGTGTGGGCCGTTCATGAGGGCAAAGCCCGGATCCGGCCGGTGGTTAAGGGCATGGAAAATGACCGGGAAGTCATCATTCTGGAAGGGCTTGCCCCAGGGGAACAAGTGCTTTTGGATACGGATCTGGCCGGACTTAAGGAGGGGAAAAAGATCAAGGCTCTTTGAGAAAAGACCCTCGAAAGCAAAGAGCTGAGATTGAGTTGCTTCAAAAAGGCATAGCTCCCGCCAAGCCCACGGTAGCATAGGGATATTTTACGGAAAGCAAACTGAATACGGACAAAAGAAATAAGCGAAGTGCCGATGCACCTCGCTTATTTCTTTTGCTTCGCTGTTTACTTCACCGGCACCCGGAGTACATCGCCGGGCTGGATGAGGGAAAACCTGCTTTGGTTATTCAGCTGCTCCAGCTCGCGCATGGTGCAGCCCAGCTTGCGGGCGATGCTCCGGAAGCTGTCACCCTCTTGCACAGTGTAGGTGGTGTACCCCAGGTTTTCCGGCACATCCGCCGTTACACCGTACTGGTCAAAGGTATAGGCAGTGCCGTCAATCTCCTTCTTAACGGTGACGGGCTTGCCGTTTTCGTAGTACATCCACTTGCCGGAATCGTTCACCCGCCAGCCCTGTAACCTATCACCGGAAACCGTCAACTCTACGAAGCGGCGGAGCACAGCGGATACCTCAGCCCTGGTGGCTTTGCCCTGGGGAGCAAAGCGATTGCCGCTTTTGCCGCTGATGATTCCTGCCATCTGCAGCTGCTTTACGACTTCTTTGGCGTTGGTGCTGATTTGGGACTGGTCAGCAAAGGTGTTTTCCACATGAACCTTCGGCAGAGTATAGCCGATGGTCTGGGCATAGTCGCTCATCATAACCGCCATCTGCTCGCGGGTGATGGGCTGATCCGGAGCAAACATCCCCTTGCCAAGGCCGTTGACGATGCTGCTTTGGGTGGAGCCGCTCACATCGACATGGGCCAACCGTCCCAAAGCGGTGGCGAACATCCCCCTTGTCATAGCGGTATTCGGTCTGAATTTGGTTGCGGAAGTACCGCTGAGCAATCCCCGGCTCACCGCAAACTCAATATCTTCCTTCGCCCAATGGCCGGCAATGTCCCTAAAGGCGGTGTTGACCTGTTGATAGCCGATACCGTAAGTGGAGAAATGATCGGTGCTGAAGCGCAGGACCTTTTCCACACTGTCATAGACCGAGTTTAGGCGCCAGTGAATCTCTCCCTCGCTGTCCACATAGACAGCCTGCACATTCCCGGCCTTTTCATTGGTGCCCAGGGTGTAGGGGATGGTTAACGATATGCTGCCTGAGCCGAAGCTGCTGACCGCCTGGCCGCTGCCATAGTTCACTTTAAGGTCGAACACCGGACGGCTGCCGATAGCTTTTCTGGCCCCCCCGGTCAGCCTACTGCTGTCCGTGCGGGCAGCGGTGATGTTCACATCTGCGTTTGCCTGCCTGTTGATTTCTTTAACGGTGGCCAAATCCATGCCGACTCTGATGTCGGGATTGTCCACCACCACAATGGTGTTGACGATTTCCTTGGCAATGATGGTATCCTGTACGGCCTTGGGCAGATTGACCGTAACATGGGAGCCGGTCTTGCTGCCGGTATCCACACGGAGCACCACCGTGATGCCGTTTTGTTCCGTGCCTTTTTTCCTGGCCTCGGCCAATGCCTTGTCAAAGGCGTCGGTCACGGTTTTGTCAGTGATGCTCGCTGTGACATTGCCCTTGCCGTCCACTGTGCCGGGAACCTTGATTTCCCCTTGTGTGGGTGAATTCGGCTTATCCGGTGCGGGTGGGGTGACGATGGCAGGGCTTCTGTCGTCATTCGAGGAACTGCCGCCGCCGTTTCCGCCACCGCCGCCGGTGTAGGTCCAATGGGCATAGCAGGTCATATTGGCACTGACTATGGTGCTTGCCGAGATTTGGGTTCCGCCGCTTGCCGCCGTATACCAGCCGTCAAAGCTGTAACCGCCGGAGCGTGTCGGTGTCGGGAGCGTTCCTACCGCCGTGCCGGATGCAACCGGGCGTGAAGTTTCACTAACCGTGCCCCCATCCGGGTGGAAGGTGACGGTATGGCTGCCCACTGCGTTTACGGTGATGGAAACTGTTGCCGTTGCAGTGCGCCCGTCATCATAAGTGACGGTGATGGTGGCGCTGTGCGTACCCGCCGCAAGACCCGCTGCAGGCTTTATTGACCATGAGCCGATGCTGCTGTGGGCGTTAACGTACGAGGAGCCGTTGTGTATGGAAAACACGGATGGGCGGTCAGTTGTCACATCGCTGATGGTCGCCTGTGCGCCGCCGCTGTTGACGATGACGATGGACTTGTTGTTGGGCATATAGCCCACGGTAACGGAGTCAAAGGTGACATCCGCTACGGAGAAGTTGGGGGCAAGCACCGTTGTATTTACCAGTATGCCGTTCGTGCTGCCCACGTTGTTCAGCGTCAGAGCCGCATTGTTCCCTGCGGCGTCTTGGATGGTGCCGCCGTTGGCGTACAGCGGCGAAACGATGGTGATGCCGTCAGGGTCGCTGTCACCAGCCCGCACCGTATAGCGGAAGAGCAGTGCCGATGTGCCGCCGCCGCTTACATAAGCGGCCTGTTTTGTTTGTGAGCCGACAATTAGCGAGAGATACGGTGTGCCGCCGGTGTTGACCGTGACGTTGTCAGTAAAGTTTACTGTGAAGTCCAAATTGCTTCCGGCAGAATAAGTTCCGTCCGCCGGCACCGTTACCGAAGTGACGGTGGGGAGCGCCGCCACAGTTAAGATGCCTTTTGTATAGGTAATGTTATAGCTTGCGGCGTTTGCCACTATCCCGTCTTTAATGGTAATGTCAAAGCTGCCGATGGCAGTTCCGTCAGCGGTGGTAGACATGGCTGGCGGGGTTGTCACAGCATCGCCGTTTACCAAACCTGTGGCTGTATAAGTAAAGGCCGGTAATCCATCGCCTTTCCTCATACCCTTATCATCTGCTTTTAGGGTAAGTGCCTTGGGGGCAACGGTCACGGTGTAGCTTGCCGCAGCCTGTGCGTGGGTACCCGTTTCCGCAGCGGTGGCGGTGATGGTGGCGCTTCCGTCACCCACAGCTATGATGATCACCGCGCCGGTGGTGGGATTGACAGTTGCCACAGAAGTATTATCACTGGCATAGGTGATTTCGCCGTTTACGGTTGTTTGTGACAGCGGGTTTGTAAACGGGGCATCACCATAAGTCTTGGTTATGGCGGCGGCTGCATAGGAAATTACCTGCGGCGTCTTTGCCGTGGAGGTAACCGTTACAATAATAGTGTAATCGCTGTAGTTGGTGGCGCCTGTTACCGGAATCGTCATGGTGCCGGTTTGTCCTGCTGTGCTGGGGGGTGCGGTATAAGTCAATGTGGTGCCGGCAATGCTCATAGCGGTCATCGTTATGGCGCCGCCTGTCGTTGGCGTGCCGTAGCTTGCGCCTAGTGGCAGGTTAGGGAGGGTTGCCATGGCCCCTGTTTGCCCGCTTACCAAAACGCTTGCCGGCACGGTTGTTGTGCCTGTATAGGCAGCTTTATTGATGGTGTAACTGCCCAAAGATAGCTCTGTAACTGCGTTGTATTCCGCGTTTCCGGCAATATTCACGGTGACGGCATAAGTGCCCGCATTGATGGGTGGTGCGGTGGTGATGCCGTTATACATGACGGTGATTGCACCCAAAGTCTTGCCGGAGCCTGCCGTTACGGATACCGGCTTTACGGTGCCGTCAAAGTTCACGGCGGCCAAGTTGTAATTCAAATCATCCTTAGTCGGTGTTGTCTTGGTAAAGGGGGCAATGTTTACCGTGGCATCCAAGCTTGCCAGCGCTGTGCCGGCGGCCTTGAGGCGCACAAGGTATACGCCGGGTGCAAGGCCTGTCACTGTGCTGCCGCTGATGGCGGTGTAGCTTTCATCACCGGATTCTTTATACTCCATCAGGCTGCTCACGCCGGTGATGGTGCCGTTATTGCGCTCTGAGGTTTCGTCCGTTTTGCCGATGCCTGTTGGCAGAAGCGGCTGGGTAATATCAATGGTCTGGATGACACCCGCATGATGGGTGTCGGTTTCTTTTATCCGCACCTTAATGTCATTTGCCGCTGTAATGCTGCCGAGGCTGGTAGTCAAATCTATATTTCCGGTGCAGTCTGCCCAGTTGCTGCCGCCATCCAAGCTGTATTCCATCGAAGCGGTTGCATCCATGAGCTTGTTGATGTTTACGCCGTCAAAGGAGAAGCCGACGCTGGGCACGGCGGGGCCGTCAGCCTTGGTAACGGTGATGGTGAAGGAGGTGGTAATGCTTGTGCCGTTGGCCGTAAGGGTGATCGTGGTATCGCTCATTCCGAGGGGGCCTGTTTTGTCCACTGTGTAGTCGGTATAGTTCGCATCTGCCGTCCCGTCATCGTAGGTGGCCTTGACGACCATACCTGCAGGGATGAAACTCTCCCCATATTTGTAACCCATCTTGGCAGGTGGTGTGGTGACGGCAATGGATGCCAACTCTTTCGCTGCTGTGGTCGGGAAGGTAACCGATACCGACAGGATATTCCCGCTGCCTGCGACATGGGTAACAGAGGCACCGGCAAATGAAAAACTGTTTTCCGCTAGGCCGCTGAACGTATAGCCCGGTTTCGCCGTCAGCGTGACATTTGCCGTATAGATTGTGCTGCCAAGGAATTTCACGGGAGAACCGGGCCAAGCTACCGTACCTGTGTACTGCGCTGTATCTATGTCTGTAATAGGCGTCCCATTCTTGACCGGAGCCGTCAGCTTACCGCTCAAATCAAGGTCATTGACCTTGTTCGCCGATCCAAACTCTAAGTATTTGTAGGTGCCGATAGCATCGGGGTTGTAGACGGAAACAGGGTACGTTCCGTCGAAATTCTCACTGGCAGCGCTGACGCCGGCGTTTTCCAGGGTAAGGGCATAATCGTCTGCCAGCATTTTCGTACCAGCCTTGAAGGTAGCACTGCCGCCGGATGGGATATTTATTTTTACCGCGGCGAGAGGCGTTCCATAAGCATAGGTGTGACCGATGACCGACTTCTGCATGGACTGCAGTGTCCCCCCGCTCACAAGTATCGTGTTCTTTGAAAAAACATCAATCACATAGCCTTTTGTAGTACCGGTATGAGTCAGGGTTCCGCCGGTGATTTCCAGAACCGGCTCAGGTGATGGGCTGCCATTCAGGAAAATACACCGATACGCTGCGACAATGTTTGCTGTTCCCGATATGATGATTTTGCCGCTGCCGCCGTAAGCTCGGACAATTGCCGTACCGGAGGTGTCTGTGGATTCCACTATTCCGCCGGAAACAAGCACATCGCCTGAACCCGCGCTATTAACCGCCCCCCCGGGACCAGCAGATGTGACCTTTCCACCGGAAATGATGACATCACCCGATCCTTGATTATCAATTGCCCTCATATCTGCTTCTATTGTACCGCTTAAGAGGGTCACCGAACCGTCAGTCATAATCTCAATCTTAATCGTTGAAGCGTTGCCGTTTATCGATGTGTTCTTAATATTTCCGCCGCCGCTGCTGTCCTGGATCGTCAGGGTACCGCTGCCGTCATGTTGAATCGTTGTCAGAACAGTAGAATTGCTGCTGATTGTCTTGCCATTCAGGTCAAGGGTGAAGTTGTTTGTCTTGGTGCTGGGGATAGTAACCGTTTCCGTTAGGTTGATGTCATTCAGCAGCTGAATGATCTGCCCGCCCTCAACCGCATTTACCGCCGCTTGCAGAGTGGGGTAGCCTGTGCCGCCGATTTGGGCGACAGCTGCCGAAGGCTCAAACTTGAGGTATTTGTAGGTGGAGATACCGCTGGCAAGTTCCGTTTGGGTAATCACCGTTGCACCACTGCCTCCTATACCGGTGGTGCTTGCCCTGACCTGCACACCGGCGTAGCCGCTCAAATCCGGGACTTTGCTCATCGCCTTTTCTTTGCCCTCGATGATGGGCGTACCGCCTAAGATTTTGGTGGTGCTGGTGGTCCCGATATGATTAATCCCAATACTTTTTTCGGCACTGATGATACCTCCCGAAATATTCACAGTACTGGCTGCGGTTTGACAAATTGCCTCTCCATCGGTCCCGCTTGCGCTCACTATCCCGTCGTGAACGTTCACAACGCCGGTGTCGTCGTTCCAAATTGCGGTATAATCTGCGCTCACCCTACCGCTGAAAACATCCACGGTGCCGGAGGAGACGTTGTAAATGGCGCATGTATCAGTTCCGCTTGCACTCACCGTGATGTCCTCAATGCTGACGACACCGGTGCCAGCATTATAAATTGTGTGCTGAATGCCGGACCCAGCTGCGGTCACCGTGCCGCCGCTTCCGCTGCCGATAATAGCCAATGTACCTGTTCCCTCGTGCTTGATGGCCGTTTTGCTGCCGCCATCCAGGGTATGTCCATTCAGGTCAAGGGTGAAGCTTTTAGTATTATCGCTGGCGATAGTAACTGTAGCTGTGAGGGTAATGTCATTTCCCAGAATGATAGTGCCGTCCTCCGGCACATTCGTAATGGCGGTATTCAGCTCCGCTTCATTGCTCACGCCAGATTCTTCCGCCAGTGCGGTCCCCGGCAGCATGGTCACCACCATGCACAGCATCAGAAACACACTGAGTATTTTTTTCATCATGTCTGTCCCCCCTTGATTCATAAAGCTGCTTTTCCTTGTTCCAAAAGTTTCTGCAACCTCTCAGCTTCCTCTTTGGTGACCGGGCGAATATGTTTTTTTTCGCAGGAGGGGCATTCCCTTACCGCTCCCACCCGGCGGAATAAAAAGCCGCAGTCCTCGCAGGCGTAAGTCATGTCATGCCCCCCTTGCCCCATGGATAGGTTGGTTTTCTTCAAATCCCCAGCAGCTGCTTTTTCTTGGTCTCAAACTCCTGCCGGGAAAGTACGCCGTCCTCCATGAGCGCCTTGTATTTCTTGATTTCCTCGATGGGGTCGGCAGGGGGAGCCATGGTGGTATGTAACGCCCCCATTCCCACCATACCCAAGCCGGCAGACTGCTCCGCTGTCTCCGGAAAGGCCACTGCCTTGAGCGCAGCCACCAGCTTTTCAATTTCATTTATGCTTTGCTGATAGGAGCGGAGGTAGCTGTTCACATCCGGGTGGGTGTTATCAAACCGGGGGCCGTCCATATCGCATTGGAGCACCGTCCAGTAAGGATGGTCAAACCGCAGCTCCACATTAAAGGCCTGAAAGGGTTCGGGACTATTAAAATACTGTACCGTTGCGGAGTTGTTCAGCTTGCCATCGTCCAGCCTGTCCAGAGTGCGGGCCATCCGCCTGTTCGCCGCGAACTGAGCGATTTGCGGCGCCATTGCCATGGCCCGCTCGGTGACGGTGCTGGCATAACGGCGGATGCCTGCCGCCGAACCCTCAAACAGAGGGGTGCTGTCCTCCTTGATGGTAAAGGATTTCAATTGTTTACCTTCAAACACAGTTTTATCCGGCTGTTTGCTCATACAGAACAGCTTGTTCTGGTGATCAAAGATGATTTTGGTATCCCAAAGGCCAAAGTCGATTTGTTCGGAAATCACAAACTGATCTTTCAGCAGTTTGTTTTGATCATAAAACATCAAATATTCCTTGAAGTCCTGCATGGTCAAATTCAGTTCTTTATCAGTCTGTATATCCAGCTTGCCGTAGCAGGTATCACAAATGTATTCGCCCTCGATTTTCGTGGGCAGAAACCAGGAAATCTTGCCGCCGCAGATGGGGCAAGGGGGTTTTTTAGAAAATAGACCCATCATCATTGCCTCCCTTTGTTCTCATTATCTCGTTCCGCCGCCCGAACCGCCGCCGGTGGGGCCGCCGCCCCCGCCCAGGGATGCCAATCCGCCCCCGCCGCCGCTGCGCTTTTCCTGTTCGCGCCGCTCTCCGGCTTTCTTCATGTTGCGATAGAGCAAATAGTGATAGGAAGTGGCGGTCACCATGCTTTGGCTGTAATCGGTCAGCTGATCGGAAATTTGCGGGTAGAGCTCTTTCATCTGCCCCGCCACCTGATCGGCGATGCCAAACAGCATGGCATAGGTCAGCAGTTCCCGCCAAATCGGTATTTCCTTGACGCCGCGCTCTGCAATCAGTGAAAAATCCGTCAGATACCGTTTCAGCCCCATCAGCTCACCCAACTCCTGTTCACCAGCGGGCGTCAGGTCGGTGAGCTTGGCAGGGGTATCCCACCGTTTCAGGCAGTGCTTTTGCTCCAAATTGGCTCTGCCCGCACTGTCGCATTTCTGTATGTAGGCACGCAGCAGCTTGTCATTCTGGCTTGCCAAGCGTTCCAGCTCCTTGGCCTGCAAGGTAGAGTCCGAACCGGCTGCGCTCTCCAACACCGTATAGAGATACTCGTCATACTCGTTCATTTTGTCATGTTGGCCGCCCATCAGCCGCAGGCTGACCGTTTCCCTGGTTCTGCCCATCAACCCGGCTTCCTGCGTTTCCACCGGGGACAGGCAGCCCAGCTGAATCAGCCGCAGCATTCCTGTGGCGAGGATCGAACCATCTTCACACACATCAAACAGCCGCCCCAGCGCATAAGTGGTGCTCAGATTGCCGCCGTTAGGAAGTTCCCTGAAATACCCGAACCCCTCTGTAAACCGTTGCCGTTTTTTCGCCGCACGTTTCTTTTTCAGTCTGCGAAGCCAGATAATGAGTCCGATGGGAAGTCCGATGGACAGCAGTATCGTGACCATTGCCTCAAATGCGGACACCTCTTCGCCCGTGTATTCGGTGTCATCGTAATCGCTGCCCGCAAAGGCGGTTTCTTTCACTTCTTCAAAGCTCCCCGGTTCCTGCCGTGAAGGGGACAGAATTCCCTTATCCAGAGCAAACAGTACCGTCACATGGTTGGCAGGGGTGATGGGGCTTTCCGTGTAGGCAAGAAGGGCACCCTCTGAAAATTCCACCTGTCCGTCATAGCCAAAGCCCCAGACAGCGGCATTTTTCTCGGTGATGGGCGTGCCGTCCGCCAGCCGGATCTCCACCTTCACATCGGTAGGGGTGATATTCATACCGTCGTTTACGAATCGGAAATTGATGCCGTCTCTGTCGCTGTAACCGCCCACCGCATTATCCAGCTTATATTCAATGGCATAGCGGTTTTGCCCGTACCGGCTGATGCCAAAGCAGATTTCATACCCGCTGTCCGTGGCATGGATACCGCATTTTCTTGCCTTTTCCGCAAAGCTCCAGTCCATGTTCCAATCCGGCACCGTCGCATAGCCGCCGTTTTGATCGGAGACTCTAAGCCGGCTGATGGTCAGATAATCGGGCGCGTTCATGGGAATGTAGTTTTCCGTTCCCTCATCAAAACTACCCGTCCAGACCTGTGTCACGACCATGGAGCCGTCCTCGTAA
This sequence comes from Desulfitobacterium sp. LBE, assembly GCF_007830365.1. NCBI lineage: Bacteria > Bacillati > Bacillota > Clostridia > Eubacteriales > Desulfitobacteriaceae > Desulfitobacterium > Desulfitobacterium sp. LBE. The sequence goes on along the minus strand of NZ_VLKD01000001.1, from coordinate 3,970,803 downwards.
ATAGCAGCCTGAATATCCATGGTCTCCACCCGATTCGCCGCGTAAACGGGGAACGGGAGAGCAAACAGCAGGACAATGCACAGAATCAGGCCATAAGTTTTTTTTTGCATAGAGCACCTCATTTCAGGCTGGGCATATCTGCCTTGCCGGCCTGCTTTACCAGATACTCCCTTTGCCGAAATCCCAGCATCCCGGCAATCATGGAGACCGGGAACATGCGGATATCACGGTTCAGCTTGGTGACGCTGTCGTTGTAGATCAGACGGCTGGTGCGCACCATGTTTTCAAAGGTCTGCACCGCGTCCATGGTTTTGAGATAGGTCTGATCTGCCTTGAGTTCGGGGTACTGCTCCGCTACCATGGCAATCCTGCCCAGGGCTTCGGAAATAATCCCTTCCTGGCGCAGCACATCGTCCGGTGTGGATTTTGCCGTGATGACGCTTCTTCTGGATTTGATGGTCTCAATCAGGGTTTCACTTTCGTGCTTGGCATAGCCCTTTGTCAAATCCAAAAGGGCCGTCAGAGCATCGAAACGGCTGGACAGCTGCACCCCGATCTGGCTCATGGCATTGCTGATATTCTCATCCAGCACCACCAGTCTGCGCTGGGTGGAGATAATCCACAGAACAACCGCTGCGATAATTACGGCGATGGTGATGAAAGTTGGCAGCATAATAAAGTCTCCTTTTTTTAGTTTTTAAGGGGCAGACTGACCACAGTTTTGTCCGTCTGCCCACTTTGTTGCCTGTATGCGTGATTACTAATAAATAATTATTTCCCCGTAATATTTTCCCCTATTACGCCTTCTCCCCCGAAGATATAGACCTGCTCTAACTTATGCTCATCCAAAAAGGCTTTAACGTTTGTCTTTACATCGTCTTTTTTTACCAACAGCAAGGGAATGCCTTTCTTGGCGGCTAATGCTGCCCCCGTTAAAGCATCAGGATAATTCAAACCTGTTGCCAGTGTAATCTTGGTGTAGGGGGTATTTTCAAAATGCTTGGCAATGGCTAAGGCAGTGTCGTACCTGTCCTCACCGGCCAAGCGGGTGATGCTTAAGCCCATATTCTTTAATTCCGCTTCTACCGCTTGGGAGATGACACCGTTTCCTCCGGCGATCACAACCTGCTTAATGCCCCAAGCCTGAAGCGCTGCTCTGGTGTCGTCCCTTAATTTGTCCTTTCCCGAAAAGAGAATAGGCATGGTATTTTTAGCCGAAAACGGTGTAATTGCTAAGGCATCCGGAAAATCATTTTGAGTTGCCAGGGCTACGGTATCAAAAGTCTTGATTTTTTTTACTTCTTCCCCAATTTTAACGGCGGTATTAAACTGGTCGCTTCCGGCAACCCTGATCACATTGTATTTGTTGCTTAGCTCACTTTCGACTTTGGTGGATATTTCGTCCTCGTTTCCGATGATATAGACTGTTTTGGTCCCCAATCGATTTATTTCTCCAGCCGTCGCAGGGGACAAAGATTTTGGATCTGTCAAAAGTACCGGCGCGTCTTTTAGATAAGCCAGGCTGGATCCGACTAAAGCCCCGGAATAGCTGTTACTGTTGGCTAAAAATACGTTTTCTGATGATGCCCAGCCATTTTTGCTGATTTGAGCGGCTGTCTCAAATCTGTCTGGGCCGCTTAACCGTATACCCTCCTGCGCTGTCAGGATGGAATCCCGTTTTAAGGAATCGGAGGCGGTTGGCGTCTCAGAGGCCTTGTAGCCTTCTCCGCCGAAATAGACGTATCCGTTCGCATAGCCACAAGCACTGTTAAGAAGGGAGAAGTTGTTCTTTTGAACATTGTCAACCACAATCTGGCCGTTGCGGTCAAAGACAGTCCAATAGCCTGGGATATGCAGATTGCCGCCAATGTTCACCGGCGCATCGGTTGGCAGCTGGTGCAGAGCCAGGGTGTACCCGCCGCCAAGGGGCACCGCGGAGACGTATCCATCAAGCTTTTTGATTAATTTACCTGAATAGTCGTATAACTCCGTGAATGACCACTCGTGTTTACCGTTTTTTGTGGGTACACCTTTTTCATTCGTTGTCGTGGAATAGTTGTTCACAATAACCCCATCTTTCCATAGAAGGCCAAACTGACCTGAGGGGTAATATCTGTCTGGATTGGCCGGGATGATAACCTTGCCTGCTTTATCCATTATGCCTCCCGGGGCATATGAAACCCACCCGTCAGCCGACAGACCTCCCTTGCCCAGGTACTCAAAGAAGCACGCCAAGCCATCTTTGTAGGAGAGGGCGCTCCCGTCATAGAGGTTTTCGCCGCCATACTGATACGGGATGACCAGTTTTCCTGTCCGGTCGATATAACCAATCTTGCTATAAGAAAAGCCATATTGCGAGCCTTGATATTTTAGCACCGCTGCCCGACCGTCCTGAAAAGAGTAGGCTTCATCGAATTGCAGTGGTATTACCTCTTTCCCCGTTGTATCGATAAAGCCGTATTTGGGCTCATATTTAAGCTTCTTACCGCTTTTCATCACAACGACAGTATTGGTTCCTACCGATTCGGTGGAATATACGCCATCCCCATTCATAATGGCCTTGACGACCTCATCCCCGTATATGGCAACGCGCATCAAATCGTCATAAACGATGTGTCCGCTTGCAGCGGAGTAATATTTAAACGGCGTGATGGGTTTGCCTGTGGTGTCGATATAGGCTGCCGCACCTTTGAACTTATCGTAAACCCTGGCGATTCCTTGAGAAAACTTATCCGCGTCATCAAACTGAGCCTTAATCACCACATTACCGCTCTGGTTTTTGTAGCCTACCAATCCCTTCTCTGTATAAGTTATCCAGCTCTCACCGGTAGGATCTTCTGCCACGGCTGTAGGAATAAAACGAAATTCGGCATGATTGGGAGCATCTAACTTCGCATGTGTCCATATAATAATGGGCGTTCCGTCCGTATTTTTCTCGCCGGATGCATTAACGACCATTTTGGCGGCTTCGGGAGGACGCAAACTGAAAATGTCCGCCTTTTCTTTGTTAAAATTAGTGGCTTCCCAATGGATAAGCCAAGTATAAGGGCTATTGACCGCTTTCACTCGCGTGCCATCTTTCCTGATATCCCCAAGCCCCAAGTATCTGCCATCCTTCATTTTCAAGGTATATTCGCTGCCGTCCTTGCTTTCCACATAAAAGGCTTCATTTTCAGAAAGCTTGCGCAGCTCTGCGGCCCCTTCGGCAGTCAAATTGAGATAATTGTTCATACTGCGTAGATGGTACCAGCCGTCAATAATCGTATCATGTGCTGTCCACTGCACCGCAAACGCCGTTGTCGGCAGCAGGGTAAGCATCATGCACAGGGTGAGCAGAATGCTTAAAAATCGTCTTTTCATACGGTTGTTCCTCCTTAATCATTGTTGATTGGACGAAATAACGTCTATTACGCTGCGTTCAATCTATCAAAAATCTGCCCCTAAAAACCGTCCGCTGCATGAAACATGATTTTTTCGACATGAATCATGGCCTCGGATCGCCGGTTTTTATGGTAAACTTAGCTTGGAGAATCAGACTTATTATGCGAGGAGGAAGGCTTATGCTGCAGATTGCGGTCTGCGACGATAATATAGACGAACTGTCCAATATGATGCAGCTGATCAACCTATACCGGTCAGCCAAGAATTTCAGCTGCGAATACGCCGTCTTTCCCAACGGATTTGAGCTGGTTGCGGCCTTGGAAAAAGGAAAACGGTTTGACATCTATTGTCTGGATATCATTATGCCGGGCTTTATGGGCATTGAGGTGGCCAAGGAAATCCGCAGATTTGACAAAACCGCGCCGATCTTATTCTTCACCTCCTCCCCTGAGTTTGCTTTGGCAAGCTATGCAGTGAAAGCCATCAACTATGTACTGAAGCCCATCTCCAAAGAGAAATTCTTCTTCACCTTTGATGAAGTGCTGGAGCAGATCAAAACGGCAAAAGAGGAGGATGCGGTGATCGTAAAAAGCACTGAAGGCCTGCAAAAAATACGGATCACCAATTTGACTTTTGCCGAGGTCATCGGCAGAAATGTACTCTATCATCTGCGCTCCGGCAAGGTCATCGAATGTACGGAAGCTTTTTCCTCTGTCTGCGATAACCTTCTCAAATATGGGTGTTTTATCAAGCCTCACCGTTCATATCTTGTCAATATGCAGTATGTGGATACCATCGAGAATCATCAGATCACCTTGCAGACCCTTTCCTCTGTCCCTATTGCCCAGGGCAAGGCACGGGAGATCAAGCAGCAGTATCTGAGTTATCAAATGGAGGGGGAATAAGGGAATGATAGAAACTGCCGTGGCCTTCTCCCGTTACTTTGTTGCCCTGCTGTTCGGTGCGGCGGTTGCAGTCAGTTTCGCCGGAATGGGGCGTACACGGAAAAATCATCTGGCGCTGGGGTGTTTTACCGTCATTTTATTTATGCTGCAACTGGCCAGTCTGCGGCTCTGGGGCATGGAGATGACGATCAAAATATATCCGCTCCTTTCCCACTTACCGGTTGCTGTTTTTATCGCTCTTTACTTAAAACGTTCGTGGCTCATTTCACTAACCAGTATGTTTGTCTCCTTCCTGTGCTGCCAGCCTCCCCGTTGGATCGGCACGGTTGCCGGCGAAATTTTTGACAGCGCTTCCATGGACCATGCCGGTTATATAGCCGGTGCCTTGCTGATGTACTATTTCCTGCAAAAATACGCTGTAAAATCAGTCCGGCATCTGATGGAGCGCTCTCTGGAATCCTGCCTGCTCTTTGGCGCTATGCCGGCTTTTTACTATCTGTTCGACTATGCCGCTACGGTGTACACCAATTTTATGTACAGCGGGACACGGGCGGCCGTACAGTTCATGCCCTTTGTGACAGCGGCCTTCTATTTTGTGTTTGTTCTCCTGTACTATGCCGAAACCCAAAAACAGGCAGCTCTACAAAGAGAGCGGGATATGCTGGATGCGCAGTTCCGGCTGGCCCAGACTGAGTTTGCTTCTCTGCGGCAGCTGCAGCAGAATGCCGCTACCTATCGGCACGATATGCGCCATCATTTCTCCCTTTTGCATGGGCTGGCCGCCGAGGGACGCATAGAGGAGCTAAGGGAGTATCTGCGGACTGCCCAGTCCGACATAGACGCCATCACGCCCACCCGCTTTTGCGAAAACGAAACCGTCAATCTGATTTTGTCCGCTTTTGCCACCAAGGCAAAACAAGGGGGCATCCTGTTGACGATGGATGCCAGGCTGCCGGACTCCCTTCCCTTCAGCGATACCGAGCTTTGTTCCCTCTTGTCCAATGCTTTGGAAAACGCTATACAAGCCTCCGCACAGATAGCCGACAGCAGCAAACGCCTTATCCGGCTGCGTGTGTATGCCAAGAATACGAAGCTGTGCCTTGACATTCGCAACCGTTATCAGACAGAACCGGTCTTTCATCAGGACCTGCCTGTATCCAAAGCAGAGGGGCATGGCTTTGGCACCAAAAGCATGGCCCATATCGTGGAAAAGCATGGCGGAGTATTTCAGTTTTCAGTCAAGGATGGCTGGTTTATCTTTCAGGCCACTGCCTAAAGGATTTGCCGTTCTCACAACTCCCTAGTTACAACAACGACCGTTCACTTGAGGAATCCCCCAAAGAGAACGGTCGTTCAAAGATCCTTTTTAATATTTTTCAAAAAATATTTTTTACATGATCTGTCTGACGGCTTTCAGCCAGCCTTGATAGTACTTTTCTTTGAGCTCGGCCGCCATCCGGGGTTTAAAGGAGCGTTCGATTTTCGCCTTGCCTTTCAATTCCTCTTTGCTGCTCCAGAATCCCGTGGCCAGCCCGGCCAGATAGGCCGCCCCCAGGGCTGTGGTTTCAATACACTCAGGGCGTTCCACTTCCACACCCAGAATATCGGCTTGAAACTGCATCAGGAGGTTGTTGACCACCGCTCCCCCGTCCACTTTGAGCAGTTGGAGAGGCAAGCGGGAGTCCGCCTCCATAGCCTCCAGAATGTCCCTGGTCTGATAAGCCATGGACTCCAAAGCGGCACGAATGAGATGGTTTTTATTGCTGCCGCGGGTCAAACCCACCATGGCCCCCCGGGCGTCCATATCCCAGTAAGGCGCCCCCAGCCCCGTAAAAGCAGGCACCAGGTAAACTCCGCCATTGTCGGCAACCTTTCCAGCAAAGTATTCTGAATCCCCGGCGGTTTCGATCAGCTTTAACTCATCCCGCAGCCATTGCATCACCGCTCCGGCCATAAAGACACTGCCCTCCAAGGCATAGATTACTTTTTCATCAAGCCCCCAGGCAATGGTACTGATGAGGCCATGCTGGGATTCATAGAGTTCTTCTCCTGTATTGAGCAGCATAAAGCAGCCGGTGCCATAGGTATTCTTGGCCATCCCCGGTTCAAAGCAGGCCTGGCCGAAGAGAGCGGCCTGCTGATCCCCGGCAATCCCGGCAATCGGAATAGGCTGCCCGAAGAGCCCCTCGGCGGCTGTCTCTCCGTAGATAGCGCTGGAGGGCTTTACCTCCGGGAGCATGGCTGAAGGAATATTGAGGGCCTGAAGCAGATCCGGGTCCCAGGCCAGGGTCTTAATATTATAAAGGAGAGTGCGGGAAGCATTGGAGTAATCCGTGGCATGAATGCGGCCCTTGGTCAGATTCCACACCAGCCAGGTATCCATGGTGCCAAAGAGCAGCTCGCCCTTGGCGGCCCTTTCCTGAGCACCCGGCACCTGATCTAAGATCCAGCGGATTTTCGTGCCCGAAAAATAGGCGTCCAGAACTAAACCTGTTCTTTCTTTGAACAAAGGCTCTAACCCTTTCAGCTTCAGTTCGTCACAAAGAGGCGCGGTTCTGCGGCACTGCCAGACAATGGCATTGGTTACAGGCTTTCCTGTATGTTTATCCCAAACCACCGTGGTTTCCCGCTGGTTGGTAATGCCGATTCCGGCAATCTCTTCGCTGTTTACCTGATAGCGGGCCAGCAGCTCGGCAATGACCCCGTATTGAGTGCTCCATACCTCTTCCGGATCATGCTCTACCCAGCCGGGCTGAGGGTAAATTTGCGTAAATTCCTTTTGGGCCACGCCGACGATTTGGCTTTCCCGATCAAACAGGATGGCCCGGCAACTGGTTGTCCCCTGGTCTAAGGCAAGGATGTACTTCTTCATGGTTTTCCCCTCACAGGCAAAGATTAGGCTGGCCCCCTTTCCACGGATGACCCCTCCCTGCTTAATTATACTAAAGATGCTAAGCTAAACCAAAGGCCTAAAAGAAAAATACCAAGGGGGTTCCTTATTAACACCCCTTGGCTTTTACATTCATTTCCTGAACAGCTGTTCATACCGGCTTAAGGCCCGCACGGCAGTGAGTGCCGTACTTATAGGCTCCTCATAGTCCCACCCCTTGGCATAGATGGCCTTATAGGAGGGTTTAAACGAACCATTGGGATGCTGGGCATCCATAAGATTCAGGCAGCCCTTATCCAGCACTTCCCGGGGAACAGCACCGCCATACCTCAGCAGTCCGGACAAAGCCAATCCTGTTTCAACTGTGGAGCCCCAGCCGCCGTCCTCTTGTTGGGACGCCAGGATAAATTGAATGGCTTTTTGCCTCGCCTCCAGGATATCCCGGGACATATAGAGCTGCTGCCAATTAAATTTCCACTTGCTGAAAAGTTCCAGGGCCTGGGCCGTGCTGTAGACCGACCCTTCATACCAGGATGAGGAGAAAGCCCCTTGAGCATCCTGCTGGGATAACAGCCATCTTAACCCCCTATAGACGAAGTCTTCCTGGGAGCGTCCCCGTCGCCATAATGCTTCCAGAGCATGAATGGTGACATCGACACTGGGAATATACACAGGGAACTCTGAGGTTATCCGGGGTGGTATACCGGTAAAGCTGGGGAAAGTACTCCAGCTTCCGTCTTTGTTTTGCAGCCTTTTGAGGAGCTGGGCCCCCGGGGAATTTTCCACTCCAACCTGATAAAAGCCGTTCAAAGCAACTGCCGTGTCGTCCAAATCAGGATGAGTATAGGGGGGAGTGCTGCCATAGCTGCCGTCGGCATTCTGCGCCTCTTTCAGCCAAGCGACTCCCGGCTCCAACCAGGAGTTACCCCTCCACCTCCTGCCGGTTTCCCCGGCGATGCAGACCGCCCACCCCATAGCCCAGTTCTTGAGTTGATCAAAGGCCGGCCAGGCTCCGGTAGCATACTGTTTCTGCATCAGCCAACGCCCGGCCCGCTGGCATGGCTCCGGGTACCCCCCCAAACGCATAATCCCCAGAATGGCCAGGCTGGTGGCGATAATATCCTCCGACCAGGAACCGTCCTCCATCTGAGTATCGAGGAGATATCGGATTCCCCTATTCAGCCCCTCCTGGGATTCCGTAGCGAGCAGGGAAGCCGCCACCACTACCGGCCGGCCATAGAGGGGCAATTTGGCCAGCACACTTTCTTCCAGAATGTTGGGAAGAATGATTTCTTCAGGGGTCGGGCCTTCCAGTCCGGGAACCACCCGCTGGCCCAAGGTCAAAATCATTTGGGAAAACTGCCTGGCCTGGGAGAGCACCTGGAGCTTGGCCATCCATCCTCCTTGGCTCCCCTGCAGAGCCAGGCGGGCAATCTTCGTGATTTCTTCATCAGGCTGGCCTCCGGGGACCTTCCCCCAGCCCCCGCGATTATTCTGCCATAACCACTGAATCCCCCGCTGTTGGGCCCCCTTGAACTCCCGGCCCAGAGCCAGCAGGGCCAGGGAGGCCAAGGCCGTCGCCCCGGGGCTGGGGGAAACACCATGGTCCTGATCAAGCTTATCCGCTAAAATCTGCTCTACACCCTCAGACACATAGGTTTGAGCTTTATCTAAAGAATCACTTAAATTCTTGCCAAAATTCAATCGATCACCTCCATCCATCCCTTTATCCTATGCATAAAGCAATTTTTTGTTAGAAATAATCACTTCAATCCGTGCAGCGGGGAGTTTGCTCCAGGCCTCTAAAGACTATGGGCCCAGCCAGGGGTTGCGCAATAAAGGCTAAATGTTCTAAACTCTTAATATGACAATGAAACTATTTTGCACAAAAGCAGTAGGAGTTTATTGCTGACACTTATCCTGTAAAATAGGCAGAAATAACAGGCTTGCCTTGCCGGGTGGCAACGAAAATAAAGAAGCAACTATACTAACACTGGGAGGTACCAAAATGGAAAAAATCAATTTAGAAGAAAAACTTCAACTTTTTAATGAATACTGGAGTCCTAAAATTATCGGAGAAATCAATGATTTCTATGTAAAAGTTGCTAAATTTAAAGGAGAATTTACTTGGCATGTTCATGACAATGAAGATGAAATGTTCTACGTGGTTAAAGGTATATTAACAATAAAATTTAAAGATAAAGACATCCACTTGCATGAAGGGGAACTCATTATTATTCCAAAAGGAACCGAGCATATGCCCGTTGCCCCGGAAGAAGTCCATGTGCTTTTAATAGAACCCAAAAGCACCTTAAACACCGGCAACGTCATTAACGATAAGACCGTTGAAAAACTTGAGAGCATATAAAAAAGGAGGCATTTGCCTCCTTAAACTTCATTTTGCTCTATGCGCTTTTTCTTTGGATGCTGAGGACAGCCTGAACCACTTTTTCCCGTTCTTCATCATAGGCTTCAAAGGTCTTCAGGGCGTTTTCCACATCCTGATAAACCTTCCAGTACTTGCAGGCCAGGCAGGGTGCCCCCTTGCCCTCCATAAAAGCGGTCACATCTTCCACGGGATAACCCAGAAAAATCCCCAGTTCATGAGGACATTCCTCCTCAAACCGTTGCCTTAACAGACAGAGGCTGTCTTCTACCTTAGGCAGATCAGCATAACCCTGCCCTTTAAGGAAGTTTTGGTTCTTCCAGACCGCCAGACAGTTGGCCAACGTCTCATCCCGATAGAATAAAACAATCACCCGATCATCTTTGCGCCGCAGCTCACAGTAACGTACCTGGAGCTGTTGACAGATTCCCTCTTTATAGCGATCCCAAAGAGTCAGCATCTCCCGCTTATGGTTAACAAAGGTCATCAAAGAGGATGGCTTAATCTCGGCTAAAGTCGGAGCAATATCATATTGAATTTTATAAAGAAGAAAATCCCGATCTTCAAAGCGGTCTAAAGCTCTGAAAAAATCATGAACACAGGCCTTGCTCATTCCTGCCACCTCCTGAGAAAAATCCCTTAGTTAATCAACATGCACATTCTTCCAACTTACATAATTCCCGTTCCAAGGCTTTTAAACTGCTGCTATGACTGCGGATGATGGGAATGTTGCGGTTTTTGGCTACCTTTACGGCGACTTTAACCATAGCATGGGATACGGTTCCGGTAAAAAGTACGATTCCATCCGGCTCCCCCATTACTTTTTCAAAACGTGTTGGCAGCTGCGTATAGACCTTTACATTATGCCCACGTTTTGAGCCGATATGTATATAATCCTTTTCCATACGATCCAGCCCGCCAATCAGTAATATCGACATTGAATCCCACACTCCTTTTTCCTTATCCTCAGCACTGGTCATTTAATGAGCCTGCTCTAACTATACTATAATTGATAATGATTTTCAATATCATATTTGCATTATTTTTTGTTTTTTGCCACTTTTTATTCACCCATAGCCCCTTATTTCTGAAGACAAGAAAAGGGACCCTTTCATTTGGAAAGGATCCCTTTGCTGATGGGTAAGTTTGCCGGCAAGCTGTTAAGCCGTTCATGTATATCATGCCAACCCCAGCTGCGTTCTGCCTTAGAGTGCCGTACCTTTAGGGAGAACAAAAAATTGTGACAGAGCGATGCCTTCCAGTTCAAGCAGCTTTCATCCAGACCAGCGATGGATTTTCATGTCCACACGCCCCCCTGGCAGGAAGACAATTCCTTCATTTTCCAAAAGTATTTTCCTTACCTCTGCATGGGGGCCACCCGCGATAGAGCCGTCCGCTCTGACCACTCGGTGACAGGGCAGCTTCTCTGGACAGAATCGCATGGCCCGCCCAACCTCACGTGCTGAACGAGGCCGTCCCAACATCCAGGAAATTTCGCCGTATGACACCACCTTGCCGTAAGGAATCCTGCCGACAATAGCATATACTTGTTCAAAGAAATCACTCACAAAATCCCTCCGCTGGATTGCTTATGGAACACATTAATAACAGCATAACAGATTAAGACAAAAAAGGGAGCCCTCCATTTTGGAAAGGATCCCTCACTTCATTTCTTATACCACCTGCCGTCTTAATGGACCTACCTTGTTCATCCACAATTTTGTCATTACTGCCTATATTATAATGTTCGCCGACCACTTTCAACATCTGTCACGGCTTCATCTTGCCGGGACTTGGCATCCTGCTCACTCTTTCTCACCGAATTTATAGCCCACGCCCCAGACTGTCTGCAGATATTTAGGCTTGGCGGGATCCTCCTCAATCTTCTCCCGAATCTTGCAGATAAAAACGGCAATACCGGTCAGCTCCCCCACATAATCCTCCCCCCACACATAGGTCAGAAGCTGCTTCCGGGTATACACTTTGCCGGGATGGCTGGCCATATAAGCCAGGATCTTAAACTCTTTGGGTGTGAGCTCCACACGCTTGCCTTTCAAGCGGGCCTCATAACGCTTAAAAAAGATCTCCAAATCTCCCAGCTTGATGCTTTCTCTCTCCTCTGTTTCACCGGCCTGGTGATCCCGCCGGCGCAGCAAAGCCTCGATGCGCAAAGATAATTCCAAAGAGCTGAAAGGCTTGACGAGATAATCATCGGCTCCCGCTTTAAAGCCCACACTTTTGTCCACGATGTCTCCTTTGGCAGATAAAATGATAATGGGGACATTACTGCCCTTTTTGCGAAGCTGGGCACACACATCAAAGCCATTGAGTTTCGGCATCATAACGTCCAAAATCACCAGGTTGGGATTCTCTGCTTCAAAAACAGCCAAGGCCTCCGCACCATCCGCTGCATAGCAAAAATCATAGCCGTCCTCTGTGACGATATACTCCACGACAATACGTATGCTCTCTTCATCATCAGCCAGCATAATCTTCATCTTCTATCGCCCCTTTCCCCGCCCCATCCTAACCGGGTATCCCCTAGGGTTTAAAAATTCAGGTGGAGCCTGCCTTGGCTAAGGCTGATCCTCTACAATGCCATTACCCCGAACATTAATGAGCACTTCATGATGATCTTGATTGAGCCCTCTGATTGTAAAAAGGAGTATCTTGGCGGATACTCCTTTTGGGTACTCATCGTGCCTGGGTGAGCGAAAATTAAGTCAATCCCACTCCGGAGATAACCATTGTTGCGTAAAATATATATCTTCCGATCACTTGACCGACCAGAATCAACACTGCACCGCCGACAACAGCACCGGATACGGATTTGCTCAGTTCATCTTTAGCCAGCCACAGAATCAATCCGGCTCCAGCAAGGATAAACAACCATTTAATAGCCAGGGCCGGCTTCAAGCCGCCAAGAATAACAAGGCTGGCCTGCAATGCGGTACTGGTGCTGGCCCCTAAAGAAATGAAGTATGGGACTACAGCAGCTACTTGAATAGCCACAACAACCGCTACCGCTAAGGCCACGAATTTCTTCATCTTGCCCGCTTCTTTCATACTGAGAACGAAGAAAAGCATGGCTCCCATGGATAGTGCCGCTGCATAAAACTCTACAGTGGTCGTAGCACTTTGCCATACAGGTACACTGGCCGAGCTGTAAATCTTCGCCATAGCAAAGACATCGATCAGACCCACCAGGGCAGCCGTTGCCGATAAACCGGTGATGACTCCGCTTGCTTGAGGCTTAATATAGAGGAGTACGGCAGTCAGAACGGTTAACCCGACGAACATTGCGGTGAACCATATTTCGCGGCTGAGCCAAGAGGTACCGAATTGAAACAGAGCGTTGATGGCATGTAAGGGGCGGCCTAAGTGCAGCAGTGAAGCAATCATTCCGGCAGTACCTAGACCTGCCGCGCTGATTATAGCACGTTTGAACGTACTATTTTGTGTGGATAATCTGCCAATGGCTACAAAGAGTATCATCCCAACGGCAGCCTGAATGCAGATGGAGAACGCTGTCAAGGCAAAATGGTCCATTGTTTACACCTCCATCACAGTAAATTTCGAATCAAGGGCACAGTCTTTGGGCTTAATCAGCACAGAAGGTTTTGTCATAGCCGCTGGCGGCAGGACTGGAATCTCATTCACCAATCCGGGCCCATATTCCATTTTTAATTGATCTAAATCACCAAATTTAAGACAACGCATAAGGCAGGCATCAACGCATACTGGATTTTCGCCTTTGTCCCGCAAATCCTTGCATGAGTCGCATTTACCAACAACATTCTTTTCTTCGATATATTGTGGAACGCTGTATGGACAATTCCACACACAATACCGACAGCCTATGCACATATCTTTATCATGTTGGACGGTACCGTCGTCACCAAAATGCATAGCACCGGTCGGACATCCCCGCACACATTTTGCCTCTTCACAATGATTGCACGATCCGGAATAGTGAAATACAAAGGGCGTTGGATAGGCACCCGTTTGAAAGGTTCTTACATTGCGGAAAATAATACCTACATCCAAGCGGTTTTTGTCTTTACAAGCAATCTGACACGTGCGGCAGCCAATACAGGCTGTCACATCAAAATAAAATCCTAATCTTCCCATACTCTTTCACGCTCCTTTCTTAAAGCACCTTCGCCGTCTGAGCAGGAATCAGATGGTCAGGAATCAACGGCTCGCCATCATATTTTTTAAAATCACAGGTGTAGTTGTTATAGCCGCTCACACCCATGTTACTGGCCACCGGGCCGCATAGTATATTATCCGTGCCCGCCCTGTCAATGCCTGTTTTTTCATCCATATCGATCCATCTGCCATGAGGCAATTCCACTATGCCGGGCATAGTAGTATCAGATACACTGGCTTGGCGCAAAGTCTTGCCATGGGCGTTCCAAATAAGCACTGTATCTCCTGTTTTGATGCCTTTTTTCTCAGCATCCTGTCTGTTAAGGAATACCGGATTATGGCAGGCCTCTCTGAGCCATGGCACATTATCCTGGTTGCAATGGGTGCGCCGCAGATAATGAGGATTCGTCACGACATAAGGGTATTCACCTTTCACCTGATTTTCCCAATCACTAAAGGTCGCTTCATAACATTCAGGCGCTACCGTATAGGAAGGATAAGGCTTAAAAGTCATATTAGCGATACCTGTATTATTAAGGGTATCCGCTTTCCAGTCACTATAAATCTCAAACTTGCCGCTTGGTGATGTCAAAGGATGGTTTTCCGGATCTTTTATAAAGTTTTCATAGGCATAATATCCGTAATTATCTCCTTCATGCCGCTCGACCTGATAAACGCCCCGATCGATAAGTTCCTGCAAGCCAATTTTCCCGGACTGGGGCTCACCCTTTACTTCCCACTTTGCAATATCATCTGCTGTGATCGTTACAAGGGGGCTGTATGATTTCCCATCTTCAGAAATAACAGTGCAACCGGCTATTTGATTAAAAAATTGTTGTTTTTCATCAATGGGGAAAACCTGCTCGACATCGACGCCTAAACGCTTGGCCAATTCAACGGCAATCCATTGGTCTGACTTTGCTTCATAAAGGGGCTCGATAACCTGGGAATAGACAAGGACTGCTTCTTTGTCACGAGTCATCACCATGCCCGGCCTTTCCCATTGCGTGGTGACCGGTAAAATAATATCGGAGTACTTAGCCTGGGTATTGTAATTAAAGGCTTGCGTAACAACAAAGTCTACCTTGCGGTGCACTTCAATGCCATGGGTCATGGCCGGAAGGCCCTGAAGCACTGCTTTATCTTCCGTATAAAGAACACGGATATCTATATCCTTCCATTCTCCGGGCAACCATTGGAAGCTTCCTGTATAAAGATATTTTCCATCAAGAATGGATTTCCATAAACTCGGACTATTGATGCAGTCCTTGACAGGGTTGCTGATTTTGGGCAGTCCTGAGCCGCCTGCTTTTACCAAAGCGGGACCCGCATTCACCTGCTCTTTATGGATATTTCCACAGGCATGGCCCGGCTTACCCATATGCCCGGTCATAAAGCCGATTGTAGCAAATATATGAGGAAAGTCTTCAGCTCCAATACATCTGGCGGGTGCATAATCATGGTACATGGCAACCTTGTTGTCCTTACGTATCTTTCTGGCATAGAAAAGAATATCCTCAACAGGAGTGCCGCATATCTTACTTGCCCAAGCGGCTGTTTTTGGAACTCCGTCATATTCACCAAGAACATAGTCCTTGAAGTTTTCCTTAAGCTTTGCACCCTCAGGCATATGTTCGGCATCAAATCCTAAGGTACATCGGTTCAGGCAGTCCCAGTCAATGAGAGGATTACTGACAGGATCATCCTCCGCAATCAAGGTATGGGCAACCGCTAATAAAAAGGCGGTGTCTGTGCCTGCATGAACAGGAATCCACCTGGCATCCAAAGTGGCCGCAATCGCATTATAATTGGGGCCGACGGAGATAAATTCAGCACCAGCCTTTTTAGCCTGCAAAAAGAAATAAGAATACAGACCTGGGGCAGACCAGGCGGAATTCCCCCCTACCAAAATAACTGTATCGGAATTCTTAAGATCAAAGCGGTCATTGACAGAATAGTTATCATATTGACCCATACCAATCTTTTCCCACGGGAAACGATATGAGCCAAAGGAAGTCGTATCCCAATGGGTCGTTGTTCCCCCGTACGCATACAACACATTTTTCGTCCAACCGGTACGGGCAAAGCTCATAATAGATTGGGGGCCATAATTTTCCTTCGCCTTTTTGATCTCTGCCGCCACATAGTCCAGGGCTTCATCCCAGGAGATACGTTCCCATTCATCTTTGCCACGCAGGCTCTTGTCTCCGCCGCCAGGCTGCCAGTTCTTTCTTTTTAAAGGATATTTGATCCGATCGGCACCCAAAACATCCTGCTGCTGCGAACGGCCGCGCAAACAGGCTCTTTGCTGTGGGTATTCGGGACTGTCAGGGTGCGTATCGTCGGTTTTTTGACGGATGACCATGCCATCTTTCACCAGAGCCTTATTGACGCAGCGGCCGCCGCAGTTATGCCAACAAGCAGAAGACACCCATTTCTCGCCATTATCCAAGGCGGCATCTACGCCTACAGTGCTTAATGAATTGCTGCAGCCAGCTAAAGATAGACTGGCAGCAGCCGCGGCACTCGCTTTAATAAAATTTCTCCGGCTAATACTTAAACCAGCAGCTTTGCCTACAAAATCAGCCATACACTTTTAAACCTCCCTTAAACTAGTCAGAAATTCATTGTTCGCCCTCAAGGACCATGGATCGCCTTCCTTCAATTTATGTTTTTATCGCATCCCACCCATGATGCTAGGCTTTGCATGTGTAGATAGTAACAAATAGCAAGCCCTAATTCTATTTAAAAAAGGTTTCACTTTGATTAATTTTTGTAAATGATTATAAGCAGACAGGAAAAGGGACCCCTTCCTTTGGAAAGGATCCCTTTGCTGTCTGCTTTCATCACGGGAATTTGCGCAACTTTAAAGTGCCATTAACTCCTCCAAAAGTTCGGCATCTATCTTGACGATATGCTTGGTCAGATCGGCCAGGGGCGGATAGAAGTAATGGGTCTTGCTTTTTTGAATATCCTGAGCGAACTCCCCAATCCAGAGAAGCAGATGATCACGCAAAAAGGCTTGCTGGTCTTCGAGGATCCCTTTCATCTCCTCCAGCCGGCCATTCTCGAAATGGTCCTGAGCCACTTGAGCCAGATGAGCCATAAAATCCAGCTCCAGACCAAGATGATCATCGGCTTCATGGGGGTAGTTGGAGGGCAGGAAACTGTATTTCAAATAAGCGCGGCGGACATTTAAGGTGCTTTCCTGGAACAGAACCCGCTCCTTGGTGAGATAAACCGATTCCCAGGGAGGGGCAGGCAGGCTGTTGGGGCCAATGAACAAATAAGTATATTCACTTTTCAGTTTGTCCATAGTCTGCTCAGGTTCAGCCGCCAAGGCCCGGGCCACCTCACTTAAAACCTCAAAATGCTTGTCAAAGAGGTGTTCATCTTCCTGAAGCAGGAGCTGCAGGGCTTCCCTGGTGTGGGGGTCTGTCACAACCTTTAATACTTCGGCCTGGGGTTCTCCGCCGAAGATCCGCTGCAATAATCTATAGAGATAACTTCGGTTGGCCAGCAGGATTGCGATTGCCTCATTTTGTTGATTCATTTCTAATACCACCTATCCATCTTAATCCTCTTACTGTGAGTCCACAATGTCCTTACTTTCCTATATTATAATGTTCCCTGTCCACTTTCAACACCTGTCGCGGCTTCAACTTGTCAGGACCTGGCATCCTGCTCACTCTTTCTCACCGAATTTATAGCCCACGCCCCAGACGGTCTGCAGGTATTTGGGCTTGGAGGGATCCTCCTCGATCTTCTCCCGGATCTTGCGGATAAAAACAGCAATGCCGGTCAGCTCGCCCACATAGTCTTCCCCCCACACATAGGTCAGAAGCTGCTCCCGGGTAAACACTTCGCCGGGATGGCCGGCCATATAGGCCAGGATCTTAAATTCTTTGGGTGTCAGCTCCACACGCTTGCCTTTCAAGCGGGCCTCATAACGCTTGAAAAGGATCTCCAGATCCCCCAGCTTGACGCTTTCTTTCTCTGCCTCACCGGCTCCGCCGGTTTGATGCTCCCGCCGGCGGAGCAAAGCCTCGATGCGCAGGGATAACTCCAAAGTGCTGAAGGGCTTGACGAGATAATCATCGGCTCCCGCCTTAAAGCCCACGCTTTTGTCCACAATATCTCCTTTGGCAGATAAAATGATGATGGGAACATTGCTGCCCTTTTTGCGCAGTTGGGTGCACACATCAAAGCCATTGAGCTTCGGCATCATGACATCCAGAATCACCAGGTCGGGATTTTCCGCTTCAAATACAACCAAGGCCTCCGCACCATCCGCTGCATAGCAGAAATCATAGCCGTCCTCTGTGACAATATGCTCCACGACAATACGTATGCTCTCTTCATCATCAGCCAGCATAATCTTCATCCTCTATCGCCCCTTTCTCTGCTCCATCCTAACCGGACACCCGTGCTTAGAAGTCCAGGTGAAGCCAGTCTTCCTTACCCTCCCCGGCGGGAATTCCTACTGTAAATAAGCTTCCTTTGTCCAGCTCACTGACGACTTTGATCCAGCCCCCGTGCAGTTCCGCCAACTCTTTAGCCAAAGCCAGGCCTAAACCACTGCCATTATACTGACGGTGGATGGAGGAATCGCTCTGCACAAATTTTTCGAAGATATAGGGCTGATCCTCTTTGCGGATGCCAATGCCATTATCCTGAACATTGATCAGCACTTCATTCCGCTCCTGGTCATAGGCCACCCAGACTTTGATCTCCCCGCCCTCAGGGGTAAATTTCAGGGCATTGCTGAGCAGGTTCTCCACAATCCGTCTTAATCCTTCCCTGTCTCCCTCAATAACAGGAACGTCCGAGTGCAGGACACTGGAATACTGAATACTCTTCTTCTCGATTAAGGGCTCAATGACACTTTCCACGGCGTTGATCACATCGACGAGATCGATGGGTTCGATGATCAGTTCTTGTTTCCCCGCTTCGATCCGGGCGATTTCCAGGATATTGTTGATCATGCGCAAAAGAACCTGGCTATTGGCTCTAATCTCCTGGGTGATTTTCTGTTCTTTAGGACATTTGTCTTCACTTGCTTTTTCCAGAACCTCGGCAAAAGCAATGATCGAAGTCAAAGGAGTGCGCAGCTCATGGCTGATAATGGCCAGAAAATCCGATTTATATTGATTATCTTCACGCAAGCGCCGATTGGCTTCCTCCAGCTGGATCTGCTGGGATTCCAGAATATCGTTGGCCCGGGCTAAATCCTGGGTCCTCAGCTCCACCTTGTTCTCCAGGTCGTCATATAAGGTCTGCAGTTCCTGGGTCATGATCTCAAAATGGTCCGACAAATCCCGGATTTCCCCCTGAGCATCAATATCTTTTAAATCAACCTTTAAGTCTCCTGTTTTAACATGTCCCATGGCATCCTTCAGCTGATTGAGGGGTCTGGTCACCAGCTTGGACATGGCGTAATAGATAACCATGATAATGCTCAAGGTAAGCAAGGAAATATAGCCGACTTGTTTGACCACATTGGATTGAATATTTTCCGTATACATAGCTGTGGGCATGACAATACTGACAATGCCGGCTAAGTCTCCTATTTTCCAGCCCTCTTTAGGATAGCCCAGAATATCCAGCTCACCGGCGGGTTCACCATGGCATTCCAGACAATTTTCTTCGATACGCATGGGTGCGGTATAACGGAAAGCGCCTTTCCCCGCGTATTCCGACACTTTATAGAATTCGCTTGTCTTCACATCAGCGGCAAAGAGGGTGAGGGCTTCCAATTCAAACTGATCAGGGATATCGGCTTTATTGCGGGGATTAAAATTCGTATAGCGTATAGTATACCCTGTTTTTTTGCCAAATAGTTTGCCAATGCTCTTGCCAACCAGGGAACAATGGAGTTTCTTAAAATTATATTCCCCATTGGCGTCATAATTAATAACATCCTGATTGATCACCATGAATTCCCAGGCCGCCTCCATCTGCTGGGAGAGGACATAGGCCTTTTCATGCATTTCCCTTTCAGCTTGCTTTTGCTGAGTCATCCAAATCCAGACTACATTCATAAGCAGCGAAACCGCCAAAATACCTACCAATAATATAACAAAGCGGGTTCTGATCCGAACATTGCTGAGGCCCAACCTTTTCACCCCCCGGCAGTTTCAATGTAGTTTCATTATAGCAGTTTATTGCCAAAAAGGAGTATCTCTCCCGATACTCCTTTTGGCTCTTACTCATTGTTCTCATATTGGCAAAGGAAATTAAGTCAACCCTACTCCCGATACCACCATGGCGGCGTAGAATACATATCTTCCCACCACCTGGCCGACCAGAATCAAGGCCGCACCCCCGGCAACAACACCGGATACGGATTTGCTCTGTTCATCCTTGGCCTGCCAAAGCACCAATCCGGCTCCGGCAAGAATGAACAGCCATTTGATGGCCACGGCTGTTTTCAGACTGCCGAGAATCATCAGACTGGCTTGCAGAGCGGTGCCGGTACCGGCCCCTAAAGAGATGAAGTAGGGGACGACCACCGCTACCTGAACAGTCACCACGGCTGCCACAGTCAAAGCCACGATTTTCTTCAGCTTTCCCGCTTCTTTTCCGCTCAGCACCAAGAAAAGCATGGCTCCCATGGATAAGGCGGCGGCATAGAATTCGATGGTGGTGGCAGCGCCTTGCCATACCGGCACACTGGCCGAGCTGTAAATCTTGGCCATGGCAAAGGCATCGATCAGACCCACCAGGGCAGCTCCTGCGGATAAGCCGGTGACGGCTCCTGAGGCTTGAGGTTTAACATAAAGGAGTACAGCCGCTACAACGGTTAACCCCACGAAAATCGCCGTAAACCAGATCTCACGGCTGAGCCAGGAGCTCCCGAATTGAAACAGAGCATTCATGGCGCTTAAAGGACGTCCCAAGTGCAGCAGTGAGGCCAGCATACCGATGATCCCCAGGCCTGCTGCTGTGATCACGGCGTTTTTGAATACCCCTTCTTTGTTCATGAGCCGGCCGATGGCCACAAAGAGCATGATGCCTACGGCAGCTTGGATACAGATGGAAAACAAGGTCAAAGCAAAATGTTCACCCATGGATTACACCTCCCTTTTCTTATAGGTTTGATTGAGGGCTTCGTTTTTGGGCTTAATTAAGAAGGATGGGTTGGTTTGAGAGGCGCTGGGAAGAACGGGCAGTTCTCTGACCAGATCATTGCCATATTCCGCTTTCAGCTCATCCAAATCGCCGAATTTTAAACAGCGCATGACACAGGCGTCCACACAGGCGGGATTTTGTCCATCTGCCCGCAAATCCTTACAGGAATCACATTTTCCCACAATATTTTTGGCCTCCAAATATTGGGGGACGCTGTAAGGGCAGTTCCAAACGCAATACTTGCAGCCAATACACATATCTTTATCATGTTGAACAGTGCCGTCTTCACCGAAATGCATGGCTCCGGTGGGGCATCCTTTAACACATTTGGCTTCCTTGCAGTGGTTGCAGCTCATGGAGAGGTAATAGGCATAGGGCTTGGGAAACTTGCCGCCTTCAAATTCGTGGACACGGCGGAAGAGAGTCCCCACTTCCAAATTGTTTCTATCTTTACAAGCTATTTGGCAGGTTTTACAGCCTACACAAGCTGTTTGGTCATAATAAAATCCTAGCTGTCCCATTGATTAACACCTCCTATAAAATTATCCGTTGGGGCCAGTTGACATCGAGGGCAAGGGGCTTATCGTATTTCTCCACCTTCACATTACAGGAGTTGTAACCGGTGTGGCCTTGACCTGTGGCAATCGGCCCGTTGAGAATTCCGGTACAGCCTGCTTTATCCACGCCATTGCCTTCATCCATATCAATCCAGGCCCCTTCCCCAAGGGATACGACACCGGGGGTAATGGTTTCGGTGACATAGACAGGACGAATGACAGAACCATGCTGGCTGGTCACTTTGACAATATCGCCGGTTTTGATTCCCAATTCAGCCGCATCCTGGGCATTCAGGCGGCATTCCTGGTTGAAAGCCTCTCTGAGCCAGGTTACATTATCCAGAGTTGAGTGGGATCTTCTGAAGTAATGAATCGTGATCAATTGGAAGGGATAGCCGTTTTTCTGGCCATCTTCGTAACCTTCCACAGAAGGTTCATATTTAGGAATGGGGGATTTGCTGGTGAAGCCCACCTTTTCGATATTGTCCGCCAGAGATTTGCAGTAAATTTCAAATTTACCGCTGGGAGTATTCACTTTATGATTGGCGGGATCGGCGACAAAATCTTCAAAGCTGGTAAATTCCAACTTATCTCCTTTGTGACGGGGAACTTGATAAATGCCCTTTTCCTTAAATTCCTGGTAAGTGATGCGGCCGGTCTGTGGTTCGCCCTCGGCACCCAAGGCCTTGATGTCTTCGGCGGTCAGGGTGAGCAGCTTTTCATATCCTGAACCGTCTTCTTTGATGACTTCAGCCCCTGCCAGCTGATTGTACATTTGCTGTTCTTCAGATACGGGACAAACTTTCGTCGGATCGATGCCCAGCTTTTTGCCAATCTCCTTGACAATCCACAGATCACTCTTGGCTTCATATTGGGGCTCGACAATCTGGCGATAATGGATGAGGATTTCCCGGTTGCCTGTCAGGAGGCCGCCCAGCCGTTCCCATTCGGAGGTCACGGGGAGCACCAGATCGGCATATTGGGCGTCAGCTGTTAAAAACATGTTCTGAGCGACCACGAACTCAACCTTCCGATACGCATCTATACCCTGGCTGGACCCTGCCCTTTGATTAAGGTTATGGCTGAACCAGGTCCAGATCATCTGGATGTTGATGTCTCTGATTTCTCCTTTTTGCTTGATGTATTTGCCATTAAGAATGGCGTCATACATTTCGCCGCTATTGATACTGTCATCAATGGGATTGACTATTTTCGGCAGACCGTTGCCTCCCGCTTTAACCAAAGCCGGTCCGGCGTTGGTGGCCGAATTATGCATATTCGGGCTGACACCGGCACCGGGAATACCCACGTTTCCTACCATATAGGCCAAGGTCATCATGGCATGGGGCAAATGCTCGCCATTATTGATCCGGGCCGGGGCTCCGCCGGAAATAATCGCCGCCGGTTTCGTGGTTGCATACTCCTGGGCAAATTCGGCGATCTTGACAGCAGGAACACCACAGATTTCGGCAGCCCACTCCGGAGTCTTGGGCGTATTGTCATAGGTTCCCAGAACATAATCTTTGAAATTGTCTTTGGGATCGGCACCCTCCGGCAGGTGATCGGCATCAAAGCCAATTGTGCAGTTATCCAGGAAATTTTGGTCAAGCAGATTATTTTTAATGATGTAGTAGGCCATCCCTAAGATTAATGCTGTATCTGTAGCCGGACGGATGGGAATCCATTCATCGGCCAAAACTCTCGCCGATTCAGAGTAGATCGGGTCAATAACGATAAATTTAACCCCTGCTTTTTTCGCTTGGAGATAATTATAAGCCGGCAAACCCTGACTGGATTGAGCGGGATTAGCTCCCCAGAGAATGATCAGCTTGGACTCTCTCAAGCGGAAACGATCGTTGCCGTCGCTGGCTCCGTTGTGAGGCTGGCCGGTAACCTTGGAATAGACTGTAGGCCATGATCCCCAGGACACACTTCCCCAACGGGCCGTATAACCGCCAAAAGCACTGAGCAGACGGGGCACAGCTTGAAGACTGTCGGAGCCGCCTACAGGTGCAAAAATGGCGCGGTTGCCATAGGCATCCTTAATCCGCGTTAATTCAGAAGCCATAATATCAAGGGCTTCATCCCAAGAAATGCGCACCCATTCGTCTTGGCCGCGAAGTTCTTTGTTGCCGCCCCCCGGCGCCCAGTTTTTGCGTTTCATAGGGTATTTGAGACGATCGGCGCCCATCACCATTTTGCGGTGAGAACGGCCGCGGGCACAGCCTCTTTGCTGAGGGAAGTCCGGACTATCTTCATGGGTATCGTCCGTTTTTTGCCGAACAACCACTCCATCCACCACTAAAGCTTTGTTCAGACAGCGTCCGCCACAGTTATGCCAGCAAGCTGCCGTAATCCATTGACCCTCATTGCCGTCAGCCGTTGCGTCAACTCCGGCATTGGTGAGCGTGGAACTACAGCCGGGTAAAGCCAAACCGGCAGCGCCGATGGCACTGGCCTTCAGAAAATTCCTGCGATTTATTTGTTTATTACTCAACTTTCGCACCCCAGTTGAGGGAATAGAGCCTTGATATAACTGGGTAATGCAGCAATCCACTTTTGTAATTGACTGAGTGATTCGTTATTCTCTGGTTTATTGGGTAGTAGATTAAGAACAAACGTCATTAACTGACGTAGTGCTGTTTTCAAGTCTAAATCCATAACCTCATCAGCAAAAAGATAAAAGAGTCCCCCAAGAGAGCGTTCATCATTGTTTTCTCTTCGTTCCCACTCCAGGATGAGGTAACGGGTAAAGACTATGGTTGTGTGACTAACCATCATATCGAAGGATCGGCCCTGAAATTCAGTTCCTAGCTTCAAATGCGATTTGGCCATTTTGAAAAACGTTTCGATACTCCAACGCATCCCGTAAATTCTTACGACTTCAGTAGTTTCTAAGGAAAGATCGGTGGTTAAGATCGCTAACCACTCTCTTCGGTTGTTTCGATTCTGGACGAAAACAACTTTTAAAGCTAAGCCTGAAGGGGTATGAACACGCACTGAACCCAGTATTTCTGCTTTCGGGTTCTTTGGGACTCTCGCGTAGAGCTCTCGTAAACTGAGTGATTTTCCTTCAAAGAGATAACGCTGCTTAAGTTCTTTAACCATTCCAATAACGTGAAGCTCCTTATCCCTTAGCTTTTGCAAAAGTGGAGCATGGGTAAACCAACTATCCATTAGGACGTAATCCGCTGAGAATCCGGCTTTGAGAGCTCGTTCAAGCATTTGAACCACGGTGTCCGGTTTAGGGCTCATCGCTTCCAGGCGACGCTTATAGCCTACGGAGCGTTTGTCTAAGTCCTCTCTCATTTCACAAAGACGATTTTTAGCTTTTGCAGAACTCATCAATGTAAAATCAAGGGGTGCGAAGCTGAACCCGTCAGACCAGCCCAAGGTTAGTAAGGTGTAACCGCGAACAAAGCGGCCCGAAACATGGTCAAACACTCGGGCTAAGAGTTCAACTTTCTTGCTTCGTTCGCGCTCCATTACAGAATCATCTACGATAAAAACACGGATACGCTGCGCAGAGGTGAGCTTTTCAAAGCGTCCGACCATCTTGAGGCTGAGTAACTGGTAAAAACGCCTCCAGTTATACCGAGAGTCATTGAGAAACCGATAAACAACATCTTTACCTGGAAGAGATTCTGCCCGGCTTCCTTCTAACAGCCGAAACAGATTTCGACCTTGAAAAACGAGTTGGAAAATGATTTGGAAGACAACGAAGCTTGAAACCCCATAGGACTTGCGGATCCCAGCGGCTCGAAGCAGCTGACTAAGCTTAAGGGAAGAAAAAATTAAAGAAAGCTGATTTTGATGCTGTTCAGGCAGAGAGTTGTGTTGTAACATGGAGATACGCACCTTTCTGTTTTGGAAATTATGGTTGTTTGGTCACTTCCATTTTACCAATTCGAAAGGTGTTTTTCTGTCAATGAACAAAATATTTTTAGCCTAATCCAGTAGTAGACTGAGTTTGAACAGATTTTCGCGCTGCGAAAGTTGAGTTTATTAATAATACCTTCAAGAATATTTCCCATTTTTCTTCCTCCTTTTCTCTGTTTCAAAAATCAAGGCACCCAACCTTTTGTGTAAAGTCTAACAAATCG
>NZ_VLKD01000001.1:3800115-3945198 GCF_007830365.1 Desulfitobacterium sp. LBE | reverse complement strand
GCTTCATATTGGGGCTCGACAATCTGGCGATAATGGATGAGGATTTCCCGGTTGCCTGTCAGGAGGCCGCCCAGCCGTTCCCATTCGGAGGTCACGGGGAGCACCAGATCGGCATATTGGGCGTCAGCTGTTAAAAACATGTTCTGAGCGACCACGAACTCAACCTTCCGATACGCATCTATACCCTGGCTGGACCCTGCCCTTTGATTAAGGTTATGGCTGAACCAGGTCCAGATCATCTGGATGTTGATGTCTCTGATTTCTCCTTTTTGCTTGATGTATTTGCCATTAAGAATGGCGTCATACATTTCGCCGCTATTGATACTGTCATCAATGGGATTGACTATTTTCGGCAGACCGTTGCCTCCCGCTTTAACCAAAGCCGGTCCGGCGTTGGTGGCCGAATTATGCATATTCGGGCTGACACCGGCACCGGGAATACCCACGTTTCCTACCATATAGGCCAAGGTCATCATGGCATGGGGCAAATGCTCGCCATTATTGATCCGGGCCGGGGCTCCGCCGGAAATAATCGCCGCCGGTTTCGTGGTTGCATACTCCTGGGCAAATTCGGCGATCTTGACAGCAGGAACACCACAGATTTCGGCAGCCCACTCCGGAGTCTTGGGCGTATTGTCATAGGTTCCCAGAACATAATCTTTGAAATTGTCTTTGGGATCGGCACCCTCCGGCAGGTGATCGGCATCAAAGCCAATTGTGCAGTTATCCAGGAAATTTTGGTCAAGCAGATTATTTTTAATGATGTAGTAGGCCATCCCTAAGATTAATGCTGTATCTGTAGCCGGACGGATGGGAATCCATTCATCGGCCAAAACTCTCGCCGATTCAGAGTAGATCGGGTCAATAACGATAAATTTAACCCCTGCTTTTTTCGCTTGGAGATAATTATAAGCCGGCAAACCCTGACTGGATTGAGCGGGATTAGCTCCCCAGAGAATGATCAGCTTGGACTCTCTCAAGCGGAAACGATCGTTGCCGTCGCTGGCTCCGTTGTGAGGCTGGCCGGTAACCTTGGAATAGACTGTAGGCCATGATCCCCAGGACACACTTCCCCAACGGGCCGTATAACCGCCAAAAGCACTGAGCAGACGGGGCACAGCTTGAAGACTGTCGGAGCCGCCTACAGGTGCAAAAATGGCGCGGTTGCCATAGGCATCCTTAATCCGCGTTAATTCAGAAGCCATAATATCAAGGGCTTCATCCCAAGAAATGCGCACCCATTCGTCTTGGCCGCGAAGTTCTTTGTTGCCGCCCCCCGGCGCCCAGTTTTTGCGTTTCATAGGGTATTTGAGACGATCGGCGCCCATCACCATTTTGCGGTGAGAACGGCCGCGGGCACAGCCTCTTTGCTGAGGGAAGTCCGGACTATCTTCATGGGTATCGTCCGTTTTTTGCCGAACAACCACTCCATCCACCACTAAAGCTTTGTTCAGACAGCGTCCGCCACAGTTATGCCAGCAAGCTGCCGTAATCCATTGACCCTCATTGCCGTCAGCCGTTGCGTCAACTCCGGCATTGGTGAGCGTGGAACTACAGCCGGGTAAAGCCAAACCGGCAGCGCCGATGGCACTGGCCTTCAGAAAATTCCTGCGATTTATTTGTTTATTAATAATACCTTCAAGAATATTTCCCATTTTTCTTCCTCCTTTTCTCTGTTTCAAAAATCAAGGCACCCAACCTTTTGTGTAAAGTCTAACAAATCGATCTTAATAATTCTATTTCTAAAAAATTAGTAATTATTAATTTTCGTTAATAAAATAAGCCTGCCCCCCAACGTTTATACCTATAAACGTCGGCGGCAGGCCCCTTTGGCACTTATTGCTGCCATTGTTTCCAAAAAGAAATTAAGTCAGCCCTACTCCGGATACCACCATGGCGGCGTAGAATACATATCTTCCCACCACCTGGCCGACCAGAATCAAGGCCGCGCCCCCGGCAACAGCACCGGATACGGACTTGCTCAGTTCATCCTTGGCCAGCCAAAGCACTAACCCGGCTCCGGCGAGAATGAACAGCCATTTAATGGCCACGGCCGTTTTCAGACTGCCGAGAATCATCAGACTGGCTTGCAGAGCGGTGCCGGTACCGGCCCCCAAAGAGATGAAGTAAGGGATGACCACCGCTACCTGAACAGCGACAACGGCTGCCACAGTCAAAGCCACGATTTTCTTCAGCTTTCCTGCTTCTTTCAGGCTCAGCACCAGGAAGAGCATGGCACCCATGGATAAGGCGGCGGCAGAAATTCGATGGTGGTGGCGGCGCTTTGCCATACCGGCACACTGGCCGAGCTGTAAATCCTGGCCATGGCAAAGACATCGATCAGACCCACCAGAGCGGCCCCTGCGGATAAGCCGGTGACGGCTCCGGCGGCCTGGGGTTTAACATAGAGTAGTACAGCCGCCACAACGGTTAACCCCACGAAAATCGCCGTAAACCAAATCTCGCGGCTGAGCCAGGAGGTGCCGAATTGAAACAGAGCATTCATGGCGCTTAAGGGGCGTCCCAAGTGCAGCAGTGAGGCCAGCATACCGATGATCCCCAGGCCTGTTGCTGTGACCACAGCGTTTTTGAATACCCCTTCTTTATTCATAAGCCGGCCGATGGCCACAAAGAGCATGATGCCTACGGCGGCCTGGATACAGATGGAGAACACGGTCAACGCAAAATGTTCACCCATGGATTACACCCCCACTTTCTTGTAATCAGGCTTCAGGGCCTCATCTTTGGGTTGGATCAGGAGGGAAGGATTGGTTTGGGACGCCGCAGGCAGAATGGGTAATTCCTGGACCAGATCCGTCCCGTATTCCCCTTTCAATTGGTCTAAATCGCCGAATTTCAGGCAGCGCATAATACAGGCATCCACACAAACGGGGTTTTGCCCGGCGTCTCTTAATTCTTTACAGGAGTCACATTTCCCGACGACACTTTTATCTTCGAAGTAATGAGGGACACTATAGGGGCAGTTCCACACACAATATTTGCAGCCGATACAGAGTTCCTGATCATGCTGGACCGTACCATCTGCAGCAACGTGCATGGCCCCTGTCGGACAACCTTTGACACATTTAGCATCTGCACAATGATTGCATCCCATGGAAAGGTAATAGCCTCCTACCTGGGGATAGATACCCCCTTCAAATTCATAGACTCTGCGGAACAGCTCCCCTACTTTGAGGTCATTTCTGTCTTTGCAGGCAATCTGGCAGGCCTTGCATCCCATACAAGTGGTCATATCATAATAAAATCCTAATTGTCCCATCAGGTGTCACCTCCTAAACTATAATTCTTTGTTCCCACTGGGCATCCGGTTTTAAGGGTTCCCCCGCGTATTTCTCAACACGGACAATCGTTGTATTCCAAGGCTCTTCCCCCTGCCCGCTCAGGCGTGCTCCGCAGAGGGTATTGGTGGCACCTGCTTTATCAATGCCTTTTTCATCATCCATCTCTACCCAGGCGCCTTCCCCTAAGGTCACCACACCCGGCATTAAGGTTTCAGAGAGGGTCAGGGGACGGAGGCATTTGCCATAGTCACTCTCGATTAAAACCGTATCCCCATCTTTCAAACCAAGGGCTTCTCCATCTCTGGTGTTCATCACAAAGTCCTGAGGATAGGCCTCTCTCAGCTGGGGAATGTTATCGAACACTGAGTGGGAGCGTCTTCCGTAGTGGATGGTCACCAGCTGGAAGGGGTATTGGCCCTTCTTCTTGCTCTGCCAATCTGCGAAAGTATCTTCATAGCCGTCTAAAGGCGGCTCATACATGGCGATGGGCGGGACCGTGGTCAAACCATAGGACGCTATCTTATCGGAGAGGGCCTGGCAGTGGATTTCCAGTTTGCCGCTCTTGGTTGTCAGGGGATTAGCGGCAGGATCCTTGACAAAGTCTTCCCCTTGGATCACGGTTAACTTATCACCGGCCGTCCTCTTTACTTGATAAACACCCTGCTCCATCAGGTCCGGCAAGGCAATCTTTCCCTGCTGGGGTTTGCCCTGGATGCCCCATTCCTGAATATCCTTTTCGGTAATGGTGATCAGGGGCTCGTAGGTCTCCCCGTCCCCGCCAATCACCTGGGCTCCGGCCAGGCTGTTAAAGAATTGCTGTTTCTCCGTGAGCGGGTAGATCTCATCCGGATTCAGTCCCAGGCGTTTGGCCAGTTCACGGTCTATCCATTCTTCGGTTTTTGCTTCATAAAGGGGTTCCGTCACTTTTTGGTTGATAAAGATAGCTTCCGGATTCCCTTGATAGATCTTGCCTTCTTTTTCCCACTCCGTGGTTGTGGGGAGAACAATATCCGCATATTTGGAGATGCTGGAAAGAACAATATCATTGGTGACTACAAAATCCACTTTGCGGAAGGCCTCAATCCCCTTGTTGATTCCGGAAGATTGATTAAGGAAGTTGTAGCCGCTGCCATCCCGGACCAGCCAAATCAGACGAATATCACAAGGAACTTTCCCTCTGCCGCCCGTTCCCGTATATTCACCCTTTAAGATGGCGTCATAGGTCTCGCAATAGGCCATACCATTGGCAGCGGGGTTGGTGGGATTGGCCCACCGGTAACCGTCATAGGCTCCATAGGTGGCATCCGGGAACAAGGGGTTGACCACCGGCGGGAGGCCTCTGCCTCCGCCTTTGACAAGGGTTTTGCCCCCGTAGCCCTGGCTTGCCGCATAGTTCATCGTCCATACCCCGGCACCGGGCTTGCCTACGTTGCCGGTCATCCAGCCCACCGTCAGAAAGGCCTGGCAGAACTGCTGACCCCGGTAAGTGCGGGCCGGGGCAAAGGATGAATTGAAAATCACCGGTTTGGTTGTGGCAACTTCTGCTGCGAACTCTCTGATCAGCTGAGGATCGGTGCCGCAGGTTGCCGAGGCCCATTCAGGCGTTTTGGGGACCCCGTCATAAGTTCCTAAGACATAGTCCTTGAAATTCTCCTTAGGGTCTGCTCCCTCAGGCATATGATCTTGATCAAATCCCACGGTACATCGATCAAGAAAATCCTGATCCTGGAGATTGTTTTCAATCATGTAGTAGGCCATGCCCAGAAGCAGTGCCGTATCCGTGCCCGGCCGGCAAGGGATGTGCTTATCAGCTAAGGTCTTTACTGAAGGGGACACCACGGGATCGACAAAAATGAACTTTGCTCCGGCCTTTTTAGCCTGCAATAGATTGTAGGTAGGATTCCCCAGATTGGAGCGGGCAGGATTAGCCCCCCACATGACGATCAGTTTCGCATTTCTCCAGTCCGGTCTGTCGTTGGCTTTCCAGGAGAAGAAGCCGGTCATGCATTCCTGAACCACACCCCAGGCGCCTGATGAAGAGGAGCCCCATCTTACCAAGCCTCCGCCGTAGTAATTCAGCAGTCTGCTGGTGCCCAGAATGGATTTATTGCCATGGCCTTCCTTGATCCGCTTTAATTCAGCGGCCACAGAATCCAGGGCTTCATCCCAGGAAATCCGTACCCATTCGTCCTTGCCCCGCAATTCCTTCTTGCCGCCGCCAGGCTCCCAATGCTTGCGTTTCATGGGATATTTGATCCGATCCGCCCCAAAGACCTGATGTCTTTGGGAACGTCCCCGGTGACACCCTCTTTGCTGGGGATAATCAGGCGAATCGGGATGGGTGTCATCCGTTTTTTGTCTGAGGACAACCCCATCCACTACATAGGCTTTGTTCAGACATCGTCCCCCACAGTTATGCCAGCAACCGGCGGTAATCCATTGGCCCTCATTGTTGACGATTGCGGCGTCGGTTCCGGCTTTAGTCAGTGTGTTGCTGCTGCAACCCGGCAACGCCAAACTGGCTGCGCCAAGAGCACTGGCTTTTAGAAAGTTCCTGCGGTTGATTTTCTGGTTGACAATACCTTCGAGAATATTTCCCATACAGCACCTTCCTCCTTACTTTCATACCAAGTGTTCAGTGTTATAAGTCCATAGTAGCTATAATAAAATCGTTCTTGTACCAACTTTAACAAATTGAATATATTAATTCTATTTCTAAAAAATTATGAATTATTAATTTTTATTAACATCTATAAACAAGCAAAATTGCTTCCATTATTTTACCAGAAAATAAAATAGAGACAATCTGCTTCCTTCTGTGGTATAAAATAAGTCACCACAACAAATCCATCCCAAGGAGGAAGCAAATGTCTCTAAACTTTATCTTACCAAAAAACGAAGCAATGTTCAATTTCTTTAAAAGCTATCGGCTGCCCCTATATTTCTCAAAGCCTGTTTTACGGCATATTCAAGAATTTATCACTGCTCTCCTTATCTATCGACTTCTCGAGGCCAAGCTCGATGATCATGGAACACACTTCACCACGGAGACTATCATTGAACACTAAAGAACATGGAAGTAGTCAACGTGCAGAATATGTATTATCAATCAACATACAATGGCTCCCAGGTATGTACGGCATTAAATGCTGTGTTTGATCTTGGATTAGACAAAAAATACTACCAACCTAAAGAACTCAATAAAAAGATTAAAAACATTTTAACATAGCATTTACATACAACATTGAACGAACACAAAAAAGAGGCTGTAACCGCACAACCGAGCGGTTATGGCCTCTTTTTTGGTGTTCAAACTGTCGAAAACGGGATTATACTGTTCATAAACAAAGAATTCAAGAGAACGTCAATCTTAATAGGGAATTCGACGCCTTTTTCATTCTATCCCACAATCCGCGTCGCATTCTCCTTAATCCGGTTCACCAATTCTACAATCTTCTTCTGCTTCGAACCGTCGAATAACTTCATGAGACTTTGGGGCTTATCGAACGGGGGCTTCATGAGTTCGACCGGATTTTCGATATACCCGTTCTGAGCAATGTAATCGATCACCTTTTTAACGAAAATGATCTGGGCTTGGCTAAGGGATTGGTCATTGATAAACTCTGAAAACGCTGCCGTAGCGGCTTCATATTCGAGCTTCGCTATTTTACGAACCAGTAGACCGAAGGGGGTATCTTTGAATTCCCGCCTATAATCCTCCGAGGTCCCGAGTTCTCCCGTAAAGATTCGCTCCAAGCTCTCATAATCTAAGGCGGTCAGCGGAATATTATTGCGCAGTTTATAGATGGCGACTTGATCCCGATGATTCTCGATATAGCGATTGACCTTGAGTCGATAATCCTCAAAATCATAGGCAGGGTCTAAGGCTTCCCCCTCTCTAAACTGAAGAACCTGATCGGCAAGGTTGGTATAGACGATTTTATTATTAACCTCACCCACGATGAATTTAATCAGACTGCGGAGTTCGACGCGAACGGTTTCAAAATCGAGCAGACCCGGATGCTCCCAAAAGTCGACGGTGCCCACGTCAATAATTAACCCAAGTTTTTCTCTAATCTGTGGAATCGTGGCCCGCTTAGAAAGTTCGAGACACACATTCATCAGCTGTTTCTTATTCTTTTTGAACTGAGGCTTGGCTTCGATCTGAGCAATCATTAAGCCATACATCAGGTTATCAAAGCGCTTCGCATATTCATCCGTATCTTCCATATAGACAAGGGGGGCTAAGAAGGTGGTGAGGTTATGCTTATCTCCCTCGGTTAAGCACGTGAACGGCTCCGCTTGTTTATACTTCTCAACGTATTGCAGCTGCATTTTCACCGAGACCAGTTCCGTGTTTAAGGCATTGATCTGCTGCCGAAGGGTTTCGATTAACTCGGTTCGGAAAGCCTGATCGGGCTCCTCGAGAAAGGCAGCGTCTTGAAGGAGTTGAATCAAGCGGACGCGTTTGGCAAAGATCGCTTCCGAGAGGCTTTGCGTCTCGTTGCCCTTTAAGCCATCCTTGTGAACCCGGAAAAACTCAAAGTTCCCCAGGTAATCAAAAATGATAAAGGTCGTTTTATCCTGTCCATCCCCGAAAAGATTTTTGCACAGTCGGGTGCCCCGTCCAATCATCTGCCAGAACTTTGTTTTCGAGCGGACACGCTTGAAGAAGACGAGATTGACGATCTCCGGCACATCAATCCCCGTATCCAGCATATCCACCGATACGGCGATATGGGGCACTTTCTCGGCGATTTTGAAGTCATCAATAATCGTTTGGGCATAGGCATCATCGCAAATGATCCGCTTGGCAAAACTCCCGCGATGCTGAGGATAGAGCTTGTCAAAGCGCTCGATGATATATTGAGCGTGTTTTTTGTTTTGGGCGAAGATGATCGTTTTACCGAGCCGATCCCCGCCGGCAACCTTGATCCCCTTCGTCATTAAATCTTCTAAGACCATGTCCACTGTGGCTTGGTTAAAGATCACCTCATTTAACGCAGGAGAAGGGATAAAATCCGGCATCTCGCCCTCTTCATCCGTAAAGTCTTCTTCGTAGCGAGCCTTATCCTCTTCAGAGAGATCCTCGTAGGTAATCCCCTGCTCCAAGAAGGTCGTGGTGACCTCGATATTATGGTAAGGCACCAATACCTGATCCGTCTGAACGGCGGTTTCATAGGAATAAGCAAAGGTTGGGATCCCGTGCTCCATCTCGAAAAAGTCATAGGTATTCCGATCGACCTCGGTCTTTGGGGTCGCCGTCAGACCGACGAGGAAGGCATCAAAGTACTCAAAGATCGCCCGGTATTTCTTGAAAATACTACGATGAGCTTCATCAGCCTGTGTCAAGTAAAAACTAAAAAAATAGGACCAATTTTATAAAATAATTGATCCTATTTCTTAGTTTATCTTATCTCATATACACTCGAATTATCTTTTCGACTTGAGTCTCATGATTATGTAGGTACCACCACTTATACGCGTTTGCTTATAAAATTATAAATTTAATTAGGAATAAATCCCGTGCGATCTATCTCAGGGTTTCCAGTAAAATGGTGATATGTAATATTCGTCAGATCATTAGGTGGCAACTCATTATCAAAAATAATAATCTGATAGTCGTTGCATTCTCTAGATAGACTATAGAAAAAGGAATCCTTTACACTCTTGTCAACCTCTTCATTTTTTGCATTTTGCTTTCTATCCTTTTCTTTATAAGTCGTTAAGGGAGAGTCTAAAACAACAAAGCCAGGATGTGAGAGTCCACGTTCAACGCAATATTTCATAATAGAAATTATGAATGCCGAGTTTATAATTGCCCTTGCTCCTTTACCGTAGGATGCCTTAGTTTTGTTACAAACAACTACATCATTCGACTTTCTTTCAAAAATAACTTGTTGTTCCTTAGTTTTTGTAATAAAAGACCAATCCTCTAATAATACTTGTATTAGCTTGCAAAATTCTAGCATTAGTTCATCTGTTAACCTTTTGATTTCAACTTTATTTGTAACAGATTTAGTATTGTCAATCCGTTCAGATAGCTCTTCAATACGAGCTGTAGTATCATATAATTTCTTTCTGTTCTTTTGAATTTCAACAGCTTTATCTCGAATCTTTAAATAATTTTCATAATCCAATACGGTCTTTGAAATTTTGTTTGCCTGTTCGTCTAGAATGTTTTCAATATATTTAACCTTACTCTGTTCTTCTACAATAGATTTACTTATTTCAGTTAAATCACATTCAAAATCTTCTATCGTTTCCTGTAAATCAGTTAAATGAGTATTAAGCTTGCTTTTTTCTTTGTCAATAGCAATATAGTAAATCTCCTTATCTACATTTGTACTTTTCATGGTTGTATTACATATTGGACACTTCATTTCTGCTAACTGCCCAGTATAGTCGTGTGACTGCTCAATAAACTCTAATCTGTCAATGTCAGATTGATAGTTCTTCTTAAGTAATCTAAATTTTGATAAATTATCTGCAATCCTACTTTTTTCATTTGCCAAAGAATTAAGCCTTTGAACAGAACGTTCACGTTCTTCTTCGTGCTTTACTACTATTAGCCTTTGTTCCTTAATAAAGGAATCTAGGTTGGCAATTCGCTCATTAATCTGATCAGTATTGTATCCCTGAATAAGATTCTCTGTTTCAGCAATTTCAACTCGCAAATTATTACAAATTAGAGACAACTCATCGACTGCACCTTTTAGTTGTGCCTTTTTGACTTCTGCACTTTCAAGCTTAACATGTTTTTGATAATCAAAACCCGATAAAATTGCAAAAAATGTTGCTACTTCTTTGGACGAAGTTTTATCTCGCCTAGTATCTCCCATATAAATAGGGGAGTTTTTTTGCACGATACGGGATTCATTAAGCATCATTAAATACACAAACTTTCTAAAGGTAAAGGCTTCTGTTTCCCCATTTGATGTTTTCTTTAAAACATTTCTATAATGGCAGTTGAATAATGCGAGTAACTTCGAAGACAAACTATTCTTTGCTTTTGAATCATTTGAAAGCACTTCATAATTTGCTTCAACTAAGTGATCAATGTCTGAATAGATATAAAATATGTTATTTTTTTCACTTTCCTTTAGACTTCTTTTTAAGGTTATTTTTTGTTTCGCTGCTTTATCAAAAAACTCTAAAAAAACACTTTCATATCCTATAGCTTCATTTGGTATTTCCGGTATATCTGTCGAGCCAAAGATGAAATTTATACATTCATAAGCGAAGGATTTACCTGAATCGGAAGCACCTGCCACTACATTCAAGCCTTTTTCAAAAGTTAATAGAGCATCCTGTTTTCCGGCTCCTTGTAATACCAACTTGTTAATTTCTATTCCGAACTTATTCATTTAACTCACCTCCCATATAAATGTCTTTTTCAAACTCTCCGACCCACGATCCAATGTTCTTATCGATATATTTATAAATTCCATTATCTGAATAACCCGAAAGCTTCTCGTCCACAATTTTGATATTCCTCTTCAACTGATCAACATATCCATTTTGTAGTAAATTTATAAAATGACTTGTTAGTTTATTCTTTTGATAATAGATTCCTGTTTTAGTATATTTAATACTGATAAGCCCTTTTGAAATCATAAGATTTAACCCTTTATTTATTAATGCTCTCTTTACAGCAATTTCCGAGGAGTGGTTTGGATTGTCTGGGTGTAAACTTTCATATTCTGCATCTATATCTTTTAAGTGTAAAGCAAAATAATCATAATACATAATCCTTTGTGAACTCATTCTTTTTTCGCATATATCTAGAATGAACAAGATTCTAACGCCAACTTCTTCAGGTGAGTTATATATTTTGATCTTCGTTGCCATCATCAACCCACCTCATTTCTTCGTCATTTACTAAGTCATGGCAAATACCACTTTTCTCTAAAATACTAATTTCACCTAATTCAGCTGTCTTAATTGGAAGAAGCTGAGATCTTGCAATAGTATCATCTACTCGTTTCAAATCATCATCATAAGGTGACTCACAAGTTGCGATAACTCCATGATAAACTTGGTTTTTTAAATCATCATAAACATCATCATTTATAAATTCATCTCTCGCAAAACGTTTTAAAGCCTGAGCATTATGAAAGCATTCTCGTTGTCGTTTAAAGTGAGTATGTAGTTTTTCCCTTGGTTTAAGGCTCTCTATGCCAGAAATTGATGTGTTTTCATGGTTTGAATATACTTTAAGCAATTGATTGACATATTCCATTTTGGTTTCTTCATTGTCAAGAATTTCTTGCGGTTTTTGCATTCTAGGTCGTTGTCGTAAACCACCACCAAAATGATATTTATACCACCTTGTTTGTGCAAACTGCTCGAGTAAAGTTTGAGGAGAAATTTCTGACACTATGCTAAAATCGAATTGCATAATATACTCTTTTAACTCATCCGTTAATGGAAGCCCATCTGCTATAATTTTTTTCTTAGGCTTGCAATATTTATCCCAGGTATCGATTAGCTGTTGATTAATAGTCTTAGGGTGCTCTATTAAATCTCTCAACTCTTGTCCAATACCGTTACTTGCCACAATAAAATATTTTCTTGGTTTATTGTACTTTCCAATCATTGTATAGTAGCAAAGCTTTCCGAATTCAGACATGTATACTGAAGGTGACAAAGGTTCCTTATATCTCTTACACTGAAAAATATCAAACTCTTGTAAAGACTCCTCCAGATAAGCAACAATATCTCTTCCTGAGTCTTTTGAACCACCAATTTGAGCTACATTTTTGTAATGTTCACTTTGAGCCAGATAGCCTGATGCCCATTGGCAAGCAATATCCTCAAACACTCCTGATTCAAAAGTACGCAATCGAACTAAGGGATCAATTGTTAAATCAAAAATTCGACTTGAGTCTTTAGGCGGCTCAATTATAGGTAGCGGAATAACCTTCATACAAAAACACCTCCCCTTTACATATCATCAGCAATTTTTTTGTATTTTTGCTGACCAGAAGAAGTTTTTTCAATAGGAACTATTCCACTATCAGTTGTCTTTATGTAGTTTAGAAATAATGTTCCTAATAGGAGACGATTACTACGGGAAACTCGATTCCATTCATACCCTTTAAACAGATCTCTTACTAAGAAAATTTCCTCAGTATTCAACTGTTCTATTTCAGCTATTGCACTCTCTAATAACTCATTAACATTTGACATATGTCTACCTCCTAAACGGAATAACGATATTAACAACATTGTTATATTTATTGTATAACTTTTCCTGCTGCATCACAATATCCCCCTGTGTTAGGATAGTTGACGTAGGGATCAAAGAAAAGTATCCTTGAAGAGAACACAGGAGGAGAAAACAATATGAGATATCCCAAGGAGTTAAAAAACTCTATCATTGAAAAGATGTTACCGCCAAACAATCAGTCACTCAGTCAGATTGAACAAGAGACAGGTGTTCCCGAAGGGACCTTGAAGTTGTGGCGGAAGAAAATACGTGAAAAGGGCTTTGCCGCCCCTGCTGGTGAACAGCAAAGCGAACAGTGGAGCACACGCGACAAGTTTCTAATCGTGGTTGAGACCTCCACTCTTAGTGAGATTGAACTCTCGGAATATTGTCGTAAGAAGGGTTTGTATGTTGAACAAGTTAAGTCCTGGCAGGACAACTGTCTGCAGGCAAACGGCGGTGTGGCTCAGGAACTGGCCCTCGCACAACGACGAGAAAAAGAAATCGAAAAAGAGTTAAAAGATGTTAAGAAGGAGCTTCAGAGAAAAGAGTCAGCACTGGCTGAAACAGCAGCTCTGCTTGTACTAAGAAAAAAAGCCAATGCGATTTGGGGACCAAAGGACGAGGAAGTCTGACCAGCACTGCGAATCGCGTCATAATTATTAAGCTGGTAGAAGAAGCAATAGCAAGCGGAGCACGTCAACAGCTTGCTTGTGAAGAAGTTGGCTTATCGGTACGAACCTTTCAACGCTGGTGCAAAGCCGGTGAACACGGAGCCGATCAGAGACCCGTGGCAAAGCGTCCAGAGCCGGCGAATAAACTTACGGAAGCAGAACGCAATGAAATTCTACAGATTGTTAATCAACCTGAGTTCAAAAGTTTACCTCCTAGTGAAATTGTTCCAATCCTTGCGGATCAAGGAACCTATATCGCCTCCGAATCAACCTTCTATCGAATCATGCACCAAGCCGGTGAACAGAATCACCGAGGTCGCCAAAAGGCACCTTCCAGCAAGCCTAAATCCACTCATTGCGCTACCGCACCGAATCGTGTGTGGTCTTGGGATATAACCTATTTGCCCGGACCGGCTAAAGGTCTCTACTTTTACCTATACCTTATCTTAGATATTTATAGCCGAGACATCGTGGGGTGGGAAGTCTGGCACGAAGAAAGTGCAGAACATGCCAGTCAACTTATTCGACGGGCAGTCATGGCCCAAAATATAACCCGACAAGAAGAACCCTTGGTTTTACATTCCGATAACGGGAGTCCGATGAAGGGAACATCCATGCTGGAAACTCTTTATCAACTGGGCATAACGCCTTCAAGGAGTCGTCCGAGAGTGAGCAACGACAATCCTTATTCAGAGTCCATCTTCCGGACCTGTAAATACCGCCCAAGCTATCCCGTGGGAGGATTTGCTACAATTAATGATGCCAGAGCATGGGTCAAGGAATTTGTCCATTGGTACAGGTATAACCATCACCATAGTGGGATCAAATTTCTTACACCACACCAGCGTCACAGTGGCCAGGGTGAAGAGATCCTTAAGAAACGTCATCAGCTCTATGAGGCTGCGAAGGCTCGTCATCCAGAACGCTGGACACGTCAAACAAGGAACTGGACCTTACCGAATGAAGTATGGCTTAATCCAGAGAAGTCTCAAGAAGAGAATCTTGTTGAGTCTAAAACGGACGTTTCATAGGGTGTTTAGGCGTTAAGTGTCAGGGTGACACGCGGGATACCGAGGCCGTAGGCTGAGGATATGCGCGCTGGCATCCCAGTGACACTAGCGAACAAATACGCTAAAGGACCGAAGGGGCTTTTTGATCCGCAGATCATAAAAGTTCCTTCTGGCAAGCGCCGAGCGTCCGGGCTTGTTTTGTCGTGATTAACACATCAGATAATGAGATAATTTTGATCATATGCGACAACTATCTTGACAATTACCGATATTAATCATCGTTTTAGACATGTATTTGCAAAATATTTAACTTAATCAGTAAATCTGCCAACAATAAAACTCTCAACGTGCTGAGGATTTTAGTCTTAGCAGTTTTAGTGCACAGGAGCATTTTACTGTCATATGGCTCAGCCTGTGTCAAGTAAAAACTAAAAAAATATCTAAATCTATTCGCTACAAAGGAAAAAGATGCCTTGACATTTTCAGTCAAAGCATCTTTTTCCTTTGTAGTACTTGTTAATTAACTTCGATTCCACAATTAACCATGAGTTATACCGCCTCCACAGTGATCCTCAAGCTCATGCTCCGAAAAGGTGCTTTCGCAGTGCACGCATATGTATCCACCGTTGTGGTAATAAATTTCTTCACCGCAATTCGAGCAAAAAACCCCATCCTCTTCTTCTGTGCCTACCCATTTATAATCATTAGGCACCTGGAAAATTTCCGTACCATTTTCGTCCACATGCACCTCAATATCCCCATTACATTTGAAGTATGAAGAAAATCCATCTCCATCTTTATTATGCTTACGATTAAAAATCCCCATTACATTCACATTCCTTTCAGACTTAATCATTAAATTCCGCGCAGACCACAAATCACCTAAATCAAATGTCAGTCATCTCCTGTTTAATTTATTTCGTCACAATCTGTGAGTTCTTCATTATTCCTTTTCGACGACTCAGCTTCGACTGCCTCAATAAATACTTTTTTTAAAGCTGGTTCGTTTTCTATTTTCTGCTTTCTATCTTTCATAAAACAACTCCCTTTATGCCCAAAGTAGGCAATACCACATAAGACTACCCCTATCAGACCACCTTTGAGTAGTAGTTTTGGGGCTGCTTTGGAAACAGCAGTGTCTCCGACACTCTTATAAAGAGTCTCCATACAACCTCCTGCTGCTTGCAAGGATTCTCTAACTTTATTATAATCACCAAGGTTCTCGATTGGATTTCTCATTTTTATTACCTCCTACTTCAATATTTTTTTCAGCCAACTTGCTGTTTCTGTAACTGATTTTGACTGACCAAGTACAATGCCCAATGCTGTGAGAGCGCCAATAACCCCAGGTACCGTCTTCAACAGACTTGTATATGTTTTTTCAAGCTCTACTCCTGTTTTACCTGTTGATGCTGATGCCGCTACTGTTTCTGCAGTATCTTTTATTTCAGAATAATTCTCTTCTTCAAGTTCCGCGCCTATGTCCACTAAAATATTAATAACTTTTGGGAGTACAGTGTTATCCGGATTTAACTCATTCTCATAATCAAGAATCGAACGAATAGCGATATATTGTGTTAAGTTCATTGGCGTTTTCGAATTTTCTAAGTTGCTGATAGTTTGCTTTGTAACACCAATTTTTTCTCCAAGTTGTTCCGCTGTCCAACCAGCAATTTTTCTTATACTGCTTAGATTTTGTTGAAGCAATTGTATTTGCTTTTGTTTCTTTTCTTTTTCGTTCATATAACGCCACCTCTTTGAAATTAGATTACCATAATATATTTACCTTGTCAAATAATTTGACAAGGTAAATATATTATTAATCGAACAAATAATGTGGAAACCGAACTCAACTATAGCGGTAAAATCCAAAGTAGTTTTTTGGTAATCATCTTACTGTCATGTGACTCAACCGGTATCAAGTAAAAACTAAAAAAAATCGTCCATCATGAAATGAACGACTCTAATTTATTTTTTATAGAGTAAAATGGCGGTTTAATTATTCTACTATTAAACCGGCACTTCTGATATAGTCATGCAAATTCTTCTTTTCATTAAATAGCAAGCTTAACAGATATTTTTTACGTGGTATGTTTTTAGTACCGATTTTCGGAAAGGGTAATAACGCTCGGTAACCGTCTACATATACCAAAGAAAATTCTTCAATTATTGCATCTTTATAAGTAATAGTATAGTCAACTTTATACGCATTTTTATCAGGGTGCCTCGTTGCCCATTCTTCATTTATTGGATGATCCCTTTCTGTATCGTACCACTTTATTTTGATGCTCGGATCATTTATAAGGGTCATTTCCTGTTTCTCATTATTCTCCATCCAGTCATTTTTCTTACTATCTAATATCAAACCCATTATTTTATTTGTATGATTGTGAGACAATTGATTTTTCAAATAATACTCTTGATTAGGATAGACCAGCGCTTCTGACAATACAAATAATTGTTCTATATACTTTCTTGCCAATTCATCTTCTCCAAGAAGGGAGTATGCGTTGATCATATTGACCAGGCCAGTTCTGCCACCTTGTTCTAATATAAAATCTACCATCTTTTCTTTGGTTTCTAAATCATCTAAAAGCAATGCAGTAATAATGTAGAAATATGGATTAAGATTGCTATTATCCATTTCTGGGAAGTAATTTTTTTTCATATTTTCAAATAGCAAAGAAAGCTGATTATCCCGCGATTTTTCTATTGAAATAAGACAATTCCAAGTATTTCTATCGCTATAATTAATATCTTCTATTTCACACTGATAATATTTTTGAATATCATTTATTGATATATCTATAATTGAATTAATAACTGAATCAGCATTTTCGTCATGAAAAGCATTACTTGATTTCACATCATAAAGTTCTTCTAGCAACGAAGATTCCGGCAAACATATTTCTATAACCGATTTAATAGTTTCCCATCTTCCACCGCTATCGGTTGTATCTTTCATAATTTTTAACATCGAATAGACACGAAATATTAAAGCTTCTATTTCGTGCTTTTCAAACCAATTGTTTTGATGTGCAACATAAATACATTTAGGCAATACATGTGAAATCAAATCTTCATGCCTAAATGCGGGTCGACAAATACTATTGTTCAAAGCTTTGATAAAAAACCTATCACTTAATGAAATATCAAAACATGACATCATGGTAG
This sequence comes from Desulfitobacterium sp. LBE, assembly GCF_007830365.1. Classification (NCBI taxonomy): domain Bacteria; kingdom Bacillati; phylum Bacillota; class Clostridia; order Eubacteriales; family Desulfitobacteriaceae; genus Desulfitobacterium; species Desulfitobacterium sp. LBE. The sequence continues at coordinate 3,927,827 of NZ_VLKD01000001.1, read as the reverse complement.
CAAACATATAATCATAGTCTGTATTATCATCATAGTACGATAATTGTACATTAGTCTTAAGGTATATACTATTTAATATTCGTATATTTGTTATTGATTTAAATAGACTTCTATTCTTCAGAAATATTTTGTACATAACTGTGGTAGTAGAAATAACACTATCATAGCTCAAAAGTTCTTTCAGGAAAATTTTTACATTGTTTGTATCAAAATCAAGGGTAGAAATTATCTCGCCTATTAGGTTTGAATTACTAAATGAAAACCAATTATCATATATAAGATTGTATTTTCTCACACTGTTAATAATTAACTTTAATACATTTGTTTTACTTGATGGGTAATTATCGATAAGTATTTTTCTTATTTCTACGCCTAAATTATATTCACGTGAATAGAGCTGGTTTTCTTTTTTTAAGATTATCGTAATATAACTATTTGCTTCTAAATTGCGATCCCAAGTACCATAGTGATTAATATTAACTTTAACAAATCTTTCTTCCAAAAGCTTTAAATTGTCATTTTTATTTGTAAGCAAATAATATACTATAGCAGTATTTAATTTGTTTGATAATTCAACATTCTTTTCTATGCTTTTTGCTATAGCAACACGCAAATTATTCTGATCATCACTATCTCCGAAAAGATAGTAAACATTAGTTGCTCTTATTAGCGTAAAGCACAATACCTCCATAAGGTCTACCGTCAAATTTAATAAAATATCTTGAAATTCCACCCTAAATAATTCAAGCCCTATTTCAAAAAATCCTATGCATTTGGTTGCGTTGTTTTGAGTATATGAATGTATGTAATCCAACTCCGAATCAATATTATTCAATTTCATAGATGAAATGATTTTTTCATAGATCTCCTTATACGAAACATTATCCATTACACAAATGCAATACCAGTATGCACATGGACTTTTGTTAATTGCTTCCTTAAGAAATTCTTCATCAAATACGTAATGTTTATTCAAGACTGTCCTTATGTCTTTCTGTTGTGATACAAAATATCTCTTGATAAATTTCCAATAATTACTTGCATCCAGAAATCCTTTGATTGAAGCACTCTCATTGTCAAACCACAGACTTAGCTCAAATTCGTTCTTGGTACATAGGAAATCTAATAATTTTTCTGATTGGAGGTATGATTCATTTCCAACACCATATCTTGATTTTAAACCGATATATTTATTTTCATATCCATGCCAATACTCCTTACCCAAATAAGCTTCAAAAAAACGTAATGAAAGATTTTTTAAAACGTCTTTTTCGGTTATACTTTCTTTTAATTCTTGTAACATAAAAATATTTATAATAAAATCCTTATCTGTCAACAATCCAAGTTCTCTAAAAACAAACGGATTAAGATAGAAAGTTTGACTAAGTTTTTTGTATAAAAAATACTCATGGTAGCGCCTATGTTTGTATGAATATATAAATTGCTTTTTTTCATCGCTTGATATATCAAAAAACATTTCTGCTAAAACATGGATTATTGAATCTATTTCTTTATATGTCAAATCAAAGTATCGTGCTCTTATAATGTCCTGAAATTTAGAGACTGAAATACTTAGTGTTCTTTCTGTTTGTAACAACAGCGAAACATCTGCCAATATTGTTTCAATACTTTGTGATTTAATCTCTGGTAAGTTCAGTTCTACCAGTTTTCTATGATTGTCAATCAGTTGATTTGTTGATTGCAATATTAGATCTATTTTGGTTGTTTCATTGTTTATATTCTCTATTGTCTTCCATAATAAATTGATAGAAAATATATCTTCTATTTCTTCCAACAGAGTTTGAATATTCTCTTTTATATCCGTGTATTTTTTGATCTTAGTTACATCAATCTTTTTCTCAAAATATAAGTCGATAATATTTTGACTTAGTGCATCAATCTTATAAATTTCTAACTCTAAATCTCTTTGCAAAAAGGTCAGATTAGGTGAACTGTTCCTTGAAGAAATAACAACTGACTTTGTGTTCTCTTTACCAATTATCGCTTTAACTGTAGTAATAATTTTAACAACATCATTAATACTTACTTCATCTAATCCGTCAAAAAAATAACTGAATTTTTGCCCCGCATCTACAAGAGAAATGTTATAATCTTGAAGCCTGAATCTAATGAGATTTTCCAAATCCCCTTGTAAACATTCTCTTAATCTAATAAATATAGGTATAGGTATAGCCTCAGACTCAATATTTGCTGACTTCGAATAGTTTTCAAGAAAATTTTCCGAACAATGTAAATACATCTTTTTCATAATTTCGGTTTTCCCTGTACCCGCACCACCTATAACAGCACTTATCTTGTTATCAAGAATAACATCTTGTATCTCTTTGAATCCTTTACCGTTTATTTGTAACTCTAAAAAAGAGTCTGACTTTAAAAACGTTCTATCTTCTATTGAGATATTTGAATCCATAAATGCAACTTCATTTTGTGCAGAAAAGTAAAGTCTATAAATATCAAGATTACCTATTTCATTAAGTAATTCTGAAAAATTTTCTTCTTTTATCCACGTTAAAGCTATATTGAGCTCTTTAGCCATTCTTTGAATTTTCACACGATCTGTAGTTAATTTCTGATCTGCTAATTCTTCTTTAGTACATTCTGGTTTTATATCAAGATTTGTGTAGATATACACTTCATTCAGATTATCTTTATAAATCTTAAATGCCTTATCAAGTGAATCATAAACCTGTTTATAAAATGATGTTGAATTATGATTCGTGGAATATTTGCACTGAAACCCATAATGTTTACCGTCAAACTTGATTGGTTCTGTTTCTAAGCCCGCTTGGTTATAATTAGCGGTAAAGTCATATCCACTAATTTTAAACTTTCTCATGAACAAGTGTCGACACATTCTTTCAAATGCATTCTGTTTATCTGGATTTTTCACATTAAACTTATCCCAATTAACTGTATACATAAAGAGATTTCCCCCACGCGCAATATTATTACATACCAACTCACTCTTATATTATTAGTTTTGCAATTCTCCTTAGTTATACCATATCTTGGAATGTAATTCAATGAGAGCTACATAAGGTGTTCAAAACGAAGCCGAGCAGTTTCCCTAAAGAAACTACTCGGCTCATAAATAATTAAATCAGCTCAATTATCTTCTTATAATCATCAGCGAACTCCCAAACAATCTCAATCCGATTCTCGTCAAACACATAAATCGAATCGACAAGTTCCGCAACCAATTCCCTGCTTAGCTCCTTAATTTTATGCTTTCCCTTGAAATGATCCACAAACTGATTGTCAGATTCTTGTTTTTTTATATTTTGAATTTCATATTCTGTTTCCAATTTGCTGATCTGGTTCGTTACTTTTTCCATTTCAAAGCTAATCTTCTCTTTTGCCTGGATATAATTATCCTTACTCACTTTCCCATCAAGGTACTTCTCATATTCTTCAACCTTTAGTGCATTAAAGCGCTCAATAGATTGTTGTGCCTTTCTAATCTCCTGAACAATTGTTCCAATTTCTTTTTCAGATTTTGTTGCAGCTTTAGATATCAGTTTCTCTGCTTTATTAGCAAGAACAGCCTGTTGCTGAATAGAAATAAGCAATACCTCCAAAACATCGGATTCATTTATTTTCCCTCGATAGCAAAGGCACTGGTCATCATAAAGATACCGACTGCATTTATAATATGGTTTCTTCCTTGGGAACCTCTGTAGATTTTTATTACAATAACCACATTTCATTTGTCCATAAAGTACCCTTTCTGTATCAATGGTATAGCTTTTTCGTTTATCTATTTTTCTAATAGCACCTTGGGCTTTCTCAAAGAGTTCCTCACTTACAATAGCCTCGTGGGTATTTGAAACGACTATCCACTGCTCCCTTGACACTGCCACTGTCTGTTTACTATTTACATCTAACTTTTCCCGTTTATGATTTAGAGTGCTGCCAATATACGTTTCATCTTTAAGAATCTTGAGGATAGCCATTGTCTGCCACACTAACGTGCTCTTTGTTTTTGACCACTTTTTATTTTTATGCTTCTCTTTAAAATAAGCTCCAGGTGATGGAATGCCCTCTGCATTGAGTAGCTTTGCAATGGTACTGGTATTGTCCCCATCGGCTGCCAGTTTAAAAATCCGTTTAACAATCAATGCAGCTTCTTCATCAACCTCAATGGAATTCTTTTTTTCTTTTGATTTCAAATAACCATATGGAGCAAAAGACCCAATATATTCACCCTTTTTCATCTTTACTGTTTTAGCAGTCTTCACTTTCTGGGAGAGGTCTTTACTGTACATATCGTAAATCAGATTTCTAAATCCAACATCAATTCCGGCTGTTATTCCATGGTTTTTAGCGCTGTCATAGCCGTCATTGACAGATATAAACCTCACCCCTAGAAAAGGGAATACCTGCTCCAAATAGTCGCCAAGCTCTAAATAATTTCTTCCAAACCTAGAAAAGTCTTTAACAACAATACAATCAATTTCTCTTCTTTTTACTTGTGCTAGTAATCTCTGAACCGAAGGTCTTTCAAAATTGGTTCCGCTGTAGCCGTCATCACAGAATTCTAATACCTTCCCATCAGCCAGCTCTGAATGATTACTAATGAAGGACGCAAGTAGGTTTCTTTGATTACCAATACTGTCGCTTTCACTTTTGATTGTACTTTTTGCAATGTCTTTGTCTTCATCAGAAAGTCTGATATACATTGCTACCACCAACTTATTCATAAGACTTCACCTCAATTCCTTGAGTGGCAAAGTGGCCTCTTAGTACCTCAAAGTCGTCTTTGAATTTGAAGTTGATATGAATATTCTTGTCTGACTTGAGCTCAATGGAATGTACCAAAGCCGTCAGCATTTCTCTACTTAATTCTGGAACATCCATAAACCTTCTAAATGCAGTTAAGTACTTGTTTTCATGTGTATAGACCTCAGCAAACCTACTTTGCTCTATGAAGAGCTCATCAAGGCGGTTTCTAAACTTTTCCTCTCTCTTGTCATAGTCATTCTTTGCATAAAGATATTCTTGTTCCGTCAGCAATTGTTCCAAATAATCGTCAAATAGTGTAGTTCTGATTGATTGCAACTTTTCTATCTCTGTCTTCTTTTTTTTGATTTCTAACGCAATATTATTGCTTTCATTACTGCGCTTGTTTTCTGCCATTACATTATCAATAATCTTATCAATATCATTCACTAGCTCTATTTCGTTTTTAATGGTTTCGTAGACAGCAGCCTTCAGTTCATCTTCAAAAATGTATTTTCTAGAGCATTTACAACCATTGTTACTTTCGAACGTGGTACACAAGAAATAATAATACTCTATTTCACCTTTCTTAATGTGCCTTCTTCTTACTAAATTGCTTTTACAGTCGCCACATTTAGCAAGGTCTTTGAAAATATTCTCTGTATTCTCTAAATGCTTGTTTCTATCGACGGCTTCATGAAATTCCTCATTAATCAGTACTCTCTTATTGTGCACAATATCAAAACTCTCTTGGTCAATTATTGGCTCATGATCGTTTTCGATTATTGTCCATTGATTTCTTGGCATTCTTGATTTCTTCTTTCCCTCATACAGAGAAGCTTGAATCTTTCCATAAATCTTATGTCCTAGATAAACTTCATTTTCTGTAATTGCTTTTATTGCTATTCGTTGCCACACACTTCCCTTATAACGCTCACTTTTCCATTCGCCTTTATTAAGCTTATGTTTGCTAGGTGATGGAACGTTCATATCATTTAGTCTTCTGGCAATTACAGCATCACTTAATCCTTCAAGCTTCCATTTGTAGATTTGACGTATTACCGCTGCAGCTTCCTCATCTACAACCAAGGTATAACTGCCATCGTTAGGTCTGGCATAGCCATAGGGCACGTGAGCTCCTAAGAACTCTCCCTTCGATTGCCTTTCCTTGAAGGAGGTAATAATTTTCTTTGAGATGTCTTTTGTATAAACGTCATTGAGTAAGTTTTTAAGGGATATGATCAATCCTTCATTTGTGTTTTCGGGATTAAAACTATCATAATTATCATTAATGGAAATAAACCGTACTCCTAAGAACGGAAAAATCTTTTCAAGATAATTTCCAGTTTCAAGATAATCTCTACCAAATCGAGATAGGTCTTTAACCACTATACAATTTACTCTTCCAGCTTTCACATCATCCATCAATCGATTGAATTCTGGCCTATCAAAATTAGTTCCTTTTTCGCCATTATCAGTATAAATCGAATAGGTTTGTAGATAAGGTCTTTCCTCCACGAACTGTTTGAGCATATACGTCTGATTATGAATAGAGTCGCTATCTTTTCTATCTCGAGTGTCTTCGATTGAAAGTCGAACGTAGATGCCAACCTTAAAAGCTTTCTCTGATACAATGGTCTCTTGATTTGCAATAACTGATTGTCGTCTGCTTTTTCTAGCCATTTACATCGCCTCCTTTAACACTGTTACATCAAAGGAATCCGATTTACTTGCACTTTCGATGAAGCGAATAGCACTTTCATATTCACTAAGATACCTAAAATGAATATCAATTTTGCCGTTTTCGTAGACATATATTTTTTTTATCAGTGATACAACTACTTTTCTAGTCAGCGTTTCGATATTTTGGTACTGTTTAAAATTCTGAATCCAAAGATTGATTGCGGTTTTATTGTTTACAATATCCTCAATTTCACAAGTTCTTTTTTGAATTAAATTTTCTGCCTTTTCTAGCTTTTCATTGTACCTACTGACATGGGCTTTGTATTCTTCTTTTGTTATAAACTGATCTACATAACTCTCGTAGGATTTCAGTTTATAATTTTGAATTTTCTCAACTTCATCCATTGCCTTTTTTATTTGTGAATCCAATTTAATAATCTCTTCTTGCTGGTATGGTAAAGATTCAATGTACGCCAAAATTCTTTCTATATCTAAAACGCTTTGAATATGAGCATTCATAGCCGTAAGTACCGCTTCTGTGAAGCTTTTTTCGCTTATATTGTGCATTGTACAACTATCTTTATCGTTTCTATTGCTTGAACAGGCAAAATAGTAATATTTCTTGCCATTAGCAGGAACCGTCTTGCGAATCATGTTATCTTTACAATCTCCGCAAGCAACAATTCCTGAGAACATATATACTTTGTCCTCTTTAGGAGCAATTCTAGTATCATGGAGCAACAAAGCATTTACTGTTGCGAAGAGATCCTTAGTAATAATTGGGTCATGAGCATTCTCTACACGCACCCATTCTTCCTTTGGCCGCTCTACTCTGTTTTTGACTTTATAATTTGGTGTGGTGCGCTTGCCTTGTTCCAGAACACCAAGGTAAAGTTCATTGGTTAGTATTCGTCTTACAGCAACCGCCGACCAAAGTGCTTGCTGTTTCACCTTGAAGGTTGTTTTATACTTTTCGCCTAAAGAACGCTTATATTCCAAGGGCGACAAGATCCCCAACTCATTTAAACGAGTAGCAATTCCTTGTTGACTCATGCCTTCAAGTTTCCATTTAAAAATGTCACGTACAATGTCAGCTGCATACTCATCAATAGCCAGTTTGTGCTTCTCATTCTCAGCTTTTCTATATCCATAAGCAGCAAAAGAGCCGATGAAATCGCCCTTTTTACGTTTGATTTCAAGCTGGCTCCTTATTTTTATAGATGAATCACGACAATATGAGTCGTTGATTAAATTTTTAAACGGAATCATGATGTTGTCTGTAATTGATGATCCTTCCGCGCTATCATAATGATCGTTGATGGCTATAAAGCGCACACCAAGAAAAGGAAATACTTTTTGAATGTATTTCCCTGCCTCAATATAATTTCTTCCGAATCGTGAAAGATCTTTAACAACAACACAATTGACCTTGCCCGTCTTGATTTCTTCCATCATTTCAAGAAAAGCAGGACGATTAAAGTCAACTCCACTAAAGCCATCATCGACATGAGCAGAAACAATCTGTACATCTGATTTCGACTTCAAATAATCCTTTATTAGTTCCTTTTGGTTTGAAATGCTGTCGCTTTCTTCTTTGTCACCATCATCTTTCGATAGTCTCACATAGATTGCAACATTATAAATCTTTTCGCCTTTTATAAATTCCATTGCAAAGCCTCCTGTTATTTAAAGTATTAGCAAAACTTTAAACACATTAGGCTTCACTGAAATAGTCCAATAAAAGCATAGCACAGAACTTACCCAGCGTCCAGATATTAGGAAAGCACTTTTAAAGTTTTGCTTCTACTGTTCTATAAGTTCCTAAAATAATTTTCCAGCTGATCTTCAAGAGTTGCTGTTGTTTCTGCAAAACTCATTTTTACAACAACCTTACCACATTTAAAGCAATAAGGATTTTTCACTTGCCTGATGTAATCCTTTTTACGCTCATCTATTGGCAAATCCGTATTTACAGTTACTGTTTTAATATCTACCAATGTATCTGGATCAACAGTTCTAATATCTATTTCTTTCATTTCTCTTAATGTCATAGGCATATCTATAAAATCCTCCTTTCACGAGGTGCTTCTTCAGTCACATGTTCTTTTATTTCGAGTCACAAAAGTAGTCCACCGACTTTACTTGATGCAAAAACCTATTCACCTCATCCAGCGAATCAGTAGCACGGTAATCTGACAGTGCTCTTAAAACTCTCCTTCTGTACTTACCTTTAGTACTAATTCTAAAATCCAGGATTGCAACAACTCCTGTGTCGGTTTCAGATCTAAGCAGCCTTCCCATACCCTGTTTTAATTTGATTATCATTTCTGGAAAAACAATTGTATCAATGAATGTTTTTATATCAGCAAGCTCCTCTTTTTTGTAATCAAGAATAGGCGTTGGCGTTGGAAATGGTATATTAACGATGATTAACGATGATAATATGTCTCCAGGGCAGTCAACACCTTCCCAAAATGATCCGGTAGCAAAAAGAACACCGTTTCTACTCTTTTTGAAAGTTTCAACGATGTTCTTCACGCTCTTATCCATCTTAATGATTGGAAATTCAATTTGGTCTTTTATTAGTTCATAAATCTTAGAAAGTAATGTATATGACGTAAATAAGATTGCTGTATGCCCTGAAGTTGTTTTTACTAGATTTAAGATTTCTTCAGCTAGTGCTGATATATAATCCGTACTTTGTTTATCCGGAAATGGAACCTTTTCGCTGACATACAACAGGGCATTGTTTCGATAATCAAATGGTGATTTGCAGCTTGTTTCCTTGATATAATCGCTAGATATCTTGTCAATGCCCGTAGTCCGCTTGAAGTAATCAAATCCGTTATCATCTGAGAGGGTTCCAGAGGTTACTATCTTTGGTATCCCATTTACCCAAAGCAAGTTGCGTAATTGCCGTTCCAAATCCGTTGGTATTGAGCAGACTGAAATGAACCTTTCACTGCCAGGATTCTCAAGCCAATAAATGATGTTTTCATCTCGATAGAAAACATTGACTTGTTCAATAATTTCAGCAATCAATATTTCTAAATTTCTATTTTTTGAAATGTCTATTACACAGAATGCCTTAATCTTCTCTATTTGGCTAATTATCTTAAGTAACATCTGTTTTTCATTATAGCCAATTACAATTCTTATCTGAGATGCGTCATCATCAATAGATTCTGAATTAATCCTTGAAGTTAAAGCAGTAAAGAATCTCGATTTAGTAATTTCCATGTCTTCTATCATTCTCTTAGCTGTAGTGAGGTAAGCTTTGTTGCCTTTCAAATTACTCTTTAAAATATTCGCTATTGTATGGACACTATCACTTGTAAAACTTGTCCCTAAAATCTGAATGGCTGCTTCTGTCAATTTATGAGCCTCATCAAAAATGACCAATGCATGCTCTGGCAACAATGTATGCTTTCCCTTATCTCTCTTAACCGTGTCTGCGAGATAATAGTTGTGATTACACACTTGAAAGTCGTGGATAGCTGATCTCACATTGTCCATGTGTGTAATATATCTACAGTTTTTATAATATGGACATGCAATTTCACAGGATTTTGGAACATTTATTTTTTGAGTAATATGATTTTTTAGACCCTTATACTCATCAAGATCAATACTTCCTTCCGAAATCTTCATCCCTTTTAACTTGCTTAATAACTCGATATCTATTGCCTTTTGACTGGTCTTCAAATAATCCATCAGTCGATCATATCTCATTTGACAAAAATAATGATCCTTTCCTTTTCTCAAAACAGCACTCAATGGTTTGGCAATGATTCTTTGCTTTATCAACAGTTCAGAAAGGACCGGTACATAAGTTTTTATTATGGCATTTTGCAAATCTATACTTGAAGTCGATATGGCACATGGGATATAACAGTCTTCCCCATCTAAATAGGTAAACTTCCCCGATTGGATTCGCCTTTTCCTTTCGTATAGGACATAGACTAAACTGGCAACTAAATAAGCGAAGGTCTTTCCAGTACCAACTTCTGCTTCACAAATTGCAACATGGTTATTTTTAATGCCCTCATACATAGTTTTTGAAAGCTCAATTTGATTTTCTCTAATGACAAATCCTTTTTCCGTCATCAGTTTTCTAAAAATATAATCAATCATTTCTAGCGGACTTTTAGGAAGCGCAGCTTTATAATACGGTGACTCACTAAGTTTCTCAACGAGCTTATTCTGAATAGCCTCACTAAAACTATGTTTACTTCTTAAAATTGGCTCAATTGAAGCTTCTGAAATATTGACCACATAGTAACAATTCAAGGTCATGTTTTCTTTTATAGCAAATATATACTTATTCTCATAGGTGAATAAATATTTCAATTCATTTCTGCATCCACTCTTTTTGAGATATTGATGCATATTCACTTCATCCGTCATGTTTATCTCAAACATTCTTTTCTCTCCTCGTTTAATATTAAACTTGACAGCACAATGATACGGTGGCCTGCACAGGCTGTTTGGGAATTTTATTAACCCACTAATGTACAGTCCACCGCATAGTTTCTGCTGTCAAGCATTTCGTTTGAACAGTAGATTTTTATGTGTCAAATTTGTTCTCAACGCCCCTGACACAACTAAGGGGATACATCAGGTTGTTCTTGGAAACATCATATAAGCTAACATGGCTATAAGTTCTCAAGCCAAATGAGCGTTATCCTGTCGTTTATTGCAGGCTGCCCAATGCGGTAAGGCGTTCAAGGCAGAAGTATCATTATTTATCCCTTTGCTAGTCATCGCAATTAGCCGTTCCACGGGCTATTTCAAGCCGGATTTAGTCGCTCTCGTCAATGACGGTCATGGCGATCCGCTTATGTTGCTTGCCTTTTAAGGGCTGCAAAGGTGGTTTTCCTGATATATCGTATATTCAGTTTTCAAGGAGCAATGAGAAGGAAAAAATTACCCCCTCACTTCTAAGCCGAAAAATGAGGGGGGGTGGGCGAATCTTTTTTGAATTTTTATAAATAATTTTTTAGCTTGCTCAGTATTTTGTCTTTGCGATAACTGATTGTTTTTCTTGGAATACCTCTCTCTGCCGACAACTCGCGTTCACTTTTTTCATTAAAAAAGAGCTGGATAAGCAAATCCAACTCTTCATCTGGTAATAGAACCAGGCATTCTCGTAGTCTTTCAACCATGATTTTAGTAGTCACAAGTTCACAGATATCCTCAACAATCGAGTCAACAAGAATATCTTCGCCCAACACGTCTTGATGAACATTATCCAGATCTGAGTAAAGGACCTTTCCATTTACCAGATCACGCTCTTCCAAGTAACGCTCACGGCGCTCCATCTTGAAATACTCTCTGTACACTTCTTCTGAAACTTCCTGAATTGTATCTTCAATACGAATACAAAACTTCTTTTTCTTATCCATTTTTATAACCTCCAAATTTCGTTTTGTAATTTATCTAGCGAAATTTGGAGATCATGGATAACGAGCTATGTAAGCTTCCCATCTTTTCATTGGTTTTCTCCTGTTTCTGGGCATAAAAAAAGACCGGAAGTGAAAATCACCTCCGGCCATATACGCCGTATATTTATTTGCTAATTAAAAAAGGGCATAAAAAAAGCCCCAAACCAAAATGGTCTGAGGCAGTTGCATCTGTAATTAAATTATTTAAAATCAAAATCCACCAGCATAGTCATTGTAACATGCTTGATGTCGGATAACAGTACGGAAACTATCGGGTATTAATCGGGTTATTGTCGGGTATATGTTGGGGCGGTTTATGCCTTGAAAAAGCATGGAATATCAACTTCATCCCCTGTGGTTTCAAACATTCCTCTCATTGATGGAATAGTATATCCCCACATACATATTGCAAACAAATCAATCGCTTCTCTTTTCTTATCATAATAAGTACTTCTCTCCATATTCAGTAGTTCCAACATCTCTCTCTCATTATAATTATCGATTGTTAAAAACTGCTTGCTTAAAATCTCATAATAGAGCTTCCCATTTTCAGGATAGCCATGTATTTTGCTCATCGCTGATTCAATCAAAGAAATTAGCCATTGTGTTTCAAATAAAGATCTAACCTGTACAGAAAACCTCTCTTGCTCAATATCTGGAGCAAAGTTAGCCAAATACTCAAGCGCCTCCTCCATTTTTTTACTACTATAATATTCAGCACTTTCACATACCTCATTCGCACGATTTGATACAGACCATACCACAGGACGGTACATCATCAGAAGCATTTTGCTTTTATGTAGGACCGCTGTGCGGTCAATCTTAAGACCTTTATACATAAATGTACATTGTTTATTAACTTTGCTCTCTTTTCGCATGATATCTTTCCTTTCTGTATTTATACAATCCAAGTTATCAAGATTTTAGTATCTTTCTGAAATGCTTAATTTAGACGTTTTACCACAATACAAAAAGTCCATAACTTCCCCATGTGAATAGGAAAGTTATGGACCAAATAATACCAAACCAGATAGTTAAATTGGTTTGCGATAATATCGTCATAACATTTTCTTACATTCAGCATAGGTCTTTTTTGAAGCGTGTGGCTTCATACTTCGATAGCTTTCTTGGATCATATTTAATTTTTGTATTGTATCAAGCAGCTACTATTTAAACGTATAAAACATGTAAATCTGCTGCTTTATTTATTGCTAATGATAAAGTTTTAATAATTGCATCAATGTAAGCACCTTCATTGATTTCTGCCTTATTAAAATAAGGATTGCAATTGTTTAGAAATCTATTAAATTTCATTCCAAAGCTAAATGAACCTTGGTTTTCAGCATCCATCAATGCTTTAAAATAGAGCATTTGAGCAACAAACTCCAAAGTATTAAAGTACCCACTGTTAATGATTATTTCATTCAGTCTTTTACTTCCATCACTTTCTTTAAACGCTCCACCCTTATACTCAACAGCAGTATCTAATAATTTTATTATAAAATCCTTTGTCACAAAGTTTTTAAGATTGCCAGGAAAATTCACTGAGAAGGACTTACAATTATAAAAGTATTCTTCAATGATATTAGACGTATATCCATTACCATTCTTTAACCTTCTACGTAGAGCATTATAAGCATTTCCATGTGGAGTTTTACCCACACTATCTGCTATATCAAGAAGAGATGGTGCAAATACTTTTTTTTCGGTTTCTGGAAGAGCAAAAGTATTCACAACAAGACTCTTTACAGCATCTTCATTAATACAAGGTAAAATATTTGACTCTCCACTATCTGACAGGACAAATTTTATTTTCACAGCATTAGCTTGTAGGTGCTGTGTCATTTCTTCAACCATAATTCTAATAGCATTAATAGCATTATATTCTATTAAAAGCTCCCTAGTCATATTGTTGTCCTTTTTCAGATAACACGGTAAAGAAAGTATTTCAGAAGATTTCCTATTTTTATGCTGAGATTTCTGTAGCTCTTCTCTAATAGTAGACATTTTATCATTAACTTTATTCTTTATTTCATTAAAAGATAAAACTTCATTGGAAACTTCTATTGATAGCGGGTCTTCACTACTGAGTTCTTTGTTCAATGCGTCTATAAAAAGGTCAACCTTATTATTCAAAATGAACACCGGTATTTGCTTATTGTATTTCTTCATAGAGTTTGAATAAAGTTCTCTAAGCTTTGCTTCATTGGTATCTCCTGTAAGCGGACAGACTAGCATTAATGCATCATAATTGATACCATATAAAAGTTCCGTAAAATATTCTAAATTATCATCCTCACCAGAATTAGTATGATATAGGCCTCTTGTATCATATATTCCAATTGCTATATTCCCATCCTTGCCCATAAGCACATTCTTTGTATTCTCTTTGGATTTAATCATTTCTGCAATTTTTTCATGTATCGGTGTATACATCACTATTTCAGAACATAGCACCTCAATTGATAGCTTGTCCCCTTTACGCAAGTCATTTGAGGTAAACATTGCATCAACAAAATCACTACTAGATTCTTGTTCATCCAGATTAATCACAAAGTAATAATACCCATCTTTCGAGATATCATCATTTTGGAAATAATTAAAAAATAAACACTTCAAAGATTGATTAACACCATTCCATATATCCCATAATTGATCCAGAATATTTTTATCTAATTGATCAAATGATTTTTCAACTTCACTCCTTATTGCTCCGAACATTTTTGCAGAGTTGTCCTTCACTTCTATATTTCCCAAGTTGTTCTTAGCCGTGTTGTAGATAGAATAGTTGTTTTTATAAAAATCATTATTTTCTAACACACTAGAAACGTCCGTCGCCAACTTGTCAATTTCATCCTCAGTAAGAAATGAAAGTATTGCTCTCGAATTAACTTTTGTTGTTATTTCAGCAAGCAAAAAAGTAATAAAATCCTCATTTGCCTTACCTGAAACATAAGCTATAACTTTCCCATTGTCACGCACCACTTTTGACATAGCTACAACAATAAGATCGATAAAATCTTGTCTTTCAAAGATGTCGTCTCTTAATTTAACTGCAACAATTATTTCATTAACTAGAGCTTCTGAATAAACCACTACCCGTTCCTTTAATGTTGAATTTGTCTCTCCAACACTTTTACCAATAATTTTTTTTGCTCTTGGAGATGCAAATGTACTAGTGATTTCACTTTTACCATCACCAGTGCCTCCAGCAACACCGATTGTTCTAACATTTGGTGTTAAATTCACATGATTCAAATTTCCCATAATAATATCTCCTTTTTTTGTTTTATTTACAAAACAAAAAGTCCGCAGATTCCCTATGTGAATAGGAAAGCTACGGACATATATTTATAGACAAAATCTCAGTAAAGAGAAATTCAATAATATCGTCGCAACACTTTCAAACCTTCAGCATAGTTCTTTTTGAAGCGGGTAGCTTCATACTTCGACTGCTTTTTATTTTGCATATATAATTTACCATAAATACGAATGTCTGTAAATGGTTTTATGCAAATACTTTCAAAAAGCTACACACTCTTACTATACTTTGACCCCAGAAATAAGCAGATGGTCAAATCCAGCTTCACTTCAGATAATAGAATCTGCCTTCCTATCCATTGCAATCATCGTCCTAATATTGAATAATTTAAAGCCATAATTCACCAGCATAGCTAGTGTAACATGTCGTTTGTCGGAAAGCAGTAGGGAATCAGTCGGAACTTTATCGGGTTAAGGTCGGGAATTAGTCGGGGCACTTATAACTTAAAAAAGTTTGGTATTTCTATGGACTCTCCGTCTGCTATTCCAAATAATCCTCTCATTGATGGAATCGTATAGCCCCAAAGGCAAATTGCAAATAGATCTATCGCTTCTTTCTTCTTGTCATAATAAGTGCTTCTCTCCATGTTTAGCAATTCAAGCATTTCCTGCTCAGTATATTTATAAACGGTTAAATATTGCTTGCTCAAAATTTCATGATATATTTTCCCATTGTCAGGATACTCGTAAATTTTGTTCATCGTGCTGTCAATTAATGATATCAACCACTGTGTTTCAAATAACGATCTAACTTTCTCCGAAAACTTTTCCTGTTCTGTATCTGGTGCATAGTATGCCAGATATTCCAGTGCTTCCTCCATCCTCTTACTGCAATATATTTCAGCACTCTCACAAACCTCAAACACTCGATTTGACGCTGACCAAACCACTGGTCTATATATTTTCATTAATAGCTTGGTTTTGTGTAAGACAGTTTCTCGATCAATATTTAAGCCTTTATACATTAACGCACATTGTTTCATTACCCGACTCTCTTTTCTCATGTTATCTACCTTCCTTATATTTCATGTTGACTATAGGCAACATATAGTGGTATATTTATTACGAACGAAGTTGCATGTTTCTTGTTCAAATTATACACGAACATACTTTCGTTTGTCAATGAAATTATTATGAACTATGTTGCATATAAAATGCGTCAAAATAGGAGGGAGTCAAAATCATGTTGTTTGGTGATAAAATTAAAGAACTCAGGAATTTGGCAGAAATGAGTCAGCAGGAGTTAGCTAATAAGACCGGTCTTTCATTACGTTCAATTCAAAATTATGAAAGCAATCAACGTTATCCAAAGGATGTTGCCATTCTGAATAAGCTATGTATTGCTTTAAGCACCACTATCGAAGAATTAATGAAAGAAGAAGATAATTTTATCCAAGAAGCAGCAACGAAATATGGTACTCGCGGCAAGAAAGATGCGAAAATACTTGTGGAAGAACTTGGCGGCTTATTTGCAGGCGGTGAGTTGAATGAAGCAGATAAAGACAAGGTATTTAGAGCCATCACAGAAATGTACTGGAAAGCTAAAGATAATAATAAGAAGTATACTCCAAAAAAATATATTGAGGATACAGATAAATAATCACTGTCCGTTTTTTAGGATATGTTATTTGATATGCTGATTATGATAGGGGGTGAATCCATCATGCCAAATAGAGACTATATCCAATCAGTCGCTTACGATCTTATAAAAAAATATGATACCAGAGACCCATTTGAAATATGTAAGGCAACAGGTGTAGAAGTTTTCTATGCCGATCTAGGCAACCTAAAGGGAATGTACAAATATCTTAAGAAAAATCGATTTGCTGTTATCAATGAAAAATTAGACTCCTACACAAAAAAGCTTGTTTGTGCTCATGAATTAGGCCATGATATTTTTCATCGTGATTTAGCAAAACGAGTTTGCTTGCAGGAATTTATGCTTTATGACATGAAAAGCCGTCCTGAATATGAAGCCAATTTATTTGCATCAGAAATTCTTTTACCGGATGATGAGATTTTCACATATGCCTATGGCGGTTACGATATTGAGCAAATTGCTAAAGCACTTTATACTGATATAAATTTAGTCGCTTTAAAAATGGCTTCAATGAATACAAGGGGATATGAATTCAGAACTGTCATTGATCCTAAATCAGATTTCTTAAGAAAATAAGCAGAGTCTTTTACCCATTAAAAGGCTCTGCTTTGTTTTAGTCTAATTCATATTTTTATATCTTCATTTCAAAATTTTAACTTATTTTTATGTGTCCTAAAGCTTAATCAATCGTAGTAGGGGTAATTTCGGATTATCACAAGTAGATTAACAAACCCCTTAAATTTTGTAAAGTAAATGCTCTATTCCCAATTCTGTTTCAAAATTCTAATATAATCGCTATCTATTCCGTTTTCCTGAGCCCCTTCGATAACTCGTTCTAAATATCCTAGTCTTGGTTTCCCAAGTTTATTGTTTGATGCAATATAAACAAGCGCTTCGTATTGTCTTTCAACTTGTTCCAGACTCATAACAGTAATATTCTTTCTAAAGTATGTGTTGTGCTTAACGCCTTCACGCTCATCTAGTATATCAATATGTTCCTTAGTTATACTCCATAGAATTCCATCAGTATGTGATAAGCTATCCTCAATAATTGAGCCAACACCTCGTTCATTAATGATGAATCTGAATCCTTGAAGCCTAACCCTAGCTTCAATCTTTGCTCCAGGACACCTCTCTGACATTTGTACCGAATTCATATTTGAGCCATATGCAAAATAATAATATGCAATATTTATGATCTCTTCTGCCATTCTTTTGGCTTCATTGATTGTTTCTATCAGCATATTTTTTTCATCTTTATAGCAATCCGCAATACGAGCTGCCGAAGCAAGCCTTCCATAGAATTCATATTTATTATTGTAATCAATATATTCTTGGAAAATATCTTTAAGTTCATAGAAAACATAACTTAATTCTCTGGCAAGCTTTGTACAGACCACCTGTCTCCCAGCAAACCCAAGCTTTCCAATCCCTACAACAAAAGGTGGATTTCCTTGCCATAGTTCAAGATCTTTTGTCATAGCATCAGTAATGACAACATCCGCTCCACCCCACAAATTCACATCTTTATCCACTTTAAAGTTCTTTGCAGAAACTTTCAACTGCAAATCATCAATCCTTTTTAGCATCATACAATCACCTTTCTTGTAATAGTCTATCAATCATAACTCAGATTCTACCCGCCTTATAATAGGAGTAAGTTCTTCACAAATCCTTTTCGCTTCACTGTAAATATTGCCATAAAGTTCTATACAGTTTTCTGAAAATCTTTTAAAATTATAATCCTTACCGGATGAATCATAAATATAATCCCATATTAAGCTACCAGATGCTGCTCTTTTGATATTTTCAATATTATGTGCCTTACGAATAGCGTTAAGACATTTCTTATATATTTGCGGATGCAGTTTTCCAATATCTGCTTTTTCAATAATTTCACATTCTCCCTTTGTGGTAAATGCAAAGTAATAGTACAAACGGTCATCAATCTCAAATGCGAAGCAGAATTCATAATTACCAGAGTAACTCTTTACGAGATACCTTTGCCAAATTATTTCTTTAGCATTATAGTAATTTTCAATAGCTTCAAGTTCCATTTCATCAGAAGATATTTTTTTATAACCAGCTTTACGCATTTCGGATTCCAAAGCTTTAAATAGCTGTAAAATCACTCGGGATTTTGCAATATTTAGAGCACCATTAATATTGATAGCACTTTCCAAAGATTCCTTATCCATTAAGATAAGATTGGCAATTTCACTCATCATACCACCATCCTCGCAATCAATCTTACCACTCAGTTGACACACAAGTCTTTTATATTGCATAACTGTCTCATAGAGATTAGGATATTTAGTAGATTCGTCACAACACATTTCAAGCCAATGGTCAATTTCACTTGCATAACTAATTTGATAGATATCGTGTTTCAGTTTTCCTTTGCTTTGTTCTGTTGGCTCATGACCGTCAAGAGTAAGGTAAACAATGAATATCTTATTTTCATCACGCCTGCATTGATTTACAACGGTATTAAAGTACCTATCAAGCTGTGATTGCTGGTCATATGCATAAATTTTGTTTTCAATTATCATTGTATAGCCATCGGGGAGGTAAATCAGTAAATCAATGTTAAACCTTTCTCTATAAACGGTTGCTGTTAACAAATGTTCATCTAAAAAATGCGGCAATGGTGTACCAGCCTTATTTTCAAGTACATTCAAAAACAGAGAAAGATACTTTTGCTTCATTATGTGAGATCCTCTAGGATTAAGAAGCTCATAGATGAATCTTGAATGCAACATAACTTCTTCATCTTCCTCACGAAGGATTGTAAAGATGTTAAAAGAAGTCTTATCATCTGCTGTATTTGAATTGTATTCCTCAATTATTTTCTCAGTTTTATCAATGAGTTCTTTCTCTTTCAAAACTATCACCTCTTAAGTGAAAAATCTATTGTTTTGTTTTTGTATATGGTACATAGGCTTATTTCGCCCTTTCCTTGAATTTCAAGCTTAATAGAAAAACCCCTTGTCCCTGTACCGTTAAATTTCAAGTAGCTTAGCTTTTCCGCAAGAAGAAACAATTTTGAATAAAACGATAAAAGTTTCCAGTCCTCAATGCTTTGTGCCATCAGCATTAAAAAATCCTTGGCACCCTGCAAGGTTAATTCTTCAGTTTTATATTGTTTTATTTTATTTACCGCATTTGACCCAGAATGTATTTTAATTACATCTAAAACAGCGTCGAGTTGCTTTTCCTCCAATGTGGATGTATCTACTCTCCAAATTTGTCTTTTATTTTCACAAACCTCATTTCCAAAGGGCAACCTGCTCCTAATATCTATTTTTGCGTCAAAGAAGTAATCCTCAAGCCCTCTTTCTCCTACATCAATTTTATTGCTCTCCAAATCGGCTTCGCATTGCTGCAATATCCATTGTCTGTTTAACGAAACTATTAACTGTTGTTCCTCTGTCAGTATCTCATAGTGTTTATTTAAGAATGTGTGCATCTGTTCCCATGAGATATGTACAAACTGCTCTTTTATAAGCTCTTTGCCTTTTTTCGCTTCGTCTATTGTTTTCGGAGTTGCAATTCCTTTGAAATCATTATCTGCTGTAAACTGTGTCAGATAAATGAAATATACCTCATCATATACACTATCTTCAACCACCGCATTATAATATGTACTGATTTGCCCTTCGGTCGCACTTAGATAATCATGTACCTTTACTTCTATTAGTAAGGCATGCTTCTTGTCAGCATTCATAAACTCAATAAATATATCAATAGAACCTTTCTTTGGATATGCACGTTCTCTTTCAACAATAATCTTATCCGGCAGTAGATTAAACTGCTCCTTTATAAGTTGTAATATAATCTGTTCTTGATTTTTGAATATATCATACAGCATATAGCTTGACGATATTTCAGAATAAAACAATGGTGTCAATCCACTTCCGCTATATTTCTTCATCTCTTCCCCTCCAAATATTGTTTCTATGCTTATAATTCAATTGCGCAACTCGGACAAATACCTTCTGAACTCCTTATTAACTGGACATTTGTTCTTTGCAATATTCAATGGAGGATTTAATTCATCAATGAGTTTTGTTTCTAAATCAGATAAGCCAGTATCAACAAGCCAATAATACATAATCAGGTTCTCTTGCATCCATCTTGAAAGCTTTTGCTCACAATCAGGTTTAAACTTATATTTACCGCCTTTGTCATATAATCTATCTGCTTGCCATTTAAACAAAGAACCCAAGCTCTTTCGTAAGGTAGATTTCCTTGCTGTTCCATCAAAATGGTTTCGGTAATCTCTTTTTTTCAAACCCTGTGTTTCTGATATTCCAATATAAATAATAGGAAAACCATCCAGCTCAGGGAACACGACATCCACCATTATTTTCTCAAGACAATCCCTGTTTTTCGCACTTATCATATATATTCCCGTTTGATCCGGTAGATCATTGGGATTATCCTTCGATGGATTAAAACAATATTTTTTATTTGAATTAAGAATATCCAAAGCAGTTGGCATTGAAATTACCCCCCTTCTTAATATCGGCAATATGTAACAACTGCAAGTTTTGTTTTTTTCAAATCACATCATTTTTCAATAACAAAACCACTCCAACTATCGGCGTACTGCAAAAGTAATGTGAGTGGTACTTCATGGGTAGCACAAGAACGGTTGTCCTCAACATATTGTCCATCATGGTAGACAATTGCCTGCACTTCTTCCTCCTCCAAGCTGATATACTGAAGCGCTAAATATATACTCCTGACAGGTACACTCAAATAAATTAGGTCAGTGTTAAACCTATAAGGGGTACTGGCAGGATAGCCGTATTGTTTTTGCCTATCTGTTGGTTCATTTACAAAATACTGAGGATTTCCCGGCATACCAGTTTTTCCCAGGTCATGCAGCAACGCAACTATAACACAGCTTTCATCGGTAATATGCGGTGCTATGGCAGCCTTTATTCTCACCATGGTTTCAGCCACATTAACCGAGTGTTCCAAAAGTCCGCCCTCTTTGCACAAATGATACTTTGTACTTGCAGGCGCAGTCAGCCATGTGGTTTCATTTTCCATGAAGTTAATTAGTCTGTCAAATTGCTTTTTACGGTCTATAACAAGGGTTTTCAAGTTTTTATATCGTTCTAATACACTGTTCTCCATATCATATTCCTCACTCGTAAGAATTTAAAAATCATTTCTTTATAACAATTTCTGTACGCTGGTCAACTTTATATTCAAATTCTACCTTTATCTCACTGTCAGCCGGCACATTAATAGAGAACTCAATTAGACCTGAAGATTTCTTCGAATACTCATGTGTTGCAGAAACCATTTCCCAAATTCCCCATGCATAATGCTCGAAATGTACCTCTGCCTCCTCCGCCTTATGGTTCTTGATAACACACTCATATTTGTAGTGTTCAAATCCGTTTAATTTCTTTCTGTCAGATTCTGTGAAATCAAAGGTTATATCAAAAGCATTCCCTATCGATAGCTTGATTTCCTCATCCTTTGGTGTATGATCTATTTTGTCCTCACCTATAAATTCAAGTGAGTTATCGGCATCATCAGTTTTATACAGCTTGATCTTTCCCTTTGGTATTGCTATGCCTAATCCAGATTCCTTTTTATTTGAAAACTCAATAATGACGTTAGCCTTTTCTTCACGCAAATCAAGCCTATAGTATTTTTTATAAGGGATACCCAACCCATTCAAAATATTGATTTGTTTAGTCTGATTATCTTTCAATGTCGTCAGATTATTCAATGTATACATATGATAATCAAAAAAAGCTTTTTCTTCCGCTTGAGGTGCTGCAGAAGATTCACATACATACATTCGTCCTTCATAGTCGGTTTCCTCATCATCCTGAATTCTGTTGACATCTCCGGCAATAAGCTTTATTTTGGCATTTTCAAATGTTGCACCACTTTGATTTTCAATTTCTGCCCAGCCAGCAATGTTTAAAGTTTTTTCCAAAATCTCTACGACATAGTTTGCATTCCAATTGAAGCCCTTACTAAGATAGGATACCTTAACATCTTCAGATGTCGACTTCCCAATTTTCCATACAAGCGCAGGCTTTACTATAAGCCCTGATGGCAAGGAAGGGAGAACAAGCTCTGCCTGCGTATCGATATATATTTCCTTCGTATCACTGTCCTCTAATACGCATCTGCCAGCTCCTTCTATCGATAAAAGACGGCAGCTTTTCTTTTCACCGGTTTTTCTGTCTTTTAAATAGACTTCCTTATCAATATATTTTTTGAGGAGCTTACCCCTATCAATCAAGTCATAATCATAGTTGAACTCCAAGATATTCAAGCCCTCCGCCAAAAGAGAATCAGTTTCTATTTGCTGTGCTACATCAGCAAAAACAAGCTCAGTCTCAGCCCCCGTAAGGCATACGGTACGTGTTTCCTTGACAGCACCAAAGCCTCCATTGTAAATGGTCAATGATATGTCTTTTGTATCAGCTGCAGTAGATAGTTTTTTCATATTCTACACCTCCAATTCTATTATATCATGCACTGTGTACATTAAAACGGACAGTAAACTTAAGTTTTTCAAGTACCATCAAGCAGCTAAATCATCAAAGTTTTGCAAAAAAATCCCTATTAATGCAGAAGAGAGAGGAATGTCCTCTCTATCTCATTGAAAACTATTTTTTCTTTTTATCAAGATAAATCAAGAATGCAAGAAGTGCAACTATTAACAAAATGATAAGCGTCCCCTGAACAGGATGTTGTTTCAATGCTTCCATTAACTGCATAGTTTCCTGATAACGCAAAACTCAATCCCCCTATCTTTCATTTTCTAAGTACTCCAAGATCAATTTATCCATCCTTGTACTAATATCCAATATGATATTATAATTACAGTCATTTACTCCTAAATCAGTAACAACTGTATTTAAAAGATGTCTTATTTGTTCAATCTCAATCTTAAGTTCTGAATTATTTGACATAAAAATAGATACCACCTGTGTTAATTTTTGGGGATTTCTCCTAATAAGAGAGTTACTCCTACAACCTTATTCCTAACTGACTTTGCTTGGAATAATGCTTTATCAGCTTCTGCAAATAATATATCCATATCAATTGGTTTATCAATTGTTGCCAATCCAATGCACACAGTAACACCAAAACATTTTTGGGATTTCTCTATTGCCTTTCTTATCTTCTCCGCATATTTTAACGCTCCTTGGTTATCTGTATCAGGGAGGATAATAGCAAACTCTTCGCCTCCCCACCGTGCAATAGTATCAATCTCCCTAGAATTTTCTGTGAAAATTTTCGAAATCCGTGTGAGAAGCTTGTCCCCAGCTAAGTGCCCGTATCTATCATTTACCTTTTTAAAATGGTCAATATCAATTATGACTAATGAAAGTGCAGTCTTTGAACGATTCAACCTTTTTAGTTCTGATTCTAACTTTTCATAGAGGTATCTACGGTTATAAAGATCCGTGAGCGGGTCTTTATAGGCATAATAAATTATGTTTTTCATCCAGAGGCCGCAGAATATACTAATGACAGTTGAAAATGCAATAACACATATCCAAAAATAGTTATAGAAGGTTACTTGTATGCTGTAATAGGTAAAGCAAACAATGGAACTTACTAACAATCCCCCTAACCCCATAAAAATAGGAATATTCTTATATAAAGCATTTTTCATACAAAAAGATCACCTCACCTATTAATTATCTCTATTTATCAACAATATTTTACTTTACTCTTTCTAAACATTATAGCAACATATTTTACAGGTATTAGCATTTTATCATTCCATTTTACACCAAAAGTCCCTAACAGTAAACATCAATTGTCACTCTCAGTACTTATTGTCAATATAAAACGGGGGTAGATTACCCATTCTAGGTGCTCTACCCCTATTTCAACCTCTTTTTTTATGAACTAACATAGCTCGAATAATATCGTTTAACAAACTTATTTGTCCTTCCGATAGTTTATTAGCTAATAGCTCCTCTTCTAACCTTTCAGGACTTTTATCACTATCTCTATGACCGAATGCAAGATAATCTAGTGTAGTGTTTAAAGCAATTGATAGATTCACAATCGTCTCAAATGAAAATCGCTTTTCACCTCGTTCTATCTTGCCTTCATATTGAGGTGATATATCAATGCTTTCAGCAAGTTGAAATTGTGTAAGTCCCATTTTATTTCGTTCTTGTTTTATTCTTTCTCCGATAGCCTTATAGTCCATTTCTCAACCTCCTGTAATAATAAACATACAGGGAAGTTTTTGAAATAAAAACAGTCCATTGGTAAACATTATTCTTTACTATAAGGTCACATTATTTTTCACTGATCTTCCAATGAGATTCAATCGGAATCGAATCCGAAACTATAGCATTGTGTCCAATCAATAATAATGACTAGTTATCTGGTTTCTAATATGTTGTAAGCTTTAAATCTTAAAACTCTGATGATATAATTCCATCGAACATTAACCAAAGTATTCATCCTTAAATCATATTGCAACTAAGCATAAACTAAAGATGTGTCACTAAATTAGCAAGTGCCATTGTCTTGAAAATCATAGATATTATATATTAATTGAATTTACAATAAAGTTTACAAGCGAGAGAAAATGATAGAGTACAATTAAGTTCGCAAAAGTAAAAAAGGAAAAGCCATCGGTAACTCCGAAAAGGTAAGTGCTGAAGCAAACCAAAAAGGAGTTGTTAACCGATGGCTTACCCAAATTCTACCGTACCTTTTGAAAAAATGCTAATGAAATTTGTAACCGAAGAAGATCCCATGCAGGCTATGTTAAAATGGCTCTGCGAAAGGCTGATGGAAGCAGAAGTGGATGCAAAGCTAGGTGCTGAAAAATCAGAACGGTCTACTGAACGTCAAGGGTATCGATCAGGCTATCGCGTTCGCCGTTTCGATACCCGGATGGGGACACTGTATTTAATGGTACCCAAACTGCGAAATGGCGGCTATATCCCTTTCTTTGTGGAAGGTAAGAAACGTTCTGAATTGGCCTTGATGAATGTGATTCAAGAAGCCTATGTTAATGGCGTATCCACCCGTAAAATAGAGAAACTCACTAAGTCCTTAGGCATTGACTCCATGTCACGAAGTCAGGTATCAAGCATCGCTAAAGAACTGAACGAACAGGTTGAAGCCTTTCGTAATCGAAGTCTCGATAAAGTCTATCCCGTACTCTGGGTGGATGCTCTCTATGAGAAAATCCGAGATGATCGAAGGGTCAAAAATATGGCAGTGCTGATTGTAACGGGTATTGATCTAGAAGGCAAACGAGATATTCTGGCCGTAGAGCCCATGCCAGAAGAGTCCACAGCAACCTACACCAGTCTCTTCGAAAAGTTAAAGTCACGAGGACTAGAGAAAGTCTGGCTGGTTGTCTCAGATGCCCATAAAGGGTTAGTTAAAGCTGTTCAAGAGTCCTTTATCGGGTGTTCCTGGCAACGCTGTAAAGTGCATTTTATGCGGAACATCCTCGCTCATATATCCGGTCGAGATAAGCAAGCGTTTGCTAATAAACTAAAGCAAATCTGGCTTCAACCAGACTATAGCAGTGCAAAGAAATACGCTAATTCTCTGATGGATGAGTTTGAGGCCAAATATCCTGAAGCCATTAAAACTCTGGAAGAAGGGTTGGAAGACTCACTACAGTTTTTCAGCTTTGCAGAGATTGATTCAAGAAAGATCGCGTCAACCAACCTGCTGGAAAGACTCAACCGAGAAGTACGTAGAAGAACCCGGGTGGTTGGGATATTCCCAAGTATGGATTCCTATATTCGGCTAGTAACCAGCTACCTTATTGAGTATAGCGAAGACTGGTGCAGTGGCCGATCCTATATCAATCCAAAAATCATCACTTCGATTGAGCAGGAACGTTCAAAAGCTGCGTAAGCCTTAATCATTAATTCAGAAAAGCATGACGCTCGGCGCTAGCCAAGCAAACTCTCTTTGATTTAGGGTTACTCTTTGGGGTGAAAGAGACTTTGCCGTCTTCAAGCGTTTTGGTAGGGTGCACGTGTCAATGGGATGATGCCGAGCATATCCTCGGCCTGACGGCCTCCGGTATCCCTCGCATCACCCTTGACACTCTTCCCAACTTACGCTTTTACATAAAACATTTAGCCTTAAGGGGTTCTGATGGTTTTTGCGAACATTTCTTGACACTATCAATAGAATAGTTTTATAATAATTTAAAGGACATGCAATTATTATTAAGGAGGAAGATTCGAATGGGAGAAATCAACAGGAGGAATTTTTTAAAAGCCTCGATGCTTGGAGCAGCTGCAGCTGCTGTAGCCTCGGCATCTGCGGTGAAGGGGGTCGTTAGTCCCTTGGTGGCTGATGCTGCGGACATCGTGGCTCCGATCACGGAAACCTCGGAATTTCCATACAAGGTGGATGCAAAGTACCAACGTTACAATAGTCTGAATAACTTCTTTGAAAAGACTTTCGACCCGGAAGCAAACAAGACTCCTATTAAGTTTCATTACGACGATGTTTCCAAAATCACAGGCAAGAAAGATACGGGGAAAGACCTGCCCACGCTAAATGCGGAAAGACTTGGGATCAAAGGGCGTCCAGCGACACATACAGAAACAAGCATTCTTTTCCAGACTCAACATTTGGGTGCCATGTTAACCCAGCGCCATAATGAAACAGGCTGGACCGGGTTGGATGAGGCCTTGAACGCCGGCGCCTGGGCTGTAGAATTTGATTATTCCGGATTTAACGCAACAGGTGGTGGTCCGGGAAGTGTAATCCCGCTTTATCCCATAAATCCTATGACCAATGAAATAGCTAATGAGCCTGTCATGGTACCCGGTTTGTACAACTGGGACAATATCGATGTTGAAAGTGTGCGACAACAAGGCCAACAGTGGAAATTCGAATCAAAGGAAGAAGCCAGTAAAATGGTTAAAAAGGCAACCCGTCTCCTGGGAGCCGATCTAGTCGGCATCGCACCCTATGACGAGCGTTGGACCTATTCTACCTGGGGCAGGAAGATTCTAAAACCTTGTAAAATGCCCAACGGCAGAACCAAATATCTGCCATGGGATTTGCCAAAGATGCTGTCAGGCGGGGGAGTAGAAGTTTTCGGACATGCAAAATTTGAACCTGATTGGGAGAAGTATGCAGGTTTCAAACCAAAAAGTGTGATTGTCTTCGTTCTTGAAGAGGATTACGAAGCTATACGCACCTCACCGTCAGTCATTTCCAGTGCCACGGTGGGGAAAAGTTACTCCAATATGGCAGAAGTAGCTTACAAAATCGCGGTTTTTCTGAGGAAGCTTGGCTATTATGCAGCGCCGTCAGGAAACGATACCGGATTGAGTGTTCCTATGGCCGTTCAGGCCGGGCTTGGAGAAGCAGGCAGAAACGGACTTTTAATTACCCAGAAATTCGGTCCGAGACATCGCATCGCCAAAGTCTACACCGACCTGGAACTTGCTCCGGACAAGCCGAGAAAATTCGGGGTACGCGAGTTCTGCCGCCTGTGCAAAAAATGTGCGGATGCCTGCCCCGCCCAGGCCATCTCCCATGAGAAAGACCCTAAGGTTCTGCAGCCAGAGGATTGTGAGGTAGCCGAAAATCCATATACTGAAAAATGGCATGTTGATTCCAACCGTTGCGGCTCTTTCTGGGCCTATAACGGTAGTCCCTGCTCAAATTGTGTGGCTGTATGTTCGTATAACAAAGTCGAGACCTGGAACCACGATGTGTCCAGAATAGCCACCCAAATTCCATTGCTTCAGGATGCAGCCCGCAAGTTTGATGAGTGGTTCGGCTATAACGGGCCTGTAAACCCTGATGAAAGACTTGAATCGGGTTATGTTCAGAACATGGTCAAAGACTTCTGGAATAATCCTGAGTCTATAAAACAATAGTGATTTCAATGTCAAATATATTAATCAAAAGGAGAAAATTATTATAAGGAGTGAAAGGTATTATGAATATATATGATGTGCTGATTTGGATGGCACTGGGTATGACTGCATTGCTTATCCAATACGGGATCTGGCGGTATCTGAAAGGGAAGGGCAAAGATACCATACCTCTTCAAATCTGCGGGTTCCTCGCCAACTTTTTCTTTATATTTGCTTTGGCCTGGGGATATTCCAGCTTTTCGGAGCGTGAATACCAAGCTATTGGCATGGGATTTATCTTCTTCGGAGGCACGGCACTTATTCCTGCGATTATTACTTACAGGCTGGCTAACCATCCGGCAAAAAAAATCAGAGAAAGTTCGGATTCTATTTCTGCTTAGCAATTAGAGCATCAAGCCATAGGATTAATGAGGCCAATAAGTGTCTCTTCAGATACTTATTGGCTCATCTCAATATTCTTCATAATTTTTTAAGAGGTTGAAAAACTGTGAAAACAAAGAAAAATAAAGCAGTGTTGGAAAATAGAAGAGGATGGGAATACTATTATCAATTTTCTTTACTTCTCACTGCCATAATAGCTATTTTATATGGTGTGTTCTGGGCTCCTCAATCGGTTGATTACAAGGGAATCATCCAAAAAAATGTTCTCGGCGTTATATCCATAGAAAAAATGATAGGGATTCAGCATGCCTATAAAATCGATACGGCACAGGGGCGTTACTATGCAGTATGTGATTCGGCTATAGGATATCAATCCAGAGTTGAGGCTATGACTATCGTCAACGATAAGGGCCTTATAGAGAAAGTTATTATTACGAAACAGGGAGAGACTCCGGTTTTTTTTGAAAGGCTCACAAACCAAAAGTATTTTGACGGCTTTCAAGGTCTTTCAATCAAAGAGCCTATTTATTTAGGAGGAGCATATGGATATTCGGGATATCTGGGTAGTATAAAAACAAATAATTATATTGACACGGTAACAGGTTCAACAGTGTCGTCACATGCTGTGGCTGAGGCTGTGAACAAAGGGAATTCTTATTTATCAGGGCAATTTTTTAACACCCAATGGGCCAACCCTTACGATTTATTCCAGCTTAGCTGGAAGGATATGGCCATGATTGCGATGTTTTTAATTGCGTTTGCCTCAGCCTTTATCAAGAAGCTCGTAAAAATACGTCTGGCATTCCTGCTGGTTAGTGTCGTGGTGCTTGGTTTTCTCGTTAATCAGTTTGTGACAGGCAGCTTGCTTCTTTCAGCAATTACGTTGCAGATTCCCAGGATAACTAACCTGAAATGGTATGTGCTTATGGCCGGGTCTCTCGGATTTATTATCCTTTTGGGAAAAAATCTGTATTGCGCTTGGATTTGTCCTTTTGGGGCAGTACAGGAGATTCTTAACAAGGCTGCAGGGTTCAAATCTCTGAATATTTCCCAGAAGACTATTAAAATACTCAGGCTGGTGGCTCCGACCATTTTATGGGTTGCACTTCTGCTGGGCACATTACTGGGTGACTATGGGACATTGGATTACCAGCCTTTTGGCGCACTCTTCCTGTTCAAATCGGTATGGTTAATGTGGTTGATGTTACCGATCTTCTTGTTTATGAGCTTATTTATTAGCCGTTTTTATTGTAAATTCTTCTGTCCGGTAGGATTTATTTTCAATTTGCTTAACCGTTGGCGAAATGAGGAGGTAAGAATATGGAAACAGAGAGTAGATCGATTGAAACGCAAAAAAAAGGAAGAACAAGAGACCTGGTCTTCACACTCTTGATCCTTATTTTAGCAGTCGCCCATTTTGTTGTAATGCTTCAGTCAGTAGGAATCCTGAGGGCTGACCGTTGAAATTTTCCTGAGAAAGTAGCGTATCAAATAGACATAACGAGGGAGGAATCGTGATAATGAAACAGTTCGAACTTGGACAATATAAGGGTCTAAATGTCAAGCGTTTTGATACAACAGTCCAAGAAGAGGAGATTCAGCAAGCCTTAGATTATATCATAGGCTCTTTTGATGAAATTGAAGAAGAAAAAAGAAATGAGCCTATTAAAACAAACGATTATGTAATCGTGGATATTGACGGTTATGAAAAGGATGCAACAGTACCGGTTATAAGAAACATCGATACAAAATTAATAGTCGGCAGTGAAGGTGTATTTCGAGAAGTTAGTGCAAATCTCCTAGGGAAGAAAATGGGCGACACAGTGACCTTTGAGACTGTTATTCAGCCCGATGCCTTAGAATTTCAGCGTTGGTGGGGAAGCGAGTTTACATTTACCGTTAAGATTAAGAGCGTTTTTGTGGTGAAGAAACCAGAATTGACTGAAGAATTAATTAGGAAAGTTGAACCTGATCTAAAAAACCTGAAAGACTTAAAAAATATGCTTGCCCTAAAAATCACTCACGAAAAAGAGGGGAAGGAACGGGAGGCAAATATTCTCTTGATTTTTCAAGCTTTAGTTAAACAATGTAAGTATGAATTTGATGAAGAAGAATTGGATTCAGCTGCTGAAGATTTATATAAGAAATTTACTGAAGAACTCAAAATAGTTGATGATATGGAACTTCTGGAATATTTGATCCATAGAAAAATAACCGCAGACCAATTGCTGGCCGAATGTAAGGAAGAGGCATCCAGAAGGATTCTCTGGGAACTTATGATAAATTCTGTTATTGAGAAAGAAGAGATAAATCTTACTCCGGATGAAATCAAATATCTTGAAAAGCGAATTAACGAAAGCCGACAAAACGGTCAACTCCCCGAAGAGTTTATGGACATCAATTTTTTACTGGCATCGTATTTACGAAAAAAAACAATAGACTATTTGCTAAAAATCAATTTGGCAAGTTAATCTATCCTATCTTTTAAGATTATTACCACCACCGCGAATCGCGTCATAATTATAAAGCTGGTAGAAATAGCAGTAGAAAGCAGAGCACACCAACAGATGGCTTGTGAAGAATTGGCATAACGGTACGAACATTGTTGTGAAAGGTGTTATCAAGATTGAAACTAGAATCCTTTGTTGATATAGCGAGTGAAATTCAAAAACTATTTAATGAAGATGTTATTATCGGAGTAAGCGATACCGAAAAGATGCTTGCCGTTTTTAACGGGAAAAAGCTCATGCTTCATGCAAAAGCAGGTGATGTACTAAAAGAGGGTATGCCCGGTCTCATTGCGATGCAAACTGGGCAAAGAGTAGTGAAAAAAATCCCGAAAGAAGTTGCTGGTATTCCTCACATCGGTATAGGCTTACCAGTATATGATGAGGGAAAAATTGTTGGCAGTGTCATGGTGGGTATTTCCGATGAACGTTTTGACACTTTAATGGATGCTGGTCAAGGGGTTTTGGCCGCGGTTCAAGAAATCTCTGCATCAACGGATAACTTATCTAACGAATCACATGAAATTCTCGTGAATACAAAAGCAATGGCTCGTGAAATCGCACAAGTCAACTCTGATGTTGAACATATAAATGTCGTTCTTAACAAGATTAAGAGCATTTCGATGCAGACAAACATTTTAGGATTGAATGCTTCGATCGAATCTGCTCGGGTGGGCAAACTCGGTCGTGGATTTGCAGTTGTCGCAGATGAAGTGCGGAAGCTTTCAGAAAACACCAAATTATTAACAAAAGAAATAGATCAGGATTTAGAGAAAGTAAGGAAGTCAGTTTCCTCCTTAGTCACAGAAATTGGGCAATTTAGTAGAGTCATCGAAGTCCAGGCCGACGGGACTGAGGAGGTAACACGTGCAGTTGGTCAAATTGTTGAGATGGCTGGAAAGCTGGTTGAAATGGGTCGGGTAGATTATTAGATCTAGTCCACTGTAAGTTTTAACGCAGAATATCTTGCATCTCGAATATGGTTAAAATGAAATATTGTTTAATATGATGGAGGTGATAAATGATGCTTGCAACATTTGGATTTCTAACACCAGTGACAATGGGGATTGTGCTTGTTACAGCTTTGGTCATCTTTGGACCGGGTAAGTTGCCGGAATTAGGGAAATCGCTGGGTAATGGTATTAGAGAATTTAAATCTGCGACCGCAGAAGAAGAGAAAACAGAAGATAATATTGTCGCTAAAACCGAAAAAGATCCTGCCTAAGCAGTTGACTACCTAAAATGAGCGCAAAAAGGAAGTAAAGCAGAAGTGCGAAGGCGACAACGTAATGACGACAATATGCCGTTAACAGACCATTTAAGAGACTTACGGAAAGTGCTTGTCGTAGCTGCGTACGCCATTGCTGGGGGTACGGTATTAGGATGGTTTGTAAGTGATCTTACCTTTGCCTATTTAGCACGTCCGGTATCTTTGCTGGGAGATATCACGTTTATTACTACAACGCCGATGGAACCAATGTTGGTTAAGATTAAGGTTTCTGTGATTTTTGGTGTCGCTCTTGCACTCCCTGTTCTAATGTGGAAAATTTGGAGTTTTGTATTGCCAGCTCTAAAACAAAATGAGCGTAAGTATTTATACTTTATTGTGCCAACCTCTGTACTTCTTTTTATTGGAAGGGGCCGCTTTCTGTTTATATGTAATAATACCTATCGGGATTAAGTTTCTTCTTAATGCTGGAAGCGGAGCTGTTCAGTCCACACCATTTGTGACGAAAACGTCATACATTAGCTTTCTGTTGAGCTTCTTGTTAACATTTGGGCTGGTGTTTCAACTTCCTATCATATTACTCGAGTTTGACACCTCGAAAGCTGTAACTATTGAATTTCAAGGGCTTCCAAACTTTAGATTTGCGCATACCACTACAATTCCCTGTTTGTGGGAATTCATCTATACCTTTTGAACTCTTTCTGGAATCCTTGCCCCGACTGCTTTAAATGCGATCGCTGCAGCGCCATGAACCTCGGTTCGTACTAAGTGTTCCTGATCTTTAACTTTAATTTTAACGGCATGGACTTTCCTTAGCGCACGAATTACTTCGGTATAGCCGTATTCACTTTCGCAATTCATAAGAAGCTTTTGAAACTTGATCTGCATTACGAGTGCGAGAAAGCAAAGCATAATGTGTCCGCAGATCCGCCGTTCCGTCCAGTGGTAGACCGGACGTAAATCGAGCGTACTCTTGAGATTTCGAAACGCACGTTCAATTTGCCATAAGTCTCGATAAGCGGTCGCGACTTCCTCTGTAGGAAGCTGAGTATTCGTTTGCAATATGTATAGACCATCAAAAAGAGCTGCTTGTTTTAGTTTTTCCTTATTAATCGTTGCCGCATCCTGTGTGACGTTGATGTACTTTTTGTATTCGCTGTTCCCGATTAAATCCTTAATATTCCCGTGTTCAAGCTTGCTACGAAGTTTAATCTCAATCTTTTCTCGAACGGCTTGATCTCGTTTAGCCTCTTCTTCGTTTAAACAAACAATATATCGATCTCCTCCGAGGGTAACTTCTTTTACCTTGAGGTTATCCTTAACAAGAGTATACGGTTCAGGGGAAGCTACGATTTCAGGGCCAACTTTAACATTTCGCATCCGAACTCCCAGGATGTATTGAAGGTTCAATTTCTCGAGAAGCTCTAAGGTCCGCTTGCCCATCATGCCCCGATCCCCAACAACAATAACACGTTGGATATTAAATCGTTTTTTCAAATCACTGACCGCTTCAATAAATGCATCTGTATCCGGGGTATTCCCAGGGAAGACATGATGAGCAATGGGAATTCCATCCCTCGACATCAGCATTCCAATCATAACTTGGAGACGATCCGGCCGATGGTCCTTGGAATGGCCATATTCGAGAAGGTCGAAAGCCCCTGCGTCTCCTTCCACATACGTGGAGGTCGTGTCAAAGAAAACGAGATCCAGTTGACGGGTAAATAGGTCGGTATGATGGTAGAAAAGTTTCTCTTCAATCATTTCCTTGTTTTCATCCAAGAAGTCGATCGCTCGATAGAAATGATGAAGCTTCAAACTCTCTAACTCTGGGCGATGGACGGAATCTTTCCAATCGCTGACTCCCAGTTTACTGGTGGGCTCCGTTAAGCGATTTAAAACCATACAGAAGATGGCTTCTTGTACATCCACACTTAATTCTCTCTCGCAAAAGAGTTGAGCCAGTATTTCATGAAGTCCAAGGTTTTCCCAGAGTCGACGAAAGACCAAAGAGGGTCCATACTCTTTACTCCAGTCTGCAAAGAGATCTTCAGCGGCATCCACCACAGCAAGTTTATCGGAGAACTTCGCAAGAGAGCGAATCAGGTCGTCAAGTTTCCCATTTTGGAGATCCTCCACTCTCCCCAAGTTACAAAGGACTTTTTGACGAACCTTACCCTCTTCACGACGGCTCTCACAGATTTGAAGGTAACGGCGTTCCGAGCCGTCCCGATTGTAGGCTGTTTTAATACGTGCAAACATAGCAACACCATTATACCACTTAAATCGAGGTGATAACAGTAATTATTTGCCAACGTGCGGCACTACATTCTAAAGTTTCAGCGGTTTTTTGGAAGGATTTTTAGCTTTGAATCCGCATGAAAAGCCATAATTAAAAATTAACAGCAACAAAATTTTCGTTGTTGCTGTCAAACTCGAGTATTACTAATCTTAATTAAAATTGGAGTATTATCCCCAAAAACGTTAGCAAAAAAGAGGCGCTGGGCGATATTGGCGATTGTCATTTTAGCGGCCATTGTTTCTCCAACCCCAGATTTATTCTCACAATTTCTCATGGCTGCTCCGATGTATCTCCTCTATGAAATCAGTATCTGGCTTGGGTACCTAATTAGGAAAAGAGAAAAAAGCCAAGCGTGAAATAAGGGAGGCAAGACATGGGCTTTACTGAAATCTTCTTAATTATGACTATCGCGCTTATTTTATTTGGGCCTGAAGAGTTGCCGGGCATTGCACGGAGGGTAGCTAAAGTTATTATGGAAGTTCGCAAGTTTAGTAATGAATCAACCAAAGAATTACAGAAATCTGTTGCTAGCCCTGTTAATATATTTACCAAAGCATTTGAACATTCGGTTTCTCCGCGTGTAGCCGAAAAGGAATCATATGATTTACAAGAAAAATTGGTTCCTAATGAAAAATTATTATCACACGATGATGAATGTACGATCAGTGATCAATTGCCAACGTCATTGGTACAAGAGATAGAGTACAATTAAGTTCGCAAAAGTAAAAAAGGAAAAGCCATCGGTAACTCCGAAAAGGTAAGTGCTGAAGCAAACCAAAAAGGAGTTGTTAACCGATGGCTTACCCAAATTCTACCGTACCTTTTGAAAAAATGCTAATGAAATTTGTAACCGAAGAAGATCCCATGCAGGCTATGTTAAAATGGCTCTGCGAAAGGCTGATGGAAGCAGAAGTGGATGCAAAGCTAGGTGCTGAAAAATCAGAACGGTCTACTGAACGTCAAGGGTATCGATCAGGCTATCGCGTTCGCCGTTTCGATACCCGGATGGGGACACTGTATTTAATGGTACCCAAACTGCGAAATGGCGGCTATATCCCTTTCTTTGTGGAAGGTAAGAAACGTTCTGAATTGGCCTTGATGAATGTGATTCAAGAAGCCTATGTTAATGGCGTATCCACCCGTAAAATAGAGAAACTCACTAAGTCCTTAGGCATTGACTCCATGTCACGAAGTCAGGTATCAAGCATCGCTAAAGAACTGAACGAACAGGTTGAAGCCTTTCGTAATCGAAGTCTCGATAAAGTCTATCCCGTACTCTGGGTGGATGCTCTCTATGAGAAAATCCGAGATGATCGAAGGGTCAAAAATATGGCAGTGCTGATTGTAACGGGTATTGATCTAGAAGGCAAACGAGATATTCTGGCCGTAGAGCCCATGCCAGAAGAGTCCACAGCAACCTACACCAGTCTCTTCGAAAAGTTAAAGTCACGAGGACTAGAGAAAGTCTGGCTGGTTGTCTCAGATGCCCATAAAGGGTTAGTTAAAGCTGTTCAAGAGTCCTTTATCGGGTGTTCCTGGCAACGCTGTAAAGTGCATTTTATGCGGAACATCCTCGCTCATATATCCGGTCGAGATAAGCAAGCGTTTGCTAATAAACTAAAGCAAATCTGGCTTCAACCAGACTATAGCAGTGCAAAGAAATACGCTAATTCTCTGATGGATGAGTTTGAGGCCAAATATCCTGAAGCCATTAAAACTCTGGAAGAAGGGTTGGAAGACTCACTACAGTTTTTCAGCTTTGCAGAGATTGATTCAAGAAAGATCGCGTCAACCAACCTGCTGGAAAGACTCAACCGAGAAGTACGTAGAAGAACCCGGGTGGTTGGGATATTCCCAAGTATGGATTCCTATATTCGGCTAGTAACCAGCTACCTTATTGAGTATAGCGAAGACTGGTGCAGTGGCCGATCCTATATCAATCCAAAAATCATCACTTCGATTGAGCAGGAACGTTCAAAAGCTGCGTAAGCCTTAATCATTAATTCAGAAAAGCATGACGCTCGGCGCTAGCCAAGCAAACTCTCTTTGATTTAGGGTTACTCTTTGGGGTGAAAGAGACTTTGCCGTCTTCAAGCGTTTTGGTAGGGTGCACGTGTCAATGGGATGATGCCGAGCATATCCTCGGCCTGACGGCCTCCGGTATCCCTCGCATCACCCTTGACACTCTTCCCAACTTACGCTTTTACATAAAACATTTAGCCTTAAGGGGTTCTGATGGTTTTTGCGAACATTTCTTGACACTATCGAGAAAATAACCCTCACTTTTTTCAATGTAACAAACAACCTCCATGAATTTTGCTAAATACTTGAAGCTAATTGTCCTCAGGTACTCAAAGTTTAAGGAGGTAAAATCTAAATGACTAATCTATTAACAAAAGAATGGTTTGTTCAGAGAGGCTTTTCCTCAAAATAGATTCATATTTATTTTTGAGGAAATCTCCGTATTGTATCATTTAATAGAAAACCCTGTAGTCTACATTTTGAACATTTCTGATAATAACCGCTGTAGCCTATTTAATATTTTCAGAAATGTCTTATCTTCTACTGCTGACTCCCATAATCCATCACAAAATCGTTCCTGCCGAACATACCCAGTAAGAATCGCCTTTGTAAGTTCAAAATCAGCAGTATCAATTGCAGAATTCATCTGTTCTGTACCATCAATCCCCCGTTTATGAATAATATCGAGATAGTCATAGCACATGATGTTAGATTTATAGATTGCTTGAATAAAATCATGTAATGTCCGTTCATAATCAGGATATGGCATCGTTAAATGATTATCTCCAAGCTTTTCACCGCCACCCCAATGACATACATCTTCTTTATTTACAGTTTCAAAATATGGAATAAATGCGCTTAACTTTTCAATACTGCTTCTAATTGATGATAAATAGAGCTGATTGCTTAAACTTTCAACATATTCACGTTTTACTATTGTATCTAGCCATTCACACGGAATGTTTTCATAGCCATAATATAGACCAGCTAGTCCACCTGCCACAGCTGCGACGGTATCCGTATCTTCTCCAAGGTTCACAGCCATGAGAATACAATCCTTGTAGGTGTTTGAATTAAGCAAACACCAAATAGCTGCTTCCAATGTGTCCACGACATATCCACTGCTCTTAATATCCTTTTTGTCCAACTTTTCGAAACCTTTTGCAAAAATCTTATCAAAATGAGAAAGTTCATCTTTAAACTCTGTTTGTTTTCTATAATACTCTGAGGCTTTATAGATGCCTAATTCCATAGCTATTTTCAGATCCATGCTACCTAATAACATCGATGCAACTGAAATATATATTCCACAGGCTATTTTGCTACGCTTGTGAGCATGTGTTAGTGATGAAACATTATGAATAACACTAAACGCTTCATCGATCTCATAAAAGTCAGTTCCATAAATAGACTGAATATAAAATAAAATCGGAAGTATTCGCATAAGTGAACCATTTCCATTATCACGTTCATTTAAACCACCGCATCTTAATGGTTCTATCCCATCAGAAAACCGTTTTATAGCGTTTCTTGTTGATATGCCTACATCAAAAACCTCTCCATAGGGCGTATATGAACCTTTATCAAACCACATTAAGAATTTGGACATAACATCATTATAATCCAGTCCCTTGATAAGGCTGTCTACAAGACACAGAGTCATGCTTGTGTCATCAGACCATGTACCCACAGGCTGATAATGTGTACCAAAACCTCGCATACCTATAACAGGATTCATTTTAAGCTTTTCTCTGCTCATAAATTCGACTGGTACACCTAATGCATCAGCAACACACAAACCCATTATTCCATCCAATACATTATTCTTCATTCTCTAACCTCTTTTGCTTCATAAATTACTACACCGCCTAGTGCAAGTATTTCTTTTAAGTCGCTAATATCAATTTCCTCAATTTCTTCAAACGGGCAATAGGCATTCCACTGTCCGGAATAAGGATAGTACCAAGGAAATGATTCTATTGATTTTAAATCTTTTGAGATAAGGAAATGAAGACAATCTGATTCATTCTTAATTTGTTCCTCATTATTTTCTTTTGGCTCCCAATTTTTCATACTTTCTTCAATCTGTGATGCAGATAAATAGGTAAACACCTTGTTCTTGGCTTCATCAATTGTGCATTGAACCCAATAGGAATCCATCGCATCATTAGTCCATTGTTTATTAAGAAATCTGCATTTAGGCCATATTAATTTAATCTTCATACTCCACTCCCTTTCTAAACAATCAACTATTGGCAAAAACACTAACTATTACCCTACGTTCCATTCTTTCGTCTTAAGCAATTCAGCAATTTCATCAACTGTCATTTCTTTCTTAAAGTCTTCTACCTCTCCTAAGTCAATATATCTTGTGCCCATAAGCCCGCCTTTACTTTTCTTTGCATACTCCGTAATAAAATATTCATTAACAAAGAAAAACCTTTGACCTTCATTGAAAGCATGAGCGTATTTATCTCTTGCATCATGTATTACTTTCTTCAATGTATCCATCATATGATCGGACAATATTCCATATTGAACCTCTATAATTTTGATACTATCTGTACTATTATCGTGAGAAGCATCAACACAGCAGATTGTTTCACCAATAGCTCTGACTGCTTTATTCTTATACAAACCAATATATTTTGTATTTTTGAATCCTCTATCAATTGGATTGTAATAAATATTGTTTTTCAGGTTATCTTCAAAGGTCTGACCAGTTAGAACGACCCTGATTTTTGTATCTGCATTGTCTATTAAATCACACTCATCACAAAAGCCTTCAAAATCCTCAATCAGTGCTTTCATTTCAAAGTCATATTCTTGAAGTGTTTCATTAAAGCAAGTACAAATATCCTTAAAAGTTGTTGAAGCAAATCCAATATTCGAATCATTATCGTCATTGAATTTATTAAGATGGCTAATTATATTTTCATAATACTTTTTTGAAATTGAATTTTTATTAATCCATAGGAAAATCTGTTTATCCTCATTCTCAAATGCATTCCAATGATTTTTAATCTGCTTAATCTCTTCTTGTCCATATAGCTTTGTTTCGATAATAATCTTAAAGCTTTCCTGCTCTATCATTCCATCAGGTATACTACCTTTACCTTTTTCTTGTTGCTTAAAGCGAACTGTAGTATCAAGCTCTATCCCACTTTCCTCTAGAAAAGCATTAATAAATCTTCTGAACTTTTCAGGACTATTATTGTATAGCCGGCTAAAAAGAAGCATGGTGTTGTTGGTTACCATATTCTCTTTTTGTGAGTACCGTGGGAAGTAATGTATATTTGACATTTTTTACTCCTTCATTCTATAGCTTTATTTCAAATCACAAGTCAGAATAATTCGGGAATGTAAATCCTCTATATAATTATATCAAAATGAATGTTCTATAAAACGGACAGTCAATCCTTTTAAAAGTTATTCAACATACACCATTTGCATTATAATTCCCCTACTATCCTGAGCTGGATTTTCTGGTATTGTCTTAATGCCTTTCTCTATCATCTCTTTGCCAATTACAGCCAAACACATTGCATCTATAACATCATCTGCCTTTTTTCGATAAGGAACATCTGCAAGAAACTTTTCCACTATCTGATTTGCATGAGGGTAATATCTTCTTAAAACATCTAATCTAGCATTTTGGCCGGCAGGAGTCTTTTTATCTTCAAGAATAGGCCTATCATTATTAAGCTTTGAAAAGCAGAATTCTGGGTGACTTTCTACCAGCTTATTCTTCCACTTAGGTCTTTTTAGTAAGAACTCATCAATTTGCTTTATAGCTTTAGCAATACCAAGACTTTGTTCAGATAAACTTTTCCCCATAACCTCAATATTATGATTTCTTGCATCAACCTTGTTTTCTGAGTAAATCGCCTGCCTACAAGGAACCTCAAAAATACTTGAACCCTTTTTCCCTAGCAACTTTTTGACAAATAGATCCGGTCTTAAGTCAGCCTTAGACTCTGGCAATCCAATTGGTATGTCAATAATATAGCTATCGCAGTTTGGGTAAGCATCACATATTTCATCAATTGTACTAAATTTTCTAACATCAAATTCACCATTTGATATATGGACAGCAACCCACTTACCATTACAAGCATCAATTCCAATACAGCTATAGTCAGATTGATGCCCCATCAGTTTATTAAAAGATGAAATGAATTCTTTCTCAACACTTGAAAAAACTCTTTCTGAGAAATCAGGTTTTATATATATTAATGGTACAATATCAAATATCTCATTCCCCATTAGTTCTAAAAATTCATAATATAGCATTGCATCGTCAACATCACTTATTTGCTTTTCTTCATCTTCATTCAGGAGTGTAATACCATATCTTTCAAATATAGAACTTTGAAGTCTTGCCTCGATATGGTAATACTCATGTAGATTTTTCTTCACAGGTCTTGTTATATCGGAAATATAACTCTCACTTGCATCATGAAGAAGGCAGCAAAGTTGAACTTTTTTTGAGTACCCTCGGCTTTCAGCCTCTCTGAAACAGTTTATTGAATGTTGTGCAACAGAGTAAAAGTGCTTGAAATGTCCATTTGCTCTTGTCATAAGCGACAGTGCGTGTGCGATATCTAAAATATCAATATCTTCCAATATAGGTTCTAATGGAAAAAACTTTGTCTTTGAATATGTTAAGATGTAATCTCCCATGATGACCCCTTTCACAATATTTTTACTAACCTTTAACCCATTTTTCAATAAAATTCCAGTCTCTTACTTTCCCGTTTTCATGTAAGATTTCAAGGTATACTCCATCACCCTTACCAACCTGCCAAATAGCTTGAGCTGAGTTGCCATTATCACTGATCCCTTTATTTTTTATATGTTCAAAGAACCGGTCTTTTCCAGTGCCGAAAGTTTCAGTTACATAGGCTACAAGGTATATATCAATAACACTAGCCCCAAAATCAGAAGGTCTTTTTGAGAGAATATGCTCCCTAACAATATCTTTCCATGCATATGAAGGAGCCGATAATATCCTGCTTTTAATTTCTTCAATCAGGTATGCTTTATAACTTCTTTTTTCCCACTGCTTTAATTGTGAGAAATCGCCATTGACCTCAATAAGCTTCTTTAACATGTTTTCTAAATTGCATACTGTCGGAATAACTTTAACATCAATACTACGACCTCTTAAATTATCAGGTAGTTGAAATCCATTGGGTTTATCCATTATTAACACCTCTTTCAGTCCATTTATTATTTCATTCATATTGCGCCAAGATATCATGTATATTGCTCTTATATTTTTCAATTACAGCATCAGGAGAAAGTATTTTTACCTTAGCACCGAACTGAGACAACCAGGCAAAGAACGTTGAGCTAACAGCAACTTTAATCCATATATAAAAACAATCATCATCCAATTTCCCAATCATAATCTCTTTACCAAATCTATCGACTACTGCATTAACAAGCGAATTATCAAACTGCAATTTTACAGTAACCTCTTCACCACCAAACATGTTGAAGACTTTCTTAGAATATTCAGCAATATTAAAGTGCTCATTTTCTGGTAATGGTTCTCTTGAACTTTCACATAATTCAATGTCAGACATTCTATCAACCCTGTAATGGGTGAAGTCATTATACTTATGAGAAAATGTAACTAAGTAATAGTTTTCATCATCCCAAGAGAGCCCATAAGGACTAACCGTGTATCTATTTCCACTTTTTCTATAAACCTTTTCTTTCTTAATGTCATAATCAAAATATTTGAAGGAAACCTGTTTATTTTCAGCTATGGCAGCATGAAGCCTGTCCACGTTATAATAGATACTCTCATTAATCGTCTTGACTCTATTTGATACATAGACTTGTCGATGTAAGGACAATGCTTGATGTGAACTTGCAAGACTCTCAATCTTCTTTATAAGCTCATTGCTTTTTTTATGCGTAACAAACTTAGAACATTGCACAGCATCTACCAAAAGCTTCAATTCTGGCAGCTCAAATACACGACTTGCAATAAAATAATCTGTCGTTTTTGATTTGCGTGCTGTTATATCCAACCCATAATTTCTAAGAGCCTCAAGATCGTCATAAATAGACTTACGTTCCGCTGTAATATCATACCGCCCAAGTTCAGTAATCATCTCATTAATGGTCATGGTATTTTCTTCGTCTGTCTTCTCAAGTAGCATTTTCATTAAATATAGCAGCTTCAATTTTTGATTTGAACTTTTTGCCACTGTCATCACCTCATATTTATATTCCAAATAATTACACCTCAAATGATATCATAATACCAATTGAGGTGTCCAATAAATCG
This sequence comes from Desulfitobacterium sp. LBE, assembly GCF_007830365.1. Lineage (NCBI taxonomy): Bacteria > Bacillati > Bacillota > Clostridia > Eubacteriales > Desulfitobacteriaceae > Desulfitobacterium > Desulfitobacterium sp. LBE. Next base: position 3,884,404 of record NZ_VLKD01000001.1, on the reverse strand, counting down.
TATAGTGTTTTATATAACTTTTGCAATATCAATTAAACGATGATGGATATTTTCCCAACTTGTATTAAGATTTAATGTTTTTACATATATCTTTTTACCTTGAATACTATAAACAAAGTCCATATCTGTATCCACAACAGGATAAATAAGCATTCCTGACTTATTGCCAGTAAATGTACTGTTATTGATATAAGTATAAATCTGATAAAGATTGCCTGAGATCAGCTTTTTAGTATCACCAACATTTCGAACCTGAAGTGCGTTTGAATAATACTTGGCATCCATAATCAACTGTTCTTTTTCATTTTGTAACACTATATCAGTTCTCATGATTGGCAAAAAACTGGCTCCAACATGCTCAAAGCCAGAGTCTTTGTCCCACTGGAAAATAGGAGAGTAAACCTGCACCTCTGATAACTCTTTCTTATAAAAATTCAGTATAAATTTTTCATATAATGCAGCCATTCTGCCGTCTCTGATAAAATCTTTAAATATTGTCTCGCCCTTTTGTGACGAAACTAGGATCTCATCAAACAAGAGCTCACAGATGTCTATTATCAATCTATAAAATCGATTATTTCGATGATACCTAATGCGTGAAAAATGCTGCTTTTGTAGCTGAATTAAATCAATGTCTTGAAAATAGCGATTGATATTCATAAGCTTTTCTCTAATCTGTTTATCAATTCCTTTATATTTTACAAGATTTGTGATAGATGCTTTAATGATTTGATTAAACAGAACATTAGAGGAGAGCTCATCGTACTCACAATTAAGCTTCCCTACTATATGATTCTGTCTTTTCAAAGTTTCATTTATATCAATCTTGCCTCTTAGCAAAGGCAGCTCTTCAGATAAGTTGATATATTCTCTGTTAAAACCCCTTTTAATCAAAAGGCCTAGCCCATTTACAAGGATTTTCCCGAACAGATCATAGATATTCTCAAAAACCTCATCTGCTAATTTGACATTCTCTCCTTCTTTCAAAACATCGTACGCATAACTAAGCATATAGTAAATATTCCGGATTGGAATTTCATTCGCCATTCATATCACCCCAGTAAGTAATCCATATATTCTTGAGCTTTTTCTTCATTGTCAAACCAATATTCTTCAATTAGCGGATTAATCTCATATTCAATAACGCTTTGATACCAGTTTTCATCAGTAGACGGGTTACAGAAATAACTATGGCCAATTTTGAATCCTCTGCCCAAATTGCCATCAGCTGCGATTTGATTGTTTAAATAATTCATTCTGATGATGATTTTTTCGATCAGGTCTTCGTGTATCCCATTATCAACTAAATGCTTTCTGAACGCATGTGTTCCAAATGCAGGCTCCATTTCAATAAAGCAGAACCTTCTCCTAAGTGCATAGTCAATCATTGCCAATGATCGATCTGCTGTATTCATCATCCCAATTATAAATACATTCTGGGGTACATAGAAACGGCTATCAGGTTTATAAGTCAGTGGCACAGAGAACTTTGAACCTCGTTTATCATTCTCAATTAACATCAAGAGCTCACCGAATATTTTACTTAAGTTTCCTCTATTGATTTCATCAATAACAAAATAGTAATCTCTTGTTGGATCATTGGACGCTTTTAAGCAAAATTGATGAAAGATACCAGTTCTTAACCCCCCTGTGTTAGGATAGTTGACGTAGGGATCAAAGAAAAGTATCCTTGAAGAGAACACAGGAGGAGAAAACAATATGAGATATCCCAAGGAGTTAAAAAACTCTATCATTGAAAAGATGTTACCGCCAAACAATCAGTCACTCAGTCAGATTGAACAAGAGACAGGTGTTCCCGAAGGGACCTTGAAGTTGTGGCGGAAGAAAATACGTGAAAAGGGCTTTGCCGCCCCTGCTGGTGAACAGCAAAGCGAACAGTGGAGCACACGCGACAAGTTTCTAATCGTGGTTGAGACCTCCACTCTTAGTGAGATTGAACTCTCGGAATATTGTCGTAAGAAGGGTTTGTATGTTGAACAAGTTAAGTCCTGGCAGGACAACTGTCTGCAGGCAAACGGCGGTGTGGCTCAGGAACTGGCCCTCGCACAACGACGAGAAAAAGAAATCGAAAAAGAGTTAAAAGATGTTAAGAAGGAGCTTCAGAGAAAAGAGTCAGCACTGGCTGAAACAGCAGCTCTGCTTGTACTAAGAAAAAAAGCCAATGCGATTTGGGGACCAAAGGACGAGGAAGTCTGACCAGCACTGCGAATCGCGTCATAATTATTAAGCTGGTAGAAGAAGCAATAGCAAGCGGAGCACGTCAACAGCTTGCTTGTGAAGAAGTTGGCTTATCGGTACGAACCTTTCAACGCTGGTGCAAAGCCGGTGAACACGGAGCCGATCAGAGACCCGTGGCAAAGCGTCCAGAGCCGGCGAATAAACTTACGGAAGCAGAACGCAATGAAATTCTACAGATTGTTAATCAACCTGAGTTCAAAAGTTTACCTCCTAGTGAAATTGTTCCAATCCTTGCGGATCAAGGAACCTATATCGCCTCCGAATCAACCTTCTATCGAATCATGCACCAAGCCGGTGAACAGAATCACCGAGGTCGCCAAAAGGCACCTTCCAGCAAGCCTAAATCCACTCATTGCGCTACCGCACCGAATCGTGTGTGGTCTTGGGATATAACCTATTTGCCCGGACCGGCTAAAGGTCTCTACTTTTACCTATACCTTATCTTAGATATTTATAGCCGAGACATCGTGGGGTGGGAAGTCTGGCACGAAGAAAGTGCAGAACATGCCAGTCAACTTATTCGACGGGCAGTCATGGCCCAAAATATAACCCGACAAGAAGAACCCTTGGTTTTACATTCCGATAACGGGAGTCCGATGAAGGGAACATCCATGCTGGAAACTCTTTATCAACTGGGCATAACGCCTTCAAGGAGTCGTCCGAGAGTGAGCAACGACAATCCTTATTCAGAGTCCATCTTCCGGACCTGTAAATACCGCCCAAGCTATCCCGTGGGAGGATTTGCTACAATTAATGATGCCAGAGCATGGGTCAAGGAATTTGTCCATTGGTACAGGTATAACCATCACCATAGTGGGATCAAATTTCTTACACCACACCAGCGTCACAGTGGCCAGGGTGAAGAGATCCTTAAGAAACGTCATCAGCTCTATGAGGCTGCGAAGGCTCGTCATCCAGAACGCTGGACACGTCAAACAAGGAACTGGACCTTACCGAATGAAGTATGGCTTAATCCAGAGAAGTCTCAAGAAGAGAATCTTGTTGAGTCTAAAACGGACGTTTCATAGGGTGTTTAGGCGTTAAGTGTCAGGGTGACACGCGGGATACCGAGGCCGTAGGCTGAGGATATGCGCGCTGGCATCCCAGTGACACTAGCGAACAAATACGCTAAAGGACCGAAGGGGCTTTTTGATCCGCAGATCATAAAAGTTCCTTCTGGCAAGCGCCGAGCGTCCGGGCTTGTTTTGTCGTGATTAACACATCAGATAATGAGATAATTTTGATCATATGCGACAACTATCTTGACAATTACCGTAACTCAAAACCGCCACCTTCAACAGGTCTGAATCCCATCACAAAATCCTCATAGGAATAGTTCTGATGGAATTGGATCATCTCAATCCTTGTATCATCCATACAACCCATCAGGGAATATGCTAATCTTTTAGCTGCAAATGTCTTTCCTACACCAGGAGCGCCTTGCAAAATGATGTTCTTCTTTCTGTTTAAAAGTATAGCAATCTCATCATATTGTTGCTCTGAAATGAAAACTTCCTTCAAAAAATCTTCTCGATTGTATATTTCTATAGCACTTTTGGGGCTTGACGGTTCCTCTTCCTTAATCAAATCCATTACAGCCTCAAATTCATCATGCGTAAGTTTAAATAGACTACCCCTAGGTGTTTTGAAATACTCCATGTCTTTTAATTCTTCAATTTCAAGCAAATCGCTATATTTAATTGGGTTAATCAAATTCTGAACTTTTTCAACCCATATCTTTTCTCCATCATGTTCCTGCGATATTTTGCATATAGCAACAATAGCCTTTTCTGGATATGATTCATAGCCAATAACAATATCCCCGATTTTTGCATTCTCGAAATTTTTATAGATCTTACGTTTATGCCCATTTTCGTTGATAGATGTGTATTCAACAACCTGTCCCACTTCAATATTACTAAAGCTCCATATTTTAGGGCTTGCATTGAGCCACCAGTAATTCATATCCGCTGAAGTATTCACTTGAGTTTGGACAATTATTTCATCAGAAATCAATTCTTGCACTCTCATATTAAAACAAGGTATAAGTATATGTTTTTCAAACTCTGCAAAATCGCTTCTTGGCACTCGCCAAGCGGTAGAATTATAATTTGGTGTCCATCCTTTTTGTGAAGCAGAATATTGATAATCAGGATTTTTTGAATATGCCACTACTTCATAACTCCTATAAAGCCACCCCTCAGTCTTAGTGTCAAGCTGCATCGCTTCGGAAGTAATCTTTCCAAGTAGTTTTACACCGCTATTTCCATGGCATAAGTAAAAATAATCACCAATCTTAATACCCTTTTCAAACTCAGCACCTTGTCCTTTTCCCGTATCTCTATGGACCGTAATAATACTTTGATCCAAATATCGTTCTCTTTCTTCTGCTGTAAAACTACCATTATTTCCATGAGATACTTTCCATATATTGATTTTATCATCTTGCTGTATAGTGAATATATCCGGTTCATCTTCAATTGTCTCTTTGCTACGGCCATATATAGACAGCTTCATATCCATTGCTCTATAATTCCTAAACAGACATTTTTCATCTCTAAATTTCTTCAGCTGACTCGCATTTTGGACATAGTATTCCAATTCTCTTGGCTTTATTAATGACACACCTTCAATTAGAAAAAGTGAAGCAGTATCATTTACTGCACTATTCATGATAGGAAAGGTCGTTGGCTTCAAACAATGTAGCATCACTGAAGCAGCAGCACTTTGCATTCCTCTAATGCCTTTTTTAATTGTTTCGGCAGTTTTTTGGAACATTGCTTCATCATCAGTCATATCTTTTAGGTCAACACAAAGCGAGATAAACTCTTCTGCACTTTCTTTATCTGCCTTTGAGGCAAATGTATGAAAACCAGTGCCGAACATCCCAATTGACCACCCTAACTTTTTAGCTTCACCTTCAATATTTTCATATTCATGCTTCTCCGCCTTTTCTTTTACTCTATCTAAAACTGCCAATAGTTTCTCTTTTTCTTTACCATCCAAATGACTATCCCTGATTTTCTGCCTTTTAACATCTATTCCACTCCGCCAAGTTCCAACCACCATAAAATAGAGCAAATCAAGATCCTTGATATCAAGCTGACCCTTTTCAACTGTTGACAATGCCTGAACCGTTTCTCTTACAAGTTCATATGACCCGTCATGCTTGTCTGCTTCTACATCAGCAACTGTTTTAAGTTCCTCAATCATCTTGTTATCTTTAAATTCTATGTACAACTTCAAAGCAGCTTTGAGAGTATGAGTCCCATTGTATATGTCCCCATCAATAGGTATATTGTGTTTTGGTTTAATTTCAAGCTTTTTGTCAGTAGTCGTGTAAGTCAATTGCTCTATAAGGCTTACACAGCGATCAGCATTGTATTGTTCATCAAGATCTCCATAGAATTTTTCAATTCTCAAACAGTTTGAAGATCTTGTATTGCTTGTTGTTGAGTCAAGTTTTTTAAAACTTTTGAGCCAGTTATAAAATAAATCCTTATTCATTCTGTATCCCCCCTATTTTGCTTAATCCATCTGATAATTTCCTTATATGTTTTAATAATCTCATAGCATCCGGATTTTTTATTATCACTCGCTGGCCTATCCTATATGATACATCTCCCGAATTCTGTATGTACCTTTCATCTATCAATCCATTATTATGTTCGATTAAATGCCTTTGTTGAAATAACATGTGTATATCATCAATTTCATTTTGAGAAAGCCAAGAATCGTAGCCCTTTCCAGTAGCCTCTTTAAATAAGTTGCTACCTTTCTCAATTATTTGAAAATCATTAACTCTAACCTTTTTATCTGGCATAACTTGTCTAAAAATTTCTTCTGCATACTTTTGATAAGCTGAAACAATATCACCCAATGTGCCTTCTATCATAGAGCGACACATTGATTCAGCTTTATCTTTTCCATAACTTCTTTCAAAGGTACTATATATATCTTCGATAGACTCAATCATCTTTTGAACTGTATCTAAAGATTCATTGAAAACACGTTCAACTGCATTGTGGCCACAACATGGACAAAAGTAAGCACTACCAATTACACTATATCGAGTTTGACATTTTTCACATGTTATTTCCAATTCCCATTCAGGTCTTTGCCCTATAGGGTTATTAACAAATGATATTTTTTTACCCGGCTTATAAGTTATTTGAACAAATTTATTGCCACGTGTACTTCGAGCCATTTTCCCAAACATCTTATCAAATTCATTACTGATGTAAGATTGAGCGTAACTAGCAGCTATCTCCTGAAAAGCATCAATTTGCTCATGAGTGTACCACTGGTCAGATGGTGCAGCATGTCCACACATAGGGCAAAACACCTGCTCATCTAATACTTTTTCTTTCCAGTCTTCCATATATACTTTAAAAACAAATTCGCATTTTTCATTTGGGCACTGTCTGTCATAATAACCCTTTTCATCTGATTTGAATTCTACAGGTATGCTAATGTCTGACAATTACTTCACCTTCCTTTATATGATTATATGATTGATTTTCAAATTACCTTTATACAACGACACCTCTAATGATTTAATATTATCACAAGAGGTGTCCAATAAAACGGATTATGAATCTCACAATTTTTTAAATACCTTTTGTGTTCTTAATTGCTTAAATAGCTCCTCCACATTACTAGCTTTCCTTACCGAATCAATGACAACACCCATTTCAACATTACCTTCTAACCCATGATAAGAAAGGTTTGAAGATGAAATGAAAGTTTTACACCCATCAACAACTACAATTTTGGCGTGCAGAGCGGCCATCTTATCATCACCTTTGTTATAATCATAAATGCTCATATACCGACCTTTATACATTTCCAATTTATCCAACTGCTCTTTTTTGCTATTGAAGTCATTAACGTACAAATTGATATAAATACCTTTCCGGCTTTTTTCAACGAGCACATCTAAAAGATCACAGAAATAATCAGATATTGAATATCCAGTTAGTGTGATGCTTTTCTGTGCCCCATTTATAAGCTCTTTAATAACAACACTTGTCTTAAGGGCTTTAAGCTTAAAGCTATTAGGTGCAGTGATAACTAATTCAACTTTCTCAGTAACCCTGTAGTTATATAAACTTATAGCCATTTGTATTAGATCAAATGTCTCTTCATCGGTTAATACAGGGAACTTTTCTTTTATTGACCGAAATGATTGTTTAAACACCTGTAGGTCGAATAATTCTCCACCAAATCTTTCTACTTCTGAAACAAGCGTTTCAACTATAATAGCTATACCTATACTTCGATCCCGCATAAATCTCTCACCAACTCTCTAAAGTAAGCACTCTCTTCCTTTGAGGGCAGAGGAACTACAAGTGAACGATCAAGAAGTCTATTCCCACTTTCACATGCAGTTTCAGCAATCATGACACATGAATGGCAAGCCACTCCATTGAGATCATCAGAAGAAGGTTCACTCATCATACATTCTGGATCGGTCGTACAAAGCATCGCATTTTCAAGCGCCTGCTTTAATACTACAATCAATTTACTCATTTCACCAATTTCAACAAGTCCGCCCAACGAACCTTCTTTATCCGCACTACCAGTATAAAGAAGTACTCCACACATATTCTCGCTACTATAAACTCTTTCCTTAATTGCCGACGAGGAATAACCCGATTGCATAGACATTTCTTTAATAATTAGATGAGCAAAAGTATGCAATAAAACATATTCTGCATTTCTCTCTTTATACTTTGTCCAGCCTCTTGAGCCACAAAATTCGTTATAGAACTTTTTATATTGATCCGATAATTGTCCTGTTCTAAGTACAGAATTCCATTTAGAAATTGTTTCTTTATTAAATTCTATGAAAATACCTTCGCCATTAATTTCAACTCCAGGAAGCCAAGACTCACCAGCCTTGTTCTTTGTTAGATATACAATGTTCTTTGCATCTTCTACTTCTGGTTCTGGCGAATCCATCCTCATAAATCCAAGCAATACCATGACTTCTCTTAGCCTGTGAATTTTAACAACCCTAGAAAAGTATTTTGACAAATACGTCGGAATAGGCTCTTCTTCAGCTTTGAAATATTTAACATCCGTCTGGTACATCAAGTCATTATGGTGGGTAATAGCTGCATATTCCATTTCTTTAATTTCAATGAATTCTTTAACCTTTTCATCTCTTCGCTTAACAGCTTCAATGAATTCTGCCTGAGAGCAAACTCCAGTAAAGTGTTTTTCATATATTTTTACGATCGCCTCTTCGCCTATGTACTCTCTCAAATTTAAGATATCTCTATAATGTTCATCTATCATAGCATTTAAAGGATTTATCCAAGGTGGTATAGATATTGCACTTCTAATCACTGGAAAATAAACATTTGAGGCTCCTCTTTGTGAAGGTATACCTGGCTTATCGCATTTCGAGTATAGACCATTAAACTTTTTAATCATTTTAGGATTGTGTGGATGTCTGCCACTACATTTCAAGCCTGCAAAATTCTCTGACTGAGTTGATCCACTCATTGTTCTTGAGGCACCACACTCACACTTTACAATGATTTCAGCAAGTGAAGAGGTATTACCAGTAGACACTAATTTTAGATCTCTCCTACACGTAGAATCCCCGTGATGAACCCACCAACGCCATGGAAAGTCATCTAAATGACCATCTGTACAAGACATAATAAATCTTGCCGGATACGCTTTAAAGCCACAAATAGGGCAAGTAGGACCGTTTTGCAAATATTTGTCTACATCAAAATTTTCACTAATATTAAACAGATTACTACATGTGCTTTTTTTACATATATGATAATTCGGAAACGAAACTACTGGAATATCTCCTTGCCATGAAGTCTTTGGAGTTTTAAAGTTATCCACCCCAAGGTATGAAGCAAGTCTAGAATCATAAATTGTTTTACCATATTTATCCCAATAATTAATATCTAGCACAGTCACAGAATCATCAACCACGTCTAATATCGCCCCAGGGCCAAAGGTTGTAATTAATTGGTTTGGTCTTAATTCTCCAAGTTTATTTATTTTCATCCTATTGAGCCCCCTCTGTGTAATAATATAATGCTGATGTGCTTTCTACTTCCCTCATTGAGTTAAGTGTTGGTTTTTCTTTTGGTGTACAGAACTCGTTATAATAGTTCAACAGTCTATTGAATTTTTCTGTATTTTTAACATAGTAATACAGCTTTTTATCGCCATTGCTAAGATGTTTCCATTCATCAATAAAAATATCCATTTCTCTGAGAGTATCATCATTAGCTTTTGAAGCAACAACTGCAACTCTTTGCAAAATTATTTTTTTTGCTTCTTGTAGAACTGTATCTGCCGTGTCATCAATTCTACTTGCACCTTCATTAATAGCCAGTTCCCCGTTTTTCAATCTCAAAAGTGATACCAGCAAAGCATGAAGAACCCTATCTCTTGCACGAGCCGAGAAAGGTGTTGCAGTAGTACCTTCAACATATCTGTACATATGCGAATGGAACCCTTTAAAGTTTTCATAATGAGATAAGTCTCTTGGTCTATATGGATTATAAATTGTTACCACAAGTCCAGGATACTTTCTACCAATACGGCTAGTTGCCTGTATGTATTCAGAATTTTGCTTTGGTTGACCCATAACTGACATTAGCCCTAATCTATCAACATCCATTCCCACCGCTATCATATTTGTTGCAATAGCAACGTCTAAACATTCCTTATCATTCAAGTCTAGTGTTAGCTTTTCAAGTAGTTCAGCAATCTGATAGGAGGATACACGAGAAGTTATTTCTTTTGTTCTATTCAAATATCTAGTTGATCCATATCCATATTTTTTAACAATACGTTTGATTCTGGCTGGAATGTCATCCTGTAATAATCTAACCGTGCCGCCGAGCTCTCGAATACTGTTAAAGTATCCAATCAAGGTATGGTATGGATCTACATAATCTTTGTACGCGTCGATTTTTGATAGTTCTAATGCTTGTTGTAGTAGAACTGAGTAAACTCTTAAAATTGTTGTTTTCATGGATTTGCCAGTAGCACAAATGCCACAATATTTTCTAAATGGCTTTACCTCAAGTGGAATTTCTTTAATAAAATAGCTATCACTAATATCAAATCCACTAGGAGGGAATTGTGAAAAATTGTCACGCCCATATAAACATCTAATTTGTGCATCTGCATTCTTAATTGTAGCTGTCGATACTATATATTTGGGAAGTATCTTCTTCCCATTCTTATATACTGAACATAAATCCTCAATAACTGTCTCATAAGCACCATAAATTGTTCCAAGTGGACCGGTTATTAAGTGCAACTCATCTTGTACAATTAATTCTGGTGGGTAGAAAGATTTTGCTCCAACTGTTTGTGTTGCGGGCAATACTTTCTTTTTGTTGTGTTTACCTTTATGATCCTCTCCTACTGCTATATAACCATGTCGTTCACAGTACCTATCTGATTTACCAAAAAGTAATCCCATTTTTTCATCCCATGGCAACCTTGCGAATTTATCAACAGTTGAAATAATAACAGTAGGGCATTTTCGATATATTTCCTCATCAATCAGATATACTGGTATTGTTACGCTATTAAATTTATAAAAAAGACATTTCGAATCTGGACAATGAATTTTAACTTCACACTTGTCGGTATCTATATCATAATTGTCTTTTTTTATTGCAGTTCCACACATTGGGCATACTATAATTTGTTTTGTAAGTTTATTTATAGCTTGAGGACCTTTTTCAGTATCATCCAATTCTTTAAAGTTATTAGGTGTGACCCCACCGCCTACCCAAAAACCTATAGAAATTCTTTCTTTACCATAGATCTCAGGGTTTTTACTGCGAATTATTTCTGCTGCACAAATCATTTTAGTTAATCTATCACGTTGTTGCGTGGTCAATAAGCGTAGAGTATACCTTAAGAATACTGTAACTCCACCATCTTTTTCATACTCAGTTTCACTTGATGCAGTTAATCTTCTATATCCAATAACAAAAGCAATTAACCCTAAATAAGCTTCTGTTTTACCTCCACCAGTTGGAAAATATAATAGATCTACATTATCTCTATAAGTATCAAGTGGATTAGCACTACTTGCGATGTTTAGTAGAATAAATGCAATTTGGAACGGTCTCCATGTGCTATGATCTTCTTTACTAAAATCTCCAAGGCTACAATCTATTCCTTTTCCATGTTTACTTGCAAATTGCGAGATACTTCGTTGTAAATACATCGCTTGATTCATAAAGCAAAATGCCTTAAAAACGTCATCATTAATTTCAAGTAAGTCTATGCCCTGTGTTATCCTATTATAAGCCTTCTGGCATTCATCAATAATCGGTTCGCCTTTTTTAGCAAATGTAGAATCTTGCATTTTATCATTTTTATTTAAGTCACCAATCCAATGAGCATATTCATCGCTCAAAGCTCTTAATTTTGCTATTGTTTCGACTTTGTTAGAAGGTCTCGACATGAACCTCATTGAAAAGTATTTCTCTCCAAAGCTTTCCAATTCAGGACTTACGCCATTAATTTCATGCGTAGGAATAAATTCCGTCGTAATCTCATACGCCTTATCACTATCTGCCCTCTGCCAACTTACTGCACAACCATGCCCTCTGGAGTAAATAGGTCTTTTCTCATAGTAGAACTCATCTGATATTTCCTTTTCACGACACTTATGTTCAGGCAAGAAAATATCACTCTCATCAGTAGCCTTGACAGATATTTCAGCTTGAAACATTACATTTTCAAAATCTCTATCTTGACTAGACTGTTTGCCGTTATATAGATAAACCGATACCAATTTAATATTGTTTTTCAGTTTGAACTGGATAACCCGAATTTTCACCAAGGCGTCAGTTACTAATGGTATATCATGTGTCTTATCAAAGCCTTTCAAGTCAACAACTATTGACTCTGTTTTTTGCTCACGTATATACACAGTTTTTTTGCTTTTCTTTTTTCCGCTTTCAACGTCTTCTTCTTGTTCAACTTTATCTTTGCAGTATTCACCCCATTTAGCTTTGACTTCAAATTTCGCCAATTCTTCTATAACATAAAAACTTAAGCCAATAGAAGACTGCTGCTTGAATTTTGCAACCACCTTATCTTCATACTCTTCATCCGCAGTCTCACTCTCATCAGTTATTGTATCACTGATAAAGTCATTGTTTTCAAGTTCAAAATCACTCGGCAATTGACTCTTTAGTGGGTATAGCATTCCAGTAATATATGTGCTTAATGGAGATTCATCAAGCATTTCCTCCACTTCGCTCGGACCTATAAGATCTGTATTTAAAGCGTTAAGCATTTCTTCCCTAACCTTAGCATAAATAAAATCACTCATTTGCCAGCCCCTCCAAATTCTCACTCATTCCCATAGTATATTTAAAGTTGTTACCAATGGCAATGTTTTGACCTGAAATGAGCCTGAATTTCCATTCTTTTTTATCAGCATCTACACCGGTAGCACATTCACACCACTTAATCGCTGATTTTGCTTTATCTAAAACATCTTCATCCTTGGTCATATTGCTTGCCTTAACTTCAACTAAATATTTTGAATCAGCTGTCTCTACAATAAAATCAGGATTATACTGGTGCCCCGCCTTGTAGAATAATCCCATTTGATTAAGCGGTGGTTTGATCCATCTTAATACTTCTTGATCTTCTTCCAATATTACAGAGAGCTTGCGTTCATCATCACTATCAAAGCCGTTATCAGGATAATATGACTTTTTATATCCGGTATAAAGATATTGTCTAATATTCTTTTTATCAGCAATCTCTTTCTTGAAATCTACTTTTCCATCTGGCTTAACATTTTTTACAAACTTCCCAAACAGTATTAAATCTTTTTCAACATTATAGATGAACTCAGTGTGTTCTTCTTTAGCAGCATATACTTGTTTTCTGATATCTTCAATAATTACAGTTGCATAGCGTCTTACAATTTTCTTTTTATCTTCAAAACTGCCCTCTATAAGATTGATGTACTGTTCAACAACATCAATAATGTACTCAGCATCATTAGAATCAAATTCATCGATAGAATCCAGCAGCATACAAGCAAGCTCATTAACAGGATCTGGTGTTTCCAGTGTTACAGCTTCAATCGACATTAAAAGCTTATCATTAATAACGTCGTACCTTTCTATAAATGAAGAAGCTGTATCAAAATCTACAATGTTTCTTTTGATTGCTACAGGCTTGAAATCAATCGTAGAGCTATAGCCTATACTAATTCTTGGAACACTCACTGAACGTTGTGCCACTTTTTTAATTTTGTCTATAAACTCGTCTTTCTTCATTACTGGTAACCTTGGCTTATGCTTGGTATTTGGTACATCATTTTCTGTTGTTTGAACATTATCTTCTACAGTTGCTGTGTTGTTTGCAAACGATTCAAGATCAAATATAGACATCTGATCAACCTCTTTATCATCCTTGACCGGTTTTAGTTCTTTGGCATATGCTTTTAAGTAGCCTTTATAAAGTTCCTCTTGGATTTTAAGGTCATTAATATCTTGAAATGATTTTATCGCAGTATACTCTACCGTTTGTGCAAAAAGAGCCATTTGGCCGTCATTAAATTCAGAGACAATATCAACAGATTTGTTTTGAGGAACATCGTTCTCATCCAAATCTCGGGTCTTAAATATCGGATTAGATTTCACATCATCAATGAGTTCTCTGTAGTGATCGTGTGCAACAATGTCAAGCGTATCCAATTCATCCTGTCCAGTTATTTGACCAAAAGGTAAACGAAGCCCACGGCCTATCGTTTGCAACGCTAATATCTCACTTTTGGCTGCATTCAGTGGAACAATTGTAAATAGATTATTTACGTCCCAGCCCTCTTTTAATTTATAGACGTGTAAAACTATTTCAATAGGGTTTGTATTATCCTCTATCGTTAATAGTTTTCTAATATTATCATCAGATTCTACCCCTGATGTTCCTGAATGGATCTCTATAACTTTACCTTTATAACGTCCGTCAAAGAACTCATCCGAATCAATGGCATCTCTCACTTCTTTTGCATGAGTCGTATCTTTACAAGATATTAATACTATGGGCTTGACTTGTGGTAGATTATTTTCCACACAGTATTTATAGACTACTGCCTTCCGTTGCTCATGAAGCTTAATTCCATCTTTCATTTTCATTTCTTCAATATCTGCAGCACTGAAACCTGCTGTATTGGTTCTACCCATTACAACTGGTATTTTTAAGTATTTTCCAGCACCCTTAGCCAAATCAAAGCTATAAATAATATTTTTATTTTCAGGTTTAGGTGTTGCCGTAAACTCTAAACCTAAAATTGGGTTCAAATAGTCAATCGCCTTCTTTGACGCAGGTGCATAATATCTGTGAGCTTCATCCATGCAGATTACTAAATCGTCAAAGCTCTTTAACACTTCTGCAAATGATCCACCTAAGTTTTCTTCAAACTCATGAAACTTGAATTGCACATCACCACGTTGAAAGATTTTACCAATATTAAATATAAAAATTTGTATCTCCGATGTTTTTTCAACATGAAGCTCTTGCTGTATATATTTAGCCGGATAGTTTAAATAGTTTTCGCCATCATATATTTTAGGTCTACCCATTTCAGCCTCTAAACCTTTAAACATATATTTCGGATGATGGGGCATGGTTTCTTTTCGCAACTTATCATAAATAGTATTGCCTGGAGCTAATATAAAGAAGTGCTTATAACCCTTCGTTTTATATAAATAATAAATATTTGCTCCCATTAATCTTGTTTTACCAATACCAGTTGCCATTTCAAAACAGAATGATGGAAAGTTTAAGTCACTATCAATCTTAATATTACGATTATTTTCACAATTTTCTTTGGCAATTTTCTCTGCTTCTTCTTTTGTACATGTCTTATACTCCAACCTAGAACTGATTGCATCTAAGTATGTGAGAGCTTCTAATTGTGGTTCCCTCAAGCTCATTGCCCAGTTAATTTTACTAACGATACTCATTATAAACCCTCACTTTCAAAGTTGCATTTAGCAAGCAAATCTTTTGGTATTTTCTTTATTTCAACATTTTCTGGCAAAATCATAGCCGATTGCTTTTTAGTACAATATATTAACAAAGACTGCTTTTTGTCTAGATTCTTAGTTACAGAAATAATATAACTGCTATTTACAAATTCGTTTGTTACATGGATAAACCTATTTTCAGAAGAAGTTCCATGATACTCCCCCACTGGCTTATATTTAAACCCTTCTAGTTTGCAAATTGCTTCAACCATCATTTCGAAAGTATAGGAAGGATTAATTTGGTATATTGGTAATCTCTCGTTTTTAACAAGTAATGATTCTGCAAGTTCATAGAACTTGAACCCTCCTCCACCATTCCAATTTACCAGTTTTGATATTCCACCCTGTTCACCATCTATTACTACATTTAGTCTAGGAATTACATGTGTATAACAGTGTTGCCCCAATTCTATTCCAATCCATTTTCTGTTCATTTTATGAGCAACAGCTACTGTTGTTCCACTTCCTAAAAAGCTATCAAGTACAATATCTCCTTCTTCTGTGGCAAGAGATATTACTCGTTCAATTAGTCTCTCAGGCTTTGGTGTGTCAAAATTCTGCTCCCTATTAAATAACTTTTGAATTTCTTTTGTTGCTTCTGTTGCTGTTCCAACATCATCCCACAAAGTTCCAACAGTTATCCCTTTTGCCTCTGATAAAAATCTTTTTTGTTGAGGTTTTGAAGTTCCATTTTTCCCAAACACAATCTTATTATCCCTAGATTCTACGTCAGTACTTCAAAAAGCATAATCAAAGCCTTGATAAATATGCGTTCCTTCGAAATTCAGCTTTCACCCATTGGGTGAAAGAAAAGTGCTCAAAAATATGTTAAATTATCAGCTTTTATGACTCGATATATGGTAAAATAATAGTAAGAAAAGTAGTAAAAAGGGGTTCTAATTATGATTAATAAAATTGATTTCAAAGCTAAGAATCTAACATCAAATGCAGGTCTTTTTCTGCTCCTTGAGAATGCAAAAAGCAATGGGATTTTTGATTTTATTGAAAATGACCTCGTATTTGATAATGACTCAACAAATAAAATCAAGATGAATCATATAAAGACCATGCTCTGCGGTCACTTCATTGGCATTGATAAGTTAGAACGTCTAAAGCTACTTCAAAATGATCCCCTCGTCAACGAGTTTGATATTTCCGTAAAAGAACCTGAAACAGTGTCACGGTTTCTAGGAAACTTCAACTTCAAGACAACCCAAATGTTTAGAGACATTAATTTTAAAGTCTTTAAAAAACTGCTCACTAAAAGTAAATTGACATCCATTACGATTGATATTGATAGTAGTGTAATTAACGTAGAAGGTCATCAAGAAGGTGCGTCAAAAGGATATAATCCTAAGAAACTGGGAAACCGATGCTACAATATCCAATTTGCATTTTGCGACGAATTAAAAGCATATGTTACCGGATTTGTAAGAAGTGGCAATACTTACACTGCAAACGGTGCTGCGGAAATGATCAAAGAAATTGTTGCTAACATCAAATCAGACGATTTAGAAATTTTATTTCGAATGGATAGTGGCTACTTTGATGAAAAAATTATCGAAACGATAGAATCTCTTGGATGCAAATATTTAATTAAAGCCAAAAGTTATTCTACACTCACCTCACAAGCAACGAATTCATCAATTGTATTCGTTAAAGGAGAAGAAGGTAGAGAAACTACAGAACTGTATACAAAATTAGTTAAATGGGAAAAAGACAGAAGATTTGTCGTATCTCGCGTACTGAAACCAGAAAAAGAAAGAGCACAATTATCACTTTTAGAAGGTTCCGAATACGACTACTTTTTCTTTGTAACAAATACTACCTTGCTTTCTGAAAAAGTAGTTATATACTATGAAAAGCGTGGTAATGCTGAAAACTATATCAAAGAAGCCAAATACGACATGGCGGTGGGTCATCTCTTGCTAAAGTCATTTTGGGCGAATGAAGCCGTGTTTCAAATGATGATGCTTTCATATAACCTATTTTTGTTGTTCAAGTTTGATTCCTTGGACTCTTCAGAATACAGACAGCAAATAAAGACCTTTCGTTTGAAGTATGTATTTCTTGCAGCAAAAATAATCAAAACCGCAAGATATGTAATCATGAAGTTGTCGGAAAACTATCCGTACAAGGGAGTGTATGAAAAATGTCTGGTATAATAAGAATATCATCAATAAAATTGAGTGTTGCTCTGTGGATAACTTGCAGAGTTTATTAAGTATCATTGCAGCAAAGATGAAATCAATGATTTATCAAAAATGATTGAAAGGTGGTTGTAAATAATGTTACAATGTGTGAGAAGCAGTCTAAATTCTTCGTGAAATAGTGATTTTTGAAGCTAATAAAAAACACACGTGGAATTTAGGTTTTCTTTATAAACATAGGGGGAATTGCATGAAACGTTGCCTCATCTGCCTAGAAGAATTGGATCTGTTTCGGGGTCTGGAAAAAGAACAGATTACAAACTTGTGTCAATGTACAAATAAAAAACGGCTGTCCAAAGGACACTATCTTTTTTATCAAGGGGATATTACAAGTACTATATTTCTTGTGAAATCAGGAAAACTTAAACTTGTGCAAAGTGCTGAAGATGGACATGAAACAATTCTGGATATCTGTGGTCCCGGTGAGGTACTAGGTGAGTTGTCGCTATATCAAGAACAAAAGGAATGTTCTAGCGCGTTAGCCATGGAAGAGGCTTGCATCTGTTGCTTTAGTAAAATGCAATTTGAAATGTTAATTAAGAAAGATCCTTCTTTTGCCTTAAGGATAATTGATTACCTTGGGCAAAAGCGTTATGCCAATATGAATTCAGATAAGGAAACTAGACGAACTGTAAAAGAAAGATTATTAGGTCTATTTTATAACCTTGCCAACCAATATGGGAAAAAGCTGCCAAACGCGACAATGATCGATTTAATAATTACGCAGCAGGAATTAGCTGATATGATTGGTTCTTCACGGGTAATGGTCATTCAGGCCCTTAATGAGTTAAAAGAAGCCAAAATAGTCGACCGCACTAACAGATATTACATATTAAAAGATGACCCTTGTCTTAGTACGCACATATTTAAATAATAGGGTCAAGCAGCTACTTCTCTGATTTTTAGGTATGGAAATTCAACTTTTCAAATTTTTTTATTAATTGTTAAATACTTAACAGTATTAGAAACATAAATCACCTTATAATAAATCATAATTATATTCTAGGAGGGATTTTCTTTGATAGCTTTAGGTCCTATAGAAATAATGAATCATACTCCCTGGCATTTTCTGGCTGCATGTGTGCTCCTGGTCTTATTTTTTATCGCTACTTTTAGTGATGACCAAAACCTAAAAACAAAACTCCGTAAAATCATGTATGTTGTCTTTGGCTTCGCAGTATTAACAGGATGCTATGTTTGGACACTTGTTGATTTTAGCCTTCCATTGTTAATCAAGAGCATTGGAGGTTTCGCACTCTTTTGGGTGATGATCCAACTCACAAAGAACCGATTCAATAAACTTTATTGGGGGTTATTTATTTTAATTGCCGCTGTAGGTTTGACATTGGCTTTCGTCTACATTTAATTGAATTAATTAACCTGTTATAAGACTAATTATCCGAAACAATATCAGGCCGCTTCTAACGGAGTAAAGGGTTGAACAAAGGGAAATACAAACGCTGTCAAGTAGTAAAATATACTATAGAAATTGATTAAAATGGGGGGCTGTAACGAAACTTAGCCCCAAGCGAAAGACGTCAATTATGGCGTCTATTCTTTTTGGGGTGTTGCAGGGTTGCATAGATTTTCCGTATCCTTTAGTAGTTTTAAATATTCATCTTGCGTTGTTCTCCAATGTCTTCCTTGTGGAGGATTATAAATTGTTTTGGTATTAGGATTTTCTATAGCATAGCTTAAATTAGTTCTTACTTGTGGCGCATCGAAAGGGTCTGCAACCCACGGACCTCGAGGATCGTTATCTGGGTTTGAAAACTTCTCTACATCCACCGACATTTTATTTATTACTACCTTAGTCTTATCTTTTGCATAAACAAAAATATAGTTATGTGACAAACTAATCAATGTATCGTTTTGTTTAGATTTTCTAGAATTCCATATTATAGTAGCAACAAAATTACTTTCTCCGAAAATCTCATCAGCCAATATTTTAAATCTAAATGCTTCGTTATCATCCAGAGTGATCCATATACTCCCATCATCACTTAGTAAATTATGCAAAATCTCCATCCTTGGTTTCATCATGCATAGCCATTCTGAGTGTTCTAGCCCATCTGAATAATGTTCAAAAGCAGAACCAGTGTTATATGGCGGATCAATATAAATACATTTGATTTTACTAGCGTAATCTTGTTCTAATGCTTTTAGTGCAATTAAGTTATCTCCATGAATAAGCATGTTTTCCGAATTTTGTTCGCCATAGGATTTCGATTTATCTTCAACCAAAATTCGCGGCTCAACTATTTTTTCTTCATATTTGCCAACCCAAGTTAGCTCCAATTTCCCTTGCTTTTTCATTCATTTATCCTCCTAAAATTTCACGACTACTTTTGCAAATAGTACAGGATCTATTTCAAATTGCTTTTCAAAATCATTAATTAACTGACTTGCTTCTTCATCAATTTTTGCTAAAGATTGATGAAATTTGATTATCATTTCATCTCGTTCTTTTTCCTTTGCTTCAGCTTGCTTTTTGAAGTCAATCTTTTCCTTGAAGTTCTTAGTTGCAAACGCTTGATCCTTTAACACAGATATTCCTTTCTCGAGCTCAGCAATCTCAAGGTTAAAATAGTCTTTTCGGAGAAGAGTCCAATTCTCAATTTTCTGTTTGTTGTAATCAATAGCTGTTTTATTACGTCCAAAATGTTTAATCATCAGTTCGCTATAAATGCTATCCCCACACTTAACCAAATCATTATTAGCTATCGAAATAGATTTGATATTTCCTTCATTTATCTTCTCTAGCATTTCAACAATTTGACCCTCGCTTAAATCTATCTTATTGCCCTTTTCATCATAAACATATAAAAACGGCAAAATAAAATTCTGATTATTATATAATGCTCCCATAAAAATATAGCCATGATTTAATCCGTATTTAGTTTTATTTTCAATACTTACCTCGAAGGCTGCTGGATATTTCAAACCTTTCACAGGTGGTTGTACTTCTTTCCATTTTTTTAGCTCTTCCAAGTACACCAGCACTTCAGAAAGAGTATTTTTAAAACTACTAGAGTGTATTGCTTCATCATCTGTTAATAAAGTCTTAAGTTCTTGGAATTTAACATTTCTTTTACGTTCAAACTCTTTCTCTAATGCTTTAAATTCTTTATTGAACTCACCAATACTATTACATTTCTGATATATCTGCATTATTCTTTTTTCAAAATCCATTCCTGATTCCAATAATCCTAATGCTTGATCTGAGGCACCAAATACACCTTCAAATAGCTCGAACTTTTCTGAGAGTATCTCATATACTCTCTTGTCTGCCACATTTTCGGTATTAAGTAAGTTGATAACAATTGTGTCATTCACTTGCCCATAACGGTGACATCTGCCTATTCGTTGCTCAATTTTTTGTGGATTCCAAGGTAGATCATAATTAATTACTGAGTTGCAGAACTGGAGGTTAAGACCTTCTGATCCAGCATCCGTCACCAACAGAACTTTACAATTATTCTTAAAGTAATCCACAATTGCATGCTTCGTTTCGACGTTTCTACTGCCAAAGGCTTTACCATAATTCCTAGCTTTCCATGCTTTGTATATCTCAGTTGTCTTCTTATCTGTTGGATTCCCATTAAATAGAAGCACCTCACCTGCATAACCTTTATTTATTAGTTCATTGTAAAGAAATTCCTGTGTTCTGATTGATTCGGTAAATACTACTGCCTTTTCATTTATGCCTAATTCTCTTTGTTTCTCAAAAGCAGTAACTAGTGCATTCATAAGCGCATTAGCCTTTGCATTTGTAGTTATACTTGTTGCAAGTTTTATTATGTCATCAACAACATTAATTTCATGCTGAATAAATTCATTTACCTTATCTCTGTCATAAAGCTCTGTTTGTTTTAATGCATTTTCTTCATCCTCATAGTCATCATCTAAAAAATCAAAGAAATAATCTAATCCTTTTTCTACACTTTCAAGTCGAGTACTCTCTTTCAATGCAGTGAGCCTGTCCTTTAAAACTTCAAAAGTAGCAGCCACCGCATGACTTGATGAAGCAAGCAGCTTACGAATTACAACTGTTATCAAGCTTCTGTTTGATGATGGAATAGCATAAATAATATCTTTCTTTAGATATTCATTTACCATAACATACAAAGCTGCCTCTTTAGGAGACAGTTTAAAATCTACCGTAATACAAACTCTCTGTTTGAACGAAATATAATCAGCAACATCTTTTCTGAGAGTCCTTTGTAATACTGGCTTTATATGCGTTTTTAGTTCAATAAATTCTTTTGTTTTAATATATTTCTTTGCAAAAAGTCTCTTGTCAAAAAAGATTTTTTCGTCAATGAAATATACCAGTCCATAAAGGTCAAGCAAGTTATTCTGCAACGGTGTTGCAGTTAACATTATCTTTGGGATTCCTTTGGTAATTTCATATATTTTTTTTGCAGTTTTAACTCCCGATTTATGTACATTTCTTAGTTTATGCGCCTCATCGAACACTACAAAATCCCAGTCGGTTTTACTAAATAATTCTGCCTTCATAGAAGCATATGTATATGAGCAAATAACGACAACTGGCTTTTTATTATCTTTGCCTACTTGCTCATAGTATTCATCAATATTAAAGCTATCTACAACAATAGTGTTAATATCAAATTTTTCTTCTAATTCAATTTGCCATTGTTTTCTTAGATTAGAAGGCATTATTAGAAGTATTCTTTTAGCACCTGCATGCAAAACATATTTTATTACCAAGCCCGCTTCAATAGTTTTTCCAAGTCCAACTTCATCAGCAAGTATCACTCCACCTGACTTTAGAGATGCAACGGCAACACAAAATGCCTCTATTTGATGAGGGTTAATATCAATATCAGACCCACTTAAACAATAGTATGGATTGTGTTGTAATTCAGTTCTTTTAATTTGTCCATATTCTTGGATAAGCAAGTTTTGCATTTTACAGCTCCTTCTTTAAATATTTTCTAAAATATTTCTAATCCCTCGTGCTAATCCTTTAGCCATCAACGGGGGTACTGCATTACCTATTTGAACAAACTTAGCTGCTCTTGGACCCTCAAAGTAATAATTGTCTGGGAAGGATTGTACTCTCGCAGCTTCTCTAACAGATAAAGACCTGCACTGTGTAACATCTGGGTGGATAAAATAATGTCCATCTTTAGAGATATGTGCAACCATAGTATGAGAGCACTGAATATCATCCGCAACCACCTTATATCTATCTAAAAATGCATTCCTATTCTTATGTGTACACAATTCTTCCGGTAAATCAGTATATCTCAACCTTCTATGCTCTTCATTCCAGGCAGTAATTACTCGTCTATATATTTCAATATCTCTTGGGTTATGGAAACGACATGTATGATGAGTCAAAATATCATCATCAGTTCTAATACCGCTCCCCCTCAAATAGTCAGTTGGCTCTGCAATATAGACATTGTTCTCAGTTGCTCTTTCAAGCCCTATCAGATCACTTAAAATATCGTTAACCGTAGCCTGCACCTCAGTAATTCTAAACTCCGGATATGTTATTTCTAGATCAGCTTGCCAACCGATAATTATTACTCTTTTTCTATGTTGTAATACACCAAAATTAGCAGCATCCAAAATTCGGTGATCAACAGTATATCCCGCCTCATTAAACTCTCTTATAATATTTTCAAATGTTGCCCCATTATTTGCAGTCAAAATACCTGGTACATTCTCAAATATAAACATGCGTGGTCTATATCGATTTAAAAATCTAATATACTGCCTATAAAGAAAATTTCTTGGGTCATTTCTCATGTTATCTGGGTCTTTTGCTCGCCCTATTAATGAGTATGCCTGACATGGCGGACCTCCAATAATAACATCAATATTATGAATATCAGCGTTTTCTAGTATCTCATCTATGGAAGCGAATATTTCACCTGTTGTCACATCAGATATTTCTCTGTTAATTACTGTATCAAGCATACCATTTGGCATTCGTTCAAAAAGCTCATCACGAGTGGTTTCACCGCGCTGATAACTTCTGTATTCATCTAGTCTATTGTTTTCTCTTAAATAATAATAACAAGTTCTTGTTTTTAATGTCATAGAAGCGTGTGGGTTCATTTCAACGTGAGCAACAGGAATAAATCCTCCATTGGAAACAAAACCCTCTGAAAGACCGCCAGCACCTGCAAATAAATCTATAAAAGTCAAATTCCTATCGTTCATAGCACCATCCCAATTCCTATGTCCTAACGCAGGACAATGTTGTATTTATTATTAATTTAGCCACTAACTTCATCATAAAACTCAATAATATCCCCAATGCTGCACTCAAATAGTTTACATAACTTATCTAGCGTATCGTAATCTATCCTCTGAGTCTTGTCGTGATACAAATTGGCAATTGTACTACGAGCAAGTCCCGTTTTTTCATAAACATCTTGTATGTTATACCTCTTAGCACCCATCAAAATGGACAGTTTGCTCCTAATTGCCATACCTACACCTCACTAACTTTAGGATACACTTTCACAACTAAAAGAATAACACACTTACTGTCTATTGTAAATCGAATACGCTCTATTTAGAGTATTATTTAATCTATTACAACCTAAACAATACTTCTTTTTCACTTTTAGATAATATAGTTAAGCTGTACACTTCAAGGGGATGCACTTTTGGGCTCCTCCCCAGCCCACGAAAAGCTATAATATGGATACATTAATTCTTTTGATATCTCTATGGTATCAGCGCACTCATCATTATGAGCTACCCCTAGCTCATTTTTGATGTATTGCTTTTCGCTTAGTTTCTGACTTGTTTGCTTATGATCAATCTCAGCCTGAACCTCACAATCAGCTGTCTTTTTTTGTTCTGGGGTCTTCCCCTGTTTTTTTTCTTCTTCACCTTTTGGTTGCTCTATATTAAGTGTGTAAAGATTCGACGTCTGACCACCGTGCTTTCTTTCAGTGTCAAATCTCGCCTCTTTGACCACAAACCCTGCTTCTACAAGGTCATCCAATGCCCGTTTTACTGTGTTGACACTGTAACCACATTCCTTTGCAATTGTCTTAATAGACGGAAAGCATTGCCCTTCCTTATTGCTGTGAAGGGCAAGACAGTTCAGAACCAGTCTCGCCCTTGGTTTTAAATCTGATTGAAATGCATTGGTCATATATTCTATCTTCGCCATATTGTCCTCCTCTATTTATGTTCGTTATTGTTTCCGCTACACCAAAATGGCTGAAAGCTGATGGTATTGCCTGTCCGAGGATTGACAGATATAATGACCGTATCTAAAGAAAGGAAAAGGATGCCCTTATTCAGGTAAACCCGCAGGAACAGGTTTATCTGAGGCATCCTCCCCAAAAAGATCATGGTTAGTATATCAAAATATGATCTAATTGAGAACCCTCAGACTGGTATTTTTTATTAGGTGTGCAGAGTCCGTCCCTTGTCCCTGTTGCGGAGAACAGCTGGTCGTTATTGGAAGCCGAGAAAGGAAATCTAAGAGCAGTGGCGGTCAAACCAAAGTAATCGTCATTCGTCGGTTACGCTGTATAAAATGCAGACGAATTCATCACGAATTGCCAGACTTTCTGGTGCCATACAAACGCTATGACTCAGCCAGTATCGAATGCGTTATCTCGGAAGCATCCGAGCCTTCCGATGTTGCAGCTGATGATGCCACGTTGTATCGTACCCGAGTGTGGTTTAACACCTTGCTACCTTATTTACTTAACTGCTTAAATGCTATTGCTCTGCAACTAGGAGAAGAGTCTGTAGAGGAGCCGTCCGTCCCGACACGATCTACACACCAAAGAATCGGACTTTATGTTGGCTATACATCGGGTTGGCTGGCGAGAATTGTCCGCACCATTGTCAATGCAAATTTATGGCCACATACCCGTTTTGCATTCTTGTCCGCAAACACCTAAGGTAGACTAAAATCGAAGTCTGCCTAAGAGAGGTGTTTGCCAATGAAAGATCAGAAAAGAGCCGAGGAAATAGCAGTTGAACGTGTTCAACTTGTATCCCCCCTTTTCGCTGAAGGACTCGACCCTGCCAAAGCACGGGAGATTAAAGCTCAGCTGTGCCAAACCCATGGAATTTCAGAACGAACGCTGCGGCGTTATCTGTCAACGTACCAAAAAGAGGGGTTTGCTGGCTTAAAACCTAAGGGAAGAGGTCGAGCCCCAACTTCAGGTATAGCCCCAGAACTGCTTGACCAAGCGATTCTTTTGCGTCGGGAGGTTCCTAGTCGAAGTGTAGCCCAAATTATTCAAATCTTAGAGTGGGAAGGCAAAGCCAAGCCTGGCGAACTCAAACGCTCAACTTTACAAGAAAAGCTTTCAGAACGTGGTTACAGTAGCCGGCAAATGCGAATGTATTCGAATTCTGGCGTGGCTGCCCGGCGCTTCCAGAAACGTTACCGTAATCAATTGTGGCAATCCGATATCAAGTTCGGCCCGTACCTGCCCATCGGCCCAGGTGGCTCTAGGAAACAAGTTTATCTCGTTAGTTTTATCGATGATGCCACACGACATATACTCCATGGTGCCTTCTACCCGACTCTTGATCAGGTCATCGTGGAAGATTGTTTTCGTATGTCCATTCAAAAATGGGGCTTACCCCAAGCGGTCTACTTCGACAATGGGAAGCAATATCGAACCAAATGGATGGCCCGAGCCTGTTCCAAACTAGGCATCCGCTTACTTTTTGCTAGACCCTATGCCGCTGAATCGAAGGGGAAAATTGAAAAGTTTAACAGATTGGTAGATAACTTCTTAAGTGAAGCCGCCTTAGAGAACCCCAAAACTTTAGATCGGCTTAATGAGTTATTTCAAGTATGGCTTAGTGAATGCTACCAGAATAAACCCCATAGTGCACTAGATAACAATATGAGTCCCGCGAGAGCCTTTCGCAGCGATCAAGAGCCTCTGCGTTTTCCTGAAGCAGCTGTCTTAGCGAATGCCTTCTTACATTGTGAAGCTCGCAAAGTGGACAAATCCGGATGCATTAACTTCATGGGCAAAAAGTATGAAGTAGGACTGTCCTTTATTGGCTGCCGTGTGGATGTGGTCTATGATCCAGCAGACATTAGCGAACTAACTATTGAATACGAAGGGTATGCTCCTTGGAAAGCTCATGAACTTGTCATCGGGCAGTATGCTGGCAAACGTCCTAGACTACCTGAAAGTCTACAGCCTCTAAGTTCCGAATCTTCAAGATTGCTCGAAGCAGCTGAGGAGAAAAAACGCCAGCGTCAAAATCGTCTTGCTCCAGCCCTTTCCTTCCGTGGAGTGCCAAAGGAGGGAGAAAGTCATGTTTGAAGCCTTCTATGGATTTAATCACGTGCCCTTTTCCCGAGATATTCCTACTCATGAACTCTATGAATCCGTCTACCTAGAAGAGACCCTCGGTCGACTGGAATATGCAGCCCAGCGCAGTTGGTTTGCTGTTGTCACTGGTGACTGTGGGACAGGAAAAACCACAACCATTCGCCGTTATGCCCAAACTTTAAACCCTGCAAAGTTTAAAGTTCTCTATATATCGGACTCCAAACTGACACCCAGACATTTTTACAAAGGTCTTTTAGAACAGCTTGGTTTTGAAGCAAAATTTTATCGTGGAGATGCTAAACGCCAGCTCCATCGAGAAATTGAGCTTATGCGGGGAATTCAGCATCTGCAGCCAGTCGTTGTTGTTGATGAAGCCCATTTATTAGCCAAGGAGATGTTGGAGGAAGTACGGTTTTTGCTGAACATGAACATGGATGCAGAAAGTCCCATGGCTCTCATTCTCGTGGGTCAAACTGAACTCTGGGATCGCCTCCAGCTTCAGGCTTATGCGGCTATACGTCAACGTATTGATTTGCAATGTAAACTCACCCACTATGATCGAGCGAATACCGAAGCCTATATGAGACGCCACTTAAGTTATGCCGGGGCTACCCAGGATATCTTTTCCGACCAAGCTATTGACGATATTTATCGATTCTCCAGCGGTGCGGCCAGACTCATTAACAAAGTCTGCACCCATTGTCTTATGTATGGCTCCCAAAATGGACATCGGATCATTGATGACCGCATGGTCAAGCGCGTGATTGAGGGGGAATTATCTTGAAGCGTCAATGGTGCAGCCTGAAATATGACGGTGAAATTGATCGTTGGGTGGCTCACAGGGGAAAGAACTGCTATGGTTTACACTGCGGAGAGGGCTTAGAAGTTTGTATCGGCAACCATAATATCCCCTGTAGTTTAGAATATGACGATACATGGTATGTCATCATGCAGGATACCCGGTTCAATCTGCGAACCCAGAACACCTACAAGGCGAAGATTTGATGGGGGGGCTAAGATGCAAAAAGAACTCCTAAAATTAAACGGACACAACAACGATCGCCTCACTGTGAAAGACTACTTCATCCAAACTGGTTTCTATGATTTATTGCCTATGGCAAAGCAAATAGCTAAGGATCACAGTTACGACCAAACCGAAATGATTGAAGCCATATGTAAGGTAAGTGATAAATTTTTCCAATACCCGCCCACTAGAAACAGAACAGCTTGGTTCAAAATGGTCTTTCTAGAAAAATTGGCGGAGGCCAGGGCAGATATTATGGTATTTAGAAGCAAGCAGGGACGATAAGACTGACGGACGGATTTCATTGGCAGTTTTAGCTTAAATATCCGTCCGTATGCCACACTCGATTTCGGTCAGTTAAGCGGTCAATAGTTGGACACTTAACAACATCAATCTATGGACATTAAAAGGCATCACTAACACGTTATGATTTGTATGCTTATAATTTCCGTTCAGGAACGATATGATTTTTCACCATAGGTAAATAGATATGTCCATTTATGTTGTCATTAAAAAGATCATGAGAAGCATCGGCAATAAGCAAATCTTCTCCGAATGTTGACTGGCAGTCTATCTGAAATTCCTCTGGAACCGCTAGAGCCATTTTGAAAGCTGACAAGCCCTCACATTGATGCAGTAATTTTGAATAGTCTAGTTCCTCATAAGGAAGCAAGCTCCCACAAATTAATCGTAATTCCGCATCTCTAAAGAGACTTGGCAGTTCATTCACCGTACCCAAATCATAAATAATGAAGTTATAGTTATTGTCTATCTCAGAGGTTAAAAAGCAGTCAACATCACCAACCGGATAATGCTCCCCTGACTTTTCGAGTGTGTATCTTTCAATGAGATAGTGAAGATGCCTATTCATGTTCATTTCCACATAACAGGCTGTAGCACCTCTGGCTATCAACCAATTGGCAAAATTGAAAGCTGTTACGGTAACACCACTTCTCTTGCTCGCACCTATAACAGCAATTCTCACATTTTTAGCATTCCATTTATATTTTGGTATTTGAATTTCATTTGTACTGATTTTGATTGGGTTTACAGGCTTAACTTCAAACTTTGGAAATTCTTTCTTAGGCTTGTATCTCTCCATACCGTCTTTGGACAAACATTCTAGAATCTCCTCCTCCAAAGTTTCTACGGCTATAGAAGTAACAATTTCAGTCACCCCAATTTCAATGAGCCTGTCAATATAATCAGATTCGTTCTTAGTACCAGAGAGCACTACTATGATTCTTGCATTAAACATCATCTGAAATGACTTCATTGCGATGATAAAGTCTTCAAGGAGATCATTAGCACAACACATGTCTATCACGAAAAACTTACAAGCAAGATAATTTCTCATATCTTTTACAACAAACTGTTTTAGGGTGAATCGCCCAACAAGCTTCTTGATAATGAGTTCTCGATTTGCTGATTCTGCCTTTTTTTCTTCAAGAAAATCAAGCAAGTCACTTTTTCCGTTACTGGAAAGATACAATAGCATTATGCTCACCCCCAATCTTTAAATCATGGTCAATTCTTTTATTATCAAGCGGCTTTGTTACCAACATAATAATGCCGATCACGACAATGACAATATAAATAAACAGCTCAATTATCAATTTTTTCCTCATTCTATACCTCCGCTATTTCTTACCGATTATCCAAAACGGACCTCCCGACCCTGCATTTCTACTAGCTTCATCTAGGATAATGGATAAATCCCATTCTTGGTCACTCCTCTTTCTGCTTGCAGGATCAGCTACCAAAATTTTGCCTTCCTTTGTCACACCCCTGAGTACTATAAAATGACCGCTTGCTGTGAAATGTCCTTTTGCCATAATTGCTACAACGAGTTTCCCTGCCGTTAGAGCATCTACAATACGATTTGTTTCTGTTGACTGGCAACCTTCTACATCTAATCCAAATGACTTAGCCGCGCCAGGAATTAACGAATGATAAGAACCACTTCCCTTACACCAATATCCCTTGTCATATGCCCACTTAGACATTTGAACAGGATCGATATCGGCTTTTGTAAGACTGGATATCACCATTGCCATTGAAGTTGGACCACAAGCATAGCTCCCAATATCGTCAGTTCCATATGGTTTGTCAGCCCATCTGCTGTCCAATTGGTTGTAGTAGACAACAGGTGTCTCACTCTCTTTATTAATAGTGATACCTTCATAACTGATGCCATAGCTATCCACATAATCGGGATCTGTCTGAAGAATACCTTGATACATCCCAAAATCACTTTGAAGCTGCTCAACCGAACTAAGCGTTTGACTGTCAAAAAACTGACCTAAAAAATCCAGAGGATGAGTTAGGATATAGAAGAACATTGACATAATCAGCAGTACCGACAGTACAGGTGTTAAAATAAGTAGTAGAATTTTCTTTCTTGATTCTTCATCTGTAGCCACTTTTACGGCTAAATGCATTAAAGCTTTTGCAATTAATGGATCTATCGCCAAGAATTACACCTCCTTAAAATCAGACAAGGTGCAAGCAAATGACTGCCTGCACCCTGTTTTTATCTTCCACCGGCTTTCCCCATATAATTGAACTTGTAATCCGGTATTTCGAAATTTACATGAAGCCGCTTAGATCCAATAACAAACAAGGCATGTCCTCTACGCTTGCTTTCAAGTAGTTCTTCCTCTGCTTCAGTTAAATTATAGAGTTCCTTCGTTTCCTTCAAATTCTGACCATCACATCCCATAATCAGTTTTATACAAGGTATATCAAGTAGAGCCTGCCCATACATTTTGATTTCAGGAGATAGAAAATCCACAACACTGTGAGAGATAATAATCAAACCAGCTTCATACTTTCTTGCCCTTTTCTCAACGTTACGAAGAAAAACAAGGCTTTGAGGCACTTGTGGATCGATCATGAGATATGCTTCATCACAAATGAGAAGCACACGCTCTGATCTGTCCTTGCTCATCTGTTCCCAACACCAGCCAAGAAGATTAAAATATTGAGTTCTTTTGATGTTATCACTTGTATTTTGCAAGCTGTGTGTATCTAGGCAAATACAACGTGTGTGCGTTTCAATCGTACTGTATCCATTCCATAAAAAGCTGTCACTGCCATTCGCTACGTCATATAAGAGTAATGCCAAATCTCGATAAGCACTATCGCCTGTATTGACTTTAGCCTTCTCTTCAATCAACTTATAAAGTTCACTAAACGTTGGAAATTCATTGTTCGTAAATCTTGAAATATCTGTATCCCAATCAATTCCGAAGCGTTGATACAATTCTATAATGCTTTGTTTAAGGACAGCTTTTTGCATATCGCTAAGGCTTGGTAAATATAATTGAAAGAAGATTTCAAGGTTTTTAACATGGAGTGCCATGTCACTCATGCCATCTACATCGGCATATAATTTACCACCCTTTTCATCCGGTTCTTCTTCACTGTCTCTTGGCGCAGGTCGAATTTGAAGCGGATTAATTTTGCCGTTCATGCCTCCACCCGCATTAATCCAGTCTCCATTAAGGTTAAAACACAAATCCTTATATTCTGATTCCGGATCGATGATGATAATCTTAGTACCCTTCATGTATTCTGAAAGGATGATGTGCTTTACTGCGGTAGACTTACCAACGCCTGCTACTCCCATGACTACCATGTTGGAATTGGTTCTATCATTACCCCTTTTCCATGAGTCCACAATAACAAGCCCTCCATTATTGTCTTTTGCAAAGTAATAGCCACTTCCATCATTGAATCCTGAGCTTGCAAATGGGAATCCACCAACAAAAGTGCTCATCGGGATGATTCTTTGTACGATATTTTCAATAACTGGGCTTGTTGGATACGTCGGTGATATGTTCTGTAGTCCATCCTTTTGAAGATTAGCAAGGGTTCTAACCTTGCCCTTCATAACATTAACCACGCTCTCCACTCTCCGGCTCACTTTTTCAAACTGCTTTTCATCATGAGCTAGTGGCATGATTGTTAGACTCATAAGTGCAACAGTTTCACCATTCTGATCAATCTGCAGCATGATACGTTCACCATCTTCGGCAGCTTTTTCAGCTCTTTGACGAGTCAACGGATCTTTGGCACTCTCAGCAGCTCCACGATTTTGAATGATGCTTTTACTAATGGCAGAAATTAAAGCACCATTGTCCACCGGCTTAATGCCAATTGATACAATGGTGCTCGGAATATTTGTTATTTTGGAAAGCCAACCAATGTCAACTTTTTGAGGATATCTAACTATCCCATATATCTTTCCCGTGTTTTCACCTACAACTAAACTATTTCTCTTCACTTCTAATCCCATTGGCGTAATAACATTAAGAAGTGCTTCATTGACAGGGACAAAATCTGATTTGCCTTTTTTCTCTCTTATCAATTCTTAAAACCACCTTTCAGTATTGGAATATTTGCTTCAAAGTCTGTATCCTCAAGATGAATATAGGCGGGATTATTAACCAGATTGCATAGTCTGACTATATCTTGCTGTTCAAGCAAATCACAGCACACTCCATTATCTGTGAAGTTACAGGAAAACTCTTTAGCTTTGATCAACAGCTCTTTCTCTGCCCCATCATATGCTTTGTCCCATATCACAACATAGAACTGGCGCTCAACTACCTCTCCCGATAATGCGAAAGTAGTCATTTCAACAATCTCTTGCTTTAACAACTCCTTTTGTTTAGGGTCACTGGTAATGAGCGTTTCCGACAATTCTGCTATTAATGGCGTTATATCTACTGGTCTGGATACTGCAATAAATTTGAATGGATATTGAATACTAGACATACTTGCTGTTAATTGTTTGATGATAATGCTTTTTTCTGTCTTACTGAAAAGATCAATACTGATTGGATTTATTCTTAAATAACATAAAACCAATGCATCTCTGGTATAAAGAAATTTCCCTTTTATATCCTTGACATTGACAAACTCGTTTGCTGTTTGACAAGCACCAGTAGCTTGAATAGCTCTACGCTTATTTTCTGATATCTTAATAAAAAGAAATGTGCCACCCCCAAGGGCAGCACATATCAAAATCATAACGATTGGACAAATCATTCAACTTCCACCTCCAATTCTTCATTTTCTTTACTTCGATAACTTTCAACATCTTCACGAGCAATTTCTTTTACCCTTGATGATTCCAACAAAAGCTCATATATACCCGAACCTTTTTCAAATATTTTTGATGCTTCAATGAAATCTTCAATTCCATGTTCCTTTGTAATCGCCAGTGTCAGATCAACATTATGAATCGCTTCATTGATGGGTATACCGAAGCTTCCCATTCTAGGATGATAAAAGTGATTGAACTCAATAGATGCATGATTACTGTCAAGGTCATAAATGACTCTCATCTCAAGCATGCTATGTGTCTCAAAATTTAGATCCTCATTCTTTGTTTCATCTTCTGAAAGTTGTTCAAAAATTAAATCTGTCACTTCTTCTGATTCTAAGTACTCACCTTCGTAGCTTAAATGCCCGAAGATTTCAGAGATACTTTTTTCAGGGAACTGATTGACTTGAATATCATAAGCATTTTTCAACCTGTAGAAACCACTAAAAACAGTTCCTGCTCCCCAATGTGTATAATAGCCAGTAGTGTAATTGTTCTCCATTATCTTAAAAATGCCTCGATGCCCCAATCTGCTCACCACCTCTCAAAAAAAATAGCGAGCACATCTTTTTAGATATACTCGCAACTTTACCTCTCCAAATCTTCTTCATCCTCATTAGCAATTCCCATTTTTTCTAAGAAATCCTCCATGCTATAAGCAGGCATTACCCTCGCAAAAATCTTGCTATCCATCTCTCTATAAGAGAAAGTTTCTGGTTCCTGAAATCTTGCCGTATACTCAGCAATCTGCTCTTCTGTCAAAGAAACGTCTCCGCCATAACCATCATCAGCACAAATAAAAAATGTTCCTGCGAGGACATCTCCATTCCCCATCTTGCGATTGCCTGTCAGTCCCAAAAGTTTGCCCTCTTCATTGCAATAAATATGAACCTCATCTGACAGATAAACATACTCTATCGGACCACCTACAATATCCTGCATGGCTCTAAAATCATTTCTTATTTCCTTCACATAAGGTCTCTTTTGTGGCTCCACTATGAGCACTTGAATCACATCACTTATATCATTTGTATCATTAATATTTTCCATAGGTTTTCCTCCCTTACTGTTTTGGCGCAATGTGCCAATCATCATACAGCGATCCCGAAATGGTAATCGCATCATTTAGGTTTGCTGATAACATTCCCGCAGGCGTCCATGCATCTTGAACATAAGTGTAAACACGGTATTGACCATCAGGATACCAGATTGGTGAAAAGTGGCTTTTTTGCTTATAGGTGCTATAAAGATTCGGCTTGAATTCAAATTGTGATGAGTAACCGTTACTGATTAAATCTAATAACCTCCAATAGGTGTTGTATTCAAATTCAGGAAAATAACTCACTGCTGTCTGTGCTGCCGTTACATGGCTACTTGGTGCAGATATATTTAACACAGTCTGTACTTTGTTATTGATTCCGTATCCACTTTTCATCGTTTTCCCAGAAGCGGTAGGCACTTTATTGTCTGGAATTACCGAACTTGAAGCACTCAAAGATGCACTGTAAACATTTGTGAAAAAGTCATACCATCCATGATCTTCCCACCAGCCATTATCTACCCAATGTCCCCATTCACCATGATCGCACCAATCCCAATCTGATATCCAAACCCAATAGGGATGCCACTGTGCCCACCATACACTCCAAGTAGAATAGGTTGTTTGAGTTTTATTAGGTAAGTTAGGCACTTTAAAGGCATCATTTCGATCATTTGCAGTAGGATTAGGTGGTGGATTTTTACCAAGATCGACAATCTTTGCTTTTATAACATTCTCGCTTAGGCTGCCTTTATTTGTACTTACAGTAATAGTTACATACTGTTCAGAAGTAGGGGTTGTCCATTTGCACCAGACAAGCTGACTGTTACCTTGTGGTACAACGATGTTGCTCATGGAGTATATACTTCCCCCAACATTGAAGGTAACTGTTGCAGGACTATCTGGATTTATCTCGTTGGAGGCATTGAGCGTAACCGCTGTAATGACTTGTGTATTGATTCTGTATACTACTGAGGTATCAACCGGATCAACTGGAGGCGCTTCCTTGTAGCTCACAATACCTAAGCCAAGGTATTTCATAATTGTCGAATTTGTTTGCTTGCTTGTACTTGAACCATTCCATGCAGGAAAGCCTAAGTCAGATCTTTCTAAGAACATAGCAAGTGGCAAATTCTTATGAGTTAAACTGACCATTTTACTTCTCAAATCACCGTTTTGGATTTGGTCATACATGGCTGCTTCATGAGCGGTCATGCCCATTTGAATTCCTTGATATTTAAAATACGCTATCGGTTCAAGAAGCAATTTGTAACTTCCATTAGTCAGTTTTTCAAACGATATACTAGCATCATCGGCTATCATTTGAGCTGCACCTTCTGAACAAAAATATTTTTTAATTGCTTCAATACTTGCAGAGGTGCTCCCACTACTAATTATTAAGGGCAAAGGGTTCATTGGTTTCTTAAAATAGTAGCCACCCATAACCGGAACTAATGAAGTCCCATTCCTATATTGGATTTTTGAAACCTTCCCAAAATGTATGATACTCGAAGCAGGATTCTGGTTTGTATAGTCAACAATTCTTCCAACTGGTTTTTGTGTTTCCGAATCGATAACAGTAACCCTTACACCATCATTACCGGGAGTCCATGAATTCTGACTTGTACCATTACCCATACTCCCACCGCCGTTATCGATATTCCCATCACCATCAGCAAATACTGATATCGATGTTGAAAGTAACAGCACCACTATAAGTATCAAAGAATAAACTCTTCTTTTCATTTTGTCTCCTTTCAAATAAAAAAAAGGCAAATCATAAAGACTCGCCTTAGTATCATCAAAATTTTATTTAATTCATATCTCCAATTTGCTTGTTCCAATCGCCGTCAGAATCACTTGTTCCACCTACGTTAGGGCCACTATCTTTAACCCATCCAAAACCAGGTACATAAGTTTCACCTTTGCTGTTTGTTTCTCCGCCAGAAGGTTTTTCTTCGGTTGGTTTAGTAGGTTCGACAGGCTCAACGGTTTCAGAAGGCTTTTTCGTAGGATCGGTCAATGTAGGGTCAGTGGGTTTATCATGTGGCTCATCAGTATCAACCGCAGTAGCTGGTTTCTCAGGTGGCTGTGGTTTTTCAGGGATCTTTGTTAGCTGAATGTCATTTGTATCAATTTTCTCATTTTCATCATTTTTGTTATCATCGATACTTTGCACAACTATGCTTGATTCAACTTCTGATTCACTTGATTCAGTAATAGTCGGTTCAACTTTTACTTCTTTCTGAACCTCACTTACTGTAACATCTGTACCATTACTTTGAGCTTTATTAATTTCATTGTTATTTCCATTGCCCCCGAATACCAAAATCATAATGACAATAGCAGCTATGAAAATAAATGAAGTCGTTGCAATTACAAGTTTCTTTTTGCTTTGTTGCATATTAATACTCATATATAAAATCCTCCTTGTAAGATAGATATTGGGTTAAGGTTATAAAACCTTCCCGAACGTTCTTTGAAAACCTAATCCTTATTGTTCAGATGAATGAGCTGACACTCTACGTAACCAATATCGCTAAACCTCTGGTATAATCATTTTTGGTCAGAGAGATAGATGTGCGTTCCTCCTGGATCCCTCTTTGAGGCTTATCCGTAAAAAAGCGTGTCACTCCACAAGAATGATTCGATGTTTAGCTGGTTGGGTCACGTTCTCGTGTTACCCGTTTCAAATGCAAGGTTGTTGACATTCTTTTTTAGTGGATGCTCTGATTCATCTGTTGAAAGGTTGTGTTAATTTGTCTCAGTTTCTTCATGACTTTGTTGTTGGAATCGATGTTTCTTCTGAATTCTCAATCGTTGCAATGCTCGCTCCCTCCGGGGAACTGATCCGCAAACCTTTTCGAATTGATCATAATCCTGCTGGCTTTCATAAACTGCTCGATATCCTAAAAAAAGAAGAAGAGCGGTTAGAACGAAAGCCCATCTACTTCGTAGAATCTACGGGTATCTTTCATTTACCACTCTTCTTCTTCTTGAGGTCGAATGACCTTAAGGGCTTTGTGCTGAACCCCTTGAGTGTTCATTCTATCAAGAATTTCGACTTAAGAAAAGTGAAAAATGATAAAAAAGATGCTGAAGCGATTGCTAGGCTGGCTAAATACCAAGATGTTAAGTTTTCTCTGGTTCCTGAGCCCCAAATTCTGGCTCTACGCATGATGACCCGGGAGTATTATGCTCTGTCGGATACCCTCACAGAGATGAAGAACAGACTATCTACGGATCTCTACCTTCTGTTCCCGGGGTTTCTCGATGTGTTCTCGGGGGCCTTTGGCAAAACAGCTTTAGCCATTCTGAAGGAGTTCCCTTCACCGCGGGCCATTCAGGCGGCTGATACGGAGTCGCTGACTTCGCTTATCTCGAAAACCAGTCGTAAGGGTACAGCTTGGGCTGCAAAGAAGGTGAACCAACTCAAAGACTGTGCGCAGCTTGCTTCCTCCATGCCTCATGAATTCTCTTTGCTGGATGCAAAGATCAAAGTCCATATCGATGGGATCGAAAGCATGCAGGCCAGTTTAGACGGGATTGTAAAGCAAATTCATGCGATGATAGACTCTGAGCTCTTTCCTGCCGATGCCAAGCGTAATATTGAGCTTCTTGATGGCATACCCGGTATTGGCTTTCTAACAGCAGCTACACTGATTGCGGAGATTGGAGACTTTGGTCTTTTCAAGTCTGCCAAGGCCTTTACGGCTTTCTTTGGGATCGATCCATCGGTCAATCAGTCGGGAAAATTCCAAGGTGACAGAAATAAAATATCTAAACGAGGCACACGAATAGGGAGAAGAATTCTGTTTACCATCGCTATGGCTTCCATTCGTACAACGCGCAAGGGTGATGAGATTAATCCGGTTCTGCGAGAATTCTACGCGGCAAAATGCGTTAACAAGAAGAAAAAGGTAGCTCTCGTAGCCGTAATGCATAAACTTCTACACTACATCTTTGCTGTTCTTCGTGACCAGAAACCCTTTGAGATCAGGCAACCTGAGGATCATCAATCCTGGAGAAATAATAAGCTCAGACAAGCACCTGCGGCTTAAACATCTTTTTGTTACATGATTGTAAGTTTGCCCGTGTCAAGGGTGATGCGAGGGATACCGCAGGCCCTAGGCCGAGGATATGCTCGCCATCATCCCATTGACACGGAACAACACCCAGAAGCTTGAAGACGGCAAAGTCTCTTAAGCCCCAAAGTATACCCCATATTAAAGAGAGTTTGCCTGGCAAGCGCCGAGCGTTTCGTTTCCCTCATACCTCGATTTGGTCATTGTTCGGATTTTTCAATGGCTTGGTTTTCTATACCCTTTTTTCTTGGACCTTGAAACTAACTTTTTTTACATTACACCTTGACTTTAATTAGCTGGTCTTTAAGGTTAAAAACATTTATGCACTTTGTTGTTTCTTCTTGACTAGATTATATCACCGTTGTTGCGTATAGTCCAGTCATTTTTACGCACTTTGTTGCATGTATTGTAATATTAAAATTTTGGTATATATACCGCTTTGAGTCCCATCCTAATTTTCATCGAGGGTAAGTGCTCCCACCCAAATGAAAGTGGAACCGCTACATCAACCGCTCCTTCTACCGTGAACTGATTGATACTCCTTGGATTTGATGGTGCAAGTGGCGCATTGATTACATTAATTGATAAACCTGACACCTCATACTCCAACACATCACCAGCATATTTAGCATAGCTTCCACCCTTTTGTTCTAATCCAAGATTATCCTCAAGCCTGTCATATACATCCCCTGAGGTTAAGTCTTGTTCCCATGTTGTACCCGTGAGTGAATAGCCACCAGAATAACCTTCACGAAGTCCATTATAGACTTCATCCCAGTTTTCCGTTGCTACATCAATGATTGCTGATTGAACAGAATCTCTAACTCCAATAGCGACAACCATCAATCTCATATATTCAAAAGTAGCACACGAGAGAATTATAATGGTCAAAACCAGTGCAATGATAAGTAGGGTTGAATTTCCTTGTTTGTTGGAGAATACTTTTCTCAAATTTGTCATTTATGATACACCTCCGATGCTCCAGTGGCTTTTGAAGTCAACGTGATTGGAAATGACCCAAACTCTCCGAACAAACCTATGTTGACGTTTGTGGTTATAATTACAGTAAATTCTTCATTGAGTTGTATATTACCCGTTTTAGACCATTGAATTGTGGGATTAAGCCCTGTCTGAGTACGAAGCTTATCAGCTTTAATTGAGGTTGCACTCCCAACTTCACCAGCTATTTCAGCCGTTCTACAGATTTCAGTTGCAAATGTATCTAATTGTTGTTTTGCAATGAATACAGGCATGATCTTTAAGACAAGAGCCAAAACCATTGCAATAGCAAGGACCATTACACAAGCATCTACAAAGCTTGCACCTTTTTTATCTTTCAATAATGCCATTAACACTCATTATTCCTCCCTTCATTTTAAAATAGGTTTCACTAAAACATCTTTCCAAGGGCATTGATAATTGCATAGCCGAGAATGCCAAGGTACATGAGTAAAAAACATCCTAGCATTAAAAACGAGTATTTCTTAACTTTGCCTGGCTGTTTCATTGCTATGAGTTTTAACTTTTGCAGTTCCAATTGTTTGAAATCGTGATTCAACATTTCAAAATACATCGCACCGTTGTCCCCTCGTTTCACAGAGATTAGCCCTCTAACCACATCAGAAAGCATTGAACTGCCAATACGTGCTTCCAACCTTGTCAGTGCCGTTTCTTCATTACCTGACTTCATATCAGCAATTGTTATCTCAAGTTCTTGTTTAAAACTATCTCCTGCACTTTTTTGATATGATTTAAGCATTGCTGTCACATCACGAGAAGCCTTAAGTGCTTGAGAAATCGTTGATACAAATCTAGGTAGCTCATATTCAATCTCTTCTCTCTTTTGTCTTAGAATTTCATCTGCCAATCTCAATTCCCTAAAAAATACTGCTATGGCGAGAAGAATTATAACCGGAGCCAATATCGGGATAATAGGCATAATAGGAATCAACAATGCTGCAATCAGACCTGTTTTAACCCACGCCTTTGCAATGTACGTTTCTGGAGTCAGCTTAATGCCTGCCGATTTAAGGGTTGATGTGAGTTTTCTTTTTTTGTAACCATCCAGTCGTATATAATTTGCTAGTTTTGAAGATAAGTCAAATATTATGACTTCTATGATTTTGATTTGTTTTTTATCCTGCCTCGATACATTGAGAACCGCTTTTGTGACCGCCATTCTTGGTAGCTTTAGTGTATCAGCAAAAAAGATATAAAGCCCTGAAACCAAAATAATGCCTGCAACTAGCAAAATCATGTAGTATGTTATCTCTCCCATTCATCTTCCTCCTCATTTGCCTGCCCAAACAGCTCAATATCATCCAAATCAATAGAATCCTCTTTGTCAGATAGATGTTGAAATCCTCCCCCATTCTCTTTAACCCGATTGTTTTCATTTAAAGGAACTGCATCGTAGCTGACATTCTTCGCACAAGGACTTGGCAGATTTCCCCGCTCAGCCATTGAATGAAACTGGATATTTGCAACAATAATATGATCGATTACGCTTATTTGAAGTGGTGCAAAGATAGAAACCAGTCGCTCTGTAATCTCACGGTCTTGAATTGATGGACTCAAGCTGCCTCCAGGATGATTGTGAGCAAGGATAATCGACTTGCAATCACAGTCAAGGGCTGCTTTCAAAATCATTCTAGGATAAACAACCGCCTCACCAATGCTTCCCTCGGAAAAGATTCTCGTTTCGATGATGTTATTACCGCTGTCAAGAAATGCTGCCATGAATTTCTCTCTGTCCTTTATCCCACATAGCATTGAAACAAAATATTCACCTGCTACCGATGAAGAATTGAGGACAATTTTATTCTCTTTTTCCTGCATTTTTAGTAGCTTGTAGGTAGAAATGAATTCATTGAGCATATTGATTTTTTCAAGTTGAGGCTTACTCGGTTCAATGATATTGGGATGCTCAAGGACATTGAACAGATTATTGTCGGATGCATATTTTTTCAATTTGGTCTCAGAAATTCCTGTTAACTTGTTAATACCTTTTATGAAACTAGATGCATAAGCTTCATCATAGTTTTTCTTCATGCCCCTGTCCTCCTTTCGCACCAGTCATCTTCTCTATAAATCCTTTTGGAACAACCTCTTCTCCTAGTCCGAAAAGCACCATTCTGACTGCATCCAGTTTTTCAAATACCTCCGCTGAAAAATCAAAGGATTCGAGATTTTGGAAGAATCCTTCAACCCCATAATGTCCCATGCAAGTATTGATTTGATCAGTAATATCGGTTTCTACTTCAAAGAGCTTCCCTAACAATAGAGAAGCTCTTTGATAATCCTCTTGTTTAATTGTCTTATTCTGATTCATAGTCATTCTCCTCTCTTAAATTGTTTATTGGTCTATCGTTTATAATCTATTGGTTTTGTGAG
Organism: Desulfitobacterium sp. LBE; assembly: GCF_007830365.1. Classification (NCBI taxonomy): domain Bacteria; kingdom Bacillati; phylum Bacillota; class Clostridia; order Eubacteriales; family Desulfitobacteriaceae; genus Desulfitobacterium; species Desulfitobacterium sp. LBE. The sequence continues at coordinate 3,842,900 of NZ_VLKD01000001.1, read as the reverse complement.
CCTAATCACCGCAGCAAACGAAATTAGAATTGAAGCTGCACAGATTGCCAATATTCCTTTTCCAAAGACTGTATCAGTCAAAACCTTGTACCATTCTTTGTTTAGAAAATAAATCAGTGGAATGTTGGCTACCAGTAAAAGAGCCATTGTAATGAATTCCTTTAACGGCTCATACATCAAATAGTCCAGTTCTGCCGTAACAATCCTCATATCAGATAGCTTTGAGATAATTGGTGCCATGGTTGTTTTTAAAGTCTTATCTTCCTGACAAGCAATCATTGCATCCACCCATTCATGAAAAACATAATGATTCAGCTTAAGTTTCATGTCAGCAAGCGCTTGTTTAACATTTACATTAATCATTTTTGATTGAGTCAGAAAACCCAGAAATACATTTGAAATTGGTGGATTGAGATAACTGATATTCTCTTGAACAGCTGTAATGATACTCTCATTTCTCAAATAGCTTGTTGTAATAATAGATAGAGCAGTTTCAATTTCAGCATCCATCTGCTTTTTGTATGAATGTGACGTAAAAATGAGATACCAAAATGGAACCAATGCCATTCCAAGTGTTGCTACCGGAATCATCAATATATTCTCCATGATGACCGAGGCAAATAGTCCAATCACCATAAGAAAGAACGAAAACACGCAAATCGCTCCGAACTTCTCTTCCTTTCCCATGAGCCTTAATACTTCCTTCGCTTCATTTACCGTTCTTCTTACTCCTTTTGCAGACTTTGGGTTTTTAACAGCTTCGATTTGCTTGGCAATTGGTATTTTTCTTTTCAGAAAAGGCTTCATGATATCCTCAATAAGTTCGAAGGGTGTAAGCTTTAGAATAACAAAACTCCCAGTAATCAAACCTAAAAAGGCAATGACAATCAACAAAGTCATAGCACATCAACTCCTTCCAAGAATTTCTCAAGTAGCCTTACTGGCATACCATTTTCAAGAAGTCTCTTTTGAAGACTTTGAGAAATATTTTCTACCTTTTGATACTCACCTTTGATCTGCATTTTGCCATTAACAACTGCATTTTCAGTGATGTGATAACGAAAAAGAGTGTGAATTTTGCGAGTTCCATCCTCACAAATTTCACACTCCGTGATTTCCATTACCTTTCTGGTGTTGTCCTCAAGCTTTTTTACAAATAGCACAATCGGAAAGGCTTCTGTCACCAAATTGTATAGTGTTTTATCGTTTATATCATACTTCTGGGTACATAACGTCACCATACGATGATAAGTTGCTGTACAGCTATTCGCATGTGTCGTGGTAATTACTGCGTGCCCTGTTCTAGCAGCTTCCTGAGCTGCAAATGCTTCTGCTGATTTCATTTCACCCACACAAATTACATCAGGATTGCAAGTCAATGCGTATTCCAACAACTTTTCTTGATCCATGTTTTGCTTTGGGTCATCCGAATACCTTGTAACAGTGTGAACAACATTATTGATGATATTCCCATGTTCGTCCTCTTTGACCAAATCAAATTCACGACAACCATTTTCGATAGTAAAAACACGCTTATCTTCAGGAATAGTAGACAAAAGCCAGCTCATCAAGGTGGTCTTTCCTGAGCCTGTACTTCCAGTCACGCACATGGATAATCCATATCTTAGGCAATCGCTTAGAAACTCTAACATTTGTTCTGTTGCTGTATTGTTTCTGATGAAATCTTCTCTTGCCAACTTTTGAGGATTGATGATACGAATGGATGCAGCAACTCCTTTGTCATGATCTGTGATCGGATTCCCTAAAACAGTAATCCTAATTTTATTTGAAAGATGCCCGACCACCCCAGGCTGAGAGTGGTCAAGAATCATTCCAGACTTATGAAGAAGTCGTCTTACAACATCAACTGCATGTTCAGGACTATTGAACTTTTCTGAGGAAGGAATAACCCTTCCGTCAGAATAGGTTATTTTTACATCCCTCCAGCTATTGATGTTTATTTCCTCAATATTTGTAGCAAATAAATAGCTTGTAAGGAATGAGAATTCGGCCATCTCAGAATATAACCTTTCGATTAATTCCTCTGAGTTCATACCCTCAACGCCCAAACTGTAATCGGTCAGATATTTTGCAATATAAGCCGTTATCTGCTGCTTCTGCTCAACCTCATTATTGACAATCATGGTTGCATATTTGCTCGTAAGATACTCCTGTACTTCTTTTAGGACTTCGGAGAATTCTTTTTTATGCTTTGCAATGTTGTAAAACAAACCTATATTTTTACTCATCCCCGAACGCCTCCTTAATAATTTCTTTTATAATGGCTTCATAACCTTTTGCACCTTTGTCTGTTAGCTCCTCAAATAGAGTTAGTGTCTCGCTTTGTTCCTCCAAGGACCGAACATATGGCATTGAATAAGAAACGCCACTGAATGCATTCCTATATTCATCACTGCTCTGAAATTGTCTGACATTCGACAGTACTTTGATATGCTTATCTGCACCAAATTTTGAATCACTGATTAGTGGTAGAATAGACATGAAATAAGAAATACTCTTCAAATCACAGCTTCCCATACGAATCACTTCATCAGCTACTTCAAGAGCTGCTGTAGAGATGATGTTTTCGGTTAAAATACTTGAACAATCAATGACCACATAATCTACGATGTGACGTAGCAAGACCAGAAGATCAATTGCCCGCTCTTTATTATATTCAGCATAAGAGAAGGGATTTTCACCGGCTTTATATCCAAGCACACTCAGGTAAGGATTTTTCTCAAGTGTTAAACAGTTTCTTAAAATTACTTCCTGTGTGATATTGGGTGCAGATAGGACTTCACCCAATGAAACTTCAATTGGATCTTTTGATTTATAAACAGTTGGAAGCACAGGGCAAATATCATCACAAAGAATAAGCATGACATTCTTCTTTCTATCGGAAAGCATTTTTGCTAGCTTAATGGCTGTAACCGTTTTGCAACTGTTTGGACTTCCCCATACAGCCAATATTTGCTTACCATTATTCTGCATTAGCCTTCACCCCCTCTTTCACAGGATTTTGGATAACCTGCTCTGAATTTGTTTGGGGCATCACTTTCTTAACAAAAAATTTATCTTGTTCATTCAGAAATTTATCTGCATTCTCTTTAGTTCCTCTATAAACCAAAGTAGCATGAATATTACCCTTCTGCTCAAGATCTGCAAGTACTTTTGCCTGTTCGGTATTCACGAGCAGAGTCAAAGTTGCCGGCAGTTTTTTTTCAGGGTTATCCGTATCTGTTTCCTTTTGTGAAGTGTATTCTTTATCTGTTCCAGTTTCTGCTGTGGCAGCAAGCACTTTGACATATTGAAGTTCTGACGGAATATTGGTTGTGCCCATATTATCGTAATTAGATGAAATCAGTGTTACGATATCCCCTGCCTCTAATTTCCCTGAAAGTCCTGCTGCAAAACTTTTGATGGTGATGGACATAGCAACCTTAGTGCCATCAAGATCATTAAGGTATTCGAATTCAGTAAGTGGTTTATCCGAGAGTTTTGTCGAGAGAATCATGTCTCCTTTCTGCATATCAGCATTCACATATTTTCCTACAGCAGTATCTTTGCTTTTCATCACATTGTCTGGTAGGTTATAAGCTCCTACCTTAACCACTTCAACCTTATCCGCCCCTATAGCATCACCTTTTTTTATATCTGATGTAACTCTGACAATTTCTGTTTGAGAACGAAGACTACTGTTAAATAGCGGTGTGATACCAAAACAAATAACTAAAGACAGAACAATGCAGATCAACCCTACAGTTGTTCGATTCTTAAAAATACCCATATTCAAATTCATTTTCATTTACAAAATCCTCCTATTTTTAATTGATTAAACTCAGAACAAGTGCTGAGTATGATAAAATCCCTCCCACACAGAAAAACGGTGCTAGTGGGAGGGTTATGGAATTCCATTTTCTATTTGAGCTAAAAGCCTTGATACACATGCCTGTAGCAAGTGCAAGCAGGAGCGAAAAGATGCTTTGTAAAGCACCAAAGGGAGCACCAAGTACAAAGCCACAAGCCCCCATCAATTTAATATCGCCTCCCCCTATTGAAAACCCAGTGTCTTTCTTAATCAATACCGCAGCAAGTAAATAAGGAATACCTGTAAGGAACATACCTATCAAAGCTTCCACCATATTTACTGATAAAAAGCCTGCCACAAGAATGAAAAAAGGAATTGCATCGGGGATTTCTCGTTTTCTCATGTCACAGATTGCCGCAATAATTAAGAACACAGAAAACAATAACCCTTTGATAATCCATAGTATCACTGCTCCAATTCCTCCTCATTTTCTTCTATGACTTTTAGAATCTTAATTCCAAGTGCAAGTACCACTGAAACCGTGACCGAATTACCGGCTTGTTTGTAGAGTTGGTTATCCGAATTGATTAACCTTACCTTATCAAACATCACATCTGAAAAACCTTGCAAACGCCAGCATTCTCTCGGCGTCAATCTTCTAATACGACCACAACCGATTAATGGTGTTCCCTGATTACATCCTGTTTCTAATGTCTGAGCAATGCTTTTGCCAACTCTTCCTCGTCTAGTCTTGCTATTTGGAAAAGCTAAATTGATGCTATCTCCACATGTAGCCTCTGCAAAGCCCTGTTTTGTCGCTTCATTCACACGAATGCTTTTACTGCAATTTTCACAGCTACAAATAAGAACGCCATGCCTATCTTGGGCTGTTAGCGTAAAACTTGGCTCCCCACACGGCTTTAGTCTTGGACCATTTTGCCTTTTTTCCAGTCTGTTTGGAGTCAAAACCGCCCTTGCACAAGCATAAAAAATACCGGAATTATCCGCTCCACGATTGGTAATTCCGGCATTATATCTTGCTTTAATACACCGAGCTGTATCTGTGATTCTGCTATTTTTGTTAAGGTCAATAAAATAAAGACCTGTCTTTCCACCCCAGCCTCCGCTTTGTGCAGAGAGTGTAACACTTGTTCCATCTAGACTATAGACTCTTTGACCTTGCATCCCGCCTATAAGTTGGATAAGAGTTTTTCCGTCGCTTCCTGTGAGAGGAAATATTTTTCCAGAACCTCTTCCTCCAGAATGTCGATAAGCGACAATGTAGACTCGTTCTCTGTTTTGTGGCACTCCATAATTTCGTGAATTAAGAAGTCCGTACTGGCAATCGTAGCCGAGTGAGGCCAGCGTATCGAGAATTGTCGTAAAGTCCCATCCTCGATTAACGGAAAGCAGATTTTTAACATTTTCAAGGATAATCCATTCGGGTTGATCTTCGGCATCTTTGCCCTCGATGAGCCTAGCAATTTCAAAAAAGAGTCCACTTCTTTTTCCGTTAAGTCCTCTTTGACTGCCTGCAACTGAAATATCCTGACAAGGGAATCCGGCAGTCCAAATGTTTGCTCTTGGGATTTCCTCTGGTCTAACTTTTGTGATATCATTGGCAAACCACTCATCCTCCTTTACATCAAAAATAGCTCGATAGCTTAAATCTGCGTATTTATCAATTTCACAATGACCAATGCATTGCATTCCACTGGCTTCAAGCCCTGCACGAAAGCCTCCAATGCCACTAAAAAAATCTATGAAGGTCATCTTTTTCTTTTTATCAGTTTGTTCATCACACACTATTTTCCCAACCTCCATTCATCCCCATAAGCATAGGGATAATACTTTTGGCTTCTCATGAAGCCAACCATATTCCTAACCTGATCCACTACCGATAGATTGCTTTGATCTTTTGTTGTCATCATGACAGACCCTACAATTCCGGTAAGAATACAGATTACAGAAGGTGTTACATTACGTGAAAATGCCCAAATAAGAAAGGCTAAAACTCCTGTGCCTACTGACCCAACAATAGACTGTAGAAATTCTCGCCTTCCGAAACCAGGAAATATTTCTGTTTCTGTTTTTACACCCATTGGGATATATAATTTTTCATCCATTGAAATCCTCCCTCAAGAATAGTAGTACAGCACCAAATCCTTTATCTGCCAAATACTCTCGGCAATAATATAGAAAATCACCGTATTCTTGGCTCTTTTCTTATATTGGGTAGCCTCTTCTTCAGCAGCTGATAATCGCACCATACAATAAATAAATCTTGCCACTGCACCAATTCTAATCAAACTGATGATAGCAACTGAAATGTCATCCATTGTGACCAAATCAAAACCACCTCTATTTCGCCAAGTTCTTTGCCATACCGACAAGTCTTACACTATGGTACACATTGTTGATTACACCAGTGCCTCCACCACCCGTTGTAATAATAAAGTCTTGCAGAAATCTTGGTGTACGTATTGCCAGCATCATACATGCTACACCCCAAAAGATGTGCATATTGAGCATGAGCCCGACTCCTAGCTTCGCAAGTGAAATCTGAATAACCACAGCCAGTGTTGATTGAAAGAACTTGGTGATATAACTTCTGAATACCCCCTTATCGTTATCAAGTAAACCTACACAGGCTAACGGCACACCAATTCTAAGGATCAATATTTCTAAACCTCTCATTAAGAATTGGAAGTAAAGCATGAAATAGCAGATAATAAATATCAAGCCGAATATGGCTGTTACTATTCCAAGTGTTGATATGCCATTTACCCAAGCCTGCCAGTCGTAGCTTGTTGCAAGACCAATAGCTGTAAGAAGATCATTCGTCATATCCTCAACAATACTACCAAGCCAACCATAAATTGTTGGAAAGCTGATTGCCACTGCTAGTGCTCTAAAAAAATTGGTCAGTAAATAAAGTGGTTCTTCATCAGCATCACCATCTGTCCACAAAATATAGGTATCAAAGCCTTTCTTGAGAAACTTTAAGATAATGAGTGAAACTCCAAATCCAAATATGATGTCAAACAAAGTTTCAGCTAGATTAACTCCAGATACCACTGTCATATATTGTTCTGCATAAAGTGTCATTGGAACAATATCGGTAAGTAGTGTATCAATATAGGCAATCGAACCATTGAGTAAGGCAATAATCAATGCTACTAAAATGACTTCCAAAATTTAATCACTCCTTTCGGGGAGAGCATTAAGTGCTCTCCCAAGGATTTAATTGCCTTTACTCTGCTTTGTCAGCATTCGCAACAGATGCCATCATCACATTCTGATAGGCTTCCATCACACATTTTTCAATTTGCTCTCTCACTTTTGAGCTGATTGGATGGCATACTTCAATATAGTTGCCATCATTTTTCTTGTGGCTTGGCATAGAAACAAATTGACCTTTGACCCCTTCCACCAAGCGCACATTTTTTACGACAAATCCATCTTCAAAAACCAGATTTGCCACTGCCTTTAATTTGCCTTTGTCCTCAAATGTTTTCTTAATTTCTGCTTTAATGTTCATTTAAAAGCCTCCTGATATTATAAATTTGGCAATGAGTTACACGCTGCCATAGATCTGTTTTTATGCTTATTAGCCCTGATAGTTAAACATTTCTTTAATCTTTTGAGTGATTGTTGGAAGAACTGTACCGCTGATGATAAGATACAAACCACCGAGAATCAATGCGCCAAGTACAATTGAAATAAGTACCGTAATAGCAACGTCAAGCGTTCCTTGACCTTCATTGTTTGTCATAACTCCTTTAGTTCTTTCACATACCTCAAATGCCTTGTTTCTGAGCATAATGCTCACATTGATAGCTTTGCTTTCCGCTTGTTTGATTAAGTTTTTCATGAATAAATCCTCCTTAAAATTTGGTTGTTTAACAATAAAGACCATGCTTTCGCATAGTCAGAGTAACGTGTACATTTATTTATAGTAGCCAACAATGAGGTTCAAAGTTGCTGAACCTAGAACTGCACCAATACAGGACACAATGGCCACAACAATTCGATTGTTCCATTTCTTCTGATCCATTTCATCTGCAGCCGACCTGCGAATGAAGAAATAGATTATTAGAAGTCCTGAAACAACAGGTGCCAGCACCATCAGCCATGTAGTGACATCACCAATTAACTTTTCTGTACCTTTTACGATCTTGCTGTTTTGAACATCATCCGCATAAACCGGTACATTGCTCATAAAAAAAACGGTAAATGCCATCATTCCAGCACTTACCGTTCTCTTAAACCTTTTGATAATCTTTTTTAAACCTTTGATATTCACGGATTCCTCCTCCTTATTAATCTAAGTCAATTTCATTATTGGCAAACCCGCCATTTCCCTTTTGAGCCTGCTGTTGCATTTTTCGAACAATATCCTTCTGATAGTAAATCCAGATGTTCCATAGTGCTAGTTCTCCATTTGTGTTCGTAATAATAGGTCTCTTATTTTCCCTTTCTTCTCTCAGTTTTCGATTATGCTCCTTATCTCCAAGACCTAGCATTTTATTGAAATACCACTGTGAAAGATCTGGAGAATACATGATTGCCGGATGTGTTCGTGAAGTCACAATTTGATAAGGTCTACCAATTCTCCTCACTTCATCAACGTTCAATAGCTTTCGTTCGATTAAGCTGATGCTGTGTGAGCTAGATGGTGTGGAATACTTTGCATGGTTTGCAGATAATTGATAACTTGAAACGGTGTACGTACCGAGCTTTTCTGATATCTCACGCAAGGTATCCATATCATCGGCCTGTAAATAAACCCATGTCTGGCAGTTGGCTTTTATGGTATCCGAAGTATTCTCATCATATTTCTCTTTAAGTTGTGAGAAAGATTGAATAAACAGGTTAAACCGCATTCCACGACCGCCACCCACCGTTAATTTGTTTGTAAAATCACTGATTGTAGTGAAGTTACCGAATTCATCAAGCATAAAATTGACTCTCTGTTTTAATCGACCTCCTCTCATATCTGCAAGATTAGAAAGCAATTCATATTGTTGTGAGACAATCAGCGACGCTACCGGATAAAAAGTGGTCTTTTCATCAGGCAGGATAATGAACAATGCTTGCTTTTTCTGTCCAATATCTTGAAGCTGAAAGTCGCTTTTATGCGTAATAGCATAAATCGATTTTCCAGTGAACAGCCTTAAGGTTGTTAGTGCAGATGTATAAAAGCTCCCTCTGGTTCTGCTTGGTGCTACGTCAGATATTGACAATAACGCTCTAGCAGGGTGAGCAGGAGGAAGCTTTTTAACGTATTCAAGTAGAGGCATTTTATTGCCTATTGTTTTTACCATTTCCGCTATGAACCAATACACATTGGTTAGATTCTGATATTCTGGACGAAGTTTATTATCGCATACCACGCAGAGTATAGAAGCTGCAATTATAGAGCATTCTCCATTGGTCCAGATTTTTTCACCTTCGGGCTTGCCGACTAGATTATTCGTTAAGTCCCATGCCAGCATCTCAGCTTTGTCAGTATCACCTTGATTCACAGCATTGATGATGGGTTGTAAAATATTATATCTTTGACTTTTCCCAGGATTTTTAAAGTCTAAAACCAATACTTCATAACCTAGTTTTTTAAGAAACTCCGAAGTGAAGTGAAACAATTCAGCTTTAGGATCGCTGACAACAATGGACTCTCCAGCAAGTCCAAGGGTACAAATCGACTGGATAACTAAGTTTCGGGACTTTCCTGAGCGTGTTGCTCCGATACAAAGCAAGTGACTATCTTCACCGATATAATAGATTCGCTCATTGTTTCCTTCTTTTTTTACTCCGATTACAACACCTCCTTGCCTTGTTATTTCATTCATAAGCATCAACTCCTTTCATTATTGCAATACATTAAATTAGATTACTGGGCATAAAATCTCTAAGACTTAATCTTTTCTTCTGGCATAAGCAATTGCTTTATCAATGGATGACTCGGATCAAGGATAAAGCTGTCAAATGCTTTATCCTTTTCTTCGTCTTTTAGCCATCGTGCTGAGCCATGCTGAAATTGACCAACGGAAACGGGCGTCTTAATATCTGGCGTTATTTCCACCAAATCAGATTGATAGGGTCTTAGATTTGTGAAGTAGTACATGATGGCAATAATCAGCACAAATCCTTGCAAACAAAGATATAACAGTCCATGTTGCCTACTATGAAAAAGACTATTGACGCACTCGCTGATTGGCAGCAATTTCAATACTGTCATTTCCCTTGAAAGCAATAGGTGCAGTGCTGTCGAAAAAAACAAGTTCCCAAATGTACCTAATACAAAAATCAATGAACAGATAATTAGTTTAGACTCTTTCTTCATCGCTCCATATCCTCACACTTGTCTTGCTCCATTATTAGGGATTCAGCCAACTCATTTTTAATTGGTGTATTTTCAAGCCATTTCCTCAAACTTTCCGGCTTAACAATACCTAGAAAATCAGCTCTTTCCCAGCGAGATTCATGTCCGTCAAAGAGATTCTTTGCATATACTGCCTGTCCTCTTGCACCATATGTACAACCAAATCCGTTATAGGCAATCCAAAGACTGTTCTCCGCAGTTCGACAGTTACTGATTAATGCTTCTGGATTCAATACTAATATTTTGTTTTCATAATTCTGATGATCGCTTCCAGGCAAACAATCATCAATACCCAAAGCCACACTATTTTGTCGAATTTTCAAGCCCTCCTCTACATGATGATCAAGTGCATAAATCGTTGGAATGTTTAACTTAGTTGCAAGGTCTATCTCTCCTATCATTCCTTGAGAAATCTCATCACCACACACCCAAATCTCATCACACCGTTTAAGTAGTTCCAAACCCATTTTGAGTCCCTGCTCTCGCTGCTCTTTGATCGTATCGTCCAAATAAGCTGTGAAAATTGTATGCGGAGCTAATGGAATAACATCGCATCCAGCCGCATATTCACAATACCTATGGGCCTTTTTAATATTCTCTTCAATTGCTCCTCTTAGTGGAGAACATATATAAACAAGTTTCAAGAATTTCACCTCTCAATCTCAAGTTCAAAATCGATCTCATTAAACGATTCAAACCCTGTATCCATTTCAGCATCATCAAGCTGCTTCAAAGCCTCTTGTTTTGCGATAAATATAGGATCAGTGACAATTCCTTGCTCAATTAGTTCATCTGCAACCATACTGGCACTAAGCTCATCTGTAAAACAAAGATTCGTGCCATCTTTCTCAGCCATTTCTATGACGGATTCAGGAAGCATTTCTTCTGCCATTTTTTTAGGCATCATGATTCCTTTTTTGTGTTCTCCTACAATTTCATAGACTCCAATTGCAATTTCTCCACATGTGATGATGTTGCCCCATATATTAGCGTTTGGTCTACTATCCTGCATTTGATTCACCTCCTCCTACATAAGTCATAAATGCAACAACCACTAAGTATTCCATCCCAAGTCTTGAAATCATTTCGTTCTGATACTTTAATACAGAGTCTACTGTTTGCTCAGGACAATATTTAAGCATATCATCAATATACTGCCCTACATCAAGTCCGATTGGATTGTTCAAGTATTCATCTTCAGTCATATTTTCCATTTTGAACTTTAAGTCTGATTTATAAGCTAAAAATCTTGCAATAGATATTACCTGATTTCGTTTATTTCGCATGCGTTACCCCCCTATCTCCATGTCCTGCTTGAACTCATCCTCAAAATCGAAGTCATAGTCCCTGCCTTGCAGCTCTGGAACGATGTCCTCAATTTTCTCAATCATTCTTCCGACTGAAAGCATGTCATCATTTGAAAGATTGTTATCCAGCATTGTAAGCTTGACTAAGTTAGAATGCAAAACCATTAGTTCAGTTTCTGTGAAAAGAGCCCTTTCATCAACTAGCCCAGAACGAATCGCAAAGTCTTGGCTTGCTGCTTCTTTGTTATAAAAAAACTGTCTTTGAAGAGGTTGCTCGCTTTCAGGAGCCATACGGTAGGTCGAAAACACATAGCCAAACAAATGGTGCAGTTTACAGGACAGCATCACACCATTGTACTCTGCCAATTTGACAGAACCATTTTTCAGTCTCTCCTCTTTGTCAGTATAAGGACATTCAGTACAAATTCCTGATTCCACTGCCGTTTTTCTAGCTGTCTCTTCAACCAAATTGAATACCTTATCTTTTACTTCGACAAATGGATTGCGTTCAACAGTATCTGCCTTAGTATAGAAAGCAATCAATTGATTCTTATAATAAATGTCTGCCAAATAATCAGAAGACGTGGATCTTTTTACATCAAATCCACGCCTTGCAAGCTGTTCAAAAAAACATCTATAGAAATCCATTTTAGTAATCATCTAGAATACCTCCATAAAAATAACCGCCTTGATGCAATCTCAAGGCGGCCATTGTAATTTTTATTCTTATTCAAAGTAGTAATCTACTGAATAAGTGATATTTGATTTTCCGTACATACAATTGTGGTTAGTGTAATAGTAGAATTCCAGCTTTGAATATGTGCTTGCAGGTAAGCTTCTAGCAAACGTAATACCGTTAGTTGTTGTACTATAGTCAAGTTGATCCCAAGTATTTGTTTTTATGTTATATCCTCTTACACGGCCATAGTCACTGCCACTGTGCCCACTTACGGGAGGAACAGTGAACGTATAGCGAGTTATCGTTGCTCCTACAATTCCATTTTCCAAAATAACTGAATCTGGGCCTGATAACGTCATTCCACCACCATTTGTTGAATCTGAAACAAAGAATGCAATTGCTGACCATGGAGATTCAACACCCGTACTGTCTACTGCCTTTACTTTAACAACATTTTTACCAAGTGGGTAAACATAAGTTTGAGATGGGCGATTATCCCAAACATAAGTTATAGCATCACCATCAGCGTCTGTAGAAACTGCTGTAATTGTCACAGGAGTTCCAGGTGCTACACTGTTTCCATTTGGAGTTCTTGTAATAACTGGTGCCGTTGGTTCAGAGCTTTTAACCTCAAATGTCACGGACGACCATGCAGAAATACCGCCATAGTTGTCTTTAGCCCTCACTCTTACTGTATTACTTCCAACAGGATAATAATTATCTGCTGATTTACCTTCATATTCATAAGTTATAACATCGCTATCCGCATCTGTACTACTTACTGTAATGTTGACAAGGAATTTACCATCTTTTGCTGTTCTGGTTATATTTGCAGTAACGCTTGGCACTGTGGGTGCTGAATTCTTAACAGAGAAAGTAACCTCTGTCCAATCCGAAATGCCTCCAAAGGAATCCTTTGCCCTCACTTTCACCGTATAGTTGCCAACTGTATAATAATTGTCTGTTGTTTTGCCAATGTACTCATAGCTGATTATATCGCCATCAGCATCTGTGCTATTTGCACTTATGTCCACTAGGAATTTTCCATCCTTATAGTTCCTTGTTACAGAAGCATTTGCAATTGGTTTTGTAGGGGCAGTATTAATAATTTCAATATTGTGATCTGAAGTAAACACCCTACCAAGTTCATCCGTCACTGTAGCGATTAATTTGTAGTTTCCTGGTGATTTTATTGAAACGCTTCCTCCAAGATTTCCAATGCTACCTAGAATGCTTTCTTCTAAAGATACAGACGCACTATCTTTTTCAAGAGTCCATACTATATCCTTATTTTCAAGGATTGCACTAGGCAAAACTTGTATTTCAAAAGATGCACCGGTGCGGGCACTTGATGGAACAGAAAAATCGCAGTTAAGAAGTTGGTAAACATTGATATTTGAACTTACACTAAAAATTCTGCCCAATGTATCTGTCATCGTAGCAGTAATGCGGTACTCTCCTGCTTGTAAAAACTTAATTGTTCCACCATCTGCATCTAGTTTTCCACTAAATGTATCCTCTAATCTAAGATTTTCTCCATTCTTCATTATGCTCCACTTAATCGGCAATACGTTATTGTCACCTGATGTTTTAACTTCAACATTTCCATCAGGATAAGCCGTAGTTGGAAGATCTAGATTCAGGCTTAGAATCGGATAAATTACAATACTATTATCTGCTCCAAAAACAAATTCTCTGCCTGTCTCATTTGTTACTTTTGCCTTAACATCATAAGTTCCAGCTGTCTTGAAATAAATATCTCCCCCTGTATTCGTTAGCTCTCCACTTACGAAATCTTCTAAGTTTATATAAGCATTTCCGTCATTTGCAATCCATTGAACTGTAAGTCCTTCCATATCTTCATTTGTAGTCTTGACGTTTACTACTTCATCAATATGTGCACCTTCAACTATGGCGATAGAAAATTTAGGTACTGGATAAACTTTAATACTTTTGCTGCATGTAAAATCCATTCCAATTTCGTCAGTAATTTTTGCAATCAAAGTATAATTACCCTTTTGAGTAAACTTAATGTTACCGCCTGTGTTGCCAATTGCCCCTTCAATATAGTCTAGATTGTCAACCTTCTCCCCATCTTTCATGACAATCCATGAAATTTGGAGTCCATCTGCTTCGCTGAGCTTAGTTGCTATTGAAACAGGCTCATCAGTGTGAGTTGATTCCCTCATTTCAAAGTCGACGCCTATGATTGGGTAAACTTCAATCTGTGATGAAAATTCAAAACTTCTGCCTGTCTTGTCTGTTACCCCTGCAATTAGCTCGTAATTACCCTTTTCCTTGAAGCAAATATTTCCACCATTTTCATTAAGATTACCATCTACATATTTTTCTACTTCAACATAGTTCCCATCCTTTTTAATAAGCCATTTTGCTTCAAGATCATAGGTTTCTTTGAAATCTGTTTTTACTTCAACAAAACTCTGTGTATGCCCTATTTCTGGCAAATAAAAACCTGTGCTTGCCACAGGATATACAACTATGCTGTCTTCAACAGAAAATTCTCTCCCTGTTTGATCGACTAGCATCGCTTTTAAATTATAGACACCCTTATCTTTGAATCTGATTGTCCCTCCTTCATTTGAAAGTTGCCCTTCAATGCAATCTGAAAGCGATTCCTGCTCTCCATTCTTAGTGATAGTCCAAACAGCTTTCATATTTCCTATTTCATTTGAACTAACTTTAATTTCAATCATTTTGTCATTATGCGTTGCTTCAGGTAAATCGAAACTCATAATTGCCACTGGATAGACATCAACGCTCTCTTCTGCTTTAATTAATCTGCCGGTTTTATCTATAACTGTAGCACTTAGAATGTAATGTCCTTTCGACTTAAACTGAACATTTCCACCGTCGTTGTTTAGACTTCCATCAATAAAATTTATTAGTTCTACTATGTTGTTATCTTTTTTAAGCTCCCAAGCAATATTCATCTCACCCAAATTCTTGCTTGCAACCGTTACATTTACATTTGAATCAGTGTGTGCGCTTTTTTGTAGCTCAAATGATATCTCCGGCACCGACAATACTTCAATATCTTTTTTAGAAGAAAACTCTCGATTTGTTGCATCGATCAATGATGCTTCAACTGTGAATTTTCCTATTTCTTTAAAACTAATAATTCCGCCAATATTGCTGAGTTCACCTTCGACATAGTCACCCCATTGAACTTTGTTCCCATCTTTATAGATACTCCAGATTATTTCATTACCTGTCGTAACAGATGCCTTAATATCAATTTGCTTATCAAGATGTGTTATCACATCTTTTCCTAAATAAATTTCAATAGCAGGATAAATTTTTATGGATTTGCTGAAAGTAAATTTTTCATTTCCATTATTCTTCGCTACCGCCGTAAATGTGTACTCACCCTCCGATTTTATACTAATTTTGCCTCCGGTTTTGTCAAGAATACCCTCATACTCGACTTTTTCATTTTGATTCGCACCCTTCTTTTGAATTATCCATTCCAGATTCTTAACATTCTTCATATTCGTAGTTATTTCAAATTCTTTATCTGTATGGCAATAAACAGGTAATGTATATTCAACTTTCGATGGTGGGAAAGACTCTTCATCTCCGTGATTATTATCTGGCTTCTGAGGTAATTTTATTTCATCGTCTTCGTCCTCGATAACTTTTATGACTTTTAAATATCTCAAAAGCATTTCAAACGCTTCTGCTCTCGTTGAGTATTCATAAGGACGTATGGTCTTATCTGGAAAACCCGAGATCAAACCGTTCTTTTCAGCAACATTAATATAGCCTTTATCTTCCTTTAAAATCTTAGTGTCATCACTAAAAATAGTGTTGTAGGTCATGTTTTGGACATGATCTGCCAATCCCTGAGCATTTACTATCATTCTTATCATTTCAATACGTTTGATTGGCATACTCGGTTTAAAACTATTGCCATAATATGATTTGCTTATGACCTTATTCTTTATTAGTTCTTCGATCATGCCTTCTGCCCAATGATTATTCGTGTCGTTGAAAGTATCATTGCCAGTATGCTTTTGCTCCTTATACTTTAATCCATACATCATAAGGCTTACAAATTCACTTCTATTAATAATATTGTTTGGCTTTACAGTCCCATCGGGATATCCATTTATGACACCATTGTTTGTTAGTTTTTCAATTGTTTCTTTAGCCCAATGATCTTTTGCATCGGGGAATTCTTTACCCGATGCATATGATGCCCCTGTTAAAGATGTCACTACCAAAGTCAAAATCAATAAAAGTGATGTCATTTTTTTGAATCTGAATTTCATTTAATGTACCTCCTTTTGATTTATATTTTCTTGAATTGAATAAAACTGCTTTATTATGTCCTCATCTAAAGCACCTCACATTCTCATTTTCATATTCAATCTCATCATCTGTTAGCATAGGCAAAGTCCTTTCAATTTTTGAGATAACATCTCCTATTGCCTTTTCTACTTCCGTAGTCAAAGCTGTATCTAACTTGACGCGCTCAATACAGCATGATAATAGAATTGAAAGCTCTTCATTTGTGAATAATGTAGCCTTGTCTGCTTTATTACTTTGTTCGATAAAGCCACATCTTTCTGCAAAGTCCTGTTGTGCCTCCTTGAAGCTTAAGAACTGACGAGCGTAGAAATATACTGGCATCAACTCATTATCAGACCCTTTTATCCAAGTTACATATTCATAGCCAATCAGCGGAGATAACCTACAGCCCATTACTACATCTCCAACCTCATATAACTTCATAAAACCACTTGGTAAATAACCGATCGTTTTTACAGATAAATCCGTTGAAAGATTTAGCTGTACTTTAAGCTCTGCCACTATTTCTCCAATGCGTTTGAATTGTTCATTGTCATTACCTTGATAAACCAATCTATCATCCGCTGTAATAAGCGCTACCAAGCCTCCTGCTTCATTGAAAATCTCAGCGGTAATATCCGCAATTTCGGGTTCTTTGGCAGTTAATTGCATTTTCTTTAACCTCTTGAAAAACTCATGGTAAAACTGTTTTTTCGTTAACATAACGAACCTCCTTCAAAATTCAATTTCATATTGAAAATATGATTTACAAAATAAAAAGATATGGAATTTACTTCTCCATACCCTTATCCTTATTTCTAAGATAAAGCTCTTTTCTGGCTCTCTTAGAAAGCTCTGTTCCCATTGCCTTATTCCTGTCTTCGTATTCTGAATCGATATCCGAAACATTTTGCTCCAGCATCATTAGAATTTCACATACCATCTGCTCTGTGTAAAAGGCTCGCCTACCCTCATTGAACTCATATCGATTGCTTTCATATTCCTTGTTTAGAATACCTTTTACGACACTAAGCAGCTTATTGGCAATCAGTTTGTCCATCTCACTGACAGCTTGCTCTCGGTGCTTAGTGATGTTCTCAGGATCAGTATCATAGAGCATAGCTAGATTAGCCTTTATCTCTGCATATTCATCTACGAGAGCTTGAATATGCGGGATATCCTTTTTTAAATCAACAATGAGTCTATCAACTTCTTGCTTTACTTCATCGGGCAATAGCTGATAATATAGTCGCCCTTTCTTTGGCATTTTTTCTTTAAGTTGAAACAATCGAATCGAGAGCGTTGAGATATTAATCCCCTCCAAGAGTTGATTTATCGGGATGCCTGATAACTCATCTGCATCAATATCACCTACCATTTCTTTCAGTCGTTTGTACTCCTTTGGGTATATAGTCTTCATATAATCATCAAATTCTTTCACTAACTCGTCTGTGATTACCTTCAAATCATTTTTATGCTGATCTTTCTTAGCTAGGTAAGCTTCAATTCGCTCTGAGAAGGTTTCCTTAATCAACTGTATTCGGATACTATCAGCTATTTGAGGCTTTACAAAGTTCTTCATGGTTTTCTGGTTTTTGTCCCAGAAGACGATGTGGATATGAGGATGACTGGCTTCATTGTGATGAGCACAAGCCCAAGCAAGATTCTTTTGACTGATACCGTTCTTTTGAGCCAGCACTCCAATATGCCTTTCAATGTACTCTTCCCATGATTTGTGATCATTAAGCCCAAGTTCTTCCGCAGTTTGTGGTGCAAAAGATATGACACTTCTAAAAATATTTACTTTTTTATATGAAAGCTCTCTTACCTCTTTTGCGACTTCTTGCCATGACTCAAACTCAACCAAATTTCCAGGCACAAGCTTTCCAAATAAGCCATGCCTCATACCTTCGTTCTTTGATGCTCCAGGTCGAGTTGCGATATACCTGATATGAGCATAGTTGCACTTTGGTGTTTTATTATAATTAGGTGGGCGAAATCGTTGTTTATACATCAGAATCGACATTCGATGTTGCTCCTCCTTTGACCTCATCGATTGCCTTTTTCATTTCTTCATCATTCATAAAGATTGAAAGAGCATCAGAGCTTTTCATGTTGGCATAGTTTAGTGCTCTTTTCCTTGCAAGCCTTTCAATTTTTTCAAAAGACGAATAGCGATCTTTATCAATCAAATCTGATATGATGCCGATATTTGCATAATAACCTGCTGCTGAAATAATCGTAATTCGATTGATCATGCCTGCAAGTCTGTTTGCCAAAGCTTTGATTGATGATTCAATTTCTTGATGAATTATCGCTGTAATGGTATCGATGTTTTCCTCATAGCTATTAATTGCAAGTCCTTTATCAACGAATTCCCTAATGATATCTGATGCAAAAACGTTCTTCTTAGCTGCGAGCTTTTCTATCTGCTCCAAGGTTTCAATTGGAAAGACTACTGATCGTTTCTGAGTTTTAGGACCATCCCTATTAGCATTTTCTCTCACAAAATTCCTCCTTTCTCCATTCACCCAAAAGGGTGAAGTAAAATCTGACAAGAACCCGTTGCTGGCTCTGCCAGTAAGCTGTGTTGACGTGGGGAGAGAACCCCACTATTCCTGCCTTACCTAAAAAGAGAGTGGCTACGCCTACTCTCTTTGGTTCGGTTCTTCCCCTTCGGGAAGGTCTATACTGATGAAAATAAAGTTCATGCTTCGATCTCCTCTATGTCTGATTCAAAGTTTGATTCCTCTACTGCATCTTTTTCAAATTCAGTCTTCAATGCTTCTTCTCTCATCCGTACAAGATCCTCTGGTGACTTTCCCTTTCGGGTCTCCACCAAGTCCTCACTAAAATCATTCAAATGAGGTCTGTGAATGGCAACTTCATAGCCTTTCTCGCTATACTTGTCGCACCATTTAACAGCAGCCATCTGTCCCCAGTTCCTGTAGCAGTTGTCCTTATCTTTAGCCAAGTAATCATTATCGAGAGCAAATACGATGCGTTTTATTTCAGGGTGCCACTGCAAGTATTTTTCGAGTGCTCCATCCCATGTGCAACCAAGTGAAATCCTATGATCTTGTCTCCAATCATGACTATATAGCTTTGCAAAAGTCGCATGACTCATGGCATCAATTGGGCTTTCGCAGACAAATACCAGGTCGCTCTTTCCATCAATGATAAATGGAAAGGTCTTATCGGAATTTGTCATATCCTTTTTGAATGCCTTGTTTGCATAGGTTCCTCGCATTGAGCAATACTTAGGAGTTTGATCTTCGTCATAACCAACGAATACGCAGTTACCATACTTGGCTTCCTGATAAATCTTTTTTTCATTCACCAGTACAGAAACAATTTCCGGCTCAATACCTCGAACCGATACCAAATACCAATAGGCTCGTTTGAAGTTTTCAGCCTTTTCCGGCAGCATAATTGGACCTTTCTCTTCTTTTTCGTAATGGACGGTTTCTCTAACATAGGCTTCATAGCGTTCACCTATTAGCTGAGCTACTGCTTCTTGGTAAGTCAGGTTTCCATATTTCATGACAAAATCAATTGGACCGCCTTTTTCATCGGCGGTCCAGTGATAGAAACGATTGCTATCTTTAAATATGTAGAGTCCTCCAGACTTTTTAGCATGAAGTGCCTTATTGCCTCCGTTTTCAAGTTCAAAGCCATATTGCCTTGCAAGATCAATCAAACTCACTGAGTTTGCTCGCTTGATTTCTTCATCGGAAAAATGTCGATATGCTTTATTTACTGCCATAAGCTATACCTCCATTTCCTCGTCCTGTGCTTTGGTCTCTTCGAGTATGTCACCAATTTCAGCATCATCATATCGATACTCCAAAGACTCAACGATCTCCTTACAGCCTTCTGGCAGATACTCTTTAATCTCATTTTGTACATCTCTAATCTCACCAGCAAATCCCCAGCAACTAGCTATTTCTTCATTGCTTTTGTAGAGCCTGAAACCATAGCACTGGTCTGTTAAATAGTAGTCATATTCTTTGACTTCACTTTTGAGAAGAGCTCTGGCTTTTTCGATTGTTTCATCATTAATTTGACCGAATTCCTTTTTGATTGTGTCATGGCTTGCAAATATCCACCCTACTTGTCCACTATCCCAAGGACACGAGAAGCCATTTGTATTGACTGTAATCCCACTATGGTCATACATAAAGATTGGTTCAATAACATAACTGCTTGATAGATAATCTAAAACATTTTCATGGATGGCTTTTCTATATTGACCATAGTGGCTTTTATAAAGGGAATCATCCACTTCTAATGTCAGCTCAGTAAACTTATCTTCCGCAGCATTTGTATCTCCAATTTTTTCTTCAAGGAGTTCCATCAAAAATTCATCCGGCTCATCATAGTTGTGTTCATCCCCGATATTATATCTTCTATGAAAGCAGATCATTTTTCCGAAGTTATCCTGTTCGGTACGAGGATTTTGCGGACTTGCATCATTAACTAAAAATAGTACATATGGCTGTTTAACAGCTACCATAGACATCGCATCACTCCCTTTCTTTTAAAATCTTTATACTCATTTTGATTTTATGGATTAATAGTCTCGCTCAGCTATTGAAAGTTCAGCTCTCCTCTCATTCTGCTCATAGGACGATTCACCCGATTGTGAATTTTCATCAAGGATTACTTCCTCTTGCTGTCTTAGCTCTTTAAATTCAAGCTTTGTATTGATTTCAGATTGTCGTGCTGAAAAATCAGCTAACCTCTCTTCATAGTCAAAAGGTCTCACAACCTCTTTCTTGGCTTCTTCCATCTGAATGTTTGTATCCTCAAGTTTTTGATTGGTTTGTAGGAGCAAATGGTCAATTTTCTCAACACAGTTTTCAATCCTTGTAATACAGCCGATTTCAGAATCTCCAAGCTCAATATGATATGAGGAAGAACCTTTGATTCTAATTTCCATTTGATCAAATGCAGTCCTCATGAGGTGGAGCTTGAATCCTCTATATTCTCCAATCTCATACGGATCACCATTAACAGATACGTCCTGGATTTTGCTAACTATAAAAAGTCTCTCGCCAGCTTTTGCACGTTCATCAAAAGTCTTTCCGTCAATTTTCATGGAAAAGTCATGTCCTGACGTTACATTTTTCATCTGTATGTCTTTTTCCAAAGCTCCAATTTTCTGTTTGCAGTGCTCAATTAATTTTGGGTAATGGGTTTCAATGTTGCGTTTCAAAATCAGTCGTTCATTATTCCAGTTTGACTTAAGGAGCTTCAACCTAGCTACCTCATTATCCACTTCCATCTTTTCAGCTAGTAGAGGATTAGAAGTCGCTATGGCTTTTACCTCAGCTGCAGATAAGACTGTTTCATCCATATCCTCACATGATCGAGAGATACTTTTGCATGTCATTACTTGACTGATATATTTAAGCTTTTGCTCCTGAATCTGCCACAAATACGCATCAAATGTCCCTTTTGTGACATATCTATAAATATTGATTACCGGATTGTCATTACCCTGTCGTAGGATTCTACCATCTCGTTGCTCAATATCGCTTGGTCTCCAGGGACAATCCAAGTGATGGACTGCAATTAGTTTATCCTGTACATTTGTACCCGTACCAAGCTTTGAAGTGCTACCAAGAAGGATTCTGACTTCACCCATCCTCACCTTTTCAAATAAAGCTTCTCTCTGCTCATCAGTTTTGGCATCGTGGACAAAAGCTATATGAGATTCATCAACACCTTTCATGGTCAAGCAATTCTTTATTTCATCATAGACATTAAATTGCCCAGGCTTCGGCGTTCCTGAATCACAGAAAATAATCTGCGTTGTTCGTTTCTCATTTCCCTTTTGCCAAATATCAAATACATTATTGATTGCAATGTTTAATTTACTTTCTGGATCATTCGGAGCATCTTCAATAATCAGTCTTGGATCAATCGACATGAGTTTTGCTTCATTGGTGAGCTTCAACATATTGTCGATAGTTGCTTCTACCTCACCATTTCTAATTTTTTCAGCTCTCTCTACAAATGAATCCATCAGCATTTTTTGAAATTCTGTAGCTTCCGTTGCAACAATCTCTGCTTTTCCGCCTTCAATTTCAGGAGTAGGCAAATTCAACATATCAGAGGTCTGAATATCTGCTACAAGTTTAAACATATTCATCAGTTCAGGAAGGTTATGAAACTTTGCAAATCGGTTTCTCATGCGATATCCAGAGCCTTCTGGAGTAATCTCTAATGAAGAAACCACTTCTCCAAAAGTCGCTGCCCAGCTGTCAAAATAGTTCAGTCCCATCTTTTGAAGCATCTGTGGCTGTAAAAATCTTTGCATCACATACATTTCACTCATGCTGTTTGAAATCGGCGTTCCTGTTGCGAATACAACCCCTTTCCCGTTGTTCATCTCCTGCAAATATTGGCACTTAAGTAACATATCTGTTGCTCTTTGACTTGACGACTTCCCAATTCCTGCGACATTCCTCATTTTTGAATAACTGAAACAATTCTTATAAACATGGGCTTCATCTACAAACATGTAATCCACGCCAAGCTGCTCAAATGTTAAAAGGTCATCCTTCTTATCCTCAGCAGCCAGCTTTGTGAGCCTGCTTTTAAGGTTGTTTTGAAAGATGACCATCTGTTTGATTGACCAATTATCTCCCTTTTCCTCACGAAGTTTCTTGATGATATAGGACAATTGGTTAATCTCTTCATTCAGTTGTTTTTCTTGTCTTTCCTTTGAAATAGGTATGCGTTCAAACTGGCTATGACCTATGATGATCGCATCATATTCCCCCATTGCTATACGTGATACAAACTTGTTTCGGTTTGATTTTTCAAAGTCTCTTTTCGTTGTAACAAGAATATTACATTGGGGAAAGAATCGGTAGAATTCCTTAGCCCACTGCTCTGTCAAATGATTGGGCACCACATATATCGGCTTTTTTACGGCTCCAATGTTTTTTAGGTACATCCCTGATGCAACCAGTGCTGCTGTTTTTCCTGCTCCTACAACATGACCTGCTAAACCAGAGCCTGCATAGATGACTCTTGCAGCAAAATTTCTTTGATGTGCTCTTAACTTAACCTCGTCACTCATTCCAGGGAAAATCAAATGGGAACCATCATATTCACGTGGTCTAATAGTATTAAATCTCTCATTGTAGATATTGAGTAGTTGTTCCGCACGTTCTTTATCACTGAACAACCAACCGGCAAATGTTTCTTTGATTTGATTCTGCTTTGCCCTTGCTATCATCGTTTCATTTGCATTGATTACGTATTTCACTTGGTCTTTACCATTGGCATCCACATAAGGAACAGGATCTCTTACTGTTGTACTTTGAAGATTCAGGCAGTCCTCAAATATTTGATAAGCATTCACTCTGTTTGTACCATAGGTTTTATTGACCTTAACAGAACTAGAATCTCTAGTCTTATTCTGAACTCTCCATTGCGTTGTAAACTCCATATAGTCTAGATTAATGACATCTCTAAGGTAATAGGGTGTGCCAAAAGTATCGTGCATAAATTGCCTGAAATGTTCTACGGGAATCCAAGGTGAACCAATACGAAAATCAATGTCCCCTGGCAATAACCTTGGTGGCTGAACTGCTTCAAGAGCATCAGCATTCCGTGCAAATAATTCAGGGTACTCTTCTGCCTTTATTTTGGCATAAAGCAGTTTATCCCTTACCTGCCCACTCAAATACTCTTCATTCAGTTCCCAGCCTTCATGGTAATTGCCATAAAACTTTTGTGGATTCAAGTAAATCCGGTCGTCCAGTTCTTCGATGAGCTCATCCGCAGATTTTTCTGTGAGCTTTACCATATATGGCAGATCTATTTTCATCTTTACATTGAGGCTGATTTCTAATGCTTCCTTCGCTGTCTCTGCATGCTCTGGCATCCGGTATGATTTAATCGTTGCCTTATGAAAAATCGGAGCCTTGACCCATGATTTCTTATCAACACTTTGATCTTCAATTGACCTGAGAAGTGGGAACTGATCATCATCCGTGAAAACTGCAATATTAGGCTTCTCATTAATAAAGCCACAGCGATCAACGAATCTATCATACACAGAGTTCAGTTTCTTTTGTGCCTTTTGAAGTTCTTCCGGCACATACTCTCTAGTCTGAACATCAATAACTTTCAGAAGAGCAGTTCTAACTTCACAGAGCCCTTTTATTCTTTCTGCCCTCTTACCGGTGTAATCCTGAAGCAAGAGCTTATTGTGTTCACAATAATAAATTCTGTCATCTTTAACGACATAGATATAATTCTTTGTTCCGAGAGGAGCATCAATTGACGTTCGCTCAATACTTGTTTCTTCTTCCGCTACTTCAATGGCTTTATCCGGTTCGGCTGCAAATCTAGCATTAAGCTTTTGAATGGCACTATTAAGTTCTTTATATAAATCTTGACCAATAGGTGCTATACAAGCTGTTCCATCTTCATTCCCATACATGTTCCGACTGCACTGCATTTCACCAAGCATCATCTCTGGATTTTCTATAAAATACTGATTGAGATTAATGTAGTCTGACTTTCTTGTATTCGTAAAAACCCAATCTGGAAGTGAGTATTTATCAACAATTCTGGGATAATTCAACTTTTGAAAAAACAAGATATCTGCCGTTACTTCTGTTCCTGCCAGTGCTTTAAACGCAGTACTAGGTAAACGAATTGCCCCAATTAAATCAGCCCTCCCAGCAATATACTCCCTGACGGAGGTATCTCTTTTATCCATTGTTCCTTTACTACTTATGAAGGCCATTAGTCCACCAGGCTTTAAAAGATCCAAAGACTTTGCTATAAAATAGTCGTGGATAAGAAAATCATTCTCTGCATAGCGTTTGTCATAAAGCTTCACATTGTTAAATGGAATATTCCCAATGACAACATCAAAAGAATTATCCTCATAAGTTGTAGTTTCAAATCCCTGAACTAAAACATTCGCATCCTGATAGAGCTGCTTTGCGATTCTTCCTGTGACACTGTCAAGCTCTACACCGTGAAGCTGAGTTCCATCCATTACTTTAGGAAAGACAGAAAAGAAGTTACCTGTACCCATTGCAGGATCAAGTATCTTTCGATCTCTTCCACCAACAAAACCAAAGCGATCAAGAGCTAGGTAAATACCTTTGATTAACTCTGGTTCTGTGTAATACGCAGTAATGGTTGAATTCCTTGCATCTTCATATTCCTTGTCTTCAAGGAGTACTTTAAGCTCCATATATTCATTTTCCCAACCAGAGGCTGTATCTGAGAAGGCATTTGCCAGCCCACCCCATCCAACATATCTAGCAAGAATAATTTGCTCCTCACTGGTAGCCAACCGCTTTTCACTTTCTATCTTCTTCAATAGTTTAATGGCTTCCACATTGTTCTTATATTTTGTCTTCGCACCATTAGGATAGAGATTATAATCCTCAGAATATCGAAAGCTTAATCTATTAGGACTTGCTTTAAGAGCTTTCACTTCTTCATGATTTGTGTTCGCTACTTTTTGTACTTGGCTAGCCTCTGATTCTTCAAGAGTATCTGGGCTTTGATTTTCCTCAAAATCAGCAATGTCACTTTCTAATTCTCTTTTTAAATCCTCAAGGTCATCCCAATGTTCAGTTTGTTCTTCTGAAAAGATAGCCCCTGATTCCCATTTTACTTGAATGTCCTCTATTTCTTTGTTAACTGCTTCAAGCTCATTTTTATGAGACTGATACTCAGAATTTTGTGGTATCTTCTCTTTCAGTGGCACGTGGTATCTTCCTTCGTCAATAAGCAGTCTGATACCAATGGCAACTTTGAGCCAAGTAATCTGAGTTTTTTGCTTCTCACCATTTTCATCAGTCCAATCAAATTCGATGCCCTTGCTATCATGATTCTCAAATCCAATACCACTTTTATTGACACTACACCCCCCAGTACCATATTCATCCTTTAAGAACGAGGAAAAAGCAGAGCCCGTTGGATCTGTCATTGCGAATTCATAAATTCGGTTTATACCGTTTTGAACACCACTGCCTAGAAGAAGAACTTGTTCAATCAATTCTTCCTCTCTACTATTTGACTTCATATCAAAGAGCGTCATCTGTCCCTTAGACTTTTCAACATGCTTCTCAGGTTGATCTTCGATGACTCTTCTTAACTTATAAAAGCCAAGTTTCTCATAATCCAGATCATTAACTTTTTCAATTGCTCCCGTGTCAGCTACTTCTAATTCGCTGATTAACTCCGTAATATCAATCAGTGGTGCGTTAAATTGGTTGGAGTATTTTTCGATATCTTCATCTTTTAGCGATTGGTATTCACCGGTTTCATAATTGACTCTTGAAAGCAGAAAGGTTCCAAAGATTGGCTGTCCATTTGATATTCGGTTGATGGGAGTACTTTCAAAATCAACATCGTCAGCACAAATTGCATCGATTCCATAATCAACTTCCAATGTTGTGAATGTCCCATCAAGTTGGCGCTGAAGCTCTTCATATCCTTTTGGAATTGTTTTGACGTATGGGATTTTTCCTTGTTCAACAATTAGAACCTTGATACCATTCTTATCAGTCTCATTTTCGGGCATAAAAAATGAGCCATTATTTAATGACTCATCATTATTTGCTATTACTTGGGTTTTATCTTTTTCTACCTCACCTTGTAGACTACCTCGTTCAGAACGATTTCCTCCGCCACTGACTTCAGGCTGTTTAGGTGTTTTGTCTTCTCCATAATATCCTCTGTCTCTGGCATAGGTTCCATCTTCAACATCTCCTGTGTTATGTGCTCGATTTTCTCTACTGCTTCCTCCTGTACTTTGTGCATGATCTCCATCAGAGTGCCATCCATTTTCAAAATCATAAATCGCTGTGGATTTTGCTCTTTCAGGAATTCCATTGCCATCCTGCCGTACTTGCCCAGTGGTCTGTCGTCCTCGCTGTTGTTCGATATCTGGATACAGGGAACCTTCAACCCGTCTATCTCTTGATAGTTCATGTCTATCTTGCTCATTTTGTGTTCTCCTCTCTTTATCAATGATTTTTATGTTTCTTTCAATCTCAATCAAAATGCTTTTAGAAATATCCGTTACAGTGTATCCGAGCTTTGCAATTAAGGGAATGGTATTGAAATGTGCAATAGTTGCCATACCTTTTAGTACAATCATTTCTTCATCAGGTAAGCCACATCGTTTTCCCACGAAGCAAGAAACGCTGTCACTGATGAGCTCTTGAATTTGCAACTCCAAACCGTCTTGAGGCAAACTCTCAAATAAATGATCTTCAATGTCCACTTGAAGATTCTGCATATAACTATCGAGGTTCTCAGTTACAGCTTCTTGAGATATTTGACGAATTGCATCTGCTAAAGTAAAAGTATCAAGTCCATGATTATAAGCTACTCTACGCTCCAATCGACTCTTCATATCTTCATCTAAATCCCAATTAGTCGCAACCACATCCCTGCCATTTGTTTGAGTGACATCAAACAAATGCTTGACGGTCAATTTTGCATTTTCATATTCGCAGACAGCAATTCCGGTAGCCCCTTTATTGACGTATCTGCCAACTTTATTCCATACTGCTGTTGGTGCAAGCATCGTAACATTAGGATTCTGAGCATAAACAAGGAGTGCATTATCAAAGCTATATTTAAAGAGTTTTGAGGCAAATTCAAGATATTCTCTCCATGCACCCTCGCTACGAGTCACATGGGGAGCAATCGTCTCATAAATCGTTTTTAACCGTTCATCTTTTCTCAAGCGGTATTATCCTCCTCTCTACCATGATGGGTTTGAAAATAAAGTTCCAGTGCTTCTTCGACTATCTTCTCAATTTCGCTTGCCTTTGTTTCAGGTGAGAAGAACTTGGCATATACCTTATGCTTTATTTTAATTGAGGGTGATGTACTGGCTTTAGGTTTCTTATTGATTTCTCCTGAAAGAATCTGATAAATAGCCTTTTCATTCAGCTTGCTGTTAGCAGAATAGCTTCTCAACATTTCAGTTTTCTTCATGTCTACTTTGAAGTCATTCTCAGATATCACATTGCTTACTTCTTCTTGTTCGGCTTCAATGAGATAAGACAAATCAACTGCACATCTAAGAGAAATTTCATTTGAATCCACTCGTTCTTTTAAACTACAATTCAACTTTTCTACTCGTAAAAGTCGGGCCACAGTGTTCTTCGACAAACCATATTCAATCCCAACTTTATCTCTGGTTTTTAACTTGTGCCCCACTGGGGCACAAGTTTCATCATGCCCGATATATTCAGGGTTTTCGAGTTTTAAAAGTTCTTCAATGATGTCATTTCTTTTGCCCTGAGAGAACATTTTTGAATGACTCATGGCAAGTACAGCAGCTTTTTCCGAGGTCAGCATATCTGTAAAAGATCTCTGAATAACATTGGTTTCAACAACGTACATCAGTGCTTCTTCATCTGACAATCCATCTTTCACAATACACGGACCTTCAATAAGTCCCGCAAGTTTTGCACCATTTAAACGATTGTGGCCTGCAAGCATTTCATACTTATAACCATCTGGATCATCCTCAACAGACCGAATAATCATAGGAATTAAGATTCCGTTAGCTCTGATACTCTCAACTAAGTCTTCCAGCCGCTCATCTCTGTACAAGTGGAAAGGATGATTTCTGAATGGTCGAATTTCATCGAAAGCAATCAGCCTAATTCCCTTTTCCTCAGTCTGAACAGGTGCTGAATAAATATCATCCGCTTGAAGCAGTTCATCAAGTGACTTCACTTTCTTGGCTGTTGGTCTAGTTACCATAAGCTATCAACTCCTTTGCCATCTCATCGTAAGCTAATCCTGCCTTAGACTTCTTATCAAAATCAATGACACTCATGCCATAGCGGTTTGCTTCTCCAACTCTGATGGATCTTGGAATTTGAACTTTGAATATTTTCATTCCATTACCATAAGCTTCTGCAACTTCTGAGCAGACCTCCTTATGAAGGTTTGTCTGCATATCACACATGGTCATCAAAATCCCTTCAAACTGAATACCAGGATTGATTCTCTTTCTGATCTTTAGAATTGTTTTGGTTAAATCGGTTAATCCCATAGTTGCATAAAACTCTGGATTAATCGGAATGATGACACTATCGGCAGCAGAAAGAGCATTGATTGTTAAAGGACCTAGGGACGGATTCGTATCAATAAGAATAAAATCATACTGATCTCTAAGCGGTTCTAAGATATTTGTCAGCAACTTCTCACTTCCCATTTCCATTCTTAGATTGGCTTCAACTACGGACAAATGGATGCTACTTGGCATGAAATCAATCTTCCCATGAGAATAGATATATTCTTCTTTATTCGGAATGCTCTCTTCATCCATTGCCTTTGTCATTACATCTGCAATCGTAGTTTTTAAGATCATATTCTCTTCCGAGAAAGATGCAGTTAGATTCGACTGCGGATCAAAATCAACTGCCAAAACACGTTTACCAAGTTCCCCAAGTGAGAAAGCCATATTTCTTACACTTGTGGTTTTGGCTACACCACCCTTTTGGTTCGCCACTGCGATTATTTTACACATTCGTATCAAAACCTCCTCATAAATACTGTTGTTTCGCTAATTTTGGGCATAAAAAAATTGGACTAAATCAGTGAAACCCTTGCGTTTAAAAGGTTTACTAATTTAGTCCAAGTATAACAGCGTCATCAATGATAATCAGATCAAAATGGGCTGGGGAAAAGAGACGCTGCCCCTCGGCGTTTTTTGCGGTGTCAATCGCGTTGAGCATCGTGGGATAGGTCGAAAAGACGATGCGGGCATTTTTATCATCCTTGTTGCTGAGGAGATTACACAAGGACATATCCGGAAGATAGTTTTTAAAGTCGTCTTTTGCCTGTTTGACCAAGGCGGTTCTGTCTGCTAAAAACAAAGTGTTTGTGATATAGCCGCCGCGAGATAGGACATCGGTTAAGCTCGAGGCGGTTCTCGTTTTCCCGGTCCCGGTCGCCATGACGAGCAGAGATTTCCGATGCCCGGTCTCTACCGAGTCACACACGGCACGAATCGCTTCTTTTTGGTAGTAGCGATCTGTAATTTTATCATCAATGGGGATCTCGTTTAACGCTTTGCGTTGACTCCGACGGTTGATTAGTTTTTGCAGGTCCGCCTTGGAGAATATTCCACTCACTTTGCGCTGGGGAGAAGTCAAATCATCCCAAAGATAGGTTTCAAAGCCGTTGGTGGTAAATAGGATTGGACGTCTGCCGGTCATTCTCTCGAGACAGTCCGCATAAAGCTTCGCCTGGTGGGTGCCGATCTTGGGATCTTTTGAAGTGCGTTTCGCTTCGATCAGGGCAAGGGGCAGCCCGTCTTTCCCATAGAGGACATAATCCACATAGCCCTTCCCTTCCGGATTCGGCATACCCTCGACCGGAACTTCTTCTCGTACATCATCGCCTAAGACCCAACCCAAAAGCTTAAGATCCACATCGATATATTTTTTGCGGGTGAGAAATTCTGAGATATCCCCCGGGATGAATTGGCGTTCTTCCTTATGCTGTGTTTTCTCCGCAGTAAACCGTTCACTCATCGCCTCGACCTGAGCACGGAGGGCCAGAATCTCAGCCTCTTTTTGCTCGATCAGGCTATCTTTTTCCTTGATCTTGGCCTCATCCAAAATGACCTTCTCCGCCGGGATCTTGGCTTCATCAAAAGAGCGTTCCTCATAATTTTGACCGTAGCAATAATCGACCCATTGAATGAATTCAAAAAGGGCCGAAAGGGATAAGACCGCTTCACTACGATCGATGGCTTTTTCCGTGTGGACCGCCAGGTTACCCAACTTGATGATATAGGGGAGCTTGTTCCAGGTTTGGCTATCCACTGCGAATTTGAAAGAGGGCTCATGAATTAAAGCCTGCAAATTATCCTTATAAGGCATAAAAATCGTGTTATCCGCTGAGTACACCCATTTTACCGCCAACTCGAAGGCCTTGCGGCTCCCGACTGCTGCCATCGCCGGAGAGGTCGCCAAGACGCGCTCTGCTTCGATACAGGCAGTGGAAAATAAGGCATATTCCGTTTGTCCTCGGAGGAAATCAAAATTTGCAGTCATGAAATCACCTCAGTACTTAATCAAAATACTCGCTCATCAAGCTGTCAAAGAGGGTTTGGGTTTCATCGATGGCTTTTTTCACAAGGGCTTTCTGGGCTTCGATTTGGGTGACGATTTCGGCGAATTGGGTTTGGAGGGGGAGGGGTGGGAGTACTACGAAAGTTTCTTTTACGTTTTTAGTACTTATTGTATTTAACCCAGAAGTTGTCTTCCCAACTTTAAACATTTGCTGTTTTCCACTTGGAGAATTAATATAGTGACTAATAAAAATGGGCAACGCAAAGTTAGTATCCACTCTTACTCTGATAAGATGATTTTGATGTAAACATGGCTGAATCGAAGCATCCCAAACAGCTGAACGGCCAATTTCGGTTGGATTCCCATGCCCTTCAACGATTAGTATATCCCCTTTTACCAAGCAAACCTTTTCTGCTTCCGCCTCCGTTACTTTAATCATTTTTATTTCTCGTAGATCCAGTAAGTCTCTATAGACATTTGCTACCCGCAAGTAAGGTAATTCTATCGAATTTTCAACTCGTTTGCTTGTGACTTGCAAACCACCTTGGACGCCTGAAATATTTCCTAACTTTTCTACCTCCCACTTCTTTTCATTAGTCGCAACATCCCCGAACATGTCATAAAAGGTGGACTTGATAAGGTTATCTAATTCTGCAAGCTGCTGTTTGCGCATGGCAAGGAGTTCAGCAGCAGTATCTAAGGTTTGGGCAATTAGCTTTTGGGTTTCGAGGGGTGGGAGGGGGACTATAATAGATTCTAAGTTTTTCCTACTAATTCTTACCCTTGTCGAACCAGCTAAATGCTTATTAACCTGGGATAAATAATTAGTTGACATTGAAAAGTATATAAAATATTCAGGTAAAAATTTACCCTTGTTAAATCTTATTATAGTACAATCCACAGCAGTAACCATTCTGGTATTAGAATGAGGAAGCAAGCATGCTCTCCCAACAGGGGTAGGCAAACGAGAAACTAAAACATCTCCTCTAAAAACCTCAGTACACTTTAAACGAGAAAATGTCTCATCACTAATAAACTTTGCGTGATTGGGTTTATCTAAATAAATTCCTTCCCCAATATTACCAGTCTGGACTAATCTAATTCCTTCTACAGATTGATCCTTCGACTCAATCCAATTACCATCACACATACAAGTTGTAATATCTTTTAACGTCGAAAAATCCCACTTACTCACCCGATAAGCCCCCTCAACTCCTCCATCTTAGAGGCAATATCAAGGCTCAACTGATCCAAGCGTTCCATAATCTCCTTCGGTGAATCATAAACCTCTTTTTCATACACGACTTCCTTATACCGGTTAATCGACAAATCATAGTCGTTCCCCTCAATCGCCGACTTCTCCACAAAAAAACTCTGCTCAGTGGGCTTACGATCCGCTTCCCCATCCAGGTTATGGAATCGAGCGATTAGATCCGGGATATCATTTGCCTCAATGGGTGAACGCTTATCATCTAAAGAGAAGCCGTCCGTTTTCATATCATAAAACCAGACCCTATCCGTCCCACCCGCACCGGTCTTCGTAAAAATCAGTACAGCTGTACTCACCCCGGCGTAGGGTTTAAAGACTCCACTGGGCATAGAGATAACCGCCTGAAGTTGATGGTTTTCGACCAACTCTTTGCGGAGGGTTTTATGGGCCTTAGTCGAGCCAAATAGAACGCCATCGGGCACGATACACGCGCAGCGCCCACCCTTGCGCAGCATTCTTAAGAAGAGGGCCACAAACAAAAGCTCCGTCTTCTTCGTATCGCAGACAGCCTTCAAGTTATCATTAATACTCTCCGCATCCACCGTACCGGTAAACGGTGGATTAGCGAGGATCATATCATAGGCTGAAGAAATACCGTTCTGCTTCGAAACACTATCCACATAGTCAATGTGGGGTTGGGTAATCGAATGGAGCATGAGGTTCATAGCTGAAAGACGAAGCATAGTCCTGTCGGTATCGAAGCCTGTGAACATCTTCCCTTCAAAATGCTCCCATTGCTCACTGGTCATCTCGGACTCATATTTCTCGCGAATATATTCTGCAGCGGACACCAGAAAACCCGCCGTACCACAAGCCGGGTCGCAGATTTTATCCTCCGGGGTGGGGGCAAGGAGTCGCACCATCATGTCTCGGATATGCTTCGGAGTTCTGAATTGTCCATTTTGTCCCGCTTGAGCAAGCTTACCCAGCATATACTCATACAGGTCGCCTTGCATATCCAGGTTTTGAATATCGTGCTCATACAACTCATCTAATCCCGTAATGATCTTTTGCAAGACCTGGGGAGTTGGGATGAGGAACATGGCATCTTGCATATAACGCGAAAAGGCGGTCTCATTCTCTCCGTTCATTCCCTTGATAAACGGAAAGACCTTCGTGCCGACGATATCATAGATCATGCGGGCATCCTTCGTTTTGAACTTACTCCACCGCATGGCTTGACCTTCTTCTGTCTGTGGGAAAATTTTAGGCATCGCTTCCCCACTTAGGGCCTCAAAGTTTTCGTTTTCCAATTCCTTTTCATCAAGGGATCGAATGAACATCAAATATGTAAGCTGTTCGATAACGGTTAGGGGATTTGTGATTCCTCCTGCCCAGATATCGGTCCAGATTTTATCCACTTTATTACGAATTTCTCCTGTTAGCATCGATCTACTCCTACTCTTTTTTATGCTGTTTTTATTCCATTATAGCATTTCGCAGAGACAATTCAGAAAGAAGAATTTCAGTTTTCTGTGCTATTTACATTGTTGCCATGCTTACCTATGAATCTATCCCTCACATTTAAAAGTTTGCAGGCGGTTTGACCGCTCTCCGACGGCTACTCCCCCAGTAGCCTCGAGGGCACCCCAGCCTTACGGGAGCAAGGCCTCCAGCTCTGACAAGAATATATAAGAATATTAATTCTGTAGTTGTTGTTACTGTAAACAAAATGTGACTTGGCATAGCCAAGTCTTAATCTCGAATGTGTTCCTTAATCCAGTTCAAAATATCCCTTTTCCTTGAAAAAACCTTCCGCTATTTTCAAACCCAAATCAACCGCTCTTGCTAAGTAAATAAGATTAAATTCTCAATACTCAAAACTTTTGTCTGTCAGTTCTTCAGAAGGATCGGCAAAATCTTCAGCATTTAGATCTAAATCTGAATTCCCTAAATCGCATTTAAATACAGAAATAGTATCCCGGCAAGAATAACTATAATTGAACCAAACGGTCTGTAGAATCTAGCAAACGATCTTGGCAGATGGACTGAATCATTTGAGTAAAATACTTTTCAAAAGTCCAACCAATAGTTCCTTCTGTGTCTTTTTCATAAATCTTGTTCATTAGGTCAAATAAATCTTCATCAACGCGTAGAATTATTTGCCGTTGCTTATCATTGCCTTCTTCAGCTGCTACACGGAAAATAATGTCCTCGATCGCTGGCTCAATGGATTGTACTATCTCTAAAAGTAAGGATTTATAACGACTCTTAAGCCAATCTACGCCGAATACATTAGGGCAAAATAAGACTAGAAAATTACCTTCTGCTCCGGGGACAACAGGGGCTATCCATGTATCGAAAGATGCAGGTTCCAAATTCTTTTTAACCACCTTAATAGCCTTTCCCCAAGCTAATAAAATCTGTTCACTGGTCAAGTTTGTAGAGGGGCTTTCCGTATTTTCTTGTATAGTCTGGCTCCCTGGCTCGGACTTTTGAATCGCTTTCAATTCCAAAATCTCTTCTGTTATTGAAAATATCTTAGTAGCTTCTTCAGGCCCACAGGAGAGGTTATACATTACGCTTAAATTTCCATTGGACTCAAACAGCCTTATCCACTCTTTCCCTATAAAGAAACTAAGTCCCTCGATCTTCTTGCCTATTTCATTTACTTCGCCTAGTTGATGAATATCGATGTTATCCCTATATTCCATATCGCCAGCCTTAGAAACTACCATAAAATTACTATTCGTTATATCTTTCGTTAGGAAAAGCATTAGTTCCACTGCTAAAGCCTTTAATTGTCCACTTTCAAAAACCTTGTATTCGTAATTACGAAAAACCTGGACACCCATTAGGCAATCTCCCCTCTTAGATAGCAACTTAGAAAATGAATAACACATTTGTGTCCATCACGTTCCCAAACCTTCCTCCTAATATCATACCATATTTCTCAAGGGGGTCGATGCTTAGGAGCCATAAAGATTCTCTAATTCTTTGCTATATCAATTATACTGGGCTTGTAATATGAGTAAAACAAAGGATAAGGTAGACCTTGTTCTAGAGGATTTTCTTCTTTATAAAGGATGAATTCCTAATATCAACAATTGAATATGTCCAGAATATAGATGAACTTGTCAACCAATATGCTCCTTCAATCGACTTCACGTTTCGCTATAAAGAGGATTTCTCAATTGAAAGGAATTGGAATAAGGATACTCTTCCGATGCCCTTATTCAAAAAGCTTAATGATATCTTAGGGGTGAGGTTTATTCTAAACATGAACCAAATAGACCTTAACGACTTCGTGCAATCCTTCATTCAAGCTTGTCCTTTTGGCGCAGATAAATGCAAGATTTATAATCTTGACCGTGACGGTTATCAAGGACTACACGTTTACTTCAGGGCAAATAACCATGCTTTTACAATCGAGTTCCAATTCTCACCTTTTTCTTTTTGAGCAAATCACTGAAATACAGAAAATGAGTCTTGTAATCTACTTTCAGAAAAACCTTGAAGGTATCGGTCATAAGCTGTTCTGGAAGGATCTTTACTGCATTGACTAAGACATCGTAGGCGAGCGAGAGCCGTCCAGCCAACTTAATATTAGACATGATCTGAGTCGAATCCATGCGTGCTTCCTCGGTGTTGAGTCCGGCAACGGCAATAAAGTGATCGGTAAGCTTTTCAAACTGAGCATAGATAAGATCGGCTTCTTCAGGATATTCAAGTGAATACTGATAAAGTCTAGCACGGAACTCATACAACGTTCTCGGTGCGAAATAGCGTTCACCTAAGGTACATAGCCCTAATGCATAGAAAATTTGGTAATTAAACGCATATTCATCCAGTAAGACCTCATCGGTGTACTCCCGGATTTCCTTGATTAAATCAAGGCCCATAAAAATATTGACCGGAAAGTTAGGACGTCCATTGTCACCACAATAGAGTGGCGCGAAAAGGCTTTCGCAAAATTGATGACGCTTGCTGCCCTTAGTTTTATCGTATCGATGAATCTCATGAATGAGCGAGTGGTCACCACATTGAACAAGGGTTGCTTGGACTTGATGGCCCCAAACACTCTTACCCTATAAGTGCGAAAAATGAAAATCTGCTTGCTCGATGGGACATTGTGCCTGTGACGAAGGTTTAGTCTTATGACAAACAGTGTCATCATGAATCACGAATAGAGGTTGCTCCGTCTTTTTGGAATGAGATACGACAAATTGGAGAGATTCTTGTTGAACAACTTTCTGGATATAGGATTCATCCTAAACCCCATCAGCGAGGAAATATCCAATGGATGTTCGGTGAACCGAGCTCCACTCGGCGATGTCTACTACCTTACCACGATATCCTTTAGCTGTGGCAGCCACGATAAATTCCTGAATATGCCGTAAAACAGGCTTTGAGAAATATAGGGGCAGCCTTACCCTCGATAGATTTTACTCTAATTATGATCAGGCCCAGTCATTTTTCCCAGTCCAAAACGATGAGGGACATCTTAAGGATGCTTAGGGATGAAAACGGGGTTTCTTAAATCCCGTGGCTGACGCATTGCGCATGGCCCGGTTTCCCCTGCCCCCTCTTTCGGCTCCCGCCCTCCCTGCATTGCTTTTGAGGAGGGAGAGGAAGGAAAGCGCTGAGAAAGCAATCAACCCTATGCCAATCTTAAGATAAGGTCCTTCAAGTAAAATGGTGCCGGCGATTAAGAAACCACTGCTCACTATGGCTTGCACAATACGATTGCCTTGCTCCCTCTGGCTCTGCAGCAGATTCTGCTCAAAGCTCCGCGAGGGATGGAGTCTGATGCTGCCGCCTTCCAGGCCTGTGATCAAGTGGTTGATTCTTTCCGGCAGACCAACCACATCAGTGAAGGTTTTCTTGGCCTGGTCAAGGATAAACTTTTGGGCAAAGCCTTGTGCTCCGTCTGCTTGCTCTTTTCCGGCCAGCAGCTCCTCCGCATAAGGGCGCAGGGTCTTAATCAGATCCAACCGGGGATTCAATCCCCCGCAGATTCCCACAATCGACAGCAGCGCCTTGCCCAGGAACAAGGTCCGGGCCGGAATCTGAAAGGGCTGGGAGTACATGAATTCCCTCAACTCCCATAGAAATTCTTCAGAATTCACCCTTTTCAGGTCTTTCTCCGCAAAGATATTGGCTAGTATAAGCTTCAATCCCTTGGCCAAGGTGCCCTTCTCCGCATGGGGGCGCAGGAAACCCAGGTTAGCAAACACCTCCACCATCTGTTCCGTATCTTTTTTAAACAGGGCCATGACAAAGGAGATCAGCTCTTCCCGCATCCCTTCATCGATCCGTCCCACCATGCCAAAGTCCAGGAATACCAGGGCGCCGTCTTCCTTGACCAGGAGATTCCCCGGATGGGGATCGGCATGGAAAAAGGCGTCGCTGAGAAATTGCTGCACATAGGCCATGATCAGGGTGTCGGCCAGCTTGACCCGGTCCAGCCCCGCCTTGTCCAAAGCGGCAAAATCGTTGATCTTATAGCCTGTGATATACTCCATGGTCAGGACACGCCGGGTGGTATACTCCCAATACACTTTTGGCACGGCAATTCCCGGTTCTCCGGCAAAGTTCTCCCGAAACTGATCGGCATGACGGCCTTCTTTAAGATAATCCAATTCATCCAGGGTGGTTTCTGTGAATTCAGCATAGATCTGCTCTAAGTCCACCGCAGCCCGGATGCGGGGATAGCGCTTGGCAAAGGTGACCACAAAGCGCAGGGCATCAAAATCGCTGATGATGATCTCTTCAATACCGGGGCGTAAAATCTTAACCGCCACCTGGTCATGGCCTTTGATCTCAGCCGTATGAACCTGTCCTAAAGAGGCTGAAGCGATGGGCTCCGGAGAAAAATTCAGGTAAATCTCCCCCAGCGGGCGGCCATATTCCGCCTCGATCCTCCTGATAATATCCGCCGTCGGCACCGGCTTCACCGCATCCTGGAGCAGGGCAAGCTCCCGGGTATATTCCTCAGGCAGGATATCCACCCGGGAACTGAAGAATTGTCCCAGCTTAATGAGCAAGCCGCCCATCCCCATGGCTGTCTCAGCAAAGATCCTGGCTTGTTTTTGGTAGACGGCCTTAAGCTGCTTCTGATAAGCTTCTTCTCCATAAAAACGTCTTTTTTTGCTCAGCCACCATAATTGGAAGACAAACCGCAGGAACATGGTAATGATGACCCGGAACCGTTTATCTTTAAAAAACCTAATAATTATCGGCATGGATACCTCCCCGATCATTTACTTCTATAACTACACTTTGGCCGGTCCTATTCCTCCGGATCACCTTTCTTCTCCCGCGGCGTCCCGGCCTGCCCCGCCCTTTCTTGCGGGGAATCGGCAGTGAACATCTCCTCAAAGAACCTGCTCTTTCTGAAGATCATATCTGCGAAGCGGGTCATGACTTCCGATTTAAAAATAATGACGACCCCTTTGCGCTTATTGCCAAAGACGACCAGCTTCTCTCCCGCTTCAATCCCCAGCTCTTCTCTGGCTTCCGCAGGAATAACCACCTGTCCCCGTTCCCCCATCACTGTGGAGCCGTAAAACTTACCATGATGCATCTATCCAACCTCCCTATGATCGATATGATATATCATACCGATCATACTTGCAAATTAATCGTTCAAAAAAAGGCACTTCCCGCCCAGCCGGCGGAAAAGCGCCTTTTCTTTAATCTTCGGCCTGCACTGGGCCTCTATGATGCTTTCTCTAATCTCCCCAGAATCTTTCGCTCAGAATGTATTATAATTGATAAGAATGTGTTAAAATATATTATAACACATTAAAATGCATGCTGTAATGGGAGGTTATCCTATGAAACGGAGCGAAGACGCTACTACCGAGTTCAAACGTGACTATGTTGACGATATCAAGAAAACTGTGATAGCTTTTGCCAATACCAGTGGCGGAACCCTCTATATAGGTATCGATGACAGTGGTCAGGCTGTAGGAATAGGGGATGTAGATAATACGCTGCTCAGGGTATCCAACGCGATTCGGGACACAATTAAGCCCGATGTAACACTATTTGTAAATTATGAAGTTCAAATGGTAGATAACCGGCACATCATAAAAATCACGGTGCAAAAAGGTACCGCCAGTCCTTATTATCTTGCCAACAAGGGTATTCGTCCCGAAGGGGTTTACATTCGTCAGGGCCCCTCTTCCGTTCCCGCCACTGAAGCAACCATTCTAAACATGATCAAAAACACAGATGGGGAAAACTATGAGGATGTACGTTCTCTGCAACAAGAATTAACCTTTAGGGAAGCGGAGAACGCCTTCAACTCTAGAAAAATCCCCTTTGGCACCAGTCAGCAGAAAACATTGAAAATAACGAACGCTGATGGTATCTACACCAATCTGGGATTGCTGCTGTCTGATCAATGCCGCCATACCATCCGACTTGCTGTATTTGAAGGAACGACCAAATCTGTCTTCAAGGACAGACGCGAATTTTCCGGGTCATTGCTTAAGCAACTCAACGAAGTTTATGAAACGATCAGCCACTACAACCGGACCCGGGCTGAATTTGACGGCTTGTACCGTATTGACCGCCGGGACTATCCCGTAGAAGCGATCAGAGAGGCGCTTCTCAACGCCCTCGTTCATAGAGATTACTCCTTCAGCGCCAGCACACTGATCAGCATCTTTGAGGATCGCATTGAATTTGTATCCATTGGCGGTCTGCTTAAAGGCATTTCTTATGATGATATCATGCTGGGCATTTCTGTGACACGCAATGAGAATTTAGCACACATCTTTTACCGTTTAACCTTAATTGAGGCCTACGGTACCGGGATGCCGAAAATCATGGAAAGCTATAAAAGCTATCCAGCGGCCCCCTTGATTGAAATTACCGGTAACGCCTTTAAAATCACCCTTCCCAATCTAAACTCCAATTACGGTGTTGTTAAAGAAGCGGCACCATTGTACGGCAACGAATTAATGGTTGTGGAGATGCTTAAGACCAATGAATCCATCACCAGAAAAGAGGTCGAAGGGAAGCTGGCGCTCTCCCAGGCCGCTGCCGTTAATTTATTAAAGAGACTGGTCATAAGAGGATTGATTCGGCCTGTCGGTGCAGGAAAGAATACCCGCTACATCAGGGCCTAATCCCCTGGAACCTAAGTTATGCTATGCTGACCTTCGACAACCTGTCCGTGGGCAAACCACAAAAAGCGAGTCCGTTTGCCTAAACGCGAACTCGCTTTTGGGTAGATTTATCAGTAGAGCAGCCTTGAAAGATCAGCACTTTTTCCGCTCGCCCCACATTGGCGATTAACTGGACGGTGAATCCTATGCCCTTGTATAATAAACCACCCCGTCTTTTAATTCCCTGACCACCATGTTTTGCAAGACCAGATGGGTCAGGTGCGCCAGGGCTTCTCCAGTGGCAAATAATTTTTGGGCCGGCGGAAAATCCTCCCACGACCTAATAGTCAGATCCCATTGCATTTGGCCGGCCATCTGGGCTCCCGTCATGCTCTTTTGGCCAAGAATCTTCATAACGTCTTCCAGCCGCCTTTGGTGATGATCTCTCAGTTCTTCGATCCGTTTATATCCATCCTCAAGCACGAATCGATGCCCGGGAAAAATCACCTTGATATCCAGTGCGGCAATTTTATTCAGGCTTTCCAGATAGTCGCCGAGATAATCCCTGGTGATTGTCGCCGGCGGTGCCCAGATGGTATTATTGGGAGTAATTTTCCCCAGGATGTGATCGCCGGAGAAAAGGATTTTTCGTTCCTGATCATAAAGGCAAAAATGGTCCGGCGCATGACCTGAGGTCTCAAGACATTGGAAACTGAATTCGCCAACTTGAAGAGTATCCCCATCCTGTACGTTTGTTGCCTCTTCGATGATGTCGCTGGCATAGGTATACCCAGGATGGTCGGACATCGTGATATTGGTCAGTCCGCTTTGAGCGATCAGCTCATTTAAGAAGCCATGGAGCCCTGCCCCTGCCTGGCCCAGCAGCGTATCGGCGCAATACT
The DNA here is from genome assembly GCF_007830365.1 of Desulfitobacterium sp. LBE. Classification (NCBI taxonomy): domain Bacteria; kingdom Bacillati; phylum Bacillota; class Clostridia; order Eubacteriales; family Desulfitobacteriaceae; genus Desulfitobacterium; species Desulfitobacterium sp. LBE. The sequence goes on along the minus strand of NZ_VLKD01000001.1, from coordinate 3,801,074 downwards.
TGCCGGTATAGATTGTGTTATCCGGACGGGACAGATAACCGGCTAAACCCGAATGATCCCCATGCAGATGAGTTATGAAGATATCCGTATTCTCCATAGCAATACCCAGATCGGCCAGTGCTTGATCCATGGACTCCTTGCATTCGCTCCGGTTAAAGCCTGTGTCAATGAGCAGATTTCGTTCTTTCCCTTTAATATAATAGGCATTGGTGGCTTTCAAAGGGTTGTTGGGAAGAACGATGGGGATTTTAAAAATATCCGGGTATACTTGTTCAATCATCACTAAACATCCTTTCTCGATCAAGTTGATCTGCCGCAAATCTACACTATCATGTTTTGAATTTTCTCAATATTCTTATATAAGTTTACCACAACTTTGTCTTCTCTTCTCGTTATGTGCATAGTTTCTTTAACTTTCTCACAAAGAAAACCCCGAAAGCACTGCTTTCGCACTGATATGAACGAGGCTGTCAAGTGTGCCTCTTTAAAATCTTTTGGTTTTATCTTGGAAAGACTAACTATGGCTCTTTCCAATCATGGAGGATAGGGCAATGCTGGAGAGCAACCCGAGCGCCATGATTGGGTTCTGCTACAACGGGGAACTGGATTACCCCCGGTTCCCTCTTGAATTTGAAACGTTGTAGGAGAATCTAAAGCGTTAAACTCTTGGGGCAAAGCCCCAACCTATTACACTCTCCTTTTAAAGACACGGCACGAAGGCAAACAAAACATCGACGGTGAGCAGTCTGATATTCGTGGGTTTGGCTATCCACATTAAATCTCTCCGTCGGGGGAGCTAAGCCACGAACTTGTGTCGTGCATTCAAACGTCAATGACATCTTAGCACATGTGCGAATCGTGGGTTCTCCTTTACGGATTTTCACGTTTGCCTTCGGGCCCTACCTTCAACTGGGTGTTCTTTATTCGTTATCGTTGAATCTTAAGACACGGTCTCTTTC
>NZ_VLKD01000001.1:3757855-3800015 GCF_007830365.1 Desulfitobacterium sp. LBE | reverse complement strand
CCTTCAACTGGGTGTTCTTTATTCGTTATCGTTGAATCTTAAGACACGGTCTCTTTCTCCAGTTCATTGGCAATGGCCCAAACAAAGCCTGCTAATTCACGGGCCACTGCTGAGACGACTTTGCCGGGAGGTTTGCCCTTGGCCATAAGTTTAGAGTATTTACCATGCAAACGATGTTGAGCCTTCCATGCCATAGCTTGAACCTGAGGGGGGAGTCCTTCCTGTCTTTTGAGAAGATTCCCTTTGAGTGCCGGTTGATATCGGTAACTCCAAGCAGCCTCGACCAGCAATCGGCGAACATGGGTATTTCCTGCCTTGGTGATCGCCCCCTGTCTCCGTCTTTCTCCACTGGAATATTCGCTGGGAACCAGCCCGGTATAGCTCATCATGGATCGAGCACCTTCAAATCTAGTAAAGGAACACACTTCAGCCACTAACCCTATCGCTGTAATCTCTGCTACTCCCCGTAGTGATTGTAATCCTTGAATGATAGGGGCTTTAGGGCTATACAGGGCTTGATGATGCATTTCCTGTTCTATCCGTTGTAAACGTTGCTCTATCTCGTTGAGATGGTGGAGGTATTCCTGAAAGACCACACGAAGGGCTGCATTACTCCATTCTAAACGATTAAGCCACTTACGATGCGCTGCAGACCAATTTCTGACGTTCTCTGGAGAAGTGATGTTATTGCGCATAAGAAACTTGGTGAGGCGATGCCTTGCTCTGAGTTGATCCTCTTTAGCATCTTCCCGAGCCCGGACTAAGTCACGAAGCGCTTCATCCTCTTCAGTTGGAACATAAACAGAGGTCAACTCTCCGGCACGCAAAAGCTGGGCTAAACGCAAGGCATCACGACGGTCCGTCTTGACCCGTTCCCCGGGTCGTTTTGGAATGAGTGACGGGGCCACAACAACACATTCAATGTCCATACTTACCAGCAAACGATACAGCCAATAACCCGTTGGACCAGCCTCATAGCACACCTTGAGTTGTGAGGAGTCGCCTAGTTTCTTAAAAAGTGTTCTTACGGCTTCAGGTGTATTAAGAACAACTCCCCAATAACGCGGTGCTCCACGACCTTCGTCAGCAAGAGCGACAGCAATCTTTTCTTTTGAAACGTCTAATCCTACGTATTTTGTGGCATCCTTCATAGTATGGCTCCCCTTTCGTATGTAGCTCTGTTTTGGTTCGGCCATACTAGTTTGTACCAAAACAACCTACGATTTACGAAAGGGGTGCCTCGTTCATGATAACTTTGTTGCTTCGCCCGAAGACACTGTCGACCCACTTGTTTGCCTTTTAATCACACATCCAGAAAGGCGAAGCCGTAGGTTGCACTTATGCTGGAGGAAAGTATGCAAGGTCGTTATACTTTCTGAAAGTGCGGGAAAAGACCCTTGGCCCGGTGGTATACCACTCGGATCAAGGGTCTTTTATTTTATCATCTCATTGTTCCATTATTTTATATTCCCTGATTACATTTCCTTTTTTAAACTCTCAGTCAGAAAGTTGACAATCTTGTTCTTGTAGACCTTATAGCTCTCCGGCTCCTGCTTGGCAAACTCCTTCATCTCCCACAAAAGCTCCCGGAAGGTGCGATCCATGCTTTCATATAAAAAGGCGACCTTGTTGGCCTTAGTCTTGTGATAGGCCTCATCCAACCTGCTGCTCATCCGGTTGATAGCCTGAGCGGAGGTCTCCTGCTTAAGGCCCTGCAGATCCAGGCTCAGCTTTTCCACCCTGGCCTCGCTCTTCTCCTTAACCTGATTCAGCTCTTTCACTTTGCTCAGCAGATTATCCCGTTCGCCGCTCAGGTTGGTTAGCTGCTCTTCCTGATCTGTCAGAGCTTGCTGAAGATCTGCTTTTTCCTCCACAGCCCGGTCCCGCTCCGCTGCGGCCTGATTCCGCTCCTGAACCGCCTTTTGCAGCTCCCGGGTCGATAAGTTCTCCAAATCCAGCTCGGCGATAAGCTGTGCCCGTTCCTCCTCCGGGACCCCCAGCAGGATGATCCCCTGGGTATAAGTTAGTTTGGCAAGCGCTTGCCAATCTGGCAAATCAGGTTGCTGGGATCCATACTCCTCAAACAGACGGATCAGGTTGGTCGCCGTTCTATGGGAGTAGCTTACCGACTCTTCCAGCCAGCGGCCCCATTCCCCATAAGGGAGCAGACTTTTCGCCTCTGCCAAACGGCGGCCGATCTCAATGGCGCTGTAGAGGAGAACTTTGCTCACCTGATTCTTGATTGTATTGATTTCAGCAGCTATTAAAAGGGGAGTGCGCTCCCTGCTCAACTCTTCCATGATAGCTCCCTGCCTTTAATCAGGTATACCCAGCTCTTCCATTAACCCCTCCATAAGAATTTGGACAAAATTCACCTCATGTTCTTCCCCCAAATCCTTTAACCATTTCGGAATCATGATACATTTGGGAACCCTCTTCTTATCAATGACCTGCCGAACCTTCAGTGTATCGGCCTCCAGCTCAATGACTTCGGCCCCCTCCCCCTTCGTCCAGCTGGCGGGATCGGAAGCGTTCGGGATGTGTTTCTTGTCCTTTTCCATATGATACAGATGAAGCCCCAGAGAAATCTCCGCATCATGAAAAGCGCTCTCCCGGGTTTCCCCCTGGCAAATAAGGTCCGGCAAATCCGGGAAAACGACGATATACCGGCCTGACAGAGCATTGCACTCCATGAGCGCCGGAAAAGCATAGTACGTGATCATCATTACCCGTCCCTTTCGATTGATCTACTCATAGACTATGTGGTCAAGGTCCTAAATGTTACAAATTTAACCAATATACCCAAAAAATAATTATTTTTTATAAAAATGGCTCTCCCCCTGTCACCTTCCCAGGAGCAAGTCCATAGGATAAAGGGACGGGACGGGTCTTCCCGGCCGTCAATATACTACAGCGTAAAGGAGGTGAACACACATGGCGGTAATCGCGCATCCACTGAGCTCGACAGTGGTCATTCGATACCAGGTTGGGGAATCCCCTTCCGGTGCTCCGATCATCAGGCAAAAAAGCCTGAATAACATCAAAGCCGACGCCACAGATCAGGATATATATGATGTGGCGGCAGCTTTTTTCGGCCTGAGCGAGCGTGTGGTCATCCAGACTATCCTCAGAAAAAATTATGATTTGATCGACGAATAACGTTAATAAACCTTCGGTTAAAGAGTAATTTTTACAGCACTTAGCAGAAAGGAGGTGAAGAGATGGCTATTATCAACAAAACTGTGTTGAAGCTGACTTTTAATACAACGGGGAATAAAACGTTTGCTCTCAGCCTGGATGATCCCAGACCGGGCTTGACTGCAAATGAGATTGAAGCAGCTATGGACACGATGATTCAACGAAATATCTTTCTTTCCCCCAGTGGGGAACTGACGGGCAAGAGAGATATTCGCATCGTCGGGACGACCATCGATGACATGTTCGACCCTCTCCAAGGCTAGGGGAGAGTCGGCGGGATCATAGGTCGAGTAAGAGAAACCCCAGGATACTCCCTTTAATTGGGAGTATCCTGGAGTTGGTTTTAATCTTCCCGCCTAAGCCCTTATCAGTACTATTCCTGCTTGCCGCCGAAAGCTCCTACTTCCTTTACTTTAGGCATTTTAGAAATCACAGCCGGCGAAACGGCGGCAACATCCTCTGTTCCGGTGAGGATCATGGCGGCCTGCAATCAAGGGATTCTCTTTCAATCCTCATTCTGCTCAAGCATTTTGCGAACTTTGCATTCTAAAGTCTTTTCACCGTAGAGCAAGCGCGCTTTAACCTTCCGGCCCTTTTTATACTGTTCCGGATCACCATAGACAGTGGTGGAGGCCATAGCCCTAACAAAATTGTCCACAGTATCACCGAGACGGTCAACTACCCGGGCTGTATATCCGGAGTCACCCTTAAAGACATAGAGGCGGGGAATCCATATGCTGCTTCCCCGGGGGCGCAGATCCGCTTCCAGAGTAACTTCAATCTCCTGTGGCTCGTAGCAGGGGCAGCCAAGATAATGCTCGATTAGGGGAGGAAGAAACCGTTCCGTCATGATAATCGCCGCATGGGGAGGGCCGGGAATACCGAGCACCGGCTTGCCTTCCGCACAGGCCAGCACCAGATTCTTGCCGCCGGGACTGATGCCGGCACCATGGCACAAAACCGTTCCCAGCTTGCGCAGCGCTTTTACGGTAAAGTCGCCATAATTCTGTTCCCCCCGGCCAACGCCGCCGATCACAACAAGAATATCGCACTGTTTAAGCTCACGCTCCACAGCTGCTTCGATTTCAGCTTCCGAATCGGGAACGATCGGGGCGACAAAAGCTTCGGCTCCACATTGGCGAGCCATGGCTTGAATAAAGATACTATCGCAGTCAATGTTCTCGCCAGGTTGGGGACGGCTTCCCGGACTGCACAGCTCATTGCCGATGGCCACAATCGAGATGCGGGGCCTGGGTTTGACCGGGATCTGAGTTATTCCGGCATACTGCAGCATGGCCAGGTGGGAAGGTGTAAGCTTTTCCCCTGCTTCGCTGATCTTTTCCCCTTCCGCCACGGAAGAGCCTTGCGGCTGGACGCTTTGGTATTGGATAGGCAGGGCAAGCAGAACTGCCGTGTTGTCTTTGCTTATGCGGCACTGTTCGGCATGGAGCAGAGTATCAAACCCGGAAGGAATGACGCTGCCCATGGGGCAGTGTATAAACTCATCGGCAGCAAGGGCCCGTTCTCCCCGCTCCCACTTCCGGGAACAGTTTTCCCAATCGACGGCAATGCCGTCATGCATCGCACAGGTTGCCTCCGGAATGTTGAAAGTAGCAAACATGGGCTCAGCTGTGACACGATCCAATGCCCCGGCAAGGGGGATGATTTCACTGTCCACAGACTGGCCGCCGATGGCCAGGAGCAGTTCAGCAATTGCCGCTTCAGGGGACAGGACTGAGAGCTCCTTTTGCTCACACTCATTGGAACAGTTATGGCATCCCTGAACACACATCTGAGGAGGCACTACTATACCTTTTTGCATTTTAACATCATTCCCTTTCACACAAGCGGCTGGTCTGAAGCCGAAACGCCCCGCGGCCCAAGGGCCGGGGGCGTACTTCAAGAAATTTATTTAGAAAGACCTGTTGTCTTGGCCCCGGCAAAGTTAGGCGCCATCACCGCCCAGTCGGCATCAGTCATGGTATAGCCCAGGAATTGCCGATAGAACTCCTCAGCATATTTCTTAACATCCATGTCTGCAAATACCTCAGGATACATCATCTTGGCCATCAACAGAACTCCTTGGGCAAATTCAATATCGCCGGACCATTGAACGATGCCCATCGGCATGATATAGCAGTCTCCATTTTTCACGGCAGTAAGATTTTTGTAGCGCTCATCCTTTTTCCAGTTGTTGTAGAACTGGGCCATTTCTTCTCCATAAGGGCTGGTTACGATCTGCTGGAAAATAAAATCGGGGTTCCATTTAACAATCTCTTCCGGATCGACCTTAGTGTAGTATTGATTGATACCTTCTGTGGCCAGCTTACCGCCGGCCAGGACTACGCCATAACCTAAGGAAATGTTTTCGCAGAACACTTCATCCATCGTCGTACGAACCACTAAAGCCGTCTTGCGGTCAGCTTCAGGAATGGTGGCAACCCGTTTTTCAATTTCAGCCAGCAGATCATTCTGCCACTTGTAGTAAGCGTCTGCCACGTCCTTTGTCCCCGTTACATCTGCCATGGCGTTGATTTCAGCCTGGGCAACGGCCAGAACGGATTTCGCATCAGGAGGGGTAACCCCGTCGACATAAACAGGCATGTTTAAATCCTGCATTTTCTTATTGGCATCGGCAGCCTGTTCAGGAGAAATAATGATGTCGACGTTTGCGCTGAGAAGCTCCTCAACATTGACATCATTAAATGAGCCATAGTTGGCAATATCCTTGATCTGGGGGAAAGCTTGCCTTAGCCAGGTGTAACGGCCCGTGTCCGCCATGACGGTGACTTTGTCGAGCTGACCGAGCAGGGCAAGGGAACCAAAAGCCCCTTTCCACGAAGTAACGGCTATCTTATTCACCTGGGCAGGAATGGTTACGGTGTTGCCTGCCATGTCAATGATTTCACGGGTAAAGGCTTCGGCAGGGGCAGAAGGTTCCGCAGGAGCGGCAGTTTTCGTGCCGGAACATCCTGCGAGAGACCCGAGCAGTAAAGCAGCGGCAAGCAATAAAGCGACGTTCTTTCTCATCTTCTTTAACATGTTTAATCTCCTCTTTGTTGAAATTTTATATGTTAAGCAATATGTTCCCCTAAAAATAACACATTGCAAAACTACCGTTGAGGCATAGTCCGGCACTCTTCTTATTCTTTTTTAAGCTGCCGGGAGAGCTGTCTTTCGCTATAAAGCAACTCCACCTCTACAGGAGAACCTTTAGGATACTCCATTCCCCGCCGGTAACGGGCAATGCCTTCAGCCCGGGCAAAGGTCTCGATGTTGTCTCCCATACGGACGGGATTTGCGATATAGCGTCCATCGTCTGAACTGAGACGGACACGGGGAAAAAAGTCACTTGTCCTTTTAGCGGAAATATCAACTCCCGCCTCGGCGGTAATAACAGGCCGTTCATAGCAGGGAATATCCAAAAACAGCTCCATAATCGGCGGAATAAGCTCCTCCGTCACCAAGATAGCGGCGTGGGGAGGACCAGGAATTCCGATAACAGGCTTGTTGTCGATGACACCAAGTAGAGCTGCTTTGCCACCCGGGCCGAAGGATAGGCCATGAACAAGAACCGAGCCTAAATCCTCGACAGCAGCCCGGGAAAAATCGCGGTAACCTTCTCCACCCAGGCCAACGCCGCCGATAAGCACCACCATATCACAAGCGGTTAGTTCGGATTGGACAGCACCTTTCAAGGCCGCCATATCGTCTTGGACAGGGGGCCTCAGCCTGGCTGTACCGCCGCATAAACGGATCACAGACTCCACCAGTATGCCGTCTGCTTCCGGGTACTGCCCTGGGGCAGGTGTTATTCCCGGAAGGGTAAGGTCGCTTCCCACCGGAATGATGGCTGCGGTCGGCCTGCAATATACAGAAACCTGTTCGATCCCGCTGTAGCGGAGAATCACCAGATGGCGCGGCTCCAGAAGAAAGCCTTTTCCCAAAACCAACTCGCCTTTGCGAATGCTGGAAGCGCGGCGGATGATGCCTTCCCCTTTTTCGGATAGGCCCAGCAGCCGGACACTGCCATCACTTTGAAAGGAACAGAGTTCGTAGGCCAGCACCGTATCAAAAGGCTCAGGGATAACATTGCCCATCCCTACGATCTGAAAGCGGTCAGGCGCAAGAAGGGCGGAGACTGAAGCACCCGCCTCTTCACGAACTATGGCAATCCCATCATGGGTTGCATAATCTGCAACGGGAGAATCCCAGACCGCCAGGACATCCTGGGCTATGACCCGGTGCAGGGCCTCGGCAAGCGAAATCTGTTCCACGCCGAGGGAAAAATCAGCCGCCAAAGCGAGCTTGGCTAAAGCGTCTTTTTTGGTCGCTGCCGAAGTATTCTGCCGGTGGCAGCGGCTTTGGCAAGCGCTGCAGGGATGATCGCATGTTTGCAAAGCAATCGTTCCTCCTTTAGGTGATCGAAATGCAGGCCTTGATTTCAGACCCGGTGGTGTTGGAGATAATTCCGGTGGCAATGATTTTGGTTTCCACCCGGTACAGATCGCGCAACGTCTGCTCGGAAATAACTTCAGCAGGAGCACCCATGGCATAGATCCCGCCATTTTTGAGCATCAGGACCTTGTGTGAGTAAAGGAAAGCATGATCCGGAAAATGAGAAGACATAATAATGCCCAGACCTTGTTGGGAGAGCTGATGGACCTGATTCAGAACCAGCTGCTGATTGCCAAAGTCCAAAGCGGTGGTTGGCTCATCCATGATCAGCAGCTGGGGCTGCTGAGTAAGAGCCCGGGCGATCAATACGAGTTGCTTTTCGCCCCCGGACAGCTCCAGATACCGCTTGTTGACCAGATACTGAATACCGAGACGTTCCACAACGGATTCGGCAATCTCTTCATCCTCCTTCTTGGGGGAAGACATCATGCCGAGATGGGCAGCGCGCCCCATCAGGATGACATCCATGACCGAATAGGAAAAAGGGGGGTTCGTCGATTGAGGGACATAGCCGATCTTTTGCGCGATTTTGGCCCGGGACCAGCGCAGGATGTTTTCACCGTCGATACTGAGGGTACCGCCAAGGATTGGGATCAAAGCCAGCATCGACTTAAACAGGGTAGATTTCCCGACACCGTTTGCGCCCAGCAGGCAAAGAACTTCTCCGTCTGTCAGGGTGAAGTTAATATCCCTGAGAACCGGTTTGTGCGCAGAATAACCGCAAACACCGTCCTTTAATGCAAAGAGCATGTCTAGCCCTCCCTTCCGTACATCATAAGACCGATAAAAAACGGAGCGCCGATGATCGCGGTGAGCACGCCCAGGGGGATCTCCACGGCAGTGAGGGATCTCGCCACATTATCCACCAGGAGAAGAAAGACACCGCCACCCATGACCGTTGCCGGAATAAGCACCTTGTTATCCGGTCCCACCAACCTTCTCATCAAATGGGGAATGACGAGGCCCACCCAGCCGATCAAGCCGCCGATGGAAATCGAAGCCGCTGTTAATAATGTCGAGCAGACGATCACAAGACGGCGCAGCTGCTTTGTCTCGATGCCGAGAGTCTTGGCTTCATCATCGCCCATGGATAAAACATTGAGCCGCCACCGTACCAAAAAGAGGGGTATGGCGCCAATCAGCATGAGGATGATGGCCCACTTGATATTAGTAAGAGTGATATTGGAAAGGCTCCCCATCAGCCAATAGGTAATGGCGGGCAGTTTGTCCCTCGGATCGGCGAGAAACTTGATCAAAGAGACAATGGCGCTGGCCAGGGAGGAGATAAAGATGCCTGAGAGGACAAGAGACAGAGAAGGGTCCCGCTTGATGCGTGTGCCTACCAGGCAGGCTAAGGCCACCGCTCCCAAGGCGAAAACAAAAGCAAACAGCTGAATATAAAAATAGCCAAGACCGCTGAAGATAGCGATGGCCGCTCCCAATGACGCTCCGGCGGAAGCACCGAGAATATCCGGCGCAACCAGCGGATTTTTGAACACTGTCTGGTAGCATGCGCCGGACAGAGCCAAAGCTGCACCGATCAGAACCGCGGCCATAATACGCGGGAAGCGGATAAAGAGAACCACCGTTTCATGGTTTTGGGGCCAGGTTGCTTCAATCGGAAAAACCGCCGAGAGCATGATTAAAACAGTCTCCTTGAAGGGAATGCCCTCGAAGCGCCCAATGTTGAATGAGACCAAAAAAACGATAATCAGCATAGCAGCTAAAATCATCAGTCTAAGATGTGCCGCCCGTATTTTTTTTTGCCGCTCTGAATTGACCATAAACTTTCCTCCAAAATCAAATCAAAAATCTCTAAATAAAAAGGCCGTATCTCCCGTCTCGAAAGATACAGCCGCAACAACACCTATCAGCAATGATAGATGCACAAGTCTTGTGTTCTCCTTCTCAACGTGGAAGGCGGCATCGTTTCCAATACCACCCCGTGAACCTGCATCGCGCTGCCAAGGCGCGCAGCGATACTGTTCAGGCCTGAAAACCGTAAACTAAGGGATAGGTCGGCAGGCTCGGATACTCATATAAAATTATGGTCATCATTATATCACTAATAAATAGCTAATTCTATAAAAAAATATTAACATTTATTAATTTTTATTAGTTTATATCATTTTAAATTAGTTTTGATTAGTTTATATTCCATTGATATTTATTCCTTTTATTGTTTGTTATTAGTTTTTGTTAGTCTCTATCAGCTTTCAGCAATTGGCCTTTTCCCGATATTACCAATTCTCCTGGCGAGTAAATTTAAGAAATTCGAAACCACCTAAAATCAAAAACAAAAATATGAGCCTGTCTCAGAAAGATAGTGTGAAATAACAAAAGAGGGCACCGGCAGAGAAGTGCGAATGTATGATCTTCTGAAGAAACGGACATAGTTCGGGAGGAAATGTGGGATGAACATCAAAAAGACTCCCCTATGCGTTGTAAGCCGCATTGAGAAGTCTTTTTGATCAATATCCTTTGCCCTGATCCCGGAAGTGCCGTTCAATCTCACGTTTAGCATCCCGTTCGGCAATATCCTGGCGTTTATCGTAGTTCTTTTTCCCCCGGCAGACCCCGAGTTCGATCTTAGCCAGGCCACGCTTAAGATAAATCTTGGTGGGAATCAGGGTCAGGCCCTGTTGCTGCACTTTCCCGACCAGCTTGATGATCTCGGAGCGGTTAAGGAGGAGTTTGCGCTTGCGCAGGGGATCATGATTAAAACGGTTCCCCTGCTCATAGGGGCTGATGTGCAGCTGATAAAGCCAGACTTCACCGTTTTCGATCCGGGCATAGCTGTCCTTGAGATTGACACGCCCGTTGCGAATGGATTTGATCTCGGTTCCGGTGAGGATAACTCCGGCTTCCAGCTTCTCTTCCACAAAATAATCATGATAGGCTTTTCGATTGTCAGAGATGACTTTTATCCCTTCAGATGCCACAAAGCTCCTCCTCTCTATGAGTTATCACGTACAGTGTAAACTTTCAGATCCTCAGTATAACATAGACTTTCGCCTTTTTCCAGCAGAGGCCGCCGTCCGGCCCAGTCTCTCTTCCCCCACAGCCTTCCTGCCCGGCTCAGTGCAAAAAAGAAGCAGGGGAACTTACTCCCCTGCTTCCCAGCCTAAGTCGTTTTAAATTAAGAGCGGCGCGATAATCAGAGAAATCGTACCCATAACCTTAATCAAGGCGTTTAAGGACGGACCGGCCGTATCCTTGAAGGGGTCCCCTACAGTGTCCCCGATGACAGCTGCAGCATGGGTGGGGGTTCCTTTACCGCCGAGATTTCCGGCTTCAACATACTTCTTGGCATTGTCCCAGGCTCCACCGGCGTTAGCCATGAAGATGGCCATGAGCAATCCGGAAACTGTTCCACCGGCCAGCATTCCACCTAAAGCATCCTTACCGAGTAAAAATCCTACCAGGATCGGAGAGCCGATGGCTAAGAGTCCAGGAACAATCATTTGACGAATAGCAGCTTTAGTGGAGATATCCACGCAAGCACGATAATCCGGTTTAGCCTTTCCTTCCATAAGACCAGGAATCTCACGGAATTGACGGCGGACCTCACCAATCATTTCGAAAGCAGCTTTACCTACAGCTTCCATAGCAAAAGCAGAGAAGAGGAAGGGCAGCGCAGCTCCGATGAAGAGACCGATAATCGTGGTGGGTACCAGGATGTCGATTCGATCCAGATGAGCAAGCTCAGAGTAAGCATTAAAGAGAGCTAAAGCTGTCAAGGCCGCGGAACCGATGGCGAATCCTTTCGCCACCGCAGCAGTGGTGTTCCCTACAGAGTCCAGTTTATCCGTGGTCTTGCGGACACTGGGATCCAGATCAGCCATCTCTGCGATACCGCCGGCATTATCGGCAACAGGTCCAAAGGAGTCGATGGCTACAACCATACCGGCAGTAGAAAGCATGGCCATAGCAGCCATAGCAATACCAAAGATACCGGCTGCTGCAAAAGAAACATAAGTAGCAACACAGATCACGACAACAGGAAGAGCGGTACTCTTCATTCCGGTAGCCAGACCTTGAATAATATTGGTGGCGGCACCGGTCTCAGAAGCTTTGGCAATAGCTTGGGCAGGAGCCTTCTGATTCGAAGTATAGTACTCGGTCAATAAACCGATCAGAATATTCACAACCAATCCACAGACAATAGCAATAAATATATTGTTAGCAGTCAGCGTTAAGCTTTCACTGACATAGACAGGTTCAGTGATCATCAATTGGACGATGGCGTAGGAAGCAATGGCCGTTAGAAGGTTAGTTCCCCATAAGCCTTTGTTTAAAGCCGTTTGAGGGTTGGCATTTTCCCCGGTGCGCACGAAAAAGCTGGCGATAATCGAAGAAAGTATTCCCGCGATACCGATCATCAGCGGCAGCATAAGTCCGGAAACTCCCCCTCCTAGGGATTTGAAAGCTACAGCGCCAATCAGCATCGCCGCAATGGTGGTAGCAGCATAAGATTCAAACAGGTCGGCTCCCATCCCGGCGGTATCACCCACATTATCCCCGACATTATCGGCGATAACAGCAGGGTTACGGGGATCATCTTCAGGAATGCCGGCTTCGACTTTACCTACCAGGTCCGCACCCACGTCGGCTGCTTTGGTGTAGATACCACCGCCGACACGAGCAAACAAGGCAATGGCACTGGCACCAAAGGCGAAGGAGTTAATGGTCTCCGCATCCTGGAACCATAGGAAAAGAGCGGCAACCCCAATGAGACCTAAGCCGTTAACAGAAAGACCCATAACCGCCCCGGCGCGGAAGGACACGCCCAAAGCCTTGTTCAGGCTGGTCCGGGCAGCTTCCGTGGTCCGGGCATTAGCCCGGGTGGTAATTCCCATGCCCACATAACCGGCCACAGCGGAAAGCAGCGCTCCCACCAGGAAAGATACAGCCGTTTGCCAGCCTTTTAAAAAAGTTAGAATAAGAAAGATTATGATTACAAAGGGAATCAGTGTTTTGTACTGACGGTTGAGGAATGCCATGGCACCCTCTTGAATCGCGAGAGAAATCTCCTGCATCCGAGCATTTCCCGGGCTTTCTTTTAAAACGCTACTTGCGAAATAGAAGGCAAATGCCAGCCCGACGAGACCTGCTAGGACAGCCCATATAGGCGTTGAAGCAAAATCCATTGTCAAAAAACCCCCCTAAATAATGAAAATTTTTATATTATGTAATGAGCCAGGTGTCCCCCAAATACTAATTCAGTTTCCGTTTGGCGCCATTAAAATTACAACCTGGGATTGTTCATTATTGATTTTGGTAAGGTAATGGATATTTTTTTAAAAGGATTATCTTTCTGCGATGATCTTCTATTTCTACGGAAGCTGAATAAAGGGAGCAGGGGACCTGGCCTTATTTCATGAGCCAGGCTACCCCCAGAGAACTCAGCAAAAATATTGCAGCTGAAGCTATGCTAACTTTTTGAAAGACAGCGTCCAAGCCCTTCTTTTTCCCAAAGAAGGATTCGCTGGCACCACCAATAGCTCCCAAACCTGCACTCACACCGGATTGAAGTAAAACCGTTGCGATCAGGCCTAAGGAGCTAAGAACTAATATTACGGTTAGAAAAATCACCATACCTATTCACCTCCTCAATCTATTGAAAACCAATCGGAAGCAATCGCCTGCCTATACCAGGTAAACCGCCACTTCTCCCCTGTTTTAAGACACAGAGAGGGTGTGGCGGTCATTCCCTATGGTTTTAGCCAGTACCGCTATTTTAGCATAAAAATTTGACAAATGGCAATAGTCTATACCCTAGCTGTCAATATATGGCCCTTAACGGCCCAGAGCCTCATGGCCCGTGTAAACTCCGGTTTCCCCCAGCTCTTCCTCAATGCGGAGAAGCTCGTTATATTTTGCTACCCGTTCTGTCCGGGCGGGAGCTCCTGTTTTAATCTGTCCCGCATTCACAGCGACAGCCACATGAGCCATGGTCACATCCTCGGTCTCCCCGGAACGATGGGAGATGACCGTTGTGTAACCGGCACGTTTGGCCATTTCAATGGCATCCAGAGTTTCAGTAAGGGTCCCGATCTGATTGAGCTTAATTAAGATCGAATTGGCGCATTTTTCTTTGATGCCCCTGGCCAAGCGGGCGGGATTGGTGACAAACAGATCATCCCCGACCAGCTGAATCTTGCTTCCCAGTTTCTCGGTAAGCTTTTTCCATCCTTCCCAGTCTTCTTCGGACAAACCATCCTCGATGGAAACGATGGGGTACTTTTCAACCAGCTCTTCGTAGTAGGCAATCATTTCATCCGCCGTCTTGGTCAGGCCTTCTCCTTCAAGATGATACTTGCCATCACGATAAAGTTCCGTAGCCGCTACATCCAAGGCCAGAGCGATATCTTTGCCAGGTGTGTAGCCGGCACGCTGAATGGCGTCCATAATAGCCAGGAGGGCATCGGCATTGGATTCCAGGCTGGGAGCAAACCCGCCCTCATCCCCAATGGCAGTGGCCAATGACTTTTCCTTAAGGACAGCTTTCAGACTATGATACACTTCGGTTCCCATTTGCAGAGCTTCGGCAAAACTCTTGGCACCGACAGGCATGATCATAAACTCTTGAATATCCACATTATTATCGGCATGCTGACCACCGTTGAGGATGTTCATCATGGGAACGGGGAGTTCTTTGGCATTAACCCCGCCTAAGTATTGATAAAGAGGAAGCCCGACGCATTCCGCAGCCGCTTTGGCATTAGCCAGAGAAACCCCCAGAATAGCATTGGCTCCCAGCTTGCCCTTGTTCTCAGTGCCGTCCAGAGCAATAAGCTCCCGATCGATAGCCGGCTGGTCAAAGGGGTTTAACCCTTCCAATTCCGGAGCAATCACCTCATTGACATTCTCTACGGCTTTAAGAACGCCTTTACCCAGAAAACGGCTCGCATCCCCATCTCTCAGTTCAACGGCTTCAAAAGCACCTGTGGAAGCACCGGAAGGAACAGCCGCCCGGCCCATGGAACCGTCCTCCAAAAGAACTTCCACCTCAACGGTAGGATTGCCACGGGAATCCAGGATCTCCCGTCCATAAATCTCTTCGATATAACTCATAGGGCTTACCTCCTAAATATAGTATTCATCAAATCAAGGACTTGCCAGTCATCTCCTGAGGCTGCGGAATCTCCAGCAGCCGGAGCATCGTCGGCGCCACATCCCGCAGGGCCCCGCCTTCCCGCAGGGTTTTACCCTTAAGCTGATCATTAACCAGGATCAAGGGCACCGGATTGGTCGTATGGGCCGTTAAGGGCTGGCCGGTTTGCAGGTCCACTTTCGCTTCCGCATTGCCATGATCGGCGGTTATAATGACGGTTCCCTGGCGCTCTAAAACCCGGGGAACGATTTGCCCGATACACTGATCCACCGCTGCGATGGCTTTGACCGTAGCTTCAAACTCTCCTGTATGGCCCACCATATCCGCGTTGGCAAAGTTCAGAATGATCACCTCATCCTCTTCTCTTTCCAGACGCTTTAAGAGCTCCTCGGTAATTCCATAAGCACTCATTTCCGGCAGCAGATTATAGGTAGGGACTTGAGGAGAAGGAATAAGACAGCGGGTTTCCCCGGGACAAGGTTCCTCTACCCCACCATTAAAAAAGAAGGTGACATGGGCGTATTTTTCTGTTTCAGCGATGCGCAGCTGCTTTTTCTGATGTTTGGCCAGAACCTCCCCCAAGGTATTGTCTAAGTTCTGAGCCGGAAAAGCCACGGCCGCCCCTTTCAGCTTATCGTCATATTCGGTCATACACACATAATGGAGTTGCAAAAGTTTTCCCCGGTCAAAGCCGGTAAATTCTTCATCCAAGAGAGCATAGGAGATCTCCCGGGCCCGATCGGAGCGGAAATTGAAGAAGATAAAACTGTCACCGTCCCGAAGCGGTCCCACAGCCTCCCCTGCCGAGTCGACAATGACTGTAGGTGCCACAAACTCATCCGTGACCCTGACATCATAGGATTGTTCAATGGCTGCCAAAGAATTAGGCGCTTTCAGACCTTCCCCATTCACTAAAGCCCGGTAACCCTTTTCCACCCGTTCCCAGCGTTTATCCCGATCCATCATATAATAACGTCCGCTGACGGTGGCAACCTGACCAAGGCCTAATTCCCGGCATTTCATATTAAGCTGAGTCATGAACCCTTTGGCACTTTGGGGCAGCACATCCCGGCCGTCCAGCAAGGCATGGATGAACACTTTTTTGACCCCCATGTCTTTGGCCATCGCCAGAAGGGCGAAAAGATGCTCACTATGGGAGTGAACCCCTCCATCCGAGAGCAACCCCATCAGATGCAGAGCATTGGGCCCATCCTTGACCCGTTCCATAGCTTCCTGCAAAACCGTATTCCGGGCAAACTCACCGGTCCGTATGGCTTGGGAAATCCGGGTGAATTCCTGATAGACCACCCGGCCTGCCCCAATATTCAAATGCCCCACTTCCGAGTTCCCCATTTGGCCTGGGGGCAATCCCACTTCCTCCCCGGAAGCAACGATCAGGGTATGAGGATACTCCTCAAGCAGTCTGTCGAAATGGGGCTTGGGGGCCTTAGCCACAGCATTGCCTGCGCTCTGGGGATTATAACCCCATCCGTCCAGAATCATCAAGAGCAGAGGCTTCATAGAGCAGCCACCGCATTCTGAACCAATTGGGCAAATCCTTCGGCTTCCAGGCTGGCCCCGCCCACCAGAGCGCCGTCCACATCCGGCTGACTCATGAGCTCACCAATATTGTCCGCCTTAACACTGCCCCCATAGAGGATATTGACCTCATCGGCAACCACACCGGCAATTCCGGCTAAAGTAGAGCGAATCATGGCGCACATCTCCTGGGCATCTTCACTGGAGGCTGTCTTACCCGTGCCGATAGCCCAAATAGGTTCGTAGGCAATGACCACCCGTTTCAAATCATCTGGGGCAAGATCCGTCAGATCCTTTTCCACCTGGCCGCGCACGATGGCAAAGGCCTTGCCTTCTTCCCGGTTGGCTAAGTTTTCACCCACACAGAGAATGGGGGTGAGCCCTGCCTTAAGGGCCGCCTTCACCTTTTTGGCAATCTCTTCATCCGTTTCACGGAGAATTTCCCGGCGCTCCGAATGTCCGAGGATGACATAGGTGCAGGCAACATCCACCAGCATCGCCGCAGAGATCTCTCCCGTATAAGCCCCATCGGGGGCATAAAACATATCCTGAGCCCCAATATGAATGACGCTCTCCTCCAGCTCATTCTTGAGAACATTTAAGGCTGTAAAGGGCGCACACACGACAACGTCGATTGCAGTGACTTCGCCAAGCACTCCTAAGAGCTTTACCGCATATTCCTGAGTCTCCCGGAGACTTTTATTCATCTTCCAATTTCCAGCGATAATAGGATGTCGTTTGGCCATGAAATGAGCTCCTTTCAAGATGGGATAAGTTTAGATGTTTTGTAGTGCCGCTATACCGGGCAGGGTCTTGCCTTCCAGGAGCTTCAGGGAAGCCCCCCCTCCTGTGGAGATATGGCTCATTTGCTCCCCTACACCCATTTTTTCTACGGCGGCCACGGAATCTCCACCGCCGACAATGGTCAGACCCGGACATAAGGCCACAGCCTGAGCAACTTTCTCCGTCCCCTTGGCAAAGTGTTCCATTTCAAAGACACCCATGGGGCCGTTCCAGACGATAGTCCGGGCCTTTTGTATTCTTGCACTGAACAGTCCGGCACTCTCCGGTCCGATATCCAGAGCCATTTCGTCCTCGGCGATCTCCCGGACAGCGGTGACCCGATAGGGCGCATCGGCTTTAAATTCTTTGGCCGCCACCACATCCTGAGGCAAAAGAATGTCCACCTGGAGTTCCCGCCCTTGATCAAGGATCTCCTGAGCCAGGGATAATTTATCCCCTTCCACCAGGGACTTGCCCAGAGAATAGCCCTGAGCTTTCAGGAAGGTATTGGCCATGCCGCCGCCAATGATCAAAGCGTCCACTTTATGGAGCAGGTTCTCAATGACCCCGATTTTGTCACTGACCTTGGCTCCGCCAATGATGGCCACAAAAGGCCGCTCCGGATTCTCCAGAGCCTTGCCCATACTTTCAATTTCCTTTTGGAGGAGAAAGCCGGCCACCCCGGGAAGATGATGAGCGATTCCTTCTGTGGAAGCATGAGCCCGGTGGGCTGTACCGAAAGCATCGTTAACATACACTTCAGCTAAGCGGGCTAATTGCTTGACAAACTCCGGTTCATTCTTTTCTTCCTCGGCATGATAACGGACATTTTCTAGAAGAAGGACTTCACCTTCCTGCAGCTGAGCTGCTGCTTTCTCTACCTCCGGACCGATACAATCGGTCGCCATGGCCACCGGCCCCTTGAGCAATTCACCAAGACGTTTGGCCACCGGAGCCAGGGAATAGTTCGGATCCGGTTTTCCCTTGGGGCGTCCTAAATGGGAAGCGAGGATAATCTTAGCCCCTTCGTCAATCAGATAGTGAATGGTAGGCAGAGCCGCCCGAATCCTCGTGTCGTTGGTAATATTGCCATGGTCATCCATAGGCACATTAAAATCAACCCGCACAAAAACACGTTTTCCACGTACCGTAATGTCTTTAAGCCCTTTCTTATTCATCATTAAGTATTTTCTCCTTTCCTCTTTCGCTTAATCGTTTTTAAACTATATCTTTTTTTAGACTTGCTATTTATGTCTATGTGGTATGCCAACAGCAATTTCATGCCAATTCAACCTGTCTAAGTTTAGCACTTTCTATCATCTTAGTATACCGCTCCAAGGAAAATTCTACTCTTGAGACCAAACCCATCATAACCTGGACAATATTAACAAAAGAGTTACTGTTATTATTCAGCACCCTTTTCTAAAATTCCTTCCTCATCCCTGCCCATCCGCACCAATCTGCGGCTGCTCATCAGCGGCTAATAGCGTTTCCGCAGCGCCGTGGACGGGAGCCCCAGTTCATCCCGGTATTTTGCCACGGTTCGCCGTGAAATCTCCATATTCTTTTCTTTAAGAATCTCGGAAAGCTTTTGATCAGAATAGGGACTCTTGGGATCCTCGGCGGCGATGATCTCTTTCAGGGCTTGTTTAATTCCTTCCGTGGTCATGCCCTGTTCACTGCCCAGCCCCGTAGCAAAAAAGAACTTAAACTCAAAAATCCCCCGGGGGGTTTGGATATATTTATTAGCCGTAGCCCGGCTGACCGTGGACTCGTGGACCCCGATCTCTTCCGCAATGTCTTTGAGATTGAGGGGTTTTAAATAGCGGATGCCCCGCCGCAAAAACTCTTCCTGGCGTCTGATAATAGCATCCGCAACCTTATAAAGAGTGAGCCGTCTTTGCTCGATACTGCGAATCAGCCAGGCTGCCGCATTGAGTTTCTGCTCGACAAATTTGCGAATCTCTGATTCATTATTCTGACTTAGAGCCTTGCGGTAGACCTGATTAATTCCCAAACGGGGTACGGTCACATCATTGACCAGGATAATATATTCGCCCTCAACCTCTTCAACCACAACGTCGGGAACGATATAGCGCACCTCGCCGGTCCCGGCAAAGCTCCGGCCGGGTTTAGGATCCAGGGTGCGGATTAAATCGGCCATATCCTGAACCTGACTGGGGGTAATTTTGAGCTGGGCGGCGATCCTCTGCAAACGACCGGCAGCTAAATCCTCCAGATACTTAAGAAATTCAGGCAGCTCCGGAGGGTAGTCTGCCAGCAGGGGAAGCTGCAGCAACAGACATTCTTCCAAGCTTCTTGCCCCCACCCCCAAAGGGTCCAGACCTTGAATCACCGCTAAGCCTTTTTCCACTTCCTCAAGGGGAAGCTGGAGCTGCTTCCCTATTTCCTCTAAAGAAAGGGTTAAATAGCCGTTATCGTCCAAATTGCCGACAATATATTCAAGCAGCTTCTGGGACATGGGAACCTTTTGAATATGAATCTGTTCCAGCAAATGCTCCTGAAGGGAAGGACCTGCCGCTAAAGAAAAACCGAGGCTGCGGCCTCGGTCCTTTTATTGCTCTCTCACATCTGAAATTTTATAGTCGTAACCGTGAAGTCCCTTATAATACTCTGGATACATTTCTCCCCCACATTTTTCACAACTAAACTGTGGAGGAACCGTTGGGTCACCATCATCCATAGCATCAAATTCCCTGACCACCTTCAATGCAATCTCCTCTTGTCCATTACACTGCAAACAAATGTAGTTGACTGAATTCTCCACACTTTGAGGCTTCTTCTTTTTGCTTGGTTTGCGTTTTTTGGATACCGGCGAAATGATCGATCATCCTTTCCAGGCATGCTCTGCTTGTCTCACATCTCGCATGCTTAATTTCTAAGTGTCCGGCTTTTAGGCACACTTCTCCCTTGTATTCATAATAACACTGACAATGGGGACATACCATGGGGTCTTTTCCTGTTTGTTCCTTGAGCCGTTGCTCCCATTTCCTGCGTGCTATTGTCTTTTTAACTTTTACAATCCATTTCCTCACTTCTTTCTGCCATGCGGACACTAGTGTTTTACATTGTGATTTAATCCGACGAGCATAGACTCCATAATAACGAATGGTTTTGAACTGTTCATCCGGTATGTGCACGATTAATCGCGTGATAAACTCTTCCACTGTGAGCTTTTCTCGTTTCTCTTGCCCCTCATTTTTATCATGATACTTAAACGTTACATACTCACCGTCATATTCTTCAATCCGATGCAGGGCTATTGCCGGCCGACGAATATAACGCCCTATATATCCTAGTTGCACCTTGACATTCCCTCTTTGTTTCGGGGCATAGACATAGAAACCTTCTCCATTGGCTGAATAGGCTTTCTGTAGCAATTGCTGGACTTTCTTCTTTTCCTCCTCGTTTAAGTGGCTTCGAATGAGTTTTAAGACCACCGTTTGCCATTGCTTTCTTAGCAAGGGAAATGGAATGTAGTCATAGCTTTTCCATTCTCCATCTTTCTTCATTCCACCCATGGTCACGAGCATATGGACATGGGGATTGAAGTTCATTCGGGATCCAAAGGTATGCAGTCCGGCTATGACACCCGGGGTCAATTTGCACTTCTTCTTAAACCACTCTTGAACTATCCTGACCGCCTCATCCATTAAGGGTTTTAGCAAGTGTCGGTGTTTTTGAAAGATCACTCTTAGCCCTTCATCGATTGTGAAGATGACATGTCGATGATTAACCTGCATGACGTCTTCAGCCATCATTCGGCTCCACTCCTCTGTTTCTCCACTGCTACACGTTGTGCAAAATCTCCCCTTACAACGGTACGGTACTATTCGTATGTCATGGCAGCCTTCACACACTAAGAGCTTAAATCCATTTTTAGGGTTACCACAGTTACGGAACTTCTCGACCTCTTTTACCACAATCGGTCTTATTCGTGTCCCGTATTTCTCTACAAATCTATCCCAATGGTTATTCTCATCGAAGAATATCCGTCTCAATATGTTTGTTTCCATAACTCCATTTTACCAAATACTCTAGTAAAGGGGGATCCCCAAAAAACTTATACTTTCTGATACGTTAAAAAAGGCTCAAAGCGGGTGCTTTGCCCGGCGTCCGGGTCATACTCCTTGCTGATGCGTTCTTCCTGATGTTGAAAATACTCTTCCCAGTTCATATCCCAGGGCCCTTCCTCCGCCCCCTCGTTCTTCTCTTGAGCCGGGGAATCTTCCTGGGTATGATCCGCGCTTTTGTCGGCGGAATCGTCAATCACATCGAGAAGAGGGTTTTCCAGCATCTGCTGCTCCACATAACCGGAGAGTTCTAAAGCGGATAACTGTAAAACGGCAATCGCTTGACGCAACTCCGGCGTCATGATCAACTTCTGTGTCTGCTCCAGGTTCAAGCCATATCCTATGCGCACATTTATCCTCCTTTCCTGACTCGTTTACTCTGTTCCTCCAGCTTTTCGGCAAGCTCATCGATCTTGCGCATCCGGTGATTGACTCCCGATTTGCCTACCTTGGGGACCAGCATCTCCCCTAACTCTTTCAAACTGGCATCAGGATATTCCAGCCGCAGCTCGGCAATTTCCCGCAGCGGCTCCGGCAAGGCCTGCAAACCGATGGTATTGGCTACCCTTTGGATATTCTCCACTTGCCGCACTGCCGCGTCCACCGTCTTATTAAGGTTAGCCGTTTCACAGTTGACCAGGCGGTTGACCTGATTGCGCATGTCCTTGAGCACACGAACATTCTCGAATTCCAACAGAGCCCGGTGGGCGCCGATAAAGCCCAGAAATTCAACGATATGCTCACTCTCTTTAATATAGACCACATGCCAGTTTTTACGCATGCTGACCTTGGCCCCCAAATGAAATTTATTAAGCAGCTTGCTTAAGGCCTCAGCATGAAGAGAATCATTGGTGATAATCTCCAGATGGTACGTTCCCTCGGGATTATTGATGGAGCCTCCTGCCAAAAAGGCCCCGCGCAGGTAGGCTATTCTATCGCATTTCTTTTTCACCAAAAAGTTAGGAATACCCGGTAATATCTCCCCCTCTTCATCCAGAAGCCCCAGCTGCTGAAGATCCTCTAAGGTCCGGGGGTAGATTTTCACCATGTAGGAGTTATTCTTTTTTAAGCGCAGCTTCCTCCGCACCATAATATCCACGGGCAATCCCAGCAGGTTTTTGGCCAAACGATACACTTTGCGCGCCACCGGGGCGCTTTCCGTGATCACATTCAAAGCATAAGAATGATTGGCAATCTGCAATGTCCCATCCATCCGCACTAAGGCAGCCAATTCGGCCAGATTGCAGCATCGCTTCCCTTCCTCGATCCGAGCCAGCTCATCTTTGGTTTCAGCACTAAAGGACATTCTTCCACTTCCTTTACCAGTACTTCACAGCCCCAGAGGAAAAGCACTAGGACTCTTCTCTCAGCTTCTGGTTCAGCAAATAAGAATCCACTAAAGCAATCCGCTCTCCCATGGGTTTTAAACTAAAAAGCAAGCGAATCAGGAGCCGCGCCAGACGGTCCGAGTGGTGGCGCAGGGTATCCCCTTCCTGCAGAAGGTCCGCTTCCACATACTTAGCTCCCAGCCACTCCACACTATCCCTGTTCCCTTGTACCGGATAGGAGCCTTCCTCCTCATAGCGCTTCAGCAGCTCTTCGGGTATCCCTTGTTTATTGGCCACCACCACATCCACAAACCCGGCGCCGCAGTGATCCATAAGGGATTGGAGATGGTCCGAGACCTGGAATTGGTCCGTCTCCCCCGGTTCAGTCATGATATTGCAGACATAAATACAGGGAGCATCCACTTCCTGAATCTTTTCCTTGAGTTCCTTCACCAGCAGATTGGGGAGGACGCTGGTATAAAGGCTGCCCGGCCCTAAAACAATCAGATCCGCTTCTTCCAGGGCTCTTAACGCTTCCGGAACCGGCTGGCAATCCTCCGGCTCCAGATAGACCCGTTTAATCCGCCCTTGAGTATCTCTGACCTGAGTTTCCCCCTTGACGATGGTCCCGTCGGCCAGCTCCGCCGTTAAAACCACCTGCTCCATGGTCGAGGGATAGACACTGCCCCGCAGGGCAAACACCTCACCCACGTGCTCGATGCCTTTTTTAAAGTCCCCAAAGGTATCCGCCATCCCCGCTAAAACCAGATTTCCCAGACTATGCCCTTTCAAGGTACCCGCATCAAAGCGGTAGGAGAATAATTTCTCCATAATATTCTCCGTATCCGATAAGGCCACCAGGCAGTTGCGGATATCCCCCGGCGGAAGAATGCCCATTTCACTGCGCAGCTTGCCTGAGCTCCCGCCATCATCGGCTACGGTGACAATGGCCGTGAGATTGCGGGTATAATTCTTCAAACCCCGCAGCAAAGTTGATAAGCCCGTCCCGCCGCCAATGACCACGATTTTCGGACCCCGCCGCAAATGCTGCCGTGAATACATAACATCCACAATCCGGGCTTCTTCATCAGGCAAGAGCACCGAAATAATGGAATGAAGCATCCTTTTAAAACCAATCACCATCGCCCCCGCTCCCAAAGCACTGATGAACAGACCCATGGGAACAGCCGTACGGGGCGCACTGCCCGTCAGGCGGTAAATTCCTTCCCGGAATTGCAGTTCCAGGTAGCCCAGAGCGATGCCATCATTCATCACGGAAAAGCCTGCGGCAAAGATGAACACGCCGAGCACCGCCAGTAAAAACCAGCGTTTAACACCTAAGTTAGGGTAAAGCCATTTCAGGGATCTGGGGAGTGATTTGATCAATTTAACTTTCATTTTGATTTATCACCCTTCCGATTGCGGGCAGCGTCCCGGTGTTTAACACTCATCATATAATTGCGCTCCTGAAGAAAAAGCCCAATCCGTTCCGCAATAGCCACCGAACGGTGCTGTCCCCCTGTACAGCCTACCCCAATGACCAGATGCCGCTTGCCCTCCTTCACATAATAAGGAAGGATAAACTCCAGAAGGCCCAGATACTTATCCACAAACTCCTGGGCTACCGGGTTGCTGAAGATATAATCCTGCACCTGAGGGTGCTCTCCGGTAAGAGGCCGCAGCTCAGCAACATAGAAGGGATTGGGAAGAAAGCGCACATCGATCAGTAAATCCACATCCAAAGGAATGGCATATTTAAAACCAAAGGAGACTACGGAGACTGCTAAATGTCCTGAAGCCTGTTCATTTCCGAAACTCTCAGCCACCTGATGGCGCAGCTGCTGGGAAGACAGATTGGAGGTATCCATAATCTTGTGGGCTACCCCCCGGAGCTCCGTCAGCATTTGCCGCTCCATTTGAATCCCTTCCAGAATTCCGCCGCTGGGAGACAGGGGATGCCGGCGCCGGGATTCCTTATAGCGCCCCACCAGCACTTCATCCGAGGCTTCCAGGAAGAGTATCTCATAATGAAATCCCTCCCTGTGCAAATCCCCCAAGGCTTCCGCCAGTGAGGAGAAAAATTCCCCGCCCCGCAAATCGCAGACGATGGCCGCACGAGTCACCTTGCCTTGGGACTGAGTACAGAGCTCCGCAAATTTCAAAATTAAGGATGGGGGCAGATTATCCACACAAAAATATCCCTGATCCTCAAGACTTTGCAGCGCCTGGGTCTTACCTGCTCCCGAAAGTCCCGTAATCACCAGCAATCGTACCTGCTTTGACAGCATAACCACTCCCCCTTCTCTACACTGCATACCCTGAAGCTATTTTGCTTCAAGGGCTTTTACCGCCTCCGTCTGAGCCTCGGCCAACGCTTCCTCCGGCACAACCCCGCTCCAGGCCTTCTGCCAGGCCTTGTCCTGGATCGGAATCAGTTTTCCTTCCAAGGCATTTCCCGGTAAGGACCAGACTTGAGCCAGACCCAGCCCCACTTGGCGGAGAATTCCCGTCTGAGCTTCTTCGCGGCCATAGAATGAACTGCTGGCAGGAAAACGCTTGCCCGCCTTGGCAATCGCCCCTTGGGAATCGGCGGAGAGCAGCTCATCTTCCACTAAGCGGATCAGCGGACTTAAACTCTCGGAAGTTTTGATGGATGAATTGGCGATACCCAGAGTTCTCGTCGTTAAAATTTCCCCTTGCCCGGCAGTCAATTGCGTTAAAGGCACACTTCCCCAGGGTATATCTGCGCTTAATCCTTGAGCCTGACTGGCATTGGCGATGGTATAAGCAGCCTGAGCATTAAGGAACAGATTCCAGGCATTAGGGTCGACCAGCAAAAGATTTCCTTCCCGCCAAGCCAAAAGCTGCTGGAGAAAAATCAGATTGGCCGGATCCTGAAGGACAGGCTGGCCATTGCCGGTTAATTTCCCTCCTTGAGCCGACCACCAGGGAGCCAAATTCCTGGTGTCAAGAGCAGTTAAGGCCAGCACTCCCTTGGTTGTATGGAAATCCGCCAGAGAAGCAGGCAACTGGGCCAAATCCGTCCGATAGAAAAAAAGCGGAACATCCGTGGCTAAGGGCTGGGCATAAAGCTTTTCCCCATATTGAAATTGAGACGTTAAACCAATAAAGGAATCCCCGTTGCCCAGAACAGGGGCCAGGGCTCCTTGTTGGAAGAGCTCCGTCAAGGCCTGAGCGGTGGTTAAGAACAGCTCCGGCCCCTCCCCGCCGGCTTGAGCAAGATAAGCAAGCTGGGCTATTTCCCCTTCTGCTATATATTCCAAATGAATGAGCACTTCGGGGTGACCGTCCATAATTCTTTGGACCTCTTTAGCCAAGGCCTCTCCTTCTGCCCCGGCAAGGGAATGCCAAAGCTCGATCACCGCCGGAGCAGCCCCCCCGGGCAACCCTTGCCGGGGATCCTCCCCACAGCCCGCCAGCAGAAGGATAACTATCAAAAACCCGCTTATTAGCATTCTATGACGGAGTTGTTTAACTAAACCCTTAACCATGACATTCTCCTTATACTTCTCTAGATACTTTGTCTCATAACTCTCATTTAGAATCCAACACTATGCTGAACTCCAACATTATGCTGAAATCTAAATATTATGAAATCTAATACACTTCATTGAAAAAATCTTCCGGGACGGGATAGGTTTGAGTCCGCCCCTTGTTATAAAAAAACAGCAGCCAGCGGGGCTGCGGCTCCTGGAAATACTCTACAGCCGTCGCCCGGCTCCATTGCCGGCGGTCCATCCCGGGAAACTCCGGTATGATTTGCTCCCAGCCCCGATGCTGCTGAAGGGAAAATTTCATCTCCCCATAGTTGGGCGGCAGGGCACCCTCGGCTGGAAGCAGATAGTCCGGAACACCATTGGGCCGTTCCCACAGATAATAATCCAATCTCAACCGCTCTCTCAGGGCTGCCGTCAGCTCAGCACCCCAGGCTTTTTTCTGAGCGGCAGCAAAATCCCAGAGCTTTTCAAAAAGCGCTTTAGCCGACCAGCTCTGCCTGAACCATCCCTGCCCGTGCCAAAACTCAGCAAACTCATGATAAAAGTCAAAGGGAGTGGGATAGTTCCCGACAGCCCAAGCCAAAGAATGACTGAAGCGGCCCGAATTATAATAGCGATCCAGAAGTTCCTCCAGCCGGTGAAGCCGGAGCAGCTCGTCATGGCTTAAATCATCGGTCTGCAAAATGGTGTAAGGAGGATCCGGAGCAAAGACCAGCCCATATTCCCCCCTTTGCTCACGCAGTCCCGACCCCTTAAGCACTTTCAAAAAGCCTAACTGAAGCATATCCGGTTGAACGTCATAGACCTCATTAAAGGATCTGCGGAAACTCTCCCAGCCTTCTTTAGGCAAACCGGCGATGAGATCCAGATGCAGATGGGCTTTATTCAACCTTTGCATCTCCCGGATATACTTTGCCCAGCGCTCAAAATGCTGAGGGCGGTGAATCGCGGCCAGAGTCTCCGGATGGGTGGACTGCACCCCAATCTCAAACTGAACCAGGTCCTGAGGATAATCCTGCAAATAAAGAAGCCACTCCTCATCCAACAGCTCCCCCGCCATCTCGCAATGGACCCGGATACCTGCCTCCGGCGGGTAATGGGCCGCTTCTTCCCGGGCAATATCCAAAATCCTCAAGGCATGCTCTTTATTCACATTAAACGTGCGATCCACTAATTTAATGGTCCGCGCTCCATAGCGCAACGTTTGACGCAGAATCTGGCGGAAACGTTCCGGGGGAAGATACCTGACCCCTTGAAAGGTGGAGGAAAGACAGTACTGGCAGTTAAAAGGGCAGCCCCGGGTTGTCTCCACATAGGCCAAGCGCCCTTTAAGCTCTTCTTCATGGTTATAGGGATTAGGCAGTTCGGCCATGGCCAGCTGCCGGCGGGGCGGGTTGAGGATGATCTCCCGGGAAGAAGCCCGCCAGGCCAGCCCCTGTACTTGGGAGAGGCTGGCGCCTGATTCCCAGGCCCGCAGGAGTTCCAGGAAGGTGATCTCACCTTCCCCCAGAACCACTCCATCAATTTCAGGATTCTCTCTTAAAAATGCTTCCCCTTCAAAAGAAACCTCCGGACCCCCTACCACAATCCGGGTATGGGGAGAGACAGGCCTCAGCCGACGAATGACGGCCAGGGTCTCCTTCAAGTTCCATATATAACATGAAAAGCCAATGACATCTGCCTTGGCTTCATATAATTCTGCTTCAATCCGCTCCATAGACTCATTAATAGTAAATTCCCGCAGGTCAACATCGGGGAATTCACCTTGGACACTGGCACGTAAGTAGCGTATAGCTAGATTGGTATGCACATACTTAGCATTCAAAGCGACCAACACAATTCGCAAAAAGGATCGACTCCCTTCCTCTCTAGTATAGCCTTATCCTGGTTTTATTGCAATTCCTATGCCAACTCTCCCCATATATAAAATTTTTAAAAGCAATTAACAATTTTATACATTCACCCTTTCCCCAAGCCTCTGAATATACTGTCATAGAGCGCTGTATTCAGAGGTGATAAGATGAGAATGTTACGCAGAGGGTCCCGCGGCAACGATGTCGCCGAAGTCCAGGTCCGCTTAAGTGAGCTGGGATACATCCCCGGACCCATTGATGGGATCTTTGGCCCTAAGACGGAGGCGGCTGTCATCCGCTTTCAGAAGGACCGGGGACTGAACCCCGACGGTATTGTCGGCCCTCTTACTTACCAGGCCCTCTTTCAGCCCGGGCCGCAACCAGGCTACGTCCTCTATACCATCAAAGCCGGAGATACCTTCTACAAGCTTTCCCTGGCCTTCGGAGTATCCCTCAATGAAATTATCGCCGCCAACCCAGGTGTCGATCCCTACCAATTGCGCATCGGCCAGCAGGTCAAGATACCTAAAGGAGGACCGGGAAGACGGCATACCTTTTCGGCCTGGATTCCTTATTGGGTACAGCAGGAGGCCATGGCCGTCGTTCGTCAGCATGCCGAACTTATGACAACCCTTTCTCCCTTCTGGTATGAACTCACCCCCACAGGAGATTTGCTCCTTTATCCCAATGCCGAAGACCCCTCCCTCATTGAATTCGCATGTTCCCGGGGCATCGAGCTGATCCCTCTCGTCGCCAATAATTACGATCGGCAATTGATCTCCACCGTATTGAACAACCCTGATCTCCGTCAACGCAATGTCGCCCAAATCGTCAGTAAGGTTCGTTCCATGAATTATACCGGCATCGAGATTGATTATGAAAATATTGCCGCCGCCGACCGGGAGCTCTTTGTCCTTTTCCTGAGAGAGCTTAAAGCTGCACTGGCACCTTATAACAAAAAACTCTACGTCGCTATCCAAGCGAAAACCCGCGCCGATGAGCCCGTCAGCATCGGCCACGATTATGGGGGGATCGGCGCTGCGGTGGATGTTGTCCGCCTCATGCTCTATGATTACAGCTGGGATAATCCCGGACCCATTGCCCCAGCCAGCTGGATTCGCCAGGTTCTGGATTATGCAGTGACCGTCATCCCCCCCGCCAAACTGGAAGCCGGCCTGCCCACCTATGGTTATGATTGGGGAACCACGCGGAGAAGCATTACCTATGACGACGCCATCCGTCTGGCTCAGCAGCATGGAGCCCAAATTATCCAGGATCCCCAAAGAGGCCCCCACTTCAACTATACTGCCGCCGACGGCATAGCTCACCAGGTCTGGTTTACCAATGCCCTGAACTTCGCTACTTTCGTGGACATCGTCAATCAGTACAACCTCCGTGGCATATCCATCTGGCATCCCGGCGGCGACGATCCCCAGATCTACACCGTGATCCAGGACCGGCTGGAGTAAGTGAATCAAGGGGACAGGTCCCGTTTTTCAACAGTTTCCTCAGCACCGGCAGAAGATAAAAAATCCTTTTTTTCAAAAACGATACAGACGAAAACAGGGCTGTGCCAAACCATCATCAGGTTTTGCACAGCCCTTTCCTGAGTTTATCCTCAATCTTAACTGTAAAATCCCCCCGGGAAAAGAATGGGGGCAACTTCAGGGGACAGCACCCCAAATTCATAACCCTGCTCCTTAAGAAAACGAATAATCTTCGGCAAGGCATCCACTGTCGTCCATTTGCCTGGAGCGTCATGCATTAAAAGAATGATCCGGTCCCGGCCGGGGGCTTGTTCCTTGACATTCTTGATCAGGGTCTCCGCCGGCACCAGAGGAGCTGAGGCATCCCCTGTGCTTACATTCCAGTCATAAACCAGATAATCCTGGGCATCCACCGCATTGTAGTAGCTGATATGGAAATTGCCATGGGTTCCCCCCGGAGTACGGATCACCTTGGGGCGCACTCCAATAAGTTTGTAAATTAACTCCTCATTCTTTTTCAGGTTGGCTACAAAGGCTTCCGGGCTTTGATAAATCTCACTGTAATTATGAGAATAGGTATGATTGCCAATAGCGTTGCCTTGTTCATAAGCCTTTTTGAGCAGCTCCGGGTATCTCTCGACCTGGGTGCCAATCACAAAGAAAGTAGCGTTAACCTCTTCCTGCTTGAGTATATCCAAGATATGGACTGTATTTTCCGATGGTCCATCATCAATAGTTAAGTAGACAATTTTCGGCGGCTCTTCTTTAAACACACGGTGCTTCATGGCTAAGCCCGGAGCCGTAGGAGGTGTGCCGGATAATTCATAAAAAGTACGCACCGGGGTCCCTGGCGGGGCCGGTTTCGGCGATGCAGTCACCGGACTCTCCTGGGTGTTTTGGGAAGGAGGGATTTCTGTAAAAACTGGATTATCATTCCCTTCTTCATTGGTGTCGGAGCCTTCATTCCCCTCTTGTATAGGATTATCTTCTTCATGAGCAGGTTTCTCCGCTGTGACATCCTCCTCCTGGGAGCCTTCCGGCGGAGATTCACCTTGCCCCCCCGCCCCTTGCCTATCCTCTTGATCCATATTAGAGCCTTTGACTGTTTTAAAGGATTCTAAGGAGAGCGAACTGCACCCGATTAACGTAAGGGTTCCGATAATGAGCACTATCAGTCCTAGTCTTCTCCATTTGCTGCTGTCTTTTTTCACGATTATACGCCTCTTTTCTACTGCCTGTCTCCCCTGTACGTCAAGATTTCTTATGTATACAAGAATCCTTTACATTAATAGACGTATAACGCAATCCTTTTGTTCCGCGAAAATGGGAGTTAATAAAAAATTAATATTTCTCAATGTCAAAGTGTACCTTTTCCTTCTCAACCATGATGATAGGCGGCTCAGGGAAGTTCAGCCCTGCAAACAATTATCAAACAATCATCAGCCCCGGTACCCCAGTCTCCTTTGATCGGTTGAATTAAAAACCCGAGATGCTATACTATTAATTGTAAAATTATAGAAAAGCGAGGCGAATAAACATGTTTGAGAAAAGAATGGCAAGTGCTGTCTTGACATTAATCATGCTCTTTGCTTTGAGCTTTCCCGGGCAGACCTTGGCAAGCACAACGCCCACAGTGAATCGGCTAGCCGGCCAGGACAGGTATGAAACGGCAGCAACCATTGCCAAACAATGGTCACATTCGGACTATGCGATTCTGGTGTCCGGTGAAAACTATCCGGATGCTCTTGCCAGTGCACCCCTGGCTCAAAAACATAAGGCACCGATCCTATTAACTGCTTCAGATAGTTTGCCGGCTTCCACGAAACAGGCTTTAGCCGATTTAGAGGTGAACCAGGTCATCATCATTGGCGGAACCGGAGTTATTGCACCTTCTATTGAAGCAGAACTGCAAGCCATGGGGATCTCCACAACCCGGCTGGCCGGTCAGAACCGGTATGAGACCGCTCTGAAGATTGCCGGCCAAGTTCAAAACTCACCGACCCAATTGTTCGTTTGCACCGGCGATGATTTTGCGGATGCTCTTTCTGTGGCACCCATTGCGGCCATCGAACAGATTCCGATTATTTTAGTTTCCGGCGACTCTTTAGCAAACTCTGTCCAAGAATACTTTGACTTAAATGCGGCTCATATCACCAAAACCTTTGTCATTGGTTATTCAGATGTTATCAGTGATCAGGTCGCCAGTCAATTCCCTCATGTTGAGCGCATCGTCGGGGCCGATAAATATGCCCGAAATATTGCCGTAAATAAAAATTTCAATCACCTATTTAGTACCGAGGCCCTTTGCATCGCCAGCGGCGAGGGATTTGCCGACGCTCTTGCCGGCTCTGCACTTGCAGCCAAACAATCCCAGCCGATTCTTCTCGTCAATAACGCTACTCCTGATACCACGAAAAAGTATTACCAGCAGCGGTTGACAGATTTGGAGCAGGTTACTGTCTTTGGGGGAACAGAGGTCATTCCGGAGCAAGTCATACAAAATTTACAATCTGCCGCCGATTTTCCATCAGATAACGTACCGCCTCCCGCTGATTTGGCATCGGAAATCTGGCTTGATAAGACCTATATCCACCTGTTGCAAGACCAGAGTGCCACTCTGACAGTCTACCGAAATACACCTGAAGGTCCTGTTAAACTCAACAACTACGATCTTATTTGGTCCTCCAGTAATCCTATGGTGAAAGCCAACTATGGACATATTCTAGGCTTCTTTGGCTCAACCACTCTTACGGTCAAAACAGAAGACGGCCACGAGGCTTCCTGTCGTGTCATTGTGGTTGCCCGAGGTATCGACTACCGGACCCTTATTTTGACTGATTATACCAAGCTTGGTGCCGGGACCGCCACGTTTAAATTTCAGGTGCTTGATTATAAGACAAACAAAGATATTACTGCCGAACTTTCACCCTCTGCGTTACTCGTGAGGTCCCCCCTAAACGCAGATGTTTCCTTAGATCTAAGCAAAGGAATCGGGACCATAACCTTTAACACTCCTTCAGATATCGACAAACCTTTTACCCTTATCCTTTTTGATGCAGCAGGCGGTTTAGAATCAGCCGTAGGCCTGGTTAATCCGGCCTCCAGTGCAGATTCCGCCCGTGTCACCTATCCTGTTGGTGATCCTGATTATATTTCCCGACCTGTAACTCCCCCCATCGACCCCAACCAGAAGGTCGGTGAAATCATCATCACTTCCACCAAACTAGGTGCGACCGATACTACAGGTTACGCAACCTACATTGTAAAGGATCAAGATGGCCGTGATGTCACTCGTTCTTCATACCTTGTCCCGATTTTAGAGGTTACAGGCGATGTGGGCATTTCCTTTGAGGCAAGGAACGGGTTGCTGACAGTACATTTCGGCCCTGACGAGGATCCTTCATCCATTCCCGAGGTCACCATCACCATTACCGATTCCCGGAGCGGCGTGAGTACCACAGCCACCTTGGAAATCGTTCCGCAGTATCGCGTCATATCTCCTTAAACTGATTCATCTACGGATCGCTCCATCCACTCCGGTCCTTCACACAGGTATCTCAGCCCTTGCCAAAGAGGGCCTTAAAAGCCTTCTTTGGTTTATAGTATTATTGTAAAATTATAGAAAAGCGAGGCGAATAAACATGTTTGAGAAAAAAGCTGCAAGTATTGTCTTGACATTAATCATGCTCTTTGCTTTGAGCTTTCCCGGACAGACCTTGGCAAGCACAACGCCTACAGTGAATCGGCTAGCCGGCCAGGACAGGTATGAAACGGCAGCAACCATTGCCAAACAATGGTCACATTCGGACTATGCGATTCTGGTGTCCGGTGAAAACTATCCGGATGCTCTTGCCAGTGCACCCCTGGCTCAAAAACATAAGGCACCGATCCTCTTAACTACTTCAGATAGTTTGCCGGCTTCCACGAAACAGGCTTTAGCCGATTTAGAGGTGAACCAGGTCATCATCGTTGGCGGTACCGGAGTTATTGCACCTTCTATGGAAGCAGAACTACAAGCCATGGGAATCTCCACAACCCGGCTGGCCGGTCAGAACCGCTATGAGACCGCTCTCAAAATTGCCGACCAAGTTCAAAGCTCACCCTCCCAATTGTTCGTTTGCACCGGCGATGATTTTGCGGATGCTCTCTCTGTGGCACCCATTGCGGCCATCGAACAGATTCCGATTATTTTAGTTTCCGGCGACTCTTTAGCAAGCTCTGTCCAAGAATACCTTGATTTAAATTCTGCTCATATCACCAAAACCTTTGTCATTGGTTATTCAGATGTTATCAGGGATCAGGTCGCCGGTCAATTCCCTCATGTTGAGCGCATTGTCGGGGCCGATAAATATGCACGAAATATTGCCGTCAATGAAAAATTCAATCACCTATTTAGTACCGAGGCCCTTTGCATCGCCAATGGAGAAGGATTTGCCGACGCTCTTGCCGGCTCCGCACTGGCAGCCCAAAAATCCCAGCCGATTCTTCTCGTCAATAACGCTACTCCTGATACCACGAAAAAGTATTACCAGCAGCGGTTGACAAGTTTAGATCATATCATTGTGTTTGGTGGAACAGGGATCGTTGCAGATAAGGTCATGCAGGATTTAAATCCCCCTGCTGATTTACCGACTGGAATCAGACTGGACAAAAGCAACATCGCCCTAACCATAGGACAAAGCGAATCTCTGACAGCTATACTGGATAAGCCGGCAGGTTCAGCTGAAGGAAACAGCAATGAGCTTGTTTGGTTATCCAGCGACCCCGCTGTGGCAACAGTAAATCAGGGGAAAGTTGTGGGGATAAATAACGGATCGGCCTCTATTACGGTAAAGACAAAGGACGGCAACCAAGCTTCCTGCCTTGTTACCGTGATTGGCTTAACCGGAAAACATATGACGATGAATTTAAGCAACTATACCAAAACCAGTGCTGATACTGCTACTTTTAGATACCAACTGCTTGATGAAACGGGTAAAGATATTACTACAGCAATTCCCAGCTCTCAGCTATCTGCGGTTGCCTCCCTAAGATCCACCATTTCCCTCGATCCCAGCAAAGGGATAGGGACTGTAGCGTTTAACTCTGCCCCCGATACGGATAAACCCATTATCATTACACTCGTTGACTTAATGAGCGGCGTAGTGGTCATTCTTGATTCAACCTCTGGTACAGGTTCCTCCAGCAACACGTATCCCATCAACACTCCCCGACCTGAATTGCCGCCCCCAAACCCCAACCAAAAAATCAATGAAATTACGATCACATCAACCATACTGGGTATAGCATGGAGCGATGGCAGCAGTAACGACATGGGTTATGCAACCTATATTGTAAAGGATCAAGATGGCCGTGATATCACCAACACATCTCTTGCGGCTAATCTAAAGGCTACCAGTAATGTGGGTATTGCTGCCACAGCCTACAAGGGCCTGCTGAAAGTGGATTTCGGTCCGAATCTGGATGCTTACTCCCTGGCCGGGGTTACTGTAACGATTACCGATCCCCAGACCGGCGTGACGGGCACAGCGACCTTAGAAATTTCCCCGCAAATTCGCGTCATATCACCTTAACCACTTCACCGACTTCACCCTGGATTTTGCCAAAGAGAGTCTTGCAAAGACCCTCTTTGGCATTTTTCTGTCCTTTTTCATGTCCAGGCTCATCGATGCTTAAGCAGCACATACTCCTCAATAGCCTTGGCGACCCCATCCTCTTCGTTGGAAGCAGTCACCACATCGGCCGCATCCTTTACCTCTGGCAGAGCATTACCCATAGCCACCCCGAGACCTGCACAGCGGATCATTTCCAGATCATTGAGGCTATCGCCAATCGCCATGACCTCTTCCGGCTTGATGCCCAGCCCTTGGGCAAAGGTCAGCAAGGTGTTCCCTTTGTTAACCTCCGGATGACCCATCTCCAGAAAATAAGACTTGGAAGAGGTCAAATGAAGCCTGCCTGGCAATCTTTGCCCTAATTTTTGCCGCCAATCTGCCAGCTCTTCCGGAGGACCAAAGACGATGATCTTCTCCACGCCCTCTTTTTCCTCTTCCAGGATTGTTATAAGGTCAGCCTCTTCGACGGTGACTTTGGTTTTTTGCCCATAGGACTGGGACCATTCATTCATTTTCTGAACAAAAACCCTATCCTTGCGGTACATATGAAGATGAGCCCCTTCTCCCAGCAGGAAACCAACCACTTCCCGGGCTATGGCCACCGGAATGACCTTGCGGTACAGAATCTCCCGGCTGATCGCTTCCTGAATCATGGCACCATTATAAGTAATAATCGGAACATCCAAACCCAACTGCTCAGCATAGGGTCTGGCTGAAACGGGCATCCTTCCAGTGGCAAAGGTCACATAAACACCTTGTCCCCTGGCCTGCCGAATAGCTTCAACAACCCGCTCCGAAAGGGTTAAATCATCCCTTAACAAAGTATCATCCAAATCTGTGGCTACCAGTTTAATCTTCAAGTGACTTCAACTCCTTGATTTATTTAATTCGACATGCCAAAGATGGAATCCTTGAAAATCCCCCAACTCTTCTTGACACCGGATGTTTTTCGTATTATGGTTATATACATAAGTATATAACCATAATACCAGACACTTTATCAATGAACCAACTGCGTTCCCCTCCCCGCCTCTATAGACAGCGGTGCCCAAGAGGGGCTAAGAAGTTCCGTTCAACCAGCGTTAAACACTTATTGTATTCTATGAAGGGGGGTGTTACTCCTTGAGTCAACCATTGGATAATAGCAAACCCATCTACATGCAAATCCGGGAATTGATTGAAGATCAAATTGTTAACAATCAGCTTAAGGAGGGAGAGCAAGCTCCTTCCACCAATCAACTGGTCAATTTCTATAAGATCAACCATGTAACGGTAGCCAAGGGGGTTAATCAATTGATCGACGAGGGTATTTTGTTTAAGAAAAGAGGCTTAGGCATGTTT
The DNA here is from genome assembly GCF_007830365.1 of Desulfitobacterium sp. LBE. Classification (NCBI taxonomy): domain Bacteria; kingdom Bacillati; phylum Bacillota; class Clostridia; order Eubacteriales; family Desulfitobacteriaceae; genus Desulfitobacterium; species Desulfitobacterium sp. LBE. The sequence continues at coordinate 3,763,684 of NZ_VLKD01000001.1, read as the reverse complement.
GTCACAGAGGGAGCCCGGGCCCGGCTTCTGGAAAAGCGTAAGGACGCCTTTATTAATGAGTATCTCGTAGGCTTACTCCAGGAAGCTGGTAAACTGGGAATATCCACGGAAGAAATCATTGAACTCATCCACAAGATGAAACGGGATTAATTACTGCGATGAAAGGACGTGATTCTATGAATATTCAAGTTGAGGTTCAGAATGTATCTCTTCAGTATAAGAACTTTCCTGCTTTAAAAAACATCTCCTTTACCTTGGCAGAGAGTAAAATTTACGGCCTCATCGGTCGCAATGGTGCCGGAAAAACTTCTTTGCTTTCCCTGCTGGCCTCCTTCCGGGAGCCTACCTCAGGAAAAATTCTCATCAATGGGGAAGAGCCCTTTGAAAACCCCTCGGTGATGGAGCAAGTCTGCTTTATCTACGAGAAAGACTATAAAGACGAATCGGAAGATGTCTCTACTTTATTGGAAACAGCAGAGCGCTATCGCTCCCACTACGATAAGGACTACGCCCATAAGCTTATGCAACGTTTCAAGCTGCCGATGAATAAACCACTGAAAAGCCTCTCCAGGGGAATGCAATCCGTCTTTAACGTAGTTACAGGCTTGGCCAGCCGCTGCCCCATTACCATTCTGGATGAGGCTTATCTAGGCATGGATGCTCCCACCAGGGAAATTTTTTATCAGGAACTGCTGGCAGATCAGGAGAGCCATCCTCGTATTTTTATCCTCTCAACCCACTTGGTCTCGGAAATGGATTACCTTTTCGATGAAGTGCTGATCCTGGATCGGGGAAGTCTCATCCTTCAGGAAAATTATGAAGACTTTATCTCCCGGGGTTCTTCCCTTACCGGTCCTGCCGAAGTGGTGGATGAATTCGTGCACAGCCTCCAGAAGCTTAACGAACAAAGACTTGGCAACACTAAATCAGTCATGATCTACGGTACCCTTAGCGAGGGGCAGCAGCGCGCCGCTCAGGCCAAAGGATTGCAGATTGGGCCTGTTTCACTTCAGGAGCTGTTCATACATTTGACCAAGGAGGAGGAATAATATGAACACCAAAAAAGCCGTTTATCCTAAAGTAGCGGTAGATTCATTTATGGCCCAGGGAGTCTGGACCCTCTTCTTTCTCGGCATTATTGTCCTTGTTCAAATCATCCAGCATGTCCTCGCCCTCAATACAGGGAATTCCAACACCAGCTTTTTCGTATCCGCCCATGTTTCTTCACGAATCTATATGCTGGTTATCGGAATTATCGCTGCTTATTCATTTCTCCCTTATTATGTTCAGAATGGTGTGACCCGCAAAGATTATTTCAAAGGTGCAGCCTTAGGCTCTTTTGCCTTGGCTATCGCTATCACTCTGGTCACTTTGCTGTTGACCGGTTTAGAACATTTGCTTGTTAACGGTTTGAACCTGCCTCTTGTCCTGGAATCCTCTTCCGCCATTGAGCTGGAGGCTGAAGAGGTCTTCATCGCTAACCTTATCCAGACCCTCATCGTTCCTTCTCCTCTGGAAGCCAGCGGCTTTTCCCTGATCGGAATCAGCCTTGCCACCTTAGGAAAATACTTTTACTATGTGGTCGGGTGGATGATCGGTTCAGCCTATTACCGCTATAATGGCTTGGTTGGGCTGGGTACAATCCTGCTGAGCATCCTGCTTGGCATGGTTTATAGTTCTTTTTGGGGAACACCTGTAGGCGTCTTCCTGCCCTTTGGAAGGCTGCTCCTCTCTCTCACTCTTCCTATGGCAGCCTCCTTCCTCGGTTCTGTTCTAGTTATCGGTTTTATCCTCTGCTGCATCCGTCATCTTACTAAGCGTGTCCCTATTAAAGCATAAGCCCTGACGCTCAAGCCATGTTACAACCTGTTTCTATCAGATTATAATAACCCCATAGTACCCCTGATTTTAAGACCACCCATAAAACCATTTCTCAGTATAAAGAAAACCGCCAAAGACATCTGCCTAAAATAAGAACCAGAGAGTATCTGTCCAAAACAAAAAAGAAGCCAAAAAACTGAACTGCACTTCCCATTGTTATTTACCAGCAATGGGAAGTGCAGTTCAATTCTATCTTATGACTTATTTTAATAACCTATTTGGAGGAATCGTCCGCTAATCTTTCACAGTCATACGCATCTTTATCACTGGACTTAGCCGCCCTAAGACCCCCGCCTCTAAAGGCGGCGGGTGCCAAGGGCGGCTAAGTCCAGTATGGACTCGACTAATTTTCAGCGGGGGTCGAATCCCCCACTGAAAGAAGTCTCGTTTAATGATCAGCTCAAATATTTCTTGAGGAATTTGCCGGTGTAAGATGTTGGGCAAGCGGCAACTTCTTCCGGGGTTCCTGTAACGACCACCCGGCCTCCGCCGCTGCCCCCTTCCGGACCAAGATCAATGAGATAATCCGCAGTCTTGATCACATCCAGGTTATGCTCAATGACCAGGACGGTATCGCCCCCATCCACAAGGCGGTGCAGCACTTCCAGCAAACGATCCACATCGGCCATATGCAGCCCCGTGGTCGGCTCATCCAAAATATAGATCGTCTTGCCCGTGCTGCGCCGGCTGAGTTCAGTGGCCAGTTTAATCCGCTGAGCCTCACCACCGGACAGGGTAGTCGCCGGCTGACCGAGCCGGATATAACCCAGCCCCACATCCTGCAGGGTTTGCATCTTCCGTAAAATCCGGGGAACAGCCTGGAAAAATTCCACCGCCTCATCCACCGTCATATCCAGGATTTCCGCAATGCTTTTTCCCTTATATTTCACTTCCAGGGTCTCGCGGTTATAGCGGGCTCCCCGGCAAACTTCACAAGGAACATAGACATCGGGGAGGAAGTGCATCTCAATTTTGATGATCCCATCCCCTTTGCAAGCTTCACAGCGGCCGCCCTTGACATTGAAACTAAAGCGCCCCGTAGCATAACCACGCATTTTCGCCTCGGGAGTATGGGAGAAAAGTTCACGAATATAATCAAATACCCCGGTATAAGTGGCAGGATTGGAACGGGGCGAGCGGCCAATCGGAGATTGGTCAATATCTATAACCTTATCCAGGTGCTCCAAACCTTCAACAGTCTTATGGAGTCCGGCCCGCAGCTTGGTGGCTTTGTTAAGCTTGGTGGCCAAGGTCTTATAAACAATCTCGTTAACCAAGGTGCTTTTTCCGGAACCCGATACACCTGTGACCACATTGAAAACCCCAAGGGGAATGCGGACATTGATGTTCTTCAGATTATTTTCCCGGGCTCCTTTAACCTCCAGCCACTTGCCGTTGAGCTTTCTTCTTTCCGCAGGAACAGGAATTCTCCGGGTGCCGTTCAAATATTGCCCGGTGATGGACTCCGCATTGGCTTTGATCTCCTCGATCTTTCCCTCGGCAATAATCTTCCCGCCATGGGCTCCCGCTCCCGGACCGATATCGATGATATGATCCGCAGTCAGCATGGTATCCTCATCATGCTCAACCACCAGCAAGGTATTGCCTAAATCCCGCAAATGCTTTAAAGCCGTCAGGAGCTTTTCATTATCTCTCTGATGCAAGCCGATGCTGGGCTCATCCAGGACATAGAGAACTCCGGTCAAACTGGAACCAATCTGAGTGGCCAGCCGAATCCGCTGGGCTTCCCCGCCAGAGAGGGTCCCCGCCGCCCGATGCAGGGTAAGATAATCCAGCCCTACATTGACTAAGAAGCCCAGGCGTTCCCGAACCTCCTTGATAATTTGCCGGGCGATGGTCTGCTCTTTTTCACTAAGCTGCAATTGGGTGATAAACTCTAAAGCTTCTGTAATCGGCAAGCGGGTATAATCATCGATGGATAGTTCTCCTACGGTCACCGCTAAAGCCTCCGGCTTGAGGCGCTTTCCTTTGCATGAGGGGCAATCATGCTCGCTCATAAAGTTTTCGATTTCAGTTCGGACATAATCGGAAGTGGACTCCTTGTAGCGCCGCTCAAAAAAGGGAATAAGCCCCTCAAAAGGTCCTGAATGAATTTTCGGCTTGTCGTCAAAGAAACTCATAAACGTGTATTTTATGGGCTTTTCAATGCCGTAAAGCAGGCCCTTCCATTGCTCCTCAGAGAGTTCTGCCAAGGGAGTATCCATGGTAAAACCGAGGGCTTCACTGACCGCCGCCATCATGGCCGGATAGTAGCTGGATTGGGATTTGGCCCAGGGCACGATGGCTCCTTCGCCGAGACTCAGCTTCTTATTGGGAATGATCAGATCGATATCCACTTCCAGATTCGCCCCTAAGCCCGTACAATCAGGGCAGGCTCCATAAGGGCTGTTAAAGGAAAAAAGACGGGGGGAAATCTCTTCAAGGGCTATACCGCAGTCAGGGCAGGCAAAATTTTCACTGAACAGGATTTCCGTATTATCAATAATGTCCACAAGGACATTTCCTTCCCCCAGCTTCAAAGCCGTTTCCAGGGAGTCGGCCAGACGGACCGCACTATCAGGCTTTAAAGCGATACGGTCCACCACCACTTCGATGGAGTGCTTCTTATTTTTTTCTAGTTTAATCTCTTCGCTTAAGTCCCGATTTTCACCATCCACCCTTACCCGTACATATCCCGCCTTGCGGGCATCCTCAAGCACTTTGACATGCTCACCTTTTTTTCCTTTGACTAAAGGAGCGAGGATTTGCAGTTTGGTTCGCTCGGGATAGACCATGATCTGATCCACCATTTGCTGTACCGTCTGTTGGCTGATTTCCCTGCCGCATTGGGGGCAATGGGGGTGGCCGACCCGGGCATAAAGGAGACGCAGATAGTCATAGACCTCCGTCACCGTTCCCACTGTAGAACGGGGGTTACGGTTGGTCGTTTTCTGATCAATGGAGATAGCCGGCGACAGCCCTTCGATATAATCCACATCCGGCTTGTCCATTTGCCCGAGAAACATACGGGCATAGGCAGACAGAGATTCCACATAGCGGCGTTGGCCTTCAGCGTAAATGGTGTCAAAAGCCAAGGAAGATTTTCCAGAGCCGGATAAACCGGTGACAACCACCAGCTGGTCCCTGGGAATATCCACATTAATATTTTTCAAGTTATGGGCGCGGGCGCCGCGGACTTTGATAAAATTCTGGGTCATAGGGGGCCTCCTCGGTAAAGATTAAATTGTTAGCCATTGGTCTTTTCGTATTGTTTATAGGTATAGCCTCTCCATGATTTTGCGTTACACCGTTCGCTCAGAAAGCTGCGCGGTGCCAAACTAACGCTCAAGCTCTCCGCTCCAATGGGTACCCGGCTAAGTCGCTCCTGCTCCGTAGCCGCTTGGGAACGTCCTGTTCCCAACCCGTTTCCGCTGCTAGCTTTTCGCGAAGTTTGGCATCCTGCTCGCTTTGAAGTCACTTCACTATTGTAACGCAAAATCCTTGGGCAGCATCTTAAGATGCTTGAGCATTTTTTGATGTATCGACATTATGGTCATTCTAAAAGCAGTAATACTGCCCAAAAGCTTAAAGTACCTCTTCCTTGAACTCAGGGGCAGCTATCCCCTGTCTTCAGGGCTATTCTTAAGAGATCTCCAGAAACTGCCCAAGGATTTTGATTTGCAGCAGAGAACGAATTTAAGCGAGCAGGTAAGCAATCTTCGCGAAAAGTCTGCAATCGGGTAGGAGGCTAACCATTATTTGGTCAGCCGACCTCCCACAGCACCGTACGTACCGTTCGGTATACGGCGCTTCCAAAGTTTACACCTTACTTCGCAGAGTAACATCCCGTGAAACTGAGGTATCCAGCTTGTTCGAATCGTTTGTTGGGTAAGGCAGTCCTCAGTATTGGACTATGAGCTGTTCGCCAATATCCTTTTCTTGTGTTTG
>NZ_VLKD01000001.1:3656473-3757755 GCF_007830365.1 Desulfitobacterium sp. LBE | reverse complement strand
GGAGCCGATTTAGCCACGAAACCCGGACGAGGGTTTCGCCCAAGCCGCCACGCCACAGAGACTGCTTAACGGCGCAGGTACACCCGACGGAGCGGAGGACTTGAGCGATTAGATTGCTCCGCGCAGCTTATTGAGTGAACGCGGCAAATCAAAATCCTGGAGAGACTTCCCCCATTTATCTTAGGGAAAGGAAAAGAACTAGCCCCTCTTCCTGGGCCCACTCTTACGCCCTGCCGGAGCCGCCGCCTCTCGCTTGCGGGCACGGCCCTGGGTGGGCCGCTTATACTTATTCTCTTCCCCTTTAAGCTCGATCATCGCATCCCGTATCTCCGCTGCCCGCTCGAAGTCCATATCTTTAGCGGCTAAGCGCATCTCCTGTTCCAGACTTTTGAGCAGCTCAGCCAATTCCTCCGCCGGCATCTTCGCTCCATAGGCTGCTTTTTTCTCTGCGACCTTAGTGGCTTCCGGGATTTCGTAGATTTTCTTGCGAATGGTCTGGGGGGTAATCCCATGCTTTTCATTATAGGCTTCCTGGATGGCCCGGCGGCGGTTGGTTTCACTGATGGCCACTTCCATGGAGCGGGTCATTTGGTCCGCATACATGATGACTTTTCCCTGGGCATTCCGGGCGGCGCGGCCAATGGTCTGAATCAGAGAGCGCTCGGCACGGAGAAAACCCTCTTTGTCCGCATCGAGAATAGCCACCAGGGAAACCTCGGGAAGGTCCAAGCCTTCCCGGAGCAGATTGATGCCCACTATGACATCGATATCTCCCAAACGCAATTCCCGCAGGATCTCCACCCGCTCCAGGGTTGTAATATCGGAGTGGAGGTATTTAACGGCCATATTGAGATTTTTCAGGTAATCCGTTAAATCCTCTGCCATCTTTTTGGTTAGGGTAGTGACGAGCACCCGCTCATCCCGGGCAATCCTTTGGTTGATTTCCCCGATCAGATCATCGATCTGGCCCTTGGTGGGCCGAACCGAAATCTCCGGATCCAAAAGCCCGGTAGGGCGAATAATTTGCTCCACAATCTGGGGGCAATGTTCCAGCTCATAGGGACCGGGTGTGGCGCTGATATAAACCCGCTGAGGGACCAGCGTTTCAAATTCAGCAAACTTCAAGGGGCGGTTATCCAAAGCGGAGGGCAGCCGGAATCCGTAGTCTACCAGAGTGGTTTTACGGGAACGGTCCCCTTCATACATACCCCGGACCTGAGGCAGCGTGACATGGGATTCGTCAATCATCATCAGGTAATCTTCCGGGAAAAAGTGCAAAAGGGTATAAGGAGTTTCTCCGGCCTCCCGGAAGGTTAAATGGCGGGAATAGTTTTCAACGCCATTGCAAAATCCCATTTCCCTCAGCATCTCCAGATCATAGCGGGTTCTCTGCTCTAAACGCTGAGCTTCCAAAAGTTTGTCTTCATCCTTAAACCGTCTGAGCTGCTCTTCCAATTCCTTTTCAATATTCTCAGCAGCTACCAATACTTTATCCCGTGCCGTGACATAGTGAGAATTCGGGAAAATGGAGACATGCCGGCGTTCTCCCAAAATTTCACCGGTAAGGACATTGATCTCGTAAATATGTTCGATTTCATCCCCGAACATTTCGATCCGAACAGCATGCTCACTGGAGCCGGCGGGATGGACTTCCACCACATCTCCCCGGACACGGAAAGTTCCCCGTTCAAAAGCCAGATCATTGCGATCGTACTGAATGGAGATGAGCTTTTTGAGAATGTCATTGCGGTCAATTTCCTGCCCCTGCCGCAGGGAAACCATCAAATCCCGGTATTCCTCAGGGGAACCCAAGCCATAGATGCAGGACACACTGGCCACCACAATCACATCACGCCGTTCGAATAAGGCCGCCGTAGCGGAGTGGCGCATTTTATCGATCTCATCATTGATCGAAGAATCCTTTTCTATATAGGTATCGCTGGAAGGAACATAAGCTTCCGGCTGATAATAATCATAATAACTGACGAAATATTCCACTGCATTTTCCGGGAAGAATTCCTTGAACTCAGTGTAAAGCTGAGCCGCTAAGGTCTTATTATGGGCGAGAATCAGAGTGGGCCGTTGAACTTTTTCGATGATGTTGGCCATGGTAAAGGTTTTTCCTGAACCTGTCACCCCCAGCAGGGTTTGATGACGTCTGCCGGAATGGATACTTTCGACCAGAGCATCAATGGCCTGAGGCTGATCCCCGGAGGGTTTGTAGGGAGCGCGTAAACGGAACTCCATGGGGTGCTCCAATCTCCTTTCTCTTCTAAAATCCTGGTTTATATTCTGCTTGTTCCAGTCTTCAAATCATTCTAAGCAAGATTATACCACTTCTTGCTTAGAAACAAAACAAAAAAGCCGAACATATTTTCGGCTTTTCGCTGTTTTTTACTGGTAATTTTAAGAAGTATCTTTCTCTATTCCCCCTGTTTCGCTTGTTCTGAGCTATTCCCTCCTTGCTTATCCTGTCTATCCCCCTGCTGTCCTTGTTCTCCTTGTTGTTGCTGTTGCTGCTGTTGTTGTTGCTGTTCTTTCAGGAGCATTTCCGGAGGAATGGTACGGACTTGATCATTGGCATTTTTCTCTGTTCCCAAAACATTGCCCTTTTCATCCAGATATTCGCGGAGAATTTCTGTATGAACTTTTTCAGTCACTTTGCTTACCCCTTCGGGCATAACTCCCTGCCCGCCGCTCTGCCCCTGGGCTGAAGAAGAGCCTTCCTGGCCCTGTTCTTTGGACTCTGCATCTTTCCCTTCGCCGCTCTGTTCTTTTCCACTATCTTCATTACTGCTTTTTTCTGTACTTTTTTGCTTCCCTTGACTTTCCGAGCCCTTCGTCTGAGACTCCGATTTTTTCTTTTCCAGCTCTTTTTGAGCTTCGGCTGCTTTAGCATAGCTTTTCTGAATAAGGGCGAGATTTTCTGTCGTCACCGTTTTAACCGGAATGATCTTCGCCGCCACTTCACCTTGATCGCCGGTAATGGATTGTGTTATATCTACGGATTGCTTATCCATTAACTTTTGCGCCCATTGAAAGGCATTAACACCTTGAACATAGGGTGATGTATCAATATCTGCGATCTGACTGCCTGAAGCAATCCTTTGCAAGGATTTGGAATTAGCCTGTCCTCCCATAAGCTGAACTTTATCGGTAAGCTGCATGGATCTGAGCAGTTCATAAGCCAGGGCAAGGAGCTTCTCATTCTTAGCGCAGATGGCCTTCACTTGGCCGGGGTTCTTCTGCAAATGTTCCATAAGGCTTTGCACAGCTATGGTTTCCGATTGGGGAGGATTGGTAATGCTATGTACCGTTATCTTGGGGTTTTTACCCAGCTCTTGCTTAAAGGCCGCCATATTCATTTGAGCGACGGCATCTTCTGCTTCCCCCTGCAGGTAGACGACCTGCCCTTCAGTAACCTTTCCCTGGATTTGCTGGGCCATTAGCTTGCCTGTTTGATCCGGATCAGGCAGGATGACCCCTTTGGCTTTCACTCCGGGCGGCAGCCCGTTTAACGCCAGAATAGGTATATCTCCCTTTTCCGCTTCCTTTAAAAAGGACTGCTCCCCAGCTTGAACAATGAGAACCTTGGCATCCTTAAGGGCGTTGGCATCCCCTTGTTCTTTTGACGTCAAAACCTTAACTTCCAATTCTTCTTTTTCAGCCAACTCCTGGATGCCGAGCAGAAACATATCTTTATTGGGATCCTCCTGGTTCAAAGCTACCGCTATTATTTTTTTTTCTTCTTGCTGAGAGGATTTACTCGAGGTTTTCTCCTTGCTCCCCATTAAGCCGCCCAAAAGAGATTGCATGTTGCAGCCGGTTAAGGCCATACTTAGAAGTAACACGATGATCATGGAAAGCACTTTTTTCATGGAACACGCTCCTTTCCAGGGTCGATCCACTTTATAAACACCTTGTGTTTCACACTATAAAGAAAACCCGACTTCGCCGATCCTTAAACACATACTCGCAAATGAGGCGAAGTCGCTGGTTGCACTTATGCTTTAGAAAGTATATAGCGCAAGCTTATGCTTTCTGATAGTGCCAAAAAAGCACCGTTTTTGGTGCTTATCATGAGTATATCTAGTCTTCCCTTGATTGTATGAAATATGAAAGGCAACTGCTGTCAATCAATGGTATGAACTTTTTTGTCCATATCTCTTAAAATAGTGTTCAATAAATCTGTCTTCATGCTATCGACTTGATCAAAGTCGACCGTTTTTGTATAAATAGCTTTAAGTTTATCTCTCAGCCTCTGGGTGTCCAGCAGAGCTTTTTTGAGATCATTGCTAAAGGGACACCCTAATCCTTGATCCTCCAGATGCTCCGGATCCCCTTGCCAAATGGCCAGATTTCTTTCCGGAAAGACAATGCCTAAAATTTCATCAGGGTAAAGCGGATGTAAGACAATATCAATAACCTGCCCCAGCTGTTCCGCTTCCTGCAACACCCATTCCATGGCTTCATGAGCCTCTTCCCCATCGAAACGAATCTGGTCATAGTCCGTCAAGAAGTAGGGAGCCAGATTCAGCCAGCCCTCCGGATTGATTCCATGAAGAAAAAAGGACTGAACAGCGCTCTTCTGGATCTTTTTCAAAGCGTCCTGAGCCTTGCTCCAAGGACCTTTTGCTTCTTTAAATAAATCTGAGGCATAAAGCTTGGGCAGCCAGGGCCTGCCCTCATCCGCCTTGGCATAAAACCGCTCGCGAATTCTTCCTCCAAATTCCTCAGCCAGGATTTCACCTATTCTTTGTTGGCCGCGTTTAATCTTTTCTTCAAATTCAAGAACTCTCAGCCTTTGTTGCTCAAGCTTTCCCTGATTGCAGTATTTGGAAAAATCAACAAAATGCTCAATCACCCCCGGTGCGCGCCAATGCAAAGGAGCAATCTCATAGTGATCAAGGATCGCCCAGTTGAAACGGCGAATCAGCACCCCCGCCATGGAGTCCGGATCCCGTGCAGAACGGAGAAAATCAACCTCATACCCCCGATCAAGGAGATCCAGTCCAATCATCTTAATCGTGGTGGATTTACCTGTGCCCGGTCCTCCCATCAGGACATAAGTACGTTCCCATTCTGACATCATATTGGGTAGAAGTGATATATAGCCGCGATTGGTAATCCCCTCTGCAAAGTAATGCCGTCCACTGGGTTTATTCCCCATGTCCTTTCCCCCTTGAAATTTGCTTGCGGTGTAGTGTATGCACAAGGAGGGTCAGCGGTCACAGGATTTGCTGAAAAGACCGGCAAATTGTTTCTGGCGCTTGGTTGGATACACCGCTCAAAAAGGCTTGTCAGATTCGAATCCGGATTCGAATCTGACTGACATCATCTTGGGTAGAAGCGATGTCTAGCCGCGATTAATGCAAGCAGGGTTAGTTTAAAAAGAAGACATTCGGCCAAAATATACATAAAACTAATTATAGACGATTCTCACTTGATCTTCACTGCTCATCCGGCCATAATTATAGCAGGTTAACTTTAGCCGAGGGGTGATAAGGTGAACTATATTAAAAGAGCCATGGAGAATACTTTTCTCCGCCTAGCCAAAGAATTCCCGGCTTTGCTGCTTACCGGCCCAAGGCAGACGGGAAAGACCACTATGCTGCAAAAGCTGGCCGCAGAGGAGAAAATCGGACGAGACTATGTTACTCTGGACGATCTGACCGAGCGTCAGATGGCAAAAAACGACCCGAAGATGTTTCTCCAAATCCACAAACCGCCAGTGTTTATTGACGAGGTGCAGTACGCCCCAGAACTGTTTTCCTATATCAAAATCCATATTGATCGGCATCATCGTCCGGGAGATTTCTGGCTGACGGGATCACAAGTGTTCAAACTGATGGATGGAGTACAGGAATCACTGGCCGGTCGTGTCGGCCTGCTTCATATGTCGCCCATGTCCCAAGCGGAGAGCTGCGGCGCAGACACCACGCCCTTTATATTGGATTTGGAACAGCTTACCCGGCGGGTTAGAGAACGCAACCCTCTGGACACTCCCGCCCTCTATGAGCGCATCTTTCGAGGAGGTATGCCTGCTCTCCTCAGTGGTCAGTATACTGACCACCGGGCCTTATACTCCAGCTACATCAGCACTTACCTTGACCGGGATGTCAAGGAGATTTCCGGCACTATCAACTCCCTGCGCTTTATGGACTTTATCACAGCCGCCGCGGCCTTGTGCGGGCAGATGCTGAATTATAAGACCATCGCGGATGCTGCCGGGATTGACCAGTTAACTGCCAAAGGCTGGCTAGAGATTTTGGAACGGCTGGGAATTATCTTTTACTTGCATCCCTACGCCAACAACATGCTCAAGCGCATGGTAACCAAGCCTAAGCTCTATTTTTATGACTGCAGTTTGGTGGCCTACCTGACCAAATGGAGTGACAGCGCCACACTGATGAACGGCGCCATGAGCGGCGCTATTCTCGAAAACTTTGTGGTTTCGGAAATTATCAAGAGTTATCAGAACTATGGCAGGGAGGCCTTTATCTACTATTATCGGGACAAGGACACCAAAGAGATTGATATTCTACTGGAGGACAGCGGCAAGCTTTACCCCATGGAAATCAAGAAAACCGCGACACCCCAAAAGCAGCTCACCCGCGTATTTAATGTCATTGACAAGGCCACCCTGGAACGGGGGACAGGAGCGGTTCTTTGCACGACCGACAGACTCTCCGCATTTGACAGCGAGAATTTGATCATACCGATTTGGGGAATATGATGAAAACCCCTGAACATTGCAGCTAAAACAATGTTCAGGGGTTTTTCTTCAGGGCTTTGGGCGTGCTGTTATTTCATCTGTTGGCGAAGCACCTTAAGAGCTTCCGTGAGCTGGGTATCAAAGGCTTTCGTAGTAGGAGAAAGCGTTGCTTCCTCTCCATCCTTCAGCTTCACTTCCACATCAGGCTCGATGCCCTTTTTATGAATATCGATCTTATTAGGGGTCAAATACTTGGCGGTGGTCAGCTTCACACTGGTCCCCCTATCCAGTTGATAAATCGTCTGCACAATCCCTTTACCGAAGGTCTTGGTACCCACAAGGGTGCCCGTTCCCCGATCTTTGATCGCCCCGGAAACGATTTCAGCTGCGGAGGCGCTTTCTTCATTGACCAAAACCACAAAGGGAATGCCTAAATAATTGCCTTCCGAAGCCTTGGTTACAGCATTGCCTCCTTTATCCACAATATAGACAATGGGGCCGGGCTGAACAAAATAACTGGCTACTCCTACAGCAGATTCTAATTCCCCGCCATGATTATAGCGTAAATCCAAGATCATCCCTTTGTATTTGCTGATATCCATATTGCGCAGCACTTCATTGAGTTCAAGAGCTGTATGGGAGGAGAACTGGGAAATTCCGATATAAGCTATATCCGAATTCCCTGGCAGAGCCAGTCCCTCCACCGTGGGTACTGCGATATTTTCCCGGGTTAAAGGAACGGTCACATTCTGCTTAATGCTTTCCCGATAGACCACCAGAGTCACGTTAGTCCCCGGGTTCCCGCGCATCAGGGAGACGGCTTTTTCCTGATCGATGGTGGTGGCGTCCACATCATCGATCTTAATAATCACATCTCCAGGCTGTAGTCCGGCTTTAGCGGCCGGAGTGTTTTTAATGGGTCTTAGGACCACAAGTTTCTGAGGATCTTTCAGACTTAAAATAATCCCCACGCCGCCGAATTTCCCTTCGATTTGTTGCATAAGCTCTTCATTCTCTTGAGCATTCATATAACTTGAATAAGGATCGCCCAAGGAATCCACAATTCCTTTGGTGGCACCTTCGATCAGGGTGTCTACAGACACTTCCTCCAAATAATCACTTTCAACAAGCTTGACTACTCTTGCCAAGCGGCCTAAATGATCCAGGTTGGTTACAATGAACCCCCCGACAACCACCGTAAAAATCAAACTCCCTATGGCAAGAACCCATCCCAGATTTTTTAAATACTCTTTCCAACGACTCTCCTGCAAATCCATATCCCCTTCTCATTACCGTGACTCATCTCTTGATCTTTGCTAGAAGATAAGTGGCGGGCTTTCCTTATTTTTTATTGCACTGTCAGAAAGTATAAACTTGCGTTATATACTTTCCAAGCATAAGTGCAACCAGCGACTTCGCCTTTCGTGAGAGTGAAAATATAAAGTACGGCGAAATCGGGTTTTCTTTATTATATGCCTATCCACTTCAGGACATACTTACTTAAAAAATTGCATGGGATCCGTAGTTTCCCCATTGATGCGCACTTCAAAGTGAAGATGGGGTCCTGTGCTCCAGCCTGTGGAGCCCACATAGGATATCAGATCACCGGCCTGCACCATATCTCCAACTTTAGCGGCCAGTTTGGAATTGTGGCCGTAAAGGGTGGTGTATCCGCCCCCATGATCCACGATCACGGCATTTCCATAGGCCCCATACCAACCGGCCATAATGACTTCCCCATTCCCCGCCGCCAAAACCTTGGTTCCGGTGGGTGCCGGTAAATCCACCCCGGTATGCAGGCTTTTCTGCTTCGTTATGGGATGAATCCGCCAACCATAAGCACTGCTGATTTCATAATATCCCGGTAAGGGATAAGTGCTGATGGTTCCATGGACCACGCCGGAGTTGCTGGTTAATTTGCGGATTTTTTCAGCAATGGCGTTAGAGTCGGCTTCCATTTGCGCAATTTGCTCAAAGATATCATTCTGAGCTTTTTTGTTGGAATCAAGTGCTGTCTGATGCTCCTTCTTCTTGGCATCCAGTTCCTTTTTGGCCTGCTCCGCTTCAGCCTTCAGCTTGGCAGCTTCATCCCGGTGGGCTTGCAGCACTTTCGTTTCTTCTTCGATTCTGGCCTTTTCCAGGCTGATATCGGCAAGGATCTTTTGATCATTATCAACCAGACGGTTAAAGTACTCCAGGCGGGTGATAAAATCACTGAGATTTTCCGCTTCAAAAAGGATTTCCAGATAACTGACTTGACCGATCTGATAGATTTCTTTGACCCGATTCCGCAGAACCTCCTGGCGCTTGGCCAGGTCTTCCTCCCGCTGCTTGAGCTCCTGCTCGGATTGATTCACAGCTTCCACCGCCTGATTATAAGCGATCTGTTTTTCATTCAAGCTATTCGAAGCTACCGTAATCTGAGTCGCTAAATTCTTAATCTGATTTTGCAGTTTATCGGCAGAATACGTCAGATTGTTTAACTGATTGCGGGCCTGTTCCCCTTTCTTTTGCAGATCCCTTTGTTCTTTTATGGCATCCTCTAATTCCCCAGCTTGAAGTGGAATGACAGAACCTGCCAGCAATACTGATGTGAGCAAAAGGGCTATGAGCCCCCTTCTCTTGGTCATGTTTTTTCCCTCCTTCATTGTTAAACTTTTAAGAAGCGCCTTAAGGAGATCACGCTTCCTGCTGCACCTATTCCCATCCCTAACAGGACGATAGAACCCAGAACCTTACCGATGAGCTCCGTTTCATTAACTACGGGCATAAAGGCCAGGGTGGTTTGAATGTAATCTGCCAGCCAATCATAGCCAAATCCCACCAGCAGGATAGCCAGCAGACCGCCAACCAATCCCAGGAACATCCCCTCCAAAATAAAGGGCCAGCGGATAAAGGCATTGCTCGCCCCGACAAGCTTCATAATCTCAATTTCCTTGCGGCGCGAAAAAACATTCATCTTAATATTTAAAGAAATCAAAATCAGGGAGGCGATGGCAAACAACCCTACCACCGCTGTTCCTGCCCAGCGGAGCCACTTGGTAAACTTCAGCAAAGGCTCTACCAGGTTTTTACCATAAACCACATTATCCACACCGGTAAGCTTAGTAATCTGGGCGGCCACATTTTCTACTTGCTGGGGGTCCACCACATGGACGGTGTATTTATCCGGAAAAGGGTTCGTATCTCCTAAATCCGCTGCAATGGTGGTGGAATTCAGGGAGCCGGTAAAATTTTTCAAAGCCTGGTCTTTGGGAACAAACTCAATGGTATCCACTCCCGCCAAGTCTGTGAGCCTCTCCCCCAAAGCCTTGACTTCCGCGGAATCCAAATCATCCTGGGCAAATACAGCAATCTCCAGTTCGGATTCAAAGTTCGAAGCCAGGTTAGAGGCATTGAGCAAGAAAAACACCGAAGCCCCCAAAATGACCATAGAGATCATCACGGTCAGCACTGAAGCAATACTTAGCCATACATTTCTGCGAATAGAATTAAATACTTCACGAAATATGTATTCTACAGAGTTAAGTGCCATATCCGTAAGCCCCCTGCTTCTGATCACGTGCAACTTTGCCATCTTCAATCGTTATGACACGCTTCTGCATTTGATCGACGATATCCCGGGCATGGGTGGCCATCACAATCGTCGTCCCGCGACGATTAATATTATAAAGAAGCTCCATAATCTCCCAGGCAGTCTCTGAGTCCAGATTACCCGTAGGTTCATCCGCGACTAAAAGAGAGGGATTATTGACAATGGCCCTGGCTACCGAAACCCTCTGCTGCTCCCCTCCGGATAACTCATGAGGGAAGGCTTTCTCCTTATTGGCTAAACCCACCAGCTCCAGAGCCTTTTTGGTCCGACTCTTGACCTCCCGGTTGCCGACACCGATGACCTCCAAGGCAAAAGCCACATTTTCAAAGGCAGTTTTATTCGGTAAAAGGCGAAAATCCTGAAAAATAACGCCAATATTTCTGCGCAAATGGGGAACTTCCCGTTCCCGCATCCGAATCATACTTTTACCATTCATGGTCACTTGACCGCGGGTAGGCAATTCCTCACGGTAGAGCAAGCGGATCAGGGTGGATTTCCCCGCGCCACTGGGTCCTACCAGAAAAACGAACTCCCCTTTGTCTATTTTTAGACTAATATCGACAAGGGCCTTGGCACCGTTCGGATAGATCTTCGATACATTCGTTATTTGGATCATTTTTTTCCCAGGCCTCCTTGAGTTCTCCGTTAGCTTCCATTTTATCCAAACCTATAAGTTAATTCGACACGAGGTATGGATCTCCTGTTATTAATGACGGAAGTAGGGCTAAAAACTTATGGTAAAAAAGAAGTTGGAAGTAAAAAAAGAAAAACCCGACTCCAAACATCGGGCTCATACTTTATGCTATAAGATTTCTTGCAGAGCTTCCTCCTGTGCTGAAAATCTCCTCTCCGCTTCATCCTCATCAATGAACCAGAGGCAGCCTTCATGGCGTTCCTCCCGATTAAAGGTGTGAATCAGGCCCTTTTTTACAGTATCGCCCCATGCCACAAAAAACTGTGCCGGAGAATTCACAGGATTGACTCCTGTACCAAAATAAAGGGGAATCCCATTTATTTCAGATTGCCGAAGAATATTGGCCCTAGTCGTACCGCACGGATTGCTCAAAGCTTATCCCTCCTTAGCAACTATAGAAGAATACTATAAACGGAACGGCTGCCCACTCCCGGCAGCCGTCCAAAACTCACTATCTTTGCCTCACTATCTTTGCTCCTGTTCTTGGGAGTCTCTATTTCCTGGCTATAGCCGCCTTTACTGCCGCCACCACTTCTTTTTTGGTTAAGCCGTATTTCTCCAGCAACTCCAAGGGGCGGCCTGATTCGCCAAAGGTATCCTTAATCCCGACCCGGACCAAGGGCGTAGGCGCATGTTCACTTAAGGCTTCGGCTACTGCGCTTCCCAGGCCGCCAATAATGTTATGCTCCTCGGCAGTCACCGCCGCACCGGTCTTTTGGGCGCAAGCGACGATAGTCTGCACATCCAGAGGCTTTACAGAGGCTACATTAACCACCGCAACCCGGATATTTTCCTGTTCAAGGTCCTGGGCAGCTTCCAAAGCGGCCGCCACCATGACCCCGTTAGCAAAAACAACACAGTCCGAGCCCTCCCGAAGAACATTGGCTTTACCGATCTCGAACTGATACTGATCGTCAAAAAGCAAAGGAACATCAAGCCGGCCCATCCGAATATAAACAGGGCCTTCATATGCTGCGGCAGCCCGGATGGCTTGCTGAGTTTCCACCCCATCGGCAGGAACCAATACGGTCATATTGGGTACAGCCCTCATAATAGCCACATCCTCCACCGCCTGATGAGATCCTCCGTCCTCACCAACGGTAACACCGGCATGAGTGGCGGCAATCTTAACATTTAGTTTGGGATAAGCGATGGAATTGCGAATCTGCTCAAAAGCCCGTCCTGTGGCAAAAATAGCAAAAGTGCTGGCAAAGGGGATCTTGCCTGCCGCTGCCAAACCCGCCGCTGTGCCCATAAGGTTGGCCTCCGCAATTCCCATATTAAAAAACCGTTCCGGGTAATGTTTGGCAAAATCCGCGGTCTTCGTGGATTTAGACAGATCCGCATCCAGGACAACGATATCCTTATTTTCTGCCCCTAAGGCCACTAAAGTTTTACCATAGGCATCCCGTGTTGCTTGTTTAGCCAAGGCGTGCCGCCTCCTCTCTCAATTCCTTTAAGGCTTGCTCTGCTTGTTCAGCGCTGGGGGCATTCCCATGCCAGCCTACCTGGTTTTCCATAAAAGACACTCCTTTACCCTTGACCGTCCGGGCAATGAGTATCGTCGGTTTTCCTTTAATAGTTTTAGCTTCGGCAAAAGCTGCCAGCAGCTCTTCCATATTATGTCCATCCACCTCGATGACATGCCAGCCAAAGGCCCGCCATTTGTCGTCCAAGGGATCAGAAGCCATCACATTATCTGTGGTTCCGTCAATTTGCAGACCATTGTAGTCGAGAACGGCGGTGACATTATCCAGCTTGTAGTGTGCTGCAGCCATAGCCGCCTCCCACACTTGACCCTCCGCCATTTCACCGTCTCCTAAAACCACATAGACCCGAAAATCCTTCTTGTCCGCTTTTCCGGCAAGGGCCATCCCATTGGCTGCGGAAAGGCCTTGGCCCAAAGAGCCTGTGGACATATCCACACCGGGGACTTTCCTCATATCCGGATGCCCCTGCAGGATGCGGCCGGTTTGCCGCAGTCCCAGGATTTCCTCTTTGGGGAAGTAGCCCTTTTCAGCAAGGGCTGCATAAAGGACCGGTGCGGCATGCCCCTTCGCCAAGACAAAGCGATCCCGATCCGCCCAATGGGGATCCTCCGGATTAACTTTCATTTCATGAAAATACAGGGCGGCCAATATATCCGCTGCCGATAAGCTGCCCCCAGGATGACCTGATTTAGCCGGCACAAGCATGGTAATAATATCCTGACGTATTTGATTGGCCATCCGTTTCAGTTCAAGTACCCTCACCATAATCCCTCCATTTATGTGGTTGACAAAACGTCTCATTTTGAAGATTTAAGGCTTGGCCATGAGCCAAGCCTCTCTTTACACTTCTTGCTGCACGACACTTCTTGCTTCACGCTGATCCTTTTATCCTGCTTACTGCTTCTGCTCTTATTCTGCTTTTACTTTACTGAACAGCTTTGGTCTTTTGCAGATAAGCAGCGATAAACTGGTCAATCTCTCCGTCCATGACAGCTCCGGTATTCGCTGTTTCCTCATTGGTCCGGTGATCCTTAACCATATTATAAGGATGGAACACATAGGAGCGAATCTGGCTTCCCCACGCGATCTCCTGTTGTTCCCCGCGAATCTCCGAAATTTCATCTTCCTGCTGTTTGCGCTTCAGCTCCAGGAGCTTGGCTTGCAGGATGCGCAAGCAGTAGGCCCTGTTCTGAATCTGAGAACGCTCACTTTGGGACTGAACCACAATCCCCGTAGGTAAGTGAGTGATCCGGACCGCAGAACTGGTCTTATTGACATGCTGTCCCCCCGCACCGCTGGCCCGGTAGGTATCCACCTTGAGCTCTTCGGGCGGAATCTGAATTTCAGCATTATCCTCCATCACCTCAGGTATAACATCCACAGAGGCAAAGGAGGTATGACGGCGTCCCGAAGCGTCAAAGGGAGATATCCGCACTAAACGGTGAACTCCTTTCTCCGCTTTCAAATAGCCATAGGCATTTTCTCCCGCAAAGGATAGGGTCGCACTCTTAATCCCTGCTTCATCGCCGGGCAGGAAATCCATGGTTTCCACTTTATAACCGTGGCGTTCTCCATAGCGGATATACATCCGATACAGCATGGATACCCAGTCCTGGGCTTCTGTGCCGCCGGCTCCCGCATGCAGGGTAACTATGGCATTATTCCGATCATAGGGACCGCTGAGCAGAATCTCCAGCTCCAAACCATCCAGCCGTTGCTGCAGAGCCAGGATTCCTTCCTCAAGTTCAGGCTCCAGGGATTCATCCTTTTCTTCCACCGCCATTTGATAGAGGGTGAGCAGATCATCCAGCTGCTGCTGCAAGGTGTAATAGGTTTTGACTTTCTCCTGTTGATAAGAAAGCTCCTGCATCACTTTTTGCGCCCCTTCTGGATTATCCCAAAAGTCCGGCCTTTGCAGTTCAATCTCTAAAATACTGATTTTATCCTCACGCTGAGGGACGTCAAAGTGAAACCCTCAAATCTGCTAAGCGCACTTCTAAACTTTCCAGCTCTTTTTTCCATTCAAATATCACTTAACTTTCACCACCTTATGGTTTTCGAAAAGTAAGGCATATTGAGCCGGGGGCCTCATTATGCCTTACGTGTAACTATTCTAGTACTCGGTAACATTCAAAAACATTCAAACCTTGTACTAACTGTCTGCTCCGCAGCATTTCTTGTATTTCTTGCCGCTGCCGCAGGGACAGGGATCGTTGCGGCCGATTTGGGGCCCCTCATTATGAACCGGACGGGCCGGCTGTTCCTCATCCCGGTTGGTGCGGACATGCTGAGGTTCTTCCGGTTTTTGCTCCGTCACCTGAGGTGTCACTCTCATAATATAGCGGATGGTGTCTTCCTGAATTGAGCTGATCATGCCCTGGAACATATCATAAGCCTCACGGCGATATTCCACCAAAGGGTTCTTTTGCCCATAAGCTCTCAGGCCAATGCCTTCCCGGAGCATATCCATGGCATCCAAATGATCCATCCACTTCTTGTCCACGACCTGCAGCATCACAGCCCGCTCGATTTCCCGCATGATCTCTTCGCCAAAAGCTGTTTCACGGGTTTTATAATGGGCTTGTGCTCTCTCCAGAAGCATTTCCACGATCTCTTCTTTTTCCATGCTTCCTACTTGCTCGGCTGTAATATCATGATTGGGCAGGAAGACATTTTCCACATATTCCAGGAAGCTGTTAAGATCCCATTCTTCAGGATAGGGGCTCTGGGCGCCGAACATATCCACCGTTTCCCGAACCACTTTTTCCAGCATATCGACGATGCTCTCCTGAATGTTGCCACCCATCAGCACCTGACGGCGTTGAGCATAGATGACTTCCCGCTGCAGATTCATGACATCATCATAATCAAGAACATGCTTGCGGATTTCGAAGTTTCTGTTTTCCACCCGGCGCTGAGCCGTTTCTACAGAGCGGCTGATCATCTTGGAGGTAATGGGAACGGAATCGTCCATCCCTAATTTATCCATCATCCCGGTGATATTATCCGCACCAAAAAGGCGCATCAAATCATCTTCCAGAGAGAGGAAGAATTGGGAAGAACCAGGGTCTCCCTGACGTCCGGCACGGCCGCGCAGCTGATTATCAATCCGGCGGGATTCGTGGCGCTCTGTACCTATAATATGCAGACCACCCAGTGGGGCTACTTCTTCGCCCAGGATAATGTCCGTACCACGGCCCGCCATGTTGGTGGCGATGGTAACCATGCCCTTCAAGCCTGCTCCGGCAATGATCTCGGCTTCTTTCTCATGGAACTTGGCATTCAGGACTTGATGAGGTATGCCGCGGCGCTCCAACATACTGCTTAAGCGCTCGGACTTCTCCACCGATACGGTTCCCACCAGAACCGGCTGTCCTTTTTTGTGGCGTTCGATGATCTCCTCAACCACAGCCTTGAACTTGCCTTCTTCAGTCCGATAGACCACATCAGGCAGATCCTCACGAATCATCGGCATATTGGTGGGAATTTCCACCACATCTAATTTGTAAATCTTTTTGAATTCCGGTTCTTCCGTCATCGCCGTACCGGTCATACCGGCAAGTTTTTCAAACATCCGGAAATAATTCTGGAAGGTAATGGTCGCTAAGGTTTGAGATTCCTTTTCAATTTTCACTTTTTCCTTAGCTTCAATCGCCTGGTGCAATCCTTCCGAATAACGGCGCCCAAACATAAGACGGCCGGTAAATTCGTCAACGATGATAACCTGCCCGTCCTTAACCACATAATCCCGATCCAGTTTAAAGAGGGCATGGGCTTTTAAGCCCTGGTTCACATGATGAGCCAGCTCTGTGTGCAGATCGTCAAAGAGATTCTCTACGGAGAGCATGGTTTCAACCCGGCTGACCCCTTGTTCAGTCAAGGTGACCACCCGGTCTTTTTCATTGACATTATAATCTTCTTCCGGCTTTAAGCGGGGAATAATCATGGCAATCCGGTTATAGAGCTCGGTCGGCTTGTCCGCCTCCCCGGAAATAATCAACGGGGTACGGGCTTCGTCGATTAAAATGGAGTCCACTTCGTCGACGATAGCATAATGAAGTTCCCGCTGAACCAACCCATCAGGACGGGTCACCATATTATCACGCAAATAATCAAAGCCAAATTCATTATTGGTACCATAGGTTATATCTGCAGCATAGCTTTCCCGCCGCTGAGCATAGTTTAAGCCATGAACGATCAGACCCACCGATAATCCCAGGAACTGGTGAATGCGGCCCATCATTTCGCTGTCACGCCGGGCAAGATAGTCGTTGACGGTAACGATATGAACACCGCGGCCTGTCAAAGCATTCAGATAGGATGGAAGGGTTGCCACCAATGTTTTTCCTTCCCCAGTACGCATCTCGGCGATCCGGCCATCATGCAGGACCATCCCCCCGATCAGCTGCACATCATAGTGCCGTTGTCCATTGACACGCCAGGAAGCCTCACGAACCACTGCAAACGCCTCAGGCAAAAGGCTGTCCAGACTCTCTCCATTCTCCAGCCGTTGTTTAAATTCATCGGTCTTGGCACGGAGCTGTTCATCAGACAACGCCTTGATTTCCGGCTCCAAGTCATTAATCGCAGCAATCTTTTTCTGATACTTTTTAACCTCACGAGCATTGTCATCAAAAAGTTTATTTAAGAAACCCATTATTGACCACCTTTCCATCTGTCCAAGGGTATCAACTCATTTTATCACTCTAACCAAAAGGGTGCAAGCCAAGAGCATCCCGCTCCAGAGCAAATCCCTTGTTAATTTCTGTAGGAACGTCCTGAAACAACCATATGCACACAAGAATGGTCTACCCTCGTAGACCATTCGTTTTAATCATCCTATTCAATTTTATCTCAATCTTCGGGCTCCAAGAGACCATAGTCGCCTGATCTCCGGCGATAAACCACATTGATGACATTGGTATCCATGTTGGTGAAGGCGTAGAAGTTATGTCCTACCAGGTTCATCTGCATAATGGCTTCTTCCACGGACATGGGTTTGGTACCGAATTTTTTGTGACGGACAACCTCTTCAGAATCATCTTCATAGAGGGCGGGATGCTCAATTTCATGATCTTTAAGGACTTTAGTGCGCATGCGTTTGTTGATCCGGGTGCGGTATTTATCAATTTGGCGCTCCAGCTTTTCGACGACCAGGTCGATGGAAGCGTACATATCTCCGCTTTCTTCCTCGCCGCGAAGAATCATACCCTGGAGGGGTGCAGTGACCTCAACGCGATGACGGCCTTCCTCTACCAGCAGGGTTACTTTAACATCCATAAACTCATCAGAGTATTTCTCCAGTTTGCCTACCCTTTTTAAAACGTACTCTTTCAGGGCATCGGTGACTTCCATTTGTTTGCCGCGAACGCTGATGTTCATAGTAAAACCCCCTTAATATCTGCTTAATATATTATTCCCTCTTCACGCAAAAAATCCTTCCACAATTTTCTTCTCTTTTAACTAAATTTCCATATGCAAAAAAGAAGAATCGTTGTAAATTATGCCAACAATTCTTCTTTTTATTCATGTGATAGTAACTTTGTCAAAACTCCATACGGCAGCTCTTCCGCTCCCTATCACTTATCTCGCTTGCACATTAGAAGCCTGGTCTCCCCGCGGACCTTGGACAATATCGAATTCCACACCTTGACCTTCTTCTAAAGTACGGAAGCCGTCACCCATGATGGAAGAGAAATGAACGAAAATATCCTGTCCATGATCCCCTTCGATAAATCCATACCCTTTTTGTTTGCTAAACCACTTTACTTTACCCAACACAGAAAAAAACCTCCTTGATTCCTTAACAGCTCCGGCCATCTGCCAAAAAGCTAGTCTCTTAGGAAGGATGCCCAGGAGGACCCTGATTTAAACATTAAAAATCTAAAGGATCTTGCTCAGGAAGGATTGAGTGCGCGGATTCTGAGGGTTGCCAAAGAGTTCTGCCGGGGACCCTTCCTCCATGATTCTTCCTTCATCCATAAAGATCACCCGGTCCCCTACTTCCCGGGCAAAGCCCATTTCATGAGTGACCACAACCATGGTCATGCCTTCCCTGGCCAGATCTTTCATGACGGCCAGAACCTCCCCGACCATCTCGGGATCAAGGGCTGAGGTAGGTTCGTCAAAGAGCATGACTTTAGGGCGCATGGCGAGAGCCCTGGCAATAGCGACCCGCTGCTGCTGCCCTCCCGAGAGCCGCTCGGGATACTCATGGGCCTTATCTGCCAAGCCTACTTTTTTCAAGAGCTCCATGGCCATCCATTCTGTTTCCTGCTTGCTGGTCTTGCGCACAATTTCCGGAGCTAAGGTAATGTTTTCTAAAGCCGTCTTATGGGGAAACAGGTTAAACCGTTGAAAAACCATGCCCACTTCCCGCCGTATAGCGTTCACATTGGTTTCCGAATTCAAAGGAATGCCATCCACAACGATTTCTCCGGATGTGAGCTCCTCCAGCTTGTTGAGACAACGCAGAAACGTGCTCTTCCCCGAACCGCTGGGGCCAATAACCACCACGACCTCTTTTTCTTTAATATGGCAGTCGATGCCGCGCAGGACCTCCAGCTTGCCAAAATGCTTGTGCAGATTTTTAACGGTTATCACTTTTACCGAACCTCCTCTCTGTATAATTCACGAACCGAGAAAGGATCAGAGTCATGGCCAGATAGAACAAAGCAACTTCTAAATAAATAACAAAGGGCTGATAGGTACGGCTTACAATAAGTTTCCCGGAATACATAAGATCCTGAAGGGCAATAAAAGATACCAGGGAAGAGTCCTTGAGCAGAGCAATGAACTCATTACCCAGAGGGGGGATAACCCGTTTAAAGGCCTGAGGAAGAATAACATGTCTCATGGCTTGGCCCTGGGTCATTCCCAAAGACCGGGCCGCTTCTCCCTGCCCTTTATCAATGGACTGAATCCCGGCCCGGAAAATCTCCGCAATATAGGCTCCCGAGTTAAGACCCATAGCCGAGATACCAGCAATAAACTGATAATTATCAGGAATCTGGAAATTCAAGAGCTGAGGAACAGCGAAGTACACCATGAGAATTTGAACCAAAAGCGGCGTCCCTCTGAAAAAATCAATATAGGCTATAGCGAAGCCCCGTAAAATCCGGCTGTTGGATAAACGCATTAATGCCATAAACAAGCCGATCACAATCCCCATAGCCACAGCCCCGGCCGTAAGCTCCAGAGTGATCAATGTTCCTTTCAGCAAGGGATTGACGCTCTCAAGCATTAATTCCCAATGGAGTTCCACACCCACATCCTCCTTTAATTACATGTCATGAATCCTTCTTTAAATCCTTCGTAATTATACATTTCATCGCAAGTTTATTCAAGAATTATAGTCCAGACATTTTTCTCCAGAAATCCCCCTGTCCTCCGCTCAAAACAAACATTATACTGAAACAAAACGCCCAGCATTGCTAGGCGTTTTGAGTCATCATCATTCTGAGCCGGGCTTAGAACTTAGGAGCATCCTCATTAAACCATTTTTTATAGATCTCATTGTATTTTCCATTGTCCATAAACTTCTTTAACGTGGCATTCACTTGATCGGCCAACTCTTTATTATCAAGCTTAAAGGCGATGCCAAAATACTCTTTTTCGAAAGCGCTGGGGATGATCTCAATATCCATATTGGGGTTCTGGGTAATGAAATAGTAAAGGGTAGGGGTATCGGCAACCACTGCCTCAGAGCCGCCAATCATCATATCGTTGATGGCATCTCCGATGGTATCGAATTTTCTGGGATCGATCCCCAGATCTTCAACTGCAAACTGACCTGTGGTTCCTTGTTGAACACCAACTTTTTTACCTTTTAAGTCTTGTTCTGATTTAATTGCTGAACCTTTTTTAACAGCGATTATTTGAGCGGATTCAAAATAAGGGTCGCTGAAAAGAACCGACTTGGCACGGTCGTCGGTGATCGTCATCGCCGAGATGACGGCATCATATTTTCCCAGGCCAATTGCTGCGACCAACCCATCAAAGGAGGACGACTCAAACTTCGCGGTATATCCCAAGTCTTTGGCGATTTCGTTCATTAAATCGATATCAAAGCCTGTAGGAGTTTGCTGTTTGTCCATAAATTCAAAGGGTGCATACTCGATAGCGGAGCCGATCTTCAGTACTTTTTCTTCTCCCCCATTCGCTCCATTATTCGCCCCATCGTTTGCAGGGGGCTGACTTTGATTACCGCCGCAGCCTGTAAGGGCCAGCAAGCCCATCATGACCACAGCAATGATCCCATTGCGTAAACTCTTTTTCATTTTTATCCCTCTCCTTTTAGTTTTCTTTTTTACTTTACTTATCCAACGGGCAAAACATGCTACTTTTTTAGCAAAGCTTCTTACTTGTCTTATGGATATTGATTATTATACATAACGATGCAACTTTATTCAACATCTTTTTCTTATAATAATTAGAATTGTTTATAAAAAAAGCTGTAAAAAAAGCATTGGATAGACTCCAATGCTCTCACATATATTCTCGTTTATCTGATTAGCGACCTACGCGGTGGTTTTGGTAGCAATCGCGGCAGTAAACGGGACGATCAGATGTAGGTTGAAATGGAACTTGAGTTTCAACGCCGCACTCTGCACAAACTACTGTGTGCATTTCCCGTTGACGGCTTTCACCGCTGTTGCGGCTGGCTTTACGTGCATTACGGCAGTCTCTGCAACGCTGTGGCTCGTTTTCGAAGCCTTTTTCTGCATAGAATTCTTGTTCACCTACAGTGAAAATGAAAGTGGTTCCGCAATCTTTGCATACTAGTTCTTTGTCTTGAAACGCCATGAAGAAAATCCCCTTACCTTAAAAAATAGTAACAGACTCACGCCTATCCGACCCTATTATAACACCGAATTCTGAGGCTGAATAGTCCTTTTTCTGTCCTTTCTCCAAACCTGCGGCTAAAACAAGCCCATACACCTGAGCCGCTCCACCCCGTTTCAACACCTTGGCACAATGCTCCAAGGTCGCACCGGTAGTGGTCACATCATCGATAAGCCAAACCCTGGCTCCTTGGATTTGCTTAAGCCCTCGTGATGAAGAGACTATTTGGAAAACCGACTCCAGATTATGCAGCCTCTCCTTCCGGCTTAACCCCACTTGCGGGGCAGTGGGCTGAACCCGGTGCAAACCCTCCCACAAAGGAATCCCCAGTTCCCAATGCAGCAGGGAGGCCATCGCTGCCGCCTGATTGAAGCCTCTTTCCCCTAATCGTTCATCATGCAGAGGAACAGGCACAATCCAATGGGGAGGCGGCAGATGGCGAAGAGCAAAATCCCCCAGAGGCGGGCCGAGCCGTTTCAGCAAATAAGGCTGGGATTTAAATTTTACATTCTGAATGAACTCCCGCCAAGCCCCCGTATAATGTCCCCAGGCCACAGCCTGCTCCATACCTTTGGGCCCTCTGCCCGCAACGCAGTCCTCACATTCTGTATGCTGAGATTCAAGAAGCTTGCCGCAATGGCTACACCGGTTCAAATCCGGCCGGAAATAAGTTTGCTTACAATCATCACAAAAAACCTGGCCTCCTGACACATGGGTTGCACAGAGAAGACAGGCTGACTCCTTATCATAGAGCAGGGATCGGGCAAGGTCTTTTATATCTTGCCATAGAGAAAAAATAGAGCCGGACATAAGGAACCTCCTTAATTGTCAATTAAACCCTGAGCGAAGGCCAGCTCATTTTGCTCCTTAATCCAATAAATCGCTTTTGCAATGGCAGCTGACTTTTGGCGGGATAGGAAAAAGGCATTGCCGGTGGGATTCTCCTGGGTCCTCCCCACCCGTCCGGCCATTTGGACCAAGGCTCTCTCGTCAAAGACCCCATGGTCCGCCTCCAGAACCATGATTTGAGCATTAGGCAGGGTGACTCCCCGTTCCAGAATCGAAGTGCAGACAAAAATACGGAACCTTCCCTCCCGCAGTGCCGCAATTTTTTCAGTACGATTGGGATCGGCACTGTAGCTTCCTGAGATTGACCATTGGGGGAACTCCTTCTTCAGGATTTCGACCCAAGGGTTGACCCAGGATATCTTGGGCACAAAGAGGAGCACCGGACCCCATAGGGCTAATTCCTTCAGCCACTGAAGAACCTTTTCTCCCTGCTCTCCAGAGCATCCATGCTCAGGTGCCATACTTCCCCCAATCTTGCGCCACTGCGGTAACGGAACTGCCTTGCCATGGTGGCGTGCGGTCAGGCGGATCAGTTCCATCCTCCCTGCTTTAACCTTCTCCAAACTTTCCCGGGAGGGAGTAGCCGTCAGATAGGCCCTTTTCCCTCCCGTTCTCAACGCCCGATCCATTCCCCAAGCCAAGGCTGTACTGCCATAATAGGGAAAGGCGTCCATTTCGTCAAGGAAGATTAAATCAAAAGCCTGGTAAAAACGCAGAATTTGGTGTGTGGTTGCCAGAACAAAGGGAGCCGGCGTAAAACGCTCCTGGCTTGTTCCGGTGAGAACACTCAGCTTTAAGCCGGGAAAATCCCGCTGAAGACGAGGGGCTACATCCAGAACCACATCTTGACGAGGTGCCGCGAATAATACCTTTTTCCCTTGTTCAAGGGCCCATGCTGCGGCCGGAAAACAGACCTCGGTTTTCCCTGCTCCACAAGCTGCCCAGAGCAACACTTCCTTCTCAACGTTTCTACCCTGAATGACGCCCCTTTCGCCGGCACCTTCTTTTACAAACTCTAAGACCTGTTGGGCAGCAAGCTTTTGGGCAGGACTAAGCTCCCAACGGGGTGAAAATTCCCAAGCCATGTTCCCACAGTCGGAAAAAGAGGAATAGCTCAGATGATCTGACTCTGTAGAGGAGGAAAACATAGTTTGAGAGGGACCCCCGCTTCGGTAAAGCTCATGGAGTGAACTTACTGCTCCTAAAGCGGTACAAGCCGGGCAAGTGGCAGCCGGCCCATAGATGCTTATCCACTCTTCGACCTTAGTCTCCCCGCAGCGCTCACATCTCCAGCCTTTTCCTACTCTTGTCACGGCCGGAATCCATTGGGCATCCCCTTTCCCGACCTGCTCATGGCAGAGGTTCAAAATCTCCGGATAAGATAAGCGACATTCCTGCCCCAGCCGCTGCAGGTCAGCCTTGGCTAATAATCTTCCCTCAGTTCTGGCCAGGAAATCCCCAATCCTTTCCTTATCTGTTATACTCCCCAGATTATCCTTCAGTCCATTCTGCCAAGAGGCCTCCGGAGAGTTTCCCTTCTCCCACCGCCAATTTTGATCCCTTAGTCCCGGATAGCCTTTCAAGGTTCTGAGCATTGCCCTTTTAACCCAGGCTCCATCCCGCTTCTTGTCCTCTCCCCTTTCTCTTGAATAGCCTCCCCATAAGGGCCATACTCCGCCTCTTCCTGAGCCCTGCCTTTGCTCGTCAATCTCTCCCAGCAGGGATTGGGCAAAGCTTAAAGGAAGCCCGGGCCGCAAGACCTCAGCCTCCTCAGCCAAGTGCTTATCATCTATTAAAGGGGAAAGTGTCATCTCCCCTGAATCGGCAACAAAAAAGTAAAACATAAAAAACCCTCTCTTTGCATCCCATAAGAAGGGTTTTATTGATCGATGTGTATAGTATTCGCTCCGAACTGTCTATTCCCTGCTTATTTTAAACATTCATCCAAGGATTACCACTATGTTTCTTTCTTTTTCTGGGTATTCTATAAAACGTTCCAGTTAAAAAGTCGTCTATTATTAAGGAGGAGTGTAAATTGTTGAAGAAGTTCGCGGTAAGTTTATTGACCCTCGCCTTCCTTACCTTTGGCGCCGGAACAGCTTTTGGGGCAACCACAACGGCACCGGATCCTGCCAAACTGGCGGAAATCAAAGCTCTTCATCAACAAATGGTCGAGCTCAAGGTGCAAATGATCGATAAGAAAGTGGAAGCCGGAATCCTGGAAAAGGAAAAGGCTGAAAAGATCAAAGATGCGATTAAAGAACGGCAAAAGAAAGTAGAAGAGGACCTGGCCAACGGCAAGGTCGATTTTGGGAAAAAGCATCATAAAGATCGCGACAACAAACCCAAGGGCGATTCAAAAGAAACACCCGACGCAAAATCTTCATCGAGCATGCGCCTTACCAAATGACCCTTCTTAACTGGAACCCTGATCCCCCAACTGCGGTTGGGGGATTCTTTCTTGAATGGACCATGTAAATCCGGAGAAGGATTGATTCAAGCATTTAAGGTAGAGGAGCTCTTCCTCAGTATACTCATCCTGCTCTCCCCACAGCTCAATCTCACAATGGACGGGCAAGCCCATTTTCCGCTCCATCTCCCCCAGAAAGCGTTTTAAAGAAAAAGCAAATTGCTCCTGCCGGTAGATAGATTCTTGATTAGTAAATTTAACGGTGATTTGGGAGCAATAAGACTTTCTCTTCCAAGCGGTGATTTTATGGCCGAGTCCTTCCGGAACCGTCCACTCCCAATAATCCGCGATAATCCATAACAAAGCCACAATTACCCCTAATCCGGTAAGCTGTACACCCATCATACTCCCCCCTACCCTAAACTATGCAAGAGTTTAGGATAGGGCAATTTGTCTTTTCGGAAATGATGGCCCCCTCACTCGCTATAGGTAATGTAATGTTTATGCTATACTAAACTCAGCGGCGTTCCTTAATCCTCTAATTTAGGACCGACAGCAAATTTTAAGGTGCCCTCGGCAGCTAAATTTTCTCCTACATAGGCTTTTCCTTGTGCCACACCAAGCCCCCGCTTGAGTTTTAATAACTCAACTTCCAGCCGTAGCTGGTCGCCGGGGATCACTTGCCGGCGGAACCGAACGTCTTCCAGCCCGGCAAAAAGCGCAATATGTCCTGCGTATTCCGGCATTTTCAAAAGAATCACAGCCCCTACCTGGGCCAGAGCTTCCATAATCAGCACACCGGGCATTACCGGATAGCCGGGAAAATGCCCCTGGAAGAAAGGCTCGTTGCCGGAAACATTCTTCAAGCCCACCCCCCGTTTGCCATCTTCCAACTCCAGAATCCTATCCACCAGCAAAAAGGGATAGCGGTGGGGTATTATCTTTTGAATCTCCTGACTTTCTAACATAAAAAAACCTCCTGATTTATAACTTTTTTATCAACATTTTTATACGCTTCGTTTTTGCTCAAAACCACTATTTTGATACCTAGTCACAATTTGCTTATACTTTAGTATAACCGAGTTTCGGGAAGAAGGGAAGAATCCCCGTGCCAACCTATAAAATTTTGCAATTAATCGGCGGCGGCGAAATCGGCGGCGCCGAACAGCATGTCCTGACCTTGCTGCAAGGGATCGATAAAGCTGCCTTTTCCTTAACCTCAGGCTCTTTAATCGATGGGCCTTTCGCCCGCTCCACTGAAGAGAAAGGCATTCCTACCTTGCGTTTTCCCATGAAGCACGCTCTGGATTTATCCCCTTTGCCAAAGCTTATGGCCGATATACGTCGGGAAAAGTTCTCTCTCATCCATACCCACGGCTCCCGGGCCAATCTTTTGGGGAGACTGGCCGGAGGTTGCTTGAAACTACCTGTGGTCAGCACGGTTCACAGTTCCCTAAAGCGGGATTATCTTTCACCTGCCGCGGCCTGCTTGGCCCTGGCTTTAGACCGGCTGACCCTGCCCTTGACCTCCGGGATTATCACCGTTTCCGAAGCTTTGGCTGAAGAAGTGGCCCGTCGCGGCGGGCAAAGAATCCGCACCATCTATAATGGCATCCCGCCTCTGCCTCAGCTGGCCACCAGTGAGCGGCGGGGGGAATTGCGGGAAAGCTTCCGCCGGACATGGGGTATACCCAAGGATGCCCTGGTTCTCGGCAGCGTCGCCCGGCTGCATCCCACCAAAGGGCTTCACACGCTTTTAGAAGCTGCTCACATCTTACGCCCCCAGTTCCCTCATCTCCATATTCTGATCATCGGCGACGGACCTCTGCACAGGGAGCTTGAGGAACAGGCTGAGGCTTGGGAGCTGCCCCACACTTTTACAGGATATCTCCCCGATGCCTATCAAACCCTGCCCGCTATGGATATTTTTATTCTCCCTTCCCTAAGCGAAGGCATGGGCCTCGTTCTGCTTGAGGCCATGCAAGCTCATCTGCCTCTTGTCGCCACTGCTGTGGGAGGGATACCGGAACTGATTCGCCCCTCTCTGGATGGCCTTTTGATTCCCCCGGGACAACCGGCGGAACTTGCCGGGGCCTGCCGCACCCTTCTCCAGAACCCTGAGCTCGCTCAATCTTGCCTGGACTCCGGCGCTCAGCGTTGGCAGGACTTCAGAGTTCAGGAAATGCTCAGACAAACTGAGAACTTTTATCAAGAAGTATTAAAAAGATGCTGACAGCACAAAGCTCTCCCGGGGAGAAGTTCCGATGGAACCTTCTGCCTCAGGAGAGCTTCATATTTAAGTACGTTGACTATAGTTCATTCTCAGGAAGTTCCCAAAATTCCAGTTACTCTGGGAGCTATTTCGAGAATCCCCTTCAGTTTTGCGATTGCTGTTTTGTTTAGTATCCTGATTATCCCTCTTACCGGCCTTTTCTGCTGGTTCATCCTGCTTTGGGCTTTGCTTCTGATCAGAGTCGGGAACCCCTTTTTTCTCCCCGCGCTTTTCTTTGTCGGTATTTTGATCATTATTGCGGTCACTGTTCCCTTGGTTGTCAGTCCTATCAGACCTGTTGTCTTGGCCTTTTTCCAGGTCATCCCCTTTGTCGGTTCCCTTCCCTTTCGTGCCGGAACCGTAATCTCTATCTTTGTCCTTATCTTTACTCCTATCTTTATTCTTGTTCTTATTGTTGTTCTTATTGTCATCGTTATTGCTGCTCTTATTGCTGTCCTGGGAAGGCTTTGGATTGCCTATGCTGTTTCTGGGCTGTTCTTTGGTACTTTTTTGATTATTTTTCTCTCTATCCAGGTTATACCACTTACTTTTACCGTAGCCTTCCTTTTTATCCTTGCCCTCACCCTGATTGGTTTTATTACTCATGGCTTCAATAATGAGCTTATCTTTACGCATCTGCTCCTGAATTTCCGGAGTTTCCAATAAGCGGGCTCGCTCTTCCTTCGCTTTTAAATCCTTAGGCTCTACCTTAATACCTGCCTTCTGAGCAGTATCTGCTAAAGCATACTCTCCCAAGGTGAGCCCCGTCTCTTGAGCTTGCTTTTTTTGCTCAGAGGTCAATTCATAGACCGCTACGGTAGGCTTAAGCCCTTGCTCATGCACAGCCTGTTGAACTTGTTGGGTTATTGCTTCAGTATTAATCGTACTGGATTTGGCGGAGGGCTCCTTTTGGTCCGGTGCCGCGGCTGAATATCCTACCACAACCCAGTTTTCTTCTTCGTTCAAATAATTTAAGGCCACCGATTTTTGAATAATTTTATTCAAAGCCTCTCCCCATGACTTTCCTTTCAGGGCTAGTCCGGTGACCAGCTGTTCAGCCTCGGAGTTCAGGGATTCCAGCTCCAGAACTTCTCCCTTTTGATCCACGGTAAGCTGAAGGCTGGGGTTAATATCCAGAGAAATCATGGCCACTGCGGTCCTTGGCTGCCAGGCATTCCATCCGAAAATCCCCATCAATGCCAGCAGAACTACCGCAGCGACACTTGCCCCTATTCGCCAAAAGGTTGCGCTGCTTTGGACCGGCAATTGGATTTCCTCCCCGACCTCCGCATCCCCTTTGTACTTTAAGGTTTGAAAAGCTCCATCCCCTGTTAGTACGGTAATGGAATTCTTATGTTTCTCTAAGACAACAGCCTTAATTTGGCTCATCCTTCAGCCCTCCTTTCCTCCGGGAGTACATATTCCCTTAAGTAAATATAATCATGTTGATTAGCAATCAATAAGGCTACCGCCAGAATATATTTCCGCCCCCGTTCCAGTACTTTGGGGTGAACTTTGGTCTTTAAGGTCAGGGCTTGCATGGGGAGCTTGCCTGTCTTCTCCACTTGCTGCCATAACTCCGGAGACAGTGCCAGGGTTCGGGCCACCCCGAGCAGAGTTTCCCGGCTATCCCGGTGTTTGGGGCACACTTCAGCCAGGACTTGAAAAGATAGGCCATATTTTTTCAGGGCTAAGGAAAATTCCTGAATCTCAGCCGCTCTTTCCTGATTTTGCTGACGTTCACGAAATTCCTGGAGCCCTACATGAATATCAACAGCCTGCCCTACCTCATCCTGATCCATAGGCAAGGCTTCCCGCAAACGCTGCTTGCGGTAATAATCAATAAGCCGGCGTTTGATCAGGAGCCGGGCATAGGCTAAAAAAGGCACGCCTCGTTCTTCTTCATAATGTTCAATAGCTTCATTAAAGGCGATTAAAGCCTCGGATAATTCTTCATCTCTACCCCATTCTAAAGTGCGATGACACGTCTGAATGGAAACATGACGAATAAAAGGCTGAGACTCCTGTAAAAAGTCCTCTCTGGCCTGTGGGTCGAGTGTTATCTTCTCCCAGGACCATTTGAATTCCCATTCAGGCATTTTTCAACCTCCTGTTCATTAGTACGCCTAGGGGAGCCGTCTTTAGTCGGTGCGGAAAAATAAAGTGTTAAGCTGCCGCTGGCAAGGAATACTACCTTACTTTCCGGGTTCTCTTTTGCTCCTTACCGGAGCATATGACCTTCCAGGCGAAGCGAGGAAGAACCAGTTGACGTTTCAAACGGGAGGGCTGCTTAAGCAAACGATAGAGCCACTCCAGGCGGATATGGCGAATCCACTGGGGAGCTCTTTTGTTGATTCCAGCCAGAGCATCAAAGCTGCCCCCCACACCAATGCTGACCGTGTTTAAATCAAGATGGGAAAACATCCAAAACTCCTGACGGGGTGCTCCCAAACCGATCAGAAGAAGATCCGGCTTAAATTCGCGGATTTGCTCCAGCAAGGCCGGCTCTTCTTCGCGGCTGAAATAGCCGTGAGCTGCTTGCCACCGGAAACCGGGGTGCTTTTCGGCAACTTTCTCAGCTGCCTTTTCAGCAACACCGGGCTGGCTGCCCAGAAAAAAGACCCCCCAGGCTTGTTCAGCTGCTATGGGGAAAAGGGCTTCAACTAAGTCAATCCCTGTTACCCGCTCAGCTACCGGATGGCCCAGGCGCTTGGCCGCCCAGACCACACCTACCCCATCCGGGGTCACAACCTCAGCTGAATTAATCAGCTGCTTAAGGCGGACGTCCCTTCCCGTAGCATAGATCAGCTCCGGATTAGCCGTAACCACTTGAATGGGCCTCTGTTCCTCTACTGCTTTTCGGATTTTAAGGACGGTTTCCGCCATCGACTCCCGGTCCACTTTTACGCCAAGTATATCTGCTCTCATGGTAAACCTCTCCAAACTAAAACATTCACATTCCTAAAGAAAAAGCCGAGAAATAGCTTCTCCGATCTGTTCACCGGATAGTGCCCCTTTCCTCGGCTGTAAAGCTTGTCTTCACCAGAATTCTATGTATTGTTGAAAAACTGCCTGATGTCAGTGACCTAAAAGCTTTGATCCAGAACCTTGCCTGTCCCTAAAGCAACACATGAGATAGGATCTTCAGCCAGAGTTACCGGCAGACCGGTCTCCCTGGAAATCCGGGTGTCAAACCCGTAGACCAGGGCTCCGCCTCCGGTCATGACGATTCCTTTGCTTAAGATATCGGCGGAAAGCTCAGGGGGAGTCCGCTCCAGTACTTCCTTCACCGCCCCCACGATGGCTTCCACATTTTCTTCCAGAGCAAGATAACACTCTTTGGAGTTGACATTAATGGTTTTGGGAAGACCTGTGACCAAATCCCTGCCCCGCACATCGATTTCAGCATGATCAGGCCGTCCCTCAGGAATAGCCGCACCGACAGCAATCTTTACTTCTTCCGCTGTCCGCTCCCCAATCATCAGGTTATATTCACGCCGGATATGGCGGATGATGGCTTCATCAAATTTATCGCCGCCGACCCGTAAACTGCGCTTGGTGACAATCCCTTCCAGGGAAAGAACGGCCACATCCGACGTTCCCCCACCGATATCCACGATCATATTGCCCGTAGGCCCGGAGATGTCCAATCCCGCTCCCAAGGCTGCCGCATAGGGCTCTTCAATGACTTTGACCTGTTTGGCTCCGGCTTGGTAAGCGGCTTGCTTTACTGCCCGCTCTTCAACATCGGTAACTCCTGAAGGGATACAGACCACCACCCGGGTCTTAAACAAAGGCCAACGCCGGGCCCCCGCCTTTTCCAAAAAGTATTTAAGCATGATTTCTGTGGTTTGATAATCGGCGATGACACCATCCCGCATCGGGCGAACAGCCACAATATTCCCCGGTGTTCTCCCCAGCATCATTCTGGCTTCTTCCCCAACGGCTATTTTTTTATTGGTATTCTTATCGATGGCCAGAACCGAGGGCTCATGAAGAACAATTCCTTTTCCTTTGGCGAAGACCAAAACACTGGCCGTTCCTAAGTCAATTCCTAAGTCTATACCGAACATTTAAGTGGTACCCCTTTCTTACTCTTCTGCTTGTCCATCTTCACTCATCACTGACTGCCTTGATTTTCTGTTCCTGGTTTTAACCATCTTTCCGATATATCCCTAAACGAAAAGTACAATCTCCCCTGCGGGAGATTATACATAATATACCACATTCTTTTATTCGATGAAACTATACTAATTCCTTTAATATTTCCCCTTATGATCCAGAAAAACTTGCTTTCTTATAGTTCCCGAACATTTATCTAAATAAACCTGCTAAACCTGCTTTCAGCTCTCCTGATATTTTTTCCGAGTGGCTTCACCACCCCGGATATGACGTTCTGCCTTATTGCTTTCCAGTATTTGCTTAACCTCCATAGCCAGCTTTTCATTGATCAGGGGTAGCCTCTCCGTGACATCCTTATGAACAGTGGATTTACTCACTCCGAAGATATCTGCTGTCTGTCTTACTGTGGCGCTCGATTCCATTATATAATTGCCAATATCGAGTACCCGTTTACGGATATATTCCTGCACCCTGAGCCCTCCTTTTTTGCACCGAAATTTTATACATTTATATGCACTTAAAATCAAAAAAGACATCCTCAGAAGGATGTCTTCGACTGGTAAATGCTGTATAACTCAAAAATAAGATTTTTTTGCAGAAAAAATTGTAAATCATTGCCAATTTGGTTTTTGCATCATACACTGTAATATAAAAAGGAGGTGTTTCGCAATGTATGGCTGCGTTGGTAAACCAATCTGTTGCCCGCCACAATACTGCGTAAGGGATACTTTTACCCCTAGAATGATCCCCGTTATTCAACCCGTCGTGACGGTTAATCGTCAGAATATCGTTGATGTTCCTCAACCCTATGTTCAACAGATAACACGCAACGTTACTGTTGATCGGGGTTTCGCTAATACCGGTAACTTTGGTTTTGGGAATGCCGGCTTCGGTGGTGCTGGTTTCGGTGGTCTTGGGAATGCAGGGGCCTTCGGCGCTTCTAATCGTCTGTTCACGCGGTAAAAATTAAATCCTTTTGTTCAGCTATTTATTCTTAAACACCACTATGACTCCCATCTTCTTATAGGCGGGGATCTATGACCCCGGATTCAGCTTAATCCAGCTTGTAGACTAAAACCGTTTCTATGCCGTCAGGCTCGAAACGGTTTTCTTTTTTCGCCAGGTCCCGGCATAGGTTGAAATTCAAGCAAAAGCGCAAAAAAATGTATGAGAGTTTCCCAATAACGAATACTAAGCCTAAATCCAAATGCTCATTGTTTTAAAGGAGGTAGTTTCGTGGCAAAGAAAATGAAAACGATGGATGCCAATCAAGCCGCAGCCGAAGCGTCCTATGCTTTGACTGAGGTGGCGACCATCTTCCCCATTACACCTTCCTCGCCCATGGCTGAAGCAGTGGACGAATGGTCTGCCCACAATCACAGAAATATCTTTGATCAGCCTGTCAAAGTGGTCGAGATGGAATCCGAGGCGGGGGCCGCAGCCGCAGTGCATGGTTCCCTGCAAGCCGGAGCCCTGACCACAACCTATACCGCTTCTCAGGGCCTGCTCCTGATGATCCCGGAAATGTATAAGATGGCCGGAAACCTGGTGCCCGCCGTCTTCCATGTCAGCGCCCGGGGCCTGGCCACTCATGCTCTCTCTATCTTTGGTGACCACTCCGATATTAATGCCTGCCGCCAAACAGGCTTTGCCATGCTTTGTTCCAACGATGTTCAGGAAGCCATGGATATGGCCTACATAGCTCATCTGGCCGCCATCAAATCACGGATTCCTCATCTTCACTTTTTTGACGGCTTCAGAACATCCCATGAAGTGCAGAAAATCGAAGTCACTCCCTATGAAGACATTGCTAAATTAGTGGATTACGAAAAGATTCAGCAATTCCGGGATAATGCCCTCAACCCTAACCACCCGGTTTTAAGAGGCACGGCTCAAAACCCGGATATTTATTTCCAAGGCCGGGAAGTCTCCAATCCCTTCTATGAAGCAGTCCCTGATATTATTGAAGACTATTTCAAAGAATTCAAGAAAATCAGCGGACGGGAATACCATCCATTCCAATACTATGGCGATCCCAATGCTGAGAACATTATCGTGGCCATGGGTTCAGTGTGCACCACCATCGAAGAAACCATCGACTTCCTGGCGCAAAGAGGGGAGCGCTTGGGCTTGATCAAAGTCCACCTTTATCGCCCCTTCTGCTCCAGGTATTTCTTCGATGTCCTGCCTAAGTCCGTGAAAAAAATCGCCGTCCTCGATCGCACCAAAGAACCTGGCTCCACCGGTGAGCCCCTCTATCTGGACATCATCCAAATGTTTAACCATCAAGCAACCCGCCCGGTGATCGTCGGCGGCCGCTATGGCTTAGGCTCCAAGGATACCACTCCCTCGCAGATCCTGGCCGTCTTTAAAAACCTCAACCAAGCCCAACCCAAAGACCGCTTCACCATCGGGATTATCGATGATGTCAGCCACACCTCCTTGCCTGAAGAAGAGATCATCGACGCTTCTCCGGAAGGAACCATCCGCTGCAAGTTCTGGGGGCTGGGCTCAGATGGAACGGTAGGGGCCAACAAGAGCGCCATTAAGATCATCGGGGATAATACGGAGCTTAATGTCCAGGGTTATTTCGAATATGACAGTAAAAAATCAGGCGGCACCACCATTTCCCACTTACGCTTTGGCAAGCAGCCCATAAAATCCTCTTACCTGGTTTTTGATGCCGACTATATTGCTTGTCATAACAAATCCTTTATTTATAACTATGACATTGTCAAAGGCCTGAAGAAAGGCGGCACCTTTGTCCTGAACTGCTCCTGGACCCCCGAGGAAGTGGAAGATCACCTGCCCGCCTATCTGAAACGCTATCTCGCTAAACATGATATTAAGTTCTACCTCATTGACGCCATATCCATCGCCGGCGAGATCGGTCTGGGCGGACGTATTAACATGGTTATGCAGTCCGCTTTCTTTAAGCTGGCTAACGTTATTCCTATCGAAGACGCCATTCGTTACTTAAAAGATTCTATCCATAAAGTCTACGGCAAAAAAGGCGCCAAGATTGTAGAAATGAACGAAAAGGCAGTGGACAAAGGGATTGAATCCCTGATCAAGGTCAACGTTCCCCCAGCCTGGGCCGATGTTCCTGATGAAAACATGCCCATCAAAGAGGAGCCTGCTTTCGTCAAAGATATTCAGCGCCCCATGGCCCGCCATGAAGGGGACAACCTGCCCACCAGCGCTTTTGTGGGCAGGGAAGACGGCACTTTCCCCTTAGGCACCACCAAATACGAAAAACGGGGAATCGCGGTTTATGTGCCTGAATGGCAGATCGATAAATGCATCCAATGCAATCAATGCGCCTATGTCTGCCCCCATGCCACCATACGTTCCTTCCTGTTGGACGATCAGGAATCAGCCCAAGCCCCGGATACCTTTAAAACCAAGAAACCCATCAACAAAAAGCTGGAAGGCTACCATTACCGGATTCAAGTATCTCCCCTGGATTGTACCGGCTGCGGCAACTGCGCCGATATCTGTCCCGCACCGGGCAAGGCTTTAGTGATGGAGCCTGCCGATCATGAAATCGAAATGGAAGCCGAAAATTGGGAATTCGCCATGACCGTTACGGAAAAGCGGGATCTGCTGGATGTCAAGACCCTCTTCGGCAGCCAGCTGGCAAGGCCCCTGCTGGAATTCAACGGTGCATGTCCCGGCTGCGGTGAGACACCTTATGCCCGCCTCATTACCCAACTCTATGGCGATCGTATGATTATTGCCAATGCCACCGGGTGTTCCTCCATCTGGGGAGGCAGTGCTCCTTCCGTGCCCTATACCGTCAATGCTGAGGGCAAAGGGCCGGCCTGGATGAATCCCCTCTTCGAAGACAATGCTCAATTCGGTTATGGTATGTATCTTGGCTCCAAGCAAATCCGGGAAAAACTCGCTCAAGTAATGCGTCAGTTAATTGAAAGCGACATCAGCGGCGAAATGAAGGAAGCTTGCCAGGACTGGCTGGATAACTTCGCTGAAGGTGAAGGGTCCAAAAAGGCCAGCGCACGGCTGCTGGAAGCTCTCCAAAAAGAGAATATTGACCGCAATCCCCTCCTTCAGGAAATCATGGCTAAAAAAGACTATCTGATTAAACCCTCCGTCTGGATCTTCGGCGGCGACGGCTTTGCCTATGACATCGGCTACAATGGGGTGGACCATGTCCTGGCCAGCGGGGACGACATTAACATCTTTGTCTTTGATACAGAGGTCTACTCCAATACCGGAGGCCAATCCTCCAAGGCCACGCCAACGGCAGCCATCGCCAAATTTGCCGCCGGCGGTAAAAGAGTCCGCAAAAAAGACCTGGGCCTGATCTCCACCACCTATGGCTATATCTATGTCGCGCAAATTGCCATGGGGGCCAATATGAACCACACCTTGAAAGCCATTGCCGAAGCCGAAAGCTATAAAGGCCCTTCTATCATCATCGCCTACGCTTCCTGTATCAACCACGGCATCAAGACAGGGATGGGTACCAGTATGGCGCAGATGAAGAAGGCCGTGGACGCCGGTTATTGGCACCTGTGGCGTCATGACCCTCGTCTTAAGGAACAGGGCAAAAATCCCTTTATCCTGGATTCCAAAGAGCCCAAAGGCTCCTTCCAGGACTTTATCCAAGGAGAAATCCGCTATTCATCACTCAAAAACGTCTTCCCCGAAATTGCCGGCGAAATGTTCAAAGCGGCGGAGGAGCATGCCCAGGATAAATACCGGACCCTTAAGCGCATGGCGGAAATGCCCTACTAAACCCGGAGGCAAAATCCAGGATGGAATTTAAGGAGGCTTCACTTATGAACGAAAATAAATCCAAAGAAAAGTTCATGGCTAACCCCGTTGAACGGCATGATACGGCCGCCTGGCGGGCCGATATCAAGGAATTGAAAGCCGAATCCAAGGTAGCCATTCCCACAGAGGATTCCGTAGCCGAGGCTAAAGACTGGGTGGATACCAACTCCTTATCATAGCAGGTAAGGGGAGACCCTAAAAACATTTACTTCCTGATTAAACGTTTAAAAGAAAAGGGTTCTTGGAAGTGTATTCCAAAAACCCTTTTCTTTTTCATTCCAATGCAAAAACTTATTCATCCTTGTCTATTACTGCATTATAATGTATATAATAGCGTCAAGGAGGTGCCTCCCATGTACCGTATCAACCGACAGACTTATCTGGATTTTCTCATCCGCAATAAAGATCGGCAGATCATCAAGGTGGTCTCCGGCATCCGCCGCTGCGGCAAATCCACTCTGTTTGAAATTTACCGGGATTGGTTGTTGGCAAATGGCATCGAATCATCCCAGCTCATTTTTATCAATTTCGAAGAGCTGAATTTCGAGCACCTGACCGATTATCGTGAACTCTATAGCCATCTCAGACCTTTGCTGCTCCCTGATCGTATGAACTACATCTTTCTGGATGAAATTCAGCATGTGGAACAGTTTGAAAGAGTAGTGGACAGTCTTTTCATCCAAAAAAATGTGGACATTTACATCACCGGTTCCAACGCGTGGTTTATGTCTGGAGAACTGGCTACGCTGCTGACCGGGCGCTATGTAAAACTCCAGATGCTGCCCCTCTCCTTCGCCGAGTATAGTGAAGGCATGGCGGTGCAGGGTAACCGGCTGCCCCGGCGGGAGCTGTTTGATTGCTACCTGCGGGACAGTTCTTTCCCCTACGCCCTCCAGCTCACGGGCAGTGAAAAGGATATTCTGGAGTACCTGCGGGGTATTTACAGCTCAGTTCTCTTAAAGGACGTGGTCACCAGGCAGCGAATTGCCGATGTGATGACGCTGGAGGACGTGATCAAATTTGTCTTTGACAATATCGGCAGCCTTTTGTCCAGCACCAAAGTCGCCAACACCCTAACCTCCTCCGGGCGCAAGGTGGATTCCCGTACTGTGGAAAAATACCTGCAAGGGCTGATGGACAGCCTGCTGATTTATCAGGTCAAGCGGTACGACATCAAGGGCAGGCAATATCTTGCCAGCTTGGAAAAATATTATATGGCCGACCTGGGGATGCGCCAGCTGCTTCTGAGCAACAAACGCCGTCCGGACCTAGAGCATTTGCTGGAAAATGTGGTGTACCTGGAATTGCTGCGCCGGGGCTGCCAGATTTATATGGGCCAAATGCCCGGCGGCGAGGTGGATTTCGTAGCACAGTATGGGGCAAGCGTCACCTACTACCAAGTAGCGGCGTCGGTGATGGATGAAAGGACACTGGAGCGTGAACTGGCACCCCTTCAGAAGATCAGGGACAACTACCCTAAGGTGCTGCTGACACTGGATGATATTATCGTCAACCGGGATTACGACGGCATCCGGCATGTGAACGTTCTGGATTGGTTAATGGGCAGTGAAACTAGATACTC
Organism: Desulfitobacterium sp. LBE; assembly: GCF_007830365.1. Lineage (NCBI taxonomy): Bacteria > Bacillati > Bacillota > Clostridia > Eubacteriales > Desulfitobacteriaceae > Desulfitobacterium > Desulfitobacterium sp. LBE. The sequence goes on along the minus strand of NZ_VLKD01000001.1, from coordinate 3,720,382 downwards.
CAACTTTCAGCCTGCCGGCGAATGGTGATAAAGCGCCGGAACAACCCCTCCTGGGCCACCAGCTCCTTATAGGTGCCCTTTTGAATGATGCGCCCCTCATCCAGAACAAGAATTTGATCGGCATGTTCAATGGTGGGCATACGGTGAGCGATGACGATGATGGTTTTGCCCTGAGTCAGGGCACTGAGAGCCCCCTGAATAAAATGCTCATTTTCCGGATCCACACTGGCGGTAGCCTCATCCAGAATGACAATGGGGGCATTCTTTAGGATAGCCCGGGCTATGGAAATCCGCTGTTTTTCCCCCCCGGAAAGGGAGGAGCCTCCTTCTCCCACCATGGTGTTATAGCCCTCCGGCAAAGCTGATATGAAGTCATGGCAACGGGCCTGCCTGGCCGCTTCAGTCACCTCTGCCATGGTGGCATCCGGCTTCCCGAATCTTATATTATTGACTATGGTGTCCTGGAACAGATAAACATTCTGGAAAACCATGCTGATATTGCTCAGGAGACTATCACAGGTCAGCTCCCGCACATCCGTACCTCCAATACGAATACTCCCGGAATCCACATCGTAGAAGCGGGCAATCAAATTGCAGATGGTGGTCTTGCCGCTGCCTGAAGGCCCTACGATAGCCGTCGTCGTATTTTGAGGAACAGTCAGAGAGACTCCGTCCAGAATCCTGCGTTGCTCATAGGCAAAGACCACATCCGCCATCTCTATGGTGTAGTTGTCCAATACCTTGTCCTCGCCCTTCTCATCAATAAACTCTGCTTCCTTGATCTTTTCCAGTTTATCCAGGGTTGGGCCAATCACCTGCAGAACGTGGGTGGCATTGTTGATCTGTTCCACATGGTTAAAAATCATAAAGGAAAACACCGCCAACATCAGAAAGACAGGGATGGGCAGACTTCCTTGGACCGCCTGAAAAGCGGACATCGCCACGATGACCACCGATGCCGATTTGAGAGCCAAAAGATGGAGGCAGTTGCAGGGAACATACTCCTGTTCAATCTTGACATTGATCTGCCGGTGCTTCCCATAGGCCCGGTGTATGCTTTCCACCGAGACTCCCTCCTTCCCGTAGGCCTTAACCACGGGAATACCCCGTATATATTCCAGGGTAGCCGCAATGATCTCATTTTGCGCCTTTTGATGAACAGGCGCATTCCGGCGGCTGAAAAATCCCATCAGACCCAGGGCCAAGGCCGATAATAGGGTGCCCAGGACTGAAATCACTGCAACCTCCCAGCTGTAAAAGGCTACGCAGAGGATCATGGCCAGGGCACTGACATATCCCCCGATCACAGAGTCGATCATTTTCATGGCGAACATCTCCACAAAGGATAGGTCGGTGGTCACTGCCCCCACCAACTCCCCGGTGGTATTGCGATCAAAGAAACCTAAAGAAACCCTCTTGAGCAGGTTGCCGATGCTCATCCGTTCCTCCGCGGTCACTTCATAAGCTACACTTTCCTGAAAAACAGCCCTTAGATAGGAGAAGAAAAATCGTCCCAAAATCATGAACACCATAAAAATCAGCAGGTAAAGAGCCCAGATGGAAGTCAGTTCAAACCGGCCGGCCTGATCCTCAAGCATCAGGTTAAGGACATAAGCAGCCGCCATAACAGACATAGCCGTGAATAGTGTGGAGATAAAAGACCAAAAAAATCCCCAGTACAGACGATTTTTCCGGGTTCCGGTCCAGGCAACCAGCCGGCGCATGGTTTTAAGCATGGGCTATTTCCCCCTTCCTGCCGCTGTTGGCCGCCCAAGTTTTTGCCCCGGTATGAGCCCGCCACATATCTTGGTAAAGGGCGCATTTTTCCAGAAGTTCCTGCTGGGTCCCCCCGGCAACAACTCTTCCCTCTTGCAGAACAAAAATTTGGTCGGCGTTTTTTATGGTCGATAGCCGGTGGGCTATCACCAGCAATGTTTTCCCCTTGGTCAGCACAGCAAGGGAACGCTGCAGCTTATCCTCATTTTCCGGATCGGTGAAGGCTGTGGCTTCATCGAGAATGACGATAGGAGCGTTCTTTAGGATGGCCCGGGCGATGGCAATTCTCTGGCGTTCGCCCCCGGAAAGCTTGCCGCCGGCTTCACCGGCGGGAGTGGCCCAGCCTTTTTCCAGGCGGGAGATGAACTCTTCACACTGGGCAGCTCGGGCGGCTGCATAGACTTCCTCGTCCCTGGCCGTAGGTTGGCCAAGGCGGATATTCTCCAGCAAAGAGCAATTGAAGAGAAAGTTATCCTGAGTGACGAAACTGACCAGCTGGGAAAGCTGGGCAAGGGGAATTTTCCGGATGTCCGTGCCGCCGATGGTGATAGAGCCCTTACCCACATCCCAGAACCGGGCAATCAGCCGGGCAATGGTTGATTTCCCCCCGCCGGAGGGACCGACCAAGGCCGTATAGCTGCCCTCAGGAATTTGGAGATTGATGCCCCGGAGCACATCCCCTTTGCTCTCTTTATAGGCAAAAGAAACGTCTTTAAGCTCTACATCAAAAGAGGCCAGCTGGACCGGGCAAGCTGTATCCGGAAGACTGGGGAGCTCCAGGAGCTCATTGACATCCTTAACGGCATACTGAACAGCCTTCCATTCATTGACGGCAACGGTAAACCAGGTCACGGGAGCCACCATACTTAAGGACAGGATCATGGAGAGAGTCAGTTCAGCAGGAGTCAGGCTCCCCTCGATATAAAGGAGCACTCCCACGGGCAGAACTCCCAGCAAAGTGGAAGGAAGAATCGCATTGCCCAGATTCATCAGCTTCCAGGTGCTCTGAAACCAGGCTAAGGTGAATTCCCGGAAGGAGGAGACTGCTCCGGCAAACTTCTCATAGGATTCCGTGGATTGATTAAAAGCCTTGATCACCTGAATCCCCTCCACGTATTCCACAATGATGCTGTTGACATGATTGCTGGCCTCCATATAGGCGGCATATTGACTGTTGAAGTTTCTCATCATTATCCCGTAGACGATGGCTCCCAAAGGTACACAGATCAGGGAAGCCAAGGCCATTCGCCAATCGATAAAAACAAGATAAATAAAAATAGCTAAGGGAAAGAGAAAATTGGAAATGCCCTCAGGAATCATATGGGCCAGCGGCAGTTCAATGGTTTCTACCCGGTCCACAACGATGTTCTTCATTTTTCCTGCCCGTTGGGATAGGACCTCCCCTAAAGGAGCGGACATCAGTCTTTCTGTCGCTCCCAGACGGATATTTTCTAAGATCTGATAGGCTGATCGGTGTGATAAGGTGGTGGAAATCCCATAAAAAAGGATCTTGAGCACATAACCCCCCACACTTATCCCAGACCAAAACAAAATATCCCCTGCTCCCGGTGACCCGCCAAAAAAGAGCATCATGATTTGGTATACACCCCAAAAGGGAACCAAACCGGCTGCCACACTGATTAGGGCGCATAAAACAGAAAGGACCATTCTGCTCCTGCACTCCTGGGCAAAATAAAAAATAGTGGCAAGGGTTCCTCTTTGTTTGCTTTTCATGTTCTCCCCTCCTAAAGAAAAATGATTAGCATCTGCTAACCATCTTTAAAATACCTTTATTTTTACTTCCTTACCACTCCGTTCCAGATATCGGCACTCCATTCAGACAATGGATTTTCGGTATTCCGCCGGAGTCATGCCCATGACCGATTTAAAAGCGGCGGCGAACTTGCTGGCATTGTCATAGCCCATCTGCTGAGCAATCGTTGTGATGCTTTCTTTGGTCTGACGGAGTTTGATAGCCGCGGCATTCATGCGGTAGGACTTGCTATAAGCATAGATCGAGGTTCCATACACTCCTTTAAAGCAGTTTTTCATAGCGGTAATGGGAAAATCAAACTCAACGGACAATTGCTCCAGAGTGTAATGGTGCTGGGGGTTTTCCGTAATCAAGGCCATAACACTCTTAACTTTTTCGACCTGAGTTTTATAAAAATAAGGTCTTTCCCTGCTTCCTTCAGGAATCTCCAGGGTACTCAGGAAAAGCAGCATCTCCAGAACCTTAATTTTAAAAAAGGTGTCCCGAATCGTTTCCGGTACGGAATAAAGCTCGGAAAAAATATGCTCAATGCTTGCCCCTGCCCGCATAATAAAGAGCTGGCCCTTGCTGCAGAATTTGTCCCGAAGGGCGTTCACATCCACTGAAAAACCTGCCAATATTCCCGGCAGCACTGCCCCGGCCTCTTCAAGACATAGGGCAACCGTGATGCCGTGATAATGACGCAGCGGAAAACGGAACATTCCGGCATGATCCACACGGGTGCTCATCTGCAGATCGCCGGCCTCCATATACTGACACCTGCCATCCTCCATCTCCCACTCCAACCGCCCTTCCCGACAATGATCAATGCAAAACATGTCCGTTCCGGGACGAAAATAGGACGTACAAGATTCCAGATGGAAATCATTATAGAGGAGGCTCACTCCCGGAAAAACCGGATAGACCCTCATTAAACCGTCTCCGGTGCTGTCCTGAAGCCTGAAGACGGTACAGCTTTCACTCTTGTCTATGGGTGACACATTTTTCCCCAGATCAGCGGCTTCTTCTAAAGTCATCCTGTTCACACCACCCTTTCCCTTCTTTCTCCAGGCTCCTTTACCGCCTCAAGAAAATAGGAGAGCATCCTTCCCCTGCCACAAGCATCCAAAGGTCTGTTATCAATGATTTTCCCTTCTTGCATATGCAGGATATGGGTGCAGCAGGACAGGATAAATTCCGGATCATGAGTAACAACCAAGACGCTTTTCCCTATCCCGGCTAATTGAGACAGACTCCGGGCTACTCCCTGCATATGCAGCAGATCCAGTCCACTGGTGGGTTCATCAAAAAGTATCAATTCCCGCCGGGAGGCTATCGCCGAAGCAATGGCAACTCTCTGTTTTTGGCCTCCGGATAGGGACATGGGATGGCGCTCTTTGAACTGCAACAGATCGAGGCCTTTAAGGATTTCCTCCCCCTGCTTCACATCCGGATGCCCCATGGAAATCAGCACCTCATCCAGCACGCTCTCTGTAAATAATTGATGGTTTACATCCTGCATGACCATATAAGAACGCTTTAATCGTTCCTTCCTTCCCAGACTCTCCCCCTGCATCCCCACCCTGCCGCGGCACCTCTTTTCCAGACCGCATAGACACCGTGCCAAAGTGGATTTTCCCGCTCCGTTGTGGCCGGTAACTGCAACCACCGCCCCTTGGGGGAACAATGTTTCCCTAATGTCCAGGCTCCGGCCTCCCCGGGGATAGGCGAAGGAAAAGCCGGACAAGGCAATGGCCCCCTCAGTCCTTGGTAAATGTAGCGGGGCGTCCTCCAGTAAACCCTCCAAGGATAAAGAACGCAGCCCCATGGCATCCAGTTCCCCCCTTGGCAAAGCGCGGAATTCCTGACCTGAATATTCCTGCTGAATGCGTCCTTTCTTCATATAGATTACCCGATCCACCAATTCACGGAGATAGTACAACCGATGTTCAGCAATGATCACGGTTTTGCCCTGAGCCTTCAGCTTGGTCAAAAGAGCTCGTAATTCTTCGATAGCCAAAGCATCCAGATTGGAAGAGGGCTCATCTAAGACATAAACCTGAGGCCCCAGCGCCGCCACAGCGCCACAGGCAATTTTCTGCTTTTCTCCTCCTGATAAGGCAAAGATATTGCGATCCAGCAAAGGCTCTAATCCTAATTCAAGGGCAATCCTCTCCACCCGGGCGCAAATCTCCTTTAGGGGCAGACCCATATTTTCACAACCAAAGGCCAATTCACCGGTGGTGTCCATATTAAAAAACTGGCTGCGGGGATTCTGAAACACCGAACCTACTTTCCCCGCCGTCTCATAGAGAGGGGCCTTAGCAACATCCAGGCCCCCGACCCATACCTGTCCCTTAAGGACCCCTCCATAAAAGTTGGGAATTAAACCGTTGAGCAGACGTGTTAAAGTGGTTTTCCCGCAGCCGGAGCCGCCGCACAGCAGGAGAAATTCGCCCTCTTCAACTTTCAGCTCAATATCCTCAAGCCCGCTGTCTCTCTCACCGTTTCCATAAGCAAAAGATACTTGTTTAAGCTCAATCATTTCTTCCTCACCTCTACATTACCAGCCAAATTGCCAGGGCTCCCCAAGTAATCACCATGATAAGCCAGTCCATAAGGCCAAAGCCAATGGAGCAGATATTGGTTCGCTTAACAGGTCTGCCCAAGCCTCTGGTCAAAGCCGCCGCGGAAAGCTCTTCCCCGATCTTTACAGTGCACATCATCATGGGTATCAGCCGGTATTCCAGCATAGCTCCCGGACGTTGTCCTCCCAATCTGATCCCGCGCATCCGCATCGCGTCATTGATGGCCGCATTTTCTTCAACCACCGTGGGGATAAAGCGAAGCATCACTGCAAAAGGAATAATGATTTTTTGGGGCAGGCCCAGACCTTCCATCGCCCCGATAAGTTCCGCAATTTTCGTGGTAGTAACCACATAATAGCCCATCACCAAGCCAGGCAGATAACGGGTAATGACACCGGTGAAGATGACTATCATCAGATTCCACATGCCCTGACTACGGCTGATTAGCATGATCTCAGCGGAAAAAGCCCCCAGTATAAGGAGCCCGTAAAGCAGCGCCGGATGATGCCGTCCCTCCACCAGCAACAAGAAAAACGGCAGCAGAGCTAAAGCAGGCCGAAGCACCGCCGAGGGACCACTGAATCCTCCGGTGACCAAAACAATATTAACGACCAGAAGCATCATAAACTTAGTTCGGGGATCCAGCCAAAACCGGGTCTTTGTGCCCTTACCTAAAATTACTCCATTCATTCAGGCAATTCCCGCCCTCTCAAAATGCTTTTTCAAAGCAGCTCTTCCCAGATAGGCACCGGCTAAAGCTCCCAAAGCGATAATCAAAACAAAGAACCCAAAAAACCAGGTAGGAGTAATGGCCATCAAGCTATCTGCATAAGCATCTCCATAACCGTCCCGAATAGTGGCGAAGTAAGATTCCCGCATAAAGAACAAAGGGAACATCAAACCCATCAGCCATTCGCTAAACACCACATACCCCATGCGGATGGAAGTCCAGTTTCTGTATCTGCCGCCCTTTAAGATAAAATCTCCCAGCAAAGCACAAACAATGCCAAGCGGGATACAAGGCCAGGGATGGCCGAAGATAAACATAAGCAGCCCAAGGATGGTTCCCATGATAGTGACCATGCCGAATTTCTGCACCCGGGTAAGAAAGAGCATGAAGGGAATCCCCGCCGCCAAGGGGCAAAGAAAAGGAATGACCAGCAGCATGACCGGTATGTATCCCACCATGGCCACCACAAAGAACACTACAAAGTAAATGGCAGTAAATAGTCCTACGTTGATCAGATCTTTGGTCTGGAGTGTGTTATCCACGGTAAAGCGTTCCCTCCTTCACTATTCGAGTTAGTTTCCGCTAACCCTCTTTTTTAAAAAAAGCGCCTTTGGGCGCAATTTAATGTAAAGATACTATTAGTTTATCAGGGGAGCTCTTCTGCTTTCCACTCCATTTTGTTAAAATCGCTCCATTTGGGCAAAGGGTTTCAGGGCGGAATTCTTACTTAATAAGCAGCACCGGCCTTGATGTTTTAGCGAGAACCTTTTGACTTACGCTCCCCATGAATGTTCCGGCCAGGGAAGTATAGCCACGATAACCCATGACAACCAAATCGATATCTTCACTGACAATCTCCTCCAAGATTACTAAGGCAGGGTAACCAGGTTTTACTCGGCAAGTCAGCCTTACTCCTCCCAGATCCACATTTTTAGTTGTAGCCGCTAAGGTGGCCTCACCGTTAGGATTAAACTGCTGTTGCACCACGGTTGCATCCTCGCTGAGCAGATACCCCAGCGCCTCAGGAGTCATCAGCACATTGAGCAGTATAATCTCCCCATTAAATTTTTTGCCCATCTCTAAAGCTGCTAATAATGCTCTGCGGGAATATTCCGATCCATCCGTTGGAACAAGAATCTTGGCAAACACAATAACACCCTCTCCCTCTAGCTTAGTACCAATAGCGCGGGTAATTCCGATTAGGTGATAAATTATTGACTAATACTGCAACCAAAACCAAGATGATACTGCCCGAGATCATTGGGGCAACAATAAACATGGGGCCGGCACCATTAAGCACGGCGAGCATGGCCGTTGCCCCACCCGGCGGATGAGTGGTTTTCGTTAACAACATGACCAGTATAGCAAGAGTCGCGCCTAAGGTCACCGACCACCATGTTATTCCAAAAATCTGATAGGTTAATACCCCTATACTTGCCGAAAACGTATGCCCTAAAATTACATTGCGTGGTTGAGACAGCGGGGCATCAGGAACTCCATAGACTAAGACCGCTGATGCTCCCAGGGAGGCTGCCAGCATCGGAATCTCGTAAATAAACAGTAAGATGCTTAAGAATGAGATACCTAACATAGTGCCAAGCAAGGTAATCAGAATGTCTAAGGGAGCAGGGGAAACAAGGGGCGTGATTCTTTTATGTCCCTTAAATTTAACCAGATAGTTAATGAGTTTACTTTTCTTTTGACCATTTTCCATAATTGGGGCACTATCCATAAGATCCAACTTAATTCCCTCCTTTCCTAATGAAGCATTGAATGGAGCGAATAAAGTGTATCTAATGCAACATAAGGAAATCGTACCGAAAATCCCTCCCGTTCAGCGTGAGTCAAATCACACCGTTAAGAAAAAAGGGACCACTGCCGGCTTTCAATCGGAAGCCTGCAGTGGTCCCCTTCTTTTCGTCTAGATTATCACTGAACTAACCCGCGTTTGACTGAAAGAAGTCTTGTTTAATTAATATCTACCTGAACCAGATCCCCATGCCGGACCTCGTAATGAAGATGAGTTTGTTCAATAGTTCCGAAGATATCCGGGTAGTAGCCGATCTGCCCGATGGCCTGATCCACGTCCAACCAATCCCCTTCTTTTACACGCAGATTTTTTAACCCGCCATAGATGACACTCCAATCCTCACCGCAATCCACTTCAACTTTATGACCAAGGAATGGATCCGGTCCGGCATAAGTTACTCTTCCGGCATGTTTAACCCGAATAACAGCTCCCTCAGCTTGAGCATAATCCGTTCCGGGGTGAAAAAGAGTGGTCTCTAATTCTTCAGAATAATATTCCCCGGCCACACGCAGGGGCTTTCCTTGAATTGGACTGGGGAAATCCTCAAGGGTCTTTAGAACCGGCCCGCCCTTTGCTGCGGAGCTTTCTTGTCCCTCAGCCAGCAAAACACTCCCACCAAATAAGATTAATCCTGCACTAAGAACTGCGGATAAGATTTTCAATCCCCACATACATCATCACCTCTAGGACTATCTTTACCCAGAGGAGAATGAATTAGACCCATAAGATTTCCAAATAAAAAGGATAATCAAATCAAATTTTCGTCATTTTGTTAGCGTATGTTATCTCTTTTATTTAACCCTGTTGCTACACTGTTTGTGAAAGTAGGAATAAGATGATGGACGACTGGGGGGATCATGGCAAGATAACCCGGATAAAGTAAACCCTTTACAGAACTCAACTTAAATAATTATTAGGGGTGAAAACATGCTTAATAATAAACCCGGAATTGAGAAAAAAGGTTCTTTAAACATGACTCTTATCCACAGTATGATCGGTATCGGTTTTATGGTATTATTCCCTCTTCTCGATCCCATCGGCCCCATCACTGAAGTCGGCATGCATGTTCTGGCGATCTTCGTCGGCATGGTCTATCTCTGGTCTGCCGTAGAAAGCATTTGGCCCAGTCTCTTAGGTTTATTCCTTCTTGCTATGTGTGGCTTTGATAGTATCAAAAACGTAGCCCTCAGTGCCTTTGGTAATGAAGTGGTTGTTTTGGTCATGATCTCCATGGTTCTCTTCGCTGCCGTGGAGTATGCAGGATGTACCCAGTATTTGGCCCGCTGGTTCTTAACACGAAAAGTGATTAATGGAAAGCCTTACATCTTTCTCTCCGTATTTTTTCTCTCTTCTTTTTTCCTTGCGGGTTTGACCAGTCCTTTGGCCAGTTTGCTGATTCTTTGGCCTATTGCTGTTGAGTTCCTTAACGAATTTAAAGTCGAAAAGGGCGATAAAGCCTATGCCCTTACTATCTTTGGCGTGTATATGGCCGCTACCTTCGGTCAACCCATGTTCCCCTTTAAAGGCGCCGCCCTGGCGGTTGTGGGCACTTTCCAAAAAATTTCCGGTCTTCAAGTGAACTATGTGTCCTATGTAACCTTTAACATTGTTATGTCCCTTATCATGATTTTTACCCTAATGCTCCTGGCGCGATTTGTCTTTAAAGTCGATTTGTCCTCATTTAAAAATGTAAATATTGAACAGTTTAAGAAAAACCCTCTCCCGCCCATGAACTTGCAGCAAAAGCTCTTTCTGGGATCCATTCTTGCCTATATCGTCTTGTTGATGGCTCCAAGTATTCTGCCCAAAGCCTGGGCTATAACCGCCTTACTTAACAAAATGGGAACTCTGGGTGTGACCTTCATTTGCGTCATTGTCCTAATGGTCATTCAAATTGGCGGGAAACCGGCCCTCCCCTATAAAGCAGTCGCCGCCAAAAGTCTATCCTGGGATATCTATTTCCTGGTGGCTGCGGCTATGTACGGCGCCGATGCTGTATCCAATGAAGCTACCGGAATTAAACTATGGCTGGTCCAGATCCTTCAGCCCCTCCTTGGTGACAAACCGGAACTAGTCTTTGTGGGATTGCTCCTGATCTTCATCCTCATCACCACCAACTTCGCCAACAATGCCGGCATGACCATTATCCTGCTTCCCGTCGTGCTTGCCTTTGCCGACCAATATCCCGCTCTAAATATTGTGGCCGTATCCATGTGCCTTACTATGGGAGCCTTCTTTGCTTTTCTTACTCCAGCGGCTTCTCCTTATGCAGGCATGATGCACGCCCGGAAGGATCTTATCGAATTAAACTACATTCTGAAATTTGGCTTTCCCATCTGTTTTGCCGGTCTATTGATCTATGCCTTAATCGGATATCAAATTGCTAAGTTCCTCTTCTAATCCACTTCTTTTGCCAAGGGAAACTCAAAACTATCAAATAAATTCTTAGGAGGTCTATCATGAGTGTAAAGTACAAAGAATTCGAACACATTATTTCGAGCCAGTATCGAGCGGAACAAGAATTTTTAGCAGAGTATCAGAAGGGCGGCTATTCCTTTCAAAAGCCTTATGTCAAGTTAAATCCTTATCTAATCGCTCCCTTAACCGCCCTGATCCTATTTGAAACAGAACAGCCCACCACTGTATCCATTACCGTTAAAGGCAAGGAAGAAGCTGGGAATATCCGTTTTGACTTCCCTGAAGCCAAGGAACATATCCTTCCTGTCTACGGTCTTTACGGAAACTATGAAAATGAAATAGAGCTTGCTTTAGCCAATGGGGAAAAAAACACCCTCGAGATCAAAACCGACGAACTTCCTGATAAAGTGAAGCAACCCACCCTGTTCTCGACAACGCCGGAGTATTTCCAGGATAATATGATGTTTGTCAGCCCTACGTCACCGGCAATGACAGCAGCCTATGACTATCGCGGCGAAGTCCGCTGGTATTCACCTATCAACTTTGCCTTCGACCTCAAACGGGTGAAGAACGGTCGCCTTCTGATCGGTACGGATCGCCTCATGTTGCCCCCCTACCATACCACCGGTCTCTACGAATTGGGTATCATCGGCAAGATTTATAAAGAGTATCGTCTCCCCGGCGGTTACCACCATGACCAATTCGAAATGGAAGACGGCAACCTCCTCATCCTGACCCAGGATCCCCCCCGGGGAACCGTGGAAGACATGTGCGTCCTGGTTGACCGCAAGACCGGGCAAATCCTTAAGAAATGGGATTATCAACAAATTCTCCCTCAATATCCTGTCGGTGGATCGGGGAGCCAGGATCAACACGACTGGTTCCATAATAACGCCGTTTGGTATGACAAAAAAACCAACTCCTTAACTCTCTCCGGACGTCACCAAGATGCCGTGATCAACATCAACTATGAAACCGGTAAACTCAATTGGATCATCGGCGACCCGGAAGGCTGGCCCCAGGATATGGTGGATAAGTACTTCTTCAAACCTGTGGGAGATGGAGATTTCGACTGGCAATATGAGCAGCATGCTTGTGTGGTTCTCCCTGACGGGGATATCATGTGTTTCGACAATGGCCATTGGAGAGCCAAGATAAAGGAAAACTATGTTCCTGCTAAAGACAATTTCTCCCGTGGTGTGCGTTACAGAATCGATACAGAAAAAATGGAAATCCGGCAAGTTTGGCAGTATGGCAAAGAACGGGGAGCGGAATTCTTTTCTACGTATATCTGCAATGTGGAGTACTACGGAGAAGGACATTATCTGGTCCACTCCGGCGGGATAGGAAAATACAAAGGGGAAACCTGCGACACCCCTCCCTCCAGATATGTAGGGGATGATCTTCACTATACGGAATTCAACTCCATCACTGTGGAGCTCAAAGATGATGTGGTCATGTACGAAATGCAGCTTCCCGCCAACTACTACCGGGCTGAAAAGCTAAAACTTTATTGTGCTGAAGACATCTTAACCTTTGGTCAAGGTGAGATATTGGGAACCTTAGGAGTTACCGAAAAATTCCTCACCCTACCTCCCACAGAAGAAGGCGGCATGGTCCCCGAAGGTTATGGGGTAAAAGTCGGTTTAGAAGAAGATCGCATTATATTTAAAGCTCGCTTTGAAAAAGGCCAAATGGTTCTCCTGCAATTGGAAGGAGAAGAAGCTTACAGCTATTTTATCCCCACTACCAAACGTCCTTTCCTGGCCATGTGTGTAGGAACTTTCTTGGAATCCGACGATCGAGCCGTCGAATTTCCTGTCAGCCGGGAAGGTTTAGCAGGTGAGTTCAAAGTCTCTCTCATTATCGATGAGAAGAAATATGACACCGGATTGACTCTTCACCTTTAATTCCAAGGACTGACCAACAGAGAATCTTTTCTAAAAGCTATCGTGACAGTAGGCTATGATAAAGAAAGACAAACCGTCTTGTTTATTGTAGCCTAACTGTACTTAACTTCCTTGTCCTTGAGATTCTATCTTCAAGGCAATCAACGCCGAATTTTTGAGGAGGAAACAGAAATGACACACTATGATGTGGCTATTATTGGAGCCGGTCCCGCAGGTATGACTGCCGCCATCTACGCGGCAAGGGCTAATCTCCATGTTCTCATGCTAGATAAGTTAGCTCCAGGGGGACAAATCATCAATACCTATGAAATTCAGAATTACACCGGCATGGGAACCATTCAAGGCGCTGATTTGGCTATTATGATGTTCGAGCATACTCAGGAATTGGGCGTCGAGTTTGATTATTGTACCGTCACAGAGATCCAAACGGAAGAAGAGCTCAAAAAACTTATTTGCCAAGAAGGGTGCGTTTATTACGCAAAATCCGTCATTATCGCCACAGGAACAAAGCCAAGAATGCTGGGAATTCCCGGAGAGTTGGATTTTGCCGGTTCGAAAATCAGCTGGTGCGCTATTTGCGATGGCGCACATTATCGGGATAAGGAAGTCATCGTCATCGGTGGTGGAAATTCCGCTGTAGAAGAAGCCATCTTCTTAGCCGGTCTGGCTAAAAAAGTCACTATCGTAACCTTATTGAATCTTACCGCCGATCCGTTAGCCTGTGATAAATTACGGCAACTGCCTAACGTAGAAGTATTCGAATACTACGATATCAAGAATTTCTTTAATCCTGGGGGAGGGTTGGGACTCAATGCCGTCTCCACCAAAACCGGCGAGAGCATCACGGTGTTGGCGGACGGGGCCTTTGAGTATATTGGGCTGCAGCCCACCACAGAGTCTTTCAAGAACCTTGGCATCCTCAACTCTCAGGGCTATATTGAAACGGACGCTTCCATGACCACCCAGGCAAAGGGGGTTTTCGGTGCAGGAGACGTTATCTGTAAGAATCTCAGACAAGTGATCACCGCCTGTAATGATGGTGCCATAGCGGCTCAATCTGCAGCAAAGTATCTTGAAACGATTAAATAAAAGGAGAATGATTAAATGGCCGTTACCGTAAGAGAATCCGATGGAACTGAATTAGAAGAACTGCTTAATAAAAAGACGGGAAAAGTGCTCGTGGATTTCTACTCCTCTACTTGTGGACCTTGCAAAATGCTGGGGTATGTCCTCAATGATGTTGCCAAAGATGTCCATGATATAGAGATCCTGAAGCTCGACTTTGATCTTAACCAAGAAGTCGTTAAGAAGTATGGTGTGGAAGGGTATCCTACTCTTATTCTTTTTAACCAAGGACAAGAAACCCAACGCCTAAAAGGCTTGCAGCAAAAACCTTTGCTTATAAACATGATTAATAGTTGATCCTAGTAAGGCTATGCCTCCAATTCAATTGGGGGCATCCCATCACAGCTGATATAAGGATCCTGTATAGATCTCATACTTTGAAGCTAATTTCACATAAAATTATCCTGTGGTATACTGCAATTAGAGGCTTTAAATTTTTTTCGCAAGAAATATCACTCCGTGCCTAAGCATTTCAAGGAGGGTCTCAAATATGCTGAAATTATCTGAACTTCCTTTGAAAACCTATTGCGAATTTAATAAAGGTGAGTACATTATTCATCAGAATGAAAAGATTAACTATGTCTATAAAATAGTCTCCGGGGTTTGTTATCGCACCGATACTTCGGTTAAAGGCTCGGAAATCGTTTATGGCATAAAGAGTTCTGCCAGCATCGGTTTGGAATCGGTCCTTGGCTCTTTAATCTTGTTTGCCGGCAGAATCAGTACCTGCAATTTCGTAGCTCATACTAAATGTTGCTGCTATAAAATACCTTGTGACGATTTTTATAATTACGTTGTAAGCCATCAAGAGCTCTGTGTGGAGATGATTCAACTGGCCATGAAAGAGCATCGGGCTGTGAATGAACGATTTCGTGCTAAAAGCTATGGCAATACCTTTGGCCAGCTCTGCAAACTTCTGCTCGATCATTCAGTAATCATCGATGGAGAACGGGTGGTTGCCAGCTTTAACAATAAATTGATTGGCCAATATCTGGGAATTCACTCGGTTACAGTGTCTAAGATTTTAAAATATCTTAAAGCTGATGAAACGATTGTTAAGAGAAAAAAAGGGTTGGTTATTCTCGACGAACATAAACTGAACAGCTATGCTAACATCGATAGAGTCGTCTACTGGTAATGGAGAGGCTCTTCTCCCCTTTCTGTCATGTTTAAGATAAAGGCCTATGGATCATTAATAATTTTGAGACAAGGAGCTCTTCCTTGTCTCATTTTATATCCAGGTCAGCTGTACTCCTCCATTTTCCGATAAAGATTCCGGACACTGATGCCAAGCAGCCTGGCTGCCCGCGCTTTATTTCCATCCACTTTTTTCATGGTGGCAAGGATATAATCCTTCTCTATCTCCGCTAAAGTGAGGTATCCCGCTAAGACATCACCTTGATTTTCCTGTTCTGCCTGTTCTGCCTGTTCTCCCTGTCTTTCAGTTTTGATGGCTTTTTCATCCATTTCAGCAGCTCTTTCCTCGTCCGGCAAGGGAAGTTCTGTTTGAATGCTCCCTCGCCCTTCCCCATGCTCCGGCCAAAGATCCCTAATGCGAATCAATGGGCCTTCGGCTAAAATCATCCCCCGCTCAATGAGATGGGCCAACTCCCGAACATTGCCGGGGAAATCATAGGCCAGCAAAGCCTCCTGTGTCTCGGGGGCTAAATGAATTGTTCGGCTGTGTCCCCTTTGCCCTGTCCTGAGGAAATGCTCCGCCAGCTGGAGAATATCCCCCTTCCGTTCCCTTAAGGGTGGGATATGCAGGACCATGCCGGTCAGGCGGTAGTAGAGGTCCTTGCGAAAGCGCCCGGCCTCCACCTCCTCCGGGAGATTGCGGTTGGTGGCGGTGACAATACGGACGTTGACCCGCCTTAAGCGGTTATCTCCTACCCGCCGAAACTCTCCGGTCTCCATAAAGCGCAGAAGCTTAACCTGTAGATTTAAGGGCATCTCCCCGATTTCATCCAGGAAGAGGGTGCCTTGGTCAGCCATTTCCACCAATCCCAGTTTAACCGCATTGGCTCCTGTAAAGGCTCCCTTCTCATGACCAAAGAGTTCACTTTCCATCAACGTCTCATGAACCGCTCCGGCGTTTAAGGGAATATAGGCCTGGCTGCTGCGGGGGCTCCAAACATGGAGTGCCCTGGCAAACAACTCCTTCCCTGTCCCGCTCTCCCCTTGCAAAAGAACAGGAGTATCCGTCTGAGCGATCTTGCGGGTCATTTCTTTAAGGGATCGCATTTTCTCACTATCACCAATAATCGGGAGTTGGGCGTTTTGCCGGTGAACCACTTGCCGCAGTCCCGTATTCTCCACCAGGAGCTTTCTCTGCTCCAGAGCTTTCTGCAGCGTAATCTCCAATTCGGAGAGATTGCAGGGCTTCGTCAAGTAATCATAAGCACCTGCCTTCATAGCTTCAATGGCTGATTCCAAAGTGCCATGGCCGGTGAGCATAATCACCTGAAGATCCGGCTGACGCTTCTTCATTGCCTGCAAGAGCTGAAGTCCATCTCCGTCAGGCAGGCGAATATCCAAAAGAACTGCCTCAAAAATAGTTTCCCGGAGCAAGGCCATCCCTTCCTGAGCCGTCGCCGCCTCCATAATCTCGTATCCCCGCCGCCCTAAACGCTGGGCGAGAATCGAACGCAAATCCTCTTCATCGTCTAAGATCAAGACACGTTGATGAACATTCATGGCCTACCCCCCCTTCCCTGAAAGGGAAGATTAATGCGAACGGTTGTCCCTTTCCCCTCGGTACTCTCAATAAACAGCTTACCCTGCATTTTTTGCACGATACCATAGCTGACAAAAAGCCCCAGACCCGTGCCCTGACCCGGAGGTTTGGTGGTAAAGAAGGGATCAAACACCTTCTTAAGGTACTGGGCTGAAATCCCCTGCCCTTGGTCTTCCACCTCAATTTGTATTTCATCCCCTTTATCTATAGGCAAGGCCTCCGCCGAGGCAAAAGGTCTCTTAACCCGTTGAGCCCGCACGATGACCTGACTGCCTTCTGCAGAGGCATCGATAGCATTGGTTAGGATATTGAGCACCACCTGCTGCCATTCGTTTTCATCACCCTCCACCCAGAGACCGGGGTCACTTTCTTTGATGAGGACCATTTTCTTTTGTTTAAGACGATAGGCCAAGAGAGCTGCCGTCTGCTCAATGGCATTATTGGCATCCATCCTGTCCGGACCATGCCTGCCCGGCCGGGCATAGCCCAGAAGCCTGCCGGTCACCTGTTTGCAGCGCTCAATCTGTTTGGCGATGATACTCAGGATACCTTGAATCTCAGCCTTGCCGGGCAGTTCCCCTTCCTCCTGGAGCCGATCCAGCAAATCCTCATTGTGGGCGGAAAGAATGGCCAGGGGATTGTTGATTTCATGAGCCACCCCGGAGGCTAACAGCCCAACGGTCGCCATTTTCTCTGTCTGAATGACCCGGGCCTCCATCTCTACCTGCTGGGTCACATCTTCCAGAAGCAGCAAATAAGCGGCATTCTCCGGGTTTCCGGAGCTGAGCCGGTAATAGGAATGGCGCAGATAACGTTTGTCTCCCTGTACTTCCAACGCCAGTACCCTGCCGTTTTCTTCAAAGGAAGATTCCGGCCCTTCCCCGCGCAGCAGTTCTTCACAGGCCAGCTTCTTAAAGTTTTTATTCTCTGAGCCAAACCACTGGGCAAATAGGGAATTCCACCAGATAAGCCGTTTTTCCTGATCCAAAAGAGCCATCCCTGCCCCAATCCCATGGACTACCGTTTCCAACAGCTCCTGCTCAGCCTGCAGATTAGCCGTCTTATCGGCAAGCCGGCGCAGAAGATTATTAAAGGCTTGCACCAGCCGGCCAATTTCATCATCACTTTCCTGAGTCACTTCGGCCTGTAGATCCTCCGTAGCAATAATCCTCCGAACTCCCGCTTCCAAATTCTCTATGGGTTGAGTCAGTTTCAGACCAAAATAGATGCTAATCAAGGTCACCCCCAGAATAATAACCAGCATCATTCCCATCACCCGCAAGGCAAAGCGGGCAATGGGCTCATAAGCTTCCTGCACCGGCTGCTCAATAAATACTCCCCAAGGGGGACTGCCTACAGGCGCATACAGTCCAAGGACTGGAGTATCATCGGTATTGGGATACTCATTCTCGGCAAGGCTGGGGGGCTTCCCAGCCAAGAAATTGCGGACGCTGGGGTTTCGGGTCATATCCTCTTGACTCAGCACCCGGCTGAAATCGGAATGGCCAATGAGCTTTCCTTTCCCATCCGTAAGATAGATGATGCCCTCCTGCCCAATTTGGATACTGGTAAATTTATTGAAAAGAGCCTTAAGGTCCGTCTTCGCCTGGAGGTAGCCCAGATTCCTGCGGGTCTGGGGATCGATGATATTCACCGTCAAATACACTTGGGGCCGGCCATCCACAGAGAAAAAAACTTCACTGAGGGAATAGCTTTCCGTAGCAGAGAAATCCAGGCAGGGAAGAGTTTCCCCCGCTTGCACCGGATAGTCCACTTCCCGTCGGGAAACCTTGCCGAGAACCTGAACCTGAGGGTCAGCCACCTGCAAACTCTCCAGATAGGGTATCCCGCGCAGCATCGTTCCCAGTACGGTTTCTCTGGCCAGTGGGTCCGCCCCCACCAATTCCAAAGCGTTGGTGGAAGTCACCTGGATTAAGCTATCGGTATTATTCTGGATAAAATCCTGAATCTGTCCGGCTAAAAGGGCAGCCCGCTCGGAATTTTGTTTCTGAATACTTTCTTCCAGATAAGCCTGGGCTGCCGTAAAACTGGCCAAACCCAAAATGAGCAAAGGCACCGCCGACATCAGTACTCCAAAAACCAAAACCCGGGCTTTAATCCTCATCCACCAGGGAAATCTTTTCTCACTCATCATCAATCACCTCATCGGCAAGACTTAATACTGCCTGAGAGGGAGTGATTCCCAACTGTTCGGCTGTTTGGAGATTGACGGAGAAAATAATCCGGTCCGGTGTCTCCACAGGAATCTTCCCGGGGTTTTGCCCCTGGAGAATTTTATAAACCATATTGGCGGACTGGGTGCCCTGGTTCCAATTGGACATACCGTAAGAGGCCAGACAACCGGCCATAGTATCCTGGGGATAAACCCCAAAGACGGGAATCTTAAAAGCTAAAGCATATTGTACAATTTCCTCGGTATGGCTTTCCAGGAAGAATCCGGGCAAAAGAACGATGCCTTCTTCCTCAGCCTCTTGAATTTTGCGAAAAACCTCTTGTATTTCTTGGACGTCGGTTAGGGTATAGGTACTCAGCTCAATGCCCATTTTCTGAGAGGCCTGATACAGACCCGCTTGGGTTTGTTCGAAAAAAGGAACGCGTGTATCTCCCAGGATGGCTACTTTTTTAATCTCCGGCAGCAGGCGGTGCAATAACTCAAAGCGCTTAGGCGTCAGCTCGTAATGATAATTATTTAAGCCTGTTAAATGATTGCCCGGGCGAAGGGTGTCTTCCACCAAGCCAATCACACTAGGGGAAAGTGTCCCCATGAATACTATCGGCGGGGGCGATTCCAGCGCTGAGGTGAGCTCTTTGAGACTTAGGGCCTCGACCGCTCCCGAGGCCACCAGGATATCGGGCTTTTCCAGCAACAACTTTTTCCCTAATTCGGTAAGGTCAGTGAGATCGCTCTCCCCATTTTCGATATGAAAAACAATGTTCTCCCCTTCGATCAAGCCCATTTCCCTGAGCCTGGCCTTCAACCCGTCCACCTTGACCAGTCTTAAATCATTAGCGACCAGGACTCCGACTTTATACGGCTGCTTTGGTGTCGGGGAGAGTCCGCTCAAGTGACCGTAAAGGAGAAAGGCTATGACCATAGCACTACAAAGCAAGGCGATCATTTTTTTCATTGGCATTCTCCCTTTCCTTTGCCCATTCATTGTCCCGGCTCTTTGCTGATATACATCTCTTTTAGTCTATCAAGAGGTGTCAAAATAAGCAAAAGGAACTGTAAGATTACAGTCCCTTGATCTATCTTCAGTTTGAGCGGACTGAAACCCCACTGGAAGGAGGAAGATGGTGTTCGACTGAGGTTCTTTCCTTTTCGGGCTCTATGCCATAAACCGGTAAAAACTTAAAGGCCAGATAGAGAATCACCACTTCGAGGACTGCAAAGCAGCCTAAAAACATTAGATGTCTGGGTTCAACATGATAAGGGTTAAGAGCATTCCCGCTTAAAGGAATCTGCTGTCCGCCTACTACGAAATTGATCCGCATGGCGATAACCCCCAGCAGTGTCAATAGGGAGGCCAGGGATATGAGCCCCAGGGATTTCCGGGTCTTGGACCAGAAGGTGATGACGAAGGGGATGACAAGACCCAAGCCAATCTCGACGCCCAGGAACATGGTGCTGTGGCTGCCCCTAAGCAGCATCTCGGCGGCGGCATAGCCTGCGGCATTGCCGAAGTAGAGGATAATAAAGTTAATTGCCATGAGTACCCCATCCACCACAATAAACCACATCATCAGGCGGGCAATATCCTGAAGAACAGCTTTGCGCCGGGGGGTAAGTGCCCTTTCCGGGGAGAAATAGCGTTGGGTCAGGATCAGGATGAGGATCAGCAGTCCTGTACCTGAAACCATGGCGGACATGAGGAAGATAAGGGGCATAAGTCCCGTATGCCAAAGGGCTCTGGCCTGCATATTGGCAAGAATAAACCCTGTGTAGCCATGGACAGAGAGGGCCAGGGGTACTCCCAAAGTTCCCAAACCCTTAATCCATTTTTGGTCTCTGGCCAGGGCGTCTGGGGAGAGATCCTTTTTGCCGAAGGTTAAAAAGGAATAGAGAGCTTGGCGAAAGCCCGTTAGTTTTTGGGCACCCAGGGCAAAGTCCTTGCGCATCATAAACCAGAGATAAAAAATACAGGTCAGGGGATAGAGGGTAAGCAGGAAGGTGCCATAGGAAATGGCAGAGGTGGGATTCAAGCGGAAGAACAGGGTATAAAAGCGGGCGGGCTGCTCCAAATCAGCGATAAGATGCAAGGGGGCAACGGCCAGCAGGGCAATGGCCATGACCACCCCGGCCTTAGCGATGGGCTTATATTTTTGGATGCCGAAAACTGTTCCCAGGCTGGAAAGGACGAAGGAGCCTGCACTGAGTCCTGTGTAGAAGAAATAGATGGAAATCAAATAACCCAGCTGAACCGGATGTTCTACATTGGCTAAATAGGTTATTTCCATTTTATTTCCCCCCCTTCTCTAAATCTGTATAGTCCGCTCCCAGCACAGCCTGGTCGGCACCAATGTAGTAGATCATCGGTTGGGTATTCATCTCCGGCTTGAGAACCTGCACAGGGTTGTTGGCTATCAGTCGGGAAACGAGACTGTTGGGATCATGCAGATCCCCAAAAATTCGGGCTCCTCCTACACAGGTGGTAACACAGGCCGGCAGCAGTCCCATTTGTACTCTGTGATAGCAGAAGGTGCATTTCTCCGCCGTTCTGCGCACCGGGTTAACAAAGCGGGCATCATAAGGACAGGCCGCCATACAGTATTTACAGCCAATACAGCGGTCATAATCGATCAGAATAGTGCCGTCTTCCGTCCGGTAAGTGGCCCGGACAGGGCAGGCCGACTCACAGGGGGCATTATCACAATGGTTGCATAAGCGGGGCAAGCGATGACGGGACACTTGCGGATAGGTCCCCTTTTCCATTTCCTTGACCCAAGTACGGTATTTTCCATCCGGCACATGGTTCTCGATTTTGCAGGAAACAGTGCAGGCGTTGCAGCCCACACATTTTCGCAAGTCGATGACCATGCCGTAACGAATCGATTGTTCAGTCACGATTGCCACTCCTCTCGTTCGATGTTTTCATTGCTGGTGCTTTCCGGTATCGGAGATCCGGTTAGGATCCTCGCTTCTTCCCGGCAGAATTCTGCGGCCAGCCCTGCGAAATAAGTGTAGAAACCTGTGGGATCGGCTCCGGCCAGCTCTTCTCTGAGCTGAGGCAGCCACTGATTCAAATGTTCTTCCAACAAGACCTTTTGCCAATGATGAAGAGCTTCCAGGTCTTTCTTTGCTTTTTGCCAACCCTCTTCGGTTTGACAAAGATAGGCAAGGGCGGCAAGCTCAAAACCAATCTGGTCGGGAATATTCATTTCTTTAAGGGGTTGAAAGATCGTCATTTTTTCCGGCTCAAAGCCGATTTGTTGATAAATATGACTAATCTGCAGGGTAGAATCCCCCCAAAATCCTCCGAACTTGGTCTTCCCGCCTTTCTGCCGCCGGGCTCCGCGAATAGCTGCTTCAAAAGGGGGCACAAAGCGTCCCGAGACAGGAACGAAGAAAAGATCATAATAAGTTTGCTGCAATTCCTCCAGCTCAGGATCCCCTTCCTCTATCTCTCTCAGCAGCTCCTCCAGCCAGGACTCCTCCAGATCGGCAGCCCATTTCTTTAAAACCCTAAACTGCTCCCAGGTGGGTTCATTAAGGAAAATACTTGCCAGCAGTTCATAGCCTAAAGCCCGCTCCCGGGCACTTCCTTCAATTTCAGGCATGTTTATCCCCCCTTTTGGTGTTGTCATAGTCAACTCCCCTGCCGGGCCGCAGAATCAGCAGAGGATGAAACCTGTTATCCAGCTCAGGCAGCTTATGAGGGTTTTTAGAGCTTAACGATTTTTGCCTTAACTGTGTTGCGATCGGTTGAGCCGCCTACCAGATCCACCAGAGGGTGAGGGGTCTTTAAGCTGATATCCCGCAAAGCGAGGCGATTGAGGAGAATTCCTTTGCCATCCCTGGCGTCCCCGGCACGCTTTTTGCCCTCAACTTCAAAGCCCTGGTCCCCGGATTGGCCCCAATGTCCGTAACCGTATTCGATGCCGATGGAGCCTTTGCCCACTCCCCGGCGGACCTTGGCAATACCCTCCACTTCCCCGGTGGGAGTAATCAGCTTGACCTTATCCCCTGTCGCAATGCCCATGGCTGAAGCATCCTCAAGGTTCATTTCGATGTGGTTGGTATCCTGCATACCCTTGAGCAGAGGGACGTTGTCCAGGCAGGCACCGGTGCGATAGCGGGGCTTATAGGATACGGCGATAAAGGGCCATTCCTGGCTGGGATAGACCTCATCCACGGTTCTTCCGTCGGCGAAAGTAGGGGGAATCCAGCAGGCAGTCCCGGGATTGTATCGGCCGGTCATGCAGTTGATGCTGGTGCCCAGTTTTTGATTGTAGATATTGACGATTTTGCCGAATTTATTGGTCAGGTTATCCCCGTCATAGTTCTTCACATAATCCTCGAAACGTCCCCCCCGGGCCAGCAGATAATAGACTTTTTGCCACTCTTCCGGGGAAAGGCTGGCTTTTACATCCTTCAGATCCTCTGCCAAGCCGGAGAGGGCTAATTCCTCCGCCGCAATATCGGCAATGGGAGTTTCATCAAAAGCGATATTGGCCATGGCCTTTAAGAAGTAATCCGCTGCCGAGTTCAAAGGGGTGGGCTTTCCTTCCGCGTCTAAAATGCCTTTCTCCCCATAGCCGGGAAGATTCAGGCGTTTGGCAATCTCAATCAGATAGGCTTCCATGGAATAGGGGTGCCCTTCTTTGGTCTTGGGGACCAGAGGATCAATGATGGGACGGCGGGCCCCATGGGCCTTGCTTAAGACCAGATTCCAGATGATCGGCACTCCCCAGCTTTCATAGAAGGTGGTATCGGGAATAATATAGTCTGCATATTGGGTGGAGTCCCCCATCATAATGTCAATGGAAATAATCAAGGGGAGCTTTTCCGGATCCTTAAGAAAATCCTCCACATCCTTCTGGAACAGCCCCGGAGTGGCATAGAGAGGATTGGCCATCCACATCATGAGGATTTTGGCGGTGTAGGGATAGCCGGCCATCATGGAAGGAATCACATGACCCTCCAAACTATCGGCTAAGGGACTCCAGGGTAAGGTAGCGGGATAGGGATTTTCTCCTTTGGCTTTTCTGGCCTTGTATTCCGGAGTCTCTTCATAGGCTTTTCCTTCCCGGCTGATTTTGACCCCTTTGGGCTTGACTCCTCCGGGGACCTTGGCAAAATCATAGCGTTTGCCCGCATCATCGGCGATATAGCCGCCGCCGCTCTTGGTTGAGCCGCCTTTTTTATTGATATTGCCATTTAAAGCATTAAGGGTCGCCACAGCCAGGGAGCCATAAAAACCGTTGGAGTGCATGGACACTCCGCCGTGATGATCCGTAGCTGCTTTGGTCCCATGACTGAAATATTCCTTAGCCAGGCTGATGAGCCGTTCCTGGCTTAAGCCTGACTCTTGGGCATATTCCTCATAGGTATAGGAAGTGGCTTCATCCCTGAGAATCTGCAGGGAACTCTTCACAGTAACCATGGCATCGCCAAGGGCGATTTTACCGGTGTAGAAGAGGGTGCCATTCTCTGCAGCTTTACAGAGAGTAGGCTCCCCGGACTTTTGATCGATAACCACATAATTGGGATTGGTCTCATCGGCCTTTTCGGCCAGGCCAATCTGTTCTCCCAGGAGAAATTTCCCGTAGTCGGCATGTCCTTCTTCCTGAATGACCAGGTAGGTGGCATTGGTCCAGGAGGGGAACTTCTTTTTCTGAGCCGCTTCCTTGCTGGGGGATAGCAAATAGTTTTCATTGTACTTTTCATTCTCAATGGCCCAACGAACCATAGCCATAGCCAGGGCGCCATCTCCCCCCGGACGAATGGGTACCCAGGAGGATTCCTCCGCCTTCGGCGAGTTGTACATGCCGTTTTGGAGCACGGGATCGACGATGACCGCTTTCATGCCGTTTTCAGCCTGGGCTAAAGCCGATTTCCGGGCCATAGGCTGAAAGGGAGCTCCAGCCTGACCCGGTGCATTGCCAAAGAACATAATAAACTCCGCTCCCATATAATCGGCCTTCATATGGGGTTTTTTATCCCAGGTATCCAGGAAGGCCAGATAGGCAACCCGGCGGCTGATTCCGCAGATACCGCCATGGCCGAAATGATTGGGGGAACCATAGGAGTTATTGACAAAACGCTTCGCGAAAGGTGTCCGTCCGTCATCCCGGCCACCGATGAAGACAAATTGGTTGGCCTTTACACCCCAGCCCGGCTGCTCAGGATAGATGGGGGTGTCTAAGTCACGAACCTGCCGCAGACCTTCAATGGTTTGACTTTCTCCCAGCTCGGAAAAAAGCTGGCCCCCTTCGATGGTTTCTTCTAAAGCCTGCTCCCAGGTGATGGGCTGCCATTTCCCTTCGCCCCGTTTACCTGCCCGCTTAAGAGGAGTGAGGATACGGTTGGGCTCATAGACCATTTGGAAAGCGGAGTTCCCTCTTTGGCAGACCGTGGCCCTTTGGGTGTGGCCATTCTCCTGGTACTGACCTAAGGAAAGGTAGGACTCCTTCAGCGGAGTGTCAAAGGGGAGGTGCGGTTCGGCACAGCTGGGGTGGTAAGGATTACCGACTACGCGCAGGATCTTGCCGCTTTTTTTATCCACTTTCACCCGATTGCCGCAATTGCTCCAACAGCCCAGGCAGACACTGTTCTTTAAAGCAACGTCCTGATTGAGAATGATTTCCCCGGTGGCCTTATCGATTTTCATTTCTACCGGCAGGGCATCCCCATCATAAGGTGTAGGATTGGTGATGGCTTCGCCGGCGATGACCCGGGGAATTTTTTCTATTCCTAAGCCAATGGCTGTAACACTCCCGACGGCGGCCATGGATTTAATGAAATCACGCCTTTTCATGTTTTTAGCTCCTTTCTGTTCCTTCAGGTATAGCTTGCTAAAGCTTGAGGTATACCTTGCTTGGTTTTGATTCTTTTATCTTGCAAAAGCCATGCCAACGACTTTATGCTGATTCGCTCCACGGCCTCCCTATGGAAAAGGCTGTCTAGAGGAGATTGGGACTTTGGCAAAACTACGGTTTCCTTATGTTGAAGAAGCAGTTTGCAAAAATGTCAGGCTTTTCACCCTGACATTTTTGCAAAAAATAAGAACCCTGACATTTTGTCAGGGTTCCTCCAGTTTTTACTTGGGTAGATTTAATTTAGCAAGGGCATCAGCCAGCGCTGTATTTAAAGGAGCGTCCTTTTCCTGTTTCTGCAAATAGTGATTGACTTCCCTTTTATTGTAGGAGCCTTTGCTTCCTTCTTGTTCTCGGCGCTTGTTAAACGCGGACAGTTTCTCCCGATATCCGCAGGCACAGGTAAAGATCTTGTGCTCTCCCTCTCCCTGCAGTTTCATTTTTTTATGGCATTGGGGACACCGGGCATTGGATTGTACGGAAAGCCCCTGACGATAACCACACTCCCGATCCTGGCAAACCAGCATTTCTCCGCGTTTGCCCTTGACCTGCAGGAGAAATTTACCGCACTCCGGGCACTTGGCCCGGGTCATATTGTCATGGCGATAGGTCTGGCCGCTCCCGGACACTTCCGAGACAAGCTGGGTGGCATAGCTTTTGATCCCCTGGATGAAACGCTGCCGGTCTTCCCGCCCTTTGCTGATTTCACTGAGCTGCTGCTCCCACTTGGCGGTGAGCTCCGGAGATTTCAGCTCAGAAGGAACCAAGCCAATCAGTTGAATCCCTTTGGAAGTAGGAACGATTTCCTTGCCGTTGCGCTCCATATAGAAAGAACTAAAGAGCTTTTCAATGATATCGGCCCGGGTGGCCGGAGTGCCCAAACCGCTGGTTTTTTCCAAAGTCTCCCGCAGGGCCTCATCATTCACCCGCTGTCCGGGATGTTCCATCGCCGAAAGGAGGGTGGCTTCGGTGTAACGCT
Organism: Desulfitobacterium sp. LBE; assembly: GCF_007830365.1. Lineage (NCBI taxonomy): Bacteria > Bacillati > Bacillota > Clostridia > Eubacteriales > Desulfitobacteriaceae > Desulfitobacterium > Desulfitobacterium sp. LBE. Next base: position 3,693,499 of record NZ_VLKD01000001.1, on the reverse strand, counting down.
TGGGAGGCTTGGTTTTGCCCGGCAAAAGTTTCAGGTCAAGGACTTCAAGGGTCTGCTTGGGCTGGAGATCCGGCAAATTTTGTTCCTGCTCCTCATGGTCGGCCTCCTCGTCAGCAGCCTCCCTGCCTTCATAGACACTTCGCCAGCCTTTTTGTTTGACGATTTTGCCTTTGGCGGTGAACAGTTCTCCCTGAATCTCCACTTTAACCGTGGTCTGCTCATATTCAAAGGCCGGGGACAGGACCGCGATAAAGCGGCGCACAATCAGGTCATAGATTTTGGCCTCTTCCGGACTGAGTTTATTGAGGAACACCGTTTGTTCCGTGGGGATAATGGCGTGATGGTCCGTGACTTTCGAGTTATCCACCAATCGTTTCGTAGGGGTGATTTTGGTGCGCAGAACCCGGCGGGCCAGTTCACTGTAAGGCCCTACGGCAATGGTCTTGAGCCGTTCCGGAAGAGTAGGGACGATATCCTCGGAAAGGTAACGGGAATCCGTTCTGGGGTAAGTGACCAGCTTATGCTGTTCATAAAGCTGCTGCATGATGGATGAAGTTTGCTTGGCCGAGAATCCGTATTTTCGGTTGGCATCCCTTTGCAGTTCAGTTAAATCATAGGCCTGGGGAGGCTGCTCCTTTTTCGCTTCTTTCTTAATCTCGGCAACCTGGCCCTTATGCCCCCTTAGCTTCTGCACAAGCTGTTCTGCTTTTTTCTGATCAAACATTCTGTTTTGGCCATTGCTCTTATCCTGCCAGCTCAATGAAAACCCTTGCACCCGGGCATTGATCGTCCAATAACCCTTAGGAATAAAGTTTTGAATCTCCTTTTCCCGTTCCACCACCAGAGCCAGGGTGGGAGTCTGCACTCTTCCTGCCGAGAGCTGGGCATTGTATTTACAGGTCAGGGCTCGGGTGACATTTAAGCCCACATACCAGTCCGCCTGAGCACGGCACTCGGCAGCGGCGTAGAGAGATTCGTAAGCCTTGCCCGGTTTGAGATTATTAAAGCCTTCCCGGATGGCTTTATCCGTTTGGGAAGAAATCCAGAGCCGTTTGATAGGCTTTTTCCAACCGGCCTTCCCGATAATCCAACGGGCCACCAGCTCCCCCTCCCGGCCGGCATCGGTGGCAATAATCAGTTCCTCCACATCAGGCTGGCGCAGGAGCTGCTTGACGGCGGCGTATTGCTTGGAGGTCTCCTTAATGACCACCAATTCCATATCTTTCGGGAGCATGGGCAGGTCTTCCAGACGCCACTGCTTATACTTCTCTCCATAAGCTTCCGGGTCGGCAAGGGTCACCAGATGCCCCAAGGCCCAGGTGACGATATAGCGGGAGCCGATGAAGCAGCCGTTGCCTTTTTGATTGCAGCCTAATAATTTGGCAATATCACGACCCACGGAGGGTTTTTCTGTTAAAACTAAACTCTTTCCCATTGATTCTCTCCTATCAGCTATATTTTTTCGCAGCTGTTCCAGCCATGTTTATTCGCTTTAACCAGGGCAAAAACGGGACCCTTATCTTAGTATAACACACTCCATCCGGAAAAAAGCGCAAGGCTGAATATCCCTTATCCAGAGAAATTCAGCCTGAAACGAAACGGTGGACAGATCGCTTTAAATGCCTGAAATCCCAGGGAATCACAAGGCATCCCTAAGCTTTGGTAAGGTTGAGAAGCTGGGTGCCGGGGTAATAGTGTTGGAGGATCTCTTCACAGGTTTTACCGGCCTTAGCCAGGTCATTGGCGCCGTATTGAGACATACCGACGGCGTGGCCGTTGCCGTAGGTAGTGATTTTGATTTGCTGGGGAGTTATGGTGATCTCCATGTCCGTGGAGGCCAGCCCCAGCAGGGTGCGGATCTGAGCTCCGGTGTAATTCTTGCCCAGGACGCGAACTACTTTGGCCCGTCCCGCCGCCGTTTCGCTTAAGACCGCGAAGTCGGATTCTGTAAAGGCTTTGGCCGTACTGGAATGACCGACTTTTTGATAGAGGTCGCTGGGGGTAAAGGTATAAGTTTTTACATAACGGGTGGGCTTTTCTTCTCCTGCCGCCACATTCTGCAGATAAGGCCGGGAAGAGCTCCAAACGTCCTCCGCCCGCTCCGTGGGTTTGCGCCCGGTGCTGCTATGGAAAAAGGCATCGATATATTGTCCGCGGGCCACCAATACCTGGTCCTTGGTGCTGGTTACCGCCTTTTCTATCTTGCTGTGATAGCGCCAATAGGAGAGCAAATTCCATTTCTCCTTCATCTTAGCTTCGGAGATCCAAACCTGGCTGTTGACGGTAGTGTCCACATCATAGCCGGCCTCATTGCCGGAGCGCTGGCTGATGCGTTGGGCGGCATAGGTCCGGGCGGCAATGGCCTGAGCTTTGAGAGCTTCCTCTTCAAATTCGGCAGGCATTTCCGCGGCTACCACACCCACCAAATAGTCTTCCAGGTCCAGAGATTTTACTTGTCCATCCGGCATCAAGACCCGTATGGCAATGTCCTCGGTCCTGACTTCGCTTTGATTGTACCAGCGCAGTACTGTCCAAGGAAATAAAACAATAATTATCACCAAGAGAACCAGAATTCTGAGCCATTCTTTGCGCACAAAGTCCCTCCTCCTCTCATAGGCCAAGCCCATGCTTAACACTATGCAAAGGGGAGGGACAATATGTTTACTCTGCTCTGCGAATCTGGGCACCAATCCCGGTTAATTTCTCCACCACATACTCATAGCCGCGGTCGATATGGTGAACCCCTTGAATTTCTGTTTCACCGTCTGCCGTTAAGGCGGCAAGGATCAGGGCTGCACCGGCACGCAAGTCGGTAGCGGTGACGGGGGCTGCCGTTAGATTTGAATTTCCCTGGATGATGGCACTGCGGCCTTCAATTTTAATTTCGGCGCCCATCCGTTTGAGCTCATCCACATGCATGAAGCGGTTTTCAAACACCGTCTCCGTGACCACCCCCGTCCCATTGGCCCGGGTTAAGAAGGCCAGGAAGGGCGCTTGCAGATCCGTCGGGAACCCCGGATGAACCTGGGTCTTAATATCAACAGCATTATAGACACCTTCACCTACCACACGGATGCCATCATCTTCCTCACGGAAATACACCCCTGCCTCTTCTATCTTGGCCAGGAGGGGTTTCAAATGGTCGGCGATCACATTTTGAACAAAGATATCGCCGCCGGCGGCGGCGGCCATGAGCAGATAGCTGCCTGCTTCGATGCGGTCCGGGATGACGGTGTGATTGGCACCATGCAACTCCTGAACACCTTCGATACGAATCACACTGGTACCGGCCCCCCGGACTTTCCCGCCCATTTGGTTCAGGAAATTCGCCAAATCGATGATCTCCGGCTCTTGGGCAGCATTTTCAATAAAGGTGGTGCCTTCGGCGCCGACTGCGGCCATCATAATGTTTTCCGTCGCACCCACACTGGGAAAATCCAAATAAATACGGGCGCCCCTTAATTTTGTCGCACTCACATCCAGATAGCCATGATCCATGCGAATTTCCGCCCCCAGAGCTTCCAGGCCTTTGAGATGCCAATTGATCGGCCGTGAACCGATGGCACATCCTCCGGGGTGGGAAATCCGCACCCTCCCCGTTCTGGCCAGCACCGGTCCCATGGTAACGATGGATGCTCTCATTTGGGATACTAAATCATGGGGCGCTTCCAGGCTGGTGATTTCCGGTGTATTTATATACAATTGCGATCCTTCTCGCCTCACTGATGCACCAAATGCTCCTATAACCTGACACATGACGTCCACATCCAGTAAATGCGGGGCATCGTCAATGCGTATCGGCTCCGGAGACAACAAGCTGGCAGCAATTAAAGGCAGTACTGCGTTTTTTGCTCCGCTTACGGTGATTTTCCCTTCTAAGGAACTACCGCCAGCAACAATAATTTTGCTCAAGTGTCCAGGCACCCCCAATTATGTAAAACTATCTATAGGCCAACAAATCCCCCTGGATTTGTTTAAAAGCTTAGCCAAAACTTATCCGACTTGCTTATATTCTCTTCAAGCACCCGAATTTCCTGCTTATTACCGGGTTTAGCCATGATTTAAAATTCTTCCAGCAAAACCGGTATTGCCAAGGCGGTCCTGCCTTGACCATACCCTTGGCTGATCACTTGAATATTGACTTTATCGTTACCCGCAACAACTCTCGGCAACAAGGATTCTTGCCAGCCTGCCACTGAAGAGACACTCTCAGACAAGGAAAATTGCCGGGGAAGAATATTCTGTTGCAAAGCATAGTGAGCTATATCCATCCCTTCCGGGACTCTTTCATCAAGGTAAGCGATGCCGCCTGCTTGGCCGACATCCTGTACCAATCCTTGGTACCATGAAAAAACGGCTTGTTCCGACTTCTGACTAATTCTGGTATATCCGGCCAGGGAATAACCTGCACTCATTGAATTGGCGGGATGAGACTCCTGCCAGACCCAACCTTCTTGCGGCAGCTTGTTAAGAAAATTCTCCTGAGGTTTACCTTTTGCAAACCAAAGGATGATGCGCAATTCTGCTTCCTGGGCCTCCAGCAGCCCTGTACTTAATAGTAAGGGATGCTTATCCTGTGCCTTCACTGCGGGAGAAAATGCTTGATTCCATAGAAAAGCATGGCTAAATACGGCAACTCCTAATAATACGATCAGCAATTGGGCGCTTAAGGGGGTATTTCGAAAATACGTCAAGGACGCTGTTCTCTTCACTATATCCTCACACCTTATCTTTTCGTTCAGCTTTCTGCTCTCTTTAATTCTAGTTTTGCCAAAGCCATGAAAAGATAACGGTTTTTTTGCCAGGAATTAAAATATTCTTCATCCTTATATAACCAATCTAAACCAAAAAGAAAGAGGTTGCCTCAGACGAGTAAAACTGCTTTTACTCTGGTTTAGAGACAACCTCTTTTCCAAATATGCCTATTGATTCCGAGCTGCGTTGATCCTTGCTACAGCACGCATGAGGGCCAGCTCAGCACGTCGGACATCAATTCCTTCTCTCTGAGTCAGACGTTTTTCGGCTCTCTCTTTAGCTGCCAGAGCGCGATCCAGATCAACCTTTTCACCGGGTTCCGCTGTATCGGCTAAAATAGTTACCTTATTATCCGATACTTCCACGAATCCTCCGGAGGTGGCTATTTTTTCTACTTTGCCATTAACCGTGTAGCGAATAACACCGATTTCGATGGAGGAAATCAAAGGTGCGTGATTAGGCAAAATCCCGATTTCACCGTTTCCCCCGGGCAGTACCACAAATTCCGCTTCTTCTTTAAGCACATTGCCTTCCGGGGAAACGACACGGAGTGTAAACGTCCCTGCCATAATTATGCCCCCAATGCTTTGGCTTTTTCGATAGCTTCTTCAATCGTTCCCACCATGTGAAAGGCTGCTTCCGGCAGATTATCGTGTTTACCTTCCACGATTTCTTTAAAGCCCCGAATGGTTTCCTTAATCGGAACATATTTACCAGGTGATCCTGTGAAGACCTCAGCCACGTGGAAGGGCTGGGACAGGAAGCGCTCAATCCGGCGGGCACGGGAGACGACGAGTTTCTCATCTTCCGAAAGCTCATCCATACCGAGAATGGCGATAATATCCTGAAGTTCTTTATACTTTTGCAGAATCTGCTGGACATCGCGGGCCACTTTATAATGCTCTTCACCAATAATCTGCGGGGAAAGAATCCGCGAGTTGGAATCCAAGGGGTCAACCGCAGGATAAATCCCTTTCTCAGAGATGGCACGGTTAAGAACCGTGGTGGCATCCAAGTGAGCAAAGGCGGTAGCCGGAGCAGGGTCAGTCAAGTCATCCGCAGGCACGTAAATGGCCTGTACGGAGGTGATGGAGCCGTTCCGGGTGGACGTAATCCGCTCCTGAAGGGCACCCATTTCGGTGGCCAGGGTAGGTTGGTAACCCACCGCCGAAGGCATCCGTCCCAAGAGGGCGGAAACCTCAGAACCCGCTTGGGTAAAGCGGAAGATGTTATCGATAAAGAGCAGCACGTCTTGGTTCTGCACATCACGGAAGTATTCCGCCATGGTCAATCCGGTCAGTCCTACCCGCAAACGGGCGCCGGGGGGTTCATTCATCTGACCAAAAACCATGGCCATTTTGTCGATAACCCCGGACTCTCTCATCTCGTTCCAAAGGTCGTTTCCTTCACGGGTCCGCTCGCCGACGCCGGCGAAAACAGAGAGACCGCCGTGCTCCATGGCGATGTTATTGATCAGCTCTTGGATCAATACGGTTTTACCTACGCCCGCACCACCGAAAAGTCCGATCTTACCCCCTTTGGAGTAGGGGGCTAATAAGTCAATAACCTTAATCCCTGTTTCCAGCATGACCGTTGAAGGATCTTGGTCCACAAAGGCTGGAGCAGGTCTATGAATGGGGTAAGAGGTGTCCGTGTGGACTTCTTCCCCATTATCAATGGCCTTTCCTAGAACATTAAAAATACGCCCTAAAGTCGCCGGTCCTACAGGTACAGTGATGGGAGCTCCGGTATTGAGAGCTGCCATGCCCCGCTGCAGGCCGTCGGTAGAAGACATGGCCACACAGCGTACTGTATTGTTGCCCAAGTGCTGAGCGACCTCAAGGGTGAGATCGATCTTCTTCTCGGGAACCGTGACTTTAACAGCACTATAAATCTCTGGCAGTGCCTCGGAAGCAAACTCTACGTCAACTACCGCTCCCATGATTTGCACAATTTTGCCGATATTCACAGGCGAGAAACCTCCTTTTTGCGTTTTGGCCTTGGATTATTCGAGAGCGCTGGCGCCCCCGACAATTTCGGAAATTTCCGTGGTAATCGCCGCTTGGCGAGCACGATTCAACTGCAGGGTCAGCCGCTCGATAGCCTCTTTAGCGTTGTCCGTTGCAGCCCCCATCGCGGTCATCTTTGCTCCCATCTCACTGGCTTTGCCTTCGAGCAAGGTGCGGAATACCTGAGTCTCCACATATTTAGGAAGGAGAGTGGTTAGAATCTCCTCGGCGGAAGGTTCAAAAATATACTCCGTGTTGGACACCTGCTTAGGCTTTTCAATGGGAAGAAGCTTGATCCGGGTGGGACGTTGGGAAATTGCACTGACGAATTCATTATAAAGGAGATAGACTTCATCTAATTCTCCGCTTTCATAAAGACCGATCACTTCTTGAGCAATTTCCTTAGCCTGTCCATAGGATGGGTTATCGCCTAGCCCTACGAATTCGGCAATGGTCTCAATTTTGCCACGACGGTAGAAATCTCGCCCTTTGCGTCCAACGGCAACGAGTCTTACGTCGTGAGTTTCTTCTGCAATACTACTATTGGTCATCCGAATCAGGTTCGTATTATACCCTCCGCAGAGGCCTCGATCCGATGTAATGATGATATAGCCTACCCGCTGCACAGGACGCTCCATAAGGAGAGGATGGGTTACATCCGCTTGATCCTGAGCAAGACGTGCCAGAACTTCCTGTAATTGGCGGGCATAAGGGCGGGCAGCGATGACCTTTTCCTGAGCTTTACGTAATTTGGATGCAGCCACCATTTTCATGGCTTTGGTAATCTGCTGCATATTCCGTACGCCACGAATCCTGCGTCGTATATCACGTGCACTTGCCACCTGGTTCACCTACCCCCTTTATTCGTTATTCCGCATGAAAAACTTTATGGGCAAAATTACCCTAAGAAACCTTCCTTAACCTCAGTGATAGCCTTCTCAATCTCAGCATTCAGCTCATCGTTAAGGGCTTTTTCCGTGCGGATTTTCGCGAGGAGATCAGCTTTAGTGGTGCGCATGGTGCGCAGATATTCTTCTTCAAAGCTCTTGATTTTATCCACCGGGATATCGTCCAAGAAGCCTTTAACCGCTGCATAGAGAACAACGACCTGCTCTTCGACGACCATAGGTTCATATTGTTTTTGCTTGAGAATTTCCATCATGCGCTCTCCGCGAGTGAGGCGCATTTGGGTGATCTTATCCAAGTCGGAGCCAAACTGGGCAAAAGCCGCCAGCTCACGATACTGAGCCAAATCCAAGCGCAATTGTCCGGCCACCTGTTTCATCGCCTTAATCTGTGCGGAGCCGCCAACCCGGGATACGGAAATCCCCACGTTAATGGCCGGACGGAAGCCGGCGTTGAAAAGGTCAGTCTCCAGGAAGATCTGCCCGTCAGTGATGGAAATAACGTTGGTGGGAATGTAAGCCGAAACGTCTCCCGCTTGAGTCTCAATAATGGGAAGGGCGGTCATGGAACCGCTGCCCAAATCCGGGGAGAGTTTGGCAGCCCGTTCAAGCAAACGGGAATGGAGATAGAAGACGTCTCCGGGATAGGCTTCACGGCCGGGAGGACGTTTCAAAAGCAGGGACAGTTCACGGTAAGCGGCCGCTTGTTTGGTCAAATCATCATAGATGATCAGAACATGCTTGCCGTTGTACATGAATTCTTCACCCATGGCGCATCCTGAATAGGGTGCGATATAAAGCATGGGAGCAGGCTCGGAGGCCGTGGCCGAAACCACGATGCTGTAATCCATCGCGCCATGATCTGCCAGGGTTTTTACCACCCCGGCAACCGTAGAGGCTTTTTGTCCTACAGCGACATAGATACAGATAACATCCTTGCCTTTTTGATTGATGATGGTATCCACGGCCACCGCTGTTTTACCGGTTTGCCGGTCACCGATGATCAACTCCCGCTGGCCGCGGCCAATGGGAACGATGGCATCAATGGATTTGAGTCCCGTTTGGAGTGGTTCATGAACGGATTTCCGATAGACAACTCCCGGGGCAGTGTTTTCAATGGGACGGAATTTATCGGTTTTGATTTCACCTTTTCCGTCAATGGGTTGACCAAGGGCATTGACAACGCGGCCAATCATGGCTTCTCCTACCGGAACTTCCACAATACGACCTGTCCGCTTGACCTGGTCCCCTTCTCTGATCTCAGTAAATTTACCGAGGATAATGCAGCCAATATTATCTTCCTCCAGGTTCATGGCCATCCCGTAAATGCCCCCGGGGAATTCCAGAAGTTCGCCGGACATAGCCATTTCCAGACCATGAACCCGGGCGATTCCGTCTCCTACCTGGATTACGGTACCTACATCCACTACCTCCACTGCACTATCATAACGTTCAATTTGCTGTTTGATGATTGAACTAATTTCTTCTGGACGTAAATTCATCTTCGTCTATTCACCCCTATTTTTTGAGGTTCTCTCGACCCTTTTAAGCGTGGCTGAGGCTTTGGCGAATCCTCTGCAATTTAAAGGCCACGGTTCCATCCATCACACGGTCCCCGATCTGAATCATGACACCGCCGATCAGCTCCGGACGCACTTCCTTAACCATCCGTACATTCTTTCCGGTCATGCGGGCCAACTCCTGATGCAAACGCTGCTCTTGAGTCCCACTCAGAGGAATTGCACTGTAGACTTTAGCCTCCACAATATTGCGGGCTTCGTCAGCCAGATGTGCAAATACCCGGGCAATCTCCAGAAGATAGTTTTGCCTTCTGCGATCGATCAGCAGGTTGAGGAAATTTCGCACAGTAACACTTAATTCACCGGCGAAAATCTTGTTCATCAGATCTTTCTTCTCGGAAAGAGAAATATGCGGATGATAAAGGACGTGGGCTACCTCAGCATTCTGTTCAACACACTGTGTCAGCTCCTGAAGTTCAGCCTCGATAGCGTCCAGGTTTTCCTGAACGGCAAGTTCAAACAAGGCTTGGGCATACCGCTGAGCTATCGCTCCCTTTAACATGGCAATTCCCCTACTTCTTGAATAAATTGCTCAATCATATCTTCCTGGCCTCTGACATCCAGGTTCTTACGAATAATTTTTTCAGCGACAGCCACAGATAAATCGGCGACTTGTGCTTGGACCTGAGCAATGGCCCGATCCCGTTCCCGTTCAATATCAGCCAAAGCCGACTGTTTAATCTTTTCGGCTTCGCCATGGGCAGCGGCGAGAATTTCGGCAGCTCGCTGCTCGCTCAGTTTGGTTGCTTTGGCAATAACTTCCTGAGCTTCTTGACGGGCTTTGCGCATTTCTTCCTGGTATTCGCGCTTTATTTGTTCAGCCTGCAGGCGCTCTTTTTCGGCATTGGCGATGTTAGCCTCAATCTGACTGCGGCGCTCCTCCATCATATTGATGAGGGGATTCCAAGCGAATCGTCTGAGAATATAAACCAAGAGCAAAAAAGATAAGACCTGGACGACCAATGTTAAATCAAAATGTATGGGATTCAATATTTACCCCCCTCTCAAGTCTTGTCCATCGATGATTTTTTCAAGGGGGAACTTAGTGTTCCCCCTTGTTCTTGACGGGCTGGGACTTAAGATCTCGCCCATGTATTGCAGACTACTTAGTGAACATGAGAAGTAAGGCAAGTACCCAGGTCAGAAGAGGCAAAGCCTCGATCAGACCGACACCGATAAACATGGTGGATTGCAGAGCCCCTTTAGCTTCAGGCTGACGGGCAATACCTTCCACAGTTTTCGTGATAACACTACCATTACCAAGTGAAGCTCCGAGGGCTGCCAATCCAGCAGCAATCCCTGCACCCAGTGCAGCAGCAGCAGATACGTCCACAGAGTTTCCTCCTTTCTTATTTCCCCAATAAAATTTTAAGTATTATTCCTCAGTGCATATTTCAGCACTGAAAATAAACGAAGAGTGGATGCCAATTCTTAATCCTCAGCCACCGCTTGAGCCACATAGGCTGTGGTCAAGACCGTAAAGACGAAGGATTGGATCGCCCCGATGAAGACGCTGAAGGCCAGCCAGATGGTATCCGGCAGGATTCCGCCTAATACCCAAATACCAGGAAGCATCAGAATGACGGAGATAAGAACCTCCCCGGCATAGATATTCCCAAAAAGACGGAAGGCTAAGGTCATTGGCTTGGACAATAAGTCAATGACGTGAATCAGCGAAAATACCGGATGGGGCTCTAAAAAATGATGAAAATAATGAGAGCCTTTATGTTTTATTCCCATATAGAAAACTAGACCCATAGTCATCAAGGCTAAAGCCATCGTGGTGTTGATGTCGGCGGTTGGCGACATTAACGCTGCCCCATGGAAGATCTCGTTCAACTTGGCGAACTCCACGTTATGCAAAAGACCAAAAGTAAAGTTTGGCACCAAGCCGAACACATTGGATGTAAAGACGAATAAAATCAGAGTAACTAAGTAACCTAGAAGGGGCTTGCCTTTTTCATAGTCCATATTGTCTGAGATGAGCTTGCGAACAAAATCAACCATCCACTCCAGGACATTCTGCATTTTTCCCGGCTTACCGCTGGTCAGATGCCGAACCCCAGAGAGTACAAAAACTATGATAATTGCCATAACTATCCAAGTCATGATCAGGGTTTTGCCATGGAGTGTCATGCCCCCGATTTCCCACAATATCGTTTCATGCATTGTCTATCAATTCACCCCTTTCCACTGCTTAAAATGTTCTTTATGCTTGCCATGAGAGAAATTGCCAGGCCCAGGGCTATACCCAAAGCCAAAGGAAACAGCCAGGCCGCTTGGAACCGGCCCACTGCAACAACCACCAAAGTTATCATGCCCAAACGCGCAAAAAAACTCCGACGCATGCGTTTAATCGCGATAACCACTTCGTCATCCACGCTGCGCAGAGTATCCCTATGTAACCAAAAAGTAAGCAAAAAACCTAGTACATAGCCCAGGAGCGCACCTAAGAGATTGGAATTGCCTGTCACTGCCACTCCCATAAGAATGAAAGAGGTTCCTACCAGCAGGAGGATTAAATTATTTTTTGTCATCCATAACGCCAAACTTTCTCAGTGTAACAACCAAATAACATCCTCCCAATCCTAAACCTAAAATCATCAAGAGAAGTGAGAGCCAAGGCTGAGTGCCGAATCTTTGATCAAGAAAACGCCCCAGCACAAATCCTCCCCCGACCAGTCCGGCCAGAGTGGTCGCAATACTTGTCCCGAAAGCCATCGCCTTAAGTACGGTCATGCGATTGTCGCCCATTTTACTTCCCTTCTGATCCACCGAATGTTTCGAAGAATTGGAAATAGTAAAAATTTATGCCTGGTATAAATAATAACGCCGTTTTCTAAATATTTATTTTTTCCTCTTCCCTATCATAACAATTTTTTATGCTTATCGCAATAAGCGAGTTCGAAATAAGCAATTAATAAATCACAGGAAACCGATTGAAAAAAATAATGGTGAATGACTACCTTTCATCAAATAGCTCTATAACCTCCAGCGGCTCAAAGCAAATCAGATAATTTGCCAACTCAACGCGCGGACCGTACTTTTCCTTGTAATAAGCTAAAGCATCTTCCAGGAAGCCTTCCGTCACGTCCATATATTCAGCAAATTCATATCTGCTCCTGATCCCCTCTCTGGAAGCCCCCACAAAGCTCTGGAGAGGGATTAATTTTTCATAAGCCATGCGTCTGGCCAATCGCTCCTGCTTCCGATTCCTAACTTTATGCTGGTCCAGAATATCTCCCACTGAAGTAAGGTAGTGGGCCTGCTCTTCAGCAAGGGTACAGGCTTTTTCCCGTTCTGTCTCGATGTTGCGGTTAAGCCAGATTATTTTATCGCAATATAAGCCTTTAATTTTGGGCAGCAGAGAGACTTCATAAACTCCCACTTCCTGTTGAGCCAGCTCAGCGCAAAGGGTTTCGTACAAAGTCATATCTTCACCTCTATTTATCCCGCTTTTTAGAGCGCACAAATTCCTTGAACCTCTCGATTTCCGCTAATTCCTCGTCGGTCCACTCTTCCCCGTCGTGATGAGCGGCTATGGTTTCCGGTTCGTAGCTGCCGGTCAAAGGGTCTTGTTCTTCGACACTTTCGGCGGCTAAGTGTCTCGTGGGTCTGTCAATGAATTCGGACAGAGTGTACTCGTTCGAAACTTCTCCATTAACATCGTCGGGACCTTCTTTGTAGAAGATCTTACTCTCTTCATCCTCAATGGTGAGTTTGGGGATAGACCAGTAATCAAGATAGAAAGTAATACTTTGCCCCCAGAGGACAAAAACAACCGGAGCATTCTCCCTGAAATCGGGGGGTAAGATCAGCTCCCAAACCACAAAAAGGCTTAGGTCGTAATATTCAACATCGGTAAACGCTTCTTTTTTGAGCAGGCTTTCTATGTATTTTCTTGTACTGTCTTTGAACCAAAAACCTGAATCAATATTAATCCTGGCTGCATCCCAGATAAGCTTCTTATTTTGAGGACTATCAAGGGCTGCTTTCATTCCGGCAACACGAATCGAGCATCCCGCTTCCTTGGCATTGGTGAAGGGTGAGATTCCCAACAAATAATCCGTGGATACCTTAAAGAAATCGGCCACTTTCTGAAGATTGTCTGCCGTCGGAAAGCTTTTGGTCCATTTGTATAGGGCGCCCCGCCCAAAGCCAAGCTCTCTTTCCAGCTGAGTTAAGGTTATCTTGTGAGTCTTACATAAACTCTGAATCCTTTCTAACAAAAAAGAGCACCTCCAGAAAAATATTTACGTAAAATATTCAGATTTACTATTGACTTACGTTTTATTTTCAGATATTATGGTCCCAACAGCTTGGGTTATTGAGAAGTCCGGTCGCTCAACCAACTTTTGCGTTTGTATTATGCTCTAATATTAGAATATTTTCAGACGCATGTCAATGTCTAAGCTCTTTTTAACAGTCCTTGTTCTTTGGCAACTTCATATGGACCGTTGAGTACAGACGAATAGCTCCGGCGAAGTCGGCATGACGCCGGCCAAGGGGCCCAAGGTAGAGAAAGACGGCTGAATAATATTTCAGAGATCAAAAAAGGAGGCGAGACAAGGTGTGAGCGTGAATGAGAAAGAATTTGCCGCTTTCACAAATGACCTATATCAGTTACACAGGGAATTGCCCCAAGCTCACCATAAACTTCTTGAAGATCTGGAGAAACTGACGGAAGAAGCAGGCGAACACACCTCCCCTATTATTATCGAAGCCAAAGCGCTCCGTTTAGCTCAAAAATTTGCGGAGAATATAGGAAAACGCATTGAGGGGGGATCAACATTTTAAACAATATTCACATTATGGCTGGGATCCAGCAGCTTTTGGCTGAGAACTACCCTGACCATACGATCTACATGGATCTCCATCCGGAGCACTTGGCGCGCCCCAGCTTCATGATTGAACTTGTGACGGCGGACCGTTCCCCGGTGAATTGCAGGACCGTCCGGGAGACAGTCTATTTTACTATTACCTGCTTTGATATCACGGGTGATGAGCCTGACAATACAGCCAATCTCTTATTGACCCAGCAAAGTGTGCTTGATCTTTTCCGCGCCGGTTATCTATCCGTCCAAGACAGAAATATCTCTGTCGCGGCCAGCCCAGGAGGCCGCAACGCTGATCAAGCCTATGTGGATCTGCAGTTTGAATACTTTGAGGATTGTTCAGATGGGCAGGATATCACACCATTAATGAAAGAGGTCTATACGGCCATAAAGGAGGAATAAACATTGGGACTCCCAAACATCAATATTGAATTTAAGACAACGGCTGCTGCTGCTATTAAACGTTCGCAAAAGGGAACCGTTGCCATTATTTTAAAGGACGCTGCTACGACCGCTCAAGGGATGCATGTACTGACCAATGTGACCCAGATCCCCGCAGCTCTGGGAACACTGAATAAGGATTATATCAGTCGCACGTTTTTGGGCTATGTGCACCCGCCGCGCAAGGTGCTTGTCTATGTACTGCCTGATACGGCTGAGAACCTTGCCGCCGCTTTAAACTATTTAGCTACGCAGACTTTCGATTATGTCGTCGGTCCCCTGGACTGTGATGCTGCCGAAGCGACAGAGATTGCCTCATGGGTAGCCGCTCAACGTGCCAATGGATTGACACCTAAAACCGTGCTGCCCCACAAGGCTGAAGATAGTGAAGCAGTTGTAAACTTCACAACTTCCGGCATTCAAGTGGGAACAGCTACTTACGACGCCTCGGGCTACTGCTCCCGGATTGCCGGGCTGATTGCCGGTACTCCCCTGACCATCAGCTGCACTTATGCTCCACTGCCTGAGGTTACCGATGTGGCCAGGCTGGCCAAAGCGGACATGGATACAGCAATTGACCGTGGTGAGTTTATTATTTTCCACGATAGTGAGAAAGTTAAAGTCGGGCGGGGAGTGAATAGCCTGCAAACGTCTAACCCTGACAAAGGCGAAATATTTAAGAAGATCAAGATTGTGGAAGCTGTGGATATGATCCGCAACGATATTAAGATGACCGCTCAGGATAACTATATCGGCAAATATGCCAATAGCTACGATAACAAATGCCTGCTGATCACAGCGATCAGCGGCTATTTCGCTCAATTGGAGCTGGACGGAATCCTGCAGCCAGGAACCAGCTCGGTAGGTATCGATACCGAAGCTCAGGAAGCTTATCTGCAGTCCGCGGGGGTGGATACCTCCGCTCTGTCCGAGCAGGACATCAAAGAGGCCAACACCGGGGATAAGGTCTACCTCAAAGCCAGCATCAAGATCCTGGATGCTATTGAGGATATCGATCTGGATATTGTGATTTAAGGAGGAATGGACAAATGGATAGTGCGAAAAGAGTAATGTCTGGTACATGGGGTGAAACTTTGCCCTCCTGATTAGTAATAATCAGGTAATAAAGCGGGAGAATTCAGAGAAAACCTAAGGTATAGCAACAAAAGTATGGTATTATAAACATATAGGAATCGCGAATCCCATTGAACAAGAAGGTTTTCCGAGCCTTCTTCCTACAATTTAATTATCGAACGCACTTTCGGAGGTGCTGTTTCAATGTCAAAAAAGAAAAATGTAGCAGAGTTGTGTGCCTATTTCCATCTTGAAGGGTACGAATTACTCTCTGCGGATTACATCAATGCGCATACTAAGCTCGACATTAAATGCAATAAAGGGCATATCTATCAAGCCACATGGAATTCATTCCAAAGGGGGAGAAGATGCTTTATTTGCGCGCACCAGCATATCGGTAGATGTAATGCTAACTCGCACAGGGAGTTTGTTAACCGGTTAAAAGATAAAACAAACGGTGCCTGTGTGGCTTTAAGCGACTATGTAAACAACAGTAAAAAGGTGCTATTTAGGAATATAAACTGCGGACATACTTTTGAAGCTTCACCAAAACACGTTTTAGCTGGTCATACCTGTCCGATATGTGGATATGGCCGAATTGGAGACCTAAGGAAAAAGACCCACGAGCAATATGTTGAAGAGGTTAAATCCTTGGTCGAAGATGAATATAAGGTCTTGGGGAAATATAAAGGTGATGCCGTGCACATTGAGTTTGAACATGTCTTTTGTGGTCGAGAATTTAGTATGCGAGCTGGCAACTTTCTGCAAGGAGTAAGATGCCCACACTGCGCTGAATCAAAAGGTGAAAAAAGAATTTATGACTTTTTAGTCGAACATAGAACATAGTTATAACTTTGTAAGAGAATATCGAGATGAACGTTGCAAACATAAAAGTTATTTACCTTTTGACTTCGCCGTATTCAATGATAAGGGAGAACTGAAACTGTTAATAGAATACGATGGAGAATTGCATTATAAAGTTGGAAGATGGGTCAATGCCCAAGAAAAACTTGCATCAATTAAAAGAAGTGAGAAAATAAAGGACGAATTCTGCTCTCGTTACGGCATTGCATTATTAAGAATACCATACACTCAAATTGATGAGATTAATTTGATTCTAAGGAGTGCTTTATGAGCACTTCTTTTGTTATGCTATGGCAACTCTGAGCCGAGTCAGGCGAAGCCCGAAAGTAGCCTGGAAGGTGCAACGACTAATGGGTGAGGAAGGCAACCAATAAACCCAACACGAGTACCCGCCACCCTTAACGGGTGAAGATATAGTCTGAACTATGTGGAAACATATAGAACTGTGGGATAAAACAGCCCGCAGGATAACATGTTGGAAGTTTGGCTGGATAACGCCTATGTGGGCGAATGCTATGGTATGCAGGCTAAAGTAAGCTTTAATAAAGAAGATGTGCAAATTTGCGGTCGGATGGCTACGGATAAGAAAGTCTCCAGTATCAGCTGCACAGGCTCCTTGCGGATGCACAAGGTCTCCAGCCGGATGGCTAACGCTATTGGCGCCTCGATCCGCAACGGCAAAGATTTGCGTTTTGTGGTGATCTCCAAGCTGAATGACCCGGATGCCTATGGCGCTGAGCGGGTTGTACTGAAAAATGTAAGCTTCGACGATCTGACTCTGGCCGATTGGGAAGTAGCCACCAACGGAAAGATCGAGGCTCCCTTTACCTTTACGGATTATGAACTTCTTGACGCTGTGGAGGCGAGATAATGGATACCTTAGAGCTGTTGCTTAAAGGGGAGCGGCCCAATATGCCGGAGAAAGAGATTAAGTTAAAGCGGTTGAGCAAAGCCTGCGGCGGGGATATCATCTTCCGGTTACGGGCCCTCAGCTTCAACCGGGTGGCTGAGATTAAAAACAGTCATGCCGGCGGCGATATGGAAGTTCACATTCTCTTGGCCGGTGTGATCTCCCCCGATCTGAAGTCCGAGGATCTTAAGCAAAAATATAATGCGGTTACGCCCTTGGAAATGATCAAAACCATGCTTCTTCCAGGCGAAATCGAGGATATTTCCCGGGAAATCGAGAAACTGAGCGGCTATCGGGTTACTACGGTAGAAGAGGTTAAAAAAAAATAGAGTCAGATCCTGAGATCCAGCTTATGTATTATTTATTTATCGAGAAGAACATAACACCAGGCTCTTATTACAACCTGCCTCCAGGAGAAAAGGTGATGATAAGAGCCTTCTTTGAAAAACACATGGAACAACGGTCAGAGAAATAAATTTATTGTACCATTTTCCCATCTACGTAAAGCAATAGGGGGATACCAAATATGTCTCGTGATATTAGTATAAACATTTCGGCTCAGGATAACTATACTCAGGCGATTACCACGATACGCAATGCTAACCAGTCCTTTAGTAAGGATCTTACGGGTCTTTCGTCTAAACTGGATGCTTTAAATAAAACAAAAATCAGTCTTAAGGTCGACATGGACAAGGCACAACAAACGTTACAAAAAGCAGAAAAGCAGTTTGCCTCAACCGGAGATGCTTTTGATAAGATGTTTATGGAATTAAGCAATGCGAATTATGAGAATGTCAGAAGAAACTTCGATTTAGTCTCAGATAGTGCTCATCAAGCGGAGAAAGATATCCTTAGCTTGACCGGAGCAATAAGCAAAAGCGAACACCGGGCAGGGGCCGGATGGAGCACCGGCAAAAGTTTGCTGGGCGAGCTGGCAACAGCAGGGGCGGGAAAGCTTTTGGAAGATACCGTGACACAAATTGCGAATGCGCATGTCACCAGCGCATATGGCTCAGATGCAGGTACTATGTTTCAAAATGCGCTGAGTGGAGTGATTTCAGGCGCGGCGATAGGATCAGCGGTTGGTCCCCCGGTTATTGGAACAGTCGTCGGAATAGCTGCAGGTTTAGGATTAGGTCTGATAAATGGTACAACATCCATCAATAACAAAAAGGACGATGCCTTTAAAGATTATGTGCAGGAACAGTATAATACCATCAAGCAATCCCAGGAAGATACACTGGCCCATGGAATAAGCATTGCAGGAAACCGCGAACAAAAACAGCTATCCTTTGGAACCCTCTTAGGCAGTGATGCGGCTGCTAAGGATTTCCTGGCGGAGATGGCGGGCTTTGCCGTAGCCACACCCTTTGACTATGATCAGCTCGCCACTATAAGCAAGACGATGATCGAGAACGGCTATAAGCAAGACGAATTATTTGAGGAACTTACCAAAATCGGAGATGCCGGAACGGCTTTGGGTATGAGCAGTGAGGACATGAACTACGTAGCCGCCAGTTTGGGGCGTCTGAGGTCCAGCGAGCAAACCACACAGGCGCTCCTGAATCCCTTGCTTGAAAGACGTATCCCGGTTTGGGAATCCCTCGCCAAGGCATTCAGTGTAACCGAAACTGTAACCGAAGCTGAGGTACAGGAAATGGTCTCCACAGGGAAAATCTCCGGTGTCGAGGCCGCTAAAGCAATCGCCGATTATATGGGCGCAGAGTATGCCGGGAATATGGACAAACTGAATCAAAGCTACCAAGGACTTACGAGTAACTTAGAGAATGCTCGAGATAATATGGATGCAGCCATGGGGGAGGGTTTTGCAGAGGAACGGAAAAAAGGCTTACAAGCCCAGACGGATTACTTTGAGGGGGAGAGTGGTGAGAAATTAAAAGAAGCTAACCGCATGATTGGGGAGTGGCGGGCGTCATTAGAAAATTTATCTGAACAATATGAAAGAGATGCGGTAACTGCAGTTATGACAGGTGATATAAGCTCTATTTTTAGCGACGACATTAAAAACAGACTTATGGGCTTGTATGAAGAATACACCGAATATGCCTCAAGCAACTCTGAAGAAGCCGGAGCTAAGATGGGAGGGCTACTTGCCGAAGCCCAGGCAATAGCACAGGATGAGTATAACGCCAGCGATGGGGCGCAATTAATGATAGACTCGAATAAAAAGCTTGTAGGCAGAATCAGAAACGATGCGGCCTTAAGAGATGAATATCATAATGCCGGGTATGAGATGGGGTTAGTTTTTTCAAGGGGGGCCGCATCGGCAATTGCCGAAAACTCAGTGGTGAAGTTGGATAGCCTTACCGATGAAGAGAGGGAATTATACAAGCAATACGGCGGATCAATGAGAGGGGGACGCAAGCAAGCCTATGGCCTAAGCTATGTGCCTTACAATAATTTCCCGGCGCTGCTCCACGAAGGGGAGCGGGTTCTGACCGCCAGCGAGGCACGGGCCTTAAAAGGTTCCGGGTCAAGCACTATAAGCATCACCGGCAACAGCTTCATTATCCGGGAGGAGGCGGATATCAGCAAAGTAGCCCGTGAGCTGGCCAGGAACCTGACGAGGGCCTCAGCACTGGCCATTTGATTTTTAGATACTTCTTATTCCAAATTCCCAAACGTTTGGGAATTTCACCAATCCTACTGAGAGAAATTACCTTGAGTCCGCATAAACATACACCATATTCTATGCCACTTTTCAGGAACAGGTGAATGTCCTTATCCTACAAGCGCTCTACAATGGGGGTGCTTTTTTTCTACCCCAAAAAGGAGGCGAATTGTTTGCGAAAATTCATCTTCAAGGATGGAAACCGGGAACTCCTGCTTCCCGTTACGCCCCCGTCCTTTACGATTACCCATGGTATAAAGATAGAGACCATCCATATTCATACTCTCGGTGATGTTAATATAGCGGGCTATGGGACCCTTGCCGCCATCAAAATAGACTGTCTCTTCCCTGCCCAACCCTACCCCTTTGCCCTTACCGATGAGAATCCTTATACCTATGTGAAGACCTTTCAAAAATTCTGCGATAAACGCAAAGTGATTCGCTTTGTTATCCCGAACACCCCCGTCAATCTCCCTGTTTTAGTGGAGTCCATTGCTTACTCAGAGCGGGACGGGACCCATGATGTTTACGCTACCCTTACTCTGCGCGAATACCGGCAATTAAATGCCGTAAAAGTTGAGCAAAGCGGAACTGAGAACCAACCCCGACCTGCCGCCGCAGCCATCGACAAGCCCACAGCGTATACAGTCGAAAGCGGAGATACTCTGAGCTCCATCTGCCGAAAGTTTTATGGGGACGCCAATCTCTATCCCAAAGTGGCTGACGCTAATGGCCTAACAAATCCGCATTTGATATTTCCCGAACAAATACTCAACATGCCGGATAAAAGCCAATTGGTATCGGGGAGGTGACCAGTCAGAGTGGTTAAACTGCTTTTGAAAAACACGGAGGGAACATTCGATATAAGCCAGCTGGTCCCCCAGATAACGTGGTCCGGAGACTATCAGCAATGTGCCAGAACCTTGGATTTCAGTCTCTTGTCCTCTCCTCTTGACAAGCATATACCTGCGCTCCAATGCGAGCTGGGCCATTCTATCCTGCTCATACAGGACAACAACACATTATTCGAAGGCTATATATTTGAGCGCACCAAGAATACAGGAAGCAGTACTATTGATATTACCTGCTTTGACCGGGGAATCTATCTCAAACGCAACAAAATCTCATATAAATTCACAAATCAAGCTCCGGAGGCGATTGCCAAAAGGATCTGTGCCGATTTTGACATCGAAATCGGGGAAATCATTGATACAGGAGTTAAAATCAGCCGTAATTTCCTTGGTTCGACACTGTATGATATCATCCAAACTGCCTACACCCTGGCCTCTTACCAGACCAAGAAGAAATACTACCTGGTCTTTAAAGGGCCAAAGCTTTATGTCCTGGAAAAAAAGGTTACCGATGAGACTCTGGTGATTGAGGGCGGCTCCAATCTCATAGAGGCCAGCACCTCAGAAAGTATAAGGAGCCTGATCAACCAAATTGCGATCTACGATAAAGATGACAATTTGATCCGCCGTGTCAAAAATGATGAATCCATTGGGCTGTACGGATTGCTGCAAGACTATATCCGGCAGTCAGATGATGAGAATGCCGGAAAGAGAGCTCAGGACATGCTGGATGACAATGGCCTGCAACAGAAGATTACCATCAATAATCTCGGCAATGCGGCCAATGTCTCCGGGGGCACCGTAGTGGTCCGGGAACCCTACACCGGGCTTTACGGACTGTTTTACATTGATAGTGACACTCATACCTGGAAGAATGGTCTTTATCTCAACAAGCTGGTTATCAATTTTAAGAACATCATGGACGAAAAGGAAGTGGGCACATTGCCGAACCAAAGCGGCGAAAAGGCAGCCGGTTGAAGACCTTCATTCAATTCTGGGTCTTGAGTGCAGCGAAAGGAATGACACTTAACTATGGAAGACAACCCTTACACTAGACTTTTGGAGACTATGCGCGGTGAAGCTAAAGAACAACTGCCCACATCTTATCGCTTAGGGAAAGTCGTTAACGTTAATCCCCTTAAAGTAAGTACATCAGGCATCATTTTGTCCGGGGACGATCTGCTGATCAATGGGGGAATTGCGCGGCGTACTGAAGCCCTATCCATGTCGGAACTATCCGGAAATCTTACCGGAACTTTTCATGGTGATACAGGGAATCTGGCGGTCAGTGGCGGCAGTATGTCGGCTACCGCCGGCATAGAGGGCAGTTTAGCTGAAGGCGACACTGTCCTGCTGCTCTCCCTTGAGGATAATCAGAAATTTATCATTCTCTGCAAGGTGGTGAGCCTATGAGCCTTTTCCCCATGATTCAGCCGGACACAGCAAGGGTTGAAACAGCGTTGCCCCTTTGCCGGGAAGTGGACTGGGATTTTGAACTGAATATACCGATCTATAAAAACGGCTCACCCTCTTTTGTCACCGGGGCAAGGGCCGTTTTGGTTTGGGCATGGAATGCTCTCCATACCCCCAGGTACCGGCATGAGATCTACACTTGGAATTATGGCAACGAAGTGGAGCAGTTGATTGGCCAGCCTTTTACGGATGACCTCAAACGTTCTGAGGTAACCCGATTTGTACGGGAATGCCTGTTAATCAATCCATATATTACAGATGTAGCCGATATAACAGTTAGCTTTGCCAATGAAACAGTAAAGATTGGCTGCCGAATAATCACAGTTTATGGGGAGGTGAATCTCAATGTTTGAAACGATTACTCCTGAAAGTATCAAAAAAAATATCTTAAATGAACTTGATCTGGCTGATGTCCGGGAAGGAAGCTATACGAATAATCTGGTCAGCCCCACCGCTTTAGCAATCTGGAAGCTTTACGACAGCTTGAATGCTCTTATTCCCATGGTCTATGTGGATGAGACCTCCGGAGTATATATTGACAAAAAGGCTGCCCATTATGGGATCACCAGAAAATCCGGTACAAAGGCTACCGCAGTGCTGCACTTCACAGGAGTTGACGGTAAGGTGGTTCCTAAAGGGACGGTTTTTCTAACGGGTGACGGCCTGGAATTTGTGACTGAATCGGCGGTTACGATCACCGCCGGAGCAGCCAGCGCCACAGCCATAGCGTCCGAAGCAGGCGAAGCCTACAATGTTCCCGGCGGCAGCATTACTCAGCAGATTGTCAGCATCTCGGGGCTTACCGGCGTAACCAATGAAGCTGCCATCGGGGGTACAGACCCGGAAAGCGATAAAAGCCTGGTCGAAAGGCTCTATGCCTATCTTCGCAAGCCGGCGACCAGCGGCAATGTTTATCATTATGAACAATGGGCCTTGGCTGTTGATGGTGTGGGAGGGGTAAAGGTAGCTCCCCTCTGGAATGGACCGGGCACGGTTAAGGTCCTGATCGTAAGCCCTGCTAAAGCTCCTGTGGATCAAGAGGTTGTGACGCGTTGCGCTGACTATATCCAACAGAATAGGCCCATTGGAGCGACGGTGACCGTAGAAAGTGCTTCGGCGCTTACGATTAATGTAGAGGCAATAATTACTATTGAAAGTACAACCACCAAGTCTGCAGTGAAGGAAGCTTTTGCGAGCAGCTTGAACGCTTATTTGCAGAGCATTGCTTTTGAAAAGTATGAACTGATTTACAATCGCCTTGCTTTTATGCTCCTGGATATCGAAGGTGTCATTGACTATGAGGATCTAACCGTCAATGGCGGAACATCAAATATTGCCATCGCCGCTAATGAGGTCCCTGTAGCAGGAACGGTGGTGATCAGCTGATGGCGGAGCTGATTGAGTTATTGCCGGTCAATTACAAGAACAGTCAGGAAGTTGTGGAACTGCAGAAGGCTTTGGGAAATCAGATCGCGGCTGCAACGGCGGCTAAAGCCGATGTGTTTAAGCAGCTGGATGTCAACACAGCTACCTGGGGACTAAGCTACTGGGAGCAGGCCTATGGACTTAAAACAGATATCTTAAAATCTTATGATTACCGCAGAACCAGACTATTAAGCAAGATGCGCGGCCAAGGTTCAACGACAATCTCGATGATTAAAAATGCTGCGGAAAGCTTCAGCAATGGGGAAGTAGAAATTGCCGAAAATAACGCCAATTATCAATTTATTGTGAAATTTGTAGGGGCCAAAGGAATACCGCCCAATCTGGATGATCTTAAAGATGCGATTGAGGAGATAAAACCAGCCCATCTGAAAGCCATCTATGAATTTACTTATCTGGTGTGGTATGAGCTTGATGCTAAAAACTGGACTTGGGCTCAGTTCGATGCTCAAGGTCTTACTTGGAATGAACTGGAGGTGCTTAGCTGATGCCAGAACAATCAGCACGATTAGGAATACCCTTACCCTTAGGAAATGAAAATGTTTCAAGGCAAGCCATCAGAGAAATGCTTCAGGCTGTGGATGATCATGCGGAAACTATTGCGGGATCTCAAGC
The DNA here is from genome assembly GCF_007830365.1 of Desulfitobacterium sp. LBE. NCBI lineage: Bacteria > Bacillati > Bacillota > Clostridia > Eubacteriales > Desulfitobacteriaceae > Desulfitobacterium > Desulfitobacterium sp. LBE. The sequence goes on along the minus strand of NZ_VLKD01000001.1, from coordinate 3,669,112 downwards.
CAAAGCCAATGCGGCGGAAACTTCTGCCAAGGCCCACGCGGATAGTGCAGCCGGAGCCGTGAACAATGCCCTTGCTGCGCACAAGGCGGATTTTACACAACAAATACCATATGCTGTGACCGTTGGGAGCGCGAATACTTATACGGCCTCCACCACTCCTGCCCTCCCTGCTCTGGTCACAGGAGTGGCCATTACGGTAAAAATTCATGCGGTTAACACAGGTGCCAGTACATTAAATTGGAATGACAAGGGAGCAAAGGCAATAAGAAATCCCGATGGAACAACCGTGGCATCGGGCGATTTAGCATCAGGCGGGGTCTATACCCTGCGGTACGATGGCACAAATTTTATATTACAGGGTAAGGGGGAGGTGAAACTCACAGGGGATGCCGCTGATGCAAATGTTTTGTCGGGGAAAACGTACTACAATACAGACTCAAAGATCAAACGAACGGGTACAATGCCTAGTAACCCCTCCCAAACCGCAACCCTACAAATCACCGGAAGCGCAAAACCTACCAAAGCTATTCCAGCAGGATACACTCCCGGCGGGACAATTACTGCTGAATTAGCTCCTGCTTTAGCACCTTTAATTAAGAAAAGCTCTATAATAGGGGGTATAACAGGCACAGGGCCTAGTTATGCTATTGGTGATGCCTTATCGATTGTACTTTCATTAGGTTCCGTCCCTACATTGACCGAACAAGGAACCGCTAGTTATTCAAGTAATTTTATAAATAGGCTATATTTTTATGCCCCTAACATAGAAACTACGCCTAGATATATCATAGCTCTACGTCATACTAATTATGATCTATATATTGTAAATATGTCTGGTAGTAGTGCAAACTGGAGTGTGTATAATCCCGCAATTACTAATGGTTCAGGTAGTTATCAGTCTATGCAATATCAATGTATGACTAAAAATGGTTATCTGTATTATATAACTACTCGTGGTGTTTCTGAATTACACAGATTACAATTCTCTAACGGGGCAGTGATCAGAAGTGGTACAAATATAGCAGTAGCAGGTAACAACTATGTTATTTACAGCGAAGATGCATTTATCTATACATCGAGATATGTGGCTAATAGTACAAATCCTAATACGATTGTTATCGAGAAATGGCATCCAGATACATTAGCAAGAGTGGCAACTATTACTTGCACAATACCTGGAACACGTGATACATGGGAAAGTGGATTCAGTGCTTGTGTGGATTCGGCGGGATATATTTATATTGGATATAATACTTGTCAGTCCGGGTATAGTGGGAGATGTTGTAGTGTATTCTGGGCTTATTGGGAGAACACTCTGTGGAAATTTAACCCATCTGGTGGAAATCATATAGCAACATATACTCTAGGATCTAAACCTAGAAATAGTACACCAAATCCTACTGGAATGGCCAATGGATATGGTCGGATAGGTATTTGCAATGGAATTATTTATCAAGCAGACCGAACAAACACACTCAGATCTTTTAATTCTTCATTGCAATTAACTGGAAGTGCCGGTATTGTGCAAGGACGTGCAGATGGAGAAGAAATAAGAAATACTTTAGATGGTAAGATCCAAGTTGGGTATAGGGTATTCTCAGGTAATTGCAACCTAGTAAGTGAATTAGGTGTTTCACCTGGGTCGTACTACTCAGTATATGACATAATTTATATGAACTCGCAACTTGCTTATGGTGTTTGGCAATATAGTAGTAGTTCTGCTTATATGTACATTATTAGGCATGCGTATAAAATCATAAATTAGAGGAGGAATTATAATGGCCACGTTTATTATGTACAATGAAATTACCCAGGATAAAGCTTTAGTGTTTTATCAAAATCATATGCCGGATGATCCGGTTACGGGAGTTACTGAGGAAATGCTAAATCAACCAAATAGTCTTACGGTAGAAGTAATTCCGAAACCTGAGCATCGCCCGAATGAGTCTTATGTCCTCTACATCAATCCAACTACGAAAGAATTGTTTTATGAATATCATGAAAATCTACCATATAATCCGACTGATAGTCCAAATATTCCTTCAGCAGATATTGAATTACTTAAAAGGCAACTGAATCTCGTTTCCCCTTATTCAGAGCCTCAGTCACTAGAAGAGCATAAAGCTAATAAGCTCTTTGAAATTTCACGGGAATGTGAAGATGAGATTTTGTCAGGTTTCTACTCTAATGCACGGGGGACTATGGAGTGGTATACCAATAGCAGAGATGATCAAAATAATCTTATAGGACAGGCTACTCTAGCTACTCTTAATCCAAGCTTCGTACCTCAATGGAAAAGTGCGACAGAATCAATTTGCACTGACTTTACCATGGAACAAATTATTAAATTATCAACTGATGGTGCTGTTTTTAAAACTGAGAGAATTAAAGCTTTTGATATGCTTAAGGCCCAGATATTACCTACTACAACTGTTGAAGAAGTAGAGGCGATAGAATGGACAAAAAAAGTTTGGTAAAATATCTTTTTATTATTGTTATGATTGGAATGGTGTACCTTTCATTTAGAAGCTGTTTGGAAAGGATGGACTCATGTTAGTATGCTTTTTGTTGGAGGGATTTGTGGATTATTTATTGGTCTGCTTAATCAGAAAACAAACTTAAAAGTATATAAGCAAGTCTTAGTTGGCCTCCCAGCAGTTTTAACAATAGAATTATTTTCAGGATTGTTTATTAACAAATATCTGGGTCTTGCCGTTTGGGATTACTCTGATAAGCTTGGTAATGTCTTAGGTCAAATATGCCCACAGTATTCATTACTGTGGGTTCTCCTTATCCCTTTTGGAATATGGTTAGATGACTATATTAGATGGAAATGGTTTAATGAAGGTAGTTATTATGCTTATTCCGGTCGATTCCGACCGGCAATCCGTTCTCATTCGGGCGGGCATTCCGACCGCATTCGGCCACCTGTTACGCTATGATTCGGGCGAAGCCCGACAACCTCTTGAGTTCAAGTATAATCAGTCCATTATGTCTGTCAACTGGGAATCGGGACTGAACGCTGTAAAGCGAAGGGAGCCGTAGGCGACCGCAGCTTTACAGCGTCTCGGCGGCTACCCCCTCCGGCAAGGCCCGCCGCTTGGAGGGACCCTGCAGCTCAAACCGGTACGCATTATGCACCAGTCTATCCAGTACAGCATCCGCAATGGTTGCGTCCTCAAAGAGGCCATGCCATTCAGAAACCGGAACCTGCGCCGTGATCAGGGTAGATTTGCTTCCATATCGGTCATCAATCACTTCAAGGAAATCCCGGCAATGGAGCGCTCCTAAAGGGGAAATCCCGAAGTCATCCAGTATCAGCAGATCCGGCTTCTTCATTTCAGCCATCAGCCGGTTCCAGGACCCGTCCCCACGCCCGATCTGGAGATCGGTGAGAAGCCGGGTGACCCGGAAGCTGCGCACCTTGAGTCCTTGCCGGCAGGCCGCGTTGCCTAAGGCACTGGCAAGGTAGGTTTTGCCAGTTCCGCAGGATCCCGTGATGAGCAGGTTCCGGCCTTCACGAATCCACTTTCCATCGGAGAGCCGGGCGACCTTCCCTTTGTCCAGCTGCCGAGCCGGGTGAAAATCAAGATCTTCCAGGCAGGCTTTGGGTTCTCGCAGATGGGCTGCCTTGATCAGCCGTTTTAGCTTTTTGTTGAATCGGGCGAGCCACTCGGCATCGACCAACATCGCCATCCGATCATCAAAGGATAGCTCCGACATGGCCGGCAATTCCAACTGCCTCCGGTATTCTTGCTCCATAGCGGATAGCCGTAGTGTGGCGAGCTTTTCCAGGGTAGGATAGATCATCTTATGTCACCTCCTCATCGAAACGCGGCTGCGCCACGTAGATTGCTATGGACTGGGGTGGGCTTGACGGGGGATGGAGACTGGCCTTTATCCTGCCCATTTTTCAAGATGGTTTTCACGGTGCTGTAGGTACAGCTTCCCAGTTCCCAGGACCGTTTGCAAGCGGCTTCTAAACGGTCCTGACCGTATCGCTTTCCCATTTGGAGTAGACCCATACACGCCCGGTAAGCGGTTTCCTCCACATGCTGAGCACGCAACAAGGTGTCGATGACAAACTCGGTATGTTCTCCTACGAGCTGCGCCCATTGGCGGTAGTCGTCTCCTTTATACCGATTGGCTTCCTGCTGATGCCGATGAGCGTCCGGCATGTGTTCGGTGGTGGTCACATACCTTGACCCCCGATACTGCCGATGATGAAGCGCCACGCGTTCTCGGTTCTCGCTGAGGATCTCGACCAAAGTCGCTGTGATCCGCAGCGTGACCTGATGTTTGAACAGGCGGTGAGGTACGGAGTAGTAGAACCCTTCGAATTCCACATGGTAGTTGTCGGGAACCCGCCGGACGATGTAGTGAGTATACTCATAGCGAGTGCTCGGCAGAGGGCGCAGCGCTGGTCGATCCACGGCCTGAAAGACGCTTTCACGGCTGCCGGCCCGTTTGCGAAACGGCCGCTTGACCAGCTCTTTTAAGCGCTTTACAATGGCACGGTTCAATTCCTCAAAGGTAAAGAACCTCTGTGGCCTTAACCATTCTAACAGCCAGGTTTCCAGCCATCCCACACTGCTTTCCACTTGGCCTTTGTCCCGTGGAGACCGGATTCTTGCCGGAATCACGGCCACATCGTAATGACGAGCCAGATCCCAGTAAGCGGGGTTAAGCTGAGGATCATAATATCCCGGCTTACTCACCGCTGTCTTGCAGTTATCCGGGACAATAACCCGGGGTACGCCTTGAAGCCATTCCAGGGTGTGGACATGGGCGCTCAGCCAATTCTCCAGTTTTTCATCCGCAAAGGCCTCCACATAGGGATAACCACTGTCGCCCAGGGTGGCCACAAAAAAGTGGGCGGTGAGCATCTCACCTGTCTCAGGATCGACGACACAACTTAATGTGTCTCCCATCCAATCGACGAAGAGTTCTTTGCCCGGCTCGTGGGTTTGAACCATGATCACGTCTTTTCCCGTTTCATTTCGCCATAGGGTATAGCGCTTGCAAAACTGGCTGTAACCCAGTCCATCGGGGTTGCCAGCCCGGTAATCTTCCCAAAGAAACTGAAGATTTTGCCGTTTATGGGCGACAAGCCGGGCGTGTATGGATTCCCAATTCGGTTCATCCTTGACGTATCGTTTGGCAAAGCTGTCCGGATAGAGTGTTGCTTTGATGGTGTCGTCGGTCATGTTTGATGCTTGAGAGTAGGTCAACGAGTGCTCCCTGCATCGCCGTTGGACTTCGCCTACAGTAGATTTTGCGCATTTCACGCTGGCTGCAATTTCCCTTTGAGAATAGCCTTGCTCCCACAGCCGTATGATTTCGATGATTTTCACTGGTTCTTCACACCTCATTTGTTTCCCCCGCACAATGCCTTTTTTCTCATTGTACCGGGTTTATTCTGAGGTGTCTGGTCTGCCCGAATGCCGCGCGTTGACTGGCCGAATCTCATCGGAACTTCCGACCGAATGTCACCGGATTAAGTGGCCGAATGTCGTGAGAATCTTTGGCCGAATGTTAGAAGAATACTCAGTTATTATCCTATATATGAAAATTATATAGAGCTAATAACTTTGAGGTAGGTGTTTTAGTATGTATGAAAGTTTTACAATTATTTTAAGCAATTGGTGTAATCTTAGGTGTCCATTCTGCTTACAAAATGCAACTATAAATAATGGTAAAGAAGTATCAGCGGAAAGCCTTATATCATTCTTTGAAAGTGGTAAGGTTGCTCCTAAAGTATTTAAGTTAACTGGTGGAGAACCCTTATCCCCACAAGTTTATGAAAAGACTAAGAAGATTGTAGAATATGCCATAAGTAAAGGCATAAGAACACAACTAAATACAAATGGAACTTATAAATTTACAGGTGATTTTGATAAAGAACTTCTTTATTTTCAGGTAAGCTTAGATGGTCTTAAAGAAAAACATGAGTCGTTAAGGGGGAACGGTACTTTTAAAAAAACAGTGAGCTTTATTAAGAGAGTAACAAAAATAGGGTACAAAGTTAATATTATGCAAGTCCTTCAAGAAGAAACTACTAGAGATGAGGTAGAAGAATTTATTAATTTCAGTGTAAATCAATTTAATATACATCCTAAATTTCAACGTATGGCCCCTTCTGGTAGAGCAAGCGGTAATAAAGAAGTTATAAATATTGATTATGATATGGATGAATTTATTGAAAACAAGGGGGGTAATTGTAGAGGTGTAAAATATAAATGCACAACCCCAGAGGGTAAATCAACCCAAATAGGGATTGATCAACATGGGAATATTATCCCATGTCCATTACTAGGAAAATATAAGTTTGGAACAATATTTAATTTCAACGAATTCAAAATCAGACAAGAAATGAGCAGCAAGCTAAAGGGATGCACTTGTTGTTACCCTGATGGTTACAAAGGGGAGGTTCGTTTTGGACATATTTAGTTTGAGTCTATGGAGTAAGATACTCACAAACATTACTTTAATGTTCTCTTTAACTATATTGATAATCAGTGCAAATAAAGTAGGTTTGCTTGAATATCTTTACATGCCATTAAAGAATATAAAAAGTTCTCGTATTATCATGCTTGCATGGTTTATGATTGCTACAATCTTAAGTGCATTCACGCTTGATCTCACATTAGCTTTAATATTAACGCCTATTGTTTTATTCTATGCAGATTCTAGAGGATTAAGCAAAGTAGAGATATTGCTCGCCACTACCTGGGGTAACATGGTAGGAAGTGAATGGACCTACTTCGGCGGTGGAGATACCATTATTGGCTGGACTTTACTTGAACAATTCACTGGTGAACGATTAGATATTTTAACCTGGGGAAGCCTATTTTGGCTTCCTTCTTTTTTATCTTTGGTAGGTACGGCAATTTGCTTACTTATGTTCATTAAAAATACATATGTAGAGCCCCAAGAAATACAGTTCAAAAAACCGTCATTAAAAACTGTCGTTATTGGAGCGTTTTCAATTTTAGGCATTATTGGAGCTTTAACAGGCTTTAGTCCTTTATACATGTGTTTAATTGCTTTAACGTCTTTAGTCATAGCTAGGTTAGGCAAAGATGAACTGAAGAATATGCCACTTAAGGGAGTTTATATATGGACTTTCTGCATTGTAATAGGTTCTCTTATCGGTAACTTAGTTAAAAGTCATTATCAGCTTATCTTACCTGAATACTTGTACTCTTTTTCAGGGATTGTTTTGATTTTAACTATTATCTGTGGACTAACAAATATTATGACCAATACAGGTCTTACTACTATAATTCTTCCTCTTGTTATGGCTAGTCAATTTGTCGATAAAATCTGGTTGTATGTATTAGTAACAAAGGCTATCAGCATGTGTTACCTTACTATTTTTTCCAACTCAGGCTTGGCAGTCTCATCAAGCTACGGGCTATCACAAAAAAACATGTTTTTTAAAGGGTTACTTGTCGTGTTAGTACAGTTAGCTATATTCTCACTATACTTTTATTTTATGAGAGGACATATATCTATATATTAGAGACGATAAGGAAATATTTGCCACATAAAAGGCCCCTTTTGTGCAGCACCGCGAACGCCTAAAGGGTGTCATTTTTTATTTGGAAGGAGAATAAAAATGTTGTTAAAAAAATACGGACTTTCTCTGGATATAAAGCGCGAAAAGGCTATGCACGCGCCTGTTATGGAATTTGTACAGGATGATACCGGAACCTGTGCTCTGGACATTTCAATCAGAGAGATGAATGATCCTGTCGACCTATCAGATCTGACCGTCGAAATTGTTTTTGCAAAACCTGACGGCACAACTGTTATCCAGGATCTGGCCAACGGGGTAAACATCACGGACGCCGCCAATGGAAAAATCACGTGTACTCTAAAAACAAACACGATCGCGGCGGCCGGCAAGGTGCATGCTGAAGTAAGACTGTTGGCGGGGGAAAAACTACTTACTACTCCTCGTTTTGCCTTTGACGTTCGGAAAGCTCTTTTAAACGACGAGGTGATCGAGAGCATGGACGAAGTTCCCATTTTGCGGCAGCTGATCGCTGATGTGCAAAATGTGGAAGGAAAAGAAGGTCCTCAGGGAGAACCGGGCCCGGCAGGCGCCTCCGCCTATGACCTCTGGCTGACACAAGGAAATACCGGGACTGTAGACGATTTTTTGCACAATATAACTTTGGGTGCGCAAGGGCCAAACATCTACCCCACCCCACTTACTTGGTCCTCACTTGATCCAGGTCAATCGGGGGTTGAAATTTTAGAGCAAATTCAGCACGGCGGCCAAGTGTTAAAAATGTGGCAGGCGTGGACGTGGCTGGCTGGCGTGACGACCGCGGAATTGATACCAGGAGAGCTGTACCAGGCATCGTATTACGCTCGAAAAGATGGAACCCAATTTAGTAACGTTGAAGCACGCTTTATAATTCCACGCGACACCGGCGGTTCCTATGACTACGTTCTAGGCTCCGAGAATGGTACACGGGAGATAACCAATGACTGGCAGCGGTTTACCACAGAATTTTGCTGGCAGGGAGAGAATGAAAGGCATCGAGTGTATGTACAAACCAATGAAGCCAATATAGATAACCCGGTCTATTTCGCGGGGCCGAGCTTACGAAGAATTAACAAACCAAAAGATTATATCCTAAATCGACTACGGGGTAAATCTATATACTTTACAGGCGATTCGTGGGCCTCAGAAAATGCTGTTTACTTGGATCGACTTAAGTCATTGCTAGATCTAGCATCTATTCAGGGAGATGGTATTTCCAGCTCCACGATCAGCAAGCGGTTAGGGGAGGAGCCTATCAAATCGCTAGTTACCCGTGTCGATGAGGGTGAGTTTGATGATTTGTCTACTTACGATTTGTTATGTATTACTGGGGGAGTAAATGATTGGTCATCTGGCGTACCCATTGGAAATGCGGGTAAAGACACTCCTGATATATCAACCCTATGTGGGGCGGTAGAGTATGTTACAAAGCAGATAAAATCAAAGAACCCTGAACTCGAGGTCATATGGGTCATTCAGCCCTACTTAGAAAGTACCACACCTATCCAAGTTCCATTTGAAGGACACCGTCAGAGTATCATTTCATCTTGCTTGCACGTTGGGTGTCAATATATAGACACACAGCGATTTATGGGCTTTACTCGTGAAAATATAGGGATATACACCAACCAAAATCATCTCCATTTAAATTCAATGGGCGGCGATAAATACGCACAATTGCTCGCCTTATGGTTAGTGTTAGGTGGTATGGGTGGGACTACTCCTAAGCTTGATGATGGAGGTTGGGAAGAGATAGCATCTGTTACTGTGACCACTGAAGGCACTTCTTATTTAGCAGTCAACCGAGATAAAAAGAATAACACATTTTCACTAAAAGAATTTGAAGTTAAAATTATTTTCCCCGATGGAGTGTCTGGCACAACGAGTTCGAGTTCTGCGAATTTTACCCTTTCGGGTATTGCATCTGAGAATTACTATTTGGATGGCACTCAAGCCACAGTACTTCGTGCGCCTATGAGAGATACCTATAGCGGGACGATTATAAAGGGCACATCTGCAGGGACAAACATCATGGGTGAATTTATGGCGGCCACTATTCACGCAGGAACGAGCGCGAACATACGACAAGCGCTGTTCATTAAAGGTACACAAAATCCGCAGACTTGCACGGGCATAACTATTACTTACGCAACGCCTACCCTGCCCATCGGAACGCAGGTGATCATCAGCGGAATGAGAATGTGATGTTGTATTAAACCCCAATCTTCAAAAGAGGTAGGTGATAGCCCTTGGACTTTACACTTATAGCCGCCCTCCTTGGGGTAGCGGCTGCTTTGTCCGGAATCATCTTAGGCTGGACGGCAAGAGCTAAGGAAGCAGAGAAGGACGTCAGAAAAGATGCCGAAATCGACACCGCCCTCCGCACAGATATGGAGTATCTTAAGCGCGGAGTAGATGATATCCGGCTTGAACAGCGTACCCAAGGGCAGCGCGTAGATGCTATGGGTGAACGCCTTACCCGGGTTGAAGAATCATCAAAACAAGCTCACAAGCGGATTGACCGCATCGAGCAGAAAGAAGAGTAATCATGCCGCAAATCGAATGGGTAGGTACCCCCAACTTTAGGTATGGCCGCAATGGCCTCCAGCCCTTGGCCATTGTCAATCATATCACCGCCGGTTATTATCCGGGCTGCTTGGACTGGATGCAGCATCCTGGCTCCCAGGCAAGTGCCCATTATTTGGTTTTAAGAAACAGCCGCATACTGCAGCTGGTCAAAGATGAAAACACAGCCTGGCATGCAGGCATAGTGAACAAACCCGATTGGAATCTGTATGATGGAACGAATCCCAACTACTATACCATCGGCATTGAACACGAAGGAATGCCTGGAGATGAGCTGACAGAAGCTCAGTATCAGTCCACCCTATGGCTCCACAAGCAGCTCATCACCAAATATCCAGCGCTCACCGTTGATAGCCGGCATATCATTGGCCACTATAGAATTGACAGTATCAACAGACCAAACTGCCCAGGGGCTAAGTTTCCCTGGGCAGAGTTATTTGCTGATTTGAAAGGAGAGCATGACGTGGATCACCTCGTAATCTATGCCGATGGAGATGTCGGAGCTGCGCTTTTGCTCAGCTTTAAGCTGAAATGCCCGATGGTCCATAAAGCCTTTGCAGAGAATATCCAGGCCAAGCATAAGCACTGGGTTGGAGTGCAGGGAACAAACGGCAACAGAAATTACTACTATGCCGGAAGTGACCGGATAGAGACTGCGAAATTAGGATTGTAAGGAGAGATCGGCCATGGAAACCGCATTAGGTTATATCCAGAACTTTTGGGGGCTGCTGCTTGTTGTGGCAGTCTTTATTATTTATCTGATCAGCCAGGGAAGGACCAAGGCGGGGAAGATTGTGCTCTCGCTGATGCTGAGACTGGAGAAGCAGGCTGAGGAGTATGCGCTGCAGACCGGGGAAGAGAAATTCGGTTTCGTGGTGGAAAAAGGGTATCAGCTTTTGCCCAAATATGTGCGATTAGTCTTTAGCTATAACATGTTCGTTGAACTGGCAGGCAGACTCTACGATGAAGCAAAGAACTATTTATCAAGCCTGGAGGAAAAGGCCCTTGCCGCACCGGTTAAGGAAAGCAAGAAGGCCGCTCCCGAATAACACATCCCACAACAAGCTTCAACAGTCTCTAACGTCCTCTGATACTCTCTGACACTCTCTAGCCGTCTTTTCCAAGCCCTCTATGCTTGAAGAAAATCTTCAGTAATCTTCGCGATCCGGCTTGCAGCCCGGCCATCACCATAGGGGTTAACCGCATGAGCCATATTCTCATAAGCTTCCTGATTGCTCAGGAGGCGGCTCAGTTCCTGAAGAACCTTTTCATAGCTGGTTCCCACTAAAGATACGGTCCCCGCCTCCACCGCCTCCGGCCGCTCAGTGGTGTCCCGAACCACCAGCACGGGGATCCCCAGGGAAGGGGCTTCTTCCTGAATTCCTCCGGAATCGGTCAGAATGATATTGGCTTGAGCCTGAAGATTGACAAAGGGTTCATAGTCCAGAGGCTCAATCATATGGACCCGGGGGTTATGACCCAGAACTTCATTGACTACTTGACGGACAGAGGGGTTTTTATGTACGGGGAACACCACATAAGTATCCGGATAATGCTCCAAAACCTCTGCTAAAGCCCGATAGATCTGCCGCATGGGCTCACCGAGGTTTTCCCGGCGATGAGTGGTGACAAGAATCATGCGCTGTCCTGCACTCTGACCCAATATTTCCCTTAAGGCGGCATCGGAGAAGGTATAATCCTTTTTTACGGTGGTCAGCAAGGCGTCAATCACCGTATTGCCTGTGACATATATTTTCTCCTCCGGGACCCCTTCAGCCAATAAGTTTCTTTTGGATGTTTCCGTAGGCGAAAAATGCAAATCCGTTAAAACTCCGGCCAGTTTGCGGTTCATTTCCTCCGGGAAGGGAGAATATTTATGGCCTGTACGTAACCCCGCTTCCACATGACCTACGGGAATTTGGGCATAAAAGGCTGCTAAAGCCGCCACAAAGGTGGTTGTGGTATCTCCGTGGACCAGAACCAGATCAGGCTTGGCTTGTTCCAGCACATCCTTCAGTCCTTGGAGGGCGCGGGTTGTAATGTCCGTTAAGGTCTGTCCCGCCTGCATAAGATTCAAATCATAATCCGGCTTAATCTGAAACAGCTCCAGCACCTGATCCAGCATTTCCCGATGCTGGGCAGTCACAGCAATTTCACAGTGCAGAGACGTTCTTTTCAGCGCTTGAACAACGGGAGCCATCTTAATCGCTTCAGGCCGTGTCCCGAAGACTACCATAACCTTTTTACCTTCCACTTGAATACGCTCCTTCGCCATTAAAGTATCTTTCTTTATATCTGGGTCTTGTCGCTTTGCAGACAACGTACCTTCGGGCGTGAGATCCTGAAACCCTCCACCGGAGGCTTTCTACATCAAATCTCACGTACTCAATATCTCCAGAGCTAGGTCAGATAGCCGCCTAGCATCCGTAAGACTTAAATCCGAAAAGCAGCCCAAGGATTTTGATTTACACAAGGGAAGCGACTTTAAGCGAGCG
>NZ_VLKD01000001.1:3621071-3656373 GCF_007830365.1 Desulfitobacterium sp. LBE | reverse complement strand
GCCACGCCACGGAAAGCTGCTTAGCGGCGCAGGTGCACCCGACGGAGCGAAGGGCTTAAGCGTTAGTTTTGTCCGCGCAGCTTATGGAGCGACCGGTGTAAAGCAAAATCCTGGAGAACCACCATTTCAAATCTCTTTCAATCTAAAATATGCTGACAGGGCTAGGGAAATCCCTAGCCCTTTTCTGCATTATATTGAATTGGGAAATTCCAGCTGAATAAGTTCCAGCTCAGCCTCGGCCGCCATCTCCAAAGCCAGTGAATCCGGGTAGGGATACAGGAAAAAGACCCGCTTTATCCCGGCATTAATGAGGAGCTTCGTGCACAGCACACAGGGCTGAAATGTGGTATAGATATCCGCCCCATTAATAGAAACCCCGTGCTTGGCTGCCTGAACCAAAGCATTTTGCTCTGCATGGACCGCCCGGCAAATCTCCGTCCGTTCTCCGGAAGGAATACCCAGCTGCTGTCTGAGGCAGCCTTTTTGGGCACAGTGACTCAATCCTGTAGGACTGCCGTTATAACCGGTGCTGAGGATCTGCTTATCCTTGACGATCACCGCGCCCACTTGACGGCGCAGGCAGGTGGAACGTCCGGCTACAACTTGTGCCATCTGCATAAAATATTCATCCCAACTGGGCCGTTCTAACTCTTTCATTTGGTACCAAACAACCGATCCCCGGCATCACCGAGACCCGGAATGATATAGCCGTGGTCGTTTAAATAATCGTCCACTGCCGCCACAAAAATATCCACATCATCATGGTAGTTCTGAACTTCTTTGATCCCCTCCGGAGCAGCGATCAGGCACATCAGCTTGATGCTTTTTGCTCCCCTGTCTTTCAGAAAGGTGATGGCTGCCGTAGCCGATCCCCCCGTAGCCAGCATAGGATCAATGACGATCAAATCACGCTCTTCCACATCGGTAGGGAGTTTGCAGTAGTATTCCACCGGCTTCAGTGTTTCCGGATCCCGATAAAGCCCCACATGGCCAACTTTGGCGGTGGGGATTAATCTCAGCATGCCATCCACCATGCCCAGACCGGCTCTTAAGATCGGAATCAACCCGACTTTGCGTCCGGCTATTGCCTTGGCTGTCATCGTAGCCACCGGGGTCTTTACTTCCACATCCTGCAGAGGAAAATCCCGGGTCACTTCATAGGCCATAAGCATGGAAACTTCTTCTACCAGTTCACGAAAGTCTTTGGACCCTGTATTTTCGTCTCGGATTAAGGATAATTTATGCTGTATCAAAGGATGATCCAGAATATGAACTTTTGCCATGGGTGTCAACTCCTAATCTAGATTTGGGTAGAGCGGGTATTCCGCGCAGAGTGCTGCAACCATATCCCGGGCTTTGGCAGCCCCCGCTTCATTGGGTTCTGATAAAGCAATGTCGATGGCTGCGGCAATCTTTTTCATCGCCAGGGTATCCATACCGCGGCTGGTCACGGCAGGGGTGCCGATGCGGATGCCGCTGGTTACCATAGGGCTGGCCGGATCATAGGGGATGGTGTTCTTATTCACCGTAATACCGACCTCATCTAAAATATACTCTGCTTCTTTCCCTGTCAAGCCTTTAGACCGTACATCCACAAGCATCAAATGGTTGTCCGTACCTCCGGAAACGATGCGGAAGCCTTTTTCCGCCAGAGTTTCCGATAATACTTTAGCATTCTCCACAATGCGTTTTTGATATTCCACGAATTCCGGCTTTAAAGCCTCACCGAAGGCAACAGCCTTAGCCGCGATCACATGCATCAGCGGGCCGCCCTGAATGCCGGGGAAGATGGCTTTATCGATAGCTTTGGCAAATTCTTCTTGGCATAGAATCAGTCCCCCCCGGGGGCCCCGCAGGGTTTTATGAGTGGTGGTGGTTACAAAATGTGCGTAGGGAACAGGGTTTTGATGAAGCCCGGCTGCCACCAGGCCCGCAATATGGGCCATATCCACCATGAAGTAAGAGTCTGCCTCATCGGCAATTTCTCTTAAGCGGGCAAAGTCGATTTGTCTGGGATAGGCACTGGCTCCCGCTACAATCAGCTTAGGGCGATGCTCAAGGGCTAATTGGCGCACCACATCATAATCAATGCGTTCGGTGGCTTGATCCACCCCATAGGCGACAAAGTTATAATACATCCCGGAGATATTCACCGGGCTGCCGTGGGTTAAATGCCCGCCATGGGAAAGATTCATGCCGAGAACCGTATCCCCGGGTTTAAGCATGGCAAAATATACAGCGGTATTAGCCTGGGCGCCGGAATGAGGCTGGACATTGGCATGTTCCGCACCAAAAAGCTTTTTCACCCGCTCCCGGGCCAGATCCTCAACGATATCCACATACTCACAGCCGCCATAATAGCGTTTTCCCGGATATCCTTCCGCATACTTATTGGTAAGAACGGAACCCTGGGCGGCCATGACCGCTCGGCTCACAAAATTCTCTGAGGCAATCAGCTCGATTTTATAGCGCTGCCTTTGTTCCTCCTGGGCAATAGCCTCCGCCACTTCGGGATCCTGAGGGAGAATCCATTCCTTAATATAATCCATATTACCCACACTCCTGCCTCTATAGATTAAACGAGACTTATTGAAAATCATCATACTACGGGGTACATCGCCCTCGGGCCGCCGATCAGCCGCGGCCGGGTTCTGGCCATGGTAAGGTGGGCATGGCCGATTGACTTAATGGAAGGGCGTATGGGTACAACCACCGGCCGCAGGTGCATCCCGATAAAGGTATCTCCTACATCAATCCCGGCATGCCCGCGGATGGTTTCCACCATCATCGGTGCTTGATAGTTCTGCCAAGCTTTAACCGCCATGGAGCCCCCTGCTAACAGGGAAGGGACGACGGTTACGGCATCAAGGCCGTACTGCTCCACACAAGCTTCTTCCACCACCAGAGCGCGGTTCAAATGTTCACAGGCCTGGATAGCCAAATAGAGCTCCCGCGCCCTGACTTTGGCTAATAAAAGGGGAAGAAGGGCCTCTGCCACCTCTTCGCTGCTTGCCTTCCCAATATGTTGTCCCATAACCTCACTGGTACTGCAGCCAAGCACGACGATTTGCCTGGGTTTTAAACCGGCTTGGGCAAAGAATTCTTCTAACGCTTGATTCCAGGCTTTATCCATATCCTCAAAATTCATTGATGATTGCCTCCGTACAGGGAATTAGAGAGTTTCTCCTTTTTCAATAGCGTCGATGAGATCGACCCGACAAGCATGCCGTCCACCGGCAAAAGGAGTTTTAACAAACATATCCACGATATCCAAGGCCAAGCCCAAACCGGTGACTCTGCCTCCGAGAGCCAGGATATTGGCATTATTATGTTCCCGCGCCATACGTGCGGAATAGGTCTCAGTGCAGACTGCAGCACGAACCCCTGGTACTTTATTGGCAGCGATGGAGATCCCTAAGCCCGTACCACAGACCACAATTCCTAAGTCTGCTTTGCCTTTAGTCACTGCATCACCTACATAGAAACCATACCTGGGATAATCCACAGAATCTTTAGTGTTGGTGCCGAAATCCAGAATCTCAATCCCTTGTTCTTCTAAATGGGCACGAATCTCATTTTTAAGTTCATACCCCCCATGATCTGCTCCTAGTGCAATTTTCAAAAGGGACACCTCCAATATCTATAGCAGTTTTCTACATTAATCAGCCAATCCCTGCCTAATACTCTGTAATACTTAAAACTTGCCTTGCCCGGCGAGGAAAATTTTCGCACATAATAGCCATCGCGCCTTAGTTTGTCCATGATTTTTCCAAGCTATGATTACTGAAAGCAGCCTCGTTCAATGCCGCCCCTCCAGGGTTGCTTTGACCTTATGGAGCAAAGCCTCCATGTCTTCCGCACAGCGGCGGTACCGCTCCACACTTCCGCCCCAGGGATCGGGAATATCCTGCTCTTTTCCGTTTCCGGCCCAGCGGCCCAACCTCTTGATTTTCGCGGCAAACTCAGGGAAGGCCCCCTTAAGCTGCACCTCGTGAGCACCGGTCATGGGAATAATCCAATCTGCAGAAGCCAGGATTTCCCTGCGAGCCAAGCGAGCTTGATGTGACGTGAGATCGATGCCTTTTTCCTTTAAGACCTGAACCGCCTGGGCAGTGGCAGGCTTTCCCTCCCAAGCTGCCAAACCTGCGGACTCCACCTGGATATCCGCTCCCAAAATCTCCCTGGCTAAACCTTCAGCCATGGGGCTCCGGCATGTATTGCCGGTACAAACAAATACAATTCGCACGCCCGACTACTCCTATCCCAATAACATCCTTAGACCAATGATCACGAGAACAAAGCCCCCGACGATTTCAGCCCGCTTTCCCAGCCAGGAACCTACATAGCGGCCGAGGACCAAACCGCCCCCCATCATAATTCCCGCTACAGTACCCATAACCAGAACCGTAAGCCCGATGCGGCTGTCCACAGTCCCTAAAGAAAATCCTACACTAAGGGCGTCCAGGCTTACACTGGCTGCCAAAGCATACATACCGATGCCGCTCAGGGAAACCCCGGTGGGCAATTGCCGGCGATTAAGATTTGCTCTGGCTTTCGAAAGAGGAATATATTCCGCCTCCGGTCTCCAGACATGGAAAAT
The DNA here is from genome assembly GCF_007830365.1 of Desulfitobacterium sp. LBE. Lineage (NCBI taxonomy): Bacteria > Bacillati > Bacillota > Clostridia > Eubacteriales > Desulfitobacteriaceae > Desulfitobacterium > Desulfitobacterium sp. LBE. Next base: position 3,651,773 of record NZ_VLKD01000001.1, on the reverse strand, counting down.
CATCCGTCCCCCTAACCAGAGGAGCACCAGGGCACCTATCCCTTTGGCTAAATGACCGAGAAACATTCCCAGAGTCTGTCCTAAAAACAGCCCCCCTAAGGGCATAAAAACATGAAAGACAGCCACCAACAGAGAAAGCCTTAAGGTCATCCTTTTTCCCACTCCTACCAGGCCGATGGCCAAGGCCAGAGAAAAGGCATCCGCCCCTAAAGCAACGGACAGAGCCAAGATCCATGCAAGATTCAATCCCCATTCCTCCTGTTCGAAGGTAGAATACAATATCTCTGTAATTCTATGCCATGGGGGGAGGTTGCATGCTTACACCCGCATAACCCTCTGTCCGGAAGCCTTGTGCAGCCGATTCATGATGGCGAAACCCAGACCCTTTTCGGAAACTCCTTCAGCCAGGATCATATCCATGCCCTGCTCATCACAGAGCCTTAAACCCTGGTAGAGGTTCCCGGCTACCTCTTCAGGATGATGCTCCGATCCTAAGACAAAGAGCAGATCCGGAAGCTGGCTGTGCAGCTCCGGCGCACTTTCCAGGGTGCAGAGAATGCCTACCTTCTTCAACCGGGAATGCCCCTTGCGAAGCTCGTCTTTTATTTTGCGGATCACGTTTTTCCTCTCACCAATAAGCAAGGTCAGTTCCCCCTTGGGGGCATAATGGCGGTATTTCATGCCGGGAGCCTTCGGTGCCTGATCCGGTGCAGGGCGATCTACCGCCACTTCTCCCAAGACTTCCTCCAGCTGCTCTTTGGTGATGCCTCCCGGACGAAGGATGGTCGGCACTTCACCTGTCAAATCCAGGACTGTGGATTCAACACCCACGGCGCAAGGTCCCCCATCCAAGATCAGGGGAATCTTGCCCTTTAAATCCTTCCAGACGTGAATTCCCTGGGTAGGGCTGGGCTTCCCGGAAAGATTGGCGCTGGGGGCAGCGATGGGAACCCCGGCCTCCTTAATGAGCTCCAGAGCCACCGGGTGTTTGGGCATCCGAATGGCCACAGTTCCTAAGCCCCCGCTGACCACATCCGGTACAAAGGCGGTCTTTTCCAGAACCAGGGTCAAAGGCCCCGGCCAAAACTTATCTGCACAAAGGGCTGCTTGAGGGGTCCATTCCTCCACCAGCCTTTTGACCATTGCCAAATCTGAGATATGAACGATTAGAGGATTATCCTGAGGTCTGCCTTTGACTTTAAAAATCTCCTGGCAGGCATGGGCATCCATGGCATTAGCCCCTAAACCATAGACCGTCTCCGTGGGCAAGGCCACCAATTGCCCTTCGCGAATCAGCTGGGCTGCCTCTTTAATCCACTCTGTCTGAGGATGCTGTGCATCGATCGTCACCCGTTTTGTTTGCAAAATTCTCACCTCGCGAAAACTACCCGATCTCTTCCCCCCAAATCCTGAACGATCTGAGTCTGGAAGCCCTGTTGCTGAAAAAGTTCTGCCACCGAATTTCCTTGCTGCCAACCGATCTCGACCAGGATTATACCCTTTTCCCTGAGCAGGGAACGGCCTTCCCCGGCCAGTTCCCGATAAAAATCCAGGCCGTCTGCTCCGCCCAGAAAAGCCATCCGCGGTTCTTTAGCTAGTTCCGGGGCCAGTTCCCCATATTCTGCTTGGGTTACATAGGGCGGATTGCTTACGATAAGATCCCAGCTATCCCCGCGAATGGGTGCTAAAAAATCCCCTTGACGCCATTGGATCCGCACCCCAAGCCGCTCGCCATTGAACCGTGCCACGTCCAGGGCATCCCTGGATAAGTCTGTCCCGACAACTTCAGCCTGGGGCCAATAGTGGGCAATACTAATCGCCAAAGCCCCGCTGCCTGTGCAAAGATCCGCGATATGGGGGGATTCCTCGCTACCTCCCCTATCCGCTGAATGCTGCCATTCCTTTTTTAATTCCAGGACCTTTTCCACGAGGATCTCTGTATCTGCCCTGGGAATCAGAACTCTTTCATCCACATAAAAATCAAGCCCCATGAATTCCTGGTGCTTTACAATGTATTGAAGAGGTTCCCGCCTGGCCCTGCGGCTAATCATCTGCTGATAAGCAGCCTCCTGCTCAGGGCCAAGGGTTTGCTCTCTCTCCAAATAAAGTTGTTCCCGCCTTAAGCTGAGAATATGCCCAAGCAGGAGATCCGCATCCCAGCGCGGATTGTCCACTTGGGCAAGGTTTAATTCCTGCTCTCCCCATAAAAGAGCCTCAATGATCCGCATTATGCCTCCGATTTCAGACGCTCGGCTTGATCCGTAGTAATCAAGGCATTGATCACCTCATCCAGCTCTCCTAACAAGATGGAATCCAGGCGATGGAGGGTCAAGCCGATACGGTGGTCTGTCACCCGGCCTTGAGGAAAGTTATAGGTGCGGATTCGCTCACTGCGATCCCCGGTTCCCACCTGACTACGGCGCTCACTGGCCAATTCTCCCATAGCCTCTTCCTGAGCACGCTCCAGGAGACGGGCCCGCAGAACCCGCAGGGCTTTTTCTTTGTTCTTCAGCTGAGACTTCTCGTCTTGGCAGGAGACAACGGTACCTGTGGGAACGTGGGTAATGCGAACCGCAGATTGAGTGGTATTGACCGACTGTCCCCCGGGACCGCTGGAGCAGAAGATATCAATGCGCAAATCGTTGGGGTTGATGGCAACATCCACTTCTTCCGCCTCGGGAAGCACCGCCACCGTGGTGGTGGAGGTATGAATCCGGCCGCCGGACTCTGTGGTGGGTACCCGCTGCACCCGATGAACGCCGCTTTCAAACTTCAGCTTGCTATAAGCTCCTTGTCCTTCGATAAGGAAAATAATTTCTTTAAAGCCCCCGATATCGGTGTAACTGGCGCTTAAAAGCTCTGTGCGCCAGCCTTGCTGTTCAGCATATTTGGTGTACATGCGATAGAGATCCCCGGCAAAAAGCGCCGCCTCTTCGCCGCCCGCACCGGCACGGATTTCCATAATGACGTTTTTATCATCATTAGGGTCTTTGGGCAAGAGCAGAATTCTCATTTTCTCTTCCAGCTCATCCCGCTTTTCGGTGAGTTCCTCAAGCTCCAGCTCAGCCATTTCCTTAAATTCAGGGTCTAACTTTTCCTCAAGCAGTCCCTGTGTCTCTTCCAGATGTTTCACAACTTCAGAATACTCACGAAAGGCTTCCACAATATCCGTCATTCCCGCTTGAGCTTTGGCATATTTTTGCCATTCGCTCTGGTTGCCGATGACCTCAGGATCGCTTAAGAGCTGGGTCAGCTCGTCATAGCGCCTTTCAATTTCAATTAATTTTCTTTGCATTAATTCACACCTCAAGTAGCCATTTAAATTTAGTATTTCCAAGGCTTCTTGTATTGCATAGCTTAGGTGTCTGCAACCAATCTACCCTCTGCATTGAGTTCCAAGCCTACCGGCTCACTTATTACTGCTCTGCGCAGCCAGCAACTGTAAAGAAAAAGCAGAGCATGCGCTCTGCTTTTTCTCCAGCAACGACCGCAGGCCGTTGTTCATATTACATGCCGTATTTTTTCTTAAAGCGATCCACTCGTCCACCAGCATCTACAAAACGTTGAACACCGGTATAGAAGGGATGGCACTTAGAACAAATTTCCACCTTAATATCTTTCTTTGTGCTGCCGGTAGGAATAACTTCTCCACAGACACAAGTGATAGTGGTTTGTTCATATTTAGGGTGTGTCTTTTCTTTCATGTCGTCACCTTCTTTCCCAACCGAGTCGTCAACTCTAAACATTGTAGCACGTCGGCTTCATGCAGGTCAAGACAAAAAAACAGGGAATGCCTTAAATGTTCTCAAATATTTTTTCATAAAGATTCCTAAAGAATCCGATTATAGTTTTAGATTGGGTTTTGGGGCAAATAGGGCTTGGGGTCCACGGCTTTCCCATGCAGGCGAATCTCAAAATGAAGATGAGGGCCCGTACTTCTTCCCGTATCTCCCGCCAGGGCGATGCAATCTCCCTGCTCAACCCACTCTCCCGGACTCACCAGGATTTTTTGATTATGGGCATAGAGGCTTTGCACCCCATTGCCATGTTCCAAAAGCACAGTCAATCCATAAATATCATGCCATTGAGCCTTGACTACCTTGCCCGCCCGAGCGGCGAGGATTTCCGTTCCATGGGAGATTGCCAAATCGATGCCATGATGAAATTCTCCCTTTCTCCAGCCGTAATCCGAACTGATGGAGCCATAAGCCGGCCAACTCCAGATGAGCGCTGTTCCCCTGGATAATACTTCAGCTGCCTCATGAGTTCCCTGAACAGTCTTTTCCCGAATGGTCAGTGTCGCCCCGGGAGCTATGACGACTGCCGGATTATCCAGCAGAATCTGAGACCTGGTCGTCTGATACTTTTGAGCCAAATCATCAAGGCTTTGCCCCGCCTGGAGCGTGACCACGGAATAGGTAACCCGTTCTTCCTCCTGAGCAAAAGCAGGCAAGGACCAGGCATTAACCCAGAAACAACACATGAACAGGAGAGCACACCCTTTACGACAAAAGCCTCTCCGCTCATGTCCTTCATGATTCATTTTTAAATAATCACCTCAAGGGTAGCTTTACCCATGTCCAGGTAAAAAATACCTGCTGAAGCTGAACAGGCCGCTACACAGCACCCTTCATGGCATAGGCGGGCTTTTTGTCAAAACGATGCCGCGCCTCAATAAAGCGCACTGTCCCCGTTTTTCCACGCATCACCACAGTATGGGTCAGAGCTCCCTGGGAAGTAAAATGCACCCCTTTGAGCAGCGGGCCTTCGGTGATACCGGTGGCTGCAAAGAAGACATCATCAGAGCAGACCAGATCATCCATCGTTAACAATTTAGCGACATCACTGACGCCCAGCTTCTGGGCCCGCAGAACATCCTCTTCATTCTCCGGCCAAAGCCTTCCCTGCATCTCTCCGCCCAGACACCGCAGCGCAGCTGCAGCCAGTACCCCTTCCGGGGCTCCTCCGATTCCCATCATCACATCGACCCCGGTTCCTTCAATAGCACAAGCCACCGCCGGAGATACATCACCATCCGTGATCAGGCGAATCCGGGCGCCCGCCTCCCGGACGTCATGAATGATCTTCTCATGACGGGGACGGTCCAGAATAACTACGGTAAGGTCATCCATACTCTTGCCCAGAGCCCGGGCTACATTGGCCAAATTCTCCTGGACAGGGGCATCCAAGTGTATTTTGCCTTTGGCCAGGGGGCCGACGGCGATTTTGTCCATATACATATCCGGGGCATGCAGGAGACCGCCTTTTCTGGCAATAGCAACCACAGCAATAGCACCGGCTAAGCCCTTGGCGACACTATTCGTTCCTTCCAGGGGGTCCACGGCCACATCCAATTCCGGAGCTTCGCCGCTTCCCACTTTTTCACCGATATAGAGCATGGGGGCTTCATCCATTTCCCCTTCGCCAATGACCACCGTTCCCTGCATACGAATGGTGTCAAAGACGGAGCGCATGGCTTGTACTGCCGCATCATCTGCGGCTTCTTTATTCCCGCGGCCAACCCAGCGGGCCGAAGCCAGCGCTGCTGCCTCTGTAACCCGGGCAAACTCCATGGTGAGTTCCCTTTCCATGGCCATTTCATTATTCATAATGATCCCTCCAAATTTTAATTGAATTCCTAACCTAATCCTAATTCAATGAGACATGAGTTATATACAAACAGCGATTTCGCTATTCATAAGCACTATCTTTAATTGTCCCATACTTTTTTTGCGGATGCAAGGCAGAGTATAAAGTCGAATAAGAAAAGCCCTATCAGCCGAAAATCGTCTGTCAGAGCTTTCATCCCAAGGTGGGTTCATGGCCAACCGCCACTTATCATCCCGCTATTTAAGCTTTTGCCAATCGGCTAAAAACTTCTTAATGCCTGCCTCAGTCAAGGGATGCTTAAAGAGCTGGCACAAAACATTGAAGGGCACGGTGGCATAATCCGCACCGATCTTGGCTGCTTCCGTCACATGAACGGGGTTGCGGATGCTGGCGGCGATGACTTTCGTCTCCAGTCCATGGACTCCAAATACCTTACAAATGTCAGCCAGTAAAAGCAGTCCATTTTCACCGATATCATCCAGTCTGCCCAGAAAGGGGCTGACATAGGTGGCTCCCGCCCGAGCGGCCAGCAAAGCCTGCACCGCTGAAAAAACTAAGGTCACATTAGTTTTAATGCCTTCGGCCTTCAGGACCTTGACCGCTTTGAGCCCCTCTTCCGTCATAGGAATTTTGACGACGATATTGCGGTGCATGGCGGCAAGTTCCCGGGCCTCCCCCAGCATTCCTTCGGTATCTAAAGCAATTACTTCAGCACTGATGGGGCCGTTAACAATCTGCACAAGTTCCTGCAGAAGCTGGTGAAAATCCCTGCCTTCTTTGGCCACCAAGCTGGGATTGGTGGTTATTCCTCCGATAACTCCCATGGCCCACGCCTGCCTGATCTCCTCCGGGTTGGCTGAATCCAATAAAAACTCCATGATATCCCTCCTTAGGCTTTCCCGCTGCTCCCGAAGAGCCGGATCTTCTCCCTGATGATCGCGACGGTGGCTTCACGAGCCGGTCCGAGCATTTTTCTGGGATCAATCTCTTGGGGATGATCAACCATTACCTTACGGGCAGCAGCTACGAAGGCCTCCCGGATGTTGGTATCGATATTGACTTTGCATACCCCCAGGGAAATGGCTTTTTGGATGGCTTCGTCCGGCACTCCCGACGAGCCATGGAGTACGATGGGAACATTAACTCTCTTGCGAATCTCAGTCAGGCGTTGGAAATCAAGCTTAGGAATCCCTTTATATTGGCCATGGGCAGTACCGATGGCAATAGCCAGAGCATCCACTTTTGTCTCACTGACAAAGCGCTCTGCTTCAGCGGGATCCGTAAAGAGAGCTTCTTTCTCACTGACGGTGATATCGTCTTCTGTTCCGCCGATTTTGCCCAATTCGGCCTCAACGGAGATGCCAAGGGGCCGGACTGCTTCGATGACTTTATTGGTTAAGGCTATATTCTCTTCCAAAGGAAGCTTCGAACCGTCAATCATCACGGAAGTAAAGGAGTTTCTTACACAGCTCATAATTTGAGCGAAGCTGGTTCCATGATCAAGATGGAGGGCCACAGGAACACTGGCTTGTTCAGCCGCTAAGCGGGTCATGGCGGCAATATATTCAATTCCCGCATATTTAATAGCTCCCTGGCTCGCTTGAACAATAACCGGGGATTTTTCCGCTTCCGCCGCACTGACAATGGCTTGCACAATCTCCATATTATTGCAGTTAAATGCCCCCACGGCATATTGCCCTTGCTGGGCGTCAAGCAAAAGTTGAGCCATTGATACTAAACTCATTCTTATTCCTCCTCAATTGCCTTACAAAAATGTCCGTGCTGTGTACAATTTAACAGTACGGTTTTATTTTCGTCCAAATTTACAGACGCCATTCCCTCAAAGATCCGAATGTTCTCCGTGTTTTCTCCATAAATCACGCCTACCGCATCACAAATCTCACAATAAAGCTCGATACGGTCCGGCAAAAGCTCAAAAGTAAGATTATGGTTGCCGCATTTGCAGCCTAAGGCTCCGTCTCTGGCTAAATTATGGAGATGATCCAAGAGCTTCAGCATAACCTCGGGGTTCTCAAACTCATCTTCATAACCGAGTTCCGAAGCTAGCTCAGCGATGGACTTCTCCCGCTCCTGACAAGCTTGGGCTACTTTCTGTTTGGGACCGACAAAGCCTGTGGACGCCTCCACTTCCGGACAGAGCAAAGGGAGGGCGTTTTTGCCCCAAAAAGCACCCCTTTTTAAACGCAGGTAGTGCATTTTGCCGCAAAAAGCACAATTAAAAGATACATTGAAATGTTTGCGATCTCTGCTGGTCACAGACATCAACACTTCGCCGCAGCGGCAATATAAACTTTCCCGTCCCTTACCTGAAAACGCAAAAAGTGAAAGGGCGTGAAACTCTAATTCTCCACATTTGGGACACTGTATGGCAACGGATGTATGGGTTGTCAGGATCAATTTTCCCACCTCTTTCTACTCGAAACTATACTTCGGCAAGTGGGGGGGTTTTTCCTCCATCCTTTATCTAAAAAAATAAGAGGAAACCTTGCAATAATTTATGCGTTGTTCCCTCAAAAATTCTCCATTATTATTTATTTAAGCAGATCACGAACCACATCCCGCAGCTCAAACAGGTCGAAAGGCTTGCTGATGTAATGCCTTACCCCTTGCTCTTGTGCTCTTTCCATAGTCTGTGCGTCACCATACGCGGTCATCATGATAACCTGAACATCCTGATTAAAGGTACGGATCTCCTTAAGGGTGTCAATCCCATTCATTTCCGGCATTTTCATATCCATAATAATTAAGTCCGGCTTGTAGCCCTCAAGTACACGCAGGGCTTCGTTGCCATTCTCTGCCATTTTAACTAGATGACCTTCTTCTTTGAAGGTTTCAAAGAGGAGTCTTCGTACCCCCATTTGGTCATCTACAACCAAAATATTAGCCATAAATTGCCCCCTTTCGCCAGTGGTCCCCACTGCTATTATTTATGGATATTCTGGATAAGATTGTAAAAATCCTTCTTTTATATGACGTTTCGCGATTAATCTTTTTTCAAACCAATATTGTCGCAATAATCGCGGATTGGCCTGGGTCCTGCGCAGAGGCAGAATCACTTCATCCCCAGTTTCACAAGACAGGTTTCCTACGTCAAGAACCGTTAACTGCATGCCGATTTTTCCGGCAACAGGAACCCTGTGTCCCTGTAAAATTACGCTCTCTTGGCCGATATAGATTCGGCAAAGGGCTAAAAAATTCTTAATGACTATTTTCATAAAGTCCCATACTCCTTGGGGAACAAAATGAGGCTGAACACCGAACCCGTCGGCATAGCCCACAGGAATCACCGCCAATTGGGTCTCTGCCTTGGTTCGATAAATGCTCTGGTAGCCGACAAAGGTTCCTTTGGGTACCCGGCGCAGGCTGACAATGCGAGCCTTGGCGACCCAGGGATCCTGCAGTGTAAGCTTGCCGGTAAAGGCTGTGGCGGGGAAGTGACCGATTAAAAGAGTTCCTGTCCGAATAAAATCATAATGCCAATCGGGATAGTCCAAAAAAGCAGCACTGTTGCACACATGTTTCCACAAGCCGGCAAAGCCTTGTTCCTCGAGAAGGTTTACCCCTCTCTGAAAGCTTTCCACTTGCTGCCGGGTATAAACCCGATCCCGTTGGGCTGCCCGGGCCAGGTGGGTATAGACACCCACCGGAGTGATGTAGGGAGATTGCTTCAACTGTGCGGCAAGCTCTCCCCATTCTTTCTCGAAGAAGCCGGTCCTGCCCATTCCTGTCTCCAGCTTAAGGTGGACCTTAGCCTCCATGCCCAGCCCGGCAGCAACAGTTTCCCATTCCCTCAGCATATGAAAATCCGACAGAGTCAGCTGCAAATCTCCTGTGAGAGCCTCCGCCATTTGCTCCGCAGACACCGGCCCTAACACCAATATAATGCCCTCTACCCCGTGTTGGCGCAGAATAAGACCTTCTTCCACAGTGGTCACCGCAAAAGCCGGGCAGCCCAGCTTTTGAAGGGTTTGGGCGACGGGAACAGCCCCTAAGCCATAGGCGTCGGCTTTAACGACGGCCATGACCCGGGCAGCCGGGCTGAGCTGCTGAGTTACTTCCCGGTAATTATTCGCTATGGCGTCCAGGTTGATATCGATCCATGCGTCACTCATAGGATATCGCCACCTTTAGTGAGTTTGTTCATTTCTTATCCCTTATTTCTTCGCCGCAGCTTCCCGATCATCCCCTTAACCAGATCGGAGTACACCGGTTCGAGAGTGTTCCAGAGAAAGTAGACCACCGGACGATAGACCAAATCCCATTCGCCGATGAATTCGGTATACTCGCCGTTGAAGCCTTTTTTGAACCGGTAAAGGCCGTAGAGAGGATTGTCCTCGGTGAGATGGCCGGGTACCCCGCGAAAATCGTAGAGGGTGCAGCCTTTGGCTTTGGCCCAGCGGATCATTTCCCATTGAATCAGATAATTGGGCATAACATTTCGATGGGAATTGGAGGAGGCGCCATAGAGATACCAGGCTTTTTCTCCGATAATCAGAGCCAAGGTGCCCGCGATAATCTGTCCTTCATATTCGGCGATAAACAGCTCCGCCATACCGGCAGCATGAAGCTCATCATACATATCCTCAAAATAAGAGTAGTTCCTGACCAGGAACTTATCCCGCTCCGTCGTTTCTTTAAGCACTCGGTAAAAAGCGGGCAAATCTTCTTTCGTGCCGACGCGGATGGCGACGCCTTTTTTCGTGGCCAATTTAACATTATAGCGGGTCTTCTGGTGCATTTGCGCCATAAGCGTCTCCTCATCAGGAGAGATATCCAGACGAAAGACGTATTTAGGCTGGACTCCTTCAAACCCCTTGCCGGTTTCCGCACTGCGGAACCCCCGGCTTTTCAGGTAACCTTCTAAATCTTGATCTGCAGAAGGAATATCCGGGTCGATTTTCAGAAAAATAGCCCCCCGCTTTTTGGCCAGCTTTTTAATCTCCACAAGCAGGGCATCAAACAATTCATGATCAGTCCAATCGAGAACAGGTCCCCGGGAAGCATAAAAGATCGGAATTCCCACCACAGGTATCTTGCGCTCGAGAATGGAGATAGCGGCGACGATTTCGCCATGATCTTCCAGGACTAAGCGCCACGGTTTCCAGCCGGTTTTGCTTTTGAGCTCTCCCCAGCCCCAGGTCTGCAGTACATGACCCTTGGCGTGACGAGCCATAAATTGATCAAAACGCTCTTTTGCAGCGTCATCTATTAACCTTGCAGTATAAGGCATCCCAACAGCCTCCCGTTATATAGTATACTTCTTATGTTAATTTTTGCCATAAACAAGCAAGCCCAAACGGCTTTTAGTTTGCCTAAAACGATTCCATGGCTCGGGGAGCCATGGAATTGCCTTTGTATCACCTTATCTATTGGCCAATGTGGCTTTGACAAACTCTCTGAAAAGAGGATGGGAACGATAAGGACGGGATTTGAATTCCGGATGGAACTGTGACGCCACAAACCAGGGATGATCCGGATATTCTGTGATTTCGACAAGGCGCCCGTCGGGGGAGGTTCCTGAGAATTTCAGGCCGCCCTTTTCCAATTCTGCGCGGAATTGATTATTTACTTCATAGCGATGACGATGGCGCTCATAGATCACTTCATCCTGGTAAATAGAGCTGACCAACGTGCTCTCGATAAGCTTGACAGGAGAGATTCCTAAGCGCATGGTTCCTCCCTTATCTTCAATCTCCTTCTGTTCAGGGAGGAGGTCAATGACCGGATAAGGCGCGTCCACATCGAATTCAGAGCTGTTGGCATTGGTCATGCCGCACACATTCCGGGCAAATTCAATGACCGCCGTCTGCATGCCTAAGCAAATCCCTAAGAAGGGGATTTTATTTTCCCGGGCATAGCGAATGGCTTCAATCTTACCTTCGATGCCCCGGTTGCCAAAACCGCCGGGAACCAGAATCCCGGATACACCCTTAAGCAGCTCTGCGGCTGAAGAGCCTTCAATCTCTTCCGAGTTGACCCAGCGTATCTTAACTTTCGCCAGATGTTCAATTCCGGCATGACGCAAGGCTTCGGCCACACTCAAATAAGCATCGGGAAGCTCCACATATTTGCCGACGATGGCAATTTCCGTTTCACTCTGAGGATTATTGATCCGATCGACCATAGCCCTCCAGTCAGTCATATCCGCAGGAGGCGCTTCAAGGCCCAGAATCTTAAGGACGATATCATCCATGCCTTCTTCTAAAATATTTAAAGGAACTTCATAAATACTCTTGGCATCCACCATTTGAATAATGGCTTCACGATCGATATCGCAGAAGAGGGCCAGTTTTTCCTTCATATCCTCGGAAATGGCATGTTCGGTGCGGCAAACCAGAATATTCGGCTGAATACCGATTCCCCGCAGCTCTTTAACAGAGTGCTGGGTAGGCTTTGTCTTCAGCTCACCTGAAGCATTCAGATAGGGAATAAGGGTCACATGCAGATAAAGGACATTCTCCCGGCCGATATCGCTGCGCATTTGGCGAATCGCTTCTAAGTAAGGCAGGGATTCAATATCGCCAACGGTACCGCCAATCTCCGTGATCACAATATCCGGGTGATTTTCCCGGGCCACCCGATAGATGCGTTCTTTGATTTCGTTGGTAATATGAGGGATGACCTGTACCGTTCCCCCTAAGTAGTCCCCCCGTCTTTCTTTGTTGAGGACGGACCAGTAGATTTTTCCCGTGGTCACATTGCTATTTTTAGACACAGGCACATCAATAAAACGCTCATAATGCCCAAGGTCTAAATCCGTCTCCGCTCCATCATCGGTGACAAAAACTTCACCATGCTGGTATGGGCTCATGGTCCCTGGGTCAATGTTAATATAAGGATCAAATTTTTGAATGGCAACACTTAATCCCCTATTTTTGAGCAAGCACCCCAGAGCGGATGCCGTGATCCCCTTTCCCAAGGAGGATACTACACCACCTGTGACAAAAATAAACTTCGTCATCTTTCCCTATCCTTTCTCGACCAATTTCTAATATCACTTTGTATTCAGAATTCCGCACAGCAGTATAATGATCATGATCATTGAAAAGCCGAACGCATGCACATAAAAAAAGCTAGTCCGCAAGACGCACTAGCTTTATTTTTACCATTTAACATTATTCTAGCCAGATTTCGATGAGCTGTCAAGGCGATTCTGAGATTCTTTCCGCAAGCTTAAAATCATCAAGGCTTACCAGGATTCTTCGTTGTTAAAGGAGCCCTCTTCGAGCTCTGCATCTTCTTCCCCACCATCTTCACCGTCATCGAAAAGGACATCCTTGCCCTCCAAATCCAACTCCAGTTCCTGGTTATCATCATCATAGGGCAATCCTTTATTCAATAAGGTGATGGTTGGCAGCTTCCGTGAACTTTTGCTGGGAACCCAGACTTTAAGTCCCCACTCGCCATTGCCTGCATAGGCAAAACGGGCATCTAAATTGATATGGGTCAATACGCCCGAGATGGCAGCCGGATCTTGCGGACGTTCCTGCCGGGTGAGCACTTCCATGATCAAATCCTGGTAATGCATGGCTCGCCCTTGAGAGGCAAGAATCTCATAAGCCATATCTTCATCAGAGAGCTTTACGTTCTGTGTTAAGGAATGGGTCAATTTTACACCGCCCTTCATGTTCATCTCCGAATATTTAGACAGTATATTCGACCCATCCCTAATTATTTCCTGCCTGGTACTCTGCAACACTCAAAACTTACATTAATTTCTTACTACATTCTTTCCGGAGCAGTCACCCCAAGGATGCCTAAAACATTAGCCAAGACCTGCTTGGTGGAACGAACCAGGCCCAAACGCGCTTCCCGTAATCCTTCCTCATCCACCAAAACTCTTTGGCTGTTATAGAAGGAGTGGAAAAGCCCTGCCAGATCCAGCACATAGCGGGCCAGGCGATGAGGTTCTGTCAGGCGGGCCGCCACTTCGATCTCGTTGGGCAATTCGGCAATCTTCTTCAGAAGCTCCCGCTCTTCATTGCTCTGAAGTCTCTTCAGATCCTTTTCCTGAGGCATCCCTGCCGTAGTATAGCCCTGCTCGGCAGCTTGGCGTAAAATGCTGCACAGCCGGGCATGGGCGTATTGGACATAGTAGACAGGATTATCTGAAGACTCTGCTTTAGCCAGATCCAAATCGAATTCTACGGTAGAGTCGGGATCCCGCATGATAAAGAAGAAGCGGGCGGCATCCTTGCCGACTTCATCCATCAATTCTCTTAAGGTAATATACTGTCCGGAACGCTTGGACATACGGACCACTTCGCCATTCTGAATGAGGCGAACCAGCTGCATCAAAATGATTTGGAGGTTCTCAGGATCGTATCCCAAGGCGGACATGGCACCCTTCATACGGGCCACATGCCCATGGTGGTCGGCGCCCCAAATATTGATGACCCGGTCAAAACCCCGTTCAAATTTATTGCGATGGTAAGCAATATCGGCGGCAAAATAGGTGGGGGTCCCATTGCCACGGACCACGACTTCGTCCTTTTCATCCCCGAACAAGGTGGATTTCAGCCATTGCGCCCCTTCTTTTTCATAGATATAACCCTGCTGCTCCAGCTTTTCCATGGTGTCCTTAACAAATCCGGAGTCATGCAAGGATTGCTCACTAAACCAACAATCATAGTGAACACCCATATCGGTGAGGGTTTCACGGATACTGGTCAGCTTCTCCTCCAGCGCATAGCGGACGAGAAATTCCCGGCGCAGATCCTGATCGACATTAAGGTATTTATTCCCCACTTTTTCGATTAAGCCTTTGACGGTGTCGATAAGATCTTCACCGTGGTATCCTCCCTCAGGGAAAGGAACATCCTGACCCATGAGCTGAAGGTAACGGGCTTCCAGGGAAAGGGCAAAATTATAAATTTGGTTGCCCGCATCGTTAATGTAGAATTCCCGGCTGACTTCGTAACCGGCCATGGCCAGCAAAGCGGCTAAGCTATCCCCTAAGGCTGCACCCCGGGCATTGCCCATATGGAGCAGTCCGGTGGGATTGGCGCTGACGAATTCCACCTGGACTTTTTTCCCTTGGCCCAGGTTTACTTTTCCATAGTCTGCTTCCAGGTTTAACACTTCGGGAATGACTCCTGTGAGCCAGTTGGGATCCAAACGGAAATTAATGAATCCGGGACCGGCGATTTCGCTGGCGGTAATGAAGGTTCCTTCAGTGTCCAGATGCTTAATCAGAATCGTGGCGATATCCCTGGGGGCTTTGCGGGCTTGCTTGGTCAGGACCATGGCTAAATTGGTTGCCCAATCGCCGTGCTGCTTTTCCCGGGGCTCTTCCAAGACATAATTAGGCAAGCTCTCAAAGGTAAGCTCACCTGCTTTTTGGGCCTCCAGGGCAGCTTTGGCCAGATTGGCATAGATGGTGTCTTTAATATTAATGTATAAACTCATTGAGGAGCGTCCTCCTTTATATTAATCCGCAGTGAATTATGACTGACCCATTGCTCATCAAAAAAAAGATTATATTTTAGAGTAATATTTCCGCCCTGCTCTGTCAAGTCAATCTTCATCTCCTCGGTCAGGACCTGCAGAAATAATGAGCCTTGAGGTGTGACATAGGTTGAGCTGTGGCGAACTCCCTGTTCGAAAATCTGCTTTTGGTCAATAGCTCCCATGCGGTTAAGGGTCACTTTAGCCGGTTCCACCTTAAGGCTGGTGGTTACTTCAGCCGTCCCGGCGGTTGCCGAATCACGGTAAATAATATAATAGCTGTTTTCCCTCTTATGTAAGGTTCCCGCTGCGGAAAACTCCATACGTTCTTCGGACCCTTCTTCATAGCTTTGGGTACTTGCGATCTGAATCAGCACTTCTTTGGCCATGGGAGTCTCCTTTCGCTTTGGTCTGCAGGTATTATTATATAGCATGGTTGGCCTTTTGTGGGAGGGAAAGTGAAAAGAAAGGGGGGCTTCTGTCCCGAAAGTTATTCTCCAGGATTTTGCTTTACTCCCGGTCGCTCAATAAGCTGCGCGAACAAAACTAACGCTCAAGCCCTCCGCTCCGAAAGGTGCCCCGCCAAATCGCTCCTGCTCAATGGCGGGTTGGAAACGTCCTGTTTCCAACCTTTCTCCGCTGCGTGCTTTTCGCGAAGTTTTGTTTCC
The DNA here is from genome assembly GCF_007830365.1 of Desulfitobacterium sp. LBE. Taxonomy (NCBI): domain Bacteria; kingdom Bacillati; phylum Bacillota; class Clostridia; order Eubacteriales; family Desulfitobacteriaceae; genus Desulfitobacterium; species Desulfitobacterium sp. LBE. The sequence goes on along the minus strand of NZ_VLKD01000001.1, from coordinate 3,636,027 downwards.
GCTCGCTTAAATTCGCTCCCTGGTGTAAAGCAAAATCCTTGGGCTGCTTTTCGGGTCTGAGTGAGCGGGGCTTTATAGACGATATAGGTCAGGTTCCCCGACCCGAGCCGCTTTTTCCGTCTTTACCGACGCCGCTTAGGCGGCAAGGTCGGCGGCGACCCTGGGGAAGGCTCTGAGGGGACCTGAACAGCCCCGGAAATGCCCCATAAAGAGTCTCAGACTCAGGCTTCCCAGGCCCCAGGGGCTCCAAAGAAGAACTGGAAGAGACCTGCAAGACGTAGCTTTGCGTACAAAAGCGGACGGATTTAGCGGAGGGGCGGTCGGGTGAGCGAAGCTTTCTTAACGTAGCGGAGCCACTGGTTCACATGCAGAAAGCAGCGGGGTTTGGCGGGAGCTGTTAAGAAAGCGGGTGAACCAGCCCCGGAGCTATGGAGTACGCGTTGTGCGTAAAGCTACGCGACCCGAGCAAGCTTTTCACCTATTGCTGGCACCGTCTCGCAGCCCGGAAACCAGCCTGAAGCCAGCATAGCAGTCTATCCCGAAAAGACCTAACACAAAAGCAAGATGGCAATGCCTCATCGCATTACCACCTTGCTCCTAGTATACCCTATTTCAGGCTGCTTTCTCCCTGACTATTGCAACATAACTATTGCAGGTACTCCCCGCGAGGAGTTTTAATAATGCGCTGAATCCTTTCCTCGATTCCAGTCTCGGCATTGATATAAACGAGATATTCCTCATCCTGATAGACGCCCCTGAACTCGTAAGCCATAACTTCCTTGTTGCCCATGACCGGAATTACAGCCGTCCGGGTCTCTTTGATTTGGAAGCCCTGTCTGAGCTTGGCTCTTGCCTGTTCCATGGTCAGCTTTTTAGTGAAATTGCGTTTCTGGTGATAGGCATAGTAAGGGGTGGAATCGTAGCCGATAATCTGTCCGTTATCCAGAGCCACTGTGACTCGGAGTTTATCCGGGTAATAACGTGTACCGCTTTCCTCCCAGACATACTCCAGCTGCAGATAGCCACCGAAGTCTTCAGTCGAGGTCAGCACGAGATTCCATTCTAAGGCCTTAAGGGTCTGGGCCACTTTTTCCTTGGCTTGTTCCGCATTCATGGTTCTCTCGTTGAATTCCCGTTGATCGCGATAGATCAGCACTTTACCGCCCCGTTTGCTGACGGTCATGAAGAGATCGTTTTGTTTAAAGATGTAAACTCCTAAAGCACCCTGACTGACGCCGGAAAACTCCGGATTGCTTTCCGGGTATCCTACCTTGCTTAGGAAATCCTTGGCGGCCTTTAAGGCTGTCTCCTTATCCACCTCATCCCGGGGCAGGCCCAGAGGTTCTTTTACAGAGCGGGATTCATATTCGCCCACATAGGAAAAGGGCGGAAGTTTTTGCAGGCTGGCATTCAATTGATCCAGACCGGAGCGCACTGAGCTGGCAGGACCATCGGCCGATTCCGCCGCAGCTTCCGCCGTTCCTGTCTGCCAAAAGCCTACCATACGATTCCATAATGACTGGTTATCCAGCCAGGCCAGCCCTTCCGTATCCACTCGCTGCACCAGATCCTGTACCTTTTGATTGACGGCCAAAAGGCGTTCGTGAACATCGGTCAGATTTTTATCATCTTCTGCAGTGGGTGTATGACCCACTGAGATTTGATAGGCCAGGCTGCGTGTTAAATCTCCTGTGCGATTCAAAAACTCACTGATATAACTCAGGCCGCTTTCTTCAGCCGGAAGCTGAGCTAAATCTTTAACCGCCGATTCACTGATGCTTCCCGCCTGGCTTAAGTAGAGTACTCTCTGGCTGGAAGCGGCAGCCACACGGCCTTTAGCCAAATCTGTTTCCAATTGGTCCAGATGGCTGGCGAAATCCCGTAAAGAACGCTGATATTGATTCATGCTGACTTTTTCCAATTGTTCCGCTTGCCGATACTCAGTAAATCCCCAAGCCAGGGAGAGGATTAAAGCGGTTCCCAAAATTCCAATCCAAACATTTCTGCGCATGTCATCCCCTCCTAACGAGTGAAAATATGATTACCGATTTGCATAATTTGGGGCCTGGACCAGATGAATTTATTCTTGGTCTTAGCCGGGTTGAAGAAGAAAAGGGCTCCTCCTGTGGGATCCACTCCCGATACCGCTTCCTGAGCCGCTTTAAGCGCCGAAGCTGTAGGCGCCATATTGATCTGCCCATCAGCCACACTGGAAAAAGCCAGGGGTTGGTAGATTATGTCTGCTATAGTATTGGGAAAGGCCGGATCCGACATGCGGTTGAGAAGGACCGCTGCCACAGCTACCTGCCCTACATAGGGCTCTCCCCTGGCCTCCGCACTGACGCAGCGTGCCAACAGGTTAATATCCACATTCTTTGGTCCAACGGATTTTCCTGAAGCGTTCGTGCTGTCCCCCGTCAGAAGCTTAAGCTCTTTAATGGTCTGAGTCCCGGCTATTCCATCCACCTTTAAGCCCCGCTCTTTCTGAAAGCGGGTCACGGCAGCCTTAGTCTTTGAGCCGTAGACGCCGTCAACCTTTCCGACCACATAGCCCAAAGAGGCAAGTTTTTTCTGGAGCTCAGTGACCTCAGAGCCTCTTGAGCCTTGACTCAAGGCTCGATCACCCAAAGCGCCATAAGCCCCGCTGGCCAGGATCAAGGCAATACCTAACGTTATTACCCCTACCCACACTCTCTTTTTTGTGATCATCACACTCACCTCACACCTAGATTTAGATCCTTCTTAGTGTGGCTGAGGAAATGAATTATTATCCAGAGATTCGTGGATTTTTTCATAGCAGCGAACCCAATCCGTAGGAATACCATAAAAAGACAGCCCCTGAGGGAGGGCTGTCTCCGTATCCGTTGATGAAGATTATCCATGGCCTTTTTGAGCCGCTGTATTACTTCCCTAATCCATCATGATAAACGTTTTTAAAGGTTTCCACAGCCTTGGCGGGATCGGCCTTCAAACCCATTTCGTTGAGGGTTTCACCCACAAGTTCCATGGCCTTAATAAACATCTCTTCCGTAGCGTTGCCCATATGACCGATCCGGAAAGCTTTCCCGGCGAGATTCGCCAGCGAACCGGCAATGACCATACCTTTTTCCGCCAGCTTGGAGCGGAATTCGGCGTCATTTACACCCTCCGGATAAAGGATGCAGCTTAGAGTGGGGGCAGCGATCTCCTCAGGAGCCAAGGCCCGCATACCGTACTGGGCTAACCCCGCCCGAACCGCCTTTCCCAGGGCGGCATGGCGCTTATAGCGGGCTTCCAGGCCTTCAGCCATGACGAGCTCCATTCCTTTTTCATAGGCATAGATCATATTGACGGGATGGGTGGCGTAGTATTTTCCGGGATCCTGCATCGTCGGCAGCCAGCGCAGGATATCCATATAGTAGGCGGCCACCTTATCCATAGCTTCCCTTGCTTTTAAAGCTTTAGGCCCAAAGGCTACGATAGCTAAACCCGGAGGAACACCGATGGCTTTTTGGGAACCGGTAAGCACCAGGTCGATTCTATAGTCGGGATGTCCGTATTCTTTTTGCATATTTTCTTCAATCGCAGCTGAGGCACAGACTCCATCCAAAATGAAGAGAGGACCATATTTTTTCACTGCCGGCACCAGTTCTTCCAGATTGGACATGACCCCGGTGGAGGTATCCGCATGGGTCACCGTGACGGCTTTGAAGCCTCCTGCGGCCAGCTTTTCCTCAACGGCAGAGATTTCAACATGTTTTCCCCACTGGGATTGAAGCACTTCAACCTGAATGCCATGGGCTTGGGCCAATGGGATGAAGCGATCGCCGAAATAGCCATGACTAATGACCAGAATCTTTTCTCCGGGGGCCACCGTGTTGACGATGGCCATCTCCATGGATAAGGTCCCGGAACCGGCGACCACAAAGACTTCGCCGTCGGTATTGAACAAGCGCTTGGTCATGTCCAGACTGTTCTTAAATCTCTTAACCAGCCTGGGATCCGTATGGGAATAGGTCTCTTGGGCTAATGCTTCATATATTTCATCCACAACCGGTGTCGGACCGGGTATGAGAAGCATTTCTTTATTAGGCATAGGGTCATCCTCCTTTTATTTACGACAATATTATTCCTAATCCATAGAAAATTATCATTTTATGATATTTACATGAATCAATAAGTGTTCTATAGCAGATTCACTTTTCCTGCCTCTTCCAATAAAAACATTGTATACATGGTGGAAAATCCTGCAGCCGACTTATTGAGACAGATAGAGCGCTTATAGGTTAAACCACTAAGCGCTCCAAATCTGCTTTATACTATAATTTAATTGCTCTTCCTAAACATTCAATAATAGTGCAGCGAATATTTAGAAGTCCGCATTTTTAACCGTTCTTGGGAAAGCCACCACATCGCGGATATTGGATATTCCGGTTAAATACATAATCACCCGTTCAAAGCCCAGTCCATAGCCCGCATGACGGGTTCCGCCGTATTTACGGAGATCCAGGTACCAGCTGTAGTCTTCCTTATGCAGCCCCAGCTCAGCCATCCTCTTCTCCAGATAGTCTAAACGCTCTTCGCGCTGACTGCCGCCGATGATTTCCCCTACTCCGGGAACGAGCAGATCCATAGCTGCCACAGTTTTCTGATCGTCATTCAAGCGCATGTAGAAAGCTTTGATATCCTTGGGATAATCGACAACAAACACCGGTTTCTTGAAGATTTGTTCCGTCAAGAAGCGTTCATGCTCAGTCTGGAGATCTGCTCCCCATTCCACGGGAAATTCAAAGCGCTCTTTCTCTTTTTGCAGAATCTCAATGGCTTCCGTATAGGTAAGGCGGCCAAAATCCGAGTTGACAATGTTATCCAAACGATCAAACAAGGTTTTATCCACGAATTCATTGAAGAAAGCCATTTCTTCCGGAGCATGTTCCAAGACATAGGTGATCAAGTATTTCATCATTGCTTCGGCAAGTTCCATATCATCCTGCAAGTCGGCAAAAGCAATCTCCGGTTCAATCATCCAGAATTCCGCGGCATGGCGGGCTGTATTGGAGTTCTCAGCCCGGAAGGTGGGACCAAAGGTATAGACATTGCGAAAAGCCATGCAATAGGTTTCGGCATTGAGCTGGCCGCTTACCGTCAGGTTGGTTTCTTTGCCAAAGAAATCTTTGGCATAATCGATTCGACCGTCCTCAGTCCTGGGCAGAGCATCCAAATCCAAAGTGGTAACCCGGAACATTTCTCCGGCTCCTTCAGCATCACTGCCGGTAATGATCGGAGTATGAATATAGACAAACCCTTTATCCTGGAAAAACTTATGTATAGCATAGGCCACCAGGGAGCGAACACGGAATACCGCCGCAAAAGTGTTGGTCCGAGGTCTAAGGTGAGCGATAGTCCGCAGATATTCAAAGGAGTGGCGTTTTTTCTGCAGAGGATAATCCCCGCTGCAGGCTCCCTCGATCATGATGGACTGCGCCTTCAGCTCAAAGGGCTGCTTTGCACCCGGGGACTCTACCAGCAGGCCTTTTATGATCAATGAGCTCCCTGTGGTGACTTTGGCAATCTCCTCGAAGTTACTTAAATCTTCTTCAAAAACCACCTGGATACCCTTAAAAAAAGACCCATCGTTGATTTCAATAAAACCAAAGGATTTAGATACCCTCAGGGTACGGACCCATCCGGAAATCTGCAGCTCTTGGCTGAGGTAAGCTTGAGTATCGCGATAAATCGACTTAATCAAGGTGTTTTCCATTACTGGACAATCTCCCTTCATATTTTTGGCTTGCTGATGATTTTAATTCTACATTTTTGTTAAATAATCCTCTATCTTCATGAATACAATACACACTCGCAAAACAAAAAGGGATTTGACCTATAACAGAGAATATTTGAACGTTACTTCTGTTACATTAATTGGAGCAGAAGACAAAAAATCTTAAACAAAGGCGTTTAGGGGGAAAATTGAATATGACCTATGTTCAAGAAGTTCTGGAGCAAGCGATCAAGCGCAATCCCGGTGAAGCTGAATTTCACCAGGCACTGAGAGAGGTATTGGAATCTCTCGAACCCGTTTTGGAAAAACGTCCCGATCTTAAGGAAGCAGGAATTCTCGAGCGCATCGTCGAGCCTGAACGGCAGATCCTCTTCCGGGTCCCTTGGGTTGACGACCAGGGCAAGGTCCAGGTGAACCGTGGTTTCCGTGTGGAATACAACAGTGCCATCGGACCTTATAAAGGGGGCCTGCGTTTCCATCCTTCGGTGTATTTAGGTATCATAAAATTCTTAGGCTTCGAACAGATCTTTAAAAACTCCCTGACCGGTTTGCCCATTGGCGGCGGTAAAGGGGGCAGTGATTTTGATCCGAAAGGCAAATCCGAAGGGGAAATCATGCGGTTCTGCCAAAGCTTCATTACAGAACTTTACCGCTACCTTGGCGCCGATACAGACGTCCCGGCGGGGGATATCGGTGTCGGCGGACGGGAAGTGGGCTATATGTTCGGTCAATATAAGCGGATTACCAATAGATATGAAGGTGTTCTCACCGGCAAAGGCTTAACCTTTGGCGGCAGCCTGGGCCGTACGGAAGCAACCGGCTATGGATTGGTTTATTTTATGGAAGAAGCCCTTAAAGCCGTGGGCAAATCCTTCAGCGGCGCTACTGTCGTTGTTTCCGGCTCCGGAAACGTGGCCATTTACGCGACCCAAAAGGCCACCCAGCTAGGGGGCAAAGTCGTGGCCATGAGCGATTCCAACGGCTATATCTATGATAAAGACGGTATTAATCTCGATACAGTCCGCCAGTTGAAAGAGGTTGAGCGGAAGCGCCTTAAAGACTACGTCAGCATTCATCCCACTGCCGAATATCATGAAGGCTGTGCAGGCATCTGGACCATCCCCTGCGCTATCGCACTCCCCTGTGCCACTCAAAACGAATTGGACGGGGAAGCGGCCGAAATTCTTGTTAAAAACGGCTGCTACGCTGTCGGTGAAGGAGCCAATATGCCTTCCACTCCGGAAGCTGTGGATGTGTTCCTCCAGCACAAAATCATCTATGGGCCGGGCAAAGCGGCCAATGCCGGAGGTGTGGCCGTATCCGCTCTGGAGATGTCCCAAAACAGCATGCGCTATTCATGGACTTTTGAAGAAGTGGATGCCAAGCTCAAAAATATTATGGTCAATATCTACCACAATGCCAGCAAAGCCGCTCAAGAGTTCGGCTTTGAGGGGAATTTGGTGGCAGGGGCCAATATCGCCGGCTTCCTTAAGGTAGCCGAAGCTATGAAGGCTCAGGGAACGGTGTAATCAGGAAGCTTACCGCAGCATAGAAGTATATCCTTAACCGGTACGAAAAAAACAAGAGAAGGCGTTGTCCCGCAGGGGATAGCGCCTTTCTCTTGTTTTTTCCTCAATCGAATTTGAGGACTCTTGTAAGATATAAATAGTTAGCTTTCTGCGTACGAGTCCTCTCACTTTGGTCAGTACAGCTACATATTCTATACTAAAGCTGCCAAAAGGATGGGTACCACTATGACCAAATTGAGCGTCGAACGCACGCCGCTGATTATCGCGGCTGAAATCAATATGATTAACCAGCAAACCAAAAAAGCCCTTCTGACCGGTGCTGTTGAGATCGGCAAGCGCCTGAAGGAAGCCAAGGCCCTTGTTCCTCACGGGGAATGGGGTAAATGGCTGGAAGAATCGGTCAATTATTCCCAGCGGACCGCCGATAAGCTGATGCAGCTCTTTGATGAATATGGGCATAAGCTGCCTGCCTTATCCGGCGATGATAGCAGCCCAAATTCGCCCCCGGAGGCGAATTTGGGCTATACCAAAGCGCTTATCCTGCTTGGAATTCCGGAAGAGGAAAGAGAGCGATTTGTCCTGGACAATGATGTGGGCAGCATGACCAGAAAGGAACTGCAGGAGGCTGTCCAGGAAAAGAAACAAGCCCTTCAGGAAAAGGATGAGGCCAATAAGGAACGGGATCAGGCCATCCAGGAGAAAAACGACCTCCAAAAAGAGCTGGATGAGAAAGACAGCAAAATCACCGAATTAATTACGCAGAACACAGAACTGGGGAGCCAGGTTTCAGACTACAAGCAGAACTATGAGAATGGGCAGAGAAATGTCACACCACAACAAAAAGAACCGGAGAAAACCCCAGAAGAAACCGCCTCCGCCCGGAAAATCACCGACGTCCAATTTACTATTCACCGTGACAACATGCTCAGCGCCTATAACGAGCTGCTGAAAACTCTTGCCGCCTTAGCCCCCACAGATCCGAAACTTAAGGAAGAATACCGGGAAACGGCCCATGGCATTGTGGAAACCATGGCGAAGCGGCTGAAAGTATACCCCCCCTGAGATCCAAACCAATCTAAAAATCAGGACCCATACGACCACCTTGCTGAGTACTCAGAAACCATCGAACTAGCTCAAGGGGCTTATGACCTGCTCTACGCAGCCATAAGCCCTTACTGTTGTTTTTTTGCGGAATGCACAATCCCCTTAAAGATGTGAGCCATAATGCTGGCTCATGACTGTGGAAGAATATTTCTGAAGCTTCCATTCCGGTATCCGGCAGTGCGGACACACCCCAAAATGCAGCTTGTTGCGAAGCCAGCGTGCCGCCCGGCTATGTTTGGAATTATAGATAATAAAGCGTCGGTTGCAATGGGTGACAATCTCCGCCGTATTTCCCCTTCTGGTCATGGCTTTGATCCCATGCAGAGTGCCGCTGCGGGATGGCCAAAGTTTGATTTTTTCCACCAAATTAAAAAAATCAACGTTTTTTCGGTAATACCTTTTCTTTTCCTCAGAAGCCTGAGACACTCCTCTCATCTCCTTTGCCTGCTGTCTATCAAGGAAGCCTTATGCCGGCGATGATATTTTGTCAAGAATCTCATAGAGCATTGTCGCCACACCTAATTGCAGAGGATCATGCACCAAACGCCCCTCAACCTTCTTGATGGCTTGAGCCTGAATACCCAACGGCACCCCCGGCGCAGCTATGCAGGTATCCGTATAAAGATGATCCGCTCTGATCAATCCCCCTTCAGGACAGGCCACCACAATGGCCCGATGCTTGTGCATCGCCGAATTCAACTCCCTCTCAATGCCAATAGAGCAGCTGCGTTGACAGAGAATGTCCTGAGCCAGTTTTTCGCTCACGGTCAGCTCCTTGTCAAGGATATGGACATGGCCCCCGAAGTCGAGAACGGCGAAAGCAGCAGCCCGCCCCACCGGTCCTGCGCCTAAGATCAGAACATCCCGCTCCTTAAGGCCGCCGGTCAAGCAATCAAGAGCAGCCGCAAAGCCCCGGCCTGTTGCCCCGCTATTATCCGAGAGCTGCCCCGTTTTCAAATGGACCCCAATAAAACGCTCTTCATCGGCCATAAAGATAACTTCCGCTCCGCGTTCCAGCGCTTCAGCGAATCCCTTGACATCGAAAGAGACCGGCACAAAGGCCCTCATGCCCAGAAAACCCAGAATTCCGGCAACCGTCTCCGCAAAACCACTGATCACACCCAGGCCGCAGGTCATCGGCAATACGGCAATTAACCCCGGATCAGGAATATCTGCCGAAAGCCTGCCAACGGCATGGGCGGCAATATGGGCAAGCCTATACCCGGTTCTGGCCAATAGTTCCGCATCATATATGTTCATCTGCCCGAGGATTGATTCGATATCCCTTACCTGAAGACGAGTCATACCTATTCAGCTCCCTCATACCAACTTGGCGGATAAGGATCAAGCACCTTCGGAATCTGCAATTCCTCCTGAATTCGTTTAAGGACCTGATCTCTTTTGGCCCAAACCTCCACAGGGCTTGAGCCCCAAGTCATTAGAGTGAGGGCCCATTCCTTTTTGCCCCAGGTATAATCGGTTAACACCTCATCCGCTCCAAAAAAATCTGTTAAAACATGCAGCGGGCCGGCTTCCCCCAAAATATGTTCGCCACAAGCTTCTATTTTCTCCGGAGTTACCAGGAAATGCTCCAGGATTACAGGCTTCTCCGCCCCTTTTTGTCTAGCCTGCTTCAGCCCGGGGCCGGGCATTTTTCCCTGCGCAAAGGCTTCGCCCAGGCACTCAACCATATTAAAGCCGGTGGAATGAAACACAGCTATTGGGGTCTGACTGGGCAACCTGGCATCAATCTCCAGCACTTTAAGCTTTCCGGCGTGAAGAATCACCTCGACATCCATGATTCCCTGCAGAGAAAGCTCTCCTGCCAGTTTTAAAGCCATTTCTTCGAATTCACGCTTAAGCCTCAGGTCCAGCCGGGCAGGTGCAAGCACCCTTTTGCAATCATACTGGGCATCCATCTCTAACTCCGTGATCTGAAACACTTGATAGTTTCCGGAGAAACCCATCACCTCGATGGAATAAGACGGTCCCTCCAGATACTCCTCCAAAATCCAATTGTCCCGATTGTCCCGAGGCTCCCGACGGAGAAGGCGCTCCAATTTCTCCCGGCAGGGAATAACCTGGACCCCCTCACTGCCACTACCATCCGAAGGCTTGAGCAGCATTGGGAAATGACAGTCAGGCCACGGCCGCGGGGCCGGAACCCCCATTGCCGCGAACAGCTGATTGGAACGCTGCTTGGACGACGAGATCCTATAGGCGTCCAGATCGAAAACGCAAGGGATTCGGGTTCTCTGCCCAATGTCTGCAAGGGCTGTCAAAACCTCCAGATCTTCAAGGGCCGGCAAAATTAGATCCACCCCTTTAAGCCCAGCCACAAATTCTTCCCTCGACCGGAGTATGTCCATACAGTGAAATACATCCGCCAGCTGAGCCCCTTGGGCTTTTTTCCTGCGATCAAAAAGAACAACATCCCAACCGGCCTTTTTCGCTAAATAAGCAGCTTCAACACCCTGGAGCTTGCCGCCAATGATCCCTACCCGCATCGAACGGCTCCTTTCGCTGAACAAGCAGGATGAGCAGAATGAGCAGGCCATGATTCCAGCCAGGCTTGGTATTCCAGGCGGGTAGCCGGCTCTAAATGCATCCTGTTGAGGATGGGGATAATCTTCTCCAGGGAACGGTTGCCGTCGGCAATGTCACGGCTGCTCTGGGATACTCCTGCCAGGCCCGCCGCAGGCGGAATAATCGAAGTGACCACATTGGCCCCCGAATTCAAACGCTGTTCCAGCCCCCTTAAGCCATCCACATCAAGGGAAGCCGGGATCAGACGGTCAGGCATAGCCAAGCGCATGATGGCAATAATCAAGAGTTCACGGAAGTGAGACCCCGTTTTCCACCCGGCTAAAGGGGTGTTTTCCTGAGGAACAAAGCTCATAACCCGGACCTGGGCCGCTTCCATCCTTTTCATGGTAAGGATCGAAGCCGCAATGTCTTCATGGGTGTCCCCGACGCCTGTCAGAATTCCTTCTTCGATAAGATACCCCATGGCCCTGGCCAGGCTTTTTTGCCCCATCCGCTCGTCATAGCTCTGACCAATCCGCAAGCGGTTATACAGGGTCCGATTATGGGTTTCCTGATAACATGCGTACCAATCGACCCCCGCAGCTTTGAATTTCTGCAGAACATCTTGGGATACGATCCCCGGCGATAGCATCACCGGCGTTTGGGTTTCCCGCTTAATTTCCCGGACTGTCTGCAAAAGTTCGTTGAATCCCTGGGGAGTATTATGGTACAACGGATCTTCTCCCATGGTCAGATCCAGAAGGTGCACCCCGGAATCCGCCAGCGCACGGGCTGCCGCGATGATTTCAGCACGGTCTTTGCGATAGCGCCGATAGCTATGGTTTGATTTGCGGTAGAGACAAAAGGTACAGTCATTCTTGCAAAACGTGGAAAAATATAAAAAGCCATAAAGAAATATTTTGTTCTGGAAGTACTTCTCACGCAGTTCCCGCGCAGCCTGAGTGACACAGCCGAATTGGTCCTCAGTTGTTTCCAATAACCTCAAAATATCTTCATGACTAAGTGGTGACTCTGCTTTTGCCTTTTCTAAAATCTCTGCCAACCTAAAATTCTGCATATCCATTTCTGCCTCCTGCCCCTGCGGTCTCCTCCCCGGCCTTTTGATCTCCTGTTCCTGCTCGCTTTTTATATGACAAATCATCCTATAAAAAAGATGGACCTTATTTGTATTATCAATTGATATTTAAGCGTACTCCATCAAGATAGCTCAGGCTTCTGGCCATACTCTGAACATGTTGTGCTCCTTCACGAATCATCAGAAGCCTTTCCAGACCAAAGCCCAGACCTACCCAGGGATCAAATATCTCCCATTTTTCATCAAGGAAGTGGGGTCCCATGGCCCCCGAAGCCAGCTCCAGATCGCCCTTCATCACATCTACCGTATCCCCGTAAACTACCGAGGATTCCGTAACCAGCTCAAACTCCCTTATTCCCGCAGCCTCCAGCACCCAGCGGGCCATGTCTTCAAGACGTTGATGCCGCTCTTCCAGGGGAGTCCCCAGTTCTGTGAGATTCAGCATGGTAAATTCATTGAGATGCTGTGCCCCCTGGGACTCTTTCCGGTAACAGGTTCCAATCTCGAAAATCCGGATCGGCTTATCCCACAGGCGCTCAAGCTCTCTCCACAAAGTGTATAGATTGGGAGCCAGCATCGGCCGCAAACATTTCTTCCCATCCAACCAAAAAACCTGGGAAAACAAAGGATGGTCCTCCCCTATGGTCATCTTAGCCAAGGCCGACTTCGTAATAATCGTCGGGGTCACCACCTGAACAAATCCCTGTTGGTGCAATGCTTTCGCTAATCCCTCTTCAAGCTCGAGCAAGGCGGGACGATGCTTCACCGTGCGCAGCTGTTCCAAATGGCGTTTTCCCTGGCTCATCAGTTGATGTTCAATCCCCTGAAAAGCGCGGTCACGGCTTAGTGCATCGGAAAAACCCATTTCCAGCTGCTCCCCGGAAGCATTGAGTTCTTTCAGGCGTTGATATTGAACCTTTGTCCAAGAGCTGCTCAAGGGTGGGTCCCTCCTTGTTAAAAACATAAATGTGGCGGGGAGTACGGGAGTTTCACCCGCCTGCACGAATTTAGAGTCCGTGTGATCTATTCGATCCACCCCCCAGGACTTTTTATACTACAGAAAGTATAAGCTTGCGCTATATACTTTCTAAGCATAAGTGCAACCAGCGATTTCGCCTCATTTGCAAGCATCGGTTTAAGGCAACAAGTTATCATGAACGAGGCACCCCTTTCGTAAATCGTAGGTTGTTTTGGTACAAACTAGTATGGCCGAACCAAAACAGAGCTACATACGAAAGGGGAGCCATACTATGAAGGATGCCACAAAATACGTAGGATTAGACGTTTCAAAAGAAAAGATTGCTGTCGCTCTTGCTGACGAAGGTCGTGGAGCACCGCGTTATTGGGGAGTTGTTCTTAATACACCTGAAGCCGTAAGAACACTTTTTAAGAAACTAGGCGACTCCTCACAACTCAAGGTGTGCTATGAGGCTGGTCCAACGGGTTATTGGCTGTATCGTTTGCTGGTAAGTATGGACATTGAATGTGTTGTTGTGGCCCCGTCACTCATTCCAAAACGACCCGGGGAACGGGTCAAGACGGACCGTCGTGATGCCTTGCGTTTAGCCCAGCTTTTGCGTGCCGGAGAGTTGACCTCTGTTTATGTTCCAACTGAAGAGGATGAAGCGCTTCGTGACTTAGTCCGGGCTCGGGAAGATGCTAAAGAGGATCAACTCAGAGCAAGGCATCGCCTCACCAAGTTTCTTATGCGCAATAACATCACTTCTCCAGAGAACGTCAGAAATTGGTCTGCAGCGCATCGTAAGTGGCTTAATCGTTTAGAATGGAGTAATGCAGCCCTTCGTGTGGTCTTTCAGGAATACCTCCACCATCTCAACGAGATAGAGCAACGTTTACAACGGATAGAACAGGAAATGCATCATCAAGCCCTGTATAGCCCTAAAGCCCCTATCATTCAAGGATTACAATCACTACGGGGAGTAGCAGAGATTACAGCGATAGGGTTAGTGGCTGAAGTGTGTTCCTTTACTAGATTTGAAGGTGCTCGATCCATGATGAGCTATACCGGGCTGGTTCCCAGCGAATATTCCAGTGGAGAAAGACGGAGACAGGGGGCGATCACCAAGGCAGGAAATACCCATGTTCGCCGATTGCTGGTCGAGGCTGCTTGGAGTTACCGATATCAACCGGCACTCAAAGGGAATCTTCTCAAAAGACAGGAAGGACTCCCCCCTCAGGTTCAAGCTATGGCATGGAAGGCTCAACATCGTTTGCATGGTAAATACTCTAAACTTATGGCCAAGGGCAAACCTCCCGGCAAAGTCGTCTCAGCAGTGGCCCGTGAATTAGCAGGCTTTGTTTGGGCCATTGCCAATGAACTGGAGAAAGAGACCGTGTCTTAAGATTCAACGATAACGAATAAAGAACACCCAGTTGAAGGTAGGGCCCGAAGGCAAACGTGAAAATCCGTAAAGGAGAACCCACGATTCGCACATGTGCTAAGATGTCATTGACGTTTGAATGCACGACACAAGTTCGTGGCTTAGCTCCCCCGACGGAGAGATTTAATGTGGATAGCCAAACCCACGAATATCAGACTGCTCACCGTCGATGTTTTGTTTGCCTTCGTGCCGTGTCTTTAAAAGGAGAGTGTAATAGGTTGGGGCTTTGCCCCAAGAGTTTAACGCTTTAGATTCTCCTACAACGTTTCAAATTCAAGAGGGAACCGGGGGTAATCCAGTTCCCCGTTGTAGCAGAACCCAATCATGGCGCTCGGGTTGCTCTCCAGCATTGCCCTATCCTCCATGATTGGAAAGAGCCATAGTTAGTCTTTCCAAGATAAAACCAAAAGATTTTAAAGAGGCACACTTGACAGCCTCGTTCATATCAGTGCGAAAGCAGTGCTTTCGGGGTTTTCTTTATCATTCTATTTATTGCTTGAAACCATAAATTTTTCAAATCTTAAGTATAGCTAATATT
>NZ_VLKD01000001.1:3343651-3620971 GCF_007830365.1 Desulfitobacterium sp. LBE | reverse complement strand
GGAACACAGCAGGCCTGGCTCATCAGGAGAGCCAGGCCGCCACGAGTCATTTTTTACATCCATTAAGTCACTACTACTTCCTCTAAGCATAATTGACTCAATGCAGAATACCCCCTTATCCTGAGGGGTACAATTGTTTAAGGGTTCTCATCCTCTGCCGGTGTCACCCGCGGCATGGGATTTTATTTACAGCTTCTTGGTATCGAAGACAAGGGTCTTCATGACCACAGGGATAACGCGCCCCCCCATAAGGGGTTTGCCAATATCAATATAATCGCAATTCTCCAGGCAGAGTTGGTCGATACAAATCAATTCTCGGTGTTTCCCGCACAGGGCCGTCAGACATTGACCAAGAATCTTGCCGCAGTCCTTTTCAATAATCAGAATTAAAGGCTTATCCCCAGCAATAAATTCATCTACCCCCAGCACAATGCCTTTGGCTAAGGTTTGGATGTCCAGAAAGGAAAGGGTTCTCGGGCCTTGAAAAGCCAGGGCAAGGTGTTGCGTTTGCCCTTCCGTGTAGAGAAGGGAAACGCTCTTTCTCACAAAATCCCCTATTTCTTCAGCAGCAGCGGGGATTCCAGCAGACCCCTCCGAAAAGGGCTTAGCCACTAAGATATTTCTAAGGGGCAAACTCGTTTGTCCTTGCACATGGACCGTACTGCCGCTCAGGCTGATGGACTGTGTACCGGTTCCAATCACCGTGGCTCTGACCGTTTCCAGGGGCTTTATCAGGGCGAAGCCTGCGGCAATTATTTTTTCTCTTAACATCCAGCCCAGTAACGGACCCATATCCCCGAAAACGCTGACCTCTTCCATAGAACGGGGCGGTGAATCTTTGTAGACGTAATCGGCGACTCCCCCGGATACCATGATGCTGCCCAGAGGATAGTTTAAAGACAAAGGGGGCGCCATCAAAAGTTCGCCAGTTAATTGAGAAAGGTTTTTGCTCAGGATAACTTCGGCAATGGACTGGGCCATCAGCCCAGCAATCTCCCTTAAGTGCTCCAGTTGAATGGCTTCTCCCACCCTGATCCTGCGGCCCACAGCCTTGAGTATGGATTGCATCGGCTCAGCGATATAAGTAACTCTATCTCCCCGAGGCTCAATTTCCAGCAGACGCCCCCCTACATTCAGACAAGTGGTATCAATCGCCTGACCCTCCCGGAATACGGCGAAATTCGAAGTTCCGCCGCCCACATCGATATTGACAATCTCCTGATGCTTTTCAGCCGAATATGCCGCGGCACCCGATCCTTTGCCCGCATAGATCGACTCCAGGTTGGGACCGGCGGCGGCGACCACAAAATCTCCGGCAAAGCCAGCCAATACGTCTAACAGCGCTTTGGCATTTTCCTTTTTGGCGGTTTCCCCTGTAATAATAACCGCCCCGCTGTCAATGTCCCGGGGGGTCACGGCCGCTAACCGATATTCCTCTTCAACCAGGCGGGAAATCTCCTCCCCATTGATAAGGTGATGCTCCAAAAGCGGCGTTAAATGGATTCGACTCCGATGAATCACTTCTTTAGCGGTGATCGACACACGTGGAACCAGGGTAACGCTGGCGGTATTTTCAATGGTGAGGCGACTTAAGACCAATTGAGTGGTTGTGGTCCCAATATCGATTCCCACACTCGTTATGATTTGACTATCTGACCGGCTCATCAGCACACACCTACGTTCTCCTTAGGATACAACAATTATGATATAACAAACCCTTGCTATCATGGCTAGTTTATTTTGGGAAGAATCATTTCCAGCTCAGGGTGAGGTCTGGGAATGACATGTACCGAGAGCAGCTCTCCGACACGTTCAGCTGCGGCCGCACCGGCATCTGTCGCCGCTTTGACCGCACCCACATCTCCCCGCACCATAACGGTGACTAAGCCGCCCCCAACACGAGTCTTGCCGATTAAAGCCACGTTTGCTGCTTTAACCATAGCGTCGGCTGCTTCAACAGCTCCCACCAGCCCTTTGGTCTCAATCATGCCCAATGCATCGCTCATAAGAAATTCCTCCCTTGCTTCTTATCATTAACCTAATCGTTAACCTAATCCTTACCCTGGTGTCCCGTCCCACTGAGCATTCGGTTCACTGCTTGCCTAAATTACCATCTGCTTCATTGTCGTCTGTCATCGTAGTACCACTTTGACTCCTTCCTCCGCCCAGCAGACTGAAAAATGAGGCATGGCCTTAATTCCGTTAACCAGACCGGACACTAGCCGTTAAGACGCACCCCGCTTGCCCTTGCTTTAAGAATCTGCTTAATCACATCCGCCAGATGGGCGCCGGCCTCGGCCGGCGGAATTCCACCTTTATGAATGTTGGATATTACGGTTCTGTCCGCTTCCACAGTTGTTTCATCAGGACGATAGATCATGTAAGCGCTGAGACTCTCGGCTGTTCCCAGGCCAGGGCGTTCTCCGATTAGGGAAACAACCACGTCCGCATTCACAAGGTTAGCCACCTGATCTTGAACCCAAACCCGGCCATATCTGACAAAAAAGGGGGCGCCTGTCTTTATGCCTGAGACGGCAAGCCCTTGAGTTAAGGCAGGCAGGAGGTCGGGAATATTGGCTTCAATAGCGCTGGAACTTAATCCGTCAACGACGATAATCTGCACCTGAATATTTTTCTCACATTTCTGGGTAATGGTTTGGAGCGATTCCTCTGAAAGGCGTCTGCCCAATTCAGGATGGGTAAGAAATTCTTCTTTATTCCGCGCTGAACTTTGCACGGCAAAAAGATTCATCCGGCTTAAAAATTCAGGAGAAACATCCGCAAACACAGCATCCTGGGCAACTGCATGGTCGGCCAGAAATTTTAATAAGGAAGCGGTTTTCATTCTCGCCCCTGCTCTGCCAATGCCAATCCGGGCCGGGGTCGTTGCTTTCATGGCCTTAATCGCCTCTAAATTAGCCGGTTTAGACACCAACACTTCATCGGCCGACATAAGCGTGACCATGTCTTCCTGCCCAAGCTCATGGGCAGGAGTATCCTTTAAGCCCTTGGATATCAGGGTCTCCTTTTCCCCAGGAAGATTCTTTGCAGAAAAAGATGACCCTTCTTTTAACAACTCATCCAGAATGCCTTGTAGTATTCTTTCTAACTCCTTTTCAGCTGTATGCATCATTCTACCTCCCTTCTACTTATCGAAAATAGACGGATCCCCCGCCCGTTCTGTAAGCTGTCCATTCTCCATGATTCCCATCTTCTCCAGCCACTTCTCGAACTCAGGCAAGGGACGCAGGCCAAGAATTTCACGGGTTGCGGCATCATCATGATAGCTTGTATCCTGATAGCTGAGCATAACATCGTCCCCTCCGGGAAGACCCATAAAATAATTAGCGCCCGCCATAGCGCAGAGCAGCGTGGCAATTTCCTGATCATTTTGATCCGCTTTCATGTGATTGGTGTAACAGGGAGCGATCCCCATAGGCAAACCATGGAGCTTACCCATAAACAAATCTTCCAGATCGGCCCGGATGACTTCCCGGCCCGAGTAAATCGTCTCCGGTCCGATAAATCCCGATACATTATTGAGCAGGAAAGGCCGGTAATGGCGCCCAAATCCATAGGTTCTGGACTCTAAGGTCATCATATCCACACCATGGTGGGCAGCCAGGGAAATCTCCGATCCCTGACCTGTCTCGAAATACATTAAATTCGGCCCGGTGGCTGTTCCGTTGCGCTGGATAAGGGCAAAGGCTTCATCAATAAGCTCCTTGGAGATTCCAAAAGCCTCATTGGCCTTTTGGGTTCCTGCTATACTCTGAAAAACAAGATCAATGGGCACCCCTTTAGTGATCGCTTTCATTTGGGTGGTAATATGAGCAAGGACACAGTTTTGAGTTGGAATCTCCCATTGCTGCATAAATTCTTTGACCGTTTCCAGGAGCCGGGACAGAGTGTCCACATTATCTTCCACAGGATTAATCCCAATTACGGCATCCCCCGAGCCATAGGATAGCCCTTCTTTTAAGGACGCCATCACCCCTTCCACTGAATCAGTGGGATGATTGGGCTGGCAGCGGAAGGCTAACGTTCCCGGAATGCCGATGGTGGTATTGCAATGGGCCTGATGCCGCATTTTTTTCGAACCATAGACCAGATCCATGTTGGACATCAGTTTGGCAACGGCGGCTATCATTTCGCTGGTTAAGCCGCGGCTGATGTGATTGAGATGGCTGCCTGTGGTGCTGTGATCGAGAATATACTCCCGAAGCTGACCCACTGTCCAACCCTTCATTTCCTGATAGATCCTTAAGTTAAGCCCATCATAAATCACCCGGGTTACTTCGTCTTCTTCATAAGGCAGAACCGGATGGTTATAAAGATCCTCGAGGGTAAGGTTGCTTAAGACCAGTTTAGCGGCCACCCGTTCCGAAGCGGATGTTGCCGCTATGCCAGCCAAAACATCACCGGATTTCTCCTCATTTGCTTTAGCCAGAACTTCTTTAAGGTCTTTAAAAGCAAAGACCTTATGATATACCTTCGCCTTCAAAATCACGAAGCCTTCCTCCCATCTCTCCTTTAATCGTCAGGATTATATAGCCGACAGTCATCCAGCCGGCTCACCCTTGGAACGTTTCTTTGTCAATGATCCCGATAACCACAGCATCGATGGGAGCACGCTGATCCTCCAGGCTTTGCCGAGCCGATGAACCGCTGGCGATCATGACAATTTCCGTTTCTCCTGCTCCGATGCGATCGGCTGCAATCAGGGTATTTCCGTATTGTTTAAAGCGGGGTCTCCCGCTCTCTTCATACGTTAAGGTCACCGGTTGTACCACAAGGAATTTAAAACCTTTTAAAGCTTCTTCTTTTCGTGTTGACCAGACATTCCCCAAAACATAGGCCAAGATCATGACTGCTCCTCCGTCTTACGCCTTAATTTGTTGCTCACACGCCAAGACATAGAATGCGCTTGACAGGCGATTAAGCGCCTGAACAAGATCAACCCGGCTGCACTCCCCATTCGTATCCGTAAAGGCCCGGTTAGCGTACAGTTCTACTTCGCGGATTTTAGCCCTGAGTTGGTGGAGCTTGATGACAGTCCCGCCCTGCTTATAGCTCAGGGGGGAATGTGACACGCCATAATATTGATGGGGATAATGAGAACGTTCCCTGATCTCCTCCGAAGTTAGTCCCCAAAGGGTTTTAAATTCGAAGGGCTGTCTTTTGACTTCGGCCGCCATAATATCCCGGGCAAAGGCTGCCACTTCCTCTAACTTTTTAACTAATTCCAACTCCCCCATGGCCTGAAAGCCTATTTGAGTATCGATCAGCAGGGTTTGAAAAAGATCCAGTTGTCCACGCAGAGCAATGACCGGATGATTTTTGCTGACCAGTTCATTTTGATATAAATGGGTCATTTGTTCCGGCTTGCCGCCTTTTAAATTAGTTTTTTGGGGTAAAGCCTTTTTAACTGCTGTTCCTGCCTTGTCTTCCAGTTGAATCTGTATTTGTTTGGAGCGGGCAAAATCCCGTGCTAAAGGTGTGAGCACACTCCCTTCCGGAAGTGTGATGATTGTCCCTTTGGTCTTTTGCCAGACTTCCCGCAGCTCCCTTTCTGTGATGATCATGCCGCCACCCCTTTAATACTTCATTCCGTTTTCGGCTACATCGATGACCGCTCGTTGGAAATCCTCACAGGCAGCCCGGCAGGCGCTTTGCGTACCCGTCAGCAAGGCACCGCCGAAGTTCGTTTCGGTAGGCGGACCATAAAGCACTTTCATCGCCACATCAGCCGCTTTGAGGGCGGCATCTATACCATAGATAGCCTCCAGGGGAGGGGCGATCAAATAGGCAAGGGGTTCACCTTCAGGAATCCCGGCTATTTGGGAAAGATAGCTCCCCGTACTGGAGATTGTATGAGGAAACCACGCGGTTTTCCCCCCATCATGGCTATAGAAAAAAGCTTCATTTTCCAAATAAGCAATGCACGCGTCAATCCCTGCCCGCACATCGGCGGGATTGGCAGCAGCCAAGATGCCGATGACTTCCCCGGAGCGGGGCCCGGAGGCATGAGCCGCCCCCGCATAAAAGCTCTTGGCATAAACCACGGCGACATCGGCCTTTTTCGTGGCCTCATCCAAAGCAACATAAGTCGAATCGTCTATGTTGCAAGTGATCATGCCTATGGATCTTTGATATTGAGCTAAACCGAGCTGGCCGGCCAGTTCCGGTGCTACATTGGGAATTAAACGGGTCGCTAATACCTTGGGTTTAACAGCCTCTATCATCTAAAATCCTCCTTTCTCTACAGTGCTTAATCGCTCATTCGCATTACCTAGATAAACACTCAATCCTTGTTCTTAGAACCTGGATATTCTTTTTATGGAGAGCCGAGATCTCATAAAAGGGCTGAGCAATCCCCGCATTGTTCAAGAAAGAGCGGGCAGCTTCTAAATTGGCCTGGGGTAAATCGATCTTGGTGATCACGCCGATGACCGGTTTACGAAAAACGCGGACAAACTTCGGAGGATAAGTCGAATAGGTCTTCGTAGCATCCTGCAGCGCCCAAATTTCCGAAACTTGATGGCTGAGATCGATAATCACATGATAGTAACGGGGAATCTCCAGATACTCCCCAGGGCAATCGATAAAAACTTCACTAAAGTTCAATGCTTGGGTTTTTTGATAGATCAGGGGCAGATCGCTTAAAGCTTGTTTAAGGGTCGTTTTGCCTGTGCCAACGCCGCCGATCAGCAATATTTTTGAATCATGCATTAGCTTCTCGTCACTTTCGCTGCATTTCTAAGCATATCTTTTGGAAATTACTGAAATATATAACTATTCTTGCAAGTCACTTTTAGTCCTGATATAATTATTTTTGATATACTAGTGGTCTGTAATATCTAAAGGTTTAGGTGATCCGCCGAGAAAAACTTTCGCAGGGGAAGGCGAAGGAAAGAGTAATACTGGACGTATTGCGATTGACGACAACGAAGCCCTGCGGAAATTTGGCCGGCGGGAACCAAATTCTTAGGTGTTACAGACCACTGGCGCATGCTATTGCTTTTAGCTCAATACATTAAGGTAGTGTGATATTATATGAGATTGGAACAACTCTATCATCTCGTTGAAGTTGCCAAATATAATTCCATATCCATAGCGGCAGAACGCATCTATATCACTCAGCCTGCGGTTAGTGCATCCATCAGCAAGCTTGAAGATGAGTTGGGAGTCCTCTTATTTAAGCGGACCACCAAGGGGGCCTACCCAACGGACATTGGCCAAACCATTATTGAAGCTGCCGAAGAAATACTGCAAAAAGTCGATTTTATTAAAGAGTTGGCCAACACCTCCGCCTTAGCTGGAAATGTCACCATCGCGACCATCCCCAGTATGTGTGATAAAATCATGCCCCATGTCTTGTCTTTTTTGAAAGAAGCTCATCCAGGCATCAGTGTTTCCCTGCACGTTGGCGAGTCAATCCAGGTATTAAACCATATTCAGTCCGGGACGGCGGATATTGGCATCGTCATTATGACTGAAGAAATTCAAGAGAAAAACATTTATTTTGAAAAGCTCTTTCATGATGAATTTCTCATCTATGTCGGAAAAAACTCTCCTCTTGCCAACAAGCAATCCGTCACTCTCCAAGAAGCCCTTGAATATCCGGTTGTAGCCTATAATGATGAATTTTCCAGAAATAACGGAGGCATCACCAGTCTCTTAAAAAAATATTCTTCACCTAAAATTTCATTTCGTTTTGATAACTTCGAAATGATCAAACGAACCGTTTCCCAAGGAACCTTTATCTCATTTTTCCCTAAGTTTATGTCGAAAAACGATGTCTATCAGTTGTCCCATGAAATTGTTCCCATAGCTATTCAAGATGTTACTTTAGATATAACGATTGCTTTAATATGGGCTAAGCGCCACGTCTTTTCTGCCGCTGAGAAGGAATTTATCGCCATTCTTAAATCCTTTTGTGAAGAAACCATCGTTGAAGACTGTTCTTAAAAGACCCTGTTCAGAAATGGGTCGGAGAACTCCCCGGGAAATCGGCAATTTCCCGGGGAGTTTTAGCTTTATTCAGTCTGCAAGGGATTGATAAATTACGCCGCCTTCCACATCATGAGCCATCGGAGCGCCGGCTAAATGGCAGAGTGTTGGCACAACATCGACGATGCGAACCCGGCGATTGATAACCTCACCCTGTTTCACTCCCGCGCCCGCCATCATAAAGAGGCATTTTAAAGAGTATCCATTCAGACTCATATTGCTTAACCCATTGCCATGGGTTCTGTTAAATTCGGGCTCCATCATATAGAAGATATCTCCGCAGTGGGGGCCTCCCATATTTAAGTACTCCATATCCGACCGATTCAAGGCTAAGCTGATCACCCGCTTGCCCGTTTGCGGATCTCTGTAGGCGTATAAATCGTCAATGATCCTGCGAACAAGGTCATCATAATCTTTAGGATCCACTATCCCCTGAGGGTCTCTTCCTTTGAGATTGATGTAAATATAGGTGGCACGCTGGGCAACAGCCTGGGTATTCTCCCAATCGATTTCCACTTTACCTTTGACTTCTTTAAGCTTGGTGTAGCCCAATTCCCCCAGTACACCCACATTAAATCCCCACATATCCCCGATCAAGGGATGAATGATATGACGATCTCTGCCAATGGCCGCGTGATCGGAAGCGATCACCACCGTTGTCTCCTCATCGAATAATTTCATCATTTTGCCAATATAAGTATCCGTTATCTGGTACATTTTGAGTATAATCGCCTGATAGCGCTCATAATTCGGTGTTGTGGCCGGTATGGTATAATCGAGATAGAAATGATTCAGCATATCAATACCGTGAATATGGCTGCAGAAGAGATCCCATTCCTTATGTTTCAGGAGATATTCCTGAGCTTTGACCTGCCATTGATACATTTCTTCCATGGTCTCCAGGACGATGGTATCCGCAATATCATTATGACGATCAAAGTTCGAGGGCTGCATCATCGGGCCCACCGCTTTGTACAGTTCCTCACCGATTTCCAGAGGGCTGAAATAGTTTTGCGGCTTCAGGTCCAGAGCAAAAGAGTAATAGAACTTCATACTCCTGCCCTCGGCAGCCAATTCTACCAGCTTGACTTTATAGGCAACCGGTTTGCTTTCCCCTTTATAATGGTAACTGTCATAGATCCAATCACTCCACCCATTGATCACCACCTCACCGATGGGCTTTTCATCCTGCTTATTCACAAATATCTGCAATTTATTGTAGTTCTTTTCATCATCGGCGACGATTAAGCCATAGCGCCTTGTCTGGCCCTCATTCACAGTGAGCACGACTTCCTTGGCCCCGGCCGGTGCCTTGGCCCACCCCTGGGCCGCCTTGATCGGGGCAATAACGCGGTCGCATTTTGCCGAATCGGCTTCCTCTTCACTTCCCCCTTCTGCCGTGACGCAGCCGGGGTGCTGATACCCAAAGCCGTCAAAATTCTTGATCTCTGCTTTCAGCTCCGAAACCTCGCCCTCAACGCGGCAATCCGTACCGCTAAGGTCAGCTTCATGAGGTATTACCTGAATGGGAAAATCACCTTCGCTGCATTCAAAAATCTTTTCGTAGTCGATATAACCTCTAAGGTTACTGAACATGCTGGTGCCATCCACAACAATAGCATTAGGGTTGGTTGGGGGCCATGAGGTGGGATAATTGAAGATAATACTCTTTTTGCCAGCCCGATTGAAGGCATCCCAGATATACTCCGCCTTACAAAGCTCTGAATTCCAGCCAAAGTCCAGGATGTCCAGGGGATTTCCCAGCGTATGGTTCCAGAAGCAGGTAATGCCATGGGTATTTGGCCAGGCTCCCGTTGCCAGGGAAGCCCAGTTCGGGGGGGTAATCGTGGGCAAAGCCCCCTGCATACCGAGATCCTCGGTCACAACACCCGATTCCATGAACTTTTGGAAATTGGGTAATTTACCTTCCGCAATCAATTTCTTCATGAACATCGGATCAGCGCCATCTAAACCAAGCAACGCAATTTTTTTAGCTTTTCCGTAGCATTTCATTTTCTTTCCTCCTGTTTCATCGATTGTCCATCTTAGAAATATTTAATATATCAGGAAATCGACTTTCATGTTATTATTTTCACTAACCACTTTGGGGGGGCACCTCAGTTAAATAACTTTGTTTCCTTTATCCCTTCCCTTCTTAAATATATAATCAAAATATCCTATGTTTAAATATAATTATTCTATGAGCAAAGTATATCCCATGGCCGATCCGTTGTAAAATTACTCATATTTATATGGCCTATAAATACCGAATACTTATTAAAAGTTTTCCTAATGAACCACTAAAGGAAGCCCTGTTCCTTTAGTGGTTCATTGTTAAGCAATCATTATATCAATGATCTGGCAACTCCATATTCATCCTCAGTCTCCTCCACGATCGAGCGCAGCGTGGCCGCTATCTTTTCCGGCAGAGGCTCAGGGGTATAATTCTCCAGTATGGAGATGGCCTCCTCATAGGCTCTTTGGGTGAAGTCTTTGGCCCCGGCAGCCAGCCAATTCTCCCTCATCGACCGGTCTACGAGCTTGCTCTGGGACTGTGTTCTCATATGGGCATAGGTATGATCTTCGCTAATGAAGTTGCCAGCGGTACCTACCGACTTGATAACATCCACTGCGAGGGTCTCGTCCGTAACACTGATCCCACCGACCGCCTTTTTAATCATCCTGGCCATCTCATTATCCATCAACATTTGAGCATAATCAAAGGTGATGCCGAGTTCCAGCATACCGGCGCCATAAATCAGATTGGCACCGGCTAAGGCGGTTAAGAACCCAGTCAGAGTAAATTCATGACTTGCCTGGGCATCGGGAATCTTGCTGTCTACCTATCCACCGGCAACCCAGCTGGGCAAATTATAATATTGGGCCAGTTTCGCCACTCCGGCATTGATCATGCCCAGTTCAGGGGAACCCACCGGCGCAGTCATATTTTTCATATCCATAATCGTTGTGGAACTGCCGTAGAGAACAGGTGCCCCCTTGCTGGTCAGCTGGCTGAGCACGATGGCCCCCAGCACCTCACAATTATGAGTAACCAAGGTTCCCGCCAAAGTGATGGCAGACGTCGCTCCGGACATTCCCATCGATAACATATTGACCGGAATACCTGCCCGCGCGCCCTCGATAATGACCTCAGAAGCATGATTAACTATCTGCAGGGGACTGGTTGGACAAATATTGCAGGAGAAAAGGGGCCGTTCCCGCAGCTTATCCTCGCCACCGGCGACGGCCGCCGCCATCTTTAAAACCTTCTTAAAATTGCGCCCGCCTTCAACACCTATAAACACATGTTTGGAAGTGTTGTTAAAAATGACTTCTGCATTATGCACAACCGCCACACTGGGATGAATATCCTGTGGCGCCACCGGTCTCAGCACCGCATCCATCTGATCCATGGCATCACAGAAGCGGGTGATATTGGCCACATCCCGCCTTGTGGTTTTCCTGTACTCTTTCGTGTAGGGATCAATGATGGAAACACCTTCACCAAAGTTGATAAAACCAACCCGTTTGCCTCCCAAAACAATATCATTTTTGGGATTTCTCCCCGCCAGCAAAAGGATGCTTGGAGCGGAGCTTAGTGCCTCCTCCACTAAATATTGGGGTATCTTTACTACCTTCGTTTTAAAGTCAACTCTGGCGCCGCCTTCAGAGAAAATCTCCAAGGCTTCCTGGCTTTCGATTTTTAGTCCTGTATACTCCAAAACCTCAAGGGTACTGGTGTGGATGGCATAGAGTTCTTCATCGGAAAATCCGGCAAGCCCAAAGCCTTCCACCCGGGCAACGCCCGCCTGAACCATTGATCTCAACCTGGCCACCTCCTTAAATTATTAACGTCTAACTTTTTGGATATAGGACTTAAGCATTTTATCCGTTTCCGGATCGAGGAACGTCTCAGGAGCATTCCGCAAAATTTCTTTAAATTTGCGGTTAGCTCTCATGCCAATATCCTCCGACCCGGCATTTTCCCAATCCGCGTAGGATTCCCAGTCTGCCAAAGTCGGGGTCCAAAGGGAGCGGAAATGTTCAAATGTACTCATTTCAACCAAATAATTTCCCGAATGTCCGACACTTTGAATAATATCCACTGCCAAAGCAGCATCCGACGTATCGATTCCAGCTTTGACCCGCCTGACCCGGCTGATCATCTCTTCATCAATGACAAATTTTTCATAAGATGTGGCCATGATGGCATCCAAGACGCCCAGGCTTTGCACTGTCATATGGGCCCCGCTGAGCATCCCCAGCATCAAGCTTTGCATGGTCTCATAACCGGCCTGGCAATCCAATACCTTGGCATGGGTAATGCCCGCCATCGTTCTGGTCGGCAAATGGTAATAGTCCAGCCCCATCTGCAAACTGGCCGTATTGATCAGCATGGCTTCAGGTGCCCCGGCAGCATAGGTTGCCGCCTTCATATAGCCTGTGGTGGATGCCACGGAATAAACGACGGGCACTCCGGGATTGATCAGCTGCGCCAAAACCAAACCGGCGAGAATCTCTACATTTTGCAGAACAGCCGTGCCCAGAAGTGTTATGGGACCGCTCACCCCCGCAATAATGCACGGTGCTAAAAGCAAGACCTGATTCCTCTTCACATACTCGATCATCGTTTCCAGAGTCTCCGTCCCATACCCCAAAGGACTGAGGGGATTGACCAGTACAGAGGTATAGTGTTTATCCGCAAGATTACCGCCTACTGCTATTTCGATCAGATCCAATTGTTCACGAACCTCTTGGCCATCCGCGCAAAACCCGATATTCGGTTTATCCGTGTTTTTCAAAATTTCATACATCATGGCATGATACTTGTCTTTAGGCGCGACATCACTGGGATCAACCGGAATTGAGCCGACAAGATCAACCACGGGGCTGGCCTGGCATAGTTTTTGAATATTAGCGTAATCCTCCAAAGTTGCCTTGCGCCGTCCCTGATCCAAATCCTGAATATAAACCGGCCCGACATTAGGCTGCACCAGCATTCCTTCGCCCACTGTAACTGAATGGCGATCATTTCTGGCTTGCATTCTAAAGCTTTTCGGTGCAGTTTCCAGGGCCTTAGCCACCATTGCTTCGGTAATGAATACTGTCTTGTTTGCTATTTTGGCACCATGGGTTCGGAAAATATCTAAGGCTTCATCACTAAGCAAAACCACCCCTGTCTCTCTGAGGATCTTTAATGAGGCCTCATGGACCCGCACCAGATCTTCCTGAGACAGTACTTCCAACTTTGATTTAAGTGCCATTCCTTCCCTCCATTCGATGCTACAGCTTAACTGCCCTCATACAGCCCGTTGCGATGGGCCGTCAGGTAGTTCATGCAATACGCATCCTGTCCCAATAAAGCCTGAGCTGCTGCAATCGTCCCCATCATTCCCTTGTCCGTTGGATTCAGGATGTAGCCATCCATGCCCAAGGTCATGGTTTGCACGACAAACAGGCGATTAAGCACTTTGCGGTTAGGAAGACCAAAAGAAACATTGCTCAAGCCGCACATAAAGTGAACATCAGGATAGTGGGCTTTTATAGCTTTAATCGTTCCCAGAACTTCCTCTCCGGCGGTATTTACCGTACTGATGGGTTTTACCAAAGGATCGAAATAGATATCCTGATCCGGTATCCCACTTTCTTTCAACTTCCCATACAGGCTTTCCACCACCCGCATCCGATCCTCGGTTGTTTCCGGCATGCCTGTATCATCCATACACAAAGCAACTAATTTGGCTTTGTATTTCTGGGCAAGAGGGAGAACCGCTGCAACCCGCTCCTTCTCATCTGTAATCGAGTTAATCATCGGCTGTCCGAACTTGCAAAGAGATAAGCCCGCCTCCAGAGCTTTCGGGTCAGGACTGTCAATACAAAGGGGCGCTTCCACAACCTCCTGGATTGCATTGACAAGCCACTCCATGATTTCAACTTCGTTATAGACCATCGTGCCGCAGTTCACATCAATGTAATTGGCACCGGATTCTGCCTGTTCCTTAGCAATTTTTTGGATATAGGCCTTATCTCTTTTTTCTACTGCTTCGTTAATGGCCTTGCGGCTGGTATTGATCAATTCACCAACAATTAACACACCGTACCTCCTCTCTCTATTTAATTCAAAAATCCTTTGGCCATATCTTTGGCGGCCATAGCATCGGCACAGTACCCATCCGCTCCGATTTCATCCGCGAAATTTTGCGAAACAGGTGCGCCGCCGATCATCACCTTAACCCGATCACGAAGCCCCGCTTCAGCAATCAGATCGATAGTACCCTTCATGTTCAGCATCGTCGTTGTCAGCAGGGCGGATAAACCTACTACTTGAGCATTGTGTTCTTGAATGGCTTCAACAAATTTAGCAGGTGATACATCGACACCCAGATCGACCACATTAAAGCCGCCGCTTTCTAAAATCATGACCACTAAATTTTTGCCAATATCATGCAGGTCCCCTGCCACTGTTCCGATAACGATGGTTTTAGATACCGCCGTTTCTTTCCCCGCGATCAAGGGTTTTACTAACTTCATCCCTTCACCCAGAGCGCGGGCACACATCATAACTTCAGGTACATACATCTCTCCCGCCTTGAATTTAGGAGACACAATATCCATACCCGCTAAAAGGCCATCCGATATGATCGCAAAAGGATCGGCACCATGATCGAGCATGCTCTGAGTCTTCTCCTTCACCGAAGCGGCATTTCCCTGGAAAACAAGTTGGGCCAATTGGGCAAAATCACTCATTTTCAAAACTCCCTTTCAAAATATTCCCGGAATTCAATATGTTCCGCTATCGATTATATATAGCAAAAATCATGCCAACTTGCCAAATCGGGGATATTCGCCACTCCCTGTCCGGATTGCTCCGGCCACTGTACCCATTTCCATTTCCCGCCATAACTTTTGTGTATACTGGCCAGTAATAATAACTTCTTGACTTATTTTAACAATTCATTCAAACTCAAATTAAGTCAAGAGAACTTAATCACAAAGGAAAGGAGGATGAGCCTTATCATCGAACATAGAGTACATAGCGATTTTGATTTAGACAAAAGCAAACTGATAAAAATTCTTGAAAATTCTTTTGATGAAATTTTTGTCGTCAATAAGCACGGTATTGTGATCTATGTTAACGAAGCCTGTCAGAAAAATTATGACTTAAAGCCATCGGACGTCATTGGCAAAACGGTACATTATTTAGTCAGTGAAGGGTATTATACCCCGGCCATTGCCCCGCTGGTTTTTAAAACAAAAAAAGCCGTCACCCTTGAGCAGGAAACCAAATCCGGCCGGAAACTGCTCGTGACCGCTATCCCGGTATTTGATGAGCATAATGAACTTGATTTTATTGTCATGAATAGTCGCAATATTACGGAAATAGAACAATTGCGACAGGATTTAGAAAAAACAAAGGAGTATTACAAAACTCAAATTCAACAATTACGTCAAAAAGAGCTTTCGAACCAGGATGGATTAGTCTTCCAAAGTGAAAAAATGAGAGAATTTATGCACACTGCCCAAAGAATAGCTCCCTTTGACACTACTATTTTAATC
Organism: Desulfitobacterium sp. LBE; assembly: GCF_007830365.1. Lineage (NCBI taxonomy): Bacteria > Bacillati > Bacillota > Clostridia > Eubacteriales > Desulfitobacteriaceae > Desulfitobacterium > Desulfitobacterium sp. LBE. The sequence continues at coordinate 3,605,401 of NZ_VLKD01000001.1, read as the reverse complement.
TTAGGGGAATCAGGAACAGGAAAGAATCTGCTCGCCAAACAAATTCACACCATGAGCAACCGCAGGCACGAACCCTATATCTGCATAAATTGCGCAGCTATTCCGGAACAACTGCTGGAGTCTGAACTATTCGGCTATACAAAAGGGGCTTTTACAGGAGCTGAACGTTCAGGAAAGCCAGGACTGATCGAGCTCGCCCATAAAGGAACTCTCTTTTTGGATGAAATCGGGGAAATTCCTCTATCCCTTCAAGCAAAGCTTTTACAACTTGTCCAGGACCATACCTTTATACCCATAGGAGGAACGGAATCCAGGCAAGTGGACATTCGCATTATCAGCGCGACGAACTGTAATTTGCCGAAGTTAATTGAACAGGGCCGATTCAGATTAGACCTTTATTATCGATTAAATGTTATTGAAATTGAGATTCCTCCTGTGCGCGAGCGAAGTGACGATATTGTTCTTTTATTGCACTATTTTCTAAATAAATTTGACATCAAATATTCTACATCCCATTATTTCAGCGAGGAATGCCTGGCCGTTTTACAAAATTACCAATGGCCTGGAAATGTTCGGGAAATTGAACATTTGGTTGAACGCTTGGTGATTACCGTTTCAGAAAATTGCATTCTCCCTAAGCATTTACCGCTACCCAAACATGCTGCTATGCCTGAAGATACTGAAAAGAGTCCTTCCGCTCTAATGAAGACGGCACTTAACAAAGAATTAAGGGATGAATTCACTGAGTATTCCTTCAAGATTAAAGAAAGAGAAACCATTCTGGAGTTATATGAAGAATTAAGGAGCTCCTATAAAGTTGCCAGCATTTTAAAAATCAGCCAAAGCAAGGTATCGCGAATTGTGCGGACTTATTCAGAAAAGAACATGTCAAATTCTTAATTGAGACCGGGCGAAAAAAACCTTAAAACCTGTAATGACCGTCATCTTATCTGATAGGTGGCGATTTTTCCCTTGCATCCGGCAGGTAAGAGCCGCCACAGCCTCTGAGCCCGCGATACTGCCGGAACAGGCACGCCTTTTCCAAAATAACTGCCGAAAAAGCCTGGATAAAATTAAAGTTTTTAGGGAATTAAAATAAAAACTATCGATTACTCCAGAGTTTTTGGCTATACTATTCATAGAGGAGGCGATGCTATGATCCTTAGACCGCTCTATATGAACACACTGAAAGAATACCGGGACGTTCCGCTTGTCAAGATACTTGCGGGAATTCGCCGTTGCGGCAAATCCACCATCCTGGCCATGTTGCGGGACGACCTTTTGAAAAACGGCGTCCCTGCAGACCATATCATCAGCATGCGCTATACATCGGAGGATTTTGATGACGGCCTGACCGATAAGCAGATGTATAACGATATAAAAGAACAAATGAATGACAAAGAGCGCTATTATCTTTTGCTTGATGAGGTGCAGGAGATAGCGGGGTGGGAAAAAGCCATCAACAGCCTGCTTGAAGATTTCCAGACGGACATCTATGTTACCGGCTCAAATTCAAAACTGATGTCAAGCGAAATATCCACCTATTTGACAGGCAGATATATCTCTATCCCGGTGTTTACCCTTTCCTTCGCCGAATATCTGGAATTCAAGAAAGAAAGCATGTTAGCGAAAAAAGATCTTTTGAACGAGTACTTGCGCCTGGGGGGCTTTCCGATTGTGGCTGCCGGCAGCTTTGATGAGTCCTCCGCCTATCAGATCGTGGAAGGCATCTACCATTCCGTGATCACATACGACATCACCAAACGGCACAACATCACGAACTTCGCTTTGTTCAGCCGTGTTGTAAACTATATCCTTGAGAATGTCGGCAAAACCTTTTCCGCAAATGCCATCGTCAAGTTCCTGAAAAGCGAGGGGCGTGCTCTATCCGTTGAAACCGTATATAACTATCTGCAGTGGCTGGAAAAAGCTTTTGTCATCTATCGCTGCCAGCGCTATGATTTGCAGGGCAAGTCTGTATTAAAAACCCAGGAAAAATTCTATCTTGCGGATACCTCCCTCAAATACTGCATCATGGGATTCAACCCGAAATCCATAGCCGCAATGCTGGAAAACATGGTTTACTTTGAACTGCAAAGAAGAGGCTACAAGGTCTATATCGGTAAAAACGCAACAAAAGAAGTGGATTTCGTTGCGGTGCGGCGGGATGAGCGCATTTATATCCAGGTGTGCCGCCGGCTGCCGGAGGAGTCGGACAGAGAGTTGGCAAATCTTCTCAAAATAAAGGATCATTATCCCAAGTATGTTGTCACACTGGACGAATTCGCCGCAGGCAATATCAATGGCGTAAAATTTGTTCACCTGGCGGATTTCCTGTTAAGTGACGAGTATTAAGCCCCCGCTAAAAAGCCTGTGCTCTTGCGTTATAAACGCCTGGAGCACAGGTCTTTTAAATTACCTTTTGGGTCAACTTAGGTTGAAATATTCAGTTAAAAGGGCTTAATCTTTAAATGTGGTAAAAAATAGCTTACTGCTTTTTATATTTGTTAATGCGTTAGAGTATAATGGATATAAGCCGGGGCACAGCCTCGGTCTTTGCTCTTTTTACAAAAGCAGAACCCGCGCCCCGCTTAAGAACTATAGCTCACTGAAATCCAAGGTGGCAAAATAATCCTCCAGTGTTTCCGCCCGGCGGATCAGCTTCACACTGCCATCAGCCTGCAGCAATAACTCAGCATGACGCAGCTTGCCATTGTAGTTGAAGCCCATGGCATGCCCGTGAGCACCGGTATCATGAATCACCAGAATATCCCCGATCTCGATTCTGGGCAGTTCCCGGTCCACGGCAAACTTATCGTTGTTCTCACATAAGCTTCCGGTCACATCATAGATGTGGTCCTCAGGCAGGTCTTCCTTACCCATGACGGTGATATGGTGATAGGCGCCGTAGATTCCCGGGCGCATCAGATCGGACATGCTGGCATCGACACCGATATAATTTTTATACGTATCCTTGCGATGAAGGACTTTGGTCACCAAATAGCCATAAGGTCCCGTTATCATGCGGCCGCATTCCAGGCAGATGCGCAGGGGATCTAAGCCTTTGGCGACGATCTTCTCTTCGTAAACTTTGCGGACACCTTCTCCGATAGTTTCCAGATTGACCGGCTCTTGTTCCGGACGGTAGGGGATGCCGATTCCGCCGCCAAAATTCACAAATTCCAGGCGGATTCCCAGTTTTTCTTTCAGCTCTATGGCCAGATCAAACATCATCTCTGCTGTCTCGATGAAGAAATCCGGGTTCAGTTCATTGGAGATGATCATAGTATGGAGTCCGAAACGCTTCACCCCTTTGTCACGAACGATCTCGTAAGCCTGGAATAACTGTTCCTTGGTCAAACCATATTTGGATTCTTCGGGGTTGCCGATAATGGCATTCCCCGCCCGCAGAGAACCGGGATTATAGCGGAAGGAGAGCACCTCCGGCAGGCCGGTATGCTTTTCCAGATAATCAATATGGGTAATATCATCTAAATTGATGATCGCCCATAAATCCTTTGCTTTTTGAAATTCCTCAGCAGGGGTATTGTTGGAGGTAAGCATAATGTTCTCCTCGGTGATCCCCGCTTTTTCCGCCAGGATCAGTTCCGCCAAAGAACTGCAGTCGGCCCCGAAATCCTCTTCCCCCAGGATCTTCAGAATATAGGGATTAGGAAGAGCTTTGACGGCAAAATACTCCTTAAACCCCGGCGCCCAGGCAAATGCTGCCTGCAGTCTTTGGGCGTTTTTGCGAATGGCTTCCTCATCATAAATATGAAAAGGGGTACCATAGTCCTCCATGATCTTCTGCAACTGCTCTTGATTAAAAGGTAAGTTTTTTACTGCCATATTCTGATCCTCCCCTATATACTATAGACTACCCACCGCTAGAGATTTTAAAGTTTGGTTGCAAAAAAACGGCTGCGAGTCCCCTCGCAACCGTTTTTTAAGGCAAAATCAGCTTAAGCCTCAAACTTCACGAGATAGCACTCCACCGGAGTCCCGGTGACAGTCTTACATTTTTTCAATGGAAGACCAGCTAAGACCCTTTGTCCTGGGCCTTTGCTTCGGCAGCGATTCCTTTCCTTATCCGTCCTAGCCTGACCCGCTCGGGATAATTACTCTTAATACACTGCGCCTCTATCATTCACTCTATGAATTATCTATACATTATGGAACAAGATGTTACCCTTGTCAATACATTGCTTCTGTATACATTGCCCTGCCTTTATTTTTTCTCATTCTGCAGATTTTCCATAACCCCCCGATTATGAAAAACATCCTCCACCTCTAAGGTAATCTGGCCGCCTTTGCTGCTGTCTTTGGGCTGCCCGCCATAATCCATGGCCTGTGAGCCGGACTCTTGGGTCTGACTGATCACACCTGCCGGCTCCCATAATTGGCGTTTCAGCTCTTTGCCGGTATTCTTCTGGTCGTTCATCCGGGATTCCTCCTTTTATCCTGACCAAATCATGGTCTTGCCTATTCTGTCTTTAGAGTACCCGGAATCAACCAAAATCATGTCAAAAAAACAGTCCCTTCAGCGGCTCAGTAAGGGAAGTCACGCCGATGATGAAAAGCAATCCATAGACCAGCTTCTTGAATTGAGCTTCGTTGATTTTCTTTCTAAAAGGCTGACCGGCCACATAGCCAAGGACAACCGCCAAAATCATACTGACAAGGGTGATGCCAAAGGGAAGGGTGAAGCTTTCTCGAAACACAAGAATTTTTAAAGCGCTGGTCATAGCGTATTGAAAAAAGAAAAAGGTAACGGTGGTTGCCTGGAAGACATCCTTGGTCAGATGCTTGATGAGCAACGCGACAATGGGGGGGCCGGGAATGGCCGCCAGGCCGTTGAGCAAACCTGAAGAAAAAGCAACCATGACAAATCCCTTGGAGGATGCATTGATATCCCCTTCCTCAGGAACTTTCTTCTCAAGGGCACTGCTTTTGAGCTGCACCCATTGATAGGCAACATAGCCGATAAGGATAATTCCCACCATCCCTTTTATGTACATTTCATTCATATACCCACTCAGGACAACACCCAGGGCCAATCCGGGAATCCCTATAAGCAAAAGCCGGAGGACTAAATCCCGGCGGACTAAGCGCCGCATTTGGAACCCCTGCACCGAGGAACCCATCATGGATAAAATCATTCCCGCCAAAAGAGCTTGTTGGCTGGGCAAAACAAAAAGGAGCAGAGGTACCGCCACCAGCCCGAACCCAAACCCTGTCAAAACCTGAATAAAGGTTGCAAAGAACGTAATTCCACTCATGGCGAGCCATAATTCCCATGATAACATCTCCACACAAACACCCTCTTTAATCTAAACTTAATCTATTTATGACCCTCTGCTTTATGAGTATTCCCTTTTCTTCTCTGAATCTTGACAGCATTCCCTGTATTTCCTATAGTGAGTTAAGAAGGAAAGGTGATTCTTATGGCTCAAAAAACCAACGCCGCCCGCATCCTCGATCAAGCCGGTATAGCCTATGAATTAATCCCCTATGAGGTGGATGAAGCGGATCTTTCCGCCACTACCGTCGCCCAAAAGGTAAACATGCCTCCTGAATTAATCTATAAAACCCTGGTAACCCGAGGAGATAAAACAGGCATTCTGATCGCCTGCATCCCTGCCCATTATGAGCTGAACCTTAAGGCCCTCGCCCAAGTGAGCGGCAACAAGAAAATGGAAGTGGTTCCTCTCAAAGAAGTTCAGCCCCTGACCGGTTATATACGGGGAGGGGTCTCTCCTTTAGGAACTAAAAAAAAATACCCCGTCTATTTTCAGGAAGATATGCTCCAGCACGAGAAAATTGCCGTAAGTGCCGGGACGCGAGGCTTGCAGATCCTTGCTCTGTCTCAGGACCTGCTCAGGATCACCCAGGGCAAGGTTGGGCCCATCGCTCATCCTGCCTGAATCATCATTAATCTTCTCCCCACACCCTGAACTCCCTCCTCTTTGTATGAAGACGGACAAGAGGTAAATACTAACCTTATGTCACTTTGAATTACCAGGGTAAAGGAGAGATTCTATGAGCTTCCGGATTCCTCAGTTCAATCCGCCTGATTTTGACGGTGAGCCTTTGGCAAGTGCTCCCAATGCCACCCTTGTCGAAGTCCTTCAGGATGGGGTAGCCCCCGACCATTTCCATGGTATGTCTATCTATCCCGAATACTTTAAAATCAACGGCCAATGGCTCCTTGCTTCCCAAAGCCGCATGGACGGTGTTCCCGTGCTCATGAAGAACGGCACGATGCAAATCATCGAATTCCGCAATCTGAAAAAAGGCCATAAAGTGGTGATCGGGCGGACGGAAGATGCCAGTGAAGGCATTTATGTCTATGCCGAAGGTTTTGCTTCCAAGGACAGCAATAGAGATATTTTTGCCTTTCGCTCCGGCCGTTCCCGGGAGACGGCCTATTCAAAGGATTATAACCATCTTTATGATCTGCTGCGTCACGAAAAAGACAACGGTTATGTGGTCTGGGTGCTGGGACCTGCCGTGGTTTTTGATTACGACTCCCGGGTGGCCCTGGCCGCCTTGATCGAAAAAGGCTATGTTCACGCCATTCTGGCCGGCAATGCCATGGCCACCCATGATCTTGAGGCCGGCATCCTGGGTACTGCTTTAGGGCAAAATATCTACACTCAGGAGTCTCAGCCCAACGGTCATTACAATCATTTGGATGTCATCAATATGGCCAGAAAAGCCGGGTCACTGGAAAAACTCATTGAAGCTCAGAACCTGAGTGAAGGTGTGGTCCCTGCCGCCTTAAAAAAGAACATCCCTTTGATCCTGGCGGGCTCTATCCGTGATGACGGTCCCCTGCCCTCTGTATGGGCCAATGTCTACGCAGCTCAGGATGAAATGCGCCGGCAAACCAAACAGGCCACCACCCTCATCTGCCTGGCCACTCAGCTCCATACCATCGCTGCCGGCAATATGACACCTGCTTATACCCAGAGGGATGGGCAGCTGCGTCCTGTCTACATCTATGCTGTGGATGTGGCGGAGTTCACCTTAAATAAGCTGAGAGATCGGGGGTCTCTCGAAGTCACCACCATCGTGGCCAATGTCCAGGACTTTCTCGTCAATGTCAATAATAATCTTAATGAATAACAACCCTATGCGAATGAAGCCAATTGCATAAGTTAAAACAGAAAAAGGCCCCTGGCCTAGAGGAGGAAAAAAGCATGAAAGTGAAGATTATCCAATCCCTTCGTCAGGAAGGGCTGGAGCAGAAAATGAATGCCTTCTTTCAAGAGCATGAAGGGAACATCGAAATCATTGAAATCCAATGGAAAGCTTTTTTAGAGCATTATGTAATGATCCTCTATAACGAGAAAAAATAGTCACGAATAAACCATCGTGACTATTTTTATACACTAATTATATAACGAAAGAGCTTTTTAAGGAAACAATTAAATTCAACACTAAGCTTTCCGGGGTGGTATAGTTCGGATCTACATTAAAGTAGCCGTGACGGGGAAACTGGAATTTATCCTGGGGTTTGGCCTCTTTCATATAAGGTTCCACAAACCCTTGCCTTATTTCCAGAGAATTGGGATTGATATAATCATCCTGAATTAACGGCTCATAGAGGCGAAACTCTGCCGGCACTGCCTGAGTGGCTTCCACCCAATGAATCGTCCCCTTGACCTTGCGGCCGGTAAATCCTGTGCCGCTTTTTGTTTCCGGATCATAGGTGCAACGAATCTCGATGATCTTGCCCTCATCATCCTTGATGACCTCTTCACACTTAATAAAGTAGGCATCCATCAAACGAACTTCATTGCCCGGGTAAAGGCGGTGGTACTTCGGCGGCGGGACCTCCATGAAATCTTCCTGCTCGATGTAAATCTCCCTGGAAAAAGGAATCTTGCGTTTCCCCATCTCAGGGTTCTCTTTATTGTGATCGGCATCCAGCCTTTCCACTTGGCCTTCCGGGTAATTGGTAATGACCACCTTCAAGGGACGGATGACCGCCATGGGCCGGGACACTTTGAGCTTCAGATCTTCCCGAATAAAGTGCTCCAGCATTTTGGAATCCACCACACTGTCCGCTCTGGCCACACCAATGGCTTGGGCAAAATTGCGGATGGCTTCAGGGGTATACCCCCGGCGGCGCAGCCCGGAGATGGTGGGCATTCTGGGATCATCCCAACCGTCCACCACTTTTTCGTCCACCAGCTGCTTCAGCTTGCGCTTGCTCATCACCGTATTGGTCATATTTAAGCGGGCAAATTCATATTGATGTGGGACATGTTCCATCTCACATTCCCGAACGACCCAATCATAGAGGGGACGGTGATCTTCAAATTCTAAAGTACAGATAGAGTGAGTTATCCCTTCGATAGCATCCTCTAAAGGATGGGCATAATCATACATGGGGTAGATGCACCATGTGTCCCCTGTATTATGGTGGGTGGCATGGGCAATCCGATAAAGGACAGGATCCCGCATATTGATGTTAGGTGAGCCCATATCGATCTTAGCCCGGAGAACCTTTTCTCCGTCCTTAAATTCACCTTGACGCATTCTCTCAAAGAGCTCCAGGTTCTCGGCCACGCTGCGGTTGCGGTAAGGGCTTTCCTTACCGGCCTCAGTCAGGGTGCCGCGGCTTTTTCTAATCTCCTCAGCGGATAAATCACAAACATACGCTTTGCCCTTTTCGATCAGCAGAACGGCCCGCTTATGCATCTCCGCAAAATAATCGGAAGCGAAAAAGAGGTTGTCCCAGTCAAACCCCAACCACTTGACATCTTCTTTGATGGATTCTACATATTCAGTATCTTCTTTGACCGGATTCGTATCATCAAACCGCAAATTGGTTTTTCCTTTGAATTCGTCGGCCAAACCAAAGTTCAAACAGATGGATTTAGCATGCCCAATATGCAGGTAACCATTGGGCTCGGGGGGAAACCGTGTCGTGATTTCTTCTACCTTTCCCTCCCGTAAATCCTCAAGGATAATGCTGCGTAAAAAATTAGAGGATTTATTCTCGTTATCCACGAATACCAACCTTTCCTAGGGAATCTTATCTCCTACTGTAACGGAAGACCTCTCCAGTAGTGTTACCCGAATTCTCGTCCTTCACCCATTGCTGCTTATAAATGATAGTCTCCCGCAGCCTCCGGCTGATAAAGAAGTTTTTCCACCTTAAAGCGGACGACACCGCCGGGAACCTTCCAGTCGATGATATCTCCTTCCAGATAGCCCAGAATAGCCGTCCCTACGGGAGCAAGAATTGAAATCTTATCCTCCAGAAGATCGGCATCCTCAGGATACACTAAAGTATAGACGGTTTCTTCCCCTGTCTCCAGATCCTTCAGCAAGATTCTGGAATTCATGGTGATGGCATCCCCTGGGATCTTTTCAGAAGGCACCACATCCGCCCCATTTAACTCATGCTCAAGATCTTTTAAGTAATCCTTGTTTTTAGCGCTGCCAAACTCTCTTTCCTTATTGATAAGTTTGAGCAGACGCTCACGGTCCACAGCTGTAATACTGATCTTTCTACTCATTTCTCCTGAACCTTCCTTTTCTAATGATGAATAGCTAAATATAGAGCGACTATCGCCAGATAGCCGCTGTCAAAAGTTTATGTACTTCAAAAAAGGGAAAATCACTAAACCATTCTAATTATATACTATTTCCTATAATAAGTAAATGTTAGGCATATTCCCAAAAATAATTCTTGAATAAAATGGGAGCGGTAATTATAATTATAGATACAATTCCAGAAAATGCGGTGGCAATCTGGAATTTACGAAAAACTGCATAGGAATGCTGGATGAGATTTACGGGAGAAGGGCACGGCCCGCCGAAGAAGTTGAAACTTTCAGGTGACTGGAATAAGTCAGGGACCGTAAATTGACAGCACTCTGGAGAGACTCGATTAGAGCGCCGAAGGGGCAATACAATGACGTGTTGTTAAATCTCTCAGGCAAAAGGACAGAGAAGGAACAGGGACTGCTACAGAGCAATCTCTTACTTTTGTACCTATCGTCCGAATATTCAGAGTCAATCGCTAAGGATTGACTCTTTTTATATATAAATTGCCATCCTTTTGCGGGAGGCTGCCGCAACGGAGATGTGCAGAGAGATGCGAAAAGAGAGATTAAAGGAGGAACACTCAATGGATGCCTTGCATAATTTTATCGTCTGGCTGAACGACTATCTCTGGGGCCCACCGATGCTTGCTTTGCTTTTTGGCACGCACTTATTCCTTACGTTGCGTACTCGTGGTATTCAAAGGCATATTTTTAAGGGGATCAAATTATCTCTTACGAAGGATCCTGATGCCAGCGGCGATGTGAGCCAATTCGGAGCTCTGACCACCGCTCTCGCCGCTACCATCGGAACCGGTAATATCGTCGGGGTAGCTACGGCCGTGGCTTTAGGCGGCCCCGGTGCCGTACTTTGGTGCTGGCTCACCGGGGTATTCGGAATTGCCACCAAATATGGGGAGGCCTTATTGGCGGTGAAATACCGGGTTAAAACCGCTGACGGCACCATGCTGGGCGGTCCTATGTATGCTTTGGAAAGAGGCCTGGGCCAGAAGTGGCTGGCTGTACTCTTCTGTATCTTTACTTCTATTGCCGCCTTTGGTATTGGCAATATGACTCAGGCTAATTCTATTTCCGGCATGCTGAATTCTCAATTTAACGTCAACCCTATCATTACCGGTCTTCTCTTAGCTTCCCTCACCGGAATTGTAATCATCGGCGGAGTGAAGTGGATCGCCCGGGTCTGTGAAAAATTTGTCCCCTTTATGGCGATTGCCTATGTCCTTGGTTGTATCATTATCCTGATTATAAACGCCTCCTATGTCTGGCCCGCCGTTGTCTTGATCTGTGAATCGGCTTTCACCCCCACTGCAGCCGGCGGCGGATTCGTCGGTGCCAGTATCATCATGGCCGCCCGTTACGGAATTGCCCGGGGTCTTTTCTCCAATGAATCCGGTTTGGGTTCCGCCCCCATCGTCGCTGCCGCCGCTCAAACCAGGAATCCTGTCCGTCAGGCTCTCGTCTCAGCCACCGGTACCTTCTGGGATACCGTTGTCGTCTGCTTAATGACCGGTCTGGTCGTGGTCAGCAGTGTCCTTAGCAACCCGACCGCCGCCGAAGGGTTAAAAGGCGGTGATTTAACTTCTATGGCTTTTAGCCAGATTCCAGTAATTGGCCCTATCGTTTTAACCTTCGGGCTTTTGACCTTTGTTTTCTCTACCATCCTGGGCTGGTCTTACTATGGTGAAAGAGCTGTGGAATACCTCTTTGGCAAAAAAGGCATCCTCCCTTACCGCCTCCTCTGGGTTCTCGCTGTTTTAGCCGGTTCTTTGGTCACTCTGCAATTCGTCTGGGATTTGGCGGATGCAATGAACGCTATGATGGCTATTCCCAACCTTGTGGCACTCCTTCTTTTAAGCGGAGTTATTGTCTCGGAAACCAGGAAGTATCTATGGGAAGATCGTCTGGATGAAGCCTCTGATGAGCCCATCCCCGTCATTCAGAATAAATAAGCTCTCGGTGGAGCTCAGTCTGCTCAATGATAGTTTTCGCATAGATGACAAACTACGAGACACCTCTCCCTTGCGGAGAGGTGTCTCTCTGTGCCTTATCCTATCCCATAGAACTGGGGAGAATTTCTAGCCAGTAGTTATCCGGATCATTGATAAAATAGATCCCCATGGCTTCATTTTCATAACAGATGCAGCCCATTTTTTGATGGTGTTCATGAGCTCCCTGGAAATCATCCACCGTTAAGGCCAGATGAAACTCATTATCGCCCAGATTATACGGTTCTGTTCTATCCCTTAACCAGGTAAGTTCCAAGGCATGAGCGGTTACCCCATCCCCCAGATAAATAATAATGAATTCCCCGCTCTCCGGAGCTATACGCCTGACTTCCTTTAACCCTAATGCCTCTTCGTAAAATTTAAGACTTTTCTCCAGGTTCAGCACATTGATATTATTGTGTGTAAATTTAAATTTCATGGCCATCATCCCCTTCGTTTATTTTAGACACGCTTTCTTTTCCGAGAATTAATTATCGACGAGACTCTCTATTGTCTTGCATATTCATCCATATTATAGTAATTTTTTATAGAGAACACAATCTTCCGATCATTTTAGATGAGGTGATTTTTATGAAAGCTCCCCTCGAAAAGCTAGGACTTCGTATTGAGTATATTCAGCACAGTGGTTTCATCGTGGAAACCGATAGGGAGTTCCTTGTCTTTGACTATTATCAAGGTCAAGTCCAGTTGCCCAGCCATAAGCAGATCACTGTTTTTTCCTCCCATGTCCATCCGGATCATTACAATCCTGAAATCTTCCAGTGGCAAACCCACTATCCTAATACTCACTATATCCTCAGCTCGGATATCCAGGGCCACCCTCAACTGCCTCCAGGCCAGGAGAACCTTACTTTCTTATCCCCTTATGAAGAAGTTCATCAGCATGACCTGACCATTAGAACCTATGGGTCCACCGATGCGGGTGTTTCCTTCCTTGTGGAACTGGGCGCAAAGGAAAGGCTCCATCTCTTCCATGCCGGAGACCTTAACTGGTGGCACTGGCGGGGAGAACCCGAAGCAGATATTCTGTGGGCAGAGAAAATGTTCAAGGAAGAAATCGCCAAACTCAAAGAAGAGCGGATCGATATTGCCTTCTTCCCTGTGGACCCCCGGCTTGAACAGTCTTCTTGCCTGGGAGCGGAGTATTTTATTCAGGAGATCCATCCCCAAATCCTTGTCCCCATGCATTTTTGGGATGATTATCCCTCCATTGGCTCCTTTGTCGAAAAAATGACCGCTTCCCCTACAGCAATCTTAGACATCAAGCAAACCAATCAGTGCTTTGCCCTCTAAGCAGGGGATGGCGATCCGCTCAGAGGGAATTCACCCAGATACTCAATGGGATCCAAGGATACTATCCCTATGGATTCAATCATCACCTCAATAGAGCGAAAATCTTTTAAGACCTCTCCCAGCACCTTAGGAATATCCTCCACAGCCGTTTCCATGGAAAGGGTGCAATGGGGATGCCAGATCTGGGGTTTGTAATAGTCCCACCCCTGCTCCTGCCAAGCCGCCAAAGCGGCATGGAGCATTCCATGAACTTGAAACAGATCATGAGTCAAGTTAGGGGTCAAAAAGATGGTTCCTTTATGAAGAGGGAAAATCCCTACTTGAAGAAATACCAACTCAAAGGAAGGAACAGCTTGAGCCAGAGTCCCCAATATTTCCTGAGCCTTGGTCAAGTCCAGATCATTATAGATAGCTAAAGTGATATGGGGCCGGCCATTGGTGCAGGACATGCATTTGCCCAGATTCAGGAGAGCTAATGACTCCCATAGCCTCATTATCGATTGTTCCGCTTCTTCATTGAAGTAGAGATTAATTGCATAGCTCATTCCATACCTCCCCATAGATTATTGCTTCCTTCTACTTTAAAACCCCCGCAGGATAATTGCAAGCCCTGGACAAAAAGCCAGATATTCCGCACCCGCGGGAATATCTGGCTTAACTTCTTTAGTTCTGACTTCTGAATTACACTTTGAACCGTTTGATTTCTTCTTGTAATCTGCTGACGCTTTCCTTAGCTCTGAGAATCTGCTCTTTAACTTCAGTGGATTTGATGCTTACTTCTGCCGACTGATTGGCAATTTCCGCCGTGCCGGCGGCACCACTGTTGGCAGCTTGGGCTACCCCGCCGATGGCATCGGAAATATTTTGGATAGACACCAGAAGCTGCTCCGTGGTAGCACTGAAATCGGCCACCAGCTCATCGACGAAATTGGCATCTTCGCTGTATCGCTCTGCCACATCCAGCATGACTTGATAGTCATTATTGACATCGACAGACATGAAAGACAGCAGCCCATTGGAGCTTTGGGAGAGGTTATCGACAGCACTGGTCACCTTGGTGGTAACCTCCTGTATTTGCATAACCGCTCCTTTGGATTGTTCGGCAAGTTTTCTGATTTCCTCTGAGACCACCGAGAATCCTCTGCCGGCTTCACCCGCCCTGGCCGCTTCAATGGCGGCATTCAGGGCCAGCAGGTTGGTTTGCTCGGTGATCTGCATGATGGCATCTGTCAATAAATCGATTTGACTGACAACCTTGGACTCAACAATCGCCTTTTCCAGCTTGGCCTGGGTCTCGACAAAGATATCGGCGGCTTTCTTCTGGGCTGTATGGACATTTTTCTTGGTATCTTCCGCTCTCCGGGTGATTTCCTGGGATGAGACTGCCCCCTGTTGGGATTTGCCGGCGATCAATTGCACTGCTTTTTCAATTTCCTGGGTCGTTGCCGACATTTCTTCCGATGCTGCCGATGTTTCTTCCGTACTGGCCGCCACATCTCCGGTAGTAACAGAGATCTCTTCCAGGCTTTTGCTGAGATCCACTACATTATCCATGACAGCATGCACTTTTTCTTCGATAGCCACCGATTCGCTCTTAATACTGTTGACCAACTGCTTAATCGAATTCTTCATATGATTAATGGCGTTGGTGATAGCCCCCACCTCATCTTTTCTGGCCAGAAACCTTGAGTCGATTTCCTGGGAAAAGTCCCCGTTTGCCACAAGCTCCAAATACTGAGCCGACTTTTTGATGGGTGTGGTGATTTTATTGGCGGTTATGGTAATCAAAACCGTGGTGAGCAACAACATGACAACTGAGACTATGAGCATCATTAAGGCTACGCTGTTTGCCCCCTGGGTTAACTCACTTTCGGACATTAGGGAGGCTAAAATCCAATCTGTTCCATCAACTTTATGGGGATTAACTATGTATTTTGCTCCGTCAATCATGACATCAAAGGGGGTTAAATCATCAGACCCCAGCTTGTCCAGTCCGGCAATATTAATTTCCCCTAATTGTTTAAAATTATTTTCGGGGTTATTTCCATCGGCCAAAATGATTCCTGAAGTGTGAACAATCATAGAATAGCCGGTTTCCCCAGTCTTCATTGAGTTTAACATATCGCTTATGACAGACTGCTGCACATCAATTCCCAGGGTTCCGACCAACTTACCATCGGCATCTGTAAAGGAGCGAACATTGCTCGTAATCATGGTATTGGACATGGGATCAAGATAGGGATCTGTTCTGACAATGGCTCCCTTGCCGTTTAAGCCGGTTTTATACCAGCCTTTCTCAGGAGGATAGAACTTCTCCACAGGTATGGGGACTTCCGGCCACTGCAGGTAAGAGCCCTCTTCCGTTCCGAAATAAACATACATTGTCCCCGGATGGGTGGCGGCATAATGCTCAAAAATTTCGTAAATTTCCTGCTCCACGCCACCATTTTGCGAAGGAGTCATTTGCACCTTTTCCAGACTGTTGACGTATGACGTAATATTGCTCTCCGCCGCTGCCATAACCAGGGGATGAGTGGCCATCATATTGATATCTTTATCAATCTGATCATAAAACACTTTAATGGCTTGCTCCGCTATTTTCATCTGTTCATTTGAGTAATTGATGTAATCTTCTTTCGATTGCTGAGTTACCCCATAACAAGTAATCCCACCAACTATAGCTAAGGCGAGTAAAACAATTATGATCGAAATGGTTAAAAATTGGGTTCGAATACTCTTGAATTGCATCACTTAATCCTCCATATTAAAAATTCCACCGGTTGCTGGCCTAAGTTAAGGCGACGCGCGAACTATTCTGACAGCCGTTACCGTCACACAGGCCCTTGGGATTGCAACAGCCAACACTTATGCCGGTTGCAAGTCCATGTGAACACTTTCAAAAATTATGGTACGGATTTTTCTATCTATACAATGATTGCACTGGATAAACGAAGACATGGAAAAATGTGCCTCAACATCCTTCAAAGGAGGGAGGCACGCTACTGATTGGTCAGGGCCCGTTTATACTGGAGTCTATTCGCGCGGCTAGGTGCCTAAGTTCGGCTGATCCTAAAGAATTTTTAATGAATACTGCAGGAAAGGCTTTTTTCTTCCACTTATAGCTTATGCTTAGTCTTCAAGCACATCAGCAATCATCTGTTCGACCTCATCATCTTCCACATCGCCGGCCATTTTTCCCTTGTATTCCCCATCTTTGAAGTAAAGAATCTGGGGAACGCCTTTTAATGAGAATCTTTGGAACAGTGTTTTCTCCTCTTCCACATCAACATAATAAAAGCCAAAACTTTCCTCATAATTTAGGCGCAACTCTTCCAATACCGGAGTAACCTTTTGACAGACATGACAGTTTTTCCTTGAAAACATCACTAAGCAAGCTTTTCCCTCATCGTAAATAAGTTGCTCAAACGTATTGGTATCCAGCTTTTCCAGGGACATTTTTTACACTCCTCATTTTTTAATTCTTCTGTCACCTTGATTCAAAACAGACGAAGGTCAAGGTCTCCAAAAGAGAGCGCAGACCTTCGTCCTGCCGGGTTTCTTGCTTGTCTTAACCTTCTTTTTTAACAGGGAGGATCATTTCCACGTCACTGTGGGGACGGGGAATGACATGGACGGAAATGAGCTCGCCAACCCGCTGAGCGGCAGCAGCACCGGCATCGGTAGCCGCCTTGACAGCGCCTACATCTCCTCTTACCATTACGGTTACCAAACCGCCGCCGACAAATTCGCGGCCGATCAGATATACATTGGCGGCTTTAACCATAGCATCTGCGGCTTCAATAGCACCTACCAAACCTTTGGTTTCGATTAATCCTAAAGCTTCTGTTTTACTCATGATTGTTTCCTCCTAAAATTTCATTTTATGATGGTTATTCTCGAAGTGGGTGTGAGATCCATCCCATTGGCTTCATCTGTGTCGATATGACACTCAAGCTGGGAGGTGTTATTGGCTCTGATGGCTACATTGGCGTAAGTTCCTCCACGCAGCCCGTTTATTTGAATCGTTACCAGCTCTCCATCCCTTACCCCAAAGCGTTGGGCATCCTCTAAGGACATATGAATGTGGCGCTGGGCAACGATAACACCTTGGGAAAGAAGAACACTTCCTTTGGGGCCTACAAGGGTCATTCCCGGAGTTCCCTGCAGCTCTCCGGACAGTTTTACAGGGGCTTTGAGACCAAGCTTGAAACAGTCTGTTCTGAGTATCTCCACCTGGGATTCTCTGCGCTCCGGTCCAAGGATGCGGACATTTTCAATCGCCCCTTTAGGCCCGCAGATCGTCAGGGTTTCCTTGCAGGCATATTGCCCCGGCTGGGACAAATCCTTGATCCTGGTCAATGAGTATCCCTCACCAAACAAGGTGTTCACATCTGCTTGGGAGAGATGAATATGCCGGTTGGATATCCCTACAGGTATGGAGCAATCCTCCTGGTTGATATTCGCCCCCTCTTTGACTGCTTCCAGCAGAAGTTCCACTAAAGCGTCATACTTTCCCACTTTAGCAGTCACCCCTTTGTTTCAACAGGGACATGACTTCATTGACCAGAGCCTGAATCCGGTCTTCACTGACAGTGCCGCCGGAGCCGCCCTGCTGTGCATCCCCGGTTGCATAGGAGGAATTCCCATTCTCTGTGACATCTTTGATTCCATAGGCTACACGTTTAATATTGATCAAGTGCATAGGGGTTACATTGTCTGAGGTTGCGCTTCCTCCCCAAGTACCGCAGCCTAAGGTAAAGGCGGGCGCCAGTCCTGTACTTACTCCTACACCACCATGGGTGGATGCTGTATTGACCAAAATCCTGAAAACGGGTTTCTCTGCAAATTTGATAGCCATTTCCGGGTTTTCCGTATGAATGGAAAGGCTATGGCCTACCCCGCCGTTATAGAGTAATTTCATGCATAGATCGCAGGCTTCATGCCAGTCTTTGACGGTATAAAAGGCCAGCACCGTGGTCAGCTTTTCATAGGAGAGGGGATATTGCTCGCCGACTCCCTGTTGTTCTCCCAGCAGAACTTTGGTTCCCGGGGGAATGGAAATTCCGGCACCGGCTGCGATATCTGCAGCGGATCTCCCCACCATTTTAGCATTCATGGCATGGCCCCTGTTAAACAGTTTCCGCCCCACTTGCTCAGTTTCCTCCGGGGTCATGAAGTAGCCGCCCTGACGTTTGAACTCTTCCATAACCTGGTTGCGAATGCACTCTTCTACCACCACCGATTGCTCAGAAGCACAGATAGTGCCATTGTCGAAGGTTTTGCTGGCAATAATATTTCTGACTGCTTTGGGAATATCGGCAGTTCTTTCAATATAAGCGGGAACATTGCCCGGGCCTACCCCCAGAGCCGGTTTTCCGGCGCTATAGGCCGCCTTGACCATGGCCGAACCGCCTGTGGCAATGATCATGGCTACTTCGTCGCATTTCATGAGTTCATTGGTTGCATTCATGGATGGCTTGGAGATGCAGCCGATGATATTGGCCGGAGCACCGGCCGCCACTGCCGCATCGTTCATCAACTTAGCTGCTTCCAAAGTGCACTTCAAAGCCGAAGGATGGGGTGAGAACACAATTCCGTTACGTGCTTTAATGGCAATGAGCGATTTGTAGATAGTCGTGGAGGTAGGGTTGGTGGAGGGGACAATCCCCATCAGCAATCCCACCGGTTCCGCAATCTCCATGACCTTATTGATCTTGTCTTCCTTAATAACCCCGATGGTCTGCATGGGCTTGATAAATTGATAGAGCTCTGTAGAGGCAAAACGATTCTTAAAAATCTTATCCTCCACTTTGCCAAACCCTGTTTCTTCCACCGCTAACTTTGCCAGAGCAACAGCATTTTCCTCCGCTACCTTTACCATATTGCGAATGATTTTGTCAATCTGCTCGCTATTGAATTGTGCCAGTTCAGTCTGGGCTTGTTTGGCCTGACGGGCAAGATTTCTGGTCTCCTGCACAGATTGTAAATCATAATCAAAGTTTAGCACTTACGTTCCTCCCTTCACCGTCATTCATGTTTTTGGTTGTAATACTCCTTGAGTTGCTGGATAAGATCTTCTTTATTTGCTTTGGATATGGCTCTTCCTGCTATGGCAAGTCCTTTGTATTCTCTGGCCAGATTGCGGAGTTTTAAGACGGGGAGAGTTTTCAGGGCATCCACGCATGGTTCAAGGCCAAATTCTTGCACAAAATCATCTATTGTCTGTTTATTGGTTGTTTGATCAAAACCCGGAAGGGCCTTGACTTTTTCCGGTTGCGGCACAGGGGGTGCCTGCTTTGCAGCGGGGCTGGGGCCGATCATTCCTTCGATTTCCTGATGGGGTCTGGGAATGACATGCTGTGAAACCAGCAGCAAAGGGCTAATCTTCTCCACCGCGGCAGCGCCTGCTTCCACGGCTGCTTTCACAGCTCCCACATCACCGGTTACCGAGATGGTCACCAGACCGCCGCCGACAAAATCCCTTCCCACAAGTTCAACTTGCGCTGTTTTAAGCATGACATCTGCACATTCGATAGCAGGAAGGAGTCCTCGTGTCTCAATAAGGCCAAGAGCCTGCATAGCCTATCCTCCTATTGTTGAACCTGAATTCAGGCCCGGTTTGCTGGGCAGGTAATAGAGAAGATTTTGGCATATCCTGAGGCCCTCCAGGTCACCTGTGCGCCTTTCGGCACATGCAGTACGTCTCCCTGGCAGGCTTCAAAGGTTTCACCATTGATGGTGAGCCCTAAGCATCCTTCCAAAACAATACCAATTTCTTCACAGCTCAATGTGCGGTCAAAGCTGGATTTTTCGATGGTCAAAAAACCTGCACTCATTTGAGACTCGTCTTTGCCGATGACCTCCCGATAGGCTGCCCTGGTGCCCGGTTTTCCGGTGTCCAAGTCCTCATAATTTACCGTCCTGCCATGGACAATTTTCAGCCCGCTTTGAGGCTCACCCTCGGTAATGAAGGGCAGTTTAGCTGCGGGGGCCGCGACACCTGTCAAAAGGTGATTGGTTAAGACCATTTTGATGGTTTGATAGATCATATCCCTGTCAAACTCTGCTTCCCGCTTCCCTGTTTGCTGCAGATCACTGAATTTGCACTCTTGATTTTGGGCGGCAGCTGCGGCGAAAACGAATTCCACACCCAATTCTTTAGCCAGGTCTCTGGCTGAAGGAGTAACAATCGTTCCCCCTGCCACGCAGAATTCTTTTTGCCCTTTTTCTGCTGCTGATTTGACATCGTCAGCACAAATGAGTTTCTTCAAAATCCCACCTCCTTTCAATCCTTACGGTGATCAAAGTGAATCCTGGGGACCTGGTACTCTGTAACACTCACTGAGTGCTAATATAGGGATGTCCACAATCTATCGGACGGGGAAGGAATGACCTCAATATCCACAAGGAGGCCTTTTTCCATAGCAATGGCCTTCCCTGCCTCAATACCTGCCTCCACAGCGGCCACATCCCCGGTAAAAGTAAAGTACGCTTTGCCGCCCAGTCCGCTGCCCAGGCGCAGTTCCAGAGCCTGAACATCGGCGGCTTTCAGTGCCGCATCAGCAGCCGTGATCATGGAGGCCATGGAGAAAGATTCCATAATTCCCAGGGCCCCGGTTCCGTCCGGCATGGTCGTGGCCGTGATCGCCGGGAAAATTCCTTCATGAACATTGGGCAGCACGAAGCTATCCACTAAATATTCCCCGGAAATGGCTATCCCTGTGCTGATCGAACTTTCGACAGCCGCCACATCCCCTTGCACGATAGCAATATATTTGCCCGGACAGACGGGGGTTGCACTGACCACATCAACGTAAGCTGTTTTAAGCATCTGATCGGTGGCATAGATTCCTCTGGCCACACTGGTAAGCTCAATCATACCTATTGCTCTATACATACTACCCCACCTTTACCACAATAGAATTGTCTTTAATCTCGACAACGGTGCCGGCCATGCTGGCATGGACCGGGGCCCCGAGACTGTTTTCCGGTATTTTGCCGATCATCTGCCCTGCTTCTACATGCTGGCCTAGGTTAACGATGGGCTGGGACGGTGCCCCGATATGCTGACGCAAGCCGATTTCCAGATACTCGGGCTTAAACTGAATGGTGGTCAGGGGTGCCGGTTGATCAAAAAGGGTTAACCCGATTTTGGCCACCAGGCGTTTGCTTGGTATCAGCCGATAGTCCCTTGCCGAGCGGGGCTGGAACTCCACTTGGGTGGGCTGGTAACGAATCCCTTGTTCCGCCAGTTTTTGTTTGTAAAAAATATTCACCGTTTTCGGATGGAGATTGGCCGGACAGGAGAAGAGTTCGCAGGCATTGCATTCACAGCATAACTGAGCGATCTGCAATTCCTTCACATCCTGGAGGTCATAGCTTAAAGCGCGCATGACTTTATGGGGCTGCATATCGTGTCCCAAAAGATAGCGGGGACACAGATCCGTACACATCCGGCATTGTTCACAGGCTGTTTTGCTGATGACCCGTCCCTGGTTGATGTTAACGGATTTTTTGCGGATGAGGAAATGATCCTTTTTAAGCAGAATAAAGCCTTTGCTTTTCTTGGTGACATAGCCATCGATCCCGTCCAGGAGGGAACCCATCATCGGGCCGCCGTCGATCACAGCATAGTCATCCCCATTTTCCAGGCCGCATTGCCTGAGCAGCTCCCGGATGGGCATACCCACCGGTACCTTGACCGTTAAACGGTTGGGAATGTCACCGGCAAGGGTGAGATAGGTTTCGGTGACCGGCTTGCCTGACAGGGCATTAAAAATATTTAAAGCCGTTTCCGAGTTGATCACCACGCACCCTACTTTGAGGGGGATGGAGGCTTCCGGAACAACCCTTTTGGTCAGCTCATAGACCAGAACCTGCTCATCGCCGGCCGGGTAGATATCCCGTAATTCCATGACTTCCATATAATCTTCCAGCCCTAAAGCTGTGATTTTTTCGCGCAGAAGTTTGACGATGGCTTTGTGTTTTCCTTTGATGCCGATGACCGCTTTACGGGCTTCTATATACTGCCCTGCCGCTTCCAGCCCTTTGATGATTTCTTCGCTGAACTCCGCCATCAATTGCTGATCCACCCGCAGCAGCGGTTCACATTCAGCCCCGTTCAACAATATATATTCTGCCTTCGCGGCCAGTTTGGCATGGGTTGGAAACCCAGCTCCCCCTGCCCCGATGACTCCGGCATCCTTAACCCTATTCAGCAGATCCAACTTTCCCCACCTCCAGATTCTCAAAACGTACAGTCTTCATCGATGATTCCTACAATGACAGCATCAATGGGTATATCGTCCTGACCCAGCATTTTGCGGGCGGAGCTGCCTGTGCATACCAACACCCGTTCACCGATCCCGGCGCTGATGGTGTCGGCGGCAATGATGAGACGGCCTTTATCGATCCCACCCAGGACCTCCACCAGCATGAATTTCAGTCCTCTCAGTGAATCGGCCTTCCGTGTTGCCCAGATATTATCAATTACTTTTGCTGCTATCATGGGTTCTCACCTACTTTGATTTCTCGCATTTTACATTGGATATCTTTAATAGCAGCTTCCACTGAGGCTGTATCGCCAAAAATGGCGATCATAATCAGATTTTGCGGGCAATGACCTTTAATATCTTCCACAAAAACTCCCGCTGCCTTTTCAGCGATATCGGCAGCCACCACCATATCGATCATCCGCCCCTGAACTAAGCCGACGGCGTCGTAGTTCTCCAGGGGAACACTTGGCGCAGAACCTTTACGGCGAAACAGGAGATCCACCGTCCCTTGGGAAGGAGATTTAATGATCCGGTATTCCATGGCTAAGACTCCTCTCTAAAGGATTTCCTGCGTACAGTTCAGAGCGATACCTAAGGGTGTCACAAACATGGGGTTTTGCGGTTTATAGGTGGGAATACCCGTCTGTCTGGCGATGATGGTTTCGATTCCTTCCAGACAGCAGGTTCCGCCGACCAGATAGATCGTTTCGACTTGATAGTCCCTTAAGTGGCGGTTTAGGATGGAGGACACTTTTTCAACTACCGGCCCCACCACAGGGGTCAATTCCCGATGGTTTTTGGGGTTCTGCTTATAGTTTTCCGCCTCGTCAAAGCTCATTTTATAAGCTCCCGCTATCACCAGGGAAAAATGAGTGCCTCCGGTGGGTTCATCAGCCACATAAATCACTTCTCCATCTTTGAGAATCGTAATTCCTGTGGTTCCCCCGCCGATATCCACGATGGCCCCGTCTTTGATTTTGAGTACGGCATTAGCGGCCGTGGGTTCGTCCAGAAGATTGGTGATTTCAAATCCGGCTCCCTGGACCACATGTTTGATCACGCCTGAATCCAGAGCCATGGTTCCCGGCGGCAGAGCGGCCGCGGCATAGACGAGTTCCGTGTCCAGCCTTTCTTCCAGCTCTTGCTTCAATTCCTTGACGATACGGATGGCGCCGATATAGTCCACTACCATCCCATCTTTAACTACATTGGCAAAGCGATAGGCACCGGCCACCGGCTGATAATTCTCATCGAGAACTGCCAGCACGATATAGGCCGTTCCCAGATCAATTCCCGTATAATAAACGGAGGATTTGCTCACGATAGGATGCTCAATCACTCTTTCGAAATCCTTAACCAGTTGATCACAGTATTCAAAAGCAGAATTTACGTTTTGCATTGTTGACCTCCCAGACACTTCCAGATCATGACGCAGAGGATGTTCATGATCAGATTGATTTTCTCAATGAGATCTTGCCGTGAGCAAACGTTGAACTCCTTATCCCAATAGGCTTCCAAAACAGCGGATTCCAGCTCGCGAAGAGTTGCCCGCAAATGATTTAACGAGGCAATGGCTGCTCCATTTTCCGTCCGCACATGAAATTCGGTAATATCAAAGTGTTTACCCAGATAAGTTGAACAGTTTTTCATCTCTGCCTCAGACCAGTCCTGAAATTGCAGATTAACCGGCGACGTCTGTTCCCATGCCGTTTTTTTCACCTCGCTGAAGCATCTTCCCAAGGCAAATACTTCTTCGGCCAGAACAGTGCTGCCACCGCTCAAAAGATTCGCTCCCACCATCAAAAACAGGGATTCCAGGCTTTCCATCCTGCGTCTTAATCTCAGAACATTCCAGCTTTCCTGTTCCGTTCCTGATTTGCCGTTGCCGTTGCCGTTGCCGGTGCTCTTGCTTTTGCTGTCCTGAGCCTCCGCCAGCTTGATTCCCCTATCGACAAGAAATTGGCGGGCTTCCGGTGTGAGTTTTGTCCGGGGTTCTAAAGTATACGCTGTAAAGGGCTCCGCTTTATATAAATCGCGCAATTCCGTCTCGGTAATAAACCTCATGGTTTCACCTCCGCTTCCTGAATGTTCCTTAATTAATACCCTATAACCAATGCCTTACTAAACTTGATAGACCTAAGAGATACTCCTTCAACTCTTCCACCCCCGTGTTGTCTGTTAACGAGATCCGGAAATAGGGTTCGGAAACCCCGATGCTTTGCAGCTGATGGATACACAAGGGAACGTTCTCCGTTTTCAGGTCAACCTTCGTCATCACACCGCTCACCGGACAGGTGAAGGTTTTGGCAAAGCCGGGGGGATAGACCTCGACGGGCCTGGATGAGTCGATGAGCAGGAGCACATGGGATGCCGTTTGAGCAGTAGCAATCAGGTATTTATACATAGAAGGGTTTTCAATATATGAGCCGGGAGTGTCAATGGTATTCTTCCCATAAATGACATCCTGGGTTTTCTTCAAGGGTCTGGAGGTATCATTGAGGATATTCGCCAGGGTGGATTTGCCGGCCTGGGTGGGTCCGACGATCATGATGCGCTTTTTCATGTGCTGGTTATCCTGGCCGGAGTAAAGTTCAACAGTTTTTCCAGGGTGTCATTGATGGCTGCCATGGCGGCTCCCACACTTGCCACATCCCCGGATATAACCAAGGAACCGGTAAAGCGGTCTAAGAATCCGATCTCCACATCAGAGGCCTTGGTGGCGATATCAGCGGCGATAATCGCCGTCTCACTGGGAGTGAGGGTTAGGATCCCAATCGCGCCCCGTTCTTCAATGCCCAGGCGTTCGTATAGGTCTTGTACCGGTGAAGCGATGATATGAGCCAGGGTGACCTGCTTGCCGGGGACGTATTCCTGGATGATCCGTTTTCTGTCGAAGTCGTCGGTAGTGCTCATACAATCCCTCCGTTCGGATAATGGCTTTGCAGCCGGGTTTGGTGGGGCTTCGTAAGATTTCAACGGGGCTTCTTAAGGTTCCGGCAGGCTCTGTGGGTCCCGGAAATGGTCTCCAGGATTTTGCTTTACACCGGTCGCTCCATAAGCTGCGCGGACAAAACTACCGCTCAAGCCCTCCGCTCCGAAAGGTCCCCCGCCAAATCGCTCCTGCTCAATGGCGGGTTGGAAACGTCCTGTTTCCAACCTTTCTCCGCTGCAGGCTTTTCGCGAAGTTTTGTTTCCGCTCGCTTAAAGTCGCTTCCCTTGTGTAAATCAAAATCCTTGGGCTGCTTTTCGGGAGTGAGCGAGCGGGGCGTTGCAGGATGGGTTTCCCGACTCAGACTGCTTTATCCGTCTTTGCCGGGCCGCTGGCGGCATGGCCGGCTACCCAGATTGACTGCTGAGGTAACTCCCGCAATGTCCGCGAGGGTCCCGAAAGCAGTGCTGAGAAAGGGACCCGAAAGCGTAGCTTTACGTACAAAAGCGGACGGATTTAGCGGAGGGGCGGTGGGGTGAAGGTCGCTTTCTTAACGTAGCGGAGCCACGGTTCACATGCAGAAACACTTATGAAATTTCATTTCACAGAGGGGAATGAAAATAGGCGAAGGCTTTTCCTAACAGCATTAAACTGAGATAATCATAGTAAGGTGGGTGCTGTTAGCCGTTTGCTTTATGGTGGATGATACCCCGATGCAGAAACTGGTTCCAACAACATTTAAGCACAGAAGATTGTGCCACGAGCACGGGTAAGAAATTTCAAGTAGGCTTGTTGTTGGACGCACTCACCTACGTTATTAGGAGGTGATCTTCAATGGATGCTATTCTGGAATGCTGCGCGGGACTGGATGTTCATCAAGAAACGGTGGTAGCCTGTATCCTCTTTGGTTCCTTGGAATCTAAGCCTAAAAAGACGATCCGGACGTTTAGTACGACCACATCTGACCTTCTGGCGCTTACCGATTGGTTGGAAGAAGAGAAATGCTCGCATGTCGCCATGGAAAGTACCGGAGTGTATTGGAAACCGGTTTGGAATATTCTTGAGGCAGGGTCGTTTCAACTGAGTTTGGCCAATGCTCAACGCATTAAGAACCTACCCGGGCGGAAAACGGACGTCAAAGATGCGGAATGGATTGCCCAACTTCTTCGAAGCGGATTAATTGAAGGAAGCTTTGTACCACCGGCGGAAATCCGTGATTTGAGAGACTTAACCCGATATCGGAAAAAACTCCTTCAGGATGCAACCCAAGAGAAAAACCGCATTCATAAAATTTTGCAGGATGCCAATATCAAGATCACCACCTATATTTCCGATATTTTCGGGGTTTCAGGACGCAATATTATGGAGTCCCTGATGGATGGAGAAGTGATTACCGTAGAAAAGCTTAACCAGATGGTGAAAGGTAAGGTTAAAAGCAAGATACCGGGTTTAGCGGATGCTTTAAATCATCGACTGCGGAGCCATCACCGGGACATGATTCGATATTCATGGAGTCACTTGAAGTTTTTAGAACAGAGCCTGATTAACGTGGAGCAGAAAATAAGTGAATGTATGGCTCCATACCAGCAAGAGGTCGAGCTATTAACCTCAATACCCGGTATAAATCAGACGTCTTCAGCGATCATGATCGCTGAGTTGGGGGCAGATATGTCTGTCTTTCCTACAGATAGTCAGCTGTCTTCCTAGGCTGGAGTATCACCCGGCAATAATGAAAGCGCAGGTAAAAAAAAGAGGGAGTGTTTCCGCAGGAAACAAAGCGTTAAAAGCGGTATTATGTGAATGCGCATGGGCTGCTTCTAAAGTAAAAAACTCTCGTTTATCCGCAACCTATTGGCGATGGGTTAAACGGATGGGTAAAAAGAAGGCTTTACTGGCTCTGGGCCATCTGATTCTTCGGATTGCCTATCGGATTTTAGTGACGAGAGAAACCTATAGGGAACTCGGAACAGAATACATGATGGAGCGTGAGAGACAGAAGGAACAGCGTCTCATCAGACAACTTCAAGCAAAGGGCTATCAGGTTTTACAAGCCAACTGAAGAATAACCCAATGCAAAGTAGGAATCTATTTTCGTAAGAAAGCAGCGGGGTTTGGCGTAAGCTGTTAAGAAAGCGAGTGAACCAGCCCCGGAGCTAGGGAGTACGCGTTGTGCGTAAAGCTACGCGACCCGAACTGCCTTTTCACCCCGCGCCGTTCCCCTCCGGCATGACCTGCGAAGTCCGCCCCGGCTAATGTCTGATCACAGCGGCCTGCAAGTCATACCCCCCAATAATGCGGGCGATCTCATCCAGCTCTTCGGCCTTAAAGCTCAAATCCTCAGTAATGGTGTAATTCATATCCAACTGCTTATATTTGTTAATCCCTAACTTATGGTAGGGCAGCAGGTCGATTCCCTGAAAGTTCTTGCAGCTGCTGAACGGTTGAAGGAACTCCATGGTGCGGCGGATGGTGTCCTGGCTGTCATTCATGCCTCTGATCAGGGGCATTCTGATTTTGATATTGAATCCCCGGTGGATCAACTCGGTCAGATTATCCAGGATCCGTTCATTCCTTACCCCTGTCAGTTCGTAATGCCGCTCCGGGTCGATATGCTTAAGATCATACAGAAACAAATCGGTGAACTGAGCGATCATGAGCAAAGTATCCAGCTTGGCATACCCACAGGTTTCGATGGCGGTATTGATTCCCATCCGTTGGCATTCCATGAGCAGATTGGTGGCAAATTCAGGCTGGGCCGTTACTTCCCCTCCCCCAAGGGTGACTCCTCCGCCTGAGCTCAGGTAGAAGAGTGCATCCTGCTGGATGATTTCCAGCACCTCGGAGATTTTCAGATCCTTACCGGCGATGGAGAGTGCTTTTTTCGGACAGATTGTTTCACACTTGCGGCAGCCCACACAATCAATACTCCGGTTGGTGGTATGCTTCGGCGGTTCATAGTGAGTGGGTACCGTCTCGCCGTCACGGTTGGTAAAAGAATGGATGTTGACAGGACAAACGGGAATGCAATTGCCGCAATGAATACATGAGTCCTCCATATACATGACCTGATATTTTCGCTCAAGTCCCTCAGGGTTGGAACACCATTTGCATCTCAGGGGGCAGCCTTTGAAGAAAATCAGTGTTCTTATGCCCGGTCCGTCATAGAGAGAATACTTCTGAACATTGAAGATCCTCGCCTGCCGTTCTAAAATGCTGCAAATTTCAGTATTCATAATGTCTCCATTTTATAGAAGCTATCTTAAAGAGCCTACCTATTTAAAAATGCTACCTGATTAAAGAAACTACTTTTTTAAAAATGTTCCAGAACGGTCCGGCTGATGATTTCATCCTGAACCTCTTTGCACAATTCCACGAAGTAGGCGCTGTATCCGGCCACCCGAATGATGAGATCCCGATATTTATCCGGTTCGATTTGAGCCCGTTTCAGGACTTCATTATCCACATAGCTGAATTGCATCTGGCCATTGCCGAGGATGGAGGCTGTTCTGAGCAAGGTGATCAGGCCGTTTTCCCCTTCCGGGGTTTCCAGAATACCGCGCAATAGTTTAAAATTATGAACCATGCCGATATTCATGGACTCGACGCTCAGCTTGCTGACGGATTTGATGATGGCGGTGGGTCCAAACTTATCCGCACCCTGGGTGGGACTGATTCCGTCGGACAGCGGTGTCCAGGCCAGTCGGCCGTTGGGGGTAGCGCCCGTGATTTCACCGATGGGAGTGTTGTTGGAGATGGAAAGGGTGCCATGGGTGAAATGTGAGAAGAGCATTTTGAAAGAATTGTGCACCCGTTCGGTCCAAACGATCAGATCTGAAGCAATTAAATCGGCATAATCATCATCATTTCCGTATTTCGGCGCATTCAGACAATCGGTCCGCAGGGCTTCATAGCCTTCAAAATTGGCATTGAGAGCATCCCTGATTTGTTTCAGTGTGTACTTCTTTTCTTCAAAGACCAGCTTTTTGATGGCCGCCATGGAGTCTGCATAGGTTCCCAGGCCGGAGAAGATCAATCCGGGACCAAAATTGATCCGGGCTCCACCGCTTGTCACATCCGTCCCCTTTTCCATACAGCCTTCCACCAGCAGGGACATCAGGGGTTTGGGAACAAGCTCTTTATGAACACGCTGACTGATGATGGTGCCAATGGCTGATAAGCGAATAATGTTCTCTATTTGTTGCTTGCAGGCGGCATCAAATTCTTCATAAGTCTTGAAGTTGTCGAGATCGCCGGTGTCAAGACCTTCCATCGTGCCCCGCCATTTCATGACCCCGCGGTTCAGAACAAATTCGATGGCGATGGGCCATTGAGTATAGCCGGTGGAAGTCCACTGATAGATACCGCCGGATTTCTGAGGTTCCACACAGCCCATCAGGCAATAATCCCGGGAATCTTCGATGCTGAAGCCTTTGGCCAGCATCATTTTGATATGACTGTCATCAAAGTGGCAGGCGGGGAATCCCAATCCGGCTTTCACCACTTCCACAATCTTTTTCAGATACCTTTGGGGGGATTGATTATGAATCCGGCAGGCCAGGGAGGGCTGATACATCTTGGTAAAACGAACGGCATCCATGATCAGATAGGTCAGCTCGTTGGTGGCATCCCCTCCGGTTCGCTTCTGCCCCCCTACAGTACAGTTGATGAAGGGTTGATAACCGGCGAAATATTTGGCGCCCTGTTCGCTGGACAGCCACATCACTTCCGAGCATTTGATCAGGAAACAACTCATCAATTCGAAGGCTTCCAGCTTGTTGAGCCGGCCGGCATCCATATCGGCCTTGAACATGGGGTAGATATATTGATCCAAACGTCCCAGGGAAATGCCTGTCTGGTTCTCTTCAACGACAAACAGCGATTCCAGGGTCCAAATCGATTGGAGAGCCTCATGGAAAGTACGGGGCGGATTAGCGGGAACCCAGGTCAAAACATCAGCGATCTTGTGCAATTCTTGCTTCCGTACAGAATCCACTTCCCGGTCGGCTGATTCCCGGGCATAATCGGAAAGCCGCCGGGCATAAGCCAGAATACCGTCGCAAGTCTCAATCTCCGCTTTATAGAAGTAAATCTTGTCGATATCCTCCGGGTTTTCCATGGACAACTTGCTCAATCTGTCCTCTGCTTCTTGTCGTACTCCTTTGATCCCTTTTTTAATCAGGATCACATCATATCCGGGAGCAGTATCACCGCCGCCGTTGATCTGATGGTAGGAAAGATCACTGACAAAGGACTCCCCGGAAAAGGACCAGATCCCGGCATCTTCGTATTGTTTCTGACAAATCTCATCCACGCTTTTCCCTTCCCAGAAAGGGAAGATTTCTTCCCGGAGGATGCGCTTATCTTCTTCACTGATTTGGAAGGGATCC
This sequence comes from Desulfitobacterium sp. LBE, assembly GCF_007830365.1. Lineage (NCBI taxonomy): Bacteria > Bacillati > Bacillota > Clostridia > Eubacteriales > Desulfitobacteriaceae > Desulfitobacterium > Desulfitobacterium sp. LBE. The sequence continues at coordinate 3,574,930 of NZ_VLKD01000001.1, read as the reverse complement.
TGGGGCCGGGTGGCCATGGTATCCAATTCATCCCTTACCCATCTCCAGGCAATATCCGGTGAAAAAGCACCGGCCCGCGGTTTTCCGCAAGGATGCCCCACAATGAGCTCGTCTTTTTGAATAAGGAGGGGGGCTGTCTCACAGGCTCTCCTGAAACACTTGGCCCGGAGCAGAATCTTTGGCAAGCCGGGATTTGTTTTGGTCACTTCAGTAAATGCTCTGGCCCGATAGATGCTGACACTGGGTTTAGCCTGCAAATAGGCTGTGCGCAGATTGCTTAAACGTGGCGTAAGACCGGTGATCTCCCCTTCGTAGACAGGAGACTTGCTGTCCTGCTGCGACGGAGATGCAGAATTTGCTGCCAGTTCCTTGGCGATCCCTTGGAATAGTTTCATCACAACGGTTGTTTCTTCCGGAGATAAGTTCTTAGTAACATCGGCAAACTTTGCCGAGAATTCTTTGATATCCATCCTTTGCCCTCCCTTTACTCATTAGCTCTTTAAGTATTTCGATAAGGTATAAGCTGTTCCAGCAGTTTTTCCAACAGCACGTTGAGATCCTGGGTGCTTTCCTTAGAGTAACCTGTGCCCGAGCAAAGACTTTCCTGCTGTCCCGCTGATTCAGCCTGCACACCACAGGTTATATCCTCCAATTTCCTTACCCCATAGCCCACCTTGCGGATGTTAATCAAATTCAGCGGTGAGACATTATCTGAAGTGAATCCGCCGCCCACTGCACCGCAGCCAAGGGTCAAGGCCGGGAAGAGATTGGTTGTCCCTCCGATTCCTCCCAAAGTGGCGGGGGTATTCACAAGTACTCTCGATACGGGTTTTTTCAGGGCGAATTCCCTGATTACCTGCTCATTCCGTGAATGAATGACGAGGGTATGCCCCCGGCCATCGTTGAGGAGCAGTTCGATACACTTTTCACAGGCGTTGAACCAATCCTTCTCCACATAAAAAGCCAATACCGGACAGAGTTTTTCTTTAGCATAAGGGTTAGCCGGTGAGACAAATTTTTGTTCAGAAATGAGAACCTTGGTATTTTCCGAAACGGTGATACCGATTTTCCTGGCCAGCTCCACAGCCGATTTACCGACGATGTCCGGATTGACGCTGCCGTCAGGGCGCAGAAAGAGCTTGCCGAGTTGCTCCGCTTCCTCTTCGGACAGAAAGTAGCCGCCATTCCCCCTGAGTTCCTGTCTTACTTCGTCGGCAATGCATTCCTCAGCTATAACGGATTGTTCTGAGGCCGACACGATGCCGTGATCAAAGGTTCTGCTGGTAATAATGTCTGCTACCGCCTGTTTTATGTCGGCTGAACGCTCTATAAAGGCCGGGCCGTTCCCAGGTCCGCCATAAATAGTCGGTTTTCCGGCGGCATAAGCTGCTTTGACCAGCTTGGGCACTCCTGTAACGATGATCAGGGCTGTATCCTTATGATTCATCAGTCCCAGTGTCCCTTCAAGGGCCTGGGTTCTCTGATAGCCAATGGCCCCGCAAGGCAGTCCGCTGGCTTCAGCGGTCCGCACCAGTATCTCCAGCACTCTTCTGGTGGTCTTTTTCGCTTTGGGATGAGGTGAAAAAACAATGGCATTGCCTGATTTGATAGCAATTAAGGTTTTATAGATGGCGGTGGATACAGGGTTGGTGGAAGGAAGCAAAGCGACAATGACTCCCACGGGTACACCCACATCCAGGGTCTGATTCTCTTTATCTTCGGCAATAATGCCGACAACTTTCATCTTCCTGATTTTCTTACAGAGAAAATCACTGGCAAAAATATTTTTGATATATTTGTCCTGCCATTTTCCGAATCCCGTTTCTTCGTGGGACATCATAGCCAGCTCCCGGGCGTATTTCACCACTTCCCCAGCCATACGCTCCACAATCCGGTCCAGCCTTTCCTGGGAAAAGGTGGCCAAAGCCTTCTGCGCTTCACGGGCGTTTTCGATCAGAATCCGTGCTTCTTGAATTGCAAGCAAATCATTGTCCATTCGATTCATTCTTTATCCCCCTTTCCACTTGAGGATTGAATAGCACCAGCAAAACTGCACTGTTTACCAGTCAATAAGGTGTTTGGCCACAATTTTCTCCACATCGGGATGGGGTCTGGCAATCACATTGGTGCTATAAATTTGGCCCACCTTGCTGGCTGCGGCGATGCCGGCCTCTACCGCCGTTCTCACTGCCCCCACATCGCCGCGGACAACCACGGAGATCAGACCTGAGGCCACATTCTCATAACCCACCAATTCCACTTCTGCAGCCTTGCACATAGCATCCGCAGCTTCCAGCACCGAAACCAGACCATAGGTCTCTATAAACCCTAATGCATCATTTCTCTCCACGGGGTATTCCTCCAAAACCTTCAGTGTTAAGCATCGATATCATGCCGTGAAACAATCTTGCCCACCCGGCTGACAGGACGCGGCATAACATGAGCAGCCGTCAGTTCTCCAATTGCTGCGGCGGCCGCTGCACCTTTTTCTACCGCCGATCTCACTGCGGCCACATCGCCCTTCACCATCACGGTAACAAGTCCTGAGCCGATATTTTCATAGGAAACAAGCACTACATCTGCAGTTTTGCACATGACATCCGCTGCTTCAATGGCCGGTACCATTCCCCGGGTTTCAATAAGTCCTAATGCTTCTTCGCCAAAGTACTCCATAAATTGCTCCTCTTTTTATAATGTTAAACCCGTTGGTACTTTTTAGCTTATTTGCCCGAATTTTGTTCAATATTAAGTTGTGTAGGATTGCACATGTTACTTTTATTATAGTGCCTACCGGGATAACTGTAATATACTAAACACTTATACGGGATATAATCGGAGGTGTAGCACCGGCGGAGAGTGAAAAAAGCGGCTATCAGAAACGAAAGCCCTGATAGCCGCTTAGTTAAGTTGCAGGAATTAATTATGATTAGTCTTCTTCCGGATAATCGATAACCTGGACTTCTTTTTCTTTGCCGAAATCCTCCTTAAGCCACTTGCATAAGGACATCCCTAAGATAACGATAATAATTATAGTAGGTACGCTGGTGGCAACAGAGGAGAGCTGCACTACCGGTAATCCGCCCACCGTCATGATCGCCACTCCGATCACAGCCAAGGCTGAACACCAGAAAAGTCTGGTCCAGCGGGGGGATTCCTGATCATTCTTAACCTCTTTGCACGCGATCATGGAAATAATATAGGCATTGGAATCGATGGTCGTAGCCTGGAAAATAAGCATTACAAATAAGAAATAGGGAATCACTATGGCCGTTAAGGGCAAGGTATTTAGGACTTGGGTGATCATTGCCCCGCCACCGAACTCAGCCAAAGTCTGATCAAGGGCCACTCCTTGATTAAGCTGAAGATCGACTGCATAGCCACCAAATACCAAGAAGAACAGTGAACAGCCGATGGTGGTTACGATCATCATATTGACAACAACATTTCTGATCGTTCTCCCCCTGGAGATTCTGGCCACGAATAATCCGAAGTACATGGCCCATGCAGCCCACCAGGCCCAATAAAATACTGTCCAGTCCTGAGGAAAGCCTGATTTGGTAATTGGATCTGTATACAAACTCATCCGTAAAAAGTTAGTCGCCCAAACCCCTATGCTGTCAACATACATGGATAACATAAACAGCGTGGGGCCTACAAGCATCACAAAAGCCAGTAATCCCATACAGAGCCAACTGTTTAATTCCGATAATTTCTTAATGCCGCTATTTAACCCTGAGTAAGCACTATAGCCAAATACCGCCGAAATCACCAGGGTGACCCCAACTTTTACCGTCATAGAATCCTCGACACCCAGCATATTGGCGGTTACCGCTGATATCATGGGTACAACCGTTCCTAAGGTGGTTCCTAATCCGCCTACCAGACCGATAATAACAAAGATATCGATAACTCTGCCCAGCCAGCCGTCAACCCGGTCTCCCAATATTCCCCGGCAAGCATAGCTTGGGTAAAAATAGGGCTTTTTCCTTACATAAATCATGTAAGCGAAGGCGATGGCTCCCGGGACAAAGATAGCCCAGGCTGAAATACCCCAGTGAAATATTCCATAAGCAAGAGAGAATTGGGCAGCTTGCGCTGAAAATGCCTCACCCCAGTAAGGAGGCCACTTAAGATAAAAGATAGGCTCAGCCATGGTCCAATAAACCAGCCCTGCTCCCACACCGCCTGTGAACATCATCGATATCCAGCTGAAGTTTGAAAACTCAGGTTTATCATCGGGTCCACCCAATTTGACATTGCCATATCTGCCAAAAGCCAACCACAGTGAAAATATGACGCAACCCAAAGCAAATAATAACCATAACCAGTCCATTCTATAGGTGATCGCTTTCAATGCGGCTGCAACAAAGGGCTGTAGTTCTGTGCCAAAAATCATCATCGGGGCATATAGCGCCACACATAAGATAGCGCTGCCCCAGAAAACAACAGGATTAATACGAGCATCTACACTCTTGGATTTGGGTATTTTCTCCAGCTTCTCTTGTAACAAGTTTTTCACCCTTTCTTGTGATTTAATCTGAGAACCGGGTTTAAGAAGATAAGTCAGCTGATAAATTACACGTGTCTATCTATAGTATGTGTTATGAAAGCAAAATCCTTGGTTATTACCTTATTGGTATTTTCAGGTCCGTGAAAAACAATCCTATGCTGATGCCCGCTAAGATCCCTGGGTTATCCGCTTTAGTATCGCTATTTTTTACCTCCTTTTTAAAGATTAAACAGAAATTTGCTATCTTTCACACATAACTTATAGCAAAAATAGGGGGCTGTTGTAAAACGTTAAGAGAAAAGTGTACGGCGACAGGTTCTTTTAACATTGCAACAGCCCCTAGTCAATTCAATCTAAATATCTTCGGAGAAAATCTGATAAATTGGGGCCCCTTCGCATTGGGCAGGGAACCGCAATCCGAGCAGTACGGAAACTGAAGGTGCTACATCAACTTGGCGGATGACCCGCTCTGTGGTAAATCCTGATTTAATACCACTGCCGGCCGCCACGAAAATGGGGGAAACAGATGTTTCGAAATATCCTTCGGAAGTGGAGATGCTATCTCCATGCAATCGGTTGTATCCTTCTTCGATGGAGAAGAAAATATCACCGCACTCCGGGCCATTGGTGCCGATCAGCACAGCATCCTTATTTCTCAGGCAGATGCCGACCACACGCTTGCCGGTTCTCTCATCCCGGTAGTTATACAAATCGGAGATGAGCTGTTCCTCTAAATCATACTTATCTTTCGGATCCACAATCCCGTATTTATCCCGGCCCTTAAGATTGATATAAATGTAGTTGCTGCGGATCTGGACAGCCCTGGTTTTTTCCCAATCCACTTCTCTGAGGGAGTTGCCGTTTTCATCTTTTTTCATGACGGTGTAACCCAGATCTTCCATGACCTTGGTGTTAAGGCCGCCGTATTCTCCCAGAATGGGAGGTACGTTTTCCCCAACAATCAGACCATGATCACTGACGATCAGCACTGTCCAGCCCTCGTCCAGCAGATGAAGGAATTCCCCGAAATAATCGTCGGTTTGGGTATAGAACTTTTCGATGAACCCTTGGTAAACTACTTCATCTGTGTGATCCCATGGCGGCAGGGTCTTGCCCAGATGCCATAACTGGTGACCGGCACAATCGATATTATGAAGATGGGAGAATACGACTTCATACCCTTTTTCTTTAATGCAATGATTGAGACAATCTGCCTGCCACTTATCGTAGATTGCCCAGGAAGGTTCAAAGATTTCCCGAACCAATTCAGCATCTTCTCCGCCAATCAGGCTGACCGGCGGGACATGACCGACATTGTTCACAATATCCTGATAAAGGTCTTTGGTATGCCATAATTGATCATTGCTGATATCAAGAGCATTGCTGATCCAGACTCTCACGTTATTACCCGCCGGATCAAGTTCTAAGATCTTCATGGAACGGCAGGCAGGTTTAGTGACTTCTTTTTTGGTCACATCATCAATAATGCCTGTTACCATTTTGTCTTTCTCTAAAATAACGATGGGCTGTTCCGCTTTTTTGTTCTTGTAAACAGCTACTCGATCGTATTCTCCGTTTTCATTCTTGAGAATCAAAGCAGGGCGTCTTACGATACCGCCGGAGGTCAGAATCGTGAATTCTTTAGCTCCTTCCGGGGCATTGCTCCAGCCTGTCGCCTCCTTGAGAGGAGAGTTGACGATATCATAGGCTACTTTGCTGCCGATCACCACTTCGGTATCTTCATCATCCATGACATAGGTACGGATTTCACCGCCTTGGCGGGCAGTATCACCCCACCAAAGTTCCATCATTTCATCATCGACTTCATCATCCAAAGTATCTTCCAAATCCGTAATAATGCAGCCTACCCCTGCCGGCTTATCTACTCTTGGTGCATAGCGGACTTCTTTAATCTCCGGTGAGGCTACAATGACTTTTTCCCAGTCAAGCTGGGCAACACCCATGTTGACAGAACCGGGCTGGGTACCATCGACCACACTTAAATTTTCACTGTGGGAGGTTGGGGGCCAGGAGCTCCCCGGCCAATGCCAGACCAGAGTCTTCAGGCCGGCTTCAGAAGTAATATTCCAGATTTGTTCTGCAGTGCAATTGCGGGAGTCCATATTGTAAACCACCGCGTCCAGGCTTTCCGGCGATTGTCTCCAATAACAGGTGATGCCGTGAGTTCCCGGATAAGCGCCTGTAGCAAGAGTCGTCCAACAAGGTGGTGTAATGGTTGGAATAGCTCCCAGAAGCTGTAAATCCTTTCTGGCTGATCCCTTGGCAATAAATTTTTCTAAATTAGGCATTTTCCCTTCAGCCAGGTATTTGCGACTAATTCTTGGGTCCATACCGTCGACCCCTAGCACCAATAGTTTATCGGTTAGTGCCGCTCTCTTCATAGATTTCATACTCCTTTTATAAATTTTGCTTCGTCTCCAACTATCTGCTGAATCTTCGGCAAGGTGTCCTCACATTTATTTAATAGTGAACGTGTTATCGTTCACCAGGGAAGAGCTCAGGAAGTTTGGTAAGAGCATCTGCCTGCTCATAATTTTCCATAATTCCCCCAACTCAGAAATTTCCCACAATGAGGAAGCCCCTGATACCTACTGATTTTTTATCCCTCCTTGGTCAAATAATTGGATCTTTGATTGTTCTTGTGATATCTTTTACTTGCCCACATTATAAGCAATCCTTTTTTTCCTGTAAAATACTTAATGATTATGCCCCCTATAACCAACACATTAAACAATTATAATTTTTGCTAATACTGCTTATTGAGTATTGTTATTTTAATCTCAAATTCGTATAATTTAGTCAGGCTCAGTCCGCGGGTTTATTCAAAGTAAAAATACCCTATAAAAGGTAAATACTAGAAGAAGGTAATTAAAATGCGTCTAGAACAATTAATGTATTTAGTTGCAGTCAACGAATCTAAGTCCATTTCCCTTGCCGCGGAACGTTCCCACATTTCGCAGCCTGCTCTTAGTTCTGCTATCAGTAAGCTCGAAGATGAACTTGGTGTAGTTCTGTTAAAAAGGACAAATTCTGGCGCTTATTTAACGGACGTGGGGGAGCTCATTATCGTCAAGGCTAAGGAAGTGCTGAGCGGAATTGACGATATTAAAGCCATTGCCCACGGTAACTCCCTTGTGCTCAATGGCAATATATCTATTGCCGCCGATCCTGGCGTCAACATTACGATCATGCCAGATATACTGACTACTTTCAAGTACAATCATCCGAAAGTCAATGTTTTGCTTAAAGTGGGAGAATCCAATAATATTTTGCAGGACATTGAAAAGGGGAAGGCGGATTTTGGTATAATCTTAAGTACCGATGCCTTTCGCAAATCAAAGGATATGCAATCTATCGAACTTTTTGCCGATGAATTTGTCGTGATTACAGGGAGCAATCGTAAATTGGCTTCTGAATCGACCATAACACTGAAAAGAGCCTTATCCTTGCCCATTCTTCTGTACAACACCGAGTACATTACTGAATGTGGTGTATCAAGTCTGCTGCAAAAACACGGCTCTTTCAACGTCTCGTATCGGGTCGATAATTTAGAGATGATGGAAAAGATCCTGACACAGGGAGAGGCTATTGCTTTTGTCCCTAAGTTTATGGCTGATGAGTATATGAAAACCAGTAAAATAAAAAAAATCCCGCTCAGTGATGCCCGTTTGGATGTATCCGTAGTCTTAATTTGGTCGGATCGCCATCATCTTTGCATGATTGAAAAGGAATTTATCAGAGTCATCAGGGCCACCTGTTCCCGGAAAGCAGAAGTCAGGTCCTAGTAAGGCAAGGCCTGGTTTTTAATGCTGAGATAACTTTGTTTATCTCAGCTTATTTATGTCGATGACGAAAGCTGCACTTATGGGGGGCATATCTACAATGTATTTTACTTTTCCCGCCGAAGCATGTTAAATGTTTCTCATGAGGGTAAAATGATACTCTCGACAAATTTCTTAGCTGCAGGTGTCAATGGGACACTTTTTAGATAACATAAGCCGATACTTCTTTTCGGAATGTCTTCTTCCAGCTTCAGCTCATACAAGCTGCCATTAGCCAGATAATCTTCGGAAAACTCTTTAATGACACAGGCAATTCCTAAGTTTATTTTGGCAAACTCCAGCATCAGATCATAGGACCCCAGCTCAAATACGGGGGAAAGGGGAAAGCCCTCCTTTTTCAGGAAACTCTCCACATAGTTTCGGGAATTTGATTTCTCCTCCAAAAAGATCAGCGGTAGTTCCATAAGCTGCTTGAAGGGAATGGGTTTTACCGTCATGTCTTTATATTTTTCCCCGCCGACAAAGATGTCGTGAATCTCTCTGCAGGGGATGACGTACAGGCTTTCATCCTGAATCGGCAAATTGCAGATTCCTACATCTGCTTTTCCGGACTTGATAAAGTCTTGGATCTCTGTTGTCGTGCCATTGAGTATATTGAGCTTGATGCTATGGTAGGCACTGTGGAATTCCTCCAGGTAAGGCAGCAAAAAGTAACGGGTGATGGTATCGCCAACCCCGATCCGCAATTGTCCGGCTTTTAATTCTTTAAATTCAAGGATTTTATCTTCTGCCGCATGGATCATGCCCAGGGCGGAGTTCACATGCTCATTTAAAAGCTTTCCCTCATTGGTCAAGAGGACGCCCCTTGAGGTCCGATAAAAAAGCTGTACTTCCAATTCACTCTCCAGCTTGGCAATGGCTTGACTGACAGCCGACTGGGTCATATAGAGTTCCTGGGCTGCTTTGGAAAAGCTTTTATTCCTGCTTACTGCATTGAAGATGCGATATAAATCTAATTTGCCAATCATATTAGCTCTCCTTGTATCAGATATTATGAATATTAATTTTACTTATACCCTTATTCAAGAGTATAGTAGAGTTGATTGAAAATTTCTACTTGCTTTAGGCAGACTATACTCTGATCAGAGGAGAGAGCGCATTGGAAAGAGTCGTTGGAACTACAGTATGCGGACTTCGCGGGCCGATCATTAACCAAGGGTGTAATATTCAACAGATCGTTGTGGATACTGTCCTCAATGCAGCAAAAGTTGAAGGCTTTTTGATCGAGGATCGTGATATTGTCACGATCACAGAATCCATTATAGCCCGTGCTCAGGGAAACTATGCTACCATTGACCATATTGCCACGGATATTAAGGCTAAATTCGACGCGGAGACGGTAGGAGTTATTTTTCCCATCCTCAGCCGCAACCGGTTTGCCGTCTGTTTACGGGGAATCGCCAAAGGGATAAAACAGGTTGTCTTAATGCTGAACTATCCCTCAGATGAAGTGGGCAACCACCTTGTGGACCTTGATAAACTGGATGAAAAAGGCATCAATCCCTGGACCGATGTCCTGACTGAAGCTGAATTCCGCCGGCATTTCGGTTATATCAAGCATCCCTTCACCGGTATTGACTACATCGAATACTACCGAAACTTGATTGAGTCAGAAGGGGCAACCTGCCAAATCATCTTTTCCAATCATCCCAAAACTATTTTAAATTACACCAACCAGGTCTTAACCTGTGATATTCACTCCCGCTTCCGGACCAAACGCATCCTGAAAAACAATGGTGCTGAAAAAGTCTATGGCCTCGATGAGATTTTGACCGAATCCATCAATGGCAGCGGCTGTAACGAAAAGTACGGCCTCCTGGGGTCCAATAAAGCAACCGAAGAGCGGGTCAAGCTATTCCCGAATAACTGTCAGCCTATCGTTGACGGCATTCAGGCGGAAATCAAAGCACAAACGGGTAAAACAGTGGAGGTCATGGTTTACGGTGACGGAGCCTTTAAAGATCCCGTCGGGAAGATCTGGGAGCTGGCCGATCCGGTGGTTTCCCCCGCTTATACTGCCGGGCTTGACGGCACGCCCAACGAAGTGAAATTAAAATACCTGGCCGACAATAATTTCTCCCATCTTTGCGGAGAGGACCAGAAACAGGCTATCTCGGAGTATATTCAAAATAAATGTGAGGATCTGGTCGGGTCCATGGAAGCCCAAGGGACCACTCCCCGCAGGCTGACGGATCTCATCGGTTCTTTATCGGATTTAACCTCCGGCAGCGGTGATAAAGGGACGCCTATCGTCTATATCAAAGGCTATTTTGATAATTATACAAAATAATGAAGCACTAAAAGAAACCCTGGCCGCTCCTTGGAGTGACCAGGGTTCTTTGCGCTGGTAAGCCTCATTTCGGGGGAATCAGGGGGACAGGTCCTGTTTTTCAAATTTCCAAACGTTTGGAAATTTCAGTTTGGATAAGTTCCTCTATTCTCCTCTCTATTTATGATAAGGCTCCCCCTTGCTGATGCGCATGGCCCGATAGATCTGCTCCAGCAGCATCAGCCTCATCAGAGGGTGGGGGAAAGTCAGACGGGAAAAGGACCAGCGGTAATCCGCTCTTTTCCTTACTTCCTCAGAGACCCCCAAGGAACCGCCGATGATAAAAGTTACGCTGCTTTTTCCCATTAAGGCAAGTTCATCCATATATTCAGAGAAGTCCGGCGAAGTGAATTCTTTTCCCTGCAAATCAAGGAGAATAACATGCTCCTGAGGGCCGATCCCTTTCAGAAGCCGTTCACCTTCTCTATCTTTGACCCGCTCTTCATCAGCGGGGGAAAGACGCTCCGGACAAGGTTCATCGGCAATCTCCGTCATCTCCAGGCGGATATAAGCACTTAAACGCTTAGCATATTCCTTAATCCCTTCCATAAGGAATCTTTCCCGGATCTTTCCTACCGCCACGATCTTAATCTGCAGCATTGTGATATGATACTCCTTACTGATTTACATTATATTATGTAAAAAACAAAGGGAGGGTGATCACTGTTCATATCCTCCCCCCAATTATATAGCCGCCCTGAATCGCCTAGTTGGCGATGATCTCAACCAATTTCACCTGAACATCGGTATTTTGTCCATTACGGTAATAGGTCACCGTAACGGTATCTCCCGGTTTAAACTTAAATAACTCATGGGTTAACTCCAGGGAGCTCCTGACCGTGACTCCCTCAATCTTCACCAGAACATCCCCGGCCTGGATACCGGCTTGAGCCGCCGGGCCGCTGGGGTCCACATTGGAGATATAGGCACCGGCAGGCCAACCTCTTTGGGCCGCCCATTCGGGTGTGTAGCGGGTGTCGATGGAGACCAGAAATCCGGGATGACTGAAGTAACCTTTGGCAATCAGCTGTTCGATAACGGGTATGGCATCCGTAATCGGGATGGCAAAGCCCATGCCCTCAAAACCGGCTTCCGCATTCTTAGCTGAATTGATCCCCACCACCTGGCCGTTGTAGTTGACCAGAGGACCACCGCTATTGCCTGGGTTGATGGCAGCATCGGTCTGAATTAAGTTAAAACTGGACTCTCCCTCGATTAACAAAATCCGGTTCTTGGCCGACACAACACCCTGAGTCACGGAACGGGCAAATTCCTCCCCACCGGGGTTGCCAATAGCCACTACCGGTTCCCCCACTTGGACTTGCTCCGAGTTTCCCAGCTGTGCCACGGTAAGTCCGTCCGCAGAGATTTTGAGCACCGCCAGGTCTGTACGAGGGTCCTGGCCCACTAAAGTGGCCTCTGCATTTCTTCCGTCGGCCAAACTCACCATCAATTTTGAAGCATTGGCGACGACATGGTAGTTGGTAACAATATAACCGTATTGGGCATCGATGATAAAACCGGAACCTGTGCCTGCTTCAGTCAGACCGGCGCCGCCAAAAATCCGGCCCCGGGATTGAAAGTTGGCAATGCCTACGACAGCGGGTCCCACAGCTTTGGCAACCTCTACCGTTGGAAATCCGGTAGGCTGGGTAATCGTCACCGGCGGTGCAGAGGATCCTTGGCCGAGAATGACCTCTTTTCCTCCCCCAGGCTGATTGCCATATAAAGAAGGCACTAAGGCTACGGAGATAAGACCGCCGATGAGCGCACTGATTAAAGCCAGGGCTATCGTAGCGAAAAGTCCGGGTCTGCGCCTCTTTGCTGAATAGTCTGAGTAATCGTTTTGATCATAATAACCCATGCCATGACCTCCTCGTCGGCTTAGTATTCTTCCAAAACAATCAGTTCATGCGGTGTATAGCGCGGTGCCACCCGCAATCTTAGATCCCGGTTTTCCTTGGCCACCCGGGATTCTTTGAGTATACGCAAAATGGTGGACAGGGCCGTTTCCGGTGTATTGTTTTCGTCGCTTAAATGGGCTAAAACAATGCGCTGGGTGTTTCCCTCGATCCACTGCAGAAGGCCTTCAGCCAGCTGACTGTTCTCTAAATGGCCATAATTCCCGCTGATTCGCTTTTTGAGATACCAGGGATATCCCCCTTGCCAAAGCATTTCCCGGTCGTGATTGGCCTCCACCACTAAAGCGTCACAACCTTTTAAGGCTTGATGCATCTCTTCAGTGACGATTCCCGTATCCGTAGCAATCCCAATGGCCCTGCTTCGACCCTTGACCGGCTGCTCAACCTCCACCCGCACACCGAAGCTTTCCTGACTGTCGTGGGAGGTAGGAAAGACACGGACCCGCAGGCCCGCGCAAGTAAAAGCATCCTTGACCACCACCCGTTGTTCATCCTTAAGTTTTCCTATGGAGGGATTCAGCTCATCCCAGATCTTTGCCGAGGCATAAATGGGGATTTTAAGCTTGCGCGCGACAGCCCCAACCCCTTTAATATGGTCACTATGTTCATGGGTAATGAAAATTCCTTCGATTTCTGAAGGAGCTATATCGAGGATGGCTAGATTATGTAGGGTTGCCTTGAGGCTAATACCGCAATCAACAAGAAAATTCCTCTTTTCATGCCCCACAACAATGGAATTGCCGGAGCTCCCACTGGCCAGTGTCGCTAAATGCACATAATTCCCCTCTTCCGTTTAAACAAAGATATTATATCAAATCCTTTGTCTATAAAAAACATTTTCAAAATAATTTTGCGGCAAAATACTTTAGAAATGAAAAACTGAGGCTTATTTAGCCTCAGCGTTTGCGTCAGACGAATCTCCGTTTTCCGGTTGTTGAAATTGTTGGACAATCCCATCCTGGGCCAGCTTAATATTTCTCTCCAGTCTCTCTTTATCGTCCGTGGAGATGTTTTCTAAAGCGAGAGCCTTCTCCCACTGTTCGATAGCTTTGCCGTAGTCTCCCTGAGAATACAGGAAAACCCCGTAATTGTAAAGACCGTTATAGAAATTCGGATCCTCCTGCAAAGCTTCTTGGAAGGTCTGATCGGCCAATTCATTTTGGCTTGTGTAAAAAGCGGCAGTAGCCATATCGACAAGGATGTTGACATTCTTCTCGGTCTTGAGAACCTCCTGATATTCCGTCACCGCCTGCTGAAGTATCGAAGTCGTTGTTGCCAGATTTTCTTCCGCCATATCCTGGGATAATGTTTGCATACCCCAATCATAATAGGTGTCAGCAAGAGCCAGGCGGGTTTGGGTATCCTGAGGATTTGCTTCCAGGGCTTGCTTTAAACTATTAATTTGATCCTGATAGTTTTTTCCAACTGTGGGGCGCATATCCCCCAAGAACATAAAGGAAGTCCCTACCAAGCTGATAATCAATAAGCCCACAATAACATACACGGTTAATTTTTGGGTTTTTTTCTGCACCGAACCGCCCCTTCCTATCCAGCAATCTTAATTATACATGCTCTTATTTTAACATTTTGCCCAAAGTTAGTCTACCAGGCTTTTGCAGGTGCAGGACAATACTGCCTATAGCAAGACCTCCAGTCGTGACTTTATTGATACGACTGGAGGCCCTTTTTCAATAGCCCTTATTCACGATACGGCACAGGTTGGCGGGATATTGGAATTATATTATTTTGTTGCATGTTCCGCCGCCACTCTTCCAAAGGTCAAACCTTGCAGCATAGCGGAGCCGCTGCCTTCATATTCTTGAGAGATGGTTTGAGCCCAGGCCGCGCTTCCGGCAGCATAAAGTCCCTGGATTACATTTCCTTTCGTATCGACAACCTGAGCGTTTTCATTAGCTCTTAAGCCGCCGGTGGTATCCACAAGACCGCCTTTCATATCAAGACCGATATAGGGCGCTGTCACTTTGCTTAGATACTGGGCAGGTTTGTTAAATTCGGTGTCCTTACCGGCTTCAACCATTTTGTTATAGTCTTCGATAGTTTTCTTTAAGGCAGCGGGGTCCATATTCATTTTTGGGGCCAGCTCTTCGATGGTATCGGCTTTAAAAGCTTTGCTGCCCGCTTCGATGGCTTTATCAATAGAATCCTTGTAGGTCTTGTAGAGGGATTCGGTAGCAATAGTCCACATATCCTCAAAGCCTTGTTCTCTTAATGATCTGGAGCGCCAGTAGAAGTAGGTGGATTCATCAACAAAGCGTTTCCCTTCAGGTGTCACATAGAGAGCATCAAAAGATTCGCCCCCTATTCCTCTATTAGCATAAGCCGTATGGTGCATGAGCAGAGCATCTTTCATAATAATATCCGCTCCTACCCCTTTACCCAGTATGATGGTATCCCCCTCGTTGACATTGGAATTGGTATAATCGGTAAGCTTGGGATTGGATTCCTTCACCATGTCCTTATTCTTACCATATCCGCCGCTGGTAAGGATGACGCTTTTGGCCTTAATGGTGATTTCGTTGCCGTCGCTGTCTTCCGCTTTGGCGCCAACGACCCTATCCCCTTCTTTAATCAGCTCAACCACGGGTGTGTTGGTGTAGACTTTAACTCCCAGCGCCAAGGCCTTATCATAAAGGGTCTTGATGATGCCGCTGCCGCCGCCTTCGGCTTTATGAATACGGGGGGTGCTTCTGGGCGGATGGATATTGGCCGGATCCACGGTATAAAACTTAATCCCTTTATCCACCAGCCATTGAATGTTTTCCGCGGAGTTAAAAGCCATAATCTTCAACAGATTGCTGTCGATATATTTATCTTTAGCCACTTCAGTGAGGCCCAGCAGATCCTGATAATATTGTTCTTCGGAGTCATTGATCTTAAATTCTTCCTGGACCTTTGTCCCTGCACCATAGACATAGCCTGCATTAAGTGCGGAGGTGCCGCCGATAACCCCGCGCTTTTCCACCAGGATAACATCTGCTCCGGCTTCGGCTGCCTGAAGAGTTGCCGACATACCGGCCATACCGGCGCCAACCACTAAGATATCGGTCTCCCAGGTAAGCTGGCCGGGGGCGTTTTTCTCAATCTTTTTGGCTTCCAGGCCCGCAATATCAGCTCCTGCCTGGGTTAATGCATCTTTGGCGGCTGCCATAATCGCTCTGCTGGAGACTGTCGCTCCGGATACTGAATCCAGGCTCAATGTCTGATGATCGAGCATTTGTTGACGAAGGACGTCAAAGGCGAAGCCGCCCACCATCAGAGTTTCCTTGGACTCTACCAGTTTCAGATCCTTGATTCCTTTCTCATCCACTGTAAGTTCCAGCTTTAAAGGACCATTGTGGCCGGTGGTGGTTGCACTGTAAGTGCCCGGTTTGCCCGCCAAGGACTTTTCCGGTTCTGTTGCCGCCGGGGCGGATGTTCCGCCGCATCCGACGAGAGACAGGGTCAGAACTGAGGCCATTGCGAAAGCTATTGCTTTCTTTTTTAGTTTCATGCTCTTTTCCTCCTTTGAATCGTTATAGAGTTTTTACAACCAGATTGTATGACATGGTGTCTTCCCGATGTCAAAGGAGCTAAAACCACAAATTCTTCACAAAAAACCAGGAAACATGGGGTTAACCCCATGT
The DNA here is from genome assembly GCF_007830365.1 of Desulfitobacterium sp. LBE. NCBI lineage: Bacteria > Bacillati > Bacillota > Clostridia > Eubacteriales > Desulfitobacteriaceae > Desulfitobacterium > Desulfitobacterium sp. LBE. The sequence goes on along the minus strand of NZ_VLKD01000001.1, from coordinate 3,558,662 downwards.
TTCACAAGTCAAGGTCTATGGTCAGGCTGTCCATACCCTCATTAAAATGACATAACCGTTTTGAATTGCTCTAGATCTTTTTTGCCGATGGGTTTAAATATAAGAGGCGATTCAGGTTTTCCTGCCAGTATATTGAAAAATAATTCTTTGCCGCGAATATCAGTTTCATAGGGGTTGTTTTCCACAACCGGGCCGATGTCCAAATCCTGCATTTTAACAATCCCTAATTCACTCAGCATATCATGAAGATGATCCTTATTCAGATAGTCCCGTATGTGCAGCGGTACGCTCAGAGCATTTTCGGATCTTGGCTTAAAATAGGGGTATACACCGGCTAACAGGCCGCTCTTTTGCAGCAAAGGAAAAACCCGTTGGATGACAAACTCCTGCTCACTTTGAGCATAGGCTTTGGTCATTAAGAAATCCACAATAATATCAAGGGAATTTCTTGCTAAGGGGAGCCCCTGAATATCACAGCAAAAGAACACGAAAGATTTATGATCATAATTGGCTTCAATTTCTTTTTTGGTAAAATTCAGCTTTTCCAGGTCACTGTTGTTTAAAATATAGGTAGTGTCCTTGTGCAAGTATTTGATGTACTGCATCAAAAACAGTGAGATACAGGGATCGATTTCCAGAATATAACGAGGATTCCTATTCTCTTTTTGGATCGTTTCAATCACCATATCTATGGCTTTATAGCGCAGGTTGATATATTTTGTGGATGCCGCTGCCAGGAATTCTTCCCTTGTAGGCAGCTTACTCCTCTCAGGATAAACTTTTTTTCTGACCGCTTTAGGATCCACATAAATGCCATCTTCGATAATCGCATGATAACCACAATCACATTGAATGCTGGCCTCAAAAATCATATTCTTCTCGATGGTGCCGTCTGAAATATGCAAGGGCGACCGGCACTGGGGACAAGCCAGCAAAGTCAGAGCAGCTATAGGGAACCCGAGCCGCTTCAGCTCTCGTTTTTCGCGGCTCTTGATAAGGTCGATATTCCCTCTCAGCTTGGAACGGACTTCAAGATGTTTCTGCACTTCTGCATCAATTTTGTTCTTTTTTTCTTCCAGCAAGGACAAATAAAGGGTTCTATACTCTTCTGAGTCCATTCCCGTCATTCGCTTATAGCTCAAAACTTTAAGTATCTCCGTTAATGAAAAATTCAGCTGCTTAAGCTTCATGATTTTTTCCATGTCTTCCCTATCGTCTTGCTCAAAAAAGTATTGGCCGCCGTTCTTTTGTGGAATCAGCAAACCCAGATCCATATAATGTCTGACAGCATCCTGGGTGATATTCAATTTTGAGGCAAATTCACCAATTCTCATAGTATCACTCACTTCCAAACATTCAGGAGCTCTTCGGCAACAAAACACACCTGACTCGACTCTAAAAACACCATTCCTCACTCTGATATTACCATTGGCATCATAACTATATCAAGCACAGGCTTGGCACAAACCCGCTTTGCTCACTCCAAACCAACAGGAATTCCAGCAGGAATTCTTGGGCAGTACTGTCCAAGAACATGGCAAAACGGGAAGATCTTACGCAAAATCTTCCCGTCTTCAAAATCTTCAGCTTATTTTTACCGTCGATAATTAGTCCACCAGCCATTTGCGCAGCTGGCACCGTGCTTCGTAGTAGGGTGTGCTTTCGCCAAAATCGGAAGCTTTTCCCGCCAGCAGCTGATTCACACCCCAGCCCTCCTCGGTGCCCCCCTCGGGCAGAACCACCGTTTGCGGGTGAATGTCCCCGGAGACAGACACCCAGGCCAAAAGCTGGCCATGCTCCGTCTCTACCAAGGCCCGATCCCCGGTGGAGAGGTAATACTTCTCGGCCAGTTGGGGGTGGATATAAAGGCGAAAGCCTTCTGCCTCCTGAAACTGGGAATGAAGGGCATGGTGGGGATGAGGGGTGATGAGATACCAGGGATACTCCCCTTGACTTGGGGTCTTGGTAAATTCCAGATTCATGTTCAAAGCATCCCGGGAACCCTCGAGAAGGGGATCAGCTACGGCATCCCCGTATTCAGCCAGGGCGATCTCTGAAGCCAGTTCAATCTTGCCGCTGGGTGTCTTAAACTGCAAATCCTGCCAGGCCACTTCAGGGATATAAGGAGTCCGCAGAGAGCCTTTCCTTAAACTCTCCAAAGTTATTCCATACTCGGCCAAGGGTGCCAGGACGTATTCCAGCCACTGCTCCGGGGTATAAGGAAAAGCATCTCCCAAACCCAGACGCTGGGCCAGCTCCGTAAAAATCACCGCTTCGGATCTCGCTTCATACCGGGGCTCCACAATCTTCCGGGTAAGCTGAAGGATGGGACTCCAGGAGGTGGCGATCAGGTCCTCATCTTCAAAAGCCGTGGTGACAGGCAGAACCAGATCGGAATGGCGGGCCGTCTCCGTCAGGGTGATCTCAAAGGTCACCTTAAAGGGTATTTTCCCCCAGACCTCCCGCCAAAGCAGGGAATTAGGCTGTTGGACCAAGGGATTGGAGCGGGTCACTACAGCCAAACGAACCGGAGGATCCGCCTTGCTGATCTCTTCGGCCAGAAATGGATGAGGAAAGGTCCGGGACTGATAATGCTGGGGATCCATGGTGACTTTGTTGAGATGACGGCTATGGTATTGATAGCCATAATGGATGCCTGCTCCGGGCTGGCCCAGATTGCCGGTCAAGGCTAAAAGAGCATCGATAGCGCGGAGAGTATTGCCGCCGCCGCTATAGCGCTGTAAGCCGTATCCGGCCAGGATCGTGACCGGCCGGGTGCGGCTTATGGTCTGGGCCAATTCTTCTTGTTTTTCCACCGGTATCCCGGTCAGCATGGCCACTCGTTCCGGGTTGTATTCCTTCGCCCTGAGGGCAAAGGCTTCCAGCCCATGGACGGACCTGCGTACAAAATCCCAGTCCAGCCAGCCTTCCCGTAAAATAATATGGGCGATTCCCATGGCCAGGACGCCGTCACTGCCGGGATGAACCTGAACATAATCCTGAGCAAAATCAGCACTTTTCACCCGCACCGGATTAATCACGACGATCTTGGCCCCGGCTTTCTTAGCCTCCAGCAAAAGAGGCACCATATGCAGATTGGTAACGGCCGGATCCCTTCCCCACAGGATAATGACCTTGGCCTGGCTGACCTGGGTCCAATCCCCGGCCAGAACTCCCCCGAAATCAATTTCCTGGGCCCGGTAGCCTGCTCCCCAGCACATACTTCCTCTGGGTTCCGTGACCCCGCCCAAGGCTTGAAAAAAGCGCCGGTCCAGCTCTCTTAACCTCCCATTGTGACCATAATCATAATGGTGAAAGATTCCCCAGGAGCCAACTTCTTCAAGGGTCTCTTTGATTTTATCTGTTAAGAGAGTATTGGCTTCAGCCCAGGAAATCCGCCGCAATCCTCCCCGGTCCCTGAGAAGGGGGAAACGCAGCCTTTCGGCCGAGAAGACCCGTTGCGCCTGAGCCTGAGCTTTTGAACATACTATTCCCTTGGTTAGAGGATGCTCCTTATCCCCACGAACCTGCAGTCCTTTATCCTCGCTGTACTCCACAACAAAGCCGCAGCTGTCTGGACAGTTCAACGGACAAGCCGAGCGCAGAACGGTCATGTTTATCCCCTCCACAAACCATAATAGAATCTTTTATGCCTCTTTGATCTTCATATAGAGGGCTACTTCAAGGCGTTTCTTCTGAAGCTCACACCCTAAAGCATAGACCTCGTTAAGTTGGCCGCTAAAAGCATGATTGGCCGAGTGGCAGCCGCCGCTGCAGGAAAAACGCGCCCAGCATTGACGGCAGGCCGCTTTGCTATAGACATGGGCGGAACGGAACTTCGCGATGATCTCCGGATTAAGAGGAACACCCTCTTGCCCCAGGGAGCCCATTTTGAACTCCTCCTGGCCGACAAACTGATGGCAGGGATAGAGATCTCCTTCCGGTGAAATCGCCACATATTCATGGCCGGCTCCGCAGCTGGAGAGGCGCTTGGGCAGGCATGGACCTTGGTCCAGGGCTACGTTAAAATGGAAAAAACTAAAATCTTCACCTTTACGCCGGCGAGCCAGCAGCTCTTCCCCCAGGCGATCATAGGTCTTTAAAATTTCGGGAAGATCCCCTTCCTGGAAAGCATAGGGATCGCTGGGCTGAGCCACCACAGGTTCCAGGGATATTTGTTTCATACCCAGATCCAGCAGATGGGTGACGTCTTGATCAAAGTCCAGGTTGTAATGGGTATAAGTTCCCCGGGCATAATAGTAAGTACCTACGGCATAGGGAGAGCTCTCGGGGCGTTTCGCGGCAAACTGCTGCAGGCGCGGAGCTACTTGGGCATAGCTTCCCTGGCCATTGGCATAGGGGCGCATCCGATCATGGACTTCCGGACGTCCGTCAATGCTGAGGACGACACTGATATCTTCCTGATCCAGAAAGTTTTGTATTTCTTCGCTCAGCAGCACCCCATTGGTGGTTATGGTAAACTTAATGGTTTTGCCTTTAGCCTGGGCCGCCTCTTTCCCGTACCGGACAACCTCTTTGACCATTTGATAGTTCAGAAGAGGCTCACCCCCGAAAAAGTCCACTTCACAATGCTTACGATGAGCGGAGGCCTCCAGGACAAAGTCGATAGCCTGCTTGCCGGTTGCCACGTCCATAAGACCCCGCTGTCCGCCAAAGGCCCCGGTTCCGGCAAAGCAGTAATTGCAGCGCAGGTTGCAGTCGTGGGCCACGTGAAGACAGATGGCTTTGACAATAGGCTTGGCCGGGTAGGCAGGGCCTCTCTCTTCGGCTTCCTTAGAGAACAGGACACCCTCCTGCTGCAGCTCTTCCATCTCGGCAAAGATTTCCTCGGCTACTTCCTGAGGAAGAGGCATACCCTCTGCCTGTAACAGGGCTGCGACCGTTTCCCTGGCCAAAGGCTGATGCTCCTCCTGTAGTCTTTCCAGAACTTTCAGGATTGAAAAGGTCGTGTCATCTAAAATATGCAGGGAGCCGGAATTGACATCATAGGCAATCTTCAGATCTCCCTGTTGGTAGCTATGGACATTTTTTTTAAGATCATATCCTTCAAGGAACATGGTCGGTTTTCCCTTCTTTCTTAAACAGATAAACAGATAAACATAGAAACAGAACCCGCCTGAATCAGGTGGGTTCTCGCGACCTATGTTTAATCTTTTCACTTCGTCACACTATGTTCTGGTCGGGGCACTGCTGACGAATACTACTTAACACAGACTTGATTGCCTACGGTGCAGGATGTTTTGCAGGCCGATTGGCAGGAAGTCTGACACTCTCCGCAGCCACCTGTTTTTAAAGTTGCACTTAAATTGGCTTTAACAACTGTTTGGATATGCTTTGCCATCTTTATAGCCTCCTCTCGAACACATAAGAATTCGTCACTCATTATATCATGAGGACAAGTTAGTGTGCAAAATATAATTTACTTGGTTACTGTTCCTTGTTTGGGCTGACTGAACAAATAAAGAACGTCGCCTTTTTCCGAGTATCCGGTAATATCGGCGTCAACCGAGGGAACCTGAGCTTTGCTGATCATAGCATACCAAAGGGAATACTCCCCGGACTGCACAATCATTGCTTTAACGGTTTCCCCCCAGGTGGTCTTCACTTCAATGGAGCTGATTTTGGGTTCTTCCACAAATCCATAATAAAGATAGAACTTGGTGGACTTGTCCCCTAAATCCGAATAACGCCACGACAATCCTTTCGGATAGGTTACCAAAGAGCCGCCTTCGGTTCCCAGCCACTTCCAACCAAAGGCATCCTTCTGAAACAAGCCTGCCCCCAGTTCATCATTATTGATATAAAAGACAATTGTCGCCTCATTTTGAACCTGTTGGGTATGGATTACCTCCCAATCGCCTGGAACCACCTTTTTGGCCTCCTGAACAGCCTCTTCAAGGGAGCCGCAGCCACTGACTGAGAAAATCAGCAGAAGTGCAACAGTCACCAGCACTTTGTTCAATTTCACAGGGCTTCCTCCAGTTACATATAATCTGGGGTTTAAACATAATGTGACAAGGATTCAGTTAATAGTGTAGCTTATTTTATGTCTATTGACAATAGAATGATTGTTTGGCATAAGCCGGTTAAGGCACGAACAGCAGCCAATACAAAAGCCACACTGCTTGGTATACAGCATGGCTTATAGACAACTTCCTTTTTAAAATCAAATGGTGCCTCAGGGCGGAATCGAACCGCCGACACGAGGATTTTCAGTCCTCTGCTCTACCGACTGAGCTACCGAGGCATACATGGTGACCCATACGGGATTCGAACCCGTGTTACCGCCGTGAAAGGGCGGTGTCTTAGGCCGCTTGACCAATGGGCCACTGATGGTGAGCCGTCTCACTCACGCTTTTGTAGTATACACAAAAGATGCCTATAAGTAAAGACCTTTGGACAGATTTTTTTCCAGCATTTTTTCTGAACGCTTCCGGGAGGCTGCTCAGCCTCCAAGATAAGCCTTGCGGATCTCATCGCTCTCGGCCAGTTCCCGGCCGGTGCCGGAAATGGAGATGGAGCCGGTCTCCAGAACGTAGGCTCTATCAGCAATAGATAAAGCCATCTGGGCATTCTGCTCCACAAGAAGGACAGTGGTTCCGGCTTTGTTCATCTCCTGGATAATGGTGAAGATCTGCTCCACCAGTATCGGCGCAAGGCCCATGGAGGGCTCATCCAGCATCAGAAGTTTAGGCTTGCTCATCAGCGCCCGGCCGATGGCCAGCATCTGCTGCTCCCCTCCGGAAAGGGTGCCCGCAACCTGTCTGCGGCGTTCCAGAAGTCGCGGAAACAGAACGTAGACCTTTTCCAACTCGGCCTCGATATCGCCGGAAGGACGGGTGTAGGCGCCCATTTCCAGATTCTCCCGGACGGTCATTTGCAGAAAAATCCGCCTGCCTTCAGGGACATGAGCCAAACCGCGTTCCACAATCTTGTGGGGCAGCGTGGAAGTGATGTCTTTGCCCAAGAAGTTTATGCCGCCGGTCTTGGTGCGCAGCAAGCCGGAAATGGTCTTGAGCACAGTGCTCTTGCCGGCTCCATTGGCCCCGATCAGAGTCACGATCTCACCTTCGTTGACCTCCAGGGAGATACCCTTGATGGCGTGTATCGCACCGTAAAAAACGTTGATATTATCGACTTTCAACATAGTGGTCAGCCCTCCCTCTTCTTGCCTAAATAAGCTTCGATGACCTGAGGGTTGTTCCGGATCTCGCTGGGGTTGCCGTTGGCGATGACTTTACCGAAATTAAGCACACTTATTTTCTCGCAGATGCCCATGACCAGATTCATGTCGTGCTCGATGAGCATAATTGCGATCTGGAAGGTATCACGAATCTTCACGATATTATCCATTAATTCGGCTGTCTCGGAAGGGTTCATCCCGGCGGCAGGCTCATCCAGGAGCAGCAGCAAGGGTTTCGTGGCCAGGGCACGGACTATCTCAAGCCTGCGTTGAGCGCCGTAGGGCAGAGATCCTGCCTGCTTCCCCGCCAAACCCTCCATATCGAAGATGGACAAAAGCTCCATGGCCTTCTCATGGGCCTGCTTCTCGCTTTTCCAGTAAGCAGGGAGGCGGAGAATGCCATTCCACATACCATAGTTGATATGATTATGCATACCAAGCTTTACATTGTCTTCAACCGATAGATTCGAGAAAAGGCGTATATTTTGAAAGGTCCGGGCGATACCGGCTTTATTGATTTGCACTGTGTTCATATTCTGCGTGTCACGTCCATCCAACAGGATGGTGCCATGGGTAGGCTGATATACTTTAGTGAGCAGATTGAAGACAGTAGTCTTTCCTGCACCGTTGGGGCCAATGAGTCCGGCTATCTCCGTACGTCCGATGGCCATGTTGAAACCATTGACAGCCATAAGTCCGCCAAAGTTTATACCCAGGTCCCGGGCTTCCAGCACCGGCAGCAAGTTCACATCACCCTTATCCATTTTCCGCGCCCCCCTTTTCTTTTCTGAGCTTTGCAGGAAGCAGCCTTGCTTTTAAAGCTCCCAAATGGCTTTTAAAGGCGTCATTGTTGGTGGCCAGCATGATCAGGATGAGAACGATGGCATATAAAAGCATGCGGTAGCTGTTAAATTCACGCAGCAGCTCAGGGAGTATGGTAAGTAGGGTGGCGGCGATAATCGAGCCCCGAATATTACCCAGACCTCCCAGGACCACAAAGACAAGGATCAGGATCGAGGTATTGAAACCGAACTTAGAGGCAATGATGGTGGAATAATTCATGGCAAACAAAGTGCCTGCGGCACCGGCCAGGGCGGCGGAGGTGACAAAAGCCATCAGCTTATATTTAGTGATGTGAATACCCACACTCTCCGCTGCAATGCGGTTGTCGCGCAACGCCATAATTGCCCGTCCCGAACGGCTGTCAACCAAATTCAGTACGATAAACAAAGTAATCAGTATGAGGACAAAACCGATGGTGAACGTGGAAAGCTTAGGTATACCTGTAATGCCCAGGGGTCCGTCGATAATGACTCTGCCGCCCTCACCAAGGTTCAGGGCATTGGAGTCGCTAAGGAAGCTAATGTGCAGTCCTGCTTTATCCAACCCTACATAAAGGATGTTGATAATATTTTTGATAATTTCTCCAAAAGCCAGAGTGACGATGGCCAAATAGTCGCCTTTAAGGCGCAGGACAGGTATCCCGATCAGAAAACCGGCTACTCCGGCGAAAAGAGCACCGACGATAAGAGATACGATCAGGCGCAGGATCGTGATGGGTATGATCTGCTCCAGGCTTATGCAAGCCACCACACCCGCAAAGGCACCGATACTCATAAAACCCGCGTGGCCTAACGACAGCTCACCAAGTATGCCCACAGTCAGGTTCAGGGAAATAGCCAGGATCACATAGGCGCAGATGGGAACCAGCTGCCCTTGCAGGGAGGAGCTGATATTGCCGCCGCTGATCAGCAATTGGACAATAAGATAAGCCACTATAACTAAAGCATAGGTATAGAGGTTGTTGCGTGTAGTTTTTTTCAATACGATCATAGCATCCACCTCATACTTTCTCGTTGATCTTTTTGCCCAGAAGACCAGTGGGCTTGACCAACAAAGTAAGAATAAGGACGGAGAACACGATGGCGTCGGAAAGCTGGGTGGAGATATAACCCTTGCCGAATATCTCAATGACGCCCAGCAGGATACCGCCGATCATAGCGCCGGGTATGGAGCCGATTCCGCCAAGTACGGCGGCAGTGAACGCCTTGATGCCGGGCATGGAGCCCGTGGTGGGCATCAAGGTGGGATAAGCGGAGCAAAGGAGAACGCCGGCAATCGCCGCCAGGGCAGAGCCGATGGCAAAGGTAACGGAGATGGTAAAGTTAACGTTGATGCCCATCAGCTGAGCCGCCCCCTTGTCCTCTGAGCAGGCGCGCATCGCCTTGCCCATTTTGGTCTTGCCGGTGAACCAGGTCAGCACGGCCATAATAATCAGGCAGGCGACTATGGTGACGATGGCGATGACGGAGATGGTCAGCTGGCCGTCGAAAAGCTTCAGAGAGCCATTTCCTACTACGGAAGTGAACACCTTGGGATTAGAAGACCAGAGCAGCAAAGCGGCATTCTGCAGAAAATAGCTCACACCTATAGCAGTGATAAGCACGGCCAAGGAGGTTGCCGCTCTAAGCGGCTTGTAGGCCAGGCGCTCTATGACCACCCCCAGGATAGTACATACCACCATGGCCAGAAGCACACCGAAGACCGGGTGGAGATTCCCCCGTGTGGTAGCGAAGAAGCAAACATAGGCACCGACCATGATCACATCGCCATGGGCAAAGTTCAGCATTTTGACAATGCCGTAGACCATTGTATAGCCCAGAGCTATGATGGCATAGACGCTGCCAAGACTGAGTCCGCTGATCAGAAAGGAGAGAAAGGTCATAACTCACACACCTTCATTTAGTTTGAGCATATTTTTTGAGCATATTCGTAGTTTGAGCAGATTCGGAAAAGGCCACATAACGGATAAAGGGCTGCCGAGTATGTACTCGGCAGTCCTCTCGACAAACCATTTGAAAGGGCAGCAGTTTCTTAGTCCATACCGACGTAGGTACCCTTTTCTATGACCATTCCTTTAGGTTTCTTAGAAACTTCACCAGTCTTGGCCCAGGTCATTTTCTCACCGGTAAGTCCGTCAACAGAAATAGTGGGGAATACTTGGACCAGTTTCTCACAGATATCGGCGGCCTTCATATCAGGGGTGATGCCGGCAGCCTCAATGGCTTTCTTGTAGGCATACACCACATCATAACCGTCGGCGGCGAACTGGTTGGGAGTCTCTTTAAATAGTTCCTGGTATTTCTTGACGAAGTTGACGGTACGCTCATCGGTAGCGTCGGCACTGAAGGGGGTCAGGAGCATAACGCCTTCAGCCAGGGATTTATCAAAGTTCTCCAGAGTCAGGATTCCGTCCATGCCGTCCACACCGAAGTATTTGGGGGAGTAGTCCATAGACTTAGCCTGCTGGAAGATCAGAGAGGCCGGGGTATAATACATAGGCAGGAAGATTAAATCGGCGCCATTTTTCTTGGCATCGGCCAGCTGAACGGAAAAGTCGGTCTGGCTGTCCTCAGTGAAGGTGGTTGTGGAGACGATCTCCAGATTCAGTTCTTTGGCTTTGCTAACGAAAGTATTATAGATTCCCTTGGAATATACATCGTCATTCTTGTAGATAATCGCAATTTTTGTGCCAAGCTTTTTGTCAGCGATATACTGAGCGGAAGCCGAACCCTGGTTGGGGTCGGAGAAGCACATCTGATAGATATTATCCTTGCCCTCAATGACAGCGGGAGCGGACGCGGAGGGAGTCAGGGCAAATATACGATCGCTGAACATCTCAGCACTGGTGGCCACACCGGGCGTGCTGGTCACGGAACCGAGGGACATCTGCACGCCCCAGTCCTTCAGCTTATTGTAAGCATTAACGGCCTTCTCAGCATCATGCTCATCATCTTCATATTTGAGTTCGAACTGGATGCCGCCCAGGGCATTAATCTCATCAACAGCTATCTGCGCGCCATTCTTGGCCGCGTTGCCGTAAATGGCTGCTCCACCGGTCAGAGGACCGGTACCGCCAATCTTAAAGGCGGCGGTTGCAGCCGGTTCTTTGCCGCCTGCGTTGGGTTCTCCGCCTGGAGCTGGAGCTTTATCCGTTCCTCCGCAACCGGACAGAAGACCAAGGGTCAGGACGAGAGAGAATACGATACCGAACATTCTTTTCATTATACCTTCTCCTTATAACAGATTTTATGATTATTCAAGTTTGCTGATATACCTATTCTGTCCCTCGAATAATCAGAAAGATAGGATAATTTTAGCCTCCAAGAGGCCTGCCTGTCAAGGTAAATATTATGCAACAGATAAATATTATTATGCAATAGAATATAACAGATAAATATTATGCATGGTATCTATTAGGGGAGATTCTTATCCATACAAATTAAAAAAAGCTTGCATTCCTTAGAACACAAGCGTTTTTGATAGATAATGGTGAGCCATCCGCGACTCGAACGCGGGACACCCTGATTAAAAGTCAGGTGCTCTACCGACTGAGCTAATGGCTCAAAACTCACTCACGAATACGAATTCTACAGCAAATTTAACGGCTTGTCAATATTTTTACTAAAAAATATCTTTCTTCAAATAAACCATGCAAAATTAAAGAGCAAGAAGTTACATGTACAAGGCAGGGTACCAAAACAGCCGTCCATTTCTGAACGGCTGAACATCTATGTGTTTTATTCATCTGGCATTGCTGCACTACCGATCTACTTAGAAAATCTCACCGCGGACGATGGTCTGTTCTCTGCCGGGTCCGACGGCAATGAGCGTAACCTGGGTTTCCGTGAGCTGCTCAATCCGTCTGACATAGTCCTGAGCGGCTTTCGGCAGATCCTCAAAATGAGTCACTCCTGTGATATCCTCCTGCCAGCCCTCTATAACCTCATAGACGGGCTCACACGCTTTAAATATCTTCTGACTTTGGGGAAACTCATAAATCACTTCGTTATTGACCCGGTAACCCACGCAGATTTTAATCTTTTCAAAACCGGACAAAACATCCAATTTCATCAAAGCAAAATCAGAGATGCCGCTGACCCGCACAGCATAGCGGGCGATCACCGCATCAAACCAGCCGCAGCGGCGCGCCCGGCCGGTGGTGGTGCCGAATTCATGACCATTCTGACGCATGAGCTCCCCGGTCTCGTCCGCCAGCTCGGTAGGGAAGGGGCCTTCGCCGACGCGAGTGGTATAGGCTTTGATGACTCCCACCACCCGATTGATGCGGGTAGGGCCAACCCCGGCACCGATGCAGGCTCCGCCGGCAATGGGATGGGAGGAGGTGACATAGGGATAGGTTCCGTGATCCAGATCCAGCAGGGTGCCCTGAGCGCCTTCAAATAAAACCTTTTCCCCGGCTTTCAAGGACTCGTCAATGACTAAAGAGCTGTCCGCCACCAAACTCCGAATCTTTTGGGCATAGCCGGAATACTCCTGATAGATGGCGTCGTAGTCCAAAGGCTCAACACCGTATACTTTGGTCAGGAGGTTATTCTTCTCCTGCAGATTACGGCGGAGCTTAGCGGCAAACTCCTCATCATCAATCAAATCCATGATCCGGATACCGATCCGCAAGGTTTTGTCCATATAGGCCGGGCCGATGCCCCGCTTGGTGGTCCCTATTTTATGCTCGCCCCGGGAATCTTCTTCCAAAGCGTCAAGTAAGCGGTGATAAGGCATGATGACATGAGCGTTGGAGCTGATCAGGAGTTTTCCCGTTTTTACTTTCCGTTCGCTCAGATAAGCCAGCTCTTCCAGCAGCACTTTAGGATCAACCACCACTCCGTTGCCGATGACGCAGGTCTTATCTTCATAGAGAATTCCTGAAGGGATCAAATGAAGTTTAAACTCTTCTCCTTTGGCAACGACGGTATGTCCGGCGTTGTTCCCCCCTTGATAGCGGACCACTAAATCCGCCTTTTCGGCCAGGAAGTCCGTTACCTTGCCTTTTCCCTCATCGCCCCATTGCGTACCTATTAACACTACGGATGCCATACCTGATTCCCCCGTTCTTTCTTCTTGAGCCATTAAACCATTAATTGCCTAAGCCCAAGCGTTTAAAAATATCGTCAATATGCTTAAGATGGTAACTCCAATCAAACAAAGCGTTGATTTCCTCAGCAGTGAGTAGCTCCATGACCCGGGGATTTTCCTGAATCACTTCCCGGAAATCCCGGCGGTTATCCCAAGCGGCAAAGGCTGCCTGCTGAACCCACTGATAAGCCTCTTCCCGCATACAGCCCTTATCGACTAAAGCGAGCAGAACCCGTTGGGAGGAGGTTAAGCCATAGGTTTTGAGGAGATTCTCCATCATCTGATCGGAACGAATGCGTAAACCTTTAATAACTCTGGTCATTTGCCGCAGCATATGATCCAGCAAAATGCTGCTGTCAGGCAGAATCACTCTCTCTACCGAGGAATGAGTCATATCCCGCTCATGCCAGAGAGCTACATTTTCCATGGCAGCCAGGGCATTGCCCCGGAGCAGCCGGGACATCCCCGCAATCTGCTCACAGGCGATGGGATTTCGTTTATGAGGCATGGCCGAAGACCCCTTTTGTCCTTCGGCAAATGGCTCCTCCACTTCCAGAATATCTGTGCGCTGAAGGTTGCGAATCTCTGTGGCCATTTTCTCAAGAGTGCTCCCGAGCAAAGCCAAGGCTGTGACATAGTGGGCATGGCGATCCCGCTGAAGAATCTGATTGCTGACCAGGGCAGGCTTAAGCCCTAATTTGGCACAAACCGCTTCTTCAACTTCCGGTGATACATTGGCATAGGTCCCTACGGCACCGGAAATCTTGCCGACCCCGATAGACTCGACGGCGGCTGCCAAGCGCTCGATCTGACGGTCGATCTCAGCCATCCATAAAGCCAGTTTCAAGCCGAAAGTCAGGGGCTCGGCATGAATGCCATGGGTACGTCCCACCATCACGGTAGCTTTGCTTTCCACGGCCCGCTGGGCTAAGGCTTCACGCAGTTCCCGCAAATCTTTAAGCAAAAGCTGCCCGGCATCTCTTAAGACCAAGCTGAGTCCCGTATCCTTAACATCGGAGGAGGTTAGCCCCAGATGCAGATATTTGCCCGCTTCCCCAATCTCTTCCACAACTCCCTGCAAAAAAGCGATGAGATCATGACGAACCACCTTTTCTATCTCAGCAATTCGTTCCGGATTGACTTTGGCTTTGCTGCGAATCTCGGACAGAGCCTGGGAGGGGATCTCACCCCGCTCAGCCATCACCTCAGCCACGGCCAGCTCGACTTCCAGCCATCGCTCATATTCATAGCCTTCCCGCCATAATTGCCCCATTTCAGGATGTGTGTATCGATTAATCAACAAAAAAGTCCCCCTAAATCTTCATTCCTTTCGGATCCTTATCCGAACGATTCCTTAGTTGACTCCTTAAGCTGGACCTCACTGGAGTAAGTCCTCAATATTCTTCCCTTAATAACATAAATCATTCTCAGACCTATTTTATCTTAGCAGTCGCCCCTGTTTCTTGTCAATAAAAAATTCGAACGTTAAAGTTCTTTCATTCGTCAATGTTCGCATATATTTAACATTTCTAACAGCACCTATTAATCTGAAAAGCCTAAAGACTTTAGTCCTTAGGCCGAAAGATGCTGGCGATCCAGGTTCACAAACTTTGTAAATTCTTTAAGATAACCTAATTCCACCGACCCCACCGGTCCGTTCCGGTGTTTGGCAATAATGATTTCAGCGATCCCCTTTTTATCCGATTCAGGGTTGTAATATTCATCCCGATAGATAAAGGAGATGACATCGGCATCCGCCTCGATGGCACCAGATTCCAATAAGTCGGACATAATCGGCCGTTTATCCTGACGCTGCTCCACACCCCGGTTAAGCTGAGAAAGGGCGATGACCGGAACATTCAATTCCCGGGCAATCCCTTTGAGCCCCCGGGAAATCTGGGCAACTTCCTGCTGGCGGCTTTCCGCCCGTCTGCCTAAAGACATGAGCTGCAGGTAATCGATGACAATCAGGCCCAGGCCGTGTTCCATCTTTAAACGTCTGGCCTTGGAGCGCAGCTCGGCAAGGGAAATCCCTACGGTATCATCAATAAAAATCTCCGCCTCGGAGAGAGGGCCTACCGCCCGGGTAAGCTTAGGCCAATCCGTGTCCAATAAATCTCCGGTCCGGACCCGCTGCTGATCCACCATCGCCTCTGAGCAAAGCATACGCTGAACCAATTGCTCCTTGGACATCTCCAAGCTGAAGAGAGCCACCGGGACCTTCCCTCTTACTGCGGCATTTTGGGCCATATTCAGCACCAAGGCCGTTTTACCCATGGAAGGACGGGCGGCAATCACGATCAGATCCGAGGGCTGCCAGCCCGAGGTCATGCGGTCCAGTTCCGTAAAAAAGGTCGGGATCCCTGTCAGACTGCCTTTGTTGGCATAGAGGGCTTCAATTTTTTCAAAGGTATTGAGCAGGATATTGCGTATGGACTCGAAGCCGTCTTTCACCTGTCTCTGGGACAGATCCATAATCATTTTTTCGGCTTCTTCCAACAGGGATGTGGCGGCTTCTCCCGGTTCATAGCCTTTCTCGGCAATCTGTCCGCTGCTGCGGATAAGTTGGCGCAATAAGGATTTCTCCGCCACAATCCTGGCATAATACTCACAATTGACTGCAGAGGGGACAGAGCGGGCGATTTGGGAAATAGTGGCGATCCCACCGATTTGTTCAAGGCGTCCGCTTTGGCGAAGACTTTCCGCTACGGAAACCAAGTCAATGGGATCTCCCTTTTCAAAGAGATCCCGCAGAGCGAGAAAGATCTGGCGGTGATTATCCCGATAAAAATCCTCGGGTTGCACTACTTCAAAAACGGAGCTTCCCACTTCCGGATCAAGCATTAAAGCGCCCAAAACCGATTGTTCCGCCTCTAAATTATGGGGAGGAACTTTGGTTAGTTCCATGTCCTTCTCCTCCTAAAACCTTAAAATAAGGCATGTTCAAGGGCTTCCCGGAAAGTTTCGATGGGGATCACCTGGATTCCCTGCAGGCCGGAGGGCACATCTGCTTGATTTTCTTTGGGGATGAGGACGGTTTTTACCCCGGCCTGCTTGGCGCCAAAGATCTTCTCGGCAATGCCCCCTACGGGCCGTACTCTTCCTTGAATGGATATTTCACCGGTGACGGCGATATCCTGCCGCAGCGGTATGTTTTTCAACGCGCTGTAGATGGCCAGGGTGGTGGCGCATCCTGCGGAGGGCCCGTCGATATTCCCTCCTCCGACCACGTTAACATGAACATCGTAATCTTTGAGGTCTTCGCCGGTGAGGGAACGAATCACGGCCGTGGCGTTGAAGACAGCGTCCCGGGCCATGCTGCCGGCGGTTTCATTGAAGCGGATGGTGCCTTTTCCTTCCCGGCCCGGAAAAACGATGGCCTCCAGCTCAAGGACGGAACCGACAAAACCATGAACGCCGAGACCCAATATCTTTCCTGTTTCACCGCGGTCTGCCGCCTTATGGGAGATATAGGGGGTAAGCCGGGCTGAACGCAATACTTCATAAACTTCCTCAGCCTTCACCAGAACTTCCTGTTCCGGATGGCGGTAACGGGACAGTCCATAAGCATCGGTAAGGATGGTATTGGCCTTCCTGCCTTCAAAGACATACTCACTGATAACCTCCGGTACTTTGGCCTCCAGGTTCGCTCCCAGCTTTTGGGCAGCCTGGGAAACGATATGCTGAATATCCCTTGGTTCCAAGGGATTAAAATAAATCTCCCCGCAGCGGGAACGCAAAGCAGGGTTGATCTCCCTGGGATCCCGGGTGGTTGCCCCAATTAACACAAAGTCGGCAGGGGCACCCTCTTCAAAAAGCTTTTTGATATAGAGAGGCACCTGAGGATCGTTGGGGTCATAATAAGCGGATTCGAAAGCAACCCGTTTATCCTCCAGGACTTTAAGCAGCTTATTTAAGAGAACAGGGTCCATCTCCCCGATTTCATCGATAAATAAAATACCCCCATGAGCATCACTGACTAAACCCAGCTTCGGCTCAGGAATCCCGGTCTCGGCCAGATCCCGCTTTGCTCCCTGATAGATGGGATCATGCACGGAGCCCAATAAGGGATTGGTAACATCCCGGGGATCCCAGCGCAGGGTCGTACCATCCACTTCCACAAAGGGAGCACTCTCGGCAAAGGGAGAATTGACATTCTTTTTGACGGCCTCTAAGGCTACCCGGGCCGCCGACGTTTTGCCCACACCCGGAGGCCCATAGATAATGATGTGCTGGGGATAGGGCGTAGCCAGCTTAGCCAGGAGAAACTGCATGGGAACTTCCTGGCCGATGATTTCTTCAACAGCCTGAGGCCGCAGAACCTCCGCAACAGAACTGGCCAGTTTCACCAGATTCATCTTTTCGATATGGGCTAATTTCTTGAGGGTCTGGGCATTATCCGGTCCGGAATTTTCCTTGAGAAGCTGGCTTTTTATTTCTTTGACATAATCCTCATGCCGCTCCTGCATTTTATCTGCCACCGCTTTATCCAAACGGTCTTCAACAGCCCTGCGGGCGATCAGCTCAGCTAAGTGGTCCTCAATTTCCATCAGCAGCTGAGGAATCTCCTCTTCACTGGGCAGGGGGCGGTCTGTGGGATCGTCCAAAATGATCTTGAGCAGACCGGCCGTACGCTCCCCGATGGTATCGGATTGGATAAGATGAATGGCTTCCAGGCGGGTGGCCTTTAAAACCAATTTATCGCTCCCGTAGTAATTAACGAGCAGACTATAGAGGGCATCCACTTCATGATGCCATTGCTCATGGCTGTTCCGGACATCCTCCTTCAGCTCTTCCACTTGGCTGCTTGGTTGGTTGGTTTCCTCTGCCTCTTGAATTGGTTCGGTTTCGTTCTTTTTAAACCAATGATTTAATAACCCTTTCATTAGGGACCCCTTTCACAGTTGCCTGATCATGATGCTTTGACATGGACTTGAAATTGTGCCGTGACTTCCGGGTGCAGCTTGGCCTGCACATTAAAGGTTCCCAAGGCTTTGATGGGTTCTTTCAGCTCCAGCTTGCGGCGATCCAGATTAATGCCATGGCTTGCTTTGAGCGCCTCGGCAATTTCTTTATTGGTAACAGAGCCAAAAAGCCTGCCGCCTTCCCCGCTCTTGGTGTGGATCTCTATGGAAAGGGAGCTGAGCTTGGCCGCCAGGGTTTGAGCCTCCTGCTTCTCCTGCTCTTTCTTCTTTTCTTCATTGGCTTTTTTGGAAGCCAGGTCATTGAGATTGCCCGAGGTGGCTTCTACGGCTAAGCCTTTGGGAAAAAGGAAATTTCGTGCGTATCCATCGGAAACCTCATAAACTTGCCCTTTCTTTCCCAACGCTTTGACATCTGCTTTTAAAATAACTTTCATTGAAAACCCTCCATTCTGCTATCATGGCCCTTTGAGCACTGGTTAATCCGAATCTTCTTTTTTGCGGATGGGCATATGGCGAAAATCCAGCACCAGATCCAATAAACCCATGATAATTAAGACTATAGCCGTCACTTGTATATAAAGAACACTGGAGAAGAGCAGGACGAACCGGAAAAACCCTGATAACCAAGGTTTTTGGAGCAGGGCAACAAAAAGAGCGCTTCCCAGGACAAAAGCAACGACTCCGTAAACCAGCATAAGATTGATGCCGATGCTCTTAATAGCCAGCCATTGGAATTGGTCGCCCAGAAGGTAACTGACAATGGCAAAATTCATTCCCCATATAGCATACCAAGGCAGCCGCCATTCCGTAAAAGGACGGTATTCCCGGCCTGAAATCCGTATCCAGCGCAGGAAAGCATAATAGACGGCCCCCCACTTGGCAAGGGCTGTAATGGCTACCAGACCGGGAGTCAGCATAATCAGAGTATTGACGATTTGTTCAAATAAGGACTGAAGCTCCAGCTCAGATATGCCTTGAGTTTTTAAGCTTTCCAGCATGCCCGCCTGACGGTATTGCTCCATCATATTTTGCACAAAGCTCTGGATGCTTTCCTGGGGAATCCCTTGCATGAGCATGGCCAGGGTAGGCAATACTCCCAGGATCCCTGCCGCGACTAAACTCCAGAAAACAAGAGCCCGCTGGGGAACATTGGCCCGTATTCCCCATAGGGTGACTAAGGCTGCCCAGGGAACAAAGCTAAAGTAGTGGAAAGAAGAAGCTCCACCGAAAAGCAAGGCCAGCCCATACCCTGAAATCAAAAAGACCAGCCCATAGCGCAATCCTTGTCTTCCCACACTTCGTCCAACCCATAGCAAGGCGATAAGCAAGAGAATATCCAGCATCCATCCCCAAACCTGCATAGAGACTCCGAGCCAGGGTCCGATCACCAGGATAAGCACTGCTAGGGTATTGGTGGTTTTTTGGTCACTGACGTACATTCCGATGCTCCAATCTATTACTGAACGCGGTCTCGTTCAATCTTCAGGGGCCAGATAGCTTAATAATAAGCTGATATCACCCCATTGAGTTTCTACTTTATGGTGATCCTCGGTTTTCCATTCCTCTAAACGCTGCAATAAAGTGCGATCCAACTTTGAAAAATCGAACCCCATGCGGCGGGTCAGCAAATAGCTTAAAGCAACAAGATCAGCTAAACCTTGGAGCGTATCTCCTTCCGATCCACGCAGAGATCCCTCCTGCATGGCCCACTGTGCTTTAAGCATCTCTACCTTAATCTCTTCAATGGCTTTTAACCCTTTGACGATATCGACTTCAGCCACGGGTGCCCCTCCCGTCATATTTTATCACTGTACCGTATGTTATAACCTTATTAATCCCCATCTAAAAAATGTTCGCTAATCCGGCACTGATTTCCTGCAAGGAAAGTATAAAAAGGGGAGCAACAGCTCCCCCTCATTCTTTATTCTACGATATAAGGCAATAACGCAATGTGGCGAGCTCTTTTAATCGCTACTGTCACCTGACGTTGATGCTTTGCACAATTTCCAGAAATACGGCGAGGTAGAATCTTGCCGCGCTCGGTAATATACTTGCGTATTTTATGTGTATCCTTGTAGTCGATGGACTCTACCTTATCGACACAAAAGCTGCATACCCGTTTTCTTGGACGGCGTCCGCGTTCACGTTTCATAAAATTCACTCCCTTTCCGATTTAGAATGGGATATCGTCATCTAAGCTCACTTCATGACCATAAGTCCCTGCATCACTGGCTCCTGAAGATGCTCCATATCCGGAATTTCCGCCATCTTTGGGACTAAGGAAGCGCACGTTCTCAGCGACGACCTCATAAACCCAACGGCGTTGCCCATCTTGAGCATCATAAGTGCGAACCTGCAACCGCCCGTCGACAGCTGCTAATTTACCTTTGGCAAGATAATTCGCACAAAGCTCAGCCAGTTGTCTATATACTACACATGGAATAAAATCCGCTTCCCGTTCCCCGTTAGCATTCTTGAAATTGCGATCCACAGCTAAGCTAAAGCTGGCCACCGCAACTCCGTTCGGGGTATAACGTAACTCGGGGTCTTTCGTTAAACGGCCTATTAAAACAACCCGGTTCAACATAGTAACCCCTCCCTACTAATCTTCTTTTTTTGTGGTCAGGAAACGCACAACGGCATCGGAGATCTTCATGATCCGCTCCACCTCTTGTGCCGTACGAGCTTCACCATTAAAGTTCATCAGGATGTAAAAACCTTCCCGATAATCGTTAACTTCGTAAGCTAAGCGGCGTTTGCCCCATTTATCAATAGCGACATCTGCTCCGCCGTTGTTGGTAACAACTTCGGATAACTTGTCCACTGTTGCGGCAACTGCCTCATCGTCCAAATCAGGACGGATGACATAAAGTACTTCGTACGCTTTCATAATTGCACCTCCCCTCGGACTTGCGGCCCCCATGACAGGGGCAGGGATACATAGTCTGGAAGACTACATAAAGACTACCATTTAAAGATTATAGCACTTTGACCAAAACTATGCAAATGGAAATTCTTATCGCAGCGGCAAATGTATTAAACATTAAAGCGAAAATGAACGATATCGCCGTCATTCATGACATATTCTTTTCCTTCTAAACGAACCAGACCCTTTTCTTTGGCCCCATTAAGACCGCCATTTTCCACGAAGTCCTTATAGGCAACCACTTCCGCGCGGATAAATCCCCGCTCAAAGTCAGTGTGAATTACTCCAGCCGCTTGCGGCGCTTTCATTCCCCGGCGAATCTCCCAAGCTCTTACTTCGATTTGACCTGCTGTAAAATAAGTCATCAGGCCAAGCAAATGGAAAGCGGCACGAATCAGGCGGTCCAAACCGGATTCTGTAAGACCTAAGTCTTCCAGGAAAACCTTTTTCTCCTCTTCTTCCAGCTCGGCAATCTCAGCCTCGATCTTGGCGCAGACCACCACTACCTCTGAATTTTCCGCGGCGGCTATTTCCCTTACTTTGCGGACATAAGGGTTATTGTCAGGCTGGGCTATTTCCTCTTCACTCACATTGGCGGCGTAGAGAACCGGCTTCATGCTTAAGAGAGGGAAGGATTTCAAGATTTCCCGCTCCTCATCGCTGAATTCCAAGGAACGGGCTGCCAGACCGGCATCCAGGGTCTCTTTTAAACGGTTGAGCAGGGCTACTTCAGCCTGGGCCTTTTTATCCCCTGATTTCAAGAGCTTAGCCGAACGCTCCAAACGCTTTTCTACGCTTTCCATATCGGCGAGGATAAGCTCCAGCTGGATGATGTCGATATCCCGCTTCGGATCCACACTGCCTTCCACATGGACCACATTGCTGTCTTCAAAGCAGCGAACCACATGAACAACGGCATCCACTTCCCGGATATGGGATAAGAATTTATTTCCCAATCCCTCTCCCTTGCTGGCTCCCTTGACCAATCCGGCAATATCCACAAATTCCACCGTAGCAGGGACTATTTTATCAGGATGAACCATCTCCGCGAGAACCTGCAGGCGGGCATCCGGTACCTGTACCATTCCTACATTGGGGTCAATTGTGCAAAAGGGGTAATTTGCGGCTTCTGCACCCGCTTGAGTTATGGCATTAAATAATGTTGATTTTCCTACATTAGGCAAACCAACAATCCCTGCATGCAATGTCATGTTTAAAAAACCTCCAGCTTATTTTCACTCAAACCCTCTAAGATTATAGGGGAATCTCGGCCAAACCGCAAGCTTTCCCTAGGATTGCTCAGGATGAGCTTTTTGAAGAACCTCTTTCAGCTGCCGTTCCAGCTTGACCCGGGGAATCCAGGCCTGATGCTGACATCCCAGGCACTGAATACGAAAATCCATACCGGTGCGCATGACTTTCCAGTCCGTGCTCCCGCAGGGATGTGGTTTGCGCAGACGAATTATATCTCCTATTTGCAAAGAAATCACAACAATGAGCCCCCTTTTTCTCGTTTGCCATTACACATTGTGCCCTCGGCTGCCGATCATAAATCAACGTTATGCAGATTAGGCAAAGGAATATCCTTAAGGTCGATGGGCAAATTCAATTCCTGTAAATCCAGGGGCCACTTCAAACCCTGTTCAATATTAAAACGCAGGAGCTCCCCTAAGTAGGCGAAGGTGTCTTTTAAATAGGGATAAAGCGTCGAGTTCTCGAAGAACCCTATGGTCTCATCTGGGTTAGCCATCGTTATCAAGGGAGAAAACAGCCCGACAAAAATAGCCAGACCGAGGAAGGTAACCAACCCGCCGACGATGAATCCGCCCCCCCCATTGATGGTGGTCGTCAATAAACCCAAAGGAGCCAGCAGTATGGCGGAAACGATCTCCACGAGCAGAATCACCCCAAAGTAGATCAAGGCAAAGGAAATGATCTTTAAAGCATTATCGGCGAAAGCCTGGGTGAAGTTTTGGGCAATGGATTGCATGACACTGTCCGTGTAGATCTGCATATCGGGCAGATTAGAGCCGCTGAGAATATCTTTGAACTCTTCAGGAAACATGGAGAGGATTTTATCCAGTGTCTCTTCCTGAATCATGGCTGCCTTGGCTTGCACGGAAGGCAGCATGCGCTGATACATGACTGTTTCCAGCCAGTCTCTTAAAGGAGTGTTTTGCTCTAACCATTGCAGCAGGATTGGATAGTTTTTGGCAGCGAGAACAAGTCCAAGAAGCGAGCCGCCCAGACTGATTAAGCCGGAAATAAGGCCTTTGCGGTATCCTTGGATTGCGCCGATAAGCATGATAGCCAAAATGAGCATATCGAAGCTGTTCATGGACTTCCCCTCCTTGTAAGCTCAGGATACTACCCCTAAAAAATATCCAAAAGCTAACGATTCGTTTCTATAGGGTAACTTTGCAATCTCTCTCTTCGAACCCACGGTGTATCGTCTCACTGCAGACGCAATCATAGCAGGTGACAGGCTACGGCTCAATGCGTACTCGACAACCGTCGCATCCTTCTTAGTACAGAGGATAAGTCCTACGCTCGGGTTTTCATCCGCTTTCCTGATGTCGCGGTCAAGAGCCTCAAGGTAAAATTCCATCTTGCCGAGGTGTTCCGGCTCAAACTCACCAATTTTTAGCTCTATTGCTAATGAGCAGAGTCTTCTTTATTATACTTCATGGCGCGAGAAGATTAAATACAGAAGAAAGCTGCGTTCAAACAAACCCCGCCTATAGCAGAAAAGCACCCTCAAGGTGCTTTTCCGCATATCAATGACTTAAACTGTAGCCTTTAGCCACGAGACTTTCTTTGACTTCATTCACCCGGTCCCCGTTAAGGCGGGCGAGAATCTGAACTCTGTTATCTTTTAAATGATAGACCGCTAAGCTGGTAATATCCACATCGTGCTCTTTCATGATGGAGGATAAATCCACCATGACGCCTACTTCATCTTTGGTCTCAATAACAAAGCGCTGACCAGGGCTGCGGAAGCCCATAATGTCCAGGAAGGTATCAAAAATATCCGACTCGGTCACAATCCCCACCAGCTTGCCGTTCTCGACGACCGGCAAAGCACCTATGCCATGTTCCCTCATGAGCAGGGCTGCATCTTCAATTTTGGTATCCGGGGTACAAGTGATGACTTTTTTGACCGCCACATCGCGAATCGACGTTTTCCCCACCAGATAATTCAATTCAAAAATGCTGAGTGTCGTTGCCGGCGAGGGGGATACCTCGCGCAGATCTCCGTCCGTAACAATCCCTACGAGCTTGCCTTTATCAACTACAGGTAAACGGTTGATTTGCTTCTCTCGCATGAGAGCCATGGTATCGGCAATATTATCTTCCGGGCTCACTGTAAATACTCGAGAAGTCATAAATTGCTTCACATACATTAAGATCACCCTTTCCATTCAACGCTCTTTTCTTGCTAAGACTATTCGACCTTTGCCCTTTAACTTCCTCTAAATTTAAGGTCCCCTACTCACCAAGATAGATTTTTACGGACCATGGACAATCGATAAGAATTAATCTCTATTTTTCCCGAACAGGTACTTTATTCTTGAAAAGGACCATTTGGCTTGTCTTTGTACCCTCTTTAAATTCTTAGCGGGAATCGGATTAATCGGGTCGATATCTACTGCCTTTTGGTAATAACGAATGGCTTGATCCAGGTCCCCGTCTTGACGGGCTATGTTCCCCAAGTTATTCCAGGCATGAATACATCCTTCGTCCAATGCGATGGCTTTAAGGAAACACCCTTTAGCACGTTCAAAATCATGGCTTTTCCCATAGACCAGGCCTAATTTATTATAACCCATCGCATCTTCCGGACATTGAGCCAAGTGCTGCAAGAAGTCTTCTTCTGCTTCCCGAAGCTGCCCAGCTTCGAGGTGATCTAATCCTTGCTGGTAATGGTTGCTGCTCATGCATTCTTACCTTTTGCCTGCCTTACTTGTTCATCAAGCCACTGGACCCATTCTTGCAGACCCTCTCCGGTACGGCAAGAAACCTCAAAAATTTTAATCTCCGGATTGATGTTAAATATATCTTTCTTCATGGCGTCCAAATCCGTTTCCACCAAAGCCAATAAATCCATCTTATTTAAGACGGCCACTTTTGAATTGCGAAAAATCACCGGGTACTTTGCAGGTTTATCATCCCCTTCAACGACGCTAAGGACAACCACCTTAAATTCTTCCCCCAGATCAAAATCGGCGGGGCAGACGAGATTGCCCACATTCTCAATAATCATCAGATCTAAATTATCCCACTGAAATTCAGTAAGAACTTTCTCGACCATTTTGGAATCCAAATGACAGCCGCCGCCGGTGTTGATCTGAACCACAGGAATATCATGCTGGGCTATCCGATCAGCATCTCTCCTGGTGAAGATATCCCCCTCGATCACGGCGATGCTGTGCTTCTCTTTTAAATGGGACAGCGTTCGTTCCAGGAGAGTAGTTTTCCCTGCCCCCGGGGAACCGATCATATTAACGGCTAAGCAGTTGTTATGTTCAAAGTGCTTGCGATTGATTTCCGCATGAATGTCATTATTCTGCAGTAAATTGGCCATAACGGCAATTTCACGCTGGCTGCTCATTCTTCAACCTCCAAACTTTCCAGAAGCAATTCTTCTCCCTGTGTAATATCAATCCCCAGATGTTGACAAACCGGGCAGGCAAAAATAAGTCCCGGCACCATAAATTCTTCACTGCAGCTCCGGCAGCGGCCCTTTACCGGCAACATTTCAATCTGAAGTTCAGCACCTTCGCACACAGTTCCTTGGGCAAAGGCGGCAAAGGCCATCTGTAAGGCATCAGGCTCCGCATTGGTTAATTGTCCGATTTTAAGCTTTACCAAAAGCACCTTTTTTACATGATGATGGGCTAAAGTTGCTTCAATAGCTTCAAAGACCCCACCCATCAAGGACATCTCATGCACCCCATCACTCCTTGCCAATCCATGCTTACAAGTCTATCACTGAAAAAGTCCCCTTCAATCTATCTTATCCCAAAAATAACCGTATCCGCAAGGGTACCCACCTATCTTTTTAACCAGGACCAACAGAGCACGGGAATAAACACCAATCCCAGATAGCCAAATAGGGGATAGATCATTTTTACTATTAAAGAGAATTTCACCCCTGAAAGAGGAACGACCAACAGGAGGAGGAGGGCTGCCGCCTTTTTATAATGGAATTTGAATTTCTTCTCCATATGGGTGATCAGACTAAAACCATTGCCTATAGCTGCCGTGAGCATAGCTAACCAGAGGACAGTCACATAGCAAAAGCCCGGCCATGATCCTAAGCTTCCCGCTACGGCAACCATGGGTATCTCAAAACCTCTGACTTCAGGAAACTTCAAAAGTGTCAGGGCAATCACCAGGGCAAATAGGCCCAGGGCCATTCCGCCCAATAAAGCTCCAAGACGGCCTTCCGGCCTCTGAACTTCCTTGCCGAGAGAGGCGAAGACCACCATCGCCAAGGTTAGATTAAATGAAACATAAAGAATACTGGAGAGCAGCCAATTATGGATAAGAGGATTGACGGCAAGTTCTATCCCCGCATCTTTTGTTCCCGTAGCAAAGAGTATAGCCCATATGCCGATGCCGATGCAGAACACGAATTTCAGGGGTATAAGCATGCTATTGATCCAAAGCACACCTTCTCCCTTGAACCACAGGGCCAGGGATATGATCAAAGCTGTGATCAGAATGCCCAGCCAAGGGGATAAATTAAAGAACTGCCGAAAAACTGCCCCAGCCCCTGACATCATGGCCACCATGCCAATGAATAAAAGCAGGCTCACGAGGATGTCCATTCTGCTGCCCCAGCGCTTGCCAAATAAACGTTCAAAAAAATCGGCATAGGAGGTCACTTGCCACCGTTTCTGCAGATCAAGCATGATCCACCCCAGGCCGGCGAAGAGAACCGTGCTGCACAGAATCCCGATGATTCCTGCACTGCCGAAATTAGCGAAAAACTGTTGTATCTCCTGACCAGAGGCAAAGCCTGCTCCCATAACTGCTCCAACATAGGTTGCAGCAATTTGAAAAATGACTCTTTTATTCATAAAATACTCCCCCCTGCCTCATGCTTATGGCTTCTTCTTACCACTCATGCATAAATTCCCGGCAACAGGGGAATAATTTAGACATATATTGTTTTACATATTTTGGGAGGGGAACTCATGAGCATACTTTCGGTGTTTACCGAGTCTCATAAATACAAGGCCCATTTTGATGATAAGATTGGCACCCAGAAAATGGAGGCCCGTCTGATCGATGTTCTGCACAGTGAACGCCACCGCCCTCTGGTGATTTTATGTATTGGCACAGATCGCTCCACCGGTGATGCCCTTGGTCCCTTAATCGGTACTTATCTGAGCCAAAGGGGTTTACCTAAGCTCAGTGTTTTGGGGACCCTTGAGCAGCCGGTACATGCCACGAATTTACCGGAGTATATTAAGTATATCCAGAACTCCTATTATAACCCTTTTATCATCGCCATTGATGCTTGCCTGGGCAAGATGGATTCTGTGGGCAATATCACCCTGGCTAATGGGCCTTTAAAACCTGGAGCAGGGGTTCACAAAGAACTTCCCTCTGTGGGAGAAGTTCATCTCACCGGTATTGTCAATGTAGGAGGGTTTATGGAATACATGGTTCTGCAGAATACCCGCCTCGGCTTGGTTTGGAAGATGGCGGAGACGATGAGTGAGCTTCTGGCCAATGCTTATATTAAAACGAGGATCTCTTAATTCATCATTGTATATTTTATATAAGGTTATTCAGCTGATATTCATAACTCAACGAGCAAAGAGACCGTCGCCATAAGACAGTCTCTTCGTCATTGAGGGGATCGCTATATGGATTTCAACATATGGATTCAGCTTTCAGGCCCTCCCATTCTTGGGGAATTGCATCCGGCACGAACTTTGTCCCCAAACGCGACAACGTTGTCGCGTTTGGGGACAATATCAGGCGGCCGGGAACTCTCCTTCTTCTTCCTTATTCAGAATCACGGTTTTCATCCTGAAGGGCAGTGCCTTTGAGTCCGGAACAGGGCCCTCCATCCACGAATTCCTCCTCTCTATCCTGCCTTGAGGGAGACAAAAAAGATGCCGCTAGAGCCTGATGGGGCCTTGGCGTCAACTTATATTTTATATTATATCGCCTGCTGTCTGTTTTTTCCTTTACAATACGAGTGAATTGTAAACAATAAAGCCTTCAATCATTTTAGCTTGAAGGCTTTTCCGCAATAATGATGCCATTTGAAGCCGGTGCCCCCTTGGTAGCAGGGTTCTTTTTCACAAGGATTTAGTCACATGGTAAACTGCAGTCCACCGTTTTGTTGTTCATCTCGCTCCAGATCCTGTCCCTTCAGTTTCATGAGTTTTTCCATGCTGTAATCAATGATTTTTGCCTTTCGCTCTGAGATTATTACAGTATAAAACTCCTTTTGTACTGGAAGCAGCGTCGGTGTTTTATCAATGAGCATGCGTATTTTTTCCATATCAATCCGTGCGGAAACTCTTTTTAGAGCCGCCGTGCAGTCTGGATTTCTCAGGGAAGAGATAAATTCGAAGTAGGAAATCTTCTTTCCGTCTTCCTCAATGGACGAGGCAGGGAAAACATAAACCCGTCTGTCAATCTCATCTTCACTATTCAGGACATCCCCCATATCCTTGGCTGCCAGCTGCGGGTAGAGACAGGAACCGCAGTCGTAAACAGGGGCAATTTCAGCCGTCTTAGACTGTTCATTTACAAGAATGCCCCAGTTTCCATTGTGCCTGTCAAAATTAGCCAGCAGTGCATCGGCAATAAACATATCCCAAAAGAAGTCCCGAAGCTGATCCGGCGGCAGAAGCATCTGCTCATCTATTGCCTGCATGATGGATGAAAGTTCTTTGCCATATCCATTCTGTTCACTGCTAATACAGGTATTCTTCAGATGCGCAAACTCAATGAGTCTTTTGCCGCCTTCGGTAAAATCTCCGCAGGCCACTACCACTTTTTCCTTCCCGCGTGGATCAGTATAGGTTCCGAGCAGGGTCTCCTGGGTTTTGAATCCGAGGGATGCAAAGATATGGCAGGCAAGGTATTCACTGATACATCCGTTGGTGTAACTCATGGTTTTATTGCGGCTTGGAACAGGCGGGAATTTAAGCATATAGCTATTGCCCTCATAAAGAATATTGATTTTATTCCCATTTGCCCCACCATAAGCTCTGAATTTATTTACTTCACACAATGAAAAATCAATCATCACTGCCATCCTCCTTTCCCTCTGTACCAAGATATTTCGCACGCAGATAGCTTGCCTGTTCCTCAGTAATTAAGCCAGCCCAAAGGTCGGCATTAATGGCTCCATATAACTCATTCCACAAGCAGTCAAGATAGAGCACCTGCGCCTTTTCGCCTTGCAAATAGTCTTTTATTGCTTTTTGGACACTCTCGGACAGCCCGGTTTCCAAGTAAGTTTTTATGTTTGGTTTCCCGGCGGCTGTGTTTTTTTCCGGCTCTGTTTCCAGTGCCAACAGTTCCTCAATGGATAAACCAAGTGTTTTGGACAGTTTGGAAAGGGTTCCTGCACCACATCGGTGCAAATGGGTTTTCCCGGAATAAATATCCGCGAGAGTTGCCCACGGAATCTCACTGATTTTCGATAAACGATAACGGGACATTTGCATATCATGCAAAAGCTTTTGTATTGTCATTTTTATCACCTAAATTCATTATATCGGTGTTCCGATATAGTGTCAAGGGAAGTAATAACACATAATTCCAATGGGATATCTCCTTTGTGTTACCCTTCGCGCTGTAACAGGACTTCAACTTCTGAATGCTGTGCTTTTAAAAGGATATCCACAGCATCGGCGACCTGAGCCGCCAATTAAAATACATCTTTCTATTGCAACGTGAAGGACCTGCTTAAAGGAACTCAAAGAGCAAGCGGTTAGTGATTACCTATCTGGGACCTACTCGCTTAGACAAATAGTCCATCATTACGGGGTGTCAAGCGATTCTGTTTTGAGAAGGCGGGTAAAATGGTTGCTTCTTTCTTTGGGGGACTTTTCAAGTATACAGTAAAACTATCAATAATGAGAACTATTAAAAATGGGGCTGTCGCACTGCTCACCAACGTTTTGCGACAACCCCTGCTTTATTTAAATACCACTATAGGCTTTAACTCATATTGTACTTAAATCTTGATCGTTTCCTTGGCTTTTCCTATGGCTGCCTTTTCTTCCTGAGATAGATGATAACTGGATTCGCCATGGCTTATCGGTTTAGCATAGACTCTTGATTCCTCGCGATTATTAATCGATGAAAGAACGACACCGTCTCCCTGTTGATTAAGCAATGCTAAGGCAAAACTCAGATCGCTTCCCATATTGTCAAAGGCGTTGAACCTCACCAACTCAGCTCTATCGATGGAAGAACGGAGCTTAAGCTCTACTTGGTCCATTCTCTTTTCCATCTTTTCCACATTGTCCTTAATATGGTTAACCCCACTTATATATTCTTTAAGCTGTTGGTCCAGTGAGCTCCCATCAAGAAAGGTTTGAAGGGCGAGATAGGATTTTTGAAACCCCTTCAGGCGATTCTGCAAAATAACAATCCAAATAAATTCGACGATACATAATACAGCCACCAAAGCAATCGCCCAGTAGGATAAGGGCATTATTTCTTCCAGATTCATAGTATCCCTCCTCAATCCATTTTTACGGCTAAGCCATCTGCGATAGCAGCATAGTGATGGGTACCGCAATAAATATTCCCGGCAGTAGATTTCCTACCTTTATTTCTTTAATCTCAAGTATGTTCAGACCAATTCCAACAATGAGTAATCCACCCGTGGCGCTCATCTCCGCTATAACGGGATCCGAAAGAAATCCTTGCAGGAGTGCAGCCAAGATTGTTATCCCCCCCTGATAAAGAAAGACCGGAACAGCGGAAACCAATACACCGATCCCCATCGATGAAGCCAGGACAATGGAGGTAATGCCATCCAGCAAGGATTTGGCATAGAGTATGTCATGGACTCCTTCAAGTCCACTTTTCAGAGCCCCCATGATAGCCATAGCCCCCACACAAAACATTAAGCTTGAGGAAACAAATCCTTTGGTGAAATTGCCATTTCCTCCTTTAGCAAATTTACTTTCCAGCCATTGCCCCAGCTGCTGGAGCTTATCCTCAATATCAATCCATTCGCCGATTATTCCTCCCAAAACTAAGCTTCCGATAACCACCAGCGGGTTATTGGTTTCCAAAGCCATACTTAAACCAATGAGAATAACCGCCAGTCCTATCCCTTGGATCACTGTCCTTTTTATTTTTTCAGGCAGAGCTTTACCGAAAAGTATACCCACCAAGGCTCCGCCAATGATCGCTAACGAATTCACAATTGTACCCAGCACATTTTCACCTTCATCACTGTTCCACGTGGAACAATTTTTTTCCAACTCAACCCCGCAGTTCATTTCGCACAATATTGTTTCCTGTTTCTGAATTTGCTTATCCATGTAAAGCAACTCCCATATACCCGCAGCACTATCGAATCAGATACTATTATTTATCATTGAACTCGGCTCAGTTAATATAAGTGTTCCACGTGGAACAACAAACTATTTTAATCTAGTTCCTGAGCACAAGAGGGTCTCAAATAAACATTACATGGATTATAGCTTACAAAAACCTAGAAATCAATACTCATTCCTCCGAAGTCTTTTATCAAATACAGTTAATATGTACCCTTGAGGATTTTGACAAGGGTAAAGAAACCCCCGAGAACACTGCTTTCCCACTTTATTACTTTAAACCCATGCTTGCAAATGAGGCGAAGTCGCTGGTTGCACTTAGCTTATACTGTCTGATAGTGCAAAAGAAAATGTTCCACGTGGAACATTTCTAATCAACTTTGATATTCCATATCTCCAAAAGACGATTAAACTCATCTTCAGAAAAATACTCAATTTCAATTTTGCCTCTACCGGCATCTCCTTTAACTTTTACCTTCGTTTGAAATGAAGACCGCAGTTGATCTTCAATCTGAGTGAATAGGTATAAATTCTTCGCTTTAGCTTTTTTAGGCGTCTCCTGCTGCTCAGTATATTTTAAAATCAGACTTTCTAATTCTCTCACCGGTAAACTTTCTTTTGCCACCTTCTGAGCCAAAAGCACTTGCAGGGATGAATCCTTAATCCCTAAGAGAACCTTAGCATGACCAAGACTCAATTTACCTTCCTGAATCAAATGGAGCACCGGATCCGGCAATTGAATGATACGGAGGAGGTTGGCCACTGTGGGGCGCCCCTTGCCGACTCTCTCGGCCACCTGCTCCTGGGTCAGATCGTATTCTTTAATGAGGCGGGCATAAGCCAGGCCTTCTTCAACTGGTGAAAGATCTGATCTTTGGATGTTTTCGATCAAAGCTTTTTCAGCTAACTCCTGCTCGCTTCCTGTTTTGATCAGGCAGGGAATCTTGGCAAGTCCGGCTAATATGGCGGCACGATAACGTCTTTCACCGGCAACAATAATATATTCTTCATCTTTAAGTTGAACTAAGATGGGCTGAAGCAAACCATGAGTCTTTAAGGAGGCTGCTAACTCTTCCATACTTTCCTGATTAAAACTCCTCCTTGGCTGATCGGGGTTAACACGTATTTTATCCAGCTCAATCTCTTGAACTGAGGCTTCATTGCCCACGGGTTCGGCACCAATCAAGGCTTCCAGGCCACGACCTAAAGCTTTTTTAGACACGCTGCAATACCTCCTCTGCTAAATCGCGATAAACCTCTGCGCCCCGTGAACGATCATCATAAAGGACAATCGGCTTGCCATGGCTTGGAGCCTCTCCCAGCCGCACATTCCTCGGTACAATGGTCGAGAAAACCTTGCTTTTAAAGTACTTTTTAACTTCATCAACCACTTGAATACCTAAATTGGTCCGGGCATCAAACATAGTCAGCAGCGCACCCAGGATATTTAAGCGAGGGTTTAAGCGGCCCTTGACCCTTTGAATCGTATCCATCAACAAACTAAGACCTTCCAGAGCATAATACTCACATTGAACAGGAATAAGGACATCCGTTGCGGCGGTTAAAGCATTGAGGGTAAGCAAACCCAGGGAGGGAGGACAATCAATAATAATAAAATCATAGTCACCTTTAATGCTCATGAGAGCTGAAGCAAGCTTGCCTTCTCTTTGTTCCAGTCCAACCAGTTCAATCTCAGCACCGGCCAGCTCGATTTGAGCAGGCGCAATAAATAAACCGGTTAACTCTGTTTGTTTAATAATCCTCTCCATGGGAACTTCATTAATCAGTACATCATAAATACTATTCTTCAGTTTACTTTTAATTACGCCACAACCGCTTGTCGCATTTCCTTGGGGATCCAGATCAAGGAGCAGCACCTTTTTTCCCTGTTCAACAAGGCAGGCACTTAAA
Organism: Desulfitobacterium sp. LBE; assembly: GCF_007830365.1. Classification (NCBI taxonomy): domain Bacteria; kingdom Bacillati; phylum Bacillota; class Clostridia; order Eubacteriales; family Desulfitobacteriaceae; genus Desulfitobacterium; species Desulfitobacterium sp. LBE. Next base: position 3,525,203 of record NZ_VLKD01000001.1, on the reverse strand, counting down.
TTAACGGCTGTAGTCGTCTTGGCTACTCCACCTTTTTGATTGGCAATGGCAATAATATTAGCCAAAGTGTGACTCCTCCTTTTCAACACTGCAAGGCTGAATTTCAGACATACTATAGTCACTATATTGATTATCAATTGACTATAATCAATAATTCACCGTCTATTGACTATAGTATCAAATCACACCCGATAAAACTAGAGATTTCGCCGGAAAAGCATCGCAAAAAGATAAATAAAAAAGCGCCCAAGGCGCTTCTCTTAAAATCTTCGGCAAAACATGCCAATCCCAGTGCTACACTAAAGGCTTCTTTCCGGGAGTGCCTGCCTTGCGGGGATAAGCGGGGGGAGTTGATGACGTTTTCTCCACCAGGATAATGGCCCGGTGCTCGGCTTCGGCTCCCAAATTAAAGAGTTTAATATCTTTGATCTCAGCCCCTAAGACTGTCAAGGCTTTTTTAGACTCCATAACCTCTTCCTGCGCTTGAGATCCTTTGGCCGCTAAAAAATATCCGCCCTTTTTAAGCAGAGGGACAGCATACTCCAGCAATACAGGCAAGCGGGCGACTGCCCGGGATGTAACGCAATCAAAGGTTTCCCGGTAATGAGGGTCTCTGGCAAAATCTTCGGCCCTGGCGTGTACAGTTTGGACCTTGGTCAATTTCAATTCTTTAATAACTGTTTCTAAAAAGTCCAAGCGTTTAGCCAAAGAGTCCACCAGATAAACCTCGACTTCAGGCAAAAGAATTTTCAGCGGAATTCCGGGAAACCCAGCCCCTGTGCCAATATCGGCAAGCCTCTTCCCCTGAACTAAAGAAAGCAAAGCAAGGGAATCCACAAAATGTTTCAGAATTATTTCTTCGGGTTCCGTAATACTTGTTAAATTGACCTTTTCATTCCATTCAACCAATCGATCAGCATATATAGAAAACTTTTCAATCTGATCCCCACTCAGTTCAATATTCAAGCGTTGGCGGGTTAATCTGCCCAGAAGTTCCTGATGCTCAGGTAGCATGGATCTGACCCCCTCTGCGCTTTTGTTCCAGATAGACCAATAAAACGGAGATATCCGCCGGCGTCACTCCTGTAATCCGGGTGGCCTGGCCCATATTGGCGGGGGCAACCTCTTTCAACCTTTGCCTGCCCTCTGTGGATAATCCCTTGATCTGATCATAAACAATTTCCTCAGGAATCATGCGCTCTTCCATCTTGGCGAAACGCTCAATCTCGGCCAGCTGCTTTTCAATATAGCCCGCATACTTGATTTCAATCCCTGCTTCCAGCAGAGCTTCTTCATCATACTCTGCCAGCTGAGGGATAAGCTGTTTTATTTCGTTAATCGTAATTTCCGGTCTTCTCATCAGTTCCTCGCCGCTGATTCCGCCATGGACCGGCGCAGAATGAACCCCTGCCAGTACCTCTGCCAAATGTTCATTAAGGGGTGAAAAATTAGTCCCCCGCCATAAGGCATTGATTTCAGCGATGGCTGCCTTTTTCTTTTGAAAAGCCGCCCAGCGCTCATCTTTAACCAAGCCGATCTCCCTGCCCCGGGGAGTTAAGCGCAGATCCGCATTATCCTGACGGAGAATCAAACGATACTCCGCTCGGGAAGTCAGCAAACGATAAGGCTCCTTGACCCCTTTATTGACCAGGTCATCGATCAATACACCCAAGTATCCTTCAGAGCGGCGGACGATAAAAGGTTCCTTCCCTTGAACCCGTAGTGCCGCGTTAATTCCCGCCAATAAACCCTGGGCCGCCGCTTCCTCATAACCGGAGGTTCCATTAAGCTGGCCTGCTGTGAAAAGTCCGGAAATCTTGCGCACTTCCAGGCTCAGGGAAAGCTGATAGGGCTTCACATAATCATATTCTATAGCGTAGCCGGGACGCAAAAGCTCAGCCTTCTCCAATCCGGGAATACTATGGATAATATCGTACTGTATTTCCTCCGGCATACTGGTGGATAATCCTGCCACATAGAGTTCGTCACTATTCCAGCCCTCAGGTTCGAGAAAGATCTGATGTGTTGGACGATCGGCAAAGCGAACAACCTTATCTTCAATGGAAGGACAATAGCGGGGGCCAATCCCTTCGATTTTTCCCGAATATAAAGGGGCCCGGTGGATATTGTCCTGGATAATCTGATGAGTCTCCGGTGTAGTATACCCTAACCAACAAGGAATCTGTTTGTCCACATCACGGCCCCAAAACATGCTTTGGGTAGGCATAAAGGAATAACGCCAGGGAACAGAATCACCAGGCTGAACAGTGAACTTGGTGTAATCCACAGAACGGCGATGAATCCGGGGTGGTGTCCCTGTCTTAAAACGTCCCAGCTCCAGGCCAAGCTCCTTTAAGGCACCGGAAAGATTCATGGCTGTCTGCTGTCCATTAGGGCCCCCCTCATACATGGCGTCGCCGATAATGATCCGTCCCCGCAAATAGGTCCCACTGGTTAAGATCACATTGGGCGCAGCATAGAAGGCTCCCGTCCGGGTTACGACACCGCTCACTTTCCCGTCTTCAGTCTTGATGCGCTCCACCAGAGCCTGGTGAAGAACTAAATTTTCCTGACCTAAAATCGCATTGCGCATATGAAGATGATAGGCATGCTTATCGGATTGGATCCGCAAAGCATGAACCGCCGGGCCTTTTCCCGTATTCAACATACGGACCTGCAGGGATGTCTCATCGGCGGTAATGCCCATTTGCCCGCCTAAAGCATCGATCTCCCTGACCAAATGGCCTTTGGCCGGCCCTCCCAAAGAGGGGTTGCAATCCATATGGGCTATATTATCTAGGCTGAGAGTGATCAACAAGGTTCGGCCGCCCATCCGCGCGGCAGCCAAAGCCGCTTCACAGCCCGCATGTCCGGCACCCACCACAATCACATCATAGTTTCCCGCCAAATATTCCACGGTTCCTCCTACTTTCCTATACAAAATCGTGAGAAAATATCATCCAACAAGGACTCTTGAACACTATCCCCCGTCATTTGGGAAATTTCCTGAAGAGCCTGGCGGATATCAATGGATACCATATCCCAGGGCAGGCCGTTCTTAACCGAATCCCAACCGTTTGCCAAAGCTGATACGGCCCTCTCTAAGGCAGTGATTTGACGGATGTTGGAGAGTAAGGGCTCTTTAGTTTTTTCTGCTTTACCCTGATAAACTCTTTGCTTAATCTCTTTCTCCAACTGCTTAAAGCCCAAATTCTCTTTCACCGAAAAAGGAATCCATACTCCTTGCTGAGTGGGGTAGTTCTCAAGAACTTCCTCCCCCCGCTCCTTGCCGGCCAGAAGGTCCATTTTATTAATTAAAACGATCACACTTTGATCATACTGACTTAAGATCTTCAGCTCTTCAGCCTTAAGCTCCTGGCCGGCCTGGATGATGAGAAGAATCAGTTCGGCTTTCTCCATAGCCTTCCAGGATCGTTCAATGCCCAGTTTCTCAACAAGATCCTCGCTTTCCCGAAGTCCCGCCGTATCCACCAACTGCAAAAGTATGCCGCCGATAGTGACCGATTCCCGAATCTCATCCCGGGTCGTCCCCGGTATATCTGTAACAATAGCCCTCTCTTCCCCCATCAGAGCATTGAGCAGGCTGGATTTGCCCACATTAGGCTGTCCGACAATCACCGTCAGCATGCCTTCCCGGAGGATTCTTCCCGTCTTGCTCCCTTCAAGCAAATCACGAGCCAGCTCAAGTCCCTTGCTGATGCGCTGGAGGAGAGCATCCCGATCCAAACTTTCCACATCATCTTCAGGAAAATCAATACCGGCCTCGATAAAAGCCAGGGTCTCCATCACCTGATCCTTAAGCAAAAGGATTTTTTGAGAAAGCAAGCCCTCCATCTGGGCAAGAGCCAGATCAGCCGAACTATCCGTTTTGGCTGCTATCAAATCCACAATCGCCTCCGCCTGAATTAAATCCAGCTTGCCATTAAGAAAAGCGCGCTTCGTGAATTCTCCGGCCTCAGCCAGACGTGCCCCCAGGCCTATACATTCTCTCATAATCCGCTCGGCGATATAGAGGCCGCCATGACAATTGATCTCATAGACATCCTCCCCTGTATAAGAGCCTGGGGCTGACATTCTGCCGATGAGCACTTCGTCCAGGACCTTTGCCCCCGCCCGAAAATAACCTAAGTGCAAGGTAAAATTGCTTTTTTCCTGCCAGCGCTGAAGGTGGTGAGGTGTAAAGGCTTGCTCAATGATCTCCTGGGCCTGGGGTCCGCTTAGTCTTAAAACATGTATACTTCCTTCACCTACAGCCGTAGCTAAAGCAATAATCGTATCATCCATGGGATCCGCTCCAATTCAATCAATATCCAAAATCCAAAACTGCTCCTGCCTAATATACCATGAAAAACAGTGTCTAATACTCATGTAAACTTTCTGACAGTAAAAAAAAGAGGGGTAACCTTACCCCTCAGGAAATTTCTTTTGTCCGTTTTAAGGAAATAACCACTTTACGATTGGGTTCTTCACCTTCACTAAAGGTGGAGATCCGTGCATCATCCTGCAAAGCAGTATGGATAATCCTTCTTTCATGAGGATTCATAGGTTCTAGGACAACACGAGTTCCGGTACGCTTCACTTTATCAGACAGTCGCTTGGCCAGGCGGACTAAAGTCTCTTCCCGCCGCTGACGATACCCTTCCACATCAATAATAACCCGAACTTTTTCGGCAAGCTGCTTGGCTACAGCAAGATTGGCTAAGTACTGGAGAGCTTCCAGAGTATCTCCCCTGCGGCCAATTAAGATGCCCAGTTCTTCACCGGAAATATCAATGAGCCAATGCTGCCCCTGTTGTGTATAGTTAAACTCAGCAATAACACCCATTGAGTCACATACATCTTTAAGGAACGAACAGGCCAGCTCACCCGGACAATCTTCATAACCGGCCCGTACTTTGGCAAGAGTGGTCCCCAACAAGCCGAAAAGACCCTTTTTCATAGGTTCTGCCAATACTTCGATCTTAACCCGCTCCCGCTCGACCCCTAATTCGTTCAGACAAGCATTAATAGCTTCTTCCACAGTTCTACCTGTTTTCTCAGCAAATCTCATGGATATCCTCCCTTTATAACTTTAGGCAACCTCGACCTGTTCTTTGTTCAATTTGCGATTAATATAAAGCTGTTGCAAAACAGAAACAATATTCATCGTAAAAAAGTACAAACCAAGGCCTGAAGGCACAGTCCAAGTAATATAGGCCATAAACAGAGGCATGAAATAAAGCATCATCTTTTGGGTTGACTGAGCAGCGTCAGGCTTTCCAGTGTTGTTTTGAGCCTTCATAGCCGGATTGGATGCCGTAGTAAGCTTTGTTTGCAAAAAGGTTGTGGCACCTGCCAGGATGGCGAGAACCAAGTTGCCGTTCTCGGTGATGCTGAACCATAAAAACATCGCTTGACTGGGATCGGCAATATAGTTATCAAAATGAAAGAGGGTATTATACAAAGCCCAGAAAATCGGCAATTGAACAAGTAAAGGCAAACAGCCCCCGGCCGGATTGAGATTATGCTTCTTATAAAGCTCCATGGTTTCCTGATTGAGCTTTTCAGGGTTATTTTTATATTTTTTCTGAATCTCTTGAAGCTTAGGCTGAATTTCCATCGTCTTGCGCATGGATTTCATCTGCTTCCAGGTAAGAGGGTAAATCAAGGTTTTGATAATAATAGTAAGAAGAATAATCGCCAAACCATAGCTGGCGAAACCAACCAAATCGGTTAAATTATATAACCATTTCAGCAACTCGGTCATCCATACAACAAATGTACTCACAAAAACCCTCCTTAAACTGGATCATAACCACCAGGGTGAAAGGGATGGCATTTTAAAATCCTGACAAGGGATTTCCAGCAGCCTTTAACAACCCCGTACTTTTGTATCGCTTGAATAGAATATTCAGAACATGTGGGGTAAAAACGACAGGATGGTCGTTTAAGAGGCGAAATATAGCGTTGATAAATCCGAATCATACCAATTAATAAACGCTTCATCAATCAACGGTCCTTTATAACCTTTGCTTTATATAAGCTTTTCAAAAGACTATTTTCTACTTGAGAATAGGAAACTCCTTTAATTGAGGAACGGGCAATACAAATTATTTGAGTATTTTCTTTCATCTCCGCAAGATGAAGCCGGATGACTTCTCTCATCAAACGTTTAGCCCGATTACGAACAACGGCATTGCCGACCTTTTTAGAAGCAATAAACCCGAACCGTGAGGGGCCCTCTGCTACATAGATGACTACATATTTGCCGGAGAAACTTTTCCCTTGTGCAAAAACCTTTCTATAAAGAGATTTTTGACGCAATCTAAGACTCCTCTGTAACATGGCCCCTCCGTAATTCAAAACATACTAACCCTAGTTTTACTCACAAACTTCAGAATAAACCTATTTCGGAAAGAAAAGACAGCAAATATCCCTATTCATTTGAAAAAGGCCACAAGATTGCGGCCTTAAGCTGATAATTTCTTCCGCCCTTTTAAACGACGGCGTTTAAGCACGTTTCTTCCTGATGTACTGCTCATTCTCTCTAAAAAGCCATGTACTCTCTTATGACGACGATTCTTCGGCTGATAAGTCCGCTTCATACTGCTATTGCACCTCCTTCAAGGGAAAAAACAAATAAAAATTGCACATCTCTAGAGATTATACTCTAAGTTTTTTAGCCCTGTCAAGCAGAGTCTACAATTAGATTGTGGATAACTTAAGCTCCGGAAAAGTTATCCACCTGTGAATAAATTTATATTAGGACTAACTTCCTGTTGATAACCCCAAAAAAAATTGGTATTATGATTTTACACCGCCTTTAATTTCCATGCTCTCGTTTTTATCATTTGTACACAGCAATAATTTTATTGAGTTATCCACAAATGTGTATAAGTTTGTGTATAACTTTTTTATTGTCATATTTTCAACATAATTAGACAAAGGGAGGTCCACTGAATGCCACCCCGTTCTCTACAAGTACTTTGGCAAGAAACTCTATCAAAACTGGAAAATGAACTTTCTAAACCAAGTTTTGAAACCTGGCTCAGTTCCACATACCTCCTTGATATCGAAGGAGACACTCTGATCGTCAGCGTACCTAATGAATTTGCCAAGGATTGGCTGGAGAGCCGGTATGCCCCCATCATCCGCTCCACAGTTCAATCCATCCTTGGCCAATCCATGAATTTGCGCTTTCTTGTCACTTCAATCCATGAAACAACACAACCAGGAGACAATCAAAACAAAGCGTCTTCTAATTCTAAAGCAGAACCCGCGGACAATAAAACCCTCAATTCAAAGTATACCTTTGACACCTTTGTCATCGGCAACAGCAACCGCTTTGCCCATGCCGCCGCCCTGGCTGTGGCCGAGTCCCCCGCCCTGGCCTATAATCCGTTATTTATCTATGGCGGTGTCGGCTTAGGCAAGACCCACCTGATGCACGCTATCGGCAATGCGGTCATTCAGCGCTCCCCCAGCACCAGGGTCCTTTATGTCTCCAGTGAAAAATTTACCAATGAACTCATTGAATCCATCCGTGATCAAAATCCCATTGAATTTCGCAATCACTACCGCAATGTGGATATTTTGTTGATTGACGATATCCAATTTCTCGCCGGTAAAGAAGGTACCCAGGAGGAATTCTTCCATACCTTTAATGCCCTCCATGATGCCAATAAGCAAATTATTATTTCCTCTGACCGTCCTCCCAAAGAAATCCCCACCCTTGAAGATCGCTTGCGTTCCCGTTTTGAATGGGGATTGATCACAGATATTCAACCGCCGGATTTGGAGACGCGCATCGCTATCCTGAGAAAAAAAGCCAAGCTGGAAAACCTGCAGGTGGCCAATGAAGTCATGGTCTATATCGCGGACAAAATTCACTCCAATATCAGAGAGCTGGAAGGCGCTTTAATCCGGGTCATGGCCGTAGGCTCCTTGACTTCCAATCCGATCACCGTTGAGACGGCAGCCGAAGCTCTTAAGGATATTATTCCCGTCAGCACTCCTAAAGAAATAACCATTGAAATGATTCAACAAGCGGTGGCCGATTTTTATCATCTGTCTTTAGGTGAGTTTAAGGCCAAAAAGAGAACCCGGGCTGTGGCTTTTCCACGTCAAATCGCCATGTATTTATCCAGAGAACTTACCGACAACTCTTTGCCCAGAATTGGTGATGAGTTTGGAGGAAGAGATCATACCACCGTTCTCCATGCCTATGATAAAATCTCCGAGAGCCGCCAAAATGATCCTCTCCTGGATAGGAAAATTAATGAAATCATTCAAATGATCCAATCCCTCTAATTGGGGTTATCTATGTGTATAAAGTGTTCATCCTTTTGGGATAGATTTTATATAAAAACGAGTTTGTTAACATGTGGATAAATTCAAGGATTAATTCACATGTTTTTACTCATTCCTAACCCGGCTCATCTGCCGGACAAGCTGCATTATCCACATTGAGACAAGCTATAGTACTAATACGACTAAATTAATAGCTTATTATTGTTCCCCGCAAAATATTCCACTGTTGATAAGTTTTTTGAGGAGGCTGCTTTCATGAAAATTTATTGCTCCAAGGACTCCCTGATTACGGGAGTGAATACTGTCCAAAAAGCAGTATCAAATAAAAACACCTTGCCTGTTCTGCAAGGAATTATGATTAGAGCTGAAGGACAATCCTTGATCTTCGAAGCCACGGATTTAGAAATAGGGATCCGCTGCGTCGTTCCGGCTCAGGTAGAAAAAGAGGGAGTTGTGGTTCTTCCTTCCCGGCTTTTTTCTGATTTAGTGCGCAAGCTGCCCGACGTTCTGATTGAACTGGAGCTGCAAAACGATGTGATCAACATTCATTACAATGAATCGGATTTATCCCTCAGAGGCTATGACCCGGAGGAATTTCCCTTATTACCGGATCTCTTTGATGCGGAAACCTTTAACTTACCTGTCTCCATCTTTAAAACCATGATTAAACAGACTATTTTTGCCTGTTCTGCTGAAGAGAGCCGTCCTGTCTTTACAGGCTGCCTGCTCCAGATCGAAGATGGAAGCTTACGTTTAATTGCTACAGATACCCATCGTCTGGCTTACCGGATTGCCGAAATTTCTAATCCTGAACAGATCAAGTTTCAGGGTATTATTCCCGCCAAGACCTTAGGGGAAATCTATCGCTTGCTCAGGGATGAGGATGAGAATTTATTCATCCGCTTTAATCAAGCCCAAATCGTTTTTCAGTTTGGAGCTGTCCATCTCCTCTCCCGTTTGATTGAAGGACAATTCCCCAATTATAAACAAGTTATCCCCCAATCCTGCCAAACGAAGGTTTTATTATCAGCGCGGCTTTTCCAGGATTCTGTGGAAAGAGCTTCTTTGCTGGCCCGGGATGGGAGCCATACCAGTATTATCAAACTCTCAGTGGATACAGAGAGATTGTCCATTGATCAGACCTCGGAATTAGGTAAGATATCCGAGCAGATGGAAGTAAAAAAAGAGGGCAATGACGTCAAGATTGCTTTTAACTCCAAATTTTTATTGGATGTGCTTAAAATTATTGATTCTGAAGAGATCGTTTTTGAATTGTCGGGTTCTTACAGCCCGGGAATCATTCGTCCCGTCGACGATCCCAACTATCTCTATCTTGCTTTGCCTGTGCGGACGTCTTAAGCCGGCTGACCACCATGGAAATAAAATGGCTGCATTTAAAGTCTTTTCGAAATTATCAGGATCAGGAAGTGGATTTTCGGCCAGGTTTAACCATCCTGCAAGGAGAAAATGGACAAGGAAAGACCAATATCCTGGAAGGTATTTATTATCTTTTAACTGGAAAGTCTTACCGTGTCCATCGGGAGCAGGAACTGGCCCGCTGGGGAGAGAATGAATTCCACCTCTACGGCGATTTCATCGTGCAGCGGCGCAAACTGCGTTTAGAAAGCCATTATCAGGACAAAAGAAAAATTATTAAGATCAATCAAATTCCTTGTCGAAAATTATCAGAATATGTCGGGACCATTAATGTGGTTTTTTTTTCACCGGACGATTTGGTGATGGTCAAAGGCGGGCCGGCTGAGCGGAGACGCTTTTTAGATTTACATATTGCTCAGCACCACTCCAAGCATATTCAGCTCCTTAATGCCTATAACAAGGTGCTTCAGCAAAAAAATGCCCTCCTGAAACAGGGACAGGGAGGGAGCAAAAGTCAGATTACTCAGATTGAACTGTGGAATGAACAAATCCTCCGGATTGGCTCGGAAATTATCAGGAATCGTTGGGAATTTACCGGTCTGCTTTCCCGAAAAGGCCAGGAAATCTATGGGCAGATTTCTTCGGGGAAAGAAGAGCTGACCATGGACTATCACGCCCTGGGAAAAAATAATCTGGAGGAAGCTTTGGCCGCATTTCCCAAGCTCCTGGCAGAAAAGATGTCTTTGGAAATGGAAAGAAAGATGGTTTTGATCGGACCTCATCGGGACGACATTCTTTTTAAGCTCAATGAGCGTTCGGCCCGCCTTTATGGCTCTCAAGGGCAGCAGCGTTCGATTGTTTTAAGCACCAAATTAGCGGAACTGGAAGTGATTCGCCAGGAAAAAGGCGACTATCCCTTGCTTTTACTGGATGATGTATTGTCTGAATTGGATCGATTCAGGAGAGACTATCTATTAGACTATACAAAATCCTTGCAGCAAACGATTATGACCATGACCAGTGCGGAAACCCTGACGCAAAGGGCATCCTTATTGCTCAAAGTAGAAAAAGGGCAGATTGGGAGGATTGAATAATTCATGTTTTTACATTTAGGCGGCGATATCCTGATTAATCAGGAAAAGATCATTGCTATTCTGGATTTGGAGACGGCGATGAGAAATTCAACTTCAGAGAATTTTTTAAATAAAATTAAAGAAAAACAAAAAATAAATTACATATCCGAAAAAGGCAAAGAAAAATCTTTAATTATTGCCAGCGACGGCAACTATTTTTCCCCTATCTCATCAAGCACCTTATTAAAGCGATCCAGCTCCGCGATCATCGGTGAAGAATAGGCAGGATCAGGAAGAAACCTCTCTAAGTCTGCAGTGAGGTTTCTTTGATTGTGTTAGCCTGGGATAAATCCTTTATTTGAATAAAGGATTGAAAGGTCGTATAATTAAAAGGTTAGCTGTATAAGTAGAGGGAATTTGGGAGGGATCAGCTTTGCAAGAAAAAGCCGAAATCAAGGAGACTATTCCAACCAATGATTATAATGCAGGGCAGATTGAGGTCCTTGAAGGTTTAGAAGCGGTCAGAAAAAGACCGGGGATGTATATCGGTTCCACAAGTCTGCGCGGTCTGCATCATTTGGTCTATGAAATCGTGGATAATAGTATCGACGAGGCTTTGGCCGGTTACTGCGATACCATTGAAGTTACGATCCATAAAGATAACAGCATCTCCGTGGTGGATAATGGCCGGGGGATTCCGGTGGATATTCATCCTAAATTAGGCAAGCCGGCTGTTGAGGTGGCTTTAACGGTGCTCCATGCCGGAGGAAAATTCAGCGGCAGCGCTTATAAAGTATCCGGGGGACTCCACGGCGTGGGGATGAGCGTGGTCAATGCTTTATCCACCTGGCTCCATGTGGAGGTCAGGAAAGACGGGAATATTTATCATCAGGAGTTTATGCGGGGTAAAACCAAGACAGAACTTGCGGTGATCGGTCAGGTGGATAAAAATCAGACCGGAACCACCATTACCTTTTCTCCCGATCCGGAAATTTTCGAGGATACCGTGTTCCTCTTTGATACTTTAGCCCACCGTCTTCGTGAACTTTCTTTCTTGAATAAAAAAGTATCGATTACCTTGATCGATGCCAGAGAAGACAAGAAAGAAGTTTATTACCATACCGGCGGCATCTATGATTTTGTCAAGTATATCAACCGTTCCAAAGAATCGCTTCATCCTGAACCCATTTACTTTGAAGCAGAAAAGGATGGGGTCCAGGTTGAAGTCTCCATGCAATATAATGACGGCTATGTGGAAAATCTTTTTTCTTATGCCAATAATATTCATACCCATGAAGGGGGTACCCACGAATCCGGCTTTAAAGCGGCTTTGACCCGGGTGGCCAATGATTATGCCCGGAAAAACAATATCCTGAAAGCCAACGAAGCCAACCTGTCGGGAGAAGACATCCGGGAAGGTTTGACCGCCGTGATCTCGGTAAAAGTTCCTGAACCCCAGTTCGAAGGTCAAACCAAGACCAAGTTGGGGAATTCGGAAATTCGTTCGATTGTGGATTCCATCACCGGAGAAGGCTTATCGGCGTTTTTTGAGGAAAACCCAGCCATAGGCAAGAAAGTCATTGAAAAATCCATTCAGGCTTCCCGGGCCCGGGAAGCAGCCCGCAAAGCAAGGGAATTAACCCGGCGCAAAAGCGCTCTGGAAGTCAGCGCTTTGCCGGGGAAATTAGCCGATTGCTCCTGGAAAGAAGCAGAGCTTTGTGAGATGTATATCGTGGAGGGTGACAGTGCGGGAGGTTCGGCCAAGCAAGGCCGGGATCGCCGTTTTCAGGCTATTCTGCCCCTGCGCGGCAAAATTCTCAATGTGGAAAAAGCCCGTTTGGATCGGATTTTAGGCAATGCTGAGATCAGAGCCATGATCACAGCCATGGGTACGGGGATTTCCGAGGATTTTGATATTGAAAAAGCCCGCTATCATAAATTAGTGATCATGACCGATGCCGATGTGGATGGCGCTCATATCCGGATTTTGCTCCTGACCTTCTTTTTCCGCTATATGAAGCCTCTGCTTGAGAACAATTATGTCTATATTGCCCAGCCCCCTCTGTTTAAAGTGAAGAAGGGGAAGGATATCCATTATGTCTACAGCAATGAAGAGTTAGCCAAGCTGCAGGATGAGATCGGCCGCGATCGGGTGGAAATTCAGCGTTACAAAGGTTTAGGGGAAATGAATGCGGAACAGCTTTGGGAAACCACCATGGATCCGGCCAAAAGAACGATTCTGCAGGTGACTATGGAAGATGCCATTAAAGCGGACGAGCTCTTTACCATTCTCATGGGTGACGTGGTCGAACCAAGGCGTGAATTCATCCAGGATAATGCACAATATGTCCGTAATCTGGACGTCTAAGGGAGGATAGCACATGTCGACTGAAATTCAGGGAGGAAAGATTCTCCCTATCGAAATATCGGAGGAACTAAAAAAATCCTTTATCGATTATTCCATGAGTGTTATCGTCAGCCGGGCTTTGCCGGATGTACGGGATGGTTTAAAACCGGTTCATCGCCGCATTATCTATACTTTGCATGAATTGGGGATGACTCCTAATAAGCCTTACAGCAAATCTGCCCGTCTGGTAGGGGATTGCATGGGTAAATTCCACCCCCATGGGGATTCCTCCATCTATGATGCGGTAGTTCGTTTGGCTCAGGATTTTTCCACCCGTTATCCCTTGATCGACGGACATGGCAACTTTGGCTCGGTTGACGGTGATTCAGCTGCGGCCATGCGTTATACGGAAGCAAGAATGTCTAAAATCACTCAATATATGCTGGCCGATATCGATAAGGATACGGTGGATTTTCAGCCCAACTATGATGAGCGGGAACAAGAGCCTAAGGTGATGCCGGCCAAATTCCCTAATCTCTTGGTCAACGGTTCGGCGGGCATTGCGGTGGGGATGGCTACCAATATCCCTCCCCATAATCTCACCGAAGTGATTGAGGGAACGATTGCTCAGATCGATAATCCCGAGATCGAGATCAAAGAACTGATGACTTATATCAAGGGACCTGATTTTCCTACCGGCGCCTCCATTATGGGAACGGAAGGGATTATCTCGGCTTACCGGACCGGTAAAGGCAGCTTTAGGACCCGTGCCAAAGCCCATGTTGAGGAGATGGAGAAATCCGGCAAAATGCGGATTATCGTGACCGAGATTCCTTATATGGTGAATAAGGCCCGCTTGGTTGAAAAAATTGCTGAATTGGTTCGGGAGAAAAGGATCGAAGGCATTACGGATCTCCGGGATGAATCGGACCGGACCGGGATGCGGATTGTCATGGAACTGCGCCGGGACGTCAATCCTCAGGTCCTTCTCAATCAGCTCTATAAGCATACCCAGATGGAAGAAAGCTTCGGGGTTAATATTTTAGCCTTAGTGGACGGTCAGCCTAAAGTTCTCAATCTTAAACAAATCATTCATTACTTTATTGAACACCAAAAAGATGTGATTGTGCGCAGAACCCGCTTTGAACTGAATAAAGCCGAAGCTGAAGCCCATATTTTAGAGGGCTTGAGAATAGCCCTGGATTATATCGATGAAGTGATCAGTATTATCCGGACTTCCGCTGATGAGCAGAGCGCTAAAGATAATTTAATGTCCCGTTTCGGACTGAGTGACAGGCAATCTCAGGCCATTGTGGATATGCGCCTGAAGCGGCTGACCGGCTTGGAACGTGAGAAGATCGAAGAGCAGTATCAAAAAATTCAGGAGACCATTGCTTATTTAAAAGCAGTTCTCAATTCAGAGCAAATGGTTCTCAATATTATTAAGCAGGAACTGCAAGAGGTCAAAGAAAAATTCGGCGATGAACGGCGCACGGAAATTTCCTTTGATGCCACCCATATGAACATCGAGGATCTAATCGATGATGAAGAAGTGGTCATCACCATGTCCCACAGGGGGTATATCAAGAGAATGCCTCTGAATACCTACAAAAGCCAGCGGCGCGGGGGTAAAGGAGTTCATGGCATGGCCACCCGGGAAGAAGATTTCGTGGAGAAGATCTTTACCACCTCCACCCATCAATATATTCTCTTCTTTACCACCCGGGGCAAGGTGTATCGCTTAAAGGCTCATGAAATTCCCGAAGCAGGCCGGACAGGAAAAGGAACGGCACTTGTCAATCTCCTGAGTATCAATCCCAGTGAAGAAAAGATCACCGCCGTTTTGTCCATCAGAAAGTATAATGAGGATTTTCATCTCTTTATGGCTACCAGGAAGGGGATTGTCAAGAAGACCCTGCTCAAGGAGTATGACTCACCCCGCAAGGATGGCTTGATTGCCATCAGCTTAAGCGGTGATGATGAACTGATTGACGTCCGTTTAACCAAGCCTGATGAGCATATCATCATAGCGACTAAAAATGGTTTATGTATTCGCTTCCTGGAGTCTGATGTACGTCAAATGGGCAGAACCGCTCATGGAGTCAAAGGGATTTCTTTGGAAAAAGAGGATCTTGTGGTGAGTATGGATGTAATCTATGAGGAAGAAGCGGAAATACTATCCATGACCGAGCTGGGTTTCTCTAAGCGGACCAGTCTCTCCGAGTATAGAGTGCAGGGACGGGGCGGCAAGGGCATCATTGCCACCAAGCTCAATGCTAAAACAGGCAAACTGGTAGGGCTTAAGGTGATGAGACCTGAAAACGATATGATGATCATCACTGAAGACGGAATTATTATCCGCCAGGAAGTGTCCGGCATTTCCAAACAAGGCCGTTCAGCCCAGGGAGTTATGGCCATGAGAACCGGTGAAAGCAAAGTGGTGGCCATTGCCGTCGTTGACAATAAAGAAGATGCTGAGGAATCAGATTTAGAATTAGTAGAAATAGAATCTGAGGAATAATCTCAATATAATATAAGGCCAGTGTTTTTAAATAGGGACCGTCTCACTGTGCAGAGAGTCAGTACTCTGTACCGCCTATGGTAAAGAGTACGAGCAGAATGGGGCTGATTATCCATGAATGAGAGGATCGGAGTATTATCTCTGGAGGGAACCGATCATGATCCTTGCCGGTTTTTGAGGCAGTTGGGGTGCGAAGTGATCAGGATTCAGCAAAGGGAAGATTTAATCGATATTCAGGGTTTAATCATGACAGGCACAGGCAATAAGGCGAAGAATCTTGGGCAGCCTGGTCTGGGAGATAGGATTAAGGAATTGGCCAAGGCGGATTTTCCTATCTTCGGACTAGGGGCCGGAATGGTCTTATTGAGCAAAGAATCTCCCGGACAGGGAAATGACCGGCTGGGGCTGATGGATTTGACGGTCACCAAGGAACCTATGGCAGGAAGGACGGAGGCTTATCTATCCATTCCGGCTTTAGGACTCACACCGCTGAAGGCGATCTTCAATGAAGCCCCTTATATTCAGGAAATTGCCCCTAATGTAGGGATTTTAGCAGAATATAATGGTAAAATAGTCTTTGTACGACAAGGCAATATGCTGGCTGGTGCTTTTCATCCTCAACAAACAGAGGATGACCGCATTTACCGTTATTTTCTGGATATCGTCAATGGACAAATCTAAATGGAAGTGGTCAGATATGGAGGATTTCAGATGCTAGATCTCAAATTTGTACGCACGAACCCCGAAGTAGTCAAGGAAGCCCTTAAAAAAAGAAATTCCAATGTCAGTTTGGATGCTTTTCTGGAACAAGAAGAAGAGCGCCGCAAGCTTCTTTTTGAAGTGGAATCATTAAAAGCCAAGCGAAACACGGTCTCTGAAGAGGTAGGGCGCCGGAAAAAACATGGGGAAGATGCGGAGCAGCTTATTTTAGAGATGCGGGAAGTGGGACAAAAAGTTAAGAATCTCGAAGATAAATTAGGTGAGATTGAGCAGAGCATGGAAGCTGTGCTTTATGAGATTCCTAATATTCCTCATGAATCAGTTCCAGTAGGAGCTGATGAAGAGGCCAATGTTGAGGTTCGCACTTGGGGAACTCCCCGCTCCTTTGATTTTGAGCCTTTAGCTCATTATGAGATCGGCGAAAAGCTGGATATCCTGGATTTTGCCCGGGCAGGGAAGGTTACAGGAGCTCGCTTTACTTTTTATAAAGGTTTAGGGGCCAAGCTGGAAAGAGCCCTGATCAGCTTCATGCTGGACCGGCATAGCGCTAAAGGATATGTGGAAGTTCTGCCTCCTTATATGGTTCATCGTAATTCTATGATTGGTACCGGGCAGCTTCCTAAGTTTGAAGAAGATGCTTTTAAGGTGGCGGGAACCGATTATTTCTTAATCCCTACTGCCGAAGTTCCGGTCACGAATATGTATCGGGAAGAAATCCTGGAAGCCGGGCAATTGCCGATTCATCACTGTGCTTATAGTGCTTGTTTCCGTGCGGAAGCAGGTTCGGCAGGCCGGGATACCCGGGGGCTCATCCGGCAGCATCAATTTAATAAAGTGGAACTGGTGAAGTTTGCCTTTCCTGAAAATTCCTATGAGGAGCTGGAGTCCTTAACCCGGGATGCGGAAAGTATTCTGCAGGAGCTTGAGCTTCCTTATCGGGTAATGGCTTTATCTACAGGAGATATGGGCTTTAGTTCAGCCAAGACTTACGATCTGGAAGTATGGCTGCCCAGCTTTAATACCTACCGGGAGATTTCTTCCTGCAGCAATTTTGAAGATTTTCAGGCCCGCCGGGCCAATATTCGCTTCCGCCGGGCACCGAAAGCCAAGCCTGAGTTTCTCCATACTCTCAATGGCAGTGGTTTAGCCATCGGCCGTACGGTTTCCGCCATTCTTGAAAATTATCAGGAAGCTGACGGCAGAGTGAGAGTTCCAAAAGCACTCCAGCCGTATATGGGCGTCGAGTACATTGGCTAGTTGGATTAGCATTCTGAGTGCTTTCTCGATTCCCTAAATTAGATGGATCTTGAACATTTACAGAGGAAAAATTTTATGCTATACTAAATTTCGTCACGTCACGGAGGGGTGTCCGAGTGGTTTAAGGAGCCGGTCTTGAAAACCGGTGACTCCGCAAGGGGCCGTGGGTTCGAATCCCACCCCCTCCGCCATTATGGAGATCTGAAGTTCGTAGTTCGATACGCGAGTTACGGACTTTTTTACAATAGTAATGTGGTTGTGTAAACCAAATTTGGCCTCGTAGCTCAGGTGGATAGAGCGGGGGTTTCCTAAACCCTGTCTTGCGGGGGTTCGAGTCCTCCCGGGGCCACCATCAAACAGAGGTATTATGAATCATCAGGACTATATGCGCTTAGCTCTTGAAGAAGCTGAAATTGCCTTTGCCCAGGGAGAAGTTCCCATCGGGGCAGTGGTGGTGCATAAGGGAGAAATCATTGCCAAAGCTCATAATGAAAAAGAGCTGAGGCAGGACCCTACAGCCCATGCTGAAGTTTTGGCTGTGCAGCGGGCAACTCAAGCTTTGGGAGTGTGGCGTCTTTCTGAAGCCACTCTCTATGTAACTCTGGAACCTTGCCCCATGTGTGCCGGTAGTTTGGTTCAGGCCCGCTTAAAAACCCTTGTTTTTGGAGCGGCTGATCTTAAAGGCGGAGCAGTAGGTTCCGTGACCAATGTACTGGATGTGAACCGCTGGAATCACCGTGTGGAGGTTGTGGCGGGGATATTGGAAGAAGAGTGTGCCCAGATTCTGAAGGATTTTTTTCGGAAGCTAAGGTAAAGTTTAATTTGCTTAAGTGAGAATAGCGTAGTGATTGTCATTTAAGCTTTATAGTGTGGAGGAGTATCGAAGTGGTCATAACGGGGCTGACTCGAAATCAGTTGACGGGCAACCGTCCGTGGGTTCGAATCCCACCTCCTCCGCCATTGTAAATGAGATCCGCATTAGTAAGTTAATGCGGATTTTTAATTGGAATAAAAATTAATGTGGAGGTGGGATTCGAACAGAACATGTGACCTTTGGAAACATGTTCCGGCGCAGCCTGAGGGAGATAAAAAATGCGCCCTTAGGAAGCATTTTCCCGACCCGGCGTGATAGTGAGGGAATCCGAGCGGAGCGAATCCCACTTTCTCATTAAAAGGAATAATTGGTCTCATAATTTTATAAAAATATCTTGTATATTATTCCGATAATATGCTACAATTTATTGGAAAAACATGGAATATTGATGAGGTTTATTGGTATGGAATACATGAAAGTCAAGGAAGCCGTTGAAAAATGGGGGCTTACTGATCGGCGTGTGCGGATCTTGTGTGAACAGGAACGGATTAATGGTGTTATAAAAAAAGGCCGTTCCTATTTGATTCCTGCAGATGCTGAAAAGCCCATAGACGGCAGAAAACTGCGGGTGAAACGGCCCGTTTACGCGATGAATTTATGATTGAGTTCACTTATAACTCAAATGCGATTGAGGGTAATACCCTTACGCTCCAGGAGACAGCTTTGGTCTTAGAGGGCATTACCATTGACCAGAAACCGTTGAAAGACCATTTGGAAGCCGTGGGGCATCGAGATGCTTTTGTATATGTACAACAGCTTGTAAGCAATAAAGTTCCTTTAGAAGAAAGGACTATAAAAGAGGTACATTCTCTTGTACTAATGGATCGGCCTGAAGATAAGGGCCTATATCGTCGTATTCCGGTTCGCATCATGGGAGCAGCTCTTGAGCCGCAGCAGCCTTATAGTGTTCCGAAGAAAATGAAACAGTTGATTAACAAAAAAGAGGAACCATGCATCCTCTGGAGAGAATTGCCTGGTTCCATCTTAACGCTTATTTTTTCTGAACAGGAATCCATATTTCGCTGTAGTAGTTTTCATCCTGATTCCCTTTAGGATAATCCGCTACATTGGTGTACATTTCAATATTGTAACCCGCTGCAATTTCATAATCCTTGCAGTTAGGCAGCCATTCGGAGAAGATTTTTTGGTTCGTATTTTGCAGGGATGTGGGCATAGCACCTTTGCAGGCAAAAACAGCCCAGGAGTGTTTCGGAATAACCTTTGTAACAAATCCATCCGGAATTTCACTGGAGGTAGTGTAATTGTCTGCAATCAGATATTCGAACTCATCTGAACCCATGCTCTCATCTACACATACTCCATACATTCCGCATACTATCTTGTCTTTTCCCGTTTGATAATGTTCTGTCCAGAACTTCGGAATCTCTGTTCCCGCAGTATCATACTTAAACACCTTGGCTGCACCCATGACAGTGAACGCTTCTTTTTCAATAATTCTGTAATCCATGATAAAACCGCCTTCCAATGAAAATTTGATTTTTAGGGGAGCAAAAGATTTGAGCATTGCTCCGTCTTTTCGAACAGCAGTAGGTGTGACACCGTGGAAACGAAGGAAAGCCTTTGTGAAACTATCTGGTGAGTCATAACCATATTTCAAAGCAATATCAATAATTTTTCCATCAGTAGAAACAAGCTCACTGCCGGCAAGGGTGAGCCTGCGCTGCCGGATATACTCTCCGACCGTAAAACCGCAAAGCATGGCAAAGCCCTTTTGGAAATAAAACGAGGAGACAAATGCTTGTTTTGCGATATTTTCTATGGTCAGCGCTTCAGTGATATTATCTTCGATATAGTTAATTGCGTCACTGATACCTTCAATCCATCCCACAATGACTACCCCCTATCTGTAGACATATCTTATCAATTTTCATGGAGTTAGGTCCGACTTTTTGTGCTATGTTTTGTCTCGTCTGAAGTATAGATTGATTATTCCGATCGTAATCAATCCTGACTCAAATTTATAGGGTGCATTTCACCCTCAGCAAGGTCTATAGGCAATTATAATATATTTCACTTGTAAAACAATGATCCACATAACAATTAAGAGAATTAGGGGAGTTAAATATGGAATATAAACAAAGAGAATATCCATTGTTCTCAGCTTGCGGATTAAATTGCGGGCTGTGCCCACGTTATCAAATGAATGGAGCATCACAATGTCCCGGTTGTGCCGGAAAAGATTTTCTTGCCAGACACCCTAAGTGCGGAGTGCTATCTTGTAGTCAGCGCAAAGGATTTGCCTACTGTTATCAGTGTGATGAATTTCCCTGCTCAAAATATGATGGCGCTGACCAATCGGATTCCTTCATCACTCACCTGCATCAGTTCAGAGACCTGGAGAAAGCGAAACGTTGGGGGATTGACGCCTATAGACAGGAATTGAACGAAAAGGTTGGTATGTTGGAACAGTTGCTGGCCAACTATGATGATGGACGACGGAAGAGCTTATTTTGTCTTGCTGTCAACCTTTTGGAAACAGACGATATAAAACACATATTAGAGCAACTTACATCTGAAATTCAATCAGATGCACCGCTGAAGGAAAGAGCTGCATCCGCAGTTTGTTTATTGCAGGCAATGGCGGAGCAACGAAAGATCACCCTGAAATTACGCAAGAAATCAAAATTATAGGAATCAGGTTTTCGCCCGTAGGCTGCTTCCCCAACATAAATGAAGTAGCCGCAATAAAGTCGATATAAGAAAAGAGGAGGATAACACAAGGTATCAGTGTTATCCTCCTCTTTTCTGGCAGGTAATGCCTATTATATCATTGCCTCCACCGTCTGTGCCGTGAAGATGAGCTGTTTGTCGACGGCTTTGGCTGTGCCGAAGAGGCGATAACCTTTCGGGCCGCCATCTTTGGTAGCACCGACAAGCCACGCCTTATCGTTTTCTTTGAGGTTCTTTTGCGTGACCTCCATCTTATAAATGCCGAAGATCACCTGATCTCCCGAGACCTCACCTTTGCCGGCGATGATCGGATGCGGCGTTCCGTCCGCGCTCACCGTGACAAGGGTGATAAAGGGGGAACCCTCAATAACAGCTTTGACTTCGTCGTTGATCATCATTTTATCCTCTCCTTATGTAAAGTACTAGATAGCTATTTACTCTTAAATTGCTACCTAGTACAATATTAGTATAATAGAAATGAAAATCAAGTACGCAGAAAATTATAGGCAGGTACGGAAAATATGACTGAGAGAGATGTAAAGTGTGTGGTCTCATGCCCGACCAAATGCCCTTGCATGGAGTATTGTCCACTGGGAAGCGCACTGAAGATTATCGGCGGGAAGTGGAAGCTGCCCATATTATGCGCACTCCATCAGGACGGGACGACGCGGTATAATACGCTGAAGCGTAAAATTGCCGGGATTACGAATACTATGCTGGTCAGTTCATTAAAGGAACTGGAGGAGGACGGTCTGATCGTCCGCCGGCAGTATGTGGAGATGCCGGTGCGGGTCGAATACACCCTCACCGATGTCTGTGATGATCTGATGCCAATCTTAAAACAGCTGGCCCAATGGGGTGTCAAGGTTCATACGAAGGAATCATAAGGTTATAGACTTCAATAAGCTATTAAATGGTCCGTGCTCGGCACGGACCATTTATCTTTTCCCATCAAATTTTCGCTGTTGGACCCGCTCATTTTGTCATTGATGAATATTATGCCTGCATTCTGAAATACTAAGTACGGAAATATCTTGAAAGGAGTTGTTAATATGTCACAATTAAACCAAGTTGAACTGCAAAATCTGCGCCATTTGATTGGCGCTCATGAAACTGCCCATCAAAAATTGCAGGCTTATGCCCAGCAAGCAACCGATCCTGAAATTAAGCAGTTTTTTCAGGATGGTGCCCAAGGTGCCATGAAAACCAAACAGCAATTGCTAAGCTTTTTAAACTAAAGGAGGATAAGCAATGATAGACGAAAAGGTAATGGTCAACGATGTCCTTTCCTCTGTAAAGAGCAGTCTGACCTTCTATGCCAACACTATTTCCGAATGCGCGAACCCCGAGCTGCGTTCTACCATTCAACAAATCCGCAATAACGATGAAGCATCCCAGTATCAGTTATTCCAGATGGCCCAGGCTAAAGGGTATTATAAGCCTGCTCTTATGGCTAAGGATGATGAAATTCAGCAGACTAAATCCCAGGTTAGCAGCTAGTAATAAATAAAAACTTTAAACCGGATTCAATTGGAATGCGAACGATAGAAAAGCTTGGCTATATGCCGGGCTTTTCTGTTTTATATAGTAATCCATAGCTAATTCAACAACTGAAGGAGCAGTGGGAAAGACAGGATTCCAGTTAATAGATTCGCATGATTCAGTTCAGGCGGTTTTATAGGTTAGGAGCTGATTGTGTTCTGGAATATGTAAAAAAACGGCCGTTACAAGGTTTTATGATCCATTTTGTAAAATAAAGATATTAGAGATATCAGTACACTTTTTTGCGGACATGGCGCTGGATAATAAGAGGATTTAGAATTCTGAGGAAGTGACCCCTTAATGATGCCACTGATAGTACACTATGTGGAATTAAATTTCTTTGCGATGACCATCTTATGCGTAATATTTTTGAACATGCGTCGCCCAGACCGTCAGTATTCACTGGATCAGAAGCTTTTTTTCCTTTTGATTTCCGCCAATATTCTTCTTTTGCTTTTGGACTCGATGCTCTGGATTTTAGATGGTAAGCCAGGCAGCCTGGCGAGAACGCTGAGTATAGCATCAATCGTAGCCTATAATACCTTAAATCCGGTCATTTGTATGATCTGGTACTATTATGTGGATTTTTATATCCACAGCAGCAAAGAGCGTTTGACCAAAGTATTATTCCCCATACTCCTTCCAGTATTAATTAACTTGGTCTTATCCGTTGCCAGTGTTTTTACGAATATTTACTTTATCTTTGACGAGAACAATGTCTATCACCGGGGTCGTTTCATCTTTCTTCTGTTAGGAATATGCCTCTATATGATCATTTACACCAGCGCGTTCTTAATTAGGAACAGGAAAAAAATCGCTGGAAAGGAGTATGCCTACCTGCTCTTTTTTGCCATTCCCCCCATGGTAGGCGGGATTATCCAGTTCATGTTTCCTGGAGCAGTCATGATTTGGATAGCTTCAACCTTGTCTATCTTGATTATCTTTATCAACATTCAAAAAGATCAGCTGAATACGGATTATCTGACAGGTGTTTATAACCGGAGATATCTTGACAATTACCTTCAGGAGAAGATGAAAAACAGGCGTCATCATCTGATTGCCGGTATCATGATTGATATCGATTCTTTTAAAACCATCAATGATTCCTATGGGCATGACAATGGCGACCAGGCCTTAAAATATACAGCTCAAATGCTTAGAAAAACTTTCCGAAAAACGGATTTTATCGCCAGATACGGTGGAGATGAGTTTGTTATCGTCATGGAAATCGATGACCGGGCGGAGCTTATGGCAATGGTACAGAGGCTTAAGGAAAAAGTGTCTCAGTTTAATCTGGAAAAAATAACTCCCTATGAACTCCGCCTCAGCATCGGCTATGATTGTTATACAAAGGAACCGGACATGTCAACCATGGCCTTTCTGAAAAGGATAGATCAATTGATGTATATGGATAAACAAAAAAATGCCTAAAAGTAAAGATGCGGGAATAGAAAGGGGCTGGGGCTCAACGAACTATAATCGTATAGTTTTCGTTTTGCATCAGCCCTGTTTGTATTCATCTACATACCTAATACCTATTCTTTGATTAAACAAAGTCGCTTATCTTTAATGGCATAGATTCTGTCCGCCACATTTTCCAATAGTCTTTGATCATGGGAAATGAACAGAATTGTTCCTGCATAGCTTTTCATTAATATTTCCAAAGCCTCTATGCCGGGCAAATCCAGAAAATTGCTGGGCTCATCCATCAGTAGAATATTGTAGCGCCCCAGCAGCATTTTAGCCAGCAATAATTTGATGAGCTCTCCCCCGCTTAACACTGACAGATTTTTTTTGATATCATTTGGTGAAAACCCCATAGAGGCCAGTACAGAGCGGATTTCCGACTGCCCATAGTCGCAATGGTCTTCCATAAAGGTCATGACGCCTTGGTCGCGATTGAATTTATAGCTGTTTTGAGCAAAATAACCGATTTCTGCTTTTGGAGAAATGGCTATACCGGCTTCTCTATGCAAAATCATTTGAAAAAGGGTTGTTTTTCCTGTTCCATTGCCCCCGGTGAAGGCTACTTTGGCGCCAAGAGGAATTTGAAAGGATGCTTTTTCAAACAGCACCTTGTTGTCAAAAATCTTGTTGATCTCTGTCCCTGTAATCGGATAAGGATTGTGCAGAGCCAGCGCCTGACTTTGCCGGAAACGAACGGTGCGGGCTTTCTCGGGAGCCGATATATCCCCCATGGACTCAATACGGTGTTCCATGGACTTTGCCGCCTTGTAGAGAGTTTTTTGCTTGCTTCCTATCGTCTTTTGATGCCCGAGACGGCCTCCGCTTTCAGTGGCCCCCCTTTTAGCGGCTCCTTTCGTTTTTTGATCAACTTTCTGCGCCTGTTTCCGTTTTTCTTCCGCAGCCCGCTCCAGGCGCGCCCGTTCCATAACATGCTGTTCATACTGGGCTGTTTGGCGTTGGCGTTCTTCCTCCTTCTGGCCCAGATAGTCGGAATAGTTCCCCCAATACTCAGTGATTTTGCCGTCCTTCAACTCCCAAATTTTGTTTACAACCTTATCGAGAAAGTAGCGGTCATGACTGATGATCAGGAGTGCGCCTGAGAAATACTGGAGCTGGCCAATCAAAAAATCAATTCCCTCCCGGTCGAGGTGGGAGGTAGGCTCATCGGCAAAAATGCCATGCACTTGGCCGGAGAGTGCCTGGGCAACTTTCAGGCGGGTTTCTTCACCGCCGCTCATGGTTTGTGTATCCAGCCCGCTGACACCAAGTTTGCCCAGCAGGGCATGGTCTATAGATTCCTGCCAGGCGGCTTCTGTCAATTGGGGTATATAAGCAAAGTTACCTATTCCGTTCACTATGCATCCCGGCAAAGCTAATTCTCCAAGCAGCACTTTGAGGAGAGTGCTTTTTCCTGCTCCGTTGCTGCCCACCAATCCAATACGGTCGTAATTATATAATTCCAATTCATTGATGCTCAATATTTCGCGGCCTTTATATTCCACATAAATATCAGTTGCTTTTAATAACAGTTCCATAGTTGGCTCCTCCCGTTTTTTATTGCATAGTTCATAGTTTGATATGGCAATAAAAAATGCAGATCGCCAGCCTCTAGATGGGCTTTCGATCTGCATATCAACGAAAAAAGACAAACAACAACAAGGATAGCCTGAAATGGCTATACCCCGCCTGTTTTCCATGTCCTTGCCCGCAAAGATAAACACAACAAAAAAGCCCACAATGTGGAAGGATTTACTGCTTTTTTATTGCCTGTTTACCTTAAACGGACGGAATACATAGATTATTATGTCCCCTTTATTCTCTAAATTTGCAGGTTATTATAGCACTTCAAGAATATGATTGTCAAATTGCTAAGATTTTGAAGGCAATAAAGTTCGTAAAAAAGGGAAATGTCAGGTACACTTGACATCCCGGGAAGACTCTGTTATGTTTTGTATAAGGTGTACCTTACATCATAGGGGGAGACAATGCCATGCACAATAAAGTAAGGATATTGCGCGAGGAATGGGGACTTACCCAAAAAGAGCTGGGAGAAAAAGTGGGAGTTTCACGTCAGGCCATCAATGCCATAGAGACAGGTAAATTTAATCCTTCCCTATGGCTTGCTTATGATCTGGCCAAACTTTTTAAGGTGTCCATTGAGGAGCTCTTTCTTTTCATTGAGGAGGATAGAAAATGAAGCAACTGCTTAAGAATCCGGCCACCAATGCTATCGGTCTAAGCCTCTTTACAGCCTTTTACAGTCTAATCTTTATCGTAACTGCCGGTCATGTTGAGTTTGTTAATCTTTTGTACTACAGCCGGTCGGACGGCAAAAGTTCCTTTTGGACCGGTTGGAGCTATTTTCTGGCTTCCGGATATCATGCTTACATCGCCTACGTCTTGATAGCCCTATCCATTTTGGTTGTGTTGATGCTTTTGACGCGCAGGCATCCTTATGATGAGTATCACACAGACGTCCTGATCAAGTGCTTGGCGGTAGCGACGATTCTTACCCTTGCTGCTATTGCCATATTCTATTTGCTGGTTTTAAGTGAACCTAACGGTATTGTAGAAAAGTTTACGCTGTTCATCGTTATACACTGGGTGACGGTAGTACTGGCGGATTTGGTTTATGTGCTGATATGCAGATGGAGATAGAAATTAGAAGCTAGAAGCTAGCAGTGGAGATAAGAGATTATGAAAATTGCACTGATCCAGCCTAAAATGAATAAAAGGCCTATGGATACGGATCTGAAGACCCGTATGTCTCCTCCCTTGTCACTGCTTACTTTGATGGGTCTCACACCTGAGGGTCACGAGGTGATCATGGTGAATGAGAATGTGGAGAAAATAGATTATGCTTGCGGCGCAGAGCTGGTTGGTATCACCATTACCTTGGATGTCATGCCCAGAGCCGTAGAGATTGCCGAAGAATTCCACCGTTTGGGGATACCCGTTGTAGCCGGGGGAATTCATGTTACCAGCAGTCCGGATGAATGCCGGGGATATTTCGACGCCATTTGTATCGGCGCTGCCGAGCGGGTATGGGAACGGATGATCGAAGATGCGGAAGAAAGCCGATTACAGCAGGTCTATCATGATATGACGGATTTCCGGGGGGAGGAGATTGCTTCTCCGGCTTATCACCGAATCGATAAAAACCGCTACCTCTATACCAATATCATGACCACAAGCCGCGGCTGCCCCAACCGCTGTGGCTTCTGCTACAACAGCTGCCGGAACAGGATGTATATCCGCCGCCCCGTTACGGATGTGCTCAGAGATATCGAAGGCCTGGGAACCCGGCATATCCTGTTTATTGACGATAATTTCATCGGTGTGCCTGCCTACACTCGTGAATTGCTTAATCATCTGCGGGGCAGGGAGTTAAAATGGAGCGCCGCTGTCACCACGAAAATCGCCGACTATCCCGATGTCCTGGATTTGATGGCAGAAACGGGCTGCCAAAGCCTTTTTATCGGTTTTGAATCGATCAATAATTCCTCATTGCATGGCGTAAATAAGGATAATCAGTTTGAGAAGTATGAAAGGATTGTCACAGCAATACACAGCCGGGGCATTATGATCAATGCCAGCATGGTATTCGGTCTGGATGGGGATGAACCGGATGTTTTTCAGAGAACACTGGACTGGCTGGTCAAGAACAAAATTGAAACCCTGACCTCCCATATTCTCACTCCCTATCCCGGCACAGAATTGCATGGCCGGATGAAAGAGGAAGGCCGCATCCTCGATCATGAACTGTCCAGGTACAATACAGCTCATGTGGTCTTTCAGCCCAAGGGAATGACGGCAGAGGAATTATATAAGGGCTATCTATGGATCTACCGGGAGTTTTATTCCTTTCCCAATATATGGCGCCGCAGGCCGGAACATAAGGCCCAGCGCAAATCCTTTTTTTTATTTAACATTTTATACCGTAAATTCGGTGGGCTTACATCGGTGCTGGCGCGAATTATTCCCATGAGAACGGTAGGGCGGCTGGCGGCAAGGATCTCCTATAGGGTAAAATAGGGTTCAATGACATATATGGTTAAGTAGTAGCATGATATTGATGATATGTATTGTGAGTTATCAAATAACTAAAGTAGTTAGGGCAGCTCTATATGGGCCAATATGATGGGAATAGGCCTGCGGTCTATCGGCGGCGGAGCCGATGTTTTCTAAAGTCACCCAAGAGAGGAGGGGGACTAAAAGTGAAAAGATTAGTGTTAAGTGTCCTGCTTTTAATAATAAGCTTTTTTCTCAGCATTATAGCACTTAAGTTTGAAATGAAAATAATGGGTCCTGAAGAGGGTTATAATGTGCCTTTTCCAGCTTATCTGATGGCGTGCCTTCTGTATCTTTTAGTATTTTGCGGCATTTATAGTGCCCTAAATCCTCTATTCCAAAATTATAGAGACAATGAAAAATATGTGCTGACAGGTGTTTTCTCTGTGTTGCTATTTGTTGTGTTCAGATTTCCTCTGTCCTATCTTGGACTTATCTGGTTAAATCCTATCTTGTATTAATGCTTAGCGTTAAGAAATTAGGCATCATACAGGATTGTTAAACCTTGTCGCCATAAGAGAAAGTTATCAATAGAGTAGTTGACAGATTTTATTGAATAGTATAGCATATTAATAACTTGTGTTGAAAAACAACAAAATAATAGGGGTTTTTAGGATTAATTGGTTGCGATAGCAACGAATTAATCCTGAACGCTGCCGACATAACTAAAAGGAAAGAGCATGAACGAACGTATAGACAAAAGAAAATCACTGATCAAAGCGATTTCAGCCATCGATCGTTATAGCCAGACCTATATCGGCAGAAATGTCAAAGACTATAACATCGGACAGGGACAATGGGCATTTTTGACCCAATTGCTGTTTAATTACGATGGTATAACTCAGGAAGAGTTAAGCGAACTACTCAATATCGATAAGGCCAACACAGCGAGAGCCTTGAAAAAGCTTGAAGAAGAGGGTTATGTATACAGAGAAGAAGACCCTAAAGACGGGCGTAAGAAAATTGTTTATGTCACAGCCAAAGCAAGGGACTTTGAACAAGAATTTCATGAAGTGTTTAAAGGATTAAACCGGATTCTGGCCAAAGATTTTACGGAGGATGAGCGGGAAACCGCCAGGCGGATTTTGTATAAAATGCTGGATAATATCGCCGATTATGAACGCAGGCATAGATAAAAGTGGCCTAAGGAGGAGAAGTCAGTGGAGATCTTAATGAAACCGATCGGCTATATCAAGTCTCCTTATAAGGAAAAAGGCGAAGCCCCCAGGCAAAGCACTCTTTCGGGAGAAACGACGGCTGTTATTGAAATTCTCGAAGAATACCAGGAAGGTATTGCCGATATCCAAGAAGGAGAGTATGGGGTCATTTTGTTTTACTTTCATAAATCCGAGGGATATAAGCTGATGACCCTTTCCCGCAGAAACAATCAGGTTATGGGTGTGTTTTCCACACGATCCCCCAACCGGCCCAACGGCATCGGTCTGTCCACAGTCCGGTTTGTGAAAAGAGAGGGCAACCGTCTGTTTTTTGAGGGAGTGGATATGCTGGATAATACCCCCGTACTCGATATTAAGCCTTATATTGACCCGGCCGCTGTGGCCGATTGAACGAAACTTGTTTTAATGACATAGGGATAGAGCTTGTTGTTTAAAGCTGAATAAGAAACTATTGACAGGTTTACGCAAGTAATGAAAAGGGAATCAGGTGCAAATCCTGAGCAACCCCCGTTACTGTAAGCGCCGTTAAAGATTTATTTATCTTCATGCCACTGGCGAAGACTGGGAAGGCGATAAATAAAGGCGCGAGCCAGGAGACCTGCCTGTTAATAAAACTACAATTCATTTTCCGGAGGGGAGGGTGATTTATTTTCTTTGCCCAAAATTAAAGAGAAGACATAAAAAAACCAGGACAGATGCTCAGACTCCGGTCAGGAAAAAGTCAGGAAGAAAGGTGAAGAACAATGGAGAAACGCTATAGCCAAAGAATAGTTGCCTTATTGGTCATGGTCATGATCATACTCTTGGGGGGCTGCAATTCATCAGCCGCCAACCAACCGGCGGAAAACCCACCGGCTGAAAAAGCAGTTGCAGCCGGGACTTACACGGCAAAAGCAGCCGGTTATCACGGAGATCTTGAAGTGACCACGGAAGTGGATCAGGAAGGAAAAATCACAAAGATTACCATAGGCGAAAATACGGAAACCGAGGATGTTGGCGGCATCGCCATGGAGAAAATACCCCAGCGTATTATAGAAGCTCAATCCCTGGATGTGGACGTGATTGCCGGTGCGACACTGACCAGTAAGGGGATCATCAATGGGGTGGCCGCGGCCTTAAAGGAGGCCGGTGCAGATCCTGTTCACTACGGTTATGTTGCCCCTGAAGAAGAGAGCGGGGCGATCATGTCCCCTCTGAATAAGAGTGCCCTACCCGTAAAGAAAGAAACCACCGGTTCCATAACCATTAAGGATGTCAAAGGCCGGGAGGTAACCCTTGACCTGCCTATTTCCTCCTATGCTATCAGCACCATGGATGTCATCGACTATATTATACCGCTGAAAGGTGAAGAGGCTTTTGCTATGCTGGTTGCTTCCGGACAGGACGGCGGTGGCGGTATCCAAAAATATGCTCAGCTGTATAAGCCCATTGTCGGGGACTATACCCAACATTTAGGCCAGATTTCCGATCATAACGCGCCTTTTGACCTGGAAATGGTTTTGTCCATGAATCCCGATGTCCTCATCGTCAATTCAGCTATGGCCGCTCATAAATATGCCTTGGAAATAGAGGAACAGCTTACGGCGGCCGGAATCAGCATTGTTCTCATCGATGTTCCCGGCAAGACATTGGATAAGTCGGTTCAGGAGACCATGAAGCTCCTGGGCAAGATTTTCCAGGAGGGGGAAAAAGCCGCTGAAGTAGCAGCGTTCATAGATAAGCAGTATGAACTCCTTGCAGCCAAAAATCTTGCTCAGCGTCAGAATAAACCCAAGGTCTATTATGAAAAGTCAGGATATTCCGAGGTCTACGGGAGCACGGGAACCAGCGTTTCCGGATGGGGTCTGCCGATTGCTATTGCCGGCGGCGACAATATTGCCGATGCCGTTCTTTTAGATAAAGCATCAGCCGGAGGAAGCAGCAATACCCTTGATCCTGAGTATGTCATTAAAGCCGATCCTGATTACATCATTCTCAGCGGAGTCAATGACGGCTGGCTGGACAGTCTTAAGCAAAAGAAAGAACCTCCTCAGTATGATATTATCAACAGAACCGGCTGGAGCAATTTGCAGGCGGTTAAAAACAACAATGTCTATGAATTTGCCCACTCAACCAGCCGCTCCATTTATGCTTTTTACCCTTGTCTGAAAATGGCCAAGCTCTTCTACCCTGAAGAATTTAAGGATCTGAATCCGGAAGCGGTCCTTGATGAGTTTTTCGATCAATTTATGCTGGTGGGCAGCGATATCAGCACCTGGTTTACGGGCCTTGAAGACCGTATTTCCCTAAAGAAATAAAAACGGCAAGGGCTTCGGAACGCTGGAGGCACAAGGGGGTTTAAGACCGGCCTTTGCTCCGGCTCTCCGCGGCCCTTTTGGATGCCGGTTATGCAAGAAAGACTAAGGGGTGAATCAAGATTAAGCATGAGGAAAATGCCAACCGAAAATTATATAATATGCTGATCAGGAGAAGGATCTTTTTGATTATCGGTCTATCCGTAAGCATGGCAGCCCTGGTGATCCTAAATATTTCCATCGGTTCCTCTTCCATAGCGATTCACGATATCTTAAGAGTGCTGTTCACGGGGGAAGGGGATGGGCATAACTCCATGATCATCAAGGATATCCGTCTGCCTATGGCTCTTATGGCTGTAGTGGTGGGGGCGTCCCTGGGCATCAGCGGCTGTGAATTGCAGACCATCCTCCGCAATCCCATTGCCAGCCCCTATACCCTGGGAATTTCCGCCGCCGCCTCCTTCGGAGCAGCCATGGGATTGATTTTAAACGCCAATGTTCTGAAATCCTTAAAGGTCCCGGAAACCCTGGCTGTAACGGTTAACGCTTTCATCTTTGCCCTTATGGTGGCTGTGGCCATTTATATCTTTTCCCGTCAGCGGCAAATCAATAAAACGGCCATTATCCTCTTCGGTGTGGCGCTGAATTTTCTTTTTAACTCCCTGACCATGGTTCTGCAGTATATTGCCGATGAAAATCAGCTGCAAAGCCTGATCTTCTGGAATTTCGGCAGTTTGTTGAAAACCACCTGGAGCAAGTTTTTCATTGTTGCCCTGGTGCTGGTCATCTGCTTCTTGGTTTTGTTCAAAAATGCCTGGAAGCTGACCGCTATGACTTTGGATGATACCAAAGCCAGGAGTATCGGGGTGGATACGGCCAAGGTGCGGCGAATGGTTATATTTGTGAGTTCCCTATTGGCCGCCGTATCCGTCTGTTTTGTAGGAACCATAGGTTTCGTCGGTCTGATCGCTCCTCATATTGCCCGCCAGCTGGTGGGTGAAGATCAACGCTTTTTTATGCCTTTATCGGGACTGCTGGGGGCTTTTGTCATGTGTCTGGCTTTCGTCATCAGCAAGCTGATTATCAGAGGGGTCATCCTGCCCATCGGCCTGGTCACCTCAATCATTGGCATCCCTTTCTTTATTGCCATTATCTTCAGTAAAAAAATGAGGAGTATGTGATGTTAAAGGTAAGTAATTTAAACTTTTCCTATAAAGGTTATAAGAAAAGCAAAGGCTCCCATAAGGTATTTAGCGGATTTAGTCTCGAATTTGCCAAAGGCTTTAATGTTATCCTTGGTCCCAACGGAGCGGGAAAATCCACCTTGATTAAAGCTATTTTCGGGCTGCTGGATTATGAGGGAGAGATTTTTTACGGTCAGGAAAGCCTTACCGCTATGTGTACAGAAGATAAAATCAAGCTTATGTCCTATTTACCCCAAATGGACGTCGATCTATCGACCCTGACGGTTTTGGAAATGGTCATCCTGGGAAGATTGCCGGAACTGAGCCATAAGGTGTCGGATGAAGATTTGGATATTGTCATGGATACCCTTCGGTCCCTTAATATAGAACACCTGGCCCCCCGCAATTTTTCGGAATTAAGCGGCGGACAGAAAAAGTTGGTCTTTATTGCCCAGACCTTGGTCAGAAACCCTAAAGTCCTGTTGCTGGATGAGCCGGTCAACTCTCTTGATTTGCAAAAGCAGCTGGAGCTGTGTCAGCTGCTGCAGAGAGTAGTGGCGGAGCAAAATGTGGATCTGATTGTGGTCTTGCACGATATTAATCTTGCAGCCAGATATGCCCAACATATTGTAGTGGTGGATGGGAAGGGCTCTCTTTACAGCGCGGGGGAGCCCCGGGAGGTCATTACGGCTGCCATGCTGCAAGAAGTCTATGGGGTGATCGCCAATATAACCTATGATGAACAAGGTGTACCCATCATTGCACCGGTCTGCTCGGTGCGGGGGATATAAGAATAGCGGGTGTTGCATTATAAGCAGTTCTCCAAGAGCGGCTTCACAGACGAGGTTATCCCCGCTGCAGCGGAGCAGGCCATTCAGATGGTGACGGCGGAACAGTTGGTGGAGATAGGTTCGTTTTGATTAAAAGCTTATCAAAGCTCTTTGCGGTAAGGATTTCGTTGGTGATGAACTGGCCGTTGTAAAAAAGGGCATAGGTGGTAAAGGGATTAGGAGCCTTTTGGGCTTGCTCCGTCGTTTGGATTTTGATGGCTTTAATGGCAAGTTTTTTTGACTTGAGATGATCGACGAGGATTGGGACATATTTATCCGTATGAGGACATTGATTGGTATAATAGACAACCCAGCCTTCTTCATCAGTACGACCGCTCTTTACACAAGCTTTGAATTGGGGAACATTTGCTTGGGGACTGAAGGGAAGATAAAGCAGTTCGTAATAAGGAGGCGCTTGATCGGCGATCTGAAAGCCCTTGTATTTCAGGTACTTCGGATCGGAGAGAAAGGGCATTTTCTTTTCGGCAGATAAAACCACAAGCCCCTGCATCCCTTTTGCTTTGGCATCAGCCAGGCAGCGCTCCAGCAATAAGTTGGCATAGCCCTGACCCTTGTATTGCCCGGAAACCCAGAAACAGTTAATGAACAGATAATGATCGGCTGTAATGGGGCACCAGGCTTTTTCAGCCGGGATATATTCGATAAAAACCTTTCCCCGCACATCCAGTTTGTCAAAGACCAATCCCTCGCCTAAGCGTTGACTGAGCCATGCTTTTTTTGACGCGACAGAGGACTCTCCTTTTTGATCGGTGAGGGCACAGCAGATATGTTCGGAAGCTAAATTGTCTAAGGTTACTCTTTTAAATTCCATAAGTTTTACCCCGCCTTAACATAGTACCTTTCTATTTGTATAATAGCACAAAAATTGCCAGAAACTGCAGCAAAACACCAATAAACGGACTTTTCCTATGCATCCGGCATAGGGAAAGTCCGTTTATTTTTTCACTGGTGCATCAACGATTTCACTTCATTAGGGATATGAATCAAAGGCTCGGCGAAGCCGGGTTTTCTTTAGCAGCTTTTTTAAAGGTCTCAAAGCTTTCCCGAACAGCAACGTTTTGGGCGAAGAAGTCCAACAAAGTATGGAGTTGCAGTACGGTAGAGACATTGAGGGAGTGTTCGATCAGTTCCGTTTCCTCCAGAGGATTCATATTGCCGATCAGTCTCAGAAATTGCTCTACCGTATCATGACGAGAGAGAAGATAGGTGCCGGTTTCCTTTCCTTTCTCGGTCAGGAGAATGCTCTCGTAAAGATCATATTGCAAATAGCCCAGCTCGCTCAGCTTGGCAATCATTTTTGATGCGGAAGAGGGACGCACATTCAGCAGCTCCGCAAGTTTATTGATCCGTGTATAGCCGTTTTCCAGACAAAGCCGGCAAGCCATTTCCATATAATCCTCCATGGCAGGAGTCAGCTTGTTTTCCTGATAATTAGCTATTTGATAGCCGCGCACTGTACGATACTCAGAACCGGACTTATTATCCATAGCTTATCAATCCTTTTTTTAAATTTTATTCTAGTCTATTCGTAACATTCCCTCCTTAGGATTCATAGATTGGATTAGTCAAGAGAAAGGGTATTTCCCTTACCTAACACCAAGACCAGAAAAACATAGCAGGAGGTTCGTTATGAGTAGAAAGTTAAAAAGAATGTTGGGGATCGTACTGAGTCTGATCCTATTGACGGCAGGCTGCTCCCAGACAGCTGGCAAAAAGGAATCCGGTGAAGGTTTGTTGAATGTGGTGGCCACGACGACTATGCTTGCAGATTTAGCCGGTGTGATCGGTGGAGAGCATGTTAGTGTAAACGGTCTGATGGGGCCGGGAATTGACCCCCATCTCTATCAGGCCAGTGCAGGGGATGTGGGGCGGATGCAGAAGGCAGATGTTGTGGTCTATAACGGGCTGCACCTTGAGGGGAAAATGAGTGAGCTGTTTGAAAACCTATCTGCTCAGGGCATCTTTACCGTATGCATAGAAAAAAGTATGGACAGAACGGGATTGTTAATATCCGAGGACGACGGAGGGGTCTATGATCCGCATATCTGGTTTGATGTGACACTCTGGAAACAAGCGGCCCAAGGTGTAGCAGAAGGTTTCGCCCAGGCTGATCCGGAACATGGAAACTCATACATAGCCAATCTGGAGCGGTACCTTGCAGAACTTGACGAATTGGATGCCTATATCCAAAAGCGGGCTGCCGAGCTGCCCAAGGATCAGAGGGTGCTGATCACGGCCCATGACGCTTTTCAGTATTTTGGCAACGCCTATGGTTTCGAGGTTCGGGGCCTTCAGGGCATCAGCACGGATTCTGAAGCGGGAACCAGTGATGTCAGCGCTTTAGCAAGCTTTATCGTCGAGCGGCGGATCAAGGCGATTTTTGTGGAGTCCTCGGTGCCGCCCAAAACCATCCAGGCCCTGCAGGCGGCGGTCAAGGCCCAGGGATTTGACGTGGCCATCGGCGGGGAACTGTATTCCGATTCCCTGGGCGGGGAAGGGTCCGGCGACGAGACCTATATCAAAACCTTCCGCTCCAACATCGACACGATTGTGGATGCTTTAAAAGCATAGGAGGGATAGATGTGGATATGAAGGGGATGGAGCATGCGGTAGAGGTGGAAACCCTCACCGTGGCCTATGATGCCAAACCAGTTTTATGGGATGTTAATCTCAAGGTACCCAAGGGAACTTTGATGGCGGTGGTCGGGCCCAATGGGGCAGGCAAAACAACCTTGATTAAGGCGATGCTGGGGCTGTTGACGCCCGTCACCGGGGCAATTTGCTTCAGCGGGGGAAAGGGCGACGGCCATGCCCTGAAAAACCGCATCGGCTACGTTCCCCAAAGCGGCAGTGTGGACTGGGATTTCCCGGCCACGGTGCAGGATGTGGTCCTGATGGGCTGCTATGGTAAGCTGGGCTGGTTCAGGCGGCCCCGCAAGGCGGATTATGAGCTGACCGCTCAAATGCTGAAAAAGGTGGGAATGGAGCAATACGCCTCCCGCCAGATCAGCCAGCTTTCCGGCGGCCAGCAGCAACGGGTGTTCCTGGCCCGGGCCCTGGCCCAGGAGGCTGAGATTTACTTCATGGATGAGCCCTTCAAAGGAGTGGATGCCCAAACGGAAAAAGCCATTGTCTTGCTCCTGAAGGAACTCAAAGAGCAGGGAAAAACAGTGATGGTGGTCCATCACGATCTGCAGACAGTGGCCGATTATTTCGACTGGGTGACCCTAATCAATCTGCGGGTGATTGCCAGCGGACCGGTGGAAGAGGTTTTTCATGAGGAAAACCTGAAGATGGCTTACCGGAGTACCGGTGCCCTTTTGAGGAGCGTCGTGTGATATGAACACTTGGCTTGCCTTACTTAATGACTATACGTTTCAAACAGTGTCCTTGGGTTCGGCTCTTTTGGGTATGATCAGCGGAGTATTGGGAAGCTTTGCCGTATTGCGGAAGCAGAGCCTTCTGGGAGACGGAGTTTCCCACTCCGCCCTGCCCGGCGTGGTCATCGCCTTTATCCTGCTCGGCAGCAAAAATACAGAAATCCTGCTGCTGGGGGCCTTGCTCTCCGGACTGACCGCCACGGCGCTGATCGTGGGTATTGTCCGGCACACCCGCATCAAATTTGACAGTGCTCTGGCCTTGGTTATGTCCTTCTTCTTCGGCTTGGGGATGGTTCTGCTGACTTATGTGCAAAAGATCCCCAATTCCAACCAGGCAGGGCTCAAGCGCTTCATCTTCGGTCAGGCCTCCACCTTACTGCAAAGGGATATTATCCTGATGAGCGTTTGCGGTGTGGTTTTGCTGACCCTTGTCCTGGTGTTCTGGAAAGAATTTAAACTCTTTGTTTTTGACAGTGATTTTGCCCATAATCTGGGCTTTTCCCCCAAGAAGCTGAACTTACTGCTGTCGTTTATGATTGTCTTGACCATTATCATCGGTCTGCAGACGGTAGGGGTCATTCTCATGAGTGCACTGTTGATTAGTCCGGCAGTAGCCGCCCGCCAATGGACCAATAAGTTAGGGGTGATGGTTTCGCTTGCCGCCGCTTTCGGTGCCCTGTCCGGTGTGGTGGGAACCGCCGCCAGCTCTGCGGTGCCTAAGTTGCCCACAGGACCGGCCATTGTGGTGTGCGCCAGCCTCCTCGTTGTGCTCAGTGTTCTGTTTGCCCCGGGA
Organism: Desulfitobacterium sp. LBE; assembly: GCF_007830365.1. Lineage (NCBI taxonomy): Bacteria > Bacillati > Bacillota > Clostridia > Eubacteriales > Desulfitobacteriaceae > Desulfitobacterium > Desulfitobacterium sp. LBE. The sequence continues at coordinate 3,487,273 of NZ_VLKD01000001.1, read as the reverse complement.
AGAGGTATTCTGCACAGGGTGTACCGGCACAGGAAGAATAAGCTGATGCTGAAACTGGAAGGGAGTGGGCCTGATGTCCCCACAATTTGAAATACAACTGATTGCCGTCATTGTGGCGGTGGCCTGCGCCCTGCCCGGTGTCTTTCTGGTGCTGCGGAAAATGGCCATGATGTCGGATTCCATCACCCATACGATTCTGCTGGGCATTGTGCTGGCCTTCTTTGTCACTCATGATCTTTCTTCCTCCTTTCTGATCGCCGGTGCCGCATTAATGGGGGTCGTCACCGTGTGGCTGACGGAAATGCTGGGGCGTACGCGGCTTTTGGCGGAAGATGCAGCCATCGGTATTGTGTTCCCCTTCCTCTTTTCCATAGCCATTATCTTGATTACGCGCTATGCGGGTTCGGTGCATTTGGACACTGACTCGGTACTGCTGGGAGAGCTGGCCTTTGCTCCCTTTGACCGCATGATCGTGGGGGGAGTGGATCTGGGCGCGAAAGCCATTCATACCACAGGGATTCTTTTGCTTATTAACCTGGCGGTGATCATCATCTTCTTCAAGGAGCTGAAACTTGCCACCTTCGATCCCATGCTGGCCTCTGTGTTGGGTTTTGCGCCGACCCTGGTCCATTACGGTCTGATGACCCTGGTTTCGCTTACCACAGTGGGGGCTTTTCAGGCGGTGGGCTCCATTTTGGTGGTAGCGTTTATGATTGGCCCGCCGGTCACGGCCTATCTGCTTACCGATGATTTAAAGCGGATGTTGATTTTAAGCGGGGTGATCGGGGCCATCAACGGCTTATTAGGCTATCGGGCGGCAGCCCTGCTGGACGTATCCATCGCCGGCTGTATGGCCATGATGACGGGAATTTCTTTCTTGCTGGTCTTTATCTTTGCTCCCGGCCGGGGGCTTGTGAGCACGCTGAGCAGACGCCGCAGTCAAAAAATAGGCTTTGCCAAAATGATACTTTTGCTCCATCTTTATCACCACGAGGAAAGTGAAGCAAACCTTGCTGAGATACAAAGTTATTTGCGCCTGGATGGGGAGCTTACGAAAAATCTGATCGCCCTTTTGCAAAAGGAAGGGTGTATTGAGTTAAACAACAGCGTGATCAAGCTGACTGAACAGGGGCGCCTGACCAGCCTGCGCAGCTATGAGACCTTGCTTTCAGGCTAAGCTGTCAAGAAAAGAGGGATATCCCTGTGAAGGAGGTATCCATTTTTTTTGTTTCAGATTCAGTTATTCTGAAGAAGGTAATTCTGAAGAATTCTAAAGATTCGCTGAAATACATTGTAATTGGGCAAGAAATTTCTTATTCTATCTATAATTTCATATGGGGATGAGTACGATTTTTCAGAGGAAAAACCGTAAGGGAAGTCAGTCAAAGCTGACGCGGTGCCCGCCACTGTAGAAGGGAGTTAACTCACCATAAGGTCACTGGATAGTTATATCCGGGAAGACGGGAGTTAATGAGGAACTTAAGCCAGGAGACCTGCTCATGCCCCGGATTCAAAACAACCTACGGGATGTTAGGGAGGTGGATATCGTGTTCAGAACACTATTATTAAATACAGGATAGAAAGCCCTTCCGTTTGGAAAGGGTTTTTTTGTTTTGGGTCAATGATTTTGGGTCAATGATTCTGAAGAATTCTAAAGATTAGCTGAAAGAAATTGAAATTATACAAGAGTTTTTTTATAGTTAGAGGCAGCTAACTTACTTGAGCATACCTAAATTGCCGGGAGGAAGAGGAGCTTCCCCGCTCATGAGCAAAGGTGCAGGTAAGGGAGTTTAACTATTTTTATGGAGGTAGAAAAGATGAACAAGCCCAAGTTACATTTGCTTCGGAAGCGGTTCGCTCCCCTGCTGATTCTGGTTGTCGTTCTTTTGGTTGGCCTGCCTGGGTGCAGTCCTTCCCCGACGACTTCAAAGGCGCCGGAGGAAGGGAAGAAGGAGGAGCTGGTCCTGGCTGTGGGAATGGCCGATTATGGGATGTTCGATCCCAAAAAGACCTGGGGTGCCATCGGGCAAATCCGCTTAACCCACAGTTCACTGCTTAAAGCCACGAAGGACTTAACTTTTGTCGGCGATCTGGCCAAATCCTTTGAGACGAGTAAAGACGGCTATACCTGGACCTTCAAAATCCGCAATGATGCCAAATTTTCCAACGGCGACCCGGTTACCATAGAGGATGTCCTGTTTACCTATGAAATGCTGAAAGAAGACGGCATCGCCTTTGACCTTTCCTTTGTCGATAAAATGGAGATTAGCGGCAAGGATACCATCGTGTTTACTTTGCAAGAGCCGCGTTCCACATTTGTCAGTCAGCTTTCCGAAATCGGCATTGTGCCCAAACATATTTATGATGACAATTATTCCAAAAACCCCATTGGCTCCGGACCCTATCAGGTAACCCAGTATAATGACGGCGAACAAATCATCATGGACTATAACCCTTATTGGTATGGTGAGGAGCCTCAATTCAAGAAACTCACCTTCCTGCTGCTGGGGGAAGATGCCGCTTTTGCAGCGGCCAAGGCCGGTCAAGTTGATATTTGTTACATTCCTCCCAAATTTGCCGGACAAACCCTGCCGGGAATGACCTTACACGTTCTGGAGAGCGTTGATTCCAGAGGAATTAGTCTTCCTGTCCTGCCCAGCGGCGGAACCGGGTATATCAACGCCAACGAGGTCAAAGTCGGCAATGATATTACCTCTCATTTGGCCATCCGTCAAGCATTGAACATTGGGTTAAGCCGTCAGGGAATTATTGATGTGACCATGGACGGATACGGAAAGGCTGCCTATTCCATTGTGGATGGCACACCCTGGTTTAATGAAAAAACGGTCATTGAGGATGGCCGGGTTGAAGAGGCCAAGCAATTGCTGGCAGATGCCGGGTGGGCCGATACCAACAAGGATGGCATTGTCGAGAAGGATGGGCTGAAGGCCGAATTTGATTTATATTTTCCTTCCAGTGACCAGCTGCGCGGTGACATCGCCCTGGCTGTTGCCGATCAGGCCCTTGGTCTGGGTATTAAGATCAATATCATCGGTGCTACCTGGGATGAAATATTTATCCAGGGCAAGGCCAATGCCTGCCTATGGGGAGGCGGCCGACTTCACCCCCATCAATTGTATACTATGTATTCATCTCAGGTGATCAATACCGGGTACAATAACATGCCTTCTTATATCAATCCCACTTCTGATGACTATATAAAGAAAGCTTTGTACGCCAGCACTCAGGAAGAAGCCAATCAATACTGGAAACTGGCCCAATGGGATGGGAAAACCGGTTTCAGCCCCCTTGGTGACGCTCCCATCGTTTGGCTGGCCCGTGTCGACCATCTGTACCTTGTCAATGATCAGGTGAATATCGGCAACCAACTCATGCATTCCCATGGCTATGAATTTGGACTGTTTGGCAATATCACGGAGTGGTCGATCAACCCTTAAAGCCAATCAAGCTGAACGCTCTATCAGAACAGGTGCGTCTGAAACGCCTGCCCGAAGCATTGGCGTTTTGAACGCACCTGTTTGAATGGGGCCGCTCTATAAACGGGAGGTGCTGTGTTATGTCTCAAAAAATCCTCAGGCGCTTTCTGCGCATGATTACCCTGATGCTGGGCTTATCCATCCTGACCTTCTGGTTAATCCATTTGTCTCCGATTGATCCTGTCAATGCCTATGCGATCAGTGATACCTCTATGTCACAGGAACAGCTGGAAAAGCTGAAGGAATACTGGGGGGTTAACAAATCCCCTGTGGAACAATATTTTTCCTGGGCAGGGGCCTTGCTGCAGGGTGATTTTGGTATGTCCAAGCTGTATAGAGTCCCCGTTATGGACATTATTAAAAGCAGAGCCATGACATCTTTTGCGCTCATGGGAACAGCATGGCTCTTGTCCGGTGTTTTCGGCTATCTGCTGGGAGCGGTGGCCGCCATGAGAAGAGGGAAGCTGCTGGATCGCTTTATTAAATGGTACAGTTATATTCTGGTTTCCATACCCACCTTTTTGCTGGCTTTAATTTTACTGCTTGTTTTTGCAGTCTGGCTGGGAATGTTTCCGATCGGCCTGACTAAACCCATAGGACTGGCGGATGCCGATGTTACTTTGGCGGACCGCCTCCGCCATTTCATTCTTCCCGCCTTGACGTTAAGCCTTTTAGGGGTTGCCAATATCGCCATGCACACCCGGGAAAAAATGATCGATATCCTCAATACGGAATATGTGACCTTTGCCAGAGCACGAGGAGAAACAGCCTGGCAGATTTTCAAAAACCATGGTTTCCGCAACTCCATTATTCCGGCTATTTCCATTCAGTTTGCCTATTTCAGTGAATTGTTCGGCGGTTCCGTTCTGGCGGAGCAGGTATTTGCCTATCCGGGGCTGGGCAGCACTCTGACCACCGCCGGCTTAAAAGGAGATCTTCCCCTGCTGCTGGGAATTATTTTAATCGCTTCCTTGTTTGTCTTTATTGGCAATTTTATTGCGGACATCTTAAATACCATTGTCGATCCGCGCATTAAAAGGGGGGAGCTAAGATGCTAGAGCAATTAGGAAGGAAAGAGGAGGTTCTTCTTGACCCAGGAAAAACCGGCAATGTGCGCAAGAAGATTATTTGGATGATCGGCTTTTCCACCTGCCTGATCGGTTTGATCCTTATTCTCAGTTTTATCTTAAGCAACGATAATCTGCGCGTGAACAATGCCAGCAAGAATCTTATGCCCAGCTTGCAGCATTTGTTTGGCACGGATTGGCTGGGCCGGGATATGTTTACCCGAACTATGAAAGGGCTGCGGCTGTCCCTGGCCGTGGGAATTTTTGCTACGGTGATCAGTGTTACTGTGGCCACCTTGCTCGGAACCGCTGCGGCCCTATTCGGTAAAAAAGTCGATGAACTGATTTCCTGGCTCATTGACCTCTTCATCGGTATGCCTCACCTGATCTTCATGATTTTAATCTGTTATATCGTAGGCGGGGGGATTCGGGGCATTGTCATCGGTGTTGCCATGACCCACTGGACCTCACTGGCCAGGGTGGTGCGGGCTGAAGTCCTGCAGATCAAAAGTGCGGAATACATCCAACTATCCCGGAGCTATGGTAAGTCCCCTTGGTATATTGCCAGAAGGCATGTCATGCCTTCCGTATTTCCGCAAATCATGATTGGAGCATTCTTAATGTTTCCTCATGTCATCCTCCATGAGGCTGCCCTCACCTTTTTAGGCTTTGGGCTGTCACCCCAAACACCGGCGGTGGGGATTATTCTGTCTGAAGCCATGAGCCATCTTTCCACAGGCCAATGGTGGCTGATCCTGTTCCCGGGAATTCTGTTGATTCTAGTGGCCAAGAGCTTTGATAATATTGGCGAACAACTAAGAATTTTGCTGGACCCGACCAGCTCCAACGAATAGGAGGCAGGAATCATGCTTAAAGCGGCACAACCCTTATTGAAGGTAGAAAATCTGTCCATTGGGTTTTCCCAATACTTTAGAGGAACTCAAAAACGTGTCATCCAGCCTATTGCCAATCTTCATGTGGAGATTGAGGAAGGGGAGATCGTTGCGGTTGTGGGGGCCAGCGGCTCAGGGAAAAGTTTGCTGGCCCATGCCATCCTGGGAATTCTCCCTACCAATGCCATCTGCTCCGGCAGTATGATGTATCGTGGGCAGGAATTAACTAAAAAGCGCAAAGAAGAACTGAGAGGCCGGGAAATCTCCTTTATCCCTCAGTCGGTTAATTATCTGGATCCCTTGATGCCGGTGGGAAAGCAGGTTCAGATTGGCCTGGCTAAACAAAGAGCACAAGAAAGGCAGAACAGGCTGTTTGCCCATTACGGATTAAAAGAAAGCGACGGAAGGCTTTATCCTCATGAATTATCGGGAGGTATGCTGCGCAGGGTGCTGTTTGCTACCAGCGTCAGAGAGGGGGTAAAGCTGGTCATAGCTGATGAACCCACCCCCGGCATCCATCCCCAAGCCCTGGCAGAAATCCTTAAACAGTTGCAGCAGTTTGCCCGGGAAGGAGCCGGGGTTATGCTCATCACCCATGACATCATGTCCGCCCTTGCAATCGCCGATCGGGTTGCTGTGATTAAGGATGGGCAAACCATAGAGATCTCCCCGGTGTCCGCTTTTTCCGGAACGGGGGAACAGCTGCAAACAGACTATGCCAGAAAATTATGGCGGGCCTTACCGCAAAATGATTTTGCCTGCCAGGAATTGAGGTGGGAAGCATAATGGCTTTGCTGGGAGAGAACCTGGGGGTTTATTATAAAAAGGATCAGTGGATTTTTAAGAACATGAACATCAAGGTGTTACCCGGCCAAGTTCTTGGTTTATCCGGATACAGCGGCTGCGGTAAAACGACCCTGGCCAGAGTTTTAGCCGGATATATCCTTCCTCAGACCGGCAGGGTAAGCGTGGATTCTAAGCCTTTGGCGCCAAAAAGCTTTCGCCCGGTCCAATTAATTTATCAGCACCCGGAAAAGGCCATCAATCCCCGCTGGAAAATGGAGGATGTCTTAACCGAAACCTATACCCCTTCCCAGGATATCCTGGATGCTTTCGGCATCCGGGAGGATTGGCGGAAGCGCTGGCCCATCGAGCTCTCCGGCGGAGAGCTGCAGCGGTTTTGTATCGTGCGTGCTTTGAACCCACAGACCCGGTATATTATTGCCGATGAAATGACCACCATGCTGGACGCTATTACCCAGGCCAGAATTTGGCATAGTTTTCTCCATATTTGCCAAAGCAGAAAGATTGGTGTAATTGTGGTCAGCCATGAGCTCAGTCTTCTGAACCGCCTGTGTGACAAGGTCATTCAAGTGGGGAATACGTGGGAGTAATCTTTGGACAAGAGGATGGCCTGAAATTGGCCATCCTCTTTATGCCGCACTTAGATAAGCGGGAAAGCAAGCTGAACTGTAAATACATGATCGTTTTGCCTATACATAAACCGCCCCTGATGCAGAAGCATAATTTTTTGGCAATTATTTAACCCCAAGCCTGTTTTAGGAGTAGGGTCCAGAGAATGCTGACTATGATTTTCAAAAACTAAAACCAACTCGCCGGAGTCAATGGTGCTATACAGCCGGACCGGATGAGCAGGATCAGCATGCCTTTGCACATTGGAGAGCATATTGTCAAATATTCTCTGAATCATGCCTGAGTCCACCTTGATCGTCCCCTCAGGCAGCTCAACAGTAGAGGAAACCATAAAGCCACTTTGTTCCATTAAATAGATATGCTCATGGATCATCTCTCTCAGCACTTCTTGAGCAGGGTAATGCTTTAAGTCAATCTCCTTATAATCGTTGGTGGATATAAAAAAGTAGTCAAACAGATGGTTAATCAAGTCTTTGATTTGCAGGGCCCGATTTTTGCACTTGCCAAGGAAAGAGCTCTCCTTGGCCGGGATATCTTCACCTTCCAGCACCTCCAGATAGCCGATTAATGCCGTAAGAGGGGTGCGGAGATCATGGGAGACACCGGCCATCAAGGTATTGGTGGCCGCTCTGACCCGTTCAGCGTAGTCTTCCCGGGCGATGAAGGCTTTGCGCATTTCATCAATTTCCTGGGCCAGAGAGGCCAGTTCATCGTTGCCCTTGATGGTAATTGAGTAATGGAGATCGCCCCCTTCTAAAATCCTTATTTCCTTTTCCAAGGTATTGATATAGGATACCTTTTTATGGATGAAAAAGACCATGATGGTAATAAAACAGAGGAAGAACACCAGCAAATTAAAATAAGTAATATAGTCTATATAACGGTGTTCAAAAAAATCCTTGATAAAAACTTCAGCGGTTCCCTCCTGGAAAGTCAATATATATTTATTATGCCATAGATAAAAGTCGGGAAATTTGGGTTGGCTGGGAAAGGAAAAGCTCGGTGACAGGGTATGTGAACTATAGATCAACGTATTGTCGTGATAAATCACAATCTCCGTTAATTCCTTGCCCCGCATCCAGTTATCCAATTCGGACAGGTCCGACAAAGAGATCTGATTGTCTTTAATATACTGCCGCAGGCTGGTTATTTTTTTCTCGATGTGAGCAGAAATTACTTCCGGCTTTTTACAATAATCATAGATGATGCCGCGGGATAGGTATTGCAGACCGAGAAAAAGCAAAGCGGAAGCAAGGCATGCCAAAACAGCTGTGATCATCAAGGTTTGGGACAGCTTATATTCACGTTTTGCTCTATTCAATATAATACCCCTTTCCCCAAACAGTACGAATATACTGGGGACGCCCTACATCCTTCTCTAATTTTCTTCTTAGATTTTTAATATGGACCATGATCGTGTTATTGGAAAGAGGAAGAAAGGGCTCCTGCCAGATGTGTTCGTAAATTTCCTTAGCGGAAAAAACCTTGCGGCGATTGAGCAATAAGAGCCGGAACACCTGATATTCCATACTGGTCAGGGCAATTTTTTCTCCCGAACGGGCAACGGTTCCCGTATCTAAATCGATATAGAGATCCCCGAGCCTGACTTCTTTTTTAGAAGCAGGCTCTTGCTTTTGGTAGATCAGATAGCGGCGCAGCAGGGCTTTTACCCTGGAAATCAGTTCGATTGAGGAAAAAGGTTTGACAAGGTAATCGTCGCCGCCGCAGGAAAATCCCTCTGCTTTATCCGCATCCTGGTTTTTGGCGGTCAGGAATAAAATGGGGATGGTTGTGGTTTTGCGGATTTCCGAACACAGCTCAAATCCGGATTTTCCCGGCATCATAATATCCAGAATCGCCAAATCCACCCCAGGGGTGAGCGTTGCCAAGGCGGTGTCTGCGTCGGCGGCAACTTGTACCGCGAAACCTTCCCTTTGCAATAAGATATGAATGATTTCCCGTATTTCAGGATCGTCGTCCACCACAAGAATGGTTGAGTTTTCCGGCATGTTTACCCCTCCTCTACATGCTATATTCCTAACTATAGCATGAAATATTCGTTGAGAAAATTCAGGAGAGGGCATGAATAAATTTATTGACAACCAAAGTTTTCCAAATTATAATAAAATGCGAATGCGAATTATATGCATTTAAAAAATCACAAAAAGTTCAAGGAGGGTTTATTGAAAATGAAAAAGCTTTGGAGTAAAATCCTAGTTGGAGGCTTGGTTCTGTTCCTGATGGCGGGGTGCAGCCAGACACAGAATTCCTCTTCTCCAAATACGAATGATAAGCAAAGTCAAAGTGAAAAGCTTTCCGTTTATACCAGTTTTTATCCAATGTATGATTTTGCAGCCAAGATCGGCGGAGATAAGATTACCCCAGTGAATATGGTCCCGGCCGGAATGGAGCCCCATGATTGGGAGCCTTCTGCCGCCGATATTACGGGGCTGGAAAAGGCGGATGTCTTTGTCTATAACGGAGCCGGTATGGAGCATTGGGTGGAGGATGTTCTGGAATCCCTCCAGAATAAGGCCCTGATTGCTGTGGAAGCTTCCAAAGATATTACCCTCAGGGAAGGGCACCATGAACACGATCATGAAGATGAGCATGAAGACGAAGGAAAAGAACATGAGGAAGAGGAAGAGCATGGGCACGAAGGGGCGGAATATGACCCCCATACCTGGCTCAGTCCCTTGAATGCCAAAAAGCAGATGGAGACGATTAAAGATGCTTTTGTTCAAGCCGACCCGGATAACAAGGATTATTATGAAACCAACTATGTGAAGTACGCAGCTGATTTGGATGGGCTGGACAAAGAATTTAAGGATACTCTTGCCCCGCTGCCCAAAAAGGATATTATTGTCTCCCATGAAGCCTTTGGCTATCTGTGCGGGGCTTACGGACTCAATCAGATTGGCATCGAAGGGCTGGCTCCTGATTCCGAACCGGATCCGGCCAGGATGGCTGAGGTGATCGAATTCGCCAAAGAACATGAGGTCAAGGTTATTTTCTTTGAAGAGCTGGTAAGTCCGAAAGTCGCCGAGACCATTGCCAAGGCTACCGGAGCTAAAACGGCAGTGCTCAGTCCCATTGAAGGGCTTAGTGATGAGCAGCAGGCGGCGGGAGATGATTATCTGGCCGTGATGCGTCAGAATTTGGAGGCGTTGAAAGCGGCATTGCAATAAGGAGTTGTGCATGTCTAACATAATAGAAGTAGATGACTTAGGTTTCAGTTATGGAAATGAGCCGGTTTTTTCAAAAATCGGCTTCTCTGTTTATAAGGGAGATTTTGCCGCGATTATCGGTGCCAACGGTGCCGGCAAAAGCACCCTGCTAAGGCTTATCCTGGGAGAGCTTGTGCCCAATGCAGGCTCTGTCCGGCTGTTCGGTCAGGATAGCCGCCGGTTTAGAAATTGGCCGAAAATCGGTTATGTGCCCCAGGCCGGGCAGCACTCCAACGCCAATTTCCCTGCTACCGCGGAGGAAATTGTCAGGGCTAATCTTTTTTCACAGATCGGGCTGCTCCGCTTCCCCGGGAAAGAGCACCGTGATAAAGTACAGCGGGCCCTTGAGCTGGTGGGTATGGAGGGATACGCCAAGCGCATGATCGGTGAGCTTTCAGGGGGGCAGCAGCAGAGGATTATGCTGGCCAGGGTATTGGCCGGCGATCCGGAAATCATGATTCTTGATGAGCCTACCACCGGAGTGGATGCCCAAACCGTACAATCCCTCTATGAGCTGCTGGCGAGGCTTAATCAGGAGAACGGGCTGACCATTGTGATGGTCACTCATGATATCAGCCGGGCGGCCAAGTATGTGTCAAGGATTCTCTGTCTGGAAGAAGGCTCCCTTGTGGAACACAAGCACAAGCACCCCGGGCAGGAATTGGCGAAGGAGGGAAAAGGAAACGATGAGTGTGATTGCCATTCTGGAATATGATTTTATGCGCCGGGCTTTTATCGTGGGAATTCTGCTGGCCGTGATTATTCCCTGTATTGGCATCATCGTGGTCCTGAAGCGCCTTTCCATGATCGGCGATGCCTTGTCCCATACATCCCTGGCCGGTGTGGCGGCCGGCCTGATTATGGGAATCAACCCCATCCTGGGCGCGGTTACAGCCTGCATCGCCGCGGCTTTGGGCATTGAGTTTATCCGTAAAAAAATCCCCAAATTCTCCGAGATGTCCATCGCGATTGTGATGTCGGCAGGCATCGGTTTGGCGGGGGTGCTATCCGGTCATGTCAAAAATGCGGCTAATTTTAACAGTTTTTTGTTCGGAAGCATCGTCTCGATCAGTGATTTTGAAATGATCCTGGTAGCAGGCATCAGTTGTATCGTTATGCTTGCTTTCATCCTTTTGTACAAAGAGTTATTCTATATTGCCTTGGATGAAAGGGCGGCACGGCTGTCAGGCGTCCCGGTGGGTGTGATCAATTTTATCTTTACCATACTGACGGCGGTAACGGTATCCGTTGCCGCCCGCACGGTGGGAGCACTGATTGTTTCCTCAATGATGGTTGTTCCGGTGGCTTGCGCCATGCAGGTTGGCAAAAGCTATCGGCAGACGGTTATTTATGGGGTCATCTTTGCGGTTGTTTTTACAGTGACCGGCTTGTTTCTATCCTATTACCTGAAGCTGAAACCCGGAGGTACTATCGTCCTGCTCGGCGTCCTCTGCCTGGTGGTGATGCTGCTTATCAAGCAAATAATTTCCGTGCTTAGACGAACTGTGTTTAAAATGTAGTCGGTGTATTCTATAATTAATGCAGTTATTGAAAAAATTAATGCAGTTATTGAAAGAGGTGACGATCATGAAAGAAGTAAACAATAACTGGCCTGCCGGCGTCAAAAGAACAAAACCGCGGGAGAGTGTACTTTCTGTCCTTGAGCATGCCCCAAAGCCTCTCAGTGCTGTGGAAATCTGTTCCGAGATCGAAAAAGAAGGGGAATCCCCCTGGCTGTCCACTATTTATCGGATACTGGAGCTTTTTGTCAAGAAAGGCGTGGTTGTTAAACTTGCGGTGCTGAACAATGAGATGGCTCTTTATGAACTGAACCGTTTTCAGCACAAGCATTACGCCATCTGTTTGGGCTGCCATAAAATTGTCACAATGAATAATTGCCCCATGGAGAAATTTATCCCGAAAATCGAGGACGATGATTTCCGGGTCCTGGGCCATAATTTAGAAGTGTATGGCTACTGCCGGGAATGCTCTGTTAAATAATAATGCAGCTTCTCACCTGATTCCAGGCTTATTTCCTGTGTACAGGCATATAGTTTATAGATAGAAAAAAGAAGAGGAGGGTATCGATGGGGACAGAAATCTATATTATTTCCGGGTTTCTGGGAGTAGGCAAAACCACCTTAATCCAAAAAATGCTTAAAGAGGCTTTCCAGGGGGAAAAGGTAGTTCTGATCGAAAATGATTTCGGTGAGATCAGCGTCGATGCGGCCTTGCTTAAATCAGGCGGTGTGGAAGTCAAAGAAATCAGTGCCGGGTGCATTTGCTGCAGCCTTTCCGGCGATTTCGTGAAAGCCCTTAAGGATCTTTTGCTCCGTTTTCACCCGGATAAAATTATTATTGAGCCTTCCGGTGTCGGTAAGCTTTCCGATGTTATGAAAGCTTGTTCCGATCCGCGTATTGCACTCCATGCCAAAGTGCAGGGCAAAATTACGGTGGTGGATGTGAAACGCTGCCAAATGCACCTTGATAACTTTGGCGAATTTTTCGAAGATCAGATTCGCAACGCCGATGTGGTTGTGTTCAGCCGTACGGAAAGCTTCCCCGCAAAACTAGGGAATGGGGAAAAAATAGTCAAAAAGCTGAACCCTCACGGAAGGATCCTGACCAAGCCGTGGGCTCAAATCAATACAGCGGAACTCCTGAATCCGCAGCGTCAGCAGCACAGGCTTCCAGGCCGATGCCGACATGGTCATGATGAGCATAATCATGACCATCGCGACCATCATAGCCATGACCACAATCATCATGACCATGACCATGCTCATCATAGCCATGATCATACAGCGGACTGCAGCCACTCAGAGGGGTGTGAACATAACAGCCGGGCGGAAGATGTCTTCGATACCGTCACTATCCGGACAAAGCGGGTATTCGATACTGAAGATTTAAAGGCCAAGGTCGTGAAAATGGAGAACAGTGCCAAAGGAACGATCCTGCGGGCTAAAGGCATCGTCCGCGGCCCCAAAGGCTATTTAAACCTGCAATATCTCCCCGGGGATATTCGGATCACCGGCTGCCACGCCAGGGGCGATATGCTCTGCATCATCGGCCGCAACCTCAACCGGCAGGAGCTGTGCGCCATTTTTAGCGGGGAGTGATGGGATGGCGATACCGGTTTATGTAGTGACCGGCTTCCTGGATGCCGGCAAGACGACCTTTTTGAATAACTTGTTGAACAAGTATAGCTGGCGGGATGTCAGGACCTTCGTCATCCAGTTTGAGTCCGGTGAAGAGGAATTTCAGGGGCGGCACCTCAATTGCTATAAGCTCAGCGTCCCCAAAAAAATTCTGGAGCAGCGGCCCGAGCAAATCGTCGAACGAATCCGCAGCAGCATAGAGGAGCAACCGTTCGATGAGATTTGGATTGAGTGGAACGGTGTCGTTCCTTTTTCAGAGCTGCAGTCATTGCTTTTGCACCCCTCCCTGGGTGGCCTTTGCCAAATTCAAAAAGTGGTGCATATTGCCGATGGGGAGAACATAGAAAATCTGTTGGGCAGGACAGGAGCCTCTTTGCCGGAACAGATTGCCAACAGCGATTTCGTCGTGATGCGCAATGTGGATTCGGCGGGTACTTACCGCCGGATTCGGCGCCTCGTCAACGGGCTCAATCCCGGGGTCCCCTTCTATAAGGTAAAAGAGTATCAGGAGCTCTATAAGCAGCTTTTCGGAAAGAAAGAGCATCCGGTCAATCTTTTTTTGCTCATGGTTATCGCCATGAGCGCCCTGTACTTCATGGCCAAGCCGGTCCTGGAGGGGGCGCAGATCCCGGTCAATACCATTGTCAATGTATTTTTGGGGATTATCCTGCAAGCGGTCCCTTTTTTATTGATCGGGGTATTGCTTTCCTCCGCTATCCAGGTTTTTATCCCCCAAAGCTTTATTGAGCGCCGCTTTCCCAAATCCATCGGCATGGGCATGCTGGTGGCCATTCTGGGGGGCTTCTGTCTGCCGGTCTGCGACTGCGCTTCTATTCCCGTTTTCCGGAGTCTGGTGCGCCGGGGGATTCCCCTCCCGGTGGCTGTCACCTTTATGACCGCTACCCCGGTGATCAATCCGGTGGTGATCGTGTCCACCTATTATGCCTTCAGCGGCAATACGGGAATCGTGGTCGGGCGGATTTTCTTTGGTATTGTAGCGGCTGTTCTGATCGGGCTGACCATGGGCTTCTGGCCGCCCAAGGGTTCGGTATTGGCCGGAGGGGCTTTTGACAGGCTTTTATGCAGCTGCGGCTGTTATGATGATGCTGAATCCATCACAACCTTCAAGGGAAAAGCCGGTCTGTTCATCCGTCATTCCCAGGCGGAGTTCTTCGGTGTCGGCAAATATTTAGTGATGGGCAGCTTTATCGCCGCCCTGTTTCAGGTCATGGGAACCGGCCTGTTTACCAAGGCCCAGGATGGGGCGGGTTTGGCGGTCTCCATCTTAATTATGATGGTGATGGCCTTTGTGCTTTCCCTGTGCTCCTCCTCCGACGCGATTATCGCCCGCAGTCTTGCCAATCAGTTCCCCATGGGCGCAATTATGGGCTTTCTGGTCTTTGGGCCGATGATGGATATCAAAAATGTCCTGATGCTCTCTTCGGGATTTTCTAAAGCTTTCATCGTTAGATTATTGCTGACGTCCTTGAGTATATGTTTTGTTTTGGTCTTTCTGTTTTTTAATTGGGGAGGGATGTAACATGCCGGCCAAAGCATTTAATCCTCAGATCTTTCTGGAGTTCTTATGCTATTGTGTTTTTGGGGGATTGATCTTTTATTTGGTGAGCAGTGAAAAATATCTTACTTATGTCACACCCCGGTTGAAGCCCTATCTCTATTTTACGTCCATCGTCATGGGTGTATGGGCCTTGAACGCTTTGGGCAGATTGTTTCGCCCCCAGCATAAACTGCGCTCCGCCCACTGCTTTGTGTTGGTGATCCCCATCGTATTGCTGTTGCTTCCCCATGCCCCTGTCAGCGCGTCCAATCTTTCCGGCAATTATATCGGCGGCAGCGCTTTTTCCAACCGTTCCGGCCAAAGCGCTTTGAGCATGCAGAACGACCTTTCTATTACTATAGAGGATGCTTCATCTCCGGAAGATAAGGTACAGGCTGAAATTATTCAGGAACCCCTTGCCGGATTGCCGGCCGGTGCCTATGTCTCGGAGCTGCCCGGCTTGGATATGGGGAATAAAAGAATCACAGTGGCCCATGAAGATTTCAGCATGTGGCTTACGGAAATGTATACCAATATAGAGAAATATCAAGGGTATACAGTGGTTATGACGGGATTTGTTTTCAATGATCCTGAATTTCTTAAGGAAGATGAATTTGTGCCGGCCCGCTTGATGATGTCTTGCTGTGTTGGGGATTTGGCACCTGCCGGGATACTCTGTAAATATGATCAGGCTGACCAGCTCCAGGCAGAGTCGTGGGTGACGGTTGAAGGAACCCTTACGCTGGGACAGCATGAGTATGACGGTGTGCTATCTGATGAACCCCAGATTAGGGTAACGAAAATTACACCGGCAGAGGCTGTGGAAGGTTATATCTATCCTTACTAATCTCTAATTTTTCGACATTTGTTTTCCTTATTATGGATTAAAATTCGTTGTTATTTGCCTGTGAATCGATTAAAATCTTCTTGAAAGGAATTTCGGGGGGAATTAATGTGGAAAAGAGGTTATTAAAGAAAATCGAGGTGCTTCGCAAAAAATTATATCGATATGCAACGACACGCAGCTTAGTTGATGCAAGAGTTGTCGAGTTAAGCCAAGAGCTGGATTACCTTTTGAATCAATATCAGCGTTTGAATAAATACACACAGCTGTCTTTTTGGTGATTTTATTCGTCTTTTATTGACATGTCCTGAATGTTAGCTTATAATAAGCTTCGTCACCAAATTTCATAGTCTTTTTGGCAAGACGAACACGGAGAGGTGGCTGAGTGGTCGAAGGCGCTCGCCTGGAAAGCGAGTACATGGGCAACTGTGTCGAGGGTTCAAATCCCTCTCTCTCCGCCATAAAATGCAATTCAGCCAAGTTGGATCCGTTCGCATTCGACTTTGGCTTTTTATTTTGTTATAATTGATTTGGCCGTGCTAGACGGGGAGGTAGCGGATCCTTGTACTCGCAACCCGCTTTAGCGAGGTGGAATTCCTGCATAAGGGCAGCGTTTGTGGAGCGGCCGGGGCTAATTGTGATGAGGTCTGGGTCTTGCGCAACAGAGCACTTCGAACCGTGTCAGGTCCTGACGGAAGCAGCACTAAGGAGCAAACTCTGTGTGCCGCAAGGTCGCCTAGGCTGAGCAGTGAATCCCGGATTCGTCCGGAAGCGTCTGTTCGAGTAAAGGTGCACGGCCTTAAATATTTATCATATAAAGGTGGTCTAAGACCATCTTTTTTTCCACTATCAACATTCATGCAGCTTGGACTGGACCACAGAATCTACTTCCGGGGGAGTATAGCGGAAGGGGGAGCCCAATGGCTTATTTGGCTTTATACCGCGAATGGAGACCGAAAAATTTTAAAGATATGGTAGGGCAGGACCATGTCACCAAGACATTGACAAATGCCCTTATGCAGAGCAAAGTAGCTCACGCCTACCTTTTCAGCGGACCGAGGGGAACAGGTAAGACCACTACGGCAAAGGTCCTGGCCAAGGCATTAAATTGTGAGCACCGGGAGGGTGTTGAACCCTGCAATCAATGTGCTTTTTGTCTGAGCATCGATCAAGGAAGCGCTATGGAGGTCTTTGAGATCGACGCCGCCTCCAACCGGGGTATCGATGAAATCCGTGATTTGCGGGATAAGGTTCGCCTAAGTGCCGGGGAAAGCAAATATAAGGTTTACATTATTGATGAAGTTCATATGTTAACCACCGAAGCTTTCAACGCCCTTCTCAAAACCCTGGAGGAACCTCCTGAGCGGGTGGTATTTATTCTGGCTACCACGGAGGTACATAAAATCCCCTTAACCATTCTTTCCCGGGTGCAACGCTTTGAATTTCACCGGATTCCTTTGGAACAGATTCATAGCCATTTAGATAAGGTGTGCCAAACCATCGGCCGGGATGTGGAGCCGGAAGCCCTCCAGATTATTGCCCAAAAATCGGAGGGAGGGCTGAGAGATGCCCTGAGTATTCTGGATCAGTGTCTCCTGCTGGATGGGAAACTGGGTGTAGAGCAGGTCTATCAGGTCCTGGGCATGGTTGGTGAAGAATTCAGCGCCCAGCTTGTGGATCACCTCCTGACCGGTGACTATGCCAAGGCTTTGGGGTGTTTAGGGGAAGGCATCAATCAGGGGATGGATCCCAGACAGATCATTCGCGAGCTGCTGGATTATATGCGGCAGGCCTTGCTTTATGCTTCGACTCAAGCCTTTCCTCAGATTGCGCCTCACCTTAGAGAGCATTTGGCTTACCAATGCCAAATGCTGGGGCTCAAAACCCTCTTGCAATGGATAGGGATTCTGCTGCAGGGGGAAAGTCAATTAAAATATGCCGCCAATGCCCGTTTAGCGGCGGAACTTCTCTTGGTTCAGGTGATTTATGACTCTCAGCCCGGCTATAGCAAGGAATCTCCCCAAGTTCTGGAACGCTTGCAGGAATTAGAGGAGGAGATCAAGAACCTTTCTACAGGGAAGAGCCGCCAGGAAAGCAAAGGGGAACTCCCCAAAAAGGTCAATGAGAGAAGCTCAGAGCCGCCGGGTCACAAAAAACCTGAATTACCCCCCCTCCAGGATAAACCGGCAATCTCCCAAGGGGGAGAAACCGCTGCTCTGTCCATTGAACAGGTTCAAGGCCGCTGGGGAGATATTTTAGAGCAAGTAAGAAAACGCAAAAAATCCACCCATGCTTTTTTGATGGAAGGCAAGCCTGTTGAATTGGATGGGGATAGTCTGGTTATCGTATTTAAGGAAGGTCTGTCTTTCCACCGGGATAAGGTCAATCAGAAGGAAAACCGGGAAACCATCGAAGAGGTTCTCCAAAGTAGCCTGGGCAAAGCCTATCGGTTGCAAAGTCTCCTGGAAAATGAATATGGAAAAGACCCTAAGGATTCAGAACAAGTTGAAAAAGCCAAGGAAAATCCGATGATCAAAAAAGCGGCCGATTTATTTGGTGCGGACTTATTGATTGTTGAAGAATAATAGTGTAAGGAGTGTAGTTGAAATGGCATTTAAAGGCGGCGGTATGGGAAATATGGGCAATATGCTCAAGCAAGCTCAGAAGCTCCAGGAAGAAATGGCGAAGGCCCAAGAGGAGCTGAAGACCCGCACAGTTGAGGCATCAGTGGGCGGGGGGGCCGTTCAGGTCGTGGTCAATGGTAAAAATGAACTGGTGGAGTTAAAAATTAAACCGGAGGCTGTGGATCCCGATGATGTGGAAATGTTGGAGGATCTGGTCAAAGCCGCAGTCAACGAAGGCTTGCGCAAAGTAGAAGAGCTTGTATCCTCAGAAATGGGCAAATTAACCAATGGTTTAAAAATTCCCGGTCTCTTCTAAGCGAGGAAGTATGGATTTTTTGAATTATCCTGAACCCCTGGCCGATTTGATTACAGGTTTATCCCGCTTGCCTGGGATCGGACCGAAAACGGCGGGTCGCTTGGCTTTTTATCTGCTGCAGCAACCCCAGGTGGCCGAAAACCTAGCGGAAACCATGATCAGAGCTCAGCGGGAAATCAGGCAGTGTTCCCTATGCTGTAATTATACGGATCATGATCCCTGCCCCATCTGTACCGGGGAGAAAAGGGAGCGTACCCTGCTCTGCATTGTGGAGCAGCCCCGGGATGTGGTTTCTTTAGAGAAAACAAGAGAATTTAAAGGGCTTTATCATGTTCTGCATGGCGTCATATCTCCTTTGGAAGGAGTCGGGCCGGAGCAGCTGACGATTTCCAAGCTTTTAGGGCGTTTAGAAGGAGTCCAGGAAGTCGTCATGGCTATGAACCCCACGGTAGAGGGAGAAGCTACGGCACTGTATTTATCCAGGCTGCTTAAGCCTTTGGGAATCAAGGTAACACGGATTGCCCATGGTTTACCGGTGGGCGGTGATCTGGAGTATGCCGATGAAATTACCATCGCCCGTGCTTTAGAAGGCCGTCGCCAGATCTAAGGGTGATCTCAAAAAATTAAGGTCAATAATGTTCTTCTTTGTCCACTTTCTGCATAATTTGGACTAGTAGTGGTAAAGGAGGGCTTATCATGACCTTAATTTTTTTGGCCTTATTCGTTCTATTGATCGGCTTGGTGGTTAAGAGCAGCTTAGGTCAACCCAACACCTTTTTAAAGGCGGGGATTCACATCCTGGGAGGAATCGTGGGCCTGTGGATCTTCGACTTGATATTAAGTGTTGTCGGATTTGGTATTCCTATTAACGTATTTACCATAACTTTGGTAGGTCTTTTAGGTTTTCCGGGAGTCGTGGCTTTGGTGGGCCTGCAGGTCCTGGGCATTTAACGGTCCTGGGCATTTAACCTTGAAAATTTCAAGGGGTTTTAGGGGAGAATTAGGGTTTTTAAATGTGATTTTTTTCGTTTATGGCGGTTTTTTTACATAATTATTCATCTAGCTCCATTTTACGTCTTGACGGATTTATCCGGCCGAGAGTATACTGATACTGACTGCAGGGGACGTTTCGGTCTAACTACCGAAATAGTTCCCTCAACTCGTTTTTATAGAATTTTTGCGAAAATTTAATCATTTGATTTCCGAAAGATTATCATTAACCCCTTTTTTCTCATCTTTATTCATTGCTTTAAATAAGCAAGGTTTGGGTGGAAAAAGAACTTCCTTAAGAAGAATCTCTTTTTTAACCCTTTTATTAAATTTTCTTTTAGGAGGATGTACCAAATGGCAAAAATGAAGACAATGGATGGTAACGAAGCTGCTGCTCTGGCGTCGTATGCGTTTACAGAAGTAGCAACCATCTTCCCGATCACTCCCTCTTCAACGATGGCTGAATTGGTAGATGAATGGGCTGCCCATAACAAGAAAAATATCTTCGGTCAACCTGTCAAAGTTGTTGAGATGCAATCTGAAGCAGGAGCTGCCGGTGCAGTTCACGGGTCCCTCCAGGCTGGTGCTCTTACCACCACCTATACAGCTTCGCAAGGTCTGCTCTTAATGATTCCGAATATGTATAAAATCGCCGGCGAACTTCTGCCCAGCGTCTTCCACGTCAGTGCCCGGGCTTTGGCTACCCATGCGCTGTCCATTTTCGGTGATCACCAGGATGTTATGTCCGTAAGAGCTACCGGTTTTGCTCAATTGTCTTCACATAATGTTCAAGAAGCTTTAGACCTGGGCTTTATTGCTCATTTAGCCACCATCAAAGCCAAAGTTCCTTTCGTTCATTTCTTCGATGGGTTCCGTACATCCCATGAAATTCAAAAAATTGAAGTAACCGATTATGATGATGTGGCAAAACTCTTGGATCGTGACGCTCTCCAGGCTTTCCGTGACAATGCCTTGAATCCTGAGCGCCCTGTTCTGCGCGGTACTGCCCAAAACCCCGATGTCTATTTCCAAGGCCGTGAAGTATCCAACCGCTATTATGATGCTGTTCCTGATATTGTGGCCCATTATATGGACGAATACGCTAAGATCACCGGCCGTGAATACCAGCCATTCCAATACTATGGTGCTGAAGATGCTGAGCGTGTGATCATCGCCATGGGTTCTGTTTGTGATACCATTGAAGAAACTGTGGATTATTTAGTAGCAAAAGGTGAAAAAGTGGGCGTGGTTAAGGTTCACCTCTTCCGTCCTTTCTCCACTAAATATCTGTTCAAGGTTCTGCCTAAGACCGTTAAGGCCATCGCCGTTCTTGACCGGACCAAAGAGCCAGGTTCCACCGGTGAGCCTCTCTATCTCGATGTGAAGGATTCCTTCTTCAACCATGAAATCAAGCCTGTGATCGTAGGCGGACGTTATGGTTTAGGTTCCAAAGATACGACTCCTTCCCAAGTACTGGCTGTTTACAAGAATCTTGCCCAAGCTGAGCCTAAGAATGACTTCACCATCGGTATCGTGGACGATGTTACCTTCAAATCTTTACCGGAAGATGAAGTCGTCAGCACCGCTCCTGAAGGCACTATTGCTTGTAAATTCTGGGGATTAGGCTCTGACGGTACCGTTGGCGCCAACAAGCAAGCGATTAAAATTATTGGCGACCACACCACTATGTACGCTCAGGCTTATTTCCAATACGATTCCAAGAAATCCGGTGGTATCACCATTTCCCACGTTCGTTTTGGTAAAAAACCCATCAAATCCCCTTACTATGTATCCGATGCCAACTATGTTGCCTGCCATAACCAAGCCTATGTCGGTCAATATGATCTGACCAAAGGTCTGAAGAAAGGCGGCACCTTCGTCCTGAATTGCCAATGGCAGCCCGAAGAATTGGCAGACAAGCTTCCTGCTTCCATGAAACAATTCATCGCCAAGAATGATATTAAACTCTACATTATTGATGCAGTCTCCATCGCCCGGGAGATCGGTTTAGGCTCCCGTATCAATATGATTATGCAATCCGCTTTCTTTAAGCTTGCCAATGTTATTCCTGTAGAAGAAGCCCTCGGCTATCTGAAGGAATCCGTGGTCAAAACTTATGGCAAAAAGGGCCAAAACATTGTTGATATGAACAATGCCGCTATTGATCGCGGCGCGGATTCCCTGGTCAAGGTTGAGGTTCCCGCCTCCTGGGCCGACGCTGCTCCTGCCCAAGCTGAAGCAGCTGCTGCCGCAGATCTTCCCGAGTATGTGGCCAAAATCCAAAATGTTATGAACGCCCAAGAAGGGGACAGCCTTCCTGTCAGTGCTTTTGTAGGCCGTGAAGACGGAACGGTTCCCGTAGGCACCACTGCTTATGAGAAGCGCGGTATTGCTGTAATCGTGCCTGAATGGGATGTTGAAAAGTGTATCCAATGTAACCAATGCTCTTATGTATGCCCTCATGCGGCTATCCGTCCCTTCTTGCTGAATGAAGAAGAAGTGGCCAATGCTCCCGAAGGCTTCGTGACCAAGAAAGCTCTTGGCAAGGAAGCCGACGGCCTCCAGCTCCGTGTTCAAGTGAGTCCGCTGGATTGCACAGGCTGCGGCAACTGCGCTGAAGTATGCCCGGCTAAAGGCAAGGCTTTGGTCATGAAGGATGCGGCTGAACAAACTGCCGCCCAAGCCGGCAATTGGGAATATGCTTTGACCGTGACCAACAAAGCTGAACGCTTTGATATCACCACCGTTAAAGGCAGCCAATTTGCCCAACCTCTCCTCGAGTTCAACGGCGCTTGCCCAGGCTGCGGAGAAACAGCTTATGTTAAGCTCCTCACCCAGCTTTACGGTGATCGCATGATGATTGCCAACGCCACCGGATGCAGCTCCATCTGGGGCGGCAGTGCTCCTTCCGTACCTTATACTGTCAATGCCAAGGGACAAGGTCCTACCTGGGCGAACTCCCTCTTTGAAGACAATGCTGAGTTCGGTTACGGTATGTATCTTGGCGTGCGTCAACAGCGGGAAAAACTGGCTCTGTTGATGGAGGAAGCCTGCGCAACCGAAATCAGCGGCGACATGAAGGAAGCTTTCCAAGAGTGGATCGCCGGCATGGATGATGCCGATGCTTCCAAAGCTGCAGCCGCTAAGGTTCGTGCCGCTCTGGATGCCTATGAAGGCGACAGCGCTTTGATCGCCGATATTAAAGGCAGAAAAGATCATCTTGTCAAGAAATCCCAATGGATCGTCGGCGGCGACGGCTGGGCTTATGATATCGGTTACGGCGGTTTAGACCATGTCCTGGCTTCCGGTGACGACGTCAATATCCTGGTTATGGACACCGAAGTTTACTCCAATACCGGCGGTCAATCTTCCAAGGCTACCCCCCGCGCTGCTGTGGCGAAATTCGCAGCTGCCGGTAAGAAAATCCGCAAGAAAGACCTGGGTATGATGGCTATGAGCTATGGCTATATCTATGTGGCTCAAGTAGCCCTTGGTGCCAATATGGCTCAAACCATTAAGGCGATGAAAGAGGCAGAAGCTTATAAAGGACCTTCCATCATCATCGCTTATGCTCCTTGCATCAACCATGGCCTGAAGTCCGGTATGTCTAAGAGCGTCACCGAAGCGAAGAAAGCGGTTGAAGCCGGTTACTGGCATCTCTATCGCTTCAACCCCGATCTCGAAGATCAAGGCAAGAATCCTTTCACCCTGGATTCCAAAGAGCCCACAGCTTCCTTCCGTGACTTCCTCATGGGCGAAGTTCGTTACACCTCCTTGATCAACACCTTCCCGGAATCTGCCGAAGAGCTCTTTGAAGGTGCCGAGAAATATGCGAAGGTCCGCTTGGATTCTTACAAGCGCTTGGCAAGTTACAAATACGAATAAGATTCATCCTGGATTGCAGTAAGAGAGCGGGCTTTGGCCCGCTCTTTTTGCACGGTCATAAAATTATAAGCAGGCAGTGATACATTGACTTAAAACCAGGCTAATGGTTATAATAATTTATATAAATGTGATTTGAAAACGCAAAATGCTTATAAAAATGTGGGAGGCAGCCTTGTGGAAAGGATCATCATGCAGGATTTACTGCGTTGGAAAAACTCCAAACATCGCAAACCACTCATTTTGAAAGGCGTACGGCAGGTGGGCAAGACCTGGCTGCTCAAAGAATTTGCCAGACGCTATTATAACAACTTAGCCTATTTTAACTTTGATGAGCATCCGGAATATAAGCAGTTCTTTGAAAACACCAAAGACGTGGAACGCATTTTACAAAACTTGATGATGGCGAGCGGGCAGATCATTAATCCCAAAGAGCCTGGGACTACCCTCATAGTATTTGATGAAATCCAGGAGTGTCCCAATGCTTTAAATACCCTTAAATATTTCTGCGAAAACACCCCTCACTATCATGTGGCCTGTGCCGGTTCCCTTCTGGGCATCGCCTTGTCCAAGCCTGCCTCTTTTCCGGTCGGCAAGGTGGATTTTTTAGAAATCGGGCCGATGACCTTTACGGAATTTTTGCTGGCCAACGGTGACGGAAATTTTGTCTCTTACCTTGACAACTTAGATAGAATTGAACCGATTCCTGATGCTTTTTTTAATCCTCTTTATGAAAAGCTGAAGATGTACTTTGTGACGGGTGGGATGCCGGAATCTGTTCGTTCCTGGACTGAAGAACGGGATGTAGAATTGGTGCAACAAGTGCTGGCCAATATTCTTGGGGCCTATGAACG
Organism: Desulfitobacterium sp. LBE; assembly: GCF_007830365.1. Lineage (NCBI taxonomy): Bacteria > Bacillati > Bacillota > Clostridia > Eubacteriales > Desulfitobacteriaceae > Desulfitobacterium > Desulfitobacterium sp. LBE. The sequence continues at coordinate 3,462,929 of NZ_VLKD01000001.1, read as the reverse complement.
GGATTTTGCCAAGCATCCTGACCCCAAAGACTTTCCTAAAATATCATTGATCTGGAAGTCGTTGCCTTCACAGCTGGCCAGGGAAAATAAAAAATTTATTTATAAAGTTGTCAAGGAAGGGGCCAGGGCCAGGGAATATGAGGAGGCACTGCAGTGGCTTTGCGATGCCAGCCTTGCTTATAAGATATACCGCAGCAGTGTCTCAGGATTGCCGATTTCCGCCTATGATGACCTGGCTGCGTTTAAACTGTATCTGGTGGATGTGGGGCTTTTGCGTCGATTGTCCCTATTGGCCCCTTCGGCTTTTGGTGAAGGGAATCGGCTGTTTGTGGAGTTTAAAGGAGCTCTCAGCGAGAACTACGTGCTTCAGGCGTTGCGCAATCAGCTTGAGGCCATGCCTCGTTACTGGACGATGGATAACCCACGGCATGAAGTGGATTTTTTAATTCAGAGAGAAAACGAGATAATTCCTGTTGAGGTTAAATCGGAAACCAATGTGGAGAGCAGGAGCCTGAAGAAGTTTAAAGAAAAATACGGTGACAAAGTAAAACTTCGTGTCCGTTTCTCCCTGAATAATTTACGGCTGGACGGTGATTTGCTGAATATCCCACTGTTCATAGCTGATTATGCAGATAAGCTGATCGGGATGGCCTTAACGGGTCAGCTCAAGGAATAATTCTTGCCCATCTGAGTTAAACTACCATAAATTGTACATGAAAAAAGTTTCTGCAGGGGAAGGAAGATGGATATGGACCAGGAAGACCTGATACGAAGGCTGAATTGGTTCTACAGCTTGGAGCTCAATCAAGTGGAACTGTATAAGGTGCAAAGCAAGCAGTTTAAAGATCACTATGCCGGACAGGTCTTTGAGAGAGTGGCCGCCATAGAACAGTCCCATGTGGATAATGTGGCTGCCCGCATTACGAGTTTAGGCGCCAAGCCTACCCTGCTGGGAGAAGTGGTTTCTCCCATTCTCGGCATGTCCTTAGGCAATCTGATGTCTTTAACCGGTCTGGAGAGAGCTCTGCAGCTGAATATGGAGCTGGAAAGAAAAGCTATGAGCGATTATAAGAAATTAGTTCAGGACCTGGTGGCAGGGGGAGAGGATCCCAGCGGGGATCTTTGTAGTCAGCTGAAACATAATTTTGTGGATGAACATCTGCATACGGCATTGTTCGATACCCTGAGGGAGAATTTGATGGAAGACAAGATCGAGACACTATAATTCCTTCCCTGGCCAGGTTTAATCAAAATTGAGGAGATAGAATCTTATCTATTAGGAAAGGATTCTATCTCCTTTTCTGTAGGCTTAGCCTGGAAAGGGGCTGTTTTGCTGTGCTGAAAATCCTGCAAATGCGGCTTGGGCGTATAAGAAAAAAGCTTTCCGAGGACAATAAGCACATAAGGAGGGGGTGGTCGTTTTGGCTAAACGTTTTTTCACCATGATCAAAGAACTTACTCAGCGTCCTTATCGGAAGAGAATCCGGGTGGTTCATAAGGTTCCTATCGATCAAGAATGGGATAAGCCTGTTTCCTTTGCGCGGATTAAAGAAGAATTATCCAAAAGCAGTGATATTATTTTTCGGGATTTCACTTTGCGGGGCAAGGAAGCGATACCCTGTTCTCTTGGCGTGGTCGACGGTTTGGTCGATAAAGACTTATTAGATGCTTATATCCTGCGGGTGATCATGGTCGAAGCCGTCGATGATCCGGTCTTTCAGGAGATGACTCTGAAAAATGTCAACGATCGTTTGCTGGCTCTTTTCACGCCAGCCAATGAAGTGAAGAAGATCGGCCGCTTGGGGGAGGCTATTGATGGGATGTTGTCGGGGGATGCGGTTCTTTTCATTAAGGAAAGCCAGGAGGCTCTCCTGATCAGTGCCCGTGGCTGGGCAGACCGGGGAGTGGGCATTCCCCAGAATGAATCATCCATCCGCGGACCCAAGGAGGGGTTCAATGAGACCCTGCGGACCAACACCTCCTTGCTGAGAAGAAAGATCAAGCATCCATCCTTGCGGCTGGTCTCCATGAAAATCGGGGATCTTTCGAAAACGGATGTGGTGATTGCTTATGTGGATAGTATCGCCGATATGGACGTGGTTGGAGAAGTGCTTAAGCGGCTGAGCCGTATCCAAACCGATGCGGTGATTTCCGGGGACATGCTGGAGGAGTTGATCGAGGATCATCCTTATTCTCCTTTTCCCCAAATCTCTAATACAGAACGGCCCGACATTGTAACCGCCGAGCTTTTGGAGGGGCGAGTGGCCATCATGGTGGACGGCACCCCCTCGGCTCTTATCGTGCCGGTTACTTTACCCATGTTTATGCAAGTCAACGACGACTATTATCAAAGAGCGATGATTGTTATTATTGTACGGACAATACGCTATTGGGGAGCATTTATCGCTCTTTTGGCTCCCAGCCTGTATATTGCCGTAACCACCTTTCATCAGGAATTACTGCCCACTCCTATGGTACTAAGCCTTGCTGCAAATCGGGAGGCGGTTCCCTTCTCCGCTCTTGGGGAGGCATTATTAATGCTGCTGGCTCTGGAGATCCTCCAGGAGGGCGGGCTGCGGCTTCCCAAACCTATCGGACAGACTATTGGGATCGTGGGAGCCTTGATCATAGGGGATGCGGCCGTCAGCGCAGGTCTGATTAGCCCGATTATGGTGATCGTGATCGGTTTGACGGCGGTTTCCAGCTATACGATTCCTTACTATGATCTGGCCATCGCCATCCGTTTGATTCGCCTGCCCTTAATGATTCTGGCGGGAACCATGGGCTTTTTCGGGTTAGCCATCGGGCTCTACCTTTGTGTCATTCATTTGCTGAGTCTGCGATCCTTTGGCACTCCCTACCTTAGTCCCATTGCCCCTTTAAGAATCCGTGCCTTTCTTCAGGATACTTTCGTCAGGGCGCCTTGGTGGGCTTCCAGAAAGATACCGGATTTAGCGGATGTTCATGATACGAAGTCGGGGAGGAAAAAATAAGTGGAACGTATATCCACCCATCAGTTCACAATATTAAGCACGGCAGTCCTCCTGGGGACAACATATATGGTTGCCGGGTCAGCGCTGGCCGGAACAGCAGGAAGGGATGGCTGGATGGTTATCCTGCCCGGGTTTGCCCTGGGGATCCCTCTGGCTTTTATGATATTTTCTCTAATGCCCCGCTACCCCGGTATGAATCTGATCGAAATATCGGAAAAAGTACTGGGGAAGTGGCTCGGCAAGGGAATGGGGCTTTTATATAGTGCCATTACGCTCTATTTCGGGGCCATCTTATTGGGCCAGGGAGTGGATATGTATAATCGGAGTGTCCTTCCCCTGATGCCTCAATACATCCTGGTTTTAGGGCTGGTCGTGATTGTCGCCTATCTGTACTTCAGTGGGATCGAAGTGTTAAGCCGCTTTTCAGAAGTTGTTTTTCCCATTATTTTTTTATCGCTGGTTTTTATAGCTTTATTCAGCATTCCCCGTTTTGAGCGGGGGGAGCTTTTTCCCATGTTGGACAATGGAATCAGACCCGTTCTTGATGCCATGAGGGATGTGGCGCCCTGGCCTATGGAGTATATTCTCTTTTTAGGAGGACTGCTGCCCTTTTTGCCACGCAAAGCCAAGGACTTAAAGGTTTTGAAAAAAGGGATTTTTAAAGCTTTTTTTATGGTTATTGTCTTAAGCACCCTGATGGTGGTCATCCAGCTCATGACCTTTGGCCCTTTTGAAACTTCCCGTCTTACTTATGCCCTCTTGGTACTGGGAAATATGATTGAGATTTCCCGGACCATATCCGGGGTTGAGGTGATATTTACTCTGATTTGGACGGGAGCCTTAGCCTTAAAGGTCACAGCTCTGCTGTTTGCTGGAATATGGGGCCTGCGCACTGTGTTCGGCATAAAAGGCCGCAAAGCCGGTATTAAAACGGCTATTATGGTAGGAATTATGTATGTGCTGATTCCTTTATATACTTTAACAGGCATCACGGTGGTTGTGGAGATACAGCTGGTGGATAACTATTTGATTCTCCCCTTCACGGTGTTATGGGTAGTCTTGGTATGGGGGGTGGAGCGATGGAAACGCCGCAAAAAAAGATTTTCCCATTAAGGCTACCCCTTGTGCTGCTGCTCATTATGGGTATTCTGTTCCTGGGAGGGTGCAACGGCAAGCGTGAAATTGATGAACTGGCCTATGTGCTGGGGATGGGGATCGATAAAGGAAAAGAAGAGGGGACCTACCTTGTGACCATGCAGATAGCTGAACCCAGGGTGAGCGGAGGCGGAACCGCAGAGCTTGAGAATTGGACGATCAGTGTGGAAACAAAGAGTCTCTCCGCCATTATGGAACAGGCGGCGGAAGCGTTCAGCAAACAGCCTTTTGCCGGAACGCTGCGGGTTATTGTACTTGGTGAAGATCTTGCCGGTGCGGGGATTAATGAGGCTCTGGATTATTTCCAGCGCTTTCATGAATTTAGACGGACGATTTATCTGCTCGTGTCTAAAGGACAAGCCAGGGAAGTTCTGAATACAGAGTTGCACACGAAGCGGATTCCCAGCTTAAATTTGTTCGATACCATTGAAGGTCAAAAAAAGCAGTCGGTTTTCCCGATCACACGTTTAGGGCACTACCTGACGGTTTTAGGGAGGGAAAGCCAGAATCCCATCATCCCCAGAGTGGAGAAGATCCAATCAGGGGAACATGGATTATTCTACGCTGATAAAGAAGGACAGGAAATCCTGATTCATGAAGCGGCGGTATTCGAAGGCGGGAAATGTGTTGCAAATCTTAACGATCAGGAAACAAAGGGCTATCTCTGGCTGGATGACGAGATTGAGAGCCGGGTTCTTGAGGGGGAAGACGGAGAGGGGGCAAGAGTAACAGCCTGGGTCCTGAGTTCTAAAACAAAATATAAGGTGGAAAACATCGACGGCAAGATGGGGATCAAATTCAACATCAAGACAGTGGTTTCCATCAATGAAATCATGGGTAAGGATGAACAGGCGGATATCTATCGTTGGCAGCAATTTACTGAAGAATTACGGCCCCTGATGGCGCAGGCAATTCAGGAAGAATGTGAAGCAGCCGTAGCCATAAGCAAGGAGCAGGGGCTGGATTTTATCGGGATTGGGCGAAAAATTGAAATTAAAAACCCAAAGTATTGGAAAGAAATCAAAGAGGGCTGGCCCCAGGGGATAGAGAATATTCCGGTAGCTTATGATATCAATGTTAAAGTTGAACATTCGGGGCTGGCCCGCAATTCACCGGTAAGTCCTCAGGAAAATAGTGCGAAGGGAGGCTCCCCGGCTCTTCAATAGGTGCTTCAATGGAAATATTATGATATAATGATGTGTATTACCTTTGTCAACCCTGGAGGAAAAAGATGTGTTGAATTTAGGTCATAAATTGCTTCAGTATGAAGCTCAGAAGCTGATTTCCTTTCATACTCCAGGACATAAAGGAAAAGCGGAATTTTTTACGGATTTGCATTTTCCCGATCAGGATCTTACAGAACTGCCGGGCTTGGATATGCTGCACTCCCCCGCGGGAGTGCTCGCTCAGGCTCAGGCCCGGGCTGCCGCTGTGTATCAAAGTGATGCCAGCTTTTATCTGATCAATGGGGCAACGGTGGGGAACCAAGGGATGTTCATGGCTTTGGCCGGTACCGGGAAGCGGGGGAAGGACCTGCAGCTGCCTAAGGTTCTGGTGGAGAGGCAGTCCCACCGTTCTGTGTTTTCGGCTTTGGTGTTATCGGGATGTGAACCGGAATATATCCCCAATGTGGTTCATCCGGAGTTCGGGCTGCCTTTAGGACTGAAATCCATCGCTGAAGTGGATTTAGGGGAATTTCTGGGGGTCCATCTGACCTATCCCGGCTATTATGGGACTTTGCCGGATTTGGAAAAGATTGCGGCCCAAAGGGATCGCCAGGCAGCTCAAGTGAGCATTTTGGTGGACCAGGCTCATGGCTCCCATTATTTGAGCCCGCTCTTCCCCCAAGGAGCCTTGGCCTATGGGGCGGATCTGGTGTTGTGCAGCACCCATAAAACCTTAAGCGCCCTGACTCAGGCGGCGATGCTTCATGTGCAGGGCTCGCGGATTCCCTTGTCCGCTATCAGGGAGGCTCTTGAGCTGCTGCAATCTTCCAGCCCCAGTTATCTCCTGATGGCCTCTCTGGAAAGGGCTGTCGAACATGCTTTGGAAAGCAGGCGCTGGGAGCTGCTTCATGAAGCAGTGCAGGAACTGCATCACCGTGTGGGCGGATCCTTGCGGATCTTAAACCCACAGGATGTAGGGACTTACGGGATTGCTGGGCTGGATTGGACGAAGATCATGATCAATACCCAAAGACTGGGAGTTGCGGCTCCCCGTTGTGTAGAGCATTTGCGTAAGAGTTATGGAATTGACCCTGAATTATGGGATGACAAAAATATTTTATTTCTGTTAGGCATTGGCAATACTCCCGAAGAGGTAGAGATCCTTACCAAGGGTTTATTAAGCTTAGCAAGCCTGAACAAAGATGTCGTGGCATCTCCTGAGGAAATCGTTTGCGAAATTCCTCTGCCGCCGGCCAGGCTCACTCCCCGCCAAGCCTATTTTGCCCGGAAGCGCAAGCTCCCCCTTGCGGAGAGTGTGGGACACATAGTGGGTGAGAGCATTTCCCCCTATCCCCCGGGCATTCCTTGGATCGTGATGGGAGAAGAGATGACTCCTGAGATCTTAGAGCTTCTGACCCGGCATAAGGGACGCTGGCAAGGCTGGGAGGATGCAGGCCAGGGAGTCTGGATCGTCGAGGAGGTTTAATGTGAACATTGCACTTCACCTGATCGAAAAAGCAGCTCAGGAGGGGCGGCTTGCTCATTTGCTGCTCTTTCACGGCGGGAGTGGCCCGGAGAGACGCAAGGCGGGACTGGAGATTGCCCGGAGGATCAATTGCACTTCGGGTCAGGACGCGCCTTGTGGGCATTGTCCCTCCTGCAAGAAGATTCTTTCCGGGAACCATCCGGATGTGGAGGTAGTCAAGCCTGCCAAGGCATCCATAGGGATCGAGCAGATTCTGGATTGGCAGGAGCGGGTTTATCGCAAGCATTATGAGGGAAACTATAAAGTCTTTATCCTTGAAGAAGCGGATAAATTAACGATTCCCGCTGCCAATGCCTTGCTCAAGGTCATTGAGGAGCCGCCGGAAAGAACCCTGATCGTGCTGAGCGCTCAGAATGCCGAGGTTCTTTTGCCCACTATTCAGAGCAGGGCCCAGGCGGTTTACTTCCCCTTCAGAGGGGAGGAGGAATGGCTCAAATCCCTTGAAGAGTCCCTCGATCCCTGGGAAGCCCGGGAGGCTTTTCGCCTGAGCAGCCATAACCCTGAACTGGCTTATGAGATTCTGACTCTGGGAGTGGAGAAGGTCAAGGAGTGGGTTCGAGGATTTGAACAAGCGGTGGAGGAGGGGGATTTTCTTAAACTTTTCCCTCTTTTTCCCTTAGAGAAAAAAGAAGCTGAGCTATATTTGCACATTCTGGCCTTAGGGATAGCTCAAAAACATCAAGTCAATCCCCAGGCTATGCTGGCTGTGGGCAAAGCTATCGAACAGATTCAAATGCAGGCTAACCCCAGATTGGTGATCGAAGGATTAGCTTTAAAATTATTTCAGTAAGGAGGGAATCAGAATGGTTGAGGTCGTGGGGGTTCGTTTTAAGCGGGCCGGTAAAATATATTATTTTTCTACGGGGGATCTTGCCCTGAATGCCAATGATAAAGTGATCGTGGAAACCGCCCGGGGAGTCGAGTATGGAGAGTGCGTTCTGGCACCCCGTCAGGTACCTGAAGCAGATGTGGTCATGCCTTTAAAACCGGTGATCCGCAAGGCTACTCCTGAGGATGAGCGGATTGTTGAGGTCAATCGCACCAAGGAGAAGGAAGCTTTTGACATCTGCCTGAAGAAAATAGGAGATCATCAGCTGCCGATGAAGCTGGTGGATGTGGAATATACTTTTGATGGGAACAAAATTATTTTTTCCTTTACGGCAGAAGGTCGGGTGGATTTCCGGGAGCTGGTTAAAGATCTGGCCTCGATCTTTCGGACCCGCATTGAACTTCGCCAGATTGGGGTTCGGGATGAAGCCAAAATGCTGGGCGGGATCGGTTCCTGTGGCAGAGTACTGTGCTGCTCCAGCTTTTTAGGAGATTTTGAACCTGTATCCATTCGCATGGCCAAGGATCAGAAGCTCTCTCTTAATCCAACGAAAATATCAGGGATTTGCGGTCGCCTTATGTGCTGCCTGAAATATGAGAATGGGGCTTATGATGAGTCTCACTGCAAAGGTCAGTGCGGAAAACAATGCCATCAGCGGGAAGAAGATATCCTGGTTCTCAGCGAGGAATCGGTACTCAAGGCTTTGGAAGAGCAAGAGCTTAAGGGAGAACGGGGTTCTGCCGTACCGACCGCCGGGAAGGGGCGTCAAGAGGGACGCCATAAGAAAGGAGAAAAGAACAGAGGGAAGAGTGAGAAGGTATGAGTCAATTAACCCAGGCCTTAACGGAAGTGGAGGAGAAGCTTAACTCTTTGATCGAAGAAGTGCAGCGTTTGCTGCCCTATGTTAAAAGCCTGGAAGATGAGAATGCCAGGCTGAAGCGTGAGCTATGTGCCCTGCCTGAGAAGGAAAGGTCGAGGGTCATTGCCAATGCTGAGCATCTTCAGGGCGTTGCCCATGATAATTTGGAACGACTCTATCGGGAAGGGTTCCATGTTTGTCATCTTCATTTTGGACAGCCTTTAGAGGAGGGGGATTGCCTCTTCTGTATGGGCTTTTTGCGTAAAGATTAAGTAAGATGGGAGCGGTTCTTTTGGCTACGGTTCAGAGGGGTACCCTCTATATCTGCGGGACACCCATCGGCAATCTGGGGGATATCACCTTGAGGGCCTTGGAAGTGCTTAAGGGTGTGGATCTCATCGCGGCGGAGGATACCCGTCATTCCCGCAAGCTCCTGGATCACTTTGGCATTGCCACGCCCCTGACCAGTTATCATGAACATAACGAAAAAGGGAAAGCCCTGGAACTGGTCAGAAGATTGGAGCAGGGGGAAGCCATCGCTTTAATCTCCGATGCGGGAATGCCGGGGATATCGGATCCGGGTCAGGAAGTGATTCAGCTATGCCTGGAAAAAGGCATACCCTTGGATGTCTTGCCGGGAGCCAATGCCGGACTGACGGCTTTGCTGCTTTCCGGGATGCCCAATGATCATTTTTTATTTCATGGCTTTTTGCCATCCCAATCCGGTGCCCGTAAGAAAGAATTGCAGAATTATGCCCAGCTGCCTTTTACCCAGATTTTCTATGAGGCGCCCCACCGCTTAGTGGCCACCTTAGAGGACTTGTGGGAAGTTTTCGGAGAGCGGGAGACGGCGGTGGTCCGGGAGATTACCAAGCTTCATCAAAGCGTCCATAAGGGGACGTTGAGCACCCTTATCCATGAATTTAAAGACACTGCCCCCCGCGGGGAAATCTGTGTCCTGACTTCCCCTTATATCCCCGTCCCGCCGACAGGAGGGGAAAAGGAATGGCGTCAGGAAGTGCAGGAGCTTACTGAGCAAGGGATGAAACCCAATGATGCTATGAAAGTAGTTGCTCAAAAATACGGAGTGAGCAAGCGTGAGGTTTATAAAGCGGTTCTCTCTCAAAAAAAGAATTAAAGAGAGACAATGGCAAGATGCTTCCAAGAAATATAAAAAAATCTGCCTAAAAAGAGAAAGAAGGCTTTACGCCTTCTATTATGTAGAATTATAATTTCTAATGAGGTTGCTTCTTTTGGCCTTAGGGTGAAATTAAACAGCTTCGGGCTGATTGCCTGATGCAGCTTCGCCCATGGCAGTGGCGCATTCACGGCAGACGTTTTTTCCACGGAAAATTTGAACATCTGTAGCGTTATTACAAAATACACAAGCAGGTTCATATTTTTTGAGAATGATCTTTTCTTGGTCTACATAAATTTCCAGAGCGTCTTTTTCATCGATTCCCAGGGTTCTGCGCAATTCGATAGGTAATACCACCCGACCCAGTTCGTCGACTTTTCTCACTATACCAGTTGATTTCATCACGAGTCCTCCTCTAAACTACATCTTTCGACACAATGTAACACCCTTATGATACCAATGGTACCATTTAAAGTCAACGGTTTTTTGTAAGAAAAATGGAATTTTTTTCAGGAATATTTCTCATGCTAATGAAAAAGTGTCGTCCGGGTCGCGTGGCTTTACGCACAACGCGTACTCCATAGCTCCGGGGCTGGTTCACCCGCTTTCTTAACAGCTCCGCCAAACCTCTGGGTAATACCTGATGTGAACCAGTGGCTACGCTACGTTAAGAAAGCTTTGTTCACCCGACCGCCCCTCCGCTAAATCCGTACGCTTTTGTGCGCAAAGCCACGTCTTGCGGGCTTCTCTTTCAGTTTTTCTTTGGGGCTCATCTACAGAGACTTTCATGAGGGGAGCCGACCATGCCGCTTAAGCGGCGTCGGTAAGGCCGGAAAAGCGGCTCGGATCAAGCTGCTTCCCGATATTTCCCACAACGCCTGCCTTCTCAAACCCGAAAAGCAGCCCAAGGATTTTGATTTACAGCAGGGAAGCGAATTTAAGCGAGCGGGAACAAAACTTCGCGAAAAGCCTGCAGCGGAGTCGGGTTGGAAACAGGACGTTTCCAACCGGCCATTGAGCAGGAGCGATTTGGCCGGGGACCCGACGGAGCGGAGGGCTTGAGCGGTAGTTTTGTCCGCGTAGCTTATGGAGCGACCGGTGTAAATCAAAATCCTGGAGAGCTAACTTTCGGCCCAGAATAGACCCTGCACAGAAACTTTTTACCCAGCCCCGTTTGCAGGACCCCCTCCCGGATGATACTATTAATAACCAGGACAAGCCGCAAGCAATGCTGACCGCAGCGGCCCCCTCCTGAAAGAGAGGAAGGTTAACATTGAAATACTATATTACGACACCGATTTTTTACCCCAATGCCAGCCCCCACATTGGGACGGCTTACACTACGGTAGCTGCCGATGCCTTTGCCCGCTATCACCGGCTGAAAGGCCATGATGTGTACTTTCTGACCGGTACCGATGAGAACGCCCAGAAGATTGTGCGCACGGCTGAAAGCCAGGGCATGGAGCCTTTAGCTTATGTGGACGGGGTGGTGGAACGGTTCAAAGCCTTGTGGGAGGAACTGGATATCTCCTATGATGACTTTATCCGCACCACAGAAGAACGTCACCATGAGGTGGTCAAAAAGATTTTTACCAAGCTCTATGAGCAAGGGGATATTTATAAATCAGAGTATGAAGGCTGGTATTGCACGCCCTGTGAAACCTTCTGGACGGAAAATAAGCTCATGGATGGCAAATGTCCCAATCCGGATTGTGGACGGGATGTGGAATTGCTGAAGGAAGAAAGCTACTTTTTCAAGCTTTCTAAATATCAGGATGCACTTTTACGCCATATCAAGGATCATCCGGACTTTATTCAGCCTGCTTCCCGCCGCAATGAAATGATTAAGTTTATCGAGGGGGGCTTGGAGGATCTCTGTGTTTCCCGCACCACCTTCCAATGGGGAATCCAGGTTCCTTTTAATCCCAAGCATGTGGTCTATGTCTGGCTGGATGCCCTGATTAACTATATTTCTGCTTTGGGCTATCCCGACGGGGAGTTGTATCAACGCTATTGGCCGGCGGAAGTTCATCTGATGGGCAAGGACATTGTCCGCTTCCATGCCGTGATTTGGCCGATTATTTTAATGGCTTTGGATGTTCCCCTGCCTAAAGTGGTCTACGGCCATGGCTGGTACCTCAGCAAAGAAGGGGGCAAGATTTCCAAGTCCCGGGGCAATGTTCAGGATTCCTTTGAGTTGATCCGCCGTTATGGCTCCGATGCCATTCGTTACTTCCTGCTCAGGGAAATGCAGGTGGGAACCGACGGGGCTTATTCGGAAGACTCCTTGGTGGAACGGTTAAACAGTGACTTGGCCAATGACTTGGGGAACTTCGTGTCCCGCAGTCTGGCGATGATCGTCAAATATCGGGGCGGTGTGATACCCAAGGCCGCCGAACCCACAGAACTTGAAGCAGAGCTCAGGGCCTTAGGGCAGGAGGTCGTTGCCAAAGTGGAAGAGCGGCTGGAAGCTCATGATCCGGCAGGGGCTCTGGAAAACCTTTGGCGTCTGGTCTCCCGCATGAATAAATATGTGGATGAGACTGCTCCCTGGACCCTGGCCAAGCAAGAGGGGCAGCAGGCTCGTCTGGACACGGTACTCCATACCTTTGCTGAGGCTATCCGCATTCTGGGTATCCTTTGCGCCCCCTTTATGCCTAAGCTTACCGGGAAGATGTTCCGGCAATGCGGCATCAGTGATGAGCTGCTCGCCTGGGAAGCTGCCAAAGAGTGGGCTGTTCTGGGAGAAGGAATCCAAGTGCAGCGGGGAGAAGCGCTGTTCCCCCGTATTGATCTGGCACAATTCAGTGTTGAAGAGGAGAAAGCATCTGTGAACGAAATCAAGGAAACTCCAACAGTTGAAGAAAATAAAGTGGAATTTGAGCCGATTAAGGAAGAAATCAGCATCGATGATTTCGCCAAAATCGATCTGCGGGTGGCCAAGGTTCTCCACGCGGAAAAAGTGGAGAAAACCGATAAGCTTTTAAAACTGGAAATTGAGGTGGCCGGCAAACCCCGCACCATCGTCTCGGGAATTGCCCAGCATTATGCACCGGAGGATTTAGTGGGCAAGCATGTGGTCATCGTCGCCAACCTAAAGCCGGCAAAATTGCGGGGAATCACTTCGGAAGGGATGATCCTGGCGGCTTCTCATGAAGGAGTTCTGGAAGTCCTGGTCCTGGATAAGGAACTTCCGGCAGGAGCACGAGTCAAATGATCTGGGATACACACGCCCATCTGGATGATCCCCGCTATCAAGGGGATTTCCAGGGGGTTCTGGACAATATGGCCCGGGCTCACATTACCAGGGTCACCAATGTAGGCTATGACCTGCCTTCCTCAGAACGCTCGGTTCGTTTGGCCCACCAGTATGACGCCGTTTATGCCGCCGTAGGGGTTCATCCCCATGATGCCCAAGGAGCAGCCGAGGAAACCTGGGAGAGTTTGACCCAACTGGCCCGGGAAGATAAGGTGATCGCCTGGGGAGAAATCGGGCTGGATTATTATCGGGATCTCTCTCCCCGCAAAATTCAGCAGGAGGTGTTTATCCGCCAGATTGAGCTGGCGGATCAAGCAGGACTTCCCATCATTATCCACAATCGGGATGCCCATCAGGATCTTTTAGAGATCGTGAAGGCCCATACTCCGAAAAAAGGCGGGGTGTTCCACTGCTATTCGGGATCCTGGGAAATGGCTAAGATCATCCTTAACTTAGGGTTTTATATCTCCTTTGCCGGACCCCTTACCTTTAAAAATGCCCGGCATACGGTGGAGGTGGCTGAGAAAGTTCCTCTGGACCGTTTCCTGGTGGAGACGGATTCTCCCTATCTTACTCCGGAGCCTTACCGCGGCAAGCGCAACGAGCCGGCTTATGTGCGGCAGGTGGTGGAGCGGTTCGGGACCATCCGGGGTCTGGAGGTTGAGGAAACGGCAAGGCTGGCTTTTGAGAATGGGAATAGGTTATTTGGGCTGTAAGCTCAAAGCAAAGCATAAGCCGGCATAGGCCGGAGATCATGGCACAGATCCTGGGGGAATGTCTCCGGGATTTGTGCTTTCTTTATGTTTTTTAAGTTGAAACCCACCGGCTTTGCCTTGTATGAATGGGTGAAAAACTCCATGACTTCAGCCGGGAAGGACAAGAGAGGTTCTTTTTTTTCCCTGACTTACATAACGTTTAGCAGGGGGGAATAGTATGTATTCATTACCTATAGCTACCTATACGGATTATTGGCGCTTAGCGAAAAACCGTAGTCTGACCATGGGTGGAACCTTGGTATTGGCAGGAAGCACATTGCTTTATGCTCCGGCGGATGCCTTTCCCAAAAGAATGGAACTAACCCTGCCTGTATTCGAAAGGAACAGCCAAAGCCCAGCTTCTGCTCCCGGCACCCAAGCTTTGGGGAGGGAGGAAACTCTCCTGAATCCGGAGGGAACAGAGCTTCCTTTGACGGAGGGGATAGGGACTGCCGAGGGGGTTGGGGTGGAAATTGGCCAGATAGCCATGACCTATCGCATCGAAGATGTGGAAATTCCCATCAATACGGAGTATATAGAGTCGGACCGTGTGCTTCCCGGCACGAGCCAGGTTCAGGAGGAGGGCCAGGTAGGGATAGAGCGCCAGGTCATCCGCAGGACCACCATAGGGGGAGAGCTCAGCGATGAACAGATCGTCAATCAATTTTTCCTCAATGCCCCCAAGAAGAGGGTGGTGATCCAGAATACCAGGCCTGTGGAGCGGAGTGATGTAGATCTCAGCCAATACACTGTCCTTAAGACCTTTGAGGTGGAGGCTACGGCCTATACCTATACAGGCAACCCGACGGCGACGGGAGTCTGGCCCCGGGAAGGGTTGATTGCGGTGGATCCGCGGGTGATCCCTTTAGGAACTGAGGTTTATGTGGAAGGCTATGGGCATGCCATAGCTGCCGATACAGGGGGGGCGATTAAAGGGAATATTATCGATGTCTTTTTTCCCAGTTTACAGCGCTGCATTCAATGGGGAAGAAGGCCGGTAGTCATCCATATTCTGGATAATAAATAAGAAAATGGAAAATATAACCAAAAAGCTTTGACAGATGAGGGAGATTTGGTTAAAATAATGGGGTAGGTCAGAGTTAAATTATGGAGGGATGAGATGTTAGAGAAGACACGAACTTCGGTCTTTTCCCTAGTTCGTAGCTCCCGTAAAGCCCAAATCTCCGTTACATTACTGACTGTGGCATTCATCGTAGCATCAGTATTTTTGTTAAAAGCCAAGACGATCACCGTTGAGATTGATGGAGGAAAACAGAGCCTCACAACCCTCTACTCAACCGTCGGTGCAGCTCTTGAACACTCAAGGCTTGGTATTTACCCCGAGGATATCGTAGAACCGAATCGCGAGACGGGTATCGCGAAAGGATTAGAGATTAAGATTACGCGCAGCCTCCCTGTGGAGTTGACAGTGGACGGGGAAACGTATCCGGCTCGGACCCCTGCGCCCACTGTGGGTGAGGCCCTGGTTGATTTATCAAATCGTTTGGGATTGGATCTCAAGGTAACGGATGAGGTTAATCTCCATCGAGAGGCTGTCCTGGTAGCCGATGCTAAACTTGAGGTTCGGCGGGCAGTTCCTGTTAAGTTCAAAGTCGATGGGAAAGAAATTGATACTTATTTAGCCCCGCGCACAGTAGAAGAAGCTTTGGAGAAGCTTGACATTGTTTTAAACGAAAAGGATAAGGTATCTCTACCAATGAAGCACATGATAGAAGCTGAAGACGAGATTCAAGTGGTTCGGGTAGAGGAAAAAATCGAGACCATGACCAACGAGATTCCCTATCAGACGGTTGCTCAGCCGGCAGATTTTCCAATAGGATTGCCGGATAAGGTTGTGACAAAAGGGGTAAACGGCCAGCATGAGCAGACGGTGAAGATCACCATGGAAGATGGGGTCGAAGTCGCACGAGAAGTTTTGCAGCAGGAGGTTTTACGTGCTCCTGTGAATCAAGTGGTTTCACGAGGCTCCCAGACCACCATTTCCCGTGGTGGCAAAACCATTGAATTTAAGCGCGCTTATTTGATGAGGGCTTCCGCCTATTCGGGCGGCGGAAGGACAGCAACAGGACATAACGTTCGCTACGGAGTTATTGCCGTAGATCCGCGAGTGATTCCTTTAGGAACAGAAGTTTATGTGGATGGATATGGTGAGGCAGTCGCACTGGACACCGGGGGTGCGATTAAAGGAAACCGGGTTGATTTATATATGAATACGGAAGAGTCCTGCTGGTCTTGGGGGGTTCGTTCCGTAGTGGTTTATGTGAAATAAGGGAAGCTTGACAGGCAGTTCATAAACCATTCAATAATTAAGGAAAACAAATATGAAAGTGACCTACACAACTTTCGAGATTAAGATATAAGCAATCAAACCATGAGGTTCTTCGAAATAAAGTCGAAGGGCCTCATTTTTCTATAGCCAGCATCATATTATCTAAAGGAAACCGGCTGGCAGTGGCAAAGAAAATCAAGGGGGGAGCGGCTTGCGAAGACCCGTAGTAATTCCTGGCAGGCAGACTCAGGCAATGGCGATCATAATCGTCCTGACCGTGATGTTTGGATTAGTTTTTTCCGTATTTTATCAAGGTTCGGCGGCAGTTCTGGGACCTCTCGAAACAAAATATAAGGTTGTGGTCGATGCAGGTCATGGCGGTTATGATCCGGGGGCGATCACGAAACAGGGCGTTTATGAAAAAGAAATCAATCTGGAAATGGCCAAGCGGGTAAAGGAGCTGCTGGAGCCTGCCGGTATTGAGGTTATTCTGACCCGGGAAGAGGATATTGATTATGTCCCGGAAGGGGTCCGGGGCAGGCAGTCCAAGAAGCAGGCCGATCTTAACCATCGAATCTCCTTAGCTGCCGAAGCGGAGGCCGATACCCTGATCAGCTTGCATCTGAATGCAACACCCTCGGGACGAAATACCGGTGCCGAAACCTTTTATTATTTTGATTCCGAAGAAGGGAAACGATTAGCAGAAACGATTCAGCAGGAGCTTATCAAAGTTCCGGGAATGAATCGCAGGATTGCCAAGCCGGGGGACTTTTATTTGATCAAAAATGCTCCTATGCCTGCAGTTATTGTGGAGTTGGGCTATATCAGCAATCCCAAAGAATTGGCCAGGCTGCGGCAGTCCTGGTATCAGGATCAGTTGGCTCAGGCTGTGGCTAAAGGTGTAGCCAATTATTTCGGTTTGCCTTAAGTTTACAAATTTTCTCGGGTATTGATACGCTTGGATAGTCGGCTCCTTGCCGGGAAAAATAAAAGAAAAGAAATCTTCAGCGATTTTTGTTGATTTCTAAAGGGATCTCTTCCTAATGTAAAATAGTGGATTGGGATTCCGGCAATACTTATACATAAGGACAATTGAAGAGGGGACAATAAAGTCAGTGACCGAATCAAGATGAAGGAGTTGATCTCAGAATGAAGCGGTTTCTGACTTTAAATTTAATAGCTGTTTTGGTATTGAGTTTTAGCTTGGTTGGGTGTAATACAGCGCAGCAGCAAAACACCCAAGCACCGAATCAGATCGCCACGGAAAGCGGCGAACCCCCACAAGCTGAGGCAGAGACTCGTCAGGATGTTCTAGGGGAAGAGAAACGGGTGGTCATGGGTTTCTATACGGACCCTGAAGGAGAGATCCCCGGCTCCAAGGAATCGATGATGAAGAACATCAAGTTGATGGATGAGGTTTCCTTCTTCTGGTATAGTTTTGATGCCAATGGAAAAATTCTCACCACAGGGAAAAAAGATCTCAGCATTAAAGAAGCAGCGCAAAAGAATGGAGCTAAAGCCTACGCTTTAATTCATAATATGCGCGGCGGCCTCTTCGATGCCAACCTGGCCCACAGTGTGTTCGCCAATCCTCAGACCCGCTCTAAGTTTATCAACAATATTGTGCAACTGGTTATCAATGAGAAATGGGATGGTGTGGCCATTGATATTGAAAAGACACCACCCGCTGACCGCAACAACTTCACAGCCTTCTTAGGTGAGCTTCACGGCGCCTTAAAGGCTAAAGACAAGGTGCTCAACGTCTCCATTCCGGCTAAGTTTATCGATTACCCATCCGACCTTTGGTCCGGGGCTTATGATTATGCCTCCATCGGTAAAAATGCCGACCAAATCGTGCTGATGACCTATGACGAGCATGGACTGGGAACCACCCATGGACCCATATCCTCCCACGCCTGGGTCAATAAAGTCATCTCCTATGCGGTAACCAAAATCCCCAGGGAAAAAATCGTCTTAGGACTTCCTGTCTACTCCTTTGACTGGGGCTCCAACAAGCCCACCATGCCCGACTATCTCTCTTATGAGCAAAGCATGGCCCGTGCCAAAAAACATGGGGTGGAAGTTGGCTATGATGAAGAGCATAAAGTTCCCTGGTATACCTACACAGCCAATGGTGTCCGTCATGAAGTATACTTTGAAAACAAGCAAAGCCTGCAGCCCAAGATGGAATATGCCCGGGAGCATAAGCTTCATGGCGTAGCTATCTGGAGATTGGGGATGGAAGATCCCTCCATCTGGGACAGCCTGGTCAAGACTTACGGAACCAATAAGAATAAGAAATAGCCAGTAGCCAATAGGCCGTTCTGAAATAGGGCGTACGGTAAGGAGCAGGAGAAATCTCTTCTGCTCCTTACCTTTTTGCAGGTGTGCTTATTTGTGAAATCAGTGCAGGTAGGTTAAGATAGAAAAGATAAGGGAGGAATTGTTGGCAAAGATGATTGAAGAGTTAATCGTGGTGGAAGGTAAAAATGATGCTCATGCGGTGCGCAGAGCTTTAGGAAATGTGGATATACTGTGGACAGAGGGTTATGGGTTAACCCAGGAAAAATTAGCTTACATTGCTGAGGCAGCCAAGCGCTGCGGTGTGATCGTATTGACCGATCCGGATTCCGTAGGGGAACAAATCCGGGAACGGATCCGGCGGCAGGTGCCGGAAGCCAAGCATGTTTATTTGTCCAAAAAGGATGCCCGCTCTGCTAAGGATGATGATATTGGTGTAGAAAATGCCAGTCCTGAAGACATTCAAAAGGCGTTCCAAAAGATCAGGACGGATACACTTTATTCCGAACCAAAGAACAATGAATACCCAACTGCAGGAACCTCATTCACAATGAAGGATTTGCTGGAAGCAGGGCTGGCGGGATTGAGCCATTCGGCAGAACGACGCCTGGCAGTGGGAAAAATCTTAGGTATCGGGGATGCTAATGCCAAGCAATTTTTGCGGCGCTTAAATCGGTTTGGCATCACCCATGAGGAATTCAATAAGGCGGTTAGGGAGGCTATTCATGGAGAACGCAGCGAATTATACCCGGCGCATCCTTAAGGGCGGTGCCAAAGCCCATAAATCCTTAGGACAGAATTTTTTGATGGATGACCGGGTCATCGCGGCTATCGCAGCCGCCAGTATTAAAGACCCGGAAATCCCCGTCGTCGAGATTGGACCGGGACTGGGGGTCCTGACCCGGGTCTTGGCTCAAAAAGCGCAAAAAGTGTGGGCGGTAGAGCTGGACCGGGGGAAAGTGAATCTATTGCAGAGAGAGCTCCAGGGGCTGCCCGTAGATATTCTCAATATGGATGCCCTAAAGCTGGATTTGAAGGATATCTGGGGCACGGGAAAAGGTGTGCTGGTGGGAAATCTCCCTTATTACATTACCAGCCCCCTGTTGATGCATTTTTTGGCGCAGAAGGACTCCCTCGCCAGTATGGTGGTCATGGTCCAAAAAGAAGTGGCGGATCGTTTGGTCGCCAAACCCGGCGGCAAGGATTATGGGATTCTTTCCATAGCGGCCCAGGTCTCAGCCCAAGGGGAGAAACTCTTTGAAGTACCGCCTCAGGCCTTTTGGCCGGCGCCTAAAGTCACTTCAGCCGTGGTGCGCTTTGAGCTGCGCTCTTATCCGGAATTCAGGGTAAAGGAAAAGGACTTCTTCCGGGTGGTTAAGGCCGCCTTTAGTCAAAGGCGCAAAACCTTAGGGAATTCCTTGACCGGAGGACTTGGTCTCCCTAAGCAGCAGATCGGGGAGATTCTGGCCGCAGCCGGTGTGGATGAACAGAGAAGAGCGGAAACCTTGAGCATCGAGGAGTTTCAAGCGGTGACGGAAGCTGTTATGAAAAACTTAGACTAAAGTACCAGAACTCAATAAGGGGCAAAAGAAGAACAGCCATGACATGGGGAGTCTATCGAAGTGGATAGCCACGGTATTTACCTTCATTGAGGGAGCGGGAAATATCCTGGCTTTATTAATGACCTTGTTATTCATCAGTGTTGGCCTTACTTGTTTTGGAGGCAGCAAAGAATAGCCAGGGGAGCAAGAATTTCGTCTATTCATCTCTGTACTCGCTATGATAGAATAGAGACGAAGGAGGGTGCGGCTATGGAAGAAGAATTATTAAGACAAATTCTGACCCAGTTGCAAGGCTTAACTTCTGAAGTGCAGGGCGTAAAAGATGAAATACAGGATTTGCAGGGTTTGAAGGGTGAAGTGCAGGGCCTAACAGGTGAAATGCAAGGTTTAAAAGGTGAAGTACAGGGTTTAAAGTCTGATGTACAGGGTTTAAAGTCTGATGTACAGGGCTTAAAGTCTGAAGTGCAGGGCTTAAAGTCTGAAGTGCAGGCAATCAAGGATAGCCAGGAAAGAATGGAAAGTGATCTGAGTATTCTGCAGTATGATGTAGGCAATCTCAAGAGAGACGTAAAAGATATTAAGCGTGATCTTGGCCATGTCTGGACCGATATCAAGCATTTTGATAATCGTCTAGCAGCTCAGAAAGAAAAAGTTGATAAACTTATAAAATAATATGTTATACAAAAGCAGCAAACCGCTAAGGATTTGCTGCTTTATTACTAAGTTCTGTTTTGTGTTTAGATGCCTCCTGCTTACTTAGCCGGGTCGGCACCTTTGGCTTTAGCTGCTTCCTCTTCAGGTGTAGGGATGCCTAAAATCTTTCCGGAGTGATCCCGTCCTAAGAAGAAATTAGACCATGAGGAAGTTTGGTACAAATCCCAATTGGCGGGAGGGATATGATGGGAATCCAGATCCCCTTCTTCATCGTATTTTTTCAGGCGGGCATAGGCTCTGACATAAATACATTGCTTCTGGTTGGGATAAACCTCACACCAGCCCTGATAGCTGCCGCCGCAGGCCCCGTTTCTTTGATTCTTGGGACATTGGGACATGGGACAGAGATAAGCCAGTTCAAACATGGCGCAGTCTCCGCAGTCTTTACAGTCGTTGGTGATGACTTTAGCCAGATGCTCCAAGCCGTGCTTGCGGTTATCCTTGCGCCCTTTATAAATCTTGCGCATGACAGGGAAGAAGTTTTTGCCAGGGGTGAAGAGCATGCTGTGCATCAGGCGCATACCGCTGTAAGCCACTCCTACAGGGGCATCCAAGGGCAGGTTCTTCCGATTGACGGGTGTGGTGGTATTCAGGCCGGTTTTGGGATCTTTTTCATAATAATAGAATCCATTGGGCATAGGATAATCAAACTCAGGCACCAGAGCCAGCCAGTCTTTGCTGAGTTCCTCGCCCTTTTCGATCACATATTCCACCTGCTCATACTTGATATTATGACCGCCGATATGAACACCGGCAAAGCCCATCCCTTTCATGAGAGCATACATCTTGGCGGCTCTCAACAAGCGGGCGCTTACTCCTTTATCTTCGGCGGTTCTTTCCTTATCGATTTCAGCCAGGAGCTTATCCGTGACCACACAGCCCGGCAGCTGATTCTGGTTCATAATCTTGGCTGCACCGAAGGGGAGAATATAGATATTGCCCACAAGAGGAACATTGAGATCATTAAGTTTCATGAACTGGAGAACTTCATGGATTTTTCGTGCATCATAGCCAAGCTGAGTGACAATAAACTGAGCTCCGCTGGCCACCTTTTTCTTCAGTTTATAATACTGGACCATTTGCTCGGCTTCGGTGCCTTTAAAAGGAGAAACGGCGGCACCGGCAAAGAAATCGCTGGGCTGATGATAAGACATGCCCTTAGGGCCTGGGATGCCAAGTCCCTCATTCATCTGGGCGATAAGTTCTAAGGTATGGGTGGGATCAAGGTCAAAAACCGGTTTGGGCCGGCCTTTAAAGCCGGAGACCGTATAATCTCCGGTCATGACCAAAAGGCTGCGGACTTCGGCCCGATCAAGGGCATAAAGCTGGCTTTCCATTTGATTGCGGTTTTTATCCTTACAGGTGAAATGGACAAGGGGTTCTATCCCCAGCTTAAGAATCTCCTGACCAAGATAATCGGCGAGAATAGCAGGGTTGCCGCCGGGGTTATCGGTAATGGTCAGGGCATGAACCTTGCCGCCTTTAGCCGCCTGCTCTGCAGCAAGCAATGCGCTCTCCTGAGCTTTTTCACGTGCTCCTCTCCCTGGGACCAGCTCCCAAGTGACGGAGAGGGTATTAGGGTCCAACAAAGACTGTTTAAAACGGTTCTCCATTTCTATCCCTTTCCCTTCTCTAAATGTTTTTTCCACCTTATCTATTGGATTTAGTCTCTGGGATTCCCTATGGACGCCTTCCTCACAGAGATAAATCCAGTCTAAGCATGTCAATATAATTGTATAACAATTTGGACAATTCTTTCAATTGGAAAATAAATTTTTTTAAAGAAATTTTCTGTGCAAATAAGTTCAGAATATTCTTGCCAAAAGTGTACTTTTTAGTAATAATACAAAGTAAAATAGAGCTATTTTAATTTTAAATTGTTTGTCCTATTTTGTTGAGTGGTATATCCTCCCAAGGGACAAAATTTGGAATTAACAATCTACTCCAAATATTACACTACCCGCAACATCTTTTCAATGCATCAAAAGTGAAGAGATTACTCGAAAATGGAAATTTTGTCAATTATGTAAACGGGAAGAGGGAGGAACGGCGGTTGAAAAGTATTAGAACTCGGTTGATTTTGGTATTCCTTCTCACATCCATCATGATGGCGGGCATTGTCGGTGGGTTTAATATCTATAACCAAACAGTGCTGACGCAAAACAATGTGGATGAATATCGCAAGACTTTGTATGAGGAATATGATCGGGGCCTTAAAATGAATGTAGAGATCGCAATAAGCATTATTCAGGGAGTCTATCAAGAGCAGCAGGAAGGATTATTGACTGAAGCGGAAGCCAGGGAAAAAGCGGCGGCTCTGGTGCGCACTATTCTCTTCGATCAGGGCAATTATATCTGGGTGGATACCGTTGAAGGAATCAATGTGGTTTATCTGGGTAAAGACTCAGAGGGAAAAAGCCGGATTGATGCTGTAGATCCCAGTGGCTTTCTTTACATAAGAGAACTGATTAAAAACGGTATGCAGGAGGGCGGCGGGTATACAGATTATGAATTCGCCAAACCCAATGAATCAGAACCTAAGCCCAAGCGGAGCTATACACAGCTTTTTGAGCCTTATGCCTGGATCGTGGGCACAGGGAACTGGGTTGATGATATCGAGAGCAAAGTCAGTGAAAAAGAAATGTATTATAACCAACACATGTTGAACGATATTATTAAAGTAGTCGCCGCCATGGTGATCGGCCTTGGGGTGGTGGCTGTTCTGGCTTTTGTCATCAGCGGGCGCATTGCCCAAAGGGTTCAGCGCATCGCCCAAGGAGCCAGGGAAGTCGCACAGGGTAATCTGACCATTGACAAGATTGTGGTGGATACCCAGGACGAGCTGGGTCAATTGGCCGGTGATTTTAATCAAATGACCGATAATCTGGCGGAAGTGGTCAAAAAGGTGGCCTACGCCTCCGAGCAAGTATCTCTGACTGCTCAGGAGCTCTCCTCCGGAGCGGAAGAGTCTGCTCAAGCGGCTATGGAGGTTGCTGCGGCAATCACCGACGTTGCCCAGGGGACGGAAAGACAAATAAGATCTGTCAGTGAAGTTTCCGAAGTCGTGAAGGAAATGGCGGCAGGGATGGAACAGGTTTTGACCAATACAGGCTATGTGGTTCGCTCGGCTGAAGGGACATCTCAAGCCGCTGCCAAAGGCCAGGGTTCTGTAGAGACCACCATTGAACAGATGAATCATATCCAAAAGGTGGTTAACCATAGCGCAGAATTGGTAGAACGGCTGGGTCTCCGCTCCCAGGAGATCGGTCAAATCATTGAGACCATCTCCGGCATCGCGGCCCAGACCAATCTTCTGGCCCTGAACGCAGCCATTGAGGCAGCCCGGGCAGGTGAACAAGGACGGGGGTTCGCCGTGGTTGCCGAAGAAGTAAGGAAGTTAGCGGAGCAATCCCAAGGGGCGGCCAAGCAGATCTCCGCCCTCATCTTGGAAATCCAAGGGGATACGGTGAAAGCTGTGGAGGCTATGCAGGAGGGAACCCATGAGGTAGGAAAAGGGGCAAAAGTGGTCGTCGAAGCCGGAAGCGCTTTTGCAGAGATAGCCGAGCTTATTCAAGAGGTGACCGGGCAAGTTCGGGATATATCCGCTGAGATTGAACAAATATCCCAGGGGAATGAGCGGATCATTCGGGCCGTGGAAGAAGTGGATCAGATCAGCCGGGAAATTACGGATCAGACCTATGGTGTCTCAGCTTCCACTGAAGAGCAGTCCGCTTCTGTCGAAGAAATCGCCTCTTCCTGTCAGGTATTGGAGAATATGGCTATGGAATTGGAGAAGATTCTGGCAAAATTCAAAGTATAAAAGAAAATAGTTCTAAAGTCCTAGGAAATAGTATAAAGGTCACAGCGTAGCTGTGACCTTTATACTATTTAGAAAACTTTTTATTTTCTAAATAGACAAAATCAATAAAATTATATTGCATTATATGTTGAATTAATTAATAATGGCTTAGGGGTCTGACCGCTGCCTGATTTTACATAACTAAATATATTTTTTAGAAAAAAATCATAAAGACAAGGGAGGAGTAAGAAGATTGAAAAGTATCAGAGCGCGTCTAATTTTAGCATTTATTTTTACATCCATGCTGATGAGCATTATCGTGGGAGGGTATAATATCTACCGGCAAATCGACATTTTGAAAAACAATGTCCAGACCTACCGGGAAACCCTCTTTGCCGAATATGATCGGGGGATTAAGACAGATGTAGAGATTGCCATCAGCGTCATTGACAAGGTATATAAAGAGCAGCAGGCAGGCCTGCTCTCAGAGGAGGAGGCTAAGACCAAGGCTGCCGACCTGGTTCGGGAGCTTCGCTTTGACGGGGAGAACTATTTCTGGGTTGATACCACTGAAGGAATTAATGTGGTTCTCCTGGGGCGGGATACCGAAGGGAAGAGCCGGCTTGATGCAGTGGACCCTAATGGCTATGCCTATGTACGGGATGGCTTTATAAAAAATGCGCTTAGTGGCGGAGGCTACTCAGACTATGAATTTGCTAAACCCAATGAAACGGAGCCCACCCCCAAGAGAGGATATACCCAGCTCTTTGAGCCCTATGGCTGGGTTATAGGAACCGGGAACTGGGTGGACGATATTGAGACAGAGGTCATTGCCCAAGAGCTGATCTATCAAAAACAAATGTCCAAGGATATTATCAGCATCTCTGTCGCCATGATTCTTGGTTTAATCATCGTAAGCGCCGTCGGCTTTAAGATCAGCCAGGGTATTACCAGGCAGGTCAAACAGGTTGCCCAGGGTGCCAATGAAGTGGCCCAAGGCAATCTGAGGATTGAGAAAATCCAAGTGGATTCAAGGGATGAGCTGGGTCAGCTGGCTCAGGATTTTAACCACATGGCAGAGAACCTTACCCAATTGGTCAAACAGGTTTCGCTGGCTTCGGAACATATCGCCTCCTCTTCTCAACAATTGTCCGCAGGAGCGGAACAGTCAGCCCAGGCGGCCAATGAAGTAGCCTCTGCGATCACCGAAGTGGCTCAGGGGACGGAAAAGCAGATGACCGCAGTGAATGACGTGGCGGCTGTGGTGGAAGAAATGGCGGCAGGAATGGGTCAAGTGCTGAACAATACGGAATATGTGGTTCGTTCAGCCGAAGGAACAGCCAAAGCCACTGACAAGGGCCAGCAATCCATCCATACCACCGTCAAGCAAATGGAGAGTATCCAAAAGGCGGTCAACCATAGTGCTTCCTTAGTGGAGCACCTGGGAGTCCGTTCCCAGGAGATCGGACAGATCGTTGAAGCCATCTCCGGGATCGCCGATCAAACCAATCTTTTGGCTCTCAATGCCGCCATCGAAGCAGCCCGGGCCGGTGAACAGGGAAGAGGATTTGCGGTGGTGGCCGAAGAGGTCCGCAAATTGGCTGAACAATCTCAGATTGCCGCCAAACAAATCGCCGATCTTATTGGGGAAATTCAGGAGGATACCCATAAGGCCGTAGACTCGATGAAGAACGGGACACAAGAGGTTGAGATTGGGTCCAAGGTGGTCCATGAAGCAGGCAGCGCTTTCGAAGAGATTGCCGGTCTTATTCAAGAGGTTACCGGGCAGGTTCGGGGAATCTCTCATGAGATTGAAGAAATTTCTCAGGGTAATGAACGGATTGTTGCCTCCATCCATGAAGTCAACCAGATCAGCAAATCCATTGCCGAACAGACTCTCAATGTGTCGGCTTCAACGGAGGAGCAATCGGCCTCTGTGGAAGAGATCGCCTCTTCCAGCCAATTGCTGGCCAAAATGACCGAAGATATGGAGCAGGCACTTCACAAATTCAAGATATAACGGCAATGGCCTTTAAGGCAAAAATAAGCCCAAGTAAAATAGGTTGATGTATTAAGTAAATCCATAAGGAATGGCGGCTGACCCATGTAACCATGGGGTAGGCCGCTTTTTTCTGTGCCACTCCTCTCTGGCATCCGCACTTATATGCCATATTTGTCGAAATAAAGATAATAAAGTAACATAAGGATAATATTTGAAATTTAGTAGATATATTCTAAAGATTGATGTTCTTTTCTACGATAGCTATTATAGGGGATCATCTCAAATATAGTGAGGAGGATATCAAGGTTAAAGAATATGGAACAGGGGGAGGGAATTCTTGTTCGAGTAATATTTAGGGCTAATCATTTCACTGCTTAGTTCCTGTAATGTATTGCTTATGACCGACAATGAAAGAGGAGAGATCTAATGATAATTAATTCAATCAAAGCATCAAATATTGATCTACTATCTGCCGTACAAAAAAGATCTGTAACTGGCGGGAGTGATAAGAGAGAGGTTATAGACTACCTCCAAAAAGCCGATCACTCCGTGTTAAATGACTCTGATAATTATTCAACTTATAATATTGCTTTGGGTCGATGGCATGCGAATATTGCTAACCTCAGTCAGAAAAGTGAAAAGACTAATGAACCCAATATCTTTACGATGGATCACGGGAAAATAGCGCACACTCTTGATAGAGTACAGAAACAAGCTCAGTCTGTAGACTATTCTGGTATGAGCGATACGGAAATTTACCAGACCATCACAGCACGCTATACGCAGGCATTCGGCGATGACTTCATGCGTGAATCTAATGCTTTTTTTCAACCCAATAAAGCATATAACGACGTAGTGAAAGCTTATAATAATGAACTCAGCCAGCAGTTTGGCAGCACCAGCCAGATTTATGCTGTTGCCCGGCAGGCTACTTATGGGAACATGACGTTTGAAGAAATCACCAAGGCTATCAAATCCAAATATCCGCCCTTGGCAGAACAGACCTTTGGGGAGACGATGGCAATGTGCGGAGAGTTAATGCGGTCAGGGGCCGATGATTATCAGCTGCGATTCTTAGTCCATAATACTGCCAATATGCTGTCTAGCATGTATGATAACTCGAAGTTCGCACCCCAGAGCATTGAGGCAAAACTTGCATTCGGAGAATGGCTATTGGATCAGAAATTGGATCCTGGAGCGATGGCTTTTTACCTTGATTCTAAAAAATTTGCCGGGCAGTCAATATCGGACGAAGTATATAGTATGATGAGGGATTCCTTCGGAATGTCTTGCGGGGCTAATGGCCGCTACGATTCTGGTTTTGATTTCGAGGAATGGATTAAGTCGTATTTGCAGCATCTTAATGACAAGGCACCTATGGAGGATGCCTTTGACGATTGGTTTATAGCTCATTAATTTACCGAATAGAAAAAATGAGGAGATGTGCTTATGAAAAGGTTTATCACGTTTGTTTTATTATGTGCTTTAATGTTGGGTATTGCCCCTCCGCTGTCTGTACAAGCGGGACCTGCACTGCCTTTACAATCTTTAGAAATCATAGATGTTTATTTGAGTGATTATGCATATGCCGAAACCTTACCAGGCCCAGGGCTAGATCAATGGTGGAGATATCCTTTGACGGCAAGTGGAACAAATGTAAGCAGAAATTTACCAAATGAAAAACGCTATATACGTATCGATTATAAACAAATGGGAAATTTAGTAGGCAGGCAGTCAAACACCCTTGATGGGCGCGCTCCGGTCACCTCAAATGTATTGCATGCTCTCGACGAAGATGGCAATATTATAAATTACGGGATGGCATATGGATTTATAATGTACGATGTTTTTGAAATAAACCGTAATGCCAACCAAAGCAAATACAATGTCAAATTAATGGATAACAGAGCGCCTTTATATAAAACTCTTGAGGCCAATCTGTCCATAACCTGGTATGGTAACTCTCCGGCAGGTTCTCCTCCGGTTTCCGTTATTTATAATAGTGAAACCTTTCCGGACTATGCAGTTGCAGTAGATACAGACACCACAATGGAATATCAGCTTACCGGCAGCGGTTGGACGACATGCAGTGCCATTCAGGTTCCGCTAGAGGTTTCTGATAAATTGTTTTGGGTTCGTTACGCTCAGACAGATACAGAAAGTGCTTCTCCTGCCAAAATAATACAGTTGATACCGCGCGGACCAATTCCAAGCGGCATGTCTCTTAATAGGACTACCGGAATAATTACCGGATTAACAGAAGATATGGAAATGCGCCTCGACGGTCAGATATATAGGACAATCCCTGAAGAAATACTACTTAATGGTGTTTTATCGATCATTCAGGGCCTCGAGTATGGAGAGACGGTGAGAATCAGCTTTAGATATAAGGCTACGGAAGATAAACCCGCGGGTTTATGGGGGGGCTGGACCCTTACAGATCAATCCCCAGCTGCGCCTGCCGTTTCGTATGACCCATATAATAATCATTCAGTATCTCCCATAACTTCCGCCATGCAATATCGCTATGATGGAGGTCCCTGGTATTCTTTAACTGGCACGGGCAGTTATAGCTTATCGGTATATTCACGAATGAGCAGTCAAAAAACTGTGGAATTTGAAGTGCGCTATAAGGCCACAGGTACACAGCCTGCTTCCCAGATTAAAAAAATAACTTTGCCTAAACTAAGCCCTGCACCATCAGGAGTAGGATTAGGTTATAAAGATGGTAAATATTCTTTTTATTATGTAAAGCCAAATGTTTGGTATCAGCATTCAACAAGCCCAAGCTTCACGGGCAGTACTACTCGCACTACCAGAACTGCGACAACAACATTACCTTGTGACTTTCCCTTGAGCTATGGGGACAAAATATATCTAAGAACCGGCACTCCTCTCTCTAGTGTCCCTTCTGCTTGTGTAGAGTTTAGTGCGTGGATAAATACTTCAACTTCAACTATTATTGATGGGAAAGGTTCAAGCATGGATTTATTTGAAGGTAATAGCATGGAAGACAATGTGTCTTTAGATCCTGCTGAAGGTGCAATTAGTGAGCAAGAGTTAGGAGAATTTGCGGAGCTGATTGAGATAGAAGACAGTTATGCAGAATCTGGGGAATCATCTATTAAGACAGAGGAGCAACTGATTGAAATGCCTACCCTTGATGAAGATAACTGATGGGATAAAACCAAAAGAGATGTCAGCTTCAACTGAGGAGCAGGCACTTCACAAATTCAAGATATAACGGCAATGGCCTTTAAGGCAAAAATAAGCCCAAGTAAAATAGGTTGATGTATTAAGTAAATCCATAAGGAATGGCGGCTGACCCATGTAACCATGGGGTAGGCCGCTTTGCTCTTTTCCGCCGGAGGGACAGAGGCATTGGTCCTGCTGTGCTCAGCAAAGAAATAACGATAACAAAGAACTCCCAGTAAGGTGACGCCGCTATAAGGAAACAGAGGGTAAAAGTCCATGGTGGCAAAGCCGGGATACATAAATCCCAGAGGGAGAAGCAGAGGGGTGTTCACCGCTTGGTCTTTGATGATCAGGCCGCCGGCGATGATCAAAACCGAGCCCAGAATGAGCGCACCATTGGGAAGTTTTTGAATGAAGGGATAGAGAACCATCATAACTCCTAAGAAGTGGAGAATTCCGAAGCGGACATATTGCTCAGGAAAGGCCACATAAGTCACCAGAGTAATGATCATGCCAAAAAATATGACCCGCAATCCGTTTTTAAGGGGATGCTTGCTGAAGCCGCTGCTTAGGCCGGAAAGAAAGATAAAAAGCAGAGCAGCCGTTTTACCGATGCTAAACCAGAAAAGAGCGTCTACATCAACAGCCAAACCGGTCCATTGATCTAAATCATAGATGAGGTGATATGTAATCATTAAAGCGAGAGCCAGAGTACGCAAACTATCAATAATGGGAAAGCGGGTGAAAGTCAAAGGGCTTCATCCTCTCAGAATTAATCAAAGCCACGGACCTCCCTATAGTATATCAGGTTGAAAACCCAACACCAAGGGACTTGCCTCAAGAATTATCCGCCCAACCAAGGTGTATCCCTGGGAATGATCAAATGGTTTTCGCAATAGGAGTGGGTGGTGATTAAAGATTCCGTCCAAAGCTGGAGAATATCGAAACGTCGTTCGGGATGATAACCCAGCATTTTGTGTTTTCCCAGCGAACGTGTGACCTCCTCGTTGCGGGCCAGGGTCAGTCCCATCACACAGTCACCGATGATGGTTTCAGCAATGAGACGGGCATGGCGGCGGTGTTTGCGGGGGGATTTAAGGTCTTGGTGGCGTATGGAGGTGGCCACTTTGACCTTAAGGTCGAAGCGCTTGGCCAGGACCAGGGTCAGGGGGGGAATGGCAATGGCTTCAGGCATAAGAACTTCCAGCGCTTTGGCAGACAGGGCATGGGGACCGTGGGTGGGAGTGGCATTGCCTAATAGCTGAAAATAGCCTAATTCTTTATTCAAGCTTCCCCGGAAGCGAAGGACGAGATTAGCCAGTTTAGCGCGGTGAGTAATGTAGGGATAGCAGTTGGTCAGAGCTATATCCGTACCATCGGTTAAGGCAGCCAGGAGTTTGGCTAAACCATCATAAATATCCCCCGAAGTATCGCCATCCACAAAGAGCACGCCCTGAGTATGGAGAGAACGGGCATAAAGGGCCCCAATAGCCCGGGGCACATCAATGCCCAGGGGTTCGGCAAAGTAAATGGTATGGATGCGCTGATCCAGGATAGTGCGGGTTAAATCAAGGGTCCGATCAGTACAGCCGTTGAGGACCAGAATGACTCTTTTTATGGGCAATTTCAAGACCGTGGCTAAGACGGCCAGAATGCTTTTTTCTTCATTTTGGGCAGGAATGACCACATCATACATGCTATCTCTCCTCAGGAAGCTTATTTTCAATTTCAGTGATCAGGAATAAGAGCTCTTGCTTTCCGGGCAGAGTTTTCTTTATATTTATATGCCGTTTTTTCTCATCGGTCATAGGATATAGAGAGAGGTCGGAAGGAGGGCACACATGTTAAAAGTTGGCGATATTGTGGCTAGAAAATCCCATAAACAAGATTTATTTTTTCGTATCGAGCAGATTATGTCGATTAAGGGAGAGCGGATTGCAATCTTAAAGGGCATAAATCTCAGGCTTATAGCCGATGCACCTCTTCAGGATCTGGTGGAAAAAGAGCCGTCAGAGGTTGCCCATTACCAACGGGAAGATTATCAGGATATTTATAACAAGCTGAAAATTGTGGTCAATCAGCGTAAGTATGTTCCGGAGGTTCAGGATGAATTCTATGAAATTCCGGGGCGGGTGCTGCATCTGGACGGGGATGAGGAATATCTGAGTCAATGCATCAAGACATATCAGCAGCTGGGACTGGATGCTAAAGGAATCTGTATATCTGAAGCGGAGCAGCCCAAGAAGATACGGCAGGTTCTTCAGGAAAACCCCACAGACATCGTGGTTCTCACGGGGCATGACGGGTTTCTCAAGGGAAAAAAGGATTTCAAGAGCCTTGACAGCTATCGGAGTTCACGCTTTTTCGTGCAATCCGTCCTGGAGGCCCGCCGTTTCCAACCCAATCGGGATGCCCTGGTGATCTTCGCCGGGGCCTG
Organism: Desulfitobacterium sp. LBE; assembly: GCF_007830365.1. NCBI lineage: Bacteria > Bacillati > Bacillota > Clostridia > Eubacteriales > Desulfitobacteriaceae > Desulfitobacterium > Desulfitobacterium sp. LBE. The sequence continues at coordinate 3,430,929 of NZ_VLKD01000001.1, read as the reverse complement.
CCAATCCAATTATGAAGCCATCATCAGAGCGGGGGCCAATTTTGCCTCCTCTCCCAAAAGGACGTTGATCCATGCTTTTGATCCGGTCTTTATCGTCGAGCGAATCGCCTTTACCCCTATTGATCAGATGGTATCCCTGAAGGAAATTATTCAGCATACAGTCACCGGGACCGACGGCCTGGGAGGAATCGAAACCCGGGGTCAGCTCCGCAAGGGGTATCCGAGAAGCCCTTATTGATGATGATGGGCGCCTGCGCAGATGAACGCAGGCGCTCATGCATTTTTAGCAGCCTACTCCGTGATAATTACCGGCGTCCCTGCACCAACCTGATCGTAGAGGGCCTCCACATGATGATTATGCATACGAATACAGCCTAAGGATGCCTGAGTACCGATGCTGGCGGGCTTATTTGTCCCATGAATCCCGTAGTCGGGGAGGGACAGGCCGAGCCAGCGGGTACCAAAGGCCCCGCCGGGATTCATGACCTTAGTGGCTACCGCATAGTTCCCTAAAGGAGTAGGGGTTGAACTTTTGCCTACGGCACAGGGATAACAGGCCAAAAGTTGATTGCCATCATAAAGTTCTATTTGCCGTGAAGAACGGCGAATGATAATTCTGCGTTGGGGTAGCGGATTCATCAGGTTACCTCCTTCCCTATTTCTTAATCAGTGTATGCTTTCTTGATCCTTTTAGATTCTGAATAATCCGGGGGGGTTAAAGCGGAAAATAAGAGGGGCATTGAACCAGACTTTTTTCAGTGATTAAAGGGAGGAATGACATGAATCATTATGTGGAAGGCAGGCTCCTCATTATCGGCGGAGCTGAAGACAAAAAGGGAGAATGCAAAATACTGAAGCGGTTTATCCAGGAAGCGGGAGGAAGGGAAAGCCGGGTGGTGGTTCTGACCGCCGCCACGGAAATGCCGGAGCAGGTCGGTTCGGAATACAAGGAGCTTTTTGAAAACTTAGGGGCCGCTGAGGTACAGGTTCTGGATATAGCGGAAAGGGTTTCAGCCAATCGGGAATCCATATCCCAGGAGTTGCAGAAAGCTACCGGGATTTTCTTTACGGGGGGAGACCAGCTGCGTATCACAGGAATTTTGGGGGGAACCCGCTTAGGAAGAACCCTGCATAACCTCTATCAGAGAGGAGTGATCATTGCCGGAACCAGTGCCGGGGCTTCAGCCATGTCCGATACCATGATCGTGGGCGGGGAGGCGGGCACGCCCAAAAAAGACACCCTGACCATGGCCCCCGGTCTGGGTCTGCTTCATTCTGTTGTCGTGGACCAGCATTTTGCCCAAAGGGGCCGCATCGGCCGCCTGCTCTCGGCCATCGCCCAGAATCCTTATGTGCTGGGAGTAGGCATTGACGAAGATACCTCCATTCTCGTCTACTCGGATGGACATTTTACAGTGGTGGGCAACCAGACCGTTACGGTGGTGGACGCTTCCCCCACCATGGCCAGCAATGTTTCGGAAATTTCGCCGGGCCAGGCCCTGGTTCTCACCCCTGTGCTCATGCACATCTTATCCGACGGCTATCGTTTTGATCTGAAGAGGAGGGCGGCAAGCTTGAGTGAGACTCTCTCCGGTGGCTGATTGGCCTGGGTATTTCCCTTAGACACCCGGAAAAACGGAAAAGCGAATATTGTACCGGAAAAAGGTAAAAATACTAGAGGTGTACTTTTCCCATGGGTTGAAGGAGGACAAATATCACAATGGAGATACTGAAAATCCAGGCGATCCCGGGAGCTAATGTCTACAGCTACCGACCAGTTATCCGGGCCGTCGTGGATCTCCAGGAATGGACAGAACGAACTAGCGATACCTTTGGAGACTTTAATACTCGCCTGGTTCAATGTTTGCCCAGTCTTTACGAGCATTTTTGCTCCCGGGGCAAACCGGGAGGATTTGTAGAACGGTTGAAGGAAGGAACCTTAGTCGGACATATTATTGAGCACGTAACCATCGAACTGCTGACTCGTGCAGGACAGAATATACCTTATGGGAAAACCCTATGTCTGCCTGAGCATCCAGGCCATTATGAGATCATTTTCAACTACGACTCCCTTGAAGGAGGACTTGAAGGCTTTAAGCAGGGCTACGCGCTGGTGCAGGAGCTGCTGGCGGGACAAAAACCTAATGTCACAAACAGGATTGAGCGCATCAGGGAAGTCATCCAAAGGTTTGAACTGGGCGCCTCCACCCGGGCCATTATCGAAGCTGCCGAGGGTCGGGGTATTCCCGTCATACGCTTAAATGACAGCAGCCTCCTCCAGTTGGGCTATGGACGCAACCAGAAGAGGGTGCAGGCCGCCATGAGCGACCAGACCAGCTGTATCGGTGTGGATATCGCCTGTGATAAAGGGCTGACCAAAAAGCTGCTTTATGAGGGGGGCATCCCCGTTCCCGACGGGGTGGTTACCCGGAACGAAGAGGAGGCGGTGGAGGTATTCCGGCAGCTGGAGCGGCTTGTTGTGGTCAAGCCCTATAACGGTAACCAGGGCAAGGGAGTGACCCTCAAGCTCAGGACCGGGGCCGAGGTCAGGGCGGCCTTTCGAGTGGCTCAGACCTATGAGGAGCAGGTCGTGGTTGAAGAGTATATTGAAGGGAAGAACTACCGGCTGCTTGTGGTTGACGGAAAAATGGCGGCTGCTGCCGAGCGCATTCCGGCTCATGTCATCGGGGATGGCGTTTCCACGGTGGGAGAGCTTGTTCAGCTGGCCAACAGCGATCCCCAGCGGGGAGAGGACCATGAGAAGGCCTTAACCAAGATAAAAATCGATCCTGTTGTGCTGATGACCCTGACCCAAAAAAAGATCGCCCTGGAGACGGTACCCGCCGACGGGGAGGTCGTTTATCTGCGGGACAGCGCCAACTTAAGCACCGGGGGAATTTCCGTGGATGTGACAGAGCGGGTTCACCCTGATAATGCTGCATTAGCTGAGTATGCGGCACGAATCGTGGGCTTGGATATCGCGGGAGTCGATATGGTCCTGGAGGATATTGAGCGCCCTCACCAGGAGCAGCGGGGAGCGATCATTGAGGTCAACGCGGCACCAGGCTTGAGAATGCACCAATACCCGACCGTGGGCCGGCCTTTGGATGTGGGGAAAATCATCGTTGACCATGTTATGCCTAAAGGAAACGGAAGAATTCCCGTCATTTCGGTGACCGGGACCAATGGCAAGACCACAACCACGCGGATGATCGGCAAAATGCTGATGGATCGGGAACTGGCGGTGGGCATGACCACTACAGATGGTATTTATGTGGGGGGTAAGCTGCTGCTTAAAGGAGATACCACCGGCCCGGAAAGTGCCCAAATCGTGCTGCGCCACCCTGATGTTCAGGTGGCCGTGCTGGAAACGGCGCGGGGTGGGATATTGAGGGCTGGTCTGGCCTATGACTATGCCGATGTGGCTGTGGTGACCAATGTGGCCAACGACCATCTCGGTCAGTATGGCATGGAAAGCCTGGAAGATATTGCTCATGTCAAAAGTCTGATCGCCGAGGTCGTTCGTCCCCACAGCTATGTAGTTCTCAACGCTGATGATCCCTTAGTTGCTTCCTTTGCCCGGAAAACCAAAGGCAAAGTCATTTTCTTCAGTACCGAAAAGGATAACCTGACCATACGCAAACATTTGGCTGTGGGAGGTATCGCCGTCTTTGTGCGCCGGGGGAATATTCTCCTTTGTCAGGGGGATCAATCCCATAAAATCTGCGGAGTCAAAGATCTGCCGGTGACCTGGAATGGCAAAGCCCTCCATAATCTGCAGAATGCCTTGGCAGCCATCGCCGTGGGCTGGTCCTTAGGACTTAAGGCTGAGGGAATCCGCACCTCTTTATCGGAATTTACTTCGGATCCGGAGTGCAATCGCGGACGTCTGAACCCCTATACGATTGGGGGGGTTCAGGTCTTCATCGACTATGGCCATAATGCGGCGGGGATTAAAGCCATTGCCCAGACCCTGAGGAAGTTTAAAGCTCCCGCAGTGGTGGGGTGTGTGACCGTGCCGGGGGACCGGCCGGATGAAACCATCCGGGAAGTAGCCCGGGTAGCGGCCCGGGGCTTTCATCGCCTGATTATTCGCGAGGATGGAGATCTGAGAGGAAGGCGGCCCGGCGAAATTGCGGGGATGATCATGGAGGAGGCGATTGCCTCGGGTATGGATCCCCGGCGAATTTCCGTGGTTCTGCCGGAACGGGAAGCCTTCTGCCACGGCTTGGACACCTGCAAACCGGGAGAGATTTTTGTGATGTTCTATGAACATCTGGAACCCATTGAGGAAGAAATCGCCCTCCGCCTTGAAAGCGGTCCATTGGCTAAAGAAGAAGAAGGGTTTCTTGAAGTGGCCAATCTGGGGGCCATCTAGTTCCAAAGCTATCGCCATGAAATTGCTCTCCTTACTGCTAAACTAAGTGTGCAGCAGAGGGAGAGCGTGCCTGGCAACGATAGCTTTTTTATCGTGTCCAGCATGAGCCCGGGTTTCATTACGCCGGCTCCACAATGAAAAATCGGAACAATATCTTAGAATAAACCGTGTTTGTTTATATTATTCCGAAAATGGTGTATAATACGGATATAGAAGCGAGGTGTTATCGTGGAATATATCAGTGTGCAGCAAGCAGCTGAACAATGGGGGCTTTCAGATCGACGTGTGCGGTTGCTCTGCGAACAGGGAAAAATTGAAGGTGTTATTCGGGAAGGCCGTTCATACAGAATACCTGCTGATTCTGTCAAGCCGCTTGATGGCCGCATTTTGCGCGGCAAAATTATTCCGCAAGAATACACCACTCTATTCGCACGGGTTGATGCACTCAAATCACAGATTAGCAAGCGTCGTCCTTTCACCCAAGGAGAATTAAAGCGTTTGCAGGAGGAATTCCTTGTAGAGTTCACATACAACTCCAACGCTATTGAAGGCAATACCCTTACACTCCAGGAAACCGCCCTGGTGTTGGAAGGCGTTACGATAGACCAAAAGCCGCTCAAAGATCATCTGGAGGCTGTGGGTCACCGGGATGCGTTTTTATATATCCAACGGCTCGTTACAGAAAAGGCGCCGGTTTCTGAAAAGATTATTAAGGACATCCACTCACTGGTGCTGATGGACAGACCTGACGACAAAGGCGTGTACCGCAGAATCCCTGTCACGATCATGGGCGCCTACCATGAGCCATCCCAACCCTATCGGATTCCAGTACAGATGGAACAGCTTATCGCTGCGCAAAAAGAAGAAAAGCGCCATCCCCTAGAGAATGCCGCTGTATTTCATTTGAAGTTTGAGGGTATTCACCCTTTTATTGATGGTAATGGACGCACTGGACGGTTGCTGCTTAATCTTATGCTGATGCAGCAGGGCTATCCGCCTATTGACGTAAAGTTTGCAGATAGGAAGCGGTACTATGCCTGCTTCGATAGCTATTATAAGGACAAGACTGCCGCACCGATGGTGGAAATGGTGGCCGGGTATTTAGAGGAACGATTGAAACGATACCTGGATATTCTTTTATGATTGATACGATGACATTCCAAACGGCCACTAGGGGCATCTCCCTCAGTGGCTGTCTTATTTATGTTATGGGTGTATGCGGCAACTGCAGGCAATCCCCTGTAATTATGAAATAATAAAATAATGCAGATACTAGAAGAACAGAGCTGTTTTAGGGTATAATGTATAGAAATACGATTCGAACGTTCGGAAGGGATAGGGTAATGATTAAGAATCAGGTTGAAATGTTCGCCTACGCCAAAATAAATCTTGCTCTGGCCATAACAGGCCGTCGTCCCGATGGGTATCATGAATTGGAAAGCGTTATGCAGTCCATAGGAATCTATGATCGGATACGGGTGACTTTGGCAGAGGGGGGAATTCAGTGCTCCTGCGGAAAGTGGAGCGGCCCGGAGAATTTGGCTTACCGGGCGGCGGAAGCTTTTTTAAGCGGACTGGGAAGCAGCCAGGGTATTCACATTGACATCGAGAAGAATATTCCTGTGCAAGCGGGATTGGGTGGAGGAAGCGCCGACGCGGCGGCAACCTTGCAGGCTCTGAATAAGCTTTTTGAAGAGCCCTATACTGAAGAGGAACTGAAGAGCTTTGCCGCTCAGCTGGGTGCGGATGTGGCCTTTTGCCTGAAAGGCGGGACCCAATGGGCAACCGGTGTGGGTGAAGAATTAAAAGGCCTGCCTCATGCTCCGAAAATCAACCTTGTTCTCATTAAACCCGACCAAGGGGTAAATACTGCTGAAGCCTATCGGGCTTTTGATCAGGAAGGAAAATTCTCTCATCTGGATTATGCCGGGTGGCAAGAGGCTTTGGCATCCGGGAGAGCAGAAAGCCTTATCCCTCTTCTTTATAATGATTTAGAGCCGGCTTCTATGAAGCTTCTCCCGGAAATAGCCTGGGTTAAAGAAGAATTAATGAAGCAGAACGGCTGTCTGGGAGCTTTGATGTCCGGCAGCGGCTCCGCAGTGTTTGGAATCGTTCAAACTGAAGAACAAGCGGAAAAAATTGCAGCGATATGGCGGGAAAGAAACTATCATGTCTGGGTAACGCATACTATGGAAAGGGGAAATATTTATGGGTAGAAAACTGGTACCGGTTAAACTCGATAGTTATAAACCCTTAAGAGAGATTGTGTTTGAGTCCTTGCGTGAAGCCATTATCAATGGCGTCCTTGAACCCGGTGAACGCTTAATGGAGATCCAATTGGCTGAAGAAATGGGCGTAAGCCGCACCCCGGTCAGAGAAGCCATCCGTAAGCTGGAGCTGGAAAACTTCGTCGTCATGATTCCTCGCAAAGGGGCTTATGTGGCGGGAGTGTCCCATAAGGATGTGGCGGACGTTTTTGAAATCCGTTCCGCTTTGGAAGGCTTAGCTGCCGGACTGGCGGCAGAACGGGCTACGGATCAGGAAATCGAAGAGATGGAAAGATTTCTCCTTTATTATGAAGGCCAGGAAATGAGCTTGGATCAGATGGTGGACTCAGATACGGGTTTCCATGCTTTGGTCTACAAGGCCAGCCGCAATGAACGCTTGATTCAGATTCTGGCCAATTTGCGGGAGCAGATCCAACGGTTCCGTGCTACCTCCCTGTCCGTTCCGGGGCGGCTTAAGAATGCCATTGATGAACACCGCAGCATTGTGGAGGCCCTGGCCCGTCATGACGTGGAAGAGGCGCAAACTTTAGCTATGGCTCATATTGTGACGGCCGAGAATGTGATGTTTGAAGCCCTGCGCCTTTCCAAGGAACAGGGAGACTCTAAGGAGGACAGTGAAGCCAATTCTGAGAAAGAATAGAGGGTTAGTCCGTGGAAAAGATGAAACGCGCTGAGCGAATGGTTGCTGTGATGCAAGTACTTATGTCAAAACCCAATATGTTGATCCCTCTGACCACGCTGGCTGAGCGGTTTGGCGCTGCCAAATCCACCATCAGTGAAGATTTGCTGGCCGTTAAAGAAAGCATGCGCTGCACAGGTCAGGGACGTTTGGAGACTGTGTCCGGTGCTGCCGGGGGAGTTCGCTATATTCCGGAGATTTCAGCAGAGGATGCCGGCGGATTTCTCATAAGTTTAGCAGAGCGCTTGAGCAGCCAGGACAGGGTTTTGGCCGGTGGCTTCCTCTATATGACGGATCTTCTTTACGACCCCGCTGTTTTACGTCCTTTAGCCTTGATCTTTGCCGGTGTTTTTCGGGAGAAAAAGCCCGATGTGGTGGTTACCATCGAGACAAAGGGCATACCCTTGGCCCTGGTTACAGCAGAGGCTTTAGGGGTACCGATGGTTATCATCCGTCATGGCAATAAGGTCACGGAAGGAACCGCTGTCAGTATTAATTATGTTTCCGGTTCTTCCAAACGGATTCAGTCCATGACCCTGGGGCGAAGAGCCTTGGAGCCAGGGCGGAAGGTCTTGATCATTGACGATTTTATGAAGGCCGGCGGAACTGCTTTAGGCATGATTAATCTCTTGAAAGAGTTTGATGCCGATGTGGTCGGTCTGGGGGTTCTGATGGAGACACCCCGGGAAGAAGAACCTAAACTTGTCGATCATTATTTATCCCTTCTTCAGCTCAGGGAGCTGGATCCCGTTAAGGGAGTCGTCCAGGTGATTCCGCAGAACAGCTTCTTGCACTATCAGACTTCAATGCCGCGTAGCGGCACCACTGATGAATGAAAATTGTGTCCATACTACTACTATGGCTGGCGAAGGTAGGTCGTACTTTCTTGGTGCTGCGAGCCCGTCTATCAGACGGACCACAACGACCCGGTGCATCACAGAATGTTGCTCCTAAGGGAAGCACGCAGGGCAGAATAACCCGTATTGGTTTGTTGCACCAGCCTTAATATAAACCAGCCTAAGGAGAAGTAGGTTATGGATGTACTGCACGAATGTTGTTGTGGACTAGATGTTCATAAAAAGAGCATCACAGCCTGCATCATCACCCCTAAAGGAAAGGAGATCAAAACATTTGGGACAATGACCCGAAATCTCATTGAGTTAGTTGACTGGATTAAAAACAGCCGTTGCACCCATGTCGCGATGGAAAGTACCGGTGACTACTGGAAACCAATCTATAACCTTTTGGAGGTGGAAGATCTTCAGCCACTCTTGGTCAATGCCCAGCATATTAAGGCAGTGCCAGGGCGAAAGACAGATGTCAAAGATGCAGAATGGATTACCCGTTTATTACGACATGGACTCGTTCAAGGGAGTTTTGTGCCTGATAGAGACCAAAGAGAATTAAGAGAGATTGTACGCTATCGGCGAAGCATCATTGAAGAACGAGCCAGAGAAGTAAACCGAATTCAGAAGGTGCTAGAAGGAGGGAACATCAAACTTGCCTCTGTGGCATCCAATATCTTGGGAGTATCCGCTCGAAATATGCTGGAAGCAATACTCCAGGGCGAAAAAGATACGGAAGTATTAGCCGATTTTGCACAGAAAAAGCTCAAAGCGAAAAAGGACGATTTGAAGCTAGCCTTGGAAGGACGACTAGGGGAGCATCAAGTGTTAATGATTGAAAAACAGTTGGGGCATATTGACTATCTTGATGATTTAATCAAGGAACTGGATGAAGAAATCGAGAAACGTATGCTCCCTTTTGTTGAAGACCTGGAGTTATTAGATTCAATTCCTGGTGTAGGGAGAAGAATTGCTCAACAAATTATAGCTGAGGTAGGTACAGATATGTCTCGATTTCCCACACCTGGACACCTATGCTCATGGGCAGGAATGACTCCGGGTCATGATGAAAGTGCGGGAAAAAAGAAGTCGGCGAAGACACGTAAAGGAAACAAGAAGTTACGAAGTGCCTTAACAGAGGCGGCCAAAGCAGCATCACGTCAAAAAAATACGTATCTATCGGCCCAATACCATCGGATAGCAGCCCGAAGAGGGAAAAATAGAGCTGCAATAGCTGTCGGACACACTATCCTATCCCTGGTCCATATCTTGTTAACGCGAAAACAAGCCTATGTCGATTTGGGATTTGATTATTTAGAACAACGCAAAAAAGAGATCATAGTAAAGCAATCCATTAAGAAATTGGAGTCATTGGGGCTTACCGTGACAATCCGAGAGCAAACAGCATCTTAAATAATGATGAAATAACCAGTCAAAGTAATTGCCCCAAGACTTTAGTAAAAAGATTTTAAGAGAAGAGGCCTTAGGGGTATAGTTTCTTATTGTCAAATTGGAATTAATCTACTCAGTTAATTTTCAGGGCAGAAATTATAAGCTTGCGCTGTATACTTTCTAAGCATAAGTGCAACCAGCGACTTCGCCTCATTTGTGAGTATGGATTTAAGGTTCGGCGAAGCCGGGTTTCCTTTATCGCTCTGAAAAGTCCCTAAAAAGGAAAGAACGGAGCATATAAGCGAAAAAAAGAATTTTTTCGCTTAAAAGAAGGAGTTTTTTACCATATAGAGAATATATTTGGTAAGAATATTGCTGGTCACCGGGATGAGAAGGGTGGTGATTCATAATGAACATTACTGATGTACGGGTACGTAAGGTGAATGTCGAGGGCAAGATGAAGGCCGTTGTTTCCGTCACTTTTGACAATTCGTTTGTCGTTCATGACGTGAAAGTAGTGGAAGGGACAAACGGGCTTTTCGTTGCTATGCCCAGTCGGAAGACTCCGGAAGGTGAATTCCGTGATATAGCACACCCTATCTCTTCTGCAGCCCGCGAAGTGATTCAAAACGCAGTATTAAAGGCTTACCAGGAAGCAATGTAAGACAAGCATTAAGAGACCCTGTTCCAGGGTCTCTTTTGCTCATGAGATAGATAGAGAATCTGGTTGAAAGATTAAAAACAGACAGAGAAAATGTATTACGAAAGAGGAATTTGCTGTTTTTTGACGAATTAAAGTTTTTTGGGTATTGAATACGAATCAGGGTAAACTATTGATGGAGGCGAAGTTTATGCCACATTGGGCTGCGGTGATTATGGCGGCGGGCAAAGGTACCCGAATGAAGTCCAAGTTGCCTAAAGTCATGCATACACTGGCTGGAAAACCCATGCTTCAACATGTTTTGGATTGTGTCCGCTCCGTGGAAATCCCCCGTTCCATGGTTGTTCTGGGCCATGGCAGAGAACAGATCGAGGCCACTTTGGACGACCGGACGGAAGTGGTGGTTCAAGAAGAACAATGTGGAACAGGGCATGCGATCATGCAAGCAATTCCTCATTGCCATGAGGTTGATCATATTATTGTTTTAAGTGGAGACCAGCCCCTGATCCGGCCGGAGACTCTCCGGAATTTGATCAGAATTCATATCGAACATAATGCGGCAGCCACTCTTTTAACGGCCTGTTTTGAAAATCCTCACGGATTAGGCCGGATTCTCAAAGAGGGAGATCAGTTTTTGCGGGTGGTGGAGGAGAAAGATGCTACTCCCGAGGAACGGCTGGTTCAAGAGATCAATACAGGAACCTATTGCTTCAATGTTGCCAAGCTTAGGGAGGCCCTGAAGAACATAACCCCCAAGAACGCTCAAGGGGAATACTATTTAACCGATGTCTTCGCTGTTTTCCATGCTCAGGGCGAAGTCATCCGCACCTACTGTACTGAGGATGTCCATGAAGCGCTGGGAATCAACAGCCGGGCTCAGCTGGCGGCGGCCGAGGATGTGGCTCGCCAACGGATTCTGTCCTATTGGATGGAGGAAGGGGTGACTATCATCGATCCCCGCTCCACCTTTATCGAAGCCGAGGTAGTGCTTCAGCCGGATGTGGTTCTTCAGCCCTTTACCATTCTGAAAGGCAGAACCCAGGTGGCCGAGGATGCGGTCATCGGTCCCCATACAACCCTAACGGATTGTACTGTGGGAGCAGGCTCAGAAGTATCTCATACGGTGGGCAATCAAGCCGTGATCGGCGGCCATTGCACCATCGGCCCCTATGCTTACCTGCGGCCGGGCACGGTTCTCCAGGATAAGGTAAAGGTGGGAGATTTCGTCGAGATTAAAAACAGCCAGATTGGCGAAGGGTCAAAAATTCCCCATCTTAGCTATGTAGGAGATTCCCAAGTGGGGAAATCTGTGAATATAGGTGCAGGTACCATTACCTGCAATTATGATGGGGTCAATAAATATAAAACAATTATCAGGGATAAGGCTTTTCTGGGAAGCAATACTAATCTTGTCGCCCCGGTGGAAATTGGTGAAGGCTCAGTGACAGGAGCAGGATCCACGATCTCCAGGAATGTACCGGCCAATACCTTAGCCATAGAGCGCAGCACCCAAAAACATATCGAAAACTGGGTTCGAAATAAGAAAAAGTAGGGGGATATTTTGGAATGTCTGTCAAGGAGTTGAAAATCTTTTGCGGCAATGCCAATCGGGCATTAGCGGAAGAAATTGTTGATTATCTGGGGGTTCCTCTGGGAGAGGCTAAAGTAAAACGCTTCAAGGACGGGGAAATTACCATCGCCATTGATGAAAGCGTCCGGGGGGCGGATGTCTTTGTGGTTCAGCCCACCTGTAATCCGACCAATGATAATATCATGGAACTCTTGATCATGATTGATGCCCTGAAAAGAGCGTCGGCTCGCCGCATCACTCCAGTTATCCCTTACTACGGATATGCTCGTCAGGAACGGAAATCCAAAGCCCGGGATCCGATCACAGCCAAGCTCATGGCCAATCTGATCACCACCGCCGGTGCCGACCGGGTGGTAACCATGGATCTCCATGCTCCGGCCATCCAGGGTTTCTTTGATATTCCGGTGGACCATCTCCCCGGTGTGCCCATCCTGGCGGAGTACTTTAAGAGCAAAGAATTAGAGAACGTGGTGGTTGTTTCCCCGGACCATGGCGGAGTACAACGGGCCCGCAACCTGGCGGAGCGGATCGGAGCGCCTTTGGCCATTATCGACAAGCGCCGTCCGGAGCCCAATGTATCAGAGATTATGAATGTTATCGGTGATATTCAAGGCAAACAGGTGATTATGATCGATGATATCATCGACACTGCCGGGACGATTACTCAAGGAGCTCAAGCCTTGAAGGATCGCGGAGCTCAGGATGTCTATGCCTGCTGTACTCATCCGGTATTATCCGGCCCAGCCTTTGAGCGCCTGGAGAATTCCGTCATCAAGGAAGTGGTTATCACCAATACCATTCCCGTTCATCCGGAAAAAATGATCTCCAAGATTAAAGTCCTCTCTGTTGCTCCCTTATTAGGAGCGGCCATCGTGCGTATTCATGAGGACCTTTCCGTAAGCAAGCTGTTCAGTTAATTCCCGGATACAGGAAGCTTGCTTGCTACGCAAGATGGTGATGGTCAGGGAGCGTGGATATTTTAGACAAAAAATCAGAAGTGAGGGACGAGGTCCCTTCCTTCTGATTTTTTGCGTGGATTATAGCTATCAAAATACGAATTTAAAGAACAACCATTCGCTCATTTTACTTTCCTCCAGTTTAATAACAGTGATGAGTTGATAATAACAACCACCGATCCCACATTGTGTACTAAGGCACCTACGACAGGCCCGAGATGTCCGAACATAGCCAGAAGAATAGCGCCAAAGTTAAGAGCCATAGAAAGGGCCATATTAATTTTAATAGTGTTCATCGTCCGCTTGGACAGGGCAAACAAATGGGGGATATTTTTTATATCATCCCTGACCAGGGCGATATCGGCGGCATCCACGGCGATATCACTGCCGATTCCTCCCATAGCGATGCCGACATGGGCCTTCTTCAGTGCAGGAGCATCGTTGACCCCGTCGCCAACCATGCAGACCAAATCTCCTTTGCCTTGGTACTGCTCGATTACAGCCAATTTATTTTCGGGCAGGCAATCGGTATGGATATCATGAATTCCAGCAATCTTTGCCATATGGGAAGCGGCATGATGGTTGTCGCCGGTCAGCAATACGCTTGTGATGTTTAATTTCTCAAGATTCCTGACTATATCCACGGCATCAGGCCGTAAAGTGTCGGATAAAGCGATAAAACCTGAAGCATGGCCGTCTATGGCCACAAAGATGATGGTGCAGCCATCATTTCTGTAGGACGCTGCCTTTTCTATGATGGCTTGAGCAAGAGGAATGCCGTTGTCCTGCAGCAGCTCTCCATTGCCGGCATAGATCGTGCGGTTATTCACGACTGCGTAAACACCCCGCCCCGCCAGCATCCGAAAATCATGGGGCTCCGGCAGAGAAGCCTTGGCGGCCGTCCTGTAATGGGCCACAACCGCTTTTCCCAGCGGATGCTCGGAACGCAGCTCTGCAGAAGCAGCCAGAGACAAGAGATCGTCGGCAGACAGGCTGGGATCAAAACTTTCAACAGCGGCTACATCAGGTTTGCCAAAGGTAAGGGTCCCTGTTTTGTCAAAGGCCATTCGTTTTACCATGGAGAGTCTTTCCAAGGCATCGCCCTCCCGGACAAGGATGCCAAACTTTGTAGCATTGCCAATGCCGGCCATAATGGCCGTGGGGGTGGCCAGCACCAAAGCACAGGGGCAGAAGACGACCAAGATGGTCACGGCGCGGATGATTTCATCAGTGATGAACCAGGTGGCTCCGGCGGAAAGCAAGGCAATGACCACAATCCAGGTGGCCCATCGGTCCGCGATGCCGACAATCTTTGCCTTTCCCGCATCGGCTGACTGAACCAGCCGGATCATCCGTTGCAGGGAGCTGTCCTCACCGACTTTGCTGGCCTGCATATCGAAGGTGCCGAATTGATTAACGGTTCCGCTGGAAACCTCATCTCCGGTGCTCTTATCAACCGGTAAGGATTCACCAGTCATGACCGCCTGATTGACAGAGGTTTGACCGCTGATGATGATTCCGTCAACGGCAATCGTTTCACCGGCGAGCACACGCAATACATCACCGACCTTAACCTGCTCGGCGGGAACAATCCTTTCCTCACCATTATTGACGAGTCTCGCTGTTGTCGGGGTAAGGTGTACCAGCTTTTCTATACCTGCCCGGGCTTTCGCGACGGTACGTTCCTCCAAATAGGCACCTATGGCCATAATAAATGCCACTTCACCGGCAGCAAAGATTTCGCCGATAAAGATGGCGGCAATCAAGGCCAGGGAGACAAGAACATCCGCCTTGATATCGAATTCTGTGACGAGTCCGACAATGGCGCCTTTGATAATGGGAATACCGCAAAGCAGAATAGCGATCCAGGCAGGGTCCACAGGAAATGAACCGATTTCAAAAAAGCTCAGAATAAGAGCCGGAAGAGAGAGTGCGAGAAAAAGGAGCGTCCTCTTTTCCTCATCCTTGAAAAATGCTAGCACATCACTTACTCCTTTCTCCTTATACCTATAGGGGTATATGTATATTTACGAAGGTAATTATACCCCTACGGGTATAGTTTTGTCAATAAAAATACCTTTGCAGGAAAATTCCTGAAAGGTATCATATGATAGGCAGAACACTTTGAGAGTAGCGTGGTGAAACCCCGCAACTGACGGAAAGCTTGCTTGACATTTTTATGCGGCAATGTTACTCTATAAATGGAAAGTGTGCTTTCCATAGAAAGGGGAGAGGCCGACAGTGAAGAATCGGTTGGAAGAAATACGCAAGCAGCGCGGGATTCGGCAGGAAGAGCTGGCCGCCGCCCTGGCGGTATCCAGGCAAACCATCGGCTCGCTGGAAAATGGTCGCTACAATCCATCCATTATACTGGCTTTCAAGATCGCCCGGTTTTTCGGGATGAGCATCGAAGAGATTTTTATCTATGAAGAGGAGGAGTACGATGAAAAATGACAGCGTCAAAAAATATATGGGGTTGACGGTGCTGGGGCTTGTTTTATTGGCTGTCGGATTAGGACTTATAAAATGGCAGGGGGATGCCGAAGGGATGCTGCGCACCTTGCCCTATATCTGTGTTGGAGTCGGCGCAGGTGTATTCGGCAGCAATCTGGGGACGGCGATAAAGCTCCGTCAATTCAAAAAACATCCGGAAACCGCCAGGCAGGTGGAAATCGAAGAAAAGGACGAGCGTAACATAGCGATCAGCAACCAAGCCAAGGCCAAAGCTTACGACCTGATGTTGGTGCTGTACAGCGCACTGCTTTTAGGATTTGCACTCATGCAGGTGGCTCTTCAGGTGATATTGGCTTTAGTAGGGGCCTATCTCTTAGTTGTATTTACCATGGTGTATTATCTTGCTAAATATCAGAAGGAGATGTGAGGTATGGTTGGAATGCTCGAACGGACGATTGCCGGCTTGCAGCGCAACAACATGGCAGGGTATTTTGTCCATAATCGGCAGGAATTAATGGCGCTTTTGTCCGGTCTGATGGAAAAGGGACAGACGGTTGGCTGCGGCGATTCGGTGACATTAGAAGAGCTGGGGGTCTTTGATTTCCTGCGCAAGGGGGATTATATTTTTTATGATAAATACGTGCCGGGCCTGACCTCTGAAGATAAGCGAAGGTTGTATATTCAAAACTTTGCCGCAGATACCTTTATCACAGGAACCAATGCCGTCACCACGGATGGAAAGCTATTCAATATCGATGGGAATGGTAGCCGGGTCGCCCCCATGATTTATGGCCCCCGACAGGTCATTGTTGTGGTAGGGACCAATAAAATCACGGAGGATGTAGAGAGTGCCATTCAGCGTGTTCGGCAAATTGCCGCTCCAATGGATGCTAAACGGCTGAAAAAAGAAACACCCTGTACCAAACTGAACAGGTGTGTGGATTGCCGGCATCCCCAGCGGATTTGCAATGATTTTGTCCTGATTACGGGCCAGTTCGTCAAAGACAGAATCAAGGTTATTATTATAGATATGGAAATAGGGTATTAGTTGTTTGGAATTAGCGGATGTCTCGTTCGCTGAAGCTGAAATGGTGATGGTCAACCCGCCAGTCAATACTCCCATTAGGGCCGTGGTATGAGTTGAAGGAATTGGCAGGATATAGGCGAAAATTTGTACAAGAAAAAACTTTATTATTTGGATAAATATTTCCAATAAAAAAATACTGTTAGCTCAGGTGTAGCAAAGCTTCCGGGAATCGGCAATTGTGGCTAAGCAAATTACGACATAATAAACTAAATTTCGATAGAGGAAAAATAAGTAAAATAGAGAAATACAGTGAGTATAGGATCAAGCTGAAGGATATTTTGGTAATTCAGCGGCACTATGGAAAACTTCAGGTTACTTTTTAATTTAGAAAGGGGTTTTAAGATGAATTATGCAGCTATTGCGAATTTGGTCCATGAATGTGTCAAAAATCCTACGTGTTTGGTGACACAAAAGGAAAAGTCGGGCGAAAGCAAAATAAAGCCCGATGAGTTTTCGATTGTTCAAAATGTCTTTTCCAGGCATGAAGTGTCCGGGAACGGCGCGGCAATCGGCGTGCTTCCTCTGGGTTATTGGGGATAAAATCTGATGAATCTTCAGCTTGATCAGATTTTTTTCAGAGAAATTGATCGTGTTTTGGCCAAAGTCCGGCTGGATGCGGAAATGGAGCGGCTGATTAGGGTATCCCTCAATGCCGACAGTCCCACTGGGGAATTGTTCCGCTGGGCCCACTTAACGCGTATGAGCTGTGAATGTGCGGGCGGAGATCCGGAAGACGCGCTGCCGGGTGCCATTGGAATGGAGTTTTTTGCCCTGGCCCTGGATATTTTCGATGACGTGCAGGATCAGGACAATGAGAATATGCCCTGGCGCCAGCTTCCGGATGCTCAGGCCATCAATCTGGCCATCTGCTTGCTCATGCTCAGTGATGAGGCCATTTCCGCCATTCCGGACAACAGGCTGTTTCGAGAGGTTGCGGCAACTTTGCACCGTACGGGAATATGCGCCAGCAATGGGCAATTCCGGGAGTTTTTATATGACGGCCGACAGCAGGTATCGTTTGAGCAATATTTTGAGATGGCGGAGCAAAAGGCCGGAAGCTTGACCGCCTGCGCCTGTAAAATTGGGGCCATCTTAGGCGGGGCAGAGGAACCCGTAATACATGGCTTGGAACAGTTTGGGATCAATCTGGGGATCCTGAATCAAATCAGAAACGATTTAAATGATTTCCTGGATTTTTTCAGAAAAAGTGATTTTGTGAACAATAAAAAGACCCTACCTTATGTTTACCTGTTAAATACCCTGAAAGGGGAAGCCGCCGAGCGGTTTAAGGAACTGACCCAGGGGCATGGCGAAGGAGCCTATGGGTTCGGAGATAGAGAAAGGGAATATGTCAGACAACTGGCAGCTGAAGAAGGAGTTGCGCCCTACTGCACCGTGATGTTTGAAATTTATTGCCAAAAAGCGAGGGAAATTTTGGAGGGAATTCCTGTTCCCGAAAAAAATAAGGAGAACATGAAAGAACTTGTTGGAGAAAGTGTTTAAACGGCAAATTTATTATATTGCCAGCCTTGTTTTTGTTGTGCTGGGGTTGGGTTACTTTGCAGCTTGTCTGACCCAACCCTTTATCGGTCTGGAACTCAAGAACAATAATGGGCAATGGCTGGTGGCAACCAGTTATCCTTCTGGCGAAGGGTATCGGTCTGGTATCCGGGTGGGGGACGAAATCCTGAAAATCGACGGAGAGGATGCCGGTAGCTATCGCTTTGTCCAAAAATGGGGAGAGGCGGAAGAGGCTTCAACGATTGAATTTCGGAAACCGGATGAACTGACAGATCAAACGGTTACCATATCTAAGCAGCCTGTTCTGCTAGAGGTATTTAGCGAGATCCCTATGGTCATGCTGGGTTTTACTTTTTGGTTTTTAGGGTTTATGACTTGGTATAAGCGTCCTTTTCTGGAACAGGCGCGCATCTTATTTTGGATGAATTGGATAATTGGTTTGGCGATTGTTTTAGCACAAGCGTCCAGTCGTTGCTTATTGCTGGCTAGAGAATTGGAGTATATCACCTTCTCGTTGATACCTGTTTTTCTTATTGTTTTCATTTCGGCTTTCCCCGTTTCCAATCAAAACAGAGTAAATAAATTTGGTCATAAAATCGTAACTATTCTATTCGGTCTGATTCTGGTCTTAACTGTTCTACAATCCTTAGGTTTGGTTCAGCTCGAAAGTGTGATAAGAAAAATGCCGCTATCCAATATGATCCTCGGCATTCTTTTTACGTTCTGGAATCTGGGTTTACTCATGAAGCTGCCCAAAGATCATCCCAAAAAAAATGAAGTCCGCATTATCCTGTTGGGGATGGGGATCGGTTTTTTGCCATTCGTATTACTATCAGCATTGCCAATCATTTTTAACGTTGATCAATTGCTTTATACCCAAGTGAGCTCCTTATTCGTTGTAGCGGTCCCGATCTCTTTATATTATGTAATTGTCAACAAATATTTGCTGGACAGCCGCCGGCTTTATAAAACGGTAATTACTTATGTCGTCGCTGGAGCCTTCCTGAGTCTTGTTTTTTCCTTGACGCTTTACTTCCTGCAAATCGTACCCGCTATTCATCTTGAGCTTTATTTGGCTTTGCTGCTTGCCACCCTGCTGTCCATTCTTTGCTTTTATTTTATTCAGATTGGGATCAGCAGGCTCTGGGAAAGAGGAGGCTTTTCCCAAGACAAACAAGCTTTCAAGCAAAAGATGGCCTCCTTGAATGCAAATCTGGCCTCTCTTTTGGCTGAGGAGCGGATATTGGATGAAATCGTTGACACTCTGGATATTGACGGGATTTTTATAATTATGGAGAATGCGCAGATCGGCTGTCTCAAAAAAGCGGCGGGACGTTTTAAGGAGAATCCCAAGGAATTAGAGACATTGGAGAATTTCTTTTATCAGAATCAAAGATCTGATCTGGAAGCCAAAATGCTGCCCGATGACTGCCCGGCAGGGATTTATGTCCCATTTATTTCCCATGATGCTACCTGTGGAATTTTCTTTGGCCGGCGTTCTTCCCGCATCAAATTCGAGCAGTCAGAATTACCTTTTCTTACCCTGCTGGCCGGTCAATTGGAGTATCAGATCCTTATGTCGCTGGTAATCGGCGAGCTGACCAAAGAAATACATTTTCTGACCAAAAGCTCCGGGCGTTCACATCGAAGAAAGACGGAGCTGCAGGGGATCAACAATGCTTTGTTACGTAAAGTTGAGCAGAAAAGGAAACTTCTTACCGACGAAATCTGCGCCGGTCCTTTGCAGTGGAGCATGGACCTGAGCCGGTGGCTGAAATACCTGAAAAAGGAATGCCCCGCCGACGATAAGACCCTGAAGGTAATTGCTTATCTGCAGGAACGGGCGGAGGACCTGAATTATGAGCTCAATTGTATGGTCAATGATTTAGGCCCCCCGATTCTAACCAACCTGGGGTTGGTCCCTGCCGTTCAATGGCTGTGCCAGGAAATCATGACTGAAGAATTATCCCTGATTTCCTTGGAAATCAGCAGACTGGGCCAGCAAAGCCGGTTTAAGGAGGATGTGGAAGTCACCGCCTATCGTTTCTTACAGGAAGGCATCATGAACTCAGTGCGGCACTCCCGCTCCAATATGCAAACGGTTCGCATGACCCTGAACGAAACCTGGCTTGAATTGACCGTAAGTGATTCCGGCCGGGGCTTTGACACCGGCCAGATAGAAAACTGGCTATTGACAGGGACCCACTTCGGCCTGGTTGAAATGAAGGAGCGTATTGAGGGTCTGGGCGGGGAGCTTCAGATCATTTCGGGAATAAACCGCGGAACAACGCTCAAAGCGCTTATCCCGGTTTTCCCATAATGGCAAAACCCTCATCGGGGCTCCTAAATATGGATAAAGGCGCGTGAGGCAGGATGTCCGTTCATTGGGAAAAATCACAAGAAACTGCAGAGCAGATACATGTGCTCATCGTGGACAGCCACCGGCCCTTTGCAGAAGGGACCAGGGCGTTGCTGTCTTTTGAACCGCGCATAGTGACCATCGGAATTGCCGGGGATGAAGACTCGTGTCTGAATTTTCTCCGCCATTCTGTGCCGGATGTTGTTTTATTGGATTTTTATCTTCGGGATATCAGCGGGCTGGACTTGATGGATAAGATAAAAGCGGCCCACCCCGCCCTAAAGGTTATTCTGATGGTGGAACAAAGTCAGGAGGGTTATGTTCTGGCGGCAAGCCGCAAAGGGGCCGAAGGGCTGTTGTTGAAAACCTGTGCCGTCGAGGAAATGATACAAGCTGTCTTAAGCGTGTCTAAAGGGGGCGTATATTATTCTCCAAGCCCGCTGGCGTTTTCCCAGGTTGAAATAGATTTCCATGATTTGCATTTCCCCGCGAAGCCTGCCGAAGTCCTTAAAAGGCTGTTGACACCCAGAGAAAAGGAAATTATGAGCCTTCTGACCAAGCCTCTCGATAACAGAGAGATTGCCGCAGCCTTAGGAATCACCGCCCGGGCGGCTCATCTTCAGGTGAAGATTATCCTTCTCAAATTTGGGATCAACACACGTCTGGAAGCCGTCTTATCTTGGGCTTATGTTGACGAGTAATTTTTTAATTTATAAAATAAATGGTAAATAGGAAAATCCCTCTGCGGTAAAAGTAAAAGCAGGGGGATTTTTTTAGATGGTACTACGGCATGATGGTTGTCATCGGTCAGCAATACGCTTGTGATATTTATCTTAAGTCAATCTTGAAAAATGTTCTACTGCTTTAGCAAAATCATTAATTGTTTTATCCGCATCTCCATGCTCGATGCCTTCCCGAACGCAGTGATTTAGATGGCCTTCTAAAACGACTTGGCCAACTTTATGCAAAGCCTTTTTAGCTGCATTAATCTGAATTAGAATATCCTCACAGGGGATATCCTCTTCCAACATTTTATCAACGGCTTTGATCTGTCCCATAACCTTGTTCAATCGTCTATGCAGATTATCAAAATCCATACACTGTCGCATAATAGCGCCTCCTTTATACCCGTAGGGGTATAATTATAATTTTACCCTGCATTGGAGCCATAGTCAACAAGGTTGTGACTCGTGCCACGATACCCGGAAGTTCGTAGCAATGGATCGAATTTCCGGGACCATCAGCTTCAACTTTATCCTGCCAGTGGCTCAGCAGGATAAGGTAAGTCGGAGTGAAAAAGGGCATTTCCTATGATATGATGATAGAAAGCGTTGTTTTGAGAGAAAAGGATAGAGCTAAAGAAGAAAATAGAGAATAGAAAGGGATAGGTGCCGACGATGAGAAAAGAAGCCGGTCTGGAACCGTGGCGTAAATTATATGAGGTGACGCGGTTGATTGGTTCCCTGCAGCCGTGGGACTATCTTTGGGATATGGACGTGGTTACGCTGGTGCTCCCCGAATACGAGCAGCCCTTCTTTGTCAGCGTGATGGGCCGCAATGGTGAGTGTTACGCTATCACCGTAATGGAAGGGCCGGAGGCTCTCAGGGGATTTTACCGGCTGGCGGAAAGCCGGGAGATCCCGCCCGGACAACTGATTCGCTACCAGAACAATCTGACCTGCTACTTCGGCGACAGGGATGAATTAAGCAAAGCTGAACGGGATCGTATCAAAGCCTTGGGCTTAAAATTTCGGGGCAGAAATCAATGGATTTTCTTTCGGGCCTTTGAGCGGGGATACGCGCCCCATACCATGGATGAGGAGCAGGTTCTGAAATTGACACGGGTATTCCAGGAGCTTTTTATGGCTCTGAGGGCTTTATTGGAACACGGAATTGCCGTAGACTTCGAAAAAGGGCAGACCCTTTACCGCTGTTTCGATCCGGAGCAGAAATTATGGCTTACTTCAGCGATGCCGCGCTTTATGCCTTCTCCCCAATATTTGGTGCCTGTGCTGGAAGATGAAGTTATGGCCGCCAGGCTGAAGCGGCAAAAGAAGGTGAAGGAGAAGCTGGAGATCGACATCCTGTTCCTGGACACCTTTATCGATGAGTCAAAATCCGGCAGGCCCACAATCCCTATGCTGCTTATACTGGCCAGCCGCAGCAGTGGAATGATCCTTGACCAGGAATTCTTGGATCCCGGCGATGATGAGGTTGCCGCAGTTTTGGGCCAGGTCATCAACTATATTGAAGACTCCGGCCGGCCACAAAAAATATTCGTACGGGATGAGGAAATGGCACACCTTCTCTCAGACCTGTGCCGGAGGGTGGATATTCCTATCGCCATCGAAGGCAGCCTCCAGGTCATTGACGACTTTGCCGAAAATTTTGAACTGCTCTCCTTTTAATCCATCAAGCAGGGGCGTTGTCCATTTTGTGTATAAAAATTTTAGTAATAACTCTTGTTTTGTTGCCAAAAATAACCATATAATATAAAATATAGTCAAACATACATTCGAGATGTGAAATATCCGTTAGCATGAAGGTGAATTTAAGTGGGAGGGCTATGATGAAAGATAAGTCTGATTCGCCATTAATCAAAAAATTGAAACTTGCCAATCTATTATCTTTTGGCAGTGAATCGACCGATATTCAATTAAACAGCTTAAATGTGGTGATTGGACCAAATGGGTCGGGCAAATCTAACTTGATTGATGCCATTAGTCTTCTTCAAGCTTCGCCATCAGACCTGGCTGTTCCGATTCGCAGGGGAGGAGGTATTCGCGACTGGCTTTGGCGAGGCATTGAACTTCCGACGGCCTCTATGGAAGTGATTACACCGTCTGCCCCTCATGGAAATAAGGATTTACGGTATCAATTATCTTTTACCGCTTTGAAGCAACGTTTTGAACTTGTCGATGAATGCCTGGAGACAAAAGAACCATATGCAAATCACTCGGAACCTTATTTCTATTACCGTTATCAAAACGGTAATCCAGTTCTCAATAATACTAAGGATCAAAAAAGAATGCTGAAGCGCGAAGACATTGATCCTGAACAATCTATTCTTTCTCAGCGCAAAGATCCTGATCAATATCCGGAAATAACTTGGCTCGGTAAGCAATTTACGGCTATCCGAATCTATCGGGAATGGTATTTTGGCCGCAAAGCACTACTGCGGCAACCTCAAGGTGCAGATGCTCCTAATGATTACTTAGCGGAAGATTGTTCTAATCTAGGCCTCGTCCTTAATAAACTGCGGACTAACTATAAGGTTAAGAAGAAGGTTTTAGATTTATTGTCTCAGTTTTATGAAGGTATTGACGACTTCGATGTCATTGTTGAAGGCGGAACTGTTCAGCTCTTCTTGCAGGAAGGGGAGTTTATGATTCCGGCCACTCGTCTTTCTGACGGAACGCTTCGGTTTCTTTGTCTCTTAGCAATTCTCTGTAATCCTGACCCACCGCCTCTGATATGTATAGAGGAGCCGGAATTAGGAATACATTCAGATATCATTCCAATAATTGGGCAGTTATTAAAGGATGCGTCGAAAATGACCCAGTTGATTGTAACGACTCATTCTGAAATTCTTGTTGATGAGCTGACTGATATGCCTGAGGCAGTTTTAGTTTGTGAAAAACATGAAGGTATGACTCGATTCCGTCGTTTAGAAAAAGATTTGCTTAAAGACTGGCTTGAGAGGTATTCACTCGGTGAACTTTGGCGCAAAGGTGAAATTGGAGGAACCCGATGGTAAGAAGTTTAAGGAATACGGTCAAGATATATATAGAAGGCGGAGGGGAGCAAGAACATCTCAAAAGAGAATGCCGTAAAGCTTTTAGTAGCTTTTTCGATAAAATAGGCTTCCGGGGGCGGATACCGAGGATTGTTGCGTGCGGTTCACGAAATGAGGCTTTTCGTGATTATTGTATTTCCTTAAAAACTTCTCAGAGTACGGGAGAACTAGCCTTTTTGCTTGTTGATAGTGAGGGGCCTGTTGGCGCAGCTTTTTGCAATAGGCCAGGACAATACCTAACGACTCATGAGAGTTGGAATATGCCCCGAAATGCTCAGGATGAGCAGATCCATCTAATGATTCAATGCATGGAAAGTTGGTTTTTAGCCGATATTGATACTCTCCGAGAATTTTTTGGTAATGGATTTAGAGAAGGAAGTTTGCCAAGGGGATCTAACATTGAGGGCATCAGTAAAGCCGATATATTAGATGGTCTAAAGAATGCCAGCAGAAGCAGTTATAAGGGTAAGTACGGAAAAGCTGCTCATTCATTTAAAATATTGGAGAATATCGATGCCCAAAAGGTTAAGAGCGCTTTTCCCTCTGTTAATAGGTTGTATGAAGAATTAGATAAAGCGCTGTAAAAATTTTTTAAAAAATACAAAACTATATCGTTGCTGAAATGAAGATAAAGATAATAAAAGTGCGTTTCCAAGCTGCGGAAGCGCACTTTATCATTTTCAGTATGAGATGAAATCCGAATCTGTGTTTGTGAACGGGAGCTATCCGCCGCTCCGTACCTCATCAAGGATAACATAGATATCCTCCATATCGATCGGCTTCTCCAGGATTCTCAGCGGTGAAGCCTCCGCGAACTGAGGGTGAGCCCCGGATCCGGTGCAAAATACGATCTGACAGGCCGTGTCATACTCCCGGATGCGCAGTGCTGTTTCTGCGCCGGACAGTTTTTTCATACACTGGTCCAGGAAAATCAGATCAAAATGGAGGTGCTCTTCTTCCGCCTGCTTCAGCAGTTCTTCACCGCTCCCAAATTGGCGGATTTGAAACCGGACATTCTTCTCCCTTTCGTATTCCCTCATCATGGCCTCCAGCATCCGGCGCAGAGGTAGAATGTCATCACATAAAGCGATTTTCATAGGGCAAATTCTCCTTATCTACATCTATTTCACCCCGCGTTTTGGGGCATTGCTTGCGTCATTCCGTACTATCGGGCGGCGGCTCTTCTTGGGCTTGCAGCGAAGATAGGACCCGTCGCAATTCGATCAAAGTGGTATAAATAACCTGCAATTCATGCGTAGAAGAGTTATTCAGGCTGAGTTCGATTTTACGCTGTAGCTCCCACCCATTCGTCCGCTCGGGAAAGAATACGGCGTCTACCGAAAAATTGAGGAATCTGGCCAGCTTATACAGGACATCCACCGAAGGTTTACGGCTACCGGCTTCGAGCTGCTTGACATGGACGGTGGCAATATCCACCCCCTCGGCCAGTTCTTCCTGAGTAAGGTTGTTTTCCAAACGGGCATTCTTGATGGCTCTGCCCAGCCTTTTGGGATCCAGCTCCATTTCCTCAAGCCTCCCCTATAGTAATCTTAAAGAATCCTCAGCGGATTGAACATCAGCGGAAAGAATACTGCGAGGGATTCTGTGAGAATACTAAGGCAGTTTTTTGATAACGCTAAGAGAAATATAATTACCATTAAGGTAATCATAGTGTGCTAATTACCTCTATTCTACATTAATTTACTCCTGTAGTTATATTGGTGCATAAATGTACTTTTTTATTACGCTTACTGATAAAATCAGGCCAAAAGACAAAGACATTGGAGTGTGTTCTCATGGTGAGAATCAAACTGTCCGAACTGCTAGGGAAACATAAAATGAATCAGAAAACGTTGTCAGCGCTCACAGGAATCAGGCCTGCGACTTTATCCAAGATGTATTATGAAGAAACCAAAAGGATAGAGATTGAGCAGATTGATAAGATTTGTGCTGTGTTTAACTGTAGGATAGAGGATTTGATTGAATATGTGCCGGATGGGAAATGAATTAAAATAAAAAATAAAGTGCGTCTCCAGTTGCGGAGGCGCACTTTATTTTTTTCGGCATGATGACGCGTAAGGGAGAAGGATTTTTAGCAGGCAAGCTCTAATTAATGGTTAGAGTTTTAACAATAGTATGACAATGGGAAGGGGGAATGAAGTTGGGGAACATAAGGCCAAAAGTCACTGAGGCACTTCTTCAACGCCCCCGCTTGCTGGATAAAATTGCCCTTCCCGGCACTCAGCTTACTTACATACATGCTGATGCGGGCTATGGTAAGACGACCCTTTTGCTGCAATATGCCAAAGGACGTGATGATGTCGTCTGGATGGCCCTTGATGGTAAGGATCGGGAGCCGCTCTTCTTTTTGCAGCATTTGGAATCCTCCCTAAGGGAGAAGCTTGTACAGTTTGAATTTCATGCCACAGACTATATTCCTTTCGCGGGGAGCGATACCTTTGCCGCGGTTGTTCTTTCTGGGTTGCTGAAGGCGATTGGCAGCAGCACACTGACCATTATTTTGGATGATGTTCATGTGATCACCAATCATCAGTTGATCGATCTTCTCACGGAATGGGTAAAGAGCAGTCCCCCTAATCTTACCCTGATTATGGCCAGCCGCCATGAATTGTGGAGCAGTCTTTTCCGCTTAAAGGTGGCCGGTGAGGTTGTCGAGCTGACCAAAAAGGATCTGTGCTTCAGTCAGGAGGAAGCGGCAAGGCTATGGGGATTTTTTGATGAGGCGGCCTATTCAGCCACTGAGGGATGGACGTTAGCCATCCAATCCTATCGTTTGGCCGCAGAGGGCAACAAAGAGTTCTCGCTGGCCAGGCTTGATGCCGACCGTGATGTTAGCCGTTATCTATTTAATGAGATATTCATGGGAATCACAGAGGAAATCCGGGATTTCCTGAAAGCCACTTCCCGGCTTCCGGAGCTGGAAGTTCAAGTGTGCAACCATTTGCTGAATATCAGGCATTCACAAAAGATTCTCGAAGAACTGATGCATCGGAACCTCTTTACGCTGAGAACTTCAAGTACCTCCTATCGCTACCACACCTTATTCCGCAATTTTTTACAACAAAATGATGAGGGCAGGGGATGGGAGATTCTGCACAAGGCCAAGGACAGCTGCTATGAGAGCGGGGACTATGGGCGGGCTGCTGAATACGCCCTCCTGGCAGAGGATGAGAGAATAGTCCACGCCTGTCTCAGTGCTATGGCAGGGGAATTCTTCACCAAGGGGAGCAGCAGAAACCTGAAAAGATATTTCGATTTTCTCGAGGCTCGCCACGTTGAACTGACTCCAAGAGTTCAACTGGTCAAAGGAATTTACCTTTCTGATGGCGGTGATTTTTACCAGGCAGAAAAATACCTGAGGGTTGTTATGCCTCAGTTAAAAAGTGATGAGCAGGATCTTTATATACTGGCTATGACCCATTTGGCAAGAGTGAAGCGCAACAGGGCTTCCTTCCCTGAAAGCAATGCGTGTTTGGATAGCCTGCTCCCTCTGCTGGAAGGCGCGCCCATGGTAGCTTGGTATGGTGTGGTCATTGAAAAGATTCACAACTTGACCCTCACCTCCCAACTGACTGAAGCCTTGGATTTAACAATAGGGATGATGAATAAGTGCTTAGTGAATGGGGATTTAAGAATTAAGGGCTGGTTCGAGCGCTATCTCACAGTGATTTATTTTTACAAAGGGGATTATAAACATTGCTTGCAGGCTTATGAAAAATCCCTGGCTATTCCACAGGAAGAGCAGGATCAGCTGATGCGCCATGGTGTGGGAGTCTATGCGGCCAAGGCTTATCAGATTGCCGGGCAGGAAGACAAGGCTCTGCCCTTGCTGGATGCGGAGCTTTACCGGATGCGCCAATTGGGGCTTCATGAAGAATTCAGCATCAATTATCTGTTGTATGCCGAAACCCTTAATACTGCAGAGCAATTAAACTATTACTTGGGGGAAGCCGCTGATTTTTCAGTCTCTGATCGCTATCTGAATATGGCGGAAGACTATGCGCTACTAAATCGCAGCACCCGCGAGCACTGGCTATTTGTGAAGATCTGGAAGGCTTGTACGGAAATCTTTGGACAGCCGGAGAAAACTGAGGAAATTACGGCGGGGATACTGATGCTTATTCAAGATACTACTCCCTTTTTTCAGACTGTGGCCTATGGACGGATGGCGAATGCCCTGCAGGTGCATAAAAAGAATAGGGAGCAATCTATAGAATACTATCGGAAATCGATCAGCATTGGGGAGGAAATCGGCTGCTATGCTTACGCGACCCTCGCTTATGGCAAGCTGGCGGCCATTTATTTGGAAGAAGGTGACGAAGAGCAGGCCCGGAGCTATACGTATCGCTTTCTGAGGCTCTCCCGCCAATATGACCACCGCTACTACATCCGCTTTAAGCCGCTTTTTGCAGCTGTCTTGAAGCAGGCGGCGGAGGCAGGCATCATGACGGACTATACCCGCGAGCTGCTCAACTATGGAGGATATACCAGTGTTCGGGTTTATATCAACACCCTGGGGACCTTTTACATAGCTCCTGACCATGAGCGGAAAAGCCCGATTAAGATACGCACCCAGAAAGCCCGTGAACTTTTGGCTTACCTGCTGGAGCATCGTGAAGGCGTTGCGAAAGAACGCATTTTCAATGACCTGTGGTGGGACAGCGAGGCTAATGTCACCAGTTTATTTCATACCCGCCGGGGTGAGATAAAGCGGGCGTTTGAGAGTGCAGGCGCCGGTAATCCGATCTTGTATGAGCGGGGGTTGTACCGTTTGGAGATGGCTGAGATTCGTTGTGATCTCGACGCCCTCCGGCAAGCGGCAGCTGACTTTGCGTGGCAGCCAAACTTTACCAACGCCCAAAAGGTTGTGGAACACTACACCGGCCGCTATCTGAATGACTTAGAGGCACTGTGGGCGGAAGGCACGAGGCTCCGCCTTGAGGAACTCTTTCTTAGTGCGGCGGCGGTTCTTCAGGAGGGCTATGCCCAATCAGGGGATAAGTCAAGCGCCAGGGAATTGACACGGCGGTGTGCGCAGATGGGACATTAGATAGATGACTTGAAGAGGAAGACCAAAAGTTTGGTTTTCCTCTTTTTTATGTCCCAGCCCGACATCCGCATTTTTTCCACTAAGGCGAAGTGAACATATGGTGGCACTTTTGGTGGTAGTTAGGTTTTTATAATCAGGCTATGAGCAAAAGTATTCAGGCAGAGGGGGGAGCGACCATACTTACTCAAGTGGAAAAAAGAGAGTTGATTGGACTTGCTCAAAAGGATGAGACCTCCTTTACGGAATTATACACGATGTACTTTCCCCGGATTAATAATTATGTGCATTATCGGGTAGCTGATTATCATGATGCCGAAGATCTGGTCAGCCAAATCCTTGAGAAAGTGTTTACCAAAGGTCACTCTTACCAAGAGCACAAAGCTCCTTTCTCTGTCTGGCTTTTTCGCATTGCCCGTAACACGATTACCGATTACTATCGCAGCCGAAAGGGAGTACATACTATTTCCCTTGATGGCTATACAAAAGATATCGTAGCCCGTGAGCCGGACCCGGTGGCTATGGTGGAATTAAATGAGATTCAACAGCATCTCCTCAAGGCCATTGCTTCCTTAAGCCAACGTGAACAGGAGATCATTGCACTAAAGTTCTGGAGTGATTTAAGCAATCGTGAGATCGCCAAGCTCGTTGGTATCAGCGAAAGCAATACAGGTGTCATCCTTTTTCGGGCCATGCGGCAGCTGCGCATAATCTTGGCAAGCCAAGGGATGTGTATCTATGAATGAAAAACAACAGGCAGATAGTTATTTGGCTTATCTGGAACGGATGATTGCCGGAGAAAAAGACCTGGGTGGGGTGGAGGATCCTGAAATTAGAAAGCTTTTATTCTTAGCCGAAACTATTCTGACCCAGGATTTAAGCTCGAACAGCAAGCTTCGCGGTAGCTTAAAGGAAAAGATCTTAGCCCAATTAGGCCAGGCCAATCCGGTTGGCTTAAGGGAATTCAGTGGAGATGAAGAACTAGCTGAAGAGGATTTGGAGTATGTTGCAGCAGGTTTTGCTCAGCAGCTTGGGTGGCAGGAATGTCCCAGATGTGGTTCAAGGTTAAGAAACAGTGCCGGGGATAGGGGATGTCCAAACTGTAAAATGTAATCGCTGAAGACGAAAAGTTTTGTCATGATCTGTTGTAATACTATCCGGAGCAAAACGTATTAACGGTTGAAGAAGCTAATCTGTGTACAGGGTGCACAAATAATAGGAGGGAACAGAAAATGAGTATCGAATCCGCAAAAGCTTTCATGGAGAAAATGAAAACCGATCAGGACTTTGCCAAGAAAGTTATGGCAGCCAAGGACGCGGAAGAGCGCCGGGCACTGGTCAAAGAGGTAGGCTTCGACTTTAGCGCTGCCGAGCTAAAGGAGCTTGGTGAGGAAATGAGTGACAGCGAGCTGGATGCTGTTGCCGGGGGATCTTGTGTCGTAGATACTTGTGGGTTGAAGGAACTGATCTGGTAACATTCTAAAAATGCCCTGCGTTGATAAAAAGGAGAGTCGCCCACTGGGCGATTCTCCTTTCATTAGTGCTTCTTAAAAATCCAGGGGGCAGGGTTGGGGAGGAATAATGTGTTCATTGATTAGGAAGGCCTGGTCATCAGAGCT
The DNA here is from genome assembly GCF_007830365.1 of Desulfitobacterium sp. LBE. NCBI lineage: Bacteria > Bacillati > Bacillota > Clostridia > Eubacteriales > Desulfitobacteriaceae > Desulfitobacterium > Desulfitobacterium sp. LBE. Next base: position 3,400,235 of record NZ_VLKD01000001.1, on the reverse strand, counting down.
GAGGTTGGCTGCGATGACGGCTGCCAGTTCCAATTCACGGCGTCTGAGGCGGCAGATCTCTTCTGCAGGAACATCTGGGGAGCCGCTGGAGCTAAGATGATCATGCAGACAGCCGCCTGCACAATAATAGCGGGCAAAGCAGGAGACACAGTTTGCCTGAGAGTAGAGAGAGCTTTGGAGATAATCGGCTCGGTTAAACGCCTCTTCGCTGACATGTCCCAGTTTATACGCTTCATTGCCCACAAAGCGGTGACAGGGATAGATATCCCCTGTTACGGAGATCCCCACCATTTTACGGCCCACACCACAAAAATGGTACTTATGGCGATGATGCAGCAGGGCCAATATACCGGAATAAACCCCATATCCCTCGTTGCTTGCTTTTAAACTACGGAGGGTATCCTGGTCCCTGCTCCGGATATGGTGTGACCAGTCCTTGGCCTCTTGTTCCAAAGTCCGGAGTTGTCTTTGCGTTTTGCGGATGCCTTGTTTTTTTTCAGACTCAGCAGGGAAGAGGGAATGGGAAGCCGGGGAAAGGGAGAGGGAGGTCAATCCTAGGTCCTGCAGGGTAGCCTTTACAAGCTGAGGATCAGTATCCCCCCAAAGCACCGCATGTCCGGAAACTTTAGGAGCGAGGGCCAGTAATTTTTTAATTTTCGGCACGATCGAGTCATAAGAGCCCTGACCGTTGGCATAGGGACGTTGGGCATCCTGGATTTCCTTTGGTCCGTCAAAGCTGATCTGCACGGAAAGTTGATGCTCTTGAATGAAGGCGATTTTTTCTTCATCCAATAACGTAGCGTTGGTCGTCACAAAGAATTCCACTTCCTTGTGGGCTTCCTGAGCTTTTCTGCTGGCATAGGCCACAGTGGCTTTCATCAGGGGGAAATTGATAAAGGGCTCACCCCCAAAAAAGCCCAGATAGATCTTTTTCATTTTGCCCGCTTTGCCGATAAGCCAATCCACTGCTTGTCTGGCTGTGGAGATATCCATACTGCCGCCGGTTCCGTAGTTGCCGCCATCGCCATAACAGTAAATACAACGCAGATTACAGGATTGGGTGAGAAAAAGGTACATATAAGTGATCGGTATAGGCTCCATCTGCGCGACAGGTGTGTCCTTTTCCTTGCATTCTCTAATCAGGTCCCACGACCTGAGGATTTCTTCCTGAGCGGCCGGAAGTCTTGTTTGCGGCTCCCCAACTTTATGCAAGATTGGCAAAAGCTCCGTGCTCACTGGATGGGCCGCCATCTTTTCGATATTCAGCAGATAAGGATGGCCTCGGTATTCAAACAGGTGAAAGGGACTGACTTCCTTTTTGCTCATATAGTTCTCTCCCTAATGTCCATTTACCAGTTTATACGTAAAAAGGGCAGGAGCATTACAGAACATAAGGATGGAATTGCTTTCATAGCAAAGATCTCTGTAATGGATGATCAAATCTGACGTATTAAATAGATGGGGATGAGTCAAATCCTTCTGGTTTTTTTAGGCTGATACAAATGGGATAAATAGGAGAGTAAGGTATAGAGGTGTGGATATGTTGAAAAGCAGGGAGATCAAGAAATCTCTGGCGATGATCCTCGTTTTCGGGCTCAGCTTATGGCCTCTGGGATGTACCCAGGCCAACCCGAGTGAGGAAATCCTCATCGGTGTTGCCTGGCCCTTTGCCTCTCTCGATGATTTATTTGCCGAGGGTCTTGAGCTGGCCGTTCAAGAGATTAACGAGCAGGGTGGTGTACAGGGACGCAAGCTGGGCCTGGTTAAGGCTGATGACGAGGCAGAGCTGGAAAAGGGACTGGCCATCGCTCAAGCCTTCGCGGATAATGAAGGGATTCAGGCTGTGATTGGTCATCGCAATTCTTTTATCTCGATTCCAGCGGCCTCGATTTATGATCAAGCCGGATTGGTCATGCTATCCCCGGCTTCGACTTCACCTGACCTGACTGATCATGGGTATGTTCATGTCTTTCGCAATGTTCCCTCGGATCAAGAGATTGCCCGGCAACTGGCGGTTTATCTTGCAGAGCAGGGCCATGAGCGGATGGTTATTTATTACACCGATGATTCATATGGCAATGGTTTGGCCAATGCCTTTGAAGACTATGCCCGTGTCCAAGGAATAACGATCGTCGATCGTTTTAACTACTATGGCAATCTGAAGGATCTGGAACGCTTGCATGATAAATGGCAAGCCTTTGGTATGGATGGGATATTTGTTGCTAAGACCGCGACAGGAGGGGGAGCTCAATTTTTGGTGGATGCTAAAACTGTGGGCATTGGGGTTCCTTTAATTGCCGGCAATTCATGGGACACCCTTTCCCTGACCGAAGACACCGGGGTGACGACGGAAGGGTTACTGGTAGGCTCTTTCTTTAACCCCCAGCGTCCGGGTTCCAGGACTCAGGATTTTGTGGAAGCCTTCCAGCGGGAATACCAGCAACCACCTACCTCCTATGCGGCAGCAGGCTATGATGCGGTCACCCTGTTGGCGGCTGCTTTGGAAAAGTCCGATCTGACCCATCCGGCGACACTTGCCCAGGAGTTAAGGGACTTGGGACCATGGGAGGGCGTGATGGGGGTGCACCGGTTTGATGGGCGGGGTGATGACATCGGCGATTTGGTAGTGTTGAAAAAGATCAGGGACGGACGGTTTGAGTATCTTGGGCATTAGGGGAGGTGAAGATGATGAGGCAGGGGTTATTTCGTGACGTTTCCTTGACGAGACTGTCCTCCCCGGAGCAGCTTGATCAGCGGATTCAGGTAACGTCACCTAAGGCTTGGCTGGCCTTGCTGGCTATAGGCCTGATTCTTATGAGCGGGGTCGCCTGGGGACTATTAGGGAGCATCCCCACGAAAATTCAGGGACAAGGTATACTTCTGAACAATGGGGGCGTGTTTTCTCTGCAGCATCACGCCTCCGGTCAGGTCAGTGATATTCGGGTGAAGGTGGGGCAGGAGGTCAGGCAGGGGGATGTCGTCGCCAGGATTGAGCAACCGGAGCTGGTCGATCAAATCAAGGGGCTCTTAAGCAGCCAGGCCGACCTGAACAGGAACAGTCAGGGAGAAGATCCGGCCTTGGCTGGTATCGAAGAACAGATACAGCAGCTGCGCAGTGAGTTGATCTATCAGACCCAGGTTGTGTCAGAAGTTGATGGCCGTATCTTGGAGTTAACTATGAGCAAGGGAAGTATCATCAAACCGGGGGATACCCTGGCAACCCTTGAACAGTATGGTGATACAGTCAAGCTGGAAGCCGTGGTTTATGTTCCGGCCGAGCAGGGTGGACTGCTCCGTCCCGGCATGGAATGTCAGATTTCTCCGACCACGGTCAATAAAGAGGAGTACGGCTACTTGCTGGGGAGGGTGAATAGGGTAGCAGAGTATCCGGCAACGGCGCAAAGTATGATGCAGATCTTGGGCAATGAAAGCCTGGTCGCCTTTTTGGCAGGACAGGGTGCCCCTTTACTGGTGAAGATCGACCTGGTTCCGGACAGCGCTACGGAGAGCGGCTATCGCTGGTCATCTCCCCTGGGGCCGCCCATGTCTTTTCAGAGTGGGACCATCATTACCACAGAAATTATCACCAAGCGGGAGAAACCCATTCAGAAAATCATCCCTTTTTAAGGGGTAAGCGGGCCGGAAAAGAGGGGGATTAGGTGGTAAAAGAGAAAATCGTCAAGGTTCCCACCGTGCTGCAGATGGAAGCTGTGGAGTGCGGAGCGGCGTCCCTGGCTATGATTCTGGCTTATCATGGAAAGTATATCACCCTGGAGGAATTAAGAATTGCCTGTGGGGTATCCCGGGATGGGAGCAAAGCCAGCAATCTTTTGAAAGCCGCCAGGAATTATGGTCTGGAAGCAAAGGGTTACCGAAAAGAACCGGAAGCCCTGCGCAGGATGCCCCTGCCCCTGGTTATTCACTGGAATTTCAGCCACTTCCTCGTTCTCGAAGGCTTCCATAAAGGAAAAGTAGTCCTCAACGACCCGGCGGCAGGCAGGAGAACCGTTTCCGAGGAAGAATTCAACCTGGCTTTTACGGGTATTGTTCTTTCCTTTACACCGACAACTGAATTTCAAAAGGACAGCAGAAAACCTAGTTTGAGCCTGGCCTTAAGGAAAAGGCTTAAAGGCTCAGAGCAGGCCTTGCTCTACATCGTTCTATTGGGTCTGGCTTTAGTAATCCCCGGCTTGATAATCCCTGTGTTTTCCAGGGTATTTGTCGATGATATCTTGTTGGGCGGTCTCCATTCCTGGGTGTGGCCTTTGCTGCTGGGGATGGGCATTACGGCCATGCTCAGAGGAGTTTTAACCTGGATGCAGCAATATTATTTGCTCAGACTGGAGACGAAGATCGCCTTAGCCACCTCCGGTCAGTTTCTGTGGCATATTTTCCGGCTGCCCAGTGAATTCTTTTCCCAGCGAGCAGCCGGTGATCTTACGTCCAGGATACAAAGCAACGATAAAGTAGCGAAGCTCTTGTCAGGTAAACTGGCCACTACGGCGCTTAATGTCCTCATGATTATGTTTTATTTTGCCTTAATGCTCACCTATAGCTGGATTTTAGCCCTGGTAGGGTTGGTGATCGCTTTCATCAATGTAGTTTACTTGATTGCGGTTTCGGCCCGGAGAGTGGATTTGAACCGCAAATTGCTTCAAGATGAGGGAAAGCTGATTGGCTCGGGTATGGCGGGTCTGCAAATTATCGAGACCCTCAAAGCCACAGGCTCGGAAGCCAACTTCTTTGCTCAATGGTCGGGATATCAGGCGAAATTGCTCAATGCTGAACAGGAGCTGGGAGTTTCTTCACAGTTTTTATCCGTATTCCCCAGTTTTCTAACCGGGATCAATAACGCCCTTGTCCTGGTGATCGGCGGTTTTTTGATTCTCGAAGGTCAAATGACCATCGGCATGCTGGTGGCTTTCCAGAGTTTGATGAGCAGCTTCATGACACCGGTCACCGGACTGGTGGGTCTCGGCGCTGAGCTTCAGGAAATGACAGGTGAGATGAATCGTTTAGATGATGTATTAAACTATCCCCTCGATCGGGAGCAAGGGGATCAGGAGGGTCGAGGGGAGCGGGTGGATTTAGGGGGAACAGCGGCAACCCCGGCCGGTCAGAAGCTATCCGGCTATGTGGAACTCAGGAACATTACCTTTGGCTATAGCATTTTGGAACCGCCATTGATCGAGGATTTCAGCCTAAGTTTAAGGCCGGGGTCACGGGTAGCGCTTGTGGGCGGCTCCGGCAGCGGCAAATCCACTATCGCTAAAATCATCGCCGGCATCCATCATCCCTGGTCAGGTGAAATTCTTTTTGATGGGCAACCCCGCTCCTCTTTCACCAAGGAAGTGATCAGCAATTCCTTAGCTATGGTGGATCAGGAAATATGTATGCTCCAGGGGACGGTCAAAGAGAATATTACCCTCTGGGATGGGACTATTTCGGAGTTCGAGATGATCCGGGCTGCCAGGGATGCCTGTATCCATGATGATATTACCGCCCGTCCGGGGGGCTATGAGCAAATGGTGGAAGAGGGCGGTAAAAATTATAGCGGCGGTCAGAGGCAAAGACTGGAGATCGCCAGGGCTTTAGCCCAGAATCCGGCCATTCTGATTATGGATGAAGCCACCAGCGCTCTTGATCCCATAACGGAAAAAAAAGTGGATGAACATATTCGTTACCGGGGATGTACTTGCATTATTGTTGCCCACCGGCTCAGTACGATACGGGATTGTGATGAGATCATTGTGCTGGAAAAGGGGAAGATTATTGAACGGGGAACCCATGGGTCGCTGCATGAGCGTGCAGGGACTTATGCCAAACTGATCGCTACGGGTTGAATGTGGGCCAAGCAAAATAAACAGTCGTGATCGGCAGGTGAGCGAGATAGATTATGGGGAGTTCGTGAAGCAAGCGGGAATGAGTATCCCTCTGGATGGCCAGGAACCACTGTTTCTTCAGGGGGATAGCTCTGTTTGGTTGGTGGAGCGGGGGAAGGCGGCTGTCTTTTTGGCGACTATGGAAAATCAGCTGCAGGCGGGGACTAAAACGTTCTTATTTGAAGCCCGGGCCGGTGATTGGCTTTTCGGGATAACTCCTGAAGGCTCCCCTCACCAAAAAGGCCTGTTGGTCTCAGGGCTACCGGGCTCGCGTCTGCTGCGGCTTGACATCGGACAACTGACAGGGCTGCTTGGGGACGGGGAGGAAGAAGCTGACGGCGAAGCGCAGAAGGAGCGCCAAGGGCCGGTTCATGGGGGGAAGATTTACGGGGCTATAGGCCAATGGCTTCATACGTTAGCCCGGATCAGCCAACGCGGGGACATCTTCCGGGAAGCAAGGACATCCTCCGGCCTCGTATTTTCTCAAGATGAAGTTGCGCCCACCGCCGAGGTGGTGCTATCTGAATATGAGTATTTAACTAATGATTCACTTCGCGCAAGGTACCATTCGCACGTGTTGCAAGGGATGAGCGATCTTTGGGACGAAAAAATAGCAGCAGAGCGAAAAAGGTTGGCAGAGAAAAGCCGATCCGATCAACGGTTGATGGCCAACGCTATCACAAGGTTGGCGGCCATCACGGAAAAAGTGGAGGCCAAAGTCCTGGCGGGGCAGACGGGAGATCCCCTGCTGGACGCTTGCCGCCTCGTGGGTCAAACTATGCAGATCGGGATCGCCGCACCCCCCGAAGTCCCGGGCAGTCCCCAAGTGATGTTGCTGGAGGAGATCGCCCGGGCTTCACGGATAAGGGTGAGGGAAGTGTCCCTGCACGGCGATTGGTATACCCAGGATAGCGGCCCCCTCCTGGGCTATATGAAGGAAGACCGGCGTCCGATTGCCTTAATCCCTGCCACGCCGGCAAGCTATTATATCCATGATTATACCCTGGGGGTCACCAGAGCTGTTGACTGCGAAACGGCCCAGGAGATTGATGCCTTCGCTTTTATCTTCTACCGCCCTTTGGCCGGGGGAAAAATCACCGCCCGTGACCTGCTGGCCCTAGGCTGGGGAAACAGCTGGCCCAGGGACTTCCTGATGATTCTTCTGATGGGTGTTCTGGGTGGTATCCTGGGGACAGCCATACCTCTGGCCACGGGAATTATCTTTAATACGATTATTCCCGAGGGGGAGAGGGGACACCTGGTCCAACTGGCCTTTTTTCTGGGAGCCAGCGCCCTGGCTGCGATGATCTTCCAGTTTGTGCGCAGCTTAGCTACCTTGCGGATCGAGGGGAAAATGGAGGGCGCCATACAAGCAGCTATTTGGGACCGCTTGTTGAGCCTGCCTGTGCCGTTTTTTAAACAGTTTCCAGCCGGTGAATTGGCGATGCGGGCAATGGGGATCAGTCAGATCCGCAAAATTCTCTCGGGTGTGACGTTGAATACGGTTCTTTCCAGCATCTTTTCGGTTTTTACACTGGTTTTAATGTTCTATTATGATCGCCGGCTCGCCGGTGTAGCCACGATCTTAGTGGCTGTTGAACTGCTGATCATAGGGTTTTTGGGTTACCTGCAAGTGCATTATGAACGAAAGATCTTAGTAGCTTCGCATCAAATCGCGGGGATGATGCTGCAGCTGATCGGCAGTATTACAAAGTTTCGGGTAGCCGGTGCCGAGGTTAGAGTTTTTCACAGGTGGGCTGAGAGATTCAGTGAACAACGTCAGTTCGTCTTTAAAAGGAGGATTCTCGGGAACTGGCTGACGACCTTTCATGATGTTTTTCCCATCCTTGCCGGCATGATCATTTTTTATGCTTTGATTGCCGACCATAGTCGATTAACACCAGGGGAGTTCATTGGCTTTAATGCGGCCTTTGTCTCGTTTATGCTGTCCATGACGTCCTTGACGGAGTCGGTTATGGGTGCATATAGTGTGATCCCCCTTTATCAACGGGCGAAACCGATTCTGGAGACCCTGCCGGAGTACGATGAGACGAAAATCGCACCCGCCCCCCTCAGAGGCTCCATCGAAATAGATCATATTTCTTTTCGCTATAAAGTGGATGGGCCTTTGGTTTTGAACGATGTATCCTTCCGGATTGAGGAGGGGGATTATATCGCTTTAGTGGGCACTTCCGGTTGTGGAAAGTCGACATTGTTAAGGATTTTGTTGGGCTTTGAAAAGCCGGAGAATGGGAAGATATATTACGATGGCCAGGACCTTGAAAAAGTGGATATACGGGCGATCCGGAAGCAACTGGGCGTTGTGCTGCAAAATGGTCAGCTCATGTCAGGGAATATTTTCACGAATATTGTGGGTGCCAATCCTTATCTCACGATCGATGATGCCTGGGCTGCGGCCAAAATGGTCGGAATGGAGGAGGATATCCAGGCCATGCCCATGGGAATGCATACCATGATCAGCGAAGGAGCCTCGACCCTCTCAGGCGGACAAAGGCAACGTTTGATGATTGCCCGGGCTATAGTTAATCAGCCGAAAATACTATTCTTTGATGAGGCTACCAGTGCTCTGGATAATCGAACCCAAGCTATGGTCAGTCAAAGCCTCGACCGGTTGAAAGTCACCCGGATCGTCATCGCTCACCGTTTGAGCACGATCATTAACTGCAGCAAGATCATCGTTATGGATCAGGGAAGAATCGTTGAGAGTGGCACCTATGATGAGCTGATGAGCAAGGGCGGCATTTTCGCTAATCTCGTCCACCGGCAATTGACCTGAGTTGCAGCACAAATCTCACCATCTCAACTGCAATTATTATTAAAAGAAGTTGGTCGCTATTGCAATCGACTTCTTTTGTTTTATGATAAAGGTGAGATCAGTTTGTTTTATGGAGCATTTTCCTTGTCGGCTTGACTTTGACGTCGTGTCGTACTGTATGCTTAGCATAAGAAGGAGCAAAAACCATGACACTACAGCCCATATCCAAAGTTTCCAAAGCGTACAGCGTATCCACTCGCACGCTCCGCTACTATGAGCAATTGGGACTTTTGCGGAGCAGCAAATTGCCGGGGTACGCCTATCGCGCCTATGACGCGGAAGCCGCGTCACTATCTCCCCATGTTTTTGAGCAGGAACAGGTCATGAAATTGGTACAGGCTCTTTCGATTAAAACCCTTTCCCAAAAGGAGGAAACGAGTATGGAAGAACTGAACCGGGCCAGTGAAATACTGGAACAACTCAAAGACATTCGCATCCTATACCTGCCTCCGATGACGGTAGCATCTTGTTAGAGCACCGGCGACAATCAGGAGGAAGTGGTGGGTACGGCCATCAGCACATTTATTAAAGAGAGCGGACTTGTGGAGCTTAAACCGGATTTCCGCCGCATCGGGTTTAATAATCCGGCCAGCGAACAGTCGGGCGGTTCGCTGGGATATGAAGCATGGGTGTCTATCCCCGGCGATATGGAGGTGCCCGCGCCCCTTGTCAAAAAGCAGTTTGAGGTGGACTTTTCGCCCCGGACAGATCCGGCCGATCCAAGCGCCGATCCTTCTCTGGAAGAACAACTCAATGCCATCCATCATCTTGAAGATACATCGCCCTTTGGCACACAACTTGATCTGTTGGTGCCCATCAAACCCAAGCGGAGTCAGGAGAGCGAAAATGGTGAAATTTCAGTCACAGATAGGCAAGGATGGCCGTCTGACAGTAATGGAAATACCCTTTGACGCCAAAGAAGTTTTTCAAATGCCAAAGGGCACGATTTTTGTATGCGGAGTCATCAATGACATACCCTATCGGGGAAAACTGCTGTCAAGAGGAAATGGCAAGCAAGTCCTGACTATAGACAAGACCTTGCAAAAGGCGTTGGGCTATGCCGCAGAACAGGAGAAAGCATCTGCCCCGTGGGATACGAAGTCCAATATTCATTATGAGCGTTGATAGGTTTTACGAAGCTGCCGGCAAAATCTGCCGGCAGCTTCGCTGTCCAAGCCTTTTGCGGATCGACCAGACGGTTGTCGTGGTATCAATCACCTTAATACCACAGATGTCTGTAAGAGTATCCGCAGCCGAAGCTACCCTTCATCGACCAGTTCGTAATCTTTGCGCAGGACCACATCCAATACCGGATGATCGGTCAGGCTGAACAGCGCATGAACGATATCATATAGGTCCTGTTCAGCCGCATCAAAGCGTATATTGCTCAAGGTCTTTTTTCTGATGATGGGAGCCCCGGCTGGGGTGATCCCCGCCTGAAAGGAAACCACTAGGGATGCCTTTAGAGGCAATGATTCTACTGCCATTTTTAACATCTCCCTTTTTATCATAATAGGACGGTTTATTCCGTCTCTATAGTCTATGTCCCCAGGGAGACAGGGGTGACAAGTTTATCCTCCCCATTCGTAAGTGGAGTAGGTTTGGACCCCTTTCATATTGGTGCCGGCCACAGGGGGCCAGTCTTTGAGCCGTTCTACCATATATGAGGCTAGTTGACCGGCATCCTGGCTGCATTTTTCCTTGGTTTGGGGGTCAAGCTTGGCGAGCTGGCCCAGGGCGGTCAGCAGCTCCTGGAAGGCATCGGCGATGGTTTGGCAGCAGGCGGTGCATTTTTCTTCATAGTTCTGACGAGAGAGGGGGCAGGGGCAGATGCCGGTTCGGTTTTGGTAAAGCTCTCCCGTTGGGGACTGACGGTTCTGCTGACGTATTGGATTTGGATATCTTTAGGGATCTGGGGCGGGACGGGTGTCTTCTGTTCTTTGACGGCCTGAGTCAATTGCCGGGTGGTCATAGTGCCAAGATCATTCTGAGTAACAAGTTCTTCACGTTTTTCATCGGGAAGACCAAGGAGCAGGACCGCCTGGGTATATGTCAAATTCCCAAACGTTTGGGAATTTGGATCGTCATCTGATAAAGGGAGAAGTTTCGGACCATACTCGTCATAAAGGTTCATCAGGTTTTCGGCTGTACTCTTGGAATAACTGACCGATTCCTTAAGCCATTTCATCCATTCCCCATGGTTAAGCAATTCCTTGGCTTCTTTGAGGCGGCGGCCCACCTCGATGGCATTCTTCAGCAGTATTCTTCTGGATTCCTGGTTAATGGCGTTGATTTCCGCCGCGATGACCAGGGGAGTGCGTTGACCGGTTGGAGCATTCATTTTATCGGCACGCCCTTTCTTTTGTGAACCTACTTATAGGGTATGTAGACGTGCCGGGGATGGTGAAGACAAGAAGGCATCATGATCCGGACGATGGATATTAACGCGCTTAACAGTACACACCCCTAATCGCCAGTGTGTTTTGAGTACACTGATGATCAGGGGTGTGGTCAAGTGGATGAATAGTTTTAATTATATGGGCTTTTTAGGCATTCTCCTTATCCCAGGGGTTCTTTTGGCGAAGGGGTTTCAGCCACCTGGCTGAGCTCCGGGCAGGCTTCGGGAGGCTGCTCGGCAGGAAAAGTCTCTGGGGATTCCGGAGAGGACTCCTCTATGATGGCTGCCTCAGTAGGTTGATCGCCGGCCGGGGACAGAATGTTCTCATCCTTTGCGGCCAGGGGATCTTGAATGGGGTCCACGCTCTCCCCTTCAATGACAGGGGTAAGAGGGGCCTTGCCATCTGCGGCATCCTTGCCTTTGCCTTTGGCTTTTCCCTTGGCAGAGTGCTTTTTTTTGTCTTTATCCTTTTTACTGAAGATCTTACCAAAGGCCTGGCCTGTTCCCGAAGCCAGATTGGAGGTGGAGCGGAGGACGGATTTAAAGGTATCATTGATTCCCTTATCGGCTATCATAAGACTGGTTTCACAGCCTTTTTGAGCCACGATAACATCCTGGCCGATGGTGACCACATAGTCAGCTTCGAGAATGGCCTTGCCGCTGAAGAACCCCTCGATCTTTCCGCCGGAAATCTCCATCTGGGTGATTTTGCCCGTATCCGGGTCCACATAATATTCTTCCACTACGCCAAGGGTTTTGCCGCTCTGAGTAATAACCCGGGTGCCGATGATGGTCAGTTTTTCCTTGATCAGGCTTAAGATTTCGGGCAGGCTGGCGGACTTTTCTACATAGGCTCCTTTGTCGATGGTAATGGCATCAGCACCGACGCTGACGACCTTAGCATAAGGAATGATACGCTGGTCTCTGAAGAAGCCCTTGGGATCGATGACCAGGGCGGCCAGAGCTTTGGCCTGAGCGTCTATGACCAGGCTTTTCACATATCCGATATGCTGTCCTTCGCTTAGGGAGACGATCGGTAAGGATAAAAATTCTTTACTTGGTTTCAATCGTAATACCCCCTTATTTCTTGTGCAAGAACACATAAATCTGCTATCATCAATGTATTCACGGGATGTCTTCAATATGCTTAGAGGAGTGGAGTTTCATGAAGCTTATCGCCGGTTTGGGCAATCCAGGCGGACAATATGCGGAGACCCGGCATAATGCCGGATTTCTCCTGCTGGATTGCTTAGCTGAAGAATTAAAACTGGATTTTCGCCCCAAGTTCCAAGGCTTGGTGGCTGAGACAATGATGGGGGGAGAGAAGGTCTATCTGCTTAAGCCTCAGACCTTTATGAATTTAAGTGGCCGTTCTATTCGGGAGTTGGCCCAATTCTATAAGATTGCCCCGAAGGATATTATGGTGGTCTACGATGACATGGATCTGCCCATCGGCCGCCTGCGCCTGAGAAGTTCGGGAAGCGCCGGTGGACACAATGGGATTAAATCCACCATTGCCGAATTGGGAACGGAGGATTTCTGGAGGCTTAAGGTGGGTATCGGCAGACCGACCGCCGGTTGGGATTCTGCCCGCTATGTTCTGGCCTCCTTTACCAAGGAGGAGCTCCCCGTTCTGGAGGAGATCCTGGATAAGGGGATAAAGGCGGTAACCTTGTGGGCCAAAGAGGACGGGGATAAAGCCATGAATTTGTATAACAGGTGAAATTCAGAAGAGAACTTGGTATAATATGGGTAGGCGATTATAATAAGGAGAGGACTGATTAAATGCCACTGCCACAAGAGAGAGGAAACTTTACCTACGCTGATTATCTTTCCTGGCCTCAACATGAGCGCTGGGAAATCATTGATGGTGTAGCATATATGCAGGCGGCACCATCTTCTGTTCATCAAGAGATATTAACTGGTCTATTGGTTCAGTTTCATCAGTATCTTGCAGGGAAAGCCGGCAAAGTCTATCCGGCACCGTTCTGTGTAAGATTAATAGAGAATGATGAGAAAAACGATGAAGAGATCATAAAGGTCGTGGAACCAGACATTACAGTAGTCTGCGACAAATCTAAAATAGATGAAAAGGGCTGTTGTGGTGTTCCGGATTTAATCGTTGAAATTATATCGCCTACATCCACTGAGATGGATAAGCTTGTCAAGTTTAATAAGTATGAAAAAGCAGGGGTTAGAGAATATTGGATCGTTGAACCGGAGGGAAGGTTTGTTAGCGTCTTTGTACTGCGTGAACAAAAGTACGGCCGCCCGGAAATCTATGCAGAGAATGATAAGATCAAAGCGGCTATTTTTCCCGATTTGCTGATTGATTTAAAACCGGTGTTCGAGGGGATTTAGGTTTGCTTTCTATTTTAAAAGTAAAAGCTCGTGTCAGGGAACTTGCAGTTCTTTGACACGAGCTTTTACTTAGGAATCTTCCCAAAGAGGAGGAAAACAGGTCATTGCTGAAGAATTCAACTGGAAAAGTTGAGTTCCGCGCCTAATTATTTGGTATGTATGATCACCGGGCAAGACTTCGGGGGCGAAGCTTTGCCGATGCCTGCCGGAGTGAGAAAGTGGAGGTTCGTATGAAAAGACGGTTTTTGATCCTTATCGTTATAACGGCTATGCTCCTGAGCGGCTGCACCCATCAGGAAAAAGCCGTATCCGCTCCGCCCGCACCGACACAGGAAGTGAAACCGGACAATGTCTATAACACCATGAGTGAAACGGCTGCTCACTATGGCATCACCCATGAGAATTATCCCCGCATCGATGGCTCAACGTCCACCCAAGGAATCGCCATGGCCATTAATCAGGCCATGTATCGTTACCTGGATAATGAAAATCTGCCCATGGAGGTCTCCAAAACAGTACCTTCCTATAAACGCTTAATCGCCGGAGAAGTGGATCTGATTCTTGTGCCTTACCCCTCCGCGGCGGTTCTTGCTTTAGCTCAAGAATCCGGAGTGGAGCTGGAATTCCACCCTGTGGCTGCGGAAGCCCTTATCTTTATCACACCGGCGGAAAACCCTGCGGATAACATTACAGGGGACCAGGTGCGAACCATTTATCTTGACTATGGCATCAGAAGCTGGTCCGAGCTGGGAGGCCCGGATAAGGAGCTGATCCCCATTTGCCGGAATGCCGACAGCGGCAGTCAGTCCCAGCTGGATAACTTAGTGCTGCATGATCAGCCCATGCACCCGGGCATCCAAAAAAACTATGTGGAGCTGACCATGGAAGGGATGCTGGAACTGGTGGCTTTTTATCATCATGGGGGACTGGATGGCAAGCCCACCGACAGCTATGCTTTAGGCTATACCTTGTATACCTATCTCCAGAATATGAATGAGGTGACGGAAATCGGCTCCCGCCTTAAAATTCTTTCCTTTGAAGGAGTAGAGCCTACGGAAGAGAACATTGCCAAAGGTTCTTATTCTTTGGCTGATGGGTATTATGCGGTGGTGAGAAAGGATTTGCCTGCAGAGCATAGTGCCAGAGGTATCCTGAAATGGCTGCAATCGGACGAAGCAGCCGCCGCCATCAAAGCCCGGGGTTTTATTCCAAAACAAGACTGGACGAAGCTGAGTTGGTAATTTCGTACGAATTTGCTATAATAGTATCGTGAAGAAAATGATGGGTTATTGCGAAGGGTGATATCTATGTTTATTACCGCGACTGAATTAAAAGAGAATATGGGGAAATATCTAACCCTGGCTTCTGAGGAAGAAATCATCATTATGAGGAATGGAAAAGCGGTTGCCAAGCTATCTAAGGTGGAGGATAATAAGATCGAAGTTGCCAAGTCCTTATTCGGTATTCTTCCTAAAGAGGCTTCTTTAGAACTAGCTCGGGAGGAAAGGTTAAAGAAGCATGAGAGTACCGGTAAAGACAATTGCGCCAGATGAATTCATTGCTCATTATTTTGATGAAGAATGGTACTAGTCCCTTTTATTCACAGGGGTTGTTCCTTTAAAGTGAGCTGCAGAGATTAACCGAATAGCCTGTAAAAAAAGGGCCTCGCCGACTGTTTTTGAATACTCGGCGAGGCTCTTGATTAAGCGAAGCTGTCATTTACAACCAGGTTACAGGAATACTTACATTGTTATCATTGATATGAATGACTTTGTCATACATGCAAACAACGCAGCCGGTGCCAATCTTCATATCTTTGAGCCGGTCCAACACTGAAAAGTTTGCAATATGTTCTTTACTTGGATTAGCGGTCTTCTTAATTTCGATAGGATATAAAGTGCCATTTTCCTCTAAAATAATGTCGATTTCTTTAGCATCCTTATCCCTGTAATAGCATAGTGCTGGTTCTAATATTCCGGCATTGTAGTAACCCTTAAGTATTTCTGCTAGAACAAAAGTTTCAAAAAATGCGCCGGACATGGCCCCGGCTTCGATGACATCGGGTGAATTCCATTTGGTAAGATAGGCCGCAAGCCCTGTATCCAGAAAATACAGTTTAGGAGTTTTAACAGCTCTTTTCATGATGTTATTATAATAGGGTTTAAGCAAATACACGATGTTGGAAGAAACTAAAATAGAAAGCCATCGATCCGCTGTGGGTACACTGATGCCTACCTCATTAGCAATAGAAGTTAAATTAAGCATTTGCGAAGTTCTACTTGCCATAGCTGTCATGAATTTAATAAATTTTAATTCATCACCAACCTGGGTAAGCTCTCTGACATCACGCTCAAGGTATGTCTTGGTGTAAGAACCATAAAACAGCTGCCAATCAAGTTCATCCGCATACATAGCCGGCATGGAGCCCTTATAGATAATTTTCCAGATTTCTTTATAGTTTAATTCTTTAGCAGAAAGTCTTCTCGTCTCAAGATAGCTTTCAGTAGGTATAAAAGCTTTATTAAAATCAGCATCCCCTTTAATTTCGCGAAGTGATAAACCTAATAAATTAATAATCCCTATTCTCCCGGCAAGGCTTTCGCTAACATTTTTCATCATCTTGAATTGCTGTGAACCGGTCAAATAAAATTGTCCTTTTTTACCGTTTTCATCTGCAATCATTTTAATATAAGGAAATAAATTGGGTGCGTATTGTATTTCATCGATGATCACAGGTGGCGGTGTTGATTTGAAAAAGCTCCCTGCTTCTTCAAGAGCATTTAGAAGCAGAATAGGGTCATCCAGTGTCAGATAGGAGATATCTCCGGTTATATGTTTTAGCACAGTTGTTTTACCTACCTGTCTGGCCCCTGTGATTAAGACGGTAGAGAACATCTTTGCTGCGTTTTCGATCGTAGTTTCGATAGTTCGCTTGATATAAGCCATAATAACCTCCGTTAGATTTAATATTTGATATTATTATAGCCAATAATATAAGTTAATATCAACAATTACTACATTCCTTTATTGCTTGCCTACTGCATTCGCTTTTCAGAGAAGAATTTTGGCAAGACGGATAACCTATGGTCGGTTCCCCTCTATGGAGCCTTTTGTGTCTGAAATGGTCTGAAGTGAAGAAAAGCGCCCTTATCTCCCGTGTATGGTGAGATAAGGGCGCTTTTTTAGGGGGGTTCTTTTCCTGACGAAAATTAAGTGTTCTTACCGTCTCTTAATTGTTTGCTATCCCAAATCAGATAGCTATAAGCTAATTGGGCCAATCCTTGGTAATAAAGAGTCTGAGCGCTGGCTTGAACATCCTGAGTAAACTCTTTTGCCCAGCGCAGCAAATGTTCGTCAAGAAAAGCCAGCTGCTCACGGGCTAATCCTTCAGCCTTAATGACATCGTCTTCCTCCCAAGCCTCAAGCTCACTGGCGATAAGCTTGCTCATAAACTCCAGCTCCAGGCCGAAATGATCATCCGGCTCAGAGTTCTTGTGAACGAACTCCAGACCGCAGCGTTGATACCACTCTCTGACTTCCAAAGTAGGTTCGCCAAAGGTAAGCCTTTCTTCTGTGCGGTACACGGATTCCCAGGGTGGGGCCGCAAGATGGCCGGGACCAATAAACAAGGCAGTATAATCCTTATTCAGGCTTGAGGTCACATTCACGAGATCGGAGGCACAGTTTTCATTCGTCCAACGAACTAAGTTAGCTAAGGCCTCTTGATACTGCTCATCGGCGATATCCAGGGGAAACTCCTTAAATAGCTGGCGCTGTAAAATCATGGTGACTTGTTCTGCCTGGGGTGGATAGAGAAAGACTGCGCTTAAAAAGGAGTACATAAATTGGCGGATCTCCAGCAGATCCTTTTGCTCAGTAGTGTCCATTTACCAACCTCCTCGGTATCTGTATGGTCAATTATTGCTCCCAGCGGGGTCTTTACTGTTCTCAATTATTATAACTATAACTTGTGCCTCATAGTATAGTGATACAAAAAATCTCACGGGATTTTGGAAGCCTGAACAAACGTGAATGTGATAACTTGATTAAAGAAAGGTCTTATCTTTAATTCTACTATAGAACAAGGAGGGAAAGGAATGTCAAAACAACCAGAGTTGCAGAATAAACCCAAAATCAGTCGGCGTGCCTTTGTGAAATGGAGCGCAGCCGCAACAGCTACTGCAGCGATAGCCCCCTCTCTCGTGGGCTGCAGCACACAGACTCAGGCCAGTGGTGAGCCCGCAGTAGTGCAAGCCGGACAGCGCCTTGCCGGTGCCGAGGAGAAACCTTCGATCTGCTGGCATAACTGCGGCGGTCGTTGCCAGCTTAAAGCCTATGTCAAGGATGGGGTGGTCGTGAGGTTTGGCACGGATAATGTGGGACCTGATACCCCGGAGGATTTGCAGGCCCGGGCCTGTTTAAAAGGCAGAACCCAGCGGCAGCGGCTTTATCATCCCGACCGGCTTAAATACCCCATGAAAAGGGTAGGAGAGCGGGGCAGCGGCGAATGGGCCCGCATCAGCTGGGAAGAAGCCTTTGACACCACCGCCAAGGAGCTGCGCAGGATTGTCGATCAGTATGGCAATGAATCTGTCTATTTTAACTATGCCTGTGGAGCTTACGGCTTACTGAATCAAACCAACTCCAATAACTCTCTGCGCCGGCTTCTTAATATCATGGGGGGCTATCTGCAAAGCTATGGCAACTACAGCCAGGCCAACTATATGTATGCAGTTCCCTATATGTTCGGCGATCCTTATAGCGGCAGTTCCCCCACCACTTTCCCTGATGCCAAACTGATTGTTATGTTCGGGGATAATCCTGCCTGTACCCGGGTAGGCGGCTTTAACTCCACTTATTACCTGAAATTAGCCAAACAAAACGGAGCACGCATTATCGTTATTGACCCCCGTCATAGTGACACAGTGAGCACCTTTGCCGATCAGTGGATTCCCATCCGGCCCACTACGGACAGTGCCCTGGTTGCCGGTATGGCTTATGTTATGATCAGCGAAGGCCTGCATGATCAAGCCTTCCTGGACAAATATTGCCTTGGCTTTGACGAAGAACACATGCCGGAAGGGATTCCCGCCGGTAACTCCTACAAGAGCTACATCCTTGGTGAAAGTGATGGCAAGCCGAAGACACCCGAATGGGCTTCAGAGATCACCGGGATTCCCGTGGAAACCATCAAACAGCTTGCCCGGGACATTGCCGGGACCAAGCCCGGTTTTATCCTGCAAGGACGGGGAATTCAGCGCCATGGCAACGGAGAATTTCAGTCTTTGGCGGTTCCTGTACTGTCATTCATGACCGGCAATGTGGGAATTTTGGGCAGCAATCCTGGCTTGTATGAAGGCGGCCCTTCCGTAAAAACGGGCAACTATCCCATTGGAACGAATCCGATCAAGACAAAGATCTCCATCTTCATGTGGACCGACGCCATTGAAAGAATTTTGACTAAAGAGCAGGACCGCATTGAAGGTGCGGACAAAACAAAATCGACCATCAAAATGATCATCAATTACGGCGGCAATACCCTGATCAATCAGCATTCCGATTCTGGACGGACCGCTGCGCTGCTTAAAGATGACAGCAAATGCGAGTTTATCCTGGGTATGGATAATTTTATGACTCCCAGTATGCGGTATTGCGATATTGTCCTGCCGGGTGTTACCCAGTTTGAAGTCAATGACATGATCACCCGTTCCATGGGCCATGGGGTGGCTTATTACGGGCAAAAACTGGTCGAACCCATGTTTGAGTGCAAGACCATCAATGAAGTGGGCCGCGCTTTGGCGGAAAGACTGGGTGTATTGGCTCAGTTCGACGACGGCAAGTCGGAAGAAGATTATCTGCGGGAATTTGTCGGGGTATCCCAAGCCAGCCATCCTGACTTCCCCTCCTATGAAGAATTCAGGGAAAAAGGAATTTATAAGACCAAAGCAACGAAAGTAGTAGCCTACGAAAAGTTCATTAAAGATCCGGAGGCCAATCCTCTGACCACTCCTTCCGGGAAATTTGAGATTTTCTCCAAGGATCTCTATGACATCCAAAACCCGCAGATTCCGGCCATTCCTAAATATATGCCTGCGGAAGAAGGTCCGGAAGATCCCCTGAAGGAAAAGTATCCCCTGCAATGCATTGGTCACCATACCAAACGCCGCGTACACTCCACTTTCGATAATATGCCCTGGCTGGAAGAAGCGGAAGCTCAAATGCTGTGGCTGAATCCCCAGGACGCTGCGGCTCGGGGGATCAAAGACCATGATCTGATTAAAGTTTACAATGACCGGGGTACTGTGAAGGTTAAAGTAAAAGTGACTCCCCGTCTGATTCCCGGAGTTTGCTCACTTCCTCAGGGAGCATGGTACACTCCTGACCAAAGCGGTGTTGATGTAAGAGGATGTATCAATACTCTGACGAAATGGACGCCTAATCCCCTTTCCAAAGGCAATCCCCAGCATACGAACTTAGTTCAAATTGAAAAAGCGTAGGAGGTGACGAAGGATGGCAAAACAGTATGGATTTTATATGGATCAATCCAATTGTATAGGATGCTTTACCTGTCAGATTGCTTGTAAAGATAAAAATGATTTGGAAGTGGGACAATGCTGGCGCAAAGTCCACGAATTCCAAGGGGGCGATACCATCCTGGAAGGCGGGGTGTATCGCAGCAATGTCTTCGCCTACTGGCTGTCTATGAGCTGCAACCACTGCCAGGAACCTAAATGTGTGCAAAACTGCCCGGCTGGAGCCATGTATAAACGGGAAGAAGACGGAATCGTTCTGGTGGACCAAAATAAATGCCTGGGCTGTGGCTACTGCACCTGGTCCTGCCCCTACGGCGCTCCTAAATTGGCAGGGAAAACCGTTTCCAAATGCAATTTCTGTATCGATCTATTGGAACAAGGCAAGAATCCCGCCTGTGTGGATGCCTGCATCATGCGGGTCATTGAGTTTGGGCCAATCGATGAATTGCGCGCCAAATACGGCAATGTGGACGAAGTCAAAGGGTTGCCTTCAGCCCAGATCACCAAACCATGTATCGTCATCAGCCCTCATAAAAAAGCAATTGAGTAGGAAGGAGGAGTAGAGTAGCATGCAGGAATTGCCGTTATTAACCTTTACCCTGTGTTTACAAGCTGCTGTCTCTTTCCCGGACGGGCAAACTGGCTAAGCAAACGAGTTTCTTATATTTAGCCATGGCTGTTATCGTTGTGGGGGAAATCGCCGGCCGTTATCTCTTTTATGTTTCCGGTATCCCGATTGGCCTCGGTTTATAAAGTGATTTCCCAGCAGCCATGAATAAGCCGGCACCTCTCAGGCAAACCTATCCTGGGAGGTGCTTTTTCATGCTGGTAATGAGGGTGTGCCAGGTTTGTGATCAAGTCTTAGGAGAGATGGAGTTGGATGACTTGACCTCTGAGCGTCCCGACTCTATAATAAATATCATTGGGAATGTGGCGTATGCCCTTTGCCCGGACTGTATGAATGAATTGGAAGTCGGGGAGTACCGTCGTTTAAATTAGGCAGTACACAAGCCTTACGGCTCTGCGTGGGGTGAAATCTGCCTGTTCCTCCTCTTGTTCATTCTTGCACTTTTTCTGTTTTAATAACCTGTGGTTGGATAACCTATGGAATGATGCTTAAAACTTAGGCGACAATGGGGGTCCTCTTGGCGGATGTCCATGGTTTTGTGTTGCCTGAAAGGAAGGATTTTTTGAAAACCCTCAGCCATTATTTGCGTTTAGGCTTCGATATTGAGGCAGTGGACAAGGCCATATCCTATAAGGAATGGCCGCAAATGATCTATAATTTAACAGGAAGTCAGAAGCCTGCCTTTGCTGCCCAGCTGATTCAAAAGGGTAAGCCGGGGCTGATTATTACTTATTCGGAGGAGCTTGCGCAAAAATGGGTCAATGATTTGCGTTCCTGGCTTCCCGGGGAAGATGTGCTCTATTTTCCCTCTTCGGAATGGCTGCCCTTTGAGGTCCTGGGTAAAAGCCGGGAAACCACCATCGAGAGAATCCGGGTTCTCAACCGTTTGGCACAGGATAACCAATGCACGGTGGTCGTGCCGGCCCTGGCTGTGAATCAGCGCAGCTTTTCCCGCCGCCGCTGGCAGGAGTACATCCTGGAATTAAAGGAAGGGGCATCCTATGATCTGAAAGATCTTGCTCAGAAGCTGATCACGGCAGGTTACGAGCGGCTGGACGTGGTGGATGGGAAAGGCCAGTTTGCGATTCGGGGCGGGATCATGGATATTGCTCCACTGGACGGAGAGCCGTTGCGGATCGAGTTTTTTGATGATGAAGTGGACTCCATCCGGGTCTTTGATCTGGAGACCCAAAAATCCACTGAGACCCTGAACAGCGTTAAAATTCCTCCGGCCTTGGAGGTCGTGATTCGCCCTGAGGAATTGGAGAAGCTGGGCTGGGAGGTTCGGGCTCAGGCTAGGAAGCAAGCCGGGCGCTTAAACCGCAGCGGTCGTTCGGATGTGGCCGAGCAGGTTATGAAACAAGCCCAGAGGATTGAAGAACGGTTGAAAACAGGCCGGGTGGATGAGAGCATCTATCCCTATCTGAGCCTCCTTGAGGAGCCCCTGGAGCCTTTTTTCTCTTTGCTTTCCCAGGATCATTATGTCATTTTGGATGAGCCCCTGCGGCTGAAAGAACAGCTGGAATTCCAGCAGAAGGAAAGGCTTGAGGAATATACCCAGGCTTTGGCCAAAGGTGAGGAATTTTATAGCCCTGAGGATCAATTTGTAAGCTATGAACAATTCCTGAGATATGGGGAAAAGCATCCCTTTGTTTTGATCTCCACCTTACCCAGAGAAATTCCCGGGGTGGCTCCGAAACGGATTTTCAATTTAAATGCCCGGCCTTTGACAGGTTTTATGGGGAAAACCGGGATTTTGGTGGATGAGATTGAGCATTGGCAAAAATCCGGCCATATTGTAAATCTCTTCGTTGGCGATGAAGAGCACGCAGAACGGATGCTGCAAGGCTTAAGGGACCGGGGAGCTCTGGCCAAGAAGCATGAGCTCCGTGAGCCGGTTCAGGAGGGCGGCGTCTATGTCTATTCATCCTCCCTTGACCAGGGGTTTGAGCTTCCTTTAAGCAAACTGATTGTCCTGAGTGAGGCGGAGATTTATAAACGGGAGCGCAAGGCGGCCGTCAAGCGCAAAAAGGCCCCTGAGAAAACAGGGCAGAGGCTGCAATTTGCCGATCTTAAGCCAGGGGACTTTGTGGTCCACGTTCATCATGGCATCGGTCAGTTTATTGGCATTGAGCGGATTGCCGTAGGGGGAGTGGAAAAGGATTATTTTTCGGTCAAATATGCCGGCCAGGATAAGCTCTATGTGCCCCTGGATCAGCTTAACTTTTTGCAGAAATATTTAGGAAGTGATGCGGAGACCCTGCCCAAGCTTTATAAGCTGGGGGGCTCCGAATGGAAAAAGGTCAAGGCCAAGGCGAAAAGCGCCATTAAGGAAATGGCCTTTGATTTGGTTAAACTTTATGCCCAGCGGGAGGCGACCAAGGGCTATGCCTTTTCACCCGATAATGTCTGGCAGCAGGAATTTGAGGAGAAATTCCCCTACCAGGAGACCCCGGATCAAATGCAATGCATCGTCGAAGTCAAACAGGATATGATGCGTCAGCGGCCCATGGATCGCCTGCTCTGCGGGGATGTGGGCTACGGCAAGACCGAGGTGGCCCTGCGGGCGGCCTTTAAGGCGGTTATGGACAGCAAACAAGTGGCGGTCCTGGTTCCCACCACCATTCTTGCTCAGCAGCATTTTAACACCTTTCAGGAGCGTTTTATGGGCTATCCTGTGAGCATCCAGATGCTGAGCCGTTTTCGCTCCGCCAAGGAGCAGAAACTGATTCTTCAGGGATTAAAGGAAGGATCCATTGATATTGTGGTGGGGACCCATAAGCTGGTCTCAGATTCGATTAAGTTTAAGGATTTGGGACTTTTAATCGTTGATGAAGAGCAGCGGTTTGGGGTGGCCCATAAAGAGAAGCTGAAAACCCTCAAAGCCAATGTGGATGTCCTCACCCTGTCGGCCACACCTATTCCCCGTACCTTGCATATGTCTCTGGTAGGGGTGCGGGACCTCAGTATCATTGAGACCCCGCCGGAGGATCGTTTTCCCGTCCAGACCTATGTGGCGGAATTCCGGCCGGATGTGGTGAGAGAAGCCATTCGCCGGGAGATCCAGCGGGGGGGCCAGGTCTTCTTTGTCCATAACCGTGTGGAAGATATGGAGCAGGTGGTTCATTTCCTCAGCCAGCTGGTCCCTGAGGCCCGCTACGGCATTGCCCACGGGCAGATGAGCGAAAAAGAATTGGAGCAGGAGATGCTGGCTTTTCTGGAGCATGAAAGCGATGTCCTGGTCTGCACCACCATCATTGAGACAGGCTTGGATATGCCTAATGTCAACACCCTGATTATTGATGAGGCGGATCGCCTTGGTCTGGGGCAGCTTTATCAGCTGCGGGGCCGGGTAGGGCGTTCCAACCGGCGGGCTTATTCTTACTTTCTATATAAACCCCAGAAGGTTCTCACCGAGGTGGCTGAGAAACGCCTGGCAGCTATACGGGAATTTACCGAGTTTGGCTCCGGTCTTAAAATTGCTATGCGGGATTTGGAGATTCGCGGGGCCGGGAATCTGATTGGCGCCCAACAACACGGTCATTTAGCTGCCTTGGGATTTGAGCTTTATAGCCAGATGCTTAAGGAAGCGGTTCAGGAGCTCAAGGGTGAGAAGGTGGAGGAAAAGATCGAGACCAGTATCGAGGTTCAGGTGGATGCCTATCTGCCGGATATCTATATTGGGGAGCGTCAGCTTAAAGCGGCTCTCTATCAGCGGATGGTAGCCATTGATAATGAAGAGGACCTCAGTATGATGATCGATGAATTGATCGATCGCTTCGGTACTCCGCCCCGGGAAGTGGAGAACCTTTTGAAGATTGTCCGAATTAAATGGATAGCCTCGGGGATGAAGATTGAACAGATCCAGCAGCTCAAGCAGCAAATGGTGTTCCGCTTTGCAGCTGATCCCGGCATATCCGGGGAAATGCTGATGACCATGGCGACCCAATCCCCTTATCCGGTTGCTTTTGGAACCACCGGCAACGGCAATCTTGAGATCAAGGTTCGTTTGCGCTCCGTTGTCCAAGAGGAGCTTTTAGAAGCGATCCATAAAGTGTTAATGGTATTTAATGGTATTGCGTCCAAAACAGCATCCTGATATAATTGCTTTTAACGGATGCGAAAGGGTGTGTAATAATGAGGAGTTTCCGTAAAGGAATAATTGCGGCATTAGTTTTGACCTTGGCATTGGCTGGATGTTCTTCTGCCGGCGGGGATCAGTGGGCTGCCAAAGTGAATGGCGAAACCATCACAGAGCAGGATTTTGCCGCTCGGGTCTCCAATGTACAAAAGGCCTATGAAGGCATGGGAATGGACTTCAGCACCGATCAGGGCAAAGAGGCATTAAATCAAGTGAAGAGCCAGGTTCTTGAAGCGATGATTGCTTCCCGGCTTGTCATACAGGAAGCGCAAAGACTGAAGCTGGATGTCAATGATCCATCGATTCTGGAGCAGGAAAAGAACATTATTCAAATGGTTGGGGATGAAAGTCAATATCAGGAATGGCTTAAACAGCAGGCCATGACGGAAGATGAAGTGAAAAATTACTTTGCTCTATCCGCTGAAATAACCAAAGATGTGACGGTAACCCCGGAACAGGAGAAGACCTTCTTCGAGAATAACCAAGAGCTCTACGGCGGTAAAGGAGAGGAAGTTCAAGCCCGCCACATCCTGGTGGAGACAGAGGATGAAGCGAAAGCCATTATCGCTCAACTGGACGGCGGAGCGGATTTCTCCGAGTTGGCTAAGGAGAAGTCCACCGATACAGGCTCCCAAAGCTCCGGCGGCTATTTAGGGTCTTTTGGCAAGGGAAAAATGGTTCCGGAGTTTGAGGAGGCGGCTTTTGCCCAAGAGGTAGGCACCTATACGAAAACACCGGTTAAATCCGAATTTGGTTATCATATTATCTTAGTCGAAGATCATAAGGCGGCTACTAAAGCAGATTATGAAGCAGTCAAGGACCAGGTGACGGAAGATGCTTTAGCTGATGCCAAGGCTCAAAAATTCGGGAGCTTTTTCGACGAATTGCGGGAGAAGGCCGAGGCCAATATTGAGTACTCGGAAAAATATAAACCAGCCGCTTAACGAACAATTAAAGAACAAGGATTATCCAAGGTGAATGCTTGGCAATCAATGAAGATATACTTAGAAAGAGATTCTTTTTAAGTATATCTTTTTCGATCTCTAAACTTTCCTTATCCAGTTTAGTAACTTCATGGAAAAAAATGAATAATAGAGAATCACCAGATATATACTATCTATGAAGTTAAAGACAACGCAAAATTTTCCACAGGCAGGACAGTTGTCAGATTAACTCAAGCTTTAAGGTGGTCTTGCTGTGTCTGTAACGGCCCCAAACCAGGCGGCACGTAATGACTATAAGGAGGGAAGAGCGTACATGAAAGCAACAGGCATCGTGAGAAGAATTGATGATCTTGGTCGTGTTGTTATTCCAAAGGAAATACGTCGGACACTTCGCATTCGAGAGGGAGATCCCTTGGAGATCTTCGTGGATCGAGAAGGGGAAGTGATCCTTAAGAAGTACTCTCCCATTGGTGAATTGGGTGACTTCGCCAAGGAATATGCGGATTCTCTTTATGAGGCGACCGGTCATATCGCATGTATTGCCGATCGGGATGTGATTATCGCCGTATCGGGGGCTTCCAAGAAAGAATACTTAAATAAGCCTATCTGGTCCAGCATTGAGCAGGCGATGGCTGAACGGAAGACCGTGCAGCTTAAAGCCGGTGAAGGTAAGCCGGATGAAGATGAGGAACATGTTAAGTTAACGAGCCAAGTGGCAGCTCCAATCATTGCCGAAGGGGATCCGATTGGGGCAGTGATTCTTATGTCTAAGGATCCGAATGTGAAGATGGGTGATTTGGAATTAAAATTAGTGGAGACGGCTGCTGGTTTTCTAGCCAAACAAATGGAACAATAAATCCTTTAAATGAGATTGGAGCGGCGGCAGCCGCTTCAATTTTTTATGAGCATCATCTCCGTTTTTAATGAATTTTTATCGGGGACCAAGGTGTGATACACTAGAGGAAGCCTAGGAGGGATGTTGATGAGTAATATATTGCATGTGGTGGGCTTGGGACCGGCAGGGCTGGAGTCGATGACCCTTGGGGATTACCGGATGATTAAAGAGGCCGGGCGGGTTTTTTTGCGGACGGTCAATCACCCTTGTGCTCAGGATTTGCTTGCTGAGGGACTCCAAGCGGAATCCTTTGACTATTTGTATGAGCGGGAGAATTCCTTTGAGAGGATCTATGAGGAGATTGTCAGTCGTTTGGAGAAGGAGTGCGATCTCTACCCTGAAGTGGTGTATGGGGTTCCCGGTCATCCCACGGTGGCTGAACGCAGTGTGGTGCTTCTGGTGGACAAGCTGTCGGAGCGCTTTCAGGTTAAGGTGCATCCGGCCGTGAGTTTTCTCGATCCCCTTTTCGCGGCGATACCCATGGATCCTGTGGAAGGTTTTTTGCTGCGCAATTACGATGCCCTTAAAGGGAGCGGGATTACCGGTAAGGAATGGCTGATTATACCTCAGGTTTATGATGGTTTTATTGCTTCCGAGGTGAAGCTGGATTTAATGGATATCTATCCGGATGAGGTTGAACTCTATGTGGTTCAGGCTTTGGGAACAAAAATGCAGAAGGTTTGGCAATGTCCCTTGTATCAGTTGGATCATCAAACCTTTGATCATTTAACCACGGTAGTTGTTCCTCCCTGTGGCGAGGGCATTTCCATGACGAAGCTTTTGGAGGTCATGACTACCTTGCGGGGTCGGGGGGGATGCCCCTGGGACGCGGAACAGACTCATGATTCTCTCAAACCCTACCTTATTGAGGAAAGCTACGAGGTTCTTGAGGCAATTGAGGCCCAGGATATGTATAATTTGGCTGAAGAGTTGGGAGACTTATTATTACAAGTAGTATTCCACGCTCAAGTGGCTCAGGAGGCGGGAGAATTCCAGTTTCAGGATGTTCTCAAGGGAATCATCGACAAGATGATTCGCCGCCATCCCCATGTCTTCGGCGATGTCCGGGTGCAGAACTCTGCCGAGGTGCTCAGCAATTGGGACCAGATTAAAAAAGAGGAAAAGGGGGAAAAAGCAGAAGAAGAAGAACTATTCAGTTTTCCTAAAGGTCTGCCTGCCTTAATGCTGGCGGTGAAGACCCAGAAGAAAGTGGCCAAATTCGGCTTTGATTGGCCGGATCTTAAAGGCCCCTTAGCCAAGGTCTATGAAGAATTAAAGGAATTGGAAGAGGCCATGGCGGAACAAAAAGGAATCCAGGAGGAATTCGGAGATATACTCTTTGCTCTTGTTAATTTGTCCCGATTCATAAAGTGCGACCCGGAAGATTCACTGCGTCAAACGATCCGAAAATTTCAGCTGCGTTTCCTGGCAATGGCAGAATTAGCGGATCAGGCCGGAGAAAGACTGGGGGATTTGAGCCTCGAAAAGATGGATTATTATTGGGAAATAGCTAAAAGCAAAGAAAAAAACAAAGAGATTGGCAACAATCCAGAAATAAAAGCAGGAGTTTGAGTATTTATCGCGAAAATATAACGCTGAAACTCAATACATATTTGGGAGGGAATCGTTTTGAATAAGGCTGATTTAGTGGCTGCTGTTGCAGAAAAAGCTGAAGTATCTAAGAAGGATGCTGAAAAAGCAGTCAACGCTGTTTTTGCTTCAATCGAAGAAGCATTGGCAAAAAACGAGAAGGTTCAATTAGTTGGTTTCGGTACTTTTGAAGTGAAAGATCGTGCTGAACGTACCGGCAGAAATCCTCAAACCAAAGAAGCTATTGTTATTCCGGCTTCCAAGGTTCCTGGATTCAAAGCAGGAAAGGCTTTAAAAGACGCTGTTCAACAATAGAGCTTTTGAGAAATAAATCAGGTCCGTCAGGGCCTGATTTTTCTCTATAGACGATTTGGAGATAACACCATATTTGAGGTGATGACCATGCGAATTGATAAGTATTTGAAAGTTTCCCGCTTGATTAAACGCCGAACGGTGGCTAAAGATATCTGTGAAGGAGAGAAGATCCGGCTTAATGGCCGGATTGCCAAGCCGTCGGCGGAAGTTAAGCCAGGGGATATCGTGACCCTGGAGATGGCCCGCCACCTTCTGGAAGTGCGGGTTCTTTCCACACCCAACAGTGCCAAGGCTAATGAGGCTCATCTGCTTTATGAGGTGCTGAAGGATGAGAAGCGCGGGGGGCAAGAGGAGATCTAAGGCCGCTCGTGCTTCTCATGTCGCTCATGTTGCCCAGGGGATGCGGGTAAGGATGAAAGCTTTTGCTCGGGTCGCGTAGCTTTACGCACAACGCGTACTCCATAGCTCCGGGGCTGGTCCACTCGCTTTCTTAACAGCTCCCGCCAAACCCCGCTGCTTTCTTACGAAAATAGATTCCTACTTTGCATTGGGTTATTCTTCAGTTGGCTTGTAAAACCTGATAGCCCTTTGCTTGAAGTTGTCTGATGAGACGCTGTTCCTTCTGTCTCTCACGCTCCATCATGTATTCTGTTCCGAGTTCCCTATAGGTTTCTCTCGTCACTAAAATCCGATAGGCAATCCGAAGAACCAGATGGCCCAGAGCCAGTAAAGCCTTCTTTTTACCCATCCGTTTAACCCATCGCCAATAGGTTGCGGATAAACGAGAGTTTTTTACTTTAGAAGCAGCCCATGCGCATTCACATAATACCGCTTTTAACGCTTTGTTTCCTGCGGAAACACTCCCTCTTTTTTTTTACCTGCGCTTTCATTATTGCCGGGTGATACTCCAGCCCAGGAAGACAGCTGACTATCTGTAGGAAAGACAGACATATCTGCCCCCAACTCAGCGATCATGATCGCTGAAGACGTCTGATTTATACCGGGTATTGAGGTTAATAGCTCGACCTCTTGCTGGTATGGAGCCATACTTTCACTTATTTTCTGCTCCACGTTAATCAGGCTCTGTTCTAAAAACTTCAAGTGACTCCATGAATATCGAATCATGTCCCGGTGATGGCTCCGCAGTCGATGATTTAAAGCATCCGCTAAACCCGGTATCTTGCTTTTAACCTTACCTTTCACCATCTGGTTAAGCTTTTCTACGGTAATCACTTCTCCATCCATCAGGGACTCCATAATATTGCGTCCTGAAACCCCGAAAATATCGGAAATATAGGTGGTGATCTTGATATTGGCATCCTGCAAAATTTTATGAATGCGGTTTTTCTCTTGGGTTGCATCCTGAAGGAGTTTTTTCCGATATCGGGTTAAGTCTCTCAAATCACGGATTTCCGCCGGTGGTACAAAGCTTCCTTCAATTAATCCGCTTCGAAGAAGTTGGGCAATCCATTCCGCATCTTTGACGTCCGTTTTCCGCCCGGGTAGGTTCTTAATGCGTTGAGCATTGGCCAAACTCAGTTGAAACGACCCTGCCTCAAGAATATTCCAAACCGGTTTCCAATACACTCCGGTACTTTCCATGGCGACATGCGAGCATTTCTCTTCTTCCAACCAATCGGTAAGCGCCAGAAGGTCAGATGTGGTCGTACTAAACGTCCGGATCGTCTTTTTAGGCTTAGATTCCAAGGAACCAAAGAGGATACAGGCTACCACCGTTTCTTGATGAACATCCAGTCCCGCGCAGCATTCCAGAATAGCATCCATTGAAGATCACCTCCTAATAACGTAGGTGAGTGCGTCCAACAACAAGCCTACTTGAAATTTCTTACCCGTGCTCGTGGCACAATCTTCTGTGCTTAAATGTTGTTGGAACCAGTTTCTGCATCGGGGTATCATCCACCATAAAGCAAACGGCTAACAGCACCCACCTTACTATGATTATCTCAGTTTAATGCTGTTAGGAAAAGCCTTCGCCTATTTTCATTCCCCTCTGTGAAATGAAATTTCATAAGTGTTTCTGCATGTGAACCGTGGCTCCGCTACGTTAAGAAAGCCTCGTTGACCTGACCGCCCCTCCGCTAAATCCGTACGCTTTTGCACGTAAAGCTACTGCTTGCGGGTTTCCTTTCAGTTTTTCCTTGGAGCCCTGGGGGGATTAGGTTGGGGAAGTCCGAGACCCGAAGGCTGGGCTCTTTGTGAGGCTCTTGCGAAGGATTTTTGGGATCACTCAGGCCTTCTGCAGAGCCTTGCCTAGGGTCGCCGACCCTGCCGCTCAAGCGGCGTCGGTAAAGACGGAAAAAGCGGCTTGGGTAGGGCAACTTGCTCAGCATTTCCTATAAAGCCCTGCTCACGCAGACCCGGAATGCAGCCCAAGGATTTTGCTTAACACAAGGGAAGCGAATTTAAGCGAGCGGAAACAAAACTTCGCGAAAAGCACGCAGCGGAGAAGGTTGGAAACAGGACGTTTCCAACCCGCCATTGAGCAGGAGCGATTTGGCGGGCACCTTTCGGAGCGGAGGGCTTTTCGCGTTAGTTTTGTCCGCGCAGCTTATGGAGCGACCGGTGTAAATCAAAATCCTGGAGATCTCCCCAGGGCCCCCGCGCGCTCGACGAGGTCCCCCAAACACAGCCCCAATAAGCGAAATAGCCGGCCACAGACAAGGCTCCTCTCCCCCTCGCAAACGAGGCGGAAGCAGAGCCTTGTTTCTTTATATTGTCCCGGATCTGGCATAAATCAGCCCCGCCAAGAATAAAGTTTAAGAAGAAAAATGGAAAAAGGAGGGCTGGTAGGAATGGAAAAAAATCCATCCAATCACCGGCTGGCCATGGATAATCGGCAATTCCTTTCGTTGACAGGGGTATCCAAAGTGCAGTCCTTTGATCCCAAGGAAATTTTGTTGGAAACCATTCAAGGGGTACTGAGCATCAAAGGGGAGAAATTAGGCATCAAGCATCTGGATCTCAAGGCCGGGCAAGTAGAGGTGGAGGGGCTGATCGATGCTTTAGTATATCCCCGCAATTCGGGATCGAGGCAAAATGTTTGGGCTAAAATCTTCCGTTAGATGCTCAAGTAGAAATACCCCATGAGCGGTTGGGCGGGGGAGGAAAGGGGGGAGAAAGATTTCTGACTTTGAAGCCTTGATTTGGGTCGTTGCAGCCGGTGCGGCAGTGGGCTTTGTTTTTGATTTTTATCGCTCCCTTCGCAAATGGCTGGGCTGGGGAAAAGTAATGACCGTGGTCGGAGATTTGATCTTCTCTGCTGTGGCCTTGTTCCTGCTTTTTAAATTCTTTTTAAAGGCCAATCATTTGGATCTTCGGTTTTATATTGTGTGGGGAAGTGTGTTGGGGCTGTTTCTTTATACGCGAATTCTCAGCAGGATAACCCTTTGGCTGTTCTTTAAATGCTACCGCTTCATTGAAGCGTGCCTGGGACTTATTCTGCTGGTGTTGAAGTTCCCCTTTAAAGTACTGGCTGTTCTCATGAGGCCCCCCTACGCTGTTTTACGTTGGTTTAGTCTCCTGGTTTTTCGTATAGCAGAGGCTTTCCTTGGCAAACCTTTAACAAAAACCCGCAAAACAATGATAAGTTTTTGGGAACGCCTCTTTCCGCCTAGGACTAATGGGTAAAATTAACAGAAGAGGTTGATTAAAGGGGTGGGCATCTGTATAATAGAAGATGTCCACAATTTGTAGTGTCTCTGTCCTCAGGTTGTCCATATTTTGTCCACAAGTTAAGCACAGGTTGTGGATAACTTGTGGGGAGGGATAATGGACCCTTTCTTATCCTCTGTGAGGATGCAAATGACATAAAATCCGCATAAGACAGGTGTATGCTGTGCATTTAGAAATTCGGGGGTTGGAGAAGCTGAGCTTTAGGGAACGGCAAGCCGTTATCTTAAAGGAAAGTGGAAAGTCACAGGAACAGATTGCCAAGAAATTGCACCTCAGCCCCAGCTCCGTGGCAACCCTGCTTAATCGGGCTAAGGGGAAGGGCTATGAGATTGTGTGCATTATTCCGGAAGCTGAATTAGGTCTAGGAGGGTTTGATCTTGACGAAGAAGAGTCCGACAACTAAAGAGTCCCGCCCCAAGACCAGAAAGCAACCTTTTCGGCCTTTATCCACGCTTGTCGTCTTGTTTGCCTTTTGTGCATTAGTAAGTTCTGCTTATCAGCTTTATGAACTTCGTAAAGAAGTAAATCAGAGTATTGCTCAGCTCAACCAAGAGAAGGAGGATTTGCTTCAGCAGCAAAAACTTCTTGAGGAAGAGATTCTGCAGTTGAATACTCCCAGTTATATTGAACAACTGGCCAGGGAGCAATTAGGGTTAGTCCGTAAGGGTGAAATTCGCATTGCGCCCAAAACAGAATAAAATACTTATGATTTAGTACAAAATGTCAGGATTCTCAAGACTTGTTATCTTGACAGTCCTCTCAGCAGACAGATATAATAAAAATAATGACTTAAATCATCACAAGGAGGAGTTTGCTTCGTATGGCCATTGCGGTTGGCACTATAGTTGAGGGTGTAGTAACGGGAATTACCAATTTCGGTGCTTTTGTGGAATTACCCGAGAAAGTCACAGGTCTCGTGCATATCTCAGAAGTTGCAGATGCATATGTTAAAGATGTTAGGGACTACTTGAAGGAACAAGACCGTGTTAAGGTCAAAGTGATCCATGTCGATGAAAAAGGGAAAATTGGTCTATCGATTAAACAGGCTAATCCGAGCCCGAAAAATACGACGCGGGAACGTCGCCAGCCAACCGTATCCTTTGAGGATAAATTAGCCAAGTTTATTAAGGATAGCGATGAACGGCAACTGGAATTCCGTCGTGCCACAGAATCCAAGCGCGGGGGAAGAGGATCAAGCCGATACTAGAAGCTAACGTTCTCTAAGATAAATGACCGCTGCAAAGCGGTCTTTTTAGCACTCTCAGAAAGTATAAAGCTCGGCGAAGCCGGGCTTTCTTTATATCTTGAAGGAAGGGTTTTTTGTTGTAGTATCCTGAAGGTTGAGGGTGAAAAGAGGACGATTAAGGCAATATTCAGGAAATGAGTCGAAAAGTAATCCAAATCTCCGCCTTCCCTAGACAAGCTTTGCCATAGCCATCAGGTATAATGTTGGTATTATATGGTAAGAGGTGAGGTCATGGCGGAATGGGCGACGTTGAAAACTAAGCAGGGATTGCGCAAGGAAAAATTGACTTTAGAGGGACATTTTTGGCCTTTTTTATTAGGTTTGCTGATAGCCCGCGGAAGTATTCTGGGGTTATACCCCTTTGGGATAGCCTTTGGCGCAGCCCTAATGCTTCATGGACGCAAAGGGACCATGATGGGATTGCTGGGGGTGACGGCGGGAGTGAGCTCCCTGTTCCTGAAGGACCTGGCCTCCGGGCTGCAGATTCTACTGACTCTGCTCATTCTGAGCCTTTTCGTGCCCCGGCTGCGCGGCAACAAGCGGGAGAGTCTTTATCTGGGGATTTCCACAGCCCTTGTGACGGGGTGTGTTGCCCTGGCGGTGTTGAGTTTTGGACAATTTGAAGTCTCGCTGGGAATGAAAGCCGCAGTGCTCGGCATTCTTAATGGCGGTCTGGCGGTTGTTTTCCGGTTTGCTTTGCGCTATCAGGATGCGGTCTGGCGGGGAAACTTTACCCGTGAGCAGGGAATGGCCTGGTTGCTCATTCTCATCGGGGTATTGAGCGGGCTCCATGGCGTCATGTTTAAAGAGATTAACTTCTCCGTAGTGGTTCTGAGCTTTTTTATTCTTTTTATTGCCCAGCGTTTTGGTGCGGGGGCGGCAGCTGGGGTGGGGGCTATGTTGGGCTTTCTTCCTCAGTTGGAGTTTAATCCCCAGAATTTGATGGCTGCCGGAATTTACGGTCTGGCCGGTTTTGGCACCGGAGCTTTTCAGAAGCTGGGAAAACTGGGTCTTGGTGTGGCCTTTATGAGCATTACCCTGATGTTCACTGTCTACCTCCAGCCGGAGGTGCTTTATTCCCAGTTATTATCGTCAGGTATTGGCCTGTTGCTTTTTTCACTTTTCCCCAGCACCACTTCCCAACATGATTTTTTAAAGGACAAGCCGATGCCGGAAGTAGAGTCCACGGTGACCAAGGTCAAGACCGTCGCGGAGATTTTTGATCAGATCGCCTACAGTGCTCAGGCGGCTGAGGCTGAAGTAGGAAAATCCAAACCGGAGATTCCGGAGCTGATGAATGTTTTAGTGGAAAGAGTCTGCAAAAATTGCCCCACCCTGGACACCTGCTGGACCCGGGAGTTTTATCGGACCTACCATTTGCTGTTCAATCTCTTCGAATGGGTAGAACGGGAAGAAGAAAAAGTTAATGTTCAAAATCTCCCTGTGGAATGGAAGCGGCATTGCGGGAAGCTTAAAGAAATGCTGCTGGGGGTCCAGTTTATTATGGAGCATGAAAAAAGCATAGAATCCTGGCGCTCCCGGCTGACGGCCAATCAGGAAGCCTTGGCCCGTCAATTTCAAAGTGTTTCCCAAGTTATCGGGCATCTGGCCAAGGAACTTAATGCCCGCCACAATGTGGAGCAGGTCAAACCGGCCAGCCTGGCCCGGCGGCGCAAGCAATTTTTGGATGTGGGAGTGGCCTCTTTTACGAAGAAGGGGAACAGTATATCCGGAGACAATTATGCCTCCTTGGCCTTTGCGCCGACCCAGCATGCCTTCATCGTCAGTGATGGCATGGGAGTGGGAGAAGGGGCGGCCAAGATGAGCTCCACAGCCCTGAATCTGTTGGAGCAGCTCCTGACCACAGGCTTTGAACCGGAAAGTGCCATTCAGGCGTTGAAT
This sequence comes from Desulfitobacterium sp. LBE, assembly GCF_007830365.1. NCBI lineage: Bacteria > Bacillati > Bacillota > Clostridia > Eubacteriales > Desulfitobacteriaceae > Desulfitobacterium > Desulfitobacterium sp. LBE. Next base: position 3,364,871 of record NZ_VLKD01000001.1, on the reverse strand, counting down.
TCCATTTTGGTTCTGCGCTCTCCGGAAGAAAGCTTTGTTACTTTGGATATTGGTATCCTTGATTGTGAGTCCGATGATCTCAAGCTGATCAAAGTGGGGGCCTGCCCCTCCTATATTGTCCGCGAGGATAAAGTCCATATGTTTCAATCCTCCAGCCTGCCGGTAGGGATCTTAAATCATGTGGAGATTCCTGTTATCGAAGAAAAATTACGCCCGGATGAGTATTTAGTGCTTGTTACGGATGGAATTCAGGATATACTAAAAGATGGGAAGGATTGGTTGAAAAAATTCTTGGATCGCCAGCATCCCCAGACCGCCCAGGAATTGGCCGAGGCTATCGTGCAGGAAGCGCGGGCTATGAGCGGCAACGACCTGGCGGACGACGGAATTGTCCTGGTGGTGAAAAAGAACATTTTTCATTGAGCCGCAAGGAGGGTAAGGGGCATTGTATGAAAAACTAAAGCAGCAGGTATTGCCGCAGCTCATTGCGCCTGGCTCCCGGATTCTGGCTGCTGTATCGGGAGGGCCGGATTCTGTGGCTCTTGCCCATATATTGTGGCGCTATATTCAGGACAAGCAGGAGCAGAAGATTACTCTCGTTATAACCCATGTTCATCATGGGGTGCGTGAGGAATCGGATGATGAAGAGAAGATGGTACAAAATATGGCAAGGGATTGGGAAATCCCTTGTCTTATTCATCGTTTCGATTCCAAAAATTATGCTAAGTCGGTGGGAAAATCCTTTCAGACGGCTGCCCGGGAATGGCGCTATGCCTGTTGGCAGGAAGATATGAGGAAAGAAAATTGCACCCTGCTGGCCACAGCCCACCATCTCGGGGATCAAGCGGAAACTGTACTGTACCGCCTCCTGCGGGGCAGCGGTACAGCGGGATTGGCAGGAATTTATCCGCAAAAAGGTAAGCTGATTCGTCCACTTCTTACAGTCACCAAGGAGGATATCCTTGAATATTGTCGAAATGAGAAGTTACCCTATGCCCTGGATCATTCTAATGAGGAACCTATCTATGTCAGGAATAAAATTCGCTTACAGCTGTTACCGGAACTTCAGCGGGAGTATAACCCTAAGATTATCGAGGCTTTAGGGCGTACGGCTGAAGTTTTGCGTTGGGATGAGGAATACCTGGAAGAAGAAGTCCAGTCAGCCTGGAAGAGATGGGCCATCCTAGACACAGAGCAAAGGGTGGGTTTGCGCAGAACAATCTTTGAACTTCCCAAAGCTATTTTATCCCGATTGATTCGCAGAGCTGCCACCCTGGTTTCCGGAGAACCCCGGGGAATAGCTTTTCAGTATGTGGAGCAGGTGATGGCTTCCCAGGGCCAGGTAGGCTGGAGCCAGGATCTGCCGGGGCTGAACATTGGGATAGATTATCAAGGGGTATGGTTTCAAAGGGCGGACTGGGGGCAGTCTATTAATGAATCCCCGGATATCTTATTGCCCTCTTTGCCTGTCGGCGCCCATTGGGGTGAGTGGCTCCCCTGGCGGGATGAGGCGGGGGTGAATTGGCTGGTTGGTCTTTTCTGCCTGGAGAAAGAAGCAGAAGACAATGATTACCCGGGCCAATGTGTGGATAAAGTCTTTTTCGACGGGCCAGGCTTGATACGAAACAGTGAAAAGCTGCAATGGCGGTATCGGCAGGAGGGAGACTGCCTGTGGATTGCAGGATTAGGGCATAAATCCCTGAAAAAAGTCTTCCAGGATGCCAAAGTTCCGGCTAAGCACCGACCGGTGATTCCTCTCCTGGCCATGGGCAATGAAATTCTCTGGATACCCGGAGTGAAGAGGGGAGATCGCTATCCCATTGAACAGGGAAAGGGAGCTGTCGGCGTTCTTATCAAATGCTGAAGCCGGCAATGGATGAATCACGAAAAGGGAAGGAAGAAGAAAGGCTGGGTTCGTTGTAAAAGGGGCTTTTTCGTGGTATAATATGTAATATTGTCTTTGTATGATGGGACATTTTTTTCCAGAAGAGGGGAGGACCAGACGTTTGAAATTTTTCAAAAACGCTGCTGTTTATTTACTGATTATTCTCATTGCGATTATGCTCATAAGATTTGCCAACCCACCGGCGACTCAGCCCTTGGATATGGATTACACCAAATTTTATGAGGCGGTGGTTACGGGTCAGGTTGAAGAAGTTGTAATCAGTACCGATGATAATGTCAATACCTATGAAGTTAAAACCAAAGACGGTCAGCAATATGTAGTGCTCGGTGAAGCAAAGGATGTTGATCTGTCTGCGCAAATGAACGAGCATAAAGTTAACGTGCGGGTCAATCCGCCGGTCACCACTCCTTGGTGGGCCGGTTTGATCACCACGGTACTGCCTTTCCTGTTAATCGGCGGCTTTATCTTCTTTATGATGCAGCAGAGCCAAGGGGGCGGCAACCGGGTCATGCAGTTCGGGAAAAGCCGGGCTAAACTGGTGACGGATGAAAAGAAAAAGGTGACCTTTGCCGATGTGGCGGGAGCCGACGAGGTGAAGGAAGAGCTTGAAGAAGTTGTGGAATTCCTCAAGTTCCCTAAGAAATTTAATGAGTTGGGAGCTAAAATTCCCAAAGGAGTGCTGCTCTTTGGCCCTCCCGGAACCGGTAAGACCCTTTTGGCCCGGGCTGTGGCAGGAGAGGCGGGGGTTCCTTTCTTCAGTATCAGCGGCTCGGACTTTGTGGAGATGTTCGTCGGGGTGGGAGCATCACGGGTACGTGATTTATTTGAACAAGCCAAAAAGAATGCCCCTTGTATCGTGTTTATCGACGAGATCGACGCGGTAGGCCGGCAAAGAGGCGCCGGTCTGGGAGGCGGCCATGATGAGCGGGAACAAACCCTGAACCAGCTGCTCGTTGAGATGGATGGTTTTAATGGGAATGAAGGCATCATCATTATCGCGGCCACCAACCGCCCTGATATTCTCGACCCCGCCTTGTTGCGGCCGGGGCGTTTCGACCGCCAAGTAGTGGTGGATGTTCCCGATGTCAAAGGCCGTGAGGAGATCTTAAAAGTCCATGTTAAAGGCAAACCCATGCACAACGATGTGGAGCTGGATGTCTTAGCCCGCCGCACGCCGGGATTTACCGGAGCGGATCTGGCCAACCTTGTCAATGAAGCGGCCCTGCTGTCTGCTCGCCGCAATGAAAAAGAGATTAAAATGAATGCTCTGGAGGATTCTGTGGAACGGGTTATCGCCGGACCGGAGAAAAAGGCCCGGGTCATCAGTGACTATGAAAAGAAATTGGTTTCTTATCACGAAGCAGGTCATGCTTTAGTGGGAGAAATGCTGACCCATACGGATCCCTTGCACAAGGTGTCCATTATTCCCCGGGGACGGGCCGGCGGGTATACCCTGCTCCTGCCTAAGGAAGATCGCAACTATATGACAAAGTCTCATTTGTTGGATCAGGTCACCATGCTCTTAGGGGGGCGGGTGGCAGAAGCCCTGGTTCTCCATGAGATCAGCACCGGAGCCTCCAATGACTTGGAGCGGGCTACCGGTCTTGTCCGCAAGATGATTACTGAACTGGGAATGTCCGAGGAGCTGGGACCCCTTACCTTTGGACAGAAGGAAGGTCAGGTGTTCCTGGGCCGGGATATTGCCCGGGATCGCAATTATAGTGAAGCGGTGGCTTACTCCATCGATAAAGAAGCGCGCCGGATGATCGATGAATGCTATTTGAAGGCGCAGACCATTATTCAGGAGAACATGCATAAGCTTAACGCGATTGCCCAGACTTTGATGGAGAAAGAAACCATCGAAGCCAAGGAATTTGCCGAGCTGATGGCCCGCTTTGATCAACCAGTGGAAACCGCACAAGTCCCGGAGCCGTCGGAGACTGAAAATAATACAACGGAACATGATGATCTTCTTCCCGCCACAGGGGAGACCTCCGTGGAGGAAGAAGGCAGGACGGAAGCCGAGGGATTGAGCGGGTCAACCTTAGAAGAAGAAAAAAATAAGATTGACTAGGGGAGGATATTATGGAAAAGACCTTCATCATGCTCAAGCCTGATGCTGTACAGCGGGGGTTGGTTGGGCAAATTATCGCACGCTTTGAAGCAAAGGGGTGCAAACTGGTAGGAATGAAGCTTATGAGTGTTGATCAGGCTTTGGCCGAGCAACATTATGCAGAGCACAAAGGGAAAAGCTTTTTTGAGCCCACAGTTCAATATATTATGTCTTCTCCGGTGGTGGCTATGGTTTGGGAAGGCAAAAATGTCGTGGCTCTGGCTCGGGAACTGATGGGAGCCACCAACCCTGCCAATGCCAATCCCGGCTCTATCCGCGGCAGCTTTGGCATGGATATCAGCCGCAATGTGATTCATGGCTCAGATTCTGTAGCCAGTGCAGAACGGGAGATTGCCCTCTATTTTAGACCCGAAGAGCTTTGTGACTATCGCAAAGCTGGGGAAGAGTGGCTCAGCGAGTAAAATAGAGAGTAAATTGAAAAAGGGCACCGACTTCGGTGTCCTTTTTCAAAAAATAATTCTTGATAAGAGTTAGAGGTGTATTAGCCATGAACTTGCCGAAAAACGGCAAAATGATGCTTACGGTGGCCAGCCTGATTTTAGGCATTCTCTTCATATCCTTATTGAAAACTACAGGGGCGGCAGGATCCACTGCGAGAACAGATACAACCCTAGCTTCACTTATTCAAATCGGCCAGGAAAACGAGCAATTGAAAAATGATATTACCAAACTTAAAGAAGACTTATCTAAATTTCAAGAGGGTCAGAATGCGTCTAAAGTCATACTCGAACAGCTGGACGCAGCGAAACGCAATGCCGGGCTGACCAAGGTCACCGGACCCGGCATACGAATTACGCTTGACGATGCACAGGATCGGGATATCAATAACGAGGATATCTATTACTACCTGGTTCACGAAGAATATATCCGCACGATTGTCAATTTGCTCTGGCACGGCGGAGCTGAAGCTATCTCGGTCAATGGACAGCGGATTACAGGCAATACAGAAATTTTCTGCAGCGGAGCCTTCATTCAGATTGGTCAGACCCGCCAAATGCCCCCCTATGTGATTGAAGCTGTAGGGGATGTGAACTACTTGCAGTCGGCCTTGAACTTTTATTTCTGGGATCGCTTAGGCGAGTATCAGGAACAATATGGAATCACAAGAAAACTCGAGGTGCCCACGGAGCCCCTGATTATACCGGCAGGCAAGACTCAGCAATTTCGCTACTCTGAACCTATGAAGGAGGCGAAATAATGAAGAAGCGTACCCTGGCCATACCCTTGACTTTGGTGGCCTTAGCTTTAGGATTCTTACTCACGCTGCAAATGCAGACTCAAAAAAGCGTGGTGGAACTGGAGAGAATTCAAGCACAAAGGGCCGCTTCCGCCAGAGATTTTCTGGCTGAAGCGCAAGAGGAAAACAAACTGCTCCAGGAGCAGCACGCAGCCCTGACAGCCCAGTTGGAAGAAGCCCGTACCCAAGGAGGAACCAGTCCGGCCCTTCTCGCCGAGTTGGACCGCTATCGGATGATGGAGGGTACGGTGAATGTCCAAGGTCCGGGAATCGTGATTACCATTGATGACCGGCAACAGGAACATAAAGTCGTGCTTCCGATGAGCAACGAAAATCTGCTCAAAATAATCAATACCCTTAAGTTTGCCGGAGCGGAAGCAATCAGCATTAATGGTCAGCGGGTTGTTGCTTCCAGCGCCATCGTTTACAGTGGGACCAACACGAAACTGATTAATCAAGTCCCCATCACTCGAACGGAAGGAGTCCCTTATGAGATCCTCGCCAGCGGGAATCAGGATCAACTCCTGGATTATTTCACAAAGCTGGAAGCCTCAAGTCTGAAGCAGATGGGGATGAGTGTCAGTGTAGCCAGAAAAACCGTGCAAATTCCTTCGTATAAAGGAGTATCACCTGTAAAAAGCCCTGAATCTTAGGTCTATCCTGGCATTTTTTTCTCTAAACGAGATTTTATAATTTTCAAAAAATTTATTGTTAATCCAAGCAGGGAATCTTCTCTTCTCGCCGAATTAGTATAATTGGACTGGAGCTTTCAAGGATCTGGAAAAGGGACTTTCATAGTCCGAGACGAAAGAGTGGAAAAAGGAGTGAATTTTAATTGAAAACCGATATCGAAATTGCACAAGAGGCAACGATGAAACCAATTACGGAGATTGCTCAGGGGTTAGATCTGCTGGAGGATGAGATTGAGCTTTATGGCAAATACAAAGCCAAGGTCAACTTCAGTGCTTGGGAACGCCTCAAGGATAGACCCGATGCTAAACTCATCCTGGTGACTGCAATTAATCCTACCCCTGCCGGTGAAGGAAAAACCACGACGACCGTTGGCTTAGGACAAGCTATGTCCAAGATTGGCAAAAACGCCATGATTGCCTTGCGTGAACCTTCCCTGGGTCCTTGCTTTGGTGTTAAGGGTGGAGCAGCCGGGGGCGGATATGCTCAAGTTGTGCCGATGGAGGATATCAATCTCCACTTTACCGGTGATTTCCACGCTATTACTTCGACTCATAATTTATTGGCAGCACTTTTAGATAATCATATACAACAAGGCAATCTTTTGAATATCGACCCTCGCCAAATCGTATTCCGTCGGGTCATGGATATGAATGACCGGGCTTTACGCAAAATTGTGATTGGTTTAGGCGGCCGCACAGAAGGAATTCCCCGGGAAAACGGTTTTGATATCACAGTGGCTTCCGAAATTATGGCGATTCTCTGCTTAGCCAAGGATCTTATGGATCTGAAAGAACGCTTCGGTCGGATTGTGGTGGCTTACACTTATGACGGTAAGGCGATTACCGCTCATGATCTGGAAGCTGAAGGTGCGATGGCTCTGCTCATGAAGGATGCCATTAAGCCCAATTTAGTTCAAACCCTGGAGAACACTCCTGTATTTATTCATGGCGGTCCTTTTGCTAATATTGCTCACGGCTGTAACAGCGTCGTGGCTACCAGAATGGCCATGAAGCTTGCTGACTATGTCATTACCGAAGCCGGATTCGGCGCTGATCTCGGCGCTGAGAAATTCTACGATCTGAAATGCCGCTTCGCAGAGCTGAAGCCGGCGGCTACGGTCATTGTAGCGACTGTCCGCGCTCTGAAGATGAATGGCGGAGTCGCTAAGGAAGATCTGGGACCGGAGAACCTGGAAGCTTTGGCTAAAGGTATCGTTAACCTGGAAAAGCATATCGAGAACATCGGCAAGTTTGGTGTTCCTGCGGTGGTGGCTATCAATCGTTTCCCCACCGATACCGATGCTGAATTAGAGTTTGTGGCAGAACGCTGCCGTCAGCTGGGAGCCGAGTTCGCCTTATCGGAAGTCTTCACTAAAGGTGGCGAAGGCGGTATTGAGCTGGCCAAGGCTGTTCTCAATATTGTTGATAATAAAGAATCCAATTTCCATGTTCTTTATGAATTGGATCTGCCTATTGCCAAGAAGATCGAGACCATTTGTAAAGAGGTTTATGGTGCCGATGGTGTGAACTTTACCAAAGAAGCCCTAACCTCGATGAAGAAATATGAAGAATTAGGCTATGGCCAATTGCCCATTTGTATGGCTAAAACTCAGTACTCCTTAACCGATGATCAGAATGTTCTGGGCCGCCCATCGGGCTTTACCATTACGGTCCGTGAACTCCGCTTATCTGCCGGCGCCGGATTCCTGGTAGCCATCACCGGTGCTATTATGACCATGCCCGGACTTCCCAAACGCCCGGCTGCTTTAAGAATGGATATTGACGCTGCAGGGCGCATTACCGGCCTCTTCTAAAACAGGTCGTCTGGCTTTGCCCCAGAAAGAAATTTTCTGGGGCTTATTTTCGTTAGGACCTTTTAATGTTTTACAGTGGAAGCGGGAAAGGTATAATCAGATTAGAAAATGAGCTAAGGTCAGAGAAAATAGTCTGGGACAGGAGGAGCAGCCGGGATGATACCTATGCCTCGGGTAAATCGGATTCTACAGCATCGCAATTATGAAGAATTTACTGAGAAAAATAAGCAAGCTGAACAAAAACGGATATACTGCCGCCATGGCTCTGATCATGGCCTCGCAGTAGCGAGAATTGCTTATCTCTATCTTTTGGAGAAATACATAGAAGACAGAGACAGCCTTCCTGGTACCGGGACAAATAAGGCAAGCGTCAGGTTGGAAGAGAGCTATGGCCTAGGGAAAGAAAGCATCTATGCGGCGGGAATTTTGCACGATATTGGCCGGTGGGTAGAGTATGAGAACCAAGAGGATCATGCCCTGGCAGGAGCCCGGTTGGCAAGACCGATTCTCAAGGATTGCGGATTCACAGAGGCGGAGATGGAGAAGATCGTCCTCGGGATTTCAGAACATCGTCTCCCTCCGGACCAGACAAGCAGTATCCTTGGGCAAGCCTTAGCTTTAGCTGATGATTGGGCGAGGGATTGCCAAAGCTGCTCCAGTAAGGCTACCTGTTATAAATATACAAAAGCAATGGAGGACATTCTAATCTAAAGTTAAGGTTCCACAAGGAGGTCAGATAAGTATGAAAGATTATTCCCCGCGCTGGATCAGCCTCAATAACGAAACAGAAGCAAAAAAAGCGATGCAGCAAATTGGCTCCGACCCGGGAGGAATTGCTCATATGGTTGGCAAACCCATCGGCAGAGCTCTCAAGCTGGAGAATGTGCCTTTGCCTGCCGCTCATATCATTAAGCAGGAAATGCTATCTCTGGGAGGGGACGCGGCGGTTCATCGCAATGTTATTGTCAATAAGATTGAAGCCTCGGATATTTTGCTGGTGGGAACAGCAAAACATTTTCGCCGGCTCAGTCAAAAGCTGGCGGCTCAACCCTTTGGTTTAAAGGATTTGGGTAAAAGCTTAAAGGGTCTTCTGGACGCTCTGGAACCTCCTAAGCAAAGAGTTCTCCCCTGTCGTGGGAAGGATATTGTGTTGGGTGAACGCACCCTGATCATGGGGATACTCAACCTTACTCCGGATTCCTTTTCCGATGGCGGAAAATTCAATACTTTGGAGCGTGCCCTAAAGCAAGCGGAGGTCTTGGTTGAACAAGGGGCGGATATTTTGGACATCGGAGCAGAGTCCACCCGCATCAATCACGAGCCGGTCAGTGCCGAAGAGGAATGGGAGCGTCTGGAGGCTGTCCTTAAGGCTTTGTTGCCACGGATTGCTGTTCCCATTTCGGTGGATACTTATAAAGCAGATGTGGCAGAGAGGGCATTGGCTGCCGGGGTACATATGATTAATGATGTCTGGGGATTGCAAAAAGACCCCAGAATGGCAGAGGTCGTGGGGAGAGCTCAGGCACCGGTGATTGTCATGCATAATCAAGAGGGAAGCAACTACCATCACCTCATGGGGGATATAATGGCTTACCTGAAAAAGAGCATTCATCTTGCCGAGGAACAGGGATTAGCAGGTGATCAGATCATCATCGATCCGGGCATTGGCGGAACAGCCTTCGGCAAAAGTCTGGATATCGATCTGGAAATCATGAGCCGTCTGGAAGAATTCCGCTCTTTAGGCCGTCCTATCCTTTTGGGGACCTCACGGAAATCCATGATCGGTCAAACCCTGAACCTCCCCACGGAGGAACGGTTGGAAGGAACCCTGGCTACCAGCGTGGTAGGCGTGGCCGCCGGGGTGGATATTCTTCGGGTTCATGATGTCCAAGCCAATAAGAGAGCGGTTCAGATGGCTGATGCCATCTATCGCCGCAAGAGAGGGGAGAACTTTAGTGGATCGTGATCGAATCGCCTTACGGGGGTTAAAATTTTTTGCTTATCATGGAATGCTCCGTGAGGAAAAAATCCTCGGACAAACCTTTATCGTCGATATTGATCTCTATGCCGATTTAAGCAAAGCTGGGAAATCCGATCAGGTGGAGGATACTATCAATTATGCTGAGGTGTATGCTCGGATCAAAACCATTGTCAAGAGGGAAAAATACCAGCTTATTGAACGATTGGCGGAGCGGATTGCCGAAGATGTTCTTGGTGAATTTCCCTGTGAAGGAGTGCGTGTTGTCATTCATAAGCCTCAAGCCCCCATTCCGGGGATTTTTGATGAAGCCTTTGTCGAGATCTATCGGGAGAAAAAACGGTGAAAGCGTATTTGAGTATTGGCAGCAATCTGGGGGACCGGGGGCATTATTTGCAGCAGAGCTGTCAAAGGCTGGCGGAACACCCGGATGTTAAGATCATCAAAAAGTCCGGCACGTATGAAACAAAGCCCTGGGGCAATGTGGATCAACCGGATTTCTGGAATCAAGTGCTGGAGATTGAGACCTCATTAGCGCCTCTGGACCTGTTGAATCTGTGTCAAGAGGTTGAAAAATCCCTCGGGAGAGAAAGACTTATTCGTTGGGGGCCAAGAACCATTGACATTGACCTCCTAAATTATGATAATAAGGTATGGGAGGACGAACGGCTTATTCTCCCTCATCCCCGCATGGAAGAGCGGGAGTTTGTTCTGGCACCCTTACGGGAAATAGCTCCACACTATATCCTTCCTTCAGGAAAAAAGGTTACAGAAGTTTGTGGAGATGGAGAGGTATGGCGACTGGAATCTAAATAAACCAGACAATATCTAAAGGAGTTGTACTGGAGAAAGATCGTTCAGGCCATAAGGAACCTTGGTTTAAAATTATAGAAAAACAAAATTGAATTGGCTTTTGAGAGTACCGCTTGGATCATTATGACCGAGACGGAGAAGGAAAGCAGAGCATAGCAGAGCACCTTCACGTTTGTGGGGTGCTTTTTTACATGATCAGGGGGCAGGAGCTTTGCGGGTTAGGAGAGGTTAACATGAATTTCGGAATCATCGGAGCAGGAATCGTTGGGACGGCTATCGCTATTCGGCTGAGACAGGCGGGACACCATTTGGTGGGGGTACATTCACGCAGCCGGCGATCTTATGAGCGGTTTTGTACCTATCTTCATCATGGGGAGAGACGCCCGCTGGAGGAGTGGCTCCCTGAAGCAGATCTTTTGTTTATTACGACACAGGACTGCATGATTCGTGCAGCTGCTGAAGAATTGACCCGGAGAGGTCTCTATAAAGAAGGGCAAACCTGGATTCATTGCTCAGGTTCGGTAAGCTCCCGGGTTATGCAAGTGGATAAGGATTTACCGATAAATTATCTATCCCTTCACCCTTTACAAGCTTTTGCAGGGATTGACCAGGCCGTGGAGCTTATTCCGGGAACTCACTTCGGTATTGAAGGGGATAGGGAAGACATTGGTTTAGCAATTGTCACTCAGTTAGGAGGCATCCCGCACCAGCTGGATCCTCAGCAAAAGCCCCTTTACCATGCCGGGGCCGTGGTGGCTTCCAATTACCTGGTGACCCTGGTGGGTTTGGCCGTTCAATTATTTGAAGAAGCGGGCATTACTAATCAGGAAGCGCTGGAAAGCTTGCTGCCACTCATGAAAGGCGCTCTGCAGAATCTGGAAAATGTGGGGCTTCCTCAGGCACTTACCGGCCCCATAGCCCGCGGGGATGTGGATGTGATTCGGGGGCATCTGGAGCACATGCCGGCAAAGATCGATCCCGTATACCGGGCTTTAGGCCTATATACCCTGGACATCGGGCAAAAAAAGATGGAGTTAAACGGGGGAGCTTATGCAAAAGAAGTGTGGGAAGAAATGAATAGTCTGATGGTGAAAGGGACGAATGAATTATGATTATCTGTAAAAAAATCTCTGCAGTTCGGGACATCGTCAAAGAACAACGAGGTCAGGGAAGAAGCATAGCCTTAGTACCCACCATGGGGTATCTCCATGAAGGGCATTTGACTTTGGTGGAAGAGGCCCGGAAGAGCGGTGCCTTTGTGGTGATGAGCATTTTTGTTAATCCGCTGCAATTTGGCCCTAATGAAGATTTTGCCCGTTATCCCCGGGATTTGGAGCGGGATGCTAAGAAAGCCGAAGGGGCCGGGGTAGACTTGATTTTTAATCCTGAAGTGGAGGAAATGTATCCAGCCAAGAACCTCACTCATGTGGAGGTGGATGAGCTGGGTGACAGTCTGTGCGGGGCTTCCCGGCCGGGGCATTTCCGGGGTGTGACGACGGTGGTCAGCAAGCTTTTCCATATTGTACAGCCGGATCGTGCCTATTTCGGTCAAAAAGATTATCAGCAGTATTTAATCATCTGCCAAATGGTGAAGGATCTGAACTTCCCTATTGAAGTCATCGGGGTGCCGATTGTCAGAGAGGAAGATGGACTGGCCTTGAGTTCGCGAAACATTTACTTAAGCCCTGAGCAACGGGCAGAGGCGCTGGTGCTGCAAAGGAGCCTTGGGGAGGCGGAGAATTGGTTTCGCCAGGGAGAACGTTCTGCTCTGACTATCAAAGAACGAATCAAGGAATTGATTAGAAACGAAAGCTCCGGAGAAATTGATTATGTTGAGATCCGTTCGGCGGAGAACCTGCACAGGGTGGAACAGATTGAAGGCAAGATTTTCATCGCCTTAGCTGTGCGCTTTGGTTCCACCCGTCTGATTGACAATAAAGTTTTGGAGGGGATGTAAATGTTCCGAACGATGATGAAGTCCAAGATTCACCGGGCCACAGTTACTGAAGCCAACCTTAAATATGTAGGAAGCATTACCATTGATGAAGAACTCTTAGAGGTGGCGGATATCCTTCCTAATGAAAAAGTACAGGTCGTTAATAACAATAACGGAGCCCGTTTGGAGACTTACGTTATTCCTGGAAAGCGGGGGGAGCGTACTGTATGTCTCAATGGAGCTGCGGCCCGCTTAGTTCAAGTGGGGGATGAAGTGATTATTATTGCCTATGGAATTTTCACCGATGAGGCAGCCCGAACCTATGAACCAAAGGTCATCTTTGTTGATGAAGGGAATAACCCGGTGAAGATAGCCCATGAGGAGATACACGGGCAGCAGTCTTAGCATCCCTAAGACTTGGTTAAAAAGCTTAACGGCTGGGACGCAGAAGAGCGAACAACGGTAGTATGGGATGATTGAATTAAAAGAATGGACAGAGGGCTCAGGGAGCAATAGAATAAAGAAAAAAATAGTACGGGTAGGATAGGGGTAGGAGGATAACAGTGAGAAGATATTTGGTGCCTTGGCGCTTTGAGGAATGTCGTATTTATTCGACAGGCGTGTTGGTTCTGGGGAGCGGAATAGCAGGTTTGTACACGGCTCTTAAGGCCAGCGAGTATTTTGAGGTCACTGTACTGACCAAGAAAGGAATTCCGGAGAGCAACACGAAACATGCTCAAGGGGGTATCGCTGTAGCCTTGGATCAAGAGGATTCTCCCTCTTTGCATTACGAGGATACTCTCTATGCAGGTGCAGGTTTATGTGAATCCGATTCTGTCCGGGCTTTAGTTGAAGATGGTCCCCTGCGGGTCGAGGAGCTGATTCGGATGGGAGCCCATTTTGATCGGAAGAACGGGAAACTGGCTTTTACTCAGGAGGCCGCCCACAGCCGCAGAAGAGTTCTCCACGCCAATGGAGATGCCACAGGGGAGGAAATCGAACGGACCCTGATCGCTCAAGCCCTTGGGGAAGAGCGAATCCTTGTCAAAGAAGAGCAATTCCTGCTGGATCTCTTAAAAAACTCAAAGGGAGAGGTCATCGGGGCGCTCAGCCTCAATGAGCTGACTCATGAGCTGGAGATTTATCTGGCCCAAGCTGTCGTTTTGGCTACAGGAGGATTAGGTCAGCTCTACTGTTATACGACTAACCCTGAAGTGGCCACAGGGGATGGTATAGCGGCGGCATATCGGGCAGGAGCCCAATTGATGGATATGGAGTTTGTCCAATTTCACCCTACGGCTCTGTTTATTCCGGGAGCACCGCGGTTTTTAATCTCAGAAGCTGTCCGGGGGGAGGGAGCTCAGCTTCTCAATGCTCAGGGAGAACGGTTTATGCAGGATGTTCCCGGCAAAGAGCTGGCACCCCGGGACGTGGTAGCACGGGGGATTTGGCGGGAGCAGGCTAAGGGTGAGGTAACCTTGGATTTCCGGCCCATCGGTGTAGCAAAAGTGCCCCGGCGTTTCCCGATGATTTATCAGACCTGCCTGGACTATGGGATCAATGTCCTGGAGGAGCGGCTTCCTGTAGCTCCCGCTGCTCATTATATGATGGGCGGAGTCCGCACGGATGAAAGGGGAAGGACAAGCCTCCCCAATCTTTACGCCAGTGGGGAATGCGCCTGCAATGGTGTTCATGGAGCGAACCGATTGGCCAGCAACTCTCTGCTGGATGGGCTCGTCTTTGGGGGGCGTATCGTGGAAGATATTGTGAACACGGCCCGCGCTAAAGGCTCTTCTAACCCTCAGCCCCGTGATATATATGCCGAAAAGGATGAAAAGCTCCCGGAGGCCGGTCAGGAGCAGATCCCCCTTAAACGTGAGGAACTGCAGGAATTGATGTGGGAGTATGTGGGGATCATCCGGGAAGAAGAAGGCCTGAAGAAGGCCATTAAGCTTATAGGGAGCTGGGATAGCGCTTTTATACCCGAAAAGGAAATCCCACAGTTAGAATTGAAAAACCTTCTGACCGCCGGCTATTGCGTAGCCCGGGCGGCCTTGGCCCGTGAAGAGAGCCGCGGAGGGCATTACCGTTCGGACTATCCTGAAATCAATGCCAGGGATTTGAAACATTCCATTCAAGCAAGGGGGACCGGTGATGTTTGCACCATTCCAGTATCAAGAGTTGATTGAACGAGCTTTACAGGAAGATTTGGGAACAGGGGATTTAAGTTCTGCTATTTTCCCCAAAACAGCTAAGACTCATGCTAAAATCTATGCCAAGCAAAAGGGCATCGCTTGTGGCTTGGAGATCACGAAGCAGGTCTTTAAGACAGTGGATCCTGAACTTGAAGTTTCTATCAGCAAAGCAGACGGGGAGCTGGTTGAGCGGGGAACTGTGGTTATGGAGATCACTGGTGCAGTTTGCTCCATTTTGAGTGCGGAGCGTACTGCTTTGAACTTTTTGCAGCATCTTTCCGGGGTGGCTACGGCGACCTTTGAGGCGGTAACGGAATGCTATGGACTGCCCACACGCATTACAGATACCCGCAAAACCATACCGGGCTTAAGAATGCTGCAAAAATATGCCGTAGCTATGGGTGGCGGGCAGAACCATCGCTTTGGCTTGTATGATGCCGTCATGTTAAAGGATAATCATATTGCCGCAGCCGGAGGCATCCGCCCTGCAGTAGCAGCTGCCCGCAGCCGGATCGGACATATGGTTAAGATTGAAGTGGAATGTGAGAACCTTGAGCAGGTGCAAGAAGCAGTCGCAGCCGGTGCTGAAGTTATTATGCTGGATAATATGAATTTAGAAACCATGGGCAAAGCCGTGGAGATGGTTCAGGGCAGGGCTGTGGTGGAAGCCTCCGGCGGTATCAGGAAAGGCGACCTGCGTGCCGTGGCCGAAACCGGGGTGGATGTTATCTCCATGGGAGCCATTACCCATTCTGTGCAGGCTATGGACTTTTCCCTGGATATCGGAGATATTAAAGCTTTAACCAAAGAGCGCTGGGAAAAGGGAGAGAACTGTGCGAAATAAGATTCTGGATGTGTTAAAGAACCAACAAGGAGAATTTGTCTCAGGTGAGAGCCTCAGCCAAGCCCTTAGCATTACCCGGGCGGCGGTCTGGAAGCAGATTCAGGGGCTGAAGGAAGCGGGCTATGAGATAGAGGGCCAGACCAGGAAAGGGTATCGCCTGGTCGGGACACCTTGTGCCTTAGACCTATGGGCTCTGCAGCAGGAGCTCAGGACCCAGGCCCTGGGCAGGCAGCTTTTTTTCTTTGCAGAATTGTCCTCCACCAACGATCTCCTCAAGGATATGGTGCGTCAAGGGGGAGAGCATGGGACGGTAGTTATCGCCAGGCGTCAGACGACAGGCCATGGGCGGATGCAGAGGGCTTGGGAGTCTCCGGAGGGAGGGCTTTGGCTGAGTCTGTTGCTTAAACCCAGGCTGAGCCTGGGGGATGCGGCGAAGCTCACTCTGAGCACAGGGGTGGCTTTAGCTCAAACCCTGCAGGATCTTTATGGGTTGGCAGTGGGGATTAAATGGCCTAATGATGTGGTGGTTCAAGGAAGAAAGATTGCCGGAATCCTTGGCGAAGTAGCCGGAGAGTGGAATACGGTGCAAACGCTTATCCTGGGCATTGGGGTCAATGCTAACTTTTCCGGCCAGAACCTTAACTCTAAGCTGCCGGCGACAACCTTGCGGGACATTCTGGGCTATGAGGTCAATCTGAATCACCTGGCAGCTCAGTTGCTTTTTAATCTGGAAAAGGAAGTCCAGTCTTTAGAGCAAGGTGATGTCCAGGGCCTTATCCAACGCTGGACCTCTTTTGCGGTAGGAATCAACCAGCCTGTGCGGGTAGAAAGAGCAGGGACGGTCTATGCAGGAATTTTTAAGGGAATCCGGGAAGACGGGGAACTTATCCTTGATCTGGAGGGGCAGGAGATGACCTTTTCTTCAGGAGAAGTAAGCCTCAGAGCGGGGGAGCAGTATAGTCCGGAGTAATATATCCAGCAACAATCGCCGCAAGACGGAATTGTTTAACTAAGGAGAAATAACCATGATTCTTGTATTTGATGTGGGAAACACCAACATTGTCCTTGGTGTATATGAGCAAAAAGATTTGATTTACCATTGGCGGATTTCTACGGATAAATCCCGTACAGTGGATGAGTATGCAGTGATTATTAAAAACCTTTTTGATCTTAATGGCCTCGATATGTCCCGGATTAAAGCCGTAGTAATGTCCTCCGTAGTTCCTCCGGTCATGCCTACCCTTGAATCACTGGCTCGCAAGTATTTTGATGTGGAGCCTTTAGTCATCGGACCGGGGGTAAAGACCGGGATGCCCATCGTCTATGATAATCCCCGTGAGGTGGGAGCGGATCGCATTGTCAATGCGGTGGCAGCTTATCATAAATATGGCGGCCCCTTAGTCATTGTCGATTTCGGCACGGCCACCACCTTCTGCGCTATATCCAAGCGGGGGGAGTATCTGGGCGGAGCCATTGCTCCGGGAGTCGGGATTTCTACGGAAGCTTTGTTCCAACGAGCTTCTAAGCTGCCCCGCATTGGAATCGTTAAACCGAAAAGCATCATCGCCAAAAATACGGTAGCGGGGATGCAATCCGGGATATACTATGGCTATACCGGACAGGTGGATCGGATTGTGGCCTTGATGAAGCAGGAGTTAGGGCGGGACACTCGCGTCATTGCCACAGGTGGTTTGGCGGAATTGATCCAAGAGGATTCTCAGGAGATTGAAACAGTCGATCCCTTTTTGACCTTAGAAGGTTTATTATTGATTTATGAAAGAAATTCCAACCAGCAGCCCTGATGGGTGGATAGGAGAGCTATGCTTTTAGAAAAATTTGAGCTGGGCATCCCTGTTTTTCTCGCCCCTATGGCCGGTGTTACGGACAAAGCCTTTCGGGAGACGGTCCGCTCCGTAGGAGGGCTGCATGTCTGGACAGAGATGATCAGCGATAAGGCATTGACCTATATGAACTCAAGAACCCTGGAAATGTTGGATCTTTCCGGGGAAGCTTCCCCGCGCATTGTTCAGCTCTTTGGCTCAGAGCCTGAAGTCATGGCCAAGGCAGCAGCCTTGGCTGTGGAGCGGGATGCCGAGATCATTGATATCAATATGGGGTGTCCAACACCTAAAATTGTCAAAAACGGGGAAGGTTCGGCATTGCTGCAGGACCTTCCCTTAGCGCAGCGCATTGCTGAAGCTGTTGTGAAGGCAGTGGAGGTTCCGGTGACGGTCAAAATGCGCCTTGGCTGGACTGCAGAAAGAATCGTTGCTCCTGAGCTGGCCAAGCGGGTGGAAGCTGTAGGCGTCCAGATGGTCAGTGTCCATGGGCGGACCCGGGAGCAATTTTACGCAGGTACTGCCAATCGGGATTGGATAAAGAAAGTTAAAGAGGGAGTAAGCATTCCGGTAATAGCCAATGGGGATATCTTTTCCCCTCAAGAAGCCAAAACAGTTCTCGAAGCAACAGGCTGCGATGGAGTTATGGTGGGTCGGGGAAGCCTTGGCAACCCCTGGCTGATTCCACAAATTAATGTTTTTTTGAATAAGGGTGTGCTGCTTGAGGAACCATCTTTAGAGCAGAGGCTCAAAGTGGCCACAGAACATTTTGAGCGAGTGCTGAATTATAAAGGAGAACGCATCGGCCTTAACGAAATGCGTAAGCATGCCGTCTGGTATATTAAAGGGATTCGCAATGCTGCGCAGATGCGGGATTATATTATGCAGACAAAAACCCCCCTGGAAATGAAGAATCTATTCCGAAGGATTTTGCAGGAAAATGCATAACCTTAAATGTTTCAGGAAGAATATTAGAGCGTATTCGTATGATAGGTACATCACGGAATCCTTGACATTATTTTGAAGTGAACATATAATACGAGTAATGCAAATAGCGGGGTTTACATATTATGGCAGTAAAGCCCTAATTTAAATGAAGCGCGGAAAAAGCGCCATGCGTAGGATGAGAAAAGGGAGCGATATTGAATGGCCGAAAAGGAAGTAATTCTGACCATCGAAGGATTGAAGAGATTAGAAGATGAATTAGAAACTCTGAAGACGGTAAAGCGTCGGGAAGTGGCTGAACGCATCAAACAGGCCATTGAGTTTGGAGATATCAGCGAAAACTCAGAGTATGATGACGCCAAAAATGAGCAAGCTTTTATTGAAGGCCGTATTATTACGTTGGAAAAGATGTTAAGGAATGCTCGGGTTATTGATGATTTAGAGGGCAGCGAAGTCGTCGCTCTCGGGACCACAGTTATTCTGAAAGACAAAGAGTTTGGTGAGGAAGAGGAATATACAATCGTCGGCTCTGCTGAAGCGGATCCAGGCTCCAACAAGATTTCCAATGAATCTCCTGTAGGAAAAGCGGTCCTGGGACAGCCTAAAGGCACCGTGGTAGAAATCAATGTTCCCGCGGGTATTCTGTACTATGAGATTGTGGATATTCGATAATTAAATTAAAATGACTCAGGTATCCTGACAAAAGGTCGGCAAGAAATTCTTGCCGACACTTTGTTTAACGATGAAAGTGTAATAAAGTACCTTTGGATCTCTATTATCTAGAACTTTTTGACTAAGGCTGTTGTTTAATGTCATAGAGTTTTGGTAAAATTGTTAAAGGAATTACGGTTGGAGGTATGATTAATGGATGAAATGAATGATCTCTGGCGGGTTCGCCTGGACAAGCTGGCTCAGTTAAGAGAAAATGGGGTAGAGCCTTATGCGGATCGCTATCAGAGAACTCATATGGCCCAAGAGATTCTGGATGGATTTGATACCCTTGAGGGTCAAGAGGTCAAGATTGCCGGTCGCATGATGTCCAAAAGAGACCAGGGTAAAGTGGTATTTACCCATATACAGGATTTCAGCGGCCAGATCCAAGCTTATATCCGTAAGGATGATGTGGGCGAAGACTGGTTTGAGCTGATTTCTAAGTTTGATATTGGTGACATCGTTGGCATTAAAGGTACCGTGTTCCGGACACGGCGGGGAGAAATCTCCGTGCATGCCAATGAGGTTCAGATTTTATCCAAATCAATGCGCCCTTTGCCGGAGAAATTTCATGGCTTAACTAATGTTGAACTCCGCTATCGTCAACGGTACGTGGATCTGATTATGAACCCGGAAGTCCGCAATGTCTTTGTTATGAGAAGTAAGATTATCCGCTCCATGAGAAACTTCCTGGAAGGTCAAGGCTTCCTGGAAGTGGAGACGCCTACTCTCCATACGATTCCGGGTGGGGCTGCTGCCCGCCCCTTTATCACCCATCACAACACTTTAGATATGGATCTTTATTTGCGCATTGCCCTGGAGCTTCCTTTAAAGCGATTAATTGTCGGAGGCTTTGATAAAGTATTTGAGATAGGAAGAAACTTCCGCAATGAAGGGATTTCCATTAAGCATAATCCGGAGTTCACGATGATGGAGCTCTATCAGGCCTACGCAAACTTTGAGGATATCATGGAACTCACCGAGAACATGATCTCCGCCATCGCCAAAGAAGTTCATGGAACCACCGAAGTAACCTATCAAGGTCAAATGATTGATTTTAAAACACCTTGGCGCCGCCTGCCCATGCTCGAAGGCATCTTAGAATATGGTGGAGTGGATTTCAGTCAGATTCATACAGATGAAGAAGCACAACAGGCCGCTAAGGAAAAGGGCCTTAAGGTCGAACCGGGAAGCTCTCGTGGCAAGATCATTAACGAATTTTTTGAAGAGTTTGTCGAGCCCAATCTCATCCAACCGACGTTTGTTATCGGTCATCCGGTAGAGATTTCCCCTCTAGCTAAGAGAAATGCTGAACATCCTGAATATACGGATCGTTTTGAAGCTTTTGCTTATGGCAGAGAATTAGGGAATGCTTTTTCGGAATTAAATGATCCTATCGATCAAAGACAGCGTTTCGAAGCTCAAGTGGCTGAGCGGGATAAAGGTGACGATGAAGCCCATATGATGGATGAAGACTTCGTCCAGGCTTTGGAGTACGGTCTTCCGCCTACAGGGGGATTAGGAATCGGTATCGACCGCTTGGTGATGCTTTTGACCGATTCAGCGTCCATCCGGGACGTCATCCTTTTCCCCACGATGCGGCCCAGAGAAGACGATTAATAAATAAGGATATGAATTTGCCTGGTCTACACTAGGGAGACGAATGTATAACGAGCATCGTCTCCCTTTCCTTTATTCTGCTATTCTGCGCCCTATGAATTAATGAAAGCTTGCCAAGATAAGACCTTGACTAAATAATGAATAAAGACAATTGAACTTTACGAAATCAGGCAATATAGGGAGGTATTGCGAGATAAAGATGGTGTGAACAGAGAATACGTAAGAATAAGGTCGATTTTAATGATTGAGAAGAGCAAGTTGACTGTGATATAGTATCAAATGTTCCGCAAGACAACAACGCTTTGCAAGGAACAAAATGAATAAATGATAGTTGACAAATCGAGAGTTTGCTGGTATCATTTATAAATGTGGCTCAGCCACAAAAGCAAAAAAAGGTCCCTGGTCTTTGAAAACTAAACAACAAGGAACAGCCAATGACTCGTCAAATGAGTAAAGAAATTTGAGCAATCAAATGTTCTTCATAAATTTTATGGAGAGTTTGATCCTGGCTCAGGACGAACGCTGGCGGCGTGCCTAACACATGCAAGTCGAACGGA
>NZ_VLKD01000001.1:3343262-3343551 GCF_007830365.1 Desulfitobacterium sp. LBE | reverse complement strand
TTAAATGCGAGAAATGAAGCTGTTTGAAGTTAAAAGCTACTTGTTGTTTAGTTTTGAGGGACCATAGAATTATATGGGGGTATAGCTCAGCTGGGAGAGCACCTGCCTTGCAAGCAGGGGGTCAGCGGTTCGATCCCGCTTACCTCCACCATCATCTACTGGTTTCTCTACTGTTCTTTGAAAACTGCACAGAGAAGAAAAAACTGTAATTTAGGATAACATCTGAAAAACCTGAATGTGGCGGAGACGTTTGGTCAAGCTACTAAGGGCGTACGGTGGATGCCTAGGC
>NZ_VLKD01000001.1:3343031-3343162 GCF_007830365.1 Desulfitobacterium sp. LBE | reverse complement strand
CAGCAGTGGGGAATCTTCCGCAATGGACGAAAGTCTGACGGAGCAACGCCGCGTGTACGACGAAGGCCTTCGGGTTGTAAAGTACTGTCTTCAGGGACGAACGGTAAGTATGTAAAGAATGTACTTACATG
>NZ_VLKD01000001.1:3260609-3342931 GCF_007830365.1 Desulfitobacterium sp. LBE | reverse complement strand
CTCCAGGGCTGATGATACTTGGACCGCAGGGTCCTGGGAAAGTAAGTCGTTGCCAGGTAGTGCAGGAGACCATCGATTACGATGGTCTCTTTGCTTTGGGGCAAATTACGCACCAGTGCGTAATTTGGATCCTCACAGGTAGGGGTGTTAGCTTTTTTCCTTGTGGAAAAAACATACCAGAGGGGTAGCATCTGTTTGCAGTTTCGACTACTGCTTCATATTTCCCAGGTCATGTCAGCTGCGGGAATGGTGTCAGAAGTTGCCGGCACTTTAGGGAGCTTGTTTGGGACCGGATTTTGATGATCTCCCCGGTGATCGGGGGCTGGGAGCTATGCAAGTAGGAATTTCGCCTGAATTGGTCAGTGGTTCTGGGAACACATCCTCATATGGATTTGGTGAACAAGAAAATGCACTGTTACATTGGACAAGAGAACAGTCCCCATGTTTGTTTCTTGCAAGGCCATACTATAAAGTAAAACGCTTGATAAAGTTGTCTAATTGTTCTGACGCCTCGGCTAAATCTTTTGCCATAGAAGCAACTTGTTGAGTGGACTGCATTTGCCCATCCATCGTGGTGGCCGCTTGTTGAGCAGCCAGGGAAAATTGGGAAGCTATGGAAACAGCGTTACTTTGGACTTCGGCTAGGTTTTTGCTTTGAAGCAGGAGTTGATCGACGTTATTGATATTAGCTTGAATTTTTTCCCCGGTACCTTGAATAACTTGATCCAGTGAATGGATAGCATCTCCGGCTTGTCTGATAATGATTTTGCCATTTTCGACTTCTACCAACCCTCTGCTCATATCGTTAGAAGCAGAGCCAATCATGTCCTGAACACTATGTATAAGCTCCATAATTTGATGAGCGGATTCTGCGGAATCACTAGCTAATTTTCTGATTTCATCAGCTACCACAGAGAAACCACGCCCGTGCTCACCTGCGCGGGCAGCTTCAATAGCCGCATTAAGGGCCAAAAGGTTTGTCTGACCAGAAATACTGTTGATGATGGAAACAATTTCGCCAATCTTCATGGCTTGCTCCTCAAGGCTTTGAATAGAGGTATTGGCTTTATAAGTTGATGACGAAATGACTTCCATCTCCTGGATAATATCTTCAACAGCACGTAGTCCATCTTGACTTACTTGTCGTGCGGAATTGGAGGATATTTGAACCTCTTGGGTGCTATAGCGAATTCGTTCCGAAGCAGCCTGGATCTCCAGAACTTGTTCAGAGGCTCTTTTCATTCCATCGATTTGTTCAACTGACCCGGCACTGAATTCTTGGAAAAGAGCGGCTAATTGTTCATAACTCTCGGCAAGAGTTTTGGTGTGAGCAGCTTGGGAGTTACTGATTTCATGGGATTTTTGGGAGATAGTAGTGATGTTTGCAATAATCGACTTGATGCCATTATTCACCTTGTTTACTTCGTAGGACAGGGTAGAGAGTTCATTGGTTGTTTTTATTGCCGCAGAATTTGTTAGATTACCTCGGGTAATGGACTTGGTAACTCTGAAGATCTCATTGAGGGTTGAGATAATTTTATGGTGAAAGATATAGGAATAAGCAGCCCATAAGGTGAAGGCACCCAGGGTAACTCCGATGGATATTAGGGAGGGGGAACTCCATGACCAACCTAACCCTAGAACGAATAGAGGAATTGAGCTAAGTGCAAAGTTATAGGAGAGTTTGTTTTTTTGAAGGGGGATGCCCATGCGAGCCACGT
The DNA here is from genome assembly GCF_007830365.1 of Desulfitobacterium sp. LBE. NCBI lineage: Bacteria > Bacillati > Bacillota > Clostridia > Eubacteriales > Desulfitobacteriaceae > Desulfitobacterium > Desulfitobacterium sp. LBE. Next base: position 3,341,210 of record NZ_VLKD01000001.1, on the reverse strand, counting down.
AACGATGTTCGCCTTTTATGTAGATTGGACAGATAACATCAAGCAGGATCTCACCAGTGTCACGATGATAAATTTGTGATACAGGTTTCGTTGTGCCTAAGATCCCCAATTCTCCTTTTGTAACAAAGTTACCTTCGCGAAAGCGGTTGGAATGGACTAAAGCTTGCCCCTCTAAGCTATTGATGACGAGAAACTCGTTGTCCCCTATATTAGCATCGATGACTTGACGTAAAGGGCCAATCACTTGTGCCCAATCTCCATGGGGCGACTGATTCAGAACATTTTCCATCTCCCTGGCAATATGAGAAATTAACCGGAGCGCCTGATTTCTTTTCGAATTGCTTACGTAAACGTCCTTGTTTCTCTGCATAACTAAACCTCCTTTAATGATACAGCTTGTCTAATATATATGATATAAGGAAGATAGCCTGGTTTCATTATCCTTATTTGCTAATCCACAGCAATTGCTGTTGTCAATGTCTCCATTCCAATACACAACCCGAAAAGCTAAAGAAAAGAAAGCAAAGGTAACCCAACGAGCAAAAGAGAAAGGTCAAGAGCATTACACTCCTGACCTTGTTCGCAAAATGAACTATGCTTGGCGCATCCCGTCATACTAATTGGTTCAAATTCGACACCAGTGTCGAATTTGGCTTAATTCATTTGCCGGTCATTCCTTTCTGCGGATATAGAACACTCAGGAAAATTACATTTGGGTGCCTTTAATCTTTTAAAGGTCGGCGCAACTGGATAAAGTAGTAAACAATAAGATAAGTATAGCAAACAGAAGGGCTGAAAGCCATTCCTGATGAGCAGTTGAAGTATTCCTAAAACCGCCTGGGCTAAGGGATAAGGTGACTTAAAACCGGTAGTTGCAAATGAGCAAATTCGTGGTAGGATAGGAAGGTACACCTTTGCATTGAGTGGAGGATTAGAAGTGAATCTCATATCCAGAATAGACAGCTATGCTGAAAGCTGTCCTGATCGAGTGGCGCATCATTATAGGGAGAGCAGGCTTACCTATAGACAATTAAAAGAAGCGTCCGATGCTTTGGCCTGTTACTTGATTGAAACATTGAAAGACGACAGAACGCCCATTGTTGTTTACGGTCATAAGCAGCATGAAATGCTCATTTGTTTTTTGGCTTGTGTAAAATCCGGACATGCCTATATTCCTGTGGATTTTTCTCTGCCCAGCCAACGAATAGAAGACATTATTCAGAGCTCCCGGACCCGATTGATTCTCTCCCCTGGCGAGAGCCCGGAGCGGGAAGGGATCAGGACGATCCGATCAGATGCGATTAGCCGGTTGATCCGGTCCTATTTAGGCAAGTCTCCATCTAAAGATTATCAAGTAAAAGATCATGAAACCTATTATATTATCTACACTTCAGGAAGCACAGGAAAACCCAAAGGGGTTCAGATAACCCTGGCAAATCTGGAGAGTTTTGTACATTGGGGTGTGGGAGTAGGGCGGTTTCCTGAGGCTGAGGTGTTCCTGAACCAGGCTCCCTTTTCCTTTGATCTGTCGGTGATGGATCTCTATCTGGCCCTCACTTCCGGTTCTACCCTCTATAGTATTGATAAGGCCATGATCGCTGAATCTAAGGAGCTCTTCGCCCATTTCAAGCAATCTGGGCTAACGGTATGGGTCTCTACGCCATCCTTTGCCGAGATGTGCCTGGGAGACTCCAGCTTCAATGACGAACTTCTTCCTGACCTGAAAGTGTTTATGTTTTGTGGAGAGACCTTGAGCAATCAATGTGCGGAAAAATTATACCGGCGATTTCCTCAAGGGAAGGTTATCAATTCATACGGTCCCACGGAAGCGACCGTAGCGGTGACAGCTCTTATAGTGGATTTGGAGATGTGCGCCAGGAAGGAGCCTCTGCCGGTAGGAAGGGTTAAGGAGGATTGTCGCCTTCTCATCGTGGATTCGGAAGGGGTTCCTCAGGAGGAAGGGAGCCAGGGTGAAATCGTCATCCTGGGGGCTAGTGTAAGCCCGGGCTACTATCGCAATGAAGAAATGACAGATAAGGCATTTTTCGCCCGATCCTGGGACGGGGATGTGAAACGGTGCTACCGGACGGGGGATGAGGGCTATCTGAAAGAAGGTCTTCTTCATTATGGAGGGAGAATCGACTTTCAGATCAAGCTGAATGGCTATCGCATTGAGCTAGAGGATATTGAAAATAACCTGCGCAAGGTGGAAGGGGTTGCCAATGCCATCGTCCTGCCCATTAAAAAAGACGGGCGGGTTCACTATCTGGCAGGAGTAGTCGTTCCGAACAAAAAGCTCGATAAAAGGGAGTTTGAGATAGGGCAGATGATCAAAGCTGAATTAAAAAACTATCTGCCGGACTATATGATTCCAAGGAAAATCATGTTTAGGGATTCTTTGCCGATGACGGTCAATGGCAAAGTGAACCGGGCTGCACTTATGGAGGAATTTCAGTGATTCCGTATAGTAATCTTTTTTTCTTTTATATCATCGGGCTGATTTTGCTTCCCGGCATCTGCTTAGGGGTTATGGAAAAACCTCTTAAACTTTATGGGCTGGCAGCCTCTTTGCTCATCATCGGCCTGCTTTTCTCAGATTCTAAGCTTCAGCTTTTTTTGCTGGTATTATTTTACCTGGGGGAACTCTTTCTTGTTAAAGGATATAGTCTTCTGAAGCAAAAGTACCCTCAGAGATGGGTTTTATGGCTGACCATCCTCTTAGCCTTAGTTCCGCTGGCTTTATCCAAATGGGGTCACCTCTTTACAGATCGGCTTCTGGGTTTTTTGGGAATCTCTTATCTTACCTTTAAAGTCATTCAGATGCTTCTGGAAATAAGCGATGGCCTTATTAAGGAAGTAAAACTAGTGGACTTCACGTATTTTCTCTTGTTTTTTCCAACCCTGAGTTCCGGGCCGATTGATCGCTCGAGAAGATTCCTGTCTGAAGTCAATCAGATCATTCCTCGCCATGAATATCTCCATAGGGTCTATCAGGGACTGCGTAAGCTGCTCCTTGGCGCGGGTTATAAGTTTATTCTGGGGAATAGTATCTACACCTACTGGTTGAGTAAAATCCCCACAGAAGCCCATGGACTGGCGGAAACCGTAAATTATATGTATGGGTACAGCTTCTATTTGTTCTTTGATTTTGCGGGATATAGCCTGATGGCCATCGGGATAAGCTATATCCTGGGAGTCAAAACCCCGGAGAATTTCGACAAGCCCTTTATAAGCAAGGATATTAAAGACTTTTGGAACCGCTGGCATATGACCCTGTCTTTTTGGTTCAGAGACTACCTTTACACACGCTTTGTCATGGCCTCCATGAAGAAAAAACGCTTTAAGAACCGATACACTGCTTCCTATCTTGGCTATCTATTAACCATGGGAACTATGGGAATTTGGCATGGTACAGAAATACATTACCTTCTCTATGGACTTTACCACGGGGGCTTGATTGTGGGTACGGACTACTTTCAGAGGCATAGTGCTCTCTATAAGAAATATAAGAACACTCCCCTGTGGATTGGGGCATCTACTTTGGTTACATTTCATCTGGTTTGCTTTGGCTTCTTGATCTTCTCGGGGTATTTATTTAAATAATTTAATAAAATTTTAAAGGAGTAGCTTAACGATGGAAGAAAAGATTTTAAGTCTGTTGGAACGGGTATGCGGCACCGACGAGGTGCGAAATGAACGGGATATGAATCTTTTTGAAGCTGGAATCTTAGACTCTTTAGGAGTGATTGAACTTTTAGTGGGTGCAGAAGAGCTGGGGATCAAAATTGAACCTACAGAGATCGAAAGAACAGATATTGACACACCGGCTAAAATCATCGCCGCCTTCAGCAAGAGGGTTGCTGGATGAAAAGGTTTCTCCCCATAGTTTTAGCTTTAGTTATTTCATGTCTTGTTGTTTGGGGCGGCAACGAAATTCTGGTCTCCAAAATTGCTGATAATTACGATCCGTCTTTTGGCTACAAATTAAACATTCAGAAGAACCAAGGTCTGATTCTGCAAAGGGTCGGGCTGGAAAAGGGCGGCAGCATCCCGGTTTATGGGTCTTCAGAATTGAGCGGGTCAACCGATCCCTTTCAGCCGGTAAACTTCTTTGCGGGACAATACGAAGGAGTCTACTATAACCTAATTGGCAGAGGATATTGCCAAAGCTTGATTCATCTGATTAATTTCGGTGCTTTAGGTGATTCTCTAAAAGGAGAGAAGATTGTGTTCTTTCTCTCTCCTCAGTGGTTCAGCAAAACAGGGATAACTTCTGACGATTTCCAGAAGAATTTTTCCCAACAGCAGTATCTGACTTTTTTAAACAATGAAGAGATCAGTCCCCAGTTAAAACGTTTAACTGCTCAACGGGTGGATTCCTTATTAGCCCAGGATGAAAGCATGGATATGCGGATTCTATCTTATCTCTCAGCCAATGATGCTGAGCAAGCTCAGATCTCCCTTGGCGCGCTGCAACCCTACTATAGATTAAAAGAGGCTCTGTTATCAACCAAGGACCATGTCCAAGGCTACCGAACCCTTGTGGAAGAGTCTCCTCTTAAGGGGAAGGATAAAAGTAATATGAAACCGGCCATAGAGCGGTCCACCGTAAAGATCGATTGGGAAGCGGAAAAGAAACGTGCCCAGGAGGTGGGGAAAGCCCGTTCAGATAACAATCAATTTGGAATCGACAACGGCTATTTTAATGACTATTTGAAGGAAAAGCTTCCCAACTATAAAGACTCTATGCACGACCAGTCTTATCTGGAGTCCCCTGAGTATGGGGATTTAGAGTTGTTGCTTTCACTGTGTCAGGAATTGGAGATTGAACCCTTATTCGTCAGTATTCCGGTCAACGGACTCTGGTATGATTATTGCGGATTCCCTCGGCAGGACAGAGCTCAATACTATGAAAAAGTGAAGCAGCTCGTTACCAAGGCCGGATATGAGTTTGCGGATTTTTCCGATCACGAATATGATCCCTATTTTCTGCGGGATACCATGCATCTGGGGTGGAAAGGGTGGGTGGAAGTCAATGAAGCGATTCTTGCCTATGCTCGGTGAAAGCCTGCTTTATACTGCGATCATCCTGGGTATCATAGTGGTGTATGTCTTGGCGGAAGCCAATGAGGTAAATTTCATCTATAATCAATTTTAAAACCTCAAAATATAAAAGAAATTATCTCCAAAATTCTATTTGAAAAGAAAAAGCCCTAAGGCAGCATATTAAAATGCTTTGCTTAGGGCTTTTTAGATCTCTGTTAGGTTTAAGCACCGAAGAGGAATTTAGCTAAAGGATAACCGATAAAAATGAAATATAATAAACCGATAGTGACCATGGGGAATCCATATTTCATAATATCTTTGACCTCATAAATGTCTTTACGCCCAAACATCATACTGGCATGAGGGCAAGCAGCAGGAGTAAGCATGGCGAGGAAAACCAATTGTGTAACGCCCATAGCGATGGGGATAGGAGGCAGGCCTAACTGGCCGCAGAAGGCGAGAATAATCGGCATTAAGATGATAGCCATAGCGGCATTGTTGGCGAAATTCGTCAATACGATGGCAGCAGTGAATAAAATAGCCACAAAAACCATTTCGGAAGCATCCCCTAGAATGGGGTTAAGGAGCTGGATGACAAAAGCGTTAACGCCTGTAGACTCATGGGAAATGGCATTAGCAGCATAGACCGCTGCGGCAACGAGGAAGAAGACGTCCCATGACAATTGTCTGTAAGCCACTTCTTTAAAGTTAATAATCGGCTTGCCGCCGATCCTGATAAAGCAGAGGATAGCAATCCAGAACATTGCCACACCAATAGTACCCAAGCTGCCCAGGAGTTTCACAATTGCCAGAGATTTGGGCAAAAAGCTGGGAGCCAGCAGCATGAGAATGAAGGTAGGTAAAACAGCCATCATAATTTTTTGCTGGATATTCATGGGAGGGAGCTTTTCCTGTTCGGCGATTCTTTCCGCGTCAATAGCCTTCAGCTTACTTATATCAGGTCTGAAGATGAACTTTACCGCCCCAAGAAAGGTGACGATCAGGAGCATGGACATGATAAAGTTTAAGGCCATATAGGGGAGATAAGGAACAGGCATGGTTCCTTTGGTCATGGCGTCGAAAGCGCTTAAAACTACGAGCTGAGCGCTTAGGAAGGGGAAGAAAGGCATACCTATAGCAGAAATGAAGAACATTCCCACAAAGAATATAGGCCAGATCTTATCTGTGCGCTCGACACCTAAGGTTTTCATGATTTTCAGTGAAACCGGCCAGAGCAGCAACAAGGATGTAATAGGTGAAACCAAGGTGGAAAGTACATAACATCCAAGGTAGAATACAGCTAAAAAGGCAAAAGGCCGGCCGGTGATGATCTTTCGAGTCAAAAACCAGCGAGCAATGTATTGAGTGCACCCTACTTCATCCATAGCTCCAAACAGAACCATAATGAAAAGCATCATGACAACGGTGTCATTACCAAAGCCGGTTAACACAACGGCTTTCATACCGGCAAATCCTTGGCCGGCAAAGCCGCTTAAGCCAATAAGGAAGAGACCGAGAACACTGGGCCATAAACAGCTGACGGTTGACCATAGATAGACCATGCCCAGAAAGATACCGACTAATTTCATTCCTATAGGAGTGAGGGGAGCAGCGGCCGGTGCCAGCCAAAAGATTGCCATAATAGCAAAACCGATGGCGCTGTGTATATACATCATCCTATCGGCTTTTGTAAACAGAGGTGTTCTGGGATCCAAATTCATTGTTTGGGTTTCTGCATTTGCCATAAAGAATAAACTCCTCTCAGTAAATCGCCGCATAAGCAAGAGCCCATAAAATCTCTGAAATTGCTTAGGCAAGCGTATCCCATATAAATAGTAAGAGAACTTAAGAGAGCAAGTGCAAGTGAAAATCCTAACTTTCTCTTTGAGAATAACAGAATAACATACCGCTGTAAATTTTATATTGGTTATAGTCATCATAAAAAGCCGTTATAGGTTTTATAAGGAAAATACAAGTACAATTAATTGTTGTTGAAGAGAACAAAAAAGTATTGATAGAAAAAGAAAATAATTATTATATAATTGTGCCAGAGAGTGCAAGTGCCATAAACCTAACTATTCAATTCCTAAGGAAGTTTAAATTTAAGTTTAATTTGTTTGAATTTTTCATTAGTAAGGAGTGGAAGTTTTGAGAACATACTTGAATACCGAAAAACACCTTATTACCTTGCAGGCTGAGTCTGAGGAAAGATTTTTAGCAGAACTCAGAGCGGGGAACTATACTGCAGAGAGTCCCTTGGTAGTAAAAAATCCCTATATCATCAACCCTCTTGCAGCGGTCATCTGCTTTAATACAGATGAGGAAACAACCGCGGAAATCACAGTTAAAGGGAAAGCCATAGAAGGAGATCTCAACCATACCTTTGCGGCGGCTAAAGAGCATGTTTTACCGGTCTACGGGTTGTATGACGATTATGTAAACACGGTGGTGATCAAACTTAGCAACGGTAAAACCTCTGAAGTTAAAATTGAAGTGGAAGAGCTCAATGTCAACAAAGCTTTGTATTGCCGGACCACACCAGAGTATTTCGGCAAAGACTTCATGCTGATTTCTACCACAACGCCTCTTATTGAATCAGCACGAACAGCTGGTTTTGACTATGCCGGAGATCTGAGATGGTGCATTACCAATTTGCAGAGCTGGGATATTAAGAAATTAGAAAACGGAAGATTGCTCTATACCTCTCATAGAACGGTTCAAAAACCTTACTATAACGTCGGCGTTATGGAAATGGATTTCTGTGGAAAGATTTATAAAGAATATCGTCTCCCCGGCGGCTACCACCATGATGCGGTAGAATTGGAAAACGGCAATATCCTGGCTGCCTCTGACAACGACTTCAACGATTCCGTGGAAGACTTTGTGGTCGAAATCGAGCGTGCTACAGGAGCAGTTATTAAGTCCTGGGATCTGCAGAAAATCCTCCCCAGGGGTCAAGGGAAAGCAGGAGACTGGAATCATCATGACTGGTTCCACAATAATGCGGTGTGGTATGATAAACCCACCAACTCCATCACCATGTCAGGCCGTCATATGGATGCCGTCATCAACTTTGACTATGATAGCGGAGCACTGAACTGGATCCTCGGCGACCCGGAAGGTTGGTCGGAAGAATGGCAAAAATACTTCTTCAAAAATGTAACCAAGGGAGATTTTGACTGGCAATATGAGCAGCATGCCGCCAGAATCCTGCCCAACGGCGATGTCTTCCTCTTCGATAACGGAACCTACCGTTCTAAAAATGAGGCCACCCGTGTGGACCCTGAGCAGAACTTCTCGCGCGGTGTAATTTATAGAATCGATACCGATAAAATGGAGATCGAACAAGTATGGCAGTATGGTAAGGAAAGAGGGGCCGAATTCTACTCTCCTTATATCTGCAATGTAGACTATTACGGCGAAGGTCACTATATGGTTCACTCCGGCGGTATCGCTACTTACAGAGGCAAGCACACCGATGGCTTAGGAGCAATGCTTCTGAACAAATACAAAGATGAGCATATCCATTTAAGCTTGGAATCCATCACCGTGGAAGTACAAAATGATCAGTTAAAGTACGAGCTGAAAGTTCAAGGCGGCAATTATTACAGAGCGAGAAGGGTCAGCCCATACGATGAAAAGACCAACCTCGTCCTTGGCAAAGGTGAGCTCCTCGGTGGTTTTGGCGTAACTCCTGAATTCATGAAAGTTAACTTTAAAGATGCCGAAACAGAGCTTTCGGAGAAGCATAATCTTAATGTCATCCTTGAAGAAGACCGGCTGGCAATTCGTGCAAGCTTTAGAGAAGGCTCCCAGGTATTCCTTGAACTAAAGGGTGCGGAGCAATCCAAATTCTATAACATTCCTACAGAAGTTCATGATGTCACAGCGGCTTGTGTCTCCTTCGAAGAGCAGAACGACAACGATTTCCAATTCTATGTCAGCAGAGAAGGATTGTCCGGTGAGTTCGGAATCTATCTGAATATCGATAGCAAGAGATACGATACCCATTTATCAGTGAAACTCTAAAAATCAGGCAAAGTTAAAACCCTCAGCAACTGTTCATAAGAACGGATGTTGAGGGTTTCCTTGTGGATGCCGGAGGTCCGGAGGAGGAAGGTTGAGCAAAGAACCGGCAATAAATAAGGAGTGATAACGGAAAAAGGGGGTAACCTAAATAAGGCAGTCAATACTATAAAAATTTCTGGTTTTAGGGAGTGTTAAATTCATGAAGATTGATCATACAAAGGGCAAGTATTATCTGGATAAAAGCCAGGGCACGCCACCCTCTTTTTGGCTGGATTCCACACCCAAGACCAACTACCCTTCTTTAACAGGTGATATCTCCGTTGATGCTGTGGTAATCGGTGGGGGGATGGCCGGAATCAGCTCAGCTTATCTTCTCACCCAGGAAGGGCTTAAGGTGGCCGTACTGGAAACAGACCGCATCCTCCAGGGTACGACAGCCTATACCACTGCCAAGCTCACCTCCCAGCACGGGCTTATCTACGATAAGCTCCTGGGGCAGATGGGAGCGGAAAAAGCAAGACAATATGCCGAAGCCAATGAATCCGCCATAGACTTCGTGGCAAAGCTGGTGGAACGGGAGGCTATTGACTGTGACTTTACCCGGCAGCCGGCTTATATCTACACTCAACAGAATAAAAGCAAAGAGAAGCTGGAAAAGGAAATGAAAGCAGCTCAACAATGCGGGATTGATGCTCATTATGTCACTGAGCTGGACCTGCCTCTTGCCGTCAAGGGAGCTTTGCGCTTTGATCAGCAGGCCCAGTTCCATCCTCGCAAATATCTTCTCGCCCTCGCCGGCAAGATCGCGGAAAAGGGCGGGCATATTTTTGAACAGACTAAAGCTGTGGATATCCGCGGAGATGGTCCCTTTATAGTGCTAATCCAGCAAGGCAGCAGGGTAAAGGCCGATTATGTGGTGATGGCTTGTCATTATCCATTTAATATTTTACCTGGCCTTTACGTGTCCAGAATTTATCAGGAAAGGGAATATGCTGTAGTCGTTAAAGCAAAGGAGGCATTTCCCGGCGGAATGTACATTAATGCGGAAGAGCCGGCCCGTTCCTTGAGGGGATTGCCGACCCCTGATGGAGAGAGAATTCTTATCGTTGGTGAAAAGCATAGAACAGGACATGGGAAAAATCTGACTGAACACTATAAAAATCTCATGGAGTTTGCCCAAGGGCTTTTTACTGTAGAGGAATTTCCCTATTATTGGTCCACACAGGACTGCACCACCTTGGATGACCTGCCTTACATTGGGCCAATCAGCAGGAGCAAGCCGAATCTATTGATTGCCACGGGATTTCGGAAATGGGGAATGACCCATGGTACGGTAGCCGCTTTAATTATCCGGGATCGGATCGTAAGAGGAGCTTCCCCCTGGCAAGAGGTTTATGCTCCCTCCCGGTCAATATCTTTGAATTTCGCAGCAAGTTTTATGGCCAATAGTTCTTTGCTGGCCTTTGATCTCGTTGCGGGAAAGCTTATGAGAGGGAAAGAAATCTATAGCTTAAGACCCGGTGAGGCAGTGATTGCCAATATGGATGGCCGTCGTGTGGGGCTTTATATGGATTCTGAGGCGAATCTGCATCGGGTGGATACCACCTGTCCCCATTTGGGTTGTGAGGTCCAGTGGAATGATGCAGAGCTGTCCTGGGATTGCCCTTGCCACGGCTCCCGCTACGATGTGGATGGCAATCCCATCGAAGGACCAACCTTAAAGCCGTTGGCGAAATATTGAGATCTCTCTGTGGATACAATTTAACATTCCCTTAATGGTTTTGTCCAAATTACTCATGTATAATACCCGTGACAGCTTGTCTAAGAAAGGTTGAGTTTATGGATGTACAAACCATGCTATTTCACTTCCTTGGTGGCTTAGGTCTTTTTTTGTACGGTATCAAATCTATGTCCGATGGGCTGCAGGCAGTGGCTGGCGACAGACTCCGTGTCATATTGGAAAAAGGAACAAAAACACCGCTTCGAGGAGTGCTTACCGGACTTATTGTCACCGGGCTTATTCAAAGCAGCAGCGGTACGACGGTTCTCACCGTAGGCCTTGTTAATGCGGGCTTATTAAACCTGCGGCAAGCCATTGGCATCATTATGGGGGCCAATATTGGTACCACTGTGACGGCCTATCTCATCGGTATCAAGTTGGAAGACTATGCCCTTCCTATTATTGCTGTAGGTGTACTTATCCTTTTCTTTATTAAGAACAAAAGACTTACCTATTTTGGGCAAGTCTTATTAGGCTTTGGTTTACTCTTTTATGGTATGAGTATTATGGGAGACGGACTGGGCCCGCTCAAAGAGTCTGCGTACTTTATTGGTTTGATGAGCAATGTGGATAATAATCCCCTTTTAGGTGTGCTCATCGGCACCGTATTCACCTGCATCGTCCAAAGCAGCTCCGCTACCATCGGAGTGCTGCAGGAATTGGCCAATCAAGGGGTAGTGACTTATCAACAAGCGGTTCCCATCCTCTTTGGGGATAATATCGGAACCACCATCACAGCTCTCCTGGCAGGAATCGGTGCTTCCGTATCCGCTCGTCGGGCGGCTGCCACCCATTTTTTGTTTAATTTTATAGGGACGTTTATCTTCCTGCCTCTCACGATTTTGGGTATTTTTCCCTTAATGGTTGAACAGTTTACGAATTTCATCGCCTTCCTGATTCCCGGTGGGGGAGGGTGGGAAACCTTGGCGATCAAAATGAAAATAGCTCAGACCCATGGTTTATTCAATATGACCAATACCCTGATGCAACTGCCCTTTGTAGGAGTATTAGCGGCTATCGTGACTAAGCTTATCCCGGAGAAAGATGAAGTGGTTGTGGATGCCAATGCTCAATATCTGGACCGGCGCTTCTTCGGCAATCCTTCTGTAGCTTTGGCCAATGCCAGCCGGGAGGTCATGCACATGGGCAAGGTGGCCGGACAAGCCGTGGACAACGCTATGAACTATTTTTTTAAGCGGCAGAGTGCAAACCGGCAATATGTGATTCAAATGGAAAGTGCCACAGACCGTTTAGAGAACCAGATCACCGAGTATGTTCTGAAAGCCACCTCCGGAACGAACCTGACCAAGGAACAATCGGATCAGCGATATCGGGTGCTGCAGGTTATCGGGGATATGGAACGGGTAGGAGACCACTCAGTAAACCTCATCGAACTTACAGACTATGCCTTGGAGAATAAAGTTAAATTTTCGGAAGAGGCTCAAAAGGATCTCATGGAGATGTTTGCAAATGTCCAGGATATTTATCAGGCTTCTTTAGATGCTCTTCAAAAAAATGATGTGGAACTGGCGAAAAAGGTTCTGGAATATGATGATGTCATTGATGAAATGGAAGCCAAATTGCGGGATGGTCATATTCATCGCCTCAATGAAGGAACATGTAACGGCAGCTATGGGGCAGTCTTTTTAAATATCATCAGCAATTTAGAGCGTATCGGCGATCATTCCGTGAATATCGCAAAATATGCTATGGCAGAGCCTAAGCATAAATTGACTTGAGAAAGGGGCTGTCGCGGTAAAAGCGGTGTGCTCCCCGTCAGGTGGACTGAGGAATATTAAAGAATTATGATGACCGTCACCTCATAATATGGGTGGCGGTTTTCTCCCATCGAAGGGCCAATCTTAAAGCCATTGGAAAATCTAGGATAGACCCAAAGCGTTGTATAAAGTCCGGAATGATAGGTAAAAATAAAAATGCAACAAAATCACAATTTTGTTGCATTTTTTATTTTAATATACCTTACTGGGGTTATGCATGTCAATTATAATGGGTTGAGCCTAAAGCTCCAGATATTGAGACAAAGCAAGTGATTTTTAAAGTTGAACTATATCGTACAATTGATCTCTCTGGTCTTGATTAATACCAATATAACGCAAAGTAACACTCTGTGAACTATGATTAAAAATATCCATGACTAGACCTATATTATACTGAGATAGTTTATATGTCCAATAACCCCATGTTTTTCTAAGACTATGTGTTCCGAAATTCTCTATGCCTAATGTAAGGGCGGAATGTTTTAATACCCGGTATGTCTGAATTCTGCCTATATAGCCCCCTTTTTGACTTGGAAATAAATAGTCCATTAGTTCCAAGTTTTGCTTATGGATATAAATATTCAATGCTTTTCGCAAAGTATCATTCAATTTTATTTTTTTTAATTTCCCAGTTTTTTGTTCTGTTAAAACCAAGTAATCTTTAAACTGCTTCTTGCTACCGTAAATATCGGAAACCTTAAGTGTGATGATGTCGCTGATCCGCAATCCTGTATTAATTCCAAATTTAAAGATCATAGCATATTTAGGATGAGATTGATTAAGATGGTTATACAATGTTCGTATTTGTGCTTTATCTCGAATTGGTTCAACCGTCATTACTTTTCCTCCTGCATACATTTTCCTTATCCATTATAATCTTAATGTTAGTAATTAAGGCTATTTGATCAATAAAATACACCATGCTTTAAAAATTTTCGCAGAGTATTTTGGTTTAATAGAGTAAAGATAAACTTAGAAAGCTATTTATTTCGTAATACGCTATTTATGCAACAAAATTGTGATTTTGTTGCATAAATTTTTGATTTTTATATTAATTAAGAATGAAATCAAATGGAGGTGAGTCAGCAGATATGAAAAGAATTGTTTGCCCAAAGGATTATTACAATGAGCAAGGACTTCTTTTATCAGCTAAGGGAACAAAAATTACCTTAAGTCAATTTTTGAGGCTGCAGAGAAAATACGATTTTTTATCTGAGACAGAGGCGAATGAAAGAACATTGGCATCATACGAAAAAATTAAACAAAAAATATGTAGAAAAGATGAGCGATATAAACGAGCCGACGACCAATTGCTTGACCAGGCCAGTGCCTTGCTTGTCAATATCGTATTTGAGTCAAAAAGAAAACCATGGTATATGTATCTCACAGCATTAGGCAACCATATTAATTGGCTCTATACACACTCTATCGATGTGGCTCTTCTTTCTCTAATGATGGCTATAGAGTCGGGAGTTTCTCAAAGATCCCTTTGGGATCTTGGGGTGGGGGGGATTCTTCACGACGTTGGAAAATTGCTTATTCCTAAAAAAATTATACAAAAGCGGACAGAACTAAGTGATATAGAAAAGGACATTCTCCGGCAACACTGTGAATTAGGTGTAGAATGCACCACGGATTGTGCATTTCCGATATTAAGTCAGGACATAATAGCACAGCATCATGAAAGATTAGATGGAAGCGGATATCCGAATCAGCTGCAAGAGGGCCAAATTAATGAATATGTAAAAATCGTTATGATTGCTGATGCATTCGATACGATAACGGCAGGAAGACCATATAGAAAGACAGTGGAAGTGGAGGAAGCATTAGCCTATTTGGAAGATCAGGAGGGGGCATTTTCGAGGATGTATCTGGAGACTTTAAAGAACATCTTAGTCAGACCCTAAACATAAAGTTCACAATCCTGGAGATTCAAAGAAAGCCGCTCCATAATCCCAAGCGATTATGAGCGGCTTTCTTTTAAGTCAATCACATTTTGTCGGCGTGCTTCTCTTTTTCATGATGAAGTGCATCAAACTCGAAACGGAATTTTTGGTTACAAAAAGCGCAATGGACATATTTACCGTCATCTGAGAACTTAGGCAAATGAGCCACCTCCTTGGAAGAGATTTTATCCATAAATTAGCAGTTTTATACCTGAGGGGTCAAATTCTTTGCGGAACCTTGCTAACATAATCTGTTAGCAAGAGGTGAATTATCATGCTGAACCGCTTGTTTAGGGAGTTACGAATTGAGTTCTATTGGGTCAAAAAGGAATTAACCCGCCGTTGGCATTTGGATACCCCGATAGGAATCGTTGGCGTTATCGTTCTTCTTTCCGGGTTGGGACTTTTTTTGCTTATAGGTCAAGGCATTGCCAAGATATTCAGGGCGGCCATACCCTGGGTGACAGGGAATTCGGTGAGCACAGTATATTGGTCCTCGATTGGTTTGGCCCTTAAAGTGAGTTTTGTATTTTTGGTTTTTGCCACCTCTTTACTGCTTTTATTCTGGTTAAAGACTCATTATCGGCGGTAAGATAATTTTTTTAAGGTATAATCCAGAGTACATTTGCATATAAATGCTTAGGACAAGCATAAGTTGTCCTTTTTTTAGACATCTTTCGCCTTGCGGGGAAAATGGCGCTGTGATATTATGGTTAAGGTTAAAAGGAGGTTGGGAACATGGATTTTATGTCTGGTGTTACCGGTTCTCACTTGTTCAATATGATCATGATTCCAGTACAGTTGATCATCATTTTTATGACATTTTACTATTTTGTGTTGTCCATGTTTGGTTTGTTTCGCAGACCGGACAAAAAGGTTTTGGAACCGGAGAAGAGCTTTGCTCTGGTAGTGGCTGCTCATAATGAAGAGGCGGTCATCGGGCCTTTAGTGGATAATTTGTTGAATCTGGACTATCCGAAAGAACTTTACGATGTTTTTGTCGTCGCAGATAACTGCACCGACAAAACGGCCTTAATCGCCAAAAACGCCGGGGCCTTGGTCCATCAACGTTTTAATAATGAAAAACGGGGAAAGGGCTATGCTCTGGAGTGGATGTTCCATCGTTTGTTTAAGCTGGAACGACACTATGACGCCGTCATTATTTTTGACGCGGATAATCTGGTCAATGAGACCTTTTTAGTCGAAATGAACAGCAAACTTTGTCAGGGTCACCAAATTGTTCAGTGTTATCTGGATTCAAAGAATCCCTATGATACCTGGGTCACCAACACCTTCTCGATTACCTTCTGGCTTTCCAACAGGCTTTTGCAGCTGGCCCGCTATAATACCGGCTTTCTCAATAATGTGTTGGGCGGAACCGGTATGTGTATCTCCACCAAGGTGTTGAAGGATCTTGGCTGGGGAGCGACCTCCCTTACTGAAGACTTAGAGTTTACTATGAAAGCGCTGATCAGCGGCATCAAGACGACTTGGGCACATGACGCCATTGTCTATGATGAGAAGCCCCTGACCTTTATCCAAGCCTGGAATCAACGAAAACGCTGGGCTCAGGGTCAAGTGGATGTGGCAGGCCGGTATTTCTTCCCCCTGATTTATAAGGCGTTCAAGGAACGGAAGCTCATGTACTTTGATGCGGCGGTTCATTTGTTCCAACCGGCTTTGGTTATGATCGCCACATTCTTTATGTTTGTTAATCTGATTTCCGGCCTTCAATCCTCCTATACTCAAGTCTTTAACGTGGTTATGCCTTGGTCGGGCTGGCAGATTCTTTCCGCATTTTCCCTGGTCTTCCCTGTGGCTGCCTTGGCTCTGGAACGCCTGCCTTGGCGTGCTTATGCAGGGTTGATCCTATACCCCGTATTTATCTACAGCTGGATTCCTATCGTCTTTCTGGGCTTTGTCAACCGCAAGGATAAATCATGGTCCCATACCAAGCACACTCGCTCCATCAAATATGATGATGTGGTGAAAGAGAAGAAGGTTTCATCCAGCTAGAACCTGAATGAGTATAATGTTTACCTTGCTGAACGATACTTAATCTAGAATCGGCAATCAAGATAAGGGGATCTCTGAGCAGAGAGATCTCCTTTTGCCGTTACATTCGAGTGGAGATATGCGAATGTTTATATTTAAATGGTTAGATGCTGGCTCAGAGAATAGGCAAAAATAAAGAAAGCGGTGAAGTACGATGTCCAAGGAGACGCTCATGAAGATGACAGAAAGCCCCGGTGTGTTTATGGGAGGAGAAACCCCTTATGAAGAGGCTGACGCGGTAATTTTAGGGATTCCTATGGATTATACGGTGAGTTTTCGCCCGGGTACCCGTTTGGGCCCCCTGAGTATCCGCAATGTCTCCATCGGGATTGAGGAATATAGTGTGTATCTGGATAAGGATCTCTCTGATTATGCTTATTGCGATTGTGGAGATTTAAGCCTGCCCTTTGGCAATGTTGAAAAATCTTTGCAAGTGATCGAAGCGGCTGCCCGGCAGGTGGTAGAAGACGGGAAATTTCCCATTTTCTTAGGGGGAGAACACCTGGTTACCTATCCTTTGCTTAAACCCTTCATTGAGAAGTATCCTGAGCTCCGGGTGGTGCATTTTGACGCCCATGCCGATTTGCGTACAGATTACTCCGGTGAGCCTAATTCCCATGCTACGGTGATGCGCAAAATCTCGGAAGCCCTGGGGCCCCACCGGGTCTATCAGTTTGGCATACGCTCCGGAACCCGGGAGGAATTCCTCTTTGCTAAGGAACACAATCATTTGGTGGTAGAAGAGGTTTTGGAGCCCCTCAAGGCTGTCCTGCCGGAGCTTAAAGGGAAGCCGGTCTATGTGACGCTAGATATTGATGTGGTGGATCCGGCCTTTGCCCCAGGCACTGGGACTCAGGAAGCCGGTGGATGTACTTCCCGGGAAATCATCAAAGCCGTCCATGCCCTCAGTGAGCTGGATGTGGTGGGCTTTGATCTGGTGGAAGTATCCCCTCTTATAGACACCAGTGAGCGTACGGCTCTTTTAGCAGCGAAGATCGTAAGGGAAGCAATTTTGAGTTTTGTAAAATAAAAATAATCCAACAACAAATAATCCAAAAACCTTTGACATAAAACCGTTTTTTGTGTATACTAAAATTCGTCAGTTGACGCGGGCGATTAGCTCAGCTGGGAGAGCGCCTGCCTTACAAGCAGGATGTCGGCAGTTCGATCCTGTCATCGCCCACCAAAATAAGGCCCCGTGGTGTAGTGGTTAACATGCCTGCCTGTCACGCAGGAGATCGTCGGTTCAAGTCCGATCGGGGTCGCCATCTTTATGCCTTGGTAGCTCAGTCGGTAGAGCAGAGGACTGAAAATCCTCGTGTCGGCGGTTCGATTCCGTCCTAAGGCACCACGCGGGTGTAACTCAGTGGTAGAGTGTCACCTTGCCAAGGTGAAAGTCGCGAGTTCGAATCTCGTCACCCGCTCCATTTCTTCGGCGGCATAGCCAAGTGGTAAGGCAGAGGTCTGCAAAACCTTTATCCCCAGTTCAAATCTGGGTGCCGCCTCCAATAATACGTTTATAATTGCCGATGTGGCGGAACTGGCAGACGCACGGGACTTAAAATCCCGCGGGCCTTAAAGCCCGTACCGGTTCGATTCCGGTCATCGGCACCATTTAAGGGTTTGTAGCTCAGCTGGTTAGAGTACCGCGTTGACATCGCGGGGGTCGGAGGTTCGAGTCCTCTCAAACCCACCATATACTTAAAGAAGGAAGGCCTTGAAATCGCTGCCAAAGCGGATTCAAGGCTTTTTTATGCCTGTCCAAAAAAGTCTGTTCCGGCGCTGGTTTTTTCAGCAATAGTACCCTGCAATGTGATAGAATGTGTGTGAAGTTATACTCAGAGAGTGAGGACAATGATGCATAAGGATCGGCTGGTTGCGCCTGTTGTAAAATGGGTTGGGGGTAAACGCCAACTTTTAGAGGATCTGACTCCTTTATTTCCTAAAAGAGTCATGTCATATTGTGAGCCTTTTTGCGGTGGTGGAGCGGTTCTGTTTAAATTACAGCCGGATACCGCCTGGGTAAATGATATCAATAGTGAACTTATCCGGATGTATGAAGTGATCCGGGATGATGTGGAAGAGCTGATTAGGGCACTAGGCGAGCATCCCAATGAAGAAGAGCATTATTATCGTGTCAGGGACTGGGACCGGGATAAAGAAAAATACGGGAATTTGAGCAAAGTGCAGAAAGCGGCCCGGGTTATCTATTTGAATAAGACCTGTTACAATGGCTTGTTCAGAGTGAACAATGCCGGGGAATTCAATACGCCTTTTGGTCATTACAAAAACCCCAATATTGTGAATGAGCACACCTTAAGAGCGGTCAGCGCCTATTTTCAGAGAGCGCAGATCACCTTCAGCAGCACGGATTATGCGGAAGTCCTGGCCGGTGTTGCCAAAGGGACCTTCGTTTATCTGGACCCACCCTATGATCCTGTTTCCAGCACAGCCAATTTTACCGGCTATGCTAAAGGCGGATTTGACCGGGCTGAGCAGATCAGGCTGCGGGAATGCTGTGATGAACTTGATCGGCGGGGAATCAAGTTTATGCTTTCCAATTCGGCGACGGAATTTATCAAGGAGCAATATGGGGCCTATCAGATAACCATCGTGAAAGCAAAACGCGCTATCAATTCCAATGCAGCCAAGAGAGGGCAAATAGACGAAGTGGTGGTGAGGAATTATAAGTGAACACCCTAAAAGCCAAAACGATCAGGCCTGGGAATCCTTGTTCAAAAAATATGATATATTATCCCGGATCGAAGCCGAAGGGAAATTTACTATTTCTGCGTCACAGATCAAGGAATACCGTGAACCACGGTTAATGGCCAAGTTTGATCATAATATCAATTTGCCCCGGATATTTGCCAGGAATAGATTAGCGATACTGCCTATATCCCGCGGTGACTATATCATCTCTCACTTTGAGGCTTATCAGCCTTTTTCTAGCGTGGATACCTCAGTGACCCGCGTGTCCTTGCCGCCGAATCTGCAAAGTCTCAGCGCCAGCCATATCCCCAGTGAGGCTATCGCTGTTAATTGCGCTCTGGCCTCGGGAATGCTGGCGGATTTTTTAGAGGAAAAGACGCTTTATGCCACTGTGTCAGGACGTATGGGATCGGGACAGTTTGACTTTACGATTCGGAACTTAAGGACGCAGTGCCCGACAGAGGTTGCCGTAAGCAATTCTCAAATTGAAATTGATGCGGCTCTTGAAGGTGTTCACAGTCTCTCTTTGCTGGAGGCCAAAAGAGATCTGGCGGAAGATTTTCTGGTCCGTCAACTCTATTATCCCTTCAGAGTCTGGAGCGGCCGGGTTACGAAACAAGTCAGACCCATATTTCTAGTCTACTCAAATGGTGTTTTCAGTTTGTATGAATATGAATTCCAGGATCCTAATGCTTATAATTCCTTGGTATTGGTGAAACATAAAAATTATTCCATCGAAGATACAGCCATAGGGGCAGCTGATTTACATGATGTCGCTGAGGGGACACAGCTTTTGCAGGAACCGGAGATTCCTTTCCCTCAGGCCAACAGTTTTGAGCGGGTTATCAATATCTGTGAACTGCTGAGCACTCAGGAGCTTAGCCGTGAGCAGGTGACCGAAGAATATGCCTTTGATATCCGCCAAACCAATTACTATACTGATGCAGCCAGATATTTGGGCTTAGTTGAAAAACGCTATGAAGAGGGGCGCAAGCCGGTTTATTCATTAAGCTCCCGGGGCAAGTGCATCATGCAGCTGAGTTATCAGCAAAGGCAGCTGGCCTTTTGCGAGGCTATACTGCAGCATCGCGTCTTCAGGGAAACCTTTAAGCTTTATATGGAAAATGGTTCTCTGCCGGACCAAAACACTATAGTGAGCATCATGCAGCAATCCGACCTTTATCAGATCGGGAGTATGAGCACGTTTGTAAGAAGGTCAACGACTGTCAGCGGCTGGCTTAACTGGATGCTGGGGTTGATCGGGGAAGAGCATTAACTCAAGCCGGGTGATACTTGACAAGTAAGCATCCGGTTTTGGTTTACCGCTGGGAATGTCTAATGAGAAACCTGCACATTCTATAGGCTGTAACCTTATGAAGTATCTTAGCATGGCATGAAACTATTTTTCTTTTTTATCGACTTTTTAAGTTAAATTTTGTATTATTATATCTTGTATAACCTAAAGGGGGTGGTATCATGCCTTCACTACGACAAAGCAAGGCTCCTGTCTATGAGGCGCTGCTCAAATATAAATCCATGCGTGTGGTGCCTTTTGATGTGCCCGGGCATAAACAGGGGAGAGGGAACCCTGAATTGACGGAGTTTCTGGGTGAGAAATGTCTGTCCGTAGATGTCAACTCCATGAAACCATTGGATAACCTTGGCCACCCCGTTTCGGTGATCAAGGAAGGGGAAGAATTGGCTGCCGAAGCTTTTGGAGCTCATCATGCTTTTTTTATGGTGAATGGAACCACCTCAGCGGTACAAGCTATGGTCATGAGCGCCTGCAAGCTGGGTGAGAAAATCATCATGCCCCGCAACGTTCATCGCAGTGCCATTAACGCTCTCATCATCAGCGGGGCTATTCCGGTGTATGTCAATCCTGGTGTCAATAAGGAACTGGGTATCCCCTTAGGAATGTCTGTGGCTGATGTCAGAAAAGCCATCAAGGAAAATCCGGACGCTAAAGCTATTCTGGTTAATAATCCAACCTATTATGGGATTTGTTCCGATTTGAAGACCATCACTGAGCTGGCCCATGAACACAGTATGCTGGTCTTAGTGGATGAGGCCCATGGCACCCATTTTTATTTTGGCGAAAATATGCCCATCAGTGCTATGGCAGCGGGAGCGGATATGGCGGCGGTCAGCATGCATAAAACGGGGGGCAGCCTTACCCAAAGCTCTTTCCTGTTGATCGGCAAACGCTTGAATGTGGGACGGGTTCGGCATATGATTAATCTAACCCAAACCACCAGCGCTTCCTATCTGCTGTTATCCTCCCTGGACATTTCGCGGCGCAACTTAGCCTTAAACGGCCAGCGTATCTTTGACAAGGCACTCTATCTGGCTAATTATGGCCGTGATGAAGTCAATAAGCTGGGGGGCTATTATGCGTTTGGCAAAGAGCTGAACAACGGGGACTCGGTCTACGATTTTGACTGCACCAAACTCTCCATTCACACCCGGGATATCGGGCTGGCCGGCATCGAGGTCTATGACATCCTGCGGGATGACTATGGAATTCAGATCGAATTCGGCGATATCGGCAACATTCTGGCTATTATATCCGTGGGAGATCGGGCTCTTGCTTTGGAGCGTCTGGTCTCGGCTTTGGCAGAGATTAAACGGCGCTATCAGCGGGACAAAGCGGGCATGTTTGATCATGAGTATATCAATCCTGTGGTGGTCATGGGACCCCAGCAGGCTTTTTATGCCCAGCAGCGCTCACTGCCCATCCAGGAAAGCAAAGGTAAGGTCAGCGGGGAATTCGTCATGGCTTATCCTCCGGGTATACCGATCTTGGCTCCAGGGGAAAAAATCACGGAGGATATTATTGACTATATCGCTTATTCTAAGGCTAAGGGCTGTTTCCTGACCGGAACAGAGGATATGGACATTGAAAATATCAAAGTCGTGGAGGAATAGCTATGGAATTATGGTATACAGAAGAGCATACGGAAAACGTTCGCTTTTCGATTAAGGTGGATCGGCAGCTTTATTCAGGACAGAGTGAGTTTCAAAGGATCGATGTCTTTGAATCCAAAGAGTTTGGCACCTTTTTTACCCTGGATGGCTTGATGATGGTGACCCAAAAGGATGAATTTATTTATCACGATATGATTGTTCATGTTCCCATGGCGACCAACCCCCAAATTAAAGATGTTTTGGTCATCGGGGCCGGGGATGGGGGAACCGTCCGCGAACTGACCCGCTATGACTCTATCTTCAACATTGATATGGTGGAAATTGATAAACTGGTGGTGGATGTCTGTAAAGAGTATCTGCCCCAGACGGCTTGCAAGCTGGAGGACCCGCGGGTTCGTTTGTTCTTTGAGGATGGCTTGAGATTTATACGGACTAAAGAAAACAGCTATGATCTGATTATTGTAGACTCGACGGATCCCTTTGGTCCGGGGGAAGGCCTGTTTACCAAAGAGTTTTATGGCAACTGCTATAAAGCCCTCAAGGATGATGGTATCCTGGTGAATCAGCATGAGAGCCCTTATTATGAAACCTATGCCCAGAACATGGGCCGGGCTCACCAAAGGATCAAAGAATTTTTCCCCGTCTGCCGGGTCTATCAAGCTCATATTCCCACCTATCCTTCCGGACACTGGCTTTTCGGCTTTGCTTCGAAAAAGTATGACCCCTTGATCGATATAGACGAGCAGGCCTGGAACGACTTAGGGATTAAAACTCAATACTATAACACGGAGATCCATAAAGGCTGCTTTGCTCTCCCCAATTATGTCAAAGAACAGCTGGCCGATGCGGTGGAATAAATCTCCGGTGAGGACTTAAGACAAGGGTGTAAGCTGATTGCTGACCCTTGTCTTTTTATATTATCTGACTTCCATAAAGCTCTGCCTCATTGTTAAAGGTGGAAATGAGTTTGTGTAAGGGCAGATGATGCCGATGTTTAGCTTAGGGTACTGGCCGGGGCGGAGTTAGTGTTGTAAAATAGGACTGGGGATATTAAACCCGGCACTTGAAAACGGAGATTCAAAAGAGGTGATTGTTATGTTAAAGTGGAAAGACGAATACTCCATCGGAGTAGAAGAAATCGATGAACAGCATAAGCATCTGTTCGAAATCGGCAATGAGATCTATGATTTGTTGGAAAACTATTTGCTGCCGGATAAGTACGATAAGATCATTCAAATCATCGCCGAGCTTAAGGAATATACTGTTCACCACTTCCAAACAGAAGAAGAGCTGATGCTTAAAATCAAGTACCCAGGCTACTTCAAACAAAAAGTAGCCCATGACGATTTCATCAAAGAAGTGGAGTCCGTTGACTTCTCGGCTATTGATCAGGATCAGGATGGACATACCCGCAAGCTTTTGGAGTTCATCTTTGGGTGGGTCTTGGACCATATTCTCAAGAGCGATCTTGGCATTAAGAGTTTTATGCAGATAACACGCTAGTCAAAGGAAAAATAGGGAGTGTCGCCAAACGGCTTTTTGAAAGAGCTGAGTCGGCGGCACTCCCTTTGTATGTCCGTCTATAGCTTGCTGCTGTGCAGAAATAGGCGGCACTATCCTGGTTTGGGGAATAAGGGAGAGTCAACCTGGCAATAGTAGGGAATATATGGTTTTGCGAAATAGCTTGAGTAATTTCGAGGTAAACCGCAATATGAGCAAACCTTGCTCATATACTCTACTATGGAGGGGATGCCAGGGTGGAACAACACTCCGTTCAGGTTGGAACTCAATATTATCGAGAGAGCATTTATGAGCGCCTTAGGCAGCTCCAAGAGCAAGAAAAGCTTCCTGTGGTGCTTCACGAATATCAACAAGGCAAGCACTGGTTGATAGATTGTGAGTTCCAGCTTGAAGCGATCGAAGAGGATCGGGAGACCACAAAAAAGATTCATAGCTATTATTTAGCGAATGCTATTGCGGAAACGATTTTGCAGCATTGGGAGAAGGATCATATCCGCTGGCTGCTCAAAAGCAAGTATAAACTGAAACGGGAGGAAGTCGTTCAAGTTTTTGAGAAGTCTCTCCAATACCTTAATCAAGAATCCCGGCAATGGAAAAATTACCGTATTCATCGTAAAGCGTCCTTGGTCAACCAAATCGTCAAGTGTATAGAAGCTCAGCCGTTCTTTGACATGGAAGGCTTCTTGCGATTCCGTGCCAAAGACTATAAAGAGGAGATCTATAAAGCCGTCAATTATGTGGTGAATGAACATGTCATTGAAGCAGAATATGAGGAGTTTATCAATCTGCTCAAGCGCTTTGTGGATTCGCAAAAACCCCGCATTCATACCTTGCATGTCGGAATAACCAAACACGGCAAGTTCAACCTCTATAATGAAGAAGGCAAAAAAATCACCAAAAAATATATGGATGAGTTATCCTTCATGGATACCTCTCAGGAACTCACCTATGAGGATCTTCTCGTCAGCGCCCTGATTGCCGTAGCTCCACGCAAAATTGTGCTGCATATTCGTTATGAAGGCTACCAGGATACTCTGCAGACCATTTGCAAGGTTTTTGAAGGCCGTGTCAGCTATTGTACTGAAAGCTGTCCCATCTGTGAGAAGATTTGACAAAGTGAGAAGAATTGACAAAGGCTAAAAGGGTGGATATAATAAAATGAAAACGATGATGGGGAAAGTAATTTGTTTTGGTTTGTGTTAGAGAGGAGATGCCACCGGCTGCAAGCATCTCTCACAGAGAAGCAGAGGAAGACCACCCCGGAGTGCTGAGTTGAAGAGAAGTAAGCTCAGACGTCGGCCCGCGTTAAGGGAGCAAAGTGAAGCATCCGAGGGTGCTTTAACTTGGGTGGAACCACGGGAATAAAGTTCTCGTCCCATATTGGGATGAGGGCTTTTTTAGTTTTTTCAAAGTTTAAAGATTAAAACCAAAGAATAAGGAGTTGACTATGATGGTAAAGATTACTTTAAAAGACGGCTCCATTCGGGAGATCGAATCGGGTAAGAGTCTCATGGAATTAGCGGCCTCTATCTCCAGGGGTCTGGCTAAAGCTGCTCTGGCCGGGAAAGTGAATGGAGAGGTTAAGGACCTGTCCTATGCTTTAACTCAGGATGCTGAGGTGGAGATTATCACGGCGGATTCTGAGGAAGGCCTGAAGATTTTAAGGCATTCCACTTCTCACCTGATGGCGGAAGCGGTGCGGAACCTCTTCCCGGGGACCATCTTAGGGATTGGCCCCGCCATTGACAATGGCTTCTATTATGATTTTGATTCCGAGCATGTCTTTACACCGGAGGATCTGGAGAAGATCGAAGCTGAGATGCGTCGATTGGTCAAAGAAAATAAACGCTACGAACGGAGAGAAATCTCCCGCAGCGACGCTTTGCAGTATTTCTCTGCAGAGGGAGAAAAGTATAAGGTAGAGCTGATCGAGGACTTGCCTGAAGATGAAGTGATTTCCATGTACACTCAAGGTGGCTTCACCGATCTCTGTGCCGGTCCCCATATTCCTTCCACAGGTGTGGTTAAAGCTTTCAAACTCATGAACCTGGCCGGGGCTTACTGGCGGGGCAGTGAAAAGAATAAGATGCTCCAACGGATCTACGGAACTGTTTGGGCCAAAAAAGAAGATCTGGATGACTACCTCTTTAAGCTGGAAGAAGCCAAGCGCCGTGATCACCGTAAACTGGGTGTGGAGCTGGATCTGTTCAGCCTCCACGATGAAGGGCCTGGCTTTCCCTTCTTCCATCCCAAAGGCATGGTGCTGCGCAACCAACTGGAAGACTTCTGGCGCCAGGAGCATCGCAAGAGAGGCTATCACGAAATCAAGACCCCCATCATCCTCAGCCGCAACCTGTGGGAAAACTCCGGTCACTGGGATCATTATAAAGACAATATGTATACTACCAAGATTGACGATGAGGACTTCGCCGTCAAGCCCATGAACTGCCCGGGGGGCATGATTATGTATAAGCAGAAGCTGAGAAGCTATCGGGATCTTCCTTTGAGAATGGGAGAGTTGGGCTTAGTCCATCGCCATGAGTTATCCGGTGCTTTAAACGGACTCTTGCGGGTGCGCAACTTCACTCAGGATGATGCTCATATCTTTATGCTTCCCTCCCAAATCAAAGCTGAAATCAGCGGCGTCATCGACCTGGTGGACCGTTTCTATAAGGTCTTTGGCTTTGAGTATCATGTGGAGCTTTCCACTCGTCCTGAAAACTCCATGGGGGCCGATGAGACGTGGGAGATGGCTACCAATGCCCTCCAGGAAGCTCTGGAAGCCAAGGGAGTCAACTATAAGGTCAACCCGGGAGATGGTGCTTTCTATGGACCGAAAATCGACTTCCACCTTCGGGACTGCTTAGGCAGAACCTGGCAGTGCGGTACCATACAGCTGGATTTCCAAATGCCTGAGAAGTTTGACCTCACCTATATCGGTGAAGATGGTCAAAAGCATCGCCCGGTTATGATTCACCGGGTGGTGTACGGCAGCATTGAGCGCTTCATTGCTCTGCTCACAGAGCATTATGCCGGTGCCTTCCCCACCTGGCTGGCTCCTGTTCAGGTCCGGGTGCTGCCCATCAGCGAACGCCACGAGGACTATGCTCAGGACATCGTCCGCCGCTTAAATGACCTGGACATCCGGGCTGAAGTGGATGAACGCCGCGAGAAGATCAGCTATAAGATCCGGGAAGCCCAAACTCACAAAATTCCCTTCGCTCTCGTGGTCGGTGACCAGGAAGCGGAAACAGATACTGTCGCTGTACGGCGCTATGGTCAGGCTAACGCCGGTGAAAAACTTTCTGTAGCAGAATTCATTGCTCTCGTCCAGGAAGAAATCTGCAGCAAGAAGCAATTAGTATAAGATAAGACTCAAGCAAAAGGATTCAGACTTATGTGGTTTGAATCCTTTTGTTTTGTCAATGGCCATAATTGATAGCCTGGCTTTTAGTTTTATTGGATAGGTATTGGAAAAGAATCCATGAGGTGTTAGATTAATAGAGTGACGGCCATGCTGCGGAGCGGCATCAGCAAAGGATGAAAAGGCATACTCAGATTGGGTAGCTATCTTACATCCACGTCCTTTAGACCCGAAAGCTGCCCAAGGATTTTGTTTTACAAAAGAGAGCGAATTTAAGCGAGCGGAAACAAAACTTCGGGAAAAGCACGCAGCGGAGAAAGGTTGGAAACAGGACGTTTCCAACCGGCTATGAGAACAAGTGCGAAAGCAGTGCTTTCGAGGAGTCGATTTAGCCGGACGAAACCCGGGCGAGGGTTTCGCCCAAGCCGCCACGCCACAAAGAATGACTTAGCGGCGCAGGTCCTTTCGGAGCGGAGGGCTTGAGCGTTAGTTTTGTCCGCGCAGCTTATGGAGCGACCGCTGTAAATCAAAATCCTGGAGAATCTGCTTTTGGCCCGTGCTCAAACGAATACAAACTGAGGTAAAGATAATGTGGATTGTGTACGCCTTTGGCTCTGCATTCTTCGCAGGGATTACTGCCATCCTGGCAAAATGCGGAATTAAAAAGACCGATTCGAATATGGCCACAGCCATCCGGACAATCGTTGTGCTGGCATTCTCCTGGCTGATGGTATTGATGGTTGAGTCACATACCACGATCGGCGATATCTCAGGGAAAACGCTGTTATTTTTGATTTTGTCCGGCCTGGCTACCGGTGCCTCATGGCTGTGTTACTTCAAGGCTCTGCAGCTGGGAGATATCAACAAGGTTGTTCCCATCGACAAATCCAGCACGGTTCTGACCATCATTCTGGCCTTCATCTTACTGAATGAAGGGATAAGCATCGGCAAAGGGGTAGGGGTTGTCGGCATTGGGATAGGCACATACTTAATGATCCAGAAAAAAGCAACAGAAGCGGCTCAGCCCAAAGCCAATCAGGCCTGGCTTATTTATGCTCTCTTATCGGCAGTCTTTGCCAGTCTCACAGCTATTCTCGGAAAAATCGGCATCGAGGGAGTGGAGTCAAACCTCGGGACCGCCATTCGCACGGGAGTCGTGCTGGTTATGGCTTGGCTCGTGGTTTTTGTGACAAGAAAAAAAGGTATCTCCCGGGAGATACCACTGAAAGAACTCGGATTTATTATATTATCAGGTCTGGCCACCGGCGGCTCGTGGCTGTGTTATTATAAGGCCCTTCAGGATGGGCCGGCCAGCGTAGTTGTGCCAATCGACAAACTCAGTATTCTCGTAACCATTGCCTTTTCCTATGTTGTGTTCCATGAGAAATTAGCAAAGAAAGCCGCCCTTGGGCTGGTGTTGATTGTTAGTGGAACCTTGGCGATGTTGATCTAAAGCTGTTGATTAAGAAAGAGAAGTCATCCGGAAGCCCTATTGAACTATCAGATCAGGGACCTTCTGAGCTCTTCAGCCGATTTGCTGGAAAGATAGGCTGGAGCAATATCCACTACTGTTTTGGCACCGGATACCCCTTCGCGATTTAAGCGGTAGGCTGCTCTGGCAAAGGCAACGAGAACATTGGCGGTGAAATCAGGGTTGGAATCCAAAGCCAAGCGATATTCAATGACATGATGATGCTTTTCATCAAGACCTGTCCGGCCATGATGAATCACTAAGCCGCCGTGAGGAAGACCAGGGTGATCCTTGATCAGTTCTTCTTCTGTAATGAAGTGTACCTCTGTGTCATAATCCGCAAAATAATTGGGCATGGTCTTGATCTCTTGCTTAATCCGTTCTTTATCGGCTCCTTCTTCAAGGACGACAAAGCACTCCCGCCAATGTTTTTCCCTTGTTGAAAGTTCCGGCATTTCTCCTCTTCTTACAGCGTTAATAGCCTGATCTTTGGGAATGGTATACTGTTTAGCATCCTTTACCCCTTTAATTCTTCTGAGCGCATCGGAATGCCCCTGGCTGATTCCTTTGCCCCAGAAGGTGTATGTATCTCCGGCCGGCAGGATGGCTTCCGCATAGAGACGATTGATGGAGAACATTCCCGGATCCCAGCCGCTGGCAATAATGCAGACTTTTTGGGACTCTAAAGCATTTTTATCCATGGCGGCAAAATATTCCGGAATCCTGGCATGGGTGTCATAGCCGTCAACGGTATTGAACAGACTTGCAAACTCAGGACCCTGGACCGGCATGTCCGACATGCTTCCGCCGCAAAGCACCATCACATCAATCTGCTCTGTCATCTGCTTGGACTCATCCATGGTGAAGACGTTAACCCCTGGGGTAACGGTTTTGATGGATGAAGGATCCCGTCTCGTAAATACTCCCACAAGTTCCATATCCTCATTTTGCCGAATTCCCAGCTCCACGCTTTTGCCAAGATTTCCGTAACCAACGATGCCAATTCTGATCTTATTCATATACGATTCCCCCTTGCATCTATTCTAACCCGTAGTATTCCAGACGTACAAATAATTTTATATGTATTTGCCAAAAGATTAAATTATCTCGATAGCATTTAAAATCCTGTCCACATAAGGGCAGGATTCTTCTTATGGCATTGGCAGAATAATCGACAAACTATTTATGAAAAGTATATCTTTCACATATTGACGGGTGGAAAATAATTCTTTATACTATAGATAAGCTCAACTGGTACGGATGTCCGAACCAGAGGAGCAAACACTGATTTACTACTAAACTTATAGGAGGGAAAATAGATGCCGAAAATCACAATGACGCCCAGTGAAGCGATTTGTGAAACCCTTGTAGCAGAAGGCATAGATCACGTTACTGGTATCGTCGGATCAGCGTTCATGGATTTACTTGATTTATTTCCAACTGCCGGAATTCGCTTCATCCCTGTTCGCCATGAGCAATCAGCAGGACATATGGAAGATGCCTTTTGCCGTGTGACAGGCAGAGCCGGCGTAATTATCGGACAAAACGGACCTGGTATTACCAATATGGTAACCTCTGTAGCGGCAGCCAATTCAGCACATACCCCTATGGTCGTCATTTGTCCGTCGGCCGGTACGCCTACAGTGGGCTGGGACGGTTTTCAGGAAGCAGATACGGTAAAGATTTTTGAAGCAATAACCAAAGAAACCATTCGGGTTCCACACCCGTCACGTGCAGCCGATTGCTTGCGCACGGCATTCCGCATTGCCTATGCAGAGCGGGGACCTGTTCTTTATGATATTCCCCGTGATTATTTCTATGGCGAAATTAGTGAACAAATTCTTGAACCCCATCAATATCGGGTGGATCAACGGGGATGCGGGGATTTAGCTTCTCTTGATAAAGCAGCAAAGCTTTTGATTTCCGCTCAAAGACCTGTGATTATTTCCGGTCGTGGAGTTGTAGACACTCAGTCCAAGGATATTGTGGCCAAGATTGCAGAAATATTAACCGCACCAGTAGCCTGCACCTATCTGCATAATGATGCTTTCCCATACGATCATCCTTTGTGGGTAGGACCGATTGGTTATATGGGTTCAAAGGCGGCCATGAATCTGGTGGCGGAAGCCGATGTGATTCTGGCCATAGGAACGCGACTTTCCGTTTTTGGGACCACCCCTCAATACGATATTGATTACTTCCCGGAAAGTGCCAAAATTATTCAGGTAGACATTAATCCTCGTAATATTGCCCGCACTCATCCTGTTGAAGTGGGACTGATCGCAGATGCCAGGGAAGCTGCCAGGGAGATTCTTAAACGCTTGGAGGAAAGAATTGCCGAACCGAAAGTCTCTCAAAGCCGCTTAACACAAATTAAAGCTCAACAAAATGCCTGGGAAGAGGAAATTGTACAATCAGCAATGGTTGATGGTTATCCCATCAATCCCCGGCGTGCCCTCTATGAAATCCAAAAGGCGCTTCCGGAAAATGCCATTGTGGCCACCGATATTGGCAATGTCTCCTCCACAGCCAACAGTTACCTGAAATTTAAAGGAGCAGGAAAACATATTGCAGCCCTTACCTTTGGCAATACAGGATTTGCATATCCCGCCGCTTTGGGGGCACAATTGGCTGAACCGGACAGCCCGGTGGTGGCAATCATTGGTGATGGAGCCTGGGGGATGAGTTTGCACGAAGTAAGTACAGCTGTTGAACATAACCTTCCTGTTGTCGCTATCGTCTTCCGCAATGGAGCCTGGTGCGCAGAGAAGAAAAACCAAATTGATTTTTATAATAACCGCTTTGTCGGAGTGGACATTCCGACTCCTGAAAGTTTCGCCCCGGTTGCCATTGCCATGGGGGCGGAAGGTATCCGAGTATCTAAAGCAGAAGAGGTCGGACCGGCACTCAAAAGAGCCCTTGACTCCCGTAAGCCCACTGTGCTGGAGATCGTTTGCGACGGGACCCAGCTGGCACCGCCCTTTAGAAAAGACGCGCTGAAGCTGCCCACCCGGCTACTTCCCAAGTATAAGTCACTGGACGTCAGAAACTGGTAGAAGTCGAACGGAGCAAAAGGCAAGGGCGTGATAGGGGACATAGGAGTCACGCCCGCCCTTTCCCATAGATTTCATATAAGATCAACTGCAGGATAAGCGTGTGTATAGTCCAGTGTCGATGAATGAGCGCATACTATGTACGCAATGGTTGCGACGAATTCAGAGAAAGGGGAAAGTGAATATGGGCACGAGTACGAATGCGAATGCGAATAAAAATACTTCCGGCGAAACCGATGCCAAAATTATTGTAGAAGAGTTGATTTTAAAAGCACGTAAGGCTATGGCGGAGATTCAGAATTATTCTCAGGATCAGGCCAATACCTTGGTGCAAGCTGTGGCGTGGGCTATTTACCGCCAGGATCACGCTGAAGAGCTGGCAAGGATTTCCGTTCAGGATACAGGGCTTGGCAATGTGAAAGATAAAATTACCAAAAACAAACGCAAAACCTTTGGTACGTTGCGGGACTTATTGGCTCCGGAGGCCAAATCTGTCGGAATTATCAAGGTGGATGAAGCCATAGGTATTACAGAAATAGCTAAACCGGTAGGGGTGATTGCGGCGGCTGTACCCTCAACCAATCCCGGTGCTACGCCTGCCAACGTGACGATGATGGGATTAAAAGGACGCAATGCGGTGATTATTGCACCCTCCCCGAAAGGTGCGTCCACCACAGTTAAGTTGTTGGAATACATCCATGCCGAGCTGGCAAAGGTGGGGGCTCCCCTCGATTTGGTTCAATCCTTGCCGATGCCTGTATCCAAAGAGCTGACCACTGAACTGATGAAGCAGGCGGATATGGTAACTGTGACAGGATCGGCCAATAATGTTCGCGCAGGTCAGACTTGCGGTACACCAAACGCCTGTGTCAGCGCAGGCAATGTCGTCACTATAGTTGATGCTTCTGCGAACCTGCAGGATGCGGCCCATAAGATTATGCTAAGCAAAACCTTTGATAATGCCACGAGCTGCTCCAGTGATAACGCTCTTGTCATTGAAGCCGCAATATATGAGCAAATGATCGAAGCCTTAAAGAAGGAAGGCGGCTATAAGTGTACTGTTGCCGAAAAGGAACAAATGCAAAAAGCGATGTGGGATGAAAATGGCAAGCGCAGAGGGAAAACCACAGCTAAAGATGCCGGCGTTATGGCCCAGGAAGCGGGATTGACAAATCCGGCAGCTCAGGAAGCCTCCTTTTTCATGGTGGAAGAGACAGGAGTGGGGAAGGGGTATCCTTTCTCAGGAGAAAAGATTGCTCTGGTTCTCACATTGTATAAAGCAGGAGATTTTGATGAAGCACTGGAGTTGACAAAACGAATCTTGAATCATGCAGGCCGCGGGCACTCCTGTGGGCTTCATACAACCAATGAGGAACATATTCAACGCATCGGCTTGGAAATGGAAGTATGCCGTTTATTAATTAATCAAATACAGTGCTTCGGTAATGGAGGCAGCTTCAACAACGGTCTGAATTTCACACTTTCTATGGGGGGAGGAACTTGGGCCGGCAATAATATTAAAGATAATCTCTCCTATCAACACTTTATCCAGACGACTAAGGTGTCCCGCTTGATTCCGGAGGTTATTCCTGAGGAAGAGGAATTATTCGGGTCATATTGGGCCAAGTATGGCCGTAGTTAAGGAGGCCTAGCTTAATGAAACTATTTGAATACCAGGCTAAAGAACTGTTTGCAGAAAGCGGTATCCCTATTCCCCAAAATGCCTTAATCGGTGATATAAGTGAACTGAACAGTGCCTTGGAAAAGATCGGGTTACCCTGTGTCTTGAAGGCCCAAGTCCTGCAGGGCGGGCGAGGCAAAGCAGGATTAGTCAAATTTGTGCGTACAAAAGAAGAAGCCCAAAGGGAAGCTGAGCGGATTCTGGAAGCCACCGGCAAGAAGCTGTTGGTCGAAGAGGCTGTGCCTTATGAGCGGGAAATGTATGTCTCCATTACCGTAGATGCCGCTTCAGGCTTAGCCATGGTTATGGCGTGCCTGGAGGGGGGCGTGGATATTGAACAAATCGCCCGCACTACGCCGGAAAAGATTATCAAGGAAAAAGTGGATATGTCTCTGGGTCTGATGGCTTATCAAGCGGATAATATCATGTACGGTCTAGGATTAGAACAGAGTGCAGCTAAAGAAGGAAGCAAGATTCTGCTCAAGCTTTATCAGCTTTTTGTAAAATATAACGCTGAATTAGTGGAGATCAATCCCCTTATGATCCTTAGGGATGGAACAATGGCAGCTGCTGATGGCAAATTTAATTTGGATGATAATGCTCTATATAAGCAAAATCGTTTCTCCCTGACTCGTGATCATTATAAAAGCGATTTCGAGTATGAGGCGGCACTGGATGGAATTCCCTATATTGCCTTCGAAGGGGATATCGGAATGATGGTCGCAGGAGCAGGGCTGGCTAATGTCGTCCTTGATTTGATCCATTATTATGGGGGTACCGTGGCCAACTACTTGGAATTTGGCGGACCAAACTACCACAAAGCTCAGCAATGTATGAAAATGATGCTGAAAGCAAAGCCCAAATGCATCCTTATCGCGACTTTCGGTACAATTGCCCGTGCTGATGTTATGGCTCAGGGAATTGTTGAGGCAGTCAAGGAGTTGAAGCCGGAAATTCCGATTATAGCAGTAATTCGCGGTACAGGGGAAGAGGATGCTCAAAAGTTGCTGCGCAGTGCAGGGTTGCCCTCCTTAAGCGATACAGAAGAAGCGGTCAGGAAAGCAGTCGAGATAGTGGGAGGTGCAGAAAATTGAGCATAATCATTGATCATACTACCCCTGTTTTGATTCAAGGCATAACCGGAAAGGAAGGAAGTTTCTGGGCGAAGCACGCCAAGAATTATGGCACCCACATTGTAGCCGGAGTCACACCGGGTAAGGAAGGTCAGGATGTTGACGGTATTCCAGTTTATCATACCGTCCGTCGGGCTGTGCAAGAGCATCCCATAGAAGCATCTTTATTGGTTGTACCCCCTAAAGCTGCCAAAGGAGCTGTTTTAGAGGCTCTTGACAGTGGAATAAAAGTAATTGTGGTTACGGCTGAAGGAATTCCTCTTCATGAGATGATGCAGCTGAGAAAAATTGCTTTAGAGAAGCAAGCCATGGTTATTGGTGGAAATACCACAGGAATCATTTCTACAGGGAAGGCTATGATGGGTTTTTTCCCTTATTGGTTGGATAGAGTATATAAACCTGGACGAGTAGGGGTCATGACCCGCAGTGGTTCCTTAACCAATGAGGTGACGGCGGAGATTGTCAAAGCGGGCTTTGGGCCGAGCTCAATCGTAGGCGTTGGCGGAGATCCCGTGCCCTTAACCCGCTTTGCCGAGATCTTGCCGTTGTTCGAAAAAGATCCGGATACGGATGCTGTGGTCATGATCGGTGAGATCGGAGGAACTATGGAAGAAGATGTGGCTGAAGCAATTGAACAAAGGATTTTCACTAAACCCTTGATTGGCTTTATGGGAGGCCGGACAGCGCCTAAAGGTCAAAAAATGGGTCACGCGGGAGCCATCATTACAGCAGGAAAAGGCACAGTAGAAGATAAGGTTGAAGCTTTAGCCAAGGCAGGCGCTCTGGTGGCAGATCGGCCGAGTATGATTGGACAGTTGCTGCAGAAGGTTTTGTAATTAGAAAGAAGAGCGGAGCGAAAAGAGACTCGCATCCGTTCGGGAGAACGATACATTGAGGGTCATTTATAGATTGGGGCAATCAAACTGCACAGTAATTTTACTCAATTTTAAAAGATGCTAATTATTAGCATGATGGAGGTTGTATAAAGATGAGTATTAATTCGCCAGTTGTGCCCTCTAGACCTTATGTTTTCAATAAGCGCAATGCTTTGATTTTCTTTGCAGCAATAGCGGTAATGCTTATAATCTATCTGCTGCCTTCTCCCCCATCCTTTTATAAGGGAACCGAGGAAATTCCTCTTACCTTTGAAGGAAAAGCGGTCTTTGCAGTATTGGTCTATGCGGTTATCCTTTGGCTAACAGAAGCTATTCCCTTTCCTATTACGGCTTTAAGTATGATCATTATTCTCCATCTGATGGGTGTATCGACGTTTACAGCTTTAGTTAAAACAGGATTAGGCAGCAGCGTGCTCTTTTTCCTGATGGGTGCTATGGGTTTATCGGCAGCCATCACCGTCTCAGGATTGGCGAATCGAATCATGCTGGGAGTTCTCAGTAAAGTAGGAACGCGAACCGACCGGATTGTCTTTACCTTTATGGCCCTGGGCACCTTTCTTTCCATGTGGGTGACGGATATGGCGGTTGCGGCCATGCTGCTTCCTCTGGGCGTGAACATTCTCAGGCAGTCCGGATGTAAGCCTCTGCAGAGTAACTTTGGACGTTGTCTGATGATTGGTATCGTTTATGGTGCTCTTATCGGTGGAACATCCACTCCGGCAGGGTGTGGGGCTAATATTTTGGCAATCAGTTACTTGCGGGAGCTTACCGAAGCGGATGCATCCTTTCTGCAATGGATGATCGTGGGTGTGCCTGGAGCATTGATGATGCTTCCGGCCGGCTGGTTCCTGCTTATGAAAGTCTTTCCGCCCGAAATCAAGAATGTTCCTATCGAACTTGATGATGTCCGACGTCAGAATAAAGAGTTAGGGCCTTTAACCCGCCAGGAACGCAATACAACGATTGTTTTTTTCACAGCTGTAACCATGTGGTTAGGAGCGCCTTTGATCAAATCCTTGACAGGTATCAGTATTCCTGAAGATTTCACAGCCCTCTTTGCTTTCCTTCTTCTTTTCCTGCCTGGCCTGCAGGTATTCGGATCATGGAAAGAAGCTAATGAACATATCGACTGGAGCGGACTCATGCTGATTGCCGGTGGTATCGCTGCAGGCATGTTGCTGGCTGAGACAGGGACGGCGCGCTATATTGCCTGGGGAGCACTTAATGGAATCGGGGCCCTTCATCCCATGCTGAGAGTGGCAGCTGTGCTGGTGTTGGTGGAGGCATTGAAGATCTTCTTCTCCAGTAACAGTGTTACAGGGGCGGTGGTCATTCCCTTAGTTATCGCTTTAGCCTTGGATTTAGGAATGAACCCTTGGATTGTGGCCGGCCCGGCAGGAATTGCCACTTCCATGGCCTTCATCATGGTAACTTCAAGTCCAACCAACGTCATTCCCTATTCTTCAGGATATTTCAGTATCAAAGACTTTGCCAAATGCGGTGTGCTGATGACCGTCATCGGAATCGTTGCGGTAACACTGTCTGTAGCTATATTTGGACGATTTGCAGGCATGAATATTTGGCTCTAGCAGATGATAGGTATTCGATATAAACCTAAGTATTCAAAAAGTAGTATTGCAGATGGGCCGATTGGAGAATCCGATCGGTCCATCTGCAATCAATAGAAGTAGCTTAAAAATTCAATATACAAAAGACTCCAATATGTTAGAATGATAGTATATAATAAGTTATCCTGAGGGAGTTTTCTTTTAATTTGGAGGGGAAACACATGGTTTTAGATCCTCATAATCCGCTGCCCTTACATGCTCAGATTACGAATATTTTACGAAAAAGAATCTTCGAAGAGAATCTAACGGGAAAGATTCCCAGTGAAAGGGAATTGATGGATTACTTTGCAGTGAGCAGGTCGACTGTTCGGGAAGCCATTGAGGCCTTGGTTCGGGACGGCATTCTTGAGAAAAAGCATGGCAAGGGCACCTTTGTAGCAGTTCGGCCGATTAAAGAAGAGTGGATAGGTACCTTCAGCTCCTATACTGAGACGATCGAAAGAGCGGGTATGAGGTCTGGAGCAAAGCTGCTTTCGTGTAATATTAAGAGAGAGCCTGCATATATTGCCGAGATGTTTGGCGGAGAAGAATTCTATATGATCAAACGCCTCAGGTATGCCAACGATCAAGTGATAGCTATTGAGCGCAAATGTTTCGATCTGGAAACAGGTCGGAGATTATTGGATTATGATCTTAACGCCAATATATACAAGATTATGGAAAGCTCCCTGGGCATAGTTCTTTGGGAGGCTGATGAAATTGTTACCAGTGCGATACCAAGCAAGGAGGACGCACTTCTATTGGAGGTTCCCAAGCGATCCAGTGTTTTAGTAACGGAACGTTCCAGCTTTGATTCCGACTATAAACTTATTGAATTTGTACAAACTATGTTTAGGGCAGATAAATATTCTTTTCGCATTAAAATGTCTCGGAATTAAGAGAGGGCAAGGTATCCGCCCCCGGCTGTTGATAGGATTTTGTCAACAGTCTTTTTTGCACCTAAGGTTGTTCAGTATTTGCTAAAATAGAGGTATATTGCTGTTGCCGGGAGAAATAAAAGGATTAGAAAGGAAAGGGATAACCCCATAGAAAGGAGGTAAAGACTTGCACAATGTCGCTGACCTGGTCGAAAACGTCATACAAGGGAATGCTAAGGAATCTGTTTCGATCGCCAGGGATTTATTAGCCAAGGGTTATCGGATAAATCAATTAGTCGAAGGACTGACAACGGCTTTGGACTCCCTTGACGCCAAATGCAATATGAATCAATTTAATCTGCTGGAAATCTTGTTGGCGGCCAGAGCAATGAAAGAAGTCGTCGATGAGGTAGTGTGCCCGGAGATGGAAAAATTGCCGGCCGAGTTTGGCCCTCTCCAGTTAAAAGGAGTATTCGTCATGGGGACAATTCAAGGAGATATCCATGACTTAGGGAAAAACATTGTCACGACCCTCTTAAGAACGGTAGGCTATAAAGTGATCGACTTAGGTAAAGACGTTTCTCCTGCTCAATTCGTCATGGCTGCTAAAGCAGAAAAGGCAGACTTTATCGGAGTGAGCAGCCTAATCTTTTCTTCAGCGGCGGTTATTAGGGAGATAAAGAGGTTGCTAAGGGAAGAGAAGATGTCGGATATTATGGTGATAGCTGGGGGAGCTGCTGTTAAACAATTAGGAAAAGAGGATCTCGATGTGGACATGATAGCAAAAGATGCCTTTGAACTGATCAGATTTCTCCAGGCTCATGAAGGGAATGTTGCGGAGTGAATAGTTTACAAAGGCTAGAGGCTGCTCTGGCAGGCCATGCTTTTGATGAGGCACTTTGTATTCCGTTGGTATTTGGCGGGGCAGCTTTTTTAACGGATGTAAAATTAAAAAGATATCTGCAAAACGGAGAAATTTTGGCACAATGTCAATTAGATTCACAGCAGAAGTTCGACTATGATGCGGTTTTTGTCTATGGCGATAATTGTATTGAAGCAGAGGCTTTGGGATCAAGAGTATATTTTCCGGAAAATGCTTATCCCTATATTGAAAAATATCGACTGGAGGATCCCAGGCAATTAAAAGACTTACCGGATTTCAACCCTTCGACAGATGGCAGAATGCCGGAGTTGCTGAGGGCTGTCGCGCTTCTCAAGACCGAACTGGGAGATAGCCTGCCTATTGCCGGGGTGGTCTTGGGACCGATGAGCATTGCCAGCCAGTTGATGGGACTGGAAAGACTTTTATACCTCTTACTTGATTCGCCTTGTGAATTTGCAGACATAATAAGATTTGCTTCCGGAATCACCTTAAAAGCCGGTTTGGCCCTCCTTGCTCAAGGCGCCCATATCTCGGCAGTAATCGATCCCAGCGCTTCCCAAAGCATTCTGCCCAGCGAGATGTTTGGCCGCTATTTATTACCCACTATCCGTGATATCTTCTCCCAATTCAAAGGGGCGGGGGCGATGGCTTCCTGGTTGGTGATCACGGGAAACAGCCAAGGGCTTTTGCCCTACTATCGCCAATGCGGAGTGGATATTGCGGGTATAGATTATGAAGTGCCGTTGGCAGAAGCACTGAAGTGGGAAGGAGACTTTTTGATATCCGGAAATATTAAACCATATCGCTTTGTCAATCAAACACCTCAGGAAATCATCCGTGAAGGCAAAGAGTTAATAAGTCTGGCAGCCGGCAGGAGGTTTATTTTAAGCTCAGGCTGTGAAGTGCCTTTAGATACCAAGCCGGAGAATCTTGCTGCATTGATTAAGGCGGTTAGGGATGTGTGATAGGATGGATGTAAAGCAAAATACGGCCTTATCTTCTGAAGAAGAACTAAAAAAACAGATTGCTGCCCTTCACAAAATAAACAATATGACGGGTTTTTTGCCCATAAAAATAGAAGAGCTGCTGCCGGCCATCAAAGAAGTGATGGAAGATATTTTTGCTGATTACCAATGCAATTTCAATATATTTCCCAAAAGACATGGTTGCAACAGGTTGGAGCTAGGGGACTGTAAGGCGATACGGGATCAGTTGCCGATGATTTCTGATCAGGATCAGACTTGTCCCTGTTGTACCGGAGAAGCTTGCCGGGGCATTTTTCATTCCCATGTTTGTGTGCCCTTGGTTTCAGGTAAGGAAGTATTTGGAGTGATGACCCTTAAAAGCCTCCTTAAGGTAAGATTAAGCCGGGATTCGCTAGAAATGCTCTTAGCCATTGCCAACCAAGTGGCG
Source organism: Desulfitobacterium sp. LBE (assembly GCF_007830365.1). Lineage (NCBI taxonomy): Bacteria > Bacillati > Bacillota > Clostridia > Eubacteriales > Desulfitobacteriaceae > Desulfitobacterium > Desulfitobacterium sp. LBE. The sequence goes on along the minus strand of NZ_VLKD01000001.1, from coordinate 3,301,036 downwards.
GCGACCCTTCAGCGCTCTCAATTATTGAATCGCCTGGCCCAAGAGAAGAACAATCTTGAAGAGGCTAATCAAGAAATCACTCAGCTCAATAGGTCATTGTTCGACACCATTAAGGAGCTGGAAAAGACTCAGCGTCAACTGATTTATTCTGAGCGGTTAGCCGCTGCAGGTAGATTAGCAGCTAACCTTACCCACGAGATCAACAATCCCACTGGAATCATTTTGTCCAGGTTGGAATGGCTCCTTTTAGAGGCTCCGGAAACAGAATTGCCTGAAGAGGTCGTCAAAGATTTGCTGGTTATCAAAAAGCATACAGAACGGATCGCTCAGACCACCCGAGGATTGCTCTCTTTTTCCAGGCGAACGAAAAATGAAACAACTTTAGTTGATCTTGAGAATTTGATCAAGGAAACGGTGGTTTGGCTGGAAAGACAGTTTTCCCGCAAGGATATCATCATTGTCCTCAACCTTAGCCGCCTGCCAACCGTTATCGGCAACAAAGACCAACTGGAGCAAGTACTTGTCAATATCTTGACCAATGCCAAAGATGCCCTGCCGGAAGGAGGCAAGATCAAGATTACCACGAAATATGATACCGAGAAAAATAATGTTCAAATAGATATTGAGGATAATGGCACGGGAATACCGGAAGACATGATGAATAGTATTTTTGACCCCTTTTTTAGTACAAAAGAAAAAGAGCTGGGCACAGGGTTGGGATTGCCGATCAGCTTGACCATTATGAAAGAGCATGGCGGCTTTCTGCGCATGGAGAGCACTCCCCATGAGGGCAGTTGCTTTAGTATGATTTTACCCTGTGTACCGGAGAACCAGGAGGGTGATTTGAATGAGTGAGGATCGACATATCGTTATCATCGACGATGAACCGGATATGCTGGAAACCTGTGCCAGGGTTATCCATCGGATGGGCTATAAATGTACGACCTATGAAGATAGCTGCGAGGCTTTGGAGGAGATTTACAGGCTGCAGCCTGACCTGATCATAACCGATATCAAAATGCCTCAATGCGATGGCTTTGAAGTCCTGGAAAAAGCTAAAGTATGTACTCCCAAGGCCAGAGTCATTGTGATCACAGGGTATGCTTCGGTGGACTCAGCTGTACAGGCCATGAAAGAAGGGGCCTACGATTATCTCTCCAAGCCCTTCCCCATCGAACAGCTGCAGCTGACCATCAATAAGGCCCTTCAACATATCGCCTTAACAGAGGAAAATCAACTGCTGCGGGCTCAGCTACAGGAAGGTTTGAACACTGATAATATTATTGGCGCACGGGGAGGACTGCAGGATGTCTTTGAGACGATTGGCAAGATTTCCAATAGCGATGCGTCCATCCTTATCCTGGGAGAAAGCGGTACAGGGAAAGAAGTTATCGCCCGGGCTATTCACAAAAACAGCCGGCGTTCTACAGGGCCCTTTATTCCCGTGGATTGTGCGTCCTTACCGGAAAATTTATTAGAGAGTGAATTATTTGGTTATGAAAGAGGAGCCTTTACAGGGGCGAACACGACCAAGCAGGGTTTGTTGGAAATGGCCCATGGGGGAACTCTCTTTCTGGATGAATTGGGAGAACTGACCCCGGCCATGCAGGCCAAGCTTTTAAGAACATTGGAAGAACGGGCGATCCGAAGAGTTGGAGGCAATCGCTTGATCAATATCGATATTCGGGTTTTGGCCGCTACCAATCGTGATTTGGAAAAAGCAATCCGGGCCAAAGAATTCAGAGAAGATCTCTATTATCGAATCAACGTCATTACCCTCAAGCTCCCTGTCTTGCATGAACGGCAGCAGGACATTCCCTTGCTGGTCAATCATTTCTGTAAGAAGTTTTCCCAGGATATGAATAAGAAGGTAAGCGGCTTCACTCCCGAGGCCATGCAGGCCATGAAAAGCTATGCCTGGCCGGGGAACATCCGCGAACTGCGTAATGTTGTGGAAAGGGCCATCTCCCTATCGGGATCAGAGATGGTTGAAATTTCCGATCTGCCGGAAAAAGTCATTGGCGGACAAAAAAAGATTCTCCCTGAGCAGGAGAATCTGGGAGCCTTTTCTTTTCACGAGGCTAAGGATATTTGCTTGAAGAGATTTGAGATGGAATACCTTAAGGAACTTTTGGACAAACATCATGGCAATATTACTCAAGCGGCCAAATCAGCCGGGATGGATCGCAAAACAATCCATAGGCTGATCAATAAGTATGATTTGCAGAGGTAGTTAAGCCTCTAGATCGTCGATAAGAATGGTGTACTCTTTGGCTTCCGTAGCTATGCCATCTTGATCTGTGGTGGGAGGAATAGTTAAGTGCAATTCTTTCACAGAGGTGACTTCCTTTTCCTTGATAGGAAAAGTGATAAAGCCCTGCTGCACCCGCTGAGGAGGGTAGGTCCCGCCTAAAGATGAGGTCAAGGTGAGATCCGGCGAAGCAATTTCCTTGCCGTCGATGGTCATTTCGAAATCCTCGGGATAAAATAGGACATCTTTATCGGAAGTGTTTCCGATCTCTATACCTAAAGCGATTTTACCCAGGGGGGCATCTGGGTCGGGATCGGTGTTTCTTACCAAACTGACATTGATAATTCTCAATTTCATAGTATCTAAATCAACGATCTTATTGAGCTCCATGGTTTTGCTGAAAACCTCAATTTCAGGCTTCTCTTGGGGTGTGATAGGGGCAGAGCCGGGCTCTTGGCCTGAGGAGCAGCCGCTGACAAAGAGAACCAGGCTTGCGGCAAGACTGAAGATGATTTTAATTGTTGCTTTTCCCATAAATAAAACCTCCTTATGATTAGGCCTAAATAAGAAAACTCTTGCTTTTGAGCAGGAGTTTTTTTATTGCTCAGAGACCTCCTTAGATTTTAATGCAAATAGCGTACCAACTTAATTTTAGATAATCTGCCGCTATGTCCGAGGATAAGAGAGCATAGTGAGACATTTCTGGGACAATCGAGGGACATTGATGCCCCAACAGGACATAGCTTCGCTTCACAAAGATATCCCAAAACATTCACAGAACGTTCACATAGCTGCTGATAAGCAGTTTTAGTTTTGTTGGCACAATAATTGCAAAAACGAATTTAGTAACAATCTTCTCAAGCTTCTCGATGACAAAGGTATAGTCTTAGCACTAGGCAACATTGGGCATGGAGGTGAAATGATGTTTGCAAAACTAATTTGGCGGAATGCCAAAAGACGGCTCTGGCAGCAGGGGCTCACCCTGTTTGTCGTCGTAGCCTGCGCTGCCGCCCTGACAGCCGGGATACTGTTGGTCTGGGGCATTGAGAAAGGGGGCCAAAGTGCCGTCGATAATCTGGGAGCGGATGTTATGGCTATACCGGCGGATGCCCACCTTGAACCAGGTCAGGTGCTGTTTACCGGGGCTCCTGCCAATATCTATATGAATTCAGAAGTATTGAAGGAGATTGAGAAGGTGCCCGGTGTGGAAGCCATATCGGCACAATTCTTCAGCCAGACGCTTAATCAGGGCTGTTGCAGCCTTCCGGAAGAATACCGGCTGGTTGGCTATGATCCACAGACGGACTTTCTGATCAGGGACTTATTGGCGAAGGGAGTGGGCAGGGATTTAAAGAACACGGAGGTTATTGTGGGCGGGAATGTGCCTGCTTTTCTAGGGGACCGGGTGGTGGTTTTAGCTGAACCCTTTGATGTTGCCGGTTACCTGGAACCCATGGGAGGAAGTATTGACGACACGATCTTTGTGCCCATTGCAACGGCCCGGAGACTGGCCGGAAAAAGTCCCTATTTACAGGAATATTGGCAGGAGGCCGGGAGCCCGGAACAGTTGGTTTCGTCGGTATTGATTAAAACAAAAGATGGGGCTGATCCGAATCAAGTTGCCAAAGCTATCGATAGGATCAGTGGAATTAAAAGCGTGGCAGCAGGGAAATTATTTTCCGAACTTAAAGAAGAATTGCTCGTGATTAAAGAAATTCTGCGTTTGCTGGTGGTCATTATTTGCGGCATTACCATGGCCTCCCTGGCGTCACGCTATTCCTCCCTGGTACTGGAGAGACAGCAGGAATTGGCTCTGTTGCGGGCACTGGGAACGGAAAGAGGGAACCTATTTAAGCTGGTCATGCTGGAAACCCTTTGCAGCGGACTGGCGGCTGCAGTCATGGGATGCCTGGCTGGATATGGCTTGGTTCTTTATCTGGCAAAGTCCCTGAGCAAGCACAGCTCCTTCCCCTTCATGCTGCCTGGGGCGGCTCAGCTTTGTGCCGCTGGCTTGGGGATTATCGCTTTTGTTCTTCTCATCTGCTGTTTAGCCGCCTTCTGGCCGGCCAGAAGTTCGTCACGCTTGGATCCCGTAACCGCTCTAACTGAAGGAGAGCTGAGGTAGGGGGTACTATGGAAATATCGTTAAAAAACATTACACACTACTACCGGGATGGGACGGGAGATCAGGTTACCCCCCTAAGAAACATTGACTTAACTATGAGGAGCGGGGATTCTCTCGTGCTCTATGGGCCGTCAGGTTGTGGCAAGAGTACGCTGTTGTTTATCCTGGGTTGCCTGTTAAGACCCTCGGAAGGACAGGTGGATATAGACGGGCGTTCCCTCCTCCACTATGGGGAAAAAGAGTTAGCCGAATTGAGAAATCGGAAGATGGGCTTCATGTTCCAGGCGTGCTATCTGCTTCCCACCTTGACCGTCAAGGAAAATATCATGCTTCCTTTCTGGATTCAGGGAGGGAAAGCAAGGGATGGCAGGACGGAAAAGAAAACGGTTGAGCTTTTGCTGGAACAGCTGGAGTTGACGGAACGGGCTGATTTTTTACCTTATCAGTTAAGCGGCGGCCAGAGGCGCCGGGTGGCTATGGCCAGGGCTTTGGCTAATGACCCGGAGGTGATTCTGGCTGATGAACCCACGGCGGAACTTGATGAGGAGAAAAAGGACTTTGTGGGAAAGTGGCTGGGGGAGCAGGCCGGAAAAAAGAAGATTGTTGTGGTTGCTACTCACGATCCGCAATTAGCGGTTTATGCCGGACGGGTTTATAGCTTAAGTCAGGGGCAGTTACAGGAAAAGATTTTGGGAAAGGGAGCCGTTTATAGCTCAGGATAGGCGCTATCCAAGTGATGGTGAGGTTAAATGAATGGAGGTTAAACTTTTGAACGGAAAAGTAACTAAGGTTATTGGCGGTTTGGGGGCGGCGCTGGGTCTATTGACCGCCTTGACTCCGTTCCAGCTTGCCCCGGTTTGTCAACGATTGTTGGAACTAACCTCAGGCAAGATGACCCATATGCGCTGCCATTATACAGGCCAAGGGGAGGTGTTTTTAGGCATAGTCGTTGTTTTGGTCTCCTTGATCTATCTGTTCAACACATCCATTCCCGCTCAAAAAGCCTTGGGTGGTGTGCTGATGATTTTGGGGTGTGCTGTAATTATCCTGCCTACAAATCTGGGAATTGGCGTCTGCATGAACCCGATGGAGTGCCATACCACCGCCAGAGTTCTCTATGTCCTGGGAAGTTTGACAATAATTGATGGGTTGGTTGCGGTCTTCCAGGAAAAGCTCCCTGTTTCGCCTTCTAAAGACATTAAGGCTTGATCAAGGAAATTTGCTCCTCTTAGAGGATGGACAAAGGAGGTTGAATCATTTGCGGGGGTTGGTCACCGGAAAATTAAGCAAGGCTTTAGGGCTCAATATGGTTGTCGTTGGTTTGGTAATGGGATTTGCTCTTTTTGCATCCTATGCTGTTCCTCTTCCGGAAAAAGCAGAGGCCGCAGGGCAAGCAGGATATCTTACCTTTCAGTCGACCTGCACAGCCTGCCATACCGTGGATACTGTGCAGAATTATCAAGGTTCTTCCACTTGGCCGGAAATTATTGGCTTGATGAAGGGCTATGGGGCTTTCATGCAAGAGGAAGAGGAAGCAGAGATTCTTCAGTATTTGGAGGAAGCTTACCCCAGATAAAGTAGGGTTCTAAGGAGGAATGGGGGATTAAAGTATGAGTTTTTTTAATGAAGAAGGGGATAAGGAAGGTTTTGTGGTTTTGGCACTGGGAATATGGGCGGCCATAACTCTGGTCTTCATGATCGCCAGGAGCTGGGCAGCAGGAAACGCCTATTGGGTAGCCATTTTTATGGGGTTAATTTGCTTTGCAGCCGCTTTTTCAGTTTATACATGGAGAGTTTTGATTCTGGACCGTAAAGGGGGTATGGAAAATGGAGAACAACAATAAAGGGGAAATATCAAGACGCAAATTCCTCGGCATCATGACCGGGGTACCCTTGGTTTTGAGTGTGGGAACCCCCGCAGTTGCAGTAGGAAAGATGATCAGTCCCCCCGAGGCCTTAAGGCCCCTTCCTCCGCGAATGGCAATTCTCAAGGAAGATGAACTTTTGGAGAAGCCCAAAGAAATCATCTATGATGGCCTTCCCGCTATGATCTTCAAAAAAGGCAATGAATATCGGGCCTTTTCCAGGGTCTGCACCCATCTCGGCTGCACGGTAATGTGGAATGAGGCGGAGAAACGCTTTGAATGCCCTTGTCATGGCGGCATATTCGATGAAGACGGGAATGTTCTGGAGGGACCGCCGCCCAAACCTTTAACCCGTTTAAGGGCCTGGGTGGAAGATGGTTATGTCATGGTGCAAAGGGAGGTTGTTTAGCGTGGCGATTGAACCTAAAGAGGTCGGAGTAAAAGACATGTTTAAGGAAATCGCTGAACATCCTGTCCCCAGGCATGCCCGTAATTTCATATTCTGTTTTGGCGGGATCTCCTTTCTGTTGTTCTTGGTTCAGGTTGTTACAGGTATCGTGCTGGCGGTTTACTATAACCCGACCATGGAAGGCGCCTATCAGAGCGTGATGTTTATCAATGATGAAGTTTTCATGGGCAAAGCTTTGCGTTCGGTTCATAACATTGCGGCTAACCTGATGCTGATTATGGTGGTTCTGCATTTCTTGCGGGTTGTGTTTACCGGCGCCTACAAGCCGCCTCGTCAGTTCAATTGGGTAGTGGGTGTGCTCCTGCTGCTTTTAGTTATTTTATTCTGTTTCACAGGCTATCTTTTGCCGCTGGATCAGGTGGGTTACTGGGCGGCAATTATCGGCACCAAGATATTGGGGTCAATTCCTATCGTCGGTGATCAGCTCTTGCTGCTGGGCCAGGCCGGAACCAAGATTACGGACCATACCCTGATGAGGTTCTTTATTATCCATATCGTAGTACTGCCGGTGGTTGTCATAGTGTTGCTGATTGCGCACTTTTTAATGATTCGTAAACAGGGGATTTCCGGTCCACTGTAGGAGGTGATGATAATGGACATCAATAAAAAGGAATTGGATAAGGATACGGTACCCTTTTTTCCAAACCATTTAACCACTGAAGTGAGTGTAGCCCTTGGTATTCTTGGCGTTGTTTTCTTTCTGGCTGGAGTAATCCCCAAGGACTTGGGGCCGCCGGCCAATCCTGTCATGACCCCTGCCCATATTGAACCGGATTGGTATTTTATGTGGCTTTTTGGTCTATTAAAGATTGTCCCTCAGCTTTTGGGCTTGCTGATTCCGGCCCTTCTGGTTGTAGGCGTCATCTTATTGCCATGGCTGGATAAAAGTACATCCCGCCGGCCTGAAGAAAGGCCATGGGTTATTATCGGAGCGGAGATCGTACTGATCCTAATGGTGGTTTTAACGTATATTGCCTTGCATTTTTGACACTGTCAGATTTTCTTTATTGTGGATTAGGAGTTGGACGCGTTTGGGGGTGAATCAATGACGGGAAACGGGCGGAATAATCCATCGTTTCACTTGCTTTCAATTTTTTGCATCTGGCTGGGGATGGGTTTCTTGGTAGGGATCACAGGGAGTGTAATTGCAGCACCCCATTATGTGCTGCCGGATGATCGTGAGGCTAAGCTGGTTTATGCATCAGGTTTGCAGCCTCAGCAGTCTGCAGGGACTCAAAGCAGCGAGCCCAGCGGTGCCTCAGGAACAGCCAGAGAAGGAGAGCTCTTTCTAAAAAAAGGCTGCACCCAGTGCCATGAAGTCAGTTATTACGGAATAGCCGGCGGTGTGACCGGTCCCGATCTTACCAAGGCGTATGGGGATGTGCCGGATCGTTTTGGAAAGACCCTCGCTGAGTTTTTACAAGAACCGGAAGGGACAATGGCTGAGATGTTTGTCAGAATGGATATTACAGATGATGAAAAAAATCAGGTTCTCGAATTATTAACGGCAGCCGGCGGAGAGACGGCCCAGCAACCAGCCGGTGAGGAGAATGAAAGTACGGAAAATACCAATAACCCGGAGTAAAGAGCGATATCGGCAATATAATAATGCAAATGTATAGGGAGGTTTTTAGCAAGTGGAAAAAGGACTGTTTAAGAAGATTGTATTGTCCCTGGCAGGGCTGCTGGTTGGCCTGGTCATAGCTGTTTACTTATCCGCCCAGCTTAATCCCGAGGCGGAGGCGGCTGCTGCCTTCGGCGGGAAAAATATATCTGTGGACGGAGTGCCTGACGATGTGGTGCAGGCGGCTCTGAAAACCTATGTGCCACCCGGTCAGCTGGATGAGTATTATATGTTTGCCTCAGGGGGCCATTCCGGTAATGTCTTCGTCTATGGTGTGCCATCCATGCGGCGAATTAGAACAATTCCGGTATTTACCCCCGAGTCCGCCGTGGGGTATGGCTGGACGACGGAATCCAAGGAAATGCTTGGCGAATGGAGCTGGGGGGATGTCCATCATCCTGCTTTGAGCGAGACCAAGGGAGATTATGACGGGCGCTGGCTTTTTGTCAATGATAATGCCAACAGCAGGGCCGCCCGGATCGATCTGGATTCCTTCAGGACTAGTCAAATTTTGGATATTCCTAATATTTATGGACCACACAGCGCTGTATTTATGACACCTAACTCCGAATACTTTATGCTGGGGTCCCGCTTTGCCGGACCGATACCCTATGGGACCTATTCTCCCATTGAGAATTTATCAAAAGATTATAATTGTGTTTTAGCAGCGGTAGCTATCGACCCCAATAATGGTGAGATGAGCGTGGGGTGGGAAGTGCTGATGCCCCCCTGGTCCTTCGATTTATCGGATGCCGGTAAGCTGGACAGTGAGGGCTGGGCCTTTCTGACGACCTATAATACTGAGGAGGCCTATGAGCTGCTGGAGGTCAATGCCTCCCAGCGGGAAATGGATTATGTGGTCGCTTTAAATTGGAAAATGCTTGAACAGGCGGCCAATGAAGGAAAATACAAAATAGTTGATGGCGTCAAAATGATTGATCCCCTGGATGTACCGGGCTCCGTCTACTTGGTCCCGGCTATGAAGAGCCCCCATGGTGTGGATGTCACACCGGATGGAAAGTATTTTATTGCTAACGGAAAAGTGGCTCCGGTAGCTACCGTATTCAGCTTTGAGAAATTCAAGGAATGCATTGACAACAAAGACTTCCAGGGCGAGGAACGAGGTTTCCCGGTTGTCAATTACGAGAAAGTAAGAGTGGCGGAAGTGCCGGTGGGCTTAGGACCATTGCATACTCAATTTGACGGCAACGGTTATGCCTATACCACCTTATTCATCGACAGTACTATTGCCAAATGGAGTCTGGACACCTTTGAGGTTGTCGACGTTACTCCGGTACATTATTGCCCGGGTCATCTGTGTGCTGCTGAGGGAGACACTGTCTCTCCGGACGGCAAGTATCTGGTCTCCTTAAATAAGCTGGCCAAGGATAAGTTCTTGTCCGTTGGGCCATCCCATCCCGAAAGCGCCCAGCTGATTGATTTAACCACGGATAAGATGAAAATCTTAATGGATGTTCCCACAGATCCTGAGCCTCACTTCGCTCAGATGATTAAAGCCGATAAGATTACGACCTGGGAAGTTTTTGAGAAGGATCCCAGTCAGCCGGGTGCTGTCTATGAGAAAGAAAATGCCCGCATTGAACGGGATGGCAACAATGTCACAGTCTATCAAATGGGCTTCCGCAGCCGCTATTACCCGGATCATGTGGAGGTCAATGAAGGGGATCATGTGACCTGGTATTTAACCAATACGGATTTCGATGAGGATATCACCCATGGCTTTGGTATTTGTCTGTATGACCTTAATGCGGAAGCACAACCGGGTGAGACGATAAAATTTGAATTTGTCGCCGATAAAGCGGGAGTCTATCCTTTCTATTGCACCAACTTCTGCTCGGCCCTCCATCAGGAAATGCAGGGCTGGTTTATTGTCAAACCAAAAGGCCTATAAAGCTCTCCAGAGCTTTATAGAAGAATCGAGAGGGATCCTTGCTCAGGGATCCCTCCCCCCCTAATCGATAGGAAAGGCGGTTAACCATGGATTTTGTAAGAAAGCTTTTCAAGGGAAACCTTAATCTCATCGGGAGAATCATGTTTGGTGCTGCCGGCTTAATTCTCTTAGCCTCTCTCTTTTTGCCTTGGTGGCATTTAGACTTGGTGGCACCCCAATATCCGGAGGGTTTGTCCGTGATTGTCTATCCGGACAAACTGGATGGCCGCATCGATATTATCAATAATATTAATCACTATATCGGCATGAAGTGGATCAGCGAAGAAGATTTCCCGGAATTTCAGGTTATTACTAAAGTTGCCTATGTGATCATTGGCCTGGCTCTTATTACCGCCCTGGTGAAAAAAAGGTGGCTTGCCTGGCTGACCGCCGGTCTGGGTGCTGTGGGAGGCATGATCGGGGTGTATGACCTATGGCGCTGGCTGCGGGATTATGGAACCCAGCTGGATCCCATGGCGGCAATTAAGATCGATCCCTTCACCCCGCCGATTATCGGCACCAATAAGCTTGCCAATTTTATTACCTACACAGGATTTAATTCAGGCGGATATTTGCTGGGACTGAGCATTATCCTGATGCTGCTGGCTGCTTGGAGGTTTAAGGAACATGAAAAGCAAAAAGAATAGGCGCTGCTTTTGGCTGAGTCTGTTTCTTTTCCTGTGGATCATTCCGTTATCAGCTCATGCCGCTACCCTGGAAGTTCAAGGAGGCGGCTCGGCGGAGAGTATTCAATCTGCCCTGGCAAGGGCTGCTCCCGGGGATACTATTCATGTTTATAGCGGGACCTACGTGGGAAAGATTGTGATCGATAAGGCGGTATCCCTCATCGGAATTGGTATGCCGATTCTTGATGGGGGAGGTGAAGGAGATGTGGTCAGCATTAAAGGGGATGGAGTGACCTTTAAAGGGTTTCAAGTCATGGGCAGCGGCAAAAGATTGCAGGACTCCGATGCGGGGATCAAGCTCTATTCCGCCGGCAATGTCATTGAAGATAACAAGCTGACCAATAATCTCTTTGGGATGTATCTGCTGAAATCTCCTCATAATACGCTCCGCAATAATACGATTATCGGCAGACCTGCCAAAAATAAGCTGCAAGCATCAAAAAAAGACGAGGCTGGGGAGGCCGGCACCTATGACATTTTGCCTAGTTTTGAAGGGGAGAGCGGTGACGGAATTCATCTTTTTGCAGCATCCCATAATTTGATCGAGAATAATGAGATTACGGATACCAGGGATGGCATCTACTTCAACTATGCTCACGATAATCGGCTTTTGTATAACCATATTGATGGGGTGCGCTACGCCATTCACTATATGTATTCTGATGATAATTACTTTGAGGGAAATATTGCGACCAATAATGTGGCCGGAGCGGCCCCCATGTACTCCAAAAGAATAACCTTCCGTGAGAATGTTTTCGCCTATAACCGTGGTCACCGCTCTTTCGGAGTGCTGTTTTCCAATTGCAACGACTGTCTGGCCGAGGGGAATGTTTTTTTCGGCAATACCAGGGGGGCGCTCTTCGATGTGTCCTACCACAATACCTTCCGCAATAATTTGGTAGCCGCCAACGATATCGGCATCGATCTGATTTCCAGTTCGGGATTCAATACATTTACAGAAAATAATTTTATGGACAATATGGAGCAGATCGCTTTCCGGGCAGGGAGGATTGGGGAGGGGAATGTGTTCTATGAGGAGGGGACGGGCAACTATTGGAATGACTATCGGGGATTCGATCTGGATCAGAACGGGATAGGTGATACGCCCTATCTGACAGGAGATATTTTTACTTATTTAATGAATAAAGCGCCTGCTGTGCGTCTTTTCTTAAACAGTCCCGCTGCTAAAGCTTTGGAGTTTGCCGAAAACATGTTTCCGGTTATAGAAATCCCTAAAGCTGAAGATGCATATCCTTTAATCAAGCCGGTGGCGATAGAGATTAATGGGCAGTTTCACATCGAGAAGAATCAGGTTTCCAATAAGGTCTTTGGTGCTTATTCCCTGCTTATGCTCCTCATAGCAGGGATGATAACCGCCCGGGCCTTTGGGGTGAGTTCCCAGGGCATTAAACGGGTGGAGAATTATTTGAGAGGAGGCCAAAAATGAGTCGCAAGATAATGGTGGTTTTGCTTTCTCTCTGGTGTTTATTCCTTACAGGATGTTCGTCAGGAGACGCTGCCGGGACTCCCCGGGAAATTGACCCTACTATTGATATTTGCCCCGTCTGCAGGATGAGTGTCATTGATGAGCATTTTGCGGCCCAGATTATTGACAGTCAGGGGCAAGTTGAGATTTTTGATGATATAGGATGTATGTCGATCTTTATGCGAAGATTGGAAGCGGGGGCACAGGATAGTATTTTAGCCACTTATGTCAAAGATTTCCAGAACATGGAATGGATCCAGGCCCAGGAGGCCTTTTATGTACAAGGCCGGATCGATACTCCTATGAGTTTTGGAATCGTAGCCTTTGCAGCCGAGGAGACGGCCCGGAAATTTGCCCAAGAGGTGGGAGGGAAACAGCTGACCTGGGAACAGGTTCTGACAGAGCCCTTAACCATCGGCTTGGATATAGAATTTAATCAGGAAGATTTTAATGTCCAGGACCTGGATACAGGAGAAATGCGGGAAGAGAGGGGAAATTAGATGCAGCTGATCAATGTAGTGACCATAGCAGAAAAGGAACTATTGGAATCCATACGCAGTAAATGGTTGGGTACATTTACCGTGGTTTTTGCTTTAATCGCCCTTCTGGTTTCTTTTTTTGGTTTGTCCAGTCTTGGGGTTGGTGGGCAGCAGGGATTTAACCGGGTCACGGCCAGCCTTTTGAATCTGGTGCTGTATTTGCTGCCCTTGATTGCGCTTGTGATGGGCTCGGCGACGGTAGCCGGTGAAAAGGAAGCCGGCTCCCTTCACGTTCTCCTCACCCAGCCCATTGATAAAGCTGAAGTCATTATCGGCAAGTTCGGCGGTTTAGCCCTGGCTTTAATTGCTTCTATTCTGGTTGGCTTTGGTGGGGCGGGAGTCGTGATCGCCTGGAAAACAGGGTCCATCAATATTACGGATTATCTGATGTTTGTAAGCTTATCTATGATTTTAGCCATGGTATTCCTCAGTATCGCTATACTCATTTCTGTCATCGTCTCGCGAAGAGCTCAGGGGATCGGTTTGGGGATTTTTATTTGGTTTTTAATGATTTTAGTTTATGATTTTTTAGCTATAGGGGTGGCGGGCTTATCCAATGTATCTGTTATTATCCCCTTATTGCTGCTGCTTCTGCTGGCTAATCCGGCCGATATGGTACGTGTACTGGTCATTTTGCAGCTTGGCGGTGAAGAAACCTTTGGACCTACGCTGGTCGCTTTGACGAGGATGCTCACTCAGGGATCGGGGGAACTTTTATTATATGGAGCCCTTCTGATTTGGATGATCATACCTCTCCTGATTGCGGCAATTTTGTTCGGCCGCAAACAGGATTATTAGGAGGGGATCCTATGGAAGTTATCAATACTTTAGAAGTGAAATATGCCCAGAAGTTTTATGGTCCGTTTCAAGCCGTTAAGGATATTAACTTAACAGTGGAAAAAGGGGAAATCTATGCCTTGTTGGGGCACAATGGGGCCGGAAAATCAACATTAATAAAAATGATTCTAGGGTTAGTAAAAGCCTCCGCCGGGATGATCGAAATTGAGGGGTTAAATTATGATGCCAAGAATAAGGAGATTAAGAAAAGGGTAGGTTATTTGCCGGAGAGAATGAATTTTTATGATAATTTAACGGCATGGGAGACGATATCGTTTTACGCCAAATTAAAAGGGATCACCAGGAAACGATGTGAAGAGGTGTTGGAACAAGTTGGGTTAAGGGAAGCAGAACACCGGAGAGTGGGGACTTTCTCCAAAGGAATGCAGCAGAGATTAGGCTTGGCCCAGGCTATTATCCACAAGCCCGATTTGCTTGTATTGGATGAACCCACAACCGGGTTGGATCCTATCGGCATCCTGGAATTAAAGGCAATGATTCGGAACTGGAACAAGGAAGGGACAACCATCTTATTTTCCTCACATAATCTTAATGATGTGGAAGAACTGGCCCAGCGGATTGGTATTATGAATCGCGGGGAAATGATTGCTCAAGGCAGCTTGGCAGAATTACAGGATAGGTTGGGTCTGCCCACGAAAATAAAAATAGATCTTGCTGTGATTCCGGTTGATTTAGAGGAAATACTCGTGGGAAAGCGAATTAAAACATTTCAGCTTGAAGAAAAAACTGTAAGCATTGATTGTCCAAAAGACAAGAAGACCCAAGTCATAACAGCTGTAATGGATGGGATGCTGAAAGTACTTGATCTGCGTTTGGAAGAACCGGGACTGAACAGTATTTATCAGAATATCATGGCAGAATAAATTATATTTGACAATCACCTCAGAACCCAATATAATGTTAATGTTCAAGTAGAAGCCATCCGCTTCTCACCTCATGGCTTGAGTCGATGAGGTATCTTCGGGTCCTGAGCCGCTGTGCTTGCTCATGATTTGTATGGAAGACGGGTGGAACTCTGCCCGTCTTTTTTGTGTGATTTTTTTTGGAGGTGGTTCGTTATTAGCAAGGATTTACGGATTAACGACGAAATCCGGGCCCGGGAAGTTCGTCTTGTCGGGGAAGAGGGAGAGCAATTGGGGATTGTCCAGCTTAGAGATGCTCAACGGATTGCTGCTGAGAAATCTCTGGATTTAGTGGAAATTGCGCCAACTGCTAAGCCGCCTGTTTGTAAGATCATGGATTATGGTAAGTACAAGTATGAGCAGGCCAAACGGGATAAAGAGGCCCGTAAAAAACAGAAGACCATGGAAATCAAAGAAGTTAAGCTTCGCCCTAATATTGAGGACCATGACTTCGAAACCAAAGCACGCAATGCCCAACGCTTTTTAAATGATGGGGATAAGGTTAAGGTCACGATTATGTTCCGTGGTCGGGAGGTTACCCATCCGGAACTGGGAAGAACTTTATGCCTGCGTCTAGCTGAGTTTTGTAAAGCTGAGGCTAATATAGAGCGTGATCCCAAGCTTGAAGGACGCAATATGATTATGATTTTAGCGCCTGTGAAACACGACTAACACGAGAGGGGGATATCCCAATGCCAAAAATGAAAACTCACCGCGGAGCTGCGAAACGTTTTAAGAAAACAGGTACGGGTAAAATTGTTCGTCATCATGCTTTTACAAGCCATATCCTGGAGAAGAAATCTCCAAAGCGTAAGCGTAATCTGCGCAAAGGTACTGTTATGCACAAAACCGATGCTAAACGCATTGCCCGCTTAGTTGCTTATCTATAAGATTGGCAGGGTCGGGGCGCATTGTGAGACAAGCTTTGTTCGGCATGAGCCGGGCAGATAAGAGATGAGAAGATGACAGAGATTAACATGTAAGGAGGTCTTCGCTATGGCCCGTGTAAAAAGAGGGGTAACGAAGCATCAACGTCATAAAAAAGTATTAAAGCTTGCTAAAGGGTTCCGTGGAGCAAAGAGCAAGCTCTACCGTCCGGCTAATGAGCAAGTCATGAAGTCCTTGGCTTATGCCTATGCTCACCGCAGAGATAAAAAAGGTGATTTCCGTAAATTATGGATCGCTCGTATCAATGCAGCTGCCCGTCTGAACGGATTAAGCTACAGCCGGATGATGAACGGCCTGAAAATAGCCGGAGTATCCGTCAACCGTAAAATGTTGGCTGATCTGGCTATCAATGATGCAGCAGCTTTCACCGAATTAGTCAATGTAGCGAAAGCTCAAGTGAGTGCGAAGTAAAGAATACATCAAAGGGTGCTGAGGCACCCTTTTTACATAGGGGTTTGGGGTGATGATATGCTGACCTCCTTGCAGAATGAGCAAGTCAAATATGTGGTCAATCTCCATAAGCGGAAGTTCCGTGAGGAGAACGGTGAGTTTCTGATCGAAGGCTGGCGCTTTGTGGAAGAGGGCCTTGCCCGGGGTGCTCATTTGACAAAGGTGTTCTTTTGCTCTGAATGCAAAAATGAATCATGGCCGCAGCTGGCGGAGGCCCTGAAAGTTAAAGGGGTACCGGTTATCGAAGTGGATGAACGGGTGCTTCGCAAAATGAGCGATACGGAAAATCCTCAGGGAATTCTGGCCGTTGTTAAGCAGTCCAGGTGGACCTGGGATGATTTTATAGAAATAGTTAATCCGGCGGGCAGGAGTGCCATACCCATGCTGTTGATCCTGGATGGAGTTCAGGATCCCGGCAACTGCGGAACGATACTGAGGACGGCCTTGGCTGCAGGGGTAACTCAAGTCTGTCTGACGGAAGGAACCGTGGATCTCTATAATCTTAAGGTGCTGAGGAGCACCATGGGAGCGATCTTTTCTCTGAACATAGTCACCCATTGCCAGCCGGAGGAGATTCTTAAGGTGTGCCGGAGCCATAAGATTCCTGTTTTTGTCGGCGATGTTGAGGGAACGGATCTTTATGAGACTCATTTTGCGCAGCCGATGGCTTTGGTTGTGGGCAATGAGGGAAACGGACCTTCCGCCGCCTTTCAGGGCCCTGGGGTGAAGCGGATTACTATCCCGATGAGCCATCAGGTGGAATCTCTCAATGTGGCGATGGCAACAGGAATTATTCTTTATGAAGTAAGGCGCAGAATGACCTCAACAACTTGAAAATAGCGGCTTTTGGACCAGGTTTTCTTGTAAACGGCCGCGGGTGGTGCTATAATTTCAATGAACAGGTTTAAGAATCCAGGCCGAAAGGTGGGCTTAACCATGTCACCCGCAGAGTGGTTATGGAAGATTTTTGAGGCAACCGGTTCCCCAAATGCCTACTTGCTGTATAGGCAGTACACTCTGAACAACAATCTGGCAATGAATAAGAAAATGCAATGATCAGGTTAAAAGGAGCTTTTCTTTTTCAGGGAGGTTAAGCCTAAGACTGAAAGCTTAACCAAGAGGAGTCCTCAGTTCCGGCTGATGCCGGAGGTGTTAAATTTCCCCTGTGAGTGGTTTGCTGAACTAAGAATTAGGTAAACCCGGTCTCCACCGTTAGCGGAGAAGGAAGCTGCGGCTCATCATTGAGCTGAACCAGGGTGGTACCGCGGGAGTTATTTCTCGTCCCTTTTATAGGGATGAGAATTTTTGTTTTTATATAGGATGGATTAAGTCAAAGGTTAAATCTTAACTTAGGAGGGTTTTCGTTGAAACAGGAAGTTCATCGTATTCAAGAAGAAACACTGGCAGAGCTTCAGCAGGTCTCGACTTTGGAAGCACTGCAGGAGCTGAAGGTTAAGGTTCTCGGCAAAAAAGGCTCCCTCACCGCTCAATTGCGGAAGATGGGCGGCTTAAGCCCGGAAGAGCGGCCGATTTTTGGTCAGGTGGTCAATGAAACGCGGGATATCTTGGAAGCGGCCTGGGTTCGTCGTGAGGAAGAGCTGTCCCAAGCGGCTATGCTGAAACAGCTGGAAGAGGAAAAGCTGGATATTAGTCTGCCTGGAGTAAGTCTGCCCCGGGGACATCAGCATCCTTTGACCAAGGTCATCGAAGAAATCGAAGAGATTTTTTTAGGGATGGGCTTCCAGATTGCTGAAGGTCCGGAGATTGAGAGTGATTATTATAATTTTGAGGCATTGAACCTGCCTAAGGATCATCCTGCCCGGGAAATGCAGGACTCTTTCTATATAACGGAAGAGATCCTTTTACGGACTCAGACTTCACCGGTTCAGATACGAACGATGGAGAAGCAGCGGCCTCAACTTCCGGTGAAGATCATCTGTCCGGGTAAAGTCTATCGGAATGATGATGATGCCACCCACTCGCCGATGTTCCATCAAGTGGAAGGATTGATGGTGGATCGGGGGATTCGTATGTCGGATCTTAAAGGAATCCTCTTAAGCTTCTCAAGAATGATGTTTGGGGAGTCCCGGGAGATTCGCTTGCGTCCCAGTTTCTTCCCCTTCACTGAACCCAGTGCCGAGGTGGATGTATCCTGCATGCTTTGCGGCGGAGCCGGCTGCCGGATCTGTAAAGGCACCGGCTGGATTGAGATTCTGGGCTCCGGTATGGTTCATCCCAGGGTTCTGGAAATGGGCGGCTATGACTCCAAAGAATTAACAGGCTTTGCTTTTGGTATGGGTGTAGAACGGATCGCCATGCTGAAGTACGGCATTGAAGATATGCGGCTTTTATTCGATAACGACTTGCGCTTTTTGCAGCAGTTTTAAGGAGGCAGGGGTATGAAGGTCAGTTTGGAATGGTTACGGGAATATGTAGATATCGCTCAGACTGCTGAGGATTTAGCGGAAAGCTTAACCCGGGGCGGGATTGAGGTCGGTGGCGTTGAGTATCTGAATCAAGGGCTGGAGGCAGTCGTGGTCGGCGAAATCACCCGCATGGAACATCATCCTAATGCGGATAAGCTGTGGATCTGCGAAGTGAACCTGGGAGACAGGTCCACGACCATCGTTACAGGAGCTCAGAATCTGCTGGTCGGGGATCGGATTCCGGTGGCTTTGCCGGGAACCACGCTGCCCAACGGAGTTCATATCGAAGTCTCGAAGCTGCGGGGAGTGGAATCTTCAGGGATGCTCTGTTCCACTGAGGAGCTTCATTTGGACTCCGGCTTAGGGGACCCGCGCAGTGAAGGCGGCATTCTTATCTTAGAGAAGGAGACTCCCTTAGGGGCAACCATGGATACCGTTCTTGGCGAAGGGGATTGCGTCCTGGATCTGGAACTCTATCCCAACCGTCCCGATTGTTTGGGTATGGTGAATGTGGCGCGGGAGGTTGCTTCTTTGACCGGGGAAGCACTGCATCTGCCTGCATGGGCGGAGGGGTCCCAAGGCCCGGATTACCCAGGGGATCCTAAGGCCAGGATTGTTCTGGATGATCCGGGTCTGTGCCAGCGCTATGCCGGCTTAGTCGTAGAAGATGTCAACATTGAGCCTTCTCCGGAGTGGATGCAGAAACGTCTTAAAGCAGCAGGAGTGCGCCCGATCAGCAATATTGTGGATATTACCAACTACATTATGCTGGAGATGGGACAGCCTTTGCATGCGTTTGATCGGGATGCCATCGCCGGCGCTGTCCACGTTCGCCGGGCCCGTGCTGGAGAGAAGCTGGTGACCCTTGATGATATAGAGCGGGAGCTTGATCCGGAAATGCTGCTCATTGCTGATGACGAGAAAGCCCTTGGTTTGGCAGGGGTCATGGGTGGCTTAAACAGTGAAATCACCGACTCCACCAAAAGGATCTTCGTGGAATCGGCTCATTTTTCCAGTGTCAGCATTCGCCGCACCAGCCGTCGTTTGGGACTGCGCTCAGAGGCATCCAATCGTTTTGAAAAAGGGGTTAATCCACATGGTGTAGCGGCGACCCTGGGCCGTGTAGCTGAGTTGGTTATCCAGCTGGGAGCCGGAAAACCGGTAGGGTTTGTCGAACAAGCGGGGCAGCTCCCAGAGCCTGCGGCGGTTTCCCTTACTGTGGAAAAGACCAATTCCCTTCTGGGAACGGCTCTTACTGAGGAAGAGATTACCGGGGTTCTCAAACGCTTGCGTTTTCCTTATCAAGAAAAGGATAGGGGATATGAAGTTCAGATTCCTACCTATCGTTCCGATATTACTATTGAAGAAGATTTAATTGAAGAAGTGGCCCGTTTGACAGGCTATGATCGGATTCCCACGACCTTGCCCCAAGGAGATCAGACTCAGGGACGGAGAACTCCTGAGCAGGAATTTAAGCGTACGCTCCGCCATCTTCTGGTTGGTTTGGGTCTGAATGAGGTCATGACCTATTCCTTCACCCGCCCCGATGCCGATCGCCAGTTTGGGGATATGGATCAGGCTATTCCGTTGCTGAATCCGCTGCGGGAAGAGTTAAGTGTGATGCGGACTGCTTTGCTTCCTAGCATTATGGAGATTGCCGCCCGGAATATCTCCCGCAGGAACCTGGATATTCGGCTCTTCGAGATGGGCAGTATTTATAAGAGCAAGGAGCGCCCCTTGGTCAGGCTTCCTCAAGAGGAGCTGCATTTGGCCGGGGTGATCTGGGGCAAATCCTCCCGCCATTGGCTGACCCCGGTAACGGAGTATGATTTCTATACAGTGAAAGGGATTCTGGAGGAAGTGGCTCGTGAGTTTGGTCTGGAGTTCGACTATCGGCTGCCCAATAATCAGGAGCTCACCCATCCGGGGCGTTCCGCAGATATCTACCTCAACGGGGTAAAGATCGGTCTGATGGGCGAAATTCATCCTGCTTTAGGCAAAGAGTGGGAACTGGAAAGGGCCTTGATTTTTGAACTGGCTGTGGCTCCCATGCTGGAGGCCGGCAACCGGACCATTCGAGCTTTCTCCATACCGAAGTTTCCGGCGATGCAGCGGGATTTGGCTGTAGTGGTACCGCTGGAGGTCTCCGCCCAGGATGTTATGAAACGGATTAAGGAGCTGGGAGGAACGCTTTTGGTTCAGGTGAATATCTTCGATGTCTATACCGGCAAACCTATTCCCGAAGATCGTAAGAGCCTGGCTTTTGCGCTGAAGTATCAAGCCTTGGATCGAACTCTGAAGGACGAAGAGGTCAATGCCTTAAACCAGCAAGTTCTTGAAGGGATTGAAAAGGAATTTGGAGCTGCCTGGAGAAAATAGTATAGTATCTGGGGGGTGTCATATGGCTGAAGAAAATGAAAAGGTCATTGTTGAGATATTTGGGGAAAAACATGTGATTCGCGGACAGGAAAGCCCGGAGCATATCCTGAAGGTTGCCCGTGAAGTGGATAAAAAGATGCGTCTCATTGCCCAACGGACACCGCGCTTAGCCATTCATCAAATCGCCATTCTGGCCGCGCTGAATCTAGCCGACGAGTTGGAAAAAATCAAGGAAGAACAAGAAACTCTCATGCAGCTTATTGAAGCGCAAGAAGAATAAAGAGAGCAGAGAGAGGGGACTGGCAGTTGGACAGTCCCCTTTTTGGCTAGGTGGATACCTTTGGTTGAGTTATTGACATATGCCCGAAACTGAGATATTATGTCCAATAAAGGGCATATGTCAATAATGACTTATCTTGCTCTCAATTGAAAGTACATGGAGGTGGAATGTATGAAAATAGCCTTGCCCTCTCGTCAGAACCGGATTGATGACCACTTTGGCCATTGTGAGTATTTCACAGTGTTCACAGTCGATGAAGGAAAGAAAGAACTGGTAGATCAAGAAACAGTCGCTTCTCCCGTGGGATGTGGCTGTAAATCGAACATTGCCCAAACACTTGCTGAAATGGGTGTAACACTCATGTTAGCCGGTAATATGGGCGAGGGTGCCGTTCGGGTACTGAGCAACTCGGGCATTTCCGTAATACGGGGATGTTCAGGAGAAGTCAAATCGGTAGCACAGCAATGGCTTGAAGGGACGTTGAAGGACTCCGGCGACTCCTGCCGTGCCCATGAGCATAGTTGCAGTCATTAAAAAGCAGACTTCCTGTAGCCGATCATGTTTATAATTTGTTGAAAAAATAGTTAAAAGTCTTATAGACCCTCTAATTGCCGGAGGGTCTATATTATTGAGCATGAGCGGGGATTTGCCACATGTATTTGAGGAGAAAGATGCAGCATGAATGAGCAGAAAGAACCTGATGATATTGGCCAAAGAGAGCAATGAAGGGTTAGAGCGGGCCGCTTTCTTCAGCAGTGAAGGGGCGGCTTAGCTTTATCACTGAGTGAATCCGCCCTAAGACCTCCATCTCTATAGGCAGCGGGTGCCCAAGGGCTGCTAAATCCAGTATGGACTCGACCAGCTTCAGTGGGGGGCGAATCCCCTACTGAAAGAAGTCTCGTTCAATAATGCAGAGGGGTGCCTGGCTTTTTCAGTGATTTTTGGATACACTAAAAAGAGTGTATAATGCTTATATAGTGTTTATTTTTTAGGAATTTATAGATGTATTCTTGCTTGGTATAGCTTGCTGAAGGGCTGTTAGCTAAAGCCAAGAGAAAACTGCCATGAAGTAGAGATATGACCTGGAAAAGGCTTGTTAAAGTAGGGATATAGAGAGAGGGTGGCTCGATGCATTTTGTGATGATATTTCTTGATGGATTTGGGTTAGGCGGAGACCGGGATAATCCTATTATGGCTGCCCATACCCCTTACATAGATGAATTGTTGGGAGGACATTATCTGTGGGGACAGGAGCGTCGGATAGAATCTGAGCAGCTAATCCTGATACCCTTGGATGCCTCCTTGGATGTGACCGGAATTCCTCAAAGTGCTACAGGTCAGACGACTTTGTGGACGGGGGTTAACGGTGCCAAGACACTGGGCTTTCATCTGAATGCCTATCCCAATGAAAAACTGGCGGAGATTATAAAAGAAAAGTCTATCTTTAAACAGTTAGCAGATCAAGGTAAGAAGGTGACTTTTGCCAATACTTTTACCAGTCATTATGATGAGACGATAGCTTCCGGGAAGAGGAGGCATACTGCTTCTACCTTATCCGCCCTGGCTGGTGGGGTGCCTTTACGCCGGATCGAGGATCTATTGCAGGGAAAAGGGGTTTATCAGGATATGACCAATGAGATCCTCAGGGAGCTGGAACAAGAAGCAGATATACCGCTAATAACTGCTTATGAAGCAGGGAAAAACCTGGGCCGCCTGGCTTTGGACTATGATTTTACTCTGTACGAATTCTTCCAGACGGATGTGCGCGGCCATAAACAGGATTGGGAAAAAGCGGTGGCTTTAATTGAGCAGATTGATGGGTTTATCGGGGGTTTTATGTCTGTAGTTCGTCATGAGGATGTGACCTGGCTTTTAACCAGCGATCATGGTAATATTGAGGATTTTAGCGTTAAAGGCCATACTCAGAATCCGGTTCCTGCTCTGGGCTGGTCCAGCAAGCCGTTGGAATGGCCACAGTGGGAGCGGCTGGAGGATGTGACGCCGGGGATCGTGAGGATGATATTAGGAACGAGGGAATTGTAGAATGTCACACATTAAGGATGCGGAGTTATCTTCTATGGAGCTCTTAGCTCCGGCGGGGAGTTATGAGTCTTTTAAAGCTGCTGTAGAGAATGGGGCCGATGCGGTGTATCTGGGGGGAAGGAGCTTTAATGCCCGGGCCAGTGCCGCTAATTTTGGCCTGGATGAGCTGCGGCAGGTGGTGCAGTATGCCCATGAGCGGGAGACGAAGGTTTATGTGACGGTGAATATTTTGATTGCCGATCAGGAGTTTCCTGAGCTTTACGATTATATTTACAGCTTATACGAGATTGGGGTGGATGCCCTGATCCTTCAGGATATTGGCGTAGGGTCAATGATCCGGAGCGTTTTGCCGGAGATGGAGCGCCATGCCAGTACCCAGATGACCATCAATACAACCTGGGGTGTTCGTCATGTAGAAAGACTGGGCTTTCAACGAGTGGTCCTGGCCCGGGAAGTGTCGGCTGAGCAGATGAAAACCATTTCTGCCAAGACCGCTCTGGAGATAGAGGTGTTTGTCCATGGGGCCTTGTGTATTTGCTACTCGGGGCAATGCTTGATGTCCAGTTATATCGGGGGCCGAAGCGGCAACCGGGGAAGATGCGCTCAACCTTGCCGGCTGACCTACCAACTGATGAATGAAGAGAGAAAAGATCTGCTGGCTGAGGCTAACCTAGGCAATCACCTCCTAAGTCCGCGGGATTTGAACTTTGTGGAGGAGATTCATACTTTAAAAGAGTGTGGGGTCTACTCCTTGAAAGTGGAAGGACGGATGAAAAGGCCGGAGTATGTGGCTACGGTCACTCGTATTTATCGTCGTGCTCTGGATCACGTGCTTTCCCAAGAGAATGGCGTAAACGCTGGGTCAGCGGTGACAGGGGAAGAAAAGACCGAACTTTTACAGATTTTTAACCGGGATTTTTCTCGGGCTTATTTCCATAGTCACCCTGGAGCGGAGTTGATGAGCTATGCCCGCCCCAACAATAGAGGGATTCGTCTGGGCAGGATTGTTCAGAATAGGGGCAATCAGCTGGAGATTAAACTGGAGGCATATCTCAGACCCGGTGATGGAATTGAGGTCTGGACAAGCCGGGGCCGGGAAGGGATCACGGTCCAGAAGGTTTGGCAAGGCAAGAGGGAGAGCGAGGAAGGGAAGCCGGGAGATATCGTTCAGATCGAGTTTGCGGGCAAATCCCACCCCGGAGATCGGGTATTTAAAACTCATGATGAGCAATTAATGGAAAAAGCCCGCCAGAGTTTCCAGGAGGGTAAGGAGCGGCGCAAGCGCCCTTTGCAAATGCGCCTATCCGGCTCCATCGGAGAGCTTATGGCCTTAGAGGCTTGGGATCAGGACAAACATGTCCGGGTAGATTCAGCTACCCCGGCTCAGCAGGCTATGAAGCGCCCCTTAACTCAGGAGTACGCCTTCCAACAGCTAAATCGTCTGGGTACAACACCTTTTTGGTTGGAAGAGTTGGACCTGGAGGTGGAGGAAGGTCTTATGCTTCCGGTCAGTGAACTCAATGAGATGAGAAGGCTTGTAGTTGAAGGCTTGCTCCATAAGTCTTTCCAGCAAGAAAAAGTTACCAGAGGGGAATATAAGCAGCGCCTGAAGGAATGGCAAAATCGCCTTAAGCTTGAGCAAGAGGAGCAGGTTCAGCAAGCTCAGCAACATAAAGAGCCGCTGCCCGGAAGTCATAGCAAAGCTGCTTCTTTAGCAGCAAGGCGCTTGACTGTTGCCGTCAGCGATCTGGAGGGAGTAAAGGCGGCTTTAAAGGCTGGGGCAAGGCGAATTGCTCTGGGTGGGGAGCGTTGGCGTTCCCGCAAGGGGATGAGTTGGGAGGACATCCGGGCCGGTGTAAGGCTTTGCAAAGAACAGGGAGCAAACTGCCTTTTGCGCCTGCCGCGGATTTTAAACGAAGAGCAAAGTGCTTGGTGGTATGAGGCTTTGCTTAAGGTAAAGGCCTGGGAGGATCGTCCCTGGATCATGGTCGCGAACTTGGGAGAGCTGGAAATGGTGAAGGATATCGATCCGGACTGGCCTTTTGAGGTGGATTACCCTGTCAATATCTTTAATGAGGCCGCGGTGGCCCATCTATTCCGTTTAGGGGCCCAAGGGGTGACCTTGTCTACAGAGCTTGAACATAGCCAGATTGAGCCTCTGGCCCGTTGGCCCAAGACAGAAGTCTTTGCCTTTGGGGAGCTGGAGATGATGGTCAGTGAGTATTGCCCTGTAGGTGCCACATTGGGAGGCAAAAAAGGAACAAAATGTACGGCGCCCTGTGTGAAGGAACCCCATTATTTGAGAGATCGGCTCAACTATGACTTCCCCATCGAAACAGATTTGGATTGTCGGATGCATCTTTATAATGTGAAGCGCTTGAATCTTTACAAGGAATTGGGGAGCATTGCCAAAATGGGTGTTCAACGGATTCGCTTGCAGCTGGATCGAGCCAATCCTGTCCAGATTCGCGATACGGTACGAGTCTTTCTTGAAGGTTGGGAGAGGGCACTTGCAGGGGAGCGCATCTCAGAGGAGCAGGCCGAAAAGGTCAATGGATACTTGGCAGAGCGTTTCCCGGAAGGGTTTACCAAAGGACATTATTTTAGAGGAGTGCTTTAAGTCAGGCAGGCATTGTTAAAGAAGGAGGAATACCGTAGAATATGGTACTCAATGAACGGGTGATCAGGAAACTCGATTTTGATAAAATCTTAGAACGTCTTGCCAATCAGTGCATTATGCCGCGGGCCCGGGAATTGGCAGAGCAATTGGAACCCCACTCACATTTGGATTTGGTGCGGGAGGCTTTGGAGGAAACCGGTGAGGGCAAGGATATACTAAGGATTAATCCGCTTTTTTCGGTGCGGGGAGCCCGGGAAATCCGGCCTTTAGTGGAGCGGTGCTTAAAGGGAGGGACCTTAACGACCGATGAGCTGCTGCAGATTCGGGACACTTTAAAAGCAGCCCGCATCGTAAAGCAAGGCCTGCAAGAAGGCAAGGCGGAGGTTCCTCATCTTAAGGGGATCATGGAACAGGTTATTCTGCCCAAGGGTATTGAGGAGGAGATTACCCGCTGTATTACGGAGGATGGTCAGGTAGCGGATCAAGCGTCCTCTGTTTTAGCGGATTTGCGTCGGAGCATCTCCCGCCTGCAGACCAGAATCAGGGAAACTTTAGATGGCATCATTCGCAACCCCGCCTACCAAAAGATTCTTCAGGATCCTATTGTTACTCAGCGCTCGGAACGCTATGTGGTCCCGGTCAAACAGGAATACCGCCAATCATTTCAAGGTATCGTCCATGATCAATCGGCCAGTGGAGCGACCCTTTATATTGAGCCCATGGCTGTGGTCAACTTGGGAAATGAGCTGCGGGAAGTGGTCCTTAAGGAACAAAGGGAGGTTCAGCGAATCCTTTTACTCCTCTCAGCCCGTGTGGAAGGAGAGGCAGAGGCCATAGCCGATGCTCACGAGGCCCTGGCCCGGGTGGATTTCATCCTGGCTAAAGCACGGCTCAGTGAAGAGATGAATGCAGGAGCACCGATTCTTACCGAGAAGCAGGAGATAAGCCTTGTCCAGGCCCGGCACCCTCTTCTTACAGGAAAGGTGGTGCCCTTAACCATCCAATTGGGGACTCGCTTCGATACGGTGGTGGTCACCGGCCCCAATACCGGCGGGAAAACGGTGGCTTTGAAAACCATTGGACTTTTGGCGGCTATGGCTCAGTGCGGCTTGCATATCCCTGCCGAGTCGGACTCCCGGGTAGGGGTCTTTACTCAGATCTTTGCTGATATCGGTGATGAGCAGAGTGTGGAACAGTCCTTAAGTACCTTTAGCGGTCATATGAAAAACATTGTGGAGATTGTGGAAAAAGCCGATTGGCGTTCCCTGATCCTCCTTGATGAAGTGGGAGCGGGCACCGACCCTACGGAAGGTTCAGCTCTGGCTATGGCGATCATTGCTGAGCTTCATGAACGGGGAGCGAGAATTGTGGCTACCACCCATTATGGAGCGTTAAAGAATTTTGCCTACAATACGACCCGGGTAGAAAATGCTTCTGTAGAATTTGATTCGGAGACCTTAAGACCTACCTATCGCCTGCTGATCGGGATTCCCGGCAAAAGCAATGCCTTTTATATCGCCGGACGGCTGGGGCTGCCGGAAGGGGTCTTGGATCGGGCGCGAACCTTTGTTACGGAGCGGGAAATGCAGGTGGCCGATTTAATCGAAAACCTTGAGGATACTCAACGGGAGATTGATTTGGAAAAACGCCGGGCCCGTGAGGAACGGCAGGCCATTGAGAAGGAAAGCCTGGGACTGAAGGAGAAATCTCAAAAGCTGGAGGATGACTATCAGGAACTTATGGCCAAGGCTAGGGATCAGGCCACAGAGATTGTCCGGGAGGCAAGGAGAGAAGCGGAGAGGCTTATTGATGAGTTGAAGCTTGCTCTTAAAGAGGAGCGAAAAGATCAACAAGCTATTGAAAGAACCCGCCAGGGGATTCGTAAATTGTCCAATAAAGTGGGAGATCAGGATACCCCGCTGAGAACTCCTCATGGAGTGGAGCCCCAAGAGATTAAACTGGGGCAGATGGTATATATGACTAAGCTCCGGCAAAAAGGGCAGGTCCTTAAGCTGCCCAATGATTCTGGAGAGGTTTTTGTCCAGGCAGGAGTGATTAAGTTGAATGTTCCTCTGAGTGAAATTCGGCTGATCCAGGAAGAGAAAGCGGCCAAACCCACTCGATCCGTAGGCGGACAGGGGAAAGTCGGGATGAAAAAGGCCGGAATCATCCGTACGGAAATCGATCTACGGGGAATGATGGTGGAAGAGGCCGGCTATGAATTGGATAAATACCTGGATGATGCCGTACTGACGGGAGTCGGCCAGGTCTATGTCATTCATGGCAAAGGGACAGGGGCTTTAAGACAGGGGATTCATGAATTCCTGCGCGGTCATCACCATGTCAAATCTTTCCGCTTAGGACAGCATGGGGAAGGGGATCTTGGCGTAACTGTCGTGGAATTAAAATAATAGAACTTTTTCTGGATTTTTCATGCCGGATATGTATATAATGCATGTATATGAAAATTTGACTTGAGGTGACGATATGGTAACATTTGCTATGATTACCCCTACTGTTGCAGTTATTGCCTTGGTTATTGCTCTGATTCTTTTTGGACCTGGGAAGCTCCCTGAACTGGGCAAGGGCTTAGGCAAAGGTATCAAAGAGTTTAAAGATGCCACAGATCTCTCTGACGATGATGGCAAGAAAAAGAAAAAGGAAATTGCCGAAAGTAAAAAAGAAGAGCCGGCTGAGAGCAAGAAAGAAGAGCCAGTTGAAAGCAAGGAATAGAGCAAGAAGAGAAGAAGAACCGGGAAGACCGGTTCTTCTTTTTTACCCAAATGTTGCACCGGTGCACCATTTGAATGACAAATGACAAGCATTAATTCTTAATACAACAAGTAACTGTTCCCAAAATACTCATAGATCGGCTTGTGTAATTTTTTCACAAGCTGATCATGAGTCAGACATTCACATAAAGCTCCCCAAAGCTTTGTTTAAGTACTATTTTGAACAAGTTGTATTAAAAAGAGAGTTGGCATGGTTTTTGCATTATAAAAAGTTGCTCAGTCTTGCTCTTCCGAGTTTAGAAATTTCGACAAAACATCAAGAGGGGAGGGAAATCGGGAATAAACCGATAAGGCCTGAAAAGACAATGGCAATGATACCAAAGGAGCGCAAAAGGAAAACAAGTTAATGACCACGATTAAGTAATCCTATTAAATTTTAGGAGGGAATCGGAATGACCATTAACAGAAGAGATTTTATTAAACGAGCCGCTGCAGGTGCCGCTGTTGTGGCTGGATCCAGTTTTTTAGTGGGCTGCAATAATACCGAGGCGGTTGCCCCAGCGTCAGCTCCCGAAGCATGGGATCAGGAAACGGATGTCGTCGTCGTCGGTGGCGGTAATGGTGGGTTAAGTGCAGCCGCGGCTGCCGTAGAAGAAGGCAAAAAGGTCATCCTCTGCGAAATCAGTGCCTTTCTCGGCGGTGGCTCCGCATATTCGGGCGGTACCATCCATTCCTGGGGTCTAGATACATGGGAAAAATACAAAGAGCATACTGAAGATCTGCATGATCCTGTACTTGCGAAAAAGTATGTAGAAACCTTTAGACAAGTATACCTTCCTTGGCTGGAGAAGAATGGTATCCCTCTTAAAAAGCATCCGGGCGGCAAGGGGTTCAATAATGACTACGGCTTAGGCTCCGGTGAAGCGGGATATCTTAGGCATAAAGCCTATTTTGATGCTTTAGCGAACTTTGTCACAGGTAAGGGCGGTACAATCATGACCCAGACACGGGTTTTGCGCCTTGTCATTGATGAAGCCGGTATGGTTTGCGGTGTTCAAGCCATTAAGAAGGGTGAATCCAAGGCCATCTTCATTAAGGCTGGTTCCGTTATTTTAGCTACGGGTGGGTTCCAATCCAATAAAGGATTGATGGCTAAGTATATTGGACCTAATGGGGATGTGGCCCGAAACATGGGGACTCCTTATAATACGGGCAGCGGAATGCTGATGGCCCAAGGGGTTGGAGCTATGACTCAGGGAAGCTTTTCGACCTTCTCCGGGACTTTTTCCGGTATTGTTCCAGGACCGGCGGTGGAAGATGAGCCGGAGCTCTATGAGGAAAAGCGCGCCGGTGATCCACAAAGCCTGCCGGGCATCGGCGGCGGGCGTCCTGCCGTTCCCATGTGGGTCAACTTTCTTTTCCCTGATGAGACCACAGGTATTCTGGTCAATCTTCAAGGTAAACGTTTTGCAGATGAGACATCTCCCATCGAAGCCAAATACGCCAGACTCCCTCAAGAAGTGTTAAAGCAAAAAAGAGCGATGGCCTTTATGATTGGGGACAAGGCCATCTATGACAAGGCGGCGGGGTCGGAAGCGATTCTTAAGATGTATATGGATCAGGGGGGTAAGGTTGTAGAAGCTGCAACTCTTGAGGAGTTGGCTGCAAAGTGCCAGGAAATCCATGGTATGCATAAGGGGGCCTTTTTGAAAACAGTCAACGAATACAATAAGGCCATTGATAGCGGTACTACGGACAGTCTTGAAGTTCCCAGGGTGCTCAATCATAATAAGATCGCCCAAGGTCCTTTCTATGCTGTACCTGTAACCGCGAATATCTACCATACCTTCGGTGGGGTTGCCATCAACGAAAATGCTCAGGTTCTTGATGTCCAGAGAACCCCGATTCCCAATCTCTATGCCTGCCCGCCCTGCGCAGGTATTTTCAGAGAAGTTTATACAGGCGGAATTGCCTCAGCCGGTACTTTTGGTTATATTGCCGGAAAACATATCGCTGGGAAATAAGACTTAATTATAGATTCAATAGAGAAGACAGGGGGATACCCCATGTTGTGTGGCTTGAAGACATGGGGTCTACCCTTGCGGCAAACGATATTTCTATGGTTTTCTTAATGCCCAGATAGTATAATCAAAAAAGAATAGCATTTTTAAAAGGGATCCGAGCCGCCTTAATAGTTGTGAAAGTTGGCTCAAGAATATATGCGCTTGCTTCACCGTACATGTTGAATGGAGGGAGTCCCATGCATGTTCATGAACTTTTGCAAAGGATAAGCCAAGGAACAGAAAAAGCCTATCTGGAGAAATGCAGAGATCAGCGGGAGCTTTTTATGGAGGGCAAACCCGTGGATCCAGGCATTGTTCCCAAAGTGGTTTATAATTCATGGGTACGGAGTCAGCGGTACGGAGTGGATCCCTTTGAAAAACCTTGCCATCACCCAATAGATAAGTCCAAAAGCAAAGAG
This sequence comes from Desulfitobacterium sp. LBE, assembly GCF_007830365.1. Taxonomy (NCBI): domain Bacteria; kingdom Bacillati; phylum Bacillota; class Clostridia; order Eubacteriales; family Desulfitobacteriaceae; genus Desulfitobacterium; species Desulfitobacterium sp. LBE. The sequence continues at coordinate 3,269,920 of NZ_VLKD01000001.1, read as the reverse complement.
CTTAGCCGTTTTATAGAGTGTTTGGAGCGCTACAACTTTTTTATTAAACAGGCTCTCGAACTGATCGATTATCAGGGGTTTACCTTTACCTTTTCAGCAAAAGAGAGCTTAACCAAACATATCTATGATGATCTAGGAAGTCCCTTTGCTAATCTTATCGGAGAATGCTCGGAGAGAACTGTGGGGACAAATGCTACTGCCATAGCTTTAGCTGAGAATGTTCCTGTTGCCTTAGTTAGTTCCTTAAGCTATCAATACTGGCCTGCTGAAAACGGGGTGAATACAGCTGCTCCCATACACAATCACCAAGGTGAAGTTATGGGAGGGATCCATATTGGTTTAAAGGATATAAAAAGGACTCAGGATGCGTTTTGGTTAGTCACTTATCTTGCCCAAGTCTTTGACCGCCTTTACTTGCCGATGACCCAGAAGCATGAAAAGAAGATCAAGGATATTATTGATTTGCTTCCTCAAGGCGTAGCTTATATTAATAATAAGAAATCCATACACTATAATGAAAAATTTCAAACTTTGGTGAATCTAAGCAAAGGGAAGAATTCTTTAAAAAAGGTTAGTGAGTTTTTTTCTCAGGAGGACTGGACTTCTATATTTGCTTGCCAGGAGATTAAAGCAGATGGCAAGACCTTGATTATAAACAGCAACAGCTTAGATTATGAGGACTTCGAAACAAGCAAGATATTTATCGTAGAAGAAAAACAGTCATTGACCCAACGGCTTCAGGAGAATTCTCAGGGTTCTAAGACCACGGTTGGCTTATATAGCTTTGATGATATCGTAGGCAATAATGCTGAATTAAATGAAGCAAAGTCCATCGGGTTGAATGTGGCAGGCACCTCCGTTCCGGTCTTGATCTTCGGGGAAAATGGAACAGGGAAAGAAATGTTCGCCCAGGCCATTCATGCAGCCAGTCCACGTCGGGAGAAGCCTTTTATTGCCATTAATTGCGGGGCTATTCCTGCGGAGCTGGTGGAAAGCGAGCTTTTTGGCTATGAGGAAGGTTCCTTTACGGGAGCTTTGAAAGGGGGGAAGATAGGCAAGATCGAAGCCGCCTCTGGAGGAACCCTGTTCCTGGATGAAATAGAAAGTATGCCTGTCCAGGATCAAATTAAACTTCTGCGGGTTATCTCCACAGGAAAAGTTCAAAAGGTGGGGAGTACCAAAGAGATTCCTGTGGATATCCGCTTAATCTCGGCTACGAAGAAGGACCTTCTGGAAGAGTCGGATAAGGGGTTATTTAGGGAAGATCTCTATTTCCGCATTAGTACCTTTATCATTGAATTACCGGCTTTGAGACAACGCAGGGAAGATATTTTGCTCTTAACGAAAGAATTCATCAGCAAATTCTCTCGTAAATATGGTCTGGAGCAAACGGTTGAGATGGCTCAAGAGTTTGTGGAAGCTCTGGAGAATTACTCCTGGCGGGGAAATGTTCGTGAGTTGGAGCACTCAATTGAGCGAGCTATTATTTTGATGGGAGCCGGTTTGACTCTGAAGGTTGATTATTTGTCTAAGAGAATCCAAGAATCTTATCAAAACTATCAAGTCAAAGGCTTGGTAGAGGATGTTTTGGCTAAAGGTCTGAAGAAACAAGAACAAGGGCTCTTATACACGGCTGAGGCTATGATTATCGATCATGTGCTCAAATCCGTCGGTGGTAATGTCACTGCAGCAGCAGAAAAATTAGGAGTAACCCGAAAGACAATTTATAATAAGCTGCAGGAGCATCCTGATTTAAGAGTGGTTAAATAATTGTGGGCATCGCCACCCGCCTGGAAAAAGTTTTTGGATTATTCGAAGAACGTACTTGTTCGTGCAAGTTGTTAATGATATTATACTACCTAGGGGGGGTGAGTAGAAATGAGTAAAAAAGGTCGGTTCCTATTGATGTTTGCGCTGTTTTTAAGCCTTTCCGTTGGACTGTTCTTAAGTTCGGCAGCGAACACGAACGCTTATCCTGACTTGAGTCCGGATGGGAAAACCTGTACTCCATGCCACGAAGAAGGTACTCACGGTGGTGAAGAGACACCGGCTGAGACCCCAGGAGAGACTCCGGGAGAAACACCTGCAGAAACCCCGGGTGAAACACCTGCTGAACAACCAGCAGAAACACCTGCGGAGAAACCTGCAGAGACTCCTGCCGAACAACCAGCAGAAACCCATGAGCCTATGAGCCCATGGATTGTTGTTGGTGGAGTCATCGTTATTCTGGCGGTAATCTACTTCTTGGCGATTAAGAAGAAGTAATTTTGTCAGAAGCCAGGGATGGGCGTTATTAAACATAAGTTGCTTTGAGTTCCAAACAAATAACAATGAGAAAAGCCCATAAAAAAGTCCGTGTGAAAACCAAATTTCACACGGACTTTTTTATGGGCTTTAGTCTGTAATGGTTAAGACAGCCACTGGGGAAGGGTTACCGGTTGCTCCGGTTTCAGGGCTTTGTAAGCATGCCCAGAAACTATAGTTACCCGGTGAGATAGGTTCTCCCTCTATGCTTAATGGAATATGAATCTGATTCGATCCTCCAGGCTGGGCATCGGGGGAGAAAGGCTGAACAAAATCATGGTCAGGGAATTTTACATAAACGATAAGGTGGAGCCCTTCGCTTCCTTCGGGGTAGGCGACAGGGATGGTCACCGAGCTCTGGGCTGCATCATAAGCCACAGCTCCCAGGGTCGGGATCGGGATACTGGGATCCCCTGCCGGCGGGGAAGTCGTCTCATTGGGAGGTGGCGTTTCGTTATACTCTTTTTCGGGCATTTTGTAAGGCTGTTCGTCGCTTGGCCAAGGAGTCTCGGAATCACGACCGGTGATGTTCAGGAATACTTTTTTCTCTTTATTAACGGTACCTGTGCCTGCGAGATATTCTGGGTGATCTTTATCAATTTCTTTTTCTACCCAAACATCACTGACACGGGTGGGGAAATCACCTTGAGCGGCAATTTCTCTGCGGATAAAATCCTTGGGAGTCAGACTGCTGGGTATTAATCCGGATTTAGTATCGAAGTCACCGCCGACAATGCCGGAAGGCTGCTGGAATTCTGTCTGTACGGTCAAGCCTTCATGAGCTGCGGTCATAACATTCTTCCAGATTTGGGCAGGGTACTGGCCGCCGTAAACTTTGTGAAGATAGTGAGTTAAGGTTTCATCATCTTTGTCATAGCCCATCCAGACCACACCTACATATTCGGGCGTATAGCCTGCGAACCAGGCATCCGGATTCCCGGTGCGGTAACCGTAAATATCCGGATCCAGAGAGGTAGTGCCTGTCTTACCGGCAACAGCCCAATTGCCAATCTGAGCCCGAGTTCCTGTTCCGCCGGTGACGACGCTGCGCAGCATGCTGTTCATAAGGTAAGCGGTGGTTTCCTTCATGGTCCGTTCCTTGGTAACTTGCGGAACGAGGACTTCTTTGCCGTTGGCATCCTGAACTTTTTCTATCGCATGAGGGGCTACTCGAACTCCGTTATTGGCAAACACGCCATAGGCGGAAGCCATATCTAAGGTGGACATCTGATTGGTTCCTAGAGCTAAGCTCAGTACTTTATCGCCTTCTTCTAGGGGAAGTCCGAGACTGTTTTTGGCAAAGTTCCAACTGTATTCAATACCTACCAGGTTCATGAGTTTGACCGCGTAGACGTTGACAGAGTTCTGCACAGCAAAACGCATGGTGATGAGACCGCGCCAGCCCGCATATTCGGTATCGTAGTTGACGGGAGCCCATACTTGACCATTGCCGGCATTATATTTAACGGGCATATCATCCAGGACTGTGCCTGGGAAAAAGCCGCCTTTTTCAAGAGCTGGGGCATAAACAACCAGAGGCTTAACGGTTGAACCGGGTTGGCGGCTGGCTCGAGTGGCTCGATTGAATCCCCGGGCTGTGTTGTGATCCCGGCCGCCTACTAAAGCTCGAATAGCACCTGTCTTGGGATCGAGAACGGTCATAGCACCTTGAACAAGGGTTTCATCCACACTTTGTGGGAAGTTGGCGGCATTGGCAAATTCCTTCTCTGCTGCTGCCTGAATCTTTGTATCCACCGTGGTATAGATTCTCAAGCCGCCGTTGAAGATTTGGTCTTCTGTAAGGCCGTGCTCATTGATGAGCTCTTCGATCACATGATCAACGAAATAAGGATATTGATAATTGGTGCCGGCGACTACCGGCTTTTCAGATTCGGCTCGGTTGGCTTTGACATTTTCCACATGCTCAAAAGGTGCATCTTTATATTGGTCATACTCATCGGCTGTGATGAGGCCTGAGTCTTTCATTACACCCAGGACGATGGTCCGGCGTTTTTTAGCTTCTTCAGGATGATAATAAGGGTTATAGCCGCTGGGAGCCTGGGGTAATCCGGCAAGAAGGGCGATTTCGTCAGGATTTAGGGCCTTAAGATCTTTGCCGAAATAGGTCTTGGCGGCAGCTTGAATACCGAAAGAGGATTCACCAAAAAAGATACGGTTAAGATAGAAGGTGAGGATTTCATCTTTGGTGTACTCCCGTTCTAATTGGATCGCCAGAGCTGCTTGTTGGAGCTTGCGAACCAGGGTTTTTTCCCGGGGGTTCTCAATGAAAGCATTGTTGGCCAGCTGCATGGTGATGGTGCTGGCACCTTCTTTCCAGGACTGACTTTTTAAGTCAGCAATAAAGGAACCCACAATACGGATGGGATCCACACCAAAATGATCGTTAAACCGTTTGTCTTCCACAGCTACAAAGGTATCCTTCACAAGCTGAGGAATCTCTGATGAATCCACCATCTGGCGATTCTCCGCGGCATGGAGCTCAGCAATTTGATTCCCGTCCATATCATAAACAAAGGATGTTTGTTTTTGGTTGGTCAAGGTATCGGGATGCCAATCCGGAGTTCCAGCGACAACGTACAGAACATAAATCAATAAGGCTATACAAGCCAATGTGAATACGGAGCCAAAACTCACTAAAAAGACCCGCAACTTCGAAACACGTTTCTTCTTTCGAGGCCTTTTCGATGGGGTTCTTTTTGGGGGAGATGCCATATCTTGTCCCTCCTGAATTAAATAATTTGGTTATTCTTTCGTGTTACTTGGGTAACGAACATGATGAAAGTACACTGTTTAAAGTGTACTTTGTCACAGCAGAATTATAACATATTTTCGCTATTAACAAAATCTCTATATTATGGGGCAAATGCAGAGGCCAATTCCAAGGCCTTAAATTATGAACAAAAGGCGGAACGAAATGATGTGAGACACAGTCCTGACTTTCACAGTTAAAAAAGATGATAAGCCCGTAGTCACTGAAACTATGGGCTTTTTCACGTTCAGAGCGCATATGAATTTTGTTATGCTACAGGGATATCTTCTTCAGGAACTTGTTGAACACCTCTTGCCTTGAATAAATAGTGTAGAAATCCGTACCGAACACATCCTGTATTACCTTGTAGTCTAGAGCAACCTCATCTTTATCCGAAAATGCCAACGTGTCCACTAGCTCGCCTTTTTTATTTCGCACCTTTTCAAATGCGATCGCACCGCCGACATCATCGAGGTGGATGATGCCGCCCTTCAAAACCTGACATGTCGCGGCACCCAACGCTCTTGCAATCCGTTCAGCTGACAGTGCCTTTCTTCCCATACGATGCTGAAGGATTCGGATGATGAGTAGTGCAACGAAGCAGATCAGGAAATGGGCACGGATATGCTCATTCTTGCTCACGAAGACGGGTCTGGCATAAAGATCCGTTTTCATGATCCTAAACGACTGCTCTATCCGCCAAAGGCCACCGTACACCTGGCGCATTTTCCGCTCATCATAGTCAAGTTCACTGGTGATGATACAAAAATAGCCGTCATACATCGCATCCTTCTCTGCCTTTTCCAAATCCACGCTACGTAACTTTTTCGTGTTTTCCAGAATCTCGCCACTCTCCAAGTCAACGAGAGTTTCTTTTGTGTATTCATCGACTCCTTTTTTGATGCTATAAGCATTGTTCTTGACGGAGCACGCCGCCTTTTCAAGCTTTTCCTCCCGCTTGCGTCTAGCCCTGTCGGCTTCTGGCTTGCTCCAATAGAGAAGCACTTTCCTTGTCCGTAGTTCTTTTTTCCCGTCTTTGTCCTTTCCCTCGTAGTCTTCGTTAAACAGCTTGTATCGGTATGTACCACCCTCGTTCGATATCCACCCACTTTCATCAAACAGCTTTTCATGATAGCGCTGCCCTTTTTTCCCTTTGACTATCTGAGAGAAGACGAAGCCATCACTATTGTTCACAATCGCGTCGATATTCTTCGAAGAATTGAGTCCCTTGTCGGCGACCACCACCAGCCTGCCCAGCTCATAGGATGCCTTGACCTCCTTCATCGTCGGCTGAAGTGTGAGGGAATCGCTGGTATTGCCAGGGAAAATCGACATATTGACCGGAAGTCCGTTCAAATCCATGAAAAGGCCCATCGCGGCGATCGGGTCGGTGCGGTGCTCCTTCGACACACCCTTCTTGCGCAGGTCATCCCCACCATCGGGGAAGTCGATCTCGAAGAAATAGTTGGTCACATCATAGAATGCGTAGGAAAGATCGCGACCGATCTTCCCCTTGACTTGCTCATTTAAATGCCGCTGCAGCTCTATCTCAAAATCGGCAAAGTGGTCAAGTGACCTGTAAACATCCGGCAATGTGAAGTTCATACGCATCCCATAAAAGCTGTCCTTCATCTGACAGGAGGCGCGCTTCGAATCCGGGCGGAGGATTCTTGCGAGCACCAGAAATTTGAAAATGTCGTTGAGTGAATACTCCCCCCGGAACCTATGCGATGTTTCATAGCTCTTGATGAACGAATCGATTTCGAGCAGGTTATAGACAGCTTCAAGGAATTTATATCCGTAGTTCTGTCGCCGGTTTTCCTCGCTATACATCAGCGCATTGGATGCAACTTCAATGCGTAAGGGAACCTCTTGCTTGAAGTTCGCATTGAACTCCTCTACCATCGCCATGAAGGCCTCGGGATCGTCTTGGTCTTCGAGATAACCAAAACTTCGGATGGTACGTTGTTTGGTGGGCATCCCCGGCCCAGGGCGATACCCTTCCACAACACGTACATGCGTCTTCAAAACGCCGCTTCGCATTTTAGAATCTTTTCTTATCACAAAGCATCACCTCATGTATATTGTCGCATATCTATCGTACAACATCAATATAAATGTATAAAAAATGCGGAAATCCGCATTTTTCTAAGATAATATTCCACTCGTTCTGAATCTTATGTTATGTTATCTGTAAAAGTCAGGTTATAACATATTTTCGCTATTAACAAAATCTCTATATTATGGGGCAAATGCAGAGGCCAATTCCAAGGCCTTAAATTATGAACAAAAGGCGGAACGAAATGATGTGAGACACAGTCTTTACAAGTTGATATGAAGGTCATAAAACAGTATAATAATAAGAATTAGGGGGGAATAAAAGTCATGAATATTCTCGATGATTTAAAAGCCAGAGGTTTAGTCTATCAAACAACGGACGAAGAAGCATTGTATAAGCGTCTTGAATCACCGATGACCTTATATTGTGGTTTTGATCCGACTGCGGACAGTTTACATATTGGACACCTGCTGCCCGTCTTAATGCTCAGACGCTTTCAACTTGCGGGACATTGCCCCATTGCACTGGTGGGCGGGGGTACCGGCTTAATTGGCGATCCCAGCGGCAAAACCAGCGAACGGACGCTTAATCCTACGGAAGTGGTTCAGGAATGGGCTAATCGTATTAAAGAGCAACTGAGTTGCTTCCTTGATTTTGAGGGAGTTGGGAATCCGGCTATTATGGCCAATAATTATGAATGGCTGGGAACTATTAATGTAATTGAGTTTCTGAGGGATATTGGGAAGAACTTTTCTTTGGGAAGCATGCTTGCTAAAGAATCCGTGGAGTCAAGAATGAGCCGGGGGATCTCTTTTACGGAATTTAGCTATCAGATTCTGCAGTCCTATGATTTTCTCAAGCTCAATGAACTTTATGGCTGTGAGATGCAAATTGGTGGCAGTGACCAGTGGGGGAATATCACCTCCGGGACGGATTTGATTCGCCGCATGTCTGTGGGAGAAGATCGTCAGGTTCACGGCTTGACGGTACCCTTGGTCACTAAAAGCGATGGAACCAAGTTCGGCAAGACAGAAGGCGGAGCGGTCTGGTTGGATCCGGACAAGACCTCACCCTATAAGTTCTATCAATTCTGGATTAATACCGATGATCGGGATGTGGTGAAGTACCTTAACTTCTTCACCTTCCTTTCCATTGAAGAAATTCAGGGGTTAGCTCAGGAAGTGGAGAGTCAACCAGAAAAACGGAATGCCCAGAGGATGCTGGCCAAGGAAGTCACCGAGCTGGTTCATGGAGTTGAAGCCCGTGAGCGGGCGGAGAAGATTTCCCAGGCTTTGTTCACCGGCGGGATAGCCAATCTGACTGCTAAAGAAGTGGAAGAAGGCTTCAGTGACGTACCTTCAGCAGATGTGGAGGATCAGGAAATGCTGCTCGTGGATGCCCTGATCAAGGTAGGTGCCGTATCCTCCAGAAGACAAGCCCGGGAGTCTATGGAGAGCGGCGCGGTATATGTAAATGGCATTCGGCAGACTGATACAACACTTACGGTAGCGCAGCTGGACAAGATCGAAAGTCGGTTTATCGTCATTCGGCGGGGGAAAAAGAATTACTACTTAGTGAAGCTGGTTTAGGTCAAAGACATTTTAGATAATTAACGGCAGCATAGATTTATAATGCTGCCGTTTTCGACTTAAGGTGGCATTGAGCATAGATTAAAGATATCTATCTTGAATAAAAGATAGTATTTATGGAGACATTAACAAGTGCCCATGGGCGTATTTATTGGCAGCGAAAGGGCCCTTATAAAAATTAGAAAAATAGTGTTGACATTATGAGTGACGCGATGGTATTATGACTAAGCGCCGTGAGACAAGTCGCGACGCCAAATTCTCAAAAAATAGATTCTAAAAAAAGATGTTGACTTTTCCAAGTGACTTTGCTAGAATCTATAAATGTCGCCACTGGGGCTGAATTGCAAAAACCGTCTCTAAAGCCCTCAGAGCTTAAGTGATTAAAAATTAACTGTTGACTTTGAGAAGCTGAGATGGTAAGATGTAATTCCGTCACAAATGAGTGACAAAACAAAAATGGTCTTTGAAAACTAAACAACAAGGAACAGCCAATGACTCGTCAAATGAGAGTGAGAAATTTGAGCAATCAAATGTTCTTCATAAATTTTATGGAGAGTTTGATCCTGGCTCAGGACGAACGCTGGCGGCG
>NZ_VLKD01000001.1:3260088-3260509 GCF_007830365.1 Desulfitobacterium sp. LBE | reverse complement strand
CATGTTCACTCTGGAAGTGAGCATATCCTAAGGTCGATGCTTTGAAGGACGTCACGGAAGCAATGAAGTGAAACGGTTCAAAGCTGGAGAAGTCTGAAGAGACTTCGAGATGCCGAAGAGGCAAAGCAGGGAAACCTGTTAAATGCGAGAAATGAAGCTGTTTGAAGTTAAAAGCTACTTGTTGTTTAGTTTTGAGGGACCAGCAATGGAAACTCATTATTTTTTTGACCAAAAGTCAAGAAAAACTGTTCTTTGAAAACTGCACAGAGAAGAAAAACTGTAATTTAGGATAACATCAACAAACCTAGAAGTGGCGGAGACGTTTGGTCAAGCTACTAAGGGCGTACGGTGGATGCCTAGGCGCTAAGAGTCGAAGAAGGACGCGGCGAGCGGCGAAACGCCACGGGGAGCAGTAAGCATG
>NZ_VLKD01000001.1:3259678-3259988 GCF_007830365.1 Desulfitobacterium sp. LBE | reverse complement strand
CATGCAAGTCGAACGGAGAGCTCAATAAGCTTGCTTAGAGAGTTCTTAGTGGCGGACGGGTGAGTAACGCGTGGATAACCTACCTAGTAGACCGGGACAACCCTTGGAAACGAGGGCTAATACCGGATAAGCTTAATCGGTGGCATCACTGATTAAGGAAAGATGGCCTCTGAAGATGCTATCGTTAGTAGATGGATCCGCGTCTGATTAGCTAGTTGGTGGGGTAAAGGCCTACCAAGGCGACGATCAGTAGCCGGCCTGAGAGGGTGAACGGCCACACTGGGACTGAGACACGGCCCAGACTCCTACG
>NZ_VLKD01000001.1:3244551-3259578 GCF_007830365.1 Desulfitobacterium sp. LBE | reverse complement strand
CTCCAGGGCTGATGATACTTGGACCGCAGGGTCCTGGGAAAGTAAGTCGTTGCCAGGTAAGTAGAGTGAAGAGACCGTCTGTAGTAGATGGTCTCTTTGTTTTGGTTCAAATTGGTCACCAGTGACCAATTTGGAGACAAGCATTTAAGTTCTCGTGGGTGGGAGTGTTAGCTTTTTTCCTTGTGGAAAAAACAAGGGTGTGAAGAGGAGAGAATTGGATTCATCAGGAAAGCTTGCCCAGATTCGAATCCGGATTCGAATCTGGCAAGCCTTACCGGAGGGGTACCACCCGTGTGCCGGTGCTACGCAGTAGGGTTATGTGGCCGTGTGACTTGGCCGGAATGATGTACTACAGCTTCGGCACTTCAGTATGCTTAGGAGTAGGCCGCCTCATTGATGTTCTGAAGCGCGCCGCAGGCCTGGGAAAGTAAGATCCATACTGCAGGAGTATTCGTCATGGGATGCGTCACGGGATGCAGTGCGGCGAAAGGCTTATCTGCTGAGACTGTCTGAGTAAGAGAGTCTCTTTCGCTTTTGTGAGCTTCGCATGGGTGTTATCAATAATTATATCAAAGAATCCAGAGCCTGCTTGAAGTCTGTAATAATATCCTCCGGATCTTCCAGACCCACGCTAATGCGCACAAGCCCCTCACTGATGCCGGCAGTGGCTAATTCCTCTTCAGTATATCCGAAATGCGTGGTGGCAGCAGGCAGCTCCACTAGAGTTTCCGCGTCGCCTAGGGAAACGGCAATCGTACATACCTCCAGCTTGTTCAGCGCTTTGGCCGCTGCAGCGAGATCGGCCTTTAATTCTATGGAAATCATGCCGCCAAAGTCTTTCATCTGGCGTTGGGCAATATCATGGCCGGGGAAACTTTCAAATCCGGGATAAAACACCTTATCGACAGCGGGGTGATTTTTAAGAAAATCTGCCAGCTTCCGGGCATTGGAGCAATGGCGATCCATCCGGATGTCCAGAGTTTTGAGTCCACGGGCAATGAGAAAAGCATCGAAGGGACTAAGTACGGCACCGGTCATATCTTTGAGGCCGAACATGCGGCATTTTCCAATGAAGTCCTGCTTACCGATAATAAAGCCGGCGATGACATCACCGTGCCCATTCACATATTTAGTAGCACTATGAACCACAACATCGGCGCCAAAATCCAGCGGCCTTTGCAGATAAGGAGAGCAGAAAGTATTATCAACGATCACAAGAATCTGGGGATTGTACTCATGAGCCGTTTGAGCAATCAGCTTAATGTCCAACAGTTTCATGGTTGGATTGCAAGGGGTTTCAAAGAAAACTACCTTGGTTTTCGGAGTCAGATATTTTTTTAGATTTTCGATGTCACTCAAATCAGTCAGATTGACACTTACGCCAAATTTAGTCAACCCGTGAGTAAGTAAATCATGGGTGCAGCCATACAGCGTATCATCAGCGATAATTTCATCACCACCTACAATACTGGTCCACAATGCAGTTGTAGTTGCGCCCATGCCGGATGCCGTAGCTAATGCAGCCTCGCCATTTTCCAGGGAAGCCATCTTTTCCTCGACAACGGTCAAGGTGGGATTGTTAAGTCGTGTGTATATGTAGCCCGGATCTTCTCCGCTAAAGCGTGCGCTGGCCTGCTCAATAGAATTAAACTGAAAGGTGGAGGTTTGGTAGATTGGAGGACAAAGTGCTCCGGCGGAATTTTCCTGTTTTCCTGCATGAATTTGGCGGGTTGCGAATCCAAGTTTCTTGTTATTGTCCATAATAGTTCGTTCCTTCCTCTGTTTGATTTAAGTATTTGAAAAATACATGGTTAATTGGTTGACTGCCTGATCGATTTCGAGTTTTGTCGTATATCTGCCCACACTGAAACGGATGGCACCCAGTGCAATTTCTTCCTCAACCCCCATTGCCGCCAAAACCGGAGAAACCGATTTTGAACCTGAATGGCAGGCAGAGCCGGTTGACGCACAGATTTCAGGTAACACTGCCAGTATATCGCTGCCAAGGCTGCCAATAAAACTAATATTTAGTGTATTAGGTAAGCGGTTCATTTCATCTCCGTTAAGATGAATTTTATCACCAAAGGCTTCTTTTAACCTATTGTAGAAATACTCTCTGGACTGGAGAAGGGTATCCTGCTTTAGATGAGCCTTTGCCTGTATGGCGGCTTCTCCCAGCGCCACGGCATAAGGAACGTTTTCTGTTCCGGCGCGTCGGCCTCTTTCCTGACTGGCACCATGCAAAAGTGGCTCAATCTCCAGGCCATCACGAATATACACTGCTCCGATTCCTTTCGGAGCATAGAGTTTATGTCCGGCAATCGTCAGGAAGTCCACCGGCAGTTTGGAAACGTCAATTTCAACCTTGCCAAGGGATTGTGACGCATCGGTGTGGAATAAAACTCCTTTTTTCTGCATAGTCCCCCCAACTCTTGAATGGGTTGCAAAGTCCCTACCTCGTTGTTAGAATGCATAATCGTGACCAGAATAGTATCCTTTCGTAGAGCTTTCTTCAGATCTTCAGGGTCCACGGATCCTTTCCGGTTAACAGGAAGATAAGTTACCTCATATCCGTTCTTCTCTAAAAATGAAAGCGGCGCCAAAATCGCCGGATGCTCAATGCAGGAAGTAACAATATGTCTTCCTTTGTTTTTATAGGTGTATGCGACACCCTTGACAACCATATTGTTGGATTCACTCCCACAGCCTGTAAATAAAACCTCACTGGCCTTGGCGCCAATCAAATCGGCAATCTGGCTGCGGGCATTTTCCACGCCGCGTTTTGCGGATTGCCCCAGCTCATAGCTGTTCGACGGATTTCCAAATTGTGACTCTAGATACGGTAACATGGCTTTGTAGACACTTTTGTCAATCGGTGTTGTTGCGTTATAGTCCAGATAAATCATAGTTGCCTCCCATACTGAATTGCTGCATTTTTTCAGGTTTCTTGACCGTCTTATCGTTCACGATACCACCTCGCAAGGTAGCCATTCAATAAATATTACATCAGTAATAATATTGACAGTTGTCTTACTTTTTGATAATAATATATTATTAGATAGGTAAAATGTCAATTGCGTCACAACCCTTTCAGAAAAAGTGTGACAAATTGGAGGTATATGTCGTGTATAAAGGAACGAACCCTTCTGCCAAGCGTTCTCAGGAGTGGATTGCCAAAGCTCTTATTTCCTTGATGCAGGAAAAGTTTCTTGAGCAAATTACAGTGAAAGAAATCATGGAAAGCAGCGAGCTTGCCAGGCAAACCTTTTATCAGCTGTTTGATTCAAAAGAAGAAGTGCTTGAATACTATATGGATAGCTTGTTTCAGGAATATTTAAAGCGTTGTGAGACAGAAGCTATTGATAATCTATGCGATGCCGGAAAGGTCTTTTTTAAGTTTTTCCATGAAAATGAAGAGTTTGTCGAAGCATTGGCGCATAATCAAAAAATCTGCATTTTACAAAAAAAGTGCCATGAATATTTGCAGAATGAACAGTTTATGAAGTTCACCCATGCCGGGATTCATAATCCACAGGAAAAATCATTTGCCTCTGCTTTTATAACGTCTGGGCTGATTGGTGTGCTGGTAGCATGGATTAAGAGTGGCAAAACGGTTAGCACTGAGGAGCTTGCAGACCTTGTTTGTAGGCTCACCAATACACCTGTAAGCGACTGAACGTCGCATTTCGCTAGTTGTAAAACAGGCATGAGAGGTGCGAGAAATCATGGGTGCCGGGATAGCGCCCATGCCTCGAGGGTAAAAACTTGTGCTTTAGTTTAAGGTGGTGATTGATTGGACGCAGAAAAAGGCAGGGTAGATATTGTTGTGTATGAGAATAGTGAAAGAGCCGTTGGCAATGCGGAGTTGCACAGATTTAATCGGCTATGTGAAATTCTTGAAACCCAGGAGATTTTTATCAAAAGGTATTCCTTTACAAAGGATAAGGAACAGTGCAGAAAAAATAAGGATCTGTGGCGTTGCGAGTGCTGACATGCTTCCGGCCACCTATGTGAATGGTAGAATTGAAAAGATTGAAGCATATCCTTCCAAAAAGGATATACGCAATTGGCTGACCGGCGTTTCGTTTAGAGAGCCTAAAAAAATATAAGGCAATTATTTTGTATTAATTACTTGGAGGTTATAGCGTGAAAGTTGGAATTATCAGATGTATGCAAACGGAAGACTATTGCCCAGGAACGACAGACTTCCGCATGGTACGAGAAAAGAAAGGTGTATTTGAAGGTGTTGAGGAGGATATCGAATTAGTTGGGTTTATCAACTGTGGTGGCTGCCCCGCTAAAAAGGCCATACTTCGTGCCAGAGAACTGGTAAAAAGAGGTGCTGATACGATTGTGTTTGCTTCCTGCATTCAAAGAGGGAACCCCATCGGTTACCCCTGTCCGTTTGCCAAAAAAATGAAAGACCTTATAGTCAAAGATTTTGGGGAGCAAATTAAGTTTCTTGATTATACGCATTAATGCTGTATGGGTTTGATAGATAAAGAGCCTTGTCTTCGTGCCGGCCTAGACAGGGCTCTTTCTTATGCTTTTTGCTGAAGAATAAAAAGGGCCATCTATTCTTGCTGTCTGTGTTTGAGGATCTTGAGGTAGCTCTGAAAAAAATGCTGCATAAAAAATTGGAGCTCAGGGACGTCTTGATTTCGCCTCCGGCGAATTAATGATTGAACTGCTTGATGTAATGCCGGGGGTGCCCAGATTCCGAAGGTGGGCGTATGCTCTTTTGGTAATACGGACATTCAATTAGCAATTATATTCACTAAGAAGTCGTCAGAGCTCAAAGAGTGGAGAGTATATCAAACTATATGATAGGCATATAGTAATGCCTTATAACAAAGATTTTGATTATTCATTTATAATGGGTTTGTATAAAGATTAACAAGGATTTATAAAATCCCCTGGGGCGGAGAGATTCCAATTTATCAAAGGTCAGTTTTATCCCAATAAAAGGAGGAGCGCTTATGTCGAATTCAATTGTGTCTCGGAGAAAATTTATTACGACAGGTCTTACTTTTGCAGCTGGAGCCGCTTTAGTCGGATGTGGGGTGAAAGAAACAGCCGGTCCTGCGATGGCAGCCACTGCCAATGCAGAAGCTCAACTGGTGCCTTGGATTTATGAACCATTGGACCCGGAAGTGGTAAGGAAACGCGCTTATGAGAACTACTTTGAAGGTGGCTGCTGCTACGCCGCCGGAAAGGCTTTGGTTGACTCTGCTAAGGAAAAAGTAGGCGGACCCTGGAATACCATTCCTACGGATATGTTTAAATATGGTAAAGGCGGGGCATTATCCTGGGGTACATTATGTGGGGCTCTAAATGGCAGCTTGCTTGTTATGAATTTGGTTGCTGGAAAAGATATCGATCAAGTCGGCAATGAACTAATGGGTTGGTATACGATGTTTCCCTTCCCATCCACCAAAATGGATAGCATTGCAAAATTCCCTAACCAGATTACGACAATAGCTAATTCTCCTTTATGCCATGTATCCGTCAGTCTTTGGGCGAATGAAGCAAACGCTAAAATTAACTCTGATGAAAAAGCAGATCGTTGTGCTAAGGTTTCAGGAGATACTGCAGCCGAAGCTGTATTGATTCTCAACAAGTGGAAAGAAGGGAAGTTTGTCCCGGCGTATAGTCCCGGATCAGAATTTACGAGTTGCCTAACTTGTCATAATGGCGCCAAGAGTATGTTGGATAACGAGCAAGGCAAAATGAATTGTGCTCAATGTCATGATGACAAATTACAAGGACATCCATAAAATCTTCTTGAATAAACCCTTATAAATAGAGAATCAGACAAGGATTTTTTCTATAGAGCAAAGGTTTATATTAAATAACGGAGGCAGTAGATTTGATATGCTACCCCTAGATACAATGTCATTAAGTTAAGAACTCCCAGTGCCTCTGTAAAGCTAAAGCCCGTGCTTGCAGAGGCACTGATTTATGATTTTAGCAATTACTAAATGTCCCAGTCTAATAGCAGAGCTTGCTTTAGACTGGGACTATTCTTTCTTAACTTAATGACATTGTATTGACGGGGGGCACACCAATTTGCCTCCGTTAGCTATATTTATGTCTACGACTTAGGTAGGCATAAATTTATTGACTAATTTTCAAAAAACATTAGACTTAAATTAGCGGGGAACTAGTGTAAAAGAGGTAATTATGTTAAAGAAGTCACAACGGAAACTAAATTTAGGTTTTTCACTTTTCATGCTATTGTTACTATTGTTATTGGTTCAAGTTAGTATACAGCTGGCTTTGATTTTCATAGTAAGTTTAGCTATTGGTTTTACTTTGCAAAAGTCACGGTTTTGCTTTGTAGCTGCTTTCCGCGATCCTTTGTTAATTGGCACGACCAAACTCACAGAAGCGTTAATACTATTATTAGCAATCAGTATTCCCGGTTTTGCGATGGTATTTTATTTATTTGATATATTTAATCTCCCCTTAAATTTGTATGTAACTCCTTTTGGCATCCATAC
Source organism: Desulfitobacterium sp. LBE (assembly GCF_007830365.1). Classification (NCBI taxonomy): domain Bacteria; kingdom Bacillati; phylum Bacillota; class Clostridia; order Eubacteriales; family Desulfitobacteriaceae; genus Desulfitobacterium; species Desulfitobacterium sp. LBE. Next base: position 3,253,075 of record NZ_VLKD01000001.1, on the reverse strand, counting down.
CTTCATCGGGGGCCTTCTTTTTGGAACGGGGATGGTTTTGGCCGGCGGCTGTGCTTCCGGTACTCTCATGCGGGTTGGTGAAGGTTTCGCCATGCAGATGATTGCCCTGCTTGGGCTATTTCTTGGCGCATTTTTGGGTAAATACTCCTTACCGTATTGGCGTTCGATTTTTCAAGAATTTCCGGGGATATCCCTTCCGGATATCCTGGGGTGGGTTCCCGCTGTGCTTATCCAGCTTTTAACCTTATTCCTTTTATGGGAAATCATTCGCTGGTGGCAGAAAAAGCAAAAGGGAGTTGGCTGAGCCATGACAACCTATACTTTAGATATATGGGGTGAAATGTGCCCGATACCTATAATCAAAACCCAGCGTAAACTAAAAGAAATGGCATGCGGGGATCGGTTGGTATTAGAAACGGATCATAGTTGTACGAGCAGGGCTATTGTTCTCTGGGCGCGGGAACATGGGCATGAAATCGAAGAAAGCGAAGTTTCCAATGGGATATGGAGACTGGAGATAACCAAAGGACACAACTAAGAGGGAGAGTCTTATGGGAAAAAAACTGGAGATTATTTATAAGGGACCTTGGGCTTATTGGGTTGGTGCGGTGGTATTGGCGATTTTAAATATGCTGGTTTTGGTAATCAGGAAAAGGCCTTGGGGGATTACTACAAACATAGAGGAATGGTCCGTATGGATTGGTTCGAAGATCGGTTTAGTTAACAATATAGATATTAACCTTAAGCAATTGGTATTATCGGATGGGACGTATTTAAATCTGGGCGTGATTCTGGGCGCTTTTTGGGCAACACTTGCTGCTTCCCAAGCACGTTTTCATCCGATTAAGGATAAAAAATTTGCGATTTCTGCCTTAATCGGCGGAATTCTTATGGGCTATGGGGCTCGTGTTGCCTACGGATGCAATATTGGCTTGGTGCTTAATGGTATTGCTTCAAGTTCGCTGTCAGGATGGATCTTCGCTGTTGCAGTATTTATGGGGGCTTGGCTGGGAGCGAAACTTTTAGTACGGTTTTTGTTATAATCGAGATTAATTCTTTTAAGAATTCAGATATAGGAAGAGGATGACTGTATTCCAAGAAATAAGCCATCCCCTTTTTAACGTTTTTATATTAACATAGAAAACGTTCTTCCGGATCCGTGAGAAATTTGATTAATTGTTTGGTTTTAGAAGAGAAATAATGATGGTCGAATTTAATAATATTATAATTCAAGGGCATATCCAAATCGATAATAGTAAGGGCCCTAAGAGAGCCTTGATAAACTTCCTTTTTTACGGATAAACGAGGCACGACAGCTCCCCCCATCCCTGCTTGCACGGCTGACTTAATAGCATCTATGGTGGTCATTTCAGTAATTATATTAAGCTCTTTAAAGGTATAACCTTGAGCTTCAAGAAATTGTGCCAGCACTTTATGAGTTCCCGATCCAGGTTCACGCATAATTAATGGCTGACTGAAGAATTCCTTTACAGTAATTTTATCAGTCTGAGCAGGATGAGAAGGGGGAACAATCAGTACCAATTCATCTGAAGTAACATGATGGGTACTGATTCCTGGCATTTCAGGAAGTATTTCCACCACACCAAAATCCACTTGCTCTGCTTTGACTTTACGCAGTATTTCTTCGGCGTTGGCAATTTCGAGTCGAATATTTACTTCGGGATATTCTTCTTTAAACAAGTAGATTGAACAAGGAAGGGAAACATTGCCAATAGTTGTACTTGCGCCCACAATAATTTGATTGCTCTCATGTTGCATGGTGATTTCCAATTGCTGTTCCATTTCTTCTTGGAGTGTCAAGAGCCGTTGGGCATAGGTATAGAAGACCTGCCCTGCTTTCGTAAGAGAGACGCCTTGCTGTGTCCGTTCAAATAATGGACCCCTGTAATACTCTTCTAAATTCTTTATATGTGTACTCACCGCGGGCTGGCTTAAATGCAGGACTTTAGCAGCCTTAGAAATGCTTTGAAATTTAGATACAGCGATGAAAATTTTCAACTGGTAAGTGTCCAAATGCTCACCTTCTCTCAAGTGTTTCATTGTGATTTGCGAAACTTTTTAGCAACAAAGCACCCACCTTAATGTTACATCATCATGAAAGAATTATTAAGTATAAAAATTCTTTATATGGATATAAGCACTTGCAATGATTTGCACTATAGCAGTTATTCAATAGTTTGGTTGAAGTCTACCCTCGTAATAAACAGCCATTTGTAATGTTTTCGGTCATATTGTAGGTTAATCTGTCAAATTGGAGTTCTACCTGTCAAATATAGTGATATTGTAGAAATTTTGGAGAAAAAATAGGACTTTTTGGGTGGAGCTGAAAGGGCGAGTATAGTATACTTTAAGTGAAAGTGGTAATAATCACAAAACAAGCTGCCGCAAAAAAGCCTCAACAATTGGAGACAAAGAGAGGAGGATTATGGTATGAGTGATAGTTCGAAATTATCCCCCAAATCGATTGCCTTCCTAGTTGGACTTTGCGTAGTTACAATGGCTGTTAGTCTTGGGTGTGTGTTCTTCTTGTAATACTGACATTAAATTAGAAATGTTATATTCCTGGCATTTAAAGAAGTCGCTGATAAAGAACGAGAGCCTTTATCCTGCGGCTTCTTTTTCTGTTATTGAAAAAAGAAGCAACTATAGCTATAATAAGTTTAGTTAGCTGATGCTAACCGAACTTATCGATCTTCTCAAAACTCTTTCATAATTTAAATAGCAAAAATAAGTGTAGATTTTTTGGTTGCAGAGGTTATATAAACAAGAGTCAAGTAAATCGATAGAGGGCTCCTGGAGGATAAGGTTTGAAGGGTGATGTAAAAATGGAATTTGAACTTAATGAGCTTGTGGAGCGATTTACTAATATCTCCATACGAGTGGAAGGAGTCTATAATTATAAGATCGATCCGGGGACAGCCGGATGGCAAAAAGCAGCCCCTTTTCCAGGGTTTATTTTCCCGTTGAGAGGGAAAGCCCAATATCGATTTGACGGTACACCCTATACGGCAAGTATTGGCAGGGTGGTTCATGGTGGAGCCAGTATGAGCCTGGATAAGCAGGTCCTGGGAGATACGAAGTGGGAGTATATCTCTGTGCTATATGATATTCGTACTTCGGAGACGAAAGGAATTTGCCTTCCGGAGGTTCATTTCGAGCTTACACCGGGAAACAGTCCCCGCTTGCAAGAGTTATTAGGGCGCTTATACAGAACCTTTAATCAGCCGGGCTCAATACCCGCTTTTCAGGCGGAAAATCTGTTTCGCTGTGTATTGGAGGAGGTTTTTGTGTGCGCTCGCAACCAAACCAATCATGGCGCTCAGGTTTTGTTCGAACAGGTATCCTCTTACATCCAGGACCACTTTATGGATTCGCTGACGGTGCATGGTTTGGCAGAACAGAATGAGGTCACAGAGAACCGTTTATTCTATGTTTTTAGTAAGTATGCGGGGATGGGGCCCGGGGATTACCTGATAGCTTGTCGCCTGAATCGTGCCAAGGAATTATTAACTACCATCGGTGCACCTATATCGGAAGTTGCTAAAAGCATCGGGTACTCCGATCCGCTCTATTTCAGCCGGAGCTTCAGAAAGCGTTTTAAAATGTCCCCCAGCGAATTCCGGGAGAAATTCAGGAATAATCCATAAGTGCTTTAAGATAATTCCATTCCCATGGAAAAAAGGATTTGCTATACTAACCTTAATGGTTAGCTTGAGCTAACTTGAATCCTGTTGTACATTGGAGGAAGGAAAGAAAATGAAAAGAATAATAGGGATGATCGTCTCACTGGCGCTTTTAGCAGGACTATTGGCGGGTTGCAGCACTAGCGCAACGGGAAGCAATATCAATACCCCGGCTGCTCAAGCCGAGAAGACACCAGGGGCCGGCGGTAGTGGAGCGGAAGAGGCTGCATGGCCGAGGACTATTGTGGACGCAACAGGGAAGGAAATTACTTTAACTGAACAACCGCAAAGGATTGCAATTCTTCATTCCCTTTATTTGGAGTACTTCCTTGCATTAGGAACGCCGCCTATCGCCTCTGCCGGTGCGTCTACGGGAGATGCCATGAAAGCCTTGGGAGAATGGGAGACCTTAAAGCCTTATGCGGGAACCGCGAAAATTATTGATTTAGGCAGTGCCCGGGATCTGAATTTAGAAGCTATCTTAGGAGCCAATCCGGATGTTATTGTGACTTTTAAAGGACAGGGTAATCTGGACAAGATTTATGAACAGCTGGAGCAGATAGCGCCAGTCATCCTAGTGGATTTCAGTGCCCCTTGGCAAGAACAAATCCTGGCCTGCGCAGAAATTGTGAATAAAGAAGCCGATGCTCAAAAGCTTATTAAGGAAATCGAGGACAGCGTTCAGTCGGCAAAAGAAAAGTTAAGTCGGCATCAGGATAAGACCATTGCCATATTCCGGACCGATGGTGGCAAAGCCTTTGTTACCCGGGGTAACAAAGATTACTATGATACTTTTGGTATCGCCAAACCGGAAGGCTATCCTGATGACTATGAGACCTTATCCTTAGAAGCTGTAGCGGAGATGAATCCCGACTATATTATTTTTCAGGACTTTATTACAACCTCCCAAGCTTTTGTCAAGACACAGGAAGCTTCCTCTGTTTGGCAAGCTATGGAGGCAGTTAAGAAAGGACAGGTTGTTTACTTTGATGATTCCTTGAACACCTTTGGGCCTCTGGCGACGAAACTTACGGCAGAAAAACTAATACAGATTATCTCCGATTAAGTCCATAGTGAACTATTCTGCAGCTGAGCGAAGACGAGCTGTGGAGACAAAAGATAGCTTACCCAAGAGTATGCTATCTTTTTTATTATAGGTACTGCCGTATAGGGGACTATCGTCAATTCTAGTATTTAACGGTATAATGATAGTTCCTGCATATTTCTTTTTATAAATGGTACAATTAAGCTGTATTTGCTTAAATGATGTGGAGGGAGAGAAAAGATTGTCGTCGAGTAAAAACAACAATGTCATTGATTTTCAGCAATATAAGGAAAAACGTGAACTTCAAAGGGCTATTCCCTCTGCAGAGACCTCCCTTGAAAATGATTTTCAGGGAAAGTTGCGGTTAACTCAAGAGGATGCCGAAATGATCATATACTGCATGCGACTGGGCCGGGAATACTTTATGATCGAAGTAGAGGAAACCCCCGATGAAGGTGGGCAAGCCCAAAGGGATTTTGAGACCGTAAATAGCCTGCTGGACAGAATTCAGTATGAAGTCCTTAAGCTCCAGACGGAGGAGGGCTACATCGTTGGTTTAAGCATTTTAGAATTAGCATTTATCATAGATTGTGTTGAGATGACGAGAAATGCTGTAGGCAAGGGCATCAATGTCTTCCAGTCAGAGCCTGGCGATAAAGAAGACTATGCAAAGTGGTTGGATGGAACTTTTTTCTATCTGCTGGATGTGTATGAAAAATGGAGATTTTATCAGGGGCATTGAACGAGACTTATGTATATAGAGAGTTTTAAAGTGCTATGACATCAAAATCGTCAGGAACAAAAAGATTACCTTTATAATATTGCTTGCCTTCAGCTGTATATAAGGCTTTACGTTTCCCAATATTCTTATCTTCCGTGTGCCAGAGGATGAGATTCTTAATATTAAGTAGGGTGGCTAGTTGACAGGAATCCTTTACTGTACTGTGGTTTTTTTCATAAGGTTTGAAGAGTTCTCGTTCTGCATAAAGACAAAAAGCCTCACAGAGGAGCCAATCGCTGTTCTCGACATATTTCTGACACAGCGGATGATAGGGTTCATCCCCTATAAAGGCCAGTTTTTTATCACAGTCTAAATGAATTTTAAAGCCAAATTGCTTAGCTTTGGCAGAATGAAGATCGAAGAAGGTAAAGGTATGACCCAGCAGCTCTTCCTGCTGTCCATCGGCTACTGAAATAATATGAATTCGCCGGCTGATTAAATCAATGATTTGCTTGTCCATAGTGATCTTAACCAGAGCGTGAAGAGCAGAAGCCAATTCATCATGGCAATAAAGTTTAAAATCTCCTTCATATTTTCCGGCAGCCATGGCACTCCCTATCATACGAATGACCCAAACCATACCCAGGAGATGATCTGTATGGCCATGACTTACGAAGGCATGATGGATCTTAGCATAGGGAATTTTAGCTTTTTGTAGTTGGGAGAGAATTCCGTTTCCTCCGCCGCCATCGATGAGGATATAATCATCATCATTTGTTAAGGCAAAACAGGTATTATAACATTGAGTTACAAGGGCGTGCCCAGTCCCGAGAACGATAAGATTTTGCATTGATTTGCACCTCATTTGATTCAGGATGATCATATAGTTCGGTTTAAGAGGGTATTTTTCCTATAGAAAAGTCTAAAAAAGTGCTGGGCATTCAAAGTTTGAGGCATAAAATAGGAAGAAAGACCTATAGCTCATAGGAAAAAAGACTTTTATAAATTAGGATTCATTTAAAATTACGGCAGGAAATATTGAGTTTACCGCGAATATTGAATATCGAAAAAGATATAAAAAGGGCTATAAAAAGGGAGAAAAGTATGGAGTTATCTACACTGATTGGATTACTTTTGGGTTTTATCGCTGTAGGCGTCGGAATGATTCTAAAAGGAGCCAGCCTTACGGCTCTCATTAACCCGGCAGCTATTTTGATTATTATCGTTGGCACTATAGCAACAATTTTTATTGGCTTTCCTATGGAGGACCTTAAAAGGGTACCCAAGCTTTTTAAGATCTTGTTTACCAAACAACAATTAATATCCAAGAAAGAACTTGTTAAGCAATTTGCGGAATGGACTACGGTAAGCCGCCGGGAAGGCATACTCTCCCTGGAAAACCGGTTAGAAGAAATCAATGATGATTTTCTTAAAAAAGGAATGGGCATGGCTATCGATGGGAATGATGCCGAGTTCATCCGCGATGTTCTCTTCGAGGATATTTCGGCTATGGAGGAAAGGCATCGGGATGGTGCTCTTGTCTTTACCCAAATGGGAACCTATGCACCAACCCTAGGGGTATTGGGTGCTGTGGTGGGATTGATTTCTGCCTTGAGCAATTTAAATGAGGTGGAAGCCCTTGGACATCTGATTTCAGCTGCTTTCGTCGCTACCTTGCTGGGTATTTTTACGGGGTATGTTCTGTGGCATCCCATGGCTAACAAACTGAAACTTTTCTCCAGAAGGGAAGCAGAAATAAAGAGAATGATGCTTGAGGGAATTTTGTCGATTCAAGCGGGGGACAATGTCAATGCAATTCATAATAAACTTTTTGCCTATCTTTCCGCAGCTGAGCGAAGAGAATTGACTGAGGAGATGGGTAATGAAAAAGCATAAGAAAGAGCATCATGAGGACCACATGGATGAAACCTGGCTGGTGCCTTATTCAGATATTTTAACCTTATTACTGGCACTCTTTATCATCCTATTTGCCGCTGGGCAAATCGACCAAAAAAAATATGAGCGTATTATGGCCGGCTTTAACAGTGCATTTACTGGGGGAACAAGTGTCTTTGAATCTACAAGTGAGCTGAATATTGATATTACGGATGATAATATGGGTAAAAACAATGATCCCGTAACCACTGAGACAGACAGTCTTTTAGCTGCTGCCCGTGCTCGGGAAGATCGTGACATGAGTGACATGAAGGCAAAAATCGATCAGTACATTAAAGAAAACAATTTGAGTGCACAGCTTGAGACTCGGATCACGGAAGAAATGCTGATGATCAGCATTCGAGATTATGCACTCTTCGATTCAGGATCCGCTTTAGTAAAGACTGAGGCTCAAAAGTTAGCCTATATTATATCGGATATTTTAAGGCAGTATCCTGGTTACAATGTAGAAGTAGCAGGTCATACGGATAACCTTCCCATTAATACAGCCGAGTTTCCCACTAATTGGGATTTGAGTTCTCGACGCTCTTTAAACTTCATGAAGTATTTACTGCAGTCTGATGGACTTGATCAGTCAAGGTTTAGGTCGATTGGTTATGGGGAATTCCAACCGATTGCTACCAACACGACCGAAGAAGGCAGGGCTAAGAATCGCCGTGTTGAGGTCAACATATTAAGGAATTTTGGACAACCTACGAGCATCTTTAGCAGTGAACGGTAAAGACTGATTCCGAAGGAATCTGTCTCTGAGACGCTATAATTATTGAGTCCATCGGAGACGATTAACAACTTAAATATTTTGTCGAAATTAATGTTGACACCAACTCAATCAAGTGATAGTATAATAAAGCATCGCAGGAACGGAAAACATTCTGAACATACTTCTGAAGTATCACCTAGAAACTTTAGAAAAAAGTGATTGACAAACAAAAATCAATCTGTTAGAATAAAGTTCCGCTACCGCGAGTAGCAAAAACAAAAATGGTCTTTGAAAACTAAACAACAAGGAACAGCCAATGACTCGTCAAATGAGTAAAGAAATTTGAGCAATCAAAGTTCTTCATAAATTTTATGGAGAGTTTGATCCTGGCTCAGGAC
>NZ_VLKD01000001.1:3244269-3244451 GCF_007830365.1 Desulfitobacterium sp. LBE | reverse complement strand
CATGCAAGTCGAACGGAGAACTCAATAAGCTTGCTTAGAGAGTTCTTAGTGGCGGACGGGTGAGTAACGCGTGGATAACCTACCTAGTAGACCGGGACAACCCTTGGAAACGAGGGCTAATACCGGATGAGCTTAATCGGTGGCATCACTGATTAAGGAAAGATGGCCTCTGAAAATGCTAT
>NZ_VLKD01000001.1:2879340-3244169 GCF_007830365.1 Desulfitobacterium sp. LBE | reverse complement strand
GGTCCTGGGAAAGTAAGTCGTTGCCAGGTAGTGCAGGAGACCATCGATTACGATGGTCTCTTTGCTTTGGGGCAAATTACGCACCAGTGCGTAATTTGGCATAAAGCATTTAAGTTCTCGTGGGTGGAAGTGTTATCTTTTTTCCTTGTGGAAAAAACAAGGTGTGTAAGAAGATTTGGGGTCGGTCCCACCCGTACGCCGGCGCCACGTAGTAGGTTTATGTGGCCGTGTGGCTTGGCCGAAATGAGCACTGCCCACACTGCAGGAGATTTGTCACGGGAAGCAGCGTGGCGAAAGGTTCATTCGCCTTTCGTGTTGCCAGGTAAGAGAGAAATTTGATTTGCAAAATACCATAACTTGCATATATAATCACTGTTAAAAGAAACTTTGGAGGCATAAATAGATGAATATATTTATGGGGCTGGCAATCGGCTTGCTGTCGGGATTTTTCGGTGGTCTTGTTGGCTTGGGCGGCGGAATCATTATGATCCCTCTTATGGTAGGCCTTTTGAAAATTAATCAACATATGGCTCATGGTACCAGCTTGGTAGGCGTGGTTTTCACCGGGATTTCAGGTGCTATAACATATTCCCTGAGTGGTTCCATTGAGTTAGTGCCGGCACTTCTATTGGCCTCTACAGCGATGATAACGGCCAGATTAGGAGCCCGTTATGCTACATCTCTTCCGGAGTGGAAATTGAAAAGATCCTTTGGGTATTTTCTTATTTTTGTAACCATAGTTTTTTTGCTAAAACCATATCTCGGAGAGTTTTCCCTATCCTCAACTGTATGGATAAAAACAATCATATTGCTAGGCATTGGCGCTTTTGCGGGATTTCTTTCTGGAATGATGGGAGTCGGCGGTGGGTCGATCATGGTACCTGCTATGGTAATTTTTGCAGGTATGGGTCAGCAGGTAGCTCAGGGAATTTCGCTGCTTGCTATGATTCCGGCATCGGCAATCGGCGCTTTTACACACAATCGTAACGGGAATGTTCACACAAAAATCTTACCGGGTTTAGTAGTGGGTATTCTACCGGGTACATTTTTGGGCGGCTCCTTAGCTCACATATTGCCAGAGGTTGCCTTGCGCATTATTTTCGCAATTGTGGTAGTCTATACAGCCATAAAGAATATTAGAGCTAAAAAACCCGAAACCGCTGTGGAACCGTCTACATGAAAATCATTATCTCTCCGGCAAAGAAAATGAATATGGATGGGGATTTTCTTTCACCCCGTAATATACCTGTATATCTTGAAAAGGCCAAAAAGCTGCAAAGACACCTGCAAAGCCTGCCCTATGAGGAACTCAGAAAACTGCTCTGCTGTAACGATGAGATCGCCGGTTTGAACTATGAGCGCTATCAAACAATGGACTTATCAGGATACACAAGCCCGGCAATTTTAGCTTACGATGGCATTCAGTACAAGTATATGGCACCCCAGGTATTTGAGGATGATTATTTCGATTATATAGAAAAGCATCTGCGGATTTTATCCGGATTTTATGGTATATTGAAACCTTTCGACGGAGTTGTACCCTACCGGCTGGAAATGCAGGCGAAGTTGAAAACCGACTTCTGCCGAAATTTGTACGATTATTGGCAGGACGATATTTATCGGGAATTGACCCAAGAGGATACCACGATTCTCAATCTTGCTTCGGCTGAGTACAGCAAAACGATTGAGAAATACCTGACTGCCGGCATCAACTATGTTAAGTGCGTGTTCGGTGAGCTGAGAGACGGCAGAGTAATCGAAAAAGGAGTTTATGTAAAAATGGCCCGGGGTGAAATGGTCCGTTTTATGGCTGAAAAAGCCATTAAAGATCTGGAGCAAATCAAAGAATTTAATAGGCTTGGATTTAGGTACAGGGAGCAATTGTCGGATAATAACACCTTTGTATTTGTGAAGGCCATGGCAGAAAAATAAAAAAAGAACAAATTCATGAGGGCGAGGAGAAATTATGATTAATAGCTTAGCCGACCCTTCCATAAACTTAAGAGAAAGCTTAGATGCCAAGAGCTATACGCATATTAATAACCTGCAGAGACTGTGTTTGGAGCATGACCGAACAAATCTGAAATTGGAACTTGACTATAAGTTGAGTCGAGCCGAGGGCAAACCAGGGAGCCTGAAGACAATTAATGAGTTTATGTGTTATGAGGGAGAGCTTCTCATTGGTTATATGGGTATTTGTGATTTTGGTGGAGAGGAAATTGAAGTTAATGGTATGGTCCACCCTGATTATCGAAAGAAAGGGATATTTAAAACCTTGTTCTCCTTTGCCAAGAATGAATGGAGTAAGAGGAGAGCGTCCAGGATGCTTTTATTGAGTGATCGTGATTCACTTACGGGACAGGCATTTATTAAAAGGGTTTCCGGAGTGAAATATGAACACACAGAGTACGAGATGTTTTTGCAGAGTGATACGAAGCAAGAATTAAATTCCTGTAAGGTAGTACTAAGAAAAGCGACCGGCAACGATACCCGGGAAATTGCCAGACAAAACTTTATCTATTTTGAGCAAGAGAGCCAGGATGAGAATATGCTTATACCTGAGGAAGAAGCGAGAGCGGGCATGATCATCTATATGGCTGAAGTCAATAATTGTGTAATAGGAAAAGTCCATTTGGATATCAGCTCTAATGTTGGGGGTATTTACGGTTTAGGAGTACTTCCGGAGTATCGCAGAAAGGGTTATGGCAGAGACATTCTGACCTTAGGCATTAAAGAGTTAAAAAGCAACAATTTCCAAGAGATTATGCTTCAAGTTAATGTCAAAAATGAAAAAGCGCTTGATCTCTATCGTTCCTGTGGTTTTGAGGTTACGTCAACCATGGATTATTATGAATTAAAAAAGTGAATGCGCACTCTTCCTTAATATTCGCCTTACGAAGGGCTATGTTATGCCTGATTGGCTTGTAATTATAATAACAATGTATTATAGTTAATAGAAACAAGTGATCTTGATAGTGAGGGGAGTAAAGATACCGATGGCCTTAAAACAACTTGATTCCAATAGCTTCGAAGAGATTATCTATGATAATGGTGAAGCCTGCCTGGTTCTCTTTTCAAGAAAGAGCTGCCATGTCTGTAAAGAGGTAGGTCCTATGGTGGAAGACCTGGCGCCAAAATACAGCGGAAAGTTCGGATTCTACTATGTAGATGTCGAAGAAAATATGACTTTATTTCAAAGATTTTCTTTAAAAGGGGTTCCCCAGATTTTATTTTTTAAAGACGGGGAATACCAAGGGAAACTTTCAGGCAATGTTGAGGAAGAAGTCCTGGAAGAAAAAATAGCGGAAATTCAAGCATAAAATGATTTTAAAAAACACCTTGGAAGGTCCAAGGTGTTTTTGATCGTGAGGCAGCTGGTCGCAACGAGTGGACCAATAGCAGGAGCGCGCCTAGGAGCGCTTAGGAACTGCTTAACTCAAATAAACGTGTTAATGCTTCTTCCTTGTCAAAGGAACTGAACCAACGATAGCCATCGTCATCCAATATCCGATAGTGCTTACTAATAAGGTTTTGCTGCAACCGGAAAAGACCTTCCTTATGAACATCCGCCCACCAGATTTTGCCCCCCATAGTTTTCTCCTTTGGGCTATCAATGCGCTCGTGGGCGATTGTTCTTAATACTTCTAAAGGATCGTCTCCAAAAATAGATTGCATAATCTCACTTTCTCTAAACATGGCACAAGTGGCAACGACAACCCCCCAGCTGGCATAATCTCTGCCCTTTTCAATCTGGACAAGGGTTTTCTTAGATATGCCGATGATATCGGCCATTCTATCTTGGGAATAGCCGTTTTCAACCCGAATCAGCTTTATCTTGCTCGAAACAAGTTTGATCGCTTTTTCTTTGTCCATACTGGTTCCTCCCGGATTCTCTACAAACGAAATAAGTATTGATTGAATTTTCCCTTATAGTGTATAATTACACTGTAAGGGAAATATATTTCTTTTACTATTATAGCACGAACAGGAAAGGGGAGGGAAGATTTAGTCATGGATATGGGTAAAAAGAGAAAAATTATTATTCCTGCGGCAGTTGGGTTAGGGCTGCTTATAGCTGGGTTCGCCTATTTGATGCAAATACGGGGAGAATTTAAGGACTATCTCAGTGAAAAATACCCGGAGCAAACGTTTCAGGTCGGATTCATTAAAATTGATCCTATCTATGGAAGTTATTTTACAACAGCCAGTTGCTTAAATGATGATGTGTCTTTTCCTATCCGTAAGAGCTTCCGTACAGAAAACATCAATGAAAGCTATCTCCAAACCAAGAGCCATAATCAATACAACGCATATATCAAGGAAGTCTTTAATGAGAGCGGCATCAAAAACCATATTATAAGTGTAACAGGAGGAGGTAAGGACCACTATCAAAATGACGGGCATTATGACCAAATAAACCTCTACTTAACTGAAGAAGCTGATCTTATATCCGTAACGAAGACGGCTCTGAACTTATTGAGAGAAAAGGGTGTTCAGGCCGATACAGTTATTCTGACTCAAGAAAAAGACGGTCATGTTTATGAACTGTATGGGTCCACCGCGGATTATGCTTTAACTGAAGATCAACTAAGGGAGAAAATAAGGAAGATAAAATAGACCAGTTCTAACGACTATTGTATAATTGAAGTAAAGGAAGGTTAAGAAAGCCTTCCTTTTGTGCTTATACATATCATCAAATTGGCAACTTAATTGAAAGTTGTTCTCGGTAGAGGGGATATGCTGTATAATGATCAATGATGGAGCTATAAAGGAAGTCTTTCCCTAGAGGAAAAAAGGGTTTAGTAGAATATAAGGAGATCAAACTATGCTATATAGACTGATGAAACGGTTCAGTGACTATAATATATTGCATGATGTCATTGATTGCTTAACAGCGTCACTGGAAGCAAAGGACAATTATACAAGCGGTCATTCCAATCGAGTAGGGGATATGGCTTTTGATATTTGCAAAAGCCTCAAATTATCTATTGTGGAGCGGGATCGCATCCATATTGCTGCCCACCTCCATGATATCGGCAAGATCGGCATCCCCGACCATATTCTTAATAAACCCGGAAGACTATCCCCAGCGGAATGGGCACAAATTCAAGGTCATCCGGAAATCGGCTACACTATTTTAAGTAAATCAAGAAAGCTTAAAGATATCGGACAAATTGTCCTTAGCCATCATGAACGATGGGATGGCAAGGGTTACCCACATGGTCTAAAAGGGGAAGAAATCCCTTTGGGAGCAAGAATTATTGGCGTGTGTGACAGTATTGATGCTATGACCTCTGATCGGGCTTACCGTAAAGCCTTTACCTGGGCGGAGTGCAAAGCGGAGATAATAGCCAACAAAGGCTCGCAATTCGATCCCGAAGTGGTGGAAGCCATTACGGATTCATTATGGAGCAAATGGCAAATGGAGTATTGCAAAGAAAGAGAAAGAGAGCGCAGCCTTGGCCAAGGAATCCAGAGCGCGACTTAACCCCAGGAGTATCCTCAAAAATTAACGGGATATCCTTATTTAGATCTGTCAAATTTAAGGAAAATCCTTATAATTAGAGATAGGGATGGTCGTCCATCCATCCATGGTAAGGTTATCCTGGATTGTGATTGGGGGATCAATATCAAAGTAAACTTTTGGAAGGAGTAAAGAATGGATATTAATTATGCAATTAAAGAGGTCATACGCCATCACCGGCAAGCGGTTCAAAAATCAGCCTGGGAATTCATCGACGTGGACACCTTATATACTCTTAGAGATATAGCGATAACTGTTGAGGATGAAAAATTTCACGTGATGGGTGATTCGGACAAATATTACGTCATGGTTAGAAAATCTTCAATGGATAATGATGTGATCATGTTCGGCAGGGTAGATGGGGGCAATTTGGAGAAAACCTTAGCAAGGGATATTCCCAAAGTAGGGCTTGCGATCCTGGCAATAAGGCATATCGAAGATGATCATTATATAGATGATTTACTTTCAGCGAGAAGAGAAGAGCTGCTGGACCAACTCATTCTATGTTTCGGGAGTGAAAGGTTCAACCTGGCTGATGGAACCAGCTTCACTTTACAAGAACTTAAGCAAGCTGTTTCGCACTGAAAAAGTTTTGTTTCGATAGCTCTTGAGGATGAATAGGTAAAGGGAGTACCGCCAAACTACTTTGCTCAAGCAGTGGGGCGATACTCCCTTATTACTTTTCAGGCTTTAGCTGAAGGCTAGAATTTGAAGATGATCACGAAGATAACCAGAAGTGTAAGCCCTAATCCTAACGAACCGCCAATAAGTTTCTTTTCGATAGGTAGAAGATCATACCATTCATCTTCGTAAGCTTTTTTAGCAGCAGGCGCTTGTTGCTCAGTTTTAATTGCCATTTTAATTCCCCCTTACATTATAAGTGATTAAACAGTCGGAGGCGTAATTCCATGGTAGAAGAGCCAGGAGATGAACAGTCCGAACCAGAGAATGAAGCCGAAGAGAGCAATACCATAAATGGCAACGATACGTCCCATTCCTTCTGCCCAGAGCTTACGAACGTTAGTGACTAAGCCGATGGAGAAGAAACATAAGCCAAAGAAGATAGTTCTGAAAGCATTGCCTTCATTAACGCCTGTGCTTAATGCCTTGACGCCATCAGGATTATTCACACCGACTAAGAACAGGATGAGGAAAGTCAGTACGAAACCGATGATGAATTTGGGGAAACGATCCCAGATATCTACGGCACTGACTTTATTTCTTTCACCAGGATTTGCACTGGCATTTTTATCGATGGGGAATACGGACCAGATAATAGCCAGAATGAAGGCCCATACACCGATAAAGATGTCGATGAAGACTTTCGTGGTGGTAGCGACCATCAAGATCCAGCCTTCTTCCCAGTTGATGCCCAGTTCCCTTAAGGCACGGCCTCTGATCAAGGAGTCGGTGATAGCACCACTGGCGATAGCGCCACCGTCGGATTTAACAGCCAGACCCATCCAAGCACCGGCAACCATAGGATCCTTGAACAAGAAAGCTTGTGCTAACCAAGGCAATAACAAGAGTTCGAGGGCAACGAAAACGATGATAACAGCGGAGAGAATTACAGGAATAACGGGACGGGCACGGATAGCACTACCAGTAGCGATAGCAGCAGAAACACCGCAGATGGAGATACCGGATGCCAAAGGTGCTGCCCATTCTGGTGTGAATTTGAAGAATTTACGAGCGATAAGGTAAACTACCGGCCAGTAGATCAAGTAAGCTTCAACAACAGCACAAAGTCCCCGGATGATGATTGTTGTAGCCAGACCAAAGGCATCGAGAGTTTTAATAGCAATGGAGGCACCAAGAACGACGATACCGATTTTAATAAATAATTCAGGTTTTGCAGCTTCTTTTAAAAAGTCGGCTTGTTTAATAAAGAAGTTCCCAATAATAAGACCGACTACCATGGCGATGATATAACCCATTTCGCCTAGACCAAGAGACCAGCCAATGCCATAACTAGCAGTCTTATCAGGTGTAGCTCCGATATAAGCAATGTTGCCTAACATGAGGCAACCCATGGTTACCCAGAAAATAATTGAAAAACCAATGGCGTATTTTTTTAGATTAGAGCCGACAAATTTAGCGGCAACAGTGGTGATAGCTAAAACGAATAAGAAAGTCACTAATAAGGATGTGAAACCATTCAGGCCCGTAGCCTTGGATACAGGAGCAAAAGCTTTTGCAGGTTCGATCCATACACTTGCTTTGGTTACCCAGCCTAACAGGTCTGCCCCAAAGTAAGGTCCTAAACCTAATGCGAAGATAAATAGCCCTAGCCAGGCCGCCCACCAGTCTTCATTTTGAAGAGCCTTTTTTCTTGCGTAAGTATTCGTGGACAAGTTCTCCACCTCCCTGAGATTGTGAGCATATTTCATTTACATTTAGAAATGTGTTATTAAGACGACATTCGTATTATTATTCACTTATGTGGGTAGATTTAGAAAGTAATATGGTATAATTAGGGTTCGAAACGATGCTTAGTAATATCGTATTAGCGAATCTACTTAAGTTTTAGTTCCTCCTCCTTTACAAAAGTTTGTGAATGTGAAAGTAATCGAAAATTGTCATAAATCACCCCCTCTAGGTTTAAGTTATTTTATTCATCCACGCTGGATGAAAGATAACAAGTATACAAAGATTATTAAACTGAATATTTGGAATACTCACAAGTCGAGTGTTTGCTGTTATAATATAACTAATAAGGGAAAAAAATCATAGGGAAAGATACCACATTCACATTAATGCCGTGAAAGTGAAAAGATGTTCTATTTGTTTTTATTATAGGTCCTATAACTAAATATGTGAAATATGAATTTAAAATGAACGATATAGGGATAATTTATGGAGGAAATTTCACAAAGTTTATTGAGACTAATTCACTCTGTCTATTGAAGCAGGCTTTAGGGCTGCCGGGCAGGCCGGGCTGAGCTTTCCGGTGATGGTTATACCTAAACCAATATCCGGGCTCAGGATGGATAAAAGGGATACCGTATCAAGAAGAGCGGTACCGGGAAAGAGTATGAAGTTAATTTCCTACTAGGTATCGGTAATCCTAATGTTCACAATTGCAAAAGCAAATTTTACAAAGACTTTAAACTGACCTAGACTAAAAGTGATAGTATTAACAATCATTACTAAATCAAGGAGGTAGAAGACATTGTTTCTAGTCTTTTATGCGATTCTAGCCATGTTTTTATTTTTAGCACTCTCTGCGTATAAAGCGTATGAGTACACTAAAATGCCAATGCATGGGCGCTTGGATCTCTATCCTGTTCCCAAAGAAAAGGGGCATGAGCATGGAGGATCCTATTATGAGCAAGCCGAATGGTGGGCTAAGCCTCATGAAACATCGACAGCATCCGAGATTGTTGACATGTTGAAGGAGATTCTGTTCATTAAAAAGCTTTTCCAGAACCAAAAATCTCTTTGGTGGCTATCCTATTCACTTCACCTGGGCATTTATTTTATTATCGCTTGGACTGTAATCCTTGTAGCAGCCGCCGCAACCCAATTAGCGGGTGGAACCGTCGCCGCCGACGGCGGTCTTTGGGGTATACTCCTTTACTATGCGACCCCATTGGTTGGCTGGGTAGGTTTCTTTTTAGCGTCTTTCGGTGCCGTCAGCTTGTTGGTGCGCCGGGTCGCAGACCCCATCCTCAAAAAATACACTACGCCACAGGAATATTTCAATTTATTGCTCTTATTCGTCGTGACTTTAACCGGCGTTTTGGTGTGGAGTTCAGATATTACCATGAGCAATGCCCGGGATGCTATGGCTAATGTCCTGTCTTTCCAACCCTTGAACGGGGAGCCCTTATTGACGGTTCATATTATTCTGGCCGGAATTATGCTGATATACATCCCAATAAGCAAGATGAGTCATTATGTAGGTAAATTCTTCAGTTTTCACATGGTTATCTGGGATAATGATCCGAATGTCGCGGGCAGTAAGGTTGAGGAAAAAATCAGACAGGCTGCTCAATATCGCCCTCAGAATAAATGGTCAGCCCCCCATATTGCCGGTGCACCTGCACCTACGGAGAAGTCCCCTAAGTAGGGGTAATGAAATCGAGGAGAGGAGTTTGACATAATGATAAATCATAAAGACCTAAAGCCCAGTGATTTAAATAGGCCTGACGAGCAGTTGGTCAAAGTGGAAGAACTTATGCCTTTGCCGCGCCCTTACGATAAACCCGGCATGGAGCCCGATTTCATGGAAGTCAAACCGGCATGGCGTGAAAAGTACTGTACCTCCTTGGATGGCTTTGTTGCTATTGATACACTAACCCGTCCCAAATCCAAAGAAGAAGAAGAGGAGTTTGTCCGTAAGTTCTTGAGCGGATTGGAGAAGCTTTTCACCGACGCCAACAACGGTATGAGACAGCCCTTAATGCTTTCCTTTGAGTACTGTGCTAAGTGCGATACCTGCTCCAATGCCTGCCATATCTATGAAGGGTCCGGCAATAATGAACTTTATCGGCCCATTTTCCGGGTAGAGGCCCTGCGCAAAATCTATAAAAAGTACTTCACCACCAGCGGCAAACTGCTTGGCGGCTTAGTAGGCGCCGACCTCGAGGCAACCTGGGAAAGCATCGCCCGTCTTGGCGAATCCGCCTATCGATGCAATCTTTGCCGTCGTTGTGCCCAGACCTGTCCTCTGGGGTTGGACAACGGCATCATGGCCAAAGAAATCCGCAAGATTTTCAGCATGGAAATGGGGATTGCCCCCAGCCCCATTCACAAAAAAGGAACGGAGAATCAGCTGAAGACAGGTTCCTCCACCGGACTTACCAAGCCGGCTTTCCTGGATATCGTGGAATTCCTGGAAGAGGAAATGGATGAGAAGTTTGGCTTGAAAATCAAATTCCCCATTGATAAAAAAGGTGCCGATATTCTCTTAATGCACAATGCAGGAGAATACCGGGCCTGGCCGGAAAACCCCATCGCTTTTGCCATTCTTTTTGAAGCAGCAGGGATCGACTGGACCATCAGCAGTGAAATGATGGGCTATGACAGTGTCAACTACGGAATTTGGTATGATGATGCCCAAGCGAAGAAAATTGCTCTGGCTCAAATGAAAGTAGCCAAAGATCTGGGAGTGCGGAGAGTTGTCCAAGGGGAATGCGGACATGCTCATAAAGCGGCGGCCGTGTCGGCGGATAGAATGGCCCCCGGATCGGATAAGGTGCCTGTGGAAAGTTTCTTCCCCTTACTGCGGGATATCGTCAAATCAGGAGCCATCAAATTCGATCCCAGCCGGAACAATTTCCCGGTGACCCTTCATGACCCTTGTAACGTGGTAAGGCAAATGGGAATTGTCATGCCCCAACGGGAAGTCTTACATCAGCTCGCCCCCCAATTCCGTGAAATGACCCCCCATGGGGTAGATAACTACTGTTGCGGCGGCGGGAGCGGTTTTGCCATCATGCATAGTCAGAACTTCGGAGACTTCCTGAAAAAGATCAGTGCCCGCAAGAAGTTCGCCCAGATTCTTAACGCTTTTCAGGATACTATCGAAGATCCCCAGATCGTTAAATATATCTGTGCTCCGTGCTCCAACTGTAAAGGAACCATGCGGGATATCCTGGAGTACTACGAAGCAACAGATAAGTTCAATGTCCAATATGGCGGCTTGATTGAGCTGGTCGTCAACGCTATGGCTGATCTCAAGAGACCCTTCTTTGAGTTCTTAGAAGAAGAGTAGGCCAGATCCTGCTGCTTGCGGCGGGGCAAGAAGATGAGGTGGTAAAGTGAAAGTTGTGATTATTGGCGGGGTTGCCACAGGCCCTAAGGTAGCAGCACGCTTACGACGCCTTTCTATAGACGCCGAAATAACCGTGGTCGAAAAGGGGAAGATCGTCTCCTATGGATCTTGCGGGTTGCCCTTGTTTTTGGGCAACCTGGTCCCCAAAATAGAAGACCTTATGAAGACCTCCGCGGGGCTGATTCGCGACACCCAGTATTTTGAGGACACCAAGGGCATCAATGTATTAACCCAGACCGAGGCCCTGGCCATCGATCGTCAACAGAAAAAGGTCAGGGTCCGGAACCTTGCCACAGGCGAGGAAAGAGATCTGGACTATGACCATTTAGTTCTGGCCACAGGGGCTAAGGAAGTAGTCCCGCCCATCCCCGGAATCCAGCACCAGAATGTCTATACCTTACACAGCTTGGATGACGCGGTGAACATTAAAGCCTTGATCAAAGAAAAGAAGATCCAACATGCCACCATCATCGGTGCCGGTCTAATCGGCATTGAAGTGGCTGATGCCATTGCCGGACCGCGCCTAAAAGTCACTCTGTGCGAAAGTCAAGGCAGTGTCGTCCCCAAACTGCTTGATCCGGATATGGCCCTTCTCGTTGAACACAAGATGCGCAGCCGGGGGATCGATCTAAGACTGAATTGTCCCGTCAAAGAGTTGACCGGAGATGAGGACGGGAAGGTCAATGGAGTTATCTTAGAGAACGAATCTATCACAACCGGGTTGGTCATTGTGGCTGTAGGAGTGCGACCGGAGGTTACTCTGGCCCGACAAGCCGGTTTGACCCTTGGCATAACGGGTGCTATTCAAGTCAACCAATACATGCAGACCGACGACACTTACATCTATGCCGGCGGCGACTGTGCTGAACAAGTCAATATGCTGTCCGGCCGCCAAGTCTTTGTTCCCTTGGCATCGACCGCCAACAAGCAGGGACGGGTTATCGCTGACAATATTGCCGGAAGGGCTTCAGAGTTCCCAGCCATTTGCGCTACTTCAGTCTTTCAAGCCTTCGAACTCAATGTAGGAAGGACAGGACTGGGAGAGCCAGAGGCCAGGGAGCTGGGCTATGATGTGATAACAAGCCTGAGCACCGGCCTTGACGCAGTTCATTACTATCCCGTTCATGGGGCGGTGACCATCAAGCTCATTGCCGAAAGAACCAGCGGACGGCTGCTGGGCGCTCAGGTCTGCGGTACGGGAGAGGCTATTAAACGATTGGATGTCCTTATAACCATCTTAAGATTCAATGGCACGGTTAAGGATATCAGCAATTTGGATTTGAGCTATGCCCCGCCTTTCGCTACGGCCATTGATGCTTTGATTCATGCGGCCAATACCTTGGAGAACAAGCAACTTGGGATCGTGGATACCGTGAATCCCTTTGAGCTGCTTGAACGCTTGAAAAAAGATAAATCCATCATCTTTGTGGATGTGCGCGAAGGAGATGAGACCAGGGCCAACCCTGTGGAAGGTTCCCAGATCATAGTGATACCTTTAGGGGAACTAAGGAAACGATATACTGAAATACCTCAGGGCAGCCCAGTGGTCACGTTCTGTGAATTGGGTATTCGCGGATACGATGCAGCCTGCTTCCTTAAAGGAGTGGGATTCCAGGATGTTAGTTTTCTGGAAGGAGGGATGTCCACCTGGGGAGCCTTGCAGTCTGCCCTGAATATGTAATTGCTAAATAATACACAATGAGTATTTTGTATTGCACGATTGGAATTCTCTATTTTACACAAAGCTTGAATCGTAGTTAAATGGACTTGGAAAGTGTAAGTTCACACAAGGATTAGATAGATAGGTGGTGAAGGAAGATGTTCATCATAACCATTGATCCCGATTCATGCTCCGGTTGCGATGCCTGTGCAGATGCCTGCCCGGCACATCTGTTGAAATTCAACGGGGAAATCACCGAAGTCGTCGGCGATGAAACCGAATGTATGGGTTGTGAAAGTTGTGTATCTGTTTGCCCAACGGGTGCTGCATCCATTACAGAGATGTAGAAATATATAAAAAGAAATTCTTGAATTGGAGGTAAGGTCATGGCTGAAAAGAGAACGCCACAACTGGATGAGTTAGAAAAAGGACAATGGCCCAGCTTTGTGACGGAAATCAAAAAGGCTGCCGTGAAAAACGAAGCCTCGAAGGAACTCCTTCATCTCTTGGAAAGATCCTATGAGGAAAAGAGAGGGCATTGGAAACACGGCGGTATCGTTGGAGTTAAAGGTTACGGCGGTGGAGTAATCGGTCGTTACTCTGATTTACCAGAAGAGTATCCTAACCTGGCTGCCTTCCACACAGTACGTGTCAATTCCCCAAGCGGTTGGTTCTACAACACCCAATCCTTGCGTACTATCTGCGATATCTGGGAAAAACGGGGAAGTGGACTTATGAACTTCCACGGAGCTACCGGAGATGCGATTTTGCTTGGGACAACCACTGACCAACTTCAACCCATCTTTGATGAATTGAGTGAAGAAGGTTTTGATCTGGGTGGATCCGGTTCCGACTTAAGATCTCCCAGCTGCTGCGTTGGACCAGGACGTTGTGAGCATGCCTGCTACGACACCTTAGAAGCTTGCTATAACATCACCAACGAATACCAAGATGAGTTACACCGCCCCATGTGGCCCTATAAATTTAAATTTAAATTCTCCGGTTGTGCCAATGACTGTACCGCATCCATCGCTCGTTCTGACTGCGCCATCATCGGTACCTGGAGAGATAGTCTCATCATCGACCAAGAGGCGGTAAAAGTTTATGTTGCTGAAGGGCTGAATATCCAAGACGTCGTTTGTGACCGTTGCCCAACAAACGCCTTGAAATTCAATGCAGAAACTCAAGAATTAAGCGTTATCGCTGAAGAGTGCACACGTTGTATGCATTGCATCAACAGAATGCCCAAAGCTATCACACCTGGAAAAGAAAGAGGAGCAACCATCCTTATCGGTGGTAAGTCCACAATCGTTCAGTCTGCCTTCATGGGTTGGGTCATCGTGCCTTTCATGAAGATGGAAGGCGACTTCGAAGAGTTCAAAGATCTCATGGGTCGTATCTGGGAATGGTGGGATGAAAACGGTAAGACTCGCGAGAGAATCGGGGAAACTATCTATCGCCTAGGCATGACTAATTTCCTTACGGCAATTGGTTTACCGGCTGTACCACAAATGGTTTACCGTCCGCGTGCTAACCCCTATGTCTTCTGGCCAGAAGATGAAATAAAGAAGTAAGAGGTGGTTAATAATGGCAATTTTAGATCAGGGGCCTCTAAATTATAAGGAGCAGCTGCCGCCCATCATTCATGAGAATTATGGAAAATGGCGCTACCATGAAAATCCGAAACCAGGTGTGCTGAAACACGTTTCTGAAAGCGGAGCAGAATTATACAGCGTTCGTGTTGGCTCCCCTCGTCTTGTCTCCTTAGATTTCATTCGTGAAATTTGTAATCTGGCTGATGAGTATTGCGACGGCTACCTTCGTTTCACAGCTCGTCATAATGTTGAGTTCTTAGTATCCGATGCCGCTAAAGTTGAACCTTTGATTGCTGCTCTTGGCGAAAGAGGCCTTCCCGTAGGCGGTACAGGCGCTTCCATCAGCAATATCGTTCATACTCAAGGTTGGGTTCACTGCCATACTCCGGCTACCGACGCCTCCGGTGTGGTTAAAGCCGTTATGGATGACCTCTATGAGTATTTTGTCTCCTCAAAATTACCTGCTCAATTGAAAATCAGCTTGGCTTGCTGTCTGAACATGTGTGGTGCTGCTCACTGCAGTGATATAGCTATTGTTGGTGTGCACAGAACACCTCCACGTATTGACCATGAGAAGATCCGTAAGGGAACAGAAATTCCCAGCTTGGTGGCCAGCTGCCCCACAGGCGCTATCCGTCCTAATCCCAAAGAAAAGAGTGTCGTAGTCAACGATGCCAAGTGCATGTATTGCGGCAACTGCTACACCATGTCACCCGGTATGGAAATCATTGACCCTGATAACGACGGAATTGCCATCTTGGTTGGTGGAAAGGTCGCCAATGCGCGGACCAATCCGATGTTCTCACGGATGGTTATTCCCTTCCTGCCGAATAACCCACCTCGTTGGCCGGAAGTGACCGATGCTGTTCGCAATATTGTCGAGACCTATGCGGCCAATGCTCATAAAGGGGAGAAAATGGGTGAGTGGATCGAGAGAATTGGTTGGGAAAGGTTCTTTACTTTAACCGGTATCGAATTCAACGAAAAACTCATCGACGACTTCATCTTCTCCAGAGAGACCTTCCGTACATCCGCCGCGTTTAAATATTAAGCGTTCCATTAAATTTTCAATAGATTTAGGGGGGAAATGGATATGCAAAAAGGAGCTGCCGACCCCGTTATTAAGGAAAAGGTCTTAGCTTTTCTGGACACCGTTGAGAAGGCAAAAAGCAAGGAGATTGCTGCACAAATCGGAGAAAAAAAAGGCGATGTAGATTTAGCAGTCAAGGAACTTGCTATGGAGGACAAGGTGGAATATCTCTATATCACCACCACCTTCATCGCCCTCAAAGGTAAAGTCAAAGAACCAACCTAAGCCTTCCGAAACAACACTACTCAATGAAACTCGTTGCAGGAGGTTCTCCCCCTGCAACGAGAAAACTCCTTTTCTAATTAAAACACCAAGGAGTTGGCTTATATGGATAAGACCTTAAGAAGTCTCCTCACGGAAAAACAGGCCGTCATTATTGAAAAATGGTGTCGTGAAGTCATCAACACTTACCCTAAAGAGACAGCAAAATTCCTAAAAGAGAAACGTGATGAGTTTGCAAATCCGATCGGAAACACCATCAGCCAGGGTATTGAGCAAACCTTTACAGCCTTAATCCAAGAAAGTAAAGAGAATGAAGTGCATTTATTTTTAAAGGATATGATTAAGGTGAGAGCGGTCCAGAGCTTTACTGCTTCCCAGGCTGTGAGTTTTGTGTTCCTCTTAAAAAGGATAATTCGAGAAGAACTGGGCAAGGTGGCTGAAGAAGAGCGTATAGCCAAAGCTCTTCTGGACTTTGAAACTCAAATTGACCAGTTAGCACTTGCTTCTTTTGATATATATTCAGAATGTCGCGATAAGCTAGCAGATCTCAGGACGATGGAAATAAGAAATCAGACCTACCGACTATTGCAGCAAGCGAATTTAGTAACACCCCGTTCAGATACAGAACCTGAGGAACCACATTCCGAACCAGAACCCTTTCGGGTCAATACCAAGAGAAAAGAGGTTGTAACGTGAAAGCCTTATTTTCTTTAATCGCTGTATTAATATTGATGCTTATTCCTCTAGTAGGAGTTGGGCTGGCCAACTTACAGGGTCTATTTGGCATTGTTCTTCCCTACCTGGCCCTCATCTTATTCCTGGGGGGATTCATCTACCGGATCATGGGTTGGGCCCGCACCCCTGTGCCTTTTAGAATCCCGACCACGGTCGGGCAAGGCAAATCCTTTGACTGGATTAAGCAGAATAAGATCGAGAACCCCACCTCCAACCTCGGAGTCATCATCAGAATGGCTATGGAAGTTTTACTTTTCCGGTCCTTATTCCGGAATTCCAAGACCGAGCTGAGGAATGGAGAAAATGGTCCCCAATTGGCCCATGGCTCCAATAAATGGCTCTGGCTCTTTGGCCTGATGTTTCACTGGTCCTTATTGATCATTCTCATTCGTCATTTAAGATTGTTTTTGGAGCCGGTTCCGGCGGTTATCAGTTCCTTGGATAGTCTGGACAGTTTCTTCCAGATTGGTTTACCTGCTCTCTATATTACCGACATGCTTATTGTCGCCGCATTGACCTTTCTCTTCCTGCGGAGAGTCGTGGCCCCTCAAGTGAGATACATCAGTTTGGCCGCGGATTACTTCCCCCTCTTCCTTCTCATGGGAATCGCTGCCACAGGAATACTCATGCGCTATATATTCAGAGTAGATATCGCCAGCATCAAGGAATTTGCCGTTGGTTTACTCACTTTCACCCCTCATATCCCTGATGGAATCGGCACCATCTTTTATATTCACCTGTTCTTTGTCAGCTGCTTGTTTGCCTATTTCCCCTTAAGCAAGCTGATGCATATGGGTGGAATCTTTATGAACCCAACCCGGAATATGAAGAGCAACAACCGTATGGTAAGACATATCAACCCTTGGAACTATCCCGTTGAAGTCCATACTTATGAAGAGTATGAAGACGATTTCAGAACCAAAATGATTAAGGCGGGTATCCCGGTGGAGAAGGAGTGAAATTAAAAAATGGCAAAATATAAACTCCCTAAGTCGGAAGAACTGTCGAAGATAGATTATAAGCCCGGCTCCACGGAATGGATGGATACCCCTGTCACTACCCCTTTTGAACCGGGTACCTTCTGCTGGGGCGCCAAGGGCAAAAACCTGGAAACTGTAGGATTTCCCAATGCCCGGGATTGGTCTCCTGTCGATGAAGACTGGCAGCTGCCGGAGAACTGGAAATCTACAGTTATCGAAGGAATCGGTGAACGGCTTACCAAATACCGTTCCTTTAAAATCATGATGGACATCTGTGTCCGTTGTGGAGCTTGTGCTGATAAATGTCATTTCTATATTGGCTCCGGGGATCCCAAAAACATGCCGGTTCTCAGAGCAGAGCTCCTGCGTTCCGTCTATAGAAGATATTTTACCCCCTCTGGAAAATTTCTGGGGCGTCTGGCCGGTGCCAGAGACCTTACCCCAGAGGTCATTAAAGAATGGTGGTACTATTTCTACCAATGTACAGAATGCCGGCGATGTTCCGTCTTCTGTCCCTACGGCATTGACCAGGCGGAGATCACCATCATTGGCCGGGAATTGCTGAACCTGCTGGGGCTGAACATTGACTGGATTGCCGGCCCTGTGGCCAACTGTTATATGAAGGGTAATCACTTGGGTTTGGAGCCCCATGCTATCACCGGAAACATTGAGATGATGTGCGATGACATCGAAGACATCACAGGAGTCCGCGTCGAGCCGACCTTCAACCGCAAGGGCGCAGAGATTCTCTTTGTTACCCCTTCGGGAGACCTAATGGGGGATCCAGGCATCTACACCTGTATGGGCTATCTGATGCTCTTCCATGAATTGGGTCTGGACTATACCTGGAGCACCTATGCCTCTGAAGGAGGAAACTTTGGTTTCTTTACCTCCAACGAAATGGCCAAACGCTTAAACTCCAAGATCTATGCTGAAGCCAAACGACTTGGGGTCAAGTATATCATCGGCGGTGAGTGCGGCCATATGTGGCGGGTTGTCAATCAGTATATGGGTACTTGGAATGAGCCGGCTGATTTTCTGGAAGTTCCGGTATCTCCTATCACAGGAACCCGCTTTGATAACGCAGCTTCCACCAAAATGATTCATATCACAGAATTCACAGCAGACTTGATCAAGCATGGCAAATTGAAACTGGACCCCAGCCGTAACGACCATCTTAAAGTTACCTATCATGACTCCTGCAATACTTCCCGCGGTATGGGACTCCTGGAGGAACCCCGCTACATTATCAACAATGTCTGCAACAACTTCTACGAAATGCCGGAAAGCACCATCCGTGAAAAGACCTTCTGCTGTGGCAGCGGTTCGGGACTCAATGCTTCCGAGAATATGGAAGAACGTATGCGGGGCGGTTTCCCAAGAGCTAATGCCGTAAAATATGTTCAAGACAAACACGGAGTCAATATGCTAGCCAATATCTGTGCCGTGGACAGAGCTGCTTTACCAGCCCTCATGGACTACTGGGCCCCCGGAGTGGGCGTGATCGGCGTCCATGAATTGGTGGCCAATGCTCTGGTCATGACGGGTGAGAAGGAAAGAACCACAGACCTGCGCGGCGAGGATTTACCCGAAAAGGGGGTAACAGCAGATGAGTAAGGGAGGAAAAACAATCGGTGGCCTTTTGATCTTTGTGGTTATCGCCATCATGCCCTTCCTTTATAATATGGGCAAGGCGGATGCCAAGCCGGAGATCAATACGGATACCCCGGTGATACGGGAACTAGGGGCTACTCAGTGCATTGAAGGCACTGAATATATGAGAGAAAACCATATGCACCTCTTGTTGGAATGGCGGGATGCTGTCGTTCGCGAAGGCAAAACAACCTACACCAACAGCCAGGGAGAACAATTTGAAATGAGTCTCCAAAATACCTGCTTAAACTGTCATAACGATACGCCCGAAACAGTTTACTACACAGCCGAAACAGCCAATCAGGGAGATAACCAGTTCTGCTACTCCTGTCATAATTATGCAGCGGTAGAGCCTGATTGCTGGGCTTGCCATGCCGGGCCAAGGGAGGCAGAGAAATGAGCATCAATCGAAGAGAGTTTTTGAAAAAAGCTGGAGTCATTGCTGCCTTAGGACTGGGGGGAGCAGTTACCCTCGATGCCTTTGAACTTTTGGAACCCCTTAAAGCAGCGGACTTTACCAGCGAAAACAAATTAGCAGCTCAGCGCTGGGCCATGGTCATCGATATGAGCAAGCTCAGCCAGGCGGATATCGATGAAATTATTAAAGGCTGTCACGAGCTTCATAACGTCCCTGATATGGGGAATGAAAAAGATGAAATCAAGTGGATCTGGACAGATACCTATGAACATGTTTTCCCTGGGGATGAAAACCATTACCTGGATGAGAAAACCAAGACCATGCCTTTCCTGACCCTATGCAATCACTGTGACCATCCGCCTTGTGTCCGGGTCTGTCCTACCCAGGCTACCTTCAGAAGAGAAGATGGGGTTGTAGGAATGGATATGCACCGCTGTATCGGCTGCCGGTTCTGCATGGCCGCCTGTCCCTATGGAGCACGCAGTTTCAACTACTGGGATCCCAAACCTCATCTTGCCAAGATCAATCCGGAATATCCTCACCGCTCCAAAGGGGTTGTAGAAAAATGTACCTTCTGTATGGAGCGTCTGGATCAAGGGCTGGCGCCTGTCTGTGTGGAGAAATCCAAAGGGGCGATTGTCTATGGCGACCTGGAGGATCCCAATTCCGCAGTGAGAAAAGTATTAAGCACCCATTACTCCATTCGGCGTAAGCCTGAATTGGGCTCACAGCCCAGTGTCTATTATCTGATCGGGGGTGAGGAGCGTGCTTGAGAAATCCTTATCCGGCAGTAAAAGATATTGGCTATGGGTCGGTTTCTTACTTGTAGTTATCTTGGGTGGATTTCTGGCTTACCTGAGGCAGTATAACGAGGGCTTGGGAGTCACCGGCATGAGCAGGGATGTCAGCTGGGGCCTCTACATTTCCCAATTTACCTTTTTGGTAGGAGTCGCGGCTTCGGCAGTGATGGTGGCCATTCCCTATTACCTGCATAACTACAAGAAGTTTGGCAAAATCGTCATCCTCGGAGAATTCCTGGCGGTTCCTTCCGTCATCATGTGTATCCTGTTCATTTTCGTGGACGTAGGACGCCCTGACAGAATTCTGAACGTCCTGCTGCATCCCACACCCCATTCCGTGATGTTCTGGGATATGTGTGTATTATGCGGCTATCTGCTCCTCAACCTGGTGATTGGCTGGACCGCATTAGGCTCGGAACGCAAAGGATTTCCCCCTCCGGCTTGGGTTAAGCCTCTGATTTATCTCTCCATTCCCTGGGCGGTCAGTATTCATACCGTAACAGCTTTCCTTTATTCCGGGATGCCGGGAAGACATCTTTGGCTTACAGCCATCATGGCGGCCCGCTTCTTAGCCTCAGCTTTTGCGGCAGGACCTGCTTTGCTGATTCTTCTCTGCATGATTGTCCGCAAGGTGAGCACCTTTGACCCAGGAAAGGAAGCCATACAATCCTTAGCTAAAATTGTCACCTATGCGATGATTGCCAATGTATTTTTCTACATCCTGGAGTTTTTCACCGCATTTTACAGCAATATTCCCGGACACATGCATCCCCTGCAATACCTTTTCGCAGGCCTGCACGGGCATGGTCAATTGGTGCCCTTTATGTGGGTTGCCGTTGTTCTGGCCTTTGTGGGGATCTTCTTACTGGTTGTCCCCAAATTCCGGCGCAACGAAAAAATCTTACCCTTCGCTCTGCTCTCTGTCTTCATAGCGGCTTGGATCGATAAAGGGTTAGGCTTGGTCTTAGGCGGATTTGTTCCTACCCCATTAGAACATGTGGTGGAATACACCCCGACGGCCACAGAACTGGCGGTTACTCTTATGGTATACGCCATTGGTGCCTTGCTGATCACGATCCTTTACAAAGTCGTCATTGGTGTCAGAGAAGAGATATAATGTTTTCTCAAAAAAACTCAAATAAAGAACAAGGAGGAATTTTAAAATGGCTGAATTAGTAGTAAATGGAGTGTCCTACGAACTCGATGAAGACGGCTTCTTAGAAGATGCTGCTGAATGGAATGAGGACGTAGCCAAAGCTTTGGCTCCTAACGAAGATGTAGAAGAACTTACCGAAGAGCACTGGAGGGTGATTAATTACCTCCGCGACTATTATGATCAATATGGGGTAGCTCCTATGGTTCGTAAGCTGCTCAAAGATACCGGCTACGATCAAAAAACCATCTACAATCTGTTCCCAACCGGCCCTGGAAAAGGCGCCTGTAAAATTGCCGGACTTCCCAAACCTACCGGCTGCGTATAATACTGAACCAACCCGCCCCAGGCCACCTGCCTCTATAGGAGGCGGGTGCCACAGGGCGGCTAAGCCCAGTCGCGTTTAATCTAGGGTCGACTTTGCCCTGGACACCTTAGGCTCCGGTAATAAGGAAAGGATGAGAGCAATGACCACCAATCATGAAAATCAGCAAATGAGTACTCTCAGCACCCCTCGTTTGGTTATCGGAGCCCCTCAAGGGCGAAGCGGCAAAACAACCTTTACCCTTGGTCTGCTGCGTGCTCTGAGCCGACAAGGCCTTCCGGTTCAGCCTTATAAAAAAGGTCCGGACTACATCGATACCAGCTGGCATACTGCGGCCGCCGGCAGAGTATCCCGTAACCTTGATTCCTTCATGATGAGTCAGGAAGATATTTGTCGCTCCCTTGCACAGCACTCTCAGGACTGTCAATTCAGTCTCATTGAGGGTGCTATGGGACTTTTTGACGGCTTAGATATCAATGGCAGTGCTTCAACGGCTGAGATAGCTAAAATAACATCATCTCCAGTCTTGCTTGTTCTCGATGCAACCCGAATTACCCGCAGCTTAGGGGCTATTGTCATGGGATGCCAACACTTTGATCCCAATATTAATATTGTAGGCGTGGTGTTGAATAAAATAGCCCGTGCCCGACATGA
This sequence comes from Desulfitobacterium sp. LBE, assembly GCF_007830365.1. NCBI lineage: Bacteria > Bacillati > Bacillota > Clostridia > Eubacteriales > Desulfitobacteriaceae > Desulfitobacterium > Desulfitobacterium sp. LBE. The sequence continues at coordinate 3,221,581 of NZ_VLKD01000001.1, read as the reverse complement.
GAAATTGGCCAGAGAAACTATCGAACAATACTGCCGGATTCCGGTGGTTGGGGCGATCCCTAAGGATTCAAGAATATTAATTCCGGATCGTCATCTGGGGCTGGTCACCAACGGTGAATGGTCTGAAACCGATACTTTTCTGGATAATCTTGCCGATGTGGTTAGCGAAAATGTAGACATAGCTAAAATTATGGAGCTGGCACGGACTGCTGCGCCTCTTTCTTACTCAACTCCGACTAAGTTTTCTGTATCTCAGGGATATCCTCTTAAGACAAAACCTCCTGCACCGCGTATCGGAGTGATCCGCGATGCGGCCTTTTCCTTTTATTATCCGGAAAACTTGGCTGTCCTTGAGTCTAAAGGAGCAGAATTAGTGACCATCAGTGCCCTCGCTCACCAGCATTTACCTAAGGATCTTGACGCTCTGTATATTGGGGGAGGCTTTCCCGAAGTGTTTGCTGAGCAATTGGCCAACAACAGGACTCTCCGCCAGGAGATACGCTTAGCGGGAGAGGACGGCTTACCGATCTATGCTGAGTGCGGCGGACTTATGTTTTTAGGGAGATCCATTATAACCGGTGATGGTTCCTACGACATGGTAGGATTGCTGCCTTTGGATACCAGGATGGAGAAGAAACCCCAAGGGCATGGCTATACCGTGATGAAAGTTCTGGAAAACAATCCCTGGTTCCGTCAACCCAAGATTCGTGGACATGAGTTCCATAATTCCAGTGTGCTTAACCTGGATCGAACGAAGATTGAGTTTGGTTTTGAAGTGGAGCGGGGGCACGGTATCGACGGCAAGTATGAGGGGATATGCTATAAGGGTGTAATGGCTGCTTATAATCATATTCATGCCCTGGGTTCTCCTGATTGGGCGGAATGTATGGTGAAGCTTGCCACCCAGTACAAAGAACGACGATCGAAGATGGTTTTCGAACTATTTAAAAGCAGCTGATTCCTCTTTTATTGCCGATAAGATGTTCTAATAGTCTAGAAATGAAGAGCCATCTCTTTGTTACGGAAGAGATGGCCCTTTTTGGTAAATCGTGTGATATGTGAAAAAAGTCGGTTATGACAAGGTAATTGTGTTATAATGAACTTGTCATAAAAATTCTAAATGACAAGGTCTTTTGTGGGAAAGGAGCGGAGACTTTTGTTTGAACAGCAGTTTGTCGTCTTTAAAGAAGTCGCGGATACGAAGAACATTACCCTGGCTGCGAAGCGCCTGCATATGAGCCAACCCAGCATCAGCCTGCAGATTCAGAATATGGAGAACCTCTATGGCGCCCGTTTCTTTAATAGAACCAATAAAGGTGTTACCCTAACCAAAGCAGGAGAAGTTTTTTATGATCATGTGAATAATATACTAAATATTCTCACCGTTGCCCAACAACAAATTAGTGTATTAACTGAAGATCAGAGAGCACTCATTTATATCGGGGCTACCTTGACCATTGGTGAATATATTCTGCCGAATATTTTAGCTTATTTGTATAAGATTCGCCCCGATGTGGACTTTAAGGTGAAAATCGCCAATACGGAGACTATATCCCAGGAAGTGATCGAAAAACGCATTCATATCGGACTTATTGAGGGGCCGGCACCTCGTAATAAAGAAATTGTCGTTGAAAAGTTTTGGCAGGATGAGCTGGTAGTGGTTGTTCCCTCCTTCCACCCCTGGGCCGCCCGCCACAGTATTACTTTGGCCGAACTGGCCAAGGAGCGGCTTATCATGAGGGAAGAAGGCTCAGGCACACGCAAAGTTACCGAACTGGCCCTTAAGGAAATGGGCCTTGACCTCTCTCAGATCAACGTGACCATGGAACTGGGCAGCACTCAGGCTATCAAGAAAGTTGTGGCTGCCGGTATCGGCATTACCATCATTTCATCCCTGACAGTGAGCCGGGAATGTGAAAATGGCTTATTTAAGGTTTTGAAGGTCCAGGACTCACCTGTGTATCGGCCCTTGAATATGTTAACACTTGCTCATACTACTCAAACTAAGGATGAGCGCTTTCTCATCAGTATGCTGCATGATCGGGATCTCCTTGAGGCTATCATCAATGGCAACTGTGAAGATGACAAAGAGCTCTATCCCTGCGACTGTCTGGAAGCATAGAAGGGTGTGATCTGCTGGGGGATAAACATAGCTGGAAAGGAATTGGGACATGTTACAGGATATTCGGGTTGGACTTGCTCAATTCGAAGCTAAAGTAGGAGATACTGAGAGAAACCTGCAGGAGATTATCCGGACCGCGGAAGTTGCTTCCTCCCAAGGGGTCAGCCTCTTATGTTACCCTGAGTGTGCACTCCATGGTTACTCTCCTAAAGATGCCTCGGAGATTGCGGACCCATTGGATAGCATGGCCGTAGCCCGTCTCAGGGAGTGTGCCCGGGATCTTGGCCTCATCTTGCTTGTGGGGATGGTTGAAAAGTCTCCGGAAGGGAAGAAGCCCTATATTTCGCAATTGATTGTGTTTCCGGATCGTGAGCCGGAGGTTTATCGTAAAGTCCATCTTGGCCGCATTGAGCAGCATTATTTTACGGCGGGGGACTCTTTCCCTATCTTTGCAGCCGGTGGAGTTAAGTTTTCCATAGGTATATGCTGGGATTGGCATTTTCCGGAACTCTCAACCATCTGTTCTTTAAAAGGAGCAGAAATTCAATTTGCCCCCCATGCTTCCCCTGTAGTTTCCGGGGATCGGAAAGAGATCTGGAAGAGGTATCTGGGAGCCCGGGCTTATGACAATTCAGTCTATCTTTGCGCCTGCAATCTTGTGGGCACCAACAACAGAGATAAAGAGTTCAGCGGCGGGATTTTGGTTTTCGGTCCTAAAGGAGAAGTATTAGCTGAAAATCAAGACACTCAGGAGCGATTATTTGTCGTTGACCTTCCGGCCAAGCCGATTAATACCTTAAGAAGTCCGAAACGGCAGTCTATGCGGGATACTTTTTTCTTGGCGGACCGTCGGAAAGAGCTTTACAAAGAGCTGTTAGAGCTTGAAATAGAAAAGATGCCTCAGATGCCTCATGACTGAAAAAGCTGGCTGATATAATCAAGGAGCTGCGGAGAGAGAACCTTAAGTTCGCCTTTCCGCAGCTCCTTCGTTTTTTGGACCGGAGAGGGAAGTTTAACCCTTGCCTTGCAATGCCTGGTCCTTGGACAAACCGTGCCCATCCCGGGAATCCATGCTAGGCGCCTTATCCGGTTTATGGTTCTGAGCAGGTTTCGTATCCGGGTTAGCCGGTTTATCCGGAAACTTTTTTTCCACCATAAGGCCATATCTCCTTTCATTCTGCGAAGGATATAAGTATCCTTGATAGTTTGCCCTGGGTCTGGAAATCCATGTTGGCATGGAATAAATTATTTTGGACAAGTCCATACGCAAGAGAGTGAAGAGGGACGAGTGACATAAAAAGGGGGCAATAAGTAAAAAAGGGGAATTCAGAGTTTTGACATACTACATATGGTGTTGGTAAGATAGATTGAACGCTATATATGGGGGGATTGAATTGCATTGTCCATTTTGTGGGAATGATGAGACGAAAGTCCTGGAATCGCGGCAAGTGGAGGAAGGGACCGCTGTACGTCGGCGGCGGGAATGTGAACGGTGTGCCCGGCGGTTCACCACTTTCGAAAAATTTGAAGATACACCCTTGATTGTGGTCAAAAAGGATGGGCGCAGGGAGGAATTTTCCCGGGGGAAGCTGAAAGCTGGTATTTTACGAGCCTGTGAAAAGCGGCCCGTTTCTATAGAGCAGATCGAAACCCTGGTTTATGAGATCGAAAAAGGTCTGCGCAACGGCAGCGAGCGTGAGATGCAGAGTAAGGCCATTGGTGAAGTGGTCATGAATGCTTTGGTCCATCTGGATGAAGTGGCTTATATACGATTTGCTTCCGTTTATCGGGAGTTTAAGGATGTTCAGCGTTTTTTAGAAGAACTGCATGAATTAGTGGAAAAAAAGAGCAGCAAATAATTGAACAGGAAGTTGAGCTCTTCTATGCCCCCTAGGACTGAGGAAAATAGGGCTGGGGACCTATTCTAAATTACGAGAATATCCTCCAAAATAGAAGAGAAAATACATAAAAGGTAAAGTTTTAGAGAAAGTTGGGGATTAATTTTGAGTTTCCAAGAATCAGCACCGAAAGCCTGGCTGAAAGCCAATTTAACACCCAATGCCCGGGTCATTCTGGAAAAACGCTATCTCAAGCAAGAGAATGGCAAGGTTGTGGAAAGCCCGGAAGATATGCTTTATCGGGTCGCCAGCATCATAGCCCAAGTGGAGGAGACCTTTGGCAAAACTAAAAAAGAAGTCAAAGAACTGGCCAAATCCTTCTATGAGATGATGGCTAAACTGGAGTTTATGCCTAATTCCCCAACCTTAATGAATGCAGGACGTGACCTGGGTCAACTCAGCGCCTGCTTTGTTTTGCCTGTGGAAGATAGTATGGAGGAAATTTTCGATGCCATAAAAAGCGCAGCGATTATTCATAAATCCGGCGGTGGAACAGGCTTTAGCTTCTCCCGCCTCCGCCCCAAAAACAGCACGGTCCGTTCCACCGGCGGAGTGGCCTCCGGCCCTGTGTCTTTTATGAAGGTCTTCAACGCAGCCACTGAAGCCGTGAAGCAGGGCGGGACCCGCCGTGGAGCCAATATGGGAATCCTGCGGGTGGATCATCCGGATATTCGGGAATTCATCACCTGCAAGGAAGACAATAAAGAGATTACCAATTTCAATATTTCCGTAGGGATTACGGAAGAGTTTATGAAAGCAGTCCAGGAAAAACGCCATTATAACCTGATCGACCCTCATACCAAGGAAGCCGATGGACAGCTTTATGCACCTGATGTCTTTCAATTGATCGTAGATCATGCCTGGAGAAATGGTGAGCCGGGAATCATTTTCCTGGATCGTCTGAACCGGGACAACCCTACCCCTCAGTTAGGTGAGATCGAAGCTACCAATCCCTGCGGCGAGCAACCCCTGCTTCCCAACGAAGCCTGCAACCTGGGTTCGATTAACCTTAAACTCATGGTTACTGAGAAAAACGGCAAAGTCGTAGTGGACTGGGAGCGCTTAGGGCAGATTACCCGTCTGGCTACCCGTTTCCTGGATAATGTCATTGAAGCCAACACCTACCCCCTTCCGTCCATCGAAGAGATGGTGAAAGGCAATCGCAAGATCGGTCTGGGCGTTATGGGCTTTGCGGATATGCTGATTCTTCTTCAGACCTCCTATGCTTCAGAGGATGCCGTGGAGTATGCCGAAAAGGTCATGAACTTCATTCAGACTGAGGCCCGCCTGGAGTCCCAGCGTCTGGCTGAAGAGAGAGGCACTTTCCCCAACTATCAAGGCTCCATCTATGATGGCGTCCGTCCCCTGCGCAATGCCACCTTAACTACCATCGCGCCTACAGGAACCATCTCCATGATCTGCGGTGCTTCCAGTGGGGTGGAACCCCTCTTTGCAGTGGCTTATACCAAGACGGTCATGGATGGGACACCCTTAATCGAAGTCAACCCCATCTTCCAAAGCCTTGCTGAAGACTATGGTTTTAACTCCCCGGAGCTTATGCGCAAGATTGCGGAGAAAGGGACTGTCCTGGGCTTCCCGGAAGTGCCAAACTGGGTGCAGGAGGTCTTTGTCACTGCTCAGGAGATCGAGCCCGAATGGCATATCCGCATTCAGGCTGCCTTTCAAAAATACACAGATAACGCTGTTTCCAAAACCATTAACTTCGCCAATGATGCTACCCATGAAGATATCGCTAAAGCTTATGAGCTGGCCCATGAACTCAACTGCAAGGGCTTGACCGTTTATCGGGACGGCAGCAGGGAAGAACAGGTTCTCTCCACAGGAATCGCCAAGAAGGCTGAAGAAAAGGCTGAGGAAGCCAAGACACAAGTATCCATTCCTAAGGTGCCTTTCATTCCGGAAGTGAATACCGTATTGCCCCGTCCCCGTCCCACGACCACCACAGGAGTTACCGAGAAGATCCGCATTGGCTGCGGTAATCTCTATGTCAGTGTTATGGCTGATGAGAAGGGAATCTGCGAGATCTTCACCAACACCGGGCGGGCCGGAGGCTGCTCCTCCCAATCCGAGGCTACAGCCCGCTTGATCTCCATCGCCCTTCGTTCCGGAATTTCTGTGGATGCCATCATCGAGCAGGTCAAAGGCATTCGTTGCCCCGCCTGCATTCGCCGGGAAGGGGTTAATGTCACCTCCTGCCCCGATGCCATCGCCCGTGTGATTAAGGAATATGTAGAACTGGGTAAAGGCAAGGTTAATTCCGTAAAGGTTACTTCTCAGCCGGCAGTGGAAGAAAAACCGGTACAAAGCAAGAGCGCTTCCATCACCAACCCCCAAAAGACCCGAGCCACAGTAGCTGAAGGCAACGCCTGCCCTGAATGCGGTATGGGCATTAATCACGAAAGCGGCTGTGTCGTCTGCACCCACTGCGGATACTCTAAATGCGGGTAATGATTGCTTAGTTATAGAAAAGGAGCCATGGGAAATCTGAATTTCCTATGGCTCCTTTTTTGTAGGTTATTCAGGTTCATGAATTGCCGGCAAAAGCGGACAAGGGGAAAATTGAATCTTTTAATAGCAGCATTTTTTGTATATAATTTTGTAACATAGCAATACTGTCAGTTGCACTGAACTTTAACACGAATGTTTAAACCTTTATCTTAAGAAAAAGAGGAGTTCGAACTGTTGGAAATCATCCTGGCTGCTATGCCTTTTTTAATCATTTTGGTTCTGCTGTTTATCCTGCGGCAATCGGCGGTCCGGGCAGGAACAAGCGCCTATCTGCTCACGCTTTTAATTGCCCTGGTTATTCCGCGCTTTCAGATAGAGGGACAGGAGATCTTACATGCCACCGTGAAAGCTGTGTTAACCTCAGCTATAGTTGCTTATGTGCTGCTCTTTGGCATTTTCTTGTACCATATTATGAACGAGACGGGCCTTATCAAGAGGATCGCGTCCCTCATTTCTGGCTCAACACAGGATCCGGTCAGGCAAGTTATTCTTTTGGTCGTGGCCTTTTCACCTTTAGTTGAATCGGTCAGTGGCTATGGGATCGCTATTATTGTCGTCGCCCCTATTTTGGTTGAGCTGGGCTTCAGCCGCTTTAAAGCAGTGCTGCTATCCTTGCTGGGTTTAAGCGCTGTGCCCTGGGGAGCATTGGCAACAGGAACGTATATCGGGGCAAATCTGGCGGGAATTCCTTTTCAGAGGCTGGGAACGGATGTAGCGGCTTTAAGTATTCCTACCTTTTTTTACTTTGCTGTGACCGCTGTTTACCTGGCCGGAGGATGGCAGGGAGTCAGAGCGAAATGGGCGGAGCTTATGCTGGTGGCAGGTTCACTGGCTTTTTCGGTTTGGCTTTTCAATGCTTACGTCAGTGTCGAACTGGCGGGAGTGTTCGCATCTTTAGTCGCCCTGGGCGTGGAATTTGCATTCATTTATTTCACTGCGAAAAGCACTCCCGAGGAGGCCGCTTTCTCATTAGCGGCCAGAAATCAATCGAAAGCGGACATCTTAAAAACGATGAGCCCCTATTTGATTTTGACGGGAGTCCTGTTTATATCCCGATTGGTTCCGCCGATCAAGGAATTTGCCGGCTCTCATGCGGTATTCAGCTTACCGGCTTATTCATTCAGTCTGCCCGTGCTATATTCTCCTGGCTTTTCGATCTTCCTTACTTGCTTGTTGACCATCCTTCTCTTCAAAATTCAAAAGCATGTCATTAAAAGAGCGGTTCAGCTGTCTCTAAAACAATGGCTTCCGGTAACCTTATCCACTATTGCCTTTATAGGGACATCGGAGATTATGGCAGCGGCAGGAATGACAACCACCCTTGCCCAGGCGGCAGCCGCTGCTTTCGGTTCAGCTTTTGTATTGTGTTCGCCGCTTATTGGTGGGTTCGGCGGTTTTCTTACCGGAAGCAATGTAGCCTCTAATGCGATGCTGATTAATCTTCAGGTCGAAGTAGCAAAACAAATTGGAATGCCTCCTGAATTATTCGCAAGTATGCAGAACACGAGCTCCTCACATATGACAATGGCTTCACCTTCCCGCGTCTTATTGGGAGCTTCTGTATGTAATATTCGCTCTGAAGAAAATCGACTGCTGCAGAAAATATTTCCGATGGCCCTGGGTTCATTGGTATTGGTGTTGGCGGCTGTATTTATCTTGAGGTTATTGTAAAGGAAAAGGGCATACCCATCTTGTGCCTAGCACTTGTTGGGTATGCCCTTTCTCTAGGACCATTCCATCAAAAGATAACGGTCTAAAGATTCTCCGTTTCATATGTATTGCCGATAATTTTGCCCGTAGGAAGGAGGCCGGCTTCCTTCTCCAGGGAACCTTTCAGAGATATAAGCTTAAAGGCTGCTTCAGATTCATGCCAATGAACTTTGTAAATTTCATAGTCGATGAGAACTAAATCCGCTTCATAGACATCTGTGCCACCCTCATCCCTTAAACCGGTCCATTGCAGCAACTCATATTTCTCAGCGGGATCCCAGGATTTCGCTGGGATGCTTACGGCGAAGGGATTGCAGTTTTGGATATCAAAACTGATGGCTTGAGGATTATGCATTTTCTTGGATACTTTATTCCACACGCGAAATTTCAGTCGTTTCAAAGCGATGCCTCCTTAACCTTTCATGGATACAACCATTAATACGGATAAGGAAGCAGATTTTTAGAGTTAAAAGGCCTGGAAATTATTTCTGCATTCATACCAGGTTCATGTGGTCAGTGAAGAGTTGGCCGGGAGTTTCCGACGGTACAATTCCCCAAAAGCAGCGCCTCCTAATATCAGCAGCGCGCCAAGGGCTTGCACTAAGCTTAATCTCTCCCCCAGGAGAACAGTTGAAAGCAGCAAAGCGGAAAGGGGTTCCAGATAGCCGCAGATGGCTACTGTCTGCACCGGCAAATGACCGATAGAGGAAAAATAGAAATAACAGCCGATACCGGTGTTGACGATGCCTAAGATCAGAATGGGCAGCCAATCCCCCGAGGCAATGCTAATGGAAAAATCCTGCTTCAGGCCAAGAAAGAGGAAGACAGTGGCGAAGCTTGCCATCAGCTGCCACATTGAGTTTTCAAGTCCGGTTATGCTGACTGCTTTTTTATTGAAGACCACCATAACGGCGTACATCACGGCGGATAAGAGCCCGCACATTAATCCGAAAAGGGTCTTCTCCTCAGACATCGCCTGACCGGAGACACAAAGCATGCCCGTCAGTACGGCGAGAAAACCTATAAGTTTGGCATTTGTCATCCTTTCCTTGAAAAGAAGGGGAGAAAGGATCATAACAATCACAGGACCGCAGTAATAGGCAAGGGTGGCAATGCTCACACCGATTTGGGTATATGCTTCATAAAGAAACATCCAGCTGGCACCCATGGCCACGCCGGATAGGCTCAGATAGAGAAAGTGGGATTTATTGCTTAAAAACCGCATCTTTTGTTTGGAAAAACCGAAGACAATAACCAGAAACAGACTGCCGATGAGTGTTCTTGTAAATACAATTTCATAGCTGCTTAAAGAAATATGACTGGCTACAATTCCGTTGAAGCCGAACAAAATCAGGGAGGTTATGTATTTGAGATACGACCTGTTCATGGGTGTCTCCATTTCCGTTGTATCGCTTATGAGTAGATCATGATGTTGACCTATGCTGCATGACAACGGAAGAAGTATATCATATTTCTAAATGCTAGAGAAGAAAATCTTGATCCTTCTATTCGGCCAGTAACTCTTTGGCATAGGCAAGGTAATAATGGCGGCCATTGGCACTGGTTTCCCTATGACCGAGTCCCACCAGTCCCCGGGCTTTGTACTCTTTGGCTTGTTTATGGGAGCGGTCCATAACAAGCAGCAGATCGGCAAGGACGATACTCCACTGATAATCCTGGTCAGCCAAGGCCTGGCCGATGGCGGATAGAACCGTTTCTGCTCCGCCCATCAGAGCCACGGTTTTTTGGGCTTGAACGGCAGGCGGCAGCGGATTGAGGTGAGTGGGGTTACCGTCAAACCAGCCTACATAACCAGCATAAATGCCCCGGACAGACCAGGACACGGTGCCGTAAAACTCGCCCAGATAAGGTAGCTTAGCCCATTTTTCAGGCAGCTTGACGGCTTCGGCCACCTCATCCATGGTCATGCCCTGATTCATTCCCTTTAGAGTTTCCGTAAGAACATAATCGATAGCATCCCGAAAATTAGTCAGGGTCTCCTGAACAGCGGTTTCCCCGATGATGGGGCGGGTATGGCCGGGCAGCAGATAGTGGGCCCGGTAGGCGATGAGTTTATCCAGTGTATCCACCCAGGCGCTGACATCCCGGTACTGACTGCCGCGGATAGCGTAGAGATTAGGCCAGCAGCCATAGTAATTATCACCGCAGAAGAGGACTTTATGTGCAGGAAGCCAGATCAGAATCTGATCGTCGGCTTCACCGGGTGCCGCTGCCAGCTCCAGATCAATGCCGTCTAGAGACCGAAGAACGGTGTCTTCTTGATAGACTGTGGTCGGCGGCATAATGGCATATTGCCCCTCTCCTTGAGCCTTGCCCTCCCGAATTCCAAGGCCTTGGGTAAGGGCTTCCTCATTGCTGAGTTGGTAGCCGAACTGGCGAATGCCACGCTGATTGAGCACATCATGGAGAGCATTCATTCGCCCCAGAACAGGCTTGCAAGGAGCAAAGGCAATGATCTCCGGATTGCTGTCCATAAAGGCACCGGAACCCCCGCGATGATCCGGATGACCGTGGGTGTAAATGATAGTCTTAACCGGTTTGTCGGTATGTTGAGCGATCAGGGATTTAAGGGTTTGGGCCCGCTCATCGCTGTCCAGAGTATCGATGAGAATGACGGAATTTTCGGCGATAATAAAACCGGCATTGCTGTGCCCATAGCCTATCACATGATAAACACTGCCGGGGATCACCTCTACCACCTGACGGGGGTAGGCATGGTCCGCGAATTCCTTAAGCAACTGCTCTCCGTTTGTGTGCAACATGCAGGAACCTCCTATAAATACATTTTTACACAATACCTCTTTTATCATAAATGGCGGGGCAGACCTTTTACAAGGAAGAATTTGTAGTGCTGAGTAAAACTTTCTCCTTGTGAGGGGAGGTCGGGAAATTTTAGTTTACAGGACATGAGAGCTAAGGCTTGGTTCGCTTTTAGAGGATAAAATGCTATAATAAAGATCTTAATAGTAATAAAGATTTATAGTAGCAACGATCTAGAGTAAATAGTGTATTGCTTTAAGGGTGACATAAGGGAGGGCAGTACTTTTGATGGAGTTTATTATCCCCTTTTTTTTCGTGTTCTTTATTGTTTTTATGAGTATACCTCTATTGGAAAAGCTCGCCGTGAAATGGAACTTTGTTGATAAACCGACGGAAAGAAAAAAACATAAACATCCCATTCCTTTACTCGGCGGTGTTGGAATTTTCTTAGGCTTTATGATCGGCTACTTAGTTTTCGTAAGACCGATAAATTACCAGTCGCTGGCTATCATTATCGCTTCTGTTCTCGTTTTAGGGATTGGGCTGATTGATGACTGGTATAAAACTCTTGGCAAGGAGTTTCCGGCATTGCCCAGACTCATGGTCCATATCCTTGCGGCATGGATGGTGTTTTCTGCAGGGATTGTCTTCTATGGCTTTACGAATCCCTTTACACAGCAATACATTGTCTTGCCTTATATCATTCAGCTTATTTTAAGTATCATGTGGATCGTAGGAGTTACTACGGTTATTAATTGGTCCGATGGCATTGACGGTCTTGCCGGGATTCTGTCCGCTATTGCCGGTGCGACACTCTATGTGGCCGCTTTGGCGAAAGGACAAAGTGATTCGGCTTTGCTTTCGGCATTGCTGGTGGGGGCTTCCCTGGGATTTTTAAGATATAATCGGCACCCGGCCAGGATCTTTATGGGTGACTCGGGAGCTAATTTTCTGGGGTTCATTCTGGCCATCGTTGCCTTAAGCGGTGCTTTTAAACAAGCTACCCTGGTATCTTTGAGTATTCCTGTGCTGGCTCTTGGCGTACCGATTTTTGATAATCTTATTGTGGTGTTGAAGCGATTTTCCCGTGGGGAATCCATTTACAAGGCAGATGCAACCCAAATCCACCACCGCTTGATTTCTTCGGGCCTTAACCCCAAACAGACGGTAGCTTTCATCAGTTTAATGAGTGTATGCTTTAGTTTGCTATCGATTATCATTTTACTCTTAAATATTTGAGCAAAATCAGGGCAGCTGCGCAATGAACGGCAAAGTTCATCAGGCAGCTGCTTTTTTCATTCATAATAAATTAATTCAATAAAAAACTGCGGGCCGGAGAGCCCGCAGTTAAGTTAAATCCGTTTTTTAATCAGAGCGCTTACAGTATTGGCGTCCTTGTTCTCGCCATAGAACTCGATTTGAAAACCATCAAAAAGGTAACGCATGGTATAGATATTCTCGAACTCCGGATCTTGGCCGAAGCTATCGGGCATGCCCAGCTTATCGCTGATTTCGTTAAAGGGTTCACCGATTTTTACGCCTAAGATTTCCTGCTGACCCTCAAGGAAGATCTCTGAGGAAATGGAATCTTCATCAAAGAGAATTAGAATATTGTCAAGACTAATCTGAGTGACCTCGGCGGGTTCCCCGCCTTTAGTCTCTACAGGCGCTTTCAGGGATTCAACTTTGGTGATTTTCTCGACTTCAGCCAGAGGCTTGCCCAGGAGGCTTAAGGTGGGGTGATTCTCCGCGTATACCTTAACAACGGCCTTTTTAGCCGCTTCGGCACTGGTATAAGCATCTTCGTTGAAGACATAGGTGCTCCAGGTTGTTGGTTCCGGATCGTTTACTGATTTCATCTCCAGATAATAAATGTCTTTATTAATATAGTTGGCCGCTTTGTAGGGCTCTTTATCCTCACTATTAATAAAAATATCCAAAAGCAATTCGACACTATCATAATAAACTTTGCCGGTCTTGCTATGAACGAAAGCAATGGTCGGAGCTCTGCCATTGACCATGTGCTGAAAAGCGTAAATTGTATGATTGCCGACTCTGGCTTCTTTCAAAAAGGCTACAGTGTGTTCCGTTTTGGCTAAGAGTTCCTGATAGAGGACCCGGAGGGCTTCTTCTTGACTCAGAGTAGAAGAATGAGTGGGTGATGTTGCTCCAATCGGAGAATCCACATCTTTACTTCCATTGCAGCCTGTCAAGATTATCGATATGCCAATTAATGTGGCCAGGAGCATTTTTTTCAAGGGTATCACCTTCCCATCAGCTGACAGTTATTATAATTATTTCGACATGTTTAGGAGTAAATCCTTTTCCCTTGCTTGGCAAGTTCTTGCTTTTTATGGATAGCAATCTTAATCCCGGTATTTACAAAATAAGCTATATCTCATATACTATAGCCATAGTACATTACATGACTGATGTGCTATGGTACATGAGTTCTGGAGGTGAGGGCGATTATTTTAAATTCAGATAGTATTAAGCCTATCTATATTCAAATCGCTGAGTGGCTTGAGGCAGAGATCTTAAAAGGCAACCTTACCGAAGATGAACGCATCTATTCTCAGTATCAATTGGCGGAGATCTTTACGATTAATCCGGCTACGGCAGCGAAAGGCCTTAATCTCCTCGCCGATGAAGAGATTGTCTATAAAAAACGGGGACTGGGAATGTTTGTATCCCCCCATGCTAAATCTTATATCCTGCAGAAACGCAAAAACCAAATCCTCGGGCAGATGATCAGGGACCTGGTGGATGAGGCGGTGCGCCTGGGAGTGGGAAAGACAGAACTTTTAGAGATGATTGAGCTTGCTTATCAGGAGGCAGATGATAGAGACCGTGAAGCAGGCGGGGAAGAGGAGGAAAAACAATGAGTGTCGTCGTGGGATATGAGCTTTATAAAAGATATGGCAAAGTTCAGGCTCTGGAGAATGTATCCTTTGCCATCGAAGAGAACACCATCACCGGCTTGATTGGCAGAAATGGCACGGGAAAGACCACGTTATTAAAGATGATAGCCGGTCATCTTAAGCCTACCCAAGGCAAGCTGAGGGTGTTTGCCCAAAACCCCTTTGATAATCTGGATGTCGCCGGGAAAGTTTTTCTCGTGGATGATACCATGGCTTTTCCCGATTCTTTTACTTTGCAGGATATCCTGAGGGAAGTGGCTGTCTTTTATCCTAATTGGAATGGTCAAATAGCCCAGGGCTTGTTGGAGTATTTTCTGCTTAACCCTCAGCAGCGGCACGGCAATTTATCCAAAGGGAGCAAAAGTACCTTTAATGCCATACTGGGTATTGCCGCCCGGTGTCCCCTCACTCTTCTGGATGAGCCTACCACAGGTATGGATTCAGCAGTGCGTAAGGATTTCTATAGGGTCTTGCTCAAGGATTACCTGGAGCAGCCAAGAACCATTATTCTCTCCAGCCATTTGCTTGGGGAGCTGGAGGATATTCTGGAAGATATTCTCCTCCTTAATCAAGGGGGCCTGCTGATGCATAAGCCGATTCTGGATCTGAAGCAGTATGCCCTGGGTTTTCGGGGGAGCGCTCAAGCCCTGCAGGAGAATCTGCTGAACAGGCTGAGTGAGGAAGCCATCCTCCATCGGGAGGAGTTTGCTAAAGGAAGCCTCTATTTGATGATCAAGGCCGAGGAGCTTCCGGAGGATTTTGAGAATATCCGCTCCAGCGGTGTTGAAATCCTTCCGGTAAGTTTGGATGATCTATGCAACACTCTCACTGCACCAAGGAAGGGAGGAATAGATGATGTCTATAAACGAGGTTAAAACGGGACCCAGTACCTTGTCCCAAGTGATTCTCAAGCAATATGGATACAAACTGAAAGGGCATTCCGGACTCATCTATTCTTTGATAATTGTGCAGCTGCTTGCTATACTCTTATCCCTGGGTTCAAGCAGCGGCATGTCTTCGAACAGCGATCTCATAAGTATTGCGGTGCGAACGTATACAGGAGATATTTTATTGATCTTCTCTCTTTTGTGGCTGATGGTAGTGGCTTCCTTGCTGGGTTCTCAGCCTTATCGAAGTATGGAGTTTTCAGTGGTCAATAATCGGCTGGTCAGTCACGCCTCGAATATCCTGCTGCTGGTTACCTATGCTGTTTATGCGGGAGTAACCAGCACCCTGGCGGTGATCATCCACCGTCTGATCCTCTCAGCAACTCTGAAGGAAGGGGAGTTTCTCTTTGGGGGGCTGCAGATCATACCTCAGGATCTGCTGCTGGGGATATTCGTTGCCACGCTTTACTTTATTCTTGTGGCGGCCACCGTGTATTTGATTCAGAGCTTCAGTCTGCACAGTAAAGGGTTGGGAATTATCCTGTGGATCTGTTTTTTTGCTTTCGGCTTTGGAACCGTGAGGATTTTTGATTTCAATTTGGGGAAGGTCCTGGAATTTTATGCGGCGGAAACTTCGCTGGGGGTCTTTGTCCTGAAAGTATTCTGCACAGCGGTTCTTTTTTTCGGGTCCAGTATGCTGATTACTAAGGGGATGGAGGCAAAACGATGACCAAACTCTTATTCACCAACATTATCTTCTTGTTTTTGATCATAGGCTTGATTTACCTTCTGGCTAAATTTGTGCGGCCCAGGCTGCGCCGCGTTTATCGCTGGAAGACCAATCTCCTGATTGCCGGTGCTTATCTCGCTTTGCTTGTAGTTTCCATTCCTCTGGCCCTCTTTCTCGATCAAGGGGAATTCTTTCAATCCCGTAATGCTCAGGCTCAGGGGATGTTGGCCGAAGCTCCTGCCGATTGGTCGGAGGATGGCGGTCGATACCATATTTTTGAGAATGAGCCTTTAGAAAGGCAAGCAGGGCTTGTGGAGAACAGCCGGCAGACCTACGCGGCGGACACCCCTCAGTTGAGAATCCAAACTGCAGGGAGCACAGGGTATGGGCGAATCTTTTTGGAACGTAAAAAGAATGCCGACGGGCTTATCGAGGTCAGCACTTATGTGGCGCCTCATTATGCCAGAACCGATACTTTTAAACCTATCGACTTCACGAAATTGGTCGCTCCTCCCCAAATAACATGGGAAGCAGGTGTCCTGAAGATTGGAGATCCTGTTAAGCAGAGCTTCGAGTTTAAAATGTATAGTGACAGTTTCCCTGTATGGCAATTCAAAGAGGAGAAACAGAGTAACTATATTGGGGGCGGCAGCATGACTTTCGGAGAGAAAGGGATATTAGTCCGTATTCCCCCGGATATGGAGGTCGTGGATGGGGACAGCGGAGAATTTACCTGGGTGTCCAATCAGTGAGCAGGACCTTCTCCAGTGGGGGATCACCCCCGCAGAGGCGGGGTTATGAAAGCGGGTTAGTTCAGCGATAAATTTGCAAAGAGAACAAGTCTTCGGTCCGCTCATTCATAAATTGGTAGGAATCGGAGACTCCTTGATTGTAGAATTCCGGGGCCAATTCTTTAATGATAAAATCCAGCATGAGGCTGGAAGCCAAAGCTCCTATTTCTTCATCCCGTTCCTGCAGAAAGTATCTTTGGATGGCGGAAGCCATCTCTTCTTTTTGCTCTTTGCTTAGTTTAATGCGAGTTGCATCCTTTTTCATGATCGTTCCTCCCTTTTTTGTCCCACCATAATGGTCAAGTCGATAGTAATCTCAAGTGACTCCAGCTTAAGAACTTTTGCGATCCGAGTCTCTTCAGCCCCCCAGGTGAGCGGGGTCATCTGGACCAGGTGCCCGATCAGCGGTTGGTCCAAAGTCACAGAGTAGCGAAGGGGCATCAGCTTACAGAGTTGCAGATGGTTTTCAAAAAGTTCTCTGGTTTTGGCATTGGAGTAATCCTGTTTTGCCGTTTCTTCGTAAAGAATTTCCCGTAATTCTTTGAGATAGTCCTTTTCTGGAACGACCTTGATGATCAGCCCATCATCGGTGAGGATTCTCGCGAACTCGGAGTAATTGGCAGGGGATAAAATATTCAAAAGCACATTGAACTGCTGATCGCCAAAAGGGCATTGAGCCAGATCCGCTACACACCAAAAGATGCTCCCGTAATCCCGGGCCGCCATTTGAATCCCTTCTTTGGCAAGGTCCATCCCCACTCCTAAGGGCTGTATTCCCTTGCTCTGCAAGAGTTTTTGTTGGATGGTGGCCAGATGAGATCCTTCGCCGCAGCCGGCATCCACAATGTTTAGGAAAGGGCCTTGAGCCTTCCCTTCTGAGTTGTTCATAAGGTTGCCGATCAAGGTACAAAGCAGCTGGTTCAGAGGCTCAAAAAAGCCGCTTTGGGCAAGAAGTTTCCGTGCTTCGAACAATTGCTTATTGTATTTGGTCTTAATTCCATGGGATAATAAGTTGACATAGCCTTGTTTGGCCAAATCAAAACAATGCTTATCCCGGCAGATTAAACTCTTCTTATTAATGAGCGCCATGGAGTTATGGCAGATAGGGCATTTCAATAGGCCGGCATATTTGTCCGCCAGGCCGTCGTTAAGGAGAACACTTTTGGGCATCTTCGGCATCCTTTCGCTTCAATGTGGTGACAGTCCACAGTACTGTCTTTTATCATAGCAAGAATTGGGGAACTTGAAAAGTTAGCGGGCCGACGTTCACGATAATTGGGCTCTAGGGGGGGAGGAGAATGAAAATGAGAAAGAGCATGGTGTTTTCTGGGTTAGCCCTGGTCCTGATGCTGTTTATCCTGACAGGATGCATTCCAGGGGATGGTTCCTATGATTTTGATAAGCCGGCCGGTTTTTTGTCCGGTGTCTGGCATGGCTGGATTGCGCCCCTTTCCCTGATTATGGGGATATTCAGTGAGACGGTCAGGGTCTATGAAGTGTTTAACACCGGCTGGTGGTATGATTTTGGCTTTTATATTGCCGTGATCAGCGGTTTTGGAGGGTTGTCCCTGTCCCGAAAAAATAAGAAAGATAAATAAAAGCGAGATCTATTTGACTTATCACCCAATTGCTGGTATAGTAAATATGCCCGTTAAATTAATATTGGATTTTGTAAGAACCTTCTTGTGTTGCCTAAAGCGCTGGGAAGTGATGAAAATTCCTTTTAAGTAGCGGCAATTAAACTATCGGAGGTTTTTTTATTATGTATCAAGAAAAAGTAATCACTTGTAAAGATTGTGGCGCTGAGTTTGTATTCTCCGTGTCCGAGCAAGAATTCTACGCAGAAAAAGGCTTCACCAATGAGCCTGGCCGTTGCCCTTCCTGCCGTGCGGCAAGAAAGCAACAATCCCGTGGCGGCAATGGTGGCGGCTATCAACGTCAGGAACGCCAAATGTATCCAGCAGTCTGTGCTTCCTGCGGCGTAGATACCATGGTTCCTTTCCAACCCAGTGGTGACAAACCGGTTTATTGCCGCGATTGCTTCACACCACGCAGCCGTTACTAAGATTTAAGCAAAGACTTGGGGTAAAGCCTTGGGTTCAATGAGGATAATTTCAGTTTTGAAGATTTGCCGCAGGATTTTGAAGTCCTGCGGCTTTTCTACCTGCGTTGATTTTGTGATTGAGATGAGGATATGGGAATCCTTAAATGAACGCTGACTGTCTGGAATATGGAGTGAGCATAAAATGAAATCAAAAATACTGCTATTGATGGCAATGCTGATTGGATCTGTTTACCTGACCGGCTGTGGAAGGATTGCTGAGCCGGAGCAAGGAACGGTCATGGAAGAAAGGGAGCAACAAAACCCAGAGCAGCGGGATGTCTTGGTTTGGGAATGGCAATATGGCGCTCCCGAGGATCACGGCCTAAACGGTGATACGTTGGAGTCACTTCATGCCACATATGACACTACTCAGATTCTAGCCTCCGTTATTTTCAAAGATGGACACATAGTTGATGAGTACTACAAGGATGGTTATGATAAGGCAAGTTTGTTTTTGCTGCATTCCTGCTCGAAAAGCGTGACGAGTGCGCTGATCGGCATTGCTATAGACAAAGGATATATTGAGAGTGTGGACGTTCCAATAGCAGAGTACTTCCCGCAAATTCTTGAGTCTGATGACAACCGCTTGAAACAGATTACCCTGGGGCATTTGCTTACCAATACTTCAGGTTTTGATAGCAGCGATACCGAATACTGGCGTGAATGGCGGAATTCGGAGAACTGGGTGAATTTTGTGCTGAATCGTCCGCTCACGTCAACACCGGGTACCGTATTCAGCTATTCTACCGGAAATACTCATTTGCTGGCGGCTATACTTCAAAAAGCAACGGGAAAAACTGCCTATGAATTTGGAAAGGAATTCTTGTTCGATTTAATTGGTATGGATAGCGTTCAATGCAATATGGATTCACAGGGTATTTCAGACGGTGGCAATGGTTTCTCCATGACGGTTTATGATATGGTGAAGTTTGGTTTGCTGTATTATCACGGAGGGCTTTGGGGAGAACAGCAAATTATTTCCAGAGAGTGGGTTGAGGAATCCACAAGACTTCAATTCAAACGGTCATCAGGAACTGCTGATTACGGATACCAATGGTGGGTACGTACATTTGGAGAAGAACAATATGACACCTTTTTTGCTCAGGGGCATGGAGGGCAGTACATTTTTGTAATACCGGAATTAGAGCTGATCATAGCTTTTACAAGCAATCATACCGGCAGCAGCGATATGTATTGGCAGTTTGTTAACGACATAGTTGCAGCGTCAGACTAATGGAGCGTGTGTCCCAAGTTGGGACACATTTTTTTGATGTATCAAGGGGAAAGATGTGTGCTGAACAAGGATGATTTTTGTAAATATTCTTATTGGAGGAAGGCTAATTCCTGAGAAGACTTTTAGTAGATAGCAACTATAATAATTATAAAATAATGATAGGAAAATCAAAAATTGTTTGATATGATATGAGATAATACTTTCTACATAGCAGGGATTTTGGAGTTGAAAGGCTGGGGATGTCGGGTGACGATACGATCCACACTAAGAGCCATCGTAGTACTTTTATTGCTTTTTTCTGTTACCAGCACAGTGGTTGTCTTTTACCAATTAGAAAAAATGCAGCAGGATGGCGCTGTCATTAATACGGCGGGAGTAGTTAGGGGGGCAACCCAGAGACTCATCAAGCTGGAGATGGCAAAGCAGCCTAACGATGAGCTTATTCAAAAATTGGATGGCATTATCGAAGGGTTAATTCAAGGTGACGAGAGCTTAGGCCTGCCCAAGGCTAGCGATGAGGTTTTCATCCAAGAGATGAACAAGGTGAAAAGTGAATGGCAGTCCTTAAAGGGTACCATCGAATCAGCCCGGCGCAGTGGGGATATGACCGCTCTTGTTCAGGAAAGCGAGTCTTATTTTGCCACCACCAATGCAGCGGTGGCAGCTGCTGAAGGATTCTCCGCCGCCAAAGTTAAAGCCTTAAAGGTGATTCAATCTGTACTTATGGTGTTTAATCTTATCCTTTTAATCGCTATCTGGTTTATGAGCTCCAACCGGATTTCTCAGCCTATCCAAAAGCTGATCGGGATCGTTGAACATCTCAATGTATCCGAGAATATCCCCGAACACTTCATGAACCGTAAGGATGAAGTGGGAGGTCTCTCCCGAGCCTTCCAGGGGGTGATTCATAATATTCGCGACCTGGTGGCAGGGCTGGCCCTTTCCTCGGAGAAACTGGCTGATTCAGCAGCCTTCTTAGGGAATATCAGCCAGGAATCTTCCACCGCAGCCATGGAAATTGCCAAAACCATCGAAGGAATTGCCCTCGGGGCCAGCGACCAAGCCAATGAGATTCAAAACGGTGTCGCTCAAATGGATGTCCTGGGACATTTAGTGGCAGAGGATCAAAAGAAGGTGGAGGATCTGCGCCAGGCAACGGATCGAGTGGAACAACTTAAAGATGAAGGAACCATGATTCTGGCGGATCTGATTAAAATTACTGATCAAAATGGGAAGAGCGCCCAAGAGGTTCAGGAGACCATTCTGGAAACCAATGAAAGCGCTAAAAATATTGTGGAAGCCAGCTTGAAGATCAAGGAGATCGCCGCCCAAACCAATCTCTTGGCCCTTAATGCCGCTATTGAAGCGGCCAGAGCAGGTGAACAGGGGCGGGGCTTCGCGGTGGTGGCTGAGGAGATTCGCAAGTTGGCGGAAGAATCCAATCGCTTTACTACAGAGATCGAAAACATCACTAAAGTATTGACCCTTAAGACCCGGGAAGCGGTGGTCAAGATGGGCGAAATGGATTCAGTGGTCAAGATTCAGTCGGAAAGCGTCTCGGCCACCGAGACCAAATTCGCCGGCATTGCCGAAGCTATCGACAGAATCCAGGGATATACGGAGATTATCAGCAACTCCACAGATGGGATAGCCGATAAGAATCAGTCCATTATGAACATGATTCAGAGCCTTTCCGCTATTTCTGAGGAAAGTGCAGCAAGCACCCAGGAAGTATCCGCATCGGTGCAGGAGCAGACGGCAGCCATGGATCAGATCGCCGGGGCCAGTCAGGAACTGGCGGCTCTGGCTGAAGAGCTTGAATCCAGCATGCAGCAATTTACCCAAAGATAAAAAGGGAAGATAATGAAGGAGTGAGCCATCTAAAAGTGGGTCACTCCTTCATTGTCTTCTGGAGGCTTTTTTAAAGAAATATAGAAATACTAGAGTGGGTTAAGACTAAGTTGGTAGAGGTGAAGGCCAATGACAATAATTCAAGATGCCATACAGCAATTAGAAACCATCCCTTATCGAGGAGTGCCGCCTGAAGACTTTAAGGAATTCTGGCTGGAGAGCCTGAGAAGGGATGCCCAAACCAAGGCTCGCCTGGAGCTTGAAGCAATCGCTTATCCCTTGTCCAAGGTGGAAGTCTTCTCAGCCACCGTGCTATCCGGAGATCGAACAAAACTTAAGGGTTATTATATGCGCCCCAGAGCCATTGACCCCCAGGAGGCCTTGCCCGGCCTGGTGCGCTTTCATGGGTATTCCGGCAACCGGGGTCAGCTCTCAGAACTCCTCTTGTGGGCCTTGCAAGGATATGCTGTCCTGGCCCTGGATGTCCGGGGCCAGTGCGGGGAAACACCGGATACCAGAGTCTATCCCTCGGGAGCTTTTTCCGGATGGTTGACTTTGGGCCTGGAATCCCCTCATACTCATTACCTCCGCCAGGTTTATCTGGATGGAGTCCGGGCCGTGGAAGCTCTGGCTAATCAGCCGGAGGTGGATGAAAAGCGCATCGGCTGTATGGGCAAAAGCCAGGGGGGAGGATTAGCGGTCATAGCAGGAGGGGTGATCAACGCTCTGGGGCAGGAAGTCAACCTAAAGGGCGGGGTGAAGGCAGTGAGTGCAGCAATGCCCTTTCTGGCCGATTTCCGCAGCAGCTACCAGCTGCAAAAGGGTGGACCCCTGGAGGAGCTTGCTTGGTATTTTCAACTTCATGACCCGGAACACCAACGAGAGGAAGGGATCTTTACCACTCTGGACTATTTTGATGGGGTTCACTTTGCTCCCTGGCTGGGGAAAAAAACTGCCTGCCTGGTATCTATGGGCCTAAAGGATACGGTCTGCCCGCCTGCCACCGTCTATTGGCTGTATAAGGGGATCTGTGGAGAAAAGAAACTGCTGATCTATCCGGAATATGGGCATGAATCGCCGGATGGATTTGTGGATCGGCAGATAGAGTTTTTCGCCAAGGAACTTCTTTAGGATTATAATTATTCTTTCCATTGCTTTTAAATCGGGCAGCCTCTAAAATAAACTTGTAGTCCGGATCTACAATCTCTGCTGAAAGGGGATGGTTAAATTGATCAAGGATATTTATGAGGTGGCAAACCTCTAAATAAATATTCGGGTGTAGAGGCATGGTCGTTGTTTCCTGAGCACTGCTGAGGACAGGCCATGTCCTATGCCGCATTTTTTGAACCTATTTTCAGGAGGAGATTTATGGAGTATCAGAATGCTAAAAATATATTGCCGGAGAAGCTTATTGACGAAATTCAAAAATATATACAAGGGCAAACTCTTTACATTCCCCGCAAAACATCCCATAAGACCGGTTGGGGGGAAATGAACGGAACCAAAGCTGCTTTACGGGAAAGAAATCAAAGTATTATGAGACTGTACCGGGTGGGAAGCCGGATTGAGGATATTGCGGCCCAATATTATCTTTCGCCGGACAGTGTCAGAAAAATTGTCAGCACCCAAAACATGGACTGAACTTGATGGCTTTGCTGCTGATACAGCTGGCGTGAAAAAAACACCGATGCTGCCTTTTACAGGTGGTATCGGTGTTTTTCAAGGAGAGTTTTTTCTTATTAGTGTTTTATAGCGCAAGCTTTAATGTTAAGATAGACAGGGGTGTTTTATTGAAAGTCAAAAAACTAAAATATCAGCTCATTATTCCTACGGTGATCATTGTGTTTATTTTGATGAGCATCAACATAGTGCTGGTATTTCAAATTCAACAAAAGCAAGCGGTTAACGAACTGAAGGAAAAGGGTCTGGCCCTGACCCAACAATTGGATTCTACTTGGGAATTTTTATCCATCAATCAACACAGGATCAATACCAGTGCCAAAGGCGACTTTGATTTTAAAGGACTCAACTGCTCTACTGCAGGAATGAGTATCGGCGTCATTTTTGCTGAAAAAAACGGCTATAAGATCCGGTATGTGAATACAAATCCCCGTAATCCTTTGAATGAACCTGATCCTTTTGAAAAAAGGGTATTAGAAAAGTTTGCGAATGATACCGCAATAGATTCCTATTGGGAATTGGTCAAGGAAGAGGGACAGCGCTATTTCTGCTATGTCACCCCCATGCGCATTGATGAAACCTGTCTGGAATGCCATGGTGAACCGGCGGGAGAAATGGATATTTCCGGTTATGCTAAAGAGGGCATGAAGATCGGTGACTTAGCCGGTGCGATCAGCATTACCATGCCCACAACCATTCAGGATCAGGCCCTTGTTTTTAACATGTTTTGGCAATGCATGACCTTTACTTTACTGATCATCGGTTGTGTTTTAGCCATTTACTATTTTGTGACCAAACGGGTAACCAAGCCTATAGAGCATCTGGAAACTGCGGTAAAGCAGGTTGGCGAAGGAGATTTGAACGTTGATCTGCAAAACTTCAGGGCGGCGGAGGAAATCGAAGGCTTAGCAGACCATTTTAACAACATGGCCAAACAATTGAAAGAGCTGTATTCTGATTTAGAACATAAAGTGGAGCTGCGGACCTCTGAGCTGGGGAAAGCTAATGAACAGCTGCAAATCAAGCAAATACAGCTGGAAAAGGTCAACACCCTCTTAAAAGAAGACAGTCAGTATAAAGCCGATTTCTTGGCGATGGTCAGCCATGAGTTAAGAACGCCCTTGACGGCTATCATCATCTTTGCGGAGATCCTCCTGAAAAAGAAACGGTTTGAAGATTCCTCGGAAGAACAAATCCTTTGTGAAATCAAAGAGAACAGCGAAGTATTGCTCCACATGATCAATAACATCCTGGATCTGGCACGCCTGGAAACCGGCAGGAATTCTCTGTCCATAGAGACGGTGGACTTAGTGGATGTCATTAATAATGTGGAATGCGTGATTCGGCCTTTAGCCCAGCGCAATGATATTCACCTGACGGCCAGAGTCGAACGGGGCGTACCCCTCATTCAAGGAGATTATGAGAAGGTGCGCAGGATCATCGAGAATTTAGCGGGGAATGCCATTAAATTTACGCCTTTGGGCGGCAAAGTGAATATTCAGGCCTCTTTGGCAGAGGATCCGCACTATGTTAAGATCACGGTTCAGGATGACGGGATAGGGATTTCCAAAGAAAATCAAGCGCATATCTTTGAAAAGTTTATTCAGGTGGATTCATCCTCCTCAAGGCAATATAACGGCAGCGGATTGGGATTAGCCTTGGCTAAAGAACTTACCGAGCTCCATGGCGGGGTTATTTCCGTAGAAAGCGATTTGAATAAGGGCAGCACTTTCATAGTGCTGCTGCCCATTGAAAGACCACAAAGGGGAGATGCAGAATGAAGATCATGCTGGTCGATGATGAGAGAAGCATTCAAAAGGCTGTTGAATATATCGTACGGGAAAATGGCTATCAGTTTTGTTATGTGGATAATGGCCTGGAGGCCCTTGAAGTTTTTGCCGGAGAATCCCCTGATCTGCTGATTCTGGACGTTATGCTGCCGGGACTGGATGGGTTTGCCGTGTGTGAGAAAATCCGTTCCTTCAGCGATGTGCCCATTATTTTTCTATCGGCCAAAGGGGATATTGTCGATAAAGGGATTGGCTTTAAAATGGGGGGAGACGACTATCTTGTTAAGCCCTTCAGTTCCATGGAACTGGATTTTCGGATTAAGGCCTTGCTGCGCAGACCCCATCGCCTGGAAGATGAACCAAATAACAGTGATGAAGTCTTAAAAGTCGGTGATTTAGAGATGCGCTTAAATGAATATGAGGTTTACTCCGGTGGTGAACAGGTGGAGCTGACCGCCAAGGAATTTGAGGTCCTGGCTTTTTTGGCCAAAAACCGGGGGCAGGTCTTTACCCGGGAGCAGTTGCTGGATAGAATCTGGGGTCTGGATTTTGAGGGAGATACCAATACGGTTACGGTATTTATTCGCCGCATCCGCGAGAAGATCGAAGCTGATCCGGCAAAGCCCCAATACATATTGACTGTATGGGGAGTTGGGTATAAATTCAAATCCAAGTGAGGCTGGGTTAATTCCAGCCGGTATTGCCTATAGTTGATAACAAAAGGAACTGTCCTGGCTGAGAGGCCGGACAGTTCCTTCTTTTGGTGCGCCGCCTATGAGCGCAAGCTAAAGGGTGAGATTAGCTTAAGGGAAGATAGAATAAGTATCTGCCGATCAATTCACCAACCAACAGGAGCCCGAAAGAGATGTAAAGCAGCTCGGATTTTTTGGGGTCTTTAAAATATAAGTAGACCAGCAAGAGAGCTGCCAAGGCTGAACAGAACCAACGGACTAAGGACATGGCGGGATTGAGAGTGGCGAGGCTTGACCCTAAAGCTGCTATGAAAGCGAACTGAATAATGAAGGCGGCTAAAACAGCCAGCAAGGTGGGCAGCTTGATCGCCTCAAAGGAGCCGCGGGTGTTTTTAAATACTGGGAAAAAGATGAGGTTAATCAGCACAGCCCCTAAGATGATGGTGGAACCATAGAAACCGATTAGGGTATTGAAGCTGTTCCAGGGCTCAAAAATCGTATGGCTATAGAGGGACCCCATAGCAAAGATTACAGCCAGTCCGGCGATGCCGGCAGCGGCCAGCAGGGCTTGGGAAAGGTGCTGTGTTTTCCAGTTAGCTGCTAATGCGACAGAGACCAGGGCAATAAACAAGACGGTAAACAGGATTTCACGGCTTAACCAAGAAGCGCCAAGATTGGTTATGGCGTTGACGGCATGGAGAGGATAGCCAATATCGAAAAATGAGAAACCAAGGCCGAGAACGGAAAGAACAGTCAAGGCAGTTAAGCTTTTTAGGTTGGCTTTTTGCAAGGTATCTTTGGCGAGCACTTTTTTAAGCAGGATATTATAAAGCATAAGCATGATGCAGCCGCCCACAGCGGATTGAATAGCCAAGGTGAACAGATATAAAGGCCATGAATGCATAGTAATCCCTCCTATGATCGATGTATTATCTCTTATGAGGTTTGAGGACTATATTAGGGTGGGTCTCATCTGATGAGGGTAAATCCGGAGAATCGGCCAGTGTGCCGTACTTCGCCCGCAATTCTTCAATGGGGCCGTAATCAAGAGCTTCATAGGGACAGGCGGCCACACATACGGGAGTCTCACCTTGACTGAGCAAATCTGCGCAGAAGTCACATTTGGACATCCGGCCGGCTTCTTTGTTGTATTGGGGTGCGCCATAGGGGCAAGCCCATGTGCAATAGCGGCAGCCGATACAGCGGTTTTGATTCACAGAGACAATACCGGTTTCCGAATCCTTGTGCATTGCACCGCTGGGGCAAGCTTCCGTGCATTTCGGATGCTCACAATGATTGCAGGAGATGGATGTAAA
Source organism: Desulfitobacterium sp. LBE (assembly GCF_007830365.1). NCBI lineage: Bacteria > Bacillati > Bacillota > Clostridia > Eubacteriales > Desulfitobacteriaceae > Desulfitobacterium > Desulfitobacterium sp. LBE. The sequence continues at coordinate 3,194,545 of NZ_VLKD01000001.1, read as the reverse complement.
AAAAGCATAGGCATTGTGAGCGTATCCTTGATTAGAAGGGGTAAATTCCCCGCCGTCGGTTTCCTTGATGCGCCGGAAAAGGCGGCCTGGTTCCAGATCATTTTTATCATTGCAACTGGTCTGACAGGCATGACAGCCGCTGCATCTGCTTTGGTTAATATAAAAACCATACTGTACACTCATCAATATCCCTCCTTAAATTCTTGGTCTTTATAATTTGCTTATTTCCACCAGGCTGGTATGTTGAGTATTGCCATGAGAAAGAGCAGTTTTTCTTAAGGTAGTCAGGACGTTAAGGTTGCCGTTAGTGCAACCGCCTTTGCCATCGGGAGTAAACCAGGATCCTGTGGGGGCGGCGATAACTCCGGGAATAACCCTTGATGTAACCCGGGCTTGGAGCATAGTCGTGCCACGGTCGTTAAATACTTTGACCCGGTCGCCGGTAACAATATTTCTGGGTTTGGCATCCATGGGGTTGATCCATACTTCCTGGACCATGGCTTGCTGCAGCCAGGGATTATTATAGAAGGTGGAGTTATCTCTTGCTTTCGTTTTCCAGCCAATCAGCTGCAGGGGATATTTTTCGGTTAACTCATCTTCCGGTCCTTCCCAGGCCGGTACGTAAACAGGTATAGCGGGAATTTCGGGGTTATGCATATCGTAAAGGGTCTTGGAGAAGAGCTCTATTTTGCCGGATGGGGTGGGGAAAGGATTGTTGACCGGATCTTCGATCTGATCCTGGAAAGCTACCCGGGGACCGTCATAATGGAATTTGCTGATGCCTACTTTCTCCAGCTCCTCCCAGGAAAGGGTCTCCGGATACTTGGCCCGGGTCTCGTCGACAATCCAGCGCACCCATTCTTCCTCAGTCTTGCCGCCGGTGAAGACATCCTTTGCTCCCAGCTTATCCGCTACTTCAGCCAACCAATCATATTCGGAACGGCTTTCATAATAATTATCCACAATCTTTTGGGAGAGGATGAAGTAATCCCCATTATTCCAGGTTGCGCCGATATTATAACGTTCAAAGAAGGTGTTGCCGGGCAGGAGAATGTCCGCATAGCGGGCACTGGGAGTCATGAACAGGTCGCTGACCACGATGAATTCCACGAGGCTCTCATCTTCTAAAACTCTGATCGTGCGGTTGATATCAGGATTTTGGTTGGCTATAAAATCTCCGGCCAAGTTCAAGAGCATTTTGATCGGACTGTTCAGTTTGTCTACACCCAGCAATCCTTCTGCCGGGGTGACTTTTTCAGGGCATTCAATGGCATCGACCCAGGATAAGGTTGGAATAGCTCCGGGATAAGGATTCGGTACGTCAGGAAGTCCAACGCAACCTTTGCGGCTCAGACCGATATAGCCGCCGGCCCAGCCCCCAAGAACGCCTACATTGCCGGTAATGGAAGCCAGCATGGTAGCGCCGAGGGCTGTTCTTTCTCCGCAGGAATGCCGTTGGGGGCCCCAGCCCTGGATAAGGGCCGCCGGTTTCGTGGTGGCGTATTCCCGGGCAATACGGCGAATGGTCTCGGCAGGAACTTTGCAGATAGCCTCCGCCCATTCCGGGGTTTTCTCCACCCCATCCTTTTTACCGAAGAGATAGGATACTAAGGATTCATGGGCGGGTACTCCTTCGGGCATATGCTCCTCATCAAAGCCCTGGACGTATTGATCCAGAAAAGCTTGATCGTGCAGATTCTCGCTGACGATCACATAAGCCATGGCATCCATCAGGGCATTATCCGTGGTAGGCAGCAAGGGAATCCATTCGTCGGCAAAAGCCACAGCCGTATTGGAGTTGCGGGGATCGACGCAGATAAATTTACAGCCGCGGTTCTTCATTTGACGGAAATAATAATTGGAGGCGCCGAAAATAGTTTCGGTGGTATTGTGTCCCCAAAGAATAACCAGCTTGGTGTCTTTTAAGCTGTCCAGACTGCTGGCGGTAGCGGCGACCCCATAGACATAAGGAGTAGCAGTGCCCGTATTCCCCATACTAACCGAATTGTACAACGGGAGATGACCGCCGGTGGCGCTTAGGAAACGGCCGCCAAGGCCCATACGGTAAATTACGCCGCCGGTATCCCCAGTGCCTACATTGCAGTATCTTGATTCAGGTCCATATTGATCAAAGATGCGCCGGGTTTCATTGGCAATGGTATCAATGGCTTCTTCCCAGGAGATCTGTTCAAATTTTCCTTCTCCCCGTTTGCCTACCCGTTTCATGGGGTACTTCAAGCGATCAGGGTGATAGAGATGTTTGCGATAGCTCCGTCCCCGCAGACAGGCTTTCATATTCGCACCGGGTTCATCCTCCTCATAAGCGCCCCGGGTACTGATTCTTGTGATTACGCCGTCTTTCACATGGGCTTTGATCAGGCAACGCCCCCCGCAGTCCTGAGTGCTGGCGGTGGGGATGATTTGTTCTCCTGCAGAAGCTGCTTCGCTGCCGGTTAAGGAAGCGTTCTGACTACAGGCGGTTAATGACATAAGTCCTGTTCCCATGGCCCCCAGGGTGGCAGACCACTTTAAGAAACTTCTTCTTGATAAGTTCATCACTAGCTTACCTCCTCTAGATGTTCAAACATCTCACATTCCATATCCAAAAATTCCTTTAGCAATTGTCCGCCGCCTCGATATAACAGGCAGTCGGTTGACTTCTCCAGAAATTGGAGGAACTCATCCTTCCATGTGGCAAGATGTTTCTGAATAAACTCTTTTTGATCCCTGAGCAGCTTTGTTTGCTGGACGTCATCCTCACTTGCCAGATATTGGCCAATCAGATAAGTCATAAACTCCAATTCCACTGCCAGGTGGTCTTCGGGTTGCCGGTTCTTGTGAATCGACTCGAGATGATACTTACGGTAGAATTCTCTCACTGCCAAGGTGCGTTCCCCGAACATCAAATGCTCCGGGTCAAAATAGACGGACTCCCAGATGGGTACAAGTACCTGTCCGGGGCCGACAAAAAGCCTCTGATACTCAGCTTGAAGCGCTTGGCAAAGTGTTTCAGGATACTCGTCTTTGTTCGTAACTAAGAAATCGTTAATGCTCTGTGCTCCGGAACTTATCTGAGCCAGTTCCTTCAGTCCAGGCTGCTCTTGTAATTCTATTAGGCCTTCACGGTTTAAAGGTTGTTCAAATAAGTGCTTGAGTAGTTGATAAACATATAAGCGCCCTTCATGTACACCCATGTCTTTCCCTCCTTTCGTCGCCAGCCAACGTCTATACTCTAACAGTTAATTATTAATGTCTTGTAACAAGATATTACGAAAATATTAATGAAATATTAATCTGTGGTTTTCTTTATACAATCCGGAACTTATCCACAGAAGTATCCACAAACCTGTGGATAAAGGGGATAACTTTGTTAATAAACAGTATCGTTGTTCATGATTCCTCTCTCTGTCGCATCCTGTGGATTCATCCAGGATAGATTATCATATGACTTGGTTCCCTTTGCCCTTTAGTGGAGTAATGCTGATACAAGGATCAATTGAGTAGTAGTTTCAATTTCTGAGCAAGAGAAAGTTAAGCCCTGGGATTGCTCCCGGGACTTAACTGATGTTTATCTTTGATCAACACCTCTAGTTCTTAAAACCAATGCCACGCGAAAGGTCAAAACGTTCAATCTGTGCATGGGGAACCAAATCCTGAATTTGGGATTTGATTTTTAGCTATCAGGACGAAAGATGAAAGAAAGGCATCTATGATAAAAAGTTAATAAGCTCCGGAAAAGCATAAGACATTTTCGGATAAAATTTTTAAGATCCTATTGATTATAGTGTAGGTTGGACTATACTAACTTTTGGGCGGAGAAAATAATGGCCTATCAAATGGCGCTTATGCTAAACACATCATGCACTAAAGGAGAATTATATGAAGCTTAATGAACTGGAAATAGGCCGGAGCGCCTCGATCATTTCCGTAGGCGGAAAAGGCGCTCTGCGTCAGCATTTTCTTGATATGGGCGTCATTCCCGGTGCCATCGTAACTATGGTTAAGCTGGCACCCTTAGGAGACCCTATGGAAGTGCGCATCCATGGCTATGAATTGACACTGCGCCTGGCCGATGCAGAAAAAATTGAAATCCTGCCTGTTGATGATGTGGAACAATTAGCGGAGAAATCCAAGAAGAGGGAGTTCGTCAAGCACCCGGGGCTTGGGGAGACCGGGATATTTCACACGAAAGCGGACGGAGACCCGCTGCCGGACAGCCAACTCCTTACCTTTGCCTTGGCAGGCAATCAGAACTGCGGTAAAACAACCCTCTTTAACCAACTGACCGGTTCCAATCAACGGGTGGGGAACTTTCCGGGAGTGACAGTGGATAGAAAAGACGGCGTCATCAAGGGACATGCCAATACTCTGGTCACCGATTTGCCGGGGATCTACTCCATGTCTCCTTACAGCAATGAAGAGCTGGTAACCCGCCAGTTTTTGCTTCAGGATAAGCCTAAGGGGATTATTAATATTGTAGATGCTACGAACATCGAAAGAAACCTCTATCTGACCATACAGTTGATGGAATTGAATATTCCTATGGTGTTGGCTTTGAACATGATGGATGAAGTGCGGGAAAACGGCGGTTCTATTCACATTAACGAAATGGAGAACAGGCTGGGAATACCTGTTGTTCCCATCGCTGCTTCCAAAAACGAAGGAATCCAGGAGCTGGTGGATCACGCTATTCATGTGGCCAAAAATCAGGAACGGCCCGGAAGAATGGATTTTTGCGATCCGGACCATGATAACGGCGCTGTTCACCGCTGTCTTCATGCCATCATCCATCTGATTGAGGATCATGCCAAACGGGCTCAGATTCCTCTGCGCTTCGCCGCCAGCAAGGTTGCCGAAGGGGATGGGGAAATTCTCAAAGCGCTGAATCTGAATCAAAACGAGCTGGAGCTCCTCGACCATATTATTCAGCAGATGGAAGATGAAAGAGGCTTGGATCATGGGGCAGCCATTGCCGATATGCGGTTCAAATTTATTAAAGAAGTATGCGACGCAACGGTGGTTAAACCTAAGGAGAGCAAGGAATACGCCAGAAGTGTGGCCATTGATAATATACTGACGGGGAAATATACAGCCATTCCAGCCTTTGTGGGCATTATGAGCCTGGTTTTCTGGCTGACCTTCGGCGTGATCGGCACCTGGTTGGCGGATGGCCTCGACCTGGGAATCACCTGGCTGTCGGAGTTGGTGGATCTGGGACTGACCGCCTACGGGATTAACCCGGTTGTCCACTCTTTGATTATCGACGGTATCTTTGCCGGTGTGGGCAGTGTGCTGAGTTTTTTGCCGATTATCGTGACTTTATTCTTTTTCTTATCCATCCTTGAAGATAGCGGTTATATGGCCAGAGTGGCTTTTGTCATGGACAAGCTTTTAAGAAAAATCGGCCTTTCCGGCCGCAGCATTGTGCCGATGCTGATCGGCTTTGGCTGTTCTGTTCCGGGGGTTATGGCCAGCAGGACCCTTCCTTCCGAACGGGACCGGAAGATGACTATTTTGTTGACCCCGTTTATGAGCTGTTCCGCCAAACTGCCGATTTACGCTCTCTTTACGGCGGCATTCTTCCCCAGATACGGAGCTTTGGTGATGATCGGGCTGTATTTTACCGGAATTGTGACGGGGATAGTATTTGCTTTGCTTTTAAAGGGAACTATGTTCAAAGGAGAACCGGTCCCTTTTGTGATGGAATTGCCCAATTATCGCATGCCCGGTTTCAAGAATGTCTGGCAGCTTCTGTGGGATAAGGCCAAGGACTTTATTACCAGAGCATTTACTGTGATCTTTGTAGCAACGATCATTATTTGGTTCCTGCAGTATTTTGATCCTCGCTTAAATGTAGTCTCCGATTCCCAAGACAGCCTCTTGGCTTTGGTTTCGGGTATTATCGCTCCGATTTTCGTACCGCTTGGTTTTGGAGATTGGCGGATTTCGACGGCCCTGATCACGGGATTTATGGCCAAGGAAAGCGTGGTTTCCACGTTGACCGTGCTATTGGGTGGTTCCACTGCTTCCCTGGGCAGCATGTTCACTCCCTTTTCGGCCATCGTGTTTCTGGTATTTACCTTATTATATACTCCCTGTGTGGCAGCCATCGCCTCCGTAAGGCGTGAGCTTGGCGGAAAATGGGCTGTGGGTGTAGCGGTTATGCAATGTGTTATCGCCTGGGTGGTGGCCCTATTCGTCCATCTCCTTGGCATCATGATGGGGTGGGTGTAGAGCAGTGAACGGGTGGAGCGTTTTGCTTCTGGTGCTCATTATAGCGGGCTTTTTGATGGCTGTACGTTCTATCTGGAGGAACAAGGATAACCCTTGCGGGGGCTGCAGTGGAGACTGCAGTTCCTGCCAGCATCCCAATCCTCCGGAGCAAGCTGAAAAATAAAAGGAACCCCGGTGGGGGTTTTAAGAATTACTCAATGGATTGAATTTTAAAATCGTCAATGAGCCATTGCCCTTCGATTTTTTTGACCGGTATGGAGTACTCGATGGTTTCCCGATAAGCGGAGCCATTATCGTGACCGGATACTTTAATGATACAGTAAACATTGCCGCTGGTTTCGGTCTCAATATTCACACGTATAATCTCCACAGAATCCACTTCTTGAGTGAGTCGATTATCGACGAAGGACTGTTTGAAATCGGCAAAGCGTCCTTGCATAATCTGGGCCTGGTCAGGAGTTAAAAAAGGGAGCTCGTTCTCACCGGTCCAGGTAGTGTAATCAATGTTAAAAGCAGCTGTAAAGTAGTCGTTGACTAAGGTTTCTATGGCAGCTTTATCGGGGGCATATTGATCATCTGAGCCCATGCATCCGGTAAAGGCCAAGAGGATGAACAGCAGGGCAACCCATAGCAACCTTTTCTTTTTGTTCACGAAAAAACCTCCTTAGAGTAGTGCAAGAGTATTTGCTTTTTACGACTAAACTAATAAATTCTGCTTAGCAATTTGAAATACCTTTATTTCCTCAATAGGACATTATTATGGACAGGAGCAGGTTAATCTTTCAATATCTGAAGATTTGAGTAAAATAGAATATAGAGAAATTGATTTGTCAAAATAGTGAAAAGAAAGGACTAGAGACCATGAACATAACCATAGTAGGTGCGGGAGCTACCGGAGGATACTTTGGCGCAAGATTGGCGGCAAGCGGGCTTAATGTCACGTTCTTGGTCCGTGAGAAACGGGCGGCTCAGCTGAGGGAAAAGGGTCTGGTGATCAAGAGTGTGGTAGAGGATTTAACCCTTGAGGCTCCTCAGATAGCCATTAATGCGGAAGATATTCCTGCCTGCGACCTAGTGCTGCTGGGATTGAAAAACTACCAACTGGCGGCAAGTCTTCCCCAGCTCAAGGTCTTAGTGAATCGGGGTGCTAAAATACTGCCTTTCCTCAATGGGGTAGAGCATTTTGAAATACTGGCAAAAGAACTTGGCCAGGAGAATGTTCTGGGTGGTGTCTGTAAAATCATCTCCACTCTCGACTCAGAAGGAACCATTCATCATACCAGCAAAGTTCACCAGATCATCTTTGGCGAATTGGAACCCTCCGGCAAGGAGTTTTGCCTGAGGCTGGAACAAGCTATGGCGAAGGCCAACTTCAAGGTGAAATATACGGAGAATATCTTAAACGAAATCTGGAGTAAGTATGCCTTTATCACCGTATTCTCCGGGGTTACCTCCGCCGGTGATCTGACCACGGATCAAATCTGTGCTCATGAGGCTACGGTAAAAGTCTACCGCCGTTCTCTGGAAGAGATGAAAAGCCTGGCCGATGCCTACGGAGCTGCCTTAAGTGAAGATTTTGTGGAGCAAAATGTGGAAGGGCTGCCGAAATACGCGAAAGGCTCCACATCCTCCATGCATCAAGACATGCGCAAAGGCTTGCTTCTGGAAGTGGAAAGCCTTCAGGGGGCCGCAATTCGTCTGGCCGGCAGAAAGAATATGGAACTGCCCACCATTGAAACCTTGTATGGGCTGATTAAACCCTATGAGATGGGGAGCATCGGGTAAGGAGAGCTGCTTTTCAGAAGCAGGCTCGGACGTGGTGGAATGGAGGAAAAGGCTTAAGAATAAAAATGATTCTTAGGCCCTTTTACCCAATACTTGTTTATGCAAGTATGGGGCAAACATCGGATACAAATCCTTATAGTATTTAGAGAGATCAAGGGGGAGTTACTTTGGCATCGGCCCATAATACAACCCAACAAAAAGAACTTTGGACAAGAGACTTTCTCCTCATTACCCTCGGGAACCTGTTTATATTTCTTGGTTTTCAAATGCTTCTCCCGATTATGCCGGTATTTGCTCTTGAATTAGGCGGAACGGAAGCATGGGCGGGTATGGTCACAGGGATTTTTACATTGGCATCCGTGATCATGAGGCCTATTACCGGGCGTTTGCTTGATCGGCAAGGCCGCAAAGGCGTCTATCTGGGGGGCTTATTGCTCTTTTTCTTATGTATGGTGGCCTATCACTGGGTTCCCGGTATTGTGTTTTTACTCCTTTTGCGCTTCATCCACGGCTTTGGCTGGGGTGCTTCCAGTACAGCCAGCAGTACTATCGCCACAGATATTATACCCAAAGCCCGTATGGGCGAGGGGATGGGCTACTTTGGCCTGACAGGTACGCTGGCCATGGCAGTGGGGCCGGCCCTTAGCCTGGGCCTGGCGAGCCGTTACGGCTATAATACGGTGTTCACCATTGCGACTGCTTCAGTGGTGATTGCTTTGGTGTTTGCTTTACTTATCCGGTACCAGGAACCGGAGGGAAGGGCCAATCCTGACCTTGCCAATAAACAGAGTATATTCGAAAAGACAGCTCTGCGGCCGGGAGTCACGATAGCCTTTATTACCATGTCCTATGGAGGGGTTGTTTCGTTTATTGCTCTTTATGCAGCCCAGCGTCAAGTTGAAAACATCGGGTTGTTTTTTACAGTATACGCTATTGCACTGATGATATCCCGGCCTGTGTTTGGTAAGCTTTCTGATCGAAAAGGGTATTCCTTTGCCATTCTGCCTGGAATGATAGGCGTTTCCGGTGCGATGCTGCTGCTATTTTTTGCCCATACCCTGGCAGGATTTGTAGTTGCCGGTTTTATTTATGGTTTAGGCTTTGGTGCCCTTCAACCCGCTTTGCAGGCCATGGCAGTGCGCAACGTCCCTCCTTCGCGACGAGGGGCGGCTAATGCTACCTTCTTTTTGGGATTCGACCTGGGTATTGGCGTGGGGGCTATGCTTTGGGGCGCTGTCGCTGAACTGGTCGGCTATCAGGCCATTTATCTGTGGGCATTGCTTCCTATTGGAATCGCTTTTGTGATTTATTGGAAGGCGCGGCACACCATGGGCTTATAGTTTTCGGAGATTAATTTTTTCGTGTCAGCTTTTAGCTTGGATAAACGTCTTAATCTTTGATAGGAGGGAAGGCTATGAAGAAAAAATATCGATTAATGGTAACTTGGGCCTTAGTGGCGGTGCTGCTGGGAATGACTCTGACCGGCTGTTCAGGAAACTCCAATGTGGCTGTCGGGGATTTGATGAAGGGGATTAATAAAAATCCTGTCCAGCTTCCCCAGGAAATGGATGGAGAGTTAAATCAAGCGCTGCTGGATTTTACTTGGAATTTGTTTAAGGAAAGCGGTGCCGATAAGGGGAATGTCATGATCTCAGCACCCTCTGTCTATCTGGCCTTAGGGATGGCTTTAAATGGTGCCGACGGAGAGACCAGAGAAGCCATGCTCAAAGCTCTGTCTGCCCAAAACATAAAGCTGGAGGATCTTAATGCAGGTTTGTCCGCATGGAGCAATTCCTTGATGGATAAGAAAAATAAGACTGATGTGCGTATTGCTAATTCGATCTGGATTCGCAATGGTTTTGAGGCCGATCCGGCTTTTCTGCAGACCAATGGGGATTATTATCAAGCAGGCATAAGAAGTCTTGATTTTGCCGATCCCTCGGCCCCTAAGATCATCAATCAATGGGTGGAAGAGAAAACAGAGGGAACCATCGATAAGATCATCGAGACGATGGATGATGATTTAATGATGTATCTTATCAATGCCATCTACTTTAAAGGGGATTGGCAGGAGCCGTTTAAGGCGGGAAGTACCTATACAGGAACCTTCGCCGCTCCGGCGGGCGGTGTAGAAACTCCATTTATGAGACGAAGCGGAAATATGGATTATATTCAAAATCAAGGGGCTACGGGGGTCATTCTCCCTTACGCCGATGAGCGCTTTGCTTTCGTAGGGATCTTGCCTGAAGAAGGGAAATCTCCCCGGGATTTTATCAACACGACCACTGCGGCGGATATGCTGAAATTAATCAGCACGAAAAAGATCAAGAACGTTGATCTTTCTCTGCCCAAATTTGCCAGCAGCTATGAAAACGAACTGCGGGATGAACTCAATGCCTTGGGAATGGACGTAGCTTTTGATCCTTTCCGTGCTGATTTCTCATTAATGAATAAGGCCCATAACAAGGACCTTTTTATCGGGGGAGTAAAGCATAAAACCTATATTAAAGTGGATGAAAAGGGAACAGAAGCCGCTGCAGTAACAGGAGTGGAGGTCAACACGACCAGTATGCCCATCGATCTTACCCAAGTCGTATTTGATCGGCCTTTTGTCTATGCCATCATCGATTGGCAGACAAATAGCCCGTTGTTTGTAGGAATCATGGAAGATCCAACTATTCGTTGATTTTGAGTTTAGTTGCAAATCCCTCTAAAACGTAGATAAGCTGGTCTTATCTGCGTTTAGAGGGATTTTTGCATAACAAAAAGGGGATGAATAGGCAGGAATTAGGGAAATAATAACGAATATACTTATTCAGAAGACTGTCGACATAGAACTTGAGGGGGATATTATGAGTGCAATAACTAAAAGCCTGCCATTTCATCTTCAAATATATGAGATTCTTAAAGGCAAAATATTGAATGGTGAGATCAGCCGTGGCGAAAGACTTTATGAGAATAAGATTTCTCAGGAGTTGGGGGTTAGCCGCAGCCCTGTGCGAGAGGCTTTGCGCATGCTCGAGCAGGATGAATTGGTTGTGGTAACGTCAACTGGACTGATTGTTAACCCGATGGAGTTTTCGGATATGGAAGAAATCTATCAATGCAGGATGGCCTTAGAGCCGTTCGCTGCGAAAATCTCCGCAGATAAGCTGACCAATGAAGATTTGGCTGCCCTGCGCAACCTTGTGATACAAGCTCGGGTCTATCATAATCAAAAGGCCTACGAGAAAGTGGTCGAGTCAAACACCCAATTCCACGATATTATTATTCAGAGCAGCGGCAACAGCCGCCTGATTGGAATCATTGAAAAAATTCGCTCACTCATTATTCTTTCGCGGAAAACAGAGTTTGAATGTTACCAGAGAGAAGAGGGTTACCTGGATGAGCATGAAGGGGTGTTAGAAGCCCTCACCCAAAGAAATGGGGACGAAGCGGAGAGATTGCTGAGAATTCATATTATGAACGATTTTGAGTTCTATAGCTTGGCTTATGAAAAAGTATTAAAGAAATAAAATGGATTCTCCCTAAAGTAGCTGCCAGGAATTTCAAAGTAAAAAATGGGGGGGTTAGGAATGAAAACTCTTATTAAAAATGGTACGATCATAACCGCTTCAGAATATTGCCGGGCAGATCTCTTAATTGAGGATGGAAAAATAGTCTGTATCGGGACAAATATCGGGGATGAGGCCGATGTTAAGATTGATGCTCAGGATAAGTTTATCTTTCCGGGCGGAATCGATGCTCATGTCCATATGAATGTTCCCTGTTCTGATGGCAGTGTGTCGGCTGGATATGATACGGAAACGATGGCAGCTGCAATAGGCGGGACCACCACGATTCTTGATTATGTCCTGCAGGAATATGGCAAGAGTATGCAGGAAAGTATCGATGGCGCTTCTGTTTTGGCGGAGAGCCAGGCGGCGGTTGATTATGGGTTTCATGTCATCGTAACCAATCCGGATGCTCAGACGATTGGAGAGATCAAAGGCCTCGTCGCTTCTGGGATTACCTCGTTTAAGCTGTTTATGGCCAATGATTTAGCTTTGGATGATCAACAACTGCTTATATTTATGGAAGAATTAGCTCGTTTAGGTGGACTGGCTTGTGTTCACGCGGAAAATGGAGCGATTATCGCTCACCTGCAAAACGGACACCGGCAGAAAAAACAACTTGAACCCTACTATCACTTTCAGAGCCGCCCCTTAAGCAGTGAAAATGAAGCGATTAACCGGGCCATTGCCTTGGCAAAGACGGCTGAATGTCCTATGCTGATTGCCCATGTCAGCAATCTGGAGGGAGTCAAGATCATAACCGGTGCACAGGCTGCTACTCCGATTTACACAGAATCCTGTCCACATTATCTGGTCTTGGACGATGAGGAATATCGGCAGGGTGAATTCGCAGCAGCCAAATATGTCATATCCCCCCCGTTGCGCAGCAAAGAGGAAAAAGAAAAATTATGGGTAGGAATTAAAAATAAGGGTATAGATATTATTTCCTCAGATCACAATGGGTTTAACTATGCTACCCATAAGCAACTGGGCAAAGATGACTATACCCGTATTCCCAATGGCGGGCCGGGAATCGAGCAGCGTTTCACCCTGATGTATCATGCTTTAACCGAACGGGGAATAGATCTTTCGCGATTTGTCGATCTTATCGCCACAAAACCGGCGAAGATCTTTGGCTTATTTCCGCAAAAAGGGACGATCGCACCGGGAAGCGATGCCGATCTTGTGATCTTCGATCCGGCGCTGGCATGGACGATTACGGCAAAGGAGCAGCAGCAGGCTTCTGACTATACTCCATATGAAGGATTAAGGATGAAAGGCCGGGTCGCTAAGGTTCTGCTGCGGGGAGAAGTGATTGTCGAGGAAGGAAAATACGTTGGCAAGCCAGGAGATGGGAAGTTTATAGCTCGTCAAACCTTACGAAGCCAGAACAGCAAAGTGTAAAATTCCCTATTGGCTCAGCTTAAAACCGAGGAAGCAACAGCTTCACTCGGTTTTAAACATTAATCCCCTGCTCATCAGAATGAATGGATTAATCCAAATAGTGTCAATGAAATATTTTTTCTGAATTTGCTAAAATATATGAAGGATTATTAGCAAGGACCAAGAATATATACTGTCGACAGTCTATCAACTACCGTATACAAAGTTAGGAAAGGAGTAGAACTGAACATACTCATATCCTTGGGTCAAGCTTGATTCAAAAGGCTTTTTAGAAACCAAAGAGCACTAGCAATTAACCCCCTGCAAATTAAACGGAAAGAAGCGAGGTTAGGAACATGTCGAATGCATCAAAGCAAGATCATGAACCCCAAAACACTCTAGTGGGTAACGTTAAGCGGACAAATGTGCGTTGGTACGTTTTCATTGCTATGTTAGTACTTGTCACAATTAATTATGTTGACCGTGCGGTTTTATCTATTGCTATGCCTGCGATTCAAAAGGACTTAAACTTGGATCCCGCAATTGTCGGAGTTATTCTCAGTTCCTTCTTCTGGGGTTATGCCCTAATGCAAATTCCTTCCGGCTTCCTTCTTGATAGGGTTAACCCCTCAAAGGTGGTCCTTGGCTCGGCGGTGGGCTGGGGAATTGCCCAAACCTTGACCGGTTTTGTAAACAGCGCCGGCTCGCTGATGTTCTTCCGGGTTCTCCTCGGAGTTACGGAAGCTCCAATCATGCCTGCCGGAGCAAAATTGCAAGGTATTTGGCTGCCAAGCAAAGAAAGAGCCAGAGGCGCGACCATCATCGATAGTGGTGCTCCATTGGGTACAGCTGTCGGCGGACCGATTATTATTGCCTTTATGGCTTGGTTTGGCGGCTGGCGCGGAGCCCTCATCGGCGCCGGTCTGATGACTATTATTCTCGGGGTTATCTGCTATTATATCCTTAAAGGAAATCCAGCCACTCACAAGGGAGTTAATCAGGCTGAGCGTGAATATATCCAAACTCATCTGGCTCAGGAGCAGGAAGAAGCTCAGAAAGAAACCAAGACAGAGCTTAAAACATCCACATACCTGTCCAACAAAAGTTTCTGGGGAATGTGCTTAGGCTGGTTCTCCTTCAACACCGTATTCTATGGCCTGTTAACCTGGGGACCAAGTTTCCTCGCTCAGACTCAGGGCATTGATATTAAGGCTATCGGTTTCTCGACACTGCTGATTTTTGGCTGCGGCTTTGTGGGCGAGCTTGTTGGCGGGCAACTCGTTGACAAATGGCGTCAAGTCGGCGGTAAATATAACACGGTTATGAAAACTTGCATCGGCATAGCCGGTCTGGCAACTTCAGCTTCCATCTTCCTGCTCACAAGGGCCAGTTCCCTGACGATGGCGATTGCTTTGTTATCCACCGCATTGTTCTTTTTGCGCTGGGCAGGTATCTTCTGGAGTGTTCCGGCTGCCATCGCCCAACGCCACCATGTCGGTGTACTCGGTGGATGCATGAACTTTGCCGGTAATATTGCCGGGGTTATCACTCCGATTTACATCGGTTTAATTGTCAAATTTACAGGATCATTCCATGCCGGTCTGCTGATCTTCGTTGCGGCAGGTGTCCTCCTTGCTGTCGCCGGTGCGCTCATCAACTATGAAAAGAAAATCGGTGTTGTTTGAGTGGAGTCCATGGCGGACCAAGGTGGTATGTCTTGAAGAAGAAAGGAGAGTGAAAGATAATGCGGATTTTGGTTATAAATCCTAATATTTCTGAAATCGTTACCAATCTTATAGCCCAGGAGTCAAGGCGTGTAGCTTCTCCGGGAACTGAATTGCTGTTCGCAACAGCACCTTTTGGCGTAGAGTATATTGAAACTCGTATGGAGGCTCTTATCGGTGGGTATGCTGCGGCCTGCGTTGCAGCTGAACGCCAGGGGGAATATGATGGGGTAATTATTGATGCCTTTGGCGATCCCGGACTCTTGGGCATTAAAGAAATGCTCAACGTTCCCGTGGTGGGGATGACGGAAGCGGCTTTGGCATCGGCCTGCCTTTTAGGTCAGCGCTTTTCCATCATTGCTATTTCTTCGCGGATTAAGGCATGGTATCTGGAAACTGTGGAACGAAGTCACCTGACTACTCGTCTTGCCAGTATACGGTCTTTGAATGATACATTGCGTAGTATCGGCACGGTACAGGAAGATCATGCCAAACGCTTAAAAGAGCTGGCGATGGAGGCGGTTGAGAAAGATGGTGCTGACGTGATCATACTGGCGGGAGCGCCTCTGGCAGGTCTTGCCCGCAGCCTTGAAGGTCAGTTGCCGGTGCCGGTAGTGGACGGAGTGTCCAGCGCAGTGCGTCATTGCGAATCGCTGATTGCGCTGAATCCCGGCTGTGCAATGCAAGGAAGCTTCGCTCGACCTCCCCTGAAACCCAATAAGGGATTGCCGGCAGCTCTGGCCGCACTATTGGATCGCACACGCTGATGTCAGTAAAGGATTCTGGCATACTTTTGCTGGAATCCTTTGCCGTGTCTGGGGAAGCACCGTATAGGCTAGTGGGCCGGCAGCGATATGAAAAAAGCCGAGATCATGGGAACTGGCCCGAAGCGCTAAGTGCTGGGGTAAACTGTTCGATGCAAAACAAGTCGTAAAATTGACTGGAATAGGTGGTGTTCAGGGCAGCCCTTGTCCACACTCCTCTTCCGCGTGCAGGGGGTATCCGATGGAACGGTACGTTCGTTTTAATAATGGTAATAAGATTTGCTTTGGATTAGTCAAAGGAGATAGAGTTGCGGAGCTGAGCGGTGAGGAGCCTGCTGATTTTAAAGAATCCGGAATAGAGCATGAGCTTTCCGCCCTTAAGCTATTGGCCCCTTGCCACCCTACGAAAGCAGTCTGTGTTGGGCTTAATTATAAAGACACAGTCCTCGAACCAGGGGCACAATGGCCTAAGGAACCTCTTTTATTTATCAAGCCATCGACAAGCGTTGCAAATCCTGGAGATGATATTATCAAATGGGCAATGGCGGAGGAGTTGGCTTTTGAAGCGGAGTTGGCCGTTGTCATAGGAAAAAGGGCGCACCTGGTGCCTGAAGAGGAGGCTCATGACTATATCTGGGGGTATACAATCGCTAATGATGTAACGGCAAAGGATCTGCAGAAGGCCGACATCCTATGGACCCGCTCAAAGTCCTTCGATACCTTTCTCCCTTTGGGGCCCTGGATCGTCAGTGGAATTAATGCCGATAATTTAATGATTACTTCTTCGGTAAACGGTCAGGAGAAGCAAAAAGGTACTACTGCCGATTTAATTTTCGGCATAGAGTACCTGGTAAGCTTTATTTCTCACATTACAACGTTGCTGCCGGGAGATATTATTTTGACAGGTACACCTGGCGGCTATGGTTCGTCCCTGGATGTTAATGATAAAGTTGAAATTGAAATATCAGAAATCGGCAAATTAGTGAACACTTGTAAAGTAAGCTCAGAGAGCTGGAGTCTTGCGCCACGCCATAAATAGCATGTATGGCAATATGTAGCGACCAGCCATGAGCTTAAGTCAAGGGTGTTCGTCGCTAGGTGCATGAAAAAGGCGAATTCCTGAAGAATTCGCCTTTTTCATTGGAACAGCCGGTTATTTCCCCGTGAATAATCTACCCCAGCCTTTAACGACACCGGGATCGACGCCGACCATTTTTAAGGTTTTCCAGATAGTGACTGCGGTACTATCGTAGACGGTAATGCCATAATCTCTTTCCAGTTGTTCAATCTGCCAGGTGGATCTTAAATTCGTGCAAATGATGCTGATCCCATCAGCGGGATCAACGCTGACTTCTTTACACATTCCATCAATTTGTTCCGGCGTGACTAAACTGAAGGAACGGTTGACGGTTTGATTCAAGCCGCGGGAATTAATAACTTGGTAACCGCATTTTTCCTCAAACTGTTTAGCGATGAGCTCATCGATGGCCGGGATATAGGGTGTAACCATGTGGAGAGTCTTGACCTTGTTTTCCTCGAAGGCTTCCAGCATAGCCAGCATGGAGGTGGTTGCCGGGATCCCCGTTGCTTCGGTAATTTTCTCACATACCATCCTGTCGAAATCGAAGCCCGTCCAACCACCTGAGGTTCCGTTCCAGGCAATGGCGTCCACATCGGCATGAGCGAGAAATTCTGAGGCACGCAGAAAAGGATCGAGATCAAACTGAGATAAGGCGTCTTTTTCCAAAGAAATCTTTGTCACCTCTAAACGTGAATAGTGCATCGTGACAAGATTCTCCAAACCGGAAACCATTTTTGAGCAGATAGGCTCCAGGGCTGTGTTGGAAGATGGGGTCAGCATCCCAATCTTCTTTTGTTCCGCAGGATCAAACATAGTTTTTTGCATGTGAGTATCCCTCCATTTATAACTAGCGGGTTGCAGTGCCGACATATAGATGGACCGACGTACGACAGTCGCTTGTCGACAATATTTGATATAATGTTTTCGCCGTTTCTTTTCGAAATCCTTTTTTGTTTTTGACGTTTCTGAATATTTTCTTTAAGCTTTTAGGTTATGCCTGGCTCTTATGGGTATATTTATACTTGTTGAGCCCTGCAGTATCCAGAATTCTTATTTCTCCTCGTCTAAGCCGGATAAGGCCTTTATGGGCAAATTCGTTAAGATAAGTCGTTACCTTGGAACGAGCTGTGCCAATAAAGTGGGCCAGCTCTTCATGGGTAATCATCAGGCAGTTATCGTTGTTTTTACTGGTGAAGATACCATAGTGTTTGAAATCCAGCAATAATCTTGCCAGCCGGTACTCGATTTTTTGCGTGGATAAATCTTCAGCCTGCAAGGTTGTCCATCTTAATTTAACTCCGATGGATTGAATAATCGATAAAGCAATGTCCGGATAGGTATAGATAAGCTCCTTCGTCTTATTCCCGGAAATGGCAACGATTTCAACATGGGTCAGAGCGGTTGCGGAAACCATGCGCGGGCCTTGGTCCAGGGTTTCTGTTTCCCCGAACAGTGCGGGGGCGACAAGGATGCCGAAGATTTTTTCACTTCCCTCGGAGAAAAAGCTGGAGACTTTAACTTTGCCTTTCTTTAGGCAAATAAGTCCGTTGCTGGGTTGATCCTTCTCGAAGACAAATTCTCCTTTTTGATAATGCCTTGGTATCCCGCTGCTTAAGAGAATATTCCATAGGTTTGTATCCGTTGGCTGAGAATAGATATTTGGAATGATGCAGCTCATGATCGTACCCCCAATCATTGCGTTACAATGATATTGTACAATAATAATAGGAAGCAGAAGGTTGATTTTCTGAAAAAATATAAAGGGAGGAGAGTTCCGGGATTTGCCCCGAAGCTATCC
This sequence comes from Desulfitobacterium sp. LBE, assembly GCF_007830365.1. Taxonomy (NCBI): domain Bacteria; kingdom Bacillati; phylum Bacillota; class Clostridia; order Eubacteriales; family Desulfitobacteriaceae; genus Desulfitobacterium; species Desulfitobacterium sp. LBE. Next base: position 3,176,222 of record NZ_VLKD01000001.1, on the reverse strand, counting down.
TCCTTTAGGCTTCTGGTTTTATAATGTGACGGCGTCGATTACTTTTTAGACCGGGCAGATTCAACCCAAATGCCGCGTTCGATTAATTGTCTGACATGCTGACGGTAAATTTCGTGGGTGTCTTTGTGTTTGAGGGGCGCGCGATCCAGGCAAAGATTCTTGGCAAAGAGGGGCTCTTCGTAGATGAGTTTGAATTGCTCTGTACGCAGGTCTTTCATCCAGTTGCCGAAGAGGGAGCGTTCGCGGTATTCTCTCAGGGATTCAACATCGATAATCGCTCCGGCATAGGAGCTGCCTGAACCATACTTATGGTTGGAAATTACCTCCCCATGGTGATTGACGATCATGGATTGGCCGCCAAAGGTGTCAACAGACAGCTCGGCTGCTTGGGAGGGATAATAGGTGGCGACATTAGGTGCTACCACATAGCAGGTATTATCCAAAGCCCGGGCTCTGTTTTGAAGTTCCCACCAGCCATTGGCTACAGCCGGTTCAGGAGCGCTGGATCGATAGATGATTTCCGCACCATTCATGGCAAGTCCCCGGGCCGGTTCGTGGTAATCTCCTTCCTGGCAGACCAGGAGGCCGATTCTGCCGATTTCCGTGTCGGCTACGGAGTAGAAAGAATCTAATTTATAGCCATAAAGCTCTATCCATTTATCCCATACATCATGAGGAACGGTGGAATGCTCCTGACAGAAAACCTGCATTTTGTAACTTTGCAGAATGACTTCGCCTTTCGGATCAATCAAAAAAGCTGAATTAAAGAAGCGGCCGGGAAACTCAGGGTGCTTTACTTTGGCTTGAGCTATCAGGTAGGCATTGTATTCCTTGGCCTTTTTGCCAAGGAGTTCAGTCTCTTCACCAGGAATATCAATAGCCATATGATCGACATAGTATTGGTGATCCCAATCGAATAATTCATCGGTAAATCCTTGCAGAGCACCCTCGGGAATAGTAATGAGCCTTACCGGCATTTCAATTCCGCTTAACCATACTGCGGCATCGATGACATCCGAGATATGGGCAATATTCCGTTTGATATCCTCCCTTTTTTCTGCACCGCGCATGGTAGGCTGGATGGCTAAGGCCATATATTGCTCAATCATTGATATTACCTCCTTGTACACTTCTTGGATTTAGATTAGCACAAGGGTTTTATCTATGTATGTTACAATAGTAACAGTTGTCTAAATTTTCTTTTTTCGTCCATTGCATGAGAGATCAAGTATCGGGGTTGACGACAGGGGACTATACATCCTTGGGCAAGATGCAACTCCCTCTTGCCCAACAGCTGTACCGTTTTATGAGTGAGCAGATGTACCGGCCCAAAACATCGTACAGTACCGATGGTATGCTTTTATTGTTCCGGCCAACTATATCCGCATCACCTTCGACAGCAAACTTATGGCAACAGAAGGATACTTGGAGTTGTATAGTGACGATGCCTTTATGTATCCTGTGATGCCACGAAGACCTAAATGCTCATCTATTGGTTGTCAAAGGCGATGCTCTTTCGTAAAGAATAGGCTGTGATGCCAAAAATAGTGAATGCGGCAGCCAGTCCCATGACCATGAGCAAGGGGATGATGTAAGAGCCGCCATTAAAATCCGCGATGTATCCGTATAGAGACTGACCGATAGCCGAAGCTGCGGCATAGAACATCATTACGATAGAGTAGACTTGAGTAAAATAGCGATCACCGAAGATTTTCCGGGTTAGGACCGGTGATTGAACTGTGGCCTGAGCGAAGCCAAAGCCATAGAGGAAAGCCCCGATCAGGAAAAAAGTGGCGTTATGGGTGCCGATAAATGTAATCATCGCCACGCCGGCCACTCCGGAGATTCCGGAGAATAGAATCCCGCCAACGACACTCTTATCATTGATCCACCCTAAGACCACCTTTCCTACCAAGGCACCGAACATGCTGGCAGAACCCACCGTAGAAGCAACTACTGCACCTTGGCCCAGTGAGGTAACGATAGAGGGATAATAGACATTGATGTCTGTGAAGAGAGCCACAGAAGCCAAGAAAAGCAGGAGAACATAAAAAGCGGAAGATTTAACCGCCACCGAGACCGGCACACCGGTGATCACTGGGGCGTACTTTCCTTCCGGGCCATTCCCTGAAGCTTCAGCAGAGCTTTTTTCACCATAAGGCAATAATCCCATGTCCCGGGGGTCATTACGGATGAGCAGGGCTACCAGCGGAAAAACAACCACCCCAATAAAGAGGCCAAAGGCTAAGTAAGCGGAGCGCCAGCCCAGAGTGGCAATGATATAGCCGCCAATAGGATTAAAGATAATGGCCCCAATCCCGGTGAAAGCCATGCATAAGCCGGTGAAAAAGCCAGTCCGGGCTTTAAACCACCGGGTGATCATGGTCGGTGTGGCAATATATAGAAAAAACGCCTGTGAGACGCCAAGAAAAACTGCCCCGATATAGAAATGAAAAACACTGGTATAGGTAGACATGGCTCCCACAGCAACAGCATTGATTAAAACAAAAACAGATAAAAGCTTCCGTGCGTTAAACTTAACCAGTAACTGACCGGCTGCAGGAAGAAAAAGCATGGCCGAAAAAGAAACAATCGTTAAGTATAGAGCCAGAGAACCTCTGGGGACCCCAAGCTCTTGCAGAATGGGTACGAAAAATATTCCGGCTGTATTCCAAGTGATGGAGCAGGTCAGGCTCATGGCACAGCAGGCAACAACGATTAGGAAGGCGTGATGGAGACGATTAGATGCTGCATTCATAGTGAACACCTCTAAAAATTCAAGATTTTTGTAAAATTTTATAAGATTTTTGTTGGATATTAAAATAATAATAAATCATTTGCATAATGGTTATAAATTAGTTAATATGGTCACATATAACAAGCCAAACTAACCAGGCTGTTTTTTTACACCTCCCTTGCGGATGGATTAATAGAATTAACTGGGCATGAACCTCCTTCAAAAGTAATCTTGCTTGTAATCAATTATCTGTTACCTCTCGATATAGGATGCAACATCCATGCCAATTTATATTGTGCTATTTTTATCAAGACTTGTCCGGCTTTGGTTTTATGGATTCACAGTATCTGTATCAAAATGTGCCATAGTGTGCGAACGATATTAATCACTTGCAACACAAATGACACAGAGAGCAAAGAGAGGATGTGAATATTGATGTTAAAGAATTATGATGAAACAGAAGTCATGACAAACAGGGTTACCTTTTTAGCAGAAGGGAAATGCCCCTCCACAGGGGTAAGGGAGGAAGTGCTCGCTTCATGGGAGAAATGCAGAGAGCGCCGGCTTGATGCCAAGACAACGGTGATCAAAACCCTGCCGACTATTTCCGAAGGTGAAAAGCTTCCCAATCCGATTATGTCTTTTTTGAGAGACGATATTCTGCCTGATATCACTAAATTGCTTTATCAGTTGCTCCAGGAGTGTCAGGGGGCCTTGTTTTGGGTGTACCAAAGAAACGCTATTGTTTTTTCCCAAAGGGGAAACCAGGATTTCCTCAGGCAGTTGAACCAGCATAATATTGGCATTGGCACCTGTCTCTCAGAAGAGTATATAGGAACCACTGCTTTTTCATTGGTGGATAAACCCCATGAAGAATCCTGGGTCATTGGGCATGAACATTATTTGGATTTGCTTACTCCCTATGCCACTTATACCTATTATCAGGAAGATTTTTACGGTCACTCCTATGCCTTTATCATCGTACCCAAGGAAGCATTTACCGATGGGCTGCTTTCATATTTCCGGCTCTTTAACAAGGCCCGGGAAAGCACCATCAGGTGCTATAGGAACAGCCTGGAATCGGATTTGAAAAGTGAATTGTTTAATCAGTTATCTGAGGCAAGAAATGAAGCGGTTATTTTCATTGACTCCTTTGGCAAGATTGTGGATGCCAATCAGAAGTTCTCCAAATGGGTCAATGTGGAGAAAGCTGAATTGAAGGATAAAGAATTGACCGAGGTATTGCCCGAGATGCAAAGAATCCTCTCCTGTCTGGAAACGGGTAAAACTATCACTTCGGAGGAAATTCAATTATCCAAGCTGCCCCCCCATATGCAGTTTGTGCAAATGGATGTAAAGCCTATCGAAAGCGATAAAAAAATTACCGGCTTGATCATTATCTTAATGGACAATAAAACCTTTCGCCAAAGAATGAGTAAAATCTCCAACCAGGCTTACTATACCTTTGATCAGATCATCGGAGAGTCTGGGGCGTTGCAAGAAGCAAAACAAAGGGCTATGAATGCGGCCTGCAGCAGCAGTAATGTCATTCTTTCCGGAGAAAGCGGAACCGGTAAAGAGTTATTTGCCCAGGCCATCCACAAGGCCAGCCCCAGACGGGAGGGTCCCTTCGTTTCTATTAATTGTGCGGCTATCCCTACAGAGTTAATTGCCAGTGAGCTGTTTGGCTATGTGGAAGGTGCTTTTACAGGAGCCAGAAAAGGCGGTTCCATGGGTAAGTTTGAGTATGCCAATACAGGGACCATATTTTTGGATGAGATTGGGGAAATGCCCCTCCATATCCAGACAATTTTACTGAGGGTACTGGAAGAACGGAGGGTCAACCGGATCGGCAGCAATATTGCAACACCTGTGGATGTCAGGCTAATCTGCGCCACCAACAGAAATCTCCATAAGATGGTGAAGGATGGTTCCTTCCGCTTGGATTTATATTATAGAATCAATGTACTCCATATTCATCTGCCGCCTCTGCGAGAACGCATTACGGACATTCCGATTATTGTTGATTATTATCTGGATTACTTTAATAGATTCTTAGATAAAAAGGTCAGAGAAGTGGCTCCTGAGACCATGGCTTTTTTAATTAATCATTCCTGGGAAGGGAATTTACGGGAATTAAGAAATACTATTGAGTGCGGCATCAACAACGCTATGGGCAAAACTCTGGAGCTTGAGCATTTACCCAGGTACTTTTTTGAGAAAGAAGAAAAGATGTTTGATGATCGGGAAGGCTCCTTGGGCCATGAAAGCGTCTATGAGTTTGAGGAAAAGAAGAAGATGCTGGCTTTGATGATAAAATTCAATGGCAACAAATCAGCAGTGGCAGAAGAGATAGGAATATCCAGAAGTACCTTATATAGAAAACTGAAGAGCTATAACCTGCTCTAAGCCTGGCAAAGCTCAGGTAATCGGCGTGATTGAAATAAAGCATCCCAGGAGCCCCGCAGGGTCTGGGATGCTTTTAACGTCAGGAAAGGATCGATTAACAAGTGGGATCTTGCTTGAGAATATTCTTGGCATAGAAATCCTTGATCTGCTCTGAGCTATAGCCAAGCTCTTCAAGAACATCTTCATTGTCTTTTCCGTAACTGGGCGCTGCCCGCCACACTTTGCCAGGATTGTTTTTCAAGCGGGGAGCGATGGCCGGGGCAATGAATTTGCCCCCTTCAAAGGCATCGTATTCCTGGAATACGCCCCGGGCTTTATAATGAGGATGATCATACATCGTTTGGTAAGTTATGATGGCACTGGAGACGATGCCATGGGCGTTAAGCTCTTTTTCAGCTTCCATAACGGTCCTCACGGCACAAAACTCTTCAAGTCGCTGGTGCAGCAGCTCAGCCCCGGGGGTTCCTTTGAAGACAGCGTATTTATCCGATGGGAAATCCGGTGAGCCGAATTCAAGGCCCAGGAGGGGCAATCCTTTTTGCAGAGTAAGGGTACTGAGGAAGAAGGTATAGACATAGCCGTCTTGGCATTTATAGGGTTGACATCCGGCAAAAGTAGGACTGGAAGCACCGGAACGTTTCCGTTCAATCTTGTAGTTGATCCAGTCGCTGGGGAACCCGGCTTGGATCATCAGCAAGGCTTCAAATTGTGCGCAGTCAATGCTTTCACCTACGCCGGTCTTTTGGGCGTTAATATAGGCAGCCAGAGTTGCCCAAGAACCAGTCAGGCCGGCAACATAATCCCCCATATAGGCCGGCGCCGGAGCGGGAAGCCCATCGGGTTCGCCGTTCATATTCATAAAACCGCTGAAAGCTTGGCCGATGGAATCATAGGACCCTCTGCTGAGATATTCGGGTTCACCGGTTTGACCGTATCCGGAGATATGAGTAATGACAAGCTTTGGATTAACTTTCCAAAGCTCTTCGTCACCCAAACCTCTTTTATCCCAGGTACCGGCCTTGGAGTTTTCAATAAAAATATCGGCGTCTTTGAGTAAGCTTAAGAAGATCTCTTTTCCTTCAGGTTTGACCACATCCAGGACGATGGCTCTGTGATTACGGCGATCCTTGTTCAGATAGGACAGTGAATCGGTGGTTCTGAATTGGTCTTTTACGATAGGACTTTCGACAAAAATTACATCTGCACCAAAGTCGGCCATCATAGCAGCGGCAAAAGGGCCGGCAACAGACAATCCGCAGCTGATGACCTTGACTCCGGATAAGGGTCCAAACTTTGGAATTTCTGAACTTTTCATGACATAACCTCCATTAAAATAATTATTGATCATGGTCTGAACTGAACGCTTGCACAGGGTTCTCACAGCGTTTGGCTATGCAGAACACAGACCGATCTGCTCTATATATAAGCAATTACCATGCCAAAGTCCCAGCGGTTAAGGACTTTGGCTTTTTGCCGTGTTTATCCAGTCATTCCAGATCAATCCCTTTTCTGGCCTGCCTAAAACTGTACGATTTTGTTTCACAACGGAGAATAGCTACAATAAGCGGCTTAAACGCCCTGAAGAGCTTGCTCCTCATCAGCTGCCAGAGGCAGCGAGGGAGGGAAGCATCATCCTTGCTTTCAGGCAGAAGTAAGGGGGAGCAGGTCAGAAGACAACCGGGCCGGGGGGTGGCGTTTGTTTGTGATCTATTATACATGACACAGAACGATACAATTCTTGACACTTCCCTCACAACCATATAGGTAAGGGCCAATTAGGGGCGGTTTTAATACTTGGCATAAAAGTTGCATTTGTTAAGGGGTGTGGTAAGAGAGCAAAGCAAAGGAAAGGAGAGGTGGGAAAAGCATCCATAGTAAAGGGGCACCAGGCAAATATTTCAGAAGCATTTCAGAAGCAAGATAAGAGAGGTGATCACAATACCAATAAGTGAAAAAGATCGTTAACCCCAAAAGACGTTCGATTTTAATTTTGAAGGGAGAATAACAATGAGTACAGCCACCCCCAATAAATCCGGTGGATTCCACTATGCCTTCGTGATCGCCATAGCTTGTTGCGGAATTTTGGGAACAGTCGCAGCTTTGACCTTTAATGCAGCAGGTGTATTTTATGGTCCGGTTAGTAGTGCCCTGGGTGTGGGCAAAGGAACCTTCGCTCTTTATATGTCTATCTTATTGGCCGTTTGTACCATAACCCTTACCTTTGCCGGTTCTTGGTATTCCAAATACAGTGCCCGTAAAATTCTGATGGCTATTGTGGTGATTAATGCGGCAGCCTTCCTCCTCATGTCCCAGGCAACCTCAGTCTACACCTTCTACATTGCCGGTGGGATGATGGGTTTCTGCCAGGCCTTCGTTCTTTATCTTTTGGCGCCGACCATGATTCCCCGTTGGTTTAAAAAGAGCGCCGGTACCTTTATTGGCATCGCTTCTGCTTTTACCGGTGTAGGCGCTATCATCTTCAACCCGATTGCCGGACAGACTATTACCAATTCCGGCTGGCAGCAAGGCTATTTGATTTATGCCATCACCACCCTGGTCATCGGTCTGCCCTGCGCCTTCTTAATCCGCAACTACCCAAGCGATATGGGTTTGAAGCCCTACGGGGATACAGGGGAAACCGTTGCTGCCACAACAGCTGGCCTGACGGGGGTATCCAGGGCGTTTGTTATTAAAACCGTAGTCTTTTATGTAGCTCTTTTGTTCGCTTTCTGCAATGCTTTTGTTACCAATATAAATTTCTATATTCCCGTATATTCCACTTCTCTGGGGCTTGCTCTGACCGTAGGTGCTACGGCCGCTTCTGCCAGCATGTTTGGTAATATGATCGGCAAATTCATTCTTGGTGCCGTTGCCGATAAAAATGTACGGGGAGCATTATTTATCGGTCAGGTGGGCTCGATCGCCGGGATCCTGATTCTTTACTTCCTGGGACCTGTCAACCCTTTGTTTATTATGGGAGGGGCTTTCCTCTATGCCTGGGCCAACGCCGTCAATAGCGTCGTGATCCCCATGGTGATTAAGGAAGCGTTTGGCAGCAGAGATTACGGAAAAATCATCAGTAATATATCCATGGCCCTGTCCTTCAGCTCCACTATCGGTTCTTCAGCATGGGGGTTCATCGTCGATGCCACCAACAGCTATGCTTATGTCTTTATCACTTCCGCTGTGCTCATGGCCGTCTCCTTAGCCGCCGGCAACTATGTCATGAACGGAGGCAAGAAGCTTCCTCATTTGACTGCAGAGCAAGCGGCAAAGGCTAATCAGTAATCATTAAGAGAGGAGGATTAATCTTGCTGTCAGGAATAAAAATCATCGATTTCACTCGTTACTTTCCCGGACCGGTTGCAACTTTGCGCTTAGCGGAACGGGGAGCAGAGGTTATCAAGATCGAGGATAGGGCGGGAGACCCGGCCAGAACCATGTTCGACACCATTAATGGAGAAGAGGGATGTGTTTTCCGCTCCCAAAGCCGTGGGAAGAAGAGCGTTGTTCTTGACCTGAAACAGAAAGAAGACTACCAAAAGGTTGCCGAATTAATAGCTGATGCGGATGTTGTGATTGAAAGCTTCCGCCCCGGCGTGGCGAAAAGACTGGGAATCGATTATGAAACTATGCTCAGGATCAATCCTTCTCTCGTCTATTTATCTTTATCAGGCTTTGGTCAGAATACCTCTATTTCATCACTGGGAGGCCATGACTTAAACTATATGGCTTACAGCGGTGTGCTGGCCCAGCTGACAGATGAAGAGGGCAGACCGATCAAGCCCAAGCTGGCTTTAGCCGACCTGCTTGGCGGCGTAGTGTCCAGTGAAGAAATACTGGCTGGTCTGGTGCAGCGGGAAAGAACAGGCAAGGGCGTGTATCTGGATGTTTCGATCACAGAATCAATGATGGCCTTATTAGGCATTCATGTATCTCACTACTCCGTTACCGGAGAAGAACACGGGATCAATGATCACGGTATTGCCTACTCTATCTATGAGACCAAAGACGGACGCTATATGACTCTGGGTGCCCTGGAAGAGAAATTCTGGAAGAACTTCTGCCAGGGAGTGGACAGAATGGAGCTGCTCCCTTGGCAAGGAACCGCACCCGAAGCCGGTAATCCCTATTATCAGGAAATGGTAAAGGTCTTTAAGAGCAAAACCTTCAAAGAATGGGCGGAGTTCTCTCGGCAAGTGGACTGCTGCCTGGCTCCTGTCCTGGCAGTCAGTGAACTTAAGGAACAGCAATTCGTCAAAGAAAGAAACTTTATTGAGCATAAATGGGGGATGGACTATGTGGCTACCCACTACAGGCAAGGGAAATCTTTCTTGGACTTTGCCGCACCTTACCCCAAATTGGGAGAACACAGCTAAGATAATCCGATCATCAAGGAGCCATTTATAGTGAGAGTAACCTTAAGGTTAATTTTGCTGAATGATAGTCATGTGAAACAAAAGGAGAGAGTGAAATGGATTTTAGAATGAGTGAAGAACAAGAGCTCTTGCTGGAGAGCCTGTGTGAATTGATCGCCAGAGAAGTTACGGAAGCCGATGTGAAAACCTGGTATGAAAACCATGCCGTATCCGAGAAATTCAATAAAGCCTTCATCGAAGCAGGCTTTGGTTTTCTGGGCATTCCCGAAGAACATGGGGGCACACCGGCCGATGTCACCACCCTCATGCTGGTGTCAGAAGAAGTGGTTCATCAAACCTGCGCGACGATTCCCCTCTTGTCTAATATCTTGAATATGTATGACGTGGTCGAGTTCGGGACTCCGGAGCAAATCAAACTGACCATGGATATTACCAAAGAAACCGGCAGCCCGGCTTTCCTGCTGGCTATTTCTGAACCTCAGGCAGGATCGGACAATATGAGAATGACGACTACCGCCGTTCATAAAGATGGAAAAGTGATTCTCAATGGCAGCAAAACCTGGATTACCCATGGAGGAGTGGCACCTTACGCCCTGGTATTTGCCAAAGAAGACAATTCCGACTTAACCAATAAGGCGATCTCCATGTATCTTGTCCCCAGCGATACCCCTGGCATTAAATTCGCACCCCTGCATAAAATTGGCCAGACAACCACTGTCTTCGCTGAAATGTATCTGGATAATGTAGTTTGCGATGAAAGCTGCTTAGTGGGCAAAAAAGGGGAAGGGTTTATGCAGCTGATGAAAAACCTTGAAGTAGAACGGCTGTTGATTTCCTCCTTCTCTTTAGGTTTAGCCCAAGCCGCTATGGATGATGCCGCCGCCTATGCCGGGCAAAGAATGCAGTTTGGCAAAACCATCGGCAGCTTCCAGCTGATTCAACAAAAATTGACGGACATGGAAATCAAAATAAAAAACATGCGCAATATGCTCTATGAAGCGGCCTGGAAAGCCGACAACGGTATTTCAATTAAGCTGGACTCCGCTTTAGCCAAGCGTTATATTTGCATGACGGCAACGGAAGTATGCTATGAAGCAATGCAAATCTTCGGGGGACTGGGCTATACCACGGAAACCCGGGTTTCCAGAGCTTGGCAGGATGCCAGAGGCTGGGAATTCGCAGGCGGTACCAATGAAATTATGGTTCACATTGCCGGCAGAGAAATCGTCAAGAAATACGCGAAATAATCTCCCGAAGGCCATAACGAGAATAGACATTGAGGTGTAAATATGAACATTATTGCATGCTTTAAAGTGGTGCCTGAAGAACAGGATATCACCATAAAACCCAACCGGGAGATATCTTTTGAAAAGGCTCCCCTGGCGATCAGCGCTTACGACTTGAATTGTATTGAAGCCGGTATCCAGCTGGCAGAAGCCCATGGTGCCAGCCTGATCGGCGTCAGTGTAGGTGCAGCCAAGATCGATGATTCCAAATTAAAGAAGAATGTTCTGTCCCGGGGGCCGGAAAGCATCTTCATGATCGCCGATGATCAATTGGACAATCTGGATACCTATCAGACCGCCAATGCCTTAAAAGGGCTGATCGCAAAAATTGGGGACTATGGTCTGATCCTTTGTGGTGAAGGCTCCGCCGATCTCTACGCCCAGCAAGTGGGTCCCCAACTGGGACAGCTTCTCAACCTGCCCACCATCAATAGCGTCAGCAAGCTTACCTTAGAAGGTGATAAAGCCATCGTCGAACGCACGTTGGAAAACGAAGTTGAAAACCTGGAAATTGCCTTACCGGCAGTCGTGTCTGTAACCTCAGATATCAACCTGCCGAGGATTCCCAGCATGAAGCAGATTCTGGCCGCCGGCAAAAAGCAGGCCACCATCTGGAAAGCAGGGGATGCAGGTGTCGGGGCTGTCAAGGGGACCATTGAAGTCATCGAGACCAAGGCACCGGAACAAACCGATCGCAAGCAGGATATTGTCCAAGGGGATTCCGATGAAAGTATTAAAGAGTTCGTTGCTAAAATACGGGAAATATTGAAGTAGGGGCAGGTGGAAAAAGAAATGAAAGTATTTGTATTGGCAGAGAGCCGCAAGGCCCGCTTGGAACTGACTGCAGGTGCCCGTCCCTATGGGGAACAGGTGGAAGTCATCGTCATCGGTAACGATAAGGATAGTGCAGTCGCAGACAAAATCTGGTCCATTCCAGCACAAGAAGGGGCTATGTTCGAGGACTATACGGAGACGGTTGCCGCCCTTTTGCATCAAGAACAGCCCCAATTGCTGCTGGTTGAGCCTACCAAAAGATGCAAGCTCATGGCGGGCAGACTTGCCGCCATGGCAGGCACCAGTGTCATGACGGATTTGATCGACCTTACGGAAGACGGCGTAGGCAAGCATCTGGTATATGGGGGGGCAGCCATACGCAAAGAAAAAGCCGCTACCAGTCTGGCCATTGTCATGGTGGGACCCGGAGTGTTGTCAGGAGCCGATGAAGGCGGAAAAGGAGAGCAGGAAGTCTTCCCCTTTGTTCAACCGAGCCATAGAATCCAAGTGGTGAGCAGGGCGAAAAAGGAAAAATCCAGCGTGGATCTGGCCAGTGCGAAACGGGTCATCGGAGTAGGACGAGGAATTGCCAAAGAAGAGGATCTGGGCATGATCAGGGAGCTGGCAGCCGTTATCCATTCCGAAGTAGGGTGCTCCCGTCCCATTGCCGAAGCGGAAAAGTGGTTGCCTAAGGAAACCTATATCGGTGTATCCGGCTTAATGCTTGCCCCTGAGGTCTATGTAGCCGTCGGTATCTCCGGGCAGGTCCAGCATACGGTAGGTATGAACAGATCCAAGGTCGTGATAGCCATCAATAAGGATAAGAATGCAGCAATTTTTGCCCAGGCTGACTATGGGATTGTCGGAGATTTATACAAGGTCGTCCCAGCTTTGATCGAGCAGTTAAAGTAAAGAAAAGCTGCCTGGGACGAGGGGGAAATATAAGATATTTCCCCTTCGTTCCTACACCAGAGGAGGAGTTATAGAAATGTCTGATGATCGATTTGATGCCATTGTGGTCGGTGGCGGGATAGCCGGTACTGTGACCGCATATCTGCTGGCCAAGGAAGGTCTGGAAGTCATGCTGGTCGAGCGGGGGAATTACTCCGGCAGCAAGAATGTAACCGGCGGACGCATTTACAGCCATAGCCTGGAAAAGATCATGCCCAACTTTGCCCAGGAAGCGCCGGTAGAACGTAAAATTACCCGTGAAAAAATCAGCCTGATGACAGAAGAAAGCAATGTCACCCTTGATTTCAGTTCCACCAAACTGGGAGAACAAGGCCGTGATTCCTATTCCGTCTTAAGAGGCGTTTTTGACCAGTGGCTGGCCACTAAAGCGGAAGAGGCGGGGGTTCAGATCATCCCCGGTATCCGTGTCGATGATTTGATCCTTAGAGAAGGAAAGGTCTGCGGAATCATTGCCGGTGAGGATGAACTGGAAGCCAATGTGACGATTTTAGCCGATGGGGTAAACTCTCTGCTGGCTCAGAAATTAGGTTTCCGAGATGAGCTGCAGCCTAACCAGGTTGCCGTAGGGGCCAAAGAAATCATTGAATTACCGGCACAGACCATTGAAGACCGCTTCAACTGCAAAAAAGGGGAGGGAACCTCTTGGCTGTTTGCCGGGACCCCTTCGGCAGGGAAAGTTGGCGGGGGATTCATTTATACTAACAAAGAAAGCATTTCACTAGGGGTGGTCAGTACTTTAAGCGAGTTGATCAAAGCCAACAAAACCCTTCCGCAAATGCTGGAGGATTTTAAAGCCCATCCCTCCATCGAACCGTTAATCAAAGGCGGCAAGATGGTGGAGTATTCCGGCCACCTGGTTCCCGAAGGGGGACTGACCATGGTGCCCAAGATCATTGGCCATGGTGTCCTTGTTGTGGGAGATGCGGCCGGATTCTGTATTAACTTAGGCTACGCTGTGCGGGGGATGGACTTTGCGGTGGGTTCTGCGGAATGTGCGGCCAAAGCAGTGCTGAAAGCCAAAGAAGCCCAGGATTTCAGTGAGAGTTCTCTTCAGTGCTATCAGCTTTTCTTGGATGAAAGCTTCGTCATGAAGGATCTGAAACAATACAGGAATTTTCCTCATTTCCTTGAGGAAACCCCCAGGATTTTTGATGGCTATCCCAGGCTGGCGGCAGATATCATGAAAGACCTATTTGTGGTGACCGACAATCCACCCCAACCCCTTATGAAAATGATGATGAAAAATATCAGGGAAATCGGACTGCTGAACATTGCCAAGGACTGCTGGAAAGGAGTGCGTTCCCTATGATCATCAAGAATAACGTCAACGTCGATCACAAACTGGGCATCAATAAATTTCATGTGGATGAAGAAAATGCCCATATCGTTTTAAAAGAAGACAACCTGGACATGAAGGAATATCAGAAACTGGTGATCGCCTGCCCGGCAGGGTTATATAAGATCGACGAAAAAGGAAATCCCCAATTTGACTATGCGGGATGCTTAGAATGCGGAACTTGTCGGGTGTTGTGCGGCAAGACCATTATAGAAAAATGGGAGCTTCCCCAGGGAACGCTGGGGATAGAATTCAGATTCGGGTAATCCCTTGGCGAAGGAGATAAGGACAATGGATATGAGGCAAACCTTCGAGGGTCTGTTGGATTACTGGGGCGGGAAAACACCGGACAAAGAGGCAGTCTATGATGGACTGAGGCGCATGAGCTATGGGGAGCTGAAAAGAGAGGCCGGACAGCTGGCAAAGGCTCTAGCTTGTTTAAACATTCAGGCAGGGGATAAGGTACTGGCCATTCTGCCTAACTGGCATGAATTTATTGTTCTATTTTTTGCATTGGCCAAAATGGAGGCGGTCCTGGTTCCCTGCGGAGTTTCTTTAACAGCAAAGGAAATCAGTCAACGCTGTCAAATGATTCAGCCTAAACTGGCATTTGTTTCCGGCCATGATCAACTGAGGTGGCTGGAAGCAGAGGCTGGATGCTGTAAAATAATTGCGGTGCGTTTTGAAGATAAAAAAGCAATGGGGTATTCGGAATTATTGGCCTTAGGGGAAAAAAACCGAGAGCAAAAGCTCCCGGGAAAAAGGCAAGACGAGGTTATGTGCACCATTATCTTTACTTCCGGGACAACAGGTGCTCCCAAAGGTGTGGAACTAACCGACAGGAGTATCATGCAAACGGCCATAAGCATCGGCATACGTTTAGAGAGTTCCCATAGGGATGTATTCCTGGTACCCCTCCCCTGCACACACTTGTTTGGCATTGTGACAGGAATGGTGGTGCCCTTGTATGTTGGCGCCAAAATCGTGATCATGGAAAGGTTTAGGGCCAAGGAAGCCCTGAAGCTCATTGAACAGGAACAGATCACCGTCCACCATGGCGTGCCCACCATGTTTATTCGGGAGCTGGAAGACTATAAAGGACATGAAGTCAACCTCCAGTCCTTGAGAACAGGCGTTGCAGCAGGTGCAATCTGCAGCGAAGAGGTGCTGAAGAAAATCACGGACATATTTAAGTTTAACCTTATGGTTGCCTATGGACTTACCGAATTTGTAGGGGTTTCAATGACAACCTTAAGTGATACTATAGAAGATAGATTGAAGACGGTGGGGAAGCCTTATGAGGGGATACAGGTGAGGGCCGTTCACGAGAGCGGGAGGACGGCAGAACCGGGAGAAGTGGGGGAACTTTGCTGCAAAGGATATGGCGCAATGAAGGGATATTATCAGCTGCCTGCTCAAACCCGGAAAGTATTGGATGCGGAGGGCTGGCTGCACACCGGAGACCTGGCCAGGATAGATGAACGCGGCTATATCACAATCGTGGGCAGAAAGAAGGAGGTTATCATCCGCGGAGGATATAATATCTATCCCCGGGAGATAGAAGAAGTCTATTATAACCATCCTGAGGTCATGGAAGCATGTGTCATAGGCCTCCCCCATCAGGATTTGGGAGAACAAACGGTTGCTTTTATCCAATTAAAAAGCCACTCCCAACAGACAGCCGCCCTTTTGCGCGAATATGCCAAAGGGAAGATAGCCAAGTACAAGGTGCCGGATCGGGTCCTTCTAGTAGAGCAGCTGCCTAAACTCAGCAACGGAAAGATCGACAAGAGAGAATTGGGGAAGATGGCAGTTTCCCTATAGCCTCCCTGAGGAGAGGTAAGGAGGTCAGGAATGAAAATATTGGGGATAAACGGCAGCCACCGTAAGGGAAAAAACACGGCAGCACTGCTTAAGTTAGTGCTGGAGGAAACGGAGAGACTGGGCTGCTCTACAGAACTGCTGGAGTTAGCTGATTTGGATATAAAGCTCTGCATCGCCTGCAACGTCTGCCTCAAGCAATCCCGCTGTTCCGTTGCCGGTGATGATATGGCTATGGTGGAGCATAAGCTATTAGAAGCAGATGGCATTTTGCTTGGCTCACCGGTTTATTGGAGCAATGTTACTGCTTTAATGAAAAACTTTATGGACCGCAGCCGCTATTTGCATATAACGAGAAATTTACTGGCCGGAAAGGCAGGAGCCGCAGTGACAAACGCCGGTCTACTTCATGGCGGGCAAGAAGCCACGTTAAAGATCATGGAAGGTTTTTTGCAGGCTCATGGGCTGCATATCGTGGATGCCCGCAATCCTAATACCGGGATTTTTACCATTGGTGTGGTGGGAGCTATGATGTCGGGATTCAAGGAAGATAAGGCGGTCTGGCGGCGCAGTGGGGCAGATGATGAATTAGTCCAGGCAACATCCAGACAGCTGGGAAGAAATATGGTGGCATTGATCCAACAGCTGAGTGGCGCATCTAAAATGACGTAGTCTAAGACATGCTTATTGCTTGGATATAGAGTAAGAATACCCGTCATGGTTCACAAGGCCCTGACGGGTATTCTTATAGAAGCTCTTTTAGCTTGCATGCCAGGATAAAAAACCTTTTTAGCAAGCGATCAAACCTGCGTTCTTTTTGCCTAGCTTGTTGATCAGGAACAAGGCAGATGGGCCACTGACTGCTCTCTGCATCAAAGAAAACAAAGGAAACAGAAGCATCGGGCCATTGGTGCAATTAAGAAATCTTCGAGGCCCAATTCTATGATTGTCGCCGCCACGATTGAGTATACTCAATAAATTGGTAATTGCCTCTATGATGGTAGAAAGTGAGGTTGAGACGTATGACGTCTTTTTATGAATATACCAGTGGTTCTCTTGGACATAAGCTTAATAAGTCTGCCCGCCTGATTACTCATAAGTTGGTAAGAAACTTTCGCGAGAGTGATATTAAGATCAATGCGGAACAATGGAAGATCCTTCTTTATCTTTACCAAGAAGATGGGCAGACTCAGACCAGCTTAGCCGAGTCCACTGGGAAAGATGAGCCCAGTGTTTCCCGAATTGTTAACACGATGGAAAAGTTTAATCTGGTGTTCCGCACCCGACACCCCAGCGACCGTCGTACCAACTTGATCTTCCTAACGGAAAACGGCAGAGATATGAGAGAGACGCTCATGTCCATGGGTAAAAAAACAAACAGAGAAGTTACCGAGGGCATTGCCCTTCAAGAAATAGAAACTTGTATCCGCGTGCTTGATAAAGTCATCGAAAATCTTTCCTGAACCTAACGTTTTATCGAATACTGTCAGGGCAGGATTTTTAGAAAATCAATGACTTCCTTTACTAACTTCTACTAACTTCCATGTATATTGGGAGTATAATTAGGATGACGTATAGTTAACGTTTGTCGATTTGCATTAAAGAACAACTAAATTTAAATTAAAAAAAGAAAAGGTTAAACGCCCTATGATTTTAGAAACGGCAAGATTGATTTTAAGGGAAATGACCCAGGAGGATTTCCCGGCGCTTTGCAAGATTCTTCAGGATGATGAAGTGATGTATGCTTATGAGGGAGCCTTCAGCCTGATTGAGGCTCAAGTATGGTTGGACAGGCAGATCGAGCGTTGCCGTAAAGACGGGTTTGGTCTCTGGGCAGTTGTTTTGAAGGAAAGCGGAGAAATGGTCGGCCAGTGCGGCTTGACGATGCAGGGGTATAAGGGTGGTCAAGTTCTGGAAGTGGGTTATCTGTTCCAGAAGGAGAGCTGGCACTACGGCTATGCCACTGAGGCGGCTATCGCCTGTAAAAAATACGCTTTTAACGAACTTAAGGCCCAGGAAGTTTATTCAATCATCCGTGACAGCAATACTCCTTCCCAAAATGTGGCCAAACGGAATGGCATGACCTGCATCGATGAGATGGTTAAGCACTACCGGGGCGTGGATATGCCCCACTTGGTTTATTGCGTTAAGGCTCAACAGCAAAGCAACTGAGCTGTTGTGATGAAGAAGGGCGGTGAACTATGAAGCTTAATTTAGCGGTATTTGCTTATCATTTAGCTGATTATGCCCCAAGGCTTTATGATTCAGAGGTTCACGGGTTAGGGATCGGGGATGTACGATTTATAGACAGGCAGGAAACATTTCTGTCTGAGTCTGTGTACATTGGTGCGTGGGATAAGTTGCAAGCGCTGATAAGGCCTCCTTCCTATGTTGTATGTATCGGCAGGGATGAAACCACAGACCGGTGGCTGGAGAAGCATGGGGTGAAGGCCCTGATTCTGGACTCCGAAGTTGAATTGAATGAGGTCTTTGAAAGGCTTCAGGATATTTTCCAGCATTACAACCGTTTGGAATCTGAATTGCTGGAGGCCGTTTTATGCAAAGAGCCCTTGAATGTTTTGCTGAATATCTGTGCAAAATTCTTTGCTAATCCGACCTTTATCACCGATGCCGCGCTATGTTTAGTCGCAACCTGCGATAATTTTGCCCACCCGGAGACAGATCGGGCCTGGCAAGAGACTATAGAATCGGGACGATCAAGTTCAGAACTGCTCTTGCTTATGAAGCGAAAAAAGCTGACCAACCTCCTCAATACCTCCCGAAAAGCGGAATTTGTCAATGTAGGCGAAAACTATTCCAAGATCATCTGCGCCAACTATTTTGATCAGGAAGTGAGGATTGCCACCTTTACCGTCAGCGAGGCGTACACACCCCTGAGTCCCCTGCAGGCAGGTCTTGTCGACCATGTGGCAAAGCTGCTGACCGCAGAGGTCAGGAAACAGCACAAGGCATCCTCCCGTTACCTGTTTGCGATTCGCAGCAATATCAGCAATCTGCTCCATGGCCAAAAAATTGATGGGGCTATCCTGAAAACTAATTTTGCCCACATCGGCTGGACCGACCAAGAGGATTACCGGCTTCTGAAAATCCCCTTGACTGCCGCGGAACTGGCGGACGGCACCGCCGGTCATAACAGAAAAATCTATGAAAGCATTTTCCCCCACTATGTCTCTCTGGATCTGAATGAGGTGCTGATCCTGGTTATCCGCTGCGCCAGGGATACGGAAGCAGACAAACGTCGTTTTGCTGAACTGAAAAAACATCTTAAAAATGAAAACGCCGCTTGCGGCGTCAGCAAAACCTTTCATGATTTTGACATGCTGGGTGAGGAATACAAGCTTGCCAATGCAGCCCTGGAAATCGGCAGTTGGAAATATCCTAAGGAAGCTCTTTACTTCTATGAGGATATGATGCTGGAACATCTCTTCAGTGAAGGCAGCCGTATTTTTAATCTACGCTCCTTATGCCACGATTCGGTGCTGCGGATCGCCGAGCATGATCAGCAGAATAACAGCAGCTTGCTGCAAACCCTGAAGGTTTACCTGCTGCAGGAAAAAAGCCTGCTTGCGGCTTCTCAGGAGCTGCATATCCATCGCAATACGCTGGTTTACCGTCTAGGCAAAATTGAGCAGATCAGCGGCCTGGATTTAAATTCGCCGCTGATCCGCCTGCAGGGGATCTTATCCTGTCTGATCCTGGAATATCTGAATGGATTGGAAGAGAAAGCTCCTGACTGATGGGGGATTGTACCGGGAGGACAAATTGCAATCCTTGTTTTAGTACCGCCGGCACATTGTTTGGAGCCTTGTTGCTATCTATAGTTAGAGATAAGCAGAAAACGCTAAAAAACAATGAAGTGTGAAAAAGGGGGTACTTAACATGAGTTCAGACAACCAAAGAGCACAATTTCAAGTGGTTACCGGCAATGAGAGCCCCGCCATTTATCATCAGTTCAGCCCGGCCCTGGAAACAGCGACCTTGCTGTTCCAGATGGCGCCCGGCCTTCTTGTACCTTACGAATTTGGAGGCGTCGAATATGAAATCGATGGTTACAGAAAGAGTGCCTGGATTGGCACAACACTGATGATCAGTCCGATTTACGACGTGGTTGGACCGGATGCGGTTAAGTTCTTAAACTCGATCTGTGTGAATGACTTTACCAATTTGACCACTAAAGGATTAAGGCATGCGGTCATCTGCAATGATCAAGGCCAGGTTTTAACGGATGGGGTTGTGATTCGGATTGGTGAAGACAGATACCGTACCTATTGGCTGAATCCCCCGATTGATTATTTTCTGAAAACCAGTGGGATGAATGTGGCCGGTGAAGATCTGAGCGGCACTGAATACTTCATCCAGATTGCCGGTGAAAGATCTTTGGAAATTCTGGAGGATGCTTTTGCAGCGGATCTCCATGATATCAAGTTTGCCACCCACCGCAAGGCGAGCATGGACGGAAAAGAAGTGGAAATTATCCGTCTCGGCATGTCGGGAAACCTTGCCTATGAAATCCATGGCCCCATGGCTGAGTTCGACGAAGTATACCGTAAAGTCTGGAACAGCGGTCAGAAGTTTGGCGCCCGGAAGTTAGGAATGCATGCCTATAACCTGTTTAATCATACGGAAGCCGGGTTCCCCAATATCCATCTTCATTATCCTCTTCCCTGGTTTGAATCAGGGGAGGATATGGCCAAGTATATGCTGGCCAATCCTCAATATTCTATGTATAATCTCAATCGCAAGTTGGTAGGAAGCGTGGGTGAGGAACTGCAAGCCCGTTTTGTGACTCCTTATGATGTGGGCTGGGGGTTCCTGGTCAAATTCAACCATGAGTTCAGAGGCCGTAAAGCCCTGGAGGAGATTGCCAAGAACCCTCCCCGTACTGCTGTAACCCTGGAATGGAATGGTGATGACGTAGGCGCGGTATTTGCAACCCAGTTCAAGCCCGGCGAAGAAGCCTGCGAAAGCATAGGGGCTGAATCGGAAGGGGTGTTCACAAGCAATACTTTCAGAGGCGAGATGGCTTATCGTGCCGACCGTGTTCTCTACAACGGTAAAGATATCGGCATCAGCTCCGGCCGAATCGTTTCTTATCACTACAACAGCATGATTTCTCTGGGTTTCATTGATCCGGCCTATGCCAAAGGGGGTACAGAACTGACTCTGATTTGGGGTACTCCAGGGACCCGGCAGATGAATATCCGCGTCAAGGTCGCCAGATTCCCCTATAATGGAGATTTCGTCAGAAACGAGAATAAGGATGTGGAGGAAATCCCTCGTCATAAATAGATTACGGCAAATTATTTGAACCCGGTTCCGAATGGGACCGGGTTTTTGCGTCATCAGACAGTCGTACCGCCTCGTTTGGTTCAGCTTAAGGACTGGAAAAATTTTCGTGAGCAATCCAGGTGTAGGGAAACCAGAGTTGGAAAAAATACCATAGAGCTATGAAGTGGTGAATTTAAACTAGAGATGGGGTGAGAGTATTCTTTTTGACGAAACCATACATGTTTTTTTGGAAAAAGTTGCGTCGCTGCCGTCTACACCTGCAGGGGGAAGCGTTGCCGCGTTAAATGCCGCATCCGCTGCGGCGCTGGCGGAAATGGCCTCCAGATTGACGGCTGATAAAATGGAGGATGGGGCACTGGCTAAAGAACTGAAAGGGATGGCAGAAGTATTCCATAGTTACAGGGTGAAATTTACCGATGCTATTGATGAGGATGCCAAAGTATTTTCAGAAGTGTTAAGTGCTTATAAGCTGGCAGCGGATAGTGCCGAGAATCGTAAAATAAGGGATGAAAAAATCCAGGAAAGCTATAAGAAAGCTGTAATCGTACCTATTAAGCTGGCGGAAGACATCTGGGCAATGATGCAGTTGATCAAAATGCAGCACCACCATATTGGCGACAGCTATATTACGGATTCTGCCCAAGCCTATATGTTGGCGGAGGCGGCCTTGAAGTCTCTGCTCTATCATATAAAATCAAACCTTATGTATATCAGGGATAAGGAGTTCACCGAAAAAATCGAAGAGGTTTTGGAGCAATTTGGATAAGAGGGCAAAGGGTAGAGAGGAATGAAACGATGACTTAAAGCGCTTACGATGGAGGAGGCGCTTTTTCTTGTACCGTGAGAAGGATAACTTGTAATTCCATTCTTAATTGCATATAATTTATAACAGGAAATTCTGATTTTCGGAAAAGAGGAGAGCTTATGCGAACTTTGGCAAAAAGACATTCTTATGGTGTTGTTCAAATGAAGAAGAAAGCTATTCTTACTATTCCCAAGGAGGTTCGTCTTGCCTTGCACCTGGCCGATGAAGGTGAACTATTTGAAATAATCGTTGATAACGGCAAGATTATCTTAGAGCCGAAAACTTTAATTCCTAAGGAGCAAGAATGGTTCTGGACAGAGCGGTGGCAAGCTGGTGAGCGTGAAGCGGAGGAAGATATTAAAGCCGGTAGAGTCTCTCCCGCGTTCGATAATGTTAAAGACTTGCTGGAGGCTCTAAATAATGAAGATTAAGTTTACTTCACGTTTTAAACGCTCCTATTCTAAGTTGCCTAAGGATATACAGCTTTTATTCGAAGATAAAATTCATCAATTTAAAGAGAACTGGCGGCACCCTTCATTTCGTACTCATATGCTAAAAGGTACGAATGGGATTTGGTCCGCCAGCTTAAATATGGAGTATCGTTTTACGTTTAGCTTTACTTTTGAAGTAGATGCTGAAGGTAATACCGTGTGCCTATTAAGAGACATAGGCGATCATGACCATATTTACAGAGAGCCTTATTGAGGGGCTTTTTTTATTTGGCGAAAAAATATTTAGTCAAGTACTTGACGTATGAGGTGATTGTTGCTAAACTATAGTCAGGTACTTGACTATAGTAACTCGAAATAAAATTAAAAACGGGGGTGCATCACATGGGTGAAACAAAAAAAGAGATCTTAGGACGGTTCATGCGTTTGCAAGGGTTGCTGCATCGCTATCAGGCACAGAGCTTTATGAATTTCGGGCCTTGGGGTAATCCGCAAAGAGGACAGGGAAGGGTTCTTGCCCTCTTGAAGCTAAAGCCTGAAATCAGTCAAAAAGAATTGACCTACTTGCTGGATATGAGCAAGCAGGGGCTGGCGGAACTTTTAAATAAGCTGGAGAAAAATGAGTTCATCACCCGCGAAACATCGGAAGAAGACCGGCGCAGTGTCAACATCAAGCTGACTGAAAAAGGCGCCGCCGTAGCCGGCGAGATGGGCGATATGCCGCCGGAATTGGAAAAATTGTTTGATGTTTTAAATAATGAGGAATTGGCCAATCTCAGCGACTATCTCAAGCGCATCACGGAACGGCTTGAGGAACAGTTCACCGATGGCGACGGGGATTTGCGCAAGCAGATGATGGAGAGACTCAGGCAGTGCCATCATCACCATGGCCGCAACTTTGGCGGACACAGGGGTGATTTCCACGGCTTTTATGGGGGCGTATTTCCCCACAGACGAGGTGGCAGACGCGATGATGACGGCGAGAGAGAAGAGTAGGGTCAAGTGTTTGCGGTACCTTTTGACTTAAGGCTTCCGGAAGGCAACCAAAAGGATGAAGAGACAACCTTTGTAGTCCAGCCGGATCTTCTCATCATTTACCTTGCAGGAAAACGGACGTTTTGGCAGCCCCGAAGTTTACACAGAGGAATCTAAGGTTCGGGTCACCGTTTTTCCGGAGCTGGTCGTTGATTTGGGTTTGGTTTTCGAAGGAATGTGAAATGTTCAGAGCTTCAATTAGCTTTTTAAGCTTATTTTCAAATCCCTCACTACTGGATAAACGGGTGTTTATCTATGTTGGGAGGGATTTTTTTGTTCATTTCACTTTTAGGGGCTGGCTATGAGCAAGGTATGGCCATAGTTAAAAATCTGCGGTTTTAAGTGCTTAGAGGGGGCTGGGTGGAAATTCAGACACAGCCCCCAGTCAGGATTGGGAGGGTATTAGTCCTCCGGTTCTTCCACTAACTCCGTGCTATCCCGCAGGATCACAGCAATGAGCGGATGCTCTGTGAGACTGAATAATGCCACAGCAATCTCATGGAGGACCGCATGATCAACACCGGGTCTCACATAGTTTAAGCTTTTTTGCTTAATTTGAGGATCACCGGCAGGTGTCAACCCATCTTGATATTTCAACACTAAGGTTGAAGTCAAAGGCTTATCGACAATAGCCATATTTTTTTCCCTCCCCTCTAAGCCAGAGGCCGATAGGTTCGGCATGGTTGTATAGTGTATGAAGCTGCCTGTACTATGGTTACTATTGGAACGCACTTTTGTCCAAGGAGCCTTAATTATCTTTATTGACGGCTCCAATCCTCACACTTGTCTGGGGTTTGGCATATCCTATAGCGGTATCTGAAAAGGTATTCTGAAAAAAGGATGGGCAGGCCGATATGAGGATGGAAAATTCCAACAGGACGCCTGGGCAAATAGCGTCTGAAATTAACGTTATCAAGGAACAAAGTGGAAAAATGCTGCTCAGCAATGCCATAGAGATCGGGCGGCGTCTGACAGAGGCCAAAGAGCTGGTACCCCACGGGGAGTGGCTCAAATGGCTGACTGAATCCGTGAGTTACTCCCGGAGCACGGCCAGCAGGCTGATGAAAATTTTCCGGGAATACGGGCCGATACTCTCCTCAACCGATGGGGAAGAGGGCTCAAATGGTGCACCGGTGCACCATTTGAACTACACCCAAGGGATTGCCCTCTTTGGGATCTCGGTAGAGGATCGGGACCAATTTATAGCGGACAATGATGTGGGAAAGATGAGCAAGCGGGAGCTTCAGCAGACGGTCAAGGTAAGGGAGCGGACGGCTGAGGAAGAAGAACGCCGGGAACCGGAGAATCAAGGGGTGCAAAATCAAGAAAAGACAGAAGAGGCAGCGGATAAGGCAATGGATAAGCCCCTGGAACTGATCCCGGTGGAAAGGAAGATCATCAAGCCGAAAACTGTGCCAACTGCTCAAACTGAGCTACAACAAGAGGACGCTAATCCCGAGAGCATGAAATATAACGCCCAATACGCCACGCATCGCGACACTATGCTCAGCGCTTACGGGGAGCTGCTGAAAACCCTCGTCGCTTTAAACAGAGTGGACCCGGTGAAGAAAGAAGCCAACAGGAAAGAGGCGTTAAAGATAACGACGAACATGGCGGAGACGCTGAAACAATATCCTCCGGCGATTAAGACTAATTTGAAGATTAAAAGGACGGAGCCTGGTGCGCCAAATTAGTAAAATAGGCGCTGTGTGAAAACAGCGCCTGTGAGCATATGCGTCTATAGTTCCAGATCATCTCGTGGTTCCCGGCATCAGAAATTTCCCGTGCCTCTAATTCACGAATATGCTCTAATGCTTGGTCAATGATGTGCTTTTTTCTCTCTGTGGCTTAAAACATCCTGCATTTCGTTTCCGCCCAATTGCGGATCAGACATGATTGATATCCGTCAGCTTAACGATTCTATCGCAGACCTTGTGCGCCAGATAGTTATTATGTGTTACGACTATCAGGCCTAACCTGTTCTTATTGGCAATATCCAAAATGATCTGCCACAACTGTGCCTGGGTAATAACGTCCAGCATGGTGGTTATTTCATCACAAATTAAAAACCTTGTCTCCGGTCCAAGGGCCCGTAGGACGCAAAATCTCTGAAGCTCGCCTCCCGACAGCTCTGTTGGCCAGCGGGACATCCATTCCTTCTCAATTCCCATGTCCTTGAGAAGTTCATCGTTGGGGGTCCAGCATTCATGAATGATTTTGGACATCTTCCATCTGGGGTTGACCGCCAGTTCAGGATGCTGATAGATCATTTGGACAGGGGAATAGCCTTGATCAGGGAGGGGCTTGCCGCCCAGCAGCACCGTACCGTTGGACGGCTTGATATATCCGGCCAGGATTTTGGCAAGGGTGCTTTTACCGCAGCCCGAAGGGCCGACCAAGGCCAGTTTTTCACCCTCTTTCAATGTAAAATTTACCTGGCTGAGTATGGGGGCCGTTTTGCTCGTATAACGAAAACAGATATCTTTTGCTTCAAGCTGCATGAATACACCTCACCGCCTCTTCACTCATTACCGCTGTTAGGATTCAGCAGCTTTTTAAGATTTTCGCCGATGACGTCAAACAGGATGACCGCGATCAAGAGCAACAGGCCGGGGAACAGGGCAAGCCACCATTTACCCGTCGCGATATGGACCATCGCTTCCGATAGAATCGCCCCGATCGCGGGGGATTCCGCCGGCAGGCCGAAGCCCAGAAAGGTGAGTGCGGCCTCATGCATGATAGCATGGGGAAACAGCAGAACCAGCCCGATCAAATAGGTAGGGAGCACATGAGGTACCATATGTTCCTTGGCAACCCAGAATCTTGACTTTCCAGCCTTATAGGATAACTGCACATACTGGGAGGAACGAATCTGCAGAACTTCGGCACGTACGATCCTGGTAAGCTCCGGCCAGTGGGTCAGAGCAACGGCTACCGCCACGCCTTTCACCCCGCGGCCCAACATGAAAGAGATCAGAACCAGCAGGACCAGATGGGGCAGGCCCATGCAGCAATCGACACACCAATTGACAAACCGGTCGAATTTTCCGCCTATGGTTGCTGCAGCTATCCCCAGCAGCAGGGCCAGAACGGAGCTGACAGCAGAGGCGAGCACTCCGATGACAAGGCTTGTCGACAGCCCTTTAATGCTGCGGTAAAACATATCCCTGCCCATAAAATCCGTGCCGAAAAGATGCTCCAGGCCGGGAGGGATGAACTTGTGAGTATAATTGACCGCATACAGGGACTCGTCCATGAAAAAACCCCAAATAAGAATACCGAATAAATAAATGGCGGAAAAAATAATCAAAATAAGCATTTTGGTTCTTATGTTGATCTTGGGCAGTCCAAGTTTTCCGGCAGGTGTAAGCTTGTTCTCATACATAGTCGCCGCCCTCCTTCACCCTTGGGTCCAGCACTCCATACAGGATATTGGCGATCAGGTTCCCCGAAAAAACAAACAATGCACAGAAGATGGCGATACCCAGCAGCAGCGGGACATCGCCGTTGAGGGCGGCGGCGGTAGTGGCCGTACCGATGCCCGGATAGGCAAACACGGTTTCCGCCAGAGCCATGCCTCCGAACAGTTCGCTGAAGGAGGCAAACTGTATGGTAACGGCAGGCAAAGCGATATTCCTGAGCACATGGCGAATGACGAGCTGCCGGTCGCTTTCACCCCTTGCTTTCGCAAACAGAATATAGTCGCTGCCCATGGTTTCAATCAGCTTTTGCCTTGTATAAAGTGTGATCTTGCTTATACTGACAATGGTAAGAGTAAGTGCCGGCAGCACCAGATGGTAGGCCCGGTCTCCCAGCGTCACGTCTGAGGCAAGTTTGCCCATCGGAGCGGCCATGCCTATGGGGAACCATCCCAAAGTAACGGCAAAAAGGCTGAGTATGAGCAGGCCGAGCCAGAAGGTCGGAGCCGATTGCAGGCATAGGCAAAAGGTCTTGACCATTTTGTCAAAAAGACTCCCCTTGCGCATACCGGCCGCGATGCCGATCAGGAAGCCTAACACGCCGGAGGCTGTCCACGCGATCAGCATCAGGACGGCGGAATAGGAGAAACGCTCCCAAATCACATCACGCACCGGTTTTTTGTAAGTAATGGAATCGCCAAAGTCCCCATGCAGCACATTGGTGGCCCAAGCCGAGAATCTTTCCGGCAAAGGGTCATTAAGCCCCCAGTAATCGGAAATCTCCTGCTTGGCTTCCTCCGACAGGGTA
The DNA here is from genome assembly GCF_007830365.1 of Desulfitobacterium sp. LBE. NCBI lineage: Bacteria > Bacillati > Bacillota > Clostridia > Eubacteriales > Desulfitobacteriaceae > Desulfitobacterium > Desulfitobacterium sp. LBE. Next base: position 3,148,682 of record NZ_VLKD01000001.1, on the reverse strand, counting down.
GAATTTGTTCCGATATAGGAAACCAAAGGATCTATGGGTGAGCTTGTAATCAAAAGGAACGCAATCACACAGACCGCCACCAGCAGCAGAACCATCCGGACTAAAATGGAAACAGTTTGTTTAGTTCTGATCATTTTTATCTCCCCCAAAAGTGCGGTAACCGGAAAGACCTCTCGATGTCATTATTTATAGTTCCAATCCTTCATGTTGCAGATAATCGGCGAGCCGTGCCCATGGGGATGAGCAATCTGGGTATCCAGAGACAGATTCAAGGAATCGTTGACCAGATAGCAGTGCTCGATATTCACAATATACAAATAGGGATAATCCTGATTGGCTGTCGCCTGAACTGCTTTCCAGGCGGCAATGGCGCTGTCGTGAGAGGTGGAAGTGAATGCCTTTTGAATGTCTGCGTCCACCTGCGGGTTGGAGTAGCCAGAAACGTTATCATAAGCGCCTTTGAGGAACAGTTGGGAATTGAACAGCGAATTCAATACGGTCGGGCTGTACTGGCCCCAGCCCCAGACAATACCTGAATTGCTTTGAAGATGAGCGACCTCATCCCAGCTGGCGGTTTTGACGTTTATCTTCACGCCCAGCTGTAAGGCATCCTCGGCAACTGCGTTGGCCAGCAGAAAGCGCTCATTGTCGGAGCCGGGGGCATAAACGTCAAATTCGCATTTTATGCCGTTTTTCTCCCGGATGCCGTCGCCGTCCGTATCCACCCAACCGGCATCTTGGAGCAGGGCGGCCGCTTCCTCTTTCCTGTTATCTTGATAGGTATCGGTATTGGCCCATTGCAGATTGGCAGTGAAGCTGACCGCAGGCTTGCCGATGCCGTTAAAAGCGTGGTTAATAATCGTCTGACGGTCGATGCCGATCGCCAGGGCTTTGCGGACACTGATGTCTGATGTCACGTTATTCCCTACCTTGATCTCCTTCCCATCGGGATTTTTCATGGTTTGTTCCTTGAGAACCGGGAGATTGATCATCCTGATATCCATTGTTTCAAATCTTTCGGTCGTCATGTGAGCTACTTTTTCAGCGGTGTAATTGGGTCCGATCATCACAATATCCAGCTGACCTGATTTGGCGTTGGAAAAAGCTGCTTCACTGTTCATAGAGACAAAGGTTACCTTTTTGATTGCGGGAGCACCCTCGTAATAATTCTCGTTGGCCCTGACAATAATCTGTTGGTTGGAATCATATTGGGTGACGATCCAGGCTCCGGTTCCGATGGGATATTGGTCGAATGTTTTGCTGTCATAGCTGTCACTGGGCACAATCCCCAAGCAGGCGGTGGCATCAAGGAAAGGTGAATAGGGTTCCGACAGGGTAAACTGCACCGTATAATTATTGAGCGCCTTGACCGAGGCCAGCTTGGTAAGATCGACATTCTCGTTGTGTGCCTGATTCTCTTTGACCGTATTGTAGGTAAAAACCACATCGTCGGCGGTAAAATCTGAACCATCGCTGAATTTGACGTTTTCTCTGAGTGTATAGGTATAGACCAAAGCGTCATCACTAATCGACCATTCTGTGGCCATGTCGCCTTCGTAGTTAGAATCCGGATTTACCCTCAGCAGGGCACAGTTGGTAAAGGAATACCCATAGCTCATGGCCCCCTTAACAGGGTCCAGGCTGCTGTCAAAAATAGTGCCGCCCACATAAGCGACTATCTCATCGGCTGGGGGCTGGGCAGAGCCATTTTGGAAAGGTGTGTCTTCCACCGTCTTACCGGCACCGCTGGAGCAAGCTGTGATCGTAATCATGAGAAGTACAGATAATACCAGAGCAAGTTTCTTTTTCATAAAATCCTCCTTCGTAAAATCATCCTAAATGTAATTGGAATGAGTATAACAATGTCGAAAAATTCAGACAAGCTCCCAGGGGGGATATAACGACAGACAGAGAAGGAGATTATTCTCAAGCGTCGAATAGATATCAGCTGTAAGGGAAATCTGAAGATTTTCGCTAAATCTTAGAAAAAATCAGATTCTAAGGGTTGATCTCTAGTATTCATTTATAAGACGATGAAACTAAAAATGCATGAGCAAGGCCATGGAGGTCTGCCTGATTTACGGGCACTCTATGGCTTTTTTATTGTGGACTGAGACCTGTTTAATGGGCAAAGGCCTATTGAGAAACGGTGAGGAGGTGCATGCAGCAATGAAAATCGCGCTTTTTTGCTGCTCGAAAGTGACTCAAAAGCTTGGCTGTTCCAGCGCCCAATGCCTGTATGATGTGAAAAACAGAGTTGGTGCATTTGGTAGATATGCCAGGGATATACAGGTTGAGCTGGTAGGAGTGGTCAATTGTCCGGGGTGTCCGTCTCAAATCGCCCCTTATCGGATTATCGCCCAAATAGAAAACTTAGCGGATTTTCAAGTGGAGGCTATTCATTTCACGAATTGCATAAGCACTTTCTGCGCTTTTCATGAGAACTACCGGTTACTGATTGAGCGTAATTACCCTGAACTAGAAGTTATATTAGGCACTACACCCCATTTCACCCATGCCCAAGTCGAGCTTGTATCAACAAACAACTGATAAACCGAAGTAAAAGCCCCTAAAGGAGGAAAAAGCAAAATTAGAGCGAATAACATACCTCACAAGAAGTGAATAAGATTTAATTAAACCATGGAGGTTTAGCCCAAAAGGGGTTAACTCTGTGGTTTTTTATTTTTTCGCGGATGTCTTAATTTGTTAGATGTCTTAATTTGTTAAATGAAGGAGTCGGATGATTATCATGAGAGAGAAGGGCCACAGCCACACTCACCATCACACCAAAGCCGTACTCAATCGGTTATCCCGGGCCATTGGCCATCTGGAATCAGTGAAACGGATGGTAGAAGAGGAGAAGGACTGCAGCGAAGTGCTGATTCAATTATCGGCAGTTATAGCCGCACTCAATAATACCGGTAAGGTTATTCTTAAGGATCATATTGAGCATTGCATTGTTGATGCCTGGGAGCTTGGTAATGAGGAGGCTATGGAAAATCTGAATAAGGCCATTGACCGGTTTATAAAATGAGCCAAAAAATATCCCCCCATGGGGCTTGTGAGATAAAAAAAGAATTGCTAAACTATGAATACCTTTGGAGGTTGGCCATGGATGGGGCCATTTCATCATAGTATAACGAAGACCATGGAGGTCTGTTTGCCCTAACCAGGGATGGACACTTCATGGTCTTTTGTCATTTTTTAATATTATGCAAACGAAAGGTGATACATATGGGAATTTCTGAAGCAAAAGCAATCGGCAAGCGTTGGAGCTTTTGCGCCGATGGCTACAATGCGATTATTCAAAATGAATTCTCCGGTGAGCTGTCCAAAAAATGGAGCGACCTCCTCATCGGCAATGCGCCCTGCCCGGCCGGCAAAGTGCTGGATGTTGGCACTGGTCCTGGTTTTTTTGCCTTGCTGATGGGAAGCATGGGCTGGGATGTTCATGGCATTGATTGCTCTGAAAAAATGATTGAAACCGCAGTTGCAAACGCCCAAAAGGCGGGGATTGACGCAGAGTTCAGTGTAATGGACAGCCATTCACTGGATTTTCCTGACAATACCTTCGACTATATCGTGGGGCGCAATGTCACTTGGATACTCTATGAGCCTGAAAAAGCCTTTAAAGAATGGCTGCGTGTCTTGAAGCCGGGCGGGCGCCTGCTGTATTTGGATGGGAATTGGCACTATACACTTAATGAGGATTGGAATGCCGCCAGAAAAGCAGACGAGGCGGAGTACAGGGAGAAATATGGCACTCCGCCCAATTCATATCGCGGGGATGAGAAAACAGAGGAAGAGTTCAAAAAGCTCCTGTACTTTAATAATATCCTGCGTCCGGATTGGGATACTGAGCAACTGCCGGTATTTGGATATGAAAAGATAAAAGTTACACCCAGACTTAATGAAGAGGTGTATAGTGAGGAAAAACAGCTCCTTTACCGCTCTGTCCCCCTTTTTATGGTCACAGCGGATAAGGCCTCAATCCCCTCCAAATTATGAATCCAGGTTAGGGCACTGTCACCTGCGGACAAAGACGGGCAGTGACTGGCGGAAGCGAGAGACAAATGTGGAAACACGGTATTAAGAAACTATTGCAGACACTATTCGACGTAGCGATATTGCTGTTTGGTGTGACCTTCTTATCTTTTTCCCTTATGCATCTTGCGCCCGGTGATCCGGCGGTGACCATACTGCGCGCAGGGGGGGCCATGCCAACCGAGCAGGATATTATTGCGAAAAGAGCCGAAATGGGTTTGGACCGGCCGTTTCTTGAGCAGTATGGCTCCTGGCTGTCGGGCTTTGTTCAGGGGGATCTCGGCGTTTCCATGGTCGATGGGAAAAACGTGACGCCGCGGATCATGAACGCGCTCAAAAACAGCCTGCTGTTAGCGGCCGTCAGTCTGGCTGCCGGTATTGCTGTGGCGTTGCCTGTTGGTGTATTGGCAGCTGTAAAAAAAGACAGGGCCTTTGACAAACTCACCTGCACCCTTGCCTTCATACGGTTGGCTATGCCCTCCTTTTTAGTCGGACTGGGACTGCTCTATGTTTTTGCCTACAAACTGAAACTAATCTCTGTGATGAGCAGCACGGCAGGAGCGGCCGGCATCATCCTGCCTGTGGTAACCCTTGCTACCGGTATTTGCGCGAGAATGGTGCGGCAGATACGGGCTACTTTTTCCGCAGAACTGAGGGAGCCCTACGTCAATGGACTCAGGTCAAAGGGTGTCGGTGAATTAAGAATTCTCTTTCGCCATGTTCTGAAAAATACGATGCTCCCCATCATGACCCTTATTGCCCTCAGCTTTGGAGAATTGATTGGCGGAACAGCAGTCGTGGAAACAATTTTTTCCTGGCCGGGATTGGGGCGTTTGGCCCTTAACGCAATTAACGAAAGAGACTATACAATTATTCAAGGTTTTGTTGTGACAACTTCTCTGATCTTCTGCCTTCTTTATGGGTTGACAGAACTATCATACAGTTTTTTTGACCCGCGTGTTAAAAAGGCTAAGGGGAGAACGACCTAATGCACGATGGGATGAAATGCCAAAGAACAAAAATCAGGCTTGCCGTGTATATAGTACTTACCCTGGGCCTGCTCTTGGTTGCCTTGTTTGGTGAGAGCATAGCTCCCTATGATCCCTATAAGACCAATGTCATGGCCATTGATCAGCCGCCAAGTTACGACTATTGGTTTGGAACGGATAATTTGGGGAGATGTCTGTTCTCAAGGGTGTTGACCGGTGCGCGGAGTTCATTGTCGGCAACATTGCTGATCGTGGCCATTACCGGTGTATTGGGTACTTTGATAGGAGTGGCTGCCGGATATTATGGCGGGATCGTAGATAATATCCTGAAACGGCTTTTACTGATCTTTCAGTCGTTTCCCGGTCAGGTTCTGGCGATTGCCATCGTCGGCGTCCTCGGAGCCGGTTTTGGCAATGCGGTGATTGCCCTCGGTGTAATCGGCTGGATATCCTATGCGAGAATAGCGAGAAGCATGGTGCTGAAGATCAGGAACGCGGGCTATGTTAACGCGGCGAGACTGTGCGGATGCGGCTCAGCCTACATTATGATTCATCATGTTATTCCCAATATCAGTTCATTATTGTTTGTAACAGCCATGAACGCTCTGGCGGGAACCATGCTGGAGATTTCAGCCCTTTCTTTCCTGGGACTCTCCGCAACGCCACCCATACCTGAATGGGGATTTATGATCAGTGAAGGCCGAAAAGTACTCATGACAGCACCGTGGCAGACGTTATTTCCAGGAATTGCAATACTGATCACCGTCATCATTTTAAACCGGCTTGGTGACAGTGTTCAGGACTATATGGCAGTAAGACAGCAAGAGCTGTCTGTAATGTAAAAACAAAATAGGGGAGGAAAGTTATGAAAAGACGATTAAAAGGCTTCATACTGCTGGTCATGGCGGCTGTGATCCTGGCCGGCTGCTCCAACACGCCCGCAGCGGTCAGCCCTGGCTCCGAATCCCCGGGGACAAGCCGGACTGAGGCCGGGGCAAAGCACTTGAATGTTGCCTATCACTCGGAAATCAAATCACTTGACCCTGGTAAAACAAGCTGGGACACCACCCGTATCGGTGTCGGCGAGCGCCTTTTTAAAATTAATGATCATTTGGAGCTGGAGCCTTGGCTTGTCCAAACCTACCAGCGCCTTGACGAGCTCACCTGGGAGTTTATCCTGCGTGATGACGTAAACTTTTCTAATGGGAAAAAAATGACGGGCGAGTCTGTTAAGGCTTGCCTGGAGCGCACGATTGCCATGAACCCGCGGGCGGTGACCATGCTGAATATCGCCTCCATAGCAGTGGATGGACAAAAGCTCACGGTCAAAACAAATGGGATCAATGCCGCCCTTCCTAACAACATGGCGGACGTTGTCTGCACCATCCTGGATAGTGATACCCTTAGCGATGAAACGGGTATACCGGTTGGCACCGGGCCTTTTGTGATACAGTCGATGGCGGAAGGCCAGATGGAACTAACCGCCAATCAAGACTATTGGAACGGTACGCCCAAGCTCGGCTCCATCACCATAAAATACATCACGGATGGCAACGCTCAGGCGATGGCCCTAGATAATGGAGAAGTCGATCTTGCCTTTCAGCTTCCTACTGAGAATATTATGCAGTTTATGGGCAACGATCGGTTTGATGTGACGAAATCCTCGGGCTCCCGTTCGCAAGTTATGTATTTTGATTTTGAAAATCAATTTCTGTCCGATCTTAATGTGCGCAAGGCCATTACCATGGCCATTGACCGGGAGACCTTTGCTGACGTTATCAACAAAGGCAACTCAGAAGCGGCGACGGCAATTTTCCCCGTCAGCTTTTCCTATGGAAAGATTAAAGGCGTCGACTACGATAAGGAAGGGGCCAAGAAGCTTCTTGCCGATTCCGGATATACAGACAGCGACGGCGATGGCATCTTAGATAAGAATGGGGTACCCATGAGCTTCAAGCTCTACTCCTATGGTTCTCATGGCAGCCTGCTGCCGACATTTTGCGAGGCGATTCAGGCGTCCCTAAAGGAAATCGGCATCGGCATCGACATCCGGATCAACGATTATGAGCCCCATACCAATTTTCTCAAAAACGGCGGTTTTGATCTGGCGCTCAACAGCTATATCATGGCGCCTGTGGCGGATCCCCAGTATTTTGCGGACATTATGCTTAAAAGCGGCGCTGACTATAACTACGGCAAGTATGCAAATCCGGAGGTTGACGCACTAATCGCTCAGCTCGATGAAGAATTTGCTGACGGCAAAAGGCAAGAGCTTGCCCAAGAAATTCAGAAAAAGATCGTGGAGGACTGCGGGTTCTTGACGATTGGGCACCTCAAATATCAGATTGCAGCCAATAAAAAAGTCACCGGCTATTCCACCCAAGCCACCGAATACTATTTGCTGAACGAAAATACGGATATTAACGCCTAAGTATTCGAAAACCAGGTTGCGGAGGAGGTGAGCTCTTGCTCGAAATAAACAGGCTTTCCGTAGCCTATGGCAATCATTTGGCTCTCAAAGACGTCACCCTTGCTATGAAAAGTCATGAGACCTATTGCCTGGTTGGCGAAAGCGGCAGCGGAAAAACAACCTTACTCAAAGCAATTACCGGATTGCTGGGAGAGGGCGGCAGATATATTGAAGGCGAGGTCGTATTTGAAGGGAAAGAGCTCATCTCACTGCCACAGCCGGAGCTGCGAAAACTGCGCGGAGCAGCCATTGCGACCGTCCACCAGCAAGCCGGCAGCGCAATGGATCCGATCATGAAGGTGGGGAAACAATTTCATGAGGCCCTTTCGGTCAGGGCAAAAATAAGCCGAAGGGAATCCGACCGCCTGGCCCAGGAGTGTATGAAGACACTGGCTTTAAAAGAGCCGGAACGAATCCTCAAATCCTATCCCGGCATGCTGAGCGGCGGCACAATTCAAAGAGTAGCACTGGCCATGGCCATGGCGATGAACCCCACTCTGATTCTGGCGGATGAGCCCACATCTGCTTTGGATGTTACGGTACAGGTAGAAGTTGTGGGTACACTGAAAAAACTGCAGGAAAATTGCAGCGCCGCTATGCTTCTTGTAACTCATAATATAGGCGTTGTCGCCCGTATGGCAGACAAAATCGGCGTCATGCTTGACGGGCGGCTGATCGAATCGGGCTCCAAAGCTCAGGTTCTCTCCAGTCCCGCCCACCCTTATACCCACATGCTGATCAATTCGGTTTTAAACAAAAAGGGCAGGCTGCCAATGGGCCCGACGATTTACCATGAAGAGAAAACTCAAGGCTGCTCATTTTATAACCGATGTCCCCTAGGCTGCGGGCTGTGCAGGGAAACCCTTCCCCAAACCCGGGAGATTGGCTCAGACCATAGGGTTATGTGCCGATTGGCAGGAGAAAAATATGCACAGTAACATCCTGACCATTGAAAATCTGACCAAGCGCTACGAAGAGCTCACCGCTGTTGATAATGTGAGTTTCTCAATTCAAGAAGGAGAATCCATCGGCCTGGTGGGGGAGAGCGGCTGCGGCAAGAGTACTCTGGCTCGCCTGCTGTCGGGCCTGGAAGCGCCCAGTTCAGGAAAAGCACTCCTGAATGGCAAACCCATTCGCATTGAGAAAGGCCGCGGGCGGAAACACAGAGTCAATATGGTGTTTCAGGATCCCTCAGATACCTTCGCTAAGCATATGACGGTTTTTGCCTGCCTATACGAGGCGCTGTCCCATACCCGTAAAACATCTAAGGCAGAAGGGAAATCGATCATAAGGGAAACCTTGCGCATGGTAGAAATCCCGGAAGAATATATGCACCGGCGGGTACGGCAGCTCAGCGGGGGAGAGTGTCAGCGTGTGGCCATTGCCCGGGCCCTTTTAACCGAGCCTCATCTGCTGATTTTCGATGAGGCAACAAGCGCCCTTGACGTTACGGTTCAGGCACAGATTCTGCGTTTGCTGGTCAGGTTAAAGCAGGAAAAAAAGTCAACCTATTTATTTATTTCCCACGATCTGGCTCTTGTCTCGTGTCTGTGCAGCAGGGTCCTTGTGATGTACCGGGGAAAATTAGTAGAGTGCGGTACAACAGAATGCATCATGAACTATCCCCTTCATCCCTATACAGAGCTGCTCATATCCTGTGCGGAAGCTTTTATGCTGGATACTTCCGGTACCAATAAAGAACTGCCGGCCATACCATCGGCAGAGTTGAATGCTGAAGAGAGTGGATGCTGCTTCTTGGCGAGTTGCGGCAGGAGAAGGCAGGTTTGCGCCGAAAAAAGACCTCAGCTCACGGAGTGCGGGCCCGGACATCAGGCGGCTTGCTTTTTTCCCTATATAAATAACGAGAGGATAAACAGATGAGAGCATATGGACGCCTCTTGCGATACGTCGCGGCAATTAAGGGTGAGGTTGCTTTGAAGGTTCTGATTGGCTTGGCAATCAGCGCCACCTATATCGGACAGGCACTGGCCATGGCCAAAGCCGTGTCCATTGTTTTTGCGCGCAGTGATTTGCAGGCTATTGTCGCCCCGGTCCTAATCGCGCTGGCAGCGGTGCTTCTGCGCGGATTTTTGAGCCGTATGATGGAGAGCTACAGCAAGGTAGTGGCCGCTAAGGTCAAGAACAAGATAAGGCTTTTGGTCTTCGACAAGATACTCCATCTCGGTCCGGGGTATCTGAGCGATAAGCGGAGCGGGAAGGTTCAGTCCCTGGTGCTGGATGGGATCGAATCCCTGGAGCCGTTCCTCGTAAACTATATTCCCCAGATAATAACCATATCCATATCCGGTCTTGCCATCGGTATTTATCTGACGTCCCTCGATGTGGTGACAGGCCTGATCATCATTGTGTCCATGCTGCTCTGCGTTATTGTCCCCTATTTAACCGTACCGCTGGTCAGCCGCAGCATTGTGACCTACTGGCGCTCCTATGCGACCCTCAACGCCCAATATATAGATGCTGTCCAGGGGATGTCCACATTGATGGCCTTTAAAGCCAGCCGGGCCAAGGGCCGTGAACTGGCTGAAAACGCCCAGGGCTTTTATGTGCAGGCCATTCGCAATACAACCTTCTCTCTGATCGATTCAGGCCTCATGATGCTGCTGACTTCGGTCGCGTCGGCAATAACCGTGGCCATCGCCGCCTATCGGGCAGAGTCAGGGATCTTTCCCGTGATGGCGATATCCACTTTCCTGTTTCTTGCCGCGGAATGCGCCCGCCCGATGTCGGAGCTTAACGGCCACTGGCACAACAGCTTTCTGGGCTTGTCCGTGGCGGAGGAGCTTTTTGAAATCGTGGATGAAGAGCTGAAAATCACGGAAAAAGAGCATGCCGATACTGTTTCGCTGGATGGTCCCCTGCCGGCAGTTCAGTTTCAGGATGTGACCTTTGCTTATAACGAAGAGGCGAAGCCGGCCCTTGCAGGAATCAATCTGGAGATCAAAGGCGGTCAAACCATTGCCGTTGTCGGCAAATCCGGATCAGGCAAATCAACCATGGTCAATCTGCTCTTCCGCTTTTATGAGCCGACCCAGGGCAGCATCTTGATGAACGGCATAAATATAAAGGATTACGGCATCAGTTATCTGCAAAGCAAGATCGCCGTGGTGTTTCAGGATACCTATCTTTTTTACGGAACCGTGTTTGAGAATATCCGTATGTCCCACACCGATGCTGCTGATGACAAAGTCATAGCCGCGGCCAAAGCGGCCGGTGCCCATGAATTTATCATGGAGCTTCCCCAAGGCTATGCTACTGTCGTTGGCGAGCGGGGTGTCAATCTTTCCGGAGGGGAGAGGCAACGACTGGCGATTGCCCGTGCCATCCTGAAGGATGCGCCGCTGCTGATCCTGGATGAGGCGACCTCAAGTGTGGATGCCAGGAATGAAGCCCTAATTCAGAATACGCTGGATTCGCTCACCAAGGGGCGCACCACCATCATCATTGCCCATCGGCTTTCCACAGTGCAGAATGCGGACAAGATAGTTGTTTTGGATCATGGTGAGCTGGCAGAGGCAGGCACCCACGAAGAGCTATTGCTGAAGGGCGGCATATATGCCGATCTCGTTCGTGCCCAGAGAGGGGATGAGAACAATGCCTAACGGGGAAAGCAAGCATGAAACGACGCGCATTAAAAATACCCTCCGCCTTATCGCCTCCATGAAGCCCTATTCCTTGGAGATGATAGCCACCATCGTCACCACCTTTTTAAAGCACATCGGGACAATCGGCTCCGCCGGCATCGTGGCCTACATGGCGGCCTTGGCCATGGAAGGCAGACTTTTGCCTGAATTCCGCGTGCTCTTCAGCTGGCTTTGTGTTTGTATTGTTTTGAGGGCTGTTATGTATTACGGAGAGATGTGGTTCGGTCATGATGTAGCTTACCGGGTCTTGAGAGATTTCAGGATCAAGCTGTATGACAAGATGGAAACCATCTCGCCGGCCTTCGTTTTAAAGAAGCGTTCCGGTCAGATCGGGGCCACGCTGATGAGTGACGTCGAAATTCTGGAGTGGTTTCTGGCCCATACCTTCGGAAGCTTCCTGGTCGCGGTGGCAATTACGATCGTGCTGCTTGTCCTGCTGGCCAAGATTCATATCCTGCTTTCTCTGCTCATGATGATATTTTCCATATTAACCATATGGACACCCTTTCTGCTGCAGAAAAAGGCCGATGAGCAGGGCAGGCAAGTCCGTGAAAAAGCAGCCGAAGCCAATGCGGTCACCATCGAAGGCATTCAGGGATTGCGCGAGCTGCTGACTCTGAATTATCTGGAGCGCTACAAAGGGAGAAATAAGGAGAGCATGCAGAGTCTCTACGATGCGCAATTGACATACGGTAAACGGGCGGGGACGGAGAGTGCCCTGATGCAGATTTTTGTGGGGGTCTTTACTGTTGTCGTCATGGCTGTGACCGCCGTATTCGTATCTCAAAATGTTTTGGCTTTTGAGGTCTATCCCATGGTCGTCATGCTCTCCGCATTGCTGTTCAGCCCGATCATTGAAGTATGCGGCGTCGCCAGAAATCTTGGCAATGTTTTTGCCGCAGCCAACCGCATTCAGACGGTTTTTGATACCGCTCCTGTCGTAAAAGACGATGGGAAGGATATGGATTGCTCCTCGCTTCAGCATAGGGTCGTCTTCGAGCATGTTTCATTTCGCTATGATGATGACCTGGACAAGGTCCTGGACAATGTGAGCTTTGCCATAGAGCCAGGCCAGACTGTTGCCCTGGTCGGCCCCTCCGGTGCCGGCAAAAGCACATGTATCAACCTCCTGCTGCGTTATTGGGATGCTGAAGGCGGTTCCATACGCATAGGCGGCGTCGATATCCGCCACATGTCTCTGGATAACCTGCGTGACTTAACCGCGGCGGTTCTGCAGGATGTTTTTCTTTTTAATGTTTCCATCAGGGAGAATATCAGGCTGGGCAGGCCGGAGGCGACGGATGGGGAAATTGAAGAAGCGGCCAAAGCGGCCTATGCTCATGATTTCATTATGGAGCTGCCCAATGGGTACGATACGATTGCCGGGGAACGGGGTTTTTGTCTTTCCGGGGGACAGCGGCAGCGTATCGCTATTGCCCGTGCCGTACTGAAAAACCCGCCGATCCTTGTCTTGGACGAGGCCGTTTCCAGTCTGGACAGTGAGAACGAGAAATTTATTCAGCAGGCGCTGCATGATAAATTAGGCGACAGAACCACGGTTGTCGTTGCCCATCGCCTGTCCACGATTATGGCTGCGGACAAGCTGGTGGTGCTCGACAAAGGCCGCGTCGTGCAGGTTGGGCATCACAGCGAATTGATCGCTCAGGAAGGCTTTTACAAAGATCTGGTTGCCAATCAGGTTGATAAGAGCGGATTGTTGAAGTCGTGATCAAAATTCAATTAATCAGAAAAGCGGTGTGAGCAAATTGGCTATCATCAATGATTACTGGAGCACCCAAGCGGAAGCCTTTACAGAAATCAGTGTCGATGAATTAACAAGTGAGAAGAACGCGCTCTGGAAAAGCATCCTGAAACCCTTTGTTCAGACTGATCGAAAACTGGAGATTTTGGATGTAGGGTGTGGCGCCGGTTTCTTTGAGATTTTTCTGAGCTGCCTGGGCCACCACGTCACTGCCGTAGATTTTAACGGTAAAATGCTGGCAGAGGCTCGTAAAAATATAGAGAAGCTGGGCAGACCGGAGCTGACCAAGCTGATGCAGATGGACGCGCAGAACCTGGCGTTCCAGGATTCTGTATTTGATATTGTGATCAGCAGAAATATGACTTGGGTATTAGAGAACCCGCAACGTGCTTATGGTGAATGGCTCCGTGTTCTTAAGCCCCACGGGAAGCTGATTAACTTCGACGCCAACTGGTTCCTGCATCTGCGTGACGACACAGCGAGACGTAACTTTGAGGAAGGGCAGGCCGCTGTGGTTGAACATGGTTTTGAGCTCAAAGAAAGTGATCATGGCGGGGAGCTGGACAATATCTTCAGGGAGCTGCCCCTTTCCGGCTGCTGGCGGCCGCAGTGGGATTTTATGACCCTCGCCAATATGGGCTGTGAAGAGATTGCTGTGAAGTTCAGCCTTCCCAAAGGATTGTATGATGAATATTATGAGCAATTATATAAGGCAATTCCGACATTCATGCTCTGTGCGGTGAAGACAGGCTGAGAAAATTATAAAAAATATCCCCCCAAGGGGCTTGCAGGATAAGGAAAGAATTGTTAAGCTAGGCTTAGATTCAGGAGTTGACGATGGATGGGAATTGTCACCCTATCATAGTATAACGAAGACCATGGAGGTCTGTTTACCCTAACTAGAGGGCGGACACTCCATGGTCTTTTGGCATTGCATTGGATTTTCATCAGGTTGTTAGGTTCTCAAATCCTGATATTGGATTTCCTTGGCAGGATTCAATATACCTTCTCTTCTTGCTCATTTTTTGGTCCCATTTGGGTCTGGGATCAATAAAATGGGTTTCTTTTCTAAACTGGCTTGTTTTAAAAAAATAGGCTTGAGTGTATAGATGGGAAGCTTGGTAATACAATCAATAGAATTAAAACCTATCGGGATATCACCCTGCCGGAAGAAGAAAAGCTTAAGGGCTATATTAAAGCACTGGCGGGGACGGCTCTATCTATGAAGCTATCGATAAGAATATTAAGGATATTGGAAAAATAATACCCCTGGGGGGCTTGTAGGATAAGAGAAGAATTGTTAATTTATAGATAGCTTTTTGAAAGTTCTCAGCGAGATTATTTCAGTGTAGGTAAATCTTCATAGTGTAACGAAGACCATGGAGGTCTTTTTCCCTAATATAGGGAGGATACTTCATGGTCTTTTTGTAATATTTAGTGAGAAATCCGATTCTTTTGGTGATTTCAGTTTGACTGATATTGATATTGGATTCCCTTGGCAGGGTTCAATATACCTTCTCTTCCTTGCTCATTATTGATCTTTTTGGGTCAGAGATTAATAAATGAGTTTTTTCTTAAACAATAAAGTTCAGCATAATGCTGTCTAAAACATATATAAGAATATTTAAAAAAGTAAAAAGAGGAGATGAATGTTTTGAAAAAATGGTTGCTATTTTTGATGATTCCGCTTCTTATTCTGACAGGATGCGCAAGTCAGGTATCTCAGAATCCCGGTCAGGAAGACGGCGGTAAAGAGAATAGTGCAGAGAAAAGTACACAGGTGATTGCCGATATGATGGGAAGAGAAGTGGAGGTGCCGACAAAGATAAACTCCATCATCTGTACCGGTGCCGGTGCTCTGCGGCTGATCGCTTATGCCCAGGCCACGGATCTCGTGATTGGCATTGAAGATACCGACAAGAGCGGAGTGATAGGGCGGCCTTATAACTATGTTTATCATGATCAGTTCAAAGACCTCCCCAGTATCGGCAAGGGCGGCGGCCGAGGCTATACCGCCTATGAAGAGCAGATAATCGCCCTGCAGCCGGATGTCATTTTCTGTAGTTATACCAGTGACGCTCTTGACCAGCTTGCCGCCAAGACAGGTATTCCTGTAGTATCTACCGCTATTCAGGGCAATTTATTTGAAGAAAATACCGTTGAATCCCTGAAATTAATAGGTGAAATATTGGGGAAAGAAGAACGCTGTGCTGAGGTGATTGCTTATCTGGGCCAATATGAGGCCGACCTCAATAACCGTACTAAGGATATTCCGGAGGCAGACAAACCGACGGTGTATGCCGGGGCTATATCCAATCAGGGGGGCCGGGGATTTGCCGGAACCTACGGTGGCTTGGGCCCCCTTAAAGCGATTAATGTCAGTGGTGTCATGGATGAGGTAGGAAAGAAAGAAGGCTTTGAAGTGGATTGGGAACAGATTCAGGTCTGGGATCCTGATGTTATCTTCCTTGACCCCGGCAATATAAGTCTGGTCAATGAAGAATATGCAAAGAAGCCCGATTATTTCAATTCTCTGCGCGCGGTGACAGAAGAAAATGTTTACTCGATCATCAGCTTTAATAATTATACGACCAATATTGAAACGGCAATTGCCGATGCCTACTATGCGGGTAAGGTACTGTTCCCCGAGAAGTTTGCCGACATTGATATGGAGGCTAAAGTGGATGAGATCTATAAAAAGTTCTTAGGAAAGGGGATCTATGCCGATATGAAGGAGGCTGGATTATCCTTTGGAAAGATTACACTTGGTCAATAAGGGGAGTAAGCTTCACTACCGGGAAGCTTACGGAAAGTATATGGCCAGAAAAAGGTTTGTCATCCTGGTACTGATTGCCCTGCTGCTTGGTGTGGCTTTGTTTTCGATTACAGCCGGCTCTGCCGGTCTGACTCTGGGAGAGGTCTTCAGGACATTCATGGGTACAGGCACGGCTCAGGCCCAGGCCATTGTTTGGAATGTACGCCTGCCCCGCATCCTTACCGCCATCGTGGTGGGGGGAGCCTTGGCTCTGGCAGGCTGTGTCATGCAAAGTGTGCTGCGCAATCCCCTGGCCTCGTCATCAACCTTAGGCATCTCTCATGGGGCTGCTTTCGGGGCTGCCATTGCTATCGTTTATTTTAGCGCGGGTTCTCAGCATAATGCTGCGGGAAGCGGAGCCATCAGTATTACCAACCCCTATCTGGTCACAGCATGCGCTTTTATGGGGGGGATGATTTCCGTATTCGTTATTTTAGTCTTGTCCCGGATCAAAACTGTTACCCCTGCCGCCATGGTCTTAGCCGGCGTCGCTCTTTCTTCTCTGTTTCGCGGGGGGGTTGCCTTGGTTCAATACTTTGCCGACGATGTGGCGTTGGCTTCGGCAGTCTATTGGACTTTTGGCGATCTTGGACGCACCAGCTGGCATGAAATTGGGCTGATCCTTATCATTCTTGGTCCGACTTTTGTCTATTTTATGTTTAACAGCTGGAGTTACAATGGGATACAAAGTGGATCGCAGACGGCACGGAGTTTGGGGATCCATGTGGATCAGCTGATTATAGTCAGTATGGTGCTGGCTGCCCTGCTGGCGGCCAGTGCGGTATCTTTCGTGGGCATTATTGATTTTGTGGGGTTGGTGGCACCCCATATGGTCAGAAAGTTTGTGGGCAGCGATTACCGGTTTTTACTGCCGGCTTCCATGCTGGCCGGGGCTTGCATCCTGCTGCTAAGTGATCTTTGTTCCCGAACCATCATAGCCCCCATCGTGCTGCCTATTGGTGCCATAACCTCATTTCTCGGTGCACCGCTGTTCATCTATCTCATTTACAAGGGGGCGAAAAAATAAATATGCTGAAAGTTCAGGAGCTAAGCTTTCAATATGGCTCCCGCCTTGTCCTGGAGGATATGCATTTCGAGGCTCCCTACGGACATTGTGTGGCCATTCTGGGCAATAACGGCGCAGGAAAAAGCACCTTGATCAAATGCCTCAATAGAATACTGTCCCCACGCTCTGGCCAGGTTCTTCTGGATGAACGGGATTTGTGCAGCATGTCCCGCACCAATGTGGCGAAAGAGATGGCTTATGTAGCCCAGCATAGTGAAACCGCACGGTTTACGGTTTATGATGCGGTGATGCTGGGACGCAAACCCTATATCAGGTTCAGTCCTACGGAAGCAGATTATGAGATCGTTCATGGCATGATCGAAAAGTTGGAATTAAGCCAGATGTCGTTGGCTTATATCGATGAGCTTTCCGGCGGGGAACTGCAAAAAGTCATGCTGGCCCGGGCTTTGACCCAACAGCCTAAAGTGCTGTTGCTGGATGAACCGACGAGCAATCTGGATTTGAAAAATCAGCATGATATGCTTGGCTTGGTAGGGAAAATTGCCAAGGAGGAAAACATCTGTGTCCTCATGGTCATTCATGATCTGAATCTTGCCCTGCGCTATTGCGACCGGTTTCTCTTTATTAAAGACGGAGGAATTTATGCCTATGGCGACGAAGAAATTATGAATGCCAAGGTTATCGGCGAAGTGTACGGCATACCGGTGGCTATAGAATATGCCCATGGGGCCAAAATAGTCGTGCCCTTCCCTGAACAAGGTGTTAAAGCGAATAAAGCATAATGTAAAGAGCATAATGCATCATCATAAAGCATCAATTAAGGAAAGGAATAGGTGATTATGGATAAGCAGTTGTGGGAAAAGGCGGTGGCCTTTCATGGTCATGAATGTCCGGGGTTAGCGATTGGTTTCAGAGCATGTGAAGCAGTTCAGGAAAAAATGGGCCTTAAGTTTTCTCAGGATGAGGAAGTCGTGTGTGTAACGGAAAATGATGCCTGCGGAGCAGACGCCGTGCAGGTGATTACGGGGTGCAGCTTTGGTAAAGGTAATCTGATCTATCGCGGCACCGGGAAAATGGCCTTCAGCTTCTTCAGCAGAAACACCGGAGAAAGTATGCGCATCGTTCTTAAGCCCTCTTCAAGTGAAATGGATCGTCAGGAACGTCAAAACTATATCCTGACTGCTCCTATGGATGATGTCTTTGAGTTTAAAAAGCCTGGTTTTACCTTGCCTAAGCAGGCCCGCCTCTTTAAGACGGTGATCTGTGAAGTCTGCGGAGAAGGCGCGCCTGAGCATAAAATGAGGCTCCAGGAGGGGAAAAAGGTGTGTCTCGATTGCTTTGAGGATTATTCAAGAGGATATTGATAGTCAAGCCTTGGGACAGAGTTCATTTGAAAATTGTAAATTGTTTTTTAGATAACCCCGTAGTTGTATTGGCTGCGGGGCTTCTTGTGCCCAACAATTTGTCCAAACAAAAGGTGGTTTTTCTTTGAATTTTTATGCTAAGAATTTACTTGCGAAAATGGTATAATGGGTTTGTCTGGAAAAGTGTACACTAGTATGAGCGTTTTGAACGTATCGAATCCTGAAGGATTGGGGAGGGGGGAGACCCTCCTTTAGGGGATTATGTGTAGGGGATGGTTAACGTGAACTTAGACAAAAGACTAGTGGAGAGTATCCAAAACATTGGGCAAAAATATGCAGTTGAAAGAATTATTCTCTTCGGCTCCCGTGCCAGAGGAGATAATAAAGGGCTTAGTGATATTGATTTGGTCATTTTTCCACTGCCTGAATTCGATAAACGAGGAAGCCTTCTTAGTGAGTTCGATGACCTAAGAACCCTTTTGAAATTAGATATCTTATTCCACGATAAACATATGGATTCACGTTTGCTGGAAAATATCAAGAAAGAAGGTGTTACCCTCTATGAGCGAACCCTACACTAAGTTAGATAATTTTGAGAAAGCATATGCGCGACTCAAAGAGGGAAGTAACCGGTATGACGGAAATGATGATTTAATGAGAGATGGATTAATACAGCGTTTTGAGTTTACTTTCGAGTTAGCATGGAAAACTTTGCAGGCCGTCTTTGAGGACGAAGGGTTAATCGGTCTAAATTCTCCAAAGAGAATCTTACGAGAGGCCTTCGCCACTGAAGTCATTGGGAATGAGGAGTTATGGCTTTCCATGCTGGACGATAGGAATGCTACTGTTCATATTTACAACGAAATGACTGCAGTAAGGATTTGTCAAGATATAAAGGGAAAATATGTCCCTGCTTTTGGTGAATTAGTAGAACGAATTCGAGAACGGTTAAGTGAGTAGTTCGTCCACGGTGATACTATGAAATAGAATAAGCATTCGTAAGTACGAAAAGGCCCCTTGCCAGGGAAAATGAGTTCACCGGCAAGGGGTCTTTTTAGCTTATAGATAAGTGGGGGTATAAGGATATCCCTATACTAATACGTCAAGTTTACTGCCAAGATGAGGATTAACAGATGACTCCATCTCACCGGACATCCCCGCTGTCATAGCCAAGAGAGAATTCGTCTGCTCCTGAGAAGCATTCATAACCATCTTCATGACCGATAGCGACGCCTGCTGTTTGAGCTGAACCTGATTGGAAACGACGGATAAAGCGGCTATATCCATGGGCAATCCCTCCTCTGGATCTACTATAGCACAGCCTGGCGGTTTAGCCAAACCTTTTTCAATGAGCACAAGGGTCTTTTTCTTTGCGTTTCTTTGTGAATTTAAACCGAGGCCAGAACAACCTTACCCTGTCTCAAACTTTCCTGCACATCGATAACCCGCTGGTTCTCCGAACCCCTAAAGGGTAAGAGAAGGTTCCTTTCAGCCAATTGGAAAGGCCCGTCCACCAGGAGGTCCGTCTGTTCCAGCAAGAGAGCCCAGGCGGGGTTCTGTTCACTTGAGGCAGTGAGTTCTTCATAGGTATATCCTGAGTAAGTCATGACATGGAAGCCTCTCTGCCGGGCGGACTGTGCCAGCAAGGCAAAGCCGGCCGCCTGGGCAAAGGGTTCCCCGCCGCTTAAGGTGATGCCGTCTAGAAGAGGGTTCATGGCTAAACGCTGAAGAATTTCCGCGATGGCAACACTTTTTCCTCCTTCGTAAGCATGAGTCTCAGGATTATGGCAGCCGGGACAGTGGTGGGGACAGCCCTGGGCGAACACCACCAGGCGTATGCCCGGGCCATCCACAATGGACTCCCCGATGATTCCTGCGATCCGGATGCAGGAGTCCATCATTAAAGCGTCCCTTTCTCACCGATGGAGGAGTCAAGGCAATTCAGGTGTTTAATCCGATCCCGGACTTCGGCTTTTTTGGCGTCGTTAAAGCGATCCAAGGTTCCCACCAGATAGCCGGTGATACGGCGGATGCGCTCAAAGGGAGCAGTGCTTTCTTCGCGGCCGCAGCGGGGGCATTCGTTGCCGATGATTCCTGTATATCCGCAGACGGGATCCCGATCCACAGGATGATTGACAGCACCGAAGCCGATGCCGGATTCTTTCATGCAACGGACAATTTTCTCAAAAGCCTCCAAGTTTTGAGTGGGATCGCCATCAACCTCCACATAAGTGATATGGCCGGCGTTGGTCAGCTCATGGTAGGGGGCTTCAATCGTGATTTTGTGAAAGGCGCTGATCGGGAAGCTGACGGGGATATGGAAGCTGTTGGTGTAGTATTCTTTGTCTGTGATACCGGGGATGCTGCCGAAAAGCTCCCGGTCCATTTTGATGAAGCGGCCGGAGAGGCCCTCGGCAGGAGTGGCCAAGAGAGAGAAATTCAGCCCGTATTCCCGTCCTGCTTCATCCATGCGCCGGCGCAGTTGCTGAACAATCTCCAGTCCCAGCTCCCGTGCCTCTTCCGATTCCCCGTGATGCTGCCCGGTTAAGACCATAAGGCATTCAGCCAGTCCGATAAAGCCCATGGAAAGGGTGCCGTGCTTCAGCACTTCGCGAATTTCATCATCCCAGCCCAGTTGGTCGGAATCCAGCCAGATTCCCTGTCCCATCAGGAAGGGGAAGTTCTTGACTTTTTTACGGGCTTGAATTTCAAAACGTTCCAGGAGCTGATTGATAACCAGGTCGATTTTCTCATCCAGCATGGCGAAGAATTCGGTGCGGCTTTGGTGGCTTTTGATGGCAAGACGGGGGAGGTTAATGGTGGTGAAGCTGAGATTTCCCCGTCCAAAGATGGTTTCCCGGGAAGGGTCGTAAATATTGCCGATCACCCTGGTGCGGCAGCCCATGTAGGCAATTTCCGTCTCAGGCCTGCCGGGGACATAGTATTGCAGGTTAAAGGGAGCATCAATAAAGGAGAAGTTGGGGAAAAGTCTTTTGGCACTGACCCGGCAAGCCAGCTGGAATAAATCGTAGTTAGGATCACTGGGATTATAATTAACCCCTTCTTTCACTTTGAAGATATGGATAGGGAAGATGGGGGTTTCGCCGTTGCCCAGACCTGCTTCGGTGGCCAGGAGCAGGTTTTTGACCACCATACGGCCTTCCGGGGTGGTGTCCGTGCCGTAATTGAGGGAGCTGAAGGGAATTTGGGCTCCGGCACGGCTGTGCATGGTATTGAGGTTATGGACCAAAGCTTCCATAGCCTGATAGGTTTTTTTATCCGTCTCGGCAAGAGCTTTTTTGACGGCAAACTCCTGAGCTTTGCGGATGGTAGGCATGTCCAGCTTAAGATTAGGCAGGGTTTGAAGCAGTGCGGCTTCCTGCTCAAAATAATCCGGGTCAGAGGAAAGGGTAGGTGTATGCCCTTGGTTGGCAAGGGCTGAGAATACATCCTTGAGATGGGCTTCCAGCTCTTCCTGATCCACATCCTGATGGATTAAAAGCTCGCAGGCTTTAAGCAGGTTCTGTCTATAAAGCTTAATATAGGTTTTGGCTACTCCCGGCGCCATACCGTAATCAAAATTAGGAATGCTTTGGCCGCCGTGTTGATCGTTTTGGTTGGACTGAATAGCGATACAAGCCAAAGCACTGTAGCTCTGGATATCATTGGGTTCTCTTAAGAAGCCGTGGCCGGTCCCAAAGCCTTCTTTGAAAAGTTTAATAATATCGATCTGGCAGCAGGTAGTGGTGAGGGTGAGAAAATCCATATCATGGATGTGAATATCTCCTTCTTTGTGGGCTTTGGAGTGTTCGGGCTTTAAGACAAACATCTCATTAAACTGTTTAGCTCCTTCGGAGCCGTAGCGCAGCATGGTGCCCATGGCGGTATCTCCGTCAATGTTGGCATTTTCCCGCTTCATATCATTATCTTTGGCTTCTTTAAAAGTCAGCTCCTCATAGACCTTCATAAGCCGGGTATCCATTTCCCGGACACGGGTCCGTTCCGCCCGATAGAGAATGAATTCCTTGGCTGTGCGGGCGTGGCCTCTTTCGATCAGGATCTTTTCCACAGCATCCTGAATTTCTTCCACAGAGGGGACTTTTTTATGTAGGTTAACCTCAAGGTAGTTGACCACTTCTTCCGCAAGAAGGAGAGAGGATTGATAGTCCTTGCCTCCTGTGGCACTGGCTGCCTTAAAGATAGCGTTGGCTATTTTTTCAATGTTAAAAGGAGCTTCCCGTCCGTCGCGCTTGCGAATCTTAGTAATCAAATACAATCTACCTCTTTTCTCAATCTGATCTCTTATCATCGTTCAGGGACTCATGATGACATCCGAAACAAAAACTTCCCGACAGAGATGCCGAGAAGCTAAAAACAACATGCCGTTAGCAGCCCAACATACTCTATCCTCCGTAGAGTTGGTGGTATACACATAGGCAGGTCTTCTGACTTAGGATCATCTATACTTCTTACCTTCCCGAAACCCTTTCAGTGGTAATGCCAAGAAGTATATTTCCCTTACAGCGGCGGGACCGTGCCGGCCTCTAACCGGCTTCCCTTTTCAACTGTGGTTGTACAGTCACCTATGAGATTCCTTATTAATGAACCAGTCTCATTATACATCAAAATCTCGTTGAACACCATATATAGATGAAAGTTTATAAAAAAACACTATATATAGGGGTGTGCAACCGAAAACCAGTTGAGCTAAGACTGATAAAATCATATCTTAAAAGCAAGGGGACTGTCAACGATCTAAATCACATTATCTAATTACATGAGCCAAATTATATGATCTGAATTATATTACCGAAATTACATTATCTCACCATGATATTCCTGCAGGGATTTAACCACGGTTTTATTGGCTGCCGCCTCCTGAGATGCGGCAATTCCTTTGGCGCTGGCTAAGGCGGCCGGGGTGGTGGTGATATAAGGGATCTTATACTTAATGGCGGTCTTGCGGATGTAGGAATCATCTTTGAGGCTGCGTTTGCCGATGGGGGTGTTAATGACCAATTGGATCTCGCCGTTCATAATACCATCAGTGATATTGGGACGGCCTTCCTCAATTTTATGGATGAATTCGGCGTCAATGCTATGATCCTGAAGGAATTTCCGGGTCCCCTGAGTGGCTTTGATCTTAAAGCCCAGCTTGAGGAATTCCTGGGCGATTTCGATGACCCCTGAAGAGCGGTCCTGTTCGGCAATGCTCATAAGGACGGTTCCGCTGAAGGGCAGGGAGGAGTGGGTTGCTTCCTGAGCCTTGAAATAGGCCAGGCCGAAGGAATTGGCCATGCCCAAAACCTCTCCGGTGGAACGCATTTCCGGGCCGAGGACGGGATCTACTTCAGGGAATTTGTCAAAGGGGAAGACCGCTTCTTTGACGCCGTAATGGGAGATCTGAGCAGGCTTGAAGTTGGTTGCGATATCGTTCTTTTGCCCGGTATAATCAGCCAGTATCAACTCCGTGGCCAGCCTGGCCATGGGGGTGTTGCAGATTTTGGAGACCAGGGGTACGGTGCGGGAAGCTCTGGGATTGGCCTCTAAGACGTAGACCTTATCCTCGGCGATGGCGTACTGGATATTCATAAGCCCTACCACATGGAGTTCCTGGGCAATCCGCTGGGTATAATCGATAATGGTGCGCAAATGGCGGTCGGCAATGGTCAGGGGAGGAATGACGCAGGCACTGTCTCCGGAATGGATCCCCGCCAGCTCGATGTGCTCCATAACGGCAGGGACGAAGGCATGAGTACCGTCTGAGACGGCATCGGCTTCTGCTTCGATGGCATTCTCCAGGAATTTATCGATAAGAATGGGGCGTTCCGGGGTGATGTCCACGGCGGCGGCCACATATTCCCGCAGCTGTTCTTCATCAAAGACAATTTCCATGCCCCGGCCTCCCAGGACATAGGAGGGACGAACCATGACGGGATAACCGATCATCTCCGCCGCTGCCAAAGCTTCCTCCAGAGTGCTGGCCATACCTGCCTGGGGCATGGGGATAGCCAGTTTCTCCATCATTTTGCGGAACTGATCCCGATCCTCAGCCTGGTCGATGACTTCCGGTACGGTACCGAGAATTCTTACTCCCGCCTCCTGGAGCTGGGCGGCGATATTCAGGGGTGTCTGGCCTCCGAATTGGACGATGGCGCCGATGGGGCGTTCTTTTTCATAGATGCTTAAGACATCCTCCACAGTCAGGGGCTCGAAATATAGCTTATCCGAGGTGTCATAATCGGTGGATACGGTCTCGGGGTTGCAGTTGATCATGATGGTTTCATAGCCCAGGTTTTTTAAGGCAAAAGCGGCGTGAACGCAGCAGTAGTCAAATTCGATGCCCTGGCCGATGCGGTTGGGGCCGCCGCCCAGGATGAGGACCTTTTCCCTCTGGCTGGTGGTGACCTTGTCCGGGGCATTATAGGTGGAGTAATAATAGGAGGCGTTGTTTACCCCGCTTACAGGTACGGCATCCCAGGCCTGGGTCAACCCCAGCCCCAGGCGCTGCCGGCGGACTTGCGTCTCAGAAATACCTAAGAGCTGGGCCAGATAGCGGTCGGCAAAACCATCCTTTTTGGCTTGGATCAGGAGCTCGGCGGGGAGCTCCCGGCCTTGATACTCCAGGATCTTTTCTTCCAGGTCCACCAATTCCTTCATTTGTTCAATGAACCAGGTCTTGACATAGGTGATGGCGGCAAGCTCCGCCGGATCAGCCCCTTGGCGGAGGGCTTCGTACATCATAAAATGCCGTTCACTGGTAGGGGTTTTCAGCAGCTCCAGAAGCTCGGGGAGGGTCTTGGTGTTGAAATCTTTGGCAAAGCCTAAGCCGTAACGGCCTATTTCCAAACTGCGAATGGCTTTTTGGAAGGCTTCTTTATAGTTTTTGCCGATGCTCATGACTTCACCCACGGCCCGCATCTGGGTGCCCAGTTTGTCTTCCACACCCTTGAACTTTTCAAAGGCCCAGCGGGCGAACTTGATCACTACATAGTCACCCCAGGGAGTATATTTATCCAGGGTTCCCTCCCGCCAGTAGGGGATTTCATCCAGGGTCAGGCCGGCGGCCAGCAGGGAAGAGATCAGGGCAATGGGGAACCCGGTGGCTTTGGAAGCCAGGGCGGAGGAGCGGGAGGTACGGGGGTTGATCTCGATGATCACCACCCGGTCGGTTTTGGGATCATGGGCGAATTGGACATTGGTCCCACCGATGACTTCGATGGCTTCCACGATAGAGTAGGCGTATTTCTGAAGCCTTTCCTGAAGCTCCTGAGAGATGGTCAGCATGGGGGCGCTGCAGAAGGAATCCCCGGTATGGACGCCGATAGCGTCGATGTTTTCGATGAAGCAGACGGTGATCATTTGGTTTTTGGAGTCCCGGACCACTTCCAGCTCCAGCTCTTCCCAGCCCAGGACGGATTCTTCCACCAGAACCTGTCCGATCATGCTGGCGGAGATGCCCCGGTTCACGATGGTTTTTAATTCTTCCACATTGTAGACCAGGCCGCCCCCGGTGCCGCCCAGGGTGTAAGCAGGACGAATCACCACGGGATAGCCCAGCTCCTGAGCGATTTTCTCGGCTTCTTCCACAGTGTAAGCAGGGCTGCTTTTGGGCATATCGATACCCAGGCGTTCCATGGTCTCCTTGAAGGCGATGCGGTCTTCCCCCCGCTCGATGGCATCCAGCTGTACCCCGATGACTTTCACGCCATAGTGATCGAGAATTCCCGCTTTGGCCAGTTCGGAACTCAGATTTAGCCCGGATTGTCCTCCTAAATTGGGCAGAAGGGCATCGGGGCGCTCTTTCTCGATGATCTCGGTGATTCTCTGGACATTGAGAGGCTCGATGTAGGTAGCATCAGCCGTACCGGCATCCGTCATAATCGTGGCGGGATTGGAGTTCACCAACACCACTTCATAACCTAAGTTTTTGAGGGCTTTGCAAGCCTGGGTTCCTGAATAGTCAAATTCGGCAGCCTGCCCGATGACGATGGGGCCGGAACCGATGATCATTATCTTCTTAATATCTTCTCTCTTAGGCATCTTGATCAACCACTCCTTACTTTCTATTGAAGGGAATACGTGCAGAAAAACCTTATATAATTATACATTATTATGCATAAATATAATATCTGTAGACTGAAAAATACAGTGTTTTTTTAAAGAATTGATAGCCTAGAGAGAAGCAACTTGGTAAGAGAAATTCCTCCATATTTTTGCTACTATTTAATAGCAAATGGTGTTATAATAAAAAAGGGTGATAAAAATTGCTGGACCAAAGACACTTCCCTTCGCCTTGGATAAGGAGGAATAGCATCGTGAAAAAATACTGTGATATTTGCCAATGTGAGCAAGAAACACAAGTTGACAATAAGAGGGAGACTTTTTCTGTTCGTGGGGAAGAAATAGAGACCGTTTCCGATATTCGCATTTGTTCAATCTGCAGAAATGAGCTTTTCGATGAAGAGCTGGATACCAAGAATCTGGAGAGGGTTTATCAAGCCTATCGCAACAAACACAATTTGCTTTCACCTTTCGAAATAAAGCAAATCCGTGAATCCATTGGCTCGGGAAGAACTGTCGCTTCACTACTGGGATGGAGCCAGGCTACCTTTGTGCGTTATGAGGGAGGAGCCATACCGAGTGCATCTCATCATGAGCAATTATTGCGTTTGAAAAATGATCCCACTTATCTCAACTATCTTTATGACAGTAATAAAAACAAACTGACCGATAGAGAAAAGAGAAAAATCTTAGCCCAAATCGATAAGACAGATCCAGCGGCGGAGCAAGATCCGGTTGATTTTTTGAATAAACGTTTCGCTCCATTTTATAACAAGGGGATTACAAATATTGAATTTGATTTTGAAAAACTTGCTGCTCTGGTTCAGATATTTGCTGTAACGAATAGGGAATTAGTGAAGACGAAGTTGCAAAAGCTTCTTTATTATGCTGATAACCTTCATTTTAAGCGTTATGGATATCCCATAACGGGGCTGGTCTATATTCACCATCATTTTGGCCCGGTTCCTGTAAATCATGATTTAATCCATTGGGTACTTGAAAGTGTAGGAGTCATTGAAACAAAGCCCTATGACGGACTATACGAGGGTGAGATATTGATGCCAACAGAAAGGGGAAATCAAGACCTGTTTTCTAATGAGGAGCTGGAAGTAATTTTTGCCATAGCTGAATATTTCAAGGATTTTTCGGCAACGAAGATATCGGATTTTTCTCATAAGGAAAAAGGGTATATAGAAACGGCTCAAAGAGAGATCATACCCTATCGTTATGCAAATGATTTAAAGTTGAGTTAACCTCCGTTTTCTTCAGACAGGATGACGGTGTCCTCAGTCAAACGTTTTTAGACAATAATCGTGGTTATAAATAAGTAGATGCTGGTAAAAAACAATAAAAGATAGATAAGCTGCTGCATCCGCTGTTGATTGAGCCGGACAAAGACAAATTGTCCAAGCACAATTCCCAGCACCAGAAAAGGAAGAGAAATCAGGGTGGACTTCCAGACTATGGCGGAATTGCCGTAAAGAAAGGTTTGCATGAGAATGCTGAGCAAATTGATGAAGACAAAGTAGGCGACGGTTGTACTGCGTATGGTGGCCTTATCAAGATCGGTTCCCGCATAATAGATCATCAGGGGGGGACCGGGCATACCGATGCTGGTGGTGAGAAATCCGGAACAGACCCCCATCAGGAATTCTTTGGTGTTGCTTTCTTTAAAGCAAATTTTAGCAGCCAATAAACAGGTCGATATCAGCAGCAATACACTGATCAAGAGTTTCAAGGGACGTACATCCAGAAAAATAAAGATAAGGATTCCCGGCAGCGTTCCCAGTAAGCTGCCCATGATTAATCTCTTTAAAGTGGCTGCTTTAACAGTATGGCGGATTTTATAGATCATCATCAGGGAGATGATGAAGGCAAGTAGAATATTCAGTTGGATGGCGTCACGGGGGTCAAGCAAGAGAAGCAGGAAAGGAATGGACATGATGGCAAATCCGAATCCGGTGGCGGCCTGCATGGTTGAAGCGATGAGTACGATTAATATAAGGGCATAGGTGTTCATGGTCGATCCTCCCTGGTAGCCTGCATTAAGGACTGTATTCTGCACTCATCCGGCTTGGAAGCATAGGCTGTATATCAGAAGTATAGCTTATGCCGGTGCGGGACGGTATGCAAAAAGGGGGCGTGTGGAAAGCTTGGTTCCGACACGCCCCTCCTTTATGCGGCGAAGTTAAGACTTCAGTAGTTAAGATTTCATAGAAAATTAGCCCTGAAATTAGCCCTAAGCAGCCGGCCTATGGAAGCAGATGATTCACTAAAAGCAGCTCCACATAGTCCTGATTGCGCAGGGCTGCAGCATTGGCCTCATCAATATCGATATGCATCTCCAGGGTAAAGTTATGGCTGACGCGAATCAGGGTTTCCCTGAAGACTAATCCCCGGGGGCCAGGTGCAGTGACGCTGACCCGGTCCCTGTCTTTGACTCCGAAACGTGCAGCATCGGTGCTATGCATATGGATATGCCTGGCGGCGGCGATCACCCCTTCCGGTAAGGTGAGGGAGCCTGAAGGGCCAACCAGAGTGATCCCGGCTGAGTTGGCCAGATCGCCGGAATCCCGGACGGGTGGGGTGATACCGAGCTTGATCCCATCAGAAACCGAGAGCTCCACCTGAGTCTGAGGGCGGACCGGTCCTAAAATACGCACGTTTTCAATAACTCCTTTGGGTCCCACCAGGGTTACCCTTTCTTCACAGGCATATTGCCCGGGCTGGGAGAGGTCTTTTTTTATTTTAAACGAATAGTTGGGGCCGAAGAGGGTTTGGGCGTCTTCCTGGGACAAATGGACATGGCGGTTGGATATGGCCACGGGAATCTGATTTATCTTAGGGAGGGGGCGGATTTGTTCCATGACGGCTTCAGTAATCATGGCAATAAGCTGATTATGCTCCATGTATCTCACCTGCACTTGCTTGATGATGACTAACCGATCTTCAGTTGCTGAAGAACCTGTTTAACCACATCGTCGATATCGTCTGATTTGATGTCCCAGGAAGTTGCCTTGGTCGGCGGCAGAAGTGGGGAAACATTGCCTTGGGTAGCCGGCACCTTATGGAAAGCCACTTTTTTAAGACCATAGGTCAGATGTTTAATATTGATCAAATGCTGAGGTCCTAAGTTCTCCGAGATGCTGCTGCCGCCCCATGTGCCGCAACCAAGGGTTAAAGAGGGCATGATGCCGGTGGTTTGGCCGATGCCGCCAAGGGCTGAAGGTGTATTGACGATAATCCGGAAAACCGGTTTAGCCAAAAATTCCCGAATCACCTGCTCGTTTTGGGAATGGATCGCACAAGAATGGCCGATTCCCCCCAACTTTAAAAGCTCAATGCTGAGATGACAGGCTTCTTTCCAATCCTGAACCACATAGAAGCCTAATACAGTGGTAAGTTTCTCGTGGGAGAGGGGATAATCCTTGCCGTAACCCTCCATGGGGGCAATGAGCAGGGCTGTATCGGCAGGAATGCTGATCCCTGCCCGTTGGGCGATGACGGCAGGGGATTGTCCGACTAAGGCGTTATTCATACTGCCGTTGGCATGGATGACCACCCGGCCCACCTTTTGAACTTCTTCCGGAGAGAGGAAGTAAGCGCCCTGGTTTTGCAGCTCTTTGATCACCTCATCTTTAATCGGCTGGTCGGCAAGAATCGCTTGCTCTGAAGCGCAGATCATGCCATTATCAAAGGTTTTGCTGACCATAATATCATTGACGGCCTGCTTGATATCCGCCGAGCGCTCGATAAAGACGGGAACATTGCCCGATCCCACCCCAAAGGCCGGCTTGCCGGCACTGTAGGCCGATTTAACCAGTCCCGGTCCCCCGGTGGCGATAATCGCGGCGACGTCGGGATGATGCATAAGCTCATGGCTGGCCTGCAGGGAGGTCATGCTGAGGCAGGAGCAGACCCCGTCGGGAGCCCCGGCTTTGACGGCAGCCTCATTGATCAGACTGGCAGTGGCACACCCACATTGAACAGCAAAGGGATGGGGGGAAAAGACGATGGCATTGGCTCCCTTGATGGCGCAAAGAGCATTGTGAATGATGGTCGAGGTGGGATTGGTACGGGGAGTAATTCCTACCAGTACACCCATGGGGGCGGCATAGCGGATGACTTTCCGGTCGGGGTCTTCACTGATGGTACCGATGGTTTTGATATGTTTTGTGGATTCATAGACATCCCGCGCAGCAAAAAGGTTTTTGGCGATTTTATGCTCAACGATCCCGTATTCAGTCTCCTGGCAAGCCATCCGTGCCAATCCTTCGGCATTCTCTTCAACAGCGGCAACGATGGACGCCAGGATCTTATCAATCTGCTGCTCATTAAAATGAGCTAAGTGGAGTTGGGCTTCCTTGGCCTTTTGGACAAGATTACGGGATTCTTGAATAGAAGCTAAGTCCGTATCTAATACCACGAGGAATCATCCTTTCCAATTACGCCTTCCCTGAATCATCATGGGGAAGAATCATTTCAACTTCTGTATGGGGTCTGGGAATGACATGAACGGATTTCAATTCACCTACCCGCTGGGCAGCGGCAGCACCGGCATCTGTAGCGGCTTTGACCGCTCCGACATCCCCACGGACCATGACGGTGACGAGACCGCCTCCGACGAGAACTTTACCAATTAAATGAACATTGGCTGCTTTGACCATGGCGTCGGCGGCCTCGATGGCGCCAACCAAACCTTTTGTTTCAACCATTCCTAAGGCATCTTGTTGCATTGCGTTCCCTCCTAAGGTTTAACTTCAATTACTTGGCTTTCGGCAGGATCATTTCCACCTCGCCATGAGGTCTGGGAATAACATGGACGGAGATCAACTCGCCCACCCGCTGGGCGGCAGCGGCACCGGCATCTGTAGCGGCTTTGACTGCACCGACATCGCCGCGGACCATGACGGCAACGAGACCGCCGCCGACCAGCACATTGCCGATTAAGTGAACATTGGCGGCTTTGACCATGGCATCTGCTGCCTCAATGGCACCAATGAGACCTTTGGTTTCGATCATTCCTAAAGCTTCCTGTTGCATAGTAAAATCCTCCTTTTTAAATTGGCTGCTACTCTGTGGGTATTACAGAGTACTGGGTCAGCAGACATAAAACAGCTTGACTTTGTCTGCAGCAGTCAAGATTATCTTGGCCTGGGCGGGAATATAGAGTGTATCGCCGGCTTGGGCCGTATAGCAGCGGTTATCAATACAACATTCCAAAGTGCCTTCGATGATGTAATTCAGCTCATCCCTGGCCGGAGTCAAACTATAACTGGTTTTGTCAAGAGCCATGATCCCTGCCGAATAGAGGGGGCACTCTTTTTTGTTGAATAGTTCTTTAATCTTGATCTGGTCCCTGGGGTTGCCGGTAGCAAAATCCTCTAGAATAAGGCTGTTCCCCTTTACAATTCTTAAACCACCGGGATCGGCTTCTTTTTGAGGCTGTGCAGGTGAGCCGGACCGATTGAGGCAAACCATGACCTCCTCAATAATGCGGGATACCAAGGCCGGATCGAGAGGGGAGGCCGGGGAGAAGGCCGGAGACGGAGCAACAGTTGGCGGCAGAGAAACAGGGTGGGCTGTGATTTGAACGCCCAGCTCCTTGGCAGCATCCCGGGCAGCCGGGGTGATCAGGTCTGCCTCAGAGATCGTGAGGATTTTTTCAGGGGTTTCCGATGCTTTTTTAATGTCAGCTGCGGTAATTAAGGCTTTCAAGCGTCACTTCACCTCCTTTGTGACGGACCTTCTGCCGGGTCGGAATTCTCAACAAAGACATCGTTTCAAATGGTCATGAGGGGAAGGGATCACGACCTTATCCACAAGCATTCCTCTTTCCGAAGCCAGCATAACCCCTGCGGCAACGGAGGATTCCACCGAGGCCACGTCCCCGGTGAGGGTAACAAAGGATTTTCCGCCGATGCCCATTCCGATCCGTATTTCCACCAGGTCCACCTGACCGGTTTTGGCAGCAGTATCGGCGGCCACTATGAGTGAGGCAATGGAAAAGGTTTCAATAATACCCAGGGCCTTGATCAGGGTAAGGGGCGTGGCGGCTGAGATAGCGGTGAGAACCTGCGGATGAACGTTGGGGAGAATAAAATCATCAAGGACCGAGTGGGCGGCCATAGTTTTTCCGGCAGTTACCGAGCTTTGCACAGCGGCTACATCACCGCAAATCAGAACGATATATTTTCCCGGACAAACCGGCTTGGCCTCCAGGAGATCGACTTGGGCCGCTTTCAGCATAGCATCGGCGGCTTCGATGCCTCTGGCAATACTGTTGACTTCCACTAAACCGATGGATTCCATGGCTGTGTTTCACTTCCTTTCCGTGCAGAGATAAGGATACTATCCGTGATTTCCTGGACGACGCCGTCGATGCTGGCATGGAGATAAGACCCCAGACCCTTGGCAGGGGGTGAAGCTATGGGGTCTCCTTTTTTTACCTTTTGTCCTGCTTTAACGGTAGGCACACTGGGGGCACCCACATGCTGGCATAATTTTATGGCCACACGGTCAATGGGATAGTCCCTTTCCTGTAAAGGTGCATTCCGGTCATAGTCCTGGAGAGCCAGCCGGCTGATCAGGCGCTTTACAGGTATTTTGCGATGGGGCTGGAGGGGATCAACGGCTTGGTCTGCCGGGGAGGGGGAAGGTTTTATCCCTAACCTGGTCAGCTCTTTTTTGAGCAGGGCATTGACGGCCCGGGGGGAGAGCCCCATGATGCAGGCGTATTGCTCGCAAACCCCGCATTCGGAGCAGGCAAAAGCCATCTTCATCGTCTCCTCCTGCCCTTGGCCATAGTTAACCATCCGCATGATTTTATGGGGTTCAAGCTGATGCCCCAGCAAATAGCGGGGACATAAATCTGTACAAAAACGGCACTGAACACAACTGACCCGGGATTGGCGCAGAACTTTGTCGGCAGGCAGGGTTTTCAGCCTCAGCAAAGGATGTTCCCGGGGCAGGACAATTAATCCCTTGGTAGTTTTGGTGATGGGCTGATGGAGATCCGCGACGATTTTTCCCATCATGGGACCGCCTTCAATGACCTGCATGCCCCCTGAATCATGGTAACCGGCCATAGCCAGGGCTTCGCTTATGGCGGTGCCAATGGGCAATCTTAAGGTCAACGGCTGATTGACCTCGCCGGTGATGGTGAGGTAGGTATCAGTCACCGGTTGATCGGCAACAGCATCAACAGTATTGAGCAGGGTCTCCACATTATGGACGACACAGTCCACTTTAAGAGGAATACTGCCCTGGGGTACGAGACGTCCTGTGGATTCATAGACAGTAACATGCTCGTCACCGGCCGGATAAAAATCATCCAGGATGTGGATGCGGATGGGCTTGCCGCTGATTTCTTTTTCCAGGGCACTGATGGCATCGTGATACTTGTGCTTAAGGGAGATGATCCCCTCCTTGGCCCCGGTGACGGACATCACCAGTTCCAAACCCATGACCACTTTCGAGGCTTGCCCCGCCATCAGCTGCTGGTCAACCCGGAGCAGGGGTTCACACTCAGCCCCATTGACAAGAACGGTCCGGGCTTTTGAATTGACCTTGACATGGGTCGGAAAGCCTGCACCCCCAGCGCCAACCACA
Organism: Desulfitobacterium sp. LBE; assembly: GCF_007830365.1. NCBI lineage: Bacteria > Bacillati > Bacillota > Clostridia > Eubacteriales > Desulfitobacteriaceae > Desulfitobacterium > Desulfitobacterium sp. LBE. The sequence continues at coordinate 3,114,874 of NZ_VLKD01000001.1, read as the reverse complement.
CCGGCTTTTTTAATTTTTTCGATCAATTCTTCACGCATGCTTGGACACCTCGGCCAGTTTATCTTTCTCCTCATCGATGATCCCGACTATGGTCGAGTCGATGGGGGAGTCGTTAAAGTTATCCATATTTCGTGCTGAGCTGCCTTCAGTAACCAGGACTTTCTCGCCGATGCCTGCGCCGATAATGTCGGCGGCAACAATGATGGGACCTAATTCACCATGGGGCCGGTCAAGGAGCTGCACGATCATCAGCTTGGTTCCGATCAGAGAATCCGCTTTGCGTGTAGCCCAGATACTGTTGAGGACTCTTCCAATTCGCATAAGTTCACCCCTTTACTTAAGATGGATCAAGGGATTAAGGATAAAACAGCTCAAGGGTTTGAGCAGGTTTTGGCTGCTGCTAAAGCGATTCCCAAGGGAGTCACTAAGAAGGGGTTGGCAGGTTTAATCACCGGCCGCTGCAGCTCTGCCGCCACGATGGTTTCAAATCCTGTAAAGCAGCTGGTGCCGCCGACAAGGTAAACCTGATCAACAGGGTGCTCCTGGATATGCTGTCTGATGATGCCGGCAATTTTTTCGATAACGGGTTTAATGATGGGCAACAGCTCCTGATGTTTGCAGGAATCCATTTTCAGCTTTTCTGCTTCGGCAAAGGGCAGTCGATAAGCACCGGCAATGACTAAACTGACATGGGTTCCACCCGTAGGTTCGTCAGCAACGCAGACCACTTGCCCCTGGCCGATGACGGCAGTACCTGTTGTTCCGCCGCCGATATCGATGACGGCACCGTCCTCAATATTCAAGACATTGTTGGCAGCGGTGGGTTCATCCAGGGCAGCGATCACATTGAAGCCAGCAGCTTCGGCAATATAGTGAAGCGCTTTTTGGTCCCCTGGGGAAGTTCCCGGAGGATAGGCTACTCCTGCCTTAAGGAGCTCAGCCCCCAGGCTCTCCTCCAGGGTTGCCTTCAGCTCGCGCAGGATATCAACAGCGCCAATATAATCCACAACAAGGCCGTCCCGGACCACCTGGGCAAAACCCATGGCGCCGGCTACCGGAGTCCCTTCTTCATCGACCACGGCCAGCACAGTATAGGCTGTGCCGAGATCAACACTGTGTAAAGCTTTTTCTGCTCCTGATAAGGCTTGGGGTGCTCCATAGTCTCCTGGAAGGCGGCGATACGTTGGTTGGCTTTTTCCATAGCTGTCATAGCGTTCTGAGCGTTTATATTTTTCATGGCGTTCATATCTTTCATAGCTGTTATAGTTAGCGGTTTGCTAACAAACCTCTTTGTGAGAGTTGGGCGATCACATTTTCGATAATCATCTGGACCTCCTGGGCGTCCATGGCTTTGCTTGCGGAGAAAGTCCCATCACTAAGCCCCAGGACCTTAGCGGCATTTTTGTACATCACTTTTTCACGGACTTCGGGTTTTAAAGGGAGCTGCTCATAATTCTTCAAGGCAAGTTTAAAATCCACAAAAGGATGGGCGCTGGCGTACATGATCTTATCGCTGAGGATGGAATTGGCCGCCTCGATATAAGCGCTTGATTGGGGGAAAAATTCATATTCCGATAATTCCAGATAGACATTGGCATTCCGTTGGGCCACCGTGATCATCTCATTGACCCAGGGATAGCCCCCATGACTGGCAATAATTTTTAACTCGGGAAAGTCACGGGCCACAAAGTCGATGTACCGGGGGGCCACATGATCGATCACCGCATTGGGAACCAGGGTTCCGGGTCCCGTGGCAATGATCAAAGGAATCCCCAGCTCACAGCATTTGGCATAGATGGGATAGTATTTGGCATCGTTAACATAAATGCGGGCCAGGTAGGGGTCAATGGCCGCTCCTTTGATCCCCTCTTCATGGACAGCATGGGTGATCTCGGCCAGGGCAGCCATCCCTTTATGGGGATCCAGCCCGGCAAAACCGATAAACTTATCCGGAAATTTGTGACAAAACTCAATGACACTGGGATTATTGGATTTGGCACCGTAAGTTGTTTCACAATCCCGGCCGGAGATAACGGCCTTAACCACATGATGCCGGTCCAGCTCTTCAACGACTTCTTCCAGGGTTTGGGGAAGCATTTTGTTGAAGTCGATGGACTGGCACATCCCTTTAAAGGCAGGGTTGCTTGAGATTCCTTTTAAGATGGCTTCAGTATTGGGCCTGAACCTGAAATCAATAATGTTCATGAAGGTTCCTCCTTGTTGTACATAAAGCGGAGCGCAATTCCGCAGCAGCCCAAGTCGACACACTTCGGTTTAATTGTATTGCAATAATCATACCAACCACGGAAATTGGCTGAGGGGTTTACACAGTCAAGAAATGAATGATAGAATCGTTGTAAAAATGCAACGAATCCCCGGTTTTGAGAGCGGAATTGTGAAAGGGGGGATAAGAACTTTGTCGTTTTGATGCACTATTGCATGGGTGTTGCCGTTATGCAACGTGCCATACCATGAGGCAACGAGCAATAAGGAAGGGAGAGATTCAGGATGACTCAGGATCATTGGAATAAATTCGCTACGTCTCAAGTGTATCAGCAAGTTATCGAATTGTTGCCTGAGGGAGTCTATATTTCTGATGCCGAGGGGACGACAATTGCGGTCAATTCGATGTATGAGCAGCTGACGGGATTGAAAGGTCAGGAAGTCATGGGGGAGAATGTCAAGGTGCTGGTGGAAAAAGGGGTCTACAATCTGGCATTAAATCCGGAGATTGTGGTCACTGGTGAGCATAAGATGTCTGTGCAGATCACCAAGACCGGGCGGAAAGTTTTGCTGAACGGCTATCCCATATTTGATGACTCAGGCAAGGTTTCCTTTGTATTAACCTTTGTGCGGGATATTTCTTTATTGTCCCAGCTTAAGGAGCAGATTGCGGATCAACAGGAGATTATCGATAAATATCGGGAAGCCAATGAGCAGTGTAAAAAGGCCTTGACCAGCAATGTGGAGATTTTTGAAAGTAAAAAAATGATCGCCCTCATGGAAAAACTGAAGAAGATAGCCAAAACAGATACCACGGTGCTGCTGCTGGGGGAAACCGGGGTAGGGAAGGATGTTTTAGCGCGCAAGATTCACCAATACAGCCCAAGGCGCAAAGAACCTTTTCTCAAAATCGATTGTTCCACCATTCCTGAAAACTTAATTGAATCGGAGTTGTTTGGTTATGAGCAGGGGGCCTTTTCGGGGGCCAATACGAAAGGAAAGGTCGGTTTGTTCGAGATGGCCGACAAGGGGACCTTATTCCTGGATGAGATCGGTGAAATTCCCTTACAGCTGCAAGTTAAGCTGCTGCGGGTTCTCCAGGATCAGGAAATCATCCATATTGGTTCAACCAAGGTGAAAAAGGTCAACGTCCGCTTCATCGCCGCCACCAACCGCGATCTGGAGGAAGAAGTGAGAAAAGGAACGTTCAGGAGCGACTTGTACTATCGTTTACGTGTTGCCGATCTGGAGATTCCTCCGCTGCGGGAGCGGCAGGAAGATATCAGAGTGATGATGCAAGCCTTTCTGGACAAATACAATGCTAAATTTCGTAAAGAAATATCCTTTACCAAAGAATTGGCGGAAGTGCTCCTTGCCTACAAATGGCCCGGCAATGTCCGGCAAATGGACAACCTGATTCAGAGCCTGGTGGTTACTCATGAGACGGAGAGTGTTGATGTGACGGATTTGCCCCATTATATGCTTCTCGATCTCAGCAAGCCAGAAGAAGCCGGTAATCCTTCCCAGGGAAAATCCCTGGATGAGCTTGTGGCGGATTATGAAAGAAATCTGCTTAAAAAGGCTTTAGACCGATATAAATCAAGTTCCAAGGTGGCGGAGTTTTTTCAAGTGGATCGTTCAACCATCTTTAGAAAAGCCAAAAAATATAAACTGTTATGAGCGGATGTTGCAGTTCGGAAACAACGGTGCAAAAAGACAACAAACCCTCTTTCTTGTGAATGGGATAGCTAGCACATGAGTTTGGGGCCAAGGATGCGTTGCACATGTGCAACTCAACTTGCGCCGACCTGGAAAATAGGCAGGATATTCAGGGGATTTGCGGTTGGCATGACTTTTGCAATTAAGAAAAGCATGGAGCGCAATTGGTTATTCTGATGATAAAAGGAGGACCGGTTTACACACTTGCCATCCCGGCTATCGGAAGGTATCCCCAGAATGAACTTGTTTTTATCGAAAGGAGTATCATAATGAGCGCATGTTGTCTATCTCCTCATGAAGAGAGAATTATCGACCCGCAAAAGGGTAAGGTGAATTATGAAGGCCGTGAAAGGGTATTCAAGATTCTGGAGAGTTTTCAGGATCTCCGCCCGAAAATTGATGTTGAACGGGCCAAATATTTTACAGAGTCCTTCAAAGCGACGGAAGGACAGCCCCTACAGCTGAGATGGGCCAAAGCCCTGATGCATATTGCTCAGAATATCACCGTTTATATTGACGATCAGCAACTGATTGTCGGCCGGGCCGGCGCTCAAGGGCGCTATGGGATCATTTTTCCGGAGCTGGATGGGGATTTTCTGGGCTTAGCCATTGAGCAGCTGCCCCAACGGGTGGAGTCTCCCTTTAATATCGATCCCGACGATGCCCAAATCATTATCAATGATGTTGCCCCTTACTGGAAAGGAAAGACCTTCCATGAGGAGTTGGCCAAGGCACTTCCCGGGGATACGTTGAAAGTGACCTATGATCCGGCGGATCCCTTAGCTTCCAGATTTATTGTCAACGAAACAGCCTCCTTCCGCTCATCCATTCAATGGGTCCATGACTATGAAAAGATTCTCAAGAGAGGCTTTAAGGGGATCAAAGAAGAAGCTCAAGCCAAACTGGACCAGCTTGATCCTTTGAGTCCTGCCGATCATATGGAGAAAAAGCCTTTCCTGGAAGCGGTGATCATCACCTGTGACGCCATCGTAGTTTGGGCCAACCGCCATGCCGACTTGGCTGCCCAAATGGCCAAACTGGAGAAGGACCCCCAACGCAAGCAGGAGTTGTCGGATATTGCCGAAAGATGTGCCTGGGTGCCTGCACATCCGGCGCGCAATTTCCGGGAAGCGGTTCAATCCCAATGGTTTGTGCAAATGTTCTCCAGAATTGAGCAAAAAACCGGGACGATCATTTCCAATGGCCGGATGGATCAATATTTTTACCCCTATTATCAAAAGGATGTGGCAGAAGGCATCCTCAACACTCAGCAGGCCATCGAGCTGTTGGAGTGCATGTGGGTAGGGATGGCTCAATTTATTGACCTTTACTTATCCCCCACCGGCGGCGCCTTTAACGAAGGATATGCCCACTGGGAGGCCGTTACTGTGGGTGGCCAAACTCCGGACGGTGTGGATGCAACCAATGAGCTGACCTATCTGTTCCTGGAATCCAAACAAAAATTCCCTCTTAACTATCCAGACCTGGCTGCCCGGATTCATTCCCGCTCGCCGGAACGCTATCTCTATGAAGTGGCTGAGACGGTTAAGGAAGGAACCGGTTTCCCGAAACTCATCAACGATGAGGAGGTCGTGCCCCTGCTCTTGTCTAAGGGTGCTAAATTTGATGAAGCCTTGGATTATGCGGTGTCCGGCTGTGCCGAGTGCCGGATGCCGAACCGGGATACTTATACCAGCGGTAATCCCTATATTAACTTTGCCGCCGCCATTGAGATGACCTTATATAACGGCCGGATGCTTAAATACGGGGATGAACAGCTGGGGCTGGAAACCGGTGATCCCACCCAATTTGGGACTTGGGATGAGTTCTGGAAGGCCTATCTTGCCCAACAAACCAACTTCCTCAAACATGCTTTTATCCAACAGCATATTATTATCAGGCTGCGTGCCCAGCATTTTGCCTCACCCTTAGGCTCCTTAATGCATGACCTTTGCATGGAAAATTGCACCGATTTGCATCAGCCGGTGATTAAGGGCGGTATCGATTTAGGCTACTTTGAATTGATCGGCTATGGTACTGTCGTCGATTCCTTAGCTGCCATTAAGAAATTAGTCTATGAAGAGAAAAAACTGACCATGGCAGAATTGCTGGAAGCGGTTCGCAATAACTTTGAAGGACACGAAGTGATCAGGGAAATGGTCATGCATACACCCAAATACGGCAACAATGACCCTTACTCGGATGTTATTGCTAAAGAAGTCGATCGTACGGCGGTTGAGTTCACGAAGAAATATTCCCGGGAGCTGGGGGTTCATCTGGACCTGAGACTGGTGCCCTTCACTTCCCACGTGCCTTTCGGGAAGGTGGTCAGTGCCACACCCAATGGCAGAAAAGCCTGGATGCCCCTGGCCGACGGTTCCTCCGCATCCCACGGTGCCGATGTGAACGGCCCCACAGCAGTGCTCCTGTCCAATTTTTACTCCAAGAATTATGGCTATCGCAATCGGGCGGCCCGCTTGCTGAACATCAAATTAAGTCCTTCTTGTGTAGCCGGTGAGGAAGGCAGCGAAAAATTAGTCTCCTTCATCAGAACCTGGTGTGATTTGAAACTATGGCATATCCAGTTCAATATTGTCAACCGGGAAACTTTGCTGGCGGCCAAGCAGGACCCGGATAAATATCGCGGTCTGATCGTGCGGGTTGCCGGTTATAGTGCCTACTTTGTGGATCTTTCCTCAGACCTTCAGGATGATATTATCGCCAGAACGGAGCACGAGATGATCTAATAGAAGTAGTTTATAGAAGCAGTTAGAGAAGTAATTATAGTAGCGGTTGAGGAGGGTCTTTATGGGGGAGTCGAAAGTTTCGGAACGCAAAACCGGAATAGTATTTAACATTCAGCATTATTCTGTTCATGATGGTCCGGGTATACGAACGATTGTTTTCACCAAGGGTTGTCCCCTCAGATGCCCTTGGTGCAGCAATCCTGAGTCGCAGCGGCTGCAGCCGCAGCTGGGGTTTAACCCCAATAAATGCCTGGGAATCAAAGCCTGCTTTCGCTGTGCGGAGGTTTGCGCCTATGGGGCGGTTAAGTTGAATGTGGAGGAAAGTGACAGAATTCTGATTGACCGTAAATTATGTACGGATTGTCTGCAATGTGTGGATGTCTGTCCTTCCCAAGCGCTGCAGGTTTTCGGAAAACCGATAACGGTTGAAGACGTGCTCAAAGAAGTTGAAAAAGACAGTGTTTTCTATGCGCGATCAGGAGGGGGCCTGACCTTTAGCGGCGGTGAACCCTTAATGCAAGGGGATTTTGTGGCCGAAACACTGAAAGAAGCCCGCCGCAGAAGGCTGAAAACAACCATTGAAACCTGTGGCTATGCCGATTGGTCAACCATGGAGAAAGTCTGTCAACATTTGACTTCGCTCATTATGGATATCAAATGCATGGACCCGGAAAAACACCAAGAATATACAGGCGCTTCCAACGAGCTTATTCTGGACAATTTCAACAAGCTCTGTGAGCATTTTCCTAAGTTGCCTAAACTTATCAGAACTCCGGTGATTCCCGGTTTTAACGATAACGAAGAAGATATCCGGGAAATTGCCGGGTTTGTCAAGGATAAGCCTAATGTGGCCTATGAATTGCTCAAGTATCATCGGCTGGGACAGCAGAAATACCACTTTCTGGGTCAGGAGTATCCCTGGCCGGATACCCAGCTGGAGGATGTTAAGTTCGAAAAGCTTAGAGAAGTGGCAAAATCCATAGTAAATCAGTGATTATTTGGAAGGAGAATTGTCATGAAAAAGGGGCTATTAAAGGTTTCGGTGTTTATTTTGACATGTCTGCTGGTCTTCTCCCTGTCCGGTTGCAGTAAAACCGAGAAAGCTTCAGCCGATGGGAAAATCGTTATCCGCTTGGGGCATCCTATGGCACCCGGAAATAATGTTACGGTAGGTTATGAAAAATTCAAGGAAATCGTTGAGGAAAAATCTGCAGGTAAAATCGAAATCCAAATCTTTGGCAACACAACCTTAGGCAGTGACCGTGTCACCATGGAATCCACCCAAAAGGGCACCTTGGAGATGGCGTCCTGCTCATCTCCCAATATGGCCAGTTTTGCCCGTGAATTCATGGTGTTCGACCTTCCCTATATTACTCAGCCTGAAAATCAGCAAAAATTGTACGATGCTTTAGACCATGGTGAACTAGGGAAGTATCTTGACGAGATTAGTGCAAAAGTTGGCTTAAAGCCGATTATGTACAGTGAATATGGTTATCGCAATTTTGTTTCGACCAAGAAACCCCTTGCCAAGGCGGCCGATTTAAAAGGGTTAAAAGTTCGGACAACGGATTCACCCGTAGAAGTTGCCGTGGCGGAAGCTTTAGGAATGAGTGCCACTCCGGTGGCCTGGGGGGAAACCTATACAGCCTTGCAGCAAGGCACGGTTGATGCCGAGGGAAATACCTGGGGGTTGCTCTCCGATGCCAAACATGGCGAAGTTCTGGAATATGGCATTGATTCGGGCCATAACTACAGTATGCATTTGTTGATGATCAACAAAAAGTATTTTGATGCGTTGCCTGAAGAACTGCAAGCGATCTTGGTTGAATCGGGTAAAGAGGCTCTGGAATGGCAGCGTGCCGTAAGCAATGACATGGAAACGGAAGCTAAACAAAAGTTGATCGACAGCGGGGTAACCCTTTATGACTTGACTCCGGCAGAAAAAGAAGAGTTGAAGACTATAACCCGTCCGGTGTGGGATAAATTCCCGGAAATTCCTCAAGAGTTGATTGATTTGGTCACAGCTACGCAAAAATAACAGCCCTGGCCATGGGAAACAGGGGAGAGGGGTATTCCCCGCTCTCCTGTTTTCACCGGCAGGATAAGGACAAGCACGAACGTTGCCTTAAGCGAAGCAACAAGTGTGAAAGCAGTGCTTTCGGGGTTTTCTTCAGCGAGTAAGACGGGAGGTAATTTATGCTGGACATTGCAAAGAAGCCAGAAAATTCCTGGAAAAAATGGCTGAGATGGATCGATGGGAATTTTGAAAAACCATTTCTTGTAATCGGCATGCTGGCGATTATTATGCTGATTACCTATCAAACTCTTTATCGTTATATCGTTTCCAATATCACCGGCGGTACGGCCATTGTGGGCTTAGAAGAATTAGCGCGCTTTATTTTCATATGGATCACCTATTTGGCGATCCCGCTGGCCATTAAAGGGCGCAATAATATCAGGGTCGATATTCTCTATGACCGGATTTCCGACCGGTGGCAGAAAATCAGCTGGATCATGGTCGACAGCTGCATCCTCGTCTTAACGGGTGTGATATTCTTTATGGGGATCGATCATCTGCAGATGATGCTAAACTATCCTCAGACTTCCCCGGCGCTCAATATCCCCTTCTTTTTTCCCTACTTAATCCTACCCATTGGTTTTGGCTTAATGTCCATCCGGTGTATCCAGGACTTGGTCAAGCAGGCGTTGGAAATTGGCCTTAAGGATACCTTGATCGGGGTTTTGGTTACGGCGGCAATTTTTTCTCCCCTCTTCTTAAAGCCCGATGTTCCGGCCATGGCTTGGCTTTTTGGCTATTTTGTGCTTTTTATCTTTATTGGGGTGCCCATTGCCATGGCCTTAGGCCTTTCCGCTTTAGGGACGATTCTCTGTGCCAATACGATGCCCATCGAGTATATATCACAAATTTCCTTTACCTCCATTGATAGCTTTCCGATTATGGCCATTCCCTTTTTTGTGGCGGCAGGTGTCTTCATGGGGGAAGGGGGATTATCCAAGCGGCTCTTAGGCCTGGCTGATGAACTCCTGGGGTCCTTTACCGGGGGCCTGGCCTTGGCTACGGTTGTCACCTGTATGTTTTTTGCGGCGATCAGCGGCTCGGGGCCGGCTACGGTAGCTGCCATCGGCTCCCTGACCATCCCGGCCATGGTGGAAAGAGGGTATTCCCGGGCCTTTGCGGCGGCACTTGTGGCAGCGGCCGGCTCCATCGGGGTGATGATTCCTCCCAGCAACCCCTTTGTCGTTTATGGTGTTTCCGCTCAGGTCTCCATTGGCAAACTCTTTATGGGCGGGATTGTTCCCGGCTTGATCATTGGTTTGGTTTTAATGGGCATCAGTTACTACTATTCCAAAAAGAACGGCTGGAAAGGCGAAGCCCGCAAACGCACCTTCCGTACAGTGGGCAAGGCTTTTTGGGAGGCCAAGTGGGCCTTGATGGTTCCGGTGATAATTTTAGGCGGGATTTATTCCGGGTACATGACCCCCACCGAATCGGCGGCTGTGGCAGCTTTCTATGGACTGATCGTCGGTGTTTTCATCCACAGAGGGATTAACCTGAAGAATATTGTCTATTGCTTCACGGAATCCTGCAGTACCTCCGCCGTCATTATTGCCTTGATGGCCATGGCCACGATCTTCGGTAATATTTTGACGATTGAACAGATTCCCACCAAAATCGCCACCTGGATGCTGGCGATAACCGACAGCAAATACGTTATCCTCCTGATCATTACCCTATTGCTGCTCTTCGTGGGAACCTTCATGGAAGCTTTGGCGGCGATTGTTATTCTTACCCCGATTTTACTGCCGATTGTCCTTCAGGTGGGTATCGATCCGATTCACTTCGGAATCATTATGGTGGTCAACCTGGCGATCGGCTTCATTACACCACCGGTTGGTGTGAACCTGTTTGTGGCAAGCGGTTTGGCGAAGCTGAAGATCGAAGAGATATCCAAAGCGGTGGTCCCCTTCCTCTTAGGCATGATCGCCGTACTGTTGCTGATTTCTTATGTGCCTTCCATTTCCATGTTCCTGACTCAATTTGTGAAGTAAGACAACCATACTAAGAGAACAATAATCGGTGCATATGCCCTCTCAAATACCTTTCATAACCAGGTCTCGCTGGAGCTGGTCATGGAGGGTATCCTATTGTCCGGCTTTTTGCTGCACCGGCCCTGTGGTATACTTTGTGATATAGGACAGAGCGGAGTCAAAGGGACAAGTGACTCTGGGACGAGGGACGGGAGATGGAAAAGGCCATGATGCCGGAACATAAAGCGAAGGACTGTGATATTGTTCTCTTCGATGCCAACAGCTATTATGCCAGCTGTCATCAGGCAGTAAATCCTGAACTCCAGGGTAAGCCCCTGCTGGTGGCTGGAGATCCCAGGAACCGGACAGGGATTATCCTTACGGCCAGCTATGAGGCGCGGTTTTATGGGGTTAAGACGGCCATGCCTTTGTTTCAGGCTTTAAAGCTGTGCCCGGAGGCGGTGGTGCTGTCCCCGGATTTTCGGCTGTACCTGGACCTCAGCAGGAAAATGTGGGAGATCGTGGAGCGGTATACTGACGAAGATCATATTGAAGTGGTCTCTGTGGATGAGTGCTTTGCGGATTTTCGAGGTTCCCATCTTCTTTTTGGCAGTACGGAAGAGATAGCCCGCCGGGTGCAAAAGGAGATTCTGGAAGAGTTAGGCCTGGGGGTATCGGTGGGGGTCAGCTACTGCAAGATTTTTGCTAAGCTGGCCAGCGACTACCAGCGGGACCCGAAGACCAGAGTCAAGCTTCCCCGCAGTTTCACCGTGATCGCTCCAGGTGAGCTGGAAAGCAAAGTATGGCCCTTAGGGGTGGGTGAGTTGTCCGGCATCGGCCGGCAGACGGAAAAACAGCTGGCGGACCTGGGGATTCGAACCATCGGGGATTTGGCGCAGGCTTCTCCTCAGGCACTTCGCAAGGGATTTGGTGTCTACGGGGCCAAACTCTATGCATGGGCCAATGGGCGTGATGAACGGCCTGTAACCCCGGAAGATCAGGCGAAGGATCATTCCATCGGGCGGTCCATCACCTTGCCTCAGGATATAACAGACCCGGAGCAAGGAGCGGAGGTCCTGTTGTTTCTGGCTGACAGCGTGGGCAGAAAGGTCCGCCGGGAGGATACCAAGGCTCAGACTCTTACGGTACAGGTCAAGGATGCAGAGTTTAAAACCAGGACCTATTCCACGACCCTTTTTGAGCCTACGGATAGTACCGATGTGATCTATCGGGAGAGTCTTAAACTCCTGGCCAAATGGCCCCAAGGAAAACCCATCCGCCTGCTGGGTCTGACCGCCAGCCGTCTGCAAAAGGGTATAGAACAGCTCAGTCTGTTCCAGGAAGAGAGCGAGGAACAAACTGAGCTGGATCGAACGGTGGATGAACTTCGGGATAAATATGGCTCCGGGATCCTGATGCGCGGAACCCAGTACCTTTCCTTAAGCCGCAAGCTGGCGGGACGAAGCACGAAGGACAAACGGGAGTAAGGGCAAATATAGATATAGATAGATACACGTAGCGTCTATAAGGAATAGACAGGTATCGGCAGGAAACTCAGATGGTCAAATCCACATGCTGGAGGGTTCCCACTGTGCCGTTTTCATTCAGGTAGATGCCGGTCCTGCGGATCTCGCCCAAAGATTGATTGCGGTCACCCTTCAGGCTGAAGTCGGTGGCGGCGCTGCCTAAATAGAGGGCACCGATGCTTTGTTCACCCAGGGCGAAGAGTACATCTTCTCCCTTTTCGTTTTTGGTCCAGATGCGGAGCTTGTCATAGATGGGGTCATTCTCATCGATCCAGCCATTGTGGTCACTGTCGTAGAGGGCTAAATCGGCAAACCCGTCTCCGCTTCTCGTGCCGAAAAGCTCGCTGCCGTCGTTGATGATGCCATCCCCATTTTTGTCCAGAGCGATAAAGCCGCTGCCGGGAGCCAGGAAGGAGATCAATTCAGTGTTGCCGTCGTAGTCGAGATCAAAGACGTATTTTTGCTGGGTCAACTGGGCGGAGCTGACCCCCAGGTTGATCGCCAGAGGATCGATGGTCACGGCATCACCGGCCCGGAAGCTGATATTATTTTGATAAGCAAAACTGCGGCTTATATTCAATTGAAGCTGCAGGTCAATGGTCTTGCCGTCGGCAGTGGTCACCTGGCCTTGAGCGGAAAAGGACATGGATTGCTGCTCAATATACTGTTCTCTGGATTCGAAGACGATGCCCCAGCCTTGAGTGGGGGCTTGAGTGGGGGAAAAGGGGAGCCTGTTGGAATCATTGAGAACGAGCTTTTGAGGTACAAAGAAGCGCAGCTTCTTGCCGGTGATGGCTTCCAGCATGAGCTGGAGCAGTTCCAGCTTGCGCTTATCCCCTTCGCTCATTTCCAGGCTAATCTCTTGGGCTTGCTGGACATTGGCGGCAGGACTTTTCCGGTCTTTAATCGAATCAGATAGATCAAGTATGTCTGTATTCTCCAGATTAAGGACCGGCTTTCCGGCGGCGTCTTTGTTCTGCCAGCTTTGCAGGGTGACTTCCTTTTTGTAGCTCTCCGTATGCTTGGATTCCCCTGCCATGACGATGGCTGAGCTTTGAATTTTCATAGGGCGACCTCCTTGTCGTCGATTTCATCCTTAAAAGATCCCTTATCTATGTTATCGGCACATCAAGGGCAGTTCTTAACGACATTAGGAAGTGTTCATAAAATTTAGAAGTATATGACAATGGGGAGGGAATGAAGGACATAATAAAGAATAAAGTGGTAGAGAATGAAAGAGGAGGAATCGATATGAGTTTTCTTGAACTGGCTCAAAAAAGAAGAAGTCTGCGGAGTTATCTGCCTGACCCTGTGGAGCAGGAAAAGCTGGAGTATGTTCTGGAGTGCGCCCGTTTGGCTCCCTCCTGGAAAAACCTGCAGTGCTGGCGTTTTATCGTGGTAGAAGATGCCGATTTGCGGCAGGAGCTGACCACAGCCTATGCGGAGACCAATCCCGGACGCAAAGCTTTGCTGCAGGCCCCTCTGATCGTGGTGCTCTGCGGGGTGCCGGCGGAGTCCGAGGTCTGGGAAGGCAAGGACTATATGATGCTGGATGCGGGATTGGCTATGGAGCATTTGATCCTGGCGGCGGCCGAGCAGGGTCTGGGAACCTGCTGGCAGGGGCTTTTCGCTGAAGATAAGGTGCGGGAGATCCTGAAGGTTCCTGAGAATGTCCGCGTCCTGGCCATGACTCCTTTGGGTTACCCGGCGGAGGAAAGAAAGCCAAGACCCCGCAAAGAGATGTCACAGATCGTCTTTAAAGGGACTTGGGGCTCAGGTAATGCTTAACTCTTACGGCTGAAAGTTACCGAATAAAGTAATTAGGAGCAGGATAATATGCCCTCATCTTTGAAGCTGGGAAAGACGATTATTCCTTATGAAGAAAGAAAAAGCTCCCGGATCAAGCGAATTTCCATCCGCATTACGCCCGAAAAGGTCAGAGTATCTGCTCCTGCGCGTACTGCCAAGGGTGAGATTCAGGCCTTCATTGAGAAGAATCAGGAGTGGATCTTAGAGAATTGGACCAAGCTTCAAGAAACGATGGTTAAGCCCCCAAGGGTGTATGAAACGGGTGAAAAGGTTTCCTATCTGGGAAAAGAGCTGAACCTGGAGATCATCGATACCCCTCATAAAATGATCAGTGCCTTTTACAGAAAGGACCAGGAAACCTTAGAGATCAAGATGCCTCAGGAGCTTCAGGGAGAACAGCGGCAGGAAGCGGTTCGGGAGATTCTTGACAAGTGGTATAAGCAAAAAGCCCGTGCGGTGTTTCTCCAGAAGCTTAATCTTTGGAGCCGCCAAATGGGAGTAACCTATAACCAGTTCCGCTTAAAAGAGCAGAAAACCCGCTGGGGAAGCTGCTCCAGCCTGGGCAATATCAATCTGAACTGGCGGGCCGTTATGGCCCCGGAGCCGGTGCTGGATTATCTGGTGATCCATGAGCTTTCCCATCTTATCTATCTGAATCATTCGGCGGAGTTTTGGGAGCATGTGGCCCGTTACTGTCCGGAGCATGCCGCTCACCGCCGCTGGCTGCGGGAAAAGGGTCATAGTCTGGTTATTTAGCCGAGTACAAGTGCAAAAAATCAGCAGGTTGAGGGCCTGCTGATTTTTCCATAGACACCGGGACTGCAACGGAGCTGCATACGATAAAGGAGTGACACAACTTGGAGCAAGGCTGTCAGCTTATTCAAACCAGAGAAGGAACCAGGATCTATTATCGGCAAAGACTCCCCGCCCATCCTAAGGCTGTGGTGATGATCTGCCATGGCTATGCGGAGCATTCCAGCTTTTATGTTCAGTTTATGGAGTTCTTGGCTGAGCATGGCTATGGGGCTTATGCTTTGGATCATCGGGGCCATGGGCATTCCGAGGCTGAGCGGGGTCATCTGGACCGCTTTGAGGTGTTCCTGGAGGATCTGGATGTTTTCGTGGATCATGTTCGGGAGCTTCACCCAACACAGCCTCTCTTCATGTTTGGCCATAGTATGGGAGGATTAATCAGCTTTAATTATGGGATTCTCCACCCGGGAAAATTGCAGGGGCAGATTTTCAGCGGAGCTGCCTTGGCCAGGCCTGTGGGAACGGAATATATTCCGACTTTTCTCTTTAAACTCTTGAATGTAGTATTGAAGCGGCTCAGAATTCGCCCTAAATTGAGCGGCAAGACAACCCGGAACATGGCTGTGCGCAAAATTTCCGATGGGGATTCTTTGGTTCTAAGGTATGCAACTCTGGGTTTTTTCTATCAGTTTGCCTGTCGGGGAGTGGCCTTTGCTCAGGAAAAAGCCGGCCGCTATCAATTGCCCTGCCTCATACTCCATGGAACCGGTGATCGACTCGTTCCTTATCAGGCCTCCCAAAGGATATTCGCTGAGATTTCCTCTCGGGATAAGACCCTCAAGCTTTATGAAGGGCTTTATCATGAATTGATTCATGAGCCGGAGCGGGAAGAGGTTTTGGCGGATATTGTGGACTGGTTGGAGCGACGGGTGAAATTTTGCTAAAATCCCTTTAATTTTTAAAATGAATGCTAAAATATCCCAAATTTAAGGCGAAACAGCAGATTTTTATAGTTTGCTGTTTTTATATTTGATATTTTGTTTAAAAATAGAAAAAATAGCAGGAATATGCCTAGAAATGTCATAATAGATAATGTTGCTATTTAACAATAAATTCACAAATTTGTGTGTAACAATGGCAATGGTTAGGGGTGTAGCTATGGTGAAGAGAAGCTGGGGTTCCTGGCTTAGCATCCTGGCAGGGATCATCGGGATCCTCGATACAATCGTAGTAACCGGTCTTAAGGGTGGAGTCAATTTAGGGACTATCCTCCCCGCGGGAGTAGGGAGCTTATTCTTGTTATGGGGATTATGGGGGGATAAGTTTAGAAATACGCTTTTTAGCCAGCGGTTTCCAGGGTTGCGCAAACTAATTCGCTGGGGAATCGTTCTGTTGCTGGGCTCCTTTTTCATTATTGAGGGATTAATATTATGGAACACAGAAGATAGAATACCTGAACAGGGGAAGGTTTTGATCATCCTGGGCGCAGGTCTGAATGGGGAGCAGCTTTCCTGGACTCTGCGGGAGCGGGTGGATAAGGGGGTAGGAATCTTAGCAGAAAACCCGCAGATGAAGGTGGTGGTTTCCGGCGGCCAAGGACCAGGGGAATGGATTCCCGAGGCGGAGGCCATGGCTCAGTATTTGATCGGGCAGGGAATTGCCCCGGAGCGAATCCTCAAAGAAGATCGCTCCACCAGTACTATGGAAAACTTCCGGTTTTCCCGCGTTTTGCTTGATCAATTGGAGGGCTTTGATCCGGCTGAACCGGTGCTGGTGATCACCAGCGATTTTCATATGTTTCGTTCCAAGATTTTAGCCGAACGCAATGGGTTGAATCCTGTGGGGGTGCCTTGCTCCACCCCTTGGTATATCAGACCCAATGCTTATCTTCGCGAGTATTTTGCTGTGGTAAAGTCCATTCTTATTGACAGGTAAAGAAAGACGCTTTGAAGAAGGAGGATTAGCACTATGCTCAGAGGGAGTCATGGAGATGAATTCTCATTAAGGATTGTGGGATATGAGTTTCCTGATAAAGACAATGATCTGGGGTTTGACTCCAATTGGCTGATTGTGGAGGTCTATTGCAAACATGGGGAAAAGACTTGGGTCAAAAGAGCCCCCAGTCTATTAACCTGGGAAGCGGGAATTTTGATTAAATGGGCACGGGATATACTTTATAAACAGCCGGAGTCAGAGGTGCTGGAGTTTATTGAGCCTAACCTCCTGTTTCAAGCTCTTCGGGGAGAGAATGGAAAAATCGAGACGCTGCGGGTTACCTTAGGTCATGAAACCTGTCCCGATTGGGTTCATACCCTGCGTAAACCTGCCTATTTTTCAATGGACTTCGCCATTAATCCTGAGGATATCGAGGCCTTTTGCCAATCCCTCGAAGCCGATTTGCTGATCTATCCGCGGCGGCTCCAGGGCATCAAGGAGCTGGCATCCTCGCCGCGGGATAGGTTAAGAATCGTTAAGAAAGATAACGACAGGACATAAGGTTACTAGCTCCATAGATCCTGAAAAAGGTCCCAGAACTCGTTTTTATCTTTGGGGTCTTTCTTGTTCTTCTTACCCTTTTTGTCCTTTTTATCTTTATCGTCATCCTTGTTTTGGTCGTATTCATCCTGATCATCCCAGCCTTCGGGCCAGATATTCCAATCCTTCACATACCCGGCGGGAACCTCAAAAGGTTTGATAGGGGTGTCCTTGAGGGCTGAAGAGAGGACTTCATGGAAGACGACGGCAGGCCCCGAGCCGCCGGAGGTGGTGAGGTAATGATCCCGATCCGTTTGATCATAGCCCATCCAGATGGCAGCGGTCAGCTCAGGCGTGTAACCGACAAACCAGACATCTTTTTGCCCCTTGCTGATACCTGCAAACTCTTGGGTAGGCGGCAACTCCACAGAACCGGTTTTTCCGGCTACGGGACGACTGCCCAGAGCGGCTTTAGGGGCGGTTCCCTGCTGGACGACGTTTTGGAGAAGAAGGGTCATGGTATAGGCGTGAGCAGGCTCTGTGACCTGGACGCTTTCCGGCTGCATTTGGGCTAAGACATGTCCGTCGGCGGTGGTAATTTTGGTGATGGCGTGAGCTGTGTGCATGAGCCCTTGATTGGCAAAGGCGGTATAGGCCTGGGCGATCTCCAGGGGAGAGACTCCTTCTGCAAATCCACCCAGAGCCAGACTTAAATGGGCATCCTTTTCAGTTAAAGGGATGCCGGCTTTTTGCACAAAGGCTTTTCCGGTGTCGATGCCGATTTGATCAAATAACCAGACAGCGGGGATGTTCCAGGATTGCTGAATGGCCTCTTCCATGGTCACCCAGCCCCGGGTTTGGCCGTCCCAATCCTTTGGCGCATAACCGTCCAGATCCAGAGGACCATCATAGAGGAGGGCATCAGGGCGATAGCCTTTTTCTAAAGCGGGGCCATAGACCATCAGGGGTTTGATGATGGAACCGGGTTGGCGCTTGAGCTGGGAGGCATGGTTAAACTGGCGGAAAGCGCTTTCTCCCCGATACCCCACCAGACCTCGGATAGCCCCGGTATGCTGGTCAAGAATGGCGATGCCGCTTTGGACCTTTTGATCGCTCTGGCCTTGGGGGAAGAATTGGTCATCTTTATAGACGGTTTCGGCGGCTTGTTGAACCTTGGCATCCATTTGGGTATGAATTTGCAGACCAAGGGTGAGAATCTGATCTTCTGTAAAGCCATAGCGGTTGATAGCTTCTTCGATGACATAATCCACGTAGGGGGCGTATTTGCCGGATAAATTATCTAAAGGCTTGGTGCGCAGGGCGATGGGCGCTGCAGTAGCCTGAGCGGCTTCCTTGGCGGTAATATAGCCCTGGTCGGCCATCATGGCGAGGACGATGTTCCGGCGCTGGAGAGCCAGTTCCTTATCTTGGAGAGGGGAGTAGATGGTGGGGCCTTTGAGGATGCCGGCAAGAAGGGCGGATTCCTCCAGGTTCAGCTCTTCGGCATTTTTGCCAAAATAGTAACGGGCGGCTTCCTGAAGTCCCCAGCGGCCTTCCCCAAAATAGATATGGTTGAGGTAGGCTTCCAGAATCTCTTCCTTGGAGAGGGTGGCTTCAATTTTAATGGCATAGCCGGCTTCCTTCAACTTGCGGCTGAGGGTCTTGTCTGAGGTGAGAAAAAGGTTTTTCGCCAGCTGTTGGCTGATAGTGCTGCCCCCCTCGGAGAAATTTCGGGTTTTCAGGTCCTGGATGAGAGCGCGCAGGATGGAGCGGAAATCCACACCTTGGTGTTCATAGAAGCGTTTATCTTCGGTAGCGATAATGGCCTGCTGTGTAAGCTGAGGGACTTGTTCCAGAGTTACGGGCTCAATACGGGAGGAAGAGAGCTGCGAGATCTTGTTGCCTGCCTGGTCGTAGATATAGGTGGGCTTGGCCAGGGGGCTTTCCAGCTTGCTTACATCCAGGGTGGAGATCCAATAGTAACCGGCGCCCAGGCCGGACAGCAGTACGAACAAAAAAAGGATGGCCAGGTTGCGCCAGAATTTAGGTTTTTTATAGAAAGCAGGGAACTTAAAGGTGCGGCATTTTGCTAAGGCCTTGCTAAGATAAGCTTGCCATTTCCCTTGAGGGTCCGGGGAATTATTCATGATAGGCCTCCTTTTGGATTATATAGAAGAATCATAAACAAAGAATCATAAACAAAGAAATAAACCATCGGTCTTAATGACTGATGGTTTTGCTATAGGTATTTATTCAGATATACGAAAAGCCTGAAAGGTTTTAGGGGGGTGCCATGAGCCGTTGTTTTTCTTCTGTAGCCGATCCGGATAATATCTGCTATACTTGATTTGGGCAGTATCATTCGAACTGCACCTTTTCGTAAGAACCATTCAATATTACACTGCCTGTAGCCAATACGGACCGGGACAGAGGGATAAAACAGTGCTGTGTTTTGTGTGGTTCCTTCTGACAAGGGGGAACTTTTTTGTTGCTCTGTTTTGTCTTCTCTCCTGAAAAAAGGAGGAAAAACGTTGAAAACAACAAAAGACTTCTGGGTGATGAAAAATGAGGGGAAAAAGATTGTCATGATTACCGCCTACGATTACCCCTCAGCCAAGCAGGCCGAACAAGCGGGTGCGGACATAATTCTAGTGGGGGATTCTCTGGGCAATGTGGTGCTGGGCTACGACTCTACGGTTTATGTCACCATGGAAGACATGATCCATCATGGGAAAGCAGCTAAGCGCGGGGCTCCCAATACGTTTATCGTGGCGGACATGCCTTTTATGAGCTGCCATCTGTCCATCAGGGATACTTTGCTCAATGGAGCAAGGCTTATTCAGGAGACGGGGGCCCAGGCTGTGAAGGTGGAAGGGGCGGATGAAATGATCCCTCATATCAGAGCTCTTGTCCGCGCGGGGATACCTGTAGTCTCCCATCTTGGTCTGACACCTCAGACTGCGGCAGTTCTCGGTGGCTTTAAAGTTCAGGGTAAAGATGGGGAAGCCGCCCGCAAAATGCTGGAGGATGTGAAGGAATGCCAGGAGGCAGGGGCCTTTGCCCTGGTCCTGGAGTGTATTCCCAAGCAGCTGGCCCAGGAAATTTCCACGAACTTGACAATTCCCACCATTGGCATCGGCGCAGGTGTTCATACCGATGGGCAAGTGCTCGTCTACCATGACATACTCACCTATGGGGTGAACCGGGCTCCCAAGTTTGTCAAAGCTTATGCCAATGCTGATCAACTCATGCTCAAAGGATTGCAGGACTATGCGGATGAGGTAAGAAGTATGAATTTCCCCGATGATGAGCACAGCTTTACCATGAAGGAAGAGGAATTAAAAACCTTGTATGGAGGCAGGGGCTAAAGCTAAGAAAGCAGCATGGCCATTTTTTCTAATGGCATGCTGCTTTTGTTATTCTTGCTCCTTCGATATCTGATATAAAATAGCCTGATCGCCACCGATCATTTTTACCCCTGTCTGGGGCAGAAAGCCTGGAGAGGTGGGGATAAGCAGGGTGCGGGAAGCTTTGATCACACTGAGACTGAGCTGGGCGATGGGGAGGTTTTCGCATTCCTCAAGGGTGAAGAAGCCCAAATCGCTTACTTCTTCAGGCTCACCCTGCAAAGTGCCCCCTAAGTATTCCAGGAGAAAGACGACATAAGCATCGTGCTTTTCCCCGGGGCGATCCCGCAAGGCAATGACGGAAAGGGGCTTGGCGTGGATGCCGGTCTCTTCCCGGATTTCCCGGGTGATGGCAATGGCGATTTGCTCGTCTTGTTCCACATAGCCTCCGGGGATGGTCCAGTTCCCCTTGCCGGGATTATGGGCCCGTTGAACCAGGAGGACCTTGCCCTCATGCCAGACCACTCCTCCTACCCCTAAGGAGAAATTCCCCCAGAAGACAAAGGAACAATCCGGGCAGTGAGGACGGTGCTGGCCGGAGAAATCGACGCTGAGGAGAGGTTTCCCGCATTGGGGGCAGAATTTATAGTCAACGATTGGTAGCGGCATAGCATTTCATCCCTTTAATGTTTTTTTGGCTCAATTAGTTTAAATTGCTTGCTCCTTGGCGCCGGTTCCTTGCGTGAAGGTTCTTTCCCGACGCTGATAGAGATAGAAGGGCAACAGGGCGATGCTGACAAAGACCAGGGCCAAAGCCCAAGCCATGTTGCCGCCGTAATGGTCAAAGGCCAATCCTCCCAGAATAGGACCAAGGGCACGGCCGCCGGAGGCAGCTCCTCCCACGACCCCCTGATAGGTGGCTGTTTTTCCTTCCGGGGCGATGAGGGCGGCTGCAGCCGGAACACCGGGCAGAACCAGCATTTCTCCCAAGGTGATGATGATCATCATGATGAAGTAAGAGGGGTAAGGGAAATTGCCCAGCAGCATCAGAAAGCCTATGGCGTAAAATAGGCAGGATACATAGAATTGACGGGAGAGGGTAGGCGCCCAGTGGCGGATAATCCAATGGATGACCGGTTGGAAGGCGACGATGATCACCCCGTTTAAGGTCCAGAGAATACTGTATTGGGGCAAGGAATACCCCAGATTCGTCATGGTCACTGGCAGAACGGTGTTGATCTGGATATAGGCACCCCACATAAGGAAGATAGCGGCACAAAGAGCGATCAGAACAGGGAAGCCGCGATCCTTAAAAATAGGCACTTTAACCCGGGATTTGCTCAAGGGCTTGCTCTGGATATCTTTGGCAGGCAAGAAGATAAGAACCATTAAAAGATAAATAAAAAAGAAAAGACCGTTGAGCAAAAAGACCAATTTGAAGGACAGGGCGGCGATAAAGCCGCCTAGAGCTGTTCCCACAGCTACTCCGGCATTGTTGAACACGTAGAGCAGGTTAAATCCCCGCCGCCCGCCTTCAGGCCAGAGGGTAAAGACTAAGGCGTTGATGGGCACGAAAATGAAGGCGATTGCAAAACCATAGAAAAGG
Organism: Desulfitobacterium sp. LBE; assembly: GCF_007830365.1. Classification (NCBI taxonomy): domain Bacteria; kingdom Bacillati; phylum Bacillota; class Clostridia; order Eubacteriales; family Desulfitobacteriaceae; genus Desulfitobacterium; species Desulfitobacterium sp. LBE. Next base: position 3,092,619 of record NZ_VLKD01000001.1, on the reverse strand, counting down.
AGGCCGGGAGCATACACTTCCCAAATAGGGAAGCAGCTGATTAAGATGAGGGGAAGAATCGCGCCGATCAATCCATAGATCATAACCCTGCGGGAACCAAAACGATCGGCCAGGACACCGCTGATAAACTGTCCCACCAAGGTGGCCAGAGCCTGCAGAGAGATAAGGGCTCCTGCTTCAGTGAGGGAACGTCCCAGGATATTATGCATAAAGATACTGTTCAGGGGCCACATAAAGGAGCTGCCCACTGAGTGGATAAATCCTCCGATGATCAAAACCAGGATGGGCTGTGGGATATTGAATTTATTCAGGTACTGTGTATTCATAGTATAACCTCTTATGTAGTTAAAGATAGTAGCCGCCATAATAACGTATCACTGGAAAGAAAAAATAACAATCCACTTTTAGGAAAATAATATCTCTAAAATCGGGTAATCAATAATGATTTTAAAAAACTTTAGGAAAAGAGGCAGGAAAAGCAACCTAAATGAAGAATTTAACAAAAGTGTATTGAGCCAAGTATAGAAAGACCAATACTTGGTATACTACCAAAAGCAAAAACGGGGAGGTTTGTATCAATGGATTTCAAGGATTCAAAAACATTTCAGAACTTAGTCAATGGATTTGCGGGGGAGTCTCAAGCACGCAATCGCTATACCTTTTACGCCGGCGTCGCCAAGAATGAAGGACACCAAGCCATTCAAAACATCTTCATCTCTACTGCAGACAACGAAAAAGAGCATGCAAAAGTATTCTATAAATTCCTGCAAAAATATGCCGGTGACCAAACCGAGGTTTTCCGTGTGAACGCCGATTATCCTCTCAACTATCGGGATACTTTGGCCAACCTGAAGAGCGCAGCCGCCGGTGAAGGTGAAGAAGTAATCGACTACAATACCTTTGCCGATATTGCTGATGAAGAAGGTTATGCCGATATCGCCGTGGCCTTCCGCAAAATCGCCACGGTAGAAGCTCACCATCAAGAGCGTTATGCCCGCTTGGCCGCTGAATTGGAAAATGGCACTCTCTACAAAAAAGATCAAAAAATCTCCTGGAAATGTGAGAACTGTGGCTATGTTCATGAGGGCTCCGGAGCTCCCGATCTTTGCCCGGCTTGCCAACATCCTCAAGGCTATTTCAAGCCCCTGCCGGAAGTATACTAAAAACCTGCTCCAGATCAGGATATTGCGAAGAACCCGTAAAGGGTTCTTTGTTTTTTGCAGAGTTGAACTACTCAGACCTGCAAAGCAGCCCAAGGATTTTGCTTTAAGGCAGAGAACAGATTTAAGCGATTAGATTGCTCCGCGCAGCTTATGGAGTGAACGCCTAAAGCAAAATCCTGGAGAATCAACTTGCAGGTTGCTCCTTTATCAACAGGGCGGCCATAAAGCCTAGAGCAGCCATGCTCAGGATGACCCACCAGGCGGCACTGGGGTTGCCGCTGAAATCTAAAATCAAACCGATGGTTAAGCTGGCCAGGGAGCTGCCGATGAATTCGGCCATATTGGTAATCGCTGTGGCCATGCCGCTGTAGTTAAGAGGGTTGACAGCGGTGACATTGGAGAAAGCGAGAATATGAGTCATGATCAGCAGGCCGAAGATGAAGAAAAAGGCGGGCCAGAGCTCTGCTGCCGGGCGGCCGCCGGCAATGATGACGATGTATACCCACAACAGCAGGTTAAGCCCCGTTCCGGCTAAAAGAGCCGGGCGGATCCCCTTCAGCAAACGGACCCAAAGGGAGATTAAAGGAGCGCCCAGGATGAAGCCGAAGGTGGCAAAAGTCACATATCCCGCTGCGGTGGCTTTATCGAGAGAGTAAAGTTGAGTCATGAGGGGAATTCCCCACAGTCCCAGCAAGGTGGTGCTGGATCCGGTAAAGGCGAAAAGGATCAGCACATTGGGCCAGGTCCGGGGATTCTTGAGAACGCAGGAGAGACTTTCCTTGAGGTAAGCCAGGAAAGGAAGGGGCTTTACTGCGGTGGAGGTATGTTCTGGGGTTTGGGAATGCTTTCGGCTTAAGGGGCTGACTGAACCGGTTGGACCTGTTGAACCGGCTGCGGCTGTCTCCCGAGGGGGGCTGTAAATTTCGGTCCTGGCATCCCGCACTCCCCAGAGTACCAGAAGGGCCAACAAGAGGGAGATGCCGGCCATCCAATAAAAGACATTCCGCCACCCGAAGGTCAGGGAGAGAAAGGTCAGGGGATAGAGGGCCAGTAAGGAGCCGAAATTACCAAAGAAGGACGTCAGCCCCGACAGGGCGGAGAAGCGTGAAAGGGGAAACCAGGTGGCTTGAATCTTGAAGATGGAGACGATAATCACCGAGGAGCCGATGCCGACCAGGAAACGAGAGAGATAGGCCGCTTCCAGGGTATGGGCCAGTCCGAACAGAATGCTTCCGGCCGCTGTGACTAAGAGCCCGCAGAAGTTGATTTTGCGGACACCGATGCGATCCACCAGGATGCCTACGGGTATTTGCATCAGGGCGTAGGCGTAATAATTCATGGCGGTCAGATTCCCCAGAGTCACTGAATTCATGGGAATTTCCCGGGTCAGTTCGTCTGCTACGGAGCCAACGGATAAGCGGTGAAAAAAGACGGTAATGAAGGCTATGACTAAGATGCTCCAGCTGCTCCAGCCATAACGGAATGATTTTACATAGGGTTGCAAAATTCCCACTTCTTTCTGAGATGATAAACAAGCCGACCTGTTACATTTTAAAAATGTCCTATAAAACACTATTATAAGTTGCTTTTTGAAAAATAACTACTTAAAATTAAAGTAAGAAGAATCCTAGCCGGGAGTCTTTAAAAGAAGGGGGGCAATTTCTATGTATAAGAAGATACTTGTTCCAACAGATGGGTCCGAATTCTCTGTGCGGGCCTTTAAGACGGCTGTCGAGCTGGCCGGACTTTTTCAATCAGAAATTGTACTCATTCATGTGACCTATACACCGCAAGCTCTTTGGGGCAACACTGTACCTTATGGCTATGTTTTTTCCCAGGAGGACGTTGCCAAGAATGGCCAGATGGCCTTAGATGCGACTATGGCGGAAGTGTCCGCAGAGGGAGTGCCGACGAAGACGGTGCTGGAGATTGGTCACCCGGTTATTAAGATTATCGATCAGATTAAGAAGGATGGTATTGATTTGGTAGTCATCGGCAGTCATGGCTATGGACCGATCACGGGATCTGTCCTGGGCAGCGTCAGCCAACGGGTATTGCAGAAATCACCGGTTCCGGTGTTGCTTGTGAAGTAGGCTGAGCACTGTTTATTAGACTGGTTCTGTTTTATGAATCAGATGATTCGCAGCAAAGTCCGGCAAATTAGTACAAAATTCTTGGATAAATAGGCCTTTAGCCCTGCTATGGCAAGCAGGGTTTTTTCTTTTTTTAGCGAATACCAAAATGTGTAAGTTAAACCCAATAGGAGCGTAGTGCAGACATGAAGGAAAAAGAAATTCGCCTCACTTCAGAGGAGATTGACTATCTATTAAAGGGTACGATTCATTGGGAGGATATTGCATCCCGGACGGCAGGGCCCTTAAGGAAAACTGTGGACCTGGGGACCATAGAGGCTGAGTCCGGGGACTTCCTGAAGAAGCCTTCCTTTAAGGATATTGAGCAGACAAAGGTTCCGGATAGAGGTCCTTTTAATAGTGAGGGTCAGGGCAGGAACTTTAATCATAATGAAAAGGGCCGGGAAAGCTTTAATTTTAAAGAGGATACTGATGAGGATTTTGCTGAAGACTTTTTGGCAGAGGACCAGCCCTTTTGGTCGGGAACCAAAGTCTATATCATCTTATCCTTAACGGGATGCATCACCCTGGGGACATGGGCATACTTCGTTTTTGCTTGATTGGCAAAAACGAAGTTTTTTATTTATCCTCAGCTGTTCCCTCTGTCCGCCCCGGATAACACTATGCAATGATTTGTATGAAATCGGGAAGGATAGTTCGGTAAGGATGTGCAGAAAGAATCTGCTGAAAGTATTTGCAAAAATGCATTTTTAGGGTAAAATATTATCAAAGGTCAAAGAAGGTCATAAGGTCAAAGAATGTCATAGTCAAGGGAGTGTCGTGTAATGGGAAATCTAGCGGACCGCATCGAGGTTTATTTGAAGCGGATCCTGGAACAATCGGCGGAGGGCTATGTTATCCTGCAACGGGGTGTTCTGGCTGAGGAGTTCTCATGTGCTCCATCTCAGATTAATTATGTTCTTGATACTCGCTTTTCTGTAGAGCGGGGATATTTGGTAGAGAGCCGTCGCGGCGGCGGCGGGTATTTGCGGATTGTCCGCCTGGGCTTTCATGATGACGGAGATTTTCAAACGATCATGAAACAGCTGATCGGCAGTCAGCTGGGGGAGAGCCGAGCCTTTAATCTGCTGCAGCGTCTGGTTGAAGATGAGATTATTACCCGGCGGGAAGAAGAGATCATCCGCACTGTTTTCCACCGGGAAACTCTGGGTCCGGAAAGCCCCACCATCAATGGGCTCAGGGCCCATATGATGAAACGAATCCTTCTGACCTTAAGCCGTGAGGATTTGCATTAAACAGGAGGGGATCACTATGCTCTGCCAACATTGCCAACAGAGAGAGGCCAATGTTCAGTTTACCAAGATCGTCAATGGGGAAATGGTCAAACTGTACCTTTGCGATCACTGCGCTAAGAATGCTCCGGAAGTGAGCTTTGTTTTCAGCCCGGGAATTATTCCGGATTTCTTACAGTCCCTTTTTAATTTTACCACCAATGCCCAGGCCTTAAAGGAAGAAGCCTGTCCCCAATGCGGACGCCGGCTTTCGGAGATTACTCAGGCGGGAAAGCTGGGCTGCAGCGGCTGTTACGATAAATTCCAGTCGGAGCTGGAGCCTATCCTGCGCAAGATCCATGGGGGCGGCTGTCATGTGGGCAAGATTCCTGCCCGCAAAGGAGCCGACCTGCGCGAAAAAGCGGAGATTGAAAAACTCAAGGAGAAGCTGCAACAGCTCATTCGCAAGGAAGAATTTGAAGCAGCCGCCGTGGTGCGTGACCAAATTCGTGAACTCGAGCAGAAGCTGGGGGGATGAGACTATGGAGAGAAAAGAACATTTGCTGAAGAATAGTGAGTGGATGAGGGAAAACCCGGACACCCCGGTGGTGCTGAGCAGCCGGATTCGTCTGGCCCGCAATCTGGAAGGAGTGCCTTTCCCTCTGGGGCTTTCCCAGGAAGCTGCTCAGGATATCGAACAGAAAGTCTCCGCTGAGCTGGAGGCCCTGACTATCGATCAGGATAAATTAACCTACTATTCTATGAAGGATTTGACTCCTATTGAGCAGTATGTGCTGATCGAAAAACACCTGATCAGCCCGGCCTTGGTCAACTCCCGGGGCGCTCGCGGGGTGGCGATTAATTCAGATCACCGGGTTTCCGTGATGGTCAACGAAGAGGATCATCTCAGAATCCAGGTGCTGCTGCCGGGAGATCAGCTCAAGGAAGCCTATCTCCTGGCCAATACCATGGATGATCAGTTGGAGGAACGTTTGGATTTCGCCTATCGGGAAGCCCAGGGGTATCTGACCGCCTGCCCCACCAATGTGGGCACAGGCATGCGGGCCTCAGTGATGGTGCATATGCCGGCTCTGGTCATGACCAACCGTGTGCAGCAGCTGCTGGGGGCTCTCAATCATCTGGGTTTAGCTGTCCGGGGCTTGTATGGGGAAGGTTCCCAAGCCTTTGGGCATATCTATCAAGTATCCAATCAGATCACTCTGGGCAAGAGTGAAGAGGATACCATCACTCATCTGGAAGCGGTGACCCGTCAGATTATCGAACAGGAGGTTCATGCCCGGGAAGGTTTGGTCCGGGAGGCCCCCCTGGTCCTCCAGGATAAGGTCTGGAGAGCTCGGGGAACCCTGGAAAAGGCCAGGCTTCTCAACTCTGAGGATGCTTTGCAATGCCTGTCCCTGGATCGTCTGGGAGTCGATATGGGAATTCTTCCTCCCCGTCAGCAAAGCTTTAGTACTTTGTTGGTGGAGACTTTGCCGGCTTCCCTGCAATATGGCTTGGAGCGGGAGCTTAGTCCGGAGCAGCGAGATGAGGAGCGCGCCAGTTATATGCGCAAGGCTATGGCCGAAGTGAAATAAATGCTTAATGAATTAAAACAAGGATGGTGAAATCAAAATGAATGAAAAATATACGGAAAAGGCCCTCAAGGCGCTGCAATTCGCCTCAGACGAAGCTAAGCGCATGGGCTCCAATGTGATTGGCACCGAGCACCTGCTGCTTGGTTTAGTGGCTGAAGGGGAAGGTATCGCCGCCAAATCCCTTCATGGCATCGGGGTGACTCCGGAGAAAATCCGGGAACAAATCGGCAACCTGACCGGTATCGGCCAGCCTTTTACCGGAGAGGTAAGCCTGACTCCCCGGGTTAAACGGGTAATGGAGCTGGCTCATGAAGAAGCCCGTCGTCATGGGGTCAGCTATATCGGTACTGAGCATCTGCTCCTCGGTCTGCTGATGGAAGGAGAAGGTGTAGCGGCCCGGGTGCTGCGCAATCTCGGGGTGAGCCCGGAAAGAATTTGGAAGCAAGTGGTTCAGCTTTTAGGAGGTCAACCGGATGATATTCCCATGCCCGGCGGTGCTCCCGGGCCCGGCGCAGCCAAGAATAACGGAGCTGCCAATACGCCGGCTTTGAATGAATTTGGCCGGGATCTGACCCAGCAAGCCCGGGAGGGCAGGCTGGACCCGGTAGTGGGACGGGAAGACGAGATTGAGCGTGTAGTTCAGGTCCTCAGCCGCCGCACCAAAAATAATCCTGTGCTCATCGGCGAACCGGGGGTAGGGAAAACGGCCATTGCCGAGGGGCTGGCCCAACGGATCATCAATAATAAAGTGCCCGAAACCCTGGCGGGCAAGCGGGTGGTTACCTTAGATCTCTCCGCTGTGGTGGCTGGAAGCAAATATCGCGGGGAATTTGAAGAGCGTCTGAAAAAGGTCATGGAAGAGATTCGGGTGGACGGCCGCATAATCGTTTTCATCGATGAGCTTCACACCTTAATCGGAGCCGGAGCGGCTGAAGGAGCCATCGATGCGGCCAATATCCTCAAACCGGCCTTAGCCCGGGGAGAGCTCCAATGCATCGGCGCGACGACCTTGGATGAATATCGTAAATATATTGAAAAAGATCCCGCTCTGGAGCGGCGTTTCCAGCCTATTACGGTAGGAGAGCCTACAGTAGAGCAGGCTGTTCAGATTCTCTTGGGTTTACGGGATCGTTATGAAGCCCATCACCGGACCAAGATTACCGATGAAGCGGTGGAAGCAGCTGTGAAGATGTCCGATCGCTATATCTCGGATCGCTTCCTTCCCGATAAGGCCATTGATTTAATGGATGAGGCTGCTTCCCGTGTGCGCTTGGCAGCCTTTACAGCTCCCCCCGATCTTAAGTCTTTGGAAGAAAAGATCGAAGCCTTAAAGAGTGAGAAGGAAGCGGCTGTCTTAGGTCAGGAGTTTGAAAAAGCGGCTAAATTCCGGGATGAGGAGCATCAGCTTCGGGAAGAGCTTGCTCAGCTTCGCAACACCTGGGAGAGTAAACGGGATATAAGCCAAAGTCAGGTCACCGCCGATGATATCGCTCAGATCGTGGCCAGTTGGACAGGAATTCCGGTGAAGAAGCTGGCTCAGGAAGAAAGCGAACGGCTCCTGGGTTTAGAAGAGGTTCTCCATCAACGGGTGGTGGGGCAAGAAGATGCTGTGAAGGCTGTTTCCCGCGCTGTGCGGCGGGCTCGTGCCGGATTGAAAGATCCCAAACGCCCGGTAGGTTCCTTCATCTTCCTCGGGCCTACCGGAGTGGGCAAGACCGAACTGGCCCGGGCTTTGGCAGAAGCCTTATTTGGTGAGGAAGACGCTCTGATTCGCATTGATATGTCCGAATATATGGAGAAGCATGCGGTTTCCCGTCTGGTGGGAGCCCCTCCCGGATACATCGGTCATGATGAAGGGGGTCAATTGACCGAAGCCATCCGCCGTAAACCCTATAGTGTTATCCTGCTGGATGAAATAGAAAAAGCTCATCCTGAGGTCTTCAATATCCTGCTGCAGGTTCTGGAGGATGGCCGTCTCACCGATACCAAGGGCAGGACGGTGGATTTCCGCAATGCGGTGATTATTATGACCTCCAATGTGGGCGCTTCCTTCATGAAGAAAGAAGCTTTGGGCTTTGCCTCCCGCCGGGATGAGGAAACCGAGTACAAGAATATGAGCTCACGGGTAATGGAGGAACTGAAAAAGACCTTCCGTCCGGAGTTCCTCAACCGGGTGGACGAAATTGTGGTCTTCCATTCCCTGCAAACTGAGGGACTCTTGAAGATTACCGAGATTTTGATGAAGCAGGTTAATGGCCGTCTCCAGGAACAGGGCTATGATCTGCAGGTGGAAAAGAGTGCTCTTGAGCTGATTGCCAAAGAGGGCAATGATCCTACCTTCGGCGCCCGTCCGCTGCGCCGGGCTATCCAACGCCTGATCGAAGACAGCTTGTCGGAAAAGATTCTCCTCGGAGAATTTAAGTCCGGGGACAAAATAAAAGTTGAGGCCGTAGAGGACAAGATGAAATTCGCCAAAGTCAAAGCCCGTAGAAATAAAAAGGCCGAGGCGGCGGAGTAGGTTGAATGATGAGCCATAGACTAGCCCTGGGGTTAGTCTATGGTGCTTCTTGTGGCCGATCCTGTGACCGCTCTTGATGAATTTTGTATTCTTAAGCGGATCCCACTGGAATGAAAAGGGTTTTGAGCCCTCTGCGCCGTATAATAATTGGGTTGGATGAATTTCACAACTTTATCTTTGAGGCGCAAGCCAAAGCTCTTTGCGGGAGTTAGTGTATTATAGAACATATACGGAGGAAAGGCGGATAGGGTTTTGGCAAAGGTGAAGACGCGGTTTTTTTGTCAGTCCTGCGGTCAGGAAAGCCCTCGTTGGTTAGGGAAATGTCCGGGCTGTGGAGAATGGAATACCTTAGTTGAAGAAGTTGTAGAGCGTGCCGCTGCCAAGCGTACCCCCTTAGGAGTAAAGGCAACGCCTTTGACAGAGATTCAGATCCGGGAGGAAGAACGGGTCAGCTCGGGCAGTCAGGAGTTGAACAGGGTCTTGGGTGGGGGAATCGTCCCCGGCTCTTTTGTTCTTCTGGGCGGTGAGCCGGGCATCGGTAAATCCACCCTGCTTCTGCAAACGGCGGGATTATTGGCCAAGGGCATGGACGTCCTGTATATCTCTGGAGAAGAATCGGAGAAGCAGATTAAGCTGAGGGCGGAGCGGCTGGGCATTAAAGAATCCCGTTTGCATATTTTAACGGAGACCCGGCTGGAGGTGGTCCGGGACGTGGCTTTGGCTATGGGGCCGGGTCTGTTAATCGTCGATTCTATCCAAACCATGGTGCTGGAAGAGCTGCAGGCCGCCGCAGGCAGTGTGAGCCAGGTGCGGGAGGGCGCAGCCTTTTTGATGCGGTTAGCCAAAGAGGAGGAGATTCCCATCTTTCTCGTCGGCCATGTGACCAAGGAAGGAGCTATCGCCGGGCCGAGAGTCCTGGAACATATTGTGGATACGGTGCTTTATTTTGAAGGGGACCGTCATCATGTTTATCGTTTGTTAAGGGCTGTGAAGAATCGTTTCGGCTCCACCAATGAGATCGGTGTTTTTGAGATGCATGAAGACGGCCTGGTGGAGGTTCCCAATCCCTCCAAAGTGTTCTTGGGAGAGAATTCAGCCACGGCCCCCGGCTCCTCGGTGGCAGTGATCGTGGAAGGTTCCCGGCCTTTGCTGGTGGAGATTCAGGCTCTCGTGACACCCACCACCTATGGACCGCCTCGCCGTACGGCTACGGGAATCGACTACAACCGGATTTTGATGCTCCTGGCTGTTTTGGATAAAAAGGTAGGCCTTCATCTGGGAGCCCAGGATGTGTTTATCAATATTGCCGGCGGTATCCGCATCGATGAACCGGGAGTGGATCTGGCCTGCATTGCAGCTATTGCCTCCAGCCTGGGGGAACGACCGCTGAAGCGCTATGCTCTGATTGGGGAAGTGGGGCTTACCGGAGAGGTGCGCGGGATTTCTCAGATCGAGAAGCGGGTGAAGGAAGCTGTGAAGCTGGGCTTTGAAGGCTGCATTATTCCCCGGATTAATGTCTCAGCGGTGAAGGTTCCCGGGAATTTTACGGTGATTGCGGTGAAGACGGTGGAGGAGGCTGTTCAGGTTATGTTTGAGCAGTAATCTTGCTGGGCTTGAAATGGATATAAAATAAGCCGCATCCTGAAGATACGGCTGTAACAGATTTTTCACTAAAAGTTAAGAGAATGTTTATGGTTTATTTAAGGTTCACATGGTAACATCAGAATTGAGCGGGTTCTAGGTGAGGTTAAAGATGGTCAGGGTAGAAAGTCGTGTTTCTTCTTTTTGGATGACGTCGTCAAGAGAAATTCCCAGGGTGTTTGCTAAGGCGGCTATGTAGAAGAGCTGCTTACCCAGTTCCGTTTCGATGATGTCTTTGCAGCTTTCGCAAAGCTCACCGTCAAGCTGGCTGTCCAGCAAACTTTTTAAGTCGCTAAAACTCGCTTCTTCCGGGATAGGCTTCTTGCGGGCGTCTATGCTTAAGCAGCCACAATCAGTTACCGTCTTGACCACAGCCCGATTGACCCGAGCGGAGGCTTCCTGACCCTTGGTCAGGATATCCAAGACACTTTGGTGGCGGATTAAGAGAGATTCAACGAGTATCTGATAGCGATCCGTGAGATTTTCCATGAGTTATTTCCTCACTCCTTTCTGACACCTTAATTATAGCGAGCGGTTGGTGGAGTTGTCAATTTTCTACAATCCTCTAATTCCGATAAATAAAACTCGAAGAAAACAAGAAATTGACAGAATAGCTCGTCTGTGATATAATTAAAAAATTTTTGACCCCCTATTTAAATATTGCTATAATGAGTATAAGGGGGGATCTGAATGTTTGATATCGGAGATAGAGTGGTTTACCCTATGCACGGGGCAGGTATCATTGAAGCTATCGAAGAGCGGGAGGTTCTTGGCGAGTCCCATCAGTACTATGTCATGAATATTCCCGTAGGGAATATGAAGGTTTATATACCTTTAAAAAATGTGAATCAATTGGGTATACGGGGGGTTATCTCTTCCGAAGAGGTGCCTCAGGTTTTAAAAATTCTAGAAAATGAAAGTACTCTGCCTGCTTTGGCCTGGAACAGAAGATACCGGGCCAATATGGATCGAATAAAAAGCGGGGATATATATTCTGTTGCGGAGGTGGTGCGCAGTCTTTCTCAAAGGGATAGGGAAAAGGGCTTATCGACAGGTGAGAAGAAAATGTATGATAATGCTTATCAGATTCTCGTCAGCGAATTGATTCTGGCCGAGGGTGTGCAAGCAGATGAAATGTCAGAGAGAATTAAGGGACTTCTTGCCTAAATTTTAGAATTGAAAATATATGGTAATTTCTTGTATAATGAAAAAAGGTTTCAGCCAAAATATGATAAAGGAGGTGAAATGATGATTCGCAACATTGTGCGCGTTATCATCACGGTTTTAGCAGGTGCCATAGGTTTTTACCTTAATGTTGTTCTTATGAGACTTGATGTGCTCCAGTCTCTGGGATGGCAGATTTCTCCCATTTGGGCTTTTGTGGCGATGGTAGCAATTTTTGCTATTCTCGGCTTCCTGATTGCTCCGGCGAGCATGCGAGGTTTTTTGAAGATGATTTCCTGGTTCGATGCCCGCATGACTAAAGTGCCTACACACGATTTGATTGGTGGAGCAGTTGGTGTTATTATCGGACTTATAATTGCTAGTTTATTAAGCAGTGCCTTGAGGGGCATCCCCATTATCGGCTCTGTAATATCCATTATTTTAAGCGTTTCCCTTGGTTATTTAGGTTTGATCATTGGGGTAAAACGCAAAGAAGAGGTTTTGGGCTTCTTCACCTTTCTTCCGAAATTTAAAGGGGATAAAGGAGAGAAAGGCAAGGGCAAGGATGGCAATAGACAAAGTCTTGGCGCAGCTCTGCCCAATTATAAAATTTTGGATACCAGTGTGATTATCGATGGGCGTATTGCGGACATCGTTCAGACCGGCTTTCTTGAAGGCACACTTCTGATCCCGGGCTTTGTTCTGGAAGAGCTTCAGCATATCGCGGACTCCTCCGATCTGCTGAAGCGCAACCGCGGTCGTCGGGGACTGGATATCTTAAACCAAATCTCCAAGGAAGAGTTGGCAAACAATGTGGAGATCATGGAGATAGATTTCGAAGATATTTCTGAAGTGGACAGCAAATTGGTCCGCTTAGGGCAGAATCTTGGCGCTCCTATCCTCACCAACGACTATAACCTTAATAAGGTAGCGGAACTGCAAGGGGTTAAGGTCCTCAATATCAATGAGCTGGCCAACGCAGTGAAGCCTATTGTCCTTCCCGGAGAAGAAATGGAAGTTCAGGTGATGAAAGAGGGCAAGGAGCCGGGACAAGGGGTAGCCTATCTGGATGACGGCACCATGATCGTTGTGGATACCGGCCGGCGTTATATGGGGCAAACCATCACCGTGTTGGTAACAAGTGTACTGCAGACTGCCGCGGGACGGATGATTTTTGCCAAACCCAAAGCTCTTGTTGAAAAAAAGTCGATTGGCCTGTCGGGGACGAATGAGGTGAATGCGCTTGGTTAAGCTGGGTGTCATCATCCCTGCTGCAGGTCAAGGAAAACGCATGGGAGCCTCTGTCAATAAACAATTCCTCCCCTTACAGGGACGCCCGCTTCTCGCCCATACTCTCTCGCTCTTTGAGCGGTCCGGGGCTGTCGCTGAGATTGTAATTGTCAGTGCAAAAGAGGATAGGGAACGAATCGCTGAATTGGTTCGTACAGAAGGTTTTCAGAAGGTCTCCGCTATTGTCTTAGGCGGAGAAGAACGTCAGGAATCAGTATTTGCGGGGGTAAAGGCTCTTAGCTCGTTAATCCAAAGGGTGGCGGTCCATGATGGGGCCCGCCCCCTTTTGACTTGTCTGGAATTAAACCGGTTTTTTACAGAGGCGGAAAAGTTTAGGGCAGCCATTATGGCTGTTCCGGTCAAGGATACGATTAAACGAGTCGATGCCCAGGGCAAGGTCCTGGAGACACCTCCCCGGGAAACCCTGAGGGCTGTCCAGACTCCCCAGGTCTTTGCCCGCTCCCTCCTGGAAGAAGCCCATCATAAGGCAAGAGAAGCGGGGTACCTCACCACGGACGATGCCGCTCTTATCGAATGGCTGGGTCACCCTGTCCAAACCCTGATGGGTTCCCTGGAAAATATCAAAATCACCACTCCCGAAGACCTGGACCTGGCCGAGGCTATCCTCGCCAAGCGAATGAATCAGGTGAATCATGGGGACAGGTCCCTTGATTCACTCTAGTTCAGGGAACGAATGAAGTAAGATCAATAAGTTAAATCAATAAATTAGATCAGCAAGTTCAAAAGGAGATAATCCATGCTAAGAGTAGGAATTGGCTATGACGTTCATGCCCTGGTGGCGGGACGTCCTCTCATACTGGCTGGAATAGACATCCCCCATGAAAAAGGGCTGCTGGGTCATTCCGATGCCGATGTCTTAACCCATACCCTCATGGATGCCCTCTTAGGGGCCTTGGCCCTGGGGGATCTGGGGAAGCATTTTCCGGATACCGATGAGCGATATCGGGGGATTTCCAGCATGAAGCTGCTTGAACAGGTTATGAAGCTGCTGGAGGAACGAGGCTATGCCGTCGGCAATATTGACTGCATCATCGCCGCCCAGCGGCCAAAGCTGGCTCCCTATATTCCCCAAATGCGGGAGAATCTCGCCCGTGCTCTCAAAACCGATCTGGAAAACGTTTCGGTAAAGGCAACCACCACGGAGCGTCTGGGTTTCGAAGGCCGTGAAGAAGGAATCAGTTCTCAGGCTATTGTGTGCCTGGTTAAGGTTTGAGTTAAACTATTTATTCAAGGAGGATACCTATGCTTAAAGTTCGTTTTGCCCCCAGCCCGACGGGCCCCTTACATATCGGCGGTGCACGTTCCGCCCTCTTTAATTACCTGCTCGCCCGCAAAGAAGACGGGGTTTTTATCGTCCGCAGTGAGGATACCGATCTGGAGCGCTCCAGCCGGGAATCGGAACACAATATTATGGAGGCTCTGCGCTGGCTCAACATTCAATGGGATGAAGGAATCGAAGTCGGCGGCGACAACGGACCTTACCGCCAGACCGAGCGTCTGGCTCTTTATCAGGAATATACGGACAGGCTTCTCGCCAGTGGAGACGCCTATTATTGCTATTGTTCAGAAGAAGAGCTGGAGCAGGAACGCCAGGACTTGATGGCTAAAGGGGAAACTCCCCGCTACCTGGGCAAATGCCGTCATCTTTCCGCAGCAGAGCGCCAAACATACGAAGCGGCGGGCCGTAAACCTGTGGTTCGTTTTCGGGTGCCTGAAGGCCGGCAGATCCTGATCAACGACCGGGTGCGGGGAGAAGTGGTCTTTGACAGCGACGGCATCGGCGATTATGTCATCGTTAAGTCCGATGGCATTCCCACCTATAATTTTGCCGTGGTCATCGACGATACCACTATGAATATCACCCATGTCATCCGCGGGGAAGAACATCTCTCCAATACTCCCCGACAAGTGCTGATTTACCAGGCTTTAGGCCTCCCCACTCCGGAATTCGCTCATATCTCCCTGATTCTCAACACTGAAGGAAAAAAGATGAGCAAACGGGATGGGGATACAGCGGTTATCGATTATCAGGCCAAAGGATATCTGCCGGAGGCTGTGGTGAATTTCATTGCCCTGATGGGCTGGTCTCCCCCAGGGGAAGAAGAATTCTTTACCCTGGAGGAAATGACCCAAGCCTTCTCTTTGGAGCGGGTCTCCAAGAGTCCGGCGGTTTTTGACTTGAATAAACTAAACTATATGAACGCTCATTATATTAAGCAGGCGGACCCCGAGCGACTCACAGATTTGGCTGTGCCTTATCTCCGGGAGATGGGAGCTATTCCCCAGGGAACCCTTTCCGAAGAGGAACGGGCCTGGGTGACTCACTACGTTCAAGCCATCATTAATCACCTATCCTATATGGCTCAGGTTAAGGATTTTGTCCATTATGTACAGGGGGGAGAAGCCCCCGCTCCGGAAGGGGAAGCCCTGGAGATCCTGCAAGGGGAGCAAGTCCCGGCTGTTCTGGACCTCTTTGTGGAAAAATTAAAGAGCCTGGAGGCAATTCGTGTCGATACGGTGAAGCCTTTATTTAAGCAGATCACCAAAGAAACGAAGCTGGGCGGCAAACAAGTCTTTATGCCCATTCGGATCGCACTGACCGGACAGATGCATGGACCGGAGCTCTATGACATTGTCCCGCTGCTGGGGCTGGAGAATGTGCTGAGCCGCTTGGCGGGGACGAAAGCTTTGCTTGCCGGCAGCCGCTAATAGGATGTGGCTTACTGCTTTTGAAAATAGACTCGTGAGTTAGTCTCCAGGATTTTGATTTACACCGGTCGCTTCATAAGCTGCGCGGCCCGACTGACTTACTCTGTTGACAGCTTCTTAAGGATTCTCTATACTAACACCATGAGTTGCATTTGCATATAATGCAATAGATCCTTTTTGTTTGTGAATATGAAAGGTACGTCATGAAGGGAAAGAGTAGAAAGAGACCTTTGTCAAAGAGAGGATGGAAAAGGTGGAAGCCATCCCGGAGGATCTTTTGAAGTGCGTCCTGGAGCGTTTGAAGGGTGAACAGATCCTTCCGTAAGGCTGCGTTAAGGCTGTGAGTGGAGCAGGAAACTGTTCAATCAGAGTGGAACCGCGGAAATCCTTCGTCTCTGGACGGAGGGTTTCTTTTTATATTGAGTTGGTTTTCGGTGTCCTGTGGTTTTAAGATGGATTTATCTGTAGAAGGTGATATGTGGTGTTTGGCCAAATTAAGCAAGACATTAAAGTGATTTTTGAAAGAGATCCGGCGGCTAAAACGATAGTTGAGGTTATCCTGTGCTATCCGGGTCTTCATGCGTTGATCGCCCATCGTCTGGCACACTGTCTGTATAAAAAGAATATGGTTTTAATCCCTCGCTTAATCTCCCAGACCTCCCGTTTTTTTACGGGGATAGAAATTCATCCCGGTGCGAAAATCGGCCAGGGGCTCTTTATTGATCACGGGATGGGAGTGGTCATCGGGGAGACGGCCGAAGTGGGGGATAATGTGACCATCTACCAAGGGGTCACTCTGGGCGGAACAGGTAAGGAAAAAGGGAAAAGACACCCTACTGTTGGGAATAATGTTTTTATCGGTTCGGGAGCTAAAATATTAGGTTCCATTAAAATTGGGGATAATGTTAAAATCGGGGCAGGATCTGTGGTCACGAAGCCTGTTCCCAGCAATACCACGGTGGTGGGTGTTCCTGGAAAGGTTGTCTCACGCCACGGGATGCCCTTAAAGGAATTGCATGTGGTCACGAAATCCGTATGTAATAAAGAGATCCGGGCAGAAGAAATGCCGGATCCCGTTCAAGAAACATTGCAAATCCTCATGGAACGGATTAATTATCTGGAGAAAAAACTAGGGGAAAAGGAGAGCTGAATGCAATGGCATTAAGACTATTCAACACCATGAGCCACCAAAAAGAGGAGTTTAAGCCACGGGAAGAAGGCAAAGTGGGCATGTATACCTGCGGCCCAACGGTGTACAACTACTTCCATGTGGGCAATGGACGGATGCTTGTTGTCTTTGATATGATCCGCCGCTATCTTTTATATAAAGGCTATGATGTGACCTTCGTGCAAAACTTTACCGATATTGATGATAAGATTATCAAGCGGGGCCAGGAAGAGGGAAGGGATCCCCTGGAGCTGGCCCAGGATTATATCGGAGAATATTTTAAGGATGCCGCAGCTCTTAACCTGATGCCGGCCTCCATACATCCCAAAGCCACCGATCATATTCCGGAGATGATAGAGATTATTAAAGGCCTGGAGGAGCAAGGCTTAGCTTATGCTGTGGACGGGGACGTTTATTTTGCCGTGGACAAGCTTCCCGCTTATGGTAAGCTTTCCGGCCGGACGCTGGAGGATATGCAAGCCGGTGCCCGGGTGGAAGTAGGGGAACGCAAACAGAACCCCATGGATTTTGCACTGTGGAAAAATGCCAAACCCGGGGAGCCCTTTTGGGAAAGCCCTTGGGGAAAAGGCCGTCCCGGCTGGCATATTGAGTGTAGTGCCATGTCCTTGAAGTATTTGGGATCCGGCTTTGATATTCACGGAGGAGGGGGAGATTTGGTCTTCCCTCACCATGAAAATGAAATTGCCCAAGCGGAAGGCTATCTCCATGGCGAGACCTTTGCCCGGTATTGGATGCATAATGCCTTTTTAACCATCAATCAACAGAAAATGTCCAAATCCCTGGGGAACTTTTTTACGGTTCGGGAGATTCTTGAACATTTCCCCGGGGAAGTGATTCGTTTTTATCTTCTGGGCACCCATTACCGCAGTCCATTGGACTTTGATGATGAGAATCTGCGGATGGCTCAGAAAGGTTTGGAGCGTCTGCAGACCAGCATCCGCCTGGCCGATGAAGCACTGGGCCGCCAGGGACAAAACTCCGCAGATGCCGCTCCCGAGCAAAAGCTAAGGGCAGCAGCAGAAGAAGCCCGCCGGGAATTCGAAGAGGCTATGGATGACGACTTTAACTCCGCCCTGGCTTATGCCAGCCTCTTTGAGTTGGGCAAAGCCATTAACGCTCATGTGCAAGCTTATCCCTACAGCTCGGAAGGTCTGTTAAAAGCCAGAGCTACCCTTTGGGAGCTGGCTGATGTCCTGGGCTTTGATCTGGCTAAGCCTGCCAACCAAGCTGAAGCCGGCAACCAAAAACTGGATCAAGTCATGGAGCTCCTCCTGGAAGTAAGAGCCATTGCCCGGAAAAAGAAAGACTGGGAAATGTCCGACCTGATCCGGGACCGGCTGAAAGATCTGGGAATTGTTCTGGAAGATACTCCTCAAGGGGCGCGTTGGACCCTGAGATAGAAAGGAGGGAAGGGCATTCTGCCCGCTCCCATGCCAAGATCCTGGCAGGAAATGAATGCCCTTACCCTGGCCTATCTGGGAGATGTGGTCTATGAGCTTTGGGTCAGGACCCATCTTCTCAATAATGGCTATGAAAAGGTTAATGAACTTCACCGCCTGGCTACCCAATATGTCCGGGCGGGGACCCAAGCCAAGCTTCTTCACCATATTCTCCCTCATCTCGATGAGCAGGAGCTCTCGGTGGTTCACCGGGGCAGAAATGCTAAAGGGGGCCACCCTAAAAGCACCGATGTCGTAACCTACCGCTATGCCACCGGCTTTGAAGCGCTGGTAGGCTATTGGCAGCTGACCGGCAGGACAGAGCGTATGCTGTGGGCCTTTGAGCAGGTGGACCAATTTGTTGGGGAAGAGGATGAAGGAAAAGGCAAGGGAGAAACAGCCAAGGAAGAAGAATCCATCACTGATGCATTGAGCCTGGCGGAGCAGTCGGAGATAGACTGCTGAAGTCGGGGGAGGAATATAGGGGGAGAGAGAAGTGAATGTTGAACTGATTCAATACACACCGGATCCGGAAAAAGTCATTGCCGCCGCTGCTCGTTTATGCTATTCGCCTGATCCGGTTCCGGAGCTCATGGAAAAGTTGGATGAGGAAAAGGTAGCCAATCTTGTCCAGAAGCTTCGCGCCATGGGTCATCTTTCGACCTTTGAACACATTAGCTTTCAATTCTCCATCGATGGGGTATCCCGTGCGTTATCCCATCAATTGGTTCGCCATCGGATCGCCAGCTATTCTCAACGATCACAGCGGTATGTAAAAGAAGAGGGGTTTGACTTCGTCACCCCCCCGACCATACGCCGTAATCCCCAAGCCCAGGAACGCTTCGAAAATATTATGGCCACTCTGCAGGAGGAATACCAAGCTCTGTTGGCGATGGTTCCCGCAGAGGATGCCCGTTATATCCTTCCCAATGCCTGCACGACCTCGTTGATGGCTACCTTTAATGCCCGCTCTTTGCTGAATTTCTTCGAACATCGAACCTGCATGCGCGCCCAGTGGGAAATTCGCATCCTGGCCGAAAAAATGCTGGAGCTGGTCCGGGAAGTTGCCCCTAATGTTTTTGGTCAAGCCGGGCCTACCTGTGTCACTCAAGGGGTTTGTCACGAAGGGGCCATGAGCTGCGGACGGATCAAGGCACTGAAGAAGGAAGCGGAAAGGATGACCCTAATCTATGACCGATGAAATCGTCTATGGACGCAACGCTGTTTGGGAACTTCTCCAATCGGGCAAACCCGTCAATAAGCTTCTCCTGCAAGCGGAAGGCACGGCCGGCCGCTTCCAGGACATAGTCAGCCATGCCCGGGCTCAGAAGATTCCCTTTCAATTTGTGGATAAAGCAGCTCTGGATCGTTTAACCGAAAAAGCCAAGCATCAAGGAATCCTGGCCTACGTCGCCCCCCGGGAATATGCCGAAGTGGACGATATCCTCGCTCTGGCCGGAGAAAAAGGGGAAGATCCTTTTATCCTTGTTCTGGACGAAGTGGAAGATCCCCATAATCTGGGTGCCCTCATTCGGACCGCCGATGCTGCGGGAGTCCACGGGGTAATTATCCCCAAGCGGCGCAGTGTATCTCTGACCGCCACAGTAGCGAAGACCTCAGCCGGTGCCGTAGAGCATGTCCTGGTAGCCCGGGTAGGGAATCTGGTTCAGACCCTGAAGGACCTCCAAAAGGCAGGATGCTGGGTCTCAGGAGCTGAAGCGGAGGGAACGGAAGTCTACCGGTCCGACCTCACAGGGGCGCGGGTCATCGTCATCGGAAGCGAAGGGAAGGGATTGAGCCGGCTGGTCAAGGAGACCTGTGATGAGATCGTCAGTCTGCCTATGAAGGGACGGATCAATTCATTAAACGCCAGTGTGGCGGGTTCCATTCTTATGTACGAGGTTCTTCGTCAGCGGGGCAGCAGGAATTAGGTTATAAAGGATAAACCCATAACGGATTTGTATTGCAAAAATCTTGTAAATCAACCTAAACTATGGGATAATTGGAGCCAATCATGGAAAGGGCCGGGGCCAAAAGCCCAAACCCGGCTTGTAGAGTGCATGAGACGACATAACCTCTAAAACTTCGCCTTGACGCTTCCGTTTTTTTCAAGGTATAATGAGTATGTTCTTGAGGACAAGAGCGATAATCCATTACAACATCTTCATCACCATGATACGGGAGGGATCGCTTTGACACTTAACGCCCAACTTGAAGCGTTGGAAGAGTGCGACACGAATGAAGTCATAGTGGATGAAGAAGTGGTAGAGCTGGCCAAAAACGGTGATGCCGAAGCACAGGAATACTTAATTAATAAGTACAAGAACTTTGTCAGAGCAAAAGCAAGATCATACTTCCTGATCGGAGCAGATCGTGAAGATATTATCCAAGAGGGTATGATTGGAC
The DNA here is from genome assembly GCF_007830365.1 of Desulfitobacterium sp. LBE. Classification (NCBI taxonomy): domain Bacteria; kingdom Bacillati; phylum Bacillota; class Clostridia; order Eubacteriales; family Desulfitobacteriaceae; genus Desulfitobacterium; species Desulfitobacterium sp. LBE. The sequence goes on along the minus strand of NZ_VLKD01000001.1, from coordinate 3,072,120 downwards.
TCTACAAAGCGATTCGAGATTTCCGTGGTGATAAGCTCTCCTCGTTCCGAGCCTTTGCTGAGCTGTGTATTACAAGGCAGATTATTACCGCCATTAAGACGGCTACCCGGCAAAAGCATATTCCTTTGAATTCCTACGTGTCCTTAAATAAACCTATCTATGACGAAGATTCGGATAGAACCTTATTGGATGTGATTTCCGGCACCAGAATAACCGACCCGGAGGAATTGATCATCAGTCAGGAAGAGTTCGACGATATCGAAGAAAAGATGGGTGAGATCTTGAGTTCCTTGGAGTGGAAAGTCCTGATGGCTTACCTTGAAGGAAAATCCTATCAAGAGATTGCTGTAGACCTACATAGACATGTGAAATCCATTGATAATGCTCTCCAAAGAGTAAAAAGGAAGCTTGAGCGTTACTTAGAACGTCGTGATGGATAAGCTTGAAGTCAGGAGTCCGGATTTATGTGCATTTTGGAGAACAAGCTATGCTCTGCTATGAGAGGATCATGTGCCGGCTTGATGGAGTCGGTTTTTCATTTTCGAGTTCAACTCAATCACTTACTGTAGATTTCTTTTAGAAAAAGGGTGTATTTTTTTAGCTTTTGGTATATAATGAATGAGTGACTTGGGTAGGTGGCCGAGTGGTTAAAGGCGGCAGACTGTAAATCTGTTCCGAAAGGTACGGTGGTTCGAATCCATTCCTGCCCACCACTAAACATCGCGGGATGGAGCAGCGGTAGCTCGTCGGGCTCATAACCCGAAGGTCGTCGGTTCAAATCCGGCTCCCGCAACCAAAGACGAAAATCCGCATGGCTAAAGCTCTGCGGTTTTTTTATATTGAATTATATTGCATACTAAATTTTTCAAATTCTTGACATGCTAAATTACATATGATAATGTATTATGAGCATGGATTGAATGCGGATTTTTAGTTGTGCCCAGGGAGGTGTTCGTGAATGCGTGTTGGCATTACTTTAGCTTGTACCGAGTGCAAAAACCGGAATTATGCTTCCATAAAAAATAAGAAAAATAATCCGGATCGTTTGGAAGTTAAAAAGTATTGTAAGTTTTGCAAGTCCCACACAGCTCACAAAGAAACCAAGTAATTTATAGCTGGGCGTTGGGCGAATTGTCTTTATGTCTTGGCCCAAAAGTCTGTACGCCGGGCTGCGTTGTCAATGATGGTGGCTCAGAGTCTTGTAAGGATGTGATTGGATGGGCGCAGTTAAGAAGCAAACGAATGCTCCTGCAAAAGAAAAGTCCACAGAGTACTTTAAAGGAGTATGGAGTGAACTTAAAAAAGTACACTGGCCGGACCGCAAACAGCTTTTGACTTATACAGGAGTGGTTCTCACCGCTGTGGCGATTGTAGCTGTTATGCTGTGGGTTGTCGACAGCGGGTTAAGTATTTTAATGACCAAGATTCTCGGATAGGTACTCAAACAGGTTGCCCCTGAAAGTAAGGCAAGTTAGTTTGGGGCCTTGTATTGGAGGTTCCTGTTCGAAATATGACTAAGAACTGGTATGTTATTCACACTTATTCCGGCTATGAGAATAAGGTGAAGACCAATCTTGAAAAGCGCGTAGAATCCATGAACATGGAGGATAAAATCTTTCGTGTTCTTGTTCCCATGGAAGATGAGATTGAAATCAAAAATGGGAAGAAGAAGATCGCCAAGCGTAAAGTTTTCCCGGGCTATGTTCTGGTGGAAATGGATATGACGGACGATTCATGGTATGTGGTGCGCAATACTCCGGGTGTGACAGGTTTTGTCGGCACCGGGGCCAAGCCCATTCCCTTGCTGGATCATGAAGTGCAAGCTATCTTAAAGCAAATGGGTGTGGAAGAAGTCCGTACACGTGTGGATTATACCGTGGGTCAAAACGTACGTGTAACATCAGGTCCTTTTAAGGATTTCATCGCTTCTGTTCGGGAAATCCTTGAAGATAAAGGGAAGCTGCGGGTATCTGTGTCCATGTTTGGACGGGAGACTCCGGTGGAACTTGATTTTGCTCAGGTCGAGAAAGTCGACTAGTGTCCTTCTCACTGGGCAGGAAATTACCCTATTAAGGAGGTGTAACTATGGCAAAGAAAGTCGTTGGTTTGGTTAAATTAGCGATCAACGCAGGTAAAGCAAATCCGGCACCTCCGGTTGGTCCAGCTCTTGGTCAGCACGGGGTCAACATTATGGCCTTCTGCAAAGAATACAACGAGCGTACAAAGGATCAAGCGGGATTAATTATTCCGGTTGAAATTACCGTTTATGAGGACCGTTCCTTTACCTTTATTACCAAAACTCCGCCAGCATCTATTTTGTTGAAGAAAGCTGCGAACATTAATTCAGGTTCTTCAGAGCCTAACCGTAAAAAGGTGGCTCAGGTGAGCAAAACTAAAGTTCGTGAGATCGCTGAAACCAAGATGAAAGACCTCAATGCAGCAAGCGTTGAAGCGGCTATGAGTATGGTTGAAGGTACTGCGCGCAGTATGGGAATCACCATCGTCGAAGGTTAATGATTTTTGTGGGAGGGCTCGTCCCGAAGAACCACTAGGAGGTTAAAGAATGGCCAAAGTAGGTAAAAACTATCAAGAAGCAGTTAAAGCTTTTGACCGTGCTGCTCTTCATGAGCCTATGGAAGCTTTAGCAGTCGTTAAGAAGATCGCTAAAGCAAAGTTTGACGAAACTGTTGAAGTAGCATTCAAGCTCGGTATCGATACCCGTCATGCGGACCAACAAATCCGTGGAGCCCTTGTGCTTCCTCACGGAACAGGTAAAACCCGCAGTGTATTAGTCTTCGCTAAAGGCGATAAAGCTAAAGAAGCTGAGGCTGCCGGTGCAGATTTTGTTGGTGCTGAAGACATGATTGCGAAAATCGAGCAGGGTTGGTTTGGTTTCGATGTGGTTGTTGCTACACCGGATATGATGGGTATGGTCGGTAAACTGGGTCGTGTGCTCGGTCCTAAAGGACTTATGCCAAACCCCAAGACCGGTACTGTTACCTTTGATGTAGCCAAAGCTGTCAAAGAGATCAAAGCCGGTAAGATTGAATATCGTGCTGACAAAGCCGGTATCATTCATGCCCCTATCGGCAAAGTTTCCTTCAGCGAAGAACAACTCTATCAGAACTATAAGGTTCTGGTTGAGACCTTGGTTAAAGCGAAGCCGGCTGCTGCTAAGGGTCAGTATATCCGCAGCGTCACAGTGTCCTCTACTATGGGACCTGGAGTACGGATTAACCCGGTCAAAGCCAATTAATTGGATTCCAAAAAGTGTCTGGAATATTTCTTGACAGGTTTGCATAGATAAGCTATACTCTACTAGAATTGAATAGCCTTCCACTGTAGACAGCAGGTGCTCTTAGAGCTTAATATCCCTGCCGAGGTTGGAAAGATAGCCTTAAGTTATATTGGGCCTTCTTAACCTCTGCAGTCAAAGCGGGGGTTTTTCTATTAGTGTGGGTATTTCGGAAGGAGGTGGACTTAAGTGCCAAATATCGAAGAAAAAGCACAAGTGGTTGCGGAGATTAAGGAGCGGTTCCAAAACTCCACAGGGGTCGTACTGGCTGATTATCGCGGCCTGACCGTTGCTCAAGTAACTCAACTGCGTGCCCAACTGCGTCAAGCCGGTGTCGAATACCATGTATTGAAAAACACCATGGTTCGCCGGGCGGCTCATGAAGTCGGTATCGAAGGTTTGGATGGATATCTGGAAGGACCTACAGCCGTTGCTTTCAGTGCTGATCCAGTGGCTGGAGCTAAAGTATTAGCTGATTTTGCTAAGACCTCGAAGACCTTTGCTATCAAAGCAGGCGTGGTCGAAGGAAAAGTCGTTGACGAAGCGGGAGTTAAAGCCCTTGCGGAACTTCCTTCTCGCGAAGTTCTCCTTGCTCAAGTCCTGCGAGGAATGCAAGCACCCCTCGTCGGCATGGCCAATGTACTTCAAGGACCAATCCGCAAAATGGGTTATGCCTTGGAAGAAGTGCGTAAGCTTAAAGAAGCTCAGGCGTAAGCAGGATTTAAAACGCTGCGCTGAGGATGGGAACTACGATGTTCGGGTTATGATGGGGGGCCTGGCCCTCAAAGCATCGTAACTGAATTATAATGATTTCCGTAAATGGATTCCAAAACAAAAATTAATTTTAAGTGATATTAGGGAGGAAAATTTCAATGTCTAAAACTGCTGAAATTCTCGAAGCCGTAAAAGGCTTAACCGTTCTCGAGCTTGCTGAGCTCGTCAAAGCTTTCGAAGAAGAATTTGGTGTTAGTGCTGCTGCTCCTGTAGCTGTAGCTGCTGCTCCTGGCGCTGCTGCTGCTCCTGTTGCTGAAGAGCAAACCGAATTCGATGTTGTTCTTATGAATGCTGGTGCCGGAAAAATCAACGTCATCAAAGTTGTTCGCGAAATCACCGGTCTTGGCCTGAAAGAAGCTAAAGAACTGGTTGACGGCGCTCCAAAGCCTGTTAAAGAAAAAGTCAGCAAAGATGATGCCGAAGCTATCAAAGCTAAGCTCGTTGAAGCTGGTGCAACTGTCGAAGTTAAGTAAGTTTAGCCTATAATAGTGCTTAAAGAAGGCGCCCTTCTCCACCCATAAAGGTGAGAGGAGGGCGCCTTCTTTGGTTTAATCCATTCTCTTGAGAAGACTGTGATACAGAGTTTGTATGGATTTTCCAGGCTCAAGTCCCAATTCGGTTTGGAAAAGCTTTCGTACAGTATGATAGTGGGTAATAAAAGCGGTCCGGTCCTTTTGGGTAAAATAGCAGGTTAAGAGCATTTCATGTACAGTTTCATCTAAAGGGCAGCGTTCTAAAATACTGCGCAGAATCTTCTCTGCTCTGACCCAATCACCTTGAGTCATATAGAAGTTTACGACGGAAGACGCCAGCTTATAAAATTTCTGCCCATACTCGGCTTTTAGAGCCAAAGACCACAGATAGCCGTTTTCCTCCAAGTAATCTCCGGTATAGAGAGAAAGGGCATGTTCGCATCTGGCAATGGTGCTTTGATTTACAGGGACGGAGGAAGCGATATGGGCATCAAACTCGACCTTATCAATGGCTGCTTGGGGAAGGCTCAGCCAATAGCAGCCGTTGCTGAAACTTAAATCGAAAGGGATATTGGCCGAAGTCAACACTTTTTTTAGTTTATATACGGTAGTATGGAGCTGAATATCCACCTTTTCGCTATGGTATTCCGGCCAGAGAGCTTCGCAGATTCGCCACTTGGGAACTTCCTTTTCCAGATTCTGCACCAGATAGGCAAAAAGTTCTTCGGCCTTGGATGTCCGCCATTTCACTGGCTTTTTGCTGGCGGGGCCGTACACTGAAAATTTTCCGAAATAATGAATATTGGCTCCCAAAGGAGATTCCGGGGCAGAATCCTTGGCTAACCCTTTTCTTTTGATAAGGCGTCTGACGGCTCTCTCCACATCTTCCGGGAGGAGGGGCTTTAATAAATAGTCTAAAGCATTGACCCGGAAGGCATGCAGAGCATAGTGATCATAGGCGGTCACAAAGATGATTTCCACATCGCTGTCCATAGCCAGGATATGATTGGCCAGCTCCAGGCCACTTGTGTCAGGTATTTCAATATCCAGGAAAGCAACATCCGGTTTGGTTAGCCTTAGGCTGGATAAAGCGTCTGCCGCCCTGAGAAAAGTGCCGACAACCCTGATTTGACCGGTTTTTTCCAGAAGCATCTGCAGAATCTGGGTCGCCGGTTCTTCATTATCTACAATAATGGCTCTTAGCATCGATGCAGCTCCTTTCTATAAGACTTTAGTTATGAGTGGCGGTTTAGGATATTTGTCAATCAGGTTTTGGCCGGGATGCGGAAAGAAACGGTTGTCCCGTGGTCTTCCACGCTGAAGATAGTTAAAGTGGTCCCATAGAAGCGCAGCAACCTGCGGCTGATATTGGTCAAACCAACTCCCCGGGTTTCGGATTTTGCATGGATCAAATCCTTCAGGACGGAAGCGGGGATACCGACACCGTTATCTATGACTTCTACCTGAATGCAGTCTTCAGAGTGTGTCAGAGACAAAGAGACCTTTCCGCCCTGGCTTCTCTTCAGCAAGCCATGCCGGATTGAATTTTCAACGATGGGCTGGATCATGAGGGGAAGAATGGAGAAATTTAACACAGAGGGCTCAACGGCGTACTCCACTTCAAGCTGACTGCCGAACCTGGCTTCTTCAATAGCTACATAGGCTTTGACCAGTCTAAGTTCCTTTTCGACGGTAACCAGGGAAGCTGTGCTGGAGAAATCAAAGCTGCTCCTTAAAAAAACCCCCAATTCGGCAAGCAGCTCCCCTGCCTTGCCGGGATTGGTATAACAAAAAGAGTAGATGGTATTCAGAGCATTGAATAGAAAATGAGGTCTGATTTGGGCCTGCAGAAAAGCGGTTTCTTTTTTCAGCAGCAGATCCATAGAATTTTTCAATTGGACAAGAGTGCTGACACGGCACTTAAGCTCCCTGACTTCAAAGGGTTTTTCGATAAAATCGTTGGCACCCGCTCGAAAACCCGCCTCCATATCCTCCGGTAAGGCCTTGGCAGTAAGGAGCAGGATCGGCAGTTCGAGGGGGGAATAGGTTTCCCTGATTTTTCGGCAAACTTCATAGCCGCTGATACCCGGCATCATAACATCAAGAATGCAGAGATCGTAGTGAAAGGCTCCTTTAAGGAGATGCAGCGCCGCTTCTCCGTTGATCGCCACGGTCACATTGTATTGATTGAGGGTCAGGACATTCATCAGGGCTTTTAGATTGGAGAACTCATCGTCAACGACAAGAATAGAGAATTCTCCTCCCACATGAACTGTCTGGGGAAGAGCTTCAGTGGCTAAGGATTCAGACGCGTCGTATCCCACATAGTCCCCCGGCAATGATCTCTGGGGTTTATTGTCTTTGGCAAGAGGTATTGAGAAGGTGAAGGAGGTTCCCTGACCAGGCTCGGAACGGGCAACGATCTGTCCCCCATGCAGTTCAATCAGCTGTTGGGTTATGGTCAGCCCCAACCCTATTCCCCTTTGGTTGGCCGATTGTTCCCCCAGCTGTTCATAGGGGGCAAAAATGTCTTTGAGCTTGTCGGCGGGGATGCCGATGCCTGTATCGCTGACCTGGATCCATAGAAACCCTCCATCCTGCCGGCAGCTGAGAGAAATGCTCCCCAGCTCTGTGTATTTAAGGCTATTATCCAGCAAATTGGAGAAGATCTGCTTTAACCGGTTCTCATCCGCCCAAATCAAGTGCTGATTGGGCGGTATTTTATTTTCCAGGGTGATGGGTCTTCCTTTGATCAAATAACGGAAAATATCCACCGTCGATTCGGCAACCTGGTGCACGTCCAGACAAACAATATGCAATTGAATGTCCATGACCTTTAACTTAGAATAATCCAGAATATCATAAACCAGGGTGGAGAGCCGTTTGCCGATGCTGGTGATCAAGCGGATATCTTCGGCCTGGGCCCGGCTTAAGCTGCCTCCCGCGCCATCCAGAAGGGACTGGGAAATATTGATGATGCCGTTTAAGGGCGTTTTCAGCTCATGGGAGGTCTTGGCCAGGAAATCATCTTTCAATTTATCTAAAACCACGAGCCGGTCACTGAGTTTTTCAATGGTTTTGAAGGAGTTCTCATATTTTTCGGACATGTACAAGGCTAAAGACAAAACAAAAATCGGCTGAAAAACGGGAAGGAACAGATTGGATTCCCAGAGCAGAATAAAATTAGCGAGGATGGTCAGCAAGTGAATCAGGGAGCTCACTACAGCGGAAAAAAGATAATAACGGCCCTCGCTGCCACCCTTGGTGTTCTTGGCGAGAAGGGAAATAAGTAAAAAAAGTACATAAATCTGACCGACCAAAGCAACCGTATAGATATATCCCCATAAGTAAAAATCGGTGAACCAGTCCAGCAAGATAAAAAATAGGGTTATACCATCGATAATCAGGTTAGCCCGGCGGGAAGAACCGCCTTCTTGAGCGTGATAGAGAAATTTGATCAGGGCATAAAGACATAAAGTATAGGAAATGATCAGAATTTTTAAGGAGGTATTATACGATAAAGCAGGGAGTGCATAATTTAGTAGTGCTTCCGAACGAACAGAAGCCTGGAGTGATGAAACCAAGCAATAAAGGGCAAAAAACAATATCTCGGCGCTCTTTTTTCTTTGCAGGCCTAAACCGAAGAAGTAAAGGGCCAAAAAAGACATTCCGGATATGAGGGATATATCAAGGAAAGAGTCATACATCCGCAGGGCGGCAATGGATTTTTGATCGCCAAAGTGAATTTCATAAAGGATGCCGCTGTTGACATAAGAAAAGTCAGCCGCCTGAACAAGGATTTCTACGTCGCCGTCATCTGTTTGGAAGTAGCCGGTATCTGCATAATATTTATGGACGGTGGTTTCAGGTGAGCTTCCAGGGCTGCCGCATTCCAGAATAAGCTGATCATCGGCAAATATTCTGGCGGAGGCGGATATGCAGGTGATTTTAATCCCGAAGTTTCCTCCCTCGGCAGGAAGCAGGATTCTCAGACGATAGGTGGCGCTTCCCTGAGGGGGTAAATGCTCCCCTTCTATTTGATAAGAACCCCAACTGGCGGGAACATTTTGAATGGTTTTGCCTGAGGGTTCCTGGTTTTTAAAGTCTTCGGGAGTCAGAAGCTGCCCGAAATAAAACTCCCATTCACCGCTCAATTTTACAGTTTTGTCGCGCACTCCGTCATAATCCCTTAGATCCAGGGTGCCTTTTACGGCTTTGGGGATATCGGACAGGGAGAGGCGGAAGAGCGGTACAGCAAGACTGGCAGCCATGATCAGCAACATGATGACGAAAAAGGACTTTTGCATGTTGGTATTGTTCATAATAGAGAATCCTTCCGAGTTAGTAGCCTTTTCTCTTATTCTATATAAAGCGGGAAGATTTTTATAGACATTTTTACGACAATTTTAAATGTTTTACTTTTAAGGAATTGTTCAGAAAATGTTCAGACTCCTTTGTTAAAATAATAATTAATTTTTAAATCATTTAAATTAAATGATTAGTTCGCATCAAAGGAGAGGCGGTCATGAAAATCCATAGTTTGTCAGGGAAGATATCGGTGTTAATGGCAGGATGTGTAGCGGTTTTTATTATAGCGGTTTACTTTATTATTTCCTTAACAGTGGAAAGTGTTATTAACCAAAATATTGAGGATGAGGTGAGGGGCAAGGCCCTTGTTTTAAGCGAAGAACTTCAGAACAGGCAGCAGAGGGCTTTAAAGGCCACGGAATTATTGACAGGATCCCCCGGGCTGCTCGAGGCGATCCGGACCGGGAACCGCCAAGGGGCGCTGGCCATCGGTCAGCAGGAGTTAAAAACATGGGAGCTTGATTTTTTGGTGGTTACCGACCAAGAAGGGAAGGTATTTGTGCGGACTCATGAGCCGGAAAAATACGGGGACAGTATTATTGACCAGATCAATATTCAGAAGGCCCTGCAAGGGGAAGCCTCTGTGGGCATTGAAGAAGGGACGTCGGTAAAATACTCGATCCGGGCCGGTGCTCCTCTGCAGGATGAGGAGGGCCGCATTTACGGTGCCGTATCCCTGGGATATGCTCTTTCGGAAAATGACTATGTGGATGCACAAAAGAAAATCTTCAACTGTGATGTGACAGTATTTTTAGGCGATGAGAGAATTGCGACGACTATTATGGGCAAAAACGGCACTCGTCTCGTCGGCACCAAAATGGAAGATCAGAGGATTATCGATACCGTTTTGAAGCAAGGAAAAGCTTATTATGGCTCAACGACCATTAATGGTGCCAAGTATTTTGTCGGTTATACACCGCTTGCTGATGTTACAGGAAAAGTCAGCGGGATGCTTTTTCTTGGACAAAGCTATAATGTGGCCGCTATGCTGAGCCAAAAGCTGATCAGGAATCAGGCGGTTTTTATGGCCGTTTTGGGAGTCTTCATGGGTTTTTGCGTGGTGTTTATGTTTCGGATTACGATCCTCCGTAGGATTAAGACCATCACGGCCATGCTCAAAGACATCGCTGAGGGAGAAGGGGACCTGACCAAACGGGTGGCGGTTTCAGCTCAAGATGAAATCGGGGAGATGTCCGCTTACTTTAATTTATTTATAGAAAACATCCATCAAGTGGTTAAGGGAATCATTGCGGAAACCAATAAGGTCAATACGGCGATCCTTGCCTCCCATCGAAATATAGCGGTTCTCACGGGTGAGTTGGAAAACACAGCGGCAACCGTGCAGGAATTGTCGGCCGGGATGGAGGAAACTGCCTCCTCTACGGAAGAAATAACCGCAACCTCCACTGAAATTGCCAGTGCGGTGGAAGTCGTAGCCGTAAAAGCTCAGGAAGGGGCCTTATCCGCTCATGAAATCAGCTCGAAAGCGGTCTCCTTAAAGGACAACGCTTTTGAACTGCAGGCCGAGGCGGATCAGACTCGTTCAGCTATCAAGCAAACAATGGATGCCGCCTTGGCAAAAACCACGGAAGTGGCCAAAATTAAAAGTTTATCCGAGGTTATTTTGCAGATAGCTGTGCAAACCAACCTATTGGCTTTAAATGCGGCTATTGAATCAGCCAGGGCCGGCGAAGCCGGGAAGGGTTTTTCGGTGGTTTCGGAAGAGATACGAAAATTAGCGGAAAACTCCCAGAATACGGTGAAAGAAATTCAAGATACCTTAGGAGTTATTTTTGAAGTGGTGGAGAACCTGGCGGATACCTCCAGGCAGATGCTGGAATACATTGACACCAAAGTGGTTGAAAACTATAAGGAATCCGTCCTTGTGGGGGAAAATTACGATCATGACGCCCAAACCATTGATGGGTGGGCCGCGGAACTAAGCGCCACTTCCCAGGAGCTGCTTGCTTCAATCAAAACGGTAGCGGATGGGATTGCCGAGATAGCAAGATCCACGGAGTTCGGTTCCCAGGGAACGGCCCATGTCGCCGCTCAAGTGGCCATGCTCAAAGATAAGGCTAACGAAATCAAAACAGAGACGGATAGCGTTAAAGGCAGTGCGGATAATCTGCAGGCTTTAGTAAGGAAATTTAAAATATAAATTCAAGGGATAATCTGCTGCTGGCTTGAGTGGGAGGCGGATAAGCTCAGGTCGGCAAGGGGGTGCGGATATGGACGCTTTTCTGGCGAGACAGCCTATTTTTGACAGAGGCCTGAAAATCTACGGCTATGAACTTTTGTACAGACAGAGCCGTGATAATTTTTTCTCCGGCATTGACGACGACCAGGCCACCGCCGAATTAATTTACAACACCTTTCTTGTCATGGGACTCCAGGATTTGACTGATGGCAGCAATGCCTTTATCAATTTCTCAAAAAAGCTGATTGACAGTGATATTCCTTTCTTGCTGCCCAAGGAAAATATTGTGGTGGAAATTCTGGAACGGGATCAAGTCACTCCGGCTACGGTAGAGGCCTGCAAAAAGATGAAGGCTATGGGCTATAAGCTGGCTCTCGATGATTTTGTAGCCGATCAAAACAATCTGCCCTTAATCGAAATGGCTGATATTATTAAGATAGAATTTCCGGCTGTCAGTAAAAATGAACAATCCAGCCTGATGAAACGCTGCGGTAAAAATGTAAAGTTTTTAGCCGAGAAGATTGAAACCAGGGAAGAGTTCAGACAAGCGGCGGCTATGGGCTATGACCTGTTTCAGGGGTACTTTTTCAGTAAGCCCGCCATAATCCAGTCCAAAGAGGTGGTAACCCTTAACGTCAACCTTTTTAGTGTTCTTGAAGAGCTGAATTCAGCGGAGCCCAGTTATGGAGTTATGGCCAATATTATAAAAAGTGATTTAGGGCTTTCCTATAAACTATTGAAGTTGGCTAATTCGGTGTATATGGGTTCAAAAAATAAGATTCAGTCCATTCCTCACGCGTTATCCTTTATCGGGATTAAAGAAATGCATCAATGGATTGCCCTGATGCTGTTAAAGGATATGCAGAATGTTGAAAATGCCGAATTGATTAAGCAGTCCCTGATCCGAGGAAAATTCATGGAACTCCTTGCCTCAGAACTTTACCCTCAGAGTGAAAGTTCCGGTTTTTTCTTCACAGGGATCTTCTCTGCCATTGATGTATTGCTCAACAGTCCGATGGAACAGGTGTTAAAGGGGCTTCCCCTATCCATACAGGTTAAACAGGCCTTGCTGGGGGCCGAAAATGAGCAACGGAAACTGTTGAATTTTGTGACGGCTTGGGAAAAAGGTCACTGGGAAAAAGCTGCGGATCGGTATACCATGTCGCGAAAGTTTATGGAGCTGTATTTTGAAGCCTTGAAATGGACACAAAAACTGAATTACTGATGGGCTTTCCGAAAAACAAACAGGGGCTGTTCCTTAAAAGGAGCAGCCCCTTTATATGATCAGGGGCATTCCCTCCAGAAAAATTTTCTTATAAGTCCTCCCGATTATTGTTTTGGAGACAAATTTGGTATAATCTACTTAGTGGCAAGGGGTTAGCGGAAAAGAATTTTCCGGGAAGGACATAAAACTGCAAAAAAAGAAATATTTCTCCTTGACAATAGAAGATAATCTTGGTATCCTTAGTAATTGTTACTGTACATAAAATGGACGAATTATCCAGACTATTCCAAACAGTAACTTGGGACGCCGATAGAACTTTCATCGGATCGTACTAAAGGTGACGATGGGGAGATTGTCATTTGATTAATTTGATCACGCAAGAGGGATCTCCATAAACAACGAAGCGAGGTTTTGCATATGAGGCCTTGCTTTTGGCTGTTTATGTCATAATACTATCCTCGGGGCGAGGACATCACACTTGAGGGGTGAAGCGTACATGTTCTATCCTGTTAAGGTAGGGACGCGGGAACGCTGGAGTTATTCCAGAATTCGAGAAGTTCTCGACATGCCAAATCTAATCGAAATTCAGCAAAACTCTTATCAGTGGTTTCTTGATGAAGGGTTAAGGGAAATGTTCAGGGATATTTCCCCCATTCAAGATTTCACAGGCAACCTTGTATTGGAATTTATCGACTATAGCTTAGGAGAGCCTAAATACGAGGTGGAAGAGTGTAAGGAACGCGACGTAACGTATGCGGCACCTCTGCGAGTTAAAGTTCGTCTCATTAATAAAGAGACAGGGGAAGTGAAGGAACAAGAGGTCTTCATGGGTGATTTCCCGCTGATGACCACCAAAGGAACCTTCATTATTAACGGAGCAGAACGGGTTATCGTCAGTCAGCTGGTTCGTTCTCCCGGTGTTTATTATTCCGAAAGCATCGACCCCAGCGGGAAGAAAATCTTCGGAGCCACGGTTATTCCTAATCGTGGAGCTTGGTTAGAGTTTGAAACGGACGTTAATGATAATATTTTTGTTCGTGTGGATAGAACTCGTAAACTTCCGGCCACCGTATTGATTCGGGCTTTGGGTTATGCTACCAATGGGCAGATCGCCGAGCTTTTCGATGATAACGAGCATATTCGTATTACCCTGGAGCGGGATAATACGGAGTCGGCAGAGGAAGCCCTGGTGGAAATCTACAAGCGTCTGCGCCCGGGAGAACCTCCCACTGTGGACAGTGCGCGCTCTCTATTAGAAGCATTATTTTTTGATCCCAAGCGTTATGATCTGGCTAAAGTAGGCCGCTATAAACTCAATAAAAAGCTGAAGCTCAGTGTTCCTACTGATGTGCATCATTTGACCAAGGAAGATATCGTGGCTTCCCTGCGGCAAATGCTGACCCTGATGAGCGGAGAAGGACATAAGGATGATATCGATCATCTGGGCAATCGCCGCCTTCGTTCCGTGGGAGAGCTGCTGCAGAACCAATTCCGGATCGGTTTATCCCGTATGGAGCGGGTGGTCCGGGAACGGATGACTATTCAGGATGTGGATGTGATCACACCTCAGGTTCTGATCAATATCCGTCCTGTAGTGGCTGCCATTAAGGAATTCTTCGGCAGCAGTCAGTTGTCCCAATTTATGGACCAAACCAATCCTTTGGCTGAACTGACCCATAAGCGCCGTCTCAGTGCCCTGGGACCCGGTGGTCTAAGCCGTGAACGGGCCGGCTTTGAGGTGCGTGACGTTCACCACTCTCACTATGGCCGGATGTGCCCCATCGAGACTCCTGAAGGTCCCAACATCGGTTTGATCGGCTCCTTAAGTACCTATGGCCGGATTAATCCCTATGGATTTATTGAAGCTCCTTACCGTAAAGTGAACAATGGTCAGGTTACGGATCAGATCGATTACCTGACCGCCGACGAAGAAGAGAAATTCGTCGTAGCTCAGGCCAATGCTCCTTTGACGGATGACGGGCATTTCATTGAAGAGAAGATCGATGGACGTCATGGTCCCGACTTCGTTTTGGTGGCGCCGGAGCGGATTGACTACATGGACGTTTCTCCGAAACAAATGGTATCCATCGCGACGGCCTTAATTCCCTTCCTGGAGCACGACGACGCCAACCGTGCTTTGATGGGCGCTAACATGCAGCGGCAGGCTGTGCCCCTTTTGCGCACCGATGCTCCCTATGTGGGAACAGGGATGGAGTACAAAGCGGCCAAGGATTCCGGAGTCTGTGTCTTAGCTTCTAAAGACGGCACTGTGGAGCGGGCTACAGCCGAGGATATCATCATCCGTCATGACGACGGAACCCTGGAGAAGCATAAACTCTTAAAGTACCTGCGCTCCAACCAGGGAACCTGTATCAATCAACGTCCCATCGTGATGAAGAATGAGCGGGTGGAAGCAGGTCAGATCATCGCTGACGGTCCATCTACGGATCATGGTGAGCTGGCTCTTGGCCGCAACGTTTTGATCGCTTTTATGACCTGGGAAGGTTATAACTATGAGGATGCTATTCTGATCAGCGAAAAGCTGGTTAAGGAAGATTACTATACCTCCATCCACATTGAAGAGTATGAAGCCGATGCCCGGGACACTAAGCTGGGACCGGAAGAAATTACCCGGGATATTCCTAACGTCGGGGAAGATGTGCTGAAAGATTTGGATGAGCGGGGAATTATCCGCATCGGTGCGGAAGTCAGCACCGGGGATATCCTGGTGGGTAAAGTTACTCCGAAAGGTGAAACGGAGCTTACCGCGGAAGAGCGCCTTCTCAGAGCCATTTTCGGCGAAAAAGCCCGGGAAGTGCGGGATACCTCTCTGCGTGTACCTCACGGGGAAGCCGGCAAGATCGTGGATGTCAAAGTCTTTACCCGGGAAAACGGGGATGAGCTGGCCCCTGGAGTCAACGAGCTGGTACGGGTCTATATCGCTCAAAAACGGAAAATCTCCGTTGGGGATAAAATGGCCGGCCGCCACGGCAACAAAGGGGTTATCTCCCGCATTATGAAGCAGGAAGATATGCCTTTCCTGCCTGACGGAACTCCGGTGGAAATCGTCTTGAACCCCCTGGGTGTTCCTTCCCGGATGAACATCGGTCAGGTTATGGAAACCCATTTAGGCTGGGCGGCGAAAGCTCTCGGACTTCGTTTGGCCACACCGGTCTTTGACGGAGCACAGGAAGAGGATGTCTTTGCCACCCTTAGAAAAGCCGGACTTCCAGAGACAGGCAAAACCGTACTTTACGACGGACGGACGGGAGATCCCTTTGATAATAAGATTACCGTCGGCTATATGTACTTCCTGAAGCTCCACCATCTGGTGGACGACAAGATTCATGCCCGGTCCACCGGACCCTACAGCTTGGTTACACAGCAGCCCTTGGGCGGTAAAGCCCAATTCGGCGGTCAGCGTTTCGGGGAGATGGAGGTTTGGGCTCTGGAGGCTTATGGAGCAGCCTATACTCTCCAGGAGATTCTTACCGTCAAGTCTGACGATGTGGTGGGACGGGTCAAGACTTATGAAGCCATTGTTAAAGGTGAAAACATCCCTGAACCGGGAGTTCCGGAATCCTTTAAGGTTCTCATCAAAGAGTTGCAAAGCTTAGGGCTTGATGTCCGCGTGCTTTCTGAAAACGACGAAGAAATTGAAATCCGTGAAATCGATGAGGATGTGACCGAGACGGCGAAAGAGCTGGGCATCGATCTTCATGAAGACCTCCCGGCGCCTGTCATCCATGAAGCCGGTGAAGGTGAGGATGATGAGTACTTCGAAGAGGACGAAGAAGCTGTTGATGATGAGCCGATGACCTTTGATGATGACGATATGGAATAGACCCGGGTGAAAGGAGAGAGAACCGTGCTAGACGTCAACAATTTTGACCGGATGCGTATTGGTTTGGCTTCTCCGACGATGATCCGTGAGTGGTCTCATGGAGAAGTCAGGAAGCCGGAAACGATTAACTATAGAACCCTGAAACCGGAGCGGGAAGGACTCTTTTGCGAAAAGATCTTTGGACCAACCCGTGACTGGGAGTGCCATTGCGGCAAATACAAACGGGTTCGCTATAAAGGAATTGTCTGTGACCGCTGCGGTGTGGAAGTCACCCGTTCCAAGGTGCGTAGAGAGCGCATGGGCCATATTGAACTGGCGGCTCCAGTATCGCATATCTGGTACTTCAAGGGTATCCCCAGCCGGATGGGTCTTCTCCTGGATATGTCTCCACGTTCCTTGGAAAAGGTTCTTTATTTCGTATCCTACATCGTGACCGATGCCGGGGATACCTCGTTAATGAAAAAACAACTCCTGACGGAAACCGAATACCGGGAATACCGTGATAAATACGGCAGCCGCTTCAAAGCCAGCATGGGTGCGGAAGCGATTAAGATGCTTCTCGAGGAAATGGACCTGGATAAGCTTAATGACGAGCTCCGGGTTGAATTGAAAGAGGTCTCCGGTCAAAGGAAGATCAGAGCTATCCGCCGCCTGGAAGTGGTGGAAGCCTTTAAGGAATCCGGTAACCGTCCCGAGTGGATGATTATGGACGTGGTTCCCGTTATTCCGCCGGAGCTCCGCCCCATGGTGCAGCTGGATGGGGGACGGTTTGCCACCTCCGACCTCAACGATCTTTATCGTCGGGTGATCAACCGAAATAACCGTCTCAAGCGTCTTTTGGATCTGGGCGCTCCGGATATCATTGTCCGCAATGAAAAACGGATGCTCCAGGAGGCCGTGGATGCCTTGATCGATAATGGCCGGCGGGGACGTCCCGTCACCGGCCCCGGCAATCGTCCCTTAAAATCCTTAAGCGATATGCTCAAAGGCAAGCAAGGACGCTTCCGGCAAAACCTGCTGGGCAAACGGGTTGACTACTCCGGCCGTTCCGTTATTGTGGTAGGACCCAATCTAAGACTTCATCAATGCGGTCTGCCTAAAGAAATGGCTTTGGAGCTTTTTAAGCCCTTCGTCATGAAAAAGCTGGTCAAGGAAGGCCATGCCCATAATATCAAGAGCGCCAAGCGGATGGTGGAAAGGGTTCGTTCTGAAGTCTGGGACGTTTTGGAAGAAGTGATCACCGAGCATCCTGTGCTGCTGAACCGCGCTCCAACCCTTCACCGCTTAGGAATTCAGGCTTTTGAGCCTGTTCTGGTTGAAGGGCGTGCCCTGCAGATCCATCCTTTAGTCTGTACCGCTTACAATGCGGACTTCGACGGGGACCAAATGGCTGTTCACGTACCCCTCTCCGCAGAAGCTCAGGCTGAAGCAAGACTGCTGATGCTCTCCGCTCATAATATTTTGAATCCTAAAGACGGCCGTCCCGTCGCTTCCCCCACTCAGGACATGGTTTTAGGCTCCTACTACCTGACCATGGAACGTCCGGGAGCGCTGGGGGAAGGCAAGATCTTTAAGAATCGGGATGAAGCGGTTCTGGCTTATGATACCAAGCAGGCAAACCTCCAGGCGATGATTAAAGTCCGCCAACCTAATGGTGAACTTCTGGAAACCACCATTGGCCGGCTTATCTTTAATTCGGTGATTCCACCGGAGGTAGGCTATATCAATGAAGTGGCCGGGAAAAAGGCCCTTAACAATATCGTGGCCAAATGCTACCGCCTCGGCGGTTATAAAGCAACGGCCCAGCTCCTGGACGGAATCAAGAGCTTAGGGTTTAAATACTCCACCCGTGCCGGGATGACCGTTGGTCTTGCCGATATTACAGTACCTGAGGAGAAGCGGCAGATTCTTGCCGATGCTGATGGTATGGTCAATAAAACCGAACAGCAATTCCGCCGCGGTTTGATTACTGATGAAGAACGGTATGAGAAGGTCATCGAGATCTGGACCAAAGCTACGGACACCGTGACCAAAACCCTGATGCACTCCTTGGATAAATTCAATCCGGTGTACATGATGGCCACCTCCGGCGCCCGGGGTAATATTCAACAGCTCCGTCAGCTGGCCGGGATGCGGGGACTGATGGCGGATCCTTCGGGACGAACCATTGAGTTGCCCATTAAGGCTAACTTCCGTGAAGGTCTCACCGTTTTGGAGTATTTCATCTCCTCCCATGGAGCGCGGAAAGGTCTGGCCGATACGGCACTGCGGACCGCCGACTCCGGTTATCTTACCCGTCGTCTTGTCGACGTATCTCAAGACGTCATTGTCCGGGACGAAGATTGCGGCACCACCCAAGGTATTATGGTGGATGATGTCAAGGATGGTCCGGAAGTCATCGAAAAACTGGAAGAACGTCTCGTGGGCCGCTTCCTTTTGGAAGACCTGAAGCATCCTGAGACAGGAGAAATCCTGGCTACTGCCGATAGTGAGATTACAGAAGAACAAGCTCATGATATCGCTGCTGTTTATGATAAAGTCACCATTCGCTCCGTCCTCACCTGCAAAACCCGCTATGGGGTGTGCCGCAAGTGCTACGGACGGAATCTGGCCACAGGTCATCATGTGGAAATGGGCGAAGCCGTAGGTATCATCGCTGCCCAATCCATCGGTGAGCCGGGAACTCAGCTGACCATGCGTACCTTCCATACCGGCGGTGTGGCCGGGGACGATATCACCCAAGGTTTGCCCCGTGTTGAGGAACTTTTTGAAGCACGTAAACCTAAAGGCCAGGCCATCATCGCGGAAAACGACGGTGTGGTCGCCATCCGCGAAGTCAAGGGACGCCGTGAAGTAGATGTCATCAGTGACAATGAAGAGCGGATGACGTATACTATACCCTATGGCTCACGCCTGAAGGTTCGGGAAGGTCACCGGATTGAAGCCGGCGATGAACTGACTGAAGGAAGCATCAATCCCCATGATATGCTCAAGGTTAAAGGAATCCGCGGCGTTCAGGTCTATCTTCTGGGCGAAGTTCAAAAGGTTTACCGTCTGCAGGGTGTGGATATCAATGATAAACACATCGAGGTTATGGTTCGTCAGATGCTCCGCAAGGTTAAAGTGGAAGAGGCCGGAGATACCGCTCTCTTGCCCGGTGGCTTGATCGATGTCTTTGATTTCGAAGAAGAGAACACCAAGGTGATTGCCGGCGGCGGCGAGCCTGCTGTAGCAAGGCCGGTGCTTCTGGGCATTACCAAAGCCTCCTTGGCAACGGATTCCTTCCTTTCTGCGGCATCCTTCCAGGAAACCACCCGTGTTCTTACGGAAGCAGCCATCAAAGGCAAAGTGGATCCCCTCTTGGGACTCAAAGAAAACGTCATCATCGGGAAACTCATTCCGGCGGGTACGGGAATGTCTCGTTATCGGAATGTAAAAGTTATTAATCTGGGTGAAGAACAAGTTGAAAATCTTGACACTACAAATTCCTGATGATAAAATACTATAGTGTGATTTAACGGTTTTGGGAGAAATATGTAGTTTCTTCGCAAATACCGCTGATCCTTGAGGAGGAAAGCATATTAATGCTTGATGAAGCCTTGAAAAAATCCAAAAACAGGACTGTGGGAGTCAAGCAAACTCTGCGGGCCCTGGAAAAAGAGAGTTTAATCTGTGTCTATGTGGCTAAGGATGCGGAAAGCCATGTGCTTCGCCCCATCCTTGAACAGTGCCGGAACAAAGGGATTCAAGTTCAGGAAGTTCAGACGATGCTTGAGCTGGGCAAAGCCTGCGGGATTGAAGTAGGCGCTGCTGTAGCGGCCCTGTTATCCGAATAGACAGGAAGCTCCGAAATGTGTTAGTTTTGGGGATTGCTTGCTTTATGCTGAAGCAAGCAATTCCTTTGATATGTTCTTTCTTGGGAAGGAGGTGTAGTTATGCCGACGATTAATCAATTGATTCGCAATGGCCGCTCGAAGATTGCAAAGAAATCAACAGCTCCAGCTATGCAATGGGGCTATAACTCTTTACAACGCAAGCAATTCGCCTCTGGGGGATCACCTCAAAAGCGTGGGGTTTGCACCAGGGTTTACACGACAACTCCAAAGAAGCCGAACTCTGCTCTCCGTAAAGTTGCCCGTGTGCGTTTAACCAATACGATTGAAGTATCATCATACATCCCAGGCATCGGGCACAACCTGCAGGAGCACAGTGTTGTTCTTGTCCGCGGTGGCCGTGTTAAAGACCTTCCGGGTGTTCGTTACCACATCGTTCGTGGAGCCCTTGATACTCAAGGTGTTCAGAAACGGATGCAAGCTCGTTCCAAGTACGGTGCCAAACGTCCTAAGAAAGGGAAGTAAGCCGTAGGCAACGAGGGGAATACGAATTGCGCTGTAAAGGAGGGAAATGATTTGCCACGTAAAGGTTATATTGCTAAACGTGAGATTCTGCCGGATCCGATTTATAAGAACCGGGTGCTGACCAAATTTATCAACCAAATTATGTTGGATGGTAAAAAGGGCACTGCAGAATCCATTTGCTATAATGCATTTGAGCTCATTCAAGAGAAGACCGGTAAAGATCCGATTGAAGTGTTCGAAACCGCTCTCAAGAATGTGATGCCTGTATTGGAAGTAAAAGCACGCCGTGTCGGTGGTGCCAACTACCAAGTACCCATCGAAGTTCGCGCCGATCGCCGTCAAACCTTGGGCTTGCGCTGGCTTGTAGGCTATGCCCGCAAACGCAGTGAAAAGACCATGGAAGAGAGGATCGCAGGTGAACTGATGGATGCAGCCAACAACACCGGCGGCTCTATTAAGAAAAAAGAAGACACTCATAAAATGGCCGAAGCCAATAAGGCTTTTGCGCATTACCGTTGGTAGGATGATCAAAGCGTATGCTTAAAATCATCCACAATGGGGAATGACTACGGCAGAAAGGGGGATTATCAGTGGCAAGGCAATTTCCATTAGAGAAAACGCGGAATATCGGGATTATGGCCCATATTGATGCGGGTAAAACGACCACGACCGAGCGTATTTTGTTCTACACCGGGCGTGTTCATAAGATCGGGGAAGTTCACGATGGAGCAGCAACCATGGACTGGATGGTTCAGGAGCAGGAGCGTGGGATTACCATCACTTCTGCAGCGACGACAGCCCAATGGAAAGGCCATCGTATTAACATCATTGATACACCAGGGCACGTGGACTTTACCGTCGAGGTAGAGCGCAGCTTACGTGTACTCGACGGCGCTGTAGCAGTATTCTGTTCAGTTGGCGGTGTTGAGCCTCAATCTGAAACAGTATGGCGGCAGGCGGACAAGTACGGTGTACCCCGTATCGCCTATATTAACAAAATGGATCGTATGGGTGCAGATTTCTTCCGGGGAGTATCTATGATTGCTGACCGGTTAGGTGCAAACCCTGTACCGATCCAAATTCCGATTGGCGCAGAGGATCAATTCAAAGGAATTATTGACCTCGTAACCATGAAGGCTATGATCTATACGGACGATTTAGGCACCACCAGCGACGTTGCCGATATCCCCGGAGACTTAGTCGACCAAGCCAATGAATATCGTGAGAAGCTTCTGGAAGCAGTTGCCGATACAGATGAAGAGCTCATGATGAAATATCTCGAAGGTGAAGAACTGACCGAAGAAGAGATTCGTAACGGAATCCGTAAAGGAACAATTGGGCTGAAGTTTATCCCAGTGGTCTGTGGCTCTTCGTTCAAGAATAAAGGGGTGCAACCACTACTTGATGCGGTTGTAGAGTATATGCCAGCCCCAACTGATGTACCGAATATTAAAGGGGTGCATCCGGAGACCGGTGAAGCTGATGAACGCCATTCCAGCGACAAAGATCCGTTCTCTGCCTTGGCCTTTAAGATCATGGCTGACCCTTACGTGGGTAAATTGGCATTTTTCCGGGTATACTCGGGAGTCCTGGGTTCGGGATCCTATGTTTACAACTCAACCAAAGGCAAACGGGAGAGAATCGGCCGGATTCTCCAAATGCATGCCAACCACCGGGAAGAGATTCCCGAGGTCTATGCAGGAGATATCGCCGCAGCTGTGGGCTTAAAAGATACCACCACCGGGGATACCCTCTGTGATGACAAAGCCCCCATCATTCTCGAATCCATGCAATTCCCTGATCCTGTCATCAACGTGGCCATTGAGCCCAAGACGAAACAGGACCAGGAGAAGATGGGCACCGCTCTGGCTCGTTTGGCTGAGGAAGATCCCACCTTTAAAATGCATACCGACCAGGATAGCGGGCAAACCATCATCGAAGGAATGGGTGAGCTTCACCTGGAAATCATCGTTGACCGTTTGCAGCGTGAATTTAAAGTCGAGTGCAATGTGGGACGTCCTCAGGTTGCTTACAAAGAAACCATCCGCCGTGCTGTTAAATCTGAGGGTAAGTTCGTTCGTCAATCCGGTGGACGTGGACAATACGGACACTGCTGGATCGAGATTGAACCTCTGGAACAGGGCAGTGGTTTCGAGTTCGTCAACAAAATCGTGGGCGGCGTGATTCCCAGGGAATATATCGCTCCCATCGGTCAGGGGATCGAAGAAGCCATGCAAAATGGTATCCAGGCAGGCTATCCTGTGATGGATATCCGGGCTACAGTCTATGACGGTTCTTACCATGATGTAGACTCTTCCGAAATGGCCTTTAAGATCGCCGGCTCTATGGCCTTCAAGGCTGGTGCGGCGAAAGCTGATCCTGCTATCATCGAGCCCGTTATGAAGGTAGAGGTTACTGTACCTGAGGAGTATATGGGTGAGGTTATTGGCGATATGAACTCCCGTCGGGGACGGATTGAGGGCATGGAAGCCACAGGAACAGCACAAATCGTTCGCGGGTTTGTCCCGCTTTCCGAAATGTTTGGCTATGCCACCGACCTTCGTTCCAAGACCCAAGGGCGCGGTGTCTATGTCATGATGTTTGACCACTACGAGGAAGTGCCCAAGAATATCGCTGAAGGCATTGTTGCTAAACGCGCCGGCGCTTAATCTTAAGTCCATGGTTTACGGTGCGGGGTTCGAAGTTCAGGGATCTCCTTGTCAGCGGACCTCGCTCAAATAAAAGGAAACTTCTATTGCTTACTTTATTATTTAGAGGGAGTGAAAATTTAAAATGGCAAAGCAAAAATTCGAACGTACTAAACCCCACGTTAACGTTGGAACCATCGGTCACGTTGACCATGGTAAAACCACCTCTACTGCTGCTATCACCTTAGTTCTTTCCAAAGCCGGCGGCGCAGTAGCCCAAGCATTCGACCAAATCGACAAGGCTCCGGAAGAAAGAGAGCGTGGAATCACCATCTCCACTTCTCACGTTGAGTATGAAACCGCTAACCGCCACTATGCTCACGTTGACTGCCCAGGCCACGCCGACTATGTTAAAAACATGATCACCGGTGCTGCCCAAATGGATGGAGCTATCCTGGTTGTATCCGCTGCTGACGGCCCGATGCCCCAAACCCGTGAGCACATCCTCCTTGCCCGTCAAGTAGGTGTTCCTTACATCGTGGTTTGGCTGAACAAAGCCGACATGGTAGATGATCCGGAACTCATGGAACTGGTTGAAATGGAAATTCGTGAACTCCTCTCCGAGTACGAATTCCCTGGCGATGATATTCCCATCATTCCCGGTTCCGGCCTGAAAGCTCTCCAATGCGGTTGCGGATCCCGTGATTGTGAATGGTGCGGCAAGATCTGGAATCTGATGGATGCTGTTGACTCCTATATTCCAACTCCAGAGCGTGCTACCGACAAGCCGTTCCTTATGCCTGTGGAGGACGTATTCACCATTACCGGTCGTGGTACCGTTGCTACCGGTCGTGTCGAGCGCGGTGTGATTAAAGTCGGTGACGAGATTGAAATCGTTGGTTTGACAGAAGCTCCCCGCAAAACCGTTTGCACCGGCGTGGAAATGTTCCGCAAGCTCCTTGACCAAGCTCAAGCAGGGGACAACATCGGAGCTCTTCTCCGCGGTGTGGATCGTAAAGATATCGAACGCGGTCAAGTACTTGCTAAAACCGGTTCTATTAAACCTCACACCAAATTTACCGGCGAAGTTTTCGTACTGAGCAAAGAAGAAGGCGGACGTCATACCCCATTCTTCAACAACTACCGCCCTCAATTCTACTTCCGTACAACCGACGTTACCGGTGTTGTAACCCTTCCTGAAGGAACGGAAATGGTTATGCCCGGAGACCGTGTTACCATCACTTGCGAAATTATCTCCCCTATCGCTATGGAAGAAGGACTTCGTTTCGCTATCCGTGAAGGTGGCCGTACTGTTGGAGCCGGCGTTGTTGTCAGCATCATCGAATAGTAGGCTTTAGTCCTTGGTATTATGCAGGCATAGACTTAGAGTCTATTGATAAAGGATGCCACAGATTCACTGTGGCATCCTGCCTCGTTTCCACTGCTGGGATGCTGTGGAAACATCTCTCGGGTCTCTGGTGCAGAAGGTTGCTGATGAAAGTGTCTCCGCTGCTCATCAGGGAATTTCTGGACCCAGTACATCCGTTAAACGGAATTATTAGGAGGGTTTTTTTAATGAGCAGTCAAAAAATTCGTATCCGCCTGAAAGCGTTTGATCACAAAACATTAGATCAATCGGCAGAGAAAATTGTTGAAACAGCCAAGAGAACAGGTGCCCGTGTCAGTGGACCGATTCCCCTTCCCACTGAAAAAAGCATTTATACCATTCTTCGTTCTCCTCACGTTAACAAGGATTCTCGCGAGCAATTCGAAATGCGGACTCATAAACGCCTGATCGATATCCTGGAGCCAACTTCCAAAACGGTAGATGCTCTGATGCGTTTAGATCTTCCCGCTGGCGTTGATATCGAAATCAAACTCTAATTTGGCGAATCATAAAACCTGAGCAACAAACGCTGGTTTTAATCGCATGTCTGAAAGATTAAAGATTCAGACAGACGAAAAAACTAGCGTTCATTTGGGGTTTATGATATAATATTTTTGTTTGTGGCGCGAAACACCCGGCACTGTGGATTGGGGAACCGGGTCAACTCGCTTCAAAATATCAATTCAAATTTGGAACGCTCTCGTGCTCCGGCCATAGAGCCGGCGCACTTCAAAGTGTTCAGGAGGTGGCAATCGTGTCGAAAGGAATTTTGGGTAAAAAAGTGGGTATGACCCAGGTTTTCACGGAAGAAGGACATCTTATTCCCGTGACTGTGGTCGAAGCAGGTCCTTGCTATGTCATCCAAAAGAAAACAAAAGCAACGGATGGTTACAATGCGATCCAGGTTGGCTTTGGTGCTTTACGGGAAAGACTGGCGAACAAGCCGCAAAAAGGACATGTTGCAAAAGCTTCTGTGAAGCCGATGCGCTACATTCGTGAGTTCCGCGTGGAGGATGTGGAGGCTTACGAAATCGGGCAAGTTATCACGGCTGAACTGTTTGCTGCAGGTGATGCAGTGGATGTGGTCGGGATCTCCAAGGGTAAAGGCTTTGCCGGGATGATTAAACGTCATGGCGCCAGCCGCGGACCTATGAAGCATGGTTCCAAGTATCATCGCCGTACCGGTTCCCTCGGCGCGAAAGGCCCGGCTCGTGTATTTAAGGGCCGCAACCTGCCAGGGCGTATGGGTGGCGAGCGGGTTACCGTTCAAAACCTGAAGGTCGTTCGGGTGGATGCGGATAAGAATATGATTCTTGTTAAAGGCGCTGTACCCGGCGCGAAAAAGTCATTGCTCATTCTGAAGCCTTCCGTTAAGGCGAAGTAACTTGTAAGAAAGGAGGAATAAGCAATGCCAAAGGTTCAAGTAGTTAATATGCAAGGTTCTCCCGTTGGAGAGCTGGAGCTGGATGAATATGTATTCGGTATTGAACCCAATACTCATGTCATGCATCAGGCAGTGGTAGGACAACTGGCCAGCCAAAGACGTGGTACTCACTCCACTTTACTCCGTGGAGAAGTTCGCGGAGGCGGCCGCAAACCCTGGCGTCAAAAAGGCACCGGCCGGGCTCGTGCAGGCAGCATTCGTTCCCCTCTATGGAGAGGCGGCGCTGTGCTTTTCGGACCCAAGCCCCGCAAATATGGCTTCAGCCTGCCTAAGAAGGTTCGCCGCCTGGCTTTGCGTTCAGCCCTTTCTTCCAAGGTAAACGAACAAAAGCTGATCGTATTGGAAGATTTGAGCTTGAACGAAGCAAAAACCCGGGAAATGGTTAAAGTTCTGCAGGCCCTGAATGTCAGCAAAAAGGCTTTAATCGTTACAGATGAATTTATGGAAACGATTGAACGTTCTGCCCGCAATATTGCAGGAATCAAAACCACTGCAGTAGAAGGCATGAATATTTACGATCTTCTCAATTCTGATGTCATCGTCATGACCAAAGCAGCGGTAACGAAAACGGAGGAGGTGTTAGCGTAATGCGCGATGCTCGTGATGTACTCAAACGTCCAGTGATTTCCGAGAAGTCTGTTGGACTTATTGAGGAAAACAAGTACTCCTTCTGGGTGGACACAGCTGCCAACAAGATTGAGATCAAAGCGGCTGTGGAAAAGATGTTTAAAGTTAAAGTCGTTGATGTTCGTACTATCAACGTCGATGGTAAAAAGAAACGTGTCGGAAAACACGTAGGTAGAACAGCAGACCGTAAAAAGGCGATTGTTACGCTTAAAGCTGGAGATCGCATTGAAGGCTTTGCTGGCCTGTAAGCTTGATGCAAAGGAGGGAAACCCATGCCAGTTAAAGGATTTAAACCGTATTCTCCTGGTCGTCGTCAAATGACAGTGTCGACTTTTGAAGAAATTACGAAAACAACACCGGAGCGTTCTTTGCTCGCACCGTTAAAAAGCAAAGCCGGCCGCAACAATCAAGGTAAACTGACTGTGCGTCACCAAGGCGGCGGACATAAACGGAAATATCGTTTGATTGACTTCAAACGCAATAAGGATAGTGTGCCGGCGAAAGTCGCTTCTATCGAATATGACCCTAACCGTTCCGCGAATATTGCCCTGCTCCACTACTTGGATGGTCATAAAGCTTATATTCTGGCTCCTAACGGCCTGCAAGTGGGACAAATGGTCGTATCCGGACCGGATGCCGACATTAAAGTAGGGAATGCTCTGCCGATTAAAAACATTCCCGTGGGTACCCTGCTCCATAATATTGAAATGAAGCCTGGCAAAGGGGCTCAACTGGTCCGCTCGGCGGGTGGTTCTGCTCAGCTCATGGCTAAAGAAGGAAAGTATGCAACCTTGAGACTTCCTTCCGGTGAAATGCGCATGGTTCATATCGACTGCCGGGCCACCATTGGCCAAGTCGGCAATCTGGAACATGAAAACATCAACATCGGTAAAGCAGGTCGTTCACGCTGGTTAGGCATCCGCCCCACAGTTCGTGGTGCGGTTATGAACCCCAACGATCACCCACACGGCGGTGGTGAAGGCCGCAACCCAATCGGCCGTAACCCTGTCACACCTTGGGGTAAACCTGCCCTTGGAGCGAAGACCCGTAAGAAGAAACATCCTTCTAACCGCTTCATCGTGAAACGACGTGGCAAGAAGTAATCGAAAGGAGGCCAATTAAATGAGTCGATCTCTGAAAAAAGGGCCTTATGTAGAAGGACGCTTGCTCGCACGTGTGGAAAAAATGAATGCCGCCAATGAGAAGCGCGTCCTGAAGACCTGGTCCAGAAGTTCAACAATATTCCCGCAAATGGTGGGACACACCATTGCGGTTCATGAGGGCCGGAAACACATTCCCATCTATATTACCGAAGATATGGTAGGGCACAAACTCGGAGAGTTTGCTCCTACACGCACCTACAAAGGGCATGCTGGCAGTGAAAAGTCCAGCGGCCTGCGCTAAAAGGAGGAGTAAAAGAAATGCAACAAGCAAAAGCAATTGCAAGATACGTGCGGATCTCTCCTCGTAAGGTGCGCCAAGTCGTCGATCTCATTCGCGGCAAGAATGTCAGCGACGCTCTCGCGATTCTTCAATTCACCCCTAAAGGGGCTACAGAGCCTGTAACCAAAGTTCTTCAATCGGCAGTAGCCAATGCAGAACACAACTACGAGATGGATACAGACGCTTTGATTGTTAAAGAAATCTACGTGGATGAAGGACCGACCTTGAAGCGCATTAAACCTCGAGCCATGGGACGTGCGGATCAGATCCGGAAGCGGACCAGTCACATTACCGTGGTTGTGGTTGAAAAGAAGGAGGGTTAAAACGTGGGTCAAAAAGTAAATCCTAAAGGCCTCCGGGTCGGAATTATCCGTGACTGGGAAGGCCGTTGGTTTGCAGATAAAAACTACCTGGAACTCCTTCATGAAGATTTGAAGGTTCGCAAATTTGTGAAGACCAAATTACAGCAAGCAGGTGTTCCTAAGGTTGAGATTGAACGGGCAGCCAACCGGGTTAAAGTTTCGATTCATGCGGCTAAGCCGGGAATCGTCATCGGCCGGGGCGGCACTGAAGTAGAGAATCTCCGCAAGCAATTGGAAGCGATGACAGGCAAACAAGTCGCCGTCAACATCGTGGAAGTTAAAAAGCCTGAGCTTGATGCACAGCTGGTTGCTGAGAGTGTCGCTCAACAATTGGAAAAACGTGTATCTTTCCGCCGGGCTATGAAACAAACCGTACAACGCACCATGCGTCAAGGCGGTCAGGGAATTAAGATTTCCTGCAGCGGCCGTTTGGGCGGTGCGGAAATTGCGCGGACCGAGTGGTACAGTGAAGGGAAAGTTCCCCTCCATACCCTTCGTGCCGACATTGATTATGGATTTGCTGAAGCAAATACCACCTATGGAAAGATTGGCGTAAAAGTCTGGATATATAAAGGAGAGGTTCTTCCCGCCAAGAAGGTCGCTCAGGTGGAAGGAGGAAAATAAATGCTAGTCCCAACCAGAGTAAAGCACCGGAAACAACATCGTGGCCGGATGCATGGAAAAGCAACTCGCGGTAACACGATTACCTTCGGCGAGTATGGATTAGTGGCTTTGGAGCCAGCATGGATTACCAATCGCCAAATTGAAGCAGCCCGTATTGCGATGACTCGTTACATCAAACGGGGCGGTAAAGTTTGGATTAAGATTTTCCCGGATAAGCCGATTACGGCGAAACCGGCTGAAACCCGTATGGGTAGCGGTAAAGGTTCCCCGGAGTATTGGGTAGCCGTCGTCAAACCCGGTCGTGTGATGTTTGAATTGGCTGGCGTGCCTGAAGAGATTGCTAAAGAAGCACTTCGCCTTGCTATGCATAAACTTCCGGTTAAGTGTAAGATTGTACGCCGCGAGGAATTAGAAGGAGGTGACGCAAATGAAAACTAAAGATTTCCGTGATATGACCGATGAAGAGCTCCTCAAGGAGATTGATGGATACAAAACGGAATTGTTCAATTTGCGTTTCCAACTGGCCACCGGACAACTGGACAATCCTGCCAGAATCCGGGAAGTCAGGAAAGGGATTGCCCGTGGCAAGACCATTCTCCGTGAGCGCGAACTAAAAATTAACCGTGCTTAAGGTTGGAAAGGAGACTTTTTAACATGGAAAGAACCCAACGCAAAGTCAGAATGGGCAAAGTCGTAAGCGACAAGATGGATAAAACGGTCGTTGTTGCCGTCGAGATGAAAGTCCGCCATCCCCTTTACCATAGAACCATTACTCAAACCAAGAAATTTAAGGCTCATGATGAAAACAACGAAGCCAAGACCGGCGATACCGTTGTCATCATGGAGACTCGTCCTCTCAGCAAGGACAAACGCTGGCGCCTCATAGAGATCACAGA
The DNA here is from genome assembly GCF_007830365.1 of Desulfitobacterium sp. LBE. NCBI lineage: Bacteria > Bacillati > Bacillota > Clostridia > Eubacteriales > Desulfitobacteriaceae > Desulfitobacterium > Desulfitobacterium sp. LBE. Next base: position 3,042,152 of record NZ_VLKD01000001.1, on the reverse strand, counting down.
AAGAGCTGTGGCTCTCTAAGACTGAACTTTTAATGCGGAAGGAGGGTCAACAGATGATCCAAGTTCAAACTCGCCTCAGAGTCGGAGACAATTCTGGAGCTAAAGAACTGATGTGCATCAAGGTGCTTGGCGGTTCAATGCGCCGCTATGCATCCATTGGAGATATAATCGTCGCTTCTGTTAAAGAAGCAACACCTGGCGGCGTTGTCAAAAAGGGAGATGTCGTCAAAGCGGTTGTTGTGCGCACCAAGAAAGAAATCAAGCGTAAAGACGGCACTTATATCCGTTTCAGCGAAAATGCTGCCGTTGTAATTAAAGATGATAGAAGCCCGCGGGGAACTCGTATTTTCGGACCCGTTGCCCGGGAATTGCGTGATAAGGATTTTATGAAAATCATCTCTCTCGCACCGGAAGTAATCTAAGACCCCATACCAGTGGAGGTGAATGAAGTGGCTGCTGTAAAGCAAAAGATGCACGTCAAAAAAGGCGATATGGTTATGGTCATTACAGGCAAGGATGCCGGCAAGAAAGGCAAAGTCCTGGAAGTGTTCCCGAAAAAAGGTCGTGTGGTTATTGAGAAAGTCAACATTGTCAAGCGTCACACCAAACCCAGTCAAAGCATGCCCCAAGGTGGGATCTTTGAGAAAGAAGCACCGATCGCCAGCTCAAATGTCATGCTGTATTGCACCGAGTGCAACAAAGTGACCCGGGTCAGTGTGAAGGAAACTGAGGCTGGAAAAGTCCGTGTTTGCAAAAAATGCGGTGTAAACCTGCCCGACAAAAAATAATCGAGAAGGGAGGGACCTTAGTTGGCTCGTCTAAAAGATAAGTTCAGCAATGAAATAGCTCCTGCATTACAGCAGAAGTTCAACTATAAAAATGTGATGCAAATTCCCAAGCTCGAAAAAGTGGTTATCAATGTGGGCGTTGGGGAAGCCATCCAAAACTCCAAAGCTATCGACGCTGCCGTCGGCGATCTGAGCAAAATTACCGGACAAAAACCTGTCGTAACCCGGGCGAAGAAATCCATCGCCGCTTTCAAACTCCGTACGGGGATGCCTATCGGCACGAAAGTGACTTTACGGGGCGACCGCATGTATGAGTTCGTTGATCGTTTAATGAACGTAGCATTACCTCGTGTTCGTGACTTCCACGGTGTATCCGATAAGGCATTTGATGGACGTGGTAACTATACGCTCGGTATTAAAGAGCAACTCATCTTCCCGGAGATCGAATACGATAAGATCGATAAAGTCCGTGGTATGGATATCATTTTCGTTACAACGGCGAAAACCGATGAGGAAGCTCGCGAGTTACTCGGAATGCTGGGAATGCCATTCCGCAAGTAGAAAAAGGAGGGTCCTAGAGCGTGGCTAAAAAGTCTATGATCGTGCGCAATGCACGTCAACCGAAATATGCAGTTCGTCACCATAACCGTTGCAAACTCTGCGGCCGTCCCCATGCGTATATCCGCAAGTTCGGAATATGCAGGATTTGCTTCAGGGAGTTAGCTTACAAAGGCGAGCTTCCTGGCGTGAAGAAGGCCAGTTGGTAAGGCGTAAGGAAGGGGGAAGACTCAAGTGGCAATGTCAGATCCAATTGCAGATTTCTTGACCCGCATTCGTAATGCAGGCATGGTCTATCATGATAAAGTTGAAGTACCTGCTTCCAATGTCAAGAAAGCGATTGCTGAAATCCTTAAAGAAGAGGGTTTCATCAAAGATGTTGAATATATTTCCGATAACAAGCAAGGAGTTATCCGCTGTTATCTGAAGTACGGCCAAAATCGTGAGCGTGTCATCACCGGACTGAAGCGGATCAGCCGTCCCGGACTGCGCGTCTATGCGAAAAAAGATGAAGTACCGAAGGTTCTCGGCGGCCTGGGCGTGGCGATACTCTCCACATCCAAAGGCCTTATGACCGACAAGCGGGCTCGTCAAGAAGGCCTTGGCGGAGAAGTGCTCTGCTACATTTGGTAATCACACACTACGGAGGTGCAGAGAATGTCCAGAATTGGCAAGCGGCCCATTAGTATCCCTGGTGGCGTCGACGTCAACATAGAGGGCAATGTTGTGACCGTTAAAGGACCTAAGGGAACTTTAACGAAAGAAATGCATTCACTGATCAACATTGCCGTGGAAGAACAACAAATCGTCGTGACTCGTCCTGACGATCAACCTCTCAGCCGCTCCTTGCATGGCTTAACCCGTACACTGGTTGCCAATATGGTTGAAGGTGTTACGAAAGGTTTCAGCAAGAGCCTGGATATGGTAGGGGTAGGATACCGTGCTGCGAAGCAAGGCAACAAGCTGGTTCTCTCAGTCGGTAAATCCCATCCCGTGGAATTGATTCCTTTCGAGGGTATCGAAGTTGAAGTCCCTGCTCAGAACAAGATCATTGTCAAAGGCATGGACAAAGAACTGGTCGGTGATTTTGCCGCCGAGATCCGCAAGGAACGTCCGCCTGAGCCTTACAAAGGCAAAGGAATCAAGTATGAAAACGAAGTCGTCCGTCGTAAAGCCGGTAAGACCGGTGCTAAAAAAGGCGGTAAGAAGTAAGACGTAAGGCAAGGGCAAAAACTCTTGCATAAATGAAAGGAGTGAGTTTCCTTTGATCACGCAAATTGACCGCAAAGCAATTCGCATGAAGAAGCATAAGCGAGTCCGGAAGAGCGTTTTCGGCACAGCAGAACGTCCCCGTTTAGCTGTATTCCGGAGTCTCAATCATATTTACGCCCAAGTGATTAACGATGAGCTTGGCGTGACTTTAGCAACCGCTTCATCCTTGGACTCCGAGTTTAAAGCTGCCGAGCTGGCTGGGGGCAATGTTGAAGGGGCCAAAAAAGTCGGCGAACTGGTTGCCAAACGAGCACTGGAAAAGGGTGTTTCCAAAGTGGTTTTCGATCGTGGCGGAAACATTTACCACGGACGGATCGCGGCTGTTGCAGAAGCAGCTCGTGAAGCCGGTCTGGAGTTCTAAGACACGGTAAAGGAGGGAAAATCATTGGCGAAAATCGATGCGAGTAAGTTAGAGTTGACTGAAAAAGTCGTTCATATTGCCCGCGTGGCAAAAGTTGTCAAGGGGGGACGCCGCTTCAGCTTCAGCGCCCTGGTCGTCGTCGGAGACGGCCAAGGCAATGTGGGAGCTGGACTCGGTAAAGCCGGAGAGGTACCTGAAGCAATTCGCAAAGGCATGGAAGATGCCAAAAAGAATATGGTATCAGTACCCTTGATCGGCACTACCATTCCCCATGCTATCTTAGGTAACTACGGAGCAGGATCTGTTCTGCTTAAACCGGCAACAAAAGGTACCGGAGTTATTGCCGGCGGAGCAGTCCGTGCCGTTCTGGAAGCTGCCGGTGTATCCGATATTCTCACCAAATCCTTGGGATCGGCAAATCCTCACAACATGGTGAATGCTACAATGGCTGCCTTAAAATCTCTGAAACGGGCGGAAGACGTTGCTAAACTCCGCGGTAAAACCGTAGAAGAAATTCTGGGTTAGGAGGGTTGGCAGTGAAGATTAAAGTAACACTCGTAAAAAGCCCCATCGGGTATTCAGAAAACCAACGCAAAGTCCTCAAGTCTCTTGGCTTAGGAAAAATGGGCTCCAGTGTAGTTCATGACGATACCTCCAGTATCCAAGGGATGATTCGCAAATGCGCACACTTGGTTGCGGTGGAAAACGTCGCAGAATAAAAGGAGGTGTTGACGAGCATGAAATTGCATGAACTTAAGCCTGCACAAGGTTCAACGAAAGCTCCTAAGCGTTTAGGCCGTGGTATTGGCTCCGGAACCGGAAAAACTTCCGGTAAAGGTCATAAGGGCCAAAAAGCCCGTGCCGGCGGCGGCGTACGTCCCGGCTTCGAAGGCGGCCAGCAGCCTCTTTCCCGCCGGATGCCCAAACGCGGTTTTACGAACATCTTCAAGAAAGAATATGTTGTCTTGAATGTCCGTGATTTGGAAGAACGCTTTGAAAATGGCGCGGTAGTCGGTTATGAGAGCCTCTTTGAAGTAGGACTCATCAAAACGATTAAAGATGGCGTAAAGATACTGGGAACAGGAGAACTGACCAAAGCTTTGACAGTCCAGGTGGACAAAGTCAGCCAAACCGCGGCAGAGAAGATTGTAGCTGCCGGTGGAAAAGTCGAGGTGGAATAAGATGATTGTCGATTCCCTGAAAAATGCCTGGAAATTGCCAGAGATCAGGACAAAAATCGGATTCACCTTACTCATGTTCCTTATTTTCCGTATTGGTGCTCATATCCCGATTCCCTTCATCAACCATGACATTTTGTCGAATATCCTGGGATCGGGAACTTTGTATGATTTCTTAGATACCTTCTCCGGTGGATCCTTTAGGAGGTTCTCAGTCTTTGCGCTGAGTATCACTCCTTATATTACGGCATCGATTATTCTTCAGCTTTTGACCATTGTCATCCCCTCCCTGGAGCGTCTTGCTAAAGAAGGGGAATTCGGACGGAAGAAAATCACCCAGTATACCCGTTATGGAACCGTCATCCTTGGTTTCATCCAAGGTTTTGGTATGACCTTTGGATTGCGCGGTGCCCTCATCATTCCCAAGCCGGGAATGGAATGGGCTATCTATCTCTTAGTGGCTTTGATCCTAACCGCCGGAACAGCATTCCTGATGTGGCTGGGAGAACGAATCACTGAGAATGGGATCGGTAACGGGATCTCGCTGATCATCTTCGCCGGGATCGTGGCCGGAGTACCGGATGCGATTAAACGCATCGCCGGACTCCTCAGCGTTGGAGAGATCAATGTTTTCTCCGTATTTGGACTTATCGTGATTGGTCTGGGGATCATTGCCGGAGTTGTCTTTATTCAGGAAGGTCAACGCAGAATCCAGGTTCAGTATGCTAAGCGTGTGGTTGGACGCCGCGTTTATGGAGGTCAATCCTCCCATATTCCTATGAAAGTCAACCAAGCCGGGGTTATTCCCATCATCTTTGCGATTAGCTTGCTCGCTTTCCCGAGCACTATCGCCACCTGGATGGACCCAACCTCCGCCTATGTACGATTTGTTAACACGTGGTTTGTCATGAACGGCTCGCTGACTTCGATCCCTTACCTGATCGTTTATGCGGTGCTGATCATCTTCTTCACTTACTTCTACACAGCCGTCAGTTTTAATCCGGTGGATGTGGCAGATAACCTGAAGAAGTACGGCGGGTTCATTCCTGGACTTCGCCCGGGCCGTGCTACCTCTGACTATCTTTCCAAAATTTTAAGCCGGCTTACTTTAGCCGGGGGAACCTTCCTCGCCATGATTGCGGTTCTTCCGAGTTTAGTCATCGGGCTGACTGGAATTCCCAACATCACTCTGGGCGGAACCTCACTCTTGATCGTAGTGAGCGTTGCGCTGGAAACCATGAAACAGTTGGAGTCCATGCTGATGCAGCGGCACTACCAAGGGTTCATGAAGTAAGGAGGTAAACTATGAGAGCAATCCTCATGGGGCCCCCTGGGGCAGGTAAAGGAACACAAGCTGCCGATTTAATTACACGGTATCAAATCCCTCATATTTCTACCGGGGATATGTTCCGGGCTGCGATTAAAGCAGGAACTGCCCTGGGAATGAAAGCTAAGGAATATATGGATGCCGGTTCTCTCGTCCCTGACGAGGTAACCATCGGGATCGTTGCTGAGCGATTGGCAGAACCCGATTGCAGCAAAGGATTCTTGTTGGATGGTTTTCCACGGACAGTTGCTCAAGCGGACGCTTTAGACAAGATTCTCACCCAGCTCAAGATGAATCTTGACGGCGTGATCAATATCGAAGTTCCTGAAGCAAAACTCCTTGAGCGCCTGACAGGCCGCCGGATTTGCCGGCAGTGTGGAGGGACCTACCATATGGTTTTCAATCCACCCGCATCAGAAGCGGTTTGCGATAAATGCGGTGGAGAGCTTTATCAACGCAGTGATGACACTTTGGAAACCGCCAAGAACCGGTTGCAGGTCTATAATGATCAAACTCAGCCCCTCATCGATTACTATCGGGAAAAGGGCCTGCTGAAGGAGATCAACGGGGACCAGGATATTGCCCAAGTGCTGCAGGATATTGTGGACGCTATGGAGCATGGGCATGATTGAGTTAAAAAATCCTTCTCAGATTGCCGTGATGCGAAAAGCAGGGAAGATTGTGGCTGACACTCTCCAGCTGATGCGTGAAAACGTTAGGCCGGGAATCACCACGGGGGAGTTGGATCGAATCGCTGAGGAGTATATCCGCAAATGCGGTGCCGTTCCTGCCTTCAAAGGGTACAACGGATTTCCCTCCTCTCTCTGCACTTCCGTCAATGAACAAGTGGTTCATGGCTTCCCCGGTTTAAGGACTCTGAAATCTGGAGATATTATCAGTATTGACTGTGGTGCGGTTTTTGATGGATATGTGGGAGATGCAGCAATTACCTTACCTGTAGGCGAAATTTCCGAAGAATTGCAGCTGCTGCTGCGGGTTACGGAAGAATCTTTAATGATGGGCATACCCCAAGCTATTAAAGGCAACCGCCTTCAGGATATATCCCACGCCGTACAAACCCATGTAGAGGCCCATGGCCTATCTGTTGTACGAGACTATGTCGGCCATGGAATTGGTCGGGCGATGCATGAGGATCCGCAGATTCCTAACTACGGTAAGCCAGGCCGAGGGCCACGACTCGAAATCGGGATGGTTTTGGCTATCGAACCCATGGTTAACTTAGGAACTTATGAAGTAAAAGTCTTAAGTGACCATTGGACTGTCGTGACGAAGGATGGTAAAGCATCTGCCCATTTCGAACACACAGTAGCCATTACAGAAAATGGCCCTGAGATATTAACTCGGAGTTAAGTACACCCGATAGAGTGCCGGAGGAGGGCTGAACATGTCAAAAGAAGACGTTATTGAAGTTGAAGGAAAAGTCCTGGAACCACTGCCCAATGCCATGTTTTTAGTGGAATTATCCAATGGACACAAGGTATTGGCTCATGTATCCGGGAAGATCCGCATGAATTTTATACGCATTCTGCCGGGAGACCGGGTCACTGTGGAGCTTTCTCCCTATGACTTATCTCGCGGACGGATCGTGTATCGGTTTAAGTAAAGGACCAAAGGGAGGGGATTACGGTGAAAGTAAGGCCTTCTGTAAAAAAAATCTGTGAAAAATGCAAGGTCATTAAGCGCCATGGCAAAGTCATGGTGATATGTGAAAACCCGAAACACAAACAAAGGCAAGGGTAAGACATTAAGCCCACCGTTGCGCGGCTGATTGGTTCTAGAGCTAGATCCAATGTAGCGGGAGCTGTCACCTTGCATAACTAGAGTTTGTTGCGGATGGTTTGTTTATTGGAATGAATGTAACAGCCATGGGATGTCTGTCCCAATGGTGTAACAGCTTATGGGGGTGTAAAGTTTAGATGGCACGTATCGCTGGAGTAGATTTACCGCGGGAAAAACGTGTTGAAGTGGGTCTGACCTATATCTATGGTATCGGACTTCCCACCGCACAAAAGATCCTCGCCAGAACCGGCGTCAACCCGGAGACCCGTATTCGTGACTTATCCGAAGAGGAAGTAAACCGCCTTCGGGAAGTTATTGATAAAGAAATTAAAGTTGAAGGTGACTTGCGTCGGGAAGTATCCCTTAATATTAAGCGCTTGATGGAAATCGGCTGCTACCGTGGATTACGTCATCGTCGCGGGCTTCCTGTACGGGGTCAACGCACTAAGACGAATGCTCGTACCCGTAAAGGTCCGATCAAGACTGTTGGCGCAAAACGTAAAAAGTAATTAAGGGGGGATTACCGAGATGGCGCGTAAAGTTGTACGCACAAAACGCCGTGAGCGTAAAAACATCGCTACTGGCGTTGCCCATATTAAGTCCACATTTAACAATAGTATGGTCACCATTACCGATCCAAAAGGCAATGTGATCTCTTGGTCCAGTGCGGGAGCCCTCGGCTTCAAAGGATCTCGTAAGAGCACTCCTTATGCTGCCCAAATGGCTGCCGAAACTGCTGCCAAAGCTGCCATGGAACATGGCCTGAAAGAAGTTGAATGCTTTGTCAAAGGACCGGGTGCCGGCCGTGAGGCTGCGATCCGTGCTCTGCAAGCTGCCGGCTTGGAGGTCAATATGATTAAAGACGTGACGCCGATTCCCCATAATGGTTGTCGGCCTCCGAAACGTAGAAGGGTATAAGGAGGTGTCATCATGGCAAGATATACAGGCCCTGTTTGTCGTTTATGCCGCCGGGAAGGTATGAAGCTCTTCCTTAAGGGAGATCGTTGTTATACAGGCAAATGCGCGATCGATCGTCGTGCCTATGCCCCTGGTCAGCACGGCCAAAGCCGTGGCAAGAAGCCAACTGAATATGGTATTCAGTTGCGTGAAAAACAAAAAGTCCGCCGGATCTATGGCGTTCAGGAAAAACAATTCCGCAGCTACTATGATAAGGCCAACCGCCAAAAAGGGATCGTGGGTGAAAACCTGCTTCGTCTCTTGGAGCGTCGCCTTGACAATGTAGTATTCCAACTGGGATTTGCTACATCCCGTCCGGAAGCTCGTCAACTGGTGCGCCATGGTCACTTTACCATCAATGGCCGCCGTGTTGATATTCCTTCTTTCCTCGTTCGTGTGGGGGATGTCGTTGGTGTCAAAGAAGCCAGCAAATCTTCACCACGCCTGAAGGAAATCCTGTCCTCTTTGGACCGGACTCCACCGAAATGGATGAGCTTGGATGCTAATGCTGCAACCGGAACAATCATCGCACTACCTGATCGAGAAGATATTCAATTGCCCATCCAAGAACATCTCATCGTTGAAAAATACTCCCGTTAATCTAATCATGAGCTTAGGATGGCTTGTTGATATCAAGTTCCCGAGAAAGAAGGTGCATTCCGATGTTAGAAATCGAGAAGCCCAAGATTGAATGTGTCGAACGTACAGACGATAATTCCTACGCTAAATTTGTCGTTGAGCCTCTCGAAAGAGGATATGGGATTACCTTGGGTAACTCCCTGAGAAGAATTCTTCTCTCCTCTCTTCCGGGGACGGCAGTCACATCAGTAAAGATCGAAGGGGTACTCCACGAGTTTTCTACTGTACCAGGGGTTTTGGAAGATGTTACAGACATTATCCTCAACCTGAAGAGCCTTGCATTAAAAGGACATACGGATGAACCCAAAGTTCTCCGTCTGGAAGCCGAAGGAGAAGGAGTCATCAAGGCCGGCGACATCATCACCGATGCCGATATTGAGATACTCAATCCGGACTTGAAGATCGCGACTTTGGATAAGGATGGTCGTCTTTTCATGGAGATGACTGCCGAAAGAGGACGGGGCTATGTTTCGGCTGATAAGAACAAAAAGCCAGACCAAGCCATCGGAATCATTCCCATCGACTCCATCTTCGCGCCCATCTATAAGGTCAATTATACCGTTGAAGATACTCGTGTCGGAATGGTCACAGACTATGACAAGCTTACCCTTGAAGTCTGGTCCAACGGCAGTATCACACCGGAAGAAGCGACCAGCCTGGCTGCGAAAATTCTCAGTGAGCACTTGCGTCTCTTTATCGGCCTCACCGATAAGCTCAACAATGTTGAGATTATGGTGGAGAAAGAAGAAGAAGCGAAAGACAAAATCCTGGAGATGACAATTGAAGATCTTGACCTCTCAGTCCGCTCTTACAATTGTCTGAAACGGGCCGGCATTAACTCAGTAGAAGAACTGACCCAGAAGACGGAAGAGGATATGATCAAGGTGCGCAACCTGGGTCGTAAATCCTTGGAAGAAGTGGAGTCTAAGTTAAAAGAGCTCGGCTTGGGGTTCCGCAAAGCCGATGACTAATTCGGTGCAAAAGGAGGGGAACAACATTGGCTTACCGTAAATTGGGAAGAAACACAGGTCACAGAGGCTCCATGCTTCGCAACCTGGCTACCTCCCTTTTAAAACACGAGCGCATCCAAACCACAGAAGCCCGTGCCAAAGAGGTTAACGCGATTGCTGAGAAGATGATTACTCTCGGCAAGCAAGGGGATCTCGCTGCACGCAGAAACGCACTGACTTATCTGTTGGAAGAAGATGTGGTCACCAAACTGTTTACAGAAATTGCTCCAAAGTATGCTGATCGCCAAGGTGGATATACCCGGGTCATTAAGGTCGGGCCTCGCCGCGGAGACGCTGCAGAAATGGTTCTTATTGAACTCGTCTAGTGAAACATTAGCGGGATTCTGGTCTCTGTGAGAAAAGCCAGGCTTTATTAAGCCTGGCTTTTTGAGTTGCGTTCGATTGCTGAAGCACTATTAAGTGATTGTAATCACACTCTGGTAGGAAATTTTTAAGTAAAATGAGATGTATGCCAAAATAATGAGTAAAGATGTGCAAGAAGGATGGACAATAATGAATATTAAAAAAGAGAAAAAAAGTAGGTTGAAGCTGCTCAATCAAGACCGGGCATCTCTGGAGCGGAGGGCGGTGCAGCTTTTATTTGAGTTGATTACTTTGTTGATCGGCATTCAATTCATTCGCTTTGTTAATTCCTATGCCGATCCTAATGCCACCTTGCTGGTTCACCGTCCGGCCGGAGTGGAAGCTTTCCTGCCCATCAGTGCCTTGGTTGCTCTGAAATCCTGGCTGTACACAGGGATATTTGATATTATTCATCCAGCGGGACTTGTCATCCTCCTCTTGGCTATGGCTCTTTCTCTTCTATTCAAACGGAGCTTCTGCTCTTGGATCTGTCCCATTGGCACCTTATCCGAGGGATTAGCTATCCTCGGCAGGAAGCTTTGGGGCAGGAATTTTGTTCTGCCCCGTTGGCTGGATTATCCTTTGCGTTCTCTGAAATATATTCTTCTCAGCTTTTTCCTGGTCTTTATCCTGATCCTCATGGATGGCCCCAGTGCCTATGGTTTTCTGCAGACCCCTTATAATATGATCGCTGATGTTAAAATGTTGGATTTTTTTAAAAACCTTACCGTGACGGGCATGACCGTTATTGCCGTGCTTGCTTTGCTTTCGGTAGTTATCCAGAACTTCTGGTGCAGATATCTTTGTCCCTATGGTGCGCTGATGAGCTTGCTCAGTATCTTCAGCCCCTGGAAGATCCGTAGAAATGGGGATACATGCATCTCCTGCCAAAAATGTACGGCTGTTTGCCCTAATCAGCTCAAAGTAGCTGAAGCAAAAGCTATTTGGTCGCCGGAGTGCTCCGGGTGTCTGAACTGTATTAAAAGTTGTCCGGTCAAAGGAACCTTAGAATTCAGTTTACCTTCATCCGGTGGGAAAGGGCTGGCCTTCGACCCCAAAAGGACGGCTATTGTCCTTATCCTGGTCTGGTTTATGGTGGTTGGGTTGGCAAAGTTCACGGGACATTGGGAAACCAGTATTCCCCCGGAAATGTATAGAGTTCTTATTCCTCAAGCGGAGCAGTTTAACCATTAGGAGAAACAAATTGCTCATTCTGTTCAGGTTATTTTGCCGATCTCCCGCAAAGTTCACCTTTGCGGGAGATTTTCATGTCCGGCATAACCCGGTCAGCCGATTTTGCCCTTAGAAGAATTTAAATCCCATCAAGAAGCACTGATAACTCATGAGATCTGCACCTATTTTTTCAAATATTTAAGAAATGCCATATCTTAACTGAATATTCCTTAGATCTGCCTAAAAGTTTTATAATCTAGAAAAGATTTAGATTATTGACAGAATCCTATTGAGTGATAGAATAAAATAAGGTTAACTAATATATAACAAAGGGGAGAAGAAAGTTGAAAAAAGGAAAACGGTTTATTGCCCTTGCCTTGATGGTGCTTTTAGTCGGCATTTCCATCACCGGTTGCGGTGGAGGCAGCACAAGCACAGGGAGTCCTGACTCAGGAGAAAAAGTGGACAAAGCAAAAGAAACATTAATCTATGCTCAGGGTGCCGAGCCCAGAGGACTGGACCCAGCCCTTGTCGATGATGGAGAATCGGCAAAGGTCATGATCAATATTTATGAAGGCCTTCTGCAGTACAATAAGGATTCAACAAAGGTTGAACCTTCTTTGGCTAAAAAGTGGGATGTAAGTGAAGATGGCCTTACTTACACTTTCTACCTTCAAGAGGGCGTCAAGTTTCATGACGGAACAGACTTCAATGCCGAAGCGGCGAAGTTCAATATCGACCGTCAGATTCCGCCTCAGGCCACTCCTGATATGGCCTATGGTTCCTTTGTTTATGGATCGGTAAAAAGCGTAGAAGTTGTGGATAACTACACAGTTAAAATTAATTTAACAGATCCCAGTACTCCTTTCCTCAATAACCTGGCTATGGTTATGAGTGCTCCTATGGTCAGTCCTAAGGCATTACAGGACAACAATAACAACGTGAACCAAACTCCTGTAGGCACCGGTCCATACAAATTTGTAAGCTGGGCTAAGGATGAAAACATCGTTCTGGTTCGCAATGATGAATACTGGGGCGAAAAAGCATTGACCAAGAATGTCATTTTCAAATTCATCAAAGATAACTCAGCCCGTGTGGTTGCCTTAAATAATGGCGAAGCCGATATGATCGATGGCATCGATGCTACAGTGGTTGATCAAATCACCGGTGCAGGGAATAAAGTCTTCCAGGCTCCCGGCATGAATGTCAACTATATGGCTTATAACACTTCAAAAGCGCCTTTTAATGATGCTAAAGCCCGCAAAGCCGTTTCTCAAGCTATTAATGTTCCGGAATTAGTTGACAGTCTCTACCAAGGCTATTCCGAGACGGCAACCTCCATTCTGCCGACCTTTATGGAAGGGTATGACAAGAGCATCGCTCAAGCTGCCTATGACCCTGCGGCATCTGCGGAAGCCCTCAAGGCTGCCGGCATAACAAATGTTCATATCATCACCTATACCAACCCCAGACCTTATAATGCCGCTACCGGTCAGGCCTTGGCTGAAGCAATTCAAGGTTACCTTTCTAAAGTTGGTGTAACCGCCACCATCGACTCCTTTGACTGGACAACCTATAAAGAGAAAGTTAAGGCAGGAGATTATGATATCTGCTTCTATGGTTGGATCGGAGATAACGGAGATCCGGACAACTTTATGTATCTGCTGGCTCATGAAGACCCGACCATGAACGTAGCCCGCTATGCTAACCCTGAATTTAACAACCTGATTAAAGAAGGCATTAAAGCTCCTGCGGGCCCAGAGCGCAATAAGATCTATACTGAACTGGAAAAGATCGCAGCTGCAGACGCAGCATGGCTCCCGATTTCCCATGCTCAGACTCTCGCTGCGTACAGACCGAATGTTCAAAACTTCTTATACCATGTAACCGGTGTTACTCCATTTGCCGGAGTATCCAAACAATAGAAAAAAGTAGGCTGCCGAGAACCGGTATCTTTACCGGTTCCCGGTTTTGCTTTTTCACACTGAACTAATCCCTCTGGTGTTTTTAAGCAAAGCCGGATTTTTTTCACGAGGCTTGCCGCCCGCCAAGTTTTCTTTATCTTTAGAGCCGAAGGGTGTTGGAGATGCTAAAATATATCATTAAACGAATCTTAATGTTAATTCCAGTATTGATAGGTGTATCCATTATTGTGTTCCTGATCATGCGTGTTTTTTCACCCGATCCTGCGCCCATTGTCCTCGGACAGCATGCGACTCAGGAGACAGTGGATGTTTGGAGGCAGGCCAACGGCTTAAACGACCCCATTCCCCTTCAATATCTTCATTTTATTACAGGTGCTCTGCAAGGCAACTTAGGAACATCCTATTATACTAAGGCACCGGTCATTGAGGAAATTATGTCCCGTTTTCCGGCCACTATTGAATTGGCCTTGTTCGCTATTATTATTGCTTCTGTATTCGGAATCATTATTGGTATTATTTCCGCGGTGAAAAAGAACTCCTTGTTCGATAATGCAGGCATGTTCCTGGCCCTGGTGGGAGTATCCATGCCCATCTTTTGGCTGGGAATCCTGCTGATTATTCTTTTCTCCGGGACTCTCCATTGGCTTCCCTCCAGCGGCAGGATCGATCCGCTGCTGAGGCCCATGAGTGTTACAGGATTTTATCTTATCGACAGCCTGATTGCCGGAGATATAGAGGCCTTTGCCGATGCTTTCCAGCATTTAATCTTGCCGGGTACGGCCCTTGCTATGTACTCCATGGCCATCATTACCCGTATGACCCGCTCCAGCATGCTGGAGACCCTGCAGCAGGATTATATCCGCACCGCAAGAGCGAAGGGAGTATCTGAGGGGAAGGTCATACGCAAGCATGCCTTCCGCAATGGTCTGATACCTATCGTCACGGTTATTGGTCTCCAATTGGGGAGTCTGCTCGGCGGAGCAGTGCTGACAGAAACCGTCTTCTCCTGGCCGGGCATCGGTTCCTATACCGTAGCCTGTATCCTTAAGTCTGATTTCCCGGTGGTGCAGGGAGTTGTACTGCTGATTGCCACGGTTTTTGTACTGATGAATTTGCTGGTCGACGTGATCTATGCCTTTTTAGATCCACGTATTAAATATTCCAAGTAGGAGGTAGCTTGTATGAAGAACACGAATGTTTCAAGCTCAGATAACACTCTGCAGGCTGCTGAATACGTGGAAAAACCGGAGTCGCAGCTGAAGGAAATGTGGGATACACTCAAGCAGAATAAGGCCGCAGTGGTCGGCTTATGTATCATCATCATGCTGGTTCTTATTTCTCTCGTGGTCTGGGTGAGCAACCTCCTGGGCATCCAGGTTTTGCCCTATGACCCCAACTATTCCGATATGTCCAAAAGCTTTACTCATCCTAATGCCGAGCATTGGTTTGGCACCGACCAGTTGGGCAGAGACATGTTCAGCAGAGTCATGGATGGAACGAAGATTTCTCTCTTTGTCGGAATTGCGGCAGTTTCCATCTCACTTACTGTCGGTGTTGTTCTGGGAGCCATCGCCGGCTATCGCGGCGGCCGAACAGATACGATCATCATGAGATTCATGGATATGATCCTGGCCATCCCCTCCATCTTGTTGGCCATTGCTTTCATGGCTGCTCTGGGCAAGGGCCTGGATAAAGCGGTCATAGCCATTGGCTTGGTGTCCATTCCGGAGTATGCCCGCATCGTCCGGGGCAGTATTCTCTCGATCAAAGAAAGTGACTATGTGCAGGCGGCCAAGGTGATTGGCAACAGGGACAGCCGGATCATCTTTAAACATATCCTGCCCAATATCGTATCCCTGATCGTTGTGCGGGCCACCTTGGGAATTTCCACAGCTGTGCTGGATACCGCGGCACTTGGCTTTTTAGGACTGGGTGTCCAACCGCCCTTTGCTGAATGGGGAGATATGTTAGGAAGGGCCAGAGGTTTCATTTTTACCGCACCCTATACCTTGATTTTCCCGGGCATTGCCATCACGATTACCGTTTTGGCCTTTAATCTACTGGGTGACGGGCTTCGCGATGCTCTTGATCCAAAATCCAGAATAAAATAGGGGTATGAGTACAATGTTATTGGAAGTAAACAATTTAAAAACAGAATTTAAACTGAAGCGCGGTACGGTGAGAGCCGTTGACGACATCAGTTTTTCAGTAGATAAAGGTGAAATTCTGGCTATTGTGGGGGAATCGGGCTCCGGTAAAAGCGTGACCTCCCTGTCCATTATGGGGCTTTTACAGAACCCCGGCAAAATTGCCGGCGGCGATATTCTGTTTGACTCCCAAAACCTGACCCGGATGAACAAAAAGGAGCTTCAGGATATTCGGGGCAACAAAATCTCTATGATCTTTCAGGAACCCATGACCTCTTTGAATCCGGTCCAACGGATTAAGGATCAGATTATGGAAAGCCTGATCATCCATAAAAAGATCAGCAAAAAAGAGGCTTTGGCCAGAACCATTGAGTTGCTGGACATGGTAGGTATACCTTCGGCGGCTAAACGGGCTGATGATTATCCCCACCAAATGAGCGGGGGAATGCGTCAGAGAGTCATGATCGCCATGGCCTTGTCCTGTGAGCCCCAGCTGTTGATCGCCGACGAACCGACCACGGCTCTTGATGTGACCATTCAGGCCCAGATTCTCGATCTGCTTTATCATATGCGGGAAAAATTTAATATGGCGGTTTTGCTGATCACCCATGACCTGGGTGTTGTTTCAGAAGCGGCAGACCGGGTCATCGTCATGTATTGCGGAAAAATCGTGGAAGAGGCTGATGTGAAGACTTTATTTAAAAACCCTCTACATCCCTATACGGTGGGGCTGCTCAACTCCATCCCCCAGATCGATGATGACAGCGATGAACGCTTGTATATGATCAAGGGCATGGTGCCTAATCCTTTAAATATGCCTCCCGGATGCTCTTTTTCTGATCGCTGTGACCGCTCCATGGAACGTTGCACCAGGGAAACCCCGGAACTTCTGGAGATCGACGGGCACAAAGTGCGCTGCTTTTTATACGAAGAAGCTCAGGAAGAAGCTGAGGAAGGGGGATTGGCTGCCCAATGAGCGTTTTAATGGAAATTCAAAATCTCTCCAAACACTTTTCTGTAGAAAGCAACTTTTTCGGCAAATCCAGCAGTTTGCTGAAGGCAGTGGACGATGTCTCGTTTACCATTCGTAAAGGAGAGGCTTTTGGTCTGGTGGGAGAATCCGGTTGCGGAAAAACCACTCTGGGTAAAATTATTGTTAATCTCTACAGCCCCACAAAGGGCAGTATGATTTTTGAGGGCAAGGATCTTACCAAGCTTAAGGAAAATCAGCGCCGGGCCTATTGCAAGGATATGCAGATGATTTTCCAGGATCCTTACGCTTCCTTAAATCCCCGGATGACCGTAGGGGATATCATTGCTGAGCCGATTGTGATCAATAATTTATTGCCGGCCAACAAGGTGGAGGAACGTGTCACTTACCTTTTGAACTGTGTCGGTCTGGCCCAGCATCAAAGAAACCGCTACCCTCACGAATTTTCCGGAGGCCAGCGTCAGCGGGTAGGGATTGCCCGGGCTTTGGCTGTAGAACCCAAGCTCATTGTCTGTGATGAGCCGGTTTCGGCCTTGGATGTGTCCATTCAAGCCCAGGTCCTCAATCTTTTGGCTGATCTGAAGGATGAATTCGGGCTGACATATCTCTTCATTGCCCATGGTTTGAATGTAGTGAAGCATATCAGCGACCGGGTAGGTGTCATGTATCTGGGGAAGCTGGTGGAAATAGCCCCCAAAAAGGAGCTGTATGCTAATCCTTTGCATCCTTATACCCAGGCTTTGCTTTCCGCTATACCCATTATTGATCCGGAGAAGAAAAAGCAGCGGATTATTTTGGAGGGGGATGTGCCCAGCCCCATTAACCCCCCTGCCGGTTGCCGCTTCTGTTCCCGCTGTTTTAAAGAAATGCCTGTCTGTAAAGAAACAGCACCGGAGCTGAAAGAGATTTCTCCGGGGCATTGGGTGGCCTGCCATCTTTTTGATTAGGAAGGCTTATCGAAAATCAATAAAGAAAGATGACCTTATCCTGCATTGCTGTAAGATAAGGTCATTTTTATTGTGGAATATCATATGATCGGCGCATCTGCATGACAATAAAGGTTCCCATGCCCAGGTCGATAAGAATATCACCCAGACTAAAGAGCTGCTTTCCCAAAACCGGGATATTTATAAACAAGATATCCGCCAGTATTTTTAAACGGGTCGAATCCGTAAGGATGCCATGGGTGCCTGTTCCAGCTTGGAGAAGTTGTCGGCTTGCTTCAGGGAGATAAGCAGGGTCAACCGGCATTAGTCCCCCATTAAGAACAATGACCACCCCATTTAGGGCAATTCCCAGAGAAACCAGAGAAAAGCTTTTATAGGCTCGATTTTTCAAGGTAAAGCCCATCAGCAATAAATAAGATAGTGAGTGAGAAAAAGGTATAACCCAGTAATTTGCCCACTCCAGATGGAGTTTTACTGACCAAAAGGCAAAAAGTTGCAAAAGAGCTCCTAAAAATAAGAGCTCCAGTCCTTTAAGGTTTATTTCAAACAAAGAATTAAGCTTTCCTCCAACTAAAAAGCCGATCAGGATAGCCAAAATAATGGATTCAAGCAGCATCTTATCTCCCCCTAACCCTTAGTTGGCTATTGGCATGTCTGTTATGGGCGAAAGTTTTTCCGTCTGATTTTCCTTCTGAATAACCCGGCAAAAGGCTTCTACTACTTCCGGGTCCAATTGGCTTCCCGCAACCCGCCGCAATTCGGCAATAGCTTCCGATGAAGAAAGGGCCTGCCGGTAGCTTCTGTTTGAGGTCATGGCGTCATAAGTATCGGCCACAGCAATAATCCGGCTTTCCTGGGGAATATCCTTGCCCTTGATACCGTCGGGATAACCTGCACCATCAAAGCGCTCATGATGAAAGCGCACGGCAGATCCCACATCAAAAAGAAAATCAATGCTTTGAATAATGTTTTGACCGATTACGGGATGATTGCAGATAAATTTCCATTCCGCATCATCCAGTTTGCCTTTTTTATTGAGGATAGTTTCACTGACTCCGATTTTCCCCACATCATGCAAAATTCCGGCGTACTTGATAAACTCCACCCGGTCCTCCGGCAAGTTCATTTCTTCAGCTAATTTAATAGACCATTGGGCAACACGGCTGGAATGGCCGCTGGTATAGGAATCTTTGGCTTCCAAAGCCTGGACGAGGGCGGTAACCGTGTTAAGATAATTTTTCCGCATATCGATGTAGAGCTGGAAGGAGTGGCGGGCAAGCAGCAGGGGTACGGAAAGCATGATCAGTCCTAAGGGGCCATAACGTACATAAATCATAGCCATCAGGACCCCCAGAGGAGCAAGGGCCAGAAAGTTGGGTACAGACCAGCGGATATTGCCCTTCCAAATAGCCCAAGGGGATTTGCCGCTGATTTTTCCTAAGGCAATGGAGACAAGAGTTACATTGGAGAGCATGTACGTAAAGGCGGCAAGGAGATAGAAGGGTAAATGTCTTATATCCACCGCAAAATCAGTGAGTCCGGCTTGGATAAGGACAGTTTTAGCCATAGCTAAGGAGATGATAAATTGTGAGGCATTGAAAAAACGTTTCCATAAAGGCTGATCTTCAGCCGCCTTGCCAAAGAGAATCAATGCTCCACAGGTTGCTATGGGAAGGATAACTCCCATGGGGAATAAGATGGCCGCTGCGACAAAGACTGCACAACTTACTGTGACGTAGCCACCCTTAGGCAGAGCTACAGGTAAGCACTCACTGGCAACGGTTAACACTGCAAAAATTAAAAAAGAAGACAGCATACCTATTTCCCAATGAGTGCTTAACATGCTCCATATCAGAATGAGGGTTGCACAAAAAACTATGAAGTTAAAATAGCTGCGGAATTTGAAGTTTGCTTTTAACATGCTCTCCTCATCTTGAATGACCGGCTTTAACACAGATTAGATTTTGTAGCTTGCGCCGCCTGCGAGAACAAGCGTTACAAGGACAGTAATGATTTTATAGAGTTTGCTCATTGCGGTAGACCCCCTTTTAATCTATTTAAGATCAAGGTGTAACCGCTTCGCTCTTTTCCGCTTCGCTCAAATAGGAAAGAACGATTTTACAATGCTAATCTTTAGGTGTTAAGCCGGTCAAAATCAACATAGCTAAAAAGTTATCTTTTTAAATTTAATTTAATAAAACCATAGTTTTCGGTTTACAGCATCTAAGGTCGCTTTGACGATGGCTTCCCGCTCATCGTTTTTGACAAGTGCACAGCCAACCAAGTTCTGTTCGCCTAAGGGGGTTATCAAGCAGATGATGACCTGTGCCACCTGATATTTTCCTAAACGGGTGATCATCACATCTTCCGTGGCAAAGAAAAGTTTTTCCATGAGGGAACCTGATAAGGCATTGATTGTAGCATCCACAAAAAGGCGCAGTCTGTTATAAGTTGTGGAGGTGCCTGAAGCAATTCCTTCATAGGTCTCATCTCCCATCGAGAGCTCAACTTTTACCTCAGCCATCATCTTGTTTGTATGTAAGGATATACTGATCAGCTTAGGGCGGATCTGTGCTCTTTTCGGGGGGAAGTTGGGAGAAGGGCTTTCTTCATCTTCTTGCTGCTCCAGTTGCACAACACTCACTATTTTGTGGTCGATTTCTATGCCGAATTGAGCAGCCAGTACGGATTCGACATCCCGTACGATTTGTTTGGGGTTACGCTCTGAATTGGCCAGAATATGAATCTCGGAGATTTCATTAGACTCATTACCTTTTATGCGCGTTCCGATGACCGACCTGATTTTTTTAATGGCCTCCTCATAGGACGCCCAGATCATTTCGCCTGACATAAAGTTCCTCCCGAAACCAAGATAATTTGTCGATTTGTGTATTTCGACACTAGTTCATAACTTTCCTTCTTTATTTGGATTATGAAAAGATATTTCTTTCTTAAGAATAGAAATTCTAGGACAGTGCTTGTGTTACCATTCTGGGTTTAAGATATGCGGCTGTTTTGGTCATGACAAACCCAGTTCAAATTGATTCCAAGGCTTGTGTTGATGGGGATAACTCTTAAAATGTATTTGACCCTTGGATATGGGATGCAGGCAGGAAATCTCATAAGACCAAAGGCCAAGGTGCGGTCTCGTCAGGGATGTCTTAGAAGTCTTTACTATCTTGCCGTATTTATAATCTCCATAAAGAGGATGGCCCAGATGGGCAAACTGCACACGGATTTGATGCGGTCTGCCTGTACGCAAATTGACTTTTACCAGGCTGAGATCAGACTGACTATGCACCACTTCATAGTCCAGAATAGCCTCTTTGGCCCCTTTAGCGCCTTTCTTCACTGCGGATACCTTATTTGACTTTTCGTCCTTGACTAAATAGTGGATTAAGGTGTTTTTTTGCTTCGCCGGCTGCCCCTGGATAAGTGCTAAATAGGTTTTGGTAAACTCCCGATTTCTGATCTGCTCGGAAAGTCTCGCTGCCGATTTGGAAGTTTTGGCAAAAACCATGACTCCGCCTACAGGCCGGTCCAGGCGATGAACCAGGCCTAAATAGACATTGCCGGGTTTATTGTAGCGTATTTTGATATCCTGCTTGAGTAAGGTGAGTATATCCATATCCCCGGTACTGTCTTTTTGGGATAGGATATTGGGTGGTTTATCAACGACCAGTAAATGATTATCTTCATAGACAATTGGTATCGTGAACAACTCGCCAACTCCTTCAAACCTCATTTACGCTCAGTTGATTACTACTTCTATTTTTAGCAGGATTTTCCTGCTGCATTTTGTCGGAATAGTGCAACAAAAAGCCAGGTCATGAATTGACCTGGCTTTGCTGTAAAGAGTTGAATTAAACAGACCCTTTGGTGATGACTTTGGCGGCAATATATCCGAAGGTTCCTGCAGCAGCTACACCACCGCCATAAGGCTCCTTGAACATGGCTGCAGTAGGAGGAGCTGCGTAGAGGTTTTTAATGGGTTGTCTTTGCACATCGAGGACTTGAGCTTTTTCGTTAATGACCAAACCGCCGAAGGTGTGATAGGCGCAGGTTCCCGTCGGGAAGGCATAGAAAGGTCCTTGGGCTATTTTATGGTGTCCGGCTACACGGGGAACATCCAGCTGGTCAGCCGTTCCATTGTCGATGGCTTTGTTATATTCACTGATGGTTTTCAGGAATGCCCCTTTATAGAATCCATAGGTTTCCTGCAGCTTAACAGCTAATTCTTCGAGAGTATCGCCTTTGATCGTCAGGCAGCCTTGGGCTTCATTCATCTTCATAATGGCTTCAGAGCTCTTGTTGGCGTCATAGATAGCCTGGTCACCGATCATGAGGGCCATGCCTCGTTTTTGTTTGATGATGGATTGGGGAACTCTGGGGTATTTAGCATCGATTGGAGAGGATTCATCAATAAAACGCTTTCCTTCAAGGTTGACCAATAATCCTGTCGTGTCTTCAGGGAAGAGGAAGGAGACCCAACCGATAGCAGGGGGGCGGCCATCACCGATACCCGGTAAGCTTTGGGGATCGCTGCCGCGGGCTTTTTCCCAGGCTTCAGGGTTTTCCTCAGTTTGAGGATTAGGAGAAATTCCGATCAGGGTTCCGGAGAAGGTGGAGAAGCTTCCGCCGGTCAAAGCGCCGACTCCTTGAGCCATGAGCATGCCGCTGCCTGTGTTGTAAGGAACACCCATGGTACGGATGGAATCACCGTAGGGACCCATATAGCGGGCAGTGAGCCCTTTATTGGCCTGGAAGCCGCCGGCGGCGAGGATGACAGCACCGGCCTTGATAAAGAGCTGGGTTCCGTCATTCTTCAGGGCATGAACCCCACAGACTTCACCAGCTTCATCGATGACCAGACGCATGACACGGGTGCTTAATAAAACCTGGCCGCCTTTGCTTTCAAAGAATTTGTGGAGAGCATCAAAATAAGATTTTTGTTTGAGATAACCTGGTTCACCGGAGCCCATGGTCCAGTCTTTGGTGTAGCCGCGGGTGCCGCCGGCAGGGGTGATGGGGAAACCATTCTTTTGGAGCCAGGGGATATAGGTCTGTCTGAAGGTTTCGACATAGGTCTTGCCGAGAACCGGATCATGCAAGTCTTCGAAATGCTTTCGATACTCTTCCCAGGTATTAACTCCCCAGCAGTGGATACCACCGCCGGAATAGATGGAGCCGCCGCCAATAAAACCGGCGATTTCGCAAATGACAGCTTTTTTTCCTTCTTCGACCACAGCGCATCCGGCGCTTAATCCACCATTGCCGGAGCCGACGATAGCCACATCGGTCTCCATATCCCATTTCTCCGGGGCTGAAGCGGGAGCAGTGGCATCGGTGGTGTTGCAGCCTACTAAGAAGCCGGAGCCGGCGACTACGGCAGCGCCTAAAGAAGCTTTTTTGAGAAAATCCCTTCTGTTCATTGTTAATTCTTCCTCCTTGTTATTTGAGCTTTCTTTTTGCATTATCCCTTCCTATCCGCCTGTCGCTTTTTATCTTTTCAGGGGTGAAGGAGATGTGATATGCATTTTATAATGCAAAAAGTATGCCAGCGGCTCCAAGAGTTGAATTGTGCTCGTGTTATCAAGGACTTCCGGCTCGAAACAGTCAATATCCCATGAATTGGCTTGAGATTTTTTATCCACTTTAGAGCAAGTGCTTATTTTTTACTCAAAATCTGGTCCTCTTAACCCCTTCTTGTTCTTAATTGTTCCATTTAGTATAATTTAAGTATATCTGCGTTCATGTGAAAGAAATAGTTATCCTTTGCTTGAAGTTCATAACCTGGTATCAAGAAATATAAAGAGCGGTATAACCGTTATAGGGCCAGGAAACTATGCGAGGGTAGAAAAGAGGATGCCTGGGGGGAGTGAAGAAAGATGAGGTTGCACGATTGTTTGAAGTTAGTGAGGGCGGAAGGGATTGATCCCGCATACTTCCCGAAGATTAAGGATGAATGGCAGCGCTTTTTAGCGGGGGAAAAGGTTAATAAGCAAATGGTTCCGAGCGAAGTGATTGAATCATGGGAGCGGAGCAGAAGCTATGGGATCGATCCCTATGGGACAGACCCCCATCCGGTCAATCTCTCAGGAAAAGAATATAAAAAGTTGCAGGAAATACTAAACAAGTACGGGTTCTTTTTTGAACGGATCGTGGAACTCGTGGAGCAGGACGGTCTTACTCTATACCTTAATACTGTTGATGGTTTAAACTATCATCTGTTTCGCAGTGGTGGAATGTCCGGTCATGCTTCCTTAGGACATTGCAATGAGAAAACCGTAGGTACCACCGCCAGTTGCCTTGCGAAACTTTATAATCAGCCCATCCTTCTGGTCCACCCTTATCGGTACAGTCAAAACTATACTCAGAATCACGGTGTTTCGGCTCCGATTCATAATGAAAAGAATGAAGTCATCGGAGCTTTGGGGTTAGGATTTGAAGATCCCCGATTTTGCCTTCAGGCTTATAGTATGATCAGCTTTATCGCCCAGGCGTTTGATAGCTTGTACCTGCCCTTGACCAATGGGTATGAGAAGCATATGCAAAAGATTATTGATTGTATGCCTCACGGAGTTGCCTTTGTGGATGAGCGGGATACGGTTCAGCTTTATAACAATAAAATTTTGGAACTATTGAAGATTAGGCGCAAGAACAATATAGAGGGCGAATTGAACAAGCAGCTGGCAAGGCTGGGTGTCGGAGCAGGTTTTAGGGATAAGCAAGAAGCTGCGGTTACTTGTGCAGAAATTCAGGTGGATAATGAAAAACCTTATAAGCTTATTTTGCTTAAGGATAGGCTGGAGGGCAGAAAGCCTGGAATTTTCCCATCTCCGGAAGGGGAAGGCAAAGGGTTGTTTACCTTTGATCAGATTATTGGGGAAAGTGCCCTCCTTAAGGAAGCTAAAAAGGTTGCCGCCAATGTAGCCAGGACTTCGGTGCCGGTTATGATTCATGGCGAGAGCGGTACAGGTAAGGAAATGTTTGCTCAAGCCATGCATTGTGCCAGTCCTCGCCGCAACGGACCTTTCGTGGCGATTAACTGCGGGGCCCTCCCCGGGGAGCTGGTGGAAAGTGAGTTGTTCGGTTACGAAGAAGGCTCTTTTACCGGTGCTCTGAAGGGAGGCAGGATCGGTAAGGTAGAAGCGGCTTCAGGAGGAACCCTCTTCCTGGATGAGATCGAAAGCATGCCCCTTAAGGATCAAATCAAACTCCTGCGTGTGCTCTCCACTGGGAAAGTGCAGAAGATCGGCAGCACCAAAGAAATCCAAGTGGATGTCCGCATCGTGGCGGCCACCAAGATCGATCTGCTGAAACATGCCGATGATGGTTTATTCCGTGAGGATTTATTCTACCGAATCAGTACCTTTATTATTGAGCTGCCGGCCTTAAGGCAGCGCAAGGAAGACATTGGAGCTTTGGCCGAGTATTTTATTAAGAAGCTTGCCCTAAAATACGATCGGGGTAAGATTAAAATGGATCCAGTGTTCGTCGATGCGCTGCTGAGATATTATTGGCGGGGCAATGTCCGGGAACTGGAGCATGCTATGGAGCGGGCGATCATTATGCTGGAGGATGGAGAGACTCTCATGCTGGAGCATCTGTCTCCGGGCATACAGCAAGCTTATAGGAAAAGAACTGTGGAAAAATTAGTGGCAGAGACAGTCCAGACGACCTCCCATCGCCAAGGTTTGCTGGAATTGGCTGAGAGAAGGGTCATTGAGTATGTCCTGGAGCTGGTGGATGGGAACCAAAGTCTGGCTGCCCAACAGCTGGGAATCAATCGCAGGACCCTCTACACGAAGCTCAATGGTAAATCCAATTCCGGCAGAGAGGTATTGGATGCATAAAAAACAGGGCATTATCAGCAAGAACTGATAAGCCCTGTTTTCTATTGACAGAGAAGTGTATCAGGCAAGATACTTCCTTTGGATAGAATCATGCCAGTTTGAATCTTATCTTATCGGTTACTATGAGGGAATCAGACTGAGCCCTTGGCAATCACTTTACCGGCAATGTAGCCAAAGGTTCCTGCCGAGGCGATCCCACCTGCATAGGGTTCCCGGAACATGGCGGCAGTAGGAGGCGCGGCATAGAGATTCGCGATGGGCTGCCGCTGCAGATCGAGAACCTGAGCCTTTTCGTTGATAATCAGACCGCCAAAGGTGTGGTAGATGGCGACACCTGTGGGAAAGGCATAGAAGGGGCCGGCAGCAACTTTAAAATGCCCTCCTACTCTGGGAACATCCAACTGAGCCGCGCTACCGTTACCAACAGCTGTGTTATAGTCGTTAATGGTTTTGATCAAGGTTCCTTTATAGACACCATAGGCATCCTGCAATTTCGTGGCCAATTCATCCAGAGTATTGCCTTTGATCACCTTGACTCCCTGGCTTTCATTCATTTTCAGAATGGCGTCTGAGCTTTTGTTTTTGTCAAAGATGGCCTGGTCGGCGATCATAAGAGCCATGCCCCGCTTTTGCTTGATAATGGTTTGGGGGACCCGGGGATACTTGGCATCAATAGGCGAAGTTTCATCCATAAACCGCTTGCCTTGAAGATTGACTAAAATGCCGGTGGTATCTTCCGGGAAAAGGAAGGAGACCCAGCCGGGCGCGGGCGGCCGGCCGTTGCCGATGCCGGGGAGAGTCTGGGGATCGCCGCTCCGGGCCTTTTCATACTCTTCAGGGTTTTCCTCAGTTTGACGATTAGGAGAAATTCCGATGAGGGTTCCGGAGAAAGTGGAGAAACTGCCGCCGTTTAATGCTCCCACACCTTGAGCCATGAGCATGCCGCTCCCGGTATTGTAGGGAGTTCCCATATTGCGGACAGTGTCCCCATAGGGGCCTATGTATTGGGCGGTCAGGCCTTTGTTGGCTTGGAAGCCTCCGGCGGCTAATACTACAGCACCGGCTTTAATAAAGAGCGGATTCTCTCCTTTTTTCTGAGCGTAAACCCCGCTGACGATACCGTTTTCGTCTACAACCAATTGGCGAACCCGGGTATTAGTTAAGAGTTGGCCGCCTTTGCCTTCAATGAATTTTTGTAAAGCGTCGAAATAGGCTTTTTGTCTGAGATAGCCCTGCTCTCCGGATCCCATGGTGTAGTCTTTGAGATAACCCCGATCTCCGCCGGCTGGGGTGATGGGAATGCCGATTTTTTGCAGCCAGGGAATGTAGGTTTGTCTGAAGGTTTCCACATAGGTTTTAGCCAAGACCGGGTCGTGCAAGTCTTCCGTGTGAGCTTTGTATTCCTCCCAGGTTTTGGTGCCCCAGGTGTGGAGCCCGCCGCCGGAATAAATGGAACCACCGCCGATGAAACCACTGATTTCGCAGATGATGACCTTTTTTCCCTCTTCCGCAGCAGCGGCACCCGCACTTAAGCCGCCGTTGCCTGCTCCGACAACGACCACGTCCGTCTCCATATCCCATTTGTCAGGAGTAGCGGCAGGGGGAGTGACATTGGTGGTGTTACAGCCGACTAAGAAGCCGGAACCAGCCATTACGGCAGCGCCTAAGGATGCCTTCTTAAGAAAATCCCGTCGATTTAGAGTCATATTTAATACCCTCCTTTGGTTCAATTTGATGGAGACTGATTTCAGGAGAGAAACCAGTGCTTAACTTATCTACAGTCTTTTATTATTCCAAAAAACTCTAATGTTATTTGATAAATCAGGTTTTCGTAAATAAGGCTTAAAGAAGAATACCGTTATCCGGACCTTAGCACTTTTGAAGAGCATAAGAAAAACGTAAAGACCTCTGGTAGCCAGTGGTCTTTACGTTAAGCTTAACCGCCATATTTATTAAGTTAAGATGCAGTCAATGTTTACGCTTTGTCGGCTTGTCGGCGTATTCTGGCCTGCAGTCTTGACTATGCTTTTTCCGCTTCCAGGGGACTGCTTTTTAGGAAGATGGTCAGGAAAGCGGCGATCAGACAGAGAGCGGCAGCGATTAAATAAGCATAGAAGTAACTGTTGGTCAGGTCCACCACTGCTCCGGCCATCAGAGGACCGAAGACTCCGCCCACACCCCAGGCGGTAAAGATCAGCCCGTAGTTGACACCGCCGTTTTTGGTGCCGAAAAAGTCATAAGTGGCTGAGGGGAAAAGGGAAAGGAGGGAACCATAGCTCAGACCGGTCATAATAGCCCCCAGGGCGATGAGCGCGGGGCTGCTGTAGAAGGTAAAGGCCAGCATATTGAGACCTTGCAGACTGAAAAAGATGCGCATGGTCCAACTTCTGCCGATTCGGTCTGAAAGCCAACCGGCCAACACCCGGCCGCCGGCGTTAAAGATGGCCAACAAAGCGACCATGGCGAAACCCCAGGAGATCCCGGTCTGAAGCTTAGTGATGGTGGAAAGCTGCCCGATGATCATAAGTCCTGCAGTAGCACCGGCAGCGAACATAACCCAGAGGAGATAGAAGCGGGGATCTTTAAGCATTTCCTGCCAGCTGAAATCCCCTTTTGCTGCAGGCGGAGGAGATGGGGGAGCATTGAGGGAAGTGGCGGCTTGGGGAGAGGCCGGTGTGGAGGGAGCGGTGGGGGTGGGGTTAGATTGAGGAACTGCTAATACTTGGGAGAGAGCAACAATGGCAAAGAGGAAAATCAATCCCTCAATGCGGAAGGCGCTTTTGACACCGAGATTGCCGATGAGAGAATTGGTCAGGGGAGCGATGTAGAGGGAGGCTAATCCAAAACCGGCGACGACGATGCCTGAGATCAGGCCCTTCTTTTGGGGAGGGAACCATTTTACAGCGGCCGGGGTTGCTGCCGAATAGCCAAGGCCGATCCCAATTCCGGCGATGAGTCCGAAGGTTAAGGTGAGGACGAAGAGAGAATCCGTCAGGCTGCTTAGAATAAGTCCTCCTCCGGCGAAGATGCCTCCTGCCGTAGCCACCCAGCGGGGTCCGAAACGGTCCTGGAGGCGGCCTCCGGGAACCATCATCAGGGCAAATACCGCACAGGCCACCGTATAGGGCAGGGAGGCGGCAGTTTTTGACCAGGCTAATTGCTCGGTCAAGGCAGCGGCGAAAACACTCCAGGTATAGAGCACTCCCAGGGCAAGGTTGATACCTGTGCCGGCAAAGGTTACAGTCCACCCGCGCGTAGTTTTATTCATAATCTCGCTCCTTTCCTTTGGGAAACGTTGGGGCTCAAGAAAATCCGATGGGAATTGACAATAATTATGAAATTATGGCTTTGGTCATCTTTGACAGGATTCATTTAAGACGGCTGCGGGGTTTTATATTTTCATCAATATACATTTAGGGAGGCTTATCATATACACTAGGAAATGAAGGCTTGGAATGCTGGAGATATGGTTAAAGAAAGGCCAGGGGAATCCCTGGCCTCATAGTAGTGAGGGACTCCTCACTATGGGGTTGACTTACTCCTGGTAATTGGCTTTGAGGGTATTGACCACAGAGGCATCGGCCAAAGTGGTGGTATCACCGATAGCACGTCCCTCGGCAATGTCTCTGAGGAGGCGGCGCATGATCTTACCGCTGCGGGTCTTGGGCAGTTCGGCGGTAAAGAAGATATCATCCGGCCGGGCCAGAGCTCCGATCTTCTTTGCCACATGTTTCTTTAATTCGTCCTCCAGATCGGGAGTGATTTCGATGCCTTCCTTTAAAGTGACGAAACAGGCCAGGGCCTGCCCTTTAACTTCATGGTTTTTACCGATAACGGCAGCCTCAGCAACAGAGGGGTGATCCACTAAAGCGCTTTCCACTTCCATGGTGCCGATCCGGTGACCGGAAACGTTGATGACATCATCCACCCGGCCCAGTATCCAGAAATATCCGTCCTTATCCCACTTGGCGCCATCACCGGGGAAGTAGACTCCCGGCCAGTTGCCGAAGTACGTCCGCTCGAAGCGTGCCGGATCTCCGTAGATATTGCGCAGCATAGCAGGCCAGGGCTCCTTGATAGCCAGGTAGCCGCCGCCTCCCTTGGGGACGGGATGGCCGGCGCTGTCCACCACTTCGATTCTGACTCCTGGGAAAGGTACGGTACAGGAACCGGGCTTTAAGGAAGTAATTCCCGGCAGAGGGGTCATCATAATCATACCTGTCTCGGTTTGCCACCAGGTATCCACGATGGGGCACCGTTCGCCGCCGATGTATTTGTAGTACCACATCCAGGCTTCCGGATTGATGGGTTCACCCACAGAGCCCAGCAAGCGCAGGCTGGATAGATCCCGGCTCTGGGGATATTGGGGACCCCACTTCATAAAGGTCCGGATGGCGGTGGGTGCGGTATAAAGAATGGTGACTTTGTATTTCTCGACGATTTCCCAGAACCGATCCCGGTTCGGATAATCAGGACTTCCCTCATACATAAGGACCGTGGCTCCATTGGCCAAGGGGCCGTAGACAATATAAGAATGGCCGGTAATCCAGCCCACATCCGCGGTGCACCAGTAAACATCCTCTTCCTTGAGATCAAAGACCCAGCGATGGGTGGTGGATACCCCTACCATATAGCCCCCCGTGGTATGGACTACACCCTTGGGTTTTCCTGTGGTACCGCTGGTGTAGAGGATAAAAAGCATATCTTCTGCATCCATGGGCTCCGCCGGACACACCGGGGAGGCCTTGGCCATTTCTTCATGATACCAAAGGTCCCGCTCTTCCTTCATTTGTACGGTTTGTTTGGTTCGTTGAATGACAAAGACATGTTCCACGCAGTCCACGCCGTCCAAAGCGATATCGGTATTATCTTTCAAGGGGATGGTGTTGCCCCGGCGGAAGCTGCCATCGGAAGTGATGACGGCTTTGGCCTGAGCATCAATGACCCGATCCCGCAAAGCTTCCGAACTGAAGCCTCCGAAGACCACACTGTGGGGAGCCCCAATCCGGGCGCAAGCCAGCATGGAAATCACAGCTTCCGGAATCATGGGCAGATAGATGGTGACCCGATCACCTTTGTCCACCCCATTGGCTTTGAGGACATTAGCGAATTTGGAGACTTCACGATGGAGATCCTGGTAGGTAAGAACCTGGCTGTCCCCGTTTTCGCCTTCGAAGATAATAGCGGCTTTATTGCGATGCCAATCATGGAGGTGGCGATCCAGACAGTTGGCGGAGGCGTTGAGTTTCCCGCCGACAAACCACTGGGCGAAGGGAGGATTCCACTCCAGGGTTTTTTCCCAAGGGCTCAACCAGGAGAGTTGTTTAGCCTGTTCCTCCCAAAAGCCGAGGCTTTGACCTTGTTCATAGATATCCGCGCTTTGAATGAGTGCGTTTTTGTGGAATTCCTCACTGGGGATGAACTGTCTATCCTCTTCCAGCAAAGCCTCAAGATTCTTTTCTTCCATAGGTAGTCCTCCTTCTCTCATACCATCCTCAATAGTTTATAAAGATGAAAATGTTTATTGCATTGTATCAAAGGGGGGAAAGGAAGAAAACGGAATAAGAATGAAAGGGCGGCGGACCGGGATTAAAGGAGCTTTCCGGGAAGTTATCCGGGGCACAAACTTTGGAGAAAAAGTTCCTTCCGGGGCGAATGGTTGTTTTTCCTGGGGCAATGGGGAGGCGGGGGAACTTGGGGGTTCAACGGTGGCTTGACGGTGTTGAACGGGGGTTTTAATATGGGAAAGAAAGGCCATGCTATATTAAGGATAGAAAGGATAGCTTCCAGATGGATGATAAGAGGAATATTTGTTTAAAGGTTGCTTACGACGGGACCCATTACCATGGGTTTCAACGCCAGCCGGAATTCCACGGCCCCACTATTCAAGGTACCTTGGAGACGGTGTGGGCTAAGTTGGTGGAAGAAGAAGTAACCCTCAATACAGCCGGACGAACAGATACAGGGGTTCATGCCGCCGGTCAAGTGGTAAATTTCCGGACCAGGGCCCGGATTCCCGTGGATAAAGTTCCCAAGGCCTTTAATAGTCTGCTCCCCCGGGATATCCGCATCCTGGCGGCTCAGGAAGCAGCTGAGGATTTTCATGCCCGTTTCTCCGCTAAGTGGAAGCGCTATGACTACCGGATCGATAACCATCCGGTAGCCGATGTCTTTACCCGGCTGTACTCTTTGCATGAGCCTGTCAGGCTGGATTGGCAAAGGATGCAGCAGGGGGCCCAGTATTTGGTGGGACGGCATAATTTTAAAGCTTTTTCAGCGGCAGGGGGAACCAGCAAAACCTTTGAACGCACCCTCTATCTATGTCAAGTGGCGGAGAATCAGGGACATCTCCGGATTACCTGCATCGGCGATGGCTTCCTTTATAATATGGTGCGTATTATTGCCGGGACCTTGGTTTATGTGGGGAAAAACCGCATTCAGCCGGGGGAGATTCCGGATATACTGGCGTCTCTCGATCGGAAACGGGGGGGAGTTACGGCAACTCCTCAGGGACTCACCCTGAGTTATGTTCATTATGGGGAGGAGCTGCCCCAGGATATTTTTCCTGAGCTATTCTAGGGGGTGTTAGCCATGATTATAGATAAACCACGGAGTACCTGAAGATCTTTTTTTGCCGGGCTGTCCCAAAAACGAAAGCGCTTTCGTTTTTGGGACAGGAAAATAATTCACTGAAAGGAAAGCCTGAGGAAAGTCAATTCTCCTCAGGCTTTTGGCATTGACTGCTTAAAACACTATGGGGGGATTTTTTTTATTGACAATAAATAGGAATGAGAGTAATATCCAAGATGAAGAAATGAACTTGAGTTCATTATTTGATTTAAGAGGATTTGAACGGGGAGATAAGTTTGAACTACCAGGAGAAGGAAGTGGCTTTAAATGACAGCTTTGCTTTTTGGCAGAGCTTTGAAGATGAGGAGCGGGTGTTGTTTTATCATCCTTTCCAGCAACAGCTTATTATGGGGGCCAGGCGTTTAAAAACCTTTGGGCCGGGGGAGAGCTACCGGGGATATCCCTATGTCTTTTCAACCAGAACTTTCTTTCCCACCCTTAAAGATCCGAAATGGTCGGGGCTGGGCAATGAGACCATAGCCTTCCAATACTATCTGGTTGAAGAAAAGGCCGGGCAAAAGCTTTATTACGCCCATGAGACAGCCGATATTTCCGCTGTTCCCCCCAAAGAGTTTGCTTCCCATCGACATGATTATGAGATCCTTGCTGATGACTATCAGGAATGGCAGGAGTTATTCCAGTGTGCAAAACAAAAAGTTCTGGCCGGGAAAGTTCAGAAAGTGGTGATTTCCCGGGAGATAAAAATTCAGTGTAATACCATGGTGTCCGTTGAAAGTGTGTTGAAAAACCTTATGGAGAAAAATCCCCATTCCTTCGTTTTTGCCTATTGTAAGGAGGGAAAGACCTTCCTTGGCGCAACGCCGGAAATAGTAGCGAGGAAGGAAAAAGGGCAAATCATGAGCTATGCTTTGGCGGGTACCCGGGCACGAACTGCTGATGAAGAGGATGAGCAAGGGAAGACGGCCCTTCTCAACGATCCCAAAAACCGCCATGAGCATCAAATTGTTCTGGATTACATAGCCAAGGTCATGAACACCTACAGCGATGAAGTCCTGATCGGAGAGACGACGACTTTGCAGCTCAGGAATTTGTATCACCTGAAGACTCCTCTGGCGGCAAAGGCCAAGGAGAATAGCTCTTTAACCGATTGGGTTGCACGCCTGCATCCTACCCCGGCCTTAGGCGGATATCCGGTGGCAGAAGCTTTGGCCATCATCGCCCGCTGGGAAAAGCATGAGCGGGGGTTATATGCCGCCCCGTTAGGCATCATGAATGAAGAGGGGGATGGCATCTTTGTGGCCGGAATCCGCTCGGCCCTCATTGAGGGAAGGACAGTTTATGCCTATACAGGCTGTGGTATCGTCGCCAGTTCAGAATGTGCAGAGGAATATGCGGAGACGGCCCATAAAGCCAAAACCATCCTGGAAAGTCTGTGATAAAGGGGAACAGCGATGACAAATTATATTGCGGCCCTGGTTGACGAATTATACCAGCTCGGTGTGCGTGAAGCCGTGATTAGTCCCGGTTCCCGTTCCACTCCCTTATCCGTGCTGTTTTGCGAATACGGCTTTCAGGTCTATGTCAGTATCGATGAACGCTCGGCAGGGTTTTTCGCCTTAGGCATAGCTAAGGAAAAAGAGCGCCCCGTTGTGCTGGTATGCTCCTCCGGTTCGGCGGTGGCCCATTACTTCCCGGCTATCGTCGAGGCAAAGCATTCCCATGTCCCCTTAATCGTTTTAACGGCAGACCGGCCCCCCGAGTTGCGTCAGGTGGGGGCTCCCCAAACCATCGATCAAATCAAGTTTTATCATGATTACGCCAAGTACTTTGAAGAACTGGCTCTTCCTGAAGAAAGGGAAGGCATGTACCGGTATGTGCGCGGGGTGATGCGCAAGGCTTATGTAAGTTCTCTGGATCGGGGATATGGGGTAGCTCATATCAATATCCCTTTGCGTGAACCCTTAAGTCCTGATTTGGATGGGGTGGATTTCACGGCGGGCCGCTTGGACTATCCTTTTGCCTGGAAAACAGGGGAGAAGGGGCTGACTATGGATAGTTCGGTGACTATGGACAGTTCGGTTTTCCAGGATAAAAAGGGGATCATTATCTGCGGCGGTGATCCTTACGCGGATTATCACAGGGAGGTTCTGGAGCTGGCAGAGCGTTTAAAGGCCCCCCTGCTGGCCGATCCTCTCGCCAATTTCCGCAATGATGACCATCCCTTGATCATGGATTGCTATGACGCCTTTCTGAAAAGGGATGCGGTTAAGGTGGAATTAAAGCCTGAATTTATCATTCATTTTGGTCAGACTCCCGTTTCCAAACGGTTGCAGAATTTCACGGCCATGCATCAGGATGTTCTGTATTTTCAGGTCAATGACCACTTTCAATACCGGGATCCCTCCCTGTCGATCAGCCGGTATCTTATTGCTTCACCCAAGGCTTTTGCTCAGTCTGTCAAGGTTTACAATACCAATGATGACTACTCGGGACGGTGGCAGCATTATCAAACCCGCATGCGCCGGCGGCTCAATCTCGCTCAGGATGAGGAGGAGCTGTTTGAAGGGAAGCTGGTGCAAAAGCTGCAGGACAGTCTCCCCGAGGGGAGCCGTCTCTTTGTTGCCAATAGTATGGCCATCCGCGATGTGGATTACTTTCTGGAGGCGCGTCAACAACGGATTAAAGTCTTAGGCAACCGGGGGGCCAATGGCATCGACGGCACGGTCTCCACTGCTTTGGGAGTTGCCACCAGCGGCCATCCTACGGTGCTGCTGACCGGGGATTTAGCCTTCTTTCATGATTTAAACGGCCTGCTGATCGGGAAAAACCATGGACTGAATTTAATTATCATCCTCCTCAATAATAATGGGGGTGCTATTTTTAAGTATCTGCCCCAAAGTGAAAATAAGTATTTTGAATTGCTGTTTATGACCCCTCACGGCATGGATTTCAGCGGGCTTAAGACCCTCTATGATCTGATTTATTATGAACCGGTTGATTATGAAAGCTTTGCACAGAATTTTCAGGAAGCCCTTACCTTAAGGGGGGTCAAGGTGCTGAATGTCAAAATCGATGCCCGGCTGAGCAAAGAGCTGCATGATCGGTTGACAAATCTTGATTAAAGGATAAGTGAGGAGAACAAGGTGTTCATGACGATTGAGGGCTGCCGGTATTATGTAGAGGTAAAGGGTTCCGGGCCGACTCTGGTCTGTTTCCATGGTTTTGCGGAAAGCTCCGGCACCTGGGAAGCCCTTCAGCTCCAGGACTGTCAAATGGTTCTGGTGGATTTGCTCGGGCATGGCCGCAGCGCCAAGCCTTCTTCCCTTGAACCCTATAGCTTGCCCGTGTTGCTGGGGCATCTCCATGAGCTGGTTGCAGGGTTAGGCTGCACAAGGTATTCCTTGCTGGGCTATTCTCTGGGTGGGCGTATAGCCTTGGCTTATGGGGCCGCTTATCCCCGGGAGGTTCAGGGGCTGATTCTGGAGAGTTCAGCTTATGGGATAGGGGACGAGGAGCAGCGGGCTCTGCGCAGAGAACAGGATGTCCGGCTGGCCCAGGAGATTCTGGATAGGGGAATAGAGTGGTTCGCTGAGCACTGGTCCAGCCTCCCTCTGTTTGCCTCCCAGACCCGCTTGCCCCCGGAAATCCGCGCTAAGATCAGGGCAAGGCGTCTGGGGAATGCGCCTCATGCCCTGGCCAATACTCTGCTGGGAAGCGGGCAGGGAGTGTTTCCCTGTTTAAGGGAGCGGATCCCGGCTTTGCCCATGCCGATCCTGTACATCCATGGGGAACAGGATGAGAAGTATAAGGAAATTGGCTGGGAGCTCGTGGATTTAAACCCCGGGATCAAGAGGGAGATGATCCCGGGGGCGGGACATAATGCTCATCTTGAAAATCCCGTCACGTTTGCGGAAATAGTCGGGAATTTTTTGCAGGAGTCAGCCAAGCCTTAAGGCCATACTTTTGGTCCGGTGTTTTTGGTCGGGTGCTTTCAGCCCTGAAGGTGTGAAAAAGTTTGATTGGAGGTATGATTATGAATTTTGCCTGGGAAAGGTTTGCCGCTCAGTATGAAGACATTATCTATGAGACCTGTGCAGGGATGGCCAAAATCACCATCAACCGGCCGGAGGTCCGCAATGCCTTCCGGCCCAAAACGGTTAAGGAATTGATGGATGCTTTTATGGTGGCCCGGGAAGACAGCCGGATTGGCGTTATTATTCTGACGGGGGCCAATCATGGCCAGGGTCAGGATCAGGAGGCTTTTTGTTCCGGAGGGGACCAGCGGGTGCGGGGCCATGGGGGGTATGTGGGCGAGGATCAGATTCCCCGGCTTAATGTTTTGGATCTCCAGCGCTTAATCCGGGTCATTCCCAAACCGGTCATAGCCATGGTCAATGGCTATGCCATCGGCGGCGGTCATGTTCTGCACATTGTTTGTGATTTGAGTATTGCCTCGGAAAATGCCCGCTTCGGTCAGACCGGACCGAGAGTGGGGTCCTTTGACGCCGGTTATGGGGCCGGCTATCTGGCCCGCATTGTCGGACACAAAAAAGCCCGGGAGATTTGGTATTTATGCCGTCAATATACAGCCCGGGAGGCCCTGGCCATGGGCTTGGTGAATAAGGTGGTGCCCTTTGAGCGGCTGGAAGAGGAAACGGTAACCTGGGCCAGGGAAATTCTCCGGCATTCCCCCACGGCGTTGCGTTTCCTCAAGGCGGCTTTCAATGCCGATACGGATGGGCTGGCCGGTCTGCAGCAATTAGCCGGGGATGCCACCCTTTTGTACTATACCACCGATGAGGCGAAAGAGGGGCGGGACGCTTATCAGGAGAAACGGAGCCCGGATTTTCAGCGGTTTCCCAAGTTTCCTTAAGAATGTCCACGAATTTTACTGAACTAAGCAAGGGCAGGGGAAGGTAATGGTGGTCAACTGGCTTAAAAAGCAGGCTCTGGAGAAACCCCATAAGCTGTTTTTAAATGAACTGTCCTTTCAGGAGGTGGACCGGCGTGTCACCGACCTGGCCGGCCGGATCTATCCCTTTGTTAAAGCTGAAGACAGAGTTGCTCTTTATGCTCATAATTCTGTGGAGATGGCCCTGTTTTTCTTGGCCCTGCAGGCTTTGCAAATCGAGGTGTTCATGATGAATACCCGCCTGACTGGGGAGGAAAGAGCAAAAAAGCTAAAAACATTAAACATCCGGGTGGCTTTTTCCGACGATGATACGTTTATTCCCTTGGCAAGGGTGCTGGCCGGTGACTATGATGAACAGGCACGCTGCCGGGAAGAAGAGGCCCCGGAGAAAATTGCGGTGATTATGGATACCAGTGCCACCAGCGGTGACTATAAGTCGGTGCCCCTGCGCCGGAAGCAGTTCTATGCCCATGTCCAGGCCTCCCAACAGGTCCTGGGGGTCAGGGAAGAAGATAACTGGCTGCTCGTCCTTCCCATGTACCATATCGGCGGCTTGGCCATTTTAATGCGCAGTTTGTATAATGGCACCCGAGTCACCTTGATGGGGAAATTTGATGAAGAGCAGATCTTAAAAGGGATCGAAGAGGGCTCGCTGACGATGCTCTCCCTGGTTCCCACCCTGTTGATGAGGATTGTCAACCGCATCCGCCAACATCGTTTGCGGGTGGTTTTGGTGAGTGGGGAATTCATTCCTAAGTCCTTGGTGGAAATTTGTCTGGCGAAAAGGATTCCCATCTATAAATCCTACGGCATGACGGAGACCACCAGCCAATGCACGACCTTTTGTGTGGCGGAAAATCCCGCCAAGCTTGATGCGGTGGGCTTGCCCTTGCCGGGGGTCACCCTGCGTATTGTTAATCCGGATGCAGAGGGAATCGGGGAAGTAGCCGTTCAAAGCCCCATGGTTATGGACGGGTATCTGGGGAAAGAGGCGGTGGAGGGGTTCCTTAACACCCAGGATATGGGCTGTATGGATGAGGAGGGATATCTCTACATCCTGGATCGGCGCAAAGATATGATTATCTCCGGAGGGGAAAACATCTATCCCCGGGAAATTGAGAATGTGCTGTATGCCCATCCTGAGATATCTGAATGTGCCATTGTGGGGATGAAGAATGAGAAGTGGGGACAGGTACCGGTTTTGTTTGTGGTTTCTTCTTTGGGAGATGAGGAGCTCAGGGATTATCTGGCCGGGAAGCTGGCCAGATATAAATTGCCCCGGAAAATAGTGCATTTACGGTCACTGCCGAAAAATGCCACGGGCAAAATACTGAAAAAGAATTTGGCAGAGCTGGCCCATGCGGATTGAGAAAATTAAAGTGTTCCATTTGAACATGCCCATGAAGTTCAGTTTTAAATCCGCCCAAACTATACTTAATCAGCGGGAGACCCTTGTGATTAAGGTGACGGATGAGTTGGGCCATTCCGGCTTTGGCGAAGCGGTTGCCTTCAAGGAACCTTTTTATAC
Organism: Desulfitobacterium sp. LBE; assembly: GCF_007830365.1. Taxonomy (NCBI): domain Bacteria; kingdom Bacillati; phylum Bacillota; class Clostridia; order Eubacteriales; family Desulfitobacteriaceae; genus Desulfitobacterium; species Desulfitobacterium sp. LBE. The sequence continues at coordinate 3,003,829 of NZ_VLKD01000001.1, read as the reverse complement.
TGGGGAGACCCTGCCCCGCGCCAAGGAAGTCCTGCTCCAGCACTTGCTTCCCCGACTTCTGGAGAGAGAAATACCCCACCCCTTTGCCATTCACTCCTGGCCGGACTTGGGTTATCCCATGGCTGTGGCCGGGGTAGAGAACGCTCTTCTGGACGGGTTCGCCCGCCGGCAGCAGCAGCCGATTATGGATGCTGTCTTTCATGAGGAGACCCAGGCGAGGATTTATGGGGGCATGGTCCTGGGAGACCTGGAGCCGGCCACCTTGCTCAGGCAAATCGAAGATTATCTTCAAGAGGGGTATGTGCGGTTTAAAATTAAAATCAAGCCTGGGGACGGTTTTGCCAAATTGCGGAGGGTCCGTGAAAAATACCCTGATTTAATGCTGTTGGCTGATGGGAACCGAAGTTTCCAGGCAGAACAGCTCCCCGAGCTGAGAGAAATGGATCAGCTGGGATTGCTGTGCCTTGAAGAACCCTTGGCATCCGGAAATCTGGTCTCTTATCAAAGGCTTCAGGAGCAAATGCGGACGCCCCTGTGTCTGGATGAAAGTATCCAGACCAAAGCGGATCTGATCCAGGCTGCTGAGTTAAGAGCTTGTCAGGCTGTCAATCTCAAGGTGGGCCGCGTAGGCGGTCTGGCCTATGTTAAAGAAATGATTGAGATCTGCCGTAAGCGTAAGATCCATTATTGGATCGGCAGTATGATGGAAAGCGGGATATCAAAAATTCTCCATGTCCATTTAGCCAGCCTGAAAGACAACTATATCCCCGGAGACTTATCTTCATCCCGGCGTTATTTTGCCAGAGATGTGATTCGACCGGAGATAACAGTCCAAAGGGGCCGTATCCTGGTACCCCGGGGCCCGGGCTTAGGTGTGGAGATCGATGAAGAGGCCTTAAAGTATTATGCACTTGATCAGCGGACCCTGGAACGGGGTAGGGGTCCCGGAATCAATGGCTCCAGCTAACGGGCTATAGTTGGTTCTTGGGAAGATGCATGGGCTTTCAGCTGGTCGCCCAGGGCGGACAGACCAAAGCCGATGACGCTGACGATATCCCCTATAGCAGTGAACCATCTTCCCTTTAACATTAAAGGTGATGCATCAGGGGCAGAGGCTGCGATTTCCCGGTATCTGACGATGGCTACATAAGCTATAAGGATGCTGCCGATCAAAAATGTCCAGCTTGACGCGGCGATCGTGCGGGCAGAACGATCCGGCTGAGGTGTCTGGCTGAATTCCTCGATGATGATGGTTTCCTCAGCCTGGTAAGTGGAGATTAAGGCGATAATAGAAGCAATCAGAAAAAGAACATCGCCGATTCTTTCATCTTTGATTAAACTTAGCTCAAAGGCGGTTTCATGGGCGGCCTGGGCGGCGCTTCTTTGGGTGGAATTGAGCATTGAGAATTACCCCTTTATCTTGATATTGCATAATATGCCGAAAAAAGGATGGATGTTTGCTTTTTCCCACAAAGCAAAACCGTCCTATTTTTTGCTTCCGGCCGGAAAGCTTAAGATGGGGGAGCGGCTGGGCTGCGGAGGAAGTGGTTTCACAACTAGATGTAGGAAAAAAATTTGGCAAATTGACTAAAATGTACTTGATTTTGCCAGGCAAATAGATACAATATATAATATGAATTACTTATTTATAAAGATTATAATTATCATTAAAGGTGGATAAGGGCAGAGGAAGATAAGCGAAAGAAGAAAAGATAGATCCGGCATTTTGCCGATCACCATAAAAAAATAATGATAAGGGGGAAATTATTATGTCACTTATCGGTAAAGAAGTAAACGAGTTCAAGGTGCAGGCTTTTGTGGAAGGTGCTTTCAAGGAAGTAACCAAAGGGGATTTGCTGGGCAAATGGTCGGTTTTCGTATTCTATCCCGCTGATTTTACCTTCGTTTGCCCCACAGAGCTGGGGGATTTGGCCGATCAATACGATGAATTCAAGAAAATCGGTGTGGAGATCTACTCCGTGTCCACCGATACTCATTTTGTGCATAAGGCTTGGCATGATGCCTCCGACACCATCAGAAAAATCCGCTATCCGATGCTGGCCGACCCAACTGCCAAGCTGGCCAAGGACTTTGAGGTTTATATTGAAGAGGAGGGCTTAGCTCTGCGGGGCAGCTTTGTGGTCAATCCTGAAGGAAAGATCGTAGCCTATGAAGTCAACAGCAACAACATTGGCCGTGAGGCAGCGGAATTGCTGCGCAAGGTCCAGGCTGCCCAGTTCGTTGCGGAGCATGGGGATCAGGTTTGCCCGGCCAAATGGCGGCCCGGAGCGGAGACTCTTAAACCCAGCCTGGATCTGGTAGGGAAGCTGTAAGCTCTATGAAAGAACTCTATGACCTGATTATTATCGGTTCCGGCAGTGCGGGGATGGCTGCGGGCATTTATGCCGGGCGTTCGAAGCTTAAAACCCTTGTGATTGATCGGGACCGGGCCGGAGGGCAGATCAAAATCACCTCCGAGGTGGAGAATTATCCGGGTATCCTGAATGTTTCAGGGGAAGAGCTCAGCCAGACCATGCGCAGGCAGGCGGAAAAATTCGGTGTGAAATTTCAGCAGGCGGCAGTGGAGTCCGTGGATTTGGCTGGGGATATTAAGAAAATCCGGACGGATGAAGGGGACTATGAGGCTCTGGCTGTGATCATTGCCACCGGGTCTGTGCCCAGAAAGCTGGGCTTCATTGGGGAAGAGGAATTCAGAGGACGGGGTATCGGCTATTGTGCAACCTGTGACGGTGAATTTTTCACAGGGATGGATGTTTTCGTGATCGGAGGAGGGCTGGCTGCGGCGGAGGAAGGGATTTTCCTGACCCGCTATGCCAGAAAAGTCACCATGATCGTCCGGGGGGATGGATTTTCCTGCCCCCAAACCATCTCCGAAAGAGTCCTGGCCCACCCGAAGATCGAGGTGAAGTTCAACACCGAGCTTCGGGAAGCGGGCGGGGATACGGTTCTCCGCTATGCTGAATTCGTCAATAACCGGAGTGGCGAAAGATGGCGGTATGATGCAACGGATCAGAAGCAGACTTTTGGCGTGTTCGTTTTCGTGGGATACATTCCGCAAAGCGCCGAATATGCTCAGGAGGTCCGCATCGATGAGCGGGGCTATATTCCCACCGATGAGAGCATGGGCACCAATGTGGAGGGGGTCTATGCTGCAGGGGATATCCGTCCCAAGGAGCTGCGGCAGCTGGTTACTGCCGTAGCGGACGGCGCTATTGCGGCCACCAGCGCTGAGAAATATCTGGTAGGGAAGAAGGAACGGCTGGGGCTGGGTGAACTGGGCGAGCTGGGTGATGAGGAGAAAGCTCCAGTCACCCGGCAGGGATCTTCGTTATTGGACGACTCCCTTAAGGAACAGTTGGTGCCTATTCTGGAACGGCTGGAAAACCGGATTGGGTTGCTGGCCTTTCTGGAGGAGGGCAGCGAATTCAGCGAGGAACTGCGGAGCTTTCTGTCCGAGTTTGCCGGGCTGACCGATAAGGTGGAGGTTGAGTTCCTGAACCGGGGTGAGGACGCGGTCAGAGAGAAAGAAGCCAAGATCACCCTTTTCCCCGCCGTTGCGGTGCTGGGACCGGACGGGGCCTATACGGGAGTGCAGTTTCACGGCATACCCGGCGGCCACGAAATCAACTCTTTTATTCTGGCCCTGTATAACGCGGCAGGACCTGGCCAGGCGGTAGGAGAAGAGACCCTGGCCAAAATCCGGGGAGTGAGCAGGAAAGTCAACTTCAAAATTGGGGTTTCGCTTTCCTGCACTCTCTGCCCGGATGTGGTGACTCTGGCCCAGTTGATGGCCTTGAAAAATCCCCTGATCGAGGCGGAGATGATCGACGTGGCTCATTACCCTGATTTTAAAAACAAGTACGGGATTATGAGCGTACCGGCTATTGTCGTCAACGATGAAAAAGTTGTTTTCGGCAAGAAGAATCTGGAGGAATTGCTGGAGCTGGCGGGAGGTTAAGAGGGAACCGGCCGGGTTCAGAGGAGGATAATATAGAGAAATAGGTTACACATGCCTGGGGCATGGGGCATAAGGCGGATAGCTGGGGAAGCTGTCCGCCTTATGCTGTTTGCCCTGATGAGTACAGTGATAGTGGGGATGTATGGCCAAGACCAAGGGTGGCCGTCACGAGGTGGAATCTAAAAGGAGTGGGGGGGCAAACCTCAGGGAGAAAAGATTTCAGGGGATTCAGTAAAAATCAATACTTTGGTAAAATAAGAAAGGCTCCCGTTCATTGTTTTAACAAATAGCGGTACAGGCTGACTTCATGGGAAATAGCTATCACTTCTATAGATTGGTAAGGTTATTAATGTGAACATTGATTGTTCCGTAAGTATTGGAGGAAAAGATGATGCAGATGACCCGGCATGTTTGTCCCCTCAAGTGCTATGATACTTGCAGTATCCTGGCTTATACAGACAATGGTCGGCTGCTTAAAATAACGGGGGATCCCCAAAATTCCTATACCTTAGGCACTCTGTGTGCCAAAGGATATAGCTTTGTTAAGCATGTGTATCATCCCGAGCGAATTCTCCACCCTTTGCGGCAAAGCAGCCGGGGTTCAGGAGACTGGCAAAGGATAACCTGGGAAGAGGCTTTAGGGGAAATTGCCCGGCAAATAGTGCAGATTTACAACCGGCATAACCATCTCTTACCCCTGGGACTCCTGGACGGAAAAGCCAATACCGGGGTCTTGGCGCGCTCTTTATCCGGCATGCTGTCCGCAATGGCGCCAATCACCGAGATCCGGGGGCCCCAGAGCAGCGGACCGGGGCTGGACGCTCAATTCTTGGATTTTGGCAGGGTCAGGGCCAAAGATCCGGAAGATATGAAGAAGGCGGATTTGATTGTTCTTTGGGGCGTCAACCCTGCCGCTACGGCAATTCACCAAATGAAGATTCTCCAGCAGGCGCGCCAACGCGGCGCCAGGGTTATTCTGATTGACGTGTTCCCTTCCGCCACAGCCGGCCGGGTTGATAAGACGATTGTGGTTAAGCCGGGCGGTGATGGGGCCTTGGCTCTGGTTGTTTTGCGGGAGCTTATGTTTAAAACCAGCATTAATTACCGCTTTCTTGTCCATGAGGCGGAAGGCTGGGAAAACCTCAAGGATTGGTTATTGGAAGCGGATCCGGAAGAGATAAGAACTATTGCAGGGGTCACCCCCCAAATGGTTGCGGATCTGGCCGATGAGCTGCGCCATAGCTCAAATCCGGCGTTTTGGCTTGGTAAAGGGCTGCAAAAATACAGCAACAGCGGCCAGAATATCCGGGCCATCCATGCCCTTGCCGCTGCCGGCGGAGTTACGGAAAATTACGGTGAAGGTATTTTTGCGGCCCGGTCTGGGTTTTCACCCTTTGCGGATCTCTGGGATTCAGATAAGTGGGGGAACCGGAAGCTTAGCCTTCCTACTCTGCCAGTGAACCATGGGGACGATGGGGCGGATATCCGGATGCTTTGGATCACCCAAAGCAACCCCTTGGTCCAGGGAACCCACCTGCAAAAGCTTAGGGAGCTGATGGGCGGTCTGGATTTGATTGTGGGCACCGATTTTTTTCTGACGTCAACCTCCCGCTGCTGCGATATTGTTCTGCCGGCGGCCACCTTTCTGGAGGCTGAGGATCTGGTGGCAGGGGAATGGCACCGCTGGATTGGACTTAATGAACAGGCCATTGCGCCTCTCGGTGAGACCCGTTCCGAACTGGAAATTGCCCAATCCCTTGCTGTGGCTATTAGTGAAGAAGCCCCGGGACTTTGCCCGTTTCCTGTGGAGCGGCCCCTGTCCCAATGGCTGGAGAGGGCGGTTCCGCCAGAATTATGTGAAACCCTGGGAATCGACAGTTACCGGGAATTAAAGCAAGGCCCAAGAAAAATCGTGCAACCTGATATGTTATCGGATTCACATTATCCCAAGTACCGCTTCTCCGTCCCTCAGGCTATGGAGTGGGGGTGTCCGGAGCTTCCCCTGATGGTGCTGCCGGAGACTGCTCCCCAAGGTTATCCCTACCGGCTGCTCAATTGGCGGCGGGCGGATTTCTTCAACTCCCAGTTTGCTCATCTTGACTGGCTCCTGGAGAGACAAGCGACAGACGAGCTTTCCCTGAGCTGGGAATTAGCCCGACAAAAAGGCATTGGAGCCGGAGACAAGGTTGTCGTTTATAACTCCTGGGGGGAAGTGGTCTTAAAAGCCAAAATCCGCCATGACTTACCCCTTCATCTGATACTTTGCTCAGCCAGGCAGGATATCAACGGCAAAAGCATCAACAGCCTGGCCGGCAGCCAGGAAACTGATCTGGGCCAGGCCGTCAATGGAGTGAATGAGCCGGCTTTTCATGATGTATTTGTCAATATTGCCCGGGATTAGAAATAACCACAAATTTGCCCCGTTCAGTTTGTATAATGCCGCCAAATCCACGGACACCCAGCTCAGGAAAAAGGCAAAAAGGAACAAAGGGATCTCATCTTCTTTGGCCGGTACCACAAAGGAGAAAATAAGCACAAACGGGAATAGTTATCAACGTCTAGACAAGTCAATCAAACAGAAAAGAGAGGATGCTTACATGGAGATCTCAAGGCGGAACTTTATTAAGGCCAGCGGCGGATTGGCCGCGTTCGGAATGATAGGTACCGGATCATTGAACCGTTGGATTCGTCCGGCAGCAGCGGAAGGGGCGGAAGAGGAGAAGATTGCCTATACCTTTCATCCCCCCAACTGCGGAGGCCGTTGTTCAATGAAATGCACCGTCCGTGAGGGCAAGTTGGTGAAAATTGAGCCCAATGAATGGCCTGACGGCCATCACAAAAAAGTGTGCCTCAGGGGCCTCAGCGAAGTAGAACGAGTGTACAGCCCGGATCGTTTAAAGACCCCCCTGAAACGGGTTGGGGAAAGAGGAGAAGGCAAGTTTGTAGCTATCTCCTGGGATGAAGCCCTGACGACCATTGCCGACAAGCTTACGGAAATCAAAGGCAAATACGGCGGAAAATCAATTTTATGGTCAAACAGTTCCGGCGTCCAGTATCCCATGAGTACCTTGGCCGCCCTGATCGGCGCTCAGGAGCATGGTGCTTTGGATTTCGGCATCGACATGAGTCAGGCCGGCGGGCAATCCATCGTTATGGGACCCTTCAATATAACCAATACCAATGAGATTACGGACTGGGTCAATTCCAATCTGGTTCTGTTGGTGGGCAATAACTTATTGGAAACCTCACTCACTGATGCGGCCTTTTTCTTTGACGCTAAGGAAAAAGGCACGAAGATGGTCTGCATTGATCCGGTGTTTTCCACGACAGCGGCGAAGTGCGATCAATGGATTCCCCTTCGCCCCGGGACGGACAGCGCCTTATATTTAGGCATGATCCATCTGGTCTTGAATAATCAATGGTATGATCAGGAGTATGTCAGAAGTTATACCAGTGCTCCCTTCCTGATCCGGGAAGACAACCAAAGGATTTTACGGGATGAAGGAAACAACTATCTGGTCTGGGACAAAAATTCCGATTCTCCCCGACCGGTTGAGGCGCCGGGGATTCTGCCGGAAGTAGAAGGAGAGTTTACGGTAAACGGAGTTAAAGTCAAAACGGTTCTGACAGCATTCACTGAACATACCCGGCAATATACCCCGGCCTGGGCGTCTAAAGTGACAGAGATACCGGAAGAGGTCATCACGGATTTGACCAGGGAATACGCCCTTGGCGGCCCGGCCAGCATCCAATGGGGTTTGGGCGGCCCGGATAAATGGTATCATTCCGATACCACCGGCCGTCTGGCTACCATCCTCGCCGGCCTTACCGGAAATATCGGCCGTGTGGGAGGCGGAGTCGGGCAAGGCACCCAGCATGTAACCTGCTGGTCCTGGGTCACCGCCATGGGCAGCTGGGATTTGCCGCCGGAGTTTGCTCCAGCCCCGGCTGAAGTGCCTTTTAGTGACATCCCCACGGCTTCCACCTCCATCAAGGCGTTCTTTTTTCAGGGAAATATGCTCCATCAGATGATACCGGATTACAATACATCCTTAAAATGGGCCGACTCCCTGGAATTTATCGCTGTGGTGGACAACCAACATTGTGACAGCGTGAATTACGCCGATATTGTCCTGCCGGCCTGCTCAAGTTTTGAATCGGAGTATGACATCGCTTATTTGATCAATGAGCGGAATCACATTCTGCTCCAGCAAAAAGTCATTGAACCCTTATTTGAAAGCAAATCCGATTTTCAAATTGAAAAGGAACTGGCTCAAAAGCTGGGCCTTGACCAATATCTGCCTGAGACACCGGAAGATTATGTGCGGGCGCTCTTGGACTCACCGGACCCGGCCCTCCAGGGAATCACGGTGGAAGCGCTGAAAGCCAATCAATGCATCATGAGGCTGAATGTTCCTGATCAGCCTTACGTAGCCTATCTTGACCGGGTATTCGGTACTGAGTCCACCAAACTGGAGTTTTACAATGAATTATTCCTGGAAGACCATTGCGCTTTCCCCGTGTGGGAGGAACCCAACGAAGCGTCGCCGGCCAATCCCCTCTATCAAAACTATCCGCTCATGTTAGGTTCACCTCATGCCCGTTTCCGTGCCCATTCCACATTCTCCAATGCCCGCTGGCTGCTGCAGATTAATAATGAACCTCTTGTCCGGATTAATCCCATCGACGCCCAGGCCCGGGGAATTCAAAATAGAGAGTTTGTGGAAGTGTTTAATGACCGGGGAAGCTTCCAGTGCCGCTGCCAGATCGTCAATGATATGCGCCCGGGAATGGTTCAGCTTTCCGAAGGATGGTGGTCCCGCTATTTCCAAAAAGGAGACTTGCAGGAAGTCACCAATCCCAACAAAAATCCCCGCGGCAAGAAGCTGCTCTATGGACCTATTGTTGCTTTTCTGGATACCTTGGTCGAAGTGAAGAAAGTGGAGGGTTAAGCGCATGGCTAAACTGGGAATAACCATAGATCAGAGTCGCTGTGTGGGGTGCAATACCTGTGCAGTAGCCTGCAAAATGCAAAATAATGTCCCCATGGGCATGCTCTGGAACCGGGTGCTCACCGAAGGCGGCGAAGGCCTGGACAGTGCGGAAGGGGAGTATCCTCATCTGACGAAAAACTGGCTGACCGTGGCCTGCCAGCATTGTGAAAATGCCCCTTGCGTCAAAGTCTGCCCGGTAGGGGCAACCTATAAGGCGGAGGACGGCAGGGTCTTGATCAACTATGACCGCTGTATCGGCTGCCGTTACTGCATGGCCGCCTGCCCCTACAATGCCAGGGTGTTCAACTGGCAGAAGCCGGTTCGTCAGCCTGATTTCAGTTGCGGGGACGCCCCCGTCCGGCCGTCAGGTGTTGTGGAAAAATGCTCCATGTGCAAAGAGCGGACCGACCAGGGGCTGGAACCCCTGTGCGTTGTGGTCTGCCCGGCCAAAGCCCGCAAATTCGGCGATCTGGATGACCCCAACAGTCCGGTCTCCCAAGCAATCCGCGGGAAAAATTCGTACCGGCTTCTGGAAGAACTGGGAACAAAGCCGCAAGTTTATTACTTGCGTTAAAGGAGATGAGAATATGGACAATAAGCAAAAGAATCTTATCTGGTTTGGTAGTTTAGGCTTGCTGACCCTGATCGGACTGGGAGCGTGGCTCTATCAAATGACCAATGGCCTGGTCGTTACCGGAATGCGCAATATCGTCTCCTGGGGGCTTTATATCACGGCCTTTATGTTTTTCGTCGGCCTTTCCGCCGGTGGTCTGATTGTATCTTCTTCCGCCACCGTATTTAATATTGCTCCGTTTAAAAAAGTATCCTTGCCGGCGGTGCTCCTTTCCGTAGTCTGTGTTATTATGGCCGCACTCTTCATCGTTGTTGACTTGGGAAAACCCCAAAGAATGTTTAATCTGCTCCTCCATTCCCAATTCAAGTCTCCTCTGATGTGGGATGTCATCGTTATCACGGCCTATCTGCTTATCTCGGTGCTTTATTTGTACTTTATGACCCGGCCTAATCCGGATCAGAGAAAAATAAGGATCATGTCCCGAATCGCCTTGCCGGTTGCCATAGGTGTTCACTCCGTTACGGCCTGGATCTTTGGTTTGCAGATTGCCCGGGTTGCCTGGCACAGTGCCCTCATGGCGCCGCTGTTTGTGGCTTCGGCCTTGGATTCCGGACTGGCCTTGCTCCTGATTGTTCTGTTGGCCTTGAATCGCTCCGGCAAGTATAAAGTCGAAGATCAGCTTTTCAGCAGCCTGGCCGGACTGCTGGCAGTCTTCGTAGCGGTCGATGCCTTTTTTATCGGCTGTGAAGTGCTCACCTTCATCTATCCGGGTGAGGAAAAAGTTATGAACGCCGTGTCCCTCCTTTTCACAGGATCTCTGGCACCCTTCTTCTGGGGAGAAATCCTTCTGGGCCTGTTCCTTCCTTTCTTAATTCTGGTCTTTGCCAGGAACCGCGCCAAGAAGAGCTCTATTCTGCTGGCCTCAGTCCTCATTGTGGTTGGTGTGTTTTTCAAACGGGTCTGGCTGCTGTTTTCATCCTTTGTTTTCCCTTTAGTGCCTGGACAGTTAGGGGTAACTCTCGGTGAGTTTAAAGAGGGTGTGGATTCAATTGTGATCCCCAATATCTGGGCCACAGCGGGAAGCTATTCCCCAACGATGATTGAGGGCCTTATTTTCCTAGGGATTATATCTTCAGGAATCTTGCTTTTCAGGCTGCTCTTCCAGGGGCTCATATCTGCTCAATCCCCAAAAGCTTTGCTCAGCGAAAATATCACCAGTCGGTCTAACACCAGTCAAGTGCTTGGAGGTAAATAAGAATGAAACTCTCTTGGGAAGAGGTATGCAGCTTACGGACCAATCTGTATGGCTTCTTGGGAAATTGCCTGCTTGAATCGGTGCCGGAAGAGGGATCAGTGTCTATGCAGTGGGAATTTTGGGATGAATTCCCCTTGGAATCAGCAAATCCTCAGATGAAGGACGGATTAAGCAGGATCATCAGTTGTACAGAGTATCTGGCAAAATTACCTCGGTCCCAGGCCAGTCAGGAAGTTCAGTTGGAATTCATGGATCTTTTCCTGGGCCCGGGTCAGCCTAAGGCACCGCCCTGGGAGTCGGTCTACCGAACTCCGGAAAGACTTCTCTTCGGGTGGCCTACCCAGGAAGTCCGTAAAATCTATGGTAAGGCAGGGTTTGAAATTTCCCGCAAAAACCAGCTGCCGGAGGACCATCTAGGGTTGGAGCTCATGTTCCTGGCCATGGCCAGCGATACCTTGGCCAGGCTGATCACCGGAAAGGGCAGTAAAAATAAGATTTTCGAAATGATTAAACTCCAGAGGGATTTCATCTCCAGCCACCCCCTGACCTGGATTGCCGATTTTCATGAAGATGCTTACACCAAGGGAACCATCGGTTTCTATAGCGGCTTAATTCAATTGATTTGGGGTATCCTCCTCTGGGATCTGGATCTGCTGGAAGAAGTGGGCCGGAACGTTCAGCCCGGTCCGCTATGTACCGGAGAAGGAGGGAGAATATGAGCTGGCGTTTCCTGGTTAACCCTGATCTTTGTCTGGGGTGCCGCAGCTGCGAGATAGCCTGCCGCAATGAATTTGCCGACCAGGAAGGTGCCCGCTGGCGCTGGCTGAAGGAAGTAGAGGATCACTCCGGTCTGCATTACTTTCTGTCCTTAAGCTGCAACCATTGTGAGAATCCGGAGTGTGTCCGGGTTTGCCCTGAGGGGACCTACCGCAAGCGCAAGGATGGAATCGTCCTGCATGATCCCTGGCGGTGCAGCGGCTGCGGAAAATGCACCCACGCCTGTCCTTTTCACGTTCCGAAATATTCCTTATCTTCAGGCCGGGTCGATAAATGCAATTTGTGTTTTCATCGTTTGGACAAAGGTCTGCCGGCGGCTTGTGTGGCAGCTTGCCCGGTCAACGCTCTCTGCCATTTATTCCCCAACGAGCCGGACCCTATGGACGCCAGGGGTTCTGTGACGGGATTCACTAATATTTTGATTACGAAGCCTTCTATCCGGTTTATCCACAGTTCTATATGACAACATGATTCAGGTTGAAAAGAATAAGGTACTGAAAAAATGTGGATTTTGCAGGAATAGGTACGGATTTTTCAAGGAGGGCTGTCATGGCAAGTCATCTTCAATGGGTTAAGCAAATTGCCCGGGTACAAGTTGAAAACGGCGGTATGATGGGACTCAGCCGCCTGTTAATGCAAAAAATCGAGAAAACGGTGATGGTTACGGGTGACCAGGGGCATGTACTGAGCTGCCATATCTGGAATAAGCAACCGGTTGTCATCCAGGAGAGGTTATCGCTCCCGCAAAGTGTTGTGGCATCCACTGAAATGACCCGGGGTATAAGCACCTTTGGGGGACATAAATGTGCTTACTATTGTTGGCCCATAGTAAATCAGAAAAAGGAAGGGTATCTCTGGATATTAACAGAAAAGGAAAACCTGTCAGCAGAAGAAATGGAGATTACTGAATATCTCCGTTCGGCTTTGTTGGTGGAAATCGTCAAGAAACAAGAGCAGTTGAAGCTGAAACAGTATTTAAGGGATGGATCGATTCTGAACCTGCTCTTTAATAATTCTGATCAGCTGGAAACCATGGGGCAGGTCTGGGGGCGGAATTTGCTGATTACCCATATTGTTATGATTCTGGAAGGGCAGACGAAGGTGCCAGGTCATGGCCTTTCAGAAGTCCGAACCAAGGCTGAGAATTTTATTGAGGCAAAGTATCCTGGAACAGTTACCGGGATGATCGGAAAACATCTTGTGGTTTTGTTCCCCTATGAAAAAAAGACAAAAGAAAAAGACGGCCATACCAACGACAACTGGAAGAACATACCCAGGAAAGCTTACTCAGAATTACAGGAAATTCTGGATGATGTTAAGCTTTGGGCCAGTGTCGGCAGCATTTATCCGGATCAGCCCTTGCTCTATCGAAGCTATCAGGAAGCCAAGGTTGCCCTGGAGATGGGCAAAGTACTGGGTAAAAAGGAGAAGCTGACTTTTTTTAACGAATTAGGCGCAATCCGTCTCTTTTATAATCAACGGAAGCAGGATTTGCGTGATTTCTTTGAAGAGACTCTGGGCCCGGTTCTCAAGTATGATCGAATCAATGACGGCAATCTGCTTTTAACTCTATGGCATTATTACGCTTCGGGAGGAGATATCTCGGCAGCTACCAAGGGAATGTTTATTCATGCCAATACCCTTCGCTACCGACTGCGCAAAGTGGAGGAACTTACAGCTTCAAGCCTTGATGATCAGGAGGTCAGGTTTAATATCTATGCCGCCTTAAAAGTAGGGCTTATGCTGGGTATCTTTGAGGTGTGAATTGCTTTCTTATATTAAAATGAGTGTGTTTTTGATGATGTGAGCGCAGGTTCAATGAAGAATGCCAAATAAAGAGGAACAAACGGATAGCAGTAAGAGGCTGTCCGTTTGTTCCTCTTTAAAATTGATTTGCTCTCCGGTTGAGTGTTTCTTAAAAATTAGTAATACCTATCTTTATGAGGTTTGAGAGTTTTTTGCGAGAAGCGCTTGCTACAATTAAAATCAAGCTGTTTCAATTATTGACAATTTCCCTGGTTTTTAAGATAAAAATAGACCTGAAGGAGGTGTCTTATTATGGATTTTGCATTAACTGGTTCAATTGTTTTATTCCCGTATAACTTTGCACCTAAGACATGCCTTCTATGCGACGGAAAAACTTATTCAATGGATCAGTATATAGTACTATTCAGTCTTATAGGAGATTTTTACGGTGGGAATGCCGAAGAGGGGATATTTGCGGTGCCTAACCTGATGAATGCTTCCCCCTTTCCTGGTATGAGCTATTATATAGTTTATGATGGAATTTACCCTTCAAGGTCATGAGGTATAGTCAATGTATTCTATTTGTTAAACGATAATTCGGTTTGTAGATTTTACAGAGAATGAAAGGAAGATGTCATAATGGTTATTAATGAGGATTTAGAAGTATTGCTCGGTGCAATCTATTTATTCCCGTATCCTTTTGTACCCAAAAGATGGCTGATCTGCGATGGAAGGTCTTTGTCAACAGCTCAATATGAGCCCCTTTTTTCATTGCTTGGCAATACATATGGTGGAGATGGCAAAACCACTTTCGCACTTCCCAACTTAATCGGCGCTGAGCCACACCCGAATATGAAATATTGTATTGCCTACTCGGGAATATTTCCGCAACGGCCATGATGGGAGGAGATTTATTGATATGGCGATTAATTTAGCTCTAAAAAAGCCAACTATTAGCAGCAGTTATCTTCAGCCCTATGAACCTGCAAGAGCAGTGAATGGTGATTACATGACCCCTATGAGTAGGTGGCTTTGTACACATTTGCCGGGATGGCTGACCGTTGATTTGGGTGAGGTCTATAGCTTCGACAGATGGGTAGTAAGACAGATGCCAATTGCGGGATGGCCTTCGCCCGACTACTGCATGAGTGATTTTACACTGCAGGGAAGTAACGATGCTGAAAGTTGGGCTGACCTTGATAATGTGGCTGCCAATACCAGTGCTATTGTTGATCGGATGTTGACTGCAGCTGCTTCATATCGCTATGTAAGGGTATATGTGACAAAAGGTCTCAATGCAAACGATAAATTTGCATCTCTTATGGAATTTGAGATTTACCAAGCGCCACCCTCATTGGCGGGACTTATAGTAAAGGACAACAGCGATCATACTGTCGAATTGAACCCTGCATTCAACAGCAGCACGGATAGCTATAAAGCCACTGTGTTGCTGTCTGTGGCATCGGTAACCCTAATCCCAACGGTACTGGACAGCTCGGCTGTAATAAAGGTAAATAGTACGGAGGTTGTCTCCGGGACTTCTTCTGCACCGATAACGATCAATGTTGGAACAAACCAGATTGAGGTAAGCGTTACTGTTGACGGTGTGACAAAGATATATACTATTGAAATCACTAAAGCCGCAGCTGCCAATCCTTATCTCAAGGCGATTTCCATTACCGGTAACAACAAAGGAGCCATTTCACTTGATCAGACATTTGATCCGAAAAATAGTTTTAACTACACTGCTCTAGCTGATTATGATGACACCAGTGCTACAGTGGTGCTTACGGCTGATGACCCCAATGCCAAACTTTCCGTGAACGGCGGTGCATCCAGCAGCGGCCCGGCAACCTTCTCGGTTACAATGTCAAGTCCTGGGGATTACAGCACTGCCATCGTTGTTGAGGCTGCTGATGGCACAACAACACAGTCTTACTCGCTGAAAGTGACCAGACCGAGCAGTGCTTATATAAGCAGTATAGATCCTATCCCTGCTGTAACATTTATCAAAGATCCCGGGCCCGGCACAGGATTTGTAAGAGATTATTACAATTATAAGGTTGTCACCACAGTAGCTTTTAGAATAAAGGTGTTTTTGGAGGATTATCCCAACATAAATAAGGTGAGTTTTCAGATTAACTCTGGATCTTCAACGGATTTACCTCATGATGCCTTTTCATCACCTATTCCTGTACCTGCTGCGGGAAGCAATTTTGTTACGATTACAGTGACTTCCCAAACAGGGGGCGCAACAAAAAAATACATCATTGAGGTTTCAAAGTAAAAGGTATATCAGGCATGCAGTTTACAATAGCCATTTAATATAGATAGAAAATCAATTTATAAGTGAGGTTGATTTATGTATACAAACTTAATAAAAAAGACAATGACAATTCTGTTAACCTTATGCCTGGTACTGGGTATGATCCCGGGACACGGTGTCTATGTATTGGCTGCAACAAATGTGCCAACGGGCAATTACACTATTTCAAGCAATGGCGACTATCAATTGGATGCAGGATATTCCGGTAAAATCACCATTGCTAAAACAGTAACTGCTGTAAGAATTATCGGAAATGGCGCTCACACTAATACAAGCATTAGTGTGGAAAGTGGGAGAAGCTCAGCACTGGAATTAACCATTGAAGACCTCAACATAACGGCTCCAGTATCGGGAGGTAATAGTGGTGAGCATGGTATCGATTTTTCTAACACCGGTAATTATGGGCATAAGCTTTGGCTCAAAGGGAATTGCTCGATTACGGGGGATCAAGCGGGTATTGCCGTAAATGATGGAGTGCAGCTAACAATAGACAAAGCAGCCGATGTTGCAAACGATGCTGATGCAGTACTTACTGTACTTGGTAAAAATGGTTCTGCAGCTATTGGCGGCTATTATAAAAATAATCACACTGATTACGGTAGCTGCGGTGAAATAACGATCAATGGTGGAACCATAAATGCCACAGGAGCAGCGGCTTACCCAAATTTTGTTTACGGAGCAGCAGGTATCGGTGGAAGTCTTATTTCTGTTCAAGGCTTTACAAAAGGCGGAACCATAACAATTAATGGAGGTATTATAACGGCAACTGGAGGAGAAGCAGCGGCAGGTATCGGAGGCGGTATGGGCTTTAATTATAATGGAGCCAGCCAAGGAATAATAACTATTAATGGCGGAACTGTTGTCGCTTCAGGAAATAAAACTGGAGCAGGTATTGGTGGCGGTAACACGGGGGGAGGTTATATCATAAATATCAATGGTGGGACTATTACGGCCAATGGAAGTGCTGATATGGAGGAAGGTGCCGGTGCAGGCATAGGAAGCTCTTCATTTGGATTTGGCTCTCCCACGATTGTAAATATATCTGGTGGTACGATAACAGCAACGGGAGGAACTAACAGCAACTTTGGAGGGTCGGGTATTGGCAGTGGTTATTTATCTGAACAAGGAACAATAAATATTACCGGGGGTTCGATAACGGCCATTGGTGGAAGTAATGGAGGCGCAGGTATTGGCGGAACATCGGGTAATAATGGTGAAAAAGTTACCATTTCAGGCAACCCGCTCGTTAAAGCCTTTGCTGGAACCGGAGCTGAGGATATTGGTAAAGGTAAAGGTATGGGTGGAAGCAGTGGAACCTTAAAAAATGGAACGGATGACTGGGTCTATCTGAAATTTCATGTAACCAAAGAAGGAAGCAATGTAGCCGGAGCAACGATTAATATAAATTCAAGCCAGTACACAACGGATGCCGGTGGGTATGCCTATTGCTTTGCGCCGAAAAGTAATACGGCATATACCATAGATGCAGCAGGGTGTCAACAAGCATCGGGGACAGCAAGCAATGCTAAGATCAGCAATTTAGTCAATGTTACAATGACTGCGGCGGTGACCTACACCGTAACCTTCGAGAGCAACGGAGGAAGCGCGGTCGCCGCGATACCTAATGTGGTAGAAAATAGCACCGTAGCCTTGCCGGCACCGCCGGCTAAAGTAGGATACAGCTTTGCCGGATGGTACATCGATAATGATACCTTTGCCGACGAATTCACGGCAGGCACTTTCGTGACAAGCAATCTCACAGTCTATGCCAAATGGACGCCCCTGCCTCCGGCAACCTACACCGTAAGCTTCGAGAGCAACGGAGGAAGCACGGTCGCCGCGATCCCCAATGTGGCGGAAAATAACACCGTAGCCTTACCGACACCGCCGCCGACCAAAGCAGGATATAGCTTTGCCGGGTGGTACATCGATAATGACACCTTTGCCGATGAATTCACGGCAATTACCCCCGTGACAGGCAATCTCACAGTCTATGCTAAATGGGCAACCCTTCCTACGGATGATTCATCGGATAGAGACGACTCCACGTCTCCCTCCACACCAACACCCCCGTCGACACCCCCAGCTACCGTCACAGGCAATGTTAAAGACGGAGCCACTGGCGGCACCGTGTCCAACGTTACCGCCACCGTAGCCAAGGACAGCCATAACCAGATAACCCTTACCCTGCCCGCGGCCCAGATTGCCGTCACCAAGCAGCCGGACGGTACAATCACACCGTTGCTCGATCTGGCTAAGGTAGTGATTACCAAGGATACAGGAACCCAGCTTTCCATCTCAGCAAACGGAACGTTCCAAATCGCGAACCTGGCCCAAGGTACGGACCACACCTTTAAGATCGGCTATGATTTAGGAAATGGCCAAAAAATTACCATCGGCACGATGGACATCACGGTCGATCCCAGCGGCAGCGTCAAACTGGATGTCACCTTAATCGACCCCTACGGCATCATTACGGATGGAAGAACAGGGAAAACCCTTGCCGGGGCCAAAGTAACCCTTTATTATGCCGATACCGCCCGGAATAAAGCCGTCGGCAAAACCCCAGGCACCCTCGTCGAACTTCCCCCACTCGAAGAGTTCAAGCCCAACCAGAATATAAACCCTCAAAACAGCGACCCCAGCGGAGCCTATGGCTTCATGGTCTTCCCGGAAAGCGATTATTACCTCGTGGCGAACAAAGAAGGGTATGAGGAGTATAAAAGCCCCACCATCTCCGTCGAACAAGATCTCGTCAAATGGGATTTCAAAATGAATCAGCCCCTCCTCGGCATAAAACGGCTTGCCGGCCCAACCCGAGTCGACACCGCATTGGAAATCGCCAAAGCAACCTTCACAGCAAAAGTAAAGCATGTCATCCTAGCTACCGCTGCCAATTATCCTGATGCCTTAGCCGGAAGCGTGCTGGCCTACAAGCTCAATGCCCCCATCCTGCTTATCGACAGCTCCAGCGAAGAACAAGAAAAAGTTCTGGAGTATATAAGCATGAACTTAGACAGTGCAGGAACTGTCCATATTTTAGGCGGCAAAGGAATCGTCGGCAGTGAGATCGAAGAAAAAATAAAGGCGCGGGGCTTCACAAAGATCACCCGGATTGGCGGAAAGGACCGCTATGAAACGGCCCTAAAGATCGCAGAATACTTAGA
The DNA here is from genome assembly GCF_007830365.1 of Desulfitobacterium sp. LBE. Lineage (NCBI taxonomy): Bacteria > Bacillati > Bacillota > Clostridia > Eubacteriales > Desulfitobacteriaceae > Desulfitobacterium > Desulfitobacterium sp. LBE. Next base: position 2,985,011 of record NZ_VLKD01000001.1, on the reverse strand, counting down.
AGTACCCCAGGGGACCCCGGTCGTGCTAGTCTATGGGGAAGACTATCCTGATGCCTTATCCATAAGCAGCAGCGCAGCCGCAATGCAAAGCCCCATTCTCTTAGTAGGGCGAAATGAAATCCGGCCGGAAATAAGCCAAGCCCTACAAAAAATAAAGCCGATTAAAGTCTACATTTTAGGGCGCGAAGGAAAGATCAGCTCCGCAGTAGAAAAACAGGTTGCCGAGGCAGCAGGCTTAGGAGCGGATAAAATAGTGCGGATTGGTGGAACAGATCGTTATGAAACCGCATTGAAAATAGCCCAATACTTCAATTTGTCGGGACAAAATGTCAGTATAGCCACAGGAAGGAACTTTCCGGATGCCTTAGCCGGAAGCATCTATGCCGCAAACCACAACTCCCCGCTCCTCCTCTGCGATGAAGAACTGTCGGAAGAAGCAGCAGCATACTTAAGGACAAGGGCTATAACGGGAGGAACCCTTTTCGGGGGAGAAGGAGCCGTCAGTAAAGCAGTTGAAGAAATGCTGAAGGAGATCATCGGGAAATAAAGAAAATACATGAAGAAGGGAACTTGCCCTCCTTCTATAATGAAAACGGCGGCGGAAGGCCGTCGTTTTCATATGCAAATGCTTCTTTTCTGCGCAAGGGCAGCCGGCGGCTTAGGATTCAATCGCTTTTAATTGCTTCCAGCGCCGATATTTTCACGGCTTTGTTGGCGGGATAGTACCCGGAGCCCACCCCGATAAAAATGGAAAAGACAACGGCAAAGCCGATAAGCCAGAGGGGTATAATGGATAGTTTGCTGCCGCCGGCACCTTCCGAAACAAAATTCATGATTAGTGAAATGATCAGACTGACGACATTGCCGACAACTCCTCCCAGGAAACCAATAATACCGGATTCCGTAAGAAAAATAATACGAATATCCTTTACATAGCAGCCCAGCGCTTTCATAATGCCGATTTCCTTGGTCCGTTCAGAGATGGACATAATCATCGTATTGGTAATCCCAATAGCGGCCACGAACAATGAAATAGCTCCCAGTCCTCCCAGCATCAGCTGTTTTTGCCGCGCTTCTTTTTCCATGGGCTCACGGATGCTTTCCATAGATCGGGTATCAAAGCCAAGCCGCTTGATTTCCTTTTCCACTTCGGCGACTTTGGAAATGTGATCTACCTTAACAAGAGCATTTTGATAGCTTTTCTTTTCGGTCGTGTTGTTTGCCGCACCGGAATCCTTTAAGATCTGTTCCAGAAAAGCCAGGTCCAGCAAGACACCTTCGCTGGTTTCGTAACCTTTGTTGTAATCTTCTTTGACACGTCCGGTTGCTTCAAGGGGGATGCTGTATTTGGCGATGCCTTCCTTTTCCAGGACCAGAGTCAGGGAGGACGTGAGCGGGTTGAAGTAGGGGTCCGGCATATTGTTCTTGAGTTGGTCCATATCGAAATTATTAAAATCAATATTGGCGTAACGGTCAACCCGATTGCTTCCTTCCGGCCGATAGGAGTCCCGGAAATTGTAAGCAAACATTTCGCCGACCAGCACCCCCTTAGTATTGGCGGGGTATGCTCCATCCACAAGCTTGAATCCCAGCTTTTCCAGGCTGGAGCTGTCATAGGCCGCTATCGGGAGCCAATCGTTGATATATCTGTCGCCAATTCCGGCGTAGATCTTAAAGTAAACATCGTTGAACAGTTCGTCGGGAGAGATTTTCGGCGATACCGCAATGACATTGGGTATCTGAGCAATCGTTCTGATGCCGGCGTCATCCAGTTTATTTTGATCGTTGCCCATATTGGGCACCATAACGGTGATAATTGTCAAATCTCCCATTTCCGCCAGCATTTCTTCCTGGGAGACTTTCGTGCCGATGCCGATGGACACCATAATGACAATGCTGCAACACCCGATCAGTACCCCCAGCACGGTTAATAAGGTTCTGGATTTGCGGCGGCGCAAATTGCGCAGGCACATTTTTAAAATATCTTTCCAAGTCATTCTCTATACCTCTGATTTGGAAGGCGCATCTGTGCTTGGTGCGCTGCCGTCGGTTTTATCCTCCGTCAGCGGCAGGTCTTGGGCGGGCGCGTCTTCTTCCCAGGAAAAGTCGATCGAGCTTATTTTCTTTTGTGCCCGGGCTTTCCTGATGCGCATTACGGCAATTCCTATACCAGCCAGTAAGACAATGGCTGCGCCAATCAACCAAGGGAGCGGGATTTTGCTTTCTTGTTCAGGGGCCATTTCCGGCATGCCCATATCCATGGGGGGAGGCGCATCAAAAGCTGAGACCAGCACCGGAAATTCCTTGATGACAGGTTCTAAATTAGCGTCTTCATAAGTAATTCTGATGGTGAAGGACAGTTCCCCTGGCTGCAACGGCATAAAAGCAAAACCGATGGTGCTGCTCTTTCCCGCCTCAATATTGCCAAGCTGCTGCACCTTGGCAGGCGTTTCCATTTCCCCTGTAATATCCTCAATCGCCGCCTCCACATTCGATATAGGGTTTTTCCCTTTATTCACATAGCTTAAAGTAATAACCGACTCCTGCCCGACAGCGACGAAATCAGGTAATTGAGGCTGCGCCAGTTCAAAACGATCCGGCAGGTAAATGGGGATGGACAACTTTTCGCTCATGGTGTTGGTGGCGCGTTTACTGCCGGTGTTATACTCATATTTAAAACTGACTTCTACCGTTTTAGCACCCGATATACTGGTTTGACCGGAGTTGGCGACGAGCAAGGCCTGCAAATCCAAATCCTGTGTAAGGGTTTGTCCCGCCCCCAGAGATTCATAGTAAAAGGTGTTGGAGGAGCTGGCCACAGAAAAATTCTCACCTGTTTCCAGGGTGACCACAATGTTTTCAATACTCAGGTCGGAGCTGGTATTGTAAAAATCCATGGACAGCTTGAAGGCTGTATTGGCTGCTACCGGAGCTCCCCCATAAGAGTAATTGCTGACGATGAGATAGGGAACCGAGGCGTCGGCATCTTTATGGCTTTCGGTCACCACAACAACCTTGCCGGAGGCCGTGCCCGGTACGATACCGCCGCCGCTGTCATAGGAATAGCTTGCGTCGACACCGATGGTTTGCAGGGATGAGGACGGCTCGCTGGCGGCCTTTACTTTGACGGTGATGCTTTCTTCCGTGTGACCCTTAATCTCTTTCAGGAAAAAGGAGCTTTGGCCGTCCGGGAAATAAATGGAGTCTGAGGGATTGAGGGAAACTGTGATATCGGAAGCGGTGGTCTCCCCCATATTGGTTATTTGCAGGGTAACATCCTTCTCTTCGTCGCCTTTCAGGATGTCCTTGGTTTGGACGCCGCTGATAAAAAGAACGGGCGCCGGGGATTTGTCGGCGGTTGCAATGATAATTTTGCCGGTGGCCGTCTCCTGGACAATGCTGCTGCCGTTGGTATAGGAGTATTTTACCTCAACACCGATACTTTGCAGTGTCGAGGCCAGCGCACCCGCCGCCTTGATTCTCACGGTGAGGCGTTCTTCGCTGTTGCCTTTCATGTTGGGTAAGAAAAAGGAGTTTTTGCCGTTGGGGAAATAAATGGAGTCCGACGGAGTGAGTGTAACTTGAATCTTGGAGGCCATTGTATCGCTCATATTGGTGACTTGAATCGTGACATCCCTCTCGCCGTTGCTTTTCAGGACTTCGTCCGTTTGAACGCCGCTGATGAAGAGAATTGGCTCAGAAGATTCGTCGATTTCGCTGATCAGGTTAATTCGTTCGCTGGCGGTACTTTGGACAAGGGCACTTCCGTTGTCATAATTGTATTTGAGATCCACGCCAACACTTTGGGACGCCGGGGGAAGCTCACTCCCCGTTTTGATTTTCACGGTAAAAGACCTGGTTTGTTTGCCGCCAATAGTATCTAAAAAGAAAGTGGTTTTACCGGCCACAAGGTAAATTGATTCTGAAGGGGTGAGTGACACCACCGCATCCTGAAGGCTCGAGTCGCTGAGATTTTCAATGTTGATGGTCAGATCCATGAGCTGATCGGGTTTCAAGGTGTCCCGGTTGAGAGAGCCGGTTATCAGCAGGGTGGGGGTGGGGGTTACTTTGTCATTATCGGCAGGTTTGTTTTCCTGATCAACGCATTCCGTTATAGATAAATCTGTGATGTCATAATCTACAGATAAGCTCTTGTAGCCAACCATGAACTTAAAGGTTTTACCGGACCCGCTATACTTAACATTAGAGAATTTGATAGTCATGGCAAGGGGATCTGTGGCTTGAGAGGTTATGGTAACTGCAGGACTGCCACTCCCTGAAAAGCTATCCACTAATTTGGATACGTCAATATCCGCAGAACCTGATATGTCAGAACTCTTAATACCTGGGTTTTTCACAGTGATTTCCAGGTTTATCGGATAACCCGAGGGGACTGATGACAGGATGTTTCCGGAAGTATCAGTAACCTTATATCCGGTTATAGCCAGATTGCTTTTTATACCGGTTGTATCGGCCCCTAATGCTGCAGCAGTCCTCAAGGGGGAAACGATCAAAATTATAGCCAAAAGCATAGCCATTATGTAACGTAATTTTTGCAGAGTGCTCTTCATAATTCCTCCTTAATTCCCGTTAATCGGTTTATTTTTTATTTCATTGCTGACAATCTCGCCATCTACCAGTGTCACAATCCGGTCGGCATAAACTGTCATTTCCGGGTCATGGGTGACCAGGATGATGGTTTGCTTAAACGTCCCTGCAAAGTTTTTGATCATAGTCATAACTTCTTTGGTTGTTTTTGTATCAAGGTTCCCGGTAGGCTCATCCGCAAAAACAACCGCAGGTTTTGTGACAAAGGCCCTGGCAATTCCCACCCGCTGCTGCTGCCCGCCCGACATTTGTCCGGGATAGTGATGCAATCGATGCCCAAGCCCAACCTTTTGCAGCATGCTCTGGGCCATGGCATTGCGTTTTACTTCCGGCACACCACGAAACATCAGGGGCAGGGCCACATTTTCTGTGGCGGTCAGCATAGGCAGCAAATTATAAGACTGGAAGACAAAGCCGATATATTTTTGCCTGAATTCGGCAAGCTGATCTTCATTCAAATGGGAAATGGGAACGCCGCCTATTTTTACGCCCCCCTTAGAAGGTTTCTCCATCCCTGCCAATTGATTTAAAAGCGTACTTTTTCCTGAACCTGACGCGCCGAATATGCAGCACAGTTCCCCGCGATTTATGGAGAAGTTTATTCGTTTTAAGGCAACAACGACTTCTTCCCCCATAATGTATTCTTTGCGAAGGTTGCGGATTTCAATTAATGGTTTCTCCAAATCCAATAGGTCTCCTTTTCCTGATTTTCTTAATTGGGGTTTGTCAACCGAACCCTTATTTTTCTTATCGGCTTGTGAACTTTTCGGATTGTCCTGACTCATTAACCGAATTTTATATTTCCAACATCTAGGATTCGACAGCTATATTCCAAAACCCTTGCAATATCGGGTTTTTATCGGAATTTTATGTTTTTTAGCAAACCACTAGGTAATTGTTAAATCTCCTTAGTTAGCTTAGGTTAACCAAGGAGATTTTTTTGCCTTTCGAAGTACCTTCGTCATACTGCCCTTAGAGTATAGAAAAATAAAATAAAAGTGTGAGCTGCATTTGTTTTTGTTGAGAGATTTTTGAGAGAGAAATAGATAAACTTATAGTAGATTATGAAAAGAGGTTGCAGGATAGATTGAGAAGATATTTTAAGATGAAACAGGTTATCGCTGTGATAATCCTATTAAGCACAACATTGCTGATGCTATCCACTATTTACTATACCGATGCTCCCGAACAAGAATCTCCTGCTGCTGTACGGGGGACTCTGGATCTGTCTTCCTGGGACTTCACAAAGGATAGGAGTGTCTTCCTAAATGGAGAATGGGATTTTTACCCGGGAAAACTTCTGCAGCCTGAAGAGCTTCCCAAGGGAAGTCATTATTTCATGAAGGTTCCCGGGGGCTGGGATAAAACAAAGGGGGCTTTCCTTCAGAAATCAAGGGGGAACGGCACCTACAGGCTCTCTGTAAAGCTGCCGGAATTGCAGGAGCAGCTGGGGTTAAAAATTCATAATATATGGATGGCCCACAGGCTTTTTATCAACGGTCAATTGGTCAAAGAATCCGGACTGCCCTCAGACAGTCTTGAGGGCTATCAGGCCCTTAATACGCCATACGTTGTTGTAGTAGAGCCGGCTGAGGAGCTGGAGATCGTTATTCAGGTATCGAATCAAGTCCATTTTACGGGAGGAATTGCCCACCCCATTCAGCTGGGGCTCAAGAATTACATAGAGAAGAAAAATATGCTGGCCTTTGGAGGAGATATGGCAGTTTTTCTGCTGTTCCTTATGTTCGGTATTTATCACCTTCATATGTATAACATGAGGGACAAAGAAAAAACCTACCTGTTCAGCGGACTGTTTCTGTTAAGCATCTCTATAGTCTCAATTACTTTTGGGGAAAAAGTTTTAATGCAGGTTTTTGAGGAGATCCCCTTTGCCGTAGCTTATAAATTGCAGGATTTTTTTCTTTTTGCCAGCTTTGCAGCGCTGACTTTATTTATTCAATCCCTGGAGCCGGGAACTATCAAGGGGAGGAATTTAATCCTATCCCTGATGCCCGTGCTGATTTATCTGGGAGTGGTTATCTTGATACCCTACCACTGCTATTCGCCCGTCAAATTATATATTACTTTTTACGCCAATTTACTGCTGTTTTTTTATATCATAAGACTTATTTATATGCTTTTTTACAAAAAACAGGGAAGATTGCCCCCCAATGAGTCGGTTTATATTTTCCTGTGCTGTATATTTGCCGGAGTCATCATTATTGATTCCAATTTATATTATTCAGGATATACCAATGGAAATATGATTGCGAGATTAGGGATATTCGCCTTTTTGCTCAGCCTGAATCTCTTTTTGTCCAGGCGGTTCACCAACAAAATGAATGAAGTACAAGCCCTTTCCGAGGAATTGATAAGATCCAGGGAAATAAAGGATGAGTTTCTGGCCAGAACATCCCATGAGCTGAAAACTCCCCTCCACGGTATTATCAATATCTCCGGCCACCTTTTGAAGGGGGAGACATCTTCCTTAAGCCTGGAGCAAAGGGAAAACCTTTTGTTGATTCAGGATACTTCCTCCAGGCTTTCGCTGCTGGTTAATGATTTGATTGATGTCATAAAGCTTCGCCATGAGGACTTGCAGCTGAATCTTATCACGGTGGATCTATATGTGGTGATTCAATTGGTATTTCAATTGTTGTCCTTTGACTTGCAGGGCAAGGAAGTGAAGATGCTGAATAAAGTAAAACCTATGACCTTCGTAGAGGCTGATGAAAATCGCCTGAGGCAAATTTTATATAATATTACCTCCAACGCCATGAAGCATACGGAAAAAGGAGAAATTGTTGCCCAGGCAAGGGAGGAGGGCTTGGACATAGTCCTGACCATTTCCGATACGGGAAAGGGAATTCCGCAGGAACATTGGGAGCTGGTCTTTAAGGACTTCAATCATGATTCGCTGCCGCAGCAGGACTATAAACAGGGTATGGGTTTGGGGTTATATATCAGCAGGCAGCTGGCCAGAAAAATGAAGGGGGAGGTATGGATTGCCGATTCTGTTGTCAATAAAGGGACAAGTATGGCGGTACGACTTGCCAAGGGGCAGTGTTTAAACACCGAAATGACTGCCGGATCGGTATTGGAAAGAAAAGTTTGGAGTTCAAAACCAACAAGTTCCGGCTTAAGTGAGAAAATGAAAAAGATATTGATTGTCGATGATGAACCCACCAATATTAGAGTTTTATCCCTTATGTTGGAGGGAGAGTATCAGGTGTCTGCAGCCTATAGTGGGGAGAAAGCCCTGGAATCACTTAAAAACGAAAAATTCCATCTCCTTTTGACCGATCTGATGATGCCCGGCATGTCAGGCATCGAACTGACCCAACAAATAAGACAAAATTACTCTCTGATCGAACTGCCTATTATCATTGCCACAGCCAGGAACAGGGAGAGGGAAATAGAATTGGCTTATCAAAACGGCGCTAATGATTATATTACCAAACCCTTTACGGCAGAAGAGGTTCAATGGAGGGTAAGGAGCCTGCTGAAGCTGACGGATACCATGGAGAAGGCTTTTGAAAGTGAGATGGCTTATTTGCAGGCCCAAATCAAGCCCCATTTCATCTATAATGCTTTAAGCAATATCATTGCCCTCTGTCATGAGGATGGGGAGAAGGCTTCCGAGATGTTATCCCTCCTGAGCAGATATTTAAGACATATTTTTCAGCGGGATCAGAACCAGCAGACTTTACAACTGCAGCAGGAGCTGGACCTTATCAAAACCTATGTGGAAATTGAACAGCTGCGGTTTGGAAAGCATCTTCACTATGAAACCTATGTTGATCCGGAAATCCTCAATAAGGGGATAAAGATTCCGACGCTGCTTATTCAGCCTTTGGTTGAAAACGCCATACGGCACGGGCTTTTTAATAAAGAAGGAGAGGGAACGGTGTCTCTGAGGATTACGGAGGGGGAAGGATTTATTCACATTATCGTAGAAGACAACGGCGTAGGTATGAGTGAGGATGAGGTAGGGAGGATCCTGAACGGAAAAGGGGGAAAGGGTGTAGGCCTCAAGAATGTTTTGATGAGGGTAGCCTCCTTGCCCAAAGCTGCTTTTTTAATCGACTCTGAATTGGAAAAGGGAACCCGGTGCAGTATTTTTTTGCCCAAAGAGCTGGTTTAAATTCCAAAAATCCGCTTGTCTCGCGCTTTATTTTAAAGCATAATCAAATAGTGTAAAACAAGGAGACCTCAGGAGAAAGTATCTTGATAAAACGAATTTTAGCAATCTTAATCATTACGATCATAGGGGTTTCCTCGATTCTGCCTTCCGTGATCTCCGACAGCCGGGGGCCGGACCCTCTTTCGCTGCATGCTGAGGCTGGGACGATGGATCTTTCGGCATGGGATATTCAGAAGGATCCAACCCTAAAGCTGGATGGGGAATGGGAATTTTACTGGAGTCAGCTTCTCGGCCCGGAGGATTTTCAGCCGGACGGCGGGAGAATTCCCCAGCTGACAGGATATATGAGGGTTCCGTCAATATGGAGCGGCAAAGAACTCAATGGCACGGTACTTCCTGCTTTTGGATGTGCAACCTACCGGCTTGTATTAAAGAATATCCCGTACCACGGTGTGCTGGGGCTGAAAAAGGAAAATGTCCGCCTGTCAAGCAGGGTCTATGTGGATGGTCAGGAGTTGTTTTCAGACGGAGTGCCGTCGCTTACGGAAGCGGAGTATGAATCGGGAAACAATCCCCAGCTGGGCTTCTATTATTGTGACGGCAGCGAATTGGAAATTATCGTGCAGGCTGCAAATTACGATTACATAAATGGCGGGATACCGGTGTCCTTTAAGATTGGCGAACAAACAGCCATGCTGGCTCAGCAGGAGAAAGGCAATTTGCTGGGCTTCAGTGTCCTGGTTACTTTGTGGTCTATCGCGCTGTTGTATCTCATTTTTTTTATCAACGCCAGATACTTCAAAAGAAAGGCTGCTTCGTTGCTGTCTTTTGCAATCTTTTGTTTCCTTTTCGCTGTCGGAAACGCGCTCACCGATCAACGTCCTCTGGTAATGATGCTGCCGGATATTTCCTTTGAAGCGATATTTAAAATGAAGGATTTCTTTCTGTCCGCAAGCCTGATTGCCGTAACCGTGATATTTTATCAGGCCAGAAAGGGTATTATCTCGCTGCGAATGACAGGAATGGTCTCTGCGGTATACGGCTGCTATCTGATTGCTGTGCTGACCCTGCCGATCTACCTCTATTACAAGCTGCACCCGTTTATTATGCTTTTAAATACAATCGTGCTGATCATCCTGTTGGCAAGGACGACAGTTTTATTTCTGAGATGTAAGAAATCCGACGTGCTTGATTACTTACTGCTTTTCATTGCGATCCTGGCCCTCAATCTTTATTCCGCCGATTCGATTCTTTTTGCACTGTCCCTGAAGACGGTTTCCTCTCTCTGCCAGATTTATATTGTCACCTTTGCCTTCGTGACGATTTTCCGGCTTTCCATGCATTATTACGAGGTTCTGGCTAACCTCAGGATATCGATCAAGCGTACACAGGACGCTGAAATTGCGTTTTTACGGTCTCAGATCAAGCCTCACTTTCTGTATAATGCCCTGAATTCCATCGCCGCTTTATGCAAAGAGGCTCCCGATCAGGCGGAAGACGTCGTCATACAGCTTTCCGAGTATCTGAGAGGAAGCTTTGATTTTAAAACATTGGATTCGCTTACCACGGTGAAAAAGGAAACGGAGCTGCTGGAGGCCTATCTGAACATTGAAAAAGTACGTTTCGGCAAGAGGCTCAATGTGGAGTATGATATCGATGAAAGCATCAATCTTCCGATTCCTCCCCTCATCTTGCAGCCTTTGGTCGAAAATGCGGTAAGACACGGTCTGATGTCCGGCGTAAGCGGGGGAACCGTTAAAATCTCGATAAAAAAAGAGCTGGCCAACGTGGTTTTTTCCATTGAGGATGACGGAATCGGCATGGAGCCTTCACAGGTGAAGCGGCTGCTGGAGCAGGCGCCGGACGAAAACGGAGTGGGCCTGTGGAATATCAACCAAAGGCTCAGACTGATCTACGGAAATGAGCTTGAAGTATGGAGTGAAAGAGGAGCCGGAACGAGGGTATCGTTTCAGCTTCCCTGGAATTCACAAGAGACATCGCTGTCACGCGGTAATCTATGATGAATCGTAGCGGAGGGTAATATTAGATGGAGGTCATAGTTGTTGATGATGAAGAACTGTCCCTGAACCGTCTGGGTAATATGCTTGCCGGTATGCCAGGCGTTGAAGTCTGCGGACTGTTTTATACGGCCGCAGAAGCGCTGCAATATATCAATGAAAATAAACCGGATGCGGTGTTTCTGGATATCTGCATCCCGGAAACCGACGGCCTTGCCCTTGCCAACAAGATTAAGGATATTGACGGCTCCGCCAAGGTGGTTTTTGTGACAGGGTATGACGAATATGCCGTCAGAGCCTTTGAATTGGAAGCCGTTGATTATCTGATGAAGCCGATCAGCCGTGACCGTCTTGAAAAGACGGTCCAAAGGCTGCAGCGCGCCTGTATAGGCACAGGCCGGCAAAGCAAACCCCAAATGAAGGTTTCCTGCTTCGGCGGTTTTCGTGCGGCTGTTGGGGACTCGGACTCCGGCATTGTGAACTGGCGGTCGCCCAAGACGGAGGAGCTGTTCGCCTTTCTCATTTTTAAAAAAAATGTCAGCCGGGATGAAATTGTCAATACGCTGTGGGATGGTTTAGAACCGGACAGGGCTTTGACAAACATAAATTCTACCATGTACTATATCCGTAAGGCGCTCAGCCCCCACGGCCTGGAAAAATGCATCGCCGCCACCCGTAAGGAGATTCGTATCGATTCAGAGCTGATCTCCTGCGACTTATATGAATTTGAAAGGCTGCTGAGAGGCAGGCCGAGCAGCAAAGACCGCGTCGAAACTCTTGACCGGCTGGCTGAACTGTACAAGGGTGAACTCTTTCAGGGCAAAGCCTATGAGTGGTCCTTTTCAAAATCCCGAAGCCTTGAGAGCGGCTTTATAAGCGCCCTTCTGGAAACAGCGGAATATTACAGGGAAAAGCAGGGATATGAACAGGCTGAAAAAATGTATAAAAGGGCCCTTGAAATCGATCCCTTCAATGAGGAGATCTGCGGCCATATCATTCAAATTTGTTTGAAAATGGGCAGGAAAAGCGAGGCGCTGCGCTTATATCTCCAGATGGAAAAGTTTCTGATGGAAGAGCTGGGAGAGAAGCCTCAGGATAAATTGAAAAAATTTTTTGAGGAACAATAGTATATGGTGTGAAAAGAGGCTCCGGAGGAATGTCCGGGGCCTTTTGTTTATTTTTTGTTTAGTCGAAAAATGTAAAATAACAAGAAAGCCTGTTAGTTAGATAAAGGAATAAATTTACAAAAGGAGGATTTTTAATGAATTATCGAAAAGTGAAAAAATTGTTGGGGATGCTGTTGGTTGTGGCAATGCTGCTTCCCATGATCCCAGTTTCGCCGGTATACGCAGATACCCCAACAGACTGGCAGGTGTTGGGAAATGGAGCGTTTCCACCGCAATCAACAAGCCTTACGTCATTGCCCGTAGATGGCGGAACAACGTATGCAGCTGTTACAGTTGGTACCAGCAAAACGGCAGTATACCGCTTGGATGAAAGCGGAAACGGGCAAATCGGCTCAGATCTTGAATACACATGGAACGGCTCACTGTATGCAGATAACGACACCCTTTATTTTGCCTATCTGAAAGGCGACAGTGAACTGAAATTAGTAAAATATAATCTGAATGACATGGGTGGAGCCTGGGAGACGCTGGGAACCCCAACGATCCTAACTATGACTAATGAGATATCATTGTATGCCCATAACGGAATACTCTATGTAGTCTATGCGCAAGGTGGCCAGGCGAAGCTTGCCCGGTACGACGAAGCTGGCGGAGGTTTTTCCGAGATAGGATCGTTCGCGAACGGCTATGCCAGATCGCTGTCATTGAAAGGCGATGGTGACGGAAACCTTTATGTATCATATATAGAGGTCGGCTATGTAAATGTAAAAAAATTATCCTCCGGTGGGAGCACCCTGGAACAGGTAGGCGGCGCTGTTTCCGACTTTGGAACTGATGCTTCGCTTTTTGTGTATGGCGGTACGCCTTATGTGGCATTTACTAATATTTTAAATTCACAGGATCAGAAGTGTGTGGTAAAAAAGTTTGAGGGTGACAGTTGGCTGACCGTAGGAAGCGGAGACGGTGTCTCCAATGACATTGCAGCAGGCAATTCCTTATATATAGATGATGAAGGAACTCCCTATGTGGCGTATGAAGGCGGAAATGGCCATAATGCAACGGTATATAGGCTGGAGAATACCAGCTGGGTACCGGTAGGCTACCAGGGGTATGCTTCAACCGGATCGGCATCCCATCTTTCCCTGGCTGTCTATGATGGAATCGCTTATCTGGCATATGGAGATGCTCACAACGGTAACGCTCCAGTGGTAAGGTGGCATGAACTGCCGCCCAGTTCAGTGTGGGAGACGGTAGGAAGCGGGCCGCGCTCATCGCCATACGCAAACTTTACCTCATTATTTATGAATGACGGCATTCCCTATCTTGCTTTTTCAGATCAGTGGGATAATGCCAACAGGATCGTAGCAGAAAAGTTTGTGGGCAATCAATGGGAAGTTGTACTCAACCGATACTTCGCTAAATCGGTGCAAGATGGTGCGGTGTATGTCGATGAGAATACGGATACTCCTTATATGGCCTATGTTACTTATGATGCGCATGTAGAAGTATTGAAAATGGTCAATTCCGGCGGTGTAATCGACTGGAATATGGTAGGCAGTACGACCTCGTTAGATGAACTCGCCCGTGGTCTGTCCCTATATGTCCATAACGGCGTTTCCTATGTGGCATATGCCGACATGGCTAACGATGACAGCCCGGTAGTAAAGATGTTTGCCAGTGGCAGCAATGTTCCGGTTCCGGTGGGGGATGTGGGCGAAACCTTGGCCAGCTATGTGTCCATGAAGGGCGATGCCGCCGGGAACCTTTATTTGGTATTCGAATCAAGCCCGTCAGACCGGATTAAAGTGATGAAGAAACCTTACGCCAGCGACACCTGGTCGATGGTAGGGGATTTTGTTTCTCCCGGAAGGACATATGGCCCCTCGTTGTATCTATATGACGACGGCTCCGGGAATGTCACTCCCTATGTAGCCTATGCAGATGCTCAATCCGGCGATCGTCCAATCGTCAGGAAACTTGTGGGGGACGAGTGGGTGACAGTAGGCGATGATTATGTTTCAGAGGATTTCGCGTGGGAAACTTCCTTGTACGTAGATGAGGATGGAACACCTTATGTCGCTTATGTAATCGGCGAAGGCGAGTATTCAAGAGTATTCAAGCTGGACAATAACAGCTGGGTACCGGTGGGCGGAAATGGATATGCTTCCGATGGAGACTCATCCGGGATTTCCTTGGCTGTATGGAATGGAGTCCCTTATCTGTCCTATGCTGATCATGAAAACGAGGGTAGGGCAGTCGTAAGGCGGTATGCTCCTTTCGGCATAGCACCAACCATCTCGGCCCAGCCCAGCCATCAGACTGTAACAGCAGGACAGACGGCAACCTTTACCGTAGCGGCAACAGGGGATGCACCTCTTTCCTACCAGTGGAAAAAGGATGGTATAGATATACCCGGAGCAACTGCCAGCACCCTGACCATCACCGATGCCCAGGCATCGGATGCAGGAAGCTATACCTGCTATGTGAGCAATGCAGCAGGGAATGTAACCAGTAATGCTGCAACCCTTACAGTGAACCCGGTACCTGTGGCACCGGCCATAACGGGACAGCCGAATAACCAGATTGTAACAGCAGGGCAGACAGCAACCTTCACAGTAACTGCAACAGGTACAGCCCCACTGAGCCACCAATGGAAAAAGGATGGTACAGATATACCCGGAGCAACTGCCAGCACCCTGACCATCACCGATGCCCAGGCATCGGATGCAGGAAGCTATACCTGCTATGTGAGCAATGCAGCAGGCAATATAACCAGTAATGCCGCAACCCTGACCGTCAATCAACCTGGTGCGCTGGTTCTTACTGCGGCGCCCGGCAATCAGCAGGTAACCCTGACCTGGAACGATATCCCCGAAGCAGCCGGCTACAGCGTATTTAAAGACAATGCCCTCTTAGAAACTGTAACCGGAAGTGCAATCAGTGTAACCGGACTTACCAACGGAACCACGTATCACTTTGAAGTTAAAGCACTGGACAGTAATGCGGTGGTCATTGCGGCTTCCGGCCAAGTCAGTGCCACTCCTGTCACAACTCCCGGAATACCCACCGCAATAACCGCTGTCGCCGGCAACGGTGAGGCGACCATTAGCTTTACTGCACCCTCCGATCATGGAGGCAGCCCCATTACCGGGTATATAGTTACCTCAAGCCCTGGCAACATTGCAGCAACAGGGACAGGAACGACGATTACAGTTACGGGCTTGAGCAATGGCACCACCTATACCTTTACGGTGAAAGCTGTCAATGCAGCAGGAAACGGGACTGATTCAGCTGCCTCCAATGCCGTAACACCGCAAAGACCAAGATCATCGGACGACGAAAGCTCCGGTGGAAACACAACCCCGGTTAGTTCAACTCCCTCCGGTGTAACCCAAATTACCGTGGATGTTAAACAGGGCAATACAGACAGCACCGTTGCCCAGATTACGGTAGAAAGAAGAACCGGGAGCGACGGAAAGAAAACCGATACCGTAACCTATCAGGAAAGTAAAGCGGCAGAGACCGTCAAGAAATTAAAAGAAGAAAACAAAGATACGGCAAGAATCGTCATTCCGGATGAAAAAGATGAGGTAGCGGAGACGAAGGTCAATATTCCTGTCCAAGCCCTTGAGGTCTTGGCCCAAGGCGGAATCAATCTGCAGATTGACACCGAAGAAGCAAAGATTGATATTGCCAAAAATACCATCACTGGAATCAGTCAAGAGGTGGAGGGGGATTTGTATTTCCGTCTTGTACCGGTTAAGGACGAAGCACAGAAGAAAAGTACAATAGATCAGGCCTTGCTGAAAGCTGCCCTTGTAAGCGGCAATGCGGATAGCAGCCTATCCATTGTGGGGAATCCAGTGACCATTGAAACCAACATGTCTTCCACCGAGGCAGATATCACCCTCCCTCTGACCGGAATGACCTTACCGTCCAATCCAGCAGAGAAAGCTGCCTTATTGCAGCAGCTGGCTGTTTACATTGAGCATTCTGACGGAGATAAGGAGCTGGTCCAGGGGGAATTGGTGGAATACAAGGAAGGGGTATACGGAATCCGCTTTCATATCAATAAGTTCAGTATTTTCACCGTAGTCAGAACGGATGCCTTCTTAGCATCCCCGGCTGCCAAAAGTTTAAGGCTTTTCGGCCCCAACCGGGTGGAGACAGCTATCGCCATCGCCCAAGCCAGTTACCCGGGCAAAGTCGCCCAGGCGGTTTTAGCCACAGCGGATAATTACCCGGATGCCCTGGCAGGAAGCGTCCTGGCCCATAAACTCAACGCCCCGCTGCTGCTGGTGGGCAAAACAGCCAAGGAGCAGGAAGCCCTGCTGGCTTATCTGAAAGACCATGTCGAAACCCAAGGAACCCTCACCCTGCTGGGGGGCAACGGTGCTATCCCCGCGGCAGTAGAACAAACCCTCCAAGCCAACGGATACAACCAAATCATCCGGCTGGGCGGAGCCAACCGTTACGAAACCGCCCTGAAGATCGCCGAAGAACTTAAGGTAGAACAAGGCAGACCGGTCATCCTGGCCTACGGCGGAAACTATCCCGACGCCTTATCCGTGAGCAGTGTCGCCGCCGTACTCCAAAGTCCCATTCTCTTAGTAGAGAAAAACGGGATCAGTGAAGGAGTAAAAGACAAACTAACCCAAATCAAACCCAGCAAAGTCTATATCATCGGTCTGGAAGGAGTCATCAGTCAACACGTGGCAGAGGAAGTGGCTCAATTAACCTCCCTGAAGCAAGAAAACATCGTCAGAATCGGGGGAGCAGACCGGTATCAGACCTCCCTGGCCGTAGCCAAGTACTTTAACTTATCCGGCAAAAACATCGGCATCGCCACGGGCAACAACTTCCCGGATGCCCTGGCGGGCAGTGTCTATGCCGCCAATCATAATGCCCCCATGCTATTATTAAACGACACCATCCCCGGTGAGGTGATGGACTACTTAAAGTCAAGGGAGCTGACCGGAGTCACTCTATTTGGGGGAGAGGCCGTCCTCAATGCTGAGATAGAGCAGAAGCTGAGAGAGCTCATTAAGTAGACGGGACCCCAGCACAATTAAAGACCGACACCTAATAATTAAAGCACACTTCCTATCAGGTCAAAGCCGGATAGGAAGTGCTTTGGTTATGGGTTTTAGCGAACTTTTCGGCAAGGTCTTTGATGCTCAAAGGGTGCAGTATTTTTTGCTTAAGGAGCTGGTTTAAATGTACACGGCTATTATTGTTGAGGATGAACTTAATATTTTAAAGCATATGAATAAACTGGTGGTTTCCATGGATGAGTTTTTGATTAAGGGCACTTTTGCAACTCCCCATGAGGCCTTGGCTGCTTTTCCGGACCTAATGCCCGATGTGGCATTTATCGACATTGAAATGCCCAGGATGAACGGGCTGGAGCTGGCCCGCAGACTGCTGAAAGTGAAAGATGATTTAAGCATTATCTTTACCACGGCTTACGGGCAGTACGCCTTGGACGCTTTTGAGGTGGAAGCCACAGATTATCTGATGAAGCCTATTATGAAGGAGGATCTGCAAAGGGTTCTGAAGCGGCTCAATAGGGTTTTCAACATTCAAAAGAGGCAAAGTCCCCTTCTGAAACGTGTTCCCTCCTTTGCTGTTCGCTGCTTTGGTGCCTTTGAAGTAAGAGATCAACAACAGCAGATGGTCCGATGGCCGACCAGAAAAGCGGAAGAAGTATTTGCCTACTTTTTAGCCAATCAGGGCAGATATATCAGCAAATGGGAACTTTTGAAGATTTTCTGGCCGGAAATAGAAGAAGAAAGAGCCATTCCCAACCTCTATAATACTATCTACCGGGTCAAGCAAGTCTTAAAAACCCTTCCCTTGTCACCTAAAATACAGAAGATCAATGAAGGCTATATACTGGAGGCTCAGAGGAATTTATCTGATTTGGGGGAATTTTTGGAGGTCATGAAGCAGAGCAAAGAGAACAGCGATTTTCCTCTGGAAGCTTCTATAAGCTTGTTTTTCTCCTATGCGACTCCTTTGTTTGGCGACAAGGATTATTTCTGGAGCCTGCATATAGAAAAATACGTGGCCCAGGAATATGGGAAGCTTTGTCATAAGCTGCTTTTGCATTATTATGAGCAAAATCAACTTCAAAAAGGGGAGGAAATTATCCAGCACTATATGGCTCAGTATATTGAAGATGAGGATATGCTGCGGAAATGGCTGAAGCTCGTGGCTCATTGGCAGGGCTATGAGGAGAAATCGGATGAGTACCGGCACCGGTTTAACGAAAAATTAGCATCGGCGGAGCTGCCGCTGCTGGAGTAACATCCTGGCTCTTTGCTGAAATCCAGTTTGAGATTCAAAAGATAGCAGGCATCCTTGAGTTTATTGAAACGAGACGATGAGCCAGGGTAAATCATAAAGCTGAAGGAGAGCAAAGAGGAAGCGCTTGAAATTGCGGGATTTCAAGCGCTTTTCTAATCATTTCAGAGAAACTATGCTATGATTAATCCGCAGACAGTTTGTCACTGCGTAGCAAAGCAGAGTTTACCAATATGGCAAAATCAGAAGTAAGTCATGAAAGGGGTATGATGTGCATACCTCTTTTATGGTTTAAGCACAAAATATTTTGACTTGATTGAAAAAGTAGACACAAGTATCATGATTATGGATGGGTTTAACTTTTAGGATGCCAAATTCAAGAAGGAGTTGGACCACATGGCTAAAGAGAATAAGGCTCAGGTTGTTATGATCGCCGCAATTACTGCTTTATGCATTTTGGGAGATTCAATGCTCTATGTTGTGCTGCCCACCCACTGGCAAGAGGCCGGGCTGACCTCCCTCTGGGAAGTTGGGGCATTGCTTTCGATAAACCGCTTTATCCGGGTACCTCTGAATCCGATTGTGAGCAGGCTTTATAGAAAATTAAGCCATCGCAAGGGCATTATTTTAGCAATCCTTCTCTCGGCCATGGCGACAGCTTCTTATGGGATCAGTGGCTTTTGGTTTTTATTATTGATGCGGGCAATCTGGGGAATCGCCTGGACGTTTCTCAGGTTAGGAGCTTATTTTTTTATCCTCGATATTTCAGCTGACGAAAATCGTGGGCATTATATGGGCATTTATAACGGGATTTTCCGGTTGGGGAGTTTAGTCGGTATGCTTGCCGGAGGCATCATTGCCGATATCTTCGGCATGAAAGCGGTCTCGTTTGTGTTTGCCGGCATTACTCTTTCGGCGCTTTTCCTGGTGTACTACTCAGTTTATCCGTCCGCGGGCCCAACAACCCCCCTGGCAACGGCTGCTCCGCCGGCAACATATCCGTTAAAGATCACTAATGTATGGAAAGACTCCCAAATAATCTGGATGCTGCTCACCGGTTTTTTGGTGACAATGCTCTATCAGGGAGCATTTACTTCAACCCTTAGTCATCTGATCGATCTGCGGCAAACTCAGCAGATGGCTGCCCATGTCATGATCGCATCGGCCTCCTTGGCGGGAATTATCCAGGCAATCCGCTGGGGTTGGGAGCCTTGGCTGGCGCCTTGGTTCGGTCGGAAATCCGATCATTGGGGACGCAGGCCGGTCCTGATTATCGCTTTGCTGGCAGCATCTGTATTATTTGCTTTAATCAATACGGGAGTTCCGTTCGGGATATGGATTGCCATAATTTTTGGGGTTCAATTAACGGCCACTGTTTTAACGACGGTTGTGGATGCGGTAGCGGGTGATGTGGCTTCGCAGACAACGGTCAAAACGTCCATAATGACAGCTTATTCAATAGTCACAGATTTAGGTTCGGCTGTAGGAGCCGTAAGCGTCTATCTGATAGCTTCAGCAATAAATATTGAGGTATATTACTGGGGCGCAGCTTTGATTCTGCTGCTGCTGGCCTTCAAATGGGCGGCGGCATTAAGAAAAGCCTGATACGTCGGTAAGCCAGAGCCAAATTATGGGGTAATTAAGGGGGTAATTATTGACAAACGATAATTTACCGGTTTATAATGCAGGTAATTATCGTAAAACAATAATTATGAGGTGGATATGAAACACAAGGTATTGGGGATCGTGCTGGGGGTAGAAGGGGCGGCTTGTGTCCTGTTCGGCATTCTGCAAACCTCTTTTTCCTCCGGATTTACAGCCGCCATGGCTTTTCCTTTTGAGCAGTTGGGGCTTTTGCTGCGGATGCTTTCTTTTTCCGGAGGGGCTGGGAATGCAGCGGCGTTGCTGATCTATGGAGCCGCCGCACTTTTGCCTCTTCTGATCCTATTCCTTCTGAGCAGGAAACGGGAGCTGCAGCGGGAGGACGGGCTGCTGGCGCTCTTGAGTGTTGTTTTGTTCCCCGTGCTGTACTTTATGACAAATCCGGGGATGATCGGTTCCCTTTTCGGCGGAGCCCTGGGAGGCTCAGGGGGAGCCGGGCTGGCTGCAGGCAAGGCGGTCCTGGGGGGCACGGTGTATTCCCTGGTGTGCGGCTATTTCGTTCTGCGGCTGCTGCGTCTTTGTTTTGAGAGCAGTACGGTCAGGCTTCAGCACTATATGATGGTTTTGCTGAGCCTGCTGACCGTGGTTTTTGTCTATTTGATTTTCGGCGCCTCTTTCCGGGAGCTTCTCCATTCCCTGGCAGACTTGAAGGCGGGCAACAACGGCAATGAGCATTTGTTGGGAGTAAGCTATGTTTTTCTGGCGCTCCAATTTGCAGTGAACGCTCTGCCCTACATTTTTGATGTCCTGGTGGCTTTCGCCGCCCTCCGGCTGCTGGAGGACATGGGAGCGGATCGTTATTCCGCAGAAAGTGTGGAAGGGGCCGACCGGTTAGCCCGGCTGTGCGGTACCGCCTTGGCGGCTACAGTGCTGAGCAGCATAGCCTTTAATCTGCTGCAGCTTCTTTTTGCCCAAAAACTGCTGGTGCTCAGCAGTTCGGTGCAGATTCCTGTATTTTCCCTGGCTTTTGTACTGGCCGTCCTGCTGGTTGCCCGGTTTATGGAGGAAAACAAGGGGCTTAAGGACGATAACGATATGTTTATCTGAGAGGTGCGGAATGGGGATACAGGTTCATCTGGAGGATGTATTGAAGGCCCGGGGCATGACCTCGAAGGAGCTGTGTGCTCTGGTGGGGATTACGGAAGCCAATCTGTCCATTCTGCGCAGCGGCAAGGCCAAAGGGGTGCGTTTCAGCACCATCAATAAAATCTGCTGGCATCTGAAGTGCGATGTGGGAGATATTCTGAAATTCGATGGAAAGCTGGAGGAAGAGGATGGGAATGAGGATTAAAGAAAGGTTCATGGGGCTCTGCCTGCTGATGTTTATTGGATGCTTCCTGACCGGATGCCAGCTGGCCAAGGAAGAGGGCAGCGCCGGGAGCTACGAAGACAGGCTGGTCGGGGTGTTGGTGACCACGGAGTATCTGGATCTGTTTGATTTTGCAGGATATGTTGAAGATAATCCAGGCAGCTTTTCGGGAGGGGAAATCCAGATTGACGGTGCCGGGGAGAAGTATCAGGGCCGGCTCTATGCAGAACTGACTAAGGAGATCCTGACCGATGAGGTGAGCGGCCACCAGGTGGAAAGGGAAGAGTATGACTTTCCGGGGGTGGAGGGCATAGCCTACTATTCCCTGCGGGTTCCTGACACCGAAGAGCGGGAGGGTTATTTCACCACCGGGTCTGACGAAGGAATCAGTGACGGCCATACCAGCCTGCACAGCAGCGACGGAGGGAACAGCGTCGAGCTGAAAGGTACGATCTATGTGCCTGTGAGCTCTGGGCGCACCTATTATTTCAATCCCATGTATCAAAGCGCCGACGGCCGGGTTTATGTGACCTCCGGCAGCGGTATGTCTTCCGGGGGAGAGCAGAGTGAGGGCGAGGCTTTCACTCAGACCATGAAAGCCGATTACACCATAACGGAAAACGGCAGAACCGAGAAGGACAGCATCTCTGTCCAGCTCTCCATCCGTATGATGTATCCGCCGGAAGGGATGGCGATTTTGCAGATGAGGGAGGACGGCGCTGTGATCTCCCGTGGGGAGTATGGGCCCGGGGAGGTGCCGGAAAGGATTATTCCTGAAAAGGGTACCGCCTATTTGATCGTCGAGACCAAGAAGAGGGACAATAGCGGCAGGATGCTTAAGGACCGCGCAATCTATGATCGGGACGAGGAGTATCTGGAGGCCTTTTTCTGCCGGGAGGATGGTATCTGTATCAAGAAGCAGGTGCCTATCGAGCGGGAGCTGCCCTCTTTGTCTGCTCTGTAGTGCTGCATACCGGGAGGTGCTGAAGCGGGTCGATCAAGCCCTGTATTTATCCAAATCCAAGGGGCGCAGCCAGGTCAATATCATCCTTTAGACAAGGATAGGCAGCCAACCGACAAAGAGTGTGAACTCGCTATGAGAGACCAAAAGCTGGACAAAATTATTTACTCATGATATAATACTCAACGTTGAGTAATGGGGGTGAAGAATTGACGCGGCTACTTGTGCTTGGCATGTTGGACGTTCAGCCAATGTCCGGTTACGATATTCAGCAGGCGTTGCAGCTGACAGATGCGGAACGCTGGGGCGGTGTGTTGATTGGTTCTATCTATCATGCGCTGAAAAAGATGGAGCAAGAAGGCTATGTTGCCGTTACAAGCATAGAACAGACAGGGCACCGTCAAAAGGCGGTTTATACAATGACTGAGGCCGGAAAAATCTATCTTCAGGAACTGATCAAGGATGCACTTAAAACCTCTTCCGTACTTTATCCTTCAACCCTTTATTCCGGACTATCTTTTTATGAGAAGCTGGGAAAGGATGAATGCCGGAAAGCCCTGCAACAGCAGCGCAATGCATTGCAAGAAGAGTATGATGCCGTAAAGCAAGGCCTGGCGGCCAAAGACGCAGCCATGGCTCATAACATTCCTCCCATGGTCATGCTGGTGATGGATAACATGCTTTCCCTGATAGAGCAGCAGCAGGACTTTGTTGATAAGGCGCTGGAACTTTTAGACACTGAGAATTAAAACTCTCCCTCGTCGCCGGGGGAGAAAAAAATACTCATATACTCAACATTGAATAAACAACGTTATATAAGAGGAGGTTTTGTCTATGAATTTAATTGAGGCGAAAGGTCTATGCAAACGCTTTCGCAGCCGCGAAGTTGTGAAAGGGATTGACATGGAAATTCGGCAGGGTGAAATTCTCGCTCTGATCGGCACAAACGGGGCCGGCAAATCAACCACCCTGGCCATGCTCCTGGGGATATTGCCAACCGATGCCGGTAAGATCACCCGCTGGAGAGAGGATTACCGGGCCCACGTGGGTGTGCAGCTTCAAGCCACCCCTTTTTTTGAGGGTTATACAGCCGAAGAAAATTTGCGGCTGTTTGCGGCACTGTATCATGCAAAGCTGGATAAGAAGCAAATAGACGCCAAATTGGCGGAATGCAATTTGCAGGAGGCCAGAAAAACCCTGGCCTCCCGTTTGTCCGGCGGGCAACAAAAAAGGCTGGCGATTGCTGTCACGACGATCCACAATCCGGATTTAATCATACTTGACGAACCGGCCTCAGGGCTTGATCCCCGTGCCCGGCAGGAAATAAGAAGGATGATTCAGCAACTGGCGAAAAACAAAGTGACTGTGCTTTTTTCTTCTCATGATATGGAGGAAGTATCTCGTATAGCGGACCGGATCATTTTGATGCATGACGGGCGAATTGTCGCTCAAGGCCGGCCGGATCGTCTTTTAGAGCAGTATCATGCGGAAAATCTTGATGATTTGTATCTTGGGCTGACGGATACCGTGCCAGGAAAGGAGACACAACGATGAAAACACTGTTCAGCCTTACCTTCAAATCGGCAAGCCGGGATCCCTTTTTACTGCTATGGTCGGTTTTACTGCCCATCGGGGGCATGGTTGGGTTAGGAATGCTGATAAAATCCCCGGAATATCCCCAGAGCATCGTAACCGGGATGATGGCTGTCAGTATTTTATTTTACGCTTTCACGACCACCTCTTTTGCCATCCTGGCACAACGCCGGAGAGGTGTCTACCATCTGCTGCGGGTGACGCCCATGCCCCTTTGGCAATATGTATGCGGCCTATCAGGCGCCTGGACTTTGATTTCTTTTTTATGTGCGCTGCTTGTATTGTTGTCGGGAGTCTTTGTATTTAAACTGAATGTCTCCCTGCCATCCTTCCTGGCGATGATTCCCATCATTTTGGTGGCAACTCTCAGTTATGTTTTCTTTAGCTTTGTCATTGCCAGTCTGAGCCGGACAGAAAACAATGTCAGTCTTCTGACAAACCTTGTTACCATGCCTCTCTTGTTGAGCAGCAGCGCCTTTTACTCCTTGAATAATGCTCCGGCATTCATTCAAGCCATCAACAGATGGAATCCTTTTCAATGGTTGGTCAATGGTTTGCGCAGTGCTTTTGATTTGGCATGGGCCGACTATTTTGCCAATATGGGCCTGACATCGTTAGTGGCAATGGCAGCGCTGCTGCTGGCCCTAAAAACATTTCGCTATGCCGAGGTTTAAGAAATTTTGCTTTTCATATACCCTACTTGATTTCCTGCTCTAGATTAGAAAACAGCTCACTGTCAAAAAAGTCTCGAACACTGATGCCGAGTCTGTCACACAACTTTTTATGGTATGTAAACCGATAAAGGCAGCATCAAGATACTTGAAGAGCCATATCATCATTACTGTTAAGAGATAATTGTAATTTGGATTTGTCCCAAATACGACCGCGCCGTCGTATTTGGGACAAACCTGTATTAAGGAAGCTTTTCACCCCTGGGGTCATGATTCCATATGCTGAAAGTAAAACAACTAAAGAAAGGAACTGCAGCATATGGATGATTTGACCACAGAGCGGACGCCGCTCTTAATCGCAACTGAAATTAACATGATTAAACAACAGACCGGGAAAATTCTTCTGGCCGGTGCCATTGAGGTCGGCCGCCGTCTGAAGGAAGCCAAGGAGTTGCTTCCCCACGGGGAATGGCTGAAGTGGCTGGAGGAGTCCGTAAGCTACACAGACAGAAGGGCTCAGAAGTTGATGCGTATCTTCGATGCCTATGGGAGCCAGCAGATCCCTCCTGCCGGTGCGGTTTCTCGGAAGGCCGGTGCTCTTAATTCCGGTTCTCCCACCGCTGAGGACCAGGTTCAAAAACAGGGGCCGCCGCCTAATTTGAACTATACTCAGGCCCTCCTTCTTCTGGGTGTCCCGGAAGAGGAACGGTTTCAGCTTATGGAGGAGCTGGATCTGGAAAGCATGACCACCCGCGAGCTGGAAAAGGCCATCCAGGAGCGAAGGCAGGCGGCTGCGGAACGGGACCAGGCCTTACAGGAAAATGCAGAGCTCCAGAAAACCGTGGAGGAGCGGGATAGTCGGGTTACCCACCTGACCAAGGAGGTGGATGGTCTGAAAAAGAAGGCCGAGGAGCTAAACCAGGCTAAGGCAAAGGAAGAGGCTAAAGTCGAGAAACTGAACATGGATCTGGAATCTAAAAAACAGAGCACTTCCGCTAAGGCTATCGACAGAATGAGCAGAAACCTTGATGCAGCCTATCATAAGGCTAAGGCCAATCGCATTGCTTTTTTATATGAAAGTATGGAGCGCAATTTCCGGGAGCTGCGCCATGAACTGAAAGAGTTCGCAGCTAAGGAGCCGGAAACCTATGAAATGTATAGAGATAAGGTCATGGACTTTTTAACCAAGGGAATGAAGGAGAAACTGTGAGCCGGATAAATGGAATTCTGCTTTAGTTAAATATTGGCTTTTTATAGCATCCTATCACAATGACACCTTTTAGCCAGAACCTTATCTAATTTAAACGAATGAAGGCCTGTAATAGCTGGCGACATAAGGATCTATCGTCGCAAATGCCGATAGTAAGCAATATTTATCTCCTCCGCATAGTATTTAAGATCTTTTTAAATTGTTTTAGGACAAATAGTCCTGAAGATCAATAGGACTTATCGTCCTAATATATACTTGTTTTGGTGATGCTGATGCAATTAAGAATGCGTGATATTCGTGAAGATCATGATCTAACCCAACAGCAAGTTGCAAAATACTTAAGGTGCGATCAATCTTTATATTCCAAATATGAGCGAGGGGAGCGTGATGTTCCTCTAAATGTTATGATTAAGCTCGCAAAATTTTATAACACCAGTATTGACTATTTGGTTGGACTTACAGAAAATAAGCGGCCTTATCGATAGTCAAGGAAACTGCCTAAAGAGGAAAACAGCGGTGGCATCAGGCCCCGCTGTTTTCCTTCTTTATTAGTCACTGAAGATTAGTTGCTGAAGGTGGATTTTTGCCAGTACAAGCTGCTGAAATCCGCTCCAGGACTGTGGCCGGATTTATAAAGAGTTCTTATAAATCTGAATAATATCTTCCAGCTTGGCCAGGCGCGGGTTGGTCAGACTGCAGGCATCTTTCATGGCATTGACGGCCATGGTTTGCAGATCCTCTTCTTTTACGCCCAGCTCAGTGAGTCCGCTGGGTATGCTAATGTCCTGGGATAAGGTTGTCATTGCCGTCAAAGCCTTTTCTGCGGCATCTCTGGCCGATAAATTCTTTACTTCCTCACCCAGAGCTTCGGCAATGTCTACGAAGCGCTCAAGGTTTCCAATCAGATTAAAGCGGGATACACGAGGTAAAAGGATGGCGTTGCAAACACCATGGGGCAGATTATAGAAGCCGCCTAACTGATGGGCCATAGCGTGAACATAACCTAAGCTGGCATTGTTAAAGGCCATACCGGCCAGGAATTGGGCATAGGCCATTTGGTCCCGGGCTTCAAAATCCTGGCCGTTGGCAACAGCACGGCGAAGGTACTTGCTGATGAGCTTAATCGCCATCAAGGCAGCTGAATCAGTAATAGGGGTAGCTGCAGTGGAGACGTAAGCCTCAACAGCGTGAGTCAGGGCATCCATACCGGTGGCGGCGGTCAGAGGGGCAGGCTTTCCGATCATCAATAAGGGGTCATTGATGGAGACATTGGGGGTAGCGTGCCAGTCCACTATAGCCATTTTAATATGGCGGTCCGTATCGGTAATAATACAGAACCGGGTCATCTCGCTGGCTGTTCCTGCCGTAGTGTTGACAGCAATCATCGGTACCATGGGTTTTGCGGATTTATCCACTCCTTCAAAATCACGGATATTTCCGCCGTTTCCGGCAACCAAACCCACACCTTTGGCACAATCGTGAGCAGACCCCCCTCCCAGTGAGACAATCATATTGCAGTTTTCTTTTTCAAACACGGCCACGCCATCATGAACATTCTTATCGGTAGGATTAGGTTCCGCTCCGGGATAGATGACAACCTTTACGCCCTCAGCTTCAATAATCTCCGCGATCTGTTTGGCCAGTCCGCTCTGATTAAGGAAAGCATCCGTCACCAGAAGAGCTGTTTTGCCTCCCAGGATTTTTGCCTGTTTTCCGGCCTCCTGGGCTGCACCGGCCCCCATAAGATTGACGGTCGGCATGTAGTAGCCATAGACTTGATGCACGACAGACATAGTGTATCCTCCTTGCATTTTATTTCCCTTTCGGGATAGTTGACTTACTACAATGCAATTCACATGCCATCCGAAGCTTAGAGAAGCAAAATATATTGAATAGGCTCAATATTCAGAAATATATTCTTAACTCTTGGGACCGGGAGTGTTTTTTAGCTGGGAATTTATGAAATTTCTGCTCCATTCCTGCACATTGAGCATTGACAAGTGCTCTATATTGGCACACAAGGTTATTTGGCGACAAGGTTGTTCCAGCTGCTGGGATGTGCTATTCTAATTATATAGTTGTACTTTTCAAATTTATTTGAATATTTATTTTAAGAGAGGGTTCACTTATGAATGTCCATTGGCGAAAATTTCTCAAAGGCGAACTTATTGAGAACGGAATCGCTCCGATGATCTACCGTTCCTGGCAACGGAGCGTAAGCTACAATGTCAATCATACTGAAATCTCTCAAAATATGATCTTAACTACCTCTCAATTACGTGAATTAAAGGACTCTCAGGAAGATATCATCCGCGCCGCTGAATTTGTGCTGCCCCACCTGGGCAAGCTGTTGCAAAGTGCCAACTACACTGTCTTATTAGGTGAAAAAAAAGGCTTCATTTTAGAAGCATTGGGAGATGGTCCGTTTCTGACCAAAGCGCAAAAGATTCACCTTTCTCCCGGGGCGAATTGGCGGGAAGATATCAAAGGTACCAATGCCATAGGAACAGCACTCACTGAGGATTGTCCCATCACAGTCTCCGGCTGTGAGCACTTTGTCCAGGAAAATCATTTCATGTCCTGTTGGGCGGCACCCATTCATGATGTACAGGGAGAAATTGTTGGGTTTATCGATATAAGCGGTGAAACGGGAAATCATCAGGAGCAGATCATTGGGATTGCCATTTTAGGGGCAAAGCTGATAGAGCAAAATTTGCGCACCTTAGATATTGAGCGTCAGCTTAAATTTTATCGTGAAGGGGCAAAGCTGGCTATCGATCTGCTCAAGGAAGGATTCATTTCCATAGACCGGTTTGGCGTGGTTACCAATATCAGCCCCAGCGGGGCATCCCTGATTGGACGCAAGCGCAACGATATTATTGGCAAGCCTGTTGCAGAGGTATTCAGTGCTCCCAAAGGCTGGATGGTCAATAATCAAGCGCTGGATCTTCACTTGAAAAATCAGTCCGGTCATGAGATCGCCTCATCCTGGCGGCGGGTTGCCGATGAGTCGGGAGAATTCCTCGGAGCATTTGGAACGGTGCAGCTCACTGAGCCGCAAACCGCGAGTCCTGTTTGGGTCGGAAGCAGTCCCAGCTCTCGACAGATTATGGATCGTGTTTATAAGGCGGCTGCCGCTCCCTCTTCTGTTCTTATTCAAGGGGAAAGCGGGACCGGAAAGGAAATTGTTGCCCGTATGATCCATGACTTCAGCTCCTTCAGAGAGGGTCCCTTTGTAGCTCTTAACTGTGCAGCACTGCCCAGTTCTCTTTTAGAGAGTGAATTATTTGGTTATGCTGACGGAGCTTTTACCGGTTCGCGCCGGGGCGGTCAACCGGGCAAATTTGAATTAGCTCACCAGGGAACGATTTTCCTGGACGAGATTGGCGACATGCCTTTGACGGCACAAGTTGCTCTGCTCCGCGTACTTCAAGAAAAGGAAGTCACCCGAATCGGAGGGACAAAACCACACAAAATAAATGTTCGGATCATTGCCGCCACCCATAAAGATTTAAAATCTTTGGTTGAGGCCAAGACGTTCCGTTTGGATCTTTACTACCGGCTCAAAGTTATCACCATTGAACTTTCGCCCCTTCGGGAACGGCTGGAGGACATTAGGGACCTGGTTCCGTATTTTATTCAAAAATCATGCACCCTGAATCAGCTTACCTGTTGCGGAATCGAGGACAATGTCTATCCCTACCTTTACGCCTACTCCTGGCCGGGAAATGTCCGCGAATTGGAAAACTGTATCGAAAGCATGATTGCCATGGCCAATTCCCATGTCTTAACGGTTGACGATTTGCCCTTGGAGCTCAGGCAAATCCCCGACTCCAAAAGGGTAGAGAGTCCCTCCCTCCTTGATCAGCAAACCAAACAAACGATTTTAGCTGCTCTTGCCCAGACTCAGGGGAAAATTGCTCCGGCAGCGCGGCTGTTAGGCATTGGTCGGAATACCCTGTATAGGAAAATAAAAGAGTTTGATATAAGTGTTTTTTGATTTAACATTCATTAGGAGACAAGAAAAACCGAGGCTCGCCTCGGTTTTTCTTGATCATAAAACATAAGGAAAATGTCGCAATATGAAAATATTGTCACAATTTAGGACTGATTTACCTCGATGGAGGGGCTTCTGTCCGTAAAAAATGGGAATTTCTTGGATTGGCACGATTATTGCAACTTTATAAAAGAAGCCGCAATTACATGTAAATAATTGCTCAGAATAAGGTTATGCAAGTAACCAAAAGGGAGAGATCAGGTGTTGAAAAGTCTGGCTACAAAATTTGTGTTCTTGATCAGTATTCTTCTCATCATCGTTTGTGGAAGCCTTGGGTTTATCAGCAATCATTTTTCTTCTCAAGCGGTACTCAAAGAGGTCAATCAATCGTTGGAGATAGTTTCCCGGGAGACGGCGCTGGCATTGAAGAACGACCTGGAAAGACAGCTTGGTTTATTAGAACTCCTCGCCAACCTGGAGGCGATTAAGGACCCGGAGGTGCCCGCGGAAGAAAAAGTAAGGGTTTTGAAAAGTGAAATCCAACGGGCAGGATATATAGATTTGGGGATTGCGGACTTAGAGGGAAACTTAATCAACGGTCAGGGAGTGGCCGGGGTCAATATCGCCGATCAGGACTACTTCAAGGAAGCCATAGCCGGCAAAGCCGTAGCCTCCGATCCCAAAACAAGCAAGGTTGACGACTCCGTAATTACTGCTTATGCGGTCCCCGTCAAACATGGCAGCCAAATCATCGGTGCTTTAATTGCCACCCGTGACGGCTACGAGTTGTCCAGGTTTACCCAGTCTATAGAACTGGGCGGCTCCAGAGCTGTTTTTGTGATCAACGGTCAGGGTACGGCCATTGCCAATGCGGACCTTGAAAAGGTTAAAACCATGGACAATATTTTTAAAAATGCTGAAAAAGACCCCGGACTGGCCGATTTTGCGGCATTGCAAAAGAAAATGGTCGCCGGAGAAAGCGGTGTGGGTTCATATATTTACGGAGGGATAAAAAAATATACAGGATACGCTCCTGTGGAGGGAACAACCTGGTCATTAGCCGTAACTGCTCCACAGAAGGAAGTTATGGCTGGGGTCGATAATCTGAGGAAAATCCTGATTATCTGTTCCTTTGCCTTCTTTTTGATCGGGATCGTTGCTGCTTATGGATTCACCCGCAATATTGTCGGCCCCCTCAATCAGTTGGTGGCTAAAATTCAGGAAGTGGCCAAAGGAAATCTGGCCGTAGAAGATGTGGAAGTCAAGAGCAGGGATGAAGTGGGCCTTGTAGGGGACGCCCTGAACACCATGCTGGGGAGTCTGCGGGACTTGGTAAACACTGCCGGCGCTCTGGCCGAACAGGTGGCCGCCTCCTCCCAGGAACTGACCACCGGTGCGGAGCAGCAGGCCAAAGCGGCCAGTGAAGTGGCCAGCACCATAACCAATTTAGCCTTGGGGGCGGAAAATCAGGAAAAAAGCGTGGATGAAATAACCGCCTCCGTCGAAGAAAGTTCAGCCACCATAGAACAATTGGCGGTCAACAGCAACAGAGTTGCCCAACAAACAAAAGAAGCGGCGACGGCGTCTTCTCAAGGACAGAAATCGGCGCTGCGGGCTGTGGAACAAATGAAGAATATAGGCGAAGTCTCTGTGAAGGTTCAGAGCGCCGTGGGCCGCTTGGCTGTCAGTTCCCAGGAAATCAGTGAAATCAATGATGTGATTTCGGGAATAGCGGAACAAACCAATCTGCTGGCTTTGAATGCGGCTATTGAAGCCGCCAGAGCGGGGGAGCAGGGCCGGGGATTTGCCGTAGTAGCCGAAGAAGTGCGCAAACTGGCCGAACAGTCTCAGGCTGCAGCTAAGCAGATTGCCCAGCGTATCACCCTGAATCAGTCCCATATTACGGATGCGGTGACGGCGATTGAATTAAGCAGTGAAGATATTCAAGCGGGCATAGAAGTGGTCAATACCGCCGGGGGGGCTTTTGAAGATATCGATACCCTTATGAGCATGGTATCAAGCCAAGTGGCAGAGATTTCAACCGCCATCCAGCAGCTTGCCCAAGGGAGCCAGAGCATCGTTGAAGCCGTCCGCAGTCTGGAGAGCATTACCAAAGAGAATATGAACACCTCCCAAACAGTATCTGCCGCCACCGAAGAGCAGACAGCATCCATCGAGGAAATCGCCGCTTCCAGTCAGAACCTGGCTGCAATGGCGGAAAGCCTGCAGGTAAGTCTCAGCAAATTTACGGTTTAAAACGTTGAGCAAGGAACATTCAAACTGTTCATTCCCATTACCTGTATGCGCAAGAAGGGAAGCGCGGAGACCATCGCAAACGTATCCAGTCCTGCCAAAGGAAAATTAGCCTGCCGCCAAACGTTTTAACGTCGAGAGGCAGGCTTTTGGTTCTATACATGGATGGAGCTTAACCTAAGCAACAGTATAAATTTTTACATCAGGGTCGGCACTCCACAGGGGCTTAAGACCAACGAAAACATCGTTTTTGAACAGATCACTGGTTAAGTAGGCCTGAGCATTCTCCACGCTGTCAAAGCCATGCAGAACTTGTACATCTTCCTCGCGGATAAGCAGGTCTTTGGTAAGAGCGCCTTTGATCTGGCGCAAGAAAGGCTGCCGGTAGTCAGCATAGATTTTTCCGGCCGCCGGGCGATCGGCTTCATTAATCACCATAGTGATTTCAAGATATGCTTTTACACTCATGTTCCATTCCTCCATTGGCGTTAATTTTTAGGGGTTTGACCATGACTGGAGTATAACAAACCCACTATGAACGCTCAATATATTAGGAATTTTATGAGTGACTAATAAATTTAATAGTAACTATTTTTTAAGCTGGTCGCAAGTTTTACAGGGGGGAAGTTTTTTCTCCAATTCATCTTTGGTCTGCTGTCGTGACCATTGGCAGATGTTCTGAAGAATCGGCAACACTGAGCGTCCTCTGTCTGTCAGTGCGTACTCTACTTTGGGAGGAATTTCGTTATATTGTGTCCGTTCAATTAATTCATCGGCAATAAGCTCTTTAAGCATAGCGGCAAGGACCGCATCGGTAATATTGCCCAGTTCTTTTCTGATGGCATTATAGCGAATCACTGTGTTTGTAGAAAGCACACATAATATTCTCGCTTTCCACTTCCCGCCGAAGACATCAAGGCCGTATTCGATGGGACACATGATTTCTTTTTCGATTTTAGGTTCATATTTCATAATGATCTCCTCACTTCTCATTTACTTAGTAACAATAGCAAATGATAGTTAAATCAGCAATGTGCTGGACACCATAAGCTCATGGCCCTTAAGATAGAACAAGACAAGCATAAACTACCTAATAAGCAGGAGCAGGGAGGGACTATGGATGAGCAAACCATTGATTGTATACTACTCTTATTCGGATACCACAAAGAGTTTAGCAGAGGATATAGCGATTATTACCGATGGAGATATCAGAGAATTAATTCCGGAAAAACCTTATTCATTTACCTATAATGGCGCAACAAAAGAAGCAAGAAGCGAAATCGAAAGGGGATACTGTCCTAAGCTATTGTCTGGAAATGAGCCCATCAATGATTATGACTATATCTTTATCGGAACCCCCAATTGGTTCAAGTCTTTTGCACCGCCCATCCTGAGCTTTTTGCGCAGCGTTGATTTGAAGGGGAAAACGGTTATTCCCTTTTGCACCCATGGCGGCGGGGGATTTGGGCAAATAGAGATCAATATAGCTCAGGAATGCCCTGATGCGAAGTTGCTGCCGGGATTGGCTGTGACAGGCGATTTTGAAGAACAGCAAGTTCAAGATTGGCTTCTTTGCCTTTCCTGCCTGAAGGGGTTATGATAAACTCAGAGTTTTTTAAGCGGTTCGCGCTAATCACCTGTATGAGTAAGAAGGGGATAGTTTGTATAAAATTCTGATTGTGGAAGACGATGCCACCATTGCCGAGGCTATCCGCAAACATATCCAGTCCTGGGGTCTGGAAGCCCGCTGTGTGGAGGATTTCCGGAACGTCCTGGCTGAGTTCGCCGCACTGGACCCCCAGCTGGTGCTGCTGGACATCGCCCTGCCTTTTTATAACGGCTACCACTGGTGCGGGGAGATCCGCAAAGTGTCCCAGGTCCCCATTATGTTCATTTCCTCGGCAGGGGACAACATGAATATCGTCATGGCCATGAACATGGGGGGAGACGACTTTATCGCCAAGCCCTTTGATCTGAATGTGCTCACAGCCAAAATACAGGCCATTCTGCGCCGGACCTATCACTTCGCCGGACAGGTCAAGATCCTGGAACATCGCGGAGCCTTGCTAAATACCGCCGATGCCAGCCTGACCTATCAGGGACAGCATATCGAACTGACGAAAAACGATTACCGCATCCTCCAGGCCCTGATGGAAAACAAGGGCAGGGTGGTCAGCCGGGATACCCTGATGCAGCGGCTGTGGGAAACGGACAGCTTTGTGGATGAAAATACCCTGACCGTCAACATGACCCGCCTGCGCAAGAAACTGGAGGCCGCAGGGTTGAAGGATTTTATCCTTACCAAAAAAGGGTTGGGCTATCTGATTGAGTGAAAGGCGCCGGGCAGAGCAGGATTGCCCGGCAGAGTGGGGAAGGGAAACACCGGCCCAGTGAAGAGGGTCCGGTAAGCTGGAATAAGGAGCCGGTCGATGGACTTGTTTTTCGCTTATCTGAAGTCACAGCGTAAAATTATCGGAGCATTCCTGGGCTTTTGCCTCATCTTTGCTATAGTGTTTGCCCTTTATGAACTGCCGGTGGAAGCAGTGGGTTACGGAGCGGTGCTCTGTGCTTTTCTGGGGGTGATCCTGGTGGTTCTGGATTACAGGGCTTTTTATGAGAGGCATAAACGGCTGGAGGCTCTGCGCCGGGAAATCACGGTGACCGCCGCCGGTCTTCCCCAGCCTTGGGGACCCCTGGAGGAAGACTATCAGGCCGTCATCCGGGTTCTTTATGAAGATAAGCTGCAGCTGACCGGCCACATGCGCCAGCGGTATACGGATCTGGTAGAATACTATACGGTATGGGCCCATCAGATCAAGACCCCTATCGCCGCCATGGGGCTTCTTCTGCAAGGGGAGCAGGGGGACACCCCACACAGCCGGGAGCTGAGGGAGGAGCTTCAGCGCATTGAACACTATGTGGAAATGGTCCTCTGCTATCTGCGGCTGGAGGCTCCCGTCACGGATTATCTGATCCGGGAGTATGATTTGGACGGCATAATCAAACAGGCGGTGCGCAAATATGCTTCTCAGTTTATCCGCCGGAAGATCCGGCTGGAGTATGAACCCCTGAACTGCTGGGTTTTGACGGATGAAAAATGGCTCCTGTTCGTCATTGAGCAGATCCTGTCCAACGCTCTTAAGTACACCCGGTCCGGGACCATCGCCATTACCCTGGAAGAGCCGAAAACCCTGTGCATCCGGGATACCGGCATGGGCATCGCACCGGAAGACCTGCCCCGGATTTTTGAAAAGGGCTATACCGGCTTTAACGGGCGCACAGATAAGAAAGCCAGCGGCATAGGGCTCTACCTCTGCCGCCGGATCTGCCGCAATCTGGGCCATGAGATCACCGCCGTTTCTGCTGCCGGCAGGGGCACGGAGATCCGGCTCGATCTGCAAAGCGCTGAATTGGCAATAGAATAAGCAACCTTGCAAAAAAGTAAGGTTAAACGGGGAAATGTAAGCCAAAGCCATGGCGGATATTTCCCTGTTTTGCGTAAACTAGAGTCAGGACATGTTTACTTGCAGCCAAATCATGGGGGAAAGATGAGCGTGTCTCAGCCTTGGATTTGCAGATAACGGAGGAGAAGAAATTAATGACGATTTTAGAAGTTAATCAGTTAGAAAAAGTATATACCACCCGCTTTGGGAGCCAGAAGATTCAGGCTTTGGCCAGTGTGTCCTTCAGCGTGGAAAAGGGAGAGTACGTAGCCATTATGGGGGAGTCGGGTTCCGGCAAAACCACTCTGCTTAATATTCTGGCTGCTCTGGATAAGCCTACCGGGGGCACGGTCCTTCTCGACGGGCACAATCTGAGCAAGATCAGAGAGTCTGACATTGCCGCCTTCCGCCGGGATAATTTAGGCTTTGTGTTTCAGGATTTTAATCTGCTGGACACCTTTTCTCTTGAGGATAATATCTTCCTGCCTCTGGTCCTGGCCGGCAAATCCTACCCGGAAATGAAAGCACGGCTCACCCCCATTGCCAGGAAGCTGGGGATTGTGGAGCTGCTTGCCAAATATCCCTATGAGGTATCGGGGGGACAGAAGCAGAGAGCGGCGGTAGCCCGGGCCCTGATTACCAATCCCCGGCTGATCCTGGCGGACGAGCCTACCGGAGCTCTGGATTCCAAAGCCACGGATGAACTGCTCCGCCTGTTTGGGGAGATCAACCGGGAGGGGCAGACCCTTTTGATGGTGACCCACTCAGTCAAGGCGGCCAGTCATGCCGGCCGGGTGCTGTTCATTAAAGATGGGGAGGTATTTCACCAGATTTACCGGGGGAACAGCAGCAATGAGGCGTTGTATCAGAAGATATCCGATACCCTTACCCTGCTGGCGACAGGGGGGGACAGACCATGACAGGGGGACTTTATCTCAGACTGGCCCTGACCGCCATGGCCAAAAACCGCAAGCTTTACCTGCCTTATATACTGACCTGCATGGGTATGGTCATGATGTTTTACATCATCTCTTTTCTAGCGGTCAATCCTGCCGTGGGCGCCATGCCCGGCGGGGGTTCCCTGCAGGCGATCCTGACTTTGGGCCGGGGGGTCATGGGAGTATTTTCCTTGATCTTCCTGTTTTATACCAACTCCTTTTTGATTCGGAAACGGAAAAAAGAATTTGGCCTTTATAATATTCTCGGCATGGGCAAATGGAACCTGGCCCGGATTCTTACCTGGGAGAGCATTGTGATCGGGACTGTTTCGGTGGCCGGGGGCCTGTTCTGCGGCGTCCTCTTTGCCAAGGTTGCCGAGCTGTCCCTGGCTCATGTGCTCAAGAGCACCATCCAATCCGGATTTTCCGTGGACTGGCCATCCCTTTTAGAGGCCGCCCTCCTCTTTGCCGCTATTTTTCTGCTGATTCTGCTCAATGGGCTGCGGCAGATTCATGTCTCCAAGCCCGTGGAGCTGCTGCGCAGCGACACCGTGGGGGAAAAGCCGCCCCAGGCCAATT
Organism: Desulfitobacterium sp. LBE; assembly: GCF_007830365.1. Lineage (NCBI taxonomy): Bacteria > Bacillati > Bacillota > Clostridia > Eubacteriales > Desulfitobacteriaceae > Desulfitobacterium > Desulfitobacterium sp. LBE. Next base: position 2,948,192 of record NZ_VLKD01000001.1, on the reverse strand, counting down.
GGGCCCTGGCTTTGCCGGGAGTGCTCATTCTGGCCGGAGCCTATTATCTGGCCCTCAGCATTCAGCAGCCCCTGGCGGCCATGCTCTGGTTCTTTGTGGCGGTGGTGATGGTGATCATAGGGACTTACCTGCTGTTTATTGCCGGTTCCGTGGTCTTCTGCCGGCTTTTGCAGAAGAACAAAAGGTACTATTACAAGACGAGTCATTTTGTTTCCGTTTCCTCCATGGTTTATCGTATGAAACGCAACGGGGCCGGGCTGGCTTCCATCTGCATCCTCTCCACCATGGTGCTGGTGATGCTGTCCTCGACGGTCTGCCTGTATATAGGGGCGGAGGACAGTCTGCGCTCCCGGTATCCCCGGCAGGTGGAGGTGGAGATCCACTCCATCGATCCGGCTTATACCGCTGCCCTGACCGGGGCTGTGGACAAAGCTCTGGAAAAGAGGGGCCTCCAGCCGGAAAACAGTCTTAGTTACCGCTATCTGGGGGTGACCGGATATCTGGAAGGGGAGCAGGTGAGCTTTAAGCGCGAACAGGGTCAGACCTTGCGGAATGAGGATTCGGCCAACCTCCGGCAGTTGTTGATCATTCCCCTGGAGGATTATAACCGGCTGACAGGGGCCGGGGAAACTCTGGGTCAAAACGAGATCCTCCTGTACTCCAGCAAGGGGGATTATGCTTATGACAGACTTGAGGTGGCCGGGGCCGGCACCTTGAAGATCAAGAAGACTGTGTCGAAATTTGTAGATAACGGTATGGATGGTATGCAGGTCGTTCCTTCTTTCTTTATCGTTGTCCCGGAACTGGCCCCCATGGAGGCTGTTTTTGAGAAGCAGAAGGAGATCTACGGAGACAGGGCTTCCAGCCTGTATCATTATTACGGGTTCGATCTGAACCTTGCCGAGGAAGTGCAGATTGCCCTGAGAGAGGATATTGGGGAGTCGGTCAGCCGGATGCAGCTGGAAGATCCTCAGTTTCCCGCCGCCAGTATCCATTCTGTTGCCCAGGAGCGGGCCGATTTCTATGCTCTGTATGGAGGATTGCTTTTCCTCGGGGTTTTGCTGGGGATCGTCTTTATCCTGGGAGCAGTGCTGATTATGTACTATAAGCAGATCAGTGAAGGCTATGAGGATCAGGCCCGCTTTGACATCATGCAGAAAGTAGGCATGACAAGAAGGGAAATCCGCAAGAGCATCAATTCCCAGGTGCTGACGGTGTTCTTTCTTCCTCTGGCTGCCGCGGGCGTTCATATAACCTTTGCCTTTCCCATGATTTCCAAGCTGATGGCGCTGTTCAGTCTGACCAATATAAGTCTGCTCGCTGCCGTCACGGTAGGCTGCTATCTGGTATTCACCTTGTTTTATGTGCTGGTGTATGTGTTTACCTCCCGGGCTTATTACAGTATTGTCAGCGGCGGGGTGGAGCATTAGGACACATGCCCTGATGCGCTCTCCCTGCTTGGAGACCCCACCCTTGGACGTTATCAGAGCTTGCCTGGAGAAGAAGAGCGTATCGCCCAATGTTCAGAACCTAATGAACATTGGCGTACGCTCTTTATTTTAAGCAAAAATTATCAAGAACGAATCGCCGTTTGAGTATATAATGATGACAGATTCTTGGAAAGGAGAAAGTATATGGATTATCGTGCCAAGGTGTATGATTCCCTTGACTATATTGAAGAAAATCTGGATGACAGGATTGACCTTGAGGACCTTGCCCAAAAAGCCTACCTGTCGAAATATTACTATCACAGGCTTTTTCACAAAGTAACAGGCGAATCCGTCACCAGATATATAACCAGGAGGCGGATGGCGAAGGCTGCCGAGGAGCTTGTTGAAACTGAGCAGCCCATCATTGATATCGCCCTGAAATATCAGTATGCTTCTCAGGAATCCTTTACAAGAGCCTTTATGAGGATTTATGGACTGGCACCCGGGAAATACCGGAGAATGTACACGATCAGCTCCTTCACTAAAATGATGAATAGGGCTGCCTAAACAGCTCCTGGAGGTTAATATGAGCCAGCTTGTACCTATGGTAATCGAACAAACATCCCGCGGGGAACGCTCCTGCGATATTTTTTCCAGACTGCTGAATGATCGCGTCGTCATGCTTAATGGCATAGTAACCAATGAATCAGCAAGCTTGATTATCGCCCAAATGCTTTTTCTGGAATCCGCCGACTGTGATAAGGATATCCATTTCTATATTAACAGCCCCGGTGGGTCCGTAACGGACGGATTGGCCATTATGGATACGATGAACTATATCAAATGCGATGTTTCCACCATCAGCATAGGCCAATCGGGGAGTGCCGCCTCCCTGCTCCTGGCAGCAGGGGCGAAAGGCAAACGCTTTGCCTTGGCAAACAGTGAAGTGCTGATTCATCAGCCGTCAATATCCGGCGGGCTCCAGGGACAAACCACCGATATTAAAATCCATAGTGACTGGCTGACCAAAACCAAGGAGAAGCTGAATGAGACCTATAGCAGGCTTACAGGCCAGCCCCTGGAAAAAATCCAGAAGGATATGGAGAGAGATTATTATATGACGGCCGGGCAGGCCCAGGACTATGGATTGATTGACAAAATCCTGTGATATTCGCGGATTAAAACGAGTACTCTGTAACACTTAAAATTTGCATTGCCCGGAAATATGAAGAATTAGGTGTTGCGGAGTACTAAATAGCTTATCTATAGGGAGTCAGGATTTGTTCGTCCCGGATTGAACATGCATTCAATCCGGGACGAACTGTTTAGGCCACCGTTTTTTTGTTTTAAGGGCCTCGGCAAGTTACTCCTTGACAGGTGTGTGAACCGCTCATATAATGAGAACGGCTTTAATCCCTGTGCCGGGTACGGCCACTGGGTATGACAAAAGATAGGAACATAAGATCATGAATATAAGAAAGACACCTTTAATACTATCCCTTATGCTGGCCATGTTTTTAGCGGCGGTTGAGGGAACGATTGTTACCATGGCTACCCCTACGATCGCCAGGGATTTGCAGGGATTTGAATTTATCAGCCTGGTTTTTTCGGTATATTTATTAACATCGGCCTTATCGACCCCGGCTTATGGCAAGCTTGCCGATCTGTACGGCAGGAAAAATATCCTCTCCATCGGCATTATCATATTTTTGGCGGGCAGCTTTTTATGCGGATTAGCCCAGAGTATGGTTATGCTGATTGTCTTTCGCGCCATTCAGGGACTGGGAGCGGGCGCTATATTTACGGTTTCCTTTACCATCATCGGCGATGTTTTTTCACTGGCGGAAAGAGCAAAGATACAGGGTGCCTTAAGCACGGTATGGGGGATCGCCAGTCTTGTCGGCCCGTTTTTCGGCGGATTTTTAATCGACGTGCTTTCCTGGCACTGGATCTTTTTTATCAATATTCCCTTTGGGCTGCTGTCGGTCATTCTGCTGCAAAGTTCCTTGAAAGAAACCTTTGCCAAGAAGAAACCCAGCATTGATTATGCCGGAACCTTGACTTTATCCTTAGCCATCGTGGTCTTCTTAAGCATCTTTTTATTCGATCGGAGCACTTCTCCCTATCCCTCTTTATGGGTAGCCGGGCTGCTCCTGTTGACGTTCTTCCTGCTCTATGCATTTTATAAGATCGAGAAAAAAGCGGCGGAACCCATCATTCCTTTTGCCATCTTTACCAGAACGACGATCCTTGTCAATCTGATTTCTTTCCTGATCTATGCCGTGCTCATGGGCGTCAATGTTTATCTGCCGATTTACCTGCAAAATATTTTGGGATACCGTCCCACAGCCGCCGGTTTAGCCATGCTGCCCATGTCGGTGTCCTGGCTGATCGTCTCCTTTATCCTGGGCAGGCTTTTGGTCAGGTATGGAGGGAAGAATGTTATTCTGGCCTCCAATGCTGTACTGCTGCTCAGTACCCTGCTGTTGTTCACACTAGGAATAGATACTCCCCTGCCCATCATTCTCGTCTATGGCTTTATTATGGGGATCGGTTTCGGCGGAGCCAGTGCGGCCCTGACCATCATCGTTCAGGATTCGGCGGAGTACAGCCAAAGGGGAGCTGCGGTGGGAACCAATTCCTTGCTCAGAACCCTGGGCCAGACCATCGGCATCAGTGTGTTCGGGACTATTTTTAACCTGTATATTACTAAATATTTCACCCGGCAAGGCATAGAAGGGATCAATCCGGGCAACCTTTATCAGCCGGACCTATCCCATGCCGCCCTTGCGGCGGAGCAAATAACCCTTTCCTTAAACAGTTCCATGCATGTCCTGTTTGCCGCCTTTATTATCATTACCCTGCTGTCCATGATCTTAGCAATGACTATGCCTGGAATGAAAAAAGAAAAACAAGCCTGAGCTGATTTTCACTGGTTGGGCGTATATTTGGGCAGGAAGTCAGAAAGACAGATACCACGTTTTCCGGCGTGGCATCTGTCTTTTGCTGTACAAGGGTGCAAGTTAATCATGAGCTGCAGCCAAGTTCTAAAAGTCTAATATTTAAATCTGGCGATCTCATTTTGCAGATTTTGAGCGAGTTCGGATAAGGATTGGCTGGAAGAGGCGATCTCCTCCATGGAGGCCAGTTGTTCCTCAGTGGCAGCGGAGACGGTCTGAGTTTCGGATGCCGTAGTAGTGCTGATTTGATCGATGCTTTGCACAGAGCTGAAGATTTGCCGGCCGTCGGAATCCATGGCCTGAAGACCTGTGGCGATCTCCTGCAATTGGCCCGAGACCTGGGTTACCAGGTGGGCGATCTCCCGGAAGGACTGGCCTGCGGCATCCACCGCCTCCGTCCCTGCTTTGACTTCCCGGGTTCCGTGATTCATGGCCGCAACGGCTTGTTCAGTATCGGTCTGGATTTCACCGATCAGGAGGGCGATTTGCCGGGCCGCTTCCTGGGACTGCTCGGCAAGCTTGCGAACTTCATCGGCCACTACGGCAAAGCCCCGGCCTTGCTCTCCGGCCCGGGCCGCTTCGATAGCGGCGTTGAGGGCCAGAAGGTTGGTCTGGGCCGCAATTCCGGAAATGGTGTCCACAATCTCCCCGATTTCCTGAGACCGTCTGCCCAGCTTGGCGACCACATCGGCGGAGGAATTGACCGTGCCCTCGATTTGAGTCATCTGGGCCACCGCCTTTTCCACAGTGGTGATGCCTTGATTGGCTTGGTCATTGGCATGGCTGGACTGGAAGGTCACCTGATTGGCTTTGGCGGCGATTTCCTGCATGTTCAGGGACATTTGCCCGACCACGGCAGCCGTCTCATTGGCAGCCGCCAATTGCTGTTCGGCTCCTAAGGCGATCTGGGAAATGGAGGCGGCCACTTGCCCTGCCGCCTGGGCGGATTGCTCCGAGCTGGCCGTAAGCTCCTGACTGGAGGCCGCTACCTGTTCCGCGGAGGTGGAGATTCCTTTGATCAAGGGGCGGAGGTTATTCTGCATGGCGACTAAGGCCTGGTACAACAGGCCAATCTCATCCGCTCTACCGGCGCCGCTCTGCCGCTGTTTATCCCGGAAATCTCCGGCAGCAAAATCATTGCAGACTTCGACCATGGTCCCCAGGGGTTTGGTTAGGGAAGAAGCGATGATATAGCCGCTTCCTGCCAGCAAGAAGAGAGCGGCGGCAACGATCGCCCCCATAAACCACAAAGTATGTTTAAAGCTTGCTTCATAGTCCAGGCTGGCCTGGTGGGAAAGGCTGGAGTAGTATTCTCCCAGAGCCCGCATATCTTCCACTAACTGGTCTGACAGATGGCCACCGGAGGTTTCATAGAGGTTATAGGCCTTATCATTGAGATTGGCTTGGGCAAAAGCGAGGATCTGATTTTTAGTCTGGTCGTATTGTTTATGGGAGGTTTTAATCTTCAGAAACAACTCCTGGCTTTGCGGATCCAGGCTCAGGTCTTCCAGTTGGCTGAGCTTATCCTCAATTCCCTGCTCTTTTTCCTGAATAGAGTCCAGAAGGGTTTGATTTTTGGCCCGATCGACGGTCAGCATCAATTCCAGAAGAAAGCCGTTCAGGGCCCGGATATCGGAACGGGTATCGTAGGCGATCTTTACCGGGATTAAGCGGTCTTCATACATTGTTTGCAAATTATCATTGGCAATTTTCAGATCGTAGTATCCTGTAAACCCGACGGAACCTAAGGAAAAGAAGGCAATGATGACAAGAATCCCCAACTTGTAAACAGTTTTTATATTTTCCACCCATTTCATCTGCTTGTCCCCCCTATATTTTTTTCTGCTAAAAATCCTAGTGATGCGCAATATTCGACAAATACCAACAAAATCCTTCGTTTGCAGTAGAAAGGGAGCAAATTAATCACATGACTTGCCAATGGGACGTAATATGATAACATTCAGCCAATAGGTTTTTTCACTATGCGAAAAGGCTGTCGCAGCAATGACATAGAATGAGAAAGCTGGATAGCCCCCAAGGGCATGGCGTGTAATTTTGTAGCTTTAAAATATAGTAAAAAGGCGCATTTATGATAATTTGAAATAACTGAACCTCATATAATCCGGACTGGCTGGGTGGCATGAAATTTGCATTATTACATAGAATGACAAATTTTTTATAATGATGATGAGGAGGGAATTAAACAATGTGTTTTAGACCACCCAGCGCTCAAAAGCCAGTAAAATGCCCCCAATGTGGTGCCCTTAATCCCCCGATAAGCAAGAAATGCATCAAATGCAAAGCAGAGTTAGCGAAAGAGAAAGAGTCAGAGTCAAAGACAGAGAATAAGGACTAAAAACAAGAATAGACAAGGTGATTTTTTTCTCCTTGTCTATTCTTATTGATTCGTTACTTGAATTAAGTTTTGTGCTCTTTAAACACTTTAAGCAGCTGGCATAGTTTCCTTTGCCTTGGCAGCTCTTCTGAGTTTTGTGCTGAAGGGAACCGCGATGATCAGCAGGACGACGGCGAGCAGAAGGGCGCCGAGATAGGCTGTATAGGCGGGGGCCCCCTCACCGGCAGCTATAGAGATGATTTGCAGAAAAGGGCTGGTGAGAAAGGTTCCGACGTTCATACAAATTATGGAGGCGCTCATGGCAGCGGCTACAGAAGCCTGGGGCACCGTAATGCTTAACATCATAGCAACCCCCGTGCTGCACATGTTCGTAGCCAGTCCGCAGCACACGGCGCCTAAAAATAACAAGGGAATGGAAGCGGAAGTGCCGCCAAGATAGAGCAGGGCATAGCTGACGACGACAAGGGCTGAAGCAAACAAGAGGATATACTGCTTAACCAGGCGGTACAATGGGCCAAAGAAGAGGGCGATCACAATGCAGGCGATGCTGAAGGCGGTCATCATGGTGCTGGCAAGGATGGGTGTACCGTGGATTTCCGCTACGACGTAACTGATGTAAGAAGAGAAGACCCCAAAGATCAACTGAGCCAGTATGAAAAAGCCCATAATTCCGAAAGCCTCCTTGGGGATGCGTATCTTTTCTTTTTTTCCTTCCGCTTCATTTACTGGTTCTTTCATAAAAATGGCTACTAAAACAAAGGAAATACTGCCGAGGAGATAAAAGGCGAAGGTATAACGCCAGTTAAATGCCCCAAGGATACCTCCGGCCATAATGCCGAGGATCAGTCCGACATTGAAGAGCGCCATGCCGATGCCGAGGATATCGGCACGCTTGGCCTCGTCGTCATACAATTTGGCAATATAGGACTGGCAGATGGGAAGCCAGCAGCCCAGACCCAGGCCAAAAGCAACCCGGGTAAACATCAGCGCGCCGAAAGACATGGAAAAGAAGAAAGGCATTCCCCCGAAGATCACGTAGATCGCAATGGCAATGAGGGACAGCCCTCTGAATGAAATCCTGCGCCCCAGAACGACACCGGTAATCAGCGCTCCGGCCATCTGGGCCAGGCTGACCGAGGTGAGCAGATAGGTAATACCGGCCATGGAGATATGGGGATAAGACTCAGAGATTTTGCTGAGAATACTTGAGATTATGAAAAAGTCAGGGATAAAAATGAACATTGACATGATGGCCACAATAGGTCCTAATTTTTTGTTTGGTTGAGAGTTCATAGAGTAATCCTCCTTCGTAAATAGTGAGCATCCTCACATGCATCTTATATGATCTAGTTACATATCAGACTTTCATGCAGCTTATCATACATCCGCGCCGCTCAGGCGCTCCAGGGCTGGCGTACTTGTTTCCGCAGCAGCTCCGCCTCAAAGCTGCGACAATCGATGCTTAAAAATATAACATATAGTCGAATCTGGGATTATACAATGTGATTCGTATGAAAAAATGTTAAAATAAGATATTGAGCAAGAATTCCCATTCACAAATGACAACATTTATAATAACTAAATCAGTAGCTTGACGTCAAATTGCTTTGGGAGGGAAATTTATGCAATCGAAGTCGTTTAACCTAAAAAAATTCGATGACGTACTGAACCAAATGATCGTTCCCAATCTTCAGCAAGCTCCCCTGTGGGATGTGGACAACCGACCTATGACCAAAGACCGTTGGGAGACCACCGTTCGCTGTAAGAAGTCCCTGCTGGACGGGGACCTCGATGCCGTAATGACCTCTGAATATCCGCGCGCCGAGATTAAAAAGGTTTGGATCGAATCCTATAAGCTGGGCTTACGGCCGTCAGATAAAACCCATGATCCGGAGGAGGATATGCTGAGAAACGAAAATCTCATGCCCTTTGCCCAGATTGTCTTTCCGACGATCCATGACCTCGGAGATTTCAATAAGATCCCCATCTTTATGAACATTCACGACCGGCAGGGTACGTTCTTTTTTCAAAAAACAGAAAGCGGTATCGAGTCTTATTTTGTTCAGGAGTTTCTTTTTAGCAATGAACCCAGAGAAATCCGCAAGAGCGGACTGACTTCCCATCTGCTCTGTAAACGCTCCATGTGTCCGGCAGTACTGCTGGGACCGGAGCATTATCTGGAGAGCGACCTCAATATCAACAGTGCTTCCGCACCGATTTTTGACGTGAGCGGCAATCTCGATGCCATCATTACCCTGGCTTACCGGGAAACGGGAATTCCCTGGGAAAAAGATACCGCGGAGAAAGTGTCCACCATCCTGACTCAAGTGCTGTTGTTGGCACACCGGATTCAGACCAGTATCCGCCCCCCTGCCGAGAGAGACATCCCTGTTGGCCGGGAAGAAATCCCTTGCCCCGACCTGATCAACGATCCCCCCATTATTGTCGTCGACCCGGCAGGAACGATCATCGGCATTAATCCGGCAGGCCGCCGCTTTTTTCCCACCCTGCCGACCGATGGTCAAGCCGGCAATATTAGAAGGTATCTTCCTGCCAATTCCAAACTCCTTCCCCTTATCCAAACCCAGGCACAAACGATCATTACCGAAGTGATTTGTTCCCCGCCGGCCACCGGCCTTTATTCTGTTCAGATCAGGCCTTTTGAAGCGGCAGGCAGATCCTGTTCGATCCTGCTTTTTTCCAATGCCAAAGAGTCCGGCCAAGCTACGGCTCCGGGCAAATGCTCACCGGCTGCCGACTGTTTCAACAGTTTGATTGGCGAGAGTCATGCTTTCCGCAACGCCATTGATCAGGCTGTGTGTTTCGCCAACTCAAATGGAAATATCCTGCTGACCGGGGAAAGCGGTACCGGCAAAGAATTGTTTGCCAAAGCCATTCACAACTGTCAGGATAAAAAAGGGCCGTTTGTGGCCATCAACTGTGCGGCAATCCCTCGTGAGCTGATCAGCAGTGAACTGTTTGGTTATGCTTCCGGTTCTTTTACCGGCGGGGACAGGAAAGGGCGGAAGGGAAAAATCGAAATGGCTGATGGGGGTACGTTATTTTTGGATGAAATCGGCGATATGCCCTATGAACTTCAAGCTGTCTTATTGCGTGTTCTCCAGGACAAGCAGGTAACGCGGATCGGCGATCACGTCTCCCATCAAATTGAATTCAATTTGATCACGGCCACCAACCGTAACCTTAAGGATTTGATGGAGAGCGGTCAGTTTCGCCCCGACCTCTTCTACAGAATCTCCATGTTCCCCATCAACATCCCGCCGTTACGGGACCGAAAGGGGGATATCAAGCTGCTTGTCTCCTATTTCATGAACAGCTGCGGGCAAAACAATCCGGAGTCTCTGTCCATCTCCAATGAAGCGCTCCAGATCCTGGAGGAATACGATTGGCCAGGCAATGTACGGCAACTGGAGAATGTAATCCTGTATATGATGACGATAGCCAAAAGCCGGAATTGCAAGGTTCTCCTGCCGGAACATATCCCGAATATTGTCATCCAGTCATCTCCACCGTCCCTTGCGCCGGGAGAAGCTCCAGATACTGAAAAGGCGGATGCTTATGGCACGATTCATCATGTGGAAAAAGTCATGCTGGAAAAAATGCTGAAAGAATTTAATCATGATATTCCGTTAGTGGCTGAAATATTAGGGGTAAGCAAATCAACAGTCTACCGCAAGATTAAAAGATATAATCTGGCCTAAGGATAGGAGCGGCCTCAGCGGTTCTCGATCTTAATCTTAGCGTGTTCTACTAAGGTTTGGGAATTTTCGCTTATTTCCTCAAGGGCAGCTGTAATCTCTTGGGTAGATGCCGCCTGATTTCCGGCAATACCACCGATTTGATCAACTTCCCAGATGATGCTTTCTATGGAATCTTTCATTTGGGTAAGTATTTCTGTAACCATTTTTGCCGAATCTTTACTTTGCCTGGCAAGGGTCCGCATCTCCTCAGCCACAACGGCGAAGCCCTTCCCTTGTTCTCCGGCACGTGCGGCTTCAATGGCGGCGTTTAACCCCAACAGGTTGGAATGGGCGGATACATCGGCAATGGCACGGATGACTTGATTGACTTCTTTAATTTTTACCGCAGAGTCATTGGCCGATTGGACCACGCTGTTAATTTTAGACGAAAGTATCTGGGAGCCTGAGGCGATCTCCTGCAGGCCGGCGTTCACTTCCTGGAGGCTGGCGGCCAGGCTCTCTGATGCTTCCTCCAGATTGGCCTCTTTTTCCATACTCCGCCCAATCGATACACAGCCGATGATTTCCCCCCGGCTATTATGAATGGGGGCCGTCATAGCTAAGAAAGGAACACCAAATGCTTCTTTGGGGCGTAATTCCGTATTGGATTCTCCGGTCCTCACACACCGGCCGAGATCATCGTCCGCAGGCAATTCAAGGCCGACCAGTTGCATGTTGGAAGCATTCAGTTTGTATCCGGGATAAAAATAAAGAATATGAGTTTTATCGGTTATTAGTACCATCAGGTCTTCTTTGATCAGTTCTTTCAGTCGTGATAATATTGCGGCATAACCTGCCAATAATTCTTCATCACTTTGCACAGCTAGGTTCATCATGATTCGCCCCTTTTTAGATATATCGGAAAAGACAACCTTTCCGACGTTAAATTGTGAATGGCTTACCAAGAATAGTGTGATGGCATACACTTCAATTGTTTAAATCAGAGTAAACAGATCAACGAACCGGCCGATATGATTCAGCAGTCTGCCGGTTCGTCGTTTTACAGCAAAAGCCTGCCCCTATTTCTAACAATACCAAACGTTTAGTGACATCTTAAAACGTTCTATCCATTGCGCTCTTTGCTCCGGGTCCTTCTCCCAGGAATCATCAGCCTGCAGCATGGCAAATAACTCGGTTATGCTATACTTTTCTTCAGCCACGGATACCTCATCCCTTCTTATTTTTTTCCATATTCGTTGGCGAATTCATAAACGGCTGTAATATTCTCCGGGTTGGCATCATTGGCACTGAGAAGCGGCCTGTCCTGCATGAAGATAAATCCGCCGCCCGGGGCAAAAGTATCGTAGCACTTTTTGACATAATCGATGCACTGCTGCTTCGTTCCGTATTTTAAGAGGCTGGCGCTTATACCCGTGGCCAGTGTGCACCAATCACCAACCAGTTTGTGGACCTCGAAAGGATCATCTTCCTCCAGCATAATAATCATGCTGCCCTTGGGTGTTTGCCGGTACCTTTCGATCGTATTGAGAAACTTGCCTTCACCTTTGAGGAAAAACTTCACGCCTGCCTGCATATAAGGTTCGCATACTTCCAAAAAGGGCTTCATGAAAAATTCATCGAATTGCTTTCCGCTCAGGAAACATTCCACATGATACCCTGTCAGTCCGACCTTAAGTCCCGGCATCTTGGCCAGGTCTTCGGGCTTCAGGGGAATTGCCGCCTTATCTGCTGCCAGTAGTTGAGCACAGGCCGCTCTGACCTTATCCGGTCGCCTGCGTAAGTCGATCAGAGTGTTTTTCATTCCTCTGACTTTGTCAAAAAGAAGTTTTAAAGGAGAGTTGAAAACGATGGGAGCATTGACTAAGGTATAGACGGCTCTTTCGGCTAATCCCTGCAAAATCAATTCATTGGTAAGGTCAAAATGCCGGAATTCCAGCATGCTTTGCCGAAGCGCCCCATAGGCAGCTTCCTTGCGCCCTTGATCAAGCTTCGGCAGCTTCCTTTTCAGTAAGATCTCATTAATAAAATAATAAGGATCTTTGCTGAATTCATCATATTCGTCATCTTCCATGTAGACATCGGCTGTCTGGTTGTGTGCCACTGTCGTCTGATCATTGGCCAAGAAAAAAGAATTCGAACCCAGGGCCTGAAAAGCTTTATAGGGGTTGGGCAAAGAGGCCATTCCCCAGGTGTAGTCAAGGTGAATATCATCTAAAAACTGCAGATATTTTTCCGCAGTGAGCTGAGGATCGTGAGCAACCTCTTTATACGTTACGCCGGCGTAGGAAAAGGGCCAGTAAGTAAATTCCATGCCCACCGGCACTTTTTTGGGTTCTCTGAAATTTGTTGCATCCCAGAGATTTTGTTGGGTTTCCTGAACCAAGGATAGCGAAGCCAAGCGAAATCCTCCCTTCATTGTGCGAATCCCCCCGTCCGTTATTATCCTAACAGATTTCAGACAGAATTCATCTCTTGTTTTTGAGCTTTGGCCAGTTTAGCGTCCCGTGTGCTGGTAATGAAGACGATAACCGTAAAGATAAGCGCCACCACGAGCCCGAAGATGAAAATCGTATTAATGGGCGCGTCTTGACCGACAATACTGAAGAAGAGCTGGCCGACCGGCGAAGCCAGGAAGCTGCCGAAGTTTTGAAAGGCGAAGAACAGCCCCATTGCCGCGGCAATCGCCGAGGCCGGAACGGTCAGGGACAAGCTCATGGGGATGCCGGCCGTGAACATGACGCTGGCAAAACCGGAGAGAAAGAAGCCGATGCCGAAAACAAACAAGAGCGAGGTGGAAACAGAGGAACTAGCCCCATAGATAATGATAAAACTGAGGGAAACCATGATCATGGCCACAAAAAGAATATAGTTTTTAAAGAAACGATAGCAGAAGCCATAAGCAATACCCCCTAAGATCGCCCCAACAGTGAAGCAGGTGACGATCGTCCCGATGACGGCGCTGGAATAGCCCATATCCGTGAGAATAAAGGCGATATAGTTCCAGCAGAACTGAGTCAGAAGCATCACGACGAGGAGGAGAAAGAGGTAATAAAAGGCTGTCTTGGGGATCTTGATTTTTTCCTTTTTGGTTTCTTGGACGAATTCAGGTTCCTTGTAGAAGATGACGAAGAAAACCAGGGGGATGATGCCGAAAAGATAAAAGACATAGGTGGTTTGCCAGCTGATCAGGCAGAGAATCCCGGCGATAATATTGCCGATGGTGGCACCGAGACTGAAGAAGACATCTTTAGCCCCCATCATGAAAGCCCGGGTGTTTTCCTTGTCAAACAGGTAGGCAATGGTGGAATTGACGATAGGAGAGAAAGCGCCAAGCCCCAGGCCAAACAGGCAGCGGCTGGCCAGCAGGGCTCCGAAGGACAGGCCTTCTCCCATCAGGAAAGGGAAGCCGCCGGCCACGGTAAACAAAAGCAGGGAGATGATGCCGGCCGTCTTGTATTTCAATTTGCGGCCGATCAGGACCCCGGCGCCGATGGAGGCGACGACTTGGGCCACATTCACAACGGCAGTAACATAGGTAAGAGCAGAGGCGGAAACATCAGGATAGGATTCGGCCATGGCGGCGAAAGTTGTCGCCACAATCCCATGGGTTGGGATAAAAAAGTTCATGAACATGATGGCAAATACGATGCCATAGCGAGTGACGCGATTCATTTCATTCATGATTTTTTACTCCTTCTATTCTTAAGTTTTTGGGGAGTCGATCTCACAGGGCTCCCGGCTTCTTCAGGGGGAAATCCCCCAGATTCAGGCTTTCATTTAATCTAATTCCGGTCTTCTCTACAGGGGCATAACCCTCGGCTTCAATACTTAGGAAATACATGCCCGCCTCCAGCTTCCTGAACCAAAAATCCCCGAAATCATCAGTTTCAGTCGTCAGAGTTTCACCGCCGGGGAAGGTCAGGCTGACCGTGGCACCCTCAATAATTTCGTTGGCTTGCGGGTCCCATACTTCGCCGGCCAGGAAGAGTTTCGGCAGGTTCAGATAATAGACGCGGGGACGGCAGCCGCTTGCCGGCAGCATGGTCTCTGCCCTGGCAATCTCCTGGGCAAACTCTTCCTCCTCCCCGAAGCGCAGACCCCCGGTGGCGCACAGGTCCACACAGTGGGGAAGCTTCCCGGCATCCACCAGGTGGGCGCAGCCGGTACACTTCTGGGCGATAGCTAACTCTTCATTCCAGAAGATGGCCTGATAGGGGCAGGCCTCGACAATTTCCTTCCTGCCTTTAACCTTTTCCGGATCAAGAATGACCAGACCGTCTTCCCGTTTATAGCCCGCTTCCGGTACCGCTTCCAGGCAGGCCGGCTTGTCGCAGTGCATACAGGGCCAGGGGGTGTATTCCACCGTCACTTTGGGCACCTGCCCGTGGTCTTTTTCTTTGACCCGCATCCAGAACTGACCCGTATTGGGCTGGGGCAGGGCATAGGGCGGCCAGGCATTGCCCACATGTTCGTCTTTGCAGGCAATCTGGCAGCCGTAGCAGCCATTGCATCGTTCCATGTCCACGATAAATACTTTCATAATCAGGCCTCCTTATTCTGCCAGCCAGGCGTCGACAATCACACCGGTTTCAGGATCATACTTGCGGGAAAAGGCCTCCGGGTAGCGTTGGGCCAATTCGAAGACATCCACCTTTTCGATCCCGACCAAATAACCGCTGGTGACTTCCCCGGCACAATTTTTAGAAGTGATCTTTTTCGGGGCGATGAGATTGTTGGAACCGCCCCGGTCGCTTTCTCCCAGCACAATGGGGTCGATTCTGGCGCCGTGGTCCTGGAGAACGACCTGGGGTCTGATGCGCTCCGTGACGTAAGCCCCCCCAAGAACCCAGCCTCCCTCGTTGAAAAGCTTAACGATGTCGCCTGATTTGATGTTAAGTTTTTGCGCGTCCACGGGGTTGATCCAGACCGGCTCATAGGCATAACCGTCGGGACCTTTGACTTTGCAGGTCTTGATCTCCCGGAACCAGGCGCAGTCGTCCATTTGGGAATGCAGCCGCCAGTGTGGGTGGTTGGACACCAGGAGGAATGGATAGCTTTCAGACCTGGGTGTGCTTAAACGTTCATCCGGATGGGTCTCGCCTTTTTCGATCCACTTGGGATAGGGTCCCCGCTCCGTATCCTCAGGGAAGGATTCAGCCAGACGCTGGGAATAGTATTCCAGCTTGCCGCTGGGTGTGGTAAGGGGAAAATTCTCCGGATCGCTGTAGAAAGCATAAAAGCCGGCCACATCCTCTTCCCAGTCTTCCGCTGCCGGAACCACGTAGCACTTCTGTTCCTTAAACTCCTCAAAGCTGATGTAATCCTGGACACCCGAGTTCATAAAGCCTTTTTTGACTTTATCCGCGATGGATTCACCGCCGGTCAGTTCCTGGAGCACTCCCAACTTTTCGGCCACGGCCATGGCGCACTCATAATCGCTTTTGGATTCACCCAAAGGGGGGATGGATTGTTCTTCGATGAGCAGCATGTTGTAATTGCCGGAAGTGATGTCGCAGTTGATATCATACTCCTCAAACTTCGTATTGACCGGGAGAATAATATCGGCCAGCAGACAATCGTCTTCCATCCAAATATGCTGGGCCACCACACATTCGATGTGCTCGCTGTGGAGGGCGTCCATAAATTTAAAGCCGCCGTTCCAGGAAGAAGTCCATTTGGGGGAGTCGGTCCAGACCATGTGGATGCGTTCGCAGCCCGGAGCCGGGTACTCAATTTTTCGGAATTGATCTTCTACCGGAACCCCCGCACAGGTGCAGCCGTACCAGGTCAGGGGATTCTCCCGGGAATAATCGCCGGCCAGGGCTTCCGGGACCAGTGTTTCCGTAACTAAGGATTCCCGGGTATCGGCGGCATAGGGGAAGAGGATGGAAACCAAATCCGGAATGAATTGGGCCCGGGGGGCGGGCATCTGGGAATCCAGGCTGAAAAGCTGGTATTCCATCATCTTCAGCTGGTTGCGCCCCGGTTTGCCCAGAGCCTGCATGCCCAGCAGGGCCACCTCCAGCCGCGCCGGTTCATGGGAATAAGTGGAACGGATAAATGAGCCGCCGTTGCAGTGGGCGATGGAGGTATTTTGTTTGGCCCAGGAGCGGGCTAGGGCTTTGATGGTCCGGGCCGGAACGCCACACACGGTTTCCGCCCATTCCGGCGTTTTCTCTATGCCATCGTCCCGCCCCATGACCTGATTGACAAAGGTCTCAAAGCCAACGGCGTGGGTGGCGATATACTCCTGATCATAAAGGTCCTCTTTAATCCAGGTGTGGGCGATAGCCAATTGTAAGGCCGAGTCAGTGTTGGGCAGAACCGGAATCCACTTGTTGCCGTGCACCGCGCAGCCGTAGTTTACGTCCGGGCAGATGTATATCTGGCGCACCCCGATATCCCGCAGGAAGAAGCAGTAACGGCTGGGAAAGTGCCCGCCCCAGCCCCAGGGGGTAGTCACCACATCGCAGCCCCAGAACAGGACCATATCCGAATTTCGGGCTACATCCAGAAACAGATTGTTCTGATTGCCCTGCCCAACGGGATCCTGACCCCAGATATGCTTGGCACCCCAATACCAGCCTTCCCAGCTGTCCGGGTTGCGGGCCTGCAGGGTATAACCGCCTAAAATATCCAGCAGGGCGCCTTGGGTTCCGCGGGGGCCATGGATGGTCTTGACCGCATGATGCCCGTCGGATTGGACGAAGATCGAATTCATCCCGTATTTTTCTTTGATGCGCAGCACTTCCCGGGCGATGATATCGGTGGCTTCATCCCAGGAAATCCGCACGTATTTGGATTTGCCGCGGTTTTGGATGTTTCTTTCCCCGTTGGGATCAAAATCCACCCGCTTCAGCGGGTATAAAATACGGTTGGGCGAATAGACCCGCTGTTTATAGGCCAGGGCAAAGGGGGAAATTTCGGATTTCTCTTTCGCGCGGAATTCCTTGCCGCGGGCCTTGATGGTCCAGGCGTTGAGCCCTTCCTTGGGGGCATGGTCCGTATAACGGAAAGGACGTGTGCGCAGAATTTTTCCGTCTTTCACATCGATTTCCGCCGGGTCGGAAGCGGTACAAGGTCCACAGAAACCGAGGGTCTTGATGGTTGTTTTGATGTCCGACATAAGGCAACTCCTTTCAGGGAATAAAGATTGAGGCCTGGCGGCCTTTGGCGGCCATTTTTGCGGTCAGTTCCTCCAGCGGGCCGAATTCCATGGCGCTGGCCAGGCAGTGCAGGACACAGGAAGGCTGCCCCCCGCCGGCGACACGGTCCTCACAGAGGTCGCAGTATTGGGTGGGAACAGGGATGTAGCGGTGCTCCCAGTGCTTGTCATCCATCAGCTGCCAGGGGCCGAGCTCCAGAAGTTTGATTCCCCACTGACCCAGGGGCAGCATTTTTTCATTTTTACAGGCCACTTCACAGCTGTGGCAACCAGTGCAGTATTCATTGTCAATCAACAGTCCGTATTGTGCCATTTTTCTCATCTCCTTTAAAGTAATTTTGTCTCAATGATCTCCTGGCTGCTGAGCTGTCCAGCCTTGGCAGATCTTTACCCCTTCCGCGGCATTAACCGTGAAGGCATCTGCGCCAATATGCCTGCAGGCAATCTCCGTAACCGGATTGCCGCCAATAATCACTTTCAGATCCTTTCGCAACCCGGCTTTCTCAAGGGCATCCACGACGTGCTTCATGGAATCCAAGGCCAGAGTTAAAACACCGCTCATACCTACAATCGCCGGCTTAACCTCGCTGACTTTCTTGACAAAAGCACTGGGCGACTGATCTATTCCCAAGTCATAAACCTCAAAACCTGCCGCTTCCGCCATCCCTTTAAAAATATTCTTGCCGATATCATGCAAATCTCCTTCGACGGTACCTAAGACAATCGAACCGGCCTTAGCCCTGTTGCCTGTTCCTAAAACGGGTTTTAAAATATCCAGTGCAGAGGATAAAATCTCTCCTGAAAAGATAAGATCGCCCACATAATACTCATTCTTCTCATACAGGTCCCCCACTATGGCCATACCATTCTGACAGGCGATTACGAGGGCTTGAGCTTCTTCTTCCGTGGGGTTGGCGGCAACAAATTCATTCAGAGTCTCTATTACCGCATTTTCATCCAAATCCCCAATAGATTGAGTAAACTTTTGCAAATCAATCATACGTTTCCCTCCAAAATGTCAATCAGAACCGGCCCTTCAATCAGCCGCCGCTTTTACTGGCCCGATTTTGTTCTGACGATAAGCATTAGCATAATTGCGGCAGTGGCGATCTTGTCCCAGCAATGCTTCAACAGCCAGGATCGTGGCTATGATATCTCTGTTTAAGGGATCTAAGATCGCCGAATTCATTCCCGCAAACATCGCAAGGGCCAAGAAGTTCTGGTTCATGATTTTCCTGAGCGGCATACCAAAGGAAATATTGCTCAAGCCGGAAGTTACTTTAATATCAGGGTAAAGCTCCTTGACTTTTCGGGCAGCCGCGGCGAAGTTTAGCAGGGACTGATTGTCCGCCGACAAGGCGGTCACCAAGGGGTCAATATGAATTTTGTCAGGGGTGATAGCATAAGCTTGAGCTTTTTCAACGATCGCCCCGGCAATCTTCACCCGGCTTTGGACATCTTTGGGGATTCCGGCATTATCACAGGTTAACGCCACCGTTTGCCATGGGGTCCCCTTGATCAAGGGAAAAATGACGTCGCATTTGTCGCCCTCTAAAGACACTGAGTTGATCAGCCCCGGATGCTTAACGCAGTTGAAAACGGCTTCAATCGCCTTGGGGTTAGGGCTGTCGATAGCAATAGGGGTATCCGTTGCCTGCTGCACAATGTCGATCAGCCATGCCAGTGTTTCAGCTTCAAGTTCGGGGGCAGTACCTGCACAAACATCAATATAAGCTGCGCCGGCTTGCCCTTGCTTCATAGCCAGATCATGGATAAATCCCTCGTTTTTTGTCTCAATGGCCTGTTTAACATTGGGAATTGTGCCATTAATTTTTTCGCCGATAATAATCAATAAATAGTCTTCCCTTCTTCCCTTAATCCGCCCGGTAGATAGTGCAGGGCATGCTCTTGAAGTGGGTGCCGAAACCGAGTTTGCCGTTTTCCTTATTAGGGATCAGGTTGTTAATATTGCATTCCCAGACATCAAACATTTTTTCCGGGCCTCTTTCCGGATACCACCAGCCATGATCGATGGAAACGACATTTTCTTTGACGATGGGCGTCAGGTGGGCATACAGCTTGGCTTTGCTCCAGGGATTTTCCACATAGATCCAGGATCCTTCGGTGATCCCTTTGGCAGCAGCGGTCTTGGGGTTGATCTCCGCCGTGGGCCAGGGATGAATTTCCCGCAAGGTCCTGATCTGGCGGTGCTCGGAGTGAAAGGAGGTAAAGCGCCGGGCGCCGGTGGTCATGATCATGGGATAATCCCCGGCGATATCCGGCCTGGAGACGGCGCTGAACTTGGGCTCCATATAATATGGAAGCGGGTCTTCATCCAGCGCCTCCAGCATGGTGCTGTACAATTCAATCATGCCGGTGGGCGTATTGACTCCCGGCTGGCCGTCGGGACGCAGCAGGCCCTTCTCGTATTTGCGGTACTCCAGTTCGTATTGGGCGATGACCCGTTCTTTCAGCTCAGGAAAGGTAATGTCGACGCCGGGCATGGGGGCCATATCATGGCTGAGATAGCTGTCGGTATCCTTCCATCTGGGGTCCTGGCTGTCCGGGTGCAGGCGGTGATGCAAATCTAGGAGGATTTCCAGATCGCTCTTGGTTTCCCCAAAATCTTCGATGATTTTCACCAGCGCACCGTACTGACCGGGCTGGGAAGCCATGCTGTTCATGACGATCCCGTCGTGTTCCAGGGAAGTGGAGATCGGCAGCACCAGATCGGCCAGGCCGGCAATCGTAGGATTCATGAAAATATCGGAAGCCACAATAAAGTCCAGTTTGCGCATCGCTTCATACCACCGTTTGGGCTGGACGACAATCGAGGAAGCGAGGAAGTTGGTGCTTTGGATAAAAGCGAACTTGATCGGATACGGCCTGCCGGTTTCCAAAGTATCCAGCGTACAGTCGGGATGGGTGGTATTTACGATCATCGGGATGGCGGGAAATTCTTTGTAACCGATCCCTTCAAACTCTGCTTCTGCTTCTTCAGATTTCTGGTTCGGATCATTGTTGACGTCACCCGCAAAAAAGGTCGGCTGTCCCATGAACAAACCGCCGGGAATATCCAGGTTACCGGTGATGGCGAAAATACTGTAGAGGGCATGCCCAATCTGGATACAATTGGGGTTCTGGTCGATAGCCAGACCGATGCAGGCGCTGGAGGGTTTCTGAACCAGGCACTCAGCTACCGCGTAAATATCTGCGGCCGCCACACCGGTGATCCCCTCGGCCCATTCCGGATTATACTGGTTAGCTCTCTCCGCCAGCTCCTCAAAGCCATAACACCATTTCTCCACAAATTCCTTATCGTATTTACCGGTTTTGATGACAGCGTGGAGCAGCGCCAGGGCTAAAGCAGCGTCGGTGCCGGGCCGGAGCTGGAGATGGTATTCCGCCCGCGTCGCCAGCCAGTTGGCGCGGGGATCTACAGAGATCAGCTTGGTGCCGCGTTTCATGAGTTCAATCATGGAATGACCCCAAAGGCCGTCCGCATTGCAGCGCAGTGGGTCCCGGCCCCAGACCAGCATATACTTCGGTGGTTCCCAGCGAGGATCATCGTAACGCAAGGGCAGACCGTTGGCATAGTCGTATTCCACGTAAGCGCTGCCCAGAATCCAGCTCATCACCGCCATGCGGGGAACGAGGCAGGACCAGCCGCTGTTGGGATGGACGATAGTTTTGCTGCCGAAAACGTCCAGGCAGAGGGGAGTCTGATAACGACAGGCTTCCCGGCCGGTGCCGGACCAGACGGAGACGGAGTTGACGCCCCATTTTTCCGCACAGGCCTGATAATTTTCCACGATGATGTCGTAGGCCTCATCCCAGGTAATGCGTTGCCACTTGTTTTCGCCGCGCTGGCCGACCCGTTTCATGGGATACTTGATCCGATCGGGATGATAGAAATATTCCTTCATGGTCAGGCAGCGGACGCAAAGACGGCCTTTGGTGATGGGGTGATCCGGGTCGCCCTCCACTTTCTGAAGCTCGCCATCTTTAACGAAAATACGCAGGCCGCAACCCACCCCGTGACAGCCCGGGGGCGACCAGGCATTCGTACGATAGACTTTGGTGCCGTCCGCCAGCTCGGTCACAGCCGGGGCGGATTTTTCGTTCCAATGTAGTGTAGCCATGGGATTTCCTCCAATCATGATATTTTGAAGATGAATTTTTGCCTGCCCTTTTGTACTGCAAAATGTGTGCCACGTTGAAGTTCGGTTTCGGCAATGGAAAGATTACCCCTAAACTGTCCCGCCGGCCGACAGTGAGGGGCTTCGCGCAACCCAAAGTTCTTCTTTGAACCAACTTTTTTGTTGCATCAATCGCACTTATGCGATGAGACTTTCGCATTATGATTTTCTGTCGCACAAGCAGGGACGACAAGGTCAAATAAGATGGGTCAGCCCACGATGGCAGTGAGTTTGGAAATAAAAAGGGCCCTGAGAAACAGGGCTGAAGTTTGATTTATTGATTTGGGCGGCTGCGGCATAGTTGCCATAGAATTTGTCAAGGGCTTTCCCCGCAATACGGACGTGGTTTTTGAGCGTCGTTTGTAGCGGGGGTGGCAGAATTAATCACATGACTTGCCAATGGGACGTAATATGATAAGAAGCAATGTGCTTAATAAGTTTGAAACGGGAGAAGGTTATGGAGAAAAAGAGAGTATTAATCGGCAGCCCTATACGCCAAAGCCCCCATGTACTAAAAGAATTCCTGGATTCTCTGAGGGGCCTCGAGCAAGGGGAGCTGGAATTGAACTATATCTTTGTCGATGATAACGAGAGCGAAGAATCCAGCCGGTTGCTGGTGAATTTTGAAGAGGAGGGATTGGCCACCCTGATCAAAGGGGACAAGGGGGAGAAAAGGTCGGGGGACTATGTATGCGACGATATCACCCACCATTGGCGGGATCACTTGATTCAGAAAGTAGCCGGATACAAAAATTTAATGATCGAGAAAGCCCTTGAGTGGGGGTATGATTATCTGTTTCTGGTTGATTCGGACTTGGTTCTGCATCCGGCAACCCTCCGGCACCTTGTGAGTACCGGCAAAGAGATCATTTCGGAAATCTTCTGGACTGCCTGGTATCCGGGAAGTCGGGAGATGCCTAATGTATGGCTTTATGATCATTACGACATGTCACCTCGGCAAAGGGGAGAAAAATTAAGCCAGAAAGATCTGGATATAAGAGCCCAGGGGTTTATCGACCAGTTGAGAATACCCGGGGTTTATGAGGTGGGGGGACTGGGCGCCTGCACTTTGCTCAGCCGCCAAGCCCTGCAGGCAGGAATCAGTTTCAGCGAGATAAAAAACCTGACCCTATGGGGAGAAGACAGGCATTTTTGTGTAAGAGCCAATGCCTTGGGCTTAAGCTTATGGGTGGACACCCATTATCCGGCTTACCATATTTACCGGGAATCATCAATGGCAGGGGTGGAGGAATTTAAAGCCGTTTGTAGAGGGGAAAAACCGCTGGGGCAGGGGAGCTGTATCGTACAAGAGCAGCATAAACCGAAACTGACCTTATCCATGGTCATGAAAAATGAAGCAACTAAAGATTTGGCAAGGGTGCTCCGGGAGCACCGGCACTATATTGATGCTGCGGTGATCATCGATGATGGAAGCACGGATAACAGTGTAGAGCTGTGCCTAAGCATACTTCAAGGAATTCCTCTTCAGATCATTGAGAATTCCGCTTCTAAATTTGCCAATGAGGTAGAGCTCAGGAAGCAGCAATGGCGGGCAACTGTGGCAACTAATCCGGAATGGATATTAAACCTTGATGCCGATGAAGTGTTTGAGAACAGGTTCAGACAGGAGGTCAGGATGTTGATCGAGGATCCTGACACAGATGTATGGTATTTCCGGCTTTATGATTTTTGGGATGAGAGCCATTACCGGGAAGATGAGTATTGGAATGCCCACTCCACCTACCGGCCCTTTTTGCTGCGCTACCGGCCGGGCTTTGTTGCCGAGTGGCATGAGGTTGCCCAGCATTGCGGCCGCTTCCCGAAAAGCATAAAGACCCTTCCCTACAAGCTATCGTCATTAAGGCTAAAACATTTGGGCTGGGCCGATCCCAAGCACCGCATGGCTAAATATCAGCGCTATATGGAATTGGACCCGGAAGCCCGCTATGGTTGGAAAGAGCAATATGAGTCCATTCTTGACCCTAATCCCAGGCTGGTGAAATGGGAGGAGTAAACTTATTGAACCATACCCCAAACCGATACGGAAAAGCCAAGAGATAGGCACTGCCTCTTGCGGGACAGCGCCTATCTCTTGGCTGATTTTTTGAATATACGAAGACCCTCTCATAAGCATTGTCTGCAGTTGCCTTATCCGAACAAGCCGCTGTGGGTTCCGGTGCGGGTGAGGGTCAAAACCAGTATGTCATCCTCAGTTTTATAAATGAGCAACCAGTCCGGTGTGACGTGGCACTCGGGGCTTAAGAACAAATGTAAAGGAACCTTGACAAACAAGATGGAACTGGATTACAATAAAAATGTAAAGGAAACTTGTCGTCACATTAGGGGGTGATTGCTTGGACAACAAAGTGGAGCAGTTGAGAAGGGAGCGGGGGCTGAATCAGGAAGAGTTTGCCAAGGCCATTCGTGTTTCAAGGCAAACGGTCAGCTCAATCGAAAACGGAAAATACAATCCGTCTTTAGAGTTGGCCTTTGCTATAGCAGATTTTTTTGAAAAGTCCATAGAAGAGATTTTTATCTATGAAAGGAGAAAAGAGAATGAAAAAAAGTAATCTTTGGGCAGGAATGCTCTTTATACTGGGCGGTGTTGTATGCCTGGCCATAGCTCTGATGCTGGATACAAGATTGGATAGCTTATTGTTTGGATTTGCCGGTGGTTTAATCGCTCCCGGAGCGATTATGATCATCAAATACTTTTATTGGACCGCTCCCCAAAACAGAAGCAGATATGCTGAGCGGTTGGACAATGAGAGGATCGAATTGGGTGATGAGCGTAAAGAAAGACTAAGGGATAAATCGGGAAGATATGCTTATTTGCTGGGGCTGCCGGTGCTCAGCGCTTCTGTAGTGCTTTTTGCCATACTGGGAAAGTTGGAAGTGATTACTAACGCCAAACTGATCATTTTATATTTGGCAGGGTATTTTGTCTTTCAGTATGTTGCCGGGGTGGTCATATTCAGACATCTCAATCATAAATATTGAAGCGGTCTTAACTGATTCTTGTTTCTTTAAAAATGTTAAATATAATTTCACTGGGAATTACCGCTTTATAGGTGAAATTTATAGTGGCTGCTTACTAAGGATGATAAAATAAGGTTAGAATGTCTCGTAGGAAGGTGAGCGGCTTGAACCATATGCCTGAGGCAGTGACACTGGGGCGTTTTCTTGAACAGCAGAAGCTGGAGCCTCTTCGTGAAGATCCCCTTTTTCAGGAAGAGATGCTGGCTCTGGCTATCCAAACTTTATCTTTCAGCAGTCGGGAGAGCGGGCTCTCGGAGGGCGGGAACAACAGGCTGCCGGGCAAGTCTCTGAGCTTGCCCTTAGCCGGCAGTCATGTGCACCTGGAGGATCAGGGAAAATACCTTCGTCTTCGTATAGCGGAAGGTGAGGAAAAGACTCCCCGTACCCAGGGCAGTTTCCTATGTGCGTTTTCTCGGACCTGGGAGGACTTCTGTACCCAGGCCGCGGACTGGATGGAGCGGGAAAAAGGGAGAATCCTGGGCGCTTGCGAAGCGTTCACCAGGAATTTAACCGAGCAGATTACCCAGGGATACGGGCTGAGCATTCTTGCCGAGCTCAAAAAAACTCTGGGAGTGGATCTCTTTCTTTTGGATAAGCATTTTAAGGTTCTGTCCTGGGAAGGAGGAGGGCGCTTCCCCTTTCATCCTGTTTCCTTTGTGACGCCGAAGCTCTCCCATTTCAAATCCATGGATTTACTGCTGGAGACTCCCTTGGGCATAGGAAAATGGAACGACTCTCAGTATAAGGAGCTTCCTTTAAGCTGGTATCCTCTGGCAGGCCATCAGGGGGTGCTTGGATACATCGGTTTGGGAATAGAGCAGGGGGAGCTGAATCCGGTGGGGAGACTCTTCCTCTATAAAGCAGCGGTCCTGCTTTACTTTGAACTGGCAAAAGCCCAATCCGTAGAGGACACGGAGCGCCAGCATTATCGGGATTTCCTTTTTGATCTTCTGTATAATAACTTCGACTCTCTGGAAGTGGTGCAATCACGGGGCAAGCTTTGGGGAATGGATCTGACCAAACCCCACCTGGTGGTGGTTGGAGAGATCCCCGGCTATGACCCGGACTCCATGGACCAGTTAGCTTTTCAGGAACTTCTGGATACTGTGTCCACGGCCTTGCGCAATCAGCCCCGGACCATCTTCCTGGAACGCAATGATCAGATTGTCCTTCTTTATCCCCTGGAAGGGATGATACCCCTCAGTCAATGGGAAGCTACAGCCAAAAAACTGCTCAGTCCTCTCTTAATCTTACTGGAAGGCCTGGAAGAGGAGCGGTCCATGATGTTTGGAGTGGGCAATCTTTATGCTTCCGCCCGCTTTATCCACCGCAGCTTTCAGGAGGCTAAGTCCGCCCTGGAGCTGGGGCAATTGTTCAACCTTCAGGAACGGGTGATCCTGTTTCAGGATTTGGGAGTGATGCGGCTTTTGCTCAATCTTGAGCAGCAGGAGCTGGAGGATTTTCGCAATGAGGTCTTGGGTCCTTTGCTTAAATTCGATCAGGAGAACAATCTGCACCTGGAAGAGACCCTGCTGGCTTATCTGGCTTCGGACGGAGATTTGAATCTGGCGGGAGACCGGTTGTTTCTCCATCCCAATACTCTGCGCTATCGCTTGAAAAAGGCTGCCGAGGTCCTGGATCGGGATCTGAACAGCCTGGAAACCCGGATGAATTTGTTTATCGCCTTAAAAATCGGCCGGCTGAAGTCCCTCTGGCAGGAATAAATCCTTCTGTCCAGGTCTATAAACGCTGCCGAATATCCACAGACAACATTGGCTTACATCGAGGAACATATTGACGAGCAGGTTGATATTGAACGTCTTTCCAGTGGTTTGGTAAAGAGGCCTGTTATGGAGTATGTTAGGATAATAAAAACAAGCGCTCACTTCTTGACTCTGACATCGTGTCGTAGTTTATACTCCTATTGAGGAAGGAGGTAAGGAAGAATGGAAACCATGAAAATCAGCCATGTATCCAGAAGCCTTGGCATATCAACAAGAATGCTGCGCTATTATGAGCAGGCCGGGCTTATTGAGAGCCTGCGGCGGGATGATTACGCCTATCGCATTTATGATGAGACTGCCCTTGCAAAGTTGCGGCAGATACTGATTTTACGCAAGCTCAGAATCCCTGTTAAGCAAATCAAGGTCATTCTGCAAAAAGCAGATGCCGTTGCGGCCATCGAGATCTTCAGGCAGAATATCAATGAATTGGATGCAGAGATAACCGCACTGTCCACGATACGAAGCATCCTGAGCCGCTTTATAGATGAATTGCAGGAGACGGCGAACATAGAAATCCATAACCTGGTTGCCCAGGATAAAACCCTATTGGCTTCCATAGAATCCTTATCCCTGACAAGCATTAATTTTATGGAGGATAAGACGATGGAGCGTTTGAAAAAAGCAGAAGAAAGCCTGTCGAAGCTGAATGATGTGCGGATCACCTATCTGCCGCCGGCAACCGTTGCCTCCGCCCATTATATCGGCGATGATCCCGAATCCTATACCTATAAATTAATTGACCAGTTTGTACGGGATACGAATTTAAGCATAATCAAGCCTGATTTGAGGCATTATGGCTTCAATCACCCCAACCCTGTGGACGAAACGGGCTATCACGGTTATGAAACCTGGGTGACCATCCCGGAGGATTGGGAAGTTCCGGTCCCGCTCATTAAAAAGCACTTTGCCGGAGGGCTTTATGCCGCCCATATGATCGCCTTTGGCAATTTCAATGAGTGGCAGTGGCTTTTTGACTGGGTGGAGAAAAGCGAGCAATATGAATTTGCGGGCGATATGCAGGATCAGGAGCATATGTGCGGACTGCTCGAAGAGCATCTGAATTATCTTAACCATGTCCATCTGGATAATACCGAGCCTAAGGACTTGCAGCTTGATTTGCTGATGCCCATCCGGGAGCGGGCATAATAAAAAAACCTAAAAGAAGTTTAAAAACTTTGAAAATCCTGATAAACCTTTGCACCACATGGGGGGCAAGGGTTTTGTTTTTTATTACAAAGGAAGCGGAAGATTTTCATGAAGTTTTATAATGCCGAACAAGTAAAGTGAAGCTAGGAAAAAGAAAAAATTCACGACGTCACCAAAACCAAAGGAGGGATGCTTATGGCAGAGCTCGTGTGCTCACCTGAAGGGGCTGCGCAAACACTTCATCTTCAAGCCCGCATCGCCACACTGATGGCTCTAAGCGGGGTTTTCTCTGCAGGTGGGGAGAATCTCCAGCGAACTCTGACAACGTTGTCTGAAGCCTATGCTCAGTGGCTGGAGGAAAAGGAAGGGGTATTGGCTGAGGAAGAAGAGATTCTCAATCAACTGCTCCAGGCCCAAGAGGGAAAAGAGAAAAAAACTCTGGGGTATGAATTCAACCGGCTGTTTGTGGGGCCTCAATCTCCAACCGTTCCCCCTTATGAGTCCGTCTATCGCCATGGGGAACGCCTGGTCATGCAAAAATCCACCTTGGACGTTCGCCGCTGGTATCGCTCGGAAGGGTTATCCTTGGCAGGGGCAAGCAAAGAGCCTGACGATTACATTGCTACGGAACTGGAGTTTGCCGCCTACCTTCTCGCCAAGGCCTTGGCAGGGTTTCAGAAAAACCAACCCGGAGAAGCCCAACTCTATCTAAAAAACTACAATGCTTTTTACCAGGAACATCTGAGAATTTGGCTCCCTCGCTTTGTGACAGGCCTTTTCACCCATGCCAGAGAACCCCTCTTTCATGTCTTGGGCGAGATGATCCTAAAAACGGTGAGAGCTGTTCCATCTTAATTACCCCACCCATGGAGTTGCACAAAAAAGGAGGTCTACTATGAAAATCACACGTCGCCAATTTATTGGCGGAACCGCTGCAGTCACCGCCGGGGCCGGGTTGTTCGGCTTTAACATGCTGGCTGAATCGGATTTTGCCAGGGCTGCCGGGGCTGAAGCCGGAGTTAAGACATTCCGCAATGTCTGTCCCCGCAACTGTTATGACACCTGTGCCCAGATCTCGTATGTAGAAGACGGGGTGCTCAAAAAAGTGGAGGGAGACCCCAAGAGCACCTATACCAACGGCAAGCTCTGTCTCAAAGGCTATAACTATACCCGCCGGGTTTACAGCCCGGACCGGATTAAATACCCCATGAAGCAAACTCCCCGGGGTTCAGGGAACTGGGAGCGGATCAGCTGGGATGAAGCCATGAACACCATTGCCGGAAAGATTCTCGATCTGAAAAAGCGTTACGGCTCCACCTTGCCCATCTGTATGAATAAGTACTCCGGCAACTTTGGCATTACCCACTACGGTATTGAAGGAACCATGTCCAGCATCGGCTATACCACCAGAGCCATCGGAACCCCCTGCTGGCCGGCGGGCATCGATTCCCAAACCTATGATTTTGGGACCATCGTCAACAACGATCCGGAGGATTTTGTCAATGCCAATTACATCATTCTTTGGGGCTCCAACTGCGCCTGGACGGGAGTGCACAGCCTGCCCTTCATCACCAAAGCTCAGGAGAGAGGGGCCAAAGTAGTGGCTATTGATCCCGTTCTGACCTCCACAGCCTCCAAGGCGGATCTCTATATTCAGATCAATACCAGTACCGACGGGGCTCTGGCTCTCGGCATGGCCCGCTATATACTGGATCATGATCTGGTGGATTGGGATTATGTCCAGGCCAACAGCATCGGCTTTGCAGAATGGGCGGACTATGTAAAGAAAAACATCACCCTGGATTGGGCCGCGGAAAAGACCGGCATTCCCAAAGAAATCATCAGCCAGCTTGCCCATGAATACGCCACTGCCAAACCGGCTTCCATCTGGGTGGGCTACGGTATGCAGCGCCACACCAACGGCGGGCAGAATGTCCGCATCATCGACGCCTTAGGCTTAATGACCGGCAATATCGGCAAGTCCGGCGGCGGCATCAACTATGCCCATCTGGAAACCTGGGGTTTTAACTACCATGCCATGGTCATGCCCGCCCCGGAAGGCTCGGTAGGGATGGCAGGACCTGACGGCACTTATACGGACCGCTCTGTCAATATGAATAATTTTGCTGCCGATGTTCAGGCTCTGACGGATCCGCCGGTCAAAATGCTCTGGATTGCCGCCCGGAATCCGGTGTCCCAGGATCCCGATACCCATGATATCATCAAAATGTTCAATTCCATGGAACTTGTGGTTACCGTAGACTCTTTCTTCAATAAGACGGTGGAGCAGTCGGATATCGTCCTCCCCGCCACCACTCATTTTGAGGACTGGGATGTCATGGCCAGCTACTGGCATCACTGGGTCGGAGTCAATCAGCGGGCCATCGACCCCATGTACGAGTCCAAGAGCGATGTGGAGATCGCCATGGCCCTGTCCAAGGCCATGAATGCCCTGGAACCCGGCTCCTGCACCTACCCCACCGAGGGTGATCCCGAGGAATGGACAGCTAAGGAGTTCAATGACGGAGTCTATAACATGCTGGGAATCACCGATTATAAGGAATTATTGGCTGGACCCCGCAAAGCTAAATTCTCACCGGCAGCCTGGGCCGATGGTAAATTCCGTACTCCATCCGGGAAATTTGAAGTCCACAGTGAGCGCGCCGCTCAAAATGGTCTGCCTGCCATCCCCATCTGGGTGGAGGAAATGAAGGCTCCCGCCCAATATCCCATTCGCTTTATGACCCCTCATCCCCAACACGGTATCCACTCTCAATTCCAGAACCTGGACTGGATGATGGCTGCCAATCCGGAGCCCCTTCTGGAGATTCATCCCGAGCTGGCCGCCCGGCACGGCATCGCCGAAGGGGATCAGGTCCGGGTCTACAATGACTTAGGTGAAGTCACGATTAAGGCTCATCTGACCAGAACCACCTCCCCGGATGTGATCGTCAGCTATGAGGCCTGGTATAAGGATTCTCCCTTCAATGTGAACTATACCGTCAAGGCCATTCCCGCGGATATGGGCAAGCTGGCCACCGGAATGGACGGTATTGCCTTCCATGATAACTTTGTGGCCATTGAAAAGGCGTAAGGAGGGGATGAAGCATGAGTAAGCAATTAGGTTTCCTGCATAATTCAGAAAAATGTATCGGCTGCAGAGGCTGTGAAATGGCCTGCAAGAATGAATACCAAAGCGATGCCTCGGTCCGTTGGCGTCAGGTCTATCAGCTGCGGGAAAAAGATTTTTCCCTGCCCACACGGATGTTTATCTCCGTGGCCTGCAACCATTGCCAAAACCCGGAATGCCTGAGGGTTTGTCCGGTTAAAGCCTACACCAAACGGGAGGACGGCATTGTCATCCATGACCAGGAGCGCTGTATCGGCTGCAAGCTCTGTACCATGGCTTGCCCTTATGACCGCCCCCAATTCAATACCGTTGTCAAAAAAGTAGAGAAATGCAATCTCTGTTATGAGCGCCTGGATCAGGGGCAGCAGCCGGCCTGTGTGGCGGCCTGTGTTCCCGAAGCCTTACAATTGGTGGAGATGACGGATGAACTGGATTTGAAGACCGGAGTTCTGACCACCCTGCCGGGAATGCCTGATCCGGCAGTCACCCATCCGTCCATACGGTTCATCGGCCCGAAACAAGGGAAGCAAATAAGGAGGGATGTATAATGGGACATTGGGAATGGCCATTAGTGCTCTTTACCGTTCTCGGTCAAACATCCGTGGGAATCATTTTCTGTCTCTGGCTGCTGGAAAGGAAACGGGGTAAACAGGCTGTACAGGCCGGCCCCGAGTATCAAAAATTTATGCAAAGCTCCGTCCTGGTCTCAGGAGTGCTCCTGGCCGTGGCGATGATCGCCTCCCTTTTCCACTTAGGGCATCCTTTGGCCGCTTACCGGGCCTTAACCCATCTGGGCACCTCCTGGTTAAGCCGGGAAATTCTTCTCTTCGTCTTCACCTTTGGGGCCTGGGCCTATCTGGCCCTTCTCTCCAGAAGACCCGGAGGCAAGCTCACAGGAGTTTTAGCTCTCACTTCGGCCTTAGGCTTCCTGGGGATCATCAGCAGCGCCTTGATTTACACCCTGCCCCGGGTTCCCGCCTGGAACAACTTAGGACCGGTGATTTTCTTCCTGATGACGGGCATGATCTTAGGGGCCCTTGTCACGGCAGTCTTAGGCCGCAAAGCATTGGCCGGGGGAGAGATGAAGCAGATGCTGGGCATCGCCTTAGGCAGTGTTATGGGCAGTGCTATCCTCTATCTGCTCTACTTCTCCGGCTTGGAAGTTACCCCGGAGGGAGCCGCTACAGCCCAGGCCCTTTTAAGCAGTCCCGTCTTCTGGCTGAGGGCGGCGGTCGGCTGGATTCTCCCCATCCTTCTTATCCTCAATACCATCAGCAAGCAGGATAATCCCCAATCTCAGCTCATTGTTCTGGCTCTCACCTGCGGTGTCGTGGGCGAGCTCCTGGGCAGAGGACTCTTCTATGTCAGTGCGGTAGGAATGCAGATCACGGCCTTGATGTAATTCTCTTAAATTTAAACACCCTGGACTCTTCACTCTTGAGGTGAGGGTCCAGGGTATCTTAACTTTGAACTATGATCAAAACCTGGCAATCTTCGACACAAGATCTTTAATTGGGCGCTTTGACACTAAATTCCTATTGGGCTATATTTATGGTGTAAGGAGGAATTCAATATGACTTTAGCACAAAAAATTGAGCAGGAAAAACCTCTTCTTTAGCGAAGATAAGGGTAATTCATGAACAGCGATAATTGCAGGGGGGATTCCGGCATGGATACTTTACATCATCATATCTGTCCCCGAAACTGTTATGACACGTGCAGCATAATCAGCACCACTCGCCATGGCCGGTTGGTCTCCATCGAGGGCAATCCTGCCCACTCCTATACCCGGGGCAAGCTTTGCCCCAAAGTTATGGATGAGATTCATAAAGTATACAGCCCTCAGCGGATCCGCTACCCCCTGCGCCAGCGCAAACGCTTTTCGGGGCAATGGGAGCGGATCACCTGGGATGAAGCTCTGGAAACCATCAGCCGGAAGATTCTTGACCTTAAAGATAAGTATGGAACCACCCTGCCCCTTGCTCACAATAAATACTCCGGCAACTTCGGGATCCTTCATAATGCCCTGGAGGCTTTTCTGACAGGTCTTGGTCCCACCACCCGGGCCGTGGGCTCTCCCTGCTGGTCGGCAGGGGTGGAGGCTCAGGTCTTCGATTTCGGGGCCTTCTTTTGCTCCGATCCTCTGGATATGGAGAAGGCTAAGCTCATCTGGATCTGGGGAGCCAATCCCGCCTGGAATGCCGCTCACCAGATGCCCATTATCTTTCGGGCTATGGACCAAGGGGCCAAAGTCATTTGTCTGGATACCCATTTTTCAGCTACGGCTGCCCGGGTTCATCAATTTGTGCGGGTGAATCCGGGTACGGATGGGCTCTTAGCCTTAGGCCTGGCGAAAATTATCGTCGATCATCAGCTTACAGATCCGGAGCTGCCCGACTATTCACTGGGGTATAATGAATTTATAGATTATCTGAAGGCGGAGATTGATCTCCGGGAATGCTCGGCAGTGACGGGGGTTTCCCTGGAGACCATGAAGGAACTGGCCCTGGAGTATGGGGCGGTGAAACCGGCCTGCATCTGGGCGGGCTTTGGACTGCAGCGCTATACCAACGGGGGACAGAATCTGAGAGCCATCGACGCCTTAGGAGCCCTGACCGGGAATATCGGCCGGCCCGGCGGAGGAGTTCAGTACGGGCATTTTGAAACCTGGCGTTTTGCCGGGCCCTTAGCCCATTCCCAATGCGGCCATGCTCAGGACCGGGAGTTGGATATCAATCAATTTCCCCAGCTGGCCTTAGAAGTCGATCCTCCTGTGAAAATGCTCTGGATCGCCAGCCGCAACCCCTTCCAGCAGGATGGCAATCATGCCGGCTGGCAAAAACTCAGTGAAACCTTGGAGCTTATCGTGGTTAGTGACCTCTTTCACACCCGTTCCTCCGCCGCGGCCGACCTCTTTCTTCCTGTGACCACCCATTATGAACATTGGGACCTTCATGCCAGCTACTGGCATTACTATATTGGGATCAATGAACCGGCCGTTGAGCCGGTGGGCGAAGCCCGCTCCGATCTGCAGATTGCCTGGGATTTGTCGAAACGCCTTAATCAAAGCTCACCGGGCAGCTCGGCTTTTCCCACAGAAGGGTCGGAAAAGGAGTGGGTCCTCGGCGCCATCGGACCGGAGATGCTGGCCATACTGGGAATTGACTCGGCTGAGGAGCTGCTTAAGGGTCCCAGGCGGGTAAACTATCCCGGGACCGCCTGGCAGGGACGGCAATTCCAAACTCCCTCAGGCAAGTATGAATTTTATGCGGAGAAAGCTCAGGAATGGGGCCTCCCCCCTTTGCCTGTTTACCGGCCGCCACGTCAAGCACCCCCGGAAACTCCTCTGCGCCTGCTGACCCCCCATCATTTATCCGGGCTGAATTCCCAGGTCTATCTCTATTCCGAAGAGAGCGACTCCTTATTGAAAGCCCGGCTCCATCCTAAAACCGCTGAAGGCTATGGCTTGAACAGAGGAGACAAGGCCATCTTATGGAACCGGGGCGGGAGTTTCCCGGTCATCATCGAGCCGGACCTGGGCATAGGAGAGGGAGTTATCGTGATTTATCAGGAGAACCGGCCCAATCTAAAATCCCCCCACCTGAATCTGCTCAACCTTGGCGAATTGACCGATATGGGGAAATATGCCACAGGAGCTTATGGATTAGCCTTGAATGAGACCTTTGTCGGAATCAGAAAAACCACCTCATGAGGAGGGAAAACATGGCCAAACAATTGGGTTTCTTTTTGGATGTGAACCGATGTCTGGGGTGCGGAGCGTGCATCAAAGCCTGCGCCAACCATAACCGCCTGCCTCCTTCCCTGACCTGGCGGAAATTGCGGCAGGTGGAAGATGTGGATGATGACCGGGGTCAGATTTCCCGCTTTTTTCTCTCCACAGCCTGCAATCACTGCGCCAATCCTGAATGCCTGCGGGTCTGTCCCTACGGAGCCTATGCCAAGCGGCGGGACGGTATCGTCCTTCATTTTCCGGACAAATGCGGTTCCTGCAAATCCTGTGTGGCCTCCTGCCCTTTCGGCGCTCCCCAAATTAATCCCCAGACAGGCAAAGCCGGCAAGTGTCAGCTTTGCCATGAGCGGCTGGATAAAGGGAATGCCCCCTACTGCGTGCAGGCCTGTGTCACCGGAGCCCTGCAGCTCAGAGAAATTCAGGGCAATCCGACGGACAGGATTCTGCGCCTGACGGCTCCTTTGCCGACGTTGCGTTTAACAAAACCCTCCACTTTTTATTACCCGCCCAGAGGAACAAAAATTCTTTAGCATAATGGAATAACCCCAGGAATCAGAGGCCAAAACAAAAGCCCAGTCTTTGTAGAAAATTACAAAGAACCGGGCTTTTTTTGTAGATATTTACAAAAGGCTTTGCTTGGGGTTGATGAACACAGACTTCTTTAATTAACTTATTCATATTGTAACAAAATGTACAAGGTGTTGTCAAGGATGCAAATTTACGGTATATATTCAAGGAATTTGCAGGACAGCATGATGTGAAAGATTTCCTCCTCCTGCAGATTCCGGCTGCTGCAGTCAATGCCTACGAGATTGTTGATGCTGTTCAGCCGGTAGGTCAGGGTGTTCCGATGGAGGTGCATCTTTTCGGCGGCCAGGGATTTACTTTGTCCGAACTGAAAATAAGTGAGCAGGGTTTTAACCAGCTCCGTGTTATTTTTTAGATCGTAATGATGGAGCAGCTCAACCTTGGTATGGATAAATTGGTTCTTGCCATTCTCAACGAAGATGAACCGGCTGAGGTGCCGGAAGACATGATCATCAAAGAAATGAAGGGCCAGAGTAGGATCCTGAGCCAGACCATATTTGATAGCCAGACTGCATTCATCATAATGTCTTTTCAGGTTTTTGAAATCATAGAAGACCGAACTGACCCCGATGGTTAAGAAAAACTTCTTGACGAAAGAGGCCAGCCTGGCCCGCAAATCTTCCCGGTCAAAGGGAAAATCAGCATGACGCAGGATCATGACCACCCCGTCTTTGTAATTCAGAATGATAGCGGCAGGGAAAACTCTGGACAGCTCCTGGACAATAATATTCAATAAAGTATCATCCCTCTGCATCTTATTCTGCATTAAATTTAAGCAAAGAAATTCATCAAACACCTTCCACCCTTTAGCTTGGAGGGAATTGATGATAATGCTTTCTTTGACATAGATGTGATTCAGCAGCTGATAAACAAAGCCGTTGGCATTGGAGGAGAGAATCTGGAGATCCGGAATAGTTTTAATAGCCTGTTCAAGAATACTGCGGAAATGGGCCACAAGGGTTATCTGCCCCAAGGAAAAAGGTTGATTGACTTCAAGCAGATGCAGAGCCCCGCAGCGTTTTCCCGATTGAAACAGATTGGCGATAAGATAAGTGTAATCATGCATAGGAAATTTAACGATAAAAGGCTGCTCAGAAGGTTTCTTTTCTGCTATTTTAAGAAGCTCACTGTATAAAGGATGTTCATAGGAAAGATAACCCTCATTCAGCAGTTCCCGCCAAAGGGTATCGGTACAGCTTGCCGGGATGTCGCCGGCGGCCAGGATCAGTGTATTGAGGGGGCCGAGCAACATCATGGGATTATGAATCTCTTCCAGGGCAATGGCGAAGAGGTGTTTCGTGGGTTTCTTGGCTATCAGTGCTGAGAGCAGGGCATTGTTCCAATCATCATATTTCTTTTGAATTCTGAAGATATGGCCGGCAATCTCGACAGGTGTCAGGGAATCATCGAAACAAATGATATTGCACCGGTTGCGTTGGGCAAAATCAAGATCAAAAGCACCGGTGGCGATCAGATTCACATCCTGCAATTTTCCTTCCCAGGCGGCCAAGGCAGTTGTGGCGGCTAAATACAATGTGTCCTTTAAAAAGCCGTCGGATGTTTTGTCAAAACCTGCCATGGAGCGGATGGTGAGGTCAATGGCATCATGGAGATAAGATTTGGGGTTCAGCTCTCTTAGTTCGTCCAAAAGAATATGCATATTGATATTCAATTTACTCCCCCTCCCGCCAGGTCGGCTGAACGATTTACAGCACATTGCTCAAAAAGACCGGATAGAGTCATTATATATCTTTTTTAAAGAAGATTCCAAATAGATAAGCATCTTTCTCCATCAGAAGTAAGAGTTAAAAAAATTGGAACTGTCTGACTTGTCCAAAAATATCAAAAAACTATAAAAAATACTGTCAGTTATGAACAATGACGCATTCGGTGAAAAATGCTATTCTGAATTGGAAGACAGGATGACACATTCAGGTATGACGACAGGATTTGAGGTTATGCAGTTGATAGAACAAGCAAAAATCAGGGAAGCAGTACTCATGATTTTAGAAGCAATCGGAGAAGACCCTGAGCGGGAAGGGCTTAAGGATACGCCTGACCGAGTAGCCAGGATGTATGCTGAGATTTTCAGCGGGTTGGCAGAAGATGCGGGAGTTTATTTGGAATGTGTATTTACAGAAGAACATGAAGAAATGATCGTGGTAAAGGATATTCCTTTTTATTCGACGTGTGAACATCACCTGGTTCCTTTTATCGGCAAGGCTCACGTCGCTTATATTCCTGCCGGCGGCAAAGTCACCGGACTCAGCAAACTGGCCAGAGTGGTGGAAAGTATCGCCAGGCGTCCACAGCTTCAGGAGCGCTTAACCCGGGAAATTGCCGATGTCATTATGAAAAAGTTAAATCCCCAGGGAGTGGCCGTGGTTGTAGAAGCTGAGCATTTATGCATGAGTATGCGGGGCATCAAAAAACCAGGCTCCAAAACCGTGACTTCCGCAGTGCGGGGCCTGTTCAGGAAAAGTGCCAAAACCAGAGCGGAATTCTTATCCTTGATTAAAACCTAGGGAAGGCTTGCATGATCTTGCGCAGGAAGGAGCAAAAAGGATGGCTAATATGTATCTGAGTCCCAAAGAAATAACAGAAGAATATGTAGCAATCGGCCAAAAGAAAGCAAGCACTCCGGCCTACAAACTGTTTATACTGGGAATACTGGCCGGCGCCTTGATCGCTTTTGCCTCAGAAGGCTCAAATGTTGCCATTCACACCTTGGATTCCGTTGGTTTAGGCAAGCTGCTGGCCGGGATCATCTTCGGGACAGGTCTTATGATGGTGGTTATTACCGGTGCAGAGCTGTTCACAGGCAATACCCTGATCGTCATTTCCTGTATTGAAAAGAAAGTCCGCTGGCTCGATATGCTAAGAAATTGGGTCATCGTCTATCTGGGCAATTTTATAGGCGCCCTGACCATCGTTATGTTTATTATCTATTCCGGCCAATTGGACTTTTCCGGAGGACTTCTCGGCGGATTCACCATCAAAACCGCCGTCTACAAGACCGGGTTAACCTTCAGCCAGGCTCTCTTAATGGGGATTATGTGCAATTGGCTGGTTTGTCTGGCGGTCTGGATGGCAGCTGCGGCCAAAGATATCGCGGGAAAGGTGCTGGCCATATTTTTCCCGATTATGCTCTTTATCACCTCCGGCTTTGAGCACAGCATCGCCAATATGTACTATATTCCCGCAGGAATCATAGCCAAAATGAATCCCGTCTGGGTAGAGCAGGCCGAGGCTTTGGGTGTCACGGCGGCCAAGCTGGCTCATCTCAATTGGGAAAGCTTTATAGTCAATAATCTTATTCCGGTAACCTTGGGCAATATTATCGGGGGCAGTCTTTTTGTCGGTGTATTCTATTGGCTGGGTACCCTGTACAAAGGGAGGCCGGCAGCCGCGGAAAAAACAGACCGCCTTATGCCGGGAAAATTAGATAACGCTTGGGCAAAATCAAAATAAACAGATCTAAACAATAAGGGGAGGAAAAACAACATGGCTTTCAAAAGTGATATCGAAATCGCTCAGGAATCCACCATGCTGCCTGTGGCAGAGATCGCTGAAAAACTGAACATCGCCGAAGAGTATGTAGAATCCTATGGAAAGTACAAAGCTAAAATCGACTACAATCTCCTGAAGGAAAGAGGGGATACCCCCGACGGCAAGCTGATCTTAGTGACCGCCATTAACCCCACACCGGCCGGTGAAGGGAAAACAACCACCACCGTTGGTCTGGGGGACGCCCTTACTCATTTGGGCAAGAAAGTCGTTATCGCTTTGCGCGAACCCTCCCTGGGACCTGTATTTGGAGTTAAAGGCGGAGCGGCCGGCGGCGGCTATGCCCAAGTGGTTCCCATGGAAGATATTAACCTTCATTTCACAGGGGATCTTCATGCCATCGGTGCCGCCAACAACTTAATCGCCGCATTGCTGGACAACCATATCTATCAGGGAAATGCCCTGGACATCGATGTAAGGCGCATCACCTGGAAACGATGCATGGACATGAACGATCGTCAGCTCAGATATATCAATGACGGCCTGGGGGGCAAAGCCAACGGCATGCCCCGGGAAGACGGTTTCGATATTACCGTGGCCTCGGAGATTATGGCCATTCTCTGCCTTTCCAGTGACCTGGACGATCTGAAGCAAAGAGTGGAGAGAATCATCGTCGGCTATAGCCGGAGCGGGGAACCGGTCACCGCCGGTCAGCTGAAGGCTCAGGGAGCCGTGGCGGCCCTGCTCAAAGATGCTTTAAAGCCCAATCTGGTGCAAACCCTGGAGCATACCCCCTCCTTCATCCATGGCGGACCTTTCGCCAATATTGCCCATGGCTGCAACAGTGTTATGGCCACTAAGATGGCCTTAAAGCTCGGGGATTATGTGGTCACGGAAGCAGGTTTCGGCGCCGACCTGGGCGCTGAGAAATTCCTCGATATCAAATGCCGCTTAAGCGGTCTGGAACCGGATGCTGTGGTCATCGTGGCTACCGTCCGCGCTCTTAAATCCCATGGAGGCGTTGCCAAAGCCGATCTGAATCAGGAAAATCTGGCAGCCCTCAAGGAAGGACTCCCCAATCTGCTCAAACATGTGGAGAACATTACGGTTAACTTCGGACTTCCCGCCGTGGTAGCCATTAACCGTTTTCCAACCGATACCCTGGCCGAGGTCCAGCTGGTCGAAGAGGAATGCAAAAAGCTGGGTGTCAATGTGGCCCTTTCCGAAGTATGGGAAAAGGGGGGAGCCGGCGGTGTCGAATTGGCTGAAGAGGTTCTTAAGCTCATGGACAGCCCCAAGAACTTCACCTTTGCTTATGACATCGATCTGGGGCTTAAAGAAAAGATCACAGCCATTGCCACCAAAATCTACGGTGCCGACGGTGTGGACTTTATCGGTTCCAGCACCAAGGATATCGAGGGCATCGAAAGCATCGGCTACCGCAATATTCCGGTTTGCATGGCCAAAACCCAGTACTCTCTGTCCGATGATCAGAAAAAGCTGGGACGCCCCACCGGTTTCAGAATATCCATCCGCAGTGTCAAAGTATCGGCAGGGGCCGGTTTTGCTGTGGCCCTGACCGGGGATATCATGACCATGCCCGGCCTGCCCAAGGTTCCGGCTGCCGAAAGCATTGATGTGGACAACACAGGCAGGATTTCCGGTTTATTCTGATCGGCACCCAGGGAGTGCTTCATTGTCAAATTGGGCTGAGATGGCGGTGAATGCTGTCATCTCAGTTCCCAGGGTTATAGGGAGAGGGTTTTTATAAAGCTTGGTAAAAGGGTGCGGATAATATAAAAAATCCGGGAGAAAAGGATAGAGATAAATAAAGATAAGTGAAAAGGGTAGAGATAATAAAATAGGTGAAAAGAGTAGAGTTAAATAAAGATAGGTGACAAGGGTAGAGTTAACTACAGATAAATTGAAAAGGGTAGAGCTAAAGAGATAAACTGTGCGGATGAGACCAATTTTTAGAGAGAGGAGATGAACAGGATGCTTGAGTCAAGCGCTAAAGACTTTGTAGCGGCCCTTTCATCAAAAGAACCTATACCGGGAGGCGGCGGAGCCTCGGCCTATGTGGGTTCCATGGGCATGGCCCTGGGTGTAATGGTCGGGAATCTGACCGTGGGTAAGAAAAAATACGCTGATGTTGAAGCAGAGGTT
This sequence comes from Desulfitobacterium sp. LBE, assembly GCF_007830365.1. Taxonomy (NCBI): domain Bacteria; kingdom Bacillati; phylum Bacillota; class Clostridia; order Eubacteriales; family Desulfitobacteriaceae; genus Desulfitobacterium; species Desulfitobacterium sp. LBE. Next base: position 2,907,249 of record NZ_VLKD01000001.1, on the reverse strand, counting down.
AAGATTTTAATAGAAAAAAGCGAAAAAGTCATCGCCAGATTCCAGTCTCTGGTGGCGGAAGATGCCGCAGCCTTTTATCCCCTATCTCAGGCTTATGGCATGCCTAAAAACACCGAAGAGGAAATTCAGCGGAAAGAGGAAACACTGCAGAAAGCCCTGGTCAATGCCACCCTGGTTCCTCTGGAGATCGCCCGCTGCTGTGCGGAGGGGATCGACCTGCAGGAGGAATTCGCCCAGAAAGGCACCCGGATCGCCATCAGTGATGTGGGAGTGGGTGTGGCCTTCCTGAAGGCGGCCTTGGAAGGGGCCAAACTCAATGTTCTGATCAATACCCAGATCATGAAGGATCAGGAGTTCAAGCACAGAATCGAGACCGAACTGGCCGATCTCTGTACAGTCTATACAGCCAAGGCCGACCGGATTTTTGCTGAAGTTCAGAATTCAATTACGGGAGGTAAATCATCGTGACCCAAATTCTTAATGCCAAGCCGGTGGTTCAGGCCATGAAGGAGAACCTCCGTCAGGAAGTTGCGGCCTTGCAAGCTGAAGGAAAAGCGCCGACGCTGGGAATTATCCGGGTGGGCAGCCGCCCCGATGATGTTTACTACGAGAATAATATCATTAAGAATTGTGAAACTGTAGGAATCGCCACCAAGACCTACCCCCTCGATCTGAATATCAGCATGGAAGAATTTACTGCCGTTATGACTCAGGTCAATGATGACCCTTCTGTGCATGGGATCATGCTTTTCCGGCCTCTGCCCCCACAATTGGATGAAGAAGTCATTAAGCACCTCATTTCAGCGGACAAAGACATTGACTGCATGAGCCCTCTCAATCTGGAGAAGGTCTTTGAAGGGGATATGAGCGGCCTTTTGCCCTGCACACCGGCCGCCGTCATGGCAATTCTGCGCCATTATGACATTGAGCTGAAAGGCGCCAATGCCGTAGTGATGGGAAGAAGCTTAGTGGTTGGCAAGCCTCTGAGCATGATGCTGCTCCAGGACAATGCCACCGTGACCATCTGCCATTCCCGGACCAGGAACCTGCCGGAAGTTGCTAAAAACGCGGATATCGTCATTGCGGCCATGGGCAGAGCCAGAATGATCGATGACAACTATGTTGCGGAAAACAGCATCGTCATCGATGTGGGCATCAATGATGCCGGTGACGGCAAAATTTGCGGCGATGTGGACTATGATGCGGTAGTGGACAAGGTCAAAGCCATCACTCCTGTACCTGGGGGAGTCGGCTCGGTTACCACCACCATTCTCTTAAATAATTTAGTGAGAGCCTGTAAAAGCCAATGATCTTAATCCGGGGCTGGCCTGTGAGGATGCAGAGAAAACATAATCGTGTTTGTAAAAAGGGAGCATGCTTGCGGCAAGCTCTCTTTTTACTAGGCGCCTTCAGCTGCAGGCTGGTAATTTTATCTGCCTGGGTTTTCACCAGGGTTTTCACGAGAGTGTACAGGAGTTGCCTTCCTGGATGGAGAAAATAGACAAGAGTCAGGAGCGAACTGAAGAAAAAGGAGGGGAAACAATGGATTCTGATGAGCTGCGGCAAGGTCTGAAAGAACAGGGTTATATAGCCGATGACAATACCCTCATGGCTATGCAGTGCTCCCTGCTGCTGAACAAGCCCCTTTTGATCGAGGGGCCGGCCGGTGCCGGAAAAACCGAACTGGCCAAAGCCTGGAGCCGTTATTGGCAGCGGCCCCTGATCCGCCTGCAATGCTATGAGGGGATCGATGAAGCCAAAGCTTTGTATGAATGGAATTACCAGAAGCAGCTGCTTTATATTCAATCTCAGAATACCCGGCTGCAGGGCATTCAGGATAAACCTTTTCAGGGGGCATATCCTCAGGACTCAGGTCAGCAGAGTCCGGAAGATAATGCCTGGGCAGTTAACAGCAAAACCATCTATTCGGAAGAATTCTTATTGAGCAGACCTTTGCTGAAAGCTATCCGCAGTCCCCAACCGGTGGTTCTGCTCATCGATGAAGTGGATAAAAGCGACGAGGAATTTGAAAGTTTTCTCCTGGAAATCCTCTCAGACTGGCAGGTTTCCATTCCGGAAACGGGCACGATCAGCGCGGCCAGCATCCCATCCGTCCTGCTCACCAGCAATAATACCCGCAACTTAAGCCATGCCCTACGGCGGCGCTGCCTGTATTTATATCTGGACTATCCCGGTGAGCAGCGGGAGCTGGACATTCTGCGTCTGAATTTTCCGGAGCTGCAGGAAACTCTGGGCCGGCAGGCGGTCATTTTGATCCGCAAAATCAGGCTGGAACGGCTGAAAAAACATCCCAGCATCAGTGAGGTGCTGGACTGGGTCAACATCCTTAACCAAATGGGAGCCCGGGAGCTGTCCCCTCCCCTGGCCCTCAATACCCTGGGCCTGCTGCTTAAATATAAGGAAGACCAGGAGAAAATCAGAGAAAAAATAAACCAGAAGGACTGGTTTGATGGAATATTTACTGCTTGATATGGCCCGGCTGCTCCGGAGAGCGGGGATCCATGTGGGCACCCCGGAGCTTGAGGACTGCCTGCAGGGGTTGAACCGGCTGGGAACAAAAATCAGCAAGTATGCCTTTTATCAGCTGGTGAACACCACCATGATCAAAACTCCCTGGGGGGCGGAATTTGTGCTCTGGCTGACCGAGCTTTACTATGGACCGGACCCGGAGCTCAGCAACGACCATCTCCAACTGCTTTCCCGCCGTCAGGTCACCGAGGTCACCGGGGAAGGTCTGGGCAGCAGCGGCCGGGGAGCGCCGGTGGAACTGCTGGCCGAGGCGGTGCTGAAGAAAAATATCGGCCTGATTTATGCCGTGCTCCAAGGATTGAACATCAGGCTTGAGCCTCATTGGGAAGACGAAGAACGGGCTTTGGAGTTTTTCCGTGAATGCAGCGGCTGGGGGGAAGTCCGGCGGAGAGTGGAAGAATCCCGCCGCCGGGGGGAACTGGAGGAAGAGGAGTACGCCCAGGCCTGGGAGACTCTCGGCGAATGGAACTGTCTCCTGCAGGATCAGATTGAACTGCAGATGATTCAAACTATGAGCGGGCAGGTTCTGCTGGACGAACTGAAAAAGCACAATCCCCGCACCATCGATTTTCTGGCCGGGGAAGAGAGGCAAATTGAGCCTATGTTCCGGGAAATTCAAAAGCTTGGCCGCAGATTGGCTGTCCGTCCGGGCCGGCGGCGCCAGGTCGCGGGTAAAGGAACCATAGCTCTGAGCAGGACCGTCCGGCGGGCCCTGCAAACCGGCGGCATCCCCCTGGCGCCGGTACGGGTGCGCCGCAAACCGGCTAAACCCGATCTCTGGCTCCTCTGCGATATGTCCAATTCCGTCAGCCCCTTCAGCTATTTTATGCTGCTGTTTGTTTACGCTACCCAGAGCCGTTATGCCCATATCCGTACCTTTTTGTTTGTGGATGCACTGCTGGAGGTCACGGAGCATTTTCAGGGGCAGGATTGGAGCGATGCCCTGCACAGCATGAAAAGGCTTAAAGGCTTCAACCTTACCGGCTATTCCCATTACGGCAAAGTCCTCCAGCAGTTTGCCGCGGAGCATTTAACCCAGCTCAGCAGGAAAACCACGGTGATTATCCTGGGAGACGGCAAGAACAATGGCTATAAGCCGGAAGGGCATGAGGCTCTGGCCCAGATCAAAGAGTCGGCGGCCGCCCTCTACTGGCTCAATCCCTTGAGCCGGAATCTCTGGGGCGCCGCCGACTGTCTGATGGAAAAATACGAAGAGAATTGCACCGGGGCCTGGCCCTGCTGCAATATCCAACAGCTGGAGCAGTTTTTACTTTCCTTGTAAGCTGAATCCCCGTTGCTTCACGAATGTTAACTCCCGGAACCTATCGGCGGGCTTCCAATAGGTCAATGATTCTGTAGAGACCTAAAAACAAGACACCGATGGCGGCAATCAGCAAAATAAAGTACAGATCCTTCCCTAAGGAACCGCCGAACCGGCTGATCAGGGCCTGAATCACAGCAACTAGAAAGGACAGCAATGACGCGGTCAAGACAATTTTGGATATATATCTTTTCATTCCTCTCTCCTTATCAAGTATCCTTGTATATGAAATTTAAATTCTCATTCCCTGCCGGTATCCGGAGATTATCACCCGCCTGCCGTGTCTGGAGATTCAGCCCCTGACAAGCAGACCAACGCGCTTTCCAGCCGGCGGTCTTTGACTTTTATAATCTTGATGGCCAGCCCGTATTCCTCAAGCTCCGGGGTGCTGCCGTCCCCGGGGATGGAGCCCAATAGCCCGAAGACCATGCCCCCGAAGGTGTCGTAATCTTCATCAGGAAGCAATACACCCAGCTGCTTTGTCACTTCGTCCAGTGGTGCAGAGCCCTGAATGCGCCAGGTTTTGGAATCAATACGCTCAATCAGCGGAGACTCCGCAGGCATGGAAATGTCATCATCCAGGTCACCTACCAGGTGTTCCAGCAAATCATTCATAGTGATGATGCCGCTCATGCCGCCGTATTCATCCACCACTACCGCAAAGTGGTTTCGGGATTTTTTCATATTGCGGAAAAGAACATCCGCCCGTACGGATTCCGGGACGAAATAAGCCGACTGTACGGCGTTTTTCATCACTTCGTCACGGGCTTTGTTTTTCAGTCTGAAGTAATCTTTGGCATACAAAACGCCGAGGATGTTGTCAGGGCTATCCGAGCAGATAGGGTAGATGGAATGCCTGCTTTCATTGATGGTTTGCTGCCATTGTTCATCGGTTTCATCAAGCCACAGGAGAGCAACTTCCGTCCGATGGGTCATGAGCTCCCCGGCGGAAATATCGTCAAATTCAAAGATGTTCTGAATCATATTCTGCTCGTCAGGCTGAATGGTTCCTTTTTGCTTGCCGGCATCCAGGATCATGCGGATTTCTTCTTCCGCGTTTTCTTCATCCTCGCTGTTGGGATCAACCCCGAAGAGCCGCAATAAACCGTTGGTGGATACCGTGAAAAGCCACACCGCAGGGGTAAATATTCTTGAAACCGTATAAATAAGCCCGGACATGCCCAGGGCAATCTGTTCAGCTTTTTTCATAGCCAGGCGTTTGGGAATCAGTTCGCCCAGGAGTACGGTGAAATAGGTGAGCAAAACTGTAATGATAGCCACAGACAGGATGCTGATGACGGCTGCAGGAATATTAAAGCCCATCCCGGCAAACCAGGCCACCAGGCGGTCGGAAAAGTTTTCCGTAGCCACGGCACTGCTCAGAAGATTGACCAAAGTAATGCCAACCTGAATCGTGGCCAGAAAACCCGCCGGCTGTTCAGTCAGCTTGGTGAGACGCAAGGCCCGCTTGTCACCGGCAGCGGACAGTTTGGCCAGTTTGTTATCGTTCATGGTAATTACGGCAATTTCCGCACAGGCAAAAATCGCATTAAAGAAGATAAAAATAAGTTGAAGTAAAAATAACCAAAATAAAGGACTGTCCGACAAAATAATACCCTCCCAAAATTCTGCTTTATCGTGATAATAGTTATGCTGCTGCCAAGGGATGCCTTAGTGGCAGAAACGCTTTATTGGACTGACATCCTTTGTTATAGCCGTAAAAAAATACACAACAATAAGGACAATGTAAAATTGCCCATATCATTGTGTAATATCCTTGCATAGACCTGTTTACTAAGCAGGCCTAATTTATCCCATCGAGGATCAGGCGGCTCCGATTCAGAGTCAGGATCGTCCAAGGTAATGTCACTCCTTTTCATTATTAATGATATTAGAGGGTTCATTATCTGTCAATCCCTTTTGCGGTTCTTTTATCGGCAAACCATGTCAAAAAGGATCTTATTGCTTAATCCCCTGCAGAATCTCGAATATCCTTTCCGGCGCAGCGCCTTTAACACCGATTTCCACCAGGACATCTCCATATAATACGCTGAAGCTCATCCGCTGACCCGGCTCATCCCCGGCATCGGCAATCTCATAAGTCCTGGCCCGTACCGCATCCAGTGTCAGTTCATCTATGAGGAAGATGGGATTATCCACGATGTCCTGTAATTCTCCAGGGACTGAATCAGCCCGGGGAAGGGGATAGAGGCATAGGTCGTAATTCTCTTTATGGTCAATCGGGGTGATCCGCTCTTGGTCCTTATCCTCCAGCAGGGAAACCCGCCAATTGATATAGCCCATGCTCTTTGTCCAGTTGACAAAGAGAGCATCCTGGTTCTGATTGATAGAGCGCAGAGCATCCTCAAAAGCAAACCCTTCAGGGAGGTCTGTGGGCAGATAAGCACCGAAATCAGCATCGGCCCGGGCTTCCCCGAGAGTGAGCCCCTCCTCCCGCAGCTCAGGTATGACGGGATGGAATACGGTAAGATCGGCCCTTCCGCCCTCAATCAGACGGCCAACCAGCTCTGAGATTTCAGCCTGAAGAGCTTCCTTTTCAGCTTCCGGGCCGCCCAGCTCCACATAGTAGGCCAGGTCTGCCAGTTGGAAAGCGGCAAAGTAGATGATGTTCTTCAGCCCCCGGCTGTTGGGCCGGGTCTCAAAATAGCCTGCGGTAACCTCTGTGCCAAGCGGATCCGAAGTTTTGGTCTCCACATCAAAGGCATAGTCAATCTGCACCTGGCCGGGAGCAAGCTGGAGATAGGTCTCCAGTCCGGATGGGGACAGCATATGGGCATCGATATTGAATAAGGCGGCCACATTTTGCTCACTTGAGAAATTTGCGGTGGCCGTGATCCTCCGCATGTCTGCCAGACCCGGGAAAACAGCACGAAGCTCGTCAGCGGTCAGCTCCTGCCAAAAATGACCGGGAATTGCCATATCGGCTGCAGCAAGGCGGGCTGCTTTATTAAAAACCAAGGGGTATTTGATGGATGGATCAACAGACTGGGAAATCCCTGGATTACCTGGCATCAGCGCCAGGGGATGCTCCATGAAGCGGAGCAGCATAAAAACACCGAGCAGGATCAGAGCCAGACAAGCAAAGGCTGCCCTATAACGCCGGAGCAGGGGTGCCCGGTATTGGGTCCGGGCCTTGCCCGTGCCCATGCCTGCCTCTGTGCAGGACATAAGCTTTTGGTGCAAAGCGTCCGAAACGTCTATGTTATTCATATATTCCTTATAAGCTTTCATAATCGTCCTCCTTTATAGAAAGCTTGAGCTTCTGCCGGGCACGGGTCAGAAGGCTTCTCACAGTTGCTTCCTTTTGCCCGGTCAGCTCGGAAATATCCTTAATGGAATAATCCTCATAATAGAACAAATGGATGACCGTACGGTATTTGGAAGGTAAGGCCATGATCTGCTCCAGCAATTCATACTGCTTGGGCTCTGAAGCAGGATAAGAATCGAGAAAGGGCTCCCTTCGCTTGTGCCAGGGTGAGCGCAGACGGCTTTTGCCTAAGTTTACGGTGACCCGGATCAGCCATGCCTTTGCATGCTCCGCCGATTCAAATTGGGGAGCCTTCTCATAAGCCCGCAGAAACACTTCCTGGACGATGTCCTCAGCATCGGGGATATTCCCCGTAATCGCCAGCGCTGTGCGGTAAAGTCTGTTTTCATGTGTTGTTACGAACACCTCAAAGTCTTCCGGCCGGGCAGACTTATAGGCCATGTCCTTCACCTCCTATCCTATATACGCTTTAGACGGGAAAAAGGCTGCAGATCCTTCTTTAAAGAAAAATAATGGATAAAGAAACCCGATTCGATTCATTTGCCATTCAGATTGTACTTATCCTCCTGTCCCGGGTTATACTTTAATCAAGATAAAACTCGATGATCCAGACAGAAGAGTTAAGAGGGGGATGGCCATATGTATTATACTAAAGAAGAAATCAACACGATCCTTGCCGGAATGCAAGAAGGTAAGACCTATGCTCAAATTATGGATGAAATGCATCCAAGATCCGAACTCCTGTGCCTATATGATTGTGCGGAGGAAAATATGAGATCCTTTTCACTGATTGGGGCTATCTATAATGCTATAACTAAAAAAGGAAAGCCCAAATTGCAGAATCCATACACAGAATGCCTGGAATGTGCTGATTGTCTCTAAGGCGGACTGAACAAGAAAACCTGTACTTTCAGATGACACAAAGGAAAACCTTATTCAAAGAGCTTAGACTCGGTGAATAAGGTTTTTTATTTGGGGCGGCCTTTTCCAAAATCAATAAGAAGGGAACTGCCGGAATGGCCGCGAATCCATAGTAGTATGAATTCAACCCGGCTATCGAAAAGATAGTCCAGAACGTGGAGTCTTAGAACGTGGAAAACTTCCGGAAAGGAGCGAAGGATGGCAAAGAGATATATTATGCTAAGACCTGAAGAAGAGGCTGCAGCGGAAGCGGAATCAACCCTCAAGGAGATGATTTGCTTTGGGGAGAACTCTAAGAATTATCGTTTTCCGGATGTCGAGGTCAATGATGAAAACCAGGTCAAACTGCAGAAGCTGGTCGACGAATACAATCTCCTGATTGAGCAGGAAGAGAACAAGGACCTGGACCTTAAGACCTTCTTTGCAGGGAAACAAATCAAACTCGAGCATGTGGACGAGTTTGAGGAGCCGCGGGATATGTTTATTCTGTTGATCTATTTTAAAGAGGTCTGCAAGCTTACGGATTTTGAGCCTGTAGCTGTGATTTAGCCTGCAGCAGTGATTGTGCAATGGACCTAACCCTGATCGGCAAAAAAACAGAGGTTTCAGTATAAATATACTTAACCTCCAGCGCCCTGAGCCTACAGCTGTGATGATATGCTCCTTTTCTTAGCGGACCTGGGCTAACCTGACTAACAGGAAGACAGTCCTTCTGATTTGATTGAGAAGCCCCGGTTCAGGGAGCTATCCGAATAGTCGATGACTGAATCGGAAACATACTGTTCCAGATTAGCATCGTAGACAACGGTAATTCCCTGGGATTCAATGGAGATATCGTCTTCGTGAGTTAACTCATCCAGAGTTAAACTTAATTGCGGGCCTCCTCAGCCAAAGCCCCTGAAAGCAACTCTCAGCAGAGTGTGGTCGGGATTATCCTGAGTGGCAATGATTTCCTTTAGCTTTTCGGCTGCTTTTTCAGAAATTTGCATTTTAATCACTCTCCTTATTCGTATTTTGTTCAGCTGGTTTATATTTTACCCTTGGATTTTTTGGATGTTTATCCTGATAAGACTATTATAAAGACTTAATTAAACAAAATCAACATACCCCTTGGGGGTATGTTGATTTTTTATTTGTTCACCATTAAGAAGGCATAAATCCCTTGATACATATGCCCTGAGAAAGGGAAAGGAGCCGCTGATTATTGTTTAAAGTATTTTCCGTCACCCAGATAAAACAGCTGCTTGTCCCGGTACATTCGTTGGTCGGCTGAGGACAAAACAGCCTCCATATTCTTTTCTTCCAAAGAAGTGGCATAACCTAAGCTTAAGTTTAATACCGCGGGAGTATTCTCGGTCGGAATCTTATTTTTGCTCCTTATTCTGTTGGCGATGGTTTTGAGAACGGCTTCCTGATAAGAGGTAAGAATCAGAAACTCATCGCCGCCAAAGCGGAAGGCGAAATCAGTATCTCTGATGCTGCTTCGAATAGCCTCAGCAGCTTCCTTGAGGATTCGATCCCCTTCTTCATGGCCAAAATGGTCATTGATATACTTCAAACCGCTAATGTCAAGCATAATCAGCCCGTAAGGCTTGGACTCCGTAATATAGCTCTGAATAACCGTATGAAAGAGATTGCGGTTATATAGCCCTGTGAGGGCATCCGTTTCGGCATTTTTCTTTAATTTTTCTAAGCTTTCTTCTCTCGCCGTCACATCCTTGGTAAGAATCATTGCCCCCATAAATTTATCCGGTATGTTGATCGGGGAATAGGCGTTCTCAATAAACCTGTTTTGAGTTTTAATCACTTTGTGCCATTCCATAGCGGCAGGCTGATTGAGCTTCTCAATCACTTTGGGCTGGTTTTCTTTTTTGTGACAGGAGAGAATAGTGTTTTCGGGGAGCTTATTGTCCCAGCCAAGCAATTCACCGGCCAACTGATTGAAATAAATAATTTTTCCCGTATTGTCGACAAGAGTTAAACCGATTTTTAATTCCGCAAGGATAGTATCGATAATCTCAGTTGGAATGGAATTGTAAGTCATAAAAGCCCCCCTGGTTTAGAATTTAGCATAGCTGAATATGGTTTGCACGGGCTGAAAGCAGCACCCTGGCTCGGAATAATTAAAGCTTATCAAAATGATGTGAAGTGTCAAGAAAAGAATCTGCCGGAATGCCTGCCGGGCCATTCCCGGAGAGGACATACTTATCCTGCAGCGGGAAACAATAGTACTCAGTGACACCTTACAGAATATTAACCAAAAAGAAGGAACCGGCGTGATTATATGAGGTCAAAACTCAATCAGTACAACCAAAAAAGGAATTTCACCAGAACCTTGGAGCCGGAGGGGATCACAGAAATGCCCCAGGCGGGGCTGAGGTTTGTAGTGCAGCACCATCTGGCCCGCAGAGATCACTACGATCTTCGTCTGGAATGGGATGGAGCCATGTTAAGCTGGGCAGTGCCCAAGGGGCCTTCCTACAATACCCGGGATAAGAGACTGGCTGTACAGGTGGAGGATCATCCTTTGGAATACAGGCATTTTGAGGGGACCATTCCCAAAGGGGAATACGGGGGCGGTGTGGTCATGCTCTGGGATGAAGGCTTCTGGGAACCTTATGTGGATGTGGATGGGGGACTCCATGAAGGTATGCTGAAGTTTGTACTGAAGGGCAGAAGGCTTAAAGGCAGGTGGGCTCTGGTACGGATGAAAGGGAAAGCCGGGGACAAGAAGGATAACTGGTTGTTGCTTAAAGAAAAAGACGACTATGTGCAAACAGCCGACGGAATTTCCCAATTTACCACCAGCATCAGGACCGGACGCACCATGACGGAAATTGAAGAAGGGGAGGAGGAAAAATTCACCCGGAACCCCTTCAGCAGTACGGAAGTGCAGCTTGCCAAATTAGTCCGTCACCTTCCCGAGGGTGAGGGCTGGCTTTATGAATTGAAGTATGATGGCTATCGGATCGTGGCCTATCTTGAAGGGCACAGGGTCCGGCTTATGACCAGGAACGGCCATGATTATACAGAGCGGTTCCAGGATGTGGCCTCTTCCCTCGCTGATTGGGCTGAGGGAAGGGCCATGATTCTGGATGGGGAAATGGCCATTACGGATCCGGAGGGCAAGACGGACTTTCAGGCTTTGCAGAACTATTTGAAAAATCCCCGGACCAAAAACCTGACCTATATCCTCTTTGATCTCCTGGCCCTGGATGGAGCCGACTTGCGGGGACACCCCCTGATCCACAGGAAGGAAACCCTGGCGGCCTTGCTGGAGAATGCTCCCCCAAACCTTCACTACAGCCGGCATGTGAGGGGAAAGGGCGAAGAAAGTTTCCGGGCGGCTTGTGAAGCAGGCATGGAGGGGATTATCGGCAAAAAAGCCGATGCCCTTTACAGCGGAACCAGGAACGGCGACTGGATCAAGCTGAAATGTGATCAAAGGCAGGAATTCATCATCGTCGGCTATACTCTTTCCCAGAAAAGAATCAGTGGGATCAGCTCCCTTCTCCTGGGTATTTACGAAGGCCGGGAATTGGTCTATGCCGGCCGGGCCGGTACCGGCCTGAAGGAAAGCGACATGGAGGAACTTGAAGAGAAATTTAAGGACATCAGGAGAAGTTCGGCGCCCTTTAAACCTGCTCCTAAGCCCAGAGCCAATGAACGGATCACCTGGGTGGAACCTGAACTGGTGGTGGAGGTTAAGTTTGCCGATTGGACCGAAGAGAATCTATTGAGGCAGGCCAGCTTCAAAGGCTTGCGGGCGGATAAGAACCCCAGGGAGATCAGGAGGGAGAGGGCGGATGAGGAAAAAGATGATGGGGAACTGCAGCTTCAGCCACCTGCCCCTGAAAGGAAGAGCCTCATGAAAATCAATACCAACAGCATGATTATCGAAGGAATCAAGATCAGCAGTCCGGACAAGGTGATCTTCACCGATCCTGAAATCACCAAAGTGGATATGATCCGGTATTACGCCAAGGTGGCAGAGCGCATGCTGCCCTATGTAAGCCGCCGGATTCTCAGCATTGTCCGCTGTCCCAAAGGGGTAGCCCAGACCTGCTTTTATAAGAAGCATCCCGGCCCCGGCAGTCAGGGAGTTGTCACTATTCCCATTCTCACCAGTGACGGAACAACAGAGGACTACTTCTATATTGAGAACCCTTCCGGGCTGATCGCCGAAGCCCAAATGGGCACTCTGGAATTTCACATCTGGGGGAGCCGTGTTGATGAGCTGGAGAAGCCTGATCTGATGGTCTTTGATCTGGACCCCGACGAGGGAATGGAGCTGGGTACGGTGCGCCAGGGTGTGCGGGATCTGAAAACCATCCTTGCCGAGCTTTCCCTGAACTCCTATCTCAAGACCAGCGGGGGCAAAGGGTACCATGTGGTGGTCCCCTTAAAACCCGCCGTTTCCTGGGGAGTCTTTCATGATTTCGCCCAAGGCGTCGCCCAGGTCATGGAGCAGAAATGGCCGGATCGTTACACAAGCAATGTGCGCAAGGCCAAGCGCACCAACAGGATCTTCATCGACTGGATTCGCAACGGCCGGGGAGCCACCAGCATTGCCCCCTATTCCCTGAGAGCAAGAAGGGGAGCCAAGGTATCCATGCCCATCACTTGGGAGGAGCTGGATACAGTGGCTCCCGACGGTGTGGATATGGCGGAAGCCCTGCGCAGGATCCAGGACAGTGATCCCTGGGAAGGTTTTTTCCGGAATCAGCAGCGGCTTCAGTGAGGGATTATCTATAAACTTGAAGAAAACAAGGTTTGCGTTCTTGCTGTGATCGATGGCCAAAGAAATAGGGAAGATAGTTTGCTCAACCGGCTTATACCACAATCTAAGCAGAACATAGCTTAATGACTCAATAAAAAACGTCGGCAGAGGCCGGCGTTCTTTTATTGGGTACCCATGAGGTACATCCTATATGGTTGTTCCTCTAAGACACAGGAATAATGTTGCGGGAAATAGTGATATAGTCATATTTGGCAATAAGAAAATCCTTCAGCAGGGTGAGGGGCAGGATACTTTCTTGTGATTTATGGATCAACATCAGGCTCCATGAAAAGGCGCTGCCGGCAAGGGGGCTGTTCCGTTCGACCTGAAGCTGCTTTGTATTGGGATAGGTGTATTCAAACATCAGGCGGTTTTCGTTTTCCATAAGGTAAAAGGCTGTTTTGGCCGAAGGAATGACTTCGACGCTGATCTGAACGCCTGCCTTCTGCAATTCCTCATACAGCGGCCTCATAATCAGTTCCGGAGAACCCCAGACGACGCATTTTTCACCGGCCAGATCCTCGATGCCGATCTGTTTTTTTCGGGAAAAACGGTGGGTTTCGGCGAAGGTCACGCCGAAGGGGAACCTGCAGATGGTATCGGCTGCGATTCCGGGAATGTCCCAGTCCATCATGACCAGAATGGCGGCGGTCAGCTCTCCGGACAGTACCTTTTCAATCGTCTGATCCGTCGTCAGGGATAACAACTCCAGCGGCAGTTCCGGGTGAGCGGTTCCGAACTCTTCCAGATAGCCGGGCAGCTCCGGACTGAAGAACGGCAGAAGGGAGCAGGAAATCCCAAGCCGCAGGGTCTTTCCCTGAACGGCACCCACCTCCATGAGCATGGATTCATAGGTGCGTGTCAGCTCTTCCGCATAGTTTCGCACCGTTTCTCCTGATGCAGTCAGGGAAAGGCGGTTGCGCAAATTACTGAAAAGCGTCGTACCAAGCTCGGTCTCCAGAGATTGGATCGTCTGACGCAGTGCCTGACGGGATATGAAAAGGCGGACCGCGGCTTTGGTATAATTCATTTCCTCACAGCAAACCAAAAAGGCCTTTAGCTTTGAAATATCCATCTCAGCCCTCCAAACGCAAGCAATTGCTTGCACCTTGTGAAAATTATAGCTGCTTTTTCGGGGCTTGTAAAGTTGATATACTGAAGCCGCCAATATTGCGCGAACAAGAAAAAGAGAGGGATTAAAATGAAAAAGGATTTTTCCCGCCGCGACTTTTTAAAGGCCGCTGCAGCAGGTGTCGTCAGTACAAGCACCCTCGGTATCCTCAGCGGCTGTTCGTCCGGTTCCCCTGCCTCTGCCCCCAAAGGGACTTACAAGCCCGGCACCTATACTGCCACCGCCCAGGGCATGGGCGAAGTAACCGTTACCATGACTTTCGACGAGAACACCATCACCGATGTGGTTCTTGACCTGGCCAACGAGACCGCAGGCATCGGCCAGGCAGCTAAGGATACGCTTATCGCTCAGATCCTTGACGGTCAGAGCGTGCAGGTCGACGGCGTATCCGGTGCATCGATCACCAGCAAGGCGGTTATGAAGGCCGCGGCCGATTGCATCACCCAGGCCGGCGGCAACCCCGTTGTCGTCTCCCCGGGCTCTTCCGGCTCCGCAGGTACCGACTGGCTTGGCCAAGCACCGGAGATCGCCGACAGCGAGATCGTCAAAACCTATGATTATGAGGTGGTGGTCATTGGCGCCGGGACCTCCGGCACCTTTGCCGCCTGCTCAGCCGTTGAAGAAGGCGCGAAAACCGTGCTTATCGAGAAATCGGGCGCGGACTTCGGCGGTTCCGGCATCCGTGATACACTTGGGGCCATTGGCTCAAAGCAGCAGATCGCCAACAAGGATAACCCGGATAAATTTGACGTGATACGCCTGATGTATCAGCATTCCCAAGGCTATGGCGACCAGAGGCTTTTCAAGGTTTGGGCGGATAATTCCGGTGAGGCCATTGACTGGTATACCGAGCGCATGGCCAAGCATGACGTGAAAGTCCTCCACGAGGTGGATAATCACGACACCGGAGAGAAATTTGAATTTTATGATGTGGGCCATTCCGTCCAGTGGGAGGGCAGGGAATACAAGTCCCAATTCACCATGTTTCTTCTCTTGGACGATTACAAGGCCAAAGGGCTTGAAGTTCACCACGATACGGAGATGATCAAGCTCCTGAAAGACGGAAGCAAGGTCACCGGCATCCTTGCCAAAAGCGGCGATAAATACGTGCGCTACAACGCTTCCAAAGGTGTGATTGTGTGCACCGGGGGCTACTCCAACAACACTGAGATGCTCCAGGCTCTCCAGCCCGAGACGCTGAAGATGACCGGTGTTAACCGCTCTTTCCCAGGCAGTTCCGGCCAGGGGATCAAAGCCTGCCTGTGGGCCGGCGGCATAATGGATGAGACCCACGCAAGCATGATCTTTGACCGGGCCTGCGTGAAGCCTGATGCCTCCGGCCCGGAAGATGCCGGCTGGTTCTGGATGGGCTCCCAGCCCTTCCTGAAGGTAGACCTGAAAGGCCGCCGGTTTACCAATGAATCCGGCAGCTATGACCATATTCTCCACACTGCCTTCAACCTGCTGCCGGAGCATACTTACGCTATGATCTGGGATGCCGACTATCCCGAGGATATCAAACGTTTCGAGAGCCACGGCTGCTCCCGCCTCTATCCTCATGCCAACGGTACGGAATCGGTTTTCCCCATGGAGTATATCCAGAACGTCATGAATCCCGATCTTCAGAAGCAGGGATACATCGTCCAGGCCGATACCATCGAAGAGCTGGCCGGGAAGCTGAACATTCCCGCCGACAACCTCAAAGCAACGGTAGACCGCTATAATGAGCTTTACGATCAACAGAAGGACGAAGACTTTGACAAAGAGCCCTTCCGCCTTTCCCAACTGCGCACCGCGCCCTTTTACGGCACCCGCCAGTGCGGCGGATACTTCATCGCCACCATGGACGGCGTCAAGATCAATACCGACATGAACGCCATCGATAAAGACGGCAACGCCATCGAAGGCCTGTACGTTGCGGGCGACTGCTCAGGCGGTTATTTTCACGGCAGCTATGTGAACCTGCTGGCCGGTGCCGCCGCCGGACGCAGCGTTACCTTTGGCCGGCTGGCCGGCCGCAACGCCGCGCGCCGGCGAGTCTAACCATCACTTCCGCAGCCATTAAAGAAGCCATGAAATCAAAATAATGACCAATTAAAGACCAAACCGCTTTCAAACAAGACTTAGAAGCGGTTTGGTCTTTCTTCTTTTTGATATCCAACCATAAGGCAATCTACAAAATCGAGGGTAGTTGTCGCAAAGGTTTCCAGTCCCTTTATGATCACTGTGGCATTGGTCACTGCTACATCTTCCATCAAGACGCCTGAAATAACCGCCGTTATTTCCTGGCGGGGTACCTGATACACTCCGCTCAGGACATATACTACTTCCGCGATTACCTCCGTAGGATAAAGGAGTCTCCCTGTTTAAGATGATCCTCAACCACATCCGCCATTTTCTTATCATCCTGCAAGATATAACGCAGGACGGCGTTGGTATCAAATGCCTTCATGCTTTTCCGCCGCCTTTTCCCACGCGCCTTCTTCCTTCGCTCTTAAGGCAGGGTCGGCGTATTTTCTTAAGGCACCCTTCATGCTTGGAGATAAAGGAACACGCGTTTCCTGTGCAGACGGGCGCAAATCGAAAGGAAGTCCATTGACGTTGCGAGACTGGTAAAGGAAAACATTTATGGCATCAGTAATGCTCATGCCGTATCGCGCGTAAATCTCCTCTACCTCGGCTTTGATTTTTGGGTCAATGCGGATATACATGCTTGAACTCTTTGCCATCTGAAATCACCTCACTATAGTATATTTAACATATTACATTATATGTACAAATGCAATACAATGTTATAAAAGTCAACCCGCTGGAACTTAGGCCGGTCAGCAACAGCAAGGGATTATGCACGGGAAGGATTGCCCATTTGTTTACGACTTATGAAATTGGGTATAAGTGGTTAGAATTACCAGAGGGTTGGCAATTATGCTGCTGCCGTTATCGAACCCCCCTTGCCGGCCCGCTCCCGTTCAAGGAAACCTCCAGGAAAGAAGTGACACACTATTGAAAGACAAAATCACCATCGGAATTCCCCGGGCTTTTCTCTTCTTTAAATATCAGTACCTATGGCAAACCTTTTTCGCGGAATTGAATTGCCAGGTCATCTTAAGCCCGGAAACCAATAAGAAGATTCTCAAAGAGGGCATTGATTCCTCCATCGATGAAAGCTGCCTTTCCGCCAAGATTTATATGGGCCATCTTGCTTATCTGAGGGGAAAGGCAGACTTTATCTTAGTACCCAGGATCGTCGGTTTCGGCAGAAAAGAAGAAGTATGCACCAAGTTCAACGCCCTCTACGATATCGTCAAAAATACCTTTAAAGAAGTCAACCTGCTCAGCTACAACATCGATATGGCACATCAGGAAAGTGAATTCAAAGGCTTTATGAAGATGGGCAGGGAACTGGGCAAAAACCCCGCCCTGGTCTTAAAAGCTTATCTTAAAGGGAAGCGGCTGCAAAAGAAGATGGAGCTGCAGTTGGCCGAAGAGCAGGAGAGCCTCATTCAGGGCAAAGACAAGCTGAAAATACTCATTATCGCCCATGATTACAACACCTACGACAAGGTGGTGGGCTATCCGGTCGTCAAGCACTTGGAAAGCCTGGGTATTGTGCCTGTTTATGCCGATGCCGCCGACAAAAAGAAAACCGCCCTCAAGTCAAGGCTCATCTCGGACACCCTCTATTGGACCTTCAACAAAGAACTCATTGGAGCCATTGATCATTATCAGCAGAACATCGATGGGATCATCTTCATTTCCACCTTCCCCTGCGGTCCCGATTCCCTGGTCAATGAATTGTGCCTGAGAAAAATAAAAGGCGTTCCCATGGCTAATATCATCGTGGATGAACTCCAGGGAGAAGCAGGTCTGCAGACCAGAATTGAAAGCTTTGTCGATATCATCATGGAAAGGAAAAAGACCGGGAGGGAAGCACAAATTGGCTAGTCAGGAAAAGATCATGAGTTTTCCCCACATTGGAAATTACCATGTGGCCATCGAATTTCTGCTCAAGCATGTTCTGGAGAATATTCAGGTTCTGACCCCGCCCCCCATTACCAAAAAAACCTTGGAACTGGGCTCGAAATACAGCCCGGATTTTGTTTGTGTACCCTTTAAATATAACCTGGGCAACTACCTGGAAGCCCTGGAGCAAGGGGCGAATATCCTGGTTCAGTCCGGCGGGGGCTGCCGGTTCGGGTATTATGGGGAAATTCAGGAACAGATCTTAAGAGATCTAGGCTATGATTTTGAGTTCATTAGCCTGATCGACAACGAAAAAGTCAATCCCCTGGCCTTTTTCAACCGCTTTAAGCGCTTGAATCCCCAACTGTCCTTGGCCCGATTTGCCTACTACTTTCAGCTGACCTTTAAAATGATCGAGGCCATGGACTCCTTGGATCATATGATCCGCAGCAATATCGGCTTTGCCGTCCGGGAGGGTAGCTTTGAGCTGCTGCACAAGGAGTTCCTCCGGGAGCTTGCCGCTGTGGAAGGCTTCCGGAGCCTGGACAAACTCTATCGAAAATACGATGCCCTATTCCGCCAACTGGAAGTCAATAAACCGGACAATCCTCTCAGAGTGGGGATCGTCGGAGAGCTCTATACCCTTATGGAGCCTTTCAGCAGCTGTTTCATCGAAAAGGAGCTGGCGAAAAAGGGCATCCAGGTCACCCGCTTCATCACTGTATCCTATTTGCTGCGTCATCATCCCCAATCCAGTGACTTGCTGAAGCTGGCAGGAAACTATCTGGAGTATGAAATCGGCGCCGATGGCACAGACAGTGTGGCCCGGGCGAAAATGCTGGCTGAAGCCGGCTATGACGGGGTCATCCATGTCAAACCTTTCGGATGCACGCCGGAAGTCAATTCCATGCCCATGATGCAGAATATCAGCAATGATTACAAAATGCCCATACTGTATTTCAGTTTTGATGCTCAGACCTCCGAAACCGGGGTGCTCACACGCTTGGAAGCGTTCCATGACATGCTGATGATGAGAAGGGAAGCGAACAGATGGCAAAATGTTATTTAGGAGTGGACAGCGGTTCCATTTCCACCAAAGGTGTGATCATTGACCAGAACAACAAGATTCTGGCCGAGAAGTACTTGTGGACGGAAGGGAACCCGGTGGAGGCCGTTAAGGCAGTAATTGCCGACCTCAAAGCTCAGATCGACGGTATTAATTGCACTAAAGATGCTGACGGTAATGATGATATCAGCGGTAATGGCGGTAACGACAACAGCAGTAATGGTGATAGCGGCAATCGTGTCACTCAGGGTATTGAGATTAAGGCCGTGGGCACCACCGGCTCAGCCAGGCGCTTGATCGGCGCCCTCCTCAATGCCCAGGTGGTCAAAAATGAAATCACGGCTCACGCCGTGGGAACCCTGTCCGTGTATCCAGATGTCCGGACTATTTTTGAAATAGGCGGTCAGGATTCCAAGATTATTCTGGTGGAAGACGGGATTGTGGTGGATTATGCCATGAATACCTTGTGTGCCGCCGGTACAGGTTCCTTCCTGTCCTCCCAGGCCAAGCGGCTGGGGATGGAAGTGGAAGAATTCGGCGAACTGGCCTTGCGGTCCCAGAATCCCACCAAAATAGCGGCCCGATGCACGGTTTTTGCCGAGTCGGATATGGTGCACAAGGCTCAGATCGGCCATAAAAAAGAGGATATTGTGGCCGGATTGTGCCATGCCGTAGTAGCCAATTACCTGAATAATGTGGGCAAAGGCAAACACACCAAAGCCCCCATCGTCTTCCAGGGGGGCGTCAGCAAAAATGTTGGGGTGATCAAAGCCTTTGAGGAAGCAACCGGCGAAACCATCCATGTGGACCCTCATGCCCATTTGATGGGAGCCCTAGGCGCGGCCTTGTTGGCCAAAAGCTCCGGCCAGGAACAGGATTTCAATTTCAGCATGACGGAGATGCATTTTGATACCCGGGGTGTGGAATGCCAGGGGTGCCCCAATAACTGTGAAGTCATTTGTGTTTACAGGAATGAAGAGCTGATCGACGCCTGGGGCAACAAATGCGATAAGGGAGCAGTGCGGGGCAGCGAAGCAGTGAGGAAAAAGGAAGAGCCCGTTGTTAAGGGTGATGAAATGGTATCGTAATGAGGGAGCGGGTAAAAGAGATTTCAGGAAGTTGGAACGTGAGTTATAGAGGGCGCCGGCAAAAATGCCGGCATTTTCTTTACGTATCAGACTTCCATGTCGCATAGCGGCACCACTGATGAATGAAAATTGGTGCCATGACCCGATTGTTAATTCCAAACTGGTTACCGAATTGGAATTAATGTCCTCTTTTTTCGAATAGAGTTTCTGCAACAGCTGATTTCATAGCACCCATAAAGTGGCATGAAAATTGCTACAGTTTATTTATGTGAAATATTTAGCGTAAAAATTCAATAGGTATCAAAGTGATGCAGAAACGGGGGAATCAGAAATGTGTTTTAGACCACCAACAGCTCAAAAGCCAATAAAATGTTCCGAGTGCGGGGCTATGAACCCGCCGGATACCAAAGAATGCAGAAAATGTAAAGCTGATTTGACTAAGAACGAAAACAAATAAAGTCCCGCTTACTGAAAGGAGGTGATTTGGTAGGGGTAGCTTTTTCATACTATTAACACTTATCTTAGGAAGGGGAAAGATCAATGGAAAAAGGTCAAATTCAAACCCATATTAAGGGGCTCGGTTGGTGCGGCTTCGGTATTGGATCCAATTCAGCAGAGGTTGATGTTAAGGATGGCAAGATTTTACGTATTCGTCCACTTCACTTTGACAAAGAGTACAAACCTGAAGAAATGAAACCATGGAAGATCAAAGCGCGGGGCAAGGTTTTTGAACCGACGATGAAATCCTTAATACCACCCTTCAGTATGGCTTATAAAAAACGTGTTTATTCACCAAACCGAATTCCTTACCCACTAAAACGGGTAGACTGGGATCCTGAAGGGGAGCGTAATCCTCAAAACAGAGGCAAAAGTAAGTTTGTGAGGATTTCCTGGGATGAAGCAGCAGAGTTAATCGCCAAAGAGCTTAAGAGAGTTCAAAGTACCTATGGTCCATGTTCCGTTTTGGCCCAAGCTGACGGACACGGTGAGACGAAGGCAATTCATGGTCCCCACGGATGTCAAACCGGATTACTTGAGCTGTTGGGCGGTTACACTGTTCAGGCACGGAACCCGGACAGTTGGGAAGGCTGGTATTGGGGAGCAAAGCATGTATGGGGACAAGACCCAGTGGGCCAAGGTACACAAACAAATCTATGGAAAGATGTTGCTGATAACTCGGAAATTTTGCTTTTCTGGGGTTGTGACCCAGAAACCACGACTTGGGGATGGTCAGGTCAACAGGCCAGTAGATTATGTTATTGGTTCACGGAAATCGGTATTAAATCGATTTATGTTTGCCCCGATGTAAATTATGGAGCTGCAGTTCACGCCGACAAATGGATACCTGTAAGACCCAATACGGATGCTGCATTGCAACTGGCAATTGCCTACACCTGGATTACAGAAAATACCTACGATAAAGGTTTTATTGAAACCCATACCCATGGATTTAATCAATTTGCGGATTATGTGTTAGGTAAAGAAGACGGACTTCCTAAGACCCCAGGTTGGGCAGCAGAGATCTGCGGTGTTCCATCCAGAACGATCAAAGCTTTAGCGAGAGAATGGGCCGCCCGAGCTACAACGATTGTACACTGTAATGGAGGTTCCTATGTCAGAGCAGCCTATTCCTCGGAGCCTGGTCGTTTAGAAGTCTGTTTGCTCGCCATGCAGGGATTAGGAAAGCCGGGCAGAAACCAATTGAAAATGATCGAGTGGGGCCTCTTCAATATGTTTGACCAAATTCCCCATCCGAGACCTGAAATTCTTCCCAATGTTGAAGGCGCTTATCATGGTTGGTATTTTACGATTCCAAAACAGTTTATTCCTAAAACTCTGGTTCCGGAAGCCATATTGAGAGATGAGCCTATCACTTGGTACGGCACAACAATAGCCGGATTCCCCCGCGAAGATCAATTCATCCAGTATAAATACCCGGCTGATGATGGTGGTTCGGAAATTCACATGATATGGAGTGACACACCTTGCTGGACAACATGTTGGTCCGGTGGAAACAACATGATCAAGGCCTTGCGTTCTCCCAAGATTGAATTCGTTGTAATTCAGCATCCTTGGCTGGAAAATGACTGTTTATTTGCAGACATTATTCTGCCAATCAACACAAAACTTGAGGAGCAAGACATCTCTGTGGATGTCTTTAGCGGCCAGTTTAATCATATTTTCCATGAAGGTCAATGCATCGAACCACTTTATGAATCCAAGAGCGATTATGAAGCGGTATGTGAAGTTGCGAAAAAGCTGGGTCTCTATGAAGAGTATACTAAAGGGAAATCTATTGAAGATTGGATTAAAGCAGGTTTTGAAACATCAGGGGTAGCTCACAAGATTTCTTATGAAGAGTTTCGTGAAAAAGATTACTACATGATTCCTACCGCAGAGGGTTGGGAAGAGGACCAGGCTGGTTTCAGCCCCTTCTATAATGAACCCGAAGTCAATCCGCTGCAAACTCCTACAGGAAAGATCGAGTTTTACGCTACAGGACTTGAGGAATTCTTCCCGGATGATAAAGAACGGCAACCCATTCCCAAGTGGATTCCCTTTGGGGAAAGCCATCAAGAAAGTCTGCTTCACCCGAGATCGGAAAAATATCCATTCCTAATCGTTTCGAATCACCCCCGTTGGCGCGTCCATGCGAACTTAGATGATGTAACCTGGTTCAGAGAAATCGAAACCTGTAAAGTTAAAGGAGCCGACGGTTATATGTATGAACCGGTTTGGATTAACCCAGTCGATGCGGAGGAATTGGGGATCCATAAGGGCGATATTGTCAAGCTATTTAACGAGAGAGGATATGTACTCGGCGGGGCTTATATTACAGAACGCATTATGCCCGGCGTGGTCTACCAAGACCATGGTGCAAGAATAGATATGATTGTTCCGGGTGAAAGCGACCGATCCGGTGCGAATAATTTAATCTGCCCGACGATGACCACTTCTAAAAACTGTGCAGGTGAGGTTACGAGCGGCTATTTGGTGGGAGTCGCCAAGGTCGACATTAATGAGTTAAAGGCGCAATATCCTGAAGCATTTGCCAAGAAATACGATCCGAATGCTGGTTTGGTTGTTGATTCTTGGATCATTGGGGGGTAAAAAAATGAAAGTATTTGTATTTGATGCTGCAAAATGCAATGGATGCTACGGCTGCCAGGTAGCCTGTAAGGATGAGCATGTTGATAATGACTGGTCTCCCTATGCCAAGCCCCAGCCTGATACCGGGCATTTTTGGATGAAAGTCAATCAAAAGACTCATGGTCAGGTACCCAAAGTAAAGGTCGAATATTTTGCTAAACCCTGCATGCACTGTGATGATGCCTCCTGTATCAAAGTTGCGAAAAACAATGCTGTCTATAAACGTCCTGATGGACTGGTTATTATTGACCCGGAAAAAGCAAAAGGCCAGAGAGCAATTGCTGAAGTTTGCCCATATGAGGCGGTATACTGGAATGACACCCTCGACATTCCTCAAAAATGCACAGGGTGCGCCCAACTTATCGTCGAAGGGAAAGAGCCCCGTTGTGTTGATGCCTGCGCAACCGGAGCTTTGATGTTCGGGGATGAGAGCGAATTTGTGAATATCTTAACCAAGGCAGAGGTGATGAATCCTGAGTATGGTATGAAACCCCGTGTATACTATTTGAACCTGCCCAAGTTATTTGTTGCGGGTGAAATCTACGATCCGAATATTGATGAGTGTTTAAGCGGAGTAGAAGTGACTTTGACAAATATTGATACGGGTAAGGTCCTCAAAGAAACAACGGATAACTTCGGCGACTATTGGTTTAAAAAATTGGAGGCAGGCAAATATTCTTTAACGGCTAAAAAGGAAGGCTATCAAGTCTATGTGTTAAATGGCTTTTGGGTAGAAGATAGCTTGAAAGTGGAGGATATTGCCCTTCAAAAACAGGTGTAATCCGTTGTGGGAATAAGGAACGGATGGCGGATCGTCATTGGCAATCCGCCGCCGTCCATCAAATTGTTTCCGAAAGGGGCATCCTATGTATGTTTAAACAAATTGTGTCAGCATTTATTGTTGGGGGTATTTTTGCCGTGGTGGGACAAAGCCTGATTTCCGTAATCTCTTCCTTGCTGGGAGGTTTCTCAATGATGGTTGTTCTCGTGACCTTGTTAGTATTGGGTATGATGGGAGGAGTCCTGTTTATCAGCGGAATCTACCAGAAAATTGAGAAGATAGGGGCCTTTGGAGCGATTCTTCCTCTTTGCGGCTTGGTTGCTGCTATAGGGGGAATTTATTCGGGAGCTAAAATTAATACCGGATCGACTCGCGATGCTGTAAAAGAGGCACTTTTATTTGTTCTGTATATATTAGGGATTGGGACAATTTTAGCGGTTCTTGTCGGCGTTATCGCCTTCTACACTATTTAGGGAGGTCCTCAAGATGTATATTGCCGCGTTTTTATTGGGTGGAATTTTGTCGGCACTATTTCAAATTTTTATGATATTTACTAAATTGGATCCACCACGCATTCTTATTTTAGGTCTAGGTTTAGGTGCGCTGCTTACGCCTTATGGCATGATGACAGCTCTCAGTGAGTGGGGCGGTGCAGGTCTATTGGTGATGGTTATGGGAGCGGGCAATGCAATTACCGGAGCCACATTAGAACTTATGAACGGCAATCAGGAACCGATTGTTCTCATACTTGGTCTCTTAGTTATTTTAACTCTCATGGGTATAGCGGCAGGGTCTTTACGTTTAGCTGTCATAAAAAGCCGCCGGAAACAGGATTTTGCGGACGGGATGACATCGTAGCTCTCAGTTGTTTTTGAATTTTACTCACTCAGGTTGCCAAAATACATAGTTATACTTACTACAGGTGGAGTTTTATCCATCTGTAGTTTAGTTTGACCTCACTGTGCCAAGTCAACCAAAGTTTATGATAATTTTTGTAAAAACAACGTAAAATGACAGGCATATGCTATAATTAGATAGGAGTAACTTTTCACAAGAAATGCACTTAAACAATTAAGTCATAGAGGTGAAAAAGAAGTGGTGTACTTTATCCAAAATCCGAGCCTTCTATTAAGTTGTGATAATTTTCTTAAACAAGAAAACAAGCTAAGCACTAACCTATGGGACGAAGTAAAAGATTCTAAAAGAAAATTCATTGAGGAAAACGTTGACCCCCGCTTAGACCCAATCATTCCCAGGGAAGTAGCGGAATCATGGATCGTGGCCAAGAACCAACACCTTGATCCCTACGTAAAAAGTTTTG
This sequence comes from Desulfitobacterium sp. LBE, assembly GCF_007830365.1. Taxonomy (NCBI): domain Bacteria; kingdom Bacillati; phylum Bacillota; class Clostridia; order Eubacteriales; family Desulfitobacteriaceae; genus Desulfitobacterium; species Desulfitobacterium sp. LBE. Next base: position 2,881,887 of record NZ_VLKD01000001.1, on the reverse strand, counting down.
AGGTACTTTTAGAGGCAAATAAATTCGAAAAAGTTATAGCAAAAAAAGCGGATCTAGTAGAGACAGCATCTAATTACATACACAATTTTCATGAAATTCTAAATTACTCAAATTTTATAATGGTTTTAACGGACGAGAATGGCGTAGTACTTCTTATAGAAGGCTCTAAAAAGGAGATCGAAGCTTTTAATAAGTTAAATATAAGACTTTCTTCTTTATTAAATGAAAAAATAATCGGCACCTCAGCTCATACCCTATGCATACGTCATCGTAAACCGATCCAATTTATTGGTCCATATAATTATAGTATGATTTTACAAGATAATATCAGTTCGGCGACTCCTATATTCAACGATCATGGAAGCGTAATCGGTACATTAGTCGTTGTCCAAATGCTGGCCAGAAAAGATATGCAAAATATTCAAGCTCATTCACTTGGATGGGTTATGGCTATGGGGTATGCGATTGAAAATTTACTGGAACTTAAAAAACAAAATAATTCTATGACGCTAATGAATGGAACATTGGAAGCGACATTATCACTTATTGATGACGGAGTCATAACAGTCAATGAAAATTGCTATATTTCTCATATCAATAAAGAAGGGATTAATATTCTTGCTTCTAATCCTCAAGAGAAAATTATAGGCAGGCATCTTTCCGAATTTGTGAAGGATGATCAACTTATCATAATTAATGAATCCATTCATAAGGGGAGATTCGTCCAGGAATATGAGACGATATTTATGAACCGGGGACGTGACACTCAATATTTACTGAATATTCGGCCGATTGCGGATGGTCAAGGAAAATATAACAGTGGTGCAGTAATTCGCTTATCGCGTTCAGATAAAGTCAATCGTATGGTTGCGAACCGTGGCGGAACTCCTGCGAGCTTTAAATTCGAAGATATTAAGGGGAAAAGCACATCCTTAGCAAAGTCTATTCAAATTGCCCAGAATGTCGCGAGAACAGGCTATAATGTATTGCTTATTGGGGAAAGTGGCACAGGAAAAGAACTTTTCGCCCAGTCAATACATAATTCGTATAAGGCAGACGGTCCTTTCGTTGCAGTGAATTGTGCCTCATTACCACGAAATCTAATTGAAAGCGAATTGTTTGGTTATGAAGGAGGAACCTTTACAGGTGCAGATCGTAATGGACGTCCGGGCAAAATTGAATTGGCTAACGGGGGAACCTTGTTTTTAGATGAAATTGGAGATATGCCACTGGAAATCCAGCCCGTACTATTGCGTGTTCTTGAAGAAAAAAGGGTTACAAGGCTTGGGGGAAGCAGAGGTATTCCGGTAGATTTCCGTGTGATCGCTGCAACCAATAAGAATCTTTCTCTAATGGTGAAAGAAAAAACCTTCCGCGAAGATTTGTATTTTCGATTATCCATCTTTAAAATCACTATCCCTCCCCTTCGCGAAAGAGATCATGATGCAATCCTTTTAGCGGAATATTTCATTGAGGACATCTCGAAAAAATTGATGAGTGAAGTGCCCAAACTCAGTCCGGCTTCTTACCAAAAGATTAAGGAATACAGTTGGCCAGGAAATATAAGACAACTTCAAAATGCAATGGTCTATGGTGTGAATATGTCGACAAATGGAGTGATAGAACTCAGCAATTTGCCAGACGAAATTACGAGTAATGATTATTTTAGGACCAAGGTTAACACCAGGAAGCTAACCTTAGCAGAAATTGAGAAAGAAGTAATTTTTGAGGCTCTGTCACAAACAGGAAATGATGCAAGCGAAGCTTCAAGAATCTTAGGGATTGGGAGGACGACTATTTACCGTAAACTTAAAGAGTATGGGATTGATATTAAATAAATTGATGGTATTTAAATAAGCCTGACACATCGGGTTTATTTTTTTGCCATAAAAGTGCTAGGAGCTTGCTAATCGTTAAATTGCGTTTCAGTATGAAGGCTGTCTGCGTTAACAGATTGTGTACAAGTTGCATATAATAGTGCACACTGAAGTTTTTTTAAAGCTAGTGTTTTGTTCAATAGAGTTGTTAATGAAGCAAAGCAATTTTCTATTTATATAGAATTGCAGGCTTGAAAAAAAGAGGAGATGAAATTCATGGCGCTATTAACCACGGGATTGATTGAAAACTCACCCGTCTCCGGAATAAGAGCAACTACTGTGCTTTCTGTCAGAGTAGTGAATGATGATTCCGCATCTGCTTCTGTGCAAATATCTGGATCTTATGTATCTGGAACCACTACTACGGCGTATGTTTTGGAGGTATTCATTCTGGAACCTGGAGAGGTGGCAACACGAAGCTACTCAGCCAATTTTGATGCGTTTCAGTTTCAATTTACCACCAGTTTGGAAAATGTTGAGATTTCGGCTTGGGGAAAAGATAACGAGGGAAATTTGATCGCAGCTCATCGTGTGCTGCCTGCAGAGCTTGATCCATTAGATCAGAATGGAGGGGCAGGGCCAACAGGAGCCACGGGTGCCACAGGTCCAGCGGGAGAAACGGGAGTAACCGGCGCGACAGGCCCGGCAGGAGAAACAGGAGCGACCGGTG
>NZ_VLKD01000001.1:2864187-2879240 GCF_007830365.1 Desulfitobacterium sp. LBE | reverse complement strand
GACAGGTCCGGCAGGAGAAACAGGAGCGACCGGTGTGACAGGTCCAGCAGGAGAAACAGGAGCAACAGGCGCGACTGGCCCCGCCGGAGAACCTGGCGGTCCTACCGGTCCTACTGGCGCAACGGGTGCAACTGGACCTGCGGGAGAATCCGGTGGTCCTACGGGGCCGACTGGCGAAACCGGGCCGACAGGTGCAACAGGCGAAACTGGCCCCACCGGACCGACTGGAGCAACAGGCGAAACCGGTGCTACCGGCACATTCGAGCCTAATCCATTTGCAGTCTATGTGCAAGCTGGGGCAGTCGGCGGGGACGGCACACAGGCCAGTCCATTTGAAACGATACAACAGGGCGTCACAGCGGTATCACCGACAGGAACCGTTCATATTCTGGGCGGGACTTATCCGATTACAGCGACAATATCGGTGAATAAAGCAGGAGTAACCCTGAAAGGGTACCCTAATACGCTGATTGAACTTCAGGCCGCGGTAATTCCCTTCGCTGTCACGGGTAGTGGAGTGACCATAGATGGCTTGACGATTACCAGCGATAATCCGTATGCGGTTCCATTTATTCAGCTTGGAGGAAGCAATCATAAGCTTATAAACAACTATTTTTATGGACCGCCTCAAGCGGGGCCGTCAGATACCTGGGTTGTAAATCGCGGATTCGTGACGCAAGCAAATAATATGCAGAATTTGACGGTTCAAAATAATATTTTCTATTTTCTGAGACAGCCGGCTTATTTGAATCCCAATACGACAGGGTATATCATCGATAATGTGGTGTATAATACCCGTGGATTTGTTGTGGACAGAGCAGTTGTCGTTTTATCGGGTAACTCATGGGGCAGCCCGGAAAATGCAGTGGATATAGCCTTGCTGGTTGGTACGATCGCCGGTCCTCCTTATGATCCCTTAGCTGACCTGGCTGCGAACAACAGCGATGCCAGTATCAGTGACCAAAGATAAATTTGTTTTACTCCTACCGCAAATCAGGGCCACCGGCCAAACGGGTGGCTCTGATTTTTTTAGGTACAGGTCTCTGCTGTTGAGAAACAGTCTAACTTGATTCTTCACGTTTTATCGATTGTATTAGTTGAAGCTTACTGGGTCCTGCGCAAGATATATAACTTTGACAAAAAGATGATATTGGGAGTATTTGAGGACTTTATCGAAGCTGATGGAGTTGAACTTGAAGAGGACGGCTTAGTGCAGCGTGTGCTGGCCCGTTTCCGTAGGGTAAATGTCGATTTGGTAGATGTTTACTTGGCTGAGAGGTCAAGAAGCCCGGCGTTATCCGTATTAACCTGGAATGCTGCGGATTTCAGGAAGTTGGAATGCGAGTTTTACAGGCCCCAGGATTTGCGATAAAGAAGGGCATAGATCTCAAATACAATTATTGATAAAGAAAGCTCCATTTTTAATTGTCGGGGAACAATGCACATTACAACAGGGCATATTATTGTTCATATTAAATTAAAGAGGCCAATCCAATATCATCGGCACATGATATCGGATTGGCTTCTTGGTTGTCTCTGAAACTACAGCATTAAAGTAGTAAGGCTGGGCAACGAAGCATCGGTTGCAAAGGATGATGAAATGGTATCTTAAGTGGCCTTGTCATAGATGGTAATGATATAATTAACGAAGTTCAGCCTAAAACCAAGAGATCTATTCCTGGTAGCTTCAGAAACTAGTAGGATCTAAGCTATCCGGTAAATTGAGGAGAGAAGATAATATGGAGTTCAGATATTTTATGCCCACCGAAATATATTTTGGTGAAGATGTGGTTTTGAAACATCAAGAAGTGTTTAAAACAATAGGCAGTAAGGCTTTAATTGTCACGGGGAGAAGTTCTGCAAAAAACAATGGTTCCTACGATGAAGTGACGAAAGCCCTTTCAGAAACAGGAGTAGAATACTTTCTCTTTGATGAAGTAGAGCAGAATCCATCTTTAGAAACCATTGAAAAGGCTGGTGCCATAGGTAAAGCAAACAAGGCGGATTTTGTGATAGGCATAGGCGGCGGCTCCCCTATGGATGCTGCCAAAGCTATCGCAGTATTTATAAAGAATCCTGAAATCACTAAGGATAATATCTTTAGCGGCCAAAAGCTTGCCAGCATCCCTGTGGTCGTCGTGGCAACCACTGCAGGGACAGGCTCGGAAGTCACTCAATACAGTATCATTACGTCAAACAAAGAAAGGACAAAGAAGAATTTAGGGCAAAGGATTTTCCCCAAAGTTGCCTTTTTGGACTGCAAATATACCTATGACTTGCCTTATGATATAACGGTTAATACCGCCTTGGATGCTTTTACCCATTTAGTGGAAGGATATTTAAGCTCTAAAAGTACGTCCATGTCTGATATCTATGGTGAAAAGGGGTTTGAATTATTTAAAGACTGCTTTGATAGATTACTCAATAATGAACTGGATAAAGAATTCCGCAGGAAGATGATGCTGGCATCAACCTTAGCTGGAATGCTCATATCCCAAAGTGGCACTTCCCTGCCCCATGGGATGGGTTATGCCCTTACTTATCATAAGGGGCTGCCCCATGGACTGGCGAATAGTATTTTAACAATGGAGTATTTGAAATCCTTCCAGGATCAAAGAAAGATTAAAAAAATGCTGAGCATTTTGCAGCTGGATGACTTGACAGAACTGGAAGGAATCTTTAAAAAATTGCTCAAGGTAAGGATTGAGATAGCAGAGGAAGAAATAAGGGAGTATGCAAAGAATTTTATGGCCAATAAGGATAAGTTGAAAAATCATCCCGAAGCAGTGGAGCTGGAAGATATTGTGGGGATTTATTACAGGAGCCTCTGCGAGCATAGAGAATGACAACGGTGTCATGTTTTAGGGGCGTTGTATTTTTTACCCTTATAAAATCACATCATCATATTGCCGCGGCAGACTGCAGGAAAACAGCTCTGTGTCAATGATCCGGCGGTCCGCTAGCATGGGTTCCTCGATCACGGCAGCTTTAAGGGGAAGTCCGGAAATCCCTGTTTTTTTGTCCGGTTTCATAATAAACCCTATACAGGAACTGTTACTCTGCGGAAGGTTATCCAGCCATTCCTGGGAATAGAATTGCAGATATAGATCCTCTTCGCACTCATATTCGATCACAGGAAAGCACATACCCTGGGGACAAATTGTGGCAAAGCGGCGCTCAAACTCCCCTTGATGCTCAGCAAGCTCGGCAGCGCTGAATTGTTCTGTCAGACGGGGATCATTAAAGGTTTGCCTCATTTCCGCCCACATATCCGCAAGATAAACACGGTTGATCTGCACCCAATGCTTTTCACCCGTGTTTTTATCTTGAAAATACAGTTTGTCCGGATAGTCAGTGCCCACAGACAGCGTCAAAGGCTGTTCAACCGGATGGGGAATGTGTTCCCGCCGGAAGGTAAGCTGCACGGCCGGATTTTCACCAACATCCGGCAGGCAGTCATAGTCTCCCGAAAGCCGCATAAAAGTCAAAAACAAGTTTTCCATACTTTGATACTCAAGGCCGGCCGGATGCCAGCCCTGCTTTAAAAACTCGGTAAGCAGCACCGGAATCTGCCAATTTTTCCAATCACAGCGGCTGGTTCCCATTTCATTAATCTCAAACTGCTTTTCGCCGATGCGGATGGTTTGTACAGCATGAAAAATATCGGTCATATCAAGGCTCCTGTCACCGCGCAGGCGCTCCCGGTTAGTTTCCGGTTTTTCATGCAGCCCGTTCAATTCCGCGATTTCAGCAGCCTCGGCACGTTCGGCAAACTCATCGTCGTACTGCAGAGCAGCAAGGCGCAGGATATCCCCATAGCGGACAAGGCCGATAATATGGCAGAGAACCCCATTGACTTCAGCCGTTTTGCCCAGGGGCTTTACTTCGGTAATGCTGGAGAGGGTTTCCTGCAAATAGCCAATATTCATGTTCCATCCTCCTTAATTTTCGCCAACGAGCCTCCCTATTTCCAGAGGCGCGTTTGGTGGGCTTGAATCTTGTAAAAATTATAACACATTCCAATATTTTATAGTGACTTCTTGTGTTTCTAAAAGCTCTTGGCAGCCACGCGCATTAGATAAGGAAGAACCCTGTCGGAAAAGTCGCCTTAAATTCCCAAGCGCTTGGGAATTTGCCCTGCTTACCATATTTATCCTGGCGTCCTTTGAAATATTCTAAAAAAATGCTATACTGAAATTAGCAGGTATTATTATGACAAGGAGAGTGTAACATGAGCACAAAAAAGAAGAAACAGACCATCGGTGTTATCAAGCCCTTGGAGCTGATCAAACGCTCCCCCAATAAAATGAATGCTTCAATGGCAGTCGTCAGACAGGGTACAGGGGTTCATCAGGACAAAACCAAGTACAACAGAAAAAGAATGAAACAGGAAAAATTTTATGATGGATATCCTTGTGTATCCGATTGGGCGGTATAGAATGATATCCATCATAGTTTCCAACCTGATAGGGAAGGGATGCTAACCCATGTCAAAAGACCTAAAAGCAGGCAAGATCAAAATTATTAAAAACGGACCCTATTGGGTTACAGGCAATGTGCCCTTGTCCGAGAAAATCATCACACCCAAGGGAAAAGGCTATGAATTTAAAGAAGGACGCAGGTTCCCTCCCAGCGAGGAATATTACTTATGCCGCTGCGGGAAGTCAAAAAATGCGCCTTTTTGCGACGGCTCCCATGTCGGGACGAGTTTTATAGGGACGGAGACAGCTTCAAGGGCAAAGTATCAAGACAGGGCCGAAGTGTTTACAGGACCCGGTCTCGACCTTTTGGATGATAACCGCTGCGCCTTCGGCCGTTTTTGCCACACTGAAAAGGGAATCGTGTGGGAACTGATCGAAAACTCAGATCAGGATGAATACCGGGAAATGGCCATTAAGTCCGCAAATGAATGCTTCGCCGGCAGATTGACGGCGGTGGATAAAACAGGGAAAGCTATTGAACCTGAATATGAGCCGGCCATTGAGGTTCTTCAGGATCCGGAAAAGGGAGTCAGCGGCGGCTTGTTTGTCAAAGGCTATATTCCCCTGGAATCGGCAGACGGAGAAGTTTATGAAGTCAGAAACAGAGTTGCCTTATGCCGCTGCGGCCGGTCGGGAAATAAGCCTTTTTGTGATGCAACCCATGTTCCCATAGGATTTTCAGATGGTGAACTTTAACAGGAACTTTAAAAGCACTCAGGCTAAATGGAGGATTTGCAATGAAAGTTGGAATTATTCGCTGCCGGCAGACAGAGGATATGTGCCCAGGGACGACGGATTTCCAAGTGGCCAAGGAAGGAAAACTGGCCTTCGCCGAGACTGGGCCGGTGGAAGTCGTCGGTTTCCTGTCCTGTGGAGGCTGTCCCGGTAAAAAAGCAATATCCCGTGCCAAGCTGATGATAGACCGGGGAGCGGAAATTATCGCCTTTGCCTCCTGTATGAAAAAAGGCAACCCCATTGGCTTTCCTTGTCCCCACTTTGCCCAGATTAACGAAGCCGTAGTCAAAAAAGTTGGTTCTGAAGTCCAGGTCATCGACTGGACTCATTAACCAGAAAAAGCATTTAATCCACGTGCCGGGGTGAGCATGGAACTTACCAAGTCATAGACACAGAAAAAGCCATTGATGAAAATCAGTGGCTTTAATAATGATCTTTAATTTTTGAATTCTTAAACTTTTTTAACCATGTGAGAATTATTCATGTGTAATAATATCAACGAGACGTTCAATCACTTCCTGCATTTTCGCCGGAGTTAAACTGCCAATACGATAAAGAACGATGTGATGATCCGCAGTAAATAACCGATTAGGCCTAACATTACTCGTTTTGTCTAGTTTGCCATCGTTCATATCCTGGTCTTCAAAAGTTATTGCATAATCATCCCTTACATTTTGGCTTGTAATCTGGCAAAGGATAAGATCATCGCTCTTGAGTGATGAAATAACTAAGGCAGGTCGTCTTTTGGCTTGAGTCAAATCAGAAAACGGAAAAGGAACAACAACAACATCTCCTTTTACAAATTGTTCCATGCGTCATCTTCCTCCGGGAGCAGCCAATCTTTTGCTAATACGTTTTCGCTCATATGGGCTGACAAAAACTTTTCTTGTGCTGTTTTAGCCTTTAAAAAGCGTACATACTTTAGTATTTCAACAAGAATGGGCTCAGGGATCTGCTCCAGTTCTTTTAGTAAAACCTCGCGGTTTTCCATTATTCTCACCCCTGCCTAAATTATTGAATCGGTCATTTCAATATATTATAAGTATACCACAAAGTAAATAAAAGGATCATCAGTTACTTCGCTTAAATTATGCCGGTGATATCGGTGATATCGGATTGGCTTCTTTAGTTAAGCGTTGGATTAAAAGCTCAGCCAAACCGGCCCATCTGTGCTTGGCCTAGTCCAAGCTTACGGGAGTGCTGCCCGGGGCATACTCGAATTCCATATCTTTAATACCCTTCCCCACAAAGAGGTGGAGCATTTCGTCAGAGCATAGCTCCCGAATCAGAGGAATATAGCGCTCTTCTGTACCAAAGGCAATGCTCCTGATCCTTTTCACTCCATTGGGATGGGTAAAGTTCCGGGGCTTAGGGTCAATATTGAAATAGGTCATAAAAAAGGGAATTTGCATGTCGTCAGGAAAAAGGCCGGTAAAACGCAGCTTGCGGCCCTTAGTATCGTTGCGGCCGGATTTCATCAGAAAATAACCCAGCCCCTGCCGTTCCAGTACCTTTCTTTCTTCATTCAGGTCTTTTTTGAGTGTTTCCAACGCTAAACCACAAGGACCTCCCCCATGGGAATCCCAACAATCCAGCCGGTCGACCATGGCATCTTTGCCGAAAAAGCGCAGCAGCCTTTTCAGCGGTTTGGGCATGCCGGTGGAAGCTAACAGTTCCAGATAAGGGCCTTCGGAAAAATAGATAAGGGCGTTATAAGGCCTGCGCTTCGTGCCGTACTCCACCTCAAAGCCCCGCCGGCGAAAATCCTCCACAGCCTGCTGCAGATGATCCACTTTGTAGATGATATGACTCACTCTTAACATAAAAACTTACCCCCTTGCCGGTTTTTCTACCTCTCATGGGAAAAACGCAGGTGAATGAATTTCATAAGGCCCATCCAGGCCGAGGCCCGGGCCATCAGGCGGCTCCGCCAGCTCCATTGCCTGCTCCGCGGAATCCCGGCAAAATAATCAAGGCAGGAAACCACGCTGATCTCCGGTGCCCAGCTGTTCAAAGCGGCGGCATCGTTGACGTAAAAATACATGGGAGCCCCCTGATTGCCGGTTTTCTGCACCATACGGTTGGACTTATCTACCGCTTGCTTCGATTCCGCATCGAAGTAGAGCTCTCCCCCGGGAAAACGCCGGGCCATGGCCGCCACCACTTCCCGCAGCTCTTCTTCCCGGAAATAATAGAAGACCCCTCCGGCCACGAACATAATGCCCTCTTCCGGGGTAAAGTGAACATCCTCAAACCAGGCGGTATCAAAGAAAGACTTGGCAATGCTTTGACTGCGCTCCGAATCGGGGATAAAGCTCTGCCGGTAAGCAATGGCATCGGGCAGGTCAAGATTGTACCAGCGGATCAGGCCGTTATCCACCCTGGAGAAGGTGGTGTCCAGCCCGGCCCCGATATTGACTATGACAGCCCGGGGATGAGCCTGCATATAAGCGCGGATGGCATCGTCAATTTGGCGGGCCCGCACCACATAGCAGATGCCGCTGAACTCGCCGAAAACTTTAGCAACGCTGTCAAAATCATAATCGCAGTTCTTAATAATCTCGATAGCCTGCCGGTCGTAGAGAATGTCGGGGTTTTTCTCACTGGCGGCAGCCCGCCCCCAAAGAGGCAGGAGCATGGTACTCTGGATACTGTGGGTATCCAGGGCGGGTTGATTTTTCATGCCGATGGCCTTCTTTCTTTAGTTTTTTGTAGGGTTATGCTGATCCGACACCTGCTCAAAGCTTAGGGCAGGCTGAATGCTGTCATAGGAATAAGATCAGTTAGCAATTGCTAACTGATCTTATTTTAACAAGGAAGAAAGAAAATGAAAAGAAAATTCTTATGATACAGCGTTGCCCGTTTAGGCGGGCCGCTTTCTGCTCACAGCCATTTGCTTCCGGTGAATGGGGTCGATATCAGGGTGAAGCAAACTGAACTTACAAAGGAGAGAAGATGGTTGCTGTCTCAGATGAAGTAAAACTAAAAACCGTCAAGGCAGAGGCGAATACCTCTGTGCCTTAACGGTTTTTCCTTAACTAACAATCGTGTATCATCTTAGATTAATGCAAGAGTTCGTTTGATGATACAGAGATTGAACTTACCAATATAATCCGAGTCCATTTTCAGGAACTCGGATTACATATTTTTTAAAATATCATGATGGCCAACAGCCTTTAAAATAATCGTATCGCTTGTTCGTTCAAAGAGAATTCGAATATCCATATTGACATAGGCTTCCATGAAGCAGGTACCTTTCACTTTGTGAGTTTGGAGGGAAGGATGCCGTGGATTTGTGGCAAGTAATCGAAGGGCTTTCACCGTTTGCTTCATTTCCAGTAAGGAAAGACTTGCGAAGTCCAAATCAAACCCCTTGGTTTTTATTAGAACGGGCATCGATCATTCCCTCCAAATCATTGATGCAATCCTCCATATTTTCAAAGGTTTGATAATTTCCATCCGCCATATCTTCCTCCGAACGGCGAATTTTTTCTTGCCATTCTTTTGTCCAGATATAGGCTTGACTTTTATCAATCCATGTAACAGGACGAAGGAAAATCCCACCGTCACGCTCTTCAATTGCTAGATAATCACCCTCATGAAGATCGATATCTTTTGCAATTTGAGCCAGACTTACGAGCATTCTTTTTTGAACTTGTTGTATGATCTCCAATGATATCACCCTTTCAGTTGAGCTGTAATAACAGTTTGACATGATATACAGAAAAAGTCAACATATGAAATCAAAACAACAAGATCCTGGACGAAAAATCCTTGTCGTTCCATGCGTCATCTTCTTTTGTGAGCAGCCAATCTTTTGCTAATACGTTTTCACTCATATGGGCCGACAAAGACTTTTCTTGGACCGCCTTAGCCTGATCTGACACCGATTCAAAGTCAAAGCAGGCTGAATGCTGTCATAGAATAGGAAGAAAGAGAATGAAAGGAAAAAAACCGTCAAGGCAGAGGCGAATACCTCTGTGCTTTAACGGTTTTTCCTTTTGCCGCTTATCCTGCCTACAATTACTTCCTGCGGGGATAGGGTTTTTTGACATCTGTGCGGTTTACCAGATAGTCAATGCTGGTTCCAAACAGGTCCGCGATTTTTCCTAGAACCTGCACTGGTATGTTTAGTTTGCCAATCTCATAATCAGAATAGGTTGTCTGATGAATATTCAGATGCTCTGCAATCTGGGACTGTGTCATATCCATGTCTTCCCGCATATTACGGATTCTCTCATACACAGTAATCACCTCCCAATAATTATGCAGTAAGGGAATATCCCTTACTGATTTTAAGGGATATTCCCTTAAAGTTGAGGGGATAATTTGCTTTGCGTTCGGGAGGGGTCTATGGAGCGAGAAGCTTTTAAATTAGTTAATTATAAAAGGGAACATGGCGAGTTATCAAAAATAAGAGGGATATTCCTTTGTGTCATTGGGGAGACCAGCAAAAATATGCGCACCATTTCAGGTACAAATTTAAGTAGGATTATCTAAGGTCATATGTAGTATAATTATAATTGTTAATATGTAAAAGAGGTGCGTGCTATGACTTTAGCAGAAAAGCTTCTAAAAGAGTTTGAGCAATTGACTGAAGAAAAAAAGCAAGAAGTCATTGACTTTGTTTAATTCATAAAGACTAAAGATCAAAGAGAAATTGAAACCCTGATGGAGACAGTTATTAATGAAAATCGTGAAGCCCTTGAGGAGTTAGCAAAATGATCAGGGTTCTAAGTATTGAAAAGACGACGAAGGGATAATCGACGAAAAGGATATAATTAACTGGATAAAGGAACACATTAGAGAATAAGACTTGGTTATGCCAAGTCTTATTCTCTAATTATAACGAAACTGCTGCTCCGTGAGTGTCCAGACATCTTCCGGGATTCTCGGCCATTGTAAACGCCCGTATTGCTTACTCCACCCAGATGATCGCTCCGGCCCCCTGGGTTAAACCGCCGCAGATGGCACAGGCGGCATAGCCTCCCCCTGTTTCCCGGAGCTGATAGGCCGCTGTCATCATCAGACGGGCCCCGCTGGCCGTGTTAGGATGACCTACGGCGATAGCGCTGCCATTGGGGTTGAGCTTTTCCTTCAGCTTCAGATAGCGCTCAGGATCATGATCCAGGATGGGTTGGGCTGAAGCTTCTTTGACCATCGCCTTATAGTCGCTGGTTAAGAAGCGTTCATTGGCCAGGAGTTTCAGGGAGACCAAGGGAACACAGGCAAAGGCTTCATTGATTTCGATGACCTTCAGGTCGTCGATAGTCAGCTTGGCCTCATCCAGGCATTTCTTAATAGCGAAAGCAGGGGATACCGGCATAATTCTCGGCTGCAGGGCGATGGCGGAAATCCCCACCAGGGTATACAGAATCGGCAGGCCCAATTTTTCGGCATGTTCCCGGGTGGTAATGATCTGAGCGGCAGCCCCGTCATTCATTCCCGGAGCATTGCCTGCGGTACAGGTCGGGTTGTCAAAAATGGGTTTTAAGCGGGCCAGATTCTCCATACTGATCTCAGGACGGTATTGTTCATCTTTAGCCAGGAGTTGGGCGGAGAGAACTTTCCCTTTTTTGTCCTTTTTCGTAATCTCCAGGGGCTCCATTTCACCCTTGAAAAATCCCCGTTCCCAAGCCTGGCCGTATTTGACATGGCTGGCCAGGGCCAGCTCATCCTGTTCCTGCCGGGATACTCCGTACTCCACAGCGACGTTGCCGGAATCTACCGCTACAGGTGCATAATCCTTATAGCCCAAGGGAATAATCGGGTCTTCCACCAGAAAGGAAGAATGCTTTTTCCCTTCCCAGCGCAGATCCCGGAGCAAAAAGGGCACCGTGCTGAAGCTGGTGGAACCTCCGGTCATGACCATTTGGGCTTCCCCCAGTTTGATGCTGCGGGCGCCGTATTTAACGGTGCTCAGGGCTGAGGTGCAGGCCTGGTCGTAGGTGATGGAGGGGGTCTCCGGTGAGATGCCGGCTTTAAGCATGGTCTGGCGCGCCACCACCGGTGTGAAGGGATCTTTGGTGCTGCTGGTATCGCCGTTGCCCCACCATACCTCATCGATGAGAGCCGGGTCCAGGCTGATTTTGGCCATAGCCTTGCTCATGGCAATGGCCCCCAGTTCGTAGACATCGATATCCTTCATGGAGCCGCCGAATTTGCCGAAAGGAGTCCGCACGGCACTGACACAAACGATATCCTCTTTACTTTTGACAAAGCTCATAATCTTTACCTCCTGATTCTAGAGAGCCCGGCCGTACATGGCCTGATACTCCTCTTGCAGCTGTTCTCTGAAGTTGGGATGGGCAATGCTGATCAGCGCCGCCGCTCTTTCGCTGTCCGATTTGCAATACAGATTGACAGCCCCGTATTCCGTCACAACCCAGCGCACGTCATTGCGGGTGGTGGTGACAGGGGTTCCCGGCTTGAACTTGCAGGAAATTCTGGATACGGTGCCGTTTTTGGCTGAGGATTGAAGAACGATGATGGGCCGGCCATTTTTGGCAGCCCCGGCGCCGCGGATAAAATCCAATTGGCCGCCGATACCGCTGTATTGCTGATGACCAATGGCCTCAGCACAGACCTGGCCGCTTAAGTCCACCTCCAGAGCGGAATTGATGGCCACCATATTGTCATGCTGGGCAATGACGCAGGGGTTGTTGACATAATCCACCGGGCGAAACTCAAACAGGGGATTGTTATGGATATAGTCGTAAACCCTCTTCGTCCCCTGGGCAAAGGTGACGACGATTTTTCCCGGATTCAGGGTCTTCCTGGAGCCGTTGACGATGCCGGCCTCAATCAGTTCGATCAGACCGTCGGAAAACATCTCCGTGTGAATGCCCAGATCCCGCTTATCCTTGAGGTAATAGAGGATGGCATCGGGAATGGTCCCGGCACCCATTTGCAGGGTATCGCCGTCTTGAATCAGCGCCGCCACATGGCGGCCGATGGCCTGGGTGACGTCGTTCATGGCCGCAAAACGGGTCAGCTCCAGAATCGGACCGTCGTTTTCCACGATATAATCCAGATCACTGACATGGACCAGAGTATCGCCATAGGTGCGCGGAACATGAGGATTCACCTCGGCGATCACGGTTTTGGCGCATTTCACCAGCTCCTTGGAGTGATCCACCGACATGCCCAGACTGCAGTAGCCATGCTCATCGGGAGGACTGACCATGGTCATAAAGACATCGGACCGCAAATGGCCTTCCCGGAAAGCCCGGGGGAATTCATGAAACATCAGGGTGAAGAAGGCGCCCCGGTTGTCCCAGACCGATTTCCGGGTATTGGCGCCGAGGAAGATGGATCTTAAGAAAAAATGGCCTGCCATTTCCGGTTGGCAGTAAGGCGAGCTGCCCAGGGACACCCCTTGAATAATGGTGACATTCTCCAACTCCCGGTAACGTTTGACGAGAGCACTGACCAGCAGCTCCGATTCGCTTGCCGCATGGCCGGGTATCACAAAATCGCCCGATTGAACGACTTTTACGGCTTCATCAGCAGTTGTTAAACGCTTCTTATACGTTATTTTCCAATCCATGGGTTAGACGCTCCTCTCCAGCTATAAAATGTTTGTCTGAACTCAATCTGTAGCAATAACCATGCCAACCGCCGGGGCAGTCAAGGAAAAACCCGGTGGAGAGAGCTTCCGGGAGTGAAATGAGGGGTACTGTATTTCCGGTGACAGGATAGCTATTGTAATACTGCAACGCGGAATGTGGTTATTTTGCGACATGTGTAATAAATACGACGGATTAAGCCGGAGAGTATTGTTCAAAAAATTATAATCACTTATAATTGATTTATAGTGATCCAAATAGCGATCCAGAGCGACAGCGACTGTTCTCACCAAAGAATCATGAGAATCAATATGAGAATTAATATAAAAAGGGTGAATGATCAATGATTGAGCCGAGTACCATGCCCAGCAACTCCTATTCCCTTGAAGAAGTCATGGATAATTCTTATGATTCCATTTTTGTTACCGATGCTGAGGGGAATATCTTAATGGCCAATCCTACGGCCGAACGGCTGCTGAACCTGACGATTACCCAAATGGTCGGTAGAAATATCCGGGAGCTAGTTGAACAAGGGCATTGGGATAAATCCATAGCCCTGGAAGCCATTGAAAAAAGAACCACCGTGACCGGAATGATCAAAACCAGGGACGGGATCAATCTGATGTGCACCAGCCGGCCCTTATTCGATAGCCAGGGCAATATCACCATGGTCATCAGCAACAGCCGGGACCGGGATACCCTGGTGAAACTGGCCCAGACGTTAGATAAAGAGCGGGAACTTGTGCAGCGCTATAAAGAGGAGGTCCAGTACCTCAGGGAGCAAGGGGTTAAGGACCGGCATCTGGTCGCCGAGAGTACCGCCATGAAGAATCTGTTGCTGGAGGCCAACTGGGTAGGCCCTACCGAGTCTTCTGTCCTGTTGTACGGCGAATCCGGTACAGGCAAGGAAATACTGGCCAAATATATCTACAGTATCAGCCGCCGGGCCAAGGAAGCCTTTATCACCGTGAATTGTTCAGCCATTCCTGAAAACCTGATTGAAGCAGAGTTGTTTGGTTATGAAAAAGGCTCCTTTACCGGCGCCGATGCCAAAGGAAAACCCGGCTTATTTGAACTGGCCGATCGGGGAACCATTTTCCTGGATGAGATCGGGGAGATGCCCCTTGTCCTGCAGGCCAAATTATTGCGGGTTCTGGAGAACGGCGAGGTGAGAAGACTGGGGGGCATCCATTCGCGCAAAGTGGACTTTCGCCTGATTTGTGCCACAAACCGTGATTTAAAGAAGATGGTTGAGCATAAAACCTTCCGGGAAGATCTTTTTTACCGCATCAATGTGGTGCCTCTTCAGCTGGCGCCCCTGCGGGACCGCCCGGAGGATATTATGGCCATCAGCGATGTCTTATTGAAGGAACTCAATAAAAAATATGGATACGACAAGGTGTTTTCAACGGAAACCCTCAAGGGGTTTCTGAACTACAGCTGGCCCGGAAATGTCCGCGAATTGCGCAATTTGATTGAGCGCCTGGCGATCACTACCAGGGGCCGGGTCATCGATTACCAGGTTGAAGAAATGCCCAATCCGCCGGGCAATCGTGCCGCAGGCTCCAATCAGGAGGAGAAGGGGACCTTGCGCATTCAGGTCAAGGCTAAAGCCCCTCTCAAAAAGGTCATGAGTCAAGTGGAGCAGGAGTATATTAAGAATACCCTGCAGGACTGCCAGGGGTGCGTAAGTGAAGCCGCACGGATATTGGGTATTGACCGCTCAGCCATCTACCGCAAGGTTCAGGTGGTCCAGCTGAGGGATCAGGATTGAACGTTGAACATAAAAAAATAAGAAGGAAGGAAGCCTCTCCAGCCGTTTAAGGCCAGGAGAGGCTTCCTTTTTACTATCAGCTTTCCGGGTCTTTTTCAGGGTAGAAAAGCCTGCCACGGGTGGCACAGCAGAGGATAAAAAAGCGCTGCTCGGGTCGCGTAGCTTTATGCACAACACTCTCTCCATAGCTCCGGGGCTGGTCAACTCGCTTTCTTAACAGCATCTGCGGCGGATAAGTATCCTTTGGGGAGTTCCGCCTTGAGCGAAATTGACCTGCGCCGCGCGGTTTTCGTCTGCGGTACTGCGGCTTGGGCGAAAGCCTCATTCGGCTTTCGTCACCGGACACTTTCGTCGCCAAACTCCGCTGCTTTCTTACGAAAATAGATTCCTACTTTGCATTGGGTTATTCTTCAGCTGGCTTGTAAAACCTGATAGCCCTTTGCTTGAAGTTGTCTGATGAGACGCTGTTCCTTCTGTCTCTCACGCTCCATCATG
>NZ_VLKD01000001.1:2863629-2864087 GCF_007830365.1 Desulfitobacterium sp. LBE | reverse complement strand
TCGCCTATTTTCATTCCCCTCTGTGAAATGAAATTTCATAAGTGTTTCTGCATGTGGCCGCTCTGCACGTCCATGTGCCCGCGGCATCAGGACCTCCATGTCCAAGCAACCAGTGGCTCGCTTCGTTAAGAAATCCTCGTTGACCCGACCGCCCCTTCGCTAAATCCGTTCGCTCTTGTGCGTAAAGCTACGCTTGCGGGTCTTTTTAGCGTTTTCCCGGGGCTTTTGCGATTCTCTTTCCGGTCTTTTTTAGAGTAGCTCTCATGCCGCAGGGACGGCACCAGCAGAGGATGAAAACGTGACCCGGGACCGCGTAGCCGCACTGCTCAGACTAGTAAAACAACCCAAGGGTTTTGCTTTACAAAAGTGAGCGAATTTAAGCGAGCGGAAACAAAACTTCGTGAAAAGCACGCAGCGGAGTCGGGTTGGAAACAGGACGTTTCCAACCGGCCATTGAG
>NZ_VLKD01000001.1:993115-2863529 GCF_007830365.1 Desulfitobacterium sp. LBE | reverse complement strand
GGAGCGATTTGGCCGGCGTCCCGACGGAGCGGAGAGCTTGAGCGTTAGTTTTGTCCGCGCAGCTTATGGAGCGAACGGTGTAAAGCAAAACCCTGGAGAACCTATCGCTTCCCTTCAGTCTTCAGACAAGCCAGGCTTCCTATATCGGCAGTTAGTCGTAATAATAAGACATATTGCAATTACACCACGCACAATATTGCAGATTTACAACACGCCAAGGCCTGTACTCTGGAGACGTATTCTGAAAATTCCTAAAAATGCCTGCTAATCAAAGCAGAAAACCTCCGCATAATCTGGCATGCTTTTTGCTTGTATAAAAATAGTGACTCGAAAGTTGTTGGAGAGGAATCTCCAAGACAAAAAGCAGAAAGAGGAAGGTGTTTATTTATGGCAAAATTTGAGAGCAGAGTTGCTGTGATTACCGGCGGAGCCAAAGGGATCGGGGAAGCGATTGTCAGAAAGTTTTATGGGGAGGGAGCAAAGGTTGCGGTGCTTGATGTGGATGCTTCCGGCGCCCAGGAATTGGCTCTGGAATTGGATCCCAGCGGCGAAAAGGTGATCGGCCTGGGCTGCAATGTGGTCAGCCGTGAGGGTGTAAAGGCTGCTTTTGCAGCGATTATGGCCAAGTTTGGGACGGTGGATATCCTTGTCAATAATGCCGGAATCACCCGGGATGCCATCTTTCATAAAATGACGGAGCAGCAATGGGATGATGTGATGGCCGTCAACGGCAAAGGTTTGTTTAACTGCACCCAGGAAGCCTGGCTGATTATGAGGGAGAAAAAGTACGGCAAGATTTGCAATTTGTCCTCCACCAATTCCAGCGGCGAAGCCGGCCAGGCCAATTACTCCTTCACCAAAGCGGGCACCATTGCCTTTACCAAGAGTCTGGCCAGAGAAGGGGGAAGATACAACATCAACGTCAACTGCGTGCGCCCCGGGGTGATCGACACGGAGATGATGCGGGCCGTGCCGGAGCAGGCTCTGGAAGATTACATCAACAAGACCGCCTTTAAACGGATGGGGCAGCCTTCGGAAGTGGCTGACGTCATCGCTTATTTGTGCAGCGAAGAGTCCTCCTTTGTTACCGGCGAGGAAATTCTGGTAGCCGGCGGCTATATCTACAGATAAGAGGTCAGCCCGGCAGGGCCGGCGTGAAGACATGAACAGCGGGGAGGGATAAATTTGCAGGACGTCGTCATCGTCAGTGCGGTTCGTACCCCCATTGCCTCCTTCGGAGGCGCTTTGCAGGGGTATGGGGCCGTTAATTTGGGAGCATTGGTTATTCGGGAAGCGGTGCAGAGAGCAGGTATTCAGGGAGAGCAAGTGGATGAAGTCATTATGGGCAATGTTCTGCAAGCCGGGCTGGGGCAGAATCCTGCCCGCCAGGCAGCCTTGAAAGCAGGGCTGCCTGTGGAAACGACAGCCCAGACCATCAATGTGGTTTGCGGTTCAGGACTTAAAGCGGTCATTGCCGCGGCCCAGGCCATTAGGGCCGGGGATGCCGAGATTGTGGCGGCAGGCGGGATGGAAAGCATGTCGGATGCGGCCTTTCTCCTGGACCAGGCCAGATGGGGCCAGCGCATGGGCCATGGCACCCTTGTGGACAGCATGATCAAGGATGGCCTGTGGTGTGCTTTCAATGAGTATCATATGGGGATTACGGCGGAAAATGTCGCCGAAAAATATGGCATCAGCCGCAGGGAGCAGGATGAGTTTGCGGCCTGGAGCCAGGCTAAGGCCGTGGCGGCGATGGAAAAAGGCCGCTTTAAAGAGGAGATTGTCCCGGTGGCGATCCCCCAAAGAAAAGGGGAACCGGTTATTTTCGACAGGGATGAATATCCCCGGGCCGGCACAACGGTGGAAACCTTAGCCAAGTTAAAACCGGCCTTTAAAAAAGACGGCACGGTAACCGCCGGCAATGCTTCCGGTATCAATGATGCCGCCGCGGCCTGTGTGCTGATGAGTAAAGAAAAAGCCGCTGCCCTGGGGATTCCTTATCTGGCGGCCATTAAAGGCTACGGCATGGCAGGGGTGGACCCGGCGATTATGGGAGTCGGGCCGGTCAATGCCGTGAAAAAGGCTTTGCAGAAAGCAGGCATTGCCCTGGATGAGCTTGATCTGATCGAAGCCAATGAAGCCTTTGCCGCACAGGCTTTAGCTGTCACCAAAGAATTGGGCTTCCCCGGGGAGAAAGTGAACGTCAATGGCGGGGCCATTGCTCTGGGGCATCCCATCGGCGCCAGCGGCACCCGTATTCTCGTCACCTTAGTGCATGAAATGAAAAAACGCCGGAATAAGCTGGGTCTGGCCACCCTTTGCATCGGCGGCGGGCAGGGCATCGCCCTTGTTGTCGAAGGCTGATGCCGGGGAAGGTCCCCCTCATGCCATGTCTCCGGCACGGAGAAAGGGAGGATGCTTAATATGTCAGCGACCCTAGTAGAAACCCGCTTTGGTCTGGTGGAAGGGATTAGGGAAGGCGGGGTCAGCATTTGGAAAGGGATACCTTATGCGGCCCCGCCCCTTCACTCTCTCCGCTTCCGTCCGCCCCGGGAACCAGGGGCCTGGGCAGGGGTGAGGGAAGCCAAAGAATTTGGTCCGGCGGCACTCCAGGGGGAGAGCCCCTCCATGAAGTTTTTGGGTGACTCGCCGCTGCATAAGAGCGAGGATTGCTTATATCTCAACATCTGGTCCCCAGGCGCCGATCGGAAAAAACGGCCTGTACTGGTTTGGATACATGGGGGTTCCTTTATGTATGGCTCCGGTTCAAGCCATTTGTATGACGGGAAATCCTTTGCCGAACAAGGGGATGTGGTGGTCGTCACATTTAACTATCGCCTGGGTGTGTTTGGCTTTCTCCATTTAAGCGATATGGGAGGTGAAGCTTACCGGGGTTCAGGAAATTGCGGGCTTCTGGATCAAGTGGCCGCCCTAACATGGGTCAGGGAAAATATCGAAGCCTTCGGCGGTGATCCCCATAATGTGACGATTTTTGGTGAATCGGCAGGAGCTGTCAGTGTGGGTAATCTGTTGGCCATGCCCCTGGCCCGGGGGCTTTTTCACAAAGCCATCCTGCAGAGCGGGACGGCCCGCTGTAAAGTAACCCTGGAAGCAGCGGTGAAAATGACGGAACAGCTCCTTGCTCAGCTCCAGATTGATCGGCAAAATTTATCCGAATTGGCAGACCTTCCTGCAGAAAAGATTATCGAGGCCAGCGGGATTTTGCCGCGCCGGGCCTTTGGTCCGGTCGGCGACGGCATTGTTATCGCCGAACATCCGGAAAAAGTGCTGTATGCAGGGTTGGCCAAGGATATTCCGGTATTGGTGGGTACCAACGCCCATGAAAACAAGCTGTTTACATATTTCGATCCGGCGTGGAAAGACATGGATGAAAATGAAATCAAGGTTTTTTTGGAACGGACATTTGGCTCAAGCTGGGCGGCTGGTTCTCACAGTGCTGCCCAAGAGAACGCTTTGAACCAAGCCCTGAGCCAGGCCTTGAATCAGGCAGGCTATGAAGATGCGATGACTCATTATGTCTTTACCTATCCGGCTATTTATTTCAGTGAAGGCCAGGCAAAGCATGGTGCGCCTGTCTGGATGTATCGGTTTGACTATGCAAGCGAGGCCTTAGGAGGAGAGGCCAAGGCTTTTCATGGCCTGGAGATTCCTTTTGTCTGGAATACCTTGCTTGCTCAGGAAACGGAAGAGCTGACAGGAAAAGAGCCCTGCCGCTTCCAACTGGCCGGACTGATGCATCGAGCCTGGATTGCTTTCGCCCGCCATGGCGATCCGAACAACCCGGGATTGCCTGATTGGCCCCCCTACGATGAGGAAAACCGGGCCACCATGCTTTTCAATACTCATAATGAGGTCGTCAATGACCCTGACGGCCGCAAACGCTTGAGCTGGGAACAAGTCTTTAAAATTTAAACGAAGGAGGAATGCCTGCTGCAACCATGAATTGGGAACAAGTCTTTGCCAATATATCTTTGCAAATATAAAGTCCTTCGGTAATATGTCAAGACTCTAAGCGAGTCAAATTTTCAGTTAGCTAATAATCAGTGGGCAAAAAAGGCAACAAGAAACCATCTCATTCCCAAACTATCGTGGGAAAAAGTTACAAAAATGGAGTATCGGTTAGCGCAATTCATGCTTGGTTAGCATTCCCCCTATTGCCATGTGGCCTATAGATTTGGTTGCTGCGTAGCAGAGCATCAACCATACGGACGAGTTTGCGTGCAGTAAGCACGAGAGCACGGCGATGATGATGAGTCTTACTTTCCGAAAATTTACGTTGGTAGAAGACCTTGTACTCTGGTTCCTTTTGGCGTACTAAGTTAGCAGCCTGGATGATATAACTGCGCAAGTAGGTGTTGCCAGTTCGAGTTAAGGGTGTGTCATCGGCTGTAAAATCACCTGACTGGTGGGTACGCCAGGTTAACCCAATAAACTTTGCTAAGGCTCCTTCATTCGGAAAACGACGGATGTCTCCGATCTCAGCAATAATACCCGCTGAAAGCACAGGGCCAATACCGGGAATGGTAATGAGCGTATTCGGGAAATGCCTGATTTCTGCTTCGATTGCCTTATCGATTTTCTTTACCTGCTTCTCCAAGGTGTGGATGGTTTCAATGCTCGTGGCCAGGATAAGGTTAATGGGTTGCAATAGGCTTCCACGCAGTCGATGGGCCTTGCGGGCAGCTTCCTTCAACTCTCTGGCTTTGGTTTCCGGATCCTCGAAATGACGTTTTCCTTTCTCCATGAGGAAATCAATCAGTTCATCAAGCGGTCGAGCCGCAACCTCTTCTGGAGAAAAAAACTCAAGTGTCAAGGATTCAGAAGTAGCGCCGAAAGTGTTACTAAAAACCGCACCTTGGGCAAGCGTGCTAAACTTCAAGAACAAGTTCGTGAGAAAATAATTCTTCTCTCTGGAAATCATCTCAATCAAATGACACCGAAAGCGAGTGAGGCGCTGTAAGGGTAAGTAGCGGAAATCGACCTGAGAGCCCTCTGGGAGCCGACCGAAGCGTAGACGTTCGGCAATGACCCAGGCATCAATCCAATCGTTTTTCGGAAGGTCCACATAAGCCTTCTTGAAATTAGCAACGACCTTGGGGTTAAAGGAATAAATTTGGGGCTGCAAAGGGGCTAAAGAATGGTCTTCCGCTAAGAACATTTGTAACGGCCAACTGTATACGGAAGTGGCCTCTAAACCAATAACCAGCCGGTCCACATTCACTTGAGCACAGGCGTCAAAGAGATATCGGGCAACTTGCTCACAACCAGGCTGATCATTCAAAGCCCGTAGCCTTTTAACCGGTTCATTACCACGCTCATCTAAGATTCGCACTTTAAAATCACTGGAACTCACATCAATACCGACAAATAAACTCAATTAAAATCACCTCACTTTCTGAGCCAAACAATTTGTAAGATTAACGTTGGGACCAGGCACCACAACAGGTCAACAACCTCGCCGAATCAGCACTTGTCCTAAAAAGACCTCGGATCCAACCGATCTGCTACTATCGGAGGAGTTCCCTTTAAGCTGTGCAACCTTCGAGTTAAAAGTTCAAATTGTGGGCTGGCAGTCAGACTTAAAAAGAGGTCAGAGCCTCAAGGAGGAAAAGGCTTTGCCAGAACGAACCTCACGGTACCATTTTGCTTGAAATCCCAACAAATTTAAATACTTTTTTGTTGTCAAAGAACGATCTGAGGAATCTCAGGTATTCCTCATCCTGAGCCTGTGGACAGTGCCAGCCTGTGGAAAAGTCCTTTGGGGTCTGTCTTAAAAGAGCTTTCCCAACAGGCTTTGGACAAGTCGAATTTGAAGTATGCCTTGGGGTTGACTTGTCCACACTGCCCACAGGCACGACGGCTGCATGGGGTATGCGTTATCCTGTGTGCATCTTGTTGCTGTTGACCATATCTACTGAATTTCCAGTTTTCTATGGTCATTTAAATACCCCACGTTCCATTAGTTTTTGGGACTCGTGGGGCAGGAACTAAATCAATTATACGAGGAGGAAAGGCAATGTCAAAACTAAAAAGAAGAAGTCTCACCCTGGTAACACTTTTCGTTGTTTTGATGATGGTCATCTCAGGATGCGGTTCGCAATCAGGTTCAACCAAGACACCCGATACCCCCCCAACTGCTAATCCAGCCAGTGAAGCACCAGGCACCCCTCAACATGGCGGCTCATTGACGGTGGCCTATGTGGCGGATGTGACCAATTTTGATCCCATCAAAGGGACCACAGGCAATGATCATGCCTTGTTATGGCCCCTCTATGATACCTTGGTTAAATTCACCCCGGATATGAAGCCCGAACCGGGCCTGGCCGAATCCTGGGAATTCCCGGATAACATGACCATCCTTCTCCATCTGCGGGAGGGGGTAAAGTTTTCCGACGGGTCGCCCTTCAATGCCGAGGCTGTCAAATTTAATATCGATCGCGTCAATTCCACGGATTCACAAATCAGTGATTTAAAAAATATCCAAAGTGTGGAAGTCGTTGATGATAAAACGGTGAAGCTGCATTTGTCCCAGCCTGATTCATCCATCATCCTGGCTTTATCGGATCGGGGCGGCATGATGGTTTCCCCGACGGCAGTGAAGACCCATGGGGCAGATTATTCCCTCCATCCCGTTGGCGCCGGTCCCTTCATCGTCACCAGCCATATTCCCAATGGCGAGATTGGCTATGAAGCCAATCAAGACTACTGGCAAAAGGGTCTGCCTTATCTGGATAAGCTGACGGTCAAAGTGATTCCTGATGCCAATTCCCAGATCAATGCCCTGAAAACCGGTCAGGTTGATTTCCTGCCCAATGTTCAGGCCCAGATGGTTGCCACCTTAAAGGCTGATGCGAATATTGTCTTAAATCCTACCAACACCTTGGCTTTGAATATGATTTATCTCCGCACGGATGCCCCGCCCTTTAACGATAAAGCGGCCAGATTGGCTGTATTATATGGCATTAATCGCCAGCAATTGATCGATGCGATTAACTTCGGCCAGGGGACAGTGGCCGTTCAGCCCTTCCCTAAAGATTACTGGGCCCATGACGACAGCATCAACATACCCTATGACCCGGAAAAATCCAAACAGCTGCTGAAGGATGCCGGCCTCAGCAATGTTTCCTTCACCTTAACCACCTATCCCATTGAATGGTGGACCAGGCTGGCCAATGGCATTAAAGGGCAGCTGGAAGAGGTGGGAATCAACGTTACGATTAAAACCCTGGAACCCAACGCGGCCGTGCAGAGTTTTCTCGGCGACAAAGAAACCAATGCCCTCACCGGCAACTGGTCCGGGCGGCCTGATCCGCAGATGACCATCGCCAGCCTTTACGGAAAAGACAGCTACTATAATCCGGGCAAAGCCACAACTCCGGAGCTTGAGTCACTGATTAAAGAGGCTGCGGCCACCACCGATCAGAATCAACGGGCGGAGCTGTATAAGAAAATAGTCAACACCTCCGTCGTGGAAAACGCCTTCTCCATCCCCACCTTCTCCCAGCCCATGACAGCCGCCATGAACAAGAAGGTCCAAGGCTTTGAACCGAACCTGTTAGGAAAGGCGATCTTCTCATCCCTTTGGGTGGAGCAAAAATAATCTCTAGTTGAAATGGTGAAGTGGGATTTCGATCCTGCTTCACTCCATTTAAAGGAGGGTAATCATGTTTTTGAAATTCATGCTGCGGCGCTTCCTTTACGTCATCCCCATGCTGTTCATTACCACCCTCGTCGTCTTTTCACTAATCCTGCTTATCCCGGGTGATCCTGTCCTGGCCATTCTCGGTGAAAATGCCACCTATGAAAAAGTGGCGGAACTGCGCCAGCAATTAGGACTGGATCAACCGGTGCTCATGCAATATATTCATTGGTTGACTAACGCGGTTCATGGGGATTTGGGGAGATCCCTCTTTACCGGACAACTGGTCGGACACGCCATCCAGCAACACCTTGCCATTACGATCCAGCTGGTTGCCGTGGGCATGACCTTTGCCATTGCCGGCGGGATGTTTTTTGCCATTACCTCCATTTACTTTCCCAAGAGCTGGATGGACTATGCCGCCCGCTTTTTAGGAACCTTAGGCACGGCGGTACCCAATTTTTTATGTGCTATGATCCTGATTATTATTTTCAGCTTAAATCTGAATTGGCTGCCGGCCACTGGCTTTATAAGCATTACCGACGGCGCGGGCTCCTTTTTAAAGCATATCCTGCTCCCCGGCTTCTCCCTGAGTTTAGCCGGGATAGCCGTTATCACCCGGCAATTGCGCTCCTCATTGATGGAAACCATGGATGCGGAGTATATACGCACGGCCTATGCCAAAGGGGCCGGCCGCTACCGGGCGATTTTCAAGCACGGCCTGCAAAACGCCATGCTGCCCGTAGTCACCACCATCGGCCTTTTAATGGGCACCATGCTGGGAGCGACGGTGGTTGTGGAAAACATTTTTGCCATTCCGGGCATGGGCCAGCTGGTGATCAATGCCATTGGCCAGCGGGATTTCACCGTGGTCCAGGGTGTTGTCCTGGTCATGATTGTGATGGTCGTGGTGATTAACTTCCTGACCGATATTGTGTATGCCTTATTGGATCCGCGAATCGAGTATTAGAGGGGAGCTTACTATGAGTTTTAAAACGATTTTTAAACGCTTGATGGCGGAAAGACTCGCTTTTGCCAGTTTTATTTTCCTGGTCATGCTCGTCATCGTCGCCCTGCTTGCTCCTCATATTCAACCTTATGATCCATTCAAGCAAGATTTAACCAAAGTCATGCAGCTCCCCAGTGCCGAGCACTGGCTGGGTACGGACGGGCTGGGCTGTGATATTTTAAGCAAACTGCTCGTGGGTTCCCAGACGGCCATTAAGTCGGCTCTGTTTGCGATTATGATTCCCCTCCTGGTCGGGGTGCCCCTGGGAGTTCTGAGCGGTTATTTCGGCGGTGTGATCGATGATATTTTCATGCGCATCGTCGATGCCATCATTGCCATTCCCGCCCTCATCCTAGCCTTGGGCATTACCAGCGCCTTAGGGGTCAACCTCTGGAACGCCATGATGGCCATCGGGATTGTCTTTACCCCGAAATTCGCCAGACTGGCCAGAGGGCAGACCCTGCAGGTCCGGCTGGAGCCCTATGTGGAGGCGGCGAAGATCTCCGGGGCGGGCTTTGTCTGGATTATGTTCCGACACATTCTGCCCAATATTTCCCCGCCCATCGTTGTCCAGGCCTCCTTCAATCTCAGTATGGCCATTCTTACGGAAACCACCCTCAGTTTTCTGGGCATGGGCGCCCAGCCTCCCGATGTCAGCTGGGGGAACCTGATTCAGCAAGGCTACAGTCTGATTTACATTAATCCCTGGATGATCGTTTATCCCGGGATAGCCATCATGCTGACCATCCTGGCCGGGAACTTCCTCGGCGATGGTCTGAGGATAGCCCTTGATCCCAAACAACAGAAGATATTCTAAAAAAGGGGGGAGATAATTGAAGACAGAAACACCCTTGCTGGAAGTCAATCACTTAAAAACCTATATACCCACGTCCAAAGGTGAGATCAAGCCTGTGGATGATGTTTCCTTCGCCATTGCCAAAGGTGAGATTGTGGCCTTAGTCGGTGAATCAGGAAGCGGGAAAAGTGTTTCTTCCCTTTCCATTATGAGATTGAATGCCGGCGCCATTAAATACCGTCCGGACAGTTCCATCCTCTTTGCAGGCCGGGATTTACTAAAACTAAAGGAAAAGGAATTAAGAAAAATCCGCGGCAATGACATCGCCATGATTTTCCAGGACCCTATGTCCGCCCTCAACCCGGTCCATCCCATCGGCAGGCAAATCGCCGAAGCGATCCTGCTTCATAAAAAAGTCAGCCCTAAAGAAGCGCAAAAAACCGCCCTGGAGCTGCTCAACAAAGTCGGTATTCCTGATGCCCAAAGGCGTCTCAGTGATTACCCCCATCAACTATCCGGCGGGATGAGGCAAAGAGCCATGATCGCCATCGCCCTGGCCTGCAATCCGAAACTCCTGATCGCTGACGAACCCACCACAGCCCTGGACGTGACCATTCAGTCCCAGATCTTAAATCTGTTAAGAGATTTGCAGAAGGAATTTGGGATTTCTATCCTCCTGATTACCCATGACCTCGGCGTTGTAGCGGAAACCGCCGACCGGGTGCTGGTCATGTATTGCGGAAAAATTGTGGAAGAAGGCCATGTGGAAGGCATCTTTGCCCATCCCCAGCATCCTTATACCAAGGGGCTGATGGTCAGTATTCCCTCATTGTCCGGACCCTCCAAGGAAACCTTGGACGCCATTCCGGGGGTGGTGCCCAATCCCCTTGAACTGCCCCCAGGCTGTAATTTCGTGACCCGCTGTGGATCGGCCATGGCGAAATGCCACGAGGTGGCTCCTGAATTGGAGCAGCACCCTTCAGGGAACCGGGTTTCCTGCTGGCTCCACACATCAGGGAAGGGGGATGATCAAGATGACAGAGAAGCAACCGCTCTTGTCACTGCAGGGCATTAAGAAACACTTTCCGGTGGGAAGCGGGCTTTTCGGCCAAAAAAGCAATTCCGTGAAAGCTGTGGACGGTGTCAGCCTGGATATTTACCCCGGTCAAACCGTGGGTCTGGTGGGGGAGTCCGGCTGCGGGAAATCAACCATCGGCCGCATGGTGGTGGGGCTTACCGAGCCCACCGCCGGGGAGATCTATTTTGAAGGGAGAAAGCTTTCTGAGTACAAAAGCAAAAAAGCCATGGGCAAGAATCTGCAGATGATCTTCCAGGATTCCTATTCTTCACTGAATCCCCGCATGACGGTTGCCGATATTATTGCCGAGCCCCTCGTTCTCCATAAAGCCGGGACTCATAAAGAGCGGAGGAAAAGGGTGGATGAACTCTTGGAAAGAGTAGGGCTGGCCGCCTATCATGGCAGCA
Source organism: Desulfitobacterium sp. LBE (assembly GCF_007830365.1). NCBI lineage: Bacteria > Bacillati > Bacillota > Clostridia > Eubacteriales > Desulfitobacteriaceae > Desulfitobacterium > Desulfitobacterium sp. LBE. The sequence goes on along the minus strand of NZ_VLKD01000001.1, from coordinate 2,852,579 downwards.
GGTATCCCATTGAATTTTCCGGGGGGCAAAGACAAAGAATCGGCATTGCCCGTGCCCTTGCCCTCCAGCCCAAACTGATCGTCTGCGATGAACCTGTTTCCGCCCTGGACGTATCCATTCAGGCCCAAATCCTCAATCTGCTGAAAGAAATTCAAAAGGATTTGGGGCTGTCCTATCTGTTTATTGCCCACGGGATTCAAGTGGTCAAGCATATCAGTGATCAAATCGCCGTCATGTATTTAGGCAAAATCGCCGAATTCGCCGGGAAAGAGGAACTGTTCGCCAACCCACATCATCCTTATACCAAGGCCTTATTGGCCGCCGTACCCTTACCCGATCCCAAGCTGCGGGACAGAGAGCGGATTCTTTTAAAAGGAGATCTCCCCAGCCCGGCCAATCCCCCCGCCGGCTGCCGCTTCCATACACGCTGCCCTGTGGCCATGGAAAAATGCCGGGAAACCGATCCGGCTCTCATCCCTACCTCCCAAGACAGCAGGACAGCCTGCTTATTATATGATATGTCCATTGTCTGAGCGGATGAAGCAACCTTGAATTAAGAATACCGCAGCAACAATAAAGAACCCTGCGCAAAGGCGGGCGTCAATAAGGAAGTAGTGTTAACAGGGAAACGGTGTGGCCGGAAGGCTACGCCGTTTCTCTGTTTCTACATAACATTTCAGCGGTTAGTTCGGGGATGTTCTGTATGTCCGTTTAATACTTGGATTCAAGCTCAATTCTCTTGTGTAAAAAACCTTCATCGGGTCAATGTGCTCACCGTCAATAGTCAAGCTAAAGTGTAGATGATTACCTGTTGCATCGCCTGTTGCACCGACATAGCCAATGATGTTACCTTGTTGTACCGTATCATCATTGGCAAGGCTTGCTGCATATTCTGACAAATGGGCATAGAAAGTTTTTTGACCGTTGCTGTGATCTAAAATGACATAATAGCCGTCCGTCTCATTTTTGCCTTTCTCAACGACTTTACCCGTATTGGCCGCAAGTATGGGAGTGCCGCCAGGCGCCGGGATGTCAATCCCATCATGGAATACCATCGCCTTTTCAACCGGGTGCATGCGGGTACCATATTCAGCGCTGATAACATGATAACCCGTTAAAGGCCAAATGTAATTTCCACCGACATAGGTATCGTCTGGTGTATTTGATTCCCCCAAAGACGATTTTTCGTCCTGGGGGTTGGCGGTTGATTCCTGCATGACATCGGTATCCTCTCCTGTTACATTCATGACCGATGCCATCGCAAAGCCTGTAAAACATAAGGTAGCAGCGATAATAAATGAAATAATAACAATTGGTTTTGAGGTATTTTTTACGTTCATCATATGTGTCAACCTTCTTTCAATTTCTTTTTTTGATTCCGCAAGTGTAGCGTACATGCCCGAATGTTGATTGATAACCCTGCACAGGACATTGAGGATCGTTTCGCCATAAAATTGCCGTTCTTCCCTGTTCATATCCAATACCACCTGCTCGTCACATGAAAGCTCGCAGAAAGTGTCAATGTTTTTCCTCAGCCGGTACGCGGCCGGATTAAACCAATGGATTGCGTTTGCCACAAGCGTCAGAGATTTTACCCATAAATCACGCCGCTTGAAATGAGTAAGCTCATGTTTGAGAATAACTTTAAGCTCCCTTTCGCTCATTTCCACTTCGGGCAGTATTAAAAATGTTTTGAACAGGCCGGCAAGCATGGGTGTTTTAATGATATTGTTTGACAATGGCCGGAGCTTGCCCTTTATACCCATTTCAGTCATCGAGTTTTTTAGTGCCAGAAGTGTTCCCCTATCATCAATTGGCAAACTTGTCCGCATGATTTTCCGCCTGAACCGGACAAACTGAATACCATACAAAATAATGAACACGAAAACCCCAACAAGCCATATAAGCGGCAAAAACGATAGAACTGTTTTTAGTATAAAGGCAGTCGTTACAGGCGCGGCGGGCGTTAGGGCAGCAGGGTCTGTCTGCGGTAAAGCCGGCCCGGTTTGTAGTGGTAATCTATCCGTTTGTTGTACGGTTATCATATCGTTAAGAATGACAGGCACATTGGGAAGCCCCTGATTCGTCGTACTTGGTATATTTGAAAAAAGATGACCGCCAACAATTCCAACAGGAACAAGCAGAAACAATACCACTAATATGTACATACGATAATGCCAGGTTGCGGTCAGCGTTTTTGTTGTCAAAGGACGCAAAAGCGCCAAGCACAAAACAAGCAAGATACCCGTTGCCGACATCAAAAGTACGGCGATAAACGCTGTGTTCATTCTTCTGCCTTCTTTTGTGAAAACCACTGTTTTAGTTCGGCTATTTCCCCGGCGGTCAAGTCGTTGCCCTCGTATAAGGCTGTGATAAAACTCTTTACAGAACCGTCATGTACAGAGTTAAGAAAAGTTCGCGTTTCAAACTGTTTGTATTCGCTCTCGGTAATCAGTGGTATGTACTCGTTTGACCGCCCATGCCGTACAGAGGTCAAAATACCTTTTTCTATCAATCGGGCGAGAAATGTTAAAACCGTGTTGGGCTTCCACTCCCTGTTAATCGTTTTTAAATCGTCAAGTAATTTTGCAGAGGAAACCGAGCGGCCAGCCGCCCATACAAACTGCATGACTTCTCGTTCAGCGTCCGACATCTTTTGAAGTTTACCCATAAAAGCCACCCCATTCATTATACTACATCGTGTAGACAATAATATTCTACATTGTGTAGGGATATGTGTCAATAATGCTTTGAAAAATATAGAGAACAGCGGCTTTGATTTTCTCAAAGCCGCTGTTCAGTGGTGATACATTTTTTATGGCATCAAGGTTCGTAACAAGTCATTTAAACGAATGATTTTACTGCCTTTACTTTCATAATAGCGCAGCATTTCGTCAATTTTGCTTTTATCATAACTTGTAATGCAATCTGATAAGACATTAACGCCATAATTTGCTTTGCGTAAGTTGTAACAGGTTGATTTAACACAAGCAACAGCGTCTGCTCCTGCTATGTAGAAATCACATAGCTCATTTTTACTAATAAAGTCTGTAAATTCTTTACTGCTTAAGGCGTTTCCTTTGTATTTTGTAAAAACATTTTTTGATACTATTTTCAAGTCTGAAGCTAATTCAGATCCATATGTATTGGGTTTAAAAGTCCTCGTGCCGGCTGATAAATTTTCATGCCTTATATAAATAACATGAATATTATGATTGACTGCCCAATCAATAGCTTTATTGATATTGTCAATAATATCCTTATAATTCTTGGTTATATCATTTTGAATATCAATGATTACTAAGGCTTTTTTCTGCATAGTGTCTCCTCCTGATAAGTAGATTGATTTGTTTGCTTTTTTATCGTACCATGCAATTGTTGACAACAGTATGGCAACAATCCATACTTGATAAAAAGAATTTTTGAAAGGCGGCTATCAGATGAAAGTTGACAGGCTTGTCAGCATTATTATGATACTCCTTGATAAAGAGCGGATAGGCGCACAGGAGTTAGCAGATAGGTTTGAAGTTTCACCCCGCACAATCTACCGCGACATAGACACGATCAACATGGCGGGTATTCCTGTTCGCTCAATATCGGGAGTGGGCGGCGGCTTTGAAATCATGCAAAAATACAAGATTGATAGAAAGGTTTTTTCGACTGCCGACCTTTCCGCTATCTTGATGGGGCTTTCCAGTCTTTCCAACATGATACGAGGTGATGAACTGGTAAACGCCCTTGCGAAAGTCAGGAGTTTTATCCCCACCGACCGAGCGAAAGACATTGAATTAAAAGCAAATCAACTATATATAGATTTAAGTCCGTGGATGGGCAACAGGAACATACAACCCTACTTAGAAATGATCAAAACAGCTTTACAGGAAAGCAAGCTGCTGACCTTTGAATATGCAGACCGCTACGGAAATAAAACCGCACGAACAGCCGAGCCGTATCAGCTTGTATTGAAAAGTAATCATTGGTATTGGCAAGGGTATTGCCATAAAAGAAATGATTTTCGCTTATTCAAACTATCCCGCATATCAAACCTACAAATAGAAGAGGAATTTTTTACGCCACGTGATTATCAAAAACCGCAGTTGGATTTTACTGATATTTTGGCAACTATGCAAACAGAAATCAAAATTCGTATTCATAAATCTGTCATGGACAGGGTACTTGATTATTGCACTTATGAACACTTTTCGCCAGACGGTGATGAGCATTACATTGTCAGCTTTCCTTTCATAGAGAACGAATACTACTACACTATTCTTTTCAGTTTTGGGGATAAATGCGAGTGTTTAGAGCCGTTACATATCCGCACAGAAATGAAGCGCAGAATACATGATATAGCTGCCTTATACGAAAACTAGAACAAGGAGTCTGTTCTCATATTTACAATACTTTATGACCGCTTCGCTTAAGACGGAAAAAGTACCTGTTGGTTAGGTATCCAACAGGTACTTTCGATACTATGCTTTACTTGTAAACGATTTGACAGAGGGCGATTTCCCGGCTTACTTAGACTCGCTGTAAAATCTGATAAATTGCTGAATCATGGCATTGTCTTTATTTTCCCGGTGAATCAGGATGCCGATCCGGCAGTTGATTTTATCCCGAATCGGGGTTGTCACCAAGCCGTCCAAAACCTTAGGGAAAAACTTGGCCTGCCGGGCGGCGCCTAAGGTGATGTACTGGCCTTTCTGCAAAATATCATAGAAGGTAAATAAGTTGCTGACAGAAAATTTGATGTTGTCCAAACCATACTGGTCAAACAGATCTTCAAAAGGGGAGGGAGAGAGGCTGGTAGGTTTATAAAGAATCAATTGTTCCTTGCTTAAGGCTTTGAGGGAAATACTCTTAAAGCCTTGCTTGGCAAACCGGCTGTCCTTATGGGAGTAGACCACAAATTTGATGTCGCGCATGGGATAGTAGCACAGTTCATCCGTAATCAACTCATTATACATATGATCAATCAGCATGATGATTCCCACATAGTCCCTGTTCTTATGGACTTGCTTGATAATTTCCGGCACGCCCATTTCCTGATAGCTGATCGTGAGGTTGGGATATTCGCCGGTGAATTTATTGATCACATTGGCATTGCTGTCTCCGGCAATATTGGCCGGACAAAGAATGGTCAGCTTTCCCTGCCTGTTTTGATGGGTCTTATCTTCAGCAAAAGCCTGGATCAGCTGGGTTTGCTCAGCCATCACTTTTTGAGACCATTCCAGCACCCGTTTCCCGTGTTCGGTCAAAGTAATGCCCCGGTTGGAGCGTTCAAACAGCGGGGTTGCGAAATGACGTTCCAGAGCTGCCATCATCTTGCTCAGATTGGCTTGGGTCAGGCGGAGATTTTTGCTGGCTTTGTTGATCGACCGGCAGCGGGCCACCTCGATAAAATAGTGCAGGTATTCGATTCGCATATGAAAAACCTCCTACTCTGAAAAGCTCAGCGCCCCTTATATATCCCCATTGTACCAGAAAAAGGGGGACCAGGTTATATCGATTTTAATATAACCAAACCGGTTTTCATAACTTATTCATGGCTACACGCCAACCCCGTCCTATTATATAGTTAACCTGGATGGACAGATACCCTGCCAATCTTAAGTTTTAGGAGGTTCAGCATGAAACGAAAAGCATTAACAGACAAAGTCATCGTTCTCGGCGTCGACGGCTTTGACCCCAGACTGGCGAAGAAGTTCATGGACCAGGGAAAAATGCCTGCCTTGAAAGAATTTACCAGAAGAGGGTCGGCCAGAGAAGATTTAGTACTTTTGGGAGCAATGCCTACGGTGACGCCGCCCCTCTGGACAACCCTGGCCACAGGGGCCAATCCCGGCACCCATGGCATCACCTGTTTTTTTGCCTCCGATCCTGTGAATATTGACACAATGTATTACAATCTGGATTCCCGCCAATCCAAAGCGGAGCCTTTATGGAACGTCTTTGCCGAGGAAGCCGGCAAAAAAACCTTAGTCTGGCACTGGCCCGGCTCCTCCTGGCCGCCGACCTCCGACAGCCCTAATCTCCATGTCGTTGACGGCACCCAGCCTTCGGGGATCAATAACGGGATTCCCTTCCTGGATCTCCTCAAAGTGATCACCGGCTCGGAGAAAATTGCTTCCAGCCAATACCTGCCCAACACCTCTCATGTAGCTCAGGGCCAAGGCTGTATTATTGACAACGCCGCCGATTTGATGGAAGACGGTGACCAGGCGGAAACTTCTGTTTTCCGCAAAGTCATTGCCGCCGGCAATCACGCCAAAGGCTTCCAATTCAGTATTACTGAGCAGGAGGAGTGCGAAATCGAAGCCCTGGGCAATATGGTCTGCGATACCATCAAAGCGGCCATCAAGCCTGCCGCAGGCTGGGCCCAGGCACCGGCAGGGGCCAAAGAATTTACCTTCTTTGTCTCCGGCGGTCTGGAACGGCGCCCGGCCCTAATCCTGCCCAACGAACAAGGTGTTTATGACTCGATTCAGTTCTATAAATCCAAAAAAGAGACCGATCCTTACCTTACCCTGAAAAGAGGGGAGATCCGGTTCGATGTCAGGGACACAGTCAAAAACGATCAGGGTGAAAACGTCCCCTGCAACCGCAATTATCAGGTGCTGGAGCTGGCGGAAGACGGCTCAAAATTCAATCTCATTATCAACAATGCCTCCCAGGTGGGCCGTGATGACTACTTCCACCCCAAAAGCCTGTACCGGGAAGTTGTCGAGAATATCGGCAATGTGCCGGTGAATTTCCGGGTCAACGGTGCCAACGAAATACTGGTGCGGGAAACCATGCTCCCCTCCTGGGAAAATTACTGCAACTGGCAGGCAGAGTGTCTGACTTATTTCATGAAGAACAACAAGTACGACATCATCTTCTCCCATCTCCATAACCTGGACGGAGTAGGGCATTACTTCTGGCATTACGCCTGCAACCAGGAAGAATGGAAGGATAACAATGAGCTTACTTATCAGCAATACCAGGAAGAAGCCTATTGCCAGACCGACCGTTATCTGAGCAAATTCCTGCCCTTCCTTGATCAGGGCTGGACAATGATCATCACCTCTGACCATGGGCTGCTTACCCAGGAGTACCACGGGGTGATTCTCGGTGAAATCCACGGTGTGAATGTGCCTGTCATGGCCGAGCTAGGGTACACCGTCATGGTTAAAGATGAAAAGGGCAAGGATACCAAAGAAATTGACTGGAGCAAAACCAGAGCTATCGCCATCCGCGGCGATCATATCTATATCAATCTGAAGGGCAGAAATCCCCATGGCATTGTGGAGCCCGCGGACAAGTATGAACTGGAGACTCAGATTATTTCCGATCTCTATAACTACCGTGATCCTCATACCGGCCGCCGGGTTATTTCCGTAGCGGTGCGCAACAAAGACGCCGTCCACTTCGGCATGGGCGGCCCTGAATGCGGGGATATCGTTTATTTCACCGAAGAAGGATTCAATAAGATCCACGCCGATTCCCTTTCCACCCAATGGGGGTATGCCGGTACTTCCGTTTCCCCCCTCTTTGTGGCGGCCGGTCCCGGCATTAAGGAAAACTGCGTCACGGAACGGGTGATCAGGCAGGCGGATGTTGCTCCTACCATCGCGGCCCTGACCGGGGTCAGAATGCCTGCCCAGTGTGAAGGCGCCCCCGTCTATCAAATCATTTCCGAATAAGATCCATGAGTATGAAAGAATCGGGAAAATAGCCTGACCGGAAAGTTCAGCAGTATTCCCATGGGAAGGAGTCAAAGCATGACAAAGGATGAAAAAGACTTGGACTCTATGGACGAGAAAGATCTGGAAGCTTTAGCGGAAGACGGTAAACGCAGACCACTGACCGGAGGCGTGGCTTTGCTTGTGGGCGCCCTGGCTGTGATCTGGACCCTCTACACCATTTACTCAACCATTTTCGGTGTTCTGAATGTGCTGGTTTACCGTGGGATTCACTTGACCTTTGCCCTGGCACTGGGTTTCGTCTTGTTCCCCCCATCCAAAAAGCTGGCCGGCCATAAGATTGCTTATGCAATCGACCTCCTGCTGGCCCTGACCAGTGTAGCCTTAGGTATCTATGTACTGAACAGCGCCGGCAGTTTTGCGGACCGGATCGGCATTCCCAACCGGGCGGATTTTATCTTTGGAGCCATTGCCGTGGTGCTGATCCTGGAATTAACCAGACGGGTCGTCGGAAAGTCCATGACCATCGTGGCCGGGGTGTTCCTGGTCTATGCATTATTCGGCAGGCACTTGCCATCCTTTCTCGCCCATCCCGGCGTCGATGTCAAGATGCTCACCAGCACCCTGCTCATTTCCTTAGAGGGCATTTTCGGCGTGGCTTTGGGCGTGTCCGCCAATCTGCTCCTGATCTTTATCGTCGTTGCCCAGTTTCTGGTGGGCACCGGGACCGGCCAGTTTATTATGGATCTCTCCAGCTCCCTGATTGGCTGGGCAAGGGGAGGGCCGGCCAAGATCGCCATCATCAGCAGTGGCTTATTCGGCAGCATATCCGGCAGTGCCGTGGCCAATGTGCTCAGTACCGGGGCGGTCACCATACCCATGATGAAGAAACTGGGCTATAAGCCCCATTTTGCCGGGGCGGTTGAAGCAGCGGCCTCGACGGGAGGACAGATCATGCCCCCGGTCATGGGCGCCGCCGCCTTTGTCATGGCCGAAGTATTGGGAGTGCCTTATGCCAAAGTATGTGTTTCCGCCGCCCTGCCCGCTATTCTATATTATGTGGCCTTACTAATCATGGTGGATTTGGAAGCAGCCAGAACCCAATTGCGCGGGATTCCCAAGGAAAACCTGGTTCCTGTAAAAAAGACCCTCAAGGAAGGCTGGTTCTATATCATCCCCTTGGTTATTCTGATTTATCTAATCATGACCGGCAGTTCTCCCCAAAGAGCGGGGGTCATCACCATCGCCGCCAGCATCATCATCAACCTTTTGAACTGGAAAAACCGCTTATCCCTGAAGCAGTATCTCCATATGCTAAAAGAAGGAAGCCTGGGCTGTATATTGATCGCTATGGCCTGTGCTACAGCCGGGATCATTATGGGCTGCGTCAATCTGACGGGGCTTGGGCCTAATTTCTCAGGCATCCTGGTATCTTTAGCTTCAGGCAATCAACTGGCCTTGCTTCTCCTGACCATGGTGGCATCGATCATCCTGGGCATGGCACTGCCCACCTTGATCTGCTACATGATTTTAGCCGTTCTCATCGCCCCGGCCCTGGTCAGCATGGGAGTAGAGCCCATGGCCGCCCATCTTTTCGTCCTGTATTTCGGAGTGATCAGCTTTGTTACGCCCCCGGTGGCCCTGGCCGCCTATGCCGGCGCAGCCATTGCCAATGCCAATGCCATGAAGACGGGCTGGACCGCCGCTAAAATTGCCACATGCATGTTTGTGCTGCCCTTTATGTTCGTTTACAACCCGGAGCTCATCCTGATTCATGGTCTGAGTTGGAGCGTACTGCCCATCATCATTACATCGGTGATTGGCACCACGGCCATTTGTATGGCAATCCAAGGCTATGCATTTACCCCAATCAGACATTGGCCGGTGAGGGTGATCCTGTTTTTGGCGGGGATAAGCCTCATCTACCCGGGAATGTATACCGATCTGCTGGGAATAGCCTGTTTTGCCCTTATAGTCGGTGCAAACTATCGGTTTAAGCAAAAAGACCGGGTTGTCTTAAGTGAATAGCTCAAGGTAAAAAATAGTGTAGGAGGGTCTACCATGAAAAAAATGAATAAGGCAGTGTCTGTTTTGGTGCTGACGGCTATGGTGTTAATGCTCATTTCAGGCTGCGGCAGTGGTGCAGGCAGCAGCGGCGGCAATGACCAGGACAAGCAAAAACCGGCGGCCAACACCCAACTGCGGATCATGTCCACATCCGGCGGTGACAAATACTTTTTGACCACAGGCATCTGTAAAATCAGTGATGATTCCAGCCTGCCGATTAAAGTAGTCCATCAAACGGTGGCTGGTGACGCGGAAGCAGTCCGCAGATTAAAAGCGGAAACCGCAGATATCGGCATGGCCAACGTCTTTGTGGCCTCCATGTTTTACAATGGCACGTACACTTTCGAAAAAGACGGCGCTTTCAAGGAGATGAGAGCTTTATTCGCCGGACCCTCCGCTGTAGCTCAATTTGCCGTCCGGGCAGACTCCCCTGTCAAATCCTTCGAGGATATTAAAAATAAAACCCGCATGGCCACCTTTATGGGCGCATCCCAGGTGTATACCAAATTGATCCTGGATGCCTACGGCAAACAGGAAAACGTGGATTATATCTTTATTTCTTCCAATTATGCGGATATGGCCGACCAGATCAAGGATAAAACGGTGGACGTCATTCAATTCTGGTCAGGAGCTCCCTGTCCCCAGGCGGAAAACATCGAGGCCGATGTGCCGATCCGCTTGTTGCCGGTCAATGACCAAGCGATTGAAAACATTAAAAAGGCCATCGATCCCTCCGCTTATCCCGCCGTGGTGAAAGCAGGAACCTATAAAGGCCAGGCGGAAGATGTGACTGTACCCGCCACCCCCACCTATTTCATAGCCCGGGCCAATACCGATGAAGAGACCATTTATAATTTTACCCAACTTGTGCTGGAGAACCTGGACGAATTAGTGAAAATCCACCCTCTGGCCAAGGAAATCGACATAAATAACCTGACCCAAGGATTGCCCTTCCCTTTGCATCCAGGTGCGGAAAAGTATCTCAGGGAAAAGGGGTATCTTAAATAATTATCTTTAAAACAATGGCAGGGAAAGCGTGCTGACAAAGGATTTGCCGGAAGTGCTTCGCAAAAGAAGTGCTTCCGGCAAACTATGTTTGTATCCAAAACCTTATCCATCATTGTTATCCGTAAAGATCCGCATGAAATTGGTAAGAAACAAAGGATAATAATTTCGCTTCTTATAAATAAAGCAGATATCCAGGGAAACCTGGAAGTCGTCCAGGAAAAGTATTTTTATATTGGAGCCTTCATTTAGGCCATAGGTACTGATAAAGGTTTCCGGCACGATGGCAATGCCCAGGTTGGAATCCACCAGTTTAATCGCGGTTTCATAGGTATCTGTGGAATAAATGCCGTCATTTTTGACGGAATCCCCTAAAAAGTTATCGATCTCTTCCCGGTAAATCCCCTGGCGGCGCAAAATGATGCGCTCATTCAAAAGCCGGCTGAAGGAAATCTTATCATACTTTGCCAAAGGGTGTGAACAGGAGACCACCGCCACTGAATTGGCATTGGAGACGACTTTATGCTTAATCCCCGACATTTCCATCAGGGATTTGATCCGGCTGTTGGCGGCGATTAAAGCAACATCCATGGTATCGTTAAGCAGCCGCTCAATAATTTCCGAGGTTCCGCTTTCAATCAGTTCAACACAAATATCGGGATAGATTTTTACAAATTCCGTGAGCTTTTTAGGAACGAGATCAAGTCTTGTAATGGGAATCACACCCAGTCTGATCAGTCCCGAGCTGGGATTCAGTATTTCCGAAATACCGGTTTCCAGCTCTGTCACCGCTTCCAGGATGGCCTGTACTAAGGGCAAAAGCTGCCTGCCTTCCGCAGTTAAAGCGATTTTCCGCCCCTGCTTCTCAAACAAGGGCACCCCGATTTCTTTTTGCAGCTCATTGATTTGCTGGCTTATGGAGGGTTCACTTATAAAAAGCCTGGCTGCCGCCTCGCGCATGGTTCCATATTTAACGACTGAATCGAAATAGCGAAGCTGCCGCATTTCCATCTGATCACCTCCATTTGATTGATAGCTAAAGCTTATCAATCATTCTGAATCGCTAATTATCACTGGGGACTAACTATAGTATAATTCATGTATAGATAATTGGGAATAATCAAATGGAATCTTGTGAATGTAATCCCTTAAGCGAATGAACCGTTTCAGCAATCCAACCGCGGGAAGGTGATATAACTGCAGCTTCAGCTCCAATGGACAGACTCATTTCAAAATGTAGGGGAGGTAGTTTATGAACATACAACATAACAGCAAAACTGCAGCACAATGTCCCCCAACACCTTGCCGGGGAGGTGTGAAGCCATGAGGAATTTGCTGGCAGACCGGATCGCCGGTGGGTTTTTTCTTGTGATCGGCGGGATGGCCATTTATGAAGCGATCCGGCTGTATCCTATGCATATTGGCCGCTCCATCGTCGGGGATGAAACGTTTATCGGCTTTCTGGGTGTGGCGCTGCTTATTCTCGGGGGGCTGTTCCTCTTTGTGCTTAAGCCCCAGGGAGATGAACAGGCGGAGTTCCCCACCGGACAGCTGCGCAAAAAGATGCTGTTCGTCATGGGTTTAGTGTTTGCTTATTGGGGGTTATTGCAGGTCATCGGCTACCCGGCCAGTACCTTTATTATCGGCCTGGGCTTATTCCGGACCATCGGTGATTATGGGTGGCTGCGATGTACAGTATTTTCGGCGCTGCTTATTATTGTCTTTTACGGAATCTTTGTAATGTGGCTGAAGACCCCATTTCCACAGCCGCTCATCACTATTTTTTAACGGGGGTATTTAGATGGAAGCATTACAGATGTTGTTCTCCGGATTTGCCTTGGCTTTGGAACCCTCTAATATACTGATGGCTGCCCTGGGAGCTTTTGTCGGCACCATGGTCGGCGTCCTGCCCGGTTTAGGGCCAACCTCGGCCATTGCCATTTTGCTGCCCCTTACCGCCGTCCTGCCGCCCACCCAGGCGATCATCATGCTGGCGGGAATCTACTACGGAGCCATGTATGGCGGCTCCTCCACGGCGATCCTCTTAAACATTCCCGGGGAAGTGGCGTCGGTGCCCACCTGTCTCGACGGTTATCCCATGGCCCAGCAGGGACGGGGAGGACCGGCCCTGGGGATTGCGGCAATTGGTTCCTTTATCGCCGGGATCATGGGGATCATTGCCCTGACCTTTTTTGCACCCCTTTTTGCCGAGCAGGCCCTTAAGTTCGGTCCGCCGGAGTATTTTGCCCTGATGCTGCTGGCGTTGACCATCGTCGTCAGCTTAGGGGGAGCATCCATAGGCAAGGCCTTGGCCATGGGATTTTTCGGTTACCTGCTCTCCTTGATCGGCTTGGGAACCATGACCAATATGCCGCGGCTGACCTTTGGCTATACCCCCTTATGGGGCGGCCTGGATGTGATCAGCGTCGTCATCGGCCTGTTTGCCATCAGTGAAGTCTTAAACGGGATCGAGGAGAAGAAAATCGCCATCTCCATGGGCAATATCGGCTCGGTTTTCCCAGGTCTTAAGGATTTGAAGCAAAGCATCAAGTCCATCTTCCGCGGCGGCGCCCTGGGCTTCTTTATGGGATTATTGCCCGGGTGTTCCCCGGCGGTAACCACCTTTCTGGCCTATGATTTAGAGAAAAAATGTTCAAAAACACCGGAACGGTTCGGCAAGGGGGCCATCGAAGGTGTCGCCGCCCCTGAGTCTGCCAATAACGCCACAAGCTCAGCCGGTTTCATTCCTCTGTTCGCCCTTGGCATTCCAGCCTCCCCGCCCCTGGCGGTTCTTTTGGGGGGACTGATGATTTACGGTCTTACCCCCGGACCCCTGCTCTTCGAGCAGAACGGAGACTTTGTCTGGGCGGTCATCGCCAGTATGTTTATCGGCAATGTGATGTGTCTGGTTCTCAATCTTCCTCTGGTGGGGCTTTGGGCCAGGCTGACCCAAATACCCTATGGCATCCTGGCTCCGATTATTTTACTGATATCCATCGTGGGAGCCTATACTGTCCGCAATGATATGTTCGATGTTCTGGTCGCTCTGATCTTCGGGGTTTTAGGCTACTTTATGAACAAATTCAATTGGCCCGTGGTCCCTTTCATCATCTGTTTTATCCTTGGTCCCATGTTGGAAAGGTCTCTTTTACAGTCCTTTGGCATGGCGTTTGAAAACCCCTTCATTTTCTTTCAACGCCCCATCTCCCTGACCCTCCTTGTTGCCACCGGTATCTTTTTGGTTGTTTCCCTTAAACTCAGGCGGCGGACTCAAAGCCGAATAGACAACTCTGGTTTTGAAGTGAAATAAATAGTAATGGGGGATTTATCTATGAAAAAAATGAGTAAGAAAATGGTTTGGCTCATCGGTATCCTGGTTTTGACACTTGCTCTGGCCGGATGTTCATCATCTGCCCAGGGGCCATCAGAAACGGCTAAGGAAGATCCGCCCTATCCGACCCGGCAGATCGAACTGGTGGTTCCCGCCGGTCCCGGGGGTCTCACGGATCTGACAGCCCGCGCTGTAGCCGATTATGTCAGCAAAAAGTGGAATCAGCCTATTTTAGTGGTTAACAAACCCGGTGCGGGCAACGTTACCGGACTGCAGTATGGTTTGATGCAGGGCAAACCGGACGGATATACCGTGGTGGCCGACAATATTGCCGCATCCGTATTGATGGTGGCCGGCATGAAAAACCCGCCCATCAAGCTGGAGGACAGAATTTTCGTATCCAAGTTTGTGGAAAACCCCATGTGTTTTTCCGTGGCAGCCGATTCTCAGTTTAAAGATATGAAAGAGTTTGTGGAATGGACGAAGCAGAACCCGGAAAAATTGACTCATACCAGCTTAAGCGCCACCAGTATGAACGCCCTTACCGCCGCTGAGCTGTGTAAAGCCATTGGCGTGGATTACAAACAAACCCAACCCATTCTGGTCACCAGCGGCAGTGAGGGAATTACCATGATCGCCGGCGGCCACGCCATCTTGGGTGATCAGTCCGTCCAGGAAACCTATCCTCTGGCAGCCGGCGGCAAATTAAAAGTGCTGGCCATCGCAGCCAAAGAGCGGAGCCCCTTATTCCCGGATGTGCCTACCTGTCAGGAACTTGGCATCGATATTGACGTGACCTGGTACGGCGGCATCAGCGCCCCGAAAGGCACCCCCGATTATATCGTCAAAAAATGGGATGAAACCATCGCCGAAATGGTCAAAGATCAGGATTTTATCAACAAGATGAATGAGCTTCATGCCAATATCAGCTATTTGAATACTGCCGATTATAATGCTTCCATCAAGGAGCAGGTTGAACGCTATACCCAATTGTTTGATTCCATAGGTGTTCGTCAGTAGCTTTTTGCTTTGCTGATTAGGGAGCTGAGTATGGAATGGAAGATATTGGGCTGGAATATGGACTGGAAAATATAGACTGAAAGTGTTAATGAGAATGGATTTTAGGCAAAAATCCATTCTCATTCCTTTTGACGTTTACTCTGAAAAGGACTTATAAGCAGAGTCTCCAGGATTTTGCTTTAGGCGTTCACTCCATAAGCTGCGCGGAGCAATCTAATCGCTCAAGACCTCCGCTCCGTCGGGTGCCCGGCCAAATCGCTCCTGCTCAATGGCCGGTTGGAAACGTCCTGTTTCCAACCCGACTCCGCGTGCGCCACGCATGATGATTAACTTGGCGGTGAAAGTCCGCTATGGGGGTATGTAGCGACCAACCATTAGCTTAAGGCAAGGGTGTCCATCGCGAGATGGAATCTGAAGGAAGCCAGCGGCAAAGTTCCGGCCTGAGGAACACAAACAGCATCAGGCGCGAAACGTGGGGTGAGACTGCGCGACAAGTCGAAGCCCAAAAGCTACACGGACACGTCAGCGTAAATGGTGCGGGTAGATGGAATGAAAGTGAATCATCTTACCGTGGGAGGCCTCACGGACGGGCAGAAGCAGAGAAAGAAGCCCGGTTGAAACAAGATTTATCGTGAGGAGTCAGCAGAAGCCATAGTACAGAGGTGAAAAGACACCGAAGGAAGGGCTGAACCAAAGGAGGTGTGGGTCAATGAAAGTTACTGAAGGTGGCGATTTAAACCACAGACAACTTCGAAACGAAGGCGAGCTGCAAAGGACATCTGCGGAACAGAGAGAGTATGCAGACGCGTGCGTGCCACTTAAGATGATTGAAACCGACAACACCAACACCAAAGAGCAGAACGAAGGACTACTCGAGCAAATCCTGAGCTCCGAAAATTTGAACCAAGCCTACCGGCAGGTGAAGAAGAACAAAGGAGCTGGAGGAATCGACGGCATGCAGGTGGAGGAACTTCTACCCTACCTGAGAGACCATAAGGAAGAACTCGTAGAGTCTCTTCGAGAAGGAACCTATCGTCCAACCCCCGTAAGAAGGGTGGAAATACCCAAAGAAAACGGAAAGACGAGAAAGTTGGGAATCCCCACTGTAGTCGACCGGCTTATTCAACAGGCCATAGCCCAAATTCTGAGCCCTATTTTCGAAAAACAATTTTCAGAGAGTAGTTTCGGCTTCCGGCCCAACCGGAGTGCTCATGATGCCCTGAAGAAGTGCCAAAGCCATATCACAGCAGGCTACAAATACGTAGTGGACATGGATTTGGAGAAATACTTCGACACCGTCAACCAAAGTAAGCTCATCCAAATCCTATCGGAGAGCATTAAAGATGGGCGGGTCATATCGCTCATCCACAAATTCCTCAGAGCAGGAATAAGGGTCGATGGAATGTTCGAAGAAAGTCCAGAGGGAGTGCCCCAAGGGGGCCCCTTAAGCCCGCTACTAGGTAACATCATGTTGAATGAATGTGACCAAGAGCTGGAAAAGCGAGGACACCGCTTTGTGAGGTATGCGGATGACCTGATGATCTTCTGCAAAAGTAAGAAAGCGGCCCAGCGAAGCTTGGAACATATCTTACCGTATATCGAGAAGAAATTATTTCTGAAGGTCAACCGAGAGAAAACCAAGGTGTCGCATGTCAACTATGTGAAATACCTTGGGTATAGCTTTTACATCTCTCGAGGAGAAGGCCGACTGAGAATCCATCCCCAAAGCATCAGAAAACTCAAGGACAAAATCCGGGAAGTCACAGGGCGAAGTAACGGGATGGGAATCGAAGAAAGGAAAACCAAGCTGAACCAAGTGGTCAGAGGATGGACGAATTACTTTAAGCTGGCAGACGCAAAGAGTCAGCTGAAAGAGATAGACGAATGGATGAGAAGCCGGATACGAATGGTGGCCTGGAAACAGTGGAAGCGAATTCGAAGCCGCTATGACTACCTGAAGAGAGCAGGCATAAGCAAAGAAAAGGCATGGATGTGGGCAAACACAAGAAAAGGATATTGGCGAATAGCTCATAGTCCAATAGTGAGGATTGCCTTGCCTAACAAACGATTCGAACAAGCTGGATATCTCAGTTTCACAGGATGTTATTCTGCAAAGTAAGGTGTAAACTTTGGAAGCGCCGTATACCGAACGGTACGTACGGTGCTGTGGGAGGTCGGCTGACCAAATAATGGTCAGCCTCCTACCCGATTGCAGTCTTTCGCGAAGATTGCTTATCCGCTCGCTTAAATTCGTTCTCTGCCTTAAAGTAAAATCCTTGGGCAGCTTATCGGGTCTGAGGGGTGGGCTTCTCTGAGTCGGGCAGCTTTTTCATCCTCTGCTGGTATTGTCTGCGACAGGGCAGGCTGCTTTGCAAAACTTCATTATTTGGAATCAAACTATAAAAATGGCTTGATACGACTGTAATTTGGAAAAGAAAGTGGGATTAGTAGAGATGGGATGGTTTATTAATTTAAAAACAAGTAGAAAACTCTTGATCTGCTTTTTACTAATGGCCCTATTAATCCTGACTGTTGGCATCACCGGGCTGTTTAACCTGGGCAAAGTCAACGCTAACCTCACAAAAATCACCCGGGACGGCATCCAGCCCATCCTCATTTTGGAAGACTTGAATAAGAGCTTTGCCAAAGGAGCCGCGGAGTTGGCCGGTGTGGTCTGGAAAAGCCAGGTTGCAGAAGACTCTGCACTGATCAGCGATTCCCGCCGGGTGATTGCCCAGGCTATCGAAGACGGCGACCTGCTGCTCCAGCAGTATCAAATGCTCAACTTGACCGACGAAGAAAAAGAACTGTTAGGGGAATTCAAACGTGAGGAGGCCGTTTACCGCGACTTGCGGGAAAAGGCCATGACAGCCGTTGAATTAAAAAGCTATGCCTTAGCCGGTGACTTTAACCAGCAAGCCGGTCTGCAGCAGGCTAAGGTGGAAGGAATCATCGATCAGATGATTGAGTGTTCCCTGGCCCATAATGAGGAGCTTCAGCGCGCTTCGGAACAGGACTTTGCCAAAGCCGGCATGGTCATTATGATCCTGACCGCCTGCGGTTTTGTCTTGGCTTTGTTATTCAGCCTGCTCCTGGGGAGAATGATCAGCCGCCCGATTCTGGCTGCCGTTGAGCAGGCTGAATTATTTGCCCAAGGGGATTTTTCCACGGATCAGCAAAAAAGCTTTATCGGCAGGAAGGACGAAATCGGCCAATTAGCCCAGGCCTATGATGAGATCGACGGCAATATGAGCCGCCTTCTGGAACAAGTGATGGCGGCTGCCGAAGATCTCAAGACAGTGGGAGCGGAATTATCGGTGTCGGCTGAAGAGCTGAACACTCAGGGACAAAACATCAATGCCGGAGCGGAACAGATTGCGGCAGGCATGGAGGAGACGGCAGCCTCGGCGGAAGAAATGCTGGCTTCCGGAACGGAGATCAGCAACGGGGCCGGCAGGCTGGCCGGGAAAGCCGCTGAGGGCAGCAGAATCGTCCAGGAAATCGAGAAGAAAGCCCAGCTGATGCGTGCCAATGCTGAAGCGTCACGGGGAGCGACCCTGAGCATGTATCAGCACAAACAAGGAGAGATCCTCGCCGCCATCAAAAACGGTGAAGTGGTTCAGGAAATCAGGATCATGGCCGAAACCATCGACGGCATCGCCGGGCAGACCAATCTCCTGGCCTTGAACGCCGCCATCGAAGCAGCCCGGGCCGGAGAGCAGGGAAGGGGCTTTGCTGTAGTCGCCGAAGAAGTGCGGAAGCTGGCCGAACAATCGGCCCAGACCGTAGCGGGAATACATGACGTGATTAGCAAAGTCACCGAAGCCTTTGGCCAGCTCTCCCGCAATTCCTCCGATGTGTTAACCTTCATGGAGGAAAAAGTCATTCCCGATTACGAGCTGCTCGTAGAGGCAGAAGGACAATATGCCCAGGATGCCCACCGGGTAGGAACCCTGGTGGAAGACTTCGCCGCCACATCAGAGCAAATGCTGGCCGCCATCGAGCAAATGAGCAACGCCATCCAAACCGTTTCCGCTTCCGTTCAGGAAAGCACCGGCAGTTCCCAGGAAATCGCCCAGAATATGAGCCGGATGGCCGGGGTGATGGAGCAGGTGGCCAGGGCCGCTCAGAGCCAGGCTGAACATGCCATGGACTTGAATGCTATGGTGGAGAAGTTCAAAATCTGATAACCATATCCATAATGTCATCCTATCCACCAATGCCCGTCATATTCATTGATGTGCATTGGTCTGTTATGCCCATTATGCCTATTATAACCCAATAAAAGCCCCTCCTTTGATTGATAGCCATAGCTTATCAATCCTCCTTAATCGTTAATTATCACCCCAGATTAACTATAGTATAATTTTTTTAGAGATGATTTCCGGGGGCATTGGCCAATGAACTCAGGATAAGCTGAAAATTTGCATAGTATAGATGACGAAAGGATGTTATGAAAAATGAAGAGGAAAGCTCTAACAGAAAAAATCGCCGTGATCGGAGTGGACGGTTTTGAGCCAAGGCTCGCCAAAAAGTTCCTGGACCAAGGCAAAATGCCCAATTTGCAAAAGTTCATCGACAGAGGCTCCTGCCGGGAGGATCTGGTCCTATTGGGGGCCGTGCCCACCGTTACACCGACTCTCTGGACAACCTTGTCTACCGGCGCCTATCCGGGAACCCACGGCATTACCTGCTTCTTTGGGCACAATCATGGTCAGTTGGATAGTCTGGTCTATAATCTGGACTCCAGACGCTGTAAAGCGGAACCCCTGTGGAATATTTATGCTGAAGAGGCCAACAAGAAAACCTTGGTCTGGCATTGGCCGGGCAGCTCATGGCCTGCCACTTCGGACAGCCCCAATCTTCATGTTGTTGACGGTACTCAGCCCCAGACCATCAATACAGGCATTGCCGGTATAGATATTTCGAAGATAGTCGTTGCTTCAGAGAAATTTACAGAGGTACAATTCCTGCCCAATACGTCCACGATTACCCCCGGCGCCGGCTGCATCATTGAGAATGTGGAAGAGCTAATGGAAGATGACGGGGAAGTCAGTTATTTAAGAGCAGCCATCTCAAGCGGCGCCAAAGTTATTAAAAATATCATTACTTGTGAAGAGGAAAACGAGGTCAATGTCCTGGCCAAAATGATTGCCGATTCAGTCAAGTCACCGATCAAAGAAGCTGCAGGCTGGGCTAAGGCCCCTGCCGGCGCCAAGGAGTTTACCATTATCCTGGGCAAAGGCCTGGAACGCCGTCCGGTCCTGCTTTTACAAAACGAACAAGGCATTTACGATACAATTCAGGTTTATAAATCCAAGAAGGATGCCCAGCCTCTTGTCACCCTTAAAGCCGAACAATCAGCTTATGATGTGGTGGATACCATCACCAATGACGACGGAGAACCTGTTTTAGGCAACAGAAATTACCACGCCTTAACCATCAGCCCCGACGGGTCTCAGGTCACCATGCTGATCGGTATGGCCATGGATGTAAGCCGGGATGATTTATTCCACCCCAAGAGTTTGTACAAGGAAGTGATCGAGAATATCGGCTATGTTCCTAACAGACCGGTAGTGAACGGCGCTAACGAAATCCTGGTCGACAAAGTATTTATTCCCACCTGGGACCACTATTCCCAGTGGCAGGCCGATTGCCTGACCTATTTTATGAAAAACAATAAGTATGATATCATCTTTTCCCATCTGCATAATGTGGATAATGGCGGTCATCTGTTCTGGCATTTTGCCAAGCATCAGGAGATGTGGAAAAACAACGAAGAAGCTTACAAGGTATTTATCGAGAGAATGTATATTCAGACCGATAATTATATAGGAAGATTCCTGCCTTATCTGGATGAAGGCTGGACCATCATCGTCACCGCGGATCACGGCCTAAGCTGCCAGGAAAATCACGGCGTGGAATTGGGTGAAGCCGGCGGCATCACCACACCGGTCATGGAAGAACTGGGTTATAGTAAAATGCTTCTGGATGAAAACGGCAACCGGACTCACGAATTTGATTGGGCCCATACCAAAGCAGTGGCCAGCCGCGGCAATCATATTTATATTAACTTGATCGGCCGGGATGAGCACGGAATCGTTGACCCTAAAGACCAATACGATTTGGAAACCCAGATCATCTCCGATTTGTACCAATACCGGGATCACAAAACCGGCAAACGGGTGGTGGCCCTGGCTATGCGCAATAAGGATGCCGTGATTCTCGGTCTGAGCGGACCGGAGTGCGGGGATATCGTCTACTTCAAAGAAGAGACCTTCAATGTGATCCACGCTGACTCCTTATCCACCCAAAACGGCTATGCCGACACCTCCCTTTCCCCGATTTTTGTGGCAGCCGGACCGGGAATCAAAGAAGGCTTTAAAACGGAACGGGTCATCCGCCAGGTAGATATCGCGCCGACCATGGCTTTCCTGAGCGGCGTTCGCTTACCGGCTCAGTCCGAGGGCTCACCTGTTCATCAAATTCTTACGGAAGAAATTTAACACATTGCCGGATTCACTTCCCGCTTCGACAAGCGGGAGGTGAATCCGGCAGCAATTTTTGGTATCCTAGTTCAATGGCGATGCAAACCGCCATAAAGACCAAGAGGAGGTTGGAAAGATATGTCCTTACAACGATTAAATGCCAAGAGCTTTGAAGAGATTATTTATGATCAAGGGAGCCCCTGCCTGGTGATCTTTTCAAGAAAAACCTGCCATGTCTGCAAAGGGGTAGTGCCGATTCTGGAAGAAATGCAGCCTGACTACGAGGGCAAATTCGGGTTTTATTATGTCGATGTGGAGGATGAACAGGCTTTATACCAAAGATTTTCCCTCAAAGGGGTTCCCCAGATTCTTTTCTTTAAAGATGGGGAGTTTCAGGGAAAACTGGTGGGCGCTGTGGATGATGAGAAGGTGAGCGATAAGATTATGGAGGTTGATGAGGGGTAAGAAGGGGGCACTCATGCTGGATTATCTTGTCCCCGCTTTGTGGAGATTAATTAAGAAGTAGTCAAATAGTCAAAAAAGTTGGATCTGAAACAACGAAGCCAATCTGATATCACTGGCACATGATATTGGATTGGCTTCGTTGCCTTAGCTCAGCTTAATCCCCGTTGCATGGGAGTAATGTCCAAGGCATATTCAAACGTATATCTTTTGCGTCCCTCCCTCAAAATGTTTAACTTTCATCATATTATTTGTTTGATGATTTTTATTAGTTTGAAAATAAAAAGAGGAAAATTAGGTTTATATGTCAAATGTTTATATATATTGAAAGAAAGGGGAGGAGACTTTGAACGAAGAAATTTTAGACCAAATTATTAGTGAACTAAGAAAGGTAAACAGAGATAAAAGAATAAGAGATATCCAAGAATATATATTAGAGAGATTTCCAGAGTCTAAATGTAGAATTTCGACGCCTAGCGACTTATATAATTATAAAGATCTAGATTTTAATGAGGAAGATATAGAAATTTTCTTTAAGATCATTAACCAGAGTTATTCATTAGGTGAACCATACTTTATTGTGAATTTTCATATGAAGCCAGATGAGGGAGTAGATGCCTTAGTTGCCGAAATTATAAAATCATTAGAAAAAGGAGCAGATGTCTCTGACGAATATAAGTTCACCGCTGCAGAATTAGTTGGAAATCCTACTCCTCAAGAAGGACGATTAAGAATTTATTACAATGAGTTTGCTTTAGTAAGAACAAGAGAAGGAGTTAAGAGAGTTAATGAAGAAAATCCAATAAGTTACGGTTATGTTGATATTAACTTCCTGAAAGAGAAGCAAATAATTATGATTAATGTTGGGCATTATGTCCTAGCCAGATGGATTAAAGTATATATTGAAAAAAATTTTTATAAATCTTATGAAGTAGGATTAAGCTTTTTTAAGATCAAGAGAAATCTGTTTAAGTACGATGGACCAATAGATTTTGACCCCGTTACTGTTTTTCTGCTGGAATTAGTTACAAATACTCTTGAAGATACTGACCATAGAATTACAAATCACAAGCAATTCGGTTTTGAAAATTTAAAAAGCAAACAGGTTAAGACCGTTAAATTAGGGGGGCAGGATTTAATCGAATCTGAATCGGTGGCAGATCAGGTGGAAAATGGGTTTAAGCTGAAATCTGTAGAGTTTGGCCTAGAAATCGCTGGTCACCCTGTTCCAATGAACGCAAGTGTAGCTATATATGCGGGAGCTGCAGTCAAAATCAATATTAAAGAAATTGACAATAAAAATTACGCTGAAGATTTTATTCTCTATGTTTGGGAAAAAGTTAGCGGTTTGTTAAGTATAGGAATCACCGTTCCTTCGGGGCAAAGTATTATAGCTCATTATTTTCCATGTGTTGTTTCCAGACTACGCCTCATGATACAAATTACAAAAAATGAAATTTTGGCAGCCTTGCTTAGACATCCGACATTAAATAGCCACGGAGATTTGATTAATGAGATTGTTGAAAAGGTATAGCTTAAAGTGGATGCTGCAGAAAGGTGGTGATATTAATTTTTACATTAGATTTTAAGCCTTATTTAGTATCATCTCTAAATTATGTAGAATTTTTAAGTTGGATTTCGGCAGGCATTATAACATTAATAGGGCTTCTCACTGTTTTTATCAGTGTGCATTACCAGGACTATATTCTTAAGTCCAAAGAGTTAATCTGGAAATTAAATTATGAAGAAATGGATTTAAAAGGATTAATAAGTTATTTGCATGAATATGAATTTCGTTGGGAAGGTTTAGATCTCTATAATAAAGCAGTTTCAATCTATAAATATATGTCATGGTGTTTAACTGTGTTATGGTTTGGAGGAGCGCTAGTCTATTTTATATTGGAACCATTAAGTTTTAGCCGTTTTATTATAGCTGGTTCATATGTATTATTTGTATTTATACTTTGGAGAATATATTTTTTATTTCGCGGACGTGTAAAAAAACCGCAAGACATTAATACATTACTCGATGCAGGCCAGTTAAATGTTATATATGCTTACGGAACATCAATATTTCAAAAGATTTTGAAGCCTGCATTTGCATTTAATGTTTCAAGGCTCGATTCAACGGTTGAAATAACATATTCTCTTCCTATCAGTATGAATAACTATTCAATAATTCTATATGCGACAAAAGATTTTAAGCCTTATCTTCACATAGTTTATAAATCAAAGAAAAAAAGCTCGCTAGAAATGATCAGAGAAAAGATTGTTTTGGATGATTTAAAAATTAATAAGATGCTTTATGAAAATATTAATAATTATACATTTGCATTTTTTATTCGATATGGTGAATCTGATGAATGGGAAGAATTCACAACATTAAAAGAGAGAGAGGAAAGTGACCAAATTGTATCTTATACTGTTAATTTAAAAGAAAAAAAGGATTACTCCCAAGTCCCAAGAGACGCTCAACAGCAACTCTTGGATATAACTAGTGGAACTATGGAGTACTGGATTAGACCAGAGGAGTAGAGTATCAATTGATAAGAACTTAATTTTTGAAGTTCATAAGAGCAAAATCAATATCAGAGCCACCTGGTATTGATTGGTATGAATAAAACCTTTACTGAATTTCTTGAGTGATATTTGTTTACAAGGGGAGGGCCATGGAGAACACAACGACAAGGTTAGACTCGCAAGAGATGATCAACCCAAGACTTGCTATACCGGATGCTGCACCACTCGTGCTTTCACTGCGGTCAGTTGGCTATACTTTAGAAACGGCCCTAGCTGATATTATTGATAACAGCATCACTGCCAAAGCAACAGAAATAAACATTGATATTAAATGGAACGAAGCATTGAATTATATAAGTGTGCGCGATAATGGGTATGGAATGAATGAAACTGATCTGCACCAAGCAATGAAAATCGGCTCGAAGAATCCTATTGATCCAAGAGGCAATAATGATCTAGGCCGTTTTGGCATGGGATTAAAAACGGCAGCTTTTTCATTATGCAAACGCCTTACTGTTGGCAGCAAGCTTATAGATGCTAATGAAATGAGTATGAGAGTATGGGATATAGACTATATTGCTCAATCAAACATTTGGGAATTATTTGATGAAAGCTCGACACGCAATTGGAAGGACGCCTTAAGCTGGTTTGGCAACTGCGAGCAGGGAACTATTGTCGTACTGGAAAAATTGGACAGGCTCATAACAGAAAATCTGAGCGATCAGGCGATAGGGCGTTTTTGGCAACGGATTGCAGATATGGAGAAGCATTTGTCGATGGTTTTTCACAGATTTTTGTCTGGGCCTCAAGCAATTGCTATTCTTATTAATGGGAAAAAAATTGAACCATGGGATCCATTCATGAGGAAGTCGTTTGCAACGCAGGAATTTAGAGAAGAATTTCTGGAATGCAATGGCGAAAGCGTTCGCGTTCATGCATTTATTTTGCCGCACCATTCGAAAATGTCAGTTGAAGAATATGATGAAGCTGGCGGAGTAAATGGGTGGATGGAGCAGCAGGGCTTTTATGTATATAGGAACAAACGCTTGATTGTGCCGGGCACATGGTTTAAAATGCTGCGAAAAAATGAGCCGGGACAGCTTGCCAGAATTCAGCTGGATTTGACTGGCGATATGGATTTTGAATGGAAAATAGATGTAAAAAAATCCTCTGCAGCTCCCCCTTCCATCCTGCGCGAAGGAATACGAAGGATTGCAAAAACAGCCCAGGAGGCTTCGCGCAAAGTTTATTACTATAGAGGGGCTGTTATCAACCAGCGAGTGAAGGCGGAAGACAATGATGCAATATGGGAGCAGGCTTCAGTTCGTGGAAGAACATTTTTTAGAATAAATCGCGGCCATGCTTTGCTCAAGGATGCGAAAGCTCAATTGAGCGCTGATGCAGAAAAAAAACTCAATACGTTCCTAAGTCTGATTGAGGGGTATGCGCCTATGAACGCATCTCTGGCCGGACCTGTTTCAGGGGGGACGGGTCAAGAAAATGAGTTGATAGAAAGTGCGGCGCGCTTCTGCCTTGACTTAGTTGATGCAGGCTACAGTTCATCTGAGGCCTTGAGAAAGGTGCTTCAAATCAGCATCTATGAAGGATTGGCTGAGGCCATAAAAAACAAGCTGCAACTTTGAAAGGAGAAGCTTATGGAGAGAGAGGCAATTGCCAGGATAGCAGTTGAATATTGCTGGTCTATGAAGGAAAAAGAGAACTCTTTTGAAGAAGCTGTTGCCAAAACAGTTGAATTTGTAAAAGGCAATCTGCCGGGTGGAGCAGAAGTTGATATTGAATGGCTTAAAGAACATCTAAGATTATCTATCACACAAGAAGTATCAGATTATTTAATGCTTCAGGGAGAAGATCAAAGGATAAAGGACAAATGGTGGTCAGAACAAAAAAACAGAAACTCTCTAATGCACTGGAATCGCTGGAGAAGGTATTTAACTGTAGAAAAAAATTGGAGTCCAGGAGTTATAGACAGCATTGATGAGATTACTGACCGAATATTGGATGCGATAGATGATCCAAAAGAAACATCTATATTAGGTGATCGAAGAGGACTTGTTCTAGGATATGTCCAGTCAGGCAAAACGGCCAATTATGCTGGACTGATCAACAAGGCTCTGGATGCTGGGTTTCAGCTGATTATTGTATTGGCCGGAATGCATGACAGCCTAAGAATGCAGACGCAAACACGCCTGGATGAAGAAGTTTTTGGATGTGATTCCAGCTTTGAGCTAGCTATAAAGAACGGCATGTTTATGGAGCCTACTGGAGTTGGAAAACTTATGTTGTCTGAACAGCTTATGGTGAATATGTACACCGGCAGGGATAAAAAAGGCGATTTTAAAAGAAGCCAGGCCAATAAAATCCAACTGCTAGGTGGACGCCCTTCAGTCTTTGTTGTGAAAAAGAATGCAACAATTTTAGAAAATCTATATAAGTTCTTTAGAAATGGAAATCTGACCAAAGCTCATTTGCTAAAGCAAGGGAAGGCAATAATCGCAAATATTTCGATGCTGATGATTGATGATGAGGCTGATCAAGCCTCGGTCAATACAAGAGCAATAAGCGATGAAAATGGCAGCATCCTGCCCGAGTACAAGCCTTCGCGTGTAAATGCAGAAATCAGAAGGATTTATAATTTGTTTTCCAATAAGGCCTATGTGGGATATACAGCTACCCCATATGCAAATATCTTTATTCATGATGAGGCGGGAACTGAGGAATATGGCAAAGAGCTGTTCCCAAAAGACTTCATTGTTTGTCTTCCCAAGCCGTCCAATTATATTGGCCCGGCAGAGTTTTTTGGGCTCAACCGCAACGACGGAGAGAACATGCAGCTGATTAGAGAGGTTCAGTATGATCCTTTGTTTGTGCCTGCCAATGCAAAAAAGGACCATGTGCCAGTAAAATTGCCGGATACACTTATAGAAGCGATTGGAGCTTTTCTTATCTCATCATCAGTGCGCTTTTTTCGCAATCAGAAGAATAGCCACATGTCCATGCTGATCCACGCCGCGCGCTATACAGATATTCATTTTGAAATTAAGGACCTGGTGGCCGCAAAAATAAATGATATAAAAAATCGTTTGAGGTATGAGAATCCCAATGAACCTTCTTCTTTTGCAGCCAGGCTTAAATTGCTGTGGGTGGAAGATTTTTTTGGAACTTCATTGCATATGCGTCAAAACTTTCTTGATTTGGCTGGCGAATGCGAAATGCCTGAATGGCCAACCGTGCTTGAAGGAGTAGAGCACGTCTTGCAGAAGCTTGAAGTGCTTGCAGTTAATGGTGTCAGCGACGATGAACTGAAATATAAAGATTTTCCTGAAGGAAGAATCGTAATCGTTGTTGGGGGAGACAAACTCTCCCGGGGATTGACGCTGGAGGGACTGTCCACAAGTTATTTCCTTCGGGCTTCTACTTATTACGACACCTTGATGCAAATGGGAAGATGGTTTGGATATAGGCCAAGATATCTTGATGTTTGCAGGCTGTACACAACAAAGACTTTGGCTGAATGGTTCGGTCATATTGCCGTGGCAACAGAAGAATTGCGCAGTGAGCTTTTTGATATGGATCAGCGGAAAGCATCGCCCAAAGAGTATGGACTGAAAGTTCGAACTCACTCTGAACTGTATATAGCTGCGAAAAACAAAATGCAGGCATCCTATGAAATGCAGGACGATTACAGCAATATTGTGAGTGAAACGACTAAATTCAACCTTGATGACGAGGATTTTTTCCGCAGCAATCAGAGCGCAACGGATCATTTCATCAGACAGCTTGGCGCGCCTGATAGAAATTATCTTCTCAAAAAACGTCCGCGCAAATATGCTCAAGCATCAAGCATGCCGAAGCACTATTTTTGGGAGAATGTTGACGGCTTCAGCATTTGCAGCTTTTTATCCGAATATAAAACTGCCCGCAATGCTCCGCGGGCAAACAGCTCCCGCTTAAAGGAATATATCAGCAGGCAGATGGAAAAAGGCGGGTTGACTGAGTGGACCGTGTGCTTGATTAATGCTGAAGACAACGAGCAGGAAAGAAAGACGTTCGAATTGGGAGGCCTCCCAATTGAACGGGGAGTTAAAAGAGCCAAAGGAAAGAACAGAGGTGCCAAGGCATTTGGCCGAATGCTTACGCAGGACCATGAATATCTTGATTTTGATGACAGTCAGATGGATAGGGTTGATGAGCTTAGAGCCAAGGCATCTAAACAGAAGCGTTCCAGTATAATAAAGGACAGTGTGGGGACTGATTGGGAAGCCGCTGCATATATTCGGCGCGAACTAAGAGGCAGCCAGCCAAACCATGGGCTTATTCTCATATATCCCATTGAAAAGGAAGGCAGTGTTTTTTCCAATCTTGCGGAAGATATTGTGCCTATCGGCATAGGCCTGGTTTTCCCGCCAAGCCATGAATCGACTCCAGTTTCATATATGGCCAATAATGTCTTCCGCACTATGGAAGAGGAGGACGCACTAGAATGACTGAAAATGTGATGTGGGCCCGTGAAATTTTTACTGCACTTGATCAGGAATATCATTTGAAAAATTGGAGCGGGCACGATCCTCTTTTATCACGCCAAATGAAGTTGAGCCAGGAGATTTTGGCTGTTTTTGCTGTAAGAAAAATAGATGGAAGACATGTTTTGTATTTGCAATGCAATCCTGAAGATGCAGCCAAAGGCCATAAATACCCGGCTTGGAAAGGAATTTCCATTGAATTTTCCGGCTTTGGCAATTCAGGAATGGATGGATGCTTTGTCCGCATCGAACAGTGTGAGGGAAGCGCTGATGAAGTATATTTGGCGGTTTGCGATGATTTGTGCGTTTGCCTGAAAGGAACCGATAGGGAAAACCTGCGCAAAAAGCTTTCCTCAGCGCTGGAGCGCTGGAGACGCTTCTTCTCTCTTCGGGACAGCATCAAGCTGACAAGAGAAGAACAGCTGGGTTTGTTTGGCGAGCTATGGCTGCTGCGCAGCATGCTTTTGAACGGTTTGGGCCAGCAGGCAATTGCCTGCTGGAAAGGGCCATACCATGAGGTATTTGATTACTCCCTAAGCAATATGAGCATTGAAGTAAAAACAACTGCTTCCAAAATGCCCTACAAAGTATATATCAGCAATGAAATGCAGCTTGATGACCGGCTTGCAGGAGGCAAACTGGCATTGTGCTTTATTGCATTGCAGCCTAACGACTTTTCTGGGGAAACCTTGGAGGACATCGTGAAAGGCATTGAGGACTATATTCAAGGAGAAGAGGCTGCATGCAGCTTATTTAAGGATAAAATATTTGGGTGCGGATTGGGAAGCCCATATATAGGCAACTATACTGCAAGATATATTGTCAAGGAACATGCTTTTTTCAACATCGCAGAAGGATTCCCTCGTATTCTAAGTGGAAATTTGCCTAATGGACTGGGGGATATATCCTATTCCCTAGAAATAAGCGCTTGCGCCAGCTATGGAATAAGCGAGCAGGAATTCTGGCAGACTGTGAAGCTGCACTCAAAGGAGGCAACTGCATGATTTTGGATGACTTCCATGCAATGATTTGCGAGGATGCCAGGGCAGAGCATGAGGCTGGCCGCTACCGTACAACAGAGGAGGCTATGGAGGGAATTCTGTGCGGCTATCTGGAAGAGGAGCAGGTAATAAGCGATATTCAGCTTAGCCCCTATCAAAAAACCAGCTCCAGCAGACAGGCCATGATGGTAAGCGCGCATGCATTTGATGAGAAAAGTGCAACTCTCAGCTTGATTGTGGTAAAATGGGAGCGGAGCAGCAAGCTTGCAAAGATGAGCAGGAATGATGCGAACCGCATGTTCAAAATGGTGCGCAGGTTTTATAGAAATGCTAAAGCAGGCATGTGCAAGGAAATGGAGGAAACAGATACGGCCTACACGCTGGCGCAAATGATATATGAAAGGCAGTCCTTCATCTCCTTTGCACGCATTGTTTTAGTCTCAAACGCTGTTGTCGATATAGATCCGCCAGCAGACACGGTGGAAGAGGATATCGTCTTCTCATATGATGTATGGGATATTGATCGGATTTTTAGGCTTGTCGGACAAGCTGATAGTGCAGAAGAAAATACTATTGATTTGAGAGATCAATATGATTGCAGCATCAATATGATGAAAATGCAGGCTGATCATCAGAAATATGACTGCTATGTAGGCATGCTGCCAGGGGCTGTATTGGCAAGGATATACGATGAGCATGGACAGCAGCTCATTGAGCGAAACGTGCGTTCCTTTTTGCAGGCCAAGAATGCTGTAAATAAGGGAATTCGAGATACAGTGCGCGATGAGCCGGAGATGTTCATGGCGTACAACAATGGTATTTCAACAGTAGCGGCGTGGATAGAATCGGATGATTTGGGCAACGGCATTGTTTCAGTCCATAAGCTTCATGGCTGGCAAATTGTCAATGGAGGCCAAACTACGGCATCTCTTGCCAATGCGTATAAATCGAAAATGGACTTAAGCCAGGTGTTTGTTCCTATTAAGCTGACAATTCTCAAGTCAGGAAAAGACAAAGACCGGATTATTGCATATATATCCAAATATGCGAATAGCCAAAACAAGATTACAATGTCTGACTTCAGCGCTAATGCGCCTTGGCATGTTGAAATGGAAAAGCTTTCGCGCAGGATATGGGTCCCATCCCGGCAACGCATGCGCTGGTTCTATGAGCGTGCCCGCGGCCAATATCTTGTTGAGCTCAACAGGCAAAGCACTCCAGCTCGCAAAAAGAATTTCAGAGAAGAGAATCCCAAGAGCAGAGTTGTTGCTAAAACTCTTGCAGCCAAGTGCATGATGTGCGCTATGCAGAAGCCGCATATCGTCAGCAAAGGATCTGAAACCAATTTTGTTAAATTCATGGAGCTGATTGAAGCTGGCAAGGTGCCATTTCCAGACGAGAGATATTATAAACATATGATTGCAAATGTCATCCTTTTTGATGAATGCGATCGGATTGTCAAGAAACTGCAGTTGGGAGACTATAAGGCAAATGTTGTTGCGTATTCCATCGCTTTGGCTTATCGCCTCTTTAAAGATAAGATTGAACTTGATAAAATATGGAAAAAACAGGGAATTGATGAACAACTTGAGTCGTTTCTAAAAAAGCTGGCTCAAAAGGTTTGGGATCATATAACTCACCCATCAATTGAAGGAACCAATATAACCCAATGGTGCAAGCGTGAAGAGTGCTGGAATCTCCTGCTCAGGCGTCAAGGGATTGAAACTGCTTCGGCTGAAATGGAGGATGAAGAAGATGAAGAAGATGAAGAAGCTTAATACGATCGATTTATTCGCAGGTGCTGGAGGGCTTAGTCTTGGTTTCTTAAGAACTGGTCGTTTTAATGTTGCGGCTGCAGTTGAATTTGATAAAAATGCTGCTAAGACCTATGCTGAAAATCACAAAGGGGTATATGTACTCCAGGAAGATGCATCCAAAATATCGTTTAAAGAAAAGATAGAAGACAAATACGGCAAGGTGGATGTTGTCATAGGAGGTCCTCCATGCCAAGGGTTTTCAAATGCAAATAGGCAAAAAAACAGCTTGATCAGTGGAAATAATCAGTTGGTGCAGCATTATGTTCGTGCTATTGAGGAATTGAACCCAAAGGCATTTGTTCTAGAAAATGTAAAGACATTAGAATCCAGCAAGCACTTTTTCTTTGTTGCCAGTGATAATCTGGAAGAAGTTCGGGAATTGAGCATCCCAACAAGAAAGGAAAAGATAGTTCTTGTTGCTGGGAAAGAATCTGTTGCTCTGACAGGTGATGTGCTCAAGCATAAAGGCGGCTTCAGCTTGTACAGGATCAAAAAAGAAGGAATCAGTCTGCTTTGCAAGCTTTTTAAATTCTCGCGAACAAGTGAACGTGCAGAAGATTATATCGAGAAGAGGGCGAAAGAAATAAAGAAGCTGTTTGCGGATTGGGATCATTTGCATGGGAGTTTTTGGGATGAAAACTGGGAGAAGTTTTTTCTAAGCAGCAAAGAAATTTTAAAGAGATTTATATATGAAAAGCATGGTTATGCTGAGTACCACGAGAGGCTTAAAACTCTGGTGGAGATAGAGCAGGCAATAGAGCGGTTGAATGAACTGGAGGAAAACCACATTGATTTTGACATCCAGAAATTAGATTATCGCATAACAGCAACTGCAGATGTTTTTAGTGTTAAGGACTACTTGGAACATAAATTCAGAGCACTGGGATATGCCACAAACAAAGCGGTTTTGAATGCGGCTGATTTTGGCGTGCCTCAAACTCGAGAGCGCTTTATTAGGATAGGCATAAAAAAGGATATCATTGGCGAGAAAGAAGTTAGGATGCCTTCTCGTATTCTTCATGAGGAAGACTATAATACTGTAAGAGACGCGATTGAGGATTTGGAGAACTTGGAAGCATCAACTCAAATAGATGCTCCAGAGACGCATTCTGTCTTTAAAGGCAGGTCAAAGCTTGCAGCTCTGCTTTGTGACAGAGATTCGGTAAGCAATCATGTGATTACCGATACAGGAACTGTTGCCAAGGCGAGGTTTATGGCCCTTGGGCAAGGAGAAAATTTCCATAATCTTGATGCGTTGTTGAAAAAAACATACTCTTTGCCGGAGCGTACACAGAATACAATCTACTTGCGGTTGCAATATGATGAGCCGTCTGGAACTGTAATAAATGTTCGCAAATCCATGTGGATACATCCAACCCTTAATAGAGCATTAAGCATTAGGGAAGCGGCGAGGCTTCAGTCCTTTCCAAACAGTTTCGTTTTTCACGGAACAAAAGATTCTCAATACCAGCAAGTAGGCAATGCAGTGCCGCCCTTATTGGGGCAAGCTATTGCAGAGTGCCTGCTTGAACAGATGGGGGTTCAGTCTGAGAGTTCTTTGGCTTGCGATCTTGGGGTGGAAAATGGAGAAAAACAAAATAGAGGCGATGAAATTGCCTGATATGTTTGATCCCGTGAAGCGGAGCGAAATCATGTCGCATATTCGGTCTAAAAATACCAAAGGGGAAATAATTGTGCGCAAATATTTGCACCGGCTGGGTTTTAGATTCCGCCTGCATGTTTCGAACCTTCCTGGCAAGCCGGATATTGTGCTTCCCAAATACAAATGCGTGATTTTTGTTCATGGATGCTTTTGGCATGCTCATCAAGGGTGCAAATATTATCGCGATCCGAAAACCAATTCTGAATATTGGATTCCTAAAATCCAGCGAAATGTAGAAAGAGATAGGCGTGCGGTTCAAGAGCTTTGCTCTATGGGCTGGAATGTCATTGTGATCTGGGAATGTGAGCTCAAGAAGGACAAGCGAGAAGAAACTCTGGTTAATCTCGTCGAAAGCATCAAGAACAAATCATTATTTAATGAGCTTTTTTTGATTTTTAACCAGGCTTTCATCAAGTTTTGGACAAACAGTGAAGATCTCATCAGAAGTGATATTTCAGAACGTAATCTCTGTGGAAATCTTGCCTTTGAATTACGCGACGCAATCCGCCAATCAAGATTTGCGGATTACTATGTTGATGTCGAATATAATCGTAACAATGGAAAGCTCAAGACGTTAATGGATGAATATATGAAAGTCATCCCGATTACCTGTGATGTAATTGTCCACAGCAGGGGAGAAGTAGTAATTAAAGATAATTTAGTTGCTGTTGAGATGAAAAAATCAAATCAACCAAAGAAAGAAAAAGAGGATGACAGAATTCGGTTAGAGGCACTCACAAAACAATCATATGATAATGTCTGGAGTTTTGACGGACATACGCTTCCAGAACATGTATGTGGATATACACTTGGAGTATATATTGAAATTAATCCGAAGAAATTTAGTGCAAGAGTTGAGTATTATTATAATGGACGATGCATTTTTTCAAGAGTATTAAATAAATAAGCTCCACATTTGTATTTACTCACATTAGTTTCTGAAAGGGGGTGTTTTCCTGGAAAAATCGATTACATATGAAGCTGTATTAAATAAAGTCGCAATAGATTCTGGCGAAAAACTTAAAAGACTATTATACGCTATTGCTCCTTTATACAGAGATGCTTCTCCACTTCCTGATCAAATACAATATACTCTTGTTCAATTGTATTCAAGTTTAGTTGAGTCTTTGGAAAGCCTAATAATATTAATTTCATTTGGACGTATCTGGGACGCAAAGCTGCTTGGCAGAATAATTGCAGAAGGCTATTTAAAATTCTTTTATGCTTTCAGTGGTGAAAATAGAGAAGTATTGGCAAAACTAGATGAATATCTAATTATAATCCCATCAATGAACAGAATTAAGATTCATAATTTGGCCAAAGAATTCCTGAGCAAAGTCGAAGTTGACCAATTCAAATATGAGGCATTAGTGGATGCTTTGTTGGATGAAGAAGTAATAAAGAGATTTTACGATACACATTCAGAAAAGAAACTCAAAAAGATTCCTGGAAAATGGAAAAATAATGAACTCCTAAAATTACTTAAGGATGATCTTGATCCGAACCTATATATCAGCCTTGAATACGACTATAAATTGAGCAGCCAAATAGCTCATATTGATGCTAATATATTGGAGCAAAAGCAAGAGTTCATAAATGATATATATAAGGGCATCTATACAAAGCCGATTTCATTGGGAGCGAGCACCTTGGCGAATTCTCTCACAATAGTTTTGGAGTGTACATTGAGGTTTTTACATTTGCAAGGGATGGACCCCGAACAATTTTGACCAGGAATTCACTGAGTATCATAATGTGATAAAAAGGTTGCATGAGATTGCTTTAAAAGAATGGACTCAAATGGAATTAAATGATGAGATAACAAAGAAGTAGTCAGAGATCAAAATAATGGAGAGAGTTTTATGAGCAACTATCCCCAATATCATGTCTTGGACGCTATCGAGGCTGATTGCAAGGAATACCTGGAAGAATATCTTCAGGCATCGGATTTGCAGGAAAAGCAAATGATTTTAATTCAGGGAATCAGAACATTGGACTTCTTATTTTCTGAAAGTGTCCGTGATGACATAAATCAAGAGTATCGGCAGAAATTAACTGATGCCTTATTATACGGATATCCATCTTTTCTTAGTCAAACTTACAACGATTTTACTTCTATGAAAAATATCCCTCTGCATGTTTCTACAAAAGAAAGTATTGTTCTATCAAACAGAGCTGTCTATGCCTGTGAATTATTGGGAAGGATATCCAATTTCAGAGAATTAGTCGGGTTAAATGTTCTGGAGATTAAAGAAAATACTTCTAGACGTATTCATTTAAGCTTCATAGAAAAATATCCTTGGATTGAATTTATAGAAAAAGAAAACGTCCTAAAATATTCAAGCTTGATACAGAAATCACAGATGGAAAAATACGAGATATTAGTAAAAAATCATGAAAAAGTTATAAATAAAATGGCTTCATTAGTTTATTTATGGAAGAGCAATTTTATTGGATATAAAACGACTCCTGAAATTGATAATTTTTATCATTACAATGCATCTTTTGATGCTGTAGAAGCCACAGAATGGGATGTTTTCCCCGAACGCTGTACATTTGGTGGTGTTCCCTATAGAGCTTATGTAGATACTGTTGTATATTTTATGTCATTTGCGCTTAAACATATGCAATATTGTCATATCCTATTGCAAAAATATCCTCATCTAAAAATTCATAACTTATTATGTACAATTAATGTACAATCAGAAACCATAAGTCTGATTAAAGGTTTAAATAATGTAACATTGGAGGATGCAAAAAAAATATTTGATACAATTATTCTTGATAATAATAATCTTTATCAACACATATATCTAAGGTCTGCACCGCCTCCGCTTATTCAGTTGTCAAAGCACCAGTTTATCCGATCAATTTGCGGTTGTTTAGACAGACCTTTTGAATTTATGTTGGATACATTAAGGCATAAATACCCAAAGGAATGGGACTCCAATACCAAATTACGCGAAGAGGAATTTCGAAAAGATCTCTACAGTCTTTTCGAGGATGGAACAAGTATAAAAATTGACCGGGAGATTGTAATAAGTGAAAATGGTAAAATGATCACGGATATTGATGCGTGCATTATTGATAAAATTACAGGAGAAATTGCATTTATACAGCTTAAGTGGCAAGACCTTGTATATAACAATAATAAAATCTTATTGAGTAAAAAACGCAACTATGAAAAGAAGACAAAGGAATGGATACTCGCGATAAAAGATTGGCTGAATTATGCCTCTGAAAAGAGAATTGCAGATTATTTGGGAGTAAGTGCTAAGATGATTGATAAGAGTAAAATCAAATTATTTGTAATAGGGCGTTTCAATGGAAATTTTTCAGGTAACGATATCCCAGATAATAATGTAGTCTGGGGGCAGTGGTATCAGGTTTTGCTTTTTATGGGGCAATTGAGAAATAAGGATCGCAATATAACAACTTTATATGAGTATTTGAAAAAAAGTAATCCATACAACATACCTATAGTAACGCAACCTGTTATTTATAGGATTGGGGACCGTACTCTGAAATTTGGGTAATTTAAAACTTATTGTATCAGACTTAGGACTTTTACCATATTAAATCACAACTTAAGCAATTTGAATTAGATACGCTTAAAAAATGTTTGCTATAGATTTCTACTCTCCCACCCCAAATTCCCCGCTCTCCGCACCTTGCATTTCCCCCCAAAAAAGCTATAATTAACATTAGGTGGAAATTAAAAAGTCGCCGTGACCTAAGAGTGTTGCAGCACCCTCAGGCACGAGCAGGTGGTATCCGCACCTACACGTAACAGTCCAGCTGTCCACGACGACATCCTTATTATACAATGCCGCCCCTTTCCGCACAAGCAAAGCGCCTGTGCTCCGGGTGAAGCGACTGTAATAAGGTAAGGTGTCGGCAAGGAACAGAGCAGACTGTGCGGCTTCACGCAGCAGGAGATTCAGCCTATTCCTGACCCAGGCAGCGGAAAGGAATTGTTCGCATACCGGTTATGCGGACCGCTTTTCTGTTCACAGCCGGTTTATTTCCGGTTGAGTGGGGTTGGGTGTTAGGATTCAGCAGATAACGAAGCATGGCACATGTGTAGGGTGAAAAAAACCTCGCATGTGCTTTTTAATTTCCCCTATCAAAGCAGACGGCAGGACCGGGTCAAGGCCCGGAGCCTTGCCGCTGCTTGAAATAGGGGGTAGAGACTGGAATGACGGATTACAAAAAAATGTATTTTCAACTGGCGGCTAAAGTTGCTGATGCCATGGATCTCCTTTTAAAGGCACAGCAGGAGGGCGAAACCGAATTCATGGATGGAGAGCCGTTTCCGGAGAGCAAAGCCGTAGTCATTCAAGATGAAGGCTGTGATTATGACTAAGAAAGTTATGGACTTAATTAGAAAACCGCGGAAATCGGGTTTGTCCCCAAACGCGACAACGTTGTCGTGTTTGGGGACATGTCATGTTTGAACTGTCTATTGCACCGGAATACCTATGCAGCATTGCTCGAGCGGTCATCAACATAAAAGAGATAGGCGTCATCCCTTTTGGGACAACGCCTATCTCTTGCCTTTCCGTACCAGTTTGGGGTATAGTTCAATAAGTTTCCCTATTAAACCGTGCCTTTGGCCCCTAATGTATTATTTATAGTATTGAGGCTTATCGTTTAAGTCTGCCGCCATCTGTAATGAACATTATTATGAAACGAAGCAAGATCCAATTCAACGGGAGGGCTTCCTATCATTCGTCAACCCCAGCAAATAATCAACACTGGTTTTATAAAACCGCGCAAGCTTTATCAGCGAAGTGCTGGGAATATCGAGTGCCCCGCTTTCATACCTTTGACTGGCTGGCAGGCCGCAACGCCGCGCGTCGGTAGGTCCAGCCGTCACTTGCGCAGCCATTAAGAATGCCGTGAACTAAAAGTAATAAACAAAGAAAGACCAAACCGTTTTCAAATAAGACTTGGAAGCGGTTTGGTCTTTCGAAAATCTACTTTTTGGCGGCGCGAATTTCATCCAAATAGTTATAGACAGAATAACGGGACACCCCAATCGCATTGGCCACATCATCGACAGCTCCTTTAATTAAGAAAACACCCTTTTCATCTAAAGCCTCAACGATTTTCAGTTTATCCTCCTTTTGCATTAGTGAAACAGGTTTGGAATACCTGGATAATGTATCGCTGATGATTTGCTCCAGGATATGGGAAATGCCACCATACTTTTCTTCGGATACATTTTCGGTTTTATCCTCGTGAGGTAGCCACTCCTCCGTAAACTTTTTCATTGCCTCTATTAATGATAGATCATAATTGATGCAAAAGCAGCCAATTACTTTACCTTGTTCATCCCGAATAAATATGTTGGAACATTTCGTATTTCGGCCATCTTTTAACCTGCGCGTAAAGTTGCATATATTGGGAACATTATCACCATATAACTGAAGTTGCAATTGCAATGGTTCAGTAATGGAAGAGCCAATCTGACGGCCAACCACATTGCCCGCCAAATATACGACCGAACTTTCAGGGTGAGAGAATTCATGGATAGCTATTTCGCAACTGGCACCAAGTGTTTCCGCCAAAGCATCAGCAAAAGGAACATATTGTGCAAGTTTGGGATGGATGGAGTTAAGAGCTTGACTCATTGGATCACCTCAATAAAATTAGTTCTTCAAATAGTTTAAGATAAGTTGATGATTTTAACAAGCGCTATCTGGATCCATAATTATAGTTTGATCAATGCACTTAATTTTCAAACTCAATTCCACCTCTTCACTTAGGAAAGGGGAATTTGCTTTGAGATTCAACCTACACAGGAGTCATCCTTCTTCGATTTTACTAAAATTTTTTAATAAATATAAAAAAATTGTTGTAAGGTCCTAAAAAATATTGTAAGATAAATTTGAAAACAACATAAAGGTCATCTTATATACGGTATACAACTACCTGCCTGAATATCGGGCAATTATGGAAGCGAATGCTTTAAAGAATAGTGAAGGGATCATTTTTTTGCTTAATCTTGTGAAAAAAATAAGATGATCAAATGAAGGAGGTGATAACTTTGAAAGGAGATTATTCAAACAGATGCCTGCGTACCCATGGGAACATCGTAGAGGCACAAGCTTCCAGCAAGCTTGTGCAAAAAATAATTATAACAAGATGGAGGACATTATTATGAATCTAGCACAATTTAAGCGCAGACGTTACACAGAAGGTAAAACTCCCTTGGAATTCCTGCCCAACTTCAGCAAAGCACTGGGTGGCCCTAATATTTACATTAAAAGAGATGATCTTTTGGGGCTTACATCAGGTGGCAACAAAACGAGAAAATTGGAATTTTTGATGCAGGATGCTCTGGATCAAGGTGCCGATACCATTATTACTTGTGGAGCAGTCCAATCCAACCACTGCCGTCTTACGTTAGCCGCTGCAGTGAAAGAAGGGTTAAAATGCAGACTTGTCCTTGAAGAAAGAGTAAAAGACAGCTACAACCCTGAGGCCAGCGGTAACAACTTCCTCTTCCATGTACTGGGTGTAGAAAAGGTTTCTGTTGTTGCAGGCGGTTCCAATATGCTGGAAGCTATGCAAAAGGTAGCTAATGAACTTGCTGCTGAAGGCAGAAAAGGATATATAGTTCCCGGCGGCGGTTCCAACCCTATTGGCACCCTGGGCTATGTCGCATGTGCTCAAGAAATTTCTGAGCAAATGTTTGAAAAAGGCATCAATTTTGACCATCTTGTCTGTGCCAGCGGCAGTGGCGGAACACACAGTGGATTACTTGTTGGATTCCAAGGCAACAACATGAATATTCCTGTTACAGGCATCAGTGTTAACCGTTCAACTAAAGCTCAGGAAAACCTAATTTTCGATCTTGCCAATAAAACTGCAGAGAAAATAGGACTTAAAATAGCAATTTCCCGTGAAGCAGTAAAAGTTGTTGATGAATATGTCGGACCGGGATATTCTCTTCCTACCGAAACGATGGTAGAAGCAGTACAACTACTTGCAAGAACTGAAGGAATCTTGCTTGACCCAGTTTATACTGGTAAGACAATGGCAGGGCTTATCGGATTGATTCGTCAAGGCCAATTGAAAAAAGGTGAGAATGTGGTGTTTGTACATACCGGCGGATCTCCGGCATTGTATGCTTATATGCCAACAATTCTTGGTAAGGATAAATAATTTAAGAAAAATAATAAGCAACTAATTGAGATGACCATCAGGGTATGGTCATCTCACTCAAATCAAATTAGGGGATCTTGCACAGTTCCTTAACAGGAGTGAAGAGTGTAATTTATGAATAAGGTTATTGGAATTTTAGGCGGAATGGGCCCTTTAGCTACGGTGGACATGTTTAATAAAATTGTCACGTTAACAGAGGCTACTCGAGATCAAGACCATATTCATCTTATTATTGATAATTATCCAGGAATTCCGAATCGTCTTGACTTCCTCTTAGGTGACGGGGAAAGTCCGGAGAAAGCAATGGTTGAATCAGCTCTTAAACTTCAAAGCATGGGCGCTGATGCAATTATAATGCCCTGCAATACTGCCCATTACTTTTATGATGCTATAGAAAAGCATCTCCGTATTGATTTTATTAATATGATTGAAGAAACAGCGAAAGAGATTAAAAAAGAGAGCACTCGCTGTAAGAAAATAGGGCTGCTTGCTACAAGAGGGACTTATAATACAGGAGTCTATGATAAGACATTTGCTTCCTATGATATGGAGGTTATTAAACCCGATGAAGAGGGACGGCAAGCTATAGCGGATTTGATTCTAGCCATCAAAGTAGGCCAAGACACCTTTGACTTGACAAGTATCTATCGCGTAATAGCTCAATTAAAAAAGAAAAATGCCGAAATTCTGGTTTTGGGCTGCACTGAATTACCTATTGCCTTTGAGAAGTTTAATATCAATGAAAAGTATATCGATCCGACAAGGGTACTCGCTTGCTCCGCGATTCGATACGCCGGAGGAAAAGTGCGCGAATCCTCAAACTAGCTTTGCGCTTGTTCTTATTGACAACTAAAAATGATGATGGAGGGAAACTAATGAAAAGAATAAATTTGGCCACAAAAATTTTCATCGGTTTAATCCTAGGAGTCCTCGTCGGTCTTGTTGTTCCTGCTGACTTCGCGAAGAGTTATATTCAGCCCCTTGGTGAATTGTTTATGCGCTTAATTAAAATGGTTATTGTTCCTTTGATCTTTTCTACCCTTGTTGTAGGAGCTTCAAGTGTTGGTGATGTAAAAAAGCTTGGCCGAATGGGCGGAAAAACTGTAGCCTATTATATTAGTACGACGGCTATCGCCATTGCTATCGGTATGACACTAGCTAATATGATTCAGCCTGGTGCTGGCATTCAAATACCAGTTGATACAAACTATCAAGCAACTGAATCTCCAGGGATCATAGCTATGATTTTGCAAATTATTCCTGCTAATCCTTTAGAGGATTTAGTAAAAGGAAACATGTTACAGATCGTTGTCTTTGCTCTTTTTGTAGGTGTCGCGATCACCTTTGTTGGCAAAAAGGCGGAACCGGTACGCAATTTCTTTGAAGGATTCTCCGAAATAGTGTTTGTAATTACCAATTTTGTCATGGCATTAGCTCCTATTGGTGTCTTTGGTTTAATGGTCCCAGTTGTTGCTGTTCATGGTCTTGCTGTTTTAGCGCCCATGGCTAAGATCATCCTCGTTGTATTTTTGGCCTGCTTCATCCACGCAGCATTTATTTATTCGGCAGCTATTAAATTTATAGGAAAAGCTAGTCCTATCAAGTTTTATAAAGCTATGTTCCCAGCGCTTTTAGTAGCCTTTTCTACCTGCTCAAGTGCAGCAGCTTTACCTTCTACTTTTAGATCTGTGGAAGACGGCCTGGGTGTTTCTAAAGATGTATCCAGTTTCGTGCTTTCTCTAGGATCAACCATTAACAGCGATGGCGCAGCAATTTATCAAGGTGTGGCAGCCCTATTTGTAGCACAAGTATATGGGTTGGATTTGACAATAGCCCAACAATTCACCATCGTATTAACAGGCACACTGGCCTCCCTTGGAGCTGCCGGCGTTCCTGGTGCAGCCTTAATCATGCTGACAATGGTTCTCTCCTCAGTTGGTCTACCTTTAGAAGGTATAGCTCTGGTAGCAGGTGTTGACCGTATTTTAGATATGGCGCGTACCACTTTAAATGTTGCCGGCGATGC
Organism: Desulfitobacterium sp. LBE; assembly: GCF_007830365.1. Classification (NCBI taxonomy): domain Bacteria; kingdom Bacillati; phylum Bacillota; class Clostridia; order Eubacteriales; family Desulfitobacteriaceae; genus Desulfitobacterium; species Desulfitobacterium sp. LBE. The sequence goes on along the minus strand of NZ_VLKD01000001.1, from coordinate 2,809,780 downwards.
TTCCGCTGCCATGATTGTTGGCAATTCTGAAAATGACCCTGTGCCTTCTGCTAATTTTTCAGTCTGAGTATTTTAACACAGCCAATTAGGGCGAAGACTTAGTAAGGCTTGTGCAAGAAATAATTATTACAAGGTGGGGGCTATTATTATGAATCTAGCACAATTTAAGCGCAGACATTACACGGAAGGGTAAAACCTCCTTGGAATTCCTGCCCAACTTCAGCAAAGCACTGGGGCGGTCCCAATATTTACATTAAAAGAGATGAGCTTTTGAGACTTATGTCAGGTGGAAACAAAACATCGTTGGCTTAATATGAATTTAAAATTTAATAATTTTTATTAGGAGGTAGCAAGATGGCTAATCAAGAAGTAGAGAACAGCTATGAATTCGATGCGAGTAAAAAACTTGATATGTATGGCGGAATATTAGGTGGACTAATTCCATTGTTTGTACTAATTGGGATATTAGTCTGGCTTTCGGTTGCTGAGCGTGGAGGAACACAGGCTTTTTGGGCGGGCGGTTGGCTTGCTATCGTGGCAGGATTGTTATTTGCTAAAAATAAATTTGAATATTGTCAAGCGGTTCTCCGAGGACTAGGTGATAAGAATGGTATAGTAATTGTTACGGCTTGGTTGTTTGCTGGTGTTTTTGGCCAGTTAATGGTTGCGGGAGGTCTAGTTGAAGGTTTGCTATGGTTTGGAATGGAAGCCGGAGCAACAGGTGCAATTTTTGTCTTGGTTTCCTTCTTAGCTGCAATGATGTTTTCACTGGGAACGGGTACGAGCACGGGAACAGTACTTGCCATTATGCCAGTATTATACCCAGCCGGTATATTTCTTGGCGCTAATCCAGCTATGTTAGGTGCCACGATTTTAGCAGGTGCCGCCTTTGGCGATAATTTAGCACCAGTATCTGATACTACGATTGTATCGGCGTTCACCCAAGAAGCAACAATGAAGGATGTTGTTCGTAGTCGTGCCCCTCTCTCATTGACAGCTGCCGCATTGGCCGTAATACCAATAATGATACTTGGCGGTGGCGGCACAGTATCGAATTTACCTGAAATAACAGCAACGGTTGACCCACGTGGACTCCTTATGTTGGCTAGCTTTGCAGTCGTTGTCGTCTTGGCTCTAAAAGGAAGGCATATTGTAGAGTCTTTGATTTGGGGAAACATTTGCGCAGCAATTATAGCCATGTTAACGGGCAAAATGGTACCTTCAGTATTATTTCACATTCCCGCTCAAAGAGGGGAATCAACAGGATTAATTGAAAAAGGGATTTCTGGTGTAACCGGAGCGATAATATTTGCCCTTCTCGTGTTAGCCGTAACTCAGATATTAGTAGAAAGTGGAGTTATGAATAGCATATTAAAATGGGCTGAAAAGACAATCGCTAAAACCGTTAGGCAAGCGGAATTATCAATTATTTTTGTAACAATCATAGCATCGATTCCAATTGCAGCAAATGCACCAGCAGAATTACTCGTTGGTCCAAGTTTCGTAAAACCAATTGGCAAAAAATTTAACCTAGCCCCTGCAAGGCGGGCTAATCTCATGGATTGCGCAGTATGTTCGATGTTCTTTACCTTGCCCTGGCATATTTGTGTTATTGTTTGGTATGGGGCTATGTCTTCCGCTGCTCAGGCATTTAATCTTCCATTGCCATCGATTTGGACGGCTTTAATGAATCCATATAACTGGACTTTATTAGCGGTTCTGTTTTTCTCAGTATTTACTGGATGGAATCGTAAATACGAAACCCCAGCCGCTTCCAAGAATTCTGTTCAAGCTTAATCCCGCTTCAGCACAGAAGGAACACTCTAATCGACAAACGAGTTTTGATTATCGAAACTCGTTTGTCATTATGGTCAATTTCAAAGTTTTGAGTTGGAGTGATATGATTTTTGTACAGTCAGAAAACTCGTTTATGAATGGTTCGTTGTCATCGTCGTCGGCCTCATGGTTCGAGTCGATGATTCATTTCTTTCGTTCCTCCGCTTGGTCTGTGGACTCCCTTCGGCTTGCCTTCGGTCACCATCGTTGGCCGCCTGGCTCCACTACTCTACGTACGCGGACAGGTGGTCCTTGTCGGCGACGGTATGAAACAGGCCAAGGAAGGGCGGCGCATGCCGGGGGTGAAGAAGCTGCACCCAGGAATCCGAGAATTCGTCCAAAGGCGAGTACATCTTCGTCCATTTGTTCGGTGCAATCGGTATTCTGGCCGGTTCTCGACTCAAGTGGTTCTGTCTGCCTCTGTTCATGAACCTGCAAGACGGCGTCAAAACGATTTTGGGTTGGAAAAACTAACGAAAATCGGGTTTGTCCCCAAACGCGACAACGTTGTCGTGTTTGGGGACAAATTTATGCCGGCTGTAAGCCCCCATGGGCAGGCAGGAAAAAGCAGATCATGGTGGAAGGGTTGCGCATTGTTTTTGCTGATTTGCTGAGTGAAGAGCGTATCCACGCACTCGTAGAGCCGACCGGGTTTCTGAAATTTATTCCTGTGTTAAGATCAGTGACCGTTGACAAATTGTCTCATACTGTAACCTATCTAAAACAATACAGCAATGCCAGTATTGTGCATATCGAAACTGAAATGATCACCTCTGAACCCTTTGTCCATCTGGGGCATGCCATGTTTGAACTGTCTATTGCACCGGAATACCTGTGCACCCCAAATGGAGGGGGCGGTTCAGGTAAAACAAGGCAGCATTCCTTCGTGGTGACACCCCCCTTGCCGGAGCCGGAATTTCAGAGGGTTCTGCTTAAAGAAATTGCGGTGACCATTTGACAAGAGGCTTATCCAGGAACGCGACAACGTTGTCGCGTTCCTGGACATGTTTCGTGCCGGCCGTTACTCTGAGCGGGCTTCTTATGAACAAGGAACCCTGACCTGATTCTGAATAAGAAAAAGACAATGGACCGCCGGCCAAGTGACCTTAGCCGGCAATCTCAAGGCATTTATTTAAGGCTCAGACTCCACGCAGCCCTCTCTAAGGCTGAACTGGATCGAACAAATCATTGACGACGGTGTTGACGACCTTGATGTCCTTGACTCCCGTGAGGGCGCCGCTGGTCGTCATTAAAATATCTTCCTCTATCATCCGATCCATGACGGCCAGAATTTCAGCCTGGCTCAGATCCTCCCGGGGATTGAGAATCGACAGGGTGAATGTCTTTCCCCCGGCAGTACTGAAACTGAGCCGGAGGATTTTATTCGTTGAAATCGCCATTAAGCTCCATCCTTTCGTTTTTGATTTTTCCGCCCATTATTCTTCCTTCAGCCGGAAATTCTTTTTCAACTGCACATCCAGAACCGGATGAAGGGAGAGGCTGAACAGGGCCTGTGCGATCTCATAAAGTGCTTCCTCGGAAGCATCGGGACGTACATAGCTTATACTCTTCTGACGGCTCACCGGCGCTCCGGCAGGTGTGTAGCCGTCCTGATAGACCACTACCAGTGCGGAATTGAGTGGTTCCGATACAATGGCCATTCAATTCAACTCCTCTTTTTTCATTGGCAGACCGGATATCCGGCCTGTCTCTATACTCTATGCTCTGGTTCCCCCGGAGGTTACAGCCGGAGTAAAAAAATATGGAAAAAAAGCTTGTCCAGGACCGCGACAACGTTGTCGTGTTCCTGGACATTGTTTAGGCGGCGGCCACTCCGGCTACCTGTTCTTGCCCTCCTGCAGCCGGTTGAGCAGCTTCATGAGCGGCGTCACGTCCTTGAGCAGGTCCATACGTCCCTCGGTGTCGCAGAGGTTGTTCACAAAACGGCTGATCAGCTTCATATTCATATTTTTGGCCACAAAATCAAAATCCTCGTTAGTCATATTCTCCAAAAACCGCCTGAGAATCAGTGAATTCTCATAATTAGCCCGCAGCGGCTTGGTAAGCTCGGCGTAGTCCCCGCGACCGCAGATGTCATAAGCGCTGTAAACCCCGCTCAGAATGGAAGTGAATTGCCCGAAGCCGAATCCAGGGGATACCGCGCCGAAGCAATTGCCTGTGAAATAAGTGTTTTCCAGCTTCGCTTGATTGCAGATGCCGACGATATAGTGTTTGAATGAGAATTGATCGGTCATGCGGAATTGCTGATGCAAATCCTGGCTGACCATGCCGTAGAATTGATTCCACATCTCCTCGTCATCCCGCTTGATATTGCTGGGATAATCCGGACTGAACATCACCACATTGGCTTCCTGATCCGAATAGGGGATGACCCAGCCGTAGCCCTTGGGGAGCACATCGCAGTCAAACCAGACATGGGGCGTATCCGCCTGGAAACTGCCCGTTACGGTAGCGCCCCGGACGGAGCCGGTGAAGTCGGCCCGAAAATTGCCCAGGCGGCAGGCATATTCGGCATCCCCCGTCGCCAGCACCACCGCGTCGAAATCCTTGCACAGCGTCTCATATTCCTGCTGCGAATGGTATGCGATGGGGGCTGAGACCTGGTCCCTGAGTTGCCTGTCGTAGGAATCCTCGTGCCTTCCCCGTATGTTCAGGTAGCCGATATCCCCGCTGATGACGCCTGTCTCGTGTTGGGAGTGGATCTCGATTCGGGAGACCTTTGTCAGTGGGTCCAGCCGGATGCCGAATTTTTCCCGCAGATAGGGGAGGCAGTTTCTTACCGGCCGGTTGAGAATGTGGAACATGCTCTCCGCGTTGACAAAGCGATCTCCGACGCTGGCTCTTTTCTCAAAGATGAACGGCGTAATGCCGTGCTTTTCCAGGGTGATGGCGCAGGATAACCCCGCCATTCCCGCTCCGATGATAGCAACTTTCATGATGGTTTCCTTTCATCCGATTCAGTGCGGGTTTGATCGGTGGTTTTTAGAAAATTAGGGCGCTTAGGTGAAATACTTTTGTCCGGAAAAAGCTTTCCCAAAAAATCTTCGCGGTTGAAAGGCGCGCTGGGTGCGGCGTAGGCAACGCCAAAGCTGTTGGACGAAACGATGATGGTCACGATCAGGCACAGGCCCAGGGTAAAGCCGATCAAGCCGAAGACCGCAGAAAGCAGAATCATGAGAACCTTCAAGATCCGGAAGGGATTCATCAGAGTATAATCCGGGATCATGAACGAGGCGAGCAATTCGGTGGAAACAATGATCAGCAGCAGTGGACTGTACATGCCGGAGGCGATGGCGGCCTGTCCGATGATAATCGCCCCCAGAATGCCGATGGCCCCGCCGATCTTCTTGGGAATGCGCAGCAAGGACTCCCGGATGATTTCCACGATGACTTCCAGCTGAACGATGCCTGTAAACGCGTTAAAGGGCACGTTGGCCCGCATAGCCGCCAGAGTCAGGATATATTCCGAGGGAAGGGTGTCATGGTGAAAGGAAATGATGGCGATATACAGGGCACCCAGAGTGATGGAAGTAAACAGGGCGATAAACCGCAGGCCCTTGGTGAGCAGGGCCAGGTATTTGTTGTCGTAGATGTCGTCGCAGGAGACGAGAAACTCATGGAAAACCTTGGGGGCGATCAGCCCCAGCCCGCTGCCCTCCACCAGGATAATGGCCTTTCCCTCCAGCAGCGCGTTGCAGGCCATGTCCGACCGTTCCACAATGCCCGTTTGCGGGAAGAGGCTCCATTTACTGTTGAGGATCCGCTTTTGCAGCGCGCCGGATTCGACGATGCCGTCTACCCTTATCCTGGCAATCCTCTGTAGGATATCCTTCACAAGGCCGGGATTGGCTATATCTTCAATATAGACCACGGCAACCGATGTTCTGGTTCGTTTTCCCGTTTCCAGCATGGCGATTTTCAGCCGGGGATCTTTGATTCTGTACCGGATCAGGGACAGATTGGTGTCGAGATTCTCAATGAAGCAATCCCGCGCCCCGCGCAGGGTGTATTGCAGTTCCGGGCTGTCAATGCTTTTGCTTTCAATCTTTTTGATGTTTGACACCAGATAGCGCCCGTCCCAGGGGCCCAGCAGCACAGTATATCCATCCAGCAGATAAGCGTCTATGGCCTCCGGATTGTCGTCCAGGGCGCAATGATCCACATACAGGATGCGATCCCGGAGCTCTTCCGCCGGGGGCGTTTCCCCGGCGGCGGCGCGGGCAATCAGCGGCTTGAGTATACACTCGGACAGCTGCGCCCGGTCGGTGAGCTGCCGGATAAACAAAACCGTGATGGCATCCCCGCCCGTACACGGAACGACCCGCGCCGAAACGCCGCTGAGCCGCGCGCTGATTTTGTCGATGTCCATAGGATGGATTGATGATTTTGTCATGGCTTATAGCTCCTGGGGAAGCTCGCTCTGGACGAGTGTGACGTCGGTCGTGACCTCCGTCGCCGCGTCACTATAGGCCTGCTTCCAGTCGATAGTTTGGAAGGCGCTGTTATGCTGCGCCCGAAAATGCCGGTAAATCCCCAGATAATCCAAAGCGTACTCCTTTTGCGAGGTATCCAGGGCCTGTAGGATATCCTCAAGGACCGCCTCCTCAAGAAGGTCCTCCAAGGCCTCCCGGTCCGCTATAGTGAGGGGCTGCGCCGTGGCCCCATAGTTCAGCACGGCCTTAAACCCCATTTGAACTTGGAGCATGAGCTGTTCATCGGCATACACCGTGGTGATTTTTTTGTTGTTCAGGGTAACATCCAGCTCATACCGGTTCGAATTCAAAATGACTTCGTAATGAAAACTGCCGTGGGGATTGAGGAAAAATACCACGCCCCGCCGTTCGTCCTGTGGAATAAAGCCAACCTTTTGGGCGTTTTCAAAAACTGTATACCCGGTCAGCGTGATATGGGAGTCCGCGACGCCCATGGCGGGGATCAGAAACCCCACCTTTTTTACCGCCAGCGCCTCCAAAAGATCGCCGATATCCACAAAAAATGAGGAGCCCTCCCTCATCAGGTTTTCCTGTATGTTATCAATGGCCAGCCCCACCGACGACGCGTTGTCCAGCGCGGCGTTCAGCAAATCCTCCGGCTCTTCGGCGGAGGTGATGATTTTGAGTGATTTTCTGGTGTTGCGCTGGGTCCGGCTCCGGTTCAGATATTCCTCCACACCCTGGAATGCCAGCCTGTCGGTAAAAATCAGCATTTTTAAGGCGCCCAGATAAACCGGCCTGCTGCTTTTACGGTTCAGATCGTCACGGGCTTGGGTATACGTTTCCCCGCTGGCCTTGATGATCGAAAAGTTCAGGTTGCCCTGTCCGCCGGCGCCGCCTCTTCGTGACTGGCCGCCCAGATCGGCGACTTCCCCATAGAAATGATACTCTCCATCCTGATAATCGATCACTTCCGCGATGTGAATATTCTCCTGCTGGATATCCGTCGAATCCCAGCAGCCCCACAGCAGCGGCAGGCAGAGGGCAAGAGCGGTTAACTTTATGAGCTTATTCAGGCTTCATCACCACCCTCTTTACGTACTGCCACGGGACCGGAACAGATGGGCCACCCACAAAACAAAGGGGATGACAAAGGCCGGCAGCAGCCCGGTATACGTCGTGAAGCGGTTGAACACCAGCAGCACATCCTCCGCGTTGGGAATCAGCAGGCCTGTAGCGTAAGCCGCCGCGCCGATGGCGAGCATCGGCGTAATCCCGGTCAGCTTAGAAATCAGCTTTTTCGCATAGGCCGCCGATGCAAACATGATCAGGGAAGTGGTGCAAAAGATGGAGGTGAGCCACCCCATGATGAAAAACAGATCCAGCCGCTTAGCAAATTGCAGGGCGGCGATGTCCAGTCTTCGAATCGCGGTCAGAACCGGATAATCGTAATTGACCATATCATTGATGCTCAGAATAGAATAGCAGCCTTCCAACTGAACAATAAAAAAAGTGCACGCCACCAGAACCGCAATCCCCGCCGTGAGCAGCGCTTGGGAACCGTTGCGTCTGGAAAGGGGGATGACAGTGATGACCTCGAAGCCCAAAAAAACAAAGATAGCAGACGGAACCGCCCGGATATAGCGGCTTATCTCCGCCGGGTCGATCAGGGGCAGGTTATTCAGTGGGTTTCCCTGTGTAAAGGCAATAATCTGCAAAATAAAGCCTGTTATCAGCACGATCAGGCCCAGGTATTCAAGAATCCTGCCCAAATTGGTAAGCCCTTTCGACGCGGCGTATAGGGAGACGCTCATAATCAGCAGCATGGTGGCCCAAACGGGGGTTTTATATAAAATCTCCGCCTGGATGATATCGGCCGCGCACCGGACGAAGAAGGCAAGAAAAATAAAAAAGTAGATAAGATATATACCGCAGAAAATACGGGATACGGCTTTCCCCACCAGCAGCTCGCTGTATTCCGCCAGCCCTTTCCCCCGGTAGAGGCAGCCCAAGTGGATGATCAGCAGAACGTCGGCCACGAAAAAGACGGCGGCGATGAGCAGGCTCAGCCACGCCCCTGTTCCGGCGGCCTCGCTCATGATTTTCGGCATGACCACCGCGCTCAGGCCAACTGTTGAAATAATGATAATAAAAAACAACTGTCTGTTTGTCACACTGTTTGTCAAGGACTCATCCCGCAATTCGCATTTTTATTAATCATTCCCATTTATCGGCTATCTACTCATGAGGCGGGGTAGTTCAGCGCACATTAGCAGCTGAAGAGAGTCTATGGTAAAGGATAAATTTGCTGTTTATGTACTGTCGCTTGGTACATCGTGGCTGGAAATAGTTATCGCAAAGACATTGAAACCTGCGAAGTTCAATTTGTCGGTTAGAAAAAACAGCAATAGAGTTGTCCAGGAACGCGACAACGTTGTCGCGTTCCTGGACATAGTTTATGCCGGCTGTCACTCTTAGCAGGCAGATCATATGCTATAGATAGAAATGCAGTAGATTTTGCCAGGTGCAGGAAAGGGTGGATTAGATGACGGATGAATTGGCGACCAACCGGACCCCCGTTGTGATTGCCTCGGAGATCAATACCATGAAGGGGCAGATGGAGAAAATTCTCCTTGTTCATGCCATCGAAATCGGGCGCAGGCTCAAAGAAGTCAGAGCCATGCTTCCCAATGGGGAATGGGGGCAGTGGCTGAAGGTGTCCGTCAACTACTCCCAAAGAACCGCCCAGCGTCTTATAGCCCTTTTTGACGCTTATGGTGAATATTTTCCCTTGTCCCCGGCCGGGGAATCTTCTCAGAACCGGACGCTGCCCAATCTGACCTTTGTTCAGGCCTTGACTCTCTTGGAGCTTCCCGAGGAAGAGCGGGCTGGGTTCCTGATGGAGATGGATGTGGAAGGCATGAGTACCCGGCAGCTGAAACAGGCCGTTGAGCAGCGGCAAGAGGCCCGGCAGGAAGCAGAGCAGGCCGTGACCGAGCGGGATCAGGCCAAGCAGGAGAGCGCAGCTCTTCGTGATGATCTGGACAAGGAAAAGGATAAGAATGCCCGGTTGGCCGCAGAACGGGACGGACTGAAAGCCGCAATCCATGATTTGGAGAGGGTAAAGGGTGAGCTGGAGCAGGAGATCGAGAATAAGAAGGCCTCCTATGACAAGCTGAAAGAGCGCTCAGGTTATAAAGCCATCAAAAAGATGGAGGCATCCCTGGATGAAGCCTATGGCAAGGCTGAGGCCAATAAAATCGCCTTCTTATATGACAGCTTCTTCAAGACCTTTAAGGAATTGGCCTATGGAATGACCAAGTTTGCCGGCAAAAACCCGGAGCTCCATGCCATATATAAGGAGAAGATCCATGATTTCCTCCACAATGCCTTGCGGGAGAAGCTGTGAAAAGTGCTGCCTGTAGAAAAATTTAGTAGAATCTTGTGTCAATAGAACTTGTACGGTACAATAACGTATAAGATAAAATTAGGTGGTGAGCCTGTGCCGAAAAGCCTTACACCCCGCCATACAGCGTCACGGACGCCATGATTCACTTAGTTGCCGAAATCAGCGAACAAGTGGGTATTGTTACCGTAAAAAATGAGAGTGCTGTTAACCCCCATTTACGCAGGGATAATCAAATACGAACGATTCATTCCTCCTTGGCGATTGAAAACAATTCTCTGTCCCTGGAGCAAATGACGGATGTGATCAATGGCAAACGTGTTCTTGGCGCACCAAAGGAAATTCGTGAAGTAAAAAATGCCTACGAGGCATATAATCTCCTGCTATCCTTTGATCCGTGTCATATCGACGATCTTTTAAAAGCACATAAAATCCTCATGCTGGAATTGACCCATGAATCCGGTCGCTTCCGTTCCGGGGGGGTTGGTGTTTTTGCCGGGAGCGAACTGGTACATATGGCTCCGCCGGCTGAACTTGTGCCAAAACTGATCAGTGATTTACTTCATTGGGTAAAAAATGCCGATACACATCCTCTCATCAAAAGTTGTCTATTTCATTATGAATTTGAGTTCATACATCCCTTTGCGGATGGTAACGGGCGTATGGGCCGGATGTGGCAAACCTTGCTGTTAAGCCGCTGGAAGCCGGTGTTTCATTGGCTTCCGGTAGAAACCCTGATTCGCGAACGGCAAAACGAATATTATAAGGTACTGGCTCTTGCCGACAAAACCGCGGATTCCACTGCCTTTATTGAATTCATGCTTAGGGTAATTCGCGATGCTTTGCGGGAGCTTATTCAAACCGAACAAGTACGCGAGCAAGTAACCGAACAAGTTGAGCGCCTGATGATGGTCTTAGGAAATGAAACCCTATCGGCAAAAGAGCTTTTAGAACGGCTCGCGCTCAAACACCGTCCTACGTTCAGCATGAACTATTTGCGTCCGGCCTTGGAACTTGGGTTGATCGAAATGACTGTGCCGGATAAGCCAAACAGCAGCAGGCAGAAATACCGGGCAATTAAGAAAACAAAGTAGCCTGAAAATGTTCTTTTGACAAGCTGAAAGAGCGCTACTGCCCATAAAGAAAACCAGGCTTCCCGGGAGTATGCACTCTTCAGGAAGCCTTTCTTTGCTCAGCTGTATTTGTCTGCGCAGAGATGCTTATACGTTTTGCCTCAGACATTGCCCTTATGAATCTAATTTTCCAGAATCCGGCCATTGGTTGTGATCGTGACGACCTGCCAGGGTATGATTTGACCGCTGCTTTTGAGGGCGGTTTTCACCGCGCTTTCCAAACCACCGCAGCAGGGAACTTCCATCCGGACAAGGGTCAGGGATTTAAGTGAGTTTTGCTGCAGAATGGCCGTCAGTTTTTCGCTGTAGTCCACAGAATCAAGTTTCGGACAGCCGATCAGGGTGACTCTGTTACGCATAAACTCGTTGTGGAAATTCCCATAAGCGTAAGCAGTACAGTCGGCGGCGATCAGGAGATGGGCATTATCGAAATAAGGGGCATTTGGGGGAACCAGCTTTATTTGCACCGGCCATTGCTTCAGCTGAGATTTATTCTCCTGCTGGGTTTCCGGTTTATAGGTGGATTCGGGACGGCTCAGCAGCTCGGCATGATTGCCTGGACAGCCGCAAGCCAGGGTATGCCCTTGGTGTTCATGATGTTCATTGTCGTCATGCTGGTGGTGGCCTTCCAGATGTTTTTTGACGGCTTCTTCATCAAATTCCACCGCTTCTCTTTCTTCAAAAGAGATCGCATCCTGCGGGCAGGCAGGAAGACAGTTGCCAAGCCCGTCGCAATAATCATCGCGAAGCAGGCTGGCTTTGCCATTTACCAGCACCAGCGCCCCTTCGTGACAGGCGGTAAGGCATAATCCGCAGCCGTCGCACGACTGCTCATCGATTTTAATAATTTTTCTGATCATTGTTGGCTCCTCCTCGGGGATTTTTACTTTCATTCTAACATGATGCAGGAAGGGGCGATGTGCGTAAAATCACGTTGTCACAGTTCATACATCCCTTGCCGATGGCAATGGACTAACGCGTTATTGCCAAAGGGATATCTATGGTGTAAAATGCCACTAGAACATTTGTTTGATTTCGGGGGAATGATTCGTATCAGCATGTACTATCTATATTAGGGGAGGGAGGAATCAATATGGGGTTGCTTCGGGAATTATTTGGTCCAAGTCAGCATGAGGTTTGGGAAGCATTATGTCAGGAAATTGGTGCGGACTTTATTGACGGAGGCTTTTTTAAAGGAACGAAAGTTGTTGCTGAAATCAAAGAATGGGTCATTACTTTAGATACCTATACCGTGTCGACCGGGAAAACATCCACAACCTATACCCGAATGAGGGCGCCTTACCTAAACAAAGATGGGTTTAAATTCAGGATATATCGCAAGGGGATTTTCAGTAATATCGGGAAGCTTCTCGGATTACAGGATATAGAAGTGGGTTACCCGGAGTTTGATGATCAGTTCATCATTAAGGGAAACGATAGGGATAAGTTAGTGAGTCTATTCTCAAACTCAAGAATACGCAAGCTTATCGAAATACAGCCGGATATCTCCTTGGAAGTCAAAGATGATGAGGGGTGGTTTGGCAGCGAATTCCCGGAGGGCGTTGATGAACTGTACTTTCAAGTTCCCGGAATAATTAAAGATATGGATAGACTGAAGACGCTCTATTTTCTTTTTGCCGAAGTGTTGAATCAGTTATGCCTTATCGATTCGGCTTATGAAGATAGTCCGGATGTAACGGCTCAGCTATAGTTGGCAACACCATGCCTAAGGCGAACTTGATAGCGGAGGTGTGCTGATATGCGCTTATGGACGATTCAAGATAAAGCGGCATATGACGACCTTTGTGAAAAGGGCGTTCTGCATTGCGATGCCGCATTAGCCGGGTGGTTGAAAGACGACTTGTTCAGGAAATCCTACGACTGGCTTGTTGGGGAAATGAAAGGGCGTGTCGGAGAGCCGCCCCAAGGCGTTGAGTATCCGGTATGGGCTTGGTATCTCCTGCTTGGTAAAAATGTAAAACCCGATTTGCGGAGAGTTGAGTTCAGAAATTATGTCGGCGAACACTATGTCATCGAAGCCGAAATACCCGACGAAAAGATCTTGCTGAGTGATGAGGAATACTGGCACTTGGTGCTGAACGACAGCTATTTTTCTGATGCGCCGGAAGATGATGATGAAGCTGAGGAACTTGCGGACAAATGGTTTGCCGGCCTGCCATCACGAGAGCAGGAGCAGGTTAAACGAGAATCTTGGAAGAAGGTATTCGATAAAGCCTGCTGTCCGTGGACTTTTGTACAAGCGACTTTTTGGGAACTGCGAAAAGAGCAGATTGTAAGCGTGAGAAAGTTTTACGGCAAGGCAAAACCAATTGAACTTTAAAGGCTTCCCCAAGAGTTATTTCTCTCGGGGAAGCCTTTGTTTCATTGAAGGTCGGCGTAGTGAGAATTTAAATAGTCTTCGACACCCTTTATCACCATTTGGACATCTTTAAGAGTTTTTTCAGCGTCTTGTTTACTAGCGAGATAGAAATCATCATAATCACTGGCTAATCTCAGGTCCTGAGAGCTTGCGATAATCTTTCGGTATTCTTTTGGAAATATTCCGGTCTTCACAAAATTAGTATTAAACGCACTAATAATTCCAGAATGCTTCCGCGAATCAAGTCCTAATGTAGCTAAAGCCGCTCTAGCCGCCTGAAAAAGGGAGTAGTATGCCTTGGATAAACAATCCCGGTAATGTTCCAGCTTAAAAAGATCCTCGGCAACTGCTAACCGTTCTTTAGCCGATTGCAATCGGTAAAAGGCCAAATCTTTGGTTTCTACACAGTCCACAGTGTTTCTCCTTCTTTAAGAACATTTTCAACAAAAGGTACGTGCATTGTTGACAGCTGGTTAAAATATTCCCCTTCATAAATATTGAGCGAAATATTTATGTCATAACCCACATCGTCAAGTAAAAGAAAATCATAAAGTTTATCTCTGTCTACTTTATTGCGATTGCGGACCAGAATCATAATATCAATATCGGATTCAGGCAAAGAATCCCCTCGGGCTTTGGAACCGTATAGAATGACAGAAATTAAATTATCTCCACAAACATCGCGTATATGTTGAATTGTTTTGTCTAAGGCCGTTTGTTCTGTTTTAGTTAGGGATGCCATAGAATCACTCCCGACTCAGAGTTAAATCTATCTGAATTATATCATGCAATATCACTTAGCTCAATTCCTTACTAAACCCCATATTCCTCATTCCCTTCCTCAAGCAGGAATTGACAAAAATCAGGAGAATATTATCGAAAACGGAAAGATACCTAAAAGAGACGGATAAAGCAAGTCTGTCTTTTAACGGTGATCGAAAATCAGGAAAGGATCTTTCATATTAAAGAGCTGAATGAACAGGCCCAGGAGATGGGTTGCTATCGATGAAGCCCAGGATATGGATGCTCATGAGTACGCCTTAATCCAGGCCTTGATGGAGCACAACGAGGAGATGCGGGTCATTGCCGTGGGGGATGACGATCAGAATATCTATGAATTCAGAGGGGCCAGTTCGGAATATATGGTGAATCTGATCCTGGAGAAGCAGGCAACCCTGTACGAGCTGGTGGAAAACTACCGTAGTAAAAGCAATCTTGTACAGTTCAGCAATCAATTCGCCGCCAGGATTCCTCTCCGTTTGAAGGATACGCCGATTATCCCCAAGCAAACGGATCTGGGGAAAATCAAGCTGGTACGCTATCATAGCAATCAATCATCTTTTTACCCCGCTGGTGAAGGATATGCTCAGGGAAGGGCCGGCGGGCACCACCTGTGTCTTGACCAAAAAGAATGACGAAGCCTTGCGGATCACCGGACTGCTGGTGAAGAACGGTCTCCAGGCGAAGCTTATTCAATCAATGACGGGTTTAACCTGTATAATCTGCTTTTTTCTGAGCTCCCTTGGTTTGGCCGAGGGGGGTATTCACCATCAGCCCTGAGACCTGGACCGCGGCCAAGGGCAAGCTCAAAGAAAAATTTGCCCGCAGTAGTTTAGATTATTTTGCGACAGAAATCTCATTTTGACCCCTTACATTGCCGCCCATTGAGTGCTCAACCCGGCAGTCATGAGCATCAAGCGCTCTAATGGCCTTGGCACACTATTTGCAAATAGAATTAGGGCAAAGGTCTGCTCGTTACCTTCACATAACTGCAGAAACAACTGAACTCTGAGCGAAGACCATTTTATACGAAAAACAAAGCTGACGGGAGGAAGAAGATGAAAGAATGTAATGGATGCACTGGCTGCAACGAGGTCAATATGCCGAGAGAAATGGAAGAACTGGATGAAGTGCCTTCCAATCGCTTCCCGGAGTATACCATGCTCTGTGAGAGCTGCCGCCATGAATTCAAGCTTGAAGCCTCTGAAGAGGACATAGAAAAGGCTGTCTGCCCCGCTTGTCAAAGTGCCAAGGTGCAGAATCTCTATATTTCTTTTCCCGAGGATGGCCCTGGATTCAGGAAAAAAGTGAGTGGGTTCTCTTTTGGCGGCTGCAACTAGAACGCTGCACTTACTCCATCTGAACCATACAACAGTTCCCTGCCTATAAAGAAAACCCGGTTCGCCGAGCTTTACATTTTACGCATCACAAAGGCTTCCCAGGAGGTTGCACTCTTAGGGAAGCTTTTTTGTGTTCAATTTTTTGTCTGCTGCTGTGCATCTGTACAGCTCAATCCGAGATATTCTCGCGGATTTTGGCCAGGATCTCCTTTTCCAGAGCAGACAGCTTTTTGCTCTGCCGCTTATAAACGAAAAACTCCCAAGCCAGATTCAAGTCCGTAAGGGGCAGGCCCAGCATGTCATCGGGCAGGACACTGAGCTTGCCGGCATAAAAGGAAATATAGCCCCGGCGCAGCAGATCCCAGGTCAGGCCCCATTCCGTATCCCCCACAACCGAATGCGCATCCAGGCCCCATTCCCCCAGCCGGTTCATCAGCCGTGACTGGGACCGGTTGTCCGAGTTTAGGGTAATGAGCCGCTGCCCCTTTAAATCCGCCATGGTCAGTTCCCTCTTTTGGGCAAGGGGATGGCTGCGCTGCAGAATGACCCCGATGGGGCTTTCGTAGTGAAAAATCTGCACAAAATTTCCCGAAGTCAGAGGGGATGTGGTCATAACCAGATCGCAGCCATAATTCTGAAAGGAGCGGCTGCGTTCATTATCCGGATAACTTTGCAGACGGAATTGCAGCCTGGGATGGGCATCCATTAAATCAGGAAGAAAATGGGCAGGCAGCATCTGCAGCATGCCCATAAAAAAGCCGATTTTATATTCTTTCCTGCCCTCTCGATTCAGGTTGCCAAGCCGCGTGACAATCGAGTCATGGTGATGCAAAAACTCAAAGGCCTGCTGTTCCAGCTCTCCTCCGCAGTCCGTCAGTTCAACTCCCTGAGGAGTACGTATAAAAAGCCGGGCATTCAGCTCATTTTCTAAATTGGCGATGATCCGGCTGACTGCCTGCTGGCTGATAAACAGCCGTTCCGCCGCTTTCGTTATGCTTTTCGTCTCACATACTTTCAGGAAAACCTGCAGCTGCTTGTATTCCATGTCACCCTCCCTTAAGGGCACAACAATGAGTTGTTCCCCTGTGCAAAAAGTTTGTTTGTGATTTCACTTACTAGTTTAGTATACTATGGGCAAAATCCAAGTTCAATAAAAGAAAGAGGGAGAGCTATGGTGGAAAAAGAAAAGGTATCCCGCCGTCAGTTTCTGAGAAATACGGCCATCGGCGCCGTAGGAGTTGCCGCTGCCGGCTTTTTGGGAGGCTGCTCCAGCGATGCGGGAAGCACTAATCCCGGAGCAGCAGTGTATAAGCCCGGTACCTATACCGGCACAGCTAAAGGGATGGGCCAGGTCACGGTTACCATGACCTTCAGTGAAACGGCCATCACCGATGTTAAGGTGGATTGTGCCAATGAGACCGCCGAGATTGGCGGCGCGGCAGCAAACGGGTTGCAGGAGGCCTTGATGGCTGCCCAGAGCGCCGAAATCGACGGCGTTTCCGGCGCAACCATGACCTCCGATGCCGTGAAGGAGGCTGCCGCCAGCTGCATCAACCAAGCCCTCGGCATTGCCGTGGAAGCAGCCCAACCGGCCGATATCGATAATCCCTATCCTTCCTGCGAAGATCTCAGCGCTGTCAACGCGGCCACCAACAGCGGGGAAGTGGCTTTCGTTTCCGCTCCCATTACCGACTTTGTCAGGACGGTGAACGTGGACGTGTTGGTGTGCGGACAAGGTCCGGCAGGCATGGCTTCCGCTCTGGCCTGCGCCGAAAAAGGCCTGAAGGTGGCCGCTGTGGAGAAGGGCAAGAATCCCACCTGGCGCAGCGCCACCATGGGCGCCTTTAACGACCGCATCCATAAGAAGTTTGGCGTCACTTTCGATATGAAACAATGGCTGGATGACGCCATGATCAATTGTTCTTACCGGGGCAGCCAGGAAATCTACCAGCAGTATATTAATACCTGCGACGAGGCTGTAAACTGGTTTCTGGACAAACTGGCCCTTAAGGATGAAGATTACTTCCTGACCTTCAATGCCGGGGATTTCCGGGATTTCAACGCCGCTTATGATGAGCTGAGCCTGAGCCGCAGCTGGAATACCTCCATCAACATCCCCATCCCCGCTCCTGAAATCATCGCCACCATGCAGCAGCGAATTGCTGATGCGGGAGTGGAAGTTCTCTTCAATACACCGGTGGTTCAGCTGGTCAGGGAAGGAGGCAAGGTTACCGGCGCTGTGGTCAAGACCGAGCAGGGCTATGTCAAGTATCAGACCGCCAAAGGAGTCGTCCTGGCCACAGGCGGTTACGAGTTCAACCCGGTGAAGCTGAATGCCTGCTGCCGTCCCCGGGACCTTGCCCTCAGCGGTTGGATGAACGGCACCAAGACCAATACCGGTGACGGTCATGAAATGGCCAAAGCCGTTGGGGCCATGGAGGATGAATACCCCCATCCTCTGATGCTGGACCCCCAACAGCTGATGCCCTTTCTGCGCGTCAACAGGTCAGGCAAACGCTTTACCGCCGAATATGAAGCCTACAACCATCTGTCCAATGCCATCCAATCCCAGCCGGGAGCCTACGACTACTATATTGTGGACGCCAATTGTTCAGCCATAGTTGACAAAATCTGGACCCCGTCCTCCGGCTGCTACGCTCCCAAAGAAGTCTGGATCGCCGCCGCTACCAGCGACAAAGCTTTGGTGGCCAATACCCTGGAAGAGCTGGCCGGGAAAATGGGCGTGGACGCGGATGCTTTTGTAGCCACCATCAAGCGTTGGAACACCATGTGCGAGGCCGGCGAAGACACCGACTTCCACTTCCCCGGCAAGATGATGCATAAAATAGATACGGCCCCCTTCTACGCAACCAAGGAAATGGCGGAGGCCCTGTGCACCGCCGGCGGCCTGCAGATCACTCCCCGGAGCGAAGTGATGGCTACCGACGGTCAAGCCATCCCCGGCCTCTATGCCATCGGCAATGTTTCGGGCAGTATGTTTTCCGGGACCTATCCCCACAATCAGAATTGCCTCAGCCACAGCCGCTGCGTTACCTTCGGCTATAATGTGGCCAAAACCCTGGCGGCGCGGTAAGCATAGAACAACAAAAGCTTCCCGGAGAGCGATGCTCTCCGAGAAGTTTTCTCCTCTGCTCATGCCTGTTTAAGAAACAATTCTCAAGACGAATGGGCTCAGATTACTGCCGAAAATCATACTATAGTAGGGTATCAATCAAGTAACTCTACCGGAGGTGAGTGATCTGGAATGGGTCCTGGCTATTCCCCATGAACAGGCGTTCAAAAGAATGGAGGAACCTTGGGGCGGGGCAAAAACAAGTTACCTGACAGGGATCAAAGAGACTCTGGAAGCAAACTACGGCCCGATACATTTTACGAGGCTTTATTTTGGCGAGGAATTCTGCGAAAGGGCGTTATCCACGGGAAAAGCTTTGGAAGAGGCAGTTGCTGCGGCCGAAGAACGTGGCTGGGGATTTACTTACGTCACCCCCTATCTGACTGAGACCGGGCTGACTAAAGTCCAGCGGCTGCTGGACATCCTGGCCCAGATAAACCCTGAGGCTGAGGTGGTGATCAATGACTGGGGTGTGCTGGATTGGGTGACGGAGCATCACCCCACCTTTACCCCTGTTCTGGGCCGGCTGATGAATAAAATTATCCGGGACCCCCGGATGCCGGATTCCCTGCGGAATTCGCCGGACCAAGCGGTGATGCACAAGTTCCGGACCTGCAATCTGGCCGGGGGAGAGATGAAGGACCTGCTTGACCAGTATCAGGTAAAACGGATGGAACTGGATTATCCCCCTCAGGGACTGGACCCGAATCTGCCCGCCTGGGGTTATGACATCTCCTTATCTATCCCTTATGGCGTGATTATGACAGGCCGGATTTGTCTGATGCAATCCTGGGGATTGGCTGCCGGGGAAAAGTTCAGAACCACCGGGCCGTGCCCCCGGAGATGCCGGTTAGGCTGGCTGGAACTGTCCGACCCCAGTGGCCGGGTTAAGAAAGATAAGGATTGGCAGATCATCCAGAAGGGAAATACCGTCTTTTATCGCCAGAACAAAGAATTCCTGGCTGAGATTTTGACCGAGGCGGAAAAAACCGGGGTCAGCCGGATGATCTTCCAGCCGGAGCCAATCTAAACGGAGCCGTTAATCGCTCAGGGAGGTGTACCATGAACATCCTGGCACCGGTAAGTTCCGTAAAGGAAGCGGAACAATTAATCGCCCATGGCGCCGACGAACTTTATTGCGGAATAGGGCTGGGGGCATTGAAGAATAGGCCGGGGAACACGGACCGGGAAATCTGGATCAACCGCCGTGAATCAGGCAACGCCAACATCCCCGACCTGGAAAGCTTGTCGCTGCTGGTTGATCACGCCCATGCCCAAGGGAAAAAGGTCTACCTGACCTTGAATCAACCGGGCTATGCTCAGGATCTCTATGGGGAGATTCTGGCTTTTGTCAGAGAGGTCAAAAAGAGCTGCCAGGTGGATGCTTTTATCGTTGCCGATCCGGGGCTGATCCGGATGCTGATCGGGAAGGAACCGGATATGGTGATTCATGTCAGCAGCCTGGCCGGGGTTTTAAACAGCTCCGCCGTCCTGTTTTTTAAGAAGCTGGGCGTCAAACGCATCGTTTTTCCCCGTTATCTGGAGGCGGAGACCCTTAAGAAGATCATGGACAGGGCGGGGGAGGATCTGGAATATGAAGTCTTTATCCTTAACGACGGGTGTATGTTTGAGGAATCCCACTGCCATGTCAGTCATCAGTTCGGCGGTGCCTTCTGTCATAATCCGGCCTGGCGGTATAAGCTGATCCCGCCGGAAGAGGGCGGGATTCTGGAGACCTGGAAGTTAAGAAACTTAAAAATTGCCTGGGAGACCTTTGAGGACAATGTGGAGGAATTGAAAAGGTGGCAATGGCTCGGAATT
Source organism: Desulfitobacterium sp. LBE (assembly GCF_007830365.1). Classification (NCBI taxonomy): domain Bacteria; kingdom Bacillati; phylum Bacillota; class Clostridia; order Eubacteriales; family Desulfitobacteriaceae; genus Desulfitobacterium; species Desulfitobacterium sp. LBE. The sequence continues at coordinate 2,789,497 of NZ_VLKD01000001.1, read as the reverse complement.
AAGAACGGCGGCGGCTATATCGGCGCAAAATATCCGCTGGGCATGTGCGGTCTGTGCACCTTGCCCGAATATCGGGATATGGGGATAACCTCCTTGAAAATTGTGGGCAGAGAGGCCCCTCTGAGCAAGAAAATCAAGAGCGTCCAACTGCTAAAGAAGGTCTTGGACTATCAAAGGGAAGAGCATCTGCCCGATGAAGTGCGGGATTATGCCAGGAGGACTAAGGGAGCCAGGCTGCTTTGCGGGAGCGGGTATATGTGTTATGAACGCTGACTGCGGACCACAAGACCCCGGAGAGATGTTTGCTCTCTCCGGGGTCTTGTTTGCGGTCTTGCTGAGAAACTACCGAATCGTCACCCGGCTGCCATCCGATGTTTTTTCAATCGTTGGCGAGTAAATCCCGGCAGAGTTTTTGATATTGATTTGGAAGGTTGCAGGGTCACCGGTCACCTGATCTCCGGAATCAACTAAATGCTTGGCAATATAAGTGTAGGTTCCGTCGTTATTATTGACTTCCACAAAACTATCAGGATTGCTGCCGTTAATCTTGAAGTTGCTGAGTTTGGCCACAGCTTCATCCGTAGTGAATTTTAGAGTAATGACATCGCCGATAGTAGCTTTGGTGGGATCTGTATTATCAGAAGAAATCGCTACCTTGGAGATTCTGGCGTACTTAGGAATGATCGTGACTGTACTTCCGTCAGATGTGGCTTCAATAGTCTGAGAGTAGATCCCTGCGGCGTCCCTGACATTGATTTGGAAGGTTGCCGGGACACCTGTAATCGGATCGCCGGAATCCACTAAATGGGTTGCGGTATAGACATTGCCGGTATGTGTGAACCGATCCGGGTTGCTTCCATTGATCTTGAAGTTGTTTAATTGTGTCACAGGCACACTGGCAGTAAAGGTCAGAACAATGGTATCGCCATGCATGGCTTTTGTCGTATCTGCGTTATTGGAGGAAATCTTTACATTGCTGATGATGGGTTGGGCTGTGACATTGACCGTACAGTGAGCGGTCTTTGAGCCCTCCGCTGTTGTGACCGTAATCGTTGTCACACCTGGGGTCAAGGGAGTCACCACACCCTTGCTGTTAACCGTGGCTACGTTTGAGTTGCTGGATGTCCAGGTTACCTTCTTGTTCGTGGCGTTGCTGGGGGATATAGTGGCTTTTAAAGTCCCTGTTGCTCCCCCTGCCGACAGATTCATGGCGGATTGATTCAAGGTGATGCCCGTTACACTGATTTTCCCGGTTCCCCGGGGATCAGCTACAGTCACCTTACATTTTGCCGACTTGCGTCCATCCTCCGTTGTCACAGTCACATAGGCTTTTCCTGCCTTGACACCGGTGACCTTTCCGTTGGTGTCCACTGTTGCCACGTCTGTGTTGCTGGATTTCCAGGTGACCTTTTGATTCGCTTTGGAGGGAGCGATTTTCACGGCCAGAGTGGCACTATCTCCGACCCTAAGGAACATTCGTTTCTTCAAAATTATTGCGGATGCTTTATGAGTTTTGCAATCTTGGGAGCTGCTTTGGATGGATTTTTCATGGGACTGAGCCCAGGATGGGGGTGCCGCCAGCACAGGTAATGAGGAAGACAGGAATAAACCCACTATACAGACCGTTGCGAATAGAGCTTTAAACTTTCGTTTCACTAGATTGTACCTCCCTTAATCGTATTCACTGTTTTAATACGAAAATTCAACGGTATTTTGTGGGGAGGCTTCCATATTTTTTATTCAAACCCTTATTCGTCTAATGGTGAATCCCAAGCCGCTGCCTCCAATAATCCGCTCCATTACAACTTCTTTCACCTTATTAGTTAAATATCACTAACAAAACGCCTTTTTTCTGGTTATTATTGTGGTATAACACTGATGGTGCAAAGGAGTGCTTTACCATGCCCGACTATATGAAGATGTATTTTCAATTGGCGGCTAAAGTCGCCGATGCGATTGATTTGCTTCAGGAAGCCCTGGAGCAGGGGGAAGATGATTTCATGAGTGATGAAAAAGAGAATACAATAGTCAAACTTTTCGATATCAAAAAAGGAAAAGACGAAGATGAGTAAGAGAACTTGCATTTATTTCATCTATTTCTTTTGATCTTCTTGACATTTACTGACACGTTTTATAAAATACCAATATGAGTCTTTATGCTGTTATTTATGCCTGAGCCCCATAAAGCTGCATAACTGCCAGTGTCTGAGCCCCACAAAGCAGATCGGACTGAAATACGGATAATTGATGGAGGGAAACTTATGTCCACGTTCTTTGCGAAAGCGAATGCGGTGGAGCGTAAATGGTATGTCATTGACGCTGCAGGCCTTCCTTTGGGTCGTTTAGCTACTGAAGCTGCTCGCATCCTTAGAGGTAAACATAAACCAACTTTTACTCCTAATGTTGACACAGGAGATCATGTGATCATCATTAATGCAGAGAAAGTTGTTTTAACCGGTAATAAATTGGATCAAAAAATGTATCGCCGTCACTCCGGCTATCCTGGTGGTTTGAAAGAAACCCCTTACAGAAAGCTGATGCAAAACATGCCTGAAAGAGCTGTTGAGCATGCCGTAAAAGGAATGCTTCCTCATAACAAGCTGGGTGCTCAGATGTATACGAAGCTGAAAGTATATCGTGACGAAAATCATCCGCATCAAGCGCAACAACCCGAAGTTTGGACCATTCAATAAACGGGAAGGAGGAAGTAAAACATGGCTGCACAATTACAATACCAAGGTACCGGACGCCGTAAAAACGCGGTGGCTCGTGTACGTTTAATTCCTGGAGAAGGAAAAGTTACAATCAACAAGAGAGAGCTTGCTGAGTACTTCGGCAAGAAAACTCTGGAAATGATCGTTCAACAACCGTTCGGGGTAACCGATACTGCTGGCAAATATGATGTAGTTGCTCTCGCTCATGGCGGCGGTACTACAGGACAGGCCGGAGCTCTCCGCCTCGGAATTGCCCGTGCACTTCTGAAAGCGGATCCCAGCTTGCGTCCAGCTCTCAAGCGTGCAGGGTTCCTCACCCGTGACCCACGTATGAAAGAGCGTCGTAAATACGGCTTGAAGAAAGCCCGTAAAGCTCCCCAATTCTCCAAGCGTTAATCGCGAAGTACAAAAATCCTCAAACCAGTGTGGTTTGGGGATTTTTTTCTGCTTTACAATTGCAGGAAGCCTGATAAGATTATTTTGATGAAGGTATTTATCTATGCTGGTGTAGGTTTAGAAAAGCGGGGGGATGCAGAGTGAAAGAGGATGATGTAGGCCTACTTGTATTTTTGATTCTTATGTGTTTTATATTGAGTATGGCATGGATAGAAACACGCAGGAAGCATATCAACTATTATGGAAAGGAAAGGCCGGAATATCAAGGACAGACCAGACAAAACCTGACTAGAGAACCGAAAGCAATTGAATGCCCCGGTTGCGGGGCCAAGAATTTAGTCGCCCATTCTGTCGGCAAGTGTGATTTTTGCGACTCACTGCTGAATTATGAAACAGAGGCTGAATCACTGCCCGCCGGCTTTTATACCGTAGAGTCTGATATCCCTGCAGATACGTGTATAGAAAAATATAAACCTTTGAACGGTTATGCCTGGGGAGTGATCATCTGCTTAGGGGTTATTGTATTTAAAATTTTTCAGGCATTCAAGGATGGCCAGGGAGCGGTTTATGTATATTTTATGTCAGTGCTCTTTGTACTATGTTTATTCGTTGCGAGCTTCATTGGCATATTTTACTCCCTTGCTAAATACAAGGACCACCATTGTGAATTAAATTGGGTTAAGCTTATGAAGAATATATATGTTTGGGGTTTTATCATCAGTTCGATTATTTTGTATACAGAACTATCTGTTTTTTAGCGGGCCATGCCGCGGCTAAGACAGCTATGGAGATAAGTGAACAATGCGAAATCTTCACTTAACTGCTCAGAGTGCTTGGTTGTTTACCCTTATCTAATTTAAGCAGCAACCCTCCCGAAATAATAAGAAATGCACCGGATAATTGTATGATTGATAGTGTTTCTCCTAAAATTAAAAAAGCCAAGACTGTTGCTATGACGGGTTCTATGTTGCTTAAAATTGAAGCCTGGCTTGCCCCTAAAAGTGATAGCCCTTTTTGATAGCAAAAAAGAGGTATGATTGTACTTAATATAGCTGTTCCAAGACCAACTATCCACATAGCCTGGAATGAATGACCCGCGAATATATTAACCGGTGGATAAATTACCATTGTAGCAAATAAGCAAACAACCGATGTATAGGTTGAAATGGTCACCGGTTCCAGGGTTTTAGAAAGATACTGCCCGTTTATATTATATATTGCATAAAATATCGCTGATCCGATACCATATAAAATACCTAACATACTGATTTGATGCGTAGATGTATGTATGACATCTATAACCATTAAGCAACCTAAAAACGAAAGGAGTAACGTTAACGCCTTAACCAGCGATACTTTTTCTTTAAAAATCATGGTGGCCATAAGCACAACCATTAATGGGTATGTATAAAGCAATATATTTGTAACTGAGGCAGACATATGCTTTATAGCCAGTGTATAGCAATAGGAACTTCCAAAAAACACTAACCCTTGAACGACTAGTTTAGGCAGATCAGATTTATTCATATGGAGTCCTTTTTTGTTTACGAGCATTATAAAACTCAGTAGGACACTGGCGATTAAAAACCGCAAAAACAACATGACCTCTGTAGTTAAACCTACATTATACCCATATTTTATGAATATGGGTAAGGCCGCAAAGCCTAAAGCTGCTAATACAATGAGTACATAACCATTTTTCATTATTTTTATCCTCCAACTAGTCTGAAATAGGCTTTTCGATAGATAAAACCTTGTGCTTTTCTTAATTATAAAAGAAAACCAATCTGTACATATAATACCTATTGCCTATACTGGATATAATCTCGCTCTATAGAATAGTTCAGCCAAAACCTGTACTTTGAAGAATGGTTGCCTCAACCAAGCATGGTTGGGGTTTTTGTTTTATGATCGTACGTCAAGTCAGTTAACCCCATAGATAACACATTGACTTGAAGGTCTAATCGTGTTAGACTTTGCTTAGTCTAATGATATTCGACCGTTGGCAAAGGAGGATCAGTCTATGGAACAATATAAACTTGGGGAAATGGAGCAAAAATTTGCCGACCTGATTTGGCATCATGCCCCGATTCCCTCCGGGGAGCTTGTCAAGCTGTGCGAAAAGGAACTGAGCTGGAAGAAGTCCACCACCTATACCATGCTCAAGCGGCTCTGCGACCGGGGGATATTTGAAAATCAAAAAGGCCGGGTCATAGCTCTGATGAGCAGGGAGGACTTCACAGCGGCACAGGGAGAGCAGTTTTTGAGTGAAACCTTCGGCGGTTCTCTGCCCCGGTTTTTTGCGGCATTCACCCGTAGAAACAAGTTAAGTGCCAAAGAAATTAGTGAGCTGCAGCAGCTCATTGACCAGCATAAGGAGGAATAACCATGCAGGAGGAACTATTCTTAAAGGTACTTAATATGAGTATTACTGGAAGCGCTGTCATCCTGTGTGTAGTGCTCATGCGGTTCCTGCTCAGAAGGGCACCGAAGGTTTTTTCCTACGCCCTTTGGAGCGTGGTGCTGTTTCGCCTGGTTTGCCCTTTTTCTTTCGAGAGTGCCTTAAGCCTGCTGCCGGTGAACCCTGAACCGATTCCGGACCGCATTGTTTATGCCGCCGTACCTCAGATTCAGACAGGGATCACTGCGGTGGATCGGGTCGTCAGCTCGTCCCTGCCCGGAGCGACGCCTTATGCCAGCGTTAATCCTTTGCAGATCTGGGTCTTTTTGGGGTCCTTGCTGTGGATAATGGGTATTGCCGTTCTTTTGCTCTACAGCGTTTTTTCACTGCTGAGTTTAAAAAGGCGGCTGAAGGATGCCGTCCATGATAAGGAGAACATCTACCTCTGTGATAGCCTGGATACTCCCTTTGTCATGGGGGTGCTTCGTCCCCGGATTTACTTGCCTGCCTCCCTTTCCGGCGCAGAGAAGGAGTATATTCTGCTCCATGAGCAAACCCATATCCGCCGGTTTGATCATGTGGTCAAGATCCTGAGCTTTTTTGTGCTTTGCATCCATTGGTTCAATCCCCTGGTGTGGGCGGCTTTTTTCCTTTCCGGCAGAGATATGGAAATGTCCTGCGACGAGGCAGTGATCAGGAAGCTGGGTCATGAGGTGAAAAAGGACTATTCCTCATCCCTCCTTTCCCTGGCCACGGGCAGACGTATTGTGGGCGGCACCCCCCTGGCCTTTGGCGAAGGGGAGACCAGAGGGAGGATTACGAATGTGCTCAACTATAAAAAGCCTGGCTTCCGGGCCCTGCTGATCGCTTTTTTGGCTGTGCTCATTCTGGGTATGGGGCTGATGGCTAATCCCAAAGCGGGGGAGAACTTCACCGCTGCCGTTTACCGTGTGGATGAGATTCTCTACAGTGCCCCTCAGTATTCTTTTGCTTACACAACGGACAGCGCCCCTCAGTACAATATTTCTTCCGACTATGTGCTGTTTCGCAAGGAAGTCTCCGATCAGGACTGGGTCATGCTGGGCAGTCTCTATGAATACCCCCTCAGCCGTCAGGAGCAGTACGGACTCTTTGATCCGCTCAACAACAAAGCCCACGAAAATCTGGACAAAGTGAAAACCATCTACCGGGCGGATCTTAAGGATGAAAACCAGACCCTTATCCTGGTGATGGAGCAAAAAAACGGCCATGTCCTCTTGGCTCACGGTTATGATCATCCCGGAAATCCCCGCGTCCGCTGGCTGTTTCATTTGGATAAGGTGGTTGAGCCTGATGCCAATGGGCAGGCCGGCCAGGTGAAGCCCCAGGATGATAGGGCTGCCGGCACCACAGAGGCGGAGCCTATGGCGAAGGAGCAGGACCCTCTGGAAAAGGCTGTCTCCGCTGCGATTCTCCAGCATAATAGGAGTGAGTATACAGGAGGAGATTTTTCCGCTCAAGCCCACACTACTTTAGCTACTGAGACTGGGGAGTCGGCGACAGGCAGCGGCATCGGCACGGTCACGGTATATGCTATGGCCCTTTATATGGAGTTTGGATACCGTGGAGGTGGACTCTCTGAAACGGGAGGCAGCCACATGCCGGTTGCCCTTACTTTTGAAGTGGAAGACAAGAATACTTATAGGCTGATGGAATACTGGACGCCTCAGGACGGCGCCGGTTATGGGCCTTCCATCCGTGAAAAGTTTCCGGAGAAGATCGCCGGAGGCGCTCTGGACACCCAAAAATATATCCAGGCTCACGCCATGGCCTGTTATGAGCAGGCCATAGCCTACGGCCAGGTGGATGTTGGCGGCGAGATCGCCGGACTGATCGAGACCATCTGTTCCTCCCCGGCTCATATGTCCAATCCCGGAGCCTATATAGATGCTCATCCCCTTGAGTACCGCACTCTGGTCTACTATGGCAGCTATACCCTGGAGTATTGCTTTGACCTCTTTGCCCAAGGCGGGCAGAGGGGACTGGAGGGTCACATCATGGCCGCCGCCTGCCGGGATATTATGATGGCCAAGGGTGCATCCTTTGACGATATGCTCTACAACACCGGCCAGGATTGGTATGACAGCATCAAGGACTGGGCGGTTCCTTCATAAAGCAATAGACTGTATCAATGAGGCAGAACACTATATAACCAAGCAGTTATCGCCGCCGGAAAAGAGCTGAGTTCTTCCAGGAGAACCCCGGCTCTTTTTATTAGCTTGGATGAAGGTTCGCTCTTATGCATCACCACAGGGATTGCAGGGCCTAGCCATGGATTTGAGTTCATGAAGGGAGGCACACTGGCCTGCTGTCAAGTTCTGATGCACAAAACTTGTATGAAATATATAAATTAGCCTTGACAAGACAAAAGCTAGCTTGGTATTATTGATATTGATTTTGATAATCAATATCAATAATACCAAGCTATTCATATTAGGAAGAGGGGATCATGCTGCATGAAGAAAATTGTCGTCATCTATTGGAGTGGAACAGGCAATACAGAGAAAATGGCCGCAGGAGTGGCTGAAGGTGCCCGGGCTGCGGAAGCGGAAGTCCGGATTATCCCGGTCGGTGAGGCTTCTGTCACCGATGTTCTATCTGCAGATGGGGTGGCACTGGGCTGCCCGGCCATGGGGTCCGAGGTTTTGGAAGAAGATGAAATGGAACCATTCATTTCTTCATTAGAGCAAGAAAATCTGTCCGCTGTGCCGGTTGTCCTTTTCGGCTCTTATGACTGGGGTGACGGAGAATGGATGCGGGACTGGGAAGAGCGGATGAAAAAAGCCGGTGCCAATTTAGCGGGGGATGGGTTGATTCTGCAGTTGGAACCGGATAACGATGGGATGGAACAATGCCGGAAACTGGGGAAAACCCTGGCCGATGCATAGCCTGGCACCGCCGGATACATTAGATATTAACGAAAGTCCCTGGTTATAGGCCGGGGACTTCTTGCAAGAAAGATCAATCTTTAATAAGATGAGAATAAAACAAGAAAACAATGAGTACAGAAAGAACAGGAGAAACGTTTATTTATGCATAATAATGATCAGGTAACGAAATCCGCCCATAAACACCACGGGCATATCCATACCCATGGCTGCAGCTCAGGTGGTTGCGGCTGCAGCAGCCAGACTGCAGAGCAGGAAACAGCCTGTTGTTGTTCCCACAAACCGCCGGTCCTCGACCCTCAGGAAACAGTATTTATACAGGAGCTGGCGCAGCGGGGCTGCCTGCCGGTCAGCCGTTACATTCTCAGCAGCAGCTCGGAAAAAGAAGTCCGGTTCGAGATGCTTGCTCCGGTCTATATGAATGATCCCAGTGACGGTATGGAAATCGTGAAAGAAAAAGGTGCAGCTTTAAAAGGGCTGAAAGAAAAAGGGCTGATCTCGCTGGATTACGACCTGAGGCTGACTGATTATGACTATAAGCTCTATACGGATGCCGCCTTGTTTGCCTATTTCAAAGATACCGTTGAGGAAGGGAAGAAGCGCCCGGGCTTTCTTGGCGATACCGCGGAAATAGAGCTTGGTGCGATCACCCTTACGGATGCGGGAAAACGGATTGCGGAGCAACTAACCTAATAAAAATATTTTTTTATACAGCTGCTGATGTGGCTCTGGGCCCAAGGGATATAAAACCTTGGGTTTTTTTCTGGAAAAGTTACCTGGACTAAAGCTAGGATAAGGTATGCAGCGAAAGCCCTGGATTTACCTCATGTTGAGTATGGAACCTCGGAACTGGGCATCAAGCCTGGTGAAACTGCCAAAGACAGGGGGGCCAATAGTTAAAAAATTTGGAATATTACAATAATTATATTGACGTACCCCCTTCTCCGTATTAAGATTAATTCAAAGCCATTGAAATTAGTACCAGCTCCTTAAATAATCCGTCCCGTGGGAATCAACCATCCAAAAATGGTGAGGGACTGAGAGCCATAAAACAGGGGGGGAAGTACTGCTTGAAATTGTGACCAGATATTAGTTTTGCTCATAAGACTTTGCGGGAGGTGAAGAATTATCCATCAGAATTTGGGGAGATAAATATTGAGGAGAAAAGAGGTTAGAGCATGAGCAATGAGGTAGGTTTGAGGAGAGCAGAGTCGGGTTCTTACCATTTCCTGATTCGACGCGTCCATTCTCTCTTAGGGCTATTGCCCATCGGTATCTTCCTGACATTTCATTTGTTTTTAAATCTCTCGGCCCGTTTGGGACCGGGGCAATACGACAAAGTCATCCAGACCATGCAGAGTGTTCCGGGAATTTTTCTGATTGAGATGATCATTATCTTTGTTCCGATTATTTTTCATGCTGTTTACGGCAGCTGGGTGGTTTACACCGGTCAAAGCAATGTCCTGCGTTATCAATATCCTCGGAACTGGTTCTATATTATTCAGCGGATCTCCGGTATCTATACCGTGATTTTCGTAGCCGTTCATGTCTTTGCCCTTCGCTTTGGGGAAGCCAGTTTTGCCGGGATGCAAAACGCGGTTGCTAATCCCTGGGGGCTTATTTTTTATGTGATCGGGGTTGTTCTGGCCATTTTCCACTTCACCAACGGCCTCTGGGCTTTTGCCATAACCTGGGGAATCACCGTAGGTCCCAGGGCGCAGCAGATTTGGACTTATATATGCCTGGCGGTCTTTGTTCTCCTGACGGCTATTGGACTTTATGATCTGACCGCTTTTATGTAAAAGGAAGTTTCCTATGATCGATTCCCATAGTGAATAAAGGTGAGAGGTGAAGAGGATGAGTAAGGTAATCGTGGTAGGCGGAGGACTGGCGGGTCTGATGGCTGCCATTAAGATAGCTGAGGAAGGAACACCGGTGGATTTATTCTCCTTAGTACCGGTGAAACGCTCCCATTCCGTATGCGCTCAGGGGGGAATCAACGGAGCGGTCAACACAAAAGGTGAAGGGGATTCACCTTGGGAGCATTTCGATGATTCGGTCTATGGAGGGGACTTTCTGGCCAACCAGCCCCCTGTGAAGGCCATGTGTGATGCCGCGCCGGGCATTATTCATCTTATGGATCGCATGGGGGTTATGTTTAACCGGACACCGGAGGGGCTCTTGGACTTCCGGCGTTTCGGCGGGGCCAAGCATCACCGTACAGCTTTTGCCGGAGCCACCACAGGTCAGCAGCTCCTCTATGCCCTGGATGAGCAGGTTCGCCGTTTTGAGGTGGCCGGGTTAGTCAGGAAATACGAAGGCTGGGAGATGCTCTCTGCTGTTATTGAGGAAGGGGCCTGCAAGGGAATTGTCGCCCAAAACCTCTATAATATGGAGATCCAAAGCTTTCCCGCCGATGCTGTCATCGTGGCCGCCGGGGGATGCGGCATGATCTTCGGCAAGAGCACCAATTCCACCATTAACACAGGATCCGTGGCCTCGGCTCTCTACCAGCAGGGGGTCAAATATGCCAATGGCGAGTTTATCCAGATTCATCCTACGGCCATTCCGGGGGAGGATAAGCTGCGGCTTATGTCCGAGTCGGCCCGTGGCGAGGGCGGACGGGTCTGGACCTATAAAGAGGGTAAACCCTGGTATTTCCTGGAGGAGATGTATCCGGCCTACGGGAACCTGGTCCCTCGGGATATTGCCACCCGGGCTATCTACCATGTGGTCTTTGATTTGGGTCTGGGTGTCAACGGTGAGAACATGGTTTATCTGGATCTTTCCCATAAAGATCCTCATGAGCTTCAGATCAAATTAGGAGGAATTCTTGAGATCTATGAGAAATTCGTGGGCGATGATCCCAAGAAGGTTCCCATGCGGATTTTCCCGGCAGTTCACTATTCCATGGGCGGAATGTGGGTGGATTATGATCAAATGACCAATATTCCCGGTCTGTTTGCTGCCGGGGAATGTGAATATCAATACCATGGGGCCAATCGCTTAGGGGCCAATTCCCTGCTCTCGGCTATTTATGGCGGTATGATCGCCGGCCCTAAGTCCCTGGAGTACATCAAGAAAAATAAATCGGAAACCTCCAGCGGGGAGGAAGAAGCCTTTGTTCGTGAACGAAAGGCCCAGGAGGAGCTCTGGAACAGGATTCTCACTATGAAGGGTGAGGAAAATCCCTACCATATTTATAAGGAGTTGGGTGATGTCATGACCCAAAATGTCACCGTCATCCGCTATAATGACAAACTGGCCGGAACGGACCAGAAGATCCAGGAGCTTATGCAGCGTTGGCAGAAGATCCAGCTCATTGATGATGTCCAGTGGAGCAATCAGACGGCACTTTTTATCCGGCAGCTTTGGAATATGCTGGAGCTGGCCCGGGTCATTACCTTGGGGGCCCTTAACCGTAATGAAAGCCGGGGGGCCCATTATAAGCCCGATTATCCGGAGCGGGATGATGCGAACTGGCTGAAGACCACCATCGCCACCTACACGCCTGAGGGCCCGCAGTTCAGCTATGAAGCGGTGGATGTATCACTGATCACGCCCAGACCGCGGCGCTATGATGTAGAGAAATAGGGGGGATCGTCATGTCAGGGCAAAAAAGTGTCCGTTTAAAAATCCGTCGCCAAAATGCTCCGGACCAACCTGCTTTTTGGGAAGAGTTCGCGGTGGATTATAGTCCCAAGATGAATATTATTTCCTGCTTGATGGAGATTCAAAAGAATCCCGTCAATGTCCAAGGCAAAAAGACCAATCCCGTGGTTTGGGAATGCAACTGTCTTGAGGAGGTCTGTGGTGCCTGCACCATGAATATCAACGGTCAAGCCAGGCAGGCCTGCTCAGCCTTAGTGGATCAATTGGAGCAGCCTATTGTCCTGGAGCCTCTCCGGAAATTCCCCATCCTCCGGGATCTTATGGTGGATCGAACCATTATGTTCGAGAATTTAAAGAGGGTTCATGCCTGGATCGACATTGACGGAACCTACGATCTGGGTCCCGGACCCCGCATGGCTGAAGTAGAGCGAGTATGGGCGTATGAGCTTTCCAAGTGCATGACCTGTGGGTGCTGCATGGAATCCTGCCCCCAAGTCAATTCCCGTTCCCGGTTCATTGGACCGGCCGCCGTTTCCCAGGCCCTTCTCTTTAACACCCACCCTTCAGGAGCTATGCATAAGCATATTCGTCTATCCGCCCTCATGGGTGATGGAGGGATCACCGACTGCGGCAACGCCCAAAACTGCGTGCGGGCCTGTCCCAAGGAGATTCCTCTGACCACCAGTCTTGCCGATATGAACAGAGAGGTCAATAAATTCGCCTTGAAGCGATGGCTGAATACCTAAAAAGTCAAGATGCAAGAAAATTTTTTATTGCAATCTGACAACTTAGATGTTAACATAAAGTTGTAACAACTTATAACAAAATAAGAGTTGTCAGATTGCAAGCTGTTTGCAGTCAAGGCTGAATTTCCCAAAAAGGAAAACGGGGGAACCATATTGGGGGTGAATCATTGTTAAGGAGAGCAAACTCCTTAAAATGACGGAAAGGTATCATTCCGAACCCGGCAGCTAACCTCGTAAGCGTGTGAACCCGTTTTAGTGTTTTTATGCTAAATCAATAGCCAATGTTATGCGCTGCTTCTTCTTGGGCCTGTTCAGGCCCTTTTTCTATGCCTTTTTGCGGATTTCAGTGGAGAAAAAAAGGAGGACGTTTGAATGAAAAAGTTACCACTGCTCAAGACTCTGCTGGTGGGGGTGCTGGCCTTTAGTGTTTTTGCCTTGGGAGGCTGCGGCACCACCGAGACCAAAGGCGGAGATGGGATGAGTACATTAGAGAAGGCTAAGGAAAAAGGCTCCGTCACCGTTGGTTTTGCTAATGAGAAGCCCTATGCTTACAAAACTGCCGACGGAAAGCTCACCGGTGAAGCTGTAGAAATCGCCCGGGCCGTCTTAAAAGAGCTGGGGATCAATGACATGCAGGGGGAGCTTACGGAGTTTGCCTCTTTAATACCCGGCCTTCAGGCCAAACGTTTTGATATGGTTACCGCCGGAATGTTTATCACTCCTGAACGGGCCGAACAGGTGTCCTTCGCCAATCCCGAATACAGCATTGGGGAAGCTATTGCCGTCAAGAAGGGCAATCCTCTCGACCTGTATAGCTATGAAGATATCGCCAAGCATGGGACGGCTAAAGTCGCTGTACCCGGAGGAGCCATTGAGTATGACTACCTTGTGGCCAGCGGTGTCCCTAAAGACAGAATCGTGACTGTTCCGGATATGCCGGCGGCTTTGGCAGCTTTGCAAGCCGGGCGGGCAGACGTGATTACCGCTACCGGCCCTTCGATTCAGGCTACTTTGGATACTGCTAATGACCCCAATCTGGAGCGGGTCATGGATTTCACTCAGCCGGTGATTGACGGCGAAAGTGTCAGAGGTTATGGAGCAACTGCCTTCCGTCATGAAGACAGTGATTTCCGGGAAGCTTTCAATGCTGAATTGCAGAAGCTGAAAGAATCCGGTGAGCTGCTGAAGATCCTCGAATCCTTTGGTTTTACAGAGCAGGAGCTTCCGGGAGACACGACTGTGGAAGACATTATTAAGTAGGAAGTGAGAACCTTGGCTATTTTAGACCTCTTACCGGCCTTGTTAAAAGGGCTGGAAATAACTCTCATCATCACGCTTTTGGCCACTCTTCTCGCTTTGGTGCTGGCTTTCCTGGCTGGGTTCGGGCGCTTGTCCAAATATCCGCCGCTCCGCTTTCTGGCGGCGGTCTATGTCGAAGCCTTCCGGGGAACTTCTCTGCTTGTTCAGCTCTTCTGGATCTATTTTGCCCTGCCTATTTTAGGTATCAGCCTGCCCCCCTTGACAGCCGGTGTCTTGACCCTAGGTCTGAACTGCGGGGCCTATGGTTCCGAGGTGGTGCGCAGTGCCATCCTGGCTGTTCCCAAAGGGCAGACGGAGGCGGGGATTGCCTTGAATTTCAGCCCCTGGCAGCGCATGCGGCGCATTATCCTGCCCCAGGCTTTTGTCATGATGCTGCCGGGGTTTGGCAATCTGCAGATTGAGCTGCTGAAAAGCACCTCCCTGGTCTCCCTAATCACTTTAGCCGACTTGACTTATCAGGCATCCGTGCTCAATGCTTCCACTATGGAGACGACTTTAATTTACAGCTTGCTGCTTGTGATCTACTTCCTGATTGCCTGGCCTTTAACACGGGGGATCCGCTGGATAGAAAACAGGCTGACCGTAGGGAGGTACTAAGATGTGGAATTGGGATTTTGCCATTAAAATCTTCCCGGAGATATTTGCAGCACTGAAGATTACCGTGACCGCTACTTTTGCCGGATTCTTTCTGGCCTTGTTTTTAGGGATGTTCCTCACCATCGGCAGTCGCTCCTCCCTGAAACCTATCGCTTACGGCTCAAAAGGCTTTGTGGAGTTTATCCGCAGTACGCCTTTGCTGGTTCAGCTCTATTTTATTTTCTATGTGCTGCCCCAGGCCGGACTGTCTTTAAGCCCCCTCACTGCCGGGATCATAGGTTTAGGGATTCATTACAGCACCTATCTCTCCGAAGTCTATCGCTCAGGAATCGAAGCAGTACCCCAGGGACAGTGGGAAGCAGCGAAAGCTCTCAACTTCAGCCCCTGGCAAGTATGGTCCAAGATCATCATTCCTCAAGCGGTACCGCCGGTCATACCGGTGATGGGTAACTATTTGATCACCATGTTTAAAGAGACCCCTCTCCTTTCGGCCATTACCTTGGTGGAAATCTTGCAGACAGCTAAGATTATCGGCTCCCATTCCTTCCGTTATCTGGAAGGGTTCACTATTGTCGGATTTTTGTTCTTATTGTTGAGTTATCCCTGCTCGGTAATAATCCGCCGTTTGGAAATGAGGATGACGAAAAGCGTTCGCTAAGGAGGAATAGGATGAGTGCTCAATTGAAACTGTTAAAAAATACACCGGATGAAACGAAAAATCAGCAGACCGTGGCCGGAAAAAAAGTAAAACAACCTGTAGTGCACTACGAAAAAATCTCCAAAGCGTATGGAGACTTGCAGGTCTTAAAAGGGATTGACTTGGATATTGCGCCAGGAGAGAAAGTGGCCTTAATCGGACCCAGCGGCTCAGGAAAAACTACAATGGCCAGGCTGCTCATGACCCTGGAAGAGCCTACTTCCGGAGCCATCCAAGTGGATGGGGAGTCCTTGTGGCAGCAGAAGGTCAAGGGAAAAATGGTTAAAGCCAATGAAAAGCATCTTCATAAAATTCGCAACAAGATTGGTATGGTCTTTCAGCATTTTAACCTTTTTCCTCATATGACTATTTTGGGCAATGTGACAGCCGCTCCCATCCATGTGCTGGGGATGACCAAAGATGATGCTGAGGCCCAGGCCATTGCTATGCTGGAGAAAGTGGGACTGGGTGATAAGCTTCATGGCTATCCCGCCCAACTGTCCGGCGGGCAGAAACAACGGGTGGCTATCGCCAGGGCTCTGGTCATGCGTCCCAAAATCATGCTCTTTGATGAGCCGACCTCGGCTTTGGATCCGGAATTGGTGGGTGAAGTGCTGGAGGTTATCAAGGAAATTGCCCAGGAAGGGGAGATGGCGATGCTCCTCATCACCCACGAGATGGATTTCGCTAAGGATGTGGCGGACCGGGTAGTCTTCTTTGATGAAGGACACATTATCGAGGAAGGACCGCCCCGGGAGATCTTCCATAACCCCCAGAGCCCCCGCCTGCAAAACTTTTTAAGCCGCTTCCGGGGAAGGTAAATCACCTGGGGAAGTAAATCGATGAATCAAAAAACCAGGCCTATAAGCTCAGGCCTGGTTTTTGCATAGTTTCTTTTATACTATCTTGCGCCGGTAATCGCCGCGATGATTTTTTCCGGATCATCCAGTACGCTTACTGAAGGGCTGACCATAAAGTCTGCTACAGTAATTTTATCTCCTAAAGATTTATCCGCAACATCGACAGCCACATATTCCGGAATATCGGCACTGGGACCTGTCAGCTCCAATTCAGAAAAATAGGGCAGTACGATCAATTTTCTTTCACTGAGTGCTTCACTGCCGCCGAAGGTAATCGGAACTTTCATCTTCACAACCTGATCATCTTCCACCACTTGCATAGAGATATGAATGGTCTTTCCTGAAGTAATATCCTTTTGAATTTCTCCGACGAAGCACTGCTTGGTTTCGCCGGCAACCTGCACAGAGATTTTAGCTTTTTGAGAACGGCCCTGCAGGGCCTTGTTAAGCCTCTTCTCATCGAATTTCACACTGATGGAGTCCATACCTTTGCCGTAGATTACCCCCGGCACAAAACCTTTGCTTCGGACTTCCTTGGGTTTTTCTTTCCTTTCGACAGCCTGAATTGCAGTTTCGCTCATTTGTTTGACCCTCCATTCTTGTACTCTGCGCCGCCCGCAGAGTCGTTTGCTACGTTGTCAGAAAGTATAAACTTGCAAGTATATACTTTCTAAGCATAAGGGCAACCAAGGCCCTAATACTATTAACTCTATAGTTTTACCAGGGGGAAGTCAAAGCCCGGGAGTTCCCGCAATTTAAGGGTAAAGCAACTTACAACTCAAAAGGTAAGGAAAAGTTGTCTTTTCGTCCGAATGCTCTTTTAGCTGGAACCAACCCTGGATGATTTGAAAATTCTTTAAGGAATGCCTCTATCAAGGAATAATGCCAAGCCTCTTCTCCATAAGTTTTTTAAAGGGCGGATAACATCCGGCCCAAGGCATGGGAAGGGAGAAGAGCCATGAGGAGAATGAGAAGGGATGGGCTCAACTATCGCAGACGATGGAATAGAGGTTGGATGGTAGCGGCGCTGTTTGCGCTGGTGCTTATTGTGACAGGCAGCTTAGTATGGAAGTATAACCAAAAGGACGAAGAAATCTGGAGTTGGACCATCGGTAATCAGGTTGTCCTTATCGACGCCGGGCACGGCGGCGTTGACCCGGGGGCTGTAGGCAAAGTCAGCCTGGAAAAGGATATTACCTTAAATATTTCCAAGCATCTGCAACTCCTTGTTCAACAATCGGGGGGTAAGCCAGTCATGGTTCGGGAAGCCGACGTGGATCTGGGAACTTCTGAAGGCCTTGCCAGAAGAAAAAGGGAGGACCTGGCACAACGAATCCAGCTGGCTAAAGATTTCGAGGCCGATGTCTACTTAAGTATTCATGTGAACAGCTCCCCCAACCACTCCTTAACCGGCCCCCAAGTTTTTTATCATGAGGGTTTACCGGAGGGAAAACTTCTGGCTGAGGCCATACAAACGGAACTCAATAAACTGACCGGAACCAAGCGGGTGGCCAAAGCCGACCAGGAGTTGTTTATTCTCAAGAAGGCACCCCAAGCCGCAGTGACTGTGGAAGTCGGTTTCCTGTCCAATCCTCAGGAAGAGCAGAAATTAAATGAAACAGACTACCAACATCAACTGAGCGTAGCCATCTACCAAGGTCTCTCCGAATATTGCCGTAAACTGCAAAAGGAGGGAATCCCCATCGTGGATATAAATTAAGGTGAATGAACGACCTTGATCCAGTCTTTGCATAGTTCCAAACAAATAGTCCTTAGGATCACCCGAGGACTATTTGTTAGAGGACTATTTTAATTAGTGTATTATTATTTAATGTATAATGTAGCAATTGGGTAAAGCTTGTTGTATTGAGGATAAATCATAGTTACCAAGTGTTGCAGAGCCAATCTCAAGAAGAGTTAAATGTGTCAGCTGTTCTAAAGATTTTAAGTCATTTAGGGTACCCTGATAGTTAAGGCTTCTTAATTTTGGCAGCTCTTTTAAAGGCGATAGATCACCAAGCTGATCGGAATGGATGGTAAGAGAGGCCAGACCGGTTAAGTTTTCTATTCCGGATAAATCTTCGCAGCCTTTGCCGATGAATAAGTTTAAGATGTTTTTAACATCATTTTTATAAATCTCTGCTGTTGGCTTATAGATAAGCTCCCGGACTGCTTTTTCCAAAACGGGATCCTTAAAGGTCAGGGCTGTGTTATCAATGGAAGTATCTTCTGATCCAGGTTCTGGAGGCATATCGCCGATATTGATGGCTGTCTTTACACCGGTGGCTTTGTCTTCCAAGGAAACAAGAATCGTTTTATCTGAGTCGTGTACATTATAGGTTATCTTAAAATCCCTGTCTGATGGCTTTAAATCGATCATTGAATTGATAGATGAGCTTGCATGCAACTCTGAAGCAGGAATTTTTGGCGTTATATCTTTACCTTCTTTATTAAGTATTCGGTATTGCAAATAAGTAGTGATATTAGGGGATAATTTACCAGTGGGTAAAAAAGATATTTGAGCGATGTCAAGATCCTCATCAGTGTTGTTTTCAGTGTCGCTTGCTTCATACCCTGATGGCGAATGAAGGTTTAACAGCGCTGAGATTTCCATTCCTTTTTGGTGAGCCAAAGTAACCAGAACTTGCTCATCATTATCAGAGAAATCATAAGTTATGGTACCGGTACCGGTTTCTGGATCCAGGCTTACATCAGCATGGGTAGAACTAATGACAGCTGTTGCCTTCAGCTGTTCCGAGGGAATGGTTTTGGTGATATTTGTATAATAATGATCCAACAGTTTATATTGGAAAGTTGCTGTACCCGTCTCGGTTTTTACCAGATCACTTGAAACGAAATCAACTCTGGATATTGCCGAAGGGGTTGTCACTTGCGAAGCTGGAACCGGCTTTAATCCAAAAGTGTTTAAAACGGCGGTAACTCCCGTGAGTTTATCTCTTAGTGTGGTTTTGATAAGCTGGTCTGTATCTAAGGTATCAGAAGCAATGGTGCCGATACCTGTGGCAGGGTCTAAGGTGAGCTCGGAACCCGGGATTGAAAAGGCTTCGATCTGAGAAGCAGGAATTTTAGCGGTAATATCGTCGATGAAATTGATGACATTGTAGCGAAATGTGGCGGTATTTGTCCCAGAACTCGTTAAACTATCAGTAAGAATGTGAAGTTCATCAACTCTCTTCAGGGATTCTTCATCGGAATTGCCGACAACTAAGGTTTTTCTATCACTGTAGCTATATCTAGGCATTAAATAAACCTTAACATATCTATCCGATTGGGAAAAATCATAAGTTAATGTACAGGTTCCTGTTTGAGGATCTACACTTACCTCGGGAATTCTCCCCGAAGAGTTCCAACCGTTTTCTGAAAGATTCACGTCTACAAATAGATCAGAAACCGGAAATTCGCTGGTGATGTCCTTGCCATTTATATCAAAGAGTTTGTAGTGGAAAATGCCGGTGGTTGGGCTGGTCATTTCTAACCGGTCTTCAATGATTTTAGTAGAGTGAACCAAGGGCTCTGGCAACCAGGGTAATATCGGCACGGCCGAAACATAAGTAGAGCACATTAATAGAAATATTAAAGTAAGGGTAAAGGACCTTCGCATAAAATTACGGAACATATCTCCAACTCTCCTTAATTTTAATATCACTAACATTATATTACATATTTGTATAACATTCTATAGCCAATTGGCTTTTACAAATGCCGCTCCCAGTGAAGGCATAAGAACTGGATTTGCTGAAAAAGAAGGAAATGTTGGGTATTGTCCCGAATAATGTACTCTACGCTTTGGTCTGCGAAAAAATAGGAGGGAATACCGCATGACTCTTTTACCCGTCCTTTTGTTTATATTAGGGGTGCTTTGTCTTATTTGGGCGATGAGAATGGGGAATACTTCCGGCAAAACCAGCCCGGAAATACTCACCATCCTTCAAGGATTAGCCGGAGTAAAAAAGGAGATCAGCAAAGTTCAAAAGGGTCTTCGTGAAGTTGAAACTCAATTAGGAGACCATGAGTTGAGACTGTTCCGCAATGAGAACGTTCAAGCGGATCTCCGTACCGAGGTTAATGCCCAGAAGATTAATATTAATCAATTGACCTCTTCAGCTGTGAACACTTTTGCTCAGCCCCAGCCTCAGATGAAACCCCAGCCTTATCTCTCTGCCAATCCTCTGAACTCAAGTCAGGGGACCAATCATTATCATCGTCTCTATGATAATGGCAATACTTTGAGCGATTCTCCTCTGGAACCTCTTGACCGGTACACTGAAGCGGAGCCCCTTTCTCCAATGCTCCCTGAAAAGTATCAATGGGTTTTGGAGCTTGATCAACAAGGCTGGTCTGTAGCAGAAATTGCCGGCCATTTGGCCATCAGCCGGGATGCAGTCAATATGGTTCTGCGTACAGCCCTTAAGGGAAAGGGGCTGAAAGCATGAAGCTATCCCGCTCCTATATATTAGGGTTGGCTTCAGGACTGATACTCAGTGCTCTTCTGGCCATGGTGATTCCCCCTGTGAGCATTAACTTTGCCGGGAGTTCACCGCCGGAGCAGACCGGCCCTGGCGGCAACACACCGGGCAGCGAAAGCCAGGGTGAGGTTCCTGATCCAGGTGAAGATGAGAACAGGGAGGGGAACAACAACCCTGAGCTTCCCGAAAATCCGGTAAAGCCTGATGAGACGGGAGAAAACCCTGTACAGAACCCCCAGCCCTCGCAAACCTTTGTTATTCCCTCAGGATCTACGGCAGATAGAATTGCCGGCCTTCTGCTTGACGAAGGATGGATATCTTCGAAAGACGAATTCCTGGATTTAGTTAAGCAAAAGAATCTGGCCGGCCGTTTTCAAGCGGGAAGTTTTGAGCTAATCCAAGGCATGGATATGGAAGAGATTCTGAAGCAGCTCATCCCTTAAGTCCAATTGAACATTTTAGAAAATAGCAGCAGATTTTTAAAGTCTGCTGTTTCCATTTGCCTACAATAGGTGCTTTCTTAGGACTCGGATTAGGTTATATTCTGAAAGGAATCAAAAAAGTTTAGCGCCTCCCTAATGACCTCCTATTGCTTTTTTTGTATATAAATTTCTTTTCCTTGAAAAGCTTAATAAGAGACTCATACCATAAAAAACAAAATATAAAGCAAACCTGAGGAGCACAAGGTTTACAATCTTAAAATCGAAAGAAGGGGTTATCAATGGAAAGAAGAAAGGTGCGCATCATAGGAGTGCCTATCGACTTAGGAGCGGATCGGAGAGGGGTGGATATGGGTCCCAGTGCTATTCGCTATGCGGGTCTTCATGAGCGCTTAAAAAAGCTGGGCTGGGAAGTGGAGGATGTGGGTAATATCGATGTACCGATCGCCGAGACCCGGGAAATTAAAGATCCTCTGCTCAAATATCTTCCTGAGATTTCAGAGGTCAATCAAAAGCTCTATCCCCTGGTGGCTCAAGCCATTAAGGAGGAGGTCATTCCCTTAATTATCGGGGGGGATCACAGCTTGGGAATAGGCTCCTTAGCGGGGTGTGCCGCCAGCGGCAAGCAGTTTGGCGTTATTTGGTTTGATACCCATGGGGATTATAATTCCATGGAAACCACCTCCAGCGGCAATATTCATGGCATGCCCTTAGCTGTGGCCAATGGTATTGGCGTTAAGGAGTTAACCAGTATTGGCGGAGCCGCCCGGAAGATCAAGGAAGAAAACACCGTGATTATCGGGGCCCGGGATTTTGACGATGAAGAGCGGGCTATGATCCGCCAATCCGGGATTACAGTGTTTACCATGAGCGATATTGACCGCTTGGGTATGGAGGCGGTGGTTCGGCAAGGGCTGGAAATCGCCAATCGAGGTACCCACGGAGTCCATATCAGCTTTGATCTGGATGTATTGGACCCCAGTGAGGCTCCCGGTGTTGGAACCCCGGTTCAAGGGGGGATGACCTATCGGGAAGCTCATTTGGCTATGGAGATGGTTGCTGATTGCCAATGCCTGTTGAGCATGGATGTGGTAGAGGTCAACCCCATTTTGGATGCGCAGAATAAGACCGCGGAATTAGCAGTGGGTCTCATAAGCTCGGCTTTTGGACAAAAAATTTATCCGTGACAAAAAGTTTAAATATAATAAAGAATTCTAGCCAAAAGTTGAATTGCAGAATTCATGAATACGGCTTAAAATGATAATAGCGAAACTTTTTTAGGTGTTGAAACGTAACCATGATGAGAGGTAGAAGAAAGAGATAGGAGCTGCTCGTCATTATGGAAGATGCTGAATTAATTCAGCAGGTTCTTAAGGGAAGGCATGAGCAATACGGATTGCTGGTCCAGCGCTATCAAGAACCCTTAATTCATTTTTTACGCGGAATACTGGGCGCTGAGGATGAAGTCTTTGATTGTGCCCAGGAAGCTTTTTTAGCAGCTTATGGGAATCTTTGGCGCTACTCGGATAAATATACTTTTCGGGCCTGGCTCTATGCCATTGCCAGAAATAAGGCCATCGATCTTATGCGCAAGAGAAAGCGGGAAATTCCTTTGAGTATCGATGAGAGCCTGGTGGACCGGCAGATGGGACCGGAGGAAGCCTATTTGGCCAAAGAGCAGGCCTTGGACGTCAGGGCGATCCTGGAAGAATTGCCCGAGCATTACCGGCAAGCACTCTATCTGCGTTACCAACAGGAGCTAAGCTATGAAGAGATAAGCACAGTTTTACGGAAAATCTATGCAACCCTGCAACACCCCAAAAAGAATAGACGCCATAATTGACGTCTTTCGCTTGGGGCTAAGTTTCGTTACAGCCCCCCATTTTAATCAATTTCTATAGTATATTTTACTACTTGACAGCGTTTGTATTTCCCTTTGTTCAACCCTTTACTCCGTTAGAAGCGGCCTGATATTGTTTCGGATAATTAGTCTTATAACAGGTTAATTAATTCAATTAAATGTAGACGAAAGCCAATGTCAAACCTACAGCGGCAATTAAAATAAATAACCCCCAATAAAGTTTATTGAATCGGTTCTTTGTGAGTTGGATCATCACCCAAAAGAGTGCGAAACCTCCAATGCTCTTGATTAACAATGGAAGGCTAAAATCAACAAGTGTCCAAACATAGCATCCTGTTAATACTGCGAAGCCAAAGACAACATACATGATTTTACGGAGTTTTGTTTTTAGGTTTTGGTCATCACTAAAAGTAGCGATAAAAAATAAGACCAGGAGCACACATGCAGCCAGAAAATGCCAGGGAGTATGATTCATTATTTCTATAGGACCTAAAGCTATCAAAGAAAATCCCTCCTAGAATATAATTATGATTTATTATAAGGTGATTTATGTTTCTAATACTGTTAAGTATTTAACAATTAATAAAAAAATTTGAAAAGTTGAATTTCCATACCTAAAAATCAGAGAAGTAGCTGCTTGACCCTATTATTTAAATATGTGCGTACTAAGACAAGGGTCATCTTTTAATATGTAATATCTGTTAGTGCGGTCGACTATTTTGGCTTCTTTTAACTCATTAAGGGCCTGAATGACCATTACCCGTGAAGAACCAATCATATCAGCTAATTCCTGCTGCGTAATTATTAAATCGATCATTGTCGCGTTTGGCAGCTTTTTCCCATATTGGTTGGCAAGGTTATAAAATAGACCTAATAATCTTTCTTTTACAGTTCGTCTAGTTTCCTTATCTGAATTCATATTGGCATAACGCTTTTGCCCAAGGTAATCAATTATCCTTAAGGCAAAAGAAGGATCTTTCTTAATTAACATTTCAAATTGCATTTTACTAAAGCAACAGATGCAAGCCTCTTCCATGGCTAACGCGCTAGAACATTCCTTTTGTTCTTGATATAGCGACAACTCACCTAGTACCTCACCGGGACCACAGATATCCAGAATTGTTTCATGTCCATCTTCAGCACTTTGCACAAGTTTAAGTTTTCCTGATTTCACAAGAAATATAGTACTTGTAATATCCCCTTGATAAAAAAGATAGTGTCCTTTGGACAGCCGTTTTTTATTTGTACATTGACACAAGTTTGTAATCTGTTCTTTTTCCAGACCCCGAAACAGATCCAATTCTTCTAGGCAGATGAGGCAACGTTTCATGCAATTCCCCCTATGTTTATAAAGAAAACCTAAATTCCACGTGTGTTTTTTATTAGCTTCAAAAATCACTATTTCACGAAGAATTTAGACTGCTTCTCACACATTGTAACATTATTTACAACCACCTTTCAATCATTTTTGATAAATCATTGATTTCATCTTTGCTGCAATGATACTTAATAAACTCTGCAAGTTATCCACAGAGCAACACTCAATTTTATTGATGATATTCTTATTATACCAGACATTTTTCATACACTCCCTTGTACGGATAGTTTTCCGACAACTTCATGATTACATATCTTGCGGTTTTGATTATTTTTGCTGCAAGAAATACATACTTCAAACGAAAGGTCTTTATTTGCTGTCTGTATTCTGAAGAGTCCAAGGAATCAAACTTGAACAACAAAAATAGGTTATATGAAAGCATCATCATTTGAAACACGGCTTCATTCGCCCAAAATGACTTTAGCAAGAGATGACCCACCGCCATGTCGTATTTGGCTTCTTTGATATAGTTTTCAGCATTACCACGCTTTTCATAGTATATAACTACTTTTTCAGAAAGCAAGGTAGTATTTGTTACAAAGAAAAAGTAGTCGTATTCGGAACCTTCTAAAAGTGATAATTGTGCTCTTTCTTTTTCTGGTTTCAGTACGCGAGATACGACAAATCTTCTGTCTTTTTCCCATTTAACTAATTTTGTATACAGTTCTGTAGTTTCTCTACCTTCTTCTCCTTTAACGAATACAATTGATGAATTCGTTGCTTGTGAGGTGAGTGTAGAATAACTTTTGGCTTTAATTAAATATTTGCATCCAAGAGATTCTATCGTTTCGATAATTTTTTCATCAAAGTAGCCACTATCCATTCGAAATAAAATTTCTAAATCGTCTGATTTGATGTTAGCAACAATTTCTTTGATCATTTCCGCAGCACCGTTTGCAGTGTAAGTATTGCCACTTCTTACAAATCCGGTAACATATGCTTTTAATTCGTCGCAAAATGCAAATTGGATATTGTAGCATCGGTTTCCCAGTTTCTTAGGATTATATCCTTTTGACGCACCTTCTTGATGACCTTCTACGTTAATTACACTACTATCAATATCAATCGTAATGGATGTCAATTTACTTTTAGTGAGCAGTTTTTTAAAGACTTTAAAATTAATGTCTCTAAACATTTGGGTTGTCTTGAAGTTGAAGTTTCCTAGAAACCGTGACACTGTTTCAGGTTCTTTTACGGAAATATCAAACTCGTTGACGAGGGGATCATTTTGAAGTAGCTTTAGACGTTCTAACTTATCAATGCCAATGAAGTGACCGCAGAGCATGGTCTTTATATGATTCATCTTGATTTTATTTGTTGAGTCATTATCAAATACGAGGTCATTTTCAATAAAATCAAAAATCCCATTGCTTTTTGCATTCTCAAGGAGCAGAAAAAGACCTGCATTTGATGTTAGATTCTTAGCTTTGAAATCAATTTTATTAATCATAATTAGAACCCCTTTTTACTACTTTTCTTACTATTATTTTACCATATATCGAGTCATAAAAGCTGATAATTTAACATATTTTTGAGCACTTTTCTTTCACCCAATGGGTGAAAGCTGAATTTCGAAGGAACGCATATTTATCAAGGCTTTGATTATGCTTTTTGAAGTACTGACGTAGAATCTAGGTTTTAAATATTCCCATCAGTTCAGTCAAGACGCACCTCCATCGAGGTAAAGAAAAACTCCGCCAAATCATGGAAGGGAGGAATGGTCATGAAGGAAATGGATGATCTGCTTAAGTCGGTATTTCAGGATAAGCCCATAGCGCAAGAGCCTTTGCAAGAAATGCAGGCGAGAATTATAGAACAGATTCTTGCTGCTCCGGTGGATTTTCAGGCAAAGCGCTTAGTTAGGCAACGCAGAAAATGGGGGACCATTTTTTTAAGCGGGCTATTTGTCCTTTCTTTAAGTCTCTTTCTCATCAACTGGTTTTTGGGACCTTGGCTTGGCGGCGGGTTAAATACCTTTGTCCTGTGGCTTACCGCCAATATTCCTATGCTGGCCTGGCTCCAGAATAGGTGGGATTGGTTTCTCGATACACTGGCCATTCTCTCCAACCTAAAAATAGGATATCAGTTCCTATGGCAGCAATATGGTTTGGCTGTGATGGGTATCTTGTTTTCATGGGTCCTCTTTGAAGGAATACGAGATAAACTCAATAGCACAACAATCGACGGGAATTCCTAAAGAGAGGGAGTTGTTTTAATGGACGCCCTTAAGATGTTCTTTAGAGATCAGGCTTGTATCGTCTGGAAAGAAGCATGGGAGGCAGCACGCCTGATTGGCGAGCGTCCGGAGCTCGGGTATCAGGAATATTTTGCGGTGGAGACCTTAACCCAACTGCTTAAAAGCCATGGCTTTGAAATTCAACAGCCGGCAGCCGGTTTGGATACGGCATTTATCGCCCGCTTTTCAGGGTATAAGCCTGGTCCCCGACTTGCTTTTTTAGCGGAGTATGATGCTTTACCGGGAATTGGTCATGGCTGCGGGCATAATTTGATCGGGGCGGCCAGTGTGGGAGCAGCCATTGCTTTGAGCAAAAGCCTTGAACTGTCCGGTGAGATCTGGGTTGTGGGAAGCCCGGCAGAGGAAACCAGCGGCGGCAAGGTCATTCTAGTGAATGAAGGGGCATTTGAAGGGGTGGATGCGGCCCTTATGTTCCACCCGGGGAGTCAGAATGCTACGATCATCTCCTCGTTGGCCTTAGATGCCTTGGAGTTCGTTTTTTTAGGAAAAGCGGCCCACGCTGTAGCAGCTGCTTATTATGGAGTGAATGCCTTAGAAGCCCTGATCGATTTTTTCAATCGGACAAACCGGTTGAAGGATAATCTTCCTCAAGATGCTTATATTAATGGAATTATCACAGAGGGCGGCACCTCACCCAATGTGATACCGGAACGGGCTGTGGCACGGTTTTATCTGCGGGCACGCCAGAGGAAGGTGTTGAATATCATTCGCAACCAGGTAATACGCTGTGCCCAAGAGGCTGCGTCCGCGGTCTCAGCCAAAGTCACTTGGAACATGTTTGAAAACTCGTATGATGAAATGCAAAGCAATCGTGCCCTAGCCGGGGCTTTTGAAACCAATCTTCGGGAATTAGGCGTTCGCAACATTTCTCCTCCCCAATCGGCCATGGGTTCTGTGGATATGGGAAATGTCAGCCGGATTGTCCCGGCTATTCATCCTTACTTAACCCTTGGGGGAGGGATGAACATACCCCATACACGGGATTTTGCCCAGGCCTGCCTTTCCGCTCCGGGAGAGCGCCTGCTTTTGCTGGCTATTCAAGCCTTAGCCCTTACCGGCTGGGATATTTTAAGCTCCCCGAAGCTGTTAAATCTTGCCAAGCGGGAATTGAACCCCCGGCCCTCCGGGAAACAGCGATAATGCTCCGCGCCATAGGAGTCGTTGCTTTGGGATTGAAGCAGCGGCTTTTTCTTTTACACTTACCATGATTTTAGTCAGTATTTTGTCCTGACTATAAGCTATAATGGGTTTAGCACATAAAGTTGAGGCAGCCGGATTGTGCGGCTCCTCAAAAAGATATTTACCGGCTCCATAGAGAGAAAGGATGGGGAATGTGAGGATTCTACATACTTCGGATTGGCATTTAGGCAAGAATTTAGAGGGTTTGAGCCGGATGGAGGAGCAGGAGCTTTTTCTGAAGGATTTTATTGATATGGTCGAGGCGAAACAGGTGGATTTGGTCATGATCGCCGGAGATGTGTATGACAGCCCCAATCCCCCGGCCAAAGCGGAGAAAATGTTTTATGACACCTTGAAGAAATTATCCGCCAATGGAGAGCGGCTCACCTTAGTCATCGCCGGAAACCATGACAACCCGGAACGCTTGGTGGCCGCAGGGCCGTTGGCCAGGGATCATGGAATTATTATGGTGGGAACACCGAAGACGATTGTTGCCCAAGGGGAGTATGGCAGGCATCAGGTGATCGATTCGGGTGAAGGCTTTGTGGAACTTGAGATCAACGGGGAAAAAGCCGTGATCCTCACTCTACCTTACCCCAGTGAAAAAAGGCTCAACGAAGTCTTATACGGTGCCATGGATGAAGAAGAGGAACGGCTCAAAATTTATGGGGATAAAATCAAAATGCTCCTGGACAGCCTAAGTGAAAAGTTTCGGGAAGATACAATCAATATGATAGTGTCCCATCTCTTTGCTGCAGGAAGCGAAGAATCTGGCTCAGAACGAAGCATTCAATTGGGAGGGAGCTTTATCGTGGACGGCAGCTGCTTTCCCAAGGCAGCTCAATATATTGCCCTGGGTCATATACATAAGCCGCAAATCGTTCCCGGTACAGACAAAAGAGCACGCTATGCAGGCTCCCCTATTCACTACAGCAAAAAGGAGATCCCTTTCGCTAAGAAAGGTTTCATTGTCGATTTGAAGCCCCAACAAGAGTACGCTCTTGAAGAGGTGGATTTTAAAGTGTACAAACCGATTGAAGTCTGGAAGTGCGGGAGCATCGAGGCGGCTCTCAAGAAATGTGAAGAAAACAAAGACAGGGATTGTTGGGTATACTTGGAAGTCAATACGGATCGCTATATTCGGGAAGATGAGCTTAAGCTCATGAAAAGCGCCAAGAAAGACATCCTGGAGATAGTGCCGGTTTTGCCTGGAAGGGAAAGTGAGGAATTCACCCTGAACAGTTTTGCCGATCAGAAAATTGAGGATATCTTTAAAGAATTCTATCGCAAAGAAAGAACGGTAGAGCCTCAGCAGGAGATTGTGGATTTATTGTTATCCATTATCCAGGAACAGGAGGGGGAAGAAATCCATGAGACCCATTAAGCTTAAGATCAAAGGGCTGAACAGCTTTATCGATACCCAGGAAATTGATTTCTCCCAGCTTACCAGCAAAGGTTTATTCGGCATTTTCGGACCCACCGGCAGCGGCAAATCCACTATCCTGGACGGAATGACTCTGGCTCTTTATGGCGCAGTGGCCCGGGGAAGCACCAATTACATGAACACTAACTGCGAATCGTTGCAGGTCAGCTACGAATTCCAGATTGCAGAGAAGGACACCAAGACTTATCGGGTGGATCGGGAGTTTCGCAGAGATAAAAAGTCAGGCAATGTGCGCACCCACTCGGCCAAGATGCTGCTTATAACCGCCGGCGAAGAGGCGGTTTTGGAAGAACAGGTCAGGGAGGTTACCAAAAAGAGTGAGGAAATCATCGGCCTGACCCTGGAAGATTTCACCCGCACCGTGGTTCTGCCTCAGGGGAAATTCAGCGAGTTTCTGAGGCTGGAGGGAAAAGACCGCAGAGAAATGCTGGAAAGGTTGTTTAATCTGCAAAGATATGGCGATGAACTGTCCTCCCGCTTAGCAGCAAGAGTCCGGCTGGAGCTGGACAAAGCCAATGTCCTGGCAGGTCAGCTCAAATCCTATGAAGAGTGCAGTGAAGAGCTTTTGGAAGCAAAGAACAAGGAATTAGGCTCCCTTGAAGAGCAGCTGGTGCAGTTTCAGGCGGAATTAACAAAGGCGGTTGATGATTTTCACAACGGGAAAGAAGTGTGGGAGCTGCAGGGGGAATTAAGCCGGCAGGAAGCTCAAAAAGCTGAACTTGAAAAAGCGGCAGCTGTGATTAAAGAAAGTGAAATCAAAGCGACTCTCGGGGAACGGTCCTTAAGGGTTAAACCTTATCTGGATCAATATAAAGATACTCTGGGGAAGATCGCCACAACTCAGGCTCAAGTAGCCCAATTCGAGAGGGACACTGCAGCTTTGGCTTTACAGAAAAAGGAAGCAGAGGCTCAATGGGAACAAGCGGGGGCTCAAAAAGACAAAGAGCTTCCTGCTTTAAGGCTGCGTGAACAGAGTGCTGCCGACGCTATCCTGGAGAAAAAGAAGCTGGAGGGCCTCATCCAGGAAAAGCAGTCTCTTCAAGAGAGTATTGGCCGGCTGGAACAGGAACGGGAAGAGAAGCAAGGCCGAATACATAAAGGTGAAGAATTTATTGCCAAGGTCAATGCTGATATTCAGGAGAAAGAGCAAAAGGTGGAAGCTTTAACCATCGACCAAGAGTTTAAGCAGAAAATCAATGAAGCCCTCCTTACCTTCAGCCGCTGGGAAGAAGCCGGGCAACAGGTGGTCAGCTTAGGCTCAGAAGTCAAAAGCATTGATGAGAAGCTTCAAGAGGCCCAGGAAAAGGGGCTGAAATATTCACAAGAGCTGGAGGCCAAGACGGAGATACTCCAAGGATTTGCTTTAACCCTTCAGAATTTAGAGGAAACCTGCCCGGGAGACTCGGAAACCCTGATTGCCTTGCAGGAAAAGCTCAATCAAGTCAAGGAACAATGGGCCAGGCATCACGAGTATTCTGGTGCCATCAGTCGCAGCGAAGCGGGTATCCGTGATCTTTTGCCCAAGTTGGATACTACCCAACAGCAAAAAGTTCAATTGGCACAGAAAATCACTGAGCTGGAGAACGATCTGAAGAAAGCTGAAAGGGAAAATCTGGCTCATGCCTTGCGCGTGGCCTTGATTGAGGGAGAAGCTTGCCCGGTGTGCGGATCGACCCACCATCAGCCTGATCATGGGAATGCTGCTGTTGATACTGAAAAGCTTGAAGAGATCCAAGCTGCTTTAAGGGAAGGGAAGGAGCAGGAACAAAGCCTGTACCAGGAAATGATTCAGGCCCAGGAACAGATCAAGACCCTGGAAAACACCCTGAAAGAGGTTGAAGAAAAAGCTGCCGCCCTAGGAGAAGAATACAAAGCCTATGACCCTGAGGCTATGCAGAAGGAATTTGAGACGTTAAGGGACGGGATATCCCGATATACAAAGCAAAAAGGAGAATTGGAAGCAGAGCTCAACCGGCTGACTCAAGAGAAAAATCAGCTGGCCATAAAGCTTAATGAGCAAAATACCATTAAAACAGAAACAATGGGCCAACTGGAGAGCAGAGGGAAGAATCTCGAACTGGCAAAGGCTAAATATGAAGCTTATGAGCAGGAACTAACCGCTCTTAGAGCTGAACTGAATATCCGGGACCTTAAGCAGGAGCACCAGGAGATTGCCGTCAAGGAAAAAGAGAAGGCCGGACTGGAGAGTGAGCTGAAAGGCTTAAGGGATACCTTAAAAAAAGCTCAGGCCAGAAAAGAATTTCTGAGTACGGAACTGTCTGCCCTGACAGAATCCTTAAAGGAAAGCCTGGGAGTCCTCAAAGAGAAAGAGAGCAGCATTCAGGATAAGCAGACTGCCATAAAAGCCAAAGTGAGTGAGGTGGAGAATTTAGAGGTCTATCAAAAGGAACTCATCAGCCAAATAACCCGGATCGAGCAGAGCTATGTCCAGGCCGAAACAAGGAAAAACGAGACGGAACAACAGTACAACGAGTGCTATGTCCGCCTGCAATCAGCACACACCAGCTGGCAAGGCCTGGCGGAAAGAAGTCAAAAGGATAAGGAGTCTCTGGATAAGGTTTTACAGGAGGAACAGATCGGGAATATTGAGGAAGCGAAGAGTCATCTACTGAGCAGAGATGAGATAGAGAAACTAAAAAGGCAGGTCAAGGACTATCAGGACTCCTTAACTCAGCTTCTTGGCGCCATTGGGAATTTGCAAAAGAAGCTTGGCGGGCGGAGTTTGACCGCTGAACAATGGGAGCAAATGCAAAGGCTCAAGGAAGAAAAAGAAACCCTCTGCAAAGGGCTGGAGGAAAGCAAGATTGAGATCGAGACCCATGTCAGGACCATGAA
Source organism: Desulfitobacterium sp. LBE (assembly GCF_007830365.1). Taxonomy (NCBI): domain Bacteria; kingdom Bacillati; phylum Bacillota; class Clostridia; order Eubacteriales; family Desulfitobacteriaceae; genus Desulfitobacterium; species Desulfitobacterium sp. LBE. The sequence continues at coordinate 2,757,325 of NZ_VLKD01000001.1, read as the reverse complement.
AGAGAATTTGGCGAAGAAAAAAGACCTGCTGAAGAGTCAGGCAGAGCTGGAACGTCAGCTGGGACTTTTGCGGGATCTGGAGAAATTATTCAGGGGGAAGCGATTCGTTGAATTTGTGGCGGCCCACCAACTGAAATACGTCTCTATCGAAGCCGGTAAGCGGCTCAGAGAGATTACCGGGGGCAACTATGGCCTGGAAGTGGACCAGAACGGAAAGTTCCTGATCCGGGATTATAAGAACGGCGGCGCCCAACGGGATGCCACTACCTTATCCGGCGGGGAAACCTTCCTGGCCTCTTTATCTTTGGCGTTAGCTCTGTCCGCCCAAATTCAGCTTAAAGGAACGGCCCCTTTAGAGTTGTTTTTCTTGGATGAGGGCTTCGGAACTCTGGATGACAACCTCCTGGAAGTGGTGATGGACTCCCTGGAAAGGCTCCACCATGACCGATTATCCGTGGGCATCATCAGCCACGTGGATTCGATCAAGAACAGAGTGCCCGTCAAGCTCATGGTCACACCTGCTCAAGCCGGGCTGGGCGGGAGCAAGGTGGCCATCGAAGTCAGCTAGCTTCTCGAGCCCCAGTTTTTGGTGAGTCTGGCCACAACCCCACCCAGAATGATCAAGGCCAAAATATTGGGGATGACCATTAAGCCGTTAAAAAGATCGGCCAAATTCCACACCAGGTCAACCTTGAGGGCGCAGCCAACACCTACAAACACAGCAACCAGTATGGCATAAAAAGGAACTGCTTTTTTTCCGAAGAGATACTTTACATTGGCCAGACCGAAAAAGTACCAGCCCATAATTGTAGCAAAAGCAAAGAAAAGGACACAGATGGCAATAATGACATAGCCGAATTGACCAAAGACCTGGGCATAAGCAGCCTGAGTCAGTTGAATTCCAGTGACGAATTCACCGTTGGCATCGGCAGAGCCCAATACACCTGAAGTTAAAATGGCCAGAACAGTTAAGGGCAGTAAAACAATGGTATCGATAAAAACCCCCATCATGGCGACAAGGCCTTGATCACAAGGGTCTTTGACACGGGCCAGAGCATGGGCGTGAGGCGTTGATCCCATACCGGCTTCATGGGTGAACAAGCCCCGGGCAATGCCGAAACGGATGGCCTGCTGCACGCTTACCCCCAGGACACCCCCTAAAACCGCCTGAGGATAGAAGGCGCCCACAAAAATATCATGAAAGGCAGGGATAATGTTAGAGAAATTTGCGCCGATAACTACAAAGGATGCCAAAGTAAAGAAAACTGCCATAAAAGGAACCACTTTTTCCGCAACGGCAACAATACGCTTAACACCCCCCAGGAAAACCAGCAAGCAAATAAGTGCCAATCCTATCCCGATGATTTCTGAAGGAATCCCGAAAGCGGTTTCCATGGCCCCGCCCACAGAATTGGCCTGAACCATATTGCCCATGAAGCCAAGGGCCATGATAAGCAAAAGGGCAAAAACAGCGGCAACCACCCTACCGGTCCGCCCCTTGATGGCGGCGCGGATGTAATAGACCGGTCCGCCCACCAGCTCGCCGTTTTTCGTGGTTTTATAACGCTGAGCAAGAGTAGCTTCGGCATAAATGGTAGCCATGCCTAAAATTGCACTCACCCACATCCAAAATACGGCGCCGGGGCCGCCGGATACCATAGCGGTAGCCACACCCGCCAGATTTCCTGTACCAATCTGGGCGGACACCGAGGTGATCAGAGACTGAAATGAGGTCATGCCTTCCTTATCGCTGGCTGCATTACCTCTCAAAGTAATAGAGCCGAAGGTTAGCTTAAAGCTCTGTTTGAACAGGCGAAATTGTACCCCTTTGGTAAGAATCGTAAAATAAATGCCCACACCACAAAGAAGAAGAATTAAAAAGACATCCCATAATACTGCGTTGATGCTGACGACTAAATTAGAAAACCATTCCATGCTGAACACTCCTCCTGATGCATTGTTTGTTGACAAATAAAAGAGTCAAACCATAAGCATATGGTTTGACTCTGGATACGCGCAAAAAGGCCCAAAAGTACTTGAGCACAGATTCTCTGTTCTTTGGCCTGAGAGATTAGCCCGAGGAATTCGAGCCTTACACCTTCGGCACCCAAAATGGGATTCTCCAGAGTTACATCCATTCATAGTCCTCACCTGAAATACCAGGCACCTGAGAGTGTTACTCCTTCGGCAGGGCGCAGCCTTTTTCCTACAAACTTCATTTGTCGATATTATGTTGTGTTTCTATGTAACATCATATTTCAAGATGCTATCACATTATTAAAGTTAAGTCAAACAGAAGTTACTTAGCTTTTGAAGGTGGATTGGGCGGATGAAAACAACCCATAAAAAAGGGCGTAAATAGTTTTGCGACGCCCCCGTTTCTTGGAGTTAAACCAAGATTCGAAACCGGTTTCGAATCTGGCAAGCCCTTCCTCCAACATACCCTCTCAAATCATCTGACCGGGTGTTGACCAGCCAAATTCTGGGGCTGGCATTCCGGGCAGAAATACACTGAGCCCCCCAGGTAGCTTTCCTTAAGGATTGTCCCGCCACATTGCTCACAGTCCGTTCCTGCTGTATTCTTTGACATCTTTGTCTTGTATCCCCCGGAAACTCCGAACAAATCTTTTTCCGTGTCACGGCCGCCAAGCTTTGCCATCTCATTCAGCACTTTCATAACCGCCTGAAGCAGCTTATCCCGTTCCCTTTCAGCCAGGGTGACTATTTTGCGTTTCGGATGGATGCCCGCTTCAAAAAGAATATCCTGCAGCGTACCGTTGCCGATGCCGGGAAAACGTTGCTCCGTGGCCAGAAAGGCCTTGGCGCTGAGGGTTGGTTTGCTTTCTGAAAAGAGGCGGAGGTAATAATCGGGGAAATCCTGGGCAAAGGGGGAGATAGAGTTCCTGCTGGCCAGGTAATAGTGATTGTCATAGCTGCCGTCGTGCGCAAATATTCCGCCGTACATGGCCACCGTAAAAACCAGGGCCTGCCCGTCGTCCAGCTCCATCATCAACTGATAATTCCCCGGGGCTTTACCGGCCGGCATAAGACGGAGATTCACCCCGTCGTTGACGCACAGTCTCCGGCCATTGTCAAAAATCAGTTCCGCGAAGATGCCGAATCCCTCGGCCCCGGCAATCCTGCTGCCGGAAAGTGCCTTGTCATATTCTTCGGGTTCGCCGCTATACCAGCAGAATTTATGAGCTTTTGTGGGGGGCCATACTTTCAGGATACGCCGGTTTTTCACACTTTCGTTCAGCTGCCTGGTCAGAGTGAGGACTTCGGGTAACTCCAGCATAACTTTACTCCCTTCCTGCCTGATAGTCTATATTGCTCTCTCGGGCACACTTGAACAGCATGCCGTAATTAAGCCTGCGCAGTTTTCCGTTCTGGATAAAGTTGGTCCCGCACTGACGGAAAGAAAAGCTGACGTTATGCCGCATACACTGCTCTCTGACCGCCAGGGCCCAGTCATAATCAAAAGGTCTGGCATTGCGGTCATATTCCCCGCCCACGACGACTAACTCAATGTTCTCTAAATACTTTTCAATATCTATCGCCTCAAGCATGGGCTGAAGGGCGATATTTTTGTGTTTGATAGGCAGCTTTGAAAAAATTTCCAGACGTTCATCCGCAGTTTGCTGGTTTTCCACCGTACAGCCCACCGTGACATTCTCATACCCCTCACCCCAGTCATCGGGAAGGCACTGGGAAAAGCGCTCAATCCTCTTAGTGAGAAAAAGAAAGTGCAGATCAGGGCGCTCTTTCATCATGCTCCAGCATTCATTCCGCCAGGGGTCAGCCTCCTCAAGGAGGAAGTCGGTTGAAAAACAGCAATAAACAAGCTGCCCGGATTTCATGATGTAGTGGCCTTGTTTGTTCACAGCCACAGGGGCGTTGAATTTGGCGGACTTCACAATCAGATTGGTGTCCATCCCTCTTTTGATGTCCCCTTTATGGATATAACAGAATTTACAGCCCTCACTGTAGCGGTGACAGCCCCGCCATGGATTCCAGACAGCCACAAGTCCAACTCCTTACCTTATTCCCGTGAAATATTCCCATTTAATATGGATTTTATTTTAATGCAATATAGATTTTGATCTCCGCCACGCCGTTTTCATTGCTCAGGTACTCTTCAAAATCACCGGTAAAGCTTCTCTCCAGAGGCAGTGCCCAGATTTTATCCCATGCCTCTGCTACGTCTTTGACAACATCGCCCTTGATCTGGAATACGGCGTAGTTGCCGGCGGGAATGATTTTTTCGACCAGTTGGAGATTTTCGTTTTTCGTCACTTCGGCGCCTACGGTGACATCATAGGATGTTTCGTCATAGCCGGAGTACAGTCCTAGGCAGTAGGGGTTCGCCTGGTTCTGAATGGACGCCCAGATTCCATCCTCCATGAATTTCTGCCATAAACCGCCGATTACCTGCTGGCATTGGGGATCGGTGTGTGAAGTTCTTGCCGTTACACCGACAACGATTTTCTCTGGAAGGGTGACGATTTCATAGTTCATAGTGATTACCTCTTTCCATATTAGTTATAGGGTAATCACAGTATAGTCCGGCTAATATGACAACAGTATGTCATATTAGGAATAGTTTTTCAAAGAATTCTGCAACCGGCGCTTCATTTCAGCAATGGCTTGTTCAGGTGAAAGAATGGTACAGTATGCTCCGAAAGAGGCGGCATAAGCGCATATGGTGGCGATGTCCGGCAGATAAAGCTGGCAAACAAAGTCGCCGTTTTCATTGATTTCATAGTGGCTGATTTCGTCATAAACCCGGAAAGCCACTATCTTTGAGATAAGCAGTTCGGTTTTGATGTAAGAGTCCGCGTCAAGCTTCTGCCCCGCAAAGATGGTTTCCGGTGTTTTCATCTCAAAACCAGTGTTGGTTACCGATAGTTCGGTTATTCTCCTCAGTTTGAAAAACCGGTAATCCTTGCGCAGGGTGCAGTAGCCGTAAAGATACCAGGCCGCCCCCTTGAACACAAGCTTCAGCGGTAAGACCTCACGGAGCAGTTTTTCCGCTTTTCCGCTGGCGTACATAAAGGTAATTATTTTCTTTTCGATGATGGAGGTTTTGATGTTCTCAAAATTCGCCTCATCATTTTCAAAATGTCCCCAGGATGAAAAGTCAACCTCGATCCAGTCGGTATTTTTGGCACCCAGCATACTGGTGAGCTTGCTCAGGGCCGTTTCACCTTTGGAAAGATTGACGGCGTTGAAGGCTTGCAGAGAGGAGAGAATTTCACTTTTCTCCTCTTCGGTGAGAACCGCCTTGTTGAGGATAAAATCCGGCAGCAGGGAAATGCCGCCCCCCTTGCCTTTGCTCATATAGATGGGCATACCCCCCTGAGCGAGGATTTCCACATCACGATAAATGGTTCTGGCCGAAACCTCAAAGCGTTCCGCCAGCTCCGCCGCAGTTACAGTCCGTTTTTCCAGAAGGATGTAGATGATTTCAAACAATCGATTAATCTGCATAAATGCTCCTGTCAATATCATTTGCCGGTTTGTTTTCGCCAGATAATACTTATGCCACATCATACCATGTTCTAAAGTTCATTATATCTTTGGACTATACAATAAGCAAATTCAGTGAAGTCTATGCGCATTGACAACACTCCGAATTTCTGTATAATTTTAAAGGTAATCATCTCAAATTAACAGTTATTTTGGAGGATAATACACCTTATGTATGCTTCAATGCGGCTTCGTAAATAAGGCGTGCGGAATAAGAAAGGTCGGTAGACGATTTTCCCTTTCTTAGATTCTGTGCGCCTTTTTTCGACTCCAATGAAGCGAAAGAGGTGTATTTTTTATGTCCAAAAACAAAAAACAGGGGCAAAAGCTGCCCCTTTGGGTATCCCAAAATTTTTTGACCAGCCATCGAACCATTATTAAACTGCTTGGCCGGACCACCATCGGCATCCATGATCATGTCCTGGAAATTGGCCCTGGAAAAGGCCATATAACCCGTCTGCTTGTGGACAAATGCCGGAAGGTAACCGCTGTGGAAATCGATGCCAGGCTGTATGATAAACTTCTTGAGAAGTTTAAGGGTACGGAAAATCTGCATCTCTACCATCAGGACTTTTTGCAATGGCGGCTTCCCGCTTCCGGAGCCTACAAAGTCTTTGCCAACATCCCCTTTTGTCATACTACCGCTATTCTCCGCAAGCTGACGGAGAGCAGGAATCCCCCTACTGAGGCCTGGCTCGTTATGGAAAAGAGCGCAGCCAAACGTTTTATGGGAAAACCCCGTGAAACCCTCAGGTCTCTCCTGCTGAAGCCTCTGTTCGATCTGGATATTGCTTACTATTTTCAGCGGGAGGATTTTCATCCCAAGCCTGGTGTGGATGTCGTTCTGATTCACTTAAAGAAGAAAACGCAGCCCGATATATCGCCCGCCCAATGGCGCCATTATGAACGTTTTGTCGCCAACGCCCTCCAAGGAGGCGGAGCCGGGCTAGGGCGCATGTTTAGCAAAAGACAATTGAGCCGGGCTTTTCGGGAAGCAACGATTCACGGTTTTGTTTTCGGTGAAATTCTTTATGTTCAGTGGCTTTGCCTTTTCCGATGTTACTGCAAACATGTTCTCCGCATCAGAGAATAGAGCTCCACACCAGGAGTCTACAACCTGGTCTGATATATTCTTGAGCTTTCTCCCCGACCATTTTACTATTCTCATTAGCCCAGCATTTCTGAAAATACCGAATGGCTTCGTCTGCCATAAAAACTTTATTTTGGTTACGTCAGTCTGCTTATTCAGTATTACTCCACTTCCTTGCCATTTCTATATAAGACGGTCTTATCGGCAAACTCAATGACAATGTTGCTTTCAAAGTTGTCAATCTCACGCCAATATTCCGGAACACCTACGCTAACTGAGCGATCACCGGAGTCGAAAAGGTTGCGGAGAAAGGTGGTCCGGATAATTTTATAATGATAAGCAGCATTGTCTCTATCTTTGAAAGTCGGAGAGGATGCTTCAACCATTTCAATATTACGCCCTCTAATAGTTACTTGAAAAGATTTAAGTCCTCCCTGCATAGTCACCTCTTCTGTCCAGATTTGGGTTTCTGAATAATTGACCGGAAGCTCAAGCTGGTAAAGATAAAGGCCGGCCATAAATAAAACCGTGATAATAGCGGCTGTCATAATGGAAACCCAAAGCTTCTTGCGATGCCATGTCTTTCTAATTCTCTTCAGATGTGTAGCATCGGTATCTGCCGCCAACTTGATGGGTGTCTGCATTCTTTTCAGTTCATTGCCGCAGTTTTCGCATTCTGACACATGTTCCTCGATCAGTGTTTTCGTGTCAGCACTTACAACACTCTCGATATAGAGGGGCAGTATGTCTTTAATAATATTACAATTAATCCTTTTCATCCAATCCCTCCAGAGTTTTTAATAGTTTGTTCTTGGCACGATAAAAGGTCACTCTTGCCCAGCTGGCATTTTTGTTAAAGATCAGCCCGATCTTCTCAAAAGGCAGTTCACCAAAAACCCGAAGAGAAAAGACCTCTTTGTAGGGTTCATCCATATCATGCAGAATCTGATGGATTACAAAGGCTGTATCCTCATCCATGATCTGCACCAACACATCAATTCCATGATCCGGGACATCTTCTATAAAGGGTTCATTGATGATGGCCTTGCTTCTTTTGTAATGGGTGTAATATGTATTGCGCGCTATGGCAAAAATCCATGCCCGGATGTCTTTCGAACCATCAAAGGTGTCGATAGCTTTGATAGCTTTGAAGAAGGTCTCCTGGGTAATTTCCTCTGCAACTTCTTCTGAGGAGGAAAGACTTTTCAGGAATAAAAAAACTTCTTTGAAGTAGCGCCGGTATAGAGCCTCTAAGTCTATCTTCTTCACCCCCTCATATAGATAACTTTTGAAACCGGAAAGCGTTACAAAGTCTTGGCAAAGATTATCTGCAGTACCCGAACAATCTTTTTAGCATGTAACAAGACGGTTGATATTTGGACATTCCATAAAGAATGTTCCCAAACATCAACCGTCATTTAATGGGTGAAAACGATAAGTTTCGTACTCATGAGCCAGATCACCGACCAGATAAATTGGGCTTGGAAGCCCCTTTCTTGCGACTAAAGGTTTCCGTAATAACGCCGGAAAAGATCAAACCAAAGGCAATAGAACCGGCCATAAGAAGGGTGATGGTACCTAACCGAACCCCTTCTGTGTAATTGTTTTCAATAAATTGCCGAATGGTGGCATAGGCCATACCCCCGGGAACCAGAGGGATGATTCCGGCAATACTAAAGACTGTGACCGGCATTTTGTAGAACCGGGCAAGAATTTGGCTGATTGTAGCGACACTAAAAGCGGCAAACAAAGTAGCAGTTATAGTATCTATCTCCAGATTCACGGTGAGCGTCACAAAGACAGCCCAACCCAGCATTCCTACCAGGCCGCCGGTGAACAGGCTTTTTCGGGGGACATTAAACAAAATGCCAAAAGCCATAGTGGCAAAAAAACTTGCGTAAAGTGCAGTCCAACTCATAGTGTCACACCTCCTACATAAGTACAGCTAAAACCACGGCTATTCCGGTACCGATGGCAAAGGCTGTTAAGAAAGCCTCAGTTCCGCGGGCAAGTCCGGCGATAAGGTCCCCGGCCATCAGATCACGGACAGCATTGGTGATCAATACACCGGGCACTAAAGGCATAACCGAGCCGATAATGACTTTGTCGATCTGAATATCAATACCGAGATAATAGAAAAAATAAGCAATAAAGCCGATGGTGAAGGCAGCAAAGATTTCGGAAAAGAATTTGACAGCAATGCGGCGGTTGGCTTGGGCATAAAGTAAAAACCCCAGCCCTCCAGCTACTACCGAAGGCAGGAAATCAATCATGGTTCCCCCAAAGGTCAGACTGAAAAAGCCGCTGGCCAGAGCGGCCGCAATAAGCTGCAGCCAGAAAGGGTAAAGGAAGCCGGATTTTTCGATAGCCAAAAGCGCTTCATGGGCCTGCTGAAGGGTTAGCTCTTTTTCACTTAATTTACGGGAGATCTCATTGACACTGACGATTTTATTCAGGTCAATTTGACGTTCATAGATTCTTAGGAACTTAGTCTGTTCCTGATTCCGCTCCTGGCCCTGCAGGGATAGGAAAAGCCCTGTGGGCGTAACATAGCTGTGAGCCTCAGGAACTGCACAGGTACGGGCAATACGGTTCATCGTATCTTCGATGCGATAGATCTCCGCCCCGCTTTGCAGCATGATTTTACCGGCCAGAAGACAGACTTCCATGACCTCCCCAATGGCTGAATTCACTTGGTTTCCTCCTATTTAGAAGCGGCCAATTCATAGTGAACCGTAAATTAGCTGCTTTATGAATTCCGACAGGTTTGAATTAAGGTATTGATTCCATACCATGATAGCACAACTCTGAGAGAATCTACAAAGTAGAAAAATGGCACAGCAACAGTAAGTAAAGATAATGGAAAGAATGATCAAAGAAAGATGAAAAGAAGTAAAAAAGATTTCCCAAAAAGTGATTGAATTATTATGCATATATACGTATAATTATTAAATAATCATAGAGGAGGTATCGGTGTGAAAGTAGGAATTATCGGAGCCACAGGGTATACAGGCCAAGAGCTGGTGCGTTTACTCCAAAATCACCCTGAAATAGAATTAGCCTACTTAGGCTCATCCAGTAATAGCGGAGCAGTCTATGAGGAGATGTTCCCACAGTTTTCAGGGCTAAGCTCCAGCCTGGATGCAGGGTCAGGGTTAGGAACAGGGAAACTGGATGATGAACAGGTGCCGGATTTGGACGTTTTATTCTGCGCCCTTCCCCATGGCCTTACCGCAGGCCGAACTGCTCAATGGCTGAACCGGGGGATCAAAGTCATCGATTTAGGGGCAGATTTCCGCCTTAAAGATGGAGCAGTTTATGAAGCCTGGTATAAAGTTCAGCACCCTGCCCAGGAGTTGCTGCCGGAAGCCGTCTATGGGCTTCCGGAATTATATCGGGATAAGATTGCCGGAAAAACTCTCGTAGCCAACCCCGGCTGCTATCCCACAGCCACCCTATTGGCTTTGGCTCCGCTGCTGCAGAAGGGGCTGCTGCAAAAAGATGGACTGATCATCGATGCCAAATCCGGAGTTTCCGGAGCCGGGCGGGGTGTTGCTTTAGGAAACCTTTTCAGTGAAGTCAATGAGAATTTTAAAGCCTATGGGGTAGCCAGTCACCGCCATACCCCGGAAATAGAGCAGCAATTAACGGAGGCTGCCGGAGCAGAGCTCCTGGTTAATTTTACCCCTCATCTTGTGCCGATGATTCGGGGAATTCTGGCCACCATCTACGCTCAGGTTACGCCTGGCGTTACAGAAGCTGACCTTAAAGCCTGCTGGCAGGAGCAGTATGAGGGAGAGGAGTTCGTGCATATTCTTCCGGAGGGAATTTGGCCCCAAACCAAGTTCGCTTTAGGAAGCAATCATAGTTTTCTCCAGCTTAAAATAGATCCGCGAACCGGGAGGGCTATTCTGGTCTCGGTGCTGGATAATTTGGTCAAAGGTGCTTCAGGGCAAGCTATTCAGAATATGAATCTGATCTGTGGGCTGCCGGAGAATATAGGGCTTAAAATGAGAGGGCTTTGGCCATAAATAAGCCCATTCAGGCAGTTTGGATCTACTAAATAATATTGAATCTATTAAATAATAAAAGGTGTGAGTTCAATGGATAATACAACGCAAAGCAAAGAAAACAAAGGCGAGCCCCAACCCAAGTGGTCCTGGATTGAGGGCGGGATTGCCGCTCCTCAGGGATTTCGGGCAGCTGGAGTCAAGGCAGAGATTAAATATCCGGATAAGTATGATGTGGCCTTGGTTTATTCCGAGGTGCCGGCTCAAGCTGCGGGAGTGTTTACCCGCAATAAGGTGAAAGCCCATCCCCTAATTCTCACCAAAAAACATTTGGAGAATGGTATAGCTCAGGCTATGGTGGCTAACAGCGGCAACGCCAATGCCTGTGTGGGAAAACCGGGGGATGAGGCCGCTTGGGCTATGGCTGTGAAGACCGCCGAGGTGCTGGGAATTGCCCCTGAAGACGTGCTTGTGGCCTCCACCGGGGTTATCGGTGTGGAATTGCCTGTAGAGAGTGTTACCAGGGGGATCGAGAAGGCTTCTTTGGAGATCGCTGAGAAAATTTCCCCAGAGGAAATGACGCAGAATTCCCATCAGGCAGCGTTGGCTATCATGACCACCGACACCGCGGTCAAAGAGGCAGCCTGTGAATTGTCCACAGAGCATGGTGTAATCCGCCTGGGGGCAATGGCTAAAGGCTCCGGGATGATTCATCCCAATATGGGCACCATGCTGGGCTTTATCACCACGGATGCTGCCATACCGGCCGCTGAGCTGCAAGAGCTTTTAAGGGAGGCGGTGGAAGACAGCTTTAATATGGTGACTGTGGATGGGGATACCAGCACCAACGATATGGTATTGGTTCTGGCCAACGGAAAGTCGGGTATTACCTTAAATCCCGAAGAGTGGGCGGAGTTTCGCCGGATGTTTTGGGCCGTATGCCAGAAGCTGGCTCAGGACATTGCCCGGGATGGAGAAGGGGCGACCAAATTCCTGGAAGTCCAGGTCCTTGGGGCAGCCGCAGTGGAGGACGCCCGTAAGATTGCCAAAAGCATTTGCGGTTCCAGCCTGGTGAAGACAGCTCTTTACGGAGAAGATGCCAACTGGGGAAGAATCCTTGCTGCCGCCGGGTATTCCGGAGCAGAGTTCATTCCCGATCAGGTTGAAATCTACCTGGGTCATGTTTTGGTAGCTAAGGAAGGCCAGGGGGTTCATTTCTCTGAGGTGGAAGCCAAAGAGGTTCTCAGCAAGAAGGATGTGCTCATCAAGCTTCTCCTTCAGGAAGGGCAAGCCCAAGCCACGGCCTGGGGATGTGACCTGACCCATGATTATGTCACCATCAATGGAGATTATCGGACTTGAGCGAAGGCCGAATAAGAAATATCAAGGTCTCAAGGTTCTGGTCAAAGAGGGATTCTTGCTCTCCGGCCCCTGCCTTCCGACCTCAAGAAAGGGGATATGGAGATGACTCCTCTGGATAAAGGCTTGGATAAAGCCAGAGTGCTCATTGAGGCACTGCCCTATATTCAGAAATTCACCGGCAAAACAGTGGTGATCAAATATGGCGGTCATGCGATGCTGGATCAGGACCTCAAGGAAAAAGTCATGCTGGACATTCTTCTCCTGCACTCCGTCGGGATTCGCCCAGTGGTGGTTCATGGGGGAGGTCCCGAGATCAATTCAATGTTGACCAGGGTCGGCAAAGAAAGCCATTTTGTACGGGGGCTGAGGGTCACTGATAAAGAAACTATGGAAATCGCCTCCATGGTCCTGGTGGGAAAGCTCAACACAGAAATCATTTCCTTGCTTAACCGTTTCGGCGGTAAGGCTGTGGGGCTGTCGGGAAAAGATGCCCAGCTGCTCCAGGCGGTTAAGAAGCCTATGAAATTTGAGAATTCCCAAGGGGAGCTGGAGGATGTGGACTTGGGCTTTGTAGGTGAAATTGAACAGGTTCGCCCGGAAATAGTTATTTCCCTTGTGGAGCAAGGCTATATTCCTGTTATCTCACCGGTAGCCGGCGGTGAGGATGGGGAATCCTATAATATCAACGCCGATACGGCCGCCGGAGAAATTGCCAAAGCCTTGAAAGCCGATAAATTTCTGCTGCTTACCGATGTGCCTGGAGTTCTCAGAGATGTAGAGGATAAAGATTCCCTGCTTTCCGTGATCAAGGAAGATGAGATCTCAGGGCTGATCGATTTGGGTGTCATCAGCGGCGGCATGATTCCCAAAGTAGAATGTGCCCGGGCAGCTCTGCAAGGCGGCGTGGGAAGTGTTCATATCCTCGACGGACGAATCCCTCACGCCATTCTCCTGGAACTCTTCACAGACGGCGGAATCGGCACCATGTTTAATGCTTAAAATCAAATGGACTTTTTAGAAGGGGGAGGCAACTATGTGCGAGAAAACCCATACCATGATCCAGCGAGGTCAGAAGGTAGTGATGAATACTTATGGTCGTTTGCCTATGGCCATTGTCAAGGGAAAGGGCACCACTGTCTGGGATATCGAGGGCAAGCAGTATTTGGATTTTGTCACAGGCTTGGCAGTCAGCTCCCTGGGTCATAGCCATCCGGCGGTGGTGGAGGCCATCCAAAAGCAGGCTGAGGAGATTTTGCATACTTCCAACCTCTATTGGATTCCTAGCCAAATCGCCCTGGCGGAAAAATTAGTGGAGCATTCCTTTGCCGATCAGGTTTTTTTCTGCAACAGCGGTGCGGAAGCCAATGAAGCAGCTATAAAAATAGCTCGGAAATACGCCAAAGAGCATTACAGTGAGGATAAATATGAAATTCTGACTCTGGTCAATTCCTTCCATGGTCGGACTTTAGCCACCTTGACCGCTACCGGGCAGACCAAATACCAAAAAGGGTATGCGCCTTTGCCGGAAGGATTCACTTATGTGCCCATCAATGACCTGGCCCAGCTGGAAGAGAAAATGAGCCCGCAAGTGGCAGCTGTCATGCTGGAGCCTATTCAGGGGGAAGGCGGGGTATTTCCTTTAGAAGTGGAATTCTTAGCCAAAGCCCGCCAGCTTTGCGATGATTACGGGGCACTTCTGATCTTTGACGAAATCCAGGTGGGATTAGGGCGAACCGGTAAGCTTTTCGCCTATGAATGGAGCAATGTAGCTCCGGATATTATGACCTTAGCCAAAGCTTTAGGGGGTGGAGTGCCCATCGGAGTTATGCTGGCCAAGGAAAACGTTGCCGCCACCTTTAAGCCCGGGGATCATGCCTCAACCTTCGGAGGAAACCCTCTGGCTACAGCCGTAGGCTGTGCGGTAATGGATGTGCTCACCGAGGAAGGATTCCTGGAAAATGTTCAAAAACGGGCTCAGTATTTTAAGCAGGAGCTGCAAAAGCTGGCGGACAAATACCAAACCGGCACAGAAATCCGGGGACAGGGCTTTATCCTGGGCTGGCCACTTGACCGTCTGGGAGCGGAGATTGTGGAAGGAGCCAGAGAAAAAGGCCTGCTGATTAACTTTGTGGGAGGAAAAGCCTTAAGATTTTTACCCCCTCTCAATGTTTCCTATCAGGAAATAGATGAGGCCATCACCATACTCGATCAAATTTTTGCTGAGTGCTGGTAAAGTGGGGCAAGGAATAAAAACATAGTAAAAGGAGAGTCTGTTGTCTACCTCCTGCAGGGTAGACAATAGACTCTCCTTTGGGGTTTTGCCCTACTTTGCCATTACCGGTCTTAAAGAATTCAGATGGCAGCTTCAGCCGCGGCATTTTGTCCGGCAATCCTGCCAAAGACAAAGCAAGTGGCTACACTGGTGCCGCTCCCGCCGTATTGCTGGGCGATGACATTGGCGGCATTCCGCCCGGCCGAGTAGAGTCCGGTTATAGGTGCGCCGGTCTCAGCGGAGAGAACCTGGGCCTTGGTGTTGATCCGCAATCCGCCTACGGTGAACATACTGGTGGGAACGATTTCCAGAGCATAAAAGGGAGCGGTGGCAATCGGCTTGATGAATTTGCTTTGTTTATTAAGTAAAGGATCCTTGCCTTCAGCCGCTTTGGAATTATAGAATTGCACGGTATTTTCCAGGACACCTTCAGAAGTACTCAGTGCTTTAGCCAGCTCTTCGATACTATTGGCTTTAGTGACCTTGGCCTTTTCCAGGCTTTCTTTGGATTTCTCCGGCAAGGTATCGTACATTTGGGCATCGAAGAGGAGATAACTGGGAAGATGCTTCTGCGGTTGGTGATTCTGGAGCATATATTCTGCTATCCAGGAATGATAATGATCTTCGGCAACATAGCGGGAGCCGAATTGATTGACTATAATGCCCTGAGAAAGAGGTCCCCCCGCACAGCCTTCCTGAGTGGTGTAGGCATAGGCCGTACTGGTGGAGAAAGCCATATGCATGTTTTGCAAAGCTGCCCCATTTTGATCCCTGCACCGTTATCCCCGGCGGTTCCTAAAGCCAGCACCCCATTGAAGGCCGGGCAGTAGGTTCTCACCATATCTTCATTCTTAGCAAAGCCGCCGGCGGTGAGAACCACAGCTTTGCGAGCTTTGATGGAGAGGGTCTTATCCCCTTGTTTAGCCTTGATACCAAGAACCCGTTTTTGATCATGATCATAGATCAATTGCTCTCCCGCTGTTTCGTACATAATCTTAACCTGAGGCAGAGCTTCCACAGCACGCAGCAAAGGTTGAAAGAAACCGGATCCATCCCTTCCCCCCGGCCGGGTTTCGCTGTCTACCCAGCCTGTGCGGTGTACGGCTTTGCTCACGGCGGCATAATCCATATGGTACTCGTCTCCCGTGCAGGTTAAACCGGCGGTAGGATTGGGAGTATCGGGCCAGAGGGGATTGACACCGGGATTGAACTTTACGCCAATCTTTTCCGTAAGCCAGGTGTACATAGCCGGGCTTTGCTCAGCAAAGATACGGCACTGTTCCTCGTCGGCCCCCGTACCCAAGGCCGCTGTTAAATAGTTGTAAAAGTTCTCCGGGCTGTCTTCAAAGCCGGCCGCCTTCTGCAGAGCATTGCCGCCACCGATGGTGACCAGGCCTCCGCATATATTGGTGCTTCCGCCGGCCCCTTTAGCCAATTCAAGGATGATGACCTCAGAACCCGCATTCCCTGCCTCCCAGGCTGCCGCTCCTCCTGAACCCCCAAAGCCTACCACCACCACATCCGTTTCATGATCCCAAGCTATGCCCTCTGCCGGTGCCGGGGCAGGTGGGTTATTCTTGGCGGCATCGGTGGAACAACCGGCTAAGCCCATAGTTGCGATACCGGCGATACCAAAAGCCGCGCCCTTGATAAAATCTTTACGGGAGATTCCCTTTGAGTTATTTGAAGTCGTCATGAACCAACCACTCCTTATTTTTAGTCTTGAGATTTTATTCACTAATAACCTTTCCTTCCAGCGATCCTCTGGTTTGTAAAATTATAAGACTAATACTGATAATCAGAGTATATACAGTTGTCGAATAATCCCCCTTTTCATAAATAGAGTAATTTGTTATTATTATCACAGGTTCTTGGTATTACCTTAACATTCTGACTCCAGTCATTCAATATGTTGCCGGTTAAACGAGACAAAAAGGGGGTAAATGTCCTGTGCTGAAGAAGAGCTTTGCCCAAGATTGTCTGTATACTGCTATAATGAGGCTAATGAAGGAAAAAGATGTTAATGACATCACTGTGAAAGAATTAGTGCTGAAAGCTGGCGTATCCCGTTCAACTTTTTACCGCTATTACACACAGCCTATGGATGTCCTTCGGGATTACCTTCAACCTTTTAATGATAACAATGCCCACTTGGATGACGAAGAGGATAAAAAGGTTTATTTGCGTAGGTTTTATCAGTATTACACAAGCCATAGTGAACTTATTTATGCCCTGGTCCAGGCTAATAAGACGGAGTTTCTCAGAGAGACCATATACAGTCATATTCTCGAAGTCTTTACAGCCATGATGACCAATAAAGGGATATCGTCTTTTCTCCAAAAAGCCAGTGTGGGATTATGTGTGGAAATATTGATCGTCTGGATTATTAACGATAGGAAAGAAAAGATCGAAGAAATGACCGACACTGTACATAACATGGTTTCTGTGATTGAAAGAGTGTCCTAGGACTGTCCCCATGCCTCTCTGGAATAGGGTGATATAAGGAGGAAGGTTATGAAAGAGTTCACGAATGCGAATGGCGCCTGTCTGGGGTCGCCAGGATTGAATCAGGAGTGGCTGGAGAAGGCTCAATATGCCTTGAACTCAAGTAATTTAAAGAGCTGGACAGCTGGAATACGTTTTTCTCAAGTCCCGGATATGATCACCTCCCACCTTAAGTCCGCACTTTTAAATTCTTATTTGAACAGTATAACCCAGCGTCTGGGAGAAATGGATAGGGATCTACTTCATAAGGCCCATGTTATTTATTGTACCGACGATCGCGGGAATATTCGCGACCTGAGCCTCAGCCCGGATGTCAGTGAACGGGTGGATCAGCATTTGTGCCGATTTGTCATGGATCTTCTTGATCAAGGGAATGTATGGGAAGATGCAGTGAGATGGTATTGGAATAATTCTGTAATCTGGACATTGGAGGCTATGTCTCAGGAATTCGAGCAGAGAACACTATCCTGTATGTCGGAGCGGACCTGGTCAAAGGTCTATTCCAAAACTCTTTGCTATGCAAATGCCGAGCGGTTTAACAGCCTCTTTGATATTTATGCCAAAAATTTTGTGGATCTCTATCTGCAATCCCTGCAAAAAGAGTATCTGGGGCCTTCCCGGTATAGTTTGGTTTTCTATGAAGAATTTTTAGGGTTAAATGCACCGGCTGTGGGGGTGCAGAGTATCCTCCGGCCCAGAATGATTAAGGAAAAAACCTCATATCTAACCACCTTTAGTATGGCCGTGTACCATCAGCTGCGCAAAGCAGTGGCGGCACAGGAATTCACCCTCCATGACAACAGGATCTGGCTTAGTGCAAATCTGGAAACCCCCAGCGGCAGTTCCAGCGGCAGAGCGATTTTCAAAAGCGAAAATGATTTACTCATTAATTCTTGTCAAGAGCTGACAAAAGGGATGAATGACGAGACAGCTGATGTCATGGATTCGATCTGCCACCTCTGGCTCAAAAAATCCACATCTTCTCAAGAAAAGATCATGATTCATGCAGACGATATTCTCGATCTCCGGGGGTTGCTCAGACAAAAAAATGGTCATGGACAAAGGGGAGGGTATAAAGCTGAGTGGCGGGATCGTATTGCCGCCCACATGGATTTATTAAATCGACTCTGGATTAATCCCGATGGGATCAACTCCTTTACCTTAGAGGAAAAAGCCTTTATTATTTCTAAAAGTAAGAATTCACCGGAGGCGGGAAGCAAAGGAGATTACACATGGGAGGTGCGGCCGGGTAATCCTTTGCTTCGCGATTTGCAGAAGGGGAAGAGGCAAACCTCCATCCTTTCCAAGCGGGTTTTTGAACTTGATCCATACCGCCAGGCTTACGAAAAACGGGCAGCCCGCTATTTCTCCTGGCTATGGAGAAGCCGGCAATCCCGGGGGCATTATTTGGAACCGATCCGCATCCCGACCTTGCTTAACGCCATACATCTGGAATATCAAAGATCACGTTCAGCAAAAATAATCGAGCGATTTGAAAAAATGATGGATGCTCTCAAAGATAAGGAGATTATTGCCGGTTGGCAATATGATCGGATCTACAGGAATGGGCAGGATTGGTTGGATTTGAAATTGGTGGTGGAACCCCCTCAGGCTATAATCGATCAGTACGCCAAGATTAAATCAGGGACAAAGCCAATCAAACCGCCCAAATCGGCAGGAGTGTCTTTAAATAACCTTGGTGAGCAATTAAGGAAGGAACGCCTGAGAAGAAGATTGACCCAGATGCAGGCAGCGGAGGCCATTGGTATTGATCAAACCACGGTTTCCAAGCTGGAGTTGGGGCGAAGAAGTCCCGACTTCCAAACCGCTCGAAAAATTCAGCAATGGTTCACCACAGCATCTATCTGAATAAACTCTACCCTATGCAAATTTTACTCTACCCTATCCTTATCAAGACTCTACCCTATCCATACTGTAGAATGACCTCTCTTCCTCACATAGCAAGGGCTATGCTCCCTTAAACAGATTAAAGACAATGATGCTAAGCCTGTTTGCGCGTCTGCAGACAGGCTTAATATATAATGGTCATAGGCATAGAGCAAAGGAGGAAGTGGGCACTTTTGATGTGAAAGTGCACTCAAGAGGGAGGTGAGAGGATTTGGAAAAAGGTATAAAGTGGGCTAAACGAGTATTTTTACTGCTGGCACTTGCTTTGGTTGTGACTGTCAGCACAACGACGGAAACCAATGCTTTTGTCTCCATGAGTGAGGATCAGGTTACCTGCACGCCTTGCCATGAAGACGGACGTAAAGGGGATGGTAAGGGCGGCGAGATCCATCCCGATGGCGCAAGTGAGAATGAGGGAACAAAGGGAGAAGGTAAAACGGAAGAAAATCCTATTCTTACTCAATATCAGAGTACAATGACAGGCAATCTGACCATCGCCCCGGCAGCGGCTTGGGATGATCTTTGGTCTTGGGTTCAAGCTCAACCCCCGGCAAAAATCGAAAGCAAATATGATGAGGCATTTCAAAAATAAGCGTAATGGTAATGAGGGAGTGACTCTTTGATGAGCGATAGTTTAAATGTAAGCCGTCGTAAATTTATGATTGGCGGGTTAGCTACGGCAGTGGCAGCGGGGGCAGGTCTTTTAACAGGATGCAGCGCTCAGGCAGCTGCGCCCCAGACACCGTCTGCCTCAGAAAACTGGGATGCTGAAGCGGATGTTGTCGTAGTAGGATTTGGTTGTGCCGGCGGCGGAGCTGCTGTTTCCGCAGCAGAGGCCGGAGCCTCGGTATTGGTTTTGGAATCTTTACCTATTCCAGGAGGAACGACTCGGGTGTCTGGCGGCGCCTTATGGGTGCCTGCCAATCCTTTGCAGAAAAAAGAAGGAATCCCGGATTCCATTGAAGAAGGCCGTCAATATATTATGAAAGGCAACGACGGCCAGGTTGATGAAGAACTCATCGATGCCTACCTGGAAAATGGTCCCCAAATTGTTGAGTTTCTTATGAGCAAATTGAATATAGAATTCAAGTTTGGTTATCCTGATTATCACCCGGAATGGCCAGGAGGAAAGAGACTGGGGCGCAGTATCAGTCCGTCTTACAATGGCAAAGGTTCCGGGGAAGCCTTAATGGCTGCTCTTTATGATTACGCTCTTGCTAAAGGGGTAAAATTTGCCCTGAATACTCATGCCAAAAAGCTCATTAAGGATGATTCCGGTAAGATCACCGGTGTCATCGCCTACCAGGACAGCAAAGAAATCCGTGTTAAAGCCAATAAAGGAGTCGTTCTGGCTACAGGTGGTTTTGAATGGGATAAAAGCTTGCTCAAAACCTACCAAAGAGGTCCGGTGGATGCATCTGTGGTCTTTAATCCCGGCAGCGGCGGCGGAATCTATGGCTGCGGTGACGGCTTAAGAATGGCTATGGAGGCCGGCGCCGATCTGCGCAATATGAACGAATCCTGGGGGTTAATGGTTTATTTGCTCCCCGGCTGGGAGGACGAAGTGGCCAACTATCGTCAAAACGCCAAAGACTACAAGAAGAGCACCTGGAAAACGATTATTGGCGATTGGTTCCTCTGGAGAGGGAAACCCGGCACCATCGTTGTTAATAAAGAGGGCAAGCGTTTTATGAACGAAGCCTGCGACTATGATACTTCCGCTTATCCTTTCTATGAAAGAGATACTTTTGGCGAGAACCGTTGGCGGAACTTACCGGCCTTTGTCATCGCCGACTCGGTTCAATGGGGCAAGTACGGTATCGCCGGTGCTAAAGGAGATAATGTTCCTGATTATATCACCAAGGCAGATACTTTGGCAGAACTGGCTCAAAAACTGGGTATCGATGCCCAAGGTTTGGAAGCTACTGTAGCTGAATTCAATAAATACGCTTCCCAGACTCCTCCCACAGATCCCCATTTCCATCGTGGCGAAAGCTATTTCGACCGGCTTGCCTCCGGTGACTACGCTATGGCCCAGGCAGATCCCGAGAATCCCGCCTGCACCCTGGCCCCCTTGACCAAAGGTCCTTACTATGGCATCCAGATTCATTCGGGCAATTGCGGAACTTGTGGCGGAGCACGGATTAATGCTAAAGCACAGGTTATCGATGTCCATGGCAATGTCATTCCCGGTCTCTATGCTGCCGGCAATGCGGCAGGATTAGGCGGCCCCGGAATCACCTATCATGGCCCCGGAAATCCTGTGGCCGGTGGAGTTATCTTCGGATACCTGGCCGGACTGGATGCCGCCCAAAAGGCTTAAAAATATCTTTATCATAGTAAGGAAGTATAAAGGGAGCACATCATGGCGATGTGCTCCCTTTTCATGGAATCAAGAACTCATTTATTGGTGCTATGCTGTTTATTAGGCAACTTGTGGCCAGGATTGCCTTTTCCCTGATGCTTTTGGTTTTCTTCTGCCTTCTTCTTGTCCTCGTTAAATTTATCTGCGAAGTTCATGATCACCCTCCTCGGTGTTTAATTAATGATTAGTTTATCTAAGAGATAGTCTTATATTCCTCCTGGCTAGATATTTGTTACAACGTTAAACCTATTGTATAATTCCCTTAGTAAAGTTTTTGAGGTAGAGCATAATGGAAACATCAAAGACTGGCATTAGCCGCAGGAAATTCATTACCTTGGGAATTGCAGCAGTAGGAGGGTTAGCTTTGGCCTCCCATGTAGGATATAACAATGATACCGACAATACCGAAAAAATGAAGAAGCCAACCCAGATTCCCACGCCGGCCAAGTGGAAGAATGAAGAGCTGACAGTGGCTTGGCTAGGCCATGCCGGCTTTTTAATAAACTTTTATGGCACAAAAATTCTCATCGATCCAGCTTTTTACGAAAGGATCGGTTTGACTCCTTTAGGCAATTATACTATCGGTATGAAGCGCTATGTGGCCTGCCCCTTAACGGCAGAACAGGCAGGCAAGGTAGATCTGGTCATTTGCTCCCATGCCCACACAGATCATTTTGACTACCCCAGCCTTAGGAGCATGCAATCACCGGATACTGCAGTTGTTACAGCCAAGGGAACCCGCTCCCTTTGGGAGGGGCTGAATTATAAAACTATCGATGAGATGCATTGGGGTGACGAAAAAGAATATCCGGGGGGACTTAAGGTCAAAGCCATAGAGGGGGAGCATTGGGGAGCACGCCTTCCTTGGAACAAGGAGATGGAAGCTAACTCCATCCTTCTTTCCAAAAATGGTGTCAATCTTTTCATAGGTGCCGATACGGGCTATACGGAAAAATTCCAGCAACAATTGCGGGAAGTGGAGATTGAGTTGGCAATCATGGGTATTGCCGCCTATTCGCCTAAATCCTTCGAAGCCCGTCATGCCACTCCGGAGCAAGCCATTCAGATGGCCGAGGAAATGGGAGCGAAAAAAATTCTGCCCATGCACTGGGGGACCTTTAAACTTTCCCAGGAGCCCATGGAGGAACCCATTCAGCGTTTTAATCAGGCCATGGCGGGGAAAATGGAGAAGATCGCCCTGCAGGAAATTGGGGCAACTTGGGTGCAAAGTTAATAAGCAAATAAGCCAGGGGGCGTTCATGTGTGGTGAACGCCCCCTGACTTATTTGCTGAGGAAAACCGATTTCAACTCGATTATTGATTGCTCATAGGGAGGTGTGAATCAAGGGACCTGTCCCCATGATTCCCCATGATTCATCCATGATTTCATCGGACTTAGTAGAAGGCAGGATTGGTGGAGGTAGACTGAACGGCTTTTTTCACGGCATTAGCCAGGATATCATCTTTAGTAATGTCTTTAGCGCTTTTTTTGGCCTCTTTCCGCTCTCCCTTATCCACCAGGTAGGGGAGAATTCCACTGGCGTAGAGCAAGCCGATGAGCTTAGCCGTTTTGCGGTCCGGGTTTTCCCCCCGCAAAAGCACCCGGTGGATCCGATCCAATATATCTTTCCTTGCCCGTTCATCCCGAACAGGATAACGGGTGGAAGTAAAGAAGAGAAAGCCCTGCTGCTCTTCCTCCCGCAAGAGAGCCTTATCCGCCATCTCCTCCAGAAGACTTTTTCGTAAGCCCTTGAGGGTGCTGCGAAGCTTGGCAACCCAATGTTCGGGGGGACGATGTCGTTCGCTGGAATCCATCTGATGAAGGGCGAGTTCCAGACGCTGGTTATTAAGGGGTCTGGCATCGAGGACTTCCACAGTCTTGTTACTCACCCGGATCCGCTGGAGATGCTCTAACTCCATAAGGATGGCACCGGTAAGACAGTAATCGATGAAGGTGCTGGCCGTAAAAGAGAAGTTACCCTTTTCTTCATTCAGAGAAATGAGAAGAACTTCTTCCATGAGGGTTAACATCTATATAATCTCCTCCTTCACCAGGTGTTTCCCCGCCCTTATTAAGGCGTCCCGACTTGCGGGTAGCTTCTCGAAGCAGGAACTCAATATGAGAGTTGACGCTTCGAAACTCATCGGCTGCCCATTTTTCCAGAGCCGTATATAGTTTGGGATCTAACCTTAAAGCGAATTGTTTCTTGGACATACTCATCAACACCTGTCAGGATTATTCTAAATTAGTAGAGGGTACCTGTATTAATGACAGGCTGAGCGGAGCGGTCAGAGACGATGGCCACCAGCAGATTATTGATCATGGCGGCTTTGCGCTCCTCATCAAGCTGGACGACATTATTCGTTTCCAGGCGTTCCACAGCCATCTGGACCATACCCATGGCACCTTCAACGATAATTTGACGGGCATCCAGAATGGCATTGGCCTGTTGACGCTGGAGCATGGCACCGGCGATTTCAGTCGAATAAGCTAAATGGGTCAGGCGGGCTTCCATAACTTCTACCCCAGCCACTTTGAGGCGTTCCTGAAGTTCCAGAGAGAGTTCTCTGGCCACTTCTTCGGAATGACCCCGCAAAGAATAGCCGTCCTTTTCGAAGTTGTCATAGGGGTAACGGCTGGTCACATGACGGAGAGCAGTTTCGCTTTGGATCTCTACGAATTGCTCGTATCTATCCACGTCAAAGATTGCTTTGGCGGTATCCACAACACGGAAGACGATCACGGCGGCGATTTCGATAGGGTTTCCTTCTACATCATTGACCTTTAAAGTCTTGCTGTTGAAATTGCGGACCCGTAAGGAAACAGATTTACGTGTGGAAAGGGGAATGGTGAGCCAAAGACCAGGTTCACGTATGGTCCCGATATAGCTGCCGAAAAAGGTAATCACATAGGATTTATTGGGCTGGATGACAACGATACCGCTGGACAGAACCACTCCTATGAGGATAAGGGCGATTCCCAGGGTAAACTGTGTTTGAATGAGCAGGGCTGTGCCGCCGATGAGCGAAGCCAAAACGACAACCACAGCAAGATAACCATTGAGTACCCAGGCTTTTTTTTCTTTCATAATGGATAGCCTCCCTTTAAGAGTAAAATTGGATTGATATTAATGCGATAGTATTATGATATCACTGTTATAGAAAAATGTAAACAGTTTCAGGAATGAGAATAAAAAATACTTAAAACTATCGTGAAATTAGTACAGATAGTCGGGCATAGGATGCAGATATATGAAAAGGCAGTAAAAGGCTTGGGCGATCCCAGGCTGAGCTATAAATCTCTGTCAAAGGTGCTCATTAGGGAATTTAAGACAGAATGTAAGCAAATAAGTCTGAGCACAGAATACCCTCTTCGACAGGCTTCACTTCTTCACTATGAGATAATATTCGGGATGCATACTGAAGGAGTGGGGTCCATGAAGAAGAGCAAAAAAATTGCTGCTGCAGTTATCCTTTCCTATTGTATCTCGATGAATACTCCAGTCATTGCCTCGCCAGATCCTCAGGCAGGAGATTTTCCTGAATTGACGGCAAATCTTCAAATAAATCAATACAGGCTCTATGGGGAGACTCGATATGAGACAGCCAAGATCATCTCTGAGTATTATCGTGAACAAATAATCCTGGCCAATAGCCCTGAAAACAGCTCCGATGATCCTCCGGGAAGTTCTCCGGAAAAAGTAAAAAATGTGGTGATCGCCACTGGAAACGGTTATGCCGATGCCTTATCGGCCAGTGTGCTGGCCCATGAAATGAAGGCCCCGATAATTTTAGTGGATACTAAAGTCGAGACCTCTCAGGATGCTTTCGACTATGTTGCACAGAACCTAGACCCCCAAGGAACTATATATATCATAGGCGGAGAAGGTACTATCGCCAGTGAGTTTGAGAGAGAATTCATCGATCTTGGATTTTCTAAGGTAGTTCGAATTGCCGGTGAGGATAGATATGACACCTCTTATCAAATCGCCGCCGCTCTCAAGGAAATTACTTACTCTACAGTAGTCATATCTTCCGGGGAACAGTATGCCGATGCCTTAAGCATCTCCAGCTTTGCGGCCAATCAAGGCTGGCCCATTTTATTATCTCCTCCGGTTGGGCTGTCTCCTGAGCTCAGGGAATTCCTTCTGAAAGAGAGACCGGAAAAGATCTATATCACAGGGGGAACAGGGGCCATTTCCGACCATATTATCTCTGAGATTCATCAACTACTGCCGCAGGTCCATGTGGAGCGGTTAACAGGGTTATCCCGTTTTGATACTAACATGGTTATAGCGAAGACCTTTGCTCCCAATCCGCCGGCTTTATACCTTACCACAGGCTATAATTTTGCGGATGCCTTATCGGGCAGTGTGGTAGCCGCTCAAAAGGGAGCTCCCATTGTCTTTATCGATCCTTCAACCCCTACCCTGCCCAAAGCCGCAGCTCAGTACCTGGAAACCCTCTCTCTACACGAGATCAAGCCGGACCTTGTTACTTTTGGAGGCGAAGGTGCAGTACCTGATGAGATCTTAAAAAGCGCCGCAAGCTTGCTCTCAGGGTCGGTGAGAGCCCTGGACATTCACGCAATACCTGAGATTGAAGCCACAGTGGCACAAGGAAAAGAATATTTCTTACCGGCAACGGTTCCAGCACATCTTTATAATAGCGATATAGTGAGTTTACCCGTCCGATGGGATGAGCTCATCATCAATACTCAGACTATGGGAGTAAAGGTACTGGAAGGAAGGGTAGAGGGATATGAAAAGCCCGTCAAATTGAATCTTAAAGTGAGTGAACCCCTGCCCCTGGCCGAATTTTCCACCCGCTTTAACGTCAATGAAGTGAACCGTACGGAAAATATTCGTTTGGCTGCCGAAGCCATCGATGGTGCCCGCTTAGCACCGGGTGAAATCTTCTCCTTCAACGAGACAGTGGGGGAGAGGACCATGGCAGCAGGGTATAAGGAAGCTGTGGTTATTGAAGGGAATCGTTTCATACCAGGTATTGGCGGGGGCATATGCCAGGTTTCATCCACCCTCTTCAATGCCGCCAATCAGGCCCACTTAGAAATCGTGGAAAGGCATCATCATTCCCTGCCGGTTGGTTATGTGCCTCCAGGGCAAGATGCCACCGTATTCTATGCGGTACTGGATTTTAAATTCAAAAACACTACCAAGGAACCCCTTGTCCTGCGGACATGGGTAGAGGGAGGCACCTTGACCATAAAGATTTATTGAAATAAAGAGGGTAAAAAGAGGAGACAGGTACCATGATTCAACTTAATTTGAATCACGGTACCTGTCCCCATTTTTCACTTTTAACCTTCATTGATGATGAGTGCCATCATAACGAGATCCTCATCAGTATTATTTTGCAAGCCGTGGCTTTCCCCTACTTTGATAACGCATACATCTCCAGGGCCGACTTCACTGCGTGTTCCGTCGCTATCAGTGAAGATTCCTTTTCCGGAAAGAATGTAATAGGGTTCAGTGTTGCCGACATGCTGGTGATAGCCGATGCTGCTATGGGGTTTTACCGTGACTTTGGCGTAGACATTGGCGTGTCCCATCAGTTCTTCTTTAGTCAGGATGTGGGAGAATACCACACTTCCTTCACCGCCCCGAGCGTTATGGACTGTTTCATCAATAGTTTTTCTAATCATTACAAGTCCTCCTTATCAGGTCTGATTGCTATAGCATAACTCTTTGTTACGAATGCAATGCAACGCTGCACTGAATAAAGCTACACTGAGTCTAGTATACAAACACTCAGACATAGGTGTAAAGCTCATTTCTCAGCAACATGTTTACGTGAAGGATTCGACGGAGACTATATTCGGGGCATTGAGATGTTCAGCAGCTCCAGAATTTTAAAGGAAAAGTAAAGATAATGCAAGGTGTCACTATGATTCAAATCCATATTTGTCAGCTTTTCGATTTTTTCCATACGGTTAAAAAAAGAATTGCGATGAATATTCAGCGAGGCCGCTGAAGAGGTGGTATTTTTGAAATTGAAAATATAGGTATAAAGGCTGTAGGCATACTCGCTTTTATTTTGTTTATCGTAATCCAGAAGCTTTATGATGCCGGGGTGGATGAGTTTATAGAGACTGTAGAGATCCTCATTATCCCTCGTAAAATTAATAATCAGGTGAAAAATGACATAATCCTCGTATTGGAAAATAGAGCGGTCGGTATGGATAAGCTTGCCTATTTTAAGAGCCTCTATGGATTCCAGATAAAAGTAACGCAGCTCTTTAAGAATGTAAAAAGGACGGCTGATGCCTGCTTCCAGGTTATAAGCCAAGATAAATTGCCTTAACCCCTCCAGCTCTGTTGCAAAGAAATGTTTCGCATTCTCAAAGCTGGCAATCAGAACAATTTTACGGTTATGAATAACTCCTTTAGCTTGGCTTAAATGCAGCTCCAATTCATCCTTCAGATAAGGAAGGGTGGAGGTGGTCCTGTCCCAATTGCTGATGTCAATGGTTATAACACAGAGAATGCCTTTCAGCGTCGAGCTGAGTTGTTTCAGCTGTTCATCCATATGTTTTAAGTTTTTGGGTGTTCCTTCCAGTAAATCGTAGAGAAAGGCTTCGTGGGATAGCTCCCGGGAATAGATGACGTATTTGTTTTTTTGCAGTTCTATGGATACCGCTTGGCACAGCAGGGAGGCCACATCCAGATCTCCTTCCTTAAAATCCCTCTGGTGGGCGCAGATAATGATGTGAGCGATATGCTTGCCATCAATCATAATTTTCCCTATGATGCGGGGATATTTAGAGTAGGCATCTGCCCAGAAAAAAGGATAATCACTTTCAGCAATTTTTTCGATCAGTTTATTGTCCACATAGTAAGAAAAGGTTTGAAGAGAGTTGCCTTCAGTATGGACGGTCTCATTCCATACAGGATCATCCTCTACGGGGGATTCCCCCGTTATAGCCAGGACATTGGCACGCAAGTCCATAATGGAAAAGGGGTTCTGAAGCAGTTCATAACCGATAGCGACAAGAGATTGAAGAGATGAGTCCGAACACAATGTCTTCAATAACCTTGTAGATAATGAGGTCTGTTCATGAAGAGAAGAGGTTTTCATATCCATGCCTCCTATTTCAATCCGTTATACTATGCACTATGCACAGTTTAATCTGCAAAAAAACAGATAATCTTCCATAGGTCGAAGAGAATAAGAAGGAGAATTATTGAAGGGCTATTTATGCGCAAAGGGTAGCGTTCGAAAACCAGAGTTACCCTTAGTTTACCTCTAAAGAATATAGTTTCCAAGCACTAATGCAGGAGGTCTATTATGAGTAAAGGTAAGTTAAAATTTGGGGTGCTCGCTGTGAGTGCTATGGGGATGGGTGCGATGGTCACCAATCCAGTATTAGCCGATATCATGAAAGCTTTTCCTGATATTGATCCCACTACAGTCATGCTGATTTCCGGTCTGCCCTCATTGTTCATAGTGTTCTTTGCACCGATTTACGGAAAATTGACCCAATACTTTCCGAAGAAAGCTCTTTTAGCTTTTGCATCCCTTTGTTTTGTCCTGGGCGGATTTTTGCCGGCCTTCATGACCCATTTTACCCTGATTTTGGCTATGCGCTGTCTGTTGGGAGTCGGTCTTGGTTTTCTGATGCCTATGGCAGCGGATTTGATCTCCGATTTCTTTGACGGACACGAGAGACAGACAATGATGGGATTCCAATCGGCTTTTACCAGCATCGGCGGTATTATGTATCAGATGGCCGGGGGATTTCTTGGCTCCTTTGGCTGGAATCATGCTTTTTACGCCTATCTGCTCGGAGTTATCATCTTCCTGGCCGTCCATTTTACCCTTCCGGAACCCCAACGAAAAACAGCTCCACAAGGTGAAAAGTTAAAAATGCCTGGTAAGGTTTATCCTTCTTTCATCGCTTTGTTTGCTTTTCAAATGATTTTATTTATTCTCACCAACAATGCGGCGGTGATGCTCGATGGGGAAAAGATTGCCGATGCTTCCTCTATTGGCGTAGCCCTAACCCTTATGACCGTCGGTGGTCTCATCGGAGGTTTCTTCGCTGGGAAGGTCATGAGAGTGTTAAAGGATTATACCTTTACCTTGCTTTTCCTCCTCTTCGGAGTTGGCTTTGGTATAGGCTACACCTCTTATACCCTTGCCCAGTTTTTTGTGGCAACGACGCTCATCGGTCTGGCTATGGGGGTCCTGGTGCCTTCTTACTGGGTAAAGCTTTCTGTCACGGTCCCACCTCCTTTAGTAGCCTTAGCCATTTCCATCGGCGTCAGCGCCATGAATATTGGCGGCTTTGTTCAGCCCTATGTTTATGACGGAGTCAGGAAGCTCTTTGGGCTTCAGATCGGCAGAGATTCTTTTTTAGTAGCGATGATCGCCAGTTTGCTCATGGCTGTCTTTGTTCTGACTGAAGCGATAGTTGCGAAAAAAGGCAGTTTAAGGGATGTGTCCGCCCGCTGAACCAGCCGGCCATGTCGCAGGCGGCACTGGTAGAAGATAAAAGACGGATAGGCCGTTGCCATCTGGGGCTTATTGTTATGAAAGGCCTTAAATGGCGTTGTATTGGAAAATATTAAAAAGCACGAAATGGTTGAGCCATTGTCGTGCTTTTTAATATTTCAGGAGACGGATGGAGTGGATGAGTGCCAATCAACGGTAAGTCATGGAGCATGGATTTTCTATTTTATAGACAGAGTTTCCATAGGAGACAGGTTTATTTATATAGATCTCAAAAAAAGTGGATAAATCAGCCGTTTAAAAATTGGCATGATATTTGCATTAAAAGCGTGAGGGGTAAAGAGCATTATCGGGATGGAGGTTGCTTCAGAATAAGTTCTTCAGTAGAAAAGATTCCCAAAGTGGAGGAGGTGAGGCGGCAGTTCAAATCTATGTTCAAACCACACAAATGTGAAAGATAACTTATTCCCAATGGGTGAGGCATTTCATTTAGCAGATTTATGTCTTGAGGTCAGTTAAGAAAAAGGAGGAGGTACGAGTATGTGTTTTAGACCCCCTACAGTAAACAAGCCCATAAAATGTCCCTCTTGCGGAACATTGAATCCTGCCAATCTTAAACGATGCAAAAAGTGTCAAGAGGCGTTAGAAACTGAAGAAAAAAAGGAAAGCAAAGATGCAGAAAAGTAGAGCGGGCCAAGCAGTGGAAGGTACCCTGGGAGGTGAAGTCATGCCTAAGAAAGAGTTTGCATTACCCTATAAGCAAACCAAGGATACTGTGGTGAATGCCCCAAAGAAATGTCCGAATTGCGGAGCTTTGTGTGCATCAACCATGAAAGTCTGTACGAAATGCAAAACCGATCTGACTACGGAAGATTCCGGAGATCATTCTGCACAAGGATAAGAAAAGCAAGGAGGAAATTCAATGTTAAACAAAGATGTCAAAACAGTATACAAGGGAACAGGTCTTTGTTCTTTTGGCGTAGGCGCGAATCTTGCGGAAATTGACGTGAAAGACGGCAAGGTGGTTCGTACTCGTCCTGCCCGCTATGACAAAGCTTATGACCTGGAACAATTCCGCCCCTGGACGATCAAAGCCCGGGGCGGTGAATTCAAAGCCAGCACAAAATCGGAAATTCCGCCTTTTGCCATCGGCTATAAGAAAAGGATCACATCCCCGAACCGCATTCTTTACCCTTTAAAAAGAGAAGATTGGGATCCCAATGGGGAAAGAAATCCGCAAAACAGGGGAAAAAGCAAATTCGTTCGTATCAGTTGGGATGAAGCAACCGATATCATCGCTTCAGAAATCCGCCGGATTGAGAAAGAATACGGTCTGGAATCCGTCTTGCTACAATGCGATGGTCATGGTGAGACAAAGGTCGTCCATGCTGCTCACGGCTGCAATACCCGCTTGTTCAATCAACTGGGCGGATTCACCATGCAAGCTCGGCAACCTGACAGCTGGGAAGGATGGTATTGGGGAGCCAAACATGTTTGGGGTCAGGATCCCGTGGGTCAGGCCGACATGGGCAATCTGCTTTTGGATATTGCGGAAAACACGGATATGCTGGTTTTCTGGGGATGCGATATGGAAACCACTCCCTGGGGCTGGGGCGGCCAGCTCCCCAGCAGATATTGCAACTGGCTCAGTGATATCGGTGTCAAACAGATCTATATCTGCCCGGATGTGAATTACGGCTGTGCCGCCCATAATGATAAGTGGATTCCTGTCTTCCCCAATACGGATGCCGCTCTGCATCTGGCTATTATGTATACCTGGCTTGTAGAGGACACCTGGAATAAGGAATATATCGAGACCCATGCCGTAGGCTTTGAATACCTCAAAAAATACATCCTGGGAGAAGACGAGGATAAAACACCGAAGACTCCCAAATGGGCTGAACCTATCTGCGGCGTTCCGGCCCGTACGATTAAGGCTTTAGCCCGTCAATGGGCAAAAACCAAAGCTTCCATTGCTCACTGCAACGGCGGTTCACTGATTCGCTCCACTTATTCTCATGAACCGGCCCGCCTGGAAGTTTGCCTGATGGCCATGCAGGGCTTAGGGGAAAGGGGCCGTAATATTGTCAAGTTTATTGAATGGAACTTCTATGGTATGGATTCTCAAATGCCCGCCCCCCGTTCGGAGATTGTTCCCACACTCGATCCCGCTTATCGTGGTTTTAACTTTGTTCAGCCTGCTTCCTTTATTCCCAAAACCTTAATTCCCAAAGCCATCTTAGGGGACTACACAGATGAGAATCCTCTGAAATGGCAAGGCTTCACTTTAGCCGGCTGGCCGCGCTGGGATCAGTTCATTGAATACCAATACCCCATACCCGGGGCTAAAGAACTGCATATGATCTGGACGGATACACCCTGCTGGACCACCTGCTGGAACGGCGGCAACTCTATGATCGAGGCTTTGCGCAGTGAAAAGATTCAGACCGTGGTTGCCCAACATCCCTGGTTGGAAAATGACTGCCTCTATGCCGACCTGATCCTGCCTATTAATACTAAGTATGAAGAAAATGATATCGGTGTTGATAATGTGGGCGGTAACTTCTGCACCTTATATATGGAGGATAAAGCGATTGAACCTCTGGGGGAATCCAAGTCCGATTGGGAAGCCGTTGGCGAAGTGGCCAGGAAACTGGGCGTTTACGATGCCTATGTGGAAGGGAAAACCGAAGAGGAATGGATCCGCTTTGGCTTTGAGAACTCCAATGTTCAGCATCTTATGTCTTTTGAGGAGTTTAAGGAAAAAGGCTATATCATCACACCAACCGCCGAGAACTGGGAGGAGGGTACCCGCGGCTTTGAAAACTTCTACAACGACCCGGAAGAATATGCCTTGAATACCCCCACCGGCAAATTGGAGATTTATTCTGAAGAACTGGCCAATAATTTTCCGGACGACGATGAGCGCGGACCCTATCCGAAATTTATTCCTTTTGGAGACAGACATCAGGAAAGCCGGCTCCACCCCCGCAGCGAAAAATATCCTTATCTCATTGTTTCCAACCATCCCCGCTGGCGTGTTCATGCCAATATGGATGATGTGACCTGGTTTAGGGAAATCGAAACCTGTAAAGTGGTTGGACCCGATGGCTACCAGTATGAGCCTGTTTGGATTAACCCCAAGGATGCAGAAAAGCTGGGAGTCAAGAGCGGTGATGTGGTAAAGGTCTTTAATGACCGCGGCTGGACTTTGGGTGGCGTCTATGTAACCGAGCGGATCATGCCGGAAGTCGTCTTGCAGGACCATGGCGCAAGACTTGACCCCATCGAGCCGGGAATCAGTGATCGGGGTGGTGTGAATAACCTGATTTGTCCTACTGAGACAACCTCCAAGAATGCTCCTGGGGAATGCACCAGCGGTTTTCTGGTTGGAATAGAGAAAGTTGATGTCTTTGCTTTGGCCAGGCAATATCCTGAAGTCTTCAGCCGCAAGTATGATCAAGGCATCGGAGTCAGCATTGAAAACTACGTCAAGCTGTAAGGAGGAGTTAAGATGAAAGTATTTGTCGTGGATGTGGCCAAATGCAACGGCTGCTATGGCTGTCAGGTGGCTTGTAAAGATGAGCATGTGGATAATGACTGGATGCCCTATGCCCAACCGCAGCCGGATACGGGCCATTTTTGGATGAAGTTGAAGGAAAAAACTCACGGCCAGGTTCCCAAGGTGAAGCTGGAGTATACGCCCTATCCCTGTATGCATTGTGATGATGCGCCCTGTATAAAGAAAAGTGAGGCTTTCTATAAAAGAGAAGATGGATTGGTCATTCTCGATCCGGTCAAAGGGGAAGGCCAAAAAGACTTAGTGGAGGTCTGCCCTTACGGAGCTGTTTATTGGAACGATGCTTTAAATGTTGCTCAAAAATGTACAGGTTGCGCTCATTTGGTGGAGGAAGGCCAACTCCCCCGCTGTGTGGACTTTTGTGCTACAGGAGCTCTGCAGTTTGGCGATGAAGAAGACTTTGCCGAGGAGATTGCGCAGTCAGAAACTATGGAGCCCGAATGGGGAACCCACCCCAGAGTCTATTATCTCAATTTACCTAAACTGTTTATCGGCGGGGAAGTCTGGGACCCGGAACAGGATGAGGTTATCGAAGGAGCTAAGCTGATCTTAACCGGCACCGACGGTTTGACCAGGGAAACTCATAGTGATGCCTTCGGGGACTTTTGGTTCCGTAAGGTAGAAGCTGGAACCTATAGCCTTAAGGTGGAAGCAGAAGGCTACCAGACTGTGACTAAGGATAGGATTGCTCTCAAAGAAAGTTACAATATTGGCGATATTCCCCTGAAAAAATAGACTTAATCCTCAAATAAAGGGAAAGAGAGGGATTAATAATGTCTAAAATAAAGGCTTGGTTTATGGCTATCATTACGATTCTAACTACGGTTATTTTTGCTGCAGGTCTCTTCAAAGTCGCTGGAACCATGATGTTTATAGTAGGAGACTTAGGTATCAGCATGACCGCCGCAGGCATGCTCATGTCTGCCAACGGAATCGCGGCAACGATCATTTCCATCCCCGGCAGCGGGATCATGCAGAAGATCGGTCCCCGGCGAGTGGTTCTCATAGCTTTGGGAATTATTTTCGCAGGCAATGTGGCCGGCGCGTTAACTGCCAGCTATGGTATGCTTTTAGCTACCCGCTTTATAGAAGGGGTTGGCTTTGGCCTGATGGGCATGGCAGCTCCTCCGATTATCAGCGCCTTGTTCCCTCCGGAGAAGCGTGGATTACCCATGGGAATCTGGACTCTTTGGGTCTCTTTCGGCTCCATGTTCATTCTCAATGCTTCCAACTATGTAACACCGAACTATGGATGGAGAGGAAACTGGTGGCTGGTTGCGGTTCTGTCTGTGGTCTTCTTTATTATCTTTGCCTTGACGGTAAAACTGCCTGAAGGAGACAAGGCTGCCGAGCAGGCGGCTATGGAAGACATGGATAAACCCAAAGAGTCTTTGGGCAAGGTTCTCATGACTCCCGGCCCCTGGTGCCTTGCTGTCGGGTTCTTCGCCTTTGCTATCGCCAACGGTTCTTACGCTGCTTTTTATCCCATGTATCTCCAGGACAGTTTGGGGATGAATCCTGCAGCTGCCAATAGTGTGAGCAGTATAGCCAATATCACCATGATCATCGGCGGTATTCTAACCGGCTTTGTGCTCACCAGGATTCCCAATAAAAAACACAGTACCCTCTACCTGGGAGTCTGGATTATCTTTACCCTTGTGTCGGTAGTTCAGTTCAATATGCCCGCTGTGGGAATGGTTATTCCCTTTATGATGCTCTACGGTATCATCTGTCAGAGTATCCCTCCGATTCTCCTGAATCTTGCTCCGGAAGCTGCAGCAACTCCGGCCATGCTGCCTATCGCCATGGGGGTTATTATGTTTGGACAGAGCCTTGGCGGTATCTTGACCAATATCATCTGCGGGCGGTTTGTTGACATTTTCGGCTCCTGGGGAGCCCTGGCGATCCCCATAGGAATCTGTTGTGTCCTTGCTACCATTGCAGCGGGGCTTTTGATTCCCATCATGAAGAAGAAGTATGATGTTGCACCATACGGACTGAAAGAAATGCAAACCATAGAAAAATAAGCTGATAATTACACAAGTACCTTTCTGTGGCCTGCAGATTGCAGCCCACAGAAAGGCTTTCCTGCTTTTCCTGACTTGGGTGGGTCCTTCCGGTGAGACGCCCGATGGGCCTGAAAGGGATGAGGTGCAGTATGAAGAAGAATCCATGGGTGGTTGCAATGTTTGTGATTCTGACCGGAGTTACCTTTGCCATGGGTCAGTTCAAAGTTCCCCCGACCATGACTGCTGTTATGGAGGATATGGGAGTGGGTTTGACCATGGGTGGTCTCCTAATGTCTGTGGTGGCCATTACTGCCATAGTATGTGCATTATTTGGTGGAATTCTGACGGTTAAGTTCCGCCCCAAAAAGCTGGGAATGTTTGCTCTGGGCTGCACGTTCCTGGGCAACCTGGTGGGGTTTTTTGCCAAGGGGATTGAACTCCTGCTTGTGGGCCGTCTCTTGGAAGGAGTGGGATTCGGCTTGATTACAGTACTGGCGCCGACGATTATTGCCGAATGGTTTCCTGGTGAAAAGAGAGGGCGGCCCATGGCTTTATGGACCATGTGGGCACCTTGCGGCATATTGATTATTTTTAACGTGTCTAATATCATTATGGAGTATTTTACCTGGCGGGGTGTCTGGGCTTTTACGACAATTCTCTTTGCGGTGATGCTGGTACTGTTTAAGATCTTTGTGGATGACCCTGAGGATGCCGGGATGGGGAAGGCATCAGTCAGCTTAAGCAAGGAGTGGCGGGCCATTTCTCTGGAGATCAAGTCCCCGGAGATCTGGATGCTTACACTCGTTTTTACTATATTCGGACTGGGCTGTGCAGCCTATTCCACCTTTGCCCCCACCTTTTGCGTAGAGCATCTGGGCATGGATCTGGCGGCTGCCAATATAAAAACCAGCCTTATGACCTTTGGCATGGTGGCCGGAGTTTTTTTTATGACGGCCATATTATCCTATATTAAGAATCTCAACCGTCTGCTGGTCATTGTCACGGTCATTACCGGTATTTTTTTCTCCCTGTCGTTCTGTCTGAATGCCGAATGGCAGGTCATACCTTTTGTTTTAGTCAATGGCATTGTTTTGCAAATGATTCCACCGGTGGTTTTTGCCGTTGCTCCTGACGCAGCACGCAGCCCTCAAACTTTGGGAGTTGCTCTGGGAATAGCCACGGCGGGGGATCATTTGGGGGCCTTTGTCGGTACGGTGGTTTTAGGTGCTATTGTCGAAAGGTATGGTGGCAATTGGCTGGCAGCCGTTCCCGCCATGATACTTTTTTCCTTGATAGGGATCATCGGAGCAGTAAACTTTTGGTATCTGATGAAGCGGCGCCGGAAAAATATCCGGACCACTGCCGCATTAGCTCAGCCCTTCGCCCACTGATACTATGAAAAAATCGGTGCAGGTAGTGAGAATTATTTTAAGCGCGACATAATCCAAAATCCGCTTGAGAGCTGCACAGGCTGTCAAGCGGATTTGTTGGCATATCAGAAAGCATAAGTCTGCAGGCGAAAATTTAGGCTTAAATATATTGAAGAATAGCAGTTAGTGTTATACTTAACAAGGTGACCGTATTAACTAATGAATCCCAGGCATAACTGTTCTTGACAGCCCAAATCTTCAATAATGCAAGAGGTGATGATGCTATGGACATCAATGTAGAACTTCCCATCGAAGCCCTGCCTTTAAAGCTTGGATTAAACGAAGATGCCCAGGTGGACTTTAGTATCTGGGGAAAGGTTAAAGAGGCTAAACTAAGATATTTAGAACAAAACGAAGATCCTAGAAAATCGCCTTACGTCCCTATTGAAGTCGCTGAATCTTGGATACGATCGAAAAATTATGGTGTGGACCCTTATAAGTCAGTTCAAGCCCATCAATTGTCACCGAAAGAAAAGATAGTTTTGGCGGAAAGAAAAGAGATGTTGATCCAAACGGCAGTTCCTTTAATGAAGAAATACTTAAGCCTGTTATCTGCTTCGGGTTATACCATGCTGTTGACTGATGAACGCGGAGTTATCCTGTTCATTGAAGGAGATAAGGAAAAGGTTCCCGAAGAGGAGTTTGGAACTATCGTTAGTGAAGATGTAACAGGAACCAACGCCCACACCTTATGTGCTATCCTTCGCAAGCCTGTCCAATTCATTGGTCCCTACAACTATTGCATTCATTTAGATGAGAATATTGTATCATCGACACCGATTTTTGATCAGTATGGTGATCTGATTGGAACGCTTACCATATATCAGTTGTTTGCCGAGAAAGATATCTATAATATGCAAGCTCATTCGCTGGGCTGGATCACATCTATGGCCTATGCTATTGAAAACCAGCTTAAGTTAAAGCAGGCCAATGAAGAGCTAAGTTTGAGCAATGGCACCTTAGAGGCGACTCTAGCCGTCGTCGAAGGGGGATTAATAACCTTGGATAAGCGCGGAATGACTGCCCATATTAATAATGAGGGCTGCAGGATACTTGGTATCACCCAGGAAGAGACTTTAGGGGAACACTTCACAAAGTATCTGCAAAACGATAAAATTACGGGAATACTTAAAGACGGTAAAGCTGTCAGCAATCATGAAATTATCATAGATAATGGAGAAACGGAAAAGCAATATGTAATGTCTATTTACCCTATTGTTCCCCAAGACACATGCAATATCAATGACAAGCTAAATGGTATTGTTATTCATCTCTCCAGGATCGAAAATCTTAAGAAACTCGTCAACGATTGGCGAGGAGCCAGTGCAACATATTTTTTTGAAGATATCCAGGGAAAGGATCCGCTGTTCCTGAAAACTGTAGGAATTGCCAGGCAGTATTCGAAGCTTTATGCCAATGTCCTGATTCATGGAGAAAGCGGGACTGGGAAAGAGTTATTTGCTCAGGCGATTCATAATGCCTCATGCCCCGAAGGCCCTTTTATTTCAATTAACTGTTCCGCTATGCCGCGAAACCTCATTGAAAGCGAACTATTCGGTTATGAGGGCGGGGCTTTTACCGGTGCGGAACGAAAAGGCCGTCCCGGTCTGATTGAACTGGCTAATGAAGGCACCCTCTTTTTAGATGAAATCGGAGATATGCCCTTGGAGATTCAGCCTGTTTTGCTGCGGGTTCTGGAAGAGAAGAAAGTGATGAGGGTGGGAGGCAAAAAATATATACCAGTTAGCTTCAGGGTTATCTCAGCCAGCAATAAAAATCTGAATATCATGGTTCAGGAAAAAACATTCAGAGAGGATCTGTATTACCGCTTGGCAGTATTTAAACTACAGATTCCTCCCTTAAGAAAGCGCCCGGATGACATTATTAGCCTTGCTCAGTTTTTCATAAAGGGCACAAGTCAAAAAGTCGGGCGAAAAATGCCGGTGCTGAGCAAAGCAGCTCAAAAAGTAATTAAAGAATATGCCTGGCCGGGAAATGTGCGGCAGCTGGAAAATTCCATGGTATATGCAGTGAGCTTAACTCAAGGTGATGTGATCGGGGCCGAAGACTTGCCCGACGATATTACGAACCCCATAACTCCTGAGAATTCAAGGCTGTTCAGTTCAGTGATGTCTTTAAGGGAAATGGAAATCACAGCCATCAAAAATGCCCTGGAACAAACCAATCAGAATATCGCCAATGCGGCAAATATTCTGGGGCTGGGTAAATCAACGCTTTATAAGAAGCTTAAGGAATATCATTTAGAGTATTAATTTCGTTCATTGTTTTCCTTCTGGTTCTTGACGGCGACGGCCATAGTGGTGGCAATGAGAATCAGAAGGGTTCCTACTACTTGCATTGGGGTCAGAACTTCACCCAGCAGCAGATAGGCCAAAATCAATGCAAAGGGAATTTCGATTATGCTGATCAGGGTACCAACCGATGAACCGATTTTCTGCACTCCTTTTAGAAAGAGAACCACTGGCAGGATTGTACCCAGGAAGGCCATGGCGAAGCCTAAGAATAACTGATACGGTGTGATGGAAAGTAAGGCAGGAAGATTATGCGGAAAAATAAGGGCCGAAATCACCAGACCCATTAAGGAAATCGTGAAGGTAATGGTCCAAATCCCATCTGTTTTTACTACTCTCTGCCCCAATAGAGCATAAATGCCGTAGGCAACAGCTGACAAAACCGACAGAATAAGTCCCAGAGGAGATAAAGCCGTGCTGCTTTCAATATACAGCCCGGAAATAAAAAATAGACCAAGCAGTGCCAGAATCAGCCCAACGATCTGTGCAGCACCGATCTCTTCGTGGTAAAAGATAACAGCCAGGACGGCTACCAGTGCCGGGTGCGCGAACAGAATAACAGTTGCCAGACCAGCCGATAAGTATTTAACCGCCAGAAAGAAAGTGATGGCGGTAGCTATAAAAAATATCCCCTGAAAAAGTACCACCCGGGAAAACGTCAGTAAAGGCTCTTTGCGGGTGATTAAAAGAAAAAGGCCCAACAAAATGACAGTGGCAAAGAGGCGAAGCACTATGACCAAACTCATCTCTATGCCGGTATTATAAATATACTTTCCAAGGATGCCCAGAGTAGAATAAAAAACAGCCGATAAAATAATAAGAAGATACCCTTGGTTGCGATCAGACAAGTGCTAACCCCTTTCATATTGAACAAGTTATTTGGGAATTTTATCACGTTGATAATAACATAACCAGGCGGCAGAATCTATAAAATGCATGCACATCTCACAAGTCAAAATGGGATTAAAATGTTTCAGATTCGGTCAATGGAAAAGGCCGTTGTTCACTGAACGCTAACATTTAGTGAACAACGGCCTCTTTTGATGCAAGGCAACGAATCTGGAGTGTTAAAGCTTCGTCCCACATTGAGAACAATAGCTGGCGCCTTCCCGCACCTTTTTGCCGCAGGTAGGGCAGAAGTTTACAGATTCCCTCTCCGACTCTTCGGAAGAAGTACCTTCATAAGAAGGTACGGAAGGGGAATGGTAGGGAGATTCAGGTGCTGAATAGGGATTTTCCGGCGGAGTATAGAGGGGAGTTGTCGATGCAGAGCCATAAGAATCTTTCGCAACAGATTCGGAAGAAGTGTTCCAGGGTGTATGGGGTGAATCGGTTGGAGAAGGAGAAGACGGCTCAGCGGGGGCACCCATTCCTGGGTCATGGCTCGCCTGGCCCGGGCTGGGAGAGTAAATAGTGGCGATAAGCGGGGGCTGATCTTCTTCTTCAAGAGTCAATACCCAGACAATAGGCAGAACCGTTAGGAAGGGAGTAGTAAGCAAAGTGAGGATGAAACCAATGTCGGGGGAGCCGCGATAGATGGCATTGACTAACAGCTGGATACCCAATAGGGTAAAAAATGCTCCCCATAAGGGTCCCATATGGCGGCGGTAGAAGTGCCAACTCTCTTTAAAAGCTTGCCCAAAAGCAAAGCTGTTATGATTCAACATATAGTAGGGGGCCGCGGTGATCCACGGAGCCACAAAGAGGCCTACAGCCATAAGGACAAGAATATAAATCAAGCCAAACATGGCCAGGGAATAAGGGGACTCAAACCTCATTGCCAAGAAGATTCCCACACCGATCGCAACACTGCTGATCAAAGTCACTATGGCATACCAGCCTAAGACCCGGGGCAGCCCCTTCAGCTTAATGTCCCGAAACTGTGCTTTTTCAGTGTAAGCTTTTTTGGTAAGGTGAAAAATTCCTGTAAAAAAAACACTGCCTATCAGTATACTCAATATCATAAGGATGGCTATGCCGCCTAATAATCCCGGCAGCATGCTCATAAAAGGTGCTAATTCTTCCCAGCCAAAAGCATAGTCCAGGGATGGACCGTATTCATATCCCGGGGGGACCGGGATATTGGGATTCATATAGGGGGCCGGGGAAAAGGAAGGGTTCCAGCCATTCATATCGAAAAAAGGCAAAAAGGTTGCACTAAGGGAAATAACGGTGATAATGAATTCTACTAAGGCCAAAAGAATAAAAAAGCCAAAGAGAGGGAGGGCCATTCTCTTAAAAGTTTCAATAGTTTTTTTCATGCGGTCGGTCCAGGTCACTATGTATCCCACCTTTCAATTCTATAATAATATTACATGGGGGATCACCTTTTGAATAGTCATTTTCGAAACTTTAGATTACCTTATGTGATTCGGAATCTCCTTATACTGAGATAAAGAAGCTGGAAAAATTTAAGCTGGTATAAATTAAAAATAAAACAAAAAGAAGATTGTATTGTTATGCATTAATTAGTATAATAATTCATATTAAAATAAGAACAAATTCTTCTGGAAAGGGAGATGCATATGCCGGTTCTCCATAAAGAGCACTTCACAGGTCGGGATTTTATCTGTCTCCAGGATTTTACACCCGATGAAATTCTTTATATGCTCAAGGTAGCTAAAGAGCTGAAAGAGGAAAAAAAAGGGGGGACTCCCCATCCCATCCTCCAAGGCAAGTCGTTGGCCATGATTTTCACTAAGTCATCCACACGGACCCGGGTTGCGTTTGAAGCCGGCATGCTTCAGTTAGGAGGGCATGCTTTATTTTTGAGCGACCGGGATATTCAAATTGGACGTGGGGAACCTATAAAAGATACTGCTCGTGTCTTATCCCGGATGGTGGATGGAATTATGATCAGAACCCATAGCCATCAGGATGTAATTGAGCTGGCTAAGTATGCTGATATACCCGTCATCAATGGGTTAAGTGATTTTCTTCATCCTACCCAAGTGCTGGCGGATCTGCTGACTATCCAGGAACATAAGCACTGTCTGGAAGGTTTAAAGCTGACCTATATTGGAGATGGGAACAATATGGCCCATTCTTTGATGTTTGCCGGTAAAATGGGAATGCATGTGGTCATAGCCACTCCTGTCGGATATAAGCCCGATGCCCAAGTGGTAGCTCAAGCACAGGCACAAGCTAAGCAGTACGGCGGCCTGGTGGAATGGGTGGAGGATCCTCTCGGGGCAGCCGAGGGAGCCGATGTGCTCTACACCGATGTCTGGGCCAGCATGGGGCAGGAAGAAGAGGCCGCAATCCGTATGAAAGCCTTCCAAAGCTACCGGATCGACAGAGAGACCATGGAGAGGGCTCAAGCCAATGCCATCGTCATGCATTGTCTTCCGGCTCACCGGGGAGAAGAAATCACGGAAGAGGTTCTTGAAGGACCTCAATCCGTAGTCTTTGATGAGGCTGAAAATCGACTCCACGCTCATAAAGCAATCATGGCTTTATTGATATAAGAGGCAGGAATTTTGGGTTTTATCAAGAAATTAATAGAGTTAAAGTTTAAAGTGACTTCAGTCAGTCTTTTGTGAAGGAGCTATTTTAGTTCATGTACTAAACTATAGATGACATGTTAAGAAAGGAAGTTATCCCTATGAAAAAGGTAGTGCTTGCGTATTCCGGAGGATTAGATACCTCGATCATCATCCCTTGGCTGAAAGAGAATTATGGCTATGAAGTCATTGCTATGGCCGCTGACCTGGGACAAGGAGAAGAGCTGGAGCCTCTCCACGAAAAAGCGATTAAGAGCGGAGCCAGTAAATTATATATCGAAGATCTGCAAGAAGAATTCGTTACTGATTTCATCTACCCCACCCTAAAAGCCGGAGCTGTCTATGAAGGCAAATATCTTTTGGGAACCTCCTTTGCCCGTCCCCTGATTGCCCAACGTTTAGTAGAGATTGCGGCAAAAGAGGGAGCTGTGGCCATTGCTCACGGTGCCACGGGAAAAGGAAACGACCAGGTTCGCTTTGAGCTGGCTGTCAAAGCCTTAAATCCTGATCTGGAGATCATAGCTCCTTGGCGGATTTGGGATATCAAGTCCCGGGAAGATGCTATTGACTATGCTGTTGAGAGGGGAATTCCTGTCCCTGTAACGAAAGATCGCCCTTACAGTATGGACCGCAATGTCTGGCATCTCAGCCATGAAGGAGGCGATTTAGAAGATCCTTGGAATGAGCCCAAAAAGGATCTCTATCTCCTTGGGGTTTCACCGGAAGATGCTCCCGACGAAGCCGAGTACCTGGAACTGGATTTTGAACAAGGTATTCCTGTTTCTTTAAACGGAGAAAAGTTAGGTCCTGTTCAGCTTTTGGAGACCCTCAATGAGGTTGGTGGCAAACACGGCATTGGCATTGTGGACATGGTGGAAAACCGCTTAGTAGGAATGAAATCCCGGGGGGTTTATGAGACTCCCGGTGGTACCATTCTCTATACAGCTCATCAAGCCCTGGAACATTTGACCTTGGATCGTTTGACCCTTCATTATAAGGAGCAAATCGCCCTGAAATACGCTGAATTGGTTTACGACGGCGTTTGGCATTCTCCTTTGCGGGAAGCCCTGGATGCCTTCGTGGATGTTACCCAGAAAAATGTCACCGGAACGGTACGCCTGAAGCTTTATAAAGGCAATTGCAGCTTAGCCGGTGTGAAATCCCCCTACTCCCTCTATAGTGAAGAATTTGCTACCTTCGGACGAGATGGGGTCTATAACCAAAAGGATGCTGAAGGTTTCATCAATCTCTTCGGTCTTCCTCTTAAAGTAAGAGCGTTAATGGAAAAGAAATCAGGGTTGAGATAAGGTAAGTTGGCTTATCCACTGTGTGGATAAGCAGATAAGAGAGAGAAAGCGCCCTCGGGGCGCTTTTCTTACATGAAAGTTTTTTACAGGAAAGGATGAAGCATAGATGAAACTTTGGGGTGGTCGTTTTGAAAAATCAACAGATGCCTTAGTGGAGGATTTTCATTCCTCAATCTCCTTTGACCAACGGTTGTACAAGCAGGATATTCAAGGGAGCATCGCCCATGCGCGGATGCTGGGAGAGATCGGGGTCCTGACCTCGGCAGAAGCACAGCAAATCATTGAAGGACTTAAAGGCATTTTAACCGACATTCGGGAGGGAAAAATCCAATTCGAGATCGGGGCCGAAGACATTCATATGAATGTAGAGAAACTGCTCACGGAGCGGGTAGGGACCGTAGGGAAGAAAGTTCATACGGGACGCAGCCGCAATGATCAGGTA
Organism: Desulfitobacterium sp. LBE; assembly: GCF_007830365.1. Taxonomy (NCBI): domain Bacteria; kingdom Bacillati; phylum Bacillota; class Clostridia; order Eubacteriales; family Desulfitobacteriaceae; genus Desulfitobacterium; species Desulfitobacterium sp. LBE. The sequence continues at coordinate 2,713,229 of NZ_VLKD01000001.1, read as the reverse complement.
GCCCTGGATCTGCGTCTGTTTCTGCGGGAAGAAATTGACCATACCCAGGAGCTGCTGATTACTCTTCTACGGACCGTTTTGGACCTTGCCAAAGAGCATCAGGAGACCTATATGCCGGGCTATACCCACCTGCAAAAGGCCCAACCTATTTCCTTTGCCCACCATATGATGGCCTATGCGCAAATGTTTCTCCGTGACTCAGGCCGACTAAAGGATACTCGCCAACGGCTTAATGTATCCCCTTTAGGCTCCGGAGCTTTAGCGGGAACCACCTTTCCCTTAGAGCGGGAGATGGTGGCCCAAGAGCTGGGTTTTGACGGCATCACCTGGAATTCCCTCGATGGGGTGAGTGACCGGGATTTTGCTTTGGAATTCCTCAGTGCGGCTTCCATCTTAATGATGCATCTCAGCCGGCTTTGCGAGGAATTGGTTCTTTGGTCCACGGGAGAGTTTCAATTTGTGATTATGGATGACGGTTACTCCACCGGCTCCAGCATTATGCCCCAAAAGAAGAACCCTGATGTGGCTGAATTAGTTCGCGGAAAGACGGGCCGTGTCTATGGAGATCTAGTCGCTTTGCTTACCGTAATGAAAGGGCTTCCTTTAGCTTATAATAAGGACATGCAGGAAGATAAGGAGCAGGTTTTTGATGCGGTGGATACCATCCAGAAATCTCTCCTTGTGGTAGAGCCCATGCTCCGCACCATGAAGGTCAATAAAAAGGCTATGGCTGAAGGTGCCAAGGGTGGCTTCACCAACGCCACGGATTTAGCGGATTATCTGGCCAAGAAAAATGTTCCCTTCAGAGAAGCCCATGAAATCGTGGGCAAGCTGGTCCTTTACTGTTCTAAACGGGGCTGTGGCCTGGAAGATCTCACTTTAAAGGAGTTCCAGGAGCATTCGGACGTATTTGCTGAAGATCTTTTTGAAAGCATCGGCATTGAGTACTGTGTCCGTCAACGCCATATTCCCGGCGGTCCTTCTCCCGAAAGCGTGGCTCAAGCTATTCTCTGGACGGAGCATATTTTGGAACAATTTACAGGTGGATAATGTGGATAAGTGGAAAAACCTGTGGATAAGCTTGAATAATACCTATACCGGGTATAAATTAAAAGCAAGAGATCCTGAAAATCAAGGGGCACAAGCTTATTTGTAAAGAGAACTTTAAAAAACTCTGTGCATAGTGTGGATAACTTTGTGGATAACTACAGAATAAGTCACAGGTTCACGGGGATAAATTGGGATAGATTCTTCCTTTGTGGGGATAAAATGAGAACAAATGTGTGTAAATATGTCCTACCAGGAAAGAGGAGGGCTGCTTAAGTGCAGGATGTTGCTCTGTTAACTGATTTATATCAACTCACGATGATGCAAGGCTATTACCAAAATGGTTATGAAAATAAGGAAGCGGTCTTTGATCTTTATTTTCGCAAAATCCCCAGTGGGGGCGGTTATGTTATAGCTGCGGGCCTGGAGCAAGTCGTGGAGTATATTGAAAATTTGCGGTTTTCTTCAGAGGACATGGCTTATCTCAGGGGATTAAACATATTCGATGAGGGGTTTCTTAATCTATTGAAGGATTTCCGATTCCATGGCGATATAGATGCCGTTCCTGAGGGGACTGTGGTTTTTCCCTATGAACCGTTGGTGCGGGTGAAAGGCCGGATCCTTGAAGCTCAGCTTATTGAGACAGCGCTCCTTAATATAATAAACTTTGAGACGCTTATTGCCACGAAAGCCTCCCGGGTAGTAGCTGCTGCCGGTGGAGGAAGTGTCATGGAATTTGGTTTAAGACGGGCCCAAGGACCTGATGCCGGGATATTAGGTTCGCGAGCGGCCTTTATCGGAGGGTGCCAATTTACTTCCAATGTGCTGGCTGGAAAACGCTATGGCATCCCCCTATCGGGAACTCAAGCCCATAGTTGGATTCAGTGCTTTCCTGACGAGCTGGAAGCTTTCCGGGCCTATGCCAGAACCTTCCCGGATCAATGCCTGCTTTTAGTTGATACTTATAATGTGCTTAAATCCGGAGTCCCCAACGCCATCAAGGTAGGGCTGGAGCTGGAGGCGGAAGGACATCGCTTTTTAGGCATCCGCATTGATAGCGGCGATTTAACGTATCTTTCCCGGGAAGCCCGCAAAATGTTGGATCAAGCAGGCCTTGAACATGCACGAATTGTGGCCTCCAATGATTTGGATGAGCATACCATCTCAGCTATTCGCGCTCAAGGGGCGGCTATCGATTCCTGGGGGGTAGGCACTCACTTAATTACCTCCAAGGATACCCCGGCTTTAGGCGGAGTCTACAAGCTCTCTGCCGAAGGCCAGAAGGGGGTCTTTGAGCCCCGCCTTAAAGTCTCGGAGAATATCTCCAAGATAACCAACCCTGGTATTAAGAAGATCGTGCGCTTTTACGATCGGCGCGGAAAAGCCATGGCGGATTTAATTGCCTTAGATGATGAGCATTTTGAAGAACCCTTAACCATCTTCGACCCTATTGAGACATGGAAGCGCAAAACCCTCACTGATTTTAAGACCCGGGAGCTCCTGAGGCCGGTTTTCCGGGGGGGCAGGCGAGTCTATGAACTGCCCTATCTCAAAGATATCCAGACCTACGCCCGGCACGAATGTGAGACCTTATGGGATGAAGTGAAACGTCTGGTTAACCCACACCGCTATATCGTGGACTTATCGCCGAAGCTCTTCGAGCTAAGGCAGTCCCTGCTCCTGGAAATCAGTACTAAGATAGAGGAAGAGCAGACTAAAAGATTATCCAAATGATTTGTTCAAAAAGCGGTTCATAGTGAACCGCTTCAAGGAATATCTTACAAGGAGGAAAAACTATGTGGAGTGCTGAGGAATTAGAAATACGAATTAACCGGGCTGTAGAATGGCTCCGGGAGCGTGTCCAAGAAGCTCGTGCCCAAGGGCTGGTGATCGGTGTCTCAGGCGGGGTAGATTCCGCAGTGGTGGCGGGGTTATGTAAACGGGCTTTTCCCCACAATTCCATCGGAGTCATACTACCGGCGGGGTCCAATCCTATGGACAGAGAAGATGCATGGCTTGCGACAGAGGCATTATCTCTTAAGGCGGTTGAAATCGATTTGACTCAAGCTCACCAGGGCATCCTGGCTTCGGTCAAGAAGGCTCTCACCGCTCAAGAATATACCTTCGAGGAGCAATTAAGCCAAGGAAACCTTAAGGCACGCCTGCGTATGTCCACCTTATACACCGTAGCTAACTCCCTTAATTATCTTGTGGTGGGGACAGACAATGCTCCTGAGGCCTATACAGGTTATTTTACTAAATATGGGGATGGGGGAGTGGATATTCTCCCGATTGCCTCTCTGACCAAGGCTGAAGTACGAGCCTGGGCCGCCCGGCTAGGGCTTCCGGAAAAAATAGTGAATCGGGTTCCCACAGCTGGATTGTGGGAAGGGCAAACCGATGAACAGGAAATGGGCATTACCTACGACCTGATCGATCGCTATCTTCTTGGAGAAGGGGTACCTGAAGAGAGGCAAGAGAAGATTGAAAAAATGCATCGGCAGAGTGAGCATAAAAGACAGCTCCCCCCAGCCTTGGAACTGCCTAAGCTGCCCAAATTATAGGGCGTGTCATTTCTTAGCCCTCGCTGGGTAAAAATGGTATGCTATAAAATATAAAATGCCCTAACTAAGCATGCAAAAATATAAAGCAATAAAAGAAAGAGGTAGAAACAGATGGAATTGGTTTATACGGGAAAAACAAAAGATGTCTATGCCTTAGAAGACGGCAACTGCTTGCTGAAATTCAAGGATGATGTCACTGGGGAAAATGGGGTCTTCGATCCGGGTGCCAACACTGTAGGGCTGCAAATCGAAGGAGCAGGAAAAGCAGGCCTGCGGCTGACCAAGTATTTTTTTGAGAAAATTAACGCTCTGGGCATCCCAACCCATTATATCGATGCCGACTTGGAAGCGGGCACCATGAAAGTAAAAAAAGCCACTCCTTTCGGACAAGGCTTGGAGGTCATTTGCCGTTATCGGGCAGTGGGAAGTTTTCTGCGCCGCTACGGGAAATATGCTCAGGATGGACAACCTTTAGATGCTTTTGTGGAAGTGACCCTGAAAGATGATGATAGAAATGATCCCCCCATTACTGAAGACGCTTTAGATATGCTGGGAATTTTGTCTCAAGACGAATATAAAGTGTTGAAAGAACTAACTCAGAAGATTGCGGGAATCGTAAAGGAAGAGTTAGCACAAAAAGGTATGGAACTTTATGATATCAAATTTGAGTTCGGCAGAATCGGTGATGATAAGCAAATTGCTTTAATCGATGAGATTTCCGGAGGAAATATGCGGGCCTATAAAGACGGACGCCGGGTAGAGCCTCTGGAATTAGAAGAATTAATGCGCTAAGAATAATTTAAAGGAGAGGACAGTCCTTTGCGAATAGGTGTAGACATCGACGGGGTAGTTTCCGACAGCTATAAAGCTTGGCTCGGAAAGCTGAACCGGCACTTTGGGACCAATATCTTAGAACTGAAAAATTATGATATGCATTTGGATTTTGGTGTGTCTTGGGAGGAAATGGGGAAGTACTTCGAAGATAATGTGGCCACCTTGTTCGATATTCCCGACCCGGTAGCCGGGGCTAAGGAAGGCATTGAAAGGCTCCTCCGCCAGGGTCATGAAGTGGTCTATGTTACCGCCCGATCCCTGGATGAGGAAGTCCATACTCTTCGTTGGCTGAAAAAGCACAAGATACCCCATGAACAGATCCTCTTTACAGGCTTCCAAAGCAAAGTGGATTATGTACTGCAATGGCAGCTGGAGATATTCCTCGAGGATTTTCTGGGGAATGCCCAGGCAATCTCTGAAGCAGGAGTACCTGTGCTTCTCTTGGACGCCAGCTATAACCAAGGAGAACTGTCCTCAGGAATTATCCGTTGCCAGGATTGGCAGGAAATAGTGAGGGAGATCGGAAGAAGAGCACCTTATTCGAGATCTGTCACTATGTAAAAAGGAATGGCCTCTATATGGGGCCATTCCTTAGTTTTTCGAACCTGTCAGCCAATCCTATCTTCTCCAATCTGCGGCTTATGCCTTTTATCAATAACATGCTGTATAGTCATCAACGGATGATGGAGGATCATTCGGGGGCCTGCGTAACGCATAACAGTGCGAATCCTTTCCCGCATATCCTTTTTATAACAATGTACGGTGCAATCACCGCAGACCGGCTTATCTTCTCCAAACCTGCAATGCTCTGCCCGCTTCTGGGAATAAGTCAAGAGTTCCTGGCATTCTGCACACAGGTCGCCAATGGGCTTATGGTTGTCTTTACAATAGAGCATGATCATAACCTTGACGGTCTTCTTTTCCCGTTCTGCACGAGTGGCCTGAGCCATGTTACCCCTCCTTCACCAGTGAAGGTCTTATCTATCAGCTTTTAATTTATAGTATACCATAGTAAGCCCAGACTGCGAAAATTTGCTCTGATTTGCGGCGGAGGCAATGTAAGAAAGCCCTGAAATACAGCAAATACTGTGATTCAAGGCTAAGGAATCTAAAACAATCTCAACCCAATAGAATAGTCATAGAGTTGGGCCTATCGGTCTACTTGTTCAGCACACCAAACTTTGCCCCACCTTATAGATATCCCCTGCACCCAGGGTCAGAACCAGATCCCCGGGGGAAAGGGTCTGGGCAAGATAAGTTTGAATTTCTTCAAGGGAGTGGATATAACGGGCATTGACTCCCTGCTGGCTGATTAAATCCGCCAGAGAGGAAGCTGAAATGGTATTGAGATTTGTTTCCCGGGCGGAAGCGAAAATTTCGGCGATGACCACTTCATCAGCAGCCTGGAAGGATTGGGAGAACTCTTGGAGGAGCTTTTCTGTGCGGCTAAAGGTATGGGGCTGGAATACGGCCCGAATACGGCGGTCAGGGAAGGAGAGTCTTGCACCTTCAAGGGTTGAGCGGATTTCCGTGGGATGGTGAGCATAGTCATCGACGATAAGGGCTCCGGCATTCTGTCCAATATGTTCGAAGCGGCGTTTGGTGCCATTAAAATGGCTTAATGACTCCAGTACTTTTTCCGTAGGAACGCCGATTTCCAAACACAGGGCGATGCTCGCCAAGGCATTGAGAATATTATGCTTGCCACTGACATGGAGATGGAATTCTCCCAGTACAGTTCCATGAGCGACGATGGTCATAGTGCTTCCTTCATCATGGAACTGAATATTGGTAGCATAGACATCGGCTTCCTCATTCAACCCGAAGGTTATGATCGGTGATTGAGCTTGAATGGCTTTTCTTTGAGGGTCTTCATGCCAGATGAAAATCCTGCCGTGGGGTGGTATCTTCTGGGCGATTTCCGAAAAAGCACACACCACATCATCTAAATCCTTGAAATAATCCGGATGATCAAACTCGATATTCGTAATAATCAAGTATTCTGGAGAATAATTCAGAAAATGACGACGGTATTCACAGGATTCGGCCAGAAAGAAATCGCCTTGACCAGAATAGGCATTTCCGCCGATGCTGGGAACATCACTGCCCACCACAATGGTAGGGTCAATTCCCGATTGAAGGAGAGCCAGCCCAATCATGGCTGTGGTAGTCGTTTTACCATGGGTACCGGCGACGGCAATACCCCGTTTTTTGGACATGAGCCTGCCCAAGAATTGTGGATAGGAATAGACAGGAATATTTAATTCCCGCGCCCGGGCGATTTCTTCATGATTTTCACCATAAGCAGCTGAGGCTACAACAATATCAGCCTTTTCAACATTGGCAGCGGAAAAGTTAAGAACGGGAATATGAGCACGCTCCAGAACCGCATCGGTAAAGAAGCGCTCCGGAACATCTGAGCCCGTAATATGGGCTCCTTCAATATGAGCGGTAACTTGAGCCAAAGCACTCATTCCTGTTCCTTTGATTCCAACAAAATGAATATGTAACGGCAAGATGCATCTTCCCTTTCAGTTTCGAACTCTACACTCCATTATACCCAATAGTGAGGTAAAATGTATCATTTTATACTCGGAAATTTTTAGGCGGTTATGGATGAATTGAGAAGGCGTTCAACCCCTAAAGCGGCTTATACTGGGCTTCACAAGCATTTCGCGGAAGAATACAAACCGCTCGCATAAAAATTCAGACAATTCGGAGAGAATTATAGAGGAAAATGAAATGACAGTCTATAATAAATAAAAAGACCTTAAAGTGAACGGAACCGTCTTTAGAGGAGGGGTTAGAATGGGTGGAGCAGAGATCGCTTTAGCAAAAGAAAGAGATATGTGGGACGGAGTATTCATGGATGGATTCCGTTCGGGAACGAATACCATCAGCTACTATCAGTTGGAATCTGTTTTAATGGATTTTCCGCGGGTTCTAGAAGCTGGTGTGGTGGCTAAGTCCGATGATCTTACACAGTGTCAGATTTTAAGCGTATATTTGGCACTGGAAGATGGCCTGGGCAGTGATGCGGACTATGAGCGCTTTACTCAAGAGGTTGTTCACTATGTTCGGGAACATTTTTCCCTTCGGTGCACCATCGATGTTAAAATCAAAGAAAAACTTCCTATGACCCGTTCAGGGAAGATTTTAAGAACAGTCTTACAAGGCTGGAATTAATTACAGTATAAGATAGATTAAAATAAGGATAAAAAAAGTTCCCTTAAGCAAGGAACTTTTTTTGTTTGCCTCAACGGCTCAGCCTGCCTCACTATCGTTTAGTATGATAATCCGGTCTTTGATATGCGGGGCTTTTTTCACAGTTCTTCTGTTCATACCCCGTAACCATGGACTGGAGTTTGCTAAGATTTTCTGTGAGGCCCAGGTAGATATGGAGAAGAATGGTGGAAGCAAAGTAAATAGCTCCAAAATATTTAATTATGCGCAGGACTTGAATACCCCCTAAGAGCTTTATAACCCAATCCAGACGTTCTCCCGCCCAGTAGGAGGCTAGGGAGATGAAGACCAGAAAAGGAAAAAGCAGAAACCAGCTGGTGAAAATCACTTTTTGCCCTGAATTATACTGCCCATAAGGAGGAAGATTGGAACGGAGATAAAAATAATAGGCAAAAACTTTAGGAAGGTTCTTTATATCCTGCCAAGAGAGAAGGAGTGTTTTATCCTTGTGCATAAGCATATCCACTAAACGAAAGATGAAAAAGGCCGAGGCAAGCCAGCCAAAGCCCACATGCATCACGAAGACTTTGCTATAGGGCAGCGCCAGAAAGGGAAGGGGCTGATGAAGGATTAAACCGGTAAGAATAATTGCAATAAGAGAAAAGGCAAATCCCCAATGGAAAAAGCGGACTGAGGCAGGTTGTCTCATCTCAATATGGTTAATTAATTGATCTTTGTTTAATTCTTTCACGACCGGCTTGCGGATTTTGAGCTGGGGTTGGGAACCTTGGTTTTTTTTATTGTATTTCACGATTTCGCCTCCGCACCCCACGAGAACCATTCACGTTTGTGTGTAAAGTAAGTTTTTTAGGTTCTTGCGATTTTTTAAGTCTTTTATAATAGTCAGACCCGGACATCTAAAGTGCGGAGTTGTTCTCCGTCAATGAGATGCACACTGCAGGAAAAGCAAGGGTCGAAGGAGCGAATCACTCTTCCGGCTTCTTTTAATTCTGGATGCTTGATGGTGAGGCCGCGAATGGATAATTCCCCTACACTGCAGTTACCGGCTTCATCCCGCGAACTAAAGTTCCAAGTCGATGGTGTTATGATTTGATAATGCTTAACCCGTCCTTTTTCGATTTTTACCCAATGACCTAAAGTCCCTCGCATGGCCTCCACATAGCCTATACCCATGCCTGATTCTTGCTGGACTTTGGTATTTAAAGTCTCTGCTCCAGGAACCAGGCGCTCCAGCCAGATCATGGCCGCTTCGGCAATCTTCTTGGTTTCCATGACCCGAGACCAATGACGGCCAAGAGTGCCATAGCCGATAATTTTTTCCTTGGCTATCACGGCCCGGGCCAGGGGGCCCACCTCCAGGGCATGCCCCTGGTAGCGGGGAGCCTTAACCCAGGTATAGCCCTGAGGTTGATTTTTATCTGGTTCGGTTGTTCCTTGCCAAGGATGGGCGGGAGGTGTTGGCTTATACCAGGATGTTGTCACCTCCTCCAGGATTAACCGGTCATCAAAGGGCTGGTGTTTATCTTCGAGCACAATCCCGTGAGGAAATAAGGTACCGCCATCCGGTTGGGTGAAGCCTCCCACTGAGAGAAAGCTACCATTGCCTTTTCCCAGGTGGACATACTCCGGGTAGCGTTTTACCAGGAGCTCTATATCGGGTATCATAACATTATTGATAAATTCGAGAATTTTGATCAAATAGCCGCGATAGCGATTGATTTTATCGGCATCCACATGCATGGTGCATCCACCGGGTACAATTCCGTGCCCATGGGGAGCCTTTCCTCCGAATACACCGAAGGCGGCATGAGCATCCCGGGAAATCTCCACAGCTTGAAAATAATGCTCCGTCATGCGTTGGTTTTCTTCAGTATTAAATCGGATATCGCCCTCTAAATGAGGTGTAAAAGGAGGAATGTCAGGTCCTTTAAAATAATCCGGCATACTCATGAGATAGAAATGCCGAATATGATTCTGCAGGAAATCACTGCCCATAATAAGATTGCGTTGGATCAATCCATTGGAGGGAACAGTCATGCCAAGTGCTTGTTCTACAGCAAAAGCTGCCGCTACAGCATGAACGGAGGAACATATGCCACAGATGCGCTGAGTGTAATAAGGCATATCAAAAGCAGGGCGCCCTTCGAGAATCTGCTCAAAGCCTCGGTAAAGGGTATCCGAAATAAAAGCTTCTTGTATAACTCCGTTTTCCAGATAAGCTTCCACTAACATTGGATTATGAATGCGAGTAAATGGAAAGATAACTTTCTTTTCCAGCAAGCTCACTCCTTTGGTTTCTTCGGGCGATATTGATGACAGAATTTAACCTTTTTTACCTTAATCTTTTTCTTCTTTTCTTTGATGGTGGACCTGATGAAATTGCGATGAAGGCGGCCCTTGTAAAAGGAAGATAAAAAATAACCACCGATTCCTAGAGTGGCTAATCCCAAGACCCCCCTGCCGATTCGATCCGTTGCCGCCCGGCTTCCTCCTGGAAAAGGGATATCGGGAAAATGGGCGGTAAAGGGTTCCATAAGGTCAGGATAACCGGGCTCGGTACAGCCGATACAGGGGGAATTGCACCCTATAGGCCAATTATAATGATCGTTCCAGCGACGGATCGGACAATCCGCATAGGTGACCGGTCCTTTACAGCCTACCCGGTAAAGGCATTCTTTCTGACCGATATCTGTGGCAAATATGCCCTGGTCGTAGTAGCGGCGACGGGGACAATTATTATGAATAGTCTCCCCAAAAAACATTTTCGGCCGGCCGAATTTCTCCAATTCAGGCTCACCATAAAGAGCTAAGTGAAGGAGAGTTCCCATGATCCAATCCGGATGGGCGGGGCAGCCGGAGACATTGATCACCCGGCGCTCGGGCAAAATATTTTGTACACCGGTAGACTGTGTAGGATTAGGGTAACCGGCGACGGGTCCCCCATAGGTAGCGCAATGGCCAACAGCCACTACGTATTTGGCTTTTAACCCCAGTCTGCGCACCAGATCCAGACCGGTGATCAGTTGACCGTTTTCCAATCCGGCGTAATTATAATGACCTCCGTCCCGGCGAATCATAGAACCTTGAACAAGAAGAACAAACTCATGAGCTTGATTTTTTTCGATCTCCAACAAGACGTCGTAGGCCAGCTCCCCTTGTGATTGCATCATGGTCCAGTCATAACGCCATTCAGTAATGTTGGTAAATATATCGGATAGAGTGGGTGACCAGATATTATCCAAAGAAATGCTGTCACCGGTACAGGTTCCTGTCTCCACCATAATAATGGGAAGTTTATTGATTTCTCCTTGTGCGAGGGCTTTTTCCAGTTCGGGGGTTACTAAGCTGATGAAGTTGCCCAGAATTGCGCCTTTGACCACCAGCTTAAGAAATTCTCGACGATTAAGCACGGCATAACCCTCCTTAATAAATTATTCTCCCCAGAATATGTAAAAAAATCCGTCTAGGTAGAGCAGTGCATGCAAATAGTTATGAATTAAAAACCGCTGTCCAATGAACTTAAGTCCCTTGAACAGCGGTCTTTTTAATGTTTAATTACTCATCTTTTTGAACGCAGAAACCGACGGATTCGCCATAGCCTTTAGTACCGGCAACTTCAATGACTCTTTGAGGCTCATTGCCTTTAGCGCCGGGGAGTTTGAATGTGGTATTATCCATGCGCTCAATGGCAACCTCCTCAGGCTTCTCCAATTGAGGGACATAATCATAGGGATAACGATAAGCACGGTAAATCATATTAATAGGCATTTGTTTTCCCCAATAGGGTGAGATGTATTCCCAGACCAGTTCGTGCTCACTGGTTACTTCCAGCAAACGTCCATCAGAGCCCTCGGTGATGAGGGTGTTGCCGTTAGGCAGCCGTTGGGCGCTGCTGATGAAGGGGCTATAGAAATGGGAAGCATGGAAGGGCATCCCATGTCCCATCTCAGCAGGTGAAAACTGCCATACGATTTCCATGGTGGTGGGATCGATCTCCAGGACGCGGGAGAAATCACGGCGAACCGCTTTATTGCCCGTAGAACTAAATTGGTTTGGATTATCATAGCCTGCCCAACCGCCGTTATCAAAGATTAAGATATTTCCTTCCCCAGGGAGACCTTGCGGAATCATGTGAACATGGTGCTGACCAATGATGACGCCAATTTTCTTTGTGGCCTCATTTTCATCATAGTTTGGACCCAGCTTCCAAACGATTTTTCCGGTTTCTTTGGAAATAATGGCTAAAATATTGGTTTCTCGGCCATCAAAAATGATGTTGTCCGGATGGAAGCGCTCATCTCCCGCATCATACCACCTATTGGGCCCGAGGACGCTGATGGAGTTAATGTGCATCCAGTCGGCACCTGCCGGGGTCATATTAGGATCTCTGTATAAGGCGTTTTTGGCTCCATTGGTGAAACCGTATTCATCAAAGTGTTCGTGACATTTCCATTCCCAGACAATATTTCCTTCCCAGTCTACTTCAATGATGGTGTCGTCATGAAGTTTCTTGTCGGTCATTTTTTTATTATAGCAATTGCGATGAGTAAGGATGAGAGTGTTCCCGCTGTCTACTTTACACTCCATGCCAGGTACATAATAGCCCACCGGATTGCCTTCTCTCTGGTAATCATGATGCTGTCTTGCCATCCACTGGGGCTCTTCATCGGGATCTTCGATAAATTCATGTTTATCAAATTTCCAGACTATATTGCCGTCCCAATCGATTTGGACCAGATCGATTTGATCCTGATAACCGCATAGAACATTTCTTTCTCCAAGGCTGCCCATGATATAGCCGCCTTTTAACAGCTTGTTGGGGAAACCCTGGAAATCTTTCCAGAAGCTGACCACGCCGCCATTCATATCGATTAAGGTTGCCCCATGCTCGTTGGCAGGAAAGATGGTGTAGCCATTAAAACATTTTTCCGGATTGTAGATAGTGACTCCTGTTGGATGTACGCTTGGATGACCCATACTAAGACCTCCTAAGATTAAATTTATTTGATTCTTACTTCACGAGCCTTAATAAGAGTTAAAACTCATGAAGATAAGTCCGAATAAGGAAAACTTAAAGGACATTTTATTTATTGAAATTAGTACAAAAACAAGCCTGATAGGTAGCTCCATATAATTGCTATAGCAGTAATCACAATTATAGTGGGGAATCCATATTGGTAGATGTCTTTAGGGCGAATCCACTTAGCATTAGGAAATAAGATCGCGGAGGCAGCAGAGGCGGCCGGGGTTAGGATGGCAAAGCTGCTGGCGACCATAACTAAATAAGAAACCTGTTCAGGATTGATGCCTAAAGTACCGGACATGCTGATGACCACGGGCAAGAAAAGGGCAACCACAACCATGTTAATCATGAAGTTGGTGAGGACAACGGTAATAAGGGTAATAACCACAACGAACATGAGTGGGGATAAGCTGGTAAGTATGGGAGCCACGTTGAGCTGGAGGAATTCATTGACACCTGTTTTGGGGTTCATCAGACAACCGCCAATGGCTAAGATGACAAGAACCATGGCCACCATGTTCCAAGGTACGCCTTTAGTCGCCAGCGCTGCGAAGTTAAAAATATTCTGGCCGTTGCTTTTTATCAGGGAGAGTACGCCAAAGACCAGTACAATAACGCCCACTACGCCCATATGGTTCAGCAGATTAGCAAAAGCATTTCCCTTTGGCAAGATACTTGGTAACAATAATAGAACAATGAAAGCTCCTAAAGAAACCAGAGCGATTTTTTTGATTGGGGTTACTTTTAAATCCTCAGGGTTAATTAAGTCACTGGTTAATTTTTTTAATGATGTGATATCGAGTTTGAAAACATATTTACAGAGAAGAAGGTAGGCGAATATGGAGATTATTCCCACAGGCAAGCTAAACGCCATATAGCGTATCATGTTTCCTGGCTCACCCATAAGGTTGGCATATACCCCGAGGTTCACGATAGCATTGCCACCCCAAGGCATGGCACAAAGGCTCAGTCCTCCCATTACAGCGATTCCAAAGACCATTAAGGTTGGAAATTTATCGTAAGGTTTTTGCCTAATGGTATCGGTCATGGTATAGACGATCTGCCATACTAGGAGCATACCGATAAAGATATTGACTAAGCTGCAGACAAGATAAGCTGTGAACAAGATCATAAAAATCAGACGCCAAGGATGTCCTTGGAGCGCTTTGCGGCTCATGAGCCAAGAAGCCAGGAATTGGCTTACACCTGCTTCTTCCAAGAATTTAACTAATACAAAGGCAAGTACCATGAAATAAAAGACATCGCTGCCCCAGCCCATGGCCACAAATTCTTTCATAGTCGCTACCCCTGTAAGAGGGAACGCTAAGCAGGCAAATAGGCTCGGCCAAACTTTTTCAGATATAGTCCAGCCGTATACTGTTGCTATGAACACGAAAAATACTTTCATACCAATAGGGGTAATAGGGGCCGGTGCCGGTAGAATCCATCCTAACCCTGCAATCACAAAAAAGAATAAGACCTTAATAAGTTCTTTGTCCATTCCGGGTTGGGGGGTGACCAGTGGATGTGGTGTTAAGGAGTCTTCAGTTTGTTTAACTGCCATGGTATCAACCTCCTGTATTAAAATGTGATTGTAATCACTTTCTATTTTAAAGAGGAGCAATGGGTTTGTATAATATAGGTTTTATTATGAAGAATATGTGAAAAATAATATAAACACAAGATAAGCTTCTTGTGTTTATACAGAGCACTGATGATTGGGGATTATAGGCAAAATGATCTACTGATTTATAATAATGTTTTTAAGGGATTGTCGTACATGAATCAACAATTCTTTTTCAATAAGGGAGAGAGGCTCTTTGCTGAAATAAAGAATACAAAAACTGTGGGGTTCATGGAACTCCCGAATAGGAAGTGCTTGTATCAGGCCTTTTTTTACATATAAATTATTCATGGCAAAAATCTTCGGGAAAACTGCATATCCTAAATTTTCACTGATGAGCATTTTTACAAGTTCGATATCTTGAACAATTATTTCCTTATTTGAGGGAGAAAGTTGATTAGATGAAGCAAATACGTGTTTGTGGATATCGTCCATTTCTTTTAAAGCAATGGTAAAGTTGTCTTTATAGGAAATGGATATAAGGTTTTTAAAATCTGTTAGGCAGACCGATTCCTGGCAGGCTAAAGGATTGCGGCTGCTGATAAAAAGAGTCATATTTAAATTATCTGCTCCTGGAATGATCTCACAAGCAATACCTTTGCCTGTGAGCTTCCTCAAGAGTTCTTGTTCCTGGCTTTTAGGGCTGGATATCACCCCGAGGGAGTAGACTCCTTTTTCCATCATGTCGATAATTTCGTAAAAGCGGGCTTCTTGAATATGTAGATTGACACTAGGATAAAGTTCCCGGAAATCAATCAGGATTTGTGAAAAAACAGCATTGGCAAGGGCAGCAGGAACAGCTATATGAAGATTTCGGATTAAGACATCATTGCCGTCCATAATCCCTTTAATCTTCTCTTCGACGTCTAGAATTTTTTTAGCCAAGGAGAGGATTTCCTTTCCCTGTTCAGTGGGCACAACTCTTTTATTATTGCGTTCAAATAGCTTAAACCCAAGCTCCTCTTCAAAATTGTTAATAGAGATGCTAAAAGAAGGCTGGCTGATGAACAGGGCTTTTGCGGCCTTTGAAAAGGATTGATGTTCTTCAATTTTAAGGATTTGCTTAAACTGTTCTAAGCGCATAGAAGGCCTCCAGATGGATTTAGTATTACTGATTGGTTTTTTGAATGATTTCTTTAATGACCTTAATGAATTGCTCTAATAAAGACGATAAGGGCTCATTTTTGAAATAGATAAGATACATAAATGCGTTAATATTGTCAGGGATATCGTCGATAGGCCGTAATTGGAGCAGGCCCTGTTTAAAATAGATATCATTGAGGGCAAAAACCGAGGGAAAGATGGCCACTCCTCTATTGTTAGAGAGAATAAACTTTAGCATTTCCCGGTCATAGACGAAAAGAGATTGATTGTTTTTGGGGGCAATGCCAGACATTCGCAGAAAAGCTTCATTCATCCCATAATAATCGACAAACGTCATTTCTTGAAGATCAGATAAGCTCACGCGTTTTTTTTGTGCTAAAGGATGCTTATTGCCAACGATCACATTAAAAGTGGTGTCCAGAACTCTTTCATAAGCGATGTTTTTACTATCTAACAGCTTAAGTTGAGTATGCTCTTGTACCTTAGGCCAGCCTGTAATACCCAGCATACTGTCCCCTTCTTCTACCTTACGGATGACGTCTTTAGCGCAGTCTTCGGTAATCGCAAGATTTACATTGGGGTAATGTTGATGTACGTAGGTTATCAAGGGAGAGGCAAAGGCATTAAAAACAGCTGGACCGAGAGCTAAACTTATATTCCCATATAATACAGAAGTTCCTCTGGCATAAGTTTTGACTTCTTCGACATAATTAATCAGCTCCTGAGCCAAAGCCAGGACTTCCTTACCTTGACTTGTAAGGATAGTGTTGGTATTGCTGCGGCGAAAGATTTTATAACCCAATTCAATCTCAAGTTGTTTAATAGAATGACTAAGCTGCGGCTGGCTTATTAGAAAGGTTCTAGCAGCCTCTGAGATTGATTTTTTATTATAAACTTCTATAATATGCTGTAATTGTTCTAAACGCATAATAAACCTCAATAGTGCTCAATAATTTTTTATCATATGTATTATTTTATCTTATACAGAGGTAGAATGGGTACAAGATTAAGTTGTTGAGAACTTCACTGGGTTCTAAAAGATTAGAAAGTAACGAGAAAGGGAGCGCTCTTAGCTACAGTTAAAAGTAGTTCAGAAGCACTCCCTTTTTCGTTTGGGTAACGAAGTAGACTGGTTATAAATTCCTGCGTCCAGGAATTTATTACGCAACATCAGGCAAACGCGGCATTTTTCCTGACTATGACAAAATACCATGGAATGTGTCGAATATCAAGGAACAATTTGTTCATAGATAGGAAAATAGTACCGCAAATCAGGCAAGAACATAAGAAAGGCTTAGTTTTTCTTCTTTTTTGGCCTTATTCCATTGGACAATGACCACATTATTGCATCGTTCATATAATGCAAAGTGATAGAAACGCAGCAACAGAATCACTGATATAGGAGGTTAAAGGATGAACTTTCGCTTTTTCCCATGGACACAACCTACGAATTATGGTCATTTTTTCCTTGGACTGGATACCCAAGTTCCTCTAGCTGCAGGAGGTTCAGTCCCGGGAATAAATTTTGATAATGGGGCTACGACTCCGCCGTTTCTCTCTGTATTGGAGGAGATCAATCGTTTTGCCCCTTTATATGGCTCCGTTCATCGGGGAGCGGGCTATAAATCTGTTGTGTCTTCTCAAATTTATGAACAGGCCAGAACTGAGGTCCTTAGGTTTGTTGGAGGGGACCCTCGGTCAGATACGGTCATTTTTGTAAAGAATACTACAGAGGCACTTAATAAACTGGCCAATCGTTTCCAGAATAAAAACAAAAAAGAGGTCATTCTGACCACGTGGATGGAGCATCATTCCAATCTTCTTCCTTGGCGCGAAAGATTCGACGTGGACTACATAGAGATTGATGAGCAGGGGCGCCTGCGCATGGATGACCTTAGAGCCAAGCTGGAGCGCTACCAGGGCGCAGTCAAGCTTGTGACGGTTACAGGAGCGTCCAACGTTACTGGCCATCGGAACCCGATTCATAAGATTGCCGAGCTCTCCCACCGGTATGGGGCAAGAATTTGTGTGGATGGCGCACAACTAGTTCCCCATGCGTCTGTGGATATGCGCCCATCCCATTCCATAGAGCATATTGATTTTTTGGCCTTCTCAGCCCATAAAATGTATGCCCCTTTCGGCACCGGAGTATTAATTGGTCCTCGTGCCTTTTTTGACCAGGGAGCTCCGGACTATCAGGGCGGGGGGACAGCTCAGATGGTAACAACGGATCGTGTACTTTGGTACGATGCTCCAGCTAAAGAGGAAGCTGGGACTCCCAACCTTATGGGGGTAGTGGCCCTTGTTGCTGCCATACGGACTCTGAGTGCAATAGGGATGAAAAAGGTGCTGCAGCACGAAGAAGGCTTATTAGGTTATGCCTATGAGCGATTGCGTTGGATGGAAGGTATAACCTTTTACGGTGGAATACCTCTTAATCAGCAGCAGCTTTCCCAGAGAATCGGAGTAATCTCCTTCAATGTGGAAGGCCTATTTCACGAAGATGTAGCCGAGTACTTGGCCAAGGAAGGGGGAATTTCTGTACGTAATGGCTGTTTCTGTGCTCAACCATATGTACAGCGACTTTTGCATATCTCAAGGCAGGAGATGGAACGCCATATAGCTAATCCTTCCTTACCCCATCCTGGAATGGTCAGAGTAAGTTTAGCACTTTACAACACCAAGGAGGAAATCGACATTTTTCTTGATGTCCTAGGGAGAATTGCCGGCTCACGCCTTAGGTTCTTTCGGTCCCTGAGAATAGGAAATTAATTGATATATCTTCAATAACTTTCTATAAGTTTTCACAAATCTTTCACACTCTCGCAACACATTGCTCACTTTTATTGGTTATTATATAACCATACCTTTTCCTTTTAGCCTCCTTTGAAGATATATTTTTTCTTCCCCTGTCATAACTGGCAGGGTCTTATTTTTTTTGGCCTATTTAGTAGCGCTATCGAGATCTGAGTCTGTAAGATTCCGGAGTATTTCTTCGTTCAGCGAGGTCTTCCATGCTCTCGTGAAATGAAAAGAATCCCCACGTCTGGGGATTCTTCATTGCGCAAGCCTAGAAGATAAAGCGACCGCATTTTTTATGAACTTGATTGCTTTATTTTCCTGACTCTTACAAAAAAGTAACACGGGACATGCGTAAAGTCAATGTTTTCAACAAATATAGACACTAAAATATACGAATTTTCTCAATTAATTCAATTCTAATGGGCATAATTGAGAATAAGTAACTTAAGTAACAGCAACAGAAACAAGCTATTTCTGTTGACTTCGAGAAAGAAATCAGGTAGAATTACATTCGTTAAAAGTGCCGATGTGGCTCAGAGGTAGAGCAGCTCACTCGTAATGAGCAGGTCGTCGGTTCGATTCCGACCATCGGCTCCACAAGAAACCTTATCCTGCAAGAAATTGCGGGATTTCTTTTTCATTCTGTCGGATGATTCCAGAGTATGCAGAAGGCTGTTGGCATTGTAAAGTCAGCAGCCTCTTGTTTAGCCTGAAGATTATGTTTATATAAATAGCTGTATCTGGGATTCCATAGCTTCTTGAAGAAAATCCGCAGCAGTCATAATTTGAACTTCCGGCAGTAATTCCTCTTTTTTAAAACCCATCACATCCACAGAGAGCTTACAACCGTAGAATTTTACTCCCTTTTTTCTTGCTCCATTGAGAAAGGCGGTAAGGGGGGGCGTATCGTCATCTTCCATCATCTCTTTGAGCATGGCTTTTCCCAAGCCGGCCATGTTCATACGGGAAAGAGGCAAATCCTCGATTCCTTTAGGAGTAATCATGCCGAACATCTGTTCATAGAGAGATTTATCTTCCAAGGTCATTTTCTCGGGATCCCGCACTAGGCAAAGCCCCCAAAAGGCAAAGAACATGGTCACATCCATACCCATTTCCCGCCCTGAGTTAGCCAGAATCAAGCCGGCCAGGGCCTTATCGTATTCGCCGCTGAATATGAGCAGGGTCATCTTCTTGTTTCTTGTGGTTTCCTTTCCCGGATTTATGCCCTTCTCCAGGCCTATATCCTTTTCAGGGCTTAGGCTTATTGTATTAGGTTTTAACTCAATTACCGAGGCTTGTTTAGCCATCGCTTGCTGTTGTGTATCCATGGTATCAGCCTCCATTTGCAAATTTACATTAAAAATTCCGTTGGAAAATTGCCGCAGATTCTCCTCCCAGAAGCTCTTCCACGCTATCAATGCCCAACTGCTTAAGCAGCTCCAATACATGCTGATTATCTGCGGGTGTAAGGGCGTCTGCTTCTGCACCATATATGTTTACGAACTCAGTACCTCTATCTACATCCACTATAGCCTTGGGGCCCCCTACGCAGCCTCCGGGGCAGCCCATGCCTTCGTAGAAATTGGCTTTAATCTCGTTATTCATAATATCATTGAGGAGGGTCTTGCACTCTTTAATGCCATTAGCTTGAATGGATTTGATCTTTACCGGCTTATCTGGACGGATACGGTTTAAGGTATCAGAGATGGATTTGGAGACTCCGCCGGTGCGGGCATAGATTCTACCGCTGGTAGAAGAGTGCTCACTGGGTATATCCTCCATCTCCGAGGGCTCAATATCCGTGGCTTCAAAGATTTGCTTGAGTTCGTGAAAAGTTAGCACTGCATCTACCGCATCCCGGATATCCGGTTCCTTAGCTTCAGCTTTTTTAGCAATACATGGACCGATAAAGACCGTTTTGGCGTCGGGGTGCAGGCGTTTAATTCCCCTCCCACAAGCTACCATAGGAGATACTGAGGGGGAGATATGGGGAACCAGGGTATCATAGACCCTCTTTACCATCCCCACCCAGATGGGGCAGCAACAGCTGGTGAGGACAAAGTCCTTATCCGTTTGAACATGCTTGTCAAATTCCAGGGCCTCCTTTAAGCTCAGTACATCGGCGAAAAGTGCTACCTCAATCATTCCATAAAAACCGAGATGCTTCAGTGCGGCTCGAAGCTGGCCCATGGTCACATCACCGCCAAATTGTCCGATAATCGCCGGAGCTACCATGGCAAAGACGGGAATCTCCTTGGACTGGAGAATTTCCACCAGAGGGATGAATTCTTTTTTATCTACTAAGCTGTCTAAAGAGCAAGTCTCGATACATTCTCCGCAGTGAGTGCAGTTCCGATCTTGGATGACCACATTCCCTTCCATATCCCGGACTACTGCATTGAAGAGGCAGGAGGCTTCGCAACTATGGTCCTCTTCTGAGCACCTCTTATTGCAGGACTTAACCTGAAAGACGACTCTATCCGGATCCCCCTTGCCCAGAGCATACTGGACATACTGCCTGGTGTGCTCATCTCCGGAGGATTCCAGAGAATCGATCTCCTCTTGAAGCTTTCCCTGATAAGATGCTTTGACCAAACGGCCGAATATTTCTTCATAGGTTAGATTGCTCATCATGTGCCCTCCCTTTAATCAAAATTAGTATGCCCCTAACCTGCTTTGGGAAATCATCTGAGATTTTTTCTTTAAGCAAAAACTTCACAGATGTAAACTTGAGGCAAAAGATGGGCCATACTAAAGGAGGTTTAATAAGCAGCTGAAAACAAGTAAACAAGTAACAAGAAATGGTAATAAATTTTATAGATTTTGGTGTTGAAAAACTTCCAGCCTTATGCTATTATAAATTTTGTCGCTAGACAAGCCGATGTAGCTCAATTGGTAGAGCAGCTGATTTGTAATCAGCAGGTTACAGGTTCGAGTCCTGCCATCGGCTCCAGTTATATTTTAAGAATGAAGATCATTTTCTGAAACCTATGAATTCTGCTTGATAAAGGCTGACTCATTTGTTTTAGGGAGTGGTCTTTTGTTGTAATTATCCTTTTCTTGAGCAAGTAATTATAGATTTTTCTTATTACTATAAGGTATAGTTAAGAGGAAGCATCTGCTTCACAATTAAATTAAAAAGGAGGACATGAATTGGATTCTGAAAAAGTTGTCAATATGGTACCCAAAATGAAAATGAGCAAAAGCTTCATTACCTTTGGGCTTGTGATTGTACTTCTTGTTATCTTGGCACTGGATGCCTTTGTCATCGTGAATGCGGGCCAAAGAGGTATTGTTCTGCAATTAGGGGCTGTCCGTCCCATCGTCTTAACAGAAGGGTTGCATTTTAAAATTCCCTTTGTTCAAAGCGTTGTCCCGATGGAGGTACGAGTCCAGAAATCTCAATCCGAGCAAACGGCCGCTTCAAAAGACTTACAAATCGTTACGACTACCGTTGCGGTTAACTTTCACCTTGACCCTATTCAAGTGAATAAGCTTTATCAGAATGTCGGATTATCTTATGGAGAACGAATTGTTGATCCGGCTATCGGTGAAGCGGTGAAAGCAATAACGGCTCAATATACGGCTGAAGAGTTGATCTCCAAACGTTCAGAAGTTAGTGCCAAGATTAAAGAGACTCTTGCTTCAAAACTAGCGACTTACTATATGGTTCTGGACGAAATAAATATCACTGAATTCAAATTTAGTCAGGAGTTCAACAATGCGATTGAACAAAAGCAAATTGCTGAGCAGCAAGCTTTAAAGGCTAATCTTGATCTGCAAAGAATTGAAATCGAGGCCAAGCAAAAAGTAGAACAAGCAAAAGCTGAAGCGGAATCTCTACGGCTTCAAAAGCAAGAAGTTACTCCTGAACTGGTACAACTAAGGGAAATTGAAGCTAAGATTAAAGCTATTGAAAAATGGGATGGCAAACTTCCCAATGTTACCGGTGGAGCAGTCCCTTTTATTGATGTCAATAGCGGCCAGTAAAGATCTTAGTCAAAGGTTTTTTACGCAGAAAGCCACCCTTGACAGGTGGCTTTCGCTGTATTTATAACCTAATACACCTGGTGATTTGTTGCTTTACCATGATAGATAGATCTTGGCAAGAACCTTATACTTGAGCCAGTCTCCTGGAACTAGCTGAAAGTGAGTTTAGTATAATGAATAAAAAGGTGAGACACTATTCAGCCGTTATTTTAATGGGAGTAGTTCTCGGAATCGTCATAGCTATCCTGAAAAACTATGTAGGCTTAGACATCGATATAATACCGCTATTGCTTTATCTCTATGTGATTTTGGTAATTAGCGGTGTGACTTTCTATCTCTACATTGCTGTTTATACGAAGAATATGAACTTAGTGGGTAGATATGTTCAGCGGAAGAGAGACCATCCTTATTACGCCTTGTTGATTTCTTTAGTGGAGAAAGATTATCAAGAAGCGGAGATTCAGCTGGAAAGGCTCAGTTCTTTCTACAAGCAAGCTAAGATCGCTCTCACAGCCACATTGCAAATAGAAAAAAATCTCTTGAGAGAAGCCGAAGCAACCGCTCAAGAGATTAAAAACAGCAATATCCGCTATCATAATCTGGCTTTAATTGCCCTGCTCCATGGGAACCTTGAGGAGTTCGAAACTTATAAAGTCCGGATTAAGCATAAGCACTTGCACTATGCACTTGAAGCAGAAGCGGCTTTTAGAAAACAAGATTATAAAAAGGCCGATGAATTGGCCGAACTTGCTATGGCATCAACGGGTGGGCTACAAAAATGGGTTTATGAAAAATCACTGGAGAAACAAAAAGGTAATACCCAGCGCCGATCCTATTTTTAAATGGAGATCTAAGCACCTCGCTGCACCCGTGCTGCAGGACGGCTTTTCATAAACAGTGCCAGCAGACCGGCGACGAAAGGCAGGACAAAGAGAGCGGAAATAGCCATTTGAAGCCCCCAAAGATCGGCGATACGGCCAATCAGAACCACTGCAAGGCCCCCGACTCCTCCGGCGAAACCCAAAGTTAAACCTGCTGCCATGGCCTTATTATTGGGAATAACCTCCTGAGCTGCGACCACAGTCACAGAGAAGCTTGAGAGCAGAGAAGCCCCGGCTAAAGCGAGAAAGAGAGTGCTCAAGGTTCCCTCTGTGTAGAGGAAAGCAAAGAACAAAGGCGTAGCCAGAAGGAGGGACCCCACGATCAACGGCTTCCGTCCGAATCTATCAGAGATAAAACCGCCGATAATTCCCCCCGCCGCTCCAGCAGCCAGCATAATGGTTACCAGGTGGCTGGCCGCAATATTGGATAGGTTCTGGGATTTAAAATACAGGGGAAGCATAGTGAGCATTCCTGTATAAGCTAAAGAACGTACGGCGATGACTCCGACGATAGTGCTCAGTTCCCTCGCAGCAGTTTTCAGGGATGCCATCAGAGCGGAAAACTCAGGGGGGGTTGAGGGAGATACATTGACCCGGGGAGAGAAAAAGAGGAGGAGCAAGGATACCATCACACCAGGAATCACCATGTAGAGAGTTCCCTGCAAACCATGGGCCTCGAATAAGGGCACCAAGAGCAGGGGGCCGAGAGCAAAACCAAAATTACCAAAGGCGATAAACGCCGAAAGCAAAACCGCTTTATAGTCTCCGCTTAGAATGTTGACCATGGTGGAGGCTTGAGGATGAAAGGCTGCCGTACCAAGGCCGGCCAGAGTAGCCAAGGTGACCAGAAGGATATAATTCTCATGAACAACTCCTGTCAAGCTGAGCATGATGGCCATCCACAAAGTTCCTACATAAACAAACCAGCGTTTGCCGCGGCGATCCAGATAATAGCCGATAAAAGGTTGCACCAAGGAAGAAGAGATGGTAAAGGAAGATACAAGAATTGCTGCTTGGGTTGCCGTAAAGTCCGGATGTAAAATAATGAGAAAGGGAAGCATCTGGGGCAGAAAGTTGCTATAGAGATCATTGAGCATGTGGGCCAGGGATAACACACCGATCTTAGAATATTGAATAGACTGTTTTTGAATAGGCTGTTTTATTGTCATAGCCATAAAAATAACCCCTCTTCCACCAGAGCTTAGACAAGCTCTGATATTTTTTTAGTTCTTAGTTCCTCTTCCATATTTTTCTCAGCTGCAAGCATGACTTTTTTTATGGAGCATTCAGGGTTCGAGTTCAGGCAACAGTCAAATAAGGAAGTTTTTCCCTCTATAGCTTGGATAATATCAAAAAAAGAGATCTTCTCCCAATGGGGACCTAAGGAATACCCGCCGTTAACTCCTGGTGAAGAATGAATCATCCCTTCCTTAACCAGCTTATTAAGTATCTTTGACAAGTAGGTAGGGGAAACATTTTGTTTTTCAGCTAATTCCTGAACCCCCAATTTCTTTTCCGAGCCATTTCTGGCAAGAAACAAGATTGTATGAAGAGCATAATCCGTCGCCCTCGAATATTTCACAAAAAATTACCTCCTAATCATAGACTATATGTATCTATAATATCCATAAATGCTGGCAGCGTCAATAATCAATTGCCGATTGCAATTTGCCTGATAAACAAGGATAGAATTATTTCATGAAGAAAAAATAGTGTTAAGAAGATTAAACGCATAGGCATTTTTACAGGAAATGAGGACGATAGATTTGGATAGTTTATGGATCTCTATTATGATCGTATTAATACTCATCATGGCCAACGGTCTTTTTGCTATGACGGAAATTGCTATTGTGACTTCGAAAAAGAATCGGCTGGCCAATCTTAAGGACAAAGGGGACTCCCGGGCAGCCTATGCTTTAATGCTGGCGGAGAACCCTAATCAGCTTCTTTCCACCATACAGATCGGCATCACTCTCATTGGGGTTATTACCGGGGCCTTTGGCGGAGCGACTATTGCGGGACAACTGGCTAAGTATATAGAGACTATTCCGGTATTAGCACCTATAAGCTATCAGTTCAGCTTTATTCTCGTGGTGGGATTATCCACCTATTTATCTTTGATTATCGGTGAACTTGCTCCCAAGCGAATTGGCATGGGCAACCCGGAAAAAGTTGCCTGCCGGGTAGCCAAACCTATGTATTACTTTGCCAAGGCGGGGCGCCCCCTTATCTGGTTTTTAAGTAAATCTACGGAATTGGTTTTAAAAGTTTTGCGTATCAAACCCAGTACCGATCCAGAAGTAACAGAGGAAGAGATCACGTCGCTTATCGAGCAAGGGGTTTACAGTGGTGTAGTAGAAGAGATTGAGCAGGATATGGTGGAGCAGATTTTTTATTTAGGAGACAAACGCCTGGCTGATATCCTCACCCCGCGTACCCAGTTGGCTTGGATCGATATCGAGGATACCTTTGTCGACATTATTAGCAAGATGAACGAAAGCCCCCATACGAAATTTCCTGTAGGTAAAGGGAGCCTGGACAATTTCCAAGGGGTGGTTCATACCAAGGATGTTTTTGCCAAGCTGGTATCCGGGGTAGACTTTGCAATTAATGACTGCATTAAGGATACACTGATTCATCCTGAATCCATGAAGGTCTTTCAAGCCCTGAAGACCTTCCAAGAGGCGGGGCACCACGAAGCTATAGTGATTGATGAATATGGAGGGATTGAAGGTTTCGTAACTCTTCATGATATCATGGAAAATATCGTGGGGGATATGCCCTTAAGAGGAGAACAAACCCCTCCGGAAATCATCGAGAAGGATGAACACTCCTGGTTGGCTGATGGATTGGTAGCCCTCGATACCTTCAAACGGTATTTCGATATTGAAGAAAAAGCCATGCCCCATACAGGAAACAGCTACCACACTCTTGGAGGCTACATCACCGATAAGATCGGAGATATACCCAAAGAAAAAGATAGTATAATAGTCGGCCATTTGCGGCTTGAGGTTGTGGATATGGACCATGTTCGGGTGGACAAGGTGATGATCACCAGGGTTAATCCAGAGGAACTTGAATTTCAAATATGATGTTTTTCCATAAATTATAAAAAAATAGCTGGGAACCAAAGTGTAGAAGGACTTAAGAGAAGATGAAGCGAATATTTAGAAAAGCTGTTCACAAAGATAGTCCTAAATAACGAAAAAGAAATTACTTCGATGTGGAGGTTCCCATGATAAAATATCCCTTTCCGAGAACTTATTTTCCCTACCTACTTTTACTCTTCCTACTTATCTCTCTATCATCGGTCTTAACAGGCTGCCAGGGTCAATCGATTCCTATCGGAGCGACTGAGCAAACGGGGCCAAATGAACCGGTGCCGACTCCTTTACCTGAACCTGAACTCATAGACCAAAAGGAGACAATTACCCTGACCGCTTTGGGAGATATACTCATGCACAACACTCTGATTTGGTCAGGGAGTCAACCGGATGGCTCTTACGCTTTTAATTTCTTTGGAGCGGTAGGAGAGCTGATGGAGGAAGGGGATTATTGTACCACCAACCTGGAGGCGGCACTTGCCGGTTCGGAGGGAGGCTATACCGGATATCCGTTATTCAATAGTCCAGATGCGATCGCTGACCACCTGAAAGACTATGGAGTGGATGGGGTGATCACAGCCAATAATCATATCCTTGATCGAGGATACCGGGGGGCGGTCAGAACCGTAGAGGTGCTCGAAAAAGCAGGGCTGGACGTTTTAGGTGTTCGTAAAAATCCGGGGGATTCCGGCTATCTCATTAAGGATATCCGCGGCGTCAAGGTGGGCTACCTAGCTTACACCTATGGAACTAACGGCTTAAGCCTCCCTTCTGAACATCAGTATTTTATTAACATGCTGGAAAAAGAGCAGATTCTCCAAGATATTCATCAATTGAGCACACAAGTGGATCTGCTAATCCTTGTACTTCATTGGGGAGTGGAATACAGTACAGAGCCCACGAACGAACAACGGACTCTCGCCCGAGAATTTTTGACAGCGGGTGCCGATGCTATCATAGGGAGCCACCCTCACGTAATTCAACCGGTGGAATACTTCAATATTGATGGTAAAGAGAAATTTGTGGCCTATTCTATCGGGAACTTTATCGGGGATCAAAGAGGTCAGGAGCGCAACAGCGGTGTTATCCTTCACTTAAAGTTCAACATTGAGAAAGTGATTCAACCCGGCAAGTTGGAGAGCTCTGCTTCAAAAGGGACCTCAGATACTCTGATATCCCAGACCACAACATTAAAGGGAGTTGAGCTAATCCCTACCTATTCTCACAGTTACACTAAGGGAGGCAGGCAGCAATTCCGCGTCGTCCCTGTAGAAAAAACCATCGGAAAAATTAGGGCTGATGAAGAGGAAGTCTTCTCCCGTGAGGATCTGCCTCTTCTTGAAAATATTCTGAAGACTATTGAGGAACGCCTGAATCAATTAACCTCGGAACGTAAGGAGCATAAGGGACTGTCACAGTAAGAAGTCTGAAAAAATGAAGACGGCGATAAGCCGTCTTTTGTTGTGGGAAATTCCTCCAAGAATATGAACCTAACAGAAAAAGCTGGAATATAGTTAAAGGGGAAAGATATCACGGCTTCAAGGGGGAAGTAGCGATGGATGCCTTAAGTATGGTTGTGCTTTTAGCCGTCGTGGTCGAGAAGATTGTAGACCTTTTTAAGACAGTTGTCAGCACGATTCCTTTTCTACCTGATAAAATTCGCCCCTTTACTTTAGAATTGATCAGCTTGGGCATAGGGATCCTTCTTGCCTATGAAACCCAAATCGATGCCCTAAGCTTAATCGGAATTCAGACTAAAAATGGGTATGTGGGAGTCATCATCACCGGTTTAGTGGTCGGCAAAGGTGCTAATTTTGCCCATGACTTTTTTCATCTCTTCAATGCCAAGCAGAGAAAAGTACCATAAGGTATCTTGGAGCATAGAATAAACGAAGGATAGATTACAAGAAAAGGAGGGATTATTACGGGATACGAAGTGAAAGAGCAAATCCTAGTCAATAATCGACCTCAAGAGCCTCTGCAGCCTCAGGGTTTCGTGATTCACTCCACAGCGACACCTGGGGCTACAGCCCAAAATGAATTTAACTATTTCAACAGTCAGCACCGGGCTGCTTCCGCTCATTATTTCGTGGATTGGCTTGAGCTCATTCACGCTATTCCAGAAAACGAAGTGGCCTGGCATGCTGGGTATACGGCCAACCATCGTTTTCTGTCCGTGGAAATGAGCGAACCCCAGGGACATGATCCGCAAAAGTTCCAGGAAGTCTGGAAACGAACCCTTTGGTTGGTAGCTGACGCCTGTGTCCGCTACGGATGGACGACACACAATGTCTTCTCTCATCGGGATATATCTCTTACCTATGGAGAAACCAATCACACGGACCCTATCGATTATCTGAAAAGCTATGGTTATACCTGGGAAGACATGATCATGGCCTTGGAGGGAGAAATCGATGGACTACAGAAAATCAATATAGGGGGAGATGGCAAAGTGGAGCATCTAATCTTGGTAAGTAGAGGAGCGGATGAGAGAGCAGCAGGATACCTGGCGGATTATCTCCAGGCCCCCATTCTTTACTTGGATCGCTTGAGTAATGGGTACCTGGATTCAGCTAAAAAGATATATGTGGTGGGTGGAAATACTAAACCGGTGGATAGAGCTATTTTGATTTCTGGAACTGATCGTTATGGAACTTGCCAAAAAGTGCTGGATTTTATTCGGACCGGAAAGGTGTAAGCTGGAGAGAAAGCAGATCAGCATTTTACCCGAGAATCATAAAAGACGAGACTTCCATCCTCACGTCTCGTCTTTTTACTTCATTGTTCATATGATTTTAATCCTCATGGGCTATTCGTGAGAGGAACTCACCAACACATGTTTATAGGCTGCCAAGGTCATTTCCCCAATCCTGGACCAAGAGTAATGTTTTTGAATATGTTTCGTCAAAGGCTCTGGCGAGAAGGTCAGGGCCTTTTCCAAGGCTGGGGTCAGACTCTTTTCTTCAAAGGGATCCATATAGACGGCCATATCTTGAAAATATTCCTCAGTACACCCTTGGTCCGTGGAAAGGACCACAGCACCACATGCTCCCGCCTCTAAGCTGGATAACCCCGGTGTTTCAAACCAACTGGGCATGGCATGAACCTTAGCGGCGGCATAAGCGGAAGCCAGAAGCCGTCCCTGTATGGTGCCCAAATAAATTACATTGGGATAAACTTGTACTTCCTCAAAGTACTTCGGTTCATTAATGGGACCTGCCAGAACAAGAGTAAGACCTAGCTCCTGACAGCATTGGGCCAGCCACTTTTGGTTTTTGCGGGAGGAAATACGAGCCACCGAGAGAACGAATTCTTCCGGAAGTCCCGGACACTGCTCTCGGAAGTAAGTTCCATCAATGCCAAGATACTCTTGGGGAAATCCATTGGGAATGACCTTAAAGGGTGTTGTGACCTGGAAGTCCCTTTGAATCTCCTCTATTTCCGCTTGACCGTTGGGAAGGAGCAGATCGCAATCCTGCAGCAATTGACTACGCCAAGGCTGATAGGATTCCCATTGCTCTAAAGCCACCGAGTTCATTTCAACTTTTTTTAAGTAATGAGCCATATTCCAATATATAGGGGACACCACAATGGGCTTACTTTGATTTTTAGCATTTTCAAAATACATGGCGGCATCCACTACCCGGGTAGCATTAAAAATATGAACCAAGTCATATTCTTCAAGCTGGACCTTGGGGTTAAGGGATAAAAAGACCTGTACCCCAAGGTTTTTTAAAGCTTGAGCTGTGGCCAGAAGCTGGACAGTGTCTCCCGCTGGGTTTTTGCGATAATCCTGACGGACTTGAAAAAGAACTTTCACACTAATATCCCCTTTGCAAGGCTTTGAGCAAGGTTTCAGCAGTTAGATGATAGCGCTGGGCCAGTTGTTCCAAAGTCATGTCCAGCAAGTAGTAGATGCCGCAGCCGGAGACAGGAATACCCAGTCTGCGAAAGTGAGGTTTCAACTGGGGATATTGTTTCAGTACATCCCCGTATTTCATAAGGCTGTTTAGGTTAACCATCGCTGCCAAAATCCTTTCTTTACAGCCGCTTCTTTTAGAGTTTGCATGTGGTGGACTTGGGTCTCCAGCTGTTGCAGAGCGTTTAAGGTTTGATCGTTTTTGCTTTTAAGCTCTTTGAGGAGCTCCAGTACCTCGGGAAGAAAATCCACCTTTTCGCTTAAGCATTCCAGATTACTGGTGATGTGTGTGGTACTTTCTTTCAAATCGCTGAAGATAAGGCTTAAATGATGAGAAGAAGCGCTATCATCAGATGTTTCCTGGGGACTGATCTGCCCGGTGGAGACAGGGAGGGGGGCTTGGGCGGTGCAAGCCACGGAATCGCTTTGTTCAGAGATAGCCTGGGTAGCGGTCCTCTCAGCCTCGGTTTCAGGAAGGGTCTTTTCATGGAAAGCAGCCTGTACGCTACTGTCTTTTTCAACATGTTGTAGGGTATCCGGGGGAAGGATATGAGGTGCAGTGAATTGATCGTTAGTTTGATGAACAGAAATCTGAGAGGAATCATTGAGAGGGGGGGTTCTAACCAGAGATAGTTCCTGGGCGAATAGGGGAGCCTCTTGACCTGTTATGCCCAACCAATGAGAATAAGTAGTTATTCCTTCAGTTTTTTGCGCAATGTGCAGGGAGAAAAAGTCGCCGGAATGAGCCAGAACGGGCTTCCAGCTTCTATCTTGAACCTGAAACAGTACAGCTTGATTGATATTTACTAACAGATTAAACATACCCTGGGATTCAATAACTCCTAAGCCTCTCCAGGGACCTTCAAGATTAGTTGCCGGTGAGGCCTCAATTCGCCAGGTACTTTTAAAGTCATTTATTTTTCCTTGGACTCCGTGACCGATTTCAAAGCGATCGCTGGCCGGTTGTTTGGCTGCCCAGAAAAGATGTCCTTCATCCTGAGCGGTAATAACCGCCGTCATATCTACTACTTCACGGGGGATAGTAAGAACCTCCTGGCGTTTAGACCAGAGATAGAAGGTACCGTTAAACATGCTGGCCAACAGAACGGAGCGTTTTCCCAGGAAGGTCATCATGAGGACGTGAAGATTAGAACGGGAATCCATGAGTACATGATATAAGGGATAGCGAGGATGGACCACTTCCCCCAGAAAGGCGGATTTCCAGGTCTGACCATTCCAGAAAAGGTGGGTGATGCGCCAAACATCAGGCAGCCCATAATGAGAGCTGGCATAAAAGATATGAATTACCTTGCCCGCTGGAAAGAGGAGCAGGCGATTAAAACGCTGGGTCCGGATATCCAATTTACCCAGAGACATGGTTTGGTGATGCCCGTCAGCCAGAATGACTGAGTAACAAAACTCACCGGAAACTTTTATGTAAGCAAGATGGATTTGTTGGGCATCATCAAGAATCCCTTGAGCAAGCAGGACGGATTCCTTTAACTCAAATAATGGGTGACCATTGGAAGAAGATAAAGTTAGCCCATCATTGTGTATCTCCAATAAGTAGGAAATGTTTTCATTAAGTAAAAGGAAGGATTGGGATGAGGAAGTATATGCGGGCAATAGGCACACCTCCTGTGATGTTGGACTAGGGCTGCCTAATGACAGCCCTAGCTTTTTTAGACGTTAAGAACAGTTGATAAGGGTGTAAGTTTAGGTGAGATTTACATACATTGGACCGGGAACAGGGCTGGGAAGTTGTGGGGGGAAGAAATCCGTAGGGAATGGGGTGAGATTTGGATTCAGGAAGTCGATACAAGGTTCCTCGGTGGGGAATTCTTCGCAGAATGGTGGTTCCGGGCAATACCCAAAGGCATCAATAGCCAGCTGCACAAATCCGGTTAGCTTCGCGATAACGAAAACCCCTACTGTGACAATTAAATCGTCTCCGGAAATGATGGCGGGAACCAGAATCTCGCTGCGAGTTTCAACTCTGAGGTTGAAATCGAACTCCGAACGGGTAGGCGGATAGTAAATCACGATGTCCTTGAAGATGTCAGGCAGACAGCCTGGAACGGTGAGGAGTTGCCCGGCGGCATTTCTTACAGTAGCAGTGAAGCAGACGCGCACGGTGAACTGAGCCCGGGCAAAATTTGGACGGCTGGGAATAGGGGTAATGACGATGCTCTCGGGAAGGATGACCCCATTTTGGAAAGTAATGTCCACAAAGGTGCACGGACCGCCACAATCTGGCAGGTCAATTGGGAAGTTTGGAAAACACTCTCTCTGTTGGCAACTAAAAAAGACTTTCTCGACAATTATGCATACTCTTTCGCGATAGGGGTCATATGGATAGAGGTCAGCCATGAGTTGTTTTCCCTCCTTTTTTGTATTTTCGGGGTATTCTATTCAAGTTTCACCCTAAGTGTTACAGGATTAGCCTGTGTAGAGCCCTTGCTTAAGGATTTTATTATGAATTTCTACGGCCCGCTTTTGCCAAGTGTTTTGCAAGGCGAAGGCCTGTAACGCTTCCTGATCCACACTCTTAAGCAAGACCTCCCTAATACTTTGGGAGAAGTCTTCCGCAGTGGCGGCCAGGTTAAGGCCAGGACAGCAATCTTCCCGACGTTGCTCAGAGTCCCCGGTACTGAGGCTCTGGATAACTTTTTGGGCACCTATAAGCTCAGGCAAAGGAGTGGCTACAGTAGGTAAACCGGCGGCTGCATATTCATACAGCTTAATGGGATTACAGCCCATAGTCATAGGAGTCAGCTTAAAGGGAATGAGGCTGACATTAAAGCCGTGGAGATAACCGGGCAGGCTGTCATAGGATTTTAAGCCGAGATAGCTTACATTGGGGCTTTCTAGAGGAAAGCCCTTAAGCATTACTAAAGCACCAAGAAAAACAAAATGAAAATTCGGATGCTGTTCAATAACTCTTTTCAGCAGATCCCAATCCAGCCAAGGAGCGATAGCTCCGCTGTAGCCAATAATGGGCTGCCCTGTCGGTAAATCAAGAGGCCGCTTTTGGGGGGTGCAGAAATGAGCAAAATCCACCCCGTTGCGCAGCAGGGTTACCTCAGGATGTTGTGGTGCCAATTGATCGTAAAGACTCTGGGAGGAAGCAAAGACCAGCTTAGTTTGAGCGAGTAAAGGCTTTATGTAGGGCCCCCAGGCAGCGAACTCCTCCTTGGCTTCATCGGAGCAATCGAAAACCACCGCATCCGGTCGGTAGGTATCAATGAGATAGAGATGCTGGGGGAAGGTCAGCCAAAGAATGCGGGGTCTGGGATGGGCTAACGTCATGGGAGAGATTCCTTGACAGAGATAGAAGGAATCCCAGAGCTTTTTAACCTGGGGCTGAGGAAAAGCCCCGCGATCCTCGTAAAAGATGGTATACCCTAAGTAAGAAAGTTCCCGCATGAGCTGTTGAGGGCGCTGAACCATCCAGCTCCAAGGTAAAGTCCGTGGGTAAATTATGGTCGGCATTTTTTCACCTCCTTTGATACAGGGTGACAGTTCTTTTATTCCTGGCTTTAAACTATTTCTACTATAGACTATGTAAGAAATAAAGAAGGCGTAACCATGAGGTCACGCCTTTACTAATTTCGAGGGGAATTTAAGTTGGGGATTTCGTTTACTCGTTACAGCTGAGCAAAGATCTGAACGTAGTAGTTCCCGGAGTTGCTGCTGACCACACCTACTCCAATATGGGTATAAGCAGGATTTAAGATGTTTTTGCGATGACCGTCACTGCTCATGAAAGCCGCCATAGCTGCATCCACTGACATATTGCGGGCAATATTTTCTCCTGCGGAGCGGTATTGAATACCTGCGTTCTTTAGCATATCAAAGGGAGAACCATAGGTGGGAGAAGTATGGCTGAAGTAACTGTTGGTTTTCATATCCAGGGCTTTCATCTGAGCTACGTCCACCAAGCGAAGATCCACCTGCAAAGGAGAGAGGCCAGCTGCTGCTCTTTCTTTATTGATCTCGTTAATCATAGCTTGTTCTTGGGTACCGAGTGTGGTGGTTCCATTAGTTGAAGGGGTGGTCGGTTGGGTCGGAGCCGGTTGGGCCGGAACGGATTGGGTTGGTGCTGGTTGGCTTGGTGCCGGCTGGGTTTGTACAGGGACTGTATTAGTAGGCTTTTCAGCCTCCTTAGCAGTAAATTTAAAATTCTTCAAGGAAATGACGCTGCTATACCCTTTAGTAGTGTTTACAAGCGTAGAACCGTTTTGGGTGGAATCGCTGGAACTATGATCCGAAGGAGTTCCAGGGTTACTCGGTGTGGTGGCTGTGAGGTTGTTCACCCAAGGTGTATAGGAACGGAGTGAAATGATAGAACCGTTAGAGCCACTTGAAGAATAAGAATTGCTCACCTTAAGCGCTGCTTGGACAGGGGCTGCGGCCACTGTTAACAAAACGGCTAAGGATACGCCAATAGTAAATTTTTTCGTCTTTTTCATAACATACCTCCAAATAGTTTCACAAACTAACCTGTTTCAGCTTAAAGTGCTATATTAGATTGTCCCTTTCAGGACAAATTGAGTATACCATTCCAAACTGTAAAAACCTACTAGAACATCTTACCAACTTTTTTCTGAGCCTGGAGTTGTTAGGTTGTTTTTGGATGACAAGGTTATCGATGGAAATTTCCTAAATTCGCACAAAAAAGGTATAATAGCTTTATCTTATTCATCTTTAAATACGATTCATAACAGCCTATTTGAAGGGGCCTGTTTCATAGAGCCAAAAAATAATTCTCAGTGAGAGGTTGTGAGCTGATGGGCTCCAAAGTCGTCTTAAAATACTGCCCGGAATACACTTCCGGGGTAGAAGAGTTCTTAAGAAGCGGATTGCAGGAATTGGGAGGTATGGAGGCTTTTGTGAAGCCGGGTCAAAAAGTCTTCCTTAAAGTGAATTTACTTATGAAAAAACGTCCCGAAGAAGCAGTCACCACCCATCCCTCTGTGGTGGAGGCAGTTGTTCGTCTGGTTCAAGAAGTGGGGGGAATTCCCATTATCGGCGACAGCCCCGGGGGACCCTATACGGTAGGTGCCCTTCAGGGCATTTACGCACGCTGTGGGCTTAAAGAAGTAGCAGAACGAACAGGAGCAGAGCTCAATTTTAATGTGGGTCAGGAAGTGGTTACCCATCCTGATGGAAAGCTGGTCAAGAGCCTAACGATTACCAAAAGCGTCTGGGATGCTGATGTGATCATTTCTTTATCAAAGTTGAAAACCCATGCTATGATGACTTTTACAGGAGCGGTGAAAAATCTCTTTGGAGTCATTCCGGGACTGCTTAAAGCGGAATATCATTTTAAAATGCCGGAGGTCATGCAGTTTGCGGATCTTCTCGTGGACATAGCCACTTGGGTTAAACCTGCTGTCAGCATCATGGACGGGATTGTGGGAATGGAGGGAGATGGTCCCTCAGCAGGTCAGCCAAGGGCAGTGGGAGCACTTCTCATGAGTGAGAACCCTTTCGCTTTGGATGTAGCGGCCACTCATTTAATCGGTCTAAAACCTGAGAATGTCCCCACCATCATGGCTGCCAGGGAGAGGG
Organism: Desulfitobacterium sp. LBE; assembly: GCF_007830365.1. Classification (NCBI taxonomy): domain Bacteria; kingdom Bacillati; phylum Bacillota; class Clostridia; order Eubacteriales; family Desulfitobacteriaceae; genus Desulfitobacterium; species Desulfitobacterium sp. LBE. Next base: position 2,677,559 of record NZ_VLKD01000001.1, on the reverse strand, counting down.
GCTTTGTCAGCCGCATTGAAGAAGTAAGCTTAGTGGGGGAGCCTCGATCCTTATGGCGTATTCAGAATTTTGTGGTCCCTAAATCTATGTCCGTAAACTTCATCGACCGTGTACCTCTACCATCGGGAGCAAGGCGATTTATTCTGAATCAGGTTCGTCCTAAGCCTCTTTTTAACCATGACCAATGTGTGGGATGTGCAGATTGTGTAAAGAATTGCCCGCCACAGGCATTGAGATTAAACGATCAAAAAAGGCCCGAGATCGATCTCGAGGCCTGCATTCGCTGTTTCTGTTGTCAAGAGCTTTGTCCCCACCAGGCAGTTGAGATTAGTAAGCCGGGATTGGCGCGAAGGCTATTTAAATAACTTGAAAAAATAATCCTCAAAATACTTGCCTGTCCATTGGGGAACACTATTCTTGTTCTTTTCGTGTCCAGCGGTTGCTGTCACGGACGCGATATTTTTCCATCATCCGGGCAAAGGCCTCCTCTAAATCGATGTTAAGGGAGTTTGCCATAGAAATGATAATAAAGAGGATATCGGCCATTTCCAAAGCCAGATCTCCTTCGGGTTCATCAGGCTTCTTCGGTTTTTCACCATAACGGTGGTTGACTTCCCGGGCCAGTTCCCCTACTTCTTCGGTCAGACGGAGCATCATGGATGAGGGCTGCCAATATCCTTCCTCGAATTGAGTAATCCAGTCATCCACTTGCTTTTGCCAATCTTTGATTTCCATGATTTAAAACCTCCCAGAGTTTTGAAGTAGTATTAGTTTTTGAGTTAGAAAAAAATTAATAAATTATTAAGGTGAAGTGTGCTATACTATCCTTTAATTTACTCCTATTAAAGTGTAAAATAAATTCCTGGGACGAGCAAGGGATTCAGCCCCTCTATGCAGAATTGTATGGAGGAACAAGAAAAGCAGAGGAGGTAGACCGTGAGTCAGTTGCTTTCACAACTACAATCATCTTTTGATTGGCGAACAATACTGGATATTGCGGTCGTGGCCATTGTTCTTTATCAGCTCTTGATGCTGATTAAGGGAACTCGTGCTGTTCAGCTTCTTAAAGGGATCCTTGTGCTGCTTATTTTGTCCAATATTGCTCAGTTCCTGAAATTATCCACTATCAATTGGCTGTTGGATCGACTCTGGTCCATGTTCTTTATCGCCTTGCCGGTTGTTTTTCAACCGGAGTTACGCCGGGCTCTGGAGCAAATCGGCCGTGGTAAATTCTTCATGCGCCATCCTCAAACTGTGGGCAATGAGGCCATGGTTCAGGTAATCGATGAATTGGTGCGATGTGCTCAAGTTCTTTCTAAAAACCGGATCGGGGCACTAATGGTTATGGAGAGGACCACAGGCTTGCAAAACTATGTAGAGACAGGCATCAAAATCGATGGTGTGGTTTCTTCAGAATTCTTACTTAATGTGTTCATTCCTAATACTCCTCTTCATGATGGAGCAGTAATCATTCGCAGCGATCGTGTCGCGGCGGCAGGGTGCTTTTTACCCCTTTCCGAAAGCAATGCCATTCAAAAGGAACTGGGAACACGCCATCGGGCGGCCATAGGGCTCACGGAAGTATCCGATTCGGTAGTTATCGTCGTATCTGAAGAGACAGGAGCCATATCCGTAGCAATCGATGGAGTATTGACACGTTTCCTTGATGAAAAAAGCCTGAAAGAATTGTTGTGCCGCGAGCTTCAAGTGGATACCACGACCAAGAGTTATGTACCCTTTTGGAGGTCATGAGTATGAAAGAGATGTTACAACGGAACTTAGGATATAAAACCATTAGTTTGGTCCTGGCCATTCTTTTTTGGCTTTGGGTGACCAGCCAAGGAAGCAGTCAGACCCTGGACCGGGATCCAACGTTTCCCCTCGCCTTGATCGCTAAGAATACGCCTGCCAACTCCATGATTATGACTAAGCTGCCCTCGGTAAAAGTTAAAACGGAGGGGTATAACCCCAGCGTCAATGTCAATGAGCTTTTTGCTTATGTGGATCTCAGTGGCAGCGAGCCTGGTGAACATGACTATGAAGTAAAGGTTGATCCTATTCCTAATATTAAGATCGTCGAGATTTCCCCTCGGGTAGTTACCCTGCAATTGGATACAGTCGAAGAAAGAATGCTTCCTGTAACGGTGGATGTTTCAGGAGCACCGGCTAACGGCAAAAAAGTCGGGGAGATAATCGTTAAGCCCAGTGTGGTCAATGTCAGGGGACCCAGCAGCCTTTTAGATGAAGTGGATAAAGTTCTGGTGGAGCTTAGTGCGGCCGGAGCCAGCGAAACCTTGCAGGTATCCCGCCCCCTCTTGTTCCGTGACAAAAATGGGTTAGCTATCTTTGGACCTGACCCCAGTGTGGAGACTATTACTTCAAGCCCTACCAGTGTTGATATCATTGTCCCCATTGTGGCAAAAGAGTTGGAAAGTAAAATGGTTCCACTTAACGCAACAACCACAGGAACACCCGCCGAAGGAAAAGAAGTACGCTCCATTCAGGTAATTCCCAGCGGAGTTCAGGTCTATGGTGAACCTGAAGTCCTTGCACAGTTCAGTGCCTTATCTATTGGTTCTGTGAATATCAACGGACTGTCTGAGACGAAAACTTATGAAATATCTTCGGACAAGGTGAGCTTACCTGAAGGCTTAAATTATGGGTCCAGAACTACTTTCTCAGTCATTGTGGAAATGGGCAGTGCCGTTCAGGATAAAACCCTCTATGATCTTCCCATTGTGCTTAGGAATCTTCCTGAGGATTTAGTCCTTGAGAAACCGCTTCCTGAAGTCAGTGTGACGATTAGGGCTTACCCGGAAATTCTCAATAACTTAACAAAAGAGCAGATTTCTCTCTGGATCGATGCGACCGGTAAGGCGGTAGGGGAGCATACCGTTAAGATCTACTGGCAGTTGCCCGCTGGTATTGAGATGGTTTCCATCCCGGATGTTACCTATACACTAAAGGCCAAAGAAGATCCCCCTAAAGAACCGGATAATCCGGGAACCCCAGGTAACCCGGGAAATCCAGGCAATTCGAATAACTCTGGTAACCAGCCGGTAGTGTAAGGTACCTCAGTAGTCTGTAAAGAAGAGATGTACCCTAAGTAAGTGGAGGTATACCCATTGAACCTCATATGGACAAATTTGCGGGTGCCAGTAGAAGAGGATGAGCGGCAGCTTCCTCTGATGATAGCCCGTAAGCTTAAAGTTTCCCAGCAGAGCATCTCCAACCTGCGGATTTTGCGCCGTTCAGTGGATGCCCGCAAGAAGCCTCAATTACTTTTTTCCTATACCCTCGGATTTTCTCTGGATATTCCGTATAAAGAAGTGAATCGCGTTTTGCATCGAGTAGCAGATCTCAAGCCTGAACCCCAGATTATGCCAAGGCCTTTTATGAAGCCCGAGAAAAGCTTAAAGCATCGTCCTATCGTGGTTGGGGCTGGACCAGCAGGATATTTTGCTGCTCTGACCTTAGCCAAAGGCGGCTATGCGCCACTGGTTCTTGAGCAGGGGGATGATGTGGAGACTCGAAGCTTAAAAGTGGAGAATTTTTGGAGAACAGGTCAGCTGGATACCGAAAGTAATGTTCAATTTGGAGAAGGGGGAGCAGGAACTTTCTCTGATGGAAAACTAACCACCCGCATAGCGGATCCTCGCATTACGGAAGTATTGGAGACCTTTGTAGAACAAGGGGCTCCTTCGGAAATACTTTTCCTGGCCAAGGCTCATATTGGAACGGATATTTTAAAAATTGTAACCCAGAGGCTTCGGGAGAAAATCCAATCCCTGGGTGGAGAGGTGCGTTTTCGCGCTAAACTCACAGGTTTACGCCATCAAAACGGAAAGCTTGTCGGCGTTGAAGTCAATCACCAGGAAGTCGTTCCAGCAGAGGCAGTGATCTTGGCTATCGGGCACAGCGCCCGGGAAACCTATCGCCTATTGCTGGCACAAGGAGTTCACTTGGAACAGAAGGCATTTGCCATTGGACTTCGGATTGAGCATCCCCAGAAGCTCATTAACACCAGCCAATATGGAGTGGAATTCCACCCCAAACTAGGCCCTGCCGATTATCAGCTGACGTACCAGGACACAACAACCGGGCGAGGGGCCTATGCTTTTTGCATGTGCCCCGGCGGCAAAGTGGTGGCCGCCGCTTCAGACCTGGAGCGGTTGGTAACCAATGGTATGAGCGAATATCGACGGGATACCGGGATAGCCAATAGCGCCTTGGTAGTGACTGTAGGAAAAGGCGATTTTCAAAGGGAGCATCCTTTAGCCGGAGTTGAGTTTCAAGAATATTGGGAGCACCAGGCGTTCTTAGCCGGTGGTCGTGATTATAAGGCTCCGGCCCAAAGTGTCCGGGACTTCTTAGCAAAGCGGGTCTCAGGAGATTTTCCTTTGCCTGCCAGCTATACTCCGGGTATTCAGCCTATTGAGCTCCACCGGGTTTTACCACAAGCCGTGGGCGATGTACTGGATAGAGCGCTGCTTTCCTTTGAACGGAAAATTCAGGGCTTTGCCGGCGAAATGGGGACCCTGACAGGAATCGAAACTCGAACCAGCGCTCCCGTACGTATCACCCGGGATAAGATGGGAGAAGCCTTGCATATCCAAGGGCTTTTTCCCGCCGGTGAAGGGGCGGGTTACGCCGGTGGGATCATGAGCGCAGCCGTGGATGGAATCCGCAGCGCCGAGGGAATCATGGCTCAGTATAACCCTGCAGATTGAATGAACCTTTTTGTGAAATATTGCAAAAGAGAATCAGATATATTTATGTTTTAGAGTCTATTATTGAGGAATAAGATGATAATGACGGCAATGCTTTGCCTTAGTAATCCAGTATGCCCATAACCTAGTAGTATTATGGAAGGGGTAGTTTATTTGGGTAAATTGTTTGGAACGGATGGGGTACGGGGTGTGGCCAATAAGGAGTTGACACCCGATTTAGCCTTTCGTTTAGGTCAAGCCGGTGCCTATGTGTTGAGCAAGGAACACCCCCATCCACGCATTGTAATCGGCAAAGATACCCGGATCTCCGGGGATATGTTGGAAGCGGCTTTAATTGCCGGGATATGCTCTGTGGGAGCTGATGTATTAAGAGTAGGGGTTTTACCCACTCCAGGGATTGCCTACTTAACACGAACCTTAAAAGCCAGTGCTGGAGTCGTCATCTCAGCATCTCATAACCCGGTTCAAGATAATGGAATAAAGTTTTTTTCCTCCACAGGTTACAAGCTGCCTGACGCGGTAGAGGAAGAGATTGAAGATCTTGTCCATAGTCATGAAAAACCCTGGGCAATCCCCGTTGGCAGTGAAATAGGGCGGGTGATAGAGATCCAAGATGCTCAGCGCCGGTATATGGATTTTTTGAAAGGGACGGTGGGCTCCCTTGCCGGAATTAAGGTGGTTTATGATGGCTCCAATGGTGCCGCGTCTCACGTGGGGCCCCAAGTTCTTCGGGAGCTGGGAGTGGAGGTGATTCCTCTATCTGTTACCCCTGATGGAATCAATATCAATGCAGGTTGCGGCTCTACCCACCCGGAGGTACTTCAACAAGCTGTAATCGAGCATAAGGCCGATTTGGGGTTGGCTAATGACGGTGATGCGGATCGTTTAATAGCTGTAGATGAAAACGGAGAAATCGTCGATGGGGATTTCATCATGGTTATCTGCGCTTTAGCACTTAAAGCCAAAGGGCAGCTGATGGAAGATTCTGTCGTAGTTACTGTCATGAGTAATCTGGGTTTGCATATCGCTTTAAAAGAAGCTGGAATTAGAGTTTATGAAACCCAGGTAGGAGATCGTTATGTCATGGAAGAGCTCCTCAAAACAGGAGCGAGGCTAGGGGGGGAACAATCCGGGCATATTATCTTCCTGGATCATAACACCACCGGGGATGGCTTGCTTACAGCTTTGCAGCTCTTAGCAGTGCTTAAAGAGCAAGGAAAACCTATTTCGAAGTTGGCGGCCAAAATGCAGCGTCTACCTCAGGTACTGATTAATGTCCGAGTCAAGGATAAGAAGAAAGCTATGGAAAACCCTTATGTTTTCCAAAAGGTGGAGGAAGTTAAGCGTTTCTTGGGAGAAAGGGGACGGGTCCTCGTACGCTCTTCCGGAACTGAGTCCTTGGTTCGTGTTATGGTAGAAGGCCAGGATCATGAGCAGCTCATGGGTCTGGCTCAGTCCGTGGTGGATATTATTAAGCGAGAAGAGCTTTAAAGAATTTTGGTTAAATTTAACCAAAAGAAAATATTTACTGTAGATATTTTTCAAAGAAAACGTATAATGTTCATGTACCTCTATCTAATTGTGGAGCGTACATGAACATCCTTGATAGGGGAGATGTGTAAGATAAAAGTAAGAGCAAGGTGGATGAGTATAACAAAGAAAATCTGTGTGGTTAAGAACTGGCAAGTTTATACAGCGCCTGGACCGTAATCGAGTTACGAACTCGAATATCGATTAGGGTTGACGAGGAGGAGAGTTATCGAAAGACTCGGCGGATGCTCTCCCGGTGTCTTGACACCGTAAGCTTATTACAAAACCGTGAAGTAATTTGCGGGACAAAAGGTAAGCCTCAAGGAACGGGAGTAGTCTGCTCTTTTTTAGATGATCTCTTTGTTCATATAGCCAGAAAACTTTGAACCGCTCGGAGAGCGGTTTTTTATTTGGTATTACCTATAGAGACTTCCTTGCGTATGCATGCATGTGAAGCAGAATTGAGAGGAGAAAAGAGACTATGTGTGGTATCGTTGGATATATTGGTAAACGCCCGGCTATTCCTGTTCTATTGGATGGATTAAAGAAGCTTGAATATCGCGGGTATGATTCAGCCGGAGTAGCAGTCCTTGAGCAGGATGCTATTACGACCTGCAAGGCTGTAGGCAAATTAGCTGTTTTGGAAGAAAAGCTGGGAACAGATTTTTCTCAGACCTGTATCGGTATCGGACATACCCGGTGGGCGACCCATGGCCGCCCCTCTGATCTCAATGCACATCCCCATTTGGATACTGAAGCAAAATTTGCCGTAGTTCATAATGGGATCATCGAGAACTATATCGAGTTGAAGGAATGGCTGGTCGAACAAGGTCATACCTTCGTTTCAGAAACAGATACAGAGGTATTGCCCCATTTAGTGGAATATTTCTATAAGGGAGACTTAGTCGCAACAGTACGTGAAGTGCTCAACAAGCTCAAAGGTTCCTTCGCTATTCTGGTGATGAGCCGTCAGGATCCGGATATTCTTGTGGCAGCCCGTAAAGATAGTCCCATGGTTGTGGGATTAGGAGAAGAGGAATTCTTCGTAGCCAGTGATATTCCTGCTATCCTCAACTACACCCGCAAAACCTATATCATTGAAGATGGAGAGATGGTTATTCTCACTAAAAATGGGGTAGAGGTTACGGATTTTGAAGGAAAAGAAAAAGAAAAACAGCTTTATGAAGTGAAATGGGATGCCGTAGCGGCTGAAAAGGCCGGCTATGATCATTTCATGCTTAAAGAAATTTACGAACAGCCTCGCGCTCTTCGAGATACTTTAATCAGCCGCTTAGAAGATGACAAAGTCGTTCTTAATGAAGTGGACCTGACTGCGGAACAACTGAGAAGTTTCAGGAAAGTCTTTATCGTGGCCTGCGGTACAGCTTGGCATGCGGGTTTAGTAGGCAAAACTCTCATTGAACGTTGGGTTCGTCTCCCAGTAGAAGTGGACATCGCTTCAGAATTCCGCTATCGTTCTCCCCTGGTAGATGAGCATACTTTAGTCGTGGTTATCAGCCAATCTGGTGAAACTGCCGATACTTTGGCAGCCCTCCGGGAGGCCAAGAGAAACGGTGCCCGCATAGTTGCCATTACTAATGTAGTAGGAAGTTCTGTAGCTCGTGAAGCCCATGATGTAATCTACACCTGGGCCGGCCCGGAAATCGCCGTAGCCTCCACTAAAGCCTATACTACCCAATTAGAAGGGGTGGTCCTTTTGGGGCTTTATTTGGCTCAAACCCGCGGTACCCTGGCAACCGAAAAGATCCGAAAGATCATCACTGCCCTGCGCAGGCTCCCTGCTCAAGCCCAGGAGATCCTTGACGAGTCTGAGCATATTAAAGACTTAGCCCAGTCCTTTGTTGAGGTAGAAGATGCTTTCTTCATCGGCCGCGGCCTGGATTGGAATGTGGCTATGGAAGGTGCTCTAAAGCTTAAAGAAATCTCATATATTCATGCGGAAGCCTATGCTGCCGGAGAACTCAAGCATGGCACTCTGGCTTTAATCACCGACAAGACCCCTGTCATTGCCTTGGCTACTCAAATGGATGTCTACGAAAAGACTTTATCTAATATTATTGAGGTCAGAGCCCGTGATGCCCGAGTCATCGGTATCACCTTCAAAAGCAATAAGGATCTGGACAAGTCAGTGGATCGTGTAATCTACCTGCCCGAAACCATCGGCGAACTGGCTCCTATTCTCACTGTGATTCCAATGCAGCTCCTGGCTTACTATGTTTCCGTGGCCAGAGGCTGTGACGTGGATAAACCGAGGAATCTGGCTAAAAGTGTAACAGTCGAATAATTTTTTTGATGCTATTGATAAAAGCCCAGGAATGGCGCCGTTTTTCGTCGCTTGGTCCTGGGCTTCTCTTTAAATATCTTCAAGAAAGTACATACTTTGTATGGAATGGTTACCAATCATGTAGCTAAGGAAAAAATAAAGAATTCCTAACGATTCGTATTTTTTCTAAAAAATGTAGAGGTTAATTAGAATTGATGTAGAATTAATATAATATACAAAGTAATTAAATAATTCTCTTTTCTCCTAACTTCTCGAAATGGGATTTGCACATTATTATTTTGAAAGGAAGTAATGCCAATGGAGCAGAATGTGAAACCTTTTGAAAAGTTTTTCTCCGGTAGTCATCTTATTCTGGGTGAAGCAGGATCTGGAAAGACAAAATTAATATGGTCTATCCTTCAGGACAGAGAATATGTCAAAGAGAATTCAATCAATATTGTTCTTACAGACTCGGAGAAAAGAATGTGGCATGATTCTTATCAAAACCCCGTTACAATTATAAATCCGTATGATTCAGATATTTCTTGGGTTACTAATCCTAGCAAGCCAGGTATTTACTATTGTGCTTGTGATTATGCTCCAAGAATTATTACTTTTTTGGAGTGTTTAGCTACCTGGGCCGTTCAAAATGAAAGGAAATTTGAGCAAAAGGTCCGTGTTTTCATTGACATATCCTCAAAAATATGGATCCTTCCTGAATTTATTGAGCAAGTAAACAGACTGCACTTCATTGCAAGTAGTCAGGAAGATGATTCAATTGAAATTTGGGCAGTCCTGGGTAGTCTAAAGAAATTGACAAATCAGGCTAAACCAATCTTTGCCTGCATCAATCTGGTCCTAATGAATCCTATTTCTCCATCATGGATAGATGAGCTTAAAGATATAGTAGGTATCCAATGTGGAAATCTTCGGGATAAACTGGACGGCATCCGTGTTGATAAAAAAGAGGGGTATTATTACGCTCCCTCTGATGATCAGGAACTTTATTTCCAGTCCAATTAGTAAATAATTAAGGTTCGCAGTATCTCAAAATAATTAAGATATAGTCTAAATGTTCAAAATGGAACCCGTGGCAGAATCGGCAGTGATCCGGTTAATGCCACGGGTTTCTATATGCTTTCTGGCTATTCCAGAAGCCATGCTTCGGCTTCTTCTTTACTCTCATACATTCTAAAGTGATTACCTTTATTGGTTTCCGCGGTCATTTCTCTAAATCGGCCCTTCTGCATGGTCTCTTGGGGAACAATAAGAACAATTTTTATGCCATAGTTACTGAACTTTTGAATAATACCGCCTGCTACTCCGGTTTTAAGATCGAAGAAGTCTTCAGATAAGGTTGTATAGTGGAGCATAAGCCTGCTCAACTCATGCTCCCAACATAAAGAGATAAGGTCAAGAGTATCGTTCTCTGTATTTAATCGGTTCTCAATCGAAATCAATTCGATGTATTTTTTGTTTTCTGTTTCTCTAATTTGATAATTCATTTTCTCTTTCTCCTCAATAAGTTGATGTTCATGCAATTTCCGACGGGTTTCTTGAACCCAATTTAATTCGTGACTATAAGTTGAAATGATGTTCTCCGAAATCATCTCCCAAATTAAGCTTTCTCTAGAGGTTCGATTAGGTGAGTGAAGAGAACGTCTGGCTTTCTCCTGCTGCAGAGCTAAGTGCAGTTTGAGTTCATTTTCATAGCTTGAGAGAGATTCATTTATTTCCTGGTCATTTAATATGTCTGACCAGGCAAGCTGCACTAAAAAAGTTTTTTTTATCTCAGGTACTTCAGGTGAGTGCAGTACCCATGTTTTGAGTTTTTTCAGACCTTCTTCGGTTATGGTATACACTTTTTTTGAAGGAGAGCTTTCCTGATGGATCACTTCATTGGTAACGAGCTCCTTTTCTTGCATTTTAATAAGAGCTTTATAAATTTGATTATTATTACCGGACCAGTACATGAAAGAGGATTCCTCAAAGATCTTTTTTAGTTCATATCCTGTAGATGGCTGCCAGCTCAGAATACCTAGTATTGCATGATCAATTGACATAAAAATGCACCTCGTTTGAAATAACATAGGTTAATTGTAACATATATTAATGATGGCGTCAAATAGTATGATAATAGAAATAAAAAAACCGTGGCGCTAACAGGGAGAAATCCGATAGCATCACGGGCTTATTTAACTATAGTAAGTACGGAGCGTTAAGCGTCATCAATTTTAAGCAACCAGACGAATACCATCATTATGAAAATGGACCCATATGCTACGCTTTGATCTGGGCAACAGGAACTGCGATTATACAAAAAGGCTAATTATGTTTTAACCCAACGATTCCTTTATGGTACTAATAAACTCAGGAGTCGTCCCACAGCATCCGCCAAACCACTTCACGCCGAGATTGGCCATAACCTGGATATATCGGGCGAATTCCTCAGGCTCCACATCATAGACAGTTCGGTCACCGATCAATTTCGGCAAACCAGCGTTGGGCTGAACTAAAATAGGTAACTGGGTGGAAGACACCATGGTTTCCACGATGGACAGCATCTCGCCAGGACCTAAAGAACAATTGACGCCAACAGCATCAACACCATATTCCTCCAGTGAAGCAACCACTGTCTTGATATCCTTGCCCATTAAAGTTCTTCCTTTTTGTTGAAAGGTAAATGTGCAAATAACTGGTAGGGAGGAATGATCTTTAGCTGCTCTAATGGCTGCGTGCGCTTCCGTTAGATCAAAAAATGTCTCGATTAATACCAGATCGACATTTCCTGTTAAGGCTGCTGCTTTAATTTGGCAAGCGTATAAGTCGTATACCTCTTCGAAAGATAAATCCCCTAAAGGCTCAATTAGTTCACCGGTTGGTCCCACATCTAAAGCAACCAAATTCTTACCAGCCGCTCTGCGGGCAATGGCAATAGCTGATTGGACAACTTCTTCTACGCTATATCCAGTTCCATTTAATTTTGTTTCAATAGCTCCAAAAGTATTGGTAGTGATAATGTTACTACCGGCCTTGATGTATTTCCTATGGACTTCTTCAATGACCTCCGGTCTCGTTATATTCAATACTTCCGGGGGCTGACCGGGGGCTAGGTCGTACTTTTGCAGCATGGTGCCCATTGCTCCATCAAAAATAACATAAGAATCTTTATCGAGTATCATGTAAAAACCTCCAGGCAAAGTATTGATGGCATATAATGTTCATTGTTCTCCTGATTCAATAGCTATCCCTTATAATAATAAAGAAGGTGGTTCAGATTCGCAAGCAAACCTTTAATAATTGAAATAAAATCAACCGTTTTTTATGCTGCTAATACATGCATATGCCTACCCAAGCATTGATATAAGACAAATTATGCATTGATAAACAATATAATAGTCCCAGGGGATAATCTGGGTTCAATAATAAAAAGGGCTGGAATTCCTTTATATAAAGCTAAAAATGAAGAAAGAAACAAATGCGTCATGGAGCTGTGATATTTCCATAATGTACATGTAGATCTTGGCTCACGAATCATGTTAATCTGCTTATAGTAATTCTAAATTTTGACCCGATTCAAATCCGGTTCTGAATAAGCATATATGTTTCATCAAGGGGAGAATCACCATGTTATGGAGGTGAGGTCGGGTGAAAAGGGTTATCCTTTTATTAGCGTTGATTTTAGCAATGGTGAGCTCGATTACGGCAGGGACCCTTGCGTCTTATACTGTGGCTATCGACAACCTGGCTGGAGGCAATGTGGTTGCCAAGGAGTTTATTTTCGTCGGCGAAGGAACGGATACCTTTCAAGAGGGCTTGAAAATAGCGCCTTCGGAGACTCTTCAATGGCAATTTAAAGTGAAAAACTATGAAAGACATGTGGTCACTGAGACCGATATGTACTATAAGCTTACTTTTGATGTATTTGCCTCTCCTGGCAAAAAGGCTATTGATCCCCTTACAGTAACCGTGAAAGATGGGACGGGGGCTATTCTTAACCAGATGACAGGGGTAGGGACATTTGACCTGCTTGGTGCCTTTCCACTTTCGGAAACAGGTCAAGAGCGAAATATTTTAGTAGAGATCGCTTGGCCCGATGGAGGTAAATCGGATAAGGATTATGCCGGAAAAGAGTTTGGCACCAGTATCATAGTGAATGCCCAGGCTTCCCAAGTGCCCTTGGACAGCAACCCAAACCCGGAAACTCCTGAAGGTCAGGTAAGTGTGCTTTATGAAACCACCACTCCTTGGCAGAACGGGCAAAGCGGAGAGTATCAATATCAATACAAAATTACCATTACCAACAATTCCTCTGTATCCATTGAAGATTGGTATATAACCTTCCTTCTCCAAAACGATCGATTGAATAGTGCCTGGAATGCCAAGCTAATATCTCGTTCTGATGAAGGAATCTATCGATTTGAAAACCCAGCCTATAACAATGTGTCTATGGATAACATTTTACCTGGGCAAAGTGTGTCTTTTGGAGGTTTGGCCAGTGGAATGGGTACGGAAACCCTTCGGAATATTGGTGTTGGTGGTAGCAACACAAGCCTTATCACCAACGTTAATGTTATGCACCAGCCTTAATGAATCGAAGGAGGAGGGGATATGAGGGCAAAGGTTATTTTGATTTTTGCACTAATGGTTATGGTTCTTGGTTCCCTAATGGTGAGCACTCTTTCCAATTATAATAGCGTATCCAGTTTCGGAATAAGTATCACGCCATATTAAAATAAAGCATAACATCATGGAGGTAATAACGAATGAAAAAGGTTCTAAGCATAGTTGCGCTAGCTTTAGTGGTATCCACATCCATCATTTCCGGAACTTTGGCTATGTATACTACAGACATTGATGCTTTGGCTCAAGGCAGTACAGTGGCTAAGGAGTTTATCCTGACTGAGGGGGGTACAGATACCTTCGCTGAAAATGTCAAGATTGCCCCTTCGGAAACCATGAGCTGGCAGTTTAGCGTCAAAAACTTTGAAGGTGCTGTAGTCAGTGAAACAGCTATGGATTTAGATATTGATGTAGATGTTGTGGCGGCTGACGGCAAAAAGGTCATTGCGCCTCTGGTATTTACCGTGGAGAATTCTAAGGGAGATGTGGTCGGTACTGTAAATTCTTTAGGTAAAGTGGAACTTAATGACGAGTTTGTTCTTAGTGCCCAGGGGCAGGAAAAGGTCTATACCGTATCCGTTAATTGGCCAAGCGATAATAACGTAGATATTAACTATGCAGGAACAGGCTACGGAACAGCTATTCAAGTCTCTGTAACGGGTACCCAAAAGTAATCTGCTTTACGGAAGTAAGTTTAAAAAGAAAATGGGTTTCACAGGCAAATAAGCGATAGATTCTGGAAGCGGAAGCGTTAGTTTAAACTAGTGTTTCCGCTTTCTGCTCTTTCATTAAGGATAGCTTAAATGTAATACTTCTTTAAAGATATAGACTAAAGCGTTGCTGGGATTGGGGACTTCAATACCCATAGCCAGCAGTAAGGATAGAATAAAACCAATCGACAGGAGAAAGATAACTGTAATAAGTTCCCGCCAATATCTTTTTTGAATCAATTCCGGTAATTCGAATAGTACCACCCCTAAAAAAACTATGACCAAGAGCAGAATACTCACCCTTTATCCCCCCTGTATGTGTTTGGGTAATTTTCGAACTTTAGCTAGCAATAATGTGAGGATAGGAAGGAAGACTTCAAAGGGAAGAGCAAAGAAAGGCCATACATCCACAGTGGTATCAATATTTAATAGAGAAGATTCATGAACAATTAAGCTTAAACAAATGCCGATAATTCCTAAGGGGACTACTAGAGGGAGATAAGAGCGCAAGCGGAGGAGCTGAGCTATGCCTAGAACCGTCACATAATAAAAGAGACTGCTCTTGATAAACAGCATAATAATCAAAGCAATAGCATACAGCACCTCTAACCGGGTAAGATAATTGCCGATATCGATTAAGCGAATACTCTCATAAGAAGGGGAAGTCAGGATGCCCACTAAAGAACCCAGCACCGTGGTATTGCGAATGATAGGCAAAAGCAAGAAAAGTGATCCAAAACAAAAGCCAAATAGGATAGAGTGTTTAATTTGTTTTTTATTATTGACACTGGGCAGGAAGAACAAGAAAATGACGATTTCCAGGTATGGAATGGTAATCATGATGTGAACGCCTTGGATAAAATCAAGCATGGGTGTGTCAAAAAGGGGAATAAGGTTTGAGAAATCCATCTCCGGAATAAGTAAAGTCATAGTTGAAAAAGTAATAAACAAAGTAATTACAACAAAGAGTGGATTAACTCGAGCAATAACCTCCAAGCCTAGTCTTACGGCCCAAGCACATACAAAAGTGAACATGAGCAGAACAATCCACATAGGAGTTTCAGGAAGAAGGTACGTTAGCAAAAAATCTCCCACATAAACCAGATTATAGATGAGAAGGTTAAAGATAAAGACGATGTAGGCTGCGGAGATTAACTTACCGATCAAAGGGCCGTAGACAACATCATGAATCTCCAGCAAGTTGTTTTGCGGGAATTTCTGAGCAAGCCAGATATAGATTAAAACCATAGGCAGACTAAGAATGAATCCGATAATGACGGCAAGCCAATTATCTTGGTTAATGATTTGTGTGGAATAGGGCACTGTTACGAGGCCCCCTGTGACAAAACCGATGACCAAAAAGTTGAGCTGTGAACTCGAAATAATTTCCTTCTCAAGCTTTATCAAAATTATCTACTCCTTATCTGTTACGGGAGGATAATGTATCCTGCCCGAACGTTCGATGCTGGCGTCCACAGTGACTTCGACAATAATCTCTGGAAAAATTTCATCCCAGTGCTCCTGCATATTTTTCCACTCCTTAAGGTGCTTTTTGCGTACGACTTCACCGAAGCCGAAGATGTCCGCATTGAGTTCCTGAGCCTTTTTGAATGCTGCCAGAACTTCATCTTGAATAGCTGCGGCCTTATTTCGCTCAATAGCTGCCACCTTTTCTTTTGTTCTTAGGTTTTCAGCGCAATACTGAGCTGCTAATGCACCTTTTTCCTGAATATAAACCTTCATAACCACCTGGTTATCCACTATCTCCGCACTGACCTTAGTCTTGGAATCAATAATTTCCAGGCTGACTTTACTGCCGCACTCGGGACACTCCACATCGATAATGCCACTCTTTACTTCATCTCTTGCCCATAATAGTCCGCGGGTTTCGTACTTATTTAATTCCCCAACGAGTTTATCGCCTTTGAAAACAGCTGTTCCTTTAACCTGAAGGGACTCGTTGCCTCCTTTACGGATAATTTCAACAAGAGGGGCGGTCGGCGCAGTGGTTGGGCTGATTAGATCAGAAAGAAAGTCATTGAGCTGGCTTGTACTGGTTTGAGAGTTTGGGTCTTGATCATCAAGCAATTTAGAAATATTGATTGCTGGAATCCTGTCTATTACAGGCTTAATATTCAAAACATCCCTAGCATTACCTTCTGAGACAACGAGCCAAATATTCAATCTGGTTTCATGATCCCGGGCAAAAAAGTCGAGTTCTTTCTGGATGCCTTCCTCGGCATAGTCTCGCCCGAGAATCAGCACTTGAATATGAGGGAAATAGAGTTTGCGATTAGATTCATGGGTAAAGTCCCGCAGGATGGAGAAAAGGGTGTCGCCGGTGTTTTGGATATTCCAAAAAGCTTGACTGTCTGGCCCGCCTAAGGAAGACGACTTGAGAGCTTTTGGATTGGCGATCTGGGCTGTGACCTGGATTTGATTCGGCTCCTGGGCCTTATCTATTCCTAAACCCATGACGATGGCTAAAGAATTTAATTCTCGTTGATTCCAACATCCTGTTATATTTAAAATTAACGGTGTGCACATCAAAAAGATAACGATTAAATACTTCCGGCTTTTCATAGATATCTTACTCCATCGCTCATTATTGCACGTAAACTATTGATCTGGATTATTCCGGGGGTTCCTGTTTTTGGAGGGGGGTGTTGGTTTTAATCTAAAGGCTTGTCTTTGGGGATCGTTCCAGCCAATCAAACGGGGACGGGTGAGCATTGCCCATAAAGGGAACCGAACAATGGTATCTTTCAAATCTATAGGGGTGAGCGGGGCAAAGGGAGAAAAAAAAGGAGTACCGAAGGATCTCAATGATGCCAGGTGGATCATAACTCCGATAAATCCTATCATGATTCCAAAACCACCCATGGCTCCTGCGAGAAGAACCATAATTAGTCTCAAGACGGCTCCTGAATCTGTCTGAGCAGGAACGGTAAAGCTGGCAACTGCTGTTAATGATATGACGATAACCATAGGTTGACTGACAAGTCCGGCTTGGACAGCGGATTCGCCGAGTACCAAGGCACCAACGATACTGACGGCTTGACCCACAGGGCGGGGCAGTCGAATTCCAGCTTCTCTAAGAATTTCGAAGACAGCTCCCATCGTTAGGGCTTCAATAACGGCTGGAAAGGGAACATCTTCCTCAGCAGCAGCCATGGTAAACAGCAGGGGAGTAGGAATTAATTCTTGATGAAAGGTGCTCAGGGCGACGAAAATTGCCGGCCCAAAGACAGAAATAAAATAAGATAGAAAACGGATCATTCGCACGATACCTACAAAGTAGGGGCGGGAATAATAGTCTTCCGTACTCGAAAAACTTTCAATGAAAAGTACGGGAACAGTCAACACGAAAGGAGTGCCATTGATCAAAAGGGCGGCACGGCCTTCTAAGATTTTTGCTGCGACAGCATCGGGTCTCTCGCTGTTGCCTACTGTAGAAAAGATTGAAAAGGGCGCATCTTCAATAAATTGTTCGATATAGCCTGACTCCAGAATGGCATCAGTATTAATCCGATCAAGCCTGCGTTTGATCTCTTCGATGAGTGAGGGATTGGCTATTCCCTTGATGTAAGCTATGCAAACGACGGTTTTGGTTTCTCTGCCTATTATTGTGGTTTCAAAGGTAAGATTGGGGGTTCGAACATATCGTCTTAACAGGGAGGTATTCGTAAGTAAACTTTCTGTAAACCCTAAGCGAGGGCCTCGAACAACGGTTTCAGTCTTGGGTTCATCGAGGCTTCGGGTCTCACCTCCATAGGCTCTAATGACAATGGCTTCATTTAAACCGGAGATGACCAAGACCGCATATCCTTTCAAGCAATTCTCAATGACTTCATTGATCGTGGCAGCTGTATGAACCTCATCCATGGAAAGCATTGTTGTTTTAATGTAATCGATATTAAGAAGCTCAGGTTCTTCCTCTTTTTCAATGAGCCGGTCATCAAACATTAGGGGTTTTATTATACTCTCGTTCAGGAATGTTTTATCGATCATACTTATTAAGAAGACAAGAGTACCTCTGATTCTTCCCTGAGGACCGAAATCGAATTCGCGAAAAGCTATGTCATAGCTTGATCCGAGAATGGTTTTAATTTCTTCGAGGTTCTTATACATGTCAGGTGAAAGAGGGGTGGTGGAATATTCATAGATATCCTTTTCGCCATCAATAGTATTCAGATGCATCAACTTCATGCCCTGGAGTTGTTTTTTTATATATTGAAACATTTTGCATAACCTGCCTAAACTATTCCTGCTCTTCCTATAATGCGCAAATATTGAAATAATAAACGAAAAATACAAACTGCATAAAGCTCGTAGAGGCATTGAAAAAAGCTGCTGGGATATAATAGTAATCAGAGAAAGAAGGAAAGGACGAGAAAATGTCCTCCACAAAATACACAAGTCGGCAGCAAATAGAAGACATGCGCAAAAAGATCCAGGTTGAAAAACAGAAGAAGACTGATCTACATAGTCCCAAAAAGCTTATACAAAGCAGATGGGGACGCAGAAACGGTCTTCTGAAAGTTGTCAGCGGGATCCTTTTTGGTGCTGTGGTTATAGTTTTACTCTTTTCTTTGGTGTCCATTAATATGGCCAAGAACAGAGGAGAGATTCCCAATATTTTCGGTTATTATTTGTTTGTGATTGAATCAGGAAGTATGGAACCAACCTTGAAGGTAGGCACAGTTATTATTTCTCGCAGACCTGGAGAACCAGATAGGTTGGAGGAAAGTGATATCGTAACCTTTCGAACTCGATCAGGTGCTATAGTGACCCATCGCATCATTGAAGTGATCGAGGAAGGAGAGGGGAATATACGCTATCTGACCAAAGGCGATAATCCCAACAACGCCACTGATCAGGAAGCACTTACTCCAGAGCGGGTAATTGGAGTATTTTTGGCGAGACTACCTTTATTATGAGGATTTAGCATTATGTGCTATTGGAGGCTAAAAGCCTATGGTGAATTCAGCTATGTTACAAAGAGTCGTCCTGATGGAAAATCTCTCATCTGCTGAATATTTATTACGGGAAGGTGAGAGCCCACAGCGAGTATTGAAGGATATTAACCTCCAAATCAACAAGGCGGAAATATGGGGAATCATAGGGACATCTGGTTTTGAAATTAAGCTCTTGCTGGAGATCATGGCCAACATTAGATCCTACGAAAGCGGGCGCTGTGTCCTGATAGAGCGGGGTATGATGAGGCTAAAACGAGTGATTTTAAAGCATATATTCTATATTGGCAACTCGGACATGCTCTATAACACTATGAATGTACTGGAATTTCTCATGCTTGCCACTGCAAAATGGAAGATAGACGTTGTGGAAAGACAGGAGCAGATTTTTGAGTTGATCATCAAGGTTGGCTTAGGGCATCTTTCCCTTACGTCCATCGGCCTGCTTACTCGAGAAGAGAAGGCGGTGGTTACCTTAGTTGCAGCGGCTTACTCAGATGCCCAGATGATTGTTTTTAACCTTCCCGAATATGAGTTTGACTCAATCCTTATAGAGGCTATTGCTGATATAGCTGATTTCATCAAAGAACAAGAGAAAACATTAATTGTAGCTACTCCTATCTGTACTCTGATTGAAAAGGCTTGCACCCATATAGCTGTATTGGCGGAGGGACGCTTAATCCATCAAGGTCTTGTTGAGGATTTTCGTTATCAATATGACAACGTGGAAATAATCATTAAGGATGAGGACCTCAAGGGAACAAAGGAAGCACTGCGGGGGATTCTCTCCAATCATCAGGTAGTTGCAGAAGATAATCGCTTATTAATTAAGAGGGAAGCTTCTTTACCCAGTGATCCAGAAATGATATATAAGAAAATTATTGAATCGGGATATATCCCTCAATCCATGGAGAAGAATGGCAAGACAGTAGAATATGCCTTAGAGGAGCTTATGAGGCAGTATGATTTATCGGAATAGCTTTTTAAAGAAGGAGCTTCGCCAAGCCTACACAGAAAATAAGATCAGCACCAACCGGAAAATCGCCTTTGCGCTTTTTCTGGGGCTGATCTCTTTTGCCTTCTATTTTGTTTTTCAGACATTGCAGGAAAGCGTTCTCTCAGATGTAGTCCCTGAGATTATGCAGCCCAGTTATTTCTCCACGTTGTATATCTATATTCATCTTGCTTATTTCTTGTCCGCAGGGTATTACATCATCTACTATGATACCCTTTTCTTTTCTGAAATCAGAAAAAACTCCTGGTATTTAATGATCCATATGGGCTATAATCCGGCAAGGATGTTTTTTTCTAAGCTTTTGGCTTTGGGATATACTGCCTTGTTTGTCTATACTTTGGGCTTTGTAGCTATTATATTGCTCACAGCCCTCTTAAAGTTTCCCTTCATTTTTGCCTATCTTCCATCTCTGTACCTAGTAGGATTTACAGACTTAGTAATGCTCACTATACTGTCCATGGTTTTTTCTCTTTATGCCAGAACTATCATCAATGCCCGGTACTGGATTGGAGTGTCAGCTTTTCTTATTCTCTTGCTAAAAATAGTCCTGGGACACTATGATGTCATAAGTAATAGAATAGCGATGCAGAATATTTTTAATCTCTTTGACATGAATACTTCTCTTTATTTTCCTCTTTGGATTGTTGTGGTCGTTATTTGTGGGTTGGTTTGCCTCTTTCGAGCGGGTAATCTTGCCCGATATTATAATCTATCTGAAGACTTAAGCCTGCTGCCACCGGATGTTTCACTGATTCTTATGAATTCAAAAACGGAGAAGAAAGAGCTTGTTGCCATCCGTGGAAAGCAGATCGTGGAGCGTAAGCTTATCCATAAAGTGGTTACGGTATTGTTGGCGGCTTTTATTGGCGTTGCTTTAGCTATTAATGTATTTATTATTGTCATCAATGCTTCTTCTACAGGTCAAGAAGTAAGTATCCGTGGGGTGATCCCTTTTATTTTTCAATCCAATACTATGGAGCCGGAGATCATGGTAAATGATTTGACCTATTTTCAAAGGATCGATCCACAATACCCTGTGGAGTTAGAACAAATCGTTTTGTTTAAAGAGAATAATGTGCTTTATATAGAAAGAGTCGCCGAAATCCACGGTGACAGACTGGTGGTGGACATTGATAATTACCCACCCATGTCTCAGATCGGAGCCATGAAGAAGACCATTTCTCGAGAGAACATTCACGGAGTGTATAGCGGAAGAAATCGCTGGTTGGGAGCATTGATTCTTTTCGCCAATACGATTATGGGTAGGATACTCTTTTTATTAATACCGGCAATTCTGCTTTTCTATCATGAACAGATCGTCAAGCTGTTAAAACGATAAAGCATAAAAAAACTGTCGATGCTAAAATACTTAAACTAACTTAAGATTATCAATTGATAATGTGAAAAACTTAGCGTATAATTAAATGTGAAAAAATTGTGAAATCAATATGGACCTAGATTAGTGCACAGTTATACAAATGATGATGAGTTGGCCAATAATGAGTCAGCTCACTTTGAGTTTAAAAAAACTTATTAATCTAAGATGATTGAAGGGGGATTGGAAATGTCGTTGATTCAGTTGGATAGGTGCGGTTTAGAAGAGTTAATTTATGACATTGGGGAAGGGTGCTTAATTTTTTTTTACAGGAACAATTGCCCTGTCTGTGAAGAAATGGCTCCTGTGTTGGAAGAATTGCAGCCTAAGTACAAAGGCCAATTTGGTTTTTACTATGTGAACATTGATGAGAACAAAGAAGTCATTAACTGTTTTAAATTAGACGAAATTCCGCAGGTACTCTTTTTTAAGGATGGAGAATACCAAGGTAAACTCAGTGGTGAGTTTAATCAAGCTCAAGTCGTAGAAAAGATTCAAGAAAATCTGGTGGATTTGGTCTAAATAATCAAATACTATTTGATGCAATTATTGGAGAGGAGAATTTAGTAAAAGATGAGCAACTCATACGACTTAATTATCATTGGAGGAGGTCCGGCTGGACTTGCAGCAGGAATTTATGGGGGAAGAGCAAAACTCAGAACCTTGATCATCAATAAGGGAACCATTGGAGGTATGGTGGATACCACTCGCGAGATTGTAAATTATCCTGGCTATATTCATACCAGTGGTCCGGATCTTATGAGTGATTTTAAAAAGCATGCTGAAAGTTTTGGCGTGGAATTTTTAAAAGATGAAGTAGTGAGCACCGAGCTTTCCCAGGATCTTAAAAAAGTTACGACAAAAAAGAAAAAAGAATTCTATGGAAAAGCTGTAATCATCGCGGCAGGAACTCAACCAAGGCTTCTCAATATTCCCGGTGAAAAGGAACTGAGAGGCAGTGGTGTCGCTTACTGTGCCACCTGTGATGCGGAATTCTTCCAGGATGAAGACGTGGTTGTAGTAGGTAGCGGTGACCAGGCTATTGAAGAAGGTATGTTCATTACTAAATTTGCTCGTAAGGTTACAGTTATTGTTCTTCATGATGAGGGGATCCTGGATTGCAATAAGGTTAGTGCTGAAAAAGCTTTCCAAAATGAGAAGATGGAATTTGTCTGGAACTCTACTCTGGAAGCTGTCCTGGGAGAGGAGAATGTGGAGGGGGTTCAGGTTAAAAACCTAAAGACTGGCGGCTCTTCCGTACTTCCATGTCAAGGGGTGTTCTTCTTTGTAGGGATGATCCCGGCTACTGAATTCCTCCAGAATAGTGGAATAGAAATGGATCGTCGAGGCTATATTCCCGTTAACGACCTGATGGAAACGAACCTCCCTGGCATCTATGCGGTGGGAGATAACCGAGTAAAGTACCTCAGGCAAGTGGTCTCAGCTGCAGGCGATGGTGCTACAGCTGCTGTGGCCGCTGAGCGATATATCGAGGAACTGGAAGCATTCCAAAAGAACATCCTCCATAGCGAGAAAAAGGTCTTGCTGGCATTCTTTAATGCTGCCAATACGGCAAGTTTGGAATTTACAGTTGTGATGGAAGAACTGATTCAGGAACATAGTGATATGTACAAATTAGTTAAAGTAGATATGGCGACGAAGAAAAGCCTTGCTGAAAAATATGGCGTAACCAATGTTCCCGCCGTTGTGATGCTGGATAAAGGCGAGAAGATTAAGGAATTGGAATGCAGCTTGGATAAAGAAATATTGGCGGAACAATTAGGTAAAGAATAAGATCGTTGAAATTAAAAAGAGGCACACTTTCCTGAGGGAAAGACTTGTGCCTCTTTTTAATGATTTAAGTAAATATGATCTGCCCACCGGCAGAAAGATTATAAAAATCCCCTACGGTAAGGATACTGTCCAATTGATCGCAGAAATCTTCCTTCTTTAGCTTAAACATCTCTACAGTAGCTAAACAGGCATAGAGTTTTCCACCGGCATCAGAGATCATCTCAATGAATTCTGGAATTGGTGGAATATCCAATTCCTCCATTTGTTTCTTCATCATAGAAGTGGCCATGGCAGACATTCCGGGCAAGATTCCGATAAGGGAGGGAATGCCCATGGCGGGATTCCCCACTGTAGCAACTTTAATAGAATCCATCTTGTTCTTTGTGATGGCGTTCAAACCGAAAAAAGTAAAGAAAAGGTTGGCCTCAATTCCTATCATTCGTGCTCCGTTTGCCATAATTAATCCAGGATAGACTCCTTCCAAGGAACTCTTGGAAATAATAATGGAGACCTTTTTGATTTTCTCTTCATCGGCCATGCTCATTCTCCTCTCTAAACACAACTAACGGGTTTACTTAATCCGCCAATTTTTGTCGCTTTAAGGAGGGGACCCTCTGGGAAAAGTGCGTAGAGCTCCTGAGTTCCAATATTACCTACTTTGTTTACTCGACGGATGGTTGGAATTTTTCCAGTCTCAGCAAAGTCCTTTTGTAGGAATTCGATAACCTTCCAGTGTCCAGGGGTGAGGTCTTCAATCCCCAGCTCTTTAGCAATTTCAGAGGCAATATCCTTGTTCCATTGGGATTGGTTTACCAAATACCCCTCTTGGGTCACATCGACGGTATAACCTGCAATAACCTTTTGCATCTAAATTCCTCCTTTGTTTTAAGGTTGATAGAGACCATCCAGCTTCTTGCCCCTGGTTTTCATTTCGGGGGGAACTGTGGGGATGGGGATACCTCTTAAAAGCATGTTCCAGTAAATTGCTTTAAAAGCCAGCTTACCCAGGTGATTGACTTTTGTTTCCTTAAGAAGGGAGAAGGGGCCAATTCCAGGCAGAGGAAAGGTACCTTCAACGGGTTCAAGTTCATAATTGAAATCTATTAAAAAGGCTTTGTCATAGCCGGATTCAATAAAACAGTTGGCATGCCCATCAAAGTGGGCGGTTAAGGGTTTGTCAGCAATATAGTTTAAGATGTTCTCGGTTAAGATCTCCGCTTGGAAATGGGCGACAGAGCCGGCCTTGGAGGCAGGGAGGTCGGAAGCATCCCCAATGACAAAGATATTTTCGTGTTTCTTAGATTGCAGGGTATGCATATGGGTGGGAACAAAATTCAATTCATCGCCCAGGCCTGAGCGCTCAATCAAAGGACTGCCCATATTCACTGGTACTGTAACCAGAAGTTCATAATCCACTTCCTTGCCATCCACCGAAATGAGTTTCTTGTTTTTGGCATCTACACGGAGAATACTGAAATTATTAATCAATTGAATATTTTTCTGGGGGAACAAGTGGCCGAGGACATCTGAACATTTTTGCTTCGTGAAGGCACTATCTAAAGGAGTAACATAAATAAGTTCCACTTTGTTGCGAATTTTACGCTTTTCGGCAAAGAACCAATCGGATAAAAAGGCAAACTCTAAAGGGGCAACAGGGCATTTAATCGGCATTTCACTAATGTGAACAACCAACCTTCCTCCAGGCCAATCTCTAAACTTATCCCTAAGCGCCAGTGCGCCCTCTAGGGTGTAAAAATCAAAGATATCTTTTCGCCAGCCATCCATGACACCGTCAACTTCTTCGGGGACTATCTCGCAACCTGTGGCGATAATCAGTAAGTCATAAGGAAGGACCCAGCCACTAGATAACAATACTTGATTTTTTTCTGCCTCAATTAATTCGATTGGAGACTTAATATATTCCACGCCCTTGGGAATAAAGTCACTTATCTTTTTTATCACATCCTTTTCCGAATAAATTTCAAAGGGGATAAAGAGAAAACCTGGCTGATAATAGTGCTTTTCATATTGGTCCACTATGGTAATAGCCCAATCTTTTTTATCCAGCTTGCGCTGAAGGTGGTTGGCCATCATTGTACCGGCTGTACCAGCCCCTAGAATGAGTACTCTTTTCATTGAACCGCCCCCATTCCAATTATTCGTTAAACTTTAGAATGTTGTCCAAAATCTTAGATACTTCCGATTTAAGATCTTTTTCTTCGGTTATTACCTTATCCAGGCAATGATCAACGAAATGTCTATTTAGCATGTTCTTGACTTTGTTCATAGAGCTAGTAACTGCTGAAACCTGCACAAGGATATCTGCGCACTCTTTTTCCTCCTCTATCATTTTTTCGATACCGCTGATGTGTCCTCTTATAGTTCTTAAACGCATAAGGATGTCTTCTTTTTCACTTGCTGCCATAGGAACACTCCTTTATTGAAATATCCGACATAAACGTTATATTGGATGATGCTTACTTAATAGCCTAAATCTCTTATACCCCCCTAGGGTTAGGGGATGCCTTGAGGTTAGTATACTATTTCACGAGTGTCTGTGTCAATAAGATAATTACTAAAAATTCGGAAAAACTTTTCGACATAATAAGGGCATAAGCAAACCCTGAAGACGTCTTTAGTCATCCAGGGTTTTGGGCTTTTAAGAATGGAAATGTTCTTTCGATTGATTAGATTAGGAATGCAAATCCTGCTGAATCTCTTGTTTAACTTTTTGCACTTCAGATTGAGTGTTTAAGGAAGAGCTCATGGTGCTGGATTGCATACCTTGGCTGCTGGACTGCGTGCTCTGGCTGCTGGTACCGGCGGAACCGGTTTGGCTTTGAGCAGCAGACTGTAAATCGCTTTGGATCTCTTGCTTTACTCTTTGAACGTCTGAGCTAGAGTTTTGATTTTGGTTTTGCATAATTACACCTCCCATAATAATGTGTCCAGAAGTGTTTCAACTATTAGTGGAAAATTATAACAGAATTTTACCCGCACCAGCTAATTGTAAGACAACGAGTACAAAAGTTTCTTGTAGCTGTCGAAAAAGAACAATGTTGGCTATACTTCAAGTTCTTATTTAAAATGGACTTGTGATTATGGTAAGAGCATAGACTGGTATTAGGAGTCGGAAAAGAGAAAGGATGAGAGGTATGAGCATGCAAGTGCCCGCCTGCTATCGGAGTTTTGGATTAAAGAGCTTATCGATGGAAAATACTCTTCTGACAGATGAAACTTTTTCTGATGGGAAAAGAATGGACAAGAATGCAAGTTCCTTTAAAGAGTCCATCGAGCGTTCCCCGAACCCAAAAAAACATCGTAAATATAAAGCTCCCTTCTTAGGCACCAGAGAGTGAGCGATAGTTACCATCTCAACTCAAAAGACCGATTAGAAATTACTCTTAATCGGTCTTTGCTCATTATCGATATCTAAGCAGATTGCTTCACGCACTGACCCTAATACGATTCACGTATTGGATAAGCTGGTCGATAAATTCGCTTTGCATTTCGTTGCGTGGCGTGTCTTTGCAGTAAACCCAGCCGAGAATAAACTTAGGGGTATTCTCGATGGGTATGGTGACTACCGAGTTTCTTTTTTCGAAGTATTCCGCAAAGCTGTTGGAGAAACCAATAGCTAAGCCGCTGGCAATAGTCTCCCGGTAAAGCTTTGAGTTGCCGGTTCTTAACATTACTTTAACCTCTCCGAAAGGTTTGAGTAATTCACTAAGTTGGGATGCATTTTGTCCCACATCATATAAAGCAAGAGGATACTTAGCCAATTCTGAAGGTTTCACGGATTTTCGATTGGCTAATGGCGAAGATTTTGTGACACAGATCAACTGCTCACATTCAAAGAAGGGCTGAAACGTCAAATTGGCATTGGAAAAATCTTTGTGATTTAATCGATCGCTTAAACCGCTGAATAAACCAATAGCATTTCGGTCTTCACAGATCTCTTCAATGATCTCTTGAGGAAGCTTTTCATTAATCACAAAATTGGCGTTTGGATGTTTTTGGGAGAATCGACATATCATATCTGGTAACAAGGTGCCTGATAAGAAGGGCGTTGTAAGTAAAGTGATTCGCTTGGAGCTTTTTGTATGAAAAAAGTTGTCTCCTGTTGTTTTGGCAATATCAGTAAGTTCATCATAGGTAACTAAAAGCTCTTTGGCTTTCTCAACAATCCTTTTTCCAACCTGAGTAAGATGAATTTTATTGCCAGTTCGATTAAGTAAAGAAACTCCCAGCTCTCGTTCCATCTG
Organism: Desulfitobacterium sp. LBE; assembly: GCF_007830365.1. Lineage (NCBI taxonomy): Bacteria > Bacillati > Bacillota > Clostridia > Eubacteriales > Desulfitobacteriaceae > Desulfitobacterium > Desulfitobacterium sp. LBE. The sequence continues at coordinate 2,650,257 of NZ_VLKD01000001.1, read as the reverse complement.
CCGGATGGCTTGACTTAATCCTTGCTGGGTAATATATAATCGTTCAGCGGCATGGCTAATGGAACCTGTCTCAGCGACGACGGTGATGTACTTTAAATGGTCAATTCTCATAGGAGCACCTCCTACAGGGGTAATAGCGACATAGTTGTGCTTGTGTACATTATAGCATGACGCCCTCAGCTAAAGTAAGGTTAGGCATCTTTATATTTTTCTATAGATGATAGTAATTTGCGTTATAGATAGGTTATCTTGGGTACAACAAAAAGTTGTGAAAGTTGCAAGTTATTGGTGCTTGTCATGTTCAGCATAAGTTATTAAAATCGTGATTGAGGGGATTATCACAGGATGAAAAGGGATATAAAAGTAAATTAAATTTGGAGGATTATAAACATGTCATTAACAAAATTGGATTCCAAAAGTTTTGAAGAAAAGATTTATGATAATGGAGAAAGATGCCTCGTGATTTTCTCCAGAAAGAGTTGTCATGTTTGTAAGGAAGTCGTACCTGTTCTCGAAGAACTAGCACCAAACTATGAGGGTGAATTCGGATTCTATTATGTTGAGGTAGAAGATAATAAGGAATTGTATCAAACCTTCTCCCTTAGAGGAGTTCCTCAAATTCTTTTCTTTAATGAAGGCGAGTACTGTGGAAAGTTTGCCGGAGAAGTGGAGGAAGAGCAAGTTCAAGCAAAGATTTCTGAAATCTTGGGATAAGGCTGGAGAGAAACCTATCATGTGACAGATGCCTGACTGGAAAAGAGAGAGGGTTTAGACGTGGATAACTACTATGATTTGATCATAATTGGCGGAGGTCCTGCCGGGCTTACGGCGGGAATCTATGGAGGAAGGGCAAAGCTGAAGACACTGATTATCAATAAAGGAACCATCGGTGGAATGGCAGATAATACCCGTGAGATCGTAAACTACCCGGGATATGTTAATACCAGCGGTCCAGAGCTCATGGAAGATTTCAAAAGACATGCTAAGAGTTTTGGCGTAGAGTTTCTTAAAGATGAGGTAGTAAGCACAGATCTTTCCCAAGATCTCAAAAAAATCATGACCAAAAAGAAAAAAGAAGTCTATGGTAAGGCAGTCATTGTTGCTGTGGGAACTCAGCCCAGACTCCTTAATATCCCCGGCGAAAAAGAATTACGTGGTAATGGGGTTGCGTATTGTGCTACATGCGATGCCGAGTTCTTCGAGGGAGAAGATGTGGTTGTGGTAGGTAGTGGAGACCAAGCCATTGAAGAAGGAATGTTTATCACCAAGTTTGCTCGTAAGGTCACGGTCATTGTCCTTCATGATAAAGGAGTTTTGGATTGCAATAAGGTCAGTGCTGAAAAAGCCTTTCAAAGTGAGAAGATGGATTTTGTTTGGAATTCCACTTTAGAGGCAGTTTTAGGTGATGAAAATGTGGAGGGGGTAAAAGTGAAGAATTTAAAGACAGGCACTTCATCAATCCTCCCCTGCCAGGGTGTATTTTTCTTCGTAGGTATGATTCCGGCCACTGAATTTCTAAAAGATAGTGGTATAGAAATGGATCATCGTGGCTATATTTCCGTCAATGATTTGATGGAGACGAATCTTTCCGGGGTCTATGCCGTTGGTGATAACCGAATCAAATATCTTAGGCAAGTCGTTTCCGCAGCGGGAGATGGAGCCACTGCTGCTGTCGCTGCAGAACGCTATATTGAAGAACTTGAGGCTTTCCAAAAGAACATCCTGAATAGTGAGAAGAAGGTCTTACTGGTATTCTTTAATGCAGCCGACACTCAAAGTCTGGAGTACTCTTCACTAATGGAAGAACTTCACAAAGAACATAGCGAAGAGTACACATTGGTGAAAGTTGATATGGCAACTAAGAAAAGCCTCGCTGAGAAATATGGTGTAATCAATGCCCCTGCCGTTGTGGTATTGGACAAAGGCGAGAAAGTTAAAGATATGGAATGCAGCAAGGATAAAGCAACTTTAGCAGGACAGCTATAGCAAAAGACAAATTGTAAAGACTACAACTAAGTGGTAGAGAGGATTTCCCGGAACGGATATCCATACTCTACCACTTGGTTTTTTTATGAGGGAAATAGGCTTTCAGTTTTAGTCTACTTTAGGCAAAGTAGCAAAGCTCTTTTCTAAGTCTTCATCCGTAGGGATAAAGTCGGTCATGGTGCCCGCGTTATAATTCATATAAGCGGACAGATCAAAGTATCCGGTGCCGGAAAGCCCGAAAAGAATGGTTTTCTTCTCTCCGGTCTCTTTGCATTTTAGGGCTTCATCGATGGCTACCCGCAGCGCGTGGGAGGATTCAGGGGCAGGGAGAATTCCTTCACTGCGGGCAAAGAGAGTAGCAGCATCGAAGATCTTAGATTGCTCAACCGCCCGGGCTTCCATAAGGCCATCATGATAGAGCTTGGATACTATGCCGCTCATGCCGTGGTAGCGAAGACCACCGGAATGGTTAGGGGAGGGAATGAATCCTGAGCCCAAAGTATACATTTTAAGAAGTGGAGTGGTTTTTCCTGTATCGCCAAAATCATAGGCATATTTACCCCGGGTTAAAGATGGACAAGAGGCAGGCTCTACACCGATAAAGGTAATGTTATTTTTTCCTTGGAGTTTATCTCCGAAGAAGGGGGCAATCAGGCCGGCATAGTTGGAGCCGCCTCCTACGCAGCCGATCATAATATCGGGCTGAATACCGTACTTTTCGCAGGCAATCTTGGTCTCTTCACCGATCACTGTTTGGTGGAGAACCACATGATCAAGGACACTGCCCAGGACATAGCGGCAATTCTCAGATTTTAGAGCTACTTCGATGGCTTCGGAGATAGCGCATCCCAGGGAGCCGCCGGTGCCGGGATTTTCGGCGAGGATTTTTTTTCCGATTTCTGTGGTGTCGGAGGGAGAGGGGATGACCTTACCACCATAAGTCTCAATCACAGCCTTGCGATAGGGCTTCTGTTCAGAGGAGATCTTCACCATATAGACGGTGAGATCAATTTGATAATAGGCACAGGCCATGGATAGGGCCGTACCCCATTGCCCAGCGCCGGTTTCTGTAGTAAGGGAAGTTAAACCTTGTTTTTTAGCATAGTAGACCTGGGCGGCAGCTGAGTTGAGTTTGTGGGAGCCGGAGGTATTGGTTCCTTCAAATTTATAGTAGATCTCCGCGGGAGTATCCAGCAGCTTTTCCAGGCAATAAGCTCTGACCAGGGGTGAAGGACGGTACATCTTATAGAAGTCCCGTATATCTTCAGGGATCTCAATATAAAGATCTTTGGTGTTTAATTCCTGTTCGATTAACTCATCACAAAACACAGGTTGCAGATCTTCGATGGTGCAGGGCTTCAGCGTTCCAGGGTGAAGCATAGGAGGGGGGAGTTCCTTCATTACAGCCTTCAAATTGTACCAGCTTTTCGGCATTTCCTCTTCGGAGAGATAGATTTTGTAAGGTGTTTTCGTCATGTGGATTCATTCCTTTCGTTTGTTTAGTGAAAGTATTAAAAACTTCATTTTGATTGAAGCTTTCTATCCCGAAAAAGAAAATTAAAAAAGCCTTTGTCCCCTTATAGGACAAAGACTTCCATCTCTGCGATACCACCTGCATTGCGTAAATACGCCACTTACTTCGTATACTATCATATACGCTTCATGGATAACGGGTGAAGTTCCCGGCTAGCATACTTTTACCATGATACTCGTCTTTCATGGTTTATCAAGGTAATTTCTGCATCACCCTCATGAGTCCATTCGTGATAAGTCTACCTGTACTGCAGTTCCACCCTCTGCAGCTCTCTGAACCTGAGAACTTATCCTACTACTCTCAATCAGCGGTTTTAAAATATTTGTATATAATTTATAAAAATATTATCCTGTTATATAATATTTGTCAAGAAAAAAATAAAAAAATTATGTAAAAAATGCAATTTAAATTCGCTGAATCTTATTGACAGCATTATCCATTCCTGCTACAATACTCCTTGTGTGTAAATTTTGTATTTAAAAAAGAAAGAGGTTTCCAATGAGTTTTCAAAGTGATTTTCAGATTCTTCATGGAGAGATCAAGAAGCTTGGCAAGCTTGACCAACACAACATCAGTGGGTCGAAAAAATTCTCTGTTTTGAAAGACCAGATTCTAACCGTTCTTGAGGTATCCTTTGGTAAAACATCGAGGGAATATCGTATCGTAGAATTAACAAAATCTCCAGTGACGGTTCTTAAGGTTATGAATCATATCGTTGCGCGGAGCGCAACGCTGACTTGCCAAAGTATTGCTGTAAACATCTAATCTATTTTTATCAAGTCCCATTCATTGAAGCAAGATTTATAGTCTAGTCAAGATTTAGATGGAACAGTTGACATCTTAACTAGTGGTGTATGGCCACCTTCCTAATGAGGAGGGTGGTTTTTGTTTTAATATAAATATATAATCCTTGCCATAAGAATTTTATATTATATAATCTCAAAAAATTATTTTAAAAATCTGTGAATTATATAACATTTGCTCGTGAAATATGTCATAATGTATATAAAGTATATACAACTCTTGAATGTAAATGAAGTTGACAATGTAGTAATATGGCTCTCAAGGTAGGGGATTTTCATGATTACATGGGATCAAGTCATCCAAGGAATGTTAAAACGAAAAGAAATCTTGGCATTAACTGTTAAGGCTGTCTGTATTCTTTCGTTTGTTTGGGCAGCTCTATTTTATATTTTGCTTTTCATCGATTTTCCTTATGCGAAGTTAAATGCGGTAGCCAATGGAATACAGTTTTTTTCTGGATTAGCTATCGGCATGCTTGTGATCTGTTATGCTCGATTCAGCTGCCAGCGCTATTTAGTATTGGGAGTCGCTTTGGCTGTATTAAGTTGGACTTTGGGACAGCTTTACTGGTTCTCTGTTATATTTCTTAACGGTTCATCACTCCCCTATCCATCCATTGCAGATCTGGGTTTTATAGGCACTTATTTCTTTCTGATTGGGGTAATCCATACAATCACAAGAGGGATACCTCAATATACCATTGAGATAAAGTATTGGAATCTATGGCCCCTAGGATTACTAGTAATTCCTATTTTCCTGGCTCTGGCAGGATCCAGTAATCTACTGATCAATATAGATAACCTGGTCTTAACACTAGCTATAGTGTACACCCTATGGAAAGCTCAGCCTATTTTCCCTATTATCCGGTACCGGCTGTTTATAGCGGGTCTTTGTTTGCTATGCCTAAGTGATATGATATTTATAATATGTGTCTGTTTGATACCGGATACATGTACACTTTCTACAGATGCTTTATTCCCAGCAGCCCTTTCCTTAACAGCTTACGGCTTTATGAAAGTAGAGGAGATGTCCGATGGGTGAGGCTATTTTTGTAGGGACCATTATCCCCCTATTTTTTCTGGCGATTATCTTAAAAGGCGAACAAAGGCTGCTGATACTGTTTTTTACCTGGGGTCTTATTGCTTTTGCGATTTCCCTGACCTTGAATAATGCTTTGGTCCGGCATTTTCAGATTAATACTCAGCAACTTTCCACCACTTGGGCTCCGATTATTGAAGAATTTACAAAGGCATTACCACTTGGGTATTTTCTATTCAAATCGGAAAAGAAAATACCCATTGTTTATTTTGGGATTGCGGCCGGGATTGGATTTTCTATTCAAGAAAATTATGTATACCTCTTAGGACACATGCATGAAAGTGGATCACCGGTTCCTTTTATTATTACTCGTAGTGTCACAACCTGCCTTATCCATGGGACGACCACAGGTATTGTTGGCTTTGGGCTCAGTATAGCAAGGCAATTAAACGGTATAATTTGGCCACTGCTGTTTGGTCTTTATACTGTAGCAGTCACGATTCATGCTTTATATAATCTGTATATCTACTCAAGTTATCAATCCATTGGTTTGTTTATGCCGCTTTTCCTTTATTTAATAGGATTTGCAGTGCTTAATATAAAGGAGGATAAGGGGCGGGAAAAAGACTAAGATGGCATTTTGTTTGGAGTTGAGGTAGTATTAATCGGAGAGTGATCTCTCCGATTTTATGTTTGGGAGCAAGGTGGGAAAACCATGAGCCAGATGCATCAACAACTTATCAATGAATATACAAGGACCCGTCTCAATGAAGAAGCAGTCAGCATTGAGAGAATCTATTTCTACAAAACCGATAAACGAGTGAATCCCAAGCAAGAGGAGCCGCTCTGGCACGCGGCAGGGGATATTCCCATTCTGGTCTCGGCTCCCCATGCGGTTCGTCATTTTCGCCAAAAGAAGATCAAAATGTCCGACGAGTATACCGGCTCCATTGTCTACCTGCTGAATAAGTTAACCGGTTGTCATGCCATTGCAGTGACTAAGCTTTATGGTGGGGATCCGAACGTGGATAGTCCTTGCATCTATAAAGAGAAACTTGCTCAGTTATGCAGGCAAGGCAAGATCAAGCTCCTGCTGGATATTCACGGAGCAGCCCGAGACAGGGACTTTGATGTGGATTTTGGAACGAACAATAGGAGGAACCTTCTTGAAAAAATGCATACCGATGAAATCCTGGCCCAGAACTTTCGGAATTGTGGGTTCTCAAAAATTTCCTCCGATTATTTTGCTGCATCCAGCCCAAATACGATAGCCAATTTTGCGGCCAGAGAACTGGGAATTCCAGCTGTCCAGATTGAGATTAATAAGCATTATCGTGTCCCAGCTCAAAATCCTCAAGGGTTTCACCGCTTGATGGCGGCATTGGTGGAAAGCATTAACAGTGTAGGCAGAAGGTATCAAGAAGGTTGGAAAGATATTAATCGGGAAAGAAAAATAAGATAGAAGAATAGGTCAGCATAAAATTCAAAAATAAGACATACTAAGCAGAGACTGTATTCTATTCAAGAAGTGAAGAAGAAAAGGTGTCCTATGCAAAATATATTCGATTATCTTGATTGGCGAGGGGACTTAAGCTTTGCTCAGGATGGATTTAATCAAGTAGATAATTTAATCTTTTCGATTTTGGCTTACCTTGAATTCGATGGTATCCTCCCATCGGAGGCCTCAAGGGATTCCATATCCTTGACGAAAGCAGGGGAAAAATACTTCAAAGGCCTTGCTCATCAGAAACTCCAGAATAGTATCAACCCTTTCTTCCGGGAGATACCCAAACTGCTGGTTAAAACCTCGCTGGCAACTCGTTTTAAAGAAATTCAGCTGTCCAGTTATGTAAATCTTGTGGATCATGAGATTTGTAACCAATTTTCCGCGATGGTCTTTTCCATCAGCCAAGGGGAACATTATATTGCCTTTCGGGGTACGGACGATACCTTGGCCGGATGGAAAGAGGATTTTCAGATGAGTTTTAGGGATGAAGTAAAGGCCCAAAGAGATGCAATTTCCTATGTAGAAAAAGTCGTGGGGAAATATCAGGGCAAGCTTTATTTGGGTGGCCATTCCAAAGGCGGAAATCTGGCGGTCTATTCTGCAGCAGCCATGGAACCTGAGGTTCAAGGGCGAATCATTGGAGTATATAACAATGACGGCCCGGGCTTTTTGACTCATGTCCTCGAACGAGAAGGATATCAGAGGATCCTCGACCGGATTCATACCTTTGTTCCTAAATCCTCCGTGGTAGGGATGCTCCTTGAGCATGGAGAAGAGTATATTACAGTCAACAGCAATGGTCTGAGCGTTATGCAGCACAACCCTTTCTTCTGGGAAGTAAGAGGCAGCCATTTCGTCTATGAAAAGAATTTAACCAAAGGGAGTAAGAATTTTAACAAGACTGTAAGGCTTTGGCTTAACCAATTATCCATGGAGCAGAGAGCGGAGTTCGTGGATGCTTTATTTGATATTTTTCAGGCCACCGGGGCCACGACAGTCAGCGATCTGTCCCAGAAAAAGCTGACCTTGGCTAATGATATGATTAAGAGTTATAAAACCTTGGATCCCTTGACCAAATCCCATTTAAAAAAGACCCTTAAAATTTTCTTTGATAAAACCCAAAAGGTATGGATTTCGTCTTTCGAGGCCGATGTGGCATCTCTGTTGGCACGGACACCGGCCAAAAAGAAAAAAGACAGTACATAAAGCCATTAATGAATCAGGATTCCGCGGGATCTTTGCTTTGCTTCCACAGACTAAACTTTTGCAAGTCAGAGTCCACCTGTTTTAAGACCAAGCCGAGGACAAACATGTCGTCTACATAGCCAACTCCTGGAAGGTAATCAAAAAGAATATCAATAGGGGATAAGAAATAGATCAAGGCAGCTAAGATAGCGATAATGGAGCCGGCGGGGATCTCTTGATAATCTTTGCTGATATAAGCTTTGACAACTTGAATCAGGATAAGGATATCCTGGTAAACTTTATGGATGGGCCCTGTATTGATGTTGAGTTTCTCTGCTTTCATAAACGCAGCATTGAGTTTGTCCTGGGTAAGGTTGATATTTTGGAGGGTCTTTTTGGATTCTTCCTGATAATGATTAAACTTCGCCATAATCTTATCTTTAAGATTCTGTCCAATCTGCATACGACTTGTCCTCCTTTGCTTTAACATTATTATATCATGATTAGGGCAAAGTAATTAGAATGTTCCAGTTATATAAGACAAATGTAGGGAATGACCCTGTGTTCTTACGCAAGGGTATTCCCTACATTCTCAATTTATCGGAGAAATTATCTTTAACGGGTCGTCTTAGCCAATTAAGGCTTTCTCTACAGTTTCAAAGCCCAAACGCTCAATCATTTGAGCAAAGCGTTCGCCCTTATTGCCATGCTCCTTGTAGTATTGAATCGCTTTTTCAATGATCCCGGTAGCCTCATCTAAAGTATAAAGACCTTGGATTTCCTGGCCTAAAAATTGCTTGCGTGCGGCCATCCCTCCAAGACTGATGGCGACTTGGTCTTTTTTCTTGCCAATGATGCCAATGCAGCCCACATGAGGCATGGAACAGTTATTAAAACAGCCACTGGTAATAATTCTAAGCTTACCGGGCAGGGTCACATCATAATAACCTTTATAAATTTTTTCATTGAGTTGACTGGTGTAGCCCTCGGTGTCATAAAGACTGAATTTGCACACAGCCCCTTTACAAGTTGTTATGGGTCTTGGCCTGGGTCCTGTAGAACCGATGCTCAAACCGACTTCAGCAAGAGCTTGAGATACCTCGTTCAGGTTATCTAATAGAATACCAGGGATTTCGATATTTTCTCTTTGGGTGAGGTAAAAATACCCGCTTCCATACTGTGTACAGATTTCGCTTACTCTTTTGGATTGCTGGGCATTCATTTTCCCGCCGGGAACAACCACCCTGCAAGAAAAATGCACCCCATCTTTATTGAGAAGGAACCCCTTACCTTTTAAAAGGGCGGACTGCTCTTGAAGCAACTCTTTGAGCCTCTTTGTAAAATGTGCTTTTACCTGTTCTACATATTCCGGTTTTAGAGAGTAACGGCTTAAGACCCGAGTGAAGTCGCGATCCAGGCCATAAGTGCCATACTCATACCATTCGGCTTCCAAGTGGCAGACTGCTTTTATTTGATCGTAGATATAGGGAGTACCACAAAAGGTTTCAAACAGCGCACTGAGTTCCTGAACTATTTGTTCTTGGGGCAAAAAAAGATTAAAAGGACTTTTGGCTCGCTCTGATTCATAGATCCCATCGTCTTCCCAAACAAAGGGTTTATCACAACGAGCGATAATTTCTTCACAGGTTTTTATCATCTTTTCTCTTTCATTGATGGATAACGACATCTTTAACACCTCTTCAGTTTATTTATAAAAGATGGCACACCCTATGGGGTGTACCATCATAGTTATGTCCATAAGCGAATCCCTTGTGGTATTAGGGAAAAATGGACGGGTGTAAATCCGGGATGTTCCCCATCCAGCTCCAAGTAAGCCGAAGGATTAGAGATAATGGAGACTTCTTTACCACGATGGACTGTAACATCCGGAACCTCAAGATGGTGGCCTTGATAAATTTTGGGCAAATGGCGCAAGAGTTGGAACATAGAGAGGTTACCGAGAACAACGACATCAAAAAGACCATCGTCAAGCTCTGCATGAGGAGCAATCATCATTCCTCCTCCTACAAAGCGTCCATTGCCAATCCAGATACTGTTGGCTGGTCCATTGACCACGATTTTTCCATCAATGACACATTTCATGTTTTTATTTTTATAGGTCAAAATGGTCATGATGCCCCCAAGGAGGAAAGATAGTTTTCCACCGAGGAATTTGCTGTGCTGGTTAACTCGGCTAACCGCCATTCCTCCCAAACCCACATCCGCTACGTTGAGAAAATAACGAGTGTACAACTGACCGGTAGCGTCTTGATATTGAACTAGCCCGCAATCAATGGGGACAATTTTTTGTCGGTGCAGAACTTCCAGCAAAGAGGGGAGCCCTCGTTTTTGATCGAGGGTGCGTAGAAAATCTCCCCCGGTTCCATGGGAAAGAACAGCAAGACTTGCTTCAGGATTAATAGGTTTTTGATCGGCAAAAAATCCGTTCACAACCTCATTTAGAGTGCCATCGCCACCGACAGCAAGAATTTGCGTATAACTATGCATGGCCTGCCGGGTGAGATTGGTGGCATCCCCTGGTCCCGTGGTGTAAGCAAATTCAAGATTAACGCCCTGATCAAGGAGGCGCTTGTAAATTTTGGGCCAGATTTTTCGAGTTTGTCCGTTAGCCGAAGCTGGGTTAACGATAGCAAACCAGGGGTTATTATTCATTACACCATCCTCTAAGGAACTATGGTCACAGGGCAGCTTGTTTCATGAAGAACATGGGTAGCTACGCTTCCCAGAATGGCTCTCTTAACGGCACCGAGTCCCCGGTATCCCATAACAATACTGTCTACAGCACTTTCTTGGGCTTCTTTACAAATTTCCCGACCAGGGTCCCCTGTGCGTAGGAGCGTGCGGATGGGCGCGATGGAATCTTTAGCGATTTCCAGAGAGTGATCGAGAACTTCCTTACTGGTTTCTTCCTGCATTACCTTAATCTGTTCTTGGGTGGCAAAGCGTTTTATATTGGGTGTGTTATAATTGGGTTGAACGTTTAAAAAGATAAGAAGGTCGTCTTTGCAACGTGCTAGCGTAAGAGCATAGTGAATGGCTTTGTCCGAATTCGGTGAGCCGTCTACAGGTACCAAGATTTTTGTCATATGTATCACTCCCTCGATTAAGCTTGTCTATTTTACCTTATTTTATATCATCCCATAAAAAAGTTAAACTATCAAACTTCTTTTTCACTGTCATAAGTAATTATAAATTTTCTTAAAGAAGAGATCGGACTTTCCTAAGGTTTTAACCGGACAAATTTTATTGACTACAAATAAATAGGAAAATTTTGCATTAAGTTAATATAAAAAGAAGGGATTATCTGATCCTTAGAGAAATTTATTGAAAGGAATTAAGAAGCAAAAGGGGAGATTTGGATGCGACGAAGTGACGGGCGGCTTCTCAAGTCTTTAAGCCCTTTTGTAAGGATTATTCCCCACATTATGACCAAGCGGAATGATGCCCAAAATTTTTATAAACAAGTCGTTGCTGTTGATAAAATTGATCAGTATATCAAAGAAAAGAAAGATCAAGGGATTAGGCTCAACTACTTGCACCTATTTATTGCAGTCTATGTGCGTGTTCTCGCTCAACGCCCACAGCTGAACCGTTTTATCATGAATAATAAAATCTATACCCGATATGATATCCGCATCTCTATGGCCATTAAGCGCCTCTTAAAGGATGACGGTGAAGAGACAACAGTTAAATTCCTCTTTTCAGGTCTGGAAAGCATCGAAGAGATTGTCAAAATCGTCGATCAGACCATAGAGGAAGGTTGTGCGGCAGGAGCTGCCAATGAGGTGGATACTATTGCTCAACGTATTATGGCCTTACCTAATAGTCAAGTGAAGCTTTTAGTAGGGACGCTAAAGTGGATGGATCGGCATAATTTACTGCCGAAAAAGATTATTGAAGCCAGTCCTTTTCACACATCTCTTTTCTTTACCTATCTCAAATCCATCAATCTGGATTTTATCTACCATCATCTCTACGATTTTGGTACGACAGGGATTTTTGTCGCCTTAGGGAAGAGCAAAAAATTACCCGTAGTTGAAGAGGATCAGGTAGTGGTCAAAAAATGCTGTGAGATCGGCTATGTTTTGGACGAGCGGATTTGTGACGGACTCTACTACTCCAATTCCTTTAAATTAGTCAAGAAGTACCTGGCAAACCCTTATCTACTTGATGAAAGGCTGGAGAAGGTAGAGGAAGATGTGAACTAGAGCGCATAACTATCTGTGGATGGAGTCGGAATTTTGTTTGAAATGATTGAGAGTGTGCATACTAATTTAAATAGTAAACAAGGAGGAATTATCTAATGAAATTATCGGCTAGAAATCAATTAAAAGGCAAAATTACGGAGGTTAAAAAGGGCCCCGTGTCAACGGAAGTGGTTCTGGATATTAATGGTCAGTCAATTACAGCGAGTATAACTTCTGGTTCAGCAGAATCCTTGGGATTAAAAGTAGGTGATGACGCAATTGCCGTTATCAAAGCAAGTTCAGTCATGATTGGTCTCGAATAATCTTAAAAAGTTTCTTTGGGCAATCGGCTGATTACCTCCCAGGATAGATATAACTCTATTCTGGGAGGTAATCTTTTTAATAGGTTTTGATGAGGAATTAAGAAAAAGTTAATAAATACTTATATAATCCCTAAGGTTAGGCTAGACATAATCAGGTATAATACTATATGGATAGCGTCATGTGTCGAAGAATGAAGGGGGAATGCGGCTATCCATTCATAAACCGAATTGGTATAATGGGCGTGATGTAATTAAATCTATAGAAAATGTAATCAGGAGGAATTATGGCATTAGTAGAGATTTTTAAAGCGATTTTACTAGGTATTGTAGAAGGGATTACAGAATGGCTGCCCATCAGTAGCACGGGACATATGATATTGGTGGATGAGTTTATTAAGCTGAACATGTCCGCGGCTTTTATGGAAATGTTTTTCGTGGTCATTCAGCTGGGAGCTATTTTGGCTGTTGTGCTTTTGTATTGGAAGAAACTCAATCCCTTTACATTCGATAGAGGGGTTTCCGTCAAGCAGGAAACCATAGAAATGTGGTTCAAAATCATTGTGTCCTGTATTCCGGCCGGTGTTATCGGTCTATTGTGGGACGACGTGTTTAACGCTCTTTTTTATAACTATCAAACCGTTGCCGTTATGCTGATTATATTTGGAATTCTCTTTATTGTTATTGAGAATTACAATAAGGGGAAAAGGCCTCGGGTCAATCACTTATCACAAATTACTTACACCACGGCGTTCATGATCGGAATATTTCAATTGATTGCCGCCATATTCCCCGGAACTTCCCGTTCTGGTGCTACTATTGTAGGAGGACTTTTGCTGGGAGTATCCCGAACCGTAGCGGCTGAATTTACGTTTTTTCTCGCTATCCCCGTTATGTTTGGGGCCAGTGCACTTAAGCTTTTGAAGTTTGGTTTCAACTTTACAGGTCCGGAGTTGATGATTCTATTAATAGGAATGGTAGTGGCCTTTATAGTATCCGTAATCTCCATTAAGTTTCTAATGGGATATATCAAAAAGAATGACTTTAAGATCTTTGGCTGGTACCGTATCATCTTGGGTGTGATTGTGCTTCTGTATTTTTCAGCCAGGACTATTATAGGTTAGATTTGATCTGAAAAGCTGAATCAACTTAAGAAATGGTATAACAATAGATAGTAAGGAAAGAAATATGAATGGAGGAAGCGTTATGAAAAAGTGGCTGATTCCCGTAGGGATAATTATCATTCTGGCTATGATCCTGGGGTCTGGTTATAATAACTTAGTGACTCTTTCGGAGACTGTGGACAGCAGCTGGAGTCAGGTAGAGAACCAGCTTCAGCGCCGAGCAGATCTCATTCCGAATCTGGTCAATACCGTCAAAGGATATGCTGAACATGAAAGTGAAGTGTTTACGGATGTAGCTGACGCCAGATCCCGACTGATCGGGGCAGGCAGTGTGGGAGAGGCTGCTGAGGCGGACGCGGCGCTAAGCAGTGCTTTGAGCCGATTACTGGCTATTTCTGAAAGTTATCCTCAGTTAAAAGCTGATGCTAATTTCCGGGCGTTGCAGGATGAATTGGCAGGAACGGAAAACCGCATTGCTACAGCACGCATGGACTATAATAATGAGGTACAATCCTATAATACGAAGATAAAACGTTTCCCGGCCACGCTTTATGCGGGTATTCTTGGTTTTGATGAGCGAGAGTATTTTAAGGCTGATGCGGGTGCTCATGAAGCTCCCACCGTGGATTTTTCCAAGTAACGGCTTGTCCAGATGGCACTATCAAATAGGTTAAATGAAGGGAATGAAGCCTATGAAGAGGAAACTCCGGCTTGCCGGATTGATACTGTTCTTCCTTACTTTAGCTTTTCCTTTGCAGGCGGCTACCCCTTCGATCCCGCAGCCTACCCGTGACTTTTTCGTGCTGGATGAAGCCGATGTTCTTGACTCAAGCACCGAGAGGATTATTATCCAAAGCTCGGCGGACTTGGAGAGAAAGACCAAAGCCCAGATTGTAGTGGTTACAGTCAACGATCTGAAAGGATATGGATCGGAAGAATATGCTCTAGCCATCTTGAGAGAATGGGGGATCGGTGATGAAAAGCTAAACAACGGGTTACTGATCTTAGTATCCCCTACGGAGGGGGAGGCCAGGATAGAGGTGGGTTATGGCTTGGAAGGGGCTCTTCCCGATGCTAAAACCGGCCGAATTCAAGATGAATATATGATTCCCTATTTTCAAGAAGGGGATTATAACCAAGGCATCTTAAATGGCTATCGAGCCTTTGTTCAGGAAGTTGCTAAAGAGTATCAAGTTGTGATGGATATTGACTCTCCGCAGGCTTTGTACACTTCGTCTGATTATGGAGATGGAACCAATACCTTTGCTTCCCTGCCTCTTGGGGTTAAAATCCTAGCCTTTTTCGGCATCGTCTTCCTATTTTATATTGACCACCGTTATTTTAACGGCTTTATCTTCGGCATGATTATTGGCATGCTCATGAGAGGTGGCCGCGGTGGCGGAGGCGGAGGCTTCGGAGGCGGTGGGGGTTCCGGCGGTGGCGGAGGCAGCACACGACGTTGGTAATAACTCATTGCAAGCTTGACCTTCTTGACACCTTAAGATTAAGGTGCTATGATGCAAAAAAGAGAATAGTATTGGGGAGCTGGAAAACGGCTGAGAGGGAAACGAGTGTTTCCGACCCATTGACCTGATCTAGGTAATGCTAGCGGAGGGACTTAGGATACATGAGCTTCTGGCTCCATGTCCTGAATTGTTTGGGAAAACCTTCTGATTGCAGAAGGTTTTTTATTATGCATTACCCTCCTCAAGTGTAAAATGAAGAGGAAAGAAGGAGAAAAAGAAATGATTAATGCAAGTGTAGCTATTCAAGTATTACCGGCTGTGGAAGGACAAGAAGTGATCCGTGTGGTGGACAAGGTCATTGAATATTTAAAATCCTCAGGTCTTAATGTCTACGTAGGTCCTTTTGAAACGACTGTTGAAGGGGAATACGACCAACTTATGGAAATGGTTAAACACTGCCAGCTGATCTGCATTGAAGAAGGGGCACCCAGTGTCATGTCCTATGTAAAAATTAGCTATAAGCCGGAAGGCGGGATTTGGACCATTGATGAAAAGGTTACAAAGCATCACCAATAAGCTTTACCCAACGGCTGTACTTCTGATCTTGCTTATCTTCTGGTATCTGGTGGCTCTTCTTGAAATGGTGCCAAAATTCATGCTACCATCCCCTGGGGATGTGATTCGGGCTTTAGCAGGTTCTTTTCCTGAGCTTATGAAGCACGCCCAGATCACCTTGACGGAGGCTTTCATAGGATTAGTTCTTAGTATTCTTTTGGCTTTTTGGATTGCGCTTTTGATGGATCGTTTCGATGCTCTTTATAAAGCCTTCCATCCTATCCTGGTAATTACTCAGACTATTCCCACGGTAGCCATAGCCCCTTTGTTGGTGTTATGGCTGGGCTATGATATGGCGCCGAAGATTACGCTTGTTGTTCTGACCTGTTTTTTCCCTATGACCATTGCTCTTTTAGGTGGATTTAAATCGTCGGATCAAGACGCTATGAATCTCATGCGAGCTATGGGGGCTAAAAAGTGGCAGATCTACCGGTATATTAAGCTGCCTAATGCTCTGCCCGGCTTTTTCTCGGGTTTACGCATCTCGGTGTCCTATTCTATTGTCGGTGCAGTTATCGCTGAATGGCTGGGAGGAAACAGTGGTCTTGGTGTGTATATGACCCGGGTCAGAAAATCCTATTCTTTTGATAAAATGTTCGCGGTGATTTTTTTGATCATCATATTGAGCTTAGTGCTTATGAAATGTGTGGAGCTCTTGGAACGAAAAGCTATGCCCTGGGCACAGACCGGGGAACAGCAAAATGAAGGCTGAGGGCCCAATAGTGTTTAAGGAGAATGTTGAGATATGAAAAAGCGATGCATAGCAATTCTTATGAGCGTCTTTGTGGTTTTAGGATTAGCGGGGTGTGGTGTTCAGAACAATACGATCAACACTGGGAATGAACAGCAAGGTGCACAAGAAAATAAGAAAGTCACCTTTGTCCTGGACTGGACACCGAATACTAATCACACCGGCGTCTATGTGGCTAAAGAATTAGGCTATTTCCAAGAATCAGGTTTAGAGGTGGATATTGTACAGCCACCTGAAGGGGGAGCACTACCATTGGTAGCTGCCGGAAAAGCTGAATTTTGTGTAACCTTCCAGGAGGAACTTGCAGCTGCTCTTACCTCAGACAGTCCCCTGGATATGGTAGCCGTAGGGACTATTTTGCAGCATAATACTTCGGGAATTATCTCCTTGAAGGAAGATAACATTACCAGACCGAAGGATATGGAGAACAAGGTCTATGCCACTTGGGATTCTCCTGTGGAAAAAGCCATTATTAAACAAGTCATCGAGAAAGACGGCGGTAAATATGAGGCTATCAGAATGATTCCTAATACAGTAACAGATGTGATCTCGGCTTTGAAAACCGATGTGGACGCTATTTGGGTGTATTATGGATGGGATGGCGTGGCAACAGAGGTGAAAGGCCTGGATACCAATTATTTTGCGTTCAAAGATATTGACCCTATCTTAGACTTTTATACCCCGGTCATAGCTGCCAGTCCTCTGTATTTGGAAAAAAACCAGGACACAGCCAAATCATTTTTAGCTGCTGTAGCCAAAGGGTATGAATACGCTATAGCACATCCCGAAGAAGCCGCTGAAATTCTGGTCAAACATGCCCCGGAATTGGATCAGGAGCTTATAAAAGCCAGCCAAAAGTATTTGGCCAGGGAATATAAAGCTGAAGCAGAGCGGTGGGGATTCATCGATCAGGCCCGTTGGGATAATTTTTATGCTTGGATGGCAGATAATCAATTGATCTCCAAAAGGATTGAACCAGGACAAGGTTTTACCAATGCCTACCTACCGCAGTAAGATGGATAAGATAAAGCTTGAGACGCAAAATATCTCAAAGGGTTTTGCGGGAGAATTAACGATTAAAGACATCAATATCAGGCTCGGTGAAAAGGAGCTGGTAAGCCTCCTGGGAGTAAGCGGCATCGGCAAAAGCACTCTTTTTAATGTTATCGCCGGTGTCCTTACCCCTGATTCAGGACGAGTGCTTCTCAACGCTCAGGATATTACGGGTCAGGCCGGTAAAGTAAGCTATATGCAGCAAAAGGACTTGATGCAGCCTCATTTGACTGTGTTGGATAATGTGGCCCTCCCTCTTTTCATTCGGGGAGTAAAGAAGAGCCAAGCCCGTGAAGAGGCCTTCAGCCATTTCAAGGAGTTCGGGTTGGAAGGGGCCGAGAAGAAGTACCCCGCCCAGCTTTCCGGAGGAATGCGGCAAAGAGCGGCCTTGCTCAGAACCTATATGTTCTCTCGCGATGTAGCTCTCTTTGACGAACCTTTTTCCGCCCTGGATGCCATTACTAAGAGCTCCATGCATCGCTGGTATTTGGATCTCATGGGCCGAATCGACATGTCTGCTTTATTCATTACCCATGATATCGATGAAGCCATCCTGCTTTCCGACCGGGTGTACATTATGACCGGGCCCCCAGGAAGGATCGCCCATGAGATTATTATCGATACCCTGCGGCCCCGGGGAGAAGAATTCCGGATATCTGATGCTTTTATGGGGTACAAGAGACAGATTATTAAGTTATTAAGCTAATAGGATTTACTACCCAAGCTCTATGAAAAGTAGAGCTTGGGTGTTTTATTTTAAAGGACTTTTTAAAATTTCCTAGAAATCTTGTATGAAATCATGTCTTTGGTACACCTGTAGAAGGGATGTGGAGCCAATGTCCAACCCTAAAACAATACCAGATCTTGATCGATTTGCTTTTTTTCACGGATTACCTCCCGCTTTTCTCCAGACCTGGAAAAGAAATTTCAGTAGGATGAGCTTCACAAAGAGGCAAAGATTAGTTTTCCCCTCTTCCTGTTCGGATGTAATTTTCTTTGTTCTTTCTGGCAAGGTGAAAATTGCTTATACATCAGAGGATGGTAAGGAATTCGCTATTGCAATTCTTTCGGCAGGGGAGGTCTATAGCGAACATTCCTTAGCGTTGGCAACAGCCATCGAAAAAACAGAAGTTCTATATGTCAGTATGGCTGACTTTAAAGCTATGATGGATGAATGTCCGGAACTGGCCCGGCATTTGGTCCGCCTTCTGGGTAAAATTCTTCGCCTAACCAATGATTTGATTGTTGATTTAGCTTTTCGTGAGACCTCCTCCCGTCTGGCGCGTGTTTTTCGGCGTACCATGCAGGGTAAAAATGATAATGCTATTTACCTTACCCATGAGGAACTGGCATCTCTTAGCGGAAGTACACGCCAGACGATCAATGAAATCTTACGCCATTGGGAGCAGCAGGGGATTGTGGCTTTGCACCGGGGATATGTGGTGCTATTACTGCCTGAGCGACTATGGGAGAAGATCAGTCATGAATATTCATAATGAAGGGGCTTAGATTAAAAGGTACTGTTTCAGTACCTTTTGTATTTGCATTTGCTTCCCTAATCTGCCGCAAGCGGTATAAATAAAATATTCATATGTTTCAATTTAATGTCGCCAAGCTGACGGTAATTATCTGAATATTGTAATAGTATAGAGTTGTCAGAATTAGCTTGTGTATTTTTAGGTAAGGAGGGATAACGTGAAACAATTACTGGTACGCACAGAGCATTGTCTGGGATGTAAAAGCTGTGAATTGGCCTGTGCTGTGGCTCATTCCCGATCCAAGCAATTGTTTGCAGCAATCTTTGAGCCTGAACGCCCACAAAAAAGAGTCTTTGTGGAGACGGATGGGGAAGTGATTATGCCCCTGCAATGCCGGCAATGTTCAGACACACCTTGTGTTTATGCATGTATGGCTGGGGCCATGAGGATTGATTCTACGACCGGTTTAGTACAGGTTAAGCCGGAAAAATGTGTCGGTTGTTGGATGTGTGTTATGGTCTGTCCCTTCGGGGTTATTACGGAAGGGCCTGACCATCAGGTTGTAAAATGCGATCGTTGTCGGGAGTTAGCTTATGAACCGGCTTGTGTCTCGGCATGTCCGACTAAGGCCCTGCAATTTGTGGAAGTGGATGGATACGCAAGGGAAATACGGAAGTCTTGGATGAACCATCTTAAGGAGGTTGGTAACCATGCTTAATGTACGCAGCATTGATCCGGCGGCCCAGGATCTCTTAAAAAAGGCCCATAGGGATGGAATTGAAACCGTTTGGGATCGCTATGATAAACAACAGCCGCAGTGCGGATTTGGAAGTTTAGGAGTCTGCTGCCGTCACTGTATTCAAGGACCTTGCCGGATCGATCCCTTTGGGCAAGGCCCGGATAAAGGAATTTGCGGCGCTACAGCTGATGTGATCGTGGCTCGGAACTTGCTTCGCCAGGTGGCTGCCGGGGCCGCAGCCCATGTGGATCATGCTTATGATGCCGTGGAAGCTCTAGAGCTGGCGGCCCAAGGCAAAATCGATTATCCTATAGCAGATGCCGGAAAGTTGAAGGCGGTCGCGTCAGGATTAGGAATAGATAGTGAAGGTAAAGAACCTGGTGCGTTAGCTTTGGAAGTGGTTCGTGTAGCCTATGGAGATATGGGAAACCATCATAATCGCCCTATGAAATGGGTGAGTGCCCATGCACCAAAACAACGTCTCGAGGTATGGGAGTCTTTAGGGATCATACCCCGGAATCCGGATCGGGAAATTCGGGAGGCCATGCATCAGACCACTATGGGAATGGATGCAGATCCCGTAAACCTTCTTTTAGCGACGGCTAAACAGGGATTGGTGGATGGCTATGCCGGCCTAAAGCTGGCAACAGATATGCAGGATATTTTATTCGGAACACCGGCTCCTGTGGTGACCGAAGCCAATTTAGGAGTACTTAAAGAGGATTATGTAAACCTGATCGTTCATGGCCATGTTCCCCTTCTTTCCGAAAAAATTGTCCAGTGGGCGAAGACTCTTTCTCCTGAAGCAGAGGCAGTGGGAGCCAAAGGAGTCCAGGTGGCTGGAATCTGCTGCACAGGCAATGAAGTTCTCATGCGTCAAGGAGTTCCTTTGGCTACGAATTACCTTGCTCAAGAATTGGCTATTGTCACCGGGGCAGTGGATGCCATGGTCGTCGATGTCCAATGCATTATGCCCTCCTTGAGCCAAATCTCCTCTTGTTATCATACGGAATTGATCACCACTATGCCGATTGTGAAGATTCCTGGAGCCACTCATGTTCCTTTTGCTCTGGAAAAAGCCGATGAAGCAGCTCAGGAGATCGTTAGGAAGGCCATTGGGGCGTATGCCCGCCGGGATCCCAACAAGGTTCATATACCTGATTATCGGGCAAAGATAATTGCCGGCTTTAGCGTGGAAGCCATTGCAGGCGCTTTGGGCAAGCTGGACCCCGTTCAACCTTTAAAGCCATTAGCGGATAATATTGTTAACGGCAATATCGTTGGTGTCGTGGCTACAGTAGGCTGTAATAATGTCAAGGTGACTCAGGATATCTTTCATGTGGAGATGGTCAAAGAACTTTTGAAGAACAATGTCCTTGTCGTGGCGACCGGCTGCTCCGCCCATGCTTTGGCTAAAGCAGGGATGATGAACTCCGAGGGGACCGAAAGATATGCCGGAAATACCCTCAAAGCTGTTCTCAGGGCCATTGGAGAGGCTGCTGGTCTTGGTGCTCCACTTCCCCCGGTGTTGCACATGGGGAGTTGTGTGGATAATTCCCGCATCGGTGATTTAGTCACAGCACTAGCTAATTATCTCGGTGTGGACTCGGCCGCTTTGCCTGTGGCAGCCAGCGCCCCTGAACCCCAGCATGAAAAGGCTCTCAGCATCGGGACTTGGGCTGTGGCCATGGGAATAACTACTCATTTGGGCGTTATACCTCCTGTCCTGGGCAGCAAGCAGGTGACAGAACTCCTCACTGTAGGTCTTACAGAAGTTATCGGTGGGAAATTCTATGTAGAAACAGAACCTCAAAAAGCTGCTCTGGGGCTTATTGAGGATATTCGGAAGAAACGGCAGGCATTGGGCTTGGATCAATAAGCCTTGGGGAGGAAAAACTTATGAACTATATCATCATCGGTAACAGTGCCGCTGGGCTTTTTGCTGCAGAAGGGCTGCGAAAGGTTGATTCTCAGGGGAAGATAACAGTCCTAACGGCAGATCACTATCCTCCCTACTCCCGGTGTCTGACCACTTATTACTTAGCCGGAGATATCAGAGAAGAACAGCTCTTTCTGCGTACGACCGAGGAACTGGCGCGATTGAATCTTAATACCCATTATAGGGTCAGGGTAACAGGACTTGATCCGGAGGGGCAAAGGGTTAGTACGGCTTCCGGTGAAGTCTTCGACTATGATCGATGTCTGATAGCCACCGGAGCTTCAGCAGTCAGGCTGGATATTGCCGGAGCCGCCTTGCCTGAAGTATTTACCCTGCGTCATCTGGAAAATGCCAAAGCTATCCAAAAGTTCATTAAAAAAGGACGAAAGGCTGTTATTATCGGAGGCGGATTAGTCAGTTTAAAATCAGCCTACGCCTTACGAAAGCAAGGGATGGAAGTCCATGTGATAGTTTCCTCAGGATATATCCTATCCCAAATGCTCAATTCATCGGCAGCTGAAAGGTTGGAGGAACATCTTAAAGATCATGGTATCCATATCAGCCTCAATTCGGATGTAGCTGCCATTAAAGGAAAAGAGCATGTAGAAGCGGTTGAACTTAAATGTGGCAGGATAATTGATACGAATTTAGTAATCATAGGCAAGGGAGTTCAGCCTAATGTTGAGCCATTTCTTAACTCAGGTCTTAAAATAAACCATGGTATCCTGGTCAACGAGTATTTGGAAACCAATCTCCCCCATGTGTACGCAGCAGGGGATGTGGCAGAAACCTGGGACTTTCTTCGGGAATGTCCACGTATCAATGCCGTTTGGCCTAATGCCACGGAACAGGGGAGAGTCGCTGCTTTGAATATGGCCGGTAGAAAAACCATCTATAAGGGTTCTATGGGGATGAATTCAGTGGATTTCTTCGGTTTAAGGATTATCTCAGGGGGAGTCATTACCCCCCTCGCGCATAAGAAGGACATTGAAAATGCTCTTCCTTGGAAAGTAACAGAAGGTCAGGAGAGCTGGTCGAAGCCTTTGGCAAAGGCATCTACCTATCAATCACTGATATGGAAAGGAAATTATCTGAAAGGCTATGTTCTAATCGGGTACCCCGAGCGGGCGGGGCTCCTTACA
The DNA here is from genome assembly GCF_007830365.1 of Desulfitobacterium sp. LBE. Classification (NCBI taxonomy): domain Bacteria; kingdom Bacillati; phylum Bacillota; class Clostridia; order Eubacteriales; family Desulfitobacteriaceae; genus Desulfitobacterium; species Desulfitobacterium sp. LBE. The sequence continues at coordinate 2,627,368 of NZ_VLKD01000001.1, read as the reverse complement.
GCGATGATTCGGACTCAAGAGCCCCTTGCTCCGGAAGTGCAAAGGAATATTGAGGCGGGAAACAGGAAAATAGTGAAGCTTAAGTAACAAAAAGAGTGACATCTGAAGATTTCGGGTGTTGCTCTTTTTCTTACTTAGAAATGTCCTTCTTGCCAATAGCTGAGTATGCAAAAAGTGTCAGATATTCGTGAATAGACATAAGATGTAGAGATACGGTAGAAGGGAGAATGGCCTAATGTGGAAAGGTAAAAAAGTTTTAGTTACAGGTGCAGGTGGCTTTATCGGCAGCCATTTAACTGAGGCTTTAGTCAAAGCAGGAGCCGATGTTCGTGTATTTATACGTTATAATTCCCGTGATGGGCGAGGAAATCTGGAAGATCTGGAGCCTTCACTCCTTAATCAAATTGAAATCATTGCTGGGGATTTGCGTGATGCTGATGTGATCGATCGGGCTGTCAAAGGAAATGATGTGGTTTTTCACTTAGCAGCTTTAGTGGGTATTCCTTACTCCTATAAAAACCCACGTGAAGTGGTTGAGACTAATATTTTTGGTACCTTTAATATTCTTATAGCAGGGCGTGATCATGAGGTAAGCCGGGTTGTAAGTACCTCTACCAGTGAAGTGTATGGTTCCGCTCAATATGTACCCATTGACGAGAATCATCCTCTCCAAGGGCAGTCTCCCTATTCTGCCAGCAAGATCGGGGCGGATAAATTAGCGGAAAGCTTTTATGCTTCCTATAATCTTCCTGTGGCCACGATTCGTCCTTTTAACTGTTACGGACCGAGACAATCAGCCCGGGCAATTATCCCCACTTTAATTACTCAGGCTCTGGCAAGTTCAGAGATTAAGCTTGGTAATCTTGAAGCCAAACGGGATTTTACCTTTGTATCCGATACCGTGGCAGGATTTATGGCGGCCGCGCTTTCACCGAAGGCAGTAGGTAGAGTTATTAATGTGGGCTCTGGTCAGGAAATCTCGATCGGTGAGCTTGCCCAAATTATCCTTGAAACAACCCAAAGCTCTGCTAAGCTGGTCATTGACCAGGAGAGGGTTCGTCCGAGCAAAAGTGAAGTCAATCGACTCTTGGCTGATAGCCGCTTAGCTAAAGAAATTATGGATTGGGAGCCTCAGGTTTCCTTGACAGAAGGAATTCTAAAAACCATGGCCTGGATCGAAAAAAATCTGGATCGTTTTCAGATAGGAAAATACCAAATCTAGCAACGAAGAAGGGGATGCGATGCAAACCATAATATTAGCTGGCGGAAGAGGATCCCGGCTGGATCCTTATAGCCGGATTTTACCCAAACCCCTTTTTCCTATAGGGGATAAGCCCATAGCAGCTATCTTAATTGAGCAGCTTAAAAAAGCTGGAACAGATGAAGTAATTATGTGCTTAGGTTATCTTTCAGATCTATTAAAGACCTATTTTCAGGACGGCAGTGAATTCGGGCTGACTATTCGTTACTCAGTAGAGTCTGAGCCTTTAGGAACAGCAGGCCCGTTAAAAGGAGTCGAGGGTTTGCAGGATAATTTTGTAGTCGTCAATGGAGATGAGTTAACCACTTTGGATTTTCGTGCCCTCTATGAGCACCATAGGGCAGTACAGGCAGATATGACCGTTGCTGTCCAGAAAAAGACCACTCACTCTTCTTTTGGTGTTCTGGAAATTCAAGATGGCCAGGTTATTGCTTATGCGGAGAAGCCAACTCTTAATTACTGGGCTAGCATGGGAATCTATGTGATCAATAAAGATATCCTTTCTTATATCCCGGACAATGAAAAATATGACATGCCCAATTTGGTTCAGTGCCTTATCCAAAATGGAGCGAAGGTCAGCAGCTATGAGAGCCAGGATCTTTGGTTTGATATCGGAACCCTAGGCGATTTAGAAAAAGCCAAAGAGCAATTGGAGAAGTTTAAGTTCTAAAAAGAGCAGGAGTTCCTTTTTCTCAAAGGTATTGAGGATTACTTCGTTATGCTCAGCATACCAGAATTAAAATTATAAACATTTTTTTCCAAAAAAGGTAACCCATAAAGGACAAGAGCCATAAGATAGAGTGAAGTTAAATTAAGGAGGTGTAACATGGCTTTTTTAACGACGGGTTTGATCGATAATACTCCTGTTTTCGGAGTTCGGCCAAGTTCCTCCCTTTCTGTTTTGGTCACGAACAATGTTGATACTTTAGAATCGGTGCTGCTGAGAGGTTATTACCTGAGTGGTAACACGAAAATATTGTATGTGGAAGAGTTGTTCAACATTGGACCGGCAGAAGTTGTGTTAAGGAACTATTTCGCAGACTTTGACGGAATTGAGTTCCAATTCATTGTCAGTTCCCAGGGTGTCAATGCGACCCTATGGGGGAAAGATGCGGAGGGAAATTTGCAGACGGCGCATAGAGTCGTCGCTCAAGAACTAGATGAATTGGATATTTGAAAAAAGTAAGGAGATGTTGGGATGGCAGAGTTAACCACCGGTTTGATAGACAATTTTCCGGTTAATGGGGTGCGCCCCTCAGTATCGGTAGCCATTAGAATTACCAATGATGGTGATTCAGTAGAGATGGTTGAAATAATAGGCTATTATCTCAATGGCCTCTTCAAAGAGGTATATGTTTTAGAAGAGCTTAGCATTATTCCCGGTGAGGTTGTGCTTAGGGAGTATTTTGCTGATTTAGATGCCTTCGAATTTGTATTCTCCACAAGCTCCGAAACGGTAGTCATATCAGTTTGGGGTAAGGATGCTGAAGGAAATTTGGTGGATGCTCATCGGGTACTCCCGGTGAGTTGGATTCACGGAGAACCGGTAATAGGAACCACCGAGAGACGACAGAGAGAGCCACAGGAGACACAGGAGCTACCGGTGCAACGGGAGCCACGGGGACGAGGGCCACAGGGAGCACAACGGGAGCCACGGGAGATACCAGGAGCAACGGGAGCCACGGAGACACGGGGCCACCGGTGCAACGGGAGCCACAGGAGACACAGGAGCCACCGGTGCAACGGGAGCTACAGGAGACACAGGAGCCACCGGTGCAACGGGAGCCACGGGGACACAGGGGCCACCGGTGCAACGGGAGTAACGGGAGACACAGGAGCCACCGGTGCAACGGGAGCCACGGGAGACACAGGAGCCACCGGAGCAACGGGAGCCACAGGAGACACCGGAGCCACCGGAGCAACGGGAGCCACAGGAGACACAGGAGCCACCGGAGCAACGGGAGCCACAGGAGACACAGGAGCCACCGGAGCAACGGGAGCCACAGGAGACACAGGAGCCACCGGAGCAACGGGAGCTACAGGAGACACAGGAGCCACCGGAGCAACGGGAGCTACAGGAGACACAGGAGCCACCGGTGCAACGGGAGCCACAGGAGATACAGGAGCCACCGGAGCAACGGGAGCCACAGGAGCCACCGGAGCAACGGGAGCCACAGGAGACACAGGGGCCACCGGTGCAACGGGAGCAACGGGAGACACAGGAGCCACCGGTGCAACGGGAGCTACAGGAGCAACCGGAGCCACAGGTGAGACCGGAGCAACCGGGGCTACTGGCGGTGGAGCCGTTATTCCGTTCTCATCAGGAGATCCCCTGGCAGTCACCACTCTTGCGGGTGGACTCGTAGGTCTGCCTGGATTGATCGGATTCGGGTCCTCCGCCCAAGCGTTGACGGTTCTGGGTGCCACTATTGATCTCAGCGGCCAGACCAATTATGCATTTTCCATGCCACGGGACGGTGTGATCACGTCACTGGCCGCATATCTCAGTGCAACAGCTGCGCTGGCGTTACTTGCCCCTTTGACCTACACCGTTCAGCTGTACAGCTCACCGTCTCCGGATGATGTTTTCAGCCCCGTGCCAGGAGCTGTGGTCGACATTACAATTACCGGTCCGATCGCCGTTGGGGATACCTTTAATGGAATTGCGACGGGTCTGAGCATCCCAGTCACCGGGCAAACGCGTCTGCTTCTCGTGGCCAGCGTCACTGGAGGTGGCCTTGTAGCAGGAGGAACGGTTGCGGGATATGTCAGCGCGGGCCTTGGCATAGAATAAAATCAGATAGTTATGCTTTTTCGCATCGGCAGCCGGAACTCAATTGAGCCTGCTTAAACTTGACTAAGACGCTGACAGTGGTAGAAAAGGGAATCCAATAAGCGGATTCCCTTTTTATCTAAAAGGGGATTGTATCGTTAGGGGAGGAGAAATATGCCTGAAAACCCTATTTCTATCAGCTTGTGCATGATCGTGCGTAATGAGGAAAAGACAATTGCGCGCTGTTTAGATTCTGTATGCGATATTGCCGACGAAATCATTATTGTGGACACGGGTTCTACAGATCGCACTAAGGAAATTGTGGCCAGGTACACGGATAAAATTTTCGACTTTGCCTGGATCGATGATTTCGCGGCAGCCCGGAATTATGCCTTTAGCCTTGGGACAAAAGAGTATCTTCTTTGGTTGGATGCAGATGATGTCATCTTAGAGTCGGACCGCCTTAAATTTCATGATTTAAAAAAAAACTTAAACCCTTCCATTGATGTGGTGAATATGCATTACCTGCTGGCTTTTGACTCATCAGAAAATCCAACATTCACGCTGAGAAGGAACCGGTTAGTTCGGCGAGGCAAGAATTTTCGCTGGAAAGGGGCAGTTCATGAGTATCTAGAGGTCAGTGGCAACATTATGAATAGTGATATTGCCATAGCTCATAAATCTGAGGAGCATGATTCTGAGCGCAATTTGCGCATTTATGAAAAGCGTTTGGAACAAGGTGAAGAATTTTCACCAAGAGATCTTTATTATTTTGCCAACGAACTTTATGACCATAAGCAATATGAAAAGGCTGTCGAGTATTATAAAAAATTCCTTAATACGGAGAAGGGATGGGTAGAAGATAATATATCCGCTTGCGGAAAACTAGCCGATATCTATAAACTACTGGGAGATTCGGCCAATGCCCAAGCCTACCTCTATAAATCTTTTGATTATGATACCCCCAGAGCAGAATTCTGCTGCCGAATTGGTTTTAATCACTTGAATGCAGGGAAATACCAGCAGGCAATTTTCTGGTATAAACTTGCGTCAGAACTTGAAAAGCCGACGAATAGTTGGGGACCTAAGAGTGAAGCCTGTTGGACCTATTTACCTCATCTGCAGCTTTGTGTTTGCTATGATCGGCTGGGCATGCACGAGCTTGCCTACAAGCACAACGAAATCGCCAGAGATTATCGTCCGGACAACCCCCAAATTCTTCATAATAAAAAATATTTAGAGGGAGTATTAGGCTTGAAGGGATAGGGAAGAATGGGTCACTATTAAGCTCCAGGGGGGCATCGCTGGGCTACTTAAAGTAGCCGGCGATGCTCCTTTTTCGTATCTTAAACTAACCTATCCCATAAAAAAGGGGCCGGCCTGTGGGGCAGCCCCTTAGGGTCAAAACTATCAGCCTAAAGACTCAACAAAAAGGCCTCCACCTGATCAGCAGTCCGTTGCCAGGTCCAAGCTTGGGCAAAGGCAAACCCCGCAGAAGCCAGACGTTGACGTTCTCCATCTTGGGTTAGAAGCAGATGAAGTGCTTGTTGAAGCTGATTAATGTCACTGGGGGGAACAACCAGGCAGTTTTCGCCATTATGAGCATAATCCCGGCTTCCCCCACAGTCTGTGGTGATGACTGCTGTCCCGCAGGCCATGGCTTCAAGGGGAGGTAAACCGAAGGCTTCAAAATAAGAATTGTAGACAAAAAGATCGGCTTCGCCATAGAGAGCGGCCATTTCTTGGTCGCTGGCAGCATAGACAGTACGGCAGGGGAATGAACCTGTAAGCTGCGTCGCTTCAGTAAGGGTTACAGTAACCTCAAAATCAAGACCCTTCAAAAGTGAGAGGGCATTGAAAAAATCCTCTCCTCCTTTCCAGATATACCCTAAAGCAGGATTGCGCAGGATATAAAAAATATTTTTACGACCTGTCTGGGAAGAGCGCTTGGGACAAGGGCGGAAAAGATGGTGATCCACACCACAGGAAATGACGGTGCTGTTCCTGCCGGTTTCTTGGAGGATCAGCTGACGATGCCATTGGGAGATACTTAAGATTGGCGCATCAATGAGATAGCTTTGTTTGGCTGATTCTGTGTCAGGAACCCAGAGAGGTTCATAACCAAGACTTAGGCGAACAACCTTTCCTTTTTGAGAAGCCCATGCCGCTCCAACGGTGGTATAAAAGTTGGGTAGGATAAAATCGCCATAGGGAATATTGGCCGGACTTAATTCAGGCACACGGGTTAATTTCGCACGCAGGGGCCAGACCTGGGCCCCTTTACTGGGCATGATAACTTCAACATCATGTCCTTTATCCGTGAGGGCATTAGCCAGATGATACAGGAAACGAGCTCCTCCGCCCATCTCAAGGCTCATTACCGGTAAAATTATTTTCATCTTAGGTCCTCCTTATTTTAAGTGATAAAGACGAAGGGAGAAATTTGGGGCAGATTGATTCTAAGTGAATACCATATAAAGTAAGCTCTATAGACAAGTAGACCAGCCATCGTTGCAGTTTATTGCAACCAGCGAGCATTGTTGACAACAAAGTAACGGAAAAAAGCAAGGGAAGGATGTTTTGGAATGTCGGTAAAAATTGTTCATCACAAAAATTTTTTGGGAATGATAAAGGAGCTCATGAAAGATGCTCAATCCGTATTAGATATTGGCTGCGGAGTAGGTGCAACCCTGAAGGATTTTCCTTGCCCCATTAAGATTGGTGTAGACGCACATGGACCCTATCTTGAGAAAGCCAGGTTGGCTACCTCCTTTTTACCCATAAAATATGAGGCCCAGCGCATTGGGGAAATTTTTCTAGCCAAATCCGTTGATTGTGTCTCCATGATCGATGTGATTGAACACATGGAGAAGGGTGTGGGGTATGAAGTTCTGGCGCAGGCGGAAAGAATTGCCGTGAAAAGAGTCATTGTCTTTACCCCTCGGGGCTTCTTTAAACAAAAAGCGGAGGATCACTACGGTTTAGGTGGGGAAAGCTTTCAAGAGCATCGCTCCGGTTGGGAAATAGAAGATTTTACCCAGAGGGGCTATCAGGTTATAGTTTTCAATCAGTTTCATGACCAGAGCAACCTGGCCTTTGTAGAGTCTTACGGGAAGGATGCTAAGCCCATGGATGCCTTATTGGCATGGAAAGAGCTCCGTTAAGTCTCCTCATTAATTGCGGCTAAGCTGAAAGAGAAATTGCTCCAGGCGATCCGCAGAGTGTCGCCAAGTCCAGGCCTGGGCAGTATGCTGTCCGGCTTGGGCCAGACGCTGACGCTCCTGTGCTTGAGTTAGGAGATGAAGCAAGGACTGGGAGAGCTGCTGAATATCGCTGGGGGGAACGACAAGGCAGTTCTCCCCATTTTTTGCATAGTCACGATTTCCACCATTGTCTGTGGTAACCACGGCAGTACCACAAGCCATGGCTTCCAGTGGGGGCATGGCAAAAGCTTCAAAATAGGAGGTGGAAACAAAAATATCCGCCTGAGCATAGAAAAGTGCCAACTCCGCATCTGTCGTCGCCACGATTGGCTGGTAGGGGACAGGGGATGGATAAGCCGCCCCTTCCGGTGCTACTATCTGGAGGGTAAAGTGGGGAAAGCTTTGGGCAGTGATCCGGATGGCTTCCCAAAAATCATCGCTCCCTTTCCAAGTGTAGCCGTGCTCTTTGGAACGAAGGATATAGGCAATGGTAGGTCCCGTGTTGGCCATAAGGGATTTTTTGGGATGGGGGTGGAAAAGACTAAGATCGACACCGCCTGGTATGATGGTGCTGTCCCGGCCGGTTTCCTGGCGAATAATCTGCCGATGCCACTGGGATATAGAAAGGATGGGAGCATCAATATGGTAGGTGGCTAAGGCGTTTTCCTTTTCCTTGACCCATAGGGGTTCAAAGCCGAGGCTAAGGCGAACTACCCGGCCCTTTTGGGCCCCCCAGGCGGGGAAGACCGTTGGCCAGAAATTAGGCAGAATAAAATCGCCGGCAGGGATAGTGGCTGGTGTCAGCTCCCTGACCCGGGTGATCTGGGTTCGAAGAGGCCAGGCCACTACAGCGTGTTCCGGCAGAACTATTTCCACGTGATGCCCTTTAGCTGCCATTTCATTGGCAATTTGATAGATAAAACGGGTTCCCCCGGTTTCCAAACTCAATACAGGAATAACCAATTTCATAGTTCAATCCTCCTTCACCCTTTAGTGTATGTCATAAGAGTTGACGAGGTGGCAAAAACAGTGTCAAGAAGAGACGTAATTCCATAACATGTAATATGACCTTTAGGGGAAGGATGACTAAATATGAAAATTGCTGTCGTAGGATTAGGTAATATAGGTTTTAATCTCTTTTCGTATATCAATAAGAAATACCCGAATTCCGTAGTTGGAGTGGATATTGATGCCGGCCGGGTCAATGATTTACGCAGTCAGGGTTATCGAGTGACCACAGATTATCGGGCACTGACCGGCATCGATATCTGGCTGTTGGCGCCGTCCACTGGTGACCAAGGCGAAAATCTCTTCGCTGCTTTAGGGGAAATGATCATTTGTCCTGGAGCGTTAATTTCCATTGAATCCACTTTACCGCCAGGGACCATGGAACTTGTCCGCAAGTATCTGGAAGGGAAAGGTTATCGCTGCGGACAGGATGTTTATTTAATTCATGTGCCTCATCGGGTCATGTTTGGGGTCGATGAGACAGTCTGCGATACACCAAGAGTCATGGGTGCTTTCACCCAGGCCTGCCGGGATAAGGGGAGACAGTTCTATGAACCTTTGGTACCGCAGCTTGTGGAAGTAGAGGATGTTCGGATTGCCGAACTATCTAAAGTGGTCGAAAATGTTAAGCGCTATGTGGATGTAGCCTTTGCCCAGGAGCTCTATCAGTATTGTAAAGATCAGGGAATGGACTTTGCAGAATTGAGAAAAGCAGTCAATAGTAAAAGCAATGTAGAACTCCTCGGGACTGATTGGGGTATCGGTGGGGAATGTCTGCCTAAAGATATGCGCTTTCTTCGGAAAGTCTGCCCTTCGCCTTTGCTTGAGGGAGCGGCAATAGCGGACCAGGAATATCGGGACAGAATTCTGCAGCAGGTAGGCACCCATCAAAATGTCCTAATTAAAGGCTTAAGCTATAAAGCAGGAGTTAAAGATCTTAAGCATAGCCGTGGAGTGGATCTGGTCCGGGCCTTGGAAGAAGCGGGGAATACCGTATGGGTAGTGGATCCTCTGTTCACGCCCGAAGAACTGGAAGCCTCCGGCTTTAAAACCGTGGAAAAGTTTGACGAGGCAGACCTCCAGGGTTGGATTGTCCTGGAGCGGGAAAAGGCCTTGAAATAAGTGAAAAGAGGAGCAGTGAGAATGGCAAAGGTTTTGGTTACAGGGAGTAAAGGAACTCTGGGTACCCGTTTGGTAGAGGAACTTAGGAAACGGGGACATGAAGTATGGGAAGTGGACCTACAGCATGATGCTGAGGAAAAATATTTCAGAGCAGATATTGCCAAATACCGGCAATTAGAACGGGTATTTGAACAGGATTACGATTATGTCTATCATTTAGCTGCAGAGTTTGGTCGCATTAATGGTGAGCATTATTATGATACCCTTTGGGAAACCAACGTGATTGGAACACGTAATATATTGGAATGGCAATTGAAAAAGGGCTTTAAACTCATCTTTACCAGTTCTTCTGAAATCTATGGTGAAGCTCAGGAGCCTCTATTAACAGAAGATCTCCCTCAGCAAAAAACTATCATTCAGCATAATGACTACGCTTTAACAAAATGGGCAAATGAAGTGCAAATCATTAATTTTGAAAAAAGATACGAAACTCCGATCGTTCGGCTGCGGCTTTTTAATGCTTATGGGCCAGGGGAATATTACCACCCCTACCGCAGTGTAGTCTGCCTCTTCGTCTATCGTGCTCTTAAAGGAATACCCTATGATGTCTATGAAGGGTATCATCGTGTGTTTATGTATGTGGATGATCTTATTCCGACCATTGCCAATGTGGGTAATAACTTTAAACCTGGTGAAGTCTATAATATCGGGGGGACAGAGTATCGCAGCGTCAGAGAACTCAGTGATCTGGTGCTCAAATATACTCAGGGAGATCCGGGATTGATTAGATATCTTCCTGAAGACAAGCACAATACAGTGAGTAAGCGGCCGGATATTCAGAAAGCTGTAAGAGATTTGGGCCACAATCCGAAGATGCTGTTGGAAGAAGGCATTCCCATTACGGTAGAATGGATGAAGAAAATCTATGGGGAGGGACGCTAAATGTCCATGCCCAAAGTGAGTGTGGTTATCCCCACCTATAATCACGCTCGCTATGTGACCTGGGCTGTGGAAAGTGTCCTTCGACAAAAGTATCCTAGTTTAGAAATCATTGTTATTGATGATGGATCCACAGATGATACAGCCCAACGTCTTCAGCCTTATCAAAGTCGAATTAATTATATTTATAAGTCCAATGGCGGGACACCCAATGCCCTTAACCATGGACTCCAGCGGGCTACAGGTGAATATATCTGCTGGCTGAGCGCTGATGACATGTTTTTAAAGGGGAAGCTGGAGAAACAGGTTCAATTGATGGAAGCTAATCCGCAGGTGGGTTTTTGCTATACAAGTTTTATTGTTATTGATGAAAATGGGCTGAAAAAATATGCAGCAGACTCAGAGTTTTATCCCGCGCGTCAAGAACTGGTAGTTAATTTGCTCAGGGGATGCTTTATCAATGGTTCATCTGTTATGATGAGGCGCACTGCTCTTGAACGGGTAGGATATTTTGATGAAGGGTTGCCTCAGGCCCATGACTATGAATTGTGGTTCCGTTTTCTTCGTCATTTCCCCGCCGGCTATATCCGAGAGCCGCTCATAGCCTATCGGTGGCATGGAGAAAATATGAGCCTTCATCCTGATAATGAATGTATTCGTATCGTTCAGCAGAGAGCAAGAGAGCTTTTCCCTGAATGGTTAGGGGGATAGACTATGGCGATATTGACGACAGGAGTCATTGAGAATCCGACTGTGGCGGGGCAAAAACAGACCGCAACACTTTCTGTAAGGTATCGCAATACCGGCCACCTACCGGCAGTGATTCAAATCTGGGGCTATTATCTGCAGGGAAGTAATAAAGTAGAGTATGTGGTTGATTCCATTACTTTAGCTTCCGGTGTGGTCAAGGACACCCAACACTATGCCCAGTTTGATGCTCTGGAATTTCGCTTCATGATCACTTCGCAAGATGTGAAATTAAAAGTCTGGGGAAAAAACGTCTCAGGAACAATGACCGCAATTTATCCCGTACGCCCGGTTGATCCTATATCTTCAGGGCAAATTCATGAACAGGGAAAAAAAGCCACGGAAAATCAGCTCTATGCTATCCATCCGGAAAGAAATTCCGTGGACGTCCTGGATAAATCGACCCGGGCACCTATCATGACCATTCCTGTAGGTATCAATCCTCAGGGAATGGGCATCAACCCTCTTACCGGTCGGGTTTACGTCTCTAATCATGGAAGCAACACAGTCACAGTAATCGATGGAAGCACGAATACTGTAATCGCTACGGTGCTTGTAGGAGCTTCACCTGCGGAGATTCGGGTGGATTCTAAGTCCAATCGAATCTATGTCACCAACCAGGGGAGCGGAACAGTTTCTGTCATCAATGGAACCACTCATACGGTGATGTCCACTCTCAAAAAATAAACCAGATGGATAGATAATGGGTAGATAAAGGAAATCAGCAAAATTAAATGAAGATGGGCAGGGCATTGAAAAGGCTTTGGACCTTCCAATGCCCTTTTTATTTTATATTATCATCGCAGTTATGCCGTTTTGATTCTATGTATCAGATTTGCACGCTGATTTAAGTCTATTGATATATGGAGGAACCGATGTAAGAATCCACTAGATATGAAAATAGAGTAAAGATAGTCAAAGCTCAACTGCATGGTTATAATAAGAGGAGTATTAGAATGAGATGAGTCCCATGTTAAGATGATACAATAATGGGCATAAACAAGGAGGTTGCAATCATGAAAAAGCGCACCTTAATGATGGGAGTATTTTCTGTTCTCTTATCGCTGATCTTCTTAGGAGGGTGTGGTACCAATCAGAACAATCCCCCTAATGAACCGCCAAATAACAGTGAACAGCCGGCACAAGAGGATATGCTCGCGAATTGCCTTGCTTATCAGGAGAACACCAAATACGTGTATGAAGGACAGGGCAATGAATATGCCTCCTTTACCACCTATGTGGATTACTTCAAAGGAGACAAGGTGCAGTTGAGGACGAACAACGGAGGGACAGAGACAGTTCGCGTGCTGGGGCTCAACGCCGGTCAGATGATACAGCTTTTAGCCCAAGGAGAAACCTATTACCGGGAGGATCTGACCCAGAGCTCCAAACTTAACAGCAATGGGGAAGTTCTTCTGAAAGAGCCCTTAACTAAAGGTACATCCTGGACCTTGGCAGATAACCGTAAGCGCACCATCACTAATGTGGATATGGACCTTTCAACTCCTGCCGGAGCCTACAAAGTGATAGAAGTGACGACAGAGGGTAAGGATAATACAATTATGGACTACTATGCTCCCGGTGTAGGGCTGGTGAAAACGGTGTATAAAGGCTCCGACGGCTATGAAGTGACTTCCACCTTAAGCAAATTAGAAAAGAACACACCTTTGGTACAACAAGTCAAGATCTATTATCCCAATATCGATGACGGAAAAATTCATACTACAAATATTCCTTTATCCTTTAAGACCAACGATATTACCAAACAGATCTTTGAAGATGAGTTTAAAAAGCAGGCGGCCAATCATGGCAAACTCATTGGCGAGAATGTCAAAATCAAGAGCCTTTATCTTAATCAGGATGGCCGGGTCTATGTGGACTTTACTAAGAATTTTGTCACCGAAATGAATGCAGGCGCAGGATATGAAGGAATGATCCTGCAAAGTATTGTCAATACATTAGGCAATTATTATGGGGCTTCGGAAATCTACCTTACCATGGAAGGGGAACCCTACGCATCAGGGCATATTGAGATGAAGAAGGGCGAGTTTTTCAAGGTGAACATGGATAATGTAGTGGAAGGATAATGCTAAAAGCTGCTACCCCTGAGAGTTCAGGCGGAATTAAATCTGCCTGGACTTTCTCTTTAGCTTAGCAGACCTTATTTAGGTATCTTGAGTCTTGTACTAAGAGTGGTTTTATGGTCTAATAAATGCATGACTATTTTAGTGAAACGCTGTTTCGAAAAGGGGGAGCGCTTAAGTGCTTGAACGTCATCCGATTAAATATTTAGCTCCTGCCTGGTTTGCAGTAATCATGGGTACAGGAGGTCTGGCCAATATACTTTTTCTATGGCAGGATTCATTTCCGTTGGGACATCTTTTCAGTATAATATTAGCTGCTTTAGTAGGTCTGCTCTATTTCTGTGTGCTTGTACCCTGGGTGATCCGTTGGTTTAAGTATTTTCCTTACGCTTACCGTGATCTGAATCATCCTTTGGCAGGAAACTTTTTTGTGACCATGCCTGTAGGTACGGCAATTTTGGGAACCAATATCTATCTCATCTGGAGCAAGTATCTTAGTGAGACCCTGACCTATTCCTTGATGTTCACCTTTTGGATCATTGCTATTATCGGGGTTACTTTCTTTACCTTTTACACCACCTTTAGAATGATGCGGGCGGAAGAGACACCCAAGCCGGAGATGGTTAATTTTTCTTGGATTATGGCTCCTATAGCCAATATGGCCGTTTCCCTGATTGGCAATCCTGTGCTGGAGCTTACCATGAAACTTCATCCTTCCTGGAGTGTATCCGTTCTCCTTATCAATACAGCCTTATTCGGGATCGGCTTTTTTCTTTTTATCTTTATGAGCGCTATTGTCTTCGTCCGTTTGGCCAATCATCCACTTCCCCCTGCAGAGACCATACCCTCTTTCGGAATTTTTCTCAGTGCGGTAGGGCTGGCGGTCAGCGCGATTATTGATGCTTCAAAGAATGCTCAAGAGCTGGGGCTTTTAGCTTCCACGGATTTGGCCAACCTTATTGCTGCGGTCATATGGGGGTTTGGTATTTGGATCGTAGGCATTATTGCAATTATCAGTGTACACCAGCTTCGTAAGGGCGGGATTCCCTTTAGTATGGGCTGGTGGGCCTATATCTTCCCCTTGGCAGCCTACACTATATGCAGTCAAAAAATTGCTGTGGTATTCATTACTCCACTTGCTTCAGGTTATACAGCGTTTCTGACGGTTCTCCTTGTGCTTCTTTGGGTGTATACATTTGCGAACACAGTTCGTGGTGCGGTCAGCGGTAAATTTTTCGTTGGAACTCCTATTCAGGAGAATTTGCAAAGAGAAAAATGTCCATCGGCCTGTAAGAATGATTATGGTCAATCAGCCTTTCCTTTAAAATAAAGCGTTGGTTCCTTATCTTTATCAGCTAATTACAATAAAAGTACGGGACAAAGGTTTATTGTACCTTGCTCCCGTACTTTTATTGTAATTAAGAAAAGGTAGGGTGAATGGGTGAATCACCAATACATTAAAGAAAGTGCTTTTCTTTTAAAAAGGTCAATAATTCATGAGCGGCACGGGGAAGATAGCGTCCTTTCTTCCAAACCAAAGCCAGTTGCAGGCATAAGTTCGAGTCTGAAAAGGGTCGGTAAATGATGGTTTCAGAGTTAAGAACCTGGCAGATCTTCGTAGGCAAAAGGGCCAGACCAAGCTTAGCGGCCACCATCTGGGTCATTAATTCACGCTGGGAGGTTGCAAAGGCGATTTCTGGATTAATACCGGCCTTTTTGCATCCAGCAATAATAATATCATGGAGCTTATAGTCGCTGTTGTATAGAATCAGTTGTTCTCCGGCAAAGTCTTTGTAATCGATACATTCCCTCAGAGCCAAAGGATGATTAGGGTGCATAATGACGCTAAGGGGGTCTTGCTCGAACCAAATCCATTCAAAGAGTTCCGGATCTTCCGGTGTAAAAATGCCGAAGTCCAGCAAACCATCTTCAAGAGAGGCTTCAATCTTTTTAGGGCCATATTCGAAGAGCTGAACTTGAATCTTAGGATACTCGCTTTTAAAAGCACCGAGCATATGGGAGAAGGTGGTGACGGCAGTAATAGGAGGGAGTCCGATGTGGATCTTTCCTGTTTGCAGTTGGGCCAAGCCTTCTAACTGAGTGTTGATATTTCTAAAGGCTGCCACAATTTGTTGTGCTTGCTCAAGAACGAGTTCCCCGGCGTCGGTCAGTTTTACATATTTGGTACTGCGATAGAACAGTGCTTTTCCCAGCTCTGTCTCCAGATCCTTGATGGCTTTACTGATTGAGGGCTGGGAGGTATGGGTTACCTCAGCTGCGACGCTGAAACTTTTGTGACGTGCAACCTCGATGAAATATTCTAAATGCCGTATTTCCATTTATCCATCCACCTTTGTATTTATTCGTTGTCTGAATATATCGTATTCGCAACGAGTATTTCACATCTTCAGATTGGATAATTAAAATGGGAAATAGAAGTGTGAAGAGTCTGAAGAGTAGATTCTTGAGATTGGATACCTTTTAAGTATAAGGCAAATTTCTGATATCTTCCAGACTTAGTAAAATTCCGGCACTCCTGAAAGGGTTATGTATATGCTAATGTCTACTTTCAGTGCTTTCCAAGAGGGCAAAAAGAGAAGAAATAAGAGAAGAGATAAATAAAGACGTGAATAAAGAGAGTAGACGGACTTGGTTCCTGGTACCCATGTTATATATGAGTGTTCAGCTTATTGGCAACGCCTGCTTGACAAGGGCGATTGTTCTTAATTTGAAGTGGATATGGCTGCTATTAGGAATAAACATTTTGTTATTCATAGTTGGGCTCCTGTGGTTTCACTGGATCAGTGTACTCGTTGTTATCAGAATTGCTCAGCGGTCGCTCACCTTTACTGAGATCAATATTTTTTTTGTTTTTATACTTGGTGCTGTGGGAGTGACTATCTGTACAATTCTTGATCTGGCTCAGAGCCTGTTCTTTATGGGTTTATTGGATAGTGCACAACCCTTGAAGCTTCTGACTTGCTTCTTCTGGGGATTTGGGGTTTGGATTGTTGGCTTTACCTTTATCCGATGGTGCTATCAGAATCAGAAGAAAATGCCAATCGGAGCGGAATGGGGGATATATATTTTTTCATTCCAGGTGTATACGGTTGCTTGTCACAAGATGGCTGCAGAATTCTTTTCTCCACTTACGTCGGGGGTTTCATCTCTAATGACCATCCTGCTTATTGTACTTTGGTGCTGTTTTTTGGGAGAGATAGGGCAGAGGTATTTCTTGCATAAATTGTTTTGTGATAAAACAAAAGAGAAGTAGAGTTTAAGTTCGTCAGTTGAACATAAACTCTACTTTTTAGGCTTAAGCTAAGGAACGATTGTATTGAGAACTTATACCTGATCCCAAGCTAGATTTAGTACTCTCTTGGCATTAGCGATCACCAATTCGGGGTCCTCGTCCTCATAGGGTTTGACCTCCAGGCTGACAATGGGCCGATTTTCTTTGTTAAGAAAGCCAATGTCCAGAAGGACGCGGAGGTATTCCACAAGTTCAGCCACATCATTTTCGCTCCCGGGGAAGCCAAATCGCGGGTGTTCATCGCCGTAGACGGGTGAGAGTTTGTCTTTGACAAGTGTATTGCCCATGTGAGCATGGATAATATAGTCTTTTACAGGGATCAGGGATTCAGCCGGTGTTTCCCGGAGTTGGGGCAGGTGGCTTAAGTCCACCATTAAGCCGAAGTTGTCGTATTCCCGGCGAATTTCCTTAGCATATCGTTGGGTGAGTGCCACAGGCCCAATCAAAGAGCATTTGTCAACATCATAGTCAAATACTTCAATAGCAATCTTCATATCCCCCTTGGATTTGGCGTAGGCACATATTTCTTTGGTAGAACGGATCAGTGCCTGATAGGCCTCCTCCTTCCGGGGTTCTTCATATTTTCCGCTGAGGAAGGCGAAATCCTTGGCGCCCATTTCATAGGCTTCATCAATACCTTCCTTTACGTTGGCCAGGGCTTGCAATCTTTCTTCCCCGTTGAGGGAGTTGATGTTCTGCTTGGTGAGCAGGAGCCGGGGCATTCCCGCATACGAGAACTCCATGTGGGAGGTCTCAATAATCTGCCTGGCTTTTTTTCGAACGGCGGGGTCTTTGATCCAGGTCATTTCGACTACTTCAAAGTACTCATCCATGGCAATTCTTCTCAGGGTTTCCAGGATAGGCCCTTCCCCTTTGCTGGTGCTGGGATAAGCCATAAAATGAACGAGGCCTACTTTCATATATTTACGAAAGGATTCATTCATAAGGCAACCTCCTTAAGCCTTAGTCCAGATGTCTTTACAAAAAACTTGTGATTCATCCTTAGAATAAAGAGTTTTCCTGAGGGAGTAAAATAGCCATTTAGAATATTGCGTATTCAAAGAGAGAATAAAGAGAGTGAATCAGCAAACGAATAAGCAAAATGAAGAAATTGCGCAGAGGAGTAATATGAACATGTAATATGAACATGGGAAAAATCAGAACTTATTCAGCTCCTAAATATACTGTATTCAGAATAGGTATTTTACTTAAGGGAACAGGGTATCTACAATGAAGGCACAATAGGAGTATGAAAGCTCTGATTTAGAAGGGGGAAAGAAAATGGCTATTATGAGATCAGTGCTGTTTGTCGCGGGAAATGATAAGGAGGCCCTGGATGAGGCCTTAACCTATGGAGCAGATGCACTTATTTTGGATCTGGAGGACTTGGTGCCACCGTTGGAAAAATCTAGAGCACGCCGAATGGTGCGCGCGAATATTAAGCATGCAGGCTCTCAAGGAGCCGAGGTGTGGGTTCGGGTGAATGCCTGGGAAACGAATATGACTGATGATGACCTGGAAGCCGCAGTATGTGAAGGCCTGACAGGAATCAATCTGACCAAGGTTGCCGGTGCCGGCGATGTACAACGTCTGGCGTGGAGGCTTGAAGAATTGGAACGGAAGAATGGTTTGGCCGTAGGCAGCATCAAGATCTGCCTGCTTATTGAGACAGCCATAGGGGTCATCAACGCCTATGAGTCTTGTGCCGCCAGCCCTCGTGTTGCGGCAGCCATTTTTGGAGCTGTAGATTATACCCGCGATATGCAGGTTAAACTGACCCCTGAAGCCAAAGAGCAGCAGTTTGCCCGGGGTTATGTGGCCGTTGCGGCTCGTGCTGCCGGTGTTATAGCCCTTGATGCACCATTCCTTAATTACACCGATAAAGAAGGCTATGTGCATAACATAGCCGAAGGACGCCAGTTGGGGTATAAAGGCCGGATGATTGTTCACCCCAGCCTTGTGGAGGCTGCTAACCGTCTTTATGCTCCTGATCCGGAGGATGTACAATGGGCCGGAGAGATTAAGAAAGTTTTCGAGGAAGAAGCTATTGCTAAGGGGAAAGCAGCAATCGTTTATAAGGATAAGCTGGTGGATACTCCTGTGTATAGCAATGCTCTCGACATTCTTGCAAATCAGGCTGAGATTGATGCCAAGCTGGGGATAAGCATACAGGAATAATTTTTAGGATTAATGGATAAAGGAAGTGGTTGAAATGTCTTTAAGGGAGAATGCCCTAAAACTTCATGCTGATCATCGCGGTAAAATCAAGATTGCGCTTAAAGTTCCCTGCCGTGATTATAATGATTTGAGTTTAGCCTATTCACCGGGGGTAGCTGAACCTTGTATGGAGATTGCCCAAGATCCTAAATTGGTGAATACCTACACGAACCGGGCTAATTGTGTGGCAGTCGTGTCCAATGGGACAGCAGTCCTTGGTCTTGGCGATATAGGTGCACGTGCAGCCATGCCTGTTATGGAAGGGAAATCCCTTTTGTTCAAAAATTTTGCTGGGGTAGACTCTTTCCCCATTTGCTTAGATACAAAGAATATTGACAAGATTGTTGAAGTGGTCAAATTACTGGAGCCTACCTTTGGAGGGATTAATCTGGAGGATATTAAAGCCCCTGAGTGCTTTGAGATTGAGGAAAAGCTGAAAGCAGTCTATGATGGCCCGGTATTCCATGATGATCAGCATGGTACAGCTGTTGTGACCCTGGCCGCGATGTTTAATGCCTTGAAAATAGTCAACAAGGAGCTGAAAGATGTCAAGATCGTAACCAGCGGAGCCGGTGCAGCCGGCATGGCTATTGTTAAGCTGCTGATGGATTGCGGTCTTCAAAATGTCATCATGTGTGATACCAAGGGGACGATTTATAAGGGTCGTGCCGAAGGGATGAATAAGTATAAAGAGGAAATCGCTTTAAGGACCAATCCCGCCATGGTTAAAGGCAGCCTTGGGGAAGCTTTGAAAGGCGCCGACGTATTTATCGGCATCTCTGTAGGCAATACGGTGACTCAGGAAATGATTCGCACCATGGCCAAAGATGCGATTGTCTTTGCTCAGGCTAATCCGGTTCCTGAAATCATGCCTGAAGAAGCAAAAGAGGCGGGGGCAGCTGTAATAGGAACAGGCCGTTCCGACTACCCCAACCAAATTAACAATATTCTCTCTTTCCCCGGAATTTTCCGTGGGACCTTTGATGTTGAAGCGAGAGAAATCAATGGGCCAATGAAAATTGCCGCTGCGGAAGCAATTGCTTCCATTGTCAGCCCTGAGGAGCTCAGTGCAGAGTATATCATTCCGAAAGCCTTCGACAAGCGGGTGGCACCTGCTGTAGCCGCAGCTGTAGCCAAAGCGGCTATGGAGAGCGGTGTGGCAAAAAGGAAGGTCGATCCAGAGCAGGTTGCTCTGAACTTAACCAGCTTACTTGCCCAAGAGGGCAAATAAGATAGGTACAATTCCTCCTAAATAGTTAAGCAAAGAAGCAGCCCCAGCCATGGCTGTTTCTTTGTCGATCTCACCTTCCTGCAGTGCATTTTCATTAAGTTCAGTGAAGCAAGAGTGCGAAGGCGAAGACAACAAGTTTTATCGTTGTCAAGCTAAAGTGAAAGAACCAAAGTGAAGATGAGGCAAAAAGGGAGCTGTTGCACTGTGAACAAAATAGTTCGCAATGTAACAGCTCCCTTTAAATTGAGAGAAGCCCATATAATTCTATCCTAAAGGCCTTTATTACACTATCAAAAAGTATAAGGGCAACCAGCGACTTCGCCTCATCAAGCATGGGTTCAAGGCAAACAAGTGCGAAGACAGTGTCTTCGGGCGAAGCCGGGTTTTCTTTAAGACTTGATGGTGTTATCTTTTATTAAGAGGAACGTATTTTTGACGGGGCACCACGCTCTTATAGGCGGGGCGAATGATTTTGCCGCCATTGACGATTTCTTCGATCCGGTGAGCACTCCAACCGGCGATGCGGGAGAGAGCAAAAATAGGAGTGAACATTTCTAAAGGCAGATTGAGCATCTGATAGACGAACCCTGAATAGAAGTCGACATTGGCACTGACTCCTTTATAAATCTTCGTGTGTTTAGCGATGACCTTGGGTGCCAGTTCTTCCACTTTAGCATAAAGATTGAATTCGTTATCCAGGCCCTTTTCAGCGGCAAGCTTTGAGGCGTAGTGCTTCAGGACGACGGCTCTGGGATCGGAGATGGAGTAGACAGCATGGCCGATTCCATAGATCAGTCCGGAGCGATCAAAGGCATCCTTAAGAAGAATTTTATCAAGGTAAGCGCTGAGTTCGTCTTCATCCTGCCAATCGGAGATTTTTTCTTTGATATCCTGGAACATCTGAATGACTTTATGGTTGGCGCCGCCATGTTTTGGACCACGTAAAGAGCCTAAGGCCGCTGCTACGGCTGAATAAGTATCCGTTCCGGTGGAGGTGACCACATGGGTAACAAAAGAGGAGTTATTTCCTCCGCCATGTTCCGCATGAAGAACCAAGGCCAGATCCAGAAGCCTGGCTTCCAGCTCTGTATATTTATGGTTAGGGCGCAGCATATAAAGAATATTTTCAGCCAGGCTCAATTCAGGTTGAGGGCTGTGAATAACCAAGCTTTTGTTCCCATGATAATGGGTATAGGCTTGATAACAATAAACAGCAAGGGCAGGGAAGGCGGCAATCAGGCGGATGCATTGCTTAAGTACATTTCTTATGGAAGTATCATCAGGATTGGTGTCATAGCAATAGAAGCCTAAGACACTGCGGGCCATCCCGTTCATAATGTCTTTACTGGGTACGTTGAGAATCATATCCCGGGCGAAATTATCAGGGAGTTTTTGATAGATGTCGAGCAGATTATGAAAATCAATGAGCTCCTGCCTGTTCGGCAACCTGCCAAAGAGAAGAAGATAAGCTGTCTCCTCAAATCCAAAGCGGTTATCTTCCATAAAGCCCCGGGCAAGATCGGTAATATCATAGCCGCGATAAATAAGCCGGCCAGGTACGGGGACCATTTCCCCTTCATCGATAATATAGGAATGAACTTCACCGATCTCGGTTAAGCCCACCAACACACCTCTACCATCTAAATCACGAAGTCCGCGCTTGACTTCATACTTGTGGTAAAGTTCCGGGTTAATGGGACCTTTCTTAATGGTGAGTTCACTGAGTCCGTCCAGCATACTTTCTTCAAAGTTTTTAAGGTCAGTATTTTCCATAGCAACAACTCCTCTTATTCGTTTTTATCTTATATTTTTTGGTATGGTAGGCTTATTATTAAGCTATACAGCCTGCCGAAGGCAAGAAACTGTTTGCAGACAACTTTATATACATTATGAGTTGTCAGTAGAAATTAGTCAAGTAAATTCTTATTGACAGAGAAGCTCAGATTATACGGCACTCAGGTGAACACTTAATATTATATATGATATCCGGATGAAAAATAAGAAGGTGCATAGGGATATCAAATGTATACATTAATTGGTTGAAGTCTTTTTTGAACCTGTCTATATTAAGTATAGGAAAACTGCTCTTAGCAAAAACAGTATAGAAACTTGGAGAGAAATAAAGATGGAACTCAAGAATATTACCGGCAAAGCACTTACTCGCATTCGCAGCCTTCTGACCTTTGGTCTGGCAGTGACTTATTTGGGGAATTTGCTTATGCGATCTCAGGCTTTGGAAGATCTCATTATAGTTCTGATGATTATTGTCATTCTTCTTGGCTTCACAGCGGTTACGGGTTCCTCGAAGATCATCGGCTACCTGTCCTTTGCTGTTAGTATTGCTTTACTGCTTTATTTTGATGCTCCTTTGAGTGTCTGGCGGCAAGCTCTGCAGGATAATCTTTTTCTCGTTGTGATGTTCATTATGGTGCCCCTTATGGGAATTCCCATTCAACATGGAGGATATACCCCAGCCCTTCAGAGTCTTTTTGAACGTCATGTAAATTCCAATAGCCGTTACTATTTACTGGTCAGTTTTTTATCGGCTTTTATAGGAGTATTAGTCAGTCTGGCGGTTGTTCCTCTGGTTTATCAGGTCTGCCGCAACAGCAGCCGCAGTTCCGATCATAAACTTTTAAGCTCGGCAATCAGCCGAGGTTTCAGTACATGTATTATTTGGGCTCCGACCACTGCGGCGATTGCCTTAGTGGTTCAATTAACAGGGTCCACCTGGTTGGCTTTTTTCCCTTTAGCAATTTCCTGCGGAATTATTGTCGGTGCGGTCGGTTTCGTGATGACGGTTTTTGAAGA
This sequence comes from Desulfitobacterium sp. LBE, assembly GCF_007830365.1. Lineage (NCBI taxonomy): Bacteria > Bacillati > Bacillota > Clostridia > Eubacteriales > Desulfitobacteriaceae > Desulfitobacterium > Desulfitobacterium sp. LBE. The sequence goes on along the minus strand of NZ_VLKD01000001.1, from coordinate 2,604,659 downwards.
AAAGCAAAAGAAAAAACAAGAAAGGTCCTGCCCTGTAGAGGACGTGTCCTTGAGGGGAGACTTTGATTTGAGAAAACTTGTTGAATTAGGCGCTTTTTCCATCGTCTTAATTATAGGAATAGGGGTTATTTCCTGGGTTAGCGGAATTTCAGCTATAATCGTAGTCTCGGTTCTGGCTTTGATCTATCCGATGATATGGCTGATCCTGATCAAACGTCTTCCTGTATTTTTCCGGGAGTTTAAAGGAGATTATTTTCATAACCGGCTCCCCTCCATAAAAAATGAGATGATTCTGTTTGTCGGAGCGGGATTATTGGCTAATAGTATCAACTATTCCCATTTGGGAGATTATGTCCCGCAGATTTTATCCTATCTGGTGGGACATAATGGGCTGCTTTTGACGCTTGTGATTATGGGGTCCACACTTTGCTTAGCAGCTTTAGGAGTGCACCCCATTGCTACAGTGACCATCTTTGGCGGAACAATAAAAGCAGCGGCTTATGGGGTTTCTCCCACTTACCTTGCTCTTGTGCTTGCTATCAGCTGGGCTATGGGAACCTCCATCTCACCTTCAGCGGCCAACGTCATAGCAGTATCCAGCATCGTTGGCGAATCCCCTCTGCAAGTGGGTATCGGCTGGAATGGGCCTTATGTTATCCTGGCTACCCTGGTCCTGGTCGTTTTCCTGACCGGTATGAGACTCCTTGGGGTGTTGTAAGAAACATTTCATTCCCGCTTTGGGGAGATAGAGCGTAAGCGTCCTCACCCCGCCGTTATGGCGAGGAGAGGACGCTTTGAATTAGTATCGGTACCAATATTACACATCCTGATCCCTGAAGATATCGTCTAATGTGGCAGCGGTTTTTCTTTCTTGGGCCGGGGTGCTCATATCTGTTTTTACCCTCTGAACAGCATGTAATTCGCTTCTTAAAATCCAATCAAGCACATCGTCTAGATAAGATAAGCGATCATCGGGTATTTGGTCAATTAAGTCATGAAGCTTTTCCCGGGAGATCGTCATGTCGGTCACCTCACTTCCATGGCGCTATGGGTTATTATATGGTATTGTTCGACAAGAAGTGAGGCGCTTATATGACCGCTTAAGATTCTTTTGCTTGATGCCATTGATACCCTTTTCGCACATCGCCTACGACTCCATAGAGTTCCTTCATGGTAGACAATCTTCTTTGGCGGTCAAACTTGGCAATGAACTTGAAATAACGGGGAATCGGAGTAGCCTTCATAAGGGTGCGGGCATATTCACTGTAAAACTGTTGAAGTGGCAGAGCAGTGGGCAATACCGTATGCATAAAGTCAAAGAATTTGGGATCATGAGTGAGAAGCCGGTCCTTGTTCTGCTCGTAAAGTGCTGTTCCCGGTAAAGGGGTAAGGACGGAGAGGGCGGCATAAGCAATATTGAGTTTGCGTGTATAAGCAATCAGCTGAGCGAATTCTGGGCGGGTAAAGGAAGGATCGATGACAAAAGAAGCATAGATATCGATGTTAAGGTCATTAAGAATCTTTACCGCTTCTTCCTGTTGGGCCACTGTGATGTTTTTATTAAGGCCTTGCAAGCGCTCATCGGAAAAGCTCTCAAAGCCGACGAAGACTTGGATTAAGCCGATGTTTTTCCACTTGGCAAATAGTTCAGGATGTTTCACAATGGTATCTACCCGCCCATAGAGGAAATACTTCTTGCGTATGCCTGCTTCCTGGATTAGGTCGGCTAGTTGATCCATTCTGCGTGTGTCACACATGGATTCGTCATCGCAGAAAAACACGATTTCTTCTTGAATCCCTTGCAGCTCGGCAACGATTCGTTCCGGACTTCGTTGTAGATATTTTCCGTTGGTGATTGACCAGAGGGCGCAAAAATTGCACCGTCCAAAACATCCCAAAGAAGTCCGGATCGAGGCGATGGGCTTCATCCAGTCACTGAAATAATGACTGCGGTAACGGGCGGTTAAGGAACGGTCGGGGAAGGGCAGATCATCCAGAGGCGTATAGGGACGCTCCGCTGTAAATTTCATGACTGCTCCCGGTATGGCCAAGCCCGGTATATCCTCGAAGGGAAGCCGAGATTCTTTGTGCTTCAGAATCTGGCGCAGGGTAAAGACCCCTTCTCCTATCACGATTAAGTCGATAGCCTGGTCGTTATAGTCTGCAGGTTTTACAGTAGCGTGATGACCGCCTACGATGATAAACACATCCGGATTGATCTCCTTAAAGCGGGCGGCAATGGCTTTAACAATGTTTAAATGGTTGGTATATCCTGTTATGCCCACGATGTCCGGTTGAAAGGAGTGAAAGGCCTTTTCAAAATCCGGCTCCAGACGGGCGTCGAGGAGAAGTACCTCATGACCATCTTCTTGCAAACCTGCCCCAAGGTATTCCAATCCGAGAGGCTCATACATATACACTTTATCCATAAAGGCTGTGCTGCTGGGAGGCTGGATCAATAGTACTTTCATTAGCTGTTACCTCATTTCGCTTTATTTTCAGCGTTTATTTTCAGCGCCATTCATGAATAGATCAACCATTGCTCCGAGATGCTGATCAGGGTTCCAGGAATCACCCTCTAAAATCCAGACCATAAATTCCATGACATACATAATCTCAAGATGCTTGGCCAGGTATTCTGTCGGGAGATCCCGACGGATCTCACCAGCTTCCTGGCCGTAGCCAATGATTTGGGCAAGGACCTGATCCATACCGCTGTTCTGATAAGCTTCGGGTTGTAACATGGATTGAAACTGATGAACAAAGTAGACCTGAAGGAGTTCGCGGTATTGGCGGTTCCATTCAAACTGGCCGCGAAAATACTCATAAATTTTGGAGCGGGTAGTTGATAGTTTGGCCAGCATGTCCAAAACCTGATCCACAAATTGGTGGCTCATGGTTTGGAAGAACTCAGCCACAATAAGCTCTTTAGAAGGGAAATAATTATAGAGTGTCACTTTTGAAAGATCCACGGATTCAGCAATTTGTTCCATTGTCGTAGCATCATAACCTTGAGTTTGAAAAAAATGAATGGCTGTCCTGAGGATGCTCTGCTTTGTCTCCTCTTTTTTTCGCTCCCGCCGGCTTAAAGTAGTATTTTTATTCATTATAGCCCCCTTATTTTTCGTCAGATATAATAAAATCTGAGATTGCTTAACTTGATAAATAAAATTACTGTATAAAATATTTTACCGAGTTAATTTATATTTAGTATATAATATTCTTTCTTCTGTGTAAAGTGAATCTCTTAAGTAAAGAGGGTAAAGTGGGCTCTTAAGTGAAGTGGACCCCGGAATCGCCTAAGTAGGTTAAGCTCCATAACGTTATATGCTTATGGAGGATTTAATGGGCTATATGTTGGTCGTAAATGAAAAAACGCGGCCATCGGGCCGCGTTTGGTTTGACAGAATGTTGCTTTAAATTGTTTTCAAGTGGTTAAAGCTTAATCATCATCTTCCTTTTGTTCTTTTACCTTATCGACAATTTCCGGAACCATATCCAGAAGTTTTTCTAAGCCGCCGGCTTTCTTGATGGGAAGGAGCTCGACTTGATCGCCTTTGATGACGAGGACAGCTGTGGCACTGATTTTAGCCCCTGCGCCGGCGCCGCTGCCGGTGCCGTCGTTGCCTTTCTCATCTTTGCCACCGCCGCCGCCTGTGCCCAGGCCGAAAGTGATGTCGATAAAAGGAATAATTGTGGTTTCGCCGATTTTAATCGGTTCGCCGATCACCGTTTTGGACTTGAGAAAGCTTTCCAATTTTTCAAAAATCGCATCGATGTTTTCTTTGGTGTTAATTGACATATTGAGGACCTCCTTTAGATTTCCTTGGTTTTTTGAAGATTTTGGGGATATAGATACTTCTAACTGGTTTAGAGAGCAGGAACCCTGCCATCATCAAGAGAAGAGCGGGAATCCAGACTCTGCCGCCAATTAAAAATTGCCCTTCAAGACACTCTTCATCGAACACCGGCTGCACATGAACATCATGTCGATGAATCAGGAAATGAAACTGACTGAGCAGCCCGTAAAGCAAGCCGGTCATCATCGGATCACTGAAGCCTATTTTGGCTGAAACAGATAGAGTATGAGGCTGAAAATGTTTAAGTAGCTTGACCAGGGTTGTTAGCGCCTCCTTAAGGATGTCCGGCTTTAAAAATTCCTTAAAGGAAGATTTCTTCTTTTCTTTGCTATGTTTGTGTTCCTCTGACTTCCCGGGAGGAGGGAGGCTTTCTTGCTTTGGCTTGCCGGGAGGTGTTGGGGGCGCAAAGGAATGCCTGAACCATCCCAAAACAGTAAGATGGACTCTAAATCTTCCGGGAAAAGTACGGCTAAAATCAATCTTTATTCCTCCGAAGAGCCAGATAATAGAGCCTTCTAATAGGCTCTGTTCATATTTCTCTCCGGCTACACGATAGTGGTAAGGCACGATGATTAGGATCAGACATAGAAGAAGGACAGCCAAGAGAAGATAACCAAGGATTTGCAACAGGAAGCCAAGTATGGATAAGAACAATAAATCACCTCCAAAGTCTGTTATTTAGCTTTGAGTAATTTGGTGCTCTTGAGCAGACCTTTTGACACTAATTTAAGGGCTGAGGGAGTAGCTTTTAAACCTTCTTTAGCCAGGTGGTTGCCGGTTTTGACACCGGGTACGTAGTCGAGGAATTTGCTTGCTGACTTTATATTTTTACGCTGAATCTCCATTAGGGTCGTGAAAGTGCTCTGAGGAGAAGGCTCGGAGACTTGCTCAAGGAGGAGGTCTTTAAGCTGATCCAGTTCATGGGGAAGCTCGATTTCGTAGATAGATTTATCGTTAAGATCCCAGAAAAGAAGTTTCAGCTCGTTGAGCTCTTTCCGGCATTCCGGGCAGTTCTTAAGGTGTTCATCCACCAAGAGCTTTTCCAGGGGATCTATGGTACCGTCCAGCAGATCCTGAAGGAGTAGTTTATCCAATCTACAAGTCATCATTTATCTCTCCCATAATCCGTCTTTGCTTAAAGATGTCTTAAGGCTTTTGCGCCCTCTATGTAAATAGGTCTTGACTGTTCCTAGAGGAACTCCCATAATCTTAGCGATTTCTTCATATTTCATACCCTTCATATGCCTTAAGATGAGAGCCATACGTTCCTCGGCAGGAAGGGCGTGAATGGCTTTGGTCAAGGTCTCTTTTGTATCCAGATATAAAGTTGCTTCCTCGGTCTGATTGCTGGAAGGAAGCAGTTCCTGGATTTCCTGACCGCTTTCATTGGTTTGATTTAAGGATAGGATGTCCTTTTTATCTCGGAGATAATTGAGGCACTTATTGACCGTAATCCGTTTAATCCAGGGGAGCATAGAAAAGCTGTCATCGAAACGATCCAAGGACCTAAAGATGGACAGAAAAACCTCTTGGGTTAAATCGAGAGCATCTTCCTTGTTTCCGGTATAATGGTAGGCAATCGTGTAGATATATTTCTTATACCGATCGTAGAGAAGCTCCAACCCTTGGTTTTTATTTTTTCTATAAACTTTCAGGAGGGTTGCATCTGAAGCATCCAAAGCTCGGATCATCCTTCTATGTTTTATCTCACTTATTAATACACAATACAGCCCATAAAGTTTTGATGATCGCCATTTTTAAAAAAGTTTTTTAAGACGGGAACCTTTTCCTGCTCATAATCATCTATCAGGTGTCTGGACAAATAAACCATACCGAGGTGACAAAGATTTGGAACGGGTGGAAACCGAGGGGGTACCCTATATGTTTACGAACACCATCTTCAACCGCAGCAGGGCGACAACCCATGAGGATAAGGAGAGATTTTGCACCTACATACATGATTACCAATTAAATATGTTTCGATTAGCGAAGAGTATCGTTCACAATGATACAGATGCCGAGGATGTAACCGGTGAAGCGATTCTGAAGGCTTATCGGAATTTGAGCGAGCTTCGCTCCTTTGCTAGCTTTAAGCCCTGGATTATGAAGATTGTCGTCAATGAAGCCTATTCCTTAGCCAATAGGCGTAAGAAAGTCATGTATTTAGAAGAACTGGAGGTTCCTGAAGAGAGCGCTGAAAGCGTGATGCGGGAATCAGGGGAGTTGTGGGCTGCCGTAGAGAAACTGGAGGATGAGTTTCGCACGATAACCGTACTTTTTTACTATGAGGATATGAGCATCAGGGATATCGGTAAAACTTTAGGGTTGCCCACAGGCACTGTAAAGTCACGGTTGGCCAGGGCAAGACAAAAACTAAAAGTGTTGTTAGTCAATGAAGGGGGTATGGGATAAATGGAACATCGCAACTTTGACCAGTTCCTAAAAAATCAGGCCAAGGGTGAGCCGATTAATGTTCCCCCAGGATTTGCGGAAAGGATGGATTCGCTTATGGCTAATTTGCCGGAGAAGACCCAGAGAATGAGAAGGATACCTAAGAAAATTCTTCTGGTTGCGGCAGGCTTTATCGTATTTGCTTCGATGTCGGTGGCTGCTTCTCCTTTTGTCGGTGAGATGACCAGCGGTGTTATCGGCTATTTTAATGCTCCGCGGGATTTCAAATATATCTCCAAGCAAGCGGTTTATGAGCAGTATAACAGCCAAATGGGGGTCTCTGTCAGTGATCAGGGGATTAAGGTCACTGTGGATAATCTGGCGGTGGATGATAGCTATATTAATGTGTTCTATACAGTTGAGAGTGAAAAGCCGATCCGGCTCTTGGGCGATGAGGAGACGATAGAGCAGTGGCGTATCAATTGGACCGCCCCCCATTTCTGGTTTAAGGAGGATGGGCGTTATATTGAACCTCCTGCCCAAAATGAGATCGATGCTTATCTGGAAGATCCTTATACCTTGATAGGTATGCAGCGTTTTGCTGTGGTGGGGACGTTAGGGGATACGGTGAATCTGGAGATTTACGCCGATGAGATCTTTGGTAAAGAAGGGCGTTGGCATATTCCTTTAAGTGTGGACAAGAGCAGCGTTGCCGTGGAAAGCTTAACGGTTACTCCCAAGCTGAAGGCTAAGGTGAGCACAGGCTGGAATGGGGAATATAAGCATGATATTACTGTTGAAAAGGTATCCATTTCTCCCTTTGGCAACCAAATTGTGCTTAGTGAAAGAGCAGAAAACACCTTTTCTCAGTTCGCTCTTCGGGATGAGCAGGGCCGGTATCTGACGGTCATTCCTACGGCTACCTATGGGGGTAATTTCTTCATAAAAGTCACCAACAACTTTGAGTTTATCGGGGGCAGAACGGATATGAAGGAACTGACGCTTATTCCGATCGTTACGGGAGATGAAGACGATGGACTGCCGGCCCCCCAGCTGATGAGTGCGGAAATCGGGAGTTATCCGATTTTTATGCCGGAGAGCGAATTGGGCGGCTATGTGATGGAGGATCTGGAGCTGACCTCTGAAAAAGCGGTGGCTACTTTCCGCCAAGAGGGGGCAGTCGGGATCAGTTATCCGGATCTGAGGCTGCTGGGTGAGGACGGTGACAATTTGAGCTTTACGGCTTTTCATGATGACAGCTATGACCGGGAAACCGGGAAAATCACCATTACCCTTACTTTTAAAGATGCCAGTGAAGAAGACATCGCCAAGGTGAAAAAGGTTGGATACTATGCCCGTCCTATGAAGCTTAATGAGCATGAAGCAGTTAGGATTAAACTTGCTGAATAGGCTAAAAACTATTTAGGGGATGGCCGGACTATGGTTCGGCCATTTTCTGTACTTGGGTATAGGCAATTATGGAAAACCTGAAGGATTATTCTTGAGCATTGGCTTAATATGGGGCTATAATAGGTTCTATCAGGTTTAATAGCTGTGAAATATATAAGCAGAAGGTATCAAAGAGAGGCAGTTATGATGGGGACAAGCATGAGCAGAACTAATAAAGCCGGTTTAAGGGATTTAAACCTTCGGAACTTCGCGGCGGGCATCGTATCGGCATTGCTTGCTGTAACCGGTCCGCCGGCCATCATACTTGAAGCGGCCGCTAATGGTAACTTTACAACGTCCCAGACCATACTCTGGATGTTTTCCTGTTATGTGGTCGGGGGGATTTACAGTATTCTTATCCCCTGGTATTATAAAATGCCCATAGTAGGTGCCCACTCCATTACCGGAGTGGCTTTTCTAGCCACGGTCACCGCCCATTTTTCTTATTCGGAGATGATCGGCGCCTATATCATCTCGGCTCTTTTAATGTTAGCAGTTGGCGTGTTTGGAATCTTTTCCAAGCTTCTTGAGTATGTACCGAAGGAGATTATAGCGGTCATGCTGGCCGGCATGATTACCCGGTATATGGTGAACTTTGTTAACTCGATGACGGAGCTTCCCCTAATCGGGGGAGTGGCTCTTGCTGTCTTTTTGATTTTCAGCAAATGGAAAACCAAGATTCCGCCTATGGTCGCAGGCATTGCGATGGGGACTGTGCTTTTATTCCTGACTCAGCCCTTGGAAGGTGCAGCTTTGGGTTCTTCGCCGGTTATGCCTGCTCTTCAGATTCCCACCTTTAATCCACTAAGCTTTCTATCCGTATCGATCCCTTTGGCCTTGCTTATTCTCAGCAATGATGCTGCCGTAGGCTTAGGAGCTTTAGAACAAAACGACTATCGCCCCCCTATTAATAAGATTATTTCCTTGAGCGGCATTTTCTCAGTCCTTACCAGCTTTTTTGGCGGACAATCAGCTAATGTGGCAGGTATGATGTCGGCTATCTGTGCTGATCCTGAAGCAGGCCCCAAGGAAAAGCGCTACATGGGGGCGGTGGTCTCGGGAGTTATTATCCTCTTCTTCGGCCTCTTCGCCTGGAAGCTGGTGCCGTTGATTCAAGTATTGCCCAAATCTTTCACTTCTCTGCTGGTGGGCTTTGCTCTGCTGGGGGTGTTTGGGAATAGCTTATCCACCGGATTTTCAAACCCGAAAATGAAACTGAGTGCTGCGCTGACTTTTGTTATCGCCTTGTCCAATATCACCCTGTTGAATATCAGTGCCCCCATTTGGTCCCTTCTCATTGGGACTTTAGTCGCAAGGTTTATAGAGAAATGATTTGAAATTTGAAGCATTCACGAGGATTGAGCATAAATTTGGCTAAAATTTTTTTAATTATGTGAACGAAGAAGGAGTTTCAAAGAGTTATGTAGAAAATTTATGAAAATAAAAGTTCTTTATCATGGAAATAGTCGAAGTATTTGTCAGAATAGAAGTAGGTGAGTTATCATAGACATTCCTTTAATTGTATTGCTATTTCAGGGGATTCCTGAAGAAATTGGGATCGTTACTTTAGCCTATGCTATAGCGGGGATTCCGTTCAGGTGGAAAGAACTTATACCAATGGGCACTCTTTTAGCTTTAATTGCCTATGTTGTAAGGGCCCAAAGCCTTCCTTTTGGAACCCACACTATTGTTCTTATTTTTGTTTTATTCATTTTCATAACTCTAATAGGGAAAAAAGATGTAAGTATCGCACTGATTGCATCGATAATAAGTATAATGTCCATAATTGTTTTTGAGGTTATTTCAGTATCATTGCTAACGAGTTTTTTGAAAGTTCCCAGTGAAACAATATTTATAGATCCTATCAAAAGGATAGTGTTCACAGAACCGCAAGTTATTTTGCTTTTTCTTACAGCTTTTATCATACGGCGAAAGAGGAAGACCCATGATTGACCTTACAGATCTGAGCAATAACTTAACAAACCTCATTACTAAGGATTTGGACTATGACGAGGATAAGAAAGAGATTATTACTTATTCTATAGAAACCTCTTTATTAGCCATTATTGGTACCCTCTTATTGGTTCTGTTCGCAATGATTGCAAACGTACTGAAACCAGCGCTTATTGCGGCCTTCTTCGGGGTTTTGCTTCGCAGAGTTTCTGGAGGTGCTCATTTTAGCACACCGACTAAATGTCTGGTCTTTGGAGCAGTACTGTATACCCTCCTTGGAGTTTTGGCAGAAACCTTTGTAGAATACCAAGTGCTCCACAATTATATGATTTGGTTAAGCCTTGCGATTTCTTTATTGATAGTCGCTTATTTAGCCCCGGTTGATAGTGAGAGTAAGCCCATTCATTCTAAATCATTGAGGAAGAAATTAAAGGCATCATCTGTTGGCTTTGTCGTTATAGCTTTAATCATCGGCTTAGTCTCAGCGGATCCTTTGTTGAATGTCAGTATGTGTCTGGGAATTCTTTATCAATCCCTGACCTTACTGCCTCTATTTAATCGAGGAGGAGGTGGGTAAAGTGAAAAAAGCTATCTTCACGGCTTTAGCCTCGACTTTAATGATTCTGGCCAGCGCATCCTCAGTCTTTGCTTGTGCATGGTATGCCTATCAGCCCAAGACACCGAAATCATTACAGAAATAATGTAGTTCCACTTAAGAAGCTGGGTTTTATAACCCGGCTTTCTTAAGAGTGGGAGGGAAAGATGAAGAAAGTTTTTCTAAAAAAGTCAATTATTCAATCGACCTTATTCAGTATAACAATTAGCATATTTATGATAACCATGGTATTGATGTTGTTTTTTGGAAAGACCTTTTGGGAAAAAGAGTCTGTGAAACTGGAATATGACTTATTGACTATTGCTCTTGATGTAAAGCAGACTATCGATTCAAACCTGCATTTGATTCCTTCCCGCCAAGATGATGTAAATATTCTGCCTAGAACCCAGCAAATGGTGAAACTTGACAAAGTGGTAAAACCTTTGTTGCAGGAGAAACGCCCCTACTCCGTGGCTTATTATGATTTGGAATTTGGCTGGATGGTTTCTGAGGGAAAGCAAATAGAGTCTGTAGAGACGATTCTGGTTGACCTTCATGGTGCTTCAGAAATAAAGGTTCTCAATTACGATTATATAACTTTGGTAAGCGTTCCGGTACAACTGGAAAAAGGCTTAAAGGGGTATGTGTGGGCTTATGCCACAAAATCCGAATTTGAACTTGGTCCTTTTACGGGGTATAGCATCTCTTTTAGCTTGTTGTTTTTGTCCATAGGGATTATTATCATCCTCATTCAAAAGTTTATGAAGGAGATCCAACATCAGTTGGAAGAATTCTCGGAATCCATCGTTCATCCTGAAACCAATCTATCGTGGAACTCCCATGGGCTGCCTGAACTTGAGCCAGTTTTAGACAAGATTAAGGGGTATACTCAAGAGCTGAGTGCTATTAATGAAGAGCTTGGGGCTTCACAGCGGCGATTTACACAAATCATGGAGGGGATCTCCGATGGTTTATTTTCTATAGATAGAGAGTGGCGGCTTCTTTTTTACAATGATGTAGCGAAGAAGTATTTTGATAAATCTGATGAAGAATTGAAAATGAAAAATATACTCGAAATTTTTCCGAGTTTCTCTAATACAGTAACGTATCAATATATTGCGGAAGTTTTCCTTACTGCTGAACCTGCCTATTTCGAAGCGGATGGAATGATGACCTCGGAGAGAATTTTCCATACCAGTATTTATCCTTTTGAAGAAGGGATTACGGTCTTCTTCAGGGATATAACAGAACAAAGGCAACAGCAGCATGAAATGGCGCGACTGGAAAGGCTTAACCTGGTTGGCCAAATGGCCGCCGGAATCAGCCATGAGATAAGAAATCCCCTCACTACCGTTAAGGGCTTCCTGCAGTTGCGCGGCATTAAGGTTACGGATCCTGATGAAAAAGAGTACAACGACCTAATGATTTCGGAAATTGATCGTGCCAATACTATTATCTCCGAGTTTTTATCTTTGGCGAAAGACAATATGGGTAGCACTCAGGAACAGGATATCAATCAGATTATCTATAGAATCTTCCCGATGATTCAGGCTGATGCCAATAACGGCAATAAAGATCTCATATTAAACTTAAATCCGTTACCCAGCCTATGGCTTAATGAAAATGAAATACGCCAACTGCTCTTGAACTTTGTCCGCAATGCTCTGGAGGTCACTCCACAGGGTGGGTGTGTCATTATACAGACTTACGAGGATAGAAATAATGTGGTTTTGGCTGTCAAAGATCAAGGGTGCGGTATTCCTGAGGAGATCCGGGATAAGATTGGGACACCGTTTTTTACAACCAAAGAGAGCGGAACAGGATTGGGAATTGCGATCTCCATGGGCATAGCTCATCGTCACAATGCTGAACTGACGTTTGACACGGGAGATCAGGGGACTACCTTTAAAGTCATATTTAAAAGAAGGAATATCCTCGGTAAAAAAGATGAAGGTGAATTAAGTTGACAGAATAATGGCTGTTTGGTTAAACTGAAATAAATTTATCGCGAAAAAACGTGTTTTTATGGAGGAGCAAGAAATGTACACCATGCAACAGCCTCTGCCAGCAGAGTATCTTAGCCTTAGCGAAGAAGAGATGGATCGGCGGATACGGAAGGTGAAAGAAGATCTGGGTTCCCGGCTGCTCATATTGGGCCATCATTATCAACGGGACGAGGTTGTCCGTTATGCCGATTACCGGGGGGACTCCTTGAGACTCTCTCAATTGGCGGCTCAGGCCGAAGCGGAATACATCGTTTTCTGCGGTGTCCACTTTATGGCGGAGACGGCTGATATCCTGACAGTTCCGGAGCAGAAGGTGATTTTGCCTGATCTGGGAGCAGGGTGTCCGATGGCTGATATGGCAGATATCGAAGATGTTGAGCGGTGCTGGGAACAGCTCGTCGCTCAGTATGATGAAGAGTTCGTTCCTGTGACCTACGTCAATTCCTCGGCAGAGGTTAAAGCTTTTTGCGGACGCCATGGAGGCCTGACCTGCACCTCCTCCAATGCCATGAAAATTCTTAAAACTCTGTTCAGCCAGGGCAAGCGCATTCTTTTCCTGCCTGATGAGCATCTTGGGCGCAATTCAGCGATGCATCTGGGTCTGGAGGAGAAGGACATGTTCTTATGGCAGCGGGAGGAATGGGAGATGGAGCTGCCGGAGGCTGCACCGAAGATTATCCTTTGGGATGGCTATTGCGGAGTTCATCAGAGATTCACGCCGGCCCATGTGGATTATGTCCGGGTAAAATATCCCGGTGTTACGGTGATTGTGCACCCGGAATGCAGCCATGCTGTAGTGGAAAAGGCGGATTTGGACGGTTCCACAGACTTTATTATCCGCCAAATCACAGGCGCTCCGGAAGGAAGCATCTGGGCTGTGGGAACGGAGATTAATCTTGTCAGCCGACTGGCCAAGGAGAACCCGGATAAAAAGATAGTCAGTCTTAATGAGAATACTTGTCTCTGTGTGATGATGAGCCGCATCAGTCAACCTCACTTGCTTTGGGCTCTGGAGAACCTGGCGCAGGGTAATGTGGTGAATCAGATCACCGTGAAGCCCGAGATCGCCAAAGAGGCCATTGTGGCACTGGATAGAATGCTGGAAATGAGTAAATAGATGAGATTCCTCTATGGAGTCAGGGAAGAGCTTTCGGGCTCTTTCTTTTTATGTAGAATATTCGTAATATTTAGTTAAATTCTTTACTTCTTTTTTCTATCCCTCTATAATGTATACACAAGAGACAGAAAATGGGGAGGATAAAATGAGTAGAGTTATTCATGCCATCACGACACCCGTTATTCCGCAATGGAATCGTGAACTCCTATTTAAAATCTTGGACAATATTCATGATGTGGTTCTCGTTATTGATACGGATACCACGATTGTGTATGTCAATGAGGTCTATGCCAGAAGGCTGGGAGTCCCTGCGACAAAGGTTTTGGGCCGAAGGCTCGATAGGATCGAACCCAATTCGTCTACTATCAATTGTTTGAAGACGGGGATGCCCAGCCAAGGCAGGGAATATGTGAAATCCTTGAACATTGAAGTGGTAAGCAATACCTTTCCGCTTTATCATGATGAGCGCATTGTCGGTGCGGTATCCATTTTTAGAAACATCACAAAGGGGGCTGGGCTGAACCAGGAACTTATTAGTAATAGGGAGCAGGTGCCGATGGAAAATCCTTATAACGTGAAGGAAATCACTTCTCGTCTGGAAAAGGAACTGATTGTTTCAGCTTTGGGCAATTACAACAATAACCGCACCCAGGCCATGAAGGCTTTAGGGATTTCGCGGCGGGCTTTTTATGATAAACTGCGGAAATATGGAATTGAAGACCGGGATAAAGAAATGAGTTAGTCATCCGGAAAGCCCAGGTGAGGAGGTTGGATTATGAGGCTGGAAGATGAAGCCTTTGCCCGGTCATATCTGCCGGAACGGGTGGCTAAAGGGAAGATGACTCAAGAGGAATGGGGCAAGAAAAGCGGTAAGGGATTCTATACTTACGGAGGGGCGTCCCATGAGTAAAGCTTCGGTTTCCTTGGTCAAGGTATCTGAGGTGTATGAATCCCTTGGCCAGGCTCTCGATCTGTGCGACGGATTGGCCGGGCTGCAGGTCGATGACAAAATTTTGCTGAAACCCAATATTGTCAGTTGGGATTTTGACTATCCGTTTCCTCCTTATGGGGTCGTGACCACCAGCACTGTAATGCAAGCTCTGGTTCAGATCCTTGTGGAAAGAGGATTTAAAAATCTAATCATCGGTGAGGGCTCTCTTCCGGGGCCAAAGCCTCAGGGAGACGCCATCTATGAGGCTTTGGGATATGGTAAACTCCGGGATAGGTATGGGGTCAGACTGGTTGATTTCAATGCGGAGCCTTTTATCACCACTGATTATGGAGATGGTTTTAAACTGGATATCGCTCAAGAAGTTTTGGCGGTGGACAAAATTATCAATATCCCCGTTTTGAAAACCCATAATCAAGCCAAGGTGTCTCTGGGAATCAAAAACCTAAAGGGGTGCCTGAGCCGCCGTTCTAAGCAATTCTGTCACGGTTTGGATCAGGAAGAACTGAATCTGACCTTTCCCCGCATCATTGAGAAGCTTCCCGTGGCTTTGACTATCATTGACGGCCTTTACACCCTTGAAAAAGGACCGGGACCTACTGGAAAGGCGTATCCCAAGGGGCTCTTGCTGGCCTCCAGGGATCCCTTGGCCTGCGATCTGGTCGGGGCGGCTGTCCTGGGTTATACGGCCCAAGAGGTACCCCATCTGGCCTTTTATACTGAGAAGCATGGCTATAGCCTGGAGCTGTCGGACTATGAGGTTAAAGGTGGGAGTATTGAAGGGTACCAGGGGCGTATCGACTATGATTTTGAGTGGAGTGAGGATAATACCGGGCCGGCGGGTTTTGAAAAGCGGGGCATAACCGGCTTGGCTATACGGAAGTATGACAGCAGCTTATGTACAGGATGTTCCGTGCAGTTTAATCCCATGCTGATTCTTCTTGCCTCAGCTTATAAGGGAGAGCCTTTCAATCAGATCGAATTGGTCAGCGGTAAACAGCAATTGGCCTCGGCGGGCTTTAATACCACTATCCTCTTTGGTAAATGTGCTTGCCATTTGAACAGAAACAACCCCAATATCAACCAAGCTATTACCTTATGGGGCTGTCCTCCTGATCTGGAGAAAATGGTGGAGGAACTGGGAAAAGAGGGCATTCAGTGTGATTTCAACGAATATGTCCGTTTCCGCAATTATCTTTTTGACCGGTATAAGGGCAAGGAGGGCTATAATCCGGAGGATTGGACTATAGAATAAGAAGATAAGGGCTTAAGTCCGGGAGGGGTAAGATAATGGATGTAAAAACTGCCATGCTGGAGAGGCACAGTATCCGTAAATTCAAGCCGGACCCTGTGCCTGAGGAGATGCTGAGGGAATTGCTGGAGGCCGCCCGTTTGGCGCCTTCAGGAACCAATCAGCAGCCTTGGCGTTTTATTGTGGTTAAGAATCAGGAGGTTAAGGAGAAGATCCGGGGAGCTGCTTTTGATAAGAAGTTCTTGAGCGAAGCTCCGGTGCTTTTGGTATGCTGTGCCGATCTTTCAACCTATGCCGCCAATACCCGCAGGAGGCTTCAGGAGTTAGTGGATGCAGGGGTGTTCAGGGAAGAAGAGGTTGCCAACTATCCTAATGCGGATAAGCCGATGGACGCTGAGACGTTGCAGGGGTATAAGCCCCATGCCATGCTGAATGTGGCCATTGCCACCGAGCATATTGCCCTGC
The DNA here is from genome assembly GCF_007830365.1 of Desulfitobacterium sp. LBE. Taxonomy (NCBI): domain Bacteria; kingdom Bacillati; phylum Bacillota; class Clostridia; order Eubacteriales; family Desulfitobacteriaceae; genus Desulfitobacterium; species Desulfitobacterium sp. LBE. The sequence continues at coordinate 2,588,622 of NZ_VLKD01000001.1, read as the reverse complement.
GTGCCGTGTCTCTGGGTTTGGGTACCTGCTGGGTACAATTAATGAAGGCCAGAGAGATCAGCAAGATCCTGGATTTGCCGGAACATCTCATTGTGACTGTGCTGATGCCGGTGGGTTTTCCGGATCAAAGCCCCGGTATGCGGCCCCGGTTGAAGCTTGAGGAGATTATTTATAAGGTCATTGAATAGGTGGATGACTCCCTTTCAGTACGGAATGGATGGCATAAATATTGTATACATCTCAAAAACCTGTTGAAATAACCGCATGTTCTGTGTTACTTTTAATGCAGAAATTTTATAAATGAAGAGCAAAGGCGCTCATAAGGAATGTACAAGGGTACATTTCTTAGGGCGCTTTTTTTATTTGCTGTATTTGAAAGGGGAAAAGGGCAATGAAGATCTTCGGAATGAATGTGTTTAACGACAGCGTGATGCGGGAAAGACTTCCTAAAAACATCTACAAATCTTTAAAAAACACCATTGATAATGGGCTGCCTCTGGAGCCCAGCGTTGCGGAAGTCGTGGCCAGTGCTATGAAGGATTGGGCTATTGAAAAGGGGGCGACCCACTATACCCACTGGTTCCAGCCCTTGACAGGCTTAACTGCTGAAAAACATGACTCTTTTATTGCTCCGACCAACGATGGACGGGTGATCATGGAGTTTTCCGGGAAGGAACTCATTAAGGGCGAGCCGGATGCCTCTTCTTTTCCCAATGGCGGAATTCGTTCTACTTTTGAAGCCCGTGGTTATACAGCCTGGGATTGTACATCACCGGCCTTCTTAAGGGAAGAAGGAACCAATATCGTGCTGTGCATTCCCACTGCTTTCTGTGCTTATACCGGTGAAGCTTTGGACAATAAAACTCCCCTGCTCCGTTCTATGGAGGCCTTATCCAAGCAAGCGGTGCGGATTCTCAGACTTTTTGGGGACGAGGAAACCACCCGTATCTCCAGCACTGTAGGACCTGAGCAAGAGTACTTCCTGATCGACAAAGCCTATTACGAAAACAGAATAGACCTGATTCTTACAGGCCGCACCCTCTTTGGAGCGAAGCCTCCCAAGGGTCAGGAAATGGAAGATCAATACTTCGGCAGCATCAATGAGCGGGTATCGGCGTTCATGCATGATGTGAATGTGGAAGCATGGAAGCTGGGCATCGCTGCCAAGACTCAGCATAAGGAAGTGGCTCCCGGTCAGTATGAAATCGCACCTATTTTCAGCGTGACCAATGTGGCGACGGATCACAATCAATTGATCATGGATATCTTAAAGAAGGTGGCCAACCGCCATGGCTTAGTGTGTCTTCTTCATGAAAAGCCCTTCGCCGGCGTCAATGGCTCCGGTAAGCATAATAACTGGGCCTTGGGAACCAATTCCGGGAAGAATCTCTTGGATCCGGGACGCACACCCCATGAAAACGCTCAATTCCTCACCTTCCTTTGCGCTGTGCTGAAGGCTGTGGATGAGCACGCGGATTTGCTCCGGGCTTCTGCTGCCAATCCGGGAAATGACCATCGCCTGGGTGCCAATGAAGCGCCGCCGGCTATTATCTCTGTCTTCTTAGGGGACCAGCTAAGCGATATTTTGGCTCAATTGCAAAATGGCGGCCTGACTCATTCTATAGCAGAAAGCCGCATGAATATCGGTGCCTCCACTTTACCTGTTTTGAGGAAGGATTCCACCGATCGGAACCGGACTTCACCCTTCGCCTTTACCGGCAATAAATTCGAATTCCGGATGGTTCCTTCGTCCCTCTCCATTGCCGGTCCCAATATTGTTCTGAATTCCATTGTGGCGGAAGCTCTTTGTCAAATGGCGGATCGCTTGGAGCAGGCGGAGGACTTCAATGCCGATTTGCAGAAACTTCTCAAAGAGATTGCAGTGAAGCATTCCCGCATCGTTTTCGATGGCAATAACTACTCGGATGAATGGGTGGAAGAAGCGGAGCGCCGGGGACTGCCCAATATTCGCTCTACTGTGGATGCTACCCCGGCTTGGGTCACGGAAAAGGCAGTGGCCCTCTTTGAAAAACATGGTGTTCTCAGTGGAACGGAGCTTCATTCCCGTTATGAAATTCTCCTTGAGCAGTACAACAAAATCATTAATATTGAGGCACAAACGATGCTCTATATGGTTAAGCGGCAAATTATGCCCGCGGGTCTGAAAATGATTCAAAACCTGGCGACTGGGATTGGGGCGGTGAAAGCGGTTTCCGGTGCTCTGGTCTCTGTTCAGGAAAGACTTTTGAACCAAGTCTCTTCAGTAATGGTGGCAGTGGATGAAACCCTGCAGGTTCTGGAAGGGAAGACCAATGAAGCTCTGGCTATGAGCGAGGTCTTTGAGCAGGGGGTGTTTTATCGGGATGAAGTATTCACTGCTATGAATGCTCTCCGGGGGGCTGTGGATCAATTGGAGGAGCTGGTGGATAAGGAATACTGGCCTCTGCCCAGCTATGCGGAAATGCTGTTTAAGCTGTAAGCGGCAAGGTTTGGTTCAGGTATAAATATATAGATACTTCTGATTTTATTGGGGAAGAAGAAGGGGAAAGGCCACTGATACGTCTTTGCGAATTGTATCAGTGGCCTTCTTTCCATTGCGAAATGAGCAAAGCCGCTTTCAAGAAATGAATGGTGGTTCAAATCATGCACTGGTGCACAATTTGAACTCTCTTCCCCGTGGAGTCTTGTCTCATCCCTGATTTGGGGCGGTGTTACTATCCCAATCGTAGATAAGGCCGCAGATAAGTGATGTTAATGGGGATACCAGGACCAGTCCGATGCAGCCGACAAAGGTGTGCAATATCTCTGCTGCAATGGGCTTTGAATTGAGGATGTTCATAAATGGTGTGCCTTGAGCCATAAAGACCATCATCACTGTGATGTAGCTTCCCATATAGGCCAGCAGCAGAGTAGTAGTTTGGCCGCCGACTACGGATTTTCCGATGTTAAGTCCTGATTTCATAAGGGCCGTCTTGGTTACATGGGGATTATTATGGATAATCTCTTCCAGAGCCGATGAAATGTCGATTGCTAAATCGAGTACGGCACCTGAACAGGCAAGATAAATTCCTCCTTGAAAAACTAAAGTTAAATCAAGATCCATGAATCCGGCATACAGCAGTGATTCGGCTCCTTCCATTACCGCGCCGTGGATATTAAATAGACTGCCAAAGAGAATGGCCAGAAGGCAGGTTGCAATGGAACAAGTAACAGCACTGATAATAGAGGCATAGGCTTTTCTGGTGAATCCTGCTACCGAGAGCAGGGTAACAACAGTAAGTACATTTCCCACAAGGAGGGCAACTATGAGTGGATTATAGCCGTAAAGCATTGCCGGTATCAAAATCTTCCAGATACTTAATAGTGTAAAAGTAAAGGAAAGCAAGGTGCGAACTCCGGTAAATCCGGAAAATATGATGATAACTACGGCGAAGGTTCCGATTAAAAGGATCTCTTTATCGATACGATAGTGATCGATCATATTGGCAAAGTTGATCTTGTTATCTTCATCAAATCCAAGCAGAACCCAGGCCTTGTCTCCTGCTTGAAATATTTTGTCCACGGAGAGGCTGCCGGTGAGCATATTATTGGCTTGAACCTGTTCGCCTTTGTGGGAGCCGGTTTCTATTTCAATTAAGGCGCTTTGATCGCCTATGTTATAAATCCCGGAACTATGTACCCCTATATTATTGACAGAAATGACTTTGGCTCGAACCCCTTCGGTAAAGTGGTATTCTTGTTTCTGAAATCCCGTAGGCAATAAGGTGAGAATCCCTATCGCTATTAAAATGACAATAGTAAAAACCAATTCTTTTCTGTTAATATTCTGAAGCATCTTCTTTAAGTCGCGCTCCTTTCCTTTGCGCTCAATTGGCAATGGATTGACGATCCGGGAATGAAAAAGGAGCATCGCAGACTATGTTAAAAAGTAGTTTTGCGACACTCCTTTATTTAGATATCTATTGAAGTTAGACTAGTTAAGATTTGTAGCCTTGACTAATTTGTCGTACACAGCGGTATTTTCATAGGCACCATTAAACAGCTCGGCACTGGCACCTGTTGCATAGACTGGAACCGGTACTCCTGTGTGGGAATAGGAGGTCCAGCCGATACCTGCTTTGTTATTAAGAATATGAGTTAAGGTTACGGAAAGTGGATTATAACCGCCGTATAATAGATCATTTTCTTCGCTGTCGGTAGGTTTGTCTTTCATGGTTTCCATAAAGGCCTTTTTTAGCTTAGCTACTTCCCGATCAGATAATTCTAAGGTCATATAGCTGGGCTCACCGGGGCGGCTTATATCATTTTTGGTTTTGTTAACAAGACCGAAGTTTTCCGTGATAACGGGCATAACGTCGTCAAATTTTAGGGACGGATTGTCTGCTTTCATCTTATTGATTAAGGCGTCAAAGGCTACATAAGAGATCTTTTGGCTTTCTAAAATATGAAAAGCTGTATCATAACCGGTTGTTGCCTGACCGATGGTCATGCCGCCTGTTTCATGGTCGCCGGTAACGATGATCAGGGTCTCTTCAGGGTGCTTGGCAGCAAAGTCGATGGCGACCTGGATAGCTTCTTCAAAGGCGATTACATCACCAATATTGGCTTTGGCATCATTAGCATGACCTGCCCAGTCAATCTTGCCTGATTCGGCCATCATGAAGAAGCCTTTGTCGTTGTCAAGAACATCGATGCCTTTTTTTACGAAATCGGCCAGAGTTAAATCGCCATCTTTATTATCTATGGCATAGGGCATAGCGCCGCTGTCCTGAGTAACCGGAGTCACTGCATAGGCTTTGCCTGATTGGCTGTTAAGAGCCAGGATATCTTCTTTTGTCTTAGCTATTTTGTAGCCCTTTTCTTTCATAACGTCATAAGCATCTTTTTGATCCTTGTCTTTTCCTGTAGGCTGGCTGATGGTTCCGCCGCCAAAGAAATCGAAGCCGGAGTTTGCCATTTGCAGAGCGATGTCATAATAGTCGTTTCGGGAAGCGACATGGGCATAGTAAGCTGCCGGTGTGGCATGGTTGATGGTTACGGTGGATATGATGCCGATCTTCATTCCTTTTTCGGCCTTAAGTCTTTCGGCAATGGTTTTGGGAATCGTACCTTCCACATTTTCCGGTTTGTTTCCGGATTTACTTCCCACCGGTTTTAGGCCAATGGTTCCGCTCCAGGTCTTAAATCCTGAGGAAAGGGAAGTTGCTGTGGATGCAGAGTCCGGTGCAAAGGATGTGGCGTCCTGAGTGGTTTGATAACCAACGGCCTCAAAATCCTGGAAGTTCATTTTGTCTAAAGCCATTTGATTATGTTTATTGGTTCCGCCGTAAATTTGAGCTGAGTTCACTTGTACGGCTGCCATGCCATCCCCGATGAACATAAAGATATACTTGGGGGTCTTTTCTGTTACTTCGGCTTTGGATGTTGCGGCAGGCTGTGCTGCCACTACTGATGCCGGCCTGCTATCGAGTACGGCACCTGTGGCCAGAGATAAGGCCATGACCAGACAGAGCGATGATGCCAGGAAGCGCTTGGACATTTTGAAATTCTTAAACATAACTTACCTCCCAAACTTATTGTAGTACACCTATAAGTATAGGGCCGTTATGTTAAAGGAAAATCGTGGAAAGGTAAAATCTGCATAAAATTTGCTGTTCTCGAGTTTTAGGGTTAGTGCAAATGATGCAGCGCTGCAACATTTGAGCAAATTGCTGCTTGCAGTAAGATATGATTGACATGTCAATACATTAAGTTTATACTTTTGATTGAACAATGGCTCAATCGTTCAATCTGGAGGTGAATGTTTTATGTGCGCCTATACCGCTGATTTTGACAGATGTGATTGTAATACAATCCACGAGGATGTGGTTGCAGATGTCAGGGAGCATATGCCTGATGAAGATAACCTGATCGATCTTGCGGATTTATTCAAGGTGTTTGGCGATTCGACACGGGTGAAAATTCTCTGCGCTTTATTCCGTGCCGAGATGTGTGTTTGCGATATTGCCGTGCTTTTGGGCATGACCAAATCCTCAATCTCACATCAACTTAGAGTGCTGAAACAGTCAAAGCTGGTCAACTACCGTAAATCCGGGAAGGTTGTTTACTACTCCCTTGCGGATGATCACGTTAAGACCATCTTTGATCAGGGGCTTCTTCATATTTGCGAAAAGTAAATGGGCGGAGAGTTGCATTGCTGAGCATTATATCTATGGTAACTGGGTTGGGGTTAGTTTGCCTTGATGGTTGAACGATAGAGCAACTGTTCAATTAATTGAATTATGAAAGAGGAATGAACTATGGAAGCGGCAATCAAAAAAGAGTTTATTCTGGAAGGGCTTTGCTGCGGCAATTGCGCTGCTAAAATCGAAAGGGATGTGGCCAGGCTGGAGGGCATGGCATCCGCCGCCGTTGATTTTGTAGCTGGAAAAGCTTCAGTGCAGGGTAGGTAAATAAAATTAATTTAAGATACTATCTTGAAGTAAGAGAGTGGATTTGATATTCTATATATGAACAGATATTCATATGTGTAAATGAACAATTAAGAGAAATCATTATATGAAGAAGCATTAAGCGAGGTTTGGAGGGAAAGAGAATGCCTGACAGCAGTCGTAGTCAATCACAAGAACGGGTGAAATATTGCATTGAAGGCGAGTTCTGCGCCAATTGTTCAGCTAAAATGGAAAGGGCATTAAGTGCAACGGAGGGAATCGGGGAGACGAGCATCAATTATGCGATGAAAACGGTTTTCTTACCCCCTGGGACGATGGGCCGAGCTCAAGCCATCATTGAGAAAATCGAACCTGGAGTTAAGCTTGTGGCAGTGAAAGAGAAGGGAACTGTGAACGCTCCGGAAAAGGTTCAATATCGGATTGAAGGGGAGTTTTGCCCTAACTGCTCGGCTAAAATGGAGCAGGCGCTATGTGCAACAGAAGGTATAGGGGAAACAACAATCAACTATGCCATGAAAACAGTCTTACTGCCGCCTGGGATGATGAGCAAAGCCCAGGAAATCATCGAGAGAATAGAACCAGGGGTAAAACTTATGCCCGTGGAGAAAAAGGCCGTAAAGAACAGTGTTCATGATGCGGAAGAGGAAGCAAAGGAAACGAAACAAAAGCTATTAAAAATTTTCATTGCGGGTATTTTTCTGGTAATTGGGCTGATTTTTGGCTCGCGTTGGCATAATACCTCCCTGGAGGTCCTTGAATACCTTGTTTTTCTATTGGCATATGGTTTGGTCGGGTATGAAGTCTTGGCCAAAGCGTTCCGAAATATTATGCGCGGTTCGGTTTTCGATGAAAATTTTCTGATGAGTATCGCCACCCTGGGGGCCATTGCCATTCATGAACTTCCGGAGGCGGTAGGAGTTATGCTCTTCTACGCTGTGGGAGAATACTTTGAAGATCGGGCAGTCAACCGCTCAAGGCGTTCCATCCAAGCGGTGCTTAATATTCGCCCGGATTATGCCAATCTGGTCAATGGATTAGAGACGAAAAAGGTGGATCCGGATGATGTGCATATAGGGCAGCTGATTCTGATTCGCCCCGGGGAGAAGGTTCCGTTGGATGGGGAAATTGTTCATGGGTCTTCTTATGTGGATACATCGGCTTTGACGGGTGAATCCGTCCCGCGGTCAGTCAAAGTCGGGGATTCGGTTCTGGCAGGAATCATCAATACCTCAGGGGTGCTCACCGTTCGTGTGACCCGGGAGTTTGCCGATTCTTCAGTTCAGAAGATCCTTGATCTGGTGGAGAACGCCAGCGCCCGGAAGGCCAAAACAGAAAAGTTCATCACGACCTTTGCCCGGTACTACACCCCGGCCGTGGTGGTCATAGCATTAGGTATTGCCTTGATTCCGCCTCTCTTTATGGGAGGGGATTTCCGGGAATGGCTCTATCGGGCCATGACGATTCTCGTTATCTCCTGCCCCTGTGCTTTGGTGATTTCCGTACCTCTCGGTTATTTTGGAGGAATCGGCGGAGCTTCCCGTCATGGGATTCTGGTTAAAGGGGCCAATTATTTAGAAGCTTTGACCTCAGTAAAAACAGTAATCTTCGATAAGACGGGAACTTTAACCCAAGGGGTATTTGAAGTCAATAAAATAGAAACAAGCGGGCATTACACGGAAGCGCAGCTGCTGGAAATTGCTGCCGCAGCTGAAGTTCATTCCAGCCATCCCATTGCCAAATCCATTCGGGATAAATGGGGTAAAGAGATTGATTCTGTTTCGCTCACTCATTATGAAGAAATCAGCGGCAAGGGAATTCGCTCAGAATTCAAAGGTAAAGTGGTATTAGTGGGTAAAAAGGACCTCCTGCTTGAGAATTCCATAGCCGTTCCTGAGCTGGAAATGAGCGAAGTGGGGACTCAAGTCTATATTGGGGTGGATGGCGAATACGCAGGAGTTCTGATGATTTCCGACCGGTCCAAAGAAGGGGCTAAAGAAGTGGTGGCTCAGTTGAACCAGGGGGGGATTACCACAGTTATGCTCACCGGGGATCAGCGCAGCGTTGCCGAAGCTGTGGCTGAACAGTTAGGAATCCGGGAATATCATGGAGATTTGCTTCCGGAAGATAAGGTCACCTGGCTTGAGCATTACCAACAGAAGCTTAAGGGGAAAGGAAAAGTTGTCTTTGTTGGGGATGGGATTAATGACGCGCCGGTCTTAAGCCGGGCCGATATTGGAGTAGCGATGGGTGGTTTGGGCTCTGATGCGGCTATCGAAGCGGCGGATGTGGTTCTGATGGAAGACCGGCCAGGTAAATTGGTAAGTGCAATGGATATTGCACAGTTTACCAAAAAGGTGATCTGGCAGAACATTGGCTTCGCATTGGTTATCAAACTTGGTTTTATTGGGCTGGGCATGTTTGGCGTGGCAAACATGTGGGAAGCTGTTTTCGCTGATGTGGGAGTGGCTTTGCTGGCGATTTTAAATGCTACCCGTGTCAGACGTTATACCCGCCCTGAAAAAGCTGCCGCTCTTCCGAGCCTTTGATCCCCCTTTACTTGTCATGCTGCAGATTTACTGATATAGTACTAATCAGCAGGGACTAGCATAATGGGGTGAATCTGACAATGACTTCCAATAAGTATCATGAAAATAATGAAAACGTTTCATGTGAGGTGGTATGCACCCACCCGGATGTGATTCGTGCTTATGCTGATCAGATGCTGAGCCTGGATCGGGCCACCAAATTGGCGGATTTATTCAAGACTCTGGGAGATCCTACCCGGGTACGGCTTATGGATGCGCTTGCCAAGACGGAGATTTGTGTTTGCGATCTCGCTGAACTTCTGGGTTTAAGTCAGTCTGCCACCTCCCATCAACTCAGGGTTTTGCGGAGCAGCAATCTTGTCAAGTACCGGCGGGAGGGGAAAATGGTCTATTATTCCCTTCATGATAGCCATGTTCAGGAACTTTACCGTCAGGGATTAGAGCATATTGACGAATGAAATAGACAAAGGCGTACCTCTCTCATTAGTGGAGCGGGTACGCCTTTTTTGTTTGTCCGATAAAGGGAATGTATACTGCCTATAAAGCTATGGTTTTTATGGATTTGAAACAATTATTTTGCGGCAATAGCTTATCGTTGTTTTGGTTGTCCCTATGGCTTGATATTTGTATAATAAGTTAATAATAATTATCTGGGATTGAGGTGAGGCCAGTGAAAGTTCCGTTAAGTTATCAAGCGACCGAATATGACTGCGGGCCAACAACGATGATGAATGCCATCAGCTTTCTTTTTGATCGGGAAGAAATACCGCCTGATGTTATTAAATATATTATGCTTTATTGTCTGGATGTCTATAATGATAAGGGAGAGATCGGCAAAAAAGGGACCTCCACCATGGCCATGATGTTTATCAGCAATTGGCTGTGTCAATTCGGCAAGGCTAAAGATTTCCCCATTGAAATCGCTTATCTGACTAAAGAAAATGTCTTTATCGGCCAGACAAGTAAAATCGTTATGGCGCTTCAGCAAGGAGGCGTTGTCGTTGTACGTCTTTATTACGGAGAAGAGCACTATGTCCCATTGGGCTGTGTTTTTATTGTAGCGATGATTATCATGAATGAGCGAGTGCCCCACCGTATCGAACAAAGAGTTGCTTGAAAGGAGGATTTTATGAGCAGGAGAAAGCAGCTAAAAATCAAAAAGGCCGGCCTGGAGCATCTTGAACAGTACAATCAACTGCTGAGATATGTCTTTCAGGTAACTGACCGGCAATTACATCAAATTGGCTGGGAAGAGGATGAGATTATACGTGCCAAATCCCCTGTTTTGGAGCAGGCGGATGTGTGGGGATGGTTTGACGGGGACAAACTTATCTCTCAGGTAGCGGTTTATCCTTTACAGGTACGCATCTTCAATAAAACTTATAATATGGGAGGGCTTACCGGAGTCGGCACATACCCGGAGTATACCAATCAAGGACTCATGCATAAGTTGTTGTATCAGGCGCTGGAAAACATGAAAAAGCAGGGCCAGTCGATTTCCTTCCTGTATCCATATTCCATCCCTTATTATCGCCGGAAAGGCTGGGAGATCATTTCCGATCGAATCATATATGAAATTCAGGATTATCAACTGCCTAAGAATAAACAGGTGTCTGGTGAGATAGAACGCGTACCGGTGGAAGACGAGCAGGTGAAAAAAACGTATGAGCGCTTCGCTCTTCAAACTCATGGCGCTATGCTGCGCAATGATCTTGCGTGGCGGGAATATTGGCTGTGGGATCCTGATGATATGATGGCGGCTGTATACTATAATGAGAGCGGACAGCCGGATGGTTATGTGCTTTACCGAATTGCAGATGAGGTTTTTCACATCAAGGATATGATCTTTATCAATGAGGAGGCCCGCAGCGGACTCTGGAATTTTATCAGCGCACATTTTTCTATGATTGCCAAGGTCGTAGGCCATACGTACACGGACGAACCTCTGGCGTTTTTGCTGGAGGACGCTGATATCAAGGAAACGATCTCTCCTTATTTCATGGCACGGATCGTGGATTTAGAGCAATTTATTGCCCAATACCCCTTTAAGCCGGACACGACGGATCGAGAATGGACATTTATGTTGGATGATCCGCTGCTTTCGTGGAATCAAGGTGTTTTTACACTGCGTATCACTGCGGCAGGCCAAGGCGAAGTCATTCGTGCGTCGGAGAAAAGCAACGATAAAATTGATATTCAGACCATGACGACTATGTTGTTAGGATATAAGCGGCCGGACTATCTGCACAAGATTGGGCGCATATCCTGCAGATCGAAAACTGTGGATATGCTTGAGGATGCTATTGAACAGCAGACACCGTATTTTTCGGATTATTTTTAAGACCCGTGGTGATGTCCAGGCTATAATTCTAACCGGCGAATAAGAGGTGTGTAATGAAAAAAACTATTTTAATTGGTTATTTAATACTATTAGTGGCAGTGGCAAACGGAGGGTTTTGGATTGGACGAAATACTGCTGATCCGATAGCAGGGGCTACATTTTATGCAACTATTGAGGATATTGATCAAAATAACTTCCTGGTAAATGGTTTGGATGTCAATGATATAAATAATCGAGGTGAAGTCTATTTTAGCGTTGATAATAAAACCAAGTTAGAATGGAGACATACACAAATCACCCGGGAAGATTTACAGATAGGGGACACTATTTCTGTTACTTATCTCGGTGAAGTTCAAGAGAGCTATCCAAGAAGAACAGTCAATCCTGTAATCAGGGTTACTCTTTTGGAAGATGAAAAATAGAAGAGCTCCTCGCCCTGGGCAGAACAGATCTGGTGAGGAAGGAAACAGAAAAGGGTCTTTGAGTATAATCTTCAGAAAGTGCAACATCGCCGAGCAGTTCAAAAAAGAACGGGATCCTCAATCCCTTGGCGCCAAACGCCTTCGTGAAGGTAAGAAGGAATATTACGAATGTCTTAACTAGGTTCAAGCGTACCTTAAAACAAGATTTCCGTGTAAAGTATGTACTCGTTGACAGTTGGTTGAGCAGTAAAGTGGAAATCTAAATAAATATGAGAAACATGGAACAAATAGAGCTGGGAAAGGGTATCTATTTGATCTATAATTAATTTAATACAGAACTTGCTATATGGATGATGGGATGGATGCTGTTTATGCGTATCGAGCAGCTATATTATCTTGTTGAAGTGAGCAAAAATAAATCTCTGAGTGTCGCTGCTGAGCAGATTCATGTCTCACAGCAGAATCTTAGCGTCGCCATTCGTAATTTGGAGAAGGAGTTCGGCGTTGAGCTTTTAGTGCGCTCCTATAAGGGTGTATCGCTTACAAAGGAGGGGGAGGAATTTGTCAATAAAGCGCAGGAGCTCCTAACTAAGATTGACGAATTCTATTCCCAATTCAGCAAGCCCCTTCCTAAAAAGGTTTTAAAAGGGAAGCTGCGCATTGATGTGGTCCCTTATATGACCCTGCCGGATATCCTGGTTTCTTTTTATAAGCTGCATCCCCAGGTCAATGTGATTTTAGAGGAGCATAGTCCCCAGGAAATTATGTGTAATGTAGCCGCAGGGATAAGTGATCTTGGCATTATCTTTCGGACAAGTGAAGATCCGAGATTTTTTGAGGCTGTTCATGATCTGGGATTGAGCTACGAAAGTATACTTGACGATAAGATTTTTGTATGTGCCGGGAAAAAGTCCCCCCTCAAAAACAAGCGCGTGGTCACTCATACCGAGCTCTTTAAGCAAAAACTGATCGTTTCCGAGGATCTTTATGGCTGGATTCTGGAGATTATCAAGCGCTATCAGGACCCCGCCGATCTGCAGATCCAGAAATCAAACAGTATGCAGATTTACAAAAAGGTGATTGAAGAAGGCCTGGCGGTGGGTTTCGTTACCGGAATCGGTTTGGAAAAAGAGCTTATCTTTAAGAAGGGGGAAGTGCTCCCTATAGCCATCGAAAAGCACAATAACATCACCATTGGGGTGGTGTATCGTGCAGTCAATTCCCAAACTGAAATCAGCAAGGAGCTTATCGATTATCTTAAGTTAACAACCCAGGATTACCGTTGTTGATCCTGTTCTTGTCCATAATGAAAACCTATTTCCTCCGAGAGATGCTCTCGGAGTTTTTTTAGTTTATAGGCATTTTGTAACATTTGTTTAAAAATCTGTAACAAATATTCTGTTTCCGGTAAATATTGGGTCATATTTGTCACGTATAATGAACGGCGAGAGGGGGTTCCATTTGTTAATTCTTGGACGAAAGGACAGATCGATTTGCAGTTTGCGCTAGCGCTGATGTTTTTTGTTTTTTGCCTGGGTGTGTATGAGCAGATCAGACATAATCGAAACCTGAACCGTATCCCCCTTCGGGTCAATATCAACGGCACCAGGGGCAAATCAACGGCCACCAGGTTGATTACCGGGATTCTGAAGGAGGCGGGAGAGAAGGTTGTCGGGAAAACGACCGGAACCAGTGCCAGAATTATTTACTGGGACCGGGAGGAAGAAGAACCGATCAAACGGGGCCCTCTGGGGCCCAACATTATCGAACAAAAAACAGTCGTCCGCAAGGCGGCCCGGCTGGGTGCTTCCGCCTTTGTCACGGAGTGCATGGCGGTCAATCCCGATTACCAGATCACATTCCAGGAGAAGCTGGTGAAAGCCAATGTCGGCGTGATTGTCAATGTGCGGGAAGACCATATGGATATGTGCGGCCCTACCTTGGACTTTATCGCCGAGTCGTTTACAGCCACCATTCCCAGGAACGGAACCCTGGTTGTGGCGGACAGCCGTTATAACGATTATTTCCGGCGGGAGGCGGGCAAACGGAACAGCCGGGTCCTGATTACCGATGAAAAGGAAATTCCAGCCGGTTACCTGGAAAAGTTCAGCTATATCGTTTTCCCGGAAAATATCGCCCTGGCGCTGGCGGTGGCCAAAGCCCTGAACATCGACAAGGACACGGCCTTAAGGGGAATGCTGAATGCCAATCCGGACCCGGGGGCCCTGATGATCCATCCCCTGGATAAGCAGGAGGGGAGTTATTTTGTCAACGGCTTTGCGGCCAATGATCCCAATTCGACCCGCCTGATCTGGGACCATATCACAGCGATGGGCTATGCCACGGCAAACCCCATGGTCATTGTCAACTGCCGGCCCGACCGGGTGGACCGGACCTTGCAGTTTGCCGGGGAGGTCCTGCCGCAGATGGATATTGAGATTCTCGTGGCTATGGGGGAGACAGTGGGCCCCATCAGCGAAGGTGTTCACACCGGGAAAATAGAGCCCCGCCAATATATCAATGCCGAGGGACTGTCTCCCCATGAGGTGTATCACATGATCAAGGATGATTTCACAGGCAGGATGGTTTTCGGCGTCGGCAACATCCACGGGGGCGGGGAAGAATTGGTCGAATTGATCATACACCCCACAAGCAATGGCTTCATCCAACAGGAGGAAAGGAGGCAGATCGTTGCTGCTGACCAATATTGACGCGATGATCATCATGGGTGTGATCTTAAGTCTGCTGTTTACGGAAATCACGGGCATACTGCCTGCCGGTCTGGTGGTGCCCGGCTATCTGGCCATGCTCGCCAGACAGCCCCAGGCCATTTTCCTGACGTTTCTGATCAGCATTCTGACTTATGCCATCGTTTATTTCGGTGTAAGTAAAGTCACCATTTTATACGGCAAGCGAAAATTTGTGGCCATGATCACGGTGGCCATCGTCTTACAGTTTATCATCCATGCCCTGGTGCCTGTTTTTGATTATAGTATGATCTCCGGACTGGCGGCAGTCGGCATTATCGTACCCGGTCTGTTGGCCAATACCATTCAGCGTCAGGGCCTGGCCACAACATTTTTGAGCACGGGCCTGCTGAGTGTGCTGACTTACGGGTGCGCAGTGCTGTTGAATGTCCAAATTTGAGAAAGGAGGAGAACGATGAATAAGGCGTTGACCATCAAAGAAAAATGCCTGTATCTGATGAAGATCAGCAAGCGTAGGACCGGCACCCAGGCCCTTGTGGTTATGGGAGTCATGCTGGCGGTTATCGGGGTCAATTATTTGTTCCTCTAGTTGAAAGGAGAAAAAGTATGAAAAAAGGACTCAACAAAATTTTAGCGGTTGCTTTAGTGTTTACATTTGGGATTGGCGCCAGCGCCTATGCCCTGACACCGGGGTATCACAGTTTTGCCGAACTGTCCGCGGCGGAAGCGCCTGCGGACTACACCATCAAAACCAATGATATCGGCAGCGACACCACCGTTTTGGCCCTGCACGGGGGCGGGATTGAAAGAGGGACTTCGGAGCTGGTCGAAGCCTTGAACGGCTACGGCAAGTATAATACCTATTTCTTTGAGGGTCTGAAAGCGGCGGATAACGGCAGCCTTTTCCTGAGGGCCGTCGAATTTGACGAACCCACAGCGGTCAGCATGGTTCAGGATTCGGATTACACGGTTTCCGTGGTCGGAGCGGCAGGGGATGATGAAATCACCTATATCGGCGGCCAGAATAAGCTGCTGGCGGAATTGATCAAATTGCACCTGACCACTAAAGGCTACCAGGTGCAGACCTTAAGTGTCCCCGACCGGATCGCCGGAATCCTGGACAGCAATATCGTGAATCAGAATCAACTGTTTAAGGACAGTTACCGGCTGGGCGGAGTTCAGATCGCCGTTTCCAAAGGGTTACGGGATAAACTGGCAGCGGATCCTGTCACCTTAACCGGCTATGCGGGCGCCATCGATGACGCCTTAAGCGGCAGCTGGCCGGTGATCGTATCCCAGCTGGAGAAAATCACCAACGCCAATTATAATGGATTTCTCCACAAGTTTGATCCGACCAAGCCCAACTTTGAGAAAAAGGTCAACCAGATCTTGAAGAAGGGAGCCAAAACCCCCAAAGAATTGATTGAAAATATCCAGGAATAACAAGAAAATACCCCAGAGTAACAACAGGGATAAACAAAAAGCTGCAAACCGCCTAAAAAGGGTTTGCAGCTTTCGTATTTAAGAGTGTACCGTTTTAATTGAGTGTACTGTTTTGATTGCCGATCCAGACAGATGCTGACCTGGGCAGCCTCTATGGCCTGTTGCCGAGGGCTTCGCTGAGCGCCGCAACATACCTGGTCAGTTGGCTGCTGTCGGCATCCAGAAACTGTGCCCGCAAGCCCTTTGAGATTTCCAGCTGAACGCCGCCCCCGTTTTGGTTGCGGTTGACGATATTGTCCGGGGACAGGCCGGCCAGGTGCTTCGGCGCATCCAGCACGGTAAAGCCGTACTCCGTCAGGGCGTCCTTGACTTTGCCGGCCAATGAGGTGTCCAGGCCCCCGATATAGGTAAACTCGCCCGCACCGGAACAGCCGTGGATGGATAAGGTTGTTTCCGATTGGGCCACCATGGCCAGGGCGGCCGGCTCTTCGAACTGAGCGGAAGGAATATGCAGGGAGGCATTGTCTTTGTCTTTCACGCCCAGATAGGTATAATAGTTGTAATGATTGCGGGCGGACAAGGCGTAAGCCAATTCGCTGGTCCCCTGCTCGATTTTCCCCCCATGAATGGCGATGACGGCAACCTTGGAATCCGTCACACCTGTTCTGATTTCGTAGTCGCCGAAGTTTTTCACGTTTATGTTCACCTCATCGTCAAGGATGGCCTCTGGCGGGGGAGGCAATTCCCGGGCCTCAAGGTATGTAGCGCCGGAAGCTGTCGCGGTCGGTTCCGCAAACAGCAAAACCAGCAGGCAGGAGCAAATCAGAATTCGTTTCGGTCTGGCAAAAATGCCTGTGTTTATCATCTTCATCCCCCGCTTTGCCAAAATCCATATCTGTATTCCATGTTTGTATTATAAAGGATATTTTCTGCACTTGGCAACTTCCCGGGGCGGAGGTTTTTCGTCTTGTAATAGTTGTTAACAGATTGGCAAAATACTTTCATGTTGCGGTAAAGGATAGGTAAAATTTCTGCCCTATAATGACTGGGAAGGGAAAAAATGTGTGATTTCTGTAACAATGATTAACATTTGCGGCAAGGGGACGAAAAGAAAAGAGCTGAGAAGTATCTGCTTCTCAGCATTTTCCGCTTCCGGCCGGAAGAAAAATGGCAATTTGTGGACCGCCATAAATCGATGAACTATGAGTAAGAGTAGGATAAAAACCGCTGAGGAGGGAAACGATGCTGTTTTTGGGGAAAGTCTTGGTGGTCGACGACGACCAGAATGTCTTGGAACTGGTCAAGTTATATGGTGAGAGAGAGGGGTTCGAAGTGGTCGCTGTCGACGACGGGGACCTGGTGCTGGCCGCCTTCGACCGGGAGAATCCGGATGTCGTCATCCTGGATATTATGCTTCCCGGTCAGGACGGGCTTTCTTTGTGCCGAAACTTAAGGGCGGTGCGCATGATTCCGATCATTATGCTGACGGCCAAAGGGGAAGAGGCGGACCGTGTTCTCGGCCTGGAAATGGGTGCCGACGACTATGTTGCCAAACCTTTCAGCCCGCGGGAACTGGTCGCCAGGATCAAAGCGGTGCTGCGGCGCAGCCAGGCGGCGGACCCGGCCACGAATTGGCAGTTGAAATATCCCGGGCTGGAAATCCGGGCCGATATCAGGAAAGTGCTGGTGGACGCCGCGGAAAGCGAAGTGACCCCCAGAGAATTCGATCTGCTTTATCACCTGGCCCAGAATCCCCAGCGGGTCTTTACCAGGGAGGAATTGCTGGGGGCTGTCTGGGGATATGACTACTTCGGCGATCAGCGTACAGTGGATGTTCATATTCGCAGGTTGCGGACAAAGCTGGCGTCTTTGCCTCACGAATACCTGCAGACTGTTTGGGGTGTAGGGTACAAGTTCACACCTCCGGTCAAGGGGGGAGAGACCGGTTTTGCGTAATGATTTGCGATGGATCAGGCGGAAACTTCAGCAGGCAGCCGGCGCCGTCCGGGGGTTCTGGCTCGGGGTCAAGCGCCTGTTGGGGGAACAGTTTAATAAAAATATCTATACACGGATCCTGTTTACTAATGTCACGGTCTTTGTCATTGGTTTGATCGCCCTCATCCTGTTTTCCGGCTTTATGGTCAAACAGGTGACTTACGACCAGGTCGAACAGGAGCTATTGCGCAAGGCCAAGCGGGTCAACTTCGCCCTGCTCCAGCAAACGAACTATGTCTGGGGCAAAGCGCCGGAAGGAGAGGTCAACGATCAGGCCCAGGAGAAACAGAGTTTCCTGAAATACTTGGCCGATCTCTTTGACGCCAGGATCACCATCTTTGACCGGGAGGGAACGATTCTGGACACTTCGGCGGAGCAGGAAGTGGTGCCCGGCAGCAAGGTAGAGCTCCGGCATGTGGAGAGTTTCACCAAGGGCGGGACGGCGATCACCCGCACAACGGACCCCGAAACGGGACAGCTCGCCTTTCTGGTTGTCGTTCCGATGGGCAACAACAACCAGGCCACGGAAAACGGTATTTTACTGGAAACCAAGCCTTCCAACGTGAACCTGGCCTTGAACAAACTCCATGTTTACCTGGTGATCGGGGGAATGACCGTCCTGGTGATTGTTCTGATCGTGTCCGTGAATCTGGCCATGTATATTTCCCGGCCGATTTCCCGGTTGGCGGCTACGGTGGGGGAGATCAGCAGCGGGGGGTATGTTCTGAGCACGGACGACCAGCCCCTGGATGAGATCAATGTCCTGGCCGGGCAGCTCAATAAACTGACGGAAAGACTGCAGAAGATCCAGAGCGAAAGTCTGCGGATGGATGAAGAAAGAGCCCGCCTGTTTGCTGAAATCTCCCATGAGCTGCGCACGCCCCTCACGGCCGTCCAAGGCTTTGTGGAGGCCATCCGGGACGGCGTGGTGCAGGACGAGGTTTTGCGGGAGCGGTATTTGGACACTATTTACACGCAAACGGTACATATCGGCAGGCTGGTCGACGACATCCTGGTCTTAAGCCGCCTGGAAAGCGGTAATATCACGGTGGAGAAGCTGCCGGTGGACCTGGTCGCCCTGGCCCAGGGGGTCGTCGTTTCCATGGAGGCTGTGGCTGCCAGCAAGCAGAACGGGATTTACCTGGAGAAAAAAGTGGAAAAAACGGTGGTCATCGGCGATGTGGACCGGCTGGAACAAATTATCAGGAATTTATTGAAGAATGCCATCGCCGCCACCGAGAACGGTACGATCCGGGTTGGGGTGGAGGAACGCTACGGCAGGGAGGTAGTCCTGACTATTGAAGACAATGGCACCGGCATAGCGCCCGACGATCTGCCGCACATTTGGGAGAGGTTTTACCGGGTGAAGAACCGGCAGGAGGGCCGCCAGCAGGAAAAAGGGAGCGGTCTGGGCTTGGTGATCGTCAAAAAAATGGTTCAGCTGCAAGGCGGCCGGATTGAGGTCACCAGCCAGTTGGGCAAGGGAACGGTTTTCAGCATTATCTTTCCCTCTTTTCAGGCTTCAGCCCTTACTGATCATAGTTACGCCCGGAAACAGGGAACGATCGACAAATAGCTGTAATATCAGAGGCAGTTAGTTTAACCCGGAAAAGGCTTATACTGCTGTCTGATATTTTTAGGAAGGGCTTTAAAGTATGGTATAATTTCTTAAGTATAGTTTGTTGCTGCTTTCTAAGAATATTATGAAGAACTAAGTGGAGGTAAATATGGATCTGCTGTTGCTGGAACTGCAAAATCAATGGGAATCGGTCATTTATGGCACTAATCTAAGAAGAATTGGCGGAGCCATATTAGTTCTGCTCTTGGCGCTTCTGCTGAAAAAGATATTTTCTAAAGTGATCATCGTCTTGATGCAAAAATTGGCTAAGAAAACCAAGAGCACTGTCGATGATTCTATTGTGGAAGCGCTGGATAAACCGGTACAGCTGGGTTTCATCATTATTGGCTTACAGATCGCGGCCCAGATGCTGATCCTGCCCCCGGAGATCAGTGTGTTTGTCCAGAGGGTCATTCGCTCTTTAATTTTATATACTCTATTTTGGTCGGCTTACCGGGCTGCGGATGTTTTTACGGCTTTGTTTGAAAAACGGGCCCTGCTCACGGTTGATAAATTTGACGATATGCTGGTTTCTTTTTTGAGCAATGGGGCTAAAGCAGTGATCATTGTCTTGGGAGCGATCACCGTAGCCCAAGTCTGGTTTAGTGAGATCGCCGGTGTTTTGACGGGTTTGGGGCTGGGTGGTCTGGCCTTTGCTCTTGCTGCTCAGGATACAGCCAAAAACTTATTCGGCAGTGTGACCATTATGCTGGATCGCCCCTTTAACATTGGCGACTGGGTTCTGACCCCCAGTGTGGAAGGAACGATTGAAGAGATTGGGTTTAGAAGCACTAAGGTAAGAACCTTTGCCGACGCGGTAGTGACCATCCCCAATTCGGTCATGAGCAATGACCCTATTACCAATTGGTCGAGGATGGGGAAGAGGAGAATTAATTTTCAGCTCAAAGTGAGTTACCAAACCACAGCTGAACAGCTTCAACAGTGCATTCAATCTTTACGGACCATTCTGGAAGAACATCCGGAGGTCCATCCCGAAACCATCCTGGTTTATTTTGAGCGGTTTGGGGAGAATTCCCTGAATATATTTGTTTATTTCTTTACCAACACCACCAACTGGAAGAAATTTCTCGAAGTTCAGGAGGATATTAACTTTAAGATCATGGCCTTGCTGGAGGAGCTGGGTGTATTCGTAGCCCTGCCTTCGCGAAGCGTTTATATCGAAGGAGCGAAGAGTGAGGCTCTGAAAGAGGATGTTGTCACGGTCACGACTGCTAAAGCTTAAATTTGTCAGTGATGACGCTATGATGGCTATAGTTGCAGAACGACAAAGGCGGCCATGATGGCAACGAGTACGGATAAAACTAAGCTCCCTTTCAACCAGGAGCAGATACCGGCGGCCAGGATACCGACAACTGTTGCCCATCTCATATCTGGAGCGGATTGCATGATCCCCCGTATAATCAAAGCACTCAAAGCGGTATAAGGTATATACTGCAGGAATCGCTTCAAGACAGGGGGCAGAGGTCTTCCTGTCATCATCAGCAGGGGCAGCAATCTGGGCAAATAGGTTACTACCATCATGCCGGTAATTAAAAGGAGATAGCTTTTCATGGGGATACCTCCTGCTCTTTAATAAGGAAAGCGCCGATTCCGGCCGCCAGGATCACGGCGGCAATGAAACACCAGGATGGGGGCAGAAGCTTGAAGTGTGATCCAACCAGGTAAAAAATCCCGGACATCACCGCCAGAAACAAAACGGAAAAGGACTTCTTGATCTCAGGTGCCAATAAGGCCATAAACATAGCGTAAAGACCTACGCCCAGACTCAGTTGAACCGTTTCCGGCAGCATGGTGCCGACAAGATACCCGGCAATCGTACCGGCGACCCAGGAAAAATAGGGGATGATCTGCAAGGTAAGTAAAAATGGGATGTCTAAGGTCCTGTTTCTTAGAGAGATCAAGGAAAAGGCTTCGTCGGTAATGCCGAAGGCAATGACAAAAAGCCAATGTTTTTTAATTCCCTGCAGTCTGACCGATAAGGAAGCGCTCATAATGAAATGCCGTAAGTTCAGAAGAAAGGTGGCAAGAATGATGCTTCCGATGGGAATACCGTCTTTGATCATGTCTAAGGCCATAAATTGGCTGGCTCCGGCAAAAACCATCACGGAAAACAAACCGGTGTCCTCCAGTGAGATGCCAACATTTTTGGCAAGAAGTCCGAAGGCCATAGCCACGGGGAAAAAGCCGAAGATAAGGGGAAGAGCGGCGATAAGTCCTTCTTTGATACTGTCTGCAAGCTGATTTTCTCTGTTCATGTTTTCTCCTCCGGTTCTGTGCAGTCTATCTATTATTAAGTGCAATGGTATAATGATAAAGCATAGAACGTATATATCGTATGTTATATTGAACAAATAAGTATAATATAACGTATAGATGGATATATTATATCCTGCCGGGGGATAAGATACAAGGGGGAAGACCTAGTTGAAAGACTTGAACCAGATTGTGGCCAATAACTTAAAGCGAATCAGGGAAGAGATGAAATTAAGCCTGGACAAGGTATCGGATCTGACCGGTGTCAGTAAAGGGATGTTAAGACAGATTGAGGCAGGTGAATCCAGCCCGACCATTAAAACCATCTGGAAAATTGCCTCAGGGTTAAAAATACCTTATACATCAATCATCAACATTCCCCAGCCGGAGACATTCCTTGTTTTACGGGAGGAGATCGAACCTCAAGTTGAGGACGATGGGAGATATAAGGTCTATTCAATCTTTCCTTCTGAAGATGGGCGAAAAGTGGAAGTCTATACGATAGAGCTAGAAAAGGGCGGTTCCTTTTCTTCGAATTCTCATGGAGAAAGGACTCAGGAATTTATTACAGTCTATGAGGGTGTGCTGACCATTCAGGTGGATGATGAAGAATACAGTGTAAAAGCAGGGGACTCCATTAAATTCATGGCGGACAGAGCTCATGCTTATTCCAATAGAACGGAACACTTAACACGGGCAAGCATGGTTATTTATTATCCGATGTAAGAAGGGCTTAAGCTTTAAATATTGTATACATTGGCGAAAACGGTTGAAATGCTAAGCCTTATTATGTTAAGTTATGCTTAATCAAAAATGGAGCAAAGGCGCTCAAAGAGACATGTACCTGCACAGGTGCAAGTCTTTTTGGAGCGCTTTTTTGGTTTATTTTTATACAGCGGCAATGTTCATTTGTATAGAGAGCAGTATTGAACGAAGAGGGGGAGAATTATGCAAAATTACGGTTTGCCTCAAAAACAGGGGCTTTACGACCCGGCTTTAGAACACGATGCCTGCGGAATGGGATTCGTGGTCAGCATCAAAGGTGAAAAGTCCCATGAGATAATCGATGAAGCTTTAACCGTATTGGAGAATTTAAATCACAGAGGAGCCAGTGGCGCTGATGAGAACACAGGCGACGGCGCCGGGATTCTGGTCCAGATCCCCCATGATTTCTTTCAGCGGGAATGTGAAGTGCTGGGATTTGCCTTGCCGGAAAAGGGGAATTACGGGGTAGGGATGATCTTTGCTCATCGCTATGCTGACTTCAGGCAAATCCAAATGGAGACTTTCGAAAGGATCGTCATTGAGGAAGGTCAAAGGATCCTGGGCTGGAGAGAGGTCCCTATCGATAAAAGCACGATTGGAGAAAGCGCTAAAACTGTGATGCCCCGCTTTATTCAAGTGTTTATAGAGAAAAACCCTGAGATTCTTGACGTGATGGATTTCGAAAGAAAGCTCTATACCATCCGCAAGCGTGCCGAGAAGATCATTTTGCCGATGTGTGAGGATAAGGGCGGTACCTTCTATGTGGCCAGCCTGTCCGCCAAGACCATCGTTTATAAAGGGATGCTGACGGCGGAGCAGCTGCGTCATTTTTATCTGGATCTATCCGACCTGGATTTCGTCTCGGCTCTGGCTATGGTCCATTCCCGCTTCAGCACTAACACTTTCCCCAGCTGGGAAAGAGCTCACCCGAACCGCTATATTGTCCATAATGGGGAGATCAATACCATCCGGGGGAATGTGAACTGGATGAGAGCCCGTCAGAAATGTATCGATTCTTCCTTATTTGAGGATATCGCCAAAGTCTATCCCATTGTGGATGAATCCGGCAGTGATTCGGCCATGTTCGACAACAGCCTGGAGTTCCTGCACCTGACCGGAAGATCTCTTCCTCATGCGGTGATGATGATGATTCCGGAACCTTGGGAAAACAACGACTTTATGCCTAAGGAGAAAAGGGATTTCTATGCTTACAACAGTTTTTTGATGGAACCCTGGGACGGCCCCGCCGCTATGGGCTTTACGGATGGGGTGGTGATCGGCGGGGTACTGGACCGCAATGGGCTGCGCCCATCCCGCTATTATGTCACCAAGGATGATAAGGTCATTCTGGCATCCGAGGTGGGAGTTATCGATATCAAGCCGGAGAATGTTCAATATAAAGGCCGTCTGGAGCCTGGAAAAATGCTGCTTATTGATACAGAGGCCCAGAGGATCATTGCCGACGAGGAGATTAAAACCGGCGTAGCCCGGAAAAATCCCTACGGTGAGTGGATTGAGAAGCACATCGTGAAGCTCAGCAGTCTGCCTGAGGCAGCCCGGATGGATCAGAGAGCCGGGTCAGTTGGGATAGCTGAGGAACCGGAAGTAAGCAAAGACCAGGGGCAGCTGATTCAGCAGCAGAAAGCCTTTGGCTATACGTTTGAAGATATTACAAAAACTATCCAACCGATGGCGGTGGAAGGAGTAGATCCTGTGGGAGCCATGGGCATGGACTCTCCGTTAGCGGTCTTGTCGGAAAAGCCGCAGATGCTCTATTTGTATTTCAAACAGCTTTTTGCTCAGGTAACCAACCCTCCCATTGATGGCATCCGGGAAGAAATCGTCACCTCCTGCACGATGCTCCTCGGTAATTCCGGGAACCTGCTGGACCCCGATCAGGAGAATACGGCATCCCTTTTCCTGGAGCATCCCATTCTGACCAATGAACAGCTTAACAGGATTAAGCATTTGCAGCATGGGCAGTTTAAAACCGTGACCTTATCCATGCTTTATCCCGTGGCGGGGGGGCCGAAGGCTATGGAGCGGGCCTTGGAGCGGCTCTGCAGAGAAGCGGATAAGGCGATTGGGGAAGGGGCCAATATCATCATTCTCTCCGACCGGGGAGTGGATAAGGAGCAGGCAGCCATTCCGGCTCTCCTGGCGTCTTCAGGCCTTCACCACCATCTGATCCGCAAAGAAATCCGTACGAACCTGGGTATTGTGCTGGAATCGGCGGAACCCCGGGAAGTTCATCACTTCTGTACTTTGGTGGGTTATGGCGTGACGGCCATCAATCCTTATCTGGCTTATGAGACCATCGAAGATCTGGCGGCTAAGGGCCTCCTTGACGGACTGACCGCCCAGGCAGGGATCAAAAATTTCATTAAAGCTTCGGTGAAAGGAATGCTTAAAGTTCTCACCAAGATGGGGATCTCCACCATGCACAGCTACCATGGCGCCCAGATCTTTGAAGCGGTGGGGCTGCGGAAGGATCTGATCGACAAATATTTCACCATGACTCCTTCCCGTCTGGAAGGGATCGGTCTGGAAGAGATTGCCCTGGAGAACCAAATGCGCCATGAAAGCGCTTACGATGAAAACTCTCTCTATGCAGACAGCTTAGAAGTAGGCGGTTACTTCCAATGTAAAGAAGATGGGGAAAAGCATCTCTATAACCCGGAAACCATCTATTTGATTCAAAAGGCCTGCCGGGAAGGCAATTATGCTCTCTTTAAAGAGTACACCAAAAAGATCAATGAAGAAGAAGTCTATACCTTGAGGCATCTTTTGGACTTCAAATATAATGCCGGGGACACCATCCCCATCGAAGAAGTGGAATCCGTGGATTCCATCGTCAAACGCTTTAAAACCGGGGCTATGTCCTATGGCTCCATCAGCAAGGAAGCTCACGAAGCTTTGGCTATAGCCATGAACCGGCTGGGGGGCAAGAGCAATACCGGTGAAGGCGGGGAAGACTGCGAGCGCTTTAAGGTTCTTACCAATGGCGATACCAAGAACAGCGCCATCAAGCAGGTGGCTTCCGGACGCTTCGGTGTCACCAGCAATTATCTGGTCAATGCCCAGGAGATTCAGATTAAGATGGCTCAGGGAGCCAAGCCCGGCGAAGGGGGACAGCTGCCGGGACGCAAGGTCTATCCCTGGGTGGCCAAGACCCGTCATTCCACACCGGGTGTGGACCTGATTTCTCCCCCTCCTCATCATGATATTTACTCCATCGAAGACTTGGCGGAGCTGATCCACGACCTGAAGAATGCCAACCGGGAGGCACGCATCAACGTCAAATTGGTTTCGGAAGTGGGAGTGGGCACCATTGCTGCCGGAGTAGCTAAAGGGAAAGCCGATGTGATTCTGATCAGCGGTTATGACGGAGGGACAGGAGCCTCCCCCCGCACCAGTATCCGCAATGCGGGACTGCCCTGGGAGCTGGGCCTGGCTGAAACTCATCAGACTCTGGTCCTCAATAAACTGAGAGACCGGGTGGTGGTGGAAACAGACGGCAAGCTTTTGTCAGGGCGTGATGTGGTCATCGCCGCCATGCTGGGCGCTGAAGAATTCGGCTTTGCCACTACTCCACTGATCGCTTTGGGCTGTGTTATGATGCGGGTCTGCAACCTGAATACCTGCCCGGTGGGCATCGCTACCCAGGATGAGGAATTAAGAAAGAACTTCACAGGCAAGCCTGAGCATGTCGAAAACTTTATGCGCTTTATCGCTCAGGAAATGCGGGAAATCATGGCTAAACTGGGCTTCCGGACCATCAATGAGATGGTTGGCCGTACCGACCGCCTGAAAAGCAAAGAGACGATTAAGAACTGGAAAGCCTCCCAGTTGGATCTCTCCCAGATTCTCTATCAGCCTTATGCCGGCTCTGATGTAAGCCGCTATAACACTCAAGCCCAAAAGCATTTGCTGGAAAAATCCCTGGATATGAAAAAGCTCCTGCGGGTTTGTCAGCCTGCTTTGGAAAATCAAAAGCCGATCCGTGCCAAATTGAAAATCAACAATGTGGATCGGGTGGTGGGGACCATCATCGGCAGCGAAATCTCCAAACGCTATGGAGAACAAGGACTGCCTGAAGATACCATTAAACTGGCCTTTGTGGGCTCAGCCGGTCAAAGCTTCGGGGCCTTTGTCCCTAAGGGGCTGACTTTGGAGCTGGAAGGGGACTCTAACGATTATCTGGGCAAAGGACTTTCCGGCGGTAAAATCGCCGTGTACCCGCCCCGGACGGCGGATTTTGTTCCTGAAGAGAATATTCTGATCGGCAATGTAGCCTTCTATGGAGCAACCTCAGGGGAAGCCTATATTAATGGGATTGCAGGGGAACGCTTCTGCGTCAGAAACAGCGGTGTTCATGCCGTGGTAGAAGGTGTAGGGGATCATGGCTGTGAATATATGACCGGCGGCAAGGTGGTCATCCTGGGCAAGACGGGACGGAACTTTGCAGCGGGAATGTCCGGCGGGGTAGCTTATATCCTGGATTTTGATGAGAACTATTGCAATAAATCCATGGTGCTTCTGGAAAACATCCAATCCGCAGCCGAGCTTGATGAAGTCAAGGAAATGATCCGCAAGCATATGGAGTATACCCATAGTCCCCAGGGAGGAAAAGTTCTCGCGGATTGGGAAAGCTATGCAACCCGGTTTACCAAAGTGATTCCCAAGGACTACAAGCGGATGCTGGCCAATATCGATAAGGCTTGCCAAGACGGATATTCAGGGGATGAAGCACTGATGGCAGCCTTTGCCGAGCATTTTAAAACGTCGGAAGCGGCTAAGTAAGGGGGGACAAACATGGGAAAAGCAACAGGTTTTTTAGAGTATCAGAGAATTGACCCAAAGAAGCGTGCTCCTGAGGAGCGTATTCAGGACTGGCGGGAGATTAAGCTGCCCAGAGACCCTGAGGTGATTAAGACCCAGGGTGCCCGCTGTATGAATTGTGGCGTTCCCTTCTGCAATGGCGGGGTCGTGCTCAATGGCATGGTTTCGGGCTGCCCGCTGCATAATTTGATTCCGGACTGGAATGAACTGATTTATAAAGGGCAATGGGAAGAAGCTTATCGGCGTTTAAGCCGTACCAGTCCCTTCTCGGAATTCACATCCCGGGTTTGCCCTGCGCCCTGTGAAGGAGCCTGCACCGAAGGCTATATTATGGAGCCGGTAACTATCAACTGTATAGAGTATGAAATCATCGAGAAGGCCTTTGCCGAAGGATGGGTAAAGCCCAAAAAAGGGAAAGTCACCGGTAAAAGGGTGGCGGTGGTGGGTTCCGGCCCTGCGGGACTATCGGCAGCGAATTATCTCAATGCCGTGGGCCATGAGGTCACGGTGTATGAGCGGGCCGACCGCCTCGGCGGACTCCTCATGTACGGCATTCCCAACATGAAGCTGGAGAAAAACGTGGTGGAGCGGCGTATAAACTTAATGAAGGAATCCGGTATCCACTTTGTTCTCAATACCGAGGTGGGCAGGGATATCCCGGCACAGGATCTGGTGAATCAATATGATGCGGTGGTTCTCTGCATCGGTGCCACCAAGGCCCGGGGGCTCAACGTAGAGGGCTGTGATCTGAAAGGGGTCCACTATGCAGTAGATTTTCTGAAGGCTAATACCAAAAGTCTGTTGGACTCCAATTTTGAAGGCTTGGAAACCATGGCTGAGAAAGATGGCCAGGAGGGCGGCTGGATCAGTGCCCAAGGAAAAAACGTCATCATCATCGGCGGTGGAGACACGGGAACGGACTGTGTCGCTACCTCCATCCGTCATGGCTGTAAAAGCGTCCACCAATTCGAAATTATGCCCGAGCCCCCTGCCAAGCGAATCGAGGCCACCAATCCCTGGCCGGAGTGGCCCAAAAAGCTTAAAGTTGACTACGGTCAGGAAGAAGCCATCAGTCTCTATGGAAAAGATCCCCGCCATTACCTCATCAATACGAAAAAGATCGTGGGCAACGAGCAGGGTGAGGTTAAGGAGGTTCATACCGTAGAAATCCACTGGATGAAAGACTCCTCCGGAAGAATGGTTCCCCAGGAAGTGCCCGGCAGCGAAAAAGTATGGGAAGCAGACTTGGTCCTTTTGGCCATGGGTTTCCTCGGCCCGGAAGATGCTATACCCAATGAGCTGAATCTTGAGCGGGATGAGCGCAGCAACCTTAAAGCGGAGTATGAAGAGTTTGAAACCAATGTGGAAAAGGTTTTTGCTGCGGGAGATGCCCGAAGGGGGCAGAGTCTTGTGGTATCGGCTCTTCAGGAAGGGAAGCTGGCCGCCCGTGAGGTGGATAAGTATCTGATGGGGAGGAGCGGGATTAGGTAAGGGATAGGTAAGAGGTTTTAAAACAGGTAGGAAATGTGGAGTAAATTAAAGGGACGATTCATTGGACAGGGTGCTGTCGATGAATCGTCCCTTTGTTATTTTGGATTATTTTGTTCTTGGTGTATTTGTGTGAAGTGAAATGCACTTTGGTGTATGGAAGAAAGTAGATATGTATATGTTGGTGTAGTTTTTGCAGGTGCTGTGTAAGATTTAGGAAAATTAAGAGGAAATAGGTAGTTTGTGGAGAATAAAGTTATAATAGGTCTATTCGGATAATCACATATTCCTCGGGATTAAGGGTTGTGAGGTTGTTACGCTAACATTAAATGATTTATATCCAGATAGGAAATTAGTCCGCATCAAACAGGGCAAGGGGAAAAAGATAGGTATAGTCTGCTTTCCGATACAGCAATAGAGGTCTTGAATGAATACATTACCTACTATAAACCCAAGAAGTGGCTATTTAGCGGGGAAGATCCGGAACTCACATATCAGAGCGGACGGACCAGGTAATCTTTAAGAATGCCTTAGACAAGTCGGGAATTAAGAAAGACCTATCGGTCCAATTGCATTGATGTTGTGGTAAAAAAGTGTTAGGAGAAACTATCATGCATGCTCAACTAGGGGGTCATATATGTTTAAGAAAATGTATCTAGGAATTGAAATAGCACATGATTATTTAAGGGCAATTGATATAAATGGAAGCATTGTGATTGACGAGCCTTTGGATTATGCTCCTTGGAATAGTGAAACAGGATTTTTAAAAGCTATTGACTATTGTTTATCTAAAGAACATAAAGCATTTAGAAAAATGAATTTGTTCCTGTCGACACCTATTGAAGAATTCAGTAATACTGAGTCATTGAGAAAGATTGTTAGTAAAGACAAAAGGGTTAGTTCCATTACTATAATTGGAAATATCATAGCGGCAGCATTAGGCACTTTATCATCCGGGATTAAACTTTTAGGTCCAGGCGAATTTGAAAAGAAGTTGTATATTTATAGTCAAAAGTATGCAACCTATTTTTCATTAATTTGGTCTGGATCGGTAGTTGAGTTTCTTAAAATAGACAAGGGTTACGATGAGGTAAATAAAATTATATTAAGTAAGGGGCTTTTTGATTTACTCACTAAAGTACCAGTGCACGTTCCAAAGCAATATTCTTCTAATCCAAACATGCAATCATATTTGAAATTTTGGAATGAGGAAATTAAAACGGTATATATATCCATACCAGACCTAAAGAGATTCAGTTTAGAAAAGAGAATTGACAAATATGAAGTAATTTACACTAATTATAGTGAGTTTCTGATCACTAACGGATTAAAGAAAATAATAGACGAGATGAGAATGGAGGTTGAATATGATAGAAGGCATTAGCCATTTAACTTTCATAGTTAAAGACTGAGAACGCTCATCTGAATTTTTTCGATATATATTTGACGCTCAGGAGGTATATTCTAGCGATGAAGAGATGTTTTCAATATCAAGGGAAAAGTACTTTTTAATTAATGATCAATGGATAGCAATAATGGAAGGTGAATCTTTAGCGGAGCGGACATATAATCAGGTTGCCTTCAAAATAGACGATGGTGAATTCGATATATATGAAGCAAGGATCAGAGCTTCAGAATTAGAAATAATGAATTCTAGACCAAGGGTTAAGGGAGAAGGTCGATCAATATATTTTTATGATTACGACGGTCATCTATTTGAACTACACACCGGCACACTTGCGGATAGATTGGTTAGGTACGGCTCTGTGAGATAACCAAGGCGCAGCGCTCCATGGGCCGCAAAAATTGCTTTGACAGAATTATTTCAAATGCGCTGGGGAGAAATAGATTTAGAAGTTACATCTGAAGACTGGAAAGAATATCAGCGGCTCTGTCACCCGGATTCTCCGGATTTTATACTCAATATTCCTGATTATTGTGCTTTTATTACATATTCTTTATTTTGTGGCAGAGTGGTTCAATGATTAAAGGGCTGCCATCCATGGCAACTGACAACGATTCTTGGTCATTGCCGATTTTGAGAGGTTGAATATAATGAGAAAGATTGTATTGCTAGCCATCATAATAGTAATCCTTCCGTTAACAGGTTGTGGGAATGATACAACGAAACTTCCAGAAGACAACAACAAAGATGTACAAATACTAAATTCTTCAATGAATTCTGGTGTTAAACAATTCACGAATGAAATAGTACCAGATTGGCTATATCAATCACTTCAGCAGAAATTTAATAGCGCAACAACATCCATAAAGCAAGAGGATATTACTTTCATACTGGTTAACTTAAAAGAGTCTGATAAAAGTCAAGTCGCCGCATTTGTATCAATTGATAGAGTGAATGGCTATTTTATACTTTATGAATTTAGGCAAGGTAAATACGTAGAAGTTTACTCGAAAAGTGAACCAGTCTATGGTATGCAAGTATATGGTGGAGGAAAACAGTTACTGGCATTCATTTCAGGTCATGGAGGAACTGGTGTTCAAGAAAACTCATTTCATGTCATTGGATATACAAGTAAAGGCTATTCAGAAATCTGGTCTGGAATAGCTGAGAAGTTTATGTTTGGGGGACAAGTCCCCGATTACAGAACAATAGGAAGTATAAATCTGACAATGGACAATCAAACGTTGGTTTATTCTATAACCGAAGAATTATATAACAAAATAGATAAGCCAGATAAGGTCGAGCAAACTGTTGAAATATATCAATATGACACTGAGCAAGAAAAGTTCGTTAGAATAGTAAAATAATCCGGAGGCAACGATGCCTTTTCCGGGGGAGTATACTTTTCAATTTCACTAAGTAGAACAATGGGAAGAAAATAGTAAATCTTTCTAAGCTAAATCACCGACCGGATGGCTATCGATAATAGGTAATGAAGAAAGTTGATTATTTTAAGTTACATATGGGGGCATAGCGTCAGATAACCCAGAATTCCCGCAAGGGTGCTAGATGAGGGAATTTGGGGCAGGTTCAGGCACCACATCCTCCCGCCTAAGATAAGAGCTATCTAAGGCGGGAGAACGTCGGGAATTCACATCCGTTATAAGAAATGATGCATATGTGGCTCTTATTTCGGGTAGGTTTTTACTAGCTGTAAAGGAGTTATTACTTTATGGACAACAATAAAAGAGAGCTATTAATCGGTGTGTTAAAATCCGGTATAGCGGCTATTCCTCATGTCGGTGAGGCACTAAATGAGGTTCTTTTTGAGATTAGAGGTAGAATTGCACAGAAAAGGTTAAATGATTTTACTAATAGTTTATTGAGTCCATTTATGAAAAAGAATAAAGCAAAGAATTCGTCAATATGAGCAGGAGTTGACAACGATTGAAATGGAAGGTAAGTATGAATTTTATATATGTGACCTAATATCAAAATCTCTGTTGATAGATTAAAAAAATATAGGAAACACATACAACGACTTGGGAAAAGAGGGATTAACCATACTATATATCACCGATTTTGGTAAAGAATTTCTTGGATTCATTCATTCGGATTTCTAAAGGATTAAGTAGGGCTCTGGAGCGCGCCACTTCTTATAACGGCAGGTTCCCGACACTTAGAGGACGATGTATGTGGTTAGGATGCGTCGGGAATGCCCAGAACGTTATATGACATTTCCTTCAAGACCGCCCGCCGTCCATGGCGGGATATAGACGAGAACTTAAATTCGTACTTGTAGATTATTATTTCGTAGTGGTAGAAAGGTGTGTCTTATATGCAATATAGT
Source organism: Desulfitobacterium sp. LBE (assembly GCF_007830365.1). Lineage (NCBI taxonomy): Bacteria > Bacillati > Bacillota > Clostridia > Eubacteriales > Desulfitobacteriaceae > Desulfitobacterium > Desulfitobacterium sp. LBE. Next base: position 2,555,973 of record NZ_VLKD01000001.1, on the reverse strand, counting down.
GTAGTTAATAGTATAGTATATTGATGGTGGTGTAATTCTTACTTACGGTAAAAAAGGATTTTATATTGCAAAAAAATCAAGGTTTATATGTTTCACTAACCTCGAACATAAGGAGATAAGATGTCAAATATCATTGAGATAAGCGATTTTTCATTGCCCAATTTGGATGTCTTTGCTCGCCTGACGGAAACGCAGCTGCGCAACCGGTTGGAGCCGGAGATAGGAATCTTTATTGCGGAGAGTACCAAGGTAATTGGACTTGCCCTCGACGCTGGATGCGAGCCTATTTCACTTTTGATGGAGCGCAAATACATTGCAGGGCAGGCGCACGGTATAATCACCCGCTGCGGAGATATCCCCGTCTATACTGCCGATAGCAACCTGCTGGCAGGGCTGACTGGCTTTCAGCTGACCCGCGGTGTGCTGTGTGCCATGCGGCGTCCTCATCTACCCAGCGTTGAGGAGGCGTGTGCCGGTGCAAGTCGAGTGGCTGTGCTTGAAGGGATTGCGGACTCCACCAACGTCGGTGCCATTTTTCGCTCGGCTGCGGCGCTAGGCATCGATACCGTGTTGCTTACCCCCTCATGCTGTGACCCACTGTGCCGGCGTGCGGTGAGGGTGAGCATGGGTACCATCTTTCAAGTGCCATGGGCCCGTATTGGCAGCGAGTCCTCGCAGTGGCCGCAGCAGGGCATGAAGAGTCTACGCAAGCTGGGCTTTAAGACCGTTGCCATGGCTTTAAATGATAACGCTGTCAGCATAGACGATCCGCAGCTCATGGCAGAAGAAAAACTTGCTATCGTATTGGGTTCAGAAGGTAATGGACTGGCGCCCTGCACGATTGCTGACTGCGATTACACCGCGTGCATCCCTATGTCCCATAACGTGGACTCTTTGAACGTTGCTGCAGCCAGCGCCGTGGCTTTTTGGCAACTCAGGGTCCGGTGAGCTTTTATTGGAGGTGATTTGCTTGAAAAAGAAATTGGTTCTGACAGTTGTAATAGCAATCGCCTTTGTAGGTATTTCTATTTACCTTTTACAACCCAGATTAATAGCAAAAGATATAGATTTATTAGATATAGATACGGTCATCCACAATGTAGATAAAGAAGAACGTACTGATATCACAGAGCAAATAAATGGAGGCTCAAGGGGCCACCGTCCTTGGCGGCCTCTAGATTTAGGGGCGTACGGCATCGGATAACAGAGGAGTCCCGCAACTAGAGGATGATGCATGTGGTTGGGACGCTGCGGGACTCCTCGAAACGTTATCTGAAAGTCGGCGGAACAAAAAAGCAGCCGGTTGAGGCTACTTTGGTGGAAATACATCATCGTGAGTTCCGATGATATAAAGTGTGTTGATTTGATCACTCGCTTCAGAAGCCACTTCAATAATAATACGTATCGACATATTGACACTGATCTCATAGAAGTTATCAGTCCCTTGAATTTTTTTGTATCGCAGTGATGGATGAGTTGGGTCAGACATGAATAGCTCAATGGCTTTCTGGGCTTGCTTTAATGTTTTCGAGTTAAGCTGCTTAAATTGCTTATCAAACTTTCGGGTAGATCTGAAGCGCCTAGTCATTGTTCGATACCGTCAAGAAATTCGCGAATTGTGCTAAACTCACGAACGTTACCTGATTCAACGTCATTTTTGGCTTCGAGCATATCATTTTGGGCTTTGTCAGTCCAAAAGTATGCTTGGCCAGAGGGGACTAGTTTCATGGGTTCAATGATGATTTTATTGTCATCTATCCTAATGTCGAGAACATCACCTTCAGAAATATTGAGTTTTTCTCTGATATCTCTTGGTAGGCTTATAAGGTTTCGTTTTTGAACGAAAATTCTACGGGAGATAGCGGACATGAATATCACCCTTTCGGCTCTTTCTAAATACAGTATATGCGTAATTACGTAGTAGCGCAAATCAGGGAACAATTAATTAGGTATTCCTATGGGGCACCGATCTTAAGATAACAGAGGAATCCCGAAACTAGCGGATAATGGAAGTGGTTGGGACGCTGCGGGACTCCTCAGGACGTTATATGAAACCGTATGCAAAGGCCGCGTCCATGCGCGGATTACGTAGTGTGGTTGCTAGTCGCACTTGTAGCAAAACGCGCAATTAATAAGATGTTCCGGCAGATAGAATTACATTAGCGAACTTTTTTGTAAATAATACTTATTTAAGGATTATTGCTTCCCGGTATCTAAGATGTTAGACAAAACAGTTTCTTTCAGTTGGACAAGAGTTGATCAAGGTGGAGGTGATAATTGGATGAGACGGGTGCGATATCAGGTCGCATGTAGCATGGATGGCTACATTGCGGCACCGAACGATGATTTTGATTGGATTACCCCAGAGCCCTCGTTCGATTTTGAGGCGCTGTATGCGCAATTTGATACGTTGCTGATGGGGCGACGCACGTACGAGATCGTACGCGCAATGGGCGAGAGCTTTCGCGGAAAGCAAGTAATCGTGGTTTCGCGGTCGCTTCGACCGGTGGACCATCCTGATGTTGAGATCGTGAGCGAGGGCCTTGAGGCAAGAGTTCGAGAGCTTCGTGCGCAACCCGGTCGAGATATCTGGCTCTACGGCGGAGGGAGTCTCTTCTCTCAACTTCTCGCCTGGAATCTGGTTGATACATTCGAACCGGCGATTATACCGATTCTTCTGGGAGGTGGGGTGCAGTTGCTCCCCCCGCACGGGATACGTCGGCGTTTGGAGCTCGTCCGACACCGCGCCTATCCCAGTGGGATGCTTCTCCTCGAATATGAGGTGCAACAGGCTGTGGAAGGCACGAATGAATTTTCCAGAGGATAGTCATAGTGCCAAACATAGTCACGGTTTTTCGAGGTTTATTTCAATGTAGCCGAGTAAGCTTATACTTCAGGGCTGATTTTCAAAAAGTGGTTGCGACTATCCACTATTCTTACATATTGTAAATATGCAGAGGTTCAAGAGACGCCGTCCATGGCGGGCTTTAGACGAGAGCTTTACTTCATAATTGTAGGAGAATGTGAACTAAAATATGGAGGGATGGCTTTGAGGAAGTACATAGAATATATAGGTGTCTTGGTTATTTTTATAGTTTTACTTATAGCATCTAACGGGTTAAATCAATATATGAAAGCTTTAACGGATTCAACTTTTAATTATGCTTTGAATATTCCAGTCCAAATCATATCGTCTTTTATTTTTGGAGTATTTATTGGAAGTTTACATTTTATCAATGAATATAAAAAAGTTGGTTCTTGGAAAGTAAATAAAGAAAGGTTATTTGTTCTGGGCTTACCGTTATTTATAACTTTAGTTATTGTCAATAGTCATTATCTGGGTATAACTTGGCCTCAACTAATTGTTAGTTTTAGCTTTTTTCTCTTAGTTGGTAATGGGATAAAATATGTTGCAATTTTTCTAGGATACGTAGTAATTTCTTCATTTACAAAAAAAGTATAATAATAGTAGAGGAAAAAATAGAGGGAAAGAATCAAACCGCTCCTCAGAGTTTTTAAGCCTTATGACATTTTATTAGACAATAAGTGTTGGTAGTATTATGTCCAACAGGATTATAGCGGAACAGCACGGGAGCTATTCCCTATAAATGATGCGCGTATGAGATTGTAGGGAATGCCTCTCTGTGGCGCTCTGGTTTCGTGGGGCAGAAAACGTCATATAACAGAAGGGTCCCACGACTAAATGATGATGAATGGGGTCGGGATGCTGCGGGAACTCCTAAATGTTAGGCGAAATACCGCGGAAGGATAAGCTTTGCGTCCTGCCTCACGTTTTAAGTTGTTCTATGTAACTGGGGGGAAAAGGATGTTTGAGTTATTATTTTTGATGTCCTTTACATTACATAATATTGAAGAAGGTATTTGGTTACCCAAGTGGTCAAAGTACGCTGGAAGATACCATCCTCAAGTGAAGAAAAATGAGTTTCACTTTGCAGTAATGGTCGTGACATTATTAGGATATATTTTAACTTTTATCTTTTTAATATCAGGAGCCTCAAATGAGATTATAAAGTATTTGTATTTTGGTTTTTTACTGATGATGTCATTTAATGCCATCTTTCCTCACCTAATAGCTACAATAGTTCTTAAGAAGTATGCGCCAGGAACACTTACGGGCATCTTATTAAATTTGCCGATTGGATTATACGTGGTCTTTGGAAGGTATGGAGAACAGCTTGTAGCTACTAAATTGGCAATCGGTTTTATTGTAATCACTATAGTATCTCTTGTGTCGTTACGACCGTTATTTAAACTTGGCAAGAGATTAATTGATGAGTATTAATGTGAGAAGATCCAAGACGCTGCATTCTGGCTTCGAGGGTCTCATCCTTCCAATAACACTGAATTCCCGACACTTTAGAGGAGGATGATGTATGCGAGTAGGGTGCTTAAGCTCATAGGAATAGCTTTTTATCAATAGGATATATCTGCCGCCCGTGTCACTTCACAGTTACTTTTCAGCAGCATGGAGTGTACATGGAATTCCTCGATGATAGCGGAATTAATAAAGCCAATATACGGTTGATTAAGGGGGAGATAAAAGTGGTTAAAAAGCTAATTAAACTTTTAGCAGTTTGTGCGCCTTTTCTCTCAATTTATTTGGGATATCAGATGTGGTTTGGTTTCAAATATACGGGAGGACAGGCTGATCTTCCTCCCGAAACAATAACGGCTTTGCAGTTTGCCTTGGAACATCCCGGAGCAAAGGCGATATTATTTTGGCCAATCTGTTTGTTTGTAATATCAATCATCGGAGCTTTAGGTGCATGGAATGGGAATAGAATATTAGTATGGATTATTGTTACTTTCTTAATGATTGTATCTGTATTAGGCATGTGGTCTATTGGGCTATTGGTATTTCGCCTTGCAGTATTGTTTCTAGTAATTGGCATATTACTTTCTTATTCTGCAAGGAAGGTTCCAGGGTGATTTTGGAGAGGTGCTGACTTCAGATAATAGCATATTCCTAAAATCTGAGACAATATACAAGTAGTAACCAGCCCTAATCTAGGGAATACCCGGCTACCTAACATCTATAGAAGAACTTCTTCCCGGAAGTAGTGCTTTGCCACAGAAGGTGTTTTTCCCGAAACCAAAGGATGAGATAGCTGAGAAGTACATTTGGGAGGAAGACTGACCCGCATCGTATGGAGGTGCGGGTTTATTTGACGTTTACACAGGTATTAGAGGAAAAGCATTAGTCACAGTCAGATTTCCCTGCGCGAAGCAACGATCGATGATAGCGTCAATGAACCGTTCACCCTGACCTACTGTTCTCTAGTCCTGCTCAAGCTTGAAGCGGACTATCCAAGAGACTTACTCACCTTGCTACGACTGCTTATCGCCTGTCTCTTTGAGAGGTATGAAGAGTTTTTAGAGAAGCTGCGACGACGAAAGAGAAAGGGTTCGAAACGAATCCCTTATGAAGCGATTTATAGAATGACGGAGCATACTATCTTGAAAGAAGAACAGACACAGTGGCTCAATGATTTGGCCTATGGCCCAGTCATACTGTAAGAAATATGTGTAAAAATGTGGAATAGGGCTACCTCTTAGGTGAATGGCCCTTTGGGCAAAAAGAGGAACGAAGCAAATGAGTGTATACACCATATAAGGAATTATTGATTAATTAAGATAAAGATGTTTTGGTATTGACATAAGGTTTTTATTTTAATGCAACGCTACTGAAATATAGTCATTTGTTTTACTCTTAAAAAGAATATCTGTTAACTCTTATTAGTTGCTTAGTGGCTTTTAATGGATTTGTTAACTATATCTAAAAGAACAGGCTTTTAAACTCTCTTAGATAAATCGCATTTTTAAACTTGGCATGTAAATTGCATTATATTTAATAAATTTATAAAAATAAAAATATGGAGGAGAGCAAATGACATCCATCAAAATTACTTCAGGGAAATTTACTTTTATTGGAAGGTTGGAAGAAGAAAAATGTCCAAAAACCTGTGAATGGTTTCTTAACCTTTTACCCTACAAGGAAACCATGATTCATGTTTCATGGAGTGGACAGGCAAGTTTTATTCGGCTAGAGGATCTAGGACATAATGTTCCCTTTGAAAATGCAACAAGCCGTCCGTCTAAAGGGGAAGTGCTAATGTACCCAGGAAATATCCCGTACTTGCAAATGAGCGGTGAAATTTACCTTTCCTGGGGCGGTAATGTATTAGCATGTCCTAACGGTAATTTAGCAGGAAATCACTTCATGACAATTATAGAGGGAAACGAACAACTAGCTGAGTTTGGAAACACTGTTCATTTACACGGCGGGCAGGAAATTGTATTTGAAAAAATAGAGGATTAGATTTAATTCTATTTGCTTTAAAAACGCAAACTTTGGGTGAAGTTTTGGCCAACCATTATATACCCATTATATATCCATTAAATTGAAAAACAATTGCAAAAACAATGAATAAATTGACAAAACTTATCCGATTGGGCTTGAATTGCCAAGTTGGCAAGGAAAAACGTTGTATCAGAATACCTGGCATAATATTTGCAATAATGTTTTATGAGTTCAAAAACTTTTTATAAAGGGGGTAAAATTAATGGTCAATCAAGAAAGGCTATGGAGGAGGTGGTGGTACAAAAAGGCTTCCCTATGTGACTCTCATTTTATAATCATGATAAATATTTGCAAGGGTGTCTAGAAAAAGTGTGCTGACTACAGTGTGTTGGCCACAACTGCACTCTGTAGAATGTCCATCACTGTTTCCGACGCTTCTTAATTTTGAAATAAGAAAGGGTGCTAACATTGAGATTTGTTAAGAAAGACATTGATCCAAATGCTCCTGCAACCGCGGACCAGACTTGTAGTTTTGAAAGTCTTATTGAACTTTCATCAAGAAAGTTCCGTGGAAGTGTAATCGCTGCCAATGACCAGTCGTTTCGTCCGAAAGAGAACCTGATTCAGCATGAGCCTGTATCACCGAAACACCTTAATCCCGGCGGTGCTTCAGATGGGTGGGAAACCCGGCGGAGACGCGACCCCGGCCATGATTGGGCAATTGTTCGTCTTGGAATTCCGGGCGTCATCCGTGGCGCCATTATTGATACGGCATTCTATTATAATAATGCTGCTGAATACGCTTCTCTTGAAGCTTGTGCGATGGAAGGGTACCCTTCTGAACAGGACTTAACTGATCCTTCTGTAGAATGGGTGGAACTTGTGCCGAAGAGTAAGCTGCGCTTCCACCACACGCACAAGTTTGAAATCAATGACGAACGCAGATTCACGCACGTGAGACTTAACAATATTCCTTCCGGTGGCATATCCCGGCTTCGGGTATTTGGCGAAGTTGTTCCGGATCTTCGTGAATTTGCCGGACTGTCGATTGATTTGGCAGCTATCGAAAACGGCGGACAACTTGTCAGCGTGAGCGATGAATGGCATAACAAAGCCAGTAACCTTCTTTGCCCCTATGTGCCTTATCTGGCGAAAAGAGAAAAATGGGAGGCCTCCCGCCGTTACGTACTTGACGGAAAAGACTGGATGATCATTAAATTGGCTGGAGCCGCGTTAATCGGCCAAGTAATCGTAGATTCCGAGAAAGTATTCTATAATCACCCGGATGCAATCTCAGTTTATACATGTGACGCGACAAAGGATGATATGGATGATCCTAATTCCTGGTGGGAAGTGGTGCCATATACGAAGTTCAGACGCGATTGCAGACAAAAATATAATGTGGCATCTGATCGGCAGGCTACTCATGTCAGGTTGGATTGTTACCCTGATGGAACGCTTAATCAAGTTTGTGTACTCGGAAACTTGACGGAAAAAGGGAAATCCGATGTGGCCTTGCGTTGGTTCAATCTCCTCCCAGCACAACATTTGAACAACCTGCTAGGCAGTTTAGGAGTTGACGCTCAAGCAGCCCAAAGCCTGGCAACCCAAAGACCGTTTAGCGACGCGGGAGCGATCGAGTCTGCTCTTGCCAAACTTAACGCCCAAGATGCTGAGACGATAAGGAACTTATTAGCGTTAAAGAAGTAAGGGTTAAAACGCCTAAGTTTATAGTTTCATGAACCCTAATGGAGATTTTTACCCATGCCGAAGCGAAATTGACCGCTTGATTCAACTACTGCCATCATTCAACAGGGCAATAAATACGAGTAGGATATTTACATTGGGGATTGTTCCCAATGTAAATATCTTGTCCTGATGATTTCATGCATCTGCCAAACCTATAAGGAACTCACCATTGTTCGCGAGAATGTTTAGGGCGTTGTTTAGTATTAGTTGTTTGAATATTCCTAATTAAATTCCTATTAATTCGAGGTGAAAAATATGGGAAAATACATTTTGCAAAGGCTGCTACAGGTTATACCTGTATTGTTCATTATTTCATTCATATTATATGCCTTAGTTTATGTAGCAGGCGATCCTATTGTCCAGCTGCTGGGGGACGAAGCGACACCGGAGCAAGTCGCAAGCCTGCGGGATGCTCTAGGCTTAAATCAGCCCTTTTATGTTCAATACGGTATTTTTTTAAAGAATGCTCTTACGGGGCAATTCGGAATTTCCTATCGTTATAATATACCGGCCTTTGATCTTGTGATGCAAAGATTGCCGGCGACAATCCAGTTGGGGTTCTTTGCAATGCTATTTAGCGTTGGAATTGCGATACCGCTGGGAATCTTATCGGCGCTAAAGCAAAACTCGCTTTCCGATGTTTTAATTACCGGGGCTTCAGTTCTGGGAAAAGCAATGCCTAGTTTTTGGCAGGGAATCATGCTTATTTTAGCCTTTGCTGTAATTATTCCGATATTTCCTGTTTCCGGAAGAGGGAGCCCGGCTCATTTGGTCTTGCCAATGATTACACTGGGGTGGAATTCAGCAGCTGAGATGACCCGCTTGGTCCGGTCTAATATGTTGGAAGTCTTACAACAGGATTATGTACGGACAGCAAAAAGTAAAGGATTGCCGGGCTATATTGTTGTGTTCCGGCATGCTTTTAGAAATTGCCTGATACCCGTTGTTACGATTATGTCTATGCAAGTTGCGCATCTTGTTGGCGGATCGATGATCGCAGAAACTGTTTTCGCTTGGCCTGGCATGGGACAATTGCTTGTTCAAGCAGTTAATCTCCGCGACATGGCTGTAGTACAAGCGTGCGTGATGATTAGTGCTACCGCTATCGTGGTCATGAATTTAGTAGCAGACATTTTGTATCGTGCGGTGGACCCAAGGATTAAATTTCATTAAATGGGGGGTGAGAATATGCTAACAGACACTAAATCAGAATTAATGCGTTCGGAAGCAGAATACGATATAGGCAAGGAAAAAGATCGTTTACGAGTATTATTAAAGTCTTTATTACGAAGTAAAACAGGTTTGTTAGGTTTATTAGGTGTCCTGAGCATTATCTTCATTGCTGTATTTGCAGGACAAATTGCCCCCCATGCACCGAATAAAATCGATTTGGATGTAATGCTTCTCCCGCCTTCTTGGATGGAAGGTGGCAATGCGGCGTATTTTCTCGGAACAGATAATTTGGGAAGAGATTTGTTGAGCCGTATTATCTATGGCTCGCGAGTTTCCCTCATCGTCGGTATATGTGCGGTCGCAGTGGCAGGTACCATAGGAGCAATCCTAGGGGTCGTTAGTGGCTATTACGGAGGAATAATTGACCATATTATTATGAGATTAGTTGAGGCTTTATTAGCTCTTCCTAATGTTTTGCTCGTCCTGGTCATTATCAGCGTGTTTAAACCAGGTGTTATGGCCTTGATTTTAGTGTTAGGATGTACGACTTGGACCAAGTATACTCGGTTTATTCGAGGAGAGGTACTGAGTCTCAGAGAACGGGAATTTGTGAAAGCTGCTTATGCTATTGGGACAAAAACCCGGGTAATAATGTTTAAGCATATGCTGGCCAATTGCTTTTCGACGTTTATTGTAATATGCACAATCAATATTTCTTCAGTAATCCTTACGGAAGCTAGCTTGAGCTTTCTGGGTCTTGGCGTTCAACCGCCTACGGTCTCTTGGGGCTATATGTTAAGTGAAGGGAGAATGTACCTGGCTACAAGCTGGTGGCTGGCTACTTTTCCCGGGATTGCTATCACCTTAACAGTACTAAGCATTATTTTCTTTGGAGACTGGTTACGTGATCTGCTTGATCCACGTTCTCAAGGACGTAGATCTTAATGAAAGAAGGGATCGCAATGTCAACTGAAATATTACTCAGCGTACGAAATTTAAGAACTTGCTTTGAAACGGATCAGGGAGAGGTTGCCGCGGTTGATGGGGTTGACTTTGAGGTGAATAAAGGCGAAGTTGTCGCTGTGGTTGGGGAATCCGGCTGCGGCAAGAGTGTTACTGCTTTTTCTATATTGGGACTTGTCAGCAAACCGGGAAAGATCAAAGAAGGGCACATCTTATTTCATGATAAAGATTTAACCCGGATTTCTGAAAGAGAGATGCAAAAGTTGCGAGGCAATGATATCTCGATGATTTTTCAAGAACCCCTTACGTCTTTAAACCCTGTCTATAAAATTGGTTTTCAGATTTCTGAAGTTATCCTTTTGCATCAAAACGTTTCAAAGAAAGAGGCAAGAGAACAAGCCATCAAAATGTTAAAGAGAGTTAATATTCCCCGGGCTGACAAAGTAATTGATTCTTATCCGTTTGAGTTAAGCGGAGGAATGCGCCAAAGAATCATGATAGCCATGGCTTTATCTTGTAATCCCCAATTATTAATAGCGGATGAGCCTACTACAGCCTTAGACGTTACGATTCAGGCTCAAATACTGGAATTGATGAAGGACTTACAGAAGAAGCTTAATACGGCAATTTTGTTAATTACCCATGATCTTGGCGTAGTTGCTGAGATGGCTGACCGCGTTATTGTTATGTACGCTGGTAAAGTTGTTGAAGTAGGGGATATTTACACTCTTTTTAATCACCCTAAACATCCCTATACGAGAGGGTTGCTCAATAGTATTCCGAAAATTCATGAGTTAAAAGATCAGCTGGTTTCAATCAGAGGTACCGTTCCGATACCTTCTAATATGCCGAAAGGATGCCGTTTTCATCCCCGTTGTCCGCTGGCCATGGCTAAGTGTATCGAACAACCGCCGGAGCTTTTGGAAATCAAACCAAAATATCATGTTAGTTGTTGGCTGCATGAAGTTGAGGAGGTGAATTTGGATGACGAATTCAGAAAAAGAAAAGCCGCTTCTGGAGGTCAATAATTTAAAAAAATATTTTGATATAACCAAAGGATGGTTCCAAAAGCAGAAACAATATCTCAAAGCAGTTGACGGCGTCAGCTTTAAAGTATATGAAGGCGAGACACTAGGGATTGTCGGTGAATCTGGTTGCGGCAAATCAACAACCGGTAACGTGATCCTTCGGCTTCTGGAAGCGACGGAAGGGGAAGTTTTGTTTGAAGGACGAAATTATCTGCAACTTTCCCCTAAAGAACTTCGCCAAAAAAGAAGAGATATGCAGGTTGTTTTTCAAGATCCCTTTTCGAGTTTAAATCCGAGAATGAGGGTATCCCAGCTTATTGCCGAACCGCTCATCGCTCACGAGATTGCGTCCGGGAAAGAACTGCGTAAGATGGTCACGGAATTAATGACCACCGTGGGCTTAAGTTCCAGTTTTATCGACCGTTATCCTCACGAATTCAGCGGTGGGCAGAGACAACGTATCGGTATCGCCCGGGCTCTCGCTTTAAAGCCCAAACTTATTATTTGTGACGAGCCGGTTTCAGCTCTGGACGTATCCATTCAGTCCCAGATATTAAACCTTCTTTCTAAGCTTCAAAAGGAATTTCAACTCACCTATATCTTTATCGCCCATGGTTTACCGGTAGTTAAGCATATCAGCGATCGGATCGCTGTCATGTACCTGGGTAAAATAGTGGAATTAGCCAGTAAAGAGCAAATCTTTAGTTCTCCTAAACATCCTTACACTGAAGGGTTGTTCGCAGCTGTACCAATCCCTGATCCAAGTTTGCGTGAGCAGAAGAAACGCATCATCTTGGAAGGTGATATGCCAAGTCCCGCTAATCCACCCTCGGGATGCCGTTTCCATACAAGATGCAGTTACTCACAAGAAAAATGCAAAATGGAAGAACCTTTGCTGGTGGATCGTGGAGATGGCCATATGGCAGCTTGTCATTTTCCTCTTACTTCTAGTCAAGGAACATTCGTTGCTTCTCTAAATAACGGGATGATACTGAAAAGGTAATATTAGAGATCAGTCAGCTGAAAATTTGGATAAGGTGTTGGAGCGAGTACTTACGCAGACCCAGGAGATCTGTTATTCATCCAGTTACTCTCGGGTTTAATCGGCCTCGATCCAGAAAGGGTTTTCCTGAACTTGCTGCGGCGGAAGACGGACAGAGAATTCTCAAAGAGATGCAGGTGTTATCTGCTGAGTTCGGAACAATCCTGGAAATAAAAAATGGCGTGGGGGTGATAAATTGAGAAGCTGAAGAAGGCAAAATTAGAGGATTAGTTTTAAAATTCATGGAGGGGAAATAAAATGAAAAAAAAACTTAATAAAAGGCATCTGTTGCTTGTTATGCTTTTGACTATATCAATGCTAGTACTCCCAGCTTGTAGCAACAATAAAAATCAATCCGACACAGGCTCTGCGAAAGAAAATGTGTTAACACTAGGGCGAAAAAGCGTTGACCCCAATTTTGACGTTCAAAATACTTCGAGTGCTAATGGTACTCTTAACAATGTTTTTAGCACCCTATTTATAAGGGACTTTAACAAAGACAATAAATATGATATTTTACCAAGTTTAGTTTCAGATTATAAGCTTGTTAATGATACAACTTGGCACTTTACTCTAAAAAAAGGCATCAGATTTCATAACGGCGACATATTAACTGCTAACGATGTTAAATTTTCCTTAGATCGCGTTAGGAACGATCCAAAGTTACTGAGAAATTCTAACTTTACAACAATTCAAGATGTTAAGGTTATTGATGATCTGAACTTTGAGATTATTACTAAGTACCCTTACCCGCTTTTATTGTCCCGTCTAGCTCATTATTCCGCAAGTATTCTACCGGAAAAGTATCTGAAGGAAAATGGTTGGGATGTATTTATGAAAAAGCCTGTTGGTTCAGGTCCTTTCCAAGTGGCAGACTTTGCATTGGATGGTCAATTAGTATTAACAAAATTTAAGGATTATTTCGGGGGCAATGTAACGGATTGGGATAAAATCGTTTTTCGGGCCCTTCCTGAAGCGACAACGCGTGTATCCGAGTTAATTACTGGAGGAGTGCAATATGCTGAAGATGTTCCTCCTGCCGAATGGGACAGAGTAAATAACACGAAGGGCGTATCGATTGTTACGGGACAAACCTCTCAAGTTATCCATTTGCTAACAAACTTGACTCCAGGACAACCGTTAGCAGATGTAAGGGTTCGTCAGGCAATTGACTATGCGATCAATGACAAACAAATTGTTGATAAAGTGTTAAAAGGAACTGGAATAGTTACTTTGACAAAAGTTACCGAAGAGGCCACCGGGTCTGACCCCAAATTATATAATACTTACCGCTACGATCCTGAGAAAGCTAAACAATTGTTGAAAGAAGCCGGTTATGAGAAGGGTTTTACAATTAAGCTGAATGGCCCCAAAGGTAAATATTTAATGGACACAGATGTTATTCAAATGATTGCTGCCATGCTTGGGGAAGTTGGTATTAAAACGGAGATAGAGATTCTTGAATCCAGTCGCTATGCGGAAGTTCGTGACGGCAGAAAATTTGAAGGATTATGTTTAAGCGGAAAAAGTAATCCACTGCTTGACGCTTCTCAATTTATGGATCTATATAGCTCAAAGGCTCAACAAGAAAATGTTGGTCTTTATAAAAATGCCAGAGTAGATGAATTAGTGGAGAAGGCCAAACAAAATATGAACCTTGAAGAACGAGTCCAACAATATAGAGAAATTCAAGGAATAATTGCTCAAGAGCTGCCGGATATTCCGCTTTATGTTGAAAGTTACTTTACGGGTTTAAGTTCTAACCTTACCTTCAAAACTAACCCAGACAGAAATCTTTTACTTCTTGACATAAAGGTGAAGCAAAAATAGGAATCTGACTGCTAGTCGTACTTTTTAAATAGTTTGGATAATAGCAATTAACTTTTTGGAAGGAGAAAGTAAATGATACGCATTAAAATTACCTCTGGAGATTTCTCTTTTATTGGAAGATTAGAGGAAGAGAAGAGCCCCAAAACCTGTGAGTGGTTTCTAAATCTATTACCTTACAAAGAAACCATGATTCATGTTTCCTGGAGTGGCAAGGCAAGTTTTATTCGCCTTGGAGACCTTGGCCATGGAGTGCCTTATGAAAAAGCAACAAGCAGACCTTCTAAGGGAGAAGTGATGATGTATCCCGGAAATATTCCCCACTTACAAATGGGTGGGGAGATATTCCTCGCTTGGGGTGGTTGTGTACTTTCATGTGCTAATGGTAATATAGCAGGAAATCATTTTATGACTATAATTGAGGGAAACGAGAAACTTGCAGAATTTGGGCAATCAATTCATTTGCATGGGGGACGAGAGGTAGTTTTTGAAAAGTCAGAGGATTAGTCCAGGGTATAAACTCAAATGGAAAATATGTAAGTATATCCCTTAATGGATAATAATAATTAATTTTTTAAAGGAGAAAGTAAATGACACGCATTAAAATTACCTCTGGTGAATTCTCTTTCGTTGGAAGATTAGAAGAAGAGAAGAGTCCCAAAACCTGTGAGTGGTTTCTAAACCTATTACCGTACAAAGAAACCATGATTCACGTTTCCTGGAGTGGTAATGCAAGTTTTATTCGTCTTAAAAACCTTGGTCATGGGGTGCCTTTTGAAAAGGCAACATGCCGGCCTTCTAAAGGGGAAGTAATGATGTACCCCGGAAATATTCCCCACTTACAAATGGGTGGGGAGATATGGATTCCTTGGGGTGGTTGTGTACTTTCATGTCCTAATGGCAATTTAGCAGCAAATCATTTTATGACAATCATTGAAGGAAATGAGAAACTTACTGAATTTGGGCAAACGATTCATTTACATGGGGGACGAGAGGTGGTTTTTGAAACGTTAGATGATTAGTCCAGGGTATAAACTCAGGTGGCAAACTGTTTAAAGATATTTTGTAGGCAACACATTATAAATATATGTGTTGCCTATTCTTAGTAATTTCCAATGCTTTCTACAAGGGGGGTAAAATTAATGGTCAATCAAGAAAGGCTATGGAGCAGGCTTATGACCTTGGCTCAAATTGGGAGACAGGAAGGTGGTGGAACAAAAAGGCTTCCTGATATCCAAGAGAATATGGAACAATACCATGATCGGTAGTCGTGGAATGGCAGGAAGATAGCGTAAAGTAAGTTGGGATTCCCGTATAATTGTTTGCAAAAGATGTTAGAGGAGGGAGTATAAATTAATGGATAAAGATACGATTTCAATTAATATACAAAAAAAATTAGAGAAGCTTTCCACATTCACGGCAACCCCCGGTCATGGTTGCACCAGGCTTCCGTTTACCAAAGAAGCGCGTCAGGCTGCAGATTTTATCAAGACTTTGATGGCTGAATCAGGACTGAAGGTTAATGAGGATCAGGCCGGAAACGTAATCGGTGTACTGGAAGGCGAGGATACGCAGGCTCCGGCGCTAGTAGTCGGCTCCCATTACGACACCGTGATCAATGGAGGGAATTTTGATGGGCTGGCCGGTATCGTAGCCGGCATAGAAATTGCCCACTTGCTAAAAGAAAATGGTGTGCAACTTAAACGCAATTTTATAGTCGTAGGATTTTGTGACGAAGAGGGCATGCGATTTGGTACCGGTTATTTTGGATCCAAAGCAATGCTGGGGCAGATTACTCTTGAGGATCTGCATCAATATAAAGATAAAGATAATGTATCCGTTTACAAGGCGATACAAGAATACGGCCTAGTTCCCGAGGATGTGCTGAAAGCCAAACAAGATCTGAGCAAAATCAAAGCATTTATCGAAGTGCATATTGAGCAAGGCCCGGTGCTTGACCAGAAAAAAGTGGAGATTGGTCTTGTGGAGTGTATTGTGGGCATCCAACGTTTTATCGTTACAGTGCACGGGCGTGCAGATCACGCCGGCACAACTCCGATGGATATGCGTATTGACGCCGTAGCGGCTGCCACCAAGGTAATCTCTAAAATACCTGATTGGGCTCGGGAAAAAGGTGATGGAACCGTGGTCACAACCGGCTTTGTTAAAGTACTCCCTGGTGGAATGAATATTATCGCCGAAGAAGTTCAGTTTTCGATAGATATACGCTCCCGCAACAATGATAATATCAATGACATCGTTGCCAAAATCCGGGCGGAACTGGATAAGGCCTGCAAGGCGAATGGTGCTTCCTGGGAAATGCACAACAAGCTAACCATTGAACCAGTCGACTTGAGCGAGAACATGTTGTCCATGCTGCAAAAAAGCTGCGAAACTCATGGCTATAGTTGGCAGCGCATGCCTTCCGGAGCCGGTCACGATGCCCTGGCTATCGGTCAGAGCATAGATACGGTGATGGTATTTGTGCCTAGCAAGGACGGTAGGAGTCACTGCCCCGTCGAATGGACCGAATATGCTGATATTGCTAAAGCAGTGACTATTATCTACGATCTGATCGTGGATATGCAATAACGATTATACAACCTGTAATAATCACCTGAAGAAAGGTAATTATCTATAAATGAGTATTTTTCGTTACAAATATTTACAGAAACTTGGCGAGACTTCCCCCTATACAGCTTTTAGATGTTTTAAAATGTCATCCCAAGGTATTCCCTTTTTACCACAACTATAAATCCATTGAATGTAGTGCCCTTTTACTTCTTTTCTGACTCTCCGTAGTCCAGCGCCAAAGGGTAGCGGCTTTCCCAGCCCAATAGTATAGTGCAAATGGGTAAAAGCAAGCAATGTCCAAAGCCTTTCAATGGAACGGATCGACCGCGCTTGGTAGCCATTGAAACCAAGATTGCCCTTGGCTTGTCGAAAGAAGATCTCAACGGGCCATCGTCTGCTGTAGTAATCCAAAATGGTTTGTGTTTCTAAGGAAACATCTGTGCACAGAAAGGCATGCAGGGCTTTAGATTCTTGAAAGGCTTCTTTCGGCCAACACAATAAGACGACGGCATTCCCGATATCATTGAGAGCTCCTTCATAGCGATAAACCCAGTAGGATGAACCGTTCACTGTCACAAGGCGAACTTCCTTTTGGGTCACATAAGAGGCAAAGGTATCGAGACGAACTCGAATCCCTTGAGGATAGAGGATGCGGTTGGTTTTAAGAGCTCCAATCAGTTGGTAACTTCTTGCTGCATAAGTGTTCATGAGTTTAGAGCATGTATACCAAGAATCGACCAAGGCATAGCCTGACTTAGGGGGAATGGGCATCGTTTTAGCCAATTCACAGGCGTCATCAATTTTGCTCTGCTTGGTTTTATCGTATCGATGAATAGTATGAATGAGCGAGTGATTACCACATTGAACAAGGGTTGCTTGGACTTGATGTCCCCAAACACTCTTACCCTCTAAGTGAGAAAGATGAAAAATAGTAAGCTAATTTAAAAGAGAGGGGGTGATTAAAATATATAAATATATCTATGTCGAGGCAAAGGCAGCAGGAACGTTTAGAAGTTCAGAACATAGGGAGCTAATTGATAAATATAGTGAAGAAGGTTGGCGATTTATTACTGCAATTCCAACTGTGTTTTCGGGTTACGGTTTAATAAGACAATTTGATTTGATATTTGAAAAAGAGATTTAAGTCTGTAAAATTCTTTATCTTGCTGAAGTAACCGTGATTTACACATGGAGGTTGCTAAAAACGCGGGAATTCAATATTCCAATATTCAGCATAGCATAGGAGATTTTTGGCTAGCTCTTGGGTATTTAAGCTAAATCACCGACCGGATGATCCCCCTGACTGAAGGCTTATCCGGTTGTTTTTTGAGATTCATGAACTAATTGGTAAAAAGTACGCCTATATCAGAGTGTAGTCTCGTTCAATAATCAGTCAGAATTTGCAGGATTAAAACTATTTGTGGAGAAATAGGGATATATTGGGGTTGAGGGAGGGGGAGCTCTATGAGAGTTGCTTTATTCCCAGCTCCCAGATGAGAAAATAGTTGTAGAAGGGTATTTAGTTGAAGAGATCACCCGGATGAAGGCTGGCTGGGAGCAAAGCCAGGAATCTAAGCATGGTGATGAGGCTATTAATCGACTATATTCAAGATTACTTGCTCACTCCGCTGGAGTCTGAGAGGTTTAGAGACACTTTGATAAAATGAATGATGGGTGGAACGCGTCGCAAACCCTCGGGACGTTATATGATAGATGGCGCAAAGCCGCCTTCCTTAGCCGGACTTGTTCATGGGGAGAGGTTAATCGATGTTTTATCTCTACTGACCCAAAAGGCAAAGTATATCAGGCTCTAATCGATCTAGCGTTTGAATGCTGTGATGAATTTATATTAGTTGTAAGACAAAGTATCTATGTGTCACTGAATGCAAAGAGTGTTTTAGAAAGACTGTCATGTTCACTTAAAGAAGTAAAGGAACAATATGAATGGCCAGGGACAATATACTGTGGAGAAAGGCCTGCATTAGTTTATTACTTTAGAGCCGATGTATAGGCAAAGCGAACTCTAAAAGAGGTTTCGAGTTCCTTGCATTCATGGGTACAGCCAGATCTGCCTGAAGATTTGTCTTTTAGAAAAAGTGAAGAGCTTTGGTTAGTAAACACTTCTCATGAAGCATTGAGTTCTTTGGTAGCAAATAATAAAGATGATGTTGATAAGTTTCTTAACATTAGAGACTTTATAGAATATCATAAAAAATAACCGGTAATGCGCAGATGATTGGATTCAAGGGCTGCCTTTACATGGCAGTTCTGAATCAGGGTGCCATCCATAATATAACAGAGGAGTCCGTAACTAAAAGATGATGCATGTGGTTGGGATGCTGCGTAACTCCTCAGAACTGCCAAAACTCCTTAGGATCTTACAGCCAGGTGGTGTTTCAGATGTTGAAGCATATAAATTTCAAGAGATATAAGAATATAATCATTTTTATCGCTATTGTAGTTATTATAATGTCGTTTTTTGGTTTTAAGAAAGAAAAAATTTTTTTAATTGTATACATACATAAAAATTTTTTGAACGAATGCATCAAGAATCAGACGTATGAGAAAGCGAGCAGAATAATAGGAATAAAGAAGATAACCCCATATTCACTGCGTAATAAAGAGAAATTTGTTGATTTTTATTGTTCTGGAAGTGGATTAGTTCTGAATTCTGTCTATTATGGTTTCTATTACATCAGTAATGATAGGCCTTTGGGATTTCAAGCACAATCTGTGGAGTTTAAACCAGATGGGGATGGCTGGAGATGGGAGGAAAAGTGGGAAAATCCAAATAGCGATAATTGGATGTATACCGAAAAGATTACAGATAACTGGTATTATTATGAAGCCGGATTCTAATTAACAGAAGTATTATGAAACAATATATACGAAATCTTGAAGATAAACACAGTAAATTTGAAAGTGATCTAGGAACTTCCATCCATGATAGTCGCTGAGCTTGGGGCATAATTTGTCGTGTAACAGCGTATTGCCAAGAGTCTGAGAAGATATGCGGGTAATAAGCAGACTTCAGGAATACGCCGGACACTATATAAATCAACCGATAAAAGCTAATTAAGTATGATTATGCAGTATGTTGAAAGAGAAGGGGAAGGGTGGGGGGAGTATTGGAGAAACTTGATGAGTAATGATTTAAAAACATATTATGAGAACATGAAAAAACCTTGGAATACTTTATACTATAGAATTGTTTGGGAACAATTATCTCGAATTCATCCAATAATCAATTCTAAGATTCTTGACTTCGGAAGTGGGCTGGGAATTACCGCAAATTATTTATCAAAGAACAATGACGTGGTTGCAATTGAACCAAATGTCGAAATGGTAGAAATGCGAATATGTGAAAATGGTTATCAACAGATAGTAGGGGATTTAGAACAATTAAGACAGCAACAAGATGCTTCGTTTGATGTGGTAGTATGCCACAATGTTTTAGAGTATACGAAAGAGCGAAACGATATATTTAAAGAACTCTACCGAGTGCTTAAACCCAATGGAATATTATCTATCGTAAAACATAATCACGCAGGAAGAATCATGCAAAAAGTTGTTTTTGAAAATAATTTGGATGCGGCAATCATGTTGCTCAACGGGGGGATGGCCGAAGCGGCTTATTTTGGAAAAGTTGATTATTATGAGTTGAATGATATTAAAGAGTGGATTAGTGGTTTAGAGATTAATATTGAGAATGTGCTTGGAATTAGAACGTTTTTTGCTTTACATTCAAATAATGAAATTAAATATGACACAAGCTGGCAAGAAAGAATGTTTGAACTTGAAGTGAAGGTATCGGATATAAGAGATTTTATAAATATTTCTTTTTTTAATCATGTATTGCTAAAAAAGATTAAATGAAAAGAGAAGCAAAAGCTTGAGTGTTGGTTGGTCAACTGAAGTAATGAATTGTTATTTTGTGAGAGGTGTAATAACATGATAAAAAGTTTTGGTGGCATAAATATTTCATCAAAAAATCCCGAATTACTTGTGAAATTTTATAATGAAAAGCTAGGTATTCCGATTTTAACTGAAAACCCAAGTCAATGCAGCTATGACGGAGTAGAATTTAGGTTTCAACATTAAAGAACCCGTTATTTGGATTTGGAACGAAAACAAATGGGGTAAATCAAATTTCGGTGCAGTCACATTTGTTTTTCGTTGTGATGATCTTGATGAAACATACCGTGAATTGAAAGAAAAAAATGTCATTCTTGACCTACCGATTACTGCTGTTTGGGGTGGGAAAGAGCTTAATGTTAAAGATCTTGATGGCAATAATATTCTTATGTTGGAAGAATAGAACAAATGAAAACAAGATAACACATGGTAGAGTAAATATTGAAGATTTACAAAAAGCAATTTAATAGTACGGAACTGTAATTGGGTTCAGAGCAGAAGAATCATATTCAGGTTGTTTTCAATGTCTCCGATTCGAGGGATAGATGAAAGGATTTATAGTAGATGAGTACAGAGAGCAAAACAATACCGTTAGAAGCAACTCAAGCCCTCAAGATTGTACAGGAGCTGCTCGGTAGTGCAGTAGTAGGAGTATATCTCTTCGGTTCAGCGGTTGCTGGCGGCTTGCAAGTAAACAGTGATGTAGATGTTCTCGTGGTTGTTAATCGGAGACTACCAGCAGAAGCTCGAAGAGGCCTCGTCACCAGATTGATGGAGGTCTCTGGTAAGATAGGAAATACTGATTCTATCCGACCTCTTGAAGTTACGATTATAAACAAAACTGATGTTGTACCTTGGCGATACCCTCCCAAAAATGAATTTATCTATGGTGAGTGGCTCAGGGAGCAGTATAAGGGAGGAGAAATCCCAGAACCAGCTTATGATCCTGATTTGGCTATCGTGCTGAAGCAAATAAGAGAGAATAGTATTTCATTGGTGGGGCCTGATGCTTCAGACATGCTCGATCTCGTACCGATGAAAGATATTCGCAGAGCAATTAAGGAGTCGATGCCTGGATTAATGGAGGGTATTAAGGGTGATGAGCGTAATGTAATCCTGACTCTTGCACGAATGTGGCTGACAGTGACAGTTGGTGAAATTTCTTCTAAAGATGCAGCTGCTGCATGGGCTATACCCCGGCTACCAAAAGAACAAGCGGCTCTGCTTGATTTAGCCCGAAGAGCCTATCGTGGAGAAGGCAATGATAGTTGGGAAGGACGAGAGCATGAGATTATAGAACTGGTTGGTCATATGAAGCTGTCGATAGAGTCTGGTCTTGGTAGCTGAGCATGCTCATAGAGAGTCGGGCACCTTCTAAAACAATACCTATTATTTGGAGTTGACTTATGAAAGCATATATTGGAATTAAGTATCATCATGACTGCAGAAATAGGGTTACAATCGAAAAGATAGCTTCGATTCTTGAAGATGCGGGGTATGAGACTAGTTGCATAATCCGTGACAAAGAAAAATGGGGTTCAGTGACGCTTGCTCCAAACGAACTAATGGAGGCAACTTTCAAAGAAATCGATTCGAGCAATGTAGTTGTAATTGATGTAACCGAAAAAGGTGTCGGTTTAGGAATAGAGTCGGGATACGCATATGCAAAAGGAATACCAGTGTACATAGTTGCAAAAAAAGGTTCTGAAATGTCAAATACAATGCTCGGAATTTCAAAGAAAGTGCTTATTTATGAAGAACTTGAAGATATGGTAACAATGTTTAGCAAATAACACACTGAATGCGATTAAGAGGCTGAGGGACCACACAGAACGTATAGGTCAAACTGGGTTTTTGTTTTATTATATTTGATTCATTTTTTGGTGGTGATGAGAATATGGCGACCATTGTTCAGCACAGAGATACGAAAGTAGTATACGCTTTGATTGGTACTGGGTATGGTGCCTATAAAGCAACAAGGCCAAGTCTTTTAGGGGGCAGTCTACTACCCTGTGAGGAAAGCGGGGAAATACCTGTTGCAGCGGTATGTGATAAAACAGGAGTTATCAAATGGTTTTATACGGATGAGCTGGAGGTACTTGAGATTGACGGGATTAAAGTAGAAGATTTATTGAGTTTATATGGAGAAAGTGATGAAGAGAATCTAGCAACTGAACAGTGCATCTGCCCTGCATGCCAGTATAAAATACCTGTAGATTGCCAGGAGTGTCCTTCGTGTGGCTTGTTTTTTCCGGAATGATCAAGCAATTGTGTAAAAAAGTTATTTGGTCGTAAAGATATAAAAATCTAAACTATGCGGAGGCTCTAGGGGCGCCGTCAGAAGTGCTTGTGTACTAGATAACTGTTTTGGTAAATGCTTGGGGAAGCGATTTTGAGGGCAGGAGACGTCAGATTAGAAACTTAGACTATGTGAATAGTATATGATGCTTGGGAACCCCGAGAATATTATATGACGGACCATAATGCCGACCTCCTATGTTCGGCTGATAAATGCAGCTATATTTTATGAAAGGCTGAGGATCTCAATGATAGTGCGTGACATGATTAAAGAGGATATTCCACAACTGGCTCAATTGTATAAACAATTTTGGGGTGAGGACTCCTCTATTGATACGATGTACATACAGTTTAAGAAATTTCAGGGAAATGGTTCTCACCTATTGCTCAGTGCGGTTGAAGACAATCAGCTTGTCGGTTCTGTTATGGGCGTGATCTGCGAAGAACTGTATGGGGATTGCAAATCTTTTTTGGTTCTTGAAAATATGATCGTTGATAAAGAGCATAGAAATCGTGGAATTGGCAGGGCGCTGATATCGGAACTAGAAAGAAGAGCAGCAGAGAAATGTAACCAGATAATTCTTGTTACTGAAGCGAATAGAATTGATGCTTGTAATTTTTATGAATCTGTAGGGTATAGACCTGAAGCATATAAGGGATTTAAAAAGAAGTTAAAATAATTTAGCTTATTGACATATATAGATTGTCGATATACTATACTCCTATATAGATCATCTATATAAGGAGGCTGTTCTTATGCCAATTGATAAAAGCCTGTTAACCGGGAGCACCACTATGCTTATCCTAAAACTACTGGAAGAAGCGGATATGTATGGGTATCAAATGATTGAAGAACTGAGCAAAAAATCGCAGAACATATTTGAGTTAAAAGCAGGAACATTGTATCCGCTGCTTCATAGCTTGGAACAAAAAAATATGCTCACTTCTTACGAAAAAAGCACGAGTAATCTGAGGGTGCGCAAGTACTACAGTATTACCAAAACAGGACGCAAGTATTTGGACGAGAAAACAAAAGAGTGGAAAGTTTATACCTCTGCTGTCAATAATGTTTTGGGAGGTGTAGACTTTGCTACAGTCCAATAAATTTGCCGATTATTTGGAAACTGTCCGCCGGCAGATACGCTGGAAAAGGGCTCAAACCTATGTTTTAGAGGAAATCGAAAACCATTTGGCTGACCAAAAGGATGCTTTTCAAAGAGACGGCCTTGATGAGGAAACGGCTGCGATCAGGGCTATAGCAGAAATGGGTGATCCGGTAATGGTTGGTGAGCAGCTTGATCGTACGCACAGGCCCCAGCCGGATTGGCCGCTGCTGGCTATAACAGCTTTATTGATTATTTTGGGGCTCTCTATTCAGTTCATTATAGGAACGGATATCAATGATGGAATGGAACGGTTCTACAGACAAGTTACTTGGGCCGGACTGGCTGTGATTGTTTTCTTGGCTGCTTATTTTCTGGACTTTACGATTATAGGGAAATACTCATTGATTATTTATGGGCTGCTCATGGCTATAGCGTTAGGTGATTATTGGCTTTCCGGTGGCGGGATTGCCGGATATAATACTGCAATTTATCCGCTGTTGCTGTTCCCCACCATTTTTGCCGGGCTTGTGTATAGGATGCGCAATGAGGGATATTGGGGGCTTGCTTTTTGCGGTGCATTAGCAATTATCCCGATAATTTTAATATCGTTTATGCATTACTTAACGGTTCTTTTTCTGGTTGGCACTTCCTGCCTTATTATATTAACAGTTGCCGTTGCCAAGGGATGGTTTAGGGTAAGAAAATTATACGCTTTGTTTATGGTGTATTTTCCCTCTGGGGTCATTTTTTCAACTATGTTTTTTACGATGATAAATCAATATTACGTTAGAACTAGACTGCAAGCTGCATTGAATCCGTCGTCAGACCCCACAGGAGCTGGATATATGGCAACTCTTGTTCAAAAGCTGCTGTCGCATTCGCAGTTATTTGGAGAAGGCTTGCCTGTAGGCGATTATGGATACTATCCGATAGCAAAGATCTTACCTGAAATAAATACTAACTTCCTTTTGACTTACTTGACACATAGGTTTGGCTGGATGTTATTGATCGGTATTTTAGTCATTTTCGCGGTCTTTATTGTCCGGGCTGTGCTCATGAGTAAGAGACAAAAAAGTGCCCTTGGCCAACTTGTTTCGTTAGCGATTATTTTAACATTTGCGATACAGGTTTTGACATATATTGCTTTTAATTTGGGTTTCTTAGTATTTAACCCTGTGTCACTACCTTTTATCTCTTATGGCGGGCGGGCTTTGCTGATTAATACGTGTCTGATAGGATTTTTGCTGTCAATATTCCGCACAGGCAGTTTGGTAAGTGATAGGGTTGGGGGAGCAGGAATAAAGGCAGGGCGCTTAATTCAATATGAGGATGGAAAGATTATAATCAATCTTAAAGCGGCTCAATAAATCTGGGGAGGCTCTGAAAGTTCGTAAAATCCAGACCTTTATTGATAAGAAAGCGGTAAGTGATAATGGAATTGTCATAATGAGTTGGTTGATAAAATGAATGAGTACCGCGATAAATAATAGTTGTAGCTAGTGATGCTGAGCAAGTATTATGGAAGGTGAAGAGTAACATTTTATAGTTCATTCCATGCTGCTTTGACAGACAAATTCGGTGTTGCTTGGAACATCGTCGCTGGGGAGCACCGAATTTAAAATAGCGGGCTTCGGACAGAAAGTGCAGCACAGCATACAACAGAGGGTTTGTGGCATCGGGGGAATATGCAGATATAATCCGGCGCCGCAGACACTCAGAACGTTATAAGGAATAATCCTATCGGAATGTTCTTTAGGACAGGGGGGATTTTGAAATGGGGAAAAATTTGAAGGGAGCGTTTATATACTTAGGCATTATATTTATATCAGTGATCCTGTTGTATAAACTGCCGCAGGATTCATATTCGATGATACAGTATATTGTTAAGCCGATTCGATTTGAAAACTCAGTTCTTAATCTATCCGGCCTGGTTCCATTAATAATGCTATTTGTCGGTATAAGAGGATTGTGTAGGCTGGAGTGGTTTGCAGACAAAAGCAAGTTATTGATAACTATCATTGTGCTTATACTGGTAATGCCTGCAATGAGGGGAACGCTGGATATGGCAAAAACAATCTATCTATCAAACCTAAATAACGAAATGAGGTCTATAGATTTTAAGGATATCGACATTAAAATTTCAAGCATAACAGATCATGACGTTACAATGAATATAAAGTTGGAACTAACCGATTATAGAGAAGACATGAGCGATTTTCAAATCAGAATGTATCTGCCTGATTCGTGGACAGTCTATTTTAATAAAAAATTTATTGATTTTGACGAATCATATAAATCGTTTGGCCGCAGGAGACCCATAATCGTTGATAAAGAGATTTCGGTTCAATTAGCCGATGGCATCACCAGAGATAACGTCTTTGATTCTCAATGGTATTGGGAAACCTTTGAATTTGAGCTTTTTAATAATATAGACTCTTCAAAGCTTATCTATCATGGTACATAAAGGGCGATCACGCCTTATAAGACAGAGCGCCTGCGACTGGAGAATGATGAATGTGGTTGGAACGAATAAAGTATTTAACCATTAAGGTTATTCAACCATAGGTTGAGTAGATAAGATTTTCAACTGTGGAGTTATTGAATTGCTCCTTTCCGAACAATAAAATAAGTCCTGTAGAGAGGAGCATGAAATCATGAAAGGTGAATTGGCTAAAAATATTTGCAGATACCGCAAGGAAAAAGGGCTTACCCAAGAAGAGCTGGCCAGGAAACTGGGAGTAACATTTCAAGCCGTTTCAAAGTGGGAAACGGCTCAGACTTTGCCGGACATAACCCTGTTGCCGGGGTTGTCACAACTATTGGATATAAGCATTGATAAGTTACTGGGTTATGTTTCTTATGATAAGCAAATAACCATCTATGAGGAGGAATATAAGACTCAGGAGTATTACTGGGGTATTGTGCCTTCAAAAATGTGTTTGCGTGTACTTGAGTTAATGCCGCCAACTACTCGTTTAAAACTATTGGATATCGGATGCGGTGAAGGGAAAGACGCTGTGTTCTTTGCAAGGAATGGTTATGACGTAACCGCATTTGATATTTCTGATGCCGGCATCGAGAAAACAAAACATCTCGCTGACAATGCCGGTATCCAAGTTAAAGTTTTTAAGGCAGATATCTTGGATTACCGCTTAGATACTAATTTTGATATCCTATTTTCAAGTGGTGTTTTGCATTATGTTAAACCTCAATTGCGGGAAGAGATATTCAGCAACTATAAACAATTTACCAACCCTAATGGTTTGCATATCTTTAATGTGTTTGTAAACAAACCGTTTATAGATCCACCTCCGGAAAAAGAGCCGACCGCGTGCAAATGGGTTTCAGGTGAACTATTTACACATTATCATGATTGGTTGATTCAAGAATGTTCAGAAGTGATTTTTGACTGTGATTCCTCCGGCATACTGCACCAACATGCGATGAATAAGATGATTGCTCAGAAATGTCAGTGTAAGAGAACGCAGAAGTGAGGATAAAGCAATGGGCCATCTGGGTTTTTCATATATAGGGCTGATTTTTCTGCTGATGCTGACAATTCCTAACCTCCTATGGATAAGGCATCAGCCCCAGGGGTATGATTTTCGAAGCGAGAATAAGGTCCTGTTGTTCTTTGAGCGTATCGGTCAGGTTCTTGTTACCTGTACGGCCCTCATTTTCTCGGACTTTAATCTTCGCCCGTGGTCTCTATGGACGCTGTGGCTTATTGCTGCAGTAATACTAATGCTTATGTACGAGGTTTGGTGGTTTCGGTATTTCAGAAGCCAAAAGACATTGCGGGACTTTTATAGCAGCTTTTGCGGTGTTCCTGTAGCCGGTGCGACACTGCCTGTTATGGCGTTTTTTTTGCTTGGCATCTATGGGAAAGTAGCCTGGCTTTTGATAGCGGTCGTGGTTTTAGGAATCGGGCATATCGGTATCCACTTGCAGCACCGCAAGGAAATTAACGGGTAAGCTCAGTTGCTATCATTGCCAAGTATTTTGACACCTGATTTAGGAGGCCACAATGTTTGAATATGTATTTATAAATATGGATAACCTCTTATATCAACAGGCCGTGGATTTGCGTTACCGGATCTTTTTCAGGCCATGGAATATTAAGCAGGAGATAGTCTTTGACTCATATGAGGACACAGCAATTCATATGATTTGTCTTACGGAGGGAAAAGTTAATGGATATGCCAGATTGAATTATGAAGGTCAGGAAGCAATATTATCACAGATAGTTGTGGACGAGGAATATCGGAATCAAGGTTTGGGAAGTGAATTGGTAAAGCGTTTACTTGATAAAGCCCGCTTGGATAAAAAGGATAGAGTAACCTTAAGCGCAAAAGTAGAAGCAACCAAATTTTATAAAAAATTCGCTTTTGTGGTCACTGGAGATAGTTTTTCATCCCCTAAAACAGGACTTCCTCATATTAAAATGATTCTCCAACTATAGATAATGAAATATGGAAAGAAAGATACTTGGAACAAAGTGAAAAGAGGTATTTTTATGTCGGAAGTAATTATCAGACTGTGTGAGAGGGATGATTTGTCTGACGTAGTTAAGTTGATGAATGAGCTCAGGGAAGTAGCCCAAGGTGATGAAATCGCCTTCCGCGATGTGAACAAAATCTTTACGGAAATGGAGCAACGACCAGAGCTATATTTAAATGTAGTTGCGGAGATTTCGGGAAAAGTGGTAGGATTCATTTCCGCGATTTTCTATAGAACGGTTTTTCATAAGGGTGGTACGGCACTCATTAATGAGCTGATCATTACTCAGGCTGAGCGCGGGAAAGGAATCGGCAAAAGGTTGGTTCAAATGGTTCAAGAGGAAGCTTTAAAAAGAGGCTTTGATGAAGTTGAAGTAGGAACAGAGAGGGCCAATGAAGGAGCGCAGGGATTCTATCGAAGATGTGGTTTCAATGAGGAATATGTATTATTGGGAATGGAGTTTGAATGAACCCTGAGGTAGAGGAGGGGACCGATTATGGTGAAAAAAGGTATTTCGATTTGCTGTATGTTGATTGCCATAATTTTGATGGCGACGCCATATGGTATAGCTATGACATTTGCACCTGGTCCCACAGAACTTGTAACTAGATATTTTTCATATTTTAGTCTGATGCCCTTCGGATATGGTAACTGGCTCCCCATTATCACAGCTCTTTTATCCATTGTTGTCGTTTTTCTGCTCTTACTCGGTATCAGAAAAGCGAATACGGGAAAGGCAGTGCGAGTTTGCTTAGTAGTATGTATTATAGCTTCGGTCTTATCATGGAAATCCATCAGTCAAGTTGGTGTTTGCGTAGCGGCTTTGCATAGTATTGTGCTTATGCTGCAACTGCCACAAAACTCTGTTCCTATAAAATAGCTTAATTCTACTTCTCCGCCCAGCTCTCCGAAACGAGCACATCAACTTTCGTCGGCACTTTGGGCAAAATGGCGTTAGCGGCTTCCTCCATGGTGGACTTAAGTAAAGCAGCCATTGTATGAGCTTCTTCTGCCGGGCTTTCCAGCAGAATCTCATCATGAACGATCCCGACGATATAGGTATCGGTTCCCGCTAAGCGTTCAATCAAAAGCCCCAAGGCTTTTTTCACAATATCCGCCGCGGTTCCCTGGACAGGTGTATTATAGTATCCGGGCAACCCGGCTTTTTCATAATAGACGAACTTCCTGCCGGCTAAGGTTCGCCCTTCTTTCGGGAGATGAGCCTTAATGGACTGGTGCCAGCGGTGGATTCCGGTATAGGCTTTGAAAAAACGCTCCCGGAATTCTGTTGCTTGTTCCAGGGACATCTCCACACCGTAATTTTGCTGGGCGTACTGCTGGAGTCCGGGTGCCCCCATGCCGAAGATCAATCCGAAATTCACGGCTTTGGCAGCCTGACGCTCTTGTGGGGTTATTTCCGCAATGGGTTTATGAGCGACAAGGGAAGCGGTCAGCAGATGCAGGTCCTCGCCTTGCTGATAGGCTGAAATCATCCGGGTATCTCCGGAGATTTGGGCTGCTACCCGCAATTCGATCTGGGAATAATCGGCTAAAATTAATTTCCGCCCCGGTGGTGCGGCAAAACAGGCTCTGAATTCCGAATCCCGGGGAATTTGCTGGATGTTGGGATTCCAGCAGCTCATTCTGCCGCTCCAGGCGCTGATCTGGCCGTAGCGGGGATGGAGCCGTCCCGTCACTGGGTGGATCAGGGGTGTAAAAGGCTGCAAAAAGGCGGAGATGGATTTGGCGGCTTTCCGGTAAGAGAGCAGAGTTTTGACTAAGGGATGCCGGCGATAGGGATAGAGGTCTTGTTTGGCTGTAGCAGCCACCGGAATGCCGTGCTCGTGCAGTACGTTCAAAACAAATTGCTGGCTTTCAAAGTTTTGATTGATGGCCACGTCTTCCCCCCAGAGGCTCATCTGCATCAGAGGCCTTTCTACATAGGTATAGAGCTCGTCAAGGGCTGTCTTACGTTCTGCCTCCGTTTTCTCATAAAGCTCCTGCCATTTTTGCCGATCAAGATAGATACCCCGGTACTCAAGATGGGCCATGGCTTTGACGCAACGGAACTCGATCCCGGCGATTTGGGTCAGGTGGTTTTCCAGGATTTGCGGGATCATCACCTTGCGCAGTCTCAGGAGAATCTCCGCATCCCGGGCGGCATAGAGGATCTGGGATTCCGTCAGCTCTCCCTGCCAGTTGCTGGTCTGTTCCTCTTTGTCCAGGTCCTCATTTAAATAATGCTGGGCCAGCGCCTTCAAATTGGACTGAACGGGGCCCCCTGAGCCCCGCAGAAGCTGGGAGGCCAGCATGGTATCAAAGAGAGTTGGGGGAAAGATGTCCAGTGCCATCAGAAATTGCAGATCGAACTTGGCATTCTGAAAGACTTTGATGCCTGAAGTGGATAGGATAGCGTTGATAAGCTCCCGGCCTTCGGGCAGGAAGGAAAAGCAGTCGATCACAAGCACCGGGAGGTCTTCCGCTGCCAACTGGATCAGCCGGAGCTGGCAGGTGTGGGGGTCCAGTCCGGTGGTTTCGGTGTCCACCGCGATGACCTTGGCGGCGGTCAGCTTTTCCATATAAGGCACCAGATCGGCAGGGTGGAGGATGCGTTTTATATCCATAGCGTTTATATCCATAGTTCCTCCTTTGAGCCGCCATAAATCAAATCTAGCAAGCTTGTGGAATCATGGGCGTAAGCTGATTTAGTGTTTATAATAGTGGAATTAGGGGCATACCGATTATATCACAGCGGGGAGAACCGATAAATGGGTTGAACGCCCTTCCCAAGGAAGAGTAAATTGTATTTGAGATAAAGACTTGTACGGAAAAGCCGACTCATCTGGAATAACGAGGAATAGACGATAGATTACCAAGGTGCGATAAGGAACCGGACCATGAAATGATTACCGGCTGGGGGATTTTAAAATGAAACAGAATAAATATGATGACAATCTATTCTTTCAGAAATACAGTCAAATGGACCGCTCCACCAAGGGACTGGCCGGTGCCGGGGAATGGAAGACCCTGGAGGGAATGCTGCCTGGGTTTAAGGATCAACGTGTTCTGGATTTAGGTTGCGGATTCGGCTGGCATTGTCAATATGCCCTGGAACATGGGGCCCAAGCGGTCACAGGAGTGGATATTTCCGAAAAAATGCTTGCCGTAGCCAGGACAAAAACCGATAAGAGAATCCATTATATCCAAATGCCCATTGAAGATATCTCTTTCAGCAACAACTCCTTTGACGTGGTTATCAGTTCCCTTGCTTTTCACTATCTGAAATCCTTCGAGGGAATTGTTGAGAAAGTATCCGGTTGTCTGGTGCAGGGCGGGGATTTTGTTTTCTCTGTGGAGCACCCGGCTTTTACCGCTTACGGCAGCCAGGACTGGTATTATGATGAAAAGGGAAACATTCTTCATTTTCCTCTTGATCGTTACTTTGTTGAAGGCAAGCGTGACGCCAGTTTTTTAGGGGAGGAGGTCATCAAATATCATAAGACTCTGACAACCTATCTGAACGGTTTAATCCAGGGAGGCTTTGAGTTAACCGGCGTTGTGGAACCTCAGCCACCAGAAGATCTGCTGCATACGGTTCCGGGAATGCACGATGAGCTGCGCAGACCAATGATGCTGATTGTGGCGGCCAGGAAGAAACCGGAGCAGGATTAAAATCAAGGGACGTTTTGTTCAGCATAATCTGCCGAACGAAGCGTCCATTTATTTTTTATTGGCTAATTAATTCTCCAAGTGCTCGATTATTGGATAAGATTATTGGTTTAAGGTTAACCATTGAGTGACCGATTAAAAAGATCGGATACTCTTTATTTTAGTATGAAGATGTGAATTCCTGAAAACTCCTGATTTTAGTCTTAGGGTGATAAGCCTTTGGATTAAAAAAACGAATATTCTTGTGTTTAATTTAGGGAATTTATTTTAATTTCAAAATATTTGCCTATTTTGGCGTGATTATTGCAATGCTTGTAAATGATAATGTAAAAGTGTACCACTCCAAGACCTTTTGACAATGAATTAGTTTACCACCTAACATAAGAATCCTTGTAAAATAGTATCTAATATTTTGCAAGGAGGAATGAAAGGTGTGATCATTGGAGTGGACCTATACTCAGTCATCCGTACTCGATATACCGACGGCGAATCCATTCGCTCAATTGCCAAAATCCTGGGTATTTCCAGACAAACTGTAAAAAAATATTGCGAAGGCTCAACCCATCCAGAAGTACGGAAAACCTACCAAAGAGAATCCGAAGTCGTCAATGATGAGGTCAAATCGTTCATCCTGAGCTGCTTCAAAGAAGATGAAGCTGAGAATCTTAAAAAGCAAAAACATACAGCCAAACGAATTTATGACCGATTGGTCGCAGAAGAGAGCTTTGAAGGATCTTACTCCTCCATACGAACAGCCGTTAGACTTCTAAAAACCGAAAGAACAGTTCCCCCGCAAAGCAGTATCCCACTTTCTTATGCACCAGGAGAGGCAGTACAAATTGACTGGGGCGAAGCGACAGTATACCTTGATGGACAGAAAACCAAGTTATATACCTTTTGTGGGCGATTATGCTACAGTTGCGACATCTTTGTTCAGGTCTACAAAGCCAGCAATGAAGAAACCTTCTTAGAGGCTCAACAGCTTATGTTCGATTTCTTTGGCGGAGTTCCGAGACGACTCATCTTTGATAATGCCAAGGTGGCTGTAAAAGAGGGCTTTGGGATGTATGCCAAACCCCAGAACAAATACCTTTCCTTTAGCGCCCATTATGCCTTTTCCCTAGACTTTTGTAATCCTGCAAGGGGTAATGAAAAAAGCCTGGTTGAAAATCTTGTAGGATATTCCAGAAGAAACTTCCTCGTCCCGGTTCCCAGAGTAGCAGATATTGAGCAACTGAATCGTAAGCTTCGGGAGGCCTGTATCCATTACCGTGAGAACCATAAGGTACAACACCGCACT
Source organism: Desulfitobacterium sp. LBE (assembly GCF_007830365.1). Taxonomy (NCBI): domain Bacteria; kingdom Bacillati; phylum Bacillota; class Clostridia; order Eubacteriales; family Desulfitobacteriaceae; genus Desulfitobacterium; species Desulfitobacterium sp. LBE. The sequence goes on along the minus strand of NZ_VLKD01000001.1, from coordinate 2,522,507 downwards.
CACCCTGTAAACCGAATGTACCAGGAAGAAGCGAATCTCTTAAATCCCCTACCCCGATTTAGATTTGATACGAGCAAAACGGCGCTAGCCAAAGTTGACGATTTCTCCACAGTACGCTATGAGAAAAACAACTACTCCGTTCCCACAAGATATCTTCGAAAGAATGTGACCGTTAAGGGATACGCCAATACCCTTCGCATTCTCCATGAAGGAACAGAAATCGCTACCTTCTCCCGTCAGTATGGCTCAGGTAACACTCGATATTGTTTAGAGCATTACATCGATCTTTTAGAAAGGAAGCCTCGTTCTGTTCAAAACGCTAAGCCGGTCAAGGAGACACTGACCCAAGAGCTTCTGACCTGGGGAAGTCAATTGCCGGGTGGGAATAAAGAAATGGTTAAGCTTCTGAGGCTCTGTGTAGATTATGGAGAAGATCGAATTCTGGCCATTAAAAAACGCATCCCTGGCCAGATGGTTCCTACTGTGGATATGGTCAGAACCTATCTAAACGAACCCGCTGAATCGTCTATCATCTATCTTAAAAATGAGATTAGTATTACCCAAACAGATTTGCGGAAATATGATGAGAAATACGGGGTAGCAAGCCAATGATCACCATCCAGTCTCAGACCATTGAACTTTATGCCAAGCAATTAAGGCTACCTACCTTCAATCATTATGAGAATGTCATTCGTCAACTGGGAAGTAACAAAAGCTATGACGAATTTCTTCTCGCCCTTATGAAAATGGAACTGGATTCTCGCATGGAAAGCAGCCAGCGCCGAAAAATTAAAACAGCTCATTTTCCTTACATCAAGACCATTGACGAGCTGGACTGCAGTTACTTTGAACATCTTACCGAAGCCTTTATCCATGAACTGGGAAGCTGCGACTTTGTGAGTAAACGACAGAACATCGTGATGATTGGAAACCCCGGGACAGGTAAATCCCACCTGAGTATAGCTCTCGGTGTTAAAGCGTGTATGCAAGGGATGAATGTGAAGTTTTATACTGCAGCTAACCTTTCTAATGAGCTGATAGAAGCTCAGGAATACAAGAAGCTCCTTAAGATTGAGAAGCAGCTTGCTAAGGCTGACCTGCTAATTATTGATGAATTAAGTTACCTGACCTTTAATCGGCATCAATCGGAATTATTGTTCAAAGTTATTGCGGACAGAGCTGAACGCCGGAGTGTGATCGTCTCAACCAACCTAAAGTTCTCCGATTGGGTCACCATGTTTGAAAACACCACCATGGTTACGGCTCTTATTGACCGACTGACGTTCAGATCCCATGTATTGAATATGAATTCTGATCATCCGTATAGAGCCGAGTATTCTAACACGAGTAATTAAAGCCAAGGGAAATACCTGCAAGGGTGTTTCCCTATCTTTAGAAGCTAAGTGGTAAACTTTTTCACTGTCAAAAACTTAAACATGGTAAACAAATTCATTGTCATTACTGGTAAACTAATTCGCTGTCACGTGGTAAAGAAATTCGTTGACATTCACACAATGCTTAAAGTCAACTGTTTTATACAACTATAAATGAACTTCAAGGAGGTAAAAAATGCAGCGGTAAGCAGCGGAGTGAGTGAACTTATAGTTAAAAAGCAAAAGGGGGATTTAGCGTGATTCATATCAAAATGACCTCGGGTGATTTTACCTTCTTGGTTCAAATGGAAGAAGAAAAGGCTCCCCAAACATGTGAGTGGTTCCTTAATCTATTGCCTTTTAAAGCCCAAATGATTCAGGCTCGCTGGAGCGGGCAATCGACATTTATTGGTCTTAAGGATTTAGGTGCAGATGTTCCTTATGAAAACCCTACCAGCCATCCTTCTAAGGGTGAAATCCTGATGTATCCGGGGAAAGAATTAAGCAATGGGGAAATTCTCATTCCATACGGGGGGACATGTTTTGCCTGCCCGCGGGGGCAAATTTCGGGCAACCATTTCCTGACGATTATCGAGGGAAATTCTCAGCTTGCCGAGCTGGGCAGGAAAACCCTCTATGAAGGGGCACAGGAGATTATCTTTGAAAAGGTAGTGTGAAACAATGTGATGGAATTTCGGAGGTGAATTTGGATGACGAGCTGGCAAAACGAGCGACCTCTTTTACAGGTTAAGGGACTGAAAAAATACTTGATATCACCAAAGGTTTATTTCCCAAAGAAAGGCACTATCTGAAAGCAGTCGACGGTGTCAGCTTTGACGTCTTCCCAGGAGAGACTCTCGGAATTGTCGGGGAGTCAGGGTGCGGAAAATCGACAACAGGAAATGTTATTCTCCGCCTTTTGGAGGCCACGGAAGGGGAAGCCGTGTTTGAAGGTCAAGATTTTCTGAAACTTCCGAAGGAAGAAATGCGTCATCGGCGAAAAGATATTCAGATGGTATTCCAAGACCCATTTTCCAGTTTGAATCCGCGTATGAGAGTGTTTGATTTGATTGCTGAGCCGCTGCGAGCTCATGAGATTGCCAAAGGCCAAGAGCTGCGCAATCGAGTAACGGAGCTCATGATCACAGTAGGGCTTAGTCCCTCCTTTGCCGACCGTTACCCTCATGAATTCAGTGGCGGACAGAGGCAAAGAATCGGTATCGCCAGAGCTTTGGACTTAAAACCCAAACTGATTATTTGTGATGAGCCGGTTTCGGCCCTTGATGTTTCAATCCAGTCCCAGATCCTGAATTTGCTTTCCCGGCTGCAACAAGAATTCCAATTGACTTATATTTTTATCGCCCACGGTCTGCCTGTGGTCAAGCATATTAGCGATCGCATCGTTGTTATGTACCTGGGGAAAGCCGTAGAGTCAGCCAGTAAAGAACAGCTCTTCAGCCGGCCGCTGCACCCTTATACAGAGGGGCTTTTGGCGGCGGTTCCAATTCCCGAGCCGAGTTTACGCAATCAAAGGAAACGGATCATCATCGAGGGGGATATGCCAATCCTCCCTCAGGATGTCGTTTTCATACACGCTGCGGCTATGCCAGGGAATTATTTTTGAACCCTCGCACAAAACGTAATTCATTGCAAATTGGTATGTAAATTGCAAGGTAGTCACTATGCAATGAATTGATGACTGAATGGGGTGGAAGTATGATTAACAAAGAGAGATTATTTGCGCGTATTCTGGAAGTAGGGGAAATAGGCAAAGGGGAAGACGGTGAAATAAACTGCCTTGCCTTCTCGCCCGAGGATAAGTCGGCGGTTGAACTTGTGGCAGCGTATATGCAAGAAGCGGGATTAAGCGTGCGCATGGATGCAGCAGGAAATCTAATCGGGCGCAGGGAAGGACGCAATCCCCATGCGGCAGTCGTTATGACAGGTTCACATATCGATACGGTATATGATGGAGGCATGTTCGACGGCCGCTTGGGCATCCTTGGGGGAATTGAAGCCCTCCAAGCCATGAATGAACAAGGAATCATCACCGAGCATCCAATTGAAGTCTATATTTACAGAGATGAAGAAGGAACGCGGTTTGCCAGTGGATTTTCCGGAGCAAGGCATCTGGTGGGAATTGTGAGACCGGAAATATTATCCCATACCGATAAAGATGGCATATCAATGGCCGAAGCCTTAAGAGCTAACGGCATAGACCCTGAACGGGTAGGTGAAGCTGCACTGCCGCCAGGGTATGCTAAAGCTCAGGTCGAATTGCACATTGAACAGGGAAAAGTTCTGGAAAGCCAAAATCTTTCGGTGGGAGTGGTTACGGGGATCTGCTGCCAATCAAGAGGGAAAATTGTCATTAAGGGAGATGCGGGGCATGCCGGAGCGACGCCTATGAATCTACGCCGTGATCCCCTTGTTGCAGCCGCGGAGATTATCCTGGTCATTGAAAAAGTAGCCCAGGGTAAGGGGACGGCTGTTGCTACCGTAGGCCGGATCAATGCTCTTCCGGGCGGGGTTAATGTCATTCCGGGGCTTGTCGAGTTCAGTATTGATGTGAGAGCCCAAGCTGCTGAGATTCGTGAAGCGGTCATTGAAGAAATCCTGGCGCAGGCCAGAGAGATTTGCAGCAAGCGATCTGTCGAGCTGGATTTCCAGCTGCTTAGTAAAGGGGGCGAGCCGAAACCTTGCTCCGAAGACATCCAGGGTGTGATTAGTGAAGCGTGTGAAACGCTGGGGTTACCGGTGTTTAAGCTTCCCAGCGGTGCCGGCCATGACTCCGGAAGTTTTTCTAGCTTTTGTCCAATGGGTATGATCTTTGTTCGCTCTAAAGACGGGATTAGTCATAACCCGGCTGAGTGGAGTTCACCGGAAGATTGTGCAGATGGTGCCCATGTTTTGTATCAGACACTTTTGAAGCTTGCCATTCAGGTTAACTGAGAGGAAGTGTGCGTTACTAAGTAGGGAAGAATTGAGATACTAATCTTAGTTCTTCCTGTTTTTTATTGGGGGATAAGGAAGCAACAGCAACCAACCATAAACAACCAATAAATAACCGATCGTCAACCACTATAGTTTTGCTTCGCTTGAGCGTCTCTTTATTTTATTAATTTTCCACACTGCGGGACCAATCTATAGTATTATAATAAACCAAATCTTCCACAAAAATTGATTCTTCCCCTTGTCTTAATAATATTCTCAATATTGGCATGTTTTTTGCAATTGAAAAATACCGGAAGCCCACATTGGCCAAAGTGGTAGTTTTAAAAAAGGAAGTGATCTTGAAAGGGAAGCAGTTTTGGATTGAGTTGCAATAATTTAAGTACTAATGGAGGGTAAAAAATGGCGGAAAAAGAAGTTGGTAATGCAACCCATGTTAAGGAGCCTTTCTATAAAGGGCTGTTTTTTCAAATCATCGCCGCAATGGTCGTCGGTATTATTGTAGGCTGGCTCTGGCCTGCCTTTGGTGCACCACTTAAGCCTGTGGTTGACGGATTTATCAAATTGATTAAGATGGTCATTTCGCCGGTTGTCTTCGGAGTCGTGGTGGTGGGGATCGCTAAGGTTGGAGATATCAAGACAGTGGGTCGAATCGGGGGCAAAACGGTTATCTATTTTGAGATCGTCACAACCATAGCCTTAGCAATCGGGATGGTGGCTGCTAATCTAATCCAGCCCGGAGCAGGCATGAATATCGACCCCGCTACCCTGAGTGAGACAGATTTAGTAGCAAAGACCAGTGGAGCACAGATACCCTCCACAGTAGATTTCCTGCTTAATATCATCCCGAACAGTGCCGTTGGAGCCTTTGCGAATAATGAGCTGTTACAGGTTTTGCTGTTCTCGCTGCTCTTTGGTTTTGCACTCCTTAAGATTAAGAAGGAGCGGGCAGAGGTTGTTATCAATGCCATTGAGCATTTCAACGAAGTCATTTTTAAGATGATCGGTTTTTTCATGAAGCTTTCGGTACCCGTTACCTTTGCCGCCATGGCCTATAGTGTTGGTTTGTACGGGTTAGAGATGTTGATTTCTTTCGGCAAGTTAATCGGGGCGATGGCCGGGGCATCACTCTTGTTTCTCTTCGTCCTGCACTTCATTGTCAAAGCATTTGCTAAGGTTGGACTCTGGCAATTGATTCGCTACATTCGTGAAGAAATCGTCATTTCCTTTGCCACGGGTTCTACGGAAGTTTGTATGCCACGGCTGATGGCTAAATTTGAACATGCAGGCTGTCACAGTTCCGTTGTGGGCTTGGTTGTGCCGACAGGTTACTCCTTTAATTTAGATGGTGCGTCGCTGTATCTGTCCCTTTCCGTGGTGTTTCTCGCCCAAGCCATAGGGGTCGATATGACGATTATCCAACAACTTACCCTCTTAGCAATTTTAATGCTGACCTCCAAAGGGATGGCCGGCATACCAGGTTCAGCCTTCGTAGCCCTTACAGCCAGTGCATCGGCCACTGGTTTGATTCCAGCTGCAGCAGTAACCCTCATGTTTGGGCCTGATCGATTCATGGGTAAGATTCGCGTGTTTGTCAATATAATTGGTTACGCTTGTGCGACGTTTGTCGTGGCACGCTGGGAAGGCTTGCTGGATATTGAACGGGCACAGGGGGTGCTGGCCGGAAAGATTCCCGAACTGAACCTCAAAGATGATGAAGAGATCAGTCAAGGAGCCTAAACCTTAGAAATCATCAGCTTTTATGGGGTTGAGTCCAAGATTGGAGCAGGGGAAGGGGGCTAAGCACATAGAAGGTTCATCTGCGGTTTTACCCAAAGCCCCTCGGTGGAAGGTCCGTTATTCCATATTGATTTTACTTTGGGCGTGCTCCCTTCTCTCCCTCTTCGATCGCATGGTGATCAATGTTTCATTGCCCTTAATCGGCAAAGAATTTGGTATCAATGAGGCGGCTCAAGGATTTCTAATCAGCCTCAGCTTTTTGAGCAGTTCACTCTTTCAAATTCCGGGAGGATTGATAACCGATCGAATCGGTAACAGGAAGGCAGTCACCTTTTCCATCGGTTGGGCTTCTCTTTTCACACCCCTGACCGGGCTGGCATTTTCCTATCCGATGCTGTTGATCGTACGCTGCCTGCTTGGAGCGGGAAGCGCTCTTGCGGCTGGAGCCTATATGAGAATCATGGTCACATTTTTTCCCCTTAAGGAACGGGCAACGGCTAAAGCTATCAGCGCATCGGTCAATAGTTTGGCGCCTGCTGTGGCAACGATTGTTGCCGCCACCATCATTGGGGTGTATGGTTGGCGTGTTGTCTTTATCATGCTCGGTATTCCGGGAATTTTGATTGTCTCCTATTTATGGTTCAGGTTTAAGGATAATCCGGCTGAATACCCTAAGATAACACCGAAGGAATTGGCTGAACTGAGAAGCTCTGCTGAATGGGAAGAGCGGATGGTTGCGGCAGATTCTCAAATAACCTATGGGGAGTTTCTCAGAAAGCCTATTTTATGGCAGCTGGTCTTGGTTTGGTTTTTCTTCGATTTCACGTATTGGGGGTTTACCACTTGGCTGCCTTCTTATCTTATGACGGTTAAAGGATTTTCCCTGGCCAAGACGGGGGTCTATGGAGCGCTTCCCTATCTCATCGGAACGGTATCCATGATTTACGGCGGGTATTTATCTGACCGCTTAATCGGCAGAAGGAAATGGCTATTTGTTCCCGGTGCCCTGTTAGCGGCTTTGGCCTTGTCATTGATGATTTATGCTCCAAGCGATACCATGACGATACTTTACCAATGCATCGCTGCGGCGGCCTTGTTTATGGCTTTTGGGTCATTTGGCGGGATGCAGTTCGATGGTTTACCTAAGCATATTATTGCTTCGGCTTCGGCTACTGTGAATACTGCCGGCCAACTGGCCGGGCTTTTTTCACCGTTTTTGCTCGGATATCTTATTGAAGTTAACGGTGGTTCCTATACTACAGCATTTTTGGTGATGATTTTGAGTCTTATCCTTGCCGCCGGCGTTGCGCTGACCATCCAATGTAAAGAATGGGGGAGAAAGAATGAATAGAATGTCCATTGCAGTGACAGGGGATTCTCTGACCGTGACAAGATTGCCGAAGGATGACCCTAAGCTGCTTAAGATAAGGGAAGTGTTGATGAAATCAGATGTTCGGTTTACAAATCTTGAGACATCCATCCACAATTATGAACATGATGTTTATCCGTCCAAGCATAGCGGCGGAGACTGGATTGCCGCACCTCCCTCCGTATTATCCGATATGGCTTGGCTGGGATTCAATCTGTTGGGCGCGCCCAACAACCATAGTATGGATTGGTCTCATAATGGGCTGGTCAGGACGATGGAAAATTTAGAGCGGGAAGGTATAGTCTACGCAGGAATCGGCAGGAACTTATCTGAAGCGAGCCGGCCAAGATATTTGGAAACGGCAAAGGGCCGTGTTGCACTGGTTGCTGTGAATACGACCTTTCGGGACTGGCACCCGGCAGGGGAGCAGCGCCGGGATTTTATCGGCAGACCGGGGATTAACGCCTTACACTTCACTACGGTGCATAGAATAAGTGAAGAAGAAATGCAAAGCTTAAAAGTAGTTGCCAACGCTACTGAAATTAATAAACGTGTTAAGAATGAGCAGGATGGGATATTCAATTTTGGGGAACATCTTTTTGAAGTCGGTGAGTCAGGAACCTATACGAGGATGGATGGCGATGATGCCAAGAGGATTGAGAGGGCGATTAAGGAAGCGAAAAGGCAGGCCGATATCGTACTCATCAGCGGGCATTCCCATGAGATGAAAGGAAAGGATAAGCAGCGGCTGGCAGACTTTCAGCGCGAATTTGCCTATCTGTGTATTGATGCCGGTGCCCATGCCTATATCGGTCATGGACCTCATGTCATGAGAGGGATTGAAATCTATAAGGAACGCCCAATTTTCCATGGACTTGGGGATTTCTTTTATCAGTGCGAGCTCATCGAAAAGGCGCCGGTTGAGTTCTACGAGAAATTTGGGAAGCTAAGCTCAGAGAGCTGTACGGCTGACGGCTATGACTTCAGAATTGCTTCCGGTGGCTTATTGGGTGAAACAAATCCTCAGTGCTTTGAATCCTTCATCGGTGTGTTTGATTTTGCTGATGACAAGCTGCAAAGTGTTGCAATTCACCCGGTGACCCTGGGATTCAATCAGCCCCGTTCCCGCAAAGGAGTTCCTGAGTATGCTTCTCCGGAGGATGGGGAAAGAATTCTTAAAGAGATGCAGGATTTGTCAGCCGAGTTTGGCACAACCATCGAAATAAGGGAAGGCACAGGATTTATTAAACTGGGCTAAAAGCTAAGAACCTGGCTAACCTAAGAACCTAAAATCAAAAAGCAGAAGGCACTGAGCAGGAGCCTTCTGCTTTTTGATTTTAACTATGAAGGGTAAGAAACGTCATCTTAGGTTAAAAATTTTCTTTACCTTTCGCGGTCAGCTCAAGTCCTAATTTGCCGCGATTTTTCCTTAGGAAGCCTTTGGCTGAAAGTTTATCAAGCCGGGTGCGGATTTGCTGCTCAGATAGATTATAACCTTGCGTAAAAGAAAGTTCAGATAGTTTTTTTCTGCCGATGGATTCCCTGCGTTGGTTATATTTTTCGATACTTTGTAAGAGGAAAAGCTCAATTGCATCTAAAGGAAGATGGTTCACATGCCTTTGCCCGATGTCTTCGGGAAGGTGATAAGGCATAATAACATCTTCATCACAAATAGCTAAAATATATTCAACGGTATTTTCCAATTCCCTTACGTTGCCAGGCCAATTGTAATTAAGGAGAATTTTTTCTGCTTCAGAGGAAATCTTCATGTTAGCTTCACTTTTGCTTTGCAGAAAATGCCGAAACAAAGCGAGAATATCTTCTTTCCGTTCACGCAGCGGCGGGAGATTTAAATAAAGCTTTTTCAGACGGTAGTAGAGGTCTTCCCGAAAAAGGGATTTTTCCACCTGGTCAAAGAGATTTTTATTTGTAGCGGCGATGACACGTACATCGACGGGAATAATTGTACTGCCCCCGACTTTCATAATTTCTTTCTCCTGGAGAACTCTGAGTAAGCGGAGTTGGATTTTGGGAGGGATATCGCCAATCTCATCTAAAAAAATCGTCCCGCCGTTAGCCATTTCAAATAAACCAATTTTGCCGCCTTTTTTGGCACCTGTAAAGGCACCCTCTTCATAGCCGAATAGCTCGCTTTCAATAAGTTCTTCAGGTAAAGCGGAAAAGTTGACGGCAAGATACGGCCCATTATGGCGCGGTGAGTGATTGTGGATAGCACTGGCAAAGAGTTCTTTCCCGGTACCGCTTTCACCGAGTATCAGGATATTATAATCATTCTGAGAAAGCTTTTTACCCCGCTCAATCGTTAGGGAAATCGCCGAGGATTGGTGCACAATATTAGCAAAGGAGTGCTTGGCATAATAACCTTGTTTCTTAAGCTCTTTACGCAAACGGTTTTCCAAGTTGATGCGCTCCCGGGCATTTTTAATGGTGCAGACATAGGAGTGGGTTGCCTCGACAAAGATTTTACTGAAAAGGTATTCGGTATTGTCAATGCTAAACATACTGTTGGGCACTTTATCGCTGAAGAAGAAATTTGCCATAGGTTTAGTGATCAAGGGCGAAGTTGCCAAGTTCTCATTCCTTTTGATGCCAGTAATCCTTTCCGCGTTGGTATTGCAGGTTGTCACTAATCCTGATTGGCTATAGGAAAATATACCATCGTCAACACTGTTGATGACCGTAAACAAAAACTCATTAATGTTTTTGATGCTTTGGGCATAGTCGTGTAATTCCATACCTTGGGAAATGATTTTATTAATATATTTTGCGGAGACGAGGTGAGCCCGATCATCCAGTAAAGAAAGGGCGTGGAGGAGCTCTGTAATCGTAGTAATATCCAATACCCGCGTACCAATGTCGATGATAGGAGCTAATCCGGAGGGGCAAAGGGCCTCCTCACCGGGGGTGATGATATAGTCAAAGTCATAGGAGCGGAGTTTACTGTGCGGATAATAGGGAGTGAAGTGAAAATTGCTAAAACCGGCCTGCATAAGAATATCGGCGACTTCTACGGCTGATCCGTAAGTGTCGTTAACCAAAAGCACCTGGCTGTCTTTTTGTAATGGATAAAGTTTGTCCAATTTGGAAAAATCCAAGGTTCTTCTGGCTTTAATGACTTTACAGGATTCATCGATAAAGGGTAAGGCTTGTTCACGAACACTGGAAGAAGTGACAAGTATGATCGAGTTGTATATTTTTTGAATGATTCCGGTTTCCAAGGAGTAGCTGATGATATGAATTTCCTTGGAAAACAGTTCATTCAGCTGTTCCAACAGCATAAACCGTGTTGATTCGGTACCCGTGATCAGTACAAACCGCATCATCTTGATTCCCCCTCCGTAATTATTATAGCTGATTTTCGAGTTGGTTTAAATGCCGGTTCACAAATGATGGAGATAAAATGGCCCTATAAATGAGACAGCAACACGTGTATCTGAATTACTTACCGGTGGTGTTCAGCTCGCTGTGGATATTCCACCTTCAGAGTGGGATAGAATCAATATCGTATTTAAGCCGACGCCGGATAAATTTATTAATATCTGGGAGATCAAGAGTAAGTAACGGTATAAAAATCACCTTTTGCTTTAGGGGGCAAAGGTGATTTTTGCTTTGGCATGTAATTTGCATAAAAATAACTTGTCATATCTAATATTTAAAGAGAAAAGGATGGAGGAGATAAAAATGACACGTATTAAAATTACTTCGGGAAAGTTTACTTTTATCGGTAAGTTGGAAGAAGAACAATGCCCAAAAACCTGCGAATGGTTTTTGAATCTGCTGCCTTACCAGGAAACCATGATTCATGTTTCCTGGAGCGGTCAGGCAAGTTTCATTCGTCTTCAGGACCTGGGCCATGGAGTTCCCTTCGAATGCGCCACAAGCCGCCCTTCCAAGGGAGAAGTTCTGATGTATCCTGGAAACATTCCCACCCTGCAAATGGGTGGAGAGATTTTCCTCCCTTGGGGTGGCAACGTTTTTGCTTGTCCCAATGGCAATTTAGTCGGAAATCATTTCATGACGATTATTGAAGGGAATGAACACTTGGGCGAATTTGGCAGAACCGTACATCTGCAAGGGGGCCAGGAAATAGTATTCGAGAAGTTGGATTAGTGACATATAACTGAGTTTTGAGCTAAGAAACCACCTGTGAATCACTTCGCAGGTGGTTTTTTCTATCCTGGTTTCCTTGCTGAGAAGTAATTGGCTAACCATTTACCAGCCGGATAATAACCAATCAGCGATTCACAGTTTAATTTCAGAACTTTTTAGCGTATTTAATAAGCTCTAAAAATTCTGTAGCTTGGCATATTTTTTGCAATTATATGTTAGAAATCACCTGAAGTTCTAGAAATTATAACTGCACCCAAAAGGATTCCTTGATGAGTTTTGGAGAGGGGGATGGGCGATGAAATTAGTCGAAATGAAGAAGCCGCTATTGTCTTAAGCATTTTTCTTAAAAACAAAAAGGGGGGACTTTTATGAGTAAGACATCACCGTCATATGGCGGCGGTCGCTCTGGGCGTTTTTTGGCATCACTCGAGAAGATTGGCAATCGATTTCCGCATCCATTTGTCTTATTTATAGGTATTTTTGTAGTGCTGTGTATTGTTTCGGCGATCTTTGCTTCATTAGGTTCATCGGTACAAGTGCCTGGGTCGAAAGAGATCTTATCTATTAAATCTATTCTGACCTTAGAAGGATTCCTTTATATGCTCGATAACGTGATCAAAAACTTTATTAATTTCCCCGGTCTAGGAAACATTTTCTTTATGGTAATGACAGTCACGGTAGCTCAGGGCAGTGGTGTGTTGGAGACAGCTGTACGTGCGCTGATGTCTAAGGTTCCGGCTAAGCTTGTCCCTTATGCGGTAGCCTTCGTTGCTGCTCAGGGCCATATTTTCTCAGATGCATCCTACTTTGTTATCGCACCCCTTGGAGCTTTCGCTTTTAAAGCAGCAGGCAGAAATCCAGTAGCAGGTCTTATTGGGGCCTATGCGGTTCTGCAGGGAGGGTATGCAGGCGGAATGGTCCTGGGTACCCTGGATGCTACCTATGTTGCCATTACAGAGCGGGTAGCTCAGTTAGTGCCGGTCCATGGAGACTATATCGTCCACATTGCTATGAATATCTTCTACACAGCGACTGTTGGAATCCTATTCCCAATTGTCGGAGGTTGGCTCATTGCCAATGTCCTTGAACCCCGTCTGCCTGCATTTAAACTTGGGAAAGCGGAGAGTAAAGAGGGTGAGGTAGGATTTGACCTCACTCCTGAACAACGCCGTGGTTTGCTTTGGAGTGGTATTGCCTTCATGATCTTTGTTGGTGGGGCTTTAGCTGCCTGGCTGCTTCCTGAGGGAATCCTGAGAGGTCAAGGCGGCACCTTGGTACCCTCTCCCCTCCTTAGCAATATGGTTTTGATCATTGGTACCGCTTTTATCATTCTTGGAGTGACTTATGGCAAGGTTGCCAAAACCTTCAATAAGGATACCAACGTGAATTCTCTAATGAAAAAAGGATTGCAGAATATATCCAGTGCGACAGTGATTATCTTCATTATCGCTCAGGTTCTGGCAGTGCTTACTTGGACGAATCTCGGCACCTTATTTGCGGTCAACCTTGCACAACTTGCGGAATCTGCGGGGTTGACAGGTTTCGGCGCTTTGCTGCTGCTTGTTCTTGTCTCAGCTATTCTCAATATGATTATTACCAGCGGCGGCTCCCTTTGGTCCTTAGTGGGTCCGGTAATGGTACCGAGCATGATGCTTCTGGGACTGCATCCGGCGGTAATTCAAGCTGCTTTCCGCATTGGAGACTCGACAACGACCCTGATTACCCCTTTATCTATTTGGATGTATGTCCTCCTCAACATGGCTAAAGAGTACGAACCTGATCTTGAGCTGGGTACCCTGATATCCCGCCTTGCCATATTTCTTGTTCCTTTCTTTGCGGTATGGATTGGTGCACTTGCTCTCTTTTACTTCCTTGGTTTGCCCCTTGGGCCGGGTACGGGTATTTTCCTCCCCAAATAATGGTTTTATATAAAATAACAGAGTGCGAAAGAGATAATGCCTTTTCGCACTCTGTTATTTTAACGAGGAGGGTCGTTTTATTCTGCAGAGAAAGCTGAGAGGATTTCTCTGCCTTTAACCGTAATTTCGAGTCCAAAACGGCCGCGAAACTTGCGAATGTACCCCTTGGCTGCCAGCTTATCTATTCGTGTTCGGCTTTGACGTTCAGATTGATTAAAACCTTGAATATGGGATAGTTCAGATAATTTCTTTCTTCCAACAGAGTCTTGACTCTTATTAAACCTGTTGATGGTCTCGAGCAAAAAGTGATCGATAGGGTCCAATGAAAACTCATTTCCTTGCTTTCGGCAGAGGTCTTCCGGCAAATGATAGGGCATGATGATTTCTTCATCGCAAATAGCTAATATATACTCCACTGTATTTTCCAGTTCGCGAATATTTCCCTCCCATTTATAATCCAGAAGAATTTTTTCTGTTTCGGGTGAAAGGGAATGATTCGTCCCACCTTTTTTGTGAAGGAAGTGAGCAAAAAGGACAAGTATATCTTCTCTCCGCTCGCGTAAAGGGGGGAGATTCAGATAGAGTTTTTTTAATCGATAATATAGATCTTTACGGAAAACCGAACGATTGACCAGATCAAGGAGATCCTCATTGGTTGCGGCGATCACTCGGACATCAACATGAATGATAGTATTCCCGCCTACTTTTAAGATTTCTTTCTCTTGCAGAACCCTAAGGAGGCGAAGTTGGATTTTGGGAGGAATATCGCCGATCTCATCGAGAAAGATGGTACCGCCGTTGGCCATTTCAAATAAACCGATCTTTCCGCCTTTTTTAGCTCCGGTAAATGCTCCTTCATCGTAGCCAAAAAGTTCACTTTCGATTAACTCCTCGGGCAGTGCAGAACAGTTAATTGCGATAAAGGGACCCTTACAGCGTGGTGAGGAATTATGGATAGCACTGGCAAAGAGTTCTTTTCCTGTGCCGCTTTCGCCGAGAATCAGAATATCATAATCGCTTTGAGCTAATTTTTGGCTTTTGCTTATAGCTGATTGCATCAGCGAGGATTCGTGAATAATATCGCGAAAGAAATACTTGGCATAATGGCCCTTCTTCTTTAGTTCTTTACGCAAGCGGTTTTCCATATTTATTCGTTCCCGGGCATTTTTCAGAGTACAAAGAAAGGATTTCGTGCTCTCAATAAAAGATTTAGAAAAAAGATACTCAGTGTGAAAAATAGTAAACATTTCGTTCGTAGCAGCTGGACTCAGAAAGAAACTTCGCAATTCCGCAGAAATTGAGGGCGAAGCGGAAAGGCTCTCACCCATCCCAAGATTCAAGATTTCATTGGCACTTGAATTAATGAGTGTGATGTTTCCGTGTTCATCATAAGACAGCAGCCCATCGTCAACACTGTTGATGACTTTATAAAGGAATTCGTTGACATTGCTTAGCTGCCAACCTTGGGAGATGATTTGCTTCACGTATTTGGCGGCGACAAGATTGGACCGTTCGTCGAGCAAGTGTATAGCTTGCAATATTTCCACAATGCTTATGAAATCTAAAATTCTTGGGCCTATGTCGATAACAGGGGCCAACCCTTCAGGACAAAGATGCCTTTGTCCGGGTGTAATGATATAGTCATAATCAAAGCTCTGGAGTTGGCAATCAGGCCAGTAAGGAGTGTAAATAAACTGATCAAACCCTGTTCCGTTTAACAATCTGATAATTTCAATGGTGGAAACATGGCTGTCATTTACCACTAAAATTTTGCTTTGATGAGCAAGCGGGAAGAGCTTCTCTAAATTGTAATGGTTTAAGGTCCTTCTTGCCAAGAGGATTGTGCAGGATTGCTTGTCGATATAATCTGACGCTTCTTCAAGAAGTGTGGGAGCAGTTAGCAAAAGGATAGAATTACTAATCATTTGGTGAATTCCTTCTTCTAAGGCATAGCTGCGAAAATTGATATGCTCACCTAGTAGTTCCTCCAGTTGTTGACTGAGAGCTGCTCGTGTATTGCAATAATAAGTCAAGAGAATGAAGTTTGCGATAATCCCACCTCCTGTCAATGATTATGATTGAAAACAATATGTTGGTACACCGTCGACAGTTTACTGCTGATAATATTCGTCATGGGCTTAATATATCCTTCATGTTTTTCCCTGAATTCAGAAAAAACTATTTCATTGGGAATATTGAATTTAGCAATAGATGTCCATTAGGAAATAAAAATGTTAAAAATTAATCTGCATATAGAACTATCTTTCATTGCCTTTAAGGATGGGATTGGCACGATACTTGCAATTCAATAACTTGAGGGACTTTTTTTATGGAGACAACAAAAGAAAGGAGATAAGAGTGTTTAGTATCTTGTAAATTGATGGACTTTATTGGAGGTGAAACTACTGGTTAATCAGGAAAGATTATGGGGTAGGCTTATGGCCTTGGCTCAAATAGGGATGCAGGAAGGTGGAGGAACAAAGAGGCTGCCTTTTACCAAAGAGGATAAGGCAGCCAGGGAGTTAGTTGCATACTTTATGACCGAGGCTGGGCTTACCGTCACAGAAGACGCAGTCTGCAATCTCATCGGTCGAAAAGAAGGCAAGAATCCCAACGCTCCTGCAGTTTGGACAGGCTCACATATCGATACGGTCTGGCTGGGTGGCAATTTTGATGGGGCATTGGGGGTTTTATCCGCAATTGAGTCCCTGCAGGTAATGCATGAAAACGGCATTGAAACGGAAGCGCCTATTGAGGTTATTGCTTTCACTAATGAAGAGTGTACAAGATGGAATAATGCCATGATCGGAAGCCGCGGCATGGTGGGAAGATTCCTGGAGACTGACTTGGATCAGCTTGATCGTGACGGAGTTGTGCTGCGCGATGCCATGAGGGAAGCCGGTTATGCACCTGAGGCTTTTAAACAAGCAATCAGGTCAAAAGAAACAGTCAAAGCCTTTGTGGAACTTCATATTGAGCAAGGTAAGGTTCTGGAAACGGAAGGCCTTTCTGTGGGGATTGTCAAAGGAATCTACAGTCAATTAGGGGATAAGTTTATTGTCGAGGGCGAAGCCGGGCATGCCGGTGCAACGCCGATGCATTTAAGGAAAGATCCGCTCATGGCGGCTTCAGAAATCATGTTGGACATTGAAGACCAGGCCAGAAAAGGTCAATGTGTGGGGACTATCGGGTACATTCAGGCTTTTCCAGGCGGAACAAATATTATTCCGGGAAGAGTAGAATTTTCAGTGGATCTGCGCAACGTTGATGATCCGAGCAAGGCTCTGCTGGAGCAGGAGGTTATTGCAAAGGCTAAAATAATCGCTGAGAAGCGTGGAGTAAAACTCACTGTGGAAAAAGCCTATAGCAATGGCGGTGTTCCTTGCGATCCCGCGATACAGGAAATAATCAAGGATTCCTGTGAAACAGCGGGTTTAAAACCCTTTAATTTAATGAGTGGCGCCGGTCACGATGCGATGCATATCGCTGCATTGTGCCCAATCGGGATGATTTTTGTGCGCTCAAAAGATGGAGTAAGCCACGCCCCCCTCGAATACAGCAGTCCCGAAGACTGCAGAGATGGGGCTAATGTGCTTTATCATACACTTTTGGAGTTGGCGAAATAGGGATGACCTATTAAATATTAAAGCGGAGGAGATAATCTCATGAAAGAAATATTTACAAGCAAGGCTGCGGCAGCTGCAGGCCCATATTCACAAGCAATTGAGGCTCTTGGTTTCATATTTACCTCGGGGCAACTCCCGATAAATCCTGTTTCCGGCGAGATTGATCAGAATGACATCGTTTGGCAGGCCAATCAAGTCTTCAGCAATGTCAAAGCGATACTCGAAGAAGCGGGTGCCGGTTTTGAAAACGTAGTCAAAAGCACGATCTTTCTGAAAGATATGAATGATTTTGCGACTGTAAACAAGCTCTATGGAGAGCTCTTTGCAAAGCCTTTCCCGGCACGCTCGTGCTTCCAGGTGGGTAAGCTTCCAAAAGATGCCATGATTGAAATGGAAGTTATCGCTTTAAAAACAAAATAGCTTAGTGCTCTAAAGGGGCATCGTCAAACTGCATTAAGAAAGCAGTGGGCGATGCCCCTCTAACTTACCCTCTTAACTATAAATGGTCGATATTGGACGTGATTAGGACGGCCTGATAATGTCGTTTTTTCGTAAATTTGCAGAAATATTAGTGGATTCACCCTTTATAAAAGAAAAATTTGATGAAATAATCGAATTTTTGGCTGAGTTCTAAAATATTTGTTATTGTGGAACGATTATTGCAAAGAGTCAAGGGTAGCTCTAAAAATAGGGCACCCAAAAAACAAAAAGGTGGGGGACAAAAAATGAAAAAAGAAGAGTATTTTATTCGACAAATGGGAGAAAACCTCGATGCACTTATGAACATAGACCCAACCTGCATTGGTATCAACAGGCTATGTTACCCTGGGGTAAGGGATTATGCAGGGGGACCCACTGCGATGCACTTTGCCCAAGAGCTTAGCAAGGTTCTGAAGCCAGAGGATGTCGTCTTGATTTTGTGCGGATTCGTATTGCGCAACCACCAAAGAACCGAGATGGATGGATTTACAGGAGCGTTGCTTACAGCAAGAGCACTTGTGGAAGGCTTTGATGTAAAGCCGGTGATAGTGATTCCGCAGGAATCCCAGCAAGCTTTAAAGAACTGCGCTGCCGTGGTCGGACTTAATTATTATGACTCCCTGGACCTGGTATTGGAACGCCCCTTTGCCATGACCGGTGTGGTTATTCCCAAAGATGCAAAGGCTGCGGAAGAATGCGCGGATAAAATTCTGGCCTTCAACCCTAGGGCGTTAATCTCGATGGAAACTGCTTCAGCCAACGAAAAGGGTGTATACCATATGGCCTATGGTTGGGATGTAACCAAAATCGAAGCAAAGATGGATGTTTTATTTAATAAAGTGAAGGAAAGGGCAATTCCAACGTTCTCCATAGGTGACTGCGGAAACGAACTGGGCATGGGTGCGATCAAGAACTATATACAGGAACATGTGCCGGGTGCCGGCGAGGGTGGCTGTATCTGTGAATGCAAGGGTGGTGCGGCGGCCGCAACGGCAGCCGATCATATCATTATCGCCAAAACAGCGGATTGGGGATGTTATGCGATGATCGCGGCGCTCGCCTATCTCAAGAAAAACATGAAGATTATGCACGATGCCAATCTGCAAGCTGATCTCATGAAAGCGGCAGCTTATCATGGCATGCTCACCACCAATGGCTCGTTAACTCCGGCCATAGACGGCTTTAGTGTAAAGTTTAATGCGACGCTTATCGACTTGATGAGGCAATGTGTGGAAATAGGCGTTACCAGCGAAGATGCCATGTGGATTGATAAGTTTACGAAAACGGGATTCTTTACGGAATAAATCAGTACCGTTCTATCATTGGGGTATAAAAATTTTTATCTAATGGAGGTTAAGAGTATGGCCGTTGAAGCAGCCGTCAAAAAAAACGGAAAAAAACTCTCTCTCACAACCCAAATCGTGATTGGTACCATCGGCGGTATTGTATTTGGCGCATTGATCGGTCCGTGGGCAGCGAATCTTAAATTCCTCGGCGATGTCTGGATTCGGATGCTCCAAATGTCTATGGTGCCCCTTGTCATGACTGCTGTGGCCATGGCCGTTGGCGGTACGGAAGCCCGAAGCGTAGGCAAAATGGGGGCCTTAGCTGTCAAATGGATATTAACCTTTACCCTTATATCGACTGCACTCGGCTACGTTCTTGGGCTTATATTCCAGCCGGGAGTTGGTGTAACCATCATCGATCCTGCCCAAATCACCGAGATACCACAAGCATCCTCGTTTCAGGACACGATCCTCAGCTTCTTTTCCACAAATATCATTGGCTCTATGGCAAGTGGTGCCATGGTGGCCTGTATGGTCTTCTCCATTCTCTTTGGCCTCGGTATGAGTGCGTATACAACCAATTCCGGTGACACCTCAGTGATTAATGGGGTCAAAGCACTCAACGCGTGTATTTTAAATATTATTAAAATCGTCATGAAGCTGGCTCCTATTGGCGTTTTTTGCCTCCTTGCCAATGCGGCGGGAACCATTGGCTTCGGTATCATTATCCCTATGGTGAAATTCTATGGTGCTATGTTGGTAGGTGTTATCATTCAGTTTCTCATCTATTTCCCATTGGCAGCCATGCTGTGCAAGATAAGCCCCCTAAAAATGCCCAAAAAATTCGCCAAGATGTCTGTTGTTGCACTGACTACAACGTCCTCAGCCATTTCTTTGCCCACAGAGATGGAAGATGCTGTTACGAAGTTTGGGATTAGCCGCAGAGTAGTAGACTTCGTGGCTCCCATCGGAATGTCCATGAACAGTACCGGAGCGGCCCAATGCTATATCCTGGTCATCCTGTTCTTGTCCCAAGCTTCCGGTGTTGTGCTTAGCCCCATGCAAATCGGCTTAGCGGTTCTGCTCTCTGTGTTGATGTCAACAGGTAACGTAGGTATTCCTGGTGCAACAGTTGTCACCTATACCTTCTTAGCTGCCTCAATGGGACTGCCTTTAGACGGTATAGCCCTGCTGCTCGGCATAGACTGGTTTGTCGGCCAATTACGCACGGTACTCAATGTTGATGTGGATGTCCTGATCGCCCTGCTTGTTGCCAACAAGACCGGAGAACTTGATCGCGATGTCTACAATGAGAAGAAAGCTGTGCAATATGTGCAATAGCTAGACCCCTTAAATCAGAAAAAGATCATACGCTCTACTGCAAGATTCCCAGGGGGGTACTGCCTCCCTGGGCCACTATTTATTGGGGAGGTACTCAAAATGATTAACCAGCAAAGATTATGGCAGCGGCTTATGGAGGTTGGTGAAATCGGTAAAGAGCAATCCGGAGGAGTGACCAGAGCAGCTTTTACCAAGGAAGACAGAGCAGTCAAGGACTTGGTTTCCGGATATATGAAGGAGGCTGGATTAAACGTACACGAAGATGCCGTAGGAAATCTGATCGGGAGAAAGGAGGGGCAAAACCCGGATGCTCCGGCAGTTATAACGGGTTCACACTTGGATACAGTGAGTCACGGGGGCAACTTTGACGGGATACTCGGTGTACTGGGCGGAATCGAAGTATTGCAGGTCATGAAGGAGCATAACATCCAGACCCTTTATCCGATTGAGGTGATTGCTTTTACCGGTGAGGACGCGGCAAGATTCAGCGGCATGCTGGGGAGCCGGGGTTTCACAGGGGCATTGCAAGAGGAGGATCTCCAGGAGAAAGATGGGCAGGGGATGACCATGGGAGAGGCGATGGGGCAGGCCGGGTTCCCACCCGAAGCGATCGCTCAGGCGGTCAGACCCCGAGAAACGATGAAAGCTTTTGTGGAATTGCATATTGAACAGGGGAAGGTGCTTGAAAATAAAGGGATTTCGGTGGGCTGTTTAATCAACATTTACAGTCAATTAAAAGATAAATTCTTATTGGCAGGTGAGCCGGGGCATGGCGGGAATACACCGATGCCATTGCGTAAAGAGGCGTTGATGGCAGCTGCCGAGGTGATGCTGGCTATTGAGGGACAGGCAAGAGAGGAAAGCGATGTGGCCGTTACCACCATCAATAACCTATACACTCCCCCGGGTGGAGGAATCCCCTCTAAAGTAGAATTCATAGCGGATATGCGTGCTGCCAGTGACTCAATCAGAGATGATTTTGAAAAAAGGGTGCTTGAACGGGCGAATAGGATCTGTGAGATGCGCGATGTAAAGCTTACCGTTACTAAGCATTCCAAAAGCCACGGGGTTGCGTGTGACCCCTCTATCCAGGAGATAATTATCAATGCCTGTGTAAAAGCGGGATTAGAGCCTTTTTCCCTGTCGATTGGGTCGGGTCACGATGCCATGAGAATAGCCGATCTTTGCCCAATTGGCATGATTATAGTCCGTTCGAAAGATGGATTAAGCCACGATCCGGGCGAGTATAGCAGCCCCGAAGATTGTAGAGACGGAACGAATGTGCTTTTTTATACAATACTGCAGCTGGCGGAGGCGTATTAAGGCCGAAATACCAGTTTGTTCACATGATATCAGGTAGTTTGTTTTATGGATGTTAATGGCCGTTAATTGGCCGGCCATTAAAGAGGAGTTAAGAATGAAAAACCTATGTTCCTGTCAAGAAATTGAGCGTGAAAACTGTTTTTCATTCTTAAATAAATCAATAGACGAGGAAGCTTAAGTAAATCTCCTGCTGGCATGATAATTGCAAAAAGTAATAACTATCAGACTTCAATGCCGCGTAGCGGCACCACTGATGAATGAAAATTGTGTCCATACTACTACTATGGCTGGCGAAGGTAGGTCGTACTTTCTTGGTGCTGCGAGCCCGTCTATCAGACGGACCACAACGACCCGGTGCATCACAGAATGTTGCTCCTAAGGGAAGCACGCAGGGCAGAATAACCCGTATTGGTTTGTTGCACCAGCCTTAATATAAACCAGCCTAAGGAGAAGTAGGTTATGGATGTACTGCACGAATGTTGTTGTGGACTAGATGTTCATAAAAAGAGCATCACAGCCTGCATCATCACCCCTAAAGGAAAGGAGATCAAAACATTTGGGACAATGACCCGAAATCTCATTGAGTTAGTTGACTGGATTAAAAACAGCCGTTGCACCCATGTCGCGATGGAAAGTACCGGTGACTACTGGAAACCAATCTATAACCTTTTGGAGGTGGAAGATCTTCAGCCACTCTTGGTCAATGCCCAGCATATTAAGGCAGTGCCAGGGCGAAAGACAGATGTCAAAGATGCAGAATGGATTACCCGTTTATTACGACATGGACTCGTTCAAGGGAGTTTTGTGCCTGATAGAGACCAAAGAGAATTAAGAGAGATTGTACGCTATCGGCGAAGCATCATTGAAGAACGAGCCAGAGAAGTAAACCGAATTCAGAAGGTGCTAGAAGGAGGGAACATCAAACTTGCCTCTGTGGCATCCAATATCTTGGGAGTATCCGCTCGAAATATGCTGGAAGCAATACTCCAGGGCGAAAAAGATACGGAAGTATTAGCCGATTTTGCACAGAAAAAGCTCAAAGCGAAAAAGGACGATTTGAAGCTAGCCTTGGAAGGACGACTAGGGGAGCATCAAGTGTTAATGATTGAAAAACAGTTGGGGCATATTGACTATCTTGATGATTTAATCAAGGAACTGGATGAAGAAATCGAGAAACGTATGCTCCCTTTTGTTGAAGACCTGGAGTTATTAGATTCAATTCCTGGTGTAGGGAGAAGAATTGCTCAACAAATTATAGCTGAGGTAGGTACAGATATGTCTCGATTTCCCACACCTGGACACCTATGCTCATGGGCAGGAATGACTCCGGGTCATGATGAAAGTGCGGGAAAAAAGAAGTCGGCGAAGACACGTAAAGGAAACAAGAAGTTACGAAGTGCCTTAACAGAGGCGGCCAAAGCAGCATCACGTCAAAAAAATACGTATCTATCGGCCCAATACCATCGGATAGCAGCCCGAAGAGGGAAAAATAGAGCTGCAATAGCTGTCGGACACACTATCCTATCCCTGGTCCATATCTTGTTAACGCGAAAACAAGCCTATGTCGATTTGGGATTTGATTATTTAGAACAACGCAAAAAAGAGATCATAGTAAAGCAATCCATTAAGAAATTGGAGTCATTGGGGCTTACCGTGACAATCCGAGAGCAAACAGCATCTTAAATAATGATGAAATAACCAGTCAAAGTAATTGCCCCAAGACTTTAGTAAAAAGATTTTAAGAGAAGAGGCCTTAGGGGTATAGTTTCTTATTGTCAAATTGGAATTAATCTACTCAGTTAATTTTCAGGGCAGAAAAATAACAGTAATCTTGAAAAAGGAGGTCTATAATAATGGCAATTCCAAAGCAGGTCGATCCGAATCAAGGAACAAAAAAGACATTTAAATGGGGTGCCCGCCACACGGTTTTAGTATTTATCTGGTTAGGTTGGTTCTTATCATTTTTAGATCGCATGGTAATAACGCTCTCATTGCCGTTTATAGGAAAGGAATTTAATATTGATGCAGCAGCACAAGGCCTGATTCTAAGCGCCTTCTTTGCGGGATATGCTCTATTTCAAATACCCGGTGGTATGCTTGCAGATAAGTTGGGATTCAGACGGATGTTAAGTGTCGGCATTATTTGGTGGTCAGCCTTTACGACCTTAACTGGTGCGGTATTTTCTTATCCGCTTCTGCTTTTGGTTCGTTTTGCGTTCGGGCTGGGGGAAGCGGTTTTGCCGGGAAGCTCATATAAGACCCTTACTACTTATTTCCCCAGCAAAGAGCGAGGTACGGCTATTGGAATTCAATCAACGGCTAATAGTATAGGAAATATTTTTGCTTCCATAACGGCGGCGGCGATCATTGTAGTGCTCGGATGGCGAGCCGTTTTTCTTGTTCTTGGTATACCGGGTGTGTTACTCGGGGTGTACTACTGGGTGAAATTTAAGGATAACCCTGCTGATCATCCTCAGATGACACCTGAAGATCTGGCGGAACTACAGGCCGATCGTGAAGAAGAACAAAAACAATTGCTTGCTGACAATAAAAGCGAACTCAGCTTTAAAGACATTTTTAAGACTCCAATACTCTGGCAAATGATCGCCATTTGGTTCTTAGCAGATATCGCTATTTGGGGTTTTTCTTCATGGATGCCTTCTTATCTCATGAATGTAAGAGGTCTTTCAGTCATGAAGACCGGAATCTATGGTTCCCTTCCTTTCTTGTTTGGGGCGATCGGTATTTTGCTTGGAGGACGTGCTGCAGATCGCTATAGAGATAAAATCAAATGGCTCTTCGTCGGGGCGGCAGCACTGGGCGGTGTATTTATTTATCTTCTCTTCGTAGCGCCGAGTACGGAAATGACAATTTTTTATCAATGCCTGGCCAATGGGCTGATGTGTTTTTCGCAGGGGGTTTTCTGGACTATGGTCAGTGACAGCTTCCCGGCCAGTTTAATGGGTTCAGGTTCAGCAGCGGTTAATTTTGGCGGACAAGTTGCAGGTTTAGTGGCGCCGGCGGCAATGGGCTTCATGATCAAGGCAAGCGGCGGATCCTACAATGCGGCGTTTTTACTTCTGGTGGTATCTCTCGTTGCTGCAGCTGTTCTTGCTTTAACGATTAAAAAAAGATCAATCGCTTAGGAAAGAGGTAATGTTCATGAGAAAAACAATGATTAAAAACGCAAAGATTTATGATGGAACGAAAAAGCCTGCTTTCTCAGGCGGAATCATGATCATTGGGGACACCATCACTGCAGTTGAGGACGTACCTGCATCCGAAGATTATGAAACGATCATTGACGCAGGAGGGCTTGCGGTCTGCCCAGGTTTTATTGATACACACAGCCATAGCGATGTGTTGGTGTTAACGGAAAAAGTAATTCTGCCTAAAATACGCCAGGGAATTACAACTGAGATGCTGGGCCAGGATGGCGTTGCTATGGCACCGATTCCTGCAGAATATGCGGAGGACTGGCGTCGGAATATCGGGGGATTAAACGGAGATTCTGATCAGATTTCCTGGGTATACGATTCCATTGATGATTATTTCAGGGCCATTGAACGTCAGTCCCCTTGCTCAAATTTTGCCTGCCTCTCTCCCCACGGAAATATCAGACTGGCAGTGATGGGGTTCTCTGATAAACCGGCCACTGATGAAGAAATGACACGGATGGAGACTATTCTTGACCGGCAATTGAGGGAGGGGGCAGCGGGTTTATCGACCGGTTTAATCTATATTCCCTGTGTTTATTCACAAACGGAGGAGTTGGTTCGGCTCTGCCGCGTTGCCAAGAAATATAATCGTCCATTTGTTGTTCATCAACGCAACCAGGATGAGAAAATTCTTGAATCTATGGATGAATTGATGCACATTGTCAGGGAAAGTGGCGTGCGCTTGCATATTTCTCATTTACAGGTCGCAGGGGATGAAACGATGCGCTTTGATTTGTATCGTAAGATGGAGGAAATCGCAGCACTTGGGGTAGAGGTGACTGCTGATCAGTACCCCTATACTGCAGGAAGCACGATGATGGGCGCGATGATTCCGGCATGGGCCCATGTGGGAGGCACGAGCCGTCTGCTGGAGCGGCTGGCAGACAGTAAAGAGCGGGAAAAAATAAAACGGGATATCCTTATTGATGATGAAAGAGAAAGCAAGACGTTGAATAAATCCAATTACGATCGAACCTATGTTTCAAGCGTCAATAAACCTCATAACCAGAAGTTCGTTGGCAAAAATTTAACAGAAGTGGGTGAAATGACTGGCAAAGAGCCTATCGATGCCATGATGGATCTTCTGCTTGATGAAGAGAATAAGGTCGGCAAGATTCAGTTTTATACCACCGAGGAGTGTATTATGGATCACATGATACGCCCCGAAGTCAACATGTGTACGGACGGCTTGCTGGGGGGCAAACCACACCCCCGTGTGTATGGGACCTTCCCAAGATTTTTGGGGAAGTACGCCAGAGAAAACGAACTTATGTCTATGGAGGAAGCGGTTTACAAGACAACCAAAAAGGCGGCGGATGCCATGGGCTTGACGGACAGAGGATCGCTGGAAGTTGGCAAGAAAGCAGATCTTGTTATATTTGACCCCGATACGATTATCGATGTAGCTACGTTTGAAAACCCAAGGCAGTATGCGCAAGGTATAAAAAGAGTGCTGGTAAACGGTGTCACTGTGGTGGAGGACGATAAGGTGTACGAGAACGCGGCTTGCGGAACGGTGATACGGCTGCTCTAAGCATTGGGAAGTGTAGTATCCGTGTCCTTGGGTTGATGGTGGGCATATTTAGAATTAGAAAGAGGGGGTTGCAATTATGAACTTAGATAGAGCACTGACGAATGGAACTGTCGTTACTCCATTTGGACGGTTTAAAGGTTCGATTGGAATTAGAGAAGGAAAAATTGCGTGTATAGCGGAGAATACAGCAGAATTGCGCGCTGGCGAGATAATAGATGCAGGGGGTAAATTCATTATCCCCGGTGCGATTGACACCCATATTCATTTTCAAGACCCTGGTCGTACTTATCGTGAAGATTTTGAACATGCCACAGCAGCATGTGCTTGCGGCGGCATTACCACCGGAATGGCGATGCCTACAACTAATCTGGTTGATGTTGAAGGGTATAAATTCAATACTCAAACCTATGAGGGCAGAGGATATATCGACTATGCCCTGCATGGTGCGGGAAGACCGTCAAATGTTGATCAGGTTGAGGACCTTTGGACTCAAACTGGAATTACTGCGATTAAGATGTTTATGACTTATGAAGAACGGGTTGATGATGCCACCTTATGGGAAATACTCGAAACGCTAAGCAGGCATGACGGGCTGTCAATCATCCATGCTGAAAATGAAACCTTAATTAAACTATTCGAACGGAGACTACAAAAACAAGGGCGAAAAGACCCCATGGCCCATAACGAATCCAGACCGGAACTGGTTGAAATAGAAGCAATCCGCAGGGTAGCCTATCTAGTCGAACAGACGAATTCGAAAGCGGTCATTGCCCATGTCAGCTCGGCGGCAGGTCTTGAAGAGATAAAAAAAGCACAGCAAAGAGGAGTTAGAATTTGGGCAGAGTCCTGTCCTCACTTTTTTACGTTTGTCCGTGAAGATACAGAAGAGCAGGGGCCATTTCTCGCGTTTACTCCGGTTATGCGCGGAGAAGATAATCGACTTAAGATGTGGGAACTGCTGGAGAAAGGATATATAGACGTCATCGGGTCGGATCATTGTCCCGCGGAGAAATGGGAAAAAGAAGTGGCCCTGGATGATATCTGGAAAACCCATTATGGAATACCCGGACTCGAAGCGTATTTGCCCTCTCTCTTGGATGGAGTGAATAAAGGACTGGTTACTTTAGAAAAGGTTGTCGCAGCCACAAGCTATAACGCCGCTCAGATCTATGGCCTGTATCCAAGGAAAGGTGTCATTCAGCCCGGAGCGGATGCCGATCTAGTCGTATTGGATATGGATTTGGAGAAAAAGTTTACTGAAGCTGATTTGAAATCGAAATGTCCATGGTCTCCTTATTTCGGAAGGATTTTCAAAGGCTGGCCAATACTTACGCTGGTCAGAGGCGAAGTCGTCGTTAAAGATGGGAACATTATAGGTGAATTGGGACATGGGAAGCTTGTAATACGGAATAAGTAGTAGCGGAATAGCTTTGCCGGTTACGTGTGATAAAACGAATTAGCTGGGGGTGAGGGCTGATGAGAATCAAGGGATTACTTCAATCAGGTTTTCCGGCTTTCACCCATACCACCTATCGATGGTACTGGTGGGGGCAGACTCTATCGCAGATTGGTTCATGGGTTCAAAATGTCAGCTTGATTTGGCTAGTACTCCAGTTGACAGATTCTCCTTTTTTAATGGGAGTGGTCTCGGCTCTCCAGAATGTCCCCGCAATGCTGTTATCCCTTCATGCCGGAGTTTTAATTGACCGTTTGCCGCGAAGACGAATCTTATTGATTACCCAAAGCGCACTTATGTTATTGTCTCTGGTTATGGCGATGTTGATTGGTCTTGGATTAGTTCGCTATTGGATGATTCTGGTGTTTGCTATGGGCGTTGGTATCGTTAATTGCATCAATAATCCTGCGAAACAAGCGATCATTATCGAATTGGTGGGACGAGAGCATCTTACCAATGCAATCGCTTTAAATTCAGCAAGTTTTAATTCCGCACGGCTGGTTGGACCGGCAGTCGCCGGGGTGTTATTAGGGTTATGGGGAGCGACATGGTGTTTTTTTATTAATGGGCTTAGTTTTTTAGGAGTTATCTATATCCTCTACAGGTTGCCTCAGACTTCAGAATATACTCCCCCGGTAACGAATCCAAAGGGAACGCATTCGCGTACCTCAATTTTAAAGGAAATGGCCGAAGGTATGAAATTTGTCAGACAAAACCCGTTGCTCCTATTGGTAATTATTATAGTCGGTGTAATCAGCACGATTGGTATCAACTTCAATATTTTGGTGCCGGCCATGGCCAAATACGAGCTTGGTGAAAATGCATTGGGTTATGGTCTTTTAATGAGCTCTCTGGGTGTGGGGGCCATTGTCGGTGCTTTGTTTGTTGCTATGCAGAGTTATCGGGAGCCCGATGTTCGTGTCATGATGGGTGGTGCGCTGGGTCTTTCCCTGCTGTCTGTTATAGCAGGCACATTGTCTAATTATTTTGCTGCCGCCATAGTTTTTGGACTCATGGGATGCTGTATGATTTGCTTTTCGGCTACTGCAAATTCCCTCATCCAAACCCAGTCTTCGGACAACTTCCGGGGCAGGGTGATGGGGGTGCATTCGCTGATGAACAATGGGCTGCCCCCGTTTGGTAACCTTTATGCAGGGTTTCTGGCTGAATTATGGGGTGCAAAGAAAACGTTTCTGTTAAGTGGTCTAATTATGCTGTTATTTTTAGGGGTATTGGCATTGCGCAAAAAGAAAGGATCATTATGACACCGTAATCAACGGAGGAAATTTTGATGGGCTGGCCGGTATCGTGACCGGCATAGAAATTGCCCGGTTGCTTATCAAAAACAAAGTGCAGCTCAAACGCAGTTTTGTTGTCATTGGCTTTTGCGGTGAGGAGGATATGCGCTTTGGCACCGGTTATTTTGGCCTCCAAAGCAATGCTGGGGCAGGTTACCCTTGAGAATCTGCATCAGTATAAAGATAAAGATGATGTATCCGTTTACGAAGCTATGCAGGAATATGGCCTTGTTCCGGAGAATATTTTGAAATGCATAATAAGCTGACCATTGAACCCGTCGATTTAAACGAGGATATGTTGTCGATGTTGCAAACAAGCTGCAAAGCTCATGGCTACAGTTGGCAGCGCATGCCTTCCGGAGCGGGACACACGATGCGTTGGCTATCGGTCAGGTTCTGGATACAGTAATGGTATTTGTGCCGAGTAAGGGCGGCAGGAGCCACTGCCCTGTGGAATGGACCGAATATGCCGATATAGCCAAAGCGGTTGCTGTTATCTATGATTTGATCCTGAATATGCAATAATATTTATACCCCCATTGCAATAATTACTATGAAGAAAGGTAAGGATAATTATGATTAAGAAAGCCAAAGATTTGCCTATCGACTTGGAGCCGAATTTAAAAGGCGGCAAGGATACGGTCCGTATTGTTAATATTCTACAGAAGAATGAGATGTACGGCACCGGTCGTCTTTTCGGGGTCAGCATCATTCCCCCAGGGGGCTCTATCGGTCAGCATACCCACGTCGGTGATTTCGAAACCTACTATATCCTCAAAGGAAAAGCCCTTGTTAACGATAACGGCAACATCTGCGAACTTGGGCCTGGGGATATGACTCAATGTAAAGAGGGGGATTTTCATTCCATTGAGAATATTGGGGACGTTGATTTAGAATATCTGGCGGTGATCCTTTATTCGGTTAAAGAATAATGTAAAATATCCATTTAAAATAAGATAAGATTCTCTAGGCTATATTTTCTGAAGAACCCGGTGCGGCAGTTGCGCACCGGGTTTTGTATAGGGGTCTGAGTTAAGTAATCATAAATGTACTTGGAGAAGAAAATGGTATAATGGTGTTAAAACAGCTTATCCATAAAAATAGGTTTGGGGGCTTTATGATGAGGTGGGAATTTGGGGGGTATATCATAAATAATGATAAGTTGTTGGTGTCAGCTGCTCGGGTGAAGGAATTCTTGTCCGATAGTTACTGGGCTGCTGACAGAACAAGGGAACTTATTGAAAAAACGATAGAGCATTCATTTTGTTACGGAGTATATTATGGAGAAGAGCAGGTTGGTTTTGCTCGTGTTGTGACCGACTATTCAACCATGGTATGGATAAGTGATGTTTATATCGATAGAAAGCATAGGAGAAAAGGGCTTGGCAAAAAGTTGATAGCATGTATTCTGGAGACACCAGAGTTCAAAAATGTCAGGAGCGCTTTAGTAACCCGAGATGCTCATGGGTTGTATGAACAGTTTGGCTTTGAGGGAGTCGAATCAGTATTCATGATGCGAAAGTCTGTTTAGGACGTGGCGGGAACTCCTAAGGGTAATACACTATGCAATGCGAAGAACCGCCATCCGTTTCGGAGTGGAATGGGGGACATAAATATGACAGTTTCCTGAAATATGTTAGTTCTGGTGATAGCTTTATTAATCTTTTCGCTTACTTTAAGTGGATGCAAACAAGTTGATTCAGGTAGCAAACCGGAAGGTGCGAGGAGTATAAAATGGTAAAACAAAGGCGGGCATTGACTTTCATAGTTATTCTATATAGCTTATTAAGTTTTACAACAGGGTGTGCAGCACACCCAGGCTCTGCAACGAGTACTATAAATGAGAGCGTAGAATCTTACTATAAGAGGTTCGAGCCTACGAACGAAGGTGAGTTAATGATTCTTGCTCAAAGGCCGTTAGACGATAAGGTTTTAGTTTTGGCGGAAAAATATTCGGGCGACGGCCATTCATCAACAGAGCTATTCTTAATCAATGCAGAAAAGAGAATTGAGAAGAGGGCGACAGGCCTTACACCTATTAGTATGTGTTTTACTGTCAATCTATTGGAATATGAAGGTAATGCTATAGTATTTGGAAATTTCAATAACACTAAATGGGAAATGGAAACAGATACTAAAAAACCTGTTAATATACGGAACATTTTAGTTAAGTTTAAAAACGGAGAAAGAATCGAGGAACCTGTGGGAACAGGCTATATCATTTCTTCGAAACCGGTTGCGGATGTTGAAGCGATCGAACTGTATGATCACAATGGTCTATTACAGAGCGATCTAAACGATTTGCGTAGATATGGCAGCGTTTTCACGGAAACTTCATTTATCGATATACAGTAGAAAGAGTTGATAACGGGACATATTGGGAATCCCAGGAATGCTATCAGAGAATTATCATTAGCAAATGCCTAGGAAGCTTTAAATAGTTATAAGTAGTGATTTGGGGGAATTACTGATGCATCTGCAAGCCGGTGTTAAAGGACTAATATATCTAGCAATAGTTAGTGTTATGCTGGGAGGATTATTAGCCTTAACAACCTGCTTCGTTTTCGATGATCCTCCGATAAGAGGAACGCAGCCGTTCATAATAGAGACCGGTATTGATGAGCAGGGGCCGGTACTTCGGTTGTTAACCCCAAATGGGGAGAAAAAGTTTGAACTATTTGATGGTGAGTTTGCTGATGGAACCAAGATTCTTGAGTCATCTGTGTATAGATGGAAATCCGATAAGTGGACTTTTGCGCACATGGGTCAACAGCCTTATAAGCCTGACGATCCGGTAAGAATGTCGAGCCTGGACTGCTTCGGAATACTCGAAGTAATTGACCCGGAAATCATAACTGTCGAATATGAAACGGATACGGAAAAGAAACTATTGTCTATTGCTGAAGTGAATTCCCGTAGATTTGTTGCGTTTCAAACAGAACCTGGGAATAAGGACTATTATCAAATTCGTGGCAAGTCTAAAGATGGCGAAGTTTTATGGCAGCTTTTCCATGATAATTATTGGGGGAGAGAGTCTTCGGATTGAGGTGGCGGGTGGCCATATAGGCTCAGGAGCAGGACAGTCTAAGTATAGGTCAAATTCCCAAACGTTTGGGAATTTCGTTTTTTAGCCAATCCGATGGTGCGGTAGTCAATTGTGAACAGGATATCTGAAAGCTCTATGATGGTGCTAAGGTTGCTGGTGAAGAGCGGGGCGGTATGTTGCTGAGACAAACAATGCCCAGATGAAAAGGACGTTAAAGAAAAAACAGGTCTAACGGCGGGAAATTTCCCGCCGTTAGTTTTCTGTCCGGTGGTGTTTGCGGGAATCCGGCAGATTATTGCCTGTGTGATTATTTAAACTATATGAAATTATCGGGAAGAAAGATATCGCTATCAGCGTCTATATTAAATGGAGGCGAGTAAAGTGAAGAGAATAGTTGCTTTTGCGGTTATGATTATAGCTCTCTTGCTTAGCGGGTGTTCTACTAAAGAGATAACGAGTGAAAATAGCGTCATAGGAGCGGATTACCTAAAAGATAAGGGCTACGAAATTATTGCGTATGAGAGTAACGCAGAAAACTATATCCTGACTAAGGAAAAGCTCATGAGCATGCCTTATATGATTTACTGGGGATTGCAAAGGGAAGATCCCAGCAAGCACCTGGGCAAAGAGGTGTATGTGGAAAAGTTCATCATTAAGAATCATCCTTTTGATAACTGGCAGTCTACAAGCAGGTATCCTGAGAATATCGTAAAGTCAAAGGGTGAAACCCGTGTCTGGGTATATATTGCTGATAAAGAGGTTGTCGGCGGAATTTCCTATCCGGCTATCGACGAACCAATGGCCGGCGGCTATTGGTCTCTTGATGGCAAGACATTGGAAGAAGTTCACTCCATAAATTATAGTGATTGGCTTGAGCAATGGCAAAATAAGTTTGATTATTGAGCCAGGGCAGGTACGATTTGTAAAATAAGTGGATAAATTGGAGGAATGTTTAAGTATATATTGAATTGTACTTTATAGGCACTTTGTAGGGGAGAGCTGGTTTTGCTATATTGCTCCATGGCCGGAACCTGATTAAGGAAGCCTGTTTTTATAGATAGGGTTAAATATGGATGGAGGGGATCAGAGTGAGAAGAGTGCGTGTTAAACCGAGTAAATCTCAGTCTTTTGTTGGGATGATCGGTGGGGCCGTTTTTGTTATTATCGGATTTAGTATTATACCCATGATGGGGATGTTCGGTATTTTTTGGACCATAATGGCGATGGCTATAGCAGGAATGCATGCTTATAATTACTTTACTGATAAAGGTGTAGCTTCTTGGGAGATAGATGTAGAGCCTAATCATCAAGGTATTAATAGGGAAGAGGATTTTGAGGCAAAGCTACGCAAGCTTAATAGGCTTAAAGAGGACGGATTAATCACAGATTCTGAATTTGCGAAGAAACGTGCTGATATCATGAAGTCGGAATGGTAGTAGGAGAGAGTATAATGCGGAAAGCTTTTGTCTTTTTTACTTTGATAAGTATAGTGATATTGCTTAGTTACTGCGGATAAGGTCTATCGAGAAAGTGATCGATGAGGTGAGAGATTAAAGTGGACAAAACAGAGCGGACTATCGAAACATACGACTTACATGCTGGTTTGTATGAAGAAAAGTTTATGAATTTTCCTGGGTATGCTAAGAGAATTCAATCCTTTGGCAGAATTTTAGCGGCTGGAGCAAAAGTGCTTGACCTTGGATGTGGTCCTGGAAATGTAGCCAAGCAATTGATTGAATTGAATAAGGAATTCGAGGTTTTAGGGATAGATCTTTCCAGTGAAATGATCAGGCATGCAAAGGTAAATGTAATTTCCCCCTGCGTCGAGTTTAGGGTAGGAGATATTAGGAATATGGATTTAGAGGAAAATGCCTTTGACGCAGTAATAGCATCCTTTTGCTTACCGCACTTAACAGATGAGGAAGCTGGGATGTTTATTCAAGATATTAGCAAAGTATTACGTGAAGGGGGGCTATTGTACCTAAGTTGTATGGAAGGCAGCAAATCTGGTTTCGAGACGACAAGTTTTAGTTCGAATGATTTCATATTTTTTAATTACTATTCGGAAGAGTTTATATCGAATGTATTATGGACGAACGGTTTAAAGATTAATGAAGTTCAACGTGATGAATATCTTGAAAGTGATGGAAGCAAAACGAACGATATGTTTTTTCTTGCAAAGAAGCAGTGTGTAACAGGCGACGGCCCAGAACATATTTGAAACTGTCACAACAGATTGCCATTATGGTCAGGAACTTCCGCCTTCCATGGTGGGATGTAGATGAGAAGAGGAAAACCCAAAATGATCAATTACTTATCATAAAGATCGAGGAGCTGATAGATAAGCTTCCGGGCAAAGATAGCTAAAGTTTGGATAAGAATGGCTCTCCGGTCTATGAATCATTTGCGCAGTACGAGTAAGTAAGGTTAGTGGAAGGTGGTGGAGCTTTTGCAAAGGAAAGTATTTTCCATAGTGCTGGGCATTATACTTATGTTTACCGTCATGCCCATGGCAGTCTATGCCGATATAGGCCCTAAGCCTTCCGTGGTTATTGACTTCAAGGGTCTTGAAGACGAAAGATATTATGTAACTCTGCTGTCTGAGATGGTTTCCACTGGACCTCATAGTGCCTTAGGAGAACATCCTGGTAACCAAAGATATCATGAAGGTGATGAAGATTATGAGATTTGGGAAAAGTTCCTTTCCTATCAGGACAAAGACGGATATTATTTTTTGCAGTATTTCGGAGAATGCAGCGGGACAGCCCAGTTTACCTGGGGGTACTATCCACCGCCCAAGTTTAAAATTCTAATTTACTTTCCGGCATATGATCAATTTGCCGTTAGTGGAGAAGTATATGAACGCTATGCTTTTCACAGTTATTATAGTGCCGATGTGAAAGGTTTGGAGTTAAAGTCAATTACACCCATTGAGAATATCGAAGCGGTGAGGAATTATAATTATACATGGGAACTGATTTCTCTTCTGGCCAGAATTATCGCAACTGTGGCGATTGAAGTTCTGATTGCGCTACTGTTTGGTTTCAGAGCCAAAAAGCAGCTTTTGCTTATAGGAACTGTAAATGTTGTTACTCAATCGATCCTGAACATCCTGCTCAATGTTATCAACTATAATCAAGGGAGTATGATGTTTGTATTTAACTATATTTGGATGGAATTTCTTGTGTTTGTCATTGAAGCAGGGGTGTATTCTGCTCTTCTGCCTAAATACAGCGGTAAGGATTTGAAGAGAAGATGGCTTATTCCCTTCTATGCCCTGGTTGCCAATGCGGTATCCTTTGGTTTGGGGCTCTATATGGCTTATTTGATACCCGGAATTTTTTAGCTGCTCAGGGAGTGGCCGTACAGAAGCAGGGTGCTTTAAGTATTTGCTTTAAATATCAATGAAGGAGTGTTTTGATTTATGATTAATGGAAAAATGAAAAAAACGCCGCCATCGATTGATGAGTGGCTCAAAGAGGCAAAAGCTGATCCGGCGGCAGTACAGGAGGGAATGTTTCTGGTTCATAATGGCGTTGTGCGTCAAACGCCTAAGGCAAAAGTGCGCCAGGGAATTGATGACGGGTCCATGGTAAAAGGCATGGAATTCGCTTATGATGCGGCAAAGGTTGATGAAGTAATTGCGGAAACTTATAAGATGGACGGGATTTTCCATGTCAGGGTTTGGCTTAATGAAGGTCAGCTTGAGCTGGGTGATGATATCATGGTTGTCCTGATAGGAGGAGATATCAGGCCTCATGTGGTGGATGCTCTCCAATATCTGGTGGGAAGGATCAAAAACGAATGCGTTACCGAAATTGAGCGGAAGTAGTCAGGCAAAGGGAGGCCGGTATGGATTATAAATCCCTGTTAATAAACTTTATGAGCGGAACAGGAAACTCCTTCAGAGCCGCCGCATGGATGACGAAAATGGGTAAGCAAAGAGGGATAAGGTCGGAGCTGTATCCGATCGCCAGATGCCGGGAGGAGTCTGATGTGGATAAAGGCTCCGGTGAGCTGTTGGGAGTGGTGTTTCCCACCCATGGATTTACAGCACCTTGGCATGTGATTAGGTACGCGCTGCGTCTGCCTTCGGGAAGGGGAAAACATGCTTTTGTGGTGGCCACAAGAGCCGGGAGTAGAATCGCTTCTATTCCGTTTCCCGGAATGGAGGGGACTGCGGGTTATCTTATTGCCCTTATACTGATTTTGAAGGGATACAGTGTTCGGGGAGTTATGGGGCTTGATATGCCATCCAACTGGATAGCATTGCACTGGGGGCTGAATTCTGTTAATTCCGGATTCATCATTGATAGGGCAAAGGCTAAGGCGGATGCTTTCATAAACAGCATTTTAGAAGGGAAGAAAGGGTTTAGAGGGATTGTCCCCCTCATCCTGGGCCTGATGCTGAGTCCCGTTTCTTTGGGCTATCTGATTATAGGGCGTTTTTTTCTGTCGAAACTGTTTTTTGCCTCCGGGGATTGTACGGGTTGTGGTTTGTGTGCTGAAAGCTGTCCGGTTAAGGCTATAAAAATGGTGGGGAATAACAAACCCCGACCATATTGGACATTTGCTTGTGAAAGCTGCATGAGATGCATGGGCTATTGTCCTAACCAAGCCGTTGAGGTGAGCCACCCCTTTGCCGTTATCTTGTATTTTTTGGCGACACTGCCGGTATCCGTCTATATATTAAATGAACTAGGTGAATCCGCGCCCATGGGACCCTATTTGTTTGTTGTGAGTGCTCTGCTTAATTATAGTTACATCTTGTTTGTGTTTTTTATAGCCAACCTTGTTCTTTTTTTGCTTATTCAAATTCCTCTGCTTAATAAGCTTTGCACCTACACGACATTGACCCATATTTACCGCCGGTATCATGAGCCTGATACAAAATTAGGGGATATGCTCAAAAAACAAGTCTAGGGGAGTGCAAACTATTGAGATACTTAAAAAAGATGAATCTATTCAAGAAAATCGTACTTTTTTTACTTAGTACGGTGATCGTATTCAACATTGCACTTCAATTAGTTTTAACACTGAGCGGAGCTGGATTAACGGTTTTAGATATTTATGCTCAAACCTTGCCCCGGGAAGATACGAAAGCCATAAACTACAGCCCTGGGTATTTCATGGAAACAAAGAGCTATTTCGAAAAACAGGAAAAGGGGCAATGTGCCGGCTTTTCTTCTGCTTATGTTCTTAGAGTATTGGGCGAAGAAATAAGCGGGAGGGACAATTATCAAGAACTTGGGCACAAATTTTCCAATGGGTATGTAATGCCCCAAGCACTAATAGACATTTTTGAGAAATATAATTATCAAGTGAACATGTTTAGTGGGAATCTGGAACAGCTGAAAACACGGCTAAATCAGGGAAAGCCGGTTATTGTGTTAATAGGACATTTTGTCAGCTGGCAACACTATGTAACGGTTGTCGGATACGATGAAGACACTATTTTTCTCTATGATTCAAATATGGATACTGATAATTCCAGAGGGTATAACAGAACAATGACCAATGAGGAATTCTTATCTCAGTGGAAAAATGAAATACCTTTTTTTGAACAAATTTACTTTGTAGTGGAGCAGTAGGGGAGGGGTTCCGATGAAAGTCTTTATGGGGTCCTTTCAAAGCCTGAACAGGATAGGACGGGTCGGAATATTTATTGGCATAGCAGCTACTGTAAGCGGAATTATAGTGTTTATTTTATGGGCATTATGGGCAATTCAATATACATTCAATGAAACGATACCCATAATTTTTATAGGATTTGGGCTCCCGGTGATTCTTGGACTAGTGGCTTCATTCTATGGAATCATTTGGTTAATGTATGGTGTGTTTGTTTATTCTCTGCCACTCAGCCTTTACGCAGCAATGACGCCAAGCGTCCTTAGATTTTTTTTGTTGGTTTCACTTGGTTATTTAGCTTCTGCCATTTTATTAACATTGGATAGGAAGGTCCGGAGATAGGTGGTAAGGTGTATAGATGGTCATTTGGGCGAGGTGATTTTGTGAAAAAAGCAGTTAAGTATACGGGTATCGTTGCAGTTATGATAGCCGGTTTATTTCTGAGTTTATACTTTAACAATGCTATTGGTACTCCTAAAGCAAAGATTGAGAAGGATGCAAGAATTTCTCATAAAATTGATTCCAGCTGGCAAGTAGCAAAATCAACAACGGATGCCATGTCTGCCATGCTTTTTTATGATAAAGACAGTAGTAACTACATCTTCTCAATCTATGAAAATAGAAAAGGGCTATCATTTGGCTACTTCTTCCGCAGCGGAGGCTCAACAAATACGGAAAATGAAGGTATTGCTGAATACAGAGCAGAGGGACGTCAGGAAAAGGCTTATCTTTCAATGAACAAGCAGCAGGTTGCAAAAATTGAAATTGATAATGGCAACACTGTCGAAATTATTGATATTGATCATACAAAACCCTTTGCGATTGTTCTACCTGTGGGCTCAGGTGCGATAAAAATTTACGATAAAGACGGTAGCGTGTTGCCAACAATCCCCCAAGCATTATAGATTGATGGAATTATATGGGCAGGATGAAGAGCGAGCCAAACTTTAAAGAGTGGAGGATGAGATGAATCTAAAGTCAAATCTGAAGTCATTTATTATACTGGCATTACTGCTGCAACTTATCATTATCATGCTAATACTTAAATCGGGCGTAACTATGCTGGTTTTGGCAGTTGGCTCCTTGGTATTGGCTATGTTGTTAAGTGTTAATAGAGCTTTCTATGAGAGATTTTCTGCTTTTCTGAATCCAGGATTCTATCGAAGCTGTGGCGAGAAGGGTAGCAGCCTTTATAGGAAGAAGAGAAGGTATAGCACCATGAATTTCTATATATTGGCGATCCTTGCTCTTAATGGATACAGGGTATCGATGTTGGACAGCGCTCCTGGATTACTGTCGGGTATAAATCAATTCATATCCTTTGCACTTGTTGCTTTTGTTCTGCTTTTTATAATCGTTTTCTTTTCGATTATATTAATCAAGAGCTCGGATGAGGATCTGCTGTGGAATATGTTCATGGGGATTCTATTCATTGCACTCTCATTTATAGTATACTTTTCTTTCCTATAATGTCTTTGGGAAATCCTCATATCCATCTTGAAAAAGGTGAGGGAATGAAAAGAAGGATAATCCTTATACTTCTCATACTAATAGTGGGCTTAAACGGATGCACTCAGGAGGCAAGTACATCATCAAATATTCCGGAAGAGAGAAACCAAATTTCATCATAAGGAAGTAGAAGATAGAGTACAATTAAGTTCGCAAAAGTAAAAAAGGAAAAGCCATCGGTAACTCCGAAAAGGTAAGTGCTGAAGCAAACCAAAAAGGAGTTGTTAACCGATGGCTTACCCAAATTCTACCGTACCTTTTGAAAAAATGCTAATGAAATTTGTAACCGAAGAAGATCCCATGCAGGCTATGTTAAAATGGCTCTGCGAAAGGCTGATGGAAGCAGAAGTGGATGCAAAGCTAGGTGCTGAAAAATCAGAACGGTCTACTGAACGTCAAGGGTATCGATCAGGCTATCGCGTTCGCCGTTTCGATACCCGGATGGGGACACTGTATTTAATGGTACCCAAACTGCGAAATGGCGGCTATATCCCTTTCTTTGTGGAAGGTAAGAAACGTTCTGAATTGGCCTTGATGAATGTGATTCAAGAAGCCTATGTTAATGGCGTATCCACCCGTAAAATAGAGAAACTCACTAAGTCCTTAGGCATTGACTCCATGTCACGAAGTCAGGTATCAAGCATCGCTAAAGAACTGAACGAACAGGTTGAAGCCTTTCGTAATCGAAGTCTCGATAAAGTCTATCCCGTA
Organism: Desulfitobacterium sp. LBE; assembly: GCF_007830365.1. Lineage (NCBI taxonomy): Bacteria > Bacillati > Bacillota > Clostridia > Eubacteriales > Desulfitobacteriaceae > Desulfitobacterium > Desulfitobacterium sp. LBE. Next base: position 2,482,567 of record NZ_VLKD01000001.1, on the reverse strand, counting down.
CTCTGGGTGGATGCTCTCTATGAGAAAATCCGAGATGATCGAAGGGTCAAAAATATGGCAGTGCTGATTGTAACGGGTATTGATCTAGAAGGCAAACGAGATATTCTGGCCGTAGAGCCCATGCCAGAAGAGTCCACAGCAACCTACACCAGTCTCTTCGAAAAGTTAAAGTCACGAGGACTAGAGAAAGTCTGGCTGGTTGTCTCAGATGCCCATAAAGGGTTAGTTAAAGCTGTTCAAGAGTCCTTTATCGGGTGTTCCTGGCAACGCTGTAAAGTGCATTTTATGCGGAACATCCTCGCTCATATATCCGGTCGAGATAAGCAAGCGTTTGCTAATAAACTAAAGCAAATCTGGCTTCAACCAGACTATAGCAGTGCAAAGAAATACGCTAATTCTCTGATGGATGAGTTTGAGGCCAAATATCCTGAAGCCATTAAAACTCTGGAAGAAGGGTTGGAAGACTCACTACAGTTTTTCAGCTTTGCAGAGATTGATTCAAGAAAGATCGCGTCAACCAACCTGCTGGAAAGACTCAACCGAGAAGTACGTAGAAGAACCCGGGTGGTTGGGATATTCCCAAGTATGGATTCCTATATTCGGCTAGTAACCAGCTACCTTATTGAGTATAGCGAAGACTGGTGCAGTGGCCGATCCTATATCAATCCAAAAATCATCACTTCGATTGAGCAGGAACGTTCAAAAGCTGCGTAAGCCTTAATCATTAATTCAGAAAAGCATGACGCTCGGCGCTAGCCAAGCAAACTCTCTTTGATTTAGGGTTACTCTTTGGGGTGAAAGAGACTTTGCCGTCTTCAAGCGTTTTGGTAGGGTGCACGTGTCAATGGGATGATGCCGAGCATATCCTCGGCCTGACGGCCTCCGGTATCCCTCGCATCACCCTTGACACTCTTCCCAACTTACGCTTTTACATAAAACATTTAGCCTTAAGGGGTTCTGATGGTTTTTGCGAACATTTCTTGACACTATCGAAGTAGAATAATGACAGAACTATGGGATATCTACGATAAAAACAGAACTTTAACCGGGAGAACAATGGAACGGGGAAGCCAATTTGCTAAAGGCGATTATCATCTGGTTATTCATGTTTGTATCTTCAACTCAAAAAACGAACTGTTGATTCAAAAACGGCAACCCTGGAAAAAGGGATGGCCTAATATGTGGGATATCACTGTCGGGGGAAGTGCTTTGGCCGGTGAAACCAGTGCGGAAGCCGCCGAAAGAGAAACCTTTGAAGAAATAGGCTATAAAATTGATTTGTCCGCTGAACGCCCATTTTTCACCGTGAATTTTGAAAGAGGCTTTGATGACTATTACCTCGTTGAGAGAGATATCGACATCAATGGCTTATGCTTGCAATATGAAGAAGTTCAATGTGTGAAATGGGCAAGTAAGGATGAAATCATGCAGCTTATTGAAGAAGGTCAATTCATTGGTTATTGGTTTATGGAACAGCTTTTTGACATTCGGAAACACAGAGCCGGATATCGCTTTACGGGATGAAAGGGGATTAATGATGAAAAATTATATTATCGTTTGTCTGGTTTGCTTCTTAGTGTTGCTGGCAGGCGGTGTTACTGTGGTACAGCAAAGCTCTTCCCTGGAATTTGCTTTCGACAATAGGGGGCAGTACACCGGATTTAATAGCATACCATCCAGATATACACCGGAAATGGCTCAAAATGCCGGATACTATGTCATGAGTGATTCAGAGATAATTGCCAACGGCGGTTTGTGGGATGATTTTCTGGCGGCTTCTTCCCAAGGGAAAAATACCTCCCTGCGCATGGCAAAATTCTATTCAGAGTATGGCAGCAGCCCCTTCTTCGCTGACTTATTCTACAATGAGGGTTACTACTATTTGTTTGATTCCAGTGCGAAGGATTTGAGTGGAAAGCCCTTTAAGCATCTTTTGACTCTAAAAGGGAAGTTTGGCAATCCATTGAGAGATAGTGGTGTGGTCGTATTGGCCAATGATAATTCCCTGACCTTTGATTTGATAATGTCCGGCATGGTTTCAAGCAACTTAGAATACATCAAAAGTATACCGGAATATCAACTCATTATGTTCCTCATCTAAGATCTGTGATAGCGGAGGGGCTTAGAGGACGCTTTATGAGCACAATGTGCTTAAGAGGCGCCCTTCATCTTTGGGGACGATACTTAGGAGATAGCCCCTCCTGAAGGGGGGAATTTGGAGTTTTTATATAAAGCATGGTAAACTATTAAGATAATCATTGTTTTAACCAAGACCTTATGAGTTTTAAAAAGAAAGGAAAAGGCTATGAGAAATTCCAAGGGCAAGCTTATCCTCGCTGCAATTTGGATAGCGTTCACTTTAATCTCTTATTATTTTGCACTCGTCCCTATTAACCTGCAGTCGCCCGGTTTCTGGGTATTTTTGATTTACGTTCTAGGGGTAGGTGCCGGGCTGTTTTTGCTTCATCAAGTATTTGTTGAAAAGAGGCTCACCCTCACCAAGCATATCGGTTCCTATCTCGTTATGGCTACCTTGCTTGTGACTATCGTAGGGGGGATTATGCTCCTTTACTCCCTGCCCGTCTTCCATGCCAAAGCTTATGCCAATCTCATTGACAAGCAGGAAGGGGATTTTGCCAAGGATGTAGAGGAACTACCTATTAATCAAATTCCCACGGTAGACCGGGATACGGCCTTGAGGCTTGGGGATCGAAAAATGGGTGAGATCGTCGAACTGGTCTCCCAATTCAATGTGGCACCCGATTACACCCAAATCAATTATCAGGGAAAGCCGGTCCGTGTGTCTCCACTGGAGTATGCAGACTTCTTCAAATGGCTGAGCAACACCAAAGAAGGACTTCCCAGCTATATCAGGGTGGACATGGTCACTGGAAACGTGGAGCTCGTTACTCCGGAACAGAGCATCAAATACTCCGAGAGTGAACTCTTCTTTGAAAATGTGCGGCGTTATTTGCGCATGCATTATCCGATGGCTATTTTTGGTGATTTCAGCTTTGAAGTCGATGAGCAAGGGGTACCTTATTGGATTGTCTCTGTGCGGCATAATACCATCGGACTTTTCGGAGGAACGGATATTAAGGAAGCTATCATGCTTAATGCGACCACCGGCGAACATCAGAAGCTTAAATTAGAAGAGGTTCCGGAATGGGTGGACCGGGTCTATGATGCCGACCTTGTGGTGGGTCAAGTCAATTATAACGGCCGCTATCAAAACGGCTTCATCAACTCAATTTTTGGTCAGAAGGGTGTTCTTGCCACCACCGAAGGGTATAATTACCTGGCTCTTCACGATGATGTGTATCTGTATACGGGGATCACTTCCGTGGTACGGGATGAGTCCAACATCGGATTTATTCTGATCAATATGCGGACAAAAGAAACAACCTTCTATGGCATTCCCTCGGCCGAAGAGTATTCAGCTATGGGCAGTGCACAGGGGGCAGTTCAGGAAAAAGGCTATGTATCTACGTTTCCTCTTCTCCTCAATATTGAAGGGAATCCGGTCTATTTTATGTCTCTGAAGGATGCGGCAGGGTTGATCAAGATGTATGCCCTGGTGGATGCTCAGAATTACCAGAAGGTTGTCGTGGGCAATACTCTTGAAGAGGCCTTGAGAGCATTTACCGGCCGATCGGGAACGGTGACAGAAACCACGCCTGAGGAACCAAAAGAGGAATTCGACATCCAAGGGAAGATCACGGATATACAGAATGTGGTTATGGATGGCAACACCTATTTCTATATTCTTCTCGACGGCCGGAGCGACATCTTTGTCGCCAGCATCAAGGTCTCGGAGAAGTTACCTTTCTTAAAGATTGGTGATGAAATCCAAGGCCGCTATGTGGAGAAATATAAGGGTGTGCATGAGATAATGAGGCTGCAATAGAGGTAGTAATTAAGGTACAGGGGATTTTAAGATTCCTGTCCCTGACCATACCCGATTGAGGATAAAGCCAAAAAGGAGTATCGCCCTGCTCGATCATGAGCAGGGCGATGCTCTTTTTTATGCCTTGCCTTGGCAATGAAAAGGGAATAAGGGGGCTTAGCCTACCAATTGCACCTGGTAGGCTTCAAACCAATAGTCCAGCTGCACCAGCCAAGCCAGCAATTGCGGAAGCCCCATCAACTGGCCAAACCAGGTGTTATTTCCAGGACTTATAAGGCGATTGAGCACATCCTTTTGCAATAGCTCTGCCAGCATGCCGCTGCCGGAGTCCAGCCGCTTCCGGAAAAGATGGAATACCAGCTCTTCATAATGAGGATCATGGGTTTTAGGGAAGGGGCTTTTTTTACGATAGAGGATTTTAGGAGGCAGATAGTCCTGCATGGCGGCCCGAAGCAGTGCCTTTTCGACGCCATCCTTGAATTTAATCTCCCATGGCACATTATAGACGTACTGAACCAAGCGGTGATCGGAGAAAGGAACCCGGACTTCCAAGCCCGAAGCCATGCTCATGCGATCTTTGCGTTCCAGCAAGGAGGTCATAAAGTAATTAATGGAAAGCCAGCTGGCGATGCGGGAGTTCTGCATAGTCTCCGACTCATCTGGAAGCAAGGGGCAGGCCTCGACGCTCCGGCGGTAAATCTCCGAAGTGTACGCAAAGCCCTCCTGGGGGCGAACCAGTTCAGGCTTGAACAGACTAATCCGGGCATGGGGTTCGTGGATCCAAGGGAAAAACCCCCGTGTGAGCATTTCCGGACGATAAAACCAGGGGTAGCCCCCGAAGACTTCATCAGAGCATTCTCCGGATAAAGCCACCGTGTGGTGTTCTTTTACCTGACGGCAATAAAAGAGCAGGGAGGAATCGATATCTGCCATGCCGGGATAGTCCCTATACCTTACGGCTTCATCCAGGTAGTCCACCAAATGCTCCTTTTTAGCGGTCAGAATCTGATGCTGTGTGTGCAGGTGCTGAGCCAGATAAACGGCAAACTCGTCATCACTTTGCGGTTGGAAAAGAGTCTGCTTAAAATGGTCTTTATTGCCTTCATGTTCAAAGGAATAGGTAGCAAGCTGCCGTCCTTCGGCTTGATATTTTTGCGCTGCCACGGCGGTGATGATTGAAGAATCCAATCCTCCGGAAAGGAAAGTGCAAAGAGGGACATCGGAGACCAGCTGACGTTCAATGGCATCCACCAACAGATCCCGGGTGGTGGCGACGATAGCAGCTTCGCTGTCCTGATTCTCATAAGCCTCCATGGTCCAGTATTTGGCGATCTTCAACTCTGCTTCAGATGCTCCTGGGGCAAGGCTATAGAAAGCATGGGAGGCGGTGGGCAATTCGAAGATATCCTTAAAGATGGCGGTGCCTTCCTCTTTGACAGGCATCATATAGAGGAGCTGCCATAAACCCTGGTAATCCAGACGGGGTTTCACTTGAGGGTGCTTGAGGAGGGCTTTGATCTCCGAAGCGAAAAGAAGAGCGCCCTCTACAAAAGTGTAGAAGAAGGGTTTGACGCCGAAGCGGTCACGGGAAAGATAGGCCTTTTTTTCTTTAGAATCGTAGATTACAAAGGCGTAAATGCCGTTTAATTTGCTGGAGCATTGTTCTCCCCAGATGATATAGGCATAGAGCACTACTTCCGTATCACAGTAAGTTTTGAACTTAACTCCGTGCTCAAGGAGCTCTTGCCGTAAATCTGCGGTGTTGTAAAGTTCGCCGTTGTAAACAATGGTATAGTCGTATCCCTGATGGGTGGCGGTCATGGGCTGCCGGCCTTTTTCAATATCGATAATGGCTAAACGGTTATGTTGAAAAGCAAAATGTTCTCCGTATTCAAGGCCGTTTTGGTCCGGACCCCGATGAATTAAAGTCTTCCCCATAGTGCTAAGGCATTGTATCTCCTGGGGAGAAATCTTCCGTTTAAAATTTACTAATCCAAGAATGGAGCACATCAATAAACACCTCGCAAACAAAAATGACAAAGGAGTACCTGGCCGAGTACTCCTTTGTCTCTGAATTAATATATGTGAGGGAGCAGGAACTGTGCTTAGATGATGATGAAAATAATTTTCATTCCGGTATAAGATTCGATCATGAATACAGCATGCATAAACCCCTTGTATTGACAGAGGAGTTTCCCAAAGTATATGATGAAGCGTAGGGTTTTTGTGGAGAGAAGAATTGATAATTTAGTGTGGATTAGGTATAGAACAAAGGCGTTCTAAGGACCCTAATAGGGATCTTAGTGCGCCCTTTTTGTACTATCAGGATGTTGTTTGTCGGTCGAATAGTTTACTTATTTTGAAAGGAGAGCTTAATATGGGGTTTACCAAAGAAGAGTGCCTTAAGTATGTGCAGGAAAATGATGTCCGCTTTATCCGTATGCAATTCACAGATATTTTTGGCCAGATGAAAAATATTGCCATAACCCACAACCAGCTTGCTCAGGCTTTGGACGAGGGAGTGCTGTTTGACGGCTCGGCGATCAAAGGATTTGCGGGAGTTGAGGCTTCGGATATGCTTCTTCTTCCTGATCCCAGTACATTTACCCTTATTCCCTGGCGTCCTCAGCAGGGGAAGGTAGCCAGGATCATCTGCGATGTTAAGAATCACGATGGCTCTCAATTCGAGGGGGATCCGCGCTATATTCTTAAGCGAACCCTGCAAAAAGCCCACGACTTAGGCTATGTATTTCAGGTAGGCCCAGAGTGTGAATTCTTTTTATTCCATACGGATGAGGAAGGACAGCCTACCACAATAACTCATGATGCTGCCGGCTATTGTGATCTGGCTCCTATCGATCAGGGAGAAAATACCCGGCGGGAAATTTGTTTGGTGCTGGAAGAGATGGGGTTTGAAATCGAGACATCCCACCATGAATCCGCAGCGGGGCAGCATGAAATCGACTTTAAATATACCGATGCCTTGACGGCGGCGGATCATATCATGACCTTCAAATATGTGGTGAAAATTGTCTCCCAAAGGAATGGTCTTCATGCCACCTTTATGCCTAAGCCTCTCCACGGCGTCAATGGTTCGGGGATGCACATCAATATGTCCTTAGCCAAAGAGGGGAGGAATGTATTTATTCACCCGGAAAATCCCGGAGAGCTCTCGGAAACAGCGAAGCAATTCATTGCCGGATTGCTGGAGCATATCAAGGGGATCACCGCCGTGGCCAATCCCTTGGTGAACTCTTATAAACGCTTGACCCCGGGTTATGAAGCACCGGTCCATATTGCCTGGTCACCGATGAACCGCAGTCCGCTGCTGCGGGTGCCGTCCCCCAGGGGAGCAGGAACCCGCCTTGAACTGCGCAGCCCGGACCCCAGCTGCAATCCCTACCTGACTTTGGCCCTGCTTCTGGAAGCCGGTCTGGATGGGCTCCAACGGGAAATGAAGGTGCCTGAGCCTGTTAATGAAAACATTTATAATCTCACTCCCGAACAGGAAAAGGCCCTGAGCCTGGAGCGCTTACCCTCTAATCTGCTGCTGGCTCTTGAAGAGATGGAAAAGGATCCTTTGATTCAAGCTACTTTAGGCAGGCATATCTTTACCAAGTATATCGCGGCCAAAGCCAGAGAGTGGAAAGCTTATGACGAGATGGTCCATCAATGGGAGATTGACAGCTATCTCAAAATCTATTGAACAGGGAGCCCTGCACAAAGGGGGGATAAGCAATGAGCGCAGGGAATGTCCTCATCGTCTGTGGAAAATCTGAAGTAGCGGGCAGTATGGAAAGCACACTTATCAAAGAAGGGTATCATCCGGTAAACTGCGCTCATTCAGCCAATGAGGCGCGGCGGCAGTTTTTTATCGTTCAGCCGGATTTAATCATCGTCAGTACCCCTCTTCCTGATGAACAAGGGATTGACTTTGTTTTTGATGCCTATGAGAAAACTTCGGCCGGAATTATTGTGATGGCACGGCCGGAGCAGGTGTCCCATATGCAGGATGCCCTGGAATCCACAGGAGCTATGATTCTGCCGAAACCACTCAATCGCCTTACTTTGATTCAAAGTGCCCGCTTTGCTTTGTCCGTAAGAAGCTCCCTGGATCAATTAAGAAGTGAGCGGGATAACCTCAAGAAGCGCATGGATGAGCGTAAGCTCATCGAACAAGCGAAATGGCTGCTGGTAGAAAAATTAAACATGAGTGAACCGGAGGCCTTCCGCTATATCCAGAAAAAAGCGATGGATTTGCGCCTTCCCCAACTCCAGATAGCTGAAGATATAATTAACGAGCATGCTTAAAAGGAGAAACCCGCGTCATCAACGATGGTTTCTCCTTTTATACCGTAATCTGGCAGCTTTGCTTCTATAGTGCTGTTTCTTACTGCTGAGCAGCAGTGGATTGGACAAATTCTTTAAGAGCCCGCTCAGCGATGGGGCGGGCAATCATGGTCCAGGGTCCATTGATACAGCCGCCCTCACAAGCCATGCATTCCAGAAAACCCTTGTCCCCGTTCTTGACATGGGTTTCCAAGGCTTTTAGGCTGTTCTGAATTCCTTCAGTTTGATAGGTGGGGGGAGAATCCTGGCCCAGATAGGCAGTGAGTGCTGCAGCTACTCCACCTGCTTTGGCGAACCCCCGGGCATAAGAGCTGGGTCCGGCCAGGGTTTGCTCGGATTCTTCGGCAGGATTGATCCCTGCATAGTCAAGCCAGACCATCAATTCTTCAAAAGTAAGCACAAAATCCACTTTCGTTTCAGGCCGTTTGCCTTCTTCTTTTTTGGCCACACAGGGTCCGATAAAGGCGATCTTTGCTTCAGGATCTTTTTCCTTAAGGATATGAGCCACCTGGGCCATCGGGGAAAGCGTACTGGAAATGTGGTGGAATAAATCAGGTTTTTCTTTGATAACGGCACTGACATAGGCCGGGCAGCAGGAACTGGTCATGAATTCTTCGCCATGGGCCAGGCGTTCATCATATTCCCGGGCTTCCAGTTCGATGGTCCGATCGGCTCCCAGAGCAGCTTCCAGAACATCCTGGAAACCCAGCTTGAGAAGGGCCGACTTCACCTGTCCTGGTGAAACTTTTCTTCCGAATTGTCCTACAAAGGCCGGTGCGATGACGGCATAGATCTTATGCTCGGGGTTACGGACTGCCTCAAAAAGATGGATAAGCTGGGAGGATTCGGCCACGGCTCCGAAAGGGCAGCTGATGATGCACTTGCCGCAGCTGGTACAGTGAGCTTCGGCAATACTGGCAATCCGATCCTCCCGGACCGAGATGGCTTTGGTCGGGCAGCTGTCTTCACAGGGCCGCCGATACTCGATGATGGCATGATAGGGGCAATTCCGGGCGCAAAGGCCGCATTCGACGCAGCGGGTCTGGTCAATAAAGGCTTTATTGTTAATAAAGAGAATTGCTTTTTTAGGACAGTTGGTGAAACAGAAATGACCAACACAATTCTGGCAGTGGTCGGTTACACTATAGCGATGCATTTCGCATCCGTTGCAGCCTTCCTTAAGAACACGCACTATCGGACCTTCATCCGGTTCAAGAACAGCTTTTAAACGCTCCTCGATAACAGCCCGCTCTTTATGAATACAGCAACGGTAACGGGGCGTTCCGTCGGGAATGATCTGACGAGCCAAGGTGGCGCGATCCTTGCGGTTCTGGTCATGACTGACCCAGTCCAGGGCAGATTTTAAGACTTGGCGGCGAATTTTCATAATTTCCGATTGGGCCATAGACGACTTCCTCCTCATCGGTTAAGTTATTTACTCGAAGTGTAGCAAGAGGGGGATAAGAATTCAATGAAGAGGTGAAATGTTTAACTTGGAAGTTTATTTCATCAATAGAATATTTTCAAAAAATGGTCAGGAGCAAGCAAGCCCGATTTCCCTCATAGCAAAAGGGTTTGGCCTAAATGCTCCCCCTCCCTTTAGGGAAAGTCGGATCATCTGGGCCAAACCCTTGACATTCTGGATAAAATTCCGGGACTGTTCAATAGGTTTTATACCTATTGCTGTTGGTTCTTTCTGGTTTCGAGAATTTCTTTAATAGCCAGATTGGAGGCATCAAAACGAACAGAAGCGTCCGTATCCAAGGGAACAATCTGCTTTGCTTCGATACATTTTTCGCAGGCCATCATGGTATATCCCGGTTCATAATTATCCGCAAGCTTACCCTCAGGATAATAAGGGATTTGGTGGACTTCCCAGGCCAGGCAGGTTTCCCCGCATACATCACAATCTAATTCGGTGCGCAGCATGTCGGTTCCTTGGCCCTTCATCATCAGACCAATAGTGTATTTTACCACAAGGTTATTTTTAAGATCGCCCAGACTTTTTGACATTAAGTACTCCTCCTCTGATCATCGTCACTGTTATTCATTATACAGCATTTATATCGGAGATTCATCCGCCCCCTGCTTCAAATCGGCTTTAAAGCAGGGGTTAGCTATATAAAATATAATTCTCATAGGGATAAGTTTTTCCTATTGTGATGTATTCACAGTGACGGGACTAGGCAAACCGGTTCAGTGTACTTTGTTCATACCGGACAGACTAGAGGCTGCTTGAGCGCTGACGCTTGATAAGCTGGTTACCCACCCAGGCGGCTATTCCGCCTTTGATCAAATCGCCGGCGATGAAGGGAAGAAAGCCCATGGAGATGACCAGAGCCATAGTGGTGGATTGATGGAGGATAAAATGCATGACCAGATAAAAATAGGCTAAGCCGATCAGATATAAGACGATAATGCCGCCCAGAACGGCCAGTAGAGCGGATAGCAGACTTTGCCGGTTATAGAGTTTCCCCACCGTATAAGCGGCGGCGATATCCCCCAGCAGGTAACCGAAGGAGGGCTTCAGCACATAGCCGATGCCGCCAAAAGGAGCGCTGGCAAAGACAGGTAAACCCAGTAAACCGAGAAATACATAAACGATGACGGCTAAGCTCCCGTATTTGGGTCCTAGAATAAGGCCGGTTAGAAAGACAAAGACAGGGAGAACACTAAATGGGACCAAGGCTGGGGAAGCCCAGCGCATGATCATACCGGCCAAACATAAAAGAGCAGCCATAGCCGCGGTCTTGGCTAAATGTTGGGCATTCATGGGGCACCATCCTTTCCAGAAAGATATGTAAACTTGATTGATGAATTTAAGTTTACAATATGATATGATAACTGACAAGAGATTTTTTGCGCAGATTGGATTCCCCTGCCTTAGGGCGGAGTCACTATCGATAAATATTGGATAGGGTTAGATAGATAGGGAGTATGAAACTATGATGAAATCACTGGAGGGGAAAGCCATCAGCTTGGGCATAATTCAGGGGATTGATTTTTCACTCCGCCAAGGGGAAGTTATTGCCTTAATGGGGCCCAATGGAGCAGGTAAGTCCACCTTGGCCCGGCTTCTGGCCGGCTTGAATGAACCTGCTTCAGGGAAGCTTAACTTGCTTGAGGGTGGGCAGGAAATTCCCTGGACAAGGGTCCGGCGCTGGCAGGAGATTGGCATCATCGGTCAACATCCGCGGCGGCAGACCATCGGAGCAACGGTTGGGGAAGAGTTGGGCTTTGGGCTTTTGAATCTGGGATATGAAGTGAAGAAGGTCCAGGATATGGTCAGAGAACTGGCTTACCGGATGGGTCTTGAAGGTAAACTCCATCAATCCCCCGCCACCCTTTCTGGGGGAGAGCGGCAGCGCCTGGTGCTGGGGGCCATCCTTGCTCTTAATCCGGCTTTTCTTTTGCTGGATGAGGCTTTAAGCATGTTGGATAGACGGGCTCAGGAGGCTTGCCTGGAACTTTTGGAGGAAAAAGGGAAGCACATGGGGCAGCTTTGGATTACACACGATCCGCTGTTAGCGGAAAAAGCAGACCGCCTCTGGGTCATGAAGGAAGGGAAGCTGTCGACTATGGGAAGGCCGCAAACGGCACTCCGGGATGAAAGGTTTTGCCAGGAGTATGGGATTCGTGCTCCTTATTCGCCAAGTTATTCTCCGGGCTATTCTTCTGTTCGGGAGAAGATGGGGGAGAAGTATCAGGCGGAAAGCCCCTTTCTCCATGGAGATGGAAGAAAAGATACTTTAGAGTGGCGGGAAGCAGAGTATGGTCAACGGCTGCAACTTACAGAAAAAATCAAAGAAGGATGTTTTTTGGCTGTCTTAGGTCCTTCCGGAGCAGGAAAATCCACTCTGCTGGAAAGTGCCGTCGGGCTCATTCATCCTTCCCGGGGGAAGTTTTTGGCCTTTGGTCAAGAAGTGACCCGCCAAACTAAACAGCGGCAGAAAGCCCGCCTCCTCCTGCAAGAGCCTGGAGAATATATCATTGGCGGTACGGTTTATGATGAAGTGTTTTATCTTCAGAATAAAAAGGAGAGGAAAGCCGGCGCTCAGCGCAACATAGAATATCTGCAAGTCTTCGGAATACCTCCGGAAAAAGCCTTAGCCTACCCGGAATATTTAAGCGGAGGGGAGCGGCAGCGGGTGGCCTTAGCTGCAGCATTGGAATCTTTACCGGAAATTCTCTTGCTGGATGAACCCTTGTTGGGCTTGGACCTGGCGGGTAGGAGCATGATGCTGGAACTTTTGCAGGAGTTGAAAGGCAGAATGACCATCCTGTACATCACCCATGACTGGTCGGAGGTTCGTGAACTGGCGGATGAAGTGTGGCTGGTGGAAAAAGGGCGGATTACCTTCAAGCAACGGAGCAAAGACGGCGCTATGGAAATCGATGATCAGCAGCTTAAGGAGGCAGGGGTCCATTGTTAGAAAGAGGACTGTATCACCCTGGTGAAAGCATATTGCATAAGCTCGATCCGCGACTGAAAATCGGGAGTCTTGTTATTCTGGGGTTGTTAATGACTACAGTGAACTGGGGAGGGTTGCTCTGCCTGACCGGGGGGCTTTTTATCATGCTTGGCTACAGCCCTTTGCCCATTAAGGCCTTTCAATCCGTCATCAAGGCGGGAGTTGTATTAGGGCTTTTCTATACTTTAATTATGGGCTGGCATTGGCAAGAGGGGTGGTTCTTTTGGAAAGGGTACTGGTCTATGGCGGGAGTGCTTCAGGGACTGATGATGAGCTGGCGGATCCTGCTGGTTTTCCTCTTGACCCGAATGTTTTCTGCCTTTACCTTGCCCTCAGAGCAAGGGATAGGAATCGCTTTCTTTCTGGCGCCTTTTTACCGTATAACTCCTAAGGCGGCTGATTTTGCCCTCTTAATCACGTTGACTTTGCGCTTTATCCCTTTGTTGCTGGAGGAGGCTGCTTTGCTTTATAAAGCCCGTCTGGCTAAGGGGAATTTGCCTGGGCAATGGATCGGAAAGATCAAGGATCTAGCGGCCCTTTTACTCCCCTTGCTGCGCATTGCTTTGCGCCGGGCCGAGGAATTGGCGGAAAATCTCGTGGCCCGGGGCTATGTTTCCGGTGGTTACCGGGTCCTGGGAACCAAGGAATGGGAGAGCAAGGATAGCTGGGGAGCCGTGGTCCTAATCCTATGGAGTATTGGGACTTTAGTTATTGAACTTGGGTTAAAAATATGGTAAGGGGTTAGAGTTCAAGTGCCCACTGGTAACCCCCGCTATTTTCCGTTATGATAGTATATGGGAGTTAAGTAGATTTTTTCCGAGAAGGAAGCGGATTAATTAAGGGCTGGTCAGCCCAATTGAGCAGTGAGGAGCAGAGAGAATGAAATTAATTCGGGCAGGGGTCTTTTTTCTAATGGCTGCTTTGATTTTAAGCGGTTGCGCCAGTCAAAACTACCCCGAAAATGTGGTTGCTGTTATCAATGGCGAAACGATTACACAAGAAGAGATCGATGAAGCGATTAATGAAGGGAAACTGCACATTGATTTAACTGAAGCTTTGCGGTTGCTTAATGGAGAAAACAGTATGTCGCAAAGAGATGCCATGCTCCAAGCCTTTGGAGTTGATGAGGGAAATATGACATCAGGTCAGAAAAGGTTCTTTGAGGGTATTGAACGATCCTCCGCTAAGATACCGACTGCGAATGATGCCCTGAACAGTCTGCTTGTGGAGGAAGTTCTTTATCAGGAAGCCGTCAAACAAGGGCATGAGGCATCCATCGATAGAGTTAAACAGATCCTGGAAGAAAGCAAAAGGATAAACTTGGAGGCCATGTCCCAGGACGAGGAGGCCCTAAGAGAATACAATGAGTATGTCGAAAAAACCGCCTCAATTTATCATCAGTATGGCTTTACTTCTGAAGAGGACTATTTAAGCAAACGCATGGATAGAACGGCCCAAGCTATGGCCATCAATACGATGAATTATGAGTTCGATAAAGTTATGGCCGATAAGCTTCCCGGCGTTGATTCTGCTCAGATAGAGCGGGGAAATGCCTGGGAAGATTATGGGGAATATCTTTTGAGCAAAGCTAAGGTTAAAATCCTTAAACCGGAGTATCAAATCCAGCATTACGGAGAATCATGGAGTCATGGCCGGCTGAATCTTAAAGCAAAACCATGATGGCCTTGTCAATCAGGGAGAGTGCACTATGTCTACAGATCAACAACCCGATGAAAATAACCTGCGTTATACCTATAAAGACTATCTGACCTGGGCCAAGACTCAGCCTGGTGAAATCTTCAACGGAGTACCCTATGGCAGAAGCCCGGCCCCTCCCAGCCACTATCTGGAGGTATTGGGTGAGCTGTATATGGCTTTTGCTCTTTATCTGAGGGAAAAACCGGGGAAAGTATTTCTTTTTCCCTTTGATGTTCGGCTGCCTGCAGATACGGATCAAAAAGATGAGGATATTGCCACCGTCGTCCAACCGGATCTTACAGTGGTCTGTGATCTATCGAAAGTGGATAAGGGAGGGTGCAAAGGGGCCCCAGATCTTATCATCGAGATATTGGCGGAAGACACCATGCATAGGGATTTGCATTTAAAGCTGCGCCTCTATGAAAAGGCGGGAGTTCCCGAATACTGGGTGGTTCATCCTGCAGATCAGACAGTCCTCGCCTTTCAACTGGAAGAAGGGGCCTATGCTGCTCCCCAATTTTATAGAGCTTCCGATCAAATTCCTGTGGGGCTGTTCCCGGATTTGCTGATTTCTCTTGCTGAGATCTTCCGCGGATAGCGTGGACACAGGTAGATAATATCATTACAGGCCGGCGGTCTGATGACGGAAGCAATGTATTATATCCATACCTGATTGAACTAAACTTCTTTCAGTGAAAAAGGACTGTCTGGTCAGGACAGTCCTTTTGGGCTAAAGATGCTTTGTTTCATTGACGACAACGCAGTCACAAAAAACTAGATGAGCAATCCGAACAGCTCGGGATTATCGTTAATGCGCGTATATTGGAAGCCCTTCTTATCCATTCTTTCAATCAAGGGCTGGTAATCTTCTTTACGGGAGAGCTCGATACCAATCAGTGTCGGGCCTTTTTCTTTGTTGTTGGATTTGGTGTACTCGAAACGGGCAATATCGTCGTTGGGGCCTAAGACTTCCCCTACAAATTCCTTCAAGGCGCCGGGGCGCTGAGGGAAGTTGACGATGAAATAATGTTTAAGGCCCTGATCGAATAAGGAACGTTCCTTGATTTCAGGGGTTCTTTCAATATCGTTATTGCCGCCGCTGATGATGCAGACGACATTTTTGCCTTTGATCTTATCCTTATAGGTTTCCAGAGCCGCGATGGAAAGTGCGCCCGCCGGTTCAACCACGATAGCACTGTCATTATACATTTCCAGGATGGTGGTGCAGACCTTTCCTTCAGTGACCGCGATGACATCGTCGAGAACCTCCCGGCAGATGGCAAAGGTGAGATCTCCGACTCGTTTTACTGCGGTACCATCCACGAATCCGTCGATGTGGGGCAAGGTGACTATTTCACCTTGACTGAAAGCTTCCTTCATGGAAGCGGCACCGGTGGCTTCCACGCCGATGACCTGGGTTTGGGGGCTTAAGCTTTTCATGGCAATCCCCACACCGGACATGAGGCCGCCACCGCCGATACCACCCAGAATATAGTCAACGGGAGCTTCCATATCATTAAGAATCTCCATGGCAATGGTTCCCTGACCGGCGATGACTAAAGGATCATCAAAAGGATGGACAAAGGTCTTATTGGCTTCCTCACAATGAGCTTTCGCTCTATTGAAGGCATCGTCAAAGGTATCGCCGATCTGTATCACTTCCACAAAGTCTCCGCCAAACCGCTTGATGGAAGAGATTTTTTGCTTTGGTGTCGTCGAGGGTACATAGATGCTTCCTTTAATACCCAGGGCTTTGCAGGAATAAGCAACACCCTGGGCATGATTACCTGCACTGGCACAAACGACACCACTGCTGAGCCGTTCTGAGGGAATACTATGAACCATATTATAAGCTCCGCGCAGCTTAAAGGAACGAACCACCTGGAGATCTTCCCGTTTTAAGAAAATATTGCATTGGTATTTCTCCGAAAGAAGGTCATGACGGTGCAAAGGTGTCTTATTGATAACCCCTTTTAAGGTTTGACCGGCTCTGAGAATATCCTCTAGGACGACTTTTCCCATATTAAAAATTTACCCCTTTCCACATTCCCGCAGTATCATCGCACACCACCGATAAATTATAGAATAAAGCTATTATCATTCAGAGGATATCTTCGGGTGATATCTGGAGATGATAGTATCTTATGAGAGAAATGGTTTACATAAGATGTTATATAATAGATTATTTTATTAATATTACTCTTGCTTTTGCCCTGAGTCAACCTTATCCTGACTTAAAATCAGGTCCAAACTACAAAGCATAGCGGAAATATGCTACAATTTATTTAGGATAGTATCGGACTTGTCATTGGGAATTCTGGACTGTGCGTTTCAGCATGAAGTCCTAATGGTAAAAATAGTAAAATGTTTTAAAACAAGTGATTCAAAACGACTAAAGAGGAGGGTTTGGTATGCCTTGGTTATATCGAATTGTATGGTCCCTGGCGATCATTTTTTTCATTCTGGCTGTTGTCGTTTTTTCTATCTGGGCCGTGCTTATTGGTGCTGTAGTCTACGCCCTTTATCGTGTTTATCTCTATTTTGCACAGAAGAAAGGCATAGGTTATGGCAAGGCCGGGCAAAGTCAGCGTGTGCATTTTAAAGTTTACACCAATTATAAAGGTCCGGGGCAACCCGGAGACCAGCATTCTCCGCGGGGTTTCACCAATGGAGAGGTTATTGATATGCCGGTTGAGGAAGTTACGGATTCGCGGAACTCTTTCCCGAAAGAATAGTTGCTTAAGATAAAAGTTAGGCCAAGGTTTTCAGCTAATTTTCAGTCAGCCCTCAGACCCATTTCAACGGGGCAGCAGATAATGAGAAGAGAACGATTTCGCCTTTAAAGGGGAGATACTCCATGCAAAAATTGAAAGGAATCAAAATCCTGATTATTGATGATGAACCGAACATTCTGGAGTTCCTGGAAATGGGGCTGCTGAACGAGGGCTTTGAGGTGCAGACGGCGGCTGATGGGATGACAGGAGTTACCTTGGCTAAACAGCTCCATCCCCACCTTGTGATTCTGGATATTATGATGCCGGGAATGGATGGCTTTGAAGTCTGCCGGATGCTGAAGAAGAGTGAGAATGTGTCCATTATTATGCTGACCGCTAAGGATGAAGTGGAGGACCGGGTCAAGGGTTTAACCATCGGCGCTGACGATTATATGGCTAAGCCTTTTAGCTTTGAGGAACTCCTTGCCCGCATTCACGCCCGTATCCGCAATCAATTCCCCACCCTTTTAGGAGAAGTGGTGATGGGCCCCTTTCGTTTGGATGATCGCCGCAAGGAAATCCAGTTTCAGGATAAGGTTCTGGAGCTTTCCCCTACAGAGTATGAGTTGCTCAAATTTTTAATTCTTAATCAGGGGCTGGTTTTGAGCAAGACGATGATTTTAGATAAAGTGTGGGGATATGATTTTGCTGGTGATGATAATATCGTGGAGGTCTACATTCGCTCCTTGAGAGAAAAACTGGGGGATAAGGAGCACCGGCTGATTCGTACACTGCGGGGCTCCGGGTATCGGATGGACCTGATATGAAGAAGGGAGCCTCTATACACAAGATCGTAACCCCCAACTCCTTGAGGTTTCAGCTGCTCTCCCGTTCTTTATTTTTTTTGGCTATTATCTTATTGCTGATCGGGATCTTTCAGTATGTTTTCTTGAAGGACTTCATTCTCGGCAGCACTGCGGCAAGCATTCGATCCCAAATTGCGTCGGTTCCCCGGGACAGTTGGACGCAGATGCTGCTCTATGCGGAGATTAATGCCAAATTCAATCTGGATAAAGATATAGTGGAGCTGGTACCCGGTAAAACCCAGGAAGGGCCTCCCAATCGTATTCCCATCAACCTAATGGATTCTACGATTGCTTTTGTGGATTTGAATGGGAACGTGACCAGCCTGGCCAATACCATGAATCGGTCAGGGGCCCCGCCGCTCCTCAGTGCCGACCAGTATCAGCAAGCCTTAGATCCATCGGAGTCGCCGAGGTTTTGGGTAGTGAACTCAGAGTCGGGGACGGAATTGCTGGTGGTTCTGCACCCCTTGGAACTGCGCGGCTATCTGGTTGGTTTTATTCAGGTTAGCCTTAGCACCCAATTTGTTCAGGATGTTTTGTTCCGGCAGTTGTCTATATTTATGCTCCTTTCTGTGCTTGCCCTTGTGGGCGGACTGGTGGCTTACCAAGCGGTCATCAAAAAGACTCTGGTTCCTTTGTCCAATATCGTTCATACCATGGAGAATATGGATGCGGGGAACCTTAACGAACGCCTTCCTGTGGAACAAGGTCAAAAAGAAATCGATACTTTGGCCGTATCCCTCAATGGGATGCTGGAGCGGCTGGAGTCCTCTTTTACAGCGGAAAAGGAGGCTAAAGAACAGATGCGGCGCTTTGTAGCCGATGCCTCTCATGAACTGCGGACCCCCCTTACTTCTATCCATGGCTTCTTAGAGGTTCTGCTGCGGGGAGCCATGAATCAACCGGATAAGCTGCAGAAATCCTTAACCAGTATGTATGCGGAATCGGAGCGAATGAAGAAGCTTATTCAGGATCTATTGCTCCTGGCTAAGCTGGACCGTTCTCCCTATCTTGAAAAATCGGAAAAGGATATTGGGGTACTGATACTGGAGATGGAGCCCCAACTGCGTATGCTGGCTGAAGAACGGGAGATTCAATTGGATTTGGCCCCTGAGGAATTGGTCCCTATCGATGTGGATAAAATGAAACAGGTCATTCTCAACCTTTTCCATAATGCGGTCCAGCATACGGACCCGGATAAGGGGTTGATTCAAATCAGCTTGAAATCTGAGGCTTCCGGGGTGGAATTGACGGTCCAGGATAACGGACCGGGAATTCCCGAGGAGCATTTACCTCATCTTTTTGAAAGGTTCTACCGCAGCGATTCTTCCCGGACCCGGAAATATGGGGGAGCTGGACTGGGCTTAGCTATTACTCACTCCCTGGTAGAGCTTCATGGGGGAACACTTCGCGTCGAAAGTAAAGTGGGTGAAGGAAGCCGGTTTATTGTCGGGCTGCCTAAAGGATAAAATTACTTCAGGTAGAGTTTGGGTTTTATCTGAAGTTTAGCTGGCTTGTCCTTACAGAAGGTGAAAAGGAATAGCCTGTTAAATTACGCGAAAAGTGTCGTGACTATGTCACGGCATTTTTTTGCGTATCACAGAACTTAAGGGGCATAACTGCGTTCTTATGGTCAGGATAAAAGTAATCAAAGTACTAAGTAATTTTTTGGCGATAGGAGTCACATATGGAGGACAAGAGTAATATTATAAAATGAGATAGAAAATGAGTGATTAATATAAATTTTTCAACTTGAAGAGCTTAATGAGTAAAATTGCTGAATAAAAGAAGGAGATGTTAAGATGGCAGAGTTAACCACTGGTTTGATAGATAATTTTCCGGTTGATGGAGCGCGGCCCTCGGTATCGGTAGCCCTTAGAATTACCAATGATGGTGATTCTACGGAGACGGTTACCATAACCGGCTACTATCTCAATGGGACTATCAAAGAAGTATATGTTTTAGAACTAGTTACTGTTAATCCAAATGAGGTAATAATCCGGGAGTATTATGCTAATTTGGATGCTTTTGAATTTGTATTCTCGACAAGTTCTGAAACGGTAGTTATATCGGTATGGGGTAAGGACGCTGAAGGGAATTTAGTAGATGCCCATCGGGTGCTCCCTGCTGAATTAGATTCACTGGAACCGATTATAGTGCCGACGGGGCCCACAGGAGAGACCGGAGCCACGGGAGCAACCGGGGCAACAGGGCCCACAGGAGCAACTGGAACAACGGGAGCTACAGGAGAGGCCGGAGCAACGGGAGCCACAGGGGAGACCGGGGCCACAGGGGCC
Organism: Desulfitobacterium sp. LBE; assembly: GCF_007830365.1. NCBI lineage: Bacteria > Bacillati > Bacillota > Clostridia > Eubacteriales > Desulfitobacteriaceae > Desulfitobacterium > Desulfitobacterium sp. LBE. The sequence goes on along the minus strand of NZ_VLKD01000001.1, from coordinate 2,462,263 downwards.
ACAGGAGAGACCGGAGCAACGGGAGTCACAGGAGAGACGGAGCAACGGGAGTCACAGGAGAGACCGGAGCAACGGGAGTCACAGGAGAGACCGGAGCAACGGGAGTCACAGGAGAGACCGGAGCAACGGGAGCTACAGGAGAGACTGGTGCAACGGGAGCTACAGGAGAGACTGGTGCAACAGGGCCCGCAGGAGAGACCGGGGCCACAGGGGCCACAGGAGAGACTGGTGCAACGGGAGCTACAGGAGAGACTGGTGCAACAGGGCCCGCAGGAGAGACGGGGCCACAGGGGCCACAGGAGAGATTGGAGCGACAGGGGCTACAGGAGAGACTGGAGCGACAGGGGCTACAGGAGAGACTGGTGCAACGGGGCCACAGGAGAAATCGGAGCGACAGGGGCTACAGGAGAGACTGGAGCGACAGGGGCTACAGGAGAGCCTGGAGCGACAGGGGCTACAGGAGAGACTGGAGCGACAGGGGCTACAGGAGAGACTGGAGCGACAGGGGCCACAGGAGAAACCGGAGCGACAGGGGCCACAGGAGAAACCGGAGCGACAGGGGCTACAGGAGAGACCGGAGCAACGGGAGCCACAGGAGAGACCGGGGAGACTGGTCCGACTGGTCCTACCGGAGAAGTCGTTTTGGCTTTTGGATCTTTAAGAGGAAGTAGTGCAGAGGCACCTGGGGCAACATTCACACCCGTACCGTTTAGTATAGTTGGACCTTTATCAGATACTATCACAGTTAGTCTATCGGGCAATGAATTAGTGGTAGGGGAAAGCGGAATTTATCAAATAACAATATCTATTAACGCTCAAGCCACTACTGATCCAGATCCTGATGACCCATATCTGGAGGCTATTATCACTGTCAATGGTTCGCCAATTTTTGGCGATACAACCACTTTCTTTAAAATATTTAATAGAAGTAGTTCAACGTTTGTAGTTCAAGCATCTTTAACAGCAGGAGATGAAGTAGGAGTGAGTGCTAGTACGGATTTCCCTATTTTAGGTTATATAAATCGCTCCTTAACTGTTGTTCAATTAAGTAATTAAATGAGTCCGGGTTCAACGCAAGCATAAGCGCTCTGCTCCTAAACGAAGAGGCCTGAGTTCCCGCTCCCTTTCACTGAGATGCGTTTTGCCTGATTTTCTTAGTACGAGAACATTCCCTTGCGGATATGTTCTCGTTTTATTTTCATGAGGCATTTTTGCGATAAGAGTCACCTATGGAGGACAAGAGTAATAGTATAGAGTGAAATGAAAATGGAGGGATTGATATAATTTTTCAACTTCAAGAACTCAATGAGTGAAATGCAAAAAAGAAGGAGATGTCAAGATGGCAGAGTTAACCACCGGTTTGATAGATAATTTTCCAGTTAATGGGGCACGCCCCTCAGTATCGGTAGCCATTAGAATTACCAACGATGGTGATTCTACGGAGACGGTTAGAATAACCGGCTACTATCCCAATGGGTCTTTCAAAGAAGTATATGTTTTAGAAATAGTTAATGTTAATCCAAATGAGGTGATAACTCGAGAGTATTTCGCTGATTTGGATGCTTTTGAATTTGTATTCTCGACAAGTTCTGAAACGGTAGCTATATCGGTATGGGGTAAAGACGCTGAAGGGAACTTAGTGGATGCCCATCGGGTGCTCCCTGCTGAATTAGATTCACTGGAACCAATAATAGGACCCACAGGGGAGACCGGAGCCACGGGAGCTACAGGAGCAACCGGGGCAACAGGACCCACAGGAGAGACCGGGGCAACGGGGCCCACAGGAGAGACCGGCGCAACAGGGGCCACAGGGGAAACCGGTGCAACAGGAGCTACAGGGGAGACCGGGGCAACGGGGGCAACAGGGGCAACAGGAGAGGCCGGGGCAACGGGGGCAACAGGAGAGACCGGAGCCATGGGAGCTACAGGAGAGGCTGGAGCAACAGGACCCACAGGAGAGACCGGGGCAACGGGGCCCACAGGGGAGACCGGTACCACGGGGGCCACAGGGGAGACAGGCCCGACTGGACCTACAGGTTCCACAGGACTAACTGGTGGGGCTGGATCATTATCTGGGCTCCAGGTTCAGCTGCAGGGAAGCAGTGGAGGCACGGTCGCCAATAATGCCAATGTCTTGTTTGACACTACAATCAACGCTCCTACCGCAAATATCATTTATAATGCTGGAATTGGAGCCTTCATTATCAATCAGCCGGGAAATTATTATATTTCCTGGTGGGTTAATACGGATGGGGCAGAAGCAGAGCCTACGGTGTCTTTTGGCATCCGGGTAATTAGCGGCGGCTCGCAGACCATTTTGTCATCGTCTCCTTCTCCGATGGTCACGTTACAGCTAAATGGAAGTGCTTTGCTCACTGTGACAACCGTTCCGCTGGTCTTTAACCTATTCAATAACAGTGGTGCGACAGTCTCTTACGGCGCATCGGCTATCCAAGCAAACTTGACCATTATTGAAGTTGCCTGACTATAATGTGATTACCTGGTTAAAATGCTCACAAAAGTGCCGTGACCCATGTCACGGCACTGCTTTTATTGATGAGGTACCATAACCTTACCAGCTAAGGGGGAATAGAAATGAATAACGATTTACTCAAGAACCAGCATAATACAATTCGTCAGCTTATTCAGGAGATCGAGGAAGAGGTTCGTTCAGGGAACCTTGATCAAAAAGCTTTTGACCTTTCTTTGAAAATCAGCAAGCTGTCCGGTATTCTTGTTCTGCATTTAAAATCGGAAGATGAATACCTTTATCCCGCTCTAAAAAATTCAAAGGATGGAGTACTGAGCAAAACAGCAGAGCAGCTCTATCGGGAAATGGGCTCCCTATCCACTGAATTTCTGAGCTATAAGAGTACCTATATGTCTGCCGCTAAGATTAAAGCCGATATTCCACAATTCATCGGAGAGTCAAATAAGATCTTTTCCGCATTGAAAAATCGCCTGAACACCGAAGATAAAAGACTTTATCAGCATATCTAAGAGATAGGTCAAGTTTTGGTGCCCAATAGGGTGTTGTTGCCATTCCTTTTTTTGTGATATACTTTTGTAAAATGTGCTTATTATCATGAAGTCAGGATTAGGTATAGACCGGAAGTGGGATGTTGATATGATGAATAACAGTAGAGCCAGAACCGCGAACCATGAGCAAGTTTTTGTCAGCGTCAATCAGAAAAAGCTGGATGTTTTCAGCGCTCTGATTGCCTTCTTCTTGGTGTGGAAGGCCTATTGGTGGGTGTTTCATTTGATTTCCCCACAAGACACCATAATCGATATCCTTGCTCTTTTTGGTGTGATCATTCTTGTTATTCCCTGCTCTGTAATTCTTCAATTAAAGATACGAAGCTTTATGAAAAAATAAGAGTCTGAATATTAATCTAAAATTGCCTGGATCTTCGCTCAGCAAAGATTCCAGGCAATTTTTTTAACTGATTAGATCAAAGAAACTGATCTGATCGCTTTCCGGTATGCCTTTTAAGCAATCAAATTTACTCAGTAATTCCATGGTGGAATTCCCGATTTTGCCCCGTTTCTTGACATCCTCAAGGGAGTTGAAAGGTTTTTCCTGGGCGGCGTTGTAAAGTCCTTCGGCAGCGATGGTTCCCATGCCGGAGATGCTGTTAAGAGGGGGTCTTAAAGCATTGCCCTCCACCTGGAATTTTGTAGCATGGGATGCGTAGATATCTATGGGCAGGAAGGAGAAGCCCCTCTCATACATCTCCAAAACGATTTCCAAATCATCGTACATATCCTTATCCTTAGGTGCCGCTTGATTGCCCAGGGCCTCAATCTCTTTCATTTTTGCCTTGACCTTTTCTTTGCCGAAGATCATAAATTCGGCGTCAAAAGCTTTGGCACGAATGGTGAAATAGGCTGCGTAATAGGCCAAGGGAATATGCACCTTAAACCAAGCGATACGGAAGGCCATCATCACATAGGCTGCGGCATGGGCTTTAGGGAACATGTACTTGATCTTGCGGCAGGAGTCAATGTACCATTCGGGAACATCGTGCTCTCTCATTAAGGTTTCGTACTCCGGCCATTTAGGCTCTTTAAGGGCTTTACCTTTACGCACTATTTCCATAATTTTAAAGGCTGTGTTGGGAGGGAGGCCCTTGCGAATGAGATAGGTCATAATCTCGTCACGGGTACAGACCGCCTCGCTCAGGGTCACCGTTCCCGCATCGATCAAGTCCTTGGCATTCCCCAGCCACACATCGGTTCCGTGGGAGAGACCGGAGATGCAGATTAAGTCTTCGAAGGCCTTAGGCAGAGTATCCAGGAGCATGCCCCGGACGAAGCGGGTACCGAATTCAGGAATGCCGAAGGTCCCCACCTTGGAGTTGATCTGTTCGGGGGTTACACCCAAGGCTTCTGTGGAGGAGAAGAGAGACATGGTCTTCTTATCGTCCATGGGAATGGTTTTCGGATCGACTCCGGTAATATCCTGAAGCATGCGGATCACCGTGGGATCATCGTGGCCCAGAATATCCAGCTTTAAAAGATTCTGGTCAATGGAGTGGTAGTCAAAATGGGTGGTGATGATATCTGAATTGGGGTCGTCGGCAGGATGCTGTACAGGGCAGAACTCAAAGATTTCCCGGCCTTTGGGCACCACGATGATGCCCCCCGGATGCTGTCCCGAGGTTCGTTTAATGCCTGTGCAGCCTTTGGAGATGCGGATGATTTCCGCTTTATTGGCAGTCCGGTTCTTTTCCTCAAAATACTTCCTTACATAGCCAAAGGCCGTCTTATCAGCGATGGTGCCGATGGTTCCCGCTTTGAAGGTGGTGCCTTTACCGAAGATAACCTCGGTGTATTTGTGGGCTTTAGCCTGGTACTCTCCTGAGAAGTTTAAGTCGATATCCGGCTCTTTATCCCCGTTGAAGCCCAGGAAGGTTTCAAAGGGAATATCGATGCCGTCCTTATCCAGCTGGGTTCCGCAGACGGGGCATTCTCTATCCGGCAAATCAAAGCCGATCTTAGGACCATGATCGGAGAAATCCGAGTATTTGCAGCTGGGGCAGCGGTAGTGAGGGGGCAGGGCATTGACCTCGGTGATGCCTGTCATATAGGCGGCGACAGATGACCCCACAGAACCCCGGGACCCAACCAGATAGCCGTCTTCGTTGGATTTCCAGACCAGTTTTTGGGCGATGATATACATCACGGAGAAGCCGTTTTTGATGATGGAATCCAGCTCCCTGTCCAGCCTTTGCTGAACGATGTCCGGCAAAGGGTTCCCATAGAGCTCGTGAGCCTTGCCAAAGGCAATCTCCTTAATGGTCTCCTCACAGCCCTCAATATGGGGAGTAGCTTTTTCCGAGGAAATAGGGCTGATGGGCTCACAGAGATCGGCGATCAGATTGGTGTTGGTGACCACCACTTCATAGGCTTTGTCTTCTCCCAAATAGGAAAATTCCTCCAGCATCTCTTCTGTGGTTTTCAGATAGAGGGGAGGCTGCTGATCCGCATCCTTGAAGCCCTGGCCTGCTTCCAGGATCCGCCGGTAGATTTCATCTTCGGGATCCAGAAAATGCACATCCCCTGTGGCTACGACAGGTTTGTTGAGTTTCTCGCCCAAGGCGACAATCTTGCGATTGATCTCCATGAGATAGTCTTTACCCGGCACCTGCTCGGTTCTAATCAGGTAATCATTATTCCCCAGAGGCTGGATCTCCAGATAATCGTATTCTTCGGCGATGGACTCGATTTCCTCCTCCGAGCGGCCCAGCAGGATGGCTTGATAAAGCTCCCCTTCACTGCAGGCACTGCCGAGAATTAAGCCTTCTGAGTACTTTTTATAGAGACTCTTCAAGATACGGGGTTTTTTATAAAAATAGTCAAGATGAGAATAGGAGACCAGCTTATATAAGTTTTTGAGCCCGGTATAATCCTTAGCTAAAATAATAGCATGATAGGTCTTAAGCTTTTTATATTCATCTTTCCTGGCCGCCTCATCCGCCGCCTTCAGGTCAATGTCCTCAAGGGTCTCTACCCCCCGCTCTTTAAGCATGTCTACCATGATATTGAACACCTTAACGGTGGTGCCCACATCATCGAGGGCCCGGTGAGCGACCTCGACTTTAATGCCTAGATTCTTGGCAATTCTCCCTAGTTTATAGGTTTTGTAATCCGGGAAAAGTTCCTTGGCTAAGGACAGGGTATCCAAATAGGTATAGTCAAAATCATAGCCTAAGACTTTCGCGTTGTGCTTCAGGAAGCCCATATCAAAATCAGCATTATGAGCAACCAAAACGCTTCCTTCGATAAAATTCAGGATTTTAGGAAAAACCTGGTCGATGGTCTCAGCGTCCCTGACCATGTCATCGGTGATGTTGGTTACCTCCACGACCCGGGCGGGGATGGGTTTCTCCGGATTGACAAAACAGCCGAATTGATCGATGATCTTGCCCCCTTGGATCTTCATGATCCCGATTTCCGTGATCTTTTCGGTGGCGGCTGAGAAGCCGGTGGTTTCCAGGTCCAGTACACAATAGGTAGTATCAATACTCTGGCCTTTAGGATGGGTTACGGAGGGTTTCTTATCCGGTGCCAAATAAGCTTCCACGCCATAGATGACCTTCATATTGGGATTATCTCTGCCCAGGAGTTTATGAGCTTCCGGGAAAGACTGAACCACACCATGATCGGTAATGGCAATGGCTTTCATCCCCCAGTTCATGGCCCGTTTGATGAGATCCGTGGCACCGCTCATGGCATCCATCTGGCTCATTTGGGTATGCAGGTGCAGCTCCACCCGTTTGGCCTTGGCCAGATCCTGTCGTATATATTTTTTTACACCTTCTGTTTCCACGATGGTGTGGGCGATGACCTCTATTTCCCCGGAGAACTTGCTGAAGCCGGCATTTCCGGAAAGCTTAACTCCTTTAGCCTTCTGCAGTCTGGATACGACCTCACTGTCTTCACCGGGTTTGAGGAAGGACTTACAGGTGATGGAGCTTGAGCCGTCATAGAGATCAAAGGACACTAAAGTTTTGCCGCTTTTTAATTCTTTGGCTTCGATATTGGACAGTTCCCCTTGAAGAGCAATCTTGCCTTCATCGGGGGTAATGTCGGTAACTTTGATGACCTTATCTTTAATGGCGGCATTACGGCCCAAAATAAGCTGGGGATCGCTTTTTTTGCCATCATCAGCTTTGCTCTCCGCCGGCACAGGTGCAGCCTCTTTAGGGCGTTCGGCAGGGGTTGGACTAGGGGGGACCGCCAGCCTCTCTTTTTGAATCAGCTGAAGTTCTTTTTCCTGGGTAGCCTCTTGCAGCCGGACTAAATCTTCAGGGTTGACTTTATCGGCGAAATGAACGGTATAATGGGCACCATAGAGGTTTTTAATCGCCTCTTGAATGATCTTGTCATAGCCCTTGCCTTTGAGTAAGTAAGAAACAGCAATCTTAAAGGTAAGCTGTATGGATTGATCCGTGATGTCGAAGTCGCAATTATTGAGGGCAGATTTCAAAAGAGGATGTTTGCGGGCCAGCAAGCTGATGATTTTCTTGAGCTCCTCTTCGATGGGCTTTTTGGGAGTACCCTCAGAGTACTCGACGATAATCTCAGAATCCTCTAAAGTCAATTGTTCTCTTATAAATTGATTCAGAGATTCAAGGTCGCTGACCTCTATATAGTTATCCGAGCTGATCTTCATTTCCAGGGTCTTGCTCTTCTCTTTCAGCACCACGGCTTTGACGATAGCTGTGTTTAAGCTGACCCCAGCTTCAAAATTCCTGAAAATCTCCTGAACTCTTTTCATACTGTCTCTAAACTCTCCATCTACTTGTTCTGAATTGTTGTTCTCTAAAATAAACAGAGAAGCCTATCTGTTGTGGATGTTTAACTACAAATAGGCTTGGCTCATATTATGTTTATTTTACCATGAGAGTGAATAGGAAAGAAGACGGAAAGAAGAAGTAATTTTTCTTGACAAAAGTTGAGAAGCTGTTATAGAATACATTAAATAGTTTTTAAATACGCCGAAGAGGACTAGTACGTTTTATCTAAGCGCTTAGAGAGCTGTTGGCTGGTGTAAAACAGCGGCAAAGATGGAACCGAACTCGCCTCGGAGTAGCTCGCTGAAATGATCAAGAGTAGGTGGAGCCGGATCCTAACCGTTACAGTAGGAGGATATAAGGTCGGCAATCTCTTTGCAGATAGTGGACCCGTATCTGTGAGAGCATGCTTTGGGCATGAATGAGAGTGGTACCGCGTAAGATGTTAAAATCTTTCGTCTCTATAGGTTATAGAGATGGAAGGTTTTTTTTATTGTGAGGGAGGATGATGAACAATGAAGAATGTGGACAATTATCGCCGAGGGTATTTCATGCCCCCTGTCAAAAGCTTAAAATGGGCGGAAAAGGAATATATTACGGTGCCGCCCACCTGGTGCAGCGTTGATCTGCGGGACGGCAACCAGGCCTTGGTGGTGCCGATGAGCCTGGAAGAAAAACTGGAATATTATCACATGCTCTTGAAGATTGGCTTTAAGGAGATTGAGGTGGGTTTCCCGGCCGCCTCGGAAACAGAGTATGCTTTCCTGCGCACCCTTATTGAGCAGAATTTGATTCCTGAAGATGTGACCATTCAGGTCTTGACCCAATCCCGTGACCATATTATCGAAAAGACCTTCAAAGCTTTGGTGGGAGTCAAAAAGGCAGTCGTCCATCTCTATAATTCCACCTCTGTAGCCCAGCGGGAGCAGGTCTTTAAAATGAGCCGGGAGGAGATTGTGGAGATCGCCGTCAGTGGTGCCCGGCTGCTGAAAAAATATGCCGCAGAGACGGAAGGGAATTTCCAATTTGAATATTCGCCGGAGAGCTTTACCGGTACGGAGATGGAGTTTGCCCTGGAAATCTGCAATCAGGTCCTGGATGTGTTTGAACCTACCCCGGAAAACAAAGTGATTATTAACCTGCCGGCCACCGTTTCCCTGTCCATGCCCCACGTCTATGCCAGTCAGATTGAATATATGAGCGAGCATCTCAAATATCGGGACAATGTGATCTTATCCCTCCATCCCCATAATGACCGGGGTACTGCCGTAGCTGATGCGGAGCTGGGCTTGCTGGCCGGTGGTCAACGCATCGAGGGGACCTTGTTTGGCAATGGGGAACGCACCGGCAATGTGGATATCGTCACCTTAGCCCTTAACCTGTTTTCCCATGGTGTGGACCCCGGCCTCAACTTCGCAAGCATGTTGGAAATCACGGCCAAGTATGAAGCGTTGACCCGGATGAAAGTCCATGACCGCCAGCCTTATGGGGGCAAGCTGGTCTTTGCAGCCTTCTCCGGTTCCCATCAGGATGCCATCACCAAGGGCATAAAATGGCGGGAAGAGCATGAGTGCCACTATTGGAATGTGCCCTACCTGCTTATCGATCCCCAGGACATCGGCCGGGAGTATGAGGGAGATGTGATCCGCATTAATAGCCAGTCGGGTAAGGGGGGCATCGCCTATATGCTGGAACAGCATTATGCTCTTGATTTGCCGGCTAAGATGCGGGAAGACTTCGGCTATAAGGTGAAAAATGTCTCCGATAACCTGCACAAGGAACTCATGCCTGAAGAAATCAAGGATATTTTCTTCAAGGAATATGTCAATATTGAGAGCCCTATTAAATTCCTCAACTTCCGCTTCCTCAACCATGATGATTTTCAGACTACGGTTACTCTTGAGTTCAAGGGTGAGATTCAGGAGTTATCCGGGGAAGGGGACGGTCGTTTGGATGCCATCAGCAATGCTCTCCAGGCTCGCTTGGGGCTATCCTACTCTAACCTGATCTATAAAGAGCATGCTTTGGAATTAGGCTCCAAGTCACAAGCCGTTTCCTATGTGGGAGTCACCGGTCCGGATGGGGTGATTCATTGGGGATGCGGAATTCACACCGATATCTTTACTTCTTCGGTTAAAGCGTTGATCAGTGCTATTAACACCATGATCAAGGATTCAGCTGCGGTTTAATGATCGGTGTTGCATTTCCTAGGAATCGCTGCCTTTTTATGCTAGAATGATCAGAACGACGCTATGCTGAGGTGAAATGATGATTCGTGAAATCTATCCCCATATCTATCTGAATGAGATACCCTTGCCCCATAACCCCTTAAAGACATTGAACAGCTATATCGTTCTGTCCGGGGACCGCCCCCTTATTTTGGATACAGGGTTTGACCTGGAAGTTTGTAAGGCTGCTTTTATGGAGGGGGTGGAGGAACTTCAAATCGATCTGCAAAAGACAGATTTGGTACTGAGTCATATGCATGTGGACCACACCGGGCTGGCTGACTTTTTAGCTGAGAGAGGATGCCAGGTTTATATTGGGGAGAAGGACGGCATTCTGCTCAATAATTATAGAACTTCGCCGGGCCTTATTATGGGTGAATTGAATAAGGTCTTGAATTTAGGCCAGGAAATGAATTCGACGGAGAAAGCGGTCTTTGATATTACTCCTAAAAAGCCTTTGGCCTATACTCCGCTGAATGAGGGAGACTGCTTAGAGACCGGACTCTATCAATGGGAAGTTATCAATATTCCCGGACATAGTCCGGGGCACATCGGCCTCTATGAAAGAAGGCATAAACTGTTTTTGGGCGGCGATCATATCCTCAATGAGATCACTCCCAATATCACCTTTTTTCATTACAAAATTGATAGTCTCGGGAACTTTATCAGGAGCCTGGAAAAGATCCGCGGGTATGATATTGAGCAGGTATTTCCTGCCCATCGCAGCCTTATCGCCAACCACCGGCAGCGGATCGATGAGCTGATCGCCCATCATCAAGAGCGCTTGGTGGAGATTGCGGAGATCCTGCGGGATGGCAAAAAGACGGTGGGTCAGACGGCGTCAAAAATGCAATGGGAGCTGAGATATAACAGCTGGGATGACTTTCCTCTAGCTCAAAAGTGGTTTGCTTCCGGGGAGGCGATGGCTCATCTGGAGCATTTGGTGCACAAAGGAGACGTTCGGCGGGTGAACCACGATGGGGAAGCCTATTACGAATTAGTAAACTAAAAGATAAAAGCCAAGGTAACATTTCACCCTATAGCGTAAGCGGGGAAATGGGCCTTGGCTTTTTTACTTTTTCACTGCTGAAGTTTTTAGTTGAATATTGTATTTTTCAATTTTGCGGTACAAGGTGTTGCGGGACATCTTTAAGGCTTTTGCCGTTTGAAAGATATTACCGTTATAGCTTTCCAGCAGGTTGATGATGTGTTCCCGTTCTGATTCCCCGATTCGGGAAGTAGATGGTATGGATTGAGAGGTCGCATTTTGAGAAGGCAAAATATATTCAGGTAAAAAGTCGGGAGTAATTTCTAGGCCTTCGGACAAGATCAACGCTTTTTCAATGACGTTTTTTAACTCTCTGACATTTCCCGGCCAACTGTAGCCGCAAAGGATTTGCAGAGCAGCCGGATGAATTTGTTTGGATGGAACATTATACTGCCTGGATAATTCGGATATAAAATATTCCGCCAATAAAGGAATATCGCACTTTCGTTCATGGAGGGGCGGCAGGTTGATCTCAATGACGTTGAGCCGATAATAGAGATCCTGACGGAATTGCCCCAGTCTGACCAGCTCTGCCATATCTTTATTGGTTGCGGCGATAATGCGCACATCCACTTTTTTGGGCTTATTGGAGTTTATCCGCGTGATGGTCCGTTCCTGGAGGAATCTCAGGAGAGTTACCTGCATGTCCAGGGGCATTTCTCCTATTTCGTCCAGAAGCAGGGTTCCTTCATGAGCATGCTCGAATTTTCCGATGGAACCATGGGCACGGGCACCGGTAAAAGCCCCTTCTTCATAGCCAAAAAGTTCACTATGAAGCAAATCCTTGGGCAGTGCCCCGCAATTGATAGCTACAAAATTGCCTTTCCGTCCACTGCGTTGATGGATGGCTTTAGCCACCACTTCTTTGCCTGTCCCGGTTTCCCCCAACAGCAACACATTGGATGGGAATTTGGCGGTTTTTTGAACGATGCTGTCTACCTTGGACCAAGCGGTGCTTTCACCGATATAGTCAATCCCATGAGGTTTGGAGAGCTTATGGGGAGTAGAAACGGGGCCTTGCTTTTTAAAAATAAGCAGGGTATGGACTTCACCGCTAAGAAGCCGAATCTGCCGTTTTCTGAGCAGCCGGCAGCGGAAGGTTTCTCTTTTATGGGGTGTGAAATTTGTTTTAAACTCAATTTCTTCACTGGGTTGTTCGTAATTGTTGGCGAGGAGACGATTCAAATCATGTTTGTCAGCAAGATAGTTCCCTAAAGACTTGCCGGTTGTGTCGGAACCGGCCAAAGAGCTTGCGAAAACATGGTTGGCTGTATAGATTGTCCCATCATGCTCCAGAACAAGAACCGGGCTGGAACAATCATCGATCATTGTTTTGATCCGAGGTCTGAGTTCAAGAGATTTAGCGGGTTTAGGCCCTGCCATCAGACAATATTCGATGAGTTTAGCTGCAGTGATAGTCATGGCAAGGGCTTTATCGTGAAGGCTGCCAAAGGGATTGACCCCATTGAGGACGGCAACCAATGCATTGTCGATCATAATCGGAGAACTCACACCGGAATGGTTCTGACTGATAATGCGGTAATGCTCATAGCCGTCGGTTCTCATGGGGATTTTTTCCTTTAGGGCGATAGTGACAGCGCCGTTACCACAAGTCGCTTCATCGGTATAGGCTCCTAAAGTCCGGGGGTAGTTTTTTAACGGGGTAATCAACTCAAAAACAAACCCATCAGAATCGCAGATGCTGATGTTGCAATCCAGCAAAGTATAAAGATAGTTCATAACCGGAGCCGCTAAAGACAGTAATTCTGCATATTGGGTTCTTTTTTTCTGCAACAAGGAGGGGTCGCATTTAGGAAATTCCGTTGACCAGGGATCAAGGCCAAGCTTCCGGCATCGTTCCCATGAGCGGGCCACAGAAGGATGAACTTTGTCTTCCTGGCTCACTCCGCGGACTATAAAGTTCTTCCAAGCCTCAAGAATTTCTTCCTGGGTATAATGCATAGTCACAGCCTCCTCAGAAGAAATCATGGTGAAAGTATCCTTTAAACCTTTATGTTCTTTCTCTCACTTCGAGAAGCAGTCATGAGCAAAAGGGCTGAAAAGCGGTAATTCGAGGTGTTAGTAATAACTTTCCCAATCTTATAGCCATCTTACACCACATTAATAATATTTTCAACTCCGAACCTTTTCCTAAAAAAAACCGGCTGCGTAAAGCGGAACAATTTGTTCAAACAAAGTGTTCCGTCTTGTGAACAATAGAACATCTGGTTTTAGGGGTTTCTTCTCTGCTTTAAAGGAAAATGAGGTATTAATGAATTGGCATGAGTTTTGCATTGATCATAAGTTGTCTAAAAATACAGTTTATGAACAGCAAGAGGGAGGGATCAAACGCGAGCAAATTTTAGTACATCATTTCACGATTTTGCCGGAATTAAACACGCGGCTCAACAGGAGGTAGCAAAATGTCCGAGACTTTATTATGGGAAAAACAAAATGACGGTATCGCTTATGTAATTATTAATAAACCGGAACGCAGAAATGCTATGGATGCCGATTTGATGGTGAAGATGGTACAAGTTTTGGAGCAACTGGATCAGGATACGGATGTCAGGGTTATCATCCTCAAAGGTCAAGGGGATCACTTCAGCTCGGGGGGCGATTTGAAAGCGGGGGTCGGCGGTGAGCCCACTGTTGAGAATTCCAGAGCAGCCTTACAAAAGTTTATTTTTGCCGCAAGAAAGATCCAAGAGATGGAAAAGCCTGTCATTGCTATGGTCAAAGGCTATGCTGTGGGCGGAGGCATGAGCTTAGCCATGGTTTGCGATATTGTGTTTGCGTCGGAGGATGCCAAATTCAGCTCCAATTTCCTCAAAGTAGGAATTACACCGGAAATGGGTGCTATGCTGCTAATGCCCATGATGATGGGTGCTCAAAGAGCAAAGGAATTGTGGTTTACAGGAAGAGTTATTGATGCAGCGGAAGCAAAAGAGTTGGGATTTGTTAACAGAGTCTATACTGCGGAAGAAATTGAGAACGCTACCCGGAACTTTGCCGCAGACTTAGCCCAAATGCCTGCTCTTCCGGTCAGAATCACCAAACGGATTACCAATTCAACTCTGTTTAATTTATTGAACTCGGTGATGGAAGCGGAGCTTCAATCCACTCCTTTTTGCACCCAGACGGAAGAGCATAAATCTTTAATTGAAGCGTTTAAAAACCGGAAAAAATAAGAGCAAGTAATACATGCTGGGAGGAAGCAATATGACCAATGAACAGCTGAGCCGGAAATCTCCGTGGTTTTCATACCTGGGGTTATTATTGGGAACTTTCACCATGATTGAGGCAATGGCCTTTCAAATTCCCGCTTTGCCGGTGCTGACGAAGGAATTTGGAGTCCCGGTAGCCACAGCAGCCTTGATCAGCCTGTGCTATTACCTGACGGCTACCGTGTGCGGTCCCGTCTTTGGCAATATTGCCGATCAGATAGGCCGCAAACGCATTGCCATGATCGGTATGATTATTTTTGCCATCAGTGAATTTATGGCTGCTTTTGCCACCAACTATCCCTTTTTCTTATTGGCCAGATTGTGCCAGGGAATTGGCGTGGCGGCCGTTCTCCCGGCCGGCCTTTCCTATGCCAGCTATTTATTTCCGCCCAACAAGCGGGGAATAGCGGTGGGTGTGTATACTGCCGTCGGGACCTTTGCTTCGGCGATGGGTGGTTTTTTAGGCGGGATCTTGATTGCGAAATTCGGCTGGCAATCTCTTTATATTATCAGCGGCGTCTTAGCAGTCCTAGGCATCGCACTGGTACAGATAACGGTTCCCGAGACTCCCACTGCAGAGAGAAAGCCCTTTGATTATATCGGCTCGATCCTGCTTTTGCTTACCATAGGAACTTGGTTATCTCTTTCCGTACTGGTTGCCAATTTTGGCTGGGTATCACCCTATACTCTGGGTATGTTGGGATTAGCCCTTGTTTTTGCCATAAGTTTCTGGAATGTGGAGAAAAGAACCAGTCACCCCTTTATGGACTTATCCATCCTTAAAAACCGCTACTTTGCTGCACCGATCCTGCTCTATTTCTTTATTGCTCTCTGCTCCCAAGGCTCCGTATTTACAAACTCCTACTTTGTTACAGCCAAACCGGGGTTGGGCACTGCCTATGTAGGTATTATGACAGGAGTGATTTATCTGGCCGGAGCGGTAACGTCCCTGCTCAGCGGCAAATTGATTGATTCTTTTAAGATTAAAACGGTTTTGCTGATAGGAATGGGAACCTTCATCGTTGGTACTCTGCTTTATTCCCAGTACACAGTGGACACGCCCTTTTGGTATATTGTGCTGACGTTGGTATTTATGTCCGGTTCCTTGTTGTTTATGGCCCCTGCCTGCATGAAAATGTCCATGTCCGCTGTTCCCCCGGAAAAGCTCGGCAGCGGCTCAGGAACGTATATCATGATTCGCGATTTAGGAAGTCCCAGCGGACAAACCACCATGCTGGCTGCCTTTGGAGCGATTTCAGCCTCCTCTCTGGCTGCGGAGATAACTGCTGAGGCTCAGAACTCGGGAGTAAGCCAGGATATGATACCGGCCGTGGTGGAAGCGGGGAAAACAGCCGGTAAAGTTATTGACCCGGCCTTAACGGATCATTTGGCCAAGATTGGGGTTAGCTTTCAGGATCTCTATGCTAAGGCCAATTTCGATGGCATGGTCATTGCGATCAACCAGATGAGCACGATCATTATTGCTATAGCGGTAGCAGCTTTTATAGCAGCAGTATTTGTCTTGCCCAATACCAATGGCGGCCCCGGTGGCCTTGCCCCCAAAAACAAATAAGACAAGACAGACTTGTTCAAGAGCTTAAAGGGAGAAGCTGTGTGCCTTAAGCCACAGCTTCTTGCTTGTTGTGAAAGTGTTGGCATGGAACACTTTGACTGAACACTTTGTTTCGTTTTTATGGGGATGGAAAGAGTCTCCTGATGGATTTCCCCAGCAATATCAGGTCAAAGAGATTATTTTTCTTCCATCTTCGAGTTGGCATCATTCTTGCTTTGTATAGATATGGAAGCTACCAGTGCATGACAGATTATGAAATAGGCGGATTAGCAAAGTAACCCGCCCCTTCCCGAACCGTACGAGCGACTTTCACCGCATACGGCTCTCCATATTCCAAATGAGTCATCGTCGTTTTAACTGATTGAGCTGAAACCTGTCGGTTTCGACGCTGGTAAAGCAAGACTGGCATAAGGGTATCTGACGTCGGTTGATGGCCAGCATGAGAGTGACCATCGGTGAATAGGGCTTGGGGAGCTTCTTCTTCGTTTTCCTGTGATACATGCTGACATGAGACTGCGGATTGCCGCAGATGTAGCAAACACGGGCCAACGGGTCTTTCAAGCTGTAGAGGGGCAGGAACAGAAACGCTTTACTATCCAGCTTGATTTTGGTGAAGAAGTCTTTGTGCCTTGCAAACGATGTGTAGAGTGCCAGACGAATTGAGCAGGCTTTACCTTTGGCGTTTTGGTAATGGATGTTAAGAGCCTTGCCGTAGCGGGCAAACACTTTCTTGAGGCTGATGTCAAATTTGCGCGCCAGAGTTTTAGCTATAGAAAATTGGACGATATATTGGATGCGCCACCCGCGATAGAAGTTGAAGCAGCCGCGTTGCTGAGTGAGGAGACCACGAAGTATCTGGTTGCCGTAGTGGATGATGTCTTGGGGAGGTTCTCTAAGGAGGCGGGTGATACCCATGGGATAACCCTTAGAAGTACACATTCCGTTTTCCCGCAGCTTGTTCAGAATACCCTCCGTATTCATGTAAACCCGGAGGGTTGAGTCAAAAGGGTGGTTTTGGAATTTGCTGTGTTTGACAGAGCCCTTGCGGAGGATGTAGCCGAGAAAAGACACGTGCTTATCGGCGGCATGAGTGATTTTAGTTTTCTCGTCGCTTAGCCTTAAGGAGAGTTCGTTTTGCAGGAACTCCTTGAGGTTCAGTTTCAAGTCGAGGGCATACTTCTTGGAAGCAATCACCCCAATCAGGAAGTCATCGGCATAGCGCACATAGTTCACTCTGCGGAAGTTGGGGTCGTATCGGTCCGTCGTCGGGAGGTGTTCCATGGTCCGCTTAAGGTGTTGAACCGTTTGCGGGTCGCTGCCGCTCTTGAGAGCCTTTTTGTAAAGGTAACGAGCCTTGGCATAGTCAGGGTTCTGCCTGCGGTAGCCTCCCATGGTGTCTTGCTCCATCACGTTTTCCATAAATCTATCCAGCTTATCGAGATAGATATTGCAGAGTAGGGGACTGCAGCAGGACCCCTGAGCATTTCCGGTTTTGGTTTTCTGGTAGAGGTGCTGCATGTCGAAGTAGCCGGCCTTGAGTACCTTATTGACCAGTCGGATGAACCGCTCATCCCTGATCCGTTCCCGAAGTATCGTTTCCAGTGTGCGGTGGTCGATGTCATCAAAGCAGGCGGAAATGTCCCCTTCAATGAACCAGATGGTCCCCCTCCACGTCTGGACCTCGGCGATAGCGCTTTGAGTCGAGCGTTTGGGCCGGAAGCCGTGAGAAAGGTTCGAGAAAGTTGGCTCGTAGATGCACTCCAGGATAATACGGATGGCCTCCTGAACGAGTTTATCCTTTCCGTTGGGGAAGCTGAGTTTACGTAGTTTACCACTCTTTTTGGGTATCATCGTTGTTCTGTTAGGCTGAGGCTGGTAGGACTCATCGCGCATGGAGGTGATAAGTTGGGTTATCCATTCCTCGCAGAAGCCATGCAGGGAGGTGCCGTCAGCGCCGGAGGTTTCCGCGCCGTCGTTGGACTTGACGGAATTGTAGGCGATGATGTACAGGTCTCTGCTGTAGAACAACCGGTAAAGGTCCTCGTTGACATAGCCAGGGTTGGTAGTGTTGCGACGGCGATAACCTTCCAATCGTTGCACAAGTTTTGATTGCTCCATTCAAAGCAACTCCTTTCAGAATTGGAACTTGGAATACTGCCCCCCTTCACCATGTGCCTTCCATTACAGAAGGCCGTTGGGCTACTCTTAGGGCTCTCTGCCGTATGCCGAGGACGGCACTTAGGCAGGTCACGTTTGACGCTTCATATAGTGTCTCCATACGTAGGTATCCGGTTGGTCGTTGCCCTGCTTACCGCAGGTGCGTCAAGGGGCCTGCTTATACCCAATCCTCTCAATATTGGGAATACCCATTGATACCAGAGTTTAGTCCGGCAGCGTTTCACAGCCGCAGACCCGGAAGCAGCCCACAGGCTTTACCCTATATGGCCTGACTCGCCAGGCTACTTGACAGCAGGTGCTGCCTAATCCTGACTTTACCGACATGCTATTGTCCCCCAGAGGCTTTCGCATGAGGTGAGTCGGTTGCCTTACATCGCATCGCAGGAGCGATGATTTCTAAGAAATTTATATGAAGCGCACAACGTGCGCACGAAAGGAGAAAGAGCAGCATGAAAAAGTCTGAGATTCCAAAGTTCGGGAACCTGCAGGGGTTGAAGGTCATTACATCCGGGTCGGCAATTGCAGGCCCTTTTGCCGGGGCACTTTTTGCAGAACAGGGTGCTGAAGTTATTTACCTGGAGAATACGGCTGTTCCCGATATGTTTCGTATGTTTGGAGACGTTTGGTCGAGTGAGCATAGAAACGAGAGAACCATGGCCTTGGATATTCAGTCTCCCGAAGGCCGGGAAATATTAGTCAAACTTGTCCAATGGTGCGATATCCTGATCGAATCCTCCAAAGGAGGTACTTGGGCCAAGTGGGGGCTGACGGACGAATTTCTCTGGGGGATCAATCCCAAACTGGTCATCACCCATGTTTCAGGTTTTGGACTGACAGGTGATCCGGATTACATCAAACGGGGATCCTTTGACCCTATCGGGCAGGCCTTCAGCGGTTACATGGCCATTAATGGAGAACCGGAACCGGCCCCGCCTTATGCACCAAAGCCCTTTACCGGGGATTATGTGACGGCCTTAAATACCACTTGGGCCACCTTGGCGGCCCTCTACCGGACCCAGCAAACCGGGGTAGGAGAAAGTGTTGATGTTGCCCAGTATGAGTGCCTGGTCCGTATTCAAGGGAATTTTCTCCTGGAAGGAGTCAATTCCGGCAAACAACCGCCCCGCATGGGCAATAAAGATCTGAAATCTGCTCTGGAAAACGTCCAGAAATGCCAAGATGGCAATTACGTCATGCTGGCCTTAGGGGGAGGCGCAGTCTTAAGGAGAGTTGAAAAACTTTGGGGCCTCGACGGTGACCCGGATTTTCAAGAGCCTCATACAGTGATCTTCAAAGAGGATGGACCCCGTGCTGAAAAATTCGTGAAAGCTGCTGTTGAGTTTTGCCGGACCCATACTGCCGAAGAAGTGGATCGCATCATGAACGAAAATCAAATCCCCTGCAGTATTGTCATGACTTATGACAAAATGCTGGATAACCCTCAGTACAAAGCCAGGGAGACCATAACGGAATGGTATGACGAGATCGGCGGCCGCAGGATCAAAGGGGTGGCCCCCATTCCCAGGTTCAGGAACAACCCAAGCCAAATCTTCCGCAGCGGGCATACCTACGGTATGGACAATGAGGATGTGCTGAGTGAGTTTGGCTATAGCGAAAATGAGATCAAAGCTTTCTATGACAAAGGTGTTATTAAGAAAAAATAGGCCTTTATGTGCTAAAACGCTTTAACACAAAGAGAATGAGGTGGGAAGTCATGAACATTATTACCTGTTACAAAATTGTTCCGGAAGAACAGGATATTGTAGTGGAAAAGGACCGCAGCCTGTCTTTCAACCGGGCGGAATGGAAAATCGGGCAATATGATCTGAATGCCGTGGAAGCCGGGGTGGCAATTGCCGAAGCTACAGGCGGCAAAGTTATGGCCTTAAGCGTTGGCGGCAAGGAGTTGGACAACTCTAAGCTCAAGAAGGGGATTCTTTCCAGAGGCCCTGAGGAGCTTTATTTGGTCATTGACGAGAGTTTAGGGAATGCAGACAGCTATACGACCGCCCAAACCCTAGCAGCTGCCATCCGCAAAATAGGTAAAGTTGACTTGATTATCTGCGGTGAAGGGTCTTCGGATTTATACGCCCAACAGGTGGGAGCCCAGCTGGGTCAAATGCTCAAGGCAGCGACCATCAATGGGATCAGCAAGATGACCGTGGATGGAGAGCGATTGATCGCCGAGCGCACCCTGGAGACCGAGATTGAAGTGCTGGAGATTCCTTTGCCTGCGGTGATCTCGGTAACCACGGATATTAATCTGCCCCGGATTCCCAGCATGAAAAATATCCTGGCCGCCGGGAAGAAGCCGACCACAGCTTGGGATCTCACGGCTATCGGCATGACTGAAATGGATATTCCTACTGAAGTGGTAAGCACCCTGGCACCGGAACAAGCGGAGCGCAAGAAAGTCCTTTGGGAAGGCGAATCGGAAGAAGTTATACAACACTTGTTTGCGCATATTCACAAAGAACTTCTTTAAGGATGGTGAAAGAGATGAACATTTTAAAAAAAGTTTGGGTACTGGCAGAAAAACAAGCGGCTTTAGGTCAGTTATGCGCGGGCGGACGCCAGCTGGGAGAAGAAGTCTCCGCAATTCTCTGGGGAGAAAAAGAAGAGGCTGACCAAGCCATTCGGATGGGCGCGGATAAAGTGTACCGGCTGGGTGTTCCCAGACCGGAGAACCTTAAGGAAGATTATGTGGAGACCATTCAGAAGCTGCTCCAAGAAGAAAAGCCGGATGCCCTGTTTGTTCAGCCGACTAAAAGGGGAAAGCTGATTGCCGGTCGTTTGGCAGCGGGACTGGGGACATCTGCCCTGGTTGATGCCGTGGAAATCCTGACGGACGGTGATAAGGTTCAAATCCAGCACATGGTCTATGGCGGGGCGGCTTTCCGTACCGAAAGAATTCAGCCCCAGACAGCGATCGTTACAATCGGCACCGGCGTTTTTACTCCTCTTGCGGAAGATTCCGGCCGTCAAGGTACAGTCATCGAGGTGGAATTCGTGGAGCCTGCCGTTAAAATCAAGCTCCTGGAGAAAAAGAGCAAAGCAAGTGCAGAGGTCAATCTGAATGCGGCTAAACGGGTGGTGGGTGTAGGCCGTGGTCTTGTTCAACAGGAAGACCTCGGAATGGTTGAAGAACTGGCCTGCCTGCTGGAAGCTGAAGTGGGCTGTTCCCGTCCTATTGCCGAGGGAATGAACTGGCTGCCCAAAGAGAGGTATATCGGTGTATCCGGTGCTATGCTCAAACCCGATCTTTATCTGGCCTTGGGCATTTCCGGTCAGGTTCAGCATATGGTGGGAGTCAACCAGGCCAAGGTCATCGTCGCCATCAATAAAGATAAGGCAGCACCGATTTTCAGCCAGGCCGATTACGGAATCGTGGGGGATTTTTATAAGGTTCTTCCTTCCTTAATTGAGAAGTTTAAAGCGGAACATTAGTACTCAGAGCACTAGACAAAGTCAAATATAAAGAACTTATCGGAGGGAAAGTTAATGGATTTTAGACTGACAGAAGAACAGGAATTACTGCTGGAAAGCCTCAGGGAAGTCATGGCCAGGGATTGTACCGAAGACTATATGAAAGAATGCTACGAAAAAGGCGAGCATCCCACAAAGTTTGTTCAGGCCCTTATGGATAATGGTTTCGGCATGTTAGGGGTTCCGGAAGAACACGGCGGCACCCCGGTGGATAACCTGACTATGATGCTGGTCGCTGAAGAAATCACCAAGAATGGCGGGCCTCACTTTGTGTTCGGACAGGCATTATCCATTGCCGATATGCTCCATTTTGGTTCCGAGGAGCAAATCGCCGATACCATGGCTGTGGTGCAAAGGGGCGGAGTTGCCTTCGTCCTGGGATTTACAGAGCCTCAAGCCGGTTCCGACAGCAGTGCCGCTGCCACCACCTATACCCGCAGAAATGGCAAGGTCTATATCAACGGCCACAAAACTTTCATGAGCGGAGCGCTGCGGGCACCCTATATGCTCTGCCTGGCCCGCAATTCGGAAGAGGCCGGCAATGCCGACAAACGCAACGCCTTCAGCATGTGGTGGGTGCCTATGAATGCTCCCGGCATTAAGATCGAAAAGCTGGAAAAGATCGGCTGGCATATGCAGGATACTTGTGAAGTTTACCTGGAAGATGTGGAAGTCGAAGAAAAGGATCTTGTCGGTGTGGAAGGCAACGGCTTTATGCAAGTCTTGTACAACTTTGAGATGGAACGCTTGTTGATGGCGGCCTCGGTGCTGGGCATGGCGGAGTGCGCTTTTGAAGATGCCGTCCGTTACGCCAACCAACGGGTGCAGTTTGGCAAGACCATTGGCTCCTTTCAGCTGATTCAGGAAAAAATCACCTTTATGAAAGCCAAAATCGAGAATATGAAAAATATGGTCTACAAATGCGCCTGGGAAGTGGACAACGGGCTGCCGGTGCAAATCTCTTCGGCGATTGCCAAATTATATTGTGCACAAGCGGCCAATGAAGTCATTGATGATGCCCTGCAAATCATGGGCGGAATCGGTTACACCAAAGATGCCCGTATCTCCAGGTTATGGCTGGATGCCCGGGTCTTCAGGATCGGCGGCGGTACGGACGAAATCATGATTCACGCCGCGGGAAGAGCCATTTTAAAGCACTATAAATAAACCGCCAAACTGCCGGGACAGCTTATCACTATTTTCTTAATGCAGATATTTATTTCCCCAAATCCAAGGAAAAGAGGTGCCAGGAGAATCAGGCAGATGGGGAAAGAAAATATATTTCTTTGCAGAACTTATTTAACCTATTTTTCAAAAGGAAGGGATAAGACATGAGTAAACAATCGACTCGTCCGTGGCTTGTATTTCTATCTTTGGCCCTGCTGTTCTTTGCCGCATTGGGAATGCTGGGGAATACCAATGGTCTTTATCTGACTCCGGTATCCCAGGAAATGGGCTGGAGCAGGACCGATGCCTCCTGGTATCTGACCATCTATATGTTAACCATGGCTCTTACTCAGCCCATAGCCAGCCGACTTCTTTATAAAGTCAATTCAAAAGTGCTGCTCTTGATCAGTATGACTCTGGTGTGCGCCGCTACCGGTGCTGCCTCTCAGTTCCAAACCGTCATGGCCTGGAACATCTCCGGTGTTCTCATGGGTCTGGGCTATTCCGTCATTATGTACCTGACCCTTCCGGTCATCATCAGCAATTGGTTCAACAAAAAGACCGGTATGGTTTTAGGTATCGCCCTGGCCATCGGAACCCTGGGTTCAGCCATAGCCAACCCCGTTGCCGGCATGCTGATTACGGAGTATGGCTGGAGAACCGCCCGCCTGGCCATGTCCATCGCGGCCTGGGTCATTGCCATTCCCGGTATTCTCTTATTTGTTAACTTTAAACCTGCCGATGTCGGTCTGAAACCCTACGGCTATGAAGAAGGAGCCACGGGGCAGGCGAAAGCCGCTATATCTCTGAAAGGGGTATCTGCCGCCGATTCCCTGAAATCCCCTGCTTTATATATGGTTATGTTCATAGCTTGTGCGGTGGTTCTGTATTCCTCCATGAACACCCAGATTCCGGGATATGCTAGTTCAATCGGGCTGGCGACTGCTTTTGGGGCTTATGCCATGACCATTCTCAACCTGGCCAATATGGGCGGCAAAATCTTCTGGGGCTGGCTAACGGACCGCAAAGGCTTCCTGCCCTCTATGGTTGCTGCCCTGTCCTGCGGGATTGCAGGGGTCCTGATTATTCTGGCCGGCGGCTCCAATGTCAGCATATTCTATGCCGGTTTAGTTTTTTTCGGTATTTGTTTCTCCTCGCTGACCGTTATGCTGCCTTTGATTGTCAAAGGAATCTTTGGCGAAAAAGATTATGGGAAAATCTATGCCAATGTAACCTTGGTACAGCAGTTAATGGCCGCTTCAGCTGCAATTATCTATGGCAGAATCTTCGATATCACCCAAAGCTTTGTCTTTGCCTGGCAGATGAATATTGTGACCCTGGCTATTGCCATCGTTATGCTGTTCGGAGCCGTTAAGGTGGGCAAAAAGCTGATTCACACCTAAGCAGGCTGATATCCATTCCCACTCCCTGAACTGAAATGAAGGTCCTGAGCATGATGTAAACCTCAATCATGGATAGCCTCGATTGAGGTTTACCTTCTAAATAGCCCCTTGAAGTCATTAATGCACTCAAGAATATCCCATAGGATAAGGAGGGAACGCTTATGTCACAATTTCCATTATTGAGTTCTCCTGTTAAATTAGGCAGTATGCTTCTGAAAAACCGCATGATCACCACATCCATGTCCCCGGGACATGACTATACCGATGAGGAAGGACAACCGACGCTGAGATTTTATAATTACCTGGAGGAAAGAGCTGCCGGCGGAACGGCCTTGATCTGCCAAACCGTTTGCTTTTATCCCAGACTTAAGAGTCAGTTGAATCATCTCCATCCTTTGCCTCTGGGCTACGGGGAGGAACATCTTCCCCATCTGAGCAAGATGGCTGAGGTCGTGCATAAGCATGGGGGGCTGATCGTTGGCCAGCCATATGCCGTGCATGACTGGAAGCCCGCCCCGGAAGAAAAGGAAGAGTATTGGGGGCCTTCCACTTTGTCTGTCTCCAAGCATAGTCCAAAACCTATGACAAAGGAGCATATCCGGATTTTCAAGGAAAATATCGTCCAATGCTGTGTTATCCTGCAAAAAGCCGGCTGGGACGGGGTAGAGGTTATGGCAGGGGTAGGAGGCATTTTAAATCGCTTCATGTCCCCGGCGACCAACGATCGTACGGATGAATACGGCGGCAGCCTGGAAAACCGCTGCAGGCTGACGGTTGAAGTTATGGCAGAGATCAAAAAAGCCTGCGGGGAGGATTATCCCATGATCGTCCGCTGGTCCCCGGTGGATTTTATCAAAGGCAGCTTAACCATGGAAGAATCCTTGCAGATTGTGAAGATCCTGGAAGAAGCAGGTGCCGTTTTGCACAACCTGGCACCGGGCTGGCATGAAACCTCCGTACCTTTAACCATTAAGGATGTGCCGGAAGGATATTGGTCCTGGATCTCTGAGGAGATCAAAAAGGTAGCCAAGATACCTGTGGCCACCGCCTATAGAAATACGGATCCTTTTAGTATGGAAGAAATTCTGGCGAAAGATAAGGCCGATGTGATCGCGGGCCTGAGATACAATATTGCCGACCCTGAATTTGCCAAAAAGGTCATGGAAGGCAGACCGGAGGACATTAATAAATGCATCTGTTGCTGCCGCTGCCTGGATGACGTTATCAGTCAGGGCAAGCCTCTGAATTATTGCGGAGTGAATCCCCGCCTGGGAGAAGAACTGGAAACACCTCTGGCCCAAGCGAAGCAGAGCAAGAAGGTCATGGTCATCGGCAGTGGACCGGGAGGACTGGCGGCAGCTGTTACTGCAGCCCGGAGAGGGCATAAGGTGACGATCTATGAACGGGGACCTCGTTTGGGAGGCTGTTTGGTCATGAGTGCCATCTTCAGCCCCATCTATGACCGCTTAAACACTTATTATAAAACCCTGCTCAAGAAACACCCGGAAGTTAAAGTACACCTTAATACAGCCGTTACCCCTGCCCAGGTAACCCGTGAAAAACCTGATGCGGTGATTGTGGCCATCGGGGGTCATCCGATTGACCTGAAAGTACCAGGAGCGGAAGGCGGCAATGTGGTCAAATCCCATGACTTCCTGGAATTGCTCAATGGCAATCCCCCTCAAAAGCCGGGAATCATCAACAAGGTTATGTATAACTGCGGCTCTGTTTTTCTGAAATTTTTCTATACCCCGGATTTGGCCCGTACCTTTATGGGCAAATTCCCCTGGCCCCTGGGCAAGAAAATTGCCATCATCGGCGGCGGTCTGCCGGGCTGTGAGCTGGCCAAAGAAATGATGCACTATGGCCGGGAGCTTGTGATCATCGAAGAAAAAAAGAAAATCGGCCATGATGTGGGCGGCAGCGACCGTTTCCATATTGTATCAGCCTTTAAGAAATCTCCCCGGGTAACCATGGAGACGCTGACTAAGGTAAAGGCCATCACCAGAGCAGGAGTCAAGGTCGTTCATGAAGATGGTTCGGAGGCATTCCATCAAGCCAAGACAGTGGCGGTAACTTTGGGCTTCGAGAAGAATATGGAGCTGGCGGAAGCTCTTAAGGGAAGGGTCTCCGAAGTCTATGCCGTAGGGGACTGCAGCAATCCCGCCCGTATGGCTGATGCCACCAAAGCCGGCTATAAAGCGGCCTGTCAAATTTAAGAGAATTCGGTGAAGCAAGGAGGAGAGGTATATGAAGTCAATTCTTAGTGATTTATTAGCGGAACAATCCCTGGTGGATACCTTAGTGTCTGACTTAAGTGAGGAACAGTGGCTGAAGCCCCTGCCCGTAGAAATGTGGAATATTAAAGATGCTATTATTCATATTGCTTTCTTTGATTATGCGGCCAACAAGCTGATGAGGGGGGAAGCAGAAGACCTGGTGAAGCTGGCCGATGCTGAGTCCGGTCAGGATCAATATGTCAGAGCGACAAACTTCCATCATCTGAGCGGAGCTGAAGTATTAAGCTGGTGGCGGGAAGAACGCACACGGATGGCGGCCTCTTTTTATGATAAAAATCCCAAAGACAGAATTCCTTGGGCCCCTGGGCTGCCGATGTCGGCGAAATCCCTGGCATCGGCCCGCTTAATGGAGCTGTGGGCTCACTCTGTGGATATCTATGACGCTTTGGGGCTGGAGCCGGTGGTCCGGGAGCGGATTACCAGTACCCTGTTCTTATCCTGGCAGGCCAGACCCAATGCCTATCGGATCAATGGCCTGGAAATGCCCGAAACTCCTCTTTATCTGGAGCTTACTCTTCCCTCAGGGGAGATCTGGGCTAAAGGAGAGCCAAGCGCAGGAAACAGGATTAAGGGCAGTGCCAAGGACTGGGCGCTCGTGGCTATTCGCCGCCGGAACTGGATGGACACGGATCTGGAAGTGGCGGGAGAAGAAGCCCGGCGCTATGCTTCCCTTGTTCAGACCTATGCGGGATGGGCGGACCCGGCCCCGGCGGCTAAACGGCAAAGGTAAGATCCTGCATTGGAGATGAAGTAGTAAACACTACCTTGTCGGAAGGGAGAATCAATGTATGAATCCGATGACCGTAGGGGACTTTCTGACCCTGAATTCAGCCAGATACCCTGACAAAATTGCCCTTGTCTGCAAGGATAAGCGCTTAACGTATCAGGAACTCAATGGCAGGGTAAACGCCTTGGCTCATGCATTCCTGGATCTCGGCATTGGCAAGGGGGATAAGATCGGCTATCTTTTTCCCAACTCCATGGAAATTGTCGAGTTATTCTTTGCCATTGCTAAGATCGGTGCCATTGCCGTGCCCCTCAATCATCGGCTGGTGGCCAGAGAAATTAAATGTCTGCTGGATTCAGTGGAATGTGATGTTTTCGTCTACAGCTGGTTGTATGATGGGCCGGTAAGTGAGGTAAAGGGCAGCTTCAGGACGGTAAAGCATATTATCCGCCTGGGAGAACCCGCTCCTGGTGAATATTCTTTCGAAAAACTGCTGGAGCATAAAGATACCAGTGAACCGGATATTGCCGTTGACAGTGGGGATTTATTCAGAATTCAGTTCACGGGGGGGACCACGGGGCGTTCCAAAGGAGTGATGCGCACCCACGAGGCTGACCTCTTCCAGACAATTGGGGTTATGACTTCCAATAAAATGGGAGCCAGCCCGGATGAGGTAGTGCTGACCCAGTCCCCTCTGCATCATCAGGGCGGGATAACCTGGATGCTTTGCGTTATGGTTACCGGCGCGCAATTTGTTATTTGCGACGGATTTGATCCGGTAGAAATTCTGAGGCAGATTGAGCAGGAACGGGTAACCTATATGCTGTTGCTGCCGCCGAGCACCTATCTACGCTTAATCGATGCGCCGGTTTTTAGAGATTATGATGTAAGCTCAGTCAAGGTCGTCCACACTTCCGCAGGGGGTACCTCTCCGGCCATTATCCAGAAGATGGCTGAGGCTTTTCCCAACTGTGAAGTGTATTACGGCTGGGGGCAAACCGAGACAGGAGCGGGGACCGTTCACCGGATCACCAGGGAAATGGCCTTGCATCACCCGGAGAAGACCCAAAGCATAGGCAGGCCGATGCCCTTTTTCCAACTGAGAATTGTGGATGAGGCAGGAAAGGATGTTCCTCTGGGTGAGGTGGGGGAAGGGATTGCCAAAGGACCGGCTATTTTCTCAGGCTACTATAAGCAATCGGAATTAACGGATGAGACCATCGCTGATGGCTGGACACGTACCGGGGATATGATGAGGCAGGACGAGGAAGGCCTCTACTATATGGTGGATCGGAAAAAAGACATGATAAAAACCGGGGGGGAGAATGTTTTCGCCCAGGAAGTGGAAGCCGTCATCCGCAAACACCCTGCGGTTTTGGATTGCTCGGTGATTGGGGTGCCTGACCAAGCCTTTGGGGAGGCCGTCATGGCCGTCGTCAAACTCAGGGCGGGATACACCGCTGCGGCGGCAGACATCCAGGAACACTGCAAAAGGGATTTATCCAGCTATAAAAAGCCGCGCTATGTGGAGTTTCTCGATGAGTTTCCCGTGGATAGTGCCGGCAAGATTCAGAAATTCAAGCTCAGAAAAAAATACCGGGAAATCTACAGCTATCTTATTGAAACCCATGGAAAACAGTTATCCTGATCTGCCGCCGGTTTCCGGAACCAACCCCCAGCCGGGAGGGATTGCTGATCAGAGAGCGATAATAAAGTGAGGTTATGATCATGGTAAGAAGAGCAGAAATTCCTCAGTTCGGTCTGTTATCCGGAGTGAAAGTCGTGCACAATACCGTTTCGATTGCCGGCCCTTTTGCGGCGGAGCTCTATGCCGAATATGGGGCAGATGTCATTTGGATCGAAAATGCCAAGGTTCCCTGTATGAGCCGTGTAGCCACCGGCAACGCCTGGCAGCAGGACCGCCGCAATCAGCGGAATCTTTCTATTGATATATCCCTCCCTGAAGGAAAAGAGATATTTCTGAAGTTGATGGAAGATACGGATGTTTTTATTTCAGCAGCCAGGGGCGGGCAGTACGAGAAACTGGGCCTGGGAGATGAAGTGCTCTGGGAGCGAAATCCCCGCCTGGTGATTGTAAAGATTTCCGGTTTCGGGCAAACCGGGCTGCCGGACTATATGAACCGGCCCAGTTATGATCCCATCGCCCAGGCCTTTGGCGGCTATATGGCGATGAATGGATTTCCAGGGATGCCTTCCATGCCCACGAATCCTTTAACTGCCGATTATATGAGCGCTTTGTTCGCTTTCGGAACTTCCGTAGCGGCAGTCATGAAAGGCAGGGAAACAAGCCGGGGGGAAAGCATTGATTTGGCTCAATATGAAGTCCTGATGCGCACCCAGTCCCGCTATCCCATGGATTTTCTGGAACAGGGGATTCCTTTTGTCAAAGAGGGCAGTCATAGTGCTTATTTTGCCGGCTATGGGACCTATAGCTGTCAGGACGAAAAAGAAGTCTATATGCTTTATTTGGGTGCGGGAGTGCTGAAAAGAGGTCTGCCTTTTATGGGCATCGAGTTCGGTACGGAAAAAATTCCGCCCGGCACCAATCTGCTCTACCTTTCTTCCCCTGAGGGACAGCTTTTAGAGGAGAGGATTAAAGCTTTCTGTCAGTCCCATACAGCAGAAGAGGTCGAGAAAGCCTTCTTAGCCCATGGGGTGCCTTGTTCCAGAATTATGGATTACAACGATTGCCTTAAGGACCCCCAGTATGTAGCCCGGGAAGTGTTTACCGAATGGAAGAAAGTCAATGGGGAGTCTGTAAAAGGAGTCAACATTTTCCCCAAATTCAAGAACTACCCGGCACAGATCTGGAGGGGAGCCCCCAATATCGGCATGGATAACGAAGACATTCTCACAGAACTGGGATTAACTGAAGAACAGATTAAGGAGTTATACGGGAAAAAGATCTTAACTCAAAGGGATTATTTAAATAATATCTAGGAGATTATTGATGCCAGACTTTCATGTTGCTTGGCGGCATCACTGATGGATTGAAAAGTATCTGCGGAGAGATACCGGTGACGAAAGTCAGATGCAAAGGGGTGTAAGCAATGTCGGAGGATAAATTCGATGCAATAGTCGTCGGGGGCGGAATCGCCGGAACAGTAGCCGCTTATTTGCTGGCTAAGGAGGGCTTGGAAGTCATCCTTGTGGAACGGGGCAATTATGCAGGGAGCAAGAATATGACAGGCGGGCGGATCTATAGCCATAGCCTGGAGAAGATCATGCCGGATTTTGCCCGGGAAGCCCCTGTCGAACGCCGAATTACCAGAGAAAAGATCAGCTTAATGACCAATGAAAGCAATGTTACTTTGGATTTTTATTCTTCCAAGCTGGGTGTGCAGGGCAGTGATTCTTATTCCGTTTTGAGAGGGGTCTTCGATCAGTGGCTGGCTGAAAAGGCTGAGGAGGCCGGTGTACAGATTATACCGGGGATCCGGGTCGATGACCTAATTATTCGGGAAGGAAAAGTCTGCGGTGTGGTGGCAGGAGAGGATGAGCTGGAAGCCGATATCACAATTCTCGCCGATGGTGTCAATTCGCTCCTGGCTCAGAAATTGGGATTTAGGGGAGAGTTGGCAGCCCACCATGTGGCCGTGGGAGCGAAAGAAATCATTGAATTGCCACCCCAAGTTATTGAAGACCGTTTTAACTGCAATGGCAATGAAGGAACGGCCTGGCTATTTGCCGGGTATCCCTCTGACGGGCGTGTGGGAGGTGGATTCCTGTATACGAATAAATCGAGCATTTCCCTGGGAGTAGTCACGACCTTAAGTGATGTGATCAAAGGAAGCAAAACCGTACCTCAGATGTTGGAAGATTTTAAACAGCATCCGGCTGTCCAGCCGCTTATTAAGGATGGCAAGATGATTGAATACTCCGGTCATCTTGTACCTGAAGCCGGATTAGCCATGATCCCCAAGATTGTAGGCAATGGAGTTTTGGTCGTCGGCGATGCCGCCGGATTCTGCATCAATTTAGGCTATATGGTACGGGGGATGGACTTTGCGGTGGCATCGGCCGAATGTGCGGCTAAAGCAGTACTTAAAGCCAAAGAAGCGCAGGATTTCAGCGAGGGATACCTTCATTGCTACCAGGGGTTATTGGAGCAGAGCTTCGTTATGCAGGATTTAAAACGATATAAAGATTTCCCCCACTTCCTGGAGGAAACCCCGAGAATTTTCAATGAGTATCCTAAAATGGCGGATGATCTGCTGACAGACATGTTTGTGGTCAAGGGAGAACCGGCCCAGCCCTTAAGAAAAACCATCATGCAGCATGTGAACAAGATAGCATTGCTGAACATTATCAAAGACGGCTGGAAGGGGGTGCGTTCACTATGAGTCAGGTCAATGTCGATCAGAAGCTTGGGGTCAATAAGTTCCATGTGGATGAAGAAAACGCCCATATTGTCATGAAAGAGGGGAATATCGATCGGGCGGAATATCAAAAATTGGTTCTGGCCTGTCCGGCAGGGTTATATAAAATTAATGACAGCGGCGACATTCAATTTGACTACGCCGGGTGTCTGGAGTGCGGCACCTGCCGGGTGCTTTGCGGTAAAACCCTTTTGGATAAATGGGAATTTCCTCTGGGGACCTTAGGTGTGGAGTTTAGATACGGGTGAATTTCTATTGAATTGAGAAGGCAATAAAAGAGAGGCTTAACCGCACAATGGGTTTCAAGCCTCTTTTTTGCTTCAGCTTCTTACTTCTAAACACGCCGGTAGAAAGCTGGCGTAGTAGGCAGTGTCTATCTGCTTTGATCTTGCATATAAGCTCGTCTGGGCGGGCATAATGATTTTCGAATCGCGTAGACCGAGGAAAGCCGGAATTTTAATTCCGAGAACCTACATATATGAAAATGAGGTGAGTCAGATTGAAGGATAACAAGCCCAATAAAAAGCGTGAGCAATTAGAGCCGTTTATTCACGAATCAGAAGGAAAGAAAATGACATCGAATGAAGGAATCACGATTTCTGATGATGAAAACACATTGACGGCCGGCGAGCGCGGGCCAACACTTATTGAAGATTTTCTTTCCCGGGAAAAACTAGCCCACTTTGATCGTGAACGTATTCCTGAACGTGTCGTCCATGCCAGAGGATACGGGGCACATGGAGAGTTCCAGCCCTATGAATCCTTAGCAGATTTAACGATGGCTGATTTTTTGCAGGACCCCAATAAAAAAACACCCTTGTTTGTCCGCTTCTCACAAGTCGTTGGCTCCAAAGGCTGTAATGAGACCAATCGGGATGTCCGGGGTTTTTCCATTAAGTTTTATACCGATGAGGGCAATTTCGACTTGATTGCCATTAACATGCCGGTGTTCTTTATTCAGGATGCGATTAAGTTCCCTGACTTAATCCATGCGGTGAAACCAGAGCCGGACAATGAATATCCACAAGGTCAGACAGACCACAACACCTTCTGGGACTTTATGGCGAACAACAAAGAAACTGCCCATATGTCTTTATGGATTGCCTCGAATCGCGCCTTTCCCAAAAGCTTTAGAACCATGGAGGGATTTGGGGTACATACCTTCCGTTTAGTGAATAAGGATGGAAAATCCCACTTTGTTAAATTTCATATCAAGCCCTTGCTGGGCGTCCATTCATTAATCTGGGATGAAGCCCAGCGTCTTGGTTCAGATGCTGACTTTCACCGCAGAGACTTATGGGAAAATATAGAGATTGGCAACTATCCGGAGTATGAGATGGCTATTCAGGTCATTAAAGAGGAAGATGAGTTTGCCTATGATTTTGATCTGTTAGATCCGACGAAATTGTGGCCGGAAGAAGAGATTCCTTTACGCAGAATCGGCAAGATAATCCTTAACCGCAATGTGGAAAATGCTTTTGCTGAAACCGAACAAAGCGCCTTTCACCCTGGGAATATTGTGAGAGGGATTGACTTTTCCAATGATCCGCTCCTGCAAGGGAGATTGTTCTCCTATACCGATGCCCAGCAGGCACGGCTTGGTCCCAATCATCAACAACTGCCGATCAATCGTCCAGTATGCCCATTTGCCAATAATCAGCGTGACGGCGCTTCGAGGCTGGTTATTGATCGCGGAAAAGTTGCTTATCATCGCAATGGGCTTGCGAATAATAGCCCGTATACGGTACCAGGCACCCAAGGCGGGTTTGTCACGTATCCATACACCGTAGAAGGACATAAGGTAAGATCAACAGCTCCTTCCTTTAAGGATCATTACTCTCAGGCAAAAATGTTCTGGAATAGTATGAGTGAGGTTGAAAAGCGTCAGATTATCGGCGCTTACTGCTTTGAACTTGGCAAATGCGGACCCTTTGTCCGGCAGGAATGGGTTAATGTGCTTGCTCATATCAGCACCGAATTGGCCAAGAGCGTCTCCAAGGAATTAGGCACAACTGTGCCGGCAGATGTCGAGGAATCTCCGGTGACGAAGTCCTCTCCGGCCCTTAGCCTGCAGAATACGATTTTTGTGCCGGATACATTGCGCGTCGCGGTTTTCCTCGCTCAAGGCTTCGATGGCCCCGGTGTAAGCAAAGTGTTGGAAACTTTGGCGGCCGCCAAATTAAGAGTGGTCATTGTCCACGATACCTTGGGGACGGTCAGTGGAACCGAGGGGGTAACCTATGAAGTCCATGACAGCTTTTTAACGGGTTCCCCACTTGTCTATGACGGGATACTTATCGTGGGAAGCGGCAATATCACCCCCTATTTTACGTATACAGCACAGAAATTTACAACGGATATCTACAACCATTTCAAACCCATCGGCATCATTCAAAAGGGTGATGCTGTACTGAAACCGCTGGGCTTATTGGCTGATGAGGGGATCGTAACGGATTCAGGTCCGGAGTTTGCAAGCAGATTTATCAAGGCCATGGCCAAGCAGAGATTCTGGAACCGTCCAAGTTTTCTTTATCCTGCTCTGGTTTAATGCAAATGAGACCGTTTCCCGGTATTCCACCGGGAAACGGTCGTTTCTTTCGGACAGATGCTGATAGAGGACATGGCAATGTGATAACGGTAACGCTAAAACACCGGAGGAGTATTACTCCAGAATGGATTCGATAAAAAGGGTCCGTTCCTCGACGAGATTGTATTCTTTCGCTTGGACACGGGAGAGGGTTTGATCGGCTACTAAAACCCTGATGATGGGGCGCATAGGCAGGCTCTTATTTTGCTCGACGACAATACCTGTTTCTCCGGTACTCAGTTTTACGGTACAGCCTGTGGGATACGCGGCAATATGCTTAAGAAAAGTAATCACGAGATCCTTAGGGAAAAACTTCTCAGCACTGCCCATAAGAATTTCGCAGGCCTCATAAGGCGGAATGCGGGTATGTCCTGGACCGTCATTCACTAAATTATCATAGAAATTAGCAATGCCGACAATCTGAGCCCACTGGTGAATGGCATCTCCCTCGAGCTTACGAGGATAGCCGTTGCCATTGAGACGCTCATGGTGCTGGAAGGCAATATGGGCACTCAACAAATTCAGCTCCCGTTTTGTCCGGAGGATATCGAAACCGTGATTGGTGTGAGTTTGGTAAAGAGCCGCTTCCTTGGGAGTAAAGGGTTCTCGCTTGCTTAGGAGCTTCTTGGGCAATTTCACAGTGCCAATATCATGGAACAAGGCACCGATGGCCAGCCCTTCAAGATTTTCCCGATCCAGGCCCAGGGCCTTACCCAGTACGATGGAAAGAACGCAAACATTGACGGAATGGGCAAAAATCTGATTATCGTAAGTTCTCATATCTGTTAACCCGATGAAGATATCCTTTTGGAAAAGGATATCCTGAATAATATTGTCAATGTTCCTTTTGACATTAAAACCGTCAAAGTCTTTTCCCACTTTCACAGCCTGCACAGCATTATCCAGGGACGCCATGGCCTCCCGCCGGTGCTCTTCAGAGATAATATCCTCTACGATGATATCCTTGCTTACCTCATCGTCAATATAGAGAATGTTGATGCCAAGGGTTTTTAAACGGTCTATATAGGATTTGGTCAGAGCCATCCCTTTCCCCAGGAGTACACGGCCATCATTGGCATAGATTGTTCGCCCTAGAATATCCCCTTCCTTAAGCCTGTTTATGCTTAACTGACGCATTGAACGTTCTTCCTTTCAAAATCATCTTAATAAAAATTATAAAAACAGTATAAAATTAAAGTCGCCATGTGAACTGGCGACAAAGGTGTTTAAAGCTTAAGGCTTCGGTAGCTTGGCGATCATCAGGAGTGTATCCAGGAAGACCCATAGCTTTGCGTCCCTGGCTTTCGCCAGGTTTGCTATTGTCGAATCACTAAAGTACAGGCTATGCTATTTTAAGTATCGAAATATTTAAGGCTTTATCATCCATTCTATTATAAGGGCTAAGTTTTAGCTTCACAACATCTTCTCCCCTAACAGTTGGAGAATTTTTAAGAGGGTAGAGTAGACACGACAAACGCATGAAAATCTTTATCCACATAGCTCCATGTATGCCCATTAAAAAATTACATACTGAGAATTTGACCCATATATTTGGCAGGATTGGAACAAAAGGCATACCGCTTACTTTTCAATGAAGCTCTCATTCCTATATCTAATAGCTTCAAGATAGGCAAACACATTTTCCGCAATATATTCAGATTTAATGCTGCATTTTTATCCAAGGTTGTGTTGTTATCCTCTCGAAAGGTTACGTCCAACTGCCAGTGCATACTTTCTATGGCCCAATGTCCTCGCACTGCTTTGGCAAAGAGTTCTGGCTGGACAGGCAGGCTGCTGATATAATATCGCTTTTCCTCTGTGACTTTTCCCTGTTTTTCGATGGTTTTGACGACCATTCCTATGCTCTTGAGCCCTTTCCATCGTTCTTTGTCCGCTAGCCATGAAACATCTTCACTTTGATAATAGTCCCGCTTTTCCATCTGACTCCGGGCTTTTTCTAGGGTTCTTGTATGTCCTGACCCTTTTTTAAACTCTTCTTCCTCAAAGTAAAGCGCGATGTCCTTATATAAATTGGCCTGGTTTTCTTTGACCGCTAAGACATAATCCGCTTTTTGGTTTACGATTTGTTCTGCAATCTTGGTTTGAGTTCCCATGGCATCTATCGTGATCACGCTGTTCTTTAGGCTTAGAGTCTTGAGCAATTCCGGGATGGCTAGGATTTCATTTTCTTTTTCTTGGATTGTTTTTTGTCCAAAACATACTCCGTCGTCTTTGGACCATGCAGACACGACATGCAGAGCCCGTGTTTCATTGACCCTACTTCCGCGCATGGTTTTTCCGTCGATATTAATGATTTTCTTGAGCTTTTCTCCTTCCCCGCGGCTTAACATGTCATTCCATGCTGCTTGTATTCCCCCCATGGTCTCTGGAGTAATTAAGCCCATCACTCGCTGTAGTGTGTCGTGGGACGGTATTCCATGAGGGATGTCTAAATAGTTACGTAATAGCTCCTCATGGGATACTGCAAAAATCTGTATTTCTTCCCATGTATCCGCATTCCCCAGCATTCCAAATAAGACGATAACCACGATGTCCATGAGTTTGTGCTTTGTTTTGTGGGCCTGCCTTGGGTCGTTGATCTGTTCTATTCTTTTGAATAGTTCCTTCATGGCAATCTCCTCCTATTCCTTAGGAAGATCTTACCATGCTTTTTGCTTTTTATTAATGATATTTTTCATGCGTTTGTCGTGGTAGAGTAGAGCGTATGTCTATGAATCACAGGATAGTTGTGTTAGAATAATCGGAATAGTTAATTTTTTAAATATTGAGGTGAAAAGAATGATTCGGGAAGTCTACCCCCAGATTTACTTAAATGAAATACCCTTGCCAAAAAATCCACTGAAGGCATTAAATAGCTATATTATCCCCTCTCAAGGCCGTTCCTTGATTTTGGATACAGGGTTTAATAGGGAAGAGTGTAGGAATGCTCTGATGGAAGGAATCAGAGCGTCAGGCATCGACCTGAAACGGACAGATTTGGTGCTGACCCATATGCATGTGGACCATTCCGGGCTGGCTGACTATCTGTGGAAACAAGGGTGTAAGGTCTATATCGGAAAGAAAGACGGTATTCTGCTCAATAATTTCAGAACCTCTCCTGAACAGGTGCTGGGGCATTTGAGTGAGGGTCTTAATTTGAACCAGGGAATCGGCATGAAAGAGATTGAGGCTTTCGACATAGCCCCTAAGGAACCCTTTGCATACACCCCATTGCAAGAAGGGGATTGCTTAGAAGTGGGTCCCTATCGGTTCGAAGTGATCGATATTCCAGGCCATAGCCCCGGACATATCGGTTTATACGAAAGAAAGCATAAGCTGTTTTTGGGCGGGGATCATATCCTGAATGAAATTACCCCGAATATTACTTTTTGGCATTACAAAATCGATAGCCTGGGAAATTTCATGGAGAGCCTGAACAAAATTCGCCGGTTTGAAATTGACTGGGTGTTTCCGTCTCATCGCAGTCTTATTCAAGACCATCGGCAACGGATTGATGAATTGATCATTCATCATCAGGAACGACTTGAGGAAATCACCGGGATTCTGCGTGATGGCCAAAAATCAGTCATAGAGACAGCGGCAAGAATGCATTGGGATTTGAGCTATAAGAGCTGGAATGATTTTCCCCTTACCCAGAAGTGGTTTGCCTCAGGTGAAGCTATGGCTCATCTGGAGCATCTGGTGTACAAAGGAGAGGCCCAGCGGGTGAACTCCGAGGGGAAGCATTATTATGAATTGGTTAATCCATGACTTCTTTCATTGATAAAGTCAGCCCGCCGGGTCCCAAAAGGAAGCGGCGGGCTGCTTGTTGTGTGGGCTATGTAATTTGGCAAAGAACGGCTACTCCTCGATAAGAACCTTAATGACATCTTTTCTGGTGATGATTCCGACCATTTTGCCGTTTTCCATGATGGGCAACCGTTTCACATTGTGATTGATCATGAGAGAGGCGGCTTCCTCAATGGAGGCGTCTTTATCAAGAGTTATAACCTCATGAGTCATTATTTCCGAGGCCTTAAGGGCAACCAGTTTCTTTAGATCGGATTCATATTGCTTGACACCGCGGTAATAGATCAGAGCACCCAGGAATCCTACCGCTTCAGGAACCCGGGGATGAGTCTCCTTATGCAGCAGATCCCCTTCGCTGACAATACCGATTAAATTGCCGAAAAGGTCGATGACCGGGACTCCGGAAATATGATGGTCACACAGCAGCTTAGCGATTTCCCTAATTTCCGTATTCGGCGAAATTGTAATAACATTGGTCTGCATAATATCCTGAACCTTCATTGCCAATACCCCCTTGTGATTACCTTGGAACATATTTTGTCTGAATTTAGTACTAGTATACCATGATTTTGACAAGAAGAAATGAGGCGATTTGGAAACAAGGAAATAACTCTCCTTCATTTTTCAGAGAAGTTGAAAGATTACCGCAAAAGAATAAAAGTGCAAAAAGGTAAAGTTGTCCGTTAGGTCGTATAATAGAATAGAAGATGACCTAAGCAAGGGTGGAAAGATTTTTGCAGGGGGGAGAATGACATGAGCGGCCATTTAGCTAGCACTACAGAAACTCAGGTCATCAAAATTATAGGAACCGATAAAGAAGTGGTCAAAGAACTGGTTGCCATCGAAAAGGCCCTCACAGTCTTTATTAATGGTAAAGAATTTGCGACCATGGTTTGTACGCCCACTCAAGAGAAGGAATTGGTCATAGGCTTTCTCGGTTCGGAAGGGATCATCGAAGATCCTGATCAGATAAAGAAGATTACCTTGGATAAAAGGGAAGGACTTGTGTGGGTGGAAACGTCAGTGGAACAAACCCTTAGTGAAGACCTTTTTCTGAAACGTTATCTCACTTCTTGCTGTGGCAAAGGGAAAAGTGCCTTTTATTTTGCTAATGATGCCCGATTGGCTCAGAAAGTAGAGAGCCGGCACACCATTACCGCCCAGGAAGTCAGCCACTATATCAATTTGTTGGAAGACAATTCGGAACTGTTTCATCTTACCGGAGGAGTTCATGGGGGGGCTTTAGCTTCCCAAGGTTCCTTGGATTATTGTGCCGTGGATATCGGCAGGCACAATGTCCTGGATAAATTGTATGGACATGCTTTTCTCAATGGAACGGATATTTCCCAAAAAGTAATTGTCTTTAGTGGCCGGATTTCTTCGGAGATCCTGATCAAGGCAGCCAAGATGGGCTGCCCTATCCTCATTGGGGTATCAGCCCCTACCGATCTGGCCCTTAAGCTTGCGGAGGAACTGGGAGTCACTGTGCTCGGATTTGTCCGGGAAAACCGCATGAATATCTACACTCACTCTGAGCGGATTAAAGGCTGTTAATCCTTGGCACATGTTTAGAAGGCTCTAAAAGCTTCGTAATGCTTTTAGAGCCTTCATATTTCTATAAAATACTGAGAACTAAAAATGGAATCCTTCCGGCGGGGTGGCTATTACGATAAGTTTCAGTGGCACATCGGGTTTTTTATTATCCCAGTGCATAATCGAGGCATCGAAATATAAAGAATCCCCAGCCTTTAGCTGATAGTCCTCTTTACTTATGTTAAGCGAAGTTTCGCCTTCCAGAACATAGATTAATTCCACACCTTGGTGGGAATAGACGTTTTTATCCACAGCCGTTGAGTCCACAACAAAGGCACCCATAAGATTGGTTTTAGAATGATCAATCAGTAAGTGCCAATTTCTGCCTTCAGCAGGAATGTACTGCTGTTCATCTTTCTTAAGATAACTATAAATAATTTCTGTATCCGGATCCAAGAAGAAGGACTCCAGAGGGACACTGAGCGCTTGGGCAATTCTTTTAAGAGTGGCCAGGGAAGGGCTGACGATGTTCCTCTCAATCAAGCTGATATAGCCGTTGCTCAAATCCAATTGATCCGCCAATTGGGTGGTTGTAAGGTTGCGCCTTTTTCGTATGGCGCGTATGAATTCACCGACCTCAATCAAGAATTACCGCCCCCTTAGAAAATTTCAGGTGGAGTTGTGGCCACGAAAAGTTTAAGTTTTGACTTGGATTTGCGGCTTATCCAGTGAGGAACATTGCCATTAAAGAAGAGGGAATCTCCTTCAGTAAGGTAAAATTCCTTTTGAGCTACATTGAAGTGCATTTCTCCTTCTAAGACATAGATTAATTTAGTTCCGTGGTGAATAATAATCTCTTCTGAGAGATCGGCAACTTCAGCGATATAGGCACCGAGCTGATTCCTTTGACCGACATTATTGATTAAAAAACGAAGAGTCATTCCTGGATTAATTTGAATGGTTCTCTGAGCTTCCGCAGGAATATGAGTTGAGGTGAATTGGGGGTTTACGAAAAAGGAAGAGATGGGGTATCCTAAAGCAGAGGCTATTTTTTCTAAGGTGATCAGGGAGGGGCTAGCCAGGTTCCTTTCAATTTGACTTAAATGACTTATCGTTAGTTCTGTCTTCTCAGCAACATCTTTTAGACTTAGTTTTTGGTTTTTGCGCATAAAACGGATTGCCGAACCTAAATCAGCCAAAAAGATTCCTCCCCCAACATATAATTTTGTTAGGGACATTATAACTGATTTTGAGAAATTATTGTAGTAGACAAGTAGTAGAATTGAAGAAAGATAAAGAATATTCACAAAAAGTTCAAAAATATCAACGGTATCCAATTAGGAGGATTATGAAGTACACCAATATCAGAGAAGGACAATTTCTTTCTCGTCCCAATCGGTTCATTGCTAAGGTGGAAATCGACGGTAAAGAGGAAATCTGTCATGTTAAAAATACAGGCCGCTGCAGGGAATTATTAATACCGGGAGTGACGGTTTTCCTTCAAGAAGCGGATTTTGAGCATCGGAAAACAAAATACGACCTGATCGGAGTTCGCAAAGGGAATAGGCTGATTAACATGGACAGTCAAGTGCCGAACAAGGTGTTTCGTGAATGGTTGGAGAAAGGGTATTTTCAGGAGCTTCAGCATATTAAGCAGGAGCAGACCTTTCGAAATTCGCGCTTTGATTTTTATCTGGAGGCAGGACAGAGAAAAATCTTTGTTGAAGTGAAAGGGGTAACCTTAGAGGAAGAGGGAGTTGCGCTCTTTCCCGATGCCCCCACAGAACGGGGGGTTAAGCACCTGCGCGAGTTGAGCCAGGCTGTGGCTGCAGGGTATGAAGCCTATGTGGTGTTCATCATTCAAATGAAAGATATTCACTATTTCACCCCCAACATCAAGACCCACCAAGCCTTTGGGGATGCATTGATTCAGGCTGAAAAGCAGGGAGTAAAAATTCTCGCTCTGGACTGCGAGGTCACGGAAGATTCTATAGAGGCTGGGGATTTTGTGACGGTCAAATTAGTTGAGGGTTAAAGCGAAAAGTCAATACTAAATGCGGGAGCTTAATAGATAGTCAAAAATAGTACAGCCAGCGGATCGATTAAAGATTTGCTGGCTGTACTATTTTATTTCCTATGTTTTTCAACAGCTTTAATCACGTTCTCCGCCACGTATTCACAATCAGCGGAGGTCAGGATGGAATAGAGGGGTAGGGTGATTTCATTGGCATACTGGGCATAGGTATTGGGGTAATCCTGAATATCATAGCCCAACTCTTTGTAATAAGTAAACATGGGGATGGGAATATAGTGAACATTGGTGGCTATGCCCATTTCGGCCAGCTCTTGAATCACCCGATCCCGTTGTTCCTCGGTGAACCCTTGGATTCGCAAAGGATAGAGATGATAGGAGCTTTCCATGATATCATTTTCCAATAAGGGTAAGAGTGCCCACTCTTTTTCCGAGAGGATGGAATGATAGATGTGGGAGAGCTTCTTTCGCTGGCCGAGAATTTTATCATAGCGATCCAGTTGAACCAGGCCAATGGCAGCCCCGATATCGGTCATATTGCACTTCAATCCGTCAGTTAAGATATCGTAACGCCATGCTCCCGCCTTCATCTTGGATAGGGCATCCTTGGTTTGCCCATTCAAGGAACTGTACTTGAAGACCTGGACTAAATTTTCCCGATCACCGTTAAAGGTAATGGCTCCCCCTTCGGCTGTGGTCAAGTTCTTAACAGCATGGAAGGAGAAGACATGAAAATCAAATTGCGTTCCCACGGGAGCTCCCTTGTAGGCAGCGCCAATGGAGTGGGCGGAATCGGATATCAGCAGGATATCCTCCCGATTCTTTTCCCTTAAAATATTTTTGACCACGTCATAATCCATGGGAACACCGCCGATATCCACGGTGAGGATGACCTTGGTCTTATCGGTGATGGCATCGTACAGCTTTTCCTCATCCATAAAGAAGCTGTCTTTCTTCAGATCGATAAAGGTAGGTCTAATGCCGCGATGGAGGGCGGCATTGGCCGTAGCCACATAAGTATAGGGAGTCGTTAAAATTTCAGCCTCGCCCGAAATATTGAGTACTTTAAGTATGAGATCCAGCCCCTGAGAATTGCTGGCAAGGGCAACAGCATGATCTGCCTGACAATACTCCTGGAGCTTCTCCTCCAGTAAATGAACCTTCGGGCCGCTGGTGATCCAGCCGGATTTGAGGACTTCGACCACAGCGTTGATTTCCAGGTCGGTTATATCAGGTGGTGAAAAAGGAATCACTCGATTATTCATTGTGTATCAACCTCCAAGACTTACTATACCACACAATTTTCCCGCAGCAAGTAGGACAAGAGTTTTTTGTCGGTGTCAAGTAGCTGTGGGCAAGAAGTTTTCTTCATCGTAGTTGTAGACATGTCGATGGACTCCTTTGGGGAACTTAAAAGCAGCAACAAAAGTTTCGTAAGCTTTTATTGCTGCTTTTTGAGTTCTTTGACACTTCCGCTCACCTGGGTGCTTCTCAGAAAGGGAAGATTTATTTTATGAGATTGAGCAAATTCCAGTAAGGGTAAAGTATTGCCGCAAAAAAGACAAAGGTTAAAAGTGTTTTGGCAGCATTTATCTTTATAAAATGCCCCATTGAAATTCTGCCAAAGCCAAACATTAGAAG
The DNA here is from genome assembly GCF_007830365.1 of Desulfitobacterium sp. LBE. Taxonomy (NCBI): domain Bacteria; kingdom Bacillati; phylum Bacillota; class Clostridia; order Eubacteriales; family Desulfitobacteriaceae; genus Desulfitobacterium; species Desulfitobacterium sp. LBE. The sequence continues at coordinate 2,419,121 of NZ_VLKD01000001.1, read as the reverse complement.
ATAGGGGGCAACTTCGTAGGGGAAAAAGATCATATCGGTGGAGATAACTAATGTCATGACTGTGGCCATCGGGTTCATACCGAGATCGACAGCTATTTGGGCAAAAGGCAATGATAATCCGGCCATCATTGCATAAGGTGTCATGAAAAGGTTGCCAATCATGCCGAAAAACATCATGACAAGTAAAGCAAAAAGAGGAGTTGAATCCTGTAACATGGGAGTGACCATACCAGATATCAGCTTACCAAATCCCAATGCTCCACCCACTACACCAATGCCAAGGCAACCGGCAATGAAGAAAAAGATGCTAAAGTTAATCTTTTTGATCGATTCCTTTGTTCCCACATTGATTTTAGGTAAGAAAAGCACATAGGGCAACAGCATAAAACCGTAAGCTGCCGGGTATTTATGAATGGGATTAGTAAAGAGATAAACCATTAATACGATCAAGACAGCAAGTGCTTTTTTCTCACTATTGGTAATAGGGCCTAATGACTGATATTTAGCCTGGAAGTATTCTTTCCCGCCTTCGAGCTTAATAGATTTCGTGTTAAATGCTTTAGCCAGGATAAAGAGGAATAGGATGAAGAACAGAAGAATGGGGCCATTATAAATTATCATTTCATACCATTTAGCAAAAAAACCAGGAACTACTTGGCGTATGCCTTCTTCAGCTAAGCCCAGATACCCGGGATTATACATGAAGCTGCTGGGAGCCCCTTCACCGCCTAACATTGCGGCAAAACAGAGCAATGCACTTTCTTTCGATAAATCAAGGTTCAGAGCTTTGACAATGCCATACCCAAAGACCATCATGATAATAAAAGCTTGGCAAAAAGTCACGAAATTTAAGGCAACGCCTGCGAAAAATACGCCAAACATAATGCCTGTAAAATTACCACCACATTTATAGATGCACCAGTAGGCAATTCTTGGCAGTAACCCACATTCATCGAGAACATTAGCAAGCAGCATAGCGCCAAAAATCATCCATACTGTAGTGCTGGTCCATGAGCCAAAAGCTGTTGCCGGATTAACGATGCCACTAATCATATACAATGTAGGCAGCATTATTGCAGGAATAATCGGATCAAAAAATTCAAAGGCCATAACAATAATAATAAAAGTAGTGATCACGAAAAAGATCTTCAGGGGAGCTGTGTAGAGTTCTGTAGTTGGAATGAGATATACTATAATCGGGACGAAAAAGGTTATAAGCCATTTGATAAGTGATTTACTATTAAGTTGTGAATACACCATAAATAACCATTCCCTTCGAGATGGATTTGTATTGGTGCAGCAATACAATTTGTCAATAGTGTAATAAAAAAGACTTTTGACAAGTTGAATTTTAGCAGAGGTCAAGGAAGCTGAAGTATAACTGAGGTTATACATCCCAAAGATTTTATGAAAGTTTTCATTAACACAATCGATTTTATAACTGGGGTTATACGGCTTGAAGCTTTTTTAAATTATAATCTGCTTGTAAAATTATTTGTTGCGATAGGGCGCTTAATCTTGTTTCAAAATACATTTTCCAAGGGAGGAGTATTATGGTAGCGGAGTTTCAGGAACTTAAAGATTTTATATTGAATTTGAAAGGTTCTAAAGTATGTTATTTTGAAAAAGGAGATATCATCATAAAGCAAGATGATAAAGTAGACTTTGTCTTCTATCTTGTGGATGGATTAATTTATCGCACTGTTCTATCAGAAAAAGGTGATGAAACAATCTATGATACAAAATCCGGCGATAATCAGTTAAAATCGCTGTTAGGATTATTGTATCTCTTTGATAATGGCGTGAGCTACACGAATTTTATTGCTAAAACTCATTGTACTTGTTATAAGATTCCCAAAGAAGTTATATGGAAGTTTATATCAGATAAGCCAGATATCTTGCGTGAACTAATAAATATTGCTATGAATTTCTATAATTCCACAATTGTATTAATTCAAAATAAACAACAAAAGAAGGCTGTGAATCGATTGTGCCAATTCTTGTTGGAACAGGCCAACGTCGTAAATGGCAAATTAGCCGTTCGAAAGGCGTGTACAAATGTAGAAATAAGTAAATTCTTGGGTATTCATCCGGTTACTTCTGCCAGAATTATTAAGTGTTTAATTGACGAAAAAGTTATTGTTCGATGCAAAAACGGGCTGACTATCCTTGATGAAAATAAACTAAAAGAGTATGCTCGGGAGATACGAAACATGACTTACTCTTAAATCTTATAGGTTAAATGCGTAGGGCCTAATTATTGTGATTGATATAACCGGGGTTATTTTTAGTTTGAGTTGTTTTTAGCTATGCTGAATAGAGAAATTATCCCAATTGCATGTGCAGATGTGATTGTGATAATTGATGTATGGGAGGTATGGGTATGGCTAAAGTCGTTGTTAAATGGGAAGAAAATATGAATTTTAGAGGATACGATTCAGGGCAGAGAGATGTATTAATGGATGCATCAGCAATTTATGGTGGATCAGATAAAGGAATAAGACCGATGGAGCTTTTGCTGATCACCCTTGGAGGTTGTGCTTCAATCGAAATTGGAAACGTTTTGAATAAAATGCGGATCTCTTATGAGCAGTTTGATGTGGAAGTAGAAGGAGAGAGAGCGGATACAGTGCCACAAGTCTTTACGAGTATTTCGTTAAGATTTATTGTTAAGTGCAACAATTTATTTAAAGAGAAATTAGAAAAAGCTCTAAGATTAGGGGAGGATTATTGCTCTGTAGCCAATATGATCAAAGAATCCTGTCCTATCAAAATGAGTTATAACTTAAATGGTATAGATTACTCTCTTTAGAGAAGCGATAAAATAAAATGTTCATATATAGAAGCAAAAGCCTTCTGAGCGAGTCAGTGGTTGTTGTAAAAAACAGGAGGAATAGGGAATGGCCAAGGCAATTACGGAATTAATCTTTAGAGATGATCTTTTTTATTCAGGCAAGCACACCTGGGCAAAGATTGAAGGTAAATTTGTGAAAATTGGTATTACTGATTTCGCACAGGATCAGCTTGGAGAAATCCTCTTTGTTGAATTGCCCGCTGTTGGAGATACTTATAAGAAAAATGATACCTTTGGTCAAGCTGAATCAGCAAAAAGCGTTTCTCAGCTTTATATGCCTTTGAGTGGTTCAATTGTCGAGATCAATAACTTAATAGAAGATTCAGCTGAATATGTGAATGAGGAACCGTATGATCAGGGTTGGATGATTGTGGTTGAATACAGCGATTCAGACGAAATAGAGGGGCTCCTATCCAAGTTGGAATATAGGCAGCAGATAATAGCTATGTCAGCATAGGTTTATGGGGAGGAACAGGTTGTGGAACAGTATCAGGTAGGTATTCTTGGTGGAGGGCCGGGGGGTTATGTATGTGCTCTCAGAGCAGCGCAGTTGGGATTAAGCGTTGTTCTTGTCGAAGGTGACCGCCTAGGCGGAACTTGTCTTAACCGAGGGTGTATTCCAACTAAAGCTTTGATTAAGTCTGCTGATTTTTGGAGAGAGCTTCAACAAGCTGAGGAATTTGGAATCCGGGCAGGAGAAAGTTCATTTGATTTTGCAAAGATGATAGAACGCAAGGATCGCATAGTCCATAATCTGGTTTTGGGAGTCGAACAATTATTTCGAACGGCTAAAATCCCCGTAATCAAAGGTTGGGGTGAAATTACCGAAGCAGGCAGGATTAACGTCGAAACTGAAACCGGTCAAGTCAGCCTTAAAGTTGAAAATCTTGTTGTGGCAACAGGCTCAACTCCCTTTCGTATTCCGGTTCCTGGGGCGAATCTTGATGGTGTTATGACCAGTGATCATATTTTAGATGAGAAAACTTTGCCGGAAAAGTTGGTAATCATCGGTGGCGGTGTTATTGGCTTGGAATTCGCCTCTGCTTTTCAGGCATTGGGCGTAAAGGTTACTGTTGTTGAAATGCTCCCTTCTTTGTTGGCTAATAGTGATGATGAAATCCCGAGGCGCTTGACTTCAGTATTGAAGAAAAGAGGCATAGACATTTTCACAAAAACCATGGTTAAAGAGATCAAATCCGCAGAAAATCGGCTGATTACTGTTGTGGAGAATGCAAAAGGTATACAGGAAATTTTTTCAGACCGGGTTCTGTTAGCAACTGGACGCAAAACAAATTTGTGCGGAGTAAACGCTCAACGATTGGGCTTGCAACTAGAGGGAGGAAGTATTGTTGTTGATTCTCAGATGAGAACATCAGTGCCTAATATTTATGCAATTGGCGATGTTACCGGAAAAGCGATGCTGGCTCATGTGGCTTCGGCACAAGGTATGGTAGCAGCTGAGCATATCGCCGGTCATCAGGTTGAAATGAGTTACCGAGCAGTACCCAGCGTAATATTCACTCATCCCGAGATTGCAGCAGTCGGTGCAACAGAGCAGGAGCTTAGAACTGCAGGTGTTAAGTACAAAGTTAGCAAATTCCCTTTTAGTGCCAATGGAAAAGCTTTAGTGTTAGGGGAAACAATGGGAACTGTAAAAATTTTGGCTAATGAAGAAGGGGTGATCCTCGGTTCCAGCATCATGGGTCCTCAAGCGAGTAGTTTAATTCAAGAACTGGTGTTGGGTGTGGAAAAAGGCCTGAACGCCGAAGTATTAGCAAAGACGATCCATGCTCATCCCACATTGCCTGAAGCAATAATGGAATCAGCACATGGAATCCTGGGTAAACCGTTACATCTAGCCTAAGATTACAATATAAGTGCAAAAAAATCGTGATTCTGGGAAGAGCTAAAAACACTCTTCCCAGAATCACGATTTTTTGTCTACGATAGGTTTATTCTGATTCGGGACAGGAACACCTTAAAACTAGTTGTTTCTAAATTGCCCGGAGTTTCTTTATGGACAGTATCATTCTATAAGAAAACGTATTACTATATAGATAAAGATAAAGATAAGGATAGAGTTTATACTTTAAAAGTCTAGGCAATGAACCCGAAAAGGTGGTAGAAGATAGTATGATTTACTTTGATAATGCTGCAACAACTTGGCCCAAACCGGAATGCGTTTATGAGGCAGTGGATCAGTGCCTGCGCAACAAAGGAGCGAATCCCAGCCGCTCCGGTCATTTTATGGCCTTGCTTGCCGGGCAGATTGTCCTCAATGCCCGGGTACAAATCGCCGAGTTTTTTAATATCTCCGACCCCTTACAAGTGGTGTTTACTCCCAATGCCACGGAAGCTCTTAATATCGGTTTGAAGGGGTTGTTGAAACCGGGAGATCATGCGATTACCAGCTCTCTTGAACATAATGCCGTCACCCGCCCTCTGGAAAAACTGCGCAGCCAGGGTGTAGAGGTAACCAAGCTGCCGACCTCTGTGCAGGAGGGATTGCATCCTGAGCAAGTGGAAGCAGCTATTCAGAGCAATACCAAGCTCATTGTCCTCAGCCATGCTTCCAATGTGATGGGGTTAATTCAGCCCATTGGTGAGATCGGCAGAATTGCCGGGGAAAAGGGTGTCCTTTTTATGGTGGATTCTGCCCAGACTGCAGGTTCCATTCCCATCGATGTTCAGGCTATGGGCATCGACCTTTTGGTCTTTGCCGGACATAAAGGGTTATTGGGGCCTCAAGGAACAGGCGGCTTGTATCTTCGCGAAGATTTGCGTCTCGATACCCTGAAGGAAGGAGGAACCGGAGCGAATTCAGAGGAACCCTTCCAGCCGGAAGAGAGCCCGGAGCGTTATGAGAGCGGAACCCTCAATACACCGGGAATTGCAGGTCTGGGAGCAGGTATAGAATTCATCAAGCAGGAAGGAATAGAGAAGATACGGGAAAAGGAAAGAACCCTCACCCGCCAGTTGATGCTGGGCTTAAGCGCAATACCCGGCGTCATTCTTTATGGCCCTGGCCCTTCTGTAGAAAGGGCGCCTGTCGTGTCTATTAACTTGGAGGGAAGGGAACCTTCGGAAGTTTCCTATCTCTTGGATAAGCTTTATGGAATCGCGTCAAGACCGGGCTTGCATTGTGCCCCCGATGCCCACAAAACCCTTGGTACCTTCCAACAAGGAACAGTTCGTTTAAGCTTAGGGTACTTTAATACCAGCCAAGAGGTGGAGGAGTGTCTGGATGCGGTTGCCGGACTCAGTTCCCCGAACAAGAAATAAAAGTTTTGTCAATATATTCTAAATAGAATTTATAGATAGTGTAGAAAATAATATGAATTTTTGCTAAAATAATGTCATGCGAAGCTATCGGAGAGGCGGAAGATAATAGATTTTTGAAATCCGAATTCGCTAAGAGGGAAAATTTTTGAATGAATCAGATGGACAAGCGGTCTGACAGTTAGTTGGCTTGAGAGGTGCTAAGTCCTTCTCAAAGCTTGGACAGCCACCCTGATTGACTCAAAAAGGTGCCCCAGGTAAGCAAAATAGAGGAGGTAGAAAAAGATGCAATCCAATGAAACGACGACTACTCAAGCAAACCCCATTGATTTATCCGATGTTAAAGCAGCGCTTCTGATGGCGGTTGACCTCGGATACGAAGTCATTAAAGAAGTCGCCCAAAAGCCCATCGAAACCGGTGAGGATGTTGCTAAAAAGGCCTGTGAAGAAGGGAAAAAAGTTGTCGAAAAAGGGGTAGGAGCAGCAAAGGAACATCCGTTAGCAACCCTTCTGATTGCCTTTGGATTGGGTTTCCTCGTCGTAAAATTGCTGAAGAGGAAATAGTCTATGGAAGCACTAGCAGATATTGTCGTAAAATTCCTGGACTTACTTGAAGCACAGTTTGCAGATTTCCGGGGAAAATTGTTTAAGATACTGATTGCGGTTGGGCTAATTGTCGTCGCTTTAGTATTGGCGATCACCGCTTTTATCATGTTTGTGTACGGTGTTTTCCTCGGTTTAAGTGTGCTTATGCCGTCTTACCTTGCTGCATTTGCAGTGGCCCTGGTAGCGATTATCCTGGGAGGGGGGTTGGTTCTTTGCGCAAAGAAAACAATGGCTTAACTGTTGCTGAAGCAAAGCAGCAATTTAAACAGTCCGTGGCAAAGTTTCAACCTAAACGGATCATAACCGATAATCTTTGGCAATGTACACTGATCAGCTTCGTGGCAGGAATGGTTTCTGCCGACTCCAGGAAATCGCGGGAGAGCTTGGTTAGCCTAGCTGTCGCGGTAGTTAAAAAAGCTCTGTAATAGTCTCTTAATCATATTTAAAGATATGCTGAAGATAGTGAGTAACATAAGAGGACCACAGCAGCCTAAAGGCTCCTTGTGGTCCTCTTTTCCTATTCTTAAATAGAAGAATGCCAATTGGGGGAGAGCGGGGATGAGCAGGTAGTTAAGATCTAAGTAATAAATAGTGGCTGAAAAGAGACTTCGTACGTTTTTCGAAGTATATGTATACAGAATACATTATATTCCGACTATTGCCATTATTCTCAACCGAATGATAATATTATAAATATTATAACTAATAGTATAGACATCTTCAAGAAAAATAACGTTGCTTCTTTTGAGGTCATTAAAAATTATAGGGGGACATAAAGTGATTCTACTGGAAGGACTACATAAGCACTTTGGACATTTGCATGTTCTAAAGGGGATTGATCTACAGGTTAAAGCCGGAGAGAAGCTGGTTGTTATTGGTCCCAGCGGATCAGGTAAGAGTACCTTGATTCGCTGTATGAATCTTCTTGAGAAGCCTTCCTCCGGTAAAGTCGTTGTGGATGGGGTTGAGATCACCGCCCATAAAGCGCCTGTCGCCAAGGTTCGGCAATCTGTGGCCATGGTTTTCCAACAGTTTAATTTATATCCCCATAAGACGGTTCTGGAGAATTTAACCCTTGCGCCAACCTTGATTAAAGGAGTCTCTAAAGAAGAGGCAGAAGTGTCGGGAATGGCCATTCTTGAGCGTGTAGGCTTAAAGGTTAAGGCCAACGCTTATCCCTCTCAATTGTCAGGAGGGCAGCAACAACGGGTCGCTATCGCCAGGGCCCTGAATATGAAACCGAAGATCATGCTGTTTGATGAACCCACATCAGCTTTGGATCCGGAAATGATCCAAGAGGTTCTCGATGTGATGGTGGATCTAGCTCATGAAGGAATTACCATGGTTGTTGTTACTCACGAGATGGGCTTTGCCCGTCAGGTAGCGGATCGGGTCTTGTTTATGGATGAGGGGGAGGTCCTTGAGACAGGCACTCCTGAACATTTCTTTACTAATCCTACCCACGAAAGGACAAAACTTTTCCTCAGCCGCATTCTGCGTTAATTTTCCCCAAAAATATATAAAAAAGTAGGAGGGAATTTTGTGAAAAAATTAGGTATTCTTTTAGCGGGCGTTTTCCTTGTCGGAAGCTTACTCGCGGGCTGTGGTTCAAGCACAGCACAACAACCGGCCCAATCCGGCGGAGGAAGTGAATCCGGTGCGCCTGCAGATGTTCAGGCCATTAAAGATCGTGGTGCCTTAAGTGTAGGAGTTAAAGTAGATGTGCCTGGGTTCGGGTACAAAGACCCTAAGACCAATGTGATCGACGGGTTCGAAATTGATCTGGTTAAGGCCTTGGCCGAAGAGATTTTTGGGGATCCCAGCAAAATCAAGCTGCAAGCTGTGACGGCTAAAACCCGTGGACCTCTTTTGGACAGCGGGGATGTGGATATGGTTGTTGCGACCTTTACCATTACAGAAGACCGGAAAAAGAGCTATAACTTCTCCGACCCCTATTATATAGACGGTGTTGGTTTGTTGGTCAAGAAAGCTCCCGGGTATAAGAGCTTAAAAGACTTAGACGGCAAAAACATTGGTGTTGCTCAAAGTGCGACCAGCAAAACAGCCGTTCAAGCCGAAGCAGACAAACTGGGTGTCAAAGTGAAGTTCCAGGAGTTCGCTACCTATCCCGAAATTAAAGCAGCTCTTGATTCCGGCCGGGTAGATGCCTTCTCCGTTGACCGTTCTATTCTCTTAGGCTATATCGATGACTCGACGATGCTCCTGGATGATAAATTCAGTCCTCAAGAGTATGGCGTGGCCAGCAAATTAGGAAACGATGGCTTAGCCAAACTGGTTAATGATAAGATCGCCGAAATGAAAGGCAATGGAGAGCTTGACAAATTAATTGAGAAGTGGGGTCTGTAGCAGTGACGGGACCATTTGCCTGGTTTAAGTGGCAAGCACTATTCAGCGACTGGACAATATTTGCCGAGGGATTCCTGACTACAGTCATGGTTTCTGTGCTGGGATTATGCCTGGCTTTAGCCCTGGGAGTAGTTTTTGGGGTTCTGGGGAGTACCCATCTGAAGCTTTTTCGAGCCATAAATCGTGTATACGTTGAGTTTATTCAAAATACTCCCTTGGTAATCCAGGTCTTCTTTGTCTATAATGGGCTACCTCATATTGGGCTCATGCTCCCTGTCTTTAGTGTGGGAGTATTGGGTGTTGGGGTATACCATGGTGCTTATATCGCTGAGGTTGTGCGGGCCGGTATTCAGGCGATTCATCGAGGGCAGATGGAGGCTGCACTATCCCAAGGGTTCTCATATTGGGGCGCTATGCGGCATGTCATTTTACCCCAAGCCGCTCGGGTCGTATTGCCCCCTCTCACCAATCAAGCGGTGAGCCTAATCAAAAACACTTCCGTATTGGCCATGATTGCCGGTGGTGATCTGATGTATCGTGCCGATTCCTGGTCGGCAGGAAATATTTATTATGGTCCCGCCTATGTCACCGCCGGATTGCTTTACCTGCTGTTGTGCTTCCCCTTAGCCCAGCTGGCTCAGTACCTGGAGCGTAAGATGGAGGTGTCGGCATAATGGCAGAAATTTTTCAACCTTATGTCTTTCGTTTCCTGGCTGAGGGGTTAATGACAACGCTGTATATTGCAGGCATGACGATCGTCCTCAGCTTCATAATCGGAACGGTTCTCGGCATCGCCCGCTATTCGAAGAATCTTGTATTGGCACCTTTAGCCGCAATCTATATTGAAGTTGTCCGCAATATTCCTTTGCTCCTGTTTATTCTTATGTTCCGGTTTATGACGAGGTTGGAACCTGTCAACGCGGGTATTCTGGCGATGACGGTATTCACTTCAGCGATTATCGCCGAGGTGGTGCGGGGCGGTCTGAACTCCATTGATAAAGGTCAGTGGGAGGCCGCAAAATCTCAGGGACTTTCCTATGTGCAGATTCTTCGCTATATTATCCTTCCCCAGGCTTTGCGGAAAATGATTCCGCCGCTGGTTTCCCAGTTCATAACGGTCGTCAAAGACACCTCTTATGTCTGGGCAGTGGGGATTGAGGAACTGACCGGAAAGGGCTTGATCATCATGGGTCAATTTGGCTCTACGCCCCAAGTCTTTACCCTCTTCGGCATGATTGCCCTGACCTATTTTGTCCTGAACTATGCACTATCTGTAATAGCCCGCAATCAGCAGGCCAGGTCGGCAATGCAGAGCTATTAAATGGTTGGCTCCAGAGAACAAAGCGCTTTTTCTGGAGCCTTTTATTGTATGCCCTCCTGCAGAGGCAAGGTTATTGTATGGGTAAAAAGAGGAGAAACCTCTGACTGGCTACATCGGAAACGAACTGCAGATTGATCTCAGCCGGGAAGCCATAGACCTGAAGGGTTTTTTGAAGATATGGTTTATCAAAACATTCTTCAGGCAGCGGTTCCGTATAGTTTTCTAAAGATTCCAGTTGGTAAACAGTTTCTTTTTTTTCCGGGAAGAGGGCCAGGTAGAAGATCCCGCTTTCGACCAGGTCTTGAAAGAAATGAGTTCCAAAAGAAACATCAGGAAGAAATCCTGTTTGCTGATAGCCGATCTCACCGAGGAGCGAGATGCGGTTAATCTCAGCAAAAGATACGGGAACTCCCAAGGCGGGCAGCCGGGATCCCCATCGTCCCGGACCTAATAAAAGGGTGGTGGTGGATTCCTTATCAATCTGCCGGTTGAGCTTACCGATAGTTCGCGCGACTTCATATTTTTGACTTTGGGTGAGATTACTGTAGGCTAAAGGCTCCACAAAAATGATCTTATGCACTCTTGTGGAGAGGCTGCCTCCCATAAAATTTCCCACCCCATTGAAGATCGTATGGGACAGAGGGATCTCTTCAGGAACATGGACTTGATGTTTTGAACCTCGAATCTGCAGGGGCCGGCATTGAAGGAGGTTGATGAAATAATCTCCATTGCGACGCAGGTTAAGGGTAAACTCGATATCCACCGGATGACGATAGGCGTTCTCCAGGGTTTTCATGAGTTTGGAAAAAATCTGGGCGATGTTGGTATTGGCGAATAAGGGATTAAAGGTAAAGAACCAAAGTTCCTGGGGAGCTCGGCCCAGGTCCCGCAGTCTTTGCTCTGTTGCCCAATCCCGCTCTGCAAATTGCGTCTGATAAAGCTCAAGAGACTTTTGGAGCAAATCCTGAATAGAAACCGTCTCTTGACTATTTGCCCGGATATTGAGCACATCGATTTTGGATTGGGTAAAGGCCTTAAAATTCTCCAACCCGTCATAGGGAACGGAAAGGGGGCGGTCCAGGGCAGCGATGCGGGCATAGTCTCCTTCTAACCGGTCAACGGCGCGGGTTCCCAATCCCAGAACCAGGCGGATCATCCCTGCCTGAGGGTCGATCCGGTTATCCCAGACATAGGTGTTATAGGAGAAGCCTACACCGGCCAGATCCGGGAAAAAATACTCCCCTTTATTGGACCCGGACACTCTTTGAACCAGGAGGGCCATCTGCTCCTCCGTATCGCTGAGATTGTGTTTCTCCCGGTAAGCAAGAGCTTCTTCACTGAGAGTGCTGGCATAGATTTCGCGAATGGCCTGAGTAAACATATGGTAGCGCTCTTCCAGGGTGCCCTGATTGATGCAGAACACGCTTTCATATTTTCCAGGGAAAGCATTGCCGAAGCCATCTTCAAGCAAGCTGCTGGAGCGGACGATAATGGGGGACTGTCCGAAATATTCCAGCATTCTTAAAAATTTATTGCGGATGAAGTCATTGAATTGCCCTTTGAGGATTTTTTCCTGCAACTGAGCTGCTTTGGCCAAAGCATCCTCTTTAGCTCGCCTTTGCTCCATTTTCAGTTGCCAAAGGTTATTATCGATCAGGTAGGAGTAGAAAACATCAGAACCGATGTAGAAAGAGTCATGAGGTTCAAGAATCTTGCGCCAGTCATCAGAATCCTGAACCAAAATTTTGCGCGCCAGCAGCATCCCCACGGATTTCCCACCGATAAAGCCGGAACCGATTAAGCGGGATTTGATGGAGAGGATATCCTGCAGGGAAAAATGTTCATCGATGAGCTGGAGGATCCCTTCATCCCGGCTTAAGAAAATCCGCGCCAAATGCCGGATATGGTTCTTTTCTTCGCTATGAGTTAAAGCCTTAGCGGCCAGGAGCTGCCCGGCTTTCAAAAAAAGGCGATCCCAATAATCCAAATCCCGTTCCGGATTATCATCATATTCCCCCAATTGGGCATTGAGAAAAGCCACTTCGGCGCTGCTGGTGACGGGGAGGAACGCATCTCCCTCTTCGATATGGGGGAAGAAGAGGGTGGGCGTATAGCGTTTCCACATTTTTATAGGGTGGATATAAGTCTGGCCCTCTGCTTCAAAAATGTCGATCAGAACTTGAGTCGTATCCCGGATGACGGCAGTGGTGTGGAAGGAGTTGCGGTTTTTGTAGGTGGCGAAATAGGCGATGGTGTTCAACTCGAAAAGATAAGGGCAGGTCACCTTGAAGAAATTGCCGATCATGGTATCTGTTGCCCAACGGTCCAAAAGCTCGGATAGGCAGTCAAAGATATAGAAGACATCCCGGCCCTCCAGAGTGATCTTCTCATGAATCTGGGTGCAGAATTCTTCAAAGCCCCTCTCGGCATTCACCGGAAATAGTTCTATATGCTCATGGCAGGTGATTAGAGGAGGATGCTGTGCAAAACGAATATAAATCATTTTACGGTGGGGTCCGGCATTTTTATGGATAAACCCCTGGACGAAACGCTGATAGACCTCAATATCTTTAACTTGGAAAACTACGTTATCGCCCATCCACAGAAACTGGATCACGTCATCTAAAGAAGGAAAGCCGGTACTGATTGTTTGAGGTTGTCCCATTATTCTCCCTCCAAGCCATCGCTGTATAGTGCTATTATACAGCAAAAAGAAGAGAATTAAATTCGTACCGGGCTCTCTATCCCAGGGTAATCATTCCTTTGTCAATCAAGGCTTCTATGTATACAGTGTTCTTGACCTGAATCGCTGGACGCTTGGAGCGAAGTACTCTATAATATAAACAAGTAAAGCTCATTGAAACAGCAGTGATTTAGTTAGTGGTAGTGGATCAGAGGGTAAATCTATATAAACAGTATTTCTAGACAAACTCACGATTTTCGTGACATATAAGGCACAGGTCCAAAGGACTTGAGCGGTGAAGTGATAGAGAGAGCCTAAGAAAAAACAGAGCTCTCTCTTTTATTTTAACCTATGTTTTAAGAATGAATCTAAGTCTATCTTTCATGGCAATTAGTGTGCAAGCTATTTTAAAATTAGATTCCATCATAATCCGCCAATTAAATAAAAATGGGCACCGGATTGATTTCAATCTGGAGTGTTTAAGAGGATAAGAGAGCCCCCATTGATCGAATAACCGATCAGGCTGTGGGCTCTCTTTTTATTTTACATTCTTTTGGGAAGGGTGGTGATGCGAAGTCTTTCGCTAGGCATGGATGGGTCAGTGAGGAAAGCACTCTCAGAAAATTTAAGGAGGAATTGTGAAATGAAAATGATACGCTCGATTATCCGACCGGAAAAGGCTGAAGTTGTCGCCGAAGCTTTGGCAGACGCAGGCCTGACATCTTTAACCAAAATGCATGTTTTTGGACGGGGCCGTACCAAAGGCATCCGCATCGGTGATGTGGTTTATGATGAATTCCCGAAAACCTTGCTTCTGATGGTTGTGCCAGATGAGAACTTAGAAAAAGCCATCCAGATCATCCTGGAAAAGTCCAAGACCGGGACCATGGGGGACGGGAAAATCTTTATTACCGAAGTGGAAGAGGCTTATACCATAAGCTCAGGAACCAAAGGCTTATAAGCGGGCCTGACAAAGGCTCATAAGAAAGGAGTTGTCGGCATGAAAGAAATTATCGCCTGTATCCGCAGGCACCAGGTTCCCGCCACCAAAAACGCCCTTGAAGAAGCGGGTTTCCCGGCCCTGACGATTCAGAGCATCGAAGGACGGGGAAAGCAATATGGTATTGGGGGGTGGGAAGCAGAGGTTGACCCGGAACTCAATAAGGTCCTCAGACCTCAGCAAGTCACAGAGTCACGGATCAACTGGATTCCCAAACGGATGCTGACTTTAATCGTGCAGGACCAGGAGGTGGAAGCAGCGGTCAAGACTATTACGGCAATCAATAAAACGGGACATTGCGGAGATGGAAAAATCTTTGTATGCCCTTTGCATGAAGTGGTCCGGGTTAGGACAGGTGAAGTGGGCAAAGAAGCTGTCCTATAACGGCAGAAAAGATCGAGACTAGATAGGGGGATGTAAGAAATGAGACAAATCGCGATATATGGTAAAGGCGGAATCGGTAAATCCACGACAACTCAGAATACAGTGGTTGCCCTGGCGGAGATGGGAAGAAAAGTGACCATTGTGGGCTGCGATCCCAAGGCAGACTCCACCCGCCTGATTCTGAACAGTAAAGCCCAAACCACGGTTATGGACCTGGCTCGTGAACGGGGAACGGTGGAGGATCTGGAACTGGAAGATGTGTTGGTGGAAGGTCATCTGGGGGTGCGCTGTGCGGAGTCCGGCGGCCCGGAACCGGGTGTGGGCTGTGCCGGACGGGGTGTGATCACCGCCATTAACTTTCTTGAGGAAAACGGTGCTTACACCGAGGATACAGATTATGTCTTCTATGATGTTCTGGGTGATGTAGTCTGCGGGGGATTTGCCATGCCGATCCGTGAGAACAAAGCCAAGGAAATCTATATCGTCACCTCCGGTGAAATGATGGCCATGTATGCGGCCAACAACATCTCCAAAGGGATCTTAAAGTATGCCAACACGGGGACGGTCCGTCTGGGCGGGCTCATCTGCAACAGCCGGCAGACGGATAAAGAATACGAATTGATCTCGGCTCTGGCCAAAGCGCTCAATACGCAAATGATTCACTTCATGCCCCGGGATAATGAAGTACAGCGGGCGGAATTGCGCAAACAAACCGTGATCCAGTATAATCCCACTCATTCTCAAGCGGATGAGTACAGAGCACTGGCCCGTAAGATTGAAGCCAACACTATGATGACCATACCCACACCGATGGAAATGGAGCAGCTGGAAGAACTGCTGATGGAATATGGGATTATGGAGATGTAGCCAATGCAGCAAATGCAGTGAATTCAGCAAATTCAGTTAAGGCAGGAAAGAAGGAGGACAGCGTTATGAGCATCAGTGAAATGGTCCAGGCCAGAAAAGAACTGGTCAATCAAGTGTTGGAAGTCTATCCGGAAAAGGCTAAGAAAAACCGCAGGCAGCATCTTTCTGTCAAAGAAAGTGATTGCTCAAGCTGCGCTGTTAAGTCCAATGGGAAAACCGTACCGGGAATCATGACCGCCCGGGGCTGCGCTTACGCCGGAGCCAAAGGG
Source organism: Desulfitobacterium sp. LBE (assembly GCF_007830365.1). Lineage (NCBI taxonomy): Bacteria > Bacillati > Bacillota > Clostridia > Eubacteriales > Desulfitobacteriaceae > Desulfitobacterium > Desulfitobacterium sp. LBE. The sequence continues at coordinate 2,403,491 of NZ_VLKD01000001.1, read as the reverse complement.
GTTGTGTGGGGGCCGGTCAAGGATATCGTGCATATTTCCCACGGGCCGGTGGGGTGCGGGTTTTATTCCTGGGCTAACCGCCGGAACCTGGCAGAAGGTGAAGTGGGCATAGACAATTTCGTACCCTTCCAATTCACCTCGGACTTCCAGGAGAGCGATATCATCTACGGCGGGGACAAAAAACTGGAGAAGATCATTGAAGAGGTCGTCGAACTGTTCCCCAATGCCAAAGGAGTTTCCGTACTGTCCGAATGCCCTGTGGGGCTGATCGGAGACGATATCGAAAGTGTCGCCCGCCGGATGACGGAGAAAACCCAGCGCCCTGTGGTGCCGGTGCGCTGCGAAGGGTTCAGGGGAATTAGTCAGTCCCTCGGTCACCATATTGCCAATGATGCAATTCGCGATCATATCATCGGCAAGGGGCCGGAGCGGGAAATCGGACCCTACGATATTGGGATTATCGGGGATTACAATATCGGTGGTGATGCCTGGGCCAGCAAAAAAATCCTGGAAGAAATCGGCTTGAATGTGGTGAATATCTGGACCGGTGATTCTACTCTGGAAATGCTTCAGAACGGGCATCTGGTCAAACTGAACTTAATCCATTGCTACCGGAGTATGAACTATATGGCCAACTATATGGAGGAAACCTACGGAACCCCCTGGCTGGAGTTTAATTTCTTCGGACCCACGAAGATTAAAGAATCACTTCTGAAAATTGCCGCTCATTTTGACGACTCCATTAGGGAGAACACCCAAAGAGTCATTGCCAAATATGAAGCCGAGATGCAAAAAGTCATCGACATTTACCGGCCCCGTTTGGCCGGCAAAAAGGTCATGCTGTATGTAGGCGGCCTTCGCCCCCGGCATGTGGTGGGCGCTTATGAAGATTTGGGCATGGAGATTATCGGTACGGGCTATGAGTTTGCCCATAAGGAGGATTACGAACGGACTTACCCCCAGTTGAAGGAAGGAACCCTTATTTACGATGATGTATCCGCTTTGGAACTGGAAGAGTTTGTTAAGGATCTTAAGCCGGATCTGGTGGGCTCGGGAATTAAGGAAAAGTATGTCTTTGAAAAAATGGGCCTGCCTTTCCGCCAGATGCACTCCTGGGATTACTCCGGACCTTATCACGGTTATGATGGATTCCCCATTTTTGCCCGGGATATGGATATGGCGGTGAACAGTCCCACCTGGAAGTCCATTAAAGCTCCTTGGATGAAATAAAAATCAGGCAGAAAGGATGACGCACATGGAGAGTTGTACGAAAGCCACCAAAGAATGGCTGAATAGTGTTGAATACCGTGAAAAGAATTTTGCCCGTGAAAAGCTGGTCATCAATCCCGCTAAAGCCTGCCAACCTCTGGGTGCCTTGCTTTGTGCCTTAGGAATTGAAGGATGCCTGCCCTTTACCCATGGCTCCCAGGGGTGCACCGCTTATTTCCGCAGCACCTTATCCCGGCATTTCCGGGAGCCGGTAGCCTCAGTCTCCGATTCCATGACCGAGGATTCGGCCGTATTTGGCGGTCAGGCAAATTTTATCGAAGGGCTGAAAAATGCCTATACGGTATATAACCCTAAGGTGATTGCCGTTTACACCAGCTGTATGGCGGAAGTCATCGGTGATGATATCAGCTCCTTTTTAGGCAATGCCAAGGACCAGGGGGCGGTCCCCATGGATTTTCCCGTTGCCCTGGCCAATACTCCCAGCTTCAAGATGTCCCATATTGCCGGGTATGACATCATGCTCAAGGGACTGATTGAGTGCCTGGCAACTCCGAGGCAGGAAGATCAAATCAACGAGCGGCTATATGTTGTGCCGGGTTTTGATACCTACCCGGCCAATCTTCGCGAGTATAAGCGGCTGCTGAACATGATGAATGTACCTTATACCCTTCTGCCGGACTACAGCAATGTGGTGGATACTCCGAATTTGGGTAAATACGAATTATATCCCGGCGGGACCCCTCTTGTGGAAATGAAGGAAGCTTTAAATGGGTTGGGCTATCTGTTATGTCAGACCTATTCAACTTCAAATACCAAAAAGTATTTGACAGGTGAATCGATTCCGGTGGAAGCGATCCCTATGCCCATCGGCATGGCGGGCACGGACCGATTCATCGAAGCCGCGGCGAAATTAACAGGGAAAGAGGTCTCCGAAGAAATCACCTATGAACGGGGACTGGCCGTGGATGCCATGACCGATGCCCATCAATATATGCATGGCCGGAAATTTGCCCTCTTCGGTGACCCGGATCTCCTGCTGGGCTTAGTCTCCTTCCTGCTGGAAATGGGAGGGGAACCCGTGCATATTGTCTGCTCCAATTCCACCCCTTTGTTCAAAAAGGACATGGAAAGGCTCCTTGCCTCCAGCCCTTATGGTCAGGACGCCACCCTATACCCCAACAAGGACCTTTGGCATCTGCGGTCACTTTTAGTCACCGAACCGGTGGATATGCTCATTGGCGATTCCCATGGCAAGTGGGCAGCCCGTGACGCCGGTATTCCCCTGGTCAGAGTAGGGTTCCCCTTTTATGATCGTGTGAATCTCCACCGTTATCCGATTGTCGGTTATTCAGGGGTAATCAACCTGATCACCATGATCGTCAATACCTTTTTGGAGGAGAAAGACAGGGCTTCCACCGATGCCTATTTCGAATTGCTGCGTTAATAACTTCGCTAAAGAAGGGAGGGGACTCCATGTTTACCAATCTCACCAAACTGGATCTTAAAGATCAAGGGTGCCCAGCGGGAGCAGGTTCTCCCCAATTGTGCATGAAGGCCCTGCCCGGTGAAGGGGCAGAACGCAGCTGCGCCTATGACGGAGCGCGGGTTGTGCTGATGCCGATTACCGATGTGGCCCACCTCGTCCACGGACCGATTGCCTGTGCAGGGAACTCTTGGGATAACCGGGGAGCCCGCTCCTCCGGTTCCCAGCTTTTCCGCCGGGGGCTGACCACGGATCTGATGGAGAATGATGTAGTTTATGGCGGTGAACGGAAGCTCAAGGAGGCGATCCTGGAAATCGCCGCCCATCATCGTCCCCAAGCCATTTTTGTCTATGCCACCTGTGTATCCGCCCTGATCGGCGATGATGTCAGCGCAATCTGTGAACAAGCGGAGCAGGAATTGACCATTCCCGTCATCGCCGTCAATTGCCCGGGTTTTTTGGGCGATAAAAACATCGGCAACCGGATTGCCGGGGAAGTTCTCTTCGACCGGGTCATCGGCACCGGGGAAGGACCGGATGAAAAGGTGCCCCTTTCCGTAAACCTGATCGGAGAGTATAACATTGCCGGTGATCTCTGGGGTATCCTGCCGGATTTTGAGAACCTGGGAATCACGGTGCAGGCAACAATTACGGGTGATGCCAAATTCGAGGACATCGCTTCCGCTCACCGGGCTTGTCTCAATGTGCTGATTTGTTCCAAAAGCCTGACCAATCTGGCCCGCAAGATGGAAGAAAAATACGACATCCCCTTTATGGAGGGCTCCTTTTATGGAATCCACGACACCTCGGAGACTTTAATCAATATTGCCAAAGCCTTGGGAGACCTTGATTTACTGAAGAGAACAAAAACCTATGTACAAAAGAAGGAAGAGGAAACACGGGAGATGATTGCCGGCTATAAAAAATGCCTGGAGCATAAACAGGCCATCTTGTTTACAGGGGGAGTAAAAACCTGGTCCATGGTCTCCACACTGGCTGAACTGGGGATCAACATTCTGGCGGGAGGGACGCAAAACTCCACTCCCGATGATTTTCAACGGATGAAAGCACTGATGGATCCTACGGCTCAGATCATTGAGGATACCAGTCCGGCGGGATTCCTTAAAATTATTGCTGAGAAAAAGCCCGATCTTATCGTCGCCGGGGGGAAGACAAAGTACCTGGCCCACAAAACAAGAACTCCTTTTTTAGATATTAATCACGGCCGGAAACTGCCTTATGCAGGTTACGAGGGGATGGTCACCTTTGCCGGGAGCCTGGCCCGGACGGTGAACAGTCCGGTTTGGGAACTTTTAAAACAGGAATTTCCCCCGCGAGAGGAGGGATGAGATGATGAAACATCGGCATTATGAGGGAAATCCGCAAAAAAACAGCCCGGCTCTGGGCGCCACCCTGGCTTATCTGGGAATCAACGGACTGCTGGCCCTGCTGCACGGTTCCCAAGGCTGCTCCTCCTTTATCCGCCTGCAGCTGAACCGGCATTTTAAAGAGTCCATCCCTCTTAATTCCACCGCTTTGCTGGAGGACTCGGTCATTTTCGGCGGATGGGAGCATTTGAAGAAAGGGATTGCCGTGGCAGCGGATAAATACAAGCCCCAAATCATCGGCGTTATGAGCTCAGGTCTCACGGAAACTTATGGGGATGATATGGCCAGCGCTTTAGCCAGCCTGTACTCGGAAAGACCGGACCTGGAGGATCTGCCTGTGGTATTGGCCAGTACCCCGGACTATATAGGGTCCATGCAGGACGGGTATCAACGGACTGTCGAGGCCTTGGTGGATGCCCTTATCGGTTTAAATCATCATTCTCCAGCGTCAGCTTTAAAGACAGATATTCAGGAAGCTCCTTATCTCGCTTTATTGCCCGGCTGTCATCTGACTCCGGCTGATGTGGATGAACTGAAAGAGATTGTCAGGGATTTCGGCTTCAGGCCCATTACCCTGCCGGATCTCTCAGTTTCTCTGGATGGCCATGCGGAGCTGGAGGCCGCCCCCGTGGTTCAGGGAGGCACCTTGTTGGAGGATTTTCAGCTTCTGCCCAGGTCCAGGGCGTGCTTATCCTTTGGCCTGAGCATGGAGAAAGCAGGGGAAACCCTTAAGGAGGCCTATCATATTCCTCACTATAATTTTCCTTCTTTAAGCGGACTTACGGCCACCGATGGCTTGATATTGACCTTGGCTAAGCTGTCCGGTAAAACTATCCCGGAAAAGCAGCTCCGGCAAAGAAACCGCTTGCTGGATACCCTGGCCGATTATCATGATCAACTGGGTAAGCTTAGGGTAGCCATCGCCTTGGAAACGGATCTCCTCTATAGCTTAGGGTCCAGTCTGGTGGAGGTTGGAGCGGAGCTGACGGTGGCTTTGGCAGCATCCCAGGCAGGTACCGACCGCTTGTCCCTGCCTGTCCCCATGGAGGTAGGAGATTTGGAAACCCTTGAGAAGCGGGCCGGCCAAAGCAAGCTCATCATTGCCAACTCCAATGGCCGTCAGGCGGCGGGACAGCTTAAGCTGCCCCATCTGAGGGCAGGGCTGCCGGTTTTTGACCGGGCGGGTTATCCCCAGACCTGTTGGATCGGCTATGAAGGGACACAGCGCTTCCTCTTTGCCACGTTAAATGCAGTAAGTTAGGAGTGAACAGCATGCTTGTAGGCTTTGCCAGCAGTGATGGATTGACCATTGATTCCCATTTTGCCTCAGCCCCGGGTTTCGAGAGGTATGTATTTACCATGGACAGCCAAGGAGTTTACCAGGATTCCCAGGGGGCCAAAGGTCCGGCAGAATCCGAAGATAAGGTGGATGCCCGGATTCAGATTCTCAAAGAGTGTGCTATTGTCTATTGCACTCAGATTGGCGGCCCGGCGGCAGCCCGCCTCGTTCAGAGCGGTATTCACCCGATCAAAGTACCGGAAGGAACCCCAATTGCCGATGAAGTGAGACGCTTGGATCAGCTGCTGTCTTCTCAAAAGCTGCCGCCTTGGCTGAAAAAGAAGCTGAATCAAGAGGGGAATTAAAGGCCGGCAATAATGAACTAAGCAACCTATAAAAAACTGGGGGAGGATGGAAATGAGCGTAGTTTTTGAAACCTTTGGCGGTTCCCCTTGGACGCCCATGTATGTGGATACCTTTGATAAGAACAAATGTCTTGGTTGTGGCCGCTGTATTAAACTCTGTGTGCAGAAAGTTCTGGGCGTGGAAACCTATGAGGATGATGAAGGAACTGAGCGCCAAATTGCCAAGATCGACAATAAGGATCATTGTATTGGCTGCCAATCCTGTGGAAGCATCTGTGTGCGGCGCTGCTACACCTTTAAGAGCAAATCATAAAAAGAGCCTTTTTCAAATTAGAATGATTGGAGGGATTGATATGCATAAAGCATGTACATGTACACAAGGAAATATGAATACTCCCCGCCTGAATCTCGGACATCCCTGTTTTTCCACCAAAGGACATGGCAATACGGGACGCATCCATTTAGCCGTAGCTCCCGGCTGCAATATCTCGTGCAATTATTGTGTACGCAAATTTGATTGTGCCAATGAATCCCGTCCAGGTGTAGCCAGTAAGGTGCAAACCCCTGAAGAAGCACTGGCAACGGTGCGGAAAGTCAAAGCTTCCGGTAAAGGAGATAAATTTGTGGTGGTCGGCATTGCCGGTCCCGGGGAGCCCTTAGCCAATGAGGGGACCTTTACAACGCTGAGAGGGGTAAAACGGGATTTCCCGGAGATGATTCTGTGCCTGAGCAGCAATGGCCTGCTCTTGCCGGAGAAGATGGAGGAATTGACGGATATCGGAGTATCTCACATTACTATTACCATCAATACCCTGGAGGAGCAGGTTGGTGCCCAAATCTACAGTTATGTGCGCTGGAAGGGGCAAACCTTGATCGGAGCTGAAGCGGCAAGAACCCTGCTCCATAATCAGCTGAGCGGGCTGGAAATGGCCGCGAAGGCGGGGATGACAGTGAAAATAAATACGGTGCTGATGCCTGGCATCAATGACCATGGCCTAAATGACTTAGCTGTGGAAATCAAGAAAAGGGGAGCACATCTTCATAATATTATGCCGGTCATTCCCCAGGGGAAATTAGCTCATATCATACCGCCCTCCCGGGAGCAGCTTGCCGTTAGACGCAGCAGTTTAAGCTCCCTCCTGCCCCAGATGACCCATTGTCAGCAATGCCGCGCCGATGCCATCGGAGTGTTCTGATGAAACCTGTAATCAGAGAAGCAGTGCCGGCAGACATCACCGACATGGCTAAGCTGCTGAAAACCTTATTTTCTCTGGAGGCGGATTTCTCCTATGATGAGACAAAACAGCGCCGGGGTCTTGAGATGATGCTGGAAGATGGTGCCTGGCGGTGCATGATGGTGGCGGAGCAAAACGGACGGGTGATCGGCATGGTCACATCGCAGCTGCTGGTATCCACGGCAGAAGGGGGACTATCCGCCTGGGTCGAGGATCTCGTCGTTGAGGAACCTTATCAGGGGCAGGGAACAGGCAGGGCATTGCTGTTATCCCTTCAGGCCTGGGCGGCGGCACGAGGCGTTAAGCGCCTGCAGCTTTTAGCGGACCGCAGCAATACAAGAGCCTTGGCATTCTATAGAAAGATGGCCTGGCAGTTTACGGAGCTGATCTGTCTAAGGACTTATGTCTAAATCTGAAATTATTATGGTTGGGAGGGAGATAGGGTGATTAAGGTGGCTTTTTGCAGTGAGGATATGCAGCATGTCGATGCTCATTTTGCGCTAAGTTCCAATATTGTCATTTATGAATTCCTGCCTGCTTCATTTCATCGGGTTAAAACGAAAAGCTTTAAGTCCCAAACCGGTCAAGAAACCGAAACGATCAATGAAAGACGCCTTGCGGAACGAATCGAAGCGATTCAGGATTGCGATATATTGTATTGCAGCCAGATCGGGAGCCCAGCGGCGGCAAGGCTCATCAACCACAATATTTTCCCTATGCAGACCAAGGAAAATCTACTGATCGAGGAGGCAGCCTGCCGACTGCAGCGGATGTTCCATAAGAATCCACCCTATTGGTTGGAGAATAAGTTTCAGAGGGGAGGAGCCTAGCATGAAAGATTCCGTATGGCTTTGTGATACGACCCTGCGGGATGGGGAACAAACCCCGGGAGTCGCTTTCCGTTTCAAAGAGAAGGCGCGAATCGCTACTTGCCTGGCTGAAGCAGGAATCGATGAGATTGAGATCGGTGTTCCCAGTGTGGGGGCCGATGAGATGGAAATCATCAAGGGTTTGGTGGATTTAAGGTTGCCGGTGCGTCTGGCCACCTGGAACCGCACCAGTAAGGAAGATCTGGAAGCCAGCTTCCGAACCGGTGTCGGCGCGGTTTCTATTTGTATTCCGGTTTCCGATCAACATATAGAGCGCAAGCTCAGAAAAAGCCGGACCTGGGCCATGGACAGCATGGGAGAAGCCGTTGAACTGGCTAAAAAGGAAGGGAAATATGTTTGTGTAGGTTTTGAAGATGCCAGCCGTGCCGACGTGGATTTCATGATTAAGATGGCTAAAGTAGCGGAAGGGCTTAGGGCGGATCGGATACGTTTAGCCGATACTCTGGGTATCCTGGATCCCCTTGAGCTGGCGCGGCGTTTTGCCCCTCTGCCGCAAAGAACAGCGCTGCCTCTGGAGTTTCATGCGCACAATGATTTAGGAATGGCTACGGCCAATGCCTTAACCGCCCTACGCATCGGTTTCAAAGCTGTCAGTGTCACCGTGGGGGGATTGGGGGAAAGAGCGGGCAATGCTCCTCTGGAAGAAATTTCGGTGGCCATTCATCATATCTTGCAGCGTCCCACCGCCTTTGATATCCAGAAGGTTAATGATATTTCCCTTTTGGTCAGTGACATTACCCAGCGGGAGGTTCCCCGTTCCAAGCCCGTTGTGGGGTCCGATGTCTTTACTCATACTTCGGCGGTTCATTTGGACGGAATTCGCAAGGACGTGGAAAATTATCAGCCTTTTCCGCCTGAAAGCATCTCCAGAAAGCATTCCATGGTTTTTGGCAAATACTCAGGAATAAAGGAGCTCGTGAGACTGCTGGAAGAAGAACGAGTTCCTTACACACAAGAGCAGCTGACAGAGCTTTTGATCCGGGTGAGACTGCACAGCAGCATAAAAAAGATTCCTTTGCAGGCCGAAGATGTCTTAAGTCTGGCGAGAAGTCTCAATCAACTGCGCAATGCTTAGGACAAAATTCGAACAATCAGATTGCTTGGGTTATGATAAGCCATAAAGTTAAACTGCGGCAAAGGAGCGGAGAGAGTGTCGGAAACCCTTGATATAACTGCAATAGAACTATTAGTCAAGCAATAAAAGTTCAGCCGGGACGAAAGAACCATCTGAACTTTTCTGATTAATTAACAAGAAGTATACAGTGTTCTTCGGAAAAAACACTTGTTATTTTGATTGAATTCCTGTAAATTATAAACATCAAATCAATAAGGCAATGGCGCCGTTACAAGAATCTAAGACAGATTACTTGCAACGGCGCTTTCTTGTTTCAGCTATGTGAGTGCCTTTGCGGCGAAGCCAGGTTTTTTGTAAGGAGGGAGGCTATTGATGCCAGAAAGAAGCCAGAAACAAGAAAAGCCTTCTCTTGAACGAACTGCACTGGCCTTAGCATTAACGGAAACCCGTGAAAAAGAGAATGAGTTGAAAAAGTTGATGCTTTCCCAAAACGTCTATTGTGCAGTAACCGAATTAGGAGGAACGTATTCCGCGTTACAACCCACCGGGAAGCTAACCCACTCTGTCATTTCGGCAGCAATCAACACAGGTGCCATTCAAAAGGAGCCGAAGGCCATACACGCTGTTGTGCATGCGACCTTAGAAGCAAGCAATGGGATCTTTGTTCATACCAACAGCAATGCCAGCTATGCCCTGAAAGTGGGGATTGCCTGTGATCGGGACTGGATCGCCATCGCCATATTTGGGCGTTCATCCATACATGCTCTGTCAGAGCATTGCCGAGTGGGTTTAGGGTATATGCATCTATAATTTCATAGCTTTCGGGTGCCAGGTCGAGGACTTGGTAAGTGTGTAAGAGTAAGAGAGAAAACCCAGGTTGGAGTATATCCGGGGGATCTCTCTTCTTTTTTTCAACCGGTGTTCATCATTACTACCTGAATAAAAATCATTTCAAGGAAAGGGGGGAGTGGACCAGAAGAACGTCCACTGTATTTGAAAATTATTTAAGTAATAGCAAGGAGGAATATCAAATGAAAAGAGTATGGGTATTATTATTAGCGATTATAAGCATGTTGGCTCTGCCTGTTGCAGTTTTGGCGGAAGATGGTGCTGTGGTGGATACAGGGGACACCAGCTTCATTATTTTATCAGCGGCCCTGGTTTTTCTCATGACCCCCGGCCTGGCGTTATTCTATGGCGGTATGGTTCGTAAAAAGAATGTTCTGAGTACGGTGATGCATAGTTTTATTCTCATGGGTGTATCTTCCGTACTTTGGGTGTTGATCGGCTTTAGCTTGGCCTTTGGTACAGACCATGCCGGTATTATCGGAAGTTTAGAGTGGATTGGCCTCAGCGGTGTCGGTATGGAACCTAATGGAGATTACTCCTCGACCATCCCCTTCCTCTTATTCATGGCCTTCCAAATGATGTTTACCATCATTACTCCGGCAATTATCTCGGGTTCTGTTGCTGAACGCATGCGGTTCCCGGCCTTTCTGGGATTTATGGTTCTGTGGTTGTTGGTTGTCTATTATCCCCTGGCTCACTCGGTATGGGGTGTGGGTGGTTTCCTGCGTGAAATGGGAGCATTGGATTTTGCAGGCGGAACTGTTGTGCATATCAGCTCAGGGGTTACCGGTTTAGTCGCTGCTTTAATCCTGGGCAAACGCAAAGGGCATGGCAAAGAACCTATGGCTCCTCATCAATTGCCTATGACGGTTTTAGGGGCAGGTCTGCTCTGGTTTGGCTGGTTTGGCTTTAATGCCGGCAGTGCCTTAGGCGCCAATGGATTAGCCGCCATGGCTCTGGTCACGACCAATACTTCAGCTGCCGCCGGTGCTTTAGCCTGGATGGCCACAGAATGGATGCACCGTGGTAAGCCCACCATTTTGGGCGCAGCCAGTGGTGCCATTGCAGGGCTTGTAGCGATTACCCCAGGAGCAGGTTTCGTCACTCCCATGTCCTCTCTGGTGATTGGCCTCGTCGGTGGAGCCATTTGCTACTTCGGAGTCAGTGTTCTTAAGGCAAAACTTGGCTATGATGATTCTTTGGATGCTTTCGGTTGTCATGGAATCGGTGGAATCTGGGGAGCTCTGGCAACGGGTATCTTCGCTTCGGCTTCTGTGGGGGGAACTGACGGATTGTTGTATGGAAATGCAGCTCAGGTAGGGATTCAAGCCATCGGTGTTGCTGTAACTATTGTTCTGGCAGTCGTTGCCACATTTATAATTATGAAGCTGGTCGGTATATTCACACCCTTGCGGGTTACTGCTGAAGAAGAAGAGATGGGCCTGGACATCTCCCTCCATGGCGAAGAGGCTTACCCCGACTTTATCGGCAGTGGTTATCTTCCCACAATTGTATCGGCTGCCAAAGCAGTCAGTGTTTCCACACCCAGCGGTCAGCCGGGAAAATAGGCATTGAGCTGCATCTGATTATAAAGGAGGAAATTCAATGAAAAAGATTGAAGCGATTATCCGACCGAGCAAACTGGATGAAGTACAAAGTGCTCTGGATCGTTTTGGGGTAAGCGGGCTGACTGTGACTCATGTCATTGGCTGCGGTAAGCAAAAGGGCCATACCCAGGTTTACAGAGGGGTAGAGTATAAAGTTTTTCTTCTCCCCAAAGTAAAGATTGAAGTTGTAGTTAACGATCAGGCGGTGGATGAAGTGGTCAGAATCATTTCCGATGAGGCCCGCAGCGGCGAAGTGGGAGATGGGAAAATCTTTATTTACCCCGTTGAAGGAGCTATCCGTATCCGCACCGGTGAGATAGGAGAAACTGTTTTATAAGTATAACGCTCGGAGGCCGGAAGAGGATTGTTCTCTCCGGCCTCCTTTTTGTTGATTCAGTTTAAGCTGTCGCGCAGGTGATTTCCGTCATTGTACCTGGGGATGCCTATGGAAAAATCGAGAATGAATACAATATTTTATTCACAAAGCAATTGTCAGTTTACCGATACCGTGTAAAATAAAACTATGCATAAACTTAAATAAGGGAAGCAAAGGCGCTTATAAAGACTTTATCTTTATAAGCGCCTTTTGTGCATGGAAAAATATGCAAAGGGAGGCGATTTTTTGAAAGTAAATGAATTAAGCATCGATGCCTCAATTCTGTTGGTCGAATTGAAAGAAGCAAACCAAAACATGGGGAAAGTGATCGAATCCATCCAAGAGGTTGCTAAGCATACCAACCTGCTGTCTTTAAATTCTGCCATAGAAGCGGCCAGAGCAGGAGAAGCAGGGCGAGGATTCCGTGTGGTGGCTGATGAGATTAAGAAGCTGGCTACCCGGAGCTTGGCCTCAACCAAGGAAAGTACTCAAATCGTCGAGAATATCCAGATTAAGGCCAATGAAGTTATGGCAGTGCGGACAGCCGATGTGGCCTATGATACCATAGACAAAATCGATCGCAATCTATTCGAGCGGAATTGTGATGCCCAAGCCTGGGCAAGATTTGATAAGGTCAAGCATTGTTTTCTCGCAGACGATCCTCAGCGGATCGCCGCATGCAATACTTTATTGAAATCCCTTGTCGAGATTTATGAAGTTTACATAGATCTTTATGTATTGGATCCGGAAGGAACCATTGTATCGGCAGGAGTCCATACAGAACTCATCGGCAAGAATTTCGCCGATAAACCTTGGTTTATTGAAGCCAAGGCAGCCAATGCTATTTCTGTAAGCGATCTCTATTTATCCCCTTTGGAAAACCGCTATACAGTAGCCTACACATGCCCGATTGTCAGTGACGAGGGAGAGGTTTTAGGTTATTTCTCCACCCGTTTTAATTGGGATTTTATCTATGATATCATCGACAGTGCCCGGATTGGGAAAAATGGAGAAGTTTATGTCCTAAACAAAGAAGGCTATGTGATAGCCAGCCGTAATCGCAAAGGAGTTCTTAAAGATAATCTTAAACATTTAGAGGCTGCCAGGCGGGCCATTAACGGAGAGACCTATGGATTTCTCTTTGAGAATAACGGTCAAAAGAGCACGAAAATTTATGGTTATGCTCATACCAGAGGTTATAATGCTTATCAGGGGAAGAATTGGTCAGCTCTAATCTGTGAAACGATCTAAACCTACTGTGAAGGGGTGTTTATACTTATAAGATGGAAGGGATTATTAGCTATTGTGGGAATTTTCGTTCAACGAAGTTGAATATGAAGGATTTCAACGGTTACAGAGTGAATACTTATTCCTAAAGGAGGGGATCCTAATGAAGAAAATTGAAGCAATAGTTCGCCCAGGTAAACTTGATGATGTTCAATCGGCATTGGATGACTTTGGCGTCAGTGGATTGACCGTAACTCAGGTTTTGGGATGCGGTAACCAAAAGGGCCATACTCAGGTCTATCGAGGGGTAGAGTATAAGGTATATCTGCTTCCCAAGGTGAAGATCGAAGTGGTTGTTACAGATCAGGATGTTGACCAAGTGATTTCCATCATAACTCAAGCTGCCCGTACCGGCGAAGTAGGAGATGGGAAAATTTTTGTCTATCCAGTGGAAGAAGCAATCCGGATTCGCACAGGAGAGAAAGGCGACGATGTGCTGTAAGCAAAAAAGAGGACCCTTGAGTTTATTGTTTTACTCAGGGTCCTTTTTTATTTTCTAAATTATTTAAATAACATAGCTGGGAAAAGAACGACAAATACTTTAAGAGTGTCAATAGGTATAGGGTAGGACGACCTGTCAATAAACGGTATTGTTTATGACCAAAATGAACTTTATTACCAATATGGTCAAATTATTGATGATTAGTAAAGAAGAACATAAAATAGCTTAAAAAGTCAGTATATTCAGAATATATAAATAATTAGTTGCAATAATCACAAGGTGAGGGCGGTCAATGAGTACAAAAATATATGCTATTATCCTGGGTTGTTTGCTCTTGTGGATTACTGGCTGCCAAAGAAATGTGATTGATCAACAACAAGTTACTAAGGATGAAAGGATTGTTATTAAGTTTTCCCATGTGGTTGCTGAAAATTCTCCCAAAGGATTGGCGGCAGAGCGGTTTGCCTCGCTGGTGCGAAGAAGAACCGGGGGATACGTGGAGGTTCAAGTCTATCCTAATTCTGAACTCTATAAAGATGGGGAAGAATTTGATGCCTTAAAAAATGGTGCAATAGAAATGATTGCTCCGGCAACCTCCAAATTATCGGCAATGATCCCCGAGTGGCAGCTTTTTGACTTACCGTATGCTTTTAATAATTTAGAGAATATCCCTCACTTCGTAAATGGGCCAGTTGGTCAAATGCTATTGGCTCGACTGGAGGAACATAGCATGCTGGGGTTGGCCGTTTGGCATAATGGGTTTAAGCAAATGACCAATAGCTCACATCCCTTGCAGCGACCTGAGGACTACAGGGGACTGGAATTTCGCATCATGCCTTTTTCAAACACCCTAAAGTACCAATTCGAAGTTCTCGGCGCCGTCGCTTATCCTCTCGCCTTCAGTGATGTTCATGCGGCCTTAGAGACAGGTGGAGTAGATGGAGAAGAAAATACCATATCCAACATTTTCACGCAGCGTTTTGATCAAGTCCAAAAATACTTAACAATTAGTGACCACGGATATTTGGGTTATATAGTCATCGTTAACAAGGAGTTTTGGGAAGGATTGCCTGAAGGTATCCGCAAAATCTTAGAAGAGGCTTTGGCGGAAGTGACTCTTTGGGAAAGGGAAAAAGCTGCAGAGGTCAATGCCCAACAATTAGCGGCGTTAGAAAGAGAGGGAGAGATTAAGATTCACTACTTAAATGCTGAGGAACAGAAGGCTTTAGAAGAGGCCTTAGCACCGGTTTATGAAATGCTGGCTGAGGATATCGGTACTGAATTAGTTGATCTAATGCGTAATTCCTGAAAGGAGGTGGGGCTAAGAGGTTAGTTTACAAAGGGGTAGAGAGTTTAGGAGGAGACATAGAGATAAAACCTAAGTAAATAGGCCAAAGAATTTTGAGGAGGCGGAATGATGTTTTATTTCAAGAAAGATCACAAATCCCTGACCTTGTTTATGGTAATCACTTTAATTATGGCGTTAGCCTTGGCAGGCTGCTCATCTTCATCCAATAGCAGCAACTCTGGTAACGCTGCTACTGCTGTCGATGGCGGAGAGAAAAAAGCCGATCCTATCATCGTTAAATTCTCCCATGTTACCACTATTGATTCCCCCAAAGGGCTGGCATCAGAGAAGTTTAAAGAGCTGGCAGAGAAGTACACAGATGGGCGGGTTACAGTGGAAGTCTATCCTTCTTCCCAGCTTTATGGCGACAAAGAAGAGTTAGAAGCAGTACAGGCAGGGAATGTCCATATCATTGCTCCTTCTATTACCAAATTGGTAGGGATGAATCCCCAGTTCCAATATGTGGATTTACCCTTCTTGTTTAAAGATAATGACGCTGTGTATAAGTTTTGGGAAAGTGATGCTAATAAGAAGTTGATGAACAGCTTGGATAACTATGGTGTGCGGTTGTTGGCAATGTGGCCTAACGGTTTTAAGCAATTTGTCAACGGAAAGTATCCCTTGGTGACCCCGGCAGATTTCAAAGGCCTGAAATTCCGGGTCCAAGCCGGTAGTGTTCTGGAAGCTCAATTTAAGGCCCTCGGTGCGGGCTCCGCTACTATCCCCTTTGGTGAAACCTATACCGCTTTACAGCAAGGTACTGTTGATGCGACGGAAAACACCTTCAACAATATTGACACTCAAAAATACGCCGAAGTCCAAAAGCATTTAACAGTGTCTAACCATGGGCGCCTTGACTATTGTATTATTGTTAATACTAAGTTTTGGGATGGGCTGCCCGGCGATATTCGCGAAGCTTTGGAAAAAGCAATGGCTGAAGCTACTGATTATGCCGTTGAATTGGCCGAGGATTTAGATCAGAAGAGTTTCGAGAATCTGAAAAACGCCGGCATGGAGGTTGTAGAGCTTAACGAAGCCCAACGGGCAGAGTTCGTAAAAATTATGGAGCCTGTGGTTGCAGAGTTTGAAAGTGTCATTGGTAAAGACATCATAGACGCTGCTCGTGCGGCCAATCAATGATAGACATTCATAGAGGGTAAAATTGGGGCGGGATTACCCCGTCCCTTTTTTATCGCGCTAATAGACAAATTTAAACAATAATAAATAAATTTAAGCAAATTATGACAGATAAAGCAATGACAATGGATTAAGAGAGAAGAGAGGTGTTTTAATGAAGCGGTTTTGGCGGGCGTTTAATTTTTTAGAGGACATCCTTGCTGGTGGATTGTTGTTCATCGGAGTAACCGTCATCTTTTACGGAGTAATCATGCGTTATTTTTTTAATGACCCTCAACCTTGGGTGGATGAAATCTCGCAGTGGTTAATTATTTGGGGGACCTTGATTGGAGCCAGTGTGGCCTTAAGGAATAATCACCATATATCAGTGGAAATGCTTTATGATCGTCTACCCTTAAGGGGCCGATTTATGGTCACTATTTTTGCCCATATGGTAGGACTTCTCTTTGGTATCTTTGTTCTTCGCTATGGTTTTGAGCTGGTAGCGTTTGTACACAAAACAGGGCAGAAGTCCACGGATACGGGAATATTTTTATATATTGTTTACTTTATCTTACCTTTGATGGGAACGCTTTTGTCTATGCGTTTTGTGGTTAAACTTTATGAAACGTTGAAAAATGGCGGCAAGGACTGGATGACGGAGCAGGAAAGGAGCGTGAAGTCTGATGACCACAGCTTTACTGTTTAGTATCTTCGTTGTTCTCTTCCTTCTGCATGTCCCCATTGCGATTAGCTTGGCCATGTCCACTATTCTCATTTTCACGCTTACATCAGACTTTAATCTCATGATGATACCCCAAAGAATGTTTGCCGGAATCAATACAGCACCGCTCATGGCGATACCCGGATATGTACTGGCGGGAGTACTCATGTCCCGGGGAGGGGTATCCAAATATCTCATCGAATGTTTAAAGGCTTGGATCGGTCATTTGCCTGGTGGACTTTCCGTGGTCACGATTCTTGCCTGTACCCTTTTCGCCGCGATTTCCGGTTCCAGCCCAGCCACAGCGGCGGCGATTGGAGCTATCATGCTGCCGGCTATGCTAAAGGGTGGTTATCCTAAGCGTTATACAATGGGCTTGATTGCTGCCTCTGGAACCTTAGGTATCCTCATTCCTCCCAGTATCCCTTTGATCGTGTACGGGGTGACCTCTGATACTTCCATCGGCAAGCTATTTATGGCCGGCATCATTCCGGGTCTCATCCTCGCTTCTACTCTGGTGATTATAGCCATTGTTTATGCCAAAATACACGGCTATGGACAGACAGAGAAAGCGACTTGGAGCGAGCGCTGGAAATCCACGATAAGGGCTATACCTGCCAGTTTTCTGCCTGTTTTAATTCTCGGCAGTATTTATGCGGGGATTTGTACACCCACAGAGGCAGCTGTTGTGGCAGTTTTCTATACTCTAATCATCTCTCTTTTTGTCTATAAGGAATTGCGTCCGCAAGATTTTCGCAAGGTTTTGGTGGAAACCATCAATACAACCTCCATGATTTTCCTGATCATTGCGGCAGCCATGGTCTTTGCTCTATTCCTCACCAATAATCAGGTACCTAATAAGGTGGCTGCTTGGATCGGTGAATCCAGCGTTAATATCTTCGTCTTCTTCTTACTTACCCAGTTAATGTTCTTTGTTATGGGAACCTTCTTAGAGGCAGTGTCCATTATCTTGATCACCCTGCCTATTTTGCTTCCGATTATGAGAAGTATCGGCATCGATCCAATTCACTTTGCTATTGTTATGACGGTGAATATGGAGTTGGCAATGATTACGCCACCGGTCGGCCTCAATCTCTTTGTGGTGAGCTCTATGGCCAAAGAAAAACTTGGGGAAGTGGTCATGGGGGTTCTTCCCTTCATCTTAGTGATGATTGTGATGCTGATTGTCCTCGTGGTATTCCCCGAGCTTTCACTTATGTTGCCAACGGCTGTCATGAAATAACCATAACCTGCCTTCAACACCCTTTTATAAAGCCCTCTTCAGGTTTTTCCTGAAGAGGGCTCTTTTCGGGTCATATTGTTTAGGTTATATTAGGTAGTTATTTCCCCAAGGGTGACTTGTACCGCTTTTGTCTGTCCGTCGCGAATAAAGGTCAGGGTCACTTTATCCCCTACATTGTGCTTATAAATCTCTCCAATCAGTTCGGTGGAGTTTTCCACTTTGACATCATTAACATGAGTAATCACATCGCCTTCCTGGATTCCCGCTTTTCCGGCAGGTCCTTCAGGATTGACTTCATAGATATAGGCCCCCAGGGGTAGATTTTGCTCTTTGGCATAAAGAAGGTATTGATCGCTGACCGAGACTAAGAGAGCAGGATGTTTTGCTGCGCCATTTTCAATAAGTTGGGTGATGATGGAAGTGGCTTCAGTGATGGGAATAGCAAAGCCCATACCTTCAAATCCACTTTCAGCATATTTGGCTGAGTTAATGCCGATGATTTCCCCGGAGTAATTGACCAGAGGGCCGCCGCTGTTGCCGGGATTGATGGCGGCATCTGTTTGCAGCATATTATAAAGGGTGGACTCGCCGGACATCTGGAGAGTACGATTGGTGGCGGAAATAACGCCTGCTGTTACAGAGCGGGCAAACTTGTTTCCTCCCGGATTCCCGATGGCGACGACAAATTCCCCTACTTCAATTTGGGAAGAGTCCCCCAGTTTTACTTCAGTGAGATTACTGGTATCCGAGATCTGCAGGACAGCTAAATCAGTGCGGGAGTCTGAGCCGATCAGCTTGGCCTCAAGGTTGCGACCATCACTAAGACTAACTGTGATTTTTTGGGCGTTTTCAATAACATGGTAGTTGGTCACGATATAACCATTCTGAGCGTCAATGATAAATCCGGAACCGGTTCCTGCTTCCACTAACTCGGAGCTCTGGGTATTGTTCCTGGAGCCTAAACCGAATCCGTACCTATAGGTATTGGAAACATTTTGGTAATTGGAGACTCCCACTACTGCGGGGCCCACGTCTTTGGCTACTTGAACCACAGGGGAATTGGATTCATCCGTTTGGGTATTGGCGAGAAGGGTCACGGGGCTGGCGGTGCCCGGGGAATTTAGAGTGGCTTGCGCCTCGATAGCGCTAAGAGTCTCCGGATAGACATATTGAAGAAGCGATACAGATGAGACTCCGCCGAGAAGAGCACTGATAATACATAAAGCTGCTAAAGGAAGTAGCCGGTTTTTTTTCTCATTCATCTCATTCATAGATTGAACCCCCTTGTGTATAAAATCGTTGAACAAAGATTTCTCTTAATGACCTAAGTATAAGACATTACTCTGAGTCAAACCTGATCAGAAACTGAAAAGAAGCTGAATATTTTATGATGATTTTATGAACATGCTATCTAAAGAGTGCTATCATAAAAAAAATCCAATAATAGTATAACAGGTTAACCATTAATGTAAAAACGGCTGAACACGTTCCAATGAACCGTGTCAGCCGTTGTGTTCTCCACTTATTTCAAGTTACGATTGATTTCCGATGGCCTTATTTAAATCCTTGATAAGGCTGGGGACATCGATTCCATGGGCCATAGCGCCTTGTTCAACGTTTTCAAAGCGGGCTGCCATGCAGCCAAAGCAATGCATGCCGTATTTTTGGAAGACTTCTACCGACTGTGGGTATTTCTCTACAACATCAGTAATTTTTTCAGCACCAGTAAGCATAGTTTTCTCTCCTTTTAATGCATATTAGGTTTACTCTTTAATATTGTACCTTATTAATAAAATATAACCCAATATTTTTTTGTAATTTTGACTGAGGTCAGTTTTTTTAAGCTATTCGTGATAGTATGAGATGGCTTATTATTTCAAACCGGCGCGGATAAACTAAGGAAAGAAAAGAGAGGGTTTTGCTATGGATCGATTAATACTCATGATACTGGCTGTTGGTCTGGTTTCAATTGGGATAACTGTTCTGCTGGGAAAAGTGGCATCAAGAATTAAATCTCTGAAATATTTGCCAGGGGCTTTATGCCTTTGCTTATCCATTTACTATTATTACTTGGCAAGGTTTGTTCGGGCCGGCGAGGGGTTTGAAGATTTGGGGAAATTTATACTGGCTGTATTTCTTTTTGCTGCCGCATTTTTTGGTATTATTACCGCTTTAATTATAGAATATCGAGATCGCAGTAAAGGTGACAGGTAGAAATTTTTGTTGCAAAACTTTCCCGATGGGTATATTATAATAATGCTTGCGCCACTAGCTCAGCTGGTAGAGCATCCGACTCTTAATCGGCAGGTCCACGGTTCGAATCCGTGGTGGCGCACCATAATTTTATAAAAAAATGTTTTCTAGGGTTCCGCAACACGCTTTGTTGGTCTGGTCCGAGAGAAAACTCACAGCCTGGCTGTGTCACGGAGGGATAAAAGCCTGGGAGAGACTGATGAACAGTATCTCCTGGGCTTTTTAATTTGGAAAAAACCTAAAGTGGAGGGAAATGTTCTATGAATAAACATTGGTATAAAGTCTTTGTTGCTGCTTTCCTGGAAGTGTTCTGGGTGATTGGCTTAGCCCATTCCCATGATGTGTGGACATGGAGCGGTACGGTGATTGCCCTGATTGTGAGCAATTATTTGATGATTACGGCGGGACAGGTGCTCCCTGCCGGGACGGTCTACGCTGTTTTTGTAGGATTGGGCACAGCCGGTACGGTCATTTCGGAAATTTTCTTTTTTGAAGAGCCCTTTCAATGGGCAAAAGTCCTGCTGATTTTAATCCTGTTAACAGGGGTATTTGGTTTAAAAGCGGTTACAGGGGAGCGGAGCAAAGAAGGAGTTGATGCGTAATGGCTTGGTTCACTTTATGTTTAGCAGGTTTGCTTGAAGCATTTGGGGTGGCTATGATCAATCAATTGCAGATAAGCCGCACTTGGAAAACCGTGGGCCTCTTGATTATGGGATTTGGGGCGAGTCTTGCTTTATTGGGCTATTCACTGCGATTCCTGCCGATGGGGACAGCGTATGCCGTTTGGACCGGTATCGGTGTGGTAGGCGGTACCCTCATTGGCATGATTCGTTATCATGAATCAAAGGATTGGCGAAGAGTAGTGTTTATAACCATGATTTTAGGTTCGGTTATCGGCTTAAAGCTTATCTCGTAAGTGGCCAAGGGGCGAGTTTTTTCCTGTCCCATGGTATAATAAAGGGAATAACAGGGGCTGTTATAAGATGTTCTTTTGAATGGAGGAAAAAATGACTAGGAAATTGCCGACTTTTTTATCTGAAAACGAGCATGGGTTATGGATGACGGAAGATGAACGGGAAAACCTGAAGATTGATTATCGGATTAAAGAGATCATAGTTGAAGCCCAATCAACCCTTCAGCATGTAATGATTCTCGACTCCTACAGTTTCGGGCGCATGTTGGTATTGGATGGGGCCGTGCAAACGACTTCTCTGGATGGTCATATCTACAATGAAACGATTTCCCATGTACCCTTAAGCATTCATCCCAACCCGAAGAAGGTATTGATTATTGGCGGCGGAGATTGTGGCGTTGCCAAAGAAGTGTGCAAATATTCCAGTGTTGAGCAGATTGATGTAGTGGAAATCGATCCTATGGTGGTGGAGGTTTGTCTGAGACATCTGCCTGAGGTCTCCGGAGGGTTAGCTGATTCCCGGGTGAACTTCATTTTTGATGATGGTGTAAACTATGTCCAAAACTCCCCGACCAAGTACGATATTGTCATTGTGGATTCCTCGGATCCCATAGGGCCGGCGGAAGTCTTGATTGAAAAGAGCTTTTACCGGAGTATATTCAATGCTCTGGAGGAGGATGGCCTGATGGTTTGCCAAAGCCAGTCCCCGATTTTTCATGGAGAAGTTATGGAACAGATTTTTGAACGGGTTCATGATATTTTTCCGAAGACGAAGATGTTTACAGCTGTGGTGCCTACCTATCCCGGTGGATTGTGGAGCTTTACCTTAGGGTCAAAGGGGTATGTTATACCAAATGAAGCTCGCATGAAAGAGCTTGACGCCCTGTATGTGAATGAGCAAATCATGGCCAGCTGTTTTTCTCTTCCTGAGTTTATGAATAAACAGCTGAGTAAGTATAGATAGAGCTTTGGAGAGTTTAGCAAGAGAAAAAAGGTTAAATAACAATAGGCAAATTTTAAGGGGGTGGCTGATAGTTTCGGAATATCAGCCACCCCTGTTTTGCTGTCAGAGGGATAAAACTCCTTCCACAAGGCTTTGGCTCAGCCGCTGGATAGCGTTTTCAATCTTTGCGGATTCTAAACCTGAGTAATTGATGATGATCTTGTGGGTTTTATGATCGGGTGTGCCGTGATAATACTGGGAGACGCAGGAAATACGAACTCCGGACTTTTTGGCGGCATCGATCAACCGGGCGTCATTCACATCCGTGGCCACTTCCATTAAAAAATGCAGCCCTGAGTCCTCTTCCTGAATGGTGATATAGGGGTTTAACTCACTTTGACGGAGGGCCTTGAGGATGGCATCCCGCTGCTTGCGGTAATAGGTTCGCATGCGGTTAATATGTTTTTCAAAATACCCTTCGGAAATAAACCTTGCCAGGGTGAACTGTTCAAAGGTGGAGACAGTACAGGAGTAAAAGCCTAACTGGCTATAAAAACGGTTTACCAGATGCTTGGGAAGGACCATGTAACTAATCCGGAAGGTGGGGGCAAGGCTCTTGGAGAAGGTGTTGATATAGATGACTTTCTCCATGACGTCAATGCTCTGCAGAGTAGGAATGGGCTTGCCGAAGAGACGAAACTCACAGTCATAGTCATCTTCAATGATAGTGCGCTCGTTCTCCTGGGCTGCCCAGCTTAAGAGTTCATAGCGCCGGCTGACCGGCATGACGATGCCGGTGGGGAAGTGATGAGAGGGAGTGATGTGAAGAATATCGGCTCCACACTCTTTTAAGGACTCCGGGATGACCCCGCAGTCATCCATAGGGATATGGCAGCACTGGACATCATTGCTTTCATAGATTTTGGAGAGCCGGGTATAGCCGGGATCTTCTACAGCGTAGGTGAGCTTTCTGCCCAGGAGTTGAATAATAACGCTGTAAAGGTACTGGGTTCCGGCGCCGACGATAATTTGCTCCGGCTCTACCGACAGACCCCGGAATTGATAAAGATGCTCGGCAATGGCTTGTCTGAGTTTCATGACCCCACCCACAGAAGTGTCGGCAAGCAGGGAAGCCTGGCTTTCCGTATCCATCACATCCCGCAGCAGTTTTGCCCAGACTGAAAAGGGAAAAGAGTCCGGGGCTACGGAATTTTTGACGAAGTCGGCATAATAGGCCGGCTCTTTTTTAGATTGGAGCCCATTCTGCGATGTTTCCAGAGAAGGGTGGAGGGTTTGTTTTTCCAGGTTGGCAACGAAATAGCCCCGTTTGGGCTGGGTATAGATATAGCCCTCGGCAGCAAGCTGGGCGTAGGCATTTTCGACAGTGATCACGCTGACCCCCAGATTTTTGGCAAAAACCCGTTTGGAGGGAAGTTTTTCATCAGCCTTTAATTTTTTTTGCAGAATATCGGTTTTGATGCAGTGATAGAGATATTCATACATGCTTTCTGACCCTATGGTTTCAAAGGAATAAGTGAGCATAATGGGCTCCTCCTTATGGAATTGGTCATATGATTTATTTTTGAATTGAACATTTTAATATATCCAGTTTTGAGTATACTCAATGATATCTTAGTTGTAAAGTGAGGGTTTTCAATGGATCGTAAACGATATGAATTGAACAAAGAGCTGGCTCAGATGTTAAAGGGCGGCGTAATTATGGATGTGACCACTCCGGAGCAGGCCAAGATTGCGGAAGCGGCCGGCGCCTGTGCGGTGATGGCACTGGAAAGAATTCCGGCGGATATCCGGGCGGTCGGCGGAGTTTCCCGCATGAGCGATCCGAAAATGATTAAAGGAATCATGGAAGCCGTCTCCATTCCCGTGATGGCGAAATGCCGCATCGGTCATTTTGTGGAGGCCCAGATTTTGGAGGCTGTTGAAATCGATTATATCGATGAGAGTGAAGTGCTCTCTCCGGCTGATGATGTCTATCACATCGATAAGACCAGATTCAAGGTGCCTTTCGTGTGTGGAGCGAAGGATTTAGGAGAGGCTTTGCGCCGCATCAATGAAGGGGCTGCCATGATTCGTACTAAAGGGGAGCCGGGTACCGGAGACATAGTTCAAGCGGTGCGCCATATGCGGATGATCAATCGTCAAATCAGCCGCCTTGCCGGTATGCGGGAAGACGAGCTGTTCCAGGAGGCTAAAGAGCTGCAGGTTCCCTATGAGTTAGTGCTTTATGTTCATGAACACAAACGCCTGCCGGTGGTCAACTTCGCCGCCGGTGGTGTGGCAACTCCCGGGGATGCGGCCCTGATGATGCAGCTGGGTGCTGAAGGAGTATTTGTAGGCTCCGGCATCTTTAAATCCGGAGATCCGGAAAAAAGAGCCCAAGCCATCGTCAAAGCCGTGACCAATTACCAGGATCCCAAGGTGTTGGCAGAGCTTTCCGAGGATCTGGGTGAAGCCATGGTGGGGATTAACGAACAGGAAATCGAGCTGCTGATGGCAGAGCGGGGCAAGTAAGATGAGGGTAGGCGTACTGGCTGTGCAAGGAGCCTTTATCGAGCATGAGAAGATCCTGCAGAATCTGGGGGTAGAGTGCCTTGAGCTGCGCAACGGCAAAGATGCCCGCCAGGATGTTGAGGGGCTGATTCTCCCCGGCGGGGAAAGCACGACCCAGGGCAAGCTGCTCAGGGAGCTGGATATGTTTGAACCTCTGCGGGAAAAAATCGCTGCCGGTCTTCCCGTTTTGGCTACCTGTGCCGGCCTGATTCTTCTTGCTGAGGAGCTTGCCAATGATTCGGCCCGTTACTTTGCCACCTTACCGGTAAGGGTCAAGCGCAACGCCTACGGCAGACAATTGGGCAGCTTTTACACCGAGGAGCAGTTCGGGGATTTGGGCAAGGTGCCGATGACCTTTATTCGAGCACCCTATATTGAGTCCGTAGGAGAGGGTGTGGAGATTCTTGCTAAGGTCAACGGGGATATCGTTGGCGTCCGCTACAAGAATCAAATCGGACTTTCCTTTCACCCGGAATTGAACGGGGACAGAAGAATTCATCAAATGTTTTTGGACAGCATCAGCGGCGGGAAAAGTGCTCCTTGTACGCAAAAAGCCGTTTAAGAAAGAAGCTGTTTAAAGGTTTTCTTAATATCTCCAGACGATTTGGCACTCCTTTGCGGGAGTGTCATTTTTATAGGCAAGACGCAGCGATTTAGATCGATAATGGGTGGGGCAGACTTTTTCTGCACATACTAAGTTTAGGAAGGAGGGCAATGAAGACTTGTTGGGAGAGCTTTATCAGCCCTGCTTTTTATGCCATAATAACTAAATGATAGAAAGTTTTTACATACTGTGAACATCAAGGAGCGTTGATCATGTCCACACTGCTGACGTTAGAACAGATTCAAGAGGCACAACAGGCCATTCACCCTTATATTCACCGGACACTTCTGGATCATTCAAGCAATCTAAGCGCCCTGGCCGGGACGGAGATCTACCTTAAGCTGGAGAATCTGCAGAAGACCGGTTCCTTTAAAGTTCGGGGGGCTATGAATAAAGCCTTGAAGCTTTCTGAAGAGGAGAAGAAAAAAGGAATCCTGGCCGCTTCCGCCGGCAATCATGCCCAAGGGGTAGCCATGGCGGCTGCCCGTATCGGTATTCCCGCAACAATTGTCATGCCGGAAAATGCCCCCCTAGCCAAAGTGTCCGCTACGGAAGGGTACGGAGCCCAGGTCATTCTGTCCGGAGCGGTTTTTGATGATGCTTATCAGAAGGCAGTAGAGATCCAAAAGGAAACAGGAGCCACGTTTATCCATGCTTTTGATGATCTGGAAGTTATGGCCGGGCAGGGAACCATCGGCTTGGAAGTTTTTGAGGAGCTGCCTGAAGTGGATACGGTTCTTGTCCCCATCGGGGGAGGAGGGCTGATCGCAGGGATTGCTGTGGCTTTGAAATCCCTGAAGCCTTCCGTGCGCGTGATCGGTGTCCAAGCGGCCGGAGCGGCAAGCATGGCTCACGCGCTGAGCATAGGCAGGCCCGAGCCATTAGGACAGGCCAGTACTTTGGCAGATGGCATTGCGGTGAAAAGGGCAGGTGATCTAACCTTCGCAGCAGTCCGCCATTATGTGGATGAGATGGTGACGGTTGAAGAAGAAGAGATTAGTCAAGCTATTCTCCTGTTGATGGAGCGCACCAAAACCCTTGCTGAAGGAGCCGGGGCGGTTGCCGTAGCGGCGGCGCTTCAGGGTAAGCTGGATCTTAAGGAGCAGAAAACGGTTCTCATCCTGAGCGGGGGAAATATTGACGTGAATTTCCTGGCCCAGATTATCGAGCGGGGACTGAGGCGTTCCGGGCGTACCATGGCCTGTCAGCTTCTTTTGCCGGATCAACCCGGCAACTTGGAAAAAGTGATCGAGCTTATAGCCCAGGAACGGGCCAATATCATCAACATCGAACACTCCCGCTATGATTTAGCCGTTCCCCTGCGCTCAGCCCGTGTTCATATGCTGTTGGAAACGCAAAGCTTTGAACATCAAAAGCGCATTATCCAGCGTTTAGAAGGTGCCGGGTATCCCTTGACTGTTAACTGACAGCAAATTGATGCTTTTACTGATCAGGGATGATCCGGTAGAATAGCTGTAGGACTTAATTAAAGGAGTGCCGAAATCATGTGCGGACGTTTGATTCTTTTTAATCCTATGGATATTCTGGCGCGTTTCCAAGTCTCTGCAGACAACCTGGTACCACGCTATAATATGGCGCCTTCACAAGATATTCCGGTCATCATTAACGATGGCTCGAATCGTTTAGTTATGTACAGATGGGGGCTTATACCCTACTGGGCTGAAGATATAAGCATAGGCAATACATTGATCAACGCCCGAGGGGAAACTGTGGATGAGAAGCCGAGCTTTAAATACAGTCTGCCGCGGAGGCGTTGTCTGGTTGTGGCGGATGGTTTTTATGAGTGGAGGAGAGAGGGACGCCGCAAGTACCCTTACCGGATTACCTTGAAAAACAATGAGCTCTTTGGCTTAGCCGGTCTATGGGATACCTGGAAATCCCCGGACGGGGAAATGATCCATTCCTGCACGATCATTACTACCACAGCCAATGAGCTGATCCAGCCTTTGCATGATCGGATGCCTGTGATTCTGTCCAGAGAAGCTGAATCTATCTGGTTAGATCCCCAGGTGACGGACAGCCGGCTCTTAAAAAGTCTTCTTACCCCTTATCCGGCTGACCAGATGTCTCTTTACGAGGTGACAAGCCGGGTCAACTCCCCGAAATTCGATGATCCGGAGTGTTTGGTTGCAGCTCTGCCCAGATTGTTCTAGGTAATAAATAGCAGGGCTAATATTTTAAGAAGCGCAATTATTTAGGAAAGCAATGGAGGAGAAGTCATGATCAGTTTTAAAAACGACTATAGCGAAGGTGCTCATCCGCAAATTCTGGAGGCTTTGCTGACATCGAATTATGTCCAGGAGAGTGGATATGGTGAAGACAGCTATTGCCAAGCGGCCGCAGAGATTCTCCGTAAAAAACTGGGGAACAATGCAGTAGATATTCACTTTCTGGCTGGAGGCACGCAAACCAATCTGATCGCGATTGCCGCTTTTTTGAGACCTCATGAGGCTGCTATCGCGGCTCATACCGGCCATATTTTTGTCCATGAGACGGGAGCCATCGAGGCCACTGGTCATAAGGTTCTGACAGCCGAGGTGAAGGATGGCAAGTTAACCCCTGCCCACGTGGAAGAAATCCTCAATGCTCATACCGATGAACATATGGTGAAGCCTAAGCTGGTCTATATCTCCAACGCCACGGAAGTAGGAACGATTTACACTAAAAAGGAGCTTAGGCTTCTCAGTGAATTTTGCCGGGAGAAGAAGCTCTACCTCTTTATGGATGGAGCAAGACTCGGTTCAGCTTTGTGCTCTGCCGGAAATGATTTGACGTTATCCGAATTGCCCGACTTGGTAGATGCCTTTTATATCGGCGGGACAAAAAACGGGGCACTGCTGGGGGAAGCCTTGGTGCTGTGCAATGAGGAATTAAAACAGGATTTTCGCTATCATATGAAGCAAAAGGGTGCCCTTTTAGCCAAAGGAAGGGTCCTGGGGATTCAATTCCTGGAGCTGTTCCGCGATAATCTGTATTTTGACTTGGCGACCCACGCCAATAGTATGGCGTATAAGCTGTGGGATGGTTTAAAAGAAGCAGGAGTCAGCTTTCTTTCGGGATCCCCCTCCAATCAGATTTTCCCTATTTTCGCCAACGAAGTGGTACAAGAGTTGAAAGAGAGTTATCATTTTGAAATTTGGGGCAAAGTAGATGAGAGGCACACTGCTATTCGTTTGGTGACATCCTGGGCGACAAAGGAGGAAGCGGTGACTGCCTTTGTCAAGGATATCCGTCGGATACTTCAACCCCAATGACTTGGCAGGAAAGTGAGTATGATATGAAAAAATTGCAGGATAGTGATGGTATTATTTTTGATTTGGACGGAACGTTATGGGATGCTACTGAGCCGGTGCGGGTGTCCTGGAATAAGGCCTTAAAAGAATATGGCCGTGAGCAGGGGCTGCCCACCGATGAACTGTCCATCGACCAAATCAAAGGAGTGATGGGGCTTCAGATTCCCGAGATCGGGAGGAAGCTCTTCCCTTCTTTTTCAGAAGAGGCTCGGAGTAAAATCATGGAGCGGGGCGGTGAGATCGAATGCGAGTACTTGAAGAAGCATGGGGGGATTTTGTATCCTCATGTGGAGAAGACGTTGGCAACTCTTGCCCAAAGATATAAGCTTTTTATCGTCAGCAATTGCCAGGTGGGTTATATTGAGACCTTCTTCTTCGCTCATCAATTGGAGAAGTACTTTGTGGATTATGAAAATCCGGGCCGAACGGGTCTGACCAAGGGTGAAAACATTCAGCTGATCATGAGGCGCAATAAGCTGAAGAATCCGGTTTACGTGGGAGATACCCTGGGAGATGCCAAGGCGGCTCAAGTGGCTGGGATTCCTTTTATCTATGCAAGCTATGGCTTTGGCCGTGTGGAAAATTATACTGAAGCCATGGATAGCTTTGAACAATTGCTGGGAATTTTAAGTTGATTATTATCGATAATTTTTAATAAATTTTTTCATTTTCCCTCTTTACATTGACGTTACGTTAAGGTGTATTCTTAATTTCGTCAGGAGGTGATCACATGGAATACACAGTGCAGAAATTGGCTCATTTAGCAGGAGTCAGCTCACGAACCCTCAGATACTATGATGAGATCGGGATTCTTAAGCCGGCCAGAATCTCTTCTTCAGGGTATCGGATCTATGGACAACAAGAAGTTGACCGCTTGCAGCAAATTTTATTCTATAGGGAGTTGGGGATGGGCTTGGAGGGTATTAAAGATATGGTAACCTCTCCTGATTTTGATGGAGCAAAGGCACTGCGGGAACATCGTGAGAAGCTTCTGGAAAAAAGAGAGCAATTGGAGCAGCTCATTGTCAATGTTGAAAAAACCATTGCTCAAAAAGAAGGGAGAATCACTATGTCCGACAAAGAAAAGTTTGAAGGATTTAAACGTAAGATGATTGAGGAGAATGAAGCCAAATACGGTGAGGAAATCCGGGAAAAGTATGGTGAAGAGACTGTAGAGGAATCCAACCGGAAGCTGATGAACATGACCAAGGAGCAGTACGCTGAGTTCACCAAGCTTGGAGAAGAGGTGTTGGTCACCCTTTGTGAGGCCTTCAAAACCGGAGATCCTGCCGGGGAGCTGGCTCAGAAAACGGCCGATCTCCATCGCCAGTGGCTCACCTACTCCTGGCCCAGCTACTCTAAGGAGGCTCATGCCGGACTGGCTCAGATGTATGTGGATGATCCGAGATTTACAGTTTATTATGATGAGCGGCAGCCGGGAGCCGCAGAATTCCTTAGAGATGCAGTCTTCATCTATACCGGGATGAAGAAGTAAAAGAGAGGAATACACTATTAAGAAATGCTAAAGGCACTCGTTTAGAGTGCCTTTGCTAATTTTCTTTGTATGGTTTCTATAGAGCGGGCATGCCGCCCGATTATTGTGTCAAAGGATTGATTATCTTCCTGAATTTCACCTAGGGTAGAGGATATAGATTTAACCGCTGATTCGATGGTGCTTGATCGGGTATCTATAACAGTGAGTATTTCCTGATGTGCCCGTTGGTTTTGCTCATAATGGCTTTGTTGAACTTCAGCGATGATTTGGATATCTTTCCGGGTGCTTTCCAATAAGAGCGTATTTTTAGCCACCTGAGTCTGCAGGACTGAGATATCACCTTTCATGGAGCCGACATCTTGTTGCAGGGCCGAGATATCGCCTTTCATGGAGCCGACATCTTGTTGCAGGGCTGAGATATCGCCTTTCATAGAGCTGACATCTTGTTGCAGGGAGCCGACGTCTTTTTGCAGAATTGAGATGTCGCTCTTCATGGAGCTGACATCCTTCTGCAGTAAACCAATATTTTCACTCATTGCTGTCTGGCCATGAAGTATCTTATTAAGGATTTCGCGCATCTCCTGATCCACTCGATCACCACCTTACCAATAATATAACATATTATGGATGATATTCAATAGAAAAATGTCACAAAAGTAGACAAAAATACACCTCCGGAAATAAACTGAATTGACATCGGGGTGGAGCGACTTTATAATATAAAAGGAAGTCTGGAACAGACTCATGCCAATGAAAGGTAAGGTATCTGCAGAAAATGCGCAAATAATTCACTTAACAAGGAAAATATGCTTTGAGAAAAGTCGTGGCAACGGCTTGAAACCTATGCATTTTTAACTGTGAGTGGATAGTGATTATTCTCTGTGGATAGCTTTTCATATAACGGGATCTTACTATATATTCTAAAATGCCTTGTGACCGAAAACGGTTTTGAGACATAGGTAGAAGTATGGTTTATTGCGTTGTAATCTGAAATGACACTATCCTCTCCGGTAACACTAGGAGGGGTTTTTTATTTTATTAGTAGAATGCAGCAATGTAAAAAAATACTTTGGAGACCGTTTGATCCTTGATATCAAAAAATTAAGCCTTTATTCTGAAGATAGAATCGGCATCGTGGGCATTAATGGAGTGGGTAAAACCACCTTGCTCAACCTTCTCAGCCAGAAGCTTGCACCTGATGAAGGATGGGTGAAAGCCTATGGCCAGTCCTCAACGATTTCCCAGCTGGAGCCGCCTGAGCATGAAGAGATCAGTCAGGAAATGGCGTCGAAATTCAACATCCCCATGACCTATAGCGAGAGTATGAGCGGTGGGGAAAAGACCCGCTTTAAGCTGGCCGCTTGCCTGAGCCAAAACAGCACCATGATCTTTGCCGATGAACCCACCAGCAATATGGATCTGGAGGGAATCGAACTGATCGAGCACTATTTTGCGAAGTATTCCGGAGGATTATTCCTCATTTCTCATGACCGTACTCTCCTTGACAGTTTATGCACTAAGATTCTGGAACTGGAAGATGGCCGGCTTAAGATTTACCCGGGCAATTACAGCAGCTATAGTGAGCAAAAGGTCAGGGAAAGAGAAAGAGCCCAGTTTGAATATGAGCACTACGTTTCCGAAAAAAAGCGGCTGGAGAGAGTCGTGATCGAAACCGGCGAAAAATCCAAATCGGTGCGTAAGACTCCCCGGCGAATGGGAAATTCTGAGGCCAGACTCCATAAGATGGGGAATCAAAAAGCCAAGGCTAATCTTGACCGGGCCAAAAAAAGTGTGGAAACGAGAATTGAGCAGCTGGAAGTTAAGGAAAAACCTAAGCAAACCGCGAAGATCAAGCTGGATATCGCTGATGCCCAGAAGCTGCATAGTAAGGTTATTATCGAGGGGAAGGGGCTCAACAAAGCCTTTGACGGTAAAGTCATCTTCCAGAATGCGGAGTTTCGTATTGAGAATGAGGCCAAGGTGGCTTTGATGGGGCCTAATGGCTGCGGAAAGAGTACCCTGCTTAAAATGATCATCAACCGGGAAGATTCCATAAGGGTTGCTCCCAGTGCCAGAATCGGCTACTTTAGTCAGGATTTAAGTATACTTGACGAAGAGACCAGTATATTGGCCAATGTGATGGGAGAAAGCATCTATGAGGAGAGCTTTGTAAGACAATTGCTGGCCCGGCTGCTTTTTAAAGGGGATGCAGTGTATAAGAAAGTGAATGTGCTGAGCGGAGGGGAGCGGGTCAAAGCCTCTTTTGCCAAGATTCTCTGTCAGGACTTTAACCTGTTAATCCTTGATGAACCGACTAATTATCTTGATATCAATTCCCTGGAGGTTATCGAGGATGCCCTGCAAAACTATGAACGTTCCCTGCTGTTTGTTTCCCATGATCGCCGCTTCATTAGCTCAGTGGCCAATCAGATCATGACTATTGAGAATCATAGGATCAAGATGTTCAAGGGAGGCTATGAAGATTATTGGGCACAGCAAAACAAAGAGGGTGGCAAGGCAAAGGAAGAAATTGAAAAGGAAATCTTTATCTTGCAGAATCGTCTGTCGGAAGTGATTGGCAGAATTTCCATGCCTGCTAAAAAAGATAATGTTGAAGAACTTGATAAAGAATATTATGCTATTTTAACTGAAGTAAAGCGACTCAAAGGGATGTTGGAGCTATAGAAGTTATTTAAGTTAGGGCAAGGGCCGGTCCTGCCCTAACTTTTCTAAATTTCTTAATTATTTTTCTTAACAATTTTAATAAAATTATTTAAAATGTGAGTAGGTAGTCATGGAGAGAGGAGGTTCGGAATCCAGCATATGGCAGCCGTGATGAAAAATTGAGGTGACAAAGATGGATTATAAGGTTCCTCATCAATGTCCGATCTGTAAGCATGAGATGCACGTGACCAAATTGTTCTGTACCCATTGTTCTACTACCCTCGAAGGAGAATTTCACACCTGTAAATTTTGCAAGTTACCTGATGATCAGCTTCTCTTTGTGGAAACTTTTCTTAAATGCCGGGGAAATATAAAAGAAGTTGAAAAGGAATTGGGAATCTCATACCCGACTGTACGAAGCCGTCTCGACAGCGTAATACAGTCCCTGAGCAATGAGAGGAAAGAGTGAGCACGGCCAGTCTTCAGCCCATCGGTTAGCAGACCCTGAGTTATCGGGGTCTGTTTATTTTTGAGTGGCCAAACTGTCGAGTAGTTTCTGCCTTTACGCCGATATGGTGGAAAGGGGTTTGTTGACAAAAGGTAATGTGGTGGCTATACTTATCTAGCAATTTAGTAAATTACTAGATAAGTATAGCCTGATATAGATGGTCAAATATTATTTTGGTGATGGAGGTTTTAATCATGAACATACCAACGAGTTTAAAGCATAAACCGGTGATCGTATCTGAAAACTATGAAAACGTGGATGGCCGGTATGCCTATCAGTCTGATGCCAAAGGCCTTTCTTTAGGATTAGCTCAGTGGAATGATCGGGGTAAAGTAGATATTTCCGCTAAAGTATGGAGATATACCGGAGAAAAGTGGTCCAGACAATCGGAAGAACTGCCCCTTCATAGGGTTCTTGATTTAGCGATTCTGGTTTGCCGGACTAAGCTTCATTTCCGAGAAGCTTATCGTTATGATAATTTCTATGACCCGGAAAAACCGGTTATTGACAGAATTGGTCTGCAAGGTGATGCCATGACGGTGGCTGTCTGCACTGATAATGAGAAAATTAATGAAGATATCAAGTTGTTTAATCAAGCGCTCTGTAATGATGATGAGCTCTTAGGGGAGCGTTTGCGGACTCTTTCAGCAATTCTTAAGGAGATGGGGTATTAAGTCATGGATAGAAAAAAGGAACTTAAAGAGCAATATAAGCAGATGAGGCCTGATATGGGAATCGTAGGGGTTCGGTCTGGAAAAGAGGCCTGGTGTTATATCGAGGGAAGTCAAAATCTGCGGGCGGCCCTTAATGGGATACGGTTTAAGCTGGAGGCAGGGTTCTTTCCTTGTCGGGAGCTGATGAAGAAATGGCAGGAGCAAGGGGGAGAAAATTTTACCTTTGAAGTTCTTGAACAGCTTGAATATGATAAGGATGAGACCAAGACCGATTACACCGATGATCTTGTCCTCTTATTAATGGAGTGGGAAGAAAAATTATTGGACCAAGGGTTCACGGTAGCCAAACGGTAAACTATACATGAATAAGGAAAATAGGTTTACAATAAGATTAAGAATAGCTTGGCTATATCAGGCAGCATCGCGCTAAAGGCCAGGCTTTTCAAAATAGTGTGAAAAGGTAAGAGGTAACATGGGCAAAAGAACGATAGCAATATTCGTAATCATTATTGCCGCTTTGGTTTTAGGATTTCTCTTTTTATCCCAAAGGTTGAATCCCCAGGAGGGTAACCTTCCCATACCAGGTCAACACGATCAGCAGGGGAACAATAATCCGGCTGAACCCTCAGAAAAGCCCCCCGAGATTGACCCCCTGCAGGAACGGATCCAAGCTATGACCTTGGAAGAGAAGGTCGGGCAGCTGGTGATGGTGGGAGTGGACGGGTATGAAATAAACGCTAATGCTCAGCAGTTGATTGAAAATTATCATGTGGGCGGTTTTGTTCTCTTAAAGAAAAATGTCAGGGATAGCGGGCAGATGTTAAACTTGATCAACACCTTGAAAGAGACCAATGGAGTCAATAGAATTCCCTTATTCCTGGCCCTTGATGAAGAGGGGGGCAGGATATCCAGGATGCCTGCTGAATTCAAGAAGATGCCTTCCAGTCAGCAGGTCGGAGCCCAGAATAGTGGTGCTTTAGGGAAGAAGATGGGAGAAATCCTGGGCCGGGAAGTCAAGGGATTTGGGATGAATGTGAATTTCGCTCCGGTTCTCGATATTTTCAGCAACCCCAAGAATAAAGTGATCGGTGATCGGGCTTTCGGCAGCAACCCCGAGCTTGTCAGTAAAGTGGGCATACAAGCTATGGGGGGAATCCAGGAGCAGGGCATTATCTCTGTGGTTAAACATTTTCCCGGTCATGGGGATACTTCGGTGGATTCCCATGTGGGATTGCCCCGCGTTGATTATGATCTGGAACGATTAAGGAATTTTGAGCTGAGGCCATTTGCAGAAGCCATTGCCAATGATGTGGATGCCATTATGCTGGCTCACATCCTGCTGCCGAAGCTTGACCCGGATTATCCGGCATCCTTTTCAGAAGTTCTTATCCGCGATATCCTGCGCAAAGAGATGGACTATAACGGGGTCGTGATTACGGATGATATGACTATGGGGGCTATTGTGGAGAATTATAATATCGGTGAGGCCGCGGTGAAATCCATCCTGGCCGGCAGCGATATTGTCCTGGTCTGCCATGATTTCGCGAAAGAAGAGGCTGTTCTCAAGGAGATCCTTCATGCTG
The DNA here is from genome assembly GCF_007830365.1 of Desulfitobacterium sp. LBE. NCBI lineage: Bacteria > Bacillati > Bacillota > Clostridia > Eubacteriales > Desulfitobacteriaceae > Desulfitobacterium > Desulfitobacterium sp. LBE. The sequence goes on along the minus strand of NZ_VLKD01000001.1, from coordinate 2,368,032 downwards.
CAGAGACAGGGAAAATTCCCGCGGACCGGATCGATGAAAGTGTTTATCGTGTCTTAAAGCTGAAAGAGAAGTATGCTCTGGCCGACCGGCAGAAAGAATCGGTGGATGTACAAGGTATCAATGCCGAAATCGAGCAGTTTTATAAGGATTACCCGGCTTTAAAAGGGTAGTGCCTGAAGCGATAAGTATAAGCATACAGGTCATAACAGTTATAAAGGGAGCAAGCCTTGCCTATGTGCAAGTGCTTGCTCCCTTTGCGTGTTTTCGCAGGCTGCGGCTTCAGGGCTGAATCAGCGGGGGACATAGCCTGTGACGGTCCAAATACCTGTCTCATCCTGACGGATTAAGCGCTCCAGATAGACGGTTTTTACCGGACCTTCGGATACCTGAATGACAGCTTTTTGGCCATCATTATCAGTCAGCTGGAGGGCATTGTAGTCCAGAGGGGGTTCGCCGGTGATTCCTTCCGGGGAGATCTTCAGGGCGACGAAGGTAAAGGCCACTTGGCTGGGATCAAGTTGCCAGGGACTGCTTCCGGCATCTACTTGCTGTTGGCTGTTTTTTACCACTTCCCTGTCAATTTCCACAGGAATCACACCCTCTTGGGGAAGGGGGCCGACTTGCGGTGTAAAGTCGAGATTTGTGGAGAGCTGCTTTGCCAATTCTTCCACCCGTTCTCCTTGAACAAGGATTTCCAGATCAGCTTGCTGCCAGCGCAAGCTCTTGGGTAAGATTTCGAGAGGGCCATCTCCGGCTTTTCCCAGGGTGGCGAGGCGATCGGGGACGAAGGGTGTCGTGGCTTTTGTTTGCATGACGATGGTATCGCCAAAGTCAAAAACCAGACGATTTGCTGAAGCAAACATCCGCTGGGGAGTTTCAGCAAGCTGGACAGGATTGATGCCGCTGGCAGTGAGGGCTTCTGCCAAAGATGCCATAACTTTATCCGGGTTATTGTCGATCAGCTTATAATCCTGGGGGGGATGATAAGCAAAGATGTCAGCAGCCAGAGAGGTGTTGGTTTCGAGACTGACATAGGTGTAGGTGGTTTGCAGAGATTTTTGCATGGCGGTTTGCAGCTGTATGGGGAGATGGGTGTTTTGGTCAATCCATAACGAATAAGGGAGACCGCCGGGAGGTTGAATTTCAATACGGGTGGCAGCCCGTCCGGCGATAGTGTCGTCGCCAATGATTTGGTGGGGATAACGCAAAGCCTTGGCGGCTTCTTTTTGAAGATCAAAATCGTGGGGATCCAGGTAAACGGGGAGGAGGGTGATTTCTTTGGCAGCGGGGTTTGTGCTCCAACGGGTTTCCCCGTTGTTCACGGTAAGGAGTCCATCTTGTGTTTTTGTAGCATAGTTTTCACCGTCAGACCAGATTTCTGTGCGGATCAGAACTTGACGCTCACCGGCTTCATTGGTACTGACCTTTTCCAGGACGCCATGATAGTTTTGCAGCTGCTTCACGGACTCCTCCATGGCCATGACGATATTTTGCTTGGAGCCGGACCAGGGAGAGAAGAGGAGCAGGAAGACAAGGATGCTGGCGGCAAAGCCTGCCCAGGGGAAGAATTTTTTTGGCATTTTGAGAGAATTCCCTTCCTTTCTTAAAGTGTCTTTGGTGGTGGCGGGTATATTGGCGGTGGCGGGTGCATTGATAGTAGAGGGCGTTGCTGCCATGGGTTCAATTTTTTGCCAGAGGCTTGCCATGAATTCCTGGCTGGGTTCGGAAGCAAAAGTTTTAACCTTTTTGGCGAGTGAGTGGAGCCCCTGTTCATCTTCTATGGTATCATAGTCCTCAGGAAAACCGTTTTCATTTAAAATGTCGATATAATGGTCGAGAAGCTCTTCGGGTGTGGGATGGCCTTTAGGATGATCGGTATTCATCACAAGTCCCCTCCTTTCTGTTGATAAAGGTGGATGTAGGAGCGTAGGGTCTGTAAAGCTCTATACTGCAGCCCGCGAATGGAGCTTTCACTGCGTCCCATCAGGGTGGCGGTTTCCTTGCGGGAATAGCCCTGAATAATGCGGTACTCCAAAATCTGACGATAATCTGAGGGAAGCTGATTCATCAGTTCCTGAAGGGTGGCTCGGGTCAGCCACTCTTCTTCAAGGGAAGGATGCTCAGGCTCCGGGAGATGTTCAAGATGGCTTTGGGCTACTAATTTATGGCGGTAGCGATCGGTCATCAGATTGCGGGCAATCTGCTTGAGATAGGGATAAGGCGGGAGAGCGTCCGGAGCTTGCTTAAGACAGCGTAAGTAGGTTTCCTGAGTAATGTCTTCTGTTTCTTCTTTATTTTGTAGTTGGGAGTAAATAAAGCGATACAGCTTGGTTACGGTCTCTTGATACCAGGTCTCCATACTGGAGGCCGGGGGGCCAATTTTGGATTCCACATGTTCACCTCCTCAATAACTTAAACGAGACGGGAAAGGAAAAGGTCACGTTCTATTAAAACTTTTTTTATCTTCTCGGCGTCTCTATAGTAGAGAGAGAAAAACCTTCTCAGATGAAGTGCACTTCAAAAGGAGTCAGGTATGTTTGATCAGAAAGAGCTAACAAGGGAGATTGAGAGCTATCTCATCGCCAATCAGGAAACTATTTATAGGCTTGCCTACAGTTATGTTAAACATCCGGAGGACGCTTTGGATGTAGTTCAGGAATCGATCATAAAAGCTATTTCCTCTGTGAACACTTTAAGGGACTCTCAGGGTATGAAGTCCTGGGTGTATCGCATTGTCGTCAATACAGCTCTCGATTTCCTGCGTAAGCAAAAACGCTTGGTTGTAGTGGATTCTGAAACAATCAGTACATATATCGATGAACCTGCTGCCGGCTATGAGGAAGGCTCCGATCTGGATTTAGCTTCCGCTCTGGAGAAATTGCCTCCTGCTGAGCGCGGCCGCATCATTCTTCGGTATTATGAGGATCTCAAAATTGAGGAAGTAGCTTTGGTTTTACAGGAAAATGTGAACACCACAAAGTCCCGTCTCTATGCTACCCTCAAAAAACTTCGCGTGCAAATGGAAGAACCTATGGAGGAGATCAAACATGGATGATAAGCAACTTTCTCAACTAAAGGATGAGTATCATAAAATGCCGATCCCCAAGGAGCTGGAACAGGTTGTTCAGAAAGCGATCGAGGATGGCAAGAAAAAACAGCAAAGGAGTCGATTGATGATGGGTCGCAAGATTGTCGCAACAGCCGCCGCCGCCGTTGTGGTTTTTATAGGAGGAATTAATGTAAGTCCCACCATGGCCAGTGTCATAGCCGATGTGCCGGGAATGAAAAATATAGTCGAAGTGCTTACTTTTCGGGATTATCAGTATGATGATGGGTGGCACCAAGCCAATATCGAAGTCCCCGCCATCAGCGGGTTGGAGGAAAGCGGACTGGGCCAGGCTTTAAACCAGAAGTATTTAGAGGAAAACAAAAAACTCTATGAGGACTTTATGGCTGATGTCGAAGAAATGAAGGCCCTGGGCGATGGACATTTGGGAGTCGACAGCGGTTATGAAATCAAGACGGATAATGAGCGGTTATTAGCCATTGGGCGTTATGTAGTCAACACTGTAGGGTCCTCTTCCACTGTATTTAAGTATGACACCATTGACAAGGTGAATCAGGTCCTGATTACCCTGCCCAGCTTATTTAAAGATGACAGCTATGTTCAGGTGATCAGTGACTATATCGTGAATGAGATGAAAGCGAAGATGAAAGCCGATTCTAATTTAATGTACTGGGTTGTTACGGATGAGAATAAGGACGAAGAAAACTATTTTGAGCCCTTTACCCAGATTAAGCCGGAGCAAAGTTTCTATATTAATTCCGATTACAAGCTGGTGATTTCTTTTGATAAGTATGAAGTGGGGCCTGGGGTTATGGGAATGCAGGAGTTCGTCATCCCCACTGAGGTCATAGCTGATCTGCTGGTCAGTGATGAATATGTTAAACCCTGATCAGGGTAGGTCAGGATCAGAATAAACCAAGCTTTTGTTAGAATGATGACTATGTAAAAAATATGGGAAACCCGGCCTATTGAGTTTTGCCGGGTTTCTCTTTTTGTTCAAGCGGAGAGATGTGTAGTATACTTATAAAGAATACGCGCTGGGCCTGCATTGTTTAAGGACCACAACGTGGAGGGCTGATATGATACTTTTGGAAAACGTATGTAAGGAATTTGATACAGGTTTCTCATTGCAGAATATAACCCTTAAGGTGAGCCGCGGTGAAAAAATTCTTGTTTTTGGTCCTAACGGAGCAGGGAAGACCACTTTTCTTAAAATTCTGGCCTGCCTGATCACCCCGTCTTCGGGAACGATCAAGATCATGGGGTATCCACCAGCCATGCGCACAAAACTATTGGGCAGTATCGGTTTTGCCCCCCAATCAGGTCATTTATATGAATCTTTGACCATAAAGCAGAACCTCGAATTTTATGGAAAAATGTACAGTATCGATCAGCCGGAATTGGCGGAAAGAATCCATGAGCTGCTGGTTCAGTTTAATCTGAACATGAAACTGGACAGTAAAGTCTCACAGTTATCGAAAGGGATGAGACAACGGCTGCTCATCATCAAGGCTTTGCTCCATAAACCACAGCTCTTGCTCCTTGATGAACCCTACTCAGGGCTGGATTTGGAATCCTCCGAATATCTATCCCGTTTTTTAAGTTCGGTGGAAGATAAGACCATGGTGACGGCTACCCATGATTTTAATACGGAGATTGAGAAAGGACAAAGGGTTATCATTTTTAACCAAGGCGCCATAGTATTTGATGAACCTTGGCAAGACAGTATAGCGACCTTTAAAGAGTTCTATCGGTGGAAGGTGGGGCAATGATCAGACAAGCTTTAGCATTGGCTTATAAAGATCTTCAGATTGAAGCAGGGAAAAAGAAGCTGTTTACTTCCCTGGTTTTTCTATCCTTCACCTTGATTTTTCTTGCCAGTCTTGTTTCGGCGAAGGTCCCCGGCTCTAAACCAGAGATGGCTGCCCTGACTCTTTGGCTGATTCTTGTTTATCTGCTCTTTCAGACGCTTAACAGATCCCTGGCTATGGAGGATGAAGCAGGCTGTTGGGACGCGCTGTTCCTCTGTCCGGTTTCGCCCCGAGTCATCTTTTTAGGCAAATTTATGTATAACTTGCTTTTGGTCATCAGCGTAGAGCTCATCACCTTTCCCTTCATCATTTTATTTTTTAACCTTCCTATGGCCATGATCCAGATCTTAGTGCCGGCACTTTTGGCTTCGGTAGGCTTTGTAGCCATTGGTTTGTTGGTTTCTTTATTTTCCCTTAAAAGTCAGGGGCGGGAGTTATTGGCCAATGTGGTCTCACTCCCTTTATTCCTGCCGGCCCTGTTCATCGGTCTCAGTATGACGGTGGATATAGCTAAGGGAATGAGCCTGCCCGATGTTTGGCCTCAAGTCCTCTTTCTGTTCCTGTATGATGTTTTCTTTTTAGCAGCTTCCTACCTGGGTTTTGATACCAACTATATGGATTGAACTCATAGGCAGGCAGATCTTAGTACGTAGGTGCCATGAGGTATGCAAAATGGTGAACAAGAGCATAATTTCTCGTTCACCATTTTCTTATATCCTAGATTAGTAGAGGTGGTCATGTGTGCTTTTATCGGCACAGCATGACCACTTTTATTCCAGGACAAGGCAGCTTATTTTGCTTTCGTCAAAGCGTCATTTACAGCTTCTTTAAGGGCAGCGGAGGATACCGATGCTCCAGAAACCCCGTCAACCTCTGTGGATTGGGCTTCAACGATTTTTCCGGGGAGCTGTTCGACGGCCAGTGACCCAATGCCCTCGGTTTCACCGTGGGAAGTCACCTTGACATCAGTAATCTTGCCGTCTACTATTTCGACGACAACGGCAATCTCCCCATGGATTCCGTTGGGGCTGACCCCTTCATAAGTGCCATCCTTATAGCCGTTTGCCGTACCGCTTCCAGCACCGCTGTCGGCACTGCATCCTGCTATGGATGCCAGACAAGTAACGCTTAAAACTATTGCCGCAAGCTTTTTTACGATTAGTTTTTTCATTTTAAAGTTCTTCCTTTAATTTAAATTTGATTTTCCGGTTTCCAATCAGCTTTCGTAAATGGATCCCGTGACGGCGTGCAAGGCCGCCAGACGTGCGAAGCAGGTGGTTCTGCCATGGGCCAATCCGCCGTAATATTCGGGATAGCTGTTGGCAAAGAAACCGCCGCTGTCATTGCCTGTGATATACAATCCTTCTATGGGATCGCCTTGCTCATTGATGGCTTGCAGATTCGTATTAACCTTGATTCCGTTAAAAGTGCACAATAACCAGCTGCCTACGGCAATACCGTAGAAGGGGGCCTTGGCTACAGGCCGGACTTTCGCCGGACTCTTGCCGAAATCTGTATCGAAGCCGTTTTCCGCGTTTTGGTTATAACGCTTAACCGTCTCCGCAAAAGCACCGGCGGGAATGCCAAGCTGGCTTGCCAAATCCTCCAGAGTATCTGCTTTTTTCAATTTGCCGCTTTTTAAAGCCGCCGCCATAAAAGCGCCGTCAAATTCCTCTTTGCTCTTAGCGGGAAATACTCCGGGCAGTACTTCAGAATTACGCGCCCCTTTGGCCGCCACGACCCGCGAGCAAATTGTGGTATGAAAGGCCTGGACATCATCCCAATAGTTGGAATCAAAAATCTGGAACCAGAATTTTCCGGGCTGGCTGACGCCGCCATAAATCTGAAAATCATAAGGACCGTCTTCATTCATAAAACGCTCCCCCCGGGTATTAACTTTCAGCCAAGGCTGGCTTCCCGGCCACCAGATATCATTCAAGCCACTGGTAAACGGTTCGCCAACATGATGATCCAAATCAATTGCCGCCCGATTAAAGGCATTCCCGCATTGATTGCGGTCAATTGCGGCACCGGCCCAAAGCGCCATCTTGATGCCGTCGCCATTGTGTCCGTCGCCCCCCAGATTATTGGCAACAAAATCTTTACCGCGAAAACGCAAGGCATCCATCATCGCTGTATTGCCTGAATAGCCGCCGGTGGAGAGAATAACTCCTTTGGCCGCATTGATTTGGATATAAGCCTTGTCGCTTTTGCGCTGTACAATAATTCCGGTCACTTTGCCGCTGCTATCCTGAACCAATTGCTGGGCGGTATGCTCGAAAAGTTTTTTCACTCCCATTTCCTCGGCATATTCCACCCAGGCAGGATTGGCTAATTGGGACCCCATCTGATTGGGACCGAGTTCTACGAATTCGCCTTTATAAACTGTATGTGTCACAGGAAGCACTGTATAGACATTGCTCTTGTAGGTGTCCGTCTCCAGAAACATATGAATACCTTTGGCTTCCATCTTATCAACAAACCAATCCATGGTTCTGCCGGAATGATCCGCCCATAGCTTAACCAAACGCTGATCGACTTCATAGCTGGCATAGCGGCAGATATCGTTGACAATCTTATTCTTTTCTTCTTCAGTATAGGATACGCCGAATTTTTCCTTGGCCACTTTGGAGTTCAGAGCGGCAATTTCACCGGCCCAGGTAATGGTTCCGGCATTTTGTTCAACCCAGGCGACTTTTCCACCCAGATCGGCAGCACTGACAGCCGCTATACAACCGCCGTTTCCTGCACCGACGACCACTACATCCACATCGATTTTTTCGGCAATGTCCGTAATAGGAGCCGGTTTTTGGAAATAGGCTTCATCATACCATTTGGTGCTTTTGGCAGGGGTGTTAGTTGCACTGTTATCGGCGGGGGCAGCGGGAGTATTAGACGTGCCTGCACTGGAGCAGCCTCCGAGAATACCGGTCATAGCGACACCTGCGGCCGTAAACGTTGCCCCTTTAAGAAAATCTCTTCTCGTAAAACTCATGAATTAAATGCCTCCTTATAGTATTTATTTCACAACCTTCTGTGAATAAGTTATCATATCCAGAGATGCAATGGTTTTTGGAATAACCAATAAGGTTATAGATAAAAAATATAATAATCTCTTTCAAAGCGGATTTAATTGACAATACTGGTTGGTTGGCTTACTATTAATTTCACAAGATACCTCTGAAAAATAATTCGAATAAGGTGAGGCTAGTGGATTTATTTGATTTGAAGTGCTTTTTAAGTGTTGCCAAACATTTAAATCTTTCCCTTGCTGCGAAAGAGATGTTTATCTCACAACCTTCTATGAGTATTAAAATCAATGGCATTGAAGAAGACTTCGGAGTTAAATTGCTCAATCGGACTCGCCATAAAGTGGAGTTAACACCTGCGGGAGAATCTGCCCAAAAAGACTTTGCTAATCTTCTTGAGTATTATGAGAAGGCTAAAATTGAAGCTAAAAAAATCAGCGAATCCAGAAATAATCATTTATATATCGGCTACCATGGCCCTACTGAATGGGCTAATATCCATGAATTGGTTCAAGCGTTTCATAAAAAGTTTTCCTATATCGAGATCGATATGGTCGTGGCAACTTGGGGGGCCTTAACCCATGATTTAGTCAATGGCAGGCTGGATGTTATGTTTAACGAACAGTCGGAAGTTGACGATATTCCGGTACTTGATAGCGTATTTTTGTTTCGCGATTATGCGGCAATAGCCGTTTCTAAGTCCAGCCCATTAGCTCAATACGCTCAAATCAAACCTGAATGCTTAAAAAAAGAAAAAATTATCATGAGTAATAATAAAAATGCCGTGAGAAGTTTGAGGCAAATCAACGAACGGCTGAGTCAGGCCGGGTTTGATATGGAAAACGCCAGACTGGTTGATCATTATGATACGACTATTGCCATGGCCTCTGCAGGTATGGGAATTGCGCCTATTCCAAGGTCGTTCAAAATTGCTGGTCATCAGTCGGTAACTTATGTGGATATTGACAGCGACAAAGTCTATGAAGATTTTGTCTTGGCATGGCACAACAACAATAAAAATCCTTCCATCCATTTGTTTAAAAACTTTTGTAAGCAGCATGAGTGGCAAGTACACTGAAAATATTGAAACTACTGATATAATCGGGTAAGGATCTGGCGCGAAGCGTTTATGGCAAACGTGGGGCGGCAGGTCCTTTTCATTTATTCATGTACCCAGGGTTTGGCATCCATGGCTTATTGGCAATTAGTTGAAAAGAGGGCATAAAAATTAGACCTCTTGCGAAGTCTAAGAAATTCTTCTTTAATCATCCTTAGTATACTTTTTCGGGATGTGGTCTAGTACGCGCGCATATCTCCGGGCCCTGCCTGTGTCTGGGTGACTATACGTCGTGGCTTAAATTAAGAAATCAAATAGTGCTAATATGGTACTTTTTTAGCTTTTGGTACAGTGTTGTACGATTTATCCCTAAGAAGCGAGCGGCTTTGCTTACATTATGCCCCGTCCTGAACATAACGTCACGTATAGCCGTTTCTTCCATTTCATCAAGAGTCTTTGGCTCAAACGTTTCATTAACGTCATAAGATTGAGAGAGGATCTCGGGAGGAAGGTCCTCTACTTTAATCACACCATCTTCAGCCAAAGTTAAGGCTGTGCCGATACAGTTATGCAATTCACGAATGTTGCCAGGCCACTCATAGGAGATGAGGGCCTTTTCAACGTCCGGTTCTATGGTTGGTATGGGCAGATTATACTCCTGACATTGTTTGTGGATAAAATAATGGGCCAAGACAAGGATGTCATTTCTCCGTTCCTTTAAAGAAGGAATTAATAATTTCAGGCTTGAGAGCCGATAATATAAATCTTCCCGGAACAGGTTTCTAGAAATCAGATCAGGGATATCTTTATTGGTAGCAGCGATGACCCGGAAATTGGTGGGAACATACTGATTACCTCCTATACGCATGACCTGCTTGTTTTCAAGTGCTCTCAGCAGAATCGGTTGAAAACCCAGCGGCATATCACCGATTTCGTCTAAAAACAAAGTGCCTCCGTCGGCCAGTTCCAGTTTGCCTGCCCGCCCTTTGCGGTCGGCTCCGGTAAAACTACCTCCCTCATACCCGAAAAATTCACTTTCAACCAGTCCTCTGGGAAGGGAAGCACAGTTAATGCTAATGAAAGGGCCTTGAGATCGGCTGGCATTATGAATAGCCTGGGCAAACAACTCTTTGCCTGTTCCGCTTCGCCCGAACAATATAATGTTGCGGGAAGTTGAAGCAAATTTCTGAGCAAGTTGCTTGGTTCTGGCAAGTTCAGGGCTTTCGCCGGCAATATCTGAAAAAGTATAAATAGCAGAGAGGTTTTCTGAATTATTGGGTTTAGAGGATTTAAGTTGCTTAAACCGTATGATCGCTTCATTATCATTAACCGGTACCACTCGCATTACGCAATCTATTGGATTGCCATTGCTAAATAGTTGGATTGGAAAATCAGGTGTTGACTTATTGCTTTTAAGTGCATCGATCAAACGTAGTTCATTTCCGGTTACCGCTATAATATTTGTTCCTTTAAGCTGTTTGATGGTGGCCTGCAATAGTTTTTCGGCACCTATGTTAATATGCAGGAATTCTCCCTTCCTGTTCACCGCTACTAAACAGGCATCGGTTAACGAACGGATGATCTCAAATAGTAGATAGTTCTGTGTTTGACTTGGGGATGTTTTCGGATTATCTTCTAATCCCTTCAGCGAATTTTCGATTTTCTGGACTAAGGAAAACTGAAAGGCAATCATTCCGCTTAACATTTCCCTGCTTGTTAGATAAAGATCATTATCACGATTATAGGTAAAGGTTAAGACACCGGCCAGGGTTCCGTTCTCATAATGAATCGGCACGGAGACTGAGGCACTTACATCCTGGATAGTCCAATTAAAATTTTCCGGAGCGACCAGAAATGTGGGCGTATCATGGTAAATGCACAGAGAATGGCTGCTTGTTCCGATGGATTCCTCAGAGACGTCCAGACCGGGAACGACGGAGCTGAATGTTTTTCCTCCGTTAACCGGCAATAATGTGATCCCTTTATCATCAAACAAAAAAGCACTGAAGTCTGAATGGCGAGTTACAAAGGATAAATCCTTGAGTAAAATCTCTTTTGCAACACTTAATAAGGTTCCACTGTTCTTCAGAACACGTTTCCATGTTGAAGGCTTGACTCTCTTGGATGAAAGATCAATATCTTGAGTAATACCATAGCTGCGGGAGCGTATCCATGACTCAGCGATTTCCTCACGAACAAAATTGCACTCTCGAGGGTCTTCGTTATAAGCGAGAAATCGGTCCAACGTACGCGCAATCTTCTCCCGTACGGGATACATTGAGTCTAATACGGAGGTAAGAGTTTCTATCTGGTTTTCATCAATAGTTCTGCCGACCGAGTTCATGGAATCGCCCCCCTTCACTGCTTAGTGTTTGTCTTCACAATATATATTTTAATACCCTTCAAGGGAGTTTTCAATCCCGAGTGTCGGGAATATAGACAGTATTTTCATAAAACACGGGCTTTTGTTTAATTATTCAACACTAGCTAATAATCTTTTGGGTGTTTTCTCGCTCACATAAAGGTGTTTAAGGATTTTCTATGGGTGAAGTACTATGGAAGTCTTTCATAGTAAGGCTCTCCGGTTGGAAGCTGATTTAAGAATTCATTTGGCATGTAACTTGCATTATTAGGGTGTGATACGAGTTAAAGGAGATTCTGAGGTAGCATAAGCAGGGTTAGCGCTACAAACATGTACCCTGTGGTTACCTTAGTAAGCTCTTACGACTTGTTTCGCGTAATATTGCTTAGCATTGTGTAGATCATCAGACAAGGTAAGCTTCATCTGTCTAGGTGGAAGGAGGGGAAATAATGTGACGGCAAAGATTTTGCGAAGACTGTCGGCAGAACCGGCTTATAGTGCCATTCTCTACAAAATCCTGGTATATTGCACTCCTGCCCGCTTAAGCAGCGATGTTGAGAGAACAATTCTCTCCTTTCCAGAGATGAAAGGAGGATTGCAATCACCTCTGACGCTTCTAGGATGGCTGGAGGAGGCAGGCGGTATCGAGCAAATTCCTGTCAATGAACAGGAATCGATGTGGAGTACCACAATGGCCGGACGCAGCGTTGTTGAGACAGAGAGTTATGAAAATCGTCTGGTACGGTTGCTCGACCAAGAAACACACTATGGAGATATTTACTGGCAAGTCCTCAAAGCGTGTTTATCCCCAAAGTCCAGAATCGAGATTGAGTCAATACTCAGCGGAACCCCAGTTCTTGAGAATTCTGGAATATTGCCGAGTTTTTTCATCGAGTCCCTGGAAAAAGCCGGTGGTCTCAGCTGGGATAAAAAATGGATAACAACGGAGGCAGGGAAGGACTTATTGAAGATTGCTCATTAAAAGAGGAGGGAAATCATTGGAACGACTTGTATTAAATCGAAGAAATTTTCTCAAATCAACAGCCATAACCGGAGCCGCGGCAGCCTTCGGTGGGCCGTTGTTTGCTGCGGCATTAGCAAATGATCCCGCCAAAGCTGCAGAAGCGTCGACGACAAAGATTGTCAAGACCAATTGCCGGGCTTGTATTGCTAACTGTGGCGTTTTGGCCCATGTCAAAGATGGTCGTGTCATCAAGATCGAAGGCAATCCCGAGTATCCCATGAGCTATGGAACACTGTGCGCTAAAGGACTTTCAGGCATACAAGCCCTCTATCACCCCAATCGTAATAAGTATCCCATGCTGCGCGTGGGTGCCCGTGGTGAAAACAAGTGGAAACGCATTTCCTGGGATGAGGCGCTGGATATTATCGCCCAAAAACTGATGGAAGCCCGTGAAAAGTACGGAGCGGAAAGTTTGCTTTGTTCCACAGGCGGCGGCGGCAATCCGGAATTTTGGAGCATTACACGATTCTGCAGCGCTTTTGGTACGCCCAACTGGTTCGAACCCGGTTGTGCCCAGTGCTATCTGCCACGCACATTAACTGCGGCAATGATGTATGGGGGTCCCGATACCAGCATCGCCGACTCCAATTGTCTGGAGATTTACGACCTTGATGATACGGCAATCAAGACTCTGGTCATGTGGGGTACGGCTCCTTCGAATTCCTGCCCTGCCGGTGGCGGAAATGCCGTAAACGAACTGCGTGCCCGTGGAGTCCGCACCGTTGTCATTGATCCGCGTTTTACACCGGATGCCGCCAAAGCCGATGTCTGGCTGCCGATCCGGCCGGGAAGCGATGTGGCCCTTATGCTGGCTTGGACCCGTTATATTATTGAAGAAAAACTCTACGATATGGATTTCGTCATGAAGTGGACGAACCTGCCCTATCTTGTGAATGTTAAAACAAAAATGCTGGTACGTGCCGGTGAAGCACCTGCCCCAGGAACCCCCGAAACCTTTATGGTCTGGGATACGAAGACCAATTCAGCCCAGCCTCTGGCCTACCCCTGGAACGATAGCCTTGCTCCTGCCCTTGAAGGCACCTACATGGTGAATGGTGAAGAGTGCAAGACAGGATTTCAGCTCCTTAAAGAACGGTGCGCACCCTTCACCCTTGAGAAGGCTGCCGAGACCTGTTGGCTTGATGCTGATAAAATCGAAGAAGCCATCAGGCTTTATGCCCTCAATTCCCCTGCTGGACTCAGCTTAGGGGTTGCCACCGACCAATATCCCAACTCGGTACAGGCGGCCATGGCCATCACCGTACTCAATACATTGATGGGCAATGTAGAAAAACCCGGTGTACTGATGCAGCGCTTTAAATCCAGCGGTATTGCGCCGATCTTTACCTACATTGTTCCGCCGGCCATCAACCTGATTCCCGAAGAGCAATTTAAAAAGCGTCTGGGTACTATCGAGCACAAGGGGCTTCTTCAATGGACAGCCGCTCAGCCAACCGCCATTCTCGAGGCAATTCTAACCGGCAAACCCTACAAACCACGGATATGGATCGAACGCTCCGGCAATAAGATGGCGGCTGTAGCCAACGCAGCTAGATGGAAAGAAGGCATTGACCAGATGGATTTTATTGTCCATGTGTTCTTGTACCCCACATCGTTTTCTGCGTATGCCGATATCCTAATTCCGGCAGCAGAATGGTTGGAAACCAATATGCCGGTAGAGTCTCTTAATATGGTCTTCGCCCGCCAGGCTGTTACCCATTTGTGGGAGACAATGGACGAGACGTTGTTCTGGTCTAAGCTGGCCAAACGCTGCGCAGATCTGGGACACGAAAATTGCCAGAAAGCGTTTGATCCTGAATTTATGGGAGCAGATTTACCTTATTGGGATTCTATGGAGGAACTTCTCGATATCTTCACTACCTCCGCAGTCAAAATGACTTGGAAGGAGTTTACCGAAAAAGCTCCTTTCGAGTATATGACTAAAAAGGACTGGAAAGAGTATTACGTTTATAAGAAAATTGATCCGGCAACGGGCCAACCGGTTGGATTCCCTACACCCTCCAAGAAGATCGAACTCTATGGTGAAGGTTTTATCACTTTAGGAAGAACCGGAGCCCCCTTTGCCCCCTATCCGTTGCCACCGGCTTCTAAGGACTACGATCCCTTGCCTTATTTCATGGAACCGGCTGAAAGCCCCCTTCCAGGCAGTGAACTCGCTAAGGAGTTCCCTATGGTTATGACCAATGGTAGATTACCCTACTTCCATCACAATACCTTGAAAAATATTCCCTGGCTAAGGGAAATTTACCCTGTCCCCGAGCTTTGGATTCACCCGGAAGCTGCACAAAAATACGGCGTTTCCCACGGGGATTGGGTCTGGGTCGAGTCCAAGAGAGGTAAAACCAAAGGAAAAGCCAACGTGACCGAAGGGATTAACCCCGGTGTGGTCTATATGGAACGTTTCTGGTTCCCTGAAACATTAGATAGTGAGACTCACGGATGGCAGGAAATGAACGTCAATTTACTAAGCAAAGATGATGCACCTTTCAATGATGTGGTCGGTACCTACACGCTGCGAGGCTATCTCGTGAAGGTCTCCAAAGCAGATGGTCCACCGAAAGGGGTCTGGTTGAAACCGGAGGACTTCAAGCCCTGGCTTCCTCAACCCTCTGAGCCTACAAAAAATGTGGAGGTGTAATCATGCATAAAACTTTGGTCGTTGACTTGGATCGTTGCATCGGCTGTAAGTCGTGCGAGGTGGCATGCAAGCAGGAAAACGGGGTTGCTCTGGGGTCGTACTGGAATAAAGTAAAACAGATAGGTCCGAGAGGTAAGTTTCCGGATATCCAGATGCACTTCCTTCCGGTGATGTGCCAGCAGTGTATCAGTCCGGAATGTGTCAAGGTCTGTCCCACGGGCGCATCCTATATAAATGAAGAGAATATTATCCTGATCGATAAGGAAAAATGTATCGGCTGCCGCTACTGCATCATGGCCTGTCCTTATGAAGCCCGAACCTTCAATGAAGAACAAAAAGTTGTAGAGAAATGCACACTTTGCGTTCATTTACTGGCTATTGGCGAGAATCCCGCTTGCGTCAAGAATTGTGTGGGTAAGGCGCGTTTTTTTGGAGACATAGACGATCCGAACAGTGATGCAACGAAGGCGCTCAAAAAAGCCGGCAGCGATAGTGTGCATAGTATGCCGGATGTGGGGAACCAGCCTTCCTCCCGGTACATCATGCATCGCAAAACGGCTGTATGGAAGGAGAGCTAACATGAGTATTGAATGGACATTGATTGCCTTTACGGTTTTCGTTGGCCTGGGCTGCGGAACCTTTGTCAGCTCCGTCATCATGACCGAATGGGTTGGCATGGCAAAGCAAGTAAGAGTAACAAGTTCGATCGTAGCCCTGGTAGCGTTGGCTATCGGCGGTTTCTCCAGCGTCCTGCATCTTGGTCATCCGGAAAGAATATTTGGTGCGCTGGGACATCCAACTTCCGGAATTTTTATGGAGTCGACGATGTTAGGCTTGGTCGCTCTGGACATAATTATTTACCTGGTAGCTATGAGAAGAAACGCATCGAACAGTACACTCAAGCTTATTTCCACCGTAGGTACTATACCTGCGATCATATTGGCCTTTGCTGTCGGCTACACCTATGTATTAGCTGCCCGGCCCGCTTGGAATACCCTCATCTTACCTTTTATTTATCTGGCCTCTGCAGGTGTGATGGGGTGCTTTAGCCTCGGTGTGTTGATCGCGCGTACCAATAACGCAAACTCAACCCTTACGACAACAGCGGAAGAATCTGCTGCCACAAATGAGAATTCATCTGCAGCGGCAAAGATAAAACGAGCAATGATCATCAGCCTTACAATCCATGCGGTGCTGATCATTGCCTACCTGGTTCATCTGGCAGTTGCTCCTTATCCGGACTTCACCCGCTCAGCCGCACGGGTCTTGACCGGCGATCTGGCACTCCTATTCTGGGGTGGATTGGTACTCCTGGGATTATTGATTCCAGTCGCACTAATATCTCCATTCAACAAAAAGAAAGCACATCTTACAACGCCCTTTGCTTCTTTAGCACTCGGTTTCGCCTGCATTTTGATTTCCAGTGCAGTCTTCCGTGGCTTGATGTTTTCTCTCGGTAGCAGCGTCAAACAATTCCTGTAAGAAGAAAGTCACATTATTTACTCAATGGGGTAACGGGGAAGAAATCTCATATTCTTCCCCGTTACCATAAAGTTTAAGATTAGAAATGGAGGAAAAAGAGTGGATAAGCTATCGGAATACTCGAGCCTTTTATCGAGCAGAGAAACTATGTATCGATTTCTAGGGCGTTTTTACAGAGTTGAAGTAAATCAGGATCTCCTGAAGCAAATGCAAGGCATGTCATTCCCCGCTGAGAGCAGCGATGCCGAACTTAACCAAGGGTACCGGATGCTTGAAGGGTATCTTCAAAAGCTTGGGAGAGATCCTGTGACTGATTTGGCCGTGGATTATGCCAAAGTTTTTCTAGGCGCCGGCATGGTCAACGCCTATGCTGCCTACCCCTATGAATCGGTTTATACGAGTCCGGAGAGGCTGGTCATGCAAGATGCTCGGGACGAAGTGGTAGCCCTATATCGGGCAAAGGGGCTCGATATCGTGAATGCCTCAATCTTTCCGGAAGATCATATCACCCTTGAACTGGAATTCATGTCTCATCTGTGTTTGGAGGCTCGAGGAGCACTTCATGCTCAGAACCTGGCAGCGGCTGCCAAGAGTCTGCAAGAACAGAGGGCTTTTCTCGCGCATCACCTGTCAAATTGGGTTCCCGATTTTTGTACTGATGTGGAAAAACACGCAGAGACAGACTTCTACAAGGCTATCGCCAAAATCACGGCGGGTTATCTGCACTTGGAACTTAGCCTCCTTGAGAATTTGATCGCCGAAATCGATACCGAAATCTTATGTGGTGTCTAATCGCTCTAGCCTTATTGACCAACTAAGCTGCAAGTGAGGAACGTAAAGATGAGCGAACAAAAATTTGTGAGCGAAAAGTGTCAAGGAAACCTTAGGGTTGGTTCCTCGCGGCGTACTTTTCTTAAATACACGGGAGGAGCCCTTGTTGCTCTTCTAGGGATCGGAGGGGTCGGCAAATTTCTCAAGCGAGAGGGTCTCCTTCGCCCCCCCGGGGGACAGGACGAGGCTGATTTTATTTCTAAATGCATTAAATGCGACCGCTGCAGAAGTGTCTGCCCTACTTCTGCGATCGGTTTGGCTAACTTGTCAGACAGCATGTTAGATGCCCGTACCCCGGTAATGAAATTCCATCTTGGCTACTGTGATTTTTGCAACAAATGTGTAGAGGTCTGCCCCACCCAAGCTTTGAAGCCCTTTGATATCGAGACTGTAAAAATAGGACTTGCGGAAGTAAAGAAAGATATCTGCATAGCATGGGATTCGGTTGGCTGTACGATCTGTCAGGAAGAATGCCCCTACGATGCCATCATACTGGATGGGCAACGCCGCCCTATAGTTGATTCTGAGAAATGCAACGGATGCGGTCTATGCGTGAAAGTCTGTCCGGCCCTGGTAATGAGATCGTATGCGGGCGGCAAAGTACGCGGTATAGAAGTTGAACTCATTGCCAGGAGAGGGGGCGAGCTCTTTGGAAGGAAATAGGACAAGAACGCTGAGAATGACGACGATGGCGGTGGTTGTGCTCCTTGTTATTATTGGCGGAGTTTGGGGTGCCGGTACAGGCACATTATCTTCCTTTGGAGTGAAGAGCATCTCAGCCATTTGCCCTCTGGGTTTCTTGGAAACGACCCTTGCCAGTCGGACGTTTATACCCCATCTATTCATCTCCTTTCTGGTTATCGCCGGGATCACAGTGCTCTTGGGCAAGGTCTTCTGCGGCTGGATCTGCCCTGTTCCCCTGGTGCGCTACGGGTTGACGAATAAAACAAAGGAAAGTAAGGAGGCAGAAACAGACAATGACAGGGAAAGTTCAGCGCCGGCGATTTTTAAAAGGGAAAGTGCCTTTGATAAAAATTCTGTCACAGGGCTATCTGTACTTGGAGCATCCCTGGCCAGTTCTGCTGTCTTTGGCTTTCCTGTATTCTGTCTCATCTGTCCCATCGGGCTGATCTTTGCGACTTTATTTGCACTCATGCGCCTTTTCCAATTCAATGAACCAACCTTTGATCTGCTTATTTTTCCTATCGTAATCATAGTTGAACTTGTGTTTCTGAAAAAATGGTGCAGCAAATGGTGTCCCGTAGGGGCTTTACTCGGCATCTTCAGCCGCTTCAACCGCAGATTTATGCCTGCAGTGGACAGATCCCTTTGCTTGGAAGAAACGAATCAGGTACATTGCCATCAATGCCAGAGTGCCTGCAGCTTTAATCTAGATCCCAAGCAGCTCCCCGGCGCAAGTGATATCAGTGAGTGTACCAAGTGCAAAGAATGCGCGGATCGTTGCCCGGTTCAAGCAATTAAATTCCCATGGAAAAAGTCTTGAATACTAACCAGATTGTGATATTTGGCTCTAGGTTGGCCTGCTAACAGTGTTTTTTCCCTTGGTATGAATATTGCATTTGTAAACAAATGCCGAAATTAGTGTTTAATGTAGGTCGGGATGAATACTGCATGGAATACATCGGCGCTTTTAGAGACGGAAGATTCGGTCAGAAAAAATGAGCTGCTCTAAGTGATGGCAGGGCCAATAAGTTTTTATAAAAAATTACAAGGAGGATATTTAACATGGCAAAAATCAATGAGGTCAAAGCAATGGTGGAGGCGGGAAAAACAAAACTGATTTCCGGTCTGGTGCAGGAAGCGCTGGATGAAGGCAGTGAAGCGAAAGAAATTCTAGAGGTTATGGTTGAGGCGATGGGTGTCGTAGGGGATAAATTCTCCGCAGGCGATATCTTTGTACCGGAAATGCTGATGGCTGCCAAAGCAATGGCCAAAGGGGTAAATGTCTTAAAACCCTTTTTGTCCGGCGACAGCCGCAATGCAATGGGTACCTGTATTATCGGAACCGTGGCAGGGGACCTGCATGATATTGGCAAGAACCTCGTTTCCATGATGATCGAAAGTGCGGGCTTTACCATCGTTGACTTGGGTGTCGACGTACCGGCAGCCAAGTGGGTCGAGGCCATCAAAGAACATCAAGATGTAACATTGGTGGCGTGTTCCGGGCTTCTGACCACCACTATGCCGGCCATGAAAGAGGCCGTACAAACAATTAAAGGCAGCGGCCTCTCCGGAGTCAAAGTCATTGTCGGTGGTGCGCCTGTCACCCAGGAATATGCCGATGAAATCGGTGCCGACGGTTTTGCCCCGGATGCCGGAAGTGCTGCTGTTAAAGCGGTAGAGCTGGTCAAGGCTTAAGGAAAATCCAATCGATTAAGACTTTAAAATATAAGGAGGAAACAATCAGATGCTGACAAAGAGACAGAACTTATTGGCAACTATTAAAGGTGGAAATCCGGATCGTTTTGTCAATCAATATGAGTTTTTGGACATCATATTGGAAGTGCCTCATGGCATTCAGTTTAACTATGGTCAGACCTGGAAATGTCAATGGGGAATTACCTGGCAATGGCCCGAAGGCCAGCTTGGCATGTTTCCTGTGCATGATGCAGAGCATACGGTGATAAAGGATATTGCCCAGTGGAAAAAGTATGTGCAAATACCTCCGATTCCGACTTCTGACGAAGCATGGGCTGCTGGAATTGCTCGCGCCAATTCTGTTGATCGTAATGAATTTTTTGTTGCAGGGCCGGCTTTACCAGGAATCTTTGAAATGACACATCACCTGATGGGTGTTGAGAATGCCTTAATGGCTCTATATGAAGAGCCTGAGGCAATGCATGATCTGATTGACGTTCTTACCCAGCGTGAACTGGGATGGGCGGAAGTGATGATTGAAAAAATAAATCCCGATGCCGTTTTTCACCATGATGACTGGGGAAGTCAGAA
Source organism: Desulfitobacterium sp. LBE (assembly GCF_007830365.1). Classification (NCBI taxonomy): domain Bacteria; kingdom Bacillati; phylum Bacillota; class Clostridia; order Eubacteriales; family Desulfitobacteriaceae; genus Desulfitobacterium; species Desulfitobacterium sp. LBE. Next base: position 2,347,740 of record NZ_VLKD01000001.1, on the reverse strand, counting down.
GAATTCTTTCATATCGCCTGACATGTTTCGGGAGTTTTTCCTTCCGGTATACAAAAAAATCTATGGTTTTTATAAAGCTAACGGTGTCCAATTGGTCGTTCATCACAGCGATTCCTATGCTGCCAACCTCGTTCCGATGATGATCGAAATGGGGATTGACATTTGGCAGGGTATGATGAACACGAATAACATTCCGGAACTGATCAGGCAATATGGGGGGCAAATTACCTTTATGGGTGGGCTCCACAGCGGACTGATTGATTTTCCGGATTGGACACCGGAAAATTGCGCAAAGCATGTTGAAGAAGCCTGCAGAACGAACGGCAAAAAGTATTTTATCCCCTGTCTGACTTCCGGGTTGCCTGTGGATTCTTTCCCGGGCGTATATGAAACCGTAACAAAAGAGATCAACAGAATAAGCAAAGAAATGTTCTGACTTAGCTTATTCTAGTTTGCAACTATTCTTGTGGTAACAAAAAAGCCTCTTTTTGATACATGCGAAAGGAGGCTTTTTGCTTAAGTAATCTCCGTCGATGACGGAGGGTGGAGGGCTCTTATGTCAATTATTGATTCTCTTCAGGAAGTGCTCCCTTTGATTCGCTATATAATCCATGAAGATATTGCTTTAGCCATTACGGATAAGACAAAGTTTACTGCGTATTATCCTGCACAGGATTTTGACTTAAAGATCAAGGTTGGAGATCAAATACCACCGGGAGACCCTGTGCTGGAAACGATTAATACGGGGAGAGAATTTTCCGGTATCATGCCAAAAGAATTTTTTGGGATCACGATCAAAGGCGGGTGTTTTCCGATCCGGGATGAAATGGGACAAATTATCGGTGCCGTGACGATGGCCAGAAACCTTGAACATCAAGCCCGGATCGATGAAGCGTCCCAAACTGTTCTCACGTCTTTACAGCAAACAAATTCAAGCCTGGAGGAAATTGCCGCAAGTTCACAAAAGTTGGCATTTTTAATTGAAAACATTACAAAGCTAGGCGAAGTAAACTACCATAAAATTATGGAAACTGATACGATTGTTTCCTCAATTAAGAGTATCTCCAGCCAATCCAATCTTCTGGCACTCAATGCGGCGATTGAGGCGGCCAGAGCGGGCGTGTCGGGCAGAGGTTTTTCCGTTGTCGCCGACGAGATGAGAAAACTGGCCCAGGTTAGCGGTGAATCTTCACAAAAAGTGTCCAATACTTTAATGGAGATAAAAATCGCAGAAAATGAAATAAGCAAGCAAATTCATGAAATCAGTTTGGCAAGTCAGACTCAAGCAGCGGCTACAGAAGAAATAACATCGTCTTTACAGGAGATTGTGTCTTCATCCGAAGTGTTGGTAAATCTAGCAAAAATGGAGTAAGATACAGATATTCGGAATGGTGAACAAGAGCACAGGTTCTCGTTCACCATCTTCTTATACTAATGTAACTTTCTAATGTAACTTTCTAATGTAACTTTTTTACCTTAGTCAGCACTAATAGGGTAGAGGAGGGGAGATAGTGTGAAAACCATCGAAGATATCTATAAAACATACGAAAAGCCTATCTTCCACTACTTCTATGGCCTGACCGGCAATACTCATCTCGCTGAGGAACTGACTCAGGAAACCTTTTTTCAGGTCTTGAGGACCTTCTCCGGATTTCGGAGGGAAGCCCAAGTGACCACCTGGCTGTACAAGGTGGCGCGCAATGTGTACAGCATGTGGAAAAGAAAACAGAAGGTAAGCTATCCGCTGCCGGAGCCAGAGCTGTTAAAGGGGCCGGCGTCTTATGAGCCGGACGCGGTTCTGGAATTCAAAGAAAAACTGACCCTGACCTGGAGAGTGCTCCAGGAACTCCCCGAGAACTATCGCGAAGTCTTCTGGCTGCGGGAATGGCATGAATTGGCCTATGAGCAGATTGCCGTGATTATGGGGAAGAATGTGTCCTGGGTAAAAGTCACGTTGCACCGGGCCAGGCTGCAGTTTCGCAAAAACTATGCTGAAAAGGAGGGAAAAGAATGAAGGAGTCAACTTCTCTCCCTTGTGAGTTGATTCAGGATATTCTCCCTTTGTATGTGGAGGAGGATGTCGATCCCAAGACGAAGGATTTAGTGGCCAAGCATTTGGAAGAATGCGGCTCTTGCCGGGATTTCCTCAAGGAATTAAAAAATGAGGAACCTGTGCTGGATGATATTCCGGAAAACCTGCCGGAACCGGATACCTTTAAAAAATGGTTTAAGCGCCTTAGGGCAGGAGCGATAGTGGGGCTGATCGTCTTAATACTGGCAGCTGTCGGGATCGGTGTGGTGAGCTATAAAGCCGGGACTGTGGCCGAAAAAGAAACGATCAGCACCAAGGATGTGGTGAGGGTATTGAAAAAGGGAGGGCTTAGTTTGAAAGCCAGCCCATCTCCGGTCATCGATCCAAGTGAATGCAGATTGGGTGATGTGCAGCCAAAGGTTTATGGTTTAGATGAGGAAGGCCTTGGCCAGTTATATATTTATGAGTTCGATTCGACTTTGGCAAGGAGAAACATTCTCGAAAGCATTAAGAGTATGGAAGATGATCCATTCACAAGTTCGCAAATTCCGAGTGTTGCTTATGCAGCAAAGAATATGGTCATAGTTGCAGTCTTAAATATCTCTGAAGAGAATTGGCAAAGTGATTATGATAAAATTGCTCCAATGACTCAAGCCTTGGGTAAAACGATCTTTTACGATTTGAACCAAGGGGAAAAATGGGTGCTTTACGGTGAAGGAAAGGATTGGGAAGCTAAGCTTGTGGTATCCACTTATGAAGAGTGGTGGACAGGTGAAGATGGCTATAAAAAGTTCAAATTTTATATGACGAAAACTCCTTTGGTAAACTACAAAGGTAATCCGGAGGAGATAAAAAATATCAACTATAGCTTCGAGTACCTTAATGGGAAATCAACTCTGACGGAGGAAGGTTACCATCAAGGCAACTTCGATGAAGAACAAACGGCTTTCTATAGAGGCTCACCCTTGTACTGGGGAATCTATAGCGGTACAACCCATACAATCGATAAAAATGAAACGGGAAAATTCTCTGTTCGGTGGAATGGTGAAGAAGAGAGCTTTGAGCTGACTTTACAGGAACCGTAAGGGGAAGGGGCTGTGTGAACAGCCTCTTATCTATTTAACGCAGCTATGCCTGGTGAAAATCCCAAACGTTTGGGATTTCAACAGGCATAGCTGCACAAATACCTTCATGGTTGGACCGTGAGTATATACCTGGTGAATATCATGCAGTATAATAGACAGCAGGCAAAGACAAACTACGAAGTAAGTTTGTAAAGAAACGATGGGAGCGGATAGTTCTGAATAACAAGCCGGAGTGGAAGAAGAATATTATACTTTTTTTAACCAGCCAGACCATATCCCTCTTTGGTTCATCTTTGGTTCAATATGCCATCATGTGGTATATCACCTTAGAGACCCAGTCAGGGATTATGATGACTATCTCCATTATCTGCGGTTTTCTGCCCACCTTCTTCCTCTCACCCTTTGCCGGAGTGTGGGCCGATCGCTATAACCGTAAAATACTGATTGTGCTGGCTGATTCCATGATCGCCATTGCCACTCTGATTCTGGCTCTGCTGTTTTTCGCCGGATACAAAATGATGTGGCTGCTTTTTGTGATGTCCGCCGTCCGTGCTCTTGGCGCAGCAGTGCAGATGCCGGCGGTGGGAGCTTTTATCCCTCAGCTGGTGCCGGAGGATAAGTTGATCAAGGTAAATGGCATAAACGGAAGTATCCAATCAGCTGTGATGCTGGTATCACCGATGTTAAGCGGGGCCCTGCTGACTTTTACCACCATTGAAGCCATTTTTTTCATTGATGTTGTTACGGCAGCTCTGGGTGTTTCGGTTTTGCTGTTCTTTTTACAGGTGCCCGCTCATCGTAAAGCACAGGAACTGCAAAAAGTCAGTTATTTTGCAGATATGAAGCAAGGGCTGAAGTATATCAAGGAACATGCTTTTCTAAAAAGTTTCTTCGTCTTTTGTGCTTTGTTCATGGTTATGGCAGCACCGGCGGCTTTTCTGACGCCGCTTCAAGTCGCCCGGACCTTTGGGGATCATGTATGGCGTCTTACCGCCATTGAAATGACCTTTTCTGTCGGCATGATGATCGGTGGCATCCTGATGGCAACTTGGGGTGGCTTTAAGAACCGGATTCATTCCATGGCCCTGGGAACGCTGCTCTTCGGGGCCTGTACCGTTGCTTTGGGGGTCATTCCGATCTTTTGGCTGTACCTGGTTTTTATGGCTTGTGTAGGAGTGGCTATGCCGATCTTTAACACTCCCGCAACAGTGATGCTTCAGGAGAAGGTAGAGCCTGATTTTCTGGGCCGGGTTTTCGGAGTTCTTTCCATGATCTCCAGCACCATGATGCCCCTGGGAATGCTCATTTTTGGTCCGATAGCGGATGTTATGGCCATAGAAGTGCTGCTTATCGGCACCGGTGTGATCATGTTCATGGAGAGCATTTTCCTTTTGGGCAGCAAAGTGCTTCTGAAGGCCGGCCAGCCGGCGGTTAAGCCTATAGAACCATTGGACTAGACTTCTTTAATAATTAAAACTGGGAGAATGATATGGATTTTCGGCAAATTGAGGCATTTGTTTCAGTCTATCGCTTACGGAACTTTTCCCGGGCAGGCAAAGCCCTATTTCTGACCCAACCGACCATCAGCAATCACATCAGCGATCTGGAGATTGAATTAGGTGTGAAGTTATTTGACCGTTCCAGTCGGGAGGTTATGCCTACGGACACAGGAGATATTTTCTATCAGTATGCAGTTAATCTGTTAGAAACCAGAGATTGTGCTATTTCCAGCCTTAATCAGCATAATCGGCAGATTGAGGGGAGATTGGAGATCGCGGCTTCCACTATTCCCTGTCAGTATTTGCTGCCTAAAATTATGATGGGTTTTCAGAAAATAAACCCTAACATCAAGTTTCTGATTCATCAGGGGGATACCAATCAAGTCATAAGAGAAATCCGGGAGAAGAAATATCAGGTGGGGATTGTCGGTACCCGCACAGACGAGGATAAACTGGATTATGAGATCCTTACCAGGGATCGCCTGGTGCTCATTGCTGCCAGGGATTGTATAGAACCGGCAGACAGGCCCTGTATAGCGGTAGAGGGTTTGCTGAAGAAGCAATTTATCCTCCGGGAAAGGGGCTCAGGAACAAGAGAAGAATTTGAAACGGCGCTTAAGAAAAAAGGCATTGATCCTGACATGCTCAAGGTTGTGGCTGAGATGAACAATACGGAGGCCATCAAGCATGCCGTAAGTGAAGGTTTGGGAGTAGCGGTGGTTTCATCCCTCAGTGTGGGTAATGAACTGAAATCAGAAGCATTTCAAGCATTTAGTATTGATGGCCTTGAGCTTGAGCGGTCGTTTTATTTAGTGACTTATCGGAACCGGCCGCTTTCCCCCAATGTAGCTGCTTTCCGAGAATTTATCCTTAATTATTACGGTAATAATACATGCTGAAAAGAATTCAAGAATTAAAATAACTTTCTTTTAGAAATAGTGCAATATATCCTTTGGAACAGTACCCCGTGCAACCCACGGGGTATTTGCGTTATAGGCCTTTATGGCTGAAAGAAGAAGATAAGAGTGGCTAATTCTCAGCACAGAAATTAAATATATTTATAATCATCATTAAAAATTTATCTGACCCCCAAAACTAAACATTTATGAAGAATTTAAGAGAATTAAAATTTAAAATCAATTTGGAAACCGCAATTTGTTATGAATCAGAAAAAGGTGCAGGAATTTTTGGCTATACGGGCCGGGGAGCATTTTGTAAGATGATTAGTGAAAATGGTCTCAATCGTCTTTGGTAACCTCCGGGAAAGGAGGGATGGACGGAATTGACAGTGGTTACCTGATCCATTTATCAAGTTGAGAAAGGGTGTGGAGATGAGAAAGCTCACCAAAAAAGCGTATGCATTAGTGCTTGCGGTGGTTTTCACCTTATCGGGCAGCGTTGCTCCGGTTTGGGCGGAGGATGATGCCTTGAGAAAGGCACCGGCCAAAGATGCGGCCTTTGTTGCCGGTCTTGAAGGTTTCAAGAACATAACGAGTAAAAACCTGCTTGGCAAAGATGTGGGAATGCAGGAAGGATTGATCATTCGTCAGAGCCGTATTGAAAACGGCAAGATCATCATTCCTAAATCAGGGCTTTATTACACAACGCGGACGGGAACGGCCAAGATGCTGACAGGTCACAAAATCACTATTTTGGGTAAAGAGTATACAATCGTTGACACCGCAACCAAGTTAGACGTTGTTACCGCTACTGATCTTAAAAAAGGCGGGTCCGTGCCCCTTGGTGATGGCTCAAAACACCTTGAACTTACCAGTATCGGCATCGATGGCAATGGGTTTGTTGCACCTGCCGCGACCTTCCAAATTCTGAAACCCTCCGGTAACTACTATGGAACGAGTTTTCCGGTCTCGCCCAATGCCAAACTTTTCAATATTACGGAAGGTGTATTGAACGACGGGACGGGCAGAATCACAGGAACCTATCTCCCGGGACAAGATGGTCAGAACTTCCATGTTGAATACTACGGCACAAATGTTGCTACCAGCGGCCAATCCTATCTGGTCGTTGGGGATGTAACGGCCGAAGAGGCTCATGTTAAAGAATTTGCTACGGGGGCCATTGTCTATAGCCTTTTGACAGAGAAGCCTGCCGTTGAAATGCAGCTGGGCAAGGGCGAGAAAGCAGCACTGGGGGATTACACAGTCACCGTCACAGATATCACTGAAGATTCAGTAACCGTTGAATTGACCTCTAAAGAGGGGCAGACCATTCAGAAAAAACTTGGACCTGTAACTGAAGAGACCAAGAAATATTTGCCTGCCGATGAGGTAACGCGGAATACGCTGGTGCTGCGTCCTGAAAATGATGCCGTGCAAGTTCAGCTTGATGCCCTGCGCGAACCCTTCAAGGACGGCAAAGCCGTTCTGGTCGGCTATACCGATTTAGTCAAATTTGAAAATCCGGGAACCTGGGCCAGTGATCCACGGTTTATTTCCCGGCCCGACACATGAAGCACCTGTTCTTTGCTCATCGAGTTGATGCTCGAAAATAAAGACGAGATCGTACTCGATGCAACCAACAACGTGTTTGTTGGTCCGGATGAATATTTTAAAGTTGTGATCGATGAATTTGATGGCCAGGTTGTCAAAGCATGGCATGTTGAGGATGTAAACGGAAACAAGACCCCTAATTTAGCCGAGCGTGCTCAAGGTAAGAACATTGATCTGATGCTCAATGTTAAAAACCGCACCGTAGCTCATTTTGTAAGCCGTTATCAAGTGGATCTGCTCACTGAGCAGCAAGCGCAAATTCAAAAGCTGGCTTCAGCAGCTCCAGCACCGGCGGCAGAGCCGTCCGCACCCGCTGTCAGCGCAAGCACCGGTGTTCCTGTCAGTGTGCCCATTGGCATTGCCGTTATAGCCATAGGGATCATAGCCTTCCAGGCGACAAGGAAAAAAGGCGCCTAAAAAATATTCTTGCCGGCGGAAACCGTAATCTTTGCTCAGATGCGGTTTCCCCTCCGCCTGCAGGCAAGTACCGGCAGGCGAGAAAGACTATAAATATCATATAAAAATTATAAGAGATGAGGAGTGAACGTCATGAGATTAAACCAAAAGATCACTGTGGCACTTTTAGCGACATTTTTAATAAGCGGTCTTACCGGCTGCGGTAGCCAGCCTTCCGAAGCACCCTCAAGCAACCAAAGCAATCAAGCACCGGAAACTAAACCGGAGGCTGACACAGAAACCAATCCAGAAGTTAAACCGGCAGAATCACCGGAACCAGCTGAGACCCCAAAACCTGAAGAGGGACAAAAGCCTGCCGATACAAATGAACCCGCTAAGCCGGGCGCACCGGCAGTCGAAGAGGAAAATTGCAATTGTTGACCTTAACCTTAAGCGACATCCTTATCTATACTAAGACAAGGCAACAATGCTGGCATTTGTTTTCCGGTGCATTGAACCGGCAGCCCAATTCGGAGTTTGTAGACGATATATTAATGGTACTGGAGCGAGCCCCGGATCCCCTCATCGGGTTAAGTCCTGACTTTACTCAAGGAATGCAATGGATGCAGCAGTTAAGGCAGGAGGTTCAGGCACAGGGAATCGCCGCAGTGACGACGGCCCTGAATGTGGAATGGCTCAGATTGTTCAGAGGGGTAAAACCTGATCAGAGGTTTAAGCCGGCAAGAGCCTCGGCCTATGCCGTTTATGATAATCAGTCCCTCCTTGAATATTATGCCAGGGCGGGCTTGAAAATTGCCCATCCTTATTTAGAGCCTGATTATGCAGGGGTACAATTTGCCTTTATGGCTAAACTGGTGTCCCGGGAGCTTAGCTATAGGAATGAAAATGCAGTGCAGGAAGTTAGGGGGAGCATCAGACAGGAAAGAGGCTTTTGGCATGAACATATGTCATGGCTGCCTCAGCTCTGCAGCCAAGGAGGGGAGCAGGCAGAAACAGCCTTTTATCGCGGCCTGCTTCTCTTCCTGGCAGGGTTTATAAAGTTAGAGCAGCTTTGGCTGGACGAATGTATCTAAACCAGGGTTTGTTGGCGAGGGGATACAATCATTTTAATGGGGGAGAACAATGCAATTAAAGCGAAGACAATTCCTCGGCTTATCGGCTGCGGCAGCAACGCTGGCGCTCGCCGGCTTTGGACTTGCTGAGGATGAGATTTTTACGGACTTTGATCATAATGAAACAGAAAATGTCTGGATACCGACCCATTGTAAAGCCTGTGCCGCAGATAACCGGTGCCACCTATTGGTCCATCGCGTCAATGGTGTGGCGGTAAAAATTGAAGGCAATCCTGCTTCTCCGACCAATCAAGGGCGAAACTGCGCCAAATCGGCTGCCGCGCTGATGACGCTTTATAACCCCTATCGCGTTAAAAGCCCTATGAAGCGAACCAATCCGGAGAAGGGGAGGGGAGTCGATCCCAAATGGGTTCAGATCACCTGGGAGGAAGCGATCGCCGCGATTGCCGGGAAGCTTAAGCAGGTTCAAGGAGAAGATCCCCGCAGGTTTATATTTCTGACCGGCCATGGGGCCAGCCTGAATATGAATACAGAACAAGCTTTTGCCGAGGCCTTCGGCACTCCCAATGTTATTGTTGGCGGAACCTCGGTGGGGTGCGGGGGATCCAGCAGTCCCATCAACAAGATCATCAATGGCGGAGGTCAGGCCAGGGCTGATTTGCTGTACTGCAACTACTTTCTTAATTTAGGCGCTAACTCACAGCAAGGGGGGAAAGGAAACAGCGAAGAGGTCAATGCCTTTGTCGATGCCCGCATCCGGGGGCTCAAGGTCGTTAACGTTACCCCCATTCTCAGCCCGTCCTTGGCCAAAACAGATGAATGGGTCCCGATTGTACCAGGGACAACGGGATATTTCCTGCTGTCCATGATCAATGTGATTCTTAATGAGCTGGCCATCTATGATCAGGCTTATTTATTAAAAAGGACCAATTCACCCTATTTGGTTGGGGAAGATCATTTATACTTACGCAATGAAGAGCTGTATGAGGATGAGGTGCGGGGTTTAGAGCTGGGCAAACCCCTCCTCTGGGATCTAGCCGATCAACAAGCCAAGGCCTTCGACGATCCTACCCTGCAAGAGCCGGCCCTGGATGGCAGCTTTGCCCTCAATGGAAAAAGCTATAGCACAGCCTTTAGTGCTCTGAAAGAGCATGTCAGAGCGTACACGCCGGAAAAAGGGGCGGCAATCACAGGGATTCCGGCGGATACTGTACGCCGCCTGGCAAGGGAATGGGTTGAACAGGCCCGGATCGGCAGCGCCATAACCCTGGGGGGGATAACCTATCCTTACCGGCCGGTGGCCATAATTTCCGAGCAAGGCTCCAAATGCCATGTGGATAATTATATGGTGGTGCATGCCGCCAAAATTCTGGCTCTGATCGTGGGAGCGGCAGAGGTTCCCGGTTCGGCGAAAAGCGCCGGGATCCCTTCTTATAGAATCAATCCTGTGGACGGAGTGACTACTTCTGAGGAATTTGTTTATGTTCCACTCCAAAAAACCCCTGAGCATATCTCCTTGATTGAACACTCGCCCATACCGGGATCTTCCACAGGCTTAGCCTGGCTGACCTTGGCAGATCCCGGATCTTACGGATTCGACTATATTCCCGAGGTGCTGGGCATATGGGGAGGGAATCCCCAAGCCCTGCTGGGAGATTTTGAGCGTGTCAACGCCATTATGAAGAACTTTCCGTTTACCTTTGCCATTTCCTATGAATTCGATGAACCCACCGAATTTGCCGACATTATCTTGCCTGAAAGCAGCTGGCTGGAGCGTTATGGGTTGAGCAGCTATGTTCCCAGAACCTCCTTTACAGATGTATTCCAGGAAAAAGGCAATTATGGCTGGGCTATCCAGCAACCCGTTTTAGCAAAGCCCCTTTACAATACCAAAGAGGGCAATCAAATCGTTCTTGAACTGAGTGAAGCCCTGGGTATCTTAAAGGGAAAAGAAGGGGTGCTCGCCCGGCTCAACCTCAGCTTGGGGTTGAAGGGGGATTACCAGCTTGACACCACCAGGACCTATACCTGGGAACAAGTGATGGAGCTGATGTGCCTGGCCAAAACCGGCGGCCAATATGACCTTGGCTGGTTTAAAGAGAACGGAATTGCCGCCTATGATATCTATGATCTTAAAAACTATTATGGTTATAGTAAATACCCCCAAGCCAGGCTGCCCCTCTATCTCGAAGAATTTGCCTCTCACCGGCTGCGGCTGGCCAAAGAATTCGTGGAAAAGAACATTGCCCGTAAACCCGGCAATGACTTTGTTTTAAAACAGTTTACACCTCTTCCCTATTGGGAGCCTCATCCGGAGCACCAAGCCCCTCAGGAGTTTGATCTTTATTGCATCAACTACAAGAATATGCAGCATCACTTTGCCTGCAATATTGGCAATGGCTGGCTTATGGAACTTACAGAAGCTCAGGACCCTTACTCATTAAATATCATGGTCAATGCCCAGACAGCCGCAGAACGGGGCTTAAAGGACGGGGACACGATCGCAATCGAATCCTTTAAGGGAGGCAAGATTGAAGGGAAGGTGAAAACCTCACACCTTATCCACAAAAAAGTCCTGGGCATCGCCGGTGCTTATGGGATTAAGACAGCTAACTTTAACCCCGCAGCCCAACACGGCCCCGCCTTTGGTGACTTGCTGAAGCTTGGGGAAGAGCTCTTTAACCCCCTGAAAATCAATCTGGATCGGGATGTTAAAGTAAAAATCCGCAAGGTATAACAGCAAAGGAAAGGGAGGGAAAGGGAATGGCCCGCTATGGAATGCTGATCGATTTAAGACGATGTGTCGGCTGTTTTGCCTGCGTTATGGCCTGTAAAGCTGAGCATGCAACCCCCAAAGGTGTGACCTGGAACCGGGTCATCGTGGCCGAAAAAGGCGACTATCCCGAGGCCCGGATGTCCTTTACTCCGGTTCTCTGCAATCACTGTTCCCATCCCCCTTGTTTAAAGGTCTGCCCAACCGGTGCCACGACGAAACGAGGGGATGGAATCATTATGGTAAACCAGAAGATCTGTATCGGCTGTCAATATTGTGTGGTAGCCTGCCCCTATCAGGCAAGAAGCTTTAATAAGAAATCAGAAGGATATTTTGCGGAATATGGGCTGACGCCTTTTGAGCAGCAGGGATATAAGCAGCATGTTAAGGGAACTCCCGGGAAGTGCAGCTTTTGCTATGAGCGTGTGGATCAGGGGTTGGACCCGGCTTGCACGGTAAGCTGCCCGGGACGTGCCCGGATTTTTGGAGATCTGGACGATCCCCAAAGCGAAATCTCCACCCTCCTGCTGGAACATGAAACCTTTCAGCTGATCAAGAACCAGGGAACCGGTCCGGCCGTGTATTATATAGCTGAATCCGGAGCCGCAGAAAGGAGAGAAGGCTGATGCATCCGCAACAGGTGTGGCATGACCTTGTGGTTTGGTATCTCTTTTTGGCGGGTACAGGAGCAGGGGTGTACCTGATTGCTCTGGGCAATAAATTATGGCGCCGGGACGATTCTTTGCAGAATATCGGGTATTTCTGGGGACCGGCTTTTGTGGCTGTGGGAACGGCCTTTTTGCTGTTTGAGTTAGGAAGACCTCTGGCAGCTCCCTTAGCCGTGCTCAGACCTTTTTCCTCCATGATCTCCATCGGTACGATTATCCTCTCCCTGTTCTTGCTTTTAGGGCTGATCCAGATCGTTCAAAACCTGTACTTCAAAAAAAGCACACCCCGTTGTTTAGACTGGGTGGGCTTTGGCTTGGCCATAGGAACAGCAACCTATACAGGGCTTTTGCTGGGGGTAGTCAAAGCCATTCCCTTTTGGAATAACCCCCTTCTCCTCCCTCTGCTCTTCCTGGCTTCAGCATTATCCTCGGGTGTGGGGTTTATCCTCTTGATCCTGGTTGCAAGTAAAAAGATCCGTAAAGAACAGATTGCTGCTGCCTTGCCGGCTATGGTTAAGCTGGACATAGGCCTGATCCTTTGTGAAATAGTCCTTCTTAGCGTCATGCTTTGCTTGGCAAAGCAGGCCGGCGGAGCGGCAGGGAGCAGTGTTGACATTCTCCTCAAGGGATTTCTGGCCCTGCCTTTTTGGGGTTTGGTTATAGGCGTGGGGCTGCTTCTGCCCTTGTTTATCGAGACGTTTATGCGTTCCCATCAAGAAAAGGTCCTGCTGGTCTGCGCTTTGGCCCTTTTGGTGGGCGGCATTGCCCTGCGTTATTCCATTGTTTTGGCAGGGGTGTTTGTCCCCCTGAGCTGATTCATTGTCAGAGAATCTCGTTGATCACTCCGGCGAGGCAGAGTAGCACTAAGAGTCCGAAAGCGCCGATAAATTCCCCGACTCCGCTGATGAGGCTGACTTCGGGCAGCATGCCGATCAGCAGGGTTACCCCGATGGAAGCGCCAAAATACCGTCCCAGTTGGACCAGGCCGCTGAGGACCGTTCTATCCTCACTTTCTACAGCGTTCTGGGAATTGATGAGGAAGGTGGCCATGATTCCGCCGGCAGATAAGCCCATCAGGATTAAGAACAGGCAGAAGGGGACGATCTTAACAGTATAAAGAGAATACAAAAGGAAAACGGAGCTGATGGAAAGAATAAGCCACAGGTATCTGGGCACCTGCCCTAACTGAAGCTTGTTTAAGCGGCTGCCCCCGAGGAGCCCGGAGGTGAGGCTGACCATAAAGAACAGAAGAGTTTTGCTTTCATCCAGCGGGAAGCCCTGGCGGCTGAGCATGACCCCACAGAGGGGAAGGAGAGCAGCCAGACCGTACATGATGGCTCCCGACAGCACGGCACTGATCAGGGAGCGGCGGATAATTTGGGTTTTGAGGAATTCCATTTTGATGATGGGATTCTTTTGTTTTCTTTCGTTGAGCACCAGCATTGTCCCGGTGAAAATCAAAGCCGGGAGAAGGGCGGCTCCTAACACGCCGAACCGGCCCTGATGGCTGAGGGCATTGGCAAGGGTGACGGCGAGAAGGCAGAAGCCCCCAAAAAGCAAACCACCCAGGATATCGATCTCCTTAAGCTTCATGTCGCTTTTGCTCTCTTGCACTGTTTTTCCCAGAAGCACCAGGAGCATGGAAAAGGCAATCATCCCCAGGTTCAAGAAGAAGATCCAGGACCAGCCCAATTCCTTGGTGATAAAACTGCCCAGAGGCGGGCTCAGAAGATTGGAGAGAAGTTGAACCAAGCCAAACAGGCCGATCATTTTTCCCCGCTGCTCAGCTGGAAACATATCGGAGACCATGGCCATGGCTACGGGGCTGATGATTCCAGCCCCGACACCCTGAATGACCCTTGCCCCTATGAAGTAGGGCATAGTGGCGGCGAAACCGCCGCAAAGACTGCCTAAAGCAAAGAAGCACATGCCCAGGATGAAGAATTTCCGCTTGCCATAGATATCGGCAAACTTGGCGAAGAGGGGGATGGTGGCGATAGAGGCCAGCATGTAGCTGGAGAAAACCCAGTCGTACAGAGCGCCTCCTCCGATTTCTTCTACGATAAAGGGCATGGCCGTCGCTAAGATGAGCTGCATCACCCCAATGGAAAACATGCCAAAGAGCAAGCCTATAAAGCCAAGAATAAGCATCTCCTCCTATTCATCAAGAATCAGGACATAGCCCGCATCGCCCTCCACGCGGATCTTCTGGCCGGTCCTGATTTTTTTGGTGACATCCGTTATTCCCACCACAGCGGGGATGCCATACTCCCTGGCTACCACGGTCCCGTGGGTGAGCAGACCGCCGACTTCCATGACCAAACCGGAAGCGTTGATAAAAAGAGGAGTCCAGCCGGGATCTGTAAAGGGAGCGACTAAGATCTCCCCCTTGTTGACAGAGGCTTGGGCAGGGTCGGTGACTACCCTGGCGATGCCCTCAACCCTCCCCGAGGATACAGGCATGCCGATCAAGGAGCCGACGGGAAGATCTTCTCTCTGGTAGCTGGCCTTAGGCTCTTCGCCGTCGCTGGTTAGGAGGCGGGGAGCACTGAGCTTCTTATAGTGGCGGCACTCTTCTTTCCTTTGCTCCACCAGCCCGGTGAGGCTGTGGTTATCCTGTATGGCTTGATAAAGCTCCCAAAAGTTCACATAGAAAATATCTTTTTCGGTTGCCAGCAGACCTTTTTCTACCAGGTATTTGGCTTCGGCTAAAAAGGCCCGCTTACAAAGCAGGATCAGTTTCATGATCAAATATTTAGGATGTTCACGGACAGGCAGATAGTTGCGGACTATTCTAATCAGCCTGCGAACAAGCTTGGCTTTCAGCAGGCCATGTTTGTCCGCCACTTCCTTAACCAGATCATCCGCCGCCTTCAGGGCTTTTTCCTTGGTAAGCTGGTATTCCTGGCGGTGAATGCCTTCCGGAGCAGAATGGACGATGGCCAGAATGGATTTGGCTAAAGGCTCGGGATGCTCGATCCAGCGGTCCTTGGCCATATCGATCTCACCGGCGGCCCGCATATCGTATTTGGCCATAAAAGTGCAGAAGGCTTCCTTGAAGGTTTCGTGCCCGGGGAGGTTATGAATACGAGTGAACAAGGTGCCGTAATCTTCATTTTCAAACTCATGAATTAAATCAGGGGAGCGGCGTACCTGATCAGCCAAATCGCCGATGAGAAGCCCCATTTCTGTAGTGATATTTCCTTCCAGCCCGGTGACAAGGATACTAGTGTAGTTCCGGCTTCCCAGCAGTTTTTCTTCCCAATGCTCCAGAGCCTTGAAGCTTACGATGGCCGGCATCAGTCTGGGCAGGAGATTTTTGAAATCAGCTGTAAAATCTGCCGTTCTCCTGATCGCTTCCAGTCGGTCGGTGCCCGGCTTGGCTTGCTCTATGGCCTTTTCAGCATCCCTGACCCGGTTTTCAATATAGTCATGGATAGATTGGATAGCACCCTCGGGCCTCTTGAAAAGAATGGCTTGAATAGCCTTAAAGACAATAGGCTTAAAAAAGCTTTTAAAAGCTTTAACCGTTTTTTCATCCTTTTTGATACGGTCGGTAAAGCCGGTCCGGTTGGTCAATTCAGTCATAGCCTCGGCAGCCAGAGCGTCCACATTTTTAAAGAAGAGAGGAAAGGCTTTGCGGGCGGTTTTAAGAGCCAGGATTTCACTGATATCGATATAAACCCTGCCGGCCGCCTCTTTGACCCGCTGATACTCTTCAGCACTGCAGGCACTTTTGTCAAAGGGAAGCATCAGCCGCAGCATATCAATGCCGAGAGGGGAAATAGGATCGGTCATAACCTGAATATGATTTAAGGAAACATAGACATGCAAGGCATCATCTTGGGGGAGGGGCGTGGGGAGAGGATAGAGGGAGGTGATGGCCCGGCTCTGCAGAATGCTCAGCGTCGGCGAACCATCGGCAGAAAGCCCGGAGCTCAGGCACCACTCGATGTCCTGGGGGCAGCCGTAGTGCTGTTCGATAGCTTTACCAAGTTCGGCCAAGTCTTGAATCAGAGAGTCATCAAGAACCTGACGGGTGGCTTTTTCCCCTGTGATTGCCACTTTTTCGGTTCCGCCGCCCGGGACGGGCAGGATAGCCAGCTTTTTCTCGGCGATGGATTTGCTCTGAATCTGGCCTGATGCTTTATTAAAGGTATAGATATCCGGTGAGACAAGTCCGGAGACAAGAGCCTCCCCCAGGCCATAGCCGGCATCGATGGAGATAAGACCCCGGTGTCCGGACACCGGATCGGCAGTAAACATAATTCCGGATACTTCGGGAAAAATCATCTTTTGAACCACCACGGACATATAGACCTTTTCCTGGTCAATGCCGTTTTGCATACGATAGAGGATGGCCCGATCCGTAAAGAGCGAAGCCCAGCAATTGCGAAGGGCATCCAGAACTTCTTCTTCACCTTTGATATTCAGATAGGTATCCTGTTGACCGGCAAAGGAAGCGAAAGCCAAGTCCTCAGCGGTGGCGCTGGAACGGACGGCATAGTAGTGTTGTGCCCCTGATTTTTGCAGAGCCTGGAGGACAGCTTCTTTGACAGACTGGGGAATCTCCGCCATCCTGAGTCTTTCCCGAATGGCTGAGCCAATGGTCTTAATCGTCTCTAAGCCGGCGTCTTTAATGGTTTCAGCTATATAGGCAGGGAGGTTATTGGCCCTAAGGAACTCTTGGTAACTTGCGGTGGTTACGCAAAAACCATAGGGTACAGGAAAGCCTGCTTTGGTCATTTCTCCAAGGTTTGCTCCTTTTCCGCCAACGAGTGGCAGATCCCTTTGATCAATATCATTAAAGAATAAAGTGTAATGCTCTTCCATAACGTGACCTCCTTAAGCTTTAGCCCCACTTAAAAGCACTTCAATGAGCTGCTCCCGCAACTGCTCCAGCTCTGCAGGTTCCTGAACAAACTGGCAGGAGATGAAATAATTTACGGTGATAAGCTGAAAATTCCTGGCCAAAACCAGAGTCGGGATGTCCTTCCTCACTTCCCCGTTTTTTTGAGCTTCGGCAATCATATTGAGAATGACCTTCTCTAACCCACTGCGGTGGGGATGATTGAAAGGATTGGCTGAGGGAATATTAAAAAGGGTCTGCATCCTGAAACTTAAGTAGATGGCTGTCAGCTCCGGATCTTTGCCGAAAAAATCATGTCTGAAATCCAGCAAGAGCCGAAGCTGTGCTGCGATTCCTCTGTGCTCCTTGAGTTGAGCCTCCATCTCCTCGCCGAAATCCATGATGGCAGATTGAACATAGGCACTGAGTATGGACTCCTTATTTTCAAAGTAGTTGTACAATGTGCCTTTGGAAATATCGGCGTTTTCAGCGATTTCTTCCATAGAAGTTTCCGGGAAGCCTTTCGCCCTGAATAGTTCCAGGGCACAGTGGATGATGCTTGATTTGGTTTCTTCTTTTTTGCGTTCTCTTCTATTCATCATGTCTCGGTAAAGCCTCCCTAACGATTATATACTATAGTATATTTTTATCCTTATGACTAATATTATACTATCGTATAGAAATATTAACAATAATAATAGTGCAAAAAATAACTGATTAAAAAAAAATTGATGAGAAAGTGTCTGTCATATTACTTTGACACACATAGTAATGTGTGATACGTTATATATCAAGAGGTGAGAGTCTATGGCAGCAACAATTTCTACCGATCTTATTCGTGGGCATACGGATACCGTTATTTTAAATGTTTTGCGCCAAGGGGATAGTTATGGCTATGGGATCTATAAGACGATAATTGAGCTCAGCGGCCATCAATATGAACTGAAAGAGGCGACTCTCTATACAGCTTTCCGGCGCATGGAACAAGAAGGTTGTATCGTTTCCTATTGGGGAGACGAAACCTCCGGCGGCAGAAGAAAATATTACCGGATTACAGATAAGGGTTTGGAAACTTACGAGAAAAATATCAAGGATTGGTGCCTGGCGAAAAAGATATTGGATAAGTTGGTTCTTAATAGGATAGATCAGGAAGGAATGGGTGGACATGAGACAGACTGAATACGAGTTGGAGCATAAAATCTCAGCCTATATCGACGCTTTATTCGCCGGAGTGGGGGCAAGTCAGCAGCTCTTTGATCTAAAGGAGGAGATAACGACCAATCTGAATGAGAAAACCTTAGACTATAAAAATAGGGGGATAAGTGAAGACCAGGCGTTTAAGGAAGCGATCGTGTCCTTAGGGGATTTGAGCGGTTTGGTGGCGGAGATGCGGCAGATTGGCCAGGATAAAGCAAAACAAGCCGTTTATTCCACCATGACGGCAAGAATTTCTCTCGCCGGAACTATAGCAGGGTCGCTGATAATTTTATTTGGATTTTTTAATGTTGCTATGTTATACTTCATGAAGCTGGATGCTGTTAGTATATCAGGGTCAGGAATATTTATCGTTGCCGGTGGTGCCCTGCTGACATACAGCCTATTGACCAGAGAAACCCGCCAAAAGTATGCTATGAATAAGATAAGAGCAGGGCTTTATGCTTTGTCGGTGGGACTGCTGCTCTTTGGTATGTTTTCGGCTGCAGTTGCCGGATTTGCTACAGGGGAAGTGTTTATTGCCATAGCTTCACTGATGATGTTTTTTCTCGTCGGCTTTGGTGTGTTCCTGTTTTTGATTTTGACCGGACCGGATCGCCGTAAAAGATAGTAACTGCGGAGGTGTTTCGAACCTTGTATGTTTATCTTGTGTTTTCGAAAACAGGCACATGGCTTTCCAGGGTTCTGACTCTTTTTACTGGGGAAAAATATGTTCATACATCCATCAGCCTTGACCATGACTTGAAAACCATGTATTCTTTTGGACGGGTTACGCCCAACAATCCATTTTCTGCCGGCTTTATTAGAGAAAATTTTAATAAGGGTGTTTTTTTAAAAAAAAGCAATTGCGAATGTATTGTTTACCGGATAAAAATCAATGAAATTCAACACGCGATGTTGATCAATGAACTGTCTCGGTTTATAGCAGCCGACCAATTCTTAAGATATAATTTTCTAGGGCTGTTTACTGCCGCCATGAAAATCCCCATGCGCAGAGAAAATCACTACTTCTGTTCTCAATTTGTTTCTGAGCTGCTCATGAAGATTAATTTATTGCAAAATCCGTTTCCGCCGGAACTGACTAAACCCATGGACTTGTATCACATCGAAGGTAAAGAAGAAATTTATCAAGGATTTACCTGGCAATTTGGGGCAGCATCTTTAGGGAGTGCTAATCGGGGGTGTGTTGCGAAATGAACTATTTCATTGCGCAGCAGCCCCTTTTTACGTGGAAGGTGTAACCTCATTTATTTTAATCGTTAGCATTAAAAAATCATATTGAAAGAATAGAGGACTTTTGCAGAGAAATGTCAAAATTGTGTATACGTTAATCATTGTGGTTACTTTCACATGATGGGGGTGGAAAATGAATAATCGCTTAATGAATATATCTACCATCGGGAGTTCCCAGGCAGTCGCTGATGAATTGCACCGGGTCACCTCTCTATACTTTGGACATAAAGTCCAGATGAGAAACAAATATTATATCAAAGAGGTTCCGGCCAATTTAAACGACGATCTTTATATTGTCCTTCCCACAAGGGTGGAGGAAGCCTCTAAATATGTGGCCAGACAAAAGATATTCCCTCTGGAGCTCGTTCCCGAAGACCTTTTTTACATAAGAGTTGCCCGCCTTCCCGCAGGAGCCAATGTAGTGATCTTTAACAATAACGGTTCCCAGGCCAAAGCCATAGAGCAATACCTTCATGAGCATGAGGTCGACCATGTAAATTATAGTCTTCTCCCATTTACTGAGATGACTAATGATCAGGCTAAGGAAATATTGCAGCAAGCTGATTACATCGTTGGCATGCAGGGCTATGTAGGACCTAAGGGAGTTCTCTGGACTCATTACGGACAATACTTTGATAAACATAGGGTATCTATTATCGGATTTAATCGGGCCATTAAACCTGAGGATATACTGCATCTGACCGAAAAGGTGGTAGAATTTAACTTTAATCAAATACTGTCCAACACCCAAGGGATCAGCTTTGACTTAAATGCTCATATTCAGGAAGTTATGAGTTCAATGGAAGGTATCGTGAACTTTATGCAGGATACGAATTCAAGTATCCATGAAGCCCATGACCGCATCCAGAGACAAGTGGAGCGCATCGACGAAACCATTGAAGTTACCAATGATCTCAATACCAATACCCAGAAGATTGATGAGCTGATTAATACCATCAAACAAATATCGGATCAAACCAATCTGCTGGCTCTTAATGCAGCTATTGAAGCAGCTCGTGCCGGAGAAGCGGGGAGAGGCTTCGCTGTGGTCGCCGATGAAGTAAGAAAGTTGGCGGAAAGAAGCAAGCAATCCATCCAATTCATCCAGCAGCTGGTTGCCAATATAAAACAAACCAATCATCGCACCGTTCCTTTGCTCCACTTCTTAGCCGGAGAAATTAAGGACATGGATGGAATTATTAATAAAATACTCAATAGCTCTACAATCAATCAAACGGAGGCCAAATCCATATCGGAAGCCTTGAACCGTGTTACGAAGATCAGTGAGCAACTGACCAATGAGTTTATAGCCTTTAGTTTCTAATGATTTGAATTCCAAAAAACGGATGAAGAAAATCGTCAGATAGAAACATCCCCTCCCGTCTTATATACCAGTAGCAGCTATGATGCTTCGAGGTATTGGAATGGGAGGGGATTCTTTGTTTAAATTTAAAATTTCTAGAACTTTGATGTTGGGGATGTGCTTGACTCTGGCCGCTTCCGCTCCGGTGTATGCAAGTGAAGACAGAGATATGGGCCAGGTTTCAGGTGTCCAGCCGGCCCTGGCGAGCATGATGGTTGAACCCAGTGATCCGGTGGTAAGCCCTGGGCAAGAAGTTGATCCGGCACTGGTGGAACTGAACAAAGGGATCTATCAATTTATCTTCGAGGAACATCGCGGTGAGTTTGGGGACAAGGGGTTTTCTGTCACTCATACCGGCCTTATGAGTGATTATGTAGAGATCGGCATCCAGCCTTATAGTGAAGAAAGTGCTCAATACCTTTATGATAGGTTCGGCAAGGAAAAGGTGAAAGTGGTTGAAGGAGAATTCGCTTCGCCTTTAGCTGCAGCTGCAGGTGGAGCTGAGCCGGCTGTGAATCCTCTGGCTTCCGGTGGGGAGACAAGTAATGAGGCGCAGGCTGAGGGTGTTTCCGCTAAAAGTGACGAGGCTCAAGGAGAAGGTTCCGACGCTATGCTTTATGGATTAGGTGCTGCGGTAGTTCTGGGAGGAGGGGCTTTTGGAGTAAAGCGCACTCTTTCCCGGAGCAAAAAATAATCCCAGTGAAAAGAGTAAAAGAAATGGGGATGGAGATACTCTCTGTTAAGAAGAACTACCGAGGTGATGCACAGTGTTTAAGAGATTCCTGATTATTTTGGCTTCAGTACTTTTACTGGCGGGTTGTGCGGTCAAGACGCCCCAGGATCAAAATGCTGATCTGGATAAACCCGGGCAGCAGGTAGGGACGGATTTGCCGGTCGGGGACCAAGGACAGACAGGCCCTGGTGTAGGACAAGGTAACGAGACAGAACAAAGTGCCAGCCTGGGAAACATCCATCTGGGCGATCCCTTCAGCCAGGCAGAGAAAATCTTGGGCAAGGACTATCAAGAAACTTTCTATGATGAGCCTGGGCATTTCCCTGAAGCCTGGTACAGCAGAGAGTATAAGCAAGGCATCAGGCTCATTGTCGGAAAAGATTCCGGCAAAGTGCTGGAGATTGACGCTATTGCCGCGGACTTCGCCACCAACCTCGGTGCCAAGGTAGGAGATACCGCTGAGAGAATTAAGGACGTGTATGCTGACAAATACAAACCCTTTGAAAGCAGACATGGTGAAGGACCTCTGGAAGGCTTCTATCTGCTGGAGGATGGTCAGCTCATGATCTTCGACTATAACAGGGAAGATAACCAATTGGTCAATACGAATGTGAAGCCGGATTCTAAGGTGGAGATGATCAGGTTGACCCAATCTCAATATCTGGATTAAAGGCGATAAACAGGCGAAAACGCATCCGCAATTTGGGATGCGTTTTTGTTTGGAAACCAATCCGCCAAACCATAATATATTAAAAATAGGGGAGGGGAGAGAGTTTTCACGATCTATTCAGCATTACGCCCGGACAGCCTGGCTCCCAGGTCAAAGGCTTGCCGGCAATCCTGAGGGAATCGCTCTTGGCGCACCTGGGCTTTATGCTGCTCATTAAATCGGGAGGATGCATAGTTGGAGTAGTTGTCAAACTGATAGGTATCTGTGGCCAGGAGATATTCGGAAGGTCCATTAAGGAGTTCGAGGCTGCGGGCATTGGCTTTAAAAACCGCTTCGTAACCAAGCTGAGGCAGGAAATCTTCGGGAACATTCATCGTGTAGATAAAACCTGAGGCCACTTTTCTTGGGAAAACAGTACGCTGGCCTTCATTATAGGAAAGAAGGGAGAAAAACAGCCGCTCCAGGAAGGAGCGCATTTCTCCGGTGACATTGCCAAAGTAAATGGGCGAACCCAGCAGCAGGGCATCGCACTTCAGCACTTCTTTCAAAAGGGGGGTCAGCTCATCTTTAAGGACACAATGCCCTATCCGGCTGGAGTTCTTGCGTTTGCACCCAAAGCAGCTGATGCATCCTTTATAATTCAGATCATAAAGATGAAACAGGTCTGTTTCGGCACCTACAGATTGCGCTCCTTCAAGGGCTTTATGCAATAATGTAGCCGTGTTCCATTGCTTGCGGGGGCCGCCATTAACAGCAATAACCTTCATAGTCAATACCTCAACTCCTTATGTTAATGGGTTTGCTTAATTGAGCAGTAATTTGCCTTCACTCCTATTATATTAGGGAGAGTCTTAAAAACAAAGGTTTGCAATTATGAGCAAGGATGTTTATAATACTGAAAAGAAGTGAATAACTGGATGAGGTTTTCAGGAGAACAGGGTAAGCTAACCATGATGAACTGAAAACGGACAGAACTCTGGAGAGTTCCGCAAGGACGCCGAAGGGGCAAGACAGCAAAGCTGTTCAATCTCTCAGGCAAAAGGACAGAGCGCATAGTTTGTGAACGATGCTAAGGCAGGCGATAACTGCCAATAAGCGGGTTCGCAAATGCTCGTGTACCGGAGTCAAACTTAAGATTTGGCTTTTTTTTATTGGTGAAAAGAAAGGAAAAAAAACAAAAAAGAAAAGGGGTAAAGAAAAATGAGCTTAGAACCAACCCGTGATACGTCCAATCGCGTGATTATTTCCATCTTAGGCAAGGATCAAATAGGAATTATCGCCTGGCTGACCGGGCGCTTAGCTGAAAAATCCATCAATGTACTGGATCTCAGTCAAACCATTCTCCAGGGTTTTTTCACCATGATTATGATCGTGGATGTTACTCAATCCACGGCCTCCTCCTTAACCGAGCTCACCAAGCAATTGCAAAGCGAGGGAGAAGCCCGGGGCTTAAAGGTCAATGTCCAGCATGAAGATATTTTTGAATTCATGCATCGAGTATAGGGGGGATTATAGTGAAAATGCATCTGGCTCCTCAGGAAATACTGCAAACCATTGCAATGGTGGAAAATGAGAATTTAGACATCCGTACCATCACTATGGGCATAAGTCTGTTGGACTGTGCCGGAGATGATGTACAACAGGTGGAACAAAAAATCTACGATAAAATTACCCGTCAAGCTGAGCATTTAGTCAGCGTAGGGGAAAGCTTAGCCGCTCGTTACGGCATTCCTATTGTCAATAAAAGAGTCTCGGTAACTCCGGTGGCCCTTTTAGGCTCCAACTTTAATCCCGAAGAAATGGTCCGCTTGGCTAAAGCCTTAGACAGAGCGGCCAAGACGGTGGGGATTAACTTCCTGGGAGGTTTTTCCGCCCTCGTTCAAAAAGGCTTAACCAAGGGAGACCGCTCCTTAATTGAAGCGATTCCCCAAGCCTTGGCGGAGACAGAGTTTGTCTGCTCCTCGGTGAATATCGGTTCCACCAAATCCGGAATCAATATGGATGCTGTGCTGAGGATGGGGGAAGTCATCCTGGACAGCGCCCGGCGGACAGCGGCTCAGGATGGCATCGCCGCAGCCAAGCTCGTGGTCTTCTGCAACGCCCCGGAGGATAATCCCTTCATGGCCGGTGCCTTTCACGGAGTGGGAGAGCCGGAGGCGGTGATCAACGTGGGGGTCAGCGGTCCCGGCGTCGTTGCCCATGCCGTCAAGAAAAGCCCCCAGGCGGATTTGGGAGAACTGGCCAACCTCATTAAACGAACCTCCTTTAAGATTACCCGCATGGGAGAATTGATTGGCAGAGAAGCTTCCCAAGCTTTGCAGGTTCCCTTCGGCATTGTGGATCTTTCCCTGGCACCGACCCCGGCTGTGGGAGACAGTGTAGCAGAAATTCTTGAGAACATGGGACTGGAACGCTGCGGCGCCCATGGGACCACGGCTGCTTTAGCCCTGCTTAATGATGCGGTGAAAAAAGGAGGAGCCATGGCATCCTCCCATGTGGGCGGTTTGAGCGGAGCCTTTATCCCTGTCTCCGAAGATGCAGGCATGATCGAAGCCGTGGAAGTCGGCGCCCTGAGCATTGAGAAGCTGGAGGCCATGACCTGTGTGTGCTCGGTGGGATTGGATATGATCGCTATCCCCGGAGATGTGGAACCGGAAACCATCGCCGGGATTATCGCCGACGAGGCTGCTATCGGCATGATTAATAAGAAGACAACCGCGGTACGGGTGATACCGGCCATCGGCAAAAAGGTGGGGGATCGGGTTGAGTTCGGCGGACTGCTGGGCAGCGCCCCGGTGATTAAGCTGAACCCCTTCTCTTCCCGTGAATTTATCCGGCGGGGCGGCAGAATTCCTGCCCCCATAACCAGTCTATCCAACTAAAATTGTCCTTTGCTGAAAAAGAGAATTGGAAAGTGATTCCAATCACGTTTTTTTAGGGTAATTCAGGTTAGAATAAGTCATAAGCAAATGATTGAATCATAAGCAAATGGCCTGCAGGAAAAAGGGGGATTTTATAATGGCACAAATTATGAAAAATATTGAGTTTTCCCAAGTTCTGGACCTGAAAGAGCTGATTACTTACCAACAGGGACAAGTGATCAGCCGCACCCTTGCTCAGACTCCTATCGTCAGCATTACCCTATTTTCCCTGGATGAGGGGGAGGGAATCAGCACCCATACCACTTCGGGAGACGCCATGGTGCAGATTCTGGATGGCGAAGCGGAAATCACCATCGGGGATAAGCTGTTGACTGTAAAAGAGGGAGAGACCCTGATCATGCCCTCCGACGTTCCCCACGGTTTGGAAGCCAGGAAACGGTTTAAAATGCTTTTGACGGTGATTAAGTACTAGGAATAATATTTTGATGAGGCAGACGCGCTGGTCTGTCTCTTAGCTAAAGACGTGGGGATGTAGCTCTAGCACTGTGGGAAAGCGCTTGCCTCGCATGTAAGAAGTCGTGGGTTCGAATCCTATCATCTCTATCATGAAATAAATGACGGTATAATATCTGACCATTTTTAGGTATGTTCAGATTTATACCGTCTTTGTTTTATTAACAGATATGTCTACAAAAAGCATAAAACGAATTCTTAACCATGCCAATAATATCGGAGTTCCTGTATTAAAAATGGGAATTATCTAGTGATGCAGATAAGCTAACTGCTATAAAGATAAATTAACCAGTAAATATGAACGCATAATATTCTGGCATATCTTTCGACTAGTGTAGCTCTTATTGGTTTAGCCTGGATTATTGTTTAAGTTTTAAGTAAAAATATGGTATAATAAGACGAGGTGGTTTTAGGTGAGAGATTTAGAAAAATTAATTGATGAGGTTAACGGCTCCATGGCGATGGAAGGAATGCCACTTACGCAGTCTGATAAGGATAGAATCAGATATTGTGCAGGAAATGATAAATTGGTTGAGAAAACCATAGCTGAACTCGTTAAAAAGCATACAGCTGCCCACGACTATGACCATGAACAACAATTATGATTACAGTTATGAATGGGATCACAAATATTGCTATCCCCATTCTAATGTGCTGATAAACAAGCTGAGAATTGAGGATGCGGAAAAACTGCGCATAGCAGAAAGAGAAATCACCTCTTTGCGAATTGCAAATGCCAAATTAAACGTTATACGAGGTGATTTTGATCTGCTTCATTTGAAAACGATCCACAAGTATGTATTCGGCGATGTTTACGAATGGGCTGGCGAACTTCGATGCGTTAACGTGGCAAAAGGCAATATGTTCTGCAACTATCAGTTTATTGAACCAAATGCCCATATACTATTTCGGAAATTAAAAGAAGAAAACTACCTTAAAGACGTCCCCCGAGATGAAGTTCCACTTCGTTTGGCGTTCTACCTTAGCGAGATTAATGCCCTACACCCTTTTAGGGAAGGTAACGGTAGAGTGCAAAGGCTCTTTATCGAATATCTGGCTGAAAACATAGGTTATCAAGTGGACTTTTCTCAAGTGACCGACAAGCAGATGGTTGAAGCAAGCGCTGCTTCTTTCTTGTGTGATTATGCTAAAATGAATGAGATTTTGATGGCGATAACCGAACCTCTTTCTGAATAACAAATATTAACAATCAATCAAGCACTATTTTGAGGGTGCTTTAAGCACGGACCGGGAGAGCGCTTGCTTCGCATGTGAGAAGTTGTGGGTTCGAGTCCCATCATCTCCATCCCAAAAGACATACCTTGTCATATATTACTATCTGGAATTCGTCTGTGCGAGTCTTTTTCGTTTTAGGGGAGGGGTTCCTGTGATAAAGCAAACCAAAGAAAGCTTAGACATTTTATTCCGGTGTAAAAAATAAAAAATCTGCCACAATATATGTGACAGAAATGTGAATTTCTTTGATTTCTTGTACTTAATATACCATAAAATGAGAAAAATTTCAAGCCTTGTACTGAGTAGGCTCCAGGTGTATTAAGTATATGAGGTGATTAAAATGGAACAGAAAAGTGTAACGGCACTGGTCAGCACATTTTCCAGGGCATACCACGCAGAGAACAATGAAGTGAAAATTTTTAATGACAGTATGGCAAGGCTCTTCTTAAGCGAAGAAGAATACGGACAAATATCGAAAAATATGGCGGAAGGTATTGGATTTTTTAATCCGTCCTTTAAAGGGACACCGGATGAGGCTTTAAGATGGGTAGTGGATAATCAACTATCTCCTTCACCCCTTGGCAGAGCGGCATTTACAGAAAAAGCACTTTACGCTGCAGTGTCAAGCGGCGCAAGACAGTATCTGATTCTGGGTGCAGGGTATGACAGTTTTGCCTATCGCCAGCCTGCTTGGGCTAAGGGAATACAGATTTTTGAGATTGACCACCCAGCTACGGCAAAGGATAAAAGGGCTAAACTGGAAAAGGCCAAGCTAACCATACCCGATAATGTCCAATATATTACGGCCGATTTTATGAAACAAGAATGGCAGACCGCCTTGACTCAAAACATTAAATTTAATAAAAACCAAATCAGCTTTTGCAGTATTTTGGGCGTTGTCTATTATCTTTCCGTGCAAACATTTGTAGATCTGATTTTGGCGCTCAGTGCTCTTTTACCTGTGGGTAGTTCTATTGTATTTGACTATCCTGATGAAAACACCTACACCGACAAAGGGGGAGAACGGGCAAAAAAACAAGCGATGTTGGCAGCGACGGCCAATGAAAAAATGCTTGCCGGCTATTCTTATGAAGATATGGAGAATGTACTTTCCTCCCACGGGTTCTTGATATATGAGCATCTAACGCCTGGGGAAGTGACAGGACAATATTTTGAAGCCTACAATCACGCCAATCCTTTGCATCCGATGACTGCATTTGACAATGTGAATTATTGCCTTGCGGTAAGAAAATAAGCATAATCTTCAGCTTGAAAAGACTTTTTCCACTATTGTTCTCCAAAGACATACTTTCTCACAAGGAGGGTATGTCTTTTCTTATAAGATAAAGCGCAGTATTATGGATTCAGCGTTCGCATCCAAATCACATAGACAACAAAAATTTTACAAGGAGAAATATCAATGGATATAAACAAATTTGTAACTCAGTACTGGAATCATATTGCTACCCAGAACGAAGAAGAATTACCAAAGTATTTTCACGAAGATGCCTGTATCCGATGGCATAATACAAATGAGCAATTTAATGTCAAAGAATTTCTGAGAGCCAATTGTGATTATCCTGGAAGCTGGAGTGGCGAAGTTGAACGAATAGAACACATTGGCAATAGTGTGATTACTGTTACACGTGTTTGGTCAAAGGAAAATTCCTTTCATGTGGCTTCATTTTTTGAGATGAGCGAAGATAAGATAAAGGTCCTGGACGAATACTGGGGTGATGATGGCACAGCTCCTCAATGGAGAATAGATAAAAATATAGGCAAGCCGATTCGATAAGCTAGAGTTTGTTTTGGCAAAAAAGAGCAGGATAATCCTCATCAGGCGTTAAATATTGTATACATGGTGTAAAAAGGTTGATACTTATAAGAAATGTAGGTAAATTAAAACCATGCCTCAGCAGGAGGAAAAACCTAGAGTATGGAGGATGGACATGATACGTTTAATTGAAAACGGTATATACCTTATTCAAGGTAAGCAAGCCTTGGAGGTAAAAGATACAAATGTTCTTTGGGATCTTAATGGTCAGACCGTTGATCCGGAGCAGCTTTCCACGGAAGAATTCCCGGATCGTGAAAAGGCCCGTAAAAATACCATGGCTTATCAGATTCTCTCCCGGCATAATGCCTCCGGAAACATGGATGATCTGAAGATTCGCTTTGATGCCTTAACTTCTCATGACATCACCTATGTGGGGATTGTGCAGACGGCAAGGGCCAGCGGCTTGAAGGAATTCCCGATTCCCTATGTGCTGACCAACTGCCATAACAGTTTGTCGGCGGTGGGTGGAACCATCAACGAAGATGATCATGTCTTCGGTTTGTCTGCGGCTCAAAAATACGGCGGTATCTATGTTCCTGCCCATCAAGCGGTCATCCATCAATATATGAGGGAGATGATGACAGGCTGCGGCAGCATGATTCTGGGCTCGGACAGCCATACCCGTTACGGCGCCTTTGGCACCATGGGAGTGGGGGAAGGGGGACCGGAGCTGGTCAAGCAGCTTCTCAGCAAAACCTATGATGTGAAATATCCCGGTGTGGTGGCCATCTATCTGGAAGGCAAGCCCCGCCCTGGCGTAGGTCCCCAGGACGTAGCCCTGGCCATTATCGGAGCCGTCTTTAAGAATGGCTTTGTTAAGAATAAGGTCATGGAATTTGTGGGCCCCGGCATTGAGAATCTATCAGT
Organism: Desulfitobacterium sp. LBE; assembly: GCF_007830365.1. NCBI lineage: Bacteria > Bacillati > Bacillota > Clostridia > Eubacteriales > Desulfitobacteriaceae > Desulfitobacterium > Desulfitobacterium sp. LBE. The sequence continues at coordinate 2,318,285 of NZ_VLKD01000001.1, read as the reverse complement.
GGACTTCCGCAGCGGTATTGATGTCATGACTACAGAAACCACTTGCTTAAGCTCCATTTGGACCACCGACGATCAAGTGAAGAAGTATTATGATATCCATGGCCGCAGTGAAGCTTATGCCAAGCTGGAGCCGGGAGAAGTGGCCTATTATGACGGTATGGTAATGGTGGATTTAAGCAAAATCGTGCCCATGATCGCCATGCCTTTCCATCCCAGCAATACCTTTACCATTGCCGAGCTCAATGAGAACCCTTACGATATCCTTAAACAGGTGGAAGCAGAAGCAAGAAAGCAGCTGGATAATCCCCGGATTAAGTTCAATCTGACGGATCGGATCGTCAAGGGCCGGCTCCATGTGGATCAGGCCATCGTGGCAGGCTGTGCCGGCGGCAGCTTTGAAAACATTATGGATGTAGCTGCTATCCTGGACAGCCAATCGGTGGGGAACGACTACCTGTCCTTCAGCGTGTACCCCTCCAGTCAGCCCATTTATTACGAACTCATTAAGCGGGGCGCTATCGGCAAGCTGATGCAGGCCGGAACACTGATCAAGACAGCCTTCTGCGGTCCCTGCTTTGGGGCCGGGGATGTACCCGCCAACGGCCAATTCAGCATTCGTCATACCACGAGGAACTTCCCTAACCGGGAAGGCTCTAAACCCGGAGAACTGCAGATATCTTCAGTTGCCTTGATGGACGCACGTTCTATTGCTGCCACAGTGATTCGCGGTGGCCGGCTGACCCCGGCGACGGAGATTGATTTTACTCCCGCAGAAGCTGATTATGAATTTAATGCTGATATCTATGCCAAGAGAGTGTATCAAGGTTTCGGCAAACCCCTCCTTAAGTCGGAATTGAAGTTCGGCCCCAATATTGCCGATTGGCCGGAGATGATTGCCCTCCCCGAGAATATTCTCTTGAAATTTGCGGCCGTCATTCACGATCCTGTCACCACCACAGATGAGTTGATTCCTTCGGGAGAAACCTCCTCTTACCGCTCCAACCCTCTGCGACTTGCAGAATTTACCCTTTCCCGGAAAGAGCCTCAGTATGTGGAACGTGCCAAAGGGGTGCAAGCCTTGGAGAAAGAACGCCGCAGCCTGGTGGCCGGTGCCAAGGATTTGACCGGCCTGAGCGACGGTTTGCGCGGGTTGGGAGAGCGAATCCTTCAGGCGGCCCCTGCTTATACCCAGCTGCAGGAGGCACTGGCCAATACCGGGATCGGTACAGTGATCTATGCCGTGAAGCCTGGGGATGGTTCAGCCCGGGAGCAGGCTGCATCCTGTCAGAAGGTCCTGGGAGGATGGGCCAATATCGCTCAGGAGTACGCTACCAAACGTTACCGGAGCAACCTGATCAACTGGGGAATGTTGCCCTTTACCTGGGATAATGACCCTGAGATCGTTTTCCATGTGGATGATGTGCTTTTTGTCCCGGGAATTCGCCAGAGCATCATCAGTGAAGCCGAAACGGTTACAGGGCAGTTGTTTACTGCTCATGGGATTAAAGAGGTTAAGCTTCAGCTCAATCCGCTGACTCAGGACGAGAGAGAGATTATCCTCCAGGGAAGCCTTATTAACTACTATGCCGCCAACTGAAGCTGCCTCATTCCGATGAGATAATAGAAAAAAACTATGCAGAGCCTGGTGAAAGCCAGCCGCGCTGCATAGTTTTTTCGTATATTAATCATCAAAAATGAAAAAATGGGTGCCAAATTCCATGCGCTACTGCTATAATGGTGAATGTGTATTGCACGTCCCATGTATTTTGTATATTTTAATCACGGAAAAGGAGCAGCGTTATCATGGATCAAATTGTTCATCATAATTTAGAGGTATCAGAATTAGTTGACATGGCCCTTGAGCGTGGAGAAGGTACTCTTGCTTCCAGTGGAGCATTTCGTGTAAGTACGGGGAAATATACCGGACGTTCCCCTCTCGATAAATTTATCGTCGATGAACCTTCGGTCCATGAGCGGATCGATTGGGGCTCAGTGAACCGCCCTATTGCCCAGGAATACTTTGAGAAGCTTTATGATGAAGTCCAAGCCTATATAGAAGCTAAAGAAGAAGTGTTTATTTTTGATGGCTTTGCCGGGGCAGATGAAGAATACCGGCTTCCCATCCGGGTCATCAATGAGTTCGCCTGGCAAAATCTCTTTGTACACCAACTCTTTATTCGCCCCACCCCAGAGGAATTAGATAACCATCAAGCCCAGTTTACGATTATTGCTGCCCCCAGCTTTAAAGCTGATCCGGAAGTCCATGGAACCCATTCCGAGGCCTTTATCATTTGCTCCTTCGAAAAGCGGGTGGTATTGATTGGGGGGACCCATTATGCCGGCGAGATGAAGAAATCCATTTTCAGCGTCATGAACTACTATTTGCCTTTAAGGGAAGTCATGCCCATGCATTGTTCGGCCAATATCGGTGCGGATGGGGATGTAGCCCTGTTCTTTGGTTTATCCGGAACGGGAAAGACCACCCTTTCCGCCGATCCGGAGCGCTGTTTAATCGGTGATGATGAGCATGGCTGGTCAAAAAACGGGGTCTTTAATTTTGAAGGGGGCTGCTATGCCAAATGCATCAACCTTTCCGAGGAAAAAGAACCGCAGATTTGGCAGGCCATCCGCTTTGGAACGGTTCTGGAAAACGTCGTTCTTCATCCGGACACCCAGGTTGCCGATTATGACGATGCCACACTGACGGAAAATACACGGGCGGCTTACCCCATCGACTATATCGAAGGAGCCGTAATCCCCGGTGTAGGGGGACAGCCTAAGGTGATTGTTTTCCTCACGGCGGACGCCTTTGGTGTATTGCCTCCCATCGCCAAACTCACCAAGGAACAAGCGATGTATCATTTCTTATCCGGATATACCTCCAAGCTGGCCGGAACTGAGCGGGGAATTACAGAGCCACAGGCGACTTTTTCCACCTGCTTTGGTGCTCCCTTCCTTCCTTTGGCACCCCAAGTGTATGCGGAAATGCTGGGAGAGAGAATCGACACCTATGGTACACGGGTCTATCTGGTCAATACCGGTTGGTCCGGCGGCGCTTACGGGGTGGGCAAGCGTATCAAACTGGGCTATACCCGGGCGATGATTACGGCAGCCCTCCAGGGCACTTTGGAGCAGGCTGAATTCACCGCTGATCCGAATTTTGGCGTCCTGGTTCCTGACCATGTGGAAGGGGTACCCAGTGAGGTTTTAAATCCAAGATTGACCTGGCAGAATAAAGAGGCTTATGATATCAATGCCAGGGAACTGGCTCAGCGCTTCCAAAAGAACTTCGAGCAATTTGCCCAGACTGCTGAAGAAATCCGCCAGGCCGGGCCGAAAGCTTAATAAGAAGCTCCTGAATGGTGTGGAGCCTTCAGGAGCTTCTTTGGGTTGTATATAGAGATAAGATAGATGTACATAGAGATAAGAGAGTAGAAGTTTTAATTATTCCAAAAGATAGAAGAAGAGGGATGCTGTGAAAGGTTATAAGATAGGGAGCTTTCTTTTAGTTCTCCTATTGTCAATATTGTTAATAGGCTGCGCAGACTTGGCGAATCCTAATCCTCAGAACTCTCAGGATCAGAGGAACAGCGTTAAAGAAGGGCAAAACCCCGGAAGTTTCTTAGGGAAAGATAACGCGGATACTAAGGCTTTGCAGGTAAGCTTTATCGATGTAGGTCAAGCCGATTCAGCCCTGATTCAGATTCCCAACGGCAAAAATATATTGATCGATGCCGGCAATAATGCCGATGCCGAGTTCTTAATCAAGTATCTCCAAGACCGAGGGATTGAGGAAATTCATATCCTGATTGGAACTCATCCTCATGAGGATCACATCGGAGGATTGGATAAGGTTATCGAGAAGTTTAAGATCGGGCAGGTGATTATGCCCAAGGTGACCAGCACTACCAGGACCTTTGAGGATGTTTTGCTGGCTGTCCAGGAGAAAGGCTTGAAAATCAAGGAAGGGAAGGCCGGAGTCCAGTTGGATTTAGGGCCTCTTGAGGAAGGCATGCCTGCCGTTTCAGCAGAAATCCTTGCCCCTCTGTCCGGCCAATATGAGGACATGAACAATTACAGCATCGTCCTGCGCTTAGTCTATGGACCCCATGCCTTTCTCTTTACGGGAGATGCGGAAGATGTCTCGGAAAAAGAAATGCTGGCCGCTGGTGTAAATCTAAAGGCTGATGTCCTGAAAGTAGGTCATCACGGCAGTAAATCATCGACGACGAAAGATTTTCTCGCTGCTGTAGTTCCCAAGTATGCTATTATCTCTGTAGGGAAGGATAACAGCTATGGTCACCCAACAGAAACTGTTCTTAAACGGTTAAGCGATGCAGGGATTGGGATTTACAGAACCGATCAAGTGGGGACCATAACAGTGACTGCCAATGGTTCCGCACTCACATTTGCCACAACAACCCATGAGGTTCAATAAGCCAAGAGAAAACTGCCTGAAGGATCTTTGCATCTTAGAAAGGAGTTGCCTGAAAATGAAAGGAATTATTGATCGTTTTGAAGGTGAGTTTGCGGTGATTGAACAAGAAGATCGGGTTATCATCAATGTTCCCCGTCATGCTCTGCCCAGAGAAGCCAAGGAAGGGGACAGTTTGGTTTTAAGCAATGGAGAGTATCTGATTGATCCTTCGGAAACCGCAAAAAGGAAAAAAAGAATTGAAGAATTAAGTCGAGAATTGTGGGAATAGATAATTTCTTAGGAGTGAAACAGAAAAAATTTAAAGATTTTCACAAAATCATCACAACCATCCTGTATAATGGTTTTGAGTTGTTTGTGTAATAGGAGGTAAGTATGCGGCCTGTGAAAATCAAGCTAGAGCCAAAAATCTGGATTGAATCCTTGAATAAACTACCATGGAAGTCTCCCAAAATGATTGGCGGAGCCTTAGCCGTCCTACTGGCGCTGGGAGGCGGAGGATATTATCTTAATACCACAGCTCCTGCGGCCTATGTAGTCATTAATGGTGAAACGGTGGGTATAGTGGAAAGCGTCAACAACGGAGAAAAGCTGCTGGAGCAAGTCCTTGATGAAGAAGGAGCTCCTGTCGGAGAGGTCGCCAAGACCCATGACCAAATCGAATATACTACGGCACGAATCGATAATGGCTATACTCCCTTAACTAAAGAGGAGCTTAAAGGCAAGCTGTCTTTCTTTATTGAAGCGGTGGAATTAAAAATAGCAGACCATCCCATGTTCACTTTAGCGAGCCAGGCGGAAGCGGATAAGCTTTTAAAAGCCTACGAGGAAATGTACGTCAAAGAAGATGAGAATAATAAATTGACTGCGGTAACCTTTGAAGAAGAGGTTGAAATTCAGGATGTAGAAGCTTTGCCTGAAGCAATTACCACCGTGGCAGAAGCCTTGGAGGTGCTGAAACAGGGCAATGTGCAAAAAGAAGAGTATGTGGTGGAAGAAAACGATTCCTGGTGGTTGATCGCCCGTAAGAATGACTTGAAAACCGTGGAAGTTCTTGCCGCTAACCCCGGAGCAACCCTCGATACCATCATTAAGCCCGGAGAAAAAATTGCGATTGAGAAGGTCAGTCCCTATCTTACCGTCGTCTTTGAGGGAACCAAGACGGCGACCGAAACTATACCCTTTGATGTGGAGACCAAGGTTGACAATAAATTAGCCAGCGGTACATCGAAAGTTACCAAAGCCGGAGCCGACGGTGAAAAGGTTGTTACATATTCGTATGTGCAGAAGAATGATAAAATTGTCACAAAGACTATCGTAGATGAGAAAGTGACTAAGGAAGCGGTGTCCCAAGTGGTGACTAAGGGGCCTCAACGTGTTCAGGTAGCCAGCGCTTCCCGGGGTAGCGGTTTAGTGCCGGCCTTAGTAAGACCTTACGGAGGCTATGTCAGTTCCTATTATGGATACCGCGGCAGCGAGTTCCATACAGGTATTGATTATGCGGGATCCAGCGGTGATCCCTTTGTGGCCGCGGCCGCCGGGACAGTCGTTGCGGCAGGCAGGCAAGGCAACTATGGGAATTGCATTTTGGTTGACCATGGTAATGGCATCCAAACCCGTTATGCTCATGCTTCTAAAATACTGGTTAAGGTGGGGCAATCCGTTTCTCAGGGTGAGACCATTGGTTTGGTCGGTTCCACAGGCCGTTCCACAGGCTCCCACCTCCATTTTGAAATCATCGTCAATGGCGATACCGTAAATCCTGCCAACTACGTGAGATAATACGGAGTGTAAGTTGCTCGGAGGGAATATGACGAAGATTAAAAGGGTCTTGGCAATGATAGATGGGGAGGCAGTGGATAAGCTTCCCAAGGGGGAGTTCTTTGTTGAGGATGGCCTGGTTGCCAAACTTCTTCAACAGTCCTCCTTCCCCAGCCCGCCCCCCCTTGACCTTGAGGCGAGGATGAAGGCCTATGAATTATTAGGCCTTGATGCCCTTGTTTTTATGGCCGATTCCCAAAAGCCGGATAAACCATGGGCAGAACTGCAACATTGGCAAGAGGAAAGTGATTTTTTCCTCTTTGCCTTGCTTGACGGTCCTTTTCAGGGTGTGGGACATGGTTATGCCGATTTTACAGCTTTCCTGATGGATACGGTGAGAGATCAAGAAAAAATTGCAGAGCTTGTCAAGGAGTCGATGCAAAAGAGTCTGGAGCTGGGCAGGAAGGCTATCGCTTCCGGGGCTCATGGAATTTTGATCGCTGATGATATCGCCTATAACCGTGGACTATATATTTCCCCCCGGATTATGCGGGAGATATTTTTTCCGTACCTTAAGGAACTCCTGCAGAGTTTGCGCCGCACATCCCGGGAATTGGCAGGGAGAGAGCTGCCGATCTTCTTTCATTCAGATGGGGATATCCGGCTTATTCTCCAGGATTTAAAGGAAATGGGCTTTAAGGGGATTCATTCCTTGGAGTCTGTCATGGATCTTGCGGAAGTCAGAGAAGCCGTAGGCAGGGATATGTGTCTTATGGGCGGGTATGGGCTGGACTGGTTTGAGGCCGGTGGAGTCCCCAAGGTGGATGAATTATTAAGGACGGTCCTGCCTGGGAGCTATATCTTTGGCAGCAGTGCCGGAATCCTTGATGAGAATCTTTCCCCCGGGGCAGTCTTGGAGGTATATCGTTATGTTGATGGGCTAAAGTGTATTTGATATATGTTAAATACATGAAGAAGACCATAGAAAGAGGGCTGACTTTAGGATTGTCCAATCCTGAAGTCAGCCCTCTTTGGGGTGAGTAATGATTAATTTCACTAGTTAAGAGCGGAAAGATTATCGATAACCTTGTCTAAGACTCTGATACAAACTGTTAAATCCTCGAGGCCAATCCCTTGAGTGGTTTCTTCGTTTGTTTTGTCTCCCATAGCCATAAGTCCATCTTTAAGATTTCTTCCGGTCTCCGTAAGATAAATGAGATTCGTCCGCCGATCATGAGGATGCCTGGTTCTGACCACCAGGTTATGTTTTTCCATAGTGTTGATGATCCTGGAAACGCTGGGCTCATCTTTATTGCTGCTCAGAGCCAAACTGTTTTGAGTCTGGCCGTCTTCCCGCCATAAATAGAGGAGTAATCTCCATTGTTCTATTGTAACTTCAAAATCATGTTCTTTGAAGTTGTGACTCAATCGCTGGGCAATAAGACGTGCTGCCTTATTCAGATGAAATCCGAACGATCTTGCAGTATATTCATGAAACGTTGGCATAATAAAACCTCACAATATTGTTCCTTATGGCTCTATCATACCTATTTTTTGTTGCATAAGCAAGTAACTTGTGAATAAATTCATAGAAAGTTAACATTTATTTTTTATATAGCATAAATAATAATATTTAATATAGCTAAAAATTAATATATTATTTTTTGTAATTAGAATAAATATCTTTTTCGAATTAATTAATATAGTAAAATCAATCGGAAGAATGGGCGGATTGGAAAGGCAACCGAAGGAGAAAGAGATAGTATATAAAAAGAACTCTGAGTAATGACTCAAAGTTCTTCATTGACGATGTACGCTATAGATTACCAGTTGCTGCGCTTACGTGGGGTGTAGCAATCACGGCAATAGACAGGTTTGTCACCCGTAGGTTGAAAAGGAACTGTCGTTTCTTTTCCGCAGGATGAACAAGTAGCGGGGAACATTTCCCGTTGTGGGCGGGAAGAATATCCACCACCGTTACGATTTTGAGCTTTTCTGGCAGAACGGCAGGAAGGGCAGCGGCCAGGCTCATTTGTAAAGCCTTTTTCTGCGTAGAATTCTTGCTCTGAGGCAGAGAAGACAAATTCTGCGCCACAATCTTTACAGGATAGAACTTTGTCTGCAAACATTTAAAAAAAACCTCCAAGATTTAAATTCCACCCGTCGTATGGGAAGTGTCCTGCTCCCCAAAGCCACAGGCAATCGAGAAGGTTTTCATCCACAAGAACTAACGAGTTTCTTCCATTATACCTAATCTTTGTAAGGTAGTCAATAATTGTATGGAATAGTTTCAATATAATCAATCTTTAAAATGTCCTGATATATATCCTTTTGTCACCATTTTGGTATGACTTGGTGACAAAAGGATACAGAGGGTGATATAATTATTAAGTTATTATTAAAAACATTTTCTTTATTTAACCCAAAAAGAGGTGCTGAAATTGGTCGATCTAGGCCATTATATTTGGGCTCAGCGAGTGGCGCGTAAAATTTCTCTGCGCAAACTTGCGGAGCTTGCCCGGCTGAGCCATACGGAGATTTACCGTTTGGAAAATGGGGAGCGGAAGCATCCCTCACCCTGTGTGCTGAAATCGATTGCTCTCGCCCTGGATTTAAGCTACAACGAGCTGATGAAAGCGGCGGGGTATCTGGAAGATAGTTCACTTAATGAAGGTCATCCCCAAAAAATCGATTGTGGTGATCTTTCGCAAAATGAAATCGAGGAGGTGGAGAAGTTTATTGAATACCTGCGTTATAAGCGTGCCAAGACGCAATAAGACATAGATAGAAGGGTAGTGAAGTTTATTTGAATGTACTTTTAGAGAAATTAAAAGAAGTATTAATATCCGTCGTCCCGATCATCATTCTTGTATTGGTTCTAAATTTCACAATTATTCCCATGGAACCTTTATTGGTCTTCCGATTTCTTCTCGGGGCATTATTAATCGTTTTGGGGTTAGCTATTTTCCTTTTTGGAGTGGATATAGGAATTAGTAAAATAGGGACTCTGATGGGAGGAGCTTTAACGAAGAGCAACAAATTGTGGATTGTTGTGGCGGCAGGTTTAGTATTGGGATTTTTTATATCTATTGCTGAACCTGATCTGCATATCCTTGCCGGGCAAGTGGATATGGTCACTTCAGGGGTTATAGCGAAGCTGAGCATTGTTGTGGTGGTTTCTATTGGGATTGCTGTTATGCTCACAACTGGCTTAGTCCGAATAATATATAATATTCCTTTGTATAAGTTACTCACGGTTCTCTATTTGATCATCCTGGGCTTGAGTTTTTTCACCTCCTCGGAATTTCTGGCGATCTCTTTTGACGCCTCCGGGGCAACTACCGGAGCGCTGACTGTACCTTTCATGCTGGCTTTGGCTTTGGGGGTTTCATCTTTAAAAAAGGATGGCAAGGCTTCGGAAAAAGACAGTTTCGGTCTTGTAGCCGTTACTTCGGCCGGCGCAATTATTGCCGTCATGATCATGAGCATCCTATCCAAGCAGGATGAGATCACAGGGAGCCTTCAGGAGTCCGTTCAGGTCTCGTCCTCCCTTTTGGCACCATTTATTAATAAACTTCCTGTCGTAGCATTTGAAATCTTCATAGCCTTACTGCCCATAATGTTTATGTTTTTCTTATTTCAAAAAATCTCCTTTAAATTATCTTCAAAGGCTTACCGTAAAGTATTAAAGGGTTTAGTTTATACTTTTATCGGATTGGTTCTGTTTCTGACAGGAGTTAATGCAGGTTTTATGGAGGTTGGCAGCAAGATTGGCTATAATGTAGCCGTTTTAGATAGTAAATGGATCATTGTCGTCATCGGCTTTATTCTTGGTTTGGTAGTCATTTTGGCAGAGCCTGCAGTTTATGTCTTGACACATCAAATAGAAGATGTTACAAGTGGATATGTAAAGAGACCGGTGGTTTTGATAGCTCTTTCCATTGGAGTTGCCTTTGCGGTTTCATTATCGATGATTCGAATCTTGATCCCAGGACTTCAGTTATGGCATTTCCTTTTGCCGGGTTATGTGGTCTCCATCCTTATGATGTATTTCGTGCCGAAATTATTTGTAGGAATGGCTTTTGATGCAGGGGGGGTTGCTTCTGGACCGATGACAGCAACATTTATCCTGGCTTTTGCCCAAGGTGCCGCTGAAGCTATTGAAGGGGCTAATGTCATGGTGGATGGTTTCGGAGTAATTGCCATGGTTGCCATGACTCCAATTATTGCTTTACAAACGTTAGGTTTTATTTTTAAGATGAAATCGGTGAAGGAAGGATTAAAGGAAAATGAAGCTTAGCTCTGATGGAAAGGAATTTGAGTTAATTTGCTTCGTCGTCAATTTTGGCGTTGGCAGCAAAGTAATCAAACTTGCCAAACAGTGTGGAATATCCGGAGGAACGATTTTCTTAGGGCGAGGCACGGTCAATCATCCGATTCTAAAGTTTTTGGATTTGACGGATATCCGCAAAGAAATTGTGCTGATGCTCGGAGAAAAAAGCACAGCTGAGTATGCCTTAAAAGTGATTAATGAGAAATTAGCGCTGCATAAACCGAATCACGGCATTGCCTTTACAACTACGGTGAGGGGGTTTGTAGGCCGTCATTTTTCCTTTCGCAGTGAACAAGAAAGTCGAGGTGCAGAAATTCCTATGTATCATGCCATTTATACTGTAGTGGACAGAGGTAAGGCTGAAGAGGTCATAGAGGCAGCGACGAAAGCCGGCTCAAGAGGTGGAACCATCATCAATGCCCGTGGCTCAGGAATTCACGAGACTCACACCTTGTTCTCCATGGCTATCGAACCGGAAAAGGAAATTGTCATGATCCTGGCGGAGAGCCAAACCACAGAGGCTATCGTCACGGCTATACGCAATGAACTTCATATTGAACAACCGGGGAATGGGATTATTTTTGTTCTCGATGTGACTCAGACTTATGGATTAAGGCAGTAACCGCCGGCATAATAGGTGAACAAAGGGCTTTCCCCTGAAGCATCAAGCTTTAGGGGAAAGCCCTATTATTCTCAGAGCAGGGTTTGACAAAGTATGGAATCCGTATTACATTAAAACTAAACCCATCTGAATTCTTAAGCTTGGAGTGTTAAAGGAATGAAAATATCAACAAAAGGCAGATACGGGCTGCGGGCATTACTGGATTTGGCCGTTCATTCCCGAGGAGAACATGTGCCCCTTTCCAATATTGCTGAACGACAAAATATCTCTGAGAACTATTTAGAGCAGGTTTTTTCCGCATTGCGCAAGGCGGGGATCATCAATAGTGTAAAAGGGGCTCAGGGCGGTTATGTCTTGGCGGACAAAGCGGCTGAGATTAAAGTCGGCACAATTCTCAGAGTCCTGGAAGGAGAATTATCCGTTGCCAATGAAGAACTGCCTCAGGAAGGCGGGGTAAGCATCCAGGAGTGTATTCAAGTTAAGGTGTGGGATCAGATGACTGAGCGCATTAATGAATTGGTGGATTCGCTGACCTTAGAGGATCTTGTTCACGAATATAATGTGATGAGCGGCCATAGCGGCATCATGTACTATATCTAAAGCAACAACCTTCTGAGCTTTTTCAGAAGGTTGTTCTTTATTCTCTTCTTAAAAACTGTTAGAATATAGATTAAATAAATAATAAAAAATTATATAATACATCGGGTTTTTCTATTGACAAAAGAGGTGAATGAACTTAAACTTTATTTAAAGTGGAGTAAACATATTTGATTACTTTGAGAGTGCGCCAGATTGAGGGTAAAGGAGCGGTATGATGAGCGAGAGACAATTAAAATTTGATACCCTACAGGTCCATGGAGGGCAAACGGCCGATCCTACCACAGGTTCAAGGGCTGTACCTATTTACCAGACTTCATCCTACGTCTTTGATAATGCGGAACATGCGGCCAATTTATTTGGCTTAAAAGAAACCGGGAATATCTATACACGGATCATGAATCCCACCACCGATGTTTTCGAGCAGCGGATCGCCGCCTTGGAGGGTGGAGTGGGAGCATTGGCCGTCGCTTCGGGTTCGGCTGCAGTTACCTATGCCATTTTAAATATTGCCGGAGTGGGAGATGAGATTGTCTCAGCCAGTACCCTTTATGGAGGAACTTACAATCTTTTTTCAACAACCTTGCCTAAGCTGGGGATTAAGACGGTATTCGTCCATCCTGATGATCCGGAGAATTTTCGCAAAGCGGTTACCGAAAAAACGAAGGCTCTCTATATTGAAACTATAGGCAATCCGGGCATTAATCTTATCGATATTGAGGCTGTGGCTCAGATCGCTCATGAATATGGAGTGCCCTTAATCGTTGATAATACCTTTGGTACACCTTATCTGATTCGCCCGTTTGAGTTTGGGGCGGATATTGTAGTCCATTCAGCGACCAAGTTCATCGGGGGACACGGAACCTCCATCGGTGGGATTATTGTGGATTCAGGAAAATTTGATTGGGCCGGCAGCGGCCGATTCCCGGGCTTAACTGAGCCGGATGCCAGCTACCATGGCTTAAACTATGCGGAAGCATTGGGACCGGCAGCCTATATCACCAAAGCCAGGGTGCAGCTCTTGCGGGATACGGGAGCAGCCTTGAGTCCGTTTAATTCCTTCCTGTTCCTCCAAGGGCTGGAGACTCTTTCCCTTCGGGTGGAAAGGCATGTGGCCAATACGAAAAAAATCGTGGATTTCTTGAGCAATCATCCTCAGGTGGCCTGGGTAAACTATCCCAGCCTTAAAGAGAGTAAATACTATGAACTCGCTCAAAAATATCTTCCCAAAGGTGCGGGTTCCATCTTTACCTTTGGTATTAAGGGCGGGATCGAGGCCGGCAAGAAGTTTATTGACAGCCTGGAAATCTTCTCCTTGCTGGCTAATGTAGCCGATGCCAAGTCATTGGTCATTCACCCGGCCAGCACCACTCATGCTCAGTTATCGGAAGAGGATCTGGTGGCGGCAGGAGTTACCCCGGATATGGTCAGGCTCTCCATTGGTATAGAAGATGCAGAGGATCTCATCTATGATCTCGAGCAGGCCCTAAGAAAAGCCGCCGGCTGAGAATAGGAAGTGTGTTCTTCATGATGCTTGAATAAGGAAAGAAAATTGCCCCTGTGCAAATCTGTAATGGTAGATATACCCTTGCAGAGAGACACAGGGGCGTTCCTTATGAATTGGCAATGATGCTGTTAAAGTATCAGAGTGAAATAAGAAAAGGCGGAAACCAGGACAGAAGCGACGAGCATAGCGAGGAGGGGACGCAGGGCTCTTGAACGCAGGCTGGCTAAATGAACATTAAGTCCTAATCCGACCATGGCGGCAGCCATTAAAAAGGAGGAGAGGGTGGCAATGGCATTCAAGACTTCTGTGGGCAGAGGGAGATAAGTGCCAATGAGACTGGTTAAGATGAAGCCTAACAGAAACCAGGGAAAGGAGGCTCTCTGAGTCGAGTCCTCAGTTTCTTTGCTTTGGCGGCGCACCCACCAAAGCAGAACGAAGCTTACAGGAATAAGGAGGAAGACTCTGGCCAATTTAGCCAGCAAGGAGGCGGTCAAGGCATCGGCTCCCACTGAATTGGCCGCCGCCGCCGCATGAGCAATCTCATGTAAGGTGATCCCGCTCCAGGTTCCGTATTGGAGGGCGGTTAAGCCTAGATAAGGATAAAGCAGGGTATAGGCAAGGGTAAAAAGAGTACCGATTAAGGCGATGATACCCACCCCGATGGCGGTATCCTCGTCCTTCGCTTTGAGGATAGGAGCAACTGCAGCAATGGCCGCCGCCCCGCAGATACCGGTCCCAATGCCCAGGAGCAGGGACAACTGCCGATCACCCTTAAGCCACTTAGACACCAAAAGGGTGGTAAAGACGGCGATGACAATGGTGAATACCCCCTGAAACAAAAGGGAGGGGCCTTGTTGCAGGACCAGATGGATATTGAGGCGAAAGCCATAAAGGATAATCGCAAAGCGCAAAATTTTCTGAGCGGTAAACTGGATGCCGGGGCGGCATTTTTCCGGATAGCCCAAAGTATTGCGATAAAGAACGGCTATAAAAATCGCACAAAGCATGGCGCCAATCTTGCTGATGCCGGGTAGGGTAGCTATTCCCGTGGCGAAGGCGGCAACTCCCATGGTGAAAAGCAGTCCCGGCAGGAAGGGAGCGATGGGGAATTTAGCTGAAGGAAAGTGTCTTTCTGTTCTTTCGACTGGATTATTTATGATGGCCATGATATCCTCCTAAGGTAAATATTAAAACCGATTAAAAACGTATCTCTACTTTAACCTTAGCAAGGAACTAAACGCAATCCCGATTTGTTATACTATACATAGCGAATGCTTATAAACAGGAGGTAGTCCCATTGATCATAGAAACCTTAGAAATTTTCAGGAAAGTAGCAGAAGAAAAAAGCTTTTCCAAAGCAGCCGAAGATCTCTTCCTTTCCCAACCGGCTGTCAGCTCACACATTCGCAATTTAGAGAATGAGTTTGGAACAAAGCTCATTTATCGTTCCTCAAAGCATGTTGATTTGACTCCGGCTGGAGAAATCCTCTATGAGCAGGCCTGCAGAATCATCAATCAATACCAGGAGGCCAAAGAAAAAATCAACCAGATTCAAAGCATTGTTTCCGGAAATCTCCGCATTGGGGCGAGCTTTACGATCGGGGAATATATTCTGCCGGAATTGGTCAGTCAAACGGCCAGAAGGTATCCCAATCTCAATATTAATGTCACCATCGGGAATACGGAAGAGATTGCTCAAGGATTAAGGCAGAACCGGTTGGATGTAGCTTTAGTCGAGGGTAAGATCACCGGTAAGGAGTTTATCCTGGAGCCTTTCATGGTGGATGAAATGGTTTTGATTGCTCTGCCAAGTCACCCCTTGGCAAAAATAAAAGGGGTCACCGCTCAGGATCTTGAGGATCAGGTTTGGATTTTACGGGAAACGGGTTCCGGAACCCGTGAGTTCAGTGATCGCTTTATCGAAACACTGAAGATTCCGGTCAAGCATTCTTATGGATTCAGCAGCAACACTGGGGTTAAGGCAGCGGTTCTGAGCGGACTGGGAATCGCTTTAGTATCAAAGCTGATTATTCAAAAAGAGATTAAGGCAGGAGAAATAGCCATTATACCCCTGGAAGAAAACTTGCCCCGCCTGTCACGGGAGTTCCTTATTGCGAGAGGCCAGCAAACTTATTTTACGAAAGCCTCGGAGGCTTTTCTGATGGAATTAAGCCATTACAGCCAGGATACTCATGAGAATGGTCTTTAGTTAAATTTCTATTGACAGCAGAGCAGGTAAAGGATTACAATAAAGACAACAAAACAAATAAGAATACTAGGAATAACGAGACGGTATAGGAAACAGCGCTTAATTTTATATTTAAGGAGGTTACCCACATGTCGAAAATCGCCAGAAGTTTAACTGACCTAATTGGCAATACCCCATTATTGGAACTGTCCAATTACAATAAGGCCCATGAATTAGAGGCTAAGGTCATAGCAAAGCTTGAATACTTTAACCCTCTTTCCAGCGTCAAAGACAGAATTGGCTACGCCATGATCAAAGACGCGGAAGAGAAAGGATTGCTGAACAAGGATACGGTCATTATTGAGCCCACCAGTGGCAATACAGGAATTGCCCTGGCTTTTGTATCCGCTGCCCGTGGCTATCGCTTGATTTTAACCATGCCTGAAACCATGAGCGTGGAAAGAAGGAACCTGCTCAAGGCTTTGGGAGCGGAGCTGGTGCTGACTCCAGGGCCGGCCGGCATGAAAGGAGCTATTCAAAAAGCTGAGGAATTAGCTGCTGAATATAAGAATTCCTTTATACCACAGCAGTTCAACAATCCGGCTAACCCGGAAATTCATAGGCAAACCACCGCTGAAGAGATCTGGAGAGATACAGATGGAGAAGTGGATATCTTTGTGGCCGGAGTGGGCACCGGCGGAACGGTAACCGGTGTGGGTGAAGCCCTGAAGCAGAAGAAACCGGGGGTAAAAGTTATCGCGGTGGAACCGGCAGATTCACCGGTGCTGTCGGGAGGAACTCCCGGAGCTCATAAGATTCAGGGTATTGGTGCCGGATTTGTCCCCGGTGTCTATAGCTCAGAAGTCATCGATGAAATTTTCCAGGTCAAAAATGAGGAAGCTTTTGAGACCTCTCGAAAACTTTCGAAGACGGAAGGTCTGCTGGTTGGGATTTCCTCAGGTGCTGCGGCTTATGCGGCGACCCAAATCGCCAAGAGACCGGAAAATAAAGGAAAGAATATCGTCGTTCTGCTCCCGGATACGGGGGAAAGATATCTCTCCACGGTCTTATTCCAAGAAGGTTGAGAAGGTGAAGGGGCTTTGCCAATTTCCTTCACATAATGTTAACATTTTGTTTACAGTTTCTTCACCTGTAGTTTAAGGTGTTGTGATAGTATACAAGTAACGACATTCTTCTCCTACCTTTTATATAGACAAGAGGTAACTCTTGTCAAAAGCTGAACCGTCTCTTCCAGGCGGTTTTTTCTTTTTATTAATCTTTTCTTAAATCTTAAGCAGTTTATTTGATTTTTTTTCTATAAAACGCTATGATAATTCGGAAGAGAGGACTAGCTGACAAATGGGTTTTCTATAAGATGGTAGGGGGTTAAACTTTGGAATTGCTGCAGACCGTGTTGGACTTTTTTATTCATTTGGACAGTCATATTGGTGAAATCATAGCTTCTTATGGAGTGTGGACATATCTCATTCTTTTTTTGATTATCTTTGCTGAAACAGGATTGGTGGTGACCCCATTTCTGCCCGGGGATTCTTTAATTTTTGTGGTAGGTACTTTCGCGGCCAGCGGTGCCTTGGATGTGTGGATTTTGTTTTTCTTACTGCTGGCGGCTGCCGTCATCGGGGATACGGTGAATTATGAGGTCGGCCGTTTCCTGGGACCGAAAGTATTCTCCAAAGAAATGCGTTTCCTTAACCATGAGAATCTGATGAAGACCCAAAGGTTTTATGAAAAGCATGGGGGTAAGACCATTATCATTGCCCGCTTTCTGCCGATTATTCGCACCTTCGCCCCCTTTGTGGCAGGTGTCGGCACCATGAAATACCTGAGGTTCTTGGCGTATAATTTCGTAGGGGCTTTATTGTGGGTTACGGTAGCTCTTTGCGCAGGTTATTTCTTTGGCAATCTGCCTTTTGTAAAGGATAATTTTACCTTGGTGATCTTTGCGATCATTGGCATATCGGCTGTTCCCGCGGTTTATGCCTATATTAAGAATTGGCTGCAGGGGAGAAACCAGCGCAAAGTAAGCACGAATAATGAATCGAACTAAAAAAGGATTTTGCTGCTCTGAAATAGAAGAAGGAATTAACACTGGTTAATAGTGTTAATTCCTTTATTTTTTCCTGAGAATAAGATAAGAGGAGGGCATGATGATGAGCAGGGCGAAAACGGTACAATCCTTGGCTGTCATCACTTTGATTTTTCTGATGATCGCCGGTTCGATAGGGTTATCCTCGGGAATGACCAAAGAAGAGCTGGAGTATCGTCCCCTGACCTTGAGCGAGGTAACAAAGCTTTTTGCCCAAAAAGGGCTTAAGCTTGAAGCGGTGGCAAGAGAAGGATTTGAGGATACGGTGCTGCTGGGCATTGAACCTGAGATATTTCGCATCCATGGCTCTGAGGATTTAGTATGGATCTACCCCTTTTCCTCCCATAGGGAGCGGGAGCAGCTGGCCGGGCATTACTGGAGACTTAACGACGAAATGATGGCGGTGTTTTTGCCTCACAGCCAGCTTTTCCAGACCCTGGCGGCGAAGAATATGTTCATCGTGTACTGCCCTTTGCTGGACATAGAAAGCTTAAAGACGATGGGGCCGGACTATGCTTCCTATGTGCAACGCTCAAAAGCGATCAGGGAATTGGTGCTGAGAGACTTAAATGGCGGGAAAAGGCTGGTTTTCCAGGGAGAGGGTCAATACTGGATGGTTGAGGTAGTGCTTGACTGCTTTGGCCAATTTTATAAAGATGATCAGGGTGTGCTGGGGTATGAGAGCTGGAGTGAAGCGAGTGCCGTAGCCAAGTATAAGGGGGACCCTGGGCAAATAAAATCTTTTAGCTATACCCTTGAAGGGGCTTATGGCAGTTACAGTGGAATACGGCAGACTCTGAGTTCTGATGGCCTGGTCAGGCTGGGCAGAGGGAATGGTCTGGTAGGAAAGGTCGAAGAAAAGCATAGTTTCAGTATAAAATGGAACGGTCAGGCAGAAGCCTTTGACCTGGAAGCAGATCCTTTCGGAATGATACGGTTGCCTTATTAAAAAGGAGACAGCTTGGCGATACCTTGTATGGGCAATGGTTTGTAGGATATAATATAAAGAAATTTTTCTGCGCAGTGAGCGGTAAGACAGAAAGTCCACGGCTTTCATCTCAGGAAGAGGGCGTCGTGGACTATTATATCAGGGGGTTTGGAGTTATGGATTTGCCTTTAGTGGGGTTAAAGGATGAACGAAGTACGATCAGGGTAGGGGATACGACTATCGGAGCCCGTGAGGTCGTGCTGATGGCCGGTCCTTGTGCCGTGGAATCCGGAGAACAGATGCGGGCCGCTGCCCAAGGGGTCAAAGCAGCCGGCGGCAAGATTTTAAGAGGGGGAGTCTATAAGCCCCGCACTTCCCCCTATAGCTTCCAGGGGTTAGGGGAAGAAGGAATAGACTATCTGAGGGAAGCTGCAGCGGAATATGGACTTCTTACTGTGACGGAGGTTATGGATGAACGCAGCCTGGATGTGCTGGTGGATAAAGTGGATATTCTGCAGGTAGGGTCCCGCAACATGCAAAACTTCCACCTTCTTAAGCTGCTGGGGGAGATAAGAAACCCGGTGATTCTGAAGCGGGGCCTGGCGGCCACGGTGGAGGAATGGCTTGCGGCTGCAGAATATATCTTAGCCGGCGGGAATGCTCAGGTGATTCTTTGCGAGCGGGGGATTCGCACCTTTGAGCCCAGCACCCGCAATACCCTGGACCTCAGTGCGGTGAGCCTGGTGAAAGTGCTTTCCCATCTGCCGGTCATTGTGGATCCCAGCCATGCGGCTGGGAGGGTGGATATCATTCCTGCTTTAGCCAAGGCCGCTGTAGCGGTAGGAGCCGATGGGCTGCTGATCGAAGTCCATCCCCATCCTGAGGAAGCCCAAAGCGACGGGATGCAATCTCTGACTCCGGAGCAGTTTGCCCGGCTCGCCGCAGAGCTCCGGCCCATCGCTCAAAGCGTCGGACGAAGTATGGCTCATTCTCCAAAGGCCTGATCCCATGCTGGAAAAGGAAGAAAAGATCCTGAAAATAAAATCATGAACCTTAAAGCAAGGGGGACTGAGAGCAGGTTAAGGGGGCTCACGGTCCCCTTTGCTCACATCTTATAGAGAAACCATTTGCATGTATGAAGTTCATACTTCAGCTCATAAATCTTAAGAAGTCCGTTGCTGATGCTTTGACAGCGAAAAATAAGCATGGGATTGCCGGCCAGTTTTTCTTCGGATTTGGAGATGATTTTGTCGACGGCAATGACGACAGGGCTATCTTCGAAGTGAGCCTTGAATTTAAGGGGCCGGGGCATGCCCTGATCATTGAAATGGGCGATCATCTCCAGGGGCTGCATCATTACCTTCACGAAAAGCACTCCCTCCTTTTTAGAGCTAAAGCAGGCTGGTCATGGCCGGATATTCCTCTTCAGCGATGACTCCCCCAGTCATGGACTTAAGGCCGGAGTGGAGATAAGAGGAGCGCATAATAGCCTGAGAGCCAAAGCGCTGGCGAATGATATCGACAGCCTGATCCACTTTCCGATCCCGCTCGTAATCCTTAGTGAAAAAGGAAAACTGCAGGAAATCGTTTTGACAGAGCTCAGAGGCCCGGATTCCCAGATGTCTCAAGGGCTGACCTTTCCATAATTCGTCAAAGAGCTGGCAGGCAATCTCCCATAGCTCATTGGTACAGTCTGTAGCGTGGGAGAGTTTGCGTTGATGGGAATAGGAAAGGAATTCATGGGTTCGAAAGGAAATGGATATCAGCCGGGCAAAGTATTGATCATGCCTTAAGCGGGCGCTGACCGTTTCCACAAGGGAGAGAAGAACCAGGTGAGCCTCTCTGCGGTTTTTTACATCGAAGGATGTGGTGGTGGAATTGCCCATGCCTTTGACCGCTACCCGGCCGCCGGGGCGGACGGGGGAGTTTTCAATGCCGTGAGCATAATTCCAAATCAGCAGGCCGTGACTTTTCATGATCCCTTTCAAGAGGCGAGGGTCGGTGTGCGCCAGCTCTCCGATGGTTTTGATATTGCGGGAGAGGAGCTGGCGGGTGGTTGCCCTTCCGACCATGAAGAGTTCCCCCACGGGTAAGGGCCACATTTTCTCAGCAATCTCTTCAGGGAATAAGGTATGGACTTGGTCGGGTTTTTGGAGTTCGGAAGCCATCTTTGCCAACAGTTTATTGGTGGAAATACCGATATTTACGGTAAAGCCCAGCTCGTTCCTGATTCGCTCCTTGATTTTATAAGCGGTAGCCAGAGGGTCCCCAAAGAGAAGGTCCATGGCGGTGAAGTCCAGAAAATATTCGTCCACGGAAAACTGTTGGATTAGAGGGGAATAGTCTCTTAAAATAAGGCTTAGAGCCTCGCTGCACTGACGGAAGAGGAGATAATTAGGCCTGGCAATGATCAGGTCCGGACATTTGGCGAGGGCGGAGTATAAAGTCTCCCCGGTTTTAATAGCATATTCCTTAGCCGGGATCGACTTGGCCAGAACGATCCCGTGCCGGGTCAAGGGATCGCCGCCGACCACGGAAGGAACTGTCCTTAAATCCAGAGGATCTCCCTGCTGAAGGCGATAGACGGCTTCCCAGGAAAGGTAGGCCGAGTTAACATCAATATGAAAAATAATCGATTTGCTCAAGATCCAATCACCACCTATGTAGAAAAACCATATTCATAATGAAGCGCTCTTTGTGAATGGAGTGGGAGCCAGGGTCTGCGCTATCTATTATAATAGAATATATGTTCTGCATCAATAGAAACAAATATTCTATTATTGTCATAAAATCCCTTGAATACTAAATTCAAGGGAGCTATTTGGCAGTGGAGCAAAAAATCCAAACAAAAAGTCGATTTTTTAATAAAATGTTCGGATTTTAGACTTGAATTATTAAAGAGCATAAGGTATAGTTGTTAGGGTTTGGCTGCTGTTAAGTTTTGACTGCCGTTAAGTTTAACCGAGGAGGAATAAGCCTTGAAAAAGTATGATGTGATCATCGTTGGGGCAGGCCCCGCCGGAATTTTTGCCAGTTATGAATTAGCGACGCAAGCTCCTGAATCTGCTGTTCTTTTGATTGAAAAGGGACGGGATATCTATAAACGCAGTTGTCCTATTTTGAAAAAGACTCTTTCGAAATGTCCGCCCCCCAATAAGCAAAGAGAGTTCGCCAGCTGCACTCCTGCCTGCTCTATTACCAACGGTTTTGGCGGTGCGGGAGCCTATTCTGATGGGAAATTCAATATCACCACCGAGTTTGGCGGATGGCTCACCGAGTATTTGCCTCCTTCGGAGGTGTTGAGCCTCATTCACTATGTGGATCAGATTAACTTAAAGCATGGAGCGACCAGTTCACTGACCGATCCCAGCACTCCTACGGTAAAGGAGATTGAGAGAAAGGCCCTGGGAGCCGGCTTGAAGCTGCTCCGGGCCCAAGTCCGCCATCTGGGAACAGAATTAAACCTGGAAATTCTTAAGGATATTTATGAGTACCTCAAGGGAAAAATCGACATGGTGTTCGAAACGGAAGTCGCCGATATTATGACCGCTGAAGCGGAAGGACACCTGCAGGTTAAAGGCATCCGTACCAATAAGGGAGAGGAGTATTATGCTCCTAAAGTAGTCGTGGTTCCCGGACGGGATGGTTCGGAATGGTTCAAGGATGTCTTGAAGAAGTACAATCTGGAAATGAGCAGCAACCAGGTGGATGTGGGGGTTCGGGTAGAAACCCTGGATACCATCATGGAAGATATTAACGAGAATTTGTATGAAGGGAAATTTCTCTATCGGACCTCTGTAGGGACTACGGTGAGAAGCTTCTGCAGCAATCCTTCCGGCCATGTGGTTATTGAGAATCATACCGGGGTTATGCTGGCCAATGGCCATGCTTACCGAGATAAGAATCTGGGCAGCCATAATACCAATTTTGCCCTGCTGGTATCCCATAACTTCTCCTATCCTTTCAACAAGCCTACGGAGTATGCCAAGAATATTTCCCGGCTGGCCAATGACTTATCCAACGGCAGTGTGCTGCTGCAGACCTTTGGGGACATCATGAAGGGCCGCCGTTCCACAGAGAAGCGGGTGAAAGAAAGTTTTGTGGAGCCCACCCTCAAAGAAGCTGTACCTGGTAATTTAGGGTTGGTGCTTCCTTATTCCACCATGAAGAGCATCATTGAGATGATTGAGGCCCTGGATAAAGTGACGCCTGGTATAGCCTCTGAGCACACCTTGCTTTATGGCGTGGAAGCCAAGTTCTACTCTTCCCGTCCCAAGCTGAAAAATAACTTTGAGACGGAGATTGCAGGACTTTATGCCGGGGGAGACGGAGCGGGAATTACCCGGGGACTGGCTCAGGCCGAGGCCTGCGGAGTGAAAATCGCGCGCAATATCATTGAGGAAAACAGCTGAAGAAGGGCTGCAAACATTATTTTTAATTGAGATGAAAGTCGAAAAAGCGGCTGGTCACAATCCAATGTGACAGCCGCTTTTTCGTTTAATTTAAGCTCCCTTAGTTACCTTTTGTCTCAGCTGCAGATTTAGCAAACTCATCCAGGATCTCTTGGGAGGGCTCAGTGGTCAGCAGACTGACGATAATGATCGAAAGCAAGCCCATGATAAAGCCGGGGATCATTTCATAGACGGCGGCGAAGGCCGGGAACTGCTCCCAAAGGATTACGGTGGCAGAGCCCACGATCATACCGGCCAGAGCTCCCCATTTGTTCATCCGTTTCCAGTAAAGGCTGAGGAGAATAACGGGGCCGAAGGCGGAACCAAAGCCGGCCCAGGCGTAGCCTACCAGATTGAGGATGGTATCGTTTTGAGTCCAGGCCAGATAGGTGGCCAGTAGAGCAACGAGCAAAACACAGAGACGGCTGACGAAAACCAATTCCTTATCTTTGGCCTCACGGTGGAAGAGAATCCGGTAAATATCCTCGGTCAGGGAGCTGGAGGTCACCAGAAGCTGCGAAGAAATAGTGCTCATAATGGCGGCCAGAATAGCGGAGATCAGGAGCCCGGTGACGATGGGATGGAAGAGGATTTTTCCCAGCTCGATAAACACTGTCTCAGGATCGGCCAGAGTCAGGCCATGGGTGGCAAAGTAAGCGATTCCCAGGAGACCGGTAAGCATAGCCCCCACTTCGGAAAAGACCATCCAACTCATGCCGATACGGCGGGATTTTTTGATTTCGCTTACCGAAGAGATGGCCATAAAACGGACAATAATATGGGGCTGGCCGAAATAGCCTAAACCCCAGGCCAGAAGAGAGATGATACCGATGACACTGGTTCCGGTGAAGATATTCAAGAGTGCCGGATCAATGGTTTGAATGGTGGTGAAGGAAGAGCCGAGGCCGCCGCTGTGCCAGAGGGTGACCACCGGCACCATGGTTAAGGCGGTGACCATGATTAATCCCTGGACGAAGTCTGTAAAGCTGACCGCTAAGAATCCGCCGATCAAGGTATACCCTACGATGACCAGAAGAATCAGCCAAAGCCCCGTATGGTAACCGATGCCAAAGGTGGTATTAAAGAGGACGGCGCCGGAAACCAAACCGGAAGAAACATAGAAAGTAAAGAAAATGATAATAACAAGTGCGGAAACTAAACGGATCACATGGGAAGTATCACGAAAACGATGGCCAAGGAAAGAAGGGATGGTAATGGAATTGCTGGCGATTTCTGTGTAGGAACGCAGACGGGGGGCTACATAGAGCCAGTTGAAATAAGCGCCGATGGTAAGTCCGACCACAATCCAGCCGGAACTGATTCCTGAAGCGAACATAGCTCCCGGCAGTCCCATCATGAGCCAGCCGCTCATATCTGAGGCACCGGCGCTTAAAGCTGTGACCGCAGGGCCCAGGGTTCGTCCGCCAATCATGTAATCGGATAGGTTTGTGGTTCTTTTGTAAGAATAATACCCGATGGCCAGCATCATGACCATATAGAAAATGACCGAAAAAGCAATCACTCCAACATCACTCTCCTCAATTTTAAAAATTTATCTATATAAAGAAACTATTATAGTACACATAATAATATCATAAGACCTTAAGATTTATAAGTAGGCAATGAATAAGTATACATAATTTTTTAATATTTTTTCAATTATTTCAACTGGGAAAAGAAAAGCAACCTTGGTCCCACTCAATTAATGTTTAAGTGGTCCGTGGTTGCCTTTCAGGTATTGAACAAGACCTTCAGTGATAAAATTTAAGCTTTCTCCAGCACTTCTTTCAAATCGTCGCGAACGCTTGCCTTAGCCAAAGGGACCTGGGCACGATAGGCAGAGCGGCAGATCACATGGGAGGAAACGGGAGTGGTCAGAAACACAAAGAAAATGCCCAGGAATAATTTGATGCTGAAATAATCCTCCACAAATAAGAAAAAGAGGAAGGTTCCCAGCAGAACAAATAATACTCCTAAGGTAGAGCTTTTGGCGAGAGCATGGGCACGATTATAGACATCCGGGAGACGAATGAAGCCAATGGCACTGAGGAAGCCGAAGATGGTTCCCATTAAAATAATGATCCCGATACCTAACTCAATCAAAGTGCTGCCGTTCAATGACAATCCCCCTCTCGATAAAGCGTGCGAAAGCGATGGTTCCGATAAAGGACAGAATCCCGATCAATAAAATCACTTCAAAAAAAGCGGTGGTCCTGAGGAGCACGGAAAAAATGGCTACCGAGGCAATAATGTTAATGCCCAGCACATCCAGGGCTTGTACACGGTCAGAGGCCGTGGGCCCTTTGAGGCAACGGTAAATCGTTATCAGGATGGAAAGGGTTGAGAAACATAAGGATAAAAATATAACCCAGAATAAGATTCCCTCGATCATGGTCGCGTCACCTTCTTAATAGCTTCTTCGAACTTTTCCTTAGAGCGGATCACCGCGTCACTGAGCTCGGGAATATCCATGGCGTGGATATAGAACAGCTTCTTATCCGGAGTGATCTCCATCACCACGGAGCCTGGGGTTAGAGTAAGGAGGAGTGCCAGAAGGGTGACTTCCATATCCGATTCCAGGCTGGTTGCGAAGGATATAATTCCCGGCTTAATATCGATCTGCGGTTTGATGATTTCCCGGAGCACCAGGATGCTGGAGGTGAAAAGCTCATAGATAAAGAGAAAAAAGAGCTGTATAACGGCGTGCAAGGTAAAAAGGTAGAATTTGCTGTCAAGAAAGCGCCGCAAAATGAAGAGGACCAATATACCAAATAAATACCCGCTGGCAAAGGTTAAGATGCTCCAATCATCCTGAAGAAACATCCATAAAACCCCGATAAATAAATTGATTAGCACCTGCATTGGCACTGGAAATCACCTCTTTTCTTCATGCGCACTTATGGGTATCTCTTCTGGAAAACGGCCTCAATATAGGTCTGAGGATCCAGCAACCCCGCTGCCGCTAAGTCCACGACCCCGTGGAGACCTTCTGCTCCCAGGCCTAAGGCGATGGTACAGGCCGTAAGCAGGGCGATGGGAAGGAGCAGCCCTTTGGTGGTTCCTTTTTCCGTTTCCTCGGTAAAGTTTGTGTAGCCCCAAAAGACGTTCATGAACAGTTTTAACATGGAATACAAAACCATCAGACTGGTGAGCAGGCCGATGCCGCCGAGCCAGAAGTAACCGGCGCGAAAGGTTCCTTCCGTGACAAAGATTTTGCCGAGGAAGCCGCTCAGGGGGGGAATGCCGGATATGGATAAAGCGGCGACAAAGAACATCCAGCCCAATTGAGGATGCAAGCGGATGAGTCCGCTCATATCCTTAAGCTTTCCCGTGCCGGTCAGATGAAGGATTGTTCCTCCCAAGAGGAAAAGGAGAGCCTTGACGATCATGTCATGAGCCAGATAATAGATGGAGCCCCGCAGGCCCGTTTCCGTGAAAGAGGCAAAGCCCGCCAGAATAAAGCCCACCCCAACCACCACATTATAGGTGAGGATGCTCTTGATATCCCCAAAAGCAACGGCCCCCATAGCCCCCAGCAGCATGGTCACGGCAGCGAGAACCCCGATGAGCAGATGGGTAACTTCGGGTTCATGGTAAAAAACCAGGGAGAATAAACGCATAATGGCGTAGATCCCCACTTTGGTCAATAAGGCAGCGAAGAGAGCGGCGATAGCTGTAGGGGGAGCGCTATAAGAACCGGGCAGCCAGAAGAAAAGGAAAAGACCGGCTTTCAGGCTGAAGACAATTAGAAACAAAAAGGCTACCGCGGTCATCAAGCCATCCTGTCCGATTTCCGCTACCCGTACAGATAAATGAGCTAAATTCAAGGTGCCGGTCAGGCGATAGAGAAAAGCCAGAGCAATCAGAAAGAGAAAAGAGGAGATCATATTGATCAGAATATAGGGAATGGACTCTTTAAGCTGCAGTTTGGTGCCCCCCAGGGTAATCAGTACATAGGAAGCAACCAGCATGACCTCGAAGCACACAAATAAGTTGAAAATATCCCCGGTCAGGAAGGAACCGTTGACCCCGGCGATCAAAAATTGGCTTAAGGGATAAAAATAATGCCGCTCCCGTTGGCTGCCGATGGAAGAGAAAGCATAAGAAACACAACAAAAGGTGACGATGGCGGTGACCAAGACCAGCAGAATCGCCACCATATCGGCCACGAAGCTGATGCCGAAGGGAGCTTCCCACCCCCCCAGCTGAAGGGTTTGGATTCCCGCTGCCTGGATTTGTCTCATGAGCACAAGGGACACAATTCCCACCAGGGTAGTGGTGAGGAGGCTCAGGAACCGGTGAAGGCGGATATGATTGCGCAGGATAACCATGATCATTCCGGCCATAACCGGCAGGACAAGGGGCAGGATTACTAAATTATTCATCATCACACCCCCTTAATGCTTCTGAATCATCGCTTCCCAACACGTTATAGGTACGATAGCTCAAGACTAAGAAGAGGGCTGTGGTGGCGAAGTTAATCACGATAGCCGTCAGCAAAAGGGCTTGGGGAAGGGGATCGGTGAAAAGACTCTCCTTCAGGCCCAGCAGCGGAGGACCGCCCTTTTTCAAGCCGCCCATGGTCAGGATCAGCAGATTGACCCCGTGTCCGATCAGAGAGGTTCCTAAAATAATGCGGAGCAGAGTTTTGGAGAGGATTAAGTAGGTTCCTATAGTAAATAAAATTCCGATCACGATTGCCATCAATGTTTCCATTTATCGATCATCACCTATACTCATAATAATGGTTAAAGACGTGCCAATAACGGCTAAGGCAACTCCCACATCGAACAACACGGCGGTGGCCATCTCGGTCTTTCCGAACAAAGGAAGATGGACATAACCAAAAGCCTGGGTCAAAAAGGGCTCTCCTATGAACATGCCCCGGGCTCCTGTCAAGACAGAAATCAACACGCCGACTCCGGCCAGGGCTTTAAAATCCACCGGGAAGTTTTGGCGGACTTTTTCGATTCCATAGACGAGAAAGAGGAGGACGATGGCCGCCACAAAGGCCAGCCCGCCGATAAAGCCGCCTCCTGGGTGGTGATGGCCGGAAACGAAAAGGTTGACGGCGAAGGTCAGAATAATGATCACGACGACTTTCGTGACCATCCGTAAAATGACATCATTAGGATCTTTCATTCTCTTTCCCTCCCGCCATACGCAGTTTGATCAGTGTATAGACCCCTAAGCCGGCCATGGACAGGACCAAAATTTCCAACATGGTATCAAATCCCCGGAAATCCACGAGAATGGCATTGACGATATTTTTGGCTCCGGCCAGCTCATAAGCATTTCCGTAATAACCGGCAATGGATTCAGGGAGGGGATTGCCGTTAGCGGAGAGAGCAACCAAGGTCATAACCAGGCCAACGGCCAAGGAAAGCAAACCATTGACCACTTTAGAGGGAAGGGGAGTGGTTTCTTTTTGCAACTTGGGCAAATGGTAAAAGCAAAGCAAAAATAAGACGGTGGTAATGGTCTCCACCACCAGTTGGGTGAGGGCTAAATCGGGAGCGCGGAAGAGGACAAAGAAAAAGACCACAAGAAAGCCCAAAGCTCCCACGGCAATAATGGCAGTCAGGCGTGTTTCAGCCAGGAGAACCGTGATGGCGCAAACCACCATGCCCGCCAGCAAGGCCAGCTCGTAGATGCTGAAAGCAGCGTCATGGGAAGGGTCAAAAGCGATCCCCTGGGCCAGGACCAGGGCTCCGCCCACCGCCACCACGATAAAGCTGAGGATATAGATAAGGTAGTCCCGAAGGGAGCCTGTCATATACTGTTTGGTCAGAGCCAGGGAAAGGGACTCCATGAGTTCCAGGGCAGTTTCATAGATATGGTTCAAGGTTAAGCTTTGGGGATAAGTGCGATAAAGCTTTACCCATTTTTTCAGGGTTTTGTAGAGAGTACCGCCGAGGACAATGACGCCCAGGGTCATCAGCAGTTCGGGAGTCACCCCATGCCAGGGGCTGACATGAACGGTTAAAAGATTTTCCCGGGCAAGGGAAGGCAGGACCGCCGCCCAGGCAGGGGCCAATACATAGTGGACCAGAACATTGGGGAAGAAAAAGAGGAGCACAACCAATGCCGCCAAGACCATGGGGGGGAGCAACATGCCCAGGGGGGCTTCGTGGGCTTGTTTCCCTGATTTGACCCGGGGCTGTCCCGTAAAGGTCTTAAAGACCATGATCAGGGAGTAGACAAAGGTCAGGACACTGGCGAGCCAGGCCACAACCGGAATGAGTACAGATATTTCCGAAGCATTCAATACGGCAGTAAAGAACAGCTCCTTGCTTAAAAAGCCGTTAAAAGGAGGCAACCCGGCCATGGATAAGCAGCCGATGAGAGCCAGGGTAAAGGAAATAGGCATGATATGCATTAATCCGCCTAATTTCCGAATATCCCGGGTCCCTGTTTCATGGTCGATAATCCCCACCACCATAAAGAGACAGCCTTTAAAGGTAGAATGATTAACCAAATGAAAGAGTCCCGTAAACACAGCGAGAGCATAGGCAGCCTGGGCATTCCCGGCCTCAGGGGCCAACCCGGCGGAGCCCAGTCCCAATAAGCTCATGATCAGACCCAACTGGCTGATGGTGGAGTAAGCCAATAAAGCTTTCAAATCGGTCTGCCTTATGGCGTTGAAAGAACCGTAGAACAAGGTCATAAGACCGATCCCTGTAACCAGCCAGAACCAGACTTCTCCCCCGCCGAAGATCGGAGTAAAGCGGGCTACCAGATAAATGCCTGCCTTCACCATGGTGGCCGAATGCAAATAGGCGCTCACCGGAGTGGGAGCTTCCATGGCGTCAGGGAGCCAGATGCTGAAGGGAAATTGGGCAGATTTGGTGAAGGCGCCGAGCAGGATCAAGACCATGGCCGGAAGGAATAAGGTATGGGAGTGAATCCCGTCAAGACTATGGACCATTTCACGAATGCTGTAGGTATCGGTCATCATGGTCAGCAGGATGAATCCTGCCAGCATGGCCAAGCCGCCAAAAACCGTAATCAAAAGTGATTTACGGGCACCGGAGCGGGACTTCTCCCGTTCGAACCAGTAGGCGATCAATAAAAAGGAAGAAATACTGGTCATTTCCCAAAAAACATAAAGGGCAAAGATATTGTCGGAAAGCACAACCCCCAGCATTGCTCCCATAAATAAGAGCAGATAGATATAGAAATTGTGCAAGGCTTCTTTATGCTTGGAAAGATAATAGATAGAATAGAGAATCACCAGAAATCCTACCCCACTGATGAGCAGGCCAAAGATCAGGGATAAACCATCTAGGAAAAGGGTGATATTAATATTATAGGCAGGAATCCAAGGAAGACTTAGGTCAATGATTCCTCCTGAAGATATAGTGGGAACTGTAGATAAAAGAATGCCAAAAATCAGCAAGGGAATCCAAACGACGAACCAGCCTGTATGTATTTGGGGGGTGAATCGCTTATGTAGGACCGGAACCAGGAAAGCAAACAGAAAGGGTATCCCTAAAATAAGATAAAGCCAAACCATCTATCCTCCTCCTTTTCTTTTATGTTCTTATAGTGGTTGACTGAAAAGGGTTCATGAGCTATAGTCATATTTAAGTTAATCAGTGAGAGGAAAAATGCTCCTGTCGCTGGATTCTGAGGTGGGACAAATGTTTAAAAAGAAAAAACATATGGACGAAGGGCTCCTGGTTTGTATTTATTATGGCCCTAACGGTGAGCGACTCATACGACGTGGCAGCAAGATTGCGAAAATGTTTGATTGCCCGCTCTATATATTGACCGTGGATGCCAAACCTTTTGATGAGTTGGATGCGGATAAATCCATGTATATCACCAAGTGGAAAAAACTGGCCAAGGAAGTTGAGGCAGACGGTTTTATTCTCAAGGATAATGAGCAGCGTCCCGTCTACAAGGTAATCGCCGAAACAGCCCGGGAAAAGAGAGCCACCCAGATCATCATGGGTCAAACCGTTCAAAGCCGCTGGGAGCAGATTACCAAGGAATCTATTGTCAATTTGCTTTTAAAGGAAATCCCTTTCGTGGACCTTCACATCATCTCGGTAGCCCGCTATATTAAAGATCCGGACTGCAACTATGAAAAGGGTATCCGGGCTTATCTCATGAAGGAAGGGGAAAACTTCCGGCTGGTCTTTAAACACACCAAGGAAATCGTCTATGAAGGTATCTTTTTTAAAGAATATGGCACCGACTTTAATAACGGGATTTTCAAGCTCATTAAAGATGGTGAAACCTTACAGGTCCAGGTCATTGAAGATATGGTTACCGAATTGACCAATGTGGATATGGAACCCAATGAGAATAATGAAAACTGACCCCTGGTATACGCTCCACTGGCAACAGTGGAGTTTTTGCTTTTCAAGTTACAAATTGACATTGATTTTGATGAAGCGGGTTTCTTCTTTATTGATACCGATATACTTTAAGGTTTCCGAGGGAGAATGATGGTGAAAGGCTTTCATCAGGATGGAAACCGCTACACCGGCTCGGAAAGCATGATAGCCGAAAGTTTTTCTTAAAGTATGAGTGCCGATCTTCCCGGGAATACCCACCTGCCGCGCGGCATGATTGATGATGCGATAGGCTTGCTGACGGGTAATGGGCAGGTTGTCTTTTTTGGATTTAAAGAGATAATCGCTTCCGTTCAAACGGGCCAGGGCTAAGTATTTCAATAACTCTTCCTGAATCCTGTTATTAATGTAGTAGGCTTTTTCTTCGCCGCTCTTTTCATCCTGAATCAGCAAGAACTCTTTAATCCGGCCATCTTCCCAAACGTCGCTGAGCTTGAGAGCCAGTAAGTCGCTGATTCTCAATCCGGTATTAATTCCGAAAACAAAAAGTAAAAGATCCCGTTGGGAGTGATTACTCAATATTTTTTTAATCGCATTAATACTCTCCACATCTTTAATGGGATCGACGTACTCCACAGGCCATGCCCCCCCAAATGTTACATAATCATATTCTAACAAAAGTTGAGTAACATTACAAACCCATATTGGCTCCCATACATAGGAAAAGGGGAAATGGAGCAAACTCTTTGTTGAAGGTTATAGAGGATGAAGCAAGGCATCATCCCATCGATAAGGAGTGAAATTAATGAGTGAAACGGTTCTGGAGAAGACCGAAGGCCGGGTGAGTTATCACGATTCTGTGGAGGAGATGCTGGTCAGAATACGTGAAGACGGGATGTCCAACGTCTTTGACCGCTATCAGGCCCAGGAAAAAATCCGCTGTAAATTTTGCCTGCAGGGTTTAACTTGCCAGCAATGTTCCCAAGGTCCTTGCCGAATCAATGAAAAAGGGGAACAAGATCGGGGCGTTTGCGGCATTGGCCCTGATGCTATGGCCATGCGCAAGCTGCTCCTGCAGAACATCATGGGAGCAGGTACATACAGCCACCATGCTTATGAAGCTTTTCGCACTCTGAAAGCTACCGGAGAGGGAAAAACCCCCTTTAAGATCAAGGAGCCGGAGAAACTCCAATGGATGTGTGAAAAACTGGGGATTGACACTCATCAGGATATGAATAAGATGGCCATTCAATTAGCCGATCTATTGGAGCATCAACAGCAGATCGGAGTAGAAGAGAAGAACCTGATGGTGGAAGTCTTTGCACCGAAGAAGCGGAAGCAGGTTTGGCGGGATTTAAATATTTACCCCGCCGGAACCGTTCATGAAGAGCAAAACTGTGTGGCCAGCTGTCTCACCAATGTGGACGGCAACTATGCCTCCCTTGCTCTGAAGGCTCTGCGCTTGGGTCTGGCGACGATTTACAACTCCCAAATCGGGCTGGAGATGGTCCAGGATATCCTTTTTGGCACCCCTCAGCCCCATGAAGTGGATGTAGACTTAGGGATCATGTGCCCGGAACATGTCAACATCGTCTTTAATGGACACCAACCCTGGATTGGGGCGGCCATGATTGAAAGAGCCCGCTCCTCGGATGTGCAGGAAAAGGCCAGGGCAGCGGGCGCCAAAGGCCTGCGTGTGGTGGGCTCCATTGAGACCGGACAAGAGCTCCTGCAGCGCTTCGAGATGGATGATGTGTTTGTAGGTTTGATGGGCAACTGGCTGGCCATCGAGCCTCTGCTGGCTACTGGGACAGTGGATGTCCTGGCTATGGAAGAAAACTGCTCCCCTCCGGCCATCGATATGTATGCAGAGAAATACCAGGCTACCCTGGTCTCCATCAGCACCATCATCGATATTCCCGGCTTGCAGCATAAATTTCCTTATGATCCTTCGGAAACGGATAAAATCGTGGAGGCTTTGATCGATTTAGCTATCGATAATTTCAAGAAAAGAAAAGGCAAAGTCACTCCTAAGGTTCCTCAGTATAAGGCGAAAGCCATTGCCGGTTTCTCTACGGAAGCTGTCCTGGGCGCCTTGGGGAATAAGCTGGACCCTCTGGTAGAAGTGATCGCTGCCGGCAAGATCAAAGGAGTGGTGGCTCTGGCCAACTGTTCCACCTTAAGGAATGGTCCTCAGGATTGGAATACGGTCAACCTGACGAAGCAGCTGATCAAGAAGGATATTCTGGTCGTGGCCGGCGGGTGCGGGAATCATGCCCTGGAAGTAGCCGGGCTTTGCAATTTGGATGCCATTAAGGAAGCCGGTTCCGGACTGCAGGAGATTTGCTCTGCTTTAAAAATTCCTCCGGTACTGAGCTTCGGCACCTGTACCGATACGGGACGAATCAGCATGCTGGTGACCGCTCTGGCGGATCATCTGGATGTGGATATCCCCCAGCTCCCCATCGCTGTCACAGCTCCGGAATGGATGGAGCAAAAAGCGACTATCGACGGTGTCTTTGCCGTGGCTTATGGAGCCTATACTCATCTCTCCCCCACCCCCTTTATCACGGGTGCTCCCCAGCTTGTTAAGCTTCTGACCGAGGATGTGGAAGGACTGACCGGCGGCAAAGTGGCGGTAGGGGATGATCCTGTGGAAGTAGCTAATGCTATCGAGGCCCATATCGTGGCGAAACGAAAAGGGCTGGGTTTGCATTAAGAAGAGTTCAGAGACGCCGGCCAATAGGCCGGCGCTTCTTTTGGGCATGGAAATCAGCAAGGGAAGGTTCCAATGTTTGAGCGGCAGTAAAGGAGAATCACATAACGTTCTCGAATAATTAAAACATACTGAGGAATTATAGCATTGAATCCAAATATGGAATTAAGGAGCATATCCATGAAATCTTGTCCTGCCTGCCATAGCTGTGGATGCCATTCCGAAGGGCAATTCTGCGCCGCTAAGGCTCCGATATTTGCCATGCTTGCTGATGAACAGCTGGCGGTGATCAGCGGCTTGATCACAAGGCGACGTTATAAAAAGGGCCAGGTCCTTTTCTTCGAAGGGGATGTGTCAGATAAGTTCTACATCATCAATCACGGAAAAATCAAGACCTTTAAACATACCAGAGAGGGTAAGGAACAAATCCTCTATATTCTTAGTGAAGGGGACTTTATCGGTGATCTGAGCCTTCTCAAGAAGAGCGCCTTTCCGTATAATGCCGAAGCCTTGGAGGATGTCGGTGTCTGCACGCTGTCCAAAGATGATCTGGATAGGATCTTAAAAGAAAATCCGGAGATTTGTTTAAAAATCCTGGAGAGTGTCCATGATCGGCTTGTCAACCTTGAGAACTTGGTTCAGACCTTGAGCACCAAGGATGTGGAGGCCAGAATCGCCGGCTTGTTATTCAATTTTTCGAAGAATTTTGGGGAACATAAGGACGGCAAAGTCATGCTCAATATAGCTTTGACCCGGGAGGAGATGGCCAATTTTATCGGAGTGACCCGGGAGACCATGAGCCGTAAGCTATCCGGGATGCAGGATGAAGGAATCCTGGAACTGGTCGGCAATAAACGCATTATCATCAACCGTCTCCAAGATTTAGAAGCAATGATGTAATAATGATTTAATATAGAGGGTAATATAGGGGACAAAAAATTTTCAAGCAGTGCTGTGATTCCAAGGGGAAGGGCGGCGCTTTTTTGTTGTTTTTTTACTTTTGATTTGAATCAAGATTGGATTTGACTGCAATCACAGCGTCGAAAACTCTGGCAAGGTATGATATGAACATAAGATAAGTCAATTGATTCAGAGGGCTGAGAGAAGAGATGAAGGAGGAGTTTACCATGACGCAATTCAATGCTGGTCAAAAAATTGGCGATATTGTCACCAGGTTTCCCAAGGCGGCAGATATCTTTAAGGAATATCGTATTGACTTCTGCTGCGGAGGAGAGCGGATTCTCAGGGAGGTTCTGCAGAGGGAAGGTCATAATGAAACAGAGATTTTAGGGCGAATTAATGACCTCTATGCAGAGCTCAAAAACATGAGGGACACGGAACAGGATTGGAGTCAAGAAGAGTCCGGTCCCTTAAGTGACTACGTAGTTAACACCCATCATGCCTATCTTAATGCAGAGCTTCCCAGAATAAGTGAATTGATCACCATGATTTTAAGGGTTCATGGGGAGAGCCATCCGGAACTTAAAGGGGTGCATCGTTTGTTTCATCATTTAAAGCTGGAGCTGGAACAGCACCTTATTAAAGAAGAAGCAATCGAGTTCCCCTTGATGAAGGAGCAGGAGACAAAACCTTCGGCAAATATTCAAAAAGAAATCCGCCGTATCATCCAGGAACTCAAGGCGGAGCATGATGGGGCTGGAGACATTCTCAAAGAGTTAAGAACGATTACCAATGATTTTGCGGTGCCGGCGGATGCCTGCAATTCCTACAGAATCACCTATCAAAAGTTGGCGGAGTTGGAAAGCGATATTTTCCAGCATGTTCATCTCGAAAATAATATTCTGTTTCCCAGATATCTAGGTTAATCTTACGAGCAAAATGCTTCCTTAAAGGGTAAAGCGATGAAAACTGCACCCCGGAGGAAGCATTTTGCTTATAAAATTGTTGACAGAGGATTCGGCAAATTGTATACTGGATACAGTTTTCGATGCATGGAAAACTTTATTATTGGCGAGGTCAGAAAGGAGGCCGTGATTATGACTATGTTGCTCATCCAAGCTGATGTTTATGGTGTAAATCCTGTAACTTCATCCGCGGCCTGGGATTATCCTATTTGACCATTGCTTCTTACAAATAAGGGAAATGGACTATAGGGTCACGGGCTATTATGTCCGTGACTTTGCTTTTTTGTTTTATTAATGTATTTAATTAATGTAATTCAGCAAGCCACGGTATCCTCGAGCAGGAGGAGTCCGTGGCTTTATTTATTTGACGGAAGAGAGAGAACGAAGATGTCAGTATTACGAACGATGCTTAATCCTTACCGAGGTATGCCCAAAGAAATCTATGTCATTTTTATTGCCCGGATTATCAATGCTATCGGGGCTTTTGTAGCCCCCCTCATGACCATCATTATGACGCAAAGCATCGGCTTAGCTGAGGGAAAGGCGGGGTTTTATCTCAGTCTCTCCGGGGGAATCAGCCTTATGGCCGCTCTTTGCGGAGGAAAGCTTGTGGATCGCTTTGGAAGAAAAAGAGTTATTCTCCTATTTTCAGGTTCAGCTGTGTTGGTCTTTTTTCGGATCGGGTTTATGGAGCCTTCTTTGACGATGATTCATCTGATCATCTTGGCAGGTGCCTTAAATTCGACCACAAAACCTGCTTACGATTCATTGATTGCCGACCTGACGACTCCGGCCAATCGGAGCGGAGCTTATGCCTTGTCTTATATGGGCTGGAACATTGGCTTCGCCATTGGACCTGTTTTGGGGGGATTTCTTTATCGGCACCATCTGCCCTGGGTCTTTATAGGGGAAGGTCTGGCGATTTTTATGTCTCTGGTCCTGATCGCCGCCTTTATTAAGGAGACCTTGGAGAAGGCCCATGAAGAGATTCAGGATGAAGAACGCTATCTGGAGCGCAGGGTGGAAGGCTCCATCTTTAAGGTGATTAGGCTGCGGCCTTTGCTCATTTGCTTTGCCCTGATCGTATTTGGTTATAATTTCACCTATTCCCAATGGTCTTTTATGCTGCCCATGCAGGTCATGAAGAATTATCCAGTCATAGGATCCCAATATTTTGGATTTTTGGCGGCCTTTAATGGTCTGATCGTGATCATCTTTACCCCGATTATCACTCGATTGGCCGGGCATCTGCCCTACCTTCGCCGGGGGGTCATGGGCGGAATTCTTTATGCTGTGGGCTTTGGCATGATTGGGGTGCTGAACTCTCTGGAATGGTTATTCCTGTGGGCGTTTATCTTTACTCTTGGCGAGATCATGATGGCTATTACGGTAGTTCCTTTTACTGTGGATAATACTCCGGCCTCCCACAGAGGGAGGATGATTTCGACCATGGCCATTATTGAGGATTCAGGGTATACCTTAGGCCCTCTGGGAATGGGAATCGCCTTGAGCTATATCAGTATGGAAACAGGATGGCTGGCCTTGGGCGCTTCGACTCTGATCTTCACCCTATTGATGAAAGGATTGGAACACCGGGAAAAAAACATAGCCGGGAAGACAGCGAAGGTTATGGCCAAGTAGAAAGCGCTGACGCACTGAACAAGGAATAGGGGTTCACAGATCAAAAATTCGGCCGTTTTGGATTGACTCATCTAGCTGAGTCGATCTCAAAACGGCCGAATTTTCATTTAGTCCAAGCTTGAGAGAGAAAAAGTAAATTAGTGCAACTTACGGATTTCTTCTTCGGTTAGACCTGTAGCTTTAACAATATCAGATAAAGGCAGTTTCATTTCTAATAATTTCAATGCTATTTCATGGTTTGCCTGGGCCTTACCCTCCGCGATACCTTTAGCGATACCTTCAGCTACGCCTTCTTCCTTAGCTCCCTCAATGGCGGAGACATGATCCAGCAAGGCCTTCTCACGCATTTCATACAGATAGCGTTCTTTGTCTTGTTTTAAAAAGATTTCTTCAGCAGTTAGTGCTTTGCGAATAGCTGGTTCACTCATGGCGATCTCCTCCATTTCTTGTGGATTGGTAATAGTATACCAGATATTCTCAAAAAAGCTAGATTAGGCCCCAGGGGAGGGATGCCGAGGGGATGCCAAACCGCCTTGGGGCGCTGGCCGCTATAGAGTTTTGGCAAGAAAATGATGAAGCACTGATACGTTTTCTTGAATTTGTTCATGGCTTAAATGGCCATATCCAACAAGAAGTTTATCTGTATGGCTATCTTTTATAGAGCAGTAACGCATTACAGGAGATATCCTTATGCCTGCATTTCTGCATTCATGCATAAACGTATCTTCAAACTTCCTCCCCGGAAACTGGAGTGCTGCATGAAGGCCGGAGGCATCTCCCCAGGGTTGTACAGAACTGCCAAATACAGCCGCAATGGAACTTAACAGCACGTTTCTTTTTTTACCGTATATTCGCCTGGTATTGAAGCGGAGTACATCGAAAAAAACCTTAGAAAGCTGGAAAAAGCCATTAGGGATATTGCGCCCTCTTCTAAAACAGAGTTGTTGCAGGTTTTTGATAAAATTCGCGATAACGAAATTTAAACCCACATAGGCCGGCGCTTTTTTTCAAAATATAGTCAGGGTTAATGGAACACTTTGCCATGGAATTCATATAGTGTATTAAGGATGTTCTGAATTTGACCATTAGGAAAAACATAGCGCAAAAGCAGCAAAGAAAGGGTCAAAGAGAGATAGAGTGTATAAAATAGGGCGAAAAATCCAGAATCTGAGACGTTTCAGATTTTGAAGAAAGTGAAAAGGCCCAAGGAGCAAGAGCACTATAAAAATGGGGTAAACATTCTAAAATCATCAACGTTGAAGATTTTGGAGAAAAGGGAAAAGAGGTGTCGCCGGCTATGGACAAAGCCGTTGGCGACACCCCTGAGTAAGGATAGTATAGGCGGATTCAGTATAGCGATACTTATACTTATACTTATGCTTACGCTATGAGTGGGTTAGTCCGCTTTTTTTACTTCAATACCGGCAAGTTTTTCATAATACTGAACTAAGGCGCTATGATCCTGGTGATCCAGATCATAGCTTTTTAAAGTCTGCATCATTTCCATGACGGTTGCCGTTATGGGCAGAGGAGAGCCGATATCATGGCCGGTCTCCAGGACATTGTTAAGGTCTTTGATATGAAGATTGATGCGGAACCCTGGATCAAAGCGGCGCTCAAGCATCATCGGCCCTTTGGCATCCAGTACGGTGCTGCCTGCTAATCCGCCCCGAATAGCTTTGTAAACCGTTTCCGGATTGGCTCCGGCTTTGGTGGCCAGGGTCAAAGCCTCAGATACTGCAGCAATATTCACGGCCACGATGATCTGATTGGCCAGCTTCGTGACATTGCCGGCACCGACATCACCGCAAAGGACTGCTGAAGAGCCCATGGCTTTTAATACAGGCAGGAATTCCTCAAAGTCTTCAGACTTTCCGCCGGCCATAATGGAAAGAGTACCGTCGATGGCTTTGGGCTCACCACCGCTTACCGGTGCATCCATAAAGCGGACGTTCTTTTCAGCAAGCTTTTGTGCCACTTCCTGGCTGGCCCCGGGAGCAATGGAACTCATATCGATGACCATAGCGCCTGGCTGCGCTCCTTCCAGGACTCCGTCAGGTCCCAGGATGACTTCCTTCACTTGGGGCGAGTTGGGCAGCATGGTAATGATCAATGGGCAGCGCTCAGCCACATCTTTAGGAGATGCTCCCGCCTCGGCACCGGCTTGAACGCATTCCTGGACAGCTTTTTGGCTGCGATTATAAACCACCACTTCATGACCTGCCTTGAGCAGGTTCAAGCTCATGGGTTTTCCCATAATACCGAGTCCGATGAATCCAATTTTCATGTGAATACCTCCTGTGTAAAAGTTATTGGAAGAACGAAAGGTTTGCTCGGGTCGCCGACCATGCCGCCTCAAGCGGCGTCGGTAAAGACGGAAAAAGTGGCTCAGGTCAGGCAACTTGCCCCATGCTTCTCACAAAGTCCTGCTCACTCAGACCCGAAAAGCAGCCCAAGGATTTTGATTTACAGTAGGGAAGCGAATTTAAGCGAGCGGAAACAAAACTTCGCGAAAAGCCTGCAGCGGAGAAAGGTTGGAAACAGGACGTTTCCAACCCGCCATTGAGCAGGAGCGATTTGGCGGGGCACCTTTCGGAGCGGAGGGCTTGAGCGTTAGTTTTGTCCGCGCAGCTTATGGAGCGACCGCTGTAAGCAAAATCCTGGAGATCCTGCCCAGAGACCTTGCTTGCAGGCCCCTATTCAAATGCCTTAATCCACTCCAACGAAGCCACTGTATCCGGCTGAGGAACATATTCCATAGAGACGGCATAGGAATAGCCGACTTCCGCCAAGGTCTTAAAGAAAGCGTGGTAATCGATCTCCCCCGTACCCGGCTGATGACGTCCGGGGTTATCGGCTACTTGAATATGAGCGATATGGGGCAGCTTTTCCCGCAGGATCTGTAAGAGATCTTCCCCTTCCCGGGCGGCATGATAGACATCATACTGGAGGAAAACATTCTCGCTGCCCACTTCGGTGATGACCTTCAGGACATCTTCCGTGGTATTGAGGTAAAATCCCGGAGCGTCAAAGCGATTCAGGGGCTCGAGAAGCAGCTTGACACCGACTTGCTGCAGCTGCTCAGCGGCATAGCGGATATTGGCGATCAGAGTAGCCCGCTGTTCCGCCGGGGATTGATCCTCACGGACTTTCCCCACCAGGCAATTGATTTGTTTGACATGAAGAGCTTGAGCCAGGGCGACAGCTTTCTCTACTCCCGCTTTAAACTCCTCTTGACGGCTGGGATCAAGGGCGATACCCCGCTCACCGGCTCCCCAGTCTCCGGCAGGGAGGTTAAAGAGAACCATCTCTAATTGGTGGGCCGCCAATTCCTGTTTGAGCTGGGCAAGGTCCAAATCGTAAGGGAACATAAACTCCACCCGTTTAAGTCCGGCCGCTTTGACCGCCTGGAAGCGCTCCATCATCGGCAGGTCATTAAAGAGAAAGGATAAGTTGGCAACAAGTTGGTCTTTTTTTACATGCATGTAGAATTCCTCCCAACATATTCATCGTCTTCATTCAAGTTCCAAGACACCGGTGAGTGTTCCGTCAAGGGAAACGGAACATTGGGCCAGAGGATCCACGAGAACCTCAATCAAGTAAGGGCGGTTTTGGCTGAAAGCACGCGCCAGAGCTCCCTGAATTTGATCCGGTCCGTCGACTAATTCCGCTTCTACTCCCATTCCCCGTGCTGTGGCCACAAAGTCCAAGCCGCGGGAATGACCTTGCACATGGTTTTCATACTCAAGATCGGTGGAAATACAGCGCTGCTCAAAGAGCAGATTTTGCTGCTGACGGATCAGTCCGAATAAGGAGTTGTTGAGGACCACCACCACCACGGGAATATTGTGTTTGGCGGCCGTAGCCAGTTCCTGCAAAGACATGCCAAGACTGGCATCCCCTAGAAGATTAACCACTTGCCGGTCAGGATATGCAAGCTTGGCTCCCAGTGCAGCTCCCAATCCCCATCCCATGGTTCCCGCCCGGCCGGTAATCAGGAAGGAGCGGGGAACATAGGCTTCAAAAAGCTGGGTAGCCCAGATCTGGCTGATGCCGCAATCCAAGGTGAGAATTCCATCCCGGGCCATGGCCTCCCGTACCTCAGCAATGGCTTGCTGGGGCTTGAGGGGAAGGGTGTCGAACTTCGTGCGGCGGGCCAAGCGGATGCGCTCCTCTTGTAAGTCGAGAATTCGTTGCCGGGCCTGAGGGGTAGGAATGAAACCCTTATCCCGCAGAAAGGCGAGGAAGTGTTCCAGGAAGTCCCTTATATCCGCTGCTACGGCAAGTTCGGTAGAGATATGGCGGGAAAGCTCTCTATTATCCAGATTCACATGGACGACTTTTCGTCCCGACTGGAACCGTTGGCTGTCTCCTGTCCCCCGGCCATCGAAGCGGCCTCCCAAATTGATAATAAGGTCGGACTCCAGGATGGTTTTGTTGCCCAGGGGAGTTTGACACATAGTGCCCACCAACCCTCCATAGAGGGGATGATCATTAGGAAAGGCATCCTTACCCATTAAGGAGGATACTACGGGAATCTGGAGAAGCTCGGCTGTTTCCCGCAGCAGTTCCGCTGCGTTGCCCTGAACAATGCCGCCGCCCGCCAGCAGGGTAGGAGTTTTGGCTTCATAGAGCATGGACAATATTGTATTCAATGTATCTCGGGCAATCTCCTGCCTGGGGGGCTGGGGTGGGCTAAAATCGAATTCACTCCAATCCACTTCCACAAGGCCCTTTTGGACATCCAAAGGGAGATCCAGCAAGATGGGGCCTTTTTTTCCTGTGGTGGCCAACTCCCATCCTTCCTTGAGAATCCGGGGAAGGTCCGCCGCTTTCTCCACCAGGTAAGCGGCCTTGGTCACTGGGCGGGCCATTTCAACCATAGGGGCCTCCTGGAAAGAATCTTTGCCGATCAGGGAAGTGGGGACCTGGCCGGTCAGGGCCAGCAGAGGGACGGAATCGCTGTAAGCACTGTATAAACCTGTTAAAAAGTTAGTGGCGCCCGGTCCGGAGGTGGCGGCGCACACGCCTACCTTTCCTGTGGCCCGTGAATAGCCATCAGCCATAAAGATGGCTGCCTGTTCATGGCGGACATTATAGGATTCCATATTGAGTTCACGAACGGCATCGTAGAAAGGCAGAATAGCCGCACCAGGAATGCCATAGATTTGGGAAACCCCCTTCTTCGCTAAGAAAGCAGCCAGGAATTGGGCTCCAGTCATTCTTACCCGACCGGCCGCCAAAGATTCAGTCAAGCGGGTGTCATTTGTCTCGTTTCCCCATAAGGCCATAAATACTCCTCCTTGTTTTGTATTGTAAAACGTCGTTTCACAAAATGGATATTGAAAACGCGGTTTGGGTAACCGCCTGGCAGTAAGAAGTTAGTGCGAGTTGTTTCGTAATATAAAACTCGGTTTCATTATTTGATACTATTATGCTTTATATCCTCTGCCCAGTCTATAACTTTCCTTTCAATAGTCGAAATAAAGGGGTCACTGGTAGAACTTAAAACCTCAACAGTTTTGGCCAACTGTACTACTACAGAGCGATAAGCAGTGCCAAGAAGGCTTGGCTGGTGCCAGATCGACACGATTAGCCCACTTGTTGTCTTGGGCGAAAGCGGTCGCCTGGCTGCCTTATGTTGGCTGCTTTACGTTGGTTGGCCTGATGTTTTGAGGGGATATAAGGCAACATAATTTTCATTCAGCAATGATGCCGTAATGGGGCATCAGAGTCCGACAGTGTAAAAAAAACTGCTTCCGGCCATGGTGCCGGAAGCAGTTTTCAATAAATTCAAGTTAAGAAGCCGACTGGATTATTTATTTTCAAAAATAGTGCCTTCCTTGAACTTGGAGCCTTTAAACGCGTATTTGGTGAGAAGGTAGTAGGATAGACCGCCGACGACGAGACCGATGATCCAAGCCAGGTCGACCAGGGTAAAGGCTGCTGCGGCACCGATGAGCATGGCTGTGATGGCCGCCGGATTATAGCCTGCGAAAGGACCGTCCGCCCTGTAAAGGTCTACTACATTCACTTTTTGTTTTCTTAGAATATAGTATTCAACTAAAATGATGGCGACGATGGGCCCCAAGAAAGCGGAGTAGATAAGAATGAACGTGGCCAGACCTGCGGAAGAAGAGTCTTGGACCAGTACCCAAGGGAAGGAGCAAAGGCCAAGGAGACCAGTGATGACAACGGCCGGCTTGTATTTGATTTTCGTGAGCAATTGAATGACATAGGTTGGGGCAATAATATTGGCCACCATGTTGACCGCAATGGCGCCCATGACGATAAAGGCGGAGACGAAGACGGTGACAAAGTCATTGTTGAAAACAATAGCCAAGGCCTTAACAGGGTTGGAGTTGCCGGTAGCGGAAGCAAGCATGGCACCAATGACGATGACTGCACCATAGGCAATGACGATGGGAGAGAAGTAGAAGAGGCCGCGTTTTACATCGCCATACCCTGGCTTGAGCTCACGGGAGTAATCGGCCGCGCTGAGGAAGATGGCGGCGTAGTTACCCATTAAGACCATAATGAAAGCCCAGAATTCAAGGCCCCAAGTGCCTTTAGTATAGACCCATTTTTGAGCGATCACATCACTGTAATTGGTGAGCAGAAGAACGAATACATAGACAAAGGCGACCATGAGGACGACTGAGATCAGAGTTTCTACCCATTTGATAGCATGGAAGCCATACATGGAAAGGACAATCTGCACCAGCTGCAGGACGACAAAGCAAATAGCAATGTTGTCAAAGGCCCCGCCGGTAAAGACTTTAAGAATTTCATTCAGAGCAGTACCACCGACCCAGCTTTGGAATCCGTACCAGACGATGGCTGGGATACCGCGCAAGAGAGAGGAGATAACGGAACCTTTCTCACCGAAGGACATGCGCAGCTGCATAACATAAGGAATACCGGTCCGATAGCCCAGCCTGTCGTTCAAAGTAAAAACAAGGGAAATGATGCCGATGGCTATGATGGCTGCGGCAAAGGTTTGGAAGATGTTTAAGGTAGCCACTCCGGCAATAATCATGCTGCCGCCGAGGGTCATATTACCCAGGTTGACCCCATCGCCGATCCACATAAACATGTAGGGGATGGGTCCCATGGTGCGGTCTTTGGCTTTTTTAGGATAAAGGGTTTCTTCTACACCGGGAGCGTGTTCAATATGCACATCGGCATGATTGTCAGTGTTTAAGGACATCGCCTTCACTTCCTTCTTTTGGTTTTGCCTTTACAGGTTCAGGCTTTGATTATTGATGGGGCTTTAAATGTTTACCGATGGGTTGGGAAACAATTTTTCCGTCCTTATAGATCGTGGTTCCTCTGAGAATGGTTTGGCTGACAGAGCCGCGGAAACGGTCTCCCACATAAGGGCTCACCTTATGTTTGTAGAAGAGATCTTCTGCCTGCAGGGTAAATTCATGATTCAGATCGACCAAGGCAAAATCAGCATCATAGCCCAGGGCGATTTGACCTTTGTCCTTGATCTTGAAGATTTCGTTG
Source organism: Desulfitobacterium sp. LBE (assembly GCF_007830365.1). NCBI lineage: Bacteria > Bacillati > Bacillota > Clostridia > Eubacteriales > Desulfitobacteriaceae > Desulfitobacterium > Desulfitobacterium sp. LBE. Next base: position 2,273,319 of record NZ_VLKD01000001.1, on the reverse strand, counting down.
ACATGCTGGGCAGTTAACTGAGCGATCTTAACCAAGGGGAATTTCCGGTCATGGTAAGCATGGGTGAGCAAGCCTTGCAAGGTGGTCTGGCAAGCGGAGATGCCGCCCCAGACACGCATGAATTCACCGTTTTTCAGCTTGGGATCACAGGGGGAGTGGTCGGAAGAAACGAAGGCGATGTTGTCATTAAAGAGCCGGCCCCACATTTTAATTTGGTTTTCACCGTCGCGGATGGGAGGGGAGCATTTGGCTACGGTGCCCAGGCGTTCCACATCATCGCCGGTGAGATAGAGATAATGACCGATGGTTTCACAGTAGACATCCACACCTCTTGCTCTGGCTTGGGCTACAAGCTCCACGGCTTTGGCAGTGCTGATATGGGCGATAATCAATTTGCATCCGGTTTCCTCAGCGAAGGTAATCATCCGGGAAACGTTTTCGATTTCCGTAATGGGGGGGCGGGCGGCGAAATAATCCCGTACGCCGGTACGATTGTTGGCTAAGGATAATTCGGTAAGTTCCTTGGTGATCTCAGCGTTTTCACAGTGAACCATAAGGGGCAGGCCCAGTTTGGCTAATTTCTCCATACCGACTAAAGCCGTATAATCATCCATTCTGGGAAACTCATCGATACCGCTGTGGCAGGCGAAAGCCTTAAAGCCAATGACTCCGCACTCGGCCAGTTCATCCAATTTATCTAAATTGGCAGAGGTCAACCCTCCCCAGAAACCGTAATCGACCAAGGAATCTTTCTGGGCTACGGCTAGTTTGTTGTTAAAGTTCACGGCGTCCAGAGTGCAGGGACTGCAGTTGAGGGGCATATCAAAGTAGGCAACTCCGCCGCCGGCCGCTAAAGCGCTGGACCCTGTGGTAATGGTCTCCCACTCTGTTCTGCCGGGATCATTAAAGTGGACATGGCCATCGGTGATACCGGGGAAAATATGCTTTCCGGCGGCATCGATGATTTCCTTGGCATCTCCGGGGATTTCTTCAGCTATGAGCACAATTTTACCATCACTGACGGCAATGTCTGCTTTTCTGACACCATCCGGACAAACCACGTTTCCGTTGCGCAGGATTAGATCATAATGACTCATGGTTGAACCTCCTTTTTATTCTTTTTAATCATTGTGCCCTTACTTGATTTTTCTTACGTATTGGCCATGGCCTTTTTGTCCGACTAATTGTCCGTCCTGGGCGACGACTTCGCCGCGGACGAGAGTGCAGACAGGGAGTCCCTTGCCCTTTAAGCCCACAAAGGCTGATATGGGATTGACATAGTACAGGGATTCGGGTGTGATCTCCCATTCTTTTTCCGGGTCCAGGATCACGAGATCGGCGTCAAAGCCTACTTGGATGGCACCTTTTTTGCCGAAGATGCCGAAAGCTTTGGCCGGGCCTTCGCTTAAAGAGCGGGCCAGCAGGGTAGGGCAATAGCCTCTCTTAACGACCCCTTCGCTGAAGACCACCTGCATAACGTTCTGGATGCCGCTGATTCCGCCCCAGGCTCCGAAGACCCCGTGCTTTTCTTCACTTTTCTCACTAAGCTCACAGGGAGAGTGGTCGGAAGCAATGGCCGAGAGGGTTCCGTTATTGACGTATTCCCACATCCCTTCCACGGCTGCGGCATCACGTAGAGGAGGAGCACATTTGAAAAGACTGCCGTTTTTGACGACATCCTGATCCGTAAAGGTGAGGTAATGGCCGCAGGTCTCAGCGGTGACATCCACACCCTCGTTTTGGGCCTGGCGGATGATTTCCGCCACACGGGGATGACTGACGTGACAGATATGCACCTTAGCTCCCACTTCTTTGGCTAAATCGATAATATTTTGGGTGGCGATCAGTTCGGCAATCACGGGACGGGAGTCCAGGAAATCCTGCCAATCGTTGGTGTCTTTGCGTTTGGCTCTTGCTTCTTCCCATTTGATCAGGGAATAATCTTCGCAGTGGAAGCCTGCCCGGCCGTCGAACTCTTTGCAAATTTCCATGGCCTCTTTGGCCTGGCCGATGGTGAGGGATACATAATCCGGGGAGACAGGCCCGATGAAGGATTTAAAGGCGACGCAGCCTTTGTCGTCCAATTCTTTGAGCTGATTAAGGTTATAATCGACTAAACCGCCCCAGAAACAAAAATCTACATAGGCATTGGGAGAAACGACTTCCAGCTTTTTATCGAGAATTTGGCCATCGGTCATGGCCGGTTCGTTTTGCAATGGCATGTCGATGATGGTGGTAAATCCTCCGACTCCTGCAGCTGCTGTACCGTGAGCGTAATCTTCTCTCCAGAGATAACCAGGATCGTTTAAATGCGCATGAGTATCGATGGCTCCCGGAAAAACATAATTGCCTTTGGCATCGATGACTTTTTCGGCTTGAATCTCTGTTCCAGCCTCGATGATTGCGGCGATTTTGCCATTATTGATCCCTAAGCTGGCTTCAATAATTTTGTCCGCAGTCACAACCTTACCGTTTTTAATGACGAGATTAAACACGTTCATGCCCCCTAACTGTAATCTTAACGATGTGCAAGGTACCATAGGGTTTGTTTAATTGGCCAATTTACATTAAGAATATACTGAATATTTTCATTTGGCTTTATCATTTCGAGACAATCTAGTGAGCCAGTGTTTATCCAATCAGACTAAAACAAGGAGCTTTGGGCCTCGGAAGGCCGTAATTTCCGGCACTTGAGGGTTATAAGCGAGCTTTCTTCAGCAAATTTCAGCGGATTGGGCTAAGAAGATGATGTTTTAAGCCGGGTTTTCCCTATCCGGGTGCAATAAGGCTTCAGGAAGTGTCCGCCTTGAATTGGCCAAGGGTGAACAGTAAAAGGATAGAAATACCGCAAGATAATTATCCAAAGTTGCCAAAGACAATAAGTGCAAATTAATAAAAAATAGGGATAAGAATATTAAGATAATTCAATGTTTATCAGCAGTATGAAGAGGTGGCATTATGATTAATAGTGAACGGGTTGATCGGCGCTTACGGGAGTTGGGGAAAATAGGCTATAGAGAATCAGGCGGAGTGACACGGCATGCATTTACTCCTGAAGATCGGGCTGCTAAAGATCTAGTCATATCCTATATGCGGGAAGCCGGATTGATCGTCAGGGAAGATGCGGTGGGAAATCTGATTGGCCGTCGGGAAGGACGGAATCCCAAGGCACCGGTGGTGCTCACAGGTTCTCATATTGATACGGTCTGTGATGGCGGAATCTATGATGGCGGACTTGGCATCATCGGAGCCATCGAAGTGCTGCAGTCTTTTAATGAGCAGGGAATCAGCACTGAACACCCCATTGAAGTTTACGCTTTCAATGATGAAGAGGGCTCCCGGTTTAGTTTTAGTATGTTCGGAAGCCGCGGCGTGATTGGTGACCTTACCGAAAAAGATTTAGAGATCAAAGACAGAAACGGCATTACTGTGGATGAAGCTATGCGCAATCAGGGCTATGATCCCAGTAGAATCAAAGACGCCGTTCGCTCTCCGGAAGAACTTAAGGCTTTTATCGAGCTCCATATTGAGCAGGGCAAGGTCCTGGAATGCAATAATCTTTCCGTAGGGATCGTGACAGGAATTGTCAACGAGCTATGGATGAAACTTATTGTTAAAGGAGAGGCAGGGCATGCCGGCGCCACTCCCATGAATCTCCGCCAGGATGCTTTAGTGGCGGCGGCGGAAATGATTCAAGTCATCGAGGGGGAAGCGAAAAAGACAGGAAGCACGGTAGCAACGGTTGGCCGGCTCAATGTTTTTCCAGGAGGAATTAATATTATTCCTGGCCGTGTGGAATTTACTCTGGACCTGCGGGATACCTCCCAGGAGGTCAGCGATCAAGTGGAGGCGGCCATATTCAAGGACCTGGCCAGGATCTGCCAGGAAAGAGGAGTTCAGTTGGAGACCGAACTTCTGCAACGGATTCCGCCGGCTCCTTGTTCCAAGGAATTCCAAATCGCGGCCAAAGAAGCGTGTGAAAAAATCGGCTTGCAGTATTTCTGTCTTCCCAGCGGTGCGGGCCACGATGCTATGCAAATGGTGAATATCTGCCCTATCGGTATGATTTTCATTCGTTCCAAGGATGGGATCAGTCATAATCCTGCCGAGTGGAGCAGCAGCGAAGACTGTGCCGATGGTGTTAATGTGCTGTATCATGTGCTGCTGGATACGGCGGTACAGGTATAAGTTGAAGGAGTGGAGGCTTCATGCTGGAGATTGAAGAGACTTTGCTGCTAAGGTATGGCTTGGAATTGCCCGCTCCTTCGGAACCGGATGGGTATTATGCACGAGTCGTTCCCACGGGAAATTTGCTTTATGTCTGCGGTCATACCCCGAAACGCCAAGGGGAGTATGTGTTCCTGGGCAAAGTCGGCGAGGATTTTTCCGTTGAGCAGGGGCAGGAAGCAGCCAGAATTGCCATGACCAATTGTCTGGCAGCCTTGAAGGAGCATCTGGGGGACTTGAGCTTGATTAAGCAATTTGTTCAGGTCATCGGTTATGTGCGCAGTGCGGAACATTTTACCCAGCAGCCTTTAGTGATGAATGGGGCGTCTGAACTTCTGCTCACCTGTTTTGGGGAGAGAGGACGACACACCCGCATGGCTTTGGGCACCAACCAACTCCCCGGTGGAGCCGCAGTGGAAATTATGTGCGTGGTTGAAGTATAGGGATTAGGAAAAGATAAGATAGGGCAGAGCGTGAGGCAGTCCGGGAAGGGAGCGTCTCACGCTCCCTTCTTCTTTTATCACTTTTGGATAAATAAAGATCGGGAATTAAGGGGATTTTCTCATCTTTTTTAGGAAATAAGGGCAAGATAACTGGACTATAAAGTGTGCGTTTTTGTCATCTTAGGATAAAGGGGAACTTGACTTTATGGCGAACATTAAGAATATAATCTCAATTGGCAAAGTTTTTATGCTAAAATAGAAGGGAGAAGTTAAAATGGGTTATCCTAATGATCTGTTATCCACACGAGCTGTAGTCCAGCATGGAAGATATGCCTTGATTCCTCCTGAGGGACGGGTGAAAAATGTTCTTCCTAATCTTGAGCAATGTCATGTCAGTATTATTGCCTCCCCCCATTATGGCCCCCAGTTCGCCATGTATACTGTGGAGGTGCTGCCTGGCGGCGGCACCGTGATGCCCTTTCAGGAAGAGGGAATCGAGACCTTTGTCTACTGCCTGAGCGGCCAGGGCAAGGTCTTGGTGGAAGGGCAGGAGTACAGCATCGATGAAAGCGGTTATGTTTTCGCTCCCGCTTCCCTGGGAGTGGAACTTCGCAATGCCGGGGATGCATCCTGGAAGCTGCTTCTTTATAAACAGCGTTACCGCCCTGTGGAGGGACATGCGGCGCGGATTGTGGTGGGCCGTCTCAATGATATGCCCTATGCGTCCTATGACAGCATGGAGAATGTGCGGATTAAGGATTTGCTGCCTACGGATTTGGGTTTTGATGTCAACTTCCATGTCCTAAGCTTTTTGCCGGGAGGATGTCATCCTTTTATTGAGACCCATGTTCAGGAGCATGGACTTTATCTGTTGGAAGGTGAAGGGGTCTATCTCATTGATGAACGGTGGATTCCGGTGAAGAAGGAAGACTTCATTTGGTTTGGCCCCTATGTTCCCCAAGCATGCTATGGGGTGGGACGCACTCCCTTTACCTATATTTACACTAAGGATTGCAATCGGGATATTAAGCTTTAAGCGGGAAGCTGCTCAGAGCATCTGCCCGGAAATAATACGGTGCAAGAGGTGGTAACATTGGAGATTACAGTCAAAGATCTGCTGAAGGTGGGACCTCTGAAGACCTCTCAAGTGGTTGCAGGTTATCAGAAGCTTGATAATATAGTCAAAGGTGTTACCATCATCGAAGCGCCGGATATTGTCAACTGGTTATCGGGAGGGGAGCTTCTGCTCACCAGCTTATACTCAGGTCCGGGTGAAGGGATGGACTATCGGGAATTTATTCATAAAATGGCCACTAAAGAGGTCTCAGCCCTGGCTATCAAAGTACGGCGGTTTGTCAACGATATTCCGCCTGAAATTATTGAGGCGGCCAATGAGTATGGGCTGCCCGTGATTGAAGTGGATGGCAGTGTCCGTTTTGTGGATATTATGTATCCGGTGATGGAGCAGCTCTTTAACTCCCAGGTAGTGAAGCTCAAGTATTATAAAGATGTTCAGGAGCGGTTTACAACCTTAGCTTTGCAATGTGAGGGCTTAGCGGTCATCTGCCAAACCCTGGAAGAGCTGGTCGGCAATCCGGTGGTGGTCTATGATAAGAATTTTAAATGCCTGCAGAGCACCAATCCTCAAATAGAACGGTTTGAGGAACCTGAGGAATTCGCCTTAAGGGAGAACCTGAACGACAAATTTTCCTATTACCGGCAATCCGTATGCTACCCTGATCTTGAAGGGCGCTGTATTCCCCAGGTCGTCGTTCCTATTCAGGCTTTCAATCAGCTCAAGGGATATTTAACCATAGTGGAGCTGAATAAGCCTATTGTAGAGATGGATTTTATTAGTATTGAACAGGCCGCTACGGTGACCACCTTGGATATGGTGAAGCGTTTTGCGGTTAAAGAAGTGGAGTATAAATTCAAGAATGATCTGATTGAGCATATCCTTTCCGGGGAATTGAGCTCAACCAATGCCCAGGAGCGCATTAATCTCATGGAGTGGGATCTCAATCGTCCCTACTATGTGATTCTTTTTGATTTAAAGAATCTTGACGCTTATCATGTGGAGCATCGCACCCAGCAAAAAATGGCTTTGCAAAGCATTAAATCGGAAATAACCTCAACCATTTCGGGAGTCATAAAAACCCGCACCCGGGACTTCATTATCGGCAATAAAGTGGATATTATTGTGCTGCTTTGGCCGGTTGCCGCTAATCCTCAGGAGAATTCTCTGGAGAAAATCAAAAAGATTGCCAAGCAGGCCCAGGAGCAGGTCAAGAAGCGGATGAAGAAGCTGATCGTGGAAGTGGGAATCGGCGATTTAGCTCACGGCGCGGAGGAAATACCCCGCAGTTATAAAGAAGCCTTGGATGCTTTGAGCTATGGCGGCATGATCAACAAGGAGAGCTCCATTGTGGCTTTTTCGGAGTTAGGGGTGTTCCGTATTCTCTGTAAATTTGCCGAGCGGAACTCCCTGGAAGAATTCATTCCTAAGGCTCTGCTGAAGATTCTCAGATATGATAAGGACAATGAAGCTGAGCTCCTGAAAACGCTGGAAGTATTTCTGGAATGCAACGGAAATGCCAGCAGGGCTGCCAAAGAACTGTTTATCCACTATAAAACCATCCTCTATCGCTTGGAGAGGATCAAGGAAGTGGGCCAATTGGATTTGGAAGACAGTAAAAATCGCCTTGAGCTGGAGATGGGCTTGAAGATGCTGCATCTTATGGATGCCTCCAATCTGGGCTAGGTATAAGCATTCTGAGAATTTTAGTAAGCCTAGGCTAATTGTGCTATAATAAAGCTACAGGTGGAGTAATCTCCACCTGTAATACTATGCACTAGGCAAGCAAAAGCAAGAGAGGAATGATCACTATGGATATGAAAGAGCTTTTACAAAAGCGCCGGAGCATTCGCAAGTACGCGGATACCCCCATTGAGAAGGAAAAAGTGGAGCAATTGATTCGCGCTGCTTTGCTCTCCCCGACCTCGCGCAATACCAGAGCTTGGGAATTTATCCTGGTGGAGGATCAGGAAGTCCTGGCCAAGCTTTCCCTGGCTAAAGTCGGAGCCCAGCCGCTCAAGGGTGCTGCACTGGGGATTGTCGTCTGCGCGGACCCTCAAAAAAGCGATGTGTGGGTTGAGGATACGTCCATCGCCACCATCATTCTCCAGCTGCAGGCTCAGGATTTGGGGTTGGGCTCCTGCTGGGTTCAGATTAGGGAACGGAATTATCAGGACGGCACTCCGGCCGGCGCGTATGTGAAAAAGCTTTTGGACATTCCTGACCATCTTCAAGTGGAATCTATTGTAGCTTTAGGCTATCCTGCAGAAACACGGCAAGGGCCTTCAGAGGATGAGCTCCTAAAGGAAAAAATCCACTGGCATACTTATAAGGGTTAATGCCTATGGTTCAGGCAGCGATTTTATTTATTCTGGCCGGGTTAGCTGAGATTGGCGGCGGTTATCTGGTCTGGCTTTGGCTGAGAGAAGCAAGGCCCTATTGGTACGGCGTGATTGGAGCCATTATTTTGGTATTCTACGGAATTATCCCCACCCTGCAGAAATTCCCCAGCTTTGGCAGGGTTTATGCCGCCTATGGAGGGGTTTTCATCATCCTTGCCGTCTTATGGGGATGGGGTGTGGACAAGAAGATGCCGGATACATACGATTGGATCGGGGCCGCGATTTGCCTGGTGGGAGTGACGGTGATGCTGTGGGCCCCCCGCCAGTAGCTTCAGACAACCGGCAGAGCATAATTTCAAAGCCATAGTTGATACTATGCTGATTTCAGATATCGAAAAGGAAACCCTTCCTTGTCGATATCTTTTTTTGTTTAGAGAATTGTGTTTGGAACAGGCATAAATGCATATGTTTAAACATCGGGCTAAGAGGAGGGATGGATTTGCGGATCATTATCTTTAGCCGCAAAGGGTTGCGTTTGAGTATGATGGTTCTAGGGCTGGTGCTGCTGGGAATCGGTATCCGTTATACGGACTTGGCTTTTCCGGCTATTACGAAGCATCCGGGAACCTATTATTTAGTTCATACAGAAGAAAAAGTGATGGCCCTGACCTTTGATGACGGGCCTGATCCTCTTTATACGGGATATATACTCGATGTGCTCAAAGAAAAGAATGTCAAAGCCACCTTCTTCGTCTTGGGAGAAAGTGCTAAGAATAATCCGGATTTATTGCTGCGGGCCCGCCAGGAGGGACATGAGATTGGCAATCATGGCTATTCTCATACTTACACCCCCAGCAAATTTGTTCAAGAGCTGATTCGTACCGATGAGGTTTTGCAGGAAGTGCTTCAGGAGCGCACGGCCTTTTACCGACCGCCGGGAGGAGTTATTTCCAACGCAGTTTTGGCGGGGGTTAAGGAGCAAGGGCATATTTTAACTCTTTGGAGTATCGACAGCAGGGATTGGGTGAATCCGGGGCCGGCCCAAATCGTTCAAAATGTAGTCAACAACAGCTTTCCGGGAGGGATCATTTTGCTTCATGACGGGGGAGAGAAGCGGGAGCAAACCATCCGGGCCTTAGGTCCGATCATTGACCGGCTGAGGGAGCAGGGCTATCGTTTTGTCACCGTTTCCGAACTGAGGAATTTTGAAAGCGTGAAACCAGTACAAAAATAAGGAAATGGTAACCCAGCCCTGCTTGAGGAATATAATACCATATAGAGCAGAGAGAGGAAGGGCGGATGGTTGGTGTATGGATCTATAACAGATTACTCATCTTATGCAGATTCTTATCTTTCAAATTATCCAAGACCCAGCTTTCTTGGTCATATTAAACGGACTGCGCCGATTCCTCCCCAGGAAGAAGAAGAGCGGTTTGAGGCCAAGAGAGCGGCACACGCAAATGTATGGCTGTTGGTTCCGGCGATGACAGGAACTGTGGCCTATTATTTGTTCACTTCGATATTCAGAGGAATAAGGCAAAGGGAAGAAGAGGATAAGGCCGTAGCAGGCAAGATTGGCAGCGTGGTCTATACGGGTATTGTTACGGCAGGACTATCAGCTTATATTTATTCTGTTCTTATTTTAGCAGATGGGCATTTGATGGATGTATACTGGCCTATTGCCGGTGCCATTACCGTCCAGCTTCTCTATTTTGCCGCAGTCTATACCTGGCTTTACCGTTTGGACTACAGCAGCTTTTCGGCGGAGGTCGAAGATGAGCCGATTGAAGAATTGCTGACCTTTCTTTATTTCAGCATTACCAACTTTGCCACGACGGGGAGCTCTGTGTTTCCGGAATCCATTACAGCCAGGTTGCTGGTGGGGCTGCAGGTACTCTTCTTAGTCTTTTCCTTTACCATGGGGCTGGTTTTCTTCACCAATCCTTGAAAAAAGTGATGAATGGGAAGCCCGATCAAGACCGATCTTTACTTGAGGAAGGATCGGTCTTTTCTGTCGAAAAACTTGCATTTGCGGACAAACTATATTACAGTAATTGCAAATAAGAGAAAGGGGAGTTTTGTATGTCCTTTAAAATCAACGACACCATTACATATGTGGGAAAAATTGACTGGGAGCTCCGTAATTTCCATGGGGAAGAATACTCCACACAGCGGGGATCCTCCTATAACTCTTATCTCATTCGTGATGAGAAAACTGTATTGATCGATACGGTTTGGGAGCCCTTCGGACGTGAGTTCATCGCTAAGCTTAAGCAGGAAATCGACTTAAACGAGATTGATTATATTGTCATGAACCACAATGAAGTGGATCACAGCGGGGCTCTGCCTTTCCTTCTGGAGGAGATCCCGAATACACCGATTTATTGCACTGCCAACGGCAAGAAGATTCTCCAGGGGAGCTATCATCAGGATTGGAATTTCGTCGAGGTCAAGACCGGGGATCGGCTGAATATTGGCAGCCGGGAACTTATTTTCATTGAAGCCAGAATGCTCCATTGGCCGGATACGATGTTCTGCTATTTAACCGGGGATAATATCCTCTTCAGCAATGATGGTTTTGGCCAGCACTTTGCTTCTGAGCATATGTACAACGACTTGGTGGATACCGGTGAGCTCTATGCTGAAGCACTCAAATACTATGCCAACATCCTGACTCCTTTCAGCAAAATGGTCACCGCCAAAATCCAGGAGATCGTGAAGATGGAGCTGCCTATCAGCATGATTTGCCCCAGCCACGGGGTCATTTGGCGGGACAATCCTCTGCAGATTGTGCATAAATATTTGGAGTGGGCTGCCGAGTATCAGGAGGATCAGGTTACGATCCTTTATGATACGATGTGGAATTCCACCCGTAAAATGGCGGAATCCCTTGCCCAGGGAATCCGCCTGGCCAACCCTAAGATTACTGTCAAGCTTTACAACACAGCCCGTTCCGATAGTACCGAGGTGATCGCTCAGGTCTTCCGTTCCAAGGCTATCGCCGTAGGCTCACCAACGGTCAACAATGGCTATCTCTCTTCCATAGCAGCTATTCTGGAAGAGATTAAAGGCATGAAATTCAAGAATAAGAAAGCAGTTCCCTTCGGCAGCTACGGTTGGAGCGGCGAAGTGATCAAGCAGCTGAATGAGGAGCTGAAGAAGGCCGGCTTTGAGGTTGTAGACGAGGGCGTCCGCAGTCTTTGGACCCCCAGTGAAGAGAATCTGCTGGAATGCGTGGAGCTGGGCAAGCGTCTGGCCGCAAGTCTCCAATAGGCAAGGCCTGGTAAGGTTCCGGAAATAGTAATCCCCCTGGATTGAGCAGATATCAGTCAATCCAGGGGGATTTTTGTCTTTTTATGCTTAGCTGGTTTAAATCAGCTGGTCATAGGGACAAAATAAATCAGGATCATCAGAAAATGGATCAGAGTCCCGGCGGCAATAAAGATATGGAAGATTTCGTGAAAGCCAAGATGAAGGCGGGGTATCCGCAGGATTTTGGCAGCATAGATAACAGCTCCCAGAGTATACATCACGCCACCGGCCACCATCATGATCAGGGCACCCAAGGGGAGGTTATGAACCAGCTGCACGATGGGTACCAAGGCGATCCAACCCAGGGTTACATAGAAAGCTGTGGATACATAACGTGGCGCATTAATAAACCATATCTTTAAAACGATTCCGATCACAGCCAGGGTCCAGACAGCGATAAGCATGACCCAACGCCAGACTCCGTCCAAACCATAGTAAAAGACGGGTGTATAGGAACCGCCAATAAGTACATAGATCATCATATGGTCGATTTTGCGTAAAGCAAGCTCTTTTTTGGGGGTGGTCCGCAAGGCATGATAGAGTGAACTGGTTCCATACAAAGCAATGACGCTTATCCCGTAGATGGTCATGGTAATGATCTTGGAGAGACTTCCATAGGATAGGAGTATTAAGGAAACGAGCCCAAACCAGGCGGCAATAAAGGGGATAAAATGAGTCAGGGTATTCATGGGTTCTTTAATTCTCATAGAGGCCTCCTTATCTGAGAGCAGCACGGCTGGCAATAAGTGATACTCTAATTTTAATCCTATCTTGGTGAGAGCGCAAGACCTGTAGCATAACAGGACGTGTTCTTTTCCTAAGATCCTCATAAGATGTTCTGCCCATAAAGGAAAGATTTTATGAGCGGGCTGAAACAATTGGGGATTGCTTTCCGTAATAAAGGTGTAACGATAAATAAACCTCGGAGGGATGAGCATGACAGATAAATTATACCGCTCAGAAACAGATAAAAAAGTGGGTGGAGTCTGCGGGGGACTTGCGGATTACTTTGATATTGACTCTACCTTGATTCGTTTGGTTGTCCTCCTGACCTTCTTCATGGGAGGTGTTGGCTTCTTCCTCTATATCATTGCCTGGGCGGTGATCCCCGTTAATCCGGGCTATAGGGCAGGAGGGGGTTATCACCATGGCGGAACGGTGGTGGATGAGATGAAAGAAAGTGTTCAGGATATCGGCAGCTCTGCCCAAAGCTTCGCCCAGGACTTGAGGACAGCCAACCCATCCCAGAGAAAACGGTATATAGGAATCGGCTTAATGATTCTGGGAGTCATTTTTCTCCTGGATCAATGGTTTCCCCATTTCTTTGCCTGGGGGAAAATGTGGCCCCTCATTTTGATCATCATCGGTATTGGGATTATCATAAGGAGGGATTAAGATGCGCCGAGCTGTGGACTCCGTGTTTAAAGGAATATTCTTGATTCTGCTGGGGATTGTTTTCTTTGCTAATATGTATGGCTTTCTGCCGTGGAACTTTTGGAGCAATGTTCTTGATCTTTGGCCTTTGCTTTTGATTTTCGCAGGACTGGCCTTGTTCTTTAACAAACGCATTCCTTTCAGCGCTGTTCTGGTGGCGTTTCTGATCGGGCTTGTGGGCTATTCGCTGATTTGGGGAAGCCCTGTGCCGGATCGATGGCTCCCGGGCGCTCATGGCTCAGGTCAGGCCCTGGAACTCGCCGCCCCTTTGGAGCCTCAGGTAGAGAAAGCCAGGCTCACCCTAAACTTGGGGGGAGTGGCTATGAGTGTCCAGGGGGTCGATGGGCGGTCGGAGCCGGGTCAATTGGCTAAAGGAACTTATGAATGGAACGGCAGCACCAATTACGGTTCTCCTGAGTTTAACTATAAAACCGATGGAGACACCACGAAGCTGGAGTTCAACTCGGAAAAAAGGCCCCGTTCCAGTGAGAATAAGCTGCTGCTCAATCTCTCCGATCAAGTACACTATACCCAAGTGGAGCTCAATGCAGGAGCCGTTCAAGGGGCTATGGACTTCAGCCTGCTGCAGATTGAAGACCTGGACATCAGCACCGGCGCCAGCGATATTGAGCTGAGATTCGGTGATACGGGCGGCCGGACCAAGCTGGATCTCAGTACCGGTGCCACCAAGCTCAACCTTATCGTGCCGGAGGGCGTAGGTTTAAAGATCAATATGAGCGGCATTGCCAGTGAAACGAATTTTGCCGGAGACGGTTTAATCCTGAGCTCACAGGATTGGGTAAGCCCCAATTATGAAGCGGCCAGGACAAAGATTGACATGGATATCTCCATGGCTGCCGGCAAGATTAACCTTGAGCGCCTTTCAGCTCCCATACAATCTAATGGAAATACCCAATCACTGTAAACGAAAACATGATAATCGGGATGATCAGAAAAACACACCCCGCTCCCTGGATGGAGCGGGGTGTTGAGCAGCCGGGGCTGTTGAGGATGAATCATTCTACATTCTCGGCATATTCTTTCCGTAGAAGATCTCAGCCATTTCTTTCTTCAGCCGTTGTTTGATTTTGCGTTTGTCATTGATGGAAAGTTCTTTTTTGGCGGTGCCAAAGAGATAATTGTCCAGGTCGAAATCTTTAAGGATCATCTTGGTGTGGAAGATATATTCCTGGAAGACCGTAACATCGATCATCTGATAGAGATCCCGGTATTTGCGATCCACATAGTTTTGAATCGAATTGATCTTATGGTCAATGAAGACTTTTTTGCCATCCACATCCCGGGTAAAACCGCGGACACGATAATCGGCGACGATGATATCCGGGGCGAAGCTTTCGATCAGGAAATTAAGGGCCTTCAAAGGAGAAATCTGCCCGCAGGTGGAAACATCGATATCCGCCCGGAAGGTGGAAATCCCGCCGTGGGGATGGCTTTCCGGATAGGTGTGCACGGTAATATGACTTTTATCCAAGTGTGCAACCACTGCATCGGGGAGAGGCCCTTCCTTATCGGTATAGACAGGATCGAAGGGATTATCATCCGGATTCTCCGGGCCTAGATGCTCTTCGGCGATGAGCATGGTGACACTGGCTCCCTGGGGATCGTAATCCTGTTTGGCAATATTTAAAATGTTGGCCCCCACGATCCGGGCGACCTCAGTGACAATGCTGGTCAGTCTTTGCGCGTTGTACTCTTCGTCAATGTATTGTATGTACGCATCCCGGTGTTCCGGCGTTTTGGCATAACATATATCATACATATTGAAACTCAGGGTTTTGGTGAGATTATTGAACCCGTAAAGTTTCAGCTTCTTGAGCGGTTTTACTTCCAATTCTGTGTTCCTCCTAGCGGTTTGATTGATGTACTTTACTTCTCTTGCTGTCCCTATAAAAAATTGGCAATAATCCATCCTTTAGTGAAGAACAAAGGAGGAGAAAAGCTCCTGGGCAAGAATATAAAAAGAATATATCGGTACGCTGTTTTGTATATAAGGATACTATAATACAAGTTTTCCCCCTAGTATAGCATTATTATTTAATATTCCAGTGATATTTCCAGTGAGGTTGAAGATAATAGCAGCAGAGCCAACTGGAAAATAATATTAAGGAGGAAACAATATGCCATATCAATTACCAGAACTACCCTATGCTTATGACGCTTTGGAGCCCCATTATGACGAAGCTACAGTACGACTCCACCACGATATCCATCACAAAGGCTATGTTGATGGATTAAATAACGCGGAGGCTAAGCTGGCCGAAGCCCGTGAAAAGGGCGATTTCGGTCTGGTCAAGCACTGGGAAAGAGAGCTGGCCTTCCATGGCTCCGGACATCTGTTGCACACCCTATTCTGGACGAACATGACTCCTGATGGCGGCGGCACTCCCGCCGGCTCTCTGGGAGAAAGAATCAGCCAGGACTTTGGTTCTTTCGAGGCCTTTAAGAAGCAATTCTCCGCCGCCGCTGTGGCCGTCGAAGGTTCCGGCTGGGCAGTGCTTGTCTGGAATCCTGAATTTAAAAAACTGGAGATTCTGCAAGCCGAAAAGCATCAGAATCTCACCCAGTGGGGAGCTGTGCCCCTCCTTACGGTGGATGTCTGGGAGCATGCCTATTATCTGAAATACCAGAATAAACGGGCAGCCTGGGTGGAGACCTGGTGGAACCTCGTCAACTGGGCGGATGTGTCCCAAAGATTTGACAAAGCAGCAAAGTAATCTGAGCTGCAACCTGATCAAGAATTAAAGAAGACTAAATAGGCTGTGGAAACGATACGTTTTCCACAGCCTGTTTTTTTGTGATCTCATTCCCGCAAGAGGAAGTAATTGCAGTGTGCTTTCTTAGCTTCGCGTTTCACAGCGGCGATGCGCTCAGATAGCGTTGCCGGGGTCCAGGCGGTATGGGGATAGATGATGAGTCCGGCTAAGGCCAGACTTAAATCCTGGGCTCCTTGCAGGGCAGAGAGCTGTTCCTGGAAACTGAGCAGAATGGTTTCGCCCAGGGTTTTGGTGACATTCTGAGTGGTGAGGATGATAAAATCATCTCCGCCCACATGACCCACAAAAGCCAGATCGTCGGCCTTCAGGGAGTCCTGCATAAGAATTTTCCCCAGCAGCTTAATAATGGAGTCCCCATATTGAAAACCATAGGTATCGTTAAAGGCCTTGAATTTATTAAGGTCAGCGTAAATCATCCCGAAAGCATTGCCGGAGTTTAAGCGCCGTTTAATTTCCTGCTCAATGGCACTATTGCCAGGCAGGCCTGTTAAGGGACTGGCCCCTTGAGCGATTTGCAGCTGTGTATCAGACATGGCTTTAATTAAGGAGGCCACGCGAATCATCCCGATGGGTTTTTGTTGCTGAACGACGACAATGCCATCATAGAGATGGGCGTCAGGACGGGCCATAGCTAAACTGGAGGCCACCTCGATGGGTGTGGTATCTTCGATCAGCAATTGTTTGTTATTCATAAGGCTGGTGACCGGCCGCTGGCTATAAAGGCTGACACCAAAGGGAGTGGCTAAGGCCGAATATAAATTGTCACGCTGGACGACCCCCAGCAATTCACCCTTATCCGCAACCCCAATCAGCCAAATCTTGGCATGCTCCTCAAAATAATTTTGCACGGCATTGACCGTGGTCTGCGGCGTTACCAGGGGCAGGGGCTCAAGAAGGTGTTGAACGGTTTTTTCGGAATTAAAGCTCAGCCTTTGCTGTGATTGGACGATTTGGGTGACCGGGTCACTAAGTTCCGGGCGGGTAAAGGAAGGTTTGGCGATGAAGTAACCTTGTACATAATCAGCCCCCAGCTGGACAACCGTCCGCATTTCTTCCTGGGTTTCCACTCCTTCAGCAAGAATCCGGCAGCCGATACGCCGCGAGAAAGTCACAAAGGTTTCGAAGAGTGCCCATTTGATCGGGTCCAAATGAATTCCCTGAATTAGACAACGGTCTATTTTCAGAAAATCAGGGTGCAATTCGGCGATGGACTGTAGTGAAGAGTACCCTGCTCCAACGTCATCCAGGGCAATGAGATAGCCCTGTTTCCGGTAATGCTCCAAAGCTTCACGAAAGGTCCCGTAGTTGGCAATGGCGCTGCGCTCAGTGATCTCCAAGACCACATCTGAGGGAGTTAAACCTTGAGTTTCGAGGAGTCTGCGGGTTTGGCCCGAGGAAAACTCAGGATCGGTCAGAACCTGGGGTTCCACATTAAGGAACAGCAATTCTTTGGGGCGAAGAATTTGCGAAGAGTTAAGGATGGCGGTGCGGCGGCAAATCGTTTCGACAGGATAGAGCTGGCCGATTTTCTCGGCGAAAGGAAAAAGATCAGCGATGCCGGCGAAAGAACTGGGTGGTTTAAGGCGCGCCAAGGCTTCAAAACCGAAGAATTCTCCGCTTACCACATCCAAAATAGGTTGAAAGGCTGAGCTTAGATAGGTCTGCGGTTCCTCGAGAAGGCGGTTAACCTCTTCTCGGTGCGAAAAATATAAAGGATCAGGCTCCGATTTGTTGAGCAGAAAGGCCTCTTTCAAGGCGCCGTATAAGAGATAATCCACACTGCGTCCGGGTTGGGGTTTGCATTCCACCAGTCCCGAATGGAGGGTAATGGTTTCGTTGACGAGCCGCTGGATTCGATGGTTGATGCGTGACTCTAAGGTTGGCACAAATTCCGGAATAAGCTTGGCAATGCTCCAAGGAGTGTTTTCGTTAGGTGCAAAATAGAATAAAAAATCATCGCCTCCTTGATAATCCAGGAGAATAGTGTGAAAAAGATGCATATAGTTATGTAAGGTATGTTTCATTTCGGTTAAAACCAGGTCAAGAATCTGAGCGCATGCCCGATAGCCCTGCCTGAATTCGACTTCATGAAATTTGGCAATATCTAAATAGAGCACCCATAGGGAATGGCCGCTTTGCAGAAGCTGGGAAAGTTTTTCATGATGAATCCCTGAGTTTCTGATCATAGGTAAGAACCCTTTCTAATCGATTCTTTACATAGTCCGCGTTAACTTAGATTTTATCGGCAGAACATCAAATTATAGTTAATATTGTGTCAAGGCAAGATTAATTTATGGTCATTATCCGCTGATCTATTTGGGATGGAGTGTTTTCTTAACCATAACTTAACGCAAGCTTCATCTTGACTTAACAAGAAATTATTATGATAAATGTAAAGAATAAAGGTTCGACTTGTGATGAACGTAATGGACTGTCTTGGAGGATACTATGGTGAAGATTTTGCTCGTTGAAGACGATGTAATCATTCAAGAGCTTGTAAACTACAATCTACAACGTGAAGGCTATACTGTAATCATCGCCGAAGAAGGGAATAGTGCCTTACAGTTATTAGATAAGGAGAAGCCGGATCTTGTACTTTTGGATGTGATGCTTCCGGAATTGGATGGGCTGGAAGTGTGCAAAAAAATCCGAGGGAACCAAGAGACAGCAAGCCTCCCCATCATTATGCTCAGTGCCCGGGATGAGGTGGCTGATCGGGTCATTGGCCTGGAGCTTGGTGCAGATGATTATGTCACCAAACCTTTCAGTCCCCGGGAGTTATTAGCACGGATTAAGGCCCGCTTGAGAGAAGAAAAACGCAATTCAACCCCCCTGCCGACTTCTCTTACTTGGGGTGACTTAGAGATCTGGCCTGAGAGCTATATGGTCACGGTAAAAGGCGAGTATGTCACCCTTACGGGCAAGGAATTTGATCTGCTGCATATTTTTATGAAACGCCCCAACCAGGTCTTCAGCAGAGAGTACCTCTTGCAGAAAGTCTGGGGATATACAATAAGCGGGGATACAAGAACTGTAGATGTTCATATAAGTAACTTAAGGAGTAAGCTCAAATCCATTTCCCCTATTATTGAATCTGTACGAGGGGTTGGTTACCGTTTGGCTGTAAACCACTCTAAGCCCAAAGACTTCTAAGGGAATTTGTCTACAATATAAAGTGCTGAGACGGAGTCATGTTTACGTGATAAAGATATATGGTATAATAAATATATTTCATAGAAAATAGTTTAAGATCGGATCAGCATCCAGCTTATGAGAAGGATTGAGCATAAGTTTTAAGGCTATTGTTGAAAAAGGAGGCTTTCAATTGGCTAATCGGCAAATGTTTGACAAATCCTTAGAGGAACTCAATGTAAAAGTGTTTGAATTAGGAAAGAAAGTAAATTCCCGGGTGGATGCAGCCATAAAATCCTTGGCTAATCAGGATTTAGAGCTGGCCAATAAAGTAGTTACCGGGGATTTGGAAATTAATGAACTGCAGGCAGACATTGAAGAGACCTGCATGCATTTAATTGCTCAACAACAGCCTTTTGCTAAAGATCTGCGCAAAATCGTGGCAGCTTTTAAAATCTCTATCAACCTGGAAAGAATAGGAGATTTATCCGTTGACGTGGCCAAGCATACCCTCCGTACAGGTAGTCAGGAACTATTGAAGCCCTTAGTGGATTTGCCGAGGATGGCCGACTTGGTTCAGCAAATGGTGATTAAGGGAATTGAAGCCTATAAAGCGGAAGATGCGGAAGCAGCCAAAGCTATGGCCCTCATGGATGATGAAGTCGATCACCTCTATGCCCAAGTCTTCCGTGATTTGCTTGTCTTCATGATGGAAGCTCCCAAAACGATTAATCAAGCAACCTATCTCATTTTTGTAGGAAGATTCTTGGAGCGTATGGGAGATTATTGCACCAATATCGCTGAAGAAGTCGTTTATGTGGAAACAGGAAAAAGAACGGATCTTAATCAATAGTAAAAAACAGAAGTGAAATTGTGAACAGGAAAAATAATGCGAAAGCCCAAGCAGAGAGCTATTACTCCGAAAGGAGGAATAGCTCTTTCTTATTTTTAGTTCGTTATTTAATTTTATTGTCGGACCGAGCAAAAGAACAGTTTGCCTTGTGCGCCGTGATATGTGTACTTTCTCAATAACAAAAAAAATACCGCTAAAAGCGGTACGGTGCGAGGAAGACTCCTCTATATATAAAAAAAGTAAGAAGGATGTTGTAATACTTACTATAGCAGGAGGTTGTTAAATATCTACTCAAATTGCGTAAAAATTATGTAAAGTCCGGATAAATAGACAGCCGGCCGGAAAGTTCAAAAAATCTTAGGAGTTACCTAATACTTTACATAAACTTTACAATCAGGAAACGAAATTTATACAATCCAGTGCTAAGATTATCATGAAAATTACAATAAGAATTTGAAACATAGAGGTATGGAGGATTTATAGGATGAAATTAAAAAAGTATTTCATAGTTCCTATGGGAAAAAGCCTGAAAAGGCTCTTTTCAAAAATCAAAAATATATTATTTTCAATTAAAGATGCCAGATTTATCTCCCGAATTAAAGGTTTTAAGGTTAAAGATCTTTTGATTAGAATTAAGGGTATACAACCAGGTGATATCTTGAGCGGGGTCAAAAGTATTAATCTGGATGACTTAAAAATACATAACAAATTGATTCTTATGGTTTTGCTGACGGTTCTTATTCCGCTTATGGTCTTAAGTATAATATTTATGAACAGCGCGAGTAACAAAATTAAGGAACAGGTATTAAATGCTAATGAGTTGTATACTACATTGACCAAAGAAAGGATGGATGAGTACTTTTACAACAGAGAAGCCGATGCCCGGATCCTGGCGAATTCGAAAGTGGTTACGGAAGGAATCGCTAAGCTTAATAGTTTTGATAACACCAAACTTGAAGAAGAGATGATCGCTGAAAGTTTCAAGGAGTTCCTTGATGTTGCGATGGAAAGTCACGATTATACAGATATTGTGATTACCAATAAATATGGGGAAATAGTTTTTTGCAATGAATATGAGGAAAATGATATGGCCCCTTTGATGGTTGCCGGAGATTTCAAAGAAAAAGCAATGCAAGGGGAACAGAATTGGTCAAAAATCTTTAGAAATACCTATATTGATGACAATCTCATCGTTTTGGCGACACCCGTTTATTCTAATGCCGATGGTACGGAACCCATTGGAGCATTGAGCATCATTTTGAATCAGAGCAAGATCAACAGCATTGTCCAAAATGGCATTGATAAATTGGGCATATCGGCTGAATCTTACTTAATCGATTCGAAAGGATTGCTTCTTACCAATACCATGAAAGATCAAGCGGCGGCTCATATTCCTTTGAAAGACTCTGTCGAGACATACGCAGTGGATATTCTTGCCGAACCAATAACTAAAAAAGATATTGAATTCAATAAAACCAGCAATTACAAAAATTATGCGGGAGATCTTGTCATTGGTACTTTATCCATAACCAAGATAGGAGACTATTTTGCCGGTTTAGTTATTGAGGTTGAAGAAAATGAGGCGTATGGAAGTATCGAAGAATTAAAGACAAGTTTATTGATTATTGTTGCCGTCATTCTTTTGATAGCGATTATGTTTGCGGTCATCATAGCGCAATCCATAACGAAACCTATCAGAGAAGTTATTGGGGTTACGAATGAAATCGCCAATTATAATTTAACAAACTTTGGCATCAAAAAAGTCGCCAATAAAGAAACAAAAGCCCATGGCAGGAAGACTGAAAATCAGAATAAGCTAACTATAAAAGATGGAGAAACTGCAGAATTAAGCAAAATAGAAAAACCGGTTAACGCTGAAGAGATAATACGAAAAGACGAGATTGGCGATTTAGAGCGCTCTATCTTAAAAATAAGAGATAATCTAAAGAATATCATTCAAGAGGTTGAGAGCTCGGCCCGCGAAGTGGCAGCGTCTTCCCAAGAGCTTAATTTAAATGCTCAACAAGCATCACAGTCCATAGAACAAGTAGTAGAGAATATTTCGGATATTAACAAAAGATCTCTTGAGCAGGCTCAAGCTGTTCGGGAAAGCTCCGAAAAATCCCAAGAATTAAGCAATATTATTATGAAAGATATCAAAAATTTGGAAGAGATGACCAAAGCAACTGACGGGGTCAATCAGTTAGTGGATTCGGGTTTAATCATCATCAAAAGTTTATCTAATATTACAAGCGAATCCAGTGAAGCAAACAGCGAAGTATATTCCAGTATTATCAAATCCACTGAAAACTCCCAAAAAATCGAGGGGGCCAGTAAACTTATCACCGGAATTGCCGAACAAACCAATCTACTGGCTTTAAATGCGGCTATCGAAGCGGCAAGAGCAGGTCAGCACGGTCGGGGATTCGGAGTAGTTGCGGAAGAGATTAGAAAACTTGCGGAGCAATCTAAAGAATCCACTCGAATTATCGATAAAATAGTTAATGAATTAAAAAAGAATAATACCGATACGGTTCAAACTATGGAAAAATTAGTGAAGATCAATGGCGAACAAGTGGGGAGTGTTAGGGTAACTCAGGATAAGTATCTGGAAATCGCTAAAGCAATAAAAATAGTTGAGGAAAAGGTGAAAACGCTGAATAGGTCAAGCTTAGAAATGGATGGCATGCGGTTGGAAGTGGAAGAAAGACTGCAAAGATCCGTCGGGATGACAGAAGAAAATTCTGCCGTCATAAGCAAAGTATCAGAATCCATGGAAGAGCAAGCGGCTTCTATTCAGGAGATCACAAGTGCCTCAGAAATGTTGGATGAATGCGCACAACACCTTCAGGTTTTGGTAAGTCACTTTAAAATAGAAGACCCAATTGCCGATGCAAATTAACCTAAACTTAACAATGAGTTAACCTCAAAAAAACAATGGCTTGCTATACTTGGTTTATGCAAATGAGCATGACTGTTTCCGAGAATACACATAATAGCAGTATCATTTGCATAAAAGGGAGTCGTAATTCCTGAGAGGACTCTCGGCGAAAAGGAGGTAGAGTCACTAAGAGGAAGGCTGACTGGAAAATTTAAGTCATAGTTTAACTTTTGAGATGATTTCAAGGAGGGTTTTTGTTAATGTTTAAAAGGAAAGTTCTAGCGGCTATTTTAGGAGTAGGTATGGTTCTGTCTTTAGCCGGTTGTGGCCAGCAAACCAACCAGCCAAGTGAGCAAACACCGTCAGGAGCAAACAATAATGAACCAGCACAAACTGAAAAATTAAGCGGTGATGTCATTATTGATGGTTCCGGTACCGTTTATCCGTTAATGTCACATATTGCTGAAAACTATATGACCAGTGTTCAGCCTGATGTCAACGTACAGGTTGGACGGGCAGGCTCCAGTGCCGGCTTTAAAAAGTTCATTCCTGGGGAACTTGATTTTTCCGATGCTTCCAGAAAAATTAAAAGCGAGGAAGTTGATGAGCTGAAAGCCAAAGGCTTGGAAATGGGAACCAATGTTTTGGAAATTAAGCTTGCTTACGACGGATTGACCATCGTTATCAATAAAAACAACGATTGGGCGAAAGAAATGACCGACGATGAGATTATCAAAATGTTTACTTCGAAAGCCGTTAAAGGAGACGACAAAGTGCTCTGGTCCGATATTCGCCCCGAGTGGCCTAAAGAAGAAGTTAAATTCTACGGACCTAATGAGAATCACGGAACCTATGAGTTCTTCTATGAAACCATTTTAGGTAAAAAAGACCTGGTTGCCTCCGTAAATCTGCAGCAAGAATATCCCACACTGGTTGATCTGGTTTCTAAAGATAAAAATGCCATCGCCTTCTTTGGATATGGATACTATGCAAGCAACACGGATAAGCTGACAGCCGTTAAAGTGGACTTTGGTAAAGGACCTGTCGCTCCGGAACTTAAGACAATTGGTGAAGATCTTGACTATGCAGGATTCACTCGTCTGGTATACACTTACTTGAACCTGAACTATGCTAAAGAAAAACCCCAGGTTTTGGATTATGCTAAATATGTAGTATCAAACGAAGGTGCTAAAAAATTGGCTGCAGATAATGGATTTGCCCCCCTGCCCGATTCAATGTATGCAGAGTACGCTTCAACTTTAGAAGCACTTAAGTAATCCATTTGTTCACATAAATTTTAGGGTGGGAAGTTTTGCTTTAAATTTCCCGTCCTAGAATTTTTGTGTTTGTTTAAAAAACGGGGGTTAGAGGTGAACTATGGAGGACACAACAAAGGTAAGAGAGACTATCCGCAATAATATTGCCAATAAAAAAGATATTTCCGATAAAATTATGCCGAATATTTTCCTGCTCATGGCATCCATATCTATCTTAACGACCTTTGCTATAGTATTTATTTTAGTATCGGATGCGAGTAAGTTCTTTAGCGCAGTCCCCTTGACAGAAATATTCAGTACAGAATTAGCGCCATTAAGAAAAGACCCTTCGTTTGGAATTTTGCCCCTGCTTTGCGGAACCATCATGACAACCATCATAGCCATGTTGGTCGCAGTGCCCATAGGCCTCGCCGCGGCGATTTTTTTAAGTCAGTTTGCTACGGACAAAATAAGGAAAGTTCTTAAACCTTTAATGGAAATCCTGGCGGGTATCCCCACCATCGTGTACGGATTCTTTGCGTATTCCTTTGTAACTCCCTTGCTTATGAATATCATACCTTCTCTGCAGGCTAAAAATGTGCTGAGCCCGGGGATTGTTATGGGAATTATGATTATCCCTATGGTGGCTTCCTTATCGGAGGATGCTATGAACTCAGTACCGGAAATCATCAGAGAAGGTTCATTAGGCTTAGGTGCCACAAAATTGGAAACCACATTCAAGGTGATTATTCCGGGGGCCATTTCAGGAATTATGGCTTCCATTGTTTTAGCAATATCCAGAGCCATAGGTGAGACCATGATTGTGACCATCGCCAGCGGCAGCTCAAAGAATTTCACTCTCGATATAACCCAATCTATGCAAACCATGACGGCTTACATTGTGGAATTTACAAGCGGGGATGCGGGGAGCGGGACATTAGGCTATTACAGTCTTTATGCAGTAGGCTTGATACTGTTTATCTTTACCTTAGGCATCAACCTGCTTGCCCAATATATTTCCCGCAAGTATAGAGAGGTGTATTGACGATGAGCATGAACGAAGGGTATAGCAGCCGCCCTAAATTTATAATAGACAGCAAACGCATTGACAACAGAATAAAAGTGAATATTATGCTGAAGTATCTGTTCTCTTTTTCGACAATATTTTCTCTATTAGTGCTTGGGGTTCTTCTTTATCAAGTCGGGGTGGATAGTATTGGCTGGCTGGATCTTCAATTTCTAACGAGCAATCTTTCCATATTTCCTCATAAGGCCGGGATTTATGGAGTCATACTGGGAACCGTCATGATGATGTTGATTGTTATACCCGTTACGACGGTTCTCGGTGTTTCCACGGCTATTTATCTGGAAGAATACGCCCAGAAGGGCAAGCTTCAATATTTGATTAATGTGAATATATCGAATCTGGCCAGTGTACCTTCCGTTATTTTCGGATTATTAGGCTTGACTGTGTTCGGAAGGCTGATGAATCTGGGCTCAAGTATTTTAGCGGGAGGCCTGACCATGTCTTTGCTGGTACTCCCCATTGTCGTGGTAGCCGCTCAGGAGGCTATTCGGGCTGTGCCGAGTTTTTTGAGAGAAGCGTCTTATGCCATGGGGGCCGACAAATGGACCACGGTGAGAAAGGTTGTTCTCCCAGTGGCTCTGCCCGGGATTCTGACCGGTACCATTTTAGCCATGTCCAGGGCAATCGGCGAGACAGCGCCTTTAGTTGTGCTAGGAATTCCTACGCTTATTATGAAGTTCCCCACCTCGGTCATGGATAATTTTACGGCATTGCCTATACAGATTTATTATTGGACCCTGGATTCCGTGCTAAAACCCGAGTACGCCAATCTCGCCGCCGCAACCATTGTTGTCTTGCTCGCCATCCTATTTTTAATGAACTCTGTAGCTATTATCATACGGAACAAGTTCCAACAACGCTTCTAAACAGGAGGAACCTCATGACGAAAGATATAAGTAAGAATGAGAGTGTTGTTTTTGATGTTCAGGGGCTGAATCTATGGTATGGAGAAGACCAGGCTCTGAAGAACATCAAGATGCAGATTAAAAAGAATAAGGTCACCGCGATTATCGGTCCTTCCGGGTGCGGAAAATCCACCTTTATTAAAACCCTGAACAGAATGATTGAGAATATTCCCAGTGTTAAAACCACCGGAGAAATCATCTATCAAGGGCAAAATATCTTTGCTAAGTCCGTCCGGGTGGAGGAATTGCGGACAAAAGTCGGCATGGTCTTTCAAAAACCCAATCCCTTCCCGAAATCCATCTTTGCCAATGTGGTCTATGGACCGCGGATTCATGGCATCAAGGATAAAAAACTCTTGCTGGATATTGCGGAGACCAGCCTGAGAAATGCAGCCTTATGGGATGAAGTAAAAGACCGGCTCCATGATAATGCTTACGGCCTCTCCGGAGGGCAGCAGCAGCGTTTGTGTATCGCCAGATGTTTGGCAGTCCAGCCGGATGTCATTTTGATGGATGAGCCGACCTCCGCTTTGGACCCTATTGCCACTTATAAGATCGAGGAACTGATGGAGAGCTTGAAAAAACATTACACCATCGCCATCGTAACCCACTCCATGCAACAGGCCGCCCGGATATCCGACGATACAGCCTTTTTCCTGATGGGAGACCTCATCGAGTTTGATAAGACCACAGAAATATTCTCTAATCCGAAAGATAAGCGGACCGAAGATTATATTACGGGAAGAATAGGATAACCATGCTCAGCGCAGCAGGACAGTAAAAGCACCCATGAAGGGCCAAGGCGGCACTTTGTGGGTTTTTTTGTTGTTTAAAGGACCAGCTGACTGGTAAAAAAGTACCAATAAAAGTAAGGAAAATAGTGCAAAAGTATGGTAAATGTTGTATTTTAAAGGTAATGTTCTTATGAAGGAGGGAGAGAGGCGAAAATGTGCACAAAATTGCCGGAGGATTATGAAATTGTCTTTGATTTTGCAGCGATTGGCATGGCCCTATTGTCCTTAGAAGGAGAGTTTTTAAAAGTCAATGCCTATTTTTGTGAGTTCTTTGGGTATGATCCGCTTGAATTGTCTAAACTATTATTTACAAAGCTGGTCTATCCCGAAGATATTGGGCTGGGTTCCCAGGAGATCCGCAAACTTCTCTCAGGGGAAATACCGACATGTCATTTAGAAAACCGCTTTGTTCATAAAACGGGTGAAATAAAATGGGGATTATCCAGTGCCTCTCTGGTGCGGGATGAGGCGGGGATTCCCCTCTATTCCATCGTACAAATCCAGGATATAACGGCCAGGAAGCGCGTGGAAGATAATTTAAGCTATCGCGTTGAGTTTGAAAGATTTGTGACGACACTATCGACAGGATTTATCAATTGTCCGGTAGATAAAATTGATGAAGAGATAACCAGCGCTTTAGAAAAGATCGGCAAGTTCTTAAGAGTTGACTGTATCTTCATTGACCAGTTTTATGAAGAGGGCAGGAAATATAAAAAGGTCATGGAGTGGAATCCGCCGGGGATAACGCCATTTTTAACTCAGGAATTGACAGTGGAAGCTGTACCGGGGTGGTACAGGAAATTAAGTGAAAAAGATGGTTTTTACTATGAAGAAAAAGAGCAAAATCTTAAAGCACAGTTGCTCCTTAATATTCCCATAACCCAAGCCGGTGAAAATGTCGGCTTTATTGGTGTAGCCAGCTATCACGGCAAATCCTTTTCTGAAGAAGATATTCGTCTTATTAAAGTAGTGGGAGAAGTGATATTCAGCGCTATCCAGAGAAAGCAGGCCGAGATCGCCCGCCGGAATTCAGAGCAATTAATAGCGGCTGCTTTTACAGCAAGCCCCGCGCTGATGATGATACTATCGATGGAGGGAAGAGGAGTCATCGACGTCAACGATACCCTTATTGAAGTTTTAGGCTACGACCGCAGTGAATTGCTTAATAAACAGAGCAGTGAGCTTTTAGGATTGATTCGTCAAAGTGATTATGAACATATCTATGAAAGTTTAAATCAGCAGGGCACCGTACTGAACCGGGAGGTTGAGCTGATTACTAAATCCGGGATAAAAAGAACGGCCCTTTTTTCAGCTGAAAAGATCATGATTGGGAAGGAGATGTGCCTCCTGCTGGTGAGCCAGGATATTACGGAGAAGAAGCGCTTGGAAAAGGAAATGGCCCGCCTGGAGCGTCTTGATCTAATCGGTCAGATGGCGGCCGGTATCGGCCATGAGATCCGCAATCCCATGACCACCGTAAGAGGCTATTTGCAGTATATCTCCAAAAAAGACAAGTATGCCGACGAAGTAGAGACTTTCCAGCTGATGATTGAAGAGCTGGACCGGGCTAATGAAATCATCACCGAATATTTATCCTTAAGCCAGGACAGGGTGGTCGATTTCAAACGCATCAATTTAAACACCATTATTCAGCATCTCTATCCTATATTGTCCGTTCATACTAAGATGGAGGATAAGAGCATCGAACTAAATTTGGGCTCCCTGCCTGATCTATATCTGGATAAAAAGGAGATGTGTCAGCTCATCCTGAATCTGGTCCGCAATGGTCTTGAAGCCATGCCGGTCAAAGGCAGGCTGACCATATCTACCTATCGGCAACAAGGAAATGTTATCCTTGAAGTAGAAGATCAAGGGAGGGGCATACCCAATGAGATAAAAGATAAGGTGGGGACCCCCTTCTTCACCACAAAGCTCAATGGGACCGGCCTCGGTATGGCTATATGCTATAGTATAGCTGAACGGCATAATGCCCTGATTGACTTCCAATCCGGCCCCCAAGGGACGAAGGTCAGAGTGAAGTTTCAGGGGGCAGAGGAGACTAAGGCTTAATGGAAACTATTTTGTTGGAATTGATGGTTTTAACTTTGATCATCCACCTTATTGACACCCTTTCTTACTCAGTCCGGCTCAACTCAGTCAAAAGCGGACAATTCGCCTTGTCGTTTTCTTTATTTAACCTGTTTGTGCTTGTTTCCCGGACGGCCAATATGTTTCAGGCCCCCTTAATCGGCTGGATCATTGGGGAAAGCCTTGCCGCAGGAATTGACCCTATCGACGATATACGCAGGGTGATTTTCGCTGCGACCTTAGGAACCTTGTTGGGAATTCTGTTGATTCCAACCTTTCTGAGGCTCTTTGAGGTCGCTGTGAAACGGCTGGAGACAACCGGATCGGTTCCTTTATTAGTGATTGAAGCCTTGCAAATAAGCAATGTTAAGCGCATGCTGAAAAGGGCTACCCGGCCCAATAAAACAATGCTGGAAAGGCTTAGATATCGGGAAATCCCCAAGCGGCTGCTGCTCATCAATTCCTTAGTGACAGGAATTTATACAGTGGGGGTTCTTGCCGCGAACTATTCGGCCTTATTGGTAGCTGAACAGTACAGAATCGCGGCTGTAGGTTCTTCAGGAATGATCAATGGCCTTGCCACCATTTTGCTGACCTTATTTATCGACCCCAAGTCGGCTGTCATTACGGATCAAGCCTTAAGAGGAGACCGGCCTTACGGTGATGTGAAGGCCCTGGTGATTTTGCTGATCGCCTCTAAGCTCGTCGGCACGCTGCTGGGGCAAGTGATATTTTTCCCGGCAGCCAGGATTATTGCCAGCTTCTACGGGGGATAATGCTTTATAATAAGTATGGAAGTTATCCGCTGCTGGTATAAATAGTAAAGGAGTGGAAAATTGAAGCGAGTACCGCGATATTATAGATATTTGAAGGGAAGGTCCAAATGCGAACAGCACAGAAAGGTATATCCCGCAGAACATTTATCATCGGTAGCATTGGCTTGCTGTCTTACCTTTACTTCAATGTCCATTCCCTGGCCGTAAAACACTATACGGTTGCCATTAATGGTCTGCCCCAGGAGTTTGAAGGCTTTACCATTCTTCATTTGACGGATTTGCATGCCAAAAAGTACGGTGATCGGCAGGATAAGCTTATCAGACTCATCAATCGCCAGAACTTTGATATGGTGGCGATGACCGGTGATTTTATTGATAAAGATAATCCTGATCTTGAACCCACCCTGGAGCTGAT
The DNA here is from genome assembly GCF_007830365.1 of Desulfitobacterium sp. LBE. NCBI lineage: Bacteria > Bacillati > Bacillota > Clostridia > Eubacteriales > Desulfitobacteriaceae > Desulfitobacterium > Desulfitobacterium sp. LBE. The sequence goes on along the minus strand of NZ_VLKD01000001.1, from coordinate 2,243,504 downwards.
TCAGGGATTGGCAGCCAAGCCCATTTTCTTTGTACCGGGAAATCACGAGTGGCGGTACGATTTTAGCATTAAGTCCAGCTTAGAAGAGCATGGAGTAAAGATTTTAGACAATAAGAACGCTGAATTAGCCAGAGGGGATGCCCGGCTTTGGATAGCGGGGGTCGATGATCCCTATTTGCACAGAGATAAGCTGGAGGAGGCCCTCCATGGCATTGCCGATGCCCAGCCCAAACTGTTATTGGCTCATGCCCCCAATATCTTTAAGCCTGCCGCTGAGTCCGGGGTTGAGTTGGTGTTGGTGGGACATACCCATGGCGGTCAGGTCAGACTGCCTCTGATCGGGGCCATCGTGGCCCCCGGTCAAGGGCTTTTTCCCCAATACGATTATGGTCATTTCACGGCGGGCTCCACCAATATGATCGTTAATGGCGGCTTGGGGGAGAGCACGTTGCCCTTGCGATTTTGCAGCCGGCCGGAAATCGTTCTTGTTAAGCTGGTTTCCGCTCCCTAATAGCCCATGCCTGGAAAAGGGGTAATTATGCATACCAAGAGTTTATGGGAAGCTATTTTATTCCCCCCTCGATCGCTCAACAGAAGCAGGCTTGAGGCCAAGCTTAAGGGCAAGAGGATTCTGATCACCGGTGCCAGTTCCGGCATCGGGGAAGAGCTGGCTTATCAGTTGGCAGATATAGAGTGTCATTTGATTTTAGTGGCCAGAACTGAGGCAAAGCTTTTCCAGGTCAAGCAGAACATTGAACAGAAAGAGGCTGAAGTAAGCATTTTCCCGGCCGACCTTAGAGAGCCTGAAAAGGTGAAGGAGCTGCTGAATTTCATTGAGCAGTTGCCCGGGGGTTTGGATGTGTTCGTCAGCAACGCCGGTTTATCCATAAAGCGCGGGATTAAGGATTCTTTAGACCGCTATCATGATTTTACGAGAACCATGGCCATCAATTATTTAGCGCCGGTGCAATTAGCCCTCTCCCTTATTCCTCTGCTTGAGAAAAATAAGGGACAGATCATTAACGTATCCACCATCAATGTCCTGCTCCTGCCGCTTCCCCATTGGGCCGCCTATCAGGCCTCAAAAGCGGCCTTTGATACCTGGTTCCGCTCGGCGGCTGGGGAGCTGAAGGCCATGGGGATTGCCACGTCCTCAGTCTATCTGCCCTTGGTCAGAACTCCCATGATCCTGCCGACCAAGGAATATCAAAAGCTGCCGGCCATGAGCCCGGAGCAGGCGGGAAAGATTGTCGCCAAGCTAATTTATACACAAAGATCCAAGTACCGGCCCTGGTGGCTGCTGCCCGGGCAGTTTGCCTCGATTATCTGCAGGGGAATCTGGGAATGTGCCGCTCCTGCTTATTTTAAAAAGCACAAACAGGGTGGAAGTTATGATTAAATTGCTTTATGCTTTGCTTAAAATAGGATTGTTTTCCCCCTGGGGGCTCTATAGTTTGGCCGCCGCTCTCTGTAAACATGGCATAAATATCATGGCTTTATTGGATTTTGCGGCCAAGGTATATGGTGAAAAGACCGGGTTAATCGATGAAAAGGAAGAGTTGACCTACCGGGAACTGTATGCCCAGTCCCGCCGCATTGCTTGGCTTCTTCAGGAGAAGTATCATCTGCAGAGGGGTGATAAGGTAGGGTTTATCTGCAAAAACCATGCTGCTTTTAGCAAAGCCTTATTCGCTGTTGCCCAATCCGGTGCGGATATCTATTTGCTCAATGCGGAAATGAGCGGCAGTCAGTTCAATCAGTTAGCAGAGCAAATTGACTTCAACCTGCTTATCTACGATTTTGAAGCCAGTCCCTTGCTGGATGGTTCAGCCTATCAAAAGGGTAAGCTTTTGAGCTATCATGAGCATTTACCGGCACTCAATAACCTTGCTGAACAAAGCTGCCCTGAAAATCTGCAAAGCCGGCCTTCCTCAAGGGGCAGGCTGGTGATACTGACAGGCGGGACAACGGGAAAGGCCAGGGCAGCGGCTCATCAACCTTCCCTATACAACTATCTGAACCCCTTCCTGACCTTAATCAACAGATTGAAGCTTACCCATTATCAGATCGCTTATATAGCCACCCCCCTTTATCATGGCTATGGCCTGGCAATTTTACTGGTGCTGATCACCATGGGGAAAAAGGTCGTGATCCAAAAGGGCTTTGATCCGGTCAAAGCCTGCCGGCTGATCCGCAAGCATCAGGTTGAAGTAGTGACCGTCGTCCCCTTGATGATTGATAAAATGCTCAGGCAAAATCCTGAAGATCTGCAATCCCTGGCCTGCATTGTTTCCGGCGGGGCGGAACTCAATCCTAAGCTTATCCGGGAGACAGCGGAGAAGCTGGGGGATGTTCTGTACAATCTGTATGGAACCTCGGAGGCGGGGTTAAATATAATCGCCACCCCCCAGGATTTAAGCTATTCAGCCAATACTCTCGGGAAAATCATCAAAGGTGTCCGGCTCAAAATAATGGATGAGAACAAACATGAAGTCCCCATCGGCAGTGTGGGCCAATTCTGTATTAAAAACGCCTGGTCTATGGGCAATAAAAGCGAGCCGTGGCTGGAAACAGGTGATCTAGGCTATCGGGATCAGCAGGGATACTACTTCTTATGCGGCAGAGTAGACGACATGGTGGTTTCGGCCGGGGAAAATGTTTATCCCGCCGATTTGGAGCAGGTGCTGAGAAATCATCCTCACATCGAAGAGGTGGCGGTCATCGGCGTCAGCGATGAAAGATTTGGGCAAAGACTGAAGGGTTTTGTGGTCAGAGAAGAAGGGGCCTGCTTAACCCAGGAGGAACTTTTGGCATGGCTGCGGCCGCGGGTGGCCCGATTTCAATTGCCCAAAGAGATAGTCCTTGTTCAGCAACTGCCCTATACATCCTTGGGTAAAATCGATAAGAAGCAGTTAAGAAATAGCATGGGTGGTGATTGTGGTGATTAAGGCTGAGCTCATGGGAGCCCTTAGGGAAGTTCTCATTAAGGGGCGTATCGAGTGCTATGTTAAGAAAAGCTCCGCATATAATCCCTATAGCCCGGGTCAGATCTATGATTGGGATTTTAAACTCTCCTGGGGGGATTACCTTTTTAGTGATTCATACCGCGGCTTTAATCCTTATAGCGGAGTGGAATATATCTATTATAAGGAGCAGAGTGAGCCGATTTGGTCCTGCGATTATGTAGGCTATGCCCTGGCCGGTGGGGGTGTTTCCGCAAAGGAGATCTATGGTTTTTTGAAGCGGGGCAGGGGTAAGCATTTATTGGAATGGGCCGGGGAATGTACCGGAACTTTGTTCTCTGACTACTCCTATCAGGAGGGGGATTTTGGTTATCAAACCCGGTTCCGCAGCTCCTCGCAAGGTGTGCTGCAGACCGAGGAAATTTACTGCCGGGGCAGATTAGTGGCAACCCAACTATCTGCCGGTTATTGGGGGAAGGAGGCTGCACCATGAGGCATAGGGGAACCAAAGAACTGGAAACCGAGGGGCTGATTTTGCGCAGGTTTGAGTTAACTGATGCGGAAGCCATGTTTAAGAATTGGGCCAATGATGGGGAAGTAACGAAATACCTGACCTGGCCTCCCCATGACAATGTGGAAGTTTCCTCAGAAGTTCTGAAAGACTGGGTCAGCCAATATGAAGACGAAACGTTTTACCAGTGGGCGATCGTGCTCAAAGAGAATGGCTCCGAGCCTATTGGCAGCATCAGCATTGTCAAAATGGATGACCGCATTGACATGGTTCATGTAGGGTATTGCATCGGTAAACGATGGTGGCGCCAGGGGATTACCTCCGAAGCCCTTGCTGAATTAATGCGTTTTTTCTTCGCAGAGGTTCAGGTCAATAGGATTGAATCCAGGCATGATCCCCGCAACCCTAACTCAGGGAAGGTAATGAAGAAGTGCGGGCTGCTGTATGAAGGGACTCTGAAGCAGGGGGACCGGAGCAATCAGGGAATCTGTGATTGCTCAATGTACGGGCTTGTTGCCGAAGATTACTATGCAAGTCATCAACGATAAAGCAAAAAATAGCTGGATACTTGTATAAATCTTGGCGTTTTTCCCTGATTTCGTTAATGGGCGAAGGGACACGATTTGAACGTGGTACCTCTACCACCCCAAGGTAGTGCTCTGCCAAACTAAAAAATAGCGAGATAGCGTCATGGCAAATGCAGCAATTGAATTACTGTAAACAGGAGAAGTGAAGCAAAAGATGTACAAAGCAAAAGTGATTGAAAAAATGAAAGAAGTGTTTAAGGATGTCCCCTATGGAATTGAGCATACCCTAAAGGTGCTTCAAAATGCGGAAAGCATTATGGAGGGAGAAGAGTACCCGCAAGAGGAAAGAGAGCTGGTCTCCATTGTAACCATACTTCACGATATCGGGGCTATCGAAGCGCAAAAAAAGCACGGTTCAATGGAGGCCCGCTTCCAGGAATTAGAAGGGCCGCCGGTATCCAGAAAGATACTCGAAGAGATAGGATATAATACGGCCCAAATAGACAGGGTATGCTATATCGTAGGAAACCATCATACACCGTCGAGAATCGACGGCCTGGATTTCCAGATACAATGGGATGCCGATCTGCTGGAGAACCTGGGAGCCATGGCAATAAGCAAGGACAGGGCAAAAGCAGAGCAATTCATCGCCAAGAATTTCCGAACCAGAACAGGCAAGGCTATGGCTTATGAACGTTTTGTCAGGGAAGCGGCAACGATGGAAGGCCCTGACCAGGAAAGCCGTTGAAAATGGGGTCGTGGCCAAAAGAGCTGGAAGTATTTCCAAACCAGGTTATCCGGGTTATAATCATCATAGGGAATGAAACATCTGCTGGGAAGCGGATTTAGCACCATGAGGCTGACAGAAAATGTTAGCCTTTAATTTTTACATAGAGGATGAGAATTATGAACGTCTTAATCTTTGGCGGAACAGGTTTTGTGGGCAGAAATCTGACCAGGGAGTTGCTTGAGAATGGCTATCAGGTGTATATTGTCACCCGAAATGCTCAGAGAACGGCCGGCACCCTGGCTGGCGGGGTAGGGGTAATCGAATGGGATAATGTTTCCCCACTGGCTTCGCTTAAAAACCTGGCGCAAATTGAGGCTGTGATCAATCTGGCTGGGGAATCCATCGGTAATCGCCGCTGGACCCCTTCAGTAAAAGAGGAGATTATCGCCAGCAGGCTTAGAACAACAAGTGCCATTGCGACAGCTATTAATGAGGGTGTGCTTCAGCCTGAAGTTTTGATCAACGCCTCGGCAGTGGGCTACTATGGCCCCCGTGGGGATGAAGAGATTACGGAGTCTGAAGAACCTGGCAAGGATTTTCTGGCTCAAGTCTGCCAAAAATGGGAAGAAGAAGCCTACAAGGTCCAAGACTCTTCGACAAGGGTAGTAACCCCTCGGCTTGGGGTCGTCCTGGGCAATGAAGGCGCTCTCAACAGAATGGCTCTGCCCTTTAAATTCTATCTGGGCGGTCCTTTGGGCACAGGAGAGCAATGGCTTTCCTGGATTCATAGCCAGGATTTAGTCAGTATGATCAGATTTATTATCGAACATCCGGAGTTATCCGGTCCGATTAATGCCGTCGCTCCCAATCCGGCAAAAATGAGGGATTTCAGTAAAACCCTGGGCAAGGTTTTAAATAAACCATCATGGTTTCCCGTTCCGGAAATACTCTTGAAAATAGCCTTGGGTCAGATGGCGGAAATGCTATTGCACGGACAACGGGCTGTGCCCAAGCAGATGCGGCAGGCCGGTTTTGCCTATAGGTATGGCAATTTGCAGGAAGCTTTGGCAAACGCTTTGCTGTAAAGCTGATCCGTTATAAAAATAAAGACCTGTATCCTAAATAAGGAAACATTTCTATCGGGTAATAGGAGAATAACAGACCTTGAATAGGAGGTGAGCACGTGAACTGGAGTGAGGTATTTAGCGCCGATCAACAGCCGTCTTATGATGATATTAAAGCGTTTATCGGTCAGGGAGAGCTATTGTGGTCTGAACTGCTTTCATATATCGATGCTGCTTACCAAGTGCAGCCCAAATTGTCCTTCAGTAAATGCTCTGCACAGCCTGGATGGAATGTAAAGTATCAAAAAAGTGGCAAATCACTAGGTACTCTATACCCAATGGAAGGATTCTTTATTGCCCTTGTCGTGATAGGGGCTAAGGAAGAAGAAACAGTAGAAATGGCGCTAGGAACATTTACTGCTTATGTCCAAAATTTATACCGAAAGACACCTTCCTCCTGTGGTGGACGCTGGCTCATGATAGAGGTAAGGGACCAATCGGTACTCGATGATGTTAAGAACCTGATGGCAATCCGGGTAAGGCCAAAGCAGCAAGTGGGTACAGGCTGATTGTTCGCTAAGCAGGCCTAAACCAAGTAGAGTCTATGTTACAGAGGAGGCAACCAATGAAGACAATAGGATTGATCGGCGGCATGAGCTGGGAATCCTCTGCCGAATATTATCGGCTTATCAATGAGAAAGTTAAGGGGAGACTGGGCGGATTGCACTCAGCCCAGTGTATTTTATACAGTGTGGATTTTGCAGAAATTGAGACTTGTCAAAGCAGCGGTGAATGGGAAAAAGCCGCGGAGATTCTGGCCAATGCCGCAGGAAGCCTTGAGGCGGCAGGAGCGGAATTTATAGTTCTGTGCACGAACACCATGCACAAAGTAGCTGATGAGATTCAAGCCGGGCTACAGATACCCTTGCTGCATATAGCGGATATGACGGCTCAACAGGCGTTGACTAATAATATAAGAACCATAGGACTTTTAGGAACCCGCTACACCATGGAGCAGGACTTTTACAGATCACGCCTGGAAGCTCAGGGAATAAAAGTTTTAACGCCGGAAGAAGGAGATAAGGCAGTCGTCAATGAAGTAATATATCAGGAACTATGCCTGGGCATCATCAATCATGAGTCAAGAAACCAATTTAAAAGAATCATCGCCGACTTAGTCGAACAAGGTGCCCAGGGAATAGTCCTTGGCTGTACGGAAATTGGCTTATTAATCAAACAAGAGGATTCAGCAGTGTCTTTATTGGATACCACGTTAATTCATGCCAGCGGGGCGGTAGATTATGCTCTGACAGAAGGATGAGGAGATAATCCATTGATTTGAAACAGGATAAAAAACTAAAAGAGGTGTTTATAGTGATAAGAGTCATCGCAATCATTAAGGAGCGGCACAGAACCCTGGGTTATCGCCTGCTTGATGAAATTTCGGCAACAATGCAGGATATGGGGCTGGCGAGTACCTTGGAATACATTAAGGAACATGGCTGCCGCAATGCTCATGCTTCAGGGGTAGCCTTGGTTGCAGACGAAGGAACCATCGATATGCTGCCTGTGATTGATGCTCAGACCAAAAAATGCATCAAGAATGATAAATACATCATCGTCGGGACGTACAAGGAAGGCGATCGAATCACCTCCATACGGGTAACAGATTATACCGGGACGATCATGGATATTGATGTCAAGCAGCTGCTGATGCTGGAGGATAAAGGGTATTGCAACGCTAAAATACAGAATGTGGGCGAAAAGAGGGCGATTAAGCCCTTGGATCTCCCCTGGCCTGTTTTAAGATGGTCGCCGGCGAAATAATTATCTAAAGCCAATGCATGCTTAAGGAGGGAAGATATGTATGAACATAAACAATGATGTAGGAATTATTGAGGGCGTTTATGATATCACCCTGCCTAAAGTTCCCACATCCCTTCATAGATGGGGACGTGTGGTTTGGCTGCAGGATATTGAAATCGGCTCGAGGGGAAAACTCTTATACATCCAGGATGGCCAATGCTCAAGGACTCATTTAAGCCGGATAACTAATGTTATTAAAGCCATGGACTATGTAGAGATTCACACCGAGAATAATATTTACAGACTTAGGCTTTTGCCTGGTGAATCCTATCATTCCGGAAATAATTGAGGAACCCAGAACTCTAAGGGGAATTGCCGGCGGCAACTCCTCTTTTATATTTGAATTATTCTAACAATTTCCCGGCTTTCCAGTTATACTTAGACAAGGGGGGATGAACATGAATCATTATCGGCCGGTCATTTTAGCGGACCAGAGAGTTGTCAGTGATTTTGAGCTCGATCCACTGACAAGGAAAATAAGCATCAAGATACTTCAAGGCCATGAGCAAGGCAATAAGGGCATGGTTGACACCCTCCGCCAAAATTTGCAGCAAAGGCTGGGCGTCCCCGTGGAGATTCCGCTAGCCCTTATGAATCATCTCGTAAAGCTTGTTCATGACGGTAATGAAGTGATTACAGCCACACTGGCTGCCGGCAATGATATCAATGAAGATGGCAAGGCTGCAAGCTATCAGGTAATTGATGCAGAACCTGGGGATCACACCTGTGTTCAGGTCGGATTAGCCATTGATATAGGCACAACCACGGTGGTCGTCTATCTTGTCAACATGGTTAATGGGGATATTATGGCTAAAGCTTCGGACTATAACGGCCAAATTAAGCTTGGCGATGATATACTCAGCCGCATTATGGCGGCCAGGGAAGAAAAAGGTTTAAAAGAGCTGCAAGCCTTGATTGTGAATACACTCAATGCCCTTATCCAACAATTATGCCTGGAAGCCGGGTTGAAACAGCAAGCTATCACTGGAGTATGTATCGGAGCCAATACAACCATGGTTCATTTATGCTTAGGGCTGGACCCCGGTTCAATTTGCCGGGCGCCCTACAGACCGGCGGTTAATAATGCGGGGATAGTTTGTGCCGGGGAAATCGGCCTGGCTGTCCATCCCCTCGCCCCCACCTATTGCTTGCCCAGCATCGGCAGCTATATTGGCGGGGATGTCTTAGCGGGGATTCTGGTAAGCGGTATGCATAAGCAGGAAGAGGTTTCACTCCTGGCCGATATCGGAACAAACGGGGAATTTATTCTGGGCAATCAGGAATGGCTGGTAGGCTGTGCGGGAGCGGCCGGCCCGGCCTTGGAAGGGGGAGTAACAGAATGGGGAATCAGAGCTGAACAAGGGGCTGTGGATCAGGTCAGCATAGACTCTGAACATCATGTGGGATATACAACCATTGATAATGCCCCGGCACGGGGAATTTGCGGTTCAGGACTGATTGATTCCTTAGCCGAACTTTTTCTCAATGGGCTCATTAATCGAGCCGCCCGCTTCACAGACGGGAGAGAGCGCTTCACCATCGTTCCTGCCGATGAAAGCGCAACGGGCAAGGAGATATTCATAAGCCAAAAGGACATTAACAGCCTTATGCGCACCAAAGGAGCCGTAAACGCCGCCCTTGAAGTATTGATGGAAAGCGTGGGCTGCCAATGGGAAGAGATTGCCAAATTCTATGCCGCAGGTGCCTTCGGTCAGTATTTACCTATTGAATCGGCAATTACCATAGGGCTTTACCCCGATCTCCCCCGGGAGCAGATGCTGCGCCTGGGCAACAGCTCAGGTGAAGGCGCGCGTCAAGTTCTGCTTTCCAACAGCAAGCGCCAAGAAATAGAGGAAATAGCCGGAAAGATCACTTATTTCGAAATGAATGCCAGCAGCAGCTTTATGGATAAATACGGCGGCAGCCGGTTTTTACCGCACACGAATATGGACTTATTCCCCAGTGTCCAAGAGAAATTGGCAGTTCGGCAAAGGAGCCGCTGCTAATTATCTGCCGATAGTTGAGTCAGACTGGGTTTGTCTGGCAACACTATGCTTGAGGTGAGCATTATGCCGGAAATTCCTGAAATGGAAACGTACAAGAATTATTTACAGATGTCCGTCCTTGGCAAAAGAATTGTGGGAACTGAAATCACCAGGGCCCGCAGCACCAATGTTCCTACCGATGAGTTTGTAAGATGGGTGCAGGATACAAGTATTGAGCAGGTCTTAAGATATGGGAAATACCTCATCCTTGCCCTGAGCTCAGGGAAAGCCCTCTGCGCTCATATGATGCTTGATGGCAGAATGTATTATGAAGTGGCGGGAGAACCTGTAGAACTGCCGGGCAGATCCCATATCCGGCTGAAGTTTGCCGATCACTCCATTCTCCATTTTTGCGACTTAAGATTAGGTTACCTTAAGCTGCTCGAGCCATCTCAGGTGGATGCCATCAAGGAGGGGCTGGGTCTTGATCCTTTGGATGCGGAGTTTTCCTTGGCCGCTTTTTTGAAGATCCTTAGCGGGAAAAGAGGCATGATTAAGCCTCTGCTCATGGATCAAAAAAACATATCAGGCATAGGCAACGCCTATGCCAACGAGATTTTATTTGCCGCAGGAATACTGCCGGAACGCAAAACCCCCACCTTAACCGATGGGGAGAAGGAACGGCTGTATGGGGTCATCCCTGATTTGCTCCAGCAAGGGATTGCCAAAGGGGGATATATCGAAGAGCCCTTTGCCCCCTGGGATAAGTTAAGCGGAGGCATGATCCCCCATTTTAAGGTTTATGATCGCACGGGACAGCCTTGCCTTCAATGTGGTGAGCCCATACAACAAAAAATAGTTGGCGGCAGGAATGCTTATTATTGTTTAACCTGCCAGCATTAACACCGCCTGTCGATCATACAGCTAAGATAATATAATACACATTATCTGAGGGAAAAGAGAGTGATAAACATGGGGTTTAAAATTAAAAGAAGGCCTTTTTCCAGCAAGTTATTGATCGTTTTGCACATTATCTTAGGGTTAGGCGCAATTTTTGGCGGGGTGGTTCTCATCATCGATCCCAGCGGCGGGATAATTCAGATGCCGGTCACCATACTGGACGGTTCCATCTTCAGCAGCTTTCTGATCCCCGGCATCATTCTGCTCACCCTGTTAGGGATTTTGCCCTTGCTGGCAGCTTATGGGTTAGTAAGAAATCAGCCTTTGCCAATAGCCAATCGGCTCAACCTGTTTGCCGATAAAGACTGGGCCTGGACCTATTCACTCTATATCGGATTTATTTTAATTATCTTCATTGCGGTCGAAGCTTATATCATTAAAGGCTTTGTCGCCATTCATCTGGGCTATATTTTTTGGGCCTTACTCATTCAGGCCCTCACCTTGCTTCCTTCCGTACAGCGCTATTATACCTTGTAAGAGCAAGGCCTTCTTGGCACAGCATATATTCCTTAATAATGAAATGGGAGAAGTTTTATATGAAGTATATCGCCCTGCTGCGGGGGATCAATGTAGGCGGGAAAAATAAAGTCCCCATGGTGCAATTAAAACAATGCTTTACAAAAGCAGGGTTTCAAAATGTCGTGACCTACATCAATAGCGGGAATGTCATCTTCGATGCTCAAGCCCAGGACCAGATCATGCTTGCTGAAAAATGCAGAGTGATTTTAGAAGAGGAATTTAAATTTCCTATAGATTTAGCATTGATCGATGAAGAGAGCATGCGGGAAGCCTTGGAGCATGCGCCGGCTTGGTGGGGTGAGGACCCTGAGGCCAAACATAATGCCCTGTTTGTGATCCATCCTGCCACAGCTGCAGACATCGTGGCCGAAGTAGGGGCCACCAAACCGGAGTATGAACAAGTATTTGCTTATGGCCCTGTGATATTTTGGTCAGCACAGTTAAAGACCTTTTCCCGCACCCGGTGGTCCAAAATCGTGGGAACCAAGACTTATAAATCCGTTACCATCAGAAATGCCAACACCACAAAAAAGATGTTGGAGCTGACCCTGTCTGATTAATTTTCCAGGATGTCAGGGAGGGCAGGAAGGGGGTTAAGCCTAATTAGTGCGCAGTGGCGTGGAACGAATGATGAGAGTGGAGTGGAGGAGATAAGAATGGAGACGAATTACCGTGTTGCCTACCATAAATTTTGGCAGGACATAAAAAAGAGGGAGCCGGCAGAGATTACAGCGACGCGAGCGGTATCCTATAACGAGGATACCGGGCAGTTTTCAGTGATATTCTTTGCTCAGGAGTACATTGCGGATAGCAATCAGGAGACAGTATACCGTAAAGCGGATGGGCATGCTCCGGATATTATGGATGCCATCATTATTCTTAACTATTTGGCCTATGCCCAGCCGTTGTCGGAAGCAGAGCCCAGGTGGGTGAGCATTAAGGAGATACCGGGAGGGATGATTTTTTATGCCGCTTTTCTTAAAACGGCCATCTCACCCTTGATCAAGGCTTTTGGCCATCAGGCCCAGCTTTTGGACACTGTGGCGGCCTCTTTAGGCGGGCAGCCCGCCCAAATGGGAAGCTCATCGGTGCTGTTTCAGGCCTTCCCGGAAATCCCTGTCTGTGTGGTTATCTGGGAGGGGGACGAAGAGGTTAAAGCCAACGCCACCATCCTTTTTGATCCTTCCATAGAGCCTATGCTGCACAGTGAAAGCATCATCGGGCTTGGTATTTCCTTGGCCAACCGATTAAACAAGAGGGCTGCCAAGGAGAGCAGCAGCAGATAAAACACGAAGGGGGCTCATGGCGGGCCGGTTCCCACAGCAAAGGTTTGGGCAGGAAAGGGTAGAGCACTATGGAAATATTCCTCCAGGAATTTAACGAGGCACAAGACATTAGTATGCTGTTTATCCACGGAGGCGGTTTAAGCGGCTGGATGTGGGATAAGCAGATTAAAGCTCTGAATGACTTCCATTGCCTTGTTCCTGATCTGCCCGGGCATGGGAAGAGCAGGGAGCTTCAGAATTTTTCCATTAAAGAATGTGCCCAACGGATGGCCGCCCTGATCAAAAGCAAAGGGCATCATGGTAAAGCCCATGTGGTGGGACATTCCATCGGCGCCCAAATTCTCCTGCAGCTTTTGGCGGACTCACCGGAGGTAGTTCACACTGGGGTTGTTCATAGTGCATTGGTTCGTTCCCTTTGGGGAGTGTCCAGTCTGATTAAGCCTACCGTAAAACTGACCCTTCCCTTGACCCGGAAAAAATGGTTTGCTAAACTCCAGGCCCAAACCCTGAGCATACCCGCAGAATATTTTCCCAGATATTATGAAGAATCCAAGTCCATATCGGCTGAGACATTGGCAGGATTGCTTAGAGAAAATGCGGCCTTTAAGCTGCCTGAAGGTTTGGAGAATAACCCGGTACCAACCCTTGTTCTGGTAGGGGAGAAGGAAAGAGGGGTAATGATCCGTTCTGCGCAGGATTTAGTATCATTTCTTCCCCATGCTGAAGGCTATATAGTCCAGGGCGCAGGTCATGGTTTTAATTTCGAAGACCCGGTGCTCTACAATGAGATTCTGCAGGCCTGGCTTGCCGAAAGCCGGCTTCCCACAGGCAGCCTTAAACGGATTCTTAAGCCTTAATCAGGATACGGCCAAGGTCATGCTTTTAAATAGTCTGATTTTTTAGAAATCAAAAACTGAATTGTCTTGACAATAAGCGGGACTATAGTATATTCTCTTCTTAAGTGTTGTTAGTTGTTGGTGTCCTTGTTTTTCAAAACCTTATGCAGAGCCGGGAATCAAATAGCAATAGCGGCAGGATGAACCTGCCTTAACACCATGGAGGTCGTTAAATACGTGCTTCATGGTGTTTTTTATTTTTGAGCACTTAACGAAGTATTTTGAGCACTTAACAAAGTAAGGTTAAGAATCCAGGCAGCTTTCTTTAAAACCTGTGGCAAAGAAGTGGAGGATGATTAAGATGAAAAGGTATAATAAAAAGTGGACAGTTTTAGGTATGCTGATCATGAGTCTAGCCCTTGTTCTGGCAGGTTGCGGCGGAAGCAATCCAGCGGTTACCAAAGAAAAGACCAACAAAGATGAACTGGTTATTTATATAGGGTATGGAATGACCAGCGGCGGTTATGATCCCTGCACTGGGTACGGCATCTACGGGGACGGAATTTTTCATAGCAACCTGCTGAAATTCAATGCCCAAATCGAAGCAGAGCCTGATTTGGCTGTCGGCTATACAGTCAGTGACGATGGCTTAACCTATACATATACTCTTCGCGATGATGTGAAATTCTCCGATGGAGAACCTTTGACTGCCGATGATGTGGCCTTTACCTATATGACCGCCAAAGCAAGCGGTTCCAGCGTGGATTTGACAATGCTGGAAAAAGCCGAAGCTAAAGATAAAGTTACCGTTGTCTTTACCCTGAATAAGAAATGGTCGGCCTTTGCCTCCACCACAGCCCTGCTGGGCATTGTTCCGGAGCATGCTTACGGGCCGGGTTACGGGGACAATCCCATCGGGACAGGCCCCTTTAAGGTAGCTCAATTGGATAAAGAGCAGCAGCTCATCGTCGTCCCCAATGATTATTACTATGGAACCAAGCCCGCCTTTAAAAAGATCTCCATTCTGAACCTGGATGAGGAGGCCGCCTTAGCGGCAGCCAAATCAGGAAACCTGGATGTGGTCATGGTCAATCCTGAATATGCCTACGAAGAAGTTCCGGGTATGAGCATGGCGAGGATTAAGACTGTGGATAATCGGGGATTTAATTTGCCCGTCATAGGGGAGACCAAGGATGACAAGGGCAATGTGATCGGCAACAATGTCACCAGTGATTATGCTGTGCGCAAGGCCTTAAACATTGGCATTGACCGGGAAACTATTATCCAAAACGCTCTTAACGGGATCGGAACCCCTGCCTACGGCCGGGTGGATGCTTTGCCTTGGAACAACACCCCCGAATTCGAGGATGGCCGGGTGGAAGAAGCAAAGGCTCTCTTGGCAGAAGCGGGCTGGATCGACACTGATGGAGACGGCATTCGGGAGAAGAATGGAATTAAGGCTGAATTCAAGATTTCCGGAAGAACCGATGATTTACAGCGCTATAATCTGGCTGTGGCGTTGAGCGAAGATGCTAAGAAGCTGGGCATTAATCTTATCGCCGAAGCATTGGCCTGGGCCGACTGTAAAGCCCTGACCCGCACTATACCCACCTGTTGGGGAAGCGGTGACTATAATCCGATCGACCTTTACAATGCTCACTATTCTCAGATGATTGGCGTCGGAACCAGCAATCCTGCCTCCTATGCCAATCCCAAAGTGGATGACTATATCGAGAAAGCCTTGGCGGCAACCAGCATGGCAGAAGCCATAGACTATTGGAAGCTATCCCAGTGGGATGGCGAGACAGGAACCAGCGTCGATTATCCCTTCCTGTGGATTGTCAATATCGACCACACTTATTTTGTACGGGATGGGTTAAGCCTCGGCGAGCAGCGGATTCACCCCCATGGCCATGGAGTGCCGGTTATCGCCAATCTGAATGAGTGGACCTTTGAATCCTGATAAAAGGGTGTCCAGAAAAACGATCCCTGCCATTAGAAAAAAATGAAGAGACTTGAGGAAGCGCAGATGAAACTGAGAAATAAGGTCTTACAGAAGCTAATCGTGCCATCCTTCTTGCGTATGATCACTTTGCTCGTCGCCATGAGTGTGATTGCCTTTGCCTTGGTGATGTCTTCACCGGTTGATCCCATTGATGGGTTTGTAGGTTCAGAGTCCAATGTCTCCCAGGAGCAAAGGGATAATGTAGCCCGTTACTGGGGGCTGGATAAGCCCCCGGCGGAGCGTTTTTTAATCTGGGCAGGGCATGTGCTGCAAGGGGATATGGGGATTTCCAGCACTTATCGCTTGCCGGTCACCCAAGTGATCGGGGAACGGGTGAAAGCATCCTTAGCCTTAATGGGAGTAGCCTGGGTTCTTTCCGGGGTAATGGGCTTTGTCCTTGGCATCCTGGCCGGGGTTAACCGGGGAAGGCTGCTGGATCGCTTCATCAAAACGTTTTGCCTGGCTTTATCTTCAGCTCCGACGTTCTGGATTGGGCTTTTGATTCTGATGGTCTTCGCTGTGAACCTGCAGTGGTTTCCCATTGGTTTAGCGGCTCCCATCGGCAAGCTCGCCTCTGAGGTAACGCTCGGGGAGCGGATACATCACCTGATTTTGCCCGCTTTTACACTAAGCATCGTGGGAGTAGCCAATATTGCCCTGCATACCCGGCAGAAAATGATCGATGTGCTGGAGTCGGAGTATGTGCTCTTTGCCAGAGCAAGGGGAGAGTCCACCTACAGCATTGTTAAGCGGCACGGCATTCGCAATATTATGCTGCCGGCGATTACCCTGCAGTTTGCCTCTTTCAGTGAATTATTCGGGGGCTCTGTCTTGGCAGAGCAGGTCTTTACCTATCCAGGTCTGGGCAATGCCGTGACTCAGGCAGGACTGCGCGGCGATGTGCCCCTGTTTTTGGGAATTGCTTTGTTCAGTGCCGTCTTCGTCTTCACAGGGAATTTAATGGCCAACCTTATCTATGGTATCGTTGATCCCCACATAAAGGAGGCTAACCCCCATGGATAACTACACAATGACAGCTGAATTGACAAGGAATGGGGGCTTCAACCGGCGAACCAAGACCTTTTTGATGTTGGGTTTTTGCGCAGCAGTATTGATCGCCATCACGGTGGTGGGTGTGACGATGGGTCCGGAAGCCTATGCGCCGGACTATGGGGCCAAAAAGCTGGCACCCTCGGCAGCTCATTGGTTTGGCACCGATTATCTGGGACGGGATATGTTTGCCCGGACGATTAAGGGTTTGTCCACCAGCATTCTGGTTGGCCTGTTAGCGGCCACGGTCAGCGCGGTCATCGCTTTGGTCCTGGGCATCGTGGCGGCCACAGCCGGCGGCAAGGTGGATCAATGCATTAGCTGGCTTGTGGATTTGTGCATGGGAATTCCCCATATCGTCTTGCTGATGCTGGTATCCTTTATGCTGGGGAGGGGGCTTCAGGGAGTGATTATTGCCGTAGCCGTAACTCACTGGCCGGCTCTAACCCGGGTGGTGCGGGCTGAAGTCCTCCAGATCCGCCATGCCCACTATGTCCAGGCCGCCCAAAAACTAGGCAAGAGCAGCTGGACCATTGCCAAAGATCATATTGCCCCCCATGTTTTCCCGCAATTCGTGATCGGACTGATTTTGCTTTTTCCCCACGCTATTCTTCATGAAGCGGCCATTACCTTTTTAGGTTATGGACTGCCTCTCGATATGCCGGCGGTAGGGGTCATACTTTCTGAAGCTATGAAACACCTGGCCACAGGGATGTGGTGGCTGGCGTTCTTCCCGGGCGTGATGCTCTTGCTCATCGTCATGATGTTTGAAGCCATCGGGGAAAGCCTGAGACGGCTGATCGATCCCTATAGTGCTCAAGAATAGGAGGGATAGGTATGAGTCTTCTCGAAGTGAATAATCTGTCCGTTAAATTCCGGATGTATGAAAAAGGGCTCAGACAGCGGGAGCTGGAGGTCATAACCCATCTGGATGTCAGCATCCATAAGGGAGAGATTTTAGCGGTCGTCGGCTCCAGCGGTTCAGGCAAGAGTCTGCTGGCCCATGCTATCTTAGGAATTCTCCCTGCCAATGCCACCATGGCGGGTACCCTGAAGTATGAGGGAGAGCTCCTCACCCCCCAACGCCAGAAAAAGTTGCGCGGTCATGAGATCGCCCTGGTTCCCCAATCCGTATCCTACCTTGATCCCCTTATGCGGGTTGCTAAGCAGGTCCGCGGTGAGCAAGGGACCCAGGAGCAGCAGCGGAAAGCTTTTGCCCGCTTTGCCCTCCAAGAGGAGGTCGGTCAAAAATTCCCCTTTCAGCTTTCCGGCGGGATGGCCCGCCGGGTCTTGGTTGCCACCGCAGTGCTCGGTGATGCCAAGCTGATCATAGCCGATGAGCCGACCCCCGGACTCAATCCGGAAATCGCCGAGGAGACTATGCGGATTTTTCGTGAACTGGCCGACCAGGGCTGTGGTGTGATGCTCATTACTCATGATATCGACTTGGCTTTAAAATACGCGGATCGGATTGCCGTCTTCTATGCGGGTACCACCGTGGAGGTCACACCGGTTGAGAATTTCCTGGGGGGTGAAGAGGCCTTGCGTCATCCCTATAGCCGGGCTTTATGGCAGGCTCTTCCCCAAAACGGTTTTCATCCTATTGCCGGTTCCCAGCCTTATGCAGGAAGCATCCTCACAGGCTGCCGGTTTGCTCCCCGCTGTGCACAGATCAGCCGGGAATGTGCCGGGGAAGTACCGATGCGCAGAGTGGGAGATTGCGAAGTGAGGTGTGTCCATGCTTCTTGAGGGAAAAAATATTTGCTTCCGCTATGGCCAGGAACCTTGGCTTCTTCAGGATATCAATCTTCAGCTTGAAGAAGGGGAGAGGGTGGGACTGATTGGGCCTTCCGGGTGTGGCAAAAGCACCCTTGCCAAAATCCTCTCCGGTTATCTTAAACCAATCCGGGGAGAGGTATTGCTGGCCGGCAAGCCTTTACCAGAAAAGGGCTATTGTCCGGTTCAACTCATCTATCAGCACCCTGAAAAAGCCCTCAATCCCCGCTGGAAGCTGGGAGCCTCCCTGGCGGAGGGGTGGGAGCCTGATGACCAAACCCTTGAGGAACTGGGAATCGAGAAGGAATGGCTGAAACGCTATCCCAACGAGCTTTCAGGAGGAGAATTGCAGCGCTTCTGTATCGCCCGGGTCCTGGGTCACCCGACCCGCTTTATCCTCGCCGATGAAATAAGCACCATGCTGGATGTGATCACTCAGGCCCAGATTTGGGATGTGTTGCTGAAGATCATCAAAGAGCGCAATATGGGGTTGTTGACCGTCACCCATAACCGCGCTCTTGCTGAAAAAATTTGCACACGTCTTATTCATTTTGAAGATCTCTGAACTGCTCTTTCAGTTGAGGATTGTATATATTGGGGTCCTCTCTGTTAGAGGGCAATAAAAGACCGAGGCCATAGGTGCCTCGGTTTTCGTTAACCCCTTTTAGCCTTTAACCCGCAAATTTGTAGCCCACACCCCAGACGGTCAGGATGTATTCCGGCCGGCCGGGGTCCAGTTCGACTTTTTCCCTGACTTTGCGGATAAACACAGTGATGGTGCCGGAGTCCCCTAAATACTTTTCCCCCCACAGATTGTCAAAAAGCTGCTGACGGGTAAACACCTGACCGGGATGATTGGCCATAAAGGAGAGAAGTTCGAACTCCTTGGAAGTGAGGTCCACCTTTTTGCCGCGGACGATCACCTCGAAGGTTTTATTATTAATCTCTAAATCCTTAAAGATTAAACGATCTTTATCTTCAGCCGAATTCTCATTGGAAAGGCGAAAAGCTCTGCGGAACATGGCTTTCATCCGCAAGGCCAGCTCAATGGGGCTGAAGGGCTTGGTCATATAATCGTCAGCCCCCATATTGAAGCCGACACTTTTATCCACGATATCCCCTTTGGCAGACAGAAGGATGATCGGGACCGCACTTTCCTGACGAATTCTCCGGCACACTTCAAACCCATCTAATTCCGGCAGCATCACATCCAAAATGATCAGATCCGGGTTCTCCTGGGCAAACATTTGTAAAGCCTTTTCCCCGTCGGATGCATAGCAAAAGTCATAGCCTTCTTTTTGGGCAAGATGGGCAACGACTTTGCGGATGCTGTCCTCATCGTCCACTAACATTATCTTGAGTTGCTTTTCCATGGTTTCCCTCCGCTCTCTTATTCTAAATTTTGAACAGGAATACCCACGATAAAGCTGCTTCCACCGCCGAGTTGGCTTTTTACCTTGATCCACCCCTGATGCAGTTCAACCAATTCTTTGGCCAGAGAGAGTCCTAATCCGGTACCCCCATATTTACGAGAAGCGGAGCCGTCTGCTTGGGTAAATTTTTCGAAAATATATTTTTGATCCTCCTCTTTGATCCCAATACCATTATCACTGACCTGGAGAATGATTTCATTTGTGGCAGAACTGTATTCAACAAGAATCTCAATTCTTCCTCCCGGGTCGGTGAATTTAACCGCATTGCCGGCCAGGTTCTCAATGATGCGGCGAATCTTTTCCGGATCGGCCTTGGTTAAGGGGACATGGGAGTCCACATGAACACTCAAATCGATGTCTTTGCTTTTCGCTAAAGGCGTGATCACGCTTTCCACCAAGGCGATAATATCCTGCATATCGACGATTTCCAGATTCAATTGGGCCTTGCCGGCTTCAATTTTTGCCAGATCCAGAATGTTGTTGATCAGCCGGAGCAGGATTTGGCTGTTGGTCTGTATCTCCTCAAGAATATGGAGCTTATTTTCCTCTTTGGGCGGTAAATCCACCAACAGCAGTTCGGTAAAGGCAATAATGGAAGTGAGTGGAGTTCGCAGCTCGTGGCTCATGACAGCCAAAAATTCCGATTTATAAATATTGGTCTCGTTAAGGCGCAGGTTCATTTGCTCCAGTTCATATTGATGCTGCTTTAAGATGGAGTTGGCTCTTTCTAATTCATCTGTCCGCTGCTCCACTTTTAATTCCAGGTTGCTGTAGAGGTCCTTCAATTGTTCCGTCATATTTTGAAAATGGTTGGTCAGCCTGCGGATTTCACCTCTGGCCCTTAAGTCTTTGAGATTAACATCCCATTGGCCCGCACCTACCTTGGAGACGGCCTGCTCCAATTCCCCCAGGGAACTGGTCACCATTTTGGTCACCAACAGGTAAATGCAGGTGATGCATACCAAAATAAGCACAAAGGAAAAGAAAGCATTGCTCCTTTGACTGCCATGCATGTTCTCCAGATAAAGATCCATGGGCATGGTCAAACTCAGGGCTCCCGCAAAATCCCCAATTTGCAAACCTTCTTTAGCATAGCCGGAGATATCGATTTCACCTTTGGGTTCTCCATGACAATCCAAACAGAACTTATCAATGATCAGAGGAGTCATATAGCGGAAAACAGGTTTGCCATTCATATCCTCGATGGCCCAATACTCAGTTGTGGTTGGAAATTTCTTGAGGTGGATGACCCCCAGAATCTCAAATTCATCCGGTGAATTCAAGATGTTACGATAATTAACATTGGTAGGTTTTAATTTATAATCTGTTTCTGCGGCCAGCATGGCGCCTACCCCCATGGCCACTGTAGAGCAACTGAGAAATTTATATTCTAAATTGCCGTCAAGATCATAATTGATCTTACGTTGGTTGATAGCCATAAACTCCCAAAGAGCTTTTTGCTGCTGGGTGATAATTTGAGCTTTCTCAAGCATCTCGCGCTCAGCTTGCTTCATCTCCTGATGATAATCCCAAAAGTATTTAGCACCCATAACCATAATAATGACAATCACAGTTGCCAGCATAAAGCTGAAGGTTAAATTATCAGTAGTCCTGATTCTTTTCTTTATGCCGTTCATAGTTCAACACCTTTTGTCCTTCATTAATCCTTGTGAAGACTATCTTGAAATTAAAAAAGATAATGCTCATCATAAAAAATTAGGGTCTACAAAAGTTTATCATATCAGCCGGTGTTTTGTAAGAGCTTAAAGGTAATGTAAATACTGGTTTAAAAAATAGTTTGTGAAAAATAATATCGTATTAAGATTTTGTTAATATTTACAGGTTGAGAATTAATATTTATGTGATAAACTACACAAAAGAGTAATGAGGTGTTTAATGATGAAAACAGCCCCAAATGATGGTATTGCAATAGTGTTTGCTAATCGTCATTACCTCTATGGATTGTTGCAGCACATCTTTGGCAATGAGCCCAGCAGCCCCTTGTTTGATGCTGTCACCAGTGATCACACCCGGGATGCCCTGGGATTATGGCTTGATGAAGAAAGTGATTTAAGTGACTATCTAAGCTTGTTGGCCGAAGTGAAAGCCGCTCTGGCTAAAGACCGAGAAACGACACTAGAACGCTTAAAAGGTGAATATACCGCTTTATTTATTGGTCCTGATAAGCTGCCCGCCCCTCCCTGGGAATCAGTATACCGCAGTGAGGAGAGAATCATTTTCCAGGAAAGCACCTTAAAAGTACGCCGGGCTTATCTGGAATATGAATTCCTGCCCGCCAATTACCCCCATGAGGCAGACGATCATCTGGCCATGGAGTTGGACTTTATGGCTCATTTGAGCAAGATGACCTTGGAACGCTTCGAGGAAGAAGAGTACGCGGAGGTCAGCAGACTCTTATCCAGCCAAAAGGAGTTCCTGGAGGAGCATCTGTTGGCTTGGATTACGGATTTTTCCCGGGAGATTCAAAACGCCAAGACTCATTATTTTTATCCCCGGTTGGCTGTTCTGACCGAGCAGATATTGCAAGTGGACAAGGCTGTTATACAGGAGGTGATGGCTTCCCTGGGGATCTAAGCACTAAAGTATCAAGGTACCAAGTTAAGGAGGTAAAGAAAAGGAATGGTAAATTTATTAGATAAGATTAATGAATTGAATCTAAGCCGCAGAAGCTTTCTTAAAGCCAGCACCGCCGCCGCTGCCGCCCTTTCTTTGGGAGGCTGCGCCAACACTCTGACCACGGCCAGCCCTGATCAAATGGCCAATCAGGAAGGTGAGTGGAGAACGGCAGCCTGTTGGCATAACTGTGGCAGCCGATGTTTGAACAAGGCTTTGGTGGTTGACGGCGTGGTGGTTCGTCAAAAAACAGACGATACCCACCCGGACAGTCCGGACTTTCCCCAGCAAAGAGCTTGTCTCCGCGGGCGTTCCCAAAGACAACAGGTTTTTGGCGCCGACCGTTTGAAATACCCCATGCGCAGGAAGAATTGGGCGCCTGGCGGCGGACAGAAAGAGCTGCGCGGACAGGATGAATGGGTGCGAATCTCTTGGGAAGAAGCCTTTGAGTCCATTGCCGGTGAGCTGAAAAGAATTAAAGAAGAGCATGGCAATCGTGCTATCTTTGCCGACGGCGGAGATGCTTCTAAAACACTGGCTCTGTTTGGAGGCTATGTAAGTAACTGGGGCACCACATCCCGGGGAACCTGGCATGGAACCAATGGCCCTGTGGGTATTGGACCTTCCGCTGTTGAAGGTATCAATGACCGGATTGATATGCGGAACTGCGAAACCGTGATTATGTTCAGCATGAATCCGGCGTGGAGCTCGGCAGGCAACCCAGCCTACAATTTCATGCAGGTTAAAAAGGCCGGTGCGGAGTTCATTGCCGTAGACCCATACTACAATGATACCTATGCCTTACTGGAAGCGGATTGGATTCCCTCACGCCCTTCGGAAGATACCGCCCTGCTTCTGGGAGTGGCCCATACTCTGATTGTTGAAGATGATCCTGCTACCAATCCCCTGATTGACTGGGAGTACCTGAAGAATAATACCATCGGCTTTGATGCCGGCAGCATGCCGGAAGGCACCGATCCTAAGGATAATTTCAAAGATTATGTCCTGGGAACCTATGACGGCACACCTAAAAATGCCGAATGGGCCTCTGAAATCTGTGGAGTGGAACCCCAGCGCATTCGTTATCTGGCCAGAGCCATGAGTAAGAACAAAAAAGTGGCTATTATCTTTGGCTGGGCGTCAGCAAGAACTCAGAATGCCGATAGCCTTCCCCAACTGGTGATGACCATCGGAGCCATGACCGGGCATATGGGAAAATCCGGGCATATGTGCGGAGTAAGCTGCCACACCGGCTCCAGCAATGGCGGACCGGGCTTGGTGAGCGCAGGTAAAGATGGACTGCCTTCCGTGGAGAATCCTGTGGACGACAGCCTCAACCATACGGAAATGTGGCGGGCCATCGTCGACGGAAAGTATAATTTTACAGGTCAAATGAAGTGGAAAAAGGGAGAAATGCGCGACATTGACATCCGCGCTATTTACCACGATACCAGTGCCCGTCTGCAAACTGCCGACGGTATGACCAAAGGGATCGAAGCCCACCGTAAGGTGGAGCTGGTGGTAAGCCATGCTCAATTCTTAACCACCAACGCTAAGTATTCAGACTTTGTGCTGCCTCTGACTACAGAATGGGAAAAACTTGGCGGGTTTGTCACCGGCAACCGGGAAATTTTGATTATGTATTCCCAAATTACCGAAAAAATGTACGAATGTGAAAGCGATCAATGGATAGCCAAGGAATTGGGAAAACGTTTAGGGGTAGATGTCAGCAAAGCCTTCCCCTTTGACGAAAAACAGCAACTCTTTAATATGATTGCGGGAAGCAAAGTGACCTTGCCCGATGGCAAGACAAAAGCTCCTCTGGTTACCATCACGGCCGCCGATATTGCCGAATGGGGAGTGGAAGGTGAGCCCCAGGAAGGTCAAATTACTCTTAAAGAATTTAAAGAGCAAGGCCTCTATCAGGTCGAAAGAAAACCGGGAGATAATTACGGCTTTATCGCTTATAAGAAATTCAGAGATGATCCGGCAGCCAATCCGCTGGCCACCGAAAGCGGCAAGATGGAGATTTATTCCCGTGCTCTTGCCCAGAGAATCAACAATATGGGCTATAGCAAGATCGAGCCGATTCCCACCTATATTCCACCGGTTGAAGGCTATCAGGCCACTTTCAGTGATTGGAAGAGCAAGGCCAAAGGAGACTATCCTTTCCAAGTGATTAATCCTCACTATCTGCGCCGCTCCCACTCCGTCTTTGATAATGTCCAATGGCTCAGAGAAACCTGGCCTAATCCTGTCTTCATCAATGCTCAGGATGCCAAAGCTAAAGGGATCATGGATGGAGATACCGTCTTGTTAACCAGCCAACATGGCAAGGTCCTGCGCACTGCTTTGGTTACCGAGCGCTTTATGCCGGGTGTCATCGGCTTGCCTCATGGTTCTTGGGTGGACATGGACGAAAAAACCGGTATTGATAAAGGCGGAGCAGACAACATTCTCTGCGGTCCGGTATCTACGGGACAAGGTGCTTCCGGCTGGAATACCTGTATCGTTCAGCTTGAGAAATATGCTGGAGCTTCATTAATCCCGGATGTAGAAAAACCCCAACGGATCATTTTTTAGAAGGGAGCGTGCAGTAAATGGGTTATTTGGGATTCTATTTTGATATGACGGCCTGTATTGGCTGCAGAACCTGTCAGATTGCCTGTAAAGATAAAAATGATTTGAAAGTAGGCACCATCTTCAGGCAAGCCAGAACCTACGAAGTAGGGGTTTATCCGGCTCCCGGGGCCTACCACTATTCAGGAAGCTGCAACCATTGCGCTCAGCCTAAATGTGTGGAAGGATGTCCTACCGGGGCCATGCATGTAGCTGAAGACGGCACTGTTCAGCATGACAGAGGCAAATGTATTGGCTGCAGGTACTGTACCTGGGCTTGCCCCTATGGGGTGCCTCAATTCATCAAAGATTTGGGGAAAGTAGGAAAATGTGACGGTTGCAAGGACTTGCGCGATGAAGGCAAAAACCCCGTCTGTGTGGATGCCTGCCCGATGCGGGCCCTGGAGTGGGGAGATACGGATGAATTGAAGGCTAAACACGGTGACACCACCAGTGAATTGGCAATTCTGCCTGAAGCGTCCCGGACGAAGCCGTCCCTGGTGATCAAGGCGAAAAGAATTGCTGCTCAAAAAGACTTCAGGTATAAGGAGGTTTAAGTATGGGTGAAAGCGCTTTACTGGTATTTTCCTTTTTCATGCAGGCCTCTATCGGAATTATGCTATTTATGACCCTTGGCAAGATCCTCCACGCTGATCAAGAGTTTAAGAAAGCGGCCTATCTGGCCGCCGGTTTAAGCATCATCGGCGTAATTGCTTCCCTGGCTCACTTAGGGAAACCACTGGCTGCCCTGAATTCTCTTCTCAATGTGGGAAGTTCCTGGCTGAGCAGAGAAGTCCTGTTTAGCGGTGTATTTATGGGCATCGCCGTGCTTTATGCTCTGGTCCAATATCTCAAGGTGGAGAATCAAGGGATTAAAGCAGCGCTCAGATGGGCTGGCAGCGGGATTGGCTTAATCGCCGTATTCTCCATGGCGAAACTTTATTCCACTGCTTCGGTTCCCGTTTGGCAGGGGGCCAATACCTTTGCTGATTTTTATGGAACAACCCTTGCCGTCGGCGCCTTGCTTTTCCTGGCCTTAAGTTTTAAAGAATTACAGGGTAAGGATAAAAAGATCCTTGGTTTGATCGTCCTGGCCGCCGTCGTCATTCAAGCTGCCGTAGCGGTACCCTATGGGATTAACCTGGGTCTTGGCGGGTCGGCCGCCCATGCCAGCGCCGAAATCCTCAATGGCTTGAGTGCAGCGGTTGGCTTAAAATGGCTCCTTGTTCTTGGCGGAGCAGGAATTTTGCTTTGGCCCACTCTTCAGCAGGAAGCGAAGTCAGCCACAGGGATGATTTATCTGGCCGGTATAGCTTTGGTCTGTGGTCAGTTTATTGGCCGGTATATTTTTTACGCCGCCATGGTCGTTACCAACATTGGACTAATTTAAAAGGAGGCTACTCATACTCATGACAAAGTTCTTTGATAAGATCAATGAAATGACAATCAGCCGCAGAAACTTCATCAAAGCCAGTACCGCTGCTGCTGCCAGCTTATCTTTAGTGGGCTGTGGCAATACTCTGACCACCACCAATGCGGGTCAGGCTGCCAATGAAGAAGGAACATGGATTACGGCGGCTTGCTGGCATAACTGCGGCGGACGCTGCCTGAACAAGGCCTTGGTGGTGGACGGCGTCGTTGTCCGTCAAAAAACCGATGACACCCATCCGGACAGCCCGGATTACCCACAACAAAGGGGCTGCGCCAGAGGGAGATCCCAGCGCCAGCAGATTTTTGGTGCCGATCGCTTAAGATACCCCATGAAACGCAAAAATTGGAACCCAGAGGACGGCGGCAAAAGAGAGCTCCGGGGTAAAGATGAGTGGGTAAGAATTTCCTGGGAAGAAGCCCTGGATCATGTCGCCGCCGAATTAAAACGTGTCAAAGAAACCTATGGCAATAAAGCCATTCTCGCTAAAAGCACGGGTCCGGCTCTTAATGCTTACGGCGGAGCTATGACCTACTGGGGTTGTACTTCAGATGGAGCATGGCCAAAACCTCAGCAATTTATGAACGGCGGCCGTTCCAGAGGCTCCAACGACCGCTTGGATCTGAGAAACTCCAAACTCATTGTCTTGTGGGGAGCTAATCCCGTATGGAGCAGTGGCGGTAATCCTGCCTACAATTTTAAACAGGCCAAAGAAGCAGGGGCCAAATTCATTATTGTCGATCCACTCTATAACGACACAGCCCAGCTCCTTGCCGATCAGTGGATTCCGGTAAGACCCGGAACAGATACAGCTTTATTGTTGGGAATGGCCCATTATATGATCACCAATAACCTCCATGATCAGGAATTCCTCGATAAATACTGCGTGGGCTTTGATGCCGAGCATATGCCGGAAGGTGCCGATCCGAAAGAGAACTTTAAAGATTATGTTCTGGGAACCTATGACGGCACACCCAAAACTCCGGAATGGGCTTCCGAGCATTGCGGAACCGATCCGGATCTGATTCGCTCTTTCGCTCATGAGGTTGCCGTGACGAAACCCATGACCTTCACCAGTTCCTCGGCAGCGGCCAGAACCTCCGTAGGGGAACAATTCTGCCAGGCCTTCCTGACCGTGGGCTGGATGACCGGAAATGTAGGGAAACCAGGGGCCAGTGTCTGCTCCAATAACCGTCATAATACCCAAAGCTATGGCGGGCCGGCTCTTGTCAAAGCAGGAACTGCCGGCGGCAAATCTCCGGCTAATCCCATTTATAAAGAACCGACCTTCCCCGGACCGGATCCCTTTAAAACAGACTGGCATGGCATCGTTATCGACGAAGCCTGGGACGCGGTGATCAATGGGGAGTACACTGCAGGAGTGAGAGGCAAACAGCCCTGCGATATCCGCATGATTTGGAATATCGGCTCGGGCAATGTGCTCAATCAGAATACCGATATCATGAAAGGAATCGAAGCCTTCCGCAAAGTTGAATTTGTGGTAACATCGGCCCATTTCCTTACCGCCACGGCCCAATATGCAGATATCGTGCTTCCGGCTACCACCGAGTGGGAAAGACTGGGCGGTTTCTTAACGGGCAACCCGGAAATGATCATCTTCTACAGTCAAATCACCCAACCCATGTTTGAGGCCAAAGATGATGATTGGATGTATGCCGAGATCGGCAAGCGGCTGGGCTTGGATCCTGCTGATTTTGATCCCCTTTCCCCTGAGCAGAAGCTCTTCAATATGGTGGCCGGCTGCACCGTGATGAAGGAAGACGGCTCAGGCTATGAGAAGCTGGTGACCATTACCGCTGAGGATATTGCCGCCCTGGGAGTGAAAGGAACTCCCCAGGAAGGCCGCATCAGCTATCAAGAATTTAAGGAACAAGGAGTCTATCAGGTGCCCCGTTCCCCTGGAGACCAATACACCTATATTGACTATCAAGACTTCATTGAGGACCCTGAAAAGAACCCGCTGGGCACCGAAAGCGGCAAATTCCAAATCCACAGCCAAGGTTTAGCCGATACGATCAATGCTTATGGTTGGAACACCTTAGCTCCCATCCCTAAGTATCAATATGTTACTGAAGGTTATGAAGAGACCTTCGCCAACTTTGAGAAGAAAGAGAAGAGCGGCTATCCGCTCCAGCTCACCACGATCCACTATGCACGCCGCAGCCATTCCACCTTGGATAATATCTCCTGGCTCAGAGAGGCGTTCCAAAACAGACTCTATATTCATCCCGCCGATGCTGCCGCCAGAGGAATCGCTAAGAATGATATCGTGAAAATCAGCAGCCGCCATGGCCAAGTGATCCGGCCTGTGTATATCACAGAGAGAATCATGCCGGGAACCCTTACTTTAGGTCAGGGCGCTTGGGCGGAAGTGGACGATGAAACCGGTATCTGCAAGGCTGGCGCCACCAATGTACTGAATGGAGGACTTCCTACCGGACAAGGGGTGCAGGCATACAACACATGTAATGTTCAAGTCGAGAAGTATGACAGCAAATTGGAAACCGACTATTTATGGCCCAAACGGATTGTTGCTGCACAAGGGGGGAATAAATAATGGCGCAATATGGATTCTACTTTGATATGACCGCTTGTGGCGGATGCAAAACCTGCCAAATTGCTTGTAACGATCGCAATGACCTGAAGCCCGGAACTTTGTTCAGAAGAGTTAAAGGCTTTGAAGGCGGGAAATTCCCCACGCCTTGGATTTACTACCTTTCCATCACCTGCAACCACTGCAAAGAGCCTAAATGTGTGGAAGGCTGCCCAACTCAGGCTATGCATAAGCTGGAGAATGGGATTGTCGCCCACGATAAAAGCAAATGCATCGGCTGCCGTTACTGCACTTGGAGCTGCCCTTATGGGGTTCCTCAATTTATCGAAGAAACCGGCCAGGTCAGCAAATGCGATATGTGCCAAAACCTAGTGGAAAAAGGGGAGAACCCTGCCTGCGTCGATGCCTGCACCATGAGAGCTATCAAATGGGGAGAGCTTGACGAACTGCGGGCAAAATATGGGGCGGATGCCGTAAGTGACTTGCCGGTGCTGCCCAGCTCTGCCAAAACAACCCCCTCCGTTCTGATCAAACCCAAAACGGTTGCTCTCAATAAAGAATTTATAGTGAAGGAGGACTGATCATGGGAGGAGAAACAGCGTTATTGATTTTTTCCTTTTGCATGCAGGCCGCGATCGGAATCATGTTTTTCATGACTCTAAGTCATCAGCTGTATAAAGGAAAAGTCTTCAAAGGTGCAGCGGCAACAGCCGCCGGATTAAGTGTCATTGGTGTCCTGGCTTCTTTGGCCCATCTGGGCCAACCGTTTCACGCCCTGAACTCCCTGTTCAATCTGGGCAGCTCATGGCTGAGCCGGGAAGTGCTCTTTAGCGGAATGTTCATGGGTGTTGCCGTCCTCTATGCCCTGGTCCAATGGTTTAAAGCGGATGCTTCCGCTTTAAGCGCCGGACTGCGGTGGCTGGGCAGCGGTATCGGTCTGATTGCCGTATTTTCCATGAGCAAGCTCTACACCACCGCTTCCGTACCGGTCTGGCAGGGGATCAATACTTTCGTGGACTTCTATGCCACAGCCATTGCTGTGGGTGCCCTTTTGTTCCTCGTCGTAAGCATGAAAGAACTGCAAAATGTCGATAAAAAGATCTTCGGTTATCTGGTTTTGGCTGCGGTGATTATTCAAGCCGCAGTGGCCATACCTTATGCCATCAACTTAGGCCTGGGAGGACCGGCTGCTCAAGCCAGTGCGGCAATCCTCGGCGGTATGAGTTTGATCATTACAGTGAAATGGATTCTTGTTCTGGGCGGAGCCGTAATTCTGCTCTGGCCTACTCTGCAAAAATCCGCCAAGCCTGAGACCCAATCCTCCAGCCTGCTTTACGCTTCCTTAGCCGCCCTGATCTGTGGACAATTTATCGGCCGCTATGTGTTTTATGCAGGGATGGTTGCGTCAACGATTGGGCTGACCTAATCAACGACTCCCCTAATTACCCCGATTAGTACAATACCTTATTTAAATCCTGCTTTCTTCAGTCTTAGAAAGCAGGATTCTTTTTCTATAACACTTTCTTTAGCATTGGCTACAAATATTTCCTGGTTTTTTTGTATATTTCTCTATTGGCAATCATGTTAAACTACTGACATATATACTCTGCAATAAGGCTTATAAACTGGAATGAGGTGGATGAGAATGTATAGCGGTGAATGGTCTTTAATTCTTTTCAGTATTCTGACTCAATGTGCGGTAGGGATCTGGGTCGTTGCCGTAGGGCTGAGAACCTTTCTGACCGGCAAAACAGAACCTGAGATTGTAGCTAAACTAACCCGGCGCCCTCTTTTGGTGGTAGGTCCTCTCATGTGTGTCGCCTTAGTGATCTCCATATTTCACCTTGGTTCACCCACACAGGCTTATGCATCGGTAGCTAATTTGCTTACGTCATGGCTGAGCCGTGAGATTGTCTTCAGCGGGTTGTTTTTATTCTTCTGGGTGATCTCCGTTGTCTTCTACCGGCGGGAGGCGCCGGGCATGGCTTTAGGATGGTTCACTTCCGCCCTGGGGCTGATTGCCGTATTCAGTATGTCCAGTATCTATTACACGACACCTATCCCTGCTTGGGCCTCTGCCAATACCTACATTAGTTTTTTCGCCACCATGCTTATTCTGGGAGCCGTCGTCTGCGCCTTATTTATGGAGACCGTCAGGGATTTTCCGAATTATCAGGAGGTAAGAGGTTTACTTTGGAAGCTGTCACTCCTTACCCTGGGAGTATTGCTGGTTCAGTTGGCTTTCTTCCTTTTCAACTCCGAGTCATACTCTTTGCTGCCCCTGCTTTACTGTACACTTTTGTTTCTGGGCGGAATCAACTTTGTGGTGTATAGCTTTCAAAACTTTAAAAACCCAGGCAAAAGCTTGCGCTCCGTTTTTTATCTCAGCTTCATCCTGCTCTTCAGCGCCCAAATAATCGGACGCTACCTGTTTTACGCCGGTGCCATACCCATCATGGGATGAAGGCACTTTGGTCAATTTTTTCCACTAACCATCTTTAAACATTCCTGAAAATAGTTTAAGATTTAAGAATGAGGTGATTGAGTGCTATTCCTTAACCGCTTTACCAAAACCTATCAAAAGCTGCTTTTTGCCTTGGGCCTGTCCATCGTATTCCTGCTCATCACGGCGGTGACCCGAAGCACTGTTAAACAAGCCGGAGGAATAGCCTGCTTCTTTATCGCGGGCATCTTGATCCTGGCGGTGTTTAAGGTTCTCTTCCTGGAATTTGTGGAAGATCCGGATTGGCGTATGAAAGGCAAGAAAGTCATAGAATTTCTGCATACCTGCTTGGGGTGGATTGTTTTTGTCCTGGTGATCTATCATAGTTTGTACTTCTTATCTTTAGCTTTTTGGCCGCAAAATGAAATTTCCCCCAATTACTACATCACCGGCGTCCTGGCTTTGATTCCCATGAGCTTGGTTGTGACCTCAGGCTTGGATAAAAACATCATGGCCAAAAGCAAAGAGATCAAATCCTCCTATTTTAACCATATTTTTATGACCATTCTCCTGGCGGTGCTGATCGTTATCCATATCAATTTCCAATAAGCAGAGTTTAAGTTTTGGCATCTGCGTGTATGATTACCTGATAAGTGAGCTGATATGATGAAGGATAGTTTAACACATCGGTTTATGCTGTTCACCACCATTGTGGTGGTATTCATTATGCTCATCAATTTCATCTGGGATTATCGCAACCAAAGAGCTCAAGCCACTTTAGAAATGCATGAGAAAGCCCAGGTTATCACAAAACAGCTCATCGCCACCCGTGAAGTCATCGCGAAGAATCAGAACCGCATTAATTATGATTCCCAAGGAAATTTTGAGTTTAAGCATCTTAATCCGGCAGCAGTTGGCATGCAAATCGGCGATATCTTTGGGCAGCTGACCCATTACTCCATCAAACAGACGCGGCTTGACTACCGCTCTGACAGCAATGCTCCGGATGATTATGAAGCCCAGGGATTGCTGAGGTTTAGCCATGAACCCCATCTTGCCGAAATCTGGGGGGAGGATGTAGTGGCAGGAGAGCGGGTTTTTCGCTATATGGTTCCTTTGCATATGCAGGAAGAATGCCTCTCCTGTCATGGCGAACCCATTGGTGATTTGGATATCACCGGGCATTGCAAAGAAGGGTATAAGGTTGAGGATTTAGGCGGAGCCATCAGTCTGATTATGCCTATGGATATTTTCCTGCACGGGATTAAGCTCAATGTATATCGCCATTTGTCCTTTTCACTGCTGCTGATCGGTGTGATTGTGATCTCCATGTACTTGCTGGTCACCCGCCTGGTTACCCGTTCCTTAGGGGAGCTGAAGGGCGCCACGGCCCAAGTGGGACAAGGAGATTTTGATATTGACCTGAATCGCATTAAGGCTCAGGGTGAAATAAAAGAGCTGGCTCAGCATATCCAGGAGATGGCCGATCAATTGAAGGATCTCTATCAGAATTTAGAAGCCAAGGTGGAAAAGCGAACCCATCAGCTGAGATTGGTCAATGAAGACTTAAGAATCAAGCAGGATGAATTGGAAGCTGCCAATATTAAACTGAATGAGATCAATACCTACAAGTCAGAGTTTCTGGCCATTATGAGCCATGAATTAAGGACTCCTCTGACCTCCGTCATGGCTTTTACCGATCTGCTTCTTCAGGATCTCCCTAAGGATCTAAGACAAGAGCGGCAGAATCTCAAGTACATTAAAGCCAACAGCCAAAACCTGTTGAAGCTGATCAATAATATCCTTGATCTGGCTAAGATCGAAGCCGGGCGCCTTGAGTTAAAATTAGAATATGTCGATATGGCTGATGTCATGGGGGCCATTGACAGCGTTATCGCCCCTTTGGCCAAGAAGAAAGGCATTAACTGGGAAATAAGCCTTGATCCTGAGGTTTCTTTGCTGCGCGCGGATCCGGAGAAACTCCGCCGGGTCATCGAGAATTTAGTCGGGAACGCCATTAAATTCACCCCTCCTGAGGGACGGGTGGAAATTCAGGTGAAAAATGCGCCAAGGGACAATTGGCTCATGATCCGCGTCATTGATACCGGAATTGGCATCCCACCTGAAGAGCAGGAAGAGATTTTTGAACGGTTTACCCAGATAGACAGCTCCAACTCCAGAAAATATGGAGGTACGGGTCTGGGCCTAGCTTTGGCCAAAGAATTAGTCACCCTTCACAAAGGAGAACTATGGGTCGAGAGCGAATTAAACAAAGGCAGTACTTTTGTGGTACTCTTACCGAAGGATCCCGACAAAGTCGATCCAGGGGGTAATAAAGAAATATAGAGTGAGGCACAAGGAGGAAAAGGGATGAAGCGCACCTATAAGGTTTTGTTGGTCGATGACGAAGAAAGCATCTATAGAGTTGTCGAGCAAGTCCTAAAGAGGGAAGCTTATGAACTGCTTTATGCGGACAATGGCGAAGGGGCCCTGGAGTCCTTTCAAAAAGAAAGCCCGGATTTAGTGATACTTGATGTGATGCTGCCCTTGATTGATGGCTATGAGGTATGTAGAACCATCAGAGAAACAAGCAAGGTCCCCATTCTTATGCTTTCGGCCAAGGGGGAGATTATCGACAAAAGCGTGGGATTTAATCTCGGCGCCGATGACTATCTTGTCAAGCCTTTCAGCCCCGTTGAATTGGGGTTGCGTGTTAAAGCTCTGCTGCGGCGTTCCTTTGACAAAGAACAGTCCGCTCCCAAAGCAAGAAAGACCACCAAAATAAGTAAAGGGGAGCTGGAAATCAACTGTGAGAGCCATGAGGTCTTTGTGCGGGGCAAGCCTGTTTATTTGACTCCCAAAGAGTTTGAGTTGCTCACATTTATGGCGGAGCATCCTGATCAGGTCTTTACCCGGGAACAGCTCTTTGCCCATATGTGGGGAGACGAGTATGTCAATGATACCAGCACGATTACCGTATTCATTCGCAAGCTGAGAGAGAAAATCGAACGGGATCCGGCCAAGCCCCAATATATCCAAACCGTATGGGGAATCGGGTATAAGTTTTCCCAGTAGATTTTTGCTTAAGTTTTTGTTAAGAATATCACAAGGAAATGTGAAGATTTTGTTAAGAATTTCTGAATATTTGACTAACGTTCTCGTAAGAAATACTTGCTATATTAAAAGCAAGTATTTTTTTTGCGAAAATTAGGGCATTCTCCATTAAAGAGGCAAGAAAAAGAGGGAAGGGGGCACCGAATGCTTTATGGTGATTTCAAGTTTAATAGTAAAATGCCTGCCCGGTTTTGAGGAGCCGCTTTTAAGCCGGCTAAAAGATCTGGAAAGGGTTTCTGTGGAAGGAGTCATGAATGGGGATATCATTCTGGTCATGGAAAATGAGCTGGTACATGATGCGGTGCAGATGATTGAAAGCGGGATTGGTGCATTGCCAGGAGTCACTGGAGTCTATCCGGTTTATATAGCTATGGACACGGATTTCCCTGAAGGAGGTGTGAATTTTGCTTAAGGGAAATGAACTCATCAGTCGGAGAGACTTCCTGGGCACTGTGGTGAATGACTTTTGCAGGCTGACCATCAATGCGGTCAAGGCCACAGCCCCCGGGAAAAGCCTCATAAGACCTCCTGGAGCGATAGAGGAAATCGCTTTTCTGGCCGGCTGTCAACGCTGTGGGAAGTGCAGTGGAGCTTGTGAAGATAGGTCTATTCACGTAGCCGGACCGGATGAAGGAGTTTTAGTTGGAACTCCTTACCTTGTTCCTGATGAACAGCCTTGCACATTCTGTCTGCGATGTATTGAAGTGTGTCCAAGTGGAGTTCTAGAGAAACGGGAGTCCAGCCAATCCTATGCTATAGGTGTGGCCAAAATCAATCAGGATAATTGCCTCGCTTATCATGAACAACTTTGCAGTTCCTGCCTTTATGCCTGCCCGATGGGAATAAAGGCCATTGAATTAAGAGACTTTCGCTATCCCATCATCCGGACGGAATGCTGCATTGGCTGCGGCCGATGTATCAAGGCATGTATCGCGGAAAATCCTGCAATCACTGTGGTACCATGCCCAACTAAGAAAGAATGATAAGGAGAGAGAATTATGGTTCGTTGCCAAAAAACAGCAAAAGTCCTGTTGTTAATGCTGCTGGTGTTAATGCTCAGTGCCCTTGTGTTAACCGGCTGCCAAAGTCAGCCTGTGGACCAGTCTGCCAATCCGCCTGCTCCGGTTGGGGAGAAAGAGCCTGGGACGGCAATGGGCAGTGCAACTGTAGAAGGCTTTCCGCCGCCGGCTTCCCATGCCATTGAAGGCAGAGAGAATTGCGGCACCTGTCATAACGAGGGTGTGGGAGGCGCTCCCAAGACCCCTCATCCGGAGCTGACCGTCTGCCGGCAATGCCATGTTTAATCAGGCAAGTTGATTTTTGAAGGAGGTTAGACCATGGAATTCAGTAGAAGAAATTTTCTCAAAACCTGTGCAATTTCGGCAGCAATGATGACAGTAGGATGTACCAGTCAAACCAAGACGATTCAGGTTGACTCGCCTGAACCAGCCCCCAGCGCCCCTAAGCAGATAGATGTGGATCAATGGGTTAAATCCGTATGCAGATATTGCGGAACCGGTTGCGGTGTGCTGATCGGAGTGAAGGATGGCAAGGTAGCTGCCGTAAAAGGGGATCCGGATAATGAAGGCAATAAAGGGCTGCTCTGCGCCAAAGGCTATTATTTGCCACAGGTCATTACCCATAGCGAACGTGTTACTAAGCCTTTGATACGTAAAAATGGCAAATTGGAGCCCTGTACTTGGGACGAAGCCATGGAACTGGTTACTGCAAAGTTCAAAGAATCCATTGCCAACAATGGTCCGGATTCCGTAGCCTTCTATGGTTCCGGACAGCAATTGGCGGAAGAAGGTTATGTGGCCAATAAACTCTTCAAGGGAGCCATCGGCACCAATAATATTGACGGGAATCCGCGGCTTTGCATGGCCAGCGCGGTAGGCGGTTTTACCACTACCTTTGGTGCCGATGAACCCATGGGATGCCTCGAGGATTTTGAACATGCCAATGTGTTCTTTATCATCGGCTCCAATATTGCGGAAGCACATCCGGTTCTGTTTGGCAGACTGACGGATAAAAAGAAAAAAGATCCTGATACCAAAATAATTATTGCCGATCCGAGACGTCATCGCTCCCATGAAATTGCCGATATTTCGCTGCAATTTGTACCGGGGACCGATATGGCCCTTCTCCACGCCATGGCTTATGTGATCATCGAGGAAGGAATGGCGGACGAGGAGTTCATTGCTAAACATACGAGCTTTTCCAATGGCAAGGAAGCTATAACCTTTGCAGCTTATAAGGAGTTCCTTAAGGAATTTACACCGGAAAAGGCTGAAAAAGTAACAGGCCTTCCTGCTGCTCAAATCCAAGAGGTTGCCCGCCTCTTCGGTGAAAAAGGCAAGAACACCATGTCCATGTGGACGATGGGTATTAATCAGCGGGTAGCCGGTGTCTGGGCCAATAATCTTATTCATAATCTGCATCTGCTTACCGGGAAAATCTGCAAACCTGGCTCAACTCCTTTCTCCCTGACCGGTCAGCCCAGTGCCTGCGGCAGTGTCCGGGAAACGGGAGCATTATCTCATTTACTCCCCGGGCATCGTGTCATTGCCAACGAGAAGCACAGGAAAGAAGTGGCCGAGCTATGGGGCGTACCGGCTGATCGCATTAGTCCTCAAGCCGGTCTACATACCATGGAGTTATTTAAGGCCTGCGGGGACGGCAGAGTGAAGTGCCTCTATGTTATGTGCACTAATCCGGCCCACTCCCTGCCGAATGTCAATGCTTATCAGGAGGGGTTTGAAAAGGTCTTCCTGGTGGTAGCGGAGGCGTTCCACCCCACAGCTACCACCAAGTATGCCGATGTGGTTCTTCCGGCAGCTTTCTGGTGTGAGAAAGAAGGGGTGTACGGCAATACGGATCGCCGTACCCAGCATTTGGCTAAAGCCATCAACCCCCCCGGTGAAGCTAAGCCGGATTTGGATATTCTTCTCGACCTTGCCCAGCGCCTGGGCTATGGGGAGCTGTTTCCCTTCAAAACTCCCGAAGATGTCTGGAACGAATACCTTAAATGTACCACAGGGACTCATATGGAACTGGCCACCTATCCGGCCCTTAGGGAGGCCCATGGCATTCAGTGGCCGGTTAAGGATCACCAGGGCAATAAAGGGGCCGTGCGCCGTTATGTGGCTCCCGAGGATCCCTATGTCAAAGAAGGCATTGATTTCTATTCCGCAAAGGATCACAAGGCGGTTATCTTTGCCAGACCGTATCTGGGTCCTGCTGAAGTGGTGGATGAGGAGTACCCCTACTATTTAACGACCGGCCGGATTCTTGAACACTGGCATACCCTGACCATGACAGGCAAATGCCCTACCTTAATGCGGGCGGTGCCCAAACAGTATGTGGAATTAAATCCCCAGGACGCTGCTGAATTGGGGATCAAAGAGGGGGATACGGTTCGGCTGGTTTCCCGCAGGGGCAAGGTCGAAATACCGGTCAGAGTAGGGAAGCCTGGCGAACCGCGACCCGGTCTGCTCTTTGCTCTTTGGTTTGAACCGGATCCCTTGGTAAATGCTGTAACCATTGATGCCGTGGATGCTGCTTCTAAAGAGCCTGAATTCAAGATTTGTGCTGTTAAAATAGAAAAAGTCTAAGAAAGATGGCGGAGTAATGCTTAAATTCTCCTGGAATCGGTGTCGGCGCCTTGTTCAAGCAGGCATGATCTTAATTTTTCTATTACCCCTTACGGGAATGTACCAGGTGCTGGGGACGTTGAGTTCCAGCCGGATTCTCGGCTTGACCTTAACAGATCCTTTGGCTTTTGGGGAAGTCCTCTTGGCATCAAAAACCATCACCATGACTTTCCTGATCAGTGCACTATGGATTGCCGGGCTCTATCTCTTCTTAGGGAAAGCTTTCTGCAGCTGGATTTGCCCGATAGGATTCCTGATTGAAGGAGTTGATGCTCTAAAGAGAAAATGGCCATGGCTAACACGGATCCAGATTCATAAAAATGCCATCGATGAACAGAATCAATATTACTGGGCTTTACCCTTCTTTTTAGTCCTTAGTTTGGTTGTTGGGATTCCTGTATTTCAGACTTTATCCCCCATAGGTATCATCTATAGAGCCTTTCTGTTCGGGTTAGGGCTGGAAGTTTTGCTTATCCTGATCATCATTGTCTTGGAACTGGCAGGATACAGGCGTGGCTGGTGCCGGATGCTTTGTCCAATCGGCGCATTCTATGCCCTGAGCGCCCGCTGGAGTCCCGTCAAGGTTCGCTGCGATACAGATAAGTGTGTACAATGCTTTCAATGTGTAAAGGCTTGCGATTATACCGCCGCAAGCTTAAAAAACATGATTGAAGAAGGAAAGGTATACGCGGCTTCAAGTTTGTGTACCCGCTGCGGCCGCTGTATCGATGTCTGTCCGGCCAGGGCTTTGCAGTTTTCGCTGAAACCGGAGAAATCTCCGGAACCAGAAAGTATGGCTGTTGCCAAGAACCTAAAAGCAGATACCCCGGCGGCGGGGAGGATATCCCGAAGAACTGCCTTGCAGGGTGTGGGCTTAGTGGTCTTGGCAGGTTTAAGCTATAAGCCTGCCAAGGCTCTCGCAGCCGCTGCCCCTAAGGTTTTTCGTCCCCCGGGTGCAGTTGGGGATGAAGAGTTTTTGGCGAAATGTGTCCGCTGCGGCAAATGCATAGAGATCTGTCCTGATAAGACCTTATTAAGTGCCCATCTGGATCAAGGTTTAAACCTGGGGACACCCTACTTTATTCCCCGCCAAATCCCCTGCTCACTGTGCATGGAGTGCCCTGATGTATGTCCCAGCGGCGCCCTTGTGCCCTTAGACATGCGTGAAGTAAAAATCGGCATTGCCGAAATTGATCAAGACCGCTGTTATGCTTATCAGGATGATGTGTGCCGCTCCTGTTACAACAGTTGCCCGTTGATCGATGAAGCGATTAAGATGGAAGGATTTCAATATCCGGTGGTTGATCCGGAGATCTGTACAGGGTGTGGAATCTGTGAGTATGTCTGTGTGATGGAATACCCGGCTATTCAGATTAAACGGATGTCCTGAGTTCTTTATTGCCATCTCCTCTTAAAATAAATAGGCTAAGTGTTTATAAACTCAAACAGGAGCTTTTCAGCAGATCCACGAAGATGCTGAAAAGCTCCTGTTTAATTCTACATCAATGGGGCGAAAATACGGAGGATTGTACGCCCTAATCTACGGTACCATCTGACAGCACGACAGTCTTCCAGGGTAATTTGCTGGCATTTGGTTAACGTTGCTAAATAATCTTCTTTTACGGCCAGGACACTTTGGGTGTTATAGAGGTAGACCCCGCATTCGAAGTGCAGGTAAAGGCTCCTGTAGTCCATGTTGATGGTTCCCACCACAGCGTGGACGTCATCGATCAGGATGGATTTGGCATGGATAAAGCCGGGTGAATATTCGTAGATTTTTACGCCGCTTTCCACCAGAAATTCGTAGTTGGAACGGGTCATGGAATGAACAAACCAACGATCCCCGCGATAAGGAGTCACGATG
The DNA here is from genome assembly GCF_007830365.1 of Desulfitobacterium sp. LBE. NCBI lineage: Bacteria > Bacillati > Bacillota > Clostridia > Eubacteriales > Desulfitobacteriaceae > Desulfitobacterium > Desulfitobacterium sp. LBE. Next base: position 2,203,662 of record NZ_VLKD01000001.1, on the reverse strand, counting down.
CGCACATCGACACTTCGCTTAGCGGCAGAGCAGAGGGCTGAAAGCATTACATTATTAAGGATAAGATAGGGTGTGTTAATATAGATATAGCGTTCAGCTTGAACGATGAGAGTGAGGTAGACGTTTTCGCCCATCGGTTCTTCATCCAAGGGGCTATCCCCAAAAGGCTGGACGAACCCATCGCTGGGGTAGGCTTCCGCCTCATGCACAGGTAACTTAAACCGGGTGTAGTCTTCATCCGTCTCGGTCTCATAATTCCATAAAGATAAGAACATCACGGTGAAATTCCAGACAGCTTCTCCTTGGATGAGTATAGCGCTATCCTTCCAATGACCAAACCGATCATACGCATTAATATATTCATCCGCCAGATTGATTCCGCCTGTAAAGGCTGTTTTTCCATCGATCACGGCGATCTTGCGATGATCCCGGTTATTCATGTGAATGGAGAGAACGGGAATCAGACGGTTAAAGACACTGCACTTAATTCCTTTCTCCTCCAGCTTCTTTTCATAGCCATAGGGCAGCTTGAAGAGACTGCCTACATCATCGTAAAGAACCCGGACATCTACACCTTGTTGGACTTTCTCCACTAAAATCTCCAGGATAGAATCCCACATGACTCCTTCATCAATAATGAAGTATTCCAGGAAGATGAATTTTTCGGCCTTTCTTAATTCTTCCAGCAAACGCTCATACATCAGCTCTCCGAGGGGTAAATATTCAGTAATGGTATTTTGATAAACAGGGCAATAGGAATATTTATCGATATAACGTGAAAGATTAGCTGCACGGTGGTTTTGCGCCTCAAGCTCCTGAAGGATGGCTTGATTCGGGATAAGGGACTGATTCATTTTTTCATTAACAGCTTTCATCTCGCGCTTTTTGCGTTTGCTTAATTTATTGCGGCCAAATAAAAGATAGAACAGTCCGCCAAAGATAGGAAAAATAAGGATTGGGATAACCCAGGCAATCTTATAGGCAGGATCAGATTTGCTGTTCAATATATAAAGCAGAGCAACGATGCTGAGCGATGTGCAAACAGTATAAAAATAAATAAAATAACTGCTGAATCTCCAGATGATCATAACCAGAGCAAAGATTTGCAGGAGGAGAAGCAAGGCGATAAATATTACGCGGTAAAGCATCGGCAAATTTTTCATGATGATTCTCCCTCCTCCTCATTATTATTATCTTTTAGTATATGTAATCCTCAGACTTTTTGTCCAATAATAAACAACAAAGTTTTATCGTGTCTTAAAATGTATTGACTAAACAAAGTATACCCTATACTATATATAGTGTAAAGATAATATTGGAGAGCGTGGTGGAGGCCAAAGCATGAGAAGCATGGTGTTTGAGAATGAAATCTGGGATTTCTTGAGGACGATAACCGAAGGTATGGCCAATGCATTTCGCCCGATTGTAGAAGAATACGGTTTGACATTAATGCAGACTCGAATCTTGGTGGAAGTTAAAGACGGGGCACCTCATACTATAGGAAGTCTGGGAAGTATTATTGGCCTTTCCAGCGGGAATGCTTCCTCTATGTGCAAGAAATTGGAGGCAGCAGGATTTCTAAGGCGTATTCGTACACCTGAGGACGAACGGTTCGTGAAACTTGCCCTGACCCGGCACGGTGAAGACACAATTTATCGCATCGAAGAGGCTCTTGAACGACGATACGGTGTTTTTTTGGAATATAAAGGTGAACAGGAATATCAACGATTTATTGAGTGCATGGAAAATGTCAAAGCCTTTATGCAAGAGATGTATGAATTTCAACCGAAATAGAATTTTCAATCGAAAAGAATAAGGCTCACGGAAGCGGTTAGTTATAGAAAATAATGGAGTGAAAAAAATGAATGAAAAACCAACGCCGAAGAAACCGCTTATCTATTATTCCCTGATTGCCTTGTTGATTCTTCTGCTTCTGAATGCTTTTGTGTTTCCGCACTTGCTGAAAAGACAGGTTACCCAAGTGGATTATGGCTCTTTCCTGTCCTATCTTGAGAGTGGAACGATTTCGGAAGTCGAAGTTCAGGATAATCAGATTGCCTTTATGACCAAGGATTCAACAGGCAAAGAAACGATTTTTGTTACGGGCGCCATGGCGGACCCTGAATTGGTTAATCGTCTTAAGGCTGCCGGGGTGGATAAATATTCTCAGGTTATCCCCAAGGAGAACTCCCCCCTCATGAACATTCTCTTAACCTGGATTCTCCCCATGATTCTCTTATTTGGACTTTGGATGCTGCTGGGAAATCTGATGCAGAGAAAGATGGGCGGTGGCATGAACGCCATGACCTTTGGCAAGAGCAATGCGAAAATCTACGTTCAAGCCCAGACAGGCAAGACCTTTGCCGATGTGGCCGGTCAGGATGAGGCGAAAGAAGCTCTGACTGAGATCGTGGATTTTCTTCACGACCCCAGCCGTTATGCCGCCATTGGAGCCGATCTGCCGAAAGGGGCTCTCCTGGTGGGTCCTCCGGGAACGGGGAAGACCTTGCTGGCCAAGGCCGTTGCCGGAGAAGCAAAAGTGCCCTTTTTCTCCATATCCGGAAGTGAATTTGTAGAGATGTTTGTGGGTATGGGCGCGGCCAAAGTCAGAGATCTATTTAAACAAGCCAATGAAAAAGCCCCCTGCATCGTTTTTATCGACGAGATTGATACCATCGGCAAAAAACGGGATGGCGGCTCCTTCGGCGGAGGCAATGATGAACGGGAGCAAACCTTGAACCAGCTTCTGTCCGAGATGGATGGCTTTGACGGCAAGAAGGGTGTGGTGATTCTCGCCGCTACCAATCGGCCGGAGTCCCTAGACAAGGCTTTGCTGCGTCCCGGGCGCTTCGATCGCCGGATCCCTGTGGAGCTTCCGGATTTGGCAGGCCGGGAAGCCATCCTGAGAGTTCATGGGCAAAAGGTAAAAATGGACTCCCCGATCGACTTTAAAGCCATCGCCCGGGCCACTGCCGGAGCATCCGGGGCGGAATTAGCCAATATTATTAATGAAGGAGCTTTACGGGCTGTTCGCTGCGGGAGAAGCCGGGTGAATCAAAGTGATTTGGAGGAGTCTGTAGAAGTTGTGATTGCCGGTTATCAGCGGAAGGGGGCAGTGATTTCTCATCGCGAGAAAGAGATTATTGCTTTCCACGAGATTGGCCATGCTTTAGTAGCCGCCAAACAAACGGACTCTGCTCCTGTGCATAAGATTACCATTATTCCAAGGACTTCCGGGGCCTTAGGCTATACCATGCAAGTGGAAGAAGATGAGCGCGTTCTCATGAGCAAAGAAGAGGCCTTCAATAAAATCACCACCTTTACGGGGGGCCGGGCAGCCGAAGAATTGATCTTTGGAACCTATACTTCAGGAGCCTCCAATGATATTGAACAAGCCACCAAAATTGCCCGGGCCATGGTTACCCGTCTGGGGATGAGCAAGAATTTCGATATGATGGCTTTAGAAACAGTGAATAATCCTTACCTTGGCGGCGATACTTCCTTGATGTGTTCTCCGGAAACCGCAGCCAGGATTGATGAGGAGATTTTATCCATCATCAAAAGCGCCCACAAAAAGGCCTTCGAAATTTTAAAAGAAAATATTGAAAAGCTTCATGAATTGGCACGTTATTTGTTGGAAAAGGAAACCATCACCGGAGAAGAATTTATGGCGGTGCTCTCCAGGTAGAAAACAAGGACTGGTGATGTTTTGACATCCCAGTCCTTGTTTGGTGTTAAGCTGCAGCATCGCAGCATCTTTTTGTTCTAAGATAAATCAGCATGCTCAATCAGGATAAGATCAATCAGCAAAGGGGTAAAACGATGAATATTTTAGTCACCCTGAACTCAAGTTATGTAAAACAGTTAATGGTTATGCTGACCTCTCTGCTTGACTCCAACCCAGGGGAGCAGTTTACGGTTTATGTAGCTCATTCCGCTATGTCCAAGGAGGACTTTGCACGTATCGATCAGGCCATTGATAGCTCACGATGCAAGGTTGAAGGAATTAAGCTGTCTGATGAAGGTTTGAGCAAGGCACCTATTACCAGCCGCTATCCCAAGGAAATGTATTACCGGATTTTTGCAGTGAATTATCTTCCCGATCACCTTGAACGAATTTTGTACCTGGATCCTGATCTTGTCGTCATCAATCCCCTAAAGGAGCTCTACACCATAGACTTCCAAGGAAACTTCTTCGCAGCAGCCTCCCATGTTAAGGAACTATTGAAAAAGCTCAATCACGTCAGACTTAATATGGCTGAAGACAGCACCTATGTCAATTCGGGGGTGATGATGATGAACTTGTCCCTGCTGCGCCAGGAACAGGATGTTCATGAAGTCTACCAATATATTGAAGAATACAAGCACCGCTTATTCCTGCCTGACCAGGATGTTCTTAATGGGGTGTATAGTGATAGAACTCTGACTGTAGATGCGAAAATCTATAATCTCAGTGAGCGGTATTATGCCCTCTATAATCTCAACCCCAAGTACTGGGATGCTAAAATTGATCTGGATTGGGTCCGCAGCAATACAGCGATTATTCACTATTGCGGCCGCAACAAACCCTGGAAAGACAACTATATTGGGGAGTTGGACGTTTTTTATAAAAACTATGAGCAAAAGGTTCGTGCCCAAATGAAGGATTTTGAAACTATGAGGTGAAATGATAGCATTATAGTTAAATACGATAATGGGTGGGGCGGCTGATATGAGGAAAAAGACGAAGGACAGGCATTCATGGAAAACGGGCTTTACTACGGGCAGTTGTGCAGCAGGGGCAGCAAAAGCTGCCTGCCTTTTGCTGAAAGGACTGCATCAGGGAACAGAGGTGGATATCCCGCTGCCTCAGGGCGAACGGCTTCAATTGCCTGTACATAGATGGGACAGGGCGGAAGATGTTGCTTGGGTAAGCATTATCAAAAATGCGGGAGATGATCCCGATGTCACCCATGGTTTGGAAGTGGTCGCCAGGGTGCAGCTCCTTTCTCAAAGAGGAGAAATCCTTATTCGCGGCGGGCGGGGCATCGGAGTTGTCACCAAAAAGGGTCTGCAGATTCCTCCGGGGGAAAGCGCTATCAATCCTGTTCCCCGGTCCATGATTCAGGCCGCGGTACGGGAGGTATTTCCCCAGGAAGAAATCCTGGTGGTGATCGAAGTGCCTGAAGGGGAACGGCTTGCTCTAAAGACCTTGAATCCCCGCCTGGGAATTATGGGAGGGGTATCGATCTTAGGTACAACGGGTATCGTCCGGCCGATGTCGGAAGAAGCCTTTAAGAATTCGATCCTGCCTGAATTGGATCAAGCCGTCGCTTATGGACACAAAGCCATTGTTCTGACTCCTGGCAATTATGGCTTTAAGGTAGCCAGGGAGCAGCTCATGGTCCCTGAGGAAGCCATTATTCAGATGAGTAATTTTGTGGGCTTTTTACTGGAAGAGGCTGCTTATCGCAAGATCGAAAAGGTGCTTCTCTTAGGTCATATTGGCAAACTCATTAAAGTGGCCGGGGGAATATTCCATACTCATACTCATGTTGCCGATGCCCGGATGGAGATCCTGGTGGCCCATGCCGCCCTGGCTGGTATGGATCAAAATTCCTTGCAGACCATCGCGGAGTTGCCGACAGTTGAAGGTGCTGCCGAGGAAATTCGCAGCAAGGGCTGGGGGAGCCTTTTATTTAAACTGGCTGAAAGGGCAAGCCACCGGGCTCAAGACCATGTGCATGGGGAACTTCAGGTGGGAACTGCCTTTACTTTGCTTAACGGAGAGATCATCGCCTGGGACGATCCGGCTATGGAGATCGGCAAAGAATTTTGGCATTGGCCGCCGGTGGAGGAGGAATTTTGGCGAAAATAGAGAATAGTTTAGTAATTCGAATTAAGTTGTCTTAACAACCGAATAGTATTCAAGGTTCCTCTTTAGAGGAAGAAAAGGGAAGCCGGTGAAAATCCGGCGCGGTCCCGCCACTGTGAACCACGAGTGTCTCTTAAGGCCCACTGGGATGAGCCTGGGAAGGGAAGAGGCATAAAGACTGGAAGCCAGGAGACCTGCCTTGAACATTGCGCTACGTCCACGAGCGATGGATGATGTAGTGACGATTTCGGAAATACCGAAGGGAAGAACCAAAGAGCCGCTCAGGGCTCTTTTTTGTTTAGCTTGCTTTTTTATTGAGCTTAATCGAGGGGAAGGTGATGGGATGATTCAAATAGTGGGGATAGGCCCTGGTACGAGAGCATGGGTTCCCCAGGCTGTTGAAGCAATGGTCGCTCAGAGTGATGTTTTGGTAGGAGGGATACGAGCCCTGGAGCTGTTCCCGGATTTCCAAGGAGAGTCATACCGGGTCACTGGAAATCTGGCGGAAACTCGGCAAACCTTGCAGAAAGTATTGCAGCAGGGCAAAAAAGCCAGTGTCCTGGTTTCCGGTGATCCAGGTTTCTATAGTCTGCTTCCTTGGCTGAAAAGGGAGTTTCCTCAAGAAGAAATTCAAGTATTGCCGGGCCTCAGCTCCATTCAGCTGGCCTTTGCCCGGGCAGAGATACCCTGGCAGGATGCAGAGCTGCTTAGTGTCCATGGCCGTCCGCTGAACTGCTTGCCTTTACATCTCAGCCGGCCAGTGGGAGTTCTTACTGGCGGTGAAAACTCACCCCGGAAGATCGCTGAGTATTATCACACCTATGGCTGCAATCCGCGGATTTCACTTGGCAACGCCTTAACCTATGCGGAAGAGCGTTGGCTGAATACAGATGCTGATCAGCTCATGAATTCAGAAGAAGATTTCGCCAATGCGGTGATGATCCTCTATCCGGAAGAAGCGGAGCATAAGCCGGAACAATCTGTCCTCTCCCTGCCCAGGAGCTTTGGCATCAAGGATGAGGAGTTTATACGCGGTGATGTCCCCATGACCAAGACGGAGATTCGCGTTCAAGTTCTGGCTAAGGCGGGAATTATCCCCGCGAGCCGGGTCTTGGATGTGGGAGCCGGGACGGGAAGTATAAGCATTGAAGCTGCTCTTCTGGCTCATCGCGGCTGCGTTTATGCGGTGGAGGAAAATCCGGAGGCACAAGAGCTGATCCTGAAGAATCAGGAGAAATTCCGGGTAAGCAACCTGCGCTTGATTCGTGGCTCCGCACCGCTGGCTCTGCAGGAAATCCCTCCTGTGGATGTCTGCATTATTGGCGGAAGCCATGGACAGATTCGGGAGATTTTACACCAAGCCCCTCTGGTACCTGGGGGACGGGCAGTGGTGACTGCCGTAACTTTAGAGACATTGGCTCATGGTATGGAGGCCCTGAAAAGCTTGCAATACGAGGATGTTGATGTGGTTTCGATCCAAGCTGTACGCTGGAAGGGCATTAAGGATATTCATCTTGCCCAGGCCCAAAATCCTGTATTTATACTCTCAGGAAGGAAAGGAAGCTAAGGTCTCCGCTCAAACACAGGAGCCAAGAACCCTGGCAAGGGAGCGGCACTGCAGAACTGCAAACTGGCTGCAAGACGAGGAACTAAGGAGGAACAAAGTGAAGAAGGATAGGAACGAAGACAAAAACACAGTAACCACCCTGATCGGGGAAAAGGCCAAATTCTATGGGGTGGGTGTAGGACCGGGGGACCCTAAGCTCATTACCCTGAAAGCCGTGGAAATATTACAAGCTATTCAAGTTGTCGCCATACCCAAATCCAAGATGGAGCGGGAAAGTGTTGCCTGGGAGATTGCCCAGTCACACTGCCCCTCCGGAGTCAGCATTTTAGAGCTGGAAATGCCGATGACCGCCGACGAAAGCATACTCCAGGCTGCTTGGCAGAGTGCAGCGGAGAAGATTGAGGCGGAGCTCAGTCAAGGGCATTCTGTTGCCTTCCTTACCTTAGGTGATCCTTCCTTATACAGTACCTATAGTTATTTACTGACCATTCTAAGAGAGCGGCTTGAGCCGGACCAAATAGAGACCATCCCAGGGATCACGGCTATGGCGGCTGCCGCTGCCCGGGTAAATTGGCCTTTAGCCACAGGTGATGAGCCTCTGATTGTTTTGCCGGGGATTGAAGGTTTAGAGGAGTATGAGCACTACCCTAATCTCGTCTTAATGAAAGTATCGCGGAATCTGCCGGAGGTACTGAATCATGTCCAAAGGACCGGGTCACAGGCGGTTTTAGCTACCCGGGTAGGTCAGGCGGGGGAAGAGATTCGTTTGCTTGATCCGGAGGAAGTGCTGGAGAAAGTGGACTATTTGAGTCTTGTGCTTTGCAGGAAGCCTCAGTCCTGAGCAAGAGTCCCCTTTGAAGGCAGGTCTCCAGGATTTTAATTTACACCGTTCGCTCCATAAGCTGCGCGGACAAAACTAACGCTCAAGCCCTCCGCTCCGTCGGACCTGCGCCGCCAAGTTATTCTCAGCGGCGTGGCGGCTTGGGTGAAACCCTCGTCCGGGTTTCGGCCCAGCCAAATCGCTCCTGCTCAATGGCTGGTTGGAAACGTCCTGTTTCCAACCCGACTCCGCGTGCGCCACGCATGATGATTAACTTGGCGGTGAAAGTCCGCTATGGGGTAATGTAGCGACCAACCATTAGCTTAAGGCAAGGGTGTCCATCGCGAGATGGAATCTGAAGGAAGCCAGCGGCAAAGTTCCGGCCTGAGGAACACAAACAGCATCAGGCGCGAAACGTGGGGTGAGACTGCGCGACAAGTCGAAGCCCAAAAGCTACACGGACACGTCAGCGTAAATGGTGCGGGTAGATGGAATGAAAGTGAATCATCTTACCGTGGGAGGCCTCACGGACGGGCAGAAGCAGAGAAAGAAGCCCGGTTGAAACAAGATTTATCGTGAGGAGTCAGCAGAAGCCATAGTACAGAGGTGAAAAGACACCGAAGGAAGGGCTGAACCAAAGGAGGTGTGGGGTCAATGAAAGTTACTGAAGGTGGCGAATTAAACCACAGACAACTTCGAAACGGAGGCGAGCTGCAAAGGACATCTGCGGAACAGAGAGAGTATGCAGAGGCGTGGGTGCCACTGAAGATGACGGAAACCGACAACACCAACACCAACGAGCAGAACGAAGAACTACTGGAGCAAATTCTGAGCTTCGAAAATCTAAACCAAGCCTACCGGCAGGTGAAGAAGAACAAAGGAGCCGGTGGAATCGACGGCATGCAGGTGAAGGAACTTCTACCCTACCTGAGAGACCACAAGGAGGAACTCCTAGAGAGTCTACGAGAAGGAACGTATCGTCCAAGCCCCGTAAGAAGGGTGGAAATACCCAAAGAAAACGGAACGACCAGAAAACTAGGAATCCCCACTGTAGTCGACCGGCTTATCCAACAGGCTATAGCCCAAGTTCTGAGCCCTATCTTCGAAAAACAATTCTCAGAGAGTAGTTTCGGCTTCCGGCCCAACCGGAGTGCTCATGATGCGCTGAAGAAGTGTCAAAGCCATATCACAGCAGGGTACAAATACGTAGTGGATATGGACTTGGAGAAATACTTCGACACCGTCAACCAAAGCAAGCTCATCCAAATCCTATCGGAGAGTATCAAAGATGGGCGGGTCATATCGCTCATCCACAAATTCCTCAGAGCGGGAATTATGGTCGATGGAATGTTCGAAGAAAGTCCAGAGGGAGTGCCCCAAGGGGGCCCCTTAAGCCCACTGCTGGGAAACATCATGTTGAATGAGTGCGACCATGAACTGGAAAAACGAGGCCACCGCTTCGTAAGGTATGCAGATGACCTCATGATCTTCTGCAGAAGCAGAAAAGCGACCCAACGAACGATGGAGCATATCGTGCCTTACATCGAGAAGAAATTATTTCTAAAGGTCAACCGAGAGAAAAGCAAGGTCTCGCATGTCAACTATGTGAAATACCTTGGATATAGCTTTTACATTTATCGAGGAGAAGGCCGACTGAGAATCCATCCCCAAAGCATCAGAAAACTCAAGGACAAAATCCGGGAAGTGACAGGACGAAGTAACGGGATGGGAAACGAAGAAAGGAAAACCAAACTGAACCAAGTGGTAAGAGGATGGACGAATTACTTTAAGCTGGCAGACGCAAAGAGTCAGCTGAAAGAGATAGACGAATGGATGAGAAGCCGGGTACGAATGGTAGCCTGGAAACAGTGGAAGCGAATTCGAAGCCGCTATGACTACTTGAAGAAAGCAGGCATAAGCAAAGAAAAAGCATGGATGTGGGCAAACACAAGAAAAGGATATTGGCGAACAGCTCATAGTCCAATACTGAGGACTGCCTTACCCAACAAACGATTCGAACAAGCTGGATACCTCAGTTTCACGGGATGTTACTCTGCGAAGTAAGGTGTAAACTTTGGAAGCGCCGTATACCGAACGGTACGTACGGTGCTGTGGGAGGTCGGCTGACCAAATAATGGTTAGCCTCCTACCCGATTGCAGTCTTTTCGCGAAGTTTTGTTTCCGCTCGCTTAAATTCGCTCTCTTTTGTAAATCAAAATCCTTGGGTTGCTTTTCAGGTTTGAGCAGGGCTTTGTGGGAAATGTGGGGGGGGGGGCTTTGGATAAGTTGCCTGAGTTGAGCGCTTTTTCCGTCTTTACCGACGCCGCTTGAGGCGGCATGGTCGGTTAGATTTTGGGAAAGGCTCAAGAGAAGGTCGCAGGGAAGGACACGGAGATGACCCTCTGAAAAGACTTGCAAAAGTCTCAAAGAAGTGCTGAAAAGACTTATAAGCTACACGACCAGAATGTAAAGCTACACAACCCGAACGAATCTCTAGATTATACAAGTGATAAAGACAGGAGTGAAAAGCTTGGCTGAGAATATTAATCCTGACTTGGGTCAGGTTCTCTTTGTGGGAGCGGGTCCCGGGGATCCGGATTTAATCACTTTAAAAGGCAAAAAGGCTCTTGAAGAAGCCCAGCGGGTTATTTATGCAGGTTCCTTGGTCAATCCGGATATACTGAAGCATTGCCGGGAGGGCATAGCCTTATTTGATAGTGCCGGGTTAACCTTGGAAGAGACTGTCGCCATCATGGTGGAAGGGGTCCAAAGAGGGGAGAAGGTCGTTCGCCTGCATACCGGCGATCCCAGTGTCTATGGAGCTATCCAGGAACAGATGCAATGCCTGGAAGAAAAGGGTATTGCTTACGGGGTGATTCCGGGAGTGAGCTCGGTGTTTGCCGCCGCCGCTGCGGTAAAAAAGGAGTTTACTCTGCCGGAGGTCAGCCAGACCCTGATTCTTACCCGGTTGGCGGGAAGAACCCCGGTGCCGGAAAAGGAAGATTTGGCATTACTGGCTCAACATCAAGCCAGCATGGCTATTTTTCTCAGTGTGCAGGATATAGGGGAAGTGGTGGCGACCCTAAGGAAAGGATATCCTCCCCATACACCTGTGGCTGTTGTGTATCGGGCCAGCTGGCCGGATCAGCACATCCTGGAGGGTACTTTGGAAACCATTGCCGATCAGGTAAAAGAGGCAGGAATCCGCAAACATGCCCAAATTCTTGTGGGAGACTTTCTCCGGGATCAAGGAACCCGCTCTAAGCTGTATGACCCGGAATTTACTCATGAATACCGGCAAGGACGTTCTACATGAAAACAGCCATTGTGGTGCTGAGGGATCAAGGCTTACAGACAGCCTGCCGGATCATCGGAAAGTGGTCGGAAGAGGAGCCGGTCTCCCTCTATCTGCACCGGCGTCTTGAGGGCCAGGAGCATGTTCAGGAAAGGGAAGAAGTGAAAGAAGCGCCCTTTGGCCTCCGCCCTCATTATTTTGACAAGCTGAATGACGTTCTGCCTAAACTATGGGAAAGTTCCTCCCTCCTGATTTTTATCATGGCTGCGGGGATTGTCGTTCGTCATATTGCCCCTTTTCTGCAGGGGAAAGATCGGGATCCGGCCGTATTGGTGCTGGATGAAAAAGGCGAGTTTGTCATCTCCCTCTTATCCGGCCATTTAGGAGGAGCCAATGCCTGGGCGAAATCCGTAGCCCAGTGGATCAATGCTCGACCGGTGATCACCACGGCCACAGATGTTCAGGGGCTGACTGCACCTGATGAGTATGCCCGGCGTTTTGGCTGGTCTGTGGAACCTTTATCAGGTCTGAAGGAAGTCAATTCTTTGCTGCTGGAGCAGGGGTATCTCAAGGTCTGGACCGATTGTCTGCCCGAGGAACACCCTCTGCGTCAAGATCCTCATTACCATTTTCTTGAGGATGATGATCAAGAACATGCCCAGCTATGGATTACAGCGAAACAGGTGTCTGGAAATGAGGTGTTTGGGCATGAGGTGCCTGGGCCCGGGCAGCTCCAGGGAAAAAGCAGACCCCTGCATTTGCTGCCGAGGATTTTCGGTATCGGAATAGGGTGCCGCCGGGGAGTTAGCCGGGAGCAGGTGATGGAAGCCATTGCGGGAAGTCTCAGGCAAGTAGGGATATCCCCAAAAAGTATTCGGGGGCTATACAGCATTGAACTAAAAGCAGATGAAGCGGGAATTATCGAGGCAGCCCAAACTTTGGGTATACCTTTTCATACTTTTTCAGCCCAAGCAATCCAGAATATGAATGAGCAACGAGGGTTAAGGCCATCGGAATATGTCAAAGAGAAGATTGGAGTGGATGGTGTATGCGAAGCAGCGAGCTTACTGGGAACGAGTCAGGGAGAGTTGGTTCTTCCCAAGCAGAAATGGAACGGGGTCACGGTGGCCATCAGCAAGGCAAAATCTATGTGGTAGGGATTGGTCCCGGGGATGCGGAGCATATGACCCAACGGGCTCAGTCGGTATGGAATGAAGTGGATGTGGTTGCCGGGTATAAGACCTATATTGATTTGATCCGCCCCTGGCTGGCCGATAAAAAAGTGGTGGCTACCGGTATGCGCCAGGAGATTGATCGTTGCCGCGAAGTCGTGGAGATCGCTTTGGAGGGCCAGTCTATCGCCCTGGTCAGCAGTGGCGATGCAGGAGTCTATGGCATGGCGGGGATTCTGATCGAATGTCTGGAAGAAAAAGATGCTCTGGATATTTCTCTGGAGATTATCCCGGGAGTAAGTGCGGCCAATGCTGCCTCATCCCTGCTGGGAGCACCTTTGATGCACGATTTTGCGGTCATTAGTCTCAGTGATCTGCTCACGCCCTGGGAGGTTATCCAAAAACGGGTCAAGCTGGCCGCTGAAGGGGATTTTGTGATGGCCATTTATAATCCTAAGAGCAAAGGCCGTCAGGATCAGATTGAATGGGTTCGTCAGGCTGTACTTGACTATCGTGATCCCCAAACCCCTGTGGGAATTGTCAGAGAAGCGCTGCGTGGGGAGTCGCAAGTGATCATCACCACTCTGGCAGAGTTTACCCAATCCCCCATTGACATGTTGACTACGGTCGTCATCGGCAACTCTCATACCCGTGTCATCGGTCCTTATATGGTGACCCCCAGGGGATATATTCTATGAGATTATTTGTCCTGGCGGGAACCGAGGATGGCAGGGAATTAGCCTTGGCCCTGCAAGAACGGGGTCATGAGGTCCTGGTTTCAACCTTAACGGAATACGGGGCTGAACTGGCTGAACGTCAGGGTCTTAGCACCTGTTCGGGTGCTCTGGATCAAGACTCCCTGATGAAGATTCTGCAGGAAAAGGCAATGCATGGCCTGATTGATGCCACCCACCCTTATGCTCAGAATATCCGGAATTTAGCCCGGCATGTGGCCGGTGAATGCAATCTGCCCTATTTCCGCTGGGAGCGTCCTTCGGGAGCTTACCTTGTTCACCCCCTCCTTTATTTTGCTTCCACTATTGAGGAGTCTGCCCGATTGGCGGCCCAACAGGGTAAACGGGTCTTTCTCAGTACCGGAAGCAAAAACCTCCGGGACTGGATGGAGAGCCCGGAATTAAAGAATTGCGAGTTATATGTCCGGGTGCTTCCCACCTCCCAGGTTCTCAGCCAATGTGAAGAGGCGGGGTTGAAGCCTTACCAGATTATTGCCATGCAGGGGCCGTTTAGTCAAAGATTCAATGAAGGCCTTTGGGATCAGCTGAACATCGATGTGGTGATCACCAAGGACAGCGGTACCGTCGGCGGTACGGATGAGAAAGTTCAGGCCTGTCTGCAGTTGGGCATTCCCATTATTGTGTTGAAACGGCCCCAGGAAGCCCTACCGGGGATGGCGGCAGAAGAAAATACAGCGACGATTGAAAAGTTTATGAGAAAGGTGGAGAAGCATTTTGAAAACTGAATTTTTACTTTTAGGTCATGGGAGCCGCCGCCAGGAGGCTAATCAAGGGTTGATTGAGGTAGCTCATAAAGTCAGCAAGATCCTGGGGGAAGAGGTAATTCCGGTCTTTATGGATCATGACAAACCCAGTTTACCCGATGGAGTCCTGGAAAAAATTCAAGAAGGTGCCAAGAAGATTATCATTATGCCCCTCTTTTTATTTCGGGGCATGCATGTTACCGTGGATATCCATGAGGAGATTCGTGAGATCAAGGAACAATATCCTGATGTAGAGATCATATTCGCCAATGAACTGGGTGCGGATGATGTCATTGCTCAGTTGGCAAGCCTAAGAATCAAGGAGGCCTTGGGGGCATGAAGGGATTTATAACCGACCCGCTGGAAATTGAGCGGGAGAGCATGCGGATTATTCACGGATACTTGCAGCAGGAATGGACTGAGCAGGAGTTAAAAGTCGTGGAGCGCTGCATCCATACCAGTGGGGACCCTACCCTGGAATCAGTGATCCGCATTCATCCTCAGGGGATTGAGGCCGGGCTTAAGGCTCTCCAGCAAGGGGCTCCGGTGATTACCGATGTGGAAATGGTCAGAGCGGGAATTGCTAAGAAGCAATTAGCCCAGTTAGGCGGCGTTGCGGAATGTTTTCTCAGTGATCCCCGGGTTGCGGATCAGGCTGCTGAATGGGGGATTACCCGCTCCATGGCGGCTCTGCGTTTGAACAAGGAGCGCCTGAAAGGAGCTATTGTGGCTATTGGCAATGCTCCCACCGCTTTGTTGGAAGTGCTGGAGCTAGCTCAGGATCCCGAGACCCGGCCGGCCTTGGTGGTCGGCATACCGGTTGGCTTTGTAGGAGCCAGGGAATCCAAGGATTTGCTTTGGGATGAGCATCAGGAACTGCCTTCCATTACAATCCTGGGAAATCGGGGGGGAAGCCCCTTAGCGGCAACTTGTGTCAACGCCTTAATCTATCTCGCTGTAAACCGGGAGATCTAAAAATGAGGTGAGAGAATGAGTGAAAAAAAAGCAGCAGCCCGGCTGATGATCCAAGGAACTTCTTCCAATGTCGGAAAAAGTGTCTTAGCGGCGGCTTTTTGCCGGATATTTTATCAGGAAGGGTATCATGTAGCACCCTTTAAAGCGCAAAACATGGCTTTAAATTCCTTTATCACCCGCTCCGGAGGAGAAATGGGCAGAGCTCAGGTGGTACAGGCTCAGGCTGCAGGGTTGGAGCCTGATGTGCGGATGAATCCTGTTCTGCTGAAGCCCACGGGGCATACGGGCTCCCAGGTGATTGTTCTGGGCAAAGCCCAGGGGACTCTTTCTGCCCTTAAATATCACGGCGATTATCAGAGAAAAACCTGGCCTATTGTGGAAGAAGCTCTCCATGAACTTCTTGAGGAACATGAGATTGTGGTCATTGAAGGAGCCGGGAGCCCCGCCGAAGTAAATCTCAAGCAAAATGATATTGTCAATATGCGCGTGGCTAAGGAAGCCCAGGCCCCGGTGCTTCTGGTGGCGGATATTGACCGTGGGGGAGCCCTGGCTTCCGTGGTCGGTACCCTTGAACTCCTTGAGCCCGAAGAGCGCCAATTGGTTCAGGGAATTGTGATGAACAAATTCCGTGGGGATATTAAGCTTTTGCAGCCCGCCCTGGATTTTCTCGAAGAGCGAACCGGAATTCCTGTGGTGGGAGTCGTACCCTTCTATGATCAATTCAAAATCCCGGAAGAAGATTCCGTGGTTCTCGAAGAACAGAAGACAAGCAAACGGGATCAAGGGAAGAGCCGGGATGAAGCCTTGGATGTGGCGGTCATCCGCTTACCCTATTTATCCAATTTCACGGATTTTGATCCTTTTGAAGATGAGCCCGATGTCATTCTCCGCTATGTCAGAGAATCTGCCGAGTTGGGGCAGCCGGATTGTGTTATTATCCCCGGAAGTAAAAATACCTTATCCGATCTGCGATTTTTATGGGAGAGCGGCCTAGGTGAGAAAATCATTAAGTTCTGGCAAGAAGATGTCCCCATTATTGGCATTTGTGGCGGCTATCAAATGCTGGGACGAATCGTCCGGGATCCTTTGGGTACGGAATCCGACTTGAAGGAAATCGCGGGGTTGAGTATTCTTCCTATGGAGACCGAGTTTGAGTTGGATAAACATACGGTGCAAAGCCGTGGCAAGGTCGTGGGCGAGGAATTGTTCCTGGCACGCTGTCAGGGGACCGAGATCACCGGTTATGAGATTCATATGGGACGTTCCCAGGGAGAAGGTCATTCTCTTTTTGAGATCGAAGCCCAGGAAACGGCCTATGGGGATGGTATGTCGGCCGGCAGTGCTGTAGGAACTTACCTCCATGGGATCTTTGATAATGATCCCTTGCGGACCGCACTCCTGGAATGGCTTTGGGAGAGAAGAGGAGGAACACGCCCGGTGGGCGAGACCATGTCCCAGGCAGCAATTCGTGAGCAATCTTTTAATGAACTGGCGGACTGGGTAAGAAATAGTATGGATATGGAAAAAATCCGTGCCATGATGGGTCTGCACAAAGGATGATGTTCATGATATTGATGCTTCATCCCCTGGCTTTTGGTCTGGGATTTCTATGGGATCAAGCCGTGGGTGATCCGCCCAAATGGCCTCATCCTGTGATCTACATGGGAAAGGCTATCGCTTGGTATGATAAGCGTTTTAACCAGGGGAGCCCCCAACTCCGCCGTCTCAAGGGCGCTCTGCTCACCTTGGCCCTGGTGATCGGAAGCTATGCCTTGACAGCGGGTGTCATTGAGGGAGCCCAAGAAATCTCCGCCGCTTTGGGCCTTATCATTGAAGTGCTTCTCCTTGGTTCAACCTTGGCCGGCAAATCCCTTCTGGAGGCCGGAAATCTGGTGCTCACCCCATTAAGAGAAGGAAACCTTGATGAAGCCCGCCATAAATTGGGCTGGTTTGTCAGCCGCGATACTGCTCAATTGCCGGAAGGGGAAATAGTGCGGGGTACGGTGGAGACCTTAGCGGAGAATTTTGTGGACGGAATCCTTTCCCCCCTATTTTATATGCTGATTGGCGGCGCACCCTTGGCGATGGCTTTTAAGGCTGTAAGCACTCTGGACTCCATGATCGGCTATCGCAATGAGCGTTATGAAGATTTTGGCTGGTTTGCCGCCCGGACCGATGACTGGGCGAATTATCTGCCGGCCCGTCTCTCAGTGGGCATTCTGCTGCTGGCCGGCTGGTTTTATAAACTGCCGGTAGGCCATGCCCTGACCATCTGGCGCAGGGATGCCAAAACCCATCCCAGCCCCAATGGCGGTAACCCGGAGAGTGTCGTCGCAGGGTTGCTGGAGATCCAGCTGGGAGGGAAGAACATCTATCATGGTCAGGTTCATCACCGGGCTGAAATGGGTGATCCTCTCCATGAGCTGACCTGGCGTGATATTGAGCGGTGCCGGAAGTTAGTCCGGTTGGGGACGTGGATCAGTTTTGCGCTGATTCTTGGGGGTATCGTTTGGGTCAATAGTATTAGGTGAGCGGGCCACTTTGAGGAGTCTCCAGGATTCTTCCTTTACACCGGTCGCTCAATAAGCTGCGCGGACAAAACTACCGCAAAAAGCTCGCCGCTCCGTCGGGACGCCGGCCAAATCGCTCCTGCTCAATGGCCGGTTGGAAACGTCCTGTTTCCAACCCGACTCCGCAGTGTGCTTTTCGCGAAGTTTTGTTTCCGCTCGCTTAAATTCGCTTCCTATCGTAAAGTAAGAATCCTTGGGCTGCTTTTCGGGTTTGAACGCGGCGATGTGGGGCAGATGGCCCAGCTCAAGCAACCTTTTTAGCCTTGCCGGCACCGCTTGTGGCATGGTTGGCTACCTTGGGAAAGGGCGCTGGGGATGGCCCATGATATATCTCAAGACATGCTCCAGAAAAGACTCGCAAGAGACCCAAAGAAGTGCTGAAAGAGACCCAAAAGCGTAGCTTTACGTACAAAAGGGAACGGCCTTTAGCGGAGGAGCGGTCTGGTGAACGAGGCTTTCTTAACTAGCGGAGCCACTGGTTGCTTGGACATGGAGGTCCTGATGCCGCGGGCACATGGACGTGCAGGAGCGGCCACATGCAGAGAGCAGCGGGGTTTGGCGACGAAACTGTCCAGTGGACAGTTTCGCTCAAGGCGGCACTCCCCAAAGAATACTTATCCGCCGCAGATGCTGTTAAGAAAGCGAGTGAACCAGCTCCGGAGCTATAGAGTACGTGAGTCTCCGATCAAGAAACCTTCCGGTGACGAAACCATCCGGTGAATGGTTTCGCCCAAGCCGCAACGCCACAGAGGAAAACTTAGCGGCGCAGGTTGGTTTCAGGAGATCACGCCCGAAGGTCCGTTGTGCGTAAAGCTACGCGACCCGGACAACTCTTATCTATTACTGGTGTTGCAGCCTGATCGCCTGCGCTGAAAAAACTCGCAAACACAGCTCAAATACAGCCTAAACACAGCTCACATGCAACTAGGCGACCCCAAAATCTTTTACAAAGAGGTGAAGACAATGCCTCATCCCCTGCCTCCCCGTATTCTTATCGCTGGGACACATAGTGGAGTTGGCAAAACGACCATCGCCACAGGGATTATGGCTGCCCTGGCTCAGAGAGGGCTGCCAGTGCAGCCCTATAAAGTTGGTCCAGACTATATCGATCCCAGTTATCATACTTTGGCTACAGGCCGTTCTTCCCGGAATTTAGACCGCTGGATGCTCAGGGAAGAATTAATTCCGATTTTTGCAAGAACTTCTCAGGATTGCTGGGCGGTCATCGAAGGAGTTATGGGACTTTTCGATGGGGTATCCGGAACCAAAGGGTACGGAAGCAGTGCGGATATTGCCAAACTGCTGGATGTCCCTGTGGTCCTGATCGTGGATGCGGGCAATTTATCACGCAGTGCAGCGGCCGTGGTCCATGGTTTTTGCACCTTTGACCCTGAGGTCAAGATCGCCGGAGTCATTCTCAATCGGGTGAAATCTCCAGCTCAGGAAAGCTTGCTGCGTGAAGCCCTTAGTGAAATTCAAGTCCCCATCTTGGGAGTGCTGCCTAAAGAAGAGGGAATCCGTCTGCCCGAACGGCATCTGGGGTTGGTCCCTTCTCAGGAACAAGCTTTTCAGGAGAGTTTTTTTGATGAGCTGATCAGCGTGGTGAACCGCACCATTGACCTGGAACAGATCCAAAGGATTATGCAGCAAAGGGTTATACAGGAAGCTCCGCCGGAAAAGCAGTCTGTCGCTGAGCTAACTTGCCCTAAGGGCACCGCTTCATGGGGCGGAGAACCGATTCTCCATGAAGGCTTAAGTGAAGCAGCAGCGGGGAATCGCAATTACCATCCCCTGCGCTTGGGAGTGGCCAGGGATGAGGCCTTTTCCTTTTACTATCAGGATGCTTTGGATTGTGCAGAGAACCTGGGATTTGTTCTGGTTCCTTTCAGCCCCCTTCATGATTCGTCTCTGCCGGCTGGATTGGATGGACTCTTTTTTGGCGGCGGATTCCCGGAGCTGCATTTAGAACGGCTCAGCCAAAACCAGAGTTTTTTGGAATCCTTACGGCAGTTCTCCCGATCAGGGAAGCCCATCTACGGAGAATGCGGGGGATATATGTATCTGGGCACCCAGGTTACGGATTTCGAAGGCAGAACCTACCCCATGGCCGGACTGATTCCCATTGCGGCGGAGATGGCGTCAAAGCTCCAGGGCATGGGCTACCGCCAGGGAATCTTCCGCCGGGATAATTTTCTGAGTAAGGCAGGAAATATGGTCTACGGTCATGAATTTCATTACTCAAAAGTAAACTATTTAAGTTGTGATGATGAAGCTTTTCCTGCTTTTGAACTGGTCAAAGGTGAGAGATCCTTAAGGATGGACGGCTATGCACGGGATAATATCGTGGCCTCCTATCTTCATATCAACTTTGCAGGGCAACCGGAGCTTTTACAACATTGGGCGGAGCATATACGGCAAGGAGCATAGGCATGATTCGAGTGTATACAGGCAAAGGAAAAGGGAAAACCACTTCAGCCCTGGGGGAGGCCCTGGTGGCACAGTCACAGGGTATAAAAGTTCTGATGGTTCAATTCCTCAAAGGAAGTACCTATATGGGTGAGCTTTATACCATGGGGCGTTTAGGTATACCCTTAATCCAATTTGGTGTAGGCTGCCGTTGGTCGGGTATGATTCGAACAGGCTTAAGGCATTGCAGTGGCTGCGGGGAGTGTTTTCGCCAGAACCGGGATCCACAGGTTGCTCTGCCCCTTGTGGCACAAGGAGTCGAGTTCCTCAGGACACAGATTGAAGAAGGAGATTGGGGTCTTATTATTCTTGATGAAGTGAGTCATGCTCTGAATAAGGGATTTTTGGAAATGGGGATATTGCAGGAACTGATCGGGCTGAAACCCGAGGGCCTGGATTGGATTTTGACCGGGCGGGATATGCCTGAGGAATTACTTCCCTTTGTGGAGCATTGGTGGGAGCTTAATCCCCTTAAACATCCTTTGCAAGCGGGGATACGCAGCCGAAGGGGGATTGAATACTGATGAAGGGATTAGGTTGGGCAAAATGCCCCGGGACCTGTGGAGAATGGGTTCAAGGAGCGAAAGACGGCACCCCTTTTTTAGTTGGTTGTCCCATCAACCGGTTTGTGGAGGCAAAGGCGGAAATTCTTTTCTCGGAATCCGTCGCCAGGGACAATTCCGGCCATCAGCAGGAGCTTAAGGACTGGATTTGGCAACTTCCCGAGGGTAAAGAAAAGACCCGCCAGGCCTTGGAGCGCTTTGCCAGGATGCAGAATCTGCCTCCTTTGACAGGCAAGATTCATATGCAATCCCAATTGCTCATCGGCAAAGGCATGGCCAGCTCCACTGCGGATATGACGGCAGCGGTCAGCGCGGTAGCTCAGGCCTTGGCCATACCTTGGCAGTCTGAGGAACAGGCGCGTTTAGCCTTGGCCATAGAGCCTTCTGATCCGATCATGTTTCCGGGAGTTACGGAATTAGCCCATGGAGACGGCACTTATATCAAATCCCTGGGAGCGAAGATTTCGGCTCAGCTGCTGATGTTGGATGGAGGGGGCTTTTTAGACACTCTGGCCTTTAATGCCCGCAGAGATTTGCCGGGCCATTATCGCAAGTATGAACGTAAGATCAAGAGCGCTCTGGCTCTTTTCTACGAAGGGATGGCGCAAAGAGATTTAGGGAAAATCGCCCAAGCCGGCACCATAAGTGCCCGTTGCAACCAGGATATTAACCCTAAACCCTTTTTTGAGGAGTTTCTCTCCTGGACATTGGGCAAAGGAGGGCTGGGAGTCATTACAGCTCATAGCGGAACCCTGCTGGCGGGAATTTTTCCCCCGGATTTATCCACAACTGAAAAAAAGAATCTCGAGAGAGAAAGCCGTATTCAATTCCGGCCAGTTATAGTGGAGTGGGTGGAGACTTATGATGGCGGTACTGAAGGAGGGGTTATGAATGCATGGCGGAAATCTGTTGGACGCCTCGGCACAGTATGGGAGACAGAACTTTATTGATTTGTCCGCTAATATTAATCCATTTGGCCCTCCTCAGGGAGTTTGGGAAGCCCTTCAAAAAGGAGTTGCCAATATAATCCATTACCCTGATCCGAATTATCGGCGCCTCCGGGGGAAGATGGCAGAATATTACGCTCTTAACGCTGAAGAGATACTTCTGGGCAATGGAGCCGGTGAGTTGATTTTTCTGATTCTCCACGGTCTCCGGCCCCGCAAAGTGCTGATACCCCAGCCGGCCTTTAGTGAATATGAACGGGCGGCCCTGGCCTGCGGCGCAGAGGTAAATAAGCTTATCCTTGGCGTAAAGGGGTGGGGGGAGCTTTCTTTTCAGAACGAAGAAAGTCATAGAGAATGGGAGCAAGCCCTCGCCGAAAATGAGCTGGTGTTTATCAATTCTCCTCATAATCCTACCGGCAGTGCCCTGTCGAAGCAGCAGTTTGAAGTGATTCTCAACCTGGCCTTAAAACATCAGACTTGGGTCGTTTTAGACGAATCTTTTGTTGACTTTCTGGAGGATGAGAGCCGCTGGTCAGGCAAAGGGTATTTACGAAGGTATCCCAATCTGTTGGTGTTATATTCTTTAACCAAATTCTATGCTATTCCGGGGCTGCGCCTGGGGGCAGTTTTTGGGGCAGCCAAACTACTTGGCCGTCTGCAGGATCAACGGGACCCTTGGGCTGTTAACAGCTTGGCGGAAGAAGCCGGGCTGGCTGCTTTGGCTGATGCAGAGTATGGGAAACGGGTAAGGCAGCTCTTGCAAGAAAGCAAAGAGTCATTTTACCGGAGTTTTGCTGAAGGGCACAGGGGAAAGAAGTATTCTGGCCTGCGTCTATATTCCAGTAAGGTTAATTTTGCCCTGATTCAAGTCTTAGAAGCTGAAGATTCAAATGCTGATCGGGACGATGCCGGCAAACGAAAAAAAACCCTCATCCAGGAGTTGGGGAAACAGGGAATTCTGGTCAGGGATTGCGGAAACTTTGCGGGGCTGGAAGGAAACTATATAAGGGTGGCCATCAAAGATCAGGAAAGTATGAACTCATTATTGGCAGGTTTTATGATGCTGGATAACTTATGTTAATTATGATATTATAAAGATGATTGAAAAGATTTCCAAGTGGATCTGTACAGGGCAACTACTGAAACATAGTGTAATTGAGGCAGGCTGATGTGGGGGATCTTAAAGCATCAGCCTTTTTTAATCCATAAAAACGCCTTCACTGAAGCTATTTCATAACTAAAAAATTCACATAAACTCTGGACGTATTTATTTTTTAGACTTATAATAAATATAAATAGGTTCTTATACATAGTATATGATAATTAAGAAAGGTAAGGGGGAAATAAAGTTGACCGAACTAATCTTATCCAGGTTGCAGTTTGCGGTGACAACATCCTATCATTTTTTATTTGTGCCGCTGACTCTGGGGCTGTCCGTTCTCGTTGCCCTCATGGAAACTTGGTACGTCAGGACGGGGGATGAAACCTATAAGAAAATGGCCAAGTTCTGGGGTAAGCTCTTTCTCATTAACTTCGCCATGGGCGTCGTGACAGGGTTAGTCCAGGAATTCCAATTTGGGATGAATTGGTCTGAGTATTCCCGGTTCATGGGGGATATCTTTGGCGCACCCTTGGCGATTGAAGCACTTTTAGCGTTTTTTATCGAATCGACGTTTTTAGGGGCTTGGATTTTTGGTTGGGATAAATTATCCAAGAAAGTCCACTGTATGAGCATCTGGCTGGTAGCTATTGCCAGCAATCTATCGGCTTTATGGATTTTAATCGCCAATTCTTTTATGCAGGAGCCTGTGGGTTATGTCCTGCGCAATGGCCGTGCAGAAATGGTGGATTTTTTGGCGGTAGTGACCAATCAGCACGTTTTTTATCAATTCCCGCACACTGTGCTGAGCGGATTTACTACGGGGGCCTTCTTTGTCTTGGGGATCAGTGCCTATCATCTCGCCAAGAAAAAGCATGTGGATGTTTTCATGCGGTCGGCAAAATTTGCTTTGATTTTCGGCATCATTAGTATTTTTGGTGTCCTGGGCATCGGCCATGCTCAAGGCATGCATTTGGTTGAATCCCAACCTATGAAGATGGCTGCCGCTGAGGCCCATTGGGAAACGGAGAGCCCTGCCGGATTCAATGTGTTTGCTATTGTCGATAAAGAAAACAATACCAACAGTTTTGAGATTAAAGTTCCTGGTGTATTGAGTTTTATGTCCTATGGAACCTTTGATGCTGAGGTCAAGGGAATTAATGAATTACAAGCAGAAGCTGTCCAAAAGTACGGCGAGGGAAATTATATTCCCCCGGTTACCTCCTTGTTCTGGTCTTTCCGGATTATGGTGGGGGTCGGCAGTTTATTGGTCCTGATCGCCTTGCTGGGGGCTTTCCTCTATAAGACGAAGCGTTTCGAAAATACGATGTGGTTCTTAAAGCTTCTTCCCTGGATGATTCCATTGCCCTATATAGCCAACTTGACGGGTTGGTTCCTGGCAGAACAAGGCCGTCAGCCCTGGATTGTTTATGGTCTGCAGAAGACGGCGGATGGACTTTCCACTTCTGTACCCGCTGCCTATATCTGGACCAGCCTGATTGGCTTTACCCTGCTTTATGGTGTTTTAGCCATTGTTGATGTGTACCTCATTCTGAAGTTCGTCAAGCGAGGGCCTGTTGAGGCTGAGGATGAAGATTCCTCAACTGATGTAGCGAAGGGGGCATCATTATGGACTTAAATATTCTGTGGTTTATCCTGATTTCCGTACTCTTCATCGGTTTCTTTTTCTTGGAAGGCTTTGACTATGGGGTAGGGATTCTTCTCCCCTTCATGGGCAAAAACGATACCGAGCGCCGTATTGTGATCAATACCATCGGGCCGGTTTGGGATGGCAATGAAGTATGGCTGATTACCGCGGGTGGTGCTATCTTTGCTGCGTTTCCCAACTGGTATGCCACTCTTTTCAGCGGTTTCTATTTAGCCCTGTTCTTTATTCTGGTGGCTTTGATCCTTCGCGGCGTAGCTTTTGAATTCCGCAGCAGTGATCGCTCTCCGCGCTGGCGCTCCGCTTGGGATGGAGGAATTTTCGCCGGCAGCTTGCTTAGTGCCATTCTCTGGGGTGTGGCAGTTACCAATATCTTGCGGGGTGTGCCTATCAATGGGGAGATGCAGTATGTGGGGACCTTTTTTGACCTCTTATCACCCTACACCCTCCTTGGCGGAGTCACCACTCTCCTTTTATTCACGGTACACGGCGCTCTCTATCTGACCTTAAAAACGGAAGGTGAAATGGTTCGGCGGGCTTGGGGCATAGCTAAAACAGTAAGCGTTGCAGCTCTTATAGTCCTTGTCCTTCTTGCGGCTATGACCTATTTCCAAACCGATCTTTTCCTGAGCACTCCTGCCACCCTGGGAATTCTGGTATGTGCCCTAGCTATGATTCTGACTGTGCTGTTTACTTATAAGAAAGCCGCCGGCAAAGCATTTATAGCCAGCAGCCTGACTATTGCATCTTTGGTGCTCTCCGTGTTCTTAGGACTTTTTCCGCGGGTCATGGTGTCCAGCCTGAATCCTGAATGGAGCCTGAATATTTATAATGCTTCATCCAGCCCCTACACCTTAAAGATCATGACGATAGTCGCTTTGACTTTGGTACCGATTGTTCTGGCTTATCAGATCTGGACCTACTGGGTATTCCGCAAACGGGTCACAGCAAAGGATGTTCATTATTAAGCAGGAAATCAATTATAATTGCTGAAAAGTTATCAATCATGTAAACTAAGGATAGAATATTTGATTTTAGGGGGATGGGGCAAGGGATTCTTGCCCCTTTTTAAATTATGCTCGATAAGCGTTTGATGCGGGAAAGCAAACATGTTAAAAGATACCTTTTAGGAACCATAGCCCTTGGCCTGGGAATAGCTTTGCTGGCGATTATTCAGGCCTGGCTGCTCTCCCAGGTGATTGCTCAAGTCTTTCTGGAAGACGCACCTTTTGGCCAGGTGAAAGGATATCTTCTGGCCGTTTTGGGTGTCATCGGCGTACGGGGGATTTTCCAGTATTACAGTGAAGTAACTGCCCGTGAGGCGGCCATCCGGGTAAAGGAAAGGGTAAGGGTGCAGTTTCTGCACAAGATCCTGGCGCTGGGGCCTGTGTATGCCCGGGGTGAGCGGGGAGGGGAACTGCTCAACACAGCCGTAGAGGGAATTGAAGCCTTGGATGATTATTTTGCCCGCTATGTTCCCCAACTCATTTTAGCTGTTTTAGTACCAATGCTTACGTTAGCTTTTGTCCTGCCTAAGGATTTGCAATCTGCTCTTGTCTTAATCATAACCGGCCCCCTCATTCCTTTCTTCATGATCTTGATTGGCAGACTTGCTGAGAAAAAGTCTTTACGGCAATGGCAAAGCTTAAGCCGTATGAGCGCCCATTTTCTTGATATGCTTCAAGGCTTAACCACCCTGAAGCTGTTCGGGCGGAGTAAGGACCAGGCCACAGTGATCGGCCGGGTCAGCGAGGCCTTTCGGAAGAATACCATGAGCGTCATGAAAGTAGCTTTTTTATCGGCTTTTGTCCTGGAGTTTATGGGGATGATCAGCACCGCAATCATTGCTGTAACCTTGGGCCTTCGTTTGATTAATGGCACGGTTCCCTATGCTGAGGCGCTTTTCATTCTGATCTTAGCTCCGGAGTTTTATTTGCCCTTAAGGACTCTTGGTTTGTCTTTTCATGCACGACTCTCCGGGAGCAATGCTGCTCAGCGCATTTTCGAAGTCCTTGAGCTAGAGAACCAGCTGGAATCTGCGTTGAATGGGGTGGACTTGGGAGGAGGGGCTGAGGAGCCCGGTCATTTGTTCAGGGGAGAGCAAGATGCGCCTTGGCTTATATTTAAACAGGTGGACCTATGCTATGAGCAAGAGGGAGAAAGAGTTTTAAAGGATATTAACTTTACCCTTCGCCTTGGTGAACGGGTGGCTTTGATTGGACCCAGTGGCGCGGGAAAAAGCTCCCTTCTGCAGATTCTGCTTAGGTTTGTAGAACCGACACAAGGAAAGGTGCTGATTAACGATACGGTATTAACCAGGATCCCGGCGGCAGCTTGGCGGGGGATGATTTCTTACGTTCCCCAGAAACCTTATCTCTTTGCCGGGTCGGTTATGGAGAATATTCGCTTCGGCAACCCCGGGGCAGCTTGGGCAGATGTGGTAAAGGCTGCTCAACTGGCCATGGCCCATGAGTTTATCAGCGAACTTCCCCAAGGCTATGATACCCCTGTGGGTGAGGGAGGAGCCCGTTTAAGCGGGGGGCAGGCGCAGCGCATAGCCATCAGCCGGGCCTTTCTTAAGGATGCGCCGCTGCTGTTGCTGGACGAAGTGACCAGCGGCTTGGATAACGAAAATGAAAAGGATTTGCTGATAGCCTTGGAGGGCCTTTGTCAGGACAGGACGGTAATTTTTACTACCCATCGCATGAGGACGACGATTGAGGCGGATCGGATCCTGGTACTTGATAAGGGGAGGATTATTGAGGAGGGCTCTCCACAGACCTTACTCAATAATCAAGGGCTCTATACCCATTTCGTAAGCACCTATGGGAGGGAAGAGGAATGAAAAATCTGAGGTGGATCATCAAAGAAATACTTCCTCTCTGGCCCAGGGTGTGCTTGGCTTTGCTGTTAAGTGCCCTGACCGTTACCAGCCACATCGGTTTGATGGCGACTTCTTCCTATCTGCTGGCCCGGGCAGCCTTGCAGCCCCCGATTATGGATCTGATGATCACGATTGTGGGGGTTCGTTTCTTTGGGATTTCCCGGGCGGTTTTCCGCTATTTTGAGCGCCTGGTTTCCCATGATGTCACCTTTCGGGTGTTAAGCCGTATGCGGATGATTGTTTATAAGGGTATTGAACCATTAGCTCCTGCCCGGCTTAAAGAGTTGCGCAGCGGGGATTTGCTCAGCCGCACTGTGGGAGATGTGGAAGTACAGCAGAACCTGTTTTTGCGGGTCCTGGCTCCCCCCCTTGTGGCCGTGCTGGTTTTGCTCGGCTATGGAGGTTTCCTTGCTTATTTTAATCAAGGATTTACTATGATCCTGGCAGCATTTTTTCTGGCTGCAGGTGTTGCTCTGCCTTTGCTTGTCCGGGCTTTAGGAAAGGGTATCGGTCAGATGAAAATCCAGGCCAAAGCCAGGATGTATACTTTTATTTTGGATAGCTTGCAGGGGATGCCGGAAATGCTGGCCTTTGGACAGACCGGAGCTGTGTTCCAGCGGATTCAAGAAGCCCAAAGTGAACTCAGTCACTCTGAGCGAAGAATGGCTAAAGTAACAGGAACGGCAAATGCCCTGATGGGGATGAGCTCTCATTTGGGAATGCTGGCTGTCCTGGTTCTGGGAATAATTCTCGTAGAGGGAGGACAGATTGACGGGGTTCTATTGGGTATGTTGGCCTTGGGGGTACTGAGCAGTTTCGAGGCTGTAGCGACCCTGCCCGCCGGCCAGCAGTATTTGGAGGAAAATGAGGCGGCGGGAAGGCGCCTTAAGCACCTAATCGATGAAGGCCGTAATCTGGAGAAGGAGAAAGGCAGGCTGGATGCCCCTGGCCTTGAGCCTGAGCTTGCCTTCGAGAATGTGCGTTTTCGCTATGAGCCGGATGGCCCCTGGGTATTGGATAACATTTCGGTTAAGATCTCAAGAGGCAGACGGATTGGTATCGTGGGTCAAAGTGGAGCGGGGAAAAGCACCCTAGTTAATCTATTGGTTCGATTTTGGGAACCCGCTGCCGGGGAAATTCGCTTAGGGGGAGTAAACATCAAAGAATTAACTCCCCAGGTTGTTCGGGAAAACATGGGCATAGTGTCTCAAAAACCCTATCTTTTTCATGCTACAATCAAAGAAAATCTCTTATTGGCCAAGCCGGAAGCCACTAACGAAGAGTTATACGAAGCAGCCCGCAGAGCAAGAATTCATGATTTTGTTCTTTCTCTTCCTCAAGGATATGATTGCTTAATCGGTGAAGAGGGGATGAAGCTTTCCGGTGGGCAGCAGCAGCGTCTGGCCATCGCCCGCGTCTTACTAAAAGATGCGCCTATCCTTATTTTAGATGAAGCGACCAGTGGACTGGACCCGGTTACGGAACGGGAGCTTAAAGAAGAACTATTTGCTTTGGCAGAGAATAGGACACTCATCGTGATTACTCATCATCTTGAACTTGTTAAAGATATGGATGAAATACTGGTGTTGGGGAAGGGAAGAATTCTTGAGCAGGGGAAACACGAAGAGTTGATGAGAAAAGAAGGTCAGTACCGGCGTCTATGGGAGAAGGGCTATTAAAGCTGGGGGTGTGTTGCCTTTTTATTTATTTTTGTTAAATAGTTATAAAAGTAAAAAGAAACAGAAAGTTGTACTTTTTGGTATGTTCATAAGGAGCGTTGTGTTGTAACATAGACGTAGACGCTTTTTAGTTTGCGTCACTTTCGGTGTGCGAAAGTTATTTAAATTCTAAAAAAGGCTGCTTTGCCTGCCAATTAATTTAAGGAGGAAAAAATGGAACACTCTTTAGGAACGTTATTACCATTATATTCTGTCATTCCTTTTGTCGGTATGTTGTTATCCATCGCCCTCGGACCTGTTCTGTTTCCTAAGTTTTGGCATCATCATTTTGGGAAGGTGTCGGCTGCCTGGGCAGCATTGCTTGCTGTTCCACTAATTGTAGTTTATGGAAAACAAGGCGTGGATGAGCTGCTCCATTTACTTATCGCTGATTACATCCCCTTTATCATTCTCATTGGCTCCCTATTTACAGTGGGTGGTGGAATTTTAGTTCGCACATCCCTTAAGGGGACCACTTGGGTCAATGCAGGTTTCCTGACCATCGGGGCTATTGTTGCTTCATGGATGGGAACTACAGGAGCGGCTATGCTGTTGATCCGCCCCTTCCTGCGTGTGAATAAGGACCGTAAGTATAAGGCCTTTATGGTGGTCTTCTTTATTTTCATGGTTGCCAATGTAGGAGGATCATTGACCCCCCTAGGGGATCCGCCGCTTTTCCTGGGCTTTTTGCATGGAGTCCCCTTCTTTTGGACCTTGCGCCTCATAACCCCCATGGCTGTCGTACTGGCCGGGTTATTGCTCATGTATATTGCTTTTGATAAATACTATCTGGCTAAGGAACAAAAAGAAGCCGGCCTGGCCCTTGCCTCATCTGCCGGCGATCGAGCGGTGGCGGCAACGCAAGACACCGCCAATGAAGGTTCAACGCCAGAGAAAAAGCTGGAAATTCTGGGCGCTCAGAACTTTATTCTGTTAGCTGCAATTATTGGTGTGATTCTTTTTAGCGGTTATGTTAAGATGAGCGAAGTATCGATTTTAGGGGTTCATCTTGGCTGGCAGGATGTTATTCGCAATCTGGTTCTTGTGGCTATTATGGTTATTTCTATGAAAATCACAGCCAAGACAGTTCGTGAGGAAAATGAATACTCCTGGGGACCCATTCTGGAGATTGTTTATCTTTTCTTCGGAATCTTTGTCACCATGGCGCCTGCTTTAGCGATTTTGAAGGCCGGAGAGTCCGGAGCCTTGTCTTTTATTACTGCAGCAGTAAAAGAGCCGGCTCAATATTTCTGGATTACCGGAGCATTATCCAGCTTCCTGGACAATGCCCCGACCTACCTGACTTTCTTTAGCACCGCTTTAGGTCAATTCTATCCCGGTGTGGCTGAAGGGCCTGCAGTGGCTCAGTTCTTAGTGGAACAGCCCTTATATCTCCTGGCGATTTCTGCCGGCTCAGTGTTCTTTGGAGCAGTTACCTATATCGGCAATGCACCAAACTTTATGGTGCGGTCTATAGCTGAAGAATCCGGAGTAAAAATGCCCAGCTTTTTCGGCTATATGGTGTATAGTGTCTGTATTTTGCTTCCTCTTTTTGGGATAGTAACCTGGCTTTTCTTTCTCTAAGATTTAAAGGCTCGGAGTATCACCTCATGAGCAATTTAATAGGCCAATGATACAAAACAGAAACTCCCGATGGAAAGGTCTATGTGAGTCACAGACCATTTTCACGGGAGTTTTAATCTACCTTATCAGGTACTAAAGCTTAATTAAAACGAAATTCTACGAAAATTAGAGTAAATCCTGAAGGTTGGAAAAGGCAACAGGCTCTTCTTCCACTATATCGTTAATCAACCATGCGTCATCTTCTTTTTTTAAGTCCAAAACAACACTGTAGCGATTCAAGGTTACAACATCATGGGTCAAAACCTTTGCTTTAAATTGCATTTTAATCAAGCTCGAATCCGGAGCAGTTTTTTCCAGCCCCAGGACTAAGGCGCTTTCCACGGTCGACCTGGCATTTACGGCTTCGGCTGCGCTGAAGCTTTTCTCAAGAGAACCCATATAGATCGGTTGATAATCTTGTGTCAGGAGGGGCAGGAGCTTTAGGCCTTCTTCCAAATAATTATCCAAAGTATAGGTATAATACCTTTTTGTAAAATCCAGTGCTAAAGTTTCCATCTCTTTGCGCTCGGTTGGCGTAACGGGGTCGGTGAAAGCAGAGGCCAGAGCGGGTTGACCGGAGGAATTAAGAGTAGAGTGCGCCGAAAAACCAGGAATCCAATGGCCAAGAAGAAATATGGTAGCTAAGAGAACGGAAAAGACCCAAATGCTGCGTTTCATTTTCTGCTCACTCCTGTTCAATTTAGTACTTATATAACTATTCTGCAAAAAAAACAAAACCCCTTCTGATTATTATAAATGTTTAGAAAAATGTATTATATTAGAAATAGTAATAAAAGCATAATGATTGACAATAATTAATTTATTTCCGGTTTGCTTTTCAGCGTCATATTGGCCGTGAGTTTTTCGTCTATAATGGTAATAGAGGTTGAAAAAGACAAGGTAAGAAAGGAATGGAAAAATGAATAAGAAAAAAATGCATAAGTTAGCAATTCCCATGGCTGTGGCCTTATTAGTGCAGGGTGCACTACCTGCCTCCGTGATGGCGGCAGCTGAGGTGAGTGCCAAAACCATAAGTGCGGTAGAAACGATTGCCGCCCCGGCACAGGTTAAAGTGAGTTTGGAAGATGCTATTAAACTCGTTAAAAATAACTTTACTATTCCTGCAGCCTATACAAAGTTTACTTCGGGCTACAATAACTATAATGAAAGAGAGACTTGGTCCTTAAATTGGAATTCCACAGATGATGCCGGGGGTAGTTTTAACGCTCAAGTGGATGTAAGCACCGGTGAAATCATTCATATGAACAGTTGGAATCCTGCAAGTTCATCTTCGCAGACCAGTGTTCCCAAATATTCCTATGCAGAGGCTAAAGATATCGCTCAGGGTCTGGTGAACAAAATTCTGGGAGATCGGCTCAATCAGATGGAATTGGTGCCGGAAAACACCCAAATCACTCCTGTCATAGATTATGGCTATACGACCTATTCAGTGCAATGGAAGAGGGTGGCCAATGGCGTTGCTTTCCCAAGCAATGGTGTATCAGTTCAAGTGAATGCTTATGATGGTACGATTACAAGCTATTCTCTCAACTGGAGCAAAGAAAGCATTCCCGATCCCAAAGATGTTATCAGTGCAGACAAGGCTCGTGAGGCATTTGTAAAAAATAATCTTCTCCAGCTGCAATATTTCCTTAACTACGGCATTAGACCGCTGGATAGTCAGGAAAAGGACGCCAAGAAAGATGCCCTTTTAGTTTACAAATTAAGCAATCAATCTTTCAGCGGTATGATTGATGCCAAAACAGGGGAACCCCTCAAGCTTAACTCTGGCGAATGGCTTAATAGCGATGCCGTTATGGAGGCCGGCGGTGGTATGGGTGGAATGGCGAAGTCTTCAGAAAATGCCTTAGCACCGGCCGAGCAAAAAGAAGTGGATGATGCATCTAAGCTGCTGACGAAGGAGCAGGCTATCGAAAGTGCCAAGAAATGGGTGGAAATACCGGACAGCCTCACTCTGCGCGGTGCCAATCTTGGCTTGGAAGGTGGCTTAAGCCAGAAACGTGTCTGGTCCTTTGATTGGAGTCAGGAAGAAAGCGCGGATGGATACAACTATGTCTATGCCCGGGTGGATGCGGCCACGGGTGAAGTCCTTGGGTTCAGTGCCTATACTCCTAACCCGCAGCCCAAAGGCCCGGATGCCATTGATCGGACTGCGGCGAAAGCAATTGCCGATGCTTTCATCAAGAAAATTCAACCTGACCGGGTTCAGCAGGTCGAGTATTTAGAGGCTATGGACAATGGTCAAAAGTATCCCGAAGATCAACCCAACCACGATTTCAGCTATGAGCGGGTTGTTAACGGAGTACATGTGCCCGGCAATGGTTTCTCCGTCTCCGTAGAACGCAATACCCAAAAAGTCGTCAGCTATAACATGGATTTCGCTGATGTGAATTTTCCGGATATCGCCCAGGCTATGGACCAAAAACAAGGTGAGGATACCTTCTTAAAGAAAAGACCTCTGGAACTCAAATATGTTCAGATTAACAAAAATGGTCAGTTATCGGATATCCGCTTAGTGTATCAACCTAAAATGGACAACAGTTTTGCCGTCTCCAACATTATGGATGCCCAAACCGGTGAATTCCTCGATTGGCAAGGCAAGCCCATTAAGGAGCAGCCAAGACCCTATAACTTCGGTGATATCTCAGGCAGTTTCGCTGAGGAAGAAATCAGACTCCTTGGTCAAGCCGGAGCATTTGGTGAGTATGGTGATCAATTCAGACCTGATGAGCATGTCACCGTAAAATCGTTGCTAAGCTCCATGCTGATCGCCAAGAATGGCGTCTGGTCCTATCAAGGATTAAGCGATGAAGAGCTCTTGAAGCAAGTCAAGGAGCTGGGGTGGGTCAAAGAGAACCTGTCACTGAATGATCAGGTCAGCCGCGAGTTTCAAGCCAAATTAGTGGTTCGGATGCTGCAATTGGAGAAGATCGCTCAGCTTGAGGAACTCTTCCAGGCTCCGTATGAGGATGCCGATACCTTTAGCGATGGTAGTCTTGGTTATATTGCTTTAGCCAAGGGTCTGGGGGTCATGAACATCGAGGGAAACACATTTGAATCCACCAAGAAAATGACTCGTGCCGAGGCTGCTTATGCCCTGGTGAAAGCATTGCAGTCCAACCGTTAATTGGCGAGACTTATTCAAAAGACAAGGGTAATGGAAAAGACTGTAAGAGGTATGAATGCCTTTTACAGTCTTTTCTTTTTCTCTTGATTGTTTCTTGGGCAAGAAATACAATAATTAAAAAGAGTGCAATTCACCCGGACAGAGGACAGACGAAAGGACAACGGATGAAAACCCGCATCAGAGGATGTGAAAAGGGAGGAGCAACATGGCACGAACCAAAATGCTCAAACCAGAAACATTATTTTTTCCTAAAAGGCTTATGGAACGCCTGAATTTCATTAAGGCGTATCCGCTGACGCTGGTGGAGGCTCCCTCCGGTTTCGGCAAGACAACGGCCCTGCGACACTTTTTCGATACACAGGTTTCGGGAACCGCACAGATCATCTGGCATACCTTTCCTGCAGAACTGCCCAATGCTTCTTGGAAAGCCTTTTGTGGACTGATCGGGCAGTTTGACCCGGAAAGCGCAGAACGGCTGGCAGCGGCAGGCCCGCCGGATGAGGACACCATGCCGGAAATCGAGAGGATTTTCCAAAAGTTCCACTGCCCGGAGGAAACCTATCTTGTGTTGGATGATCTGGCCGCCTGGAAGCTGCCGAACGCAGGCATATTCCTGACGGCGCTTTCGAAGCACGGCGGCGGGGCCCTTCATGTGGTGGCGGCTGCCCAGCTCCTGCCTTCGGAAGAGCAGTCCTCTATGAGGGAAAGCAGCCGCTTTTTCATCCTGCGGGAATCCGCCCTCACCTTTCTGGCGGAGGATATTGACGCCTATTACCGGCAGGCCGGGATTTCCCTGACGCCCGCACAGCTTGAGGAAGTACGGCAGATCACCGAAGGCTGGGTCATGGCGCTGTACCTCCAGCTTTTGTCCTTTATCGAAAGCGGCCGTTTTGAGGGCGGCAGCATACAAAACATGATTCGCAATGCCCTGTGGAACTATCTGCCTGCCTTTGAGCAGGAGTTTCTGACCGTAGTTTCCATCTTTCCCCGCTTTTCTTTGACCCAGGCCACAGCCCTGTCCGGCATGAGCGCCGAGAAAACGGAGCGGCTCCTGCAGGAAAAGCGGGTGTTCGTCCATTTCGACAGGGAAACCCGAAGGTTCTATCTACACGCCCTCTTTCAAAGTTTTCTCACGGAGCAGTTCAAACTGCTGCCGGAGACAAGGCAGAAGGCGGTCTATCTTACCGGAGGCGATCTGTCGGAGCAGGCAGGTGACCGGGTGAATACCCTGCGCTTTTACTATCTCTCGGACGAATGGGAACGCCTACTCTCGCTGCCCCTGACCAGCTACGAGATTGCGGATGTGGTGGATGAACACACAAAGCCCATGATTCTGGACATTATGGAGCATACCCCCTTTGAGATCAAGCGGAAATACCCGGCTGCCATAGTGCCGCTGGCCTTTACCCTGTTTTTCCTGCACGAAAATCAAAAGCTCCTTGCCATGAAAGGGGAAATTCAGCAGGTCATTGAACAGAGCGACCTTCCCGATGCTGAGAAGAACGCGCTGTCCGGTGAAATGGAGCTGCTCCTGTCCTTTCTGGAATACAATCGCATTGACGCCATGAGCGCTAGGCACCGCAGGGCGCTGGAGCTGCTGGGCGGTCCTGCTGCGCTCATCAATGTCAAAAGCACATGGACCTTCGGTTCCCCCTCTGTGCTGTATATGTTTTACCGAGAAAGCGGGAAGCTGGACGAAGAGCTTTCGCAAATGGACGAGTGTATGCCGATCTATTACGCACTGACGGGCGGGCATGGCAGCGGCGCGGAAATCATTATGCGGGCGGAGGCCCATCTGATGAGGGGCGAGCTTGATGACGCGGAAATCCTCTGCCATAAAGCCATGTTCACCGCCGACAGCAAGCGCCAGAACAGCATCTACCAGTGCGGCCTGTTTCTTCTGGCCCGCATTGCCATCCTGCGGGGGGATGAATCCATGCTGCAAAATGCCCTGGATTCGCTGTCGGAACGCTCCCGCCAGAACACGGAGGACTTATGCCGCTATACGCTGGATTTGGCTTGCGGGTTCCTGTACACGCTGCTTGGGCGGGAGGGTGAGATTTCCCCATGGCTTGCCGGGGGAGAAATAAACGACAAGCGGCTGGTCATCATGACCCAGCCTTTCGCCCATATCGTTTACGGGCGTATCCTGCTTGCGCGTGGGGAATACCAAAAGCTGCTCGGCGTAAGTGAATTCGGACTGGGAATTTCATCGATCTTCCCCAACCTGCTGCCGCAGATTTATATACATATCTACCGGGCGCAGGTGCTTGACGCGCTGGGGAAACGCCCGCAAGCATTGGATGCCTTAAACAGCGCCTTGAATGCGGCTCTGCCTGACGGCATTCTGCTGCCCTTTGCGGAAAACTATGAGGGGCTCAAAAAGCTGCTGTCCGATGCCGGTTGTGACAGAAAAGACGCAGAAAGAATCGCAGCCCTTGCCTATATAGTTGAACAGGGGCGTTCGGCATTCGTGAGAAAGGAATTGACTTTGCGGGAAAAGGAAGTGCTGTTGCTCCTTGAAGAAGGCTTGACCAATCCAGGTATCGCCGAGAGACTCCATGTATCCCTTTCC
Organism: Desulfitobacterium sp. LBE; assembly: GCF_007830365.1. NCBI lineage: Bacteria > Bacillati > Bacillota > Clostridia > Eubacteriales > Desulfitobacteriaceae > Desulfitobacterium > Desulfitobacterium sp. LBE. The sequence continues at coordinate 2,167,222 of NZ_VLKD01000001.1, read as the reverse complement.
ACAGCGAAGGCAATCGTCAGCAGTGTCCTTGCCAAAAAGGGAGTGACCTCCCGTGAACTGCTGAAAAACAAAAAATAAATGGCCACCGGCCAATATAAAAAATTAATTCTGCACCCTACAATCAAACTGTAGGGTGTATTTTTATGTCTGCACACCATCAAAAATACGGAAAAAGGTGAAGGGAGGAAGGCATATGGCGGGGGAAGAACGGAAACAGAAGATTCCCATCATTCGGACGGTGACGCCCCTTGACCATCACCGGCTGCATATCGGATTCGGCAGCGGAAGTGTTCTGGAGCTGAATATGGAAAACCGCTTGTGTACCAACCGGTACTATGAGCTGAACGACGATGCAGTATTCCGGTCCGCCGTGACGGACGGATCGAAAATAATCTTTGACACAGGCACCCGGTTTAAACTGGAGATTTTCGCCAGAGAAACCGTCGACAGGGCGATCCGGGACCCGGACGGCGGCATGGGCATTCTGCGCATTCAACCTTTGGAAAACGGGTCGCTCCGGCTGGAGATGAAAAGCGGCAGCATCCTGATGCTGAACATGGAAAACTGGTTGCATACCATCCGTTACAGTCCGCTGAAGGAGCCGGAGGTTTTGCAGTCTGTCAGTACAGACGGGGAAAATTTGTTTTTTGGCGATATCCTGACCATCGATCTGGAAGAACTGATTATGCTGGCGATATCGATCCCGCCTGTGGTCAGTGAGGAAGAAAGCTGATGAAGCATGACAGTATTGGGAGGTGGCTCATATGCTATGGCCAAAACGAGCGGATCATGAAAACCTGAAAATCACCCATGTCGGTGCATTGGATGGGGACTCCTTCGGCATTACGCTGGAGAGCGGGCATACCATCCTGCTGGAGTTTGGGGGCAGAATCCATGAACCGGCTTTTGCCGCGCTTATCAAAAACGGGGATTTCTGCAAGCCCTGCACCGACGGAAAGAAGCTCTGCTGGCCCGGAGGGATGTCCCTGACCCTGAACAAAATTTTGGATATGCTGCTGTCCAAGGGCAATGCACAGCAAAATCAAGACAATTGTGAGGAGGAATGAAACGTATGAAACGAAAATGGAAACAAATCGGCAGCCTGATTCTGTCGGTCTGCATGGTATTTACCATGCTGCCAACAATGGCCTTTGCCGAAACCGGCGTCACAGATTCCGGCGCGCCCCTGGGTGTGAGCGGAACCATCACCGTATTTGAGAAGCTTTCTGCGGAGGTTGCGGAACAGACCGTGGAAACCGGCACAGCGGAGGACGAACTGAACCTGCCGGATGAGCTGACGGTAACCGCCACCACCGGTGCAGCGATTACTGCCACAGTAAGCGGCAATGCTACCGCAACGGACAGTGAAGCAGAGGAGCCGGATAAGGCGGAACCGGAGGAAATAGAAACCGCCGTGGCAGTGTCGGGCTGGACTTCCGCCCCGGCCTATGACGGTGATACGGCGGGGGACTATGTGTTCACCCCTGCGCTGGGTTTGCCCGAGGGCTTGACGCTGGCGGAGGGTGTAACCCTGCCGACCGTTACCGTGACGGTGCGGGAGGAATCCGCCGCGCCACAGGCAAGGGACATGGTCGGGCCATTGAGTGTCGGTACAATCACCGGAACCATGAATGTCGGCGGTACAACGGTCTCCGACCTGACACAAGATGCCAATGGAACAAGCTGGGCATGGAATGCGGCGGCTGCCACCCTGACGCTGGGCAGCAGCTACCAAGGCGGTTTTATCAAATTTGCATGTGATGACAGCAGCGCTACCATCAACCTTGTATGCGAGGGTGCTGTCACAGTCAACAAGGGTTCTGCCTACGCCATACAATCCTGGGGCGGCCTTGTCATCAAAGGTTCCGGCCCGCTTACGGTTTCCGGCGGTCTACAAGCCTCTAAGGATATCGCCATCATAGGTACGATGGGCAATATCAGTGGTAGCGGCAATCCTGGCATTGATGCAAATGGCAACATTCAGATTATCGGCACGGTGGGTGATATTACAGGCAGCAATGCTATTTTCGCAGGTGGTGACATCACCATTTCAAACGGCGCCGTTGTGGGCAAAATCGGTGCGGGAGGCACCGGTCCCAGCAGTAGCGGATACGGCATTTACTCCCAAAATGGCGGCGTTACCATCAACGGCGCAACAGGTGATGTTTCAGGCAGATCCTGTGGAATTCACGCAATGGGCGGCAATGTTTTCATCAACGGCACAACAGGTGACATCAGCAGTGCAGAGGGATCATTTTCAGATGACTCCGCCATTCGCGCAAAAATTGGCGTTGCCATCAACGGCACAATAGGCGCAATCAGCTCCAAGGGTAATTACGGTGTCTACGCAGAAGCAGGTGAAGTTTTAATCAAAGGTGAAACCGGCGATATCACCGGCACGAAAGTCAACGGCATTTATGCGGCAGCGGGCAGTGTTACAATTCCACATGGCGCTGTTGTAGGCAATATCGCCGGTGCTCAACACGCCATCGACGCAGGCGGCAGCGTCACAATCGGCGGTAAAACCGGCGATATTACAGGTGTCGCAGGCAGCATCTTCGGCGGCGGCATTTCCGCAAACGCCAGCGTCACAATCACAGGTGAAACGGGCGATATTATCAGCACACACCCCAGCATCCCGGCAATTGATGCAGGCGTTGACGTCACAATTGTCGGCAGCGTGGGTGAGATTGCCGTCCGCACCTCCGACAGTGGTGCTGGTGCCGGCATTGATGCGGGAGGCAGCATCCACATCATTAACTCTGTCACGGTAAGCAGCGGCGCCCAGAGTGCGTTCAACAAGGCCCCTAACACCTTACCCCCTTCCTATACGGCCACCTGGAGCGACAATGCGGACGGCTCCGGTGCTTCCACCGGCAGCACCTATACTTGGAATGCCAGCCAAAAGTATGTAAAAATTGAGAAGGACATCGGCGGCACAACCACCGGAACCATGAACATCGGCGGCGAAACCGACAAAGACCTTTCCAACAACCAAAACGGCACAGGCTGGGCATGGGACGCTGCCACAGCAACTCTGACGCTGAACAGCGGCTACGGCAATCAGCCGATTGCCATTAACTGCGATAGCGCAGATACCATCAACCTTGTATACACCGGCGATGTTTCCATCACCAGCGACACCGCCAGCACAATTTATTGTGTGGGCAGCCTTGGTATTACCGGAAGTGGGGGAACATTGACACTTAACTCCACCGGCACCAAGGACTTATATAACGCTATAAGGGTTGATGCAGCGTTGACCATCGGCGGAAACGCACAGGTGACCGCAAGCAGCGCGAATAATTTTGCGATACAATCAGGCGGAAACCTCGTCATCAGCGGCAGCGCCAATGTGAACCCTTCGGGAATTTCAAACAGTGACATTTTCTCAAGCAGAGACATTACCCTTAACACCACCGGCAAGGTGACAGCCATCGCTCCAAGCGGCCCAGGCTATGGTGCAATTACTGCGCTTGGGGAAATCATCCTGCAAAACGGTACGGTAACTGCCGAGAATACGGCGAAAAACGGCAACGGTATACAAGGTAAAAGCGGCATCAGCATCACCGGCGGTACGGTAACCGCCACGGCAAAGGGCACAGGGTATGCGCTGAAAACCATCGATTCAGATGCTGCCCTCCGCATCAGCGGCGGCGCAGTAACCTTGGCCAACAGCGATAACCCCGACAACTTGTTCCATGCGCATGGAGGCTTGTCCCACACGGGCGGCACGCTGAACGGCAGCGCACCGGGAGGCGTCAAGCTTGCCACCCCCACCGGCCTCATCTGGGATACCACGACCCTCGGCAAGGCCAAGTGGACTGCGGTTGATAATGCCCTCACATACACGGTCAGGCTTTACAAGGACGGTGCTTTCAAAACAGCTTCTCCTCCTACGATCACAGCCACCGAGTACGACTTTACGAGTGCCATTACCGAAACCGGCGCATATACCTTTACTGTTATCGCGAATGCGATTGCGCCAAATACGAGTAGCGATGAATCCGAAAAGAGCGCTGTCTATCAATACACAGCTGCCCCTGCCTTCTTTGATGAAACGAAGCTCACCTTTTTCCTCCCCGAGTTGCCCACCAGCGACACAAGCGGCGGCAGTGCCGCTACTGCATGGACTTGGAACAATACAACGAAGACGCTGACGCTCAACAGCCCAAGTGTCTTCGTTCTTAAAGGCAAGGCAAGCGGCGAGATGCGCGTGCTTTCTCCCGATAACCCTGTTTATCTGGTATTAGACGGCGCAGTCTTTGAGTCCCCCGCAGGTTACGATGCGTTGTACGTGGCCAAGGGCGGCACGATAGCTGTCTCAGCCAACAGTCATGTAACAGGTGGTATCAATACGGGTAAGCTTGATATTATTTTGAATGATGCCTCGCTCACGGTAGACAGAAACTTGGGATATTCACTATCCATCATTACATCTGATCTCACCCTGAGCGGAACCGGTACAGTAGAGGCGCGATCAGCGAACGGCGTCGCTGTGTTTTGTGCCGGCGATTTGACGGTGGGATCTGGTTGCATCCTGAACGCATCAGGAGGGCACGGCATCCAATTCCAAGGTGCGCGCACCATTCGCGGTGGAGGAACGATCCTTGCCAACGGGGAAACCTCTTTTGGTATCGGTGAAAATGGCGCAGGCAAAGCCCTTACCTTTGATTTCACCGGGCTGTTGGAGATTCGCGGCAAAACCTATGGAATACTTATGGTCATGAATGATTCTGCCGATAAAGCCAACGTGACCTTTGCCAGCAAGCCGGCAAGCTTGCTCATCAGCAGCAGCAAGGGCATCATTGGGTCAATAAACTATGAGGGGACAGCAGATGTTGGCACAGTCACACTGGATAATACCGCTAAGATCCCCGGCTTGAGCGAGGTGTTTTCCGAGGGCGGCAAGGAGTTCCCTGCTACGTCCGGTACCCTCCTTACCATCACCCTGAACGCAAACGGCGGCAATGCCCTCGTACCTGATACGTTGACCACGACGAATGGCAAATTGGAGGAATTGCCTACGCCGACCCGTAGCGACAGCTATCGCTTTGACGGCTGGTTCACAGCGGCAAGCGGCGGTACACAAATTACCACAAGCACTGTGTTTACCGCAAACACCACCATCTATGCTCATTGGACAGATACGAGTGGCGGCGGTACAGGTGGTGGTACAGGCGGAGGTTCTTCTTCCGGCGGCAGCCCGACAACACCAATTACAACGACACCGGGAACAAAGCCGAACCAGCCTGTTACAGCATCGGCTCCTGTCACAGCGACAGCAGGCACAGGCGGAGCAGCTAACGCAGCGATAACAGATAAAACCATCACCGACGCCATCGCAAAGGCTCAGGCAGATGCCAAGGCACAAGGCAAAACTGCAAACGGAACCTCTGTTGCGCTGGATGTCACCATGCCCCAGGGTGCAACTTCCCTGACAACAACCCTGACCCAAAGCTCTCTGAACAGCCTTGTGAACGCCGGAGTAACCAGCCTTGAGATAAACGGCGCGCCGGTTTCCCTCGGACTTGACCTCGCCGCCCTCAAGGAAATCCAGAGGCAGAGCGGCGGGAATATCACCATCAGCATCGCTCCGGCAACCGGGCTTTCCAACGAGGCAAAGGCACTTATCGGCAACCGTCCGGTGTATAACATCACCATCAGCACCGTGAAGGATGAGAAAAACACCAATGTGACCAGTCTTGGCAATGGTATGGCAACCCTGTCCATTCCTTATACACCCGGCAAAAACGAAGCCGTGGGCTATCTCTTCGGCGTGTATGTGGATGCTAACGGAAAAGCGACCCGCATTGATGGTTCCGCCTATGATGTGAGCAGCAGGTGCGTGGTGTTCACCACCACCCACTTCTCCCTGTATGGTGTGGGCTACACCCCCCCGTCATCTATAGCTGAAGCAGGGACACCCACCCAGCGCCTGGCTGGAGATAACCGCTATGCGACTGCGGCAACCATCAGTGCTGCGGGGTGGGAGCACGCCGAGCGTGTCATCCTGGCTGGGGGGGAAAACTTCCCCGATGCCTTGGCCGGTACTGTACTGGCCGGTCTTTATCAGTCCCCTATACTGCTGAGTTCACGGGATAACCTGAGCCCGGAGACCGAGGCCGAATTGAAGCGTCTCCAGGCCCAAACCGTCTATATCCTGGGCGGCCCGGGGGTCATCGCCCCCAATATCGAACAGCAGCTGGCTCAGGATTACACGGTCAAACGCATCGCCGGAGACAACCGCTATGCAACGGCGGTGGAAATCGGCCAACTTGTCCGCACAGGGACGGATAACGGGGCAGATGCAACAGGCGCAAACACAGCTTCAACGACAAACTCATACCGGCATACCGCTATCCTGGTCACCGGAGAAAACTACCCCGATGCCTTAAGCATTGCTTCCCTGGCCGGGCAGCGCACCATTCCTATTCTCTTTACCTCTGCCCATGAGCTCAACACTCTGACCCGTCAGGCCCTTACAGAATGGGATATTCAAACGGTTCTGCTTTGCGGCGGCAGCGGCGTGCTCAGTGAATCCATCACAACCACCCTTGAAGAAGAACTGGGCCTTGAGATCACCCGCTTGGCAGGCGATAACCGTTATCTGACGGCGCTGGCGATAGCCCAATATTTAGTGGAGGCTGCCGAAGGGACAGATACACCCTATGCAGCTCTGGCCACCGGGGAAAATTATCCCGACGCTTTAGCCGGTGCGGCTTTGGCTGTCAAGCTGGGGATGCCGGTTCTGCTGACCGGTCAAAGCAGCATCGACCCAGCCGTACAGGCTTACTTGAAAGAGTTGGAGCTTGAGAAACTCTACATCTTCGGCGGCACGGGAGCCATCTCCGCTGAGGTCGGCGACAAGGCCAGCCTGAAGTAAGAATAGGCAAATTAAAACCACCCTGTCGGCCGGCCAGGCCTCAGGGTGGTTTTTAACATCCTGCTTGGGAGGGGAACATTTCTCTCTCACGAATATCGTCAAGATATGCTATAGGACGATAGAGCAGAAGGAACCATAAGGAGCGAGATTCGATCTGTATAATGGAATAAAAAGGATTGTATGGATAGGTTGCTATAGACCCTCTTTCTGAATATGCTGTGTCAGAAAAAACTATGCCCCGGGGCATTTTATGGAAAGGAGTTGTCTCTATGAGTACCCTGCCAATGACCGGTGATTTCATTCGGGAATCCTTGGAATTGCATCTTTTTTGGGCGAGGATTATAAAAGAGCATCTCATCTTTTTGGAAAGCGGCTTTATGTGTAAGGATGCGGATTGGATGCAGGAAGCCGATGCTCTCAAATGCAGCTTTGAAGAAATTCTCCATGAAGCCAATTGTTTGGCCGATGGAAAAGTGGGCATTGAAGTGATGAAGTCGGGAGAGCTGTTTACCAATAAGACCCTGAAGGCGGAGCAAAAGACCCAGGAGCTTACCTGTATACCGATTAACTCTCAGTTGACTGTAGAAACCATGAGCTTACACCCTTATATGGGCGTGGGGATGGGCATGGTTCCCTGTGAGCAGGAAATAGCCGAACAAGTCTATGCATTAAACGAAAAGGCTCTGGCCTGTGCATGCAATGTCTATGAGTTTACGGATCGGGCTTTAAAGGCCATTTTGCAGTGCTGTATCACCAGTCATAATTTCCCGTCCCTGTATGAACATCAAATGAAAGAAACAGAAATGTATATGAAGCAGATCAGGAAACTGCAAAACCATCAGTATACGGATCCCACCTGCCACATGGTGGAAATGCAAATGTTCTGGGACCATATTATGAAGGAACATGCCGAAGTGATCAGCCATTTGCTGGACCCTAAAGAAAAGGCCATGATTACCCGGGCTGACCATTTTGCCCAAGCTTATGAACAGCTCTTAAATCAGTTGGGAAATGGAACAGTACCCGACCAGAGCTTCAGGAGAATTACCAATGAAACCATCCGGGTAACCGGAGAGTTCAAGGACTTTAAAGCCGCGGGAACGGATGCCATCTTATGCTGTCAGTTGCGATCCTTGATTCTTCCCTTGCTGGCCGATCATGTCTTAAGAGAAGCGATTCACTACCTGCGCATTCTTGGCTTACCCTTACCGGAGTTCAAAGGCGGAAAAGGATAAGCGAATCAAAGGGACAGGTCCGGTTTTTCAAAGTTGATGGAGCATTGCAGAGTCTTAAAGGTGGTGCGATGCTCCTTTTAATTTTCTCTGAGGAGGATAAGCTGTTATAATATTATAGAAGTGTTAAGAAGTAATGGGCTTAGGAAAGCAAATGTAGATTTTGCAGAAGGAGAGAAGTAGCAACAATGAGCAAAAGTAATCTTAAAATCGGTTTTGTAGGTACTGGAGTTATGGGCCGCAGTATGGTCAAGAATCTCCTGAAGGATGGGTATTCTGTAGCGGTTTACAACCGGACGAAAAGCAGTGCTGAAGAGCTTTTTGCCTTAGGGGTGCAGTGGGTGGATTCGGTAGCCGGGCTTGCCAGGCTGTCCGATGTGGTGATCACTATGGTGGGCTATCCCAAGGATGTGGAAGAAGTCTACTTAAGTGAAGAGGGGCTGATACCTAATGCCAAGCCCGGATCTGTTCTTATTGATATGACAACTTCCAGCCCCCTTTTGGCCCAAAGGATTGCCTTAGCAGGGAAAGCCGGTGGAATTGATGTTTTGGATGCACCCGTATCCGGCGGGGATGTGGGAGCCTAAAACGGTACTTTGGTCATCATGGTAGGGGGAGAAGAAGGGGTATTTGACAAGGTCAAGCCGATCTTTGAAGCGATGGGTAAAAATATAATCCTGCAGGGACCGGCCGGTGCAGGACAGTATACGAAAATGGCCAACCAAATCACCGTTGCGGGGGGAATGATTGGGGTTTGTGAAGCTATAGCTTACGCCCAAAAGGCCGGTTTGGATCCCAGCCGGGTCCTCGACAGCATCGCGGGAGGGGCGGCAGGCAGCTGGTCCCTGAGCAACCTTGGACCAAGGATGATAGCCGGAAACTTCGAACCAGGTTTTTATGTGAAGCATTTTATCAAGGATATGAACATTGCTTTAGAGTCGGCTAAAGAGATGGGGTTGATGACCCCCGGCCTTGAGCTGGCAAAATCACTTTATGAACAACTGGCTGCCGAAGGAGAGGAAAACAGCGGTACCCATGCCTTGTATAAATTATATATGAAGTGAAGCAGGGGATATTAGAGGCAAATCGTAGCGGATGCTATCTTTATTAAACAATTATTTGGCGAATTTTGGAGATGGTGCAGGGGGAATTTAATTATGACCAATCGTTTGTATCGTTCTTCAAGGGAAAAAATGATCGGTGGAGTATGTGGTGGACTGGCCGAGTATTTTGATGTAGATGTCACCCTGGTTCGTTTAGTTGCTCTTATCACCTTATTGATGGGTGGAGCCGGCATCTTTCTTTATATTGCCGCCTTATTTGTTGTCCCCGGCGATCAGAGTGAGGGCCCTATTGCGTCCGGAGGGCAAAGGGGACATGTAGAAGATATAGTGGATGAAGTTGTCCAAAATGTCAAGAATACTGCCCGGGATTTCGGAATAGATTCCTTTGCCAACTCCACATCCTATTCCGGATCATCCTATAGTTCGAATAAGAGGTACTCTCAGAGCGGCAGGACAGCTGGGCTAATTTTGATTATTCTTGGCATCTTTCTGCTAGTCAACCAGTGGTTCCCGGTATGGGAAAGCATAAGTAAAATGTGGCCCCTGGTTTTAATCATGATCGGAGCCGCATTGATTTGGAAAAGAGTTTAAAGACCAATTCGTTTCAGAACCAGTCCACCTAGTTTTTTAGCTAAAGGTAGGCCTACCCTTTTGGCCAAAGGGAAGCCTACTTTTTGTATTAAGGGCAGAGCAACTTTTTCAGCAAGGGGAGGACCCAAACGATCAGCAAGCTGGGGAGCGATATTTCGTGCTAAGGGTGCCCCAAATTCCCGGGCGAAAGCGGGGCCAAAGCTCTGCAGAAAATTAACACCTTGCTTTTGCAGAAGAGATTTGAGTTCCGAGTTAACATCAACCGGGGCTGGTGCGGCAGGTTTCGGTGTTAAATTCGGAGTGCTGGTAGAATTCGCAACCGGTTGCGAATTTGCCAAGTTGGCCTGCACGGGGTTTAAATTGCTTTGCAAAATAGAATTTGCTGGGGGTTGTGCAGATGGCCGTTCGAGGGTTTGTGGAGGAGTGGAAGATGGTGAAGAAGATGAGAGGGGGCTTGGGGGAAGGTTATTTATATTATATTGAAAGGACCGAGAATTAGCCTGAGGAGTATCTAAAAAATTGACTTGAGGCTTAGCCGGCGAGAAAAGATGCATTTCATTCCCTCCTATATGGATAAACGAGTCATTACCCAATACACACTTACACATTATTATAATCCAAAATATTCCATTTGACTTATATAAGTTACTGATCAAGTTGTACTATTTTAGTTCTTTAAACAGAGGTTTATGCTGACGCCGAGCTTATCGAATCGATAGTATGAGGTATATTATATTGTATATCGTACTGTATATTATAATGTGTATATATGATATATAAATATGTCGGAAAAGTATATATTATTGATTCCCAATAATATACTAGTGACTTATGTGGATTATTGATATAACATTGATATTGCGTTCAGTGATTGCAAAAGGCAAGATAATGTATATATTTTATGTGTAATAATATATGCAAGATGCTGCTAAATAATGCAGTTGCCGACGCGGGAAATAGTATTATATTATAGGGGGCAGATATTCGAATGAAGAAGACAAGAGCTCGTGTCGTATCCAGTGTTATAGTTGCAGCTATGGTTCTTGGCACAGCTTTGCCAGCAGCCGTATTGGCTGACACCCAAGTACCTGCTGAAAGTAAAGTATCATTGAATCGTCTGCACGGTGAAAATCGTTTTGAAACTGCAGCGAAAGTTGCCACAGAAGGTTGGGAAACCTCTAAAGCAGCGATTCTTGCTTCCGGCAAACAGGAAAATTTGGTGGATGCTTTGACTGCAGCACCTTTCGCTAATTCTATTGATGCACCGATTCTTCTGACCAATGGTGCGGATATTCCGGAAGCAACCATTGAAGCACTTAAAACTCTAAAAGTAGAAGAAATTTACACCGTAAGCGGTGCCATTAAAAAAGATGCTTTAGAAAAGATTTTTAAAGAGAATAATTTAGAAATCGTCATTAAAGAAGAATTAGGCGGTAAAGATCGCTTCGAGACGGCTAAAAATATTGCCAGCCACCTTGACGATGTCGAGGGAATCATGGTAACCACGGCATATAAATATGCCGATGCGCTTTCTGTAGCATCTATCGCCGCTGCGAAGAATATACCCATCCTCCTGGCCGATCAGGATGGATTGCCTGAAATCGAGGCGGCATACCTTGATGAAATCAAGGATCAAGTGAAAGCAACCTATGTACTAGGTGGAGAAATACTGATCAGCGAAGAAGTATATGAAGAATTGCCCGGAACCGATGGTGAAAGCAAGATGCGTATTTTCGGCGATGACCGTTTTGATACTAACTTAGAAGTATTAAAAACCTTCACCGATCTGGAGTACAGCAAGGTTTATGTGGGCAATGGTTATGATGAGCATCTCGTGGACGCCTTAGTTGTGTCGGCTCTTGCTGCCAAAACCAATTCTCCTATCGTTTTGGCTCAAAAAGAGCTCAGCAAAAAAGCAGAAGATCTCTTGCTTCCTAAATTGGGGGAAAAGAGCATTGTGGCTGTAGGCGGAACTACTGCTGTTACAGACAAAGCTCTTACCTTTAACCATGTGCGTCCCCAAGATTTCGCTGTCATGCAGGCATCCGGTGTTAACGGTTACAATGTAGGACTTCAAATCGTTGATGGAAGCGCGCGGGATTTGGCAAGTGTTGAAGTGACCCTTTACAGAGGGGAAACCGTTCTTGCCAAAAACACCAGTATGAATAAGCTCTTTAATTCTTACCCCACCGCAACCCAGCTTTCCTCTCCTTTCAATATTGACGGAAACTTTTCTGCTGACGGTTACTGGTCTTACGGTAAGTGGAACGGAAGTGTTCTCGATATTCCTACCAAAGCAGTTATCAAAGTGACCTATTTGGATGGTCGTGTCTATGAAGTCGTTAATACAAAGCTTGCCGGTAATCCCGAAGATCTTAACCAAGAAGCCCTCAATCATGTCAAAGCTGAAGACTTTGGTGTAATGCAAGCGTCTGGAGTTAATGGCTATAATGTTGGGTTCTCTTTAGTGGATAAACTTCCTGTGGATTTGCAGAGCATTGAAGTGAGCCTGGTTAAAGTAGAAACGATTAAAGATGAAGATGGCGAAGAAGAGCAAATAAAAGAAACAGTCCTGGCAACCAATACAGCAACCCGTGCTAAAAATGCCAAGCTTTTTGAATTAACCGGCCAACAGCTTTCTTCTCCCTTCAATATCGATGGCTCTTTTGAAAACGATGGTTACTGGACCTATGGTGATTTCAACGGAACTATTGAAGATGTTCCTACCAAAGCTATCATCACCATTCAATACCAGGATGGACGTAAATTTACCGTTCAAAATACCGAGTTAACCGGGGATGCAAAACTTCTTGCCGCACCTGCTATCGTTTCCGGATTAGCTAAAGACTTAACTGTAGGGGAAACGGTCGATTTTGCGGTGACCACCGCTCCCAACAGCTTTGTCGCTGAGCCGGCAGCGGCTACCACCAAAGTTCGGGTCAAGATCACTTTAACCCAAGGGAATAAAGAGAACATGGTTCTTCAATATCTTGAAAATGACGGAACCTATCAAGCACTTCCTTTGGGTGCAGAGAACAGCGCCTTTTATGGTCCTGAAACCGGGTTCCCTTTCCTGAATGCTGCAAGCCAGTTCAAAGTAACCTTCAGCGAAGCCGGGACCTATAAGTACAACTTGGAAGTCGTGACCGTTGCCGAGGAAGGTCAGCAAAGTGAAGTCCTTGCTTCCACCAAAGGTGAAGTGGTGGTCACTAAAGCACCTGCAGAAGGCAACGAATAAGACGGCTTAGATAGAGAATTTACAGGGCAGTGCTTGAAAATGAATGAATTGGATACACTGTCGAAGAAACTAGTTAAGGAGGGGGATTGCCCCTCCTTTTTTCTGTCTAAAACAGCAATGAAAAAACTCCCGTGTTATCTGGCTGCCAGGGGGGAACCCCAGTAATTTACTGCCGGAGTGCCTGCATAGCCGATCTGAAGGTTTCTGGCCAGCTCAGGATCCAGGCAAACCAGGTCCTCCCGGCCCAGCTCTTGAATAGCTTTTTTACCCATGGCCTGCAAGGCCATTTTCAGCTCTTCCTGACAAGAGAGGAGGAAGTTCGCAAGGCACCGGCTTCCTTCTTCAATATCAAACTCCTCGGCAAGGGAGCCGTTATACAGTGCCAACTGATGAGCAGGATGCTGGGGAAGAGCTTTGGTGATTTGACTTTGGAGTGCAGCCATAATGGCGATGGACCCTATGTAGACGGCATCGGCGCCTAGAGCCAGGGCTTTGAGGATTTCGCCCGGAGTACGGAAACCTCCGGCTGCGATGACTGTGAATTGTTCCCTTAGGTTCTGCCCTTTCAGCCAATTGATCGTTCTTCCTAAGCCAAAGAGGGTAGGTAAGCCCATATCATCTTCCAAAGTGGGGGAAGAAGCTGCGGTTCCGCCTTCTTGACCATCGATACAAATAAAATCGGCCTCGGTTTTGGCGATGACTTCCAATTCCCTTTCCATAAAGTGGGTGGCGGCGATTTTGATTCCTACCGGAACAGAATACTCTTTTTTCAGCTTTTTGATGAGTTTAACGAGGTCTTCCGGTGAATTGACTTCAGGTAAGCGTGAGCTTTTTCCGGTGCTGCCTCCTTCATCGATTTGCCAGAGCACCCGGAGGTGTTCATCCATATCCTCTTCCTTTACGGAAGAAGAGACAGCACCGCCCCAGGCGCCTTGTCCCAGCTGAACTTCAATGGCATCCACCAGCCCCAGCTGCTCGGGAGAATTCAGCCAGCCGCCGCGATTATACTGACCGATCAGGAAATCGGCGGCCTCCCGCTCTTCCTCAGATACTGCCGATTCCCCGGTGTTGGTGGCTGTTCCGGCTGTTGAGGCCCCTTTGGCCAGAGCGATTTTCATGGGCAGATTCAGAGAACCTCCATAGGACATGCCGGTGATGAGAATAGGAGTATCCAGCTTGAGGGGCTTTTGAGCTTGGGGCCCGATGACCACCTTAGTGTCAATGGTCGTATCGTCCGGGGTAGGGAGCTCAAAAAGCTGTCTTGGGTTCAGCAACAACTGCTCCCAAGGGGATAAACGCAGGGGGCTGCCCATGGGTCTTGTCAGTGCTTTTCCTGTCTCTGCCCGAATCCCCGCTTCGATCACAGCCCGCAAAGTCAGTTTTTCAAAGGTTGTAGTCATGACCATGGGGTTATTTGGATAAGACTCGGTAAGCATGGTCTTTAGCATACCATCTGTTAAAGGGTTCATTAAGCGCAGCATCAATTCGTTAATCATGCAAAACACCTCTTTTGTTAAGTTGTTATAGTATGTGTCTTTTGCCAAGATTTATCGGCAAGCATAAAAAAACAGAAAGTATGCTGCATTAATAAACAACAGCCGCGACTAAAAAAGTCGTGGCTGCTGTTTCCTATGTTAGTCGGCTAAAGCAATAGCTTCAATCTCAATGATGGCATCCTTGGGGAGCCGGGCTACTTGTACTGCTGAACGGGCAGGCGGATTGGTTGTAAAGAAGGTTCCGTAGATTTCATTCATGGCGGCAAAATCGTTCATATCTCTCAGGAAAACCACCACTTTAACCACTTTACCCAGGGAGGTCCCGGCACTCTCTAAGATGTTCTTTACATTTTCCAGGGATTGCCGGGTCGCTTGACGTATATCGGTTTCTAATTCACCGGTGAGGGGATTAAGGGGTAATTGACCTGAAGTGAACACCAAATTTCCCGCTTTGATTCCTTGGGAATAGGGGCCGATAGCGGCAGGAGCCTTATCGGTGTGTAAAACATTGATAGACATAAATTAACCTCCTGTTTAAATGCTCTTGGAGCAAATTAAATAAATTTAAGGGGATTATGCAGATAGTGAGTTTATTATAACACTAACCGCAGGTGGATGCCTCAAAACAGCCTGAATGTTTTTGCATCATTGTTTGTCAATGAAAAGGAGGGAAGCCCGGAGCCCTATCGACAATGGGGTTCCGGGCTTCCGCTCAGTAATATTACTCGATGGGTGCCAGTGATGCCTGGAAGTGACGCAGAATGGGGGGTTCCCAAGTGATTTTATATCCGCGTTTAATAGTGTGAGCCCGTTCTTTAATTGCGATCAAGGCATCAGCCATAATGTCAAGATGGGCCTGGGTGTAGACCCGGCGTGGTATGGCAAGGCGGCTGAATTCAAAGTCGGCCTTTAGCTGTTCGCCGGTATCCGGGTCGTTGCCCAGCATATAAGAACCGATATCACAAGTCCGAATGCCGGCTTCTTTATAAAGCTCCACGCAAAGAACCTGACCAGGGAACTCATTGTAAGGAATATGGGGGAACATGGCAGCAGCATCAACAAATACGCCATGGCCGCCGACAGGGGACTGATAGGCAATACCGGCATCATCTAAGCGGGCTGCCAGGTATTCCATTTGACCAATTCGGTAACGGAGATAGTTTTCATCGATTCCCTCGTAGAGACCGATAGCCAAGGCTTCCATATCACGACCGGAAAGACCGCCATAAGTGAAGAAGCCTTCATAACTGATGCAATTAGCTTTGATTTTTAAGACCAGCGGTGAATCGGCATCTTTAACACCAAGGAGGCCGCCCATATTGACGATAGTGTCCTTCTTAGCTGACATAGTGAAGAGCTCGCCATAGCTGAACATTTCACGAACAATATCTTTAATGGATACGTCCTTGTATTCTGGCTCATCACGTTTGATGAAGTGAGCATTTTCCGCATAGCGGGCTGCGTCAATGCACATAGGAATACCATATTTTTTAGCTAAAGCAGAAACTTCACGAAGATTTTTCATGGAGACGGGTTGTCCGCCGGCAGAGTTGTTGGTGATGGTCATGACAACCAAACCAATGTTTTCCGGGCCCTTCTCTTTGATGACTTCTTCCATCTTGGCAACGTCCATATTCCCTTTAAAGGGAGCGCGTTTGGATGGATCTTTGGCTTCTTCTACCACGCAGTCAATGGGTCTGGCGCCAGACAAGATGACATGGGCGCGAGTGGTATCAAAAAACATGTTGGAAATTGCAAATTTACCTTCGCTGAGCAGTAAAGGGAAGACAACTTTCTCTGCTGCACGACCTTGGTGAACAGGTTGGATATAGCCAAAGCCAAAAATATCCTTGCCTGCTTCCATGAGTTTAAAGTAGCTGGAAGCTCCTGCATAGGCCTCGTCGCCTCTCATTACACCAGCCCACTGCTCCTGGCTCATGGCATTGGTTCCGGAGTCAGTCAGCAAATCGATGTAGCAATCCTCTCCTTTTAAGTTGAAAAGGTTGTAATTAGCCTTGGCGATTTTCTCTTCTCTTTCTTCTTGGGTAAGCATCCGCAAGGGCTCTACCACCTTAATTCGGAAGGGTTCGGGTACATACTTGATTGCCATAACAAATACCTCCATTTAATTTTATTCATACCCCGGTTATCGAAATGATGAGCGGTCGGTATTTGGCATAGTAGTTGGAACAAGTTCTGTCTTAATCTTTATGCAAGATTCATGCCAATGTTAAGGCTTTTATTTACTTTCTCTTGATTTTTTGATTTTGAAGCTAATCCAGAGGATAAGCAACCAGATGGGAAGAACCAATACAGCCATTTTCATGCTTTCAGTAAAGGCCATAAGGATGACAATCATCACAAGGAAAGCGGCGCAAAAGTAGTTTGTGTAAGGGTGTAGGGGGGTCTTAAAGTGAAGAGCATCGCCTTCACCCTGAGCGATTTTTGCCTTGCGGAATTTAAGGTTTACGATAATAATCGTAGTCCAGGTAATAACTGCGGCAATGATCGCCACAGCCATGAGATACGTAAAGATTTTGCCGGGCAGCAGGAAGTTGAGAATAACACCGACTAAGGTAATTCCGGAAGAGACCAGCACTCCGGCGACAGGAATCCCCCGTTTGTTTAATTTGGCAAAAAGCTTCGGAGCATTGCCTTGCATAGCCAGACTGTACAGCATACGTCCATTGCTGTAGACACCGCTGTTGTACACGGAAAGGGCAGCGGTTAGAACAACGATATTGAGGAGGGTTGCAGCCGCAGGAATTCCAATTTTAGAGAAGATCATAACGAAGGGACTTCCGTCAGCACCCACCTGATTCCAGGGATAAAGAACCATCAGGACAGATAAGGCTCCCACATAGAAAATAAGAATTCTCCACATAACCTGGTTGATGGCTTTAGGAATGGATTTTTTGGGGTTGTCAGCTTCACCGGCCGTGATACCGATGAGCTCAATTCCGCCAAAGCTGAACATGACCGGTACCAAAGAGAACAAAATACCAATCATGCCATTGGGAATAAATCCGCCGTGAATCCAAAGGTTATCAAATCCTGTAGCTTCACCGTTGATTCCAGAGAAGATAAGAAATAATCCGAAGACAATCATGCCGATAATTGCCACAACTTTAACAATCGCAAACCAGAATTCAAATTCACCAAAGGTGCCGACACTAATAAGGTTAAGCAGAGTAACGAGGACGAGGCAGACCAGAGCAGTTAGCCAGTGAGGGATGTCGGGGAACCAGAAATTGATATAGATCCCGACGGCAGTCAATTCAGCCATGCTTACGACGATATAATTGAACCAATAATTCCAACCAGAAAGAAATCCGGGAAATTCCCCCCAATACTTATAGGCAAAGTGACTGAAGGAGCCGGAAACAGGTTCATCGACGGCCATTTCCCCTAACATTCTCATGATGAAAAAGATAACTAATCCACCAATAAGATAGGAAAATGTGATTGCGGGACCGGCCAGCTCAATCGTTGCAGCAGAACCGTAAAAAAGACCTGTGCCAATCGCTCCTCCTAGAGCGATCATTTGGATATGCCGGTTTTTTAGACCGCGGTGCATACCGTTTTCTTGGTTGCTCATAAAATTTCTCCTCCCGATAATGTAATTGAATAGTACGTGCTTTATGATAATGCAAATCCCATGCCAAAAATAATTGCAAAACTATTAAATATTTTAGGATATTTTCTTGTATTTTGTAGGGTAACTGTCGAATCGTTGCAAGAGAATAACGACATACGTATCTAAAATAAAATGTGATAAGAAAAGTTGACAACTTTTCTTATCACATGGTGAAAAAATTTTGCACATTCTGCTTATTCCTTTAAATTATCCCTCGGGTTCATCCATCTTGCCAAGTCCATAGGAATTCATTTTGTTTAAAATTGTTGTATTGGAAACGCCCAGTATTTTACCCGCCTTACGCGAAGAAGGATGTTCCGCCAGCACCTTAAGTAAAACTTGACGTTCCACTTGAGCAACGATGTCTTTAAGAGGAGGCCAGGGTTCCGCAAAAGGAATGATAAGTTGATGAGCTATGTTTTCCGATTCAGACACAGGAAGCGCCGGAGCCAGATCCCCCCACTCATAGAAGGAATCGGGACTGATCTCTGAGTTCGAATTTAAATTAATAATTCTCTCCAGGAGATTCTCCAGTTGACGAACATTGCCGGGCCACTTCTGAGCCATGAGCAAATCCGTGCTTTCCTTGGTGAGGTGCACTTCGGATTTGCCAAGCTTTCTGGCAATCTTTCGGGTTAAGACTTGGGCGATCAAAGGGATATCTTCAGGTCTCTCCCGCAGTGAGGGAATATGCAGGGGAATCACATTGAGACGATAGTAAAGGTCTTCTCTGAATTGTCCTTTATCAATTAATTCCTCGAGGTTGCGGTGAGTGGCGGCAATGATTCGTACATCCACAGGAATTTCTTTTGAACCTCCGACACGGCGAATCGTTCCTTCCTGCAATACTCTAAGCAAGCGCACCTGAACCTGAGGCGTGATTTCCCCGATCTCATCGAGGAAAAGGGTGCCCCCGTGGGCCTGCTCGAAAAGCCCTTTTTTGCCCCCTTTAGTTGCTCCGGTAAAGGAGCCTTCCTCGTAACCAAAGAGTTCGCTCTCCAATAAGGTATCCGGTAAAGCCGCACAATTAATAGGTATGAAGGCTTGTTGGGAACGCGGGCTTTCGGCATGAATAGCTCTGGCGAACAGTTCCTTTCCTGTGCCGCTTTCCCCCCGCAGCAATATGGTTGAAGTCCCCCGTGCTACTGTTTTAGCAGTCTCAATGAGCTCTCTCATCCGCCGGCTCTCATAGATGATAGTGTCAAAAGATATGGATTGGGGCTTGCGTTCGACTTTGGAAAGGAGCTCTTCCACTTGACGAAAATCCTTGATGGTCATGACTCCGCCAATGATTTGTCCTTTTTTGTTGAAGATGGGGACGCCACTGGTCAAGAAATGAATTAATTTCTGATTTCTGCGGATTTTGCGTTCTTTTAGGCTATAAGGGATTCCTGTTTTCAGGGTTTCGAAAATCGGAGCATTTGCTTCAAACAAAAGTTCGGCGTCCTGGTTTAGAGCTTTCTCCGGAGTGGTATGAAAGATCCGTGCCGCAACCTCATTAATATGAGTTACTTCATGGTTGGTATTAACCGCGATAATGCCTTCGCTTACTAAATCGAGAATCGTTTTTAATTCCTGCTCGCGCTTCTCATAAGGCATGTAATCGGCCAGCTTCACGGATACGACACCTTGAACGGTGAGAAGGTCCTGAATGAGAGTAGCCAATTTTTCCTGATGAGAGCAACGGAATTTAATCATCATGTGGTGCCCATGGGTGACTTCCATGACGATTTTATCAGCGTTATGATCTTCAAAACGCAGAAATATATCATAACCAAGACCCGGGCGATCAATAAAGTCGATGCGTACGATAAATTCCAGGGATTCCATAGCCGTCACCCTTTCCAACTCTGATTTTGACCAAGGTGAATGATTACAATTCGCCACTATTATAGCATTAACATGTGAATCCTCCTAGAAAACATCTCAAAAAGAAAAAAGCCGGTGACTAACCGGCTAAACAAAGGGTAAGGTGAGATTTGCTATAGTCTAAACAGCATTTTAGTGTAGGAAGGCAAGGGCCACATGTCATAGTCCACAAGTACTTCCAGTTGGTCAGCTGTCTGGCGCAGTTCATTCATGGCTTTAAAGACCACGTCCCGGTAATAGATGCCTTGCTTATAGGCGTCTCCGTGAAGCTGTTTTGCTGCACAGGTTGCATCTTGAAGAGCTTTGGTTTTAAAACTGAGTTCCTTGAGCAAAGGGGATATTTCGTTGAGTAAAGACCTTTGCGCCAGTACCTCCGCTTCCGGGTCCGCTGTGCGGATGGTATTGATAGAATGAGCCAGTTCTGTGGAATAACGCATGACGGCGGGGAGAATTTGGCGCTTGGCGACATCCACCATGGTCAGGGCTTCAATATTGATGGTTTTGGAGTATTGTTCCAAATAAATTTCATAACGGGAGTGGAGTTCGGTGGCACTGAAGACGCCATGATGCTTAAAGAGTTCAATGGTTTTTTCACTGATCAGTGCGGAAATGGCTTCCACTGTGGAAGAGAGATTGGGGAGACCCCGTCTTGCGGCCTCCTTAACCCACTCTTCAGAGTAACCATTGCCGTCGAAGACGACACGGGAATGATGAATGGCGATTTCTTGAAGGATAGCTTGCAGCTCGCCATGGAAATCCTCAGCTTTTTCCAGGCGGTCAGCCATTTGCGAGAGCACTTCAGCGACGATAGTGTTGATCACTACATTAGGACCGGCAATGGAAAGGGAAGAGGGAACCATACGGAATTCAAATTTATTGCCGGTAAAGGCAAAGGGAGAGGTCCGGTTGCGGTCTGTGGAATCCTTGGGCAGGGACGGCAGGGTTGATACACCAATGGTCAATTCGCCGCCCTGTTTGGATGAGTTGGGTTTGCCGTTTTTAAGCTGCTCGATAATGTCGGATAATTCATCACCAAGGAAAATGGAGATAATGGCGGGGGGGGCTTCATTGGCTCCCAGACGATGATCATTGCCAGAGTTGGCTGCAGATGCCCGCAAAAGGTCGGCATATTCATCCACTGCTTTGATGACGGCACAAATGAAGGTCAGAAACTGTGCGTTTTCATGGGGTGTCTTACCGGGCTCCAGCAGATTAACTCCTTCATCGGTGCTTAAAGACCAGTTGTTGTGTTTGCCTGAACCGTTGACACCGGCAAAGGGTTTTTCATGAAGAAGGCAGGCCAGGCCATGGCGGTTAGCCACTTTGTGCAAGGTATCCATGACAATTTGATTATGGTCTGTAGCAATATTCGTACTGGTGAATATAGGAGCAATCTCATATTGGCCGGGAGCTGCTTCTTTATGTTGGGTTTTGGCCAGGACACCCAGCTTCCAGAGCTCGATATTGACTTCCTGCATAAAAGCAGTAACCCGCTCATTGATGATGCCAAAATAATGGTCTTCCATTTCCTGACCTTTGGGAGGTAGAACACCAAATAGGGTACGGCCTGTAAGCATGAGGTCCAAACGTTTTTGATGGTATTTTTTTTCAATGAGAAAGTATTCTTGTTCGGCACCGACTGTAGGAGTAACCCGTTTGGCTGTGGTGTTGCCGAATAAGCGCAGGATACGCAGGGCTTGTTTGGAAATGGTTTCCATGGAACGGAGGAGGGGGGTTTTTTTATCTAAGGCCTCCCCGGTGTAAGAACAGAAGGCGGTAGGAATGCAGAGGATAACTTTGCCTGCATCTTCTCGTAAAAAGGCCGGTGAAGTGCAATCCCAGGCAGTATACCCTCTGGCTTCAAAGGTGGAACGGATTCCGCCGTTGGGAAAGGAAGAAGCATCAGGCTCACCCTTAATCAGCTCTTTACCGGAAAACTCCATAATTACTTTGCCGTCACTGGTGGGGGAAATAAATGAGTCGTGTTTTTCCGCGGTAAAACCGGTCATGGGCTGGAACCAGTGAGTATAATGGGTTGCCCCGTTTTCAATTGCCCAATCCTTCATAGCGTTAGCCACGACTTCGGCCACTTCTAATTGCAGAGGAAGGCCTTCATCAATGGTTTTGTGGAGTGCCTTATACGTATTTTTGGGTAATCTCTCACGCATCACGGCGTCATTAAATACATTTTTACCGAAGAAATCCATCTCTTATCCTCTCCTTATTACGACTAAACAGAAAAAGACCCCCATTGGACTCTCTTGCGCAAGAAAATCTCTACTGAGCGTCTTAACTCTCGAAATGCCTTATTCATAAAAATAGCATATCTCATTGTAAAAAACAAGACAGGAGCAGGCATTAGAAATAATTTCTTCTGACAAGAGTATCCCGAATGAACCACTGCTCTCGCATAGGCTTTAAGCGCTTCAACAAAATATGGTCTTTTATTTCGACATATATTGCTGATTTATTTGAAGATATGTATAATTTGTTGAAAAAGAAAAAAATTTAGGATGTTTCTGAGAGGGGTAAAAGAATGGTTTTCTCGATTAGACAAAAGATAACGGCAGTCATACTTTTTGCAGCCCTGATCCCGACAGCGCTGCTGGGGTTCTTTAGCTACAAGGGAGCGAGTAATGCGCTGGAAAATGAGCTTAAGAATACAGCAGAACAATCGATGCAACGTATACAAGATTCCACGACATTGTATCTTGAAGGATATGAACAAAATCTAAAGCGGCTGGGAATGGAAGATCGTATTCTGATTGCCGCCCTGCAGGGGGAAAGTGAGGAGGCTTTGCAGAGCTTCCAAATTTATAAAGAGAGCAACCCTGACATCTTGAATATTTATTTAGGAACAAAGAGTGGGGAGATGATTGTGTACCCCGCGGCAGAGTTGCCTCCGGGTTTTGATCCAACGGCTACGGATTGGTACCGGCAGGCGGCAGGCAGCGGGCAGATTATTTGGACCGAACCCTATGTGGATACAGCGACAAAAAGGTTAGTGGTGTCAGCGGCCAGACCTGTCCTGGACCCATCCACAAAGGAATTAACCGGGGTGGTGGGCGTTGATATTGCCCTCGATACTTTAAGTGCTTTAGTTGGGGATATGAAGATTGGCCGTCAGGGCTATATCTTCCTTTTGGATCAAAGCGGCAAAATTATGACGCATCCTGACCCTGCCTTGATTGGGGAAGAGATCCCTGTGGAAGAACTTAAGAAGGCCGTGGCTCAGGAACAAGGAATTGTCGATTATACATATGGTGGAGAAGAACAATTCAGTGTCTTTGCGGCCTATCCCAAGACCCAGTGGAAGTTCGTTGGCGTATTAGGATATAACGAGATCAATAAAGCGGTCTCCCAAATCCTCAGAAATACTTTGACCTATTGTGTAATTTTTGCCGCGTTAGCTATAGTTTTTGGAATACTTGCCACCCGTGGCTTCACTAAAGCCCTTAAAGCCTTGTTTGCCTATAGCGAGAAAATTGGTTCCGGGGATTTTACAGTTCGGGCCAGGGCCTTGTCCCGGGATGAAACCGGTGCATTGACCAACACCTTAAATCAAATGGTCATTCAGTTGGCGGGTCTGATCGGAAATATTAAGCATGTTGCTGAAGAGATGAATACCTCTGCCGAAAAGTTGGCAGCCAGTGCCGAGGAGACGATGGCCTCCAGTGAAGAGATTAATGCCACAGCAGCTCAGATTGCCGGCGGTGCTTCCGACCAAGCGGCTCAGGCGGAAAAAGGTACTCGAATGGTTACGGAACTTGCCACAAAAATCCAAACCCTCGGGGCGAACTCGGTGGAAATGGTTAACTCCTCCATGGATGCTAAACAGGCCAATGAGCGGGGGCTGCAGTCGGTTGAGCATTTGCGTGTAAAAACGGAAGACAGCAGCTTAGCTGTTGATCAGATCAGTGAAGTGATCCGTAATCTTGATGGTAAATCCCAAGCTATTGGCAGTATTCTTGCTGCAATTACAAATATTGCAGAGCAAACCAATCTCTTGGCTTTAAATGCTTCCATTGAAGCTGCCCGGGCCGGAGAGGCCGGTCGGGGATTCTCCGTGGTGGCGGATGAGATCCGTAAGCTTGCTGAGCAATCTGCTCAATCGGTCCAAGGTATTGAAGGGATTGTGGAAGATATTCAAAGGGAGAGCTATCATGCGGTGGGTGTGATGAAAGAAGTGAAGAATCACTCCCAAGCCACTGGGCAATCTGTGGCGGATGTCAGCCAATCCTTTGCTGAGATATCTCAAGCGATGGCTGCAATTAGAGAAAAAATTGCGCATACTACGGCTTTGATTCAAGAAATGACCATGGATTCGAATCAAGTCGTGGACGTGATTCAGAATATCTCCGCAGTAACCGAGGAAACCGCTGCCGCATCAGAAGAAGTGAGTGCATCCATGGAGCAAACAGCCAGTGCTTTTAGCAATGTAGTCAAAACGGCAGAAGAACTTGAACAGCTGGCCGGAAAATTAAGTCTGGAAATTGCTCAGTTCAAAATTTAATTAAAGCAAGCATTGAATTAAGCTTTTAAAAAAGATAGCCCAACAGATGAAACCATTGTCTGTTGGGCATTTTTATTCGCATAGTTTCTCCCCTTTTGAGGATAATAAATTCGACTGCTTATAGCTAAATTAAAGGAGGGTTCGTATGTTTAAACATATCAAGGATATGGAATACACCGTACGTGTCGATCGCCCCGATCCTCGTTTTGCTAATCTCTTGCTTGAACAGTTTGGTGGACCCCATGGAGAATTGAAAGCGGCAATGCAATATTTCTCTCAAGCCGTTGGCTGCAACGATCCTAAGCTTCGGGATATGCTGCAGGATATCGCGGCAGAGGAGTTAAGCCACTTTGAGATGGTTGGGGAATGTATCGCCATGCTTCTTGGCCCAACTGATAATGTATCCCGGGATTTTCCGGCGATTCACATGGCGCTCTTACCTGCAGGACCGATTATTACGAATTCCATGGGCGCTCCTTGGACCGCGGCTTATATCGAGACCACCGGCGATCTTTATACAGATTTAGCCTCCAATTCATCTGCCGAACTTCGGGCAAAACTAATCTATGAGCGTTTACTTCAACAAACCGACGATGCAGGTGTCAAAGATATGATTCGTTTCCTCCTCAGTCGGGAAGAATCTCATAACTTCTCCTTTTTGCAGGCGCTGGAAACTCTAAAAGGCACGGGAACAGATGCGAATTTCCGGGATACTGAATTCACGAAGAAGTATATGAATCTATCCACCGGTGCGGGGGATGCCCGTGGTCCATGGAACCAGGGCAATGGCATCCAATATGAGGAGAATCCTAATGAAAAGTATGGTGGACCCGCATCATATGGCCAAGACCTTGGAGCAGACAGCAAGGGAGAAATTGGCCCCGGCTATAGTGATAGCACACGAAATAATCCCCAGTACACTAAACCCAAGGCACCTACCCCTAATGTAGCGGGGCAGGAAAAACCGGTGCACTAAACCCGAGTATGCATTGCACTATGAAAATGCTCCCTGAGAAGAGGTAAACCTGATTCTCCAGGGAGCATTGTTTGTTATCAGCACTAGATCAATGGTTATGGTCGTGGGAGTGTTTATGAGCATGGTCGTGAGAGTGCTCATGGGCATGGTCGTGAGAGTGCTCATGGGCATGGTCGAGGGAGTGCTCATGGGCATGGTCGAGGGAGTGCTCATGGGTATGGTCGTGGGGGAGGCCCAGGAAATGAGCCAGGAGATGCTCCTTGTCGGGAAGGGTATCCATCCAGCCATCATTGGCATCAGCCTTTATATCAATGGACTTAATATAGGGTTTAATATCCAATAGAGGCGTACCATTATAGGCATCAATGCTGGAAATGAGAATCTCGTTTCCTTCAATTCCTCTAAGCTCCACCACACTTAAGCCGAGAGGGTTGGGACGGCGGGGAGAGCGGCTGGCAAAAACCCCCACTTCCAATTCGGGCGCTATAGACGGGTTAACTTTTAAATTCTTTTCAGATACCTTGTCAAGGTAAAAAAGCAGTGTAATGTAGCGATAAGATGAAAGCTCACTCAACCCCTCGACATACTCAGGGTTAAGGGAAATCCAGAATTCCCCGGGAGCGTCCTGCACAGGTTGCTCAGGAATCGGCAGTGTTGGTATATAGGGAGTATGAATGGTCCCGATGGATTTCAATTCAATGCTCATACATATCAACCTTTCTCAAGCACAATGCGATGATTGAGCAAATTCATATCCTTAATACTCGCTCTGATAAACTTTTGCTTGCCGTAAATATCGACGAGCTTCAGCCCTTCGTCATGAGGTTCGATAATATCCACCGCTTCCATAAATAGAACTTCCTCAACACCATCTTTCAAATAAGCATTTGCTTCACACATTGCCATTCCTCCTTATCATGAGTAACATACCTAAAGTATTTTAACGCCCAATCCTCTCGTGCTGTATATGTTAATGCGAAAAGAGTGCTAAAAAGCCATGGAGACACCATTGTAACGGCAAGACCTCCATGGCCTTATTAATCCATTCCTTTATCATGGTTATTCTCCATTCATTGAAATTTTCCTTCTTTATTTTTACATGTTTCGGTTATAATTCGGGAAGCTTAATAGATGTATTAAGAAGCTTTTTGGAGGTGTCATTTTATGCCAATGATTCATTTCGATGGCCCTGTACTTACTATGGATCAGAAGCGAAGTCTGATTCATGGAATATCCCAAGCAGCCTCTCAAGCAACAGGACTGCCAATGGCCTCCTTTACTGTTGTTCTCGATGAGCATGAGTACAGCAACTTTGGTATCGGGGGAGAAGTATTGGTTGAGTCTAATTTTTGGGCTAAGGTTAAAGAGATTAAAGACTAGGATGAGTATTTTCAATCTGGCGAAGCTATAAAGCTAGCGGAAATCCCCGCTAGCTTTATTTTGCTATTGAAAAAATTCCACTTTTAGAGGATGATTAATAAATAGGTCAAGAATCAGAAAAGTAGGTGAAACGATGGAGAGGATGGAAAAAATCTTACTGGAACGAAATTGGCAGGACTTAGAGAAGTTGGTTCTTCTCAGCAGTAAAAAAGCAATTCGCACCTTAGTAAACAGGATTTATATAAAGGATGGATTGGGTTTATGGCGTGCAGTAGAAGCGCTGGGGGTAGCTTCCGCTTTGGCGGAGGAACAGAAGAAGGACTCTTCTGTGGAACTGGTACGCCGGTATTTTTGGTCTTTGAATGAGGAATCCGGCGGCAATGCTTGGAATGCCGCTGAGGCGATTGGCAGTATCATGGCCTCTAACCCTAAGAAGTGCGGTCACTTTAACTGGATGCTTGCTAATCTTTTGGAAGATGAAAGCTTGCAGGAAGGGACTCTTTGGGGGTTGCTTAACCTCTCCATTAATGCTCCCGAAGTGGTGGATCCCTTGGTGGAGAGGGTGTATCCCTTTCTCGAAGCCCGGGATGTCAACCAAAGAGGGCTGGCGGTCTGGATTTTTTCTTTGATGAAAGCCTGTCCCTCAGCCAAGGAACGATGGGAAATTGAGGAGGAATTGCACAAAACACTTATTCAGGATCAAGAGATGGCTGAAATCTATTTGGAAGGGGAATATTACCACTTTCCGGTCTCTGAATTATTAGAAAAAGAAATATTTACTTTCTATGCCAGAGAATATAAGCAAGCAGATTTCACTTGGAATATCAGCGTGGCCAGCTCTCAGAAAGGCCTTTGTTGGGTAGGTTTAGGGACTCCGGAAGAAGAAGAAGGTGAAGTAAGAGCATGGGCGCGGAAGCATGTGCCTGGCTCATTGGTTATTCCTCGAGCTTTGCCTAATCAAAAGGTTATGGAGCAGTTGGAAGACTATTTTTCGGGTATCCGCCAAGAATTCAATCTTCCTTTGGACCCCAGGGGAACAGATTTTCAACTTAAAGTATGGGAAGAGCTGTGCAGAATACCTTATGGGGAAACCCGCAGTTATGGCGAGATTGCTCAAAATATTGGCAACCCTAAAGGCCAAAGGGCCGTGGGTTTGGCTAATAACAAGAATCCCATAGCTATCATCATACCCTGTCATCGGGTAGTAGGTAAGAAGGGGGATTTGGTGGGGTATGCCAGTGGTCTTGATCATAAAGTGCGGCTTCTCAACTGGGAAGCAGCCCATCGTCACCAATAAAGCTCTATAAGCGGCAGTTCAAAAAAGATAGTGGAGGTATTGAAGTGAGCGAGAAGAAATTGTTCCAGGGTATAGCCCATATTGGGATTAAAGCAATCGATATGGATCGGGCCGCCGCTTTTTATTCTGAGGTACTTGGCTTTGAACTCATCGAGCGGATTAAACCCGGGGATGTAGAGCTTATTTTCTTGAAATGCGGGGAAACTGTCATTGAGCTGATTGAAGTTAATGACCAAAGGAAATTCGGGGATGGCGTGGTCAATCATCTGGCACTGGGAGTAAAAGATATCTTTCAGGCGGTAGCCTGGTTGAAGGATCACCATGTAGAATGTATTGATGAAGAACCTCGTGAGATGGAAGGAGGACGCTATAATTTT
Organism: Desulfitobacterium sp. LBE; assembly: GCF_007830365.1. NCBI lineage: Bacteria > Bacillati > Bacillota > Clostridia > Eubacteriales > Desulfitobacteriaceae > Desulfitobacterium > Desulfitobacterium sp. LBE. The sequence goes on along the minus strand of NZ_VLKD01000001.1, from coordinate 2,138,666 downwards.
TTCTTTAGAGGTCCCTCAGGTGAGAAACTGGAACTATTTCAGGGATAATCAGCAGCTCAGCCGAGGAAATGGGAGGCAATACCAAGTTGAGTTACGGTAGGCAAGAAAAATCAAACTTTAATTGGCAAAATGGGGATAAGCGTTATTACACTTTAAATCAACATTTGCGCCATTTTTTTGGTGACAAAGTGTTCAAGGTATCCCTTGATGCAGGATTTACTTGTCCTAATCGGGATGGCCGGGTTGGACAGGGAGGGTGTATTTATTGCAGCGCGAGAGGTTCCGGAGACTTTGCCGGTCAGGCAGAAAAATCTATTCATGAACAATTCTGTGAAATTAAGGAAGTCATGAACCGGAAATGGTCCAGTGCCAGATATCTGGCTTATTTTCAGGCTTATACCAATACCTATGCCCCACTGAAGCGCTTGCAGGAAGTCTATGAGCAAGCTTTGGCGGAGGAGGGTGTGGTGGGGCTGTCCATTGCCACCCGTCCGGATTGTTTGCCGGCTGAGGTGCTGGATTATTTGGAAGAGCTCAATCAACGAACGTATCTCTGGGTGGAGCTGGGCCTGCAAAGCATTCATGATCGGACTATGGAATGGGTGGGGAGAGGACATACTTTTGAGGATTTTCTTCAGGGTTTGGATAAGCTCCGCCGCAGAAACATACGGGTCTGTACCCATATGATTTATGGGCTGCCGGGGGAAACCCTGGAGGATATGTTCGGCTCAGCACAAACGTTAGCCAAACTCGATGTGCAGGGAGTTAAGCTGCATCTTTTGCATGTGCTGAAGGGGACACCTCTGGCTGATATCTACGAGCAGAGTCCTTTTCCCTTACTCTCTCAGGATGAGTATATCCATTTGATTTGCGATACACTGGAAATCCTGCCTGCGCAGACGGTTATTCACCGCTTGACTGGGGATGCCCCCCGCAAGGATTTGCTAGCCCCTCTTTGGAGCCTGAAAAAATGGGAAATTCTTAATGCCATTGACCGTGAACTGGAGAGAAGGGGAACCTGGCAAGGGAAAAAGGCGCAAAATAAAGCGGCTGACACCACCCATTCAATTTAAGGAAAGGGGGCCAGCCGTAAATCGCTTGGCAAGATAAATTTTTGACTTTGGATAAGGTTATTAGCCTTCTTCGAATGATTTGGCTTGACTCTGTAGATTTTGATTGTATTGATTGGCCGGATTGGCCCCACTCTTATTCCCTTGAGAAGGAGTTCTGAGGGCAGGCGCTAAAGAGAGATAGCGCTTTAGGCTGTCGGTATGGGTCTGGAGGATGGCCTGATAGACTGGGTCAGGGGTTAGTTTTTGTGAATTCATACCGATTCCTCCTTATATAGATAGTTAATGATTAGGATAATGCACAACCTTACCTTCCCAGGTTCTGATGACTGCTTCTTCATCGTTTAGGGAAATAAGGTACTGTGGTAAGATGGGGGTTTTGCCACCGCCTCCCGGGGCATTAATAATATAGGTCGGAATGGCCAAACCAGAGGTGTAGCCGCGCAAGTTTTCCATAATCCTTAACCCGTCCTGAATGCGGGGAATAAAGTGGCTCGTGCCTTTAACATTTTTGGCATGGAAAATATAGTAGGGGCGAACGCGAATTTTAAGAAGTTCTTGGTTAAGGCGTTTCATAATCTCTGGTTGGTCATTGATTCCTTTGAGAAGAACTGCTTGGTTGCCTAAGATGACTCCCGCTTTGATTAAGCGATCAGCAGCTTTCTTGGTCTCCTCGGTCACCTCTTGGGGATGATTGAATTGAGTATTGATATAAAGGGGTGGATATTTTTCAAGAATGGCGCAGAGCTCATCGGTAATGCGCATGGGCAGAGTGACAGGAACCCGGGTGCCAATACGTTTGATCTCCACATGCTTAATTTCATGCAATTCTCCCAATAACCAGTCCAGCATTTGATCGCTGAGAAGGAGAGCATCGCCACCGGTGACCAGCACATCCCGAATCTCTGGATTGGAGCGTATATAATCCAGGGCGGCCTCCAGGTTAGCACGGGTTTCATGGAGGTCAATTTCCCCGATATTCCGTCGGCGTTGGCAGTGCCTGCAATACATAGCACACAAATTGGTTACATTAATAATGAGGCGATCCGGGTAACGACGTGTGATGCAAGGCGCAGGGGATGTATACTCTTCTCCCATGGGATCTGCTTCTCCGGAATCGTCGAGGATCTCTTCCACAGAGGGGAGACTTTGCAGACGGATGGGATCCTGAGGATCATCTTTATCGATCAGGCTTAAATAATAGGGTGAAACAGCCCAACGGTAAGCCTTGCCCACCTCGTTGATTTCATGTCTTTGCTTGGGGGTCAGGGGAAGCAGGGTGCTCAAGTTTTCAGCATCCTGAATACGGTTTTTAAGCTGCCACTTCCAATCCTGCCAATGCTCCAGGTCAGCATCTAACTGATCCAGTATAAAGTCTCGGTTTTCATTAAATTCTTCGCTTAAGGCAAGGCCGCAGGGAATCGTTTCTTTGCGTTTGTTGTAGGATTGAACTTTTTGTTTTAATTCCAAAGCTCTTGCTTGTGAAGCCTGTCTTGGGTTAGGGGGTAGAAATTCTATTGCCATAGTGATTGCCCTCCTCTATTTGCAGATATAAAATAAGTCTTTAGAATCAAAAAAGAACCTCGCGGTTCCCAAGAAAAAGCATATTACATAATCAGGTGTTTACGCCTCATGTGCTTCAATGCTTACGAGGTTAGCTGACGGGTTCGAGCTGAAACATGCTCTACGTTTAAAACGATTCACCCCTAAATTGGTTCCCCCGTTTTCCCCTTGGGAAATTAAGCCCATATTAAGTTGCATAACTAACAACTTAATAGTATCATATGGGTTGGTAGCAGTCAATTGTATATTTTGTACATATGTTTATTTTGTATATGGGTTATCTTAGTAAGCATTTAAGTGTAAGAATTTGTAGTTCACTTAGTAGCAGAATTAAAGGTTAATGATAAGATGAATCAAGGAGAGGAATCCGATGGAATATAATGCACGTTATCAGGAAATTGCGATAGATATTGCTCATTCTATCGTTATGGGAGAATACCGGGAAGGGGAAAAAATTCATGGACGCTCTACTTTAGCGGGTCGTTATAATGTATCTCCGGAGACCATCCGGCGTTCCATTGCTATCCTCCAAACGATGGGTGTAGTCATGGTAAGCCAAGGGGTGGGGATTACGGTAGTCTCCAAAAGCATGGCCGAAAAATTTATGAGAGGTTTTGACCAGAAAGCAGAAATTCAGGTCTATTTTGATGAGCTGAAAAAGCTGATGGAACAAAGACGTGAGCTCGATCAGAAGATCGATGCCCATCTCACGAAAATCGTGAACTATACGGATCGTTTGGCCAGCCGTTGGATGGATGTGGCCGAAATTGAAGTTGCCAAAGGCTCCAGCGCCAAGGGAAAAACCTTAAGCGATTTAAAATTAAGGGAGAAAACAGGTTTAACGGTGGTGGCTGTGGTCAGAGGGGGAATCGAGCAATTTTCTCCGGGAGCGGAGTTTATCCTGGACGACGGAGATATCCTACTGGCGGTAGGCTCTGAACAAGGGAAAGAAAAACTTCAGGAAATCCTTCGCTAGAATACAGGAAGTGGATAGCCATCTGTCGAAACTCTCTATGAATTATAGAGGACATGAGGGATGATGGATGATCTTTGAAAGCATAGTCATACTCGGTGTGGAATTAATGCTGGTCTTAGTAACAGGCCAGATGAATCTGTTAATTTTATTTTTAATAGGCAATACATTTTTTCTTTTATATCACTTAAATCTGGAATATAAAAAAACTGCCCGGCAGGCTACAGAGCGAAACGCGGAGCTTAGCTTCAAAATAGCCAACCAGACTCTTCCTTACCTGCGCCGGGGGCTTAATGAACAAAACGCAGAGTACATCGCTAAAATCATTCAAGAGATTGGCCAAGTGGCGGCTGTTTCAATCACAGATTGTGAAAAGCAGCTGGCCTACTTGGGCGTGGGCTGCGATCAGCATCATCCGGGAGATAAAATTCTTACCCGGGCGACACGGGATGTGATCCAATCCGGAGTTTATAAGATAGTACGAACTCAAAAAGAATTGAATTGTCCCAGACAGAACACCTGTGATTGTCCTCTGGCGGCGGCTGTTATCGTACCTCTGAAGTGTCAGGGTGAAGTAGTGGGAACCATGAAATTGTATGAAACCAAGGTTGGACAGCTCTCATCGGATCTGATTCGCTTAGCTATTGGGATGGCTGATCTACTGGGGATTCAAATTGAACTAGCAGAACTTGATCACCAGGCGAAACTGGCTGCGGAAGCACAACTGAATGCCTTGCAAGCTCAAATCAATCCCCATTTCTTTTTCAATGTTCTCAATACTATTATTGCCACCAGCCGCACCAGCCCCAATCGTTCACGACGATTGTTGATTCATCTTGCGGAATTTTTCCGCAAGGCGCTCAAATCCCATGGAAGTTTGATTACTTTGCGGGAGGAAATGAGCTTTGTTAAGACTTACTTAATTCTCGAAAAAGCTCGCTTTGGGCGTAAGCTTCATTTTAAAAGTGAGATTCCCGAAGAGCTCATGGATGCCTTGGTTCCGCGCTTAAGCGTTCAGCCCCTCGTGGAAAACGCCGTCAAGCATGGGATTACGGAGAAAATCGGCAATGGAGTCGTCTCTGTGAAAGTGGAGCAAAAAGGCCAGGAGCTGTATATTACTGTGGCTGATGATGGAGTCGGCATACAGCCGGAACGTCTCCAGGAAGTGTTAAAACCCGGTGTTGGTTCAGGTAATGGAGTGGGTATGGCTAATGTTCATGAACGCTTAATTGGCCACTATGGCAAAGAGTATGGTTTACAGATTAAGAGTCAACCCAATATCAGCACGACTGTAACCATGCATTTGCCCTTAACCACTATGGAAGATGAGGATATGTTGGAAAAGTTGTAGGGATTTTTAGGGAGGCATATTATGATCCCAGGAGTGGATATTGTAGAAATTCAGCGCTTTGCTAAAGCTTGTGAGCGAACACCAAAGCTTCGGGAGCGTTTGTTTACCGAACGTGAAATTGAGAAGTTGCAGCATAAGGCAGTATCCAGCTGGGCGGCGCGTTTTGCAGGTAAAGAAGCGGTCCTTAAAGCTTTAGGGACAGGACTAAGAGGCCTTTCCTGGCATGATATTGAGATCCTCAGCAATGATTTGGGGGAACCTGCTGTATTCCTTACGGAAAAGGCTGAGATAGTGCTGCATAGACGGGGGGGAACCCAGATCCGCATAAGCCTTTCCCACGAGAAAGAGTACGCTGTAGGAATGGCCATACTTTTTTAGCACTGTCAGAAAGTATAAGCTTGCGCTATATACTTTCTAAGCATAAGTGCAACCAGCGACTTCGCCTCATTTACGAGCATGCGTTTAAAGCACGGCGAAGCAACAAGTTATCATGAACGAGGCACCCCTTTCGTAAATCGTAGGTTGTTTTGGTACAAACTAGTATGGCCGAACCAAAACAGAGCTACATACGAAAGGGGAGCCATACTATGAAGGATGCCACAAAATACGTAGGATTAGACGTTTCAAAAGAAAAGATTGCTGTCGCTCTTGCTGACGAAGGTCGTGGAGCACCGCGTTATTGGGGAGTTGTTCTTAATACACCTGAAGCCGTAAGAACACTTTTTAAGAAACTAGGCGACTCCTCACAACTCAAGGTGTGCTATGAGGCTGGTCCAACGGGTTATTGGCTGTATCGTTTGCTGGTAAGTATGGACATTGAATGTGTTGTTGTGGCCCCGTCACTCATTCCAAAACGACCCGGGGAACGGGTCAAGACGGACCGTCGTGATGCCTTGCGTTTAGCCCAGCTTTTGCGTGCCGGAGAGTTGACCTCTGTTTATGTTCCAACTGAAGAGGATGAAGCGCTTCGTGACTTAGTCCGGGCTCGGGAAGATGCTAAAGAGGATCAACTCAGAGCAAGGCATCGCCTCACCAAGTTTCTTATGCGCAATAACATCACTTCTCCAGAGAACGTCAGAAATTGGTCTGCAGCGCATCGTAAGTGGCTTAATCGTTTAGAATGGAGTAATGCAGCCCTTCGTGTGGTCTTTCAGGAATACCTCCACCATCTCAACGAGATAGAGCAACGTTTACAACGGATAGAACAGGAAATGCATCATCAAGCCCTGTATAGCCCTAAAGCCCCTATCATTCAAGGATTACAATCACTACGGGGAGTAGCAGAGATTACAGCGATAGGGTTAGTGGCTGAAGTGTGTTCCTTTACTAGATTTGAAGGTGCTCGATCCATGATGAGCTATACCGGGCTGGTTCCCAGCGAATATTCCAGTGGAGAAAGACGGAGACAGGGGGCGATCACCAAGGCAGGAAATACCCATGTTCGCCGATTGCTGGTCGAGGCTGCTTGGAGTTACCGATATCAACCGGCACTCAAAGGGAATCTTCTCAAAAGACAGGAAGGACTCCCCCCTCAGGTTCAAGCTATGGCATGGAAGGCTCAACATCGTTTGCATGGTAAATACTCTAAACTTATGGCCAAGGGCAAACCTCCCGGCAAAGTCGTCTCAGCAGTGGCCCGTGAATTAGCAGGCTTTGTTTGGGCCATTGCCAATGAACTGGAGAAAGAGACCGTGTCTTAAGATTCAACGATAACGAATAAAGAACACCCAGTTGAAGGTAGGGCCCGAAGGCAAACGTGAAAATCCGTAAAGGAGAACCCACGATTCGCACATGTGCTAAGATGTCATTGACGTTTGAATGCACGACACAAGTTCGTGGCTTAGCTCCCCCGACGGAGAGATTTAATGTGGATAGCCAAACCCACGAATATCAGACTGCTCACCGTCGATGTTTTGTTTGCCTTCGTGCCGTGTCTTTAAAAGGAGAGTGTAATAGGTTGGGGCTTTGCCCCAAGAGTTTAACGCTTTAGATTCTCCTACAACGTTTCAAATTCAAGAGGGAACCGGGGGTAATCCAGTTCCCCGTTGTAGCAGAACCCAATCATGGCGCTCGGGTTGCTCTCCAGCATTGCCCTATCCTCCATGATTGGAAAGAGCCATAGTTAGTCTTTCCAAGATAAAACCAAAAGATTTTAAAGAGGCACACTTGACAGCCTCGTTCATATCAGTGCGAAAGCAGTGCTTTCGGGGTTTTCTATAAAGATAGGTGGGGGTGGAGCTATGAGAGTGGTCAGTGCCCAACAAATGCGCGAACTGGAAGAACGGGCAATTCGGGATTTTGGTATACCCAGTTTATTGCTCATGGAAAATGCAGCCTTGGCAGTGATTCAAGAAGTCCGTCAAATGCTTGAAGACCGGCATATTCAACTGTCGGCGGGAAGAGCTACGGTCTTTGTGGGTAAAGGCAATAATGGCGGGGATGGCTTAGCTGTTGCCCGGCACCTCTTGATCTTAGGAATGGATATAACCGTCTATTCTTTCGCCAGGGCTGAAGAATTCAAAGGTGATGCAGCCCTCAATTATCGACTGTACCAAAATACCGGGGGTAAGCTCTTCACTATCGAGGGAGAAAAACAGCGCAGACTGGTGAGAATCTCGCTTGCTCAGGCTGATGTGATTATAGATGCTATCTATGGGACGGGCTTTCGCGGCGCCCTGCCCAGCTTAATTGATGAATATGTGGAAGAAATCAATCGGGCTCAGGTGCCTGTTGTTGCCGTAGATATTCCCAGTGGTGTGGAGGCAGATACGGGAAAAGTTTACCGCAAGGCCATCATGGCTGATGCCACGGTTACCTTTGGTCTGCCCAAGCTCGGTCATTTTTTAGGGGTAGGACCCGAATATGCGGGTCGGGTCAGCGTAGACCCTATTTCCATTCCGGAACGCTTCCTGGATGATGAAAAGCTGACTACATCTATATTGACTGAGGATGTGTGCCAATATTTACCCATCCGCAGTCTGCAGGGACATAAAGGGACCCATGGCCGGGGGGTTTTGGTGGCAGGTTCGGAAGGAATGACCGGTGCCGCTTTGTTGGCTGGTAAAGCCGCCCTGCGCTCGGGGATAGGTTTATTGCAGATGGTTGTTCCCCGTGGACTTGCGGAAGGAATCGATCTTGCTTTGACAGAAGCTACGGTTTGGGGTGCGGAAAGTGAAAAGGCCCTCAATGGCAATGCCTGGCCTGTTATCTACGAACGGGCGGAGAAGGCCCAAGCCTTAGCCATAGGCCCGGGATTAGGGCAAGAGCCTGAGTTGTTGCTGGTTATAGAGGAAGTTCTACGCAATCTTCCTCTTCCGGTAATCCTTGATGCCGATGCTTTGAATGTTTTGGCCAAGGAACCAGGAATTCTGGGTTGGCGCCAGGGCCGGGGGCCTTTAATCCTTACCCCTCATCCCGGCGAAATGGCTCGCTTGTGCGGGTGTACGACGGAAGAAGTGCAGGCCAATCGGCTTGAACTGGCCATAAGTAAGGCTGTAGAATGGGAAAGTATCATTGTTCTTAAAGGAGCGATTACTATTATTGCTGCCCCGGATGGGCGGGCATTCCTTAACCCTACCGGTAATCCAGGATTAGGGACCGGAGGGACGGGAGATGTGCTTACAGGGAGTATTCTGGCTTGGTTGGCCCAAGGGGTGGAACCTTTAGCTGCAGCCTGTCTGGGGGTATATCTCCATGGCAAGGCAGCGGATCAATTGACCGGTGAATTCGGCTTAAGCGGATACACAGCCGGTGAGGTGGCGGATCAGCTGCCCAAGGCACGGAGAAGTCTGGAGAATAATCATTAAGGAGGGCACCATGGAAAATAGACGACCGGTTTGGACAGAAATCAACTTACAAGCGCTGCAGAGGAATTATGACCGGATTCAGGCCTTGACTGAAAGTGAAATCATGCCCATAGTCAAAGCTGATGCATACGGACATGGAGCCTTACAAGCAGTAGAAGCATTTTATGAAAGAGGTGCCCGTCGTTTCGGAGTTGCCTTATTGAATGAAGCTTTGGAGCTTAGAAGAGCGTATCCGGATATCAAAGTCATGCTCATCGGTTCTTTACCCGAAGAATCCATAGAGACAGTTGTTAAAGAAGATATTATTTGCGGGGTGTATCAGTTAGATCAAGCAGTAATTTTAGCGAAAGAAGCAGAGAGACAGGGCAAGAAGGCAGTAATTCATCTTAAAGTGGATACAGGAATGGGGCGCATTGGCTTCAGAGAAGAGGATTGGGAAGAACTTTTCGGCTGTACCAAGCTGCCTGGTCTTTACATAGAGGGAATTTATACTCATTTTGCCACGGCGGATCATAGTGATCTGAGGTTTGCCCGGGAGCAACTGAGGAAATTTTTAGTGATGTGTGATAAAATCAAAGCCCAGGGAATTCATATCCCTATCCGGCATGCAGCCAACAGCGGAGCTCTGCTGCAGCTGCCGGAGGCTCATCTGGACATGGTGCGGCCGGGGATTATTCTCTATGGACTTCCTCCCTCCCAGCATGTGGGCAATGATTTAGGTTTGGAGCCCGTACTTTCCTGGAAAGCCAAGATCAACCATATCAAGGTGGTCCCCCAAGGGGAAACCATCAGCTATGGCAGAACCTTCAGAACCGCCTATCCCACCCGGGTGGCGACGATTCCCCTCGGTTATGCCGATGGTCTGCGCCGGAATCTATCCAATAAGGGTGAAGTTTTAATTAAAGGCAGAAGAACCACCATGATTGGGAGAGTCTGTATGGATCAGACCATGCTGGATGTCACGAAAATACCGGAGGTGCAGGTAGGGGATGTGGTTACCCTACTCGGCATGGATGGTTATGAACGGATCGATGCCACGGAAATGGCCGGTTGGTTGGATACGATAAATTATGAGATTGTCTGTGGAATATCGAAGCGGGTTCCACGGGTGTATATTAAATAAAACAAAGCACTTTCCATTTGAACTGCCCCCTGTCAAGTCAATGTCATTAAGGGGAGCATAGCAGTTTGAGGAAGGTGCTTTTTCTGTGGGAAGTGTATTATTCGACCGGTATATTAAAAATCACCGCTTTTGAAGTTTACTCATCTTGCTGAGTCATTTCGAAATTGCCGGATTTTTAAACAGATCTTAGCATTTTGCTATAGGAAGAGGGCTGTTTTCCCGATGTTCCCGCGCTTTTTGGGAGTAACGTTCGGCAGTTTCTTTAAGAGCGTTTACTTCATCAGAGGTGAGCGCTCTTACCACTTTAGCCGGTGATCCCATAATCAGAACATGAGGGGGAAACTGTTTGTTCTCTGTGATGAGGGAGCCTGCAGCCACCATAGAGCCCTCCTCAATAATGGCTCCGTTAAGAATCGTGGAACCCATGCCGATCATGGTTCCTTTCTTAATGGTACACCCATGCAGAGTTACGGAGTGGCCTATGGAAACATCATCTTCAATGATCACGGGCACATTAGTATTAACGTGGATTACGGAGAGATCCTGAATATTTGTTCCTTTACCAATGTAAATAGAAGCTATATCACCGCGAATTACGGAATTGTACCAAATGCTGGCACCCTCATCGATATGGACATCGCCGATTATCTTTGCTCCATCGGCGATGAAGACATCCTTCCCCAGGGTGGGCCGTTTATCCAGATAAGAATAGAGCACGGGCTTTCCCTCCTGTCTTTTGCTCAATACAACTACATCATAAATACATCACAAATAGATTTTACCAAAAGGAAATTGGCTATTAAATTATAAGATGATTTTTGGGGACTGTCCAGCACAGGTATACAGATTTAAGATAATTATCTGAACTATCCCTTTTATTGGAACGTTTTTAAATTTAACAGTTTTTCAAAGATAAAAGCTTTTTTTCCAGGTATTGTCTTTGGGTGAGTGCTATGGTATTTTAGAACCAACAAAGAGTGTTTTACATTGCGGAAGGTGGTTTTAATATATGAAACAAAATGTAAATTCAAACAGAAAAAAGGTGTTTATTACAGGAAGGATTCCTTCACTTGCTTATGAGATTCTCTCTAAAGAATTTGATGTAACCATGCATGATAATTTGCGGCTATTGAGCAAGGAGGAAATCATTGCCGGTCTGAAAGGCAAGGATGCTCTGCTCTGCCTTTTGTCCGATGCGATTGATAAAGATATTATCGAAGCCAACCCCCAGCTGAAAGTGATCGCCAATTATGGTGCCGGTTATAACAATATTGATATTGCTGCAGCTGGGGAAGCCAATATCCCAGTAACCAACACTCCGGATGTTTCCACGGATGCCACGGCGGATTTGACCTTCGGCCTTATTCTGGCCATCGCCCGCCGCATTGTTGAAGGGGATAAAGAGACCCGTGCCGGACGCTTTAAAGGTTGGGCTCCTTTGTACCATCTGGGAGTGGATGTTACAGGCAAGACCCTCGGGATTATCGGCATGGGGAATATTGGGAAGGCTATTGCCCGGCGGGCGAAAGGTTTTGATATGAAAATCGTCTATACCAGCCGAACACGCCTCTCAGAACAGCAGGAGAAAGAACTTGGGTTCACCTATATGTCTTTGGAAGGTGTGTTGAAAACTGCGGATTTTGTGAGCTTGAGCTTAAGCTATAGTCCTGCCACTCATCATATGATCGGGGAAAGGGAGCTGGAAACCATGAAACCTTCGGCATATCTGATCAATACCGCTCGGGGGCCTTTGGTCGATGAGAAAGCTTTGTTGAAGGCTCTGGAAAATAAAAGCATTGCCGGAGCAGCTCTGGATGTGTATGAGTTTGAACCTCAGATCACGGCAGGGCTGGAAAAGCTGGATCAGGTCATCCTTACTCCTCATATCGGCAATGCTACTGTTGAGACCAGGGATGCCATGGCCGAGATTGCCGCTGGTAATATTGCCGCTGTGCTGAGAGGGGAAGCTCCCTTGACTTGTGTCAATCAAAATTATCTGAAGAAGAGGAGCATGGCTGCTAAATAAGAGCCTGGCAGGGAACGGCGAAGTCCGTTCCCTGCTTTATTTTCAAGTAGTTCTGACAGGAACCTGTGTTAATCCTTGATATAGTCCCTTAAGGAATGCTAAAATTGGGACATCGGGTGAAAAGGAGATACAGGCGTGAGACGAACAAGTCGTTTTTGGCTCGCCCTATGGGCGGGCAAGGGCATGGGCAGTATATTAAAGCTGCTGGGCAAAAAGGGAACAACCCTGCCCGGCAAAATAGCTTTGCAGATTGAACCTCAGCTCATGGGCATGCTGAGCAGCGCTTATACGGATGGGATTATTATGGTGACAGGAACCAACGGCAAGACTACCACAGCCAACCTCCTGGCCCAGATACTCAAGGCGGACGGAAAGACCTTTGCCTTTAATCAGGCGGGGGCTAACTTAGTCACAGGGATTACCGGGGCGTTGCTGGCCAATACCGGTTGGGGGGGACGATCCAAAGTAAAGATGGCCCTCTTGGAGGTGGATGAGGCTACGGTACCGAAATTCTGTCAGCAGGTCGCTCCTCATGTCGCCATCGTAACGAACTTTTTCAGAGATCAGTTGGATCGCTATGGAGAACTGGATACCACCATTAAACTTGTCCGGGACGCCATTCCCCCTCAAACGCATTTGATTCTTAATGCTGACGATCCCTTGGTGGCTCAATTCGGTCGGGAGCGAATCCATACTTTATATTATGGGGTGGAGCAGACTCCGGACAGTAAAATCTACAGCACAGAGACTCGGGAAGCCAGGTTCTGCCCTCATTGCGGAGCAGAATTGGTCTATACTCTTTATCATTATGGACAATTAGGAATCTATGCCTGCCCCTGCGGTTATAAGCGTCCGGAGCCCCCTGTACTGGCTCAGAATGTCAAAGCGGGGGAAGATGGAATCCAATTCAGGGTGGAGCCGACTTCCTATTCCATAACCCTGCAAGGATATTATAATCTTTACAATGCTTTAGCGGCCATGACGGCAGCCAAGCGTATAGGAATAAAAGATCGGGAAATTCAGAGGGGCTTAAGTGAATTCATACCACAGGCCGGCCGCATGGAGCAATTCATCCTGCCCCAAGGAGCAGTTACTTTGACCCTGGTTAAGAATCCCACCGGCTTTAATCAAGTGCTTCAGACCGTATTAAGCCGTAAAGAGCATCCTATTCGTCTGCTCATCGGCATCAATGATTTAGCGGCCGATGGCCGGGATATTTCCTGGCTGTGGGATGTAGACTTTGAGTGTTTAGGCCGAGAAGAGGAACGAATTCAAAGAATTGTCTGTTCCGGGCTGCGGGCGGAGGATATGGCGGTCCGCCTCAAATATGCAGGAGTACCGGCAGACAAGTTGCACCTTGAACGGGAAATGAGCAATGCTCTGGAGAAACTATCTGAGGGCTTGGCAGGTCAGGCAACAATTTTTATCCTTCCTACCTACACCTTGCTTTTTCCCACACGGGAACTTCTGGCGAACAGGCAGATTAAGAGCTGCGAGCTGAATTCCAGGCAACACATCCAAAGAGGGGAGGGGTAAATTTGAAAATCAAACTCGGCCATCTCTACCCGGATTTGTTGGATCTCTATGGGGATCGAGGAAATATTCTGGTCTTGGCAGCACGAACCCGTTGGCGTGGGTTAGATTTTGAGGTGCAAAATGTTTCTTTAGGGGAGCAGATTGATTTTCATGCTTTGGATATCTTGTTTCTCGGGGGAGGATCGGATCGGGAACAAAACATACTCGTGGCTGACCTGATGGGACGGGTTGAGGAATTAAAGGCAGCCATTGAAGATGGACTGGTGGTATTATCCATCTGCGGTGGTTATCAGCTTCTGGGTCAATACTATCAGACCGCTGAGGGGCAGAGGATTCCCGGTTTGGGGATTCTGGATCTCTGGACCGTGGCCGGTGCCAACCGCTTGATCGGCAATGTGGTGGTGAATTTAGAGCTTGAAGAGCTGGCAGAGGTGAATTCCGGTTCCCTGTCTACTTTGGTGGGATTCGAAAATCATTCGGGGAGAACTTATCTTGGCCCTGGACTAGAACCCCTGGGCAAGGTCATCCATGGTCATGGGAATAATGGCGAGGATCAAGGAGAGGGCATGCGCTATAAAAATGTCTTTGGAACCTATCTGCATGGCCCCCTGCTGCCTAAGAATCCTCATTTTGCTGATGTGTTGCTGAAATTAGCCATGGAAAGAAGAGGAGAAGCCGGGAACTTAACTCTTTTAGATGATCAATTGGAAAGACTTGCCCATGAAAGCGTAGTGGAACGAATTCTTGCCAAGCAGAAGAAAATTTAGCAGAATGCAGATTGAGAGTATATCATTGAGGCTATACTCATATAATAGATATAATCCCGAAAAATAAGCTAATTAATGGCGAAAACCAAGGAATGCCAAAATTTACATGGCGAATAAGGCTGATTTGAAGGTTTTTTAGCTTATCTCAACGTCATACTTCGTTGACACTTTTTAGGGTTATTGTCTATAATGAAGTATAGCTGTGGCTAAATGACTTGGGGGTGCTGGTGTGGCAGAGAGTAAGCGGATAATGATTAGTTTGCCGGAGAATTTGCTCGCGGAAGTGGATGATGTCGTTACGCTTGAGAATAGAAATCGTAGCGAATTTATACGTGAAGCAATCAACAGTGTTCTTCATGAACGCCGGAAACGGGGAATCCGCGAACAGATGCGTAAAGGTTATGAGGAAATGGCTCAATTGAACTTAGCCATTGCCAGAGAGCTGTTCCTTGCTGAGGAAGAGGTCCAGGTGGTTTATGAAGATTCTAATGTGGAGTGTCAGAGATGATTATAAAACGCGGGGAAATCTACTATGCTGAACTCAACCCCGTCGTCGGATCCGAGCAAGGCGGTACCCGCCCTGTGTTGGTGATCCAAAATGATATCGGAAATCAGTTTAGTCCGACGACTATTATAGCTGCGATTACATCTCAGATTGCTAAAGCAAAGCTGCCGACTCATGTGGAGGTGCGGGCCAAGCGCAGTGGTTTGGAACGGGATTCGGTCATTTTGACGGAACAGATCCGAACGATTGACAAAAGCCGCCTCAAGGAGAAGGTCGCCGTTCTTGATGAAGAAGTGATGCTGAGGGTGGATCAAGCGATTGAAATCAGTTTAGGACTGACTGATATTTAATGAGTATAATACATGGAATGAAGATAAATTAAGATAAACACAGCGGCAGCGTTGGTCGGAACGACTAATGCTGTTTTTATTCTTCATCACTTAATGCAGAGTATTGAATAGTATGTTTAGGGAAGAGGCTCTGAGCGGCCCAATAATCATACGCTATAAAGACGGTGTAGAGAAATGTATGGAGAGGAGATACATAATGAAGCGCAAACCTGTCATTGGCATAACTGCTGCTCATTGTAATGAGGAGCTAAAATCCTATCCGCGGGCCCGCTATGTGGAAGCGGTTAGGGAAGCGGGAGGGCAGCCCATACTATTACCCCCAGTCGCTGCCGCTGAAGATGCCGAGGAAGTCATTGCCCTTATGGATGGACTTATCCTTACGGGTGGAGGGGATATCTCCCCTATTTTGCTGGGGGAAGATCCGCTGCGGGGAATCGGAGATTGTCTGCCGGATCGGGATTTCAGTGAGATTCTCCTGACCCAAAAGGCTCTGGAAGTGAACCTTCCTCTCTTAGGGATATGCAAAGGGATTCAAGTGCTGGCTGTAGCCGCAGGCGGAAAGATTTTTCAGGATATTATCAGCCAATGCCCAGAATCTATGGAGCATAAGATGAAAGCCCCCCGGGACTTCCCCTGGCATGAAATAACTCTCAAGGAATCCCGATTAAGGACCTTCCTTGGTGAAGAGCGAATCGCAGTTAACAGTGTTCATCACCAGGCAGTTTCCGAGGCTCCCCAAGGATTTGTGATCAGCGCTGTCGCTCCCGATGGCATCATCGAAGGGATTGAGAAAGTTGACGCCCATTTCTGCATAGGAGTGCAATGGCATCCTGAAGTGATGATGAAGGATAAGAGCAGTCAAAAGATATTTCAGGAGTTAGTGGCGGCAGGGGCAGGATATTATAGAAGAAGGCATTGACATTTTAATAGTGTTAGATTAAAATTGCTTTATAAATAAAAGTAATCAACTAGGTTTAGTCGGGTATATAATTGAATATCTCCTTAACTCAATGGCTGATTAGTCAACTAAAGGCCCTATGACATTAGTGAAATACTGATGTTATGGGGCCTTTATTATATAACCATGAAAACCATGAA
The DNA here is from genome assembly GCF_007830365.1 of Desulfitobacterium sp. LBE. Classification (NCBI taxonomy): domain Bacteria; kingdom Bacillati; phylum Bacillota; class Clostridia; order Eubacteriales; family Desulfitobacteriaceae; genus Desulfitobacterium; species Desulfitobacterium sp. LBE. The sequence continues at coordinate 2,122,498 of NZ_VLKD01000001.1, read as the reverse complement.
TGGAGGACTCAAGCGGATAATTGATACAGTCATTGTTAAGGCAGGAATTAGGGTCATTAAGGCAGGCGGAATCACTTTATGTTTGACAAAATAAGAAGGGGTAGGTGGGATGAAAATGAGTACCAAGGTAACCCAGAAAACAATTTGCGGGATTTGCCCGGGAGGGTGCGCTGTAGAAGTTGGAGTTAAGAACGGTGAATTAGTGGAGATCTCTCCTTTAAAGGGGGTTCCTTTTGGAGCCTTATGCATTCGGGGAAAACATGCACCTGAAGTGGTTCACTCACCTGATCGTTTGAAAAAACCGCTGATTCGTACAGGAAAACGGGGAGACGGTCAATTTAGGGAAACCACCTGGGATGAAGCTTTGAATTATGTGGCTGAGAGGCTCCTGGCAATTAAGGAGAAATATGGCCCTCAAGCGGTAGCCAGTCATAGCGGAAGGGGAACCTTTGAACAGTCTTTTGCGGAGTTCACCGGTGGTGGGGAAACCATGACTTCCAGATTTCTTTGGCCTTTTGGCTCTCCTAATGTGGCTAGTGTAAGCTCCTTATGTTTCACCTCTTTCGGTGTATTGGCACCTAAGGCGAATTTCGGGCTGCTGGGACCCGCTTTAGAACCGGATATTGAGAACAGCAAGCTGATTGTTGTCTGGGGAGCAAATCCTGCTACGGATTCCCCGCCCTTTATGTTTGACCGGATTCTAAAAGCGAAGCAGAAAGGAATAGGGATTATTGCCATTGACCATATGCGCAGCGATATTGCCAAAAGAGCGGATCAGTGGATCGCTGTTCGCCCGGGGACGGATGGCGCGTTAGCTTTAGGTCTTCTCAATTTGGTGATTGAAGAAGAATTATATGACAAAGAATTTGTGGAGAGCTGGACTATAGGCTTTGCCGAGCTAAGGGAATATGTGAAAGAATTTTCCCCTGTTGAAGTGGAGAAAATTACTGGGGTTCCGGCTGAGCAAGTCATTCAATTGGCCCGTCTGATTGCAACAACGAAGCACACGACTTTAAGGACGTATACCGGATTGGAGTATTCCAATGGGGGAGTACAATCCATTCGAGCTGTCTATCTTCTTTGGGCCATTACCGGAAATATCGATGTGCCCGGTGGGTTAGTCATCAATCAGGCCTTGCGACCAGGGAACCAAAGATTATTTGCCTATAAACCTGAAGGCATAGCTCCGATTGGTGCGGCAGAATACCCACTGTTCTACGAACTCACGGAAAGTGCTCAATTTATGGAATTCCCCAAAGCAGTCTTAGAAGGTAAACCCTACCCAATCAAAGGGCTGATCAATATAGGTGCATCTATTTTGACCTCCTATCCCCAAACCCACATATGGGAAGAGACCTTTGCAAGCTTGGATTTCTTGGTGGTAATAGATCGTTTTCTCACCCGGGATGCTCAATTCGCAGACGTAGTGCTGCCGGCTACAACCTATTTTGAAAACACATCTTATCAGCGTTATCCAGGTTATCTGCGTTTAAGACGACCAGTGATTGAACCAGTGGGTGAAGCAAAAAGCGACTTGGCAATCTTGGCGGCTTTGGCTGAACGGTTAGGATATGGCGAGCTGTTTCCTCAAGGTGATGATGAGTTTTTAAAGCAGGCTTTTGCTGAAAATCCTGAAGTATTGGAGAGATTGCAGGAAGCAGAAGATGGAATTCTTTTACCCCGGCCGGAACCGCAGTATCAAAAATACGCGAAAGGGTTGCTGCGGGCTGATGGTCAAGCAGGATTTAATACCCCCTCCGGCAAAGTAGAAATCAATGCCGGCATACTGCTCCAATATGGATACGACGGCTTGCCGGTATACTCAGAACCCGCAGAAGGGAAGTTCGGCAACCCGGATTTGTATAAGAAATATCCTTTGATTTTGAATACCGGAGCGAGAATTCAATCTACTTTCCGTTCCCAGCATTTGAATATCCCTGGTTTGCTCAAACTTCAAGAAAAACCTCAGGTCATTATTAATCCGGAAGATGCTTTCCTTCGTGGTGTCCGGAATGGCGATAAGGTTGTCATTCTTACGGAACGAGGAAGTGTGGAGTTTTATGCTGCCGTAACGGAAGACATTCCCCAGGGAGTGGTAGAACTTAATGTGGGCGGGGGAGGGCCGATCCAGGCGGAACCCTGGCGCCATGCCAATGCCAATAATTTGACTGATTTCTATAATCGCGATCCAATCTCCGGGTTCCCGGTGTTGAAAGCACTTTTATGCCAGATTGAAAGAACATAAGAGAATCCGGGAATGTAAGGGAAGAAAATTTGATGAAATTCCTATTGACAAAAGATCTGTTGTAGAATAGAATACCCCTTAAGATATATTTATAAATCCTATAGGAATAATAGTAAAATAAAAACATATAATTTTTTGCATAGACAAATTAAAGAATGGTATGAAGTTTGCAGCTCTCTTTTTTTAATGCAAAACATAGTAAATTGATTGGATAAGTAAGTGTTGAAAAGTGTTATCATCTAGTGGAAGGAGAGGGATTAAAATGAGGATTGCTATCGTAGGTGGGCAAAATCATAATCAAGAAACATATGGTAAGCTTCTGGGAAAAACAGGCCGGGTCGAAATTCACTTTTATGATGGCATTCCGAAGAAACATAATAAAAGGAATTTAGAGAAATTAATTAAAGACGTGGATTTGGTAATCGTAATTCTGGGAGCTTGTTCACATGCCAGTATGTGGGATACCAAAAAGGCAGCAAAAAAATGCCATAAAGAAGTGCTTTTTTCCAGGGGAATTGGAATTTCCTCTATAGTTAAGCAAATTGCGGGAAAACTTGCGTATACAGCATAGATAGTTTCAGGCGGCGTATTCAGGAATGCCTTGATCAAGTACCCTTGTCAGGAGGTGTTGAGGATTAAAGAGAGCGAAAAAGTCCAACCCGCCGTCAGCCAGGTTAATCCTTCATGGGTAGTAACACTATTAGAAATTATTGACTCAATGAAACATGGTTCTGTCACGATAATTGTTCAAGATGGTATTGTCATCCAGATTGATAAAAATGAGAAATTCAGGTTAAAAAACCAAGTTAACAGAAAAGGAACAGCCTAGTTAAAGGATCATAATCTATAGGGATTAAGCATCAAAACCTGACAACTTGATAATAATTGACCAGTAAACTGGAGATTAAGCAGGACCTTATCTTAAGGTATATACTTGATCTCTTTTTCTTTTGTGTAAAGATTTTAGCTTAGTGATCACATCAGAAGTGTATGGAGTAGACAGAACTAATTTTTGCGGAGGGTGTTATGGAAAAGAAAATCACACAGATTGCAATTTATGGCAAGGGAGGGATTGGCAAATCCACCACCACATCAAATCTAAGTGCAGCTTTGTCAAAGCTCGGGTATAAGGTGATGCAGTTTGGCTGCGATCCTAAGAGCGATTCCACCAATACGCTGCGGGGAGGAAGGTACATCCCTACGGTGCTGGATACCTTGAGGGAAAAAAGTGTGGTGAAAGCATCCGAAGTAATCTTTGAGGGCTTCAATGGAATCTATTGCGTGGAGGCAGGAGGCCCGGCCCCGGGTGTGGGCTGCGCGGGACGGGGGATTATCACAGCGGTGGAATTGTTTAAGCAGCAAAAAGTCTTTGCAAGCCTGGATTTGGATTTTGTCATTTATGACGTATTAGGGGACGTGGTTTGCGGAGGGTTTGCGATTCCGATTCGGGAAGGGATCGCCGAACATGTGTTTACGGTTTCCTCATCAGATTTTATGAGCATTTATGCCTCCAATAATCTCTTTAAAGGGATCAAGAAATATTCCAATTCAGGTGGAGCGTTGTTGGGGGGCGTCATTGCCAATTCCATCAACCAGGGCTATGCCAAAGCCATTGTCGATGATTTTGTTGAACGGACTCAGACCCAGGTGGTGGAATATATTCCCCGCTCCATTACAGTAACCCAAAGTGAGTTGCAGGGAAAGACCACCATTGAAGCTGCTCCTGAATCCGAACAAGCAAAAGTATATACCCGCCTGGCCGAAAAAATTGTGGAGCATAAAAGCTCTAAGGTTCCCGCTCCCTTGGAAATAAAAGAACTGCAAGAGTGGGCGACAAGCTGGTCAGATCAATTGTTGGCCTTGGAAAGGGGAGTGGTCGTCGGGGGAAATGCTGCGGGGATTTAGCCGCTTTTATCTGATTAAGACTTTAGGGGAGGAAAACCATGGCAATCTTTATCGAAAGACCGCGAACATCCTGCGCATTGGGAGGGGCTCTGGCCACCATGAGTGCTCTGCCCAGGGTGGTGCCCATAATTCACAGCACCCTCGGCTGCGGAGGCAATCTCAGCGGTGCCGCGGCTTTTGGAGCCGGATACTGCGGTTCCAGCTATGCCAGTGGTCAAAGTGCGCCTACCAGTGCCGTGACCGAGACGGAAATTGTCTTTGGCGGCAGTGACCGTCTGCATGAGGAAATTCAATCCACGCTGGACCTTATTGATGCCGACTTATTCGTCGTAGCTACCGGCTGCATGACCGAGATGATCGGGGATGACGTGCAGGGTGTTGTCAGTGAATTTGCCGGCGGGAGAAAGCCTGTCATCGCCATCAGCACTCCCAGTTTTAAGGGAGATGCCTATGCGGGCTATTCCATCACCCTGGAAGGTATTTTTAATAAGTATCTGCCCAGGTCTAACCCTAAAAAACCTAAACTGGTCAATCTTTTTGGTTTGGTGCCCTCTTACGACCCGTTTTTTCGGGGAGATCTAAGTGAAATAAAACGGCTATTAGAAAAGCTGGGCCTGGAGGTGAATACCTTCTTTACCCCTGAACAGACCTTTGCCAACCTTACTAGTGCTCCGTCAGCCACCTTAAATATTCTGTTTTCCCATGTGTGGGGGGTGGAGTTTGTGGAGAACTTTGAGCAAAGACATGGTACACCCTACTGGATCACCGATCTGCCCATCGGTCCTGAAGCCACTGATCACTTTCTGAAGGAGGTTGCAGAAAAGCTGGAGATAGAACCGCAAAAGGTTGAAGAGGTTATTGCCCAGGAAAACAAAGAGTATTATGGCTATTTCGAACGGGCTGTGGATATTTTTACCGATGCTGACTACAAATTTTATGCAGCCATAATCACCAACTCCAACTATGCCATCCCCTATGCAGAGTTTTTAGAAAGGGAGTTAGGGTGGGTACCCAAAGATATTTTCATAACCGATCTTCTTCATGACGGACAAAAAGAACTACTCAGGGAGGCGTTTCAGGCGAAGAATTTACTGGGTGAGTTGATATTTGAAAGGGACACCAGCCGCATCGGTGTGACTCTCAGGCAAAGGCATCCTCAGGACCAGGGACAGCGTTACTTTGATGCCTATACTCCTCTTTACCTCTTAGGCAGTTCACTGGAGAAGGAGCTGGCAGTCGGCCGGGGTCTCCATTACTTAAGCGTCAGCTTCCCCGTATACAACCGCATTATTGTGGACCGAGGGTATTCAGGATACCGGGGCGGGCTGCACTTATTTGAAGATCTGATCGATGTCCTTGTCGCCCCGAAGTAGGAGGTCAAACATGAGCTATTATGAACAAAATATTCCCCCCACCCGGGAACAGCGTCTAACCATCGGAGACAGCTTCAGCGGCTGCGGGAAAGAGCTGTTGGACTGCGCCCAATCGGGATGCATGCTGCAAAAAAACAGGAAGTTTTGGCAAGCCGGTGCCTGCCAGATGCAGTTGTCCCTGATGATGGCTGCAACGGTGGAGAATTCAGTCATCATTATGCACGGTCCGGTGGGGTGCGGAAGTACACTGCATAGTCTTGGGCCCGCAGCCAATAAAGGCAAAGCGAAACGGGGAAAGAAGCCGCAGGCCCTGGTCTGGCTGACAACCAATTTGCAGGAGTCAGACGTCATCGGCGGCGGGGAAAAGAAGCTTAGAGAAACTGTCGAATATGCGGACAAAACTTTCCGTCCTGAGATCATTTTTGTAGTATCCACCTGTACCCCAAGCATTATCGGTGATGATGTGGAAGAAGTAGTTCGTCAAACCCAGAAAGGAGTTGCTGCCCATCTGGTCTCCATTCATTGCCCGGGCTTTCGAACCCGGGTGGTGGCAACGGCTTATGACTCCTTTTATCACGGACTGCTTAAGCATCTTCCTTTAGAACCGCTTCCCGGGCAAGATTTCATTTCCCTTAAGGAAAATGAGCCCGGATATGAGCTGGCCATCCAAAACTTTGCTTACCAGAAAAACCGCACGGTCAATTTGTTTAACGCCACCTCCATCGGCCCTGCCGATGAGGAAGAACTGGTGCGTCTTTTAAAGGCTTTGAACCTTAATGTACAGGTTTACACAGAATACAGTTCTTTGGCTGAGTACCGTAAAATGTCTCAGGCTGCGTTGAATATCAGCATGTGCAATGTTCATGACGATTATCTGCTTGCATATTTGAAGGAAAAGTATGGCATATCCTATGTAATCCAAGGAATGCCGATCGGTACGAAAGCGGTGCGAAAATGGCTCCTTGCGGTGGCTGAGCATTTCGGCTTGAAAGAGAAGGCTAATCGGCTGGCAGACCAAGAGGAAAAGCAGGTGAACGAAGCTCTTCAGCCCTTCCTGCCGGCCCTCAAGGGCCAGCGTGTATTGATCAGCGGCGGGGTCGTCCGCGTAGCCGAAGAAGCAAAAGTTCTCAAGGACCTGGGCCTGGAAGTCATCGGTGTGAGAGCCTATCACTATGATAACGGTGCAGAATCTGTTTATGGCTCTTTGGCTGATGAGTTGCCCGAAGTTCACGTATCGGTAAGCAACCAGCTGTTTGAATTGGCCAATCAAATCGCCCGGTATCAACCGGATTTGGTGATTGCCCACAACGGCACCCAGGGTTGGGTAGCGAAGATGGGGGTGCCGGCCATTCAGTTATTCGATGTGGATCGGGCCTACTTTGGATACAGAGGGCTGTTCTCCCTGGTCAAACGGATCGCTTTTGCCTTTGAGAATACTTCCTTGCCCAGGCGTTTGGCCCAACATGTGAACCTTCCTTATAAAAAGGAATGGTACGAAAAGGATCCTTTCAGTTACCTCAAAGGATGAGCCAGGAAAAATAGATGGTGAGAAGGAGAAGATGAGTATGAGAAAACCGCAAAGAGGCTTGGTATTCCGATTAACCGCAGTGCTTCTTACAGGAGCGCTGCTGGCAGGGAGTCTTACAGGCTGCGCTTCGAACCAAGGGGCTCCGGCCCAAAGCAGCCAAGTCGGGACAGAACAGCCGCAGCCCGGGGAATCCGCCAATCTGACCCCGGAGCAATATGAGGCAGCCTATCAAGCGGAGCCGGCCGCCAAACGGGTGATTCATATTGGGTACAATGGCGGGCTGTGCCAGGCGCCCATCGCCATTGCTCAAGAAAAAGGCTTTTTCGAGGCGGAAGGGCTTAATACGGAGCTGACCCGTGCCGAAGATACCCGTGACGCTATTGTGGGCGGGAAAATCGATACCTCGGCAGGCATGGTTGCCGGCTGGCTTAAACCCATCACCAGCGGAGTGGATCTGGTATTTACGGTCGGCCTGCACACCGGCTGCGCCTCGGCCATTGCCCTGGCTGATTCGCCCATCAATTCCTTTGCGGATGCCAAAGGAAAGGTTGTGGCCATTAATGGCGGGATCGGCGGTATCTATCATAACATTGCCTATCGTTTGATTGCCCATGATGGGTACGTTCCGGGAGATTTTACTTGGAAGGACTTCCCTGCCGAACAGGCTCTTCAGGTATTGCAGAAAGGGGAAGCTTCTATAGCCGTTCTTGCGGATCAACTAGCTGAGAAATGGGTCCAGGAAGGACTGGTGAAAAGAATTCGTTCCACTACTCTGGATGAAGATTTTAAGAATGAAACCTGCTGCGTACTGGGTATCTCAGGAGATTTTATCCGTGAGAATCCTGTAACTGCCGAAAAAATTACCAGAGCAATTTACAAGGCCAGTCTGTGGGTAGAGGAAAATAAAGAAGAAACAGCTCAGATTCTCCTGGATAATAAGCATATCAGTGGCAGTGTTGATTATGCCGTGGATTTGCTTAAGCTCTATAATTATAACGTCACCAACGATGGCACGGAAAAATCAATCTATGATTCTATCGACGAATATAAGGCCTTGGGTGTCATCGATCAGAATCTTGATGCTGAAACCTTTAAGAAACAAGTCTGGCATCGGTTTGAGCTGGAAGATCTGAAGAATTAATGAGCGAAAGGGGAAATTATCATGAGCACCACACCGCCGTTGACCAGCGACCAGCTGGCGGAATTGGAAAAACGCCCCAAGACTGAATGGCAGCGAACTTTAGATTATATGATCAGTGGTGCACCTGTAGCCGTGGCCGTAACCCTCTTTCTGCAATATTATTTCCTGCCCAACTATAAATTCAATACCACAACAGCGGTTTATCCGCTGTTTGTGGGATTCTTTGTGCTCCTGCTGCTGGGACGGTTCATTGGGTCTTTCTTCTCCAAAAAAGTTCATGAAAGCTTAAGGGCTCAAGCTCCTTTTTATAGCGCAGTTTTTATTGTGCTGATTATATTTGATTACCTGACTCTTAAAACCGGAAAACTGCCCCTTCCTTACTTTCCCTGGCCGGACAAGATTCTCAATGCCATCATTGAGGACCGGGTGCTGCTGTTGGATTGCATCAGAAATTCGCTCATTCTGCTGTTTACGGGATACTTTTTTGGAGGCATTGTTGGCCTCATCACCGGCGTGACTGCCGGATGGTCGAAAAAAGTTCATTACTGGGTTATGCCGCTCATTAAGATCTTAGGCCCGATTCCTTCCACCACCTGGCTGCCTATTGTTCTGATCATAGCGTCTTCATTGTTTAAAGGAAGTGTGTTTCTCATTGCTTTAGGAGTCTGGTATCCGGTGACCATAGCCACTCTGACAGGAGTTGCGAATGTGCGCAAATCCTATTTTGAAGTCGCCAGAACCCTGGGTGCACGGCAGAGACGGCTTATTTTTAAAGTTGCCTTTCCTGCCGCTATGCCGAATATCTTTCAAGGGTTAACCCAGGGCATGAGTGTAGCCTGCACTACCCTTATGGTGGCGGAGATGATGGGAGTGGAGTCAGGGTTGGGGTGGTATATCAACTGGCAAAAGGGCTGGGCGGAGTTTGGCAAGATGTATGCAGCGGTTATTGTCATTTGCCTGACCTTCACTGTGGTGAACATCGTGCTGACCCAAGTGAAAAAACGAGTATTGCGCTGGCAGGAAGGGACGATCCAATGAACGGAGGAAAAGGGTATATCCAAATCAAGAATGTTACTAAAATTTTTGCCCGCAATGATCTGGCTACGACCCTGACTGCCTTAAGTGATGTGAGTATAGATATTCAGCCGGGAGAATTTGTGTCCATCGTGGGGGCCAGCGGCTGCGGTAAATCCACCCTTTTGCGAATTATCGCCGGGTTGGAGACACCCACTCATGGAGGAGCTTTTTGCGATGGGAAAAGGATAGAGGAACCCAGTGCCAGGCGAGGGTTGGTTTTTCAGGATCCAACGCTTTTTCCCTGGCTCAATGTCTGGGATAACGTTGCTTTCGGGCTGAAAGCAGAGGGGAAATATCAGGAGAAAAAAGAAAGCATTTCAAAATTGCTCCAACTCATTGGGCTGGAGGAGTTTCATAAGTCTTACCCTCATCAGCTTTCCGGAGGCATGAGCCAGCGGGTTTCTCTGATTAGGGCACTGGCCAATGAACCGGATGTTCTGCTTCTGGATGAACCTTTGGGTGCTCTGGATGCTTTTACCCGCATGAATATCCAGGATGAGCTGATCAATCTCTGGAAGCAGCGCGGTACCACCATGATCCTTATTACCCACGATGTGGACGAAGCTATCTATCTTTCCAATCGAATTATTGTGATGTCGCCCCGGCCGGGGCGCATCATGAAAGAGTTAAAATTGGATATGTACCATCCCCGCAATCGGGGAGCTTCTGAATTTGTCGATTATCGCAATCAAATCCTCAAGCTTCTGCATTTTGCCGATGAAGAGGTAACGGAATACTATCTCTGAAGGAAAGGGGAGGTGCTTATGTTGGCAGCCTTTGCCTCTAAGGATGGGAAATTCGTAAGTCAGCATTTTGGGCATAGTCCCTGCTTTTATATCGTGGAAATCAATGAGGAGTCCTATGCCTGGACCTTCGCGGAACGTCGTGAAAACAGTCCTCCCTGCCGTTTCGGTGAGCATGATGATCAGACTTTTGCAGATAGTATCTCCTTACTATCTGACTGCCAGGTTCTCTTTGCGGTCAAAGTAGGATCTTACGCTAAGGCAGTGCTGCAGAGACACAATGTTCAGGTCTTGGAGATGACCGGCTTTATTGAAGATATCTTAACAGGATATATCTCCTATCTGAAAAAGCAGAAGGAGAGGAGGGTCCATCATAAGCATTAATGATGAAAGCGGCATCCGGCTCCAGAGGAGGGGTGCCAAGGCTGAAATGGCCGTGGAAATTGAGGCTCAAGGTGTAAGACCCTTGCGAAGGCAGATCATCAATCAAATAGAGCAGCTGATAGAAACTCAGATGGAGTATCAATTGCGAACTCCTAATATTTCTGATCATCCCTGCTTCAACGGAGCAGTCCATGGGAAAAAGGGCAGACTTCATCTGCCGATCAGCCCCGCCTGCAATATCCAGTGCCGGTTTTGCCGGCGGGCCTGCAATAGTAAGGAATTGCGCCCCGGAGTTGCCAAAGGCATCCTTCCCATAGAAGAAGCAGTTGATATAGTGGGCAAAGCCTTGGAACTGTGTCCGGAAATCACGGTAGTGGGGATTGCCGGACCCGGGGACGCTCTGGCCTCTTTTCATGCAGTCGAAGCTTTCCGGCAGGTTCACAAAGCGTACCCCCACTTAATTAAATGCCTGAGTACCAATGGATTAGCTCTCCCCGGCAAAGCGGATCTTTTGTATGATTTGGGACTCCGCACTGTAACGGTGACGGTCAATGCCGTAGATCCTTGGAGCGCATCCAAGGTGGTCTCTCATATCCTTTGGGAGGGGAAGGTTTACAGGGGTGAAGAAGCAGGGCGGATATTGCTTGCTCATCAGTTGCGCGGGATTCAGCAAGCAAGTCAAAGAGGGATAATGGTCAAGGTCAATACAGTACTCATTCCCACAATCAATGATCACGGCATCGGAGATATTGCCCGTACGGTAAAGAAGGCAGGGGCAACAGTGCATAATATCATCCCTCTTATACCTCAGCATGAGCTGAAGGATATTCCGGCCCCCACCTGCGAACAAATCAATAAAGCCCGTAGTGACGGAGAAATTTATCTGAAGCAATTCCGTCACTGCCAACATTGCCGGGCTGATGCCTGCGGCATTATTGGCCAGGAAGATCTATCCGCTGAACTTTATGGCGGACGGAGAATGGAGACTTTTTCCCACGGGTGAGTGGGTTCCTTTGGCAGGGGTGAATCAGGGGGACAGGTACCATTATTCAGATGAATAATGGTACCTGTCCCCCTGATTCTGTCCCCCTGATTCATTTATTGAAGTCCTAGACGTTTTAGCTTTTTCCAAAGACCGGTCCGGGTAATCCCCAGATATTGTGCCAGAGCGGTTTTGTTTCCTCCAAACTCTGCAAGTAAGCCTGAGATTTCTTCTTTCTCGGAATGTCCCTTGTCCGTCTCAGCCACCCGCAGGTCAGGAGGCAGATCCTGAGTATGAATGGTGGAACCTTCCGCAAAAACGTAAAGCCGGTTGATAATATTTTGGAGTTGGCGGATATTGCCCGGCCAAGTGTATTTGAGAAAGAGGTCTTGAGCGCCAGGGGAAAGGGTTTTTTCCGGAGTATCATGACTTTGAGCAAGGAACTGAAGCATATGCTCGGCTAATTCCAGAATATCCTGCCCCCGCTCTCGTAAGGGAGGGATTTTGATCTCAATAGAATTAAGTCGATATAATAAATCTTCCCGGAATTCTCCCTGCTCAACCATCGAACTAAGGTCGCGATGGGTTGCGGAGAGAATGCGGACCTTAATCGGAATGGGCTTGATAGCGCCTAAAGGTTCTATTTCTTGTTCCTGGATAACTCTTAAGAGTTTTGCTTGCAGTTCCGGAGAAAGCTCACCAATCTCATCCAGAAACAAAGTTCCTCGATTGGCCAGCAGGATTTTTCCGGGCTTGCCGCCTTTCACTCCGCCGCTAAAAGCACCCTCCTGATAACCGAAAAGCTCGGATTCTAAAAGATTAGCCGGTATAGCTGCCGAATTAACCACAATAAACGGACCCTGAGCAACTTGACTTGATTGATGAATCGCTTTCGCCAGCAGCTCTTTCCCGGTTCCTGTTTCACCGGTAATCAATATGGGGAAGTCATATTGAGCAGCTCGGGCAGCATTCTGGAGCGTGTCCTGCATGATTCTGGAGCTGCCGATAATTCGTGAAAATCCGGAAGTCTCTTGATCTTGTAGACGATCTTTTCTTGTTGGCTTAGGGAGCTGCCGAGAAGAGTTTGGTTCAGGGACAGCACCGGGAGCGTTTGGGAGGCGGGCTACTACAGAGCTAAGTTGCTCTGTAGCTACTTTGAATAATCCGGACATATAGGGGGAAGAAGCTTTTTCGTCCATTGCGGCGGCCACCAGCGCGGCGACAATAGTTTCCCGATGTTCGATGGGAGCGTAAAGAGTAGAGGTAAATCCCTGGTTCAAAAGTTCGTCCGTATTTTGGATTGAGGTATGGACTAAGCTATAGCAGACAATACTCTTTGCTTGAAGCATTGCGGCGATTTCCTTGTCCAAAGGTTTCCACTCATTTTTCTGGGGAAATTTTCTGCCTGCGCTAACGAGGAGTTTTTGCTGTTGGTGAGTCTGATCAAGGAGACAAAGATAAATGCTTTCCAGCTGAGTGGCGATTTGCAATTGAATGCAATAGTCATTGAGAAAATCAAGGATGTGATCATCTTTAAGGTTTTCCGCCATGCTGTGCAGAAAGGCTGATGTAGCCATAGCCTGATAAGAGCGTTCCTGGATTATTCCGGAATGATAAAAGGCCTGACTGAAGTGCCGGGAAATCTGGCTAATTAAATAGGCATCTTCTATCTCAAATTGCAAGGCTTTGGTGCCGCCCAATAAGATGGCGCCGATTACCTCGTGACCAAAGAGGATAGGAACTCTCAGGGCGGAACGAAATCCTGTCCGATAGAGCATGGGATCCTCGCTGAAGGAGAAACCTTCCGGCTGAAGAGAGGAGCTCAGTTGGGGAGCTTCCGTTTCTAAAATCCAGCCTAAACCGGTCTTGCGAATCTGAGAATAAGGTGCGTAGATACTGCCCTCTATTTCCAAACCAATGGAGTAAGCATAGCTGTATTTGCGAAGCTGGGGATTCACCCGTACCAAATCAAAACGTTCAAAAGAGGTTGCCTCGCTGATCATAGTTACAATTCGCAGCACGATCTCTTCCGGATCTGTGGTCAGATCTTCAAGCGCTCGTTCAAACTGGGGAGGAAGTGCAGATGTAAAATTCGGTTCCAACCCAAGCAGAAGCAGGCGGTTGGAGTCGCCGCTTACCATAAAGAGTTCGACATTTAAAGCAATCTGATGATTGGCCACAGACCATGTGGTAATATCATTTTTCGGTTTTAAGGTGAGAAGGGTCTCTAAAGATTCCTGATCCAGGGCATGAGTCAGTTGTTTGGCATAATAATTCATCCGCTGTATTTTGTTGGCGGAGTCTATACGGATTATCCCAAAAGGAAAGGATTCAAATAGTTCATCACGCATAATCGTTCTCCCTAATCTGTTTAAGGCAATCCTCATGGCAGTCTTATGGGCAATTTTGCTTTTGCCCTCAGGGTTAACAACTGTCTCTTCAGCACAGATAGATATAAGAGCAAAGTGAATAGGGTCTGAGTTAACACTGTTAACTTGACAGTGTTAACAGTTAACCGTTAATTCTGAATATCATAGTGAAAATAAGCCTTTTTAGTATTGGCATGATATTTGCAATGTAATCTTGATGTAGATATAAGTGTTACTGAGGCGGGGAGAGGAGGCCTAACCTCAGATCAAAAAGCACTGATATTATTATAATTTTGCAGGAGGGTTTTAAATGAAAAATCCAATCAAATCCGTTATTGCCCTATTGATTCGTCTCTACTTTGGTTACTACTTCCTTAATGCCGGCATTGGTAAGTTCCAAACCGGTTTTAACGGAGACTCAGTCGGTGGTTTCTTAAAAGGCGGCTTGGCTCAGACGGCGGAAGCTATGGCAGCTGCGGGTAAAACCGGGAAAGCCAATGTAACCGACACTTGGGGCTGGCTGATCAGCCATGTGTTCTTACCTAATGCAGATATCATGGCCGTTATGGTTAAAACCGGTGAAGTAATGATCGGTCTGGGTCTTATTCTTGGCTGTTTTACCACATTAGCAGCATTTTTCGCTCTAACCATGAATTTTTCCTTTTTACTTTCGGGTACAGTATCTTCTAACCCCCAAATGGTTATTGGGTTTTTATTTGTTTTATACTTTGCAGCTGCTTCGGGGGCAATTGGTGTAGATCGTTTCTTTATGCATAAACTGGTGGATAAATTCCCCATCTTAAACAAAGGGTTCTTGAGACATCTTTTCCCGGTTGATGCCGGGCATAGAGGGGCAATAAAGAACACAATAAGTCAAGCGGGCTAATCATCTGAATCTATAAATATGAGCGTCTGCCCCAACCAAGTCACGGGGGCAGGCGCTTTTTTTATCGGCAATAATTCACATTTTCTGTGATGGAACGGTGGGGAGACAAGGAATCTTCGGCAGAATGGCCTACCACGACTCCGCAGATAGGAGTTAAGCCAAAGGGGATACCGATTTTTTCCATAAGTTTTGAATTTCCTCTGATACCCTGTAAGGCAGAATGAATATAACAAGAACCCAGTCCCAGTGCCGTTGCCGCTATGGTAATACATGTTGCGGCACAGGAGGTGGTGGCTTCTTTCAGAGGGTTGGCAAAGGGGGCAGAAAAGAGAAAGAAGACAGGAGCGCCGTATAGGGGCTGATACCCTTCCAGTGCCGCCCGCCCCATCAGAAGTTTGTCGCCGGAGTTCTGGTATTGTACTAAGGCTTCTTCGTTAATTTCTCCTAATATTCCAGGATTCTCAATGACTGAAGTATGGAAGATCCCCACTTTAGGCGCACTATTGCCGGCTCTCACAAGTTGGGTTATAATTTCTGCTTCTACAGGTTTGGGCAGATAGCTCCGCACACTTTTTCTTAACTCTATGGCCTTGATAGTATCCATGATCCAGTCTCTCCTCCAACAAGCAAAGTTTTCTTTGTTTTCAAAGCTTGGAAAATGTTTAGTTAATTTTACTCTAATCCAAACATTTAGTAAATGAAGTTGTATAGAAAGATTTGGCACAATTGAGTCACTAAAGGCTATGAAGAGTCTATAAACGCCAAGATTCCGGATTGAGGTCTGCAGAGCTAAGGCAGGTGATTGTATAGCTCATAATATGAGAAAAATGGCAGCTACCCTGGTGTAAGGGTGGTCGTGCCATCTTTAATAGATTAGTGTCTCTAAGTTTATGGGCCGTGAGAAAATTAAGATTTCACACGTCCTCTGTTTAGTCAAATAACTCTTCAAGGAAAGATTTACGCCGTTTCTTTTTGTAATAGTAATCCTGATTAGAATAATTGGGGTTGTGCTGAGGCTGCCCATAAGGCTGCTCATAAGTTTGTCCGCTGTATTGCTGTCTGGGATTAGGAGCATTACTTGAGGCAGGGGCAGGGTTTACGGAACTGGCAAAAGAATTGCTTCTTTCAATGATTTTATCCAGCTCACCTCGGTCTAGCCAGACACCCCGGCATTTAGGGCAGTAATCAATCTCTATACCTTGTCTTTCGGACATGGTCAGTTCTGCATCACAGACTGGACATTTCAAAAGGCAACACTCCTTTCTAATATAAAAATTATAGCATGGTTATTTTAATTTTCAAAACTACCATGGCTACAATTTTTACATAATCAGACTTCAGCGACTGAGTGGGTCAGAAAGTGGCCGCAGACTTAGAATTAGTAGCTGTTATTGATAGGACCGCAGGGTGACGCTCCGCATTGTGGCCCGTAGCAGCCTTGATTCTGAGCAGGTTGCGCGGAACCACCGGTTTCTGCAAAGACGGCAGTAGTTCCGACAATCAGCAGGGCTGCGGTAATGACTCCTAAAGCGAGTTTTTTTATCATTTCAATTCCTCCCTACAATAGTTGATTTTAAATGGGCAATACCATAACAACATCATCATAGCGGATAATCATGAATATCGTGTGAATTTTGTTGTGAAGATCATGTGAATTAAACCCTTCGGACTCCTTACGGCAGAGAAACTTTCTGTTTTAGACGGAGGTGGATTTTTCTCCAATGGTTAGGGGAAGTAGGAGCATAAATCGGCTGCCTTTATCTGGGCAGCTTTCGACCGTAAGTGTCCCTTGATGAAGAAGAGCGATCTGTTGAGCTAAGGCGAGGCCGATGCCTGTACCGCCAGTTTCCCGAGAGCGGGATTTTTCTGAGCGATAGAACCGTTCGAAAATAAAGGGAAGATCTTCTTCAGGAATACCGATTCCAGAGTCGGAAATGGTGATCAGGACCTCCTGATGGCGAAGCTCCATTTGAACCTCAATTTTGCCCGGACTTTCCGTAAATTTGTAAGCATTGTGAAGAAGGTTGTAGAAGAGGCGGGTTAGCAGGTATTCATCCCCTTCGATAAGAATTGATTCAGGCTTGTGCCATGTTAAAGAAATTCCTTTTTCCTGGATAAGCGGGGAGAGCATATTCACTGTTTTATCGATAAGGGCGGAAAGATTGACCTGAGTCAAATAAGGGCGTAAGGCTCCCATCTCCGCGACATTGAGATCTTTAAGATCGCTGGATAACCTTGTCAACCGCTCAATTTCTTCATTGATAATGGCAAGGTTCTCCTTGTCGGCTGGCAGAACTCCGTCTTGGAAGGCTTCGATATAACTGCGGATAGAGGTTAAGGGAGTGCGCAATTCGTGAGCAATATCTGCAGTGAACTGCTTGCGGAGCCGTTCCTGCTTTTTCAGGTTTTCGGCCATCCCATTGAAGGCAGTAGCCAATTGACCGACTTCATCTTTAGTGGTAACTGGGACTTGTTCGTCCAGAGATCCTTCCCCCACCCTCTGCACGGCCTTCGTCAACCCCTGCAAAGGGGAAGTCAGGCGCCGACTGATCCAATAACTCAGGATTATGCCAATGATCAAGGCCAAAGCTCCGGCCAGAAACAAGGATTGGTAGATAGCGGAAATAAAGGATTGATCAGCAGGGTTCAAAACCCTGGCCCTGGCCGGATAGCGAACTTCCGCAACAGCAAAGACTCCATTGGGACCGGAGATCATAAGGGTCTTGTTTTTCCATTCCTCGATGGTGTAGTTTAAACCCATGTCCATCCATAGACCGGGATCATTTTTCAGCATGGATTCCATGGGGTTGATGAGGGTCAAGATGGTCTTCCCGGAGGGTTCTTTGATTACGATATGGGTTCCAAAGGGAAGGGAGTGGGCGATGTTATACAGGGAATCGGAATTCCAGCACCCATGGCTGAAGAAACTGCTGCTTAAACGCTCGGGCAATTGTTCCAGAGTTACTTCCGTGGAGCGGGCGAGATAATCACTGAAATGTTTTTGGAAGACAAAGTTAACGGACAGAATGCTGAGCAATAAGGTCAGGAGAATAATGGCCAGGAAGGAGAGAAATAAGCGTTTACGCATGAGTTTACTCCTCCTTATGGGCATTGAATTTATAGCCGACTCCATAGACCGTCAGTATAATTTTAGGATCGCTGGGTACTCGCTCAAGTTTCTGGCGTAATTTTTTGATATGGGCATCGATTACCCGTTCATCCCCGCCGAAATCATGGCCTTGGACGATTTGTACCAACTGCCCCCGGGAATACACTCGCCCCGGATACTTGGCTAAAGCACCAAGAATTTTGAACTCAGTGGGGGTAAGGGAGATAACCTCTTCCTGTAAACGGACTTCGTGCTGTGCGTTATCAATGGTCAAACCGTTATCGTAAGTGATGCTGTCGGCAAGGAGAGAGGTCTCAATATGGGTTCGCCTAAGCACGGCTTTGATCCGGGCCACCACTTCCCGGGGACTGAAAGGTTTGCCGATATAGTCATCGGCACCCAAGTTAAGGCCTTGCAGCCGATCCTCCAGCTCGACCTTGGCTGTGAGCATAATAACGGGAGTGGCCGAGATTTTACGAATCTCTCTACAGATCTCCTCACCGGATAAACCTGGCAGCATAAGATCGAGAAGGACGAGATCGTAGGAGTTCTCTTTAAATAAGGTCAAGGCTACGAGGCCATTGACCGCTGTGGTCACATGAAACCCTTCTTGCTGTAAATACGCTTTCAGGACATTGCTGATATTTTTTTCATCATCAACTAAGAGAATTCGCATGAAGATTCACCTCTTTTTCAACATAGTTTAATTTTAGTGGACCAAATTGCTGTTGGAAAGTAATCAATCTGGATTATTCATGGAATTCATAAGAAAGTCATAAGTTTTTCATAGGGAAATCACAGCCATCAGTAAAAATAAAGAAGACCCAAGCCGTTTGCTTTCGGTCTTCTTAGTTTTCAGGCCTCACGGGGACAATCGGCAATTAGGTCATTCACGACCTGCCCGGCCATGAGAAGTCCTGATACAGGAGGAACAAAGGAAATGCTGCCGGGAATCTGCCGTTTAAGGGCACAATGGGCATCGCCCCCCGGGCAAATGCAGTTGGAGCGGCAGTCGGCTTCCGTATCCAGAGGAGTAAGGGGGAGATCGGGAGAATAGACGACTTTGATTCCCTTGGTAATCCCTTCTTTGCGCAGTAATTTCCGCACGGCCTTGGCCAAAGGATCACCGCTGGTTTTGGATAAATCTGTAATGCGGTAATTTTCGGCAGAAAGGCGATTGCCGGCTCCCATGCTGGCAATCAAGGGAATATTGCGCTGGCTGCATTCCTTAGCCAGGGCAACTTTACCGGAGACGGTATCGATGGCGTCCACCACATAATCCGGCTTTTGGCCCAGGAAGCTTTCCGCATTCTCAGCGGAGAAGAATTCTTTAACGGCATCCACCTTCGCTTTGGGGTTAATATCCAAGATGCGGTTTTTCATGACATCAACCTTTGCTTTACCGATGGTGGAATGGAGAGCATGAAGCTGACGGTTGATATTGGTCAGGCAAATCTCGTCGTAGTCCACGAGGATTAAATGCCCCACGCCGGCCCGTGCTAAGGCTTCTGCGGTATAAGAGCCTACGCCGCCTATGCCGAAGATGATGATTGTGCTTTGGCTGAGCTTCGCCAAGGCGGATTTGCCGATAAGAAGCTCAGTTCTTGAGAATTTATGCTGCATGAGTATCCTCCTCATTTGTCGGAAGTTTAGTAGAAGTTTATTGATTGATTGGATTGATCTGATGATTTCAGTTAATCAGTATAGCATAGTGTTTTAGGCAAAGAAAGTGAGTGTGAAAGGCGGTGCCCTGAACGAAGAACAAGAAAATATTAGAAAGATGATAGGCTTACTTGAAAAACTCTCGTATTTTGATTATATTTAGGAAAGGCCAGTTTGTAAAGATTACGTTTAAGCTA
This sequence comes from Desulfitobacterium sp. LBE, assembly GCF_007830365.1. Lineage (NCBI taxonomy): Bacteria > Bacillati > Bacillota > Clostridia > Eubacteriales > Desulfitobacteriaceae > Desulfitobacterium > Desulfitobacterium sp. LBE. The sequence goes on along the minus strand of NZ_VLKD01000001.1, from coordinate 2,102,897 downwards.
TTATTTTCTGAGAGGTTTCGTGAGGTACAGACCGTGGACGATCGCTCACTTGTATTGTATATGGTATGACTGTCCAAACAAAAATTATGGAGGTATGGATCTGATGAGCAATAACCAAAACAGTAAAAAAGAAAAATTCACCCAACCTGAGAAAAAAAGTAAGGCGCCTCTGATTGGCGGAGTGATCGTACTAGGAATCGCCATTATTGCTGGAAGCTTTTTCCTGGGGAACAAAGGCTCCGACGGGGATCAATACGCTGTCGCAACTCTTGGTCAAACCTTCGATTACAGCGGGTCTCCTCTTCCCCAGGTGGAAACGCCACCTGTTCAGGCCGCAAACGGCAAAGTGGTGGTCACCACGTTATCCGAACTTAAGGAAAAGAAATTTATCTATACTCAATATCAGGTCAATCACAAGACCATTCCGCTTACCGCTATCGCTCTGCCCGATGGCAAAGCCATTGTGGCTGTGAGTATTTGTGAGCCCTGCAACAGTGACTCTTTCCGGATTGAAGGGACAAAGCTGGTCTGCAATGCCTGCAACACTACCTGGGCCTTGGACTCTTTCAAAGGCTTAAGCGGAGGATGCCAGGCTTATCCGCCGGATCGCCTTATCTATACTCAAAATGGGGATAACCTGGAGGTAGATCAAGGGATACTGGATGCCTGGAAGCCCAGAGTTTAGTCAATAGCTTGCCCATGGAATCCAGCAGTATTCAGGTAAATAGCCTTGAGCAGCAGGGAGGTTGAAGATGAGTTTAATCAAGGTCGATCATGTAGCAAAAATCTATCAAGGCGGCGAGGGAACAGTCTATGCCCTGAAAGATACGAATCTCCAGGTTCTTCAAGGTCAGTTTCTGGCTTTGCTGGGACCTTCCGGCTCAGGGAAGAGCACCCTGCTCAGCATCCTCGGTGCCTTGAATCTGCCCACAGAGGGTAAGGTCTTCATCGATGATATTGATATCTATGGGCTGGATGAAGAGCGCAGAGCTGATTTCCGCCACGAGTATATTGGCTTTGTCTTTCAGCAATATCAGTTGATACCCTATCTCACCGCCCTGGAAAATGTGATGCTCCCTTTAGCGATCACCCGGCACTCGGATCGAACCCAGCGTGAGATGGCTCAAAACGTTCTGGAAAAGGTGGGGCTGGGCAGTAAGTCTCTACGCCTGCCTAACCAGCTTTCCGGTGGCGAGCAAAACCGGGTGGCCATTGCCCGGGCCATCGTCAATAATCCAGTGATTCTGTTCGCCGATGAACCGACAGGAAGCCTTGACACCAAGACGGCCAAGGAAATTCTGGAACTCTTCCAAGCCTTGAATAAAGAGGGGCAGACGATCATTATGGTGACCCATAATCTGGAGAATCTTGCCTATGTCTCCCATGCGGTGCAGATTCGGGATGGAATTATTGAAAAAGCTCCTCAGCCTGTGGTCGGTGGTGTGATATGAACCTCTTCACCATTACTCTGGGGAATTTAAAACGGCGCAAACTGCGTTCTCTTTTGCTTTTATTCAGCATCATCATCGGTGTGGCCTCCAGTGTCTTTCTTTTTACCACCACCCGCTCTATGGAACAGGATGTAGCTGATAAAATCGACCAGTTTGGCTCCAATCTTCTCATTCTCCCCAAGACTGGCGAAACCTTATCCTTTGGCGGGGTGACCGTGGGAACCAGCCCGGGCCAAGAGCTGGATATGGACATGATCCCGCAGATGAAAACCATTAAGAATAATGAGACGTTAGCCACCATATCCCCTAAACTGCTTGCCGAAGGGGAGATAAACACGAAGAGAGTACTCCTGGTGGGGGTGCAGTTCCCTGAGGAGCTGCGCCTAAAAAAGTGGTGGACGATTGATGGATTGGCAGCTGGTCAGCTCCCAAAGAGCAACGAGATTCTGATCGGCAGCGAAGTGGCACGCATCCTTGATCTTAGCCTTGGGCAAGAGGTTGAAATTAAAGGGGAAAAATTCCGGGTAGGAGGAATCATCCAACCCACAGGTTCCCTGGAGAATGACCAGGCGATCTTTATGGATTTGCCTGCCTTGCAAAAAGTTGAAGATAAGCCCACCGCTATCAGCCTTATTGAAGCAGCAGTGCTTTGCTATACCTGTCCCATTGAAGATGTCAGCCTGCAATTAAGTGAAAAACTTCCCGGTACTAAAGTGGCCGCTCTCCAGTCCACCATAGAATCAAGGGATGATACCGTCGCTCAGTTCAGCCTTTTTGCTGCGGTGATATCCGTGATTTTGCTCATGACCAGTGGCTTTGTAGTGGCCATGTCCATGATCTCGGCAGTTAAAGAACGGACACGGGATATTGGAATTTTGCGCGCCATTGGCTTTCGGAAAAAGCATATTCTGCGTATGTTTCTTTATGAAGTCAGCCTGCTCAGCGCCTTAGGAGGTTTAATGGGCTTTGCTCTGGGCATGGGGCTGGCGATGCAATTGGGTTCCACTGTGGTCCAGATGACCGTTCAGGTACCCTTTCAGCCGCTGCTTGCCCTTTATTCTCTGGCAGCCGCTCTGGTGATCAGCCTTATAGCCGGCATCTATCCAGCCTGGCAGGCCAGCAGGCTTGATCCTGTTGAAGCCTTGCGTTATTTCTAAGGAATTTTGCTTACTTCTATTCCGGAGGTATATATGACACTTAACCACATCGCTCTGCAAAATCTGCGTAGAAGACCGGGCAAAACCCTCTTTTTGATCCTGATTTTTGCCTTTATCGTTGCGGCCATTTCCGCCTTAACGATTCTGGCGTTGGAAATGAAAGCAAACTTGCAGAAAAGTTTAACCGAATATGGTGCCAATGTAGTGATTAGTCCGCGCTCCGAGCACTTGAATTTAAGCTATGGCGGATTATCTGTCTCAGGAGTGGAGTATGAGGTCAAGAAGCTGGATGCCGGTACTGGGGAGAAGGTCTCCCAAGAGGTGGGCCAGGAAGTGATCATTGCTCCCAAAGTTATTGGCTCAGCGGAAACCCCGGGCCAAACCTTTATGATTATCGGCGTTGACTTCGACCAAGAGCTTAAGATGAAGCCATGGTGGAAAATTGAGGGCATGGCTGCTCAAGACAACCAGGTGGTCATCGGTTCCCGGTTGGCTATGAGTTCTGACCTGAAGATAGGGGATACTCTGGATTTGGGGAAGGGAAACTATCCGGTGGTAGGAATTATGGCAGAGACAGGGGGCTCTGAGGACCAAGGAGTGTTTACAACGATCCATACTGCCCGAACTCTTACAGGAATTACTTCCGAATGGTCCTTGATCGAACTTAACACGCCGGATGCTGCACAGACCGTAGCCCAATTAAGGCCTGTTCTGGAGTCGGCTAATGTCACGGAAGTGACTCAGCTCGTTCAAGGCTCCCAAGAGAATGTGGAGCGCTTCACCAGTTTTTCCCGGGCTATCTCCTTAGCCATGGGCTTAATTGGAGCCATGGTGATTATCGTGACCTTGGCCGGAAATGTGAATGACCGGATTCGGGAACTGGGAGTGCTCCGTGCGATTGGCTTTCGTCAAAAGCATATATTATTCTTGCTTGGCCGAGAAGCGCTGATCATCAGCCTTGTCGGAAGTCTTCTTGGCTACAGTATAGGAATCGTTGCTCCCCTGGTTCTGGGGCCGTTATTAGGCTATGGCAAATTTTCCTTTGCCTTTCATGTCGGATTAGGAAGCGCTTTGGTTATCGGTTCTCTTTTGGTGGGAATATTGGCGATGATTTATCCTGCATGGAGAACATTGAAACTTGATTTACAGGAAATATTGATTGCACTTTAGCTTAGTGCAGTGTAGAAGGGGAAGCCCAAAAAGGCTTCCTCTTTTATTATTAATAAATAATTGCCCTAAACTTAAACTTATGTTAGAGGAATTTATAAATCTCAATAGAATTATTTAAGTATAGAAACTGCACTCAGGAATGTTTACTTTCAGAAATTATTTGTAGCGTAAGCAAAAGGGGGTAACAGCAATGCAAAAATTCCGCAATCTGAAAACAGCCTCAAAAATTAATAGTTTAGTCCTGCTCATGGCAGTATTTCTTGGGCTTGTAGGCTTCGTGGGGATATATTCCGCCAATAACTTAGCTGCTTCTTTGGAAGGTATGTATCAGGATAATTTGCTGCCAATCAAATGGCTCAATGCAGCCCGGGGGCAAAGCAGGGCAGTAGAGGCAATGACTCTTGAATTATTTATCACTCAGGATCAAGACAGACAGCAGGAGATTCTCCAGGACGTCCAAGAGCGGGCGGCGGAAGTAGACACCCTCCTTAGCGATTATGGCAAGACAACTATGGACACATACGAACAAGAACGATTACCAAAGCTGATGGATGAATTGCAGATATACCGGACAGAAAGAAGCAAAGCAGTGGATTTGGCATTAGCGGGAAAGCAGGATGAAGCCTATACATATTTTGCTGCTAATGCTGCTGACGACCTCGATGTTGTGAATGCCCTTTTAGAGGAACTTGCTGATTATAATGCCCAAATTGCCGATGATGAAGAGATAAAAAGCAAGTCGTTAGCTTCAATGGTAAGCAAACTTATGATAGGAATAACTTTCGCCGCTATAGTTTTGGCTTTGGGCATAGGTTGGTATATCGCCAGGATGATTGCTAATCCCCTGGCTCAGTTAGTAGGAACAGTTCGCGAAATCGCCCAAGGCAACTTAGCGGTAAGAAGAATGGATCTTATTTCTCAAGATGAAGTTGGTCAGCTGGCTGCTGAATTTAATACTATGACGGACAACTTGCGGGTTTTAGTCAAAAATATAGCCTACACTTCAGAACAAGTAGCGGCTTCTTCAGAGGAACTAACGGCCAGTGCCGAGCAGTCAGCCTCTGCCACGAATCAGATTGCCGCAACAATTACTGATGTAGCTGCAGGAGCAACCAGGCAAGAAGCTGCTATAGATGATACAGCATCCATCGTGGAGCAGATGTCGGCAGGTGTTCAGGAGATTGCGGCGAATGCTAATACTGTTTCGAGATCTGCTGAAATGACTGCAACTGCGGCTGGCCAAGGAGATAAGGCTGTGGAAGCAGCGGTGACCCAGATGAAAAACATTGAAATCACGGTAGCAGGTACAGCTCAGGTAGTTAGGCAATTAGGTGAGCGATCGAAAGAAATCGGTCAGATAGTTGATGCGATTTCCGGAATTGCCGCCCAAACCAATCTGTTGGCACTGAATGCGGCGATAGAGGCTGCTCGTGCCGGCGAACAAGGCAGAGGATTTGCCGTAGTTGCTGAGGAAGTACGCAAGCTGGCTGAGCAATCCCAGGAAGCGGCTAAGGAAATTGCCGGCTTGATCGCAGAAATTCAGCAGGAAACCGGCAGTGCAGTCAATGCTATGCATGATGGCACCCGTGAAGTAAAGGTTGGATCTGAAGTTGTAAACTCTGCTGGACAGGCATTTAAAGAGATTGTAAATCTTATCGGTGAAGTTTCCACCCAAGTCAGGGAAATTTCAGCAGCAATTCAACAGATGGCTTCCGGAAGCCAGCAAATCGTGGATTCGATACGGGATATTGAGCATATCAGCAAGGAGGCATCCAGCCAAACTCAGACTGTCTCGGCTGCTACCGAAGAGCAGTCCGCATCTATGGAACAGATTGCCGCATCCAGTCAAGCACTGGCCAAGATGGCGGATGAACTGCAAAATTCAATCGGGAAGTTTAGGGTTTAATGTCAGAATTCCCATCGACAAACACTGAATGACGAGAAAGCCCGTCATTCAGTGCTTGCACTTTATCCCGTGCAAATTTAAGGATTAGAAGGAAGAATGTTCTAATTTGGCGAAGCTATATCTTAGTAAAGAAACTAAGATTCATCAGTTAGCGGAGGTAGCCGGGATGCAGGAATATGTAAAACCTAATATGATATTGCCAATCAGCTTACATGATGCCAGGTTGAGCAGTATTAGAGTAGAGAGTGACATGATAATCTTTGTCATGGAAGATGGGATACGAACTATTGATGGTAATCAGGTAGAACAAATCGGAAAGGCAATGGTTTCTTTTCCAAAAGCGGACTTTGATTTTTGCAGGATCTACTGTACCGGCAGAGATAATTATCGAAAAGAGTGGGATATTCGAGATTTCACAACGAAACTACAGGCTGGTGTGTTTATCATTGATATTATAGATGAAACATATGGTTACAATCAGGCAAAGTTCGTCTGTAATATGACGGTAAATCATGAATGGTTTGCATGTGATATTGAAATTTATCATTTTGGCCTGATTAAATATAATTGGGAAAGCACGTGAGCAATGGATTTGCCCGGCAATAATTCATTTTTAACTGATTGTTATGGCAGTCAGTCATGGAGGAACTATGAGGATAAGAATAATCAAACTTAGAAAAACTGTAATGAGAATTGCAGCGGGCTTGGTGCTTGCTATGATACCTCTTCTTATACAGGGCTGTACGAAAACGGGGAATGCGGAAGGGCCGTTGCCGTCTCAGTTGCCGGCGGCTCAAAAATCAGTTGTGCAAACGGTAACGCCGACACCGTCGGAGGACGCTGCAGCCATCGGTATCACGGCGGAAAATTATCCGCGCATCGACGGTTCGACCTCCACGCTTCCGCTTGTGCAGAGGATATATAAAAGGATGTTTCTGCACGTGGATGGCGGTGGAGACGGATGGCCGGGCCTTCCGCAGAAAGCTTCCAAAACAATGAGGTCTTATGAGATGCTTATCGCAGGAGACGTCGATTTAATTCTCGTACCGGACCCTTCGCAAGAGATCCGGCAGATGGCTGAGAGTTCAGGAACGGAGCTTGAATATATCCCCATCGGGGCGGAAGCTCTTGTGTTTGTTACGCACAAGGATAATATCGTAAACAATATTACCGCCTCCCAGGTGCAACAGATTTACTCCGATATGTCGGTTACCGACTGGTCGGAGCTCGGAGGCCTAAAAGGGCGTATCGTGCCTATCTGCCGCAACGCTGATTCCGGCTCTCAAGCACAGTTGGAGAATCTGGTACTGATGGGCAGGACGATAAACCCAGCAATAGAGGATAACTACATGGAGCGGGATATGAACGGAATACTGGAAATGGTGGAGGATTACCGATATTTTGCCCGTGAGGGAGAGGAAAGTGCCTATTCGTTGGGTTATTCGCTCTATTACTATATCCAGATTTCCGAAAGCGTGAACGGAAGAAGGGATATTAAGGCGCTTTCTTATAACGGGATTGATCCGACGCCGGAAACGATTGTATGCAAGGAGTACCCCCTCGCCATCAATTATTACGCAGTCGTGCGCAAAGATCTGCCGGCGGATCATCCGGCGCGGAAAATTGCGGATTGGCTTGTGACGACCAGTGGTCAATGGGAAGTCGCTATTTCCGGATTGGGTGCATTAAAGACGTTGTATGAGTCGCCATAATGAGCCGGAATTTGAATAGAGAAGCTTTGCCAATACCTTGAATGCTGATGTAAAGGTGATAGGTTGTTTAAGGGAGGGAAAAGAATGAACCAGCGTGAGATTGCTAGTATAGGGTGTAAGCTTATTGGGATTTTTTTCATTATTCAAGGGTTCAGAGTGCTTTCACTTAATGTACCTGCGGCGGTAAATATGATAGATAATTATAGTATAATAAATACTTTTTATTCGTTAACTACGATCCTATTTGGTATTTTCCTGTGGTGCTTTTCTGATAAATTAGCTAAAATTTTGGTTAAGGAAAAGAATCGAAATGAGACTGTCGGATTAGGGGCTAGTGAGCTACAGAGAATAGGCTTTTCAGTATTGGGACTTTATTTTATTGGAAACTCACTGCCGGAATTGGTGAATAAATTAGTCGGCCTGCATACTTCCAGCTATGGATTGTCAGAACCCACCGGGTTGCTGATACTTTTTTTAGGAGGACCAATAACCGAATTGCTTATTGGAATAGGCATTTTTCTTGGTTCACAGGGGTTGGTTAATCTACTGAGCCTCATTAGAACGATCGGGCTAAAGAGAGAAAGGGATTCAGAATCAGAAGAATGATGGAATGGAAGAACAATAGGATGTTGAAGCCGCATAGGGTAGGAATGCAGCAATAACTTTTGCCAGGAGGGAATAAGAATGGAGTTTTATATTCGACCGATAGAAATTGGTGATGGTAAAGGGATAAATGTATTAAGGCGCATGCCTGGGGTTTTTGAAAATATTTTAGGTATCCCGTCCGAGCAGTTAAAGCGGAATGAGGATTTTATCGCCAATTTAGATGCCAACCAGCATCAATTTGTGGCGGTAGCCAGATCTCAGGATGGTCAGGAAGTGATCATCGGACATGCAGGCTTAACGGTATATCCTAATCAGCGCATGCGGCATAGTGGGGGCATTGGCATAATGATTCATAAAGACTACCAGAATCAGGGTGTTGGCAGTGCCTTGTTAGGAAGGCTTGTAGATGTTGCGGACAACTGGCTAATGTTGGTTAGGATTGAGTTGACTGTATTCGCAGACAATGCCAGAGCTATACATTTGTATGAAAGGTTTGGCTTTGAAAAAGAAGGAGTAAAGCGCTTGGCGGCAATAAGAAATGGAAAATATGAAGATGAATATCTGATGGCCAGAATAAACAGATCAAATTATAATCCTCAGTCTTAATTTAGCCTAAGGAGGAAAGCGATGCCCGAGTGGTTTAATATATCTTTATGGATTTTTGGGCTGCTTGCGGGAATAGTACTATATACACTTACCTATAGCAGGAGATATATTGGCTGGGTAAGGGAAAGACTCCCCATGCCCGATGAGAAGATAAAGCTGATGGAAAGAAGCGGAGGAATCATCCTCGCTACGCTTTCCGTACTCAGCTTGTTAAAATTACTTTTAATAGGATAACTCTGTAGCTTATGTTTTAATGATGCTTAAACTAGGTTGAGAAAATTAAGTATAATCAAGCTGTGGAGGAGCTATTGAAATTTATTGGTTGTTGTCAAAAGAGGAAATGATTATGGCAATAAAAAGAAATCGATGGACTTACCTTATCTTGGTTGGAGTGACAATAATGCTTGGCTTAAGCAGCCGGCAGTTTTCAGGGGATTTGCCCGGAGCAATCAATCTCTACTTGGGAGATGCCTTATGGGCACTTATGGTTTTCTTTATATTTTGCTTTATTTTCAGGTCGAAAGGAACCGGCTGGCTTGCTGCAGTAGCGTTGCTTTTCGCCTTTGGAATTGAAATCAGTCAGCTTTATCATGCTCCCTGGATTGATGCTATAAGGCAAATCCGGCTGGGAGGTTTGGTGCTGGGGTATGGCTTTTTGTGGAGGGATTTAGTGGCCTACACCATCGGAGCAGCAGTGGGAGCAGTCATAGACAGGCAGATAAACTCTTAGCTGCCTTGACATCTACGTAGCAACCTGCTATGATACATACCGAAAGTATGTAATAAAAAATGGGGTATCACTATGGCGCGGAATAAGTATCCTGAAGTAACGATAAACCGCATTCTCGATACAGCTATGAAATTGTTCATGTCCAAAGGATATGAGCATACGACGATCCAGGATATCATCGATGGATTGGGAGATTTGAGCAAGGGCGCTATTTATCATCACTTCAAGTCAAAAGAAGAAATCATGGATGCGGTGAATAAAAGATTAGCTGAGCAGGGGATAGCCGATATAAAAACAATTGCTCACGAGCGCAGTCTATCCGGGTTGGATAAACTTTGCAAGATGCTTGTGTTTTCTATCCAATCGGCCCAACACGAGGCTCTCGATCAGACCGTACCGCCGTTTCTTAGAAATCCTCAGTTATTGGCTCTTCATATGCGTGATACTATGGGCTCCGCAGCCGACCTGCTTACAGGTGTTATTGAGGAAGGTATTAGAGACGGTTCTATTCATACAGCTCAACCCCGTCAGCTTGCCCAGATGATTCTCTTGTTTTTTAACGTTTGGTTTAACCCGTGGATGTATTCCTGGACTCCCAATGAGTTAAAGGATATCATTTCCTTTGCAAGAAATGTATTTGAAGAAATAGGGGTCCCTATAGTTACAGAAGAGGTTCTTCAATCCATTGGCGAACTCCATTCGCTTTCCCAAAAATAGAAGTAGCTATTCTTTACAAATGGCTTGTAGAGAATAGCTAATATTTTGAAAACATACATACCAAACGTCGGTATATTTTAAAAGAGGAGATGCGAGGATGAGTATTGATTCAAGCAATGGAAAACAGCCATGGAAGAGAAACTTTTTTACGATAACTATCGGTCAAACAATTTCTATAGTTGGAAGTTCAGCGGTACAGTTTACGTTAATTTGGTGGATTGCCAGCAATACCTCTTCACCACTTATGTTGGCTATGGCAGGGTTGTTTGCTTTTTTGCCGCAATTATTGCTTGGACCTTTTGCTGGGGTCTGGGTAGATCGCTTAAAACGAAAAACCGTAATTATCTGTGCCGATCTTTTTATAGGGATGGTAGCCGCTGTTTATGCACTGATCCTTATCGTTGTGAATCCGCCCTTTTGGTCGGCGTGTGCTGTCCTCGGAATTCGAGCCATTGGCAGTGTTTTTCATACTCCGGCGATTCAATCGGTGATACCGTTGCTGGTTCCGGAAAAAGAGCTTGTTCGGGTGAATGGGTGGAGTCAATTTGCTCAGACGGGTGCTTTGATGCTGGGGCCGGTTTTGGGGGCGGCATTGTATGCAATTTTTCCACTCCCTATCGTACTATTATCGGATTTAGTAGGAGCATTGCTGGCAAGCATCGCTGTGGCAGCGGTCAAAATCCCTGAGTTAAAAAAAGAAAAACAGCTTGCCCCAAATTTTCGAAAAGAAATGCACGAGGGAGTGGCTGTTTTTCAGAGAGATAAAAAACTGTGTATCGTTACCTTAGCAGCTGCACTTTCTATGATTTTTTATATGCCGCTTTCTTCGTTCTTTGCCCTGATGGCCAGTGACTATTTTAAAGCAAGCGCTTGGCATGCCAGTATAGTCCAATTTGGCTATTCGGGGGGAATGATGTTGTGTGCTTTGCTGATCGGAGCCTATGGCCGGATCAAAAAGAAGTTGTTCGTGGTGCATATTGGACTTCTGGGACTAGGGCTTACTGCTTTTTTCTGCGGTTTACTTCCTCAGAATGAGAGCGCTTTCTGGCTCTTTGCAGCATTATGCACGTTTATGGGAGCAAGCGGAAACCTCTATAATATCCCCTACATAGCCTATATGCAGGAGAAAATCCCTCGTGAGGTACAAGGGCGTGCTTTTTCTATCATGAGCAGCCTCATGTCGGCAACGATGCCGCTGGGACTTTTAATCGCGGGACCAGTGGCTGAAATTTACGGGGTGAAATTCTGGTTTTATCTAACGGGCATAGCGTTTTTTATCATTACAAGCATTAGCTTTCTTTTGGTTGTCTCCCAGCCCTAATACCGTTTTTATGAGTAAGATATTCTTAGAAATAAAATAAAGGTTTGGAAATGTGCTCAATAAAATGTTACACTTATTAGATAATCGATCAGGAGATATTGAGGAGAAGTGCGGATATGAGTTTATGGAAAAGGCTTGTGTATTTATTTTTAGGCACTTTTTTATTATCCGTGGGAATTGTGATGACCATGAAAGCCAATTTAGGCTATGCTCCCTGGGATGTGTTCCATCGGGGGACTGCTGATACTGTGGGCATGACGATTGGCAATGTTTCTATAGTGGCCAGTTTGGTGATCTCTATCATCGTTGTATTGCTTGGAGAGAAGCTGGGTTTTGGCACTATCTTTAATATATTTGCCATTGGAATTTATATCGACTTATTATTGCCCTTAAAGCTAATCCCTGAGATGCAGAGTTTTATTCCAGGGATGGTTATGCTCATTCTTGGCTTATTCCTTTGCGCCTTTAGTTCCTATCTCTACATTGCCTCTGGTTTTGGAGCAGGCCCAAGGGATAGTCTGATGGTGGCTTTAGAGAGAAAGACTAAATTATCTATAGGGCTTTGCCGTGGGATTATTGAAGTAACGGTGTGCTTGATAGGCTGGATTTTGGGCGGACCCGTAGGAATTGGTACAGTTATTTCCGCATTTGGAATAGGGATCTGCGTACAGATGGTCTTTGCTTGGGTGAAATTTGATGCGACCTCGGTTAAACATGAGACCATTGATGAAACGGTAAAGAATCTGAAGGGGTTTTATAAGAAATCCGTTGGCGAGGATGCCTAAAGCATCTATTTTAAAGCTTGTTCTAAATCGTCAATGAGATCTTCGGCGGCTTCAATACCCAGGGATAACCGGAGAAGACAATCGTCCACCCCAAGCCTTGTCCTTACTTCGTGAGGGATATCGGCATGGGTTTGGGTAGCGGGATAAGTGATTAGAGATTCTACACCACCAAGGCTTTCCGCATAGGAGATAATTTTGAGGGATTTTAATATCTCGGGGATTAAGCTGGGACTTTTTACCCGGAAAGATAACATAGCACCAAAGCCTCGGGCTTGTTCAAGCTGAGTTGCATAGCCGGGATGATGCTTAAGTCCGGGATAATAGACCGCGGTGACAAGGGGATGCGTCTCCAGCCATTGTGCAATCTGGAGGGCATTTTCTTCTTGTGCTCTCATGCGCAGGGCCAAGGTTTTCAACCCCCGGATAATTAGCCAGGAATCTTGGGGGCCCAATGTAGCGCCGAGAGAGTTCTGCAAACGTCCAAAGCGAGCTGCAAGCTCTTCTCCTTGAACCACGACGAGGCCCGCCACGACATCATTATGGCCGCCAAGATATTTGGTGCCACTATGAATAACAATGTCTGCTCCCAAGTTCAGTGGTTTTTGCAAATAGGGTGTAAGAAAAGTATTGTCCACTATATTTAAGAGACCGTGCTTCTGGCACAAGGAAGCGATCCCCTTTAGGTCGGCAATCTTCATTAGAGGGTTGGTCGGTGTTTCGGTGAAGATGGCTTTTGTGTGGGGGCGGATCTCTTTTGCGATGGTGTCGAGATCACTGGAATCAACAAAAGTGACTTGGAGGCCAAAGCGGCTGAAGACCTCTTCAAGGATGCGGTAGGTTCCTCCATAGAGATCTTCGGTGACGAGAAGATGCTCGCCCTGGGAGAATAAGGAGAGGATGGTAGTGATGGCACCCATGCCTGAGGAAAAAGCAAACCCTTTGGTACCCTCTTCCAGGCTTGCCATAGCATCTTCTAATGCTTGGCGGGTGGGATTACCGGTTCGTGAGTAATCAAAGCCTGTGCTTTGGCCAAAGCCGGGGTGAGCAAAGGTAGACGAATGGTAAACAGGAAAGCTGATCGCTCCGTAAGGATCCCGGCGATTGCCGATCTGAGCCAGTTCGGTTAAAATATTCATTTTCATTCCTCCTCGTATGAACACATTGGCAAAGGTTATTCATGTTGTTGAGCCTCAAAGAAGATTCGAACTAACAAAAACGACCTCCAAAGAGGTCGTGAACTGTTTCCACGTCCTCTTATCTTCGAACCTGATGGTTCTCTGGATTTAGCACCTCACATATGTAGGTTGCCGGGCTTCATGGGGCCAGTCCCTCCGCCTCTCTTGATAAGAGCTTTGACATAAGTCCATATTTAATTCGCTTTAAGCCTGCTAAGATGTTTATAATATTATATTATTCCTATGGGCTTTGCAAGTGAATTTTTTATGTCCTAAATATACTTCATTCTGAAAAGAGGAAAATTCTATGCTTTTTGAGAATACCTTAGTTAAGCGGAGCTAAGCAGGAATCCAGCCTTGAACTGTTTACACTGGGAACAAGATTGGTGAGTAACTGATTAATTTAACTCGCGGAGGGGAGCTATGACAATAGAGGGAATCCTTGTATATTCGATATTACTTTTCATTATTATATTTCTTGCCGTAAGGCTGGCTATACAGCCATTGATCAAAAACGCCAATAACGTTGCGGTTAATGAGGAAGGCGAGTTAAGCTTGGTTAAGTTGCAAGCTATCGGTGTGCTGGATAATCATGAGTTAGAAGAAGTCATACAGTTTTACAATCAAAAGAAGGTTTCAAGTAAAAAGATGAAAGAATTAGAACGCTATACGAAAGTGCTTTCGGAATTAGTCAGGCAAGGAATCTTGACTCAAGAGGAATATTCTCGAAAAATGGAGAAACTGAGAAACTACTATTTTAGCGATAATTCTAAAGCATAATCGATTGAAGCGTGAAAGTTAATTAAGCTTGAGTAATCTGGAGGTAAATCATGCAGGCAAAGCTGAATCACTTAAAGCAAATTATCAAAGAAATGGAAGCGGTTGTGGTGGCTTTTTCGGGTGGGGTGGACAGCACCTTTCTCTTAAAAGTAGCTCATGAAACCTTGGGGGATCACTGTCTTGCTGTCATCGGTGCTTCGGAAACTATGCCTTCAGCCGATTATAACAATGCTTTGCAGCAGGCCAAAGAGTTTGGGGCAAAGTTTTTGGTCATCGAAACTGAAGAAATGGGCAAAGAGGAGTTTGTAAAGAACGCCCAGAATCGTTGTTTTCATTGTAAAAATGAGCTGTTTACAAAGCTGTTAGGCATTGCCCAAGAGAAGAAGATCAATTGGGTTCTTGACGGGAGCAATGCCGACGATCTTAAGGATTACCGCCCCGGCATGCAGGCAGCCAGAGCTTTGGGGATCAGGAGTCCGCTGCAGGAAGCGGGCTTAAACAAAGAAGAGATTCGTCAATTGTCCAAGAAGATGGGACTTTCAACTTGGGATAAGCCCTCCAGCCCTTGTCTATCTTCTCGCTTTCCCTACGGAGAGGAGATCACGATCGAAAAGCTTCGGCGCGTAGAGCAAGCGGAAGCTTTACTTAAAGAACTGGGATTTGCAAATTTAAGAGTGCGTTATCATCAGGATATGGCCCGATTGGAAATTCCTAAAAAGGATTTTTTAAAACTTATGGAATTGGACCACGATACTATTGTCAAGCCCCTCAAGGAATTAGGGTTTACCTATGTTACTCTGGATTTAGAGGGTTTTCGAAGCGGCAGTCTAAACGAAGGAATACAAATTCTGTAGCACTGCTTCAGAGTTCTATAGTGAAGGGATTACATTATTCTGTAATATATCAATCTGCTCTATTGACATTACTTTGTTTACTGTCATATAATAATGAAAAATTGAATACTTCTCATCCAGAGTGGTGGAGGGACTGGCCCGATGAAACCCGGCAACCGGCCTATATGGCAGTGGTGCTAATTCCAGCAGGATTATTCCTGGAAGATGAGCAAAATATGACACATAAGCTCTTCCTGGAATAGGGAAGGGCTTTTTATATGCTCTTGCCATAATATTGCAGGCAACGTCAAGGACCGATGAAGGGGAGGAACAAAGAGATGAAGGAAAATACAGTGAATATTGGTCTATTAGGGTGTGGGAATGTGGGCCAAGGGGTGATAAAAGGAATACTGCTCCATTCAAACAAGATTCTTCGCAAACTGGGGGCCACATTGGTTGTAAGCAAGGCCCTTGTTCAAGATATAAGTAAAGAGCGGGCGATTGAGGGTGTTGTTCTAACCCAGAAACCCCAGGATATTCTCGATGACCCGGAGATTGAGGTAGTAGTGGAAGTTATGGGTGGTGAGCATCCCACTTATTCCTTTATCAAAGAGGCGCTGGCTAAAGGAAAGCATGTAGTGACAGCCAATAAGCTCTTACTGGCTCTTCATGGCGCGGAGTTGCAAGAAATAGCCCAGCGTAAAGGAATCTGCCTGCTTTATGAAGGGAGCGTCTTAGGAGGGATTCCGATCCTTAGAACCATTCAATATGGGCTGGCCGGAGACCAGGTGAAGAAAATTTGTGGCATTTTAAATGGGACCACTAATTATATTCTGACTCAAATGGCGGAGTCTGGAAAAGGCTATGAGGAGGCATTGCGCGAAGCGCAAGAGGCTGGTTATGCGGAAAGTGATCCGACTATGGATGTAACCGGTTTGGACGCGGCGTGTAAACTTGTTATTCTCTGCCGGGAATGCTTTGAGCTGAATATTCCTCTTGAAGAGGTGGAGATTAATGGAATCCAAAGGCTGACGCCGGAAGAGGTCGCGGAGCAAAAAGAACAGGGGCGGGTGCCTAAATTAGTTGCCGAGGCAGCCATCATTGAGCACTCTTCGTCAGAGCCGGAAAAAAAACGGGAAGGAATTATGGCTAAAGTGGGTGTGCAGTGGTTATCGGGGGAAGCAATTCTCAGTCACGTCTCCGGTGTGGATAATGGCTTATCACTGGAAACGCAGTTGGTGGGTGATCTTTTTTGGAAGGGGCCTGGCGCTGGTGGATTGGCCACAGGGGGAGCCGTTTTGTCCGATATTGTTGAGATCGCGAAGAAAGTAGTTGTAGAGCGCAGCATAGGAAATGCTGCTCGTTAAGTAAAGCAGGCTCAATGTTGAGTTTCTTAAAATGTATAGTGGAATTAAAGCGAACTGGTTCAGGCCGGTTCGCTTTTTGATGATTTCCTTTTTATCGGCACGATTCCTAAAGCAATTTGGCATATCCTTGCTAAAAGAAGGATTGAGAAACAGCAACAGAGAATCAATTCTAAGAATATGGTAAATAATGGTATGGTGTAATTCGATTAGAAACAGATTAAGGAGGGAGCGTTATCAAGAAACGAAGAATTATTCGCGGCACCCTTTTTTTCCTGGGGGTGGTATTCTGTATCTTGTTCTTGAATTTTGATATCTTTCCTTTAAGTGCTTCTTTTAGGGAGCCCGGTGTGGAGGAACCGACTTACTCGGCAATGCTGGTCACCGATCCCGAACAAACGCCGCAGCAAAGAATCCAACAGCAAAGAGCCAATTATGCTGCTTATGTTAAGAAAGTAAAGACCGCTGCAGCTAACCCAAGTGAAACTGATCGGGGAGCAGTGAAGGAAGAGACTCCGCAACCGGTAACTACCGAGCAATCAGGGCAGCTTTTTCGTGTGACTACCAATCCCTATGTCCCGGCCTTTATTCTCCAAGGAAATTATGTGGTTCATGGCAGTTCGCCCAATAAGCAATTTACAGCTTATATCTACCCGGATGAATGGGAAACCATTGGAGATATTTATATCAAAGATAATGTAAGCAATCGTTGGACTCGGCTGCAGATCAATCAGGAGAACCGGATAAAAATGTGGAATTCTTTTGCACCTGAAGGAAAATATACTCCGAAAAAGAAGATCTTATGGCTTAATGATCAAGAGTTTATTACCATTATCGGCTTGGCCTATGGGACGATTGCCAAGGGTGGAGAGCTGGTAAAGGTTACACCGGCCACTGGTGAAGCGGAAACACTTTATCCGGCATATCAAAAGCTCAACCAAGAAGTTATTGATTTTGAACAGGTGGAAGAAGAGCTGATTATCACTATAGATCACTTAGATGCCAATGGGTTCTGTCTGGAAAAGGAGGAGATGAGAGTTCCCCTGTTTGATTGAGATACATCATCTCAGCAGGATATTGTTTATAAAAGAAATCACTTCCTCTCAGGATAGTTTTAAGCAGGTCTCTAGTGGGCTTGCTTTTCACTTTCCCTATCTTTCTTTAACTTTTTGGGAAAAGAATGGTATAATAAAAAATTGAGAACTATCAGGAGGGATTATCCTTTGGAATTTGCGGAAAGTATCGCGCAAGAACTTAGCTTGCGTGCCCATCAGGTCAAAGAAGCCATTCAACTCTTGGATGCGGGGAATACCATTCCTTTTATTGCACGTTATCGTAAGGAAGCCACCGGAGAGTTGGATGAGAACGCCCTGCGCAGTATCGTAGAGCGTTTGGAATATCTAAGGAACTTAAAGCAACGGAAAAGTGAAGTCCTGCGGTTGATTGAAGAGCAAGGCAAACTCACAGATGAGTTAGCAGAGCAGATTCAGAACGCTTCAATTCTCCAAGAGGTGGAAGACCTCTATCGGCCCTACAAACAGAAAAGGCGTACACGGGCTACTATAGCTAAGGAGAAGGGACTTGAACCCTTAGCTCTATGGATATTGGAGCAATATCCCAAGGCCCAGCCTTTAGAGGAAGCTCAAAAGTATATTAACCCTGAACTGGGTGTCGAAACCTCAGAAGAAGCAATCTCTGGGGCTTCGGATATTCTTGCGGAAATGATTTCTGATGATGCCGCCATGCGCAAGAGAATCCGGGAAGCAACCTTTCGTTTTGGCGATATTGCAGCTTCGGCCAAAAAGGCTGAGGAACGCTCTCCTTATGAGATGTACTATGATTACCGGGAACCTGTGAAAAAGCTGCCCCCTCACCGTATCCTGGCTCTCAATCGCGGTGAGAAGGAAGAGGTTCTCAGCGTTAAAGTGGATGTTCCTACAGAGCGTATGCTTGCTCTGCTCGAGCAGGCTTATGTGAAGCATGGACCCGCAGCGGAGATTGTTCGTAATGCTGCAGATGATTCTTATAAACGTTTAATAGCCCCTTCTATTGAGAGGGAAATCCGGGGAGCTCTGACTGAGAAGGCGGAGGAGCAAGCCATCAAGGTTTTTGCTGAGAATTTGAAACAGCTTCTGCTCCAACCTCCGGTACGGGGGAAAGTTGTACTGGGATTGGACCCGGGCTTTCGGACAGGGTGTAAATTTGCTGTAGTGGATGATACCGGAAAACTGTTTCATGTCGGTGTTATTTACCCTCATCCCCCTCAAAACAAGCGGGAAGAAGCGAAGAAGGTACTTAGAGATACTATTGCTAAATATCAAGTGGAGGTTATCGCCATTGGCAATGGCACAGCATCTCGTGAGACTGAGGAAGTCACTGCTGAGATGATTCGGGAAAGTGACCTGGCTTCGGAATATATCATCGTCAGTGAAGCCGGAGCCTCCGTATACTCTGCTTCTAAACTGGCTGGAGAAGAGTTTCCGGATTTTGATCTTTCTTTGCGCAGTGCTGTCTCCATTGCCCGGCGTTTGCAGGATCCTTTAGCTGAGCTGGTTAAGATCGAACCCAAAGCCGTGGGTGTCGGGCAATATCAGCATGATGTTCAGCCTAAGCGCTTGGAGGAATCCTTGCATGGTGTCGTTGAATCCGCCGTTAATGCTGTAGGTGTGGATTTGAATACGGCCTCGCCTTCCCTCCTTCAATATGTGGCCGGGCTTAAACCGACCATTGCCAAAAATATTGTGGCTTTTCGGGAAAGTAATGGGAAGTTCCAAAAACGGGAGCAGCTGAAAAAGGTTCCCCGTCTTGGGGAGCAGACCTTTGTGCAGTGCGCCGGCTTTATTCGTATTCCTGAAGGGGCCAACCCTCTGGAAAATACACCGGTTCATCCGGAATCCTATGAGCTGGCTCAAAATATCCTGCATAAGGCAGGATTCACTATCATGGATCTAAAAGAACGTCCTAATGAAGTACGGCTGGGGATTGCCCGGTTAAATCCTGAGGAATGTGCTCGGGAGTTCAGTGCCGGAGTTCCTACAGTCAAAGATATTCTTGCCGCTCTGCAACGCCCTGGCCGGGATCCCCGGGAGGATCTGCCCAGGCCGAAATTGCGTCAGGATGTTACCCATCTGGAGGATTTAAAAACGGGAATGATTCTGGAAGGAACTGTGAGAAATATTGTTGATTTTGGAGCTTTTATTGATATAGGGGTCAAACACGACGGTTTGGTGCATATATCTCAAATCAGCGAGAAGTTTATTAAGCATCCTATGGAAGTGCTTTCCGTGGGAGACATCGTTAAAGTCCGTGTTCTAGGCATCGATACCGCCCGTGAGCGAGTCAGTCTCTCCATGAAGGAGATTGCAGCGGACGCCATGGTATCCATATAGCCCTGTCTATAAGAACAAGCTAAAAGCAATACTGTTTATAACGGAGGTAATCATGAAAGCAAAGACTAGCCTTTTTATCCGTGATGGTCTGATCAAGACCATGAAGGGTCAGGAATTCATTGGCAGCATCCTGGTGGAAGGCACACAGATAAAAGCTCTTGGGGAGAATCTGGTTGCTCCTGAGGGAGCGGAGATTATTGAAGCCCATGGGAAGTTGATTTTACCCGGCTTTATTGACGCCCATTGTCATGTGGGGCTGGGAGAGGAGATCTACCAAAACGAAGGGGATGATCTCAACGAAATGACCGATCCGGTTACCCCTGAGCTTCGTGCTATCGATGGCATCAATCCGGAGGATGAAGGTTTACGGGATGCTCGTTTAGGAGGAGTTACGGTTGTGTTCTCCACACCGGGCAGCGGCAACGTTATTGGTGGGACAGGTGTCGTGTTGAAAACAGTCGGCAAAGTCGTGGATAAGATGATTGTACGGGAGCCGGCAGGGCTGAAGGTGGCCTTTGGAGAGAATCCCAAAATGGTCTATGGTGGGGAACAAAAGAAAATGCCTATGACCCGTATGGCTACTGCCGCCCTGCTTCGTCAAGCGCTGGTGGATGCTGAGACTTATCTGGAAAAGTTAGAACAAGGCATCGAGGACCCGGAAAAGGTACCTGAGCGGGATCTGGGGATGGAAAGTTTAATCCGGGTGATTAAACGTGAGATTCCTCTGCGGGCCCATGCTCACCGGGCCGATGATATTATGACGGCTATCCGCATTGCTAAAGAATTCAATGTGGATCTGGTTATTGAACATTGTACCGAAGGACATAAGATTGCTGAGGAAATCGCCGAGTATGGATATCCTGCCGTTGTGGGTCCTTCACTGGTCAACCGGGCTAAGGTGGAATTGAAAGATAAGTCTTTTGAGACCCCCCATGTCCTGACACAAGCAGGTGTTAAGGTGGCTATTATTACAGACCATCCGGTGACTCCGATTGAACAGCTGTCCCTTTGTGCAGCGCTGGTGGCACGGGCCGGAATGGATGAAGAAGAGGCTTTAAAGGCCATTACAATTAACCCGGCGGAAATTTTGGGTGTGGATCATCGCTTAGGGTCTTTGGAAGTGGGTAAAGATGCGGATATCGTGATTTGGAGTGAACATCCTTTTGTCTTAAAGTCACGCCCGGAAACGGTGATTATCAACGGTAAGGTGATCACGGATTAGCTTTCCGAATGATTGAGAAAAGGCCGGAAACTTTGGGAATTAAGGATACGTAAATAGACATTATAGTTAGAATTCAGAGCGAATGATTAAAGGAAGGAAGTCAGGATGGAGCTGGAAGTTCAAAGCTTAAGTGCAGATTATACTCATGCCCTGGGCTACAATTTAGGAAAAGTGCTTCGTGGTGGAGATGTGGTGTGTCTTGCCGGCGATCTGGGGGCGGGAAAAACTGCCTTAGCAAAAGGAATTGGGGAAGCCCTGGCGGTACAGGAACCCATGACCAGCCCAACCTTTACCTTCCAGATTGAGTATTCAGGGATGGCTCAGGATAGTCCCGTGCGGCTGATCCATATGGATTTATATCGTTTGCGTTATCCGGAAGAGGTAGAGATAATCGGGGTAGAAGATGCTTTTCAAGAGGATGCTATCTGCTTGATTGAATGGCCGGGAATTGCGGAGGATATCCTGCCCGATGATTCATTAGCAATCCGGATTGAAGGATCAGGTGAGGAGCCGCGCTTAATCGGCTTTTCTTCCCAAGCGGAAGCCTGGGCAGAACGGCTCAAAGATATTATCACAGAAATAAATCTTGTTAATCCTTTCGAATACTAGGAGGAACGATGAAGTATCTCACCATCGATACAACCACCAAAGTCACAGCTTTAGCTCTGGCGGATGACGGGCAGCTGGTGGCGGAAGGTTTTTTGCATACATCCAAAACCCATTCGGAGAGGTTGATTCCTGTACTGGATCAAGTCCTGGAGGCATCGGCCTGGAAGCTCCAGGATCTTGATTTTATTGGTGTGGTGCGAGGACCGGGTTCTTTCACAGGAATCCGTATTGGGATTGCCACAGCTCAGGGGTTGGCGCAAGTGCTTAAGCTTCCCTTAATAGGTGTGCTTTCCTTGGATTCCTTGGCTTGGGCCGGACATAGCCGAAAGGAAGAGATCGTACCGATTCTTGATGCCCGCAAGAATGAATGGTATACAGCTCAGTACCGATGGTCGGAAAGGGAGGAAATCCCCATACGAAGCCGAGAGCCTTTCGCGGTAGAGCCGGCACTTTGGCTTAAGGAATTGGCGGAACAAGGCAAGCCCATTGTTTTTGTCGGTGACGCTGTTTCCCGTTATCAAGAGAAGATCAAGGCCATCCTGGGGGATAAGGCAGTGCTTCTCCCGGATTATTTAGCTTTGCCGCGGGGAGCGTATACTGTTCGGTGTGTCTGGAATGAATGGCAGAAGGGAAGCCAGGAAAAGCTTGTGGAACCGTATTATATTCGGTTATCGGAAGCTGAGACCAATTGGGCTAAGAAAGAGGAGGCGCAAAAGGGGAAATGATGATTCGCCCCATGCAAGAGAGTGATTTATCCACAATTCTGGAGATAGAGCATGCCTGCTTTCCGGCGCCTTGGGCTCCCCAGTCTTTTGTCAGCGAATTGAGAGATAATGAATATGCGCGGTACTTTTGTCTGGAACACGAGGGCAATATCATTGGCTATATGGGGCTCTGGTTTATCCTCGAGGAAGGACATATTACCAACGTAGCTGTAGCGCCGGGGTATCAGGGGATGGGCGGTGGAGAGTTTCTGATGCGCTCTGTGATCGATTTGATGGTTAAGGAAGGTATGGAACGTATGACCCTTGAGGTACGAGCTTCCAATACCTCCGCCCAAAGATTGTACGAACGTCTTGGCTTTGTGACAGCGGGAGTTCGTAAAGGCTATTATTCAGATAATCGTGAAGATGCCCTCATTATGTGGCTTGACATAGGCAAAGACTAGAGAAGCAGGCTGATATCAGGAGGTTGCCGGTGAACAATAAAGATATTAATATACTTGGAATTGAGACAAGCTGTGACGAGACCTCAGCTGCTGTGCTTCGCAATGGCTGTGAGCTGCTCAGTCATATTATTTCATCACAGATAAAGACCCATCAAAAATATGGCGGAGTTGTGCCGGAAGTGGCCTCTCGGGAGCATATCCTGCATTTGCAAAGTGTTGTGGAGCAGGCTTTGCAAGAGGCAAAGATGGGGTTTGGCGATTTGGCGGGAATTGCCGTAACCTATGGACCGGGGCTTGTGGGCTCTCTCCTGGTAGGGGTGGCAGGAGCAAAGGCGATGGCTTATGGGGCAGGGATTCCGCTGCTGGGAGTTAATCATTTGGAAGGACATATCTATGCGAACTTTCTTCATAATCCGGGGCTGAAGTTTCCTTTGCTGGCTCTCCTTGTCTCGGGAGGGCATTCCCATTTGGTCTATTTTGAAGGACATGGAAAATACCAGGTTCTTGGGCAGACTCGGGATGATGCTGCCGGAGAGGCTTTGGATAAGGTGGCCCGGACCTTAGGGCTGGGTTATCCGGGTGGACCATATATTCAGAAGGCTGCCCTTGAAGGGAATCCACATGCCTACGAATTTCCCAGGGCAATGCTTGAGCCCGGCAGTCTGGACTTCAGCTTCAGCGGCGTGAAGTCGGCGGTGCTCAATACCTTGAATTCGGCACGAATGAAGGGCGAGACCGTAAATGTTGCCGATGTGGCGGCTTCTTTTCAGGAGGCCATCGTCGATGTCTTGGTGCGTAAGACCTTGCTGGCCTTGGCTAGGACAAAAGCTCCCACTCTGGTTCTGGCCGGGGGAGTAGCAGCTAATACTCTGCTAAGGGAACGCCTCACTGAGGCAACTCAAAAAAGAGGAATTGCTTTTAGTTACCCGCCCCCAATCCTCTGTACGGATAATGGGGCCATGATCGCGACTGCCGGATATTACCGTTATTTGGATAAGGATTATGCTCCTTGGAATTTGAATGCTATACCGGGACTGAATTTGGCTTAAAAGTATAGAAGAAAATTGGTTTAAACGCTGTCAGTAGGTTGACGAGGCTGCTGCAAATTTCCAAGCGCCTGGAAATTTGCAGCAGCCTCTATATGTAATGCGGGGGTCTCGCAACAGGTTAGGACAGTCGAAAAGGCACTATCGCACTAGTCGGTAGGACATTCGGGTAAGCAATTTTGCAAGGGATAATATGTTCTGTGGATAGTTAACTCTGTGGACAATGTGGATAACTCTGTGACTAACTGATATTGGCGGGCTGAGAGGTGTTGGATCTATGAGAGAGTATTGTCCATAATTACCCACAGATCCTGTGGATAATGTGGATAAGTTAGGAACAAGGGGTTTTTTAGGGGGATGGATATGGGGATAACTTTAAAAATAGAAAAGTATCACAAAGTGCTTTTCTTTTACCCTTTGTTCGAGATAAAATAGAAACATGTGTTTACAGAGTTTCATATACCATGAGGGAGAGCCCTTATAGATGATTGGAAGCTTTACTGGTTTATTTTATTTATAAGAACGGAGAACGAACATGTGGGTTTTATTTGTATGCCTCATAGCAGGAGCTTTTGTGGGATGGTTTCGTTTATTGCCTAAGGCTGTCTTGAATCAAGCGGGGCGGGGGATGATGATCGGGGTATTGATTCTCTTATTAACCATGGGTTTGCGTATTGGCGTTGATCAGGACACTCTCTCCCAGCTGGGGAACTTTGGGTTGCAGGCCTTTCTATTTGCCGTTGCGGCAATTATAGGCAGTGTAGTGGCTGTTCTGCTGTTGGAAAGAGCTTTCATCGGGAAAGCGGGCATGGTTCCACAGCAGGATAAGCTGGAAGTCGATAGCACCGAGACGACTCATCCCTACCGTATGACGTTTACAATTATTGGAGCGTTTATTGCAGGAGTTTTCGGAGGGATGATTTTTTTTCCTCAGGTATGGACGGTATATTTGCCCACCATTACGACCTTAGCCCTTGATTTTACTTTGGTTATGGTAGGTATTGATTTAGGGTTGAATCGCGATATTTGGAGACATATGCTCAAAGTCGGTTGGCAGGTGTTTTTAGCACCTGTGGGTGTGGTGCTCGGCAGTATTGCGGCGGCTATGCTGGTAGGTTTATGCTTTGGATGGAACCTTCGCGAAGGGGGAGCAGTTGGTGCCGGGTTTGGGTGGTACAGCTTATCCGGTGTTTTGATCTCTGACCTTCATTCAGTCTCCTTGGGTACAATCGCTTTTTTGAGCAATATATTCAGAGAGGTTTTAGCCATAATATTTGCCCCCTTTTTAGCCAGGAGAGTTGGGCCGCTGGCTCTTGTTGCTCCCAGTGGGGCAACAGCTATGGACTCCACACTTCCTCTCTTGGTGGCGGTGGGACCTAAAGGTGTCAGTATAGTAGCTATCATAAGCGGTCTTTCTTTATCTCTTTTAGTTCCTGTTTTGGTGCCTTTGGTTTTGGGTTAACCTTAATTAGCAAGCATAGTGAGCAGTTAAAGTATTTTTATCGAAGTTTGGAGAAGGAATATTTTAATCTTTGACGAATCCATTAGTAGGATTGACTGAATTTTCGATAAAATGGAAGAGCTGCTTTTGTTTTAGCAGGGGATATGAAGGAGGATGGAAAGGTGTCTGAGGAGAAGCGGTTATTGCGGGAACATGTACTGTCCCTGCGATCAGCGTTGACACCGGAAGAACGGGCTTCTAAAAGCCAAAGGATTCGGGCTATCGTGACTCAGACCCGTGAGTTTCAGGAAGCAGGCACTATCATGCTGTTTATGAATTTCCGTGATGAGGTAGAGACGACTGAGCTGGCCCAGAAGGTCCTGGACTTGGGGAAGCGGTTGGTATTGCCGCGATGTGCCCCTAAAGGGGTGCTTATACCGGCACTTATCGGAGATTTGGCAAAAGATATTGAGTCGGGAATGTGGGGGATCCGTGAGCCCAAAAAGCAAGAACTCACTGAGGTAGATCCTTTGGAGATCGACGGTATCTTTGTTCCTGGGGCCGCCTTTGATGGGCAGGGAAATCGCCTTGGCTATGGGGGCGGATATTATGATCGGTTTTTCGAAAGGGTAAGAGAAGGGACGCCTAAGATTGCTCTCGCTTTTCACTGCCAGATTGTGGACAGAATCCCAGTTGAAGTTTACGATAAGAAGGTAGATATGTTGATCACTGAACAAGGTGCCATGCGTTTTAAGGAAACGCTTTGAATTTAGTGGAAAAGGGAGGAGAACTATTTTGTGTGAGGAGTGTAAAGAGTTAGTTGATCCTAAAGAGGAGCAATTGGATCAGATATTAGCTCATCATAAGCGGGAGAAAGGGGCGCTTATTCCTGTTTTGCAGGAAGCGCAAGGGCTTTATGGGTATTTGCCTGAACATGTGATCAAGCACATCAGCAGGGGGCTGGGCATACCTTCAGCTAAGGTTTATGGAGTCGTTACATTTTATGCTCAATTTCGCCTTAACCCTATGGGGCGCAATGTGATTAGTGTCTGCTTAGGTACGGCCTGCCATGTTCGCGGAGGCGCTAAAGTTCTGGAAGCCATAGAGAAGGATACAAAGATTAAAGATGGGCAGACCACGGAAGACGGGCGCTTTACTTTAGAGATCGTCAACTGTATTGGAGCCTGTGGATTGGCTCCCGTTATGTCCATTAATGGGAATGTCCACGGAAGATTGAATGCAGATCAAATCCCAGGAATCCTGGCAGAGTATAAGTAGGGGGAATAGGGATGAACACAGAAGCTAAAAAACAGGTTTTTATCTGTGCAGGCACAGGCTGTATCTCTTCAGGAGCTAATACAATCATCGACTTAATGAACGTGGAGATAGAACGTCAAGGGTTAGCAAAAGATGTGGAGCTCATTGCCACGGGTTGCCGTGGTTTTTGTGAGCAAGGGCCGACTTTAGTTATTGAACCTGCCCAAAGATTCTACCGGAGAATTCAGCCGGAAGATATTCCGGAACTGGTAGAGAAGGAATTAGCTCAAGGGGAAAAAGTGGAGCGCCTGTTCTATGTGGATCCTCAGTCGGGGGAACCTGCTTTAAGTTATGAGGACATCAGCTTTTTTGCTAAGCAAACTCGTATTGCTCTTAAAAATTGTGGATTTATCGATCCCACCAAACTTGATGACTATCTGGCTCACAAAGGCTATGAAGGCTTGAAAAAAGCCCTTACGATGGCTCCGGAGGCCATTGTGGAGGAGGTCAAGGAATCCGGCTTGCGTGGCCGGGGAGGGGCCGGTTTCTCAACCGGTCTGAAATGGAGCTTATGCAGGGCTACCCCATCTGATAAAAAATATGTGATTTGCAACGCTGACGAAGGAGATCCGGGTGCGTTTATGGATCGCGGTCTTCTCGAGGGAGATCCTCACGCGATCATTGAAGGTATGCTGATCGGCGCTTATGCCATTGGTGCTGATGAGGGCTATGTTTATTGCCGAGCAGAGTACCCCCTGGCGATCAAGAACCTGCAAATTGCCATCAAACAAGCAGAAGAAGCGGGATTCTTAGGGAATAACATCCTGGGTTCCGGATTTAATTTTCATTTAAAAATCAACGCCGGAGCCGGAGCCTTTGTCTGCGGTGAGGAAACCGCTTTGATGGCATCTATCGAGGGCAAACGCGGTATGCCTCGTGTGCGGCCTCCTTTCCCGGCCCAAAGTGGATTATGGGGGAAGCCCACCAATATCAATAATGTTGAGACCTGGTCCAATATTCCTCATATCTTGAGAAACGGAGCCCAATGGTATGCCCAGTACGGAACGGAGAAGAGCAAGGGGACCAAGATTTTTGCTCTAACAGGTAAGGTTAACAACACAGGATTGGTTGAAGTTCCCATGGGAATGCCCTTAAGAGATATTATCTTCGATATCGGCGGCGGCATCAAAGATGGTAAAAAGTTCAAAGCGGTTCAAATCGGCGGCCCCTCGGGGGGATGCCTGCCGGAAGATATGCTGGATCTCCCTGTAGATTATGATACCTTAACTAAGGCCGGTGCTATGGTAGGTTCCGGTGGTCTGGTTATCATGGACGAAACCACTTGTATGGTGGATATTGCCCGCTTTTTCCTGAACTTTTCCCAGAGCGAGTCCTGCGGAAAATGTACCCCCTGCCGCGAAGGGAATAAACGGATGTGGGAGATTCTTGACCGCATCACCCGCGGTGAAGGCCGGGAGGATGATATTGAAAAACTGGAAACCCTGGCTTATACAGTTAAGGAAACTTCACTGTGCGGCTTAGGTCAGAATGCGCCCAACCCTATCCTGGCTACCTTAAAGTATTTCCGGGAAGAGTTCGAGGAGCATATCCACGCCAAAAAATGCCGGGCCGGAGTCTGCAGTGAACTTCTGACCTACTCTATCGATGCCGAAAAATGCAAAAAATGCGGACTATGTGCCAGAAATTGCCCGGCTAACTGTATCAGCGGCAATAAGAATACCCCCTATGTGATCGATGGGGAAAGATGTATCCGCTGTGGAAGTTGTATGGATTCCTGCAAATTTGGCGCGGTTATCCGGGCCTAGAAGGAGGAGTGGATTTAGTGGAATGGCTTAACTTAACTATTGACGAAAAAGAAGTTGTCGTACCCAAAGGGAGCACGGTCTTGGAAGCATGCCGTATGCACGATATTCCGATTCCAACCCTTTGCCAGGATCCGGAACTCACCAATGTCGGAGCTTGCCGTCTCTGTATTGTTGAGATCGCAGGTATGCGCAATCTGCCGCCTTCCTGCGTTACCCAGGTGACCCAGGGGATGGTTGTGAAGACCCAGACACCAAAGGTGCGCAAGTCCCGCAAGGTGATTCTGGAGCTCTTAGTGGCGAACCACCCTTTGGATTGCATGACCTGTCAGAAAATGGGAGACTGTGCGCTGGCTCAGTATGCCTATGAATATGGTGTGACTGGCGAAGATTACCGGGGAGAACGGCGTGAGCTGCCCCTTGATGACAGCAACCCCTTTATTCTCAGAGATCCGAATAAATGCATTCTCTGCGGCAAATGTGTGCGGGCCTGTGAAGAGATTCAGGGGCGAAGTGTGTTGGATTTCTTTAAACGGGGGTTTGACTCCCAGGTGGGACCGGCCTTTGATGTTCCTTATAGTGAATCGGAATGCGTTTTCTGCGGTTCCTGTGTTTCGGTTTGCCCAGTGGGAGCCTTGGTGGAGAAAAAGATGGTCGGCCAGGCTCGGGCCTGGAACATCGAAAAAGTACAGACCACCTGCCCTTTCTGCGGCACAGGCTGTAATTTTGACCTGAATGTCAGCAATGGCAAAGTGATCGGGGTAACCTCCAATCCGGAGTCACCGGTGAACGGTAAAGCCCTTTGTGTCAAGGGCCGTTTTGGCATGGATTTGATCCACAGCCCTCAGCGCCTGACCACTCCCTTGATTAAAAAGGATGGAGAATTCGTCCCGGCAGGCTGGGATGAAGCCCTTGATTTAATTGCCGCAAAGTTCTCCCAGATTAAAGAGGACTATGGACCGGATTCTTTTGCGGCACTCAGTTCGGCCCGCTGTACCAATGAAGAAAATTACCTGATGCAAAAATTTATGCGCGCAGTGATCGGAACCAATAATGTTGATCACTGCGCCCGTACCTGACACGCTCCCACTGTGGCAGGTCTTGCCACTTCATTTGGTTCAGGAGCGATGACTAATTCTATCAACGAAATCCCTAATGCCGAAGTCATGTTTGTGATTGGTTCCAATACTACAGAAGCCCATCCGATTATCGGCACCAAGATGAAGCAGGCTCTGGCCCGGGGAGCCAAGCTTATTGTAGCTGATCCGCGGGAGATCGAACTGGCCAGGGATGCTCATATCTGGATGAGATTGAAACCAGGTACGGATATTGCCCTGATCAACGGGATCATGAACATCATTGTCGAGAACGGCTGGGAGGATCGTGCCTTTATTGAGGAGCGAACCGAAGGCTATCAGGAACTCCGGGAAAATCTCAAGAAATTCCCGCCGGAAGAAGTCAGCAAAATCACTGGAGTTCCCGTGGAGCTGATGGCAGAAGCTGCCCGTCTCTACACCAGTGTGGAGCGAGCTCAGATTTTCTACACCCTGGGAATCACGGAACATGTTTGTGGTACGGATAATGTTATGTCCCTGGCCAATCTGGCCATGCTGACCGGAAATATCGGCAAAGAAAGCTCCGGGGTCAACCCGCTGCGGGGGCAGAACAATGTGCAGGGAGCTTGCGACATGGGAGCTCTGCCCAATGTTTACCCCGGCTATCAGAGTGTTACCAACCCAGAGGCACGGGCTAAGTTTGAAGAGGCCTGGGGAGTTTCCCTTAATCCCAATCAGGGCTTCATGATTCCGGATATGTTTGATTCAGCGGTCAAGAAGGAATTGCGGGCCATGTATATCATGGGCGAAGATCCTGTACTGACCGATGCCGATGCCAATCATGTGCGTAAAGGCCTGAAGGCCTTGGACTTCCTGGTTGTTCAGAACATCTTTATGTCTGAGACTGCCGAATTGGCCGATGTTATTTTACCGGGGGCCAGCTTTGCGGAAAAGGACGGTACTTTCACCAATACCGAGCGTCGGGTACAACGGGTTAACCGGGCGATTAAGCCGATCGCCAATACGAAGGCGGACTGGGAAATCATTTGCGAGCTTGCCAACCGGATGGGGTACTCGATGGCTTACCCATCGCCTGCAGAGATCATGCTGGAGGTTGCCTCCTTGGCACCGCAGTTTGCTGGTGTTACCTATGAGCGTCTGGGCAAAAAAGGCCTGCAATGGCCGGTTCCCCACGCCGAGCATCCGGGCACGAAGTTCCTGCACCAAGGGAAATTTACCCGCGGCAAAGGCGTGTTCACGGTGATTGAGCATCAACTGCCGGATGAGCTGCCCGATGAAGAGTACCCATTCCTGCTGACCACGGGTCGCAAGCTGCAGCATTATAACATCTCCACCCGTTTCTCGGCGGCGCTGGATGAGCATGCCCCCGAGGAATTGGCTGAGCTTAATCCTAAGGACGCCCGGCGATTGGGGATTCAGGATGGTGAGAAAATCAAGGTAGTTTCCCGCCGCGGTGAGGTAGTGACCAAGGTTTGGGTAACCAAACGAGTTCCGCCAGGGGTGCTCTTTATGACCCTGCACTATAGGGAGTCACCGACCAATGTCTTAACCAATGGGGCGTATGATAAAGTAACCAAGACCTACGAATATAAGGTCTGTGGTGTGCGTGTGGAAGCTTTGAAGTAATTTAAGCGCAGTTGGCCTATCCTCGAAGTGGATAAGAATAGGAGAGTGCCTGGCTATATCCAGTATATAGCGTAGGGCACTCTCTTTTTGTTACAGAAAAAAGGCAGCAATGGTTAAAACCTTCTAGAGCTCCACCCTAGGCATGTTTTCGCTATCTGTGTTACAATATAAGACAAAAGCTTAAACGTTGATAGAGATAAGGGAGACATAGGATATGGGTGCTGATTATGGACAAACCCTTCTGCCGATGACCGGGATTATTCTGGCCGGTGGGAAAAGTTCCCGCATGGGTTGCAACAAGGCTTTTATTGAATGGGATGGGGCACCGCTTATCGAACACAGCTTAGCTGTCTTCAATGCGGTTTTTGCGGAAGTGATGATTAGCAGCAATCATCCGGAGCTTTACGCTGACTATGGAGTAAAGGTGATCAAGGATAATTATCCGGATCATGGGCCATTAGGTGGACTGGAAGCATGCCTGCGGGAAGCCCGTTATGATTATGCATTTTTTGCTGCTTGCGATATGCCTTTTTTGAATACAGAGGTGATTCGATTTATGGCTGAAGAAATTAAAGGCGAGGATATTTTAGTCCCCGAGATTGAGGGTGTAGTTCACCCTCTTCATGCTTTTTACCACAAGAATTGCCTCCCCTTGCTTGCCGAGAGCTTAAAGGCAAAGCATCTTAAACTGACAAAACTTGTTCAGCAATACAGCAGAGTGCGTTATCTAAGGGAGAAGGATTTCCGGGATTTTCCCGCAATACATCTTTTTTTAAGCAATATGAATACCCCTCAGGAGTGCCTGGAGCTGCGGCAACACAATAGTCATAGTATTTAATGCTGTAAAAAGAACATTCTTTATTATTTTTAATGGAAAAAATGTTATTTATCTGGAATATATTAAGAAATATTAATAAGGATTAAGAAATATTATTGCTTTGAACTCTTTTGGCAATCTCCAAAATGGTGTATACTACAAGTAGTTACATTCATTCTGCTATAATTATTTTGAAACATGGAATAATGAGCAAATAGAATATGTTTATGTGCTCCGAAACTGGAAACCTAAAGTTAGCTATGGTTTACCAGTCGTGCATTCTGCACCGGGTATTATTGGAAACAGTAATGCCTCCCATTTGGAAAGGAGTCTGTAGGGTATGCGGGAGCTCCGCGGTTTTACAGACCGTGGGGCTTATTTATTTTGTGGAATAATGAACGTGAAGGTGAGGGGAATCTATGCAAGATCAATATCGGCGCCAGATCGAATACCTGAGGATTTCCATTACAGATCGCTGCAATTTACGATGTAAATATTGCATGCCCGCTGAAGGAGTCCAATGGATTCCTCATGAGCGCATCTTAACCTATGAGGAAATATTGCGTGTCATGCGGATTAGCACCACATTGGGCTTTAGACGGTTCCGCATCACCGGCGGGGAACCCTTAATCAGGGCCGGAGTTCTGGAATTTTTGCAGAATGCCTCGCAAATTCCAGGAGTGGAAGATTTGATGCTGACCACCAATGGGATACTTCTTGCGGACATGGCGGAAGATCTGAAAAAGGCGGGAGTTAATCGGGTCAATATAAGCCTGGATACTTTCAATGAAGATAGGTTCCGGGAACTTACCCGTGGTGGGGATATTAAGAAAGTCTTTCAGGGAATACACCGCTCTCTCGAAGTAGGGCTGCATCCGGTTAAACTCAATGTGGTGGTGGTTCGTGATTTCAATAGCCATGAGCTGCCCCGTTTTATGGAATTAGCTCGTGACTATCCACTTCATGTTCGCTTTATCGAATTGATGCCTATCGGGATCAGCTCGGATAAACGCAGTGATTTTGTATCTATCGATGAGATGAAAGCGATACTGGGTTTAGAAGGCCTTAAAGCCACTCACGATATTCAAGGAGGAGGTCCTGCGGAATATATCACTTCAGAGGGTTTTAAGGGCAGTGTGGGCTTTATCAGCGCTATCAGCAAGCATTTCTGCAGCACTTGCAATCGAATTCGCCTGACGCCTGACGGGAAGCTGCGCCTGTGCTTACACAGTTCCAAAGAAGTGGATTTTCGTGCAGTGCTTCGCTCCAACAAGAGTGATGACGAGGTCAGGGATGTTTTTGCCCAGGCGATTTGGAATAAGCCGGCTGAACATCATATGAATGATCAGGCCTGGCAGGATCAACGGATTATGTCCCAGATTGGAGGATAATTATGGAACTGACACATTTTGATGAAGAAGGCCGGGCACGTATGGTGGATGTCTCGGATAAGGCGGAGACGACCCGGGTGGCTACGGCCCGGGGTAAGGTGGAAATGCAGGCGGAGACTTTGGAGAGGATTCGCTCAGGACAGATTGCCAAAGGGGATGTGTTGGCGGTGGCCCAGGTCGCGGGAATCATGGCAGCCAAACAAACTTCAAATGTGATTCCTATGTGTCACCCTCTGGCTATTACCGGAGCAAAGCTGAATTTCGAAATTGTCCCTCCCGGAACCATAGAAATCGAAGGAATTGTCAAAGTCACGGGTAAAACCGGGGTTGAGATGGAAGCGCTTACGGCTGTCAGTGTTGCTGCCTTAACTATTTATGATATGTGCAAGGCTATCGACAAGACCATGGTCATCGGCGATATCCGGCTTATGGAAAAAACCGGCGGCAAGAGCGGGCATTTTATTCGCGAAGATCACTTAAAGGGCACAACTTAATAGATAAATTCGAATGATTTAAAATAAATTAGGAGGAATGATGATGGCGAAGATTATCGCAGTTTGTACAAGTGAGAAAAAAGGGATGCGGAAAAAAAATGTAGGGGAGGGAGTACTGAAGGTTGATTTTGGTATCGAAGGAGATGCTCATGGCGGGGATTGGCATCGTCAGGTAAGCTTGCTGGCGATGGAAAGCATCAAGAAGATGCAGGATATGGGACTTGATGTAGGACCGGGAGATTTTGCCGAGAATTTAACCACTGAAGGAATCGATCTGGTGAGCCTGCCCCTGGGCACAAAATTAAAGATAGGTGAAACCGGCGTGGGCGAAGTGACACAGATCGGCAAAGAATGTCACACCCGATGTGCTATTTATTATCAAGCGGGGGACTGTGTTATGCCCAAGGAAGGGATCTTCATCCGTGTTCTGGAAGGCGGCTCTATTAATGTGGGA
Source organism: Desulfitobacterium sp. LBE (assembly GCF_007830365.1). NCBI lineage: Bacteria > Bacillati > Bacillota > Clostridia > Eubacteriales > Desulfitobacteriaceae > Desulfitobacterium > Desulfitobacterium sp. LBE. Next base: position 2,068,771 of record NZ_VLKD01000001.1, on the reverse strand, counting down.
GATAGTGTTGAGGTGATGGAGTAATGCTGAGGGTTGGGGTTATAACCGCCAGTGATAAAGGATCTCAGGGGCAAAGAGAGGATCTTTCCGGTGCTGTTCTCAAGGAACTGGTGAAAGAGATTGACGGCGAGGTCGTTCTCTATACCATTCTTCCGGATGATCAGGAGCTTTTGGCCCAAACTATGAAAAAGTGGGCCGATGAAGAGGGCTTAGATCTCATTCTGACCACAGGTGGCACGGGTTTCTCCTTGCGTGATGTTACCCCGGAGGCGACGATTGCTATTGCGGATCGTATGGTCCCCGGGATTGCTGAAGTGATGCGTTATGAAAGCTACAAAATTACTCCGAAGGCTATGTTAAGCCGGGCAGTAGCGGCCTTGCGCAAGCAGACTCTAATCATCAATATGCCGGGTTCGCCTAAGGCCTGTAAGGAGTGTTGGGCAGCCCTTGTCCCTGCTTTGCCCCATGGAATTCAGATCCTCAAAGGGGAGGCCAGCGAGTGTGCTGTGCCTGTTCATCAATAGGCATCTTCAGCGTGTTTTTGAGATTTTTTAGGTTCAATTCAATATAAAAATTTTTTTGCTTGTCACTCCTGTCCTTTTCCTGCGTACTCTATAGTAAGGGAAAGTGGAAATGGGGTGACATTGTTTTGAAGGCGATTGCTTTTATTGATTATGAAAATATATGGACTGGACTCTTTGAACAAGGTTATGAATTAACTCCGGAAATCCTTATGGAATCCATTCAACTGTATGCCAAGAAAAACGACTATGTTCTATCTGCTATTTATCTCTATGCTAATTTCGATCGGGAAGAATTCTGGCGTGCCCAGACTTCTTTTGAGAAGATTCATGTATATACACGCCATGTGTACGGAAAAAACAATTTTGCCAGTACAGGATTAAGGCGAAATGCGGCGGATGTGGAGCTCATATTGGAAGCGCAGGAGATCTTGCTCACCCGTACCGCAACCTTTGATGTGTTTCTTCTTCTAACTGGGGATGGAGATTTTTTGCCTTTACTTCGCAAAGTAAGGGCCTGGGGAAAAGATGTTAAAGTTATCGGCGTGAAGGGAAGCATGCACCACGAACTTCAAGCCTTCAGTGATTCCGGGGACTTTTTCGGTGAGTTTCTCCCTCAGGAGCGACCGCAGGAATATGAGCCTGAAAAGGATCTTGAACAAGCAATCTCAATCATAGCTCAGCTTCAGCTAAGCATGACGTATATTGCTTCCACCAAAGCGAGGCTCGCCCTGTCGGATCATCTGGGAGTTACCATATCCCAAGTGAAAGAGCTTATTCGCTACGCATTAAGAGAGGGGATTCTTCTTGAACAAGAATATGCCGATTCCAGTTTAAAGATCGGTAAAACCAAGGTCTATCTTTTGAATCTTGACCATTCTATGGTTCAAGTTGTTCTGGGTTCCGCAATCGAAGAGATTCGCAAACGCTATGAGAAATTAAGAACTCATTGATGGTTTGCCGTGTAAAATTGAGCAGGCACGGCATAGGGTAATAAAAGAATGAGAAGAAGGGGTATCTGGCCGGGAGGGCTGGATATCCCTTCTTCTTAGATGCCGTGATGATTTTTTGTCCAAAGGATGAATAAACCCCCCGGGGACTGGTCAATATATTGCTTAGTGAATGCAAGTCGAAGCTATGAGATTCTGTCAATTTAAGAGTGATGCAATAAGGGGAAGATATAAGGAGAAAATAGAAGGTTTTCGCTTGTAAATCTCTTAAAAATGCAAATGACAGGATTTGATTTCTTCATCCACCTTGCATATTATTATAGTATGATGTTAGCACTCAATAGGAATGAGTGCTAACAATATCAAAATAATATTTGAGTTCTTAAGGAGGGACTTTCTTCAATGAACATTAAGCCTCTAGGTGATCGGGTAGTCATTAAAGCACTCCCCATGGAAGAAAAGACAAAAAGCGGAATCATCATGCCGGATACGGCTAAAGAAAAGCCTCAAGAAGGTGAAGTCGTTGCAGTAGGACCTGGAAAAATGGAAAAAGGAGAGCGCATCGTCCTGGATGTTAAAGTGGGTGACCGCGTGATTTATTCCAAATATGCCGGTACTGAAGTAAAGTATGATGGTCAAGAGTATCTTATTCTTAAGGAAACTGACATTTTAGCGGTTATTGGCTAAGATAATACTCTTTGCTTTATTCACTTAATGAACTTGACATTGTACAGTGTTTTTTACTTATTGACCCTTGAATTTTGGATTTTTAAGGAGGAACTTACAGGTGGCAAAACAAATCGTTTTCAATGAAGAAGCTCGCCGCGCATTAGAGCGTGGTGTTAATGCCCTGGCTGAGTCTGTCCGGGTAACTCTTGGACCTAAAGGCCGTAATGTGGTTTTGGACAAAAAATTCGGCGCTCCTTTGATTACCAATGATGGTGTAACCATCGCCCGGGAAATTGAGCTGGAAGATCCATTCGAGAATATGGGTGCCCAACTTGTCAAGGAGGTTGCAACCAAAACCAATGATGTAGCAGGGGATGGAACCACCACTGCAACTGTATTGGCCCAAGCGATTATCCGTGAAGGCTTAAAGAATGTAGCTGCCGGTGCTAATCCTATGGGCATCAAGCGGGGCATTGAGAAGGCTGTTGAATCTGTTGTCGAGGATATTAAAACCAATGCTAAACCCATTGAAAGCAAGGAATCTATCGCTCAAGTAGCTTCTATCTCCGCCGGCGATGACAACATCGGCGTTCTGATTTCTGATGCTATGGAAAAGGTCGGCAAAGACGGCGTAATCACCGTAGAAGAAGCTAAAGGAATGACCACCGAGCTCAAAGTTGTCGAAGGTATGCAATTTGACCGGGGCTATCTCTCTGCATATATGATCACCGATACCGATAAGATGGAAGCTATTTTAAATGATCCTTACATCTTAATTACCGATAAAAAGATTGGCGCTATCGCCGACATTCTCCCTGTTCTTGAGAAAGTCGTTCAAGCCGGCCGTCAACTTCTGATTATTGCCGAAGATATCGAAGGGGAAGCTTTGGCTACCCTCATTCTGAACAAACTCCGCGGAACCTTTACCTGCGTTGCTGTAAAAGCTCCTGGCTTCGGTGATCGCCGTAAGGCAATGCTGGAAGATATCGCGATTCTCACTGGTGGTACCGTCATTACCGAAGATCTTGGCTTAAAGCTGGAAAACACTACGATTGATATGCTGGGCCGTGCTCGTCAAATTCGCGTAACTAAAGAAGAAACCACCATTGTCGAGGGATCCGGTTCTCAAGATGATATTAAGAGCCGTGTGGAAGCCATTAAAAAGCAAATCGATGAAACGACTTCTGATTTCGACCGGGAAAAACTTCAAGAGCGTTTGGCTAAATTAGCCGGCGGTGTTGCTGTGATTCAAGTAGGTGCTGCAACAGAAGTTGAAATGAAAGAAAAGAAACTCCGCATTGAAGATGCTTTAGCTGCAACCCGCGCAGCAGTTGAAGAAGGTATCGTAGCCGGTGGTGGCTGCGCGTTAGTGGATGCTGCTAAAGCCCTTGACAGCCTTAAGCTTACCGGAGACGAAAAGACCGGTGTAGCTATTGTCTATCGTGCCTTAGAAGAGCCTCTCCGTCAAATTGCCAATAATGCAGGATTCGAAGGCTCCATCGTTGTGGAGAAGGTTCGCAATGGCGGCCGTGGGGTAGGATTCAACGCTCTGACCGAAACATATGAAGATATGATTGCTGCCGGTATCGTTGACCCCGCTAAAGTGACGCGCTCTGCTCTGCAGAATGCAGCTTCCATCGCTGCTATGCTCCTTACTACCGAGTGCTTAGTTTCCGATATCCCATCAAAGGATAATGGTGCGGCTGCTATGGCTGGTATGGGCGGCATGGGTGGCATGGGCGGAATGATGTAAGCCTAAATCACAAATAAATCCCTGAAATAAGCGAGACTCGTGTTGCGATGTGGCCATAGCCAACATCTTGCTAACATGAGTCTCGATTTTTTTAGAGGTTTTGTATAAGTTTGCATCATGCATCTTCGGAAGCTTTTAATTCGATCATTCCAAGGATTTTCATTTTGTTATCATGGGACAGCTTGCGAAAATTTGAGACAAGAGCCAGTTCATCCTCTGTTAATTCAACGGGGGATATTTTTTTGTCACTTATTCCATAGATATCGTCCAGGTTAATCTCTAGGAAATTGCAAATGTTCAGAAGAGTAGATATGTCGATAGAGTTGGTCCCTTTCTCCCACGATGAGATCGTATTGTCTCTGACCCCTAGATGGTCGGCTAATTGTTTCTGGGTTATACCTTTTCTTTCGCGATATTTGCGTAGGTTTTCCGCCACCCTTAATTTAATTGCCTCCATTGATAACCACTCCCTTGTGTTGATTATATAGATAACTATGATCTTAATCAAGATAATATTCATGAAATATGAATAAAATATATTGACACATCACAGTTTGTGAAGTAAGGTGGTATTAGGGGTTCATGAAATATGAAGTTGGAATGAGAATATGTTTGGTGAAAACCAAGCTTTAAGGATTGCAACTCTTCTCCGTCGGCGTGAACGTCAAAGATACCCTTGCCAGTAGTTATTTTAGAGATTATCGATGGGGATGGGAGGTGAAATGAATGAGCGGTTGCAGGCTATATAGAATAAAACCTTTGAAGTGGCTTAAGGCAATCACGTCTTATCGTACTCGAAAGCTGGATAATCTCCCTAAGAGCAAATGGGCTGAGATATTAGTCAGGGGAGGGACCATAAAGCCCTGACTATCCAAAGAGAAAAGGTGGAGGTGAACCACAATGCTCAAGAAAAAAGTCAAATGCAGAATTCATTTTTATTGAAGGGAAGTCAGGCTAATGAAAATGCCTGAACAAAAAGAAAATGCCCGCAAGTCCTGGCAGATTTAACGGGCAGAATAAAAATAATCTCTATCTTAGTATATCATGTTTCGCCAAGTCAGTACATCAGCTCATTAATAATCAAGTTGAAGCTGTCTGCTGTGTGGATTGCTTAAGTAGGATCAGTGGTTCTCTAGCATAATAGGTTATACAAACTAGAAAACCACTGATCCTATAGTCAATGATGCAAATCCAAATGACTTGGCGGGGATGGGATAATGAATAGATTACCATGGATTGAACCTACAGGAAAAAACTCTTCCAGGCGGAGCGCGGAGAAGTTGGATATAAAGGTGGAGAGATAGTATGCGAATCGACATAAATGAGAAATACTGCATCACCTCTGATGAATACCAATATATTCTTAACACAAAATTCGTTAGTAACGGTAAAAAGACAAAGGGGCAAGAAGAATTAAAAGCAGTTGCTTATTGCTCAGATCTCAATCATTGTCTTAAGGAACTTGTAAAGCGTCAAATCAGGGAATCAGATTGCATTTCCCTCAGAGACGTTGTAAAGCGAATAGAAGAAATCAGAAGTGAAATAAATAGAACTATTAATTTTTAAGCGTTGTGAAGAGCACCTTCACTATGGGTCACGCGGGCACCACAGCAATACATGTTGGTGGATGTGCGATGTTCCAATGAGCTGATAGAGTTGGTGTGAGCAGATAAAGGAGTGGAGCGGCAGTGGAAGAAAGAATTGAGAAGCATATTCACCAATATGTCGAGGCAGAACTTAGGAATTATCGGACCTATAAAAAACTTATTGGTGAATACGATAAAGAGATGCTGTATAGAGGTGCTAGATCGGGGCTTGGCAAAGACCCGACGGGGAGGTTTTCGCAGAATCGGATCAGTGACCCAACGCATGATGAAGTAGCAGGGGTTATTGCTAATGAACAGAGAGTTAGAAGGATGAAAGATGTTGTGATGTGCATCGAGGATGTCTTAGCAGAGTTGTCGGAAGAGGAAACACGATTAGTGGAGATGAAGTATTTTAAGAGTTGCTATACAGACTTTGGAATCATCGGTGAGCTGCACATAGGGCAAACAAAATACTATGGAGATAAAAAAAGAATAATCAGGAAGTTTGCTTTAAGGATGAGGTTAATATAAGTGTAGAATTTGCGAAGTATTTAACACCATTTCCGTAGTATTATGGTATCAGTGAAAGGCGTCAAGAGATGGGCGCCTTTCCTTATTATAGGAGGTGAGGATGGCCTATCAGGAGAACTACGGCTTTACCGGGACGTATGTCGGAAAGAAAAAGAGCTGGACCAAGTATCCGGCCAAGCGGCCAATGGGGCAAATCATGAATAACCGACTGTCGAAGGGGGTGATCCAATGAGCGCTATTACAGGCAATGGGATCCGGGACAGTGTGATAACAATACTGCATCAACATTTCCCCGGCATCTCTGTTTATGGCGAAGAGATCCGGCAAGGCTTTGATAAGCCTTGTTTTTTTGTCAAGCTTTTCCCGGTGTCGCAGAATCAGCTTCTTGGCCGGCGATATCAACGGAACCACTCTTTCGATATTTGCTACTTCCCGGTAGTGGTAGATGAGGGAGAAGGCGAAGGGAATAGACAAAATCAAGACATGCACGATGTGGCTGAGCAACTGTACGAAGCAATGGAGTTGATCCCAGTGGTTGACGAGGGCGACAGACTAATGCGAGGCACGAAAATGCGACATGAAATCATCGAAGGGGTACTGCATTTTTTTGTGGATTATAATTTCCAGGTTATAAAAGAGGCGACCCTGGAGCCACTGATGCAGACCATGGAACAGGAGGGATTTATTCGTGGCTAAGAAAGATGAACTTATTGAAAAAGTATATTCAAAGCTGCAGATTCTGCAATCAAAGCAATTCTCAGCGCAGCAAAGGGATGTGCTGGAGGCTTTGCTGCAGGACGATGCCAACTATACCAAGAGTGAGGTTATCTCAATTTCTGAGGACTTTCGAACAAAGGAGGCTAAATAAATGGCAGCAGGCACATTTACAGCTCAAAACAAGGTGAGACCCGGCGTATATATCAATTTCAAATCTGAGCCCCAAGCGGCAGGGACTTTGGGGGAACGGGGGATTGTATCCATGCCCCTGATTCTGAGCTGGGGCGAACCCGGTAAAATGATCACCATCGAAGCCGGTGAGGATGTATTCCCAAAATTGGGGTACTCCATCATGGATGCCCAATTACGCTTGATCAATGAGGCTTTGAAACGGGCCAAGACGTTGCTCCTCTACCGGCTGAACGCCGGCACGAAGGCGGCGGTGACGGTCGGAAACTTGACGGTAACGGCTAAGTGGGGTGGAGCCCGTGGCAACGACATGGCCCTCGTTATCCAGGAAAATATCGATGATGAGACAAAGTTTGATGTGTCCACCTTAGTGGATGGAGCTGAGCTCGATAAGCAAACTGTGTCCGATATCGCCGGCCTTGCTGCAAACGACTGGGTCATCTTTTCCGGTACCGGCGCCTTAACAGAAACAGCAGGTGCCCCACTGGTGAACGGCTCCGACGGAACTGTAACCAATCAGGCCTATGTGGATTATCTGGCTGCTGTGGAGATTTGCGATTTTAACACTATCGCACTGCCCAGCACAGATGATGCGCTCAAAGCCACCTTCACCGCCTTTGCCAAACGGCTCCGGGATGACGAAGGGAAGAAGATCCAGGTCGTTCTCGAAAACTATCCGGCGGCTGACTATGAGGGTGTGATTAGTGTTAAAAATGGTGTGGTGCTCGCTGATGGAACTGCCTTGACAGCAGCTCAGGCGACAGCGTGGGTGGCCGGTGCCACGGCAGGGGCACGGGTGAACGAATCCCTCACTTACCAGGGCTATGATGGGGCTGTTGATGTGTCCCCCCGGTATACCAATGCACAGATCATCGCAGCTTTGCAGGCGGGGGAATTTTTATTTACTGCTAATGACAACCAGGCGTTGGTGGAACAGGACATTAATACATTGACCAGTTTCATGGCGGATAAAGGGAAACAGTTCGCCAAGAACCGGGTGATCAGGGTCTTGGACGGAATCAACAATGATTTTGTGCGGATTTTTTCTAAGTTCTATATCGGTAAAGTGTCCAATAATGCAGAGGGACGGAATTTGTTGAAATCAGAGTGCATTAACTACATGAACACTTTGCAGGATATTGACGCAATTAAGAATTTTGATGGTCAGACTGATCTAACAGTCCAGTCCGGGGACGATGTGGATGGGGTCTATATTGAGGCTTACGCATGGCCGGTAGACAGCATTGAAAAGATTTATGTTCGTGTGCGGATTAAATAGAAAGTGCAGGTGAGATAAGATGGCATTTTTAAGAGCGGAAGACGCAGTGAGCGGCAAACAGGCCAAAGCTTTTGCTACGATCAATGGCCGGGTGGAAGAGTTGTTTTATGCTAAATCCATTGAGGCAACTATCGAAAAGAATAAAGCGGATGTGCCTATTCTCGGCAGGACGAATGTGGGAAAGAAGGCTGCTGGCTGGACCGGCAGTGGGACCCTGACGATCTATTACATTACGAGCCTGTTCAGGCAGCTGATGATCGACTATGTGAAAACCGGGCGGGATTTCTACTTTGATCTTCAGATCGTCAATGAGGACCCGGCCTCGGGTGTAGGAAAGCAGACCGTTGTGCTTAAGGGCTGCAATTTGGACAGCGTTACAGCAGCGTCTTTTGATATCACTTCAGACGATCCTTTGGAAGAGGAGATGCCCTTTACCTTTGAGGATATTGATATGCTGGATCAGTTCAGCCGGCCGGTGACGGGATAAAAGGGTTTTGCGATTATGGGCCGGGGTTATGGACAGGGTATGAGGCATATCCCCAACTCGTCTTAAAGAAGAGTTTTAAAGGAGATCAGCAGTATTCTGGTCTCCTTCTCTTGCCTGCGGCAATAAGAGTTTTAAGTCTTGGGGAGTTTAGGAGGATTAAAGAATTATGAGTGATTTACAGGATTTCTTAATGGACAGTTTTGAAGAGGTTGAACCGATTGAACGGAGAGTAAGCCTTGGCGGGAAGGAAAAGATTATGAAGTTTAAGCCTATTTCAGCCGCCACGGGTGACGAGATCAGGAGGAGCTGCCGCAAAACAACCTTCCATAAAGGTCAGCGGCTTGTTGAAACGGATCAGGATGCCTTTGTGGCTAAGTTAATTATTGAAACAACAACAGTTCCTGATTTCAAATCTCAGGAGCTTCAGCAAAGCTGGGGTGTGCTGGGGGCTGAAAATCTGTTGAAAGCTATGAAAACGAAAATGAAGGATGGCGAATATGCCACTTTTTCCAATATTGTCAGTGAAGTCAATGGTTATGACAAGAGCATGAACGATTTGGTCGAAGAAGCAAAAAACTAATTGAGGAGGGCGATGGTGAGGCGAATTACGCTTACTACGCCCTCCACGAGCTTCATATTTTACCCGGGGCATTGGTAAGATTACCCCGTAAGGAAAAGGCGGTTGTTTATGCCATGATTGATATCAGGATTAAAAAGGAGAAAGACGAGGCGGCCAGGGCTAAAAGGAAAAGAAGATAATATCTAATACACCATACTAGCCGAAACCTTGTTTTCGCCAGGAAACCCAAAAGGAGGTGGCAATGTGGCAACGATCGATTCAGCGTTAAAAATGTTCGGTAAAATGTCCGATGTTGCAGACCGCTTAATAGAGGCAGCTAAAGTAATCGGTGAGCCAACAATTGGTGCTGCAATGGAGCAACAGCAGATCATGGATACTTTCAGTGTAAAAACCGGGAGCGAGCCTTTAGGTGCGGTGATTTATGACCGGATTACAAAGCAGGCCTTGGGATGGGGAGAAGATGTAAATACCTCTCTTTCGGGAGCAATGTCCTTTATGTCCACTACCATGGATCCTGATAAGTTAACTCAACTTAATGCTTTAGCGGCGCGGCTCTCAAAACTGAATCCTGCAGAAGGATTAGAGGGGGCAGCTCTTTCCATGAAGGAACTTATGTCCGGCGACTACACATCAATCGCCGAAGGCTTTAATATGAGCGGAACAATGCTCCAGGGCAGTGCGGCATACCAAGCCGGGCTGAAAGGGGATGTGGATGGATTCATTAAAGGAATGGATGAGTTATTAAATCAACAAAATATGACGGAGGAAGCTTTTGAAAAGATGCTGGATAGGCCGGCTGCAAAGTGGGAACGAGCTGTAAGTAATTTTAAATTTAATATGGCGAATGCCGGGGAAAGCTCCGTTGCAGCACTAACGCCACTTTTTGATCTGATAAACCAAATGTTTGAGGACGGGCAAATGCAAGCCTTTTTCAATGGGCTAAGTAATGGTATTTTTGTGGTTTCAAAACTTGTGTCGAATCTGTCGAGTATGGCTATAGGATTAGCGATAGGAATACAGCAGAACTGGAGCATGATCATACCATTATTGTGGATGATAATTGGTGCTTTGATCATATACAACAGCAAATCGCTTATAAGTATGGCAAATACAGTTAAAGATATTGCGCTTAAGATTGCACATGCCGCAGCCTCATCGGCAGAAACGCTAGCAATAATGGGATTAATAATAGCCCAGAATGGGTTGAATGCTGCCCTAGCCGCATGCCCTATCACCTGGATTATCGGAGCAATCTTCATTTTGATTGGTATCTTCTATCTCGCTGTGGCTGCCGTGAATCATTTCGCAGGAACTAGTATTTCTGCTACAGGTCTAATCGCAGGGGCTTTTATGTGGCTTGTAGCCTTCATAGGAAACATTCTAGTTGCGATTGCAAACTTTATGCTAAATACAGTAGACACAGTATTAAATATTATTCCTATACTTGCGGAATTCATCGCCAATGTGTTTAATGATCCAGTAGGCTCGATAGTAAGGTTATTCTCCGGTATGGCCGATACAATTCTTTCGATTCTGGTGACCGTAGCATCGGCGATCGACGCAATATTTGGATCTAACTTAGTTGATGTAGTTGGTGGATGGCGGGACGGGCTGAAGGGTGTAGTTGATGATTTAGTGGGCGAGCCGACATACAAATTTGAACGCTTGGATTCGCGTGATATACAGTTTGAACGCTATGAGCCTACTAAGGCTTTTGAGTCTGGATATAAATGGGGAGACGACCTCAGTAAAAAGTTTGATTTAACAAATATGTTCGGACTTAACAACGATATTGGAGCAATAGCTGGAGGAGGGGGGGAAGAAGGCATCCCCAACATTGACGAAGTTGGAACAGTCGGCAAAATCAAGGATACTGTAGATATCTCCAGTGAGGATCTGAAGATCATGCGTGAATTGGCCGAAATGAAGAACATCCAAAACTTCGTTACCCTGACACCGACCGTATCTGTGACTACAGGAGACATCCGTAACGGGAGCGATGCGGACACCATCGTCGCAAAGATTAAGACAATGCTGGAGAGAGATATCACATCATCAGCATCAGCAGTATATGGAAATTAAGTAGTAAAGATACCCTTGAAAGGCAGGTGATTCCAAATGCCCTATAACATTAAACTCAGCCTCAGCAACCAGGCCGAATCCTTCGAGCTTCCTGTCATGCCGGGAAGCCTTGAAGTGAATAAGTCTGGCAACAACAAAACCTATGACATCATAGCTCTGGGTGAAATCAACATTATTAAGAATCCCCAGCGCATCGAGTACGGATTCAGCAGCATCTTTCCAGCCCAGCGCTATCCCTTTGTGACAGTTCAAACACTCTTGCAGCCTATCGAATATGTCCAACTTATCATAAAATGGATGGAGTCTAAGCAATCCATCCACTTTATTTTTAGCTCGGACAGATTTGAAATCAACACCTTGGCCAGTATTGAGAGCTTTGAATGGAAAGAGGTTGCCGGCGGCTCAGGGGATCTTGAATACTCACTTAAGCTAAAAAGGTATATCCCCTATGCGGCACAAAAGGTACCGATAGAAAATCTTATCCATAAATCGGCTTCCACAGCGGCAGTACCGCCTCCGGCGCCGGTCAGACCAAATGAAACTAACTCCCCTAAGACCTATACACTGGTGGCTGGGGATACCCTGTGGGCGGTGGCTCAGAAGCATTGGGGCAATGGTGCCCGCTGGCCGGAAATACAAAAGCTAAATGGTATTACGGACGCGGAGATTAAGCGGCTGCAGATCGGTCGGGTAGTAAAATTGCCCTAATAGATCCAGCGGAAGGGAGTTAAAGATGCTGAAAATCGCGATCGACAATAAAGATGGAAACGTGTGGGACGTCTCCCAGATCGTCGCTGCTCTGAATTGGAAAACGAGCCGGATTGGCAAGGCCGGTAGCATGGATTTTACGCTCATCAAGAATGCGCCCGATCAGGAACAGTCCTTTAAGTACTCCAACGGGGACATTGTCCATGTTCAGATGGAAGATGGCACCAAAGTCTTCTATGGTTATATCTTTAGTATAGATGGCGGTAAGGATGAGGAGGTCAGAATCACCTGCTATGACCAGCTGCGCTACCTCATGGCCAGTGATACTTGTATTTATACGAATATCACAGCCTCAGAGCTAGTCAGAGATATAGCGGCCAAATTCCAACTTGAGATAGGCCGCATTGATGATACAGAGTATAGGATACCGACTCTATCCGAAGATAACCAGAAGCTGATGGATATGATCTGTAAGGCACTGGACCTGACGCTCATCAATACCGGCAAGAACTATGTCTTCTTTGATGATTTCGGGGTTCTAACCGTTCAGAATGTTGAGGATTTTCTCTTGGATTTTATCATCGGCGATCATAGCCTTATGACAGGCTTCAGTCATAAGGTTTCCATTGATTCTGATACGCACAATGTCATCAAGTTATATAAGGACAATGAGGAAACCGGGATGCGTGAAGTCTACGAGGAACGCGACAGTGCTAATGTGGCCAAATGGGGAGTGTTGCAGCTTTGTCAATCGGTAGATGAAAAGATGAATTATGCCCAGATTGATGAGCTGCTTAAAAATCTATCTGCCATTAAAAATCGGGAGACGAAATCTCTTAAGATCGAGGCGCTAGGGGATATCCAGGTTCGGGCCGGTCGCTATGTACGAATTCAAATAGCGGAGTATGGAATCAATCAGCCTTTTCTGGTCGATGAATGTACTCATAGCTTCGATGGGGTGAATCATACTATGAGCCTGGAATTAAGGGTTATTTGATGGAAAAACAAACTAGGAAGGTGATATAATGTCTAGTTTATTAGACTTGATCAAAGCAGCTGGATCTGATGCTGTGGATGCCTCGAACCCTGTAAATATCCTTTTTGGCGAAATCTTAACCGTGCATCCGCTCAGTGTCAAAGTCGATCAACGCTTTATACTGCCGGCGGATTTTTTAATTGTGCCGGAGAGAATGTCAAAATATGAAGTGGATTTACAACATACGCACCAATACACCGATGATGGGTCTACGAGTAACACGTCGGAAGCTTTAACCCAAAGAATCGTGATTCGCTCCGGACTTGCCCCGGGGGATAGGGTTTTGATGCTTAGAGTCCAGGGTGGGCAGCGTTATGTCATTTTAGATAAGGTGGTGGTGTCTTTATGATCCCCACAGGTGGAAGCATTACCCATGGGGTGATTCAGTATGCCCAACGGCCTTCCCTTACCTGGAGGCTTGACCCGGCCAAAGGGCGCATCACTGGGAGGCTGGACGGATTGGAATCTGTGCAACAAGCCGCGGCCAAGATTCTGCAGACCCAGCGGTTTCGCCATTTGATCTACACCCCAAATTACGGTAGTGAGTTGGGTCAATTGATAGGCATGAATCGGGCTTTTGTGAAATCTGAAGCTGTTAGGATGCTTGAAGAGGCATTGACTCAAGATGATCGGATCACAGGAGTCGAAAATGTGCAGACCACAGCTGCGGGAGATGGCCTGCTGATTGAGTTTACCGTGATCAGCACCTATGGGAGATTCAATATGACTCAGGAGGTGGGCGATTAATGTATGAACATCAGACTTATGAGGCGATTTTGGTCAGGATGCTCGCCAGGGTGCCGGAGACCATCGACAAGCGGGAGGGCAGTCTGATTTACGATGCCCTGGCCCCGGCAGCGGCAGAGCTGGCTCAGGCATATGCCGAGTTAGAGGTTAACAATAATCTTTCTTTCGCGGATACGGCCAGCGGAGAATTTTTAACCCGCCGGGCCGCTGAGTTTGGAATCAAGCGGAAGGTGGCTACAAAAGCCTGGCGGCGTGGCGGATTTCTGGATAGTAATAATGCCCTTCTTAACATTCCGCTAGGCAGCCGCTACAGCATCGGTGGGCTGAATTATACAGCTATCGAACAGATCAGTACCGGCGCGTATGTTCTTGAATGTGAAACGGCCGGCACAGCAGGCAATCAGCAGTTTGGGGATTTGCTCCCTATCGCCTATGTCAATAGTTTGGCCAAGGCGGAACTCACCGAGGTGCTGGTTCCAGGTGAGGATGAGGAGACAGACGAAGCCCTGCTCTCCCGATACTATGAGACGGTAAACGAACCGGCTTTTGGCGGGAATATGGCAGATTATCGGCAGAAAATCAACGCTATCAATGGCGTAGGAGGAACCAAAGTCTTTCCCACCTGGGCTGGAGGTGGCACTGTGAAATGCACGATTATTGCCTCTGACTGGGCTAAGCCATCTCCTGAATTAGTGAATGAGGTCCAATCCACCATGGATCCGGAAGAGAATCAGGGGATGGGACTGGGGCAGGCACCGATCGGCCATGCCGTGACGATAGCCGGGGTGGATAAGGTTACGGTGGATGTGGAAACGACACTCACACTTGCGCCAGGTGTAACTCCCGGGCAGGTTCAGTCCGATGTAGAAGCGATCTTAGATGCCTATCTTTTAGAACAAAGAAAAACCTGGGCTGCGCAAACCCAGATCATCATCCGTATGGCACAAATTGATGCTCGGATGCTTACTGTCCAAGGCGTCGAAGATGTGACTGGAACAAAGCTTAATGGGACGGAGGCCAATTTCTTGCTTGATGAGGAAGAAATTCCAATCTTGGGGACGGTGATTATCAATGAGTAAGTCTATTAGAGAATATTGGCCCCAATTGTTTGATAACATTTTAGACTTTCAGCTTCTAGCTGATGCAGTGGATACCGAAATACAGTCTCTAGGTGAGACAGTGGATCAGCAACTCGCTGACCAATTTGTTCTCACTTCAGGCTATGAGGCGGTAAAACGCCGGGAAAGGATGCTGGGCATCCAGGCTGATCCCACGAATGAAACGCTGGACTTCCGGAAAAAACGGATTATTAACCGTTATTCAACGAAGCCGCCGTTCACTATTCGTTATCTTCAAGACCGCTTGGATTTTCTAGTGGGTGAGGAGAAAGCAATTGTGAGTGCGGATGGTCAAGACTTTTTACTTTTCGTGGAGACCGCCATTGAAAATGCGGCGCTCTTTAAAGAGGTCGAGCGGACAATAAAAACCATCAAACCGGCAAACTTGATCTATAACCAGCAAACCGCTTTAGGTGATCATATCTCCATGGAAGAGCATATACGTTTCCGTACATTAGAGAGGCAAACCCGGCTGGGTTCAACATGGAGGGTAGGAATGACACCTTTTGCCGTAGCAGATTTGGAGGTGAGCGTTAAGTGATATCAACAGAGTTTTTATCCAATGTGGCAGATTATGTAGATGGTCAGGTAGCCAAGATCGTATTAAATGAGAGCTACGAAATCACCGACTTTAGTATTAAAGAGACAGAGCAAGGCTTGGTTAATATGCAATATATTGTTCCTAGTGGCGTGGTGCCGACAGTAGTTTTAATCGAGCTTAAGGATGTTTCTGATAATGTCATCAGCTCAAATGAAGTATATGTACCAATTACCGCAGATACAATCATAACGCAGACCATTCGGGTTAAGGAGGGGTGAGAATGGCAAAGACAAACTGGCAATATGGTGAAATTGTTACTGAGGAAGATTTTAGCCAGTTGGGGCAAGAAGTAAATGAAGCCACAGCTGGATTAGCTGTTCTGGAAGAGCAGCTTGGGGAAGCGGAACAAAGCAGCAAAGCCTATACCGATCAGCAAATTCAGCTGGTTACAGCTACCGGCATCCCCAAGCTGGTAACCTACTCATATGTATTGGCGGCTGATCAGCAGGGTCAAACTGATTTTGAAATACCTTTGGAAACCTTTGTTAAGGAAACAGACACGGTAACCGTTGCCCAGAATAGTACGGTGCTGAGCACGGAGCGATATAGTGTTGTTGACCCGAAAATAGTTCGGTTGGTGGAAGGCGTAAATATAGGAACAGAAATATTTATTCAGGTGTGGAAGAATGTGCCTATCGGTCCGGATGGAGCGATATCAGCGGCAGTGCTAGCTAATGATACTGTGACAGTGTCTAAAATGGCTGATGAGATGAAAAAGGATGTGCCCGGAGGAGTGGCGGGGTATGATGCGTTTGCTGTGCATTTGGCAGATAAAGTGCAGCATATCGGCTATGCCACTGCATCCGGCACAAATACCTATATGGTATCCATCACAGGCATTACAGCCCTGACAGAGGGTTTGAGTGTCAAAACCAAGTTCACCAATGCCAACACCGGAGCGTCCACGATTAACATCAACGGCCTAGGCGCAAAAAGCATTACCAAGGGCAATGGAAGTGCCTTATCATCTGGTAATATTAAAGCTGGCCAGATTGTACACTTGGTTTATACTGGCTCAAATTTTCAATTATTGGGTGAAGGGGGTGAGTATGGCGACGTAGCCCCAGATAAGGTTTTAGTCGGAACTACCTTTGGCACCGAGGAGGGATTGAAAACAGGTACAATGCCAAATAGAAATACTGGGGATTATGTCTGTAATTCTTCATCTGTATCAGGAACTACTTTAAAGTTAAATATGCCAGCATCAGCATACTATGGGATTGATTCCAATATAACAATAACGGATGCTGATTATGTACCAAATAACATAGCTTATGGTGTCAATTTGTTCGGCAAAGTTGGGACTGCTATAATATCTGGTTCTGCATCTTGGTCAAACCCCGGCACATATACTTGGACTCCCCCTGCTGGTGTGACAAAGGTTACAGTTAATATAACCTCTGCAACAGGCGGTGGAGGTGGAGGTGGAGGTGGACAATCTTCTTCGCCATCTATGGCTAATGGTGAATCAGGGAGTGCAGGGAGCGGTGGTAGTGTTACCAGTTTTGGTAGTTACGCATCGTTACCAGCAACAGGTGTAGGACAAGGTGGTGCTGGTGGGTATTGGCAAAGCGGTACTGGCAGAGGTGGTGCTGGTGGTACTGGATATAATACTGGGAATTCCAATAACACTTATGGGGGTAATAGTGGAGGTGCTATAGGTGGTGGAAAAGGAGGTCATGGGTCATGGGTAGGTAGTATGTGTTGGGGAACTAATTATCCAGGCGGTGGCGGTGGAGGTGGGCATTACCCCCCTAATACATTAAATCAACAATTCACCATAAATCCGGGTCAACCAATTACTATAATTATTGGTGTTGGTGGTAATGGTGGTGCTGGTGGTAAAGCTGGTGGGGGTATTACAGATACAACAAGTAAAGTATATGGTAAAGGAGCCGCTGGCGAGGCAGGGGAAAAAGGTACAAATGGTGCTATATCTATTACTTGGTAAGGAGGTTTTATAGTGAAAAGATTTGCCCAAATACATGAAAATAAAGCATGGTGGATATTTGAAGCTGAAGAAGCTCCTGAATTCGCTTCAAATATTGTACTTATGGATATCACAGATATATCTGAGGTTCAAGAGGGTTGGTTCTACGATCCTGTTACTAACATGTTTTATGGAGAAGATCCTAAACCATCAATTGATGTACAAGAAGTCTTAGAAAACCAGATAGTTATTATGAGTGCTATAGCGGACCTATGTATTCAATTAGCTAGTCGATCGGAGGAATATAAAGATGGCTGATGTATTTGCAAAACTGATAATCTTAGGGAAAAGAGATTTTGACGAAGTACCAGATGATCTTAAAGATGCCGTGCGTATAGTCCTGATAAAGCGGGGCTATGATGAAGACGGCAATAAGTTACCTTCTTAATTAGGAGTGAGTCTTATGGTTGAGAGTGCTGTTATCGTAGTCAGTAATTCATGTAATCTAAACTGTCCGCATTGCTTCAAGGATGCCATGCCTATTAAAAACGTAGAAGTGCCTACTGAAGATGTATTGAAGTTTTTGGATACTTTTCCCTCTTTAAACCACTTGCGTCTGACAGGTGGAGAACCTTTAGCTCCTTTTAATTATAGAAGAACTAAAGCTTTTGTTGATTATATCTTACAAAAGCAGGGCACTGCCCACATCAATACGAATGGAACCCATGAATTCAGTCATCAAGTCGTAGACCGGATAAAATTTCAAGTTAGCCTGGATGGCCTCAGTGAGGTTCATGACAATATCAGAGGTAAAGGAGTATTCGACAAGGCAATACAATTTATCCAAACACAGAAGGCGAAAGGGCATAATGTCAAAGTGATGCATGTTCTCATGGGGCAGCATAAAAACCTAAGGAGTCTAGAGAAGTTTATTGACTATGTAACAATAGGACTACAGGTCCCTTTGGAATTGCAATTCGCCACACCTAATGGACGAGGTCGTTATTTAAAACAAGATGATAAAATTTCTGAAGTATCCGTTCAGCAGTTATTAGAAAGTCGTGTATCAAACAAGAGTATAAGGGATTGCACACTAAGGAGAAGAAAAACACAATGCCCACTACTATTGTCTAGTGAGAGGCTTAGCATCGACGAGTGCGGTTATATTACGCCTTGTCCCATGTTAGGAAAGTATAAATTTGGTACCATTTACGACTATGATGCTGATAAGGTGAGAGAAGAAATGCAGTCTGTTATTCAGAATTGTACCTGTAATTATCCTAACGGTGTTCCGGAGGGATAGAGATAATGGAACCAATGTTACTAAGCAAGATAGGGGCAAATTTAATCATCATGTTTTCTCTAAGTATTATCATCTTGAGCTTGAAGAAGGCTGGCTTACTTGAGCAATTGTATAAGCCTTTAGACAAAATTATTAACTCCAAAACAGTGATCATGGTTTGGTTCATGTTAGCCACAACATTAAGTGCTTTTACTATTGATCTTACGTTAGCTTATATACTAACTCCGTTAGCTGTCCTATATGCAGAATACCGGGATATGAATAAAGTAGATATTTTATTGGCTACAACCTGGGGAAATATGGTTGGTAGTGAATGGACATACTTTGGCGGAGGAGATGATATTATCGGGTGGATGCTCCTATCAGATTATTTAGGGCATCCTCTCGATATGCTGACGTGGGCTAGATTGTTTTGGGTGCCAACTTTCTTAGCTTTGTTGTGTACCCTGATTTGTCTGATATTACTCACTAAGAATCAAAAGATAGTTATAAAAACTACTGAATATCCAAAGATAACTATTCGAATGTATCTTGTTGGCACAATTGGTTTGATAGGACTATGTAGTATTTTCGTAAATTCATCTTCTTGGTATATCACAGCTGTCTGTGCCTTAATTGCTGGTCTCTTGGTTCACATTGATAAGCATATGTTATTACAAATGCCTTACAAAGGGTTCTATATCTGGACAATGTGTATTTTATTTGGCACTACGATTAGTTCATTTATTAAAAACAATGTACTCTTTAGTATCCCTCAGAACGCCTATTCATTGTTAGGTATTATTGTAATTCTCGTAGTTGTAATTGTTCTAACGAATATAATGACAAATACAGGTCTTACTACAATACTATTGCCATTAGTCATAGGTAGCCAGTTTACTGATAATATCTGGTTATACGTATTAGTAACAAAAGCCATAGGTATGAGCTATCTAAGTATTTTTGCAAATTCTGGGTTAGCCGTAGCATCTAGCTACGGATTAAGTCAAAAAACTATGTTTGGCAAGGGATTGTTTGTTGTATTTTCCCAATTAGTTGTTTTAACCATTTATTTTTATTTTATGAGAGGAATGATAATAATTTAATAGGGGAAGGAGACAAAAATATAAAAAGCAAGTGAGCAATAGACCCTTAATACGATGTAAAGAGGAATAATTTATCTTATGAGGAGAGTGAAATAGTGGCTGGAAAAATTACAAAAGAAGAATTGCATCCATTGCTATCACAGAAAATAGATGATTTTGCTGCGTATGAGGCGGAAAGTATATATTTGCAAGAAGAGGAACCATCAGCAGTGAACCATAAAACACTGTGGTTTGCAATAGGATCTGAAGCAAATTTTGATGGCGGTGGAGTAAATATTGCAAATGCTCAAACCAGCACTACTCCACCGGAAACTGATGGTTATTGGTTTGAGCCTATAAAAAATTAGTAAAGGAAGAGGTGGACAATACCATGGCTGATATAAACGTCCAAATCAAACAAAGAAACGGAGAAATTTGGGATAATCTCTATCCGAAGACAAAAGCCGAGAACGTAACCGAGTCCACGGCTAAAAGGTTTGTGTCAGATACTGAAAAAGCATCATGGAATGGTAAGCAAACTGCTCTGGGTTTTACACCGGAAAATGCGAGTAAAAAAGGAACGGCTAACGGGTATCCTGAACTCGATGCAAGCGGCAAAGTGCCTGCATCGCAGTTGCCATCCTATGTAGACGATGTTTTAGAATACGCAAATCAGGCCGCATTTCCCTCGACCGGCGAAACTGGGAAAATCTACATCGCAATAGATACGAATAAAACCTATCGCTGGGGTGGTACTAGTTATGTTGAAATAAGTGCCTCCCTGGCCCTGGGTGAAACGTCAAGTACAGCCTATCGCGGTGACCGTGGAAAAACAGCTTACGATCATAGCCAATCTGCCCACGCTCCAGCTAATGCTCAGAAAAATAGTGACATCACCAAAGCCGAGATTGAGGCCAAACTTACAGGAGTAATATCTTCACACTCACACGCGTCAGGTACACCCTCTGCCCACGGAGCAACACATATCACGGGTGGTACCGACGTAATTCCGGATGCCGTAGCAGGGGGTAACGCCGGTCTGATGAGCGGCGGGGATAAATCAAAACTTGACGGGTTAACTAGCATAGCAGTAAATGCTAATGAGCCAAGTAGCCCCGCTGCTGGCGACTTATGGTATGCGATTATTTAAGGAGGGCTTAAAATGGCCACATACAACACAGTTATAAAAAAGCGCAATGCAACGAACAATGGCTGGGATTCCGTTTTGCCGATTACCACTGCCGAGAATGTATTGATCAACGCCGAAGGAGATACCCTTGCTACGCACTTGGCGGATTTTACGCAACAAATACCGTATGCTGTGACCGCAGGGAGTGCGAACGCTTATACGGCAGCTACGACTCCTGCTTTGCCTGCTCTGGTGGCTGGAGTGGCCATTGCAGTTAAAATCCATGCTGCCAACACGGGCGCTGCTACTCTTAACTGGAACGGTAAGGGCGCAAAATCTATCAAAAATCCTGACGGAACAAATGTTGAATCAGGAGATTTGGCAGTAGGCGGAGTCTTTACTCTACGGTATGATGGCACAAATTTTATCTTACAGGGTAAAGGGGGTGTTAAGCTCACTGGAACTGCTGTTGCAGCCGATGTCTTAAGCGGGAAAACCTTTTACCGTGACAACGCTAAAACAAAGCTGACTGGCACTATCCCCAGTAAGGGGGCGCAGACCTACACCCCCACCACAACGAATCAGACCATTGCGACAGAGCAGTATTTGAGTGGAGTGCAGACGATTTTGGGGAGTCCGAATTTAATTCCGGCTAATATTAAAGAAGGTGTAAATATTTTTGGTAAGATTGGGACTCTTGTACCTATTTCTTATGCGGCAAAAAACGTTAGTTTTTCTATTTCTGCGAGTACTTCTTCCTATGGATACACTTATAGCGAATATTTCACTATAGATAATTTAAATTTTACACCAAGACAAGTATTCGCTTCAGCTACGCATCGTCAAGGTGTTAATGAAAAATCTGGACATTTAGCTTACGGTGATTATTTAACTGCTAGAGTGAATGGTTCATATGGAGGTTGGGTTGAATTTTCTGATGTTGTGTTTAGTCCTGGGCAAGTAACAGGAAGGTTTGCACATTATAAAGATTCATCTTCAGTAAGCGGATATTCTTCAGGGACAATTTTCTTTATATTAGCATAAAATAAGGAGGATGCATTTTTGTGATAGGAAGAAAAATATACTACGAATTACCCACGGGTAATGTGGTATTGACCACATTAGAAAAATTAAACGGGATCGATACAACCAAAGAGCAGGATCTTGCTATGTATCAGGCTTTACAAGCTTATAGTCCAGAATCGATAGGTGTAATTCAACTCGAATACGGGCAGTACTCCAGCGACTTCCTGACAGCGAACTCTTGGAGGGTTGACTTAGCGACCGGGAATCTGGTGTTTAATTACCCCATTTTTGAGCAGCCTTTATCTGTAAAGGTAGACAGACTGGAGGCTGAAAACAATAGTCTTAAGCAGGAAAGCCTAAGCATTAAACTAGCCATTGCTGAGTTAGCATCGACACAAGAGATGGACAAAATGGAGATTCAGCTTGCCTTGGCAGAACTGGGCAGCATGATCGGAGGTGCTGAATAATGGCAAAAATCTATTTTGATTTGATCCAAGCAGGGCTTTGGCAAGTAGAAAATGTGCCAATCCGGTGGAGAGCAGAAGTTCGGGCCATGATAGACGCTGCTGCGTAATAGACCCTTTTTGCGCAACACCAAGAATAACGCCACACAGGGCGTATTTTTTATGCTCAAAAGCAGGTTAGTCACAATACTGATGCAAAATTCATATAATGTACAGGCTTGAAAGAGGTGATGCTTTTTGGACTTTACACTTATTACAGCACTAATTGGGATTGCGGCAACTTTGTCTGGAATCATCTTAGGCTGGTCGGCAAGGGCAAAGGAAGCTAAAAACGAAGTAAGAAAAGATGCAGAAATAGATACAGTAATCCGGACGGACATGGAATATTTAAAACGTGGGGTAGACGATATCCGGATAGAGCAACGGGCACAAGGGCAACGCATGGATACCATGGGCGAACGCCTTAGCCGAGTTGAAGAGTCATCCAAACAAGCTCATAAAAGGATTGACCGCATCGAGCAGAAAGGAGAGTAAGTTAAACGCCACAAATTGAATGGGTAGGTACACCGAACTTTAGATCCGGGCGCAATGGCCGCAAGCCGCTGGCCATTGTGGCCCATACCACTGCCGGTTATTATCCTGGCTGCTTAAGCTGGATGCAGAACCCAAAATCCCAAGTAAGTGCTCATTACCTGGTTCTAAGAAACGGTCGTATATTACAGATGGTCAAAGATGAGGATACTGGACATAAATCATATAATCGGCCATTATCGCATTGACAGTGTCAATAGGCCGAATTGCCCAGGAACTAAATTTCCGTGGGTAAGGTTATTTGCGGATTTGAAAAGAGAGAATGAGGTGGATAATCTTGTGGTTTATGCCGACGGAGATGTAGGGACCGCGCTTTTGCTCAGCTTTAAATTGAAATGTCCGATGATCCATAAGGCCTTTGCCGATGAAGTTCATGCCAAAAATAAGCACTGGATTGGGGTACTGGGGATAAACGGTAACGGGAATTACTACTATGCCGGCAGTGATCGAATCGAGACGGCAAAGTTAGGATTATAAGGGGGGAATGGGCTATGGAAACTGCATTAGGTTATGTTCAGGATTTTTGGGGGCTGCTGCTTGTTATGGCAGCCTTTATTATTTATCTGGTCAGCCAGGGAAGGGCGAAAGCGGGAAAGATATTACTCTCGCTGATGTTGAGATTGGAAAAGCAAGCAGAAGAGTATGCATTGCTGACGGGTGAAGAGAAGTTTAGATTTGTGGTCGAGAGAGGGTACCAACTGCTGCCTAAGTATATAGAGATGTTTATCACCTATAAGATGTTTGTTGAGCTGGCCTATGAATTATATGAGGAAGCAAAAAGTTATTTGATGAGCCTGGACAAAAAGTCTATCCCGGTACAAATTAAGAATCATAAGGAAATAGATCATGGATAAGACTTAAAATCATCTCTTAATAGAGATATTTTTCGCTTTTCCGACAAACATCAGGAAATTCCGTCTATAGACATACATTAAAATTACAGAAGATCTTGGCAGCTGGTGAAAACTGAACGTAGAGGATATTCGACAAATTACCCCTTGAACAATATCAGAACATATGTTCTAATATATAAGAAATATATGTTCTTAAAGGGTAGTAATATTGGGATGAAGCAATAGGATTTATGCTGAGCAGGATTACGATTAAAGGTATGGCTATGAGTCGGAATGAAATGCGCGTTTTGGAAGGATGATGGACTAGAAAGTTAAATCTCTGAAGGCGAAGAAAACAAAATCAGATCAAAGAAATTAAAGGATCAAAAAAACAAAGAAACCCAAAAATCAAAAAACCAAAAAATAATAAGAAGCCAGCTACCCTCCCCAGAGCATTTGGCTTCTTATAGAATTACCCTAAAGGGTAATGCCCAACTGAATTATACCTATTTATGCCAATGAAGGCAACAAGAAATGACTGTATAAGTGAGGTAATTAATTTTATGAAGGAATTCGAGGTTTATTATTATGATAAAATATATACACGCTTAGAAAATTGTTTGTTTGTGTTTAATGAAAGAATCAGGCTGCTCAATGAGGAAGATAGAAGCGTTAATTATAATGGTTTTGTGGATGCGTGTGAGCAAATGAGAAAAGGACTTGATGACTTTAAAACACTTAATGATTTAACAGTACGTGAGAAGTAACATAAGGGTAACGCAGACATACAAATCATTATAAGCATAAATTAACAATAGGCTTTATTTGCCGACTGGGCGGCATGTTCTAGTGCACTAACACCACACTAACACCCATGGAACCTTACTTCCTTTTGGAACATATAATTTATACGACAAACCAGACCAGACCTCACAGGGTTCAGAAAGAACTTCTTGTGAGGCCTTTTTCTCTTTCGAGTAGGTAAAGTCCGCTTGTGCAATAATTATGGCCCTAAATAAAAATTTTGTGACAAGATTAATAAGAGCAGTAAAAGAAATAAGAGCAAGTAAGTATCTTTAATAAAGAATAAATACTTTAAAAATGTACATTAATAGCTATGTGAAGTTATTTCAAGGAGGTGGCTCTATGACCATAATGGATAAAGTTCAATCCGCTACACGGGCGACAGTGCAAGGTATTGTCGACCGGGAACCTGTTAACTATCTTGAAGGCGGGGGTATTTATGGTATAATCTCTCAAGGACGACATAATTTATGTACTTTGGAGATTATGTATAACCATGCCCAGGATTCTGAACTGAAAGAACGTATCGAAGAAGCCATGGAAAAGCTTACACGCCCTTTAATTGAAGAGTGTGAAGGACTTTTGAAAGAAAGCAATGCTCAGGTTCCTCAATTCCATTTCACCAATCATAAAAAGCATAAGGAGAAGTTGAATATTCCTGAAGATGCTCGAATGACAGATATGGAAATTGCGGCTGCCGTTGGAACTATGGCCAAGGCGGCTCAGGTTAATATCCTGGCTGCTTTGCAGAACTCCTATCAATTGCATATTGGAATTATGTTCCGCAAATTCCTGGATGAAAGCCTGGATTGGAACTATCGTCTCCTGCAATTGATGATCAATCGCGGCTGGCTGCCTCACGTTGCTAAAATTACACATTAAAACCTAAAAAGGTGCTGAGGATCACGTATTTCGTGATTCTCAGTTTTTTTATAGAAAAAAGATTGGACCACATGTGTATCTAATCTACACATGTGTGTCCAATCTTTCAAATGGTCAAGAGATGCAGTGGCAATTGCAGTTTCTCACTACGCACGGCCATCTTTGAATACATCCTTCCCTGACGAAGCTAATGTCTGAGACGGGAATCCGAATACTGTGCTTAGTTCCAATAATCGGTTTGAACGAATCGGAGAGGAGCTGTGCTTCTGCTAAAGTGATAACGCAGTTAGAAACTCCGGAAAAGTTGCCGCTCCATATGCGATCTCCAGCTCTCACGTCTAGCTTGGTCCCCAAAGGAAGGCTGCAGAATAAAGCCATGATAGACGTATTATTTTGGCGTAATGGTACATTACCTTGGCAAAAGCGAGGATTGTTTTTACGCAATCGCACATCACCTTGACGAGACTGAGGAGTGTTATTAGGCAATTGCACATCACTTCGACATAACTGAGGACTGTTATTAGGCAATTGCGCATTATCCTGGCAAAGCCAAGTGTTTCTTTTACGGAATAACATAAAGATTGATCCCCTTTCGAGTTCTTGCCACGCCGCAGTGGCTTCATAAGAGTGAGAAATAGGGGAGATTTTTTGTTATTCCTTGATTTAATATATGTACATGGATGACAAGAGGTTACGGCTTGTCGAGAGATTATTATTGCCGCCCTGTAAAATTTACCATGGAATAAGGCAACCTGAAAATACATAGAGTGTGATAAGAACTCCGCCAGGGGGGCCAGCATATGAAGAAAAGAGGCATACTGTTACTCATCTTAATCAGTACCGTGTTACTAGGGGGAATTGCGGGGAAACTTTTATGGAAACCCGACCCCATAGAGTTGCTTACACACGGCCTAGAAGAATTGACCCAGGCGACCTCTTTTCGCTACACTATGATCCAACATCAAACGGTAGAAGGAAAGGATCGCATACTCAATCAGATTTTAGGAGAAAAGGACGGTGGGAACACTCGAATCTCAGGGGAGGTTGTGGGCACAAAAACGGAAATGATTCTCACCAGTGAAGGTCTCTACATGCAAGACCCATTTACTAAACGGTGGATTCGGTATCCCAGTGTCCCGGCTGCCCATGAAGCCTTTCTGGCGGAGCTCAATCCATTATCATCTCTGCAATTTAAAGAGTATGGTGAGGTGGTGCTTCAGGGACAAGAGAAGCTGGATAAGGTAAATACTTGGGTATTGAAATTTAGCCCTACAATTCAAAATCAAATCATGGAAGATGGTTGGACCGATTTCGCCTATATTATGTTCATTGGTAAACGAGATAAACTGATTCACCGCGTCATTATCGAAGCTAAGAGCAAGACAGATGGTCAGATGATGTCCTTGATGATGGAGTTTAAAGATTACGGTGAAACGATGAATATTTCTGTACCCATTAATAATTAACGAGGGATAATTTCCTGAGAAAATCAAATGAGAAAGGTTTAATTTGTGTCAGCGGAAAGAGGCTTCTGAGAATTTGGAAGGCCTCTTTCTTTTAACTTTCTCTCCCCGGACTTTGGAGTTTAGATTCCGCAAATCGTTCGCTTTTCGTTTGACTGGATGTAATGCCTCTGTTATAATTTTATTTCTAGAATGACTTTTAGTTGGCGGAGGTGTTATTAGGGTGGAAGAAAAGATTGGCAAAGTGTTGCTCAGCCGTGAAGAAATTCAAAAACGTGTCGCGGAGCTGGGTGAGGAAATCACCCGTGATTATAAAGACCAGAATTTATTAGTTCTAGCAATTCTTAAAGGGGCAGTTCCCTTCATGGCGGATTTGATTAGGGAGATTAGAATTCCTTTAAAGTATGATTTTATGGCTGTTTCCAGTTACGGCGCTTCTACGCATTCTTCCGGTGTAGTAAGGATTCTCAAGGATTTGGAGCGAAGTGTAGAAGATCACCATATATTGATTGTGGAAGATATCATTGATACTGGCTTGACTCTGAAGTACTTAAAAGAGAATCTGGCTGCCCGGAATCCGCTCAGTATCAAGGTGGTTACGTTGCTGGACAAGCCGGACCGCCGCAAGGCTGAGGTAGTGCCGGATTATAATGGTTTTACGATTCCCGATGAATTTGTGGTAGGATATGGCCTTGATTTTGATGAGCACTATCGCAATTTGCCCTATGTTGGTATTCTAAAGCCGGAAGCTTATAGCTCAGAAGGCTAAAAGAAGAAGTTGAAGCATGAACAAGAATAGAGCTTCGGCAGATTTGCCGAGCTCTTTTAAGCATACTGTTTGTTTTTATGAATTTTTGATAAAAAGGATGGAGGTACAAAGATGGCTCAAGAACTCGTGTTGGTTCTGGATTTTGGTGGCCAATATAATCAGCTGATTGCTCGGCGTGTCAGAGAAGCTCATGTGTACTCGGAGATGATATCATATAAAACACCTGTGGAGGAGATTAAAGCAAGAAACCCCAAAGGAATTATTTTTTCCGGCGGACCTGCCAGCGTCAATCAAGAAGGGGCACCCAAGGTGGATGAGGCCATCTATGAATTAGGCATTCCTATTTTCGGTATTTGTTATGGTATGCAGTTGATGACGGTTCAGCTGGGTGGAAAGGTAATGCATCCCGAAGTTCGGGAATATGGCAAAGCTATGCTCCATGTGGATCAGGCCAAGGGTCTGTGGAAAGGCCTGGGGGGAGAACGCCAATGTTGGATGAGCCACGGGGACTCAGTCACTGAGCTTCCTGAAGGCTTCGTTATCGCCGCTCATACAGACCATACCCCGGTAGCTGCTATGATGGACGAAACACGTCATTTTTACGGAGTACAGTTCCATCCGGAAGTAAAGCATACTCCAGACGGGCAGGCCATGCTTAAGCACTTTTTGTTTGATATCTGCGGATGTCATGGGGAGTGGACGATGGAGTCCTTTATCGACGCCCAAGTCAAAGCTATTCGGGAGAAAGTGGGAGAACGGCAGGTCCTTTGCGCCCTCAGCGGCGGTGTAGACTCCTCTGTAGCAGCCGTTCTTGTTCACAAGGCCATCGGCGACCAACTGACCTGCGTCTTTGTGGATCATGGCTTTATGCGTAAGAATGAGCCGGAACAGGTCAAGAAGATTTTTACGGAGCAGTTCCATCTTAAGCTGATTTTTGTGGATGCCCGGGAGCGTTTTATGGCCAAGATCGGCGGAGTATCCGATCCTGAGACCAAACGGATCGGTATCGGCAATGAGTTCATCCGCCTTTTTGAAGATGAAGCCCGCAAATTAGGACAGATTGATTTCTTGGTTCAAGGCACCCTCTATCCGGATATTGTGGAGAGTGGTACGGATACCGCCGAAACCATCAAGAGCCATCATAATGTGGGCGGACTTCCTGAAGATATGCAGTTTGAGCTGATTGAGCCGTTGGATATGCTTTTTAAGGATGAGGTTCGTGAAGTAGGTGCTGAATTAGGTATCCCCGACGAGATCGTCTGGCGGCAGCCTTTCCCCGGACCGGGACTGGCGATTCGCATTATTGGCGAGGTTACGGAAGAAAAGCTGGACATTCTTCGGGAGGCTGATGCCGTCATCGTGGAAGAAATCCGTAATGCAGGACTCTACAAAGAGGTATGGCAATCCTTCGCTGTACTTCCTACCATAAAAAGCGTTGGCGTCATGGGAGATGGCCGGACTTACGCCTATCCCATCGTTGTCCGCGCCGTGACCAGCGAGGATGCTATGACGGCGGACTGGGCAAGACTTCCCTATGACCTGATGGAGAAAATCTCCACCCGCATCGTCAACGAAGTGAAGGGTGTCAATAGGGTAGTGTATGACATTACCTCAAAACCCCCTGGGACCATTGAGTGGGAGTAAGAATGGAAAAGCCGGAAACCCGTATGTATAAAGGGTTGCCGGCTCTTTTTTTGTCCTTGGCTCTACTTTGGCTCTATAGGGCTTAAGCCTTTAAATCATGGAAAATACGCTTGGCCTGCAGGCTCTCGGCGAGCGTTTGGATATGGGGAATCCGCTATTATACTATGAGGGTAAATGAATAGGATAGAGCGATAGTGCAAAGCAGCCCTGTATTCTGGACGGAGAAGGCACGGTATTCGACCAGGGGAAGGTATGGTCACTCAGGCGAAGGAAGAGATTGACTAATAAATAAAATAATAATAAGATTTGTCACATTTGAGACCTTGGCCTCATATCCTATGAGTAAGTCACCTAAAAGGATGAGCGGCCATGACCATGAACTGCGTTTTCCTGATTAAGGCAGGAACCGTGGCGGAGGATAGGATGAAACCGATTGCCGTCTGGTGGAGGCCAGAGGTCTGATTCCTTATGGAAAATGGTTCCCACTGCCAGTCTCGGCAGATTGGCAAGCGCTTGCCAATCTGAAGATAAAGAAATTGGTTTAGCTAAGACAAAATACAGCTTAACACCCTCTTATCCCATCTGCTTTTGATCGATATTAGTCGATATCATGATCAAAAGCTTGTAATGGTTTGTTGAAGGGTATCAGTTTGCGATTCAGCCGGTGTTGGTTTTTTGTAAGAGTCTTTAGCCGGTTCATGGCACTGATCCCAGGTTTGAACAGATCCGATACAAGGATGAGACGATTGGGATTTTTGGGGAACTACTACGAAAATTGAACTTATAGACCCGAATGAAAAAGCGGTTAGGACTTCATGCTAATGAAATCTTAACCGCTTAAATTTTTGTAATTATCATGTAATTATTTGAGGTACAGAACCGGAGAAGGCATCAGGAAGAAGTAGTCCTCAGGACGACTTAGATCAATCTGTATGTTATTGGATACGGCATTGCCGCTTTGGTCCATAACAATAAGCTTGACCAGGATGTCCTTAATACGGTCCTCCCTTAATTGTCTTCTGCTGAGTGAGGATTTATAACAATTGTTTTCCTTGGTGATACTCATCAGATATTTGACGGTAGAATCTTCAGTAGGGTGAGTTACCCCCACCATAGAGTAAATGAGAGGTTCCCTGGAATCATCTGTGGCTTCATCCCATTGGAAAAAGAGTCCTTCGGAAGTTACCTCGGTGAGTTGAAGCAAGGGCATACTGGGGGCATCCCGATCTTCTTTACCCTTAAGTCCGGAAAGATTGACAAAATAATCATAGAGCCCGGGAACTTCCCAGGCCAGGGGCAGATGAGCGTTTTCCTGGGGGGTATACTGATAGGAACGGATCCGGGTTAAATTTGGACTGCCAAAAAGTTGTACATAGTCTTCGGCAGCAATTTCCACGGCTGACCAGCAGTGGTCACCGTTGTCGATTTCTGTATAGTGGTTGAGATTGCGGATTTTTGCGTATTCAGAATCAAGATAATTATTGGATATGCCTTCTTTTTTATTCAGATAATAATAAAGAAAATGGTGCCCGTATTCATGAGAGAGGGTATTGAGGACATAGGGATTATCATCCCCCACGCCAAAAAGATCAATATAGCGCCCTGGAGCAATCTGGTCTCTAAACCACTCCCCGTGCCACATGCCTACGGTATTCGTCCCTCTGGGATAATCAGGGTAGAGATTGATGTGGGATAAATAAGCGATTTCCTCCCCTATGGTATTCTTCGCAAATTCATCATAGATTTCTTTGAGCTTGTCCAGGTCATAACCGGGTACGTAGCTGCGAATCTCCACACCATGGGTGCCTTTATAGGTTAGGAGAGGGGCCTCGGAATTAGCCTGGAGAGCGGAGGCACTGACTGCAAAGTGGTTTCCTCCCAGCAAAGTGATGCATACCAAGAAAAGTGTAATGACTAAGGTTCTGCTTTTTTTGTTCAAGTGAATCATCCTCTCTAGTTAATATATTCACAATAAATGAAGAGAATCCTCTTTCTTATACAGAATCTTAGAAGTTTTTTATCTTTTAAGAAGGTCAAATTATTCTGGGGGAGTAATTTGAGGGGCACTTGGCGAAAAATGAATTTTTTGGAAGGGCATTTTGCTGTGCTTTTGTAGGTTTTCCTTAGAAAGATTGCATAGAATGGAGCAGAGTGACAAAAGAAGAGACAGTATTATGACAAATAGGAGCGAGGCTATGGATGAACTAATCCGCATGGAGAAGGAGAAAAGCCAAATCAGAAAACTTCGGGAGAAATACCAAGGGATAGAGAGGCCCGGGGTGTCCATCATTTTACCCACTTCTAAGCCAAAGTATTTACAAAATATCTATGCTAACCTTCAGCGCATACACTATCCGAAGGTCGAATACATCGTGATTATCAACACCTCCCGCGCCCGGCCTGAGATCTATTATGAGAAGTTAAAGGATTTGGCAGAGATCCGGTTTTTAGTTTTAAACGAGAGCTACACTCTGGGGGATTGTCTTAATTATGGTATCGACATGGCCAAGTATGATTATATCGGGAAAATGGATGACGATGACTATTATGGAGCCTTTTTCTTAGAGGATCTGATGCTGGCTTTCCAATATACCAATGCACAGATTGTGGGTAAAGGGGTCCATTTTGTTTATTTTGAGTCCAATTTTGCCTTAGGGATCCGCTTGCCTATCGCCGTTCCCTACTCCCTTGAGGAAGGAGTGTTTTTTGAAAACCGTTATACAAGGGGACCGTCCTTGTCGGGGGGGACCTTTATGATCAAGAGAGAGGTTTTCGGGAAGGTGAGGTTTCCCTCCGTAAACTTAGGGGAGGATGTGAAATTTCTTCAGGAGTGCACGAGACGGAATATCTTGATCTATGGAGCGGATCGCTATAATTATGTTTACATGCGTCATGGGGATCGCATGGATCATACCTGGAGTGTAAACTCTGACTTTGTTTACCGGCAAGCTCATATTTTACAGCAGGGGGGAGATTTTCTACCGATGATTACAGTATGAACGAGGAAATTTTAGGGCTCCTTAACACGGATTGTGTAAGGAGCCCTTTGGTTTATTCTGTGGGGTGGATCTGCTGCATGGCCACAAGCTGGGTCCGGATAATGAGGTCCAGGGAGTTGGGGGTGGGAACGGACTTGCCAATGACTTCGGATTGAGTAAAGATCCTTAAGTTGAAATTCTGTTTGATTCGAGATGGAGTAAGATGGGTTTCTACGGCAGAGAGCACATGGTGGATAGCATCCTTTAGCTCGTGAAGCTGGTTTTGCTCATCTCGATAAATAATTTTATAAGGAATCCGCAGGGAAAAGGTGAGATGATGATAATTAGGCCGAAGTGGAATGGGGAGGATACTGATGGAATGATGTTTGACTTCGGCCTCCTCAAAGATTAATCCTTCGGCAATAGCTGCGGGTATGGGGAACTGGTGATGAATGGTAAGGTCAAAGGGCTTAGGCGGTTTAAAATAGAGCTTTTCCGTGACAAAGGAATAGGGCCTTTGAGTGTTGCAGGGGAGGACCTCAGATAGAAGCAATTGACGATGGCTCTCACTTATGGCAACCCCTTGACGGGTTTGGACTGAGAGCGGGGCATAGAGAGTGCTGATGATTGCCTTGGTTTCAGTATCGATCAGAGTAAGCTGGCAACCATTGGTTACCCAGAGTTGGGAACCCTCCGGAGTCAGGGTAAGCTCACGAGGAGCAGATAGTGACGGTATGGTTGCAAGTACCTGATGTTCGTAGGTGGAGATAATGCTGATGGAATCGGAATCATGGTTCGTAACGTAAGCGAGGGGCCGACTGGGATGGAGCGCAATCCGCTGGGGATTCCGGCCTACCGGGATTGAGGCGACTTCCCCCCGCAGGCCAAGGTCGACTACGGAAACCCGATTTTCAGGGGATAGAATGAGGTAGAGGAGGGTACCGTCAGGAGATAAGGCCAGGCCTACGGGGGATAAAGCTAGGTCTGGGGAAGATAAAGGAGAATTCTTTGGGTAATCCTTGAGATGAAAAGTGTCCGCAGCTTGATGATGCTCTGTGTCGATGATGGAAATGGAACAGCCAGCCTGGTGGGATACATAAAGTTTTTTGCCATCACTGGATAGAGCAAGGCCGCTGGGGTATAAATTTAAGGGAATGGTATTTATGACTTCATCTTTATGCAGATCGATAACCGAGATGAGCTGCTCTTCAGGGCCGGCAACATACCCCTTGGCACCTGCAGAATCGATTACCAGAGCTTGAGGATTTTTTCCGACGGGGATGGTCCTTTTTACAATGAAGGAGTCACAATCAATTACGGAAAGGGTAGCACTTCCGCGATTGGGGACATAAAGTTTTTTACCTTCCGGAAAGCAGGCTAAGTATCCGGGGCCGATCCCCACGGGAATCATCCCGAGAAGCTTTTCTGATTCCATATGATAGACAGCAATATCACCCCGCAACGAGGAGTCAATTGCCGGCATGCTCACCCAAGCCAGCAAACTATGAGTCAAATTTTTCGGCCTCCTTTAACACTGTGGTTCAACTTTAGGCACTCTAACTTTTTAAGGATTCTTTCTCAAGGTTCTTTTTCTCAGGATTCCAATAAGGCTCCGGTTGATCCTGTAGTATTCTATTCTTAAGATTTAAAGAAGCTACAGATCGGAGAGGATATTTGCAGGCGGAAAGGGCAGGGAGTTCTTGTAAAAAAGTCGAACGATTTTGTTTAAAAACAATAAAATGTTCGAAAAAGTGTTGACCGATGAATTAAGAAACGGTACAATTATTCCAGAAGATAGCTACTGCAAAGCAAACAAAAAATTTAAATAGGGCGTTCATATAATCGCGGAGATAGGGTCCGCAAGTTTCTACCGGGCTGCCGTAAATGGCCTGACTATGAGCGAAACTGTGCCCAGGGTATTGCCCGAGGGGCACAGGTCTGACGGTTGCCTGCTAAGGTGGATTCTTTAAGGAATGGACCTTGGTCTGCTGTCGGATCACACCCATGGGACAAAGGAAGCATATTTCCTATGTCCAGGACGTTTCGTCACTTGCACCCGCTCAAGAGTGGAGCCTGGTGGCGGATAGTCGTGGAGACAAGCCCAGGCGGGTAGGTTTCACTCTTTTTAAGCAAGGTGGAATCTACCTGTCTTTTTTTCACTAATGATTGTTTCATTGGTTAGTGGGTAATAGCTAAGAAGACATTGAACAGGAGGGTATCATGGAACTGCAAAGCGTAAAGCGTATTTATGTGGAGAAGAAGCCTGGTTTTAATATCGAAGCCCAGGGGCTGCTGCAGGATATTCAGGAAAACCTGGGCATCAAAAACTTGGAAGATTTAAGGATCATCAACCGCTATGATGTGGCAGGTATTACATCTGAAGAATACGCTCAGGCCAGAAGGATCATTTTTTCCGAACCGACCGTGGATTGGGTTTATGATGAAGAACTTAAGCTTGCTCCCCAAGACCGTGTATTTGCCATGGAGTACCTTCCCGGTCAATATGATCAACGGGCGGATTCAGCAAGGCAATGCATTCAGATTCTTACCCAAAAGGAGCGTCCGGAGATTGCTGCTGCGAAAGTGATGGTTCTTAAGGGGCAGATCACAGAAGCTGAACTGGAGCGCATCAAGCAGTATTGCATTAATCCGGTGGAATCCCGGGAGGCCGGTTTGGAGAAACCTGAAAACCTGGCCTTTGTTCCTGAACTGCCTGAGGATGTGGAAACCATTGAGGGTTTCACAGGGATGGCGCAAACAGAGCTGGAACAGTTCTATCAAGGAGCAGGCCTGGCCATGAGCCTGGAGGATTTGGCTTTCTGTCAGGGGTATTTCCGGGATGAAGAGAAACGGGATCCCACCATTACGGAGATTCGGGTTATCGATACCTATTGGTCGGATCATTGCCGCCATACTACCTTTTTTACCCAATTGCAAAATATCGTCATCGCGGAAGGGGAGTTTGCGGAGCCTATTCGCAAAGCCTATGAGGAATATCAGGAGTCCCGGGGGTTGGTTTATGGGGAAAAGGCTGAGAGCCGGGATGTCTGTCTGATGGATTTGGCTGTGATCGGCATGAAGGAGCTGAAAAAGAAGGGACTTCTTCAGGATCTTGACGAGTCTGATGAAATTAATGCTTGCAGCATTGTTGTCAATGTGGATGTAGATGGCCGGAGTGAAGAATGGCTTGTCATGTTTAAAAATGAAACCCATAACCATCCTACGGAAATCGAGCCTTTTGGAGGCGCGGCCACCTGTCTGGGCGGGGCCATCCGGGATCCTTTATCCGGGCGGACTTATGTCTATCAGGCCATGCGGGTTACCGGCAGCGGCGATCCCCGGGCCAAAGTAGAGGAAACCTTGCCTGGAAAGCTGCCGCAACGAAAGATTACTACAGTTGCTGCAGCCGGCTATAGTTCTTACGGCAACCAAATCGGCTTAGCCACCGGACAAGTTGCCGAAGTTTATGACGAAGGTTTTATCGCCAAGCGGATGGAGATCGGCGCGGTTATCGCCGCGGCACCCAGGGAAAATGTGGTGCGGGAAGCGCCTAAACCCGGGGATGTGGTGGTTTTAGTGGGAGGACGTACCGGCCGGGATGGTTGCGGAGGGGCTACGGGCTCGTCCAAAGAGCATACTACG
Source organism: Desulfitobacterium sp. LBE (assembly GCF_007830365.1). Classification (NCBI taxonomy): domain Bacteria; kingdom Bacillati; phylum Bacillota; class Clostridia; order Eubacteriales; family Desulfitobacteriaceae; genus Desulfitobacterium; species Desulfitobacterium sp. LBE. The sequence goes on along the minus strand of NZ_VLKD01000001.1, from coordinate 2,032,695 downwards.
GAATCTTTGGCCACTTGTGGAGCAGAAGTGCAAAAGGGGAATCCCCCCACGGAGAGAAAAATACAACGCCTCTTCCGCAACCCTAAAGTCAGCAGGATGATTAAGAAATGCAATGACTTTGGGGCAGGTGGGGTGTCGGTAGCTATTGGTGAATTAACCGATGGTTTAGAGATCGATCTGGACGCAGTTCCCAAGAAATATGAGGGCCTGGATGGTACGGAGCTGGCTATCTCTGAATCACAGGAGCGGATGGCGGTGGTCATCGCCGCGGAAAACCTGGAAGCTTTCGTCGGCTATGCGGATGAGGAAAACCTGGAGGCCACTTTAGTGGCTAAGGTCAGTGAGCATCCCCGGCTGAATATGACCTGGCGGGGCCAAACCATTGTGGATATCAGCCGGGAGTTTCTGAACACGAACGGCGTGAAGCAAAAGACGGATGTATCTGTGCTGCTTCCGGAAAGCAGCGAGAATTATTTCCGACAGCTTCCCCAAGGGGGCAGAAGCGGAGAGACCGCTTCAGGTGCTGCCGCCGACAGCTCATCAGGGGCAGCGGCAGGTGATATGAGTTTAGCAGGAATGGCCTTAGAGGATGCCTGGTTAGCCAATCTGCAGGATCTGAATGTCTGCAGTCAAAAAGGCCTGGTGGAACGCTTCGATAGTACCATTGGCGCGAATACAGTGCTGATGCCCTTTGGCGGAAAATATCAAGCCACCCCGGCCGAAGGAATGGTGGCCAAGATTCCTGTGGAGTCCGGAGATACTCGCACGGCGACGGCGATGACCTACGGATATAATCCCCAATGTGCCCAATGGAGTCCTTTCCACGGTGCCCTCTATGCCGTGGTGGAGGCGGTTACGAAAATGGTGGCCCTGGGAGCCGATTATCGAAGCATTCGCTTAACCCTGCAGGAGTATTTTGAAAAGCTGGGCAAGGATCCTCAGAAATGGGGCAAACCTTTCTCTGCTCTTTTAGGAGCCTTCTATGCCCAAAAGAAGCTGGGAATTCCCGCTATTGGCGGTAAGGACAGCATGTCCGGAACCTTCATGGATCGGCATGTGCCTCCCACTTTAGTGGCTTTCGCAGTAGGGGTGTTAAATACAGATAGAGTTATTTCTCAGGAGTTTAAACAGGCAGGCAGCCAGGTGGTCCTGGTTCCGGCAAGGCGGGATCAGGATGAAGTGATAGATTTTGAACATCTCGCCGGGAATTATGATAAAGTTCATGAACTGATTCATGGGGGTAAAGTCCTGTCTTCCCACACTGTAAAAATGGGGGGGCTGGCTGCTGCTCTTACGAAGATGGCCTTTGGCAACAGGATCGGCATGAAGTTCAGCTCACCTATGGCCGGGGCGGATTTGTTCCGGACGGATTATGGCTCCATTATTTTGGAAATTCCCGCAGCAGTTGAGCTCGGGGATGCCCTTGGCGAAGTCAGGTATATGGTTCTGGGCAGCACTCAGGAAAAGCCTGCCATCGAACTGAATGAAGCGGAAATCTTCCTGGATAAAGCCTTGGCAATTTGGGAAAAACCCTTGGAGAGAATCTTCCCCACCAAAACTGCAACCGTAGATCAGCCGCAAAAGATTTCTTTTGGTGAACGAAATTCACAACGGCCAGCCATTAAACTGGCCAAGCCCCGGGTGTTTATCCCTGTTTTTCCGGGGACGAATTGTGAGTATGATTCAGAACGGGCTTTCACCAAAGCCGGGGCTGTGGTGGAGACCTTAGTGATTCGCAATCTGACCCCTGACCATGTGGAAGAGTCTATTGCCGGGATTGTCAAAGGGATAGAAAGAGCACAAATGGTTATGCTCCCCGGCGGTTTCAGTGCCGGGGATGAGCCGGACGGTTCCGGTAAATTTATCGCCACGATGTTCCGCAATCCCCGCATCAAAGAAGCGGTCATGAAACTGCTTAAGCAAAGAGATGGCTTAATGCTGGGAATCTGCAACGGGTTCCAGGCTTTGATCAAATTAGGTTTAGTGCCCTATGGGGAAATCATGGATCTGGATGAAGAGGCGCCAACCTTAACCTATAATAAAATCGGACGCCATGTTTCCTGTATGGTGCAGACCAAAGTGGTCTCCACCTTATCTCCCTGGTTCAGTGGGATGGAGTTGGGAGATATTCATACCATCCCTGTATCCCATGGGGAAGGCCGGTTTGTGGCCAGCCCGGATGTGGTCAGGAAGCTGATGGAGAGGGGACAAGTGGCCACTCAATATGTGGATCACCAAGGATGTCCCAGCAACGAAGTTCTTTACAATCCCAACGGCTCCTATGAAGCCATTGAGGGGATCACCAGTCCGGATGGCCGTGTCCTGGGCAAGATGGGGCACTCCGAGCGTGTGGGTGAAGGTGTGGCCATCAATATCAGCGGGAATAAATATCAGCCGATCTTTGCAGGCGGCGTGAATTATTTTAGAGGATAATCGTATTACCGATTAATGAAACAAGGGACAAAGCAAAGGGAGGAAGCAATATGAATTTGGTTGGTATCGTCATGGGCAGTGATTCGGATTTTAACGTGATGGAGGATGCTATCAAAGTCCTGAAGGAATTCGGGGTAAGTTTTGAGGTCAAGGTGTCCTCTGCTCATCGAACTCTGGAAAGAACCTTGAATTGGGTTAAGGAATTTGAAGGACAGGGGGGCAAGGTGATTATTGCGGGGGCAGGAATGGCTGCCCACTTGCCCGGTGTCGTGGCCGGAGCGACGACTCTGCCGGTGATCGGGGTACCTATTCGCAGCGGCGCCTTGGAGGGTGTGGACGCCCTCTATGCCATCGTCCAGATGCCTCCCGGCATTCCTGTGGCAACTGTAGGGATCAACGCGGCTAAGAATGCCGGACTCTTAGGGGTTCAGATGCTGGCCAATGCTGATGATCAGTTGAAAGAAGCTTTGCATAACTACCGGGTCAAGATGGCGCAAGGGGTGGAAGAGAAGGATAAAGCTCTGCAGGAGAAACTTCAGAAGTAATCCGGTTTTTATGAACAGCGACTTCGCCTCATTTGCAAGTATGCGTTTAGGGCAAATAAGTGGGTCGACAGTGTCTTCGGGCGAAGCAACAGGTGTGAAAGCAGTGCTTTCAGGGTTTTCTTTATTCTAAATAACCGATAAAGGGGTTTGCAGATGATTGAACGGTATACCCTTCCTGAGATGGGGAGGATCTGGACGGATGAACATCGGCTGGAGCTTTGGCTCAAGATTGAGATAGCAGCCTGTGAAGGCTGGGCAAAGCTGGGCAGAATTCCGGAAGATGCAGTTAAGGTGATCCGTGAGCGGGCGGCGTTTTCCTGGGAAAGAGTCAAGGAAATTGAAGAGATCACCCACCATGATGTGCTGGCTTTTACCACCAATGTAGCGGAATATGTAGGTGAGGAAGCTAAATACATTCACCTGGGTCTCACTTCTTCAGATGTTCTGGATACGGCTTTATCCCTGCAGATGGTGGAAGCTGCGGACATCTTGCTGGCGAAGCTGGTACGGCTGGAAGAAGTGCTGAAAGAGAGAGCTCTTGAGCATAAAGATACCTTGATGATGGGGAGAACCCATGGCATCCATGCGGAACCCATCACCATGGGGCTGAAATTTGCCTTGTGGTACGAGGAGATTAAACGCCAAATCAGCCGCCTCCAGTTTGCCCGGGAGGAGATTCGGGTGGGAAAAATCTCCGGGGCAGTGGGAACTTTTGCTAATGTTGAGCCTTTTGTGGAAGAATGGGTCTGTGAGTCCCTGGGATTAAAGGCGGATCCCATCTCCACCCAAGTAGTGCAGCGTGACCGCCACGCCTTTTACGTGACTGCTCTGGCCGGGGTAGCCAGCAGCTTGGACAGAATAGCCACAGAACTGCGCAATCTTCAGCGCACCGATGTTCATGAGGTGGAGGAACCTTTTGCCAAGGGACAAAAGGGCTCTTCGGCAATGCCCCATAAGAAAAACCCCATTACCGGGGAAAGAATCTGCGGTATGGCCAGGGTTATCCGCAGCAATGCCCAGACGGCTTTAGAGAATGTGGCTCTTTGGCATGAGCGGGATATCTCCCATTCCTCGGCGGAGCGGATTATTCTGCCGGACAGCACCATTGCCTTGGATTATATGCTGGATAAAATGATTAAGCTGATCCAGGGATTGCGGGTTTACCCGGAAACCATGCAGGAAAATATCAATAAAGTAGTTGGCCTGATCTTTTCCCAAAGGGTTATGCTGACCTTGGTGGAAAAAGGACTGAGCAGAGAAGACGCTTATGCCTGGACCCAAAGGAATGCTATGCAGGCTTGGGAGACTAAGGAGGCTTTCCAATCCTTGGTGCTTAAGGATCAGGATATTCGGAAGTATTTAGGCGAAGAGGAAATTGCCGAACTTTTCGATTACAGCTACCATACGAAGCATGTGGATACCATTTTCAAGAGAGTCGGGCTTCTTTAAATTTCTTTGGGAAACCAGCGTAGCTGAGGTGATGTACAGGCTGAAGCTGGTGGCAATTACTGAAGTGATTGGCATGAAACGATTTACATGAAGCAATTTATATGAGGAGAGTGTGCTATGGAAAAAGGCCAAATGTTATATGAAGGAAAAGCCAAGAAGGTTTATACAACCGATCAGGAAGGGATCTATTGGGTAGAGTATAAGGATGATGCCACTGCTTTTAACGGGGAGAAGAAAGGGACCATTGGGGATAAGGGAATAGTTAACAATCGTCTCTCCGCCCTCCTTTTCGAAGTTTTAGAAAAGACCGGGATCCCCACTCATTTTATAGAGCTGCTCAACGATCGGGAAATGCTGGTGCGCAAGCTGGAGATGATTCCCCTGGAAGTGGTGGTGCGCAATATCGCCGCCGGCAGCCTGGCCAAGCGTCTGGGAGTGGCAGAGGGGCTGAAATTATCACGGCCTGTGGTGGAATTGTACTACAAGGATGATGCTTTGGGTGATCCCTTTGTCAATGAGTCTCATTCCTTAGCTATGGGTTGGGCTGAAGAAGGAGATCTTAAAGAGATTCAGGAGCTGGGACTGAAAATCAATGGAGAGCTGCAAAAGATTTTGGACCAGGCCGGCATCATCCTGGTAGACTTTAAACTGGAATTCGGCAAAGCGGAGGGTAAAGTCTATTTGGGAGATGAGATTTCACCCGATACCTGCCGCTTTTGGGATAAAGAAACTCAGGAAAAGCTGGATAAGGATCGTTTTCGCCGTGATCTGGGCAAGGTTGAAGAAGCCTATGCGGAAGTGTATCGACGTGTTAAAGAAGTCCTTAAGGATTAAAATTAGGAGGGCATCGCTTTGAGAGAACCCTGGGATGATAAACCCCATGAGGAATGCGGAGTATTCGGTATTTATGCGCCTGAGCAGGAGGTGGCCCGTCTCACCTATTTCGGGCTCTATGCCTTACAGCATCGGGGACAGGAAAGTGCAGGGATTGCTGTATCCAATGGCCGGGATATCCAAGTCCATAAAGGAATGGGACTGGTGGCGGAGGTCTTTTCGGAAAGAATTCTTAAGGAACTTGAACAGGACGGTAAAATGGCCATCGGCCATGTGCGTTATTCAACCACAGGTTCCAGCCTCCTGACCAATGCCCAACCCTTAGTGGTTCATTACCAAAAGGGTATGATGGCTCTGGCTCATAATGGCAACTTGACCAATGCGGGAGAATTGCGGGAGGAATTGGCTAAAGAAGGGGCAGTCTTTCAGACCACTGTTGACTCAGAGGTGATTGTCCAGCTGATCGCCCGCTACGGCCGGGGGAGCTTAGAGGATGCCCTCGTCAAAACCATGCTGGATTTGCAGGGAGCCTATGCTTTAGTAGTGGCTGCAGAAGACAAGATTCTGGGGATGCGCGACCCCCATGGCGTCCGCCCTTTATGTATTGGTCAGCTGGAAGGACGGTATGTTCTGGCTTCGGAAAGCTGTGGCCTGGATACTATCGGAGCGGAATTCGTGCGCGATGTTCAGCCTGGAGAGATTGTGACCATCGATGAGGAAGGACTTCATTCCCGGCAGGGGTTTCCCGCCCAGAAAACAGCGGTCTGTGCCTTCGAATACATTTATTTTGCCCGTCCCGACAGTACCATGGATCAATTGAATGTGACCGAGAGCCGGCGGAGAATGGGCGTTGAGCTGGCCCGGGAATATCCTGTCGATGCCGATATTGTCATACCGGTACCTGATTCGGGGATGACCGCCGCTCTTGGCTATGCTGAGGAATCCGGCATCCCCTTTGCCCAGGGATTGCTGAAGAACCGATATGTGGGAAGAACCTTTATTCAACCCACCCAGGAAATGCGGGAAGTAGCGGTCCGCCTGAAGCTCAATGCCAATGCCCAAGTGATTAAGGGCAAGCGGGTCATTATGATCGATGACTCCATCGTGAGAGGAACCACCAGTTCCCGCATCGTCGAATTGCTGAGAAAGGTGGGAGCCAAGGAGGTCCATCTCCTCATCTGCTCGCCGCCGGTTCTTTATCCCTGTTACTATGGCATCGATACGGCGGAACGGGAGAAGCTGATTGCTACTCAGCTGGATCGGGAGGGGATACGTGACTATGTAGGAGCGGATTCTCTGCATTATCTATCGGAAGAGGGCGTTCAGCGGGCTTTAGGCGAGTTGTCAGTCTGTCTGGCCTGCTTTAATGGGGATTACCCTGCAGGGATACCTGCGGGAACCAGAGAGAAATGGGCAGAATTTAAAAGCAAGTGCTAAGAGATAACGCTGAGTGGGTTGCATAGAAAGGTGGTTCTGTAATGGGATATTCTTATCGGCAGGCCGGGGTGGACATTGATGCAGGAAACCAGGCGGTGGAACTGATGAAGCCGGCGGTAAAACGGACTGTTCGACCGGAGGTCATGGGCGGACTGGGTGGATTTGGCGGGCTGTTTGCCCTGGATCTTAAAAAATATCCGGAACCGGTTCTGGTCTCGGGAACGGACGGTGTGGGAACGAAGCTTAAGCTGGCGTTTCAGATGAACCGTCATGATACCATTGGCCAGGATGCAGTGGCTATGTGTGTCAATGATATATTAGTTCAAGGTGCGGAGCCTTTGTTCTTTCTCGATTATCTCGCCGTAGGAAAGCTGGTTCCGGAACGGGTAGCCCAGGTGGTCGGCGGAATCGCCAAGGGCTGTGAATTGGCGGGCTGTGCCCTGATTGGGGGAGAGACGGCAGAGATGCCGGGCTTTTATGACGAAGGGGAATACGATATTGCCGGTTTTGCTGTGGGGGCTGTGAATCGGCCTGACCTGATTGACGGTTCACAAATCCAGGCAGGGGATGTTCTGATCGGACTTCCTTCTTCAGGATTTCATAGCAATGGCTATTCCTTGGTTCGTAAAATTTTTACTCCTGACCTATGGGAGAAAAACTATCCGGAGCTGGGAGAAACCTTGGGTGAAGCTTTAATTAGGCCCACCCGGATTTATGTCAAGACTGTCCTGCCTCTGATCGAAAGCCGCAAAGTTCTTGGTATGGCCCATATTACCGGGGGAGGTCTTACGGAAAATATTCCCCGGATTCTCCCTGAAGGATTGGGAATAAAAATCGCTCGTTCGGCTTGGCAGGTCCCGGCCCTCTTCACCCTTTTGCAAAGGCTGGGTGAGGTGGAGGAAGCAGAAATGCTGCGCACCTTTAATATGGGCATTGGCTTTGTGCTGATCGTCCATCCTGAAGATGTCGATTTTATTCAGACTCAGCTCCAGGCAGCCGGTGAAAAGTGCTTTGTCTTAGGAGAGGTAAGCGGGCAAAGCGAAGGAGTGAGTTATCTTTGATGCGGATCGGAGTGCTTGCGTCAGGGCGCGGGAGTAATTTGCAAGCCTTGATTGAAGCCTGGAAGCTTGGCGAATTAAACGGGGAACTGGTGGCTGTGGGTTCGGACCATGAAGAGGCCCTGGCTCTCAAAAGAGCGGAAGAGGCTGGAATACCCCATGGTGCCTTTCCCTTGAGCCGGTTTTCTTCCCGCCAGGAGCAGGAGAAAGCGATCCTGACCTGGCTGCGGGAACAAAAGGTGGAGATTTTGGTCTTAGCCGGATTTATGAGGGTTTTAAGCAAGGAGTTTCTCCAGGATATTCAGATTCCTGTACTCAATATCCACCCCTCCCTTTTGCCCTCTTTCCAAGGATTGCATGCTCAAAGGCAAGCCCTTGACTACGGGGTCAAAATCTCCGGATGCACAGTTCATTTTGTGGATGAAGGTCTGGACAGCGGCCCCATTATTGCCCAAGAAGCGGTGCCGGTTTTGCCGGGGGATACGGAGGATTCCTTGTCTGCCCGTATCTTGGAAGCAGAGCACCGTCTTTATCCGGAAGCAGTAGGATGGGTGGCCGGTGGACGGATCAAAAGAAATGGGCGCATCGTAGTTAAGCTATAGGCATAGTAAAATAAAATGAGCAGTTGTAAAGGAATTGGATGGGGGTTTTTTGATGAATCGTCGAGCTGTGCTCAGCGTCTCCAATAAAACAGGTCTTGTGGAGCTTGCCCGAGGACTTGTGGAATTGGGCTTTGACTTGATTTCTACCGGCGGCACCTTTAAAACGTTGACCGAAGCGGGGCTGCCTGTTCGCTATGTTACCGAGGTCACGGGATTTCCGGAGATTCTGGATGGGCGGGTCAAGACCCTTCATCCCAGGATTCATGGGGGTATTTTGGCCAGAGCTACGGCAGAGCATTTGCAGCAGCTGGAGGACAATGGCATCGGGTTGATCGATCTTGTGGTGGTCAATCTCTATCCCTTTAAGGAGACCATTGCCAGGCCGGGGGTTTCGTTCCAGGAGGCTATTGAAAATATTGATATTGGCGGTCCTTCCATGGTTCGTGCGGCGGCAAAGAATCAGGAGCGGGTGAGTATCGTCGTCAATCCGGAGCGGTACCCGGAGGTGCTTCAGGCCCTGCGTGAGCAAGGGGAAATCTCTTATGATATGCGTAAACGTTTGGCGGCAGAGGCCTTTGCCCATACAGCCGAATATGATCAATGCATTGCCGGGTATTTGACTGCCGCACTTGCTGAGGAATCCGTTTCCTCTTCTTCTTCACCTTTCCCTGCAACCATAACACTTGGGGGCCAAAAGGCTCAGGATCTTCGCTATGGGGAAAACCCTGCTCAGAAGGCGGCCTTTTACCGGGGGGCGGATGCAGCGGGCACCTTGGCCTATGGTGAACAGATTCAGGGTAAAGAATTATCCTATAACAATTGGATGGATATGGACGCGGCCTGGGGGATTGTTCAGGATTTCAGTGAGCCGGCCTGTGCTATTATTAAGCATACCAATCCCTGCGGTACAGCCTTGGGGAAAACTGCTTTGGAAGCTTATGAAAAGGCCCTGGCAGCGGACCCGGTCTCGGCCTTTGGCGGAATTATTGCCTTTAACCGGACCGTCGATGCTGAATGTGCCGCCTCACTTAAGGCTCACTTCTATGAAGTTATCGTTGCCCATGAGTTCAGCTCTGACGCCAGGGCAATACTACAGGAAAAGAAAAACCTTCGTCTCGTCAAAGTAGCACAGGACGGGAAGCCAGCCCATACGCCCTGGAAAGTTCGTTCCATTCAAGGAGGATTTCTAATTCAGGAAGAGGATGGGGGGACTACGCCGATCTCCGCATGGGAGGTCGTCAGCAAGCGCCAACCTGAACCTGAAGAACTTCGTGAACTGGACTTTGCCTGGCGGGTGGTAAAGCATGTTAAATCCAATGCCATTGTACTGGCCAAAGCCGGTCAAACCCTTGGCGTGGGAGCGGGACAGATGAATCGGGTTGGCTCAGTTAAGATTGCTTTAGAACAGGCGGGGGATAAAGCCCAAGGGGCTTATCTGGCCTCCGATGCTTTTTTCCCATTCCCCGATTCCCTGGAAGAGGCGGCTAAGGCAGGAGTGCGGGCTGTGGTTCAACCGGGGGGCTCTGTCAGAGATGCGGAAGTTATCGAAGCGGCTGACCGTTTGAATTTGATTATGGTGTTTACGAACCGCCGTCACTTTAAGCACTGAGTATAGCTGTCATGTCGCTGTGCGGTTTTGGCAGAGAGTGAAAAGGCTCCTGCCTGGGTCGCGTAGCTTTACGCACAACGCGTACTCCATAGCTCCGGGGCTGGTCTACTCGCTTTCTTAACAGCTACACCAAACCTCAGGGTAATACCTGATGTGAACCATGGCTTCGCTACGTTAAGAAAGCTTCGCTGACCCGACCGCCCCTCCGCTAAATCCGTACGCTTTTGTACGTAAAGCTACGTCTTGCGGGTCTCTTTTAGCTTTTCCTTAAGGACCTGGTTCCCGAGACTTTTTGTGAGGATTTCTTGGGTTGCCTTCAAAGCCTTTCCTAAGGTAGCCGACCTTGCCGCCCCAAGCGGCGTCGGCAAAGACGGAAAAAGCGACTTAAGCCGGGAGTCAGGCGACTTACTCCACCTTTCCCGCAACGCCCTGCCCGCTCAAACTCCAAAAACAGCCCAAGGATTTTGCTTTACGGTAGGAAGCGAATTTAAGCGAGCGGAAACAAAACTTCGCGAAAAGCACACAGCGGAGAAAGGTTGGAAACAGGACGTTTCCAACCCGCCATTGAGCAGGAGCGATTTGGCGGGGCACCTTTCGGAGCGGAGGGCTTTGCGCGTTAGTTTTGTCCGCGCAGCTTATGGAGCGACCGGTGTAAATCAAAATCCTGGAGACTCAGCTGGAGAATCAGCTTTAGAGTTTTCCTGAAGCAGTCTAAATCAAATAGTAAAGAAGGTGCCCCATGGCTAAGAAAGTCTTAATAGTAGGCAATGGCGGCAGGGAGCACGCCCTTGCCTGGAAAATAGCCCAAAGCCCGGAGGTCGGGAAATTGTACGTTGCTCCGGGAAACGCCGGAACTCAGGAATGGAATGTGGCGATTGCGGCTACAGATATCCCCGGGTTGCTTGAATTTGCCCAAAAAGAAGGCATTGATTTGACAATTGCGGGCCCTGAGGCACCTTTGACTTTAGGGATTGTAGACGCTTTCCAAAAAGAAGAACTGAGGATTTTCGGACCCACTCAAGAAGCCGCCCGGCTGGAGGGCAGCAAATCTTTTGCTAAGGAAATCATGGAGGCGGCGGGGGTTCCCACAGCTCAAAGCCGGGTATTCTCTGAACCGGAGCAGGCTAAGGAATATATCAAACAGGTGGGAGCACCGATCGTCTTAAAGGCCGATGGCTTAGCAGCCGGCAAAGGTGTGATTGTGGCCATGGATTTGGACACAGCTTTGACGGCTGTGGATGAGTTAATGGACGGCTCTTTAGGCGAATCGGGAAAATTGCTTCTGGTTGAAGAATATCTGGAAGGGCAGGAAGTGAGCTTGCTCTGTCTCTGTGATGGTGAGCATGCGGTTGCCTTAGTCCCTGTTCAGGACCATAAACGGGCTTTGGATGGGGATCTGGGCTTGAATACCGGCGGCATGGGTACCTATAGCCCCCCGCCTTTCTGGAATCCAGAGTTGGAAGAGGAGGCACTAAGAACCATCGTGCAGCCCACCTTACAAGTCATGAAGGATAAAGGGATGCCCTTTCAAGGAGTTCTTTTTGCCGGGCTGATGCTGACCAAGGACGGTCCGAAAACCTTGGAATTTAATGTCCGCTTCGGTGATCCGGAAACCCAAGTGGTGATGGCCCGTATGGAATCGGATTTATTCAAGGTTCTGTGGGCCTGTACGGAAGGACAGATCGAGAATCTAAAGCTGGCTTGGAAAAAAGAAACCGCACTCTGTATCGTTATGGCCGCACCGGGCTATCCCATGGCCTATGCCAAAGGCATTCCGATCACTTTGCCTGAAGTCCCTGCTCAAGAGAGCGTGATTTTTCATGCCGGGACTGCCCTTTTCCAGGGGGGAGAACTGCAAAGCTCCGGCGGAAGGGTCTTGGGGGTAACGGCTTGGGGAGATGATCTTAACCAGGCCCGTCAATTGGGATATGCTTTAGTAGAAAAAATAAATTTCCCCGGCGCTCATTATCGGAAAGATATTGGGGTAAAAGGTCTTTAGTTCGGCTTTTCCTCCTGTGACCTTAGGTTGTCCTATCTTCATATAATGAAGGCAGGACGACGTTCAAGGGGGGAAGGGTGTGTACATCTATCGAAAAAGGTTCTTTTATCCAATCCATGTGGAAAGGCCCGATCCGGTCCTGGCTAAAGAATTGCTGGAGCATTATGGTGGAAGGGATGGAGAACTCACCCAGGCAGTTCAGTACTTAAATCATCAGGTTAATATAGACAACCGTTTTTTGCGTGAACTTTTGGGGCTCATCATGGCGGAAGAACTTGCTCATTTAGAGACTTTATCGGCAATGATTACCAAGCTGGGGGGGGAGGTTACTCGCTTAAGTGATCATGAGGATACTCCCTGGTCTCTTTCCTATGTAAACCAGTACTCTGAACCGGATAAACTTTTGAAAGCAAACGCTGCTTTGGAAAAGAGAGCACGCCTTTTGTATGAGAAGCATGCAGCCATGACCCAGGATCCTGGGGTGAAACGTCTGCTTACTTTTTTAGCCCGGCGTGAAGGGGTTCATCAGAGGCTTCTCTATCGGTGTTATAAGGTTCTGACTGAAGGGGGAACGTCAGAGCAGTATATGGAGATTATCTATGAGTATAAAATGAGCCTCCAGGTATTAGAGTAAGAAAGATAGTTCAGCTCCTTTTAATAAGTGATAGATCATGAAAGCAGGAAATTTGAAAATGCAAAAAGAAGCTTATCCCCAAGCTTCTTTATTTTTTTACTAAAATTTGCTAAACTATATAAAATTATCAGCAATTTGCCTAATAAAAATATCAGCTATTTGCACAGGAGGATAAAGATGAGTATATCACAACGAATAGAAAAATTACCGGTTAAGAGATTTCACTATATACTCCTTATCTCTGCAGGTTTGGGATGGATGTTCGATTCCATGGATACGGGCATTATTTCCTTTGTCCTGCCGGTGTTGATGAAGACTTGGGGGTTAACACCGGAACAGGTGGGAAATATCGGGAGTGTCGGCCTGTTAGGAATGGCTTTGGGAGCTATTCTGTCCGGGAGTGTGGCGGATCGAATCGGCAGAAAAAAGGTCTTTGCCTTTACCTTGGTGGTGTATTCTTTGGCTACCGGATTATGCGGCCTGGCCTGGAGCTATGCCTCCCTTTTGTTCTTTCGCTTTCTGGTGGGGTTTGGTTTGGGAGGGCAATTGCCGGTTGCGGTAACATTGGTGAGTGAGTTCACTCCTGCTAAACACCGGGGAAAATTTCTGGTCCTTTTGGAGAGCTTCTGGGCTATAGGGTGGCTCCTGGCCTCCGTTATATCCTATCTGATCATTCCCAACTATGGTTGGCATATTGCTTTCTTCATTGGTGCCATTCCGGCTCTTTACGTTTTTTATCTCTGGAAGTACATCCCGGAGTCACCGCGGTTTCTTGAGGAACAGGGAAGAATCCAGGAGGCTGAGGCAGTGTACCGCCTGGTCGCCGGGGAGGCAGGCCCTGACGTAAAGGCGGGCAGAACTGCTGAGGAGGCAAAACGTGAACACAGGCAGCCCCAGAAGGGGACGGCCAAGACTAAGGTGCTGAAGCGAGTCACGGTAGCGGAATTGTTTTCCCGGAAGTTCCTGCGCAGAACGGTGTTTCTCTGGTTGCTTTGGTTTGGAATCGTATATTCTTACTATGGAATTTTTACATGGCTGCCCTCTATTCTTGCCTTAAAGGGTTTTTCCCTGACCAAGAGCTTCAGCTATGTTATTATTATGACCTTGGCGCAGATTCCCGGCTATTTCAGCGCGGCATTTCTGGTCGATCGCATTGGGCGCAAGCCTACCTTGGCCGCTTTCGTTTTAGGGACAGCGATCAGCGCTTATTTCTTTGGACTGGGCAACAGTGTAATGATGATTCTGGTCTTTGGTTCCCTCATGTCTTTCTTTAACCTTGGCGCCTGGGGAATTCTCTACACCTATACTCCTGAGCTTTATCCTACCAGAGCCCGGGGCACCGGTGCCGGTTGGGCCGCCGGGTTTGGCCGCATCGGCGGCATCTTAGCACCTATGGTGGTAGGCCGTATGCTGGGAGCGGAAATGCCTACGGAAACGGTTTTCCTGATGTTTGCCGGAGTGCTCATCCTCGTTGTGTTTAATGTCCTCATTCTTGGCGAAGAGACGAAAGGCCGGCCCATGGATGAACTATAGAATCTCCTTGGTGCGGTAATCCCAGAAGCGGTTGGATACCAGGCGGAGGCAGAAGGGATGTTTGCTCCAGTTTTCAATGTTGTCCAGGGAGAGCAGCAAAGCATAGGCTTGCCGGCAAGTACCCAGCAAAGGATAATTTTTGCATAGATAAGCAAGGTTGGCGAGAATGGCTTCCTGACGTTCCTGGTGGAAAAGGTTCTGCACATAGCGGCGGCTTAAAGGGCTTAGCCTGTATTGCGCCAGTTCGGAGGCTAAGGGTCTCAGCTCATCCCTGCTGAAGTTAATGACCGTCAGTTGAGGCAAATCTGCGATCAGATCCGCACCTTCTAAAAAGTTAAGGAGATGTTCCTGAATGATGAAGGGAGAGAAAGGGAATACTCCCGGAGTTTCGGCAAGAATGCGGATGCGCAACAGGTTTGCCCGCAGAAAATCGGATTCCTGGGAAACCGGACTGATGGGGGTCTTTTCCAGGTTGCGAATAATTTGCCCTAAATGGGCATTGCCTTCGCAGGCCAGGTATTCCCATTGAGGAAGCAGGGAAAGCAGGAGTTGGCCGAGATAGGCTCCCTTGGATTCAAATAGTTTATAGCGGGTCAAGGTCGTGAGGGTCTCCTCATTGGGCTCGGTTAGAATGTGGCGCAGCATTTCCGGGTGCATGCGCAAGCGGGTCTGAATTTTCTTATCGAAGGAATTCATAGAGATGTTCTCCTCATGTTCCAGAATGTTGATTAGTTCTTCATCCTGGGTAATTTGTCTATAGTGTGTGAGGAGTGACCCGTTCTATGCCATCAAAAATATGGTAATCATGGCAGGGGTAAGTACAGGCATTAAAGAAACTTATCCTTGGGTTAATTTAGGGGATATGATATAATTATTCCATTCCTAGGAATAAGGAAGTGGATTCATGGATAATGAGAAATTTCAGGATTTGATGCTGGAGCATTTTGGAAAAGTACTTAATGAATTAACTGGCATGAAGACGGAGCTGACTGAGGTAAAGCAAGATGTAGCAGGGATAAAGGCAGAGCTAACTGAAGTAAAGCAAGATGTAGCTGGGATGAAGGCAGAGCTAACTGAAGTAAAGCAAGATGTAGCTGGGATGAAGGTAGAGCTAGCCGGAGTAAAGCAAGATGTAACCGGGTTGAAGGAATCTCAAACCAGGATGGAGACGGATCTAGTTGTCCTTAGGCAATCTCAGGTCAGGATGGAGCAAGACTTTGGTAGGAAGCTGGATATTCTTTTTTATGATTGGCGGGAGACTCAGAAACAGTTTAATGAGGAAGTCAAAAGTGAAATTAAGATTTTAGGTACTAAGGTTGAGGCTTTACAAATGGAATCCAGTAAACATGACCGAGAAATTAAGGATTTATACCTAGTGAATCTAGCCAAGGGTAAGAGCAAAGATTAAATCGTTAAGATTAAAATAGATATAGAATGCATAGCAATGAGAAAAGCCGCCCTCAGCTGAGGAACGGCTCTTTCTTTATGAGTTGAAGTAATAATTCTTAGAAGGCAGGAACGACAGCACCTTTGTAGGTATCTTCGATAAACTTCTTAACTTCTGGGGTGTTCAAAGCTTCCACTAATTTTTTGAGGTTGGGATCGTCTTTGCGATCTTCTTTAGCTACGACGATGTTGGCATAAGGAGAATCTTTGCCTTCAAGGACGATGGCATCCTCAGTGGGATTGAGGCCGGCTTCTAAAGCGTAGTTGGTGTTGATGACAGCTCCGGCAATTTTGGGGTCGGTAAGAGCATGGGGGAGCTGAGCAGCCTCAATAGCTTGAATTTTTAGCTTTTTCGGGTTCTCAGCGATATCCAATTCTGTTGCGGTAACACCGGCACCGTCTTTAAGTTTAATCAATCCGGCTTGTTCTAAGACGGCTAAAGCGCGGCCGCCATTGGAGGGATCGTTAGGGATAGCAATAGCATCACCGTCTTTGAGCTCATCGATTTTGGTTACTTTTTCAGAGTAGAAGCCCATGGGCTCAATATGCACAGTGCCGATGATCGCCAGCTTCATGCCTTGAGCAAGGTAGGTATCCAGGTAAGGAGTGTGTTGAAAGTAGTTGGCGTCGAGTAATCCGTCGTTAACGGCTGGGTTGGGAAGAGCATAATCCGTAAAATCAACAATTTCCAGATTGATGCCTTGTTCTGCTAATTTGGGTTTGACGAATTCAAGCACTTCGGCATGGGGAACGGGGGTAGCGCCTACTTTGATCGTCACAGGCTCATTGGCATTACCGGAGGCGGGTGGGGTATCGGTTTTCTGAGGGGTGCTTCCGCACCCGGTAAGTACCAAGGATAGGGCTACTACGGAGCCGATAATTAAAGTCGAGAGTTTACGTTTCATTCTTATTTCCTCCTTAAATTCTTCTTTCTTTTCCTCTGAAGATACACATGAAGACATTTTTTGTGAGATACCCTTCATTGTGAGATACCCTTCATTGTGAGATACCCTTGAGAAGATATATGCTCAAGCCTCCTCCCCAAAGAACTTGACAGGAGTACCGGTATCGCCCGCCATGAATTTGAGTGAGCGCTTGGAACATGCTTAGTGGTTACTAATCCGGCGAGCCAGTTTGGTGCCAAAGAGTTGAACCAATTGGACGATAATCACGAGAATGATGACGGTCATAATCATCACGTCGGTCCGAAAACGTTGATGCCCGTAGCGGATAGCCACGTCTCCTAAGCCACCGGCTCCTATGGTCCCCGCCATGGCGGTATAGCCGACGACGCTGATCGTGGTGATGGCGGCGCCTAAGATGAGAGAGGCCTTGGCTTCAGGCAAAAGAACTTTACGGATAATCTGCCAAGGGGAAGAGCCCATGGATAGGGCCGCTTCAATGACTCCGTAAGGAATTTCTTTAAGCGAACTCTCCACCATGCGGGCCACGAAAGGTGCTGTGGCAAAGACCAGAGGGATTATTGCAGCGTCGGTACCGATGTATGTGCCCATGATGGCTTGAGTGACAGGAATCAAAGCCAGAAGCAAAACGATAAAAGGTGCCGAGCGAAAGATGTTGATCACTGTGCCGAGGGTGCGTTCTATCCAAGGATTCGGCGAGATATGATCGGGAGAAGAGATGACCAGAATGACCCCCAGAGGAACACCAAGAAGATAAGCCAGCAGAGTAGAGGCCATAACCATGTATAGGGTCTCTCCTGTAGCAGGGACCAGAAGTTGATAGATGGTTTCCCAGTATTGAGGGTTGGTAAAATCAAACATTTTGGATCACCTCCACTTTGAGTTCGCGCTGGGCTAGATATTGATGAGCTAAAGCCAGTTGTCCGGGATCTCCCTGCAGCTCCAAGGTTAAGGTGCCAAAGAGAGTGGAGCGGAGGTGGTCGATGCTTCCATAAAGGATATTGGCCCGAACCTCGCATTCTTTCATAAGGTCGGCAATGATGGGGTCCGATGCCCGTGAACCCAGGAATTGGATGCGCACAATCTGAGAATTGGGATGAGTGGCCAGTTCACGAAGCAAATCTTCAGGGAGTTCATTGGGAAATACAGTGGAGATGAATTCCTTGGCGACGCTGGACTGGGGTTGAATAAAGACGGATTCCACAGGCCCTTGTTCAGCGATTTTTGACTCATGGATGACGGCCACATCGGTGCAGATCTCTTTAACCACTTTCATTTCGTGAGTAATCATAATAATGGTTAAGCCGAAACGCTGATTGATATCCTTTAAGAGATTCAAGATAGATAAAGTGGTTTGGGGGTCAAGGGCGGAAGTGGCCTCATCGCAAAGGAGCACTTTAGGGTTGGTGGCCAGCGCACGGGCAATCCCCACTCTTTGCTTTTGACCGCCGCTGAGCTGGGAAGGGTAGACATGGGCCTTATCCTCCAAGCCTACTAGGGGAAGCAGCTCCTTAACCCTCTCTTCTATCTCTGGTTTTTTAAAACCGGCAATTTCTAAAGGAAAAGCAATATTATCAAAAACGGTGCGGGACTGGAGCAGATGGAAGTGCTGAAAGATCATGCCGATCTTTTGGCGGACTTGCCGGAGCTCTGCCGCGGACATCGCTGTTAAATCCTGACCATCGATGATGATTTTACCCCCGGTGGGCTCTTCCAAGCGATTGATGCAACGGACCAGGGTGCTTTTACCGGCACCGCTTAAACCGATGATGCCGTAAATCGCTCCTTTGGGAATATGCAGGGAGATATCTTCAATGGCTGTAACTTGCTCTTTGCGGGAGGTGTAAACCTTTGTTAAGTTCTCAATTCTAATCAACGCTGTTCCCCCTCGTTAGGTTCTAACTGAATATAACAAAAAACTCCACGAGGAAATCCGCAGAGTTATAGTCGGGTTTCCTCTCATCTCCCAGTATTTCCTGCAGGATTTAGCACCGTGCATTTTCATGTCGGTTGCCGGGTTTCATCGGGCCAGTCCCTCCACCTACTCTGGATAAGAGTGTTTATTAACTTTGTACCAAGTTTCAGTCGAAATCTTGATAGACATTATATTAACATAAAGCATAGAGTCTTGGCAAGTAATTTTTTCAATAGAAAGTTCTGGCAGGTTAAACAAATTTTCTGAAGAGAGGCTATGAATATTGACAAGGGCCCTATACTTTAATAAATTAAAGTATAGAAGTATAAGGAGATGATCGATGATGGATGAATATAAAGACGATGATTTCAAGGGAATTGATCAGCGCCTGCGTGATTCCTCAACGGATGCGCTTTTTGACGCTATTTTATTATTAAAGGATCGGGAAGAGTGCTATAGGTTCTTTCAGGATATCGCTACGGTGGCGGAGATTAAGTCTTTGGCTCAGCGTCTGGAAGTGGCCAAACTTCTGGAGAAGAATGTGACCTATACCACCATCGCCCAATCCACAGGGGCTAGTACGGCGACTATCAGCCGGGTTAAGCGGTGCCTGTACTTTGGGGCCGACGGTTATCAGATGGTCCTGAAGCGTCTGGAGGAGAAGGAAAAGGGGGGGGATTAATATGCTGCGAAGTTCTCTGGGCTTAAGAATCCCGGAAGGGATGCATGATCTTCTTCCTGATGAGTTAGCCTTACAAGAGCGGGCAGAGGCCTCTGCACTGGATTTATTCAAAGCCTGGGCTTATCAGAAGGTTGTCACTCCGACCTTGGAGTATGGGGCATGCATCCAGCCGGTCGAAGAGGAAGGGGATAGTTTTTTTAAGCTCTTTGATCGTCAGGGCCATGTCCTGGTGCTGCGTCCGGAGTTAACCACTCCCATCGCCCGGATGGTCAGCACCCGGATGCGGGGGACTGCCTTTCCTTTGCGCTTATGTTACGCAGCAGATGTCTTCCGCTATTCTAAATCTCATAAACAAGAATTCAGGCAGGTGGGAGTGGAGCTGATTGGCTCGGCCTCTCCTGCGGCAGATGCCGAAGTGGTCGCCTTAGCGATTGAAGCTCTCCGCAAAATCGGCGGCATGGACTTTCAAATCAATTTGGGACATATGGGGATCTTTACCGGTATTATGGCTGAGTTAGGGGTTCCTCAGGAATTCCAGCTCCATTATCAGGAGAAGCTGGCCCGCAAGGATTTTGTGGGGATTGAGCGGTTGGTTAAGGACTACGGTTTTGAAGCTGGGGTTCAGGACGTTCTTTTAAAGCTTCCCCATCTTCACGGCCAAGAGGATATGCTGGATCAGGTTCTGGAGTGGAGCCGGCGGCCTTCCCTGTTGGAAGCGGTGGCTGCCCTGAGGCAGGTCTATCGGTACTTAAAGGATTTCGGAGTCCAGGATTATGTGTCTCTGGATTTGGGTATTCTGCGCGGCTTCAGCTATTATACGGGGGCGGTCTTTGAAGGCTATGTTCCCGGAGTGGGTTTCCCCGTTGTTGAGGGGGGGCGCTATGACGCTCTGTACGGTGAATTTGGGGAGGATGCCCCGGCCACCGGTTTTGCGATCAACCTCAAGGCGATCATCGAGCAAATGGCCTGCTCCAATGCGGAAAGCCCGGAGGTTTATGTCTGCGGCAGTGACGTTTTCCAAGTGATCGCCGAAGCCCGGCAGCTCCGCCAAGCAGGGAAACGAGTGGAGATGTGCCTGGAATCCCTGACTCGGGAACAAGCTATAGAGTTAGCCGACCGTAAAGGAATTAAGGAAATAGTGTGCGTAAGGTGATTAAAGACATGCTTCCGGTTGATTGGAGTTAGGTTAGGATTTAGCAGATAATGAAGCATAACAGACCTCGCATGCGTTTTTTAATTTCCCCTACCAAGCTAGTTCAGCCGATTTGGAATCGAACGCGTAAATAACTGTGCAGAAAGTAGTTTTTTCGCGAAGTGTAACTTAAGTTTTTGAGACCAAATATATGTTTAGTAGTTGACCTGAACATATGTTTGGTCTTAGTATTATATTATGACAATAGTTTACATGTTTTTGGAGGTATTGCTGTGATGGATAATAAAAAAAAGCGTCAGGATAAATTACAAATCAGAAACAGTACAGCAGAATTTCTAATATTCTCTTCGCAAGCAAATGAAAATACAATAGAAGTTCGAGTTGAAGATGAGACAGTTTGGTTAACTCAAAAATTGATTGCCCAGCTTTTTGATAAAAGCAGAAATACAATTACTGAGCATTTACAGAATATTTTCAACGAGGGAGAGCTTGACGAAAATTCAGTATGTCGGGAATTCCGACATACTGGAACTGATGGGAAAGAGTATAATACAAAGTTCTATAACCTTGATGCCATCATTTCGGTCGGCTATCGAGTAAACTCAATCAGAGCAACTCAATTCAGACAGTGGGCAACCGGTGTATTACGTACTTTTGCCATCAAGGGCTATGTTTTGGACAAAGAAAGATTAAAAAACGGGACCTTCTTGAATGAAGACTATTTTGAGCATTTGCTGGAAGAAATCAGAGAAATCAGAGCCAGTGAAAGAAGGTTCTATCAAAAAATTACGGATATTTATGCTACTGCTGTAGATTATAATCTTCACACCAAATTGACAAAGGATTTCTTTAAGACCGTTCAAAACAAACTGCATTATGCGATTCATGGCTGCACGGCGGCAGAAGTCATTTATAACAGAGCGGACAGCATAAAAGCCCATATGGGTCTGACTACATGGAAAAACGCGCCACATGGCAAAATCGTAAAAAGCGATGTTTCTGTCGCCAAGAACTACCTTTCGGAAAAAGAAATCAGATCATTGGACCGTTTCGTTACCATGTATCTTGATTACGCTGAAAGCCAGGCGGAGAAGAATATTCCAATGACAATGGAAGACTGGGCCAAAAGGCTCAATGCTTTTCTGCAATTCAATGAAAAGGATATATTAGAAAATGCGGGAAAAGTGACCACTGCAATTGCTAAGGAATTTGCGGAGGGTGAGTTTGAAAAATATCGTGTCATTCAGGACAGGCTTTTTATGTCAGATTTCGATAGGTTGATAGACAGTATTGGCAATGATCAAGAGTGAAGAAATGTTCGGAAGCTAAAGGGAGTGCGTTGAATAAATGCCAAATTATGATTTTCATAATTGTCTTTCTCCCCGGGAATGATGTATTGGCAACAGTGGAAAAAGCGGTAGCTGCCAGTTATAATAACCGTCTTGATCGTTACCCGTACGACCCAGAAGCTCGTATATTTGCTTGTGAAAAGTAATAAGAGGAAAAGGAGATCTTATTACTGGTCACAAGGATAAGATTAAACATGTAGAAAAAGTATGGCGAACAAAGATGAGGCAAGCATTTGAACAGATTCTTCAGCATGAGCCGATCTTACAAAAGATCAAGCGAAAAAATGATCTGCCGAGTTTCTGCGGTATTGATTTTAGCATGTCCCAGAACACGACAACGTTGTCGCGTTCTGGGACATGTTGTTACTCTTACAGGCAGTCCTGAAGCTATGGGTAGAAGAGGCAGGAAATTCACCGGAAGTCATTAAATATTAAAAAACTATTGCCAGGGAAAAATGAGGTTGTTATAATAACCATAATACGCTAATGCTTTAACTAATTAAAGTGATAAAATACAGGTCAAGGAGTTGAGAAAGGTTGGCTCGTAATTTCTTAACTATCGCTCTTCCTAAAGGAAAATTATTGACAGACTCCCTGGAGGCTTTGACAAAGATAGGAATTGAATGCCAAGAGGTCAGTGAAGAGTCGAGGAAATTAGTCTTTCCTCTGGAAAAGGCTCAAGCTCAGATCATCATCTGCCGCCCCACGGATATCCCCACCTTTGTGGAATATGGGGCGGCGGATATAGGTTTTGTCGGTAAAGATACCCTGCTGGAAGAAAACAAAGATGTGGTGGAGCTTTTGGATCTTGGTTTCGGCTATTGCCGCTTTGTTGTAGCCATGCCGGAAGAAAAGGTTCCTCCCCGTCTGCCGGACGGCAAATTTGATCTGAGCGGATTAAATCATCAGCGGGTGGCCACCAAGTTTCCCCGGGTAGCGGAAGACTTTTTCCGGGAGCAGGGGATGCAGGTTCTGCCCATTAAGCTTCATGGCAATATCGAATTGGCCCCCCGGGTGGGGCTGGCAGAGATGATTGTGGATATCGTATCCACCGGAACCACACTGCGGCAAAATAAGCTGGTAGAAATTGCTCCCATTCTTGAAGCGACGACAAGATTGATTGCCAACCGTGTCGCTTATCGGATGAAGCATGAACGCATTAATGAGCTGACTGAGAAGCTGCGTCAGCTTCTCGGCAAAGCTCATTAAGCTCGGGAGAGTTGGCTAAGATGGAGGGAACAGCTATGGAGATTAAGACCCTTGAGGAATTGGATTTGACTATGCTTACGCGCAAATCCTATGGCGATGATCAATTGCTGGAACATAAGGTAGCGGAAATTCTTTCTGAGATTAAGAAAGAAGGGGATTCAGCCCTCTATGCCTTAACAGAAAAATATGATGGAGTGGATCTCCGCCCATCCGGGCTGCGCGTTCAAGCAGAAGAACTGGTGAAAGCCTACTCCCAGGTGGATGAGGAATTCCTGGCAGCCCTGCGGCTTGCCAAGGAGAATATTACCTCTTACCACGAAAAGCAAAAGCGCACCTCATGGCTGGATGCCAAAGAAGATGGCAGTATCCTGGGACAGCTTTTGCTTCCACTCAAACGGGTTGGTATCTATGTTCCGGGAGGAACCGCCGCTTATCCTTCTTCAGTGCTGATGAATGCGGTCCCCGCCGTGGTAGCAGGGGTCGAAGAGATCGTGATGGTCAGCCCTCCGCGCAAGGATGGCAGCTTACTGCCGGAAGTCCTGGTAGCCGCTGCGGAAGCCGGAGTCACGGAAATCTATAAGGTAGGAGGGGCTCAGGCTATTGCCGCCTTAGCCTTTGGTACAGGGGAAATCTCTCCTGTGGATAAAATCACCGGACCGGGGAACATTTACGTCACCCTGGCCAAAAAACAGGTCTTTGGCACCGTGGATATTGATATGCTGGCCGGTCCCAGCGAGATACTCATTTTAGCCGATGAGTCCGCCCAGCCGGAAGAGCTTGCCGCCGATCTGCTTTCCCAGGCTGAGCATGATCCCTTGGCTTCCTCCATTTTAGTCTCTCCTGATCGGAAAATGCTGGAGGAGACAGTGGCGGAAGTGGAGCGACAATTAAAATTGCTGCCAAGGCAGGATATCGCCCGAGCTTCATGGGAGACTTATGGGGCGGCGATTTTGGTTAAGGATCTGGCTGAGGGCATGAGTTTAGCCAATCAGATAGCTCCCGAACATTTTGAACTGGTGGTTAAGGAACCCTATAGCTGGCTGGGCCGGGTAAGAAATGCCGGAGCTGTCTTTCTGGGCCGTTTCTCACCGGAACCTGTAGGCGATTATTTTGCCGGCCCCAATCATGTATTGCCCACGGGAGGTACGGCCCGCTTTTATTCTCCGTTAAATGTGGATACCTTTATGAAGAAAGTCAGTGTGATCAGTTATTCGGAAAAGGCCCTGCAGCGGGACGGCAGGCACATCGCTCATTTAGCCCGGAAAGAGGGACTCGAAGCCCATGCCCGGGCTGTGGAGGCCAGGAAGCTATGGTAGATAAAATGAACCTTGAACAGTGGATGCGGCCATCCATACGAACCTTAAAAGCCTATGAGAGCAAATCCATCCCGGACTGTGTACGCTTGGATGCCAATGAAAATCCTCTGCCTTGGCCCCCAGGAATGATTGAGCAATTATTGGGTTCAGCCATTGCCTTTAACCGCTATCCTGATGGTGGGGCTCAAGAACTTAAGGAGGCCCTCTCCCGCTATACAGGAGTGCCCGCTGAGGGGATTTTAACAGGAAACGGCTCTGATGAGCTGATCCAGCTGCTCATGACGACCTTTGGCGGCGAGAAGGGAGCTGTGGTTATTCATCCGCCCACCTTCAGTATGTATGAAGCTGCGGCCAGGGTGACCGGCACGGGGGTTCTGGAAGTTCCGCTTCTCCTCACCGAAACCGGCAGGGACTTCCGCCTGGATGTGGAAGGGATACTTAAGGCGGCGGCCCGGCCTCAGGTCCATATGATTGTACTCTGCAACCCCAATAACCCTACGGGAACCCTGTTCCCTCGGGAAGAGATACTGCGAATCGTGGCAGAATCGGGCAAGATCGTCATTGTGGATGAAGCCTATGGAGAATTTTCCGGGGAGAGCGTCGTGGATCAGATTCCTTACTGCCCCAATCTCTTAGTGATGAAGACCTTTTCCAAGCTGTTTGCCATGGCTGCTCTCAGGCTTGGGTATCTTCTGGGACAACCCTCCATCATTGAAGCCTTGAACCGGGCCCGGCAGCCCTTTAATGTGAACAGCTTCAGTCAAAAGGCGGGAGCGATTGCTCTGAATTATGGGGAGGAATACGCTGAACAAGGTCGGGTTCTGATTACCGAACTGGAAAAGATCGTTGAGGCACTGACGGCTTTTTCTTCGGTAAAGGTTTTTGCAACCCGGGCTAATTTCGTTCTTTTTCAGCCCGAGGATCCGGACCGGGTCTATCAGGAATTGATCGGGAAGGGGTTTTTGATCCGCAATATGGGTAATCAGCCGCTGGTGGGCAAGGCCTTGCGGCTTAGCGCCGGTTTGCCTGAAGATAATGAGAGACTTATCAAAGCACTTGAGGAGATTCTAAAATAGATGATTCAGCCATCCCAGTAATTAGGGTAACACCTTGTAAGTGAGGTTTTGAAAATGCGTGAAGCACACATTGAACGTCAAACCAAAGAAACCAGGATTCGGGTTAAGCTGAATCTTGACGGAGCCGGTGCAGCTCAGGTCGATACGGGTATCGGCTTCTTTGATCATATGCTGGAGGCCTTGGCCCGGTTTGGTTATCTTGATCTGGAAATAGCCGCTGAAGGGGATTTGCAGGTGGACCCTCATCACACCATTGAAGACTGTGGTCTTGTTTTCGGGCAGGCCATCAGGGAAGCCTTGGGGGAGCGTCGTGGCATTGAGCGGGTAGGCGATACTCTTCTTCCCATGGATGAAGCTTTGGTGCAGGTTGCATTGGATCTCTCCAACCGTCCCTATCTGGTTTGGGATGTGGAGTGTCCCGATGGGATGGTAGGAGGATTCCCTGTGGAAATGGCGGAGGAATTTTTCCGGGCGGTGTCTGTTCAAGCAGGTATAACTCTGCACATTCGGCTATTCTCCGGCAAGAATCGTCACCATATCCTGGAGGCGATCTTCAAAGGTTTTGGCCGGACCCTGGGCTTGGCTCTCCGCGAGAATCCTCGTTTCCAAGGAGTTTTGTCGACAAAGGGAGTACTTTAAGGAGGTCTTTCTCGCTATGATAGGAATCATCGATTATGGTCGCGGGAATTTGCGCAGTGTGGAAAAAGCCCTCTGGAAATTAGGATATCCGGCTAAGGTTCTGGAATCTCCCGCTGAACTGATGACTGCGAAGGGCATCATTTTGCCGGGAGTGGGAGCATTCGCCGATGCTATGGCAGCTCTTGAAGAAAAAGGATGGATTCAGCCCTTAATTCACTATGCCCATTCAGGAAAGCCCTTCTTAGGGATTTGCCTCGGCATGCAAGTGCTTTTTGAGGTTGGGGAAGAGCATGGTGAGCATAAGGGATTGGGATTGCTCCCCGGGAGAGTGGTTAGATTCCCGGCCGGCCGCAAGATTCCTCATATGGGCTGGAATACCCTTCATCAGGAAAAGCCTTGCCGGCTTCTTGAGGGGATTCCCGAGGAAGCTTATTTTTATTTTGTTCATTCCTACTATGTGGCCAGTGAGGAGCAGGAGATTCTTGTTGGAATGAGCGACTATGGAGTGCCTTTTCCCGCTTTGGTGGGAAGAGATACGGTTTGGGGAGCGCAATTCCACCCCGAGAAGTCCAGTCCTTGGGGTCTTAAGCTCTTGGAGAACTTTGGAAAGTGGGTGAATGAGGATGCGACTGTTTCCAGCCATCGATCTTAAAGAGGGGAAAGCCGTCCGCCTGCTTCAGGGAAGAATGGAAGATGCTACCGTATATGGGGAGCAGCCGGTAGAAGTAGCCAGGAATTTTAAGGAACAAGGAGCGGATTCCCTCCATGTGGTGGATTTGGACGGTGCCTTTGCCGGTAAGCCTGTCAATGATGCTGTGATACTTAAGCTTATTCAATCCTCCGGGCTGCGGGTGCAGGTTGGCGGAGGGATTCGAACTTTGGAGAGAATAGAGGAGCTTCTGAAATTAGGAGTTGAAAGGATTATTCTCGGTACAGTGGCTGTGCGCAACCCTGAGCTTGTGGAAAAGGCAGTGCAGCGCTTTGGAGAAGCCGTCGTGGTAGGAATTGATGCTAAGGATGGCCTGGTAGCGGTACAGGGCTGGGCGGAAAAGACAGAGATTAAGGCTCTGGATTTGGCTTTGAGTATGAAGGAGGCGGGCGTTAAGCATCTGGTCTTTACGGATATCTCCCGTGACGGTATGCTTCAAGGTCCCAATATTCAAAGCACCGTTGAATTGGCCCGCTTAAGCGGTCTGCAGGTAGTGGCCTCAGGCGGAGTTTCCCGGCTGGAAGATCTCAGGCTGCTCCGGGAAGAAGCGAATAGGGGGGTGTCCCTTGAGGGGGCCATCGTGGGCAAGGCTCTTTACGCCGGCGCCTTCTCGCTGTCGGAGGCCCTTAGGGTTGTTGGTCAGCGTGGCGAAGCCGTAAATAAGGGCGGCAAGGGGGAAGATTGATGTTAGCGAAACGGATTATACCTTGTCTGGATGTTCATGAGGGGCGCGTGGTCAAAGGAACAAATTTCGTCAATCTCCGTGATGCCGGAGATCCGGTGGAATTGGCGGCTCTCTATGATCGAGAAGGGGCAGACGAATTGGTTTTTCTTGATATATCGGC
The DNA here is from genome assembly GCF_007830365.1 of Desulfitobacterium sp. LBE. Classification (NCBI taxonomy): domain Bacteria; kingdom Bacillati; phylum Bacillota; class Clostridia; order Eubacteriales; family Desulfitobacteriaceae; genus Desulfitobacterium; species Desulfitobacterium sp. LBE. Next base: position 2,005,300 of record NZ_VLKD01000001.1, on the reverse strand, counting down.
ATCGGCTGAAGGACGGGAAACCATGGTTGAAGTGGTGCGCAGAACGGCGGAACAAGTATTTATTCCTTTTACCATTGGCGGGGGGCTGCGAAGGGTTGAAGATATTCGCAAGATGCTCAGAGCCGGAGCGGATAAAGTATCCTTGAATACGTCGGCTGTCCAGACTCCTGGGCTGATCGAGGAGGGGGCTCACGCTTTTGGCAGCCAATGTATCGTCGTGGCCATCGATGCACGGCAAACCCGTCCGGGAGCCTGGGAAGTCTATATCCATGGCGGACGGACTCCCACCGGGAAGGATGTTTTGCAGTGGGCCGAGGAAGTGGAGCGTTTAGGAGCGGGTGAGATCCTGCTGACTTCCATGGATCGGGATGGGACGAAAAATGGCTATGATTTGGAGCTGACCAGGGCTGTAAGCAGAGCAGTTTCTTTGCCGGTCATTGCCAGCGGCGGGGTGGGAACCCTGGAGCATCTGGCTGAAGGGCTGACCATAGGGGAGGCGGATGCGGTGTTGGCCGCTTCGATTTTTCATTATCAGGAATACAGCATTGGGGAAGCGAAAGCTTATCTGGAGGAGCGGGGGATTCCGGTGAGGAAGGGTTAGATGGGTTCTCCCGCAGCAAAACCAAACTAAATCATAGGCAAAGAGGCGAAGATTTGATGAATACATCTAACTCTAAAGAATCACAGACCCAGCTCCCCCAAGGGATACGCTGGAATGCTGATGGTTTAATTCCTGTCGTGGTGCAGGATGTGGATACGCGAGAGGTCCTGATGCTGGCTTATATGAACGAAGAAGCACTCAGGCTCACCCTTCAGGAGGGAAGGGCCTGGTATTACAGCCGCAGCCGTCAATCTCTGTGGCTGAAAGGAGAAACGTCAGGCCATACCCAGGAAGTTGTGGATCTCCGCTTTGATTGTGACCGGGACACGATTCTGCTGACGGTCAGGCAAAAGGGTGTGGCTTGTCATGAAGAGTTTTACTCCTGCTTTCATTATGGAGTCCAGGGAGAAGGCTATGTAACTCTGGGAGCGCCTGAAGAAGTTCCGGCAATACCCTTGGGCAGGACCATGGAGCTGCTGGCGGAAGTGATTCATTCACGAAATATGGAACGTCCGGAAGGAGCCTATACAACCTATCTGTTTGACAAAGGGCTTGATAAGATCCTCAAAAAGGTGGGGGAAGAATGCGCGGAGACCATCATTGCTGCCAAAAACAACTCCGCTGAGGAAATTCGCTATGAAGTCTCAGACCTCATTTATCATGTTCTGGTCCTGTTGGAAGAACGGGGGGTAAGTTTAAAGGCTATTGCTCAGGAGCTGCAGTCACGAAGAAAATAGTCAGACATACAAGAATCCTTGTCAAGGGGAGCGCCAAGGCACCCTTGCGGGGATTTTTTTGTAGTGTCGTACCATAGCGATATAGAGTAATCAGAAAGCAGTTGTGTAAGATCTGTGATTAAAGGATAAGCTATTTTAATCTCAAGATTCGTATGGTATTATTTGTAGAGAATTAAGCTGAATCGGGTTAAGCTAATTCTAGTACTTTCTAACACTTAAAACTCGCCGTGCCCGGCGAGGGAAATTTGCGCAGGACAAGGCGGAAGAATGAGGAATTAGGTGTTACAGAGTGCTAGGCTGGTCACTATAAGCAATAAAGAGGGTTTAGAGATAAAGGAGCTGGAGTTGTTGTTTGACAAGAAAAAGTGCGGAAGAAAAAAACTATCGTTTGTAGCAGTTGCCTTGATAACACTGGGACTACTGACTGCATGCAATGGGAAACCTGTACAACAGGAAGAAGTTAAGAAGTTTGAAAGCACGGATATTGCCATGGGTACGGTAATATCGCAAAGAGTCTTTGGCGATAATGGACAGGCTGCCATCGACGCAGCACTGGAGAAGATAAAGAGTTTGGAAGCACTTTTGACCTTCAATGCTCCAGGAGGAGACGTTAATAAACTCAATGATTATGCCGGGAAGCAAAGTGTAGAACTCCAGCCGGAGACCTTGCTTGTCTTGAAAGAATCTCAGGAAGTAGCTGAACTCAGCGGCGGAGCCTTTGACGTGACTGTGGGTCCCATCGTGAAAAGCTGGGGGATTGGTACGGACAATGCCCGGATTCCTTCTGAGACAGAATTGAAAGAGCTGCTGCCTCTTGTTAATTATAAAAATCTGCTTATTGAGGGAAACACAGCCTATCTTAAACAAGCAGGTCAGATGGTGGACCTGGGTGGTATTGCCAAAGGGTACGCCGGAGATGCGGCTATTGAAGTCTATAAAAAGCAAGGCATCACCTCAGCTTTTATCAACCTCGGCGGTAATGTGGTGACCTTGGGGACTAAGCCGGATGGCAGCTCCTGGACCGTAGGGGTGCGTAACCCTCGTCCTGCCGGTGAAGAGGATCAGATCGTGGGTATGATTACTGTGGCGGATAAAGCGGTTGTGACGGCCGGTGATGATCAGCGCTATTTTGAAGTAGACGGGGTGCGCTACCACCATATTCTCAATCCTCACACAGGCTATCCGGCCCAATCGGATTTGATGAGCGTCACCTTGGTGACGGATTCCTCTTTGCTGGCTGATGCTCTGGATACGGCAGTATATATTCTCGGTTTGGAAAAAGGCCGGGAGATGCTCGAAAACTATGGCGGGGTGGAAGCGGTTTTTATCACCAGAGATAAAAAGATCTATGTCACAGATGGGTTAAAGGACAGCTTTGAATTTTTTGACGAAAGCAAAGAGTACGAATTCGTCAAAGATTGAACTTACTAATTGCCGGATATAGGGGACTGGAGAGAACTATGCAAGCAGAAGGTAAAAGAAAAAAAGGTGATTTGCTCATTATTCTGGTTGTGCTGATCATCGGAGTTGGAGCGGCGGTGCCCTGGCTCTGGAATCAGCTTAATCCAGGTGGGGGGAATGGGGAACACGAACGCATTGCAGTGATTACCCGGGACGGCAAGGAAGTGGCCAGGATCAATCTGGATAAAGTCACTGAGCCTCAGCATTTCCATTATGAAGGCGGCATTGCCTTGACGATCGTTGCTGAGAATGGCAAGATTAGATTTTTAGAATCCCAATGCCCCGATCAAATCTGTGTAAAAACCGGATCTTTGAGCAAGCCCGGTGATTTCGCGGCCTGCCTGCCTGCGGGAACTATCGTGACTATTGAGGGTGATGAATATGAATAGAAATAAGCGTTTTGCCATAATTATCATCTTAGTTACCAATGCGATTATCATATCTTTTCTGGAATCCTTTATTCCTGTGCCCATTCCCGTGCCGGGGATTAAGCTGGGCCTGGGCAATATTATCACGATGATTGCCATTGCTTTTTTAGGGTTGAAGGATGTCTTATTTATCGTGGTAGTCCGGTGCTTCGTGGTGGCTATACTGACCCGGGGTGTGATGATGCTGGCCTTCAGCTTGACGGGCGGTCTCTTAAGTGCCTTGGTCATGTGGCTGCTTTATAAAAAACTTTCCAGATTTTTCAGCATTAAAGGAGTCAGCATTGTCGGGGCCATCGTTCACAATACGACCCAGATCACTGTAGCGTCCTTCATCCTTGGTCAAGTGGTGGTGTTCTACTATTTGCCGATCCTTCTTATATCCGCGGTGGTTACTGGCTTGATCACCGGGAGCATAGGCGAATTGGCCATTAATGAAGTGAGTAAAAAGGACATTTTTGCTAAGACCGCCGAACCTGATGTGAATGAGGAAGAACAGATCCCTTTCAAGAGTGAAGAGGACGAGGACCTTCCCCGTGCTGAGATTAAAACCGGGATGATAGAGCGGAGGGAAGAATAGGAAACAATAGAAAAGAATAGGATAGAATTTCATGGCAAAGGGAAGCAAGATGAAATACTGGAGAAGAGATTGAGTGGTTTATGGCGAAGGATTTAACGGTAATGAATTCTGATGAGGAAAATAAGGGGTTAAATAAAGCAGAATGCTTCAGGATGGATGGACTGATCAAGTTGATCCTGGCGATTCTGCTTATGGTTATGCCCTTTTGGTTCCGAAGCTCCTTAAGCTTTGGCCTTTTAAGTGCTTATTTAATCCTGGTTGCCTGGATTTTTAAGATTAATTTGCGCACCTTAATGATCAGCGGGGCTTCCTTTGGGATTATCGTACTCATTCCCTATTTTTTTGGCCTGATGATGAATGCTGTCTTTTTTCATTTTTCCCAGAACCCAATGTTTGCTTTCCAAGGATTTGGGGCGGTTTTTCTAAGGCTTTTCAAGCTTTTTGTGATTTGGTATATCAGCATCCTGTATTTCCATACCACCCCAATGAGGACTTTTATAGGAATGCTGGATAAATTTTTCCTGCCGTTAAAAAAGCTGGGGCTGCCGGTTCAGGACTATTTGAAAATCATCATGTGTATCGTAGCCCAGCTGAAAGATACAGGCTCTGAAGTGAAGAAGAGCTTGGGAGATAAGATGCGTACAGTGGTTGGGGAAGGAAAGCGTAAGTTTAAAATCAATGTAAAAGGGATTTCCCAGGTTATCGTCAATCTTATCGTTGATTCCTTCGATAAAATTGATAAGGTTCAGGAGTATGTTGACAAAGTGAGTCCTGAGGAGTTGTATCATTATCACTTTAAGTTTTCCCTGAAGGATGGGGTAGCTCTGGCCAGCTTCCTTGCCTTGGCAGTGATGATTTGGCTGATAGAAAACGGCATAATACTATAGAGCTGGAAAACTTGAAAACAATTAAAAAGTAATCGAAAAACAGCGGGTAAGGGTTCCCAAGGGGATTCCTGCCCGCTGTTTTTTAGTTGTGTCCTGGCGGCTGATCTTTCAGACAATTGTTTATCTAATAATTATTTAAAAGAGTTCTGAATTATGTATTGACAGCAAAACCTCTTTTTGATAAAGTCTACTTGAGAAAAGCTTGTTGTGACAAATATTGCAATTACATATGTTGCTGAGACATCTATTGCAAATGCATCTATTGAATATGCAAGCTTGTGGTAATCTTCATTTTCTCCACGAGAGCTTTCTCAGAATTGTTTCATAGAGACTAAGGGAAGGAGGACAGGGAGAGGGGCTGTTCTAAATAACTTAATTCTTTAATGAAAAGTGTATAAAGGTAGTTTCACAAGGAGGAGGAAGGAAATGAAAAAGATTAAATCATTAGCGTCAGTTATTGCCTTAGGGACTGTTCTTGTTTTAAGTGGATGCTCAGGTGGTCAAACTACACCGGCTACTGCGGTTAAAGATCCGGCTCCTGCCCAAGAGGCAAAGTATAAAGATGGGATTTATTTTGCACAATCCGACTTTGATGGCGGTTGGAAATATACCGCCACCATCGAAGTGAAAGATGGTAAAATTGTTACTGCCGACTGGAATGGCGCCAATGAAAAAGGTGGACCCGATAAGGATACCTTCTCGGCATCCGGTCAATACGGTCTGGTAGCCAAAGGAAAAGCTCAGGCTGAGTGGCATGAGCAAGCTCAAAAAGCCGAGGCTTATCTGATTGAAACCCAAGATCCCACTAAGATTACCTTTAAAGATAATGAAGGGCACACGGATGATATAGCCGGTGTATCCATTCATGTCAATGAGTTTTTTGATTTAGCCAAGCAAGCTCTGGATGCCGGCCCTGTAGGCAAAGGCCCATATCAAGACGGTGCTTACTATGCTGAGGATGCTATGTATGGCAGCGGCGGCTGGAAATACTTTGCCAGCCTGACGGTTATCAACGGCAACATCGTGGCTGCTGATTGGAACGGCTTAAATGTTAACGGCGGCAAAGATAAGGACACCTTATCTGCTGACGGGGAATATGGTCTGGTAGAAAAAGGTAAAGCTCAGGCGGAATGGCATGAACAAGCCAAAAAAGCTGAAGCCTATCTCTTAAAAACCCAGGATCCTACCAAGATCACCTATAAAGATGATGCCGGTCATACCGACGATATCGCCGGTGTATCCATTCATGTTGTTGAGTTCTTTGACCTGGCTAAAGCTGCCTTAGACAAAGGACCCATTGCCCAAGGTTCTTATAAAGACGGCATCTACTATGCTGCCGAAGAGGCTTTCAAAGGCGGCTGGAAGTATATGACCAGTATCGTCGTTAAGAACGGAACGATTGTTGGTGTTGACTGGAATGGTATCCCCGAAGATGCTACCAAGCCGAATAAAGACGTTCAATCCACTGAGGGCGATTACAAACTCGCTCCTGGAAACCAGGGTGAATGGGCTGTGCAAGCTCAAAAAGCCGAAGCTTATCTCTTAAAGACCCAAGATCCGACCAAGATCAACTATAAGGATGATGCCGGTCATTCCGATGATATCGCTGGAGTATCCGTAACAGTTGGTGAGTTCTTCAAACTGGCGCAAAAGGCCCTCGAAGGTGCCAAATAATAGGGTTTAGGCAAGAATACTAAGACCATGAAGAAGCGGTTTCGGCTGCTTCTTCATTTCTTTCTTCTATAAAAAAACACTGTTTCATACTATAATAAGGCTTGGGACAAGATGATTACTCGCAAAGATGGAGGTTTTCTTCTACTATGCAAAATCTAAGACCGTCATCCTTCAAATCTCGGCTGCTTGTGATGTTAATTTGTGTATGTTTAAGCTTTTCCCTGGTGGGATGCTTGTCTGCAGAGACCAAGGTGAAGGAATTTGAACCTGTCGTCGAAACAACTTTTTTGATGGGAACAGTGGCCAAGATTACCATCTACGATGAGATAAAAGATAACGAAATCTTTCAGAGGGTTTTTGATCGTCTCACCGATATTGAGCAAAGAATGACGATTAATGATGACTATCCGAACAGTGAGATAATCCAGTTGAATAAAGCTTCCGGTAAGGAGTTTGTGAAAATAAACCCCGATACATTTTATGTTTTAGAGAAAGCAAAATATCTCGCTGAGCTTTCGCAAGGAAAATTCGATATCACTGTCGGTCCCATTGTCAAGCTTTGGAATATCGGCTCGGATAATGCCCGGGTTCCTGGTATTGATGAAATAAATAAAAAGCTGCCTTTGGTGGATTATCATAATCTTATTCTCGATAAAGACAATTCCAGTGCTAAGCTGAACCAAGAGGGTATGGTGGTGGATTTAGGAGCTATCGCTAAAGGGTATGCTGCGGATGAGGCGGTAAAGATCCTCAAAGAGGCCGGGATCGAACACGCCATTGTTAATCTTGGCGGCAATATTGTGGCGATGAATACTAAACTCGATGGCTCCCTTTGGCGGCTTGGTTTGCAGGATCCTTATGAAATCAGGGGTAAATCCATGGGCGTGGTTCTGCTCAATGACCAGACCATGGTCTCATCCGGGACCTATGAACGGTACTTCGAAGAAGGTGGTAAAGTTTATCATCACCTGATTGATCCGGATACAGGCTATCCTGGGGAAAATGGGTTGATCAGTGTTTCCATCATTACGAAAGAATCTATTAATGCCGATGGCTTATCCACCGGAACCTTCCTGCTGGGCCTTGAGGAAGGTATGAAAATGATTGAAAAGATTCCTGATACGGAAGCGATATTCATCACCGCCGATAAAAAGGTATATGTAACGTCAGGCATCAACAGCTCCAACTTTGAAATCACCAACCCTGATTATCATCTGCAGACGACATCTTCCCCAGAAAGCAAATGACAACAAGAGGGCATCTCAATAATTGGAGAGCCCTCTTGTTCTTTAAGGGAAATGACCGTTATGGAACTATTGATGTTTGATCTATAAAACTATTGATGCTTGATCCTTTGGGTATCGGGATCGATTATGTCTTCGCCGGCGCAGCAGGGGTAAGGGTTGAAATCTTTTTTGTAGTCATCCAAGGCTTGATTGGGATCAAAGCCCTGGACAGAGTAAGTGGTATAGCCGCCGGTGAGATTTAAGACCCGATAGCCCTTTTGGGTAAGAATTCGCTCGGCGAAGTAGCCTCTTAATCCCACTTCGCAATAGACAACAATGAGTTTTCCAGGATCCAGCTCTTGGATTCGTTGGCGAAGGTCATCCACGGGAATATTTATAGCACCTTCTACATGACCCTTGGCAAATTCAATTTTAGTCCGAACATCAACAAAAGTATATTCTTCGTCGATCTTATTCAGATCATCCCATACCAGCATATGAGCTTGGCCGGTTAAGACATTTTGAGCCACATACCCGGCCATATTCACAGGGTCTTTAGCTGAAGAGAAGGGCGGTGCATAGGCTAATTCCAGCTCGGTCAGGTCCTCGACGGTACCCCCCAGGCGGATGACTGTGGCGATGACATCAATACGCTTATCGACGCCATCCCTGCCGATGCCCTGGGCGCCGAAAATCCTCCCATCGGCGCCAAAGATGAGTTTCAGGGTCATCGGGTAAGCGTTGGGATAATAGGAAGCATGAGAAACAGGATGAATATGGATGACGTGATAAGGCAGATTAGCCCGTTGCAGTGTTCTCTCATTAGCACCGGTACTGGCGGCAGTGAGTTCAAAAATCTTGATGATGGAAGTCCCCTGAGTGCCCTTGTAGGTTGAATTTAAGCCGGCGATATTATCCGCTGCAATGCGGCCTTGCTTGTTGGCCGGGCCGGCCAGAGGAATGGCCGTTTTCGTCTTGGTTATATAGTCCAGAACCTCCACAGCATCCCCTGCGGCATAGACATGGGGAAGATTCGTTGCCATATGTTCATTGACGATCAGATGACCTTTGGGCCCCAGCTCTAAACCGCTTTCTTTGAGGAATCCTGTATCAGGAATGACGCCGATGGCCAGGATGATCAGATCTCCCTGGAGCTTCCTATTGCTGGCCAGGGTCACTTCAACCTGGTTCTCCAGATCTTGAAAAGATTTCACACCATCGTTCAGGACAAGGCGAATTCCGTGGGCCACCAGTTTTTTCTCGGCAAGGACCACCATATCCGTATCAAAGGGGGCGAGGATATGAGGAGCGGCTTCCACGAGAGTGACATTCAATCCCTGTTCCCTGAGGTTTTCAGCCATTTCAACTCCGACAAAACCACCGCCAATGATAATGGCGCTCTGCACGCCTTTCTGATCCACCAGGCCCTTGATAGCATCCGTATCGGGGATATTGCGGAGAGTGAGGATTCTCTCGCTGTCGATGCCGGGAATATTAGGCCGCAAAGCCTTAGCGCCGGGGGAGAGGATGAGGGCATCGTAGCTCTCTTCATAGGTTCCTCTGGACTGACTTCTGACGAGAACTTTCTTGTTAGCGGCATCAAGCCGGATGACTTCACTGCGAATCCGCACATCAATGTTGAAGCGGGCCTGCATATCTTCCGGGGTCTGAACCATTAATCGCTCCCGTTTCGTAATCGTTCCTCCGATATAGTAGGGTAATCCGCAATTGGCAAAAGATATGTAGTCATCACGTTCAAAGAGGATGATTTCCGCATCTTCATCCAGACGTCTTAGTCGCGCCGCTGCGGAGGCTCCCCCGGCCACTCCGCCGACAATGAGCACTTTTTTCTTCATGTTGGCCAATCCTTTCTTTCACACTTCTTGAAGGACATCGCTGACAAGTTGGCTGATTTTTTTGTTCTTTATTTTGTAGTAGATCTCCAGACCGTTTCTGCGGTATTCCACGATGCCGGCGGAACGCAATTTCTGCAGATGCTGGGATATGGTGGACTGAGGAGCATTGAGACAAGTATGCATGGTGGTTACATTGCATTCCCCCATTTCCAGCAACCTGCTCACAATACAAAGTCTTACCGGATGAGCTAAAACTTTAAGCAATTCAGCGACCTCATTGTATTTTGCGTAACCATGATCCAAAGAGATACCGCCTTTCTGTATGATAGGACTTTTTAATTTTTTTGTATCATTATATTCATATAATACGATATAATGAAAAGCAAGTCATTGTCAATTGCTTTTAAAGAATTGTTTTAAAAGGGAAATCCTTGCTCAGTGTCGAATAGGCAACAGCAAGAGCAAGTAAATTGAGGAGGGTGATAAATGGGAGGTAAAACTAAAGGTATCGTTGAGGAATTAATCGAAACCTTCAGCTTTGCTCAAGAGTTATCCTATAAGCAGATTGAGGCCTTGGTGGAACATTCAAATATTCAAGAAGTCCCTGCCGGTACCATCATTGCGGAAAAGGGTTCCTATTGCCACGGCTTGGCTTTACTTTTATCCGGAGAGCTGAGGGTGGCTATGAATTCGGAGGACGGGCGGGAAGTAACCATTTATCATATTTTTAAAGGCAGGATTTGTCCTCTGTCGGCGGCCTGTGTGTTAGGTGATTTTAAAGGCAACACGGTCACGGTTACAGCTGAGACCGACGTTAAGGTCATTTGGGTATCCCGCAGGTTTTTCGCACGGTCTTTTGCCGAATCGGAACCCTTTTATCGGTTTGTGATCAACGATATATCCAATCGGCTTTTCGAGGCGACGGAAGTGGTGGACAGTATTGCCTTTGTTCCGGTAAGAAAACGGCTGGCTCAGCTTTTGTTCGCCAGCAGTAATGGTGGACGCTCTCCCGTTTATATGACCCATGAGGGCTTTGCCCGGGAGCTGGGTACAGCACGGGAAGTTATCAGCCGGGAGTTGAAAGGGTTTGAGCGGCTGGGTATTTTAACCTTATCACGGGGACGTCTGGATATTAAAGATCCTAAGGAATTAGAAAAGCTCGTTCAATAGCAGCTGGCATAGTTTTAATAAAGCTTAGAAAAGGTGAAGGCAGGCATAGCTTGCGCTTCACCTTTTTTTAAATCAGCTGCCATGTGGTCTTGCCAATAAGCCTGAGGAAGGATGCTTTTCACATTTTCTTCACAATTGTACTTTAGTCACAGATGAAGTAAAGGGAGTTATGTTAGGATAAGGATGAGAGTTGTGATAAATGTTACATAAAGAGCAGGGAATGAACAAGTCAGAGATCCATCTGTATCTCAGCAGTTCTGTATCCTGGCAGTAAATGAACCAAAGGTACTGCTCGTTTTATGAATGTGAGTATTATCACAAAATATGAGGACATTAAAAAGGAGGGGGAGCCAATGAAACATCGGATTCGATTCCAGACTCTGCTGGGAGTGTCGTTGCTTGGATTTGCTTTGGCAGGGTGTGCCAATACAAGCCCGGCGACTGTGGTTGATCCGGGCATTAGTGAAGCACCCTTGGTGGAGCAGTTTGAATCCGTCAGGCAAGTGGTGGATGAATTTCTGGCCGGGGATAAAGTCACCGCCATGACGCCTGAAGAGCTTTATCAAATCGTCCGGGAGTGTAACGGTCATTACTTCTTAGTGGACATAAGAGCTAATCAGGATTTCGTCAGCAGCAATATCCCAGGTTCGGTCAGCATACCTTACGCCCAAACTTCTAACCCGGAAAGGCTGGAAAGTTTGCCTAAAGACAAAACCTTGGTGGTTATTGACTATAACGGCCATTTGGCGGCACAAACGGCAGCCACCTGGAATCAATTGGGATATCAGGCGGTACCGCTTCTCTATGGCATGCAAAGCTGGACACAGGAAGCATCACCCACCGGTTATGAGGCATTTCCTGCCCAACCGCTCAATAACACCCTGGTTACAGACATGACAACAGCAACCCTTGGAGAGAATGCTCTTCCGGAAATTAAGTACCCTGAGGGGAAAACCCAGGAGTATATCGTTCACACCACCAGAACCTATCTGGATCGGAATTATAAAGGAGTCATTACTGCGGAGGAACTTGATAGTGAGCTGCAGCAAGGGCCTGCAGAGCACTATCTTTTGGTGGACATTCGTGAACCGAAGCATTACCAGCAGGGGCATCTTGAAGGAGCCGTCAATATTCCCCTGGACCAACTGGCCGCTTCGGATCAGGTTAAGAACTACTCACCGGATCAACGGATTGTTTTAATCGGCTATGACGGTATGGATGCCAGCCAGGGCGCCCGGAGCCTGGTCACCTTGGGATATGATTGCGTGGCTCTGAAGTATGGCATGAGCTATTGGAGTGCTCAGGAAGCCGCCACGGGGGCGGTTCCGGTGCACAGCCTTGTTAAGGAATATTACCCATTAACTCCGTTGAACTATCTCCCACCGAGTACAGGTGCGGCAGGTTGTGGTTGATGAATTACGGACAAGGAGGGAAGGTTATGCAGCCAATATCACGTCGGTCGTTTCTAAAACTTGCTGCTGCGACCACGACAGCCGTTGCTCTGCCCCAAGCATTGAAGATGGATTTCCAAGCTTTTGCCGAAGAGGCTAAGCATGCAGAGGTCACACGGGTTCCATCCCTTTGCAATGGCTGTTCCAGCTACTGTGGAGTGTGGGCCTATGTGAAAAACGGCAGATTGTGGAAAATTGAAGGCAACGACATTCATATGAAATCCAGAGGGCATATCTGTGCCCGGGGGCATGGAATTGCTCAGAATGTGTATAACCCTGGACGGGTAACTCAGCCTATGAAGCGTGTGGATGACAAAAACAATTTCCAACCCATGACCTGGGAGGAGGCCTTCCAGGAGGTGGGTGCGAAGATGAAAGCCATCGTTGAAGAACATGGCGGCGACAAGATGGTCTGGGCCTGCCATGGGGGCAAGGAAAGTTATGCCCAGCAATTCATGGATATCATCGGTTCTTCTACCTATATAACTCATTATGCGACCTGCTTTTCAGCAAAAACCAACATCTGGCAAAACATGGTGGGCGGTATGTTTAATCCAGACTTCGATCAGGCCAAAACCATGCTCTTTGTAGGCAGAAACTATGCCGGGGGAATTATTCCCGCTGCTATGAAACGGATCACGGAAGCCAAAGCCAAAGGGGGAAAAATCATCGTTGTCGATCCCCGCTTCTGTGAATTGGCGACCATCGCCGACGAATGGATTCCCATTCGGCCCGGTACAGACCTGGCTTTCTTTTTAGGAATCGCCCACACCTTGATTACGGAAAACCTCTATAATCAGAGTTTTGTGGAGCAATATGTTTATGGCTTTGACGAATTCTGGATGCATAATAAGGACTTCAGTGCCGATCAGGCAGCCACGATTTGCGGCATCGCCGCCGCTAAGATTCGTGAAGTGGCCAGGGAATTGGCCGGAAGTGCTCCCCATGCTTTCCTGGATCCCGGCTATCACGGATTGGCCGCCCATTACCAAAACTCCAATGAGACCATGATGCTCAATATTATTATCAATGCTCTGCTGGGCAACTTCTGGAAAGCCGGCGGATTGTTCCCCGCCGCCAGTACCACCTTTGGTCATCCTGAAGCCACCTATTACGGACCTGTCGCCGCTAAAGGAATCCGGGCCGACGGAGCCGGTGAGGTAGGAGAATATCCCTTAGTGGAACCTTCCCGGGGTATTCCGCAAAGAATCCCCGACATGATCGAAAAAGGCAGAGCCAGAATGGTGTTCTTCTACTCCTACAACCCTTTGCGCTCAGCTCCTGAACCGGAATACCAAAAGAAGATTAAGAATGCGGATTTAGTGGTAAGCATTCCCTATGACTGGAATGAGACCTCTCTCTACACCGCCCATTATATTCTGCCTGAGAACCACTATCTGGAGCGGACGGAACATCCCAAGGTCATCAATGGCAATATCTATTGGCCGGCTACTCAAGTGGCTACCCGCTTTAAAGCTCTGGAGAGCACCACTTCAAGCCTCGATCTGTTGGATATTATGAAAGGCTTGACCAAGGCTTATGGAATCGAAAACCTCTACGGCTATACCGTGGAGGAAGAATTGGAGGTGGCTCTGGGTCCCATTGGGGTCAGTGTGGATGAGCTGCGGGAAAAGGGCTGCATCGAGCTGATGCCCTCAGTGCTGCCTAAAGAGGAAGGCTTAACCTTCGGCACCTTTACCGGAAAAATAGAGTTCTCTATAGGAGCCTGGAGAAAAGAAGGATACCTGGGTGTACCCACTTGGGTGCCCCCTCTAGTGGAGCCGGCGGAAGTCAACCAATTTCGTCTGATTCATGGCAAGCAACCCTGGCATTCCCACATCATGACCACCAACAACCCCTATTTAATGGCCATTACCGAAGAGAAAAAGGGAACCTATATGTGGATGAACAGTTCCCGGGCCGGTGAGTTAGGTATCCAGGAGGGGGATTGGGTTACAGTGTCCAGTGATATAACCTCCAAACAGGTGCAGGTCCATATAACGGAAGGCCTTCACCCGGAATGTGTTTGGCTGCCCTCAACCTACGGGACCTTTTCTGAAAAACTGGAACTTGGCTATGGCCAGGGTGTGAATTACAACGATTTTATTCCTGCCCGTATCGATAAGAAGACCGGTCATGTGATGGGACAGGAATGCATCGTGACTATTACAAAGGGGGGGAAATGATGGCTGACTATGTAATGTTCATTGACCCCAACCGCTGCACAGGCTGCAATGCCTGCCGAATCGCCTGCCAGGCCCAGTGGGGGTTAGCGCCAACTCTGAAGTTTAACAGCCTCATCGAACAGGAGACAGGGAAATATCCCAAGGTGCAGCGGCTGATTACCCCCGTTCAATGTCAGCATTGTGACGACGCTCCTTGTCAAAAGGTTTGCCCAACGGGGGCGACTTACAAGCGGGAAGATGGAATTGTTTTAATTGACGCCCAGAAGTGCATTGGTTGTAAATATTGTATGGTAGCCTGCCCCTATAATGCCCGGGTCATCAATGAGCACGGAGTGCCGGAGAAATGCCGCTTCTGTGCCGAGTATGTGGTCAATGGGGAAACACCGGCCTGCGTATCCACTTGTATGAACGATGTGCGCGTTTTTGGCGACCTGGACGACCCCGGCAGTCCTCTTCATGAACTGCTCAAGAACCAAGACCTTATCCAACTCCGGGCTGATCTCCAGACCAAGCCGAGAATCTACTATGCCAAGAGTAAACGTATTTAAGTCCTTCGGTAATATGTCAAGACTCTAAGCGAGTCAAATTTTCAGTTAGCTAATAATCAGTGGGCAAAAAAGGCAACAAGAAACCATCTCATTCCCAAACTATCGTGGGAAAAAGTTACAAAAATGGAGTATCGGTTAGCGCAATTCATGCTTGGTTAGCATTCCCCCTATTGCCATGTGGCCTATAGATTTGGTTGCTGCGTAGCAGAGCATCAACCATACGGACGAGTTTGCGTGCAGTAAGCACGAGAGCACGGCGATGATGATGAGTCTTACTTTCCGAAAATTTACGTTGGTAGAAGACCTTGTACTCTGGTTCCTTTTGGCGTACTAAGTTAGCAGCCTGGATGATATAACTGCGCAAGTAGGTGTTGCCAGTTCGAGTTAAGGGTGTGTCATCGGCTGTAAAATCACCTGACTGGTGGGTACGCCAGGTTAACCCAATAAACTTTGCTAAGGCTCCTTCATTCGGAAAACGACGGATGTCTCCGATCTCAGCAATAATACCCGCTGAAAGCACAGGGCCAATACCGGGAATGGTAATGAGCGTATTCGGGAAATGCCTGATTTCTGCTTCGATTGCCTTATCGATTTTCTTTACCTGCTTCTCCAAGGTGTGGATGGTTTCAATGCTCGTGGCCAGGATAAGGTTAATGGGTTGCAATAGGCTTCCACGCAGTCGATGGGCCTTGCGGGCAGCTTCCTTCAACTCTCTGGCTTTGGTTTCCGGATCCTCGAAATGACGTTTTCCTTTCTCCATGAGGAAATCAATCAGTTCATCAAGCGGTCGAGCCGCAACCTCTTCTGGAGAAAAAAACTCAAGTGTCAAGGATTCAGAAGTAGCGCCGAAAGTGTTACTAAAAACCGCACCTTGGGCAAGCGTGCTAAACTTCAAGAACAAGTTCGTGAGAAAATAATTCTTCTCTCTGGAAATCATCTCAATCAAATGACACCGAAAGCGAGTGAGGCGCTGTAAGGGTAAGTAGCGGAAATCGACCTGAGAGCCCTCTGGGAGCCGACCGAAGCGTAGACGTTCGGCAATGACCCAGGCATCAATCCAATCGTTTTTCGGAAGGTCCACATAAGCCTTCTTGAAATTAGCAACGACCTTGGGGTTAAAGGAATAAATTTGGGGCTGCAAAGGGGCTAAAGAATGGTCTTCCGCTAAGAACATTTGTAACGGCCAACTGTATACGGAAGTGGCCTCTAAACCAATAACCAGCCGGTCCACATTCACTTGAGCACAGGCGTCAAAGAGATATCGGGCAACTTGCTCACAACCAGGCTGATCATTCAAAGCCCGTAGCCTTTTAACCGGTTCATTACCACGCTCATCTAAGATTCGCACTTTAAAATCACTGGAACTCACATCAATACCGACAAATAAACTCAATTAAAATCACCTCACTTTCTGAGCCAAACAATTTGTAAGATTAACGTTGGGACCAGGCACCACAACAGGTCAACAACCTCGCCGAATCAGCACTTGTCCTAAAAAGACCTCGGATCCAACCGATCTGCTACTATCGGAGGAGTTCCCTTTAAGCTGTGCAACCTTCGAGTTAAAAGTTCAAATTGTGGGCTGGCAGTCAGACTTAAAAAGAGGTCAGAGCCTCAAGGAGGAAAAGGCTTTGCCAGAACGAACCTCACGGTACCATTTTGCTTGAAATCCCAACAAATTTAAATACTTTTTTGTTGTCAAAGAACGATCTGAGGAATCTCAGGTATTCCTCATCCTGAGCCTGTGGACAGTGCCAGCCTGTGGAAAAGTCCTTTGGGGTCTGTCTTAAAAGAGCTTTCCCAACAGGCTTTGGACAAGTCGAATTTGAAGTATGCCTTGGGGTTGACTTGTCCACACTGCCCACAGGCACGACGGCTGCATGGGGTATGCGTTATCCTGTGTGCATCTTGTTGCTGTTGACCATATCTACTGAATTTCCAGTTTTCTATGGTCATTTAAATACCCCACGTTCCATTAGTTTTTGGGACTCGTGGGGCAGGAACTAAATCAATTATACGAGGAGGTGAGCCCATGGAAAAAAGAAAGTATCGGCGAAGTATTTGGACCTATGTGTCTCTTCTTTTGTTGGCCTTTGCTGTGGCGGGAGCCATCAATAAGTACCTGATCAGCGGGGAGCATGCCTTTGGCGTCAGCCCGGACGTTCCCTGGGGAGCCTTGATTTCCGGCTATGTCTTCTTTGCCGTGGCTGCTACCGGGACAGGGCTGGTGGGTTCCTTAGGCCATGTCTTCCGCATCAGGAAATTCGAAGTTCTCTCCAAGCGCGCTCTGCTGGCCTCCATACTCCTGCTGCTTGCCGCTTTCATCGTGCTGGCCGTGGAGCTGTCCAATCCCTTTAAGATGGTATACCTCCTGCTTTCCCCTAATTTGTCCAGCCCAATCCTTTGGATGGGAGTCTTTTATGGGTTCTATCTGGTGCTGCTGTTCGGTGAGTTCTTTTTCACCATGAAAAACAATCACAAAGCCGCTACCGGAATTGCTTATGTGTCCTTGATCGTTAAATTATCCGCCATCATCAATTTAGGCAGAGTGTTTGGTTTCACTACCACCCGCAGCTTTTGGGACGGGTATTATTATCCGGCGTATATGGTGGTTTCGGCAGTGGTTTCCGGTGCTGCGGTGCTGACCATGATTCATTATCTATCCGGAAAAGAATCCCCGGGGTCCTTCTCACAAAACCCTCAGGGCAAAGACCTTGCCCGCACACTCAGTCAGATCTTAGCCGGTGGGTTGCTTGTCTTTGCGCTCTTCCAGGCCATCAAGGTAGGCACATCCCTGGGCAGCGGCAATCAGGCAGTGGCTCAGGCCGCTCAAGCCTTGATATCCGGTCCGATGGCAGTACCTTTCTGGCTGATGGAAGTCTTGGTAGGAATTGTGGCTCCCTTGCTGATTCTCTATCGATCTAAATTCTCATCACCGGGGCTATCCTTCTGGGCCGGAATCCTGACCATGGTTGGCCTGCTCTTTTCCAGACTGGACTTTGTCTACGCCGGCCAAGTGGTGCCCTTGCAATTGACCGACGCGGCGGCCAAGGCTGTGCATGTGTTCAATGCTTATGCACCGACCTGGAGTGAATGGTCTCTGATTATAGGGGCTGTAGGCTTGATTATCCTGGTGTTCGATTATGCCGAAAGCAAACTTTCTCTGGATTCTCATCATTAAGCGGGAATGAAGGTGTAACTATGAATAACACCTGTGCCTCCCGGCAGGCCTTACAGAATTTGCTGCAGCTTTTGGCAGAGTTTTTCACTTTCCCTGATGAGGAGTTCTGTGCAGCGGTCCGCAAGGGGCTTGTCGATCTGCAGGTAAAAGAACTAAGTCAAGGAGCAGGGCTGCCCAGAGAAAGCGAATTTAAGCAGGATGCCCTGACCTATGAGGAGTGGGTGACTGCCTATAATCACTGCTTCTTAGGAGTCCAGAAGCCCTTTGCCCCGCCCATTGAATCGCTCTACAAGCCCTGGACCGGGGATGAAAGCTTTCAAGTGTCCTTTAAAGCTCAAAAAGGGTACCTGATGGGGGATTCCGCACACCATGTTCAGCATATTCTTAAATCCTTTGGCCTGGAAATCCCGCCTGAATACACGATGATGCCGGATCACCTGATCATTCTTTTGGAATTGCTGGCCTTTTTGGTAGGGGGCGGTTTTGAAAAAGAGGCTAAGCAGTTTTGCCGGGACCATTTTGACTGGCTGCCGGATCTGCAAAAGGCTATTGAAGCTCTTCCCGTCAATGGACGCCTTTTCATGGCGGCTCTTGCTGAATTAGAAGGCCTTCTCCAAGCTTTCCTGAATCAGGATCAGAAGCATGGACCTTTGCAGGAAATGATTGAACCGGCCAGGTTTCTGAATTAAATTGGCTCATTACGAGTCAGTTTAAATAAAAAAGGGGGAAAAAGAATGTTAAAACATCTAAAACAATCAAAAGCCTTAACACTGGTCACCTCTCTGCTGCTTGTTCTCAGTCTCGTTACCGGCTGCGGCTCTGCACCCGCATCCACCACGCCTGCCCAACCGCCGGCAAGTCAGGAACCTGCTAAACCGGAAACCCCGGCGCAGCCTGAACAACCGGCGGCAACTGCTCCTACCGTAGAGTCCAACACCTTAGGCTGGGATGATTGGTCAGCCAAAATGAAAGGGACCATTAACAAGGATTACTACATCGTCGACTTAAGAACTCCTGATGAAATCAAGCTGGAAAAAGCCCTGGAAGGCTCCATCAACATCGATGCCAATGCCACCCTGGGCACCGGCAATACCGATGTTATCGACGAAAAACTGCAAGGTGCAGCTAAAGACGCCGTCGTCCTCGTTCATTGCAAATCCGGGGGCAGAGCGAAAAAGAATCTTCAAGCTTTCTTAGACAAAGGCTATGTCAATGCTTTTGCCCTTGACGGCTGGACTGCTTTTGATGCCAAAGGCTATTTTGGCGCCACGAAAATTACTGCCAGCTCCGAGCAGCTTAAGCCGGATGCCTGGGTAGCAAAAATGCAAGGAACGATTGGTAAAGAATATTATGTCCTCGATGCCCGTGACAAGAGTGAATATGATGCCGGACATATTGAAGGCGCTTTGAATTTCGGTGTCAGAGATCAATTCACTGTGGATCATGCCGCCACCATCGCCAAAGTGAAGGAAGCCATTCCCAACAAAGATGCTTTAGTCCTGGTTCATTGCGCGGTAGGCGCCCGTGCGAAAGTAGCTCAGGCTCATCTGAAGGCTGAAGGCTATACTAATGTAATAACCCTGGACAATAAGATTACCATTGATGCCAGCGGCAACTATAAGTTTGAATAAATAACCTAAGTAAAAATTATCATGGTAATAATTATGATTTTGCCAGCGTTGCTCATGGGGATATCATTTTTATCATCCCTCTGGACGATGACGATGTAACATTTATGGCTTAAACAGGCCGCCGTTCAACTACGGCGGCCTGTTTCATGTTAAGCTGAAAGGAAATCTCCAGGAAAGTCTTAAATAAGCTCCCCATCCTATGATATAATAATAAGTCGAATAGTGAGGTGGAGTGAGATGTATCGTTTAGAGGATTTGAACCCGGTTCAGCGCCAAGCGGTAGAGCATCGGGAAGGTCCCCTATTAATATTAGCAGGGGCAGGCTCCGGGAAAACACGGGTTTTAACTTACCGTATCGCCCATTTAATCGCCCAAGGCGTTGAGCCCTGGCACATTCTGGCCATTACCTTTACCAATAAAGCAGCCCAGGAAATGCGTGACCGGGTCTACAGCCTGGTAGGCAGTGAAGGGAGAGGGCTTTGGGTAGCAACCTTTCACTCTGCTTGTGTGCGGATTTTAAGAAGCGAGATCGGCTATTTGCCCGGATATTCGCGGAGTTTTGTCATTTATGACAGTGGGGATCAGCTGGCATTGATCAAATCCTGCATGAAAGAACTGAACCTGGATGAGAAGAAATTTGCACCCCGGGCTATCGAAGCGGTGATCAGTGATGCCAAGAATAAGCTGCTGACACCGGAGGATTTTTCCCGCCGGGCCAAGGATTATTTTGAGCAAAAGGCAGAACGGGTCTACGAACTGTATCAAAAGAAGCTCCTGGCCAATAATGCTCTGGATTTCGATGACATCATCATGCTGACGGTCCGGCTGTTCCGGGAGAACCCTGAAGTATTGTCCCAGTATCAGGATAAATTCCGCTACATTCTTGTGGATGAGTATCAGGATACCAACCATGCCCAATACGCTTTGGTCAATCTTCTGGCTAAGAAATACCGCAACCTCTGTGTGGTGGGGGATGACGACCAATCCATCTATATGTTTCGCGGGGCCGATGTGCAGAATATCCTGGATTTTGAACGGGATTATCCCGAAGCCAAAACCTTGAAGCTGGAGCAGAATTACCGTTCAACCAAATCTATTCTCCAGGCCGCCAATTCAGTGGTTCAGAACAATACGGAGAGAAAAGAAAAATCCCTATGGACGGAAAATGAGGACGGGCAGCCTATTGTCTATTACGTGGCAGACAATGAGCATGATGAAGCCCGTTATATGGGTGAGCGCATTCAACGCCTGCTCAATGTGGAAGGCCGCAAATTTAATGAGTTTGCCGTACTTTACCGCACCAATGCTCAATCCCGGGTTATTGAAGAACGCTTTATGAAGGAAGGAATCCCATATCGGATTTTTTCGGGACTTAAGTTCTACGAACGGATGGAAATCAAGGATATCCTGGCTTATCTGCGCATTCTTCATAACCCGGCGGATCAAGTGAGCTTTTCCCGGGTTTTGAATGTTCCCAAGCGGGGCTTGGGAGAGAGCACTTTAGAAAAGATTCTCGATTATGCCAATGAACAGGAGATGCCTGTTCTGGATGCGATCATGGAGGCCGACTATATACCTGAGCTGCAGTCACGGGCCAAGAAACCTTTGCTGGCTTTTGCCCACCTGATGCAAGAGCTCAGGGCCTTAGCCGCCGCGGAGAGCTCAGTAACCAAATTGGTTGAAGAAGTATTAAAACGGACCGGATATTGGGATAATCTGGTTAGTGATAAATCGCCGGAAGCGGAAGCCCGGCTGGAAAACCTGCGGGAGTTCTTATCCGTGACTGCCGAATATGATGAGAAAGCGGATAACTACGAAACCGCGGTGGTCCAGGAGGGGATTGAAGATGCCCTGGTTCCTGGACTAACAGGGTTTTTGGAGCAAGTGTCCTTAGTAGCTCAGATCGACTCCTTGGATCAGGCAGATGATGCTGTGGTGATGATGACCATCCACAGTGCCAAAGGACTGGAGTTCCCGGTGGTTTTCCTGGGCGGGATGGAGGAAGGAATCTTCCCCAGCAGCCGCTCCATGCTTGATCCGGTGCTTTTGGCGGAAGAGCGGAGACTTTGCTACGTGGCCATAACCCGTGCCCGGGAGCGTCTCTATCTGGCCTATGCCCAGCAGCGGATGCTTTACGGAAGAACTCAATACAACCGCCCTTCCGAGTTCTTTCAGGAAATTCCCACCCATGTCCTGGTGGACCGGGATCCTATTGATCCCCCGCCCACCCGGGCCCAGAAGGCCCATTCAGCTGCGGCAAGGCCGGCAGCGACGCCCTCGGGAGGCCCATCACCCTGGAGAACCGGGGAGAGAACTATTGGCAATCCCGTCCAGGATGCCCCCGGGGTGGACTATAAAGTGGGAGAAAAAGTGGAACATGCCAAATTTGGCAAAGGTGTGATTGTAGCTATCAAAGGCGAGGGGAGTTCGGCTGAACTTTCCGTGGTCTTTGGGGGCGAGATCAAGAAGCTTATGGCGGAATATGCCAGGCTTGTTAAGCTTTGATTGGGAATGCTTGGTTTGATTGAGAACCTTTAGTCTGATATATTCATGTCGTTATGGGAAAGGACAGAACAACGTGTCAAAAAAAATCCATGTCGTAGGTCATAGAAACCCGGATACCGATTCTATTTGCGCAGCCATTGCCTATGCTCGCTTAAAACAGCGCCTGGGCATGGACCATGTTATCCCTTACCGGGCCGGAAAAATCAACCGTGAGACGGAATTCGTCTTAAATGCTTTCGGAGTGGAAGCTCCGGAGCTCTTAAAGGATCTTCATCTTCGCGTCAAGGATATGCTCAATGGTCCTATTCCTGCGGTTAAACCAAGAACCTCTCTTCTGGAAGCCTGGAAGATTATGAAGGAGAGTAACCAAAAGACCCTGCCTGTGGTGGATCATACCGAGCAAATGATCGGGATGATCACAGTAGGTGATTTATCCGGTTCTTATATTGAGAGCATGGCGGATCATGAGTTGGAATCCCTGCATATCCCGGTGGAAAACGTGATCAGAACACTGAACGGACGCTTATTGGTAGGCAGTGCCGAGCAGGATCTTAAAGGGAATGTCTATGTGGGGGCCATGCGCCATGAGACTCTGGAAGCTTATGTAGGCAATGGCAATATTGTCCTGATGGGAGATCGGCAGACCGCCCAGGAAAGCGTTCTCCGCCAAGGGGTATCGGCCCTGATCCTTACGGGGGGTGCGACCTTAGCGCCGGAGCTGGAAGACTTAGCCCGTCAGCAGAATTGCGTGGTCATCTCTGTGCCCTATGATACTTTTACGGCGGCCCGGCTCCTGCCCATGACCGCCCCGGTGCAAAATGCCATGAAAACAGAGGGTATCGTCGCTTTTAATGAAGATGATCTGATCTCTGAAGTCAAAGAGAAGATGTTGGAAACCCGTTTCCGCAATTATCCTGTCCTGGATGAACAGGGCAAGGTCGTCGGCTTGATCAGCCGCTATCATCTTCTGAGCCTGAGCCGGAAACAAGTGATCCTCGTGGATCACAATGAATTTGGCCAAGCCGTCGTGGGCACGGATCAAGCCCAGATTCTTGAGGTGGTCGATCACCATCGGGTAGGCGGAATCCAAACCGGAGAGCCAATCCTCTTCCGCAATGAGCCTGTGGGCTCCACCTGCACCATCGTGGCCAAATGCTATCGGGATTGGGATGTTGTTCCGGAAAAAGCTATCGCAGGAATCATGCTGGGAGCTATTTTATCCGATACGGTTATTTTTAAATCTCCCACCTGCACCGAGATCGATAGAGAGAATGCCACTTACCTGGCCAGCATCGCCGGAGTAGATCCCAAGGAATTTGGGGTGCAAATGTTCAAGGCAGCTTCCAATCTTGGGGAGCGGCAAGTGGATGAGCTGATCGAAGAAGATCTCAAAGAATTTACTATGGGAGAGCTCCGGGTTGGCATCGGTCAATTCAGTGTCATGGGGCTGGAAGGTCTGGATCAATTGCGGGCCGAATTATCCCAAAGGCTGGAAGAGATTCGCGGCCAGCGGGCTATGAATTACCTGATGCTGATGGTGACCGACCTCTTGGAGGAAAACACGGAATTGTTCATCAGCGGCGCCAAGCCTGAGGAGATAGCCAAGGCGTTTGATAAACCCCTGGACAAGGAGAGCATTTTCCTTCCTGGGGTGCTGTCCCGGAAGAAGCAGGTGGTTCCCCCCTTGTCGAAATATTTCCTTCAATAAATAGCTCCCGGAGAATTGAGTTCCTTTAACGGGTTAGACTATAGATGGCGTTGTGAGGGTGACCCGCAGCGCCTCTCCTGTAAAATACAAAACTGAATGCCTGTTTTGAAAGGCATGAAAGCTAGGTCTCCAGGATTTTGCTTTACACCGGTCGCTCCATAAGCTGCGCGGACAAAACTAACGCTCAAGCCCTCCGCTCCGTCGGGTGCCCGCCCAAATCGCTCCTGCTCAGTGGGCGGTTGGAAACGTCCTGTTTCCAACCCGACTCCGCGTGCGCCACGCATGATGATTAACTTGGCGGTGAAAGTCCGCTATGGGGGTATGTAGCGACCAACCATTAGCCTTAAGGCAAGGGTGTCCATCGCGAGATGGAATCTGAAGGAAGCCAGCGGCAAAGTTCCGGCCTGAGGAACACAAACAGCAAATGCACGGCGCGAAACGGTGGGGTGAGACTGCGCGAGACAAGTCGAAGCCCAAAAGCTACACGGACACGTTCAGCGTAAATGGTGCGGGTAGATGGAATGAAAGTGAAATCATCTTACTCGTGGGAGGCCTCACGGACGGGGCCAGAAGCAGAGAAAGAAGCCGCGGTGAAACAAGAAAATTTATCGTGAGGGAGTCAAGCAGAAGCCATAAGTAGCAGAGGTTGAAAGACAAACCCGAAGGAAGGGCTGAACCAAAGGAGGTTGTGGGTCAATGAAAGTTACTGAAGGTGGCGAATTAAACCACAGACAACTTCGAAACGGAGGCGAGCTGCAAAGGACATCTGCGGAACAGAGAGAGTATGCAGAGGCGTGGGTGCCACTGAAGATGACGGAAACCGACAACACCAACACCAACGAGCAGAACGAAGAACTACTGGAGCAAATCCTGAGCTTCGAAAATCTAAACCAAGCCTACCGGCAGGTGAAGAAGAACAAAGGAGCCGGTGGAATCGACGGCATGCAGGTGAAGGAACTTCTACCCTACCTGAGAGACCACAAGGAGGAACTCCTAGAGAGTCTACGAGAAGGAACGTATCGTCCAAGCCCCGTAAGAAGGGTGGAAATACCCAAAGAAAACGGAACGACCAGAAAACTAGGAATCCCCACTGTAGTCGACCGGCTTATCCAACAGGCTATAGCCCAAGTTCTGAGCCCTATCTTCGAAAAACAATTCTCAGAGAGTAGTTTCGGCTTCCGGCCCAACCGGAGTGCTCATGATGCGCTGAAGAAGTGTCAAAGCCATATCACAGCAGGGTACAAATACGTAGTGGATATGGACTTGGAGAAATACTTCGACACCGTCAACCAAAGCAAGCTCATCCAAATCCTATCGGAGAGTATCAAAGATGGGCGGGTCATATCGCTCATCCACAAATTCCTCAGAGCGGGAATTATGGTCGATGGAATGTTCGAAGAAAGTCCAGAGGGAGTGCCCCAAGGGGGCCCCTTAAGCCCGCTACTAGGTAACATCATGTTGAATGAATGTGACCAAGAGCTGGAAAAGCGAGGACACCGCTTTGTGAGGTATGCGGATGACCTGATGATCTTCTGCAAAAGTAAGAAAGCGGCCCAGCGAAGCTTGGAACATATCTTACCGTATATCGAGAAGAAATTATTTCTGAAGGTCAACCGAGAGAAAACCAAGGTGTCGCATGTCAACTATGTGAAATACCTTGGGTATAGCTTTTACATCTCTCGAGGAGAAGGCCGACTGAGAATCCATCCCCAAAGCATCAGAAAACTCAAGGACAAAATCCGGGAAGTCACAGGGCGAAGTAACGGGATGGGAATCGAAGAAAGGAAAACCAAGCTGAACCAAGTGGTCAGAGGATGGACGAATTACTTTAAGCTGGCAGACGCAAAGAGTCAGCTGAAAGAGATAGACGAATGGATGAGAAGCCGGATACGAATGGTGGCCTGGAAACAGTGGAAGCGAATTCGAAGCCGCTATGACTACCTGAAGAGAGCAGGCATAAGCAAAGAAAAGGCATGGATGTGGGCAAACACAAGAAAAGGATATTGGCGAATAGCTCATAGTCCAATAGTGAGGATTGCCTTGCCTAACAAACGATTCGAACAAGCTGGATATCTCAGTTTCACAGGATGTTATTCTGCAAAGTAAGGTGTAAACTTTGGAAGCGCCGTATACCGAACGGTACGTACGGTGCTGTGGGAGGTCGGCTGACCAAATAATGGTTAGCCTCCTACCCGATTGCGTGCTTTTCGCGAAGTTTTGTTTCCGCTTGCTTAAATTCGCTCCCTAGTGTAAAGCAAAATCCTTGGGCAGCTTCATGGGTCTGAGTGAGCAGGGCTTTGTGGGAAAGATGGGGCAGGTTGCTGACCTGGGTTGCTTTTTCCGTCTTTACCGACGCCGCTTGAGGCGGCAAGGTCGGCTATCCTGGGAAAGGTTTAAGGGGTGGCTATAGAAAAGGCTCCAGAAAGGGTCCCAGAAAAGACCTCAGAAAAGCCCCGCAAAAGCCCCGGAAAAAGCGTCTAAGTCCCGCAAGACGTAGCTTTAGGCACAAAAGGGAACGGATTTAGCGGAGGGGCGGTCGGGTGAACGAGGCTTTCTTAACGAAGCGGAGTCACGGTTAACATGCAGATAGCAGCGGGGTTTGGCGGAGCTGTTAAGAAAGCGAGTGAACCAGCCCTGGAGCTATGGAGTGACCGTTGTGCCTAAAGCTACGCGACCCGAGCAAAGATGGCCTGTGAGCAAAGCGCTCCAACCTGAATATTTTTAATCAATGCAAGGAGGGAATAACTTTATGTCCGATGTGTCACAAAGAATCGAGGCCTTACGTGAACAAATCGAGGAAGCCAATTATCAATATTATGGCTTGGATCAGCCGACCTTAAGTGATGCAGAGTATGACGCACTCCTCCAGGAATTGATTCGCCTGGAGAAAGAACACCCGGAATTCCTGACTCCCGATTCCCCGTCCCAACGGGTCGGCGGCTATATCGCCAAGGAATTCCCTAAAGTTCGTCATGCTGAAGCCCTCCTTAGTTTGGATAATGCTTTTGATGCCGGAGATCTTCTGGAATTTGACCGCCGGGTCCGCGCTTTGGTTGCCGAAGTGGAGTATGTGGTGGAGCTTAAAATCGACGGCTTAACCGTTGCTTTAACTTATGAAGATGGAGCGCTGGTGCGCGGCGCTACTCGTGGCGATGGTGAAGTGGGTGAAGAAATTACCGCCAATCTGAAGACCATACCCGCTATTCCCTTGCGGCTGCGTAAACAGGCCGCCCGCCTGGATGTGCGGGGAGAGGGTTATATGCCTAAGGGCTCCTTTTTGCGCCTGAATCAGGAACGGGAAGAGGCTGGACAGCCTCTCTTTGCCAATCCCCGGAATGCGGCGGCCGGTTCTTTGCGCCAGCTTGACTCCAGGATTACGGCCCAGCGCAAATTAGGGTATTTTGCTTATCAGGTCCTGACTCCTGAAGAGGGAGAGCTGGCTTCCCAGACTGCCGTACTGGATTATCTTAAGGAGCAGGGGTTCTCGGTTAACCCTGAATATCGGGTCTTTTCCGCCATAGAAGAGGTTATTGCTTATTGCGGGGAAATGGTAGAGAAACGCCATAACTATCCTTATGATATTGACGGACTGGTGATTAAGGTCAATGATATCGCTCAGCAGCGGGAACTGGGCTTTACGGCCAAAAGTCCTCGTTGGGCCATCGCTTATAAATTTCCGGCGGAGCAGGTGGAAACTGTTGTGGAGGACATTGTGATTCGGGTAGGGCGGACAGGAGTGCTGACTCCCACAGCTTATTTGACTCCGGTCTTTGTGGCCGGCTCCACCGTGGGCCGGGCTACTCTTCATAACCTGGATAATATCCGCGCCAAGGATGTTCGCATCGGGGATCATGTTTTGATCCAAAAGGCTGGAGATGTCATCCCTGAAGTAGTGAAAATCCTGCCGGAGAAAAGGACAGGTGAGGAGCGGATCTTTGAGATGCCCGAGCTCTGCCCTGAGTGCCAGAGTCCGGTCATCCGGGAAGAAGGGGAAGCAGCCCACCGCTGTACCAGCATCACCTGTCCGGCCCGGCAGCGGGAAGCCATTATTCATTTTGTGTCCCGGAATGCCATGAATATTGATGGACTGGGACCGGCGGTTATTTATCAGCTTTTGGAAGCCGGACTGATTAAGGATGCCGCCGATCTCTATGCTTTGGAATATGATGCCCTGGTTCCATTGGAGCGGCTGGGTAAAAAATCTGCCGAGAATCTGCTCAAAGCTATCGAAGACAGCAAGGAACGAGGATTGGCTCCGCTTATCTTTGGTCTGGGAATCCGCCATGTGGGAGAAAAAGCCGGCAAGATCCTAGCCCAAAAATACGGAACCATGGAAGACCTGGAGAAAGCTCAGGTGGAGGAATTGCAGGAGATCCCGGATGTGGGCCCCGCTATGGCCCAAAGTGTCGCTCAGTTCTTCCGGCAGGAAAGCACCCACCACTTCCTGAATAAACTGCGCCAGGCAGGAGTAGTGATGAGTGCGCAGCATTCTGCCAAGCCTCAGATTTTTGCGGGGAAAAGCATTGTGGTGACAGGATCTTTGCAACGTTGGGATCGCCACTATGTAGAGACCATGATCGAAGAGTTCGGGGGCAAGGCTGCCAGCAGTGTCAGCAAGAAAACCGCCTTTGTGGTCGCCGGGGAGAAGGCCGGTTCCAAGCTCGCCAAGGCTAAGGAACTGGGAATTCCGGTTTTAAGCGAAGAGGAATTTGCGGAACTTTTGCCCTGAAAACTTGATTTTTGTTCCAGAAAAATGTATATTTACCCATAAAATTGTTGTAATATACATTTTGGGGTTATAGTATTAAACTCTAGCCGTTATTTTGTACAAAGGGATGGTGAATGAAGTGAAAATCTCTCGCGAAGAAGTAGAACATGTGGCCTTTCTGGCCCGCTTGGAATTGA
The DNA here is from genome assembly GCF_007830365.1 of Desulfitobacterium sp. LBE. Lineage (NCBI taxonomy): Bacteria > Bacillati > Bacillota > Clostridia > Eubacteriales > Desulfitobacteriaceae > Desulfitobacterium > Desulfitobacterium sp. LBE. Next base: position 1,976,568 of record NZ_VLKD01000001.1, on the reverse strand, counting down.
CTGAAGAAGAATTGGTGACCAATACAGAACAGTTGAACTCCATTCTGGACTATGCCGCCATGCTGGAAAAGCTGAATACGGACGATATAAAACCTACAGCCCATGCAGTTCCCTTACATAATGTGCTGCGGGAAGATCAGGTTAAGCCCTCCATGGCCCGGGAAAAGGTGCTGGCTAATGCGCCTAATGCCCAGGATGGTTTCTTTAAAGTACCGCGGATTGTTTAACTTCTATAATAAATACCTTCTTAAATAAAGTGCCTTTTTAAATGCTTTCGCTTGTTTATTCGGAAAGGAGAAAAGATCTTCATGGAGATGACAGCACTGACCATTGGTGAGCTGCATGAGTTATTGGCGGGCAAGACGCTCAGTGCCACAGAGCTTACCCAAGGGTTTTTGGATAGAATTGAAGCCGTAGATCCCGATATCAGAGCCTTTATTACAGTTACTAAGCAAGAAGCCCTTGCCCAAGCCAAGGCTGTGGATGAAAAACTAGGGCGGGGAGAGAAGCTGGGGATGTTAGAGGGGATTCCCATGGCCCTGAAAGATAATCTTTGCACAGAAGGAATCCGCACTACCTGTTCCTCTAAAATTCTTGAGAATTTTATTCCCCCTTATCAGGCTACGGTGGCGGAGAAGTTACATGACTCAGGCGCCGTTCTGTTAGGCAAGCTCAATATGGATGAATTCGCTATGGGCTCTTCTACGGAGAACTCCGGATTTTTCGCCACCCGCAATCCCTGGGATCCGGAACGGGTACCGGGAGGATCTTCCGGAGGCTCAGTAGCTTCGGTAGCCGCCGACCAAGCGGTATATGCCCTGGGTTCCGACACAGGGGGATCGATTCGCCAGCCGGCAGCTTTCTGCGGTGTGGTGGGTCTAAAGCCTACCTACGGTGTCGTGTCCCGCTATGGCCTGATCGCCTACGCCTCTTCCCTGGATCAGATCGGGCCGGTGACGAAAACTGTAAGAGATAATGCCCTGGTCCTTAATGCTATCGCCGGACATGATGCGAAGGATTCCACCTCGGCGGTCTTTGAAAAACCGGATTATACCCAATTCTTAACCGAGGATATCCGGGGCTTACGAATCGGTGTACCTAAGGAGTACTTTGGACAAGGGCTGGATCCCCATGTGGAAGGGGTCCTTCAGGAAGCCCTGCGTACTTATGAAAGTCTGGGAGCGATCGTTGAAGAATGCTCCCTGCCCCATACGGAATATGCTATGCCGGCTTATTATTTGATTGCCACGGCAGAAGCCAGCTCCAACCTGGCCCGTTATGACGGGGTTCGCTATGGCCGGCGGGCCGAAGGGGCTGAAGATGTGATCGGGATGTTTTGCCAAACCCGGGCTGAAGGTTTCGGCCCAGAGGTTAAACGCCGGATCATGCTGGGCACTTATGCTTTGAGTGCCGGTTATTATGACGCCTATTATTTGAAAGCCCAAAAAGTGAGAACCTTAATCGTCCGGGACTTCGAAGAGGCTTTGGCGAAATTTGATGTGCTCCTTTCTCCAACAACACCCACCACCGCTTTCCGCATCGGGGAGAAATCCGGAGATCCTCTTACTATGTATCTGTCCGATGTCTGCACGGTTCCTATTAATCTGGCCGGAATTCCTGCTCTATCCATTCCAGCGGGCTTTGCGGACGGACTGCCCGTGGGCATGCAGCTGATGGGGAAACATTTTGCTGAAGGAACCCTCTATAAAGCGGCTTACGCCTTCGAGAAAAATACCCCCTTCCATACCATGAAACCGGGTTTAGGCAAAGGAGGTGCGCGGTAATGAGCATTTTTGAACGTTATGAAATGGTCTGCGGCGTGGAAGTTCATGTGGAGCTGGCCACCAAGACCAAGATTTTCTGCAATTGCTCCACTGAGTTTGGGGGAGAGCAGAATACCCATGTCTGCCCCGTTTGCCTGGGGCTGCCCGGAGTATTGCCGGTCCTCAACCGTGAAGTGGTCAATCTGGCCATTAAAGCAGGTCTGGCTTTAAATTGCGACATTGCCGACTTCTCTAAATTCGATCGTAAGAATTACTTTTATCCCGATGCCCCCAAGAACTTTCAGACATCCCAATATGATCTGCCCATCTGCAAAAACGGCTGGTTGGAATTTGCAGTGGACGGAGAAAAGAAGCGGGTGGGCATAACCCGGGCCCATATGGAAGATGATGCCGGAAAATTGGTGCATAGCGGCGCCACCATCTCCACCTCGGAGGAGTCTTTTGTGGATTACAACCGGACCGGAGTGCCGCTCCTGGAGATTGTCTCAGAACCGGATATGAGGTCTATTGCCGAAGTGGTAAGCTTTTTAGAAGAAATGGTGCGGACCATTCAGTACACGGAAGTCTCCGATTGCCGGATGGAACAAGGCTCGGTCCGCTTTGATATCAATGTGTCCCTGCGCCCCCACGGACAGAAGGAGTTTGGTACCCGGACCGAAACGAAGAATCTCAATTCCTTCAGCTCGGTACGGCGCTGCCTGGAATATGAAATTGAGCGGCAAGCCCGGCTGTTGGATGATGGGGAAAAAGTTATTCAGGAAACCCGGACCTGGGATGAAGGTAAAGGAGTCACCCTTTCCTTGCGTTCTAAAGAGGAGGCCCATGACTACCGCTATTTCCCTGAGCCGGATCTGGTGCCCCTGGTCATCGCCAGGGAGTGGGTGGAAGAAATCCGTCAAACCCTTCCGGAAATGCCCGGGGCTCGCCGGGAACGCTATCAGTCCCTGGGACTGACGGAATATGACGCAGGAGTGCTTACCGCGGCGAAAGCGCTGTCGGATTTTTTTGATGAAGCGCTGCAGAGCTATAGCGATGCCAAGGCCCTGGCCAATTGGGTGATGGGGGAATTCACCCGTCTCCTCAATGCCAAACAAATCAGTGTGGAAGAATCCCCGGTTCGGCCCTCTCAGCTGGCTGAACTCCTGACTTTGATCGAAAAAGGTGCCATCAGCGGTAAGATCGGCAAAACGGTTATCGAAGCAATGTTTGAATCCGGGAAGGATCCGGAAGTTATCATCAAGGAGAAGGGCTTAGCCCAAATCAGCGATACGGCTGCCTTGTTGAAGCTGGTGGATGAAGTGATTGCCGCTCATCCCCAATCGGTGGAAGATTATAAGGCCGGCAAAGACCGGGCCATCGGTTTCCTGGTCGGCCAGATTATGAAGGCCACTAAAGGCCAGGCGAACCCTGGCGTGGTCAACGACTTGCTGAAGGAGCAGCTGGCGAAATTTTAAGCCTGAAGTTCATAAAGCTCAGAAGATTTGCTTGAAAAGCTTCCTTTCCGGACATGGTCTTGGAAGGGAAGCTTTATTAGCGAGATGTGTATGAGATAGGCAAAGCATAATTATTTTGCTGAAAAGAATTGACGTGGAATCAGGAATGTTTATGCAATTATGTAAAAAATTATTAGAAATGATTGTCGATATTGAACAAAGACGATTATACCTAAATATGTTACGCTATCCACATATAGCATAGATGTGCAGATATAGTGAAAATATGTCCGGCTTCATGTGCATCATAGCACAAGAAAAGAGATGAAAGCGTATGCTCTGGTAAGGCATCGACTCTGGTAACAGCATCAACGTTTTATAATTGGAAATTTCAAAATAATTATTCACAAGATTGTTTCCCTTGAAAAACCATAGTAAAATGATGGTGAATCCCAAGTTTCGTTCAATTGCGAAGTCTGGAGGAAAGAAGATAGAAGTATTGAAAGGGCAGGAAGCGTTGCAGGCTCTGGTTGGTGTTTTGCCTCATATCGTTAAGTCTCTGCCTGAAGATATGGCACTCTATGTAACTGATGGCGAAAAATACTTACAAGCTGTGGAAGGTTCCGATTTACCGATTGGCATCACTGTGGGAAGCAAGGTATGGGGAAAAGCCACGGAAAAGTGTATGGTGGAAAAAAGAAAAACAACGTTTAATGTCCGTGACGGCATGCCATTTAAAGGGGTTAACATTCCGATCCTCGATGAAAATAACAATTCCGTAGGTACCATAATCTGTGCTACAGGCCGAAAAAAACAGCAGGATGTCAATCAGGTTGCTGAGCAATTAGCTGATACGCTGGACCAAATGGCCGGGGCGATGAATGAGATTGCTTCTGGAGCGGCAAGGCTGGCGGAAGTCGGGCAAGCACTTACCGAGAAGGCCCAATTGTCCGATAAGAAAATTGCTGAAACGGAAGTCATCATCAATTCCATCAAGTCCATATCCAATCAGACCAATCTGCTTGGCTTAAATGCAGCCATCGAGTCCGCCAGGGCTGGAGAATATGGGCGGGGGTTTGGTGTCGTCGCTCAGGAAATCCGAAAATTGGCCGATGAAAGCAAACATTCCACAGAGCAGGTAAAGGTCATCATTGAGGCGATTTCTTCGGCGGTCAAGACTATGATCCTTTCAGCGGAGGAATCAGGAGCGATCTCCCAGCAGCAAGCAGCCGCCATTCAGGAGAATACTGCAACTATCGATGAATTGCGCAATGTAGGGTTAAAATTGAAGGACTTCGCGGCAAAGCTATAAGCAATGGGGCTTCTTTTCTGGAGTATAATCCGACAGAAAGGAAGTCTTGTTTTTGCACTATCAGAAGTATAAGCTTGCGCTGTATACTTTCTAAGCATAAGGGCAACCAGCGACTTCGCCTCATCTGCAAGTATGCGTTTAAGGCACGGCGAAGCCGGGTTTTCTTTATTATTCGCAAAGTATACAGTATTTGTTGGCGTATAATAGTTCACAAATTTCTAGATTGTGTTAGTATTAAGGTCGATGAATAATTGCCAAAAATGCTAAGGAGCTGAATCGTCGTGGAGGAAAGAAAATTAACCATCGTGGACACGACATTGCGGGATGGAGAACAGACCGCAGGAGTAGTATTTTCTAATCAGGAGAAGCTGATGATTGCCCGGATGCTGGATGATCTCGGTGTCCATCAGATTGAAGCCGGGGTTCCGGTCATGGGCGGCGATGAGCAGAAGGCAATCCGTGATATTGTTAAAATGGGTTTGAAAGCCAGTATTATGGGATGGAACCGGGCGGTCATAGCCGATATTGAAAAATCCATTGAATGTGGATGCGATGCGGTGGCTATATCCATTTCCACCTCAGATATTCATATCGAACATAAACTGATGACCACACGGGAAGACGTTTTGGCCAGAATGGTCAAGGCTGCTGAATTTGCCAAGAGAAACGGGCTTTACATATCCGTGAATGCGGAGGATGCCTCCCGTTCCGATCTGGATTTTCTCCTGGAATTTGCTCGTCAGGCCAAAGAGGCGGGGGCAGACCGGCTTCGCTATTGCGATACGGTGGGGATCCTTGAGCCTTTCACGACCTTTGAGCGAATCACGAAGCTCAAAGAAACCATCGATATCGATGTGGAGATGCATACTCATAATGACTTTGGTATGGCAACGGCCAATGCCTTAGCCGGTGTGAAAGCGGGAGCCAGCCATATTGGGGTAACGGTCAACGGCTTGGGCGAGCGGGCCGGTAATGCAGCTTTAGAGGAAATTGTCATGGCCCTGAAGTATTTGGCCGGAGTCGATCTGAAATTTGCCACAGAGCGTTTTGTCGAGGTTTCAGAGTTTGTAGCGAGAGCGTCAGGACGTTCTGTTCCTGCCTGGAAGGCTATCGTGGGCAGCAATATGTTTGCCCATGAGTCGGGGATTCACGCTGACGGGGCTTTGAAAAATCCCCTCACTTACGAAGTGTTTAAACCGGAGGAAGTGGGCCTGGAGCGCCAGATTGTGATTGGCAAGCACTCGGGAACTGCGGCCATCAAAGCTAAGTTCCGCAATGAATACGGCAAAGAGATTTCCGAGGAAGAAGCCAATGAGCTGCTGGCCCGGGTAAGAGCTTTTGCTGTGGATATGAAGCGCTCCCTTTTTGATAAGGAGCTCATGTATATTTACGAAGATTTGCATAGGGAAAAAGGAAAATCGTCAACCTAACCCAAAGTGGTTTTAATATAAGGAGGAAGCTATGACTAAAATTCAAATGAATGTCCCCCTGGTGGAAATGGACGGAGATGAAATGACCCGGATTATCTGGGACTATATCAAGGAAATCCTGCTTTATCCCTATATTGAATTGAAGACCGAGTATTATGATCTGGGTCTGCAGAAACGGGATGAAACCGATGACCAGATCACCGTTGATGCAGCCCTGGCCACCAAAAAATATGGGGTAGCGGTTAAATGTGCGACGATTACACCCAATGCCCAGCGTGTTGAGGAATACAATCTGAAGCAAATGTGGAAAAGCCCCAATGGAACGATTCGGGCCCTGCTCGACGGAACGGTCTTTCGCGCTCCCGTCTTGGTAGAAGGGATCAAGCCTTTGGTCACCACCTGGAAGAAACCGATTACCATCGCTCGTCATGCCTATGGCGATATCTATAAAAATGTGGAGTATCGGGTGGGTGGTCCCGGCAAGGCGGAGCTGGTTTTCTCAGGTGAACATGGGGAGGAATCCCGTCAAACCATCTGTAACTTTGAAGGCAAGGGAATTCTCATGGGCATGCATAACCTTGATAGCTCCATCGAGAGCTTTGCCCGAGCGTGCTTTAATTATGCCCTCGATGTAAAACAAGACGTGTGGTTTGCTACCAAGGACACGGTCTCCAAGCAATATGATCATACCTTTAAAGATATTTTCCAGGAAGTTTATGACAAGGAATATAAGGAACGCTTTGCAGCGGCTCAGCTTGAATACTTCTATACTCTTATTGACGATGCTGTGGCTCGGGTTATTCGCTCTGAAGGAGGCTATATCTGGGCTTGTAAGAACTATGACGGGGATGTCATGTCGGACATGGTAGCGACTGCTTTCGGAAGCTTGGCGATGATGACTTCGGTATTGGTTTCGCCCGAAGGGAATTTCGAATATGAGGCGGCCCATGGTACGGTAACCCGTCACTATTATCAACATCTTAAGGGTGAAGAGACATCCACCAACCCCATTGCGACGATTTTTGCCTGGACAGGCGCCCTTAAGAAACGGGGAGAGCTGGATGGTTTGCCGGATTTAGCCGACTTTGCCGCTCAGTTGGAGGAAGCCTCATTAAAGACCATCGAAGCCGGAATTATGACCAAGGATCTGGCTCTGATCTCGGAACTGCCCAATATCAAAACCGTCAACACCAAGGATTTCCTCGAAGAAATTAAGAAAACTCTCGATACGCTCCGCCCATAGGCCAAGAGGAAAGGTTCCCCTATCTCTGCCTGAGATAAGGGGCCTTTCCCTTATCTTAGGCTGATTCAGTGCTCAATGACAGGGTGCAAAGGAATCTGAGACTTTGAGAAGGAGGGAAAATGTGTGAAGAAGGAATATCAGTTCAAATATGGTGAAGGTTATCAGAGTTTTCTGCTCAATCCGCAATATGTTATTCAAGAGCTCCATGCCAAAGCGATTCAACCTGTAGAGGATGTGGTTAAGGAAATCGGGAGAATTCTTGATGACCCCATCGCTTCTGCGCCTTTCAATACCCTTTTTAAAGCAGGGGATAAGGTGACGATTGTGGTCAGTGATATCACACGTCTGTTAAAGCTCCCTGACTATCTGCCCACGATTGTGAATCGCTTGAATAGTTTAGGCATCCCGGATGAGGATATGCTGATCCTGACGGCTACCGGAACTCACCGGGGACAAACTCCTGAGGAGAAAAAGAAGATTGTCGGAGAGGAGGTGTATGCTCGAATTGAGGTGGTGGATCATGACTGCGATCATTCGGAGATGGTGTATGTGGGAACAACCCCGCGGGGAACGGAAGTCGTTGTTAACCGCTTAGTTGTGGACCGGAAGGTTATTCTCACCGGAGGAATCGTTCATCACCTGATGGCAGGCTTCGGTGGCGGGCGCAAGTCCATTATCCCCGGAGTAGCAAGCCGGAAGACCATTGCTCAGAATCATCTGCATTCCTTAGACCCCAACGCTGAGCAGTCTAATCCACTGATTGGGGTAGGAGCACTTATCAATAACCCTTTACATGAAGATATGGTGGATGGGACAGGTCTTGTGAATCCTGATTTTCTCATTAATACCATTATGCATACTGATGGCCGGATTGCTAAATTTGTGGCCGGACACTGGCTAAAGGCTTGGGAAGAGGGCTGCGCATGGGCTGATGAGAACTATGGCGTGCCGATTGATAAGCAGGCCGACCTCGTCATTGCCAGCTGCGGAGGCTTCCCTAAGGATATCTCCCTCTATCAGAGTACCAAGACCTTATTTAATGCGGCACTTGCCGTCAAACCCGGCGGTACGATTCTTCTTCTGGCTGAGTGCCGGGAAGGCGCCGGAGCGGATGAGTTTTTCGGATGGAGTGAACCCCTTAAAGAGAAAACCCTTGATCCGGAGCTGCGTAAAAATTTTACCATTCCCGGCTACATCTTCTATGCTGCCGTGGAATCGGCCGCTAAGGCAAAAGTCATTCTCTACTCGGAGATAGAGTCTGAATTGGTTAAACCTATGGGAATGATCGGGGCCAACTCCTTCGCAGAGGCGATAGAATTGGCTGGGGTTGATCAGGAAAATCAGGATGTGATTTTAATGCCCTATGGGGGAGCAACCATACCGCTGTATCAAAAGAGATAAGGGCAAAGTAATGTGTAGTTATAAAAGGTGAAGTACAGAAGTTCAGTAGGAAACTTATGAAAATTTAATAGGGTGATTTTTAATAATTTAGTAGGATGGTGGCGGAGATGTTCAATATTCCTTTGCTGATTGTGATTCTTTATATTTTTGCCTTATTTGGAATAAGCTTTTATGCCTCAAAACGGGCCAAGGGAACGGAAGGGTTCCTCCTTGCCGGCCGTCAGATGACGACTCCCCTCATTGCTGTGTTGATTACAGGTTTAGCCATCGGCGGAGCTTCCACCATCGGTGTGGCGGAACAGGCCTATAATGTAGGTCTTGCTGCCGGCTGGTATAATGTGGCCTGGGGGGCAGGGGCAATTTGTATGGGAATTTTGGCGGCCGCCAAATACCGTAGTATGAATATCACTACAGTTCCCGAAATGTTTGAGAAGTTCTATGATGTCAAGGGCCGGGTGATCTGTGTACTGAGTCAAATCACCATTCAACTGGTCATAACATCCCTGCAATACCTGGCAGGGGGAGCGATCCTGGCTTCCTTGCTCCCTTCCGTGTTTACTCTGCAGTCGGGAATTATTACCAGTGCCATCGTTTTCATTGGCATTACTTTTGTCGGAGGAATGTGGTCTGCCGGCATTTCGAATATCCTGAATGTGGTTTTAATCTATCTGGGCATAGCCATAGCGACCATTGCTACCCTCATCAATCAGGGAGGGATAGCCCAAATCGCTGTCAAGCTTCCACAGGAGGTGCCTTATTTTCATTGGGTGGGTGGTCTGGGGTGGATTGCCATTGCCAGCTGGTTTGCGGTGATGATGACCCAAACCATGTCCCTGCAGGGTACAGTGCAGATTTCCTTAAGCGCTAAGGATGCCAAAACTGCACGGAATGGGTTTGTCATTGGGGGACTCCTGATGCTGCCCATCGGTTTCCTGGCCGCCTTGATGGGGATTGCCGCCAAGGGAATGTATCCGGATATGAGCGCGACTTTGGCGCTGCCCCAGATGATCATGTCCTTGCCGCCGGTTCTGGCCGGAATTACTCTGGCTGCTCTTTGGGCAGCGGACGTTTCCACAGCGGGAAGCTTATTGTTAGGCTCTGCGACACTGTTCTCACAAGATATCTATAAGCGCTTTTTACGCCCGGGCAGCGATGAGAAACATTTAATGTGGGTGACGAAGTTTTCGGTGATCGCTTTAGGTGCTCTGACCTTTATCTTAGCTTTAACGGTCAGTGGAATTCTGAAGACGATTATGATCGGGCTCAGTCTGACCACGGCCTTTACCATTGTGTTTTTATTCACGGTTTTTGCCCCGGGGCTTGCCCGGAGGAACTCCGCTTTTTATACGAATCTCGTGGGGATTGCCGTCATTGTTTTGTGGCAGTTTATCCCGGCGGTACGGGTGTTCCCTCATGTGATTTATTTGGAGTGGATTGCTTGTTTAGTGACGTTTTTACTCGTGCCTATCTTTGACAGACAGCCTATTCGACTTGGAAATAAGGAAGCTTCTGCATTAGGGCAAACTGCCAAGTAGGGCTGGAGTGTTGTATGTGTATAAAACCGAGGCTGGGCCTCGGTTTTTTGGTTGTCGGGAAGCAGTATTTCCGGAAGCCATTGAGCGTACTATACTAGTGACAAAAGAGAGCTATGGGATTAAAATAAACTTCTAGGACTCTGTGACTCTTGAAATTCTCAGTCCTGCGGAAAATTTAACCGCCGGAAATGTGAAGAACTAGGTGTTAAAGAGTACTGGGCATTAACGGATTAATAAGTCCGGAGGGAGGGGATTCAGATAAGTTTTCAAGGTGTGATCATCGGGGCAATGGCTTTTATCATCATCGGCGTGTTTCATCCCATTGTCATCAAAGGTGAATACTATTTCGGAAAAAGGATCTGGCCATTATTCTTGGTTGCCGGGATAGTCTTGATAGGCGCCTCTCTGTTCATCGCGAATAATATGCTTTCCGCCATCGTCAGTGTGACAGGCTTTTCCTGCCTCTGGAGCATCCATGAAATTTTTGAGCAGGAAAAACGGGTGAAAAAAGGTTGGTTTCCGGGTAATCCGAACAGAAGGTAAGTGGAAAGCCTGTCTTTGCATTTCTGTTTGGCTGCAGACTGGCTACAGGTCAAATGTTGCAGCGCTGCATCATTTGGCTTATATTCAACGGCTGGGCTCAAATTGGGGTGAATTGACTGTAGATTCTCAAAGTTTTAGGTGTTTACCCCATCTGTACTATGCTATAATGGCCGTAAAACTGAATCATGTCAAAACAGGTTTCGGAAGATGGAGCCATCTTTGATTAAAGGGGAAGCCGGGTGCAAGGCCCGCACGGTCCCGCCGCTGTAAGAGAGGAGTCTTTTCCTGCTCAAGTCAGAAGACCTGCCTGTTTTATGCCTATGACTCTCTACGAGCGATAGAGGGTATTGAACCGGGTTTAGGGACATAATAAAGAAATAAAGCAAAAGCTGGCTGCCGCGAAGAACGTGGCAGCCGGCTTTTTTTGCAGAAAGGGGCAAAAATATAAAGATCCTTTTTGATTTTTATAAAGTTTTTATAATTGGTTTATAAGATATTTAAAATAATAAAGTAAAATTAAAACAGGTGGATTGATGTTAAGGGTTATTTTAGGTAGAGGTTTCAGGAAGAGGGTGATGGATTGAGACCAGATAGAAAGTTTCATAAATTGTATCATGAGGAGTTTCATAAGGGCAGGCAGCACGGGGAATTTCGGGAATTGCGCAGGTCCATGAAGTTTCTGCGCCCGGTCGGCGTCCTTTTGAATTTGCTTCTTTTATACCTGCTCTTTCAATGGATCGGGCTCAAAGCCATTGCTGTATTTTTTGCCTTGATCCTCATCACCCGGGAAATACTCCAGCTCGGTTTTTTCCGGCGTCTGGAGAAGAGGGTCTTTAAACCGATGGAACAATTGAAGCAGGGCTTTGATGAAATCGCCAAAGGAAATTATCAGGTGTCAATTGAGCCGGAAGTCGAAAATGAATTCACGCAGCTGATTTACGCTTTTAATGAAATGGCTTTTAAACTGCAGGAAAGCGAAAGAAGCAATCAGGAGTATGAGAAAAACAGAAAGACTCTGGTGGCCAACATCTCCCATGATCTAAAAACGCCGATTACCTCGATCCAGGGCTATCTGGAAGTAATTCTTGAGGGGTGCGTCGGCGAACCGGAAAAAATAAAGCGTTACCTGGAGACGATTTACAGCAATACTGCCTATATGAATAAGCTGATTGACGATCTGTTTTTGTTTTCCAAGCTGGATCTGGACAAAGTGGCGATGAATTATGAAGTCCTGAGCATAGGCGCTTATCTGGACGATTTGGCCACCGAGTTAAAATTTGAGTTTGAAGAAAGGCAATTCAAGTTTTTCTATCAGAACAGAACGGATCGGGACTATGCGGTCACTATTGATGGGAAACGGGTGTATCAAGGGATCCGCAATATCATCGATAATGCCATGAAGTATGGGCCGGAGCAGGATTTAAAGGTGACAATGGAGCTATATGTTCAGGAAGATGATATCTGCATCGACATTGCCGACAATGGCCCGGGAATTCCGGAAGAGCAGCTGCCCCATATTTTTAACCGCTTTTACCGGCTTGACACGGAACGCTCCAAAGATTTCACAAGTACGGGACTGGGTTTGGCCATAGCCAAAGAGTTGATTGAAGCCCAGGGGGGCACAATCTCAGCTGCCAGCACAGACAGGGCCGGCTCCCGCTTTACCATAAAGCTGCCTATTAGTAAATCATCTTAATAAATCCTCTCAATACTTTGCTCCGCGCGAAATAGTGTAGTTCAATCATGACAATAGGATGGAGGGCCTATGGCAATGAAAAATATCCTGATCATCGAAGATGATGTCAATATTGCCGAACTGGAACGGGATTACCTGCAGCTTAACGGCTACCAGGTCGATATCGTCCTGGATGGAGCAACGGGGCTGAAGAAAGCTGTCTCCGGGACTTATGATATTCTGATCGTCGATTTAATGCTGCCCCAGCTGGACGGGTTTGAGATCATTAAAGAAGTCCGCAAGAAGTTGGAGATTCCCATTATCGTCCTGTCGGCCCGCAGTGAAGATATTGATAAAATCAGGGGACTGGATTACGGTGCCGACGATTATTTGACGAAACCTTTCAGCCCCGCGGAGCTCATGGCCCGCATCCGATCCCATTTGAAACGATACGAACGTCTGACCGGTAAGCACCAGGGCATAGAGGTGATTAATCACCGTGGGCTGGAAATCAATACCGCCTCCCATAAAGTCTATGTCAATGGCAAAGAAGTTCAGTTCACCGCCAAGGAATACGAACTCCTGCTCTTCTTTGCTTCCAACCCGAATATACTTTTCAGCAAGGAGCGCATCTTTGATCTGCTTTGGGGGGCAGAGTACTACGGGGATCTGGCAACCGTCCCGGTTCATATTCAAAAGATCAGGAAGAAAATCGAAAGAGACCCGGCCAACCCGGAATATATAGAGACCGTCTGGGGAACCGGCTATCGGTTTAATCCGTAAAATTTAATTTAGGGGAGTGTTGGTTTATGAGTGTAAGCATTAATTTAAATCGGTGTGATGGCTGTGGGTTATGTATCAGCCAATGTCCGGCTAAGGTATTGGAATTAAAAGAGGTTAAGCAGGCCGATTATAATCAGCTTAATATGATGGGAAAATTAAAGATCAGAGTCAAGGGTAATTCGAGAGCCTATGTCAGCAATGAATCCGCCTGTACAAGGTGTAAACTGTGTCAAAATAACTGCCATGAGCGGGCGATTAAAGTCGGTTGATGGGTTAATGCCATTTGAAATTCCCAAACGTTTGGGAATTTCGGAGCTTAAGAGGTGATCTAGTCCTAAGCAGGAGAACGAAACCATGTGAAATGCCCCAAATTTCCAAGCGCTTGGAAACTTGGGGCAAGATATTTATCAGAAGGGTTATAGCAGAGGAGATGGCTAAAAGCGGATACGAATCCGATTTTAAAGATTCAAATAATATTCGCATAAGTGATGGTATTTAGAACATATGTTTGGTGCAATTTTATTGAAGGAATAAAAGGTAATTATCCTAAAATCCAGGTATTAGTTACTCTATAACCTCAAACTATGATATATTAATATTTAAGTAAGAAGGGGAAGAATATGAGTCTTATTCACAATCCCCACAATAAATTTTTTAAAGAAACCTTTGGTGATGTCGGCACGGCCAGGAGTTTTCTGTAGAACTATCTTCCCCAGGAGGTTCGGGCACTGGTTGATCTGAAAACCGTCCTGCCGCAAAAGGACAGCTATATCGATCAGGAGCTGCAGGAAAGCTTTTCCGACCTGCTGTTTCGAGTGAGGATCCGTGGGAATGAAGGATACTTCTATTTTCTGTTCGAGCATAAAAGCTCCCCATCCCAAAGCATAGCCCTGCAGCTGCTGAAATATATGGTCAGGATATGGGAAAGTAAGCTAAAGGAATCTCCGACAGATAGACTACCGGTCATCATTCCGCTGGTAATCTATCACGGTCAGGAGCAATGGAACGGTCCGCTGAAACTATCTGGGATGATCGACTATTATGAACAGCTGCCTGATACGGTAACCCAATATATCCCGGAGTACAGATACATCCTCTACAACCTCTCCACATACACTGATCAAGAACTGGTCAGCAATATGTTGCTCCTGATTGTATTGAGGGCGATGCGGGCCATCTTTATCAAAGATGAAGAAAATTTCTATACCATCCTGCATGAATTAGTTCTCAACTTGGAGAAGGTGGAAGACAAGGAAAAGGCGAAGCAATTCTTTGAAACCTTGATCATATACATCTTAAGTACCCGGCAGGACCTGGAGTTGAAAAGAATTTACGAAATAGCCAAGGAAGTTTCACTGGAAAGGGGTGAAATGATGATGACTTTAGCAGAGAAGCTGATTATGGAAGGTATGGAAAAGGGCATGGAAAAAGGCCGAGAAGAAGGCATGGAAAAAGGCAAGCTGGAAGTAGCCAAAAATTTGCTGGAGTTAGGGATAGAGATGGATAAGATCGTGAAGGCTACAGGACTGCCGGAGGATGAGATAAGAAAACTTATGAACTGATGGTGTGCTTTTGAGAAGCATCGCTCGTATGGAGTGATGCTTTTTTTGGACTGTCCTAAAAATCCAATCTGTTCAGGAGCTACTCAGTGGGAGTTAGCGCTTCCTGCGACTGTCCAGGAAAGTAGGACACTGCAAGAACGCTAATACTGCTTCAAATGTTGTGATGTCCCACGTTAACGAGGATAATCATAGTGTCGCCCTCGTAATACCAAATGATACGAATATCCATATTGACGCTGCACTCGAATAAATCCGCTGTCCCTTGAATGCGCTTAGTCCGTAAGGAAGGGTGCATTGGTTTTTTCGACAGTAATTCCAGTTTGTTCATAAGCCGCTGCTTTTCCTGTGCAGTCAAGGATTTGAAATGCTTCTGAAAGCGAGGGGTAAAGGTAAACTCGTAAGCCATCAGTTTCCCTCCAGCTTTGCAAACAGCGCGTCTACATTATCAAAAACGGGCTGTTCTCCGGAGGCAATTTTTACTTTCGTATTATTGATTTCTTCCCGAAGTTCATCCAGATATTTCTTAGGATATACAGCCACCGGCATGATGCAGATTATACCGTCCCGTTCGTAAATCTCCATTTTGTCCCCTTCGGAGAGGCCCAATTTATCCACAAGCTCTTTGGGGATGGTAATTTGTGATTTGGCCCGTAGCTCTGCTAACATAGCTTATCATCTCCTATTAAAGTATTATAACTTTCTAACTTTCTTACCAATAGTAATGCTTTTTTTCAAAAGATATCTACCCCGAACCTCAAAGATTATAATCTAGTTTTCTGTTCAGAAATTCCCAAGCGCTTGGGAATTTCTGATGAAAGCTATAGTGGTTGCAATGCGATTTCTCTCATGATTTTCCTCACTTTCCATGTTAAATCTTATTTGGGCCGTTTTGCCAATTTTCGCAATAATGAAAATTTTCTTCATTATGTCCCTGCCTAGGGGATCTGTCAAGAGTGAACAGGCGTTATGTACTTTCTAAGCATAAAAGCAACCAGGCCATGAGAGGGCAATTAAACAGGTAGACGGTTAATGCTATCCAAATGCCCAACTGGTTGGCAATTTCAAAAAACTCTAAAAAGTGATCTATATCTAACACAGAGATCGGGCAGATGAATGAAAAACCAGTTACTTGCTCAATTCAGCATAATATGACAAAATGCCTGTTTAATTGTCAAAGTATTCTGTTGACTACAATTGAGGAGTGTTATAATGTTGGTTATAGAAGAGAGTTACAGATAAAAAATAGGATATTTTCGTGAATAGGGTTGCTTCAAGGCATTAATATGGGAACTCTGGTGAGAAACCAGGACAGCCCCGCTACTGTATGAAGGACGAATCCCTTAAAAGACCACTGGCTAAGACCGGGAAGGCAAGGGATGAGGATGATTTCAAGTCAGGATACCTGCCCTATTCAGGAACACAAGTTTTCGGGGGGAGACGAGTGTGACAAATCTAAGTTGGGGTGTATTTATACATCTCTGCTTTGTTGCATGATGTCTACCGGAGCCGAAAGCAGGCTCTTTTTTTATTTCACTTTACCTATGAAGAGCTATTGAAGAATGAAGTAAACGGACAAGCATTAAAGGGGTGTGGCAAAAAAGGCTCTCAATGAAAATATAAAAAGAAATACAAAAATTGAATACTGAATAGGGTTGCAAAGGCATTAAGCCGATGCATTAATAAGGAATCCGGTGAGAAGCAGGAACAGCCCCGCTACTGTATGAAGGACGAGTCCCTTGAAGAGCCACTGGTTAGAGTCGGGAAGGCAAGGGATAAGGATGATTTCGAGTCAGGAGACTTGCCCTATTCAGAGTCACAAGTCTTTCGGGGGGAAGTAAGTGAGCAACTTTGCTGTTGGCTGAGAAGAACGGAGAGCTGTATTCTAGCTGTTTGATTTTCTCGTTATTTAAAAAGCTTGGTTATATTTATTTCAGAGCCGAATGTGTCGGTTCTTTTTTATTCCTGGGGAAAACGGTAAGAAATAGAGTGATCTTGTTAAAATTTCGCAAGTTTGGAAAAGTTTTTATATCTTAACCTGCTATACTGAAGAGACAAGGAGGCATAAGTATGCCTTATAAGAGGGATATGGAGCGCTGCCGCGATTATATCGAGGCCCATCTCGATGAGAACATTACAGCGCAGGATTTGGCGGAATTCTTAGGATATTCCTTTTATCACTTCTGCCATGTGTTTCGCATCTGCAACAGCCTGTCGATTGGCGAATACCTGCGGCGCCGGCGCTTGCAGCGGGCGCGGGAAGCCCTGGGACAGGGAGGGCGGATCACCGAAATCGCTTTAAAGTCCGGTTTTGAGACGTCTGCGGGTTTTGCCAAAGCGTTTCAAAAAGAATTTGGCATGAGTGCCCGGGCCCATAAAAAAATGCTGCTTCAGCACAATGAGCATGCAGAGAAAGGAAGAATGGGCATGCAGGTAAAGATGGCGCGGAAGGAAGGCTTCAAAGCGGTGGGATATTCTATATCCCCTCAGGATGAACGCAAGAGCAGGGAATCAAAAGTCTCCGATTTGGGAGCCTACTGGCTCCATGCCGATTTTTCTTCCGTCAGCAAAGAGGATTATGCCAAATTGGCCAAAGGGGAGATCGCCGATGAAATTGGCCTGTGGTTTCAACCCGACCAGGAAAGCGACAATTTAAATTATTTTTTTGGGCCTGTGGTGGAGGATTTTGCTTACGTTCCCCGGGGAATGGTCACTCTGGAGGTTCCCGGGGCCGATTACGCAGTGTTCACCACCTGTCCGGCGGATTTGGCCCATGACAGATTTGCTTTTGGCCAAGAGGTTCAAAAGACCTGGGAATATATTTTTGAGGAATGGTTTGAAGAAAGCGATTATATTTTTGACCAGGAAAAGCTGGCCTTTGAGTTCTACACGAATGAGAATGGCGGGATGGACAGCATGAGTGCCGTTGCCAATATTTATATTCCCGTGAAAAAGATCAAAGAGAATGGATAATTGATATAAAGATAAGGGATAAGATGACTCACAAGTTTTCGGAGGGAAACATATGTGACAAGTCTAAGTCAGGATGTATCATACATCTTTGTTTGTTGCATGATGTTTACCGGAGCCGAAAGCAGGCTCTTTTTTACTTTACATTATAAAAAAACCTGTCACAAAAATGAGTTCAAAGTGGACAGGCCTTGGAGGGATGTAACGAAGAAAAATCTTAATATGGATGCAAAAATTGAATACTGAATAGGGTTGCAGATGCATTAATAAGGAATCCGGTGGGAAGCCGGAACAGCCCCGCTACTGTATGAAGGACGAGTCCCTTAAAAGATCCACTGGCTGGAGCCGGGAAGGCAAGGGATGAGGATGATTTCGAGTCAGGAGACTTGCCCTGTTCAAAAATCACGAATCTTTCGGGGGGGAAGTATGTGAGCAGCTTTGCTGTTGAATGAGGAAGAGTCATTTTAACAGCTAAGTCATTTATTTTCGGAGCCGGATGTATCGGCTCCTTTTCATTTTAAGAAGAGACAGGAGATAAAAGAAGATGGAACATTGGCTTAGCGAAACATTGCACTTAATCGGGCAGGGAATTCTGGTGCCCTGTCTGATCGTCTTGGTTGCTCTGATTATAACCTCTGTGTGGCAGGTAGGGGACTTGCTGGTGGAACTGTTTATGGAAAGACGCCGGATGAAAGTCGATATCTATACCCTCATTAAGGAAATTCACGGAGCCGGTCCGGAAGGCTTGCGCAAGACCATAGAGGGCAGCGGGCTGATCCGCCGGCAGCGGGAGGCTCTCCAGCAGTTGGTGATAGAGTCAAAAAACTTACCGCACCCCTCATTGATCGCCACGGCCCAGAGACTTCTGGCCACGGAAGAGGGTAAGTACGAAAGGACGACGGCGGTTACCGATCTGGTGGCGAAGCTGGGTCCTATGTTCGGACTGCTCGGTACTTTGATTCCCCTGGGTCCCGGAATCGTGGCTTTGGGAATGGGGGATACGGCCACCCTATCCGCTTCCCTGGCGATTGCTTTCGATACGGCCATTGCCGGTGTCAGTTCAGCCGCGGTCAGCTATGTGATATCCAACATCCGCAAACGCTGGTATGACGATTACCTGACCAACTTTGAGCTGATCATGGAATGCGTTCTGGAGGAGGTGGCTGCCCATGCTCAGGAACAGAGCCCTAAGGGGCGGGCGCAGATCACGGTTATATAGGGAAGAAATCAATCCCCTGGACGGTATTGTCAATCTCGTCGATGCCATGCTGGTCTTTGCCTGCGGTCTGATGCTGTCCATTGTTATCTATTGGGGTGTGGATTTGAGCCAGGTGAAGGATGTGATCTCCACCGACGATCTGGTGGAGGTTGAAGACCTGGAAGAAGCCGTTAAGGATGGTTCCTTTGCCGAGGGATTCACTTCCAAAGGCATGGTGTATGAAGATCCGAAAACCGGCAGGATGTATATCATTTCCGAATAACTTTTCAGCGGCATATTTGGGGAGGAGATTTAAGTGAAAAGGGAAAAGAGATGGATTTATTCTTTTTTAAGTATGCTATTATGCTTTGTTCTGGTGTTGCAGCCGATGAGCGGCTTTGTCTATGGGGATGATCTGTCCGGTGCGGGACCTGTGGAAGTTATGGCGGAGGAAAGGACGGCAGTAGAGGAGATAGCTTCTGAGCCGGTGTTTTTGATGGGGGATGGGACAGAGGCCGAGGATGATGGGATTACTTCCTGGTATCTTAATGATCCGGATGCCGAAACATTCACTATAAAAAATGAAGCGGAACTTCGCTACTTGGCGCAGTTGGTTAACGGTACGGCAGGAGCAGAGGGAAGAGGGGTCTTAAGCGGGATGAGCGTCGCCGGAGGAACGACACCTGGTGCCATAGGCTTCGCTGAAAGTACTACATCTGGGGCGATGGGCTTCGCGGTAAATACAACTCCGGGTGCGATAGATTCTGGCGCAAGTACGACTCCCAGTGCGATGAGCTTTGCGACAAGTTCGACTCCGAGCGCGATCAGCTTTACCGGAAAGACGATTAAATTGGCTGAGGATATAACTTTGCAGGGTGTGGAGGAATGGATTCCCATCGGGATGGAGGAGAATCCTTTTAGCGGGACCTTTGATGGCGATGGACATAGGATCAGCGGTCTTGCAATTGACAAAGCTGGTGAGGATTATCAGGGGCTCTTTGGCTATGCCAAAGATGCCATAATTAAAAAAGTAACGGTAGAGGGAACAGTGACCGGCGGCGATTATGTGGGAGGCATCATCGGCTTTCTCGCCGGAGGTGAGCTGGATCAGTGTATAAACAAAGCGACAGTGATGGGAAATGGTAATACCGGCGGTATTGCCGGAAGAGTATCTGCTGGAGATAGTATTGAAACAGGGGTTATTCGGAACTGTGCTAATTTGGCGAAGGTTCAAGGTAAAGCCGATACAACAGGCAGTCTGGCAGGGGGCGCTGGAGAAAAGGTATCGATCGCGAACAGCTTTTCATATTGGAAAGGCGCGGCGGAGGAAAGGATTCCTCCCTTATGCAGCGGCACAGCAGGAATAATTAATAGCTTTTATCTGACCCATGACGATGAGGATGACAGTGAACAGGCTAAGAGCGAAGAGGCATTTAAATATGGAGAGGTTGCCTATCTTCTGGAGGGCGGCGACACAATGCCGCATCACAAAATCTGGACCCAGGGGGATAACGGCTATCCTGTCTTTGGGACGAACTCCGTTTATAAGCTGACCCTGGTGCAGCCGGTAACGCCTTATGAGCAAGGGACGGTAAGTTTTGTCGCACCCCAGGTGAGTGACAACTATAGGATATTTGACGGTGACGGCAGCGATAAATACACCTATCTGCCGGGCGGCGGCGGGGCCGGCAGTTCCATCAAACTGGCAGTGAGCAAAGAAGGTGCCGCTGCTGAGGATGAGGTGGTCTTCGCTCCTGCTGAAACGGTGTCAGGCTATGACAGCGCAACCAAGCAGTACACAGCCGTGCTTCAGGACCACAACGTAGCGCTCACATACCGGTTTTGGGGACAAGTGACGGCTGAATATGACTGGTACAACGCTGGCGATTCCTCCTATACCATCAGTACGGAAGCGCAGCTGGTGGGCCTGGCTAATATCGTTAACGGTACGGCCAAAAATGGCGAGTCATCGATTGCTCAGGATTCTTTTTCCGGCAAGGTCATCGACCTGGCACCGACGACCGGGTCCGCCATTACGGTGACAACGGATTGGACACCGATCGGGGATTATGGGAAAAATACGGAGAACCAGTTTAAGGGAACCTTTGACGGACATAACAACACTATCATTTACCAACTGGGCAGCAAAGCGAACCCGAAAAACACAACAAACTACCAGGGGTTATTCGGCTATACCAACGGCGGGGAAATCAAAAATCTGACCGTCAGGGGAAATGTTTACAGCGCCAAAGACTATGTCGGTGGGATTGTCGGCCAGGCGGTCGGTACGACCTTAATAGGCTGTGTTTTTGGCAGTGCGGGGGAACCTGGTGCGGTGGCGGGAAATAAGTATGTCGGCGGCATCGTCGGCAGCACCTCAGATGCGGCGGGAAAGATCGAAAATTGCGGTAATTACGGTACAGTATCAACCGCAACAACCCACGCCGGCGGTATTGCCGGTAACCTAACGTATAAAATTACCGGCTGTACAAATTACGAATCAGGCGCGGTGACAGGGACGGGCACAACTACTAACCAGTATATTGGCGGCATTGCAGGCTATATAAATTGTAAAGCTGAAGTGGGAGCCGGGGATTTGTCCTTGGTCAGCGGCTGTACCAACAACGGCCAGGTTACAGGCACCACTAATTATATTGGTGGTATTGCCGGAGGTACAATGTATAACAATAATGGCAAAGGTGACACCAACCAAAGAACCATCAGCGGCTGTGAAAATACAGGCAAGGTGGAGGGGAAGAACTATGTGGGAGGTGTAGTTGGAAATCTAATGCCCGGTATAACCGTTCAAAATGTAACGATTACCAACTGCAAGAACTCGGGTGGCATCATCGGCCATAATCAGTATGTCGGGGGCATCGTGGGGTGTGGTCAGTCACTACAGTATGTCCTGAAATCATGTGAGAACAGCGGGGAAGTACTCTGTGACGGGACAGCTGCAATGCAATACATGGGCGGGATCGCCGGTCGTTTCACTAGCAGGATTGAGCAATGCAGCAATATCGGTGTGATAACAGGCACGAAAAATTATATAGGCGGGATTGTGGGTTATTTTCAGCCGAACGACGCTTCCTGCACCCTTACAGGATGTATCAATGGTCAGACTGGAGCGGTAACGGGTGCCAATTATGTGGGCGGCATAGCGGGGTATATTAGATCAGGCTACAACAAATGTACTACAAAATGCGGCAATGAAGGAACGATAACAGGTGCCGAGAATGTAGGCGGAGTTGTGGGAGGGATTGAAACGTCGGCAATGACATCCGTGGAAAGCTGTTACAATACCGGCAGCGTTTCCGGGGGGATAGGGAAAACTACGATTGGTGGAATCTGCGGCTCTCGTGCAGATAAAGCAGCAGTCACGTCCTGTTTCTCTTATAATTTAACCGACGGTGGAGTAAATAACATTCTCGGTTCGGGAAGTGGAAAGGCAACGCATTCTTACTACTTTGTGGCAGGTACAAGCGACGATCCCTCAGCCAAAAATGCCGATGCTTTCAAATATGGCGAGGTGGCCTATCTTCTGGATGCAGGACAGACCGGCGCCGCCAATAAAACATGGACTCAGCGGGATACGGACGATTACCCTATCCTGAAAGGTGTCGGCACGCCGGACTCATTCTATAAGCTGACGCTGAGGGGCAGTGCAACGGCGGCGGGGTCGGTAGAACTTGATCTGCCCGGGGAGAAAGTATTCACGGACCTTATCGACGGTGACAGCTACGACTGCGTTTATTTGCCTCTCAGTGCAACGGTCCCTTTCAAGGTGGTTATTAATCCCGATCCCGAATACGAATTATTCAGGCTGAGCTTTGAACCGAGAAAAATGGTCACTGAAGCAAGCGGCGAAGACGGCACCGTCACTTATATACTAACCATGCCAGCGGATTCAAGCACCAATAACATCGTCCTTCAATACATGTTCGTCACGCCGGTAGCAGGTGATATCTCATGGTATGATCCGAACGAAAGTGAATTTCACATCGCTTCGGACGCTGAGTTGGTCGGCCTGGCGGAACTGGTGCGCGGCGAGAAAATGGACGGAACACCGGTTATGATAGCCGAAACACCGGTTGAGGCTGTGGATTTTGCCGGCAAGACGATTGTTCTGGATGAGGATATTGTCATTACGGCGGGTTTTATGCCCATCGGAACCCCTGACCACCCTTTCAAGGGGACCTTCAACGGTCAGGATCTCAGCGGCAAGGTCCATAGTATTTCCGGCTTGCTGATTGATACGGATGCCGACTATCAAGGCTTGTTCGGCTATACCAGCGGCGGGGAAATCAAGAACCTGACCGTTAAAGGGAAGGTTAAAACCAGGGGTAACTATGCCGGCGGCATCGTCGGTTATGCCAAAAACACCGCCATCACTGCCTGTCAGGTTGTCGCCGATACCGTGGATGACAGTACGCCTATCGACAGCAAAATCAGCGGCAGCAGCTATGTCGGCGGTCTTATCGGCTACGCGGACGGAGCAACGCTTACCAGCTGCACCAACGCAGGCGAGGTGACCGGAGGCAAGAGTGATATGGGCATCGGCGGCCTCGTCGGTTATATCGCGTCCGGCAAGGTAAGTGACTGCCAAAACCAGGGAACAGTTGCCGCCAGCGGCCAGAACGCTGGCGGCATCAGCGGGGTAATTGGTGCCAATGTGATAGTGACAGACTGCAGCAATACGGGTACTCTTACGGGGTGTGACGTCCTCGGCGGCATAGCCGGTTCGGTAAACTCTGGGGCTCAAGTGACCTATTGTAGCAACGAAGGAGTCCTGACGGTGACGGGAGGCAACATCGGCGGTATCGCGGGCGACAACAATGGTAACATTCAGCATTGCTCGAACCGACAAACGATAACAGGCAGTGGAGGCGGCGGTATCGCGGGCAAAAACAACGGAAATATTCAGTACTGTTGGAATGAGAGCTTGATTAAAGGCATCACCAATGTAGGGGGCATTGCCGGAGAAAACAGCGGCCTTGTCCAGGATTGCTACAACCTGGGTCAAATCAATGCCGGAGGCAACGGAGGGGGTATCGCCGGGCAAAACAGCGACGCCTCGGCAGCGGTGAAATATTGCTACAACTATGGCTCTTATTCCGGCACGCCGACGGGATCCTTCGTGGGTGCGATTACAGGGAAGAACTCTCGAACCAATGTGAATAATTATTATTGCAGCGATAACTGGACCACTGATCCTAAAGGTAACGCGGACAGTGCGGATGTGATGCTCCAAAGCAAGGAAGCCTTCACCAGCGGAGAGGTAGCCTATTTGTTGGACGGCGGTCAGACTGGATTCCGGAGAGGGATTTGGAGTCAGCAGCGGACAGAAGAGAACGGCTATCCCATCATCGCAGATGAGAGCAACGGTCTGATCTACAAGGCTGTACGCGGGACGGTAACAGGCGGCGGCAGTCTGGCCTTAATCCCGGATTATCAGTATTTTAAGGCGGGGGAGCAGGTGAAGGTAACGGCGGTTCCCGCTGCGGAGCAAATGTTGAAACAAGTCAGGATCAGTGACCCTGCCGGATTTGCCGTAGGGGATCCCGGCAAGGGAGATCCAGGCAGGACGGGTTTGGATATCACTTTCACCATGCCGAGTACCGATATAACGATCACGGCGGAATTTATCCCAAAAGATGATAAGGGATATCAGGTTATCTTTGCTGCCGCCGGCGGAGAATTTGCAGACAATTTGGAAACGAAGACGGAGACCGTACAGGCCGGAGAGGCGGTGCCAATTCCGGAGCAGCCCGGCAAACCGGGTTATGTGTTCCTGGGCTGGTACACTCTGAATGGCGAAAAGTATGATTTTACCCTTTCCGTCATCGGGAACCTTACCCTGGCCGCCCGCTGGAAGGAAGCCGGAAAAGTTCTCGTTACCTTTGACGCCAACGGCGGAGAAGTCAATGGCGAGGCTGTTTATACCCTGGAAGTCCAGCCGGGAGCTAAGCTTACGCGGCCAAGCATCACCCCGCCCGGCGGCACCGAAATTATATCCTATACTTTTGCGGGATGGTTCGACCGGAGGAGCGGCGGCGCAGCCTGGGATTTTGAGAAGGCTATTGAAGACGATCTGACCTTGTACGCCCAGTGGACGAAAATGGATAACTTGCTGACCGGGACGGCGGCCAAGCCCTTTAAAATCGAAAGCATGGACGTTTTGTACATCCTCAGGGATCGGGTTGCCGCCAGGGAAACCTTCGCAGGCCAACATTTTGCTCTGGGAGATAATCTTAGGCTTAGTTCAGACAACTGGCAGGAAAGCATCGCCGTCAATCCCGCTTTTCCCTTCCAGGGAACCTTTAATGGCAACGGACACACCATCACCCTGGTGGATGTCTCTGTTCCGCTGTTCAGCAATATCGGCGGCAGCGGAACCGTAACCGGCCTCACAATGGAGGGCAGTTTCAAGATCACAGACAACGATACCGGAACTGTTGCCCGGTACAATTATGGAACCATTTCCGACACCACCGTCTCTGTGAATTTCGATGTCAGCGGCGGCAGCTTTGATAATATCGGCAGCGTCGCCGGCGTCGCTAAATCCGGCAGCAAATTTACAGGATGCACGAACAATAGCAATAGCGCCATTAGAGGGAGTAAAAATGTCGGGGGCATCGTCGGCCAGGCCCCGGACTCTGGAACGGTGACTATTTCGGATTGCAAGAACAACGGCCCAGTCGCCGCCACAGAAAATATCGGCGGGATTATGGGAGGAGTAACTGATCTTTTAGGCTCTGTGTCGATTTCCAATTGCCAGAACCATAAGCCGGTTTCCGGTAGACAATGCATCGGCGGGATTATCGGAAGGGGCGGTAAGTCAGTTGACATTAAGAATTGCCTTAATGAAGCAGACTTTAATCTGACGGGCGACTCTGTCAGCAATGTCGGCGGAATTATCGGCATATCTGGTGGTGGTGGTAGTAGTGGTGCAATCTTAGCCGCTTGTACAAACACAGGTAATATCACAGTTAGCGCAGCTTCCGGTAATTTTGTCGGCGGTCTGATCGGCAACACAGACACTGTTTCTTTTGAAGCTGAGAATGGAAAAGAATGCGGTAATGAGGGAGCGATCATTGCCGAAAATGCAGGCCATGTGGGTGGATTAGTGGGTAATGCTACTGTGGTTTATGGCCGCTCAGGCACCTTCAATAAGGGGGCGGTAACAGGAAAAGACAATGTGGGCGGATTATGCGGATGGGGCTATCAGGTCAGATTCGTAAAATCATTCAGCACAGGGGATATTGAAGCAAAAGCCGGCCGGGCCGGCGGCTTGATTGGTTATTGCATGGAAAACTATAGCGCCCGTGGCGCGGAGGCTTTAAGCAGCTGCTACAGCACCGGTACAATCAAAGGCACAACCGGCGCTTACGGCCTGTTATACGGAGAGGTCTCCGGCGGGTCGGCAACCAACACCAAATTGATCGTTGCCAACAGCTTCTGGTATGGAGAATCTATCGATTCCGGCTCAGGTGAGATCTTTGGCATCAGCAATGCCACTGCCGCCGGCAGCGCCTATAACTACTACGGCATCCAGCCGCAGTCTGGCGCAAGTCAGGCCCTGCGGGTGTATGGAGAGCCGCTTGCGGCTGATTCGGTGTTAAGCGATGCCAATGATGGCCAAGGCTCAACAGGGATGACGCCGGAGCAATTCGCCAGTGGCGAGGTCGCCTATCTGCTGGACGGCGATGAAGGGCAGCATCAAAATGTCTGGACTCAGGATGACAGTGCAGGCCGTCCGGAATGGGGGGAA
The DNA here is from genome assembly GCF_007830365.1 of Desulfitobacterium sp. LBE. NCBI lineage: Bacteria > Bacillati > Bacillota > Clostridia > Eubacteriales > Desulfitobacteriaceae > Desulfitobacterium > Desulfitobacterium sp. LBE. The sequence goes on along the minus strand of NZ_VLKD01000001.1, from coordinate 1,949,931 downwards.
CCGACCTATTACCGAATAACTGCGGAAATAATAGATGGAAAAGACTTTGGTACTGTGTCATTTACTGTAATTGACCCGAAACGAACCGACAAAGGCACAGACTATGCTCAAGGAGACCCGGAGACAGAGATTTATGCCGGCCAAACCTCTACAATTCATGTGACGGCAACCCCTAACCCCTCTGAGCCCAAGGACGAGACAACATCCTATGAGTATAAACTCGTAAAGCTTGTGGTCGAACAAGGCGGAGAAGAAAAACCTATTAAAGATTCACAATTTGATCTCGAATCAAATGCAACAGTACGGGCCACCTTCCAGATGGAGGAAAAAGAAAAACCAAAGCCGCCGGGCCCCCTGCCAGGAGGAGGTAGTGTTCTTCCTCCCCCACCGGGTCCCCCGCCGGCTCCTCCAGTGGACCCAATCCCGGTTCCCCCAAGTGGTATTGGAAATGGAGAAGGATCGGGAAGCGGACCGGGCACTGGTGACGGCGGTATTGGTACCGGAAGCGGCAGTGGCATAGGCGACGGCAGCAGTGACGGACAGGGAGGCAATGCCGACCGGACGGCTTCAGCCGACAGCAGAGCGCCTTCGGACAACGGGGAAGAGACAGCGACTTCTTCAGTAATGGCCCGGCAGGATGAACAGACGACGATTGAAAGAAATAGAGGCAACCAAGAAGAGGATCAGGAGCAGGGCGGTTCCCCGGCCGGCGGAGCCAAGGACGAAGCTGAGGACGACGAAGATAAGGAGCAGCTGACCGTATTTGAAATCGTCAGGGATGTGGTAAAGGAAAATCCCCTGGCCGTCGCTCTTGTCTCAACCGGAGTTCTGGGTATCCTGGCCGCCGCCGGCTGGCGTCGGTATAAGAGGCACAAGGGAGATAACTAGGATGCAGGATAAGGCGATAGCCATAAAAAAGAAAAAGAAACTGTTCCTGGCAGCCCTCCTGCTGGCCTTTTTCCTGCCGGCAGGCGTTGGGGCCGACGAAGCCCAGACCGCCCCCGCGGGGGGAAATTTGACCGGCATTGTTTACGATAACGGCAGCTTTCTCAAGTATAAAGCAGGAACCGCAGGCATTACCATCACCGCCTGTGATCAAGCGGCAACACGGATTGATATCCCGGACTATATCGAGGGCAAACCGGTCACCAACATTGCCAGGGAAGCCTTCAGCGGCTGCCGGGATCTGACGGAAATCAGGCTGCCGGACACGCTCAGAACAATCGGCTACGCCGCCTTCGCAGGCTGCCAAAGCCTGACAGGGATCAATCTGCCGGAGGGCCTGGAACAGCTGGGAGGGCAGGCCTTCCGAGCCTGCGGCTCCCTCCGGGAAGTCAATATTCCCGCCAGTCTGAAGGACTTCAACCTGAATACCTTTGGCAGCAATGGGGATATCCGCTTTGCCGTTGCGGAGGAGAATCCGGTATATACCTGCCGGGACGGAGTCATCTATACCAAAGACGGTAAGACCCTGGTTCGGGCGGGCATCATCGGCAGCGACAGCTTTGTGGTACCGGACCCGGTGACGGAAATCAGCTCCGGTGCCTTCTTTCACCACCCGCTCACCACAATCACTCTGGGGTCGAACCTGAAAACCATCGGCCCGGAGGCTTTCAGCGGCTGCCTGCAGCTGGAAGAGGTCAATTTGAATGAAGGACTGAAAAGCATCGGTGACAAGGCTTTTAAAGACTGCCTTCGCCTTGGTGAAATTCTCTTCAACGAAGGGCTGGAGAGCATTGGTGCTAATGCTTTTGAAGGCACAGCTGCCTTAAAGGAAATTGTCCTGCCGGCCGGTCTGACCTCCTTGGGACAGAACGCTTTCAAAGGCTCCGGACTGGAAAAAGCGGATCTCGCCGGGTCCGGGCTGGAGACCCTGCCCTATGGGACCTTTTGGGACTGTGTACGCTTACAGGACATTACCCTGGGAGACAGGATTACTGTGATTGAAGATTCCGCCTTCCGCAACTGCACCTTCACGGAGATCACCTTACCGGCCCAATTGCGGCAGCTAAAAAGCAGCTTTACCGGCTGTGCTGAACTGGAAAGCATCACGTTTCCTTATACCCTGAAGAGCCTGGGCAGCGGCGTGTTTGCAGGCTGCACCGCTCTGAAGGCCGTCTATTTTGAAGGCAATATGCCCCTCAGAGGGGATGGGCCTGGAACCAGTGTCCCTAATGAAGTCTGGACCCGGGAAAATGACTCTTTCAGCGGCCTGCCCCTGGCTGTGGCCGAGAAGCTGAAAATCTATGTACTTGCCGGGGCCCGGGGCTGGGAAAACTCCTTTAAAGATTTCGCGGAGGGGTGGGGAGCGACCAGCAGAATACCTTTTGTTTATCCGGTGGAGTACTACACGCTGGAGAGGGAAGCAGAGCAGGACAATCCCCGCTTGATCCTCCACGCTCCTGAGTCCTTTGCCCATCTGGAGACAGGCAGTACGGCAGAGGTTCCCGGCCTGATCAGGGCCGGACTGCCGACGGATGCGGGACCCATCCTCTGGAGCTCTTCCGACCCCAGTGTCGCCGCCGTGGATGATTCCGGCAGGGTGACGGTGCTTCAAGCAGGGGTAAGCGTTATTACCGCGACCCTTATCTATAAAGGAACCCTTTACATAGGGGAAGTAGAAGTTAGGGCAACAGGCCCGGAATCGCCCTTTACCTGGAGTGTACAGAGAGACGGAACGGCCATTATCAACGGCTTTCGGGAAGGAATCGGCGAGGGGGCAATGACCGATCTGGAAATTCCCCGGATCCTTGGGGGCTATACTGTCGGAGCCATCCGCAGCCATGCCTTTGCCCAAAATCCCTCCATCAGAAGGGTCAGGATACCGGGCACCGTGCAAACCATTGGCAATAACGCTTTTTATTACTGCGCCCTGCTCCGGGAGGTTATCTTGGAGGAAGGGATCAGGGACATCGGGGTCAACGCCTTTGCCGGAACCGGCATTCGGGAGCTTGTTGTACCGCAAAGCGTCACCTGGATTCAGGATGCTGCCTTTGCCGGCTGCCAGGAGCTGCAATCGGCGACCGTCAAGTCAAGCAATCTGGAATACCCCCTGGGCATCGGCGTGTTTCGGGACAGCCGCAGCTTAACGGAAGTAACCCTGGCCGAAGGCATCACCGCAACCGGCGGCTACACCTTTGCCGGCTGCGCTTCATTGGAATCCATCACCCTTCCTTCCACCCTGCAGGCCTTGAACATGTATGATTTCAGCGGCTGCAGCAATCTGAAGACGGTGGAGCTGCAGGGTTACCTGATGCGGCAGGAAACTGGTATTACAGAAAACTATAACCCCTTTGCAGCCCTTAGCATCGATTTTATCCGGGGGATTGACAACAAGCATATTAAATACGACTACCAGGAGAGCAAGGATCTGGTGATTCTGCATCCGGCTGACGGCAACGACTGGGGTTCCCTATTCAACAGCAAGGTGCGGACGGGGGTCAGGGATGCTTTCGGCAATATCCAACTGGATACCTTTACTGGTTTTCCGACGGGCAATGGGGAGCCGGCCTTAGCTGCCAATCCGGGTGGTGGGTCCCCGACACTGGCAAGGATCAACTGGGGCTCCGCCCCCCCTGTCGATCCGGGAACTCAGCCTTCTGCAGACACCGCTGGAGAGGCGGCTGCCGACAGCAAGGGAGTTGACGGCGAAAAAGAAGGCCCAAAAGAAGAAACAGCCACTGTCTTGGAAATCGTCAAAAAAACTGTTGCGGAAAATCCCTGGCTGACGATGATGTTGGGAATAGCTGCCTTGACCCTTGTTGCTCTGGGCGGGGCAGGGAGAATCCAAAAATACCGACAAAGCCGGTAAATACTATTTATGAGGAATGAGAGAAGCGGATTTCGGAAGGGGGGTGATTCCCATGAACTAGAAAAAGAGGTGACTGAACGGCTTTGTAAAGTTACCCAAATCAATATCTGATTTGAAGGAGGATCCAAAATGAATAAATTCACTAAAAGAAGTCTCTCCGTCCTGCTGGCCCTTGTGATGGTGCTGGCCTTCAGCATCCCAGCCTTTGCCGCCCCGGGAGATCGGCCGACTGCCCATAATCCTGTAGCGAAGCCTGCGGAAATCGCTTCCGTCCAGATCAACGGTGAAACCGCTTACTATGAAACGGATGACAACACGGGCAGTGACATCTACATCCGGGCCAAGGTTAACCAGGTTCTGACCGCTCTGGATGCAGCCACAGTTACCATCAATCTGAACAGTGCGGCGACCCCGGTGACTTCCACCACCCTGACCTTCACGGGCGGCGGCACCGCCACCCGTACCGCCAGCAATGTGGATCTGCTGAACCAGGCCTATGACGTAACCATCGGCAGCACCACCTATACTCTGGCAGCCGGCTTCGGCCGGGTTCCCCTTAACGCCGGCGATCCCCTGCGAGTGGCCAATGTCAGTATCGCCGGAGATAGCGCCACCGTCTATATCGCAGTTGTGCAAAGCCCTTATATGGGCAACCCCTATTTAGTCAGCAACGCTATCCCCTGGACCGACACTGACAGCAATAACTTTAACTATTTCGTCTCGGTTGACCTGAGCAGCGTGCCGGCGAACCGCGCTCAGGTAGCAGGAACCATGACTACAGCCACTGGTGCCGTAATCTCCGGTGACGCTGTAAATACCGGGGGCAACAATTATGAATTCGATCTCAGCAGCCTTGTGCCCAGCTTCGTCGTGACCAACGGCGGCAATGAGCGCCTCTACCGGGTGTTCGCTTCCGATCCGACGACTGTGAATGTTGGTTATCTTTTCGACTTTACGGAGCTGGGCGAAGATGTCTATAACGAAGACTTCCCTTATTATGAGGGTAACGGTCCGGAACTGCGGGCTAAGGCCGCCCAAATTCAGGCTGCTATCAATGCCTATACTGGTGGACAGCCCATTACCGTTCCTTCCGGGACTACGGTAATGGATATCATGCTCGACTTTACCGCTTGGGCGAATGGAGATAATCCGTTATCTATCGACTATTTCCCTTATCCAACCAGCAACAGCGGCACCTATCTCTCCAGTCTGAACGGGCTGGGCGAATTTGACGGTGGAGCTCTTTCCGGCTGGATGTATACGGATCTTCCCTATTCACTGACTGTCTCCGTTCCCTGGGTGGGCGCGGCTGATTATGCCTTGACCACGGATGGAACCATTACCTGGTTCTATACCACCGACTACTTCAACCATTTCTAATTTTCGCTCTTAGCGAGCATTAATCGCCAAAGTTGACACTTTAATATAGCACCCTACACTGACCCCTTTTTTGCAGAGTCAGCCCCATTCGGGTTGGCTCTGGCTCTTTTGTTTTTAGCAGGAGCCTAAAGCACTGGAGAGTCTGATATTAATTCCTTGTGAAAGGAGCTGAAGTAAATGATCACCAATAACGAGAGTATAAGTAAAATTGCTCAGTTCAATCGTTTTATAGCCATAATCCTGATGAGCAGCTTGGTATTCCTGGGGGGACTGCCGGGGGCGGCTTTTGCTCAGGAACAAGGCACGACCAGAGCGCAGATTGATCAGGTTATTACGGATCTGGTGCAATGGGAAGAAGCTTATTTGGAGAAAGCTTTTGCGGGGCAGTCACCGGAGAACATCGTTGAACCGACCATTTATAACTGGCCGACCCTGGGTTTGGCCAGATTGGGCTACTATGATGGCCTGGAAAAATACCTGACTGAAACGGAATACTATGCCGCTCAGAACTGGCAGTCTATTTCCCGCAAAGTAACCGATCTGGAGAGAATCGCCTTGGCAACAGGGGCGGCTCAGGGAGATCCCCGGAATTTCGCCGGTAAGGATCTCATCGCCGAGATCTATAACTTCCCTAATATTCAGGCCCAAGGTCTGAACGGACCGATTTTTGCCCTTATTGCTCTGGACAGCGGCAATTATGTGGTTCCCGCTGAGGCGAAATGGAGCCGGGAGGATTTGCTGGAGATCATTCTCAGCAAACAACTTCCCGATGGTGGCTTCAACCTAAGGAGCACCGGAAGCAGTGATCCTGATATGACCGCCATGGCTCTCCAGGCCCTGGCACCTTATTACCGGGAAGGTCGGGCTGAGGTAAGGACCGTTGTGGATGAGGCCTTGGCTACCTTGTCCAAGCTGCAGGATCAGGATGGGCACTATATCTCCTGGGGAGCGGTCAACAGTGAGAGCACTGCTCAGGTGATCATTGCTCTGTGCTCACTGGGGATCGATCCTGATACAGATCCTCGCTTCATTAAAAACGGCCGGACTTTGCCGGGGAATTTGCTTCAGTTCAGAGCTGACGATGGAGGATTCAAACATATCCTGGATCAAGGCACAGATGCCATGGCTTCCGAGCAGGCCCTGATTGCTTTAGCTTCTTATGTAAGATTCAAAGATGGGAAAACCCCCCTCTATGATTATTCCGATATTGTGAGGAATCAGAGTGAGCTGGGCAACCGTCTGGCCGGTGCCGACCGCTATGAGACGGCATGGGAGATCGTCCGAGGGAGTTTTCCCGATGGTGCGGAAACGGTGCTGCTGACCGGGGGGGAGCTGGCGGCAGATGCTCTGGCGGCGGTACCCCTGGCTCATAAACACCAGGCCCCCCTCCTTTTAACACCCTCACAGAAGCTGCCGGATAAAATTCTGACGGGAATACAAAATTTAAAGGCTAAAAATGTCCTGATCATCGGTGGAGAGGGAGTCGTTGCCAAAGAGATTGAAGGAGAGCTTAAGGCTAAAGGATTGAAGGTTGAGCGTCTGGCCGGTAAGGATCGGTACGAGACTGCTTACTGGATTGCTAAAAGCTTGAACAATCAAGGCAAGGCAGCTTTGGTCAAAGGCAATACCGAGGTCAGCTTCCCTGATGCTTTATCGATTTCTCCCTGGGCCGGTTATCAGGGGGTGCCCATTCTTTTCCTGGATGGGGCCGGTAATTTACCGGAGGCGACGGCTAAGGCTATCCAAGAGCTGAATGTGGAGAAAACCTTCCTGGTGGGGGAGGAGGGAGCTTTGCCGGCTTCCTTGGAGAGCTTGCTGCCGGGAGTTCAGCGCTATAGCGGAAAGGATATTTACGAGACGAATCGTCAGGTCTTGAACCAGCTTCAGCCTCAGCCTACAAAGATATACCTGGCCACAGGTTCAAACTTTGCCGATGCCCTGGCCGGAGGGGCTGTAGCGGCGCAAGCCAATAGCTGGATCCTCCTGACCGCTCAGGGGGGATTAAGTGCCGAACAGAAGGATATGCTGGAAGGGGTAAAGGATACAGTCACGGAGCTTTATGTGTTGGGCGGTGAAGGGGCTGTCTCCGGCGGAATTCTGCGGGATGCCCTGGAAGTCCTGGGAAAATAACGATAGGAGGCATTTCGTCAACTGGCTGACGGTGGTATGGGCAAGCTCGAAGTCACCGCGGAAAAGGAGCATCGACTATGAAGAAAACTGTGGATTCCTATAGCTATTTTTCCAACCGGGCTTGCCGGTTTTTTCCCTGTCATCCGGATGCAGATATCGACAGCTTTAATTGCCTATTCTGTTATTGCCCCTTATATATGTTGGGGGAAGGTTGCGGGGGCAGCTTTACCTATACCGAAAAAGGGTTTAAGGATTGCAGCAGTTGTCTTCTGCCCCATAACCAAGAGGGCTACGACTATATAACAAGCCGCTTTTCCCAAATCGTTGAAGCCATGGGGAGAAGAAAACAATCATTAGAAGGAAGACAAAAGCCAGGCTAAGGTAAGGAGAGTGGACCATGGGGTGGAAAAAGCATAAATGGAAGGTTATTATCCCGGTGCTCATGGCAGCCGTATTGGCCGGTGTGTTTTACTACGGGGGCAACGCCCCCGGTTCCCGGGGCTGGAGTGTCGCTGATACTCCGGCGTCCTCCGCTGGGATGACGGCAAGGGTTACGGAAACACCGGACACAGCAGCAGATGAGCCCGGGCAGGAGGGTGAGAAGGAATCGACCGAGACATCCCCGCCGGAGGAATCCTCCCCACCAATAGAAAGTCCGGAACAGACACCTGACCTGGAGGAGAAGGCCGGACCCGCGGAGACTCCCCCGCCCCCTGAGGCTCCGGAGACAAAAGCAGCGGAGTCTACACAGGAAATCAATCCCGAAACCGGCAAGGACAACTATCTGACCGACCCGGTACCGGAGGGCAAGCCCCTGCCTGTGGAGCCCCAGGAGGTGAAAGTCGCCCCTACGGCATATCCCTGTACCATCTCCATCTCCTGCGCGACCATATTGGACAATATGGATCTCTGCAATCCGGAGAAGGTGGAATTGGTACCTGAGGACGGCTGGATCCTGAAGCCCACTGTGGTAACCTTCAACGAGGGGGAGAGCGTCTTCGATGTTCTCCGGCGCACCTGCAAGGAGCATAAAATTCATCTGGAGTATATGAATACCCCCATCTATAACTCGGCTTATATCGAGGGCATCCATAACCTCTATGAATTCGATGTGGGAGAGCTGTCCGGCTGGATGTATAAGGTGAACGATTGGTTCCCCAACTACGGCTGCTCCCGTTATCAGGTTCAAGCCGGGGATGTGATTGAATGGATCTATACCTGTGACCTGGGCTTTGATGTGGGTGGCGGCTATGCCATGGGTGAATAATTTTCTGGAAAGAAATAGGACAGGGGTGCGGCAAAAAACTGCCGCACCCTCTTGAAATGGACTGATGCAAATGCAAAACAAAGACGCCTTTTCCGGCTGTCATCCTATTATCAACTTTCTGTACTTCGGCCTGGTGCTGGTCTTTACCATGTTTTTTATGCACCCGGTTTACCTTGCCGTATCCCTAGTGACTGCGGTGACCTACAGCATCTATTTGCGGGGGAGAAAGGCTGTGCGGTTTTCCCTTTTATTTATGCTGCCTATGCTGCTGTTGGCCGCTCTTATCAATCCCGCCTTCAACCATGAGGGGGCGACCATCCTGACCTATCTGCCTTCAGATAACCCCCTGACCTTGGAAAGCATCATCTACGGCATCGCCGCGGCGGTGATGCTGGCTTCTGTCGTCATCTGGTTTACCTGTTACAACGAGGTGATGACCTCGGATAAATTTGTTTACTTGTTCGGGCGGATCATTCCTGCCCTTTCTCTGGTGCTCTCCATGACCCTGCGCTTTGTGCCCAGGTTTACGAGCCAGATTAAAGTGGTATCCGAAGCCCAACGCTGTATCGGGCGGGATGTGTCTGAGGGGAGTCTTATCCAAAGGGCCAAAAACGGCCTGACCATCCTCTCCATCATGATTACCTGGAGCTTGGAGAACGCCATCGAAACCGCCGACAGCATGAAAAGCCGGGGCTACGGTCTGCCCGGGCGCACGGCATTTTCCATCTACCGCTTCAACAGCCGGGATAAAAATGCCCTTTTGTGGCTGTTGTTCTGCGGTGGGTATATCATTTCCGGCTGGCTGGCCGGCGGCATGTACTGGCGATACTACCCCACGCTGAAGGGTGTCCTTCTGTCGCCCTTCCCCATCAGCTTCATGGTGGTGTATTTTGCCCTTTGTCTGACACCGATAATTTTGAACCAGCAAGAGGATTGGGCATGGGCCCGGCTCGGGAAGGGAGAAGACGTATGAGGAATCCAAGATCCGGCTATACCATACGGAATCTGACGTTCTACTACCCCGAACAGGAAAAAGAGACGCTGCAAGAGGTGAGTTTTGCCCTGGAGCCGGGACAGTTTGTGACCCTCGTGGGCCCTTCCGGCTGTGGAAAATCCACGTTGCTGCGTCAACTGAAAACCGTCCTCGCACCCCACGGCGTGAAGACGGGGGAAATACGGTTTGAGGGAAGACCCCTGGATTCTATTGACCAGCGGGAGCAATCCGCCCGTATCGGCTTTGTCCAGCAATCGCCGGAAAATCAGATCGTTACGGACAAGGTATGGCATGAGCTGGCCTTCGGTCTGGAAAGCCTGGGCTACGATACACCTACCATCCGGGGCCGTGTAGCGGAGATGGCCAGCTTTTTCGGTATCCAGACATGGTTTTATAAAAGGGTTACGGAGCTTTCCGGGGGCCAGAAACAGCTTCTCAATCTCGCTTCCATCATGGCCATGCAGCCCTCCGTACTTATCTTAGACGAGCCGACGAGCCAATTAGACCCTATCGCGGCAGCGGACTTTCTCGCCACTGTGGGGAAGATCAACCGGGAACTGGGCACGACGGTGATCATGACGGAGCATCGCCTTGAAGAAGTCTTCCCCATGTCCGACCGGGTGCTGGTCATGGACGAGGGCCGCCTCATCGCGGACGGCCCGCCACGACAGGTGGGCCATCAGCTCAAGGACACGGGCCACACCATGTTCCTGGCTATGCCCACGGCTATGCGGGTTTGGGCGGCGGTGCCCAATCATAGGGACTGCCCCATCACCGTCCGGGACGGGCGGGACTGGCTGGCGGACTTTGCGGCAAATCATACCCTTATAACAGGGTCATGGCCAGAAACGGCCTCTCTGGCAGGAGAAGTGGCCATCTCCCTTGAGGATATCTGGTTTAAATACGAAAAGGACCTGCCCGATGTTGTAAAGGGTCTGTCTCTCACCGTGAGGAAAGGGGAATTCTTCGCCGTCCTCGGCGGTAACGGCACGGGCAAGACCACGACTCTTGCCATTATCGGCGGGCTGCGTAGGGCGTACCGGGGGGAAGTTACCGTCTCCGGCAGCCTGGGCATTCTGCCCCAGAACCCTCAAGCCCTGTTTGTGAAAAAGACTGTTCGTGAGGATTTGGACGAGATATTCAAGGGAAAAGGTCTTTCCGATCAGGAAAAGGACGATAAGGTGGCCCGGGTGGTAAAACTCTGCCGCCTTGAGCAGCTCCTTGACCGCCATCCCTATGATCTGTCCGGGGGTGAACAGCAACGGGCGGCGCTGGCCAAGGTCCTGCTCCTCGACCCGGAGATTCTCTTGCTGGATGAGCCCACAAAGGGGCTGGATGCTGAGTTTAAGCAGGTTTTCGCTGTGATTCTCAAGACCCTGCAACGCCGGGGCGTGACGATCTTCATGGTCAGTCATGATGTGGAGTTCTGTGCCGAGTACACCCAGCGCTGTGCCTTGTTTTTTGATGGTAGGATTGTCACGGAAGGCACACCTCGCGCCTTCTTCTCCGGCAACAGCTTTTATACCACCTCCGCCAACCGCATGGCCCGGGGTCTTCTGCCTGAGGCCATTACTGCCGCCCATGTGATTGAGGCCTGCGGCGGCCAGGTTCCCCCGGCGGCGGAGCTTAGTGGGGATGCCCCGCCCCTGCCCAAACCTGGGTCGGATGCAAGGGACGGGAAGCCGGTCAAACTTCCCCTGTGGCGCAAGGTCATTGCCGCTTTGTCCGGCCTGATCGCCCTGGCCGCTTTTATAAAATCCATCGGTGTCACCGACCTTTCGGCCCTTTTAACGCCGTCGGGCATGAGCGGTTTAGCCGGTGATTACACTCTTATCTATGCCGTCCTGATCGCGGCGCTCTTTGTCCTGGCTCTGTCGGTCAGCCGCAAGTCCCCGCCGCCCATCCATCCTGTGCAGGTGCCCCGGGAAAAGCGCAAGCTTGGGAAGCGCACCCTGGCTGCGGCAATTATGATTCTGCTGCTCATTCCCCTAACCATCTTTGTGGGTGTGTATTATTTGGGGGCACGGAAGTATTATTTCATTGCTTTGCTGATCCTGCTGGAAACCATGCTGCCCTTCGCTATGGTGTTTGAAGGACGAAGGCCCCAGGCCCGGGAGCTGGTGGTTATCGCCGTCCTATGCGCTTTGGGTGTTGCCGGACGGGCGGCCTTTTTCATGCTGCCGGAGTTTAAGCCTGTGGTAGCCCTTGTCATTATCTCCGGGGTGGCCTTCGGCGGTGAAGCAGGATTTCTTGTGGGAGCCTTGACGATGCTGGCCTCTAATGTCATGTTCTCCCAGGGGCCCTGGACGCCGTGGCAGATGTTCGCTATGGGCATCATCGGCTTTCTGGCGGGTGTGCTGTTCCGCAAGGGATGGCTGCGCCGCAGCCGCGCCTCTCTCTGTGTCTTTGGCGCCCTTGCCAGTGTCCTTATCTACGGTGGCATCATGAATCCGGCCGCCGCTCTCATGTGGGCCCATACCCTGGACTGGAAGATCCTCCTGACCTACTATATCACCGGATTCCCTGTGGATTTGGTGCGTGCCGCGGCCACCGTGTTCTTCCTCTGGTTCGCTGCAGAGCCTATGCTGGAAAAGCTCGACCGGATTAAGGTCAAATACGGACTGGTAGATTGAGGGGATACAAGCAATTCCACGGTCCGGGAAGCTGGAGCGGGTGAAGCTGAAGTATGGGCTGAATGAGGAAGGCTCGGGGAGAGAGAATGAAGAATTGAGGAAATCCGGTACAAGGAATTTGGAAGGTGAAAATTAGGATTTATGAAAGGAGTCGAAATTGATGAGTCTATTTGCCAAGCGCTCTAAGAAAAGGGGCTGGATAGTGGTGCTGCTGATCATGGCGCTGCTTCTGAGCGCCGTCCCCATGTTTGCGCTGGACGCGCCGACCTCAAGCACGCCACTTCCCACGCCCAGTGGAGTGACTTCAATTACGATTGGCGGAGTAACTGCCGGGTACTGGCAGGATAACAATGTAGCGTCATGCGCTTTGTCTGCACTATTAATTCCGATGATTCGATCAAAGTGGTTAATAGGGAAAACCGTGCCATCCCTGATGATTACCTGATTTTTGGGGACCATGGAAATCTATTTGTCTTTTACCATCCGGAGTCAAAGGTGTTGCATTTGAATGCCCAGTGGTAGGAGTAATAGCGATGGGTTTATAGTTTTATAGAAGGGAAGAAAAATATGAAAGATACAGCCAGAGAGGATAATACCTTTTCGTTTCAGGCTGATTTCCAGCCGGAAGAGAGCTTGAAACGGCGGCAGGGGGAGTCAGAGCAGGAAAGAGAGTTCCGTTTTTTTACGGCGATAAAAAATGCCCGCTTTTTCTGCCCGTGCGGAACTTGACAAACGGCCGTTGGAGCAAGGAAGAGTATCCATATATTCCCTTGACGATCTAAAACATACGATGCTGACGGACCCGCAAAATTTGACAGGTATTGTGATTAATCCCTTTGGTAAAGCGATGGTGCTCAGGCTAAGTCAGATTGAACAAATCGACAGGGCGGTACAGGGCATGTCCGTACGGCGGGTGTGGCACGAGAAAGGATTGCGCCAGCTGTGTCCAGGGAGCCTGCCTTCCGGGCTTGTAGAAGGGATGAAGGACTTTTGGCGCCAACGGCGAGAAGTCCGCCGGGTTTACCTGATGCTGGCGCAGGAACCGGAGAAACCCGAACCATACTGGCTTTTTTTGATCGACTTTGACGGAGCGGAAAGTGACTTGTTCCCGCAGGTGGCGCAAGCGGTAAGAGGTTACATGAAGCGGGGATTTGCCTTTGAGCTGCTGAAAGCGCCTCCCCGCTTGCTGGAGATGGCTGCGGCCAAGGGCGAACCCCTTTTTCAGCGGGAAGAAGATTAAAAACACCTATGCTGGTGTGTAGCCTGTATCAGACGAAATAATCCCGATAACAACTTATGGGCAAACCAATAGAGTGTGGTATACTATTTCCATAGAATGGTTTTCTGGTGAAGAATATAGAAAGGATGAACCGTTGTGAAGCATGAAGCGGCAATTAATGAATATAAAGAACGTCTTTCTCATAAGTTAGGTGATAATTTAATTGTTGCCAAACTTTTTGGCTCTGTCGCTAGGGGAACAGATACTCCAGAATCGGATATTGATATCTTGGTTCTTTTGGAAGATGTCGATGAACGAACGAGAGATGAGATAGTCGAAGCCACGGTGGATGTTAATGTAGAACATGATGTCGTTATATGTCCTGTGGTTATGACGGCAACCGAATATAAATTCCCACTATTTCAAGAAACGAGTTTTTATCAAGCTATTGAGAGAGAAGGGATTGTTTTATGACAAACGGATTATCTGAGTGGCGTTTAGAGAGGGCTATGGATACGTTTAATGATGGGGAGCAATTATTAGCCATCGGATCTAATCAGGGGGCTATTAATCGATTTTACTATGCGGCTTTTTATGCGGTTCGGGCATTATTAGCGTTGAATAAATTAGATTCACCCAAACACAGTGGGGTAATGTCTCTTTTCAATAAAGAATTTGTTAAAACACAAATCATAAGTAAAGAGTCGTCAAAAACCTTTACTAATGTATTTGCATTGCGAGCTCAAGCAGATTATGAGGATTTCAAAATCTTTTCAACAGAAGAAGCAAAAAAAGTCAGAGACAGTGTCAGAGAATTAATTAAAGAGATTTCTACAGTAATTAATAAGGAACATTTAACAACTCCCGAATTCAACTTAGAACAAAGTAAAGATGAACAGGAGTTATGAATACGAATGTTAGCCATTGCGACGACAGGTAATATGGCCGCAAGACATTGATTATTGCCCCGATACCCCTTACAGCGACAGTCACCCAACGTAAGCCACACTATAGCAACACTAAAACACCGCTACGAGAGCCGTACAACCCTGGTAGAGGTGTTTTAACTTTATTAAAATAATACGTATGAATACATAGTTGCTATTTAAATACGTGTTTATACGTGTTAAAAATTATAATCAAAAAGAGGGGAATAGGTACACTTGACAATATTCTAAGAGATGCGGGATTGAAATAAGATTTCGTATCTTTAACAGATTTGAAAGGAGATTTTAATTATGGCTAAATATCTATTTCCCGCAGTTTTTAAGCAAGAAGCCAATGGTATCTATTCAATCAATTTTCCTGATATTGAAGGCTGCTATACCCAAGGGGATGACGTGCAAGACGCTTATGAAATGGCTGAAGATGTTTTATGCTTACGGCTCTATGATCTGGAAGAATCTAATGAACCTATTCCTACACCTTCCAATCCGGCAGACATTCCTTTTGAGCACGGCTCTTTTATTACTCTGATTGGCGTTGATACTCTTGAGTATAGGAAGTTTCACGACAACAAAGCGATAAAGAAAACTCTTACTATTCCTCAATGGCTTAATTCAATCGCAGAACGTGAAGGAATCAACTTTTCTCAAGTTCTACAAAATGCTTTAAAAGAGCAATTAGGTATCCAGTAAACGATAGAAAAATCCAGAGTGATTAGTTCCCTGGACTTTTGCTTTGAAGTGAAAGAGCCAAAATGACTCCTAACTTGAGTGATGCTCTTTGCTGTAGGCAAAATATTCTGTTGACTTACAGTGGTACTTGATATAATGTTGACTAAGGGAAAGTTTAGGAAAAAACTGAATATCAGGCGGAATAGGGTTGCTTAAATGCATTAATAGGGAACTCCGGTGTGAAGCCGGGACAGCCCCGCTACTGTAAGAAGGACGAGTCCCTTAGAGGATCCACTGGTGAAAACCGGGAAGGTAAGGGATGAGGATGAGTTCAAGTCAGGATACCTGCCCCATTCCGGAAACACAAGTTTTCGGGGGAGAATAAGTGTAGCAAATTTATGGGTAGGATGATCGCTCATCTTTACTTATTACATGACGTTTGCCAGAGCCGAATACACCGGCTCTTTTTTTATTATCGGAGTATATGCTGGAAGGTAGAGTATATATTGGAAGGTGATGAGATGCGCTATTATTGTTTGGAAATTGATGAAGGAGAAAAAGAGCCCTACGCCTATGGAGCAAGTGTAGGCGAATGGCCAAGAAAAGAGATCCATTGTCCACTATGCCAAAGAGAATGGAAAAAAAGCACAATGTATGACTGGGGAACCGATAACCCTATTGTTTTGTCTAATGATAATTATCCTGATTTTCTCTGGTTTTATATCAACCATATCTCAGGGAAGGCCAAAGACGTTCTGGAAAGAGAAAAGATTACGGGTTACAGCTTAGAGAAAGCTCATGTACTATCCGTCCGTGATCTATCGGATCTGCAACTAAAGGAGCTCCGGCGCCAGGGGATCAGAATCCATAAGATACCCACGGAACCGCCGGCCTATCACAAGCTTCATGTCGCCGTGAGTGCCGAATTTTATAAAAAATCAAATGTTATTCTGCTCGATCGTTGTCCGGAATGCGGCTACGAAACCTATAGTGCCGAGAACAAGGAGCGGGTTGAAGCGCGGGATTACCTTTATTTAAGAGAAGAATCCCTCAAAGGAGCGGATCTGTTCAGAGCCAAGGGCTACGGTGTTACCGTTTATTGCTCCGAGCGATTTGTGGAAGTCTATAAAAGACACGAGCTCACAGGGCTGACATTTACCGAGATTGAAGTGCTTTGATATCAGGCACTTCTTTTTTGAGCATAAACATAGCTTTGTATACCCCAATTTTATAACTATATAAACCTATATAACCTAATTTAATGTAAAATAAAATCAGGATATTTATTTTTGTGTTGATTTATGTTGTGTTATGTTTATGGATAAACAACGAAATTGAATAGTTTTCCGAGCTCCTTTGTCTAAAAGACTATCTCATGACGGAGGAGCCTGAGCAAACCGCTCACGGGGTCAGTCAGGAAACCAGCTGGCCTTCACTGATGAAAAGGAAGCAGAAAATACAGGATTGACAGATCGGATGCTGGCTTTTGCTGTTTTCGTCATCAGGCGGTTTTGCTTTAGAAAGGCAGGCCGCCTTTTCTGTTGGTAATGAGTTCTATGATGTTATTCATATTGTGTCATTTATATTGTTTTTATAAGGAGAAAACCATGGCAAACAATCAGCATGATCACATCAGCTGCCCCTCCTCATCCTGCATCGGTTGTGCCACACGCTGTCATCGGCAGCAGAATGATCCGTTCTCCCGGGATGAGGCTTTGGCGATCCTTTTCGACCAGGCCAAATTTGAACTGGCCAAGGAATTCGTACCACTGAATGAAGCTTTGGGCCGGGTGACTTCGGAACCGACCTATGCGGCCTTCTCGGTGCCTTCGGCAGATACCGCCCAGCATGACGGAATTATGGTGAACTGGGAACAGGCTAAAAAGCTGCTTGAGAGCGGCAGCCGGGTGCTGGCTGAACATGAATTTTGTCTCCGGGCCATGGGCGCGGTGATTGAACCGCCTTTTGATACAGTGATTCCGTTGGAACAGGTAAAGCATTGGACAGATGGAAGAGTGGAAATCAAGGCCCTGCCCGCACCGGGGCAGGGAATCAAGGGGGCAGGCAGCAGCATCAGGGGGGGTGAGCGGCTTGTTCCGGCCAATTACCGACTAAACCCGGCTCATCTCTCGATCCTGCGTTTTGCCGGAGTGGAAACGATAACCGTATGGAAAAAGCCCAAAGCTGCCATCATTCCGGTGGGGGACGACCTGGTGGCACCCGGCCGCCGGCCCGGCCCCGGACAGGTAGTGGAGTCGGATAGCATTCTCTTGGCAGGGATCCTTCAGGAATGCGGCGGGGAGGCCTGGACAGAACCGGTGGCAGGGGATGGGGTAGACCTGATCTGCCAGGCTATTCTGCAGGTTATCTTCCGCTGTGATGTTCTGATTCTGATCGGGGGCTTAGGCCGCAGCGGAGCCCGGTATGGGGATTATACCGTCCAGGCTGTCGAAAAACTGGGCAGAGTGCTGGTCCAGGGCATGGGATTCAACCCTGGTGGGAAAGCCATGCTGCTGGCAGAAATCCAGGGGAAATGTGTCGTGGGAATTCCCGCGCCTCCTCATGCGGCTCTGACTCAGGCTGAGCAGTACCTGCCGGCGATTATGGAACGCTTTCTGAGTTGTCCGTGTTATGAGCGGCCGGAGATCAAAGCCCGGCTGCATGAAGATTACCAAAGCGGAATCCGCTCCGGCCGTCATGCTCATGTAGGTCTCCGTTGGACCGGGGAGGATTATGAGATTGTTCCTATCCGGATGGGAGACACAGTGGATTGTTTTGTCAATGCCACGGGGATTTTGATGGAGGAAGCTGAGGACCGTTTGCTAAAAAAGGGGGAACCAGCTACAGTACGGCTGCTTTGCGGCGAAAAGACGCTCAGGCGGCGCAGTCAAACTGGGCAGGACAAACCCATCGGGTAAGGAGTGCATAAACCATGATTAGAGCAGCTGTTTACGGTAAGGGAGGGATTGGCAAATCCACCACCACCTCTAATTTGGCGGTGGCCTTGAGCGGGATGGGCTATAAAGTAATGCAGATCGGCTGCGATCCCAAGGCGGATTCCACGCGGATGCTGACCGGGGGCCGGTCCATTCCTACCGTTTTGGAGCTAGTGCGCAGCAGACGGGATGACCTGCAGGTGAGCGACTTTGTGCAGGAGGGCTATAACGGGGTACTTTGTGTGGAAGCAGGGGGTCCTATGCCCGGCATCGGCTGTGCGGGACGGGGAATTATCACCGCTTTTGATACCTTGGCGGAAATGAAGGCTTATGAAGTCTACCAGCCGGATATTGTGCTTTACGATGTGCTGGGAGATGTGGTCTGCGGCGGCTTTGCCATGCCTCTGCGGGGGGAGTATACGGATGTGGTCTTTATCGTTACCTCGGGAGAGATGATGTCCATGTATGCAGCTTCCAATATCGCCGCAGCTTTGGCCAATTTTCGCAGCCGGGACTATGCCCGTTACGGAGGGCTGATCCTGAACCGGCGCAATGTGGACAGGGAGATGGAGCTGGTGCAGCAGCTGGCGGCGGAAACTCAGGGCGAGCTTATTTCCGTTATTCCCCGGGCGGCCGAGATCCAGAAGGGGGAAGAGCAGGGCAAGACGGTTATGGAGATTTTTCCGGAAACGGAGATTGCCCAAGGCTACCGCACTCTGGCCCGGCGCTTCCTTGAGGTGTGCGAACATGAGTAAAAGGGTTCAAAATAATCTTCTCTATTATATTCCCAACCGGAGCAGGTCAAAAACGATTCTGCGCATCCCGGAAAGCCACAGTCTCCATATCTGCCCCACGGCCTGTGGCCGCCGCAACGCTATCCGCGCTTTGCAAAACGGGGAAAAGGAGTTTCTCTCCTTTCTATATATTGGGGAAGAGGATGCGGTTTCCGGGCAATATGTGGAGAATATCGGCGATGCCGTAGAGGAGCTCCTGGAAGTGCTGGAGCCGGTGCCCAAGGCCTTTGTGCTGTACTTCAACTGTATCGACGATTTTCTGGGTACTGATGAAAAAGCGCTTTTGCGGGAGCTGAAAAGCCGTTTTCCCGGGCTTTATTTCACAGTTTGCCATATCAATCCCGTGGCGGCTGATGAAAAAATATCCCAGGGCATGCGCAAGCATAACCAGATGTATGGGCTGCTGGAATATACGGAGCAAAAGGAAAATAGCCTCAATTTCATCGGCAATTATGTTTCCCTCGACCCGGAGAGCGAGTTGTTTACTGTCCTGAAGGAGTGGGGGATTGACACCATACGGGAGCTTTTCACCTGTGAGACCTTTGCGGACTATCAGAAGATGGCCTCCAGCCGGTTAAACCTGGTCCTGATGCCGATGGGTCAGGTTGCCGCTCAAAACATGACGGAAAAGCTGGGCATTCCTTATTATGACAACCCGGTTTCCTATGATATAAAGGAAGTTTTGCAGCATTATCAAGATCTCGCCGACCTGTTGGGCAAGTCCTGCCCGGATTTTGGCGGGGAGATCCGGCAGACCCTGCTGGACATCATAGTCGCCAGAGAAATGGTGGGGGATATTCCGATTGTTGTGGATTCTTCCGCCTCCATGCGGCCTTTTGCTTTGGCCAAGGCTCTTCTGGGCTACGGCTTTCAAGTGAAGGCGGTCTTTGCCCCCCATTCTCCCCGGGAGGATGCTGAGGAGCGGCAATGGCTGGCCGATCATCACCCTCAGGTCACCGTAATTTACCGAGAGGGTGTCAAAGCCGTTGCCGGTTATGGCCTGGACAAGGAATGCATGGCAATTGGCTATGACTGTGCTTTTTTGCTGAAGGCCAGGTATTTTGTGAATATGTTCAATGACGAATCCCATTATGGGTTCCACGGTATTCGCAAGCTGATGGGGCTGATGGGCAAAGCTGCCGCCAGGTCAGCGGACTGGGAACACCTGAACGAGAAAAAGGATGAGGGGAAGTGAGCATCATGGAACGGCTAGCTGTCTATCTCCCGCCTTTTGCCAGCGATTACTCCGGAGTCTGCTCTGCGCTGTATGAATTGAACTGTCTGATCATTATCGATGATGCCTCATGCTGTACCCGCAATTATGTCACCTATGACGAACCCCGCTGGACGGAAAGCACGCGCAGCACCTTTGGTTCCAATCTAAGAACCATTGAAGCAGTGCTGGGGGATGAAGAACGGCTGATCAGCCAGACGATTGAAGCGGCAGAGAAGCTCAAGCCGGAATTCATTGCTCTGCTGGGCAGCCCTGTGCCGGCGATTATCGGCAGGGATATGAAGGGTATCGCCCGGGAGATTGAAGCGCGCAGCGGTTTTGCGGCCTTAGGATTTGATACGACCGGATTTTCCTATTACAACAAAGGAATTTCCGCCGCTCACCTGCAGCTGCTTCAGCGATTCGCTGTCCCCGGAATCCCGACGGCTGCCGGTCATGTGAATATTTTAGGCCTGACTCCCCTGGATTTCTCGGCCAATGATAACAGCAGAGATCTAATTCGTCTGCTGGAAGATAACGGCTTCCGGGTTAACGTAAGCTTTTGGATGCAGACGGGATTGGACCAGGTGCGGCGGGCTCCCGCCGCGAAGGTCAATCTGGTGGTATCCCAGTCCGGTTGGGCGGCTGCTCAATACCTCTATAAAAGTTACGGTATTCCCTATGTGGCGGCGGCTCCTTTAGGGATAAGGCACAGCAGGATGGTGCTGGAGGCTTTAGGGCAGACCATGGCGGATAAGCAAAATCGGATCATTAAGGATGCCAAGACGGGAACTGGTGCTGCTTGGCTGGCCGCCGGAGAAGATGGAGCTTGGCCGGCGGCAGGGACAGGGGCTTTGCTGATAATCGGCGATCAGGTAATGGCCAATTCTTTGCGGGCCGCTCTCCGGCAAGCCGATTGCAGGCAGGACATCACCGTGGCCAGCTTCTTTGACCTGGAACCGGAATTGGCTTTACCCGGCGATCTGCTGCTGAAAAGCGAAAAGCAGCTGATTAAGCTTTTGCGCAGCGGCGCTTATACAAGGCTTATGGCCGATCCGCTGATCCTCAGTATTCCCGCCGCAGCCGGGCTTAAGGGCCATAGCCTCCCGCACCCGGCCATATCCAGCCTGCTGCACTGGCAGGATGTGCCTCTTTTCCTCGGCGAGGAATTTGAAAAGCTCATTTTGAGCTGGAGTGACGGCAATTAAAGAATAATTTAACAAAGCAAAGGAGAAACAACATGAGTGAAGATACGAATTTGTTTATCACCAGAGGGGAGGCTTTGGAGCTGCTGTCCAGCTCCTGGAATCCGGAACAGGAAAGGGAATGGATCTCCTTAAAAGACGCTTTAGGGCGGGTTACGGCAAAGCCTCTTTATTCTCAAAACACCATGCCGGTTTACCGCATCTCCCAGGTGGATGGCATTGCGGTCCGCTTCAGTGATTTTATGAATGGCATCCCCGATACTTCAGGCTGGGTGAAAGGTGTGGACTATGTTCAGGCCGATACCGGGGATGACTTCCCCGATGAGTTCGATACGGTTATTCCCGTCGAGGATACTCATTACGACAGCGACGGCCGGCTTGGTCTAGCCAAGGGTCTTACTCTGAAAGCAGGAGACTGTGTAGGAGCGGCAGGAACAGCAGTGCGCCAGGGGGATCTGATCGCCGACGCTCAGGTCAGGCTGACTCCTTTGCACCTCAGCATGCTGGCCCTGAGCGGCATTTATCATTTGGAAGTGCTGCGGAAGCCCAGAGTCATTTATATCCCCACCGGAAGCGAATTGATTACAGCCGGAATCAGACCGGAGCGCGGTCAAACCATCGAGAGCAACAGCCTGATGGTAACCGCCTTGCTGGAGCAATGGGGAGCGGATGTGACCTGCTATCCCATTATCAAGGACAAGCCTGAAGAACTGGCGGAAGCTTTGGATAAAGCCCTGCAGGCCGCTGATCTTGTTTTAATCAACGGTGGCTCCTCCAAGGGCGCTGAGGATTTCAACACCGCTCTCCTGAGGAAAAGGGCCGATCTTTTCCGGCACGGAGTCAGGGCTATTCCCGGCCGACCGGTGGGTATGGCCATCATCGCTGGTAAACCGGTGATCAATATGCCCGGACCTACTTTTGCCACATTTTTGGCCATGGATTGGTGTGTCTCCGGTCTGGTCCATCATTATTACGGACTGCCGGCACCCCAGCGGCCGAAAGTCAAGGTCAGCTTAACCAAAGCTCTTGAGAAGCGGCCTGATTACGAATTCTATTTCAGGCTGATGGTGACCGGGAAGGACGGGGGCTATGAAGCCACTCCCCTGGGCTGGGATCGGAATCTGCCCGATTCCCTATTGAAAATGGACGCAATTTTGATCGTGCCCATCGGTGTTGCCGGGTATCAAGCAGGAGAAGAGGTTGAAGTGGAGCTCATGTGCGGGCCTGAATATCTTTGAACAACACTTCATTCAGTAATAAAGGGGAGTCAAGATTGAAGATCAGAAACAGTGAATATTTTGGTGTCAAGATCCTGCTCCTGGTAGCTTTAACAGTGGCATTGTTTTTCGGCTCCTTTCTGGTGGGACGCTATCCGATTCCCCCCCAGACGGTCATGGATATCATCCTCTCCCAATTTTTACCCATCCCCCAATACTGGGATTCTACCCTGGAAACGGTGGTTATGCAGGTACGCTTGCCCAGGATTGCCCTCGGTATTCTGGTGGGAGGGGCCCTGTCCGTTTCCGGTGCTTCTTACCAGACCCTGTTTAAGAACCCTATGGTCTCGCCGGATCTGCTGGGCGTGTCGGCGGGGGCGGGCTTCGGAGCGGCTCTGGCCATGATCAATGATGGTTCATGGTGGCAGATCCAGACCACGGCCTTTACTTTTGGCATGATCGCCGTTATAGCCGCCTATATCATCGCTTATGTCTTCGGGAGGCAGACGATTACGATCCTGATTCTGGGCGGGGTTGTGGTTTCCAGCTTGTTTCAGTCTTTGATTTCTATTATCAAGACCTTAGCCGATACGGAAAACCAATTGCCGGCCATTACCTTTTGGCTGATGGGGGGCTTGGGCAAAGGGGCCAATCAGGATGTGATGCTGATGCTGCCGGCCATGGTGCTTTCCCTGGCGCTGCTCTTCCTGTTTCGCAATCAAATCAATGCTCTGGCTGCCGGGGAGGATGAGGCGGCCACGATGGGGGTCAATGTGCCCCTGGTCAAGCTGATAGTCATCTGCAGCTCCACCCTGATGACGGTTTGCTCCGTCAGTATCTGCGGTATTATCGGCTGGGTGGGCATGGTCGTCCCCCATATTGCCCGGATGCTTACCGGTGCCAATTACTCTAAGTTGGTGGCCACATCCTTCTTTATCGGCGGGGTTTTTCTGCTCCTGATCGATAATATCATCCGCGGTGTGGAAGGGGTTGAACTCCCCCTCGGCGTACTGACAGCTTTGGTGGGTACTCCCGTCTTTGTCCTCCTGCTGTCCAGAGTGAAAAAGGGGTGGTCCTGATGCTGAGTGTTAAAAGCTTAAGTTTCCACTACCAACCGGAACGAATCATCCTCAAAGATATTTCCTTTGATCTGGACAGCCATGAGATTCTTTGCCTGCTGGGGCCCAACGGGACCGGTAAAACCACTCTGCTCAGATGCATCCTTTCCCTCAATAAAATGAAAAGCGGCCGGATTACCCTGAATGGTTTGGAGTTAAGCAAAATTTCCCCCAAAAGGCGGGCGGAGATGATGGCTTATGTCCCTCAGGCTACCACGGTGGCTTTCCCTTACGAAGCCGCGGAGATCGTACAGATGGGGCGGGTCGTCAATCTGTCCCTGGGAGCCCGGCCCTCGGCACGGGATCGGAAGCTGGCTGAAGAAGCGATGGAGAAGATGGGAATTCTGCACATGAGCAGCTATCCCTTTAATGAGATGAGCGGCGGAGAAAAGCAGATGGTGCTGATCGCCAGAGCCATTGCCCAACAGGCCAAAATTCTGGTCATGGATGAGCCTACCGCCAATCTGGATTATTATAACCAAGTAAAAATGCTCAAGGTGATCAAAGCCTTGGCTGAGCAGGGGTACGCCATCTTAATGACGTCCCATTTTCCGGATCACGCCTTTCTGGCCTGCAGCAAAGCGGTGCTCATGCGGGACGGCGTGATCATGGCCCAAGGACACCCTGATGAGGTCGTAACCACCGAGAATCTGACCAGGCTTTATTCTACCCCTGTCTGTGTAGCTGAAGCCAGATTGGATGCTATGGATACCGCTATGAAAGTGTGTATCCCGGTTATGAATAATTAAAAAACAAAACAAAAGGAGAGGTATCATGAAACTGAAAAGAAAAATTCTTGCCCTGCTTATGGCGGCTCTGCTTGCTGTGAGCCTGGCCGGCTGCGGACAAACCAGCCAGGCCCCTGCCAATCCACCGGCTGCACCAGAGGCCGGCACTCCAACTGAACGCACAGTCACCGATATGGCCGGACGCACAGTGACTCTGCCTGCTGAAGTTAAAACTGTAGGAACCTTCGGCTCCATCGGCGTTCTTAACGCCTTTGTGGAAACCCTGAGCGCAGGGGAAAGACTCGCCAACGAAGGCTCCCCATCCTTTGTCAAAAGCCCCACCTGGGAAAAATATCAGTACCAATTCACACCTCATATCAAGAATCTGAAACCTTTCCAAGGTGCGGACAACGAACTGCTGATGGAAAATATCCTGGCCGCCAAACCGGATGTTTGCCTGACCATGAGTACCGACCTGACCGAACAGCTGGAAAAGCAAGGACTCAATGTGGTTCAGCTTTCCTGGACGAAGACCGAAGATGTCAAAGAATGCATCACTCTCCTGGGCGAAGTGCTCAACCAGCAGGAAGTTGCCGCCGATTATCTGAAATACTTCGATGATATGTTGGCCAAAACGGCAGACCTGACCAAAGATATTAAGGATGCCGATAAGAAAACCGTGGTTTATGGCAACGTGAGCAAATTCTCCCAACCCCATGTGATCGCCGAATGGTGGATTGATAAAGCCGGCGGCATCAGCGTGACCAGCGAGGCTATGACGAAAGCGAATAAAGAATCCCTGACCTATACTCTGGAGGATTTGCTGAAGTGGAATCCGGATGTGATGTTCGTAGCCAGCGCCGCCGAGAAGAAAGACGTCCTGGCAGACGCCCGTTTGGGTGAGATTACCGCTGTCAAGAACGGCGCCATCTATATCGTCCCCCGCATTGCTCATGTCTGGGGCAACCGCACCACCGAACAGCCCCTGACCATTATGTGGGCTATGAACAAACTCTATCCCGAGATCGTAACGGACAGCCAGCTGGCGGAAGATATCTCCTACTTCTACAGCCACTTCTTCAAATACGATTTCAATGCTGACCAGCTTAAGGAGATTATGGGCCAATAATGATTGTGGCCGGCTGAGCAGCCGTTGCAACCCAGTAGCTCTGCGTTGACGCTGTACGTTTACGCAGAGCTACAATTCAATACAGCGGGACAATTCTACAGCGGATAATCCTATGGAAAAGAGGGAGTGACATGTATCCGAATTTAACCAGTGAGCAGGCTTTGCTCATTTTGCAAAGTGCCCGGAATCCGGATAAAGCCTATGATTTATTTGCCCAGGCGGCAGAAGTCAGAGACAAAGTTTTTGGTAAACGCTTATGGTGGTCTTCAGGCTCAGGCGGTATTTTCCCTTGCCTGGTCAAGCCCCGTTGCTCCTATTGCACTTATTATACAGAAAAGCTGTTTCCCACCGATGTTTTGCTGACAGGTCTGGAACTCATTGAAAGTTTGGGGATTCAGCAGTTCCATATCAGCGGCGGAACGGATCTGGACGAAGGGTATGACGAACAGCTGCTGGAGCTTGTGCAAGCCATTAAAACCCGTTCAGGCTTAAAGCTGGAAATCAATCTGGGACCGTCTTTTCGGCAAGAAACCGTTCTGGAGTTAAAGAAACTGGGCATCGACAGCGTTACCAGCTCCCTGGAGTGCAACACGCCGGCGATCTTTGCCAGGGCCAAGCCCGGTGATAGTCTGGAACGGCGCCGTGAATTGCTGCACCATTGTGAAGAGGCGGATATGCCCAGCCGCTCCATGATGCTCCTGGGACTGGGGGAAACCGATCAGGAGAGAATTGAGCATTTGTTCTATTTGCAGCAGTTTAAAAAACTCTATCAGCTGCGTTTATCCCGTTTTATGCCTTTTCCGGGAACTCTTTATAAGGACAGGTCCCGCTGCTCACCCTGGGATACTGCTCTGATCACGGCGATGGCCCGCCTGATTCTGCCCAATCTGGAGATCAGTTTGGCGGCAGGCAACAGCAATGATGATATACCCCTGTGGTATCTGGCGGGAGGGGGCAGCCAACTGCTCGGCGTATCCATCACCAGAAAGGAACCCCCGGCGACTCCGGATGTGGATGTCTATGCCATCGGGGAAGGAGCCTATGTGGTCGATAAGCGCCAACAGGTGGCCAGGGTCCTGGAGGGCATGAATCTGGAGGTTACTTGTGAGATGCCGGATTACCGGGCCCTTCAGTCACAATTTTAACAAAACATTTTTTACCGATTTTCAAGACATCTCCATCGGCTAAGACCCGGTCCAGATCACTGATTTTCTGCTGATTGAGCTGGACGCCCCCTTGTTGAACCAGACGTCTGAATTCCCCATTGCTGGCGGTAAAGCCGCTTTGGACGAGGAGGGGAACAAGCTCAATCAGCCGGCTTCGGGCCTTGATGGGCAGCAAGGGGAGCTGAGCGGGGATGGCCTTCTTGCTGAAGGCGGCCTCATAATATGCTTTGGCAGTCATGACATCCTGTTCTGTGTGATACAGCCGGGTGATGATCTCGGCCAAAGCATATTTGACATCCCGGGGATTTTTACCCTGGGCCAGCTCTACCCGGAAGGCTTCGATGCGGTCCGGGTGTTCATCAGTGGCCAGTTCAAAGTATTTCAGAATCAAGGGATCGGGGACTTCCATGACCTTTTTAAACATCACCGGGGCAGGCTCATAGACTCCGATATAGTTCCCCAGGCTCTTGCTCATTTTTTCCACGCCGTCCAGCCCTTCTAAAAGCGGCATAAACATGGCGATCTGTTGGGGCTGCCCCATGGCCTTTTGCAACGTCCTGCCCATGAGGATGTTAAAGGTCTGGTCGGTGCCGCCCAGCTCTATATCTGTTTGCAGAGCGACTGAATCATAGGCCTGCATTAAAGGGTAGAAGAACTCATGGATGCCGATGGGGACATTGCCGCTGAACCGCTTTTGGAAATCGTCCCGTTCCAGCATCCGGGCCACCGTAGTGGTGGCGGCAAGCTTGAGAACATCCTCGAAATTCAGTTTGCTGAGCCATTCACTATTATAACGGACCGTGGTTTTTTCCTTATCCAGCACCTTGAAGATCTGCTCGAAATAGGTGCGGGCATTTTCCTTAACCTGTTCATCGGAAAGGGCTGTGCGGCCCTTGGCTTTGCCGGATGGATCACCGATCTTGCCGGTAAAATCGCCGATCACGATCACCGCTTCGTGACCCAGATCCTGCAGCTGCTTAATTTTGCGCAGCACTACGGCATGGCCCAGATGAATATCCGGTGCGCTGGGATCAAGCCCCAGCTTGATGACCAGAGGGCGGCGGTTTTTATGGGATTCCGCCAGTTTGTTTTTCAGTTCCTCAGCATTGACCAGCATACTGACTCCTTTGGTAATGATCTGAAATTGTTCTGCTATTGTTTGCATAGTGACTCCTCCTTGATTAAAATAAAAACAAAAAACTCCCGTCCTTCATTGCCAGAAGGACGAGAGTATGCTCCCGTGTTACCACCTTACCTTTACGAACAATTCCCATTGCCCGCCTCTTCGAGTACGCCATGGATATGGGTATACTCTAGCACTATAACGTGTGCAGGAAACCGTCACAGCCTACTGAAAGATGTTCGGTGTGAAGCTCAAAGAGGTATTCATAACCAGCCTGCCAAGCGCCTCTCATCAGCCGGCAACTTTCTGTTTGCGGTACGGGTTATTACTTGTTCTTATCACAGCTTTTGTTTTGCTACTCCGAAATGCAGAAAGCTCTGCAAATCTTGATTGGAGATATTAAATTAGGGTCTATTGTAGTGAAGCAAGGGAGAATTGTCAAGTGTCAGTTCATGCACCAATTCAAAGGTCGGTTCCTTCAAGCGTCTGAGAAAGTTGCTCAGAAGGCAGGAGAGTGTTATGCTAGGCTGAAAAGGGTTAAACTGAAATAGGGGAGATGATCAAGAGGTGAATGAGGTTTTTTCCGGTGTCCGCGCCAAGTGGCAGCCGCTGTATGAAGAGCTTCGCAGCATGGCTGTGGAAAAATTAGGACCATTTGAAGAACATGAGACCGCAAGTGCCGTACTCTGGCGGCATAGCTCGGCCTTTGCCGAAGTGAGTGCCAAAAAGGATGGCCTGGTGGTCGCTTTTGCTGCCCCTGTCCGCCATGATGAATGGCAGCCGGATAAAGTAGTGCAGACATCGAAAAACCGGGTGGCCCATTATTTTCAGATTGTGGACAATGGTCAGTTCCCGGCCTTGGTGGAGGGTATTGCCGAGGCTTACCATCTTACCAAGTCCAACCGTCCGTCGAAGACCCCTTCGGAAAAACCCGTCTTTACAACCATTGATGAATATATCGCCCTCTTCCCCCCTGAGCTGCAGGAGATACTGGAACAAATCAGGCAGACCATCCGCAAGGCCGCCCCGGAGGCTGCAGAGAAGATAAGCTGGCAGATGCCGACCTTCCGGCAGAAAGAGAATCTTGTCCATTTTGCTGTGGCGAAACATCATATCGGATTTTATCCGGGTGAGAGCGGAGTCCGTGCCTTTGCTGATCAGCTGAGAGGTTATAAAACCTCCAAGGGCGCGATCCAATTTCCACTGTCCGAACCCATGCCCTATGCTTTGATCGCAGAAATCACCCGCTTCAGGGCGGGGGAAGTGGAATAAAGGATTTTAAGAGAGCGTAAACATACTAAAGGCCAGCGTTTGCTGGCCTTTAGCGGCAGTTATTTATCGTTTGCCAAAGCTTTCAAATGTACGACGAACCATTTCTCCACCAACGGAACCGTTTTGACGGGAAGTGGCATCCGGACCTAAAGTGACGTTAAATTGGGTTGCTACCGTGTTTTTGTCTACAGGTAAATTGTACTTTGCCATGATTGATTACCTCCCAAGATGTTTAGTAGTTTAGGTTTTTTGAGGCTTGAATCACTGATTCTAATTTACCCGATTTCAGGACAAATAATCAGGAAATTTATGGACTGTGAAGAGGAATGACATTGAAAAACCCGGTGGGAAGGCCTTGGATTATCATTGAAAGGATTTTGCGTATGGAGAAGCTTATTCATTTGCTTGAAGTTCATGGACCCCTCACAGGTAAAGAAATCCACGAAAAAACTGTCATGAATCTTTTTGATCTTTGGGAGGAGTGCAATCAATGCGCTGATATTGTCACGAAAACCATTGGCACCAAGTATCTCAGGCTGGACAAACATGTGGAAGGCTTTGCCCGGCTTTCTCCTTCGATCATCAGAGAATTTTACAATTACACAGTGCTTAGTTTGAAGGAACAGTCTGAGGAAGCCCGGATCAAGGCGGAAGAGCTCCATCAATCCATCATCAAGATCAGCAAAGATAAATTGGCGCTGGCGAAGGATATTATGGAAAAGATCATAGCAGCTCAGCCGGATCCGCAAGGTATTCAAGAAAAAACCTGCTTTATTATTGCGGGTGACGTGGCCTATGACATGGCTCATCTTGAACCAAGGCCTGAATTTTCCACAGGGAAATTGGTCAATGGCTCTGATCTGGATATCGTGATTGTTTATCAAGACTTGCCGGAAGAGAGGATCAAAGAGCTGGACTCCGCCATCTATGATTGGAAATTTTATTTGCTTAAACATCCCGGTTATAAAGAGGAAATCGATTATGTGATCAAGGATCTTGCCACAGTGGAGAGACAGTTGGAATTTGTCGGATTTGAATCCATGGTGGCGGCCAAGGTTCTGGAGGAAGGGCAATTCTTGTGCGGGAACCAGGCTCTGTTTGCCGAGGTCAAAAGAAGGCTGGTCGAGGGCGGGATACCTGAGGTGTTAGAGGATCTAAAAGCCAGGGCTTCTCTGGAAAGAGAACAGGCCAGGAAACGGCTCCTGGCCTGTAGAGATTCAATCAATGATCAAGAAATGAGACAGCTTTTTTATACCACCGATGAAAGAGAAGAGTTCTTTTGAAACTTAAAATTCTCACAGCCCATACGCACATTTAATGTTTTCGGTATGTCTGTAATGAACAGAGTTTGTTAATTGGGAAGCTGCTCCTTCATCAAGCACCACGGTGATTTCGCCGCTGTGCAGCTGGATAGCCGATGCGGTAACCTGAGAGGTCACGGGACCTTCTAAGCATTGGGCGACCATGCCGGCTTTTTTAGCGCCATTGACGATCATTAAAATATTCCTGGCTTCCAGGATGGTTCCGATGCCCATAGTGATGGCAAAATGAGGCATCTGGCTGCGCTCGATACCGGCTTTCTTGTAAAAGGCTTCATAGTTATCATCCAGGGTATGCTGTGTCAAGACTACGACCCGGGTTCTGGAACTGAGAGATGAACCGGGTTCATTGAAACCCCAATGGCCGTCTCCGCCAAGTCCTAAAAGCTGCAGATCGATACCCCCGGCTTTTTTGATTTCGTCCTCATACCACTGGCAGAACCTTTTTGGTTCTTTGCTTAAGCCATCAGGTATGTGGATATTTTCTTTTTTGACATTAATATGTTTTAACAGCTCTTCGTGCATGAAGCGGGCATAGCTTTGATCGAGTGGATAAGGCTTCTCCAAATCCATTCCGGTCCCCAGGTATTCATCCAGATTAAAGGTTTTGACTTGGGAAAAGTCAAGGCCTTCTTCCCGATGTTTTCTGATCAGCTCCCGATAAATGCCGATGGGAGTGCTTCCCGTGGCCAGTCCCAGCACACAATCCGGCTTGGACCGAACATAACCCGCAATAATGTCTGCGGCATATTGGCTCATATGTTCATAATTTTCTCTGATAATAATATCCATGTTTTTCTCCCAGCTCACTCTAATAATTAGGATTGAAGATACTTATTTATTTTACTAAAAGTCTATGCAAAGATAAATACTCTTGGTATTAAAATCATTTTTAAAAAAAGGCAAAAGTCTTAGCAGATCATCAGGAAAATCATAGTTTTTATGGAAAAATTAATAGTTTCTTTATAAGTTTGCTGGTAAATTACTGTTATAATGAACCTATTGATATCTTGGTAATTTATGCAAAGAAATAATTTTATAATAATCAGGAGGAGATTATGCAACCAGATACCAGTATTTCAAACAATGTTCATGGAAGGGGTTCGTTTTTGCGGAGACACCGCAAGAAACTAATCGTCGTCATTATTTTGCTCGCCGGGGTGCTGATTGCTTCCCAGGTTTTGAACCGGCAAGCCGGCTTGATCCCCGTAAGTGCGGCGGAAGTGGTTCAAGGCAACTTCGAACAAAATGTTTTTGCCAGCGGCAAATTGGAAGTGAAAGACCTGGCTGAATTCAGGGCTGAAACCAAAACCACGGTTCAGGAGATCCTGGTCAAGCCTGGGGACAAAGTAGCTAAAGGCCAGATTATTTTGATGATGGATACCGGCAACCTGAATGTGGAAGCATCCCAAAAGGAGCTGGAAGGCAAGGAGCTCCGGGCCAAAATAATCAATAGTGAATCGAATATCAGACTTCTTCAGCAAGCTTATGATCTGGCGCAAAAGGATTATGACAATACGAAGATTCTTATGGAAAGCGGCGCGGCCAGCCTTAAGGAATTGGAGCAGGCCGAGCAAAAGGTGACTGAGACCAAAGAAAAATTAGTGGTGGAGCAAGAGGCCAATTTGCCTCTGCTCAAAGCTCAGCTCGAGCAAGCTGAAGTGCTCTACCGGAAAGCCCAGGAAAAATTGCAGAAAGCGACACTACATAGCCCTTACGAGGGGATCGTTTTGAATTTACCGGTCAAGGCTGGCCAGGAAGCGGAGATTGGAACGATCCTGGCGCAAATCGGTAATCCGGCTCAGCTTTTGATTGAAACAGGTATCAATGAAGTGGACGCCGCCCTGCTCAAGGTAGGAGATCAGGTGGAAATAACCAACAGCGCCCTGCTTAAGGAACCCCTGCTCGGCAGTATTGAAGCCATTGCTCCTACAGCCGAGGTGGTGGCAACCTCTCAAGGTGAGCAAACCCAAGTGAAAATCAGGATTAATGTGCCGGCTACTGAAGGAGAATCTCCCTTAAAACCCGGTTTTAATGTTAATCTTAAAGTCATCCTCCAGCAAAAGGAACAAGCGTTGTTAGTTCCTTTGGAAGCAGTCATTGAGGGTGAAGGTCAGAAACTGGTCTATGTCGTGGGACAGGATGGGATAGTGACCGAAAAAGAAGTGCAGACAGGCTTAAGCAATGAGCTGTTCATGGAAATTGTCGCGGGTCTTCAAGTGGGAGAAAAGGTCATTCTGAACCCCGATGGACAAATCAAGGACGGAGTGCAGGTGATCGTTAATGCTCAAAGCAACTGACTTAGTTAAGGTCTACCATACGGAGAAAATTGCCGTAACGGCCTTGAAAGGGGTTACCTTCCATATCGCGGCCGGCAGTTTTGTGGCGATTATGGGCCCTTCAGGTTCAGGGAAATCCACATTGATGAATATTTTAGGGTGCCTGGACACGCCCACCGCCGGGCAGTATATCCTGGATGGACTGGATGTTTCCCATATGGAGGAGCAAGATCTGGCCAAGGTCCGCAACCTTAAAATCGGCTTTGTCTTCCAGACCTTTAATCTCTTGCCGAGAATATCCTGCTTGCGCAATGTTGAGCTGCCGATGATTTATGCGGGAATTGCGGAAAAGGAAAGAAAAGAGAAAGCTTACAATGCCCTGGAAAAAGTGGGGCTGCTGAAGTGGGCGGCTCATCGCCCTACAGAAATATCGGGGGGGCAGAGACAGCGGGTAGCCATTGCCCGGGCTTTGGTCAATAATCCGGCCATCATCATGGCCGATGAACCCACCGGCAATCTCGACACCCGCTCGGGAGAAGAAGTGATGGCGATCTTTCAGGAGCTTCATCAGCAAGGGGCTACCATCGTCCTGGTCACCCACGAACCGGAAATCGCCCGGCATACCCAGAGAATCCTTAAATTCCGGGATGGTCTGCTCAGGGAAGATGAAGGGGTGCAAGAGCCGGTTCAGGCCAGAGACATTCTGGCCGGACTCCCTGCTGAGGAGGACCCGGTATGAATTTAAAAGAATGCATTCAGGTTGCTTTCGAAGGGATCAGAGCCAACAAAATGCGCTCGGCCCTGACCATGCTCGGCATTATTATCGGGGTAGCGGCCGTCATTACCGTAGTGGCCATCGGGCAGGTGGGCCAGGCGGCGATTATGTCTTCTCTGGAGAAGATGGGCACCAATTTGTTTTGTGTCTATCCCCGCAGTGATGAACAATCTTCTCTTACCGAAGCTGATATGATGACCGTTCAGGATTTAGAGGTCATCCGCAATGTAGCCACCGATATTCAATACATTTCCCCGGCTGATTCATGGTCTTTTTCGGCCCAATATGAAAGAAAGAGCAAACAGGTCTATGCTTATGGGGTTTGGCCTGAGTACAAGCAGATCAGAAATATTCAGCTGGAAAAAGGCCGGTTCCTGTCCGAAGAAGATGAAAAGGGAGGCCGGAGGGTAGCGGTCATCGACAGCAAGCTGGCAGAAGACCTGTTCGGCCGGGGAGAAGCTCTGAAAAAGCAAATCACGATCTTTGGCGCCTCCTATACGGTCATTGGCATAACCCAGCGGGATGACAGTTTCCTGATGGGCGGGCCGAATCAGCGTTCATCCCTGTATATTCCCTACTCCGCTTTGCGGACCATGGTTAATATCGATTATGTTCCTTATGTGGAAGGCAGTGCCGTGAGCAAGGATAAAACCGACAGCGCTATGAACCAGGCCAAAAAGATCCTGAACAGCCGTCATCATGCGGAGGATCGGTATTATGCCTATAGCCTGCAGCAGGATGTGGAACAGATTGACACCATTATGACCATCTTGCAGCTGGTAATCGGCTCTGTCGCTGCGATCTCCCTCTTGGTAGGGGGGATCGGGGTCATGAATATCATGCTGGTCTCAGTGACTGAGCGGACAAGGGAGATCGGCATCCGCAAGGCTTTAGGAGCCAGATATAAGGATATTATGATCCAATTTCTCATTGAGGCAGTGGTCATCTGTTCCATAGGCGGGGCCATCGGTGCTTTGCTTGGCATCGGCGGCGGTGTCCTGGCCGCGGGCTTGGCGAAGATTCCGCCGGCCATCTCCCCCCTCACGATTGTGATTGCTTTTGGCTTTTCCACGACCATCGGGCTTTTCTTCGGCCTTTACCCGGCCCGCAAAGCCGCTAAGATGAGTCCTGTTGAAGCTTTGCGTTATGAGTAATGTGTTAATGCAGATATAGAATAAGCAGCAAAATCCCCTGCGGAGATTAAACCGGCAGGGGATTTCTCACTATGTAAAAAGTAAAAAACTTGCACACTATACTTTCTAAGCATAAGGGCAGCTAGGCAGCCGCTTTCCCCAGAGGCTCAGCTACAGCCGGGCTTTCTTTAATAATAAAAGGGGAATGATTAAGAAAGAATAGAATGGAGGGGGTTGAGCATAATGGCTGTTGATATTAATAAGAAGATGATTACTGTGCAGGGCATAAACATACAATGCTTTGATGCCGGAAATGGCGCGGCAACGATTGTCCTGTTACATGGCGCCGGAGTGGATTCAGCCATGATGTCCTGGGCTGAGGTTATACGGCTCTTGGGAGAAAACTATAGGGTGATTGCTCCCGATTTGCCCGGTTATGGCGGCAGCGACTCCATTGACGGTGAATACACCCTTGAGTTCTACACTGAAACAGTGAAAGGGATTATCGAAGCATTCCAATGCCCGCCGGTGGTGCTGGTGGGGCTTTCTCTGGGCGGTGGCATTAGTTTGAATATGGCCCTTAACTATCCTGGGCTGATCCGCTTATTGATACCTGTCGACGCCTGGGGGCTGTTTCCCAAGCTTCCCTATCACCGTTTGACTCATTGGTACACCCGCTCGAAATTAAACGACAATTTATACCAATGGACCGGCAAGTACCCCGCTATTGTTCGTTGGTCCCTGGCCTACAACTTATTCGGAGATAAGTCAAAGGTCACCGAGGCTTTGGTGGAAGAGGTCCGGGATGGGATGCTGGAGCCTGAGGCCGGG
Organism: Desulfitobacterium sp. LBE; assembly: GCF_007830365.1. Classification (NCBI taxonomy): domain Bacteria; kingdom Bacillati; phylum Bacillota; class Clostridia; order Eubacteriales; family Desulfitobacteriaceae; genus Desulfitobacterium; species Desulfitobacterium sp. LBE. The sequence goes on along the minus strand of NZ_VLKD01000001.1, from coordinate 1,914,643 downwards.
AAACCCTTTATCTCCTTTCAAAGAAGCGAAATCACCAGGACCGGTTTGCACACGGATTTGTATAGCCGCCTCTCGGAAATAGCCGTGCCAACCCTTCTGATCCATGGCAGCAAGGATAAGGCGGTGCCCCTCAAAGACGCTTTGGCGGCCAGCAAGCTGATCCCCAATTGCCAACTGCATATTATGGAAGGCTGCCGGCACTGGCCCCAGAAAGAGCGCCCCGAGGAGTTTGCCAGAGTAGTGGGGGATTTTATTGCGGGACAAAACCTCTGAACAACTGTTTGTATGACAAATAGTGTTGTGGTACACTTTGAGAAGGACTTAAAGAAGCATAGAAAGGTGAGCACCACATGACCGATCGTTTTTTAGTTCAAAATCTCTTTGGTATTGAAGGTTTGAACATTGCCTGGTATGGGGCAATTATTGCCTTCGGCATTATCCTGGGAGTATGGTTAGCCAGCCGGGAAGCAGAGCGGCAGGGATTAAAAGGGGATATGATCTTCGATTTTTTAATCATCGTTCTGCCCTTGGCAATCATCGGGGCCAGGGCTTATTATGTCATCTTTGAATGGGCCAACTACGCCGATGATCCCATGCGCATCTTTGCCATCCGCGAAGGCGGCTTGGCTATTTACGGCGGTGTGATCGGCGGCTTTATCGGGGCGTTGATCTTTGCCAAAAGAAATGGCTTTCCTTTGTTTAGGCTGATCGATATGGTGGTGCCCAGTTTAATTTTAGGACAAGCCATTGGCCGTTGGGGGAATTTTATGAACCAGGAGGCTTTCGGCAACCTGGTCACCAATCCTAACCTGCAGTTTTTTCCCTATGCTGTGTTGATCGACCGGTTAGGGGAATGGCACCAAGCCACTTTTTTCTATGAAAGCATGTGGAATCTGGCTGTTTTTGCTGTGCTCATCTATTTTCGCAAGAGAACGAAATTTACCGGGCAGCTGTTGGCCACCTATTTCATCGGGTATGGGCTGGGACGGTTTTGGATTGAAGGGCTGCGCACGGACAGTCTTTACCTGATTCCCGGGTTGCGGGTATCCCAAGCTTTATCCTTAATCCTGATTACTGTGGGCATTCTGATGTTCGTTTTCCGCAAAAGATTGTTTAAAGAGCATTTGGACTATGAAGGGAAATATCTGATGGACAGCAATGGATAATTCTTGTTGATAAACTCTTCGACATTCATTATAATCATCTTTGTGAATTTATTTGAAATGGGAGGTCTTAACATGGGAAAAGCCTTGATTATTGGGGCCGGCGGTGTGGCCAATGTGGTCGCCCACAAATGCTGTCAAGTTCCTGAGGTGTTTGAGGAAATTTGCATTGCGAGCCGGACGCTGAAAAAATGCGAGGATATTCGAGATAAATTAACCGGCAGCCGGACTAAAGTCAGGGTCGCTCAGGTTGATGCCGATCAGACAGAAGAAGTCATCCAACTCATTAAGGAGTTTCAACCGGAGCTGGTGATCAACGTGGCCCTTCCTTATCAGGACCTGACCATTATGGAGGCCTGTCTGGCCACCGGCGTTCATTATGTGGACACTGCCAACTATGAACCCCCCAATGTGCCGAAGTTTGAATACAAATGGCAATGGGCCTACCGGGAAAAATTTGCCCAAGCCGGATTAACGGCTTTATTGGGAAGCGGTTTTGATCCCGGGGTAACCGGTGTTTTCTGCGCCTATGCCCAAAAGCACTATTTTGATGAGATTCATACCATCGATATTGTCGATGCCAATGGCGGGGATCATGGTTATCCTTTCGCCACTAATTTCAACCCGGAGATCAATATTCGGGAAATCACCGCCAAGGGTCGTTACTATAAAGAGGGAGAATGGATTGAAACCGATCCCCTGTCCGTGAAGAAGGTCTATGATCTTGAGGAGATTGGGCCCAAGAATATCTACCTGCTCTATCATGAAGAGCTGGAATCTTTAGCACAGAATATTAAGGGAATCAAACAGATCCGTTTCTGGATGACCTTCTCCGATAATTATCTCAACCATTTAAAGGTTCTGGAAAATGTGGGCATGACCTCCATCGAACCTATTGAGTTTGAGGGTCAGCAAATCATTCCCCTCCATTTCCTCAAGGCTGTCCTGCCTGATCCGGCCTCCCTGGGACCGCGAACCAAGGGCAAAACCAATATCGGCTGCATTATCCAAGGAGTCAAGGATGGTCAGCCCCGCACCTATTATGTCTACAATATCTGCGATCACCAGGAATGCTATGCTGAAGTGGGCTCTCAGGCTATCTCCTATACCACCGGGGTACCGGCCATGATCGGCGCTAAGTTGATTATGGAAGGAAAATGGCAGAAGCCCGGCGTTTATAATGTTGAAGAGTTTGATCCCGATCCCTTTATGGCAGACCTGAATAAGTACGGATTGCCTTGGCGGGAAGATTTTGCCCCCACATTATTGGATGAGGAATAAAGTCATGAATATAAAAGAACTACCCACACCCAGTTATGTGGTGGATGAAAACCTGCTCAGGAGAAATCTGGAGATTTTGCAATCTGTTCAAGAGCGGACAGGGTGCAAGATCCTGCTGGCCTTGAAAGGATTTTCCATGCATGCTGTGTTTCCTTTGGTGGGCCAATACCTGAAGGGTATCGCCGCCAGCTCCTTGTTTGAGGCGCGACTTGGCGTTGCAGAGATGGGCAAGGAAGTTCATGTCTACTCACCGGCCTATATCGAAGAGGAGTTTGACGAGCTGCTGGGGTATTGTGATCATATGGTGTTTAACTCCTTTGATCAGTGGCGCAAATTCAAAGATAAGGTGAAAAACCATCCTGGCCACATTGAATGTGGAATTCGGGTTAATCCTGAGTATTCGGAGATTGCCACGGATATCTATAACCCCTGCTATCAGAATTCCCGGCTGGGAGTGACCCTGGCCAATTTCAGGCCTGAAGAACTTGAGGGAATTGATGGACTGCATTTCCATACCCTATGTGAACAGAACTCGGATACCTTGGAACGCACCCTTAAAGTGGTGGAAGAGAAATTCGGTGAACATCTCCGGAAGATGAAATGGCTGAATCTGGGCGGCGGCCATCATATTACCCGCCCTGATTATGATATTGAGACCCTGGTCCGCTGTATCCTTTATTTACGGGAAAAATACGGGGTGGAGATCTATCTGGAGCCAGGAGAGGCCATCGCCTTAAATACAGGGTTCCTAGTCACCAAGGTGCTGGATATCGTGGATAATGGAATGAAGATCGCCCTGCTTGACGCTTCGGCGGCCTGCCATATGCCCGATGTCCTGGAGATGCCCTATCGTCCGGCGATTATCAATGGAGGGGAGCCGGGGGAACATCCCTACACCTATCGGTTGGGCGGCAATACCTGCCTGGCCGGGGATGTGATCGGCGACTATTCCTTTGCCGAACCCTTAAAGCCGGGGGACAAGCTTATCTTCTGCGATATGGCTCATTACACCATGGTCAAGAATAATATGTTCAACGGGGTAAATTTGCCCAATATTATGCTCTATAATGAAGAAGAAGGCTTTAAAATGGTGCGCCGTTTTGGCTATGAGGATTTCAAAAACCGATTATCTTAGCTGGAGCTGAAGGGCCTGTCGCCAAACGTTGCATACGTAGGGCGGCAGGCCTTTTGCTATCTTTTTAGGCGGCACTGGTAGAGGATGAAAAACGCGAATCGGATTGCGTAGCCGCACTGCACAGACCCAAAATCCTGGAGAATCAGCTTTCGGCCCTTTTTCTGAGTAGTATTGAAACAGGAAGGAGAGACGCTAAGGTGAGTCGAATTATAGAGGGGCAGAGTTTACAAGCGTAACAACGGAGGTAAGTAATGAAAAAAAACATAGTCCCGATTATAATTTCCATACTCATCCTTTTACAGGTGGTGACCCTGGTCCGGATCGGAGATCTGCAGGATGAACTCCAAAATACACGGAATCAACTTATGGATATGACATCTGCCCAGTCAAGCCAGATCAACAGTATTTACGCCAATATCGATTCGATGCTGAAACGCCAGGCAAGCATTATCGATAGCTATGATTATGCATTGGGAACTTTTGACCGAGACAGTCTCACTGTCCCCGTAACCTTTAACATCTCACCTAAGGAAACGAAGGCGGAGACTCTTGCCACCTTATATGTATCAGGTCAAAGTACGGAAATGGCCAGAAGCGGAACCAGCTTTTCCGGCACCCTCCCGGTAAATATTTTTGATACCATTGATGCTAAGGTGGTCATAGCAGATGACGGCACGGAGAGAACCGAAAAATTGGAGGTATGGGAGGACCTGCGCGCCAGGGTGCTGCCGGCTGTCCAGGCAAGATTTGAGCGTGAAAGCGGAACGATCTATAGAAAGACACCTGCTGAATCATCCGGTGAGTATCGCAGCAAAGGGAACTTGAGCATGGTGGTAACGCCGGTACAAAATAATACCATAGAGAAAGCACGCTTTGTTGTGGATGTGGATGGCAGTATTGTTTCCGAAAAGGCTTTGAATTCTGGTGGTCTAGGGACTGAGATTGACGAAAAAATTACCCTTTCCGCAGGCCAAACCTTAACCCTGGCAGCCCTGGCAACAGATAGCTTTGGCTTGATTCATAAGGTGATTTTAGATAAATTCACTTTGGATGAACATGCTGAACCTGTTCGCGGCGATGAATGGATGTGGATGGGTGAGGTTATTATTATGGACAATGAGGGAAAGATTCTCTATGCGCCTCAGTATGATAAGGTGAACTAGGATGTGAAAAAAACATTGACAAATGGTCATCCATAGTATATTGTGATCATACAAGTTAGCTGTTGCTAACTTGCGGCTGCTCAAAAATTTCCGTCAAGTGCTTAGCTGAAGAAGAAAAAGAAAGATCAATTAATTTTTTATGAGGAATGATGCCGGCATCATTCCTCATACCAGTTAAGGGATGTCTCCTGTGTGCTTAGTTTTAAAGAGCGGGAGTGATGAAGGTGATCAAAAAATATATGTGTATAGGCTTGGGATTGCTGTGTTTCGGACTGGGTGCTGTCGGTGTCCTTTTGCCTCTGCTGCCAACCACACCCTTTCTCCTGGCCGCAGCCTTTTTCTTTGCCAGGGGTTCAGAAAAATTCAACACTTGGTTTTTAGGAACAGAGTTGTATAAAAACCATCTGGAGAGTTTTGTCAGCACCCGCTCCATGACCTTTAAAACGAAAGCAAGCATACTGGCCTTCGCGTCAGCCATGCTTCTCCTCGCTTTTGTTTTCACTAACAGTATTTTGGCCAGAGTTCTGATCGCCGGCATGTTTATCTTTAAATACTATTATTTTACTTTTCATATCACTACATTAAAAAAAGATGAAAGAGCCAATGAATAAAATTAATCATTTTTTAAGATTTTCTTTAGGAGTTCTTTAATTCTCTGTGTCATAATTAAGCATGTCATTTAATTTAAATTCATGGAGGAAGAACTCATTATGCAAACATATTATTTATATATCGTATTGACCCGCACCACTACCGTTCTGTCCAGGCTTATTCATCTGTTGAAGAAAGACGACTATACCCATGCGGCGCTGTCCCTGGACAGCGATCTGAATCATATGTACAGTTTTGGCAGAAGGAATCCTTATAACCCTTTTATCGGGCGGTTCAGAAGGGAAGATATCCATGAAGGGGTTTATGGCTTCTGTGAGAATTTACCCGGCGCTATTGTTGAAGTCGAGGTAACCAAGCAGCAGTATGACAAAGTGAAAGAAGTGTTGGATCACTTTATTGCGCATAGTGATCGTTATAAATATAATTACCGGGGCCTTTGGGATAGTATATGGGATAAGCCCTTGTCCAGTGAGGATCGCTTTATGTGTTCGGAATTTGTGTACTATGTCTTAAAGGAAAGCGGTGTTATGGATTTACAGATACCCAGAAACCTGGTAAGGCCGCAAAACCTGCTCCATGCCGAAGGCCGGATCATCTATCAAGGTGACCTGAAAGCAGTGAAACCCCGGACAACCATCGATCTGTATGCCAATGAGGTGGGGAGAAGAGGGCTTAAGATTAATGCATTATGATCGTATTTGTGCTATACTCTTATGATGTATGCAAATACAAAAATAAAGATCATAAAGGCGGGCATAAATTGATTAGTGTTAATAACGTGAGCTTAAGATATGGCGGGCGGAAGCTCTTTGAAGATGTCTCTTTGAAATTCACGCCAGGTAATTGTTATGGCGTGATTGGCGCTAACGGTGCCGGAAAAAGCACTTTTCTCAAAATTCTTTCGGGAGAAGTTGAGCCGAACTCCGGAGATGTGACCATCGCGCCGGGAGTCCGGCTATCGATGCTCAAGCAGGATCATTACCAGTATGATCAGTATACGGTTTTAGATACGGTCATTATGGGCAACCAGCGGCTTTATGCCATCATGAAGGAGAAGGAAGTCCTCTACGGGAAAGCTGATTTTACAGATGAGGACGGAATCAAGGCTGCGGAGCTGGAGCATGAATTCGGAGAGATGAACGGCTGGGAAGCGGAGTCCGAAGCCTCGACTCTTTTACAAGGCCTGGGCATCGGCACAGAGCTGCATGAGAAGGCTATGTCTGAACTGACCGGTGTGGAAAAGATTAAGGTGCTTTTGGCTCAGGCTCTTTTCGGCAATCCCGGCATCCTCATTTTGGACGAGCCCACCAACCATTTGGATATCCAATCCATCCGCTGGCTGGAGGAGTTTTTGATCGAATTTGAGGGAACGGTCATCGTCGTTTCCCATGACAGGCACTTTCTCAATAAGATTTGTACCCATATGGCGGATGTGGACTTTGGCAAGATCAAGCTTTATGTGGGCAATTATGATTTTTGGTATGAATCCAGTCAGTTAGCCCTGCAAATGACCCGGGATCTTAACAAAAAGAAAGAAGAAAAGGCCAAACAGCTTAAGGAGTTTATTGCCCGCTTCAGCGCCAATGCCTCCAAATCCAAACAGGCCACTTCCCGGAAAAAGATGCTGGATAAGCTGAATATCGAAGATATTGAACCTTCCAACCGCAAATATCCCTATGTAGGCTTTAAACCGGAGCGGGAAGTGGGCAATGATATCCTGACGGTAGAAGGTTTGAGCAAAACCATCGATGGAGTTAAGGTCTTGGATAATGTCAGCTTTATTCTGAGCAAAGGGGATAAAGTCGCTTTGGTAGGCACCAATGAAGGGGCCTATACCGCTCTGCTCCAGATACTGGCCGGAGAAATGGAGCCGGACAGCGGCAGCTATAAATGGGGCGTCACCATTACCAAGGCCTATTTCCCCAAGGATAACACAGAGTATTTTCAGGATGTGGACTTGAGCCTGGTGGATTGGCTGCGGCAGTTTTCCGCGGATAAAACCGACACCTATGTCCGTGGTTTTCTGGGCAAGATGCTCTTTTCCGGGGAAGAAGCCCTGAAATCCCTTAAAGTCCTTTCCGGCGGCGAGCGGGTCAGGTGCATGCTGGCTAAAATGATGCTGAGTCAGGCCAATGTGCTGCTTTTGGACCAGCCCACCAATCACTTGGATCTGGAATCCATCACAGCCCTGAACAATGGGCTGACGGATTATAAAAGCAATATTATCTTTACCTCCCATGACCATCAATTCATCCAGACCATTGCCAACCGCATTATTCAGATCACTCCTGAAGAGATGCTCGATGTTCGGTTGACCTATGATGAGTTTCTGGATAACCTGGCTATCGGATAATGAAGGGGATAAAGACAGATTAGGAATGCCGGCGGCATTCCTTTTTGCTTCCTCAATGTCAGCCATCCCAACTTCACCGGGAAAATTAATCGTTGTTCTTGGAAATCGAGAGGTGATTCCTGAAATATAGCGAATTATCAAGTTACTGGGATTTGATAGGTTTTTATTGGTTCATGAGGGCTCGATAGGAGATGCGTAGTGTGGAAGATGTTGATATGAAAAATTTTCTGGAAACGATTGAGGATATGATCCTCATTATTAATCGGGAAGGAAGATTATTATATGCAAATACTGCCGTGCCTAAGAAGCTGGGCTATCCTCATGAAGAATTAATGAGCATGCATATCCTGACCATTACCAGCGCCGGTAAGATGGCTGAAGGTGAAAAGATCTTAGCTGAGCTGTTTGCGGGCAAAAAAGAGAGTCTCCCTTTGTCCCTGGAAAAAAAGGAGGGAACCTCCATCCCTGCAAAAGCGCGTATCTGGCAGGGGAAGTGGCATAATGAGCCTTGTCTTTTTGCCATCATTAAGGATTTGTCAAAAGAAGAAAGAGCTTCTTCAACCCCATTCCTGGAGCCTGATGAGATTCATACAGGGATCAGCGGGGCGGCTTGGTGCGAAAAGCCTGATTTCGCCAGCGATATATCCTGTGAGCTAAAAGATGAAGAACCCTCCAAACCCAGAGTGTTAATCGTGGATGATCAGCTTTTTAATTTGAAGCTTTTAGAAAGTGCTCTTAAAGAAGATTACATCGTGATGACCGCCGACAACGGGATTGAGGCCTTAGAGCTGGCCACGGGAAAAAGCCAGCCCGATATTATCCTGCTGGATATTATTATGCCGGTGATGGATGGCTATGAAGTATGCATTCGTCTGCGGGAAATGCCGGAGACGCGGGATATTCCGGTAATTTTCCTTAGCGCTCTCAAAAACGAAAAGAATGAGGAGTATGCTCTGCAATTGGGGGTAGTGGATTATATCACGAAGCCCTTCAGCTTGCCCATCATCAAAGGCCGGCTCCGAAACCATGTGGAGCAAAAGAAATACAGGGATCGGCAAAAAGAAAATAGCTATATTGATGAATTGACGCAAATTGCCAATCGTCGGAAATTCAATGAAACGGTGACTATAGAGTGGAATCGGGCCAGGCGTAACGGGAATAGCTTATCCGTATTGATGATCGATGTGGATTGTTTTAAAAAGTACAATGATTTTTACGGTCACTTGGAGGGGGATAAATGCCTCTATAAAATTGCCCAAACCTTAAAGTCAAATGTAAAGCGCTCTTCAGATTTGGTAGCCAGATGGGGCGGGGAAGAGTTTGCCTGCGTTCTTACGGATACGGATCGGATTGGCGCTATGCTGGTGGGTGAACGTTTGCGCAGGGCTGTCGTCAAGCTGAATATCCCATCCGAAATTTCCGATGTGGATAGAGTGGTCACGGCCAGCATCGGTGTGGCCACGGCGTTGCCTTCCGTGGATAACTCCTTGGAGGAACTGCTGCATAAGGCTGATATGGCTCTATATAAAGCCAAGAAAACCGGAAGAAATTGTGTATGCACGCCATAACCCCAACAGCCATGCCATGTAGACACGTTTAGCCCTTTCGTTTACAATATAGAATGAGATTTGCCTGACATAATGGCTTTACATAGAGAAAGTTGGGAAGAAATTATCCATGGACAATAAATCATACCGAAAAGTGCCCAAAGGTAATAAGAAAGATAAGTATAAAGATAAGGATAAAAATAAAGATAAAATTCAAGATAAAAATAAAAAAGAAACAGTAAATAAAGAGGATAACAGAATCCCTCCCCGTCATCCGGTATGGAATGTTTGGCAAGGGCTTTTTCTGCTGCTCATTATCTATGGAATTGAATTCTTTCTCGGTTGGCTTAGAACTCCTAAGGATTTAGATCAATTAGAGGGGTTCTTTCGCTTTTTGACCGTGGGAATGGGTGAGGCTCTGCTTTACCTTATCATCATTTTATGTTTTTTTAAGCTCATCCGCCGTCCTCTCAGAGAGTTAGGTCTGGTCAGACCTCATGTTCGCTATATTCTACTGGGGCTGATGATGGGAGTTTTTCTCCTGGTGGTCGTAGGGCTGATCGGGAATTTCCTGGCCAACAAATTAGGAACACCTGCGCCCCAAAGCTTCACCCTCGTGCTTATGGGTGCTCAATACGATTGGCAGCTGATGCTGCTTATTATCCTGGGCGGCATGATTGCTCCGATCAAGGAAGAGGTTTTTTTTCGGGGAATTTTTTATCCACCCTTTCGCCAAGGCTATGGCAGGGGTAAAGGGATTCTTTTTACGGCGGGGCTTTTCGCTTTGCTGCATTTTGATGTTCTGCGCTTTATTCCCTTACTGGTGGGGGGAGTCGTTTTAACCTGGCTCTACGAAAAGACCGGCAGCCTCTGGCCTTCGATTATCGCCCATGGCACCTGGAATACGCTCATGGCTTTAATGGTGTGGATACAACGGTAGAGAGGGGTAATTTTAGAGTCGATATTTGTAGAAAATCGAAGAAAAATATGGTAACTATTTTCTTGCCAGTGAGATTATTAGTGCTATAATTAAATTAAAAAATTGTAGACAATCTACAATTTAAAAAGGAAATTTGCGAGAAGATAGGGATGAGGATCCGTATGGAGAGAGCTAAGGCTGGGTTTGAAGCATTAGTATCAGAATTCAAAGAGACTGTTTTGGTTGATTTTCTGGGAGTTATGGCCATCTATAGAAATGGTGAAAAAGTCGAAGCAGTGGTAAAAGCAGAAGCAGCTCCTGAAAAAATTGAGGAAATGATCAGGGGGTATAATACCAAGAGGTGGGCGCATGCTGAATAATGCTTATGATCGGAATAATGCTTATGATCGATTAAATCATATGATCACCTATTCAAAAGCAAATCTAAGTGAGACCGTGGTCTCCTATGTGAAGAATAAGATTCTTACCGGGGAATTGAAGAGCGGGGATCGGCTGGTTGAAACGGATATATCAGAAGAGCTGGGGATAAGCAGAGCCCCTATACGCGAGGCCTTAAGAGAGTTGAATATGCGGGGAATCCTGATATTTTTGCCCAAGAAGGGCAGTCAGGTGCTTAATTTAGGTTATAAAGACATTGAAGAAATCCTGTCCATAAGAATTCCGCTGGAGATGCAGGTGCTGACCCTTATTTTTAAAAAATCCCTTTTACAGGAACAGGAATTAGATTATCTGGAGAAGCTGAATCAGGAGATGATCAGGGCAGACAAGGAAATGGCCATGGATGTCAGGGAGAAAAACTATATTTTTAATACCTGTGATTTGGCTTTTCATGAATTTTTCTGGAAACGATCAGAAAGCCTGCGCAGGGTGGAGATTTTAGAAAACCAATACTTCCAATTGCTGGCGGCGATGAACAGGGATATATCAACATTAGGCTCAGTTATGGAAAAACATGATGAACATAAAAGGATCATCGAGGCCTGCCGTACAGGGGTGCTTGATCAGGTGTTAGCCGCCTTTCAGGCACATATGGCTCCGTATCTAAAAGCGATTATAAAACTTGAAAATCAGACCGGCAAATAGAGTCATAAACAGGTTACTTTGTTGTTTAAATGTGCTATAATATAAAAAGAGATATCCAAAGGCGGCGACCTTGGATATCTTTTTTAGATCTTAGGGATATAGAATTAATTGCGGACAGAAAAAGTGCCCTGCCTTTACAGGAGGGGGGTACTTTTTTCTTTGGGCGGTTTTTTCTATAGCTGTAAAAAACAGGAGGAGATTAGTATGTTATTAATTAAAAATGGAACGCTGCTTACGATGACAGGTGAACCGATTGAGAATGGCCAACTGCTCGTGGATAAGGGCAGAATCATTGCCGTGGGCAAGGATTTGAGCATTCCCGAACATTGTCCGACCCTTGATGCTGAAGGCGGTTTTATCATGCCTGGTATGATTGACGCTCACTGCCATGCAGGTATGTGGGAGGACGGGCTGGATTTTGAGGGAGCGGACGGCAATGAAGGTACTGACCCGGCGACACCCCACCTTAGGGCCATCGATGCTATTAATCCGAGGGACAGAGCTTTGACGGAAGCCTATGAACATGGCGTGACCTGCATCTGCACCGGTCCCGGCAGTGCCAATGTGATAGGTGGGCAATTTGCCACGATTAAAACCAAAGGGACAAGAATCGATAAGATGATTCTCCAGGAAACGGCGGCGATGAAGGTTGCTTTCGGTGAAAATCCGAAGAAAAGATACAGTGCCAAGCAACAAAGCCCTTCGACAAGAATGGCCACCGCAGCGATCTGGAGAGAGTATTTGTTTAAAACCAAAAATTATCTGGAGAATAAAGAGAAGGGTTCAGGGTTTGATCTGAAGCTGGAAAGCTTGATCCCGGTGGTGAAAGGTGAGCTGAATGTCAAAGCCCATGTGCACAGAGCCGATGATATTTTCACGGCAATTCGCATTGCCAAAGAGTTTGGCCTTAAGATGACCCTGGAGCACTGCACTGAAGGGCATTTAATCGCTGATGAGCTGGCGGAAGAAGGCTTTTCCGTCATCGCAGGGCCCTTCATCGGCCCCAGGGGAAAAGTGGAGTTAAAAGAACTGACCTTTGCTACCCCGGCGATCCTGCATAAAGCCGGGCTGAAAATAGCCTTGATGACCGACCATCCGGTTGTTCCCGTACATTATCTGCCGGTGTGCGCGGCCTTGGCGGTCAAAGCGGGACTGGCTGAAGAGACGGCCCTTAAGGCCATAACTCTGAATCCTGCTGAAATCCTGGGGATTTCGGAGCGGGTAGGTTCCCTGGAGGCGGGTAAAGACGCAGATATTGCGGTCTTTGACCGGCATCCCTTGGATGTTCAGGCGCAAACCACCTGGGTGCTGATCGATGGTGAGGTTGTCTTTAAGCGGGGATACCCTGGCGATAGTCAGCGATAAGCAGAGATGGTTAGTGAGGTAAGAAGAATAGAATAGCTGAAAATAACCGACTCTAAATTCAAATCACCTTCTTCAAAGGGCAAAACAACAAAGATCATCTAAGGAAAGGGGTTCGAAATATGGCGGAAAGAAATATTCTTGCGTATTTCAACACGGTGGAACAAGCTGAAGTTATCGCCAACCGCATCAAAGATTTAGGAATAACGGATGTACAGATTGATCGAATTCATAAGTTCTCTGAAGGGACCGCTGATCATCTCATGAATCCACTCACCGGTCAGATGGGCAGCTTAGCGGATTTAACCCTGGGCAGTGGCGGCGGGGGTGCAGGTCCTTTAATGGCAGCCGATACTTCAGCCAGCGGCATGAGTGATGGGGGCGGAACAGCCGCCTCTGGCCGGGATATCTTACTGGCGGCGATTGTCGATGAGTCCCAATTCGAGCAGCTGCGCCAGGAAATTCGTGCTCAAGACGGCCTCATCTGATCACCCAAAAAGCTTCCGGTCTCAGGGCAATCTGAGGCCGGACTTTTTCATGTACTGAAGACAAGTTGAATAGAGCTGCCGTCATAGCAGTGTTTTGTTATTTAATGGCTATCCGATGGATAGCTTTTATGGCATAATGAAGAATATTTAGGTCATATTCATTTCCAAAAAACTGATATGATGGATATGGAGTCGATCATTGGATGAGAAAAATGCTGATAGCGCTTGTTGCAGTGAGTTTCGGGTGTTTTCTTCTGCTTTTTGGCCTGTTGGAGACCACGGATAATAAAGTCCTCAAATCAGAACTATCTCAGCAAGGGGTTCTGGATTTGCGGGATTGGGATGCTGCTTCCGATCAGGTTGTTCCCTTGGACGGACAATGGGAATTTTATTGGAATCAGCTGCTGGAACCGGGTGGAGAACCTGATTCCGCGGCAAATGTTATTCAAGTTCCGGGTTTTTGGCGAAATGATATGGCAACCAGGATTGACCATGCCAGGGGAGCCGCTACCTATCGCCTGACGATCAAACTGAAGCCTTCGGATACGGTTTATGGGCTGAGGATTTCCAACATCCGGATGGCCAGCGCGATCTATGTGAATGGAAATCAGGCGGGGGGGAGCGGTAAGCCCGCTTTAACCCAGGATGAGTATCAATACGAGAATAAGCCGTATAATGTATTTTTTCCCGTGCAGGGGGATACGGCGGAAATTTTGATTCATGTGGCCAACTATGAAAATAATCAGGGAGGGATTCCCTATCGTCTATATTTCGGCAGTGCCCAAGGCATTCATACCTTAAATACCAATACGACCCTGCTTAATGTGAGCCTGATTGTGTCCCTGCTCATGCTGGGGTGCTATCAGCTGAGTGTCTTTATTATCCGCAGAGAGGAAAAAGGTCCCCTCTATTTTGGCTTAAGCTGCGTCGTGATTGCCTGGTCGTATGCCTCTACCGGGGACAGGCTCCTGATTGAGTACTTTAACCTGCCCACGGAAATCTATTATAAGATCCAGGCCATCTCTTTGTACTCTTCCCTGATTCCCATGGCCATGTTCATCAAAACCATGTGCAAAGGACTGATCCCCCGCTGGCTGACCAAGGGTATTATCTATGGGATGGGTTTGTATAGCGGTGTTGTCCTTGTCACGCCCTTCCAATGGTATTCCCCCTTCAATTTATTGTTCAGCTTTATTCAAATGGCGGCTAACATCATCATCGTCGGGCTGTTGCTCTATTCTTTCCGGCAGGGAAGATACGGCGAATTCAACCGGAAAAGCCTGGGACTCTTTATCCTGGCCTTGGGCTGCTATCTTCTGGGTTTAATCGACTATGGGCTCTATCTGAGCAGTGTGGTTCTTGATTATAAACTAGGATATTATGCGATTTTGAGCTTTTGTTTTCTGGCTTCATTCATCATGTCGTACCAATTTTCCGAAGCCTATAAGACCATTGAAAGCATGGCTGCAGAGCTTCAGCAAGCCGACAAGCAAAAAGACGAGTTTTTGCTCCATACCTCCCATGAGTTTCAAACTCCTCTCCACGGCATTATTAATTTGTCCCAGTCCATGCTGGAGATCGAGGGGGAACTGAGCGAAAATCATCTGCAGAATCTGGCTGTGATCAGGGACACTTCCCGAAAGCTGTCCGCTTTGGTCCGCGATATTCTGGACCTGGATAAAATCAAGCGCAATGAATTGACGGTTCATCCGGCTGAGGTCGATGTCCGGGTGACCGTTTCCCTGGTCTTTGATTTACTTAAGCACTTGATCACAGCGAAAAAAATCAGGCTGATCAATAGGGTTCCTGAGGATTTGCCTTTTGTTTATGCGGATGAGAACCGGCTGCGGCAGATTATCCATAACCTGGTCGGCAATGCCATGAAGTTTACCAGTGCGGGAACGATTGCCATTTCCGCCCAGGTCCTGGAGAACCATGTGAAAATTATGGTTGAGGATACCGGAGTGGGAATTGCCCCATCCGACTGGGATACGGTTTTTCAACTTTTCGAGCAGGCCCACTCTCCCAATGAGTATGGTGGGACAGGCTTAGGGCTTTTTATTTGCCGGAGATTGGTGCAGATGATGGACGGGGAAATTTATATCGATTGGTCCGAGCCGGAGCGGGGAACCCGGATAGCCTTTACTCTGCCGCTGGCGGCTAAAGGTTCGTGCTCTGCCCCGGCGGCCGTCCGGCCCCCGGAAAAATACCTAATGGATGAACCCTGGGGCAGGACGGAGCTGCCCCAGGGAGGCACGGGCAAGTTCACGCTGCTGGCTGTGGATGATGATTCGGCCAACCTGCAGGTCTTAGCCCGCTTATTCGCTAATGAACCGTATAACGTGCTTTGGGCGACCAATGGGCTGGAAGCCTTGGAGCTGTTAAAAAGCCGTTCGGATATCGATTTGGTTCTGCTGGATGTGATGATGCCCAGAATGTCAGGCTATGAGGTGTGCCGGGAGATCAGGCGGCAGTTTTCCCTGTTTGAATTGCCGGTTATCTTATTGACAGTGCGCCATTCTCCCGGCGATATCGCGGCAGGCTTTAAGGCCGGAGCTAATGATTTTATGATCAAGCCTTTCGACGCCCTGGAGGTACGAGCCAGGACCGAAACCCTCCTGCAGCTGAAACAGTCGGTTGCAGCCGCCTTGAAGGCAGAAATGGATTTTCTCCAATCACAGATTAAGCCCCACTTCCTGTTCAACGCGCTAAACGCCATTATCACCTTATGCGGGACGGATGGGCTGCGGGCGGAGCAGCTGATAACCCATTTGAGCTATTACTTAAGGCGATGCTTTGAGCCCCGGACGGATAGTTTCTTGCTTTTGCAAGATGAACTCCGGCTGGTGGAAGCCTATGTGGAAATTGAAAAGGCCAGATTTGAGGACCGCCTTACTGTGTTGTATGAGGTTGATCCGGGCGCTTTGCTGAAGAGGATCCTGCCTCTCACCATCCAGCCTTTGGTGGAGAATGCCATCCGCCATGGGGTGATGAAGCGTGAGGAGGGGGGAACCATCCGTCTGACCATCCAATTGGCAGGGGATAGGGTTCACGTTGAAGTGTGGGACAATGGGGTGGGAATAAGAGAAGAGCAATTAAAGAATTTGTGGCTGAGCGATAACTCCTCTTCCGAGAGGCGGGGAGTGGGGCTGGCCAATATCCAGCGACGGTTGAAGCACTTCTGCGGGGAAGAATTGCATGTAACCAGTCGGGAAGGAGAATGGACCAAGGTTCAGTTTTGTTTCCGAGGGTGACCTGCTTCACTGGCAGCAGCGGCGTGGGATGCCCGCCTGCGTGGGAGCGGTGGGAATACATAGTGAAACTGGAAATGGGGAGACACACAATCATGATACGGATTGCTGCAGTAGATGATGAGAGGCATGCGTTGGAACGATTTGAGAGAATGGTGTCGGAAGTCAAGGAGCTTGAGTTGTGCGGACTGTTTAATACGGGGAAACAGCTATTAGCCTATATTAAAGAGCATCCCTTGGATGTCGTTTTTCTGGATATTGAGATGCCAGGTATTAATGGGCTTCAGCTTTCCGGGCAGATCCTGGACCTGAATGAAACTATCGATATCGTTTTTGTGACTGCCTTTAACCAATATGCTGTCGAGGCTTTTGAATTGCAGGCGATGGACTATCTTATGAAGCCTTTAAGCAAAGATAGGCTGGGAAAAACGGTAAAACGGTTATTGAAAACCAAAGGTTCAACGGATCGGCCCGGGAAACCCTTTATTCAATGCTTTGGGGGTTTTGAAGTTTTTCTGGATGGAAAAGCGCTGGCGTGGAAAAACTCCAAAGCCAAGGAAGTATTGGCTTTTTTGGTGCACCAGCAAGGTGTGCCGGCCAACTGGGAAAAAATAAGTGATGCGGTTTGGCCTGATTACAATTCAGAAAAAGCCCAAACCAATTTTCATGCCACCACCTATTTGCTGCGGAAGAGATTGGCGGAAGCAGGCCTGACTCAGATTCTTGAAAACGGACGGGGAAATTACCGAATCATCAAAGACCAGGTTCATTGTGACCTCTATCAACTGGAAGAGTTGATCAAGGGTGAGCGGATTATGGGCAAGGAAGAGGTCCGCTTGCTTGAGCAGTTGGAGCAAAGAGGTTATATGGAAGGGAGCGGGTATGTCTGGGCCTATGCCAAGGCCGCTGAACTTGATGGCGTATGCAAGAGAGTACTTAAGAATTTGGAAAAGAGAAAATAATTTTTTTGCGCATAATCTACATGTTTAGACAATGAAAAGATGAAAATCATTGATAAATAAGGGTTTAAGGTAATTACCCCATAGGACATAAGTCCTGTGGGGTAATTTCCATTTAGGGTTCATTTAGGGTTTGTTTAGGGTCCATTTAGGTTGAGTGTTTTATGATATTAACTAATAATAAAGGAATTTTGTGGAACGAAGCGATTTTTTTGGGATACAGAGGGGGAAGATGCTAAATCACGAACAAAGACCAAAAGTTTAATGAAGCAGATGGAGATGGCGAGCACATTTAAATGATCAGGTCAGCCAAAACAAGACAGATTTTGGCGGGCACTAACAAGGAGGATGTAAAAACGTGAGAGTGTTCAGAAAATCAATCAGTGTATTGATGATTTTAGTATTGGTATTGACCATGTTTCCTTTAGGCAGTAAGACGGTTTCAGCTTCTACTGCTTCAGATTTTCAACCGATTATTCCAGGGGAGCAATGGTTTTTTGATACCCCGAATGCGGTGGCCGTTGACGGCGGCGGGAATATTTATGTGGGTACTTATGCCAGCGATGAAAACCCATACCAGGTTACAAGATTAAGCCCTGCGGGTGTGATTTTGGATTCTTGGGGGATTCTTGGTGAAGAAAATGGGCAAATCAATGAATTAGCGGACATTGCTGTAGATGGTGACGGAAATGTTTATGTCGCTGATTCAGGTAACAACCGGGTCCAAAAATTCATGTTAATAGAAGATTATCATAGTTTCCAGATGAACCTGGAGAGCGACGGCAATGGTGAATACCCTATGTCACCAAGTGGAGTTGCGGTGGACAGCGATGGTAACATCTATGTCAGCTATATGAATGATAATCGGGTTGAAAAATTTAATTCATCAGGGCAAGTGGTCACTGATTGGTGGAGTCAGGCCAGTGGATATCAATTCAGTCAGCCAACCGATATTGCAGTGGACCTTCACGGAAATGTCTATGTAGTTGATTCGGGTACGGGCCAAATCGTCGAATTAACTTCGGAAGGCGATTTTCTGATGACGCTTGGCGGAGGCCAGCTGATTGAGCCCCAGGGTGTTACAGTGGACAGCATGGGAAATGTTTATGCAATCGATGCCAGTACGCGACAAATTGAGAAATTTGATGGGGCAGGCAGTTTTATAATGGGCTGGGGCGGCGCAGGCATTGACGATGGTCAGTTTGCCACTCCACGCAGTATCGCGGTAGATAGTGCCGGAAATATTTATGTTAGCGATAGTATGAACAACCGAATTCAAAAATTTGCTTCCTCAGGCACCTTCCTGAAAAAGTGGGGGAGGGGAGGCAGTGCTGACGGTGAGTTTTATCAACCTTATGGAGTCGCAGTGGATCATGAAGGAACTATTTATGTTTCCGATACGGGCAATAACCGGATTGAAAAGTTTGATGCTGCAGGTGTATTTGTTACATCATGGGGCAATGGCAGTGATGAGGATCAGCTAAATATGCCAATGGGCATCGTGGTGGATTCTGCCGGCAATGTCTATGTTGCTGATATGGGTAATAATAGAATTCAGAAGTACGATTCTGCGGGCGGGTACCTGGGGACCATTGAGAGTTCGGAAGAATCGGACTTCAGCTTAAATATGCCCATGGGTTTAGCGGTGGATGGCAGCGATAACCTTTATGTCACTGAACTGATGAACCATCGGGTGCAAAAGTTCAGCCCTGCAGGCAGTTCCTTGGGGACCTTGGGAGGGGCTGAATCCGGTACCGACCCCGGTACTGGCCCCGGCGAATTTATTGCCCCCGGCGGTGTAGCCGTTGACAGCAGTGGAAACATCTATGTGCTTGATACCCAAAATAGCCGGGTACAAAAGTTCAGTGAGTTTAATATTGAAAGTTTTGACCTGGAGTGGGGGAGCTTTGGAGGCGCGAACGACCAGTTCAGATACCCAAATGGCATTGCCGTAGATAGTGCGGGGAATGTCTATGTTTCAGATAGTGGTAACTATCGGATCCAAAAGTTCAGTTCTACAGGAAAATCCATAGAAAAATGGGGAAGCCCTGGGGTTGCTGACGGTCAGTTTCTCATGCCGGGTGGTATAACGCTTGACAGTAACAATAATATCTATGTTGTGGATAGCGGTAATAACCGGGTTCAAAAGCTGGGAGCTACTGCTCCGGCAGGGTATACGGTGACCTTTGACAGCAATGGCGGCAGCCTGGTTGCAGCGATCAGCAATGTGACAGCCAATACGACGGTGGATTTGCCCACTCCTCCAACCAAAGCTGGCTACACTTTTGCCGGCTGGTACAAGGATAAC
This sequence comes from Desulfitobacterium sp. LBE, assembly GCF_007830365.1. Lineage (NCBI taxonomy): Bacteria > Bacillati > Bacillota > Clostridia > Eubacteriales > Desulfitobacteriaceae > Desulfitobacterium > Desulfitobacterium sp. LBE. The sequence goes on along the minus strand of NZ_VLKD01000001.1, from coordinate 1,894,998 downwards.
GGAGTCTTTGGAAATGGGTTTACCGCAGCTACTCCGGTAACCGGAAATATAATCGTTTATGCGAAATGGACGGCGGTTGGGGCACCAAGCGGCTTTGTACCCATCATTCCAGATGAGCAATGGTTCTTTGACGTTCCAGCCGCTGCGGCAGTGGACAGCAATGGCAATATTTATATTGTCGATTCAAACCGACATCATATCAAGAAATTAAGTTCTACGGGGGAAATTCTGGCCACATGGGGAAGCTATGGCAACGCAGAGGGTCAATTGAATGTTCCAGGTCATATTGCCATAGACAGTGATAATAATGTCTATGTTGCTGATACGGGTAATAATCGAATTCAAAAGTTCAGTTCCACAGGCGGTTACTTGATGGAGTTTGGCAGCACCGGCAGCGGAGATGGACAATTTAGAAATCCGAAAAGTGTGGCCGTAGATAACGATGGGAATATCTATGTTGCAGATACCACGAACAAGCGGATTCAAAAGTTCGATTCAGATGGTACATTAATTACGAAATGGGGGGATAGTCAGGACAATGGAGATTACCAATTTAGCCTGATATCCGATATTGCGGTGGATAACAACAGTCATATCTATGTTGTTGATAGTAATGACCCGCGGCTTCAAAAATTTACATCTGATGGCGTTTATGTAGGGGCATTTGGAGGCTCAGACAGCACTGGGGGTCCATTCAACCTTCCCCTCGGTGTTACCGTGGATCAAGATGGAAACATCTATATTGCAGATACACTTAACCACCGGATTCAAAAGTACAGTGCGGAAGGTGAGTTTCTAACGAAGTGGGGAAGTAATGGTGTAGGGAATGTTCAGTTTGGCGCCCCACAAGATGTTGCGACAGACAGCAGCGGTAATGTTTATGTGGTAGATACCAGTAATAAGCGGATCCAAAAATTTGATTCGTCAGGCAGCTTTCTGACGAAGTGGGGAAGCAACGGTTCTGATGAAGGAGAATTCAACCGTCCTTATGGAATTGCTGTGGACAGTGATGGCAATATCTATGTTGCGGACAGTAATAATCACAGGATTCAAAAATTTAATGCTGCGGGTGTGTTTATTACAACGTGGGGGAGCTACGGTACTGGGCTTGGTCAGTTTAATTCGCCTAAAGGAATCGCCGTGGACAGTAACGGCAATGTTTACGTTGCCGACATCGAAAATGATCGTGTTCAGAAGTTTGACTCGATGGGCGGAAATCCGGAAGCGTTTGGCAGCACCGGTACAGGTGAAGGAGAATTTAAAAGGCCGTCAGGAGTCGCCGTGGACGGTGATGGCAACATTTATGTGGTTGAAGCCCTGAATCATCGGATGCAGAAGTTCGACTCTACATTCCAGCCGCAATATATATGGGGGGGAACCAGTTACGGCAACGGTAATGGCCAGTTTAACAGCCCAAGTGGTGTAGCTGTTGACAGTAGTGGAAATATCTATGTGCTCGATAACAATAACAATCGGGTACAAAAGTTTGATGCCAATGGCGAATTTGTATTGAAGTGGGGAAGCCTGGGAGCCGGTGATAGCCAGTTTTTCTTCCCACATGGAATCGCTGTGGACAGTGCCGGCAATGTTTATGTGGCAGACACCAGCGCCAATTGGATTAGGATGTTCAGCTCTACCGGTACTTTGCTGGCGAAATGGGGAACCCGTGGGAACAGTGCCGGTCAGTTTGACAATCCCTTGGGCATAGCAGTGGACAATGATGGCAATATCTATGTAGCCGATACCAATAATAACAGGGTGCAAAAATCGGCCCAAACCTATACGGTGACTTTTGACAGCAACGGCGGCAGTGCAGTCGAAGCGATTGTCAATATTGCCAAAAATGCCACTGTATCCTTACCGATCGAACCGACGAAGGCTGGCTACACTTTTGCCGGTTGGTATAAGGACAATGNCACCTTTGCCGATGCCTTTATTGCATCGACCCCAGTCACCGGCAATCTAACCGTCTATGCCAAGTGGACGGCCGTTTCAACCACCTATACCGTGACCTTTGACACTAACGGAGGAAACGCGGTTCCAGCAATCAGCAATGTGGCAGACAATGGCACGATAACCTTGCCGACAGTACCGACGAAAGACGGGTACTATTTTGCCGGCTGGTACACTGACAATGGCACCTTTGCCCATGGGTTTACAGCTACCACTCCGGTGACGGGCAATGTGACAGTCTATGCCAAATGGACGCGGGTTTCATCGGATGACGATAGGCCATCCACTCCCACAGCACCAACATCACCCTCCACACCTTCTACCCAACCCACCACCGTTACAGGGGATATTAAAAATGGAACCACCGGAAACACTGTAGCCAATATAACCGCGACAGTGACCAAGGAAAGCAATAATCGACTGACCCTCACCATGCCGGCAGCCCAGCTTGTCGTTGTCAAGCAGCCCGACGGTACAACCGGTCCCTTAATCGATGTGGCCAAGGTTGCCATCACCAGTGAAACAGGAACTCCCCTTGCCGTCTCAGCCGATGGAACCCTACAGGTCTCCAGCCTTGCTCAAGGCACAGACCATACCTATAAGATCAGCTATGATTTTGGGAATGGCCAGAAAATCAACCTGGGCACCCTGGAGATCAAAATTGATGAAGCCGGCAATGTGTTTGAGCTTACCGTTACCTTAATTGACCCCTATGGAATCCTCACCGACGGCACAACCGGAGAGGTGATTGCCGGAGCTCACATAACTCTCTACTATGCCGACACAGCCAGAAATAAAGCCGCAGGCAAAACGCCCGGGTCCCTTGTGGAACTGCCCATCCTTGAAGACTTTAAGCCCAACAGCAATAGAAATCCTCAGCTCAGCGATGTCCACGGAGCCTATGGATTCATGGTATTTCCCATCACCGATTACTACCTTGTCGCTACCAAGGAGGGATATGAAGAGTATAAGAGTCCCACCATCAGCGTAGAACAGGATATCGTCAAATGGGATATCCAAATGATGAAACCCAGCCCGGGAGTCAACCGACTGGCCGGCTTAACACGTGTGGATACGGCCTTGGCCATTGCCAAAGCAGCTTTCCCGGGAAAAGTAAATCATGTGATCTTAGCCACCGCCGGCAATTATCCGGATGCCTTAGCCGGGAGCGTGCTGGCTTACCAATTGAATGCCCCCATTCTCTTAGTGGGAAGTACGGAAGCCGATCAAGCGAAGGTCATTGAGTATATCAATAACAGCATGGATAAAGCAGGAGAAGTCTATATCCTGGGAGGCACAGGGGTTGTCGGGGCAGATATGGAAGCCAAAATCGTGGCTAAAGGTTTCAACCACATCACCAGGCTCGCTGGAAAAGACCGTTATGAAACAGCCCTCAAAATCGCTGAACGCTTAGGAGTCAAAACCGGAACACCTATTATTTTGGCCTATGGAGAAAGCTATCCTGATGCGCTGTCGGTCAGCAGTATCGCAGCGAGAATGCAGAGCCCGATTTTCTTAGTGCCAAAGGATGGGCTCAGTAAGGACATCAAGGAAGCCATGACTAAGATCAGGCCGGCCAAAGTCTATCTGATCGGCGGAACAGGGGTCATCAGCACGGCAGTGGCAGCCCAGACAGCTCAGCTCACATCATTGGATCAAACCAATATCGTGAGAATTGCAGGACAGGACCGTTACGAAACGTCACTGGCGGTAGCGCAGTACTTTAATGAAGCGGGAGGAAGTCTTTGCCTGGCTACCGGCAATAACTTCCCCGATGCCTTGGCTGGAAGCGTCTATGCTGCAAAGCGCAATGCTCCGATTCTGCTGGTGGACAGTAGCCTGTCAAACAGCCTAAGCGAGTATGTAAAGGCCCGAAATTTGACGGGAATGACCTTGTTTGGAGGAGAGGGAGCAGTGACTAAAAATATTGAAGAGCAGCTCAGGTCCTGGATTGGGAAATGATCTCTTGATCGCTAGAAAGAAAAGAAGAAAGCAACAGAACTCTTGAAATAAGCACGGCATTTTTATTCACTTTGGAAAAGGAAAAAATTAAAAAACTTATAATACCGCCATCACCTAATAATCGGGGTGGCGGTTTTTCTTATGCGGACAGCAGCAATTTTTCAGCGGAACCAATTCGTGGTTAGACATAGAAAATGCTCATTTTTATATGATAGACAGTATGCCTAGCCATAGTAGATAAACTATCCAGACAGGAGGAATGGGGCCACAAAGCGTCGAAATGGGTTACGAAGTTGGAATTATGCAGGTCTTCCAGCATGGTCAGCGGATCGATGTTGAGAATCAGATAATATATCCTGGCTTTGCCTATGAAGTTATGGCGAGCAACGGGGTGGTTGAACGATTCGCCGATAATCATCTGGCACTCAAATATTATTACTATGAACAGCTGACAACGCTTTTGCAGGATGCTGGCTTCCGCATCAAAGAAGAATATGGATGGTACGATAAATCACCTATTGAAAATGGGAGAGAATTAATATTTGTTTGCACACGTTAGATACAGCGCAAGAAGAGACGGGATTGCTTTTCCTGATGGTCTTCGGAGGTGGGGGTGAAACAAAAGTGAAAAATATCTTGAATTACCAAAAGCCGGCTTCATGGATTAGGGTTGTGGCTTTGATTTTCTGTATTGGAGTTGCCTTATGCTTTCTGACCAATCCCAAAAACAGCCCAACCCCCGAAGCGGCTATCGCCCGGGCATTGGGGCTGGCGGAAAACGAGATTACAGTGTTCGGTACTTACGAAACCTGGGAGGAGGGGTGGTATATCCTGGGGTTTCTTGCCGACCGCAGCGAAGCGAGATCCGATCTGGGCGCAGCGCTGTTTCGGCGGGAAGGTGATCAATACAGCCTGGAGAGCTATTATCGGTGTAAAGACGGAGCCATTTCCCAAGACAAAATAGTTGTCTGCTCTTTCAGCAAAACACCTTCGAAGTATGATGTAATCCTCAGCAATAATGAAAATCTGGCCCGCATCCAACGCACGGTCAACGGTGTGGCCGATTCCAGCTATGTGGGCGGCACTATTCCCGGCATGACCGTTCTAAGATGCCCGGATGACCAGTATTCCTCGGCCGAGTTTCAGTTTTATGATCAATCCGGCCGGCAAATCGACGACTATGTTGCATCCGGAGCCGGGTCACTCGGTTCGGCTATTTTAAAATTCGCCGTTTTGGAGATGGACTCATCTAGATGACTATTTCAAAAACAGGCGATTTTTTAAGGAGAGTGGAGGGCCCGAACCCAAAACGGTGATTTTAAAAGGTCAACTATGAGAAAACTATGATTGGGATTCCAGAGACTGAGGAAAGATTGAGCCATGGATTCCAGAGACTGATGAAACACTGAGCATGAATACGGTTAAAGTTTGAGGGGAAAGCTGACCGCCAGACCGAAATAATTCAGGAGCGCTTCCCTGAGCTTGCCTTCCGTGTCGAGCAGGGTTTCCTCCACCTGCCCGCCCTGATGGAGCCTCAGAACATTGTTGTTGATCGCGGCACTGCCGCCTTCCAGGGCGATATTGATCATACGCATTTGTTTAAAGCCGGATTGTTTATTGCGGGATAAATATTCGTTGGGGGCAAGGAAATCTACATTCTGGCAAGGGCGATCGTTAAATTTGAGGAGTTGCTCCCTGTCGCCATCCGCTGTCCTGTAAATGATAAAGTCGCCATCAGGAGCTTGAGCAAAAACAAAGCGGTTCGCTCCCGATTGCTGCTCCCCGGGGTCATCCAGTCTCAGCGCGCTGCAGGGGGCCGGGCCGCCGAAACCCACATCACAGAAGTACCGTGTTCCTTCAATAGTGACAATTCCGGCACAGTGCGAAATAGGCATATAGCCCGTCGCCATCCAGACCACCCGCACCATAACAGGATAACAGTCGAAGCCAATATCCTGCAAAAGGCTCATGAAAAGCCCGTTGAGTTCAAAGCAATAGCCGCCTCTGCCCTGGACGACAATTTTGTCAAAAAGGGATTCGGTGTCCAGGAGAATCTCCCGGCCAACGTCATAAACGTCGAGATTTTCAAAGGGAACAGTGTGCAGCTGGGCCAGGATAAGTCGATTGAGCGTGTCCAGGTTGGGCTTCAGTTCGCCGGTAAAGCCGATTCTTTCCAGATACCGCTTTTTATCCGGCAGTGGTGCGGATAATTCTTCGTACATAATATCTTCATCTCCTCGTTTAACAATGCTGGACTAAGAAAATGGGCAATATTCAATATTCTTAATAATCAAATTAACCATATCATATAACAACAGGCTTGTCTGCCATTATTCTTTTCGGCAGACTTATGAAACCCGGAAGGGCTTATCATTGCACCTTTCAATGCCATTGAAACAACAAATATGACCCTACCCTTTCTTTAGCCTATAAGCTGGCGGAGGTACTGCAGGTCACCGTAGATGAATTGTTCAAGTCAAAGTGAATCAAAATACCCGGACGGCAATAGTGAGCCGTAAGCGGAAGAAGAAATCAAGAGATAGCGGGAGATGCCCATGTCAGAACCTTCACTGGAAATCTTTAATAAGCTGACGGAGCGCTGGTTTACCAACGACCTTGGTGCGCCCACGGCCGTTCAGGAGCAAGCCTGGCCGGTGATTGCCGCCGGCCGGCATACGCTGGTATCCGCCCCTACCGGTACCGGCAAGACCCTGACGGCATTTTTGGTCTTTATCGATAGATTGCTGGAACAGGCTGCAAGGGGTGCTTTAAAACAAGAGCTGCAGCTCATCTATATCTCCCCTCTGAAATCCCTGGCCGGTGATATCCGGGAGAATCTGCGCCGTCCCCTGGAGGGGATTCTGGCGGAACGGTCAAAAGCAGGTGTCCCGGCCGGTCCGGAGCTGCACATTGGTATGCGCACCGGCGATACCCCGCAAAAAGAGCGGAACCGGATGATTAAAACGCCGCCCCATATTCTGATCACCACTCCCGAATCCCTTTATCTGATGCTGACCAGCCAATCCGGGCAGAAAATCCTGCGCACTGCCCAGGTGATCGTTATCGATGAGTTGCATGCCCTGATCGATTCCAAGCGGGGGGCGCACCTGATGCTGTCCGTGGCCCGGTTGGACAGGCTGTGCGGCCGGCCGCTGCAGCGGATTGGCTTATCAGCCACCATCGAGCCTTTAGATATCGCCGCCCACTATCTTTCTCCCGACCCGGTGACGGTGATCGCCCCTCAGATGGAAAAACAGATCCGCATTGAAGTGACCAGCCCCTTATCCGATCAGCGGGTGGCCTTAAAGGATACGGTCTGGAAAGAGCTGGCGAAAACGGTCTATGCCTATTGCGGCGGTGCCGGCAGTGCCATTGCCTTTGTGGAAGGGCGGGCTTACGCGGAAAAGCTGGCTTATTTTATTAATCAGCTCGGGGGAGAGGGCTTTGCCCGCACCCATCACGGCAGCTTAGCCAAGGAACAGCGTTTTGAAGTGGAGCAGGCTCTGCGCAGTGGGAGTCTGAGGCTTTTGTGCGCCACTTCCTCCATGGAGCTGGGTATCGACGTGGGGGAGATCAATCAGGTCTTCCAAATTGGCTGTCCCCGTTCCATCTCCAGCACCATGCAGCGCCTGGGCCGGGCCGGACACAATCCCAACCGGATCAGCGTCATGCACATGTTTCCCAGGGAAGGGGTGGAAGGCCTCTATTGCGGACTGACTGCGGAGGTGGCCCGCCAGGGGGGAATCGAGTACTCCCGGCCGCCCCGGCTTTGCCTGGACATCCTGGCCCAGCATCTGGTATCCATGGCCTGCGGCGAGGGTTATACGGTGGAGGATGTGCTGAGCCTGCTGCCCCGGGCATATCCCTTCCGGGAGGTAACAGCAGAGGATGTGCGGGCAATCCTGGGTATGCTGGCGGGGGATTACGAACATGAGCAGGATATCCCCGTCCGTCCCAGAATCATCTATGACCGGCTCCATGACCAGGTCCGGGGGGATGCCTACAGCCGGATGCTGGCCGTCAGCGCGGGGGGAACCATCCCGGACCGGGGATTATATGCCTGCCGGACGGAAAGCGGAGTCAAGCTGGGGGAACTGGACGAGGAATTTGTCTTTGAATCGAGGCTCGGGGACCGGTTTTTGCTGGGTACCTTTGCCTGGCAGATTGCCGGCATTTCCAAGGACACTGTGACCGTAACCCCGGCCACTACGGCCGGGGCCAGACTGCCCTTTTGGCACGGGGATCTGAAAGGACGCAGGCTGCGCACCGGCCTGGCTTTTGGTGAGATTTTCCGCCGACTGACCCAGGCGGCTCCATCAGGGACCTTGCTCAAGGAACTGAAAAAGCTGGGGCTGGATGAGGCTGCCGCCCAAAGCGCTCTGGGCTTTCTCCAGCGCCAACTCCAGAGTACCGGCAGCCTGCCCGATGACAAAACCATCATCATCGAGCATTTTAAGGATGAAAGCGGCAACCATCAGCTGATGGTCCATTCCATCTTCGGCCGCCCGGTGAATGAGCCCCTCTCCCTATTGATCAAGGAAGTGGCCGCCCGCTATATGGAGACCACCATCAATGCAGTGGCCGACGATGACGGCTTCCTGCTCTTTCCTTATGACGGCAGTCCCCTGCCCCAGGGCCTGCTCCAAGAGGTGGTGCCGGCCACCGCCCGGCGGATTGCCGCCGCTTTGCTGCCGGCCACCCCGCTCTATAATATGAATTTCCGTTATAACACAGCCCGGGCTCTTTTGATGGGGGTAAAAGGCAATCAGCGCCAGCCCTTGTGGATTCAGCGCATGCGCAGCGCGGAACTTCTCGCTTCTCTGGTGGAGCAGGAACAGCATCCGCTGATCCGGGAAACCAGGCGGGAATGCCTGGAGGATTACTGGGATTTGGACGGAGTCGAATATCTCCTGGAGGGCATTCGGGCGGGGGATATCCAGGTTCGGGAGTTGTACCTTGATGTCCCTTCACCCATGTCCCTGACCTTAAGGCGGCAGACGGAAGCTGCCATGATGTACGATTATGCGCCCACGCCCCAACCCATCCATCAGGCCATAGAGTCAGCCTTAAAGAAAGCGGACGGGATTGATCCGGCTCCGGAGCAGCTGGCCCGCGTATCCGAGCGGACCAGACTTCCCCAGGATGCGGACCAGCTTCATGCCCTGCTGATGATGGAGGGGGATCTGACGGCGGGGGAACTGGAGGTCCCGATTGAATGGCTGGAGGCTTTGGCGGCCGGGGGGCGGGTTCAGTATATCGAGCCCGGCCTGTGGGTTGCCGCCGAGCAGGCCCAGGAATATGAGGAGGCTTTATCCGGCCGGGATGTGCAAGCCGCCCAACGGCTGGTCCGCAGGCTGCTGCGCTACCGGGGAGCCCAATCGGCCGAGCAGGTGGGGGAACGTTACCTGTGGCCCGTGGAGAGGGCCCTTGAGCTTCTGACCTCGCTTTGTGCCGAGGGAAAAGCGGTGGAACAGGAAGGGCTGTATTACCATGGAGAGCTTTATGACCGGGCCAGAAAGGCCACGCTTAAAAGCCGGCGGCAGGTAACCACTTTGCCGGCCGAGCGCTATGCTGCCCTGCTGACCAGCCGGATGCAGATTTCAGCCCCGACCGCCGAACAACTGAAGACCGCGCTGAAAACCCTCAGGGATCAGCCCTTTCCGGCGGAAGCCTGGGAAGCTATCCTGCTGCCCGCCCGGGTGGAGAATTACCGTCCGGAGCTGATGGATGTTTGTCTGGCCGGCGGCACCTTATTCTGGCGGCTCAGTCCTGATGGCGGGCTCAGCTTTCACCTGACCGCTGATCTTGACTGGGAGGCGGATCTGTCCGGGACCCTGGAAGCTTTAACAGGCAAGGAAAAGGTGATCTATCAGGCTTTGTTGAATTATGGGGCCAGCTTTATGCAACGACTGAATGGACTGGTGGAAGGCTCCCCCTATGATACCCTGCTCCAACTGGCAGCCCAAGGGCTGGTGAGCTCGGACAGCTTTATTCCCGTCCGCCAGTGGCTGGACCGGGATAAACTGCAAAAGAGCACACCCCGACAGCGGGTCAACGCCCGGATGAGAATTCTGGCCACCGGACGCTGGGAAGTGATCCGCCCGCTTAAGGCTCTGAGCGTGGAAGAGCAGCTTGAGCGCAATTTTGACCGGGCGGTGATTCTCTGCCGTGAAACCATCCAGGGAATGGGCTGGAGCACCGCCCTGGCAACCCTGCGCATCTGGGAATATACCGGCCGGGTACGCCGGGGCTACTTTATCGAGGGGCTGTCGGGAATCCAGTTTATCCGGGAGAAGGATTATGCCGGTACCATGCTTACTCTAGCCCAGCCTCGGGATCAGATCCTCTGGCTGAATGCCGGCGATCCGGCCCAGCCCTGGGGCAAAAGCCTGCCTCACCAGCCGGACAGGAAATTTCACAATCTGCCCGGAACGGTAGTGGCCTTGCGCGCCGGTGTGCCTGTGGCCGTGCTGGAACGGCAGGGCAGGAACCTGCGGGTCTTTGCGCCCGAGCATCTGGCTTCAGCCCTGGAGGCTTTCGTCCAGGATTATGCCGGCCGCCGGGTCTTCCCGGCCCAGACCCGGATTGTCGTCAAGGACTATCCGCCGGAAGCTGCCGCAGCCCTCAGTGCTGCCGGCTTCAGCCGTGAGCTGCTGGACTATGTGTTCTACCGGCCTTATCGGTGAGCGGGAATGCAAACGGAATAAATAGTAACATAAGTGTCTTTTGGTTTCCCAACGAAACTGAAGGGCGCTTTTTATTTCCCGAAGGAGATGATAAAATGTCAGCAAAAGCGTTAAGGATAACGCTTATGAGAGTTGGGCAAGGTTCAGGCGTTGGGGAGGTTTACTATGGAAATCAAGCATTTGGAGTATTTTGTTGAAGTAGCTCGTCAGAAGAGTTTCAGTAAAGCTGCGGAAAAATGTCACGTTACCCAATCAACCATCAGCAAATTGATCAAAGATCTGGAAGGGGAACTGGGCACCTCGCTGTTTAACCGGACATCCAAGTACGTGCAATTGACGGATACAGGGGCTATATTTCTCGATCAAGCCTTGGAGATCGTAACCAAGTTCGAAAATTTAACCCATGAATTTCAAAACCGCATTAAACTGGAACGAGGAAAGATTGCCATTGGCCTGCTGCCCATTACCGGAACCACCTTATTTGCCGAATTGCTGGGAGAATTTAAAAAGAAGTACCCGCAAATAGAGATCAGCCTTTCTGAGCGCGGGTCGAAGAAAGTGATCATGGATATTTTAGACGGAACCTTAGATGTGGGAGTGGTCTGCAGCGTGCCGGACAGTCAGTATTTTGAATCCTTTGCCTTTGCTGAAGATCCCTTATATGTTATCGTTTCCGTTCGCAATCCCATCAGCAAATCGGCATCCATCGATCTCAAATCCTTAGCAGATGAGCCCTTTGTTTTATATTCCAGCGAATTCAGCTTGCATGACGAGATCATCAGCAAATGTAAAAATGAGGGCTTTGCACCGAACATTATTTTTGAGACCTCTCAGTTTGAACTGATGACCCAGATGGTTGCCGCCGATTTGGGAATCGCTTTCCTGCCGGGGGCCGCTTGCCGGGAGCTGGACCCGCGGCGTTTTGCCGTTATACCGGTGACCAATCCCCAGATTATTCACCAGATGTTTATCATTTGGAAACGAGGACGATCCATGTCCCATGCGGCTAATTTATGGCTGCAGTTTGCCGCCAAGTTCTTTGTCAAAAATTGATTGGCTTGGGGGAATATGTGTAGTTAAAGGCTTTTACCTATCTTAGGAAGGAAAAGTCTTTTTTATTTTTCAGGGAATAATAGTGCAGATTCCTGACTTTAACTATCTATTAAATAGATAGATTTGATGACAACTATCTATTTTACAAATGAAAAGAATGACTCTATAATCGTATATAGAAAGAGAAAGAGGTGAGAGTTCATGGCTCAGGGGTTGCGTTTTATCCTGCAGATTGCTTTGCTTTGGGTAATCTATCAATTGGGAAATTGGGTAGCGGAAAAAAGCCATCTTCCCATTCCGGGAAATGTTTTGGGTATGATTATCTTATTTTTGTTATTGCTGGCGGGAATTGTTAGAATGGAATGGATCGAAGAAGGAGCAGATTTGCTGCTTAAACATCTAGCTTTTTTCTTTATTCCCATTGCCGTAGGATTGATGCAATGGATTGGCCTGTTCCAGTTAAGCGGCGTCCAGCTTTTAGTGTCCATTGTTTTGGGCACGGCAGTATGTGTTATGGTTATGAACTCAGTGACCACCTTGCTGGTCCGGTTTCGTTCACCTAAAGGAGGAGTTTAAATGAACCTGTTGTTTGTATTGATGATGATGGCCATTACGGTAGGCGCCTATGCCTTCAGCCGTTTCTTAAATAAGCGTTATCCCAGTCCATTGGTCAATGTGGTCTTCCTGAGCACCGCCTTAATCATCGCCGTTTTTTGGATTTCCGGCATCACGGTGAGCCAGTACCAGGATACCAAGGCTATTTTGACTTACCTGCTGGGGCCGGCCACAGTGGCTTTGGCCATTCCCCTCTACCGGAGCCGGGAGGTATTAAGAAAAAATATCCTGCCGGTGGTGGGCGGGATCGTGGTGGGAACGACGGTCAATATCGTTACGACGGTTTTGGTGGCTGAATGGTTAGGGCTGGATAAGCTCATTGTGACCTCCTTAGTGCCCAAATCCGTGACCGTGCCCATTGCCGTCAGCGTCTCCGGTATCTTAAGCGGCGATCCGACCCTCACTTCGGTTTTTGTCATTGCTACTGGAATCATTGGGTCTTTTCTGACTCCCGTTTTATTAAATCTGTTCAAAGTGACCAATCCCCTGGTGCGCGGATTAGCCTATGGAACGACGGCCCATGGTCAGGGCACAGCTTCGGCTCTGGCTGAGGGAACGCTTCAGGGTTCCATGTCCGGGGTGGCCATGGGAATCGCCGCCATTTATATGTCGGTGGCTGCTCCGTTTTTAGTCCATAATTTATTAAGTTTGTAAAGGTCTGCAAATGTTGCACCGGTGCACCATTTGAAAACCATCGGCAAGTGAATCTGAAAAAGTAATTTGAAAAAATGATATACTATAGAAAACACAATAAAAAGAAAGGTAAGGAAAGGAAGCTGGTTCTTCATGAGCAGGGCCTTTGTAAGTGAAAACGATGGTTGGTACAGGTGTGCCAAGCATAGGGAACATTGCATGATGGCTGACGAAAAAGGGCATTGCCTTCTTGACCATTGCCAACACTACCCGGAAAAAGACAGGAAAGAGGAAAACAAATTTCCTGAGCAAAACAAATGAATTGAGGGCGGCAGCCATGACTTAACCTAATAGCCAGCCAATCTCCAGTAAGCAAAAACACCTCTATCCAATACTACGGATAGGGGTATTTTCAATGGTCCGGAGCATCATTCATCTCCTCAAGCCTTTACTTGACAAAAGAGACAAGATTCTTTATAAATGTACTATAAACCAATCATCCTACGTTTAGAAAGGAGGAGCTTCGGTGTCCATTCAGAAAGCGAGCAGATCCACTTTAGTGGGGCAGGTAACTGCCCAACTGGAGCACATGATAGAAAGCGGGCAATGGCAGATTGGTGAAAAAATACCTGCGGAACCGGAATTGATGGATAGGTTTGATGTAAGCAGAAATACCCTAAGAGAAGGAATCCAAGCCCTGGTTCATGTCGGTTTGCTGGAGACCCGTCAAGGCATCGGGACTACGGTAAAAGCCAACAGTAACTTTGCCCTGGCCTTGGCAAAGAAAGTTCAAAAAAGCAATCTTTATGAAACCTTAGAGGTTCGCTTAGGATTGGAGAGAGAAGCCGCTCAGCTGGCCGCCGGGAAAAGAACGGCAGAGGATTTGCAACACATGGAAGCTTGCCTTGAACTTTGCAAAGAAGCGGCCCAAAGCCATGAAGTGGGCCGATTTATAGAGGCGGATACGGCTTTTCATAAATCTGTGGTAAAAGCCACACATAATACAATGTTTATTGAAATGTACGAGCACATTACCGATGCTTTACAGCGTTCGGTGGATGAGGTTTTGCGAATCAGAAATCCTATCAATTATGAAAACGAAATCCATACCAATCTCTTTCAAGCAATTCAAGCCGGCGACTCCCAGCTGGCGTTAGATAGCGTCAATCATTATCTGGAGGATGCTAAGAAGTCTCTGAGTCATTTGATCAATGAATAAAAGGAAAGTATGTCATTTAAGGAGAAAATAGAACAATGAATCAGTTAAGCACTAAACCAACACAGCATTCATCTTCGCCAAATAGAACAGTCCTGATCTTGATGCTGGGAATCGCCCTGCTCGCAGCCAATCTGCGGGCACCTTTGACTTCAGTTGGACCTTTGGTCAGTTTAATGCGCGACAGCCTGCATATTTCCAACACCTTAGCGGGTATGATGACTACCTTGCCCCTGTTTGCCTTCGCTTTGTTTTCTCCCCTTGTTCCCGGATTGGCCCGCAGATTTGGGATGGAACGGGTGTTGTTTGGCTCCGTTGTCATTCTTGCCGCTGGAATTTTACTGCGTTCCTGGTCGGGAAGTTTCGGCTTGTTTCTGGGAACGGCAATTCTGGGGCTTTCCATCTCAGTGGGCAATGTATTGATACCAAGTCTGATAAAAAGAGAGTTTCCCAGACAGGTCGGAGTGATGACAGGTGTCTACACCGTTTCCATGAATACCTTTGCGGCACTGGCCTCCGGTATCAGTATTCCCTTAGCGGTGGGCTTGGGCTTAGGATGGACCGGGGCGTTAAGGATTTGGGCGGTACTTAGCCTGATCGCCATGTTCTGCTGGATTCCCCAGTTAAGGCGGAACAGCCAAGGAAGCTCAGTTGCCGGAGAATCCATCACTAGGGAGGCCAAAGCAGAAACCTATAGACGCTCTGAAGAAGTTAAGCATAGGAATAGGGCGCAGGGAGCGGACGCCAAAAGCATAAACATGTGGAAATCGTCTTTGGCCTGGCAGGTCACCTTGTACATGGGGCTGCAATCCATGGTGTTTTACTGCATGGTTGCCTGGCTGCCGGACATTTTAATTCAGGCGGGGATGAATTCAGGCCAAGCAGGCTGGATGCTTTCCCTTATGCAGCTGGCACTGATCCCCATGACCTTTGTGGGCTCTGTTCTTGCCGGGCGCAAGGCCAGTCAGCATTCATTGGTGACTTTCGGTTCGGTGTGCGTGATCATAGGGCTTGCGGGGCTGCTCCTTTGGGGCGGGTCAGGGCTGACCTTATTATGGATTATCATATTGGGAATTGGGGGAGGATTTACCTTCAGTCTGGCGATGATGCTTTTCAGCCTGCGCACGGAAAATGCGGACGAAGCGGCCAGGCTCTCCGGGATGGCCCAATCGATTGGCTATCTCCTGGCTGCCTTCGGGCCTATGTTTTTTGGGTATCTGCACGATCTAACCGCTAACTGGACGCTGCCGCTGATCATTCTGATCGCCGTCGCTGTTCTCTGCTGGCTTACCGGTTTTTGTGCATCAGGTGATCGGTATATCAGTGCAACTGTGAAAAATAGAGGGGGGCGATTATGAAGATACTGGTAAGCTCCTGCCTGCTGGGATACAACTGCAAGTATAACGGCGGCAATAATTTAAGCCCCAAAGTAGTCGATTATCTAAAGGACAAAGAAATTATGGAAATCTGCCCGGAGATAATGGCGGGAATGGGAACCCCCAGGGCCTGTGCAGAGATGGTGGAGGGGAAAATAAGAGACGAAAATGGAGCCGATGTGGACGCGTTATATCGCAAAGGAGTGGCATTGGCCTTAAGGGCTATTAAGGATGAAGAAATAGACTTCGCCATCCTGCAATCACGAAGCCCGACTTGTGGGGTAAGGACAATATATGATGGGAGCTTTACCGGGAAGCTCATTGCAGGTCAGGGACTATTTGCTCAGGCATTAAGGGATGCGGGATATCGGGTGATGGATGCCGGGGACTTCTGAATAATTAAAAGCCCCGATTTTTCAAGACAGAAAATCGGGACTCTAGTGTTTCTGTTCTATAAAGATTTATGCTACACGATAAATTGGGACAATCTCTTTTGCTAGTAATGACCTGGAACTGAAAAAATGAGGGGTGTAAAATGACAAAACTGACCTTTACTATGGAAAATTATTTGGAGGCAGTCTACGAACTTTCAGAGAAAGGAAGCGGTGCCAGGCTATCCGACATAGCCGAGCGGCTCAGCGTTACCAAAGCCAGCACCAACAGAGCCATGGCAACGCTCTCTGAAAAGGGCCTGATTACCAATGAAAAGTATGGGGAGATCTTTTTAACTCCGGAAGGGCGAAAACTGGCCAAGCTTACCTCCAATAAGCATCGCATACTGGAAAAGTTTTTTACTCAGGTTCTGAAGCTGAACGCCGATACGGCCGGCGTGGATGCCTGTGCTATCGAACATGTGATCAGCAACGACTCCATACAAGCCATGGAGAAATTTCTGCGTAATTATAAGGAATAGGCTATACTTTCCGGCTTATCGGAGCGGGCTTTTTGCCGCAGCTGGGAAAACTCTTTGCGCACCATGAACAGGGTCCAGAGGATGATGACGGCGTCAATGGCCAGTGAGCCGTAATAAACCCCGGCAACGCCGATTGCTTTGGGCAAAAAGATCATGACCGGAACGTAAAATACCAACTGCCGGGCGATACCGATCATGGCTGCCGGTTTGCCTTTATCCACAGATGGGAAGAGGGTCATGGCCATAAAGATAAAGGACAGCACCGGCAAAATGGCCATATACACTCTGAAGTACAGGAGATCTGCACCGCTGAAGGCTGCATCCTTCATCATCAGGCCCAGAATGGGACCGGGGATGGCGATGGATAAAAGCCAGAAAGGCAGCGTCAATACCAGGGCAGTTACGGCGAAGATCTTGTAGGAACTGATCACACGGTCATATTGCCGGGCACCGTAATTGATGCCGATCACCGGCTGCAAAGCGCGCATCAGGCCAAAAATAGGGGTCAGCAGGAAAGTGAAGATGCGGTAGACCACACCGTAGAAGGCCACATCCCACGTTGTGCCGTATTTAGATAAGGCGTTGAAGACGAATATAGCCTGAACCAGGCTCATGACGCTCATAATCAGGGATGAAGCCCCCAGCCGCAGCACGGAAGTTCCGATTTTTTGATCCCAGCGAAGGGAAGCCAGCTTGGAGTGAAAGGTTGCCCAGCCTTTGCTGAAATAAAGCCAGCTGACCAGGGTGTAGACCAACATGCCGATATTGGTTGCCCAGGCGGCCCCTTCAACGCCCCATTGGAATACCACAATGAACAGATATTTAAAGATGACGTCCACAGCCAGACCGAAGCCCATCATCACTGCGGCGGTTTTCATTTTACCTTCCGCCCGGATGATCATATTGCCGGCCAATCCGTATACCCAGAAGAAGGCGCCGTAAATCGTAATGCGGAAGTATTGATCCCCCAGTATGAGAGCTTCACCCCTGCCGCCCATCATAGCGATCAGCTGGGTGGAGAAGGCCAGGCCCAGAAGCATGTATACAGCGGTGACGATGAGCGAAAGTAAATTGACATTGCCCAGCAAATGTTCCTGGGTCTTTCTGTCTTTGGCACCCAGGGCGATGCTCAAAACCGAGCCGGCACCGACTCCGATCAGAGAGCCGAAAGCGACGCTGATCTGTGACAGAGGATAAGCCACAGAAACCCCGGCCAGAGCGGCTTCGCCCACGTACCGACCGACAAAGAAGGCATCCATCACGGAATTCATACCGTATAACACCATGGCCACAATCGCCGGCCAGGATAAATCAGCCATAACCTTCCAGAGGTTTCCGGATAAAATAAAATGCTTTTGCTTTTCTTTTTCCTCCACTAATGTAGTAGCCATTTTTAAATTCTCCCTTCTCCATCTAAAATGAAACCCGCTTCTGTGAAAGCGCAGCGGGGATTCTCCTTAGTTAGATTAACCTAACTTTGGGGGTAAAAATTTTTGTACCCTCCTTCCTGCAATCTGATTTATTCTGCCCGGTTGCTCAGTCATTGCGTCTTGTTTTGCTATTGCGTCCCTGTTGTCAGTAGAGAATGATAACATTGCTACATAACGATGTTATATAACAATGTTATGATAACGCTGTTATCTTTCTTTGTCAACAGGAAAATGAGGATCATTCTCACATCTCTAATTGGACAGAGGGGTTTCTTTTAGTTTACAATGAACTGGAAATAGTGTAGGGGAGGCAACTCTGTGAGCAAAAACTCAATGGATACAAAACCTATGGTTAAGAAATCGGCTGGTACCCATCGTCCGATTACTATAGAATGTCTGCGCCTTTCTTCAGATGGCTCCGGGGTGGGATATCATGAAGGAAAAGCTACCTTCGTTTCCGGATTACTGCCGGGGGAGACAGGGCAGATTCGCATCGTGGAAGAGAAAAAGAACTGGCAAAGAGGTCAACTGCTGAGCCTCTGCAAAACCTCGGCAGAGCGAATCGAACCACCCTGTTCGGTGTTCGGCCGATGCGGCGGTTGTCAGCTGCAGCACCTCAATTATGCCCAGACCCTGCTCTGGAAAAAGCGCTGGGTAGAAGATGCTCTGACCAGGATCGGCAAAATCCCTCTGGAAAAAGTCAAAGTCCATCCAACCTTGGGTATGGATGAACCCTGGCGTTACCGGAACAAAGCGCGGCTTCATCGCGGAGAGGGGAATACGCTTGGCTATTATCAGGAAAAAAGCAAAGCGACAGTTCCCTTCACCGATTGCCTTCTGATCAGTGAATCGATGAACCGGTGGGTCC
The DNA here is from genome assembly GCF_007830365.1 of Desulfitobacterium sp. LBE. Classification (NCBI taxonomy): domain Bacteria; kingdom Bacillati; phylum Bacillota; class Clostridia; order Eubacteriales; family Desulfitobacteriaceae; genus Desulfitobacterium; species Desulfitobacterium sp. LBE. The sequence goes on along the minus strand of NZ_VLKD01000001.1, from coordinate 1,876,293 downwards.
GGGAAGCCGAGGCAATTCTTGGCCAACAGGATAAAAATCTCTTTCCTGACCTGAACGCGCTGACCTTCCGGGAAAATTCCCAGGGGGAAGGAATGTTGATTCTGGACTCTTTGAAGGATGTCCGAAAGGCTGATGTATGGTCAGAGATGGGCGGGGGAATCCACTCGGTTTGGGGTATCAACAGTTCGGGTGAGCCGGAGCGAATCGCTGGTCAAAAAGAATTTACCGAGGATGTGCTGGGGGCTAGGTTTAAGATCTCCCCGCTGGCCTTCCTGCAGGTGAACCCGGTTCAAACCCGTAAACTTTACAACAAAGTGCTGGACTGGGCGGAACTTTCCACCGAGAAAGTGGTCTGGGATCTTTACTGCGGAATCGGAACCATTACCCTGGCTTTAGCTGCCAAGGCCAAAAAGGTCTGGGGAATTGAAGAAAACCCCTATGCCGTGGAAGATGCCAGGGAAAATGCCAAGCGCAACAGAGTGAATAATGTGGAGTTTATGGTCGGCAAAGCGGAGGACACCTTTCAGCAGATCGGCGATTCACCCCATATCGTGGTCCTTGATCCGCCCCGGGCCGGAGCCCACCGGAAAGTACTGGAGGGATTGCTGGAACTGAAGCCGGAGCAGATCATTTATGTTTCCTGTGATGCGGGGACTTTGGCCCGGGATCTGGGGATACTGCAGAACGGTGGGTATCAGGTGGCTGAGGTGCAGCCGGTGGATATGTTTCCATGGACGGTGAGCGTTGAGAGTATAATAATGATGACGTATAGTGGTCAAAAGGGCAAATAAGACGGTTCAGATACCATATATAGCGTTTTGGGCCTATTCTATAGATGACATAGCCCCATCTCGCAAACAACTGAATATAGAAACACAACAAAAGGAGCGGGCATGTTTTCACAATGAAGATATGCCTTTTTTACGTATCACAAAGTATAAGTTTTTTGGGGATCCTCTTTTACTTGAATACGTGGAAACCGCCCGCATGATGGCATAGTCAATTCCTCCTTTTGCTAAATGGGCAAATCTTTTTTGCAAATATTGCGATTGCGGATGAGAATAAGATAATGGCGCCTACGAAAAGAACAGCTATGCCCCAAATCGCCGCTGATTCCCCCGCAATGATCCCATCCGGATTGAACAGGTGAAGAATGTGGCATACTTTGCGTTTTCCAGCTCTTTTCCGGTATTGGCCATCATCTGTATGATGAACGCCAATGCCGGAATACCTCACCCTGGCTAACTGAGAAGGACAGATCGAATACCCCCCGGCCTTTGCTGTAATCTCTGGTTAAAATCTTAATTTCCAATTTGCTCATTACAAATATTCTTTCCTATTAAGATTCCTTTTTCAGTAAATCTATCATTTTTGATCTTATAACCATTTTTTTCAGAGCAGGAATAAGCGGCGTTTATACAAAATTAACACAAACCGGAAGCATATTTGCACTATGTTTATGTCCGGTTCGTTATACTATTGTCATAAGGGAGGTGTCTGCATGATTGTCCTCCTTATAGTTGTTTCAGTTGGCATAATACGGTAATACTAAAAAATGGTGTTTCTGTAAACCAGATACTCGCTTGCCTGAGAGGTTGATAATAACATTATGATGTTTTTAGGGAAATTCAGAGCCAATTCCATACAGATGATCGCGCTTGGTTTTGCCGGTATCATATTGTTAGGAACGCTTCTTCTATCGCTCCCCGCCGCCAGCAGGGACGGAGCTTCTCTCCCGTTTATCGATGCTTTGTTTACTTCCGCTTCCGCCACCTGCGTGACAGGGTTGGTTGTGCATGATACATATACGCAATTCAGCCTGTTCGGCCAGATCGTGATCTTATGCCTGATTCAAATCGGCGGATTGGGTTTTATGACGGTGGCTACTCTCTTTTTGATGATGGCCCGGCGCAAGATCGGTCTTGCGGAACGGGGTGTTTTGACGGAGTCGGTCAGCGCTTTTCAAATAGGCGGTATTGTGCGATTGATTCGACGCATAATCATCTGTACTGCGATAGTTGAGGGCATGGGTGCGATATTGTTGGCTATTCGCTTTTGTCCTCAGATGGGTGTAGCGACAGGCGTTTATTATGCCATATTCCATTCGATATCCGCCTTTTGCAATGCGGGCTTTGACCTGATGGGAAGATTTGCCCCATACACATCTCTGATACCTTATCAGAGCGATGTGCTGGTCAATCTGACGATTATGACGCTGATCGTCATCGGCGGACTTGGGTTTGTGGTCTGGGATGATATCATGGAGCACAAGCTGCGTTACGTACGCTATAAGCTTCATACCAAGATTGTTCTACTGTCGACGGCGTTTTTAATTATCGGCGGCGCAATTCTGTTCTATGCCATGGAACAGGGCAACGTGCTCGCGGCGATGCACCCGATCGATAAGCTGCTGGCCTCGCTCTTCCAATCGATCACGCCAAGAACAGCCGGTTTTAACACGGTGGATACTGCTGCGTTAACTGAAGGCGGCACGGTTTTGTCCATGCTGCTGATGTTAATCGGAGCATCTCCCGGTTCTACAGGCGGCGGTATCAAGACGACCACCATCATGGTCATCTTGCTGGCGACGATATCCTACATCAGGAATACGGACGACATCAATATTTTCCACAGGAGATTGGAGAACAATACGATCAAACGGGCCTATTGCAGTACGACAATATACATTATGTTATCGATTTTGGGCATATTTTTGCTCATTACTACGCAGGGATTGCCTGTGAAAGATGCGGCTTTTGAAACGCTGTCGGCCCTTGGCACGGTAGGGCTGTCCACAGGGATCACACGAGAATTGGATACGCTGTCACGCATGGTCATCATACTGCTCATGTACAGCGGGCGCGTAGGCAGCCTGACATTGTTAATGGCTGTAATGATGGGAACGAAATCGAAGCTTAGAAATCCGGAAGAAAAGATTATCATCGGCTAGGGAGGAAGAACATGAAAACAGTATTGATCATCGGCATTGGCAGGTTTGGAAAGCATTTGGCCACAAGGATGACGGAGCTTGGCAATGAAGTCATGATCGTCGATAAGGAAGAGGAAAAGATAAACGACCTGCTGCCCTGCGTCACGCGTGCCCATATCGGCGATTGTATGGATGAAAAGCTGCTGCGTTCTTTGGGCGTAAGCAACTTTGACATATGCTTTGTATGCATCGGCGATAATTTTCAAGCGTCTTTGGAAATCACATCGTTGCTGAAGGAGTTTGGAGCAAAGTATGTGGTATCAAAAGCAGACAGAACGATTCATGAAAAGTTCCTGCTGCGCAACGGAGCCAACGAGGTCATTCATCCCGAGCGGGACGTGGCGCTGAAGGCCGCACGGAAATATAGCGCGCGCAATGTCCTTGACTATTTTGAATTGGCAGAGGATTTTTCGATCTTTGAGATCGAGGTGCCGGATAACTGGGTAGATAAAAGCATTAAACAGGTAAATGTCCGTTCCAGATATAATATCAATATCATCGCTATAAAGAAAAACGGGAAAATAATCCCCGTTACCAGCGCCGAGCATGTTTTTATGAAGAACCAGCACCTGATCATCGCAGGAAATACGAAAGACTGCTCCCGTATACTGGATATGAAATAACGTTAATTATGTACTCTGGCGAAGGGAGGTTATGGACTCGTGACGATAAACAGGAAAAACAGAGAAATCGCCCGTTCGGTAATGAAGGTGCTGGTTGTACTGACGTTATCCCTGTTAGGTTCGCTCCTGATCGCCAGACTTGGCGCAGGCAGAGAAAGCATACTCATGATGTTTCTGCTTGGCGTTCTGTTTGTAACGATACTGACCAATGGATATATTTATGGCATTGCTGCATCCGTGGCCGGCGTGGTATTGTTCGATTTTTTCTTTACGGAGCCACGTTATGCCTTTTTGATCTACAGTGCGGTGGACGTGATGCTGTTGCTGTTCTTTCTTGTAACCGCCGTTGTTTCGGGCACGATCACCTCCCGCCTGCAAAAGCAAATAAGCATTTCCCATCAGAGCGAGCTGACGGCGAGGTTGCTCTATAAAGTGGCCGAAGATTTCCTGCATATCACAGGAAAACGCAATATCATTCTGCGGGGAATTAAGTACATCTATGATCATACAGGATATGCAAGCCGCGTTATCCTGGACGGGGATGATCAGGAATATTTCAGCGAACAGTATGCCCAATCAGATATGGAAGGGCTCACAATTTCCATACAAGGCGTTGCAAAGCAAATGGGATCGCTCACCTTATATTGCGGAAGGGATGAGTTGACCTTCCAGCAGGAACTGGTAGTAAAAACCGTGGCGACACAGCTTGGGGCCGCGTTGGACAGAGAGTACAGCTATCGTGAACGGGAAGAAATACGGGTCGCTATGGAGCGGGAGCGCTTGCGCAGTACGCTGCTGCGTTCGGTGGCCCATGATTTGCGTACCCCGCTCACGGCGCTCACCGGCGCAAGCTCGCTGCTAACGGACAAATTTGAGCAATTATCGCTTGAAGAGCAAAAAAAGCTGGCCGCCGACATTAGCGAAGAAATGATCTGGCTGGCCAATTTTGTAGAGAACATATTGAATATGACCCGTATAGGAGAAGGCCAGCTTTTTTTGCACAAAGAGGACGAGGTTGTGGATGATGTTGTGAACGAAGCGACTTCTCATATGTCTCGAATTCTGAAAAACAGACATTTAGAGGTTTCGTTGCCCAATGAGGTGATTTCATTACCCATGGACGGCAAGCTTGTCGTGCAGGTTCTTGTAAATTTACTGGACAACGCCGTCAAGCATACACCCCTTGACAGCTGTATTGATCTTAAAGTAGGTATATTGGGAAATGACGTGGTATTTGAAGTCTGCGATAATGGAAATGGCATTGCCGAAGATATCATGAACAGGCTGTTTGATGGGTTTACAACCCAAAAAAACAATATTATTGATGGAAAACGCGGAATGGGGCTGGGTCTTGCAATTTGCAAGGCTATTGTAGAAGCTCATGGCGGAGCGATCCGGGCGGAAAATCAGCCGGCCGGAGGCGCCCGTTTTGTGTTCTCCCTTCCAAATGGAGGTGAATAAAAAATGACGGATGAACTCACTGTGTTGCTGATTGAGGATGATAGGTATATTTCAAACTTCGTCGCGGTTTCTCTCAAAAAGGAGGGCTATAAGGTCACGGTTGCCGAAAGCGCGGATGAAGGGCTGTTTTTATTTACATCCAATCATCCCGATATGGTATTACTGGATCTCGGACTGCCGGATAAGGACGGGCTGGTGGTCATCAGAGAAATTCGCGGCTTTTCCGGTACGCCAATACTTGTGGTGTCGGCAAGAGAGCAGGAAAAGGAAAAGATCGAAGCATTGGACTTGGGAGCGGACGATTATATTACGAAACCTTTCCATATGGGCGAGCTGCTGGCGAGAATCCGCGCGGTTAAGAGAAGGCTCCAGCAACAATTGGCGCCTCCATCCCTATCCGTTTTTTCCTGTGATTACTTAACGGTGGATTATGAAAAACGCAAAGTCCTCGTTGATGGGAATGAGGTCCATTTAACTCCGATGGAATACAAGTTGCTGCAGCTCATGATTGCCAACAAGGGGAAGGTTCTGACCCACAACTATATCGTTAAGGAAGTATGGGGCTATAGTGAAACAGGCGATACGAAAACTATCCGGGTTTTTATGGCCAATCTGCGGCGTAAAATAGAGAAGAACATTGCAAAGCCGCGATTTATACTGACTGAAATCGGGGTCGGCTATCGTTTTGTCGACGAATAGCGCCGCCGATGAGGCCCGCTTCGGCGCAGCGCTTAACCACGGTATTGAAAGTCGCCCGAAACACTTCCGTATCCTTGAAGCGGCGTCTGCGTTTTTGAGAGAAGACGGAGTGATCCGGAACCTTATCTTCTTTGGCATTCTCAAGGCATGATAAACAAAAAAGGAGAGACAGTTGATTTGGAATGACGCACTTTTTCCAAAAACGTCGGAAAACACATCATCCAATTTGATATTGGAAACCGTCAGGCATTTTTGAGCACGGTTCTTTTCTCCGGTGGAAAAGTTGGTCAGTTTGTTCTGATAGCGCATCAAATCCCGAAGCTGGCGAATCTCTGCCGGAGGGATAAAGCTGCCGGACACCAAATCGTGCTCTATCGGTTTTTTTGCCGCGAATGGCCTTGACATACTTGGGTGGGCGAGGACGATTTTGCAGTCGGTTTCGAGGATATTGTAAACGGGAGTCCAATATTTTTCGGTCGATTCCATACAAACATCCTTGCAGTTGTTTGCCAAAAGCCACTGGTTTATCCCATAAGGGTGCAATGATGGAAGGATTGGATAGTGTCTATCGGTGGTAATTGTAGAAGGATTCTTATGAAACTATTTTGTGAGTGTAACTTAAGTTTTGAGACCAAATATATGTTATCAGGTTGACCTGAACATATGTTTGGTCTTATTATTATATTATGACAATAGTTTACAATATTTTAAAGGTACAAATGCCGAATTATGTTTTTCATAACTGTTTTTCGCCCCGGGAGTTTGAGGAATTTGTTCGTGATGTTTTAGAAGTGGAGCTTAGCCTGGACGATTAAATTTCAGGTCAAGGGAGTAATTGACTATGCGCAACAACAAAAAATTTTGGGACCGGTATTCCGGGCTGTATGACTTCGAGATTAATCGGTTTAACAAAGCGGCATACGAAGAAATGTACAGTCTGATGTCGGAAGTGCTGAGAGCCGATATGCGGGTTTTGGAAGTCGCCACCGGAACCGGTTTGATGGCCCTTGGCATAGCCAAATTTGTCCGGCAAGTTGAGGCGACGGACTTCTCCCCCAAGATGATTGAAACCGCAAAAAAGAAAATTGCTCCGGCAAATGTTAGATTTTCCCTCGAAGACGCTACGGCGTTATCCTTTGCGAATGACTCGTTTGATGCGGTCATCATTTCCAATGCCTTGCATATTATGCCAGACCCCGAAGCAACCCTTGCGAGTATCCGCAGGGTACTGAAACCTGACGGATTACTGATCGCGCCGACCTTTGCCCATGGGCACCTGAAAAACTCTACCTGGAATCTGAACGCCAGAATACTGAAACTTATCGGGTTTGAAACTTACTCGAAGTGGACACCGGAGGAATATACCGGGTTTATTGAGAAAAATGGTTTTTCTGTTGGCCGGCGGAAAGTATTAAGAGCCGCCTTTCCGCTTGTCTATCTTGAGGCGACTAAAGTCAGTCAATCTTTATAAAATTAGAGCAAATGAAAAGCTCGGATCTAAAAGTACAGCAGAAAATTAACTGGATGATAAACGTTGTTGAGATCCGGCTGAAAAAGATTGCTCGTTAGAAATATTGGGAAAGAATAAGAGGGAGTATCACCAAACGTAAAACAAAGGAGATAAAACCATGATTATACCTTATCTTACATTCAACGGGAATTGCAAAGATGCGCTGAATTTCTACCGCGCCGTCTTCAATTGTGACGAACCAAAAATTCTGCCTTACGGTGACTATATGCCGGAGGGCTCAAAGACGCCGCCTGAATTGCTGCGTACTTGGGTCATGCACGCTGAGATGATCGTCTGTGGTACGAACGTCTGGTTTGCCGATGAAGCTGCACCACCCAAGAACGGTGATAACATCAAGCTAACCGCCACGGTACCTACGGGCAAGGAAGCGACGGCTATCTTCGACGTGCTTTGCGTGGGTGGCGAGGTGACGCTCCCGCCGACCGAGACCTTCTACAGTGTGTTCCATGCCGCAGTAAGAGACAAATTTGGCGTGAACTGGAACGTCGTCGCTGAGGAAGGACCAAAGCAAGTGAAGGGATGAAGAATGAATAACGAGGAACTAAAACATAAGATACACTCTATGGCAAGCAGTACACTAACGGAGGAGATTTACATATCTCCTGTAGGGCTACTGATGAAAATCGGAGTATTATCTGCCAAAGATTATGAAGATTGGCGGTGCGGCCGTGTACCGTACCTTGAAAAGGTATGTAAGGCCAACTTGAGGAAGTTGTCATTTATTATGAAAGAACTGAGGGCATATGCTCTGGAGAATCAGTTAAAGCCTTCATGGACAGCATATAACCGGTGGGGTGTAAAAGGCAAAAAAATCCCCTTGCGTTTTAGTAAATCCGGAGATGCCCTTATAGAAAAAGCCTATGCTACACATTATGTTGCCAATACTGCTAATAATGTGAGATGAAACAGAAGATATGCTGAAACCGAGTGAAGTTAAAAAAGCAGCAAAGATGATAGAGGCTGATAATTTCAGATTTCGTTCCTTCCTGAAGAATCGTGCCGATGAAGATGAACTGGAAAAAGCAGCGGGATACATGAAGCTAACAGCTGATCAGTTCAAAGAGTTCTTTCTGGGTTCGACGAAGTAGGGTATAATTATCAAACCAAGCACCGGCCCTGTGATTTTCTGGCTGAAGATGGGGAATGTAAACTAGGTGATGTGAAACCTGAAAGCTGCAAGACGTATCCGTATACAAACCAGCCGGAAAGGTTAAAGAGTCTTTACAGTGTGTTGAATGTGGTTGAAGTGTGTCCGGTAGCTTTTGAGATATTGGCAAGATCCGGTCAGCCACTGGCGCTATACGTGGCGGAGCTCTTCGAGGCCATCTTGAAAATCCGCCCTTTTTAAAAATCAGGAAGCAGGCTTCGCGATTTTCCAAACTGCCGAATTTTAAGGAAGGAAACAGCCGGGATGTATTATGCGTCAGTGGTAGTCAACACTTTGACCATTATGGCCCGGCACCCCATCGATTCTGAAGAGCAGGAGATTCCAGCAAGGAGGAAACATGAAAAAGATAGTACCGTCATTATGGTTCGGTGACAATAATTGTGAAGAGGCAATAAATTACTACGTCAATGTATTCCCCAATTCTGAAATACAGAAAATTGTAAGGTATCCCAATGAAGCTCTTGATGAACATTTTAAAGGTATGTCTGGTAAAATAATAACTGCTGAATTTACATTAAACGGACAAAAGTATCTTGCGCTGGACGGTGGCCCATACTTCCATTTTAACGAAGCCATATCAATGACGATCGAGTGTGAAGACCAGGATGAGATCGATTACTTTTGGGATAAGCTGTCTCATGTCAAAGAGGCGGAGCAATGTGGTTGGGCTAAGGATAAGTTTGGTCTGTCCTGGCAGATCGTACCCTATAACATGAGAGCCTTAACCGGCACGGACGCTCAAATACAGGCGATGATGAAAATGCAAAAGATCATCATCAGGGAACTTTCTTTATAATGACACAAAGTGTCAGAAAAAAACGACCAATTTTATCAATATTAAAGGATTAAAGGTGAAACAAGTGTTATTAAACGAACTAAAGATAATCAATCCGATTCAAAAGGCGCTGACAGCGCAAGGATATTCAGAGGCAACCCCTATCCAGGCTGAGGCGATTCCGCACCTGCTTGAGGGGCTGGATTTGTTGGGATGTGCCCAAACAGGCACGGGCAAGACCGCCGCTTTTGCAATTCCGATCTTGCAAAGCCTTGCCATGGGGCAGGGTTTGCTAAAGGGCAAAAGACAGATCAGAGCCTTAGTTCTCGCGCCGACCCGGGAACTGGCGACTCAAATCGCAGAGTCCTTCACTGCTTACGGAGTCAACCTGCCCCTAAGGCCGCTGGTCATTTTTGGCGGTGTAGGGCAGGCCCCGCAAACAAGGAAACTGGAAAAGGGAATTGATATCCTGGTGGCAACCCCGGGCAGACTGCTTGACTTAATCAACCAAGGATTTATCGATTTAAGCCATGTGGAACATTTTGTGCTTGATGAGACTGATCAAATGCTGGATATGGGTATGCTTCACGACGTAAAAAGGATTATCACTTACCTGCCCAGGGAAAGGCAGAACATGTTGTTTTCAGCAACTATGCCGGTTGAAATAGAAAAGCTCGCGGATACCATCTTAAAAGGACCTGTGAAGATTGCAATGACGCCGGAATTTTCTCCGCTTGATATCATTGAACAGGAAGTTTATTTTGTGGATAAGGCCAACAAGGCGGCTCTGTTGACTTATTGGCTGAAAAACAACGAATATGATTCTGTGCTCGTATTTTCGCGGACAAAACATGGTGCAGATAAAATAGTAAAAGAACTGAATAAAAAGGGATTTACAGCAGTAGCAATTCACGGAAACAAATCTCAAGCCAACAGGGAGCAGGCTTTGCATGCTTTTAAAAAACGGAAAACAAGAATTCTTGTTGCAACAGATATTGCTGCCCGCGGGCTGGATATCCAAGAACTTTCTCATGTCATCAATTACAACCTGCCGGAGGTTCCTGAAACCTATATTCACAGGATTGGTCGTACAGGCAGAGCCGGCCTCGGCGGCAAGGCAATTACGTTTTGTGACTTTGAAGAAAAGCCCTTATTGCGCGACATTCAAAAACGAATCGGTAAAACATTACCCGAAGTGAAGGAGCATCCCTATCCATTGGTCAACACCGTTATCGTGCCAAAAGCAAAGACATCTCAGCAAGCAGCTGCGGCAAGGCCTCAAAAGCCCGCCACAGCCAAGACGGCAGCCTATTCCCAACAAGGTGCACATAGAGCAAAGCCAAATCCCCGGAAGATCTTATAGATAAGCTCTGCACCTACCTGGACGTCGGAGTGGGGGAGCTGCTCACGCACGAAAAAAGCACCGAAAACTAATCGGTGCCTGTCACATCTATGGCGTTAGGGACATATAGTATAGTGTGAAAGATACTCTTCTTGTAAGCAGAAATCCTGGAAGCTGCAGCCAGGGTTTTTCTGCTTTTTTATTGTCAGGTATGCTATAAAGTAATTAGGGATTGCTTTGTTAGTCACCGATTTGTGACATCTTCTGCTGGTATTCTTCAAAAGAAATCTTTCCACCAAAAAAGAGTACGTTGATCATCTGTGCTTTTTCGGCCTTGGTATGTGGTCTATCGTTATCTATCTCATTCGCGCTGTTTTCATTTCTAACAGGCCCAAGAATATGACATTTTTGGTCATAAGCTTCATAGTAGCGCAGACCAAAAATCCTTTGAGATACAGCGTTCAAATGAATACCGTCCGGATTACAAGTCAATCCCTCAGCTGTGACATAGTAACAGTTGTTATGACTGTGGGCAAACCTTTTAAGTTCTTCATTGACTTGGCTGTATTCATTAAAATACCCTCCCATTATGCCGTGGCCAAGATAGTCACCAAGACCGCCAATGATCAGAGGAATTTCCGGAACATCAAGTACTTGGCGCAGTCTTTCAATAATTACAAAGAACTTATCGTAATAGTCACGATACTTTCCCGAATGAGACTCAGCTTCTCCTTGGTGCCAGATTATTCCGTCCAATGTGCTAATACGCTGAGCAAGCTTTGTCTGTGCTATGGCATTGGCAAAGAGTGCATCGTCCACTGACCAATCATCAAGACTGCTGCCTCCCTCGGCGCAGGGAATAAGACCTATTTCATCCCGCTTGTTTTTCTTACACCATGCAGCGGCAAAAGATGCCGCAAGACCAACACCGGCAATTGAGCGATCATAATTTATGGGCTCCTCCATAAATTGAAAAAGCCCATTTCGGAGCATCTTGATGCGTTCATTATAAATAGGTGGAACATCGTTTAAAAAGCCCCGGCCAGCCATATTTGACTGTCCGATCATTAAAAAAGAATGAATCATTGTGAAGTAAACTCCTTTTTATCTATATTTCTTAGGTAATTCTGAACGTAACAACATTTATATTATATCAAATAATAAATGGAGATATTTCCGTTTCTTTTCGAAAGCATAGTTATTCACAACAGTGCCCATATACCTGAGAAAATGATAGTGTGCCGCCAAGGGGGTACCAGAGGGAAATGACATCTTTCCAGAGTTGAAAAATACGACTCTTATCACCGGGAAGTGGAGATGAGGGTCGTATTTTTTATTATGTACTCGTGGACTTACGCCCAATATTGTGCAGAAGGGAACAAGGATCGCTGTTAAGATAGGAGCAAGTACTCATAATATTATTCACTAATTGGAAGGAGGATTTTAATGAAAAAAGTTTCAATGGGTTTATCCTTTAAAGGCCCCAAGATTACCCGGCGGATGTTCCTCAAAGGGGTAGGGGCAGTTACAGTGACGAGCTCCCTGGGCATAGCCGGTGCTTTGAGCTCCGGCTCGCCGGCATTGAAGGCCGCGGATGAGGCAACGGTCAAATACGTTCACAGCTGCTGCACTGTTAACTGTACCTCACGCTGTCATCTGAAGGGACATGTGCAAGGCGGCAAAATCGTCGCCGTCACCCCTGGGCTCTTGCCGGGGCGGGATGATTATCCCAATGCCTGTCTGCGTGGAATGAGTTATGCCCAACGCCTGCAGGACCCTAAGGAGCGTGTACTCTATCCCATGAAAAGAGTGGGAGAGCGGGGAGAAGGGAAGTTCGAACAGATTACCTGGGATGAGGCTTATGATATCATCGCTGAAAAGCTTACCGAGACCAAAGAAAACTATGGAACACAAGCGGCATCCTTTTTTACCATGTCAGGGAATCTGGCCAAGCTGGCCTGGGAATCCACCACCCGTTTAGGTGCATGTTTCGGCGGCACGACGTACATCACAGAAGGGCTGATGGGGGACCACGGCGCCAGTATGGGCATGAGGCTGGTCTTCGGTCAGGAGCGTGGCGGCCATGATACCCGGGACTATCTGAACTCCAAACTGGTGATCATCTGGGGCCGCAATCTTGCCGATACCCATACCAGCGAATTGCGTTACATCATTAAGGCCAGGGAAAACGGCGCCAAAATCATCGTTATCGATCCCCGCCAATCCAGCACTGCAGCGGTCGCCGACCAATGGGTCCCCATCCGGCCTCAGACTGATCCGGCCCTGGCTCTGGGCATGATCAACTACCTCATCTCCCACAATCTGCATGACACAGCCTGGCTTAAAGCCAATAGCTGCGCCCCTTTGCTTGTGCGCAACGACAATGGCCAATATCTGCGCCTGGGTGAGCAATATGCTGTTTGGGACGAAAACTCCCGGACCATTGTCCCTGCGGATACCCCCAATATAAATCCTGCCCTTGCCGGGGAATATACCTCTGCCGAGGGCCTGAAATGCCATCCCTCCTTTGTCGATTTGGTTGACGAAGCTGCCAAGTATACCATTAAAGCCACGGCTGAAATCTGCGGGCTGGAAGAAGCGGTTGTGGAGCAACTGGCCCATGAGTACGCGACCATGAAGCCGGCCGGTATCCGCATGGGTCAAGGGATGCAGCGGGTGTATCATTCTTTTTCACCCTTCCGGACAGTGGCCACTTTGGCAGCCGTAGCCGGTTATATCGGTGTTTCCGGGGGCGGAGCTTCCCATATGGGCGGAACCTCTTCCATCAACCCTATTCCCGGTGTTACCGTACCTGATTTCAATTTTAAGGAATGGACCGATATTGGCGGCAAACCGATTACCGAGAGAAAAAGTGCCCATATCTATGATATGGCTGAAAAAGGGGAAATCAAATTCCTTTGGATTGGGGTCTCCAACTTTGTCAATCAATCTCCGGATGCCAATCGCGTGATCAATAAGGTTCTGCCGAACATTCCCTTTATCGTTCATGTGGATCCCTTCTGGACCTGGACAGGCAAATATGCCGATCTGGTTCTGCCGGGCAAAACCCATTGGGAAGTTTGGGACATTCTAGTGCGCTCTCCCTGGGTTATGCTCGATCAGCCCGCTATCCCCACCATGGGCGAGAGCAAATCCGATTGCGAAATTGCTTCCGGTGTCGCCGAAAGACTGGGTTTCGGGCATCTCTGGAATAAAACCGATGAGGAATGGGTGCGTACTTTTATGACTTCCGAGCATCCTGCCTTCGCTTCCTTTAATTGGGATAAATTCGTGGGAGAAGGGATTTTCACCCGCTCTGACGGTATCTTTGACCCTGTCTATTCCTTCAAGGATCAAAAGTATAAGACCCCAACCGGCAAATTCGAATTTTACACGGAAAGACTCAAAGAGCTGGGTGAGCATGTTCCGACCTATAAGCCCATGCTGGAGAATCCCCGGGGAGAACTTGGCAAAAAGTTCCCCTTGGTGTGTATCAATTATCATGACCGCCTGAATGTCCACACTCAGCACATGCTTTACCCCGCCTTGCGCATCGTGCAATCAGAGCCGGAAATTCAGATCAATCCGGTGGATGCCGCAGCCAGGGGCATCACCCATGGGGATAAGGTCAAAGTCTTCAACGATCGGGGCCATTGCGTGGTCAAAGCCTTTGTGACGGAAGGCATTGTGCCCGGAGTTACTGCCATAGCCAGCGGTTGGTCGCCGGATTACTATATTGAAGGGAATCTGCAAAACTTAACCCACTTAACCCTTAATCCGGTTGAAGAAGCCATCAGTCAGACCAATTCAGCTTTTTATGATGTTCTGGTGGAAGTGCAAAAAGTATAAATTACAAAGGGGGTTGACCCATGTCCAATAAACAATACGGAATGTTGATTGACACCACAAGATGCGTAGGCTGCCAAACTTGTGTCATCGGCTGTAAAATCAATCATAAAGTCCCGGGAGGCGCTCATTGGAGCAGTGTGGAGATGATCGGCAGCCGGATCATGTATCAGCCGGCCGGAAACTATCCGAATCCGGTGCTGGCCTTCCGGCCCCGGCTGTGCAATCATTGTGCAGATCCGGCCTGCGTTAAGAATTGTCCGACAGGAGCGATGCACAAGGACGATAACGGGCTGGTTTCAGTCAATCAGGATGTCTGCATCGGCTGTAAATATTGTGTCTGGACTTGTCCCTACGATGCCCCGGAATTTGATACAGAGAAAAAAGTGATGAGCAAATGCACCTTTTGCATGGAACTCATTGCTAAGGGTGAAAAACCCTATTGTGTGGAATCCTGTCCCGGGGAGGCGCGGATCTTCGGGGTGATCAGCGATCCGGACAGTGAGATTTCCCGTCTTATTGCCGCCAAACACGCCCAGCCCTTTTTGCCCAAATTCGGAACCGGGCCGTCCGTTTATTATGTGTAGGAGGTGGAACTATGGCAGAACTTAATTTATCCTTGGTCGTTTTCACGTTATTGATGGGTTTATGCACAGGAACCTTCCTGTCCTATACACTCTGGCAGGCCAGCGGCATTCCCTCTGCAGAGGTCCGGGAAAAAACAGCGCGTCAGGTTATGCCTCTTCTTTTGGTTCTTGCAGGCATCGCTATGCTGGCCTCGGCAACCCACCTGGGCAGGCCTTTCCGTTTTCTCAACGCCTTTCATAATCTGGGTTCTATGATCGCCCAGGAAGGGCTTTGGTCCCTGGTTTTCGGGATCATTCTCCTGGTTGCCGCCTTTTTGGTATACAAAGATAAGAAGATACCTACAGCGCTTTATATCATCGGCAGCGTAGTGTCCTGTGGATTGCTTCTGGTTTGTTCCTTGGTCTATGTGAGAGCCAATGGTATCCCGGCCTGGAACGGCGGCCTGACGGTGGTTTATTATTTCAGCAGTGCGTTCCTGCTTGGAGCAGCGGTGATCTATGCTCTTCATATGCAGTATCATGAGGAAAAAGCCGGCAAGGAAATGACCGTTGTGGCTTTAAGCGCCGTGGCTGTGCAGATTATCGTGTCTCTAGCGTTTATGCTGCAGCTGCGCCTTCAGACCATGGATGTGGTACTTCCCTCAACAGTGGGTTTGGATATGGTGCGTTGGGGAATTGGGCTGGTGGCGCCGGCCATTATAGCTTATCTGGCTCTGAAGGGCAAGATAAGCAGTAAAAATGCCGCCCGCTTCTTTTTGGGATGTGTCATCCTTGGTGAAATCTTCTCGCGCCTGATCTTCTTTATGCAGGGAGTTCATCTCTAAGTGAGGTGAGGGCGGGAGCAGGAGGGATGGCCTTTCTGCTTCCGCCTGCGGTCACAGCCTCAGCAAGGGCGGCCAAACTAATGGCCGTTTATGAGGAAGAAATGTAGTATAATGGGATTAAGTTGTAATGTCTGAATGGGACAAAAACAGATGGAAAGAAGGAAGAAGCAGCGAGTATACCTGGAAAGGAGTCGTTTTCATGGCGAAAATTATGAAACAGTTTTTAAAAGGAAACGATTTATCGCTCAGCATCCAAGAAATATTTAAAAATGAACTTATACCCTGCACGGTAAGGCATTTGCCAAAGGGTGAAATCCTTTGGCATGACAAAGAGCCCCACCCTTACAGTTATTTTATTATCAATGGCATCATCAAGCTTCACGTGGTTACGAAAGAAGGCCGGGAAAAAGCCTTGTTTTACTATACAAACGGTTCTCTTTTAGGATTTCAGAATTTAGCTAAAGAAAAAAGGACGATTACCACAGCCACAGCCATTTTACCGACTTCACTTTACGCCTGTGAGTTCTCCCTGCTCTACACCTTTGTTATGAACAACCCTCAATATTTTGCTGCTTTCACAAGTTATATTTTTCACCATATGGCGGTGGAGGCAGAGGAAATCGTCAATATATCCTTATACAATACGGCGGAACGACTGGCTGCCCTTCTCGTTCTTCTGGCGGAAGAATTTCCCCAGAATGAGCGGGGCTATATTGAGATTCCTTTTAATAATGAGGAACTGGCGACGATGGTCGGTGCTTGCCGCAACAGCGTCTTTAATGCTTTATCCGTATTTCAAAAGCAGAAGCTGATTCATAAGGGCAGAGGAAGATTGGTTATTGCTGATTTACCCCGCTTAAAGGAGTACGTATAATCATTGGCAAGAAGGAAGTGAGCGGCATGTGTTCCGAACAACCGGCCAGGGAGTGCCGGGATTTCCTGATTCTCCTGATTTCCGCTTTTTTTATCTATACCTACAACAATATCTTTATGGTGGTAACACCGGTACTGCTGGTCAGGATGGGCGGTACGGATATGATCGTGGGCTTGCAGTCAACCCTCTTTCTGGCTGCGGCTGTAATCCTGCGTTTCTTTTTCGGACCCCTGGCCGATGTGCGGGGCAGGCGCTTTGTCATGCTCCTGGGCAGCGCCTCTTTTTTGCTTGCCTCGGTTATGCTCTGTTATGCCGGAACAGTTTGGCAGGTTGTCCTGCTGCGCCTGCTGCAGGCAGTAGGGTTGGCTTCATATTTTCCGGCCGCTTCGGCAACGGCCGCCACTTGCGGGGGCAGTGGCCAAAAAGGTCAATATATCGGCATCTTGCGGATGGTGGCGTCATTATCTTTGATGGTTGGCCCTGTTGGTGCTCTTTATATCATTCAAAATTACAGGTATCCTTTGTTTTTTCAGGGGACGGCTTGGTTGGCTTTGTTAGGGATGCTGCCCATCTTCTTGATTTCTTTAAAGAAAGCCGGGCCTCCTCAGGAAACAAACCCAAGGGAAATGAATTTGCGGCAAAGGCTCAATTTATGGATATTTCTACAAAAGTGTCCCTTGATTATAAGCAATACTTTTGCCGCCGCCTTGATTTACGGGATCCTGATCTCTTTTGCGGTTTTATTTCTTAAAGATGAAACCAAGATTAGCAATCCGGGTTATTTTTTTACCCTTTTCTCCCTGGGAGGAATCCTGGGCAATCTTGGTTTCGGCTGGCTTTCCGATCGTTGGGGCCGCTTGCCCATCAACAGCTGGTCCTTTTTATTATTGGGCGGCGGGATCATTCTTTTCTCAATCATCCCGCAAGTGCCTCTTTGTTTTTATCCCGCCGGATTATTTTCCGGGGCCGGTTATTTTGGCAGCATCGCCGTATTAATGGCCTGGATGACCGAAAAAGCTGAATTGAACGAACGCACGACCGCCCTTTCTTTGCAGCAGAACGCCTTGGACATGGGGATTGCGGCGGGCAGCGGCATGTTCGGGATGCTGCTGGCCGCAGTCGGCAACGCTGCTTGGCTCTATGGAACTTTAGGAATGGTGTGGGTTGGCTATGCTTTTATAGTTTCAAGATATAGCGGGTTTAGGGGCTAAACGCTGACGGGGGAATTCAGCTTCCGTGAGATCGGGGAGATTTTGGATAAAGATGAAACCTGGGCCCGGGTCACGTTTTACAGGGGAAAACAAAAAATCATGAAGGGGAGAAGGGTATGAAATGCGATATTATCCGGGACCTGTTGCCCACCTATATTGAAGGCCTGGCCAGCGCAGCCAGTAACGAAGAAATCGAAAAACACCTGGCCGGCTGCGAAGAATGCCGGACCTTTCACAGCGAGATGGCAGGTGAGATCAGGGAAGAGGTCCCCATTGCCGGAGATAAGGAAGTTGACTGCCTGAAAAAAGTGCGGATCAGTTATATCCGCAGGGCCGCTGTCGCGGTGGGGAGTGCGGTGGTATGTCTGCTTGTTCTCATTAGTCTGTTTGCCGTGGGCTTTTCCGTCTCTTCTCAGGACATGGACATGACCTATGAGGTTAAGGATAATCACCTGGAAATTCATTTTCAGCTGAAAAACGGACATGACCTGCTCGGCTCCTACACACCGGAGATAACCTATGACGAAAATCATCAGGTTATCGGTACGGGACAGCGCTACCGTCCCACATGGGTATTTCATAATCCCTTTGACGACGTCGGTTCCACGTTTACTATGGGGAGCGAGCTGCCGGGGCCGAATTCCCCGGCTGGGGTTACCCATACCGTTACGATTGAATTTGCCGATAAAACTGTTCAGTTTATCGACGGCAGGCTGGTGGAATAACCATCAATCACTAAATCGGAGGCACTCTACGTTAAATTCCGTAGAGTGCCTTGCTTATTATGCCGTCAAGGGTGGATCAACAGATAGGACAAGGGCGAAACAATAAAGTCAGAAAATAACGACAAAAACGATTGACCAATCCGGATAGCCCAACTATAATTAAGTTGATAATACTTGTATTAATAAGTTGAAAATCTATAAATAATCTGAGTGAAATATTGCTTGAAAAAAATATACGCAGCAAACTGCCAAATCCAAAAGGCAGCTATTTTTAAACCACAACTTATTAATACAAGTTAATATCGGGTTGAGAGATGAGGAGGTGTTGTCTTATCTTTTTAACACGAAATGTTTGTGTTCAGTTTGGATTTAACCGGTTGGAAAGATTGATTCAGGGAGGATGTAAAGATGGATTTAAAGGCATTGACGCAGGCCTTAGGTAATCTCGACGGAGAATCAATGGAAAAAATGCTGAATGAATTTGTTACCTCAGAGCCCGGTGAAGCCGAGGTCAATAGTGTGGTTGGAGCGTGCCAGCAGGGTATGGCTATTGTTGGTGATTTATTTGGGAAAAACGAATATTTTGTTGGCGATCTGATCTATGCCGGCGAGCTGCTGAACAACGCACTGGGCATTTTAAAACCGGTGATTGGAGAGGCAAGCACGGAAAAAATCGGCAAAATGGTTTTAGGTACTGTTGAAGGTGACTTGCATGATATCGGCAAAAATATCTTCAGAGGCATGATGGAAGCAGCCGGTTTTGAAGTTTATGATTTGGGCATTGATATTCCCGCCGGCGTATTTGTAGAAAAAGTAAAAGAAATAAAGCCGCAGATCGTAGGGATGAGCGGTCTTTTGACCCTGACGCTCGGCGCCATGAAAGCTACGGTGGATGCCTTAACAGCCGCCGGCGTGCGTGACGGGATTAAAATCATTTTGGGAGGCAGCCCGGTAACGGAAGATGCCTGCAGGCATATTGGGGCGGATGCCTTCACGGTAAATGCCGCTGAAGGGGTAAAGATCTGCCAGGAATGGGTTAAATAACGATTCCGGTACATAAAGCGTGGAGGTGTTTGGTGTGAATAAATCACCTGAACAATTATATGAAGAGAGACTTAAAAGAGTAAATGATGCCATTCAGCTTAAAGTCCCTGACCGGGTGCCCCTTATTCCTATTTTTCAGGCTTTCCCATTTTACCATTATGGGGTAACCCTCGAAGAGGCCATGAACGATTATGCTAAAGCAGCTGAGGCCCATGACAAGCTTTATGCGGATTTTGACCCGGATTTGGCCTGGGACAACGTTTTGCTGTATCCGGCCAAAGTTATGGAATTGCTGGACCTTAAATGGTTCAGATGGCCTGGGCATGGGGTTAGAGCAAACAGCATGTATCAATTCCTCGAAGGGGAATACATGAAAGCCAACGAATATGAAGAGTTGATTTCCGATCCTACCAACTTTATTATGAGCAAGTGGATCCCCAGGTCTTTCGGTGCCCTCGAAGCATTCAGCAATTTGTCTTCCATGAGGGATTCCCTTTGGCTGGGCTGGTTCTCTTCCTTTTACCCTTTCTCCCTGCCGGAAGTGCAGAAATCCTTGAATACCCTGATGCAAGCCAGTGAAGAACTGGCACGCTGGTTTGGCTCGATCTTTGAGTATCGTCAGAAACTGAAGGAAAAAGGCTTTCCGGCCGCCTGGGGCGCTTTTGCCTTTGCCCCCTTTGATATGGTGGCGGATACCCTGCGCGGTACAGTCCCGGCTCTGATGGATATGCGCAAACATCCGGAGGAATTGTTGAGGGCCGTTGAGGCCATGGTCCCGATTGCTATCGAATCAGGCATTAATTCGGCCAAAACCATGGGCAACCCCTTTGTTTGGATCTGGCTGCATAAAGGGGTCGATGATTTCATGTCTGATGAGCAATATAAAACCTTTTACTGGCCTAGCCTGAGAAAATTGCTGATGGGGCTGATTGATGCCGGACTTACCCCAATGGTTTACGGTGAAGGCAGTATGAACACGCGCCTGGAGGTTTTAAGAGACGTACCTAAAGGCAAAGTCTTATACCACTTTGAACATGTGGATATGTTCAGAGCCAAAGAAATACTGGGCGATGTGGCCTGCATCTCCGGCAATGTGCCTAATTCGTTACTATACTTCGGGACTCCCCAGGAGGTCAAAGATTATTGTAAGAAACTGATTGATGTTTGCGGCAAAGACGGCGGCTTCATGATGGACAGTGGGGCGCTGATTGACGAAGCAAAACCTGAAAACGTCAAAGCAATGTTCGAATTTACCAAAGAATACGGAGTTTACAGATAGGCGTAAAAACAGCCTGAAACAAGCAAAACTGTCACAAACAGTATGGGGGGCCTTTGGCCCCTTATCTTTATTTCCCGTGCGCCTGGGTTATGCTGAGAACTTGACCATATAAATTGGGAAAGTTATAATAAAATACAAATATTAACAAGTTATTGAGCGGAAATTAATTGATTTAATCGATCGGCAGTGAGAAAGTGGGTGAGCGGAATGGATGACAAATTGATTAAGGCAATGGCAGAATTAGATGAGAAAGCCGTTTTGAAGCTGGTAAAAGAGGAGCTTAGCCAGGGCTTGGAGCCTTTATCTATTCTGAAGCAGATCCAGACCGGGATAGAAAAGGTAGGGGAGCTTTACGAAAAAGGCGAATATTTCATTGCCGATCTGATCATGTCCGGCATCATCTTCAACAATGTGCTGAAGATTGAAGAAATGAATCTCTATACCACTGAAAGCAAAAAATGCAAGATTGGCAAAGTTTTGTTGGGGACTGCCAAAAGCGATTTGCACGATATTGGCAAAAATGTTTTCGGCAGCATGATGAAAATGGCTGGATTTGAAGTTCTGGATTTAGGGGTTGATGTTGCCCCGGAAACCTTTGTCGCACGTATCAAGGAGTTTAGGCCCCAGATTGTGGGGATAAGCGGCGTCCTGATTGTTGCGCTGGAGGGCATGAAAGAGACAGTGGAATTAATAACTGCCGCCGGTTTAAGGGATTCGGTCAAGATTATTCTCGGGGGGACAATTGTCAAAAACGGCGTCGATTTTATCGGAGCCGATGCCTATACGGTCGACCCCTCAGAAGGGGTGAAACTATGTTTGGATTGGTTCGAAGCATAATAAATGCTCGTCCCGGCAAATGTGTTGTTTGAGGAGCTGGCAATGAAAGAACTTTTGTACATTCAATTAGTGGACCAACTAAGAAAAAAGATTCAGCTGGGCGTATTAAAACCTGGCGATATGCTCCCCTCTGAAAATGAGTTGTCCCAAGAGTACCAGATCAGCAGAGTGACGGTAAGAAAAAGCCTGTCCTTATTGGAACAGGAAGGCTATACTTATTCTGCGCCCGGAAAAGGATATTTTGTCCGCGAACCGGTAACAGACAAATATATTTTAAACTTTAATGAAATGAATAATGCCGGCGGATCTGCCGCCTCCAGCAAATTATTGGAAGTGAATGTCGTTCCTCCCAGCACCAAAATGATGTATGAGTTGCAGATTCCTGACGACCGCTATGTTATTGTCATCAAGAGACTTCTCTTGGCGGAGGGTGCCCCGATTGCGTACGATGTTAAGTATTTGCCTTACAACCGTGGCCTGCCTTTGGTCGAAAGGGAAATTAAGTATGCTACGTTCCCTGAGTTAGCCGGGAAAAAAACATCCTTGTTTTCGATTAAGAAGGATTTGAAAATCTGCGCTAAAAATGCTACCGGAGAAGTATGCACCCTGTTAAATGTTGAAGAAGGCCATCCCCTGCTGGTCATTAGTCAGAAGCTTTATACTGCTGAAAACAAGGTAATCGGCTGGGGAGAAATATATTATATCGCTGAATTTTGTGAACTGAATGCCATGTGGAGCTTTGGGCAAAGGCTGTATGATAACGGGTAATCTGCTTGCTCAAGCACGGGGAATGGTTTCGTTAATATGATATTATTCATTATTTTGCTGATCCAGTTGACTTTGTTTTAGATGTTTCCGAGGATAAAAAAATGAGTGTAAAGGCACCCTACGCTGAATGAAGCGTAGGGTGCCTGATTTGTTTTCGGCCTAGACGCTGAACTTGCTCACAGCAAGCTGAAGATCCTGGGCCATTTTCGCTAAGGCCTGGCTGGAAGAAGAGATCTGTTCCACGGAAGCGCTTTGTTCTTCGGTGGCCGCTGAAACGGTCTGGCTTTGGCTGAGATTTTGTTTGCTGATCGTGTCGATCTGGTTGATGGCATTAACGATCTGTTGACTTCCACCGGCCATTTCCTCGACACTGGCGGATACTTCCTGGATGCTGTTGACGGATTGGTTGATTGAGCCGGCAATTTGCTCAAAGGTCGCGCCGACAGAAGATACCATTTCGATGCCCTGCTGCACATCCTGGTTTCCAGTCTGCATGGCGGTTACGGCGTTATTGATATTGAGTTGATTTTCGTTGATTAACTCCGCAATTTGGTTGGCTGCCTTGGAGGATTGTTCGGCCAGTTTCCTCACTTCTTCAGCAACCACTGCAAAACCGCGGCCCTGCTCGCCGGCCCGGGCGGCCTCAATTGCAGCATTAAGGGCCAGTAAATTAGTCTGGGAGGCAATGTCGGAGATCACATCCGTTATCTCGCCAATCATTCTGGAGCCCTGGGCCAGTTTGTCAACGGCTCCTTGGGTGACGTCTGTAGCATGACCGATCCTATTCATTTGTTTGATAGCCTGGTCGATGACTTTTTGACCATCCTGGGCCGCCAGGGAAGTATTGCTGGCTTGTTCGGCCACCTCGCTGCTGGTGGCGGCTACTTGCTGAATCGCTGCAGATATCTGTTCAATGGCCATGGACGTATCATCAATGGCCATGGATTGTTTTTCCGTTCCGGCGGCTACATCAGCAATGGCTGTGGCGACCTGGCTTGTGGCAAGTGCCTGCTGCTCAGAGCTTGCCGAGAGCTCTTCTGAGGAAGAAGCCACTTGTTCCGCCGAGACACTGACATGTTTGATCAGGTCTTTAAGATTGGCAGCCATTTGGTTGACCGCTTGGGCCAGGATCCCCATTTCATCTTTCGTATCCAGCTTGACCGCTTCAACGGTAAGATTGCCCCGGGCAATCTCATTGACATTGGTCACGACTTTATTTAACGGTACTGAAATAAGTCTGCCTATGAACGTGCCCACGGCGATTGCCAACACCACTGCTGCGGCCAAGACGATGATGATGACCCGAGTAGAGCTTTTAAAATCTTCATTGGCCTGATCCATCATTTCTTTGGATGTCCGATCGTTGTAATCGGATATTTCCAGCAGGATGGAGTTAAGCTTCTCCATGTGGGGGGTAACTTCCCTTGTAAAATACCGGAACCCCTCCTCCTCATTCCCTGCTGAGGCAATGGCCAGGGCCTCTTCGCGCTCGGTCCGATATTGTTCCAACTCTGACTCAAAGGTTGGGAACATATCCTGTTCATAAGTATCTGGATTGGTCTGTTTATAATTGGTCCAGATTTCATTGAATTGAGTGATTAAAGCATCCATCTCGTTTTTCAGTTCAAGATATTCAGTTTGAGTGAGAGGGGCTGTCAGTAACCGGTAAGAGATGCCTTGAATGTTGCGGTTAGCTGCCCGGGCTTCTTTAAGCAAAGATATGGATCTAAGCTTGTCGGTGTACAAGGTATTGATAATATCATTGGACTTCAGATTATTGTAATAGCCTGTGTAACCCACAACGGAAAGAAAGACGGCCATTAACATCACAAGAGCGATTATTTTGGTTCCTACTCTGAGATTCTGTAAAGCTTTCATTATGTTTCTCCCTTCTGAAATTCAACTAAAGGTGATGCTGTGTTCAATACGGGGTGAGATGAGTCAAGATATCAAGCCTCAGGCACTTTGAGATATTCCACCGAGAATCTCCTCAGGCTTCAAAAGAATAAGCAACCGATCGTCCAGCATTCCAATGCCATGAATGAATTTTTCAAGGACCAGCGGTTCATCACCAGGGGCTAGTATATCTTCATCCTTGAACATTAAGACTTCGGAAACGCTATCGACGATAACCCCAACCGTACTTTCGAAAATATTAAGAATAATGATTCGGGAATGCTCGGTAGTGGGCTTCTCCTTAAAGCCAAATCTCTCTGCTAAGTTAATAATCGGTGTAACCATTCCTCTGAGATTGATAATTCCCTGGACAGACTCCTGAGCATTGGGAACATGGGTTATGGCTGTAATTTTGATGATTTCTTTTACCGATTGGATGTGGAAAGCGAACTCCTGATCATTGAGCTTAAATACGACGACCTGCATGTGTGGTATCCCTCCTTTGCTATTAAAATCATATTTTGAAGCGATTGGGCATTGCTTGCTTTTCTTTAAAAAGTCTCACGCAATGCTCAACAACTTCAGAATCATATTTTTCACCCTTATAATTGCAGATTTCCTCAAGGGCAGCCTCTATCCCGAGGGCCGGCCTGTAAGGGCGGTGTGAATTCATAGCGTCGACAACATCTGCCACGGCGATGATTTTACTTTCAAGGAAGATCTGTGAGGCGGTCAGGCCCTTGGGATAGCCTGAGCCATCCAACCGCTCGTGGTGCTGGCTGATGATTTTCGGGATCTGCCAAGGAAGCTGGAAATCTTTAATAATTTCATAACCAACTTCCACATGGGTTTGGAGCATCTGATACTCAAGTTGGGTCAGCTTTCCTGGTTTGTTCAAAATATCGGAGCTAATATATATTTTTCCCACATCATGAATCGCAGCAGCCATAGAAACATGATGGATCGCCTCCCCTGAAAGCTTCATCTCTGCGGCAATGGCACAGGCCAGTTTTTGCGTCCTTTTTTGGTGCCCTGAAGTATAGGGGTCCCGAAATTCGCTGATTTTGGAGATGAGGCTGATGGTTTGGGTCAGCATTTCTTCAAGGGTAAAGTTGCCGTTCTCAGATTGTTCCTGAAAAACCATAAGGCGCATCATTTTTTCCTTATGCACTAAATCAGTGGCTGAAACCATCCCGGATTTTAAAGAGCCATTTTTGGTTTTAACCCATAGGGGCTGGCGGGGCTGGCTGTCTTCTTCTGGCAATAATCCCAGCTCAATGGTTGTTTTGACCATGACTTCATCCTTGGCATAACCCAGCAGAGCCAGAAAGGCTTGATTGACATCGAAGATCCTTCCTGTATTGGGATCGGCAAATAACATGGGTTCCGATGATTTGTTGAAAGCAAAGTAATACATTTCGTACAGTTCCATCACCTTTCCGGAAAAAATGCACAGCTTTCGCTCAAGTTTCAAAATCAACAATAAACTTGCATATATTTGCATTAATAGACAATAAACGGTCTTTTTCGTAAAATAATACTATAGGAATCTGACAGAATTCTGACAACCCGCTTGCTATGGTCTTAGTAAAAGCGAAGCCATGAGTCATTAATTGCTCATGGCTATGCAAAACCAAAGGGTGATGCTACGATAACGTCAGACTGATTTGAGTGATGAATTCCAAAGTTAGATTAGGGGTTTGTTCAGTGAAGTTTCATCAGCAATTAACCTTGCTTTTTGCGATCTTTTCATTAGGGTTGGTTATCTGTGGGTATAGGGTGCAAGATGTGGGAATCGCCGGTGTATTTTCTTTGCCTATACAGGTAAGGGCTGTTTTGGCCGTAGAATCTGTGCTTGACATTGCCCAAAAGAATAAAATGCTGCCTGCGGTGTCTATTGCAGGCATGGGTATTTTTTTAGGTATATCCAGGTATCGTTTCTTGCCATGGCTGCCCCTGGCAAGAGCGGCAGCCATCGATGCGATTCAGGAAGGGATGATCATCGTCGACGAACAGGGCGGAGTCGTTGATCATAATGTTGCCGTAGACAGGTTTATCTACGACATTATCGGGGTGAAGCGCAATGTCATCGGCAAGAATATTGAGTCGGTGCTCTCTGCCTGGCCCCAATGGCAATCGGCCTGTAAGAATGGGCATGAAGATGAGTTTGAGATCGATGTTTCAGCTTGGGGAAAGGCCAGATTCTTCCGGGTAAAAGTGTATCCTCTTCAAGAATATAATTTCCGGAAAAGGGGAACGGTTTCGGTGCTTACGGATATTACGGAGGACAGAATCCGGGGACAGAAGACCTCGGATTCAGAATGCAGCGGAGAGCTGGTTCAAAAAGAGTTAACCCTGCTGAAACGGCAAATGGAGATGGTTTTCAGCACCATATCGGACCGGGCGTTGTTATCCATTGTGGATCGCAACGGTAATTACTTGTTTTATACCGAGGCCGTCAAAACCCAATTTGTCGAAGCTGCCGCCGATCTTACGATTGGCTCGGCCTTCCGCAAAGGATTGTATTTTTATGCCGGCGGAACAGAAATGGACTATTGTGATATCCCGGAGATCAAAGTGCTCAGTGGAGAAAAAGTATCTCAATATCACTTTATGATGAAGGGGATAACCGGTGAGACCCATTTGCTGTTTAACGGAACGCCTATTTATGATGAAGAAGGAAATGTGACCTATGCTGTATTCTTTACCCAGGACATAACGGATCAAATTCTTCACAAAAGACAGGCTCAGTTGACGCAGAAGCTGACTGAGCTCAATATGACAAAAGATCAGCTCATTCAGGCAATTACCCATGATATCCGCAACCCTATCGCAACCCTGGTCAGTCTGATGGAACTGCTGGAGGGAAAGGAACGTGACCCAGTCTATCATGACCCAGACTATCACAACCTTTTAACGACAGTGTCAGATCAGGTCAAATATACCTATGCTATGATGGAAAACGTCTTGAAGTGGTTTCAAAAACAGAAAGAGAAAGTAAGTCTAAACCCTTCCCAAATCAACTTGTATCTAAACACTCAAAAAACCCTCAGGATTTATGCCAGGCAAGCGGAAGGGAAAGGGATAGAGGTCAAAAACAGGATCACAGCCAATCTGCATGTCTATGCAGACAGGGAGTTAGTGGAATTTGTTCTGCGCAATCTCCTGGACAACGCCATAAAGTTTACGGCCAAAGGCGGAACAATCGCCATTCAGGCACACTCATCCTCCACCAACGTGATTGTTTCAGTCACGGATACCGGAATCGGGATGGACCCGGCGAGGTTAAGAACCCTGTTCGAGGATGCCACTCCAGGGACCCGGGGAACTGAAGGAGAAAAGGGCTTAGGGCTGGGGCTTAGGCTCTGTAAAGAATTCCTGCATAGTCACGGCGGGGAGATATGGGTGGAAAGTGAACTGGGAAAAGGAAGCACCTTCAGTTTTTCTCTCTCAACATCCGGTAAATCAATTTTTGCAGGGGGAGAAGCATGAAGGCAATTCTTATCGATGATGATCAGCCGACCTTATTTATTCTGAACAAAATGCTGGCCAAGATCCCCAGGGTGGAAATCGTCGGCGAATTCTTGAACGCCGGAGATGCGTATCATTTTCTTAAGCATAACCCTGTGGAGCTGGCCTTTGTGGACATTAAAATGCCAGGGGAAAGCGGGCTTGATTTTGCATGGAGAAGCTTGGCGGAATTCCCGGATCTCTATGTGGTTTTTTTAACCGCCTATAAAGATTATGCCGTGGAGGCCTTTGAAGTTCAGGCATTTGACTATATCGTCAAGCCGATCCAACAGGAAAGGCTGGAAAGGACGGTAAGCCGTGTCCTGCAACGCAAGGCTGCCGGGATTTCCTCACGGAACACGGTTGAACAGGCCAAGGTCTTATTCGTCTATTGTTTAGGCGGACTGGATCTTAGAAATACCAACGATGACTTTGTGATGATTAGCTCATCCAAAGGGCAGGAGTTATTTGCCTATCTATTAGTCCATCGGGAAAGACTGACTTCCAAATGGAGAATCATGGAGGATGTTTTTCAGGGCATGTCTCCCCAGAATGCGGAAACCTATCTGAATACAACCGTCTATAAATTACGAAAAGTATTAGAGCAATATGGAAAACGCTCGGCCATTGTGGTCGCCAGTGAGA
This sequence comes from Desulfitobacterium sp. LBE, assembly GCF_007830365.1. Taxonomy (NCBI): domain Bacteria; kingdom Bacillati; phylum Bacillota; class Clostridia; order Eubacteriales; family Desulfitobacteriaceae; genus Desulfitobacterium; species Desulfitobacterium sp. LBE. The sequence goes on along the minus strand of NZ_VLKD01000001.1, from coordinate 1,847,659 downwards.
GCTATGTCATGGAAATAAAGGATTTCTATATTGATTTCATCGAGTTTGAAAATAAAGTCCGTACCTTGCCGAGCATCACCGAGGCTAATCTCCAGGAAGCAATCCAGACGTTTCATTTATTTGCCGGGGAACTTTTTGGGGATAAGGATTACCAATGGTCCTTAGCTGAAAAGGAGAGATTAGGGGATATCTATTGCAGCTTTGCTAAAAAGCTGGGCCGGTACCTTTTGGAGAATCAGAATTCAGCCTTAGCGCTGCAGGTCTTTAAGAAACTTGTGGCCATAAATGAACTGGATGAAGAGTCCCATTGCTTTTTGCTGCAAGTTTATGCGGCGCAGAACGACCTGCCCTCCCTTATTCGGCATTATGATCGTTATGTCCAACTCCTGCAGCGGGAGCTGGCCATCTCACCAAGCAATCGGACGGCACAATTGTTTCTGAGTTTAAAGAAATCCCTTCTGTAATGTATTGCATACTTCGAGGGCTGTTGAAGTATTAAGCGGCTATAATGATTCTAATGAGCAAAGCATGAGAAGGAGATGGGAAAATGAGTGCTTCCAGATTTACGCTTTTGATAGTGGTGACGACATTTCTGATGGGGTCCTCTTTCGCAGTCGTCAAAATCGGTCTGATTTATTCATCCCCGTTGTTGTTGGCGGCACTGCGCTTCATCCTTGCCGGGGGCATCATGGGAATCATCGTAGGCGTATTAAAAAGAACCCATCCAACCACAAAAGGCCAATGGGTTAAACTATTGATCATTGGAGCTTTCCAGACTGCAGGAGTGATGGGGTGTATTTTCTTAAGTTTAAGGACAATTACAGCCAGTGAATCGGCCATTCTCACGTTTACGAATCCATTGCTGGTGGTTTTATTCAGCACTGTCTTTCTAAAAATGCGCTACCGGCTTTATCAATGGATAGGTGTCATTTTAGGTTTGGTTGGAGTGAGTATTACCATGGGGGCGCAAATTGAATTTAGGATAGGGGTATTCTTCGGTATTCTCTCAGCCGTTTTTTGGGCAATTGCTACATTATTAACGAAAAGGTGGGGCGGCTTAACGGATATATGGGTTTTATCGGCTTATCAAATGCTTTTCGGCGGACTGATCCTTTGGGTTGGCAGCTTTATACTGGAAACCCCATTCTTTATTGTAAACGGAACTGCATTGCTTATTCTGTTATGGCTAAGCCTCATATCTTCGATTGTTCAATTTGCCCTTTGGTATTACCTGTTGCAAAAGGGAGAACCGGGAAAAACCAGTGCTTTTTTGTTTTTAGCCCCGTTTTTTGGGGTGCTGACCGGTTGGCTGCTTTTAGGCGATCCATTATATCCTTCCCTGTTAGCCGGCGGGTTGCTGATCATTATAGGTATTTTCCTTGTCAATAAAGATTTCAATCGCAAAAGGGTCTCAGCAAATTGAACGAGGCAGCGAGGGAGTAATTACAGGGATATATTGAAGTATTGTTTAAAGCCTGCTTTTCCTTGATCGGTCACCTTGACAGCCCGGATGCCCGGCAGGGGTGTAATCCATCCCAAGTCAAAAAAATGTTGCATAAATTGATTTCCTAAAGCACCGGCAAGATGATAGCTGCGCTCACTCCAGTCCAAGCAGGCATGAGATAAGGAGCGTCGCTTTCTCTTTATGCTTTCCAGATCAAGTCCGAAATTAATTACAAACTGTACTCCTGCTTCGGTGAGGACGAATTCTTTGCCGTCCTTTTTCAAATAACCGGAATCCAGCATGGAATCAGTAATCCCTACACCTAGTTTCCCAGCCAAATGATCATAACAAGTTCGGGCCTTTTGCAGCATGACCATTTGAGCGGATTGTTTTAAAGACTTGACCTCAGGTTGGGGAGAAATAACCAGAAAGGATTCCAAAAGGCTGGCAACTTCGCCGTTTGCCAGCTGATAATAGCGATGACGGCCGTGTTTTTCAACGCTGACGAGCCCTCCTTCTGCCAGTTTGCCAAGATGGAAGCTGGCGGTTTGAGGGGTTATCCCTGCTCGATAAGCCAGATCACTGGCGGTATGCAGACGGCCATCCAGTAAGCTTGTCAGTATCGCTGCACGGGATGTTTCCCCAAAGAGAGCAGCTATTTCAGCAATGTTTGGGTTTGGGCTTATACTCATGTCAACCAAATCCTTTCTCCTCAATAGTTTTCTCTTAAATGTCTGAAGTCTTAGAGTGCTCAGCATGGAAGCTTAAACATTTTACTTGGCTGATTATTATGTTACCAGCAATTATGCTGGGTGCAATAGCTATGTTTATGCATGGCCTGGTGCTTAACCAGTTGGAATTGCTTGCAAGCCATTATCTGCGGCATATATATGCTACCAAAAGGGACAGCCTAATATTTACGGCACGAAATCCTCCTAAGCCTAATTGATGAAGCTCAAGGGAACTGTCCGAGAAGAATGTCAATCCTGTATCATGGTTACAGGTCAATTGAATAAGGTTGCTTCTGATGTACACACACCTGTCTGGAGGCCGGCATATTCTATAACGTAGTATGAAAAAGACATGCCGGATAAGGATGGGTCATAATATGAGTGATATACTATCTGCCCGGACGCCTGGGCAAATCGCGTCCGAGATTAACCTTATTAAGGAACAAAGCGGTCAAATGCTGCTGGTCAACGCCGTCGAGATTGGGCGGCGGCTGACGGAGGCCAAGGAACTGGTACCTCATGGGGAGTGGATCAACTGGCTTAAGGAGTCAGTCAGTTATTCCCGCAGCACGGCGGCCAGACTGATGAAAACCTACCGGGAATACGGTCACCAACTCGCCTCACCCGATGGGGAAGACAGTGCAAATGTTGCAGCGCTGCATCATTTGGGCTATATGCAGGGACTCATCCTCTTTGGCGTCCCGGATGAAGAGCGGGAGCAATTTATGGCAGACAACGAGGTGGAAACCATGTCTGTCCGCGAATTGGAGCAGACCGTCAAAGAAAGGAAGCAGACGCCAGAGGAAAATGACCAAAACAGCGAAGCCAGGCAACAAGAGTTGGCAAGGACCGCGGAACCAATTCCAGTCATAACGAGAGTCATCAAGCCGAAACCGGTGCGGCCTGCCGAAAGTGTTCATCCCGACAGCGAGAGGTATGATGCCCAATACGCTATGCACCGTGATAACATCCTCAACAATTACGGAGAGCTGCTGAAAACCCTCGTCGCCCTGGACAGAACAGACCCGGTGAAGAAGGAAAGAAATAGAAAAGAGGCCTTGAAGATCGCCACCAACATGGCAACGACGCTGAAAGAGTATCCGCCCAGGATTAAGACGAATTTGAAGATTCATGGGAACACGACGCCTCCTTAATGCAAAACAGTTCGAGTCCTATTATCTCCACAGTAAAGGAAAGACGGTATGAGACCTGAACATTTTGATGAAATGTACAGATTCATACCGTCTTTTTATGCTCAAACCGAGAACAGGATTAAAAATCCCCTAATGAGCTGCTAATCGCTTATTTAATTCTTCAGCTATTTCAAATTCGACTAAATCCATATTTGTTCTACCAATATAACCGGCCGGAATATCATTGGCTCTTATGAAATCGACGGTTTTATAATAGGTTTTGTGACTCATATAGCTTGAATAGAAGAGAACGAAATCCACCTCTCCATAACTTCTCAGTTCAATCTTGTCATTAAAGCCATCTGCCGTAAGGATGGTGGGGAATTTAGCCTCCAAACGTTTCCGCCAACTTGGGGTCCCGCCGATGATTAAGAGCTTCTTGTTGGCGATAAACCTCGATAGATCCAAGGAGGTATCTGTAGGTGAATAGTCGTTTTTAAGATCGATGAAAAACTCCCGAAGCTGAAAAAGTTCCTCTCTATTTTTCATTTCCGCATCCAGGTTTATTTTAAGTCTATCGATCTCCTTATTTAACTCATTGATTTGTGCTTCATAAAATCTGCTTTGCTCTGATAAGGCATTTTTCAGTTTAAGCTCATGCGTTTCAATCTCGCTTTTCAGTTTGTGCGCCTGGATTTCAACAGTGTCCTTTGCCAATGATGCAGTATCCAGCTTTTCCTTAAGAGCTTTTAATTCGGAATAGAGGGCATCTTCATCACTATAAGTAAGATAAAGCTCCCTCGCTCTTAAGTATTCATTAAGCAGCATTTTCATAATATATCCGGCACCGAAGGATTGCACAACTTGAGTTTCATCAAATTCCGCTTTTCCTGTAGTTTTTATAAAGGCCAGCATAACTTTATCCAAATCATCCTGGTTAACCTTGGGTGCAATGAAATCAAGATCTAATTTATCTATGATCAGGAGATTGCGCAAACAACTTACCATAGTTTTTAAATCTTTATGGTTACTATAAAGAATATCTGAAGAGTTTTTTATTGTTCCAAGTTCATCCTTGACGATCTGTTTTACCTGGGCTAATCTGGTTTCTCTTTTTAATTCATTTTGAATATCCGTATTGATAGGGTTAATGTTAATAAACAAACTCGCCGCATTAAAGGCATTTTCGACTACTTGCAGGTTGATTATATTTTCATTTAATTGTTTCATAGTGTAAAAAAATAAAACAATCAGGGTTTCTGTTACCTTGAGGTTTTTGCTGGTGTCTTCTATGGCTGATAATTTCTTTCTAAATCCATCGTAATTATTATTTTGAGCGTAAACATAGATATCTTTGTAATGCTTCTTGATCAGCCGTAAGATCTTCACTTTGATCAGCTCGGACTGTTCAGCGCTTAGCAAAATACCTAAAGTTTTTTTAGCATAAATTTCTTGTTCCAGGTCGCCGCTGCTCAGCAAAACATGATTATATCCTGAAAATTCTTTAGTGCTTTCAAAAAACATTAATTTGTTCTGATTATAGATTGCAGCTACATCTTTTCGCATTTCCTTATTTAAAGACAATCCGACAGAAACAATGGCCATGAAATATTCTTCAGCATCATTGAGGTTTATATCATAGTTCTCCGCAAAAAATTCCATGACTTGTTTCATTTTTATACTTGCCAATGAAATTCACCACCTAACAGTTTTAAAATTTAAAAAAAATAATGGCTCCGCCAATAGAAAGCGGAGCCATAACTGATTTCATACACAGTTGGCTTTAATCCACCTCCTTTTCAAACGTGAAGGCATACCCGTTTCCAAGTATACCCCGAGGGCCTGGGCCCTGTCCGGTGTCCATAGAATTGCTCTTTAGGTTCATTCCGGCTCGGAGATCTTTTTCAGTTTTTAATCTAAATTTACTGTCAAAACCAGCACAATTGACTGGTATCCGATTAGCTCGGGAACATGCAGCTTAATGGTGATGTTTGTTTTATTTGCTTGTGTTAGTGTTGGTGAGAGGATGAAGTTTGTGAACGTCGCTATTGAACTGACATAAACATGATTTACATTCTTCCAATGATATTATACTGCATAACGTTTATATTTATCAATGGTTTTGTTTGGTTTTGGGAGAAAACGGTTTATTTTTTCCTAATAACACCATGCATCGATGCAAGCTGACGAAGCAAATTTCATGCGTAATGGGTCGCAAAAGTGCAGGGAAGGAAATGGGTATGGGTAATGAGTGATAGGTAATATGTAATGGGTGGTAATGCGATCATGAAATATATCGCAAATTATGGACAATATAACCATTAAAGCGATAGCTAAATAGTTGGTCCTAATAATCCCAGCAGGGTTAGGAGAGTTAATATGGATTCGTGTTTTGAACCGGTGATTTGGCCGGAAGATAAATTGCCCAAAGAAGCCGTCGCTTATAGGGAATGTGAAGTCTGCACGGAAAAAGCGCGGATCATTTGGGGAGAGGGTAATCCCAAGGCGCCTGTTGTTATAATTTTAGATAATCCAGGCGCCCGTGAAGACAAAGATGGCCATGAATATGTCTGCGGCACAAGGCAAACGTTGCAGACAGCTTTGCATCAAGCTGATTTGACGCCGGATGACATTTATATAACGTATCTTTTAAAATGCCGGCCCCTTCGCCGATACAATAAAGAAGAAGCCAGGGCCTTCAGTAAATCATTTCTGATCCAACAAATTAAAACCATACAGCCGCAATTGCTGGTTTGTCTGGGAGATACCGTTGTTCAGGCGATGTTTGATGACCAGGAGGCCCACGTAAAGAATCTGCGAGGATCATGGCATGTTATACTGGGATACCCCTGCATCGTCTCCTACCATCCCTTGGCAGTAAGGAGACGGCCCAATCTGGCACGTCAGTTTAGAGAGGATTGGGATATGCTGAGGCAGCGCTTATCAGGTTGTTGAAGATGCGAGATTGATCATACCTTGCTATCCACTCTGCGATATCCGCTAAAACCTCTGCAGACACTTTTTGCGGGACTTTGTACTCTTTTTTGAAATCCTTGACCCTGCCGTAAACCGACTTCATAAACAGGTGGTTCAGTCCGGAGTAGAGCTTGAAAGAGACATTGGGCTTACCGATGCAGATTTGCTGATAGAGAGCGAAATCCTTTTCTGCGGTGACTTGAAAATCCTTGTCGCCCTGCAAAATCAGCACGGGCTTTTCCGTCCTGGCAAGGTAATCGGCAGCAGGATGGGCGTCCATCTCCTTGAAATACCATGCGTAGGTTTTGCCAAAAACCTTCACCTGCTTGGCTTCTTCTTCACTCATGCCGGCGATGGCGGTGAATTTGGCTTTGAGCTTTGCGATTTGCTTATTGGCGATCCAGTGCAGCAACTTTGGCAATTGGCCCAGCATATCCTCGTTTTGACTCAATAAAATGTCGCTAAAAAGGCGCGGTGAGCCTGCGCAGATGATCATACCCGCGAAATCGCCGCCCTCAGCGTCAATGCGCGGTGCGAGCATCCCGCCGAGGCTGTGACCCAAAATATACACCTGGCCGGGGTCAATTCTGTTGTCATTTTTAAGCACTTTGGCGGCGAGGATGGCGTCCTCGATGGTGTCGCTTTTCACAGTTACAGCGCTGGGGCCTGCTTTCAGCAGCTGTTTTCCGTAAACCTTTGTGCGCTTGTCATAGCGAAGTACGGCGATTCCTTTATTGGACAGCCCTTCGGCAATATCGCGGAACGGCTTATTGGCGCCGATGCTTTCATCCCTATCCGCAGGGCCGGAGCCGTGCACCAGAACCACAGCCGGAACTCTTGCCGAACAATGATCCGGCAAGGACAAAATTCCCTGCAAAGGGTATGGTGTTTCTCTGCCAATGATTACTTCTTCATCCATGTCCATAACCTCCATGTTACCTTCCTATAAATCTCTCCATTTTTTGGACGAGCCGCCGGTAGCCAGGGTCATCCTGCAGCGAAGCGAAGGCTGGATTCATCAGTACATCCCGCAGCATGCTTTCCTTGATCACCTGCTCACTACGGGGGGCGGCTGCACCGCAATCCTTCAGCCACGGGTCAATCAGATCAAAGAAGGCATCCCCATGGAGCTCGAAGGGAAAGAATGCTCCCACACAGGTATCCACATAGTTGCCAAGCAGTTCAATAGCTTTGGCGTGGGAATTGTTCGCACAATACATACGGGCGCCCAGTGCGTAAAGCAGGATGACATTGTTGGGGTTCAGCTGTTTCATATTAAAAATTTGTGCCAGATCTGAGGCCCTCAAAAAGGCTTCTTCCGCTTTTTCAAAATGGTCCGTAGCCATTTGCAGGACGTTCAGCAGCCCTTGAAAGGCCACCATTACATACTGATATAGCTCTGTCTGCAAGGTTTCTTTGGCTTTGCCGATGTTGCCCATAACCTGATAGGCCTGTGCGATTAACATACCCTCCGGCAGCATGGGACGGATTCCTTCCCCAAGTAAATCCAGAACCTGCTGTGGCCTTTGCAGAGCCAGACAGCAAAGGGCCTGATATGAAACCGCTTCTTTGGCCAGCTGAACATCGCCGCTTTCTGCCTGAATCCGCTCACATAGCGTCACGGTTTCGTTCAGGAGGACCTCTTGGCGCTCCTGTGTTCCCGCCAACATGAAGTGATTTGTGTACAGCTTGACCAGTTGCACAAGGAGCGGGAAACAGGAGTAATATTTTTTGATGAGGGCAGCACACTCCGCGATCACATCTTCAAAAGGCCGACTAGCAAAATCGGCGGCTAACCGGGTGTAGAGCTTGGCGATGTCCGAGCGCTCCATTTGCGGAGAATAGCTCATCAACTCGTCGATGCTGATGTTAAAATAGGCAGCAAGCAGTGGGAGGAATGTGATGTCGGGATAGCTTTGCCCCGTTTCCCACTTAGAAACAGATGCTTTGGAAACACCGATATAGGCTGCAAGTTCATCCTGGGTGATTCCTTTTTCCCTGCGTTTGGCCACAAGGACCGACGCCAGATTGATTTCTTTCATCAATGTCACCTCCACTTATAGTATAAGGTTTACAAAGTCAACCTTAAAGCAACTTGTAGTTGACTTTTCAGGGAAAAATCAACTACAGGGAAACAGTATACTATTTTAAAACACAGTTCTCCATGTAGGATGAACTGTGTTTTAAAATAGTATACTGGGATTCAAAAATACAATGTATCAAGGAAAATAGTTAGGTGCTCATGGATCATCACTGCTATGACTCGGGATAGACGGCACCTTTTTTACCATCCACCGTGATGGTTTGTCCATCCCTGAAGATTTTGGTGGCGTTCTTCACCCCCAGCACCGCAGGTATGCCGTACTCCCTGGCGACGATTGCCCCATGGCTCAGGAGCCCGCCATGTTCAGTGACTACCGCGCTGGCGATAGAGAACAAGGGAGTCCAGGCCGGATCGGTATTTTCCGCAACCAGGATATCTCCGGCCTGAAATCGTGAGAAATCGGCGGGAGAACAAATGATTTTGACCTGGCCGCGCACCTGCCCCGGACTCCCGGCCACACCTTGAAGAGCTGAGCCCTGCCCGCTGTTTGCTGAGGGGACAGAAGATGCTTGCCTGGCTGTTGCTGCATCCCCGCTTAATTTAGGCCAGCCCTTAAATAAGGATGGCAGATCATCAAGGGCAACCCGGGGGGCCGATTTCCTTCTGTTGATCTTCTCATAGCCCTGGCTCCAGGCCAGCTGGTGGGACAGCAATCCTTCGATCTCTGCCAATGTTAAATAATAGATATCCCGCGGGTCAAGCAAATATCCTTGTGCTGTAAGCCTTTCCCCAAGGGTGACCACAGCTTTTTTGATTAAGGAGAAGGGCATGGTGACGTAAAAATGGCGGTTGTCTCGCAGAAGCATATAGGACTGGGTGGATTTAAGCAGTTTAGCGAAGATCTCCCTCTGTACAAAGTTCAGTTTGCTGCGAACCAAGACTTCAGTTTCTTCCCGTTCTTGTTGCTTTTGCTGCTCCCTTTCTTCCGGATTAATCCGTTTGTCGGCGGTAAGGCTGCCTTTCACCATGGCTAATACGATCCCCGGGTTCTCTCACCAGAAGTCTTCGGCGATATCCATGTTGACATTGAGATGCCCATAGTCCCCCAGAAAATCAGTCAATTGGGCTTGAAAAGCTTTCCCCTCTGCAGAATCAGCCAACCTGCTTAAAAATTCGGGAATAGTGCTCTGTGCCAATAATTCCCGCAAATAGGGCGATGAGGCAATGGTCTCAGTCAACTCCCATAGTTTGTTGTTGGTCCGGACGGTCAGATTATCGGGCAGGCCTGAGACCAGCTTGGAGCTTAAGGTCAAATCCTTGTCTCCCAGCCACTTTTTCATGAAACCGGTCAGCATGTTGTAGAGAGCCTCGGTCACCGATAAGCTGGGCAGCTGAAGCTGAAAGAACTGTTTGGCCAGCTCCAGGTTGTTGTTAATATAATCCAGAAGTTCCGGCGTAGTCAGACCAGTGACATCGGTCTTTTTATACTTGTCTATCTTATCCAGATAACCGGGCAGCATGGCATAAAAGTCTTTGGCCAAAGATTTGATAAGTTTGTTCCCGGCTTTTATGGACCCGATGGTGAGGGTAAGCTCCTGGAACCAGGCCCGCTTGGGTGCGAACTGCTGCCAATCCGGGACAGCAGCATAGGGCTCAAGCATTTTCAGCGGTTGAAGGGACTTGAGGCTGGTAAAGTTGAGATATAAGTAACCATAAATATTGGCAGCAAATAGGGGGGAGGGAAGCTCCTTCTTGCTGATTGAGCGGTAAGCATACAGCCCGCCTTCGGTGTCGCAAGGTTCGAGAATGGACCAGCCCAGAACCGAAGAGGGTTTATTGTAGCGCTCCTTGACTCCGCCGAGATTTGTCCACTCAAGCTCCGGATCAAAGTTGAAGAATTCACTCTCACCTATAGACTCATCAACTTGAACTGGGGCTTTATCCAGGGTAGTGATCGGGCGCGCTTGCAGAATGTAATAGCGGTTGCCTGTTTTTGCCCATTCAATATCCTGAGGGAGCTGGTAATGTTCCTCTATGCGTTTAATCAGCTCCGTAAGCTCCAGAATATCCTTTTGGCTCAAAGAACTCCTTTGCCGCTGAGCCTCGGCAACCTCAGCAAAAAGTGTACCCGATCCGTGCAAAGGGCGCACTGCCATTTTCTCTTTGTCGGCGATGACGTAACGGATGAGCGGGTCATTTTGTTTATTAATCACATAGTGGTCCGGGGTTACCTTGCCCGAAACGATACCTTCCCCAAGCCCCCAGACCGATTCGATGACCATCTCATTTTCCTTGGCATTCATGGGATTGACACTAAAGGCCACTCCGGAAACTTCCGAGTCCACCATCTGCTGTACAACGACAGCCAAATAAACCTGACGATGGTCAAAGCCGTTATTGATGCGGTAATGAATGGCCCTCTCCGTCCAAAGGGAAGCCCAGCACTGCTTAATATGATTGAGCAGCTCAGACCGGGGGATATTGAGATAGGATTCCTGCTGCCCGGCAAAGGAGGCCTCAGGCAGGTCTTCCGCTGTGGCCGAGGAACGGACCGCAGCCAGAGAGCCGTGACCGATTATTTGGGTAAAGGCCTGAACAATCTCCTGCTCCAATTCTTCCGGGAGGGGAGTTTCCAGAATGCGTTGGGAAATCTCCTGGGCAAGGAGAGCAATATCCTCATTCTTCATAGTCGAGGGCTCGGCAAACTGAGCCAAGAGCTCAGCTAAGCCCGCCCGGCTCACAAATTGGCGGTAAGCCCCGGCGGTGATGCAATAGCCCGGTGGAACGGGCAGTCCGGCCCGAGTCATTTCACCTAAGCTAGCCCCCTTGCCGCCGACTTCCTGAATGCTGTTGATATCGATTTGCCCGAATTCTTTAATAAACATCATGGGTTGCTCCCTCACTTTGGTGTGCAGTTTTCTAAGCCAAGACCTTTGCTGTGATAAGCGTAAAGGGTATCGATCATCTCTTCCGCAGATGTCTCAAGCTGAAAAACATTCCAGTAACGGACGCTCTGGTAGGTGCCGTAAATAAAGCTTACTGCAGCCAGTTCCGTATTTTGAGGATTGAATTCCCCATTTTCAACAGCCTCATCAAGTATGGCCTTAAACCAGCGGGCGAACTTTTGCAGGGAATCATCACGCTTGATTTTCAGATTGCTCATGGTTCGGTTGGCAAGAAAAAACTGTGCCTCGGTACGGTCGGGCAGAGCAGACAATACGATGGTTTCGATTACTTTCCGGATGATTTCCTCAAGATTTGCGGCACCAGCGACAGCCCGTTCCAAGTGCTGGAGAGATTGATTGTTGATGCGGGAGTATACTTCCTCATAAATGTCTTCTTTGCTGGGGAAATAAAAGTACATTGACCCCACAGATACCTCCGCTGCCTGGCAAATGTCCTGAATCGAGGTGTTTTCGAAGCCCTTCAGGGCAAATAACTTTAAAGCGGTATCGAGAATATGATGTTTCTTGGCATCCTTTTTCTCCTGAACATGTTTGGGGGTTTTATACGCCATTTGATCAACTCCAAGCGTAGAATGATATTCTATACTTCAAAGATAGCACTTTTTTAGGATTAGGTAAAGGGTAAAAATATCCCGCAGCACGGCGGCCAGGCTGATGAAAACCTACCGGGAATACGGTCCCTAACTCGCCTCTCCCACGGGGAAGACAGTTCAAATGTTGCAGCGCTGCATCATTTGAGCTGCATGCAGTAAAGATACAAAATTCTTGCCGCCCCTGGCAAAAGGTCTATTCTTTGTATTTATCTGAAAAAATATCTATTAAAATTTATAATTCACTAATATACAACAATATTTCCATACTAAAATGTCAAACACTTTAAAACACTGAGAAATAATTAAAAGAAAAGAAAAATAAAGTGCAAATTTGTTTCTTGACGCTTGATTCTTAAAGAATTACTATGCAAATGTGAGATATCATTTCGCTATCTGAACTTTCTCAACACCCTTGACAGCAGTGGCAGGCCTGAGATTGTGAAAGAGATATCTATCTCGTTTGTGTGGAAAGCTGTAAGGAAAAGGAAGGGATTGAAAATGTCTGACACCAAGAAAGAAAGGGAGAACAAGAGATTTTCCAGGAGAGATTTTATCAGAAACACCGGACTTTTGGCCGGAAGCGCCGCCCTTGGAGCCACCTTTTTGACGGGTTGCAACTCTGAGCCCGCCTCGGCCGGCAATAATGGCACCGCTTCGCAATCCTGGGATCATGAGACAGATGTGGTCGTTATCGGTTTCGGTGCAGGGGGAGCAGCTACCGCCATCACTGCTGCCGATGCAGGTGCTAAGGTCCTTCTGATTGAAAAGGCAGCCAAAGGCGAGGAAGGGGGAAATACCAAGTATTCCGGCCAAGGTATCATGGGCACGGACAATGCCGATGAGCTGTTTAAGTATGTGAAAGCCATGAGCGGCTTGTTCACCCACACTATTTCCGATGAGATCATTCGGGCTTTCGCCGATGGAGCTAAGGAAAATCGTGAATGGCTGATCAGCCTTGGGGCAAATGCTGATGTACTCGATGAAGGAATGGGCGGATCAGGCAAGCCGTGGATTTGGAATGAATACCCGGAATTGCCCGGCAGCGACCATTGCATCTGCTGGCTGGTCAGCGGCAAAAATTTCGACGGTGCCTTCTATCAACTGCTCCATGATAATGTGGAAAAGCGGGCTGACAAGATCGAGGTCTGGTATGATTCACCCGGCTCTCATTTGATTCAGGACCCTGAGACCAGGGCAATCCTGGGCGTGCAGGTTGTTAAAAGCGGCAAAGTCCTTAATGTACGGGCAAACAATGGTGTGGTGCTGGCGTGCGGCGGTTTTGAGAATAATGAAGAGATGCTGGCCAACTTTACTCAGCAACCCTACTTTTACCCTTATGGAGCTCTCTATAATACTGGGGATGGGATAAAAATGGCCCAGGAGGTTAAAGCCAAGCTTTGGCATATGAGCAACTGCGCCGGCTGGTTGTGGGGATTCATGCCCCCCGATGCCAAGCGCTGCAAAACGGTAACTCCCCAGAAAGGCATCATGGTCGGACCCAATGCTAGACGCTTTATGAATGAAGCTCAGACCAACCGCCACGGCAGGATCAACTTTGGTGGACGTTGGGTGAACATGCCGGTCCCCCTGCCTACCTGGTATATTGTGGACAGCACCCAGGTTGCCGCCAACAAACTGGTCAGTTCATTCAGTGCCGGCAATGCAGAAGAAATTGCCAAAGGCTGGATTATCAAGGCCGACACGGTGGAAGAGCTGGCCAAGGCCTGTGAATTGGATGCCAAAACCCTTCAAGAGACCTTGGATGAATGGAATGCCAGCTGCACCAAAGGAGCCGATGCACTGTTCGGTCGCAGCGGAGCCTCACTGCTTCCGGTGGCTACCGCTCCTTATTATGCTATGAAGCTGGGTCCCACCATGTATAATACTCAGGGCGGACCGGAAAGAAACAGCAAAGCAGAAGTCCTTGATCTGGATGGAAACCCCATCCCACACCTGTATAGCTGCGGTGAGTGCGGTGCCATGTGGCCCGATATGTACAATGGCGGAGGCAATTTAGGTGAAGCGGCCGTCTTTGGCAGGATTGCCGGCAAAAACATAGCAGCCCTTCAATAACCATCCGGTATCTTCAAGACCTGCCCGCCTTATCAAACAATGGTTTGGATATATTGCAGATACTTGATGCAGGAACTCGTGAAAAGGATGATATGGGAACCTATCCTGATCAAAACCAGATCTTTATAAGGAATAAAGATCTGGTTTTCAATATTAATGATTGGTTAGGTTAATCATCTTTCCCCAAGTTTAATACCTGTAGGGCGATATAGACATTGACCATATGATCAACCCGGCGCAGGTCGAAGCCTGTTACTTGTTCGATTTTTTTAATGCGGTTGCGCAGGGTATTTTCATGAACGTAGAGAGCTTTAGAACATTCGGCAATCTGACATTTATACTCGATAAATACCCTGAGGCTGTCCAGCAATCCTGTATTTTCAGCCTGGTCGTATTCAAGCAGAGGACCGAGAACCCGTTGGCTGAATTCCTCCAGCTCCCTGGCCGGCTGGGTAAAGATAAATTTAAGAAACCCCATCTCTTCAAAGTAGCAAACGCTTTTATGATCAAAGACTTTTCCTAATTCCCAGGCGACCTTGGCTTCCTGATAGCTTTTATATAAATCAGTGATGGAAGGGACTCCTGAGCCTATTCCTATACCGATGGAGGAACGGTCTTTTCCGTGGTCAGCAAGCCGATCGAGAAAGCTGTTAATAAAATTATTCAAGGCAGTTTTAAGCTTTACTTTTTTTAACCCATTAATATTGAGGATAATCACCAATTGCAGGTTGATATAAGCGCTAATCGGTGAGGAGTGGTTAAATAAGCGGGGCAGTATTTCCCGGGCCGTTTTAAAATCTTGATCCGGCAAATCAATAACCAGGGCAAGCAGGGAGCCCTGTAAATTCCACCCCCAGGATTTTGCTTTTTCATGGATGGCTGCTTTCGAGTCATAATTGTTGTAAAGAATATCGCGAATGAAATCGTCCCGGTATTGTTCTTGTCTTAAGCTGACTTCACTGCTGTTTTTCAGGCAGAGCAGCAAGGGCATAGCGGCATCGAAGATAGTTTCCTTGTCTTTTGCAGATAAGGATTTCAGTTTTAGTGAATCGGCAACAGGGTAGGTTTCCAGAACAAGAATATAGCCCAAGCAATAGTCTCCGGCCAGCAAGGGCAAATAGACAAAGGGAAAAACCTGACCATTTAAAGTAAGTTGGGCATGATGCAAACTATGTTCAGAGCGGCTGAGAAAATCCGCTTCATTGAGTTTTACAGGGGGAACATATAAGAACTCATCTAAATCAAGATTGAGATTATGGGGATCATGGAAGACCAGGATGCGGTGGACTGAATTGGTAAGCAGCACCGGCCGGTTCAGGATTTGAGATAAGCGCCAGATTAAATGAGGCAACCCTTTACCTTGAGCAAGATCTTGAATGAGCTGATAGAATAGGCTATCAGGATGAGTCATTACTGCTACCTTCCTTCATCATAGTATGGTTGGGGAGCTGTAAGCCGACTTGTTTCCCTATTTTGAGCGGGTGATAGCGGGCTGCCGGCCGGGTAACCTGAATCCGGGGGATTCCGGGGAGGACCTTAAGCAAAAGGTGTTCGTGATGTTCCGAGGGATCAAAGAGTTTTAAGGCTCCGACCGGGCAGGCTCCTATACAGAAAGGTTCCTCCCCTTCTTCCAATTTAGCAAAGCACAAATCACATTTGATGACCTTTCCGGTATCCGGGAGGAGTACGGGAGCTTCGAAAGGACAGCTGCGTATACAGGTGCCGCAGCCCTTGCATTTTCCTTCGTCAAATACGACAATGCCGTCTCGTCGCTTGCGATAGGCGTGATTAGGGCATAAACGAAAACATTCAGGGTTGAGACAATGATTGCAGGATGAAGAAAGATAGTATTTGAGGAGACGCCCCTCCATTGCCAATTCTATGGCAGTTACTTTGCGCAGAGTAATACCTGGCGGCAGGTTATGGTTGACAGAGCATGCCGTCTGGCAGGAACGGCAGCCGAGACAACGGTTTGGATTGAAAACAAAACCTTTTTGATTCATTTTGCTACCCCATCTTGACCAAATTGACGAAACAATTGTTATAAGCAATGCCAGGGCTTCCTGAGAAGATTTTTCCCAGATCGGTACTCTCAAAACTAAGCAGGGTATTGATTAGTGTGTTATGGATATCTTCCGTCCCCATATAAGTGAGCACGATATCAGGTGGGAGGCTGAGGGAGAAGGAAACGGGCAATTCCAGTTCACCCATTTCATTATAGACTTTCGCCAGATCCCCTTCCGCCAGGTTCTTTTGCCGGCCGGTATCAGGATGAATGAGGAGTAAAGGGAGGTTTTCCAAACGCCGTAATAAATCGATAGAGTAAAACTGAGAGTTTAGAGTGATAGGAGAGCGGGAAACCATTAAGCGCAAAGGATAGGAATGTGATGAAACCGGCTGGTCAACAGGAATGGGCAAGGGAGGGGTTTGATGGAAGGCGGCTGTAAAGGAGTAAAATTCATAGAGCCCGGAGGCCGTAGGAAATTGACGATCCTGCCAGGGGACAGCCGGCAGGTTTACCCGGGCAGGGTGATGGGCCAGTTCGCGGTAGTCGGTGATGCCCAGAAAATCATTGAGTGAAGTAAATTCCTGGGTCAGCCATGTCCGGGCATCTCCGTGCAAGGGAAAAGAGCTTAAACCCGGCTTGAGCTGATGAAGCATGGAGGCCAGCCCGTGCATTATGGCAAAATCCGACTTGCTTTCTCCTAAAGGGGGAATGGCTTGCTGATTAATCGCCGCACCATAATGCCAAAATGAAATAACCACATCTTCAAATTCAAAAGGGGAAGAAACAGGCAGTACATAATCAGCCATCTGGGCGGTGGCAGAGAGAGTTTGCTCAGCGACAACCACCGTATCAATCGTTTTCAGGGCCTGGATAATTTGTGCCGAGTCGGGGTCTTGGGCCACCGGGTTGCGTCCGGCAATCCACAGGAATTTTAAAGGCGGATCAAGGGTATCCAAATGAGTGTACCAATCGGTCCCCAGAATTCGATTGTCAATTTTATGTTCAGATAAACGCTGCCTTGCTCCATAAGGCAAACGAAGCTGACCGTACTTACCGGTATGGAGTAACTGTTCATAGGAAGTATAATGCACATTGCCGCCGGAAATACCGATGTTGCCGGTTAAGGCGGCCAAGCAATCAATGATTCTGGCGTTTTGTCCGCCGGAGGGACCCCGTTGAATGCCGGGACCCAACCTGATCGTAGCGGGTTTGGTGGTGCCATACAAACGTGCCAACTCGTACAGTTCGGCGAGGGGAATACCCGTAGAAGATGAAACCTGGCTGAGATCGACGGTTTCCAAATAATCACGGTATTCAGGCCAGCCAAAAGTGAAGTTATTTAAAAATTCATGGTCGATCAGATTTTGTTCAACTAGGATCTTGGCAAGCCCCAGAGCCAGGTCACCATCTGCCCCCGGGCGTATCCGATAATAAATATCGCTGCGGGCAGCTGTAGAGGTGAAAATGGGATCGATCACGACAACGATGGCTCCTTGGTCCTGAGCTTCAAAAATATAACGCATTTGGTGGATGGCCGTCCAAGCCGGATTCGCCCCCCAAATGAGAATGAGCCGGGAGTTCTTCATGTCTTCAGGAAGGGGTTTTTTAAGCGCACCATAATTCAGAATAAAAGCATCCGTTCCGGCGGATACACAGGGGTTGCCCATAAGGGCGGTGATCGGCCCCAAGGAGCTGAAAAACCCTTCTACACTCTGGCTTAGAAGGCCGGTAGTTCCCAAGAATTTATTCATACTGACCGGCAATAAGCTGCCATAGTCTTGTGCTATGCCAACCAGTTTGTTCCCAATTTCCAGGAAAGCTTGTTCCCAGGAAATCCTCTGCCAATTTCCACTGCCTTTTCTTTGCTGTTTAAGGGGATAAAGAACCCGGTCGGGAGAGTAGACCAGCTCTTTCAGTGCATAACCCTTGGCGCAGATTTTTCCCCGGGTATAAGGATCCCGGGGATCACCTTTTATGTTGATAATCCGGCCGTCGGCGACCTCGGTCAGGAGGCGGCAGGAGGCGGGACAATCGGCAGTGCAGACATTGCAGTAGGTTTGAGACATCTTATGGATACCTCCCTTTATTTGAAAAGGATAGTGATCTTGAAAATTCACCTCATTTTATCAGAATTTGCCGGCAAATTCACCCTTTTAGGCGCCTGGAAAGTGATAATGTGGTTTATCACAATCATGATTCCTTTGAAATGTCAATTTCCACACAGGTTGCAATGATAGGGATATTAACAAAAAAGCCACTGTGCTTTTCACAAATAAAAGAGGCAATTCATGGATTTTCCTACAGAAGAGAAAGAAAGTATAAAAACGAAATAGCTTTAGCGAAAGTTTTAATACTTAATACCGAAAAGAAAGGAAAATCATGATGAACATTTCGAGACGTAATTTCATTAAGGGTGGTGTGGCTGGTACAGCAACACTGGGATTGTCCGGCAGCTTGCTCTTTGCCGGCAGATGGCTGCGCCCCGCCACCGCGGCAAACGATGCTGAAGAAAGAATAGCCTATACGTATCACCCCCCGGGCTGTGGCGGCCGCTGTGCATATAAATGCACGGTGCGGGACGGCAAGCTGGTAAAGATTGAACCGAATGATTGGCCGGATCACCGGTATTCCGTGCTCTGCACAAGAGGGCTGAGCGAACTGCAGCGGGTGTATAGCCCCGACCGTCTCCAAACCCCTCTGAAAAGAGTAGGGGAAAGGGGCGAAGGGAAATTTGTTCCTATCTCCTGGGATGAGGCGATTACAACGGTTGCCGACAAATTTAAAGAATTGCACAGCCAATATGGCGGCAAATCCATTTTAAAAATGATTTCGGCAAATCAGGAATATGCAATGCCCCTTTTATCATCTTTGTTAGGAATGCCGATTGCCCTCGAAACTTCGATTGATACCGGAATCGCCAGTGGATATGAAGAAGTAACAGGTACAGCGCCTTTTGGTTATTCTCATCATGAGATTACAGACCTGGTCAATTCCAAGACGATCATTATGATAGGCGTCAATATTTTTGAAACGACGGTAACTGATTCCCAATTCGTTTTTGAAGCGAAGGAAGCAGGTGCCAAACTTATTGTCATAGACCCCAATTACAGTACGACAGCGTCAAAAGCCGATCAATGGATTCCGATCAAGCCAGGTTCCGATCCGGCTCTGCTCCTGGGGATGATTAACCTTATCCTTGCCAATGGCTGGTATCAAGCCGACTTCCTGCAGAAGAATACGTCCGCGCCGTTCTTAATCAGATCGGATAATCAAAAATTGCTTAGGCAAAACGACTCTGCCGACGGGCCTGATCAGAATCCGTTCATGGTGTGGGATGAGGTTAGCGATTCTCTGCAGCCTTATAACGCCGCTGGAATTCAACCTAAATTGGAAGGAGAATTCACTGTCGGCGGGATGCAGGTCAAGACTGTATTCTCTGCATTAAAGGAACAAATGAAGCACTATACACCAGCCTGGGCTGCTGAGACGACAGAAATACCGGAACAGACCATCATAGACTTAACCCGGCAATATGCTACAGGCGGTCCGGCACGTCTGGCCTGGGGCTTTGGCGGCGCAGAGAAGATTTCCAATAGCGATATTTTCGGGCATGCCGGAGCTATCCTCGGGGCTCTGACCGGTAATTTCGGGCGAACAGGCGGCGGTGTAGGCAATTGCCTGTTCCATAGAATCAGCTGGGCATATGTTACACCCCTTGCCCCATGGCCGCTGCCGCCTCAATTCAAGACCGGTGTAATGGAAATGCCTACTGCCCTCATGCGTTCCAGACCGAATTCTGTAAAAGCCGTTCTCAACCTTGGGAACAGCTTCCAGCAGCATTTTCCTAATTTCCATCAAGCCGAAAAATGGTTCAAAGAACAATTAGAATTTATAGTTACGGTGGATGTATGGGACAATCTCAGCGTAGCTTACTCTGATATTGTACTGCCTATCGGCAGCTGTTTTGAGAGTAACTATGATATCACGCGCTTCCAATTGAACAGAAATCATGCTCTGCTTTCCGAAAAAGTAATCGAACCCCTCTTTGAAAGCAAGAGCGATTTTGAGATCGAACAGTTATTGGCTGCCAGATTAGGATTTGCAGAATACATGCCCAAAACCCCGGAAGATTATATAAGAGCCCAGCTGAGTTCTTCCCATCCTTTCCTGGAAGGAATCACGGTGGAAACGCTTAAAGCAAATAATTTCATTATGCGTTTGAATTGCCCGACAGAACCTTATATAGCTTCCAAGGATCAGATATATAAGACACCATCCACTAAACTGGAGATTTACAATGAGAAAATGATAGAATTCGACCAAGCTTTACCGGCCTATGAAGAACCTGCGGAAATGAACTCTGAGTTAAGGCAAAAGTATCCGCTGCAATTTGCTCAGTATCGTTCCCGGTTCCATGTTCATTCCCAGTTCATGAGAGTTTCCTGGATTAGGCAGTTTTGCCCTGAGCCAAGGCTGGAGCTCAACCCCTCTGATGCCAAGAGTAGGGGATTGGCAAATGGAGACCTCGTTGAGGTGTTCAATGACCGGGGTAAATTTAAAGCCCGCTGCAAGATTATGCATGATCTGCGGTCAGGGGCAGTCAGGATGGAAGAAGGCTGGTGGTCCAAAGATATGCCTGAAGGAGATATGAATAATGTAATCAATGATGCCTTTAATTCCCGTGGATTTAAGCGAAAATACGGACCGATCTTTCCTTTTTATGATACTTTGGTTGAAGTGAAGAAAGCATAGGGGGTGAAGAAAGATGGCAAAGAAATTAGGCATGGTGATTGATTTAAAGCGCTGCACGGGATGCACAACGTGTGCAAACGCGTGCAAGATGCAGAATAATGTTCCGATGGGTATGTTATGGAACCGTGTGCTCACAGAAGGCGGGGAAGAGTATGATACCAGCGCAGGAGTATACCCGAATTTGCAAAAGAGCTTCCTCCCGATGGCCTGCCAGCATTGCGAAAATGCAGCGTGTGTTAAGGTTTGTCCGGTAGGTGCCACTTACAAAGATGAGCTGGGCAGGGTAGTGATCAATTACGACCGATGCATTGGCTGCCGCTTCTGCATGGCTGCCTGCCCCTATAATGCCCGGGTATTTAACTGGGAGGAACCGGTGCGTGACCCTGGCTTTAATTATGGAGATAAAGACGTGCCGATTCGTAAAGTAGGTGTCATGGAAAAATGCTCAATGTGCAAGGAACGTACCGACACAGGATTAGAACCCATGTGCGTAAAGTGTTGTCCGACCAGAGCCCGGAAATTCGGTGATTTGAATGATCCGGAAAGTGAAGTTTCCCGTTTGATTCGGGAAAGGAATGGACAGCAACTTTTATCGGAAAAAGGGACGAAGCCGCAAGTATATTATTTGGACTAGAAGGAAGGTGTAATGTGATGGATAAAAAGGGAAACCTAACTATCGGAATGGTTGTCTTGGCGCTATTAACCCTTGTGGGGTTAGGAGCTTGGGCTTTCCAGCTGGTCAATGGACTTGGCGTAACAGGAATGAATAATGTCGTTTCCTGGGGATCCTATATTGCGATGTTCATGCTCTTTGTGGGGCTTTCCGCCGGGGGACTGATTGTATCTTCTTCGGCAACGGTATTCAATATCCCGTCCTTTAAAGTTGTAGCGAAGCCGGCAGTCATTCTTTCTACGGTCTGTATTATTATCGCCGGGGTATTCATTATTGTGGATATTGGCAGCCCATGGCGGATTTACAATTTAATCCTGCATCCTCAATTCCGTTCTCCTTTGATGTGGGATGTTGTGGTCATCAGCTTATACCTGGCGCTGAATCTGGTCTACCTCTATTTCATGAGCCGATCGGAGCCCGATGAAAGAAAATTAAAGATTATTTCCAGGATCGCTTTGCCGACGGCAGTGCTGGTCCACTCCGTCACAGCTTGGATTTTTGGCTTACAGATAGCCCGTGAAGGCTGGCACAGTGCCCTGATGGCACCCCTATTTGTTGCCTCGGCCCTGGATTCCGGACTGGCGTTATTGATTATCGCCTTGTTGGCCTTGAACAGACTGAAAGTATTTGAAGTGGAGAAAAAGTTGATTTCTACTTTAGCCGGCCTCCTCGTTACCTGTGTTGCCGTTGATGCCTTTTTCGTCTTCTCGGAAGTTCTGACGATGTTTTATCCGGGAGAAGAGTCGGCCATGCTTGTATTAAGGGAAATGACCAGCGGGTTTGCTGCTCCGTTTTTCTGGGGGGAAATCATCCTTGGCTTTATCCTGCCCTTGATGATTCTGGTATTTAAGAAGAACAGAGAGAATACGAATTGTGTTATGTTTGCTTCGGTGATCGTGATTTTAGGAGTATTTTGCAAACGCGTCTGGCTGCTGTTTTCCTCGTTTATCCATCCTAATGTTCAAGGGGCTCCCGGTGTTACCTATGGAAAATTTACTGAAACTATGGGGGATATGTGGTCCCTTCAGGGCAGTTATGCGCCAACCTGGGTTGAATTAGCCATCATCATCGGCATGTTGTCCATGGGTGCCTTGCTCTTCACCTACCTCAGCAACCGGTTCCTTTTAGGAAGAACCGACTTCATACCAACGGTGAAGTCAGGACAAGCTGCGGAGAACAAATAACCTGCTGAAGGGAAGGAAGAGAAAATGGTCAGAAAGGAGGAGGGGTGGTCATGATGTATACCTGGCCTGAAGTTTGGAAGTTGCGAACCGAGCTGTATAAGTTTCTGGGCAATTGCCTGTTGGAGCCCCTCTCGGCATCAACGACGAAGACCTTTGATGGAAAGGTATGGGAAAGTTTCCCCTTAGAGCCGGCTAATCGGCAGATGGACTCCGGACTGGAGCAGCTAAGAAAGTGTACGGAAGGTCTTAAGATTATGCCGCCAAATGAAGCCCGACAAGAAGTTATGGTGGAGTACACCATCCTCTTTTTGGGACCTGGCCGGCCCAAAGCCCCGCCGTGGGAGTCCGTGTATCGGACGGAAGGGCAGCTGCTGTTTTCAAGAACAACGTATGAAGTCAGAAAAATCCTTGCGGACAACGGCTTGGAAATGGTAGAAAAAAACCACCAGCCTGAAGATCATATTGGGATTGAATTGCTTGCCTTAGCTCTTATGAGTGAGAATGTGCAGGATGTACAGGAACGGAAGGAGCAAAAGACGAGAATTGGCCGGCAGGCCTCCTTTATAGATGAGCACTTGCTTTCCTGGATTCCCGGGCTTTGCCAGGATGCGAAACAAAATGGCAGCCTAGGCTACTATGGTGGATTGATCGAACTGATTTGGGGAATTCTCCTCTGGGATCGTGAACTCTTGCAGGAGTTTTTGGCTCAGGATGAGGACTTAGCTGACATTTTAGGATAGGCATCTGATGCAGCGCGGCATATAGCGGAGCCATGGTTTCGCTATATGCCCTTATCTCAAGTCATTCAAGGGATAATGTGTATTTTCACAACGGATCCCCCCGATATTTGGAGTTAATAACATAGGCCATGGTTAAGAAATTAACGAATTAATGAATCGAATAAAGATCAAAGTTGTTTTGTTAAAAAGGAGGTACTTAAATGACTGATGCAAAGGGTAGCCAAGGATTTAGCCGCCGCAGTTTCTTAAAGGGTTCAACAGCTTTGGGTTTAAGTATGGGGTTATTTGGCCTGACAGCATGTACGGACAAAAATTCAGGCAGCAAAAGTGTAATAGGTGTTCAGAATGGAGAAAAAACCTTCACCACTCATACCTGCCCCCGCAATTGCTATGATACCTGTTCTTTGATTGGAGAGAAGGTTGATGGGCGGATCGTCAGGATTGTCGGCGACCCTAAGAATCCCATAACCGCAGGGACACCTTGTGTCAAGGGACAAACCCACATCAATGTGCTTTACCATCCTGATCGTATTTTACATCCCCTTAAGCGTGCCGGTAAAAAAGGGGAAGGAAAATGGGAAAAGATTACCTGGGATGAAGCTTATGCTACGATCGTCCAAAAACTTAAGGAAGCCATCGACCAATACGGTTCAGAATCGATCATGCCCTATAATTTTTCGGGGACCATCGGGTTTGTTCATCAGCATGGTGTTCCCTGGCGGTTTTTCAATAAGATCGGAGCGACCAATATTACCAGAACGGTATGCAATACCGGTGGCAAGGCGGCGCTGCCCTACACCTATGGCGATTTCTCATCCATCGATCCGGAAACCTTTGCGAAAACAAAGTGCTATGTTACCTGGGGAACCAATGAATCTTACACCAATGTCCATTCCGTGAAATTCATTCAACAAGCGCGGGATAATGGGGCCAAACTCATTGTGGTTAATCCCCATCGCCATCCCCTGGCCTCCCAAGCGGATTTATTCATTCAGCTTAAACCGGGAACCGATGCCGCCTTTGCTCTGGGTGTCCAGCATATCATCATCAATGAGAATCTTTATGACAAGGACTTTGTGGAAAACTATACGATGGGCTTCGAGGAGCTTAAAAAACAAGTCCAGAACTATCCGCCCAGCAAGGTAGCTCAATTATGTGAAGTTACAGAAGAAGAAATAAGGGAATTTGTGAAGATGTATACCCAGGCTAAGCCCTCGATCATTAGAATGGGCTTTGGTTTTGAAAGGCGGACCCATGGCGGGGGGATGGTCAGGGCCATTTCGTTTCTTCCTGCCCTGATGGGAGTGGTCGGTGTCGAGGGTGGGGGATTCAGCTATGTTAACTACAACCATTATCCTTTTGACAACAGTTACACGAAACGTCCGGACTTAGCTCCCCGCAAGATGCGGACCATTAATATGAATGAATTAGGCAGGGCGATTGCCGGAGAGCTTCCCACCACGAAGGAGAATCCGGTGAAAGTATTGATCTGCTTCGGCGGCAATCCGATTCCTTCGGCTCCCAATGTGAACTTGATCAAGAAAGGATTGGAGAGAGAAGATTTATTCACAGTGGTTCACGAAGTATTTATGACGGATACGGCGGACTATGCCGATATTATCCTTCCCGCTGCTCATTTTATTGAATTTGAGGATGTCATTGCCGATTATCTCGGTTGGTATGTCCGCTACAGCGAACAAGGGCTGGAGCCCATGGGAGAATCCAAATCCAATGTGCAGCTGTTTAATGAACTGGCCAAACGCATGGGGTTCACTGATGAGTGTTTCAATGAAACATCCACCGATATCATTAAGAAGGGGATTCTTAATAAGCCCATCTTTAAAGACATCACTTATGAGAACCTGAGGAAAAATCACTGGATCAAGGTGGATTTCGGGAATGTTTTCAGTGACCACAAATTTAATACGCCCTCGGGGAAAATCGAATTTTATTCTGAGAATATCATCAAAGCAGGGCTGCATCCGGTGGCGGAATATCTGCCGGAAGAGGAGAGTCAGGACGGTTCGCCGGCCTTATTTGCAAAATACCCCATTAACCTCCTGACCCCGGCTTCACCCCAATTGTTAAGCTCACAATGGCATAATGTCCCCTATATCCAGGAAAACCTGGGTGAGCCTTTTGTCACGATCAATGCCAAGGACGCCGAAGACAGGGGAATTAAAGATGGGGATTATTGTCTGATTCAAAATGACAGGGGGCAGGTCAGGCTGAAAGCGAAGGTCAGCAATAGTGCAGTTAAAGCAGGCGTGGCCGTGAGCTTCAAAAGCTATTGGAATAAGTTTACGGATGGAAACACGATCAATTGCCTGGCCCCCGATGCGATTGGCGATTTAGACGGAATCTCCACCTATAATACAAATTTAGTGCAAATCACGAAAGCTTGATTGATGTGAAAGGAGTCCTGAACGATGGCTGGTCAGAAAGCGTTTTTTTACAATCAGAATTATTGCGTAGGATGCCATTCCTGTGAAACGGCATGTATGGTCAAGAACCAAGTGGATGTGGGTGTAAGCTGGAGAACCTTGGATAGCTTTGAGGTTGAGATCAACGGAAGAATGGTGGAGCGTTATCTTTCCCATTCCTGTATGCACTGCGCAGAACCTCAATGTGCTTCAGTATGTCCTACCAAAGCCTATACCAAACGGGAGGATGGGCTGGTGATTCAGGACCACGATAAATGCGTGGGGTGCGGGTATTGCATCTATGCTTGCCCGTATCAGGCACCGAAGATGAATCCCCATACTAAAAAGGTGGAAAAATGCACAGGCTGTTATGACTTGATTGACGCAGGGGAACAACCCATGTGTGTCCGGGGGTGTCCGGTACAGGTCTTAAAAATAGAGGATATCGATAAGCTCGATGCTGAAGGAGCGGTTAAGGAAGCCATCGGTTTCCAGGCCTTTGCCACCAATCCATCCATGCGTTTTGTGAAGATGAAGCAGTAGAGTGCTCTTAAGATTTAGACGCGAAGGGATGGGACGTTTTGAGAAGTCTTGACGATAACGAGATTCGGGAAAGATTGGCTTATCGATGTGTTGTGTTTGATTTGCTGCGAAGTTTATTTATGTGGGAATGCCCGGAAGAACTTTTCGCAGACATACTCTCCTGGTCAGAGTTGGAACGTGGTGAAGCAATGGCCCCAGACTGTGCAGAAGCCCGATTCAGGAAAGGTCTGTCATCCCTATCCTCGGCAGAGCTGCAAAAGGTCTATCATGAAGCAACGATAGAGTTTACCAGACTCTTTGTGGGACCTTATCACTTGGAAGCTCCTCCTTATGAATCGGTATACCGCAACGCCAACCGGCTCATGATGCAGGATGTTACCATGAATGTCAAAAGGTTTTACAGAGAGAACGGTTATGAAAGAAGCGGGGTCTATAAGGAACCTGATGATCAGATCGGGGTAGAGCTGGAGTTTATGTATGCCCTGAGTGAAGAGGCTTTGCAAGCTTTTCGGGAGGGGAATTTCGAGAGTTTAAAGAGGATTTTATCCGCTCAGGAACAATTCGTGGATCTTCACCTGCTAAAGTGGTTACCCCAATTCTGTCAGGATATCCTGAAATCGTCTCAGAACGAATTCTGGAGAAGTATTGCTGTCTTTACCGAGAACTATATAGAAGAAGACAAGGAACAGATCCAGCGGGTTCAACGGGAACTCAATTTATATTGCCAGATCTAAGCGGCGGAATGGAGGATAAGGATCATATGTATCATTGGGGCTGGAAAATTATCATTTACTTGTTTTTAGGCGGATTAGGAGCAGGGGCTTATTTAACGTCTTTTGCAGCTCAAAAAGGCTGGTTGGGGGAAAACAGCAAACTGGGCAGAGCGGGCTACTTTTTGTCCGGGCCTTGCATCGTCATCGGAAGTTTGTTGTTGTTTTTGGATCTGGGTATAGCATTCTCCGATCCCCTCGGTGTTTTAAGAATGTTCGCCAACATTACTTCGGTCATGACCTGGGGGATTTATATATTATCGCTGTTCATTCTGGTTGGATTTCTTTCTGCTTATTATACAGGGAAGAACAGAGAAGTGCCTGCAATGCTATCTCTTCTAGGAGCAATTCTTGCATTAGGAACCGGAGCCTATACCGGGGTTTTACTGGCTGTGGTTACCTCTGTACCGTTCTGGAACACCTTGCTTCTTCCCTTCTTATTTGTTGTTTCCGCTTTATCGACAGGTCTCGCCGCTACCGCATTGTGCGCGCATTTCCTGGAAAAGAAAGGGGAGCAGGGAGGGGATCGGTCAAGTGAAGCAAAGACGAACAAGGTTCATCTGGTGTTGCTTGGCTTAGAATCGATTCTGATCATGATGCTTCTGGCATTAGCCTTAACAGGCGCAAAAGGGGCCGGTGCTGCTGCTTCTGCACACATGCTTACCAGTGGTTCCTTAGCCCTGCCATTCTGGCTGTTGGTGGTGGCCATCGGTTTAGTTTTTCCTTTGGTCTACTATATTGTCTCAGCCAAAGAACGGCAAAGAAAGCTGGCTTCATTCTTTAATGGTCTATCAACTGACTTTGCCGTGCTCATCGGAGGGCTGACTCTGAGGGCCACCATAGTCTTATGCGCCGTGAGGGTTTTTTAAGATAGGAGGGAAATCAGTGGGAAATTGGGGCTGGCTTATTATTGGCTTCCTGTTCTTTGGCGGTCTTGGCTCGGGTGCTTATCTGACATCTTTTGCAGCGGAAAAAGGTTTGTTTGGCAAAGAGAGTAATTTGGTGCGGGCCGGTTATTTTATTTCAGGTCCTTGCCTGGCCGTGGGGCTGTTTCTTTTTTCCCTGAATCTGGGTGTCAGCATCACTGGAATTTTAACCATGATCGGTAATCCTACGTCGGTGATGACTTGGGGGGTCTATCTCTTAATCATGTTTATGGTCCTGGCCTTTTGGAGTGCCTATCATAAACGTGAAAACAAGCAAGTTCCGGCAATGATCTCAGGAGCGGGAGCATTACTGGCAGTGGTAACAGCCATATACACCGGGGGGCAGCTTTCCGTTCTTTTTGCTCAACCCTTCTGGAACACGATCCTTGTACCGGGATTATTTGTAGTGTCGGCACTGATCATGGGATTGGCTTCTTCATCCCTGCTGGCCCGCATCATCGAAAAACCCGTTCAGCAAGGGGGGGCTGCGGTAACCAGGATAAACATCAGCCTCCTCTTGGTGGAATGGGTGCTCTTAGCGGCTTTGCTTCTGCTCTCTTTTTCAGGGGCTAAAGGTCCGGTTGCTGCTGATTCTGCCCAAATAGTTGTCACCGGAAGACTAGCCGCCTATTTTTGGATTTTGTTAATTGCTGTCGGATTGGTTTTGCCGCTTTTCAACAACGTCTATCCCAAGAAAAAGCAAAACGAAAAGAGTGGCAAGATCTTCGGTT
Source organism: Desulfitobacterium sp. LBE (assembly GCF_007830365.1). NCBI lineage: Bacteria > Bacillati > Bacillota > Clostridia > Eubacteriales > Desulfitobacteriaceae > Desulfitobacterium > Desulfitobacterium sp. LBE. The sequence goes on along the minus strand of NZ_VLKD01000001.1, from coordinate 1,818,949 downwards.
TGTTAAGCGAGGTGGCCACACTGATCGGAGGGGCAACCCTGCGGGCCGTTATCGTATTGTCGGCATTGCCTATCTGGAGTATATAATCGACCCGACCGGGAGTGACTGCTAAGGGTATGAAAATAGAGATGAAAAAAGCGCTTATCATGACTTTATCTTTAATATTGGCTGTTTTTATAGGCTTAAGCTGGGTCAAGCCAGGAGAGGCTGTGCTGTTGCAAGCTGAAGAGGTCCTGCCTGAGGCGCAGTCTTTCCTGAAGATTGCGTCTGCCCCCCTTACTTTAAAGGGGATAAGTCAGGGCCCCCATGGTGAAGAAGAGGTCAAAGGCTATGTTGTCATCGCAAAGGGGAGTTCCTATGGCGGACCCATGGTCATCGCCACAGGAATTGACCCCCATGGGGTTATTGTTGGCACAGCTATTATTGAACACAAGGATACACCTTCATATATTAGAGTTATTAAGAAATATGATTTTCTCAAGCAGTTCGAAGATAGAAAAATAACCGATCCCCTATCGATCAAACAGGACATCAATGCCATATCGGGAGCAACGTATAGCTCCCGAGGCATTGCCGAAGCGATTTCGATCGGCAGTCATGAGGTGGCCAGAAATCAATTGGGGCTGGACGTAGAAGATGAAGAAGCGGCATGGGTTTTTGGAGTGAGAGAAGGTTCTGTTATGGCCTTGGTTATCCTGATGCTTGTGGGGATAGCGCTGAAAAGTGATAGAATCCGCTGGCTAACCATAGCAGGAAGTCTGGTGTTGATTGGTTTCCAATACAACACACCTATCTCACTTTCAAATCTGGCCTCCTTGTTAATGGGGTATCTTCCTTCAATTCAGCAGAACCTGGTTTGGTATATATTTTTAATGGTTATTCCGATATTAACTTTTCTGATTGGTAAGAACCTATACTGCTTCTGGCTTTGTCCCTTTGGAGCCCTGCAAGAGTTATTGGCCAAAGTATTTGTAGGCAAAGAGGTTATTTGCTGCAGCCGGGGGGTAGAAGAAAAGGCTGCCCTGGTCAGGTATGCTTTGGTATATATTGCCTTATTGGGCGCTGTAATCTATCAGTCGCCGGGAGTGGCCGGTTATGAACCGTTTGCCACCCTATTCGGAATGCAGGGAAATATCACCGAGTGGCTGGTGTTAGTGGTTGTCTTATTTTCCTCATTATTGATGCGGAGATTCTGGTGCCGCTTTTTTTGTCCGGGAATGATTGTCAATAGAATTATTTTGAGATTAAGGCATCATTTGATTGATTTTAAGAGGAAATTGGGAGCAAAATCAAACCAAGGGTGTTCAGCACAAAATTCAGTGGATCAATGAGGTGCGACGATGAATTCCAACGAAAATAAACAGGATAAGCTATTTCTACTCCTCATTGGTTCAACTGTTTTGTTGATTAGTATCAACTTTTTGTCCCGCTTTATTTAAGGAAGAGATAGGGAGGTGATGAGAAAAAAGACCTTAGTAAGATCGGTTCGGATACATTATGTAATTAAGAAATGGAGAGGAGCAATTATTATGCCCTATGTAAACATCAGAATCACGAATGAAAACGTCACTCCGGAAAAGAAAGCATTGCTTATCAAGGGAGCTACCCAATTGCTTGTGGATGTGTTGGGCAAAAATCCTAATACAACGGTTGTGGTAATCGATGAGGTCAATACTGATAATTGGGGTATTGGCGGGGAAACTATTACAGCTCGCAGAAAAGACGGCCGCTGACATTTGAAAGGAATCCGGGTTTTATTGAATAAATAGAACCCGGATTATTGTGAATCAGCATGGAAAAATTATTATTTGGTATTTCCGGTTTGCCGTTAGGTGATGGGACGAAACGGTTTAATTATGCAACCGGCATACATTATTTAAAGTCTATAGGGCTGGATGCCATGGAACTGCTGTTTGGCCACAGTGTCAATGTGACGGATAACAACAAGGGGGCTATCCTGGAGGCAAAGCAAAAGGAAGGCTTTTATCTCTCAGCCCACGCATCTCATTATATCAACCTAAATTCCAATGATATCGCTAAGCAAGACCAATCAATTGCCAGAATAATTGGTGCTGCAAAAGGCTTAGCAAAGGTTGGAGGAAGGAGTTTGGTATTCCATCCGGGATTCTACATGAGTGACGCCAAGGAAGTTGCTTACGCTACAATTAAAAGCAATTTGATGAGGCTTTCGAGTTGTGGCATAGATTACAGGCTTGAGACAACCGGAAAAGGGTCTCAGTTTGGAACGCTGGAAGAGCTGGTTTCTCTTTGTCAAGAGGTGTCCTTATGTAAGCTTTGCCTTGATTTCGCTCATATTCACGCGAGATCAAACGGCGGCCTTAAGAATTATGATGATTTTGCCGGTGTTCTTAAGTACGTCCTAGATCATTTAGGCAGAACGGCCCTGGAGGATTTACACATCCATATGGGTGGAATAAGATACACAGCGAAAGGGGAAAGAAGTCATGCTCCATTACTGGAAAGTGACTTTAATTATCAGGAATGTCTAAGGGCTATAAAAGATTATGGTGTCCGGGGATGTGTCATAGCCGAAGGGCCTCTTTTAGAAAGAGATGCTTTGCTTCTAAAAGAAACCTATGAAAAGCTGCAATAGGCCGGAAATAATTCTATCTGTGATAGGGCTTCTTGGAACTTGCGGAGAAGATAAAAAAGTGATAAATTTTTAAGTAGCAGTAGCCATATTTAATGCTTTTATTGAATATAAAAGTTACACAGGAAACAGCAAAATAAAAGAGAATGATTAATAAAATAAATTTATCGCAAAAATGTTCTTTGTTTTTAAAGAATATCTGACATTAAGGTATTGAAGGACATTAACAATAGAATTGAACAAGGTGATGTTGAATACTATGATATCCGTTGATAAATATACCCGTGGATCTTTTGACTATAAGGCCAATAAGTCGGCACTCCTGATCACCCGGCAGCTAGCCAGGAATTTTAAAGATCAAGATATTGTGATCAGTACGGAACAGTGGAAGATTCTTCTTTACCTGTATCGTGAGGATGGCCAGACCCAGTGCAGCCTATCTGAGGCCACTGGAAAAGATGAGCCCAGCATTTCGCGGATCATTAATACGATGGAAAAAAACAATCTGGTGCTCCGAACCCCTCATCCCAACGATCGCCGTACTAATCTAATTCATCTGACAGAAAGCGGCAGAAATATGAAGGAAATGCTTATGTTTTTGGGCCAAAAAACAAATGAAGAAGTGACACGGGGCATTACCCGGGAAGAAATTGAAACCTGTATTAACGTTCTCGATAAGATTATTGGCAACCTTTCCTGATAGCAGGGGGTATTCCAATCGGGTCATTTTGAGAGTAAAGAAGAGGCGTTTGAGTTCATGAGATGATTCAAGGCAGTAAGGCTAGTAACAATAAGATCGATTTATAAGATATTGTCTATCCAGGAGAGCTTACAATCAGTAGGTTCTTTTTTATTATTGCGCGCATGTATCGGACTTAACCCCATTGGCCACCGTTGTTGAAATGCAATTCCGGTATTGATAAACAATATAACTAAACTTTCCTCAGTTTAAGCTATTAAAAAGATATATAGACACCCTCCTTATGGTAAAATATTCATAATCAGATGCAAAGCGACCTTGGTAAACTGCCCGAATCATGGGACGTTTTGATTTGAAATAAACGTTATCAAGGGAGAGGCAATGGGTATGACTGCGGTAAAAAAATGGAATAGCATTAAAAATAAGAAAAGCAAAGTGTGGTGTGGGTGTGCGTCCTTGCTGATCGTCATGCTTCTGTCCGCCTGCACAAACCCGGCTCTGTCCGGTGATCAGACGGACAACACTCCTCCACCTTCCGAACCGCCTGGTGTTTCAGCACCGGCACAGGATACCCCTGTGTCTAACGGGACAGAACACGAGGCAACGCAGCCGACAGCCCCTGCTGTACAGAAATACTACAACTACTTTGTGGATCACCACACCCTGGTGGATAACAGAGTATTTACCATCAATGAAAATACGCTGCAGGACGATGTGATCTACTTTGCCTTCATGAATACGGAGCCGGCGGAGGGAACGTCGGCTAATATCCGCACGCAGAAGCAGGTCGATGATGTCCTGATGAAGTATTTCGGGATCAAGCCGAAAAGATACAGCACAGGAATCTCCAGTATGACGGCCAGCGGAGATGTTCAGATGGGCAGTGTGATTGAGGATGTGATCCGGGTGCACCGGCTGCTTTTAAAGCAGCTTACCGATAACGGCAACGGCAGTTACAGTGCGGTTTTTAAACTGTATCAAATCCAGACGGATCGCGTGCTGCCCGACTTAGATCGCAGGATTCTTGAGGGGGATCCGGGAATGGAGGTCTACCATACGCAGGATGTGAAGGCGACTTTCACCGAAATCCCGGAGGGAGAGTCGTATTATTTAAAGTTCAGCGAATTTACCCTGATACCCCGTGAAGGACCATTTGCCTCACCGCCCCAGGAGACGGACTACTTAAAAAAGGTAAGCCGCGATGAACTAAAATCCTTTCACGGGCTTGCCATCGGCATGACCCTGGATGAGGCGAAAAAGCTGCTTAAGCTGCCCGAAGGGGCCTATGAATACCGTGAAGACAGCTATGCTGATTATACCCTGGTCAATGCCGACGGCTGGAGCTATACCTTCCGCACTCTCCCCAAGGAAAAGAGCGATGACAAAAACCAATATCTTATGGCGATCAACATCCGCGACTATCTCGATGTGATTTTCCGTGACATTAAGCTGGGGGACGCTTATGAAGACGTGATCAAAAAATTCCCTTCAGGCCAGGAAGAAGGCCAGCTACCTGGCTCGCCGGACAGCTATTTTACCCGCGACTACCGATTTGCCTCCACCCTGCACAATGTGGATATCTTTACCGGCGATGTACACATCGCTATGCTGTTCGGGCGGTATGACACGCTGGCTTGGGCGGATATCTACTCCACCGATTACTGAAGCGGTTTGCCTGGGAAGACGAGGTCATGGTATGAAGCAAATACGATACAATACGGGTAAAAAGTGGAGGACTCTGCATGAAGAAAATATTAAACATTGATAACATGCCCAGGGAGCATATCGATGATCCGGATTTTCAATCAAAAATGCAAACCTTATTAATAGGTAACGCTTTGGGATGTGAAAAAATCTATGTCAACATCGACTATGTAAAACCAGGCGGCAAGAGCGTAAAATATCATTCCCATTCGAAGCAAGAGGAGTTTTTTCTCATCATGCAGGGGAGTGGTCTATTGAGGATGAATGGTGAAGAGGTATCCATTAAAACGGGTGATGTCATTTCCAAACCTGCCGGTCAGGAGATCGCCCATCAATTCATTAACAATGGTTCGGAGATCCTGCAGATACTTGATGCAGGTACTCGTGAAAAGGATGATATTGCGACATATCCTGATGAAAACGTAGTCTTTATAAGGAACAAAGGTTTGGTATTTGATATCAAAGATTGTATGAAAGGCTGGACCTCCGATCCGAATTCATAATACTGAAAGGCTCATCTTCCTTAGCGCTGCATAACAGATTCTTTTTTAATATGAGTAAATGCTCAAAACGAAACGGTTTTCAGGCAGCAGATAAAAATGTGGGATAGTGTTTGTTAAACCTGCTGGTACATCTCTCTGAAAATCTGGAGATGGTGCATCTCGTCCTGGATGATGCGGCGTAAGATTGCCACAATATTCCTATCGCAGATGGTATCCGCCTGATGGGAATATTTGCGGATGGCTGCTTCCTCTGCTTGAATTGATTCGGTGATCAGAGGGCGCAACCCGTGGGGATAACCGATATAGGAAGGGGACCACCATTGCATACCATCCCGGCAGCTCCAAAGCCGCGGGTCCGCTCCCAGCAGCAGAGCGAGCTCGGCGAATATATTGAGATGGTGCATTTCAACGATGCTGATATCGCGAAAGCAGGCTGAGATCCAACTATACTGGGGTTTCGTCACGACAGAGATATAGAAATACCGAGTAACATCGCTCATTTCGGAAACGGCGTCCCCCATGTTGCCAAGCATCTCACAGGCATAAACGGGATTGGGGCCGACCACCCGCACCGGCGGATACGGCACATCCACCCTGTACCGACATGTGTTGATGTTGTTATCATTCATCGCCATGCTCCCTTTCCCATTTTGATTATGATACAATTTATTCGGGCGAAGAGGAGATTATAACAGTGCCGTTAACATGGCGGATGGATTGATATGCCGCGGGGAACGGAGCAAAAAATAAGGGACCGCAGCGTCTTCAGATTGTGTTATCTGATAGAGCGCTGGGGTCCCTTTTGGATTATTTTAGTGGACATTCCGCTCGAAATGGCGTCCTGTTGTGAGAGCTGCCAGGAAGTTGTTGGCATAGATTTCCATGTTTCCGGCCGACTCGCAGACGATACCTGGTTCCGGCTTTTGTCCGGAAGGCAACAGGCCCAGCAGGGCCGACGCCTCACCGCTTAGCCCAATGGTCTTATAATGGTTAAAGGTGTCCAAGAGGAAACCCTTTACATCCGCCGAGCCTTTGAGGGCCTCAGTGTGGGAACCGCCGGGGATATAAACGGCATCGTAAAAGACCGAAGCTGTGGTAGCGTAAGTTTGGTTGCCTTCTACCCTGCCGTTATCACCGGCAGTAACCGGTCCCAGCTTACAGGACACCACATCAAAACAAGCGCCGGCAGCAATAAGGGTAGCGGTAAGAGCATCAAACTGAGCTTTATCGAAACCGCTTTCAAGCAGGACAGCCACTTTTCTGGTTTTCGGGCTCTTGGCGGTATTGGCCATACTGAGAGCGGGGGAAGAAGCCGTGGTGGGATTGGCCCCGTTGGCCGGAGGTGTGGCCCCTAAGCCCTCCGCCACCTTTTGGGCCAGCTCCGGATCCACGTTGCCCAGCATATCCACAAGCTTTTGGTGGGTATGCTTATGCTTGCATTTGCCCAGCTCGAACCGGAAAGCATCGATGATATGCTGCCTTTCCCAGTCGGACATACTGTTCCAAAACATAGCCGGTTGGGTGTAGTGATCCCGGAAGCTCTCGCTGCGCTCCCGGATAACATGGCCATCCACTTTTTCCTGATAGTGTTCGAAGTGACTTTCCCCAGCGCGGGCGGCGTGAGGCTCACCCTTATTCAAGGAGTTGGGATAGTAGCTGGTCTGTCCCTCGTCAATGGTCATGCGGTGCATGCCGTCCCGTTGGTTGTTGTTTACCTTGGGCAGGGGACGGTTAATGGGGAGCTGGTGGAAGTTGGGACCTCCCAGACGGGAGAGCTGAGTGTCCAGATAGGAGAACAGCCGGCCCTGGAGCAAAGGATCATTGCTGAAATCAATGCCGGGCACCACATTGGCCGGACAAAAAGCCACCTGTTCCGTTTCGGCGAAAAAATTGTCCGGGTTCTGGTTCAGGGTCATCTTGCCGATTTTTTGAACGGGGATTAATTCCTCAGGCCAAAGCTTGGTGGGGTCCAGAATATCGAAATCAAATCTGAACTCATCCTCCGGCTTCAGCACCTGAATGCCAAGTTCAAATTCGACGGTCTGGCCCTGTGCAATAGTCTCCCAAAGGTCCCTGCGGTTAAAGTCAGGGTCCTTGCCGGCCACCTTCTGAGCTTCATCCCAGATCAGGGAATGGACACCCAGAACAGGCTTCCAGTGAAATTTTACAAATTTAAATTCCCCTTTGGCGTTGACCAGACGGAAGGTGTTGATGCCAAAGCCTTCCATCATGCGAAAGCTTTTGGGAACAGCGCGGGGAGACATCAGCCACATGACATTGTGCATGGTCTCCGGAGTATTCACCACAAAGTCCCAGAAGGTGTCGTGGGCCGAGGCCGCCTGGGGCATCTCATTGTTGGGCTCAGGTTTTAGGGAATGGATGAGATCGGGGAACTTAATAGCATCCTGAATAAAGAATACCGGCATGTTGTTGCCCACGATATCATAATTGCCTTCCTGTGTGTAGAACTTGACCGCAAAACCCCGGACATCCCGCACCGTATCCGCGGAGCCGCGAAACCCGGCAACAGTGGAAAAACGGACGAAGACCGGCGTAATCAGATTGGGATCACTGAGAAAATGAGCCTTGGTCAGATGAGACAGGTTCTCGTAAACCTGGAAGTAACCATGGGCACCTGAGCCCCGGGCGTGAACAACCCGCTCGGGAATCCGTTCATGGTCAAAATGGGTAACCTTTTCCCGAAAGATAAAATCCTCCATGAGGGTAGGGCCCCGTTTGCCTGCTTTGAGAGAGTCATCCGTATTGCTAACCCCGACCCCCTGGTTGGTAGTGAGATACCCCTTGTCATGACTGACCCGAGCGGCATCAAGATCCAAGGATTTCTGGTTTGTTTGCTGATTCTCCATAGTGTACCTCCCTATAGAAATTGCCATATAGCAATAGTGTCCCCTAAAAGAGTGAATTCATGTGAACAGCACTGAAAAAGGCAGCGAATCAGCTGCCTTTAAAAACTATCCTTAAAAGAGATCCCTGTCCCGGTATCTTCCGGCTGTAATTTTCCGCTCAATGCTTCGATGTCTTCTTAGATAGGATACTCTCCTATATACCATATAGAGAAATAATAATAAGATTAAGATAATTGGCGCAGCCCAATTGAAGGATTTTTTACTGGGCGGCTGGGGGGGTATGGGGGGGATAACACTGCTGTCGGCCATTAAGGCAAAGGAATTAAGAACCCTATCCTCCTCTACTATTTCGACGCTGGTTAGAACCTGATCTTTCCTTATTTCTTTGAGCTCGGAAGCAATCGGCAGTACATGAAGCGATATATCCGGAGGGGCGGTACTGCCAATTTCTCTGGTATGGATTATCTCGTCGGTAAGAATGAGATTAACGGGGGTATCACCTACCATTAGACTGGAAAGCGCCGTGCCTTTGGGCTTATAGACTACATTTTCAAAGTTGGTAAAACCATATTCAAAAAGTTTTCTCATATCCGTATAGATACTTGTCTTGCTTGGCGACTTTAAAACAACGCCAAGTAAGGCACGTCCGTCTCTCTCAGCAGTAGCGACGTAGGTATTGCCGGCTGAAGAGGTATAACCGGTTTTCATACCGGTTACGGTAGGCTCGGTCCAGATAAACTCATTGATGTTATACATTTCCGTAGGAATATTTTCTCTGTTTCTAGGGATAATCTTCGTCTTCGTCTTGACGTAATCTCTGAAAACAGGATTTTGATAAGCAAAACGGGCAATCATTGCCAGATCCCGGGCTGTAGTTAGATGACCGTCCGCGCTTAAGCCGCTGGGGTTCTTAAAAGAGGTGTTTAATGCTCCGATTTCTTTGGCCTTAGCATTCATCAAATCTGTGAAGCCTTGGATATCGCCGCCAATATGCTCCGCAATGGCCACCGCTGCGTCGTTAGCAGAGTTAAGCAACAAAGCATAGAGAAGGTTTTCCAGAGTCACTTGCTCACCTGGTTCCAGATAGATACGTGTTCCCTGGGTCAATTCCTGATCCAGCACGGAGGGACCGGCGGTCACCAGATCATTTAGATTTCCTTTTTCCAGAGCAATGAGAGCGCTCATAATTTTGGTAGTGCTGGCCGGTTCATAAGGATGATCGGGATTTTTGGCAAATAGGGTCTGGCCCGTGGTAATATCAATTAAAATGGCACCTTCGCTGCTTATTTCCGGAACCGGAACTTTATCTGGAGAGCCGAAGACAGGTACTGCGAAGTTTAGTAGCATAGCCAGGGCTGTGAATAGTACTGTAATTAATCTCAAAGCTAAAACCTCCAAGGAACAAAATAATAATCGATAAGCGTTACCTAAGAAGCTTATCAAAAATTGATAAAATAATCTATCTTACCGGGGGAAAAACATTGAAGTCGTTCCAACATCAGCAAAGGGTCTCCATTCTCCAAATTTCTCAATTGTCTGTTCTATCTACTTGACGGGGAGCACACCAAGATCATGGGCATGAAATATCAGCAATCTGAAAAAAATACGAACCATAGTACGTAATTAGAGAATGAGATGAAGATGGAGGGATAGCAGTGACAAACAGCGAATTAATCGGACTATTAAAGAAACGCTTTGAGGAAAATATGAACCGGCATAAAGGTCTTGAATGGGCTGAGGTGCAGGCAAGGTTGGAAGAGAGTGGGGAAAAACTTTGGTCACTCAGTGAAATGGAAAGAACCGGCGGTGAACCCGATGTTGTTGCTCAGGATGAAGTGACGGGTGAATACATTTTTTACGATTGTTCACCGGAAACGCCAAGCGGGCGCAGGAATATTTGCTATGACGGTAAAGGCCAGGAAGAGAGAAACAAGAAAGGAATATTTCCGAAGGGCAATGCAGTTGAGATGGCAGCGGCCATGGGCATTGAGCTGTTAACGGAAGAACTCTATAGAGAGTTGCAGAGACTTGGCGAATTCGATCTGAAGACGTCCAGCTGGCTGAAGACACCTTCCGACATTAGAAAGTTCGGCGGAGCCATCTTTGCCGACCGTCGCTACGACCATGTCTTCGTTTATCATAACAGCGCACCCTCCTTCTATAGCAGCAGGGCATTTCGTGGTTGCCTGAGGGTTTGAATGTTTCAAAGGGCTGGTTTTAATATTGCAACAACAGTTTGCCAAAGTAGATTGGAGAGGTGATCATGGGGAATACGGATAAATTTGAAATGATAGCTGATCGATATGACACACCTGAAAGAGTGGAAATTGCCAAGGAATCAGCAGCTGCTATTCGCGAATATTTAGTTGAGGCTAAAAGCAAGAGTGCTATTGATTTTGGGTGTGGAACCGGCCTTGTGGGCATGAACTTATTGAATGAGTTTGATTCGATGCTTTTTCTGGATACATCACAAGGCATGATTGAGCAAATTAAGCAGAAAATAGCCGGTTCCAATCTACAGAAAGCAACCACATTATGCTTTGACTTTGAAAAAGACAGCCTTGCGGGCTTGCATGCCGACTATATTTTTATGGCTCAGGTATTGCTTCATATCCCTGATGTTGGACTGGTTTTATCAAGATTGTATGAGGTACTAAAAGAAGGCGGACATTTATTGATCGTGGATTTTGATAAAAATGAAAAAGTAGTTTCAGATCAGGTTCATAACGGATTTGAACAAACAGAGCTGGTTGAGCTCATGACTGAAATAGGCTACAGAAAGATTCAAACCAGGACTTTTTATACCGGAGCTAAATTCATGGGGCAGGACGCATCTTTGTTTATCCTTGATTCCCAGAAACTCTAAATCCTCTCGATAAGGGATGGATTGCTCCGGGCAAATCCGGCAAAAAAAGAGGAAGATATGATAAAGGTCCTGAAATGTGGAAAGGAATACAGCAATAAAATGAAACGATTAGGCAGAGAATTTTATAATAGAGATTCATTAATCGTCGCCAGAGAACTGCTGGGGAAGGTCCTCGTACACGAAATAGAAGGGCAGAAAGTTTCGGCAAGAATTGTTGAGACAGAAGCCTATAGGGGTATTGAAGACAAAGCTGCCCATTCTTATGGCGGAAAAAGAACGCCCAGAGTAGAAGTGATGTATGGAGGGCCAGGGTTTTCTTATGTATTTATTGTCTACGGTATGCACTATTGCTTTAATGTGGTTACCAGAGAAGAAGGAAACCCGCAGGCTGTATTGATCAGGGCGGCTGAACCAAGGGAAGGCTCTGAGCTGATGGCCCAAAATCGGTTTAAAAAGTCATATCATCAGTTAAACAAGAGCCAAATACTTGGGCTGACCAATGGACCGGGGAAGTTATGCAGGGCTTTATCAATTGATAAAAGCTTAAATGGAGAAGATTTGTGTGGCAGTAAACTCTATGTGGCAGAGGAAAGCCAGGAAAGCTTGAGCATAGTAACTGCTAAACGGGTGGGAATTGATTATGCTGAGGAAGCTAAAGATTATCCTTGGCGATTTTATCTAGAAGATAGCCAGTATGTTTCAGTAAAGTAAAAGATATAACCTTCTTCATCTCCGGAATCCTCGATGGGATGGAAAAACATGATCCGGAGTTCCCAACCCGACCCATTAAAAGTTAATCAATATAATTGTCTTGACAATTATATTGAGGAGGTGTAATAATGACTTCCGGACCTGATAATTCATTGGGATTTGTTTTAAATCGGACTAATAACAAACTTAAAAATGCCTTGATTCAAATTTTGAAACCATATGATATCACACCAGAGCAATGGGGGACACTAAAGCGCTTATGGCAACAAGATGGGATTTCACCTAAATGCATAGCGGAATTGACATTCAAGGACCAGCCCACAACTGTAAGAATATTAAAAAAGCTGGAGAAAAAAGGGCTGATATTCAGAGAGGTGAATTTTGCGGATAATCGCTCCTATTTAATATATCTTACAGATAGAGGAAAAGAATTAAAAGATATCCTGATACCCCTGACTGAAAAAAAGTTAAAGGAAGTTTTGAAAGGCATCGATCAACAGGAAGTACAAAAATTGCTTGAAATACTTAATAGAATATATGAAAATTTATAGATATTTTTTAGAATAATAAAAAGAGTTTAGAGGGGACAGATAATGAATAGGAATTTAGAAATGCGTGATGAGAAAATCGACAAACTTCTTTGGAAGTTCTCCTTGCCGGCAATTATCGGCATGCTGGTCAATGCTTTATACAATATCGTGGACCGAATCTTTGTCGGACAGGGCGTCGGCTATATTGGAATTGCCGCAACCACGGTGGCTTTCCCGATTATGATTATCAATATGGCTACTTCGATGCTGATTGCCATTGGCGCCACGGCCCTGATCTCCATCCGTCTGGGCGAACAGAAAAAAGAAGAAGCAGAAAAGATTGCCGGCAATGCTACCGGGCTGCTTATTCTGCTGCCCTTGCTGCTCACCATTGTTTATCTCATATTTACCGACCCGATTCTGAAATTGTTCGGCGCCAGTGCGGAAGTTCTGCCGTATGCCAGGGATTTTACCCATATTATTATGCTGGGTTCAGTCTCCGGTTCCATTGCCTTTGGCATGAACAACTTTATCCGGGCTGAAGGAAATCCACGTTATGCCATGCTCACTCAGATCATCGGTGCAGTCTTGAATGTCATTTTGAATTATACTTTCATTTTCAAACTGGGCTTGGGGATCAAAGGCTCAGCCCTGGCTTCCATCTGCAGTCAAACCGTCTCAGCGCTTTTTGTCCTGGGGTATTACTTTACTAACCGGAGCACGATCAAAATTCACCTCAGAAACCTTAAACCCCAACCATCTATCGTTTTCAGCATTCTGGTGATCGGCTTTGCTCCCTTCGCTATGCAAATTGCCAACAGTATTCAGCAAACGATTTTAAATAAGACCCTGATGGTCTATGGTGGTGATATAGCCCTTTCGGCCGTAGGCATCATCATGAGCATCTCCACCATTATCTTTATGCCCATCGTCGGCATCAGCCAGGGCGCTCAGCCGCTTATCGGCTTTAACTACGGGGCCAAGCAGTATGACCGGATCAAAGAAACCTTGAAGAAATCCGTTCTTTTCAGCACCATCCTGGCCGTCGTCGGCTATGTGGTGATCCGGATCTGGCCTTATCAAATTATCGGTCTTTTCAGCAAAGATGATGTGGCTCTTACCCAGCTTACCGTTCATGCCATGTTGGTCTTCTTTGCGCTTTTGCCCCTGATCGGAATTCAAATTCTCTGCTCCAGTTATTTTCAGGCTGTGGGCAAGCCGCTTCAATCCACCTTGCTCAACTTATCCCGGCAGGTGCTGCTCTTCATTCCGCTGCTTCTGATTCTGCCGAATTTTTGGGGAATCGAAGGGGTATGGAGAACAGCTCCTATCGCCGATAGTTTAGCGGTCCTGATTACCTCCACCGTTATCCTTTTCGAGATGAAAAAGCTTCCCAAAAGCGTGCCGATTCCCCAGGAAAGCGTCTAAGCGAAAATCTCCACTACATTAAAGCAGTGGAGATTTTTTCATTTTATTCAGTCTCTGGAAATACTCATAAATGATCGAGATGCCAATATATTGTTTAAGGGTGGTTGATATTCGTATTAGCTTAAAAGAAGCCATTTATCTTCTTACAGGGTGGTTTACCTTATTTATCATTGGTACTGATTTGTTTGTGATATCTCCCTTGTTGCCCTTTATTGCTCAAGAATACGAAATAACTCCTGCTGTTGCAGGGTGGCTGGTTACTGTATTTTCACTGATGTATGCCATCAGTGCCCCGCTTTTTGGATGGCTTTCAGACCGCAAAGGCCGCCGCCTTCTGATTGTTTGCGGTTTATTCTCGTTTGGCATAGCCAATTTTTTGACAGCCATTTCCCAATCATTTGCAATGTTAATAACCAGCCGTATTTTTGCCGGTTTATCTGTTGCGTCAATAACCCCTTTAGTCTATGCAATTATTGGCGATACAGCATTGCCTGAACGTAGGGGAGTATGGCTTTCTATTGTAGTATCAGGACATCTTACGGCTTTATGGGCAGGAGCGCCGCTGGGAACTTTGTTGGAACAATTTCTGGGGTGGCGTTCTGTTTTTATTAGTTTAGCTGTCATTGCTGCTTTACTGTCAATTTTAAACTTCAGGGTTTGGGCATCAACAAATCAAGCACATCCAGAAGAAGCACAGGTGAAAGGAAGCGCCCTGAAAATTATTTCTGCAGTGAGTGTCACTGCTTTTTGGGCAATTGCCATGTATGCTCTTTATGTATTTCTCGGCACAGGATTGGTTTTAGATAACCATTTTTCTTCAAGTGAACTTGCGGCTTCAATCACTGCCTATGGTATAGGAGCTGTGGCTGGCAGTCTGTTCAGTGGAAGAGTTACAGATAAAATTGGTGCAAGAAAGGTTTCCATATTCAGTACAGTCATGCTTGTCGGCATACTTGCCTTATTAGGTTTTTTCCTTTCAGCGGGAACTTGGGTTTATTTTTTGTTGTTTTTGTGGGCACTGATTGGATATGCTTCCTTTACTTCATATCAAGCCCGTTTGGCGGAAGAATTTCCAGAAACTCGTGGTATGGCCCTTGCCTTAAATAACACAGCCTTATATATTGGGATTACCCTTGGTTCCATGATGGGCGGTTTTATTATTACCAAATGGGGGTTCTTCACTTTGCCATTGATCTGCAGTGGAGCAGCCTTAATAAGCAGCTTAATAAGCGCCAAAAGGAAAATGTGAAGAAAATAAGCAAAAACAAGGCCGAAGAAGTGCAGCTTTTGGCCTTGTTTTTTTATCTGATTCCTGGATGACATCGGGAATTTCAGAGGACGTCCTATTTTTAGGTGGTGTCACTATTCATTTTATTTGTAAAGACCAATATGGCAATCGCCATAATCACAGCGGCATAACAGATGACCCACCATAAGTCCGGGAATATGGCTGAATAATCTCCGGCAAGCGCGGCTCTTCCCGCTTCAACAGCATGAACGAATGGCAGAGCCTCGGCAATGCTTTTAAATGCACCACCGACCAAATCGAGATCAAACCAAATGTCGGAAAGCCACGCAGTTAAATTGGTTAATAAAGCTCCGCATAACAGACCGATGGCAATAAATAATACTGCTGCCGGAATCAACACCACAATGGTGAGCAAGGCATTTATATTAAAAGCCAACCCAAGAATAAAGGCCACCGTAAAGCATACGGCAATCTGCAACACGGCCATAGGGAACAGAGGAAGGGTATACCCGAAGATAAAATGACTTGAGGTTAAGGGGGAGGTAAATAAGCGCAGCATAAATGAGCTGGTTTTGTCCTTGGCAATCAGCATGCCCGAAAAAACAGCAAGCGTTGCGGATACCTTGACTGGGCAAGGTAATCGATTTATAATAAGGATACCATTCATACTTTTCATACTCAAGACACAAATTATACCATAAGGATGTGAGATAATTCTATGGCTTCTCCCGAAGGAAAATATGCCTGGACTGTCAAGGTGGGCGAAAAAGGACAATTTGTTATTCCCAAGGAAGCGAGAGAGATTTTTAATATCAAGCCGGGTGACACACTGATTGTTTTAGCCGATGAAAAGCAGGGTATTGCCATCCCCCCGAAGGATATGTTTGCCCAGCTGGCAAAGGCGATCTTCTCCCAGAACAGGCCTCCGGAGAACGGCGGAAGGGAGGAGGAATAATGTCCGGCAATATCCCTCCGCCAAGGAAAAAGTACTTTGATAATATCCGTTCCGCGACAATTGTACTTGTACTCATGTATCATGTGGTTTATATTTTTAACAGCGCGGGGGTTGTCAGCAATATTCCTATACAGGGAATTCCGGCGCTGGACAGCATCTGTTATTTTCTTTACCCCTGGTTTATGTGCCTGTTGTTTGTGGTTGCCGGCATCAGCGCCAGGTATTCCCTGCAGACACGCAGCGCCGGGCAATTCGCCCGGGAAAGGGTGCGCAAACTGATCGTCCCGTATTTGGGCGGCGCGTTTTTACTGGGCTGGCTCAACGGGTGGGTTACCGCCCATTATGTGGATATGTTCGGCGGGCAGGCGGTTCCGGGTTTTGTAAAATATCTGGTATATACTCTGAATATAGGGCCGCTGTGGTTTTTGTTGGAGCTGTTTGTGATTTCCATTCTTCTGCTGCTGATTCGTAAGCTTGATCGCCGGGACAGACTTTGGACATTGGCGGGGAAGGCCAGCCTGCCGCTGATGGTTTTGCTCTTCCTGCCGGTATGGGGTTCTTCCTTTGTGCTCAATCTGCCTGTTGTCGTTGTCTTCCGCAACGGGATTTATTGGCTGATGTTCCTGCTCGGCTACTATGTATTTTCCCATGACACCGTTTTGGCAAAGCTTAAGCAACATGCTGTCCTGTTCTCCATCATTGCCGTCGGGTTGGGGGTCGCTGAAGTTTGGTATTTTTTCGGCCAGAACTATGCGTCCGACGCCTGCCTGCAGCACCCGCTCACGAACCTATACCTTTGGATGATGATTCTCGCTATTCTGGGATGTGCGCAGAGATGGCTTGATTTCAGCAATTCCTTAACGAAGTATCTGCAAAAACGCAGTTTCGCGCTTTATGTGTTCCATTATCCCCTTCTGGTCACGGCGGCGTATTGGCTCACGACTTATACCGAGCTGCCCATGGCGGCGGTTTATCTGATTCTGCTGCCGTTCACTTTCGCCGCACCCATACTTTTCTATGAAATCGTTAGCAGAATACCGGTCATCCGCTATCTTTTATTGGGGAAATGAGGAATCGTTGACAAAAGGCATCGGAACCTAAAAAGTTCTGATGCCTTAGTTGTTTTTCCTATTATAAGGGGGATTCAATGAGAATCTAAAGTTCTCCCTGAACAGGGATGTATATTTCAATATAGGAGATGCGCCGCCCATTTTTTATCGACGTAAAGATCAACTTGCCGACAATGTCTCCCATAATGGCATAGGGCTGTTCATTGATCTGATTCATGATCAAGGCTCTTGAATTACTTAGGAAATATTCACGATTCGTGCTGGATAATACCGTAGATAAGTAAGTCTGTGGGGGTATATATTCAATATCCTCAGTAATTTTCAGATCAACATATTCTAATTCATTTTCCCAAATAGCCTGTCCCCAGTCATAGTCATAAATCTCCAGTCCGGATAAAAATTCTTCCGTCTTAATTCGGAAACAAGAAAATGTATAGGGTAAAGCATTCATCCAGCTGCTGACGGCATTTTCGATGGAACTATTTTTTAACAAATGATCTTTATCTGTATGCTGCAGGCGATACAGCCCAGGCAGGGATTTAATTTTAAATTTATGCAGCGATGAGTTAATCGCGATTATTTCATCCTGAACTTCTGTCATTTTATTCAGAAGTAGGGTGTTTTTATGAATTTGCTCCTTTAAGGCCTGTTTTGATTCTTCCATTTTCTCAACAACATCTGTTGTCGAATCACTTGCCATGAGTTTTGCCACATCGTCTAAAGGCAAGTTCAGGCTTCTCAGAGTTCTGCTCTTAATAATGGTTCTGGCATCATAGTCGTCAAAGTAACGATAATTGTTTTTCTCATCCTTAAGCGGTTCGATGATTTGCAATGATTCGTAATGCTTCAGCGTATCTACTGTAACCCCCAGCAGCTTAGAAAATTCGCCTATACGATATTTCATGACTATTCTCTCCTTGCTTAAGAATCTAAGGGGTATACACTTTCAATCATACAATATTGTTAAAAAAAGTACAATTAAATAAAAATACTTTCACAAACAGTGTTGACTCCGGTGTAACCCCCAAGTTTATGATTAATGTATCTTTTTTATAAAGTTCCGATTAACAAGTCGGCAAGGAGAAGAAAGGAAGGAAAGGGAGAATGAAAGGAATGAAAAAGCATTGCGGCACACTCTTGCTCTGCCTGCTGGCACTGAGTCTGGTACTGACCGGCTGCTCCGGCTCCGGAGTTAAAACAGGAACGAAAGCAGGAATGTATACCCCTGGCACCTATACTGCCCAGGCAGCGGGATTCGGCGGCAAGGTCTCCGTCACCATGACCTTTGACGCCAATGCCATCACCGACGTGAAGATTGAGGGGGCTGACGAGACTCCCGCCGTCGGCGGCAAAGCCATCGAAGAGTTTCCCGGGATGCTCATGGAGGCGCAGTCTGCCGACATCGACGGCATAAGCGGCGCCAGCTACACAAGCAAAGCGGTCCTGGCCGCCGCCGCGAACTGCGTGGCCCAGGCCAAAGGGGAGGATACCGACCAGAAGACCCCTGTAGCCGACGGTACTTACAGCGGTCAGGCTCCCGGCTTCAGCTGGACCGGAATGATTAAGGCGGATGTGACGTTCAAGGATAACGCCATCACGGACATCAACATCGTGGAGGAGCAAGAGACTTACACCGGCGAGATTTTCTATACCGTTCTTGACAATTATATTCCCCGGATCCTGGAGGCCCAATCTCTGGCGGTGGACGGCATCAGTGGAGCCACCCTCTCCTCCAATGGTGTGCGCGGCTGCGTGGAGCAGGCCATTGAGGCCGCCGGCGGTAGGAGCTCTGAGTGGTACGGCGAGGTAGCTAAGTCCACCAAGACGGTGAAAAAGGAGGGCTACGATGTCATTATCGTAGGCATGGGCGGCTCCGGCATCACCTCCTTCCTGTCCGCTGCCCAGGCGGGGGCCAAGGTTTTCGGCATTGAGACCACGGCTAAGCTGGGCGGACAGAGCGCTACCACCAGCGGTCCCATGGCCGCAAACTCCCAGGTTAAGATGGATGAGGAGTTCGGCGGCAAAGAGTACATCGACGCCGACGCCCTTTACAAGGCCTGGAACGACTATTGCGGCGCCGACGCCAAGCCGGAGATGATCCGTATGACCATCGACGAGTCTGGTGAGACCCTGGATTGGATGATCAAGGACTGGGGGTTCCAGTTCTCCCCCATGAGCAGCTTTATCCTCAGCCCCTACCCTGACTGGAAGATTTGGTGCTACTATGGCGGCGAAACCAAGAACCGTTTCGGCACCAACAAGACCTATATGTTCGAAAACGCGGTCAAAAAGGCCCAGGATCAGAATCCTGCCGCCGAATATATGCTGGAACTCACTGCTCAGGAACTGCTGATGGACGGCGACAAGGTGGCCGGGGTGAAGGCCGTTTACTACGACGGCACCATCTATGAGATCTATGGCAAGACTGTCATTCTGGCCACCGGCGGCTTTATTGGCAATGCTGACATGATGAACGAATACCTGGACGGTCCTGCCAACACTGTCGCCATGACGGTGGATGACGGCGACGGCATCAAGCTCGGCCTCTCTGCCGGCGGTGCGCTCATGAATCCCGATATTCCTCCTATGGTGCACATCAACCAGGTGGCCAATCTCATTAAGAACAACGATCTGGATGCCGACGGCAAGCAGGTCCTCACCTCTCTGGCTATCGCCACTGACGCTCTGGCTGTGGATGGGAACGGGAAGCTGTGGAACACGAGAGAGGAGATCTGCCTGGCCCCTCAATACCGGTACTATAATATCTACACCGCCGCCCAGATCGAGGCGATCAAGACCAAAGGCCTGGCCAAGGTCAATAAGTCCATGTTCATGGATCAGGGTGGAACCGTGGAGGCAGGCAAGCCCATCGCCAATATCGATGAAATCCTCAAGGTGGGAGCCGGCTATAAGAACGTCCTCACTGCTGAAAGCGCCGAGGATCTGGCCAAGGCCATCGACTGCGACGCAGCGACTCTTAAGGATAGCCTGAACGGCGCTCAGGGACCCTACTACGCAGTGATCTGCTCAGGCTACGCCTACGCTACCTGCGGCGGCTTGAACGTGGACGACGCCATGAACGTGCTGCGGGCCGACGGTTCTCCCATCGGGAATCTCTACGCCGTGGGCCAGGACTCCATGGGTGTTCTGTTCTCCAGTGATGTTCCTTACACCCCATACGGCGGTCAGGCCCAGAGCTGGGCGTTAACCTCCGGCCGGCTGGCCGGTGCCAACGCGGCTAAGTACGCTATGGGCAAATAATTTCAAATCTATCGGCGTGGGAGAAGCCATCTTAGAAGGGAGAAGGAGTTATGGGTTTATCAAGACGTCAATTTCTCAAAGGTGTCGGAGCGGCCGGGGTGGTTGCCGCGGGAGCGGGACTTAGCGGGTGCTCGCCCGCCGCACCGGCAGGCAGCGGTTCCGGCTCCGGCAGCCCCGCGGAAGGTGCCCCAGGAAGCGTGGCCGGAGCGGCAGCTGCAGGTGAACTGATCGCGGCGGCCTATCTTAATCCGCAGGATTACGACTACCGTCAAAACACTACCGACTTCAAGACCCTGTTTTCGCCTCTGCAGATCGGCCCCCTCAACCTCAGCCACCGCATGGTCAAGTCCGCCGCCGGATCGGCCACTTACCTCGCCGGGCTTACCGATGAGCTCCTCCAGTACTACGTACAGTTTGCCAAGGGCGGCGTTGAGCTGATCTGGGTGGAAATGGTCGCCGCGCTGGAGCCGCCTTCCGACGGCAGCCCGGCATCTGGGGCAGCGCTGGAATTCGGCAGGAAACTCGTCGCCGAGTGCGGCAAATACGGCGCCAAGCTGGGTTATCAGACGTACGGGTTTCCGCTGAAGCCGGTTAACGACATGACGAAAGAAGACATTGCTGCGTTCCAGGCCCGCTATGTGAACACTGCTCAGCAGATCAAGCAAATGGGCTTTGCCGCGTTCGAGATCAACGCCGCCGGCTTTAACCTGGGCGAGCATTTCCTTTCCCGTTTCCACAACGCCCGCACGGATGAATACGGCCCAGGCAGTCTGGAAAACCGGGCGCGCTTCGTGACCGAATGCATCCAAAAAATCAAACAAGCCTGCGGCAGCGACTTTGTCGTTCAAGTCTTGATCGACTGCATTGAGGAAAACGACAACCTTACCAACAACGCCACCCTGGCGACGTTAGACAATGCGGTGACTGCGCCCCACAATAAAGTAACGACGATTGAAGAGGGCATCGGCCTGGCCAGGTTGATCGAGGCCGCCGGCTGCGATGCCATGCACCTGCGCTTAGGCCCCCTCGACAACCACCCTTGTCAATTCGGCAGCGACCTTTACTTTATCTTAAACGGGATTGAGGGCGCCACCGGATACGGCACCCAGTGGGATTTCTCCAGGCATTGGCAAGGCCAGCTGATCGCCAACCACAGCGGCGCCGGCATGCTGATCAACATTGTCGGGCGCTACAAAGAAGCGCTTAAGATCCCTTGCGGCACCGTCACCTATATGGATCCGGCCCATGCCCCGGATTACTTTGAGAAGGCACTGGCCGAGGGCAAAGTCGACTTCTATCTTATGAACCGCCCCCTTACCGTTGACACTGAATACGTTAACAAACTGAAGGAGGGACGCAGCGACGAAATCGCCCCCTGCACCCGCTGCCTGCACTGCCACATCGGCTCCAACGAGATGAACCGTGAGATGGGGTATTGTCGCGTTAACGCTTTGACACAGCGAGTCATGACCACCAAAGGTCCGAAGACTTATGAGCTTCAACCGGCTGCAGCGGCCAAGAAGGTTATGGTCATCGGCGGCGGTCCTGCCGGTATGGAAGCCGCCCGCATCGCCGCCGCCCGCGGCCACAAAGTCACCCTCTATGAAAAGACCGGTGCCCTCGGCGGCAAGCTCACTTTTGCCGGCATGGTCAAAGGACCTCACGAAAACCTCGGCGACCTTAAGGATTACCTGGCCAGGCAGTTGGAGGTTACCGGCGTGACCGTCGTTTTGAGCAAGGAAGTGGACGCCGCCCTGATCGCCGGCGAAGCCCCCGATGCCGTAATCCTTGCCACCGGCTCTTTGCCGGGGGAGGTGGGCGTAAGCGGCGGCAATGTACCGATTATCGACTATGACCGGTTCATGGGCAACAACACCGGCGAAAACGTGGTGGTATTCGGTTCCAATGCTCAGGCCTTCGATGCCGCTTTGTGGCTGACGGTGCGCAAGAAGAAGGTCACCATTGTGACACCGAATCCCAACGAGGATCTCGACAAGCAACAGTCTCATCACGCCCAGCGCTTTATGACTACAGCCCTCTATGCTCTGGGTGTCAAAGCCTATCCGGGATCCATGATCAAGGAAATCGGGGACGGCAAGATTACTATTGCCTCGGACTACGGAGTGGAAACCGTGATCGCCGCCGACTCGATCATCAACGCCGCCGACTTGCTGCCGAACAAGTCTTTGCTTGACGGTGTTGCGGTGAAGGAGACTTACGCTATCGGGGACTGCAATGAGCCTTATAACATCGCTTTGGCCATCCGGGCCGGAAACGATGTGGGCCGCGCTGTGTAGTACAACGTGGTTGCCGTGGTTGCGCTCTGCTTTTCAAGCAATGACCTATAGGCCTGCCAGGTTGGCTCTTTCAGAAGTTTTCACCGCAGACTTGGGATCATTAGGCAACCGCGACAGTTGCAGTACGACAAGCCAAACGATGGCAAAGCCCAGCCATTGCCCCAAATCGATGGTTTGGTGGAGAATCAGCCAGTTTACGAGCAGGCCGGTGGCCGGGAAAGCCAGTTCGGCAATGGTGGCATGGGAAGCCCGGACGCCGTTCAAGCCGCGGTAATAGAGCAAGAGGCTTAAAAGGCTGGGCACGAGGGTCTGGTACAACAGGTTGGCCCAGACCGGAGCCAGATGGAGACTTTGACCGAGATCGGCCCAGTTGGGTTGCTGTACCAGGACAATGACGGTTAAGAGCGGCAGCGCGACAGCAAATCTCAGGGCAGTCAAGGTGGTGAAGGATAATTTTCCGATCAGACGCTTGCCCATGACGGTGGATCCGCCCCAGAGAGCGGCTGCTCCGATGGCACATAAGGAACCGAGCAATTGTGCTAAGCTGACTTCGGAAGTTGGCAGGTGCAGGCCGAAAGTAAGCAGGTAGGCGCCGATCAGGGCCACAACAAACAGGGCATAGAAATCTTTTCTCATCCGTTCCTTAAGCATCCAGGAGGCGAGAAGAATAACAAAGATGGGCTGAACTTTCTGCAGGAGCAGGACCACATTGGGATTACCATAAGTAAATCCGGCGGTGAACAGAATGGAGGCCAAGGCTGAGCCGCCCCAGCCGATAAATAAGACAGCCAGCCAGTCTCCGCCATTGAGTTGCTTCAGCTCCTGACGCTTCCAGATGAGCACAGGTGCGGCAAATAAGAATAGTAACAGGTGCTCCAACCAGACGATTTGTGAAGATGACACATGTTGCAATAAGGATACGATGAAGACCCCGTCCAGGCCCCACATGGCTGCCCCCAGGGCGATGAGCCAGATGCTCCGATTGGATGCTTGCTTTGATTGTTGCATTGATAAATCCCCCAATAGTAAATGTGTAGAGAATAAAACCCTCAGATCAGAAAGAACAAAAATGCCTCGAGGAAATGGTGTTCCTCGAGGCATAAACATACAAACATAACAAACATAAGGCCACTTGGCCTAAGCTGGTTTGTACCTTCTCCCATCCGGACTATACCGTCGGCCTTGGAGTCTCACCAAGTCAGTCGGTGCAGCGCTGGCGCTGCACTGAGTTGCGGGCTGAATTGCACGGGCAATCATTACCGCCGGTCGGGAATTTCACCCTACCTCGAAGGTTCGTATTCATCTAAAAAGAGTATAGCACATTGTTGACTTCAGTGGTAGATGCCTTAATAAACCCTTAAGATAGGGTGATTTTCTCCTTAATCTGAATCTCCGGATATGGAAATAAGGAAATCTTAAGAAATCCATAAGTTAAAATTCCAACATCGCCTGCCTGATTTCGCTAAGATAAAAATGTCGAATCGGACAGGTTTTTATATTCCTGGAAGGGGGTCTCGGACAAAAGCAAAGAAAAATGTAACTATGCAAGGATGAATCGTGTCGTTGAAAGGAGAAAGACCATGAAAAGTGATTTTGTCTTTGTGGACGAGTTTGTATCAGGAATACGTTGGGATGCTAAATACGCCACCTGGGATAATTTTACCGGCAAACCGGTGGACGGCTATGCAGCCAATCGAATTGTCGGTACGAGAGCGTTGTGCGCGGCCTTGGAAAAAGCACGGGAAAACGCCGCATCCTTGGGCTTTGGCTTGCTTCTTTGGGATGGTTACCGCCCTCAATGCGCTGTAGATTGCTTTCTGCGCTGGTCTAAGCAGCCGGAAGATGGCCGGACGAAACAGAAACACTATCCGAATATTGACCGATCCGAGATCATCGAAAAAGGATATGTGGCTGCCAAGTCGGGCCACAGCCGGGGCAGCGCCATTGATTTAACCCTTTATCATTTAGCTTCCGGAACACTTGTACCCATGGGCGGTGATTTTGATTTGATGGATTCAGTCTCACATCATGGCGCACATGGAATCAACCAAGCCGAAGCGAGAAACCGTCAATATCTTTGTTCGATCATGGAGGCCAGCGGTTTTGTTTCCTACGCTTGCGAGTGGTGGCATTACAGCCTGAAACACGAACCTTATCCCAACACTTACTTTGATTTTCTCATCGCCTAGCTGAGCCGGAGCTCAGTGTGCGGCGGCATCTGGGGATGCCGGCGGAAGTGAGCATAAGACCTGGCGGAATACATACAGTGCAAAACATGCTGTTCCGCTAGTGCAAAACCGGAAATAGCAATCTTGACGACGAGAGTTGTGAGGTGCTTTTTGCAATGGAAATGACGGTATGCGAAATCGTCGCCGCCTGCGGCGGAAAATTACTCTGCGGAGACCCGGATACGATGGTGACCTCGGTGGTGGCCGACAGCCGGAAAGTGACCGACGGTTCCCTGTTTGTCCCCCTCAAAGGCGAAAAGGCGGATGCCCACACCTTTCTGCACGCCGCATTCGCCTCGGGCGCAGTCGCGGCACTGACCCAGGAGCATACGCGGATGGAGGCGGAAGAAGCCTGGATCGCGGTGGATTCGACGCAGCTGGCACTCCAGCATATTGCCGCCGCCTATCGGCAGAGATTTTCCATCCCTGTCGTCGGGATCACAGGGAGCGCCGGGAAGACGACGACGAAAGAAATGACCGCACTGGCACTTTCCGCAGGATACAAGGTGATGAAGACGGGAGGAAACCATAACAGCCAGATCGGGCTGCCACTGATGATGTTTCAGTTTTCCAGGGAACACGAAGCGGCGGTGGTGGAGATGGGGATAAGCGATTTCGGCGAAATGGCGCGCCTGGCTCAGGTCGCCGCGCCGAATTATGCCGTCATGACCAATCTCGGCATTACTCACATCGGCCAGCTCAAAACCCAGGAGAACATCCTGGGGGAGAAGCTGCACATCACCGACCGGTTCACCCAGGGTTCCGTTCTGTTTTTAAACGGGGACGATCCGATGCTGGCCGGGCTCCGCGGCAAGACAGCGTATGAGACCGTCTTTTACGGCAGGTTGCCCTGGTGTGATTTCCGCGCGGAGGGGGTTACGGTTCAAGAGGAAACCACCGCTTTCCGCTGCCTTGTTCCGGGAAGAGAGAGCGTGGAGGTGACCCTGCCGGTACTGGGAATGCACCATGTTCTGGATGCCCTGGCCGCTCTTGCGGTGGCGGAGCGGCTGGGCGTGCCCCTGGACCGGGCCGCCGCCGCACTCAGGGATTACCGCCCCCTGGCCATGCGCCAGCAGATTTACCATGTCAACGAGGTCACCGTCATTGATGATTCCTACAACTCCAGTCCCGGCGCGGCCAAAAGCAGCCTGAGTGTTCTTGCGGGGTTCCGGGCCGGCCGCAGAGTAGCCGTGCTGGCGGATATGCTGGAACTGGGGGAGTATTCCCGGCAGGCGCATTTTGAAGTCGGCGTCTGCGCTGCGGAAAACGGAGTGGATATTTTACTCACCGTCGGTCAGGAGGCGAAAGCCGTGGCCGAGGGTGCCCGCTCCGTCCGGGCCGGGATCGACTGCCGCGTTTTGGACAATAACTATCAGGCCGCTGAGGAGTTGAAATCCTTTCTGTCTCCCGGTGACGCAGTTCTGGTCAAAGGCTCCCGCGGCATGCATACGGAGGAGATCGTCCGCGCCCTGCTTTAGCTTCCCGTTAACCGGGCTTTCCAGCTGTACTTAAAACGGCGGTAGGGTGGTGAAACCATATTCCTGAAAGGGGTCTCGACATGAAAAGAAAAAGATTGACTCAGTTATTCCCATTCCTGCTGCCGGTCCGCAGGATACAACGGAAATTATGCTTCTATACCAAGATGTACCTTGACCGGAACCACTATGCCAAAGCAAAGGCTCCAGAGTTTTTGCCTTTTTGCATTTATGAAACCAAGTCGAAGCTTCTCAATGAAAATACCGGCATGGATATAAAATACCAGGAGAACAAGGTGTTTAATCTGCGCCTTGCTGCGGAGCCCGTCAATGGCCTATTGATCCGCCCTGGCGAAACATTTTCATTTTGGCAGCGGGTGAGATATGCCGAGAAAAATGAGCGGTATAAGGACGGTCTATGCGTGGTCAATGACGAATTGGTTACGGTTCCGGGAGGCGGTTTGTGTCATCTCAGCAATTTGCTGTTTTGGCTCTTTCTGCATACGCCCCTCACGATTGTCGAACGGCATGCTCATGAGATTAAAGATTTTCCTTCTCCTGATGAGGATGAACCGGATGGTGTGGACGCGACAATCCACGAAGGGTGGTTGGATTTAAAGGTCAAAAACGATACCAATCTTACCTTCCAAATTGAACTATCCATTGATGGGCCTTACATCTATGGCCGTATTTTTATGGATCAGGCTAAAGGGTATAGTTACGAGGTTGTTAATCGTGATAAGCGCTTTCTCCAAAAAGAGGGAAAAATATTTGAGCGGGTTTCCGTTTGCCGGCAGGTGATCGACAACAAATCCAAGCAAGTTATTTCCGAAAATATGCTTTATACGGATGTATTTGAAATCGGGTATCCGCTTCCGGAAGGAACTGCTATCGCAGAGGAAAAGGAAATTTGAAAGGAGAAAGCTTATGAGTAAGTTGAAAATCGCAATTATCTTCGGAGGCTGTTCCGAAGAACATCCCGTCTCCGTTAAATCTGCTGGGGAGGTGGCCAAAAACCTGGATCTCGAAAAGTATGAACCCTTCTATATCGGGATTACGAAAGATGGGGTTTGGCAGCTTTGTCACTACCCTGAGGCCAATTGGGAAAAGGGCAGTTGCCGTCCGGCTATCCTGTCACCGGACAGAAGCGTCCAGGGATTGCTTGTTCTGGAGCAGGGGCAATACCAAAGGATCCCCTTGGATCTGGTGTTTCCCGTTCTGCATGGCAAATTTGGCGAGGATGGCGCGATACAGGGTTTGTTGGAGCTTTCCGGCATCCCCTATGTGGGCTGCGATATCCCGAGTTCGGCTCTGTGCATGGACAAATCCCTGGCTTATATCGTCGCTGGAAAGGCAGGAATTGCCACGCCAAAGTTCCGGACGGTCACTGCGAAGGAGACTATTGACGCCGAACGGCTTGCTTATCCCGTTTATGTCAAGCCGGCCCGTTCGGGTTCATCCTTCGGCGTCACTAAGGTATGCCGCCAAGAAGAATTGCTGAGTGCGGTGGAAATCGCCAGACAGTATGACTCGAAGGTGCTGATTGAAGAGGCTGTCGTCGGCAGCGAGGTAGGCTGTGCGATATTTGGAAACGATCTGGATTTGATGGCCGGTGAGGTCGATCAGATCTGTCTGTCTCATGGCTTTTTCAGAATCCATCAGGAGAATGAGCCGGAAAAGGGTTCCGAAAACTCAACACTAATCGTTCCCGCCGACATTTCCCCAGAGGCGCGCTCGCGGGTTCAGGAGACGGCAAAAGCCATCTATCGCGCTTTGGGCTGCAGGGGACTGGCGCGGGTGGATATGTTTCTGAAAGAAGATGGAACAGTAATCCTCAACGAGGTGAATACTTTGCCCGGCATGACCTCATACAGCCGTTTTCCGAGAATGATGGCGGCCGCAGGCTTGCCCTTTGCCGAAGTGATCGACCGGCTTGTCTCGTTGGCCTTTTAATTTCCCCATCACCTGATTGAGCAGGACAAGAAAATTGCCAAAGGGACAGTTTGCCGATAGGGTGGGCTGTCCCTTATCGGTATGGTGATATTCAGAAAATCTTAAGATTCTCATAAGCAAAAAGCTGCAAAATGGATTTTTGGCTTTGCGGTATAATAATATGGGGTTATATACTTAAAAGAAAGAAGTTGACGCTTTTGGCTGCCAATATTTTGATTGTTGATGATGAACAAGCTATTGCCGATTTGGTGGAAGTTTATCTGAAAAATGAGAACTATAATCTCTTTAAATTTTATAACGGCAAGGATGCCCTTGACTGTATTGCCAAGGAAAAGCTGGATCTCGCCATTTTGGATGTCATGCTCCCTGATGTAGACGGTTTTTCAATCTGTCGGCAAATCCGGGAAAAGCATAATTTTCCGGTGATCATGCTGACAGCCAAGGAAGAGGAAATCGATAAGATTACCGGGCTGACCTTAGGTGCAGACGACTATATCACCAAGCCGTTCCGCCCCTTGGAGCTGATTGCCCGCGTCAAGGCGCAGCTGCGGAGATTTACCAAATATAATTCTTCAGAGCCAAACCAAGAGGAACACGTGATTGCCTTTTCCGGCTTGGTCTTAGACATGAATACCCATGAATGTACCTTGAATGAAAAAAAACTATCCCTCACGCCTACGGAGTTTTCCATTCTTTGGGTCCTTTGCTCCAACCGCGGCCGGGTAGTCAGTTCGGAAGAATTGTTCAATGAGGTATGGGGAGACAAATATTTTACCAACAGCAATAATACGGTCATGGTTCATATCCGGCATTTAAGGGAAAAAATGCAGGACAGCACGGAACATCCTAAATATATCAAAACGGTATGGGGGGTTGGCTATAAAATTGAAAAGTGAGCGAGATAAAAGAAGGAATGATTATACAAAGTTAAAAAGGGAATTATTTCTTCGCATGCTCTTGATTGTTTTTGCCACAGCTGCAACAGTTATCTTCCTGCGTTTTGTCATTCAAAAAAACTTCAGTGTGGGCGATAGCATAGTCCGCTTTTTAATGACTGCGTTTGATTTGCGCGAAAACGTTGCGGTATTAATTTATCGGTCTGTATTTTACAGTAATATAGAAATTATTACCTTTATTGTGATTCTTGTCTTCGTAGTTATTTTGCTTAACTTATCGACTTCCTGGTTTACTAAATATTTTGATGAAGTCAGTGCCGGAATGGATAAACTTGTTGAGGAATCCGCTGCTGAAATAGCCTTATCACCGGAATTGGATTTTATGGAAAATAAGCTGAATCAGATCAAAAACAATCTGGAAAAACAAAAGAAAGCCGCCCTGGAGGCCGAGCAGCGCAAAAATGATTTAGTCGTTTATTTGGCTCATGATATCAAGACACCTCTGACCTCCGTAATCGGCTACTTAAGTCTTCTCGATGAAGCACCTGATATGCCTCCGGAACAAAAGGCAAAATATGTGGGTATTACCTTGGAAAAGGCTTATCGATTAGAACAATTGATCAATGAGTTTTTTGAGATCACCAGATTTAATTTGCAAACGATTGTTTTGGATAAAGAGAAAATCAATTTACAGTTCATGCTCCAGCAGCTGGCCGATGAATTCTATCCCATGCTGGCTCCCCAGGCCAAGCAGGTGTCCGTCAATGTGCCTGACGGCCTCACTCTATGGGGAGATGCCGACAAACTGGCCCGTGTATTCAATAACATTCTGAAAAACGCCATCGCTTACAGCTATGAAAACAGCGTCATTGACATTGCTGCCGGGCAGCAGGACAAGACTATGGTGATAACGTTTACGAATCAGGGAGACCCCATCCCGCAGAAAAGGCTGGAAACTATTTTTGAAAAATTTTACCGCTTAGATTCCGCACGTTCCACAAACACCGGCGGAGCAGGACTGGGTTTAGCCATCGCCCAAGAAATTGTCAAGGCTCACGACGGCACGATCTCTGTGGAAAGCAACCCGGAAAATACGACATTTACAGTAAAAATTCCATTATAACAATAAGAAAAATCTTGAGAAGTCCATAAGCTGGAAGTCCTATATAGCTCCTTGTTCTGTGGTTAAGTACAGAATAAGGAGCTGTTTTATTATGGAAATCATCAGCTTAAGAAAAGAATAAGTGCTTCGTAAGCACTTCTTAAGATTTTGCTAAGTTAAAATTCCAACATCGCCTGCCTGATTTCGGTAAGATGAACTTGCCCAATCGAACGGGCTTTGACATTCCAGAAAGGGGTCTCGGATATGGAAAGAAAAAGAATGACTCAGCTGGTTCCCTTCTTATTGCCGCTCCGCAGGGCACAAAGAAAACTATTCTTCTATACTGCCATGGGCTTTGAGCGGAACCGCTATGCCGAAGCAAAGGACAGCTGTTGCCTGGTCCATCACGCTTAGGGTGGTCAGGATGAAAACTGGAAAATTAAAAACGAATAACGGCGGTCTGGCCTGGTTTTTCCTGGGGCCCAGCCTGCTGGGCTTTGCTCTTTTTTATTTGCTCCCCTTTGTCACCGGCTTTTACTATTCCCTGGTGGACAGTCCCCTTAACGGTACGTTTGTCGGACTACATAATTACGGCGCTTTGTTAAAAAACCCAAGCTTCTTAGCAGCTCTGGCCAATACAGCCAAGTTTACTTTAATCTGTGTACCCCTTAATCTGATGCTCTCCCTGGGAGCGGCCATGTTATTGAACCAAAAATTACCGGGCCGGAACCTGTTCCGCACCATTATGATCACGCCTTTAGTGGTACCCGTGGCCTCGGTGGTTTTGGTGTGGCAGGCATTCTTTGATTTGAACGGCGTTTTAAATTCTCTGATCCATGCCCTGGGTTACCCGTCTGTGGACTGGATGAAAACCAATTGGTCCAGGATGGTGGTCCTGGTGATTTATCTATGGAAAAACGTCGGTTACAGTGTCATTCTGTTTCTGGCCGGATTGCAGAATATACCGGCTGAATACTACGAAGCGGCCAGAATCGACGGAGCCAGCCGCTATCAGGAGTTTTTTCGAATAACACTGATCTATTTGACCCCCACGACTTTTTTTGTTTTTGTCATCTCGATGATCAATTCCTTTAAAGTGTTCCGGGAGACATATCTTATCTCCGGAGACTATCCCCATAACAGCATCTATATGCTGCAGCACTACATGAACAATATGTTCATGGCTCTGGATTATCAGAAATTGACTTCCGCGGCCTTCATTATGGCTGCCTTTATCGTGGCCGTCGTTTTACTGCTTTTTATCGTGGAGAGAAAGATCACCAATATGATTAATTAGACCCGGCGAGAGGGGGGTGTGTGTTGAAGGGTAACCACCGGATCAGAAATCTGCTCCATTTTGCAATTTTGCTGGTACTGGCTGTCCTGTTGATGTTTCCTCTGGCTGTAACCGTCACCAATTCCTTGATGAGTGAACAGGAAATCGCCGCTCATTATAACCCGGTGACGGACAAAAATTTAAGCAGCTATCAGGAGGACAGCGGGGATCACTTTGCCCGGTTCCAGCTGATCCCCGAGGTGGTGGTGCTGAAGCAGTATTATAACGTACTCATCAAAAAGACCCAGTTTCTGTTCATGTTCTGGAATTCCGTGCTGATCACCTTCCCGATCGTCATCGGGCAAACGATGGTGGCAACCCTGGCCGCCTATGCCTTTGCCAAGCTGAAGCTCAGAGGCAGAAATTTCTTGTTTTTTTTGTATATCATCGTGATGTTGATGCCCTTCCAGGTGACGCTTGTGCCCAATTATTTAATGGCCGGCCAGCTGGGCCTGCTCAACAGCCACTGGTCCATTATCCTGCCCGGCATCTTCAGCACCTTTGGCGTATTTCTTCTCAAACAGTATATGGAGCAAATACCGGACTCCTATCTTGAAGCGGCCCGGGTGGACGGAGCCAGCCAGCTCCAGATTTTCCTCAAAATCATTCTGCCCATGTCCAGGGGCGGCATAGCAGCCATGGCCATCCTTGTGTTTATCGATAACTGGAACATGGTGGAACAGCCTTTGATTTTTTTACAGGATGGGGCCAAACAGCCTCTTTCCCTCTATCTTTCCAGAATTATCGACGGTGAAAAAGGATTGGCCTTTGCCGCGTCCGTTTTATATATGCTGCCGACGCTGCTGAACTTCCTTTATGCCGAAAAATACTTGCTGGAAGGAATCCGGCTTTCCGGAATCAAAGGCTGAGCAAGGAAGGCCTTGCTATATAAATTCTTGCACACTTACTCTACAAGGGCTATTGTGTTGCCGCTGCACTAGTCCAGGAAGGGAGACAGGAAATTGGGGAATGAAGCAATCGCAGGTGATGGGCAAAGAAAAAAGTTGATCGGAAAGCTGAGCCTGCTCTTCCTAATGACAATGATCGGGTTAACATTCTTCTCCAATACCATCAATAACTTTGCTCTGCCCAGGGTCCAGACGGTCCGGCCCACCAACGGGGCGTTAATCAAAGAAATATTCGGGGAAGGGACGGTGGAGGTCAAATCAACCCGGGAGGAATATGCAGATGCCAATTTGCGGGTCAAGGAGGTCAGGGTGGAGCAGGGGGACAGGGTCAGCAAAGGCCGGACCATCATCATCCTGGACGTGGATGGTCTGAAGTCGGATTATCAGGATGAACAGGCCCACTACCGGCAGCTCCAGCTGTCCCTGGCCGGAGCCCAGGCAGAGCAGGCGCAAAAACAAAGAGATTACGATAATCTGAAGGTCCTGTTTGATCATGAAGCCGAAACGGCGGTAAACCTGGAAAATGCCGCCAGGAACCTGGCGGACGCGCAAAGGCACTGTGAGGATATTCAGCTTAATCTGGAAATACAGGCCAGAAAGGTGGCTGCTCTGGCCCAACAGGTGGCCAACAACGGCGTGTATACAGCGCCTGTGGACGGCCTGATCACAGAACTGAATTTCCCTGCAGGGTCGATGACCAATAGCTCCCTGCCTCTGTTTAAATTGGCTGACCTGGGGCAGGGGTTCCGGCTGATCGTGCCCATTGACAAGGATTTGCTTGATTATGTCAAACCCGGAGATACGGTGAGTGTGAATATGCTCTCCCTGGGGGATCAGAAAACCGAGGGGACAATCGACAGGATCGTGGAAAACAGCCGTCATAACGGCGAGGAGAAGGATCTGTGGATCGACGTCTCTCTGGAAGGCCTGAGCGGCGGCGAAAAGGGAGAAATCTATTTAAGCAAAAAAACCAAGCCTTACGATACCCTCGTACCGAACAGCGCGGTTTATGACGACACCAGCGGCTCCTATGTCTTCGTTCTGGAATCCAGAAAAGGGCCTTTAGGGACAGAGAACTATCTGCAAAAGGTAAACGTCAATGTGGAAGACAGGGATCGTGAAATGTCTGCGCTTACAGATGGGGTGATGGGCGAAGTGGTGTGGCAAAGCAATAAACCGGTGGAGGACGGGGACAGGGTTCTGAAGGAGGGGGCAAATTGAAACCGGCTCAATTGAAACCGGATAAATCAGCCTACCCGGCTTATCTTGTTCTGGGCCTGGGACTATTGGTCTTAACCTGGAGCACCCTTCTGGGGCCATCCCTGCCCGCTCAATTGGCGGATCTTGGCGGCCCGCACCAAACCGGCAAAATCACCGCCACCTGGCTGGGCGACTCCCATCAGCCGGAAGAAGGGTCTTTTTCCCTGCAGGATCTGAGGCAGCTTAGCCAATACAGCCTCCGGGACTACGATCTGGCTTACGCCATGGAAGCTTCAACTTCTGCCGCTTATCAAAAGAATCAGAGCCCGGCCCAGGTGCTGGGGGTGAATGACCGGTATGCTCAATTCCAGCAAATCAACATGCGTTCAGGTAATTTTTTAACCTTTGTACAGGAAAACCAGCAGGTGGCCGTCATTGATGAAGAGCTGGCCCAGGCACTTTTTCAGAACGGCAATGTGGTGGGCCTGGAGATAGAACTGTATGGCCGGGAATTTAAGATAGTCGGGGTGGCCGGGAAGGACCGTTCTCTGATCGGGACTCTGACGGACCGGGGCTACGGCACTTTGTACATACCGGCGAAAAAACTGTTGGAACTGGAAGCGGATGCCCGCATAACCTCATTGGCAGTGGCAACCAAGGATGCCGGCACCACAGGCCGCAATACCGCCGTTTTGGCCTCGGCCCTGGCCTCCATCGGCCAGGACCCGGCAAACTACAAAATCATCGATTATAATCTGGCGGGTCTTCTGATGGAACAAGGGAACCTGCTGCGCAATTTCCTGGCGGGGACGGTGGCCATGGTGATGATTTTCAGCTTGCTCAGACGAAGAATAAAGGGTATTGCTCATTTCTGCCGCCTGAGACTCCGGGATAAGTATTGGTGGGAGATGATCAAGGGGGACGCCGCCAGCCTTATGCTCGGTATGGCGGAGGTATCAGCGCTTGCTGCCGTGATGCTGCTGATATGAAAATCAATCAGCTTTACCTTATATATTCCGCCGGAAAACATCCCCAATGAACTGATTGATGTTTCATTTTGGGCCGACCTCATTAAGAAGGGGATTCAAACCGGGATGCAAAGCGCCGGTTATGCAGCACCGCCTGGAGAAGTTCAGTTAAATATCCTGAATACCGTCCGGAACTGGAATCTGTTTTTAAACATCTTGCTGGGTTGGCCGCTGTTCTTGCTGGGACTTTACCAGATCCAGCTGTTGCAGGAAGGACTGCTCAAAGTTGAAGTGTTTTGCAGCGTTTTCCTGCTGGCCGCCTTAAGTTTGGGCACCGCCTTGCTGTGGCTCATCAAAATGCCCCTTATCATCGAGACCGGGGAGGTGTTGCTGGTATTCAGCTCTGTATTTTTAGCCGTGGTTACTTTTATTGATAGGAGGGCAGCGGATGGCGGGTTTACATCTGAAAAATCTAGCTAAGACCTACCCCGGCGGGGTTACGGCAGTCAGGGATTTCTCTCTGGAAATAAAGGATCAGGAATTCTTAATCCTGGTGGGTCCCTCCGGCTGTGGCAAAACAACCGTTTTAAGGATGATAGCCGGGCTGGAGGAAATTTCAGCCGGTGAATTATATATTGATGACCGGCTGGTTAATGAGGTAGCCGCCAAGGATCGGGATATCGCCATGGTTTTTCAAAATTATGCTCTTTATCCCCATCTGTCGGTCTATGACAATATGGCCTTTGGGCTTAAGCTGAGAAAGCTGCCCAAGGCTGAGATCAGGAAAAATGTGCAGGAAGCGGCCAGGATTCTGGGACTTGAAGAGCTGCTGCAACGCAAACCCAAGGAACTTTCCGGCGGGCAAAGGCAAAGGGTGGCCCTGGGGCGGGCCATTGTCAGGAAACCCAAGGTCTTCCTGATGGATGAACCGCTGTCCAACCTGGATGCTCAGTTGAGAACCCAGATGAGAATAGAAATTGCCAAGCTCCATAAAAACCTGCAGACAACCTTTGTTTATGTAACCCATGATCAAACCGAAGCCATGACCATGGGCACCAGAATCGTGGTGATGAAGGACGGCCTGATCCAGCAAATCGACAGTCCCCAAGCCATCTATGACCATCCGGTCAATATGTTTGTGGCCGGTTTTCTCGGCAGCCCTGGGATGAACTTTCTGGACGTTTTAATCATCGAGGAAAAGGGCTGTATTTTTGCCCAATTGGCCGACGCCCTGCTGCCTGTTCCCGCTGCCGGGGGACAAAGGTTAAAAGAGCAGGGGTATCTAGGCCGGAAAATGGTCCTGGGGATCAGAGCGGAGCATCTCTGGGGCAGCGGAGATATTTTGGACCGTCATTCCGAGTGTGCATTGGACGGAAGGCTGGAGTTCAGCGAATTGAGAGGGGCTGAAACTTATCATTATGTAAGGATCGCCGGCAGAGAGGTGGTTGTCAGGGTGAGTCCGGAGCTGCCCGCCGCAATCGGGCAGGAAGTCAGGGTGGGTTTTAAGATGGCCAAGGCCCATTTTTTCGATCAGGAAAGTGGGGTAAATATCTAAATTTGAACAATTAAAGGAAAAGGGGTGTTTTAATGATCAAAAATAAATGCGGAGTTATCCTTAGCCTGGTTCTGATCCTCGGCATAGGGGTATTTACTGCCGGCTGCGGCAATACTCAGGCTGCCGGGGGAGCAAATGATCCTAATTCCCTGACCATTGCGGTAGTGAGCAAAGATACGTATCTGGATACGGCAGTAAAAAAGTTTGAGGAACTTCATCCCGGCGTTAGGGTGGAAGTGAAAGAATACACCTCCAGTACTTCGGAAAGAGGTGAAGGTGTCAGAGCGGCGGAGTCCGGGGATATTGAAAAATATGTCATGGCTATGAATACCCAGCTCATGTCCGGCCAGGGCAGCGATATTATTTTATTAAACAACCTGCCCTATCAGACCTATGCGGATAAGAATCTTTTAGTTGATTTGGGCGGGCTGATGCAGTCGGATCAAAGCTTCGACAGCAGTAAATACTACCAGAATATTTTCAAGGCTTTAGAGTATAAAGAAAAACTCTATGGGCTGCCGGTTAATATCAGCATCGATATGATTGCCGCCGATCAAACCTTATTGGCTGATTCCCAGGTGTCAATCGACGATAGCGACTGGGATTGGCACGATTTTGTCAAGACCGCGGAAAAGATCATGAACGAAAACCAAAACGGAGAAACCCAGGAGATGTATGCCTTGGCCGGGATGGATGAAAAAAGACTGATTGGGACGCTGGTTAAAGAAAACTATGCTAAACTGGTCGCTCCGGAGAAGAAGATTGCCAATTTTACCGGCCAGGAATTTCTTGATTTACTTTCCTTAAGTAAATATCTGATTGACCACAAGCTGGTGAATACGGATACGGCCCAGACCAACATTATGGACATGGCCGCCCGGGGTAACCTTGTTTTTAATTTCACTTCTCTCCAAGGGTTTTGGGCCTTGCAAACGACCAAGGCGATTTTCAGCGAGGGTGTTCAGCTTTTAAAGCCCCCCGGAAACGTGTCCTTTGCCACGGACTCCCTATACGGGATCAGCAGTCAATCGGCCCATCAGGAACTAGCCTGGGAATTTTTAAAATTTTTGGTCTCTGATGAGATGATGACTCAGGGAGGAATGCCGATTAATAAGAGTGTGCTTCCCCAGGTTGCCCAGAATTTCACCCAGGCTATCCAAACAAGAGGTGGGAAAATGATGATCAAGGACGACGGCATTCCCGGTCAATCAATAACACTGAACCCCCCCACCCAGGAGGATGTGGATTATATGGAAAACCTGCTCAGTCAAGCGAAGGTCTACATCGGAACGGACCAGAAGATTATTGCCATTGTTCAGGAGGAAACCGCGGCTTTCTTTACAGGACAGAAGACAGCGGAGGTGACTGCCCAATTGATTCAGGACAGGGTGAGCACCTATTTAAATGAGTAATCGCCAAAGAGCACCGAGCAGTTCGGTGCTCTTAGTTCAAAGGCGAGTTTATCAAATTTTCATAAATTACATAGCCCTATAGGTTATAGTGTTTTAGGGGTTGAGCTTGTCGAACCCCGTTATGTTCCCAGCGGCTCCATGCTGCCGACAATTCAGCTTCAGGACCGGCTCATCGTGGATAAATTCTTTTTCAAGTATTTCGGTGAGCTTCATCCGGGAGATGTCATTGTCTTCCACCCGCCAAGCGAAGCCCATGCTTCCGATGATTTTATCAAGCGCCTGATCGCTCTGCCCGGGAATGGGGATTTTTGCCCATCGACAGCATCACAGGCAGAACCCTTTTCCGCTATTGGCCTTTTGAACGTTTCGGGACTCTGGCCCGCTAAGTGAGTGACCATTGATTTGAATGCCCGGGAGGTCATAAAAGGCCGACACTTATTGAGCTGACCAGCAAAGAGTTTGAATTGTTAATACAACTGATCTAAAATAAAAATGTATCGCTCCGGCGCGGCTGGTTGTATGAGAAGCTATGGGAAAGTGCCTAGAAAAGCCGTCACGGAAAATAAATACGTCATTTATTATGGGGTATGAAAGGAGAACGTTATGTTAGGAGCAGGTTGG
Source organism: Desulfitobacterium sp. LBE (assembly GCF_007830365.1). NCBI lineage: Bacteria > Bacillati > Bacillota > Clostridia > Eubacteriales > Desulfitobacteriaceae > Desulfitobacterium > Desulfitobacterium sp. LBE. Next base: position 1,780,543 of record NZ_VLKD01000001.1, on the reverse strand, counting down.
CTGAATATAGGGAGCTTGGTGTTTGGACTGATTGCCTGGGCGCTACCGGTGGTTATTCTCGCCCAGGGCAATAAGGCCAAGGCAAGGAATCGGGTTGCATTTTGCGCCGCAGCAAGCCTCAGTGCCTGTGCTATCGCCTTGTGGATGCAAATTCTCTATACCGATCATCTGGTAAAAATAGAGGATTGGTCGGCACTTATGGATACTTCCTCCGCAGTGGCTTTGGTTGCAGGCTTACTTCTCACAGTTGCAATTGTACTTAATGCCATTACTTTTATTGTATATCGTGGAAAATAATTAAAAGACTGAGTAACGCTGATTGCCGGTAAAGGTATAATCGTTGGTATTTACGGTAAATGATTTGGAGTTCCCTAAGAGAAAACAGGGCTGAAAAGGATCTAGCGGGCGATTGGATCAATTCCTAATACTTCTTCAGTGGCCTTATCAACATAAACAGCTACTGCGATACTTCTCCAGACATCATCTTCCATTTCAAAGACAACTTTAAGCGTATCCATACCTTTAATATTTATTATCTCATCCGCTTTATAAACGTTATGATCATCGGTGTACTTGGTCTCGATTACTTGGGCGGTTTCCCATTCTTTGACTTTGGCTTCTTGATTTTTTAGCCATTGAAAGGCTATATTTCTGATTTTTGTTTTGTCGATTTGATCCTGGTCTGAGGCTGTTGGATGCTGGCTTGCATCGGCTTGACTCTGGATTGCTGGATCAATAGTACTATTTTTAGCCGGTGTACACCCTGTGATTCCGGTGAAAACAAGCAATCCTGTCAGAGCGAGTACGAAAATTAATTTCATTGGAGCACCTTCCTTACTTTAGTTATTAGATTAGACGGACATTACTAAAAGAATCTCTCCTGAAAACAACCGGTAAATAAATCCTGGAATAGAAGCAGGATTTACATCGATTTTTGGAAATAAGTGTAACCTCAATAGTACAGGAAATCATGGAACGTACGAATGCAAAATGCAACACCCTCCGTCAGCAGACTTGAAATACAGTCTGCTTTTAATATCTTGACAATATCGATATTCGATGTTATTCTGTTAGCAAATTATATCGATATTCGATATTTATGAAGGAATGATGACATGGCCAGAGAAAAATATCAGACATTAACAGAGCAAATGTTTTATATCCTTATTTGCCTGAAAAATGAGGCCTGTGGTGTCGATATTATGAAAATGGCCGCAGAGCTTACCGACGGCAGAGTGCTCATTGGCCCTGGAACCCTATACAGCTTATTGGATAACTTTGTCAAGGAAAAAATGATTATAGAGACGAAAACGGAGAATCGAAAAAAAAGCTATATCATTACTAATCTTGGTGAAGAAATGCTTGAAAAGGAATATCGCCGACTAACAAAGCAGAAAAGTGATTACGAAGCACTCGTAAAAGGTGGTGGGCAGTGATGAAAGATAAAGTGAAAAAGGTAATAAATTTTAGATTTGACCGTTATAAGGACATAGAAATTAAACTGGAGAAACTGGCTGCCAAGGGGTTATTTCTGGAGGAGTGCGGTGCCTTTTTATGGACATTTCGCAAAGGAGAGCCGAAGAGTTTAAAATACACTGTTACATATTTTTCTGAGGGGTCAGTATTTAATCCCGATATTACGGATAATCAGCAAACATATTTCGATTATGCCAAGGCCGCCGGTTGGAATTTTGTAACTCAATTCAATCAAATGCAGATCTTTTACAGCGAAGCTGACAATCCTATACCATTTGAGACGGATGAAAAAGAGAAATTTGACAATATCAAACGATGTATGAGAAAGAGCTTTCTTCCATCGATAATGATTATGATGCTGGTTTGCGTGTTTAATTTGGTTGTGCAGTTTAATTCATTTCAATTGAATCCAATCGAGTTTCTGTCGGATCCCGGTCGATTGTTTTCTGCTGCCATGATTCTGGCGGTTGTCATTTATGAAGTGTATTTCTTGCTGGATTACTTGATTTGGTGTAAACGCTCAGAGCGCTCCATCGCCGGTGGCGGAGAATGTGTTGAAAATATCAGCATGGTGCGCAGAATAGTCCATATTATCTTTATGAGTTTTTTCTTAGCTGGCTTTGGTTACTTTTTGTATTACCTCGTTTTTAAAATAAGCTGGTTCGGTGTATTCCTATGCATCATACAAATGCCCATTCTGCTCATCGTATTTCGGTTGTCAATCAACTATTTGAAAATGAAAAAGGCATCGGCTGCGATCAATAAAGTGATATCGATTACTGTGCTGATCATTGCTGATTTTGTCTATCTCGCCTTCATTGTATTGTTCACGATTAAATTGGGCTTTAATATAGGTGCTGACTCGGATTATCGCACCGTTGTTTGGCCGGTTACCGCAACAACCAGCCATGAGTACAGGCTGTATAGGGATGATATCCCCCTCACCTGTGAAGCTTTATACGGTGATCTCGATTATGACTATTATTCCTATGAAAAAGAGATAAATAGCACATTGTTCCTTACCCAAAGCAATTACCGGCAAGATTCATTGCCTGCCAAAGACGCACCTCCGCGGCTCGTATACGATATCTTAGAACCGCAATTTAAGTTTATTTATCATCTCGCCAAGAATCACCTGCTTGAGATACCCCAGTGGCGAGATGATGAAAGCTATGAGCCCATTGACAATAAAATTTTCGGCACGGTAGAAGCTTATCAGCAGTATTATGATGATACGCCAACAGGTGAATACATTTTGCTTTTTGAGAAGAAAATTATTGTGCTAAATATGGAAGAACCGCCAACCACGAAACAAATTTCCATCATTAAAGAAAAATTACGAATTTAACTTTACCTGCCAGCGGAAATTGACCCCAACCCCCGCAAAGTTGCTCTTGGGCAGATTGCTGTGTACAAAAGAAGAGTCAGGAAAGGAATTTAGTAAGGGATTTTTGAGATACGAGGGTAGAACTTTGAATCTCAAAAATCCCTTTTTTTACACTATTAGAAAGCAACTTGCGCTATATACTTTCTAAGCATAAGGGCCAACCAGGACTTCGCCTCATTTGCCAGCAGATTACATAGACAATTACGCTATTCTGTGGTACTATATACTAGTAGTAAGTGATACCGAATACAAGTGATACAGAATAGTAAGGAGAGGTTACAATGGAGAACCTTACAGAAATGCTCAAAGGCGTACTGGAAGGCTGTGTGCTTGAGATCATCAGCCACGAGGAGATCTACGGCTATGAGATCACGCGGCGGCTGAATGCCCTTGGTTTTTCGGATGTTGTGGATGGAACAGTATATACCATCTTGGTGCGGCTTGAGAAAAACAAGTTGGTGGAAATTACGAAAAAGCCATCTGATATGGGGCCGCCGCGCAAGTTTTTTACACTCAACGACGCGGGGCGCAAAGAACTACGGAAGTTCTGGGAAAAATGGGAGTTCGTATCATCAAAACTTAACGAGTTGAAGGGAGAAATATAATGAATTTTTGGGAGAAAATTACGGGCAGCGACATGACTAAAGAATGGAAAGCTTTTGAATCGCGAGTCCAAAAACTGCCGGCTGATTATCAAGCGGCATGGGAAAAAATCAGTTTGAATCTTTGGCCGCACTCAGATTTCACCGGTCGCAACCTCATGCCGATTCTTGACGGTGTGCTTGGCCTGCTCGAAGAAACGGCGGCGGAGGGTCAGCGTGTTCAAGAGGTTTTGGGTGACGATATCAAAGGCTTCTGTGCAGCGTTGGCCGGCGAAGAAGGGGCAAAGACTTATCGCGATAAGTGGCGTGAGCAGCTCAACCATAATGTCGCTAAAAAATTAGGTAAATAGGAGGATACAATGAGAATACAGGATATCATCGAAGGCAAAAAAGAGTGGCGAGGGCACATGGCCCGTGTCAAAGCGCTCCCCCGAGATTATCAGATTGTTTATAAAGAGCTTCAAAAATATCTCTTTAAGGTAGGCCCTGTTGAGCTAACCGACGGGATGGGCTTACTTTCGGGGATAATCGATCTTTTTGAAGAAGGCGCGGCCTTGGGGAAAGGCGTACTGGAAGTGACAGGCAGGGACGTAGCAGCTTTCTGCGACGATCTGATCAAAGATTCAAAAACTTATGCCGATATCTATCAAGAATCTGCTGACCAAGAAGTTTGCAAGGCCATGAAAAAGGTTACGGATAAAACAAAGTAAAAGGGGGATATCGGGGTGGAAAAAGCTATTGAAGTGAAAGGTCTGCGGAAGTCCTTCAAGGACACGGAAGTCCTGAAAGGCGTGGATTTTGAAGTCCGGCGCGGCGAGATTTTCGCCCTGCTGGGCCCCAACGGGGCGGGCAAGACCACGGTGGTCAACATCCTTTCCACACTTCTGAAATCTGAGGTCGGAACCGCCAGCATCTGCGGCTTTGACGTTGCACGTCAGCCGGGAAAGGTGCGGGAAAATATCAGTCTGACCGGGCAGTTCGCCGCTGTGGATGAGATATTGACCGGGCTGGAAAACATTATTCTGATCGCAAAGCTAAGGGGTGTTCCCAAACCAGCCCAAGTTGCCGAGGAACTGCTCAAGCGTTTTGGGCTTTCTAACGCGGCAAACAAACGGGCGGATACGTATTCCGGAGGCATGAAGCGCAGGCTGGATATAGCAATGAGCCTTGTGGGAAAGCCCAACCTCATCTTCCTCGACGAGCCGACGACGGGGCTTGACCCGGAGGGGCGGCTTGAGGTCTGGAAAACCATTAAGGAGCTTGCCGGCAGCGGCGTGACGATTCTGCTCACAACGCAGTATCTGGATGAAGCGGAACAGCTTGCCGACAAAATCGCGATTCTGAACGAGGGCAAAATTATCGCTAACGGAACCCTTGAAGAACTCAAAAAGCTGTTCCCGCCTGCCCAAAAAGAATATATCGAAAAACAACCGACACTGGAGGAGATTTTCCTCGCAATCATCGGTAAAGGAAGGCAAACAAAATGAAAAACAATACAGTCGTACTGACCGGGCGCTTAATGAAGCACATATTGCGCAGCCCGGACACGATTATCACGGTTGCGTTAACGCCGATTGCGATGATGCTGATGTTTGTCTATGTGTTCGGCGGCGCGGTAAGAATGAGCATGGGCGCTGATGTGAATTATGTTAATTATCAACTGCCCGGCATTCTGTTGATTGCTATCGCGTCCGGCATAGCTTACACTGCCTTTCGGTTGTTTATGGATATGCAGAAAGGGCTTTTCTCGCGGTTCAATTCCATGCCGATCAGTCGTTCGTCGGTGCTGTGGAGTCATGTGCTGACCTCTCTGGTGTCCAACATGCTTACCGTCGTTATTATTATCCTCGTTGCGCTGATTATGGGCTTCCGTTCAAACGCGGGCATACTTAACTGGCTCGCGGCAGCAGGAATACTCGCACTATACACGCTTGCGCTGACATGGATCGCGGTCATTCCGGGGCTCACGGCAAAATCGATGGAGGGCGCGTCCTCGTTCTCATATCTACTGCTCTTCCTGCCCTTTCTCAGTTCAGCTTTTGTGCCGACTGAAACGATGCCCAAAGTCGTCCGTGTTTTTGCAGAGAATCAGCCTGTAACGTCTATCGTGGAAACAATACGCGTTTTGCTGAATGCTGAACCCGTCGGAAACGATATCTGGATAGCCCTGGCGTGGTGTGTCGGTATCATAGTTGTTGCTTACCTATTCGCGATGAGGGCGTATCGAAGCAGGATATGAAAATCAGACCAGCGGAGCGATGGAAGCCTTTGAACAGCCGGTCATAAGAGCGGCTACTAAAAATGCTGTAAAAAGCTAAAAATCTTTCCGGCAGATCTATCGGCCGGTTTTTTTATTGCTGTTTTTTGTTATTAAGAAATACTTAAAGAATAAAGAGAGGGTTTCTTAAGACTTTTTTTATTAATTCTTAAATTCTATAGCTCATAATGAAGCCATCGGCAGTATGAAAGGCAACAAGGAGGCTAAATGGGCTATATGAATCAGTCTAAGGATAGAATAAAATTTTGTGTTTACTTGCTGGCAGTGATTGCCGGACTCATAGGGATAGTTGTTTACTTGAAATCAAGCGGTATCTTAAATTATATGTCCACTGCTGAAGAATTTAAGAACTATATTGAGGGGTACGGAGAAAAAGCTTATTTAGCGTTCTTTATTCTTCAATTAATATCGGTTATTATTGCCCCAATACCCAGCAATGTAAGTGCTGTAGTAGGTGGAACAGTATTTGGTATGATGGGTTCATTTTTGATCAGTATGCTGGCAATTATCATGGGTTCTACCATAGTGTTTATGCTGGGCAAAAAATTCGGAAGAACCTTTGTGGAGAGGTTTGTAAGTCCTAAAGTTTTAGATAAGTACGAACAGTATTTTTCATCCGGGAAGGGGGAACTGCTGCTCATAGTACTATTATTTCTGCCCTTTTTCCCCGATGATGCCCTGGGCTTCGTAGCCGGACTCAGCAGGATAAGTTTAGGAAGATATGTAGTCATCATGCTGCTGACAAGGCCTTGGGAAATACTGGCCGCCTCAGCCCTGGGTTCCTTTAATATAGCAATGCCCTTGTGGGGGTGGGGAGTCATGGCTTTGGTTATTATTGGTATAGCTAAAAATAGTGACAAACTGGAAAAGAGGCTGGTTGCCGCTGTTCAAGGAGTTAAAAATTCAGGCAGGTGTTAAGTAATTAAAAAACACAAAGGCATTGATAAACTCTGGAATAAGGCGTTCAGCGATACCTTTGTGTTTTTTATAGTCCGATCTCAATCTTCGCCACCCAATGGCAACCGGGTCATCAAAGCCCGCATAATATCGCCTCTGCTGATCGTACCAATGAGGATGTCGTTTTGAGTTACAGGAAGTTTGTTTATCTTACGTCTGCTGAATATCTCACAGACTTCAAGAAGCGGTGTGTCATGTGAAACGGCAATAGCATTTGGGGAAGCGATCTCCATGACATTCATGCTTAACAGCTTTCTCGCTTTGGAGTTAAGAGTGTCCGTATCGGGAATAACGGCTGAATAGAATTCGGCGACAAATCGTAGGTCTTGTTTGGTGAAATACCGCATAACATCGCCGTCCGAAACAAATCCGATTAAGTGTTTCTGCGCATCAATAATCGGCAATCCGCTTGTTTTGTAACCTATGAACTTTTCGACAACCTGCTTCAGATTATCATCACAGGAAACCGTGTAAGGGTCGGCTCTCATAGCTATATCAAGTTCGTAAACGGCTTCGGTGACGGCTGCGACGGTTTTTTTCCTGTTTTTTACCTTGACGGCTACCAAAATAAGCGCAACAAGCCCGATAACGACGCTTAACCAGTAAGTCATGCTAATACCGTACATCTGTGACTGTATTTCCCCTTTTGCGGCATATACCGAAGAGGCGAACGACATTACGGAGACCATGACTGCAGTGCAAAGGGTTGTGGCAACTTGACGAAGGGTGATTCCGACGGCGTTCCCATGGTGGAGAATTTCATCCGGCAGCTTCTTTATAGACCACATATTGATGGGGGTGTTGGCTAGCATAAGCCCGACGGAGCGCAAGGTGTAAGCGGCTGTCATAAAGCCAATTGTCGTATCAAAATCAAATAATGCCATGCCTAAAGAACCGAGAAGCAGCAAAAACCCGCCGAAAAGTCCGACATATCTTGCGCCGAAGGCATCGTAGAGCTTTCCTGCAAAATAGCCAAATACAGCTCCCAAAATTGCACCCGGCATCATGACCATACCCGAAACGGTGGCGGACATTCCCCGTACGGTTTGGATGTAGATCGGCAAGGTAATGGTTGCTGCGGCGAGGGAAGCCTGGATAAGCATTAAAATTATCGTACCGTTGCGGTATTGAGCATTGCCAAGGACTTTAATCTGCAAGAAGGGTTGCGTAAGGCTTAATTGCCTGCGGACAAACAGAAACAGAATCACGACCCCAGCGAGAACTAAAGCGGAAGCGGTTAAAATCATGGATATATTCCCTAACAGGGAAAAACCGTACAATAAGGCCAATAAGCCGAGGGAAGCCATCGTGAAGGATGGTTTATCAAGGGTTGTTTGTTTTACATCACCGTAATTTTTCATGATCAGCGAGGCCAGCAATATTATCGCCCCTGCAAGCACCGCCATGACAAGGAACATAATCCGCCAACCGACTTTATCGGTAAGCACTCCTGCCAAGACAGGTCCAATGGCAGGCGCAACCATAATGACCAAGCTGTACATGCCCATAGCTGAGCCGCGTTTTTCGTGGGGGAACAAGAGAAGTATTATGGTCATGGACAGCGGCATCATGATCCCCGCGCATATGGCTTGCAGTAAACGCCCTATGAGCAAAACAGTAAAATTCACTCCCCAGGAGGCCAGCAGGCTCCCGGCGAGAAACAGGACAAAAATAGAGAGGAAGAGTTGTTTCGTCCGGAATCTATCCATTAAAAATGCGGATATGGCGATAACGATGGCGTTGACGAGGGTAAATCCTGATACGAGCCACTGGGCTGTCGTTGCTTCAATGTGGAGTTCTTCCATAATCGTCGGCAAGGCAGGATTAATGAGAGTTTGGTTAAGTACGGAAATAAATGCGCCGAGCATTAGAACTACAGCGGTTATTTTTGCTTGTTTGTTCATGTATAAAAGCGACCTTTCTACAGATATTAATTATGATATTGGCACACCAATTACACAATCTATCATTATACTCTGAATTACTCGATAGCTCAATCTGTAATTTTCAGAATATCTGCCCCGTTGCCTACCGGTTTGCCCCGGAAGGCAATGGGGTTTTTAATGTAAGCGCGTTTATCAAATTATGGGCAGGCTTAGTCATATGTAAAATCATCGAAAACCATGGAGGAGAAATATGGCCGGAAAGCGAAATGGGTGTAAGGACGCGCTTTCGAATATCGTCGTGAAGTATGCTGACAAACAATGTTCTGATGCCGATAACCGGACTGATTACAGCACAGCTTGCTTTGGCAGAACAGCTTTCAGAAATGCAATGGCTAAGCTGCCTGGTTATACTTATAGGTTAGTGATAACTAATTTGGGGATTTTTTAATAGGAGAGGAAAGGTAAATAACAGTGGATACAAAGTTAGAGGATTTTAAATTAAGATTTGCGGAAATCAATGACGCTCCGCTAATTCTGGAATTGATAAGGGAATTAGCCGACTATGAAAAAATGGCCCATGAGGTTGTAGCGACAGAAGAAGTATTAATAGAGTCTCTATTTGAACGCAAAATGGCTGAGGTTGTAATCGGTGAATACAAAAATGCACCGGTTGCTTTCGCCTTGTTCTTTCATAACTTTTCCACCTTCCTGGGCAGACCGGGTATTTATCTGGAGGATTTATATGTGAAGCCTGACATGAGAGGAAAGGGTATCGGCAAGATGATGCTTGCTTTCCTTGCTAAACTGGCTTTAGAGAGAAACTGTGGAAGGTTGGAATGGTGGTGCTTGGATTGGAATGAGCCGTCCATTCAATTTTATAAACAGTTAGGTGCGGTTCCCATGGCTGAATGGACAGTGTATCGGGTACACGATGAGGCCTTAGCTGAATTGGCAGTGAAATTTGATGGATAAGATGGATTATGTTCTACATATGCTGGACCTGACCGGGATACAAGGCATGGTCGTGATGTTAACGGCCTTTTTAGTTGGCTTTTCCAAGACAGGTGTCAGCGGTGTGCTCATGCTTGTGATACCTGTTCTGGCTACTGTTTTTGGCGGGAAAGATTCGACAGGGGTTCTGCTCCCTCTATTGTTAGTGGGAGATATTTTTGCTGTCTGGTCTTATCGCAGGAGTATTGATTGGAAAAAGGTTTTGGCACCTCTGCCCTGGGCCTTGATCGGTCTGTTCCTTGGTGCTGTCGTTGGCAGAGTCATCGCTGATCAGGTGTTTGTCATCTTGATCGGAACGATTATTTTATTCTGTCTGGGTATTTTAGTGTACACAGAAAAAATGGGAAAGAATTTTACCGTGCCTACCGGGACATGGTTTTATATTACGGCGGGAATTTTAAGCGGGTTCGCTACCATGATCGGCAACGCGGCCGGTCCGATTTTCAGCGTCTATCTATTGGCCCTGGGACTACACAAGAATGATTTTATGGGGACCAATGCCTTGTTCTTTTTCATTATTAATTCTATCAAGGTGCCCGTTCAGGTATTTGCCTGGCATAATATGGAGCTGCAGTCCTTCATACTGGCAGGGGTGATGGTACCGATGGTCGCTTTAGGAGCGGCTTTGGGGCTTTGGGTCATTAAAAAAATCAATGAGAGGTTTTTCCGGTATCTGATTATCTGCATGACGGCACTGTCAGCCTTACGGCTGTTGATATGAACAGCGCTTTATCACAGCGCTGCAGTATGTGATCGACAAAATAGCCGTTCTAAGATATAATATGACTATATAATATATGGAAAAAGAAGGTGAGCGTATGAGGGAAGTAATTCGGCCATCTGCAGATTTAAGAAATCATTATAGTGAGATATCCAAGCAGTGTAAAGAAACAAGGGAGGCCGTTATTATTACGGTAAACGGGCGTGGGGATACGGCGGTTCTTGGGCTGCAGGACTACTATCAGATGAAATCAGAATTGGAGCTGCTGAGAACGTTGGCAGAGGCGGAAGATGATGTGAGAGCCGGCCGTGTAGCGTTGATGAAGGATTCATTCGATGAACTTCGTGCCTCTTTGTTAGAGAGGAAGAATGTATGAAGTATCAAATCCTACGGACGGATAAGGCGGAAGAGCAGCTCCGTAATATCATATTCTATATAGCAGATGATTCAGGAGATGTGGATGTGGCACTCAAATATCTGGATAAAATAGAAGCAGCAATCAATCGGCTGCAAGATTTTCCGGAATCGGGAAGTGTGCCAAGATATTCGGCTTTGAGGAAGCAGGGTTATAGAGTAATAATAGTTGAAAAACATCTTGTGTTTTACAAAATAGATCAGGAAGAAAAAGCAGTAATTATATACGCCATTGTTGATGGAAGAAGAGAATACCATAATTTATTATAGAAATTATAGTCTGCCGCCAGGCCCTTCAGGCCCGAGTTGATCAGGACCCTTTGCGGCATTAACGCTGTGCTGTGGTTGGGAATCAGAAAATGCCGCCAAAGCTTCGTCAGGCTTAGGCGGCTTTTTTTGCATTTTCAAGGCGCACAGAAATGGTTTGCTGCATGCGGAAGTATCTTGACCCAAGTGGTCATTTTGCAGTATTATAAAAATGACCACTTGGGTCATTGTGATTTATCTCAATATAGAACTAGATAGAAATGAGGTGGCTGTCATTTATCCAAAATTCTATAGCTTAGAAGCGGAGAAAAGGGAACGTATCATTAATGCGGCCCTTAAAGAATTTGCCCGCAATGGTTATGAAAAGGCATCGACCAATGAGATGACCAAAGAAGCAGACATCTCCAAAGGCTCATTGTTCAGCTATTTTAACACGAAAAAGGAACTGTATTTGTTTCTGCTGGACTATGTGGTAGAGGTCATCGAAAGCATTTATGATGAGGTGGATTGGCAGGAAACCGATCTTTTTGAAAGAATGAGGAAAATCGGCCTGGTTAAATTCAAGATTTACAAAAAGTTTCCCCATGCCATTAATTTTCTCAAAGTCGCAGCCCATGAGGATGCAGGGGAAGTGAAAGCGGAAATCGCTGAAACGGGCAGGCATCTCATTGCCGACGGTCTGGGCAGAGGGTATGAAAATATTGATTGGACAAAATTTCGTGAAGATATGGAGCGGGAAAAAATGCTCAATATTATTACCTGGACTATCTTAAGTTTTGCCGAACAGCAAAGGGACCGGGTCGAGTCCTTTGAAGATCTGAGCCTTGACCTGCTTCGGGAGTGGGATGGGTATTTCGATATATTGAAGCGCTGTTTCTATAAGTAAGAAGGAGGAGCAGGAGCATGTTGATTGAGGTTGCGAATCTAAAGAAAAGCTACGCATCCGGCGCCATGACCAATGAAGTTTTGAAAGGAATCGGGATGAAGCTGGGAAAGGGGGAGATCGGTGTCATCCTCGGACCCTCAGGCTCAGGCAAATCGACCTTGATGAATATCATTGGCGGTGTGGATCGCGGCGACAGCGGGGAGGTCATGGTTGGCGGGGTTGAGATCAACCATTTGAACGATGACCAACTGACCGATTACAGGCGTCAAGACATCGGTTTTGTCTTCCAGTTCTATAATTTGGTCCCCAACCTTACCGTGGGGGAAAACATTGAAGTCGTTGCCAACATCAGCAAAGCGCCCTTGAACGTTGACGAGGTCTTGGCGGCGGTGGAAATGACCGATAAAAAGCGGCGGTTTCCCAGAGAACTAAGCGGTGGTGAACAGCAGAGAGTCTCTATTGCCAGAGCTATTGTCAAGAATCCGCAGCTCCTGCTATGCGACGAGCCGACCGGCGCTCTGGATTATCAGACCTCCCGCAGCATTCTGCAGCTTTTGGAACGGGTGAACAGAGAATACGGAACTACCATTTTGATGATCACTCATAATGAAGCGATTGCCGCCATGGCCAACCGGGTGTTTAAACTGAGATCCGGGGAAATCGTGGAAGCAGCAGTCAACCAGGTAATTATTCCGGCGGAAAGGATTGAGTGGTAATGGCGCTGAACAAGAGAGTTTGGCGGATCTTGAAAGAAAACCCACTGCGCTACCTAGGCGTTCTTATGCTCATTGTTCTTGGCAGTTATACCTTTGTTGTGGCGGCAGGCATAGCCCAGAACCTTGATACGCTGATCACCACCTTTACAGAGGGACATCAGCAGGAGGATCTGTCCTTTGCAACGGACAAAGCCATTCCCGACAGCGGGGAATTGGAGAGAGCGGTTCATGCCGTCATTGAGGAGTACAGGAGTTTTGACGCTGCCCTCTCGGATTCGCTGACCCTGCGGCTCTTAAGTAAAACAAAAAAGCTGAACATCCCGGCGGTCATCGAGGGGCGGGGGCTTGCCGGCCCGGGAGAAATCCTGCTTGACCCCGCTTTTGCCAAAGCCAACGGCTATTCACTGGGAAACAGTATCAAGGCAGCCGGTAAAAACTTTACGGTGGTGGGCTATGTATCCCTGCCTCACTATATCTATCCCTTAAAAAATGTCTACGATATCATGGTATCCCCCAGTAATTTCGGTGTGGGCGTTATCGACCCTGCGGAATTTGCGGATATCGGCAACGGGTCCCTCTTTTATTCTGTCAGGTTTCAGGACAGAACCCAGAGCCTGAACCAGCAGGCAGTGCAATTCCGGGAGCGTTTGCATGCCGAAGGCGTCACAGAATCTGAATGGGTTGACATTATGAACAATAAACGGGCCAGGATGGCCTGGGCGTCGATCACCGGTTTGAAAACCATGAGCATTCCGGTGCCGGCGGCGATGTTTTTGCTGTGCTGCCTGATTATCGGCATTATGATCTGGCGCATGATCCGCCGGGAAGGGGTGATCATCGGAACACTTTACGCCCAGGGCTACCGGCGGCGTGAGCTGATGGGCCACTATATGACTATTCCTCTGCTGCTGGCCGTTGCGGGGGGAGCGGCAGGAAGTTTGCTGGCCCTGTTGTCCGTGGCGCCGGCGATCACAGGGATGGTTTCTTACTACAATGTTCCTGTTGCAGGTGTTGAACTGAACCTTTGGCATGCCCTCATCGGCGTACTGACTCCTGTGCTGTTTCTGGGCCTCAGCAGCTACCTGGTCATTCGCCTGGAATTGCGACGTTCTCCGGCGGAGTTGATGAAAGGGAGTGAACAAAAAACCAAAGTGAACGCTCTGGAGCGGGCCTTTAAGCTGGAGAGATTCACCTTCGGCACCAAATTCAAGCTGCGGGAGCAGCTGAGAAGCATTTCCCGTCTTTTGTTCCTTTTTTTGGGGGTCATCAGCGCTTCGGTCCTTATGCTCTTGGGTTTTACGATCATGAATTCCATGGGTTATGTGTTCAAAAGCAGTACCGAAGGCACTTACCGGTTCGAATATGAATACGCTTTTAAGGACCTGCACTACGGGCAAGCGCCGGCAGGGGCGGAAGTTTTCAACGCCGGGAGGTTTTATCCTGAAGACGAGGAAGAAATAGAATTTTATGTGACCGGTGTAGAGCCGGATTCCGCGTTCTTAACGCTGACCGACAGCAAGGGGCAGCCCCTTCCCAATGATCAGATCAACGTAACCAAGCCTTTGGCGGAAAAGCTGGGAATCAAGGCGGGGGACAGGGTAAGCTTGATCAGCAAGCAGGATGGGCAGCCCTATGTTTTCTCTATTGACGCGGTGGCCGATTCCTACGCGGGGCAGTTTATCTTTATGCCCGTTGAGGCATTGAACAGGCAGCTCGGATTGCCCGCCAACAGCTATACGGGACTCTGGAGCACTGAAAAATTAGCTGTTCCTGATGAACAGCTGGCAGGAACAAAATCTTTAAGTGAGACTGCGGCCGCTATGGATGAGCTGCTGGGGCCAATGCTTTCCATGGTAGGGATGATGACTCTGATCGCCTGTATGGTGAGCTTGATTATCATCTATCTGGTAACCTCCCTCATGATTGAGGAGAATAAGAATACCATCTCGTTGTTTAAGATTTTTGGCTACCGGCGCCGCGAGATCAATGCTCTGATCCTGAACAGTTCGACCTTGGTGATCGTGGCCGGATTTCTGATCGGCATTCCGGTCATGGCGGCTTCCATGGGTGCCATCTACGGCTATGTGGGCGGGATGATCAATCTGGTGCTGCCGACGGTTATTAATCCGCTGTATGTGGTTGTTTGCTTTGGGGCGATCATGCTGACTTATCAGCTTAGCAAACTGCTGTGTGCCAGGAAGGTACACGCGGTTTCCATGAGTGAGGCTTTAAAAGCGGGAACAGAATAGTGGAGGAAAAAGAGCGCCGGGGAAGTCCGGCGCTCTTTTTAAAGGGGAACTACTGGATATCAATTTTTTTGCCTTTGGGCGCAGTCTTTTCATGCTTAGGCAAGGTAACGGTAAGCAGGCCGTTTTCATATTTAGCCGTTATTTCCTCATGTCTGATATTGGCTATGGCAAATGACCTGGCCATGGAGCTGGCTTTTCTTTCTTTCCTGATATAGTTATCCTTCTGTTCTTCCGTACTTTCGGTCTTCTGGACGGTTATAGTAAGCCTATCCTCAGTGCAGTCAATCTGGATTTCCTCTTTGTTCACACCGGGAAGTTCGGCTTCGACAATGAATTCCTTCTCATTTTCCCTGACGTCCACCCGCATTTGACCGCTTTGGTTGTAAAAGGCTGGGAATAGAGTATCATTAAAAAAGTTTTCGAAAATGCTGTCAATGTCAAAGAGATTGCGGGATTTCCTTGGCAAACCTGAATTTCTTCCTTCAAAGGGGACTAAATCAAACATAAACAACACCTCCGTCTGTACTTTTACTTGAATTTAAGCAATGGTAAGGGTAAGCAAGGCTCCAAAGCCTTATAATTTAACTAAAACATACAGCGCCACCTCCTTGAGTTCGCTTATGTTGACTGACCAAAACTGACCTTTACAATTTATTTATATAACTTTTCTGCAGGAGGTTCAAGGCGGGGTTTTGACCTTCTTTGACTATATTTTTTTATCTTGCCCTTTTAGCCTGAAATAGTTTTATCGATCACAGAAAATCGCTGCTTTTTTAAAACTTTCAACCATTTTTAGGAGCTCAAATGGATAAGTTGAATTCATATCATGGCACCTTCTTCTTTGCCAGGAGCGAGAAGAATCGGTGAAATGGGGAAGGGAGTTCAAATGGTGCATTGACGCACCATTTGAGGGCATGCGAAAGTGTTGTTCAGTAAAAGGAAAGAGCCCTCTTTTTTTGCAATACACCATAGGGAAGTTGGGAGAGGGTAGGCAGATATGTTTGTTTTTGTGTGACGCTCTAAACGTAAATGCACTGCTGGAGGATTACAATAAAGAGCCTCTCATCGTAGTCTAATTCTGCGATGAGGGGCTCTTTTTAAAATCTGCTTTGATGGTGTTATCTTGGGGTAGATGTAGATAAGTCTAGGCAATCCCTACCCCGCCCTGTCCGGCAGTAGCGGCGCCGGTCTCATCGGTAGTGAAGATAATCGCTTTATCCCTTCCCAGCAGCTTCTGATTGCCCCCCTGCAGGTTTTCGGAAATGGTCAGGATATAAAGAGTATTTGCCAGTAGGTGTTGTTGGGGACGGATCACAATCTCCTTTTTCTTATCAGAATTATCATCAGGGTCCGCCATGATGACATCGATCTCTATAGGCTGGTTTTTGCTGCTGCGCAAAGAAAAACAATGCAGGTTATTATCGCGCACTGCTTTCGTAATCACATTATTGGAAAAAGTCAGTCTGATTTCGGTATTAACCGGGATATTTTCGTCACCGGAATTGATATTGCTTTTCTCCAGGGCCAAGGAAAGATAAGGGCTGCATAGCTTCTTATTATATGGAGTGATATCGACAATCTCCCGTGTCGTAAACAATATGGTGTGGTTTTCTTTCAAGTACTTATAATTATTAGCCTGCAGCAGCTTAGATATGGTTAGCTTATAAAATCTTCCGTCCGTAAGCCGGATTTTGGGTTTGATCACGAAGATTCTTTCCGCCCTTTGCCCCAGCATTTTCTTGCTTCCCGAAATAATTTCAATCGGAATCTCCTTCATCTCACCGTCATAGAGATGGAATCCTGCCATATTTCGGTTTGTGCCGTCAGGGATTCTATGCTCCATAATAGCCGAGACATTGGAAGAAAAGACTACCTCCATTTCAAAGCCATCCCCGGCAGAATTTTTGAGATTAATGGCCTGTACTGTCAGCGGGTTTTCCCCTACGGCATAACTGGAAGAAAGGGATGCCAAAAATAAATCAAGGGCGTCCACCTGCTCAACGGGAAGTTTCCGTATATTACCGATAATCCGGCTGATTTTCGGTGATTGAGGCTCGCTCAGCAGTTCCTCGCCGAGCAGCTCTCCCAGGCTGATGCCCAACCCCTGGGCCAACTTGCGCAGGGTTTCCAGGGTCGGTTGTTTTTCTCCAGACTCGATCCTGAAGATAAAGGATTGGCTTAAACCGGATAGCTTAGATAACCTGGAGGTTGAAAGCATATGATTCTCTCTCAGTTGTCTTAAGTGACTGCCAAAATCCACTTGGTGGCTCACCTCCTATGGGATATTATGCCATGAATTGCAGCAATCATCAAGGCTTGAGCTCCTGAAAAGAAATATCGCTCCCATCAAAATGAACCAGAACTTGTAATAGAAATAGTGCACAACAGCTGTTTTGAAAGCTGGTGCTATAGCAAATAATGCCTAAAGTCATATTGTATTTATGCCAACATGACAAGTAGAAAACTCCTTTTCTATTGTTTTAGGAAAAGAGAGGGGATAAGAATCTATATAAACTAATATAAACCATTTTGAAAGCTAATAAAAAGTACTTTCAATTTGGTTATATTGTGTTATAATGATTTTGACTAAAGGCATATATAATATATGCCTAATACATAAGGTTCAGGCACCAATATAATATATCTCCAAGCTGGTGAGACCTAAGGGAATTCTACGGTTGCCGGCCAGGACGAAAGTCCTCAGGGTGTGTCTGGAAACGGATAGGCCTTCACGTTTGAAAAGGAGGGAAGAAAAGTGCTTTGCAATCAAGGTGAAGCAGGAAGAAGAGTAAGATTGGTGTTTGATAATGACGGGGATAAGCCTATCAGTAGGACCCGGTGGAGTGCTCCTGCTCTGATTTTAAAGGAGGGTAAATTATGATGAAAGAATTCTTAAGCCGTAAAAGAACGCAGATTTTTTCCGTCCTCATGGTGGCGGTTTTGATGATCGCTTCCTTTGTTCCCTCAGCCTTCGCGCTGAATTACAACGGCACAGGCTCCGGTACGGGCAATAAGTCCCTGGATTTTAATGGGTATGAATATACTAAAACCGGCGGTACGGCAACCTTGAATCTCTATTTCAATAAATCCTTAGCATCCAGCCAGGTGACAGGGGGACAGTTTCAGGTTAAGTTGCACAACTCTCCTTATACGCCGGCTTCTTTCACTTACACCAATTTACAGGTGGGCAGTAATGTAAGCGGTGTGACCGATTCGGGCCTGACCAATGGCAGCACGGTTACCCTGAGCTTCGCTTCCGCTTTGGCAGACGATACCTTGTATGATGTGGTCATCAATGCCGCCACTTTGGCTGATGCCCAAGGTGCCGGCGGTGGCGGCTCAGGAAGCGGCCCCGGAAAAACCCTGGGCAACTATACCGACAGGGCGGACTTTACCTTCACTTTCAGAACACCTGACTCACTTGGAGGTTACAGCAATGTGGCTCCCGTCGTGACCTTCTTCGGCGGTCCGGCTGCCGGGACGGACTGGAGCTACGAGTCCAATCTGGGGGTTGTTTTTGACAGGCCCATCGACTCTTCGTCTCTTTCAACATTCCTGTCTGACCTGAGCAGCAACTATGTCCGGACGGATCTTATGGGCAGTCCTGCCGTGGTCCAGGATCCAACGATTAACGGGTCGGCAACCGCCAATGCGGAATGTTATACCCCTCATGCCAATGCAGCCCAAACTACGTTTTTCTTTCCTGAGACGGTGAACGGCAACACCAATCCTGTCTATAACCGGGCCGATGATGCCAGCCACAGCTACAGCCTGACGTTGCCCAGCTTTACCGATGTGAGCAGCAATACCTTCAGTACCCCAGGATCGCTTTCTTTTACTACAGTGAGCGATGATCTGCCAGGGTGGCTGGATAATATCCCGACAGCTGTGGCAGGTACATCTTCTGGGGAACTGGATGTTGCCTGGGATTATAGCAACATTACTCCGTATACCGATACTTTTGATGTGTATATTGCCGATTCAACAGTTTATGCTGACCCGCTGACGGCAGTGTACAGCTTAGCAGATAGCGGTGTTATCGGTGATTCGACAACTTTAACCGGCCTTGTTTCCAACAGAACCTATTATGTGCGTGTTGTGCCGGTCAATGCTGCGGGTTCAGTAGGATTCTCCTGGGCCGGATCAGGAGCGGCCAAATAACTAATTTCTCTCCGTAAGGTGGCCAAAAAACTGGAAAGTTTCCTCGGTTAACTTCGGGGAAACTTTCCTTTTAAGCAGATTAGGACAGGCCAGAGTAGCTATAAACAAAGTGGATGATGATTGATATTTAGAAATAAGGGGATAAAAGAGATGAATTCAAAGTGGTCTCCAGCAAAAGTCTATAAGCGGAAAGCTGTTGCCTGGTTTACTTTATTGATTATGGTATTCAGCCTTTGGGGCACATTTCCTTCGGCAAGGGTGTATGCGGCAGCTGCGCAGCCGGCTCCTTTATTGAGTTTCCCTGGAATTGGCGTGGGAGAAATCGCTACTGTAGCGGGGACCAAAAAAGCGACAGGGGAATTAGGGGATAATGGCCCTGCCAAAGATGCCACAATTAGAATCCCCAATGGCGGCCTCAATTTTGATGATGCCGGGAATCTGTATATTCCAACTGACAACCGGATCAGGGTGATTCCGGCTCAGGACGGTACCTTGTACGGTATCGATGTTAAGAAAAACTATATTCATACTGTGGTGGGAAATGGAACGGCTTCTTCCAGCGGTGACGGTGGACCGGCGGGCGCCGCTACCATAAATGGGACTGTCAAAACCATGTTTGACCCGGCGGGCAATTTATACCTTGCGGATAAAAACAGCGTGCGCATCATACCGGCTCAGCATGGTCCATTATGGGGAATAGAACATGGTGCGGATCTGGTGGCGGGGAATATCTATACCCTTGCCGGGACCGGGTCATCCACATCATCTAATTGGGATGATGGTGCCGACCTCAATGCGGTAAGTATACAACCCAAAGATATTGCCATGGACAACGCGGGCAATCTCTATATTATCAATGGTGCTAGAATTGGGATAATTCCGGCAAGAGATTATGGGGCGGAAGAGGCTTTGTATGGAATTGCCACTGCAATGGAAGCCAATAAGCTCTATACGGTGGCGGGAACTTCAACAGGCTATTCAGGTGACGGCGGTCCGGCAACTGCGGCACAGCTTAAGACACCAAACGCTCTTGCTTTTGATGGCGCAGGGAATATGTATATCAGTGATAGTGGGAATAGGCGGATACGCAAGGTCGATCCGCAAGGGATTATTACCACCATTGCCGGAAAGGAAACCAATGGCGATCCTACTCCCGGACCAGCTGAAGACTCTAAGATTCCAGGCACACACTGGCTGGGCTTTCATGCTGGGACTCTCTATTTATGCGGCAGCGGTTATATCTATACAATCGACAGTTCCGGTCAATTGGCCATAGTTGCCGATAAAAACACTCCTACAGCGCCTGCTAATGACAGCCTTAAATCCTCTGTATTTACAGCGCATGGATTGGCCTGGGATGATAGGGGCAATCTTTATATCGCTGATGGCAACAGCCGGATTCTCTATATGCGTCTTGACCCCACACCGGAACTGAAAACCCTTACCATAAGCGGTGCTCCTGCCCTGAACTACAGTGGAATTCCCGTAACCTATGATCTTAATGATCTGACCATCGCGGGGGTGGGGGAGGATGATCAGCCTTTTGATGTGACAGGACTGGATGCGGAATGGTCCATTACCAATACAGCCAATGCTTACATCAGTGATCATACCCTGACTGTTTCCAATGCAGGAGATATTGAAGTTCAGGTCAGTGTAAACAATGTTACAAGCAATAAGCTCACGTTGCCTGTGACCGGGGTGGCGGTTACACCGCTTCAGATCACAAGCACTGTTACAGATAGAATTGGCAAGAACATCGTGCTTGAATTCGATGGGCCGGTGGAGGACGTCTCAGGACTAGCGGCTCAGTTCCGGGCTAAGGTTAATGGGGTGGAGGCCGCTATAGCTGCTGTCAATCTTGGTGACACTCCAAATCAAATCATCTTGACTCTATCTCAATGGAATGCGCTGGCAAATACCATGAGCACTCCCCAAGATGTTACTCTGAGTTATACCATTGGCGGTCAGGAACAAGTGCGTTCTACTGACGGCAGAGTTTTGGAGAACTTTATAGATCAGCCGGTGGACAATAAACTTGTCCAGATTAGCAACGGTGTGGTGGATTTTGCGCCGGTAGCTAACGAGATCACCTATGATTCAGCAGCGATGACGATGAAATATCGGTTTGTAGAGCCGGTAGACTATGACGATGTCCATCTCATCTTATATCTGACCAATGGTTTCTTTAGAAGCTTTGATAAAAACCTGAATGGTACCGGGGCAGATGGAAGCGGTAAAGTAAAGCTTCTTGAAAAAGACACGCTCAAAGAGGTTGAGCTGCCCAATATCGGGACAGTTGTCCATTCTGGCGGGACTGGTTGGCTGGAAATGACGGACTGGTATTTTGAGCAGATCGGAGGACACTCTCCACTGGGTCTCAAACTCCAGAGTTTGGCATTGAAGCCATCTACCACCTATGTGATAGAAATCGCCAAAGGGTTTGAATTCAACAACGGCAGCCTGACGGATATTGCATATATCTTTGAATTTACCACCGCAGCGGAGTCTTTGACGAAGCCTTACTGGAACGCTGGTGCCGCTCTGTCCTACGACCTGGGGACGATGCAGGCAGGTGCTGCATCGGTTCAGCCCTTCGGTCTGATGCCGGTGACCACAGGTTCGGCTTTGTCTTACGATCCGGCACCGGTGACCACGGGTTCCGCTCTGTCCTTCGGTCTGATGGCGGCGACTCCGGGTGCTGCCCTGACCTTAAGCTGGCCGGAAGCCCAGGATAATCATGGTACAGCCTATAATAATCTGCGCTATAATATTTATCAGAATGGACTGCTTCTTGCTACAGTGGGCGGCACGGAGACCACTTATGAAGTCAGCGGGCTTTCACCCGGAACAAGTTATTATTTCAGCGTGGAGGCAGAGGATTTTGCCGGCAATAAGAGTGAGGTCAACCTCCATGCCACGGTGACCACTCCGCCGGATGGGACACAGCAGCCGGCGCCTGGGCTGACACCGGACAGTGGGGATAAACTGCCCGGTCAGGCGGTTGATATCCGTTTCACGGACAATGCGGCCTGGCGGCAGGCAGTGACCCATGTTCTGCTCGACGGTGTGTCTTTGACTTCCGCTCAGTACACACTCAGCCCAGGGATTCTCCATATTCGGGAAGGTGTTATTGACAGCAGCGGCTCCCATTCCATTGTGATTAAAGCGACGGGATATGTTGATACATCCGTTACCCAGCTGACTGCCGGCTCAGGAACCGGAACGCCCGGCGGGGGTGCGGATATCCTTCCCCCTACCTGGCCGGTGGGTGCTTCCCTGACCGGAGATAAAGATAAGCAGGTCAATGCCAATTTGAAATGGACGGCGGCCCGGGATAATGTGGGTGTGACAGAGTATCGGATTTATCTCGCCGGTGAGGATACCCCGATTAAAGTTGTGGCAGGAACCGTGACCAGCGCTTATATCACGGATATTGGTTCCGGCCAGGTCACTGTCCTGGTTAAGGCAGTGGATGCGGCGGGCAATGAAAGTACGGCTCTGTCCTGCATCGTCGGCGGGCAGAATGTGGGATCGTTCACTGTAACGATCGCGGCACTGAATACGGATCCGAACAACGCGGTCATCCAGTTTGATTTCACCGCCGGTTTCATGAGTCCGGACAATATTGCCAATCGTTTAAGCGATGCTCATTATCTTGCTAACCTTTCCCAAATCAAGCTTTATAAAAAAGACACAACGACTCCTATTGCTTACGCGACCGAGAATTATCACCACTACGGAGACAGCGGTGTTTCGGCGGACAAGCGGCTGCGCCGGCTGACCCTGACCTACCGCGGCCTGGAAAAGGATGCCGTCTATGTGGTGGAAGCCGGAGCAGGTATTACGGCCAATAACGGCAGCACTTTAGGCATGGATTATACCTACGAGTTTACAGCCGGAGGAACTCCGGCAGTGGTTCCCAACAACCCACCGGCAAATCAGGGCACAGCCACTAACGCTCCCGATAATTCGGAAGCCAACAAGAAGATTCTGGAGAATCTGGCCAAGGTGACGGAAGAGCAGAGACAGGCGGCCCGCCTCACAGAAGGTCATGCCGAGGCCGGAATTGGGGAAACGTCTCAGCAGACCCTGCAGACAAACGATGGGGTCAGGCTGGTGATTCCGCCCGGAGCTTTGCAAGGACTGGCAGGATTAGAACAAGGTACCGGTCCGGTCCGCTTCAAAGTAGAGATCGGTTCGGTAACCGAAGTTCCCAAGGCTGAGTCCGCCTCACTGATGCTCGATCCGGTTAAATTCCAACGGGAGTTCAGCATTGAGGGGATCGATGAGGGAGAGGCTCAGTTTGATGTTCCCATTACCGTAAGCTTCCCGGTCACTTCCGCAGATCTGCCCGGCGGAACCCAATTCGAGCAACTGGCCATCTATTGGTGGAATCCGGATAAAAAAGATTGGGTCAAGTTAGGCGGAGTCTATGATGCCGCTGCGGGAACGATTTCTATAACGACCTATCACTTCTCTACCTATGCCGTGATGGCCGATCCGGTGGATAGGCCTTTGCGGCTGGCCGGAAGCACACGATTTGATACTGCCAATCAGGTGGCAGATTACGGTTGGAGAGGCGGGGCCGATCAAGCGGTTTTGGTCAATGCCTATGCTTATGCCGATGCTTTGGCTGCCGTTCCTTTGGCCTATAAGCTAAATGCCCCGATCCTGTTTACCGAAAAAGACCGCGTCACCCCAGAAACTCTTGCCCAACTGCAAAGGTTGGGTGTCCAAAAAGTTGTCCTGGCAGGCGGGACAGGTGTGATCTCCGAGGCGGCGGAAGCCGAGTTGGCCGGGCTGTACGGTGAAGCCAATGTCACACGCTATGGCGGCCAGGAAAGATACGAGACGGCTGCTCTGCTGGCCGAGGCTTTGGGAAGCACAGGTCAGGCGATCATCGTGAACACCGAGCAGGGACGCTATACGGATACTTTGGCCATATCAGGCTATGCGGGATATTACGGAGTTCCTATTCTCTTTACCCGCAGTGACGGCTTACCGGCGGCCACCGCTAAGGCCCTGGACGATGGGAAAGTATCCCGGACCATTGTGGTAGGCGGGACCGGAGTAATCCCCCAGACCCTGGCGGATCGTCTGCCGGAAGCCACCCGCTATGGTGGTAAGAATGCCTATGAAACCTCTGTTTTGGTGGCTGAAGGACTGGGATTGAGTACGAGCCAGGTTTATGTGGTTACTGCTCTGAATTTTGCCGATGCTTTGGTGGCAGGAAACTTATCCGCCCGCACCTTGTCCCCCATCATTTTGGTGGATAAGGAAATCCCGCGCCCCACAGCCGATTTCCTGCTGAATCATAAAGGCAAAATCACCAACCTGATCATGGTGGGTGGTGAGGGTGCTGTCAGCAGCATTCAGGAAAGTGCTATGCGCTCCGCCATACTGGCCGGCACCGGCAGCGGTGCAGGAGATGGTACGGGGGATGGCTCAGGAGCCAACAGCCGTCCGGCGGAAATGTTCGATGACTTTGTACCGGAAGCGACGGTGCTTAAGGACAGTGAGGACAGGATCGAGTATCGTTACAATAACCTCATTCCTTATAACCGGGTTGAGCTGGTCTGGTACTTCTCCTTTGGCTTCTTCAGTACCTTCGAGTCCAATCTGCAGAATTATGTCAAGTTCTATGAAAAGGAGACCAAAACAGTGGTCGATCTCCCTAATGTGGTAACGATACCCATCACCAGTGAAGGGCATATGGAGATCACAGATTGGTGGTTCGACCGGATTGGCGGTCATGCGCCTCTGGGGCTGACCCTGAAGAGCCGGGAACTGAAGCCTGACACGACCTATGTGATTGAGATTCTGGCCGGATTCACCTTCAATAACGGCAATAAAACGAGTAAAACCTATTCCTTCGAATTCACGACCACCAGAAATTGAATGAGACTTCTTTCAGTGGGGGATTCCTTCTCCCACTGAGAGTCACTCCAGTGATAGCATCCAGGCGGAAAATCAGCTGCGGAAAGAAGAGGGAGTCCATGATTGAACTGATCGGTGCAGGCAAGGATTACCCCACCCCTCAGGGTGGTGCGGTCCCGGCCCTTAAAAACATCAACCTGCAAATCCGGGAGGGAGAATTCCTGGGGATTGCCGGCAAAAACGCTTCCGGCAAGACCACCCTGGCCAGACTGTTGAACGGACTGCTTCTTCCTACCCGGGGCCGGGTTATGGTGAGCGGGATGGATACCAGAAGCCGTCAATGCCGGATGGAAATCAGGCGAAAAGTGGCCATGGTTTTTCAGAATCCGGAAAATCAGATTGTCAATCCCGTAGTCGAGGAAGAGATTGCCTTTGGGCCGGAAAACCTGAATCTGCCGGCAGGCGAGGTTCGCCGCAGGGTGGATGAGGTTCTGGAACTGCTTCAGCTAACCGAGTTCAGGAAACATGCCCCTCATCTTCTTTCCGGCGGACAAAAGCAGCGGGTGGCCATTGCTTCCGCTCTGGCCATGCAGCCGGATGTGCTGGTCCTGGATGAGCCCACTTCCATGCTGGATGCCTGGTGCCGCAAGGAGCTGATGACCTATCTGCTGACTTTGAACCGCCGCCGGGGTATGACGACGGTGCTCATCACCCATAACATGGAAGATTTGGCGGAAGCGGACCGTCTGGTGGTCATGGACGAAGGAAAGATCATATCCGATACTCCGCCCTGGGAGGTTTTCGGCCGGGACAGCCTGCCCGGTATGCTGCGTCCGCCGGATATTTCCCGGTTGGTCCGGCAGTTGAATGAAAGGGGCGGAAGCCTTGATCCCCGGATCACGGTGCGCCGGGAATTGGTGGATGCGCTATGCTGGTGATCGAGGCACGGGAAATAAGCTATACCTATCATCCGGGAGCTTCTCATGCCAAGAAAGCCCTGGACGGAATCACTCTTACTGTGGAGCGGGGTGAATTCCTAAGCCTGGTCGGTGCCAACGGTTCAGGAAAATCCACCCTTATCCAGCAGTTGAACGGTTTGCTTTTACCGGAGGCGGGTGAACTCATGGTACTGGGAAGATCGGTGGCCGACAAGGGATACCGTGAACAGCTCTGGCAGAAGGTGGGGCTGGTGTTCCAGTTCCCCGAGCAGCAGTTGTTTGAAGGGACGGTTTATGATGAGCTGGCCTATGGACTTAAAAATATGGGCCTGGCCAAAGGGGAAATCGATCGGCGGGTACAGGAAGCGCTTCTGGGTGTAGGCATTGAGCCGGCGGGGGTCAGCGGGCAATCGCCCTTCAGCTTAAGCGGCGGGATGCGCCGGCGGGTGGCGGTAGCCAGTATCCTGGCTATGGAACCGGAAATTCTGGTTCTTGATGAGCCCACCGCCGGGCTTGACCCGGAGGGCAGCAGCCAAATCCTGGAGACCGTTAAGAGACTCCAGCGGGAAAAAGGGATAACGGTCATCCTGGTATCCCATTGCTTAAATGAGCTGATACTCTTTTCCGATCGGATCGCTGTTCTGGAGAAAGGCCGGATCAAGGCCCAGGGGAAGGTGCGAGAAGTCTTGAGCGGTACGCTGGGCGAGGCGGTAATATTGCCCGAATACTTAAATGTGCTGACGGATTTGCGGGAAAAAGGCTGGCCGGTTCATTGCGGGCAACTAACGCTGGAGGAAGCGGCCGCAGAGATCGAACGGGTCAGGAACAGGCTGGGAAACCAAGGAGGCGCATGCAGATGGCCAGAGTGAAAATTGGCAGATATGTGCCGGGAGATTCCCCGATTCACCGTCTTGACCCGCGTACTAAGCTGGTTGGCGGGTTCGTAATCATCCTGGCTATTCTGATCGACGACGGTTGGCAGGTGATGGCTTTGGGCACGCTGCTCATGATTGTGGCTATAAGTCTGTCACAGATCGGCTGGCCCTCCGTGCTGCGCAGCTTGAAATGGCTGTGGCTGGTCTTTTTTCTGAGCTTCGCCGTGCAGGTTATTGCCACCGATGGCCGGCCTATCTTAAGCGTCGGTCCCCTTACCCTGACCTGGGAAGGTGTGTACAGGGGTGTCGTTACATTTTTGCGCTTATTGATTATCTATCTGAACTCCACCCTGCTGACGATGACAACATCGCCCATGCGGATGGCCGGCGGGCTGGAGGCCCTGTTCGCGCCGCTGCGGCATGTCGGACTTCCCGTCAGCCAGTTTGCCATGATGACCAGCATATCCCTGCGCTTTGTGCCGACGATTCTGGAGGAAGGGGAAATGATCATCCGCGCTCAGAAATCCAGGGGAGCCCCTTTTCATTCCACCAATAAGCTTTTGCGCATTAAAACCGGGCTGGCGGTGCTCGTGCCGCTCATTATCGGCGCTTTACAGCGGGCTACCGATCTGGCGGCCGCCATGGAAAGCCGGTGTTATAGCGGCGGCTCCAGCTTCAACCGGGCCAAGGAGCTGCGCTTTCAGCGTATTGACGGGCAGGCGGCGCTGTTCATTCTGTTCTTCTGCGTCCTGCCCCTGACCCTATTCTGGGGCAGGTGAGCTTATTTCGGGGCAGGTAAACTACTCAAATATAATACTCAATGGATGAGAGCTCTAAAAGAAAGAAGGGGAGCTTATGGCCAATAGATTTAGCGAATATAGCGGCCACCGCAGGTTTTTCGCAATGATCATGATGATCATGCTGCTGAGCGCCTGGCCTGCCGCTGTGTATGCCGCAGGGGGGGACGGCACAGGACCGCTGGTAAACGGCGTTTTCAAACCCCTGGGCTTGACATCGGCAACTCTGGAGGATGGCACCAACGTCATTGATCATCAGAACGTGCCTCTGCAGCCCAAGTTCACACTGCATTTTGATAAAAATGTGGTCTATCTGATTTATTGGAGCCGCAATAAGGAATGTTTTCACCTGTATGACGATGAGGAGAAGGAAGTTCCCATCAATGTCACCAAAATCGACGATACTGTGGATTTTTCCAAGCGCCAATACATCTGGGTCGAGCCGGTAGAACCTTTAAAACCCGGGACCAATTACCGCCTTTATGTGGCCCCCGATCTGATCGCCAAGAATGGCGGCTCTTTGCTGGCATCTACCACGGAGGGCAAAGGCCTTTCGATCCTGTTTAAAACTGCCGGGGAGAAGGCGGCGGCAGCCCCGGCCCTGCCGGAGCCCGTTGCGACTGGGCCCGCTGCCACAGAGCCTGCTGCGACGGAACCGAAACTTCCCGTGACAGAGCCTGTCGCAACAGAACCTGACACCGTAAAGCCTGCCGCTACAGAACCCGAGCAGCCGGCCCCGGCGCCGGAGCCGATACAGAAATCGGGCGATGCCAATGAACCTGTCCGGGAATCAGGCTATACACCAAGCCCCCAGGCTATATTCGCCAAGTACTTCGCTTGGGTCTGCCTGGTCATTATTGCGGCCTGGATAATCTATGAGTTCCTCCGGCGCCAAAAAAACAGAGATAACCGGGGGGCGGGACAATGAGGAAACCGTCATTTGCTGTTAGGGTTGTGGTGGGCCTGATAACGATTGCTCTGATTGCCGGCGGATCCTATCTTTTCGAAGCCAAGGCCAAAGCTCAGGGCAGTATGACCGGACAGCTGGTCCCTGTAGTACAGCATGATGCGATAGTAGCTTATGTGGACAGCGGAGCCGTTGGCCAATTGAGTGAACAGGAGAAGGAAGTCAAAGGGGAAGCCGCGGCGAAGCGTGATGATCAGGCTGCTTCATTGGATTTTGTGCTTAATTCGGCAGGCATTACTGCTTACAGCCGGGTGGAGATCGGTGATATCGCGGACAATGACAACAGCCTGAGCCTGACCCGTCAGGAGGCGGCTAAAGTCGTTTTGCGGCCCGGTACTGACGGTACCGTATCCCTGCTCGCTCCGGAGCAGGGTGACAAAGTACTGATTAAAATTGTCGGCAAGCTGTATGTTGCGGATTAGAGCAGTACGGGCACAGAAAGGAAAGAATGCTATGAAAATTGAGGAACCTGTGAATTCAGGCGAAATGGACATCATGGAGGAAACCTCGCCTTTTTTATTCCGGTTGGGCCTGGCGGATGTCATCAGGTTAACGATGTTCGGCACGCTGATCAGTGTCAGCCGCTTCCTGCTGCAGCTGCCGATTGGAGTGCCGGGCCATTCCAGCATCTACTGGATGGGGCTTTTGGTGTTGGGAAAAGGGCTGATCCCCAAGTTCGGTTCCGGGACCATTATGGGAATCGTTTCGGGAATACTGGCTATAGTCTTTGGACTGGGCAAAGAAGGTCCCTTGCTGGCTTTCAAGTGCATTGTGCCCGGCGTTTTGATTGATTTTCTGGCTATTTTGTTCTTATTTAAGCTTGGCTCGGCTTGGGTGGGAGCAATTATCGGTGCTCTCATCAGTTTTTCCAAGCTCCTTGCCAGTATAGCTTTGGGCGTGATTCTGGACATTCCCATGGTTTTTCTGGCGATGGGCTTCAGCTATGCCGCCATCCTTCATCTGATTTTCGGAGCCATCGGCGGAGTGATTGCCTCTATCCTGATCAAACGGCTCAAGCCGCGCCTGGTTTCGTGGGGATAAGGGTTCAGGCTGATCATATAAAAGTGCAATGGGGAAGGGAGACAGCTCGGTGCTTACATATATTGGTATTGATGATACGGACAATCTGGAGGTAGGAGCGACCGGCGAGACAGCCAATCATTTGATTAAACTGATCGAAAGCAAACAGTGGGGACGCTGTCAGGCGGTGACGCGCCATCAGCTTTATCTTCATCCTGACATTCCCTATACCTCTCACAATAGTTCCATGTGTTTTGCGGCAGATATGGAAACAGGATGTATAGAATCGTTAATGCAGGGCATAAGCGGCTTCCTTAAGCAGGAGAGTGCACCCGGTTCCGATCCGGGTTTTTGCCTGGCCATCGAGGAACAAATTCGGGAAAGAGACTCTTTGATTGATTTCGGCTATGAGGCCAAGAAAAGAGTCGTCACCAAAGCGGAGGCCTATGTGCTGGCCAAGAAAGCAAATATCCATCTATCAGAACATGGCGGGACAGGGTTGGGCGTGATCGGGGCTCTGGCCGGGGTGGGCTTGCGCATGACCAATAACGACGGACGGTTTCAGGGCAAACTGAAAATCAAAGAGCCGGGAACGCGGATTAAGGTCGGCGAAATGCTCAGCAAAGGGCTGATGGATAGTGTTCAAAGCCTGGATGGATATGTTTTAGACCAGGATGAGGAGGTCCGGCTGGGAGAAAAATTAAAGACCGTTTTGCTGGGCGGCAAACGTGTTTTTCTGGTCTATCAACGTGAGGGGATACGGGAGTGGGAAACCTGCCTGAACAATCACCTGGAAAGATACTGAGGAAAAATGCTGAAGGGGATGGCGGCGGAATGAGCACTTGGGTCATCGATGAAAAAGGGCAATGGCAGTACGGAGGCGGGAAAAAAGATTGGGCACGGGCAGCGGAAATCGCCGGCGGGTGTCCCTGCTTTGCTCCGGATCATGAGGATGAACAGACTGCTGCAGAAGAGATTTCCTGTTACAATTGCCGGTTCAGACGCTGGACGGAAAGCTCCTTTACCTGTATGAAACGCTGAGCGGTATAGATTATGGAGAGGCAAGAGATGATGGAAAGTATTATTTTTTTTATCCTGGCGGCGGTTTCGCTTGGATTTTTCACAGTTTCCTTCTATGAAAAATTTCGTGTCATCCGATCGGGACGGGCGGAGGAACGCAGCGACCGGCCGCTCAGACGCTGGCGCTATTTTTTTCAGCAAGTCGTTTTGCATAAGAAAATAAGCAGACACCCCTTGTTTGGAATGGCGCACATTTTCATCATGTGGGGGTTTATTTTCTTGATTTTCAGCAGCATGCATATGGTGAGCACCCATCTTTTTGACCGGCCATTTCCCGCGGTGTTTAGTACACCGGGATTTGCGCTGGTCAGAGATGCTTTCCTTGTCTTGGTTATTGCGGGAGTTATCGCAGGCCTGGCCCGGCGTTTGCTTGGCAAGCCTGAATGGCTGAAAAACAATACTGAGGCTTTTATGATTCAGGCTCTGATTTTGGTGATCGTCATCAGTGAGTGGCTTTACTACTGGAAAAGCGCTGAAGTTCTTCTGAAAGGAGTCAGCTGGTGGGTTCATTTTCTGGCGATATTTGCTTTCTTTTTTGTGATACCCCTTTCTAAACATCTGCATATCGTATTTGCGCCTTTTAACACGTACTGGCATACCTTGGAACCCCAAGGAGCCCTGCAGCCGGTTCATTTCGGGGAAAACGGGAGCGGTCGTTACGGGGTCGGCAAGCCGGAAGAATTCACCTGGAAACAGTTATTCGATGCTTTCAGCTGTGCCAAATGCGGACGCTGCAACGGCAGCTGTCCTTCTTATCTGTGCGGTGAGAAATTGAAACCGAAGCGAATGAACGGGCGTCTCCGCAAATATGCAGAGAACCGTTCGGCTATTTTCAAAAGCTCAAAGCCGGATAAAGAAAGCCAAAGCAATAAGGATCATAAAAAAGGGCAAGGCAAAAATAAAGGTCAAAGTAAAATCGCCGGCGGAATTATTGAAGATGGATATCTTTGGAGCTGCACAACCTGCGGCGCCTGTATGGAAGCCTGTCCGGTGTCCTGTGAACACCTGACCAAGGTTATCGATATCCGCCGTTTCTTTGTATCACGGGGCAATGATCTTCCTCCGGCGGTAACGGAAGTTTTGGCCGGGATTGCTGAACAGGGGAATCCTTCCGGCAGTAAACGTCCTGAAGATCTGGATTATACCTGGGCCTGGGAGATGGGTATTCCGACTATGGCTGAACACCCTGCGGCCGAGTATCTGTATTTCGTGGGGTGCGCTCCTGCCTTTGATCCTCTTGCCCGTCGCACAGCGGTTGCTTTTGCCGGAATATTGCAAGGGGCCGGGGTCGATTTTGCCATTCTCGGCCCTGAGGAATGGTGCTGTGGAGAGACGGCGCGGAGGTTGGGCGATGAACGGCTCTTTCAGCAAACGGTGCGGAAAAACATCACACTCTGGCAGGAGAAAGGGATAAAAAAGATAATCACGGCCTGCCCTCATTGCTTTAATACCCTGCAGAACGAGTATGCTCAGTTTGGCGGCAGTTATGAGGTGATACCTCATACGGTTCTGTTGGCAGAGCTGCTGGAGAACGGAAAAATAAAACCGTCCCGGGGGCCGGAACTTGTGGTTACCTATCATGATCCGTGCTACCTGGGACGCTATAACGGTTTTTATGAGGAACAGCGGGAGCTGCTCCGGGCACTTCCCGGTATCCGTCTGATCGAGATGCCCCGGCATAAAGAAGATTCTTTTTGCTGCGGAGGGGGAGGGGGACGTTTCTGGGTACAAAAAGACAAGGAAAATGTGATCAGTCAAAATCGCTTGCGGGAAGCGCTGGACACGGGGGCGGATTTAATCGCCACAGCCTGCCCGTACTGCAGGATAACCCTCGAACAGGAGAACGGGCGGCAAAAGACTGAACAGAAAATGGAGATTGCCGATATTGTGGAGATTCTCAGCAGAAGAATATAGCTCTTTTTCGGATTATTCCTGCCCGAAGTAAGAAGGAAGAGGAGGTTATTTTCCCTGAGCATTCTCAGTATTTAATCGCTGCCAGGAAAAATCTCATTTATGGCAATTTCTCCTCACAGCAGATAATAATGGGGAATAATATCCTCATAGGTTCCGTCTTTCATGAGAAAGCCCTTGGGAATGACCCCCAGCTGTACAAAACCCAGCTTAGCGTATAATTGAAGAGCTGCCGTATTAGTGCTGACGACGGCGTTGAATTGCAGGATCTGAAACCCGATTTCCCTGGCTTTGGCGATGCAATGTTTAACTAAAATCTCGCCGATACGTTTTCCCCGTTCTTCACTTTTGACAGCATAGCTGGAATTGCAGATATGTCCGCAGCGGCCCACATTGTTCGGATGGAGGATATACAACCCCACCATTTTGCCTGCAGCTTCCTCGATGGCCACCCCGGTAAAGGACTGGCCGCCGAAGAATTCCAGGCCGCTTGTTTCGTCCAGGGGTTCCATTTGGGGGAACGCAATTCCGGTAGCCACGACCTCGTTCCAAATGGGCAGCATAGCGGGAATATCTTCAGGTGTAAATTCTCTGACGGTAATGCTCATAATCCATCCTCCTGACTTCTATCTATCCTCCGAGTATCTTATCCTTCATTATAACATGGACCTTTCTTTCCTTGACATTTACCTTTTCGCTGATTATAATGTAGAACAAAATCAGCGGCAAGGGTGGTCATAACCAGGGAAAAGTCCAGGAAAATCGAACTGAACTGAATAGTAAAATTTTTATATAAGTTCATAATGGGTTGAACGTCTCTACCAACTACCGTAAATAGTTGATTATGAAAATTTTAAATGGAAAGCAACCGGCGATGTTAAGGGCCGGCTGTGTTCTGTTTGAAATGTTTTATAATCTTTTTTTATTATCCTTAAGCCCTTGGTGGAATGGAAATGCATGAGGAGGTGTGGTCAATGAACGATAAGGATTTTAAAAAGCTGACAGCAAAGTCCCTGGGACGGGAGAAGGCAGAGCTTGTGCTGAAGAACGCCCAGGTCATCAATGTGTTCTCAGAAGAAATTCTGGTCAGGGACGTGGCCGTTGAAGATGGGATGATTGTGGGTGTGGGGCAATACCAGGGCCGGGAAGAAGTGGATTTGAGCGGGAAGTATCTCTGCCCGGGCTTCATCGACGCCCACCTCCATTTGGAGAGCACCCTGGTTGCGCCGCCGGAGCTCATTCACTCCGCCCTCCAATGGGGAACCACCACGTTTATCATTGATCCCCATGAAGTGGTCAATGTGGCCGGTGAAGAGGGCCTGGATTATATGCTGGAGCAGACCGAAGGTTTGGCGGCCAATGTCTTTCTGATGCTGCCCTCCTGTGTTCCGGCGGTGCCTTTTGAAGAAAACGGCGGTGTTTTTACAGCGGAAAAGATGGAACCCTATCTATCTAACCCCCGTGTTCTGGGCTTAGGCGAGGTGATGGATTATGTATCCGTTATCGAAGGGGAAGAAGACATGGTGAAAAAACTCCATCTTTTCCAAGATAGAATAAAAGATGGGCATGCCCCCTATCTCCAGGATAAACAGCTGGCGGCCTATGCCCTGGCCGGAATCAAAACGGACCACGAATGCATCGACTATGCCTATGCCCTGGAGGAAATACGCAACGGCATGCAGGTCCTGATTCGCGAGGGTTCCGGTGCCAGAAACCTGGCGGCTATTGTCCGGGGGATTCAGGAAAATAACCTGGATACAGGGAACTTTTCCTTCTGTACCGATGACAAACATATCAACGATATCCAAAGGGAAGGCCATATCAGCTATAATATTAAAAAGAGCATTGCCTTGGGTATTCCGCCCCTTAAAGCCATCAAAATGGCTACCCTCAATACAGCCAGATGCTACAACCTGACGGAACTGGGGGCAGTTGCCCCGGGATATCAGGCAGATTTCGTCATCCTGGACAGCCTGGAAGAGGTAGCGGTTCATGCGGTCTACCACAAAGGGAAAAAAGTGGAGCGGGAAAAGAAGATTGAAATTAAGCCCTGCCCGGAGCAGCTGCGCCGGACCGTCCACCTTCCCACCCTCAGCGCCGATGATCTGAAATTAGCCGTCTCTGACTCCCCGTCCTCCCTGATTCAAATGAGCGAAGGTCAAATCACGACGAAGCATGTGCGGGATGTGCTGCCCGCCCGGGACGGCTGCTTTGTTCCCAATGCCCAATATAACAAGGTGGTTGTGGTGGAGCGCCACAAAGGGACGGGGCATTTCGCTGTGGCTCCTGTGCTTGGCTTTAATCTGCGGCAGGGGGCAATCGCCACCAGCGTTTCCCACGATTCTCATAATGTGGTGGCCATCGGTGACAACGACGAAAGTATCCTGCTCGCCCTGCAGGAATTGCAGAGAGTTCAGGGGGGCTATACCATGGTCCGTGAGCAAAGGGTGCTGGCCACCCTGCCTCTGCCCATCATGGGTTTGATCAGTGATGCCGGACATAAGTCCGTGGAAAGCATGTTGAATACCATGGTAGGCTATGCTCATGAGATGGGGGTGCCGGCCCCGATCCACCCTTTTATCGCTCTGTCCTTTATTGCCCTGCCGGTGATTCCGGAGATCCGCATCACCACCCGGGGGCTGTATGATGCGGTGGAGCAGAAGTTTATCAGGTGAGCCGGCCATGCCGCAGGTATAGGGCTATGCTTCTTCCCTTCGATGCGATAATTCATCGTATCATGGAACTTTAAGCATATCGTAAACCCAAAGACCATGCGCGGCGTAAAAATGGTTACAACTTCGGAAGGGTATAAAGACCTGATGATTTGCACGCCGACTATGCTTGTGGAAGGAGAGATTTAAGTGGAACCCAAAATGAACAAACCCGATATATCTCCATACTTCACGACAGAGGACATTCATAAAATCCGTGAATGGAACTTCGAGCGCCGCAAAGGCATGACACGGGAAGAAGAGCTTGCCGACATCCGGCGCGGCGCGGTGGAATTTGAACGGCTTTTAGAAAATAAGTCCAAGCCATGTCCCAAAAAGATCAGCGACTGATGAAATGATGGGAGCCGCTGTACTCAGGACGCCCGGTTTTTCCTGCACAGGAAAGGTAGGCGTCTTTTCGCACTGCAGCGGTTCCCTTTGGCTGAGGTATAAACATATCATATTCCGTGAATTGCCTGCATTATTGTTGGGCGGGAGTACCCAAAAGCAAATTAGCATGCCGGTCTGGACCCCGCCCTCTTTTCCATAGTCCAGTATAGGAAAGACTGCCGCCAAGGCCCTGTTAAGGCTTAGGCGGCAGTCTTTGTGTCTTAAGAAATGGTTTGCTTTTACGTCATTAGGCGGATGCTTTGGCCAGGGCATCGTTTACTGCGTCAGTGAAACCTTTTAATGTCATAGTAGCGCCGGAGACCGCGTCAATCCCGGTGGACTGGTTGGCGATCACTGCTTCGATATACGTAGGCAATGCCGCGCCGCCGATGGTTTCGGTTTCTTTCTGCTCGTCTACGGTGATGGCGGTGATCTTGCCGCCGGCGATGGTGACGCTCACCTTAATATCGTCTCCGAAGACCCCGGAGCCTTTGCCCTGATAGGTGCCGTCCTTCCAATTGCCGGAAGAACCCACAGAGCTTGGGGCAAGGTTGGTGGTGCCGGACTCGGCGATCTTGCCACTGCCGCCGGAAAGGGAGGCGGCGTGCTTAGCGGCCAGACGGCCAAAGGTGAAGCAGCGCCCGATGGAGAGACCTGTAGCATGGAAGGGATAATCCGCCGCGCCGTAGAACTGTCCGCCCAGGTTGCCGGCACAATAAAGTCCTTCGATAGGCATTTTGTTTTCATCGAGAGCTTGTCCGTTGGCGTTTATATAGACCCCGGAGCAGAGGGCCGAGACGCGCAGATGGCGCCGGATTCCATAAAAAGGAGGTTTTTTAATAGCATTCATCCACTTTTTATCCTTGCCGAAGTCTTCATCCGCACCCTTTGTGCACAATGTGTTGTAGCGCTCGATAGTGGCCAGGAACGCTTGCTTATCCTCAATGCCGAGCTTGTCGGCCAGCTCGTCGAGGGTGTCGGCACGCCAGGTGTCGATCAGATGGGGGAAGACGCCTGTGCGGGCTGTGCCATTATGGGAGGCGGCATAGTGTTCATCGGTAATTTCCGGCATGTATTTTTCCATGACGGCAGGGGGGACTAAGGATTCGAAAGCTTCATGGCTCATATAGTCGCTGTCGTAGATTTGGCAATACCATCCGAGAGAACCTTTCTCCGGAACGTCGTAGTTCTTGCCGCCCTTGTACATATCCTGATGGAGCATGATGTCGTTCATGTAGACGAAACCGATGAACTCATTGCAGAAGCGTTTGCCTTTCATGTTGACGGAAAGGAAGGGCTCCTCATACATGAGGCCGGCATCAAAGTCGTGGAGCATTTTGGTATGCCCGAGCTTTTCCATGACAGCCCCGGCGGTGACCGCCATGAGGTGGCCGTCGCCCGTCTTCTGGAACTGTTTCTTGTCGAAGTCCTCCACATCCGGGCACCAGTGCTTCACCATGGCAGGGTTGTTTTGATAGTCACCGGTGGCGAGGATAACGGCTTTATTAGCATTAAACTTCACATAAGTCCCGTCGGCAAGCTTGCCAACGACGCCCTTCACCCGGCCGGCATCCACAATAAGCTGAACCCCCGGAGTGCTGTAGTAAATTTTCATACGGTCGGAATATTGCTGGGCGGCCTCGTCCAGCACGTAGCTCAGGTACGTGCCGATATTATTGGGTTTCGGTCCCATCCAGGGCGCATACATATGGGCTTTAGCCGTGCCGTAGTCGAACTTGCTGTAACGATGGTCGGTCCATTCTCCGGTGAAATCCTGGCTGGTGTCCAGGTAAGCGAAGAGTCCTTTGTCATTGGGCTTGCCGGCGGAAGTGCCGGTCAGGCGGGCGCGGTCGTATACCCATTGCACGGCCTCGCCGGAATGCATAACGTAGGCTTTAAGAAGCTCAGGGTCGGAGCGCCAGCTGTTCAGACTGTTGGTCTGCTGGACATAACGCAGGAGCCCCTCGGTGTCACTCTTGTCGATAATGAGACCGGAACCGCAGTTGCCTTGAGAGACGACCGTGCTCTGCTTTTGCAGCACGGCGACGGAATTGCCCTCCTCAGCGGCGGTGACTGCCGCCGGTACACCGGCCGCACCGGCGCCGACAACGACGATGTCTACTGTAACCTCGCCAACAAAACTGGTAATGGGGTCAAGCTGTACCAGTGAATCCTTAAACTCTTCAAGGGTGAAAGGGCCGGGAAGCGCGGCGGTGCCTTCCGGTGATGTGAGGTCCGCCCCGGGAGTCTCATTTACTACGGATGTGTCGCAGCCTGTCAGTCCCATGAGGCCGATGCCGGCTGCCCCTAAAGCGGCAGTCTTAAAAAAGTCCCTGCGTGAGATAGTAGTGCTCATTGTTTTTTCTCCTCCCAACGATTGATAATATAATTGCGCGATTTCATTTTACAAATCATTGCCGGAAATTTCATCGTACAGTTCCGCTGTTTTGTCTATAAAGTTATTGGCTCTGGACAGATACTGAAAACTGTCCAGGAAAGGCCAAGCCAGGTTTGCTGGGATGCTCTAATGGATTCACATTTTTAAAAATTTGTGATAAAATGTACATAAAACGAAATGTCCGGATGCCTCTGTAGATATAGAAGCGTCCGCAACTGGAGGTGAATCTTAGTGGGGTAAGGCAGCGGGAAGGACAGATGAAGCTCTGCACTACTCTGGAAAAAACTCTGGAAAGATTGCTTCAGACAAGGAGCCTTTCGGAGATTAAGGTGATGGATGTTTGCCGCTTGAGCGGCATACCGAGGTCAACCTTTTATTCTTATTTCTGTGATATCTATTCTGTTCCGCAGTGGATATGGGACGACATGATGGAACATTCCCTTTATAAGATCGGTGACGGCCTTACCTGGGACGAGGGTCATCGTATTATGTTTGAGAACATTCTGCAGCATAAGATTCTTTTCGGCAAAATCTACTGGGAAAACGACAACAATTCGATCCTGGAATACGGCTACAGGGGAGGATATTCTGCGGTGAAGCGCAATGTTGCGGTCCGCAAACATCACCGCTGGACGGAAGCGGAGCTGCTTGAACTTGACTATACCATCCGGGCGCTGGCCTCCCTCACCACAAAGTGGGGGAGAGACGGCATGATTGTGCCGGTGGAGACCGTGGTGCACATCTTCAACACTCATGTGCCGCCGTTTTTAAAGGAGCTGTGCGACACATAGCCCGCCACTTTTTATGGGAAAGAGCTGTCCGTTGAACCCGAAAGATTTTAGGCTGCTTTTGAAACTACCGCATTATATGTGGTAGTTTCATTTATATTAATCGCCTCATCTTGTTGATGGAACCGTTGTACTCAGGACGCC
Organism: Desulfitobacterium sp. LBE; assembly: GCF_007830365.1. NCBI lineage: Bacteria > Bacillati > Bacillota > Clostridia > Eubacteriales > Desulfitobacteriaceae > Desulfitobacterium > Desulfitobacterium sp. LBE. The sequence goes on along the minus strand of NZ_VLKD01000001.1, from coordinate 1,741,633 downwards.
CGGCTTTTCCTGTACAAGAAAGGCGGGCGTCTTTTCGTGCTGCAGGGGTTCCCCTTTGCGGGGGTGGAAGCATATCATATTCCATAAATTGCCGACATCCTTATTTATGCAGGGAGATGAGTGCAGGATATGCTTTTCGAGCGTGAAGACTGGAAACTGTTCCGGAATATGGAGACACTGACCCAAAAGGCGGGAGTACCTAAAAGCAAATTGTCCATGCTGGTCTGCAAGGAACTGGCGGATAATGCCCTGGATGTGTGCGGCCATTGTGAGATTGGTTTTGAAGACGGTTTTTTTTATGTCAGGGATCAGGGGCCCGGGCTGGACCCCGCACTTTTTTCCATCAACAGGCCTTTAAGATCCTCCAAATACCTGAGGCTGCCCACCCGGGGAGCGCTGGGGAACGGTCTGCGGGTGGTGGCCGGCGCGGTGGCCGCTTCAGGGGGGGAGTTGTATGTTTCCACAAGGGGCAGGCGTTACCGGATTCATTTTCAGCCCGACGGGACGGCCCGGCCCGAGAACCTGGGCGATGCTCAGGAAATGGGGACCATGATCAGCTTCCAGCTGGGCAGACTGCCCATCAACTCAAGCTGGGCGCAGACGGCGGTTCGCTATGCCGGTGGGGAGAGCTACCGGGGAAAGACCTCCCCCTGGTGGTATACCAGTGAGAATTTCTTCGAGCTGTTCCAGGCCTTCGGCGGCACCGTCCGGGAGCTTATCCAGCAATTTGACGGCTGCACCGGGGGCAAAGGGGGGAAAATCGCCGCCCTCTATCCCAAAACTCCCGCCGGGGACCTGACCTTTGCCGAGACGGAAGGGTTGCTGGGGGAAATGAGAACGGCGGTCAAAAATGTCAGGCCGGCGAGACTGGGGCGGATCGGGGAGCGGGAGGAATGGAGCAGCTACAGCAAAGGGGAGGGCGTCTTTTATGTGGAGAGTGCCAAGGGGGAACATAGAGCGGAAATCCCCTTTGCGGTCGAAGTCTACGCCGAAGCCTCTTCCAGCCCCGACATAACGGTCTTGCTCAACAAATCCCCCATCACGGGCGGAGTCAGTCTCTACGACCGGGAGAAGCATGAACTGGGACTGTTGGGCTGCGGGCTGTACCTCTCTTTTCGGAGCAAGCCCGTCCGGCTTCTGCTCAATATCATGACCCCCTATATGCCGCTGGTGACGGATGGGAAGGAGCCGGATCTTTCCGTCGTGGAGGATGTCATCGAGGAGACAGCCGCCCGGGCCGTCCGCCGGGCCGGGAAAGCCCTGATGGGGCTGCCCGCAGGCAAAAAGAGATCCCATAAGGAGATCGTGGCGGATTGCCTGGAGCAGGCCATTGCCAAAGCCAGCGGCAACGGCGAGTACCGCTTCAGCCTGCGCCAGCTTTATTATGCCGTAAGGCCCTATGTAATCCGGGAGACCGGCAGAGAGCCGGATTACAACTATTTCTGCCGGGACCTGGTGGGGGGCTATGAGGCAAGGCACGGCGACATCCCCCTCATGTACCGGGATGAGCGGGGAACCCTCTATCATCCCCATCGCGGCGAGGATATCCCCATCGGCACTATTGCGGTGGAGAATTACCGCAAGCCCCTCTGGACGTTCAACAAAGTTCTCTATATCGAAAAAGAGGGCTTCTTCAATGTGCTCAAGGAAAGAAAAATCCCGGAAAAATACGACATGGCCCTGCTCACCAGCAAAGGGTATGCCAGCCGGGCGGTCCGGGACCTGCTGGACGCCCTGGGGGAACATGCCGAGGAGGAGATCATCTTTCTCTGCATTCATGACGCGGACGCCTATGGCACCACCATCTATGAAACTCTGCAAAACGAAACGGGAGCCCGGCCCGGCAGAAAGGTAAAGATCATTAATCTGGGGCTGGAGCCCGAAGAAGCCGTGGCTATGGAACTGGAAATAGAAAAGGTGGAAAAATCAGGACGCAGAAGAGGGGTGGCCAGCTATATTGAGCCTCAGTGGGAGGGCTGGCTGCAGAGGAACAGGGTGGAACTGAATGCCATGAGCACCCCCCAGTTTCTGGCCTGGCTGGAGGAGAAGCTGCAGCGTTACGACAAAGGAAAGGTGATACCGCCCGCATCCGTCCTGCGGGAGAGTCTGGAACAAAGCCTGGAGGCCGGAATCAGCCGGGCCATCGCACAGGAGATCCTGGAACAGCATAACCATGCGGGCCGGGTGGCGGAAGCGGTCCGGCAGGTCAAAGCCGATTGGGAGGAGCGGCTGACCGGGCTGGAAGAGAGGGTGCGGGAAGAGCTCCGGCAGGAGCCGGTCAGCCACTGGCAGGACATCGTGGAGGATCTGTCGGAAACCATGTTGAAAATCCGCCCTTTTTAAAAATCAGGAAGCAGGCTTCGTAATTTTGCAAACTGCCGGATTTTAACGGTGGAAACCGCAGGGAACAGCCCTTGCTCCGGCTTCATATACACCGGTGCCGCAAACACCCCGCCTTCCGCCGCAAAGGGGACCCCGCCGCCGTACTTTTTTCTCTGGATTTGCCCGCCAAAATCCATATAATTAGGTATAAGGCCGTTTGGGCTGAAATACCCCGGACACCTGGCGGAAAGAAGTGGGGCGCAACGTGCAGTATATTACCTTTTCCATCGTTTATGGGATTATGATATTTATTTGGACTTTTGTGTATCTGAATAAAAGCAAGGATAAAGTCAATGAGTCCTTTTTGGGCTTCTTAACCGTGGTTATCCTCTGGATGGTTCTAAGCATAAGCATCGCCGGCGACGATATTTCCACCCTGGGGCTGGTGCTGAAAACGATCTATTTTTACAGCATGCTCAACATGGCGGTTGCTTTCTTGCTGTTTATCTACCGGTTTATCGGCAGGAAGCTGGACGGGTTATTTTATATGTCGGTGACCATCAACACCCTGACCATTCTGGCCAGGTACCTGTTTCCCATCGATTATGCGGATCCGACCTTCTGGCGGCTGACCGACCCGGTCGTTGCGCCGGTCATGTCCGCCTTGTTCAGTCTGCCGGCTGTGTTCGCCCTGATGCTTATTGTGCGGCACTATAAAATGACGCGGGACGGCAAATTAAGAACCCAATTGCGATTTGTCCTGAGCGGGACCGGACTGGCCTGTCTGATCAGCATAGTTTCCGAATACATCCTGCCTGCTTACTTTGGGCTGGAGAGCAATCTTTCTCTCATGTATTTTGCCATTCTTATTTTTATTGTTTATATTTTCCGCTCCATCATCAAGTTCAAATTCCTGAATATACAGTCCGACTATGTGTACAGAAGGTTGTTTTTAAATTCCGGCGAAGGCATCCTCATCATCAACCGGCATTTAACCATCGTCAGCATCAACAACCTGGCCAAAGAAATTCTGGAGAATAAGGCCATTGAGCCGGGGGATAAGATAACGCAGCTGATCAAAACCTACGATTTTGACACGAATTATAAACAGCAGGAGATAACCATTGTGGTGGAAAGCGGAGAAAAATATCTCACAATGACCCAGCATCCCATAGACCCGGATGATCGGGATTCAACCAAGCTCCTGGTGGTCAACGATATAACCTCCGCCAAGCTGAAGCTGAAGCAGGAAAAAGAGCTGCTGATGAAACGGTCTTCCATCGATCCGCAGACCGGCTTCTTCAATAAGCAGTATATGCTGGACTATGATAAGGCAGAAAGTCCAGAATTGGGCAATACGGCTTTGCTGTTTATCGATATTGACAATTTTAAATCCATCAATGATCTTTACGGACACCTGGCCGGGGACAGTATCCTGAAATCCGTGGCGGAATGCATCAGGTGCAGCATAGGGAGCGAGGCACAGGTCATACGGTTCGGCGGGGATGAGTTCGTGGTGATCTTTGCGAATCCCGGGAAGGATGAGGCCTACCTGGCGGCGGAGGCAATCAGGACGAAGGTGAATGCTCTGATCTTGCCGGAGCACTACGGGGATTTGACCCTATCCCTCAGCATCGGCCTGGCGGAAGGCCGGGTTCCGGTCAGAGAGCTGATCACCCAAGCGGACGAGGCCATGTACAGTGCCAAAAGCCAGGGCAAGAACAGGACGATGAAAAGTCTGGTCAGGGATGTTGCCGTTGAAAAAGGAGGCCGGCAACAATCGCAGTTATTGGAACCGTAATCGTAAGGCCGATGCTTCCGGCCATAGACCTTAAGATTTCCGAAGCAATGATTTCCCGGTTGATAAGCTGATGCAAAGATATATTCTCGGCAGATAAAAGGAGCAGCATATAGATGGAACCGCCTGTATAAGCCAAGATCAAGGTATTGGCCATGGTACCAATGGTGTCTTTTCCAACATTCATACCTGCTTTGATTAATTGGAAAGAACTTAACGAATAGGTCTTTTCTTTCAATTCATTTACGGCTGAAGCAATGGACATGCTGACATCCATGACCGCGCCGAGAGAACCGATAATGATTCCGGCAAAAAATAAGCCTTGATAACTGAATATAGAATCTTAGGGAAGATATTCCAACAGATAGGAGTCCTCATCAATGGCTCCGGTAAAATGTGCTAAATCGCCGATTGTGATTGTAAGATAGGCTGCAGCGCAGAGACCGCAGAGGGTTCCGATAAGAGCGGCAAAAGTTTTCTTATTATGGCCTCCGACTAAGAGCAACGTAAAAATTGCGATAACCGAGCATAAACCGATCGTAATATAGGTTGGATCATAGCCTTGTAAAATAAGCGGAAAAAGAACGTAAATAATCGCAAAGTAGGTTGCAAGCAGGGAAAGAATAGCCCGAATGCCTTTGGATCCTCCGATTAATACGAGAAGCCCAATAAAACCCAATAAGAGGTAGGTCATATACTTATCGCGGGCAATCTCTGTAATACTGACTTTCTCCACAGCCCCATCCCCGTTAAGAAAAAGGGTAACGAACACCTCGTCGTTTTCTCTAAGAGTAATTCCGTAAAAAATACCGGTAGCATAAAAACTCGTAACAAATCTTTGTTGCTTATGCGCCCCCTCTAAGGTAATTAACTCGACAGACTGAGCGGAGTTTTGATGCTTTTGCAGATCAATGCTGATAATTCTTGCTCGGACCATTTTTTCTTGTTTCTCTGAAGGGGATGATGATATCTCGGCGGCAGCCAGGCAGATATGGCTTGAAGATATAAAGGAAAACGCTATATAGATGATCCCCAAAACGATGTATTTATAAAGATTTTTCTTCACTTCATCCTCCTTGGGCAAAGGTTGTCCCTAATATTTATGTGTATGATTCAAGATTATTCTTCTAAAAAGATTCCAATGTATCTATACGGCAAGAAAGTCTTTTCGCCGTATATGATAAAAAGTCATGACAGTGGCCTAACCACTATCATGACTTTACTAAAAGGTTAATCAAACTCCCTTTCTCGTTTTTTGAAAAAATCATAGTAGATGCGGACATTTTCCAGCTCCGTCCATCGTTTCACAGCTACGGGCCGTTCATCAAGATCATAGACTTTGGCTCCCCTGAGGGCCAGGAGAAAAGGGGAATGGGTGGCGATTATAAACTGACATTGCCAAAACCTTGCCGAGTCCTCGATAAATTGCACTAATTCCAGTTGACGCTTTGGGGAAAGGCTGTTTTCAGGCTCATCCAGCAGATAAAGGCCCTTTTCATCTATTTTTCCCGTGAAATAGCGGAAGGCATTTTCCCCGTTGGAATACTCCCGGGCATTATCCATCAACTCATTTCTGACGAAACGGGACTGAGAGTTAAACCGGGCATGGTTTACTCTTTTCAGCTCCTCGTAGTCGGCCAGAGATTTTAGTTGGAACCGGGAATATTTCGCTTCCAGATAGTCGCCGAAAAGCTGTTCCCGTTTCCGGTCAATTCCTTCATTTAAGCTGCGTATGTTAAGCATATAGTCAAACACATCATCGCTGGTAATAATCCGGCTGTTTGCGGGGAGGGCGGCTTTAAGCTCCATCCCACACATCGTAACATAGTCGGGGAAGAAACTGGATTTGTTATAGATGGAATCCCGGGGGATTTCCGTTTTTTCGGCGATGATATTTAATAGGGTCGATTTTCCCGAGCCGTTTCCTCCATATAAAATGGTGGTGGGCTCAAAATCAAGCCTTTCCAGCCCCCGTCCCGGCAGGACCTGAAAGGGATAATAGGAGTCGTAACAGGTTCGTTTAACCTTGCTCTGGAAGAAGATGGATTCCCTGTCTCCGTCGGGAAAGGTAAACTGTTCTAAATACATCATTTGTTACACCTCATGCTCATTTCAGCGATCCTCCATGCGTTCTTGAGTTAATCTTATCACCACGGCAATGGATGTGGCAATCCGTACGATATCACACAAAAACGCTGCTCATTAAGATGGGCGGCGTTTTTGTGTCCCACGTTCCCTGGCATACATTCAGTTAATTTTCAGCTAACACTAAGTAGTCTTTAAGCATGGGCCGTTATAATTATGGAGGAGCAATCTGGAAATGATTAACGAAACAGCTAGTCTGGGCAGAAACTAGGGATAGAGGAGAGCGGGTATGAAAAAAAAGTTGGTGGTTACTCTGGTCCTTGGAGTTGTTGTATTGGGCGGGGGAGGTTTCTGGGCTTACCAGCATTTTCAGGAGAAACCCCAACAAACGTCCTTAATGACAACCACAGTTAAGAAGGGTGATATTATCCAGGAGATTACGGCGACAGGCACCGTGATGTATCCTGAAGAGGTTCCCCTGGCCTTCGAACAAAACGGCAAGGTGCGGGAAATCTATGTAAAAGTCGGCGATGCGGTAACAGCAGGTCAGGCTCTGGCTCAGATGGATACGGAAACCTTGCAGCAGGAGGTGACCGAGAGTATGGCCAGTCTGAAAGAAGCTGAGCTGAGCTGGCAGCAACAGAAAGTGGAGGCGGAAGGGGCGCTGGTTAAAGCCAGGCAAGCGCTCCGGACGGCGGAGCAAAACGCTGATCCGGCTTATTTGCAGAATCAGCTGGCCATTGCGGAACAAAGTCTCCTGATTGCCGGCAATAATCTGGCCGCCAGCCAACTAAGCGGAGATGAATCGAGTATCTTACAGGCCAAAACCGCCCTCACTCAGGCCCAGTCTGACCTGATCAATGTTCAAAATACATATAATGGCGGAGCGGAACAGGCTGTGGACTCAGCAAAAGCCGATCTGGAAATCGCCGAAGTGAAATTAGCTCGTCTTCAGGAGAGAACTTCCCTGGCCCAGGCAGAAACCGCCGTGGTGAAAGCACAGGAGAATTTGGCCAAAGCAACCTTGGTTGCGCCTTCGGATGGTGTGATTATTGAAATTCCGGTAAAAGAAGGGCAGGCCTTAAGCGATACGACCACCGTGCTCAATTTAGCCACCGGAGGAGAGCTGTTGATCGTAGAATCCTATGTCTCTCAGGATGAAGTGACAAAGATTAAAACAGGTCAGAAGGCCAATATCTCCCTGGATTCCGCGCCGGAGGATTATATGAGCGCAACGGTGACCCAGGTGGCCCTAAAAGGAACAACGACTCAAAATGTAACCACTTTCCAGGTGACGATGCAAATGGATGAAGTAACAGACGCCATACGGCCGGGAATGAATGCTAATGTGGGGATTATCATAGCCGAAGCCAAAGATGTCCTCATCGTACCGAGTTCAGCCGTACAAACCCAGGGAGATCAGAAAGGGGTTCTCCTGCTCTCCAATCCGCCATCTTCAGGCAGTCCATCCCCAGAGGGGCAGATGCAGGGAAGGCCTTCCCAAAGGGAACAAGTTCCAGGGGAACAAGCAGAAGCTCAAAAGGAACAAGCCCAAGGGGAAGGCGCTCAGGCAGGAGCCGCTGAACCCAGGAATTCGGAGAGGTCCGCACCCCAGGGGACAGCACAGTTTGTTCCCGTCGAGACGGGTCTGGATGATGGGACCAATGTAGAGATTAAAAGCGGTTTAACAGAAGGGCAAAGGATTGTGGCAGGGACACGAACAAGCTCATCCGGTTCCAACACGAATGCCAATTCCAACAGGAATATGAACTCCCCCGCCGGGGTGATGCCCGGTATGGGCGGCGGAGGCGGATTTGGCGGAGGCGCACGGCCCATAAGATAGGGGGGACCAAGGGTGATCCAGCTTAAAGGAATTAAGAAAATCTATACAACCGGGGATATTCAGGTCCACGCATTGCGGGGGGTGGACTTTCATATCAAGGCCGGAGAGTTCGTATCAATCATGGGGCCCTCCGGTTCAGGGAAATCCACAACGATGAATGTTCTGGGCTGTCTGGATATTCCTACAGAAGGAGAATATCTCCTCGATGGTGTGGATGTGGCCAAGGCCACGGCCAAAGAATTAGCCAAAATCCGCAACCGCAAGATCGGTTTTGTCTTTCAGGGATTTAATCTTTTACCGCGCACCACGGCTTTGGAGAATGTGGAGCTGCCCATGCTGTATGCCGGGATCAATGCTAAGGAGCGTCACAAAAGAGCGGTGGAAGCATTAGAGTCGGTGGGTTTGGGAGATCGGGTATACCACCGGCCCAAAGAGCTGTCGGGAGGACAGCAGCAGCGGGTGGCTATAGCCAGATCTTTGGTGTGCCGGCCGGCCATTATTTTAGCCGACGAGCCCACCGGCAATCTGGACAGCAAAGCCAGTGAGGAAGTGATGGCTATCTTTCAGCGCCTGCACCGGGAGGGCAATACCATTGTACTGGTTACCCATGAGCCGGATATAGCCGAGTATACCCAACGCATTATTCGCTTCCGCGATGGGGAGATCGAGAAAGACGAAGCCGTCGAAAACTCCCGCGTGGCTAATGCTCCCCTTGACCGGGAGAAAGGAGGAGCGGTGTGAACTTCCTGGAATTGATGAAAGTATCTTTACGGGCTCTTTATGCCAACAAGCTCCGCTCGGCCTTAACGATGCTGGGAATTATCATCGGTGTTTTTGCCGTGATTATTATGGTGGCCATAGCCAATGGGGCAACCCAATCCGTAACCGCCAATATTCAGGGGCTGGGCTCCAATCTGCTCATTGTCTCTGCCGGACAGTCCAGCTTTGGCGGGGTGCGGGGCGGGGCGGGGAGTGCCAACACCTTGACCATGGAGGATGTGGCGAAGGTGAGAACTGCCGGCTCCGCGGTCAAGGCGGTGGCTCCGGTGGTGAATACCAATGCTCAGGTGGTCTATGGCACGGGCAATACCTCCACCAGTGTCATGGGGACAACTGCGGAATATGCCGATGTCCGCAGCATCAAAATAGCCCAGGGAAGGTTTATAACCGAAGAGGATATCACGAAATCCGCCCGTGTGGCGGTTGTTGGCCCTACCGTGGTTGAAAACCTTTTCGGGGATGCCAACGCGGATATTATCGGCAAAAACATCAAACTGAATAATATTCCCTATCAAGTGGTTGGCGTTACGGTGAGCCAGGGCTCGTCCGGGATGACTAATAATGACGATATGATCTATGCGCCCATTTCCTCCGTACAGTCCCGTCTGGTGGGGAGCAAAAGCGTGCGCCAGATCTATATTGAAGCCGAGTCGGCTCAGCTGATGACTGAGGCTCAGGACCAGGTTACCTATGCCCTGCAGCTGGCTCATAAGATTCAAAGCGGCCAGGAAAATGATTTTACCATTACCAACCAGGCCGAAGTTCTGGAGTCCATGGAAGAAATATCCCAGACCATGACCCTGCTCTTAGGGGGCATCGCCGGAATATCCCTGCTGGTGGGGGGAATCGGTGTGATGAATATTATGCTGGTATCCGTTACGGAGCGGACCCGGGAGATTGGCATACGCAAAGCCATCGGAGCCGGGGAAGGGGATATACTCTTCCAGTTTCTCATCGAGTCGGTGGTGCTCAGCCTGATTGGCGGGATGCTCGGTATCCTTTTGGGATGGGGAGGCTCTCTGGTCGCCAGCAGGCTTTTCGGTGTAACAACAAGTGTATCCCTATCCTCGGTGGGCATAGCCTTTGGCTTTTCCGCCCTGATCGGGATTGTGTTCGGCGTCGTTCCGGCCAAAAAGGCCGCTGCCATGAATCCGATTGAGGCCTTGCGGTATGAGTGATTTTGCGCCAGTGCTCTGTAACACCTTAACCTTGCCTTGCCCGGCGGGGAAAATTTTCGTAGGACAAGGCGGAGGAATAAGGAATTAGGTGGTTATAGAGTACTAAGAAGAGAGGAGAATCTGAGTAGTGGCCAAAAAGAAAAAGAGCCTGGCTCTTGCAGTATGCCTGTTTGTCCTGCTGGTAACCCTAATTCCCGGAACCGTCCGGGCAGCTGATGATGATGTGGATTGGAACAAAGGGGTGCTGGCCTATTTAGTCGTGGATGCAGGGGATGCGCAAACGGTGATCGGTTCTGCGGATACCATCCATTTCCGATTGTATGATTTGAACGGCGATCCCTATAGCGGCTCGGTATCCGGCTATATTACCGATCCTGATGATGAGGTGACTTATGTTTCTATAAGCGGGGGTCAGGGGAACTATTCCATAGCCAATTTTAATTTTGATAAGCTGGGCAGCTACTCCATATTTCTGTGGGATCAATATGATAATTATGCCGGCGGGACGGTTAAAGTGGTTGAACCGGTCATCACCCTAACAGGCAAGCCGGTGGTTCATTCGGAAAGCAAGGTAAGCGTAAAGATTGCTGACCCTGATGGCAGAGTCCTTGCCCGCCAATCCCTTACTGTGGACGGGACAGAAGTCGGTGCCGGCTCGTCGAACTACACTACGTTATTTGACGGCACCTTTACTTTTACCATCACCCCCAAAAAGACGGGCACTGTCAGCATTATCTATGGCGGGCATGTGGTGGGGACTGTGGAAGTTGTGCCGGCCTACACCCCGGGCAGCCGCATCGGCGCTCAGGCTGCCGATAACATGCAGCTCTCGGTGGAAGTGGCTCAAAGCGGATGGGCAAAGGCCTCCACCGTCATTCTGACCCGGGACGATGTGGTGGCGGATGCTATGGTCGCCGTGCCCTTATCGAAAAAATATGATGCTCCCATTTTAATGACCCCTTCCCAGCGCCTGAGCAATGAAGTTCTTCATGAAATTCTCAATCTGGGGGCGGAAACAGTCTATATGATCGGGGGAACGGGTGCCATCTCCGCCGAAATTGAAAGCGAATTGCAAACCTTCGGGATAACCACCCAGCGCTTGGCAGGTGCCAACCGTTATGATACAGCTGCGCAAATAGCGGAGTTGGTCGGTCCATCAGATAGAGTCTATCTTGCTTACGGATACGGAGAGCCTGACGCTATTGCCGTAAGCTCCTTTGCGGCAGCCCAAGGAGCTTCCATCTTGCTGACGGATACCCACAGCCTGCCGGAAGAGACCCAAAACCGGTTAAAGCAAATCTCGCCTGGGGAAGTGGTGATGCTCGGCGGGACCGGCATCATCAGTTCCGCTGTGGAAACCCAGCTTAGCGGCCAATACGCTGTGAAGCGCTGGGGCGGAGCAGATCGCTATGGAACCCAGCAGATCATCTTCCAGAATCTCCTCACCCATGAAATTCCCGTTTATATCGCTTCGAGTTTAGTTTCTCCTCAGGATGCAGTTCAGGGAAAGCCTAAGGGAGACGCTTTATTGGCTGCCGCTTTAGCCGCCAAAGTAGGGGGCTGCGTCATGAGTGTTCCCCAGGACAGCCTTCCTGCCGCTGTCAGCTATTCTCTGCTTTATAATAAGGGATATATCTCAGAGGCCACAGTGGTCGGGAACTCAGAATCGGTTCAGGCCACCTTGGAGTATCAGATTCATGAGCTGGTGAAGCATTAATCAAATGTGTTCAAATCTGGCGGTGAAGAAACGAAGCATTTCCGGTTCGTAAACAAATTTAAGCCCTTTGATGGTCTCCCTTTGCTGGTAAAGCTCAATAACCGCCCTGGCCACAATGTCCATATGAGCGTAAGTATAAACCCGGCGGGGAATCGTCAGCCTTACCAGCTCCAGTTTGGGATAGCGGTTTTCCCCTGTTTTAAGATCACGTCCGGCGGAGATGATTCCTCTTTCCATAGAGCGTACCCCGGATTCTATATATAATTGGGCGGCCAGAGCCTGTGCCGGGAAATGGTCCTGATCAAGGTGGGGAAGAAACCGTCTGGCATCAAGAAAGACAGCATGGCCGCCCACCGGCTCCACAATGGGAACCCCCGCCGCTAACAGTTTGTCGGCAAGATAGGCCACCTGCTCCACACGGTGTTCAATATAAGCATAATCCACCGATTCGGTAATCCCGATGGCCATGGCTTCCATGTCCCGGCCGGCCATGCCGCCGTAAGAAGGCATTCCTTCATAGACCACAACCAGCTCTTTGGCCCTGAGGAATAATTCATCGTCGTTCATAGCCAGAAAACCGCCGATGTTAACCATGCAATCCTTCTTGCCCGACATGGTGGCTCCGTCGGCATAGCTCATCATCTCCAAGAGAATGTCCTTAATGGCCTTGTCCTGGTAGCCTGCTTCCCGCTTTTTGATGAAGTAAGCGTTCTCCACACAGCGGGTTGCGTCAAAAAACACCTTGATGCCGTGTTTGTGGGCCAGCTCATGGACCGCCTTCATATTTTCCAGAGAAACGGGCTGCCCTCCGGCCAGATTGACAGTAACGGCAAGGCAGATGTAAGGAATCTTCTCCGCGCCTACTTCATCGATTAAGGTCTGGAGTTTCTTGAGATCGATATTTCCTTTGAAAGGATGCCGGTTGGCTGAGTCATGGGCTTCATCAATGATAATATCTTTGAAGGTAGCTCCGTTGGCTTCCTGATGGTATCTTGTGGTGGTAAAATACATGTTGCCGGGAACATAATCCCCGGGTTTAATCATCAGCCGGGAGAGCAGGTTTTCCGCCCCCCGTCCTTGATGAGTAGGGACCAGGTGCTTGAAGCCATAATATTCTTTAACCACCCGATCCAGGTGCAGGAAATTCCTGCTCCCGGCATAGGCTTCATCACCCATCATCATACCGGCCCATTGTTTATCGCTCATGGCAGTAGTGCCGGAATCTGTGAGCAGATCAATATAGACATCCTCACTCTTCAGCAAAAAGGTGTTGTAGCCTGCTTCTTCCATGGCCTCTTCACGTTCTGCCCGCTTCATCGACCGAACGGGTTCAACGACCTTAATCCGAAAGGGTTCTGCAGGATAGGTTTTCATGATCATCTCTCCTAACATTTCATTATCGTTTAAAAGATTGCCGACGGGATTTGGCACCCTTCTAAAAATGATTATAGGAGCTGTCTTTTATTTATTCTGTTGTCAGATTAACATCTTTTAAAGAATTTTTTATTTTTAGATAAATAGGCATGTGTTCCTGGTGGTTCCTTGTTTTATCGTTATTCTACAGAATTCCGGAAAGAGAATAGGTGATTGCTTGGTTTTGAAAAGTATGCTATTTTAAAAGCAATTAACGGAATCAGGTGGGGGAGGGATTTTTGTGAATGATGGATCAAATGATTTCGAATTGCTGGGTTCACCTTGGATATGCGAAAATCCGCACGCTAACTGGACTGCCCCTGCTGCACATGGGATGTTTAAAAGATTCAAAAAGAAGGAAATCATTATCCATAGCGGTGATCAAATAGACTACATCTATTATTTGCATAAGGGACGGATCAAAACAGTTGCCCAGAGTCCTTCCGGCAGTCAAAAAATTCTTTGGTATATTGAAGCCGGGTCTATTTTCGGCGAGACGCCTTTTTTTAATCGCAAACCCTGTGACTACAACTTTTTTGCTGTCACGGATTGTGAAATATATATTTATCCCATGGAGGTAATTATGCAGGAGATCATCCCCAAATTTCCTGACCTCACCATATCTATTATCAAAACCCTTTCCCGCAAGGTTCATATCCTATCCACCCAGGTGGAAGACTGCGTTTTTAATAAACCCCTTGCCCGTGTGGCTAAATTGATTTATCTTCTCCATCAAGGACGTATCCTTGAGGATAAAAGAGGAAGTTCATCCATTCCTCTGACCCAGGAGGATATAGCCAATACCCTGGGGATGCATCGGGTGACGGTCAATCAGGCCCTGAAGCATTTGAAAGAGATCCAGGCCTTAAAAGAACACACCCATCTTATCATCATCCATGATCCGGAGAAATTAAAAGAGGTTATGGAAGCCTGAGCACCCCTAAGCCGGACAATTCATGAAGGGAGTACCCCTTGGCTGCTTTTTGAGGCGGCAGGCGGTACTCCCTTTTGCTATGATTGCTCTTCGATGGAATAGGATAAGATTTTAAAAACTTAAGGATAAAAAATAAAATAAATTTTCAAGATGTTAATCCGACAACAGATTTAGAAAGATTCAGATAATATAATCGCCTTAGAAGGGTCCATGCATGGAGTTAAATTATAATTGAATGGGGGTCAGTTAATGGATAATGATGGTAGCAGAAAAAAACCAGGGCTTATGTTGGCTGTCGTAGCTTTTATCATTCCGGTACTTGTTATCCTTTGGGGGGTAGTTTTTGCCAAGCTGCCTGCGCTTCTTCCCATTATTATTGCCACAACAATTGCCTGCCTGATTGGTAAGCTTTGGGGCTATTCCTGGGATGAAATGCAAAAAGGGATGTTTGATTCTATTTACCGGGTTCATATCGCGATTTTAATATTAATAGCTGTAGGTATGCTTATTGGTGTGTGGATTCTTGCCGGTACTATTCCGACGATTATCTACTGGGGGCTAAAGCTTATTTCCCCGTCCGGTTATCTGGTGACAGCGTTCTTACTGTGTATTGTTGCTTCAACGGCAACAGGAAGCTCCTTCGGCACCATGGGAACAGTCGGTATTGCCTTACTGGGCGTTGGTCAGGCTCTTGGCTATCCCTTGCCCTTAGTAGTGGGTGCCATCGTTTCCGGAGCTTATTTTGGGGATAAGATGTCTCCGGTATCCGATTCAACCAATATTGCTTCTTCTGTTTGTGAAGTGAATTTATTCAGCCATATTGGTTCGATGATGTGGACCACTATACCTGCCGCGGTAGTAACCGCCGTCATTTACATCATCATGGGTATCAATCACAGCGGCGGCAGCGATTTGGGAGCGGATGTTACCATTCTCCTGCAATCACTGGAAACGACCTTTAATCTTTCCCTATGGACCTTGGTGCCGCCTGTGTTATTGATCCTTCTGGCTTATCGCCGGGTTCCGGCAGTCCCCTTGCTTATGGTATCGGTTGTGCTCGGGGCCATTGTGGCCGCCTTATTCCAGGGGCAGTCCATGATTGCAATTATTAACTCAACCATCAAGGGCTATGTGGGCAGCAGCGGTGTGGCACAACTGGATTCCCTGCTTACCCGTGGGGGAATCAATAGTATTACCGGCACAGTGATGCTGTTGATCTCAGCGGTTTCCTTTGGCGGCGTGTTGGAGAAAATCGGGGTGCTGGGAGTTATTGTTGATGCCAGCTTAAAGTGGGCGACAACGACTGGACGACTCATTGTTTCAGTCATTTTTGCCAGCTATATCATGTTGATCGGGACAGGAAGCCAGGCGATTGCCATGATTATTCCCGCCCGGGCCTATGCACCTGTATTTAAGGAAAGAGGATTGCACTTGAGGGTTCTTTCCCGAACCGTGGAAGACAGCGGCTGTATTGCCAGCCCCCTTCTGCCTTGGAGCGTGCATGCTTTTTATATCCTGGGCGTCCTCGGCGTCAGTGCTTATGAATACGCCCCCTATGCCTTTATGTGCTGGATTGTCCCCATATTCTCCATAATCTATGGCTATACGGGTTTTGCCATCTGGCGGGCGGACAACTCCCCCATACGCAAGCCTGCTCCTGAGGTGAAGGACTCAGGGAACGATTCCTTCCTTAATTGATAAGTGAAGGATAATTGATAAGTGAAGGATCATTAACAAGTGAATGATTCATAGGTGAATAAATTAAGAAGCTCAGGCAAAAGGGAATTCCCGGATTTCATTAAAGAATAAGGAGTGTGGTTGAAATGGGTCAGCCTTTTGTGCATCCTACCGGAGTGACCATCTATAATCCTGAAAAATGCTTTAATGGTTATACCATTATGCAGGCCCCCGGTTTAGGCTGCGTTTTAATCGATATGAATGGGAATGTGGTTCGCGTCTTTAAGGATCTGCATGGATTTCCCAATAAATTGCTCCCCGGAGGCTATGTGATGGGCAGCCGTGGCCGGAGGAACGGCAAATTCGGCTATCAGGATCAAATTGACCTGGTTCAAGTGGACTGGGATGGCCAAGTGGTTTGGGAATTTGCTAAAAAGGAGTATATTGAAGATGAAGGGGAAAAGCCCCAGTGGATGGCCCGTCAGCATCATGACTATCAAAGAGAGGGAAACCCTGTGGGGTATTATGTTCCGGGAATGGAGTGCAAGACCAACAGTGGCAACACCCTAATCCTTAGTCATCAAAATTGCTATCACAAAAAAATCTCGGATAAGCAGCTTTTAGATGATGTGATCATTGAAGTGGACTGGGATGGGAATATCGTCTGGGAATGGCATGCCGTCGATCATTTTCATGAGTATGGATTCAGCGCAGCGGCGAAATTAGCTATTTACCGCAATCCCAACATGCATGAGGCCGGGGGCGGCATGGGGGACTGGATGCATATTAATTCCGCCAGTATCCTGGGTCCTAACAAATGGTATGATCAAGGGGATGAGCGGTTCCATCCCGATAACATTATCTGGGATGCCCGTGAAGCCAATATTATGGCCATCATTTCCAAAGAAACCGGCAAAGTGGTCTGGAAAATGGGGCCGGATTTTGCTCAGGATAAAAAGCTGAGAAAGATCGGCCAAATCATCGGGCAACACCATGTTCATATGATCCCCCAAGGTCTTCCCGGTGCCGGCAACATCCTGATCTTTGACAACGGAGGCTGGGCGGGCTATGGCGCCCCCAATAATGTCTCGAAAGATGGAACCAAAGTAGACATGGCCGATCGTTCCCGGGTCCTTGAGCTGAATCCGGTCACCATGGAAGTGGTGTGGCAGCTCAAGGCCAGCGAATTGATGGATTACGGACAGCCCGGAATTTCCGATTACCGCTTCTACAGTCCTTTAACCAGTGCGGCCCAACGCCTTCCCAATGGCAATACCTTGATTACGGAAGGGTGCGGGGGACGTTTCTTTGAGGTAACCCGGATGAAGGAAGTGGTTTGGGAGTTTATCTCGCCCTTTAATGATAATCCGGCCACGATTTATTACCGTGCTTACCGTTATCCTTACAGCTATGTGCCGCAGCTTCCTGAACCGAAAGAAACTCCTGTGCCCATGCTGGATATCCGGAAATTCCGTGTTCCCGGAGCTGCGTCCTGCGAAGTGCAGCATGTCGTGGGCGTTGAAGGAACCATCGGCTATCCAGCCATGCAACAAGCATGCGTAGCTTCCGCAGATCAGGATCTGTCCTTAAAAGGTGACGACGATGAGGATGATCTGTTTGCCAGAAGCTTCTGATTCCTGACATGATTCATGTTTAAGATTGAGAGCGGACTAGGCGTATTTTCTAATGAAAATACGCCTCCTTTTGATTTTCAGAGTTGTTCAGCTTCCGAAATTAAACGGTATGAAGTGATTACCATTACGGTCAATCTGTCCATCTATATTTAAAAGTGAAACAGCTGTTATTGAAAGAGGCAACTTTATCACGCTTTGCGCCTTAGCTGGACAGCAAAAATAGAGTCATGGTAAGATGAACAAGATGGGGAGTATCCCATAATTTTCATCAGAAAGAACTATTGACATACCTCTAAAGCCCCTTCTGAATTATAACGTGACAGAATGAGGTGATGGCATGAAGACCAGGCTCAAGGAGATCATAGCTCAATACCCATTTTTCTTCGATATACTCAATACGATTGATGCCTCAGTCTATTTTTGTGATATTAATGGCCGATTGCTCTATGTCAACAAAGCTGCCGAGCGGCTGGATGGTTATACCAACGAAGAGCTTTACGGACGTACTGTCACTGAGATTTATGGCTTGGATGAGGAAACAAGCCCGATGCTCAGGGCCTTAACTTCTGAAAAGCCTTTGGAGGATATAAGTTTCCGCTATGATGTCAATGGCCGTGAGATTTATCAAATCTGCAATGCCCGTCCCATTTTTTTAGACGGGAAAAAGTTTGGCGCCTATACCATCCAAAAAGATGTGACCCATCTTATGGAGGTTATCGAGCGGAATATCCGCTTTCAGAAAGAGATGTTTTCACCGACAGGTGATTCCGAAGGGTTTGGCATCGACAGCCTGATTGGCGAGCATCCTCTCTTTAAGGAATGCAAGAAAATGGCCATCAGGGCTGCCAAAAGCGATTCTCCCGTGCTGCTGACCGGAGCAACGGGCAGCGGCAAAGAGCTCTTTGCCCGCTGTATTCATCAGAACAGCGACAGGAACAAAGGACCTTTCCTGGCCATTAACTGTGCCGCTATTCCGGAAACCCTTCTGGAAAGCATCCTTTTCGGCACTTCGAAAGGAATTTATACCGGGGCCTTGGAGCGGAAAGGTCTTTTCGAGCAAGCGGAAGGGGGCACCTTGTTTTTGGATGAAATCAATTCCATGCCCCTGGTGTCACAGTCAAAGCTGCTGCGCGTCCTGGAAGAAAAGGAGATCGCTCATCTGGGGAGTAATGAACGCATTAAAGTCGATGTGCGTATTATCAGCAGCAGCAACACTCCCCCTCAGGAGGCGATCAGCAGCAAACAGATCCGGGAGGATATTTTCTACCGCCTGGCCGTGGTCAATATTATGATCCCCAGTTTGGCTGAGCGCAAAAGCGATATTTTCCTGCTGGCCAATCATTTTATTTCCGTGTTTAATGAGCGCTTCCGGAAACATATCCTGGCCCTTGATGATGAGGTATTGGGTTTTTTCCTGAAATTCCCCTGGCCGGGCAATGTCAGGCAGCTGAAGCATTGTATCGAATCGGCCATGAACTTCGTTACCGATGAGGATCTTAGAATCAGCAAGGACCATCTGCCGGTGTATCTGTTTTCAATCGATAATGCAGCGAATCATGGAGCCCAGGGCAGCAGCCCCCCCAAAGAGCCTGTGGATAGAAACAGAGAGAGTAAACCTCCGGAACCGGAAAGTACCGGTGTGTTTTCAGCCATTGTTCAGAAAGAAAAAGAGCAGATCATCAAGGCTTTAATGGAGAATCAAGGGAATGTTTCCAAAACGGCCAAGCAGTTGGGGATGCATCGTCAGTCCCTGATCTACAGGATTAAAAAATATAAAATTACCTAGTGCATTTTACCGGCCATGAGCGGGGTTAGTTGAAAAAACTAACCCCTTTTTTGATGCACAAATTTTCCAGAAATTCAAAACAATACTAAACATTATTAGACAATCGTTGTGAACTCTAAACGATTTTAGTCAAAAGCCTGCTCTCAGGGACAAAGGCAACAGCATAATTCTGACTTTTTTCAATGGCATGAATTTTGCATAAATTTAGGGCGGGTCATAAAAAATTTAAGGGAGGTTGCAGCGATGCAAAGGTATCAGATTCTGTCACAGAATGAAATTGAACAAATCCACGAGACAAGCTTACGGATTCTGGAGGAAGTGGGTGTGATTTTTAGTTATGCTCCGGCCCGGGAAATTCTGGCCAAAGGAGGGGCCAGGGTTGATGGGCAAAAGGTCTATTTCCCCAGAGCTATGGTGGAAAGGGAAAGAAAGAAAGCTCCTGCTTCCTTCACACTTTACGCCAGGAATCCGGAAAAGAATGTTTTGATCAATACTCAGAAAACAGCTTATGTGGGTCCTTATGGAGCGCCCTTTGTCATGGATATGGACAATGGCCGGCGTTTAGCTAAGCTGCAGGATTTCATTAACCTCTGCAAGCTTGAACATAAGATGAACAACATCGACATCATGAGCCACATTCCCTGTGAGCCTCAGGACGTGGACCCGGAGATGCGCAGTCTGGAGATGGTTTATCAGACCCTGAAACACAGTGACAAGCCCTTGATGGCCACCGTTTTGGGCTATGAGATGACGAAAAGGAACATTGAGATGGCGTCCATCGTTTTCGGCGGTTTGGAGGCCATTAAAGACAAGCCCATTGTGGTCGGCATTCCCTGCACCTTAACCCCCCTCAGCTATGATGACAAAATGGCCGGGGCTATTATCGCCTATGCGGAACACCGCCAGCCCCAGTTAGTGAACTCCCTCTGCATCGCCGGGGCCACCACTCCGGTCACCGTGGCCGGCACGGTTGCCCTCCAGAATGCGGAAGTTCTCGCCGGGATCGTTCTCTCCCAGCTGGTCAGTGAAGGAACACCGATCATCTATTCCGCATCCTCTTCCAATGCGGAAATGAGCAACGGCTCCCTGGCCATTGGCACCCCGGAAGATGCGGTATTCTCCCTTGTCAACGGTCAGCTGGCTAAATTCTATAACCTGCCCTGCCGGATCAGCGGCGCTCTTTCCGACAGCAAATGCGCCGATGCTCAGGCAGCTTACGAGTCGATGCTGACCTTGAGCATGGCCCAAATGGCCGGCGGCAATTTCATCCTGCATGGCGCCGGAATCATCGACACCTATAACACGGTTTCCCTGGAAAAGATGATGATCGATGATGAAATCATCGGCATGGTCCGCCGCATTGATCAGGGCGTGGTGGTCAATGAAGACACCCTGGCCTTCGATGTCACCAAGGAGGTCGGTCCCCAGGGCCAATTCCTCACCCATGTTCATACCTTCACCCATTTCCGCAAGGAATTCTACCGCCCGGTCCTCAGCGATCGCAACAATCCCACCCAGTGGGAAGCAGACGGTGCTCTTACGGCAGAAAAGAGAGCCAACATCCGCTGGAAGAAGCTGATCGATGACTATGTAGAACCGGTTCTGGACAAAGACGTTGATGCCGCTTTAAGAAAATATAAAGAGAAATAGGTTGAATTTGAGTCAACCCTAGGATAAGAAATTTCAAAAAAGATCAGGGAGGAATAATCATGAGCGATTTAACGAAGTTAGCGGATACGGTTTTCCGGGGGGATTTTGGCAGTGCCGGGCAAATCACCAAGGAGCTTATCGATAGTGGAGTGGAGCCTTTAACCATCATCAATCAGGGACTGATCGCCGGTATGGATATCGTAGCCCCTAAGTTTAAAGCCGGGGAAATGTTTGTGCCGGAGGTTATGATGGCAGCCAGAGCCATGGCCGTGGGCATGGAGGTGGTTAAGCCCTTGATTCAGGATGCGGATATTCCCTCCAAGGGAACGGTTCTCATCGGCACGGTGGCCGGGGATCTCCACGATATCGGCAAAAACCTGGTGATCATGATCCTGGAAAGCGGCGGCTTTAAGGTTGTCGATTTGGGTGTGGATGTCTCGGTGGAAAAATTCGTGGCCGCGGCCAGGCAACACAATCCTCAGGTCATCGGTATGTCCGCGCTGTTGACGACGACCATGACGGCCATGAAGGATACCATCGATGCCTTGACGGAAGCCGGTTTGCGCCAGAGCTTAAAGGTTATTGTGGGCGGAGCGCCTTTATCCCAGGAATTTGCCAGCCAGATCGGTGCGGACGGTTATGCGGCGGATGCCATGGCCGCCAAGGAACTGTGCGAAAAACTGGCAGGATAAAAAACTGACAGGATAAGGGAGGATTTTTCTATGATGGCGCTTGAAACGATGGATAGTGATTTAAAACAAATTCACGAAGCCTCGATGATTATCCTGGAACAAACAGGTATGCGGTTCAACCATCCTGAAGTAGTAAACATTTTAAGAGAAAACGGGGTCAAAGTCGAAGGTTCAACGGCTTTCTTTACCCGTATCCAGCTGATGGAATGGGTGAGCAAGGCTCCCAGCCAATTTAAGATGTATGCCAGAAATTCCAAGTATGACTTTGAAGTTGGCGGCGACCATGTAGAGCTTTTACCGGGATATGGTTCTCCCTTCGTGTGCAGTGCAGACGGAAAAAAACGGGATGCGCTAATGAGTGACTATGTTAAATTCCTTAAGCTTTTTCATCAGTCAGAGCATCATAAGGCCAATGGCGGAGTAGTGGTTCAGCCTAATGATATCGCAAAGTCTCAGATTGTGGCCATGCTTTATACTGCGATAGTGCACTCGGACAAGGTACTTGTTGCGGGTTCGGGCAGTGCCGAAGATACAGAGAAGCTGATGGAGCTGCTCGCCATTGTATTTGGCGGTAAAGAAGCTTTAGTGGAGAAACCCAGATGTCTGACCATAGTCAATACAAATTCCCCCCTCCAGCTGGATACCAATATGCTGGATACCATGATGGTGTTCAACAAATATAAACAGCCCATCGTTATCGCCGCTTGTGCAATGGCGGGGACGACGGCACCGGTCACTCTTGCTGCTACCATAGCGATCACCAATGCGGAAGTATTAGCAGGCATTGCCGTGGCCCAAATGATCAATCCGGGTACCCCGGTCATTTACGGTTCTCAATCCACGACCTCCGATATGAAAACAGGAAGTATTGCCTGCGGCTCGCCGGAAGGGGCGTTGTGCTATCAGTATGCCGCCCGTTTAGCCAAGGCCTATGGTCTGCCTTGCCGGGGCGGCGGTGCCATCAGTGATGCCAAGGCCTTGTCGGTACAGGCCGGATATGAAAGCATGCTGACATTTTTGGCCACCTATACGGCAAAAACAAATGTCATTATTCATAGTGCCGGGATTATGGACAGCTACAACGCCATGAGTTATGAGAAGTTTATCGTTGACCTGGAGATCATCGGGATGGTCAAACGCTATGTGGCCGGCTTAGCGGTTAATGAAGAAACCCTGGCCCTGGATGTGATACAGGAGGTGGGGGTAGCCGGAGAGTTTTTAAGTTCGGTGCATACGATGCAGCATTGCCGTAAGGAGCCTTTCCTGCCCGATATCAGCTTAAGAGGTTCAGTTGCCGGTGATCCCGGTGAAAGTCTCCTCAATAATGTCCAGAAAAAAGAACATAAAATGCTTGAGAGCTACTGCAAGCCCGAAATGCCGGCGGATATAAAGGATAAGTTAACAGAGTATGTCCTTGGCTGCGGATTTAATGAACAACTGATCAGGGAACTTCAAGCATAAGGATGGGCAATGAGGTTAAGTGCATGACAAAGCAGGCTGATTATACTTGAAACTGAAAGAAAAGCAGTGAATTTCAGTTTCTCATTTACGAGGAGGGAAGTTATGAACGAGGGACAAGGTTCCGTCAAAATAGATAAAAAAATATTCTTTCCCCCGTTAGTGTTAGTTTCATTAATATGTGCCTATATTATTAAATACCCTGAAGCCGGAAGCGCTACAATCAACAAGGTGTTTGCTTTCGTTACCGGGGATTTGGGATGGGCTTACGAGCTGTTCGTCTTTGCCAACTTGGGGATCATTCTCTATTTTATCTTTGGCAAATTCGCCAATAAACGATTGGGAGATGAAAAACCGGAATTTGGTACCCTGACCTGGTTAGGCATGTTATTCAGTGCCGGAACCACGGGAACGATTTTATATTGGAGCAGCATGGAATTTTATTTCTTCCTCACGGCTCCGCCTTTTGGGGCGGAGCCCCTCTCCCCGGAAGCCTGGAAGTATTCTTTGGCTTTCAGCTTCTTCGATTGGGGAATAAGCGCTTACGGTTTGTATGTGGCTGTTGGTGTGGTTTTTGGCTACTTTTTCTACGTTCTCAAAAAGGATGTCTTCAGACCAAGCACTGCCTGCGAGGGTCTTTTAGGGGAGCGCGTCCACGGTCCGTTAGGAAAAGTTATCGATATCTTCTACATGATCGGGATCATCGCCGGTGTTGCTACCTCCATTGGTTTAGGTACCCCGATCATCAGTGAAATTTTCACTAAATTATCCGGGCAACCCCGTACTCTCGCAGTGGATGCTGTGATCATCCTGATCTGGACAGTTATTATTGCCATATCCGTTTATGGTGGTCTGGAAAAAGGAATAGCCCGTTTAAGTAATTTCCGGATTTATTTAGGATATGCTATCCTGGCTTTGGTCGCCATTTTAGGCCCAACGGCCTTTATGCTTAACAATACCTTCGACGCCCTTGGCGTTTACTTGAACGATTTTTTGCGGATGAGCTTTTATACTGACGCCCATTTGGGAACGGGATTTCCTCAAAACTGGCCGATTTTCTTCTTTGCCTGGTTTTTAGCTTTTGCCCTCAGCACAGGAATTTACCTGGCCAGGATTTCCAAAGGAAGAACGGTAAGAGAATTTACTTTAGGCGCAACATTCTCAGGTGTCCTCTGCGCTTTCTTGTATTTCGCTGTCCTGGGTAACTACAGCATCGATGCTTTCGTGAATAACAAAGTTGACATTGGCAGAATTGTTGAGGAATCAGGCGGGTTCAGAGCTGCTGTAGAAATCTGGAGTACCTTGCCCTTCAGCAGTGTTTTCCTGGTAGCTATTTTGATACTTGTGTTTATTTCCACGGCTACTTCCATCAATAGCATTGCTTACACCCTGGCCATGGTTTCATCGAACAAATTAGAAAAAGGGCAAGATCCGGCGAAATGGAACCGCTTATCCTGGGCCATCATCATTGGCGGTCTTTCTCTGACCTTAATGTTCCTGGGAGGACTGACACCTCTGCAAACGGCGGCAACGGCTGGTTCTTTGCCGACGATGATCATTATGGCCATCATCTTGATCGGGTTTTTCAAAACTGCGGGGAAATCCTGGGGAGAAGAATCCGACAAACAGTAAGCTGGGTGTAATGGTAAGCTGAGTGTATTTGAAAAGATATATTATTTTGACAAGGAGGAGTAACTCATGAGCGATTTAACGAAGTTAGCGGATACTGTTTTCCGGGGGGATTTTGGCAATGCCGGTCAAATCACCAAGGAGCTTATCGATAGTGGGGTGGAGCCTTTAACCATCATCAATCAGGGGCTGATCGCCGGTATGGATATCGTAGCCCCTAAGTTTAAAGCCGGGGAAATGTTTGTGCCGGAGGTTATGATGGCGGCCAGAGCCATGGCCGTGGGCATGGAGGTGGTTAAGCCTTTGATTCAGGATGCTGATATTCCTTCCAAGGGAACGATCCTCATTGGCACGGTGGCCGGGGATCTCCACGATATCGGCAAAAACCTGGTGATCATGATTCTGGAAAGCGGCGGCTTTAAGGTTGTGGATTTGGGTGTGGATGTCTCGGTGGAAAAATTCGTGGCAGCGGCCAAGCAATATAATCCTCAGGTCATCGGTATGTCCGCCTTGTTGACAACGACCATGACGGCGATGAAGGATACCATTGATGCCCTGACAGAAGCCGGTTTGCGCCAGAGCTTAAAGGTTATTGTGGGCGGAGCACCTTTATCCCAGGAATTTGCCAGCCAAATCGGTGCGGACGGTTATGCGGCGGATGCCATGGCCGCCAAGGAGCTGTGTGAGAAACTGGCGGTTTAACTTACGGTCAAGGCTGGTTTTAAGTGTTGCAGAGTACCAGCGGGATACGGTTCAGGTAGTCATACCACTACCTGAACCCTTTTGAACTTACTGTCCGGGAAAATAAAACGAAGAGAAAGTGGGTTATGAGATGCTAATTATCGGAGAACTGATCAATACCAGCAGAAAAGCGATTAAAGAAGCAGTAGAAAAGAAAGATGCTGAGTATATCAAACAAGTGGCCAGGGAGCAGTTGGAAGCCGGAGCCAATTATATTGATGTCAACTGCGGAACGATGGTGAATAACGAGGCCGAGGTCATGGAATGGCTGGTTAATACGGTCCAGGAAGCGGTGGAGGCTCCCCTCAGTATTGACAGCCCCGATCCCAAAGCTATTGAAGCGGGTTTAAGGCTTGCTAAATACGGTCAGCCCATGATCAACTCCATTTCCGACGAGAAGGAGCGTTTTGAGGCGGTCCTGCCCTTAGCGGTTAAGTACAAGGCGAAACTTGTGGCCTTATGTATGGATGATACGGGCATGCCGGAAACCGGTGAGGATCGGGTGCGTGTTGCCCAAAGCCTCTATCAGAAGCTCACGGCAGCCGGTGTGGCAGACGAAAATATTTACTTTGATCCCCTGGTTAAGCCGATCAGTGCGGTGGAAAAAGCGGGTGTTGAAGTATTGGAGTCCATCAAACTGATTAAGCAGTTATACCCTAAGGTGCATTTTACCTGCGGCCTCAGCAATGTTTCCTATGGGCTGCCCAACCGCAAAGTATTAAACAGGCTGTTCGTGGTCCAGACCATGACCATGGGGATGGATGGTTATATTCTCAATCCTACCGATAAAGGGATGATGGGGGTTGTGTATGCATCCCTGGCGTTATTGGGTCAGGACTCCTATTGTATGAATTACCTGACGGCTCACCGCAAGGGCTTATACGAAGACTGATTTGCAGAGCAGAGGTTGGTTAGGGGGGCGGATTCCGTTGCTATTAGGGATCGATACAGGCGGAACATATACCGATGGTGTGCTTTTAGACTCCAGGCAGCAGGTCATCGCCAAGGCCAAAGCCTTGACCACTCATCAGGATTTGGTCATTGGTATTCGCAATTGCCTGATTAATCTTCAGGAGCATGGTGGGCAGCAGGTCCATGATTGGCAGCAGATCAGGCTCGTCTCTTTATCGACGACATTGGCGACTAATGCTGTGGTGGAAGGGCGCGGGTGCGAGGCAGGGCTATTATTGATCGGAAGTGAGCCTGCCGGCACCCTCCCTACCCAGCATTATGCAGTGCTGCAGGGAGGGCACGATATCTCCGGCAATCCCCAAGCCGATCTGAATCCTGGGGAAATCCGCGCAACCCTCGTTCAATGGCAGGGAAAAGTGGATGCCATAGCCATTTCAGGGTATTTAAGCGTTCGAAACCCTGAACACGAACTGCGGGTACGGGAGCTTGTGGATGAAGTATTAGGTGTCCCGGTGGTGTGTGCCCACGAGCTTACATCCTCTTTAGGTTTCCAGGAGCGTACCGTTACGGCGGTCTTAAATGCCAAACTGATTCCCGTCATTCAAGCATTGATGGTGTCGGTAAAAACAGTATTAAGGGAATTTAAGATTCAGGCCAGGTTGATGATCGTTAAAGGGGATGGCACCCTATTGACAGAGGAAGGGGCTATGGCGAAACCCATTGAGACCCTTCTTTCCGGTCCCGCTTCCAGCATTGTCGGAGCGACGGCTTTAACAGGGGCTGAGCGGGCAATCATTCTGGACATGGGAGGAACAACCACAGATATCGCCGTGTTAAAAGATGGTGTTCCCAAGGTGAACCCGGCCGGGGCGACTGTGGGGGGATGGCTGACCCGGGTCCGGGCCGCTGCTATCTTTACTTACGGACTGGGTGGCGACAGCTATATTAAGATCGATAACAAAGGTCAGGTATTGGTTGGCCCCCAGCGGGTCTGGCCCTTGGCCATGGCTGCGGGGCAGTACCCTTACCTTGTTGAAGAGCTGCAGGAGCAGCTGGAGGCGGTGTGGACGGTGCCTTTTGCCCAGCCCGCGGACAGTTATATTTTTCTCAAAGACAAAACTCCCCTGACCTTGAATGAGGTGGAATCGGCAGCCCTGCAAAACCTGAAATCCGGACCCCATACTCATTTAACTCTGGCCAAACAGTTGGGTATAGAGCCGCACTTTTTAAATCTGCAACGTCTCGTGGAATTTGGGCTGCTGGTTAAAGCATCGGTTACCCCCACGGATCTTCTGCATGTCCGGGGGTCCTATACTCCGGGGAATGTCAGCGCTGCCCAACTGGGGATAAAGATGATGGCCCACAGACTGGGTGTGTCTGCTGAGGAGTTCATCGACCTGGCGCTGCATCAGGTGACAGAAAAGCTGAGCCTGGCTTTGTTGGAGAGTATGTTAAATTATACAAAAGGGTCCGGTCACAGCAAGGGGAGCCTTCAAGCGGAAATTTTTTTGGATGAGCTGTTTGCGCCTTGCCCGGAAAGACCTTTAAATCTGTCGGTGCAGGTGAACTTCCCGGTGATTGCCATCGGGGCGCCGGTCAAGGATTATTTGCCTAAGGTTGCTGAGAAGTTACAGTGCCGCCTGATTATTCCCGGGCATTCTGAAGTGGCCAATGCCGTAGGGGCTGCTTCAGGCCGGCACATAGAGACCCTGGAGGCCCTGATTCGGCACACCGCCCAAGGTGACTTTATCCTGCATAGTCCTTGGGAGCGCAGAACCTTTGCCGATTTGACGGAGGCTAAAGACTATGCCCGCCGGCAATTTGAAGAAGCGGCGGCGCGTTCGGCAGAGAAGGCGGGTGTCGTTGATTACGAAGTGATGGTGAATTTTGCCGACGAGCATCTGGCCGGTACAAGTTATGCCAAAGGTTTGTACCTTTATACGAAAGTTCAGGCAGCGATTATAGGCCGTCCCCATTGGTTGGATGCCGATTAGCTTGCCGGTTAGGTTAAGGAGGTGCTGAAGATGGAACCGGTTGTTCTGGACTCTGTTTCTTTCAATGTCAGTCTGCCCGATCTGCTGAAAGAACTGCATGTCAGACCATCCTATGTCAATAAGTTTGAAGCCTTGGTTGAACAGGCCACGGCCATCGCCCGCCCTAAAGCAGTGTATAAAAAAGCTGTTCTGGAAGCGAGTGGGGACAGCTCTGTGGTGATTGAGGGAGTTGAGCTAAACAGCCGGGTGCTCAGGGTTAATTTGCGTGAGGTGAGTGACTTTTTCCCGGCCGTTGTGACCTGTGGCGAAGAGCTTGCGGCATGGGCGAATTCCATTGATGACATGGTGTTAAATTTCTGGGCCAACGCCTTAAGTGAAAAAGCCATGCGTTCAGCCAAAGCCGCTCTGGAGGTTCATCTGCAGGAGAATTATAAAACAGACTCCCTTGCCCAGATGAATCCGGGTTCGGTTGTGGATTGGAGTATTTTGGAACAAAGGAAACTGCTGGCCATAATCGGGGATGTCAAAGAACTGATAGGGGTTGAGCTGACAAGCAGCTCCTTGCTGCTGCCCTTGAAATCTATTTCCGGGATTTGGTTTCCCAACGAGAACTATGAGAATTGTATGTTATGTCCTAAACAATGTCCTAACAGAAAAGCTGTATATGATCCGGATATGTACGAGCGAATAATTCAATGAAGCTTTTGATCAAAAACATAAACACGCTGTTGTCAAGAACTTGAATGACAGGTTGATGCTATTGCCCGGATGAATCCGGGCTCTGTTGTAGAGTGGAGTATTCTATGGAGGGTTCTATGAAAAGTGTGAGTAAAGTAGATAAACCGATAATCTGGAGTTCACTGCTCGTTTCGTCAGCCTTTATCATCGCTACACTGGTGACTCCATCGGGTGTTTCCCAAATCCTCAATGCCATTTTTTCTTTTTTCACTAAGAATATGGGTTGGGCTTATATGTTAGCGGCGGCTGGGTTTGTTGCCTTTGGTATTGGTCTGGCCGTAAGCAAATACGGCCATATCAAGCTTGGTAAGGACGATGAAGAGCCGGAGTACAGCCGGGGTAGCTGGTTTGCCATGCTGTTTGCTACAGGCATGGGCGTCGGTCTGGTGTTCTGGGGCGCTGCCGAGCCGATTATGCATTTTGACACCTCTCCTTTCGCAGCCAACAGGACGCCGGAAGCAGCCAGCATTGCCATGCGTACGGTGTTTTTCCACTGGGGGCTGCATCCCTGGGCTTTGTATGGAGTGGTGGCAATGTCTCTGGCTTATTTTCAATTCCGCAAAGGCCTGCCCGGCCTAATCAGTTCCACATTTTACCCGTTAATCGGAGAGAAGGGCATCAGAGGTCCGGTTGGCAAAATCATTGATGTCATTGCCGTTGTCGTAACGCTATTCGGAGTCGCGACATCCCTCGGACTGGGCACCCAACAGCTTACCACCGGAATGAATTACGTCTATGGTCTGCCGAACACCACCTCTATGGCCCTGGTAATAATCGCGATCATCACCGCTTTGTTTACCATTGCGGCTGCCAGCGGAATTGATAAAGGCATTAAATTCGTCAGCAATACCAATATGGTTCTTGCCTTCCCGCTGATGCTCTTCCTCCTGATCGCCGGACCGACAAAATATATCCTGAATACTTTCTTTGAATCCATGGGTAATTATCTGCAAAACTTTGTGTCCCTGAGCTTTTTTCTGGATACTCAGGGAGCTGTGGCCGAACGTACAGGTTATGATTGGGTTGGTTCCTGGTCGGTTTTTTACTGGGCCTGGTGGATCACCTGGGCTCCCTTTGTGGGAAGCTTTATTGCCCGGATTTCCAGAGGGAGAACCATTCGTGAATTTGTACTGGGTATCCTTGTTGCGCCCCCCTTGTTAAGTGCCATATGGTTCAGCATCGTCGGCGGCAGCGCGCTTCACATCGAGTTGTTTGGCAGTGGAGGAATTAGCGCCGCCGTTGCCGAAGATGTCTCCAGCGGTATTTTTGCCATGCTCAGTCATTTCCCTTTAAGCGGTCCTGTGGCTTTGCTGACGATGATCTTATTGGCGATATTTTTCATCACTTCGGCTGAGTCCGCGACCTTCGTTGTCGGCATGTTTACTTCCGGCGGCGATCTTAATCCGGATGCCAGGCTGAAAATTGTTTGGGGTGTTGTGGAGGGAGCCATAGCTGCCATGCTTCTCGTTGCCGGCGGGCTTTCCGCAGTTCAGACAGTCGCCTTTATCTTTAGTTTTCCTTTCATGATCATTATGATCCTGATGGTAGTGAGCATGGTTAAGGCCTTGGGCGAGGGTGAGAAGAAGCCGCTGCAGTGATGCAGTCCCTCGCCCAAAAGTACACCACCCCGGAACATACCGGATTGCTCTATGCTTTGGAGCTGGTATGTTCCGCCCTTTTTGCCTTTGTCTTTTTGCGGGAAGTGCATTCTCATTCCCAATGTAAAATTGCCAGGGGCGGAGGTGGAAAAATAAGAAGCAGGAGATAAGTAAAATCCAGCTGACGAATTTTGATTAGCTAATTACTAAAAGATGAACTTGACATATTAGCTAGATTTATGAATAATTGTAGTTAAATAGCTAATGTGGAGGGCTGATGATGAGAGTTCCTTCGACGGAGGTCCAGAATAATTTTGGCAAGTATTTAAAATTTGTGGAGGTCAATGAAGAGATCATTGTGACCAAAAACGGTAAGGATATCGCCAGAATCCTGCCTTGTGACGACCCCCAGAAAAGTCTGGTGGCGGAAGGGGCCGCTGAATATCAAACCCGTGAAGGAAGGGTGACTTACGAAGAGTTTCTGGAGCTGGTGGAGGCTTCCGAGCAGCGTTTTGAGCTGATCGACGGCGTCATCTATAATCTGGCGTCTCCTTCTTATGAGCACCAATATGCTGTTAATGAAATTCATGGCACATTCTATAACTGGTTCAAGAATAAGAAATGTATTCCTCTCACGTCACCTTTTGACATTACCCTGTTCAAGGCCGAAGACAATATTTGTGTTGTCCAGCCGGATATTATCGTGATCTGCGACAGGGATAATATGGATCCAAAAGGCAAGTACCGAGGGGTGCCAACTCTGGTGGTTGAAGTCCTTTCACCTTCCACCAGAAGTAAGGATATCCTGAAAAAGCTGGAGCTTTACAAACAATGCGGAATTAAGGAATACTGGATGGTCGATCCGAAAAACAACCTGGTAACCATTTATAGCCTTGACCAAAATGAGATAACCGACAGCGCGGCCTTTCATAAAGGGGCTCATGATTATGTAGAGTCGGCCTGTTTTAAGGGACTGAAGGCAGCGCTGGCGGATATGTTTTTATAGTGGATGAGATTAGAGCCCAAAAACATCATAAAATGTTATCTGAAAAGGCGGAAATTACTATTTTTGAAGATTACTTAAAATGAAGAAATGGGGAAATAGAGAAAGGAGATAGAAGTACATGGTGGAAGTAAAAGTGAACCCGGGTGTCTGTGGTCTGAAATCCCTCATCAAGGTGAATTCCGAAGATAAGCAAAAGGCCCTGATTGAATTTCAGACAGCCTGCCCCAATCTTAAGCCTTTGGAACAGGAACTGAAAGAAGTGGATGGATTTAAAGAGTGTTTTGCCAAGCTGGGGGAATCTCAGGTCTATGAACTGGGCAAGAAATACTGCAAGCATCCTGCCTGTCCCGTACCATCCGCTGTCATAAAAGGGATTGAGGTCGCCTGCGGGTTGGCATTACCCCGAGATGTTGAGATCAAAATAGAAAAACTTTAGTGGAATTGATTAACAAAGGTGCTATAAAAGCTTATTCATTTCGGGTGAATGGGCTTTTCTGGCTTTTGGCTCTAAATCCTTTACAAGCAATGGGGTATTATGGAATACTAGATGGTAAATCAGCAAAGCGAGCTGGTGGGCAGATGGTCCATGGCTATATACAAGGCAGGCGGCTCACAGCTCGCGGACTTGTGCATACCGGTACCGGTCAAGAATTTAGGAATAGAAGGAAGGAAATATCAATGTTCAGAGAGATGAGAAGAGGTAAACAATTATTATCAAGGGAAGATACCGTGGCCGTCATGAACAGATGCACAAATGGTGTTCTGGCTTGCCTGGGTGATGATGACTACCCTTACGCCGTTCCCCTCAACTATGTCTATTTCAATGATAAGATCTACTTTCATATAGCAAAAGCCGGACATAAATTCGAGGCCATGATAAAGAATCCCAAGGTATCCTTTGCAGTAATCGATGAAGATACCATAGTAAGTGCAGAATATACGTCCTATTTCCGCAGCGTGATCGCTTTTGGCAAAGCAAGAATTGTGGAAGGCGATGAACGGCTGGAAGCTTTTCAGGCTTTGGTGGAAAAGTATTCAGGGGATCAGTCTGAAGAAGCCAAACAGCAGGAGATAAGCAAATGTACCCAAGCTTACATTATGGCTATTGACGTCGAACACATCACCGGCAAGGAAGCCAAAGAATACGCCAGAGCTAAACAGCCCTGCTGATTATACTGAGCTTGCCGCAGAACACTCTTTGACAACGGCGTAAATGATTTAAAAAGCCTACCTTTAATTTTGCCCACTGCTGTGCTAACATAAGCTCAGGAGGGATAGACGATGGACAATGCTGTATTAGAATCTATATTAAGCGAACTTAAGCTAATGCATGTAGAGCTTAAGCGTCTTGACAAAATCGAGAAGTCTGTAAAATCCATCCAGAAAGATGTGTCGGACATAAATAAACACATTGAGAAGGGTCTTTACGTCGATCTTGAACGCGTTAAAGAACGTGTAACAAGGTTGGAGCAAAAAATTATATAACCTCTAAGCAAGCGGAGGGCAAAATTAAGGGCAAGGATTCTAAGCATCGTCAAACTGACTGTGCTTTTTGTTTTATCTTAAGATGAAATTCGTTTAACTTCCGTTTACATTGATGTAGTACCCTGCATACAAAGTGACGCAGTGGCGAGGTGAATGATGATGAGCAAAATTATGATTGTGGACGACGACCCGACGATCCGGGAACTGGTCTGCACCCTTTTGAAAAACGACGGGTTTGCAACGTGTGAAGCCAGGGACGGCTGCGAGGCGCTGGAAAAAATAAGCGAGGCGAACCCCAGCCTGGCGGTGATTGATCTGATGATGCCGAATATGGACGGTTATGAGCTTTGCCGCCAACTGCGGCAGTATTACAAGGATCTGCCCGTCCTGATGCTGACGGCGAAACATGAAAAGCCCGACAAAGTGAAAGGGTTTGAAGCCGGGACGGACGATTATCTGACGAAACCCTTTGATGGGGACGAACTGCTCCTGCGGGTCAAAGCGCTTATGCGGCGATACAGAATTGAAGCCTCCCAAACCATTCAAATCGGTTATGTCACCCTTGACAAAAACAGCTATTCCGTCATCCTCAACGGGGTGGGTGAGGATATTCCTATGAAGGAATTTGAGCTGCTGTTCAAACTGGGAGGCTTTCCCGGACGGACCTTTACCCGGGACCAGCTCCTTGAGGGCGTGTGGGGCTATGATTTTGACGGTAATGAGCGAACGCTGGATGTACACATTGGCCGCTTGCGCGAACGGTTTCCCGCCGAGAAATCCGGCTTTAAGATTACCACCGTGCGGGGGTTGGGCTATCGGCTGGAGGTGCAGGTATGAGGAATGAACGTCCCAGACCGGGACCTCTTTCTGTGATCCGGGGAATTTTGATGCTGATCCTGGTCTATGGCAGCGCCTTGGCGGGAGGATATGGGATCACGGCCCTGATTTACCGTGTCACAGGGCCGCCGTCGGAGCTGCTGCGGCAAGTGTTTTCCGGTCTCACGGCGTTGGCCCTTATTGCCATGGTGATAGGGCTGACAGCCTCATGGCGCATGCGGAGGGGACAAAGACCCCATGAAAACATCCATGATATCCTGACCGATGCTCTGGCCCAGATCGCCCGAGGGAATTTTGATGTATTTCTGGACGCCAAAGCAACCGATATGCATCATGACCTGGCCGAAGCCATCAATGACATGGCCCGGGGACTTGGCAATCTGGAAACCATGCGACAGGACTTTATCTCCAACGTCTCCCATGAGATCCAATCGCCCCTCACCTCCATCAGCGGGTTTGCGGGGCTGCTGAAAAAAGAGGATTTACCCACCGAACAGCGCCGGCGCTATGCGGAGATTATTGAAGCGGAGAGCAAGCGGCTATCCAGCCTGAGTGAAAACCTGCTGAAGCTGACCACCCTGGATAACAGCAAACTGCCTTTGAACAGGCAGGATTTCCGACTGGATAAACAATTGGAAAATGTCGCCCTGCTGTTGGAACCCCAATGGTCGGCAAAGAACCTGACCCTGGAGGCGGATCTACCCCTATGCATCCTTTGTGGCGATGAAGATCTGCTGTCCCAGGTATGGACCAACCTCCTGCATAACGCTATTAAGTTTACGCCGGAAGGCGGACAGATCAGCATAGGGTTGAGACAGGAAGGCGATACAGCCCAGGTGACCATTGGGGATACCGGCATCGGGATTGGGCCGGAGGACCGGATTCATATCTTTGAGCGGTTTTATAAGGCCGACAAAGCCCGCGCCCGTTCGGCAGGCGGCAACGGACTGGGGCTTTCCCTGGTCAAAAAGATTGTAGACCTGCATGAAGGAAGCATAAGGGTCGAGAGTACCATCGGCAAAGGGACAACCTTTGAAATTTTTCTGCCTGGTTTACATTGCGTTTAAACTCCATTTAACCTCCGTTTATTTTGAACCTTTACCATAGGGGTATCAAAGGAAACGGAGGTTTTGCTATGTCAGTGATTATGCTCTTATTTTATGGAATGAACAAACTAATACGCTCTATTCTGGTCAAAAAGGAGGGGTCATCATGGGCGTAATCGAGGTGAAGAATCTGGTTAAGCAGTACAAAAGCGCCAAAACCCCGTCTGTGGATGGAGTCAGCTTTACGGTGAACAAGGGGGAGTTCTTTGCTTTTCTCGGCCCCAATGGTGCAGGCAAAACCACCACGATCTCTATTCTCACCACCACCCTTTCTAAAACTTCCGGAGAGGTGAACATTGCCGGGTTTGATGTAGAAAAAGAAGCGCAGCAGGTGCGGGAAAAAATAGGCATCATTTTTCAGAAGCCCAGCCTGGACGTTCAGCTTACCGCAGAGCAAAATATCCGCTTCCACGCCGCACTCTATGGCATGTGCACCTATCAGCCCAGCTTTAAGCTTATGCCGGCCCCCTATCGCAAGCGGGTGTTGGACTTAGCTGAAATTGTGGGCATTGAGGATGCCTTGTTCAAGCCGGTCAAAAACCTTTCGGGCGGAATGCAGCGCAAGCTGGAGATCATCCGCAGCCTGATGCACACGCCCGAGGTTCTGTTCCTTGACGAACCGACCCAGGGATTGGATGCGGTAAGCCGCAGGGGGCTGTGGGATTATATCGATAGGGTGCGCCAGGAGTACGGTACGACGGTGTTTCTCACCACCCACTATATTGATGAAGCGGAAAAGGTGGATAAAGTTTGTATTATCAACCACGGCAAAATCGCGGCTTGCCAGTCCCCGACTGAATTGAAACAAAGCTTGCTCCGCCAGGAGCTGATTGTGGACGCTGCCGACAGAAACGCTTTAACCGCCGAACTGTCCGGGTTAAATCTGTCCTATAAGTTCAACGGACAGATCAGTGTCCCCCTGCAGGGGCAAACAGCGCAGGAACTGATCGCCAGGCTGCAAACACCGCTGACGGTACTCAGAATCCATGAACCGTCCTTAGAGGACGCCTATATCGAGTTCTTAAACAAATCAGGAGGTGAAGCACAATGAGCGGGCAGGTTTTAACCCGGAAAAAGTCCCGGATCTATCGGGAGGCAAGTACAGTTCTGGCGATTTTCGCAAGGGAGGTTACCGTGGCCTTGAAATCCCCCGGCACTTTGATCATGAGCCTGGCTATGCCCATGATCATGATGGGCATGATCGGCGGCAATCTGATGCAGAACATGGCGGGGGGCCTCGGCTTTCAGTTCGGTACTTTCATGCTGGTGGGGATGCTGGTGAACATGTTGTTTATGACCACCACCATGGGAGTGGCTTCCTTAGTGGACGACCATGACTCTAATTTCAGTGAAGAGATGCTGATTGCTCCGGTATCCCGCTATGGGATCGTGAACGGCAAGATTTTTGGCTCCATGTTCGGCGCTGTCCTCAGTATGGTGGGAACGCTGATTGTCGGATTGATCATGGGCATCACCCTGCCCTTCACCCAGTTGCTGTTGATTTTGGCGCTGTCCCCTTTGATCTGTCTTTCAGCCGGGGCTCTGGCCATGATTCTGATTGGGCTGATTCAAAATAGAAAGACGGCGAACCTGGCTGTTATGCTGATCACCATGCCGCAAATGTTTTTATCGGGCGCAATTATTCCCATTAATCATTCCAGCGGGGTTTTACTGGTTTTGAGCCGGATGATGCCCATGACCTATTGCCTGGACCTGGTGCGGGCGGTGGTGTATAGGGGTACACCGGAATACAGCAGTGTGGTGATGTTTAATCCGGTGGTCAATTTTGCCGCTATTGTCGGGCTGACAGTGCTTTGCCTGATCATCGGCACCTTCTTTTTCGCCAGGAGCGAAAAAAACCGATAGAATAGGGGCCATTATCGCTATTAAGGCCGGGAAAGTATATAATAAGTATAGGGAACCAAGCACCATATCTAAGGAGATTTATGAAATGGCTGATCATTTAACGGTAAAACAATTGAAGTTGGAAAATGGTGAAACATTGGCTTATCGGGAAGCCGGCAATGGCAATAATATTTTGCTTCTGGTACATGGCAATATGAGCTCGGGAGTTCATTTTCTGCCCATAGCTGAAAGACTGCCGCCGGGCTTCAAAGCCTATATCATCGATTTGCGAGGGTTTGGCGACAGCACCTATAATAATAGAATCGATACGATCAAAGAGCTTTCTGATGATCTGTCTGCCTTTGTCAATAAATTGGCAGTGGAGAATTTTACAATAATAGGCTGGTCTGCGGGAGGAAGCGTGTGCTTGCAGTTTAGTGCCGATTATCCGGATAGAGTAAAGAAAATCGTACTGATAGACTCTGTAGGCCATAGCGGCTGCCCTCTGTTTAAAAAAGATGAGCAGGGGAAAGTGCTGATGGGGCAGGTCTATAAAGATAGGGCGGAAATGGCTGAAGACCCGGAAGTCGCTCCCTGCCTTCAGGCGATTGAAAATAAGAATTTTCAGACGATGAGCATTTTATGGGACAGAGCTATTTATTCTCACCGCAAACCCTTGCCGGAAGACAATAAACTGTATATCAATGCAACCTTAAAGCAGCGGAATTTAGTAGATATCTACTGGGCCTTGGCCTTATTTAATATTTCTGATAAACACAATGGGTACACGGAGGGCACTAACCTGATCAATAAAATAAAGGCCCCGGTGCTGAGCCTTTGGGGTGAGAAGGATAGTATCATACCGGAAGCTGCTGCCAAAGGAACTGTTGAGGCTTTGGGAGAAAAAGGGGAGCTGATCGTTTTAAAAGACAGCGGTCACTCTCCATTAATTGATTGCCCCGATGTGCTGATGAAGAAGATAGCTGATTTTCGGTAACGTACGAGCGGATGCTCTCCACCAGCCGATGGGGAAGAGTTCAAATGATGCAGCGCTGCAACATTTGAACTCTGCTCAGAGGCTCTTTTGGGAAAGAGCCGACAGAGGATCGGGAACAATTGCCGGATCTGTCCGGCAAGGGAAATAGCCAGGCAGGGAATAGCCAGGTCCCGGCCCCATGGATTATGGTGCTCGAAAGGAAAGTGAATCCATTGCTCTTACAAAGGCTGATACCAATTATGACAGCGGTGCCTTCTATAGCCATAGGAGTGCTGGCCATGTATCTAAATCATGTTCCAGCTCTGGTTTGGGGCCAAAATATTGTCTGTTTTCTGGCAATGTGCTTGATTTACTGGATAGTGGTTACATACAAGTTTGATTTCTTCAGTGGCAGTAAACATAAAACCATCCTCTTGTCCCTCGCCATGTGCCTTATATTGTTGACTTTTCTAAACCCCGGCATGGAAGGCGTACACCGGTGGATATCGATTGGAATCATAAGGCTTAACATCGCCATGATTGTATTGCCAATAATTATGATTAGGATAGGACAGCTAGTGCAGACGAAAGAACTTGGGTTGGGCAGCATTGCGGCAATAGGGACAGTATTTATGTTGCTTCTTCAGTCGGATGCTTCCCAATTGGCTGGGTTTGCGATCCCAATGATGATTTTGATCGGCAGCCAGACGAAAAGTAAACGATTACGTTTATTTATACTAAGCGTTTTTTCAGTATGTACTATTTTATCCTGGGTGTATCTGGACAATCTGCCTCCAGTAAATCATGTGGAGGGAATAGTAAGTATGGTAGCGGATATAGGGTTCTTGTGGTTAATTATGGCAATGGTTTCCCTGGCAATCTTACCGATACCTTTTCTATTATTTCCTCCTGAAAATGCCGGGTTAATTTCAAGATGCATCGGCGTTTATTATCTCATCATTCTAGTTGCCACAGTGCCTGGCAACTTTCCCGTCCCCTTGATGGGATATGGTCTGTCACCGATCATCGGCTATTTTATATCCCTAATTTGGTATATGCGCTCCCGGTATGCCAATCAAGTATACCGGTGAAAATGGGCTGCACATTCACGTGGGAGGTACTTATCGAGTAGAAGAGGAAAGCTGGAAGCAATTTTGTAAGGTGTGAACAAGGGAGATGGACGATAATGTATGTATATTTAATGAAGAACATAAAGCCTCTTCATGAGGAAATCATCAAGGACCACGTGGAATATTTAAAAGAATTGAAGAGTCAGGGCAGACTTGTACTTTGCGGGCCTTTTACAGATTATCCTGGGGGAATGGTCGTTCTCCTGGCTGAGGATTTAGCTGAAGCTACCAGTATAGCTCAAGCGGATCCTTTTATTGCCTCAGGATGCAAATCCTTTGAGATGAGAACCTTGGCAGAAGCCAATGAGGGGAATAATTATCTGCTGGGAGAATAGCCAAGGAACGGCTTGCATTTGCTTTGATATCAAATTATAATTTGTTCATGAAGCAGATAGAGACAGATAATACAATTAATCTAATGAGCAGAATCAATGAGCGGGCCAATCGTTTTATCCTCGCTGAGCTTGAAAAGCGGGAGATTACGGATATAGCTCCTTCCCACGGGGCTGTGTTGGCCGCTTTATTCCGGGACTCCGAATTAACCATGAGCGAAATTGCCCAACGAGTCAACCGGGATCGTTCCACAGTCACCAATTCGGTGAATAAGTTGATCGATTCAGGTTATCTGGCGACGATGAAGAATGCTCAGGATAGCCGGTCAACCCTGGTTTTTCTTACTCCAAAAGGAAGAGAGTTGGAACCGGCTTTTTTTGAGATCTCCCAAAGCTTGGCTAGGTTGGAGTACCAAGGGATCAGTGCTGAAGAAAGGGAAAGCTTCCGAAAGGTCCTGGAGCGCATCTATATGAACTTTTCCTGATCAATAGGGCATCGGGATCAATATAACATCGGGATAAAGAAGGTATCTAAATAATGTCCATCAAAAAAAGCAACCAAGACTGAGGGCTGTCCGTTGACAGGGCAGATCAAAACTTGGTTGCTTTTAAATTTACTTTTGCTTTTGAATTTTGATTATCACTTATGCTGGTTATCGCTTAT
Source organism: Desulfitobacterium sp. LBE (assembly GCF_007830365.1). Taxonomy (NCBI): domain Bacteria; kingdom Bacillati; phylum Bacillota; class Clostridia; order Eubacteriales; family Desulfitobacteriaceae; genus Desulfitobacterium; species Desulfitobacterium sp. LBE. The sequence goes on along the minus strand of NZ_VLKD01000001.1, from coordinate 1,701,673 downwards.
GGGGAACTCTTATCCCTCGTTCCTCTTAGCCATGTCCATGGCTGCGCCGGCCAGTTTAGCCTGACCGCCCTTGCCCAGAAGCTCTTTGGCACATGCCAGATAGTAATGCCGGGCATTGGCACTGACCTGCATCCGGCCAAGGTGGATGAGGCCTTCCGCTTTAAGGGCTTTGCTTTCTGCCACTTTTTGCCCGGCATCCAGGAGAGTATCACACAGCTCAACACCCCACTGCTCATCCTCATGTTCAATAGCCTGTTTGGCCTCAGCATAGACTTTTTCAGCTCCGCCCATAATGGCCAGGGTTTTTTCTGCTTTAATCCTCATCGGCAAAGAGCTTAATTTGGTAGGATTTCCGTCAAACCAGCCCAGGTAGCCTGTGTAAATGGAACGGACAGTCCACTCCACGGTGCCATAATACTCCTGGAGATTGGGCAGGGCCGCCCACTTTTCAGGCAATTTGACTGTGTCAACCAACTGATCCATGGTCATGCCCTTGTTCATACCCTTTAAGGTTTCTTCCAATATGTATTGAATGGCATCACGGTAATTCGTTAAATTCTCCCGGACAGCTTCCTTGCCGCTGATCGCCTTAGTATGGCCTGGTAAGAGGTGCTCGGCATCATAGGCAAGCATAGCGTCAAGTGAGCTTACCCATTGACTGATGTCCCGGTATTGTCCGCCGCGAATGGCGTAAAGATTGGGCCAGGAATGGTAATAATTATCCCCGCTGCACAGCACCTTAAACTGGGGCAGCCAAATGAATAACTGGTCATCGGTTTCTCCGGGGGCCCCTACCAGGTGTACTTCAATACCGTCGAGGTTCAGTGTTAAACAGTCTTCGGAAAACCACCGTGTCGGCTTCAGGGTGGCTTTGGTGCTGTTGAGCTCATTCATAGGACCTATCCCTACAGAAATAACCTCTTCCGGTGTCAGGCCCACGCCAAATTGTCTTGCTCCCCGGATAGCTGCGATATCTTTGAGCAGCTCAGAGCGTGTGTATTGGGGATAGGCCGGAGTTCTGGCGATAATTTCACACCCCCCGGCAGCGAAAACTCCGGCGCCGGCGGTATGGTCAAAGTGGTGGTAATGGGTGAAGATAATGGTTTTAATCGGTTTAGCTGTGAATTGGCGAAGTTCCGCTAAGGCCTCTTCGGCAGCTTCACGTCCATTCAGGGTATCGATCAGGACACAGCTTTCCCTGCCTTCGATCAAGGTTGCGGTACTGCCGCCATAGCCCAACATAAAATAAACCCGGTCCGTAATTTTGGTGATGCCTTTAGGAAAACCGGTCTTTGCTTCTTCTATTAGTTTTTGCTCACCCAGATAACGATTCATTGAAATTCCCCCATTTACTTTGATATCAAACTATCTTTATCTCTATATTACTTGGATATCAAAGTAATTACAAGAAAAAATAAATAGAACTTCGTTTGTCGAAAAATGCAAATTTAAGACGATTTTTTAAAGCATTTTTTGGATAAGATGTTATAATTGGATCAAAGAGGATTTTCGAGATGGAAGGAAGAACCCGTTATAAAGGGTTGGGAGGTACATATCGGTGGAGAGCAACTTTGAGCTGGTAAAAATAACGAAAACCATAACCGATATGCTGGATGACCATATCCTGGTTTGCAATACTGAAGGGAAGATTGTGTTTGCCAATCGGATCATGCAGGCCCGCTTAGGCTATCAAGAAGCAGAGTTAGAACATAAGAGTTTTTGGGATATCGTTGAAGACAGGCATGGTGATAAGGCCAAAGCCTTTATAGCCAGTGCGGCGGAGCCATCCGGCTGGGAGAGGTTTTTGTTGAAAGGCCAGCAAGGGATTGTGAGCCTTCACCTCAAATTTCTGCTGAAGGAAGAGTATATCTATATTTATGGCAATGAAAAATATATTGAGTATGAGAGAATACGAAAAAAGCTGGATGTTGAAATAGCGAATGCGGTTAAGATTCATAAACGCACCCTGCCGGAGCGCCTTCCTGATACGGAGCAGATCTCTTTTGCTTCCTTATATATTCCGGCAGAAGAATTGGGCGGAGATATCTTCGATGCTTTTAGAGTCGATCACGGGCTGCTCAATGATTATTTTGAACAATATGTATGTTACATAGCCGATGTTTCCGGACATGGCCTGGACAGCGCGATGCTGGCCATTTTTGTCAAAGACACGATCAATAGTTTTTTCCGACTGAAGCATATCCCGGGACAGATGCTGTCTCCCCAGGAAATCGTGGATTTTTTTGTTGAGCACTATCTAAAAGAGGGGTATCCCGAAGAATACCTGGTTTGCCTGTTCATGGTTGTTTTTGATTTAAAGACCAAAGAATTAACTTATTGCAATGCGGGGTTTCACATTTGCCCTCTATTAATCAAGGATGAAGAGCATATCATAGAGCTGAATAATGGGGGACTGCCTGTTTCCACAGGTATACACCCTGACCTGTTAAAGTATGGGGATTCCTGCCACCATTTATCGCCAAACATGACGTTGTTTATTATGTCCGATGGATTGCCTGAGCAGCAGTCTGAGAATGGGCTCTATCAGGAGCGCTTAAAAAAGCTGATCACAGAAATTTATTGCTTGAAGCCCACTCAGATAGTGGAAGAAATTCATAAAGATTTTACCAGTTTTTTAAGCTATGAAAAAATCAGGGATGATATCACATTGGTTGCAGTAAAACTGAGCTAAGCATTGGCCGAGGAGAGGAGGGAGTTTGTATGCAGCAAATATTGAATGGTATTTTAGAGGCCATCGAGGATGAGATAAAGGCCCAGAAACATTATCAAACGCTGGCTGAAAATGCGGCGGACCCGAAGGTCAAAAAGTTCTTTGAACAATTGAAAAAAGATGAGGAAGAGCATGAGCAGGCCCTGCGCACCCGTTACGAAGCTTTTATGAAATTGCAGGCAGCGGACCAACGGGAGAACATCTGATCTTGAAGCAGGAATTTTTCCTGCTTTTATTTTTTACGCTAGCGCGTATTTCTTTCTTAGGATGGAGCTTTATTTTACCGGACTTTCTTTTGCTGTATAATAACAACTGTTCTAATAAGATTTAGTTTCGCAACTGTGGGAGGATACTGAATGATTCTTTTCAACATCAATATGGCGACTATTTTAGTGGTTCTCGTTTTAGGCCATCTTTTAACAGGTGCGCTGATCATTGCCTATATAGGGCCACAAGACCGAAGCAAGGCGGTCAAAATGTTTCTATTGGCGAAATTTCTCCAGCCTATCGCTTGGCTTATTCTCGGCCTGCGAGGTGCTGTGCCCAGTATGGCTTTGGTAGCGGTGGGCAATTCGGCCTTGTTTACGGGTGCATCGTTGTCTTTATTGGGGCGACAGCATACGGCTTTCCGGAAAACGTCAGGATCACCTTTGCCTCCTCGATCACAGCCATATTAATGGTATATCCCGTGTATAAGCTGTTTAGAGATAAGAAAGCTTCCCGGCTGCAGAAAGGAATTGCCGTCCTTTACAGTATTACCATACTGTTTCTGCTCTTCAGGGCGGTTGCGGCTTTAACGACAGACATGGATATGAATTTGGCCTCGACAAGCATTTTCAATACCTGGCTGTTTTTACTCCTCTACATCGTAATGCTGGTGGGAAGCACCGGGTTTATTCTCTTGGACAAAGAAAAACAGGACGAGGAACTGCTGAAAGCGGCGTCCTTTGACGGCTTAACCAATATATTGAACCGCAAAACCTTTATCGAGCGCTCCAATGCGGTTATTTCATTGTACTTGAGAGAGCAAGAGCAAATCGCTTTCTTGCTGATTGATATTGACGACTTTAAAAAAATCAACGATAAGTACGGGCACTTTGTCGGGGATGCCGTACTGCAGGATTTTGCCGATACCCTTAGAAAACAATTGCGGGATTATGACTTGTTCGGCAGATATGGGGGAGAGGAATTTGCCATATTGCTTCCCGGGACAGATGAGAAACAGGTTAAAGAAGTTGCGGAGCGGCTGCGGGGGACCATCGCGAACTCCTCTGTTGACACCGGCCTTAAAATAAACTATACCATAAGCGTGGGGTACTGCAGCATCACTCCGGATCAGGAAACAACGATTGATATGCTTTATAAACTTTGCGATCAGGCCCTTTATATGGCCAAAGCCCATGGAAAAAACTGCTGTAGGAAGGCGGCTGAAGTATAAAGCCAGATGAGGTATGGGATGAATAAAGTATTGGTGGTTGAAGATGAAGATATATTGCGCGAAGTGATTGTCGATTATTTGGTTGAGAATGGATATCAGGCCTTAGAGGCTGCAAACGGAGAAAAAGCCTTAGAGCTCTTTCAAGCCAACTCCGTGGATTTGGTGATCTTGGATATTGTTCTGCCCAAGGTTGACGGTTGGTCGGTATGCCGCAGAATTCGCAGGAATTCCGGTATCCCCATTATCATTTTGACGGCCCGTTCCGATGAGGATGACTCTCTCCTGGGCTATGAGCTGGGAGCGGATGATTATCTGATCAAACCCTATAGTCCCCGGGTGCTCATGGCCAAGGTAAAACGGTTTCTGGAAAAAACCTCAGACACTGTGGAGGAAATGCAGATCTCAGCCGGCGGAATTCTCCTCAATCTGGGGTCAAGATGTGTTTCCGTAGAGGGCGATCCCATCAATCTGACCCATACGGAATTCGAAATTCTCGCTTACTTAATGCAGAACAAAGGGCTGGTCATAACCAGAGAACAATTGATCACGAAACTATGGGGTTATGATTTTTATGGTGATGAAAAGACAGTGAACAGCCATATCCGCAACCTGCGCTCCAAGCTGGGCAGCAAAGGCAGCAGCATTGTTACGGTGATCCGTTCGGGATATAAATTCACAGAGGAACAGCTATGACGAAAAGCATTGTCTTTAAATGGTTCCTGCTGACCGCTCTCTTATTCTCCACGCTGTTTTTAGTCATGGGCATCACCCAGAATTACTTTTTTGAGAAGTATTATATTGACAGGAAATCTGATACTCTCAGACTGGATATGAAGGAATACACAGAGCGGGCGGCAATGATGGGAGCGGAAGCGGCTTCCCAAGAGCTCTATAAGCATAACCGGGTCTGGATTACGGAATTGGATGAATATGGACGGATCCGCGATGTGGAAAATTACTATATTGAAGTGAAGTTAAAGGATGAGGCGCAGGATCATTGGCGGATCCCCATGTACTCTTTTGCCGGGGAATTTTCTGCCGATGTGCTATCATCCCTAAAGGTCGGGGACGGGGTCCTTATCGATACGGTCAATATAGGAGAGGAAAGGATACCTTATCATATCCAGACCGGCTCCACAGGTGTTGTCAATTTAAATCTTGCCAACAAGCTCCATGGGCCTCAGGCCGATCAAGCCTATAGTCACCTGAGCACCGGGCTGTACAAGGGAACGGTAACGAAAACCGTATTTCCGGAACGGCCGGAATCTATTGCCTTTCCCTATCAGGAACATTATTTTTTGGAACAGGTCAAAGAATTTCAAGCCGGTCTGCTGGCTGAGCAGGGGCAGCCTCTTCAGGACAGCAAAGAGTGGGGGGCTGTAGAGAATTTTGCGGAGTATAAGCTGATCAGCGAACCGATTAGGGAACATGGGGCAAAGGGATATATTTTCGCCATGACTTCTCTCCAGCCGGTGGATGAGGCCATCGGGGTGATCCGGCAATTCTATCCTTACTTTTTAGGAGTTGCCTTGCTGTGCATGCTGGTTTTGGCCTTCGTTCTTTCCAAATGGCTGGCCAAGCCTCTCCTATCCATCAACCGGATCACAGGGAAGATAGCGGCGATGGATTTTACCGAAAAGCTGCCGGTGGGTTCTGAGGATGAGATCGGCCAGTTATCCCGAAATATCAATCACCTGTCCAGCCGGATGGAAGGATATATTGAGCAATTGAAGCGGGATCTCGATCAAGAAAAGCGCTTGGAAAAGACACGGAAGGAATTTATCGCCGGAGTATCCCATGAACTGAAAACCCCCCTGGCTGTGATGAAAAGTTGTCTGGCGATTATCAAAGACGGCATTGCCTCTGAAAAAAGAGAGCATTATTTTCAGGCCATGGAAGAGGAAATAGAGCGGATGGATGTGCTGGTTGTGAATATGCTGGATCTGGCTAAGTTTGCCTCAGGCACCTATAAGCCGGAAATGGCTCCTTTTGCCATCGATCAGGCGATTGCCGAAGCAGCCAGGTCATTGGCTGAGCCCATCGGGGAGAAAAATCTCACCCTTACCTTAAACCTTTGTTCTCTGCGGGTCGTAGGGCATCAAGGACTGATCAGCCGCGTGATCACCAATTTTCTCAGTAATGCCATCCGGCATACGGAGAAGGGCGGGGTTATCGTCATTGCGGTCAGCGATCAGGGGCAGACTGCGGAAATAAGCGTAGAAAACCAGGGAAGCCCCCTGGCAGAAGCAGACAGGAAAAAGATCTGGGAGCAATTCTACCGCGGGGAGGCGAGGGCAGCCAAAGCAGGTACGGGTCTGGGACTTGCTCTGTCCAAGGAGATACTGGAACTTCATCATGGGGTTTATGGTGTGGAAAATACCCGGGACGGCGTCCGCTTTTTCTTTACCTTGCCGGTACGGCCCTGATTTTGTGACGAAGACAAGGGGTTTAGATTTCCGCCGTTTTGGGCGATCTCTAAACCCCTTGTCTTTTATTAATTTGTAATTATTTAACGCTGAGTCTGCCACAATGTTTCATAGCCATGCCATTTTTCCGCCATATTCTTTTGCTATTGTTCAAGATACAATACATTAACAAAGCAGGTGAATACGGTGAAAAAATACATAGTAGGGATTTCTGCGGCCTTGATCATGGTATTTGGTGCTTACACGGCCTATGGAGCAGAGGATAGTCTGGATATCGAAAAAGTTGCCATCAAAGCGATCCAATACTCAACAGAGGTTAAAGCTAAAGCAAGTGCGGCCGATCTTACTCTTGACAGATACGGCAAGGACTTGCATGTGACCAATGCCTGGAGCGCAAGCAGTGTGATCTATGCTCCCTTGAATGCCCAGTATCAGATTGATCTGAGTTACGGAGACCTGCAAATAACCGAAAGCTCGGTAAGATTGAGTGCCTATCAGCACTACATAACGATGTTGAAAAACAAATACAAAGTCGAGCTGCAGCAGAAATTTGTGGATAAACTTACAATTGAAAATGAAGATGCGGAGAATAAGCTTAAATCCGGCGGGATATCGGAATATGATGCCGGGATGATCGCCGCGAATCTGGCCAAGGAACGGATTACCCTTAAAAAATACCAGAGATCATACGATGCCGATGTGATTAATTTAAATAAAGTTATGGGAGAGCCGGTGCTGAATAAATACGCAAACTTTATAGACCAAAACATCAAACCGTCGGCCACCCTCAGACCTCTGGAGGACTATATCCAAGCCGGTCTAGCCAGCAGATATGAAGTGACAAGTGCTGAGAGTTCTCTGGAAGTAACCAAAGTTAGGCAGGCCATCGAGGCTCCGGATAAAAGCCAGAGCATGCCCCTTGATTATTATCAGGCCACAACCCAGTATGACCTGGCCCAGGGGCAAAATGAAATCGCTAAAGCCAGGATCCAGGTAGAGCTTGATTTGACTTCAGGATACAGCGAACTTGAGTCACGGCTGAGGACTTGGGAAAACACCAAAATCCTCCTGGAGTCGGCGCAAAGTGATTATGATCTTGTCAAACAAAACTATGATTTAGGAAGAGCAGGCAAGGACGAGCTGATCACTGCGGAAAAAGACTATATGGAGGCTCAGATCCAGGTGAAAAATGCGGAATTGGATGCCTGGCTTTTTCAAATGAAGATGGAGCTGGCCAGCGGCATAGGCCCTGGCATATCACAATAGACGAATAGGGAGGGTATATCATGAAAAAGATACTAAGCCTGGTCATGGCCTTGATAGTAATAATTGCAGTTTCCGTTCCTATGGCGACTTTGGCCGGGGAGGAAACAGCAGGTGCGGATAATACAACGGTTAAGAGTGAAACAGGTGAGGTTGTTGAGGCCGTTGAAGAAATTGAGTCAGTTGAGACGGTTGAGGCAGTTGAGGCAGTTGAGGCAGTTACAGTTATTGATACACTGTCTTTAGAGAAAGCTTATGAGACTATCGAAGAACATAACCAGGAATTAAAACTGATGAATGACAAAATTAACCTCTATGAAAAGCAATACCAGGAGGCCGTGGCCAGATCGGACTGGGCCAAGGGAAAATTCATTGGCGGCGATGAAGAGCAGAATGTAACCTATAGGAAAGAAGAACTTTTATATCCCAAACAAAGATTGCTTGAACTGGATGGAGCCAAACATGAAAGAGAAGAAAAATTAAAGGAATTGAAAGCCGGTGTCAAGAAACAGTATCTGGAGATAGGCGTGTTTCAGGAAGAGCTGGCCAATACTCAGAGTGAGCTGGCCGCCCTGGATAAAACCATAGAACATACACAGACCCAAATCAACTCAGGGAGTCTTCCCCAATCAGCCTTAAAGCAATATGACGCCCAAAGAGTTCAGATGCTGTCCAGGATAGAAGCAACCCAGAGGCAGATCAGCCTTAATCTCAAGGGGCTGGAAAGAGATCTGGGCGTAAAACTGGCCGGGCAAACAAAGCTGGAACCATTAGCTGGAGAACCGGTGCTGTTTGATGATGGGGATATTGCCAACGAGATAAGCAAAGCTTGGGAAGACAGCTATGACTATCTAAGCCAGCAGGGCCAATTGGAACTAGCCGAGATAGAATGTGATATCATCAGGTATAATACCTATATAGACAATAACCTGAATCAGCTTCACCAGCTTGAAGCAAGCGTCAGCAATAACCAGGCTAAACTGGAACAAGTAAAGCCCAATCTGGAAGCAACCCTTTGGAATAAGTACTATGAATTAAAGAATCTTGAAGGGGATCTGGAAATAGAAAAAATCAACCTTGAGGATGCCGAGTACACATTGAGTATCACGCAATCCAAGGAAGGATTGGGAACGGCCAAAGGGAGCAGTGTCGTGGATGATACCATTGCCTTAAACCAGCAAAAAGTCAAGCTCCAAAAAGCAATCAATGCTTATAGTTTAGCGGTGGATGAATTAAACAGCTTATTGACAAAATAGGTTTGAGGTGAGTTTTCATTGAGCACAGCGGGACATATTTTGATTTGTGATGACCAGTTAATCATTCACGAGACGATTGCAGCTTATCTGAAAGCGGAAGGATTTACTTACGGTTCGGCCTATGACGGGGAAGAGGCTCTGCAAAAAGCTTATGAAACCGCACCGGATTTGATTATCCTTGATCTGATGATGCCCAAACTCAGCGGTATGGAAGTCTGCCGGACCCTGCGCAAAACCACGGACGTCCCCATCATCATGCTGACCGCCAAGGGTGAGGAAATCGACAAGATCCTGGGGCTTGAGCTGGGAGCGGATGATTATATTGTCAAGCCTTTCAGCCCCAGGGAGGTAGTGGCCCGGGTAAAAACCGTTCTGCGCCGCAAGCTTCCCCAAAGCAAAGATACTGAGCCCATCTTGAAATATGACGGACTGGAGATCAATATCTCATCCTATGAACTGCGCCTGAATGGAACGCCGGTCAGCTGCACGCCCAAGGAAGTTGAGGTTTTATATCTGCTTGCCGCTCATCCGGGCCAGGTGTTTAACCGGGAGCAGATCATTCAGAATGTCTGGGGTTCCGATTACTTCGGCGATACGCGAAGCGTGGATACACAGATCAAGCGCATTCGCCAAAAACTGGCCGGTGAGAAGATGAAGTGGGGCATTAAAAGCATTTATGGAGTAGGGTACAAATTTGAGGTGTTAAGTTAACAAAAGTGAATTATACAAAAGGATTTGCTGTAGATGCAGTCAATCTTTGCAAAGGCTGCAGCCATCACTAGAGGCTGCTACAGCAGGAATGGAAGTACCGTGAAGAAGAAGAGCTCGTTTCTTAAGCGCATCCTAATACTAATGATCACCACAATTGCCTTGTATAGCTTCCTGATCACCATCTTTTTTTGGTTTACAACCAATGATATGTTCAGGGAATTGCAAACCCGCGAACTTAAACCCAGTGCGGAAGCCATCGCTGATTTGGTGTTGAACTATCAACAGGGGACTATGAGCAAAGATGATCTTGAGGAACATTTTAATCTTAACAAAGGGATATGGAACTTTGTTGTTCATGTTTATGATGTGCAGGGCAACCTGATTATTAAAAATGAAGAAATTTTAACCACTTTGTTCCGGGGAAAAAATGCGGAGATTGGGCTGAACCTTAACCCTGTTTTGAAAGAATATTTCAGCTCCGTTTTATCCGGGGATAGTGTGGTTGCTAACAAGGGGCCCTTTTTGATAGTAGGCCAGCCCATTATGCATAACGACAGCATTGTTGGCATGGTTTTCCTGGGCAAGCCGCAGATCGAGATTTTTACCGCCCTATCCGGACTTAACCGCTCCATCTGGATAAGCGCCTTAGGCGTTCTTTTGCTGTTATCTTTTCCCCTCTATCGAGCCGCACGGTATATTGCTCATCCATTAAAACAAATGCGTGATGTAGCCATTAGTATGGCAAACGGCAATCTTAAGGAACAGGCCAATGAAAAATATGGGGGAGAGATCGGCGAACTGGCCCACTCCCTTAACTATTTATCCGCAAGGTTATCTGAGACCATTGCCGCATTGGAATTGGAAAGAAACCGGCTGAAACAAACCATTGATGGTCTCGCCGAAGGAATTGTGGCCATAGATAATGAGGGGAATTTTACTCATATTAATCCTTCAATCCAGAGGATTTTTGGTGAAAACTCAGGCGAGGGACGGATGAGTTTAATACCCAGTCAAGAACTATGGGAAGATTTTGACGCTGTTCTCGCCCAAGGATATACCATCGTCCGCAGTTTGCAGTGGAAGCAGATGCTTTTAAGAGTCACAATTTGTCCGCTGGAGGATGAAACCCATCATATTGCCGGTGTCGTTGGTTTATTCCGCGATATAACAGAATCAGAACGGTTGGAGCAAACCAGGCGCGAGTATGTTGCCAATGTTTCTCATGAACTGCGCACACCCGTATCGGCCCTCAGGGCTTTATCGGAAACACTGGCCGACGGCATGGTAAGTGATGAGGAGACCAAAAACCGCTACTACAATCATATGCTCCATGAAACCATGCGGCTTACACGACTGATCAACGATCTGCTTACCCTGTCCCGCCTGCAGTCTCACACAGAGCCGGTGCACACCGAAGCATTCCTGATCAACGAGGTAACGGGCAGTGTAGCTGAACGGTATAAACCGCTGGCCCAGAAAAAAGGCTTAAGATTTGATTATTCACCATTGGTCCATGATCTGAAAGTCATGAGCAACATGGATTTAGTTGAACAAGTTCTGATCATTCTTCTGGATAATGCCATAAAGTATACTCAATCAGGCGGCGGGATTTCCTTAGGCACTGTCCTCGATAAAGATAGGGTTAAAGTTTCTGTAGCGGATACGGGAATGGGGATTGCTCCGGAAGACCTCCCCCATATCTTTGAAAGGTTTTACAAAGCCGATAAGGCCCACTCCACGCAGGGAACGGGATTGGGGCTGGCCATCGCCTTTGAAATCAGTCAGCGTTTAGGTGAAGAAATTTATGTGGAAAGCCATTTGGATGAAGGCAGTACCTTTACGTTCACTTTATCCTACAACGGTGCTTCGGCCTCCTGAAATGCAAACCCGCCGACGAGATGCTTCTTTTAATCAGAACACTATCGTATGAGTATAAGTTAGGTAGTAAAATATAATGCCTAACAATAGTTTACAAGGGCAGATGACTCCCGTATATACCGGAAGTCATCTGCCCTTGTATGTTTATGCTTGCCATAATCTTTCATCCTCATGCCATTTTCTTGCCACAATGCTTTGTTATGATTTTAGTTATTAAGCAAAGAAATCAGGTGAATGGAATGGGGTTGGAAAAACTAATTTTAGTGTGTGTCACAGACCAGAAAAACTGTGCAAGGCTCATAAAAGCAGGGGATATCCTTGCCAAATCCCCGGCCATGAAGATGAAGATCTTAAGCGTACAGCCATCTAAAGAGGTGCAAAAACTTGAAGATACCTATCTGGAATATCTGTTTAATGTGTGCAAGTCAATGAATGCGGAAATGAAGGTATACTGGGGAGAGGATGTCAACCGGATAGCCATCGATTATATAAGGCACGAGTGCATCAGGCAGCTGGTAGTAGGGGAGCCGGAAAAAATGGAACCGGGGAATTTTGTCTACGAAGTTCACCAGGCCTTTCCCGACCTCCCTATTTTAGTTGTAGACCGCTTGAATAATCATAGAAACTTAAGTTCTTTTTGAAGTAATGGATAGTTCCACAAAATTAAAAACAGAAACGTCATTGAGGAGGAGCCAGGATGGATAAATCAAAATTGCTGAAAAAACTGAGAAAACCCAAAAGAACAACCCTTATAGCCGCTCTGGCGGTTGTGGTCATTGGCATATGGGGGATAACAGCTTTGTTGGGAGGGAGTAAAAGCGCTTCTGCCAATGTGGCCCATACCAAACTCGCTAAAACTGAATTGATCAATAGTGTCGATGTATCAGGGAGTATTAAAAGCAAAAACACCCAAAAAGTTTATTCAACCTTAAGCTACTCAGTCAAAGAAATCTATGTCAATATTGGGGACAAAGTTGAGGCCGGGGAGCCCCTGGCTCAGCTGGACACATCGTCCTTAGAGCTTGATATAGCGCAACAGCGCAGCACCTTTGAAGCGTCGCAAAAAACCGGAACCATAAATCTAGAAAGCAAAAAGCGGATCTATGAAGATACGAAAAAGCAATATGAAAATGGCATGAATACGGAACTGCTCAATGCAGAAAACAGTCTGAAGTCGGCAGAAAATGATTTAACAACGAAGAAAAATACCTATGAAAACAATGTAGAGTCCTATAAATTCGGCGCGGTATCCAAACAGGAGCTGGATCAGTCGGAAGCCGGTTACAAGCTGGCCCAGAACACCTATAATAAAGCGGCGGCAAGCCTGGAAGCCGCCAAAATAAAGGCTGCCCAGGATGTAAAAACAGCCGAAGCAAACTACAACAGTGCTCTGGCTGACTATAACAATGACAGCCAGAAAATAGCGCTGGATAAGCTGGAAAAAAATCTCGCCGACGCCACGATCAAAGCCCCCATAAGCGGTGTTGTGACCGCCGTGTATGCTGAAGCGGGTTCGCCGGGAAACGGTCTCTTATTCGTGGTTGAGGATGCGGAGAAGCTTACCATAACAACCTATGTCAAAGAATATGACGCCGATAAAGTCAAGCCAGGGCAGATGGTCAATATTAAAACAGATGCAACTGAAGATGAACTCTTTGCCGGTCAGGTGGTGAGAATTTCCCCTGCCTCCACCAAGACCGCCAATGGCACCACCGATACTTCCAATACAACGGTAGAGTTTGAGACAGAAGTTGATATTTTAGAGCCTGATGACCAGTTGAAAATCGGCATGAACGCACGGCTTAACATCATTATCGAAAAGAAAGCCGATGTATACTCAGTACCTTATGATGCTGTCAGCGTCAACGACCAGGGACAAAGTATTGTCTATATCCTCACCGGAGAAAATGGCCAGCAAAGGATGGAAGAGACGGTGGTAGAAGTGGGCATGATGACAGATTACTATACTGAGATTTCAGGAGAAGGGCTGGCTGACGGTGTCCTGGTAGTGAATAATGCTGCCAGTGCCGGAACCGGGGATAAGGCCCGCCCCGGGGCAGCTATGAAATAAGGCGGAGGCATTATGAATGAAAAGATGATAGAAATTCGCGACCTTGTCAAAAAGTTTTATATTGACACCCCCAATGAATTGGAAATTTTAAAGAATATTTCACTCACGGTAGGGAAAGGGGAATTCATATCCATAGTGGGAGCCTCCGGATCGGGAAAAAGTACCCTGATGAATGTCATCGGTGCTCTGGATCGCCCTACCTCAGGTGAATATATACTGGACGGCGCGCCAATCCAGAATATGTCGGATCTCGAGCTTTCCGATATTAGAAACAGGAAAATAGGTTTTGTCTTTCAGACCTTTAATCTCATCCCCCGCAATTCCGCCCTGAAAAATGTTGAGCTGCCCATGCTCTATGCAGGAATGGGCAACAGAGAAAGAAGAGAAAAGGCTGAAGATCTTTTAAAACTCGTCGGGATGGAAGATCGCCTGGATCACCTGCCCAATGAGCTTTCCGGCGGACAAAAACAAAGGGTCGCCATCTCAAGGGCCTTGGCCAATGATCCGGCGATCATCCTGGCGGATGAACCCACGGGCGCCCTGGATTCGGTCACAGGACGGATGGTCATGGACCTTTTTCATCAGATCCATGAAACCAAAGGCACCACCATTGTCCTGATCACCCATAATTACGAGTTGGCTGAAGAAACAGATCGGATCGTGACTTTGAAAGACGGCATAATTATCGATGAACAAATCCGCCCTAAGACCCCCGCCTCTATAGGCAGCGGGTGCCAGAGTGAGGAGCGAGGTGAGAACGGGTGAACATGGTTGAAAATATCTTACTGGCCTTGGCCGCCTTAAAGGCTAATAAAATGCGGGCAATCTTAACCATGCTGGGGATCATTATCGGCATCGCCTCGGTCATCGCCATAGTAACCGTCGGCAACTCCCTGACGGCTTCGATCACATCCACGATGGAAGAGATGGGGGCCAATTCGATTGTGGTTAGTGTCAGGGAACGAGGAGGGGATGAGTTTGGCGGCGGACCTCGTGGCCCCAACCAGGCTGCGGCTACCCCGGAAGAAAGCGATCTTTTCTCAGAGGACACGATTGAAGCCTTTGCCTCACGATTCGGGGACAGAGTTGAAGCCATCAGTTTATCCCAAGGTGTCGGCAGTGCGAAAGCTCAGGACGGCAGGCTCTATGCCAATATCAGTGTAACCGGAGTTAATGATGGCTATGAAAAGGCCAATAATCTAGATCTTCTCTTCGGCCGGTTTATAACGGAGAAAGATGTGAAGTCCGTAAAAAAAGTTGCCGTGGTATCGGATAAATTGGTGAATAACATGTTTTCAGCCGGAGTAGATCCCTTAGGCCAGGAAATAAAAATCTATTCTTCAGATGACATCGAAGTCTACACCATTATTGGGGTTTACCAATATGAAGCTTCGGCCTTTGGACCGGACTCTTCTTCAGAGCGGGATACAAGGACTAACTTTTATATACCGGTCAGTTTAGCCAAACAGGACAGCACCACCAAAAACTATCAGTCCTTTACCATCGTTACCAAAACCGGTGTGAATGCCGCCACCTTTACCGAAGACATCAAAAGCTACTTCGCCAAGGTTTACGAAAAAAACACGAAATGGGAAGTGGGCGTCATGAACATGGAGAGTACGATTTCCAGTATGACCTCCATGCTGAGCACGGTTTCCATCGCCATTTCCATCATCGCTGCCATATCCTTGTTAGTCGGTGGTATCGGTGTGATGAATATTATGCTGGTATCAGTTACAGAACGCACCCGTGAGATCGGGACAAGGAAAGCCTTGGGGGCCAGGAATTCTTATATCAAGATGCAATTCATCGTGGAGTCGGTGATTATCTGTGTTATAGGAGGTATCATCGGTATTATCCTGGGTCTTGTCCTGGGCATGCTTGGCTCGACCCTTTTAGGATACCCGGCAAGCACCTCCATCGGCATCATCATCTTAAGCGTTTCGGTAACCATGGTGATTGGCGTATTTTTCGGATACTATCCAGCCAATAAAGCTGCCAAACTTGATCCCATCGAAGCCCTTCGCTATGAATAAGATAGGGAGTGGATAGCGGCTTTTTTCTTTCCTAAATCTTGCCCAGCGGGAGTAGGGGAAATGTCAAAAAAGAGAGTAAGATAAGCAGAGGTACAGCAAAACAGGCCGGCAGTGACAACGCTGGCCTGTTTTAGTTGATCTGTTTAATAAAAACTGCAATGCAGCCTAAGACATATCCCAACTTGACCTCATCTGCACCTGTTCTGCATTTGGCTGTAGTAACATCTGTTCATCCGATCAAGAAAAGAGGGGTTGTTAAGATGAAAAAGATAATCGCAGGTTTCCTGATGGGGATACTTCTGCTGGGTATGACGGCCTGCGGGAAGGGGACCGGGACTGCCGAAGAGGATGTGGCTAAGGTGACGGATGGCGCGGCCAAATTTGAGAACAGTGTATTTATAGGCGATTCCCTTACCGAAGGTTTTGCCTTTAATGAAATCCTGCCCCGAGAACAGGTTATCGCGGGGGCGGGTGCCACAGCCGGATTTTCTTATGATGATCTGGATGCTTTGGCTGAGAAGAAGCCGGATCAGGTCTTTATCATGTTGGGATCCGTGGATATCCTCATGCCGGTGGAGGATCCTCAGGAATTATTCAGAGAGGATTTGACGAAGCTGATCAACAGGATCAAGGAAGAGCTGCCCGGCGCTGAAATCTATCTCCAATCCATAACCCCTGTAGCTCAGGAAGCCTTAGAACAAGAACCCCGCTATGCAGGAATCGGGGAATATAACGGGATCTTAAAAGAGGTGGCGGGCCAATCAGCGGTTCATTATGTCGATATCGGAGTCATGGCCAGGGAAAATCCCGCTTTATATGCTGAAGATGGTATCCACTTTCAGAAAGAATTTTATCAGCTCTGGCTGCAGAAACTCTCTGAATCGTTATAGAGGAGAGACCGATGCTTTTCAGCAGCCTGCTCTTTACCTTTGCTTTTTTGCCGGTCACCGTTCTTCTCTATTATTGCTTGGGAAGGCGGCTGAGGAATAGTGTTCTGCTTACGGCCAGCCTGTTTTTCTACGCCTGGGGAGAGCCCGTCTATGTGTTGTTGCTCTGCGGTTCCATCCTGATCAATTATGGACTGGGCACTTTTTTGGGCAGCGATGAGGCCGGTGGAGGAAAGAGGAAGCTCTTTTTAATCATCAGCCTGGTGTTTAATTTAGGCTCCCTCATTTATTTTAAGTATTTGGCCATGATCCTAAGTACGTTCACAGCCATGGGCGGCTGGAATGTGCCGGGGGAAGCACCGGCCCTTCCCCTGGGAATCTCCTTTTACACCTTTCAGACCCTATCCTATGGGATCGATGTGTATAGAGGAAAAATAAAACCTCAGAAAAGCCTGCTGCTTTTTGCCTTGTATATTGCTATGTTCCCTCAGCTGGTGGCCGGGCCGATTGTGAAGTATGCAGACATCGAATCCCAGTTAGGGAACCGGAGCATGACCTTCAAGGCATTTTACGCCGGGATGGGGCGGTTCCTGGGCGGCCTGGCCAAGAAAATGCTGCTGGCCAATCCTCTGGGCCTGCTCTGGGCCGAAGTAAAAGCCATGCCCGGTACAGAAATGTCGGCTTTTTTGGCCTGGGCTGGGATTATAGCGTTTACCCTGCAGATTTATTTCGATTTCAGCGGCTATTCCGATATGGCCATCGGCTTAGGCAAGATGTTTGGCTTCCGCTTTAAGGAAAACTTCCGGCATCCCTATATGGCGCAAAGCGTCTCGGAATTTTGGCGGAGGTGGCATATTTCCCTGGGCTCATGGTTTAAGGACTATGTCTATATTCCACTGGGCGGGAGCCGTGCCGGGAAGTGGAAACTGCTGCGGAATCTGCTCATCGTCTGGTTTCTCACCGGGCTCTGGCATGGTGCAAGCTGGAATTTCGTTTTATGGGGGCTTTATTTTGGAACTTTAATAGGTATAGAAAAGTTGTTTTTGCAGACCCGGCTGCCGGGCTGGCCCCGGGCCGTCCGGCACAGCTACCTGTTGCTGCTGGTCGTTATAGGCTGGGTGTTCTTTGAATTTACCAGCCTGGCGGATGGGTTGGGTTTTCTGGGAAGTATGTTGGGAAGGGGAGGAAAGGGGTTTATTGATGCCCATGCCATTATGAAGCTAAAGGCTTATGCCCTTTTATACAGCGTTGGTATCTTTGCCGCATCGCCTGGACCGGGGAAACTGGCATCGTTATGGCAAAGAGTTTGTGGCGGTAACCATCAATGGGCGGTGAGCCTGTATTATTGTGTGCTGCTGTTTTTGGCGACGGCCTCTATGGTGGGATCAACCTATAACCCCTTTATTTATTTTCGATTTTAGCCCGGAGGAAGGAGATTGGAGATGGGGATATAAGGATATGAGGAGATGAGAATACGTGGAATACAAAAATATGGATATGAGGATATAAGAATGAGAAACAGTGGAAATTTTGCCATGCTCCGGCATGCTGTCGGTATGCTTCCTTTTTTATTGATACTTGCTATGTTGATCTTGCATCTGGCTCTGCCGGATAAGACCTTTTCGAAAGTGGAGCGGCGCTATTTAGCCCAATGGCCTGTTTTTCATATTGAGGAGGTAATCGACGGCAGTTATGAACGCAAGGTAGAGTCCTATTTTTCCGATCAGTTTCCCTTGCGGAATTTTTGGGTGTATATTGAGAAGAGTTCCAGGGGGATTTTACGGGCATCTACCCCAATCTAAACCGACGCAGATTAATAATACTCAAGCTGCAATCCCGTCCCGACTTCTTCCACATTTAAACTTTTTGCCAAGGCGATCTTGGGCCGCAAGCTGGTACAGTGACAGGCCCGAATGGTCTGGGGAGCAACGTTTTCAAGAAATTCTTTGGTTTTTTCCATCTGGATAGGACCCGGATTAATTAAATGAAGCCCACCTATAATATCAATAACACGTTCATCCCGGCAGACTTTTTGCGCATACTTCGTGATATTGCATATTCCTGCATGAGAACAACCAGTGATAATAATCAACCCTTTGCTGCCTTTGTAGACGAGGGCTGAATCATCCAGGATATAATCGTCTTGACCTTCGGTATTCTTATAGACTTTCCCCAAAGGGGTGAGGTTTTCAAAATCATTGCTTCGTTCGATCTCTCCTAAAAATACTAAATTCTCGGTAAGCCATAAGGGTTCTCTGCTGAGTTGCAGTTGAAAATGGCAAGTTATTTCGGCTTCAGGAATTCCGCAGCCTATTTCACCCCAGGGACTGTCTATTTTAGACAAAAAGCACTCCGGATGGGCGATTAAAGTTGGTTTATCCTTTAAGTTGGTTTTTCCTTGATTTTGATAAAAATCAATTAAACTTTTTAACCCTCCCGTATGATCGATATGCCCATGGGAAAGAACCAAATAGTCAAGGTCAGAAAGGTCAAGATTCATTTTTTCAGAATTCTGCAGAAAAATACCGGTATGACCGGTATCAAAAAGAACCTTTTTTCCGTCTGCTTCAATATAGATAGAAAGCCCGGGTTCAGTTAGAAAGTACCTGTCTTGGAAATGGGGATTATTGGACAAAATCGTGTTGTTATCCACCAGAACTGTCAGCTTCAAGTTAGCATCCTCCTTACAATTGATCTTACCTTCACTAATTTTGAGTGCTCTCCTGGAAGGAGATCCCATACTTTTATGTATTTAGTATAGTTTGAAAGTTTCTGCTTTTCATTAGTACTCTCTGCTAATTAGGGTCAAGATCCTTTATCCTGACAAGCGGACGGGGGATTCGTTAAAATCGTATGTTGCACGAACAACGGCGTGGGTAATCCGATATACACCACCTATACTATTAAACCTGTTAGTTCTACTGTAGCTCCAAAACCATGGAGTAATCCACCGCTGGTGGGCCAGTGTCCAAGGGAAGTGCTAATTCCGCTAACAGAGCTGCTATCGATTTACACGAATAGCGGAGGGATCAATGAAGCTATACAACGTGTCAATAAAGCTGTGCCTCGTATTCAACTACCAGATCGAAGCTATTACTTACTGAATGTACCGTTAAATAAGATTGCCAAAGGTGTGTTTACGGACAAAAATGGTTTAGAGCCTCTCAGTCCCAGCTTGTGGTGGCCGGATGACCGTACTTGGTGTGTAGCGACCGAGATCGATTTCAGATGGACTTATATTGGTGGTTCACAGGCATGTATTAATGAATTGCTTGACCATGAGCAGTTAGAAAATCTAGCAACAAAACCTGAACATCGAGGGGACTATGCAAGCGATGTAGTCAATGGACCAGTTTATCCGTATTGATGCGATAATACAGGCACTATTTCATAATCTCAATGAAATCCCAGAAAAAGAGAGGGGTTGATTGAGCCGGTTGCCATCCATGGCAATTACATAACAGGCAGTTTCCGAATCTAAGAGTTAATGAATGTAAGATGACGCTGCGGGACTTCCCGGGACGTTATACGATAGCCCAAAGGGTTTATTGTTATGGAAAAATACGGTATAATATGCTTGGGGGTGAAATTATGCGAGCGATTAATGATATTATGGCGAAACGAGACCAAATGGAATTATTAGATTAAGCACTGAACAACTTGTTCAGTGCTTGTTTGCAATTTGAGGCTGGGCCATCCCGAACAAAGCCCGGAGTCTTGCCTCATTATCACGGGTTACCGCCAGATCTTCCGGCACTCCCTTCGCGTCGAAATGGAGGACCCGGGAGCAAGCCTGGCAAATCAATTCGACGTCATGGGTCACCACAAAGATGATTTTGCCCTGCTGGGCCAGCTTTTTCAGGAGTTCCGCCACCTGGACCATGCCGTCATAGTCGAGGCCGCTGGTGGGCTCGTCAAAGACAAGCACCTCTTTGCCGCATACCATGCTGGCCGCTACGGCGACGCGCTGTTTCTGTCCGCCGGAGAGGGTGTTGGGATGACGCTCCTTCAGTCCTTGCAGGCCAAGCTCTGTGAGAGTCTTCTCGATCAGGGAGTGGTCCGGATTTTTGATGCCGAAGGCGCACTCTTTGCTCACACTCTCAGCAAAAAGCTGATAATTCACATCCTGCATAACCATATAGGCGCTTTTTCGCCTGGCATTAGGCTGGACTTCCTTGCCTTTCCAAAGAAACCTGCCCCCGCAGTTCTTGTGCAGGCCGCAGAGGGCTCTGGAGAAAGTGGTTTTTCCCGTCCCGTTATGCCCGACCACACCGATGATTTCGCCGCCGGCAGCCTGCAGGGAGATATTCTTAAGAATGGTGTGCTTTTTATAGCGCAAATCTACATTCTGCAGGGTCAGGACAGGGGAGTCGGTAAGGGTGCGCTTTTCCACAGGATGGACCCTATTGAGGTCCACGGCCCGCAGGCCCATGAGGGAGCGCGCATCATCGGGCAAAGCTGCCAGCTGGGAGGGGGTGTAGATTCCGGCGACCCGCCCTTCCTCCAGATAGACGATCCGATCCGCCAGATCCATAAGATAGTGGAGCCGGTGTTCGGCAATGAGCACTGTTTTTCCCTGGCTCTTGATCAGCCGCAGATGGTCCTTAAGTTCCCGGATGGCTTTCATGTCCAGATTCGAAGAGGGTTCATCCAGCAGATAAACCTGCGGATTCATGGCATAAACAGAGGCAAAAGCGATTTTTTGCTTCTCGCCGCCGGACAGTTCGAAAATATTCCGCCCCAGCAGCTGACCGATGTGGAGGTCCTCTGCCGTTCCCTTGACCCGCCGGTGAAGCTCTTCGGTTGGCAGAGCTTCGTTCTCAATGCCGAAGGCAATTTCGCTGTCGGTGTCCACGTTAAAAAACTGGGTGCGCGGGTTTTGGAATACGGATCCCACTTTCCCGGCGATTTGGTACATAGGGGTTTGGGCAATGTCCAGACCGTTGACCACCACCCGCCCGGTCAGCTCCCCGGCGAAGAAGTAGGGAATAAGACCGTTGACCAGCCGGGTGACGGTGGTTTTTCCGCAGCCGCTGCGGCCGCAGAACAGGACGCATTCGCCGCTTTCAATAGTTAGGTTTAACTCGCTGAGGTTTCCGGAGGTTTGTCCGGCATAGGCAAAAGAAACATTTTCAAATTGGATCACAGCTTCCCCTCCTTACAGGAACTGCCCTGCGGCAAAATAAATCCCAAAGCAGAACACCGTCAACAAATCCACGAGCCCGAAGCGGATCTGGGTCAGACAGGTGCGGGGGGCAGGGTTCTCAATTCCTCTGGTGACTGAGGCAATGGACAGTTCGTCCGCAGCCCGGGAGGCCGACATCATGAGGGGGACGTACAGGCATTCCGCTGTCATGACAGGTTGGGTGAGGAGCCCTTTGAGGGAAGGGGACACATCCCGCAGACCCATGGCGTCTTTAATGAAGCGCCAGTCCTCCCGGATGGTGGGCAGGTAGCGCAGCATGACCGCCAGAGGGATGGTCAGGGATTTGGGAGCGCGGATTCGATGCATAGCGGAAAGAAATTCGCTGACTTTAGTGGTGGCAATCACGATCCCCGCCAGAAATCCGCAGGGGTAGACCTTATGGAACAGGCCCAGAAAGGCGATCAGAGTGGTTTGCAGGGTTGTCTCCCCACCGGCAAGGGCGGCTTTTGTCAAAAGAAAAAGGACAGCGTAGACCATCAGCCCGACCAAGGCGTAGAGTCCTTTCCCACCTAAAATCCCCAGGAGAGCAATCAGCGACACCAGCCCCAGCACATAACTCAGGCTGGGGGCCATAGCGGTAGAGAGGACGCAGAGCAGAATCAGCAGGATTTTGGTCCGGGGATCGAACCTAAGGTGAGGGCTTCCGTTCATGCCGTGATGCCCGCCTTTGCAAATTGTTTTTTCAGCAGCCTGCTCCCCACCCAGCCGCTGAGGGCCGCCACGGCCACGGTGCCAAGAATGATTGCGTAGGGCATCCAGCCTTGGGCTGCGGCGTTCATGGTCTCGATATAACTTGCCGAGGTGCCGCCCTCCAGCATATAGCTGCCCCAGGTGACCGGGTCGGCAAAAAAGCAAAGATAGGAACCTGTGCAGCCAAGGCTCAGGCAGATATAGGCCAGAATATTCATTTTGACACTCTTATACTTCTTCGTTCCGGCAAGGAAATCACCCAGTATACCGCCCAGGACATACCCGAGATCCATTGCCCAGTGCATGCCGGCGGCGAACCAGATGATGCCGATCAATATCCCCGCCAGGGCGATGGGGCCCCGCTTGGGCACTTTGGCCACAAGCAGCAGAAACACGGGGCCGCCCAAGAGTGCAGCACTCAAAGGCATATAAAATGTGGTGACCGGGTTGGGAGCCAGAGGCAGTCCGCCGATTAGCATGGTAACCCAGAGCAGGGCTGTAAAAATGCCGATGGTGACCAGATCCTTAACGGTCAGGCCCAGCTTGTTCAGGTAAGTTTGATTGGCCATAAATAAATCCTCCTCAATAAAAGCTGGCATATCCCTCCGATTGACGGCAATTTGGATATGTGCTAATATCACAGTTAGACGAGGCTAACAGTGATATCTCAAACATACTATGCCGGGGATTTTCGGGCAATGGCTCTTGCGGAGCTTCGTCTGTTTCCGATAAAATTGCGTCCGATCGTGGCAGGAGGGTGATCCCAGTGACCGATGTTATTGAGGAAGTCTATGCCCCCATCCTTACCCAAAACGGATTTGTTCCCAGACCGGAAAATAAGCGTTTCGGTGCAATGGGGTTGTGCTGGGAGCTGATCGGGGAGCATGGCGCCGGATACTACTGGACCTATGGGCAAAGAGATCTGTTTGATATCAAGATCCATGACTTTTATTTTAATCAGGACATGATGATTGAGTTCCGTTTGCCGGCCTGTCTGAGCATTACCTATTATGAGTCGGTTTCGGGTGAGGAGCTGAGCCCTTGTCGTCCCCTGAGCGCCGGATGCATCAAGGCCTTTGTAGGGGGCGATACTCCTTGCCGAGTGCTGATTCACGGGGGAATCCCCGTTCGCTGCATTGGCATTGAGATCATGCCGGCCTATTATGAGGATTATCTGAAGCGGCAATATCCCGGGGAGTATGTGAATCCTTTGGCGGCCTTTCAAACTCTTGACCAGACCGAGCATTTCCCAGAGATGGTGCGGCTGCTGGATCAGGTGAAAAACTATCGGGGCAGCGGTATCGCGGCCAAGCTGTTTTACGAAGGCAAGGTAGCCGAGGCGGTATCTTTGGTGGTAGAGCGGCATAAAGGACATCTTCAGAGCACGAAGCTCCAACTGGCAGACCGTGACAGAAAGCAGATCGAAACCGTAACCGCTTATATAAACGACCACTACCCTTGCGAACTGTCCCTGGAGCAGCTCTCCAAAATTGCCTGCATGGGCACGACCAAGCTGAAAACCTCTTTCCGGATCGTTCATGACTGCACCATCACCGAGTACATCCAGCAGCGGCGGATGAGCCGGGCCCAATATCTGCTCTCCGGGACGGATCTTACCATCGGTCAGGTTGCCCAAACCGTGGGGTATAAAAGTGCCAGCCGTTTTGCCGAGCTCTTCAAGAAGAACACGGGTTTACGGCCTGGTGAGTACCGGAAAATATCAGGCTGATTTGGCCGGGTCGAAAGAAAGTTATCCTACTATACACGATAGGCGGTTGTCTCTTGGGAATTGATCTCAATGATCTTCCTATAGATTTAGCCGCCTTTTTGTGTTTAGAATAAGAGAAGATGGACTAGTGTAACGCTGTTACAAACATAATAGGGTTGAAGAAAATGACTTCACTCATTTAGAGTCTAAAAGGAGGGGGACAAATGAAGAATATCAGGGGTTATGAAACCTTTGTCAAAGTAAAGCCGCTCCATAAAGGCTGGTCCGGTGATCAGAAATATTACATAGAAACTGCGGAGGGCAGGCGGCTCCTTCTGCGCATAGCCGATAGCTCGGAATACAGCAGAAAAAAGACCGAGTTTGCCATGATGGGGCAGGTTGCGGCCTTAGGTGTGCCCATGTCCCGACCTGTGGATTTTGGAATATGTGACAATGGCAGGAGTGTGTATTTGCTGCTTACATGGTGTGAGGGCGAGGATGCGGAGCTTGTTCTGCCACGATTGACAGAGGTAGAGCAGTATCGGCTGGGAAAGCAGTCCGGTGAACTGCTCAAACGGATTCATTCCCTTCCCGCTCCGGAAGAAGGGGAAGAATGGAGCAGCCGCTTTAACCGCAAGGCCAGCCAGAAAATTGAAAAATATAAGGCTTGCGGGATAAAGCTGAACGGTGACACTGAAATGACTGGATATATCGAAAATAACCGTCATCTCCTTGCCGGCAGACCACAGTGCTATCAGCATGGTGATTATCATGTCGGCAATATGATCATCTCAGGGGGGAATACCCTGTCCATCATTGATTTCAACCGCTTTGATTTTGGTGACCCCTGGGAGGAATTCAATCGCATTGTGTGGAGCGCAGCAGTCAGCCCCCAATTCGCCACAGGTCAGCTTGACGGCTATTTTGGCGGGAAACCTCCCCTTGAATTTTTCAGGCTGTTGGCATTTTACATTTCCAGCAACCTGCTCTCCTCAATTCCCTGGGCCATTCCCTTCGGCGAAGAAGAAGTTGTCACAATGAAGAAACAGGCAGAGGAGGTACTAGGCTGGTTTGATGATATGAGGAACCCTGTTCCAACTTGGTACTTGCAGGACTCTTTAATGGAGAGGGGGTAAATGGCTTGGACTATCGTTATCAAACCAGCAAGCCGGTTTCCCGTTCAAAACTGCGCATGATCTTAGGGAGGATATATTTCACCTGGCGGCGATATTGGCAGTGGACATTTAACCGGTCAAACAGATATGCCTTGAGCTCAGGAGAGAGGGAGCTTGCTCATAGTGTGGCAGTCCATAAAACGCCATTGTACAGGCGTTTGCGCCATGTGGATATGTGGCTGCAGGAAAATAAAGCAACCAACTTGAAGCTGGCTTGTGGAAAACTTAACAAGATCCTGGTGAAGCCAGGGGAGACTTTTTCCTTTTGGCGCTTGGTCGGAAAGCCGACGCAAGCTAAAGGCTATCAAAAAGGAATGGTTTTGACAAACGGCTCATTTACGGCGGGTGTGGGCGGCGGTTTGTGCCAGCTCTCCAACCTGATCTATTGGATGACTCTTCATACCCCCTTGACGATTACGGAACGTTGGCGCCACACCCATGACGTTTTTCCCGATGCCAACCGGACTCAGCCCTTCGGCAGTGGTGCAACGGTTGTCTATAATTACGTGGATCTCCAGATCAGAAATGATACTCCCTATGAATATCAACTGCTGGTTAGAGTAGGGGATAATGATTTGGAAGGGGAATGGCGATGTGAGCATCCCAGTTCACGCACCTTCCAAATTTACGAAAGCGAACACTTAATCAAGCAGGAATGGTGGGGCGCTTATACAAGGCACAATGTGATCAAGCGGAAGACGTTTGATCTAAGTGGCGGCTTGCTCGCCGATGAGTTTGTCACAGAGAATCATGCGCTGATGATGTATGAGCCCTTGCTTCAAGCGGGGGAGGAAAGCGATACAACGCCGTCCACGACTCTGCACGATATATCGTGTGACAGTGAATTTACGAGGTATTATCCGAAATCATAGACAAGATAAGTTATATTTTGAAGTGGGAGAGTAGGAAGGGATCAATGAAAAAGCCGATTACTTCTTTAATGTTATTTGTTGCTGTGTTTATCGCCGTATATTTGATGCTTTGCTATTGGCCGGGTTTTCGGATTAAATTATATGCTCCGCCGATGGAATACTTTGTTGAAAGCGTAAAGCATATGGTGGTTTTTAAAGCGCTGGTTTCAGCCGTTGAGGGGTTATTGGCGGCTGGTATAGGGTCTGTCATGCAAAGGCGGGCCAAATGAAAGCCGGCAGAGCAAAAAAACAGCCGGTTAGGGCTGCTTTGGATGATACATATGGTTTTTAGGGTCAATTAAAGTCCTTTCCAAAAGTCTTTCTCAGTTATATGAAGTTGTTTGCGCAGAATTCTATCCCATAGATTTTGGGGAATCTCTTTGCTAACGGCATGGCTTATTTTGGTTCGCAGAAGAGTTCCATCATTCAGGACTTTTTCATAGTACCAATGATCCGTGTTCAGGACCATGATCCAACCGTTTTTATCACAAAAACGCTTCAAATCTCCAAACTTTGGTGCCATAGTTTATAACCCTGCCAGCGCACGGATTTCATCATCGTTTTCGCACAACATAATCCTCAATATATAGGGAAAATGGTGTGTTCGGTTTGGCGAATGGAGAAATAGCTGGGAACGTTTTAAATAATCTTGAGCATAGAGCTTAAGGTCTTCAATTAAATCCGCAGCGGCTAAATCTAATGTTGAGTTGTTGATATAAACCTCAAGTGCGTCAAGAGCAAGTGTTATTGAGCCATCATCTTCTTGAATAATATCCGGATTTAATTTGTAATCTTCCAGCACCATCTTGAGCAGATCAACCCGAAGCATTGCGATTTGTTCAGTCTGTTTCCTTTTAACAATAGCCGGGCTGAAAGAGTTGAATACAGAGTCATACAGGGTTGAAAACTGACTTCTGGCTTCAGTAAACTGTAATTCAGTCAACATGGTCATTCCTCCCTCACCTCCAATGGTATCATATGCTGTACCTTATGTACAGTATGACCAGAATGTACAGAAGGTATAACCATCACTTAAAGATAAAAAGCGGCAATTGCCTGGGCCAGCGGAACCAGCAGCAATTGTCCCAGGAATGTTCCCAGGAGCTTGGCACTCATCAAAAAAACGACCAGGGCTTTGACATCGGCGTAGGGGCGGTTGCCCCGCAAGGCCTGATCGGTGATAATCGAAGACTTAGGATCGACAAAAAGCATGAAAATGATATTGGCTGAGGTGTTAAGGAAGCCGGCTGAAGCAGCCGCCGCCAGGCGGTGTCCTTCCGGAACAAGGATAGCGGCATAATAGGCCGACATGCCCCCGACGGTGTATATGCCGGTAACCAGGGCGTTAAGAGCGATCAGTTCTTTGGGGATCTTTTGGAAGGGGAGATTGCGAATCATATTTTTATTCGGCAAAGTAAAATAATGCAGCAACCGGCCCGGGCTGCGTATCTTTACAGCTTCCCGCACAATGGCAGGAACGGAGCCGGCTCTCTCCAGATTAAATACGGCGCGGTGGAAGAATTGCAAAAAGGTGGGCATAAAAAGGATACCGGCAAAGGTGCCGGCCGTGGCCGCCAAGATGAGCCTGCGCAATTGAGGAAGGGGATCTATGCTCTGGCTGAGGGAACTGTCGATCAGGCTGCCGATCAAAGGGGCTTGAATGGTGTGGGCAACGAGGGAGATGAGGTAAAAGAGATTGAACAGGGTAACGGATAAAGCAAACTGGCCGGTTTTGACAGAGTTCAGGCGCACGGCGTAGGCAAAGGTATCGATCATATGAATGATCAGCGTCACAACCAATAATTCACCAAGACTGAAAGGCATAGATTCACCCCCGTCTTTGCTATGCTATGGCCAGGATGGGGGTAAAATAACTAAAATTTTTCAGCACAGACTTGTGCCTGAGCAAATTCTTTCACATAGTAGTGTCCACAGTCTTCAGCAGGTACGCCAGAAACTGCTCCGAGACCGGTTTCAACTCATTTTTCCAGACGAGAAAGGTGCCGAAACTCTTTCCCTTTTCGACCTTAAGAGGCACTATTTGCAAGGGGCCGTCCGGTATCTGGCAACTCCAGTCCCCAAAAGCAAAAAATAACATTTTGTGCTCCAGCGCATATTGAAGCAATACATCCTCACTGCTGCTCATAAAGGCGATGGCGGGAGAAAATCCCGCATTATGGCAAGCCTGCACAAGGAAGCGGTGCAGATGATTATTCGCTCCGGCAGTGACGAAGGGCTGATCTTTCAAATCCCGGAGCTCCAGGCTGTCCCGTCCATACAACGGATGCCCGGGACAAATGCCGACATAGGTCCCCTTTTGTACCAGGCGCTGTATGCTGAAGCCGTTCAGATAGTCGGGAATGCTTCCCACAAGCCCCACATCTGCTTCACCGCTGTGCACCATCTGCAGCACATTGTCCGTTGAGGTCTGTTCGATCGCCAATTGCACATCAGGGTGTGCATCACAGAAACTCTGGATGCAATTTTCCGGCAGGGAAAGAATGGTACCCACGGCAGCTCCGACACGCAGAAGGTGCATTTTGTGGGGTGCATAGTGCTCCAGCTGCACCAGCATCATGTCGTAGCTTGCCAACACCGGCTGGCACTGAGCCTGCATGACCTCCCCCATAGGTGTCAATGAAATCTTGCCGTTGTTCGTTTTAAATAGCTTCCATCCTAATTCTTTCTCCAGTACTTGAATGCTTTTGGTCAGTGCCTGCCGTGAAATAAAGAGTTCTGCGGCTGCCCGCGAAAAATTGAGGGTCTCTGCTGCACGCGAAAAATACCTGAGCTGATGCAGTTCAATCATAAGCTCTCTCCTTTGGTCTTAACATGCAACTTGCAGTTGCTTTATGTCAAACATAAAGTGCTTTTTCAAGTATTGGCTCTTTGTTAAGATTAACACAATCGGGTTGACTATTTAACCCCAAGACAAAGGAAAGAAGGCATGAATGATGAAAAATTTTTCTCGCCGCGACTTTATCAAAGGTATGTCTACAGCAACGGTCGGCGCCGGTGCACTGGGCCTGTTGACTGCTTGCGGCAGCACCAATCCGCCTCCTTCAGGCACAGATACGCCGGGAGTTTCCCAGGCTCAAGCCGGCGTCCCCTCCTTTATGATGGAGCCGGAGGCCATTCCGGAGGATAAGATAGCCGAAACCAAAACCGCCGACATCATTGTGATCGGTGCCGGAGTCTCCGGTCTGTGCCTGGCTTGCCGGGCCACTGAGCTGGGCTCCTCCGTCATCGTCTTTGCTGCCTCCGTCAAACATGTTGAGCGCGGCGGTTCCAACCACGGTACTGATACCAAAACCCAGCAGAAAAAGGGTATCAATTATAAGGCGAAAGATATGGCCCACCGTCTCAAGCAGGAATTCATGGCGGCCGGATACAGCGTGGATCAGGAAAAGTGGAGTACCTGGCTGAAGCACAATACCGAATCCATGAACTGGCTGATCGACAAGATGGAAAACCATGGTGCCGGCGTCACCTTGGAGCTTGGCTACCATGACGAGGATTACCTGTTTGACTTTGCTCCTGCTTCCCACAACTTTGTCTTTCCTGAGGGCACAAGCGAGGTCTTCAAGAGCAACCCGTTCTTCGGCGCCGCCTTTGGCCAGGCGCTGGTCAACGATATGTATGAGTACGAGATTCTCAAGAACGGCGGCAAGATCGACTACGGGACCACCGCCCTGTATCTGATCCGCGGCGACAAGGCCAACGGCAAGAGCGGACGCGTTACCGCCGTAATCGCTAAAGACTCCGGCGGCCGGTATATCAAGTATGTGGGCAAGAAGGCGATTGTCATGGCTACCGGTGACTTCTCCCAAAACAAGGAAATGATGAAGGCTTATTGCCCGCAGGCTCTGGATATTCTGGCCGAGAGGGAAATCGACTACAATGCCGGTTTCCAGTTCGGCGGTCTGTATCCCGGTGACGGGCACAAGATGGGTCTGTGGGCCGGCGCCGCCTGGCAGAAGGCCTATCCCAACGCCGCCATGGTGGATAATCTGAACGGTCCTTACAGCAAGGGGATCAGCAATGTATGCACCATTAACCTCAACGCGGAGGGCGTTCGCTATATGAATGAGGATACCTTGTGCTCCTATTCCGCCTGGGCCACCAAGCAGCAGCCCGGAAAAGCTGCCTACTATATCTGGGATTCTGCCTATGCCCACCATTATGACGAGTGGGCAACCTTCGGCACCACTTTGGGCGGAGACAATGCCTGGAACGGTCCGAAAACCAAGACGCCGGAAGAAATGCTGGCCGCTTGGGAAGAAGGAGTCGAGAAGGGCACTTATGTCAAGGCCGATACGCTGGAGGAGCTGGTCACCAAGCTGGAAGGCTTAAACGGCGATCAGGCCCTGAAAACCCTCAAAAAATACAATGAGTATTGCGAGGCAGGCTACGATCCCGACTTCTTAAAAAATGCCAAAGAACTGGCCCCCATCAAGACCGGTCCCTTTTATGGCATGAAGTATACCATCGGCTTCGCCAATTTCCTGTGCGTGACCGGCGGTTTGCGCACCAACCCGGAAATGCAGGTCTGCGACGAAAACGACCAACCTATTGAAGGTCTGTACAACATCGGGATCATGGTAGGCGATATGTATGCCAACACCTATAATTTCGCTATTTGCGGTCACAATCTGTCCAGCACCTGCAACACCTTCCCTTATCTGTTGGCTGAGAGACTGAAAGAAGCATAATCCCCAGTACACTATAGGTTTCCCCAAGAGAAAGGATGTTTTTTGTGAAAAAAGTTATTGTTCCGTTTCTTATTTGCTTAACGGCCCTTACGATGACCGGCTGCGGAAACTCCCCGGCATCCGGCACTCCGGCAGAACCTACCAGTGCGGCTTACACCGGAACTCAGGAAGCCACTGCTTCAGGCATGGGCGAAGTGAAGGTTACTATCACCTTTGATAAAGGTGTGGTTACTGCCTGCGATGTGGACGCAGCTAACGAGACGCCTGATATCGGACAGCTCGCCGCGCCTACCCTGGCTAAGGCCATCGTTGAGAAAAATGCTCCCGTTGTAGACAGCGTCTCCGGTGCAACCGTGACTTCCGATGCGGTCGTCAAAGCCGCTAAGGCCTGCTTTGATGCGGCCGGCATTAAGTATTAAGCGCGTTACCGTGAGTTTTTTAAGATTGATTGTTCTTCCCGTCCTCCTCGGCAGATCGGGAAGGTCAAGCCGGATACCGGAGAAAAATGCCCGTCATTGGGAAGCCGATATAGGGTAGAGTGCCTAAGCGCTGCCTGTAAGCCATAGTTGGTCTTGCGAATCATCTTGAAAGACTGATCGGAAAAGATCAGCATGGTCTCGCAGGACACCGCTTTGCTTCTTTGCAGATGATCGATTTTTTGGTATTCCTTCATCATGTTGATATAGAAAGAATTAACCCGGTTGTTCCAGAGCCTGGAGGTAAGCTTCAGGCTCTGCATTTTTCTCAGACCCTTCAGGGCGGGGACCATTTCCAGGAGGGCAAGGCACAACCTGTTCCTGCTGAACCCTCTGTAAAGAATACGGAAAACAGAGGTATTGCAGAGGGTCATCCACCAGGGCAGATAGATCATGGTTTCGATCAGGTACAGTCTGGATAGACGGTCTGGGTTGCGGATGGCATAATCCAGGGCAAAAATTCCCCCCAGGCAAAATCCGCACAACTCAAACTGGTTCAATTCCAGTTTGTCGGCCAACTGATCGATCAGCTTGCTGATTTCCAGTACGCCTGCCCCGGGGAGAAAGTCGGATCGGCCATAACCGGGCAGGTCCAGGGCCACGATCATCCTGTCCGGAAACAGTTCTTTCATGTTTTTGCCGGCAAACATCCTTCCATCTAAGTTCAGGCCATGGAGGCAAAGGAGAGGGCTGCCCTTGCCGTATAAGGCGTAGTGGATAGAAAAGCCGCCATAGGTTAGGGTGCCGTGGCCTGATTTCATGGCCGAATCCCACCCAGCAGGCGGTAAAATTTAGGGAGGGCAGAGTTGCACTGTTCCGGGTCTTTAGCCAGACAGGAGCATTTTGGTCCGCCGGAGGCCTGATGCATTTTCTGCCATACTTCCCGGACATCGTCGGTCAAAAGGTTTCCGTATCTGAGGTCTTCTAAAAAGTCACAGGGCCCGAAGTTGCCCGCGGCATCCACATAGCTGTGCTGGGTGCCGGCACCGCAGCCGAACTGCTCGGCGGATTCAAAATAAGGGAAAACGGAAGCCTTCGGGTAGCGTTGATCGCCGTTTAATGTAATATGCAGCTGTTTGAGCTGGTTTTGTTCCTCAGCAGAAAGCAGGGCAGAGCTGGGATCGGACAATCTGCCGCAGGGAAGGGGTTCCATGATCCGCATCTCGTGGATTTCTGACCCTTTGAGCATTTCGGCCAGTTCGAATATTTCCCCCTCTGCCATGAGCTCCCGGGTGCACACCGTCTGGCTCATAGTATACAGTCCAGCCTGCCGGGCATTCCTGATCCCGTTCAAAGCCTGGTCGTAGGCTCCCGGATAGCCTCTCAGCTCATCGTGCCTCTCTTTCCGCACGGAATCCAGGCTGAGGGCGATGCCGAATAATCCTGCCCCCTTTAAAGCCGCCGCCCGCTCTAAAGTCAGGTTAAAGCCGGTGGAAAACACCAGGACCATGCTTTTCTGCCGGTCCACAGCAGCAATAATCTCCTCCAGATCATCCCTGAGCAGGGGCTCGCCGCCGGTAAAACCGATGATTCCCACCCCTAGATCCTGCAGTTTTTGCACAATCCTGATCAGGGCCGGGGTGCTCAGTTCCTTTTGTCCGGCAGATTGTCCGGCGGAGGCCGCACTGCAATGCCAGCAATTGTACCGGCATTTTCCGGTGACGGCGATATAAGTGGAAATGGGGGCCAGGCGCTTTCCCTGAACATGATTATCGAAGAAATCCGGCCCTTCTCCCGGTACCTGCAGGGCTATGTTCAAAAAGGCGGGAGAATTAAGGGGGGGAATAAAGGAGTTCAGGAGATAGCTCTGCTCATGCCGGATCAACCGGTCGTGTTTAATGGCGTTGAGGCCGCATTTTACCATGTTCCTCAGCCGGTAGTTGGGGGAGGGGGAGAACCGGCGGTGGATTTCCAGAAAATTGGCCAGAGTCCCTTTGTCCAGGCACATGCGGGCGATCATCCGTTTATTCATTGGCTTTCCTCCTCCGAAGATTGCGTTGGCTGCAGCTGAGTTTTTGGTAAATCCCGTACACATAGCGGTGGGTGGTTCCGGTAAAATGATGGTCTGCTAAGAGCTGGACCAGATCGGCAAAAACGGCGGGGTCTCTTAAATCCAGCATGACATCGAAGCCCGCCAGGGCTCCGGTGGATACGATAAACTCAGCTAACTCCCGGCTTGTCGGAAAGATAAAATCCTGAAAGCCCTTTTGGCTCTTGATTTTAGTGAAGGAATATTTCCGGAACCAGCCATCGAAGGCTGCCAAATCCCGGGGATTGGGCAGAGGCAGCATCAACTTGGTGATTTTAGGGACATGCCGGGCTAACAGCTGGGGGTAAATGCGGGCCACTTGGGGCAGGGTGTCTTTGGTATTGACGATAACGGCCAGATAACCTCCCGGTTTCAGAACCCTGTGGCAGTGCCGGATGACTTGCAGGGGATTCCGGTATTTGATGGCCCAGGCACAGATTACAACATCAAAGGTGTTGTCAGCACAGTTTGCCAAATAGTTCAGCATATCGGAGGTGATCAGGGAAACGTCTTCACCAAGGTTTTGGCGGGCTTCCTTCAGCATGCCGGGGGAAATATCCACCAGGGTCAGCCGGGAGGCAGGAAACAACCCCTGCATGGCTTGGGCATTATAGCCGGTTCCTGCGGCCAGGTCCAGAATCTGTAAGGATTGGGAAGGGTCCAGGTGTTTGCTTAATTCCCCAATCATTTCATCATTGTAGCGGTGCATGGTGTTTAAAAACCATTGCTCGTAGCCGGGGCTGACCAGACTGTAGGAGTTGGCGATGTCCTCGCCGGCTACGATGTGCCCTCCCAGAAACAAGCGGGCCACTTTAGGATACAAACGAAGTTTGCTCATTGTTCCACCTCGGCAGGTTTTTCTTTAGTGCTTTGCTTACTTGATTTAGTCCCTATCGCCAAATAATCGCGGCTGTTCAGCCGGATAATGGTGCTGCTAAAACCGGCCCGGGCCATCATGGCGGCCAGGTCGGAGGAAGGAATGGGATATATTTTTTCCAGCAGACACCGTTCCAGTGTAAAGAGCAGTTGAGCTCTTAAACTATTAGGAGAGAAGTCCTGAATGATCAGCAGCCCGTCATCCTGAAGGATTTGGGAGAGCTTGCTCAGTGCCGGCCCCTGGTCGGCAATGTGGTGAAAACAATCCCTTAAAATGATTACATCGTAGAGGGGCTCCGGGCTTACCTTCGCCAAGGCTTCATTAATGACTGTAACCCGGGGGTTTCGTTCTTTAGCGATAGCCGTCATCCTCTGGGCCGGGTCGATGATGGTAACGTCATGGCCCAGCTCCAGCAGGCTATGAGCCAATACCCCCGTACCCCCGCCGATGTCGGCGATCTTAAAGGGTTCTGGCGGGCCGGGCCGGCCTTTAGCGGCCAGAGCCCTGATCTGGCTGAGGATAGCCTCATGATCGTCCAGCCGGAAAGTTTTCATAAAGTTATCATAGGAGCGGTAAAAAACATCAAACAGGATACTGGTCATGACAGCACCATGCTCTTAAACTTTTTCTCTATGTAGGCCAGAGCGGTGGAAAACTGATGTTCAGTCATAAGAAAGACCTCCCTTATAGTGTAATTTTACACTATAAGGGAGGTTCTGTCTATAATGTTTGGCCATTCCGGTGGTTGAAGGAGACTTCTTTCCGTGATAAAGTGTTGGCAGAAAAAGACAAGATACTTGTGCCTGTGCTATAATAATCAGCATGAAATACTTTAACACCCTTAAAGAAGTTTTCATATCGTCCCTGCCCCTGGCCGCAGTGATTATCATTGTGTGCGGCTTTGTAGCGCCCATGGAAAATGCTTACGATTACGTCAAGCTGGCCGTGGGCTATCTGGGTGTGGTTGTCGGACAGGCCTTGTTTTTGAACGGACTGGATATCAGTATTCTGCCCATCGGAAAGCTGGTGGGTAGTTCGCTGATCCGGCTGAAAAAAGCCCTTTTCATTATCATCGTCGGTTTTTTGTTTGGACTTCTGGCCACCGTCGCCGAACCGGCCCTGTGGGTATTGGCGAAGCAGACCCACATGATTATGGCAGGCGTTAACGAAATGGTTTTCGTATGGGTTCTGAGCACGGGAATAGGTCTGTTTGTCGGGTTTTCCCTGTTCAGAATTCTGAAAGACCTGAATATCAAAATCGTTTTCGCCGTGTTTTATATCGTGATCTTTATTGTGGTTATTTTTGTTCCCGAACAGTTCATCGCTTTGGCCTTCGATGGCAGCGGAGCCACCACGGGTGATGTCTCAGTGCCCTTTATCCTAGCGCTGGGTCTAGGGATTTCCGCCACTATGTCCAAATCCAAAACCAACGAAGACACCTTCGGCATCATTGGCTTGGCCTCAGTAGGTCCGATTCTGGCGGTGTTTATTTATGGCATCGTGCTCAAAGGGGTCTACGGCGGAGTAATTCCTCCCGCCGGGCTGTATAATCCGGGAGCTGTGGAGCATCTGGGTGAAATCATCCTGGATAATATGGGAGGCGTTGCCCTGGCCCTATTTCCGATTGTGATTGTATTTTTGCCCTTTCAGCTGTTTCTGATTAAGCTGTCCAAAAGGGAGTTCATCAAGATCCTGCTGGGAACCCTCGTCGTATATGTCGGTCTGCTCATCTTTTTGTCGGGAATCGACTTCGGCTTTGCCTTTGCCGGCAAATACATTGGTGAAGTTTTTCTGGATGCTGCCCGTCCTGGTTGGTTTAAATGGCTGCTGTTGCTGGTGGGGTTTGTGCTGGGCGCTGCCATTACCCTGTCGGAACCGGCCGTCACCGTACTGGGGGAACAGCTTGAAGAAATAACCAACGGTCATATTACAAAAATGTCTATACGCATCACCCTGGCTATCGGTATAGGCTTTGCCGCCTTGATCTGCATGGTGAAGATCCTGACCCAAATCAATATTCTTTGGTTTTTGATTCCTCTCTATGCCATAGCGCTGATTATGCTCAGATTTTCCTCCCGGCTGTTCGTGGGTCTGGCCTTCGATTCGGGGGGAGTTACAGGGGGCGCCTTGACATCGGCCTTTTTAACTCCCCTTACCCTCGGAACGGCCCAGGCTGTAGCGGCCTCAGCGGGACCGGGTGCCCAGTCGGTTTTGATCAACGGGTTCGGGATCATTGCCTTTATCTCGGTTACACCCTTAATCGCTGTGCAGGCTTTAGGCATAATTTATGATATACGGCTTAGCAAGACACGGAAGCTCATCACTGAGGTCGAGGCAGCGGAGCTTGAGGAACTGGCTGCACTTGCTGCCCAGGCGGGGAAAACTGAAACAAGGGATGTTCAAAAAAAGGAAACAAATGAGGAGAGCTTCATCATGGAGGTAAAGGATCGTCATGAATAATTGTTTAAACGGCTTGGTTTTTCTGACGCTGATCGCCGGAAGAAAACAAAAAGAGGCACTTTTAGACGCTCTCACGGAGAGGGGAGGGCGGCTGGTCAACATCGTCTATGGCAGGGGTACGATCAATGCGGGATACCTTAAAAGCATACTGGGGATGGTGCCGGAAGAAAACAAGGTGGTCATAACCTGCCTGTTGCCTGGCGAAAAATCCGATGCTGTGCTGGAAATGCTGATCAAGAAGTTCAACTTTGATCAACCGAATACAGGAATTGCCTTTACAATACCTGTGGAAGGGTTATCGGTTGCTAAGCGCTGCTAGGTTCCAGGCGCTTTGAGTGATCTTATTAAAAAAATGCAGGAGACTATTGAAAATGGAAAACGATAACAACCTTAAAGCTCTCTACATCATCGTCAACGCCGGCTTCGCCGACGAGGTGGTGGAAATCGCCCGCCAGGCAGGAGCAGGAGGAGGGACCGTCATCAACGCCCGCGGTTCCGGCCCGGTGCATAAATCGATTATGGGAATTACCGTCGATACTGAAAAAGAAATCATCTTAAGTATCGTAAACGAGGATGCCGTGGAAAATATCATGGCCGCCATCCAGCAAAAAGCGGGGCTGAACTCCCCCGCCAACGGTATTTGCTTTATTATGCCTGTTGAAAAATGCCTGATTAAGCAATAACAATGTGGGTGTACCGGCTGGAAATCGGCCGGTACACCCACATTGTTATGGTGTGTTAAAGCGGAAAGCCTAAGAGATGGGATGTCGAAGGCTATGATATCTTTAGCTTCTTTGCTATAATAATTATTATAAGGACGGCTATTAGTATATTTTAATGAAAATGGTCACGATAGGTTGGTTACAGGTTTTTGTTTGAGTCGGTGGGTGAAGATTATGGACGATGTTCTGCTGAATCGGAAGGAATCCTTCAACAATTCTATATACATATATACCATGGAAAGGTTGCTGCATGTTGTTCAGGAATTGTCGGCAACCCGTGATTTAACTGACGTTATGGATATTGTACGTCATTCAGTGCGCGATTTGACCGGGTCCGACGGCGCAACCTTTGTATTGCGCGAAAATAATTTCTGCTACTATGCTGAAGAAGATGCCATCTCTCCCTTATGGAAGGGCGGCCGGTTCCCTATGGAGTCCTGTATCAGCGGATGGGTGATGATGAACCAAAAACCAGCTGTTATTGAGGATATTTACGCTGATTCGCGCATTCCCATTGATGTCTATAAAAAGACCTTTGTGAAAAGCCTTGCAATGGTTCCGATTAAAACCAATGATCCGATCGGTGCCATCGGTTGTTATTGGAGTGAGAACCATAGTGCGACCTCTGAGCAGATCAAAGTGCTGCAGGTTCTTGCGGATACAGCGGCCATCGCCATAGATAATATTCATTATCAGAGTGAGATAGCGATTAAAGCCCGGCAGCTGGAGGAAGCCATGGATGGCACCATGCTCGCTATTGCCAACATAGTGGAGCATAAAGACTTGTATACCTCCGGACATCAAAGGCGGGTAGCCATGATCAGCATGGCTGTCGCTGAAGAGATGGGCTGGAGTCCGGACCGTTGTGAAACGGTCTTTCGTGCAGGAATTGTTCATGACATAGGAAAAATCGGCATACCCAGCGAATTGCTGTCCAAGCCTGCGAAACTGACCCCTTTCGAGTTTGCTTTGGTAAAAACCCACCCGGAAGCCGGATATAAGATACTAAAAGATATTCCGTTCTTTTTGCCCACGGCCCAAATTGTCCTCCAACATCATGAGCGCTTCAATGGCAGCGGGTACCCGTACGGATTAGGCAGCGACAAGATACTTCCGGAAGCGCAGGTAGTAGGGGTGGCGGATGTTTTTGAATCCATGATATCCCACCGGCCCTATCGGCCGGCCTTGGGAATGGATGCAGCTATGGATGAGCTGCTCATGAACAGAGGCATTTTATATAACCCGGACATCGTCGATGCCGTTGTCAATCTTGTTAAAGATAAGGGGTATCGGGTGCCGGAGTAAATGGGCTTGATTGCTTCTTGACAAAAGAGTATGGTTGCCGTACACTATGGTCATGAAGGAAGTTAGAAACATTAAACAACAAATTGGCTATGATATTTTAAATTTGGCCATGACCTATGTAGAGCTGGATAAACAGGCCCGTTATTATGGAACCGACACACAGATTTTCCACGCGGAAATTCATATGCTGTCGGCCATTGCCGAGCATCCCGGTATTCATGTGGGCGGTTTGGCCGAACTTTTGGGGATTACCAAAGGATCGGTTTCCGAAATCATCAAAAAGCTGGAGAGAAAGGCTCTGGTTGTCAAGGAAACGGACGATTATAACTTATCCAAGCTTTCACTGCGGCTGACCGAGAAAGGAGAGAAAGCACACAGCAATCATATGCACTATCATGCTCTTTTGAACGGCATGGTAGAGGATGAACTGACCAATGCCTCGGAACATGAGGTTCAGTTTTTGTCGCGCTTTTTAGCCGCGATTACGACTAAAGCAGAAGAATTAAGCCATCTGATTGGAGAGTAAATTTTTTTACCTGAAGAGTATGGGTGCCATACTCTTTTTGAAAAATAAATAGTTAGAGGAGGCTAACCTTGGATACGAAAACCCTAACCAAACAAATCAAAACCAAGAACAAAGCAGCGGATCGTTACATGACGGTGAGCGTACTGTCCGGCATTGCCACCACCTTTTTAGTGGTCTGGCTGGTCAATTTGTTTATAACAGAACAGGTGTCAATTCAGAAGATTGCCCTGGCCGGAGGGGGCATTGTCCTTTTCCAGGTCATGAAGGCCGTCTTTTACGCCATAGGAACCGGACGGGCCCATGATGCGGCTTACCGAAGCTTGGCGGAAATCCGCCTGGATATGGTGAGCCATCTCAAGAAGCTGCCCCTGAGTTTTTTTCAAAAGCGCAAAACCGGGGATTTGGCCAATATCATCAATCATGATGTGGAGCAGATTGAAATCTATCTTGCCCACGCCCAGCCGGAGATTAAAATCACTCTGCTGCTTCCTGCACTGACTGCTCTTTCCATGCTGGCGATTGACTGGCGGCTGGGCCTGGCCTTAATCACACCTTTTCCGGTGATGGTGCTTTATCAAAAAGTTGTTTACAAACTATGGGATAAGACCTTGAAACGTTACATCCAAAGTACGAAAGAGATGTCGGAGGACTTGATTGAATATATCTCCACCATGCCCGCCATCAAAGCCTTTGCCACCGATGAACAAAAAACCGGAGCAGTCCTTTCCCGCATGAGAGCTTATATCAGCTGGGTCAAAAAAATCATGTACACGGTTTCCGTCCCCTTAAGTATGGTTCAGATGCTGCTGGAAATCGGCCTGGTGCTGGTGGTGATCGTAGGAGCGGGGCTGATGATCAGCGGGCAGCTTTCCCTGATCCGTTTCATTCTGGCCCTGATTCTGGCCAATTTGTTTTCCAGTTCTTTAATCAGGTATATGTCCTTCCATCACGCCGATATTGTGCTGGGCCGGTCCGTGGAGAGCATTGCCACCATTACAGGTGAAAGTCCCCGGCCGGATTATCCCCGGGACCCATCTCTGGGGCCCGGAGATATCAAATTGCGGGATGTGACCTTCAGCTATGACGGCAGGGAGGAAGCCTTAAAAGAAGTCAGCCTCACCTTCCGGGAAAATACCGTCAACGCCATTGTCGGCTCCTCCGGTTCCGGAAAATCCACTATCGCCAGTTTGATCATGGGCTTTTGGCCTGTGGAACAGGGAAACGTAACTATCGGCGGAAAAAATATTGCTGCCATCAATGAGGGGGATTTGTCCGGCCTGGTTTCCATCGTGCAGCAGGATACCTTCCTGTTTAACACCACCATTGCGGAAAATATCCGCATCGGACGGGCTGAGGCAAGCAAGGCGGAAATCATGGAAGCCGCCCAAAAAGCCCGGATCCACGAGATGATCGACAATCTGCCGGAGGGCTACGATACCGTGGTGGGGGAAGGGGGAGCAAAGCTCTCCGGCGGTGAAAAACAGCGGATCGCTATTGCCCGTATGATGCTGAAAAATGCTCCCATCATTATTCTGGATGAGGCGACCGCCGCCATTGATCCGTATAATGAACACCTGATTCAGGAAGCGATGACGAATCTCAGTCAAAACAAGACCCTGATTATTATCGCCCATCATTTGAACACGATTGTCAATGCCGATCAGATCATCGTCATGGATGGCGGACGGATGATTGCCGGCGGCAAACACCGGGAGCTGCTTGACACCTGCCCCCTTTATCAAGAGATGGTCCAAGCGCAGAAGCAAGTAGATCATTGGGAAATCAAGCAAACTCAGGAGGTATGGGCATGATTAAAAAAATTCTCTCGGTGGTTACCGGTCAGGGAAAAGCTCTGATCGCCACAGCCACCATGGCTTTTACCGCGGCAGGTCTTTTGGGAGCCTATCTGATGTACCTGGTGATCGACATGCTGAATCATATTCATGCCTATCAGGGGGCCGGTGAACTGACAGGATTGTGGATTGCCCTGTTGGCCATTGTGCTGCTCAAAACCTTGATGGCAGTGGTGGCGGATATGGCCAAACACTTTGCCGGTTTTGACGTGGTGCTCACGGTGCGGGAAAGCATCATCAAAAAGCTCAAGCAGTTCTCTCTGGGTTTTTACAGCAAGGAGCGGCTGGGTGAAATCAGCACCATCATCCATAAAGATGTGGACAATCTGGAGGGTGTGGTCGGGCATTTTTTCTCCGTGATGCTCAGCGATATCCTCATTGCCCTGATCCTTGGGATTTGGCTTTTCAGCCAAAGTCTGCTTTTGGGGCTGGCCATGGTCTCTTTCCTGCCCCTGGCTGTGCTGATGCTGGTCTTGGGCTTTCGCAAAAATCTCAGGCTGCAGGAAAAGACCAATGACGACCTGGCCGATATGGTCAGCTTGTTTGTGGAATACACCAAAGGCATTCCTTTGCTGAAGGCTTTTTCGGAAAACCCGGATTTCGAAGCCAAACTGCGGGGCAGTATCGAAAAATTCGGAGTAAGCGCCCGCCGGCAAGCCAAGACAGTGGCGGACTATGTGGGCAGGTTTTCCCTCTTTTTTGAGCTTTCTTATGCCATGATGATCATCACCGGCGCTCTCCTGCTGTACAGGGGAAGCCTGGAGATGGGAACCTTTTTGCTGTTTATCATTTTCAGCATGGAATTTTACAAGCCCTTTCGGAAGATTGAAAAATACTGGCTGGATTATCTCCAGGTAAAAGACAGCTACCGCCGGGTAGCGGGGCTTCTGGAGGCTCCCACTGTGCCGGCGGCGGCAGCGCCCAGGAGGAGCGAAGCCTTTGACATCACCTATGAAAAGGTCGGCTTCTCTTATGAAACCGATGAGTTTGCCCTGAAAAATATTAATTTCCGATTGCCCCAGGGAACCCTGACCGCCCTGGTAGGTCCCTCAGGGTCCGGTAAAACCACCATCACCAATCTGCTGCTCCGCTTCTGGGACAGCCAAAGCGGCTCGATCAAAGTAGGCGGGGTGGATATCCGGGAGATGGATTATGATCAGCTGCTGGCCAAGGTCAGTATTGTCATGCAGAATGTGGTGCTCTTTGCCGACAGCATCTATGAAAACATCCGGCTGGGCAACCGGGATGCCACACGGGAACAAGTGATTGAGGCGGCCCAAAAGGCTCAGATCCATGATTTTATCAGCAGCTTACCTCAGGGCTATGATACGAAGGTGGGGGAAAACGGGGTGGGATTGTCGGGTGGTCAAAAACAGCGCCTCTCCATTGCCCGGGCTTTCCTTAAAAATGCACCGATCGTAGTGCTGGACGAAATCACCAGCAATGTTGATCCGGTCAATGAAACCAAGATCCAGCAGGCTATCAGCACTTTAGCCAAGGACAGAACGGTATTGGCCATCGCCCATCATCTGCGTACCATTCAGAGTGCCGATCAGATTCTTGTTTTTGA
The DNA here is from genome assembly GCF_007830365.1 of Desulfitobacterium sp. LBE. Classification (NCBI taxonomy): domain Bacteria; kingdom Bacillati; phylum Bacillota; class Clostridia; order Eubacteriales; family Desulfitobacteriaceae; genus Desulfitobacterium; species Desulfitobacterium sp. LBE. Next base: position 1,658,756 of record NZ_VLKD01000001.1, on the reverse strand, counting down.
CAAAGGGGAACTTCTGGAGCAAGGAACCCATACTCAGCTGCTTAAGAAGGAAGGTATGTACGCCCGGCTCTGGGCGGCTCAGGAAATGGCCAGAGGGTGGAGAATTGCCTAGTCAAGCTGCACAAAGCAGTATAGGGCTGCCATGCCCGTGAACAAAATTCGCTCATGGGCATGGCTCTGAAAGTTCATTCAAAAACACCGGAATATTTTTGCAGGCCGTGCCTTGTACAATACACGTACAGATGGCCGGCCTTTTTCAGTATGGGAATACGGACTTCCGCGCTTTGCTCCGGATACAAGCGGGTCAGCAGCATTCTGTCATAAAGTACATAAGCCACAAAGGGGATATAGTGGTCTTTCATCATGTCATGGTCAATGGTAATAAAATAGTCCATGTCCAGCTTCTCCACGGTGATGGCATGATCTGCGGTGCAGGGCACCGGCTTTAAGGGCTGCAGTTTTCGTCCGCAGCAGGCGAGGGAGGCTTTCCCCGTACTGGTCAGAATGTTTCCGCAGGCTGGGCAGACATAGAATTGAGTTTTATCAATCTTCCCCACATCGGGTAAGTTGGGATCGAGTTTTCCCTCCAGCATTTTTTGAATATCTGCTCCCAGTACCGCCGAAAGCCCGGACCAGAGGGTAACATCGGGGCAGCCCAAGCCGCGCTCCCATTTGGAGATCGTCTTGTTGCTGATATTCAGCACATCGGCAACCTGTTGCTGGGTCAGACCCTTTTCTTTGCGCAATTGTAAAATCAAACGCCCCACTTTGGCGCAATCCATAGTGATCACCTCCAGGAAGTTATACGCTTATCACTGAACTAATCCGCCCTAAGACCCCTGCCTCTATAGGCAGCGGGTTTCAAGGGCGGTAAGTCCAGTATAGATTCAGCTAGAGATATTTGGCAATGACTTGAACCAGCCGGGCCGGCAGTTGCCGTAAATCGGTAATGTCCAGATAGCGTTCCGGCCCGTAAATATCACAAAGGGTCTCCTTATCCTGCCCAATGGCAGCGGCCAGAAACAGGATGCCTTGGCGGCTGTAGTCCCGGATGACCTCTTTCATATCGGCTAGGGCAACCTCGCCGGTGTAGTCGGGCAGGGCCTTGGGCTGACCGTCGCTGATGCTGATGAGCAGCTTGGTCTTTTGGGGAGCTTGCAGCAGTTTTTCGCCCAGGATGCGCAGGGCCATGCCGTCCCGGTTGTTGCTGTGTCCTTGAATCGCCATGAGGGAATACTTGTCGTTGAGGGATGGGTTCTCATAGTCAATATAGGAGTAAAGGGACATCCGCTCCAAAGGTGAGCGATCTGCCGTATCTCCGTAAATCAAGGTGGGTATGCCGCAGCTTGCACAAAATTCATAAACTGCCACAGCCGCCTGTTTGGCGGCTGTTAACCGCCCAAAGGCACTCATGGAGGCCGATTCGTCAATGCGCAGTGTTACCGCCAGAGAAGGTTCTTCATTGGGCGGGCACTTCTGGGAAAAGCAGCGAAAATCGGGAGAAGCCAGCTTCTCGGCATGGAACTTCGTTCCATAAACACGGGATTTCCCCAATTCCGTGGCCACTTCATGTTCCAACAAGGGAGCAGTTTTGCGCACCAATTCCCGGATGACCGGCAGCAAGCCGGAGGCAATCTGTTCATATTCATGATGATGAGCAAGAGTTGCTTCCGGTCGGTGGACAATCAGATTGACCTTTTCGTGGCAGGATCCTTTGACCATTTCCCGGGCTTGCTGGTTCAGATGCTTGCGGAAATCCCGCTTTTGCCGCTCCAATTCCTCCGGGGAAGTTGGCTGCAGCTCATGATAGATGGGAGTCCCGTCCTCACCCTGATCCGAGCTTTGAGTAGAGCTGGTATTTTCCCCATCATCATTAGCATGTCCTTCACTGTCGGCTGACTTGCGCAAGGCAACCGCCGGCATATCATCCGGTGCCGGGGCGGAGAACTGGGCATCCATAGTTCCTTCGGCGTGGATTTCCATGATTTCGCCCTGGGCTCTTCCTGACTGTTGGGACACCTTTTCCAGGGCTGCCAACATGCCCTGTTTGGCCAGAGCTTGCTCAAGAATCAGGATTTCATCGGGATCGGTGGTGATTTTATAAATTACCTTGTGATAGAGGGCCTCCACCGTTTCTGAACCCTGCAGAACGGCATCCACCCAGAAAAAATAGGAACGCATACCGGCCACACCTTTGATGGCGTTGGCTTTGGCGGTTTGATCCAGCAAAACGATAGCCTGGGCAAAGGTTAGCAGAAGTTCCTGATCGGTGCAGCCGGTTTTAGCCAACCCTCGTTCCATCATGACTTCCACAGCAGGCAGATCCATCTTCTCACTGTGCTGCACACGGTCGCGCAAAGCCTCGTTCAGAGGGCGGCAGCCGTTGTAGCCGCGGTTTGTGGTAATGACTGCGATAAAATCGGGATGACGACGGGCAATCCGGGTGGGCAGATTGATACTGCCCTCCGGCTCCAAGGCCGAATTAAGAGCCATCAGCACCGCCGCGTCCCGGATGACCGTAGGTTCCTGAATCTCCAACAGCCATCCCTTTTCATAAGCCTGGACAATTTCCGAGGGATAATAGTTGTAGGTTACGGCTTCAGCCTTGTTCCCGTCTTCATCCTTGTTTCCGTCTTCCGGCAGTACGGGCAGGATGGAACCCAGAATGTCGGATTTATCCATATCGGCGAAACAGGTCACTTTCGTATAAGGCAGACCAAAGTTGGCCGAGAGGGCTTTGGCAAGCTGTGTCTTGCCGGAGCCGGCATCTCCTTCCAAAAGAATAGTGGTTATTTTCATTTCACCCCGTGTCCAATTCCGGTACACTTCCGCAGAGATGCGGCGCTCAGCTTCACTTTCGATATGAGTGGCGGGCTTTTGCCAGACAAGGGATATCTCTTCTTCTGTCAGCTGTCTGGCCGGCGACAGAATCCACCTGTTTTCCATAGTAAACTACTCCAATTCTTCTAAAAGTAAGCTATTTCAGCTCTTCTAAAGTAAGCTATTCCAGTTCTGCTAAGATGCGGGACAGCACGCGCAGCCGTTCCCCGGTCAGTTCGCCCAGATCATTGAGGGCTTGGGAAAATTTCTGAATGTCCTCCTTGATATCCAGGTTTTCGGTGCAAACAGCCACGGAGAGAACGCCCCCCTGAACACCAAGGCGTTCCACAGTCGGTTTTTCCGGATCATAGAGCAGGGGCAGCCGGTAAGCTTCGCGAAAATGCAGCAGGGTGCGGCTGAGGAGAATCATCAGATCGATGACTTGATGAAGGGGCAGTTCGGTGCTGATTTCTAATCTGCCCTCTGCTGTTTCTTTCCATACTTGGGCGGCAATAGGCATAGCCTGGTTGTCGGCTATAGTGGGTGCGCCCAGGGTCAGGCGTTTGATATCCGACCGATAAGCCCTTCTCCCGTCGATGCGGTCATACTGCTCGGCAGTCATCACGATATCCTTGTTCATCGCCAAATCCTCCTTGCTTGTTTATCCTGGGCCAGACACTGCTCACGCAGCGCTTCCAGTTCATCGGTGTGATCAGCCTGAGGATCTTCGTACTTCAAAACTTTAAGCACAGACAGTTCAAACCCATTTTCTCCATAATGGTTCCAAAGCTCTTGCAGCCGTTGATTAGGGTGCCCGTTGGCCGACAGTTTACAGCGGGTGCTGTTGAAAACAGCCCTGGTATCTTTGGCAACGCCAAGGAAAGCTTCTCCTGTGGCAAGACAGCGGAAAGAAACGACACCCATTTCCGGTTTTCTGTTTTTATATTCCTCAAGAAGTTGTTTTTTTCTTTTGATATCCATCATGTTCACCTCGGTTTTATTGTAGAGGCTGAACCTGGCGAAAACAATCTATGCTCCGTAGACTAAATAGTTTTGAGGCTATGCTTTTTCTTGTTAAGAAACATAGCCTCTTTTTGCTGATTATAATGCCGCGGATTGTGCTTTTAGGCTTTTTTCAGCTAGCCCTATTTATCACGAACAAATTATCTCGTATATTTTTGGTTCTTAGCGATAATTAAATCTGAAAATTTCCAATGTATAATAAATCGTAAGAACTTGAAAATTTGAAAAAGCCAAAACTATTTAAAGTTCTTAAATGATTCACTTTACGGTTGGATACCAAGATTTGAAGCAGGGTGTCCTTTGAAATTTTGGTAGTAAATTCTGATAAGGGGGGAATGTACCTTTTTAAAATTATAAATTATTGGGAGAAAATCCTTAATGGCTGTGAAATCCTCATTATTGCTTTCAGTATCAAAGATGAATTCTAAATTTTAGGGAGGTAATTATTGATGAAAAAGGTGTTGGGGTTAGTGCTGACCCTTGCTTTAAGCCTTACCTTCACTGGATGTGCTTCAAAAACAAATAATAATGGAGACTCTGCGAAGGCAGGATCAACCGAAAAGCAGATCGTTATGAAAATAGGACACACCCAAATTGAACAAAGTCCGCGTCATGCCGTGTCACTGAAGATTAAAGAATATGTAGAAAAAGAAAGCAACGGCAGAATAGCTGTGCAAATTTATCCGAATTCCCAACTTGGCAATTCAAAGGAGCAAGTTGAGGGTTTGCAAACAGGGTCTATTGAGATGGTTGTTTTCCCGACAACATCGGTAACAGATTTCCAACCCATTTTTACTTTGCCTGATATTCCCTATCTTTTCCCTACGGATCAACAGAAGTTATTAGAATTATATAAAACGGATGCCTTTAAAGCATTTATGGCTGCAGGCGACGACAAAGGGTTCAAGGCCTTAGCCACCTTGTTTGAAGGCTATGCAACAATTTCGTCTAAGATACCGGTTACTGAAGCAAGTCAGCTAAAGGATATGAAGCTTCGCATTATCGGCAGCAACATTGCTAAAACCTATTACACCAATTTAGGCGTTCCTCCCAATGTTATTGCATTTTCCGAAGTATATACCTCATTACAAACAGGCCGGATCAATTCATTGGATATCCCTATCTCCCAGATGTATGAAAACAAGTTCTATGAAGTATGTGAAAACATGACGGAGACGAAACATTTTGCCTTAACAAGCCTGGTCATGGTTAATAAAAGCTGGTATGACGCTCTTCCCGGAGATCTGCAAAAGATTATTGCCGATGCTGCAGAAATAGCTGCTCCTGAAGCAGCCAATGTGGTTGACGCTACGACAGAAAAAGCCAGGAAGGATATGCCGGGAGTTCAATTCCATCAACCAACCGATGACTTGGTTAATCAACTCAAAGAGCAAACCGGCAAGATGGAAGAGGAATACGTAAAAGTAAATGGTGAAAAAGGCAAGCAAATTTTAGATGGGATTAAACAGGCAGTCCAAGTGCAGAATTAAAAGACTTCTCCGGAGGGTTGGGTACAGTCCAACCCTCCGGAATTACAAAAAGGAGTGACTATCAATGGGTGATACGGTTAAAGGCTCATCCAGGTTTCAAGCCCTTATTTCACTCGATACCATCCAAACTAAGCTGGAAAAGACAGCAGTATCCTTAGGGATGATTTCAGCGACATTAATTTTATTTATCAATATTTTGTATAGCGCTGTGAGCGGCTCAACACTTCCTTGGGCAGCCGAGATCACACAATATATCATGGTTTGGGTCATATTCATCGGAGCAAGCCTTCTCATGAGGTCCACCGGGCATGTAACCATGGATTTGATTGCAAGATTTATTCCGAAAAAAACGGTCTTGTATTTGGATATCTTTATTTATGCCGTGGTATGTGCCTTTTTGACCTACTTGGTATATATCGGCTGGAATATGACGTTGGATGTCTATAGTACCGGGCAAACGATGACAACCCTTAACGCATCGATGGTGTGGGTGTATTTAGGCTTCCCGGTTGGTGTGCTCCTTATGGCTATTAATGCATTAAAGCTTGTGGTTATTAAGCTAAGACAAGCAATCGGGGGGGAAATAAATTGACAACAGGTGTTTTTTTGGTAATTATGATGATCGCCTTGTTATTCATTGGTTTTCCTGTATTTGTAGCCCTTGCTATGCCTGCGGCTTTAGCCATTCACTTATTTATAACAGGAGTAGAACCGACTATTGTGGTGCAGAGAATGATTTCAGGGGTCAATTCCTTTACCTTATTAAGTCTTCCTTTGTTCGTGCTTTTGGCAGATATTATTGCCAGGGGTGTCATGGGCGAAAAAATTATTAATTTAACAAAGGAGATGGTAGGCCATCTCAAAGGCGGGATTGCCATAACCGTAGTACTTGCTTCTCTGGTTTTTGGAGCTATATCAGGATCGGGAACGGCCTCCATGTTAGCTCTGGGCAGTGTGTTTCTGGTCGCTTTGCGGCAAGGGAATTACGATGATATTTTTTCTTACGGGCTGATCAGCACCAGCAGCAGTCTGTCTTCATTGATTCCCCCCGGAGTCGCCATGATCTTATATGCTACGATCACCGGAACATCGGTACAGGATGTGTTTTTAGTCGGACTCAGTATGGGCATAGTCTTCGGTGTTATTTTAGCTGCCTATGGTGTTTTCTATGCTATTAAAAATAAAATTCCTGTGACCGGTAAATTCAATTTGAAGGCTTTTTTAAAAAGTTTAAAAGAAGGTTTTTGGACGATTATAGCTCCGGTGCTTATTTTAGGGGGTATTTACGGTGGGTTTGTTACCCCTACGGAGGCTGCCGCTTTAGCCGTGGTATACGCCTTGATCATCGAAGTGTTTGTCTATCGCTCCTTTAAGCTGAAAGAGATCTTTAGCATCGCGATTGAATCGGCTAAGACCAGCACCATGATTTTGGTTTTAATCTCGGCCGGAACAATCATGTCATGGGTTATGACCATTGCCCAAATTCCGCAAACGGTTGGACAGTTGCTCTTAAATGTTCCCGACTCCATGGTTTTGTTGATTATCACCTTAGTGTTCATCATTTTGGGTATGTTTATTGACGGCTTCTCGGCCATGGTCATCATGGTCCCCATTCTTTTCCCGGTTATTCAAAGAATGGGAATGGATCCCGCCCTATTCGGCTTGCTGATTGTTTTAAACACAGCCATTGGAACCAATACGCCGCCCTTTGGGATACACATTTTTGCCGGAGTCAGTAAGTTCAATGTCAGCTATATAACTATGGTTAGAGCACTTATGCCTTTCGTTATCCTTAGTTTAATAAGCTTATTGATTTTCACCTATATGCCGGGAGTAGCTCTGTGGCTGCCTAATTTGCTGAAGTTTTTTAGTTGACTTTAAGAAATAGCGGGGCTGCTTGATAGACATCCATAACAGCACCGGGAGGAGGAGACCTATGAAAAAGTACACTATCGCGGTAATCCCTTTGGATGGGGTAGGTAAAGACGTGATTCCGCTGGGTGCCAAAGCAATGCAGAAGGCACAGGAGATACTCGGCGGATTTGAACTGGATTGCCGATACTATGAGGCGGGCGTTGAGTATGCAGTCAAAACCGGCAAGATGTGTGAGGATAATTTAGGTGAAGACATTGCCAAAGCAGATGCCATGCTCTGTGGCTCGGCAGGTCACTATGATGCAGACATGTCCAAGTCCGAATATCCGGGGTATAAGACCGGTATGCAGGTGCTGCAATTCCTGCGCAGTGGCATGGGCAACAGTATCGGCCTGCGCCCCTTAAGACTTCGCAAAGGCATCGACTGTCCCCTCAGGAACAGAGAAGAGATCGATGTGCTTCTGGTACGCCAGCTGGCCGAAGGGTTCTATATCCGCCCCGGTCATATGATCGGAGAGGACGCAGCTTATGATACGATTGTCGTTACCCGTAACGTCACGGAGAAATTTGCCGACACCTGTTTCCGGCTCGCCCGCGGCCGCCATGGGCGCCGCCAGGATGGTAAAAAGATGGTGACCTTGGGCAATAAGCATGGCAATGTTACCTGCTTCGACTTCTATCGGAAGATTTTCACTGAAGTAAGTGCCGATTACCCGGATATAGAGCTGCAATTCACCCAGGTGGATGCTTTGGCAGAGCATTTGCTCAAGGATCCGGACCGCTTTGATGTCATTGCCTGTGAGAATATGATCGGGGATATGATCGGGGATATCGGCGCCTATATTACCGGCGGCATGGGAATTACCCCCACGGCGGACGTGGGGGGAGTGACTCCGCAGTTTCGTCCTAATCATGGTACATTCCCCCGGGCAGTAGGCAAGGGGTTTGCCAATCCCTTAGCCAGTATCCTTACCGCCGGCCTGTTGCTGGACACCCTTGGCAATGAGCGCGGCGATGACAATTTACGAAGGGGTGCCAGGCTGATTGAGAAGGCTGTGGAAGACAATTTAACCACCGGCGGCCCCCGAACCAAAGATCTTGGCGGAACCGCCAACACCTTCGCAACTGCGGAAGCGGTTTTCAAAGCAATGGAAGTTGTAAAAAATTTGCAGTAAGGGAGAGCGTAAACATGGTAAAAATTGAACATAATGATCGTTTTCAGGGCAGACCTTCAAAGGTGGAGATGGAACGCCGCTGGCAGCTGGCTAAAGAATTCATGAAGGAGCGGAGGCTGGATTACCTTGTCACTCAGGCCAATGAAGGGGTCCTCTGCCAATATGTCCGCTGGTTTGCCGAGGTGCGTTCTCTGCACTACACTTACCTTTTATTTGACAAAGACGGAGCCATGACCATGATCAGTCACGGCGGAACAGGCGGCAAAGCCATACCTTGGGAAGTTGGCCTGACCAATAATATCGCCATCCCTGTTTTTAATAATGCCTGTTATGCAGATTCCTTTGCCGCTGAAAAAGCAGTGGAGGTCATCCAAAAGAAAGGCTGCCGGAAGCTGGGCTTGATCGGCATGAACCTGATTACCGCCGGTTTCTACAATAACCTTCTGGAAGGGCTTCCGGGAACCGAGACCGTGGACGTTACTGATGAGTTTGACTATCTGGTTGCCGTCAAATCGGCAGAAGAGCTGGGTTTCCTGCAGGATGCCTGTGACCTGCACGATGCAGCCGCCTATGCTATTCCTTCCCTTGTTTACGCTGGGCGCATGGAACGGGAATTTGGTGCAGACCTCTACCGTCTTGCCCTGTTAATGGGTGCGGACGAGTACCTCTCCAATCTTTTTGTTGGTTCGTCACGACTGGCCGGTCCTATGTTTGCCCTTCATTATCAGAACAAGATCATTGAAGCGGGGGACGCTCTCAATGTATTGTTCGAGGTGCCGACGATGGTGGGGTATTATGCCGATCTTCACCGTTACTTCAATGTTGGTGCGCCTGCTCCGGAAATGCTGGAGGTTGCGGCAGCCGGAATCGAGCTTCAGGACTATCTCGCCAAGCTTTGCCAACCGGGTGTCAGAGGCAAAGATGTTTTTGCCGCCTGCAACGACTGGCTGACCAGGAACGGATTTGATCCCGAAATTCGTTTGTGCGGACACGGCCAGGGCTACGGGCTGGTGGAGCGCCCCTATTTTGATGCTTTTGATCCCATGGTTCTCCAGGAGAACATGTACCTTGCCATTCATCCCACGGTAAAAGCTAAAGGCGCTTCCGTACAGATCGGCGATAATTTTGTGGTAACCGCTGACGGGGCAAAACGGATGACGAAACATCCGCGGGGTTTAACCATCATTTAAGGCAATCAAAATTAAGGTAATTAAATCAGACAAACTAGGAGTGTAACTTATGTACGACATTCAGATCATCAACGCAAAAATCCAAACAGAGCAGGGGCAGATTGAAGGAAATATTACAATTAATAACGGGAAAATCGAGGCAATAAGCTCTTCACCTTTGGCAAATGTCAAGCAAACCATTGATGCTGAGGGGCTTCTCGTGTTGCCCGGCTTTATTGATCAACATGTGCATTTTATGGATCCAACGGAAACCGATCGTGAGGATTTTATTCATGGCACGACAGCGGCGGCCATGGCCGGGGTGACCACTGTCATTGAACATACCCACAGCCGCCCCATCCTTACGGTTGAAGATTTCTTAAACTATAAGAGCTATATTGAAGAGCGATCCTTAGTGGATTTTGGCTTTGCTGCTCATATCTGGCCAGGTCAATATGACCAGTTGGAAAAACTTTGGCAGGAAGGGATATCCTATTTTAAGGTATTTACCTGCACAACCCATGGTGTTCCCGGACAAAACAGCGCCAGTCTCCATGGTGCTTTTACTAAAGTCGCCTCCTTCGGGGGAAGGGTTTTGGTTCATTGTGAAGACGACTCATTAACTGCGGAGAATGAAAAAATTCTTAAGGGAAATAACCGGGATGACGGCCATGTAATCCAGGAATGGCGTTCCAAAGCTGCAGAAGCTATCTCCGTGGCCAATGTTTGCTTTATTGCCAAAGAGACGGGAGCCCATGTAACCATTGCCCATTTAAGCCACCCCGATGTTGTGGGTATAGTTCAGGAGGCAAAAGAGGCCGGGGCCAAGGTGCTTGCTGAGATATGTCCCCAATATTTATACCTTGAGGAAAATACCCTGGCCGCGCGGGGCTCCTTTGGTAAATTTACCCCGCCCTCCCGCTCAGCCCGGGAATCCCAGGAATTAATGGAATTGGTGGGTAAGGGAGAGCTGGATATTTTAGCTTCCGATCATGCTCCTTCAACTAAAAGACATAAAGATTCAGGGTCAATTTGGACATCGCCCTTCGGCCTGCCGGGTATCGATACCACAAGTGCGGTAATGCTGACAGCGGTTAATAACAATAAACTTTCCCTGGCCGGATTTGTCCGGATGTATGCCGAGAATCCGGCTAAGGCCCTCGGACTGTACCCGAAAAAAGGATGCATTCGGGTGGGAGCAGATGCGGATCTTGTCTTGGTTGATATGAAAAAGAAGTGGACCATCCAGGATGATGGGATCTGCTCTAAAGCCAAATGGTCACCATTCAACGGTTTCCAATGCACCGGCAAACCCGTCATGACTTTATTGAGAGGCCAAATCATTATGTCCGAAGGTAAACTACTGGGAAAACCAGGGGATGGCAACTATGTGAAGCGTGCCTAAGGAGGTCGGTTTCATGGCAAAAATATCAGTGATCGGATCCGGATTCACAGGGACAACAACTGCTTTTATGCTGGCTATGAAAGGGTTGGGAGATATTGTTTTACTGGATACCCAGGCAAACGAAAATCCGACGAAAGGGAAAGCTCTGGATATCATGGAAGCCGGTCCTCTGACTCGTTCCAGTGTCCGCGTAACGGGTACCTCGGATTATCAGGATACACTTGATTCGGATGTTGTGGTGATTACGGCCGGTATTGCCCGTAAGCCGGGAATGTCGCGCAACGAACTATGCGATATTAATGCTGGAATCGTCACCCATGTCGTCCGGCAGGTTGTTCAACACTCCCCCCATAGTACTCTGATCATTTTAAGCAATCCCGTGGATATTATGACCTACGTTGCTTTCAAAGAGTCGGGGTTTAAACGGAACAGGGTTATTGGACAATCGGGAGTTCTTGATTCAGCGCGTTTCCGCTATTTTGTAGCCAGCGAGCTTAAGGTATCTGCCGAAGATGTAACAGGGTTTGTTCTGGGGGTTCATGGGGATGATATGGTACCGCTGGTACGCTATTGTTCTGTCCATGGTATACCCATTCAGCAGCTATTGCCGGAAGCTGAAATTGAAAAAATTATGGAACGGACACGTCAGGCCGGTTCGGAAATCGTCAATTTGTTAGGCAATGGCAGTGCTTATTATGCTCCCGCTGCCGCCTTAACAGAAATGATCGAGTCTATCCTGCTGGATAAGCATCGGGTCATGCCTTGTATAGTTCACTTGGAAGGTGAACTGGGCTATCAAGATCTGGTGCTGAATGTTCCCGCTGTGATTGGGCGGCAGGGAGTGGAAAAGATATTGCCCATCGATTTACTGCCGGAAGAGGAGGACTTGATCGAACGCTCTGTTGCATCCATAAGACGTGGTATTGATGCAGTTTTAGAGGGGAAGAAAAATAAGCGATGCAGTTTAATCAGTTAGAATTCCCTTATCGCAAGATGAATCCATAGAGAAGCAGCGGATGAAAGGAAATAACACACACATAGGGAAGAGATGTGAATGTTTCCAAGTAAAGGGTGAATAACATATGAGATTAGCATGTTTACAAGTTGAGGCTCAGGCCTGGCAAGACTCTCATCAGGCTTGGGCTGAAATAAGAAAGTCAATTCTTGAAGCGTCTCAACATCATGATTTGCTTATTGTTCCGGAGAGCGTTTATCCTGCTTACTTTTTAGCTCCCCTTGACAAGCCGGAGTATGAAGAAGCAGTGGAAAAGATTTTGGCTGAGATAAAGGAAATCTGTCAGACAACCCATACCTATATTGCTTTTGGTTATGCTGATAAGAATGAAAACCTGGCCAGTCTTTTTAACCCCCAAGGGGAGGAGATCGCCAGAAAATCCAAAAGCAATCTCTGGCATTTTGACAGAAGATGGTTTAAACCAGGAGCAGAAGTCGTCACAGCAGATACGGAGTTCGGCAAGGTGGGTCTCATCATCTGTGCAGATGCCCGGTTGCCGGAACTGGTCCGCAGCGTGGCCCTGGAAAAGGTCAAGCTGATTATTGACCTGGCCAATCTTACGGCATCCGGACCGGAGCTTGAAAAACTAAGCAATGCGCAAATCGACTACATGCTGGCTACCAGAGCCCGTGAAAATAAAGTATGGCTGGCAGTGTCCGATAAATGGGGCGTGGAAGCAGATACGGTTACCTATGCAGGCCGTTCCGCTGTTTATAGCCCGGAGGGAACCTGTGTGGCCCAGGCCCCCTCCCATAAGAATGGGATCGTATCGGTAGAAATTCCTACGGATGCTCAGGGTGAGATTCAATGTATTGCCCATGAGGAACTGCCCCCCAGGTGTCCGGACTTGTACGGTATTTTAACCACTGAAACAGCAAAGCTGCCGATGTATCGCTATTTGACAGAGCCTGTTATTCCCGAAGGTTTAACCCCATTCGTCACCGTAAGCAGTTCCCTCGCTGACGGCGGTTTAAAAGATGACCGGATGACCCATGTTAAACGCCTTTTGGAACTGGAGCCGAATCTGATTGTTTTGCCCACGGCAAGGGGTGAAGAAGAAGTTGCACCCTATCAGGGTTTATTGGCAGACAATCAATTTATTGTTGTGACTGGTTCCACAGATGGGCAAACAAAAAGCCGCTTAATCTCCAACAAGGGAGTCTTAGCAGGCTATCGTACAAAGGATTCGGTTCCTCAACAGGACGTTGCTAACCCGGAAAACCAATTCCCCGTGGTTAAAGCTCTGCCCATGGGCAGAATAGGCTTTCTGCACGAACAAGAGATGCTGTTGCCTGAAGCTGCCCGCTGCTTGATGCTTAAAGGGGCTGATGCCGTTCTTTGGCAGCATGGCATGTCCTTGGCGAAGGCAGTTCCCTTAGCCCGAACCAGGGCGGCGGAGAACCGGATTTTTATTATTGCTGTTTATTCCGGCGTTCTGGGCAATTCTGCAGATGGGGCAAGTTTTATCGTTGATCCATCGGGAAGTATCATTGCCTCAACATTGCTTAATAAGCCCCTTCATGCCACGGGAGCTTACTGCAATTTCTGCAATGCCCGCCTGAAATCAGTGGTGCCCGGTACTCACCTGGTCTATGATCGGAAACCAAGTCATTACGAAAGGTTGGTTAAAAACGACTGAAGTAATTCCTGCCGATATGAAACTTCAGAGCGGATGCCTGCGCGGCATCCGCTCTTTCAATAAAAAGCTTAAAATAATTCCTTCAGGAAATCATTGGCTTCTAAAGCGAATAAATACGCCATTTTAAATTCCGGGAGAGCTAAGTCATGTTTAAGGAGTTGTTTTATTTTCTTGATGCGATAGGTTACCGTGTTGGGATGGACGAACATTTTCTTGGCTGTCTCTTTCACTACGCAATCGCACAAGAGGAATTCGTGAAGGGTTTCCAAGAGAACATCGCTGTTTTTTTCGTCGTATTTTTTTAGTTCGAGGAGGAGATCGTCACAAAAATCTCTTATTTTGGCGGTATCCTGAACCATAAAAATAATGCGATGAATACCTATTTCTTCAAAAAGAAGCACATTACCCCGCCTGATCTTACATTTCTTGGCTACAGATAAAGCGGTTTTGGCTTCTTTAAAGCTTTTTTCCACCAGTTCCGGCTGAGGATAAGCGCCGCCAATCCCGATGCTGAATTTATCCTCGCCAAATTGCTTCGCTAGTTCTGCCAAGGCATGTTCTACAGCTTCTTTAACCAGGGAATTTACTTTCTCAATCTGATTCGGCTGAAAGGAGACCAGTAAAGTAAATAATGAGCCATTATTGCCGATAATCACTTGATTAAAGTGTTTATAGAGATGTTTTCTGATCGTCATGGTGATGAGATCTTCAGAGCGTTCCCAAAAATAATTGTTTTCAAGATTAGGTTCTGCATAGTCCATGAGGACAGCGACCATAGGGTTAGCTAAATTTATGTTAAGAAAATCATATTCAAAGACAATTTGGGTATGAATCCGTCCATGAATGATATCTTCAATAAGGGCCAGGTTCTTTTTCCTGTATGTCTGCTGGTTCAGGTACTGCTTCATTAATTGGAGGGCGATGGCAGTTGATGAGTTTTTTAATACCATCAGATCGGTGGATGAGTAAATTTGCTGGCTCTCTAACAAGGAAATAAAACCATAAATTGTTTTATTGGAAAAGATGGGAAACATGTAGTTTCTTATTTTTTCTGAATTGGGTAGGCTGAGATTGATTTCAAGATGTTCTTTTTTTTCGCCCATTTTGACGGCTTTATAAAAGTTGGATTTCAAGACGTTTTGCCTGAAATGTTCGTTAATCCTTGCCTTAAAAACAGGGGAGTCGAGGTTAGACTGGATATCTCCTTCAACATTGCTCACGGCAATCACGTTGAGTTTGGCATCCTCGATGATGATGGTATTTCCTACTAATTCGGAGATTTTATTCACAAGGGTCTGTATGGTGTTGTTTTCCAAAACAAGATTGATTAAATCCCTTTGGACGTCTTCAATAAGCTGCATTATTTTTATCCGTTGATTTGTTACATAATCCATAAACGCTTCAATGATTGCCGGCCATGTAACTTCATGATCCAGTTCAATGATCGGAAAGTTATGGTTATTGGCACATTCAATAATACTTTGGGGCAGTACGCCAAGGAAGCGGCTGGTTTTAATGGCTAAAGCGGATGCGCCACTGATGATTAAACTTTCAACCCATTCACTTTGTTCTAAACCTGTGTTGCTGATAAAGAAGGCTGTTGAACAGACGAGTTCGCCTCCCCTTAACCATTTGGCCGCATCCGGAACTTCGGCGATGGTGATCGTTGTGACCTCCCGCAAGAGACCATTTTCACCGGCTAAAACATTATAGTTTTGAAAAACATCAGCATTAAGGACATCTTGAATTGTAATCATATAACATCCTCCAGTTCAAAGGCCTGGTACTCCAGTACAACGAGAGCTCCGTTTTGGCCAGCGAAAAAACAGACCTCCACAACTCCATTTAAATGCAAGTGATCACAATCACCCAAAGGGGAGAGGAGGCTGGGGCGGAAAAAGGAATCTTAATGCTTATATTCGACAAAAAATGATATTTCCCTTGGCGATATGGAACAATCTTCAGGAACCATTGCTTTATTCAAAATTAAAAAGCATGTTATCAAGAGAGCGGTTCAGCTGTCTTTAAAACAATGGGTTCCGGTAACCTTATCAACGATCGCATTTATAGTGTTTTCGCCGGTTATGGGCGGGCTCGGCGGTTTTCTTACCGGGAGTAACGTAGCGTCTAATGCGATGTTAATTAATCTCCAAGTGGAAGTAACCAAACAAATAGGAATGTCTCCTGAACTCGTCGCAAGCGTGCAGACGGCAAGCTCAGCCCATATGACCATGATTATGAAATCCCATTTTATGTATATAATATTAGTGGGAGGGGGTCTTGCTTGAAGGAAAAGCAAGTTTCATGAAGAATTCTTTTAATGAGGAAGTGATTATTTATGCTTGATAAGAATGCTCTTGAAGCAAGGTTAAGAGAGTATAAGCCGATACTTGAAAAGCGATATTCTGTTAAGAAAATAGGTGTGTTCGGTTCTTATGCTCGAAATGAGCAGAATGAAGACAGTGATATAGATTTAATAGTTGAGTTTACGCGACCAGTAGGTTTTCAATTTGTAGAATTAAAGCTTTATTTAGAAGAAATTCTAAATCGAAAAGTTGATTTAGTAACTCCTAATGCACTTAAACCTCAAATCAAGGAAAATATACTGAGAGAGGTATCATACCAATGATCAAGAGAAATTATGTTATGTATTTAGAAGATATTATTGGTTGCATGGAGAAGATAGAACTGTATGTTGGGGAATTATCATATGAGGATTTTACGAAGAATAGCTTAGTGTTCGATGCTGTTATTCGTAATTTAGAGGTAATAGGAGAAGCTTCGAAGAGTATCCCAGAAGAGACAGTCAGTAATTATCCAGATATCTCTTGGAGAAGCATGATAGGATTGAGGAATATACTAATTCATGAATATTTCGGAGTTGATTCAGAGATAGTTTGGGAGATAATTAAGAGTGATTTGCCTAGAACGAAGCCTTTGATAATCCAAATGTTAAATGAGCTTAAATAGGAAACAGGGACTTCACAACAGAGGGTTTGCGACATTGGGGAGTAATATGAATGTAATACCCCGACGTCGCAAACCCTTGAAACGTTAGGCGGAATCTCCGCTTACTTTAATCCTGCTTTGCCGTGGTGTCTGCTTAGCTATGGATTAGGCACTTTCTCAAACACGACCGGACGGTTCAGTTTTCCCAGGCAGATTGGCCGTACACTATATTCATAACGATCCCAAAGGCTTGCCGTTGCAATCTGGCTGTTGTCATACGTCCTGAAGAAGTATTCGCAAGTATGTGTATTCATTAAAGCTGCATACTGGGTATAGTCGTAAGTATTGCGCTCGGTGATAATGACTCCTTTGGGAATAGAAACGCTTTCCATAAGGTGGAAGACGGCCATTACTGCTTCTATTCTGTTCTTTGGCAGTGGTATATGTGTTTTTTGATAGGCAGTTTTTACGAATCGTTCCGGGGAGGTATAACCTCCCGGCAGCAACCGGGTTCCTGCTCCCTGACCGAAGGGCTTTAACTGAATGTTTCCCCAGTAGGTCTCACTGGCTTGCAATGGGGATACGTCCAGGTAATTTCTTAAATTCGTCATCTGCCACTGAAAATCAGGGCTGTTGGTCAGAACACCGAGGGGATTAGGGAAGAGTTCCAGACCATTCTTGGTGGATTCTATGACGACGCATTGCCCGCTTCTATCTGTGGCAAGCCAATGCAAGGGGGCAACAGTCTGTGTTATAGGATCGGGCAGACCAATGAGAGAGAGGTTCTGCAGGATTATATTTAATTCTTCGATAGATCCACATCTTCCCAAAATATAATGAAGAAAATCCAAAGAGGCAACAGGCTTCTTTCCCAAATGGATCATAGGCATGGCGTATTGGGCATAATCGGCAAAATAGAGTGCTGCAGCGGCAAAGCCTTTTTCATTGACACCATCGAAAAACCCCAGTGCACCATCGCTTTCCTGGCCGATGCCGATGAAGCTGTAATAATTATAAAACCTATGGTTGTTTAAAATATTAGTCCATACATAATTTTTGGGTACTACATAGAGCTGTGGTTCAATCCAATAAGAAAAGTCCATGGTTCGCCCGAAAAAATTCTCCATCTGTTGGGACTGTAATGTGATTGCTGTGCACATGTTAATATCCTCCCCGGCGCCTTTTAAGATTGCAGAATGGTTATTTAAACCTATGCATTGTGCACGCCGGAAAATTGTCGAATCCTGAGCACCCGGGACCCCGGCAAGGAACTTGTATGAATATTACGGTTCCCGAGAGCCGCTATTCCGGTACCCATTGAGCCACCTCTCCGGGAAAATAGAGCCATCGCTCCGGTGGGTAAGCCAACCTTAAAATCCCCATAAACCTTCCCGAACAAATAGGTAGCAAATTCTCCCCGTACTTGGCGTAGCCAAGGGAGGGGAGCTTGCCGAAGGATCTTTCCTTCTTGGGTTTTGCGAAAATTGGTGTATGGAGAGTGGTAGTACTCTCCACAACACCTTCATTAGATAAGCTCTTAGTCCGGTATTCCTTTACGTTTGCGCATGGAATCCTCACCATCAATCATGATGGTATACGAATCATGAACAATTCGATCCAAAATTGCATCGGCTAAAGTCCCTTCACCGATTTTGCCATGCCATCCTGCCGGGGAAAATTGGGAACTGAAAATCGTGGATCCTTTTTTATGTCTTGCTTCGATGATCTCCAGAAGATCCCGGGCCTCGGTCTGGGTTAAGGAAACGAGCAGCCATTCATCTAGGATGAGCAGACTCACCTTTTTGTAATGATTCATGACTTTCTTGTAGATTCCTTCACCTCGTGCAATGGCCAGTTCATTGAGCAGATCTGGTAGACGAATGTATTTTACCGTGTAGAAATTGCGGCAGGCCGCAATTCCGAATGCGCAGCTCAGATAGGTTTTGCCGGCGCCGGAAGCTCCAAGAATGATAATATTGTGCTTGTCTTGAATATATGCACACGTCGACAGCCGGGTAATTTGTGCCTTATCCAGCTTGCGGTCTGCATGATATTCCATATTCTCCAGGCAGGCCTCGGGTAAATTCAGGTCCGCCTTGCGGACCAATTTAGCCAGTTTATTGTTCTTTCGTCTTGCCCATTCGATGTCGACCATCAATCCGATTCGTTCTTCAAACGCTAACGCGTTGTAGGTTGGATCTTGGATCTGCTGGCGAAAGGACTCGGCCATGGAGGAAAGCCTCATCTCATAGAGTTTAGTCAAGGTTGTTTCGTTGAGCATTATGAATTCCTCCTGTAATAGTCTGCCCCTCGGGTAAATCCGAAGGAGGAGGAATCTGAAACCTCAACCGGTTCTTCCTTGCCAATCTTGTCTTGGCCCGTCTGAAGAATCGTCTGGATACTTTTGAAACTCGGATTGGGGGTGTAGGAGAGCGCTTTCTGACAAGCTGCTTCCAACCGGTTGATGGAATATTTGTCGGCCAGCTTAAGCAAACCCATACAACTTCTATAGCCTTGTTGCTCTACTCGATGGGAAGCTAAGATCGCCTTCACCACAACCGATGTATGCTCCCCAATGCTTTTGGCCCAGGACTCGAATCGCGCTCCATTCCAGGCGGTGTACTTTTGATGGTCCTCCGGCATATGCTCGGTTACAGTGCTGTATTGCCCTTGGCGTCCCCGTAATTTGGGATGGGAACAGATGCGATTTCCCTGAAAGAAAACCTCCACCACATGGCTTGTGATCCGAACATCGACCTTGTGCTTGATATATTCATAAGGGACACTGTAGTACATTTTATCCACCAGAACATGATAGTTAAATTGCACCGTGGCAACCTTCCAGACGGCTAATTCGTAAGGTGCAGCGGGAAGTAGCAAAAGCATGGCCTTCTCTTCTTCCAGAAAGACGCTAAGGCGACTCCCGGGTTTCTTCTGAAAGGGCTTTCGGTTCAATTCCTCAAGCTTCTCGCGAATCGCTTCATTGAGCTCGCCTAAAGAAAAGAACTGCTGCCGCCGAAGCGCCGCTAGGATCCAGGTCGAGATCACCCCGACCGCCCCTTCCACGCTGGGTTTGTCTTTGGGTTTTCGGACTCGTGCAGGGATAACGGCGGTGCCATAGTGCTCCGCTAATTCATGGTAAGTCTTATTAAGGACCGGGCTATACCAGGCTACCCTCTCCACACCCGTTTTTAGATTATCCGGGACGAGGATTCGGGTAACCCCGCCAAAATACGCAAACGCATGGACATGGGCTGAAATCCAGGCCTCTTGATTCTGGGACAGAAACGCCTCGACATATGCGTATTGACTGCAGGAGAGGACAGCGACAAAAACATAGGCGGTGATGATCTCGCCCGTATCGCTGTCGATGATACCCGCCGTTTGCCCAGCCCAGTCGACTTCCATCTGCTCGCCCGGTTTGTGACTAATATGCATTGTGGCTTTGGTTTTGGACACATACTGCTGATAGTAATAGCAGAACTGAGAGTACATGAGAGGGATCTCATGACTCAGGCGGCACGCTTCACAGTATTCATTCCAGAGGAGGCTAAGGGTTACGCCGCTTTTAGCCATCTCCTTATGAAGATATTCGCAGTCTGGGCGCTTTCGCGTGGAAGGTAACGCAGATTCTGGAAAGAGAAGTTTCTGTAATTCGCCGTTGGTCATGTCCGGGTTGAGTGGCCAGCTTAAGTTCAGTTCCTGGACCCGGTTTAATACCTTTGCGACGGTGTTGCGCGAGCATTCACAGCTGACTGCGATGCTCCGTTGGCTGATTCCTTGGCTAAAGAGCCGTAGAATCTCTCTGTAATGGGTCATGGGATGGACCTCCTTGAATGTATTAACACTCCTCTCTTGAGTGTTGGACACATTCTGCCAAGAAGTCTGACCCAGTGGCTCTCCATCCGGAAGGGTGGCTCAAAAAAACCGGAGCCATGGCTCTCGCGGTCCGGAACAGTGGCTCATTTTAGCCCGGATTATTCACTTGTAACTATTTTACAACAAAAAGAAGGAGAAGCATCCATATATAAGAAACTATATTAATGAATGCATACTTTCCGGATACTTCATTGAAGCCGGTCGTCACTGATTATTCGGGCAGCGACATTTTTGGGTGCATAGGGATTGCGGCTGGTCGGGAACATGCGGGACATTAGGCGTCTTTTTCAAGCATCAATCTAGGTAAAGGGGGCAGTGATATGCCATTGGTAAAGGTAGAAATATTGAAAGGGAGAAGTGTTGATTACAGAAAGGCTATTTTGGATGGGATTCATTCTGCGTTAGTGGAGGCATTTAAGATTCCAGATTATGATCGGAACCAAAGACTCTACGAATTAGATAGCGAACATTTTGAGATTCCCGATACTAAAAGTGAGCAGTGTATATTGATTGAGTTAACAGTGTTTAAAGGGCGGAGTTTAGAAGCAAAGAGACATCTTTACTCTGCAATAGTTCGTAACCTTGAAAAGAATCCAGGTATTAATGGAAACGATATTACCATTGTCATATATGAGCCCCCCATGGAAAACTGGGGAATTAAAGGTGGAAAGCCAGCAAACGAAGTTGATTTAGGGTTCAAAATAGATGTTTAGGGTATCTCGTTTCCCGCAACTTAGAAAATATGAATGTATATGACGCTGCGGGAATGGTGAAAACGTTATCTGATGTTTCCTGCAGGGCATCTGACGAGCATGGGTGACGGAACTGCAGACTATCTGGTGGCGTACTGTTGAATATATTCATCTAATGACTTAAAAGCCAAGTACTAATTCACAAAAATTGTTCTTTAGTGTATGGGGGGAGTTTTGCATGAAAAGGAACACATCAAAGCTATAAGACAGAAATTATGGAACAAAGAAAGGGAAATGGCTAAATTTATACGCGTTTCTCTTACCTTAGCGAAATCAAAAAGATATAGAATTTTTAAGAGGAGAATAATAGATGGAAGATTATCCGGAGTTTGAAGAAATACAAATTGGTAGTGTGAGTTGTTTAGGTAAGGAAGGGGTTCCGGTTTGGGGGATTATTCATTACCTTGAACAAACATGTTTGAATCACATGAAATTGACTACCGTACAAAGAATTTGCGAGCTTTCGGCCAGGGGTATAGAAGATTGTCGTTTTTCAGTAGCGGCAAGTTCTGCGGAGATTTTTCCATCTGAATCTTTATTGGACAGCACTTTTAAGGATTATGTAGTTATGGCTGATAATGAAAAGTCTCCTGATAGTTTTTGGAAGGTGATTTCCAGCTATAAAAGACCAGTAGTTTTTTATAATAATGGAAACCGGAAGATCCCCCTCTATGATTTTACTTATCCTGAGGCAGTAAGAATAACTTCGTTTACCGAGCAATCACCTTTCCAAGTAGATGCTAAAGGCGCGGTAGGGGCGTTGATTGATTTGGTTTATGCCGGGGAGAGAGAAGAAAGAGCCAGACAAATATTTCTTAATGAACAAATTGGACAATCTGCTCGAAACATTGAAGCTATTGTGCGTGCAAGTGCAGTTATCTCAAACTCAAATGTGCCAGAGGGAGTCAGGCGGTATGCAGAACAGCAATTAATTAATTGCCTGGGTTCCCAGGCAAAATTAAATGAAAAGGTTGGTATAAATCAAGTTACGGTCCGTTTAGATGGGCAGATAGATGTTAAAGGGTAGATGAAACTATTGACTAGGCTAACAGCAGTCGGAATTTATATATATTTACGAGTGTTGGAATATAACAAAAGAGCAATTAGGTGTTATGAGAAATGTGGATTTGTTATAGAGGGAATAGACGGAGAGGGTGCAGTCGTTGAAGGCAAATATGAAACTGATATTTATATGGGCATTCTAGAGGATGATTATCGTAAGTTTATTGCAAGATAATTCAGTTTTGCGAAGGAGGGATGGGAAATGAAGTTTTTGGGAATTGGAATTATCGTAAGTTTAGCGACACTAATAATTTCGTGGTTGGTTGGGAATCCGGAAATTACAGTAAATGCGTTATTAATTATTGGCTTAATTCCGACGGCGATTTCGGCCCTATTTGCCGGAGTATTTGTTAGCGGAGATAGAATGAGAGGTAATTATTCTGGTGAAGATGATTTTAGAAAAAGAATGAGTATATCAACAAAGCTGTTTTTACTGGGTTTACCATCTCTGTTAACGGCGTTCGCAGTTTACTTCATTATGACATAGGACGCAGGGGGAAGCGCATCCATGCACTTCATTTTGTACGGGAACATTTTCAGAGAGGTCTTATAAGATGACATTATACTCTGAGTTTATGGTAGAATAAGGTTAGAATCCTATATGGAGAGTGAGATAAGTATGACTTATAAAGTGACTGTCATTGTTCAGAAAGATGACGATTGGTATGTTGCAAAGTGCTTAGAGAATAGCGTGGCTTCTCAGGGAAAGACGGTGGAAGAAGCTATAGACAATCTTAAAGAAGCTCTGGAGTTATATTACGAAGATATACCTATCGGCCAAGACAAACAGAAGCAGTTGTTTGTTACAATGCTGGAGGTAAGTGTATAATGGGTTCGAAGTATCCGGTATTAAAGCCAAGTGAGATAATATCTGGATTAAACCAATTTGGATTCTCGGTTGTTTCACAGAAAGGAAGTCATATAAAACTTCGCAAAGAAGGAGCGGTTATCAAGACAGTTATAGTTCCTAATCACTATGAGGTAGCAAAAGGCACGCTCCAGAGCATACTTGAGCAGGCAGGAATTACTTTAGAGGAATTTACAACAAAGCTGTAGTAAAAGGGGCCGCCATCCTTGGCGGCCTTTGAATATAGGGGCCTCCTAGGTCAGATAACAGAGGAGTGACAAGTTTGCCGAACAAGGAATTATTAAGAATCGCAAATTCAGTAGTAAAGATTCCTGACGATTATGAGCTGACTATTGAGGATTATCTTGAAAGCGAAAAGGCAGAAGGAGAAGCCATTTTCTTATGGACCGATAAAAAGCGGGATGAGGCGATCTCTGTTCACCTTGATGCTCAAGGGAACTTAACCTATTTATCCATTGATCGGCAAGAGAAAGAACCCGCTGCCATAGCCATGGATGAAGTTGAAAAAAGAAAATGTGCGGAGCTCTTTTTATGTACTCATTACCCGGATGCTTGGAAAGATTTAACCTTCTCTAAAACAAAAAAACTGTCCCATGCTGATCGTTTCTATTACGAACAAATCGTGATGGGCTTACCTTTAGAACATGCCGGGTGTTATATGGATATAGACTCATTAGGAGAGGTTGTAACCTTTTCCTCTTCCTATAAAGGAGTAAGGAGAATTCCGGAAATACCTTCTACTCAAATATCTAAAGAAAAATTGAAGGAACACATAGGCCATGCTCTTCAATTCCGACTCAAGATTCATTTATTGCATAGTGAGATCCATGATGTGGAACAAGGCGGTCTTTATTTGGTATATGAACCAAATGCCGTTTTCCAGAAATATCGAGCAGCTGATTTATGTCCGGAAACAAAGATGAGCAGTGATGAAGGGGAAGGCGAAACCTATGTTCCCCTGCGAACCTTCTCATTAAAGAAGGTTCGCCGAGACTTAGGAATTGCAGAAGTGGTGGGTATTACGGAAAACCTTGAGATGATCCGTGAAGTGGATATGGGGAAAGAGAGGGGCATTGTCTGGCGGGATCGTAATTGGCAGGTGATGGAAAAGGATTTGTCCATGGACGGCTTTTTCAGGCGGCAAACAGAAGATACGGTTAAGGCTTTTGTTTCCAAACGTTCTGGAAAAGTGAGGAGCTTTATCTGGTTTATGGAGCGGAAGGGTGATAGGCAGCTGACCCGCGAAGAATGCTATACCATTGCCATTGAGTTTTTAGAATGGGTGATCCCGGAGTATTTCGGCTTCCTTCAACTAACGGTACCCAAAGCTGGAGATGAAAATGAGGAACAGGAAAATTGGGATGATGATATAGATGATGATATAAAGGAAGCGTTCGTTTTCACAGCTCACAATGGTCATGGCATACCTGTAGACTCCATAGTCACAGTTACTGTCAACCGTACCACAGGGCTGGTTGATTACTACAACGGACCTGATTTTGATAGTGAACAGCTGCAGCAGTTGCCGATAAAACCGGCACTGACAGAAGAGAGAGCCAAGGAAATATTTATGAGTCATTTGGATTTTGAGTTGAAATGGGATCATAACTATGGCGAAGAAGAGTCAGATACACTTGTTTACCGACTATGTGATGTTAAATCAAGAACTCCAATTCGCTATATTGATGCCATTACCGGGGAAGTTAGGCACTGGAAAAGAAACCCTTAGCCAGGTAATAGTTTTCAAGGAAAATGGATGAAAATACAGGTCGGAAAATTGGAGACAGTAAATTCCCAAATAAGCGGTTGCATTACGAAAAAAATGCAGCCGTTTTCAATTGCACAGATGGGTGGAAGTAATCCACAAAAAAGACTTAGCATCCTTGACATCCCCACAAGGGTGTAGTATATTTTAATTTAAATGATAATGATTATCATGCTCAGAAAAAGCGATTGCTTCTAAAATAATAAGCCCTTTGGAGGAAAACGTCTTGGAAATCAGCCTTAATGAAATTATCGATTATTATGCCAAAGCGGATGTATCTTTTGTGGGAGCTTTTGGGGAGAGGATATCTCCCGAGTTGAAAGTCCTCAACCGGCAGACCAACCCGGCTGGGGGAGGATTGGTTATTCCTTTCAGCGGCAGCGCTTGTTTTACCTTCGACGGCAAGCCTTATGTTATAGAACCGGGGATGGTGGTTCATGCCGGTCCCGGTATGCGGCTGAGCAAGGAAGTCATCGGTGACCGGGAATGGGAGTATGCTGTGATTCACTACCATATTCCCCAGCATGAGAGGAACGAATATCCCTTGTTTCACAAAGATTTTTCACTGGTTCATGGCCACAGCGCCAAAGTTCCCCATCTGGTACGGCAGATTCTCGACAACCAAAGCATGCCTGGTGCGGCGGCAAAGTTCCAGACCAAAGTCCTTTTCCTTTCCTTATTGCAGGAAATATTCACAGCAGCCTGCGGGCAGCCTGGCCACGAGGACAGCAAGCTGATCGAAGAGGCCATGGGATATATCCGCTTGAACTATGCCGATGAACTGACCGTGCAAAAAGTGGCTGATGAGTTTAGCACCGAAAGGCGGCAGTTTTCCTATTTATTCAAACGTCATACGGGAATGAGTCCCATCCATTACTTAATCGAATGCCGGATCAGCAAAGCTAAAGAGCTGTTGGGCTCCCCAGGCTGTTCTGTGAAACAGGTGGCGGGATGGGTCGGCTATACGGACAGTCTTTATTTCAGCAAAGCCTTTAAGAAATACACGGGGGTTTCGCCGTCGGAATACCGGGATGGCATTGCCCTATAAGTTCGCTTAGCCAAGCAGGAGCAGAGTCAGCAAAAATCCATAGGGTTTTGAATTTTAGTCCATTTCAATTTAAAGTATCCCTTGCTATACTGACACTGATGAGTTAGCTGCAACTAACTCAAACGCTATTGGAGGGGTATGATAATGAAAAAACTAATGGTACTGATAGTGTCCATCTCACTGATGCTGGGGCTGCTTACAGGCTGCGGCGGAGCACCGGCCAACAATAATGCTGAGGTTCCGCCGGAAAATACGCCGGGGACAGGGGAGGAAGCTGCCTGGCCCAGGACCTATGTGGACGCCGTGGGCAATGAAATCGTCCTGGATAAGAAGCCGGAGCGCATTGCTCTGCTGAATTTTCATAATTACGAACCCATCGTGGCTTTAGGCCAGATTCCTGTGGCGGCTACGGATACGGAGACGGTTTACAAAGGGTGGGGTTCGTTGATCCCTTATGCGGAGAAGTTTGAAATTATTGATGTAGGGGCCACGAAAGCCCCCAATCTGGAAAAATTGGTGGAGGTTAACCCGGATGTCATCCTCTATATTGACAGCACCCAGGGCGCTATTGTGGAAGACTTGAAAAAAATAGCCCCCGTCATTGCCGTGGCCGGCGGACCGATCCCCGGCTATGGAGAGAATTGGTCCACCTGGCAGGGGGTGATCAGAGAGTATGGCATGATGTTGGGTGAAGAAGCAAAAGCTGAGGCTGAAATTGCCAGATTAGAGGGCTTGCTGACAGATGCCAAAGCAAAGCTTGCTCCTTATCAGGATAAAACCTTTGTCTTCATCAGACTTCAGGAAAAGGATATCTATTCCTGGATGCCGGATTTTGCCTTTAATCCGGAAAAAGGCATCGGCCTGAAAAGCCCTTATGAAAAACCGGGGCAATTATCCCTGGAGAGCCTGGCCGATTTGAATCCTGACTTTATCATCCTCTATGACGAAATAACCAATACCGTGGATGAAGATAAACTGGCTGATTTAAATGCCAACAGCTCCGTATGGCAGTCTTTGACGGCAGTGAAAGCGGGGCAGGTGATTCCTGTCGATCGCTCTGCCTTTTCCGGCGGACCTCTGGGTATGGAAATCGGGATTCGCTCCCTTGTTGAAGCACTGACAAGCAAGTAGAAAATTTACCGGGCGTTGCCTGTTCGGACGGCCAACGCTCGGTTTCTCTTTGCTGAAACCTTCAACTATTGACGAAAAAAGGGGCAAATCAACCATGATGATCAGACGGTTTCTGCGGTACTACAGCCCCTACAAGGGACTGTTTCTCTTGGATATCTCCTGTGCTGTAGCGGCCGCCTTGCTGGAATTGTTTTTTCCTTTTACGGTCCAACATATTGTCGATACCCTCCTGCCCAGAGGAGACTGGAAGCTGATTTTAGGGGCCTGTGGCCTGCTCGTCTTGATTTATATCGTGAATACGGTGCTGAAATTTGTGGTGGGGTATTGGGGAGAAAAACTGGGACTCTACATCGAGACGGATATGCGGATTGAGATTTACACCCATCTGCAAAAGCTGTCCTTTCGCTTCTTTGATAATCATAAGCAGGGCCAACTGGCCTCCCGGATCACCAACGACCTCATGGATATCGGCAATATGGCCCATTATGGACCGGAGCATTTTTTGATCTCCACCTTCACTCTGGCCGGTGCCATGGTGATGATGTTTCACGCCAACTGGCAGCTGGCCCTGCCTCTGAGCCTGTTTGTGGTGATCCTGCTGGCGATCAATATGCATTTTATGCGCCGGCTGGTGGTGACCAGAAAGCGCATGTTCGGCGCCGTCGGCGGTTTTTTGTCTAGGCTGGAGGACGGTATCGGCGGCATCCGGGTGGTGCAGGCTTTTGCTAACGAAGACCATCAGAAAAAGCTGTTTGTGTCGGACAATCAGCGTTTTTGTGAAGCCAAAATTGACGGTTTCAAAAATGTTGCCCAGAACGAGGCCGTTACCTATATGTTTATCAGCCTGCTGCCGGTGCTGGCTCTGTTGGGGGGAAGCTGGTTTACTTTGAACGGCGGGATGACCGGCGGTGAGCTGTTCAGCTTCATTCTCATTGCCAATGTGATGGTCATGCCCATCCGCATGCTGGCAGCTTTCTCCGTCCGCTTTCCCAACGGTATGGCGGGCTTTAAGAACTTTGTGGAAATTATCGATACGGAGCCGGAGATCAAGGATGCGCCGGATGCGGTGGCAGTATCCTCCCTGCGGGGGGATATCCGCTATGAGCAGGTGAGCTTTGGTTATCGTGAGGACAGCACTGTCCTGAACACTATCGATCTGTCTGTCCGGGCCGGTGAAACGGTGGCTTTCGTAGGGACATCGGGCGCCGGTAAAACCACCTTATGCAGCCTGCTTTTGCGCTTCTATGAAGCGAATGAAGGGCGCATCACCATTGACGGGATGGATATCCGCAAGCTTAAGCTGGCTTCTTTAAGGCAGCAGATCGGTGTAGTGCAGCAGGATGTTTTCCTTTTCTCCGGCAGCATTGGGGAGAACATCCGCTTCGGCAAGCTTGGTGCCACGGAAGAAGAACTATGGGAGGCGGCCCGCCGGGCCCAGCTGGACGATTTTATCCGGGAGCAGCCCGAGGGCATGGATACCTTGATCGGGGAGCGGGGGGTAAAGCTTTCCGGAGGACAGAGGCAGCGCATCGCCATTGCCCGCATGTTCCTGAAAAATCCGCCCATTCTCATCCTGGACGAAGCTACATCCTCCCTGGATACCCTGACCGAGTCTTCGATTCTGCAAGCCTTGGCGGAGTTGGCCCAGGGGCGTACCACTCTGATCATTGCCCACCGGCTGGCCACCATTCGCAATGCCGACCGGATCGTGGTCCTGACGGAGGAGGGTATTGCCGAAGAAGGGGGCCATGAGGAGCTTTTACAGAAAAATGGCATCTACAGCAATTTGCATAGGGCGCAGGTCGGTGCATAGCAACAAGGGGGCTGTCAGTCAATGAAACATATCAAAGAGTCCGCACAACTGCTTAAGGTGGAACAAGAGAAGAAAAAAGGCCGCACCTGGGCGGGGAGCCTCATCATTCTGGGCGGAACGGGACTGCTTATACTGCTGATGGCCTTTTCCATCACCAAGGGAGCGGCGGAAATCCCTCTTTCCGTAATCAAGGATGTGCTGTTCCGCTTTGACACTACCAATACCCAGCATTTAATTATCATGGATCTCCGCTTGCCCCGGGTCATTGCCAGCGCTCTGGTCGGGGCGGCCTTTGCTGTGGCCGGAGCCATTATGCAGGGGATCACCCGCAATCCTTTGGCGGATTCCGGGCTGCTGGGGCTCAACGCCGGAGCCGGTTTTGCCCTGTCCATCTGTTTCGCTTTTTTTCCCGGGATGGGGTATATGCAGGTGATCTTTTTTTCTTTTTTAGGTGCGGCTCTGGGGGCGGCCCTAGTCAACGGCATCGCCTCCATGAGGCGGGGAGGGGCCACTCCCATGCGGCTGGTGCTGGCCGGTGCCGCGGTCAGCGCTCTTCTGATCGCCCTTAGTCAGGGCATTGCTCTGTATTTTGAGGTAGCTCAGGATATTATGTTCTGGACGGTGGGAGGAGTAGCCGGTTCCAATTGGGTCCAGATTAAGATCATGACACCATGGATACTGGGTGCTCTGCTGGGGGCCGTGATCCTTTCCCGTTCCATCTCCCTGCTCAGCCTTGGTGAAGAGGTGGCCAAAGGATTGGGCTTGAACACCCTGACCATCAGTATGCTCTGTTCTCTGATCGTGGTCATCCTGGCCGGGGCTTCCGTTGCTGTGGTAGGTGCCGTGGGTTTTGTGGGGCTGATCATTCCCCATATTGTCCGTTATTTGGTGGGGGTGGATTATCGCTGGATCATCCCTTCTTCGGCGGTCATGGGGGCTTTGCTTATGGTGCTGGCGGATCTGGGGGCCCGGAGGCTTAACCCGCCCTTTGAAACACCCGTCGGCGCTCTGATCGCTGTGGTCGGCGTCCCCTTCTTTCTCTATCTCGCACGCAGGCAAAAGAGGGCATTGTAATGAACACGCAACTGAACATTCAACAACAGATTCAACAGCAAAACAACGAAATGTACAAAAGGAAAGTAGCCCGGCGGCACCGGGTGATCCTCGCCGGATGTGTGGCACTGCTCATTCTTTCCCTGCTGATCAGTATGAACTCGGGTTATGCCAAGCTGACTCCCCTGGATACCCTGCGCACTCTGTTGGGGGGCGGCACGGGCAAGGAAAATCTGATTTTATTCAGCTTCCGGCTGCCCCGGATCGTGATCTCCATGCTCATCGGCGGGGGACTTGCTTTATCCGGCTGCATTATCCAGAGTATTTCCAGGAACGGACTGGCGGACCCCGGACTTCTGGGAATCAATGCCGGTGCGGGACTGATGGTCATTCTCTATGTTATGTTTTTTGGCGCCCGGTCCTTTTTGTCCATCTTCACTTTACCCTTTTTATCCTTAATAGGAGCGGGGGTTACAGCGGTTCTTGTCTATATCCTGGCCTTCAAAAAAGGGGAAGGAATCGCGCCCATGCGTCTGGTCCTGACCGGTGTGGCTGTCCAGGCGGGGATTTCGGCTCTTACCACCCTTCTGGTGGTTAAGCTGGACGACACCCAGTTCGACTTTGTCGCCACCTGGCAGGCGGGCAGTATCTGGGGATCCAACTGGAATTATGTGCTGGCCCTTTTGCCCTGGCTGCTCCTGCTTATTCCCTATGTCATGATGAAAAGCCGGGTGCTGGATGTGCTGAATCTGGGTGAGGATGAGGCCTGCGGCCTGGGGGTGGCGGTGGAACAGGAACGGCGCAAGCTCCTTGGGGCAGCCGTTGCTTTGGCAGCTTCCTCAGTGGCGGTCAGCGGCAGCATCAGCTTTGTGGGATTGATCGCTCCCCATTTAGCCCGGCGGCTGGTGGGCCCGAAGCATAGCATTTTGCTTCCTGCCTGTGTTTTGGTGGGAGGGGTCCTGGTGGCGGTGGCGGATACCATCGCCAGGGTGATCGTCCAGCCCGCGGAAATTCCTACCGGCATCGTGGTGGCCGTGATCGGCGCACCCTATTTTCTCTACTTGCTGGCCAAAAGCAAAACAGCATGAAAGGAGCTGAAGTAGATGAACAGTATTGCCACAGAGTGTCTGGCCATCGCCTATGAAGATAAAATGGTGGTGGACAATCTGGATATGCAGATCCCCCAAGGAAAGATCACCACTATTATCGGAGCCAACGGCTGCGGAAAATCAACGGTTTTGAAGGCTGTGGGGCGCATCCTCAAGCCTAAGGGAGGCATGGTCTACCTGAACGGTGAGGATATCCGGCGCCTGTCCACCAGGGAAGTGGCCCAGAAGATGGCGATTCTGCCCCAGTCTCCCCAGGCTCCGGCCGGTTTGACGGTAGGTGAATTGGTGGCCTACGGGCGCTTCCCTCACCAGCGGGGCATGGGCAAGCTTAAGGCCGGGGATAAGAAGATCATCGCCTGGGCCCTGGAGGTAACCAAGCTGACGGAACTGGAAACGACCGCCGTGGATAATCTTTCCGGCGGCCAGCGCCAACGGGTCTGGATCGCCATGGCCCTGGCCCAGCAGACGGATCTGATCCTTCTCGACGAGCCCACTACCTATCTGGATCTGTCTTATCAGCTGGAGGTGCTGCAGCTGCTCTACCAGCTCAACCGGGAACAGGGCTGCACTATCGTCATGGTTCTCCACGATTTGAACCTGGCGGCCAGGTTTGCCGACTATATGGTGGCCATCCGGGGCGGAAAAATCATCCGGCACGGAACGCCGGAGGAAGTGATGACCGTCGAGGTATTGCGGGAAACCTTCCAGATTGAGGCGATGATTATTAAGGAATCCCGGACCGGGAGGCCTACTTGTGTTTTCTATGACCTGATCGATCAGCAAAAGCAGCAAAAGAAAGTATCCGGAGGAACTTTGACATGAAAAAAATTGCAATCTACGGCAAGGGCGGCATCGGCAAATCCACCACCGTATCCAATGTAGCGGCCGCCATGGCCGCCATGGGTCTGAAGGTGCTGCAAATCGGTTGTGATCCAAAAGCTGACTCCACCCGTAATTTGACCGGCGGGAAAAATATCCCCACCGTTTTGGATACCCTGCGGGAGCAAAGCGACGCCACCCTTGAGGAGCTGGTGGTGGAAAGCAGCACCGGAGTATTGTGTGTGGAGGCGGGGGGACCTGTACCGGGGGTAGGGTGTGCCGGGCGGGGGATTATCACGGCCTTTGAGAAGCTGGAGGAACTGGACGCTTATGCGATCTACCGGCCTGATGTGGTCTTGTATGATGTCCTGGGCGATGTGGTCTGCGGCGGTTTTGCCATGCCCATCCGGGGCGGCTACGCCGATGAGGTGTGCATCGTCACTTCCGGTGAGATGATGTCCCTGTATGCGGCGACCAACATCTCCCACGCCGTCAAAAGCTTTGGCAAGCGGGGCTATGCTTCCCTGCGCGGGTTGATTCTCAATGCCAAAAACTTCGAGGGAGAGCAGGAACTGGTGGACAAAGCGGCGGCGGAGATTGGAGCGCCGGTTCTTTACCGTCTGCCCCGGGATCCGGCAGTACAGCAGGCTGAAGCCCAGGGCAAAACCGTGGTGGAGGCTTTCCCGGATTCGGAGATGGCCGGGCATTATACGGCCCTGGCCAAACTCTTGCTGGAGGGGGATGCTAAAGCATGAAGGAGCTAAAGGAATTAAAAGAATTAAAAGAATTAAAAGAGTTAAAAGTGTTGAAAGATTTAAAGCATTTAAAGCGCCTGTCCTCAGTCAAATCCGGCACAGGGATTAAATTCCTGACCCCTGCCGTTTCACCTGGGTCCCACTGTCCGATGCGAATCGCCTCCGTGATTGTCAAGGATATTCAAGGCCTTTCCTCTTTGCTGGTGGGAACTCAGGAGTGTGCCACGCATTCCCGGCTCTTTAACCCCCATCCGGAGGGCAGGCAGGGGGAACTGCACTGGCTGTATACTCTCAGTGATCAGGAGGTGGTGTTTGGCTGCCGGGAGGGAGTGCGGGATGCCCTGAAAAAGATGGACCAGGCAGGGGCCAAGGCGATTCTGCTCATTGCCACCTGTATTCCGGAGTTAATCGGCGAGGATATGGAAGGAATCATTCAGGAAATTCAACCGGAATTGTCGGCACGGGTTACCTATGTGATGCTGGGTCAATTCAAGAATGTCAGCCATCCCCCCGGCTCCTGGAAAACCATGAAGGCCTTGGGGGTGCTGATGGAAAGGAAAGCCACGGATCCCAGGCGCATCAATGTCCTGGGCCGCGCCCCGGAGGAAGACCATATTCCTGAGCCCTCACTGCTTCCTGAGCTGGTCAGGCAGGGCATTGCTCTGCGCTATCTGGCACCGGGTGCTTCCCTGGAGGATTTGCAGAGTGCAGGGGATGCAGCTCTCAATCTGGTGGTGTCTCCTTATACACAGCCCCTTGCCGTACAAATGGAGGAGGAATTGGGAATTCCCTATGTCAGCCTGCACCATCGTTATGCCGTGCAGGATATCGACCAGGCCTATGAGGAGATCGCCCAGCGCTTCGGCTTATCCTGGGGGGATGCCTTTGCCGAAGAGCGCCGGCGGGCCCTGGTTCTGGAAAATCAGGCCCAACAAAGGCTCGACGGGCTGCGGTTTGTCTGCGCGCCCAGAGTCGATTTGCCTATTCCTCTGTCAGTTTACCTGACCGTCCTCGGTATGGAACCCCTGCTGCTCCATTTGGAGGAGTATTACCCTGAGGATAAGGACCATGCCCGGGAACTCATCACCAGGGGGCAGGACCCTCTGATCTGCCGGATGGTTAATGAAGAGGCGGAGCTGTCCATTCTACAAAAACTGAACCCGGATCTCTGCTTGGGCTATATGTCCTATACGGATATCAGAATTCCCTGTGTAGCCAATATGATGGATTATTACGGTCAGGTCGGTTATGAGCGGACCAGGGGGTTATTGACAAGGATTTTGGGAATAGCGGCGAAAAAGGAAAATAAGGAATCAAAGGAAAATAAGGAGAATAAGGAGAATAAGGAGCAAGGAGGAATGGCTTATGGGACTGCATCGCTTTAAACCCATACCTTCAGGGCGGATGGGCACGTTGTGGACCCTTGCCACGATCAAGGGTGCCGCTCTTGTGGAATTCGGCTGTATGGGACATATGCTTTACAGCGGCGTCACCCTGAAACGGGCCGGGGTTCACGACGGCTGCAAACTTTACTCCACCCATATCGACGAGGCGGATATTGCTCTGGGAGGAACAGGCCGGCTCAACCATACCCTCGCTCATGTCTTAAAGCAGGACCGGCCCCGGGTGATTTTTCTGCTGCCCTCCGCTATTCCCGAGGTCATCGGGACGGATCTTCCGGCCCTCTGCGAGGAACTGCAGGGGGATTACCCCGATGTCCGCTTACTGCCTTTCGGTCATGGCGGCTTTGCTGTCAATCAGCACCGGGGCATTCAGGAAGCCCTGCTTCTCCTGGCCAAGACCTTGCCGGTAACCATCGAAAAAACAGAGCGGCCTACCTTTAATATCATCGGCTCCTGTGCCGATCTGTTCCGCTTCCAGGCTGATGCCGGGGAAATCCTCCGCATCATGGAGGGAGCCTTCGGCATGAAGCCGGTTTGCGTGATGACTTCCCACACCTCTGTGGAAGACCTGGAGAGGATGGGAAGTGCCCATATCAACCTGGTCCTGCGCCGTGAAGGGGAACCTGCCGCCAAGCATCTGCAAAAGCGCTTCGGAACCCCTTATCTGCTCGGGCGTCCCTATGGCCTGGAGGGAACCCGCCTCTGGCTGGAACAGATCGCCCAACTGTCCGGAATCCCGGTGGATGCCGCCTTCCTCAACCAAGAGCGACAGCTGGCCTGCAGCCAGCTGGCCCCAGTGATCCCTCATTTCCGCTACATCACACGCTCCCATCCGGAGGAAGCGATGCTCTCTCTGGGCGGGCATGCCGATGTGGTCAAAGGGATTCTGGAGTTTGGCCGTAAGGAGCTTGCTCTTCCGAAAGGCACCTGCTGGTGTGATTGTTCCGAGATGGGAAGTGAAGAGATTCCTTATTTTGGAGAAGACCAATGGTCCCGGGTGATCCGGGAGCATAAAAAGGGTCTGCTCATGGCCAGCGGCGAAGCTCTGGAATGGGCGGGGCGCAGTGGCGACATGCAGATCGCCAATCCCGATACCAAATGGCGCCTGCATCCTTATGAGCCGCCTTTGGTCGGATTTCGCGGCGCGGTTCATTTGGTCAACCTGTGGAGCAATGAGGATAGGGATGACCATTGATGAAGGGAGAGGGAGGCAGGTAAATATGAAAAAGGCTATTGGCGCTAAGTCCATAGCCTTTTTCATAATGTCAATTTCCATGCCGTGGGGCGGCAGCATCAGATGCTGAAAAATTTGACCCGGATCGCGTAGCTGCACCGCTCAAGCCCGAAAAACAGCCCAAGGGTTTTGCTTTACAAAAGGGAGCTTGAGCCTGGCCGAGCTGCGCATCCAACGGGCCAAAGATCTGCTGCAAACCTGTTCTTCGGTGAAACAGGTGGCCGAATGCGTGGGCTTTTCAGATAATCCCTATTTCAGTAAAGCCTTTAAAAAGCAAACCGGGGTCTCCCCCTTGGAGTTTCGCCGGCATCTTAAAAAAGAATGAACTTTGAAATCCCAAGAGGGCGGACTGCAAAAGAGGGTTTGTAAGATTCGAATCCGGATTCGAATCTTACAAGCCCTCTTTTGGTTCAAAATATAGGATATGCTTCTCACCGGCTAGGCGTGACAGAAGGTGAAAGAGCTCAAATAACAAACAAAAAAGATGATAAAAGGGCTGGGAAGTGATATAATTGTTATGGAAATATTATGCAGAAAGGAGAGGCTTATGAAGCAACGCTTATTGGATCGGCTGCTGGAAGAAAAGGAAATGAAGCTGAAAGGCGGTCTGTACCATCGGACCCAGATCAAACTGGCCTATAACTCCAACCGGATTGAAGGCAGCCGCCTTTCTGAAGATCAGACCCGGTATATTTATGAAACGAACACGATCACTATGGAACCGAATGAAGCGGCGAGTGTTGACGATATTATTGAAACAGTCAATCACTTTGCCTGCTTTGATTATATGCTTGCCAATGGGGATGAGGAACTATCGGAAGGAATGATTAAAGAATTCCACCGGCTCCTGAAAGGTCGTACATCGGATGAGCGCAAGGAATGGTTTCAGGTTGGAGACTATAAAACAAGACCGAATATGGTTGGGGACATGGAGACAACGGCACCGGCAAAGGTTGGCCGTGAAGTCAGTAAACTTCTTTCCGACTATCATAATAAAGGGAGGATTACCATAGAGGATATTGTCGATTTCCATCATCGGTTTGAGAGTATACATCCTTTTCAGGATGGTAATGGACGAGTGGGCCGAATCATTATGTTTAAGGAATGCCTGAAGCATGATATCATGCCTTTGATCATTGACCATGAGCATAAGTTATTTTATTACCGTGGCCTCCAAGAATACAAAAGAGAAAAAGGATATCTCAGGGATACCTGCCTGTCGGCACAGGATCAATACGCAGCAATGGCAGCTTATTTCTATCCGGACATAATTCAGCCGGGGCAGGAAATGAATTAATCCCGACAAAGAGAATAGCATATAAGCGCCTTTTAGCTTCAATTGAAACTGAAAGGCGCTTTTTTGTCAGAACTACAGCTGAAAATATGCTGTATTGCGAAATTGCCGGCCAGTGCAGCACCAAAGCCAAAGCAGATGAGACTCACTGTCCATCTGCGGGCATCGCTTGCCCCCACCTTAAAGCCATCATCGGCCTGCCCCCCAAAGCGTAGCTCAAGGGGAGCCGCTTTTATGGCTATTCCGAGTCATTTGTCTTAACGGATAAATTTGTTCTAATCGCGGGAGGGTATTCCTGCAGTGTCTGAACCATGTTGGTCGCAATTTCCAAGGCCTTTTTCCGGTTGACTTCCTTCCGCGCCGTGTCTATCCTGCTCTGGACCACGAGTGTTTTCAGCAGCTCATTATAGGCGCTGATCAGGTTGTCGCGGTGCAGGGCAAACAGCTCGTCACACTTCTTGCTTTCGGTGTAGGTTTCGGCGGTTGGCTGCACGGTTTTGGGCTGTACTTTTCTCAGCTTTGGAGTTACCTTGACGACCGGGACCAGTTCCGTGCTCTGTTTTTTTTCCTGAACAGCTGCCTGAAGTTCTCGTTTGCTCATCTTTTCAACATCATGGCAGGCCAAAAATTCTTCCCGCTCCTCCGCCGGAATTCCCAGAAGGATAACCGCCTGGGAGAAACTAAGATTCGAATCCGGATTCGAATCTGGCAAGCTCACGCCGGGTGAGGCGGATTTAGGCCCGAATTCCCGGTAGATCCGCATCAGGTGATCGGCTGTCCGCTGGGAATAACTGACTTCTTCCTTCAGCCATTTCCCCCATTCCCCATAGGGGAGCATTGCCTTGGCTTCCGTCAGGCAGCGCCCGATCTGAATACAGCTTTGGAGCATGATTTTGTCGGTCCGGCTTTTTATTAAGTTAATCTCGGACGCAATTTGCGTCGGCGTCCGGACAGATAATTCAACGTCCATTTTGGTTACACTCCCTTTAACCGGAAATATTCTACAGAGTATACAACAGAATATTCCAGTCCCTAGGCGAGTGTGAGGGCTTCAACTGCGGTGTCCTTTCACTTTTTAGACGGAAATACGCCATTGCCCCCATGATTACATTGGAAAAATAGGTGAGGGTGGCAATATGGCGCTCCTGACTGCTGGGCTGGATATAGGCAATGCAATAGACATTATGCTGACCCCAGCCGATCTTGATTAATTCCTTATTGAAATCAGTTTGCTATAAGCGTTGCCCATAATGATGTTCTGAAACAAGGACAATAAATAACGGTGTCCTATGGGGTGCAGAGGGGAGTAATATTCCAGAACCTGACTGATGTAGGGAGCGAAATGGTCCAGGAGCAGAAGATCACTGTCCCGAAAGGGGCGGTTATGATGATGAAAAAATCGCTTTTGGCAAGAAGAATTTGGAGGAATTGCTGGAGCAAATATAAGCATCCTCTTTCACTATAATAGTGGGGTGAGGATGCTTTTTTTATGTGCAGCGGGATGCTATAATCAGGCTGAATTCAGGCGATAGAAGACAAAAATATACCGGATGAAATAGATATTAGAGTCCATTTGGTAAGCCTGAGAAGGCCGGGAAAGATATTTCCTTGACTTTCCTGTGCGGAGGACAGTTTATAATCATGGCATGGAGGTGAATTCATGTATAAGATCAGTGATTTTTCGAAAATTACCAAACTGACGGTCAAGGCTCTGCGCTATTACGATGAGGAAGGAATTTTAACGCCGTCCCATCGTGATGAAAACAACTCGTACAGATACTATGATGATCATGATTTTAGCAAAGCCCAATTTATTGTTTTGTTAAAATCCCTGGATTTCTCCATTGCCGAGATCAAGGAGATTTTGGCCAACGGTGACAGGGAAGCGGACCTGTCCTACTATCTGGCCGAAAAGAAGCAGCAGATTTTAGATAATATAGCCAAGGAAAATGCGCTGATCCAAAAGATGAATCTCCATATTCAATCCCCAAAAAAGGAGGAAAGAACTATGGAATATCCAATTGAAATCAAGGAGTTTCAGCCCGTAACCGTTGCATCCATCCGTTATCAAGGGAGTTATCGCGATGTCGGCACCTATATCGGAACCCTTTATAAGGCGGTCAAAAACAATGGAGCCGGTGCCCCATTTAACCTGTACTACGACGCTGAATATAAGGAAGAGGCGGATATTGAAATCTGCCTGCCAACAAAAAAGCTGATTCAGAACCCCAGAGTAACCGCCAAAACCTTGGGGGCAGTTAAAGCTCTGTGCACAATTCATAAGGGTGGGTATGACTCCCTGAATTTAGCCTACAAAGCGTTGCTGGATTATGCTCACCGGAATCATTTAAAATGCCTGACCCCCTCCCGGGAGGTTTACCTTAAAGGGCCGGGCCTGATTTTCAGGGGCAATGAAAACAATTATCTGACGGAAATCATCATTCCGATTGAGGAGGCTTAAAATGGCCGGTGAAAAATTGGATTACAAAAAAGCCTATAAAGATCTCTATCTGCCCAAATCCAAGCCTATGCTGATTGAGGTGCCGCCCATGAATTTTATCATGGTAGACGGTCAAGGGGACCCCAATCCGGAAGGGGGAGAATACCAGCAGGCTGTGGAACTGCTTTATGCCATCACCTATACCATTAAAATGAGTAAATTGAGCGGCAGCCGGCCCGCCGGGTATATCGAATATGTGGTTCCCCCTTTAGAGGGACTATGGTGGTGTCGGGGCTCAGCTTTTGATCTGCAGGATCGTGAATCCTGGCTTTGGACGTCAATGATCCGGCAGCCGGAATTTGTTACTGAGGAGGTTTTTCAGTGGGCAGCGGCGGAATGCCAGCGAAAAAAACCCGGGCTTGATGTTGCCAAAGTCAGGTTTGAGAAATTCAGCGAAGGCTTATGTGTGCAGATGATGCATCTCGGGCCTTTTGCGGATGAGCCGGCCTCCCTTGAGAGAATGAAGGCTTTCATGGAGCAGAATGAACTGGTGGATATGACCGGTGCTGAACGCAAGCATCATGAAATCTATCTGTCCGACCCCCGCAAAACCTCCCCGGAAAAGTTGAAAACCGTGCTGAGACATCCTGTGGCAAAAGCTTGAGGCAGGTTCTCTTCCTTCAATACAATAACTTCTTGCTGCTAAGCCTGTTCCAAATACGAATGCGTATCCGGGGCGGGCTTTCTTCCATTAGTTCACCTCGAAATATGGC
Source organism: Desulfitobacterium sp. LBE (assembly GCF_007830365.1). Taxonomy (NCBI): domain Bacteria; kingdom Bacillati; phylum Bacillota; class Clostridia; order Eubacteriales; family Desulfitobacteriaceae; genus Desulfitobacterium; species Desulfitobacterium sp. LBE. The sequence continues at coordinate 1,618,999 of NZ_VLKD01000001.1, read as the reverse complement.
ATACTATTAAGAATTCTTATTCTCTCATTGTATCCGACTGGTTAAAAAATAGAGCGCAAGGAACTCGAAAAGGGATTTTAAGGGATCTGCAAGGGAAAGCACAAGGGGGACGCTGTGAAATTTTCGCGGCGTCCCCCTTTATAAGTAAAATATTAGAAAATGTTGCCGGTGGCTTAATTATGTCATGGAGGGATTAGCTCACTGGACCAAAGGAAGGTAGGAAAGGGTGTTATGTTTACTTACATCAAAAGTGCTGAAGAAATCCAATTCATTGTTCAGCCATATCTTTCCGTATCCGAGTTCTATCAAGCCCTGGCTTTGCAATTTCTTCAGACCAAGGGTCACGGATGGCCGGTCGGCATTCACAATTTCAGCCAGATCCTCATGGGTGATATTCAAGGGGATCCTATTCCAACTTTTTCCCTGAACCGTATTAAGAACCATGAGGGCCCGCTGAACCCGGTCATAAACCTTATTCGTATTCATAATCCACTGCTGCCGCATAAAGGCATTGGAAATCAGGTCGTTTGCCAAAATAATCTTTTCTAACAGTGATTTATCATTGTTTAAATAAAGTTTAAGCCCTGCAAAGGGAATTTTGCATACTTTCATTTTTGTGAGCGTTTGAACATGATAAGAGACAAAAAAACTGCTTTTCGAAGGAACGATCGAGCCAAATGCATACTCTTTCCCTAAAAGAGCCAGGTTTAATTGTTCTTCCACACGGGTATCGTCATACATGATCCCCATATTCATTATCCCTATCCCGCTGATAATAATATAAGCATTCTGATCTTTTGCTTCTTCGTAGATAATCTGGCCTTTTTTGAAGGTTTCGGTTTTTTGCGGATACGTATTCTGTAAACCTGGATTCTGACAGTAAGACGAAAATAAACAGGAATGATTAATCGAACATTGATTATTCATTGATATTCTCCCTCCATGTTTAAAAATCATCAAAAGTCTTAGCTGGACAGATTGATTTTATTTAAACTGCAAGACAGATACGTATATTTGTATGATAAAAGCCGATATGCTTGGAGCAAGACAATCCGTTGGTTTTAAGAGAAATAATTATGCTTTGCGGTTCAATATAAAAGTTTATGCATATAAAACTCCCCCTTTTCAGCAATCAAAAAAGAAGACAGACCAATAATTAGGCTAAGCATTTTCGCCAACCTTTGCCAGTCAGTCTCCTTTCCAATGCGGGAGGTATAAAAGTTTCCTTTTATGCCCTGTGGGTTTGAAACCCAGGTTAATAATCCGTAGATTTCGGTGATTCCGGTAGGATTATTAACTTCAGAGATTTTTTTACACGCGATATTTGTTTTTAATATCTTTATTGTACCATACCTCACGGGCAGTCCAAGAAATTATTTTTCAGAATCGTCATTCTCCTTTGATTTTTATTGAGATCTATCATTAATTATAAAGCAGCTGACAAATCAATTCTGTTGGAATTAAAACAATTGGTAATCAATCTTCTTAAAAGATTAACCTGAACGGGCTCTCCGGAGCCTGTATTTTTATGTATCCCCCTTATTCATGATCAGGGATAGGTATGATCGGAAGCAAGCCGGTATCAGTCCCGGAATCGTGGCAAAATGCAATCTCATTACCTTTTGGAAATATTGGCAATTGTACGAACTACAACTGAATTGATGGAGAAAGCTTGCTAATATTTTAGTTAAGACAGGTCGGTCTTTCATAAGGTGGTTTCTTAAGAAGGGAGGGATGGGGAAGATAAAAAGTCCTGATCATCTGACATCCGGATTTTGAAACTGGATCTTGAAGGAAGAGATCTCGGGATGAATGCAAAAAAGCACCGGCTTTGGTCTGGGACACGATGGTTGTTCAAGAATTGAAACCCCTTCATATGCTGGCATGTTAAGGTTATCACAAGTAATGCTATTCATGGGATTTGGCAGTGCCCCCGGCAAATGACCGAAAGGGTGAATCGCCAAAAGCCAACAACAATGAAGAATCTGCGATTCATGAAAAGAGGTGTATTTGCTTATGTGTTTTCGCCCCCCTAATGTTTCCAAACCGACGCGATGCGCCTGCGGCACACTGAATCCGCCGAATGCCCCAAAATGCCGCAAGTGCGGCACCCCGCTCGCGGCTGAGATCGAGACCTTTATCTGTCCGCGCTGCGGCACTCAGACCCCGGTGACGGAAACGGCCTGCAAAAATTGCGGCCTGACTGCGGAGGAAGCCGCGGCCTACATGAACCCGGACGAGTGATCCAACTTACCTGAAAAGGGGGATAAAAATGATCAATCCTTTTCAAGCGGCGCCCAACTCGAAAAAAATCATGACTTTAGCCGGTATTTATATCGCTCTCCTGGGCCAGATTTTTGTCTCCGCCGGCCTCTCTGTGATCTTGCCGGCAGCGGCAAAGGACATCGGCGGTGAAACGCTCTATCCGCTCGCCTCGACCATCAGCGGTCTGATCAGCATTGCAGCCATGCCGCTCTTTGGTTACTATGGCGCCAAGAATCCGGCCATCAAGCGTATCCTGGTTGCCTTCGGCGTCTTTGTCGGCGCCTTGGTGTCATTCGGTCGCGCTATAGCGCCGAACATGGAATTCATCGTTATTGTCAGTATCTTCTGGGGTCTGGTCAGCGCCGGCATCTATGTTCTCGGTTTCTCGCTGATCCGTGACATGTACGAGACGGAGAAAGCGGGCTTATATCTCGGCTTGACGGGCACGATGATGAGCGTGTCCATGCTCATCGGTCCGACGCTGACCGGTATTCTGATCCAGACCCTCAGTTGGCGCGCCGCCTGCCATGTGGTTTGGCCGATACTGACCCTGGCCGCCGTCCTTATTTTCTTCGGGGTTAACGTCACCAAGGAGGAAGCGGCGCCTTTGGCCGTACCCTCTATGAAAAAGGTTGACCTGGTCGGCGCCTTCGGTTTCGTTCTCTTTCTCGGCGGCATTATTTTATCGCTCTCACTGGGACCGAAGTCCAGCAGACCTTCCGCTATTGAGATGCCCTTCGGCAGCCTGGGCAATAATATCATGATCGTCCTGGCCATCATCGGCCTCATCATCCTGATCGCGATGGTCAAAACGAAAGGGGACGATGCTATCCTGCCGGCACGGGTCCTGAAAGACCGCAACACACTATGCCTTACCCTGATCAATTTGTTCACCAATTTTTCTAATATGGCTGTATTTTTCTTTATTCCCACCTATGTTATCTATGTCATGGGGAAGGAAGCGGTCTGGGGTGGTCTGGCTACTACGTTTTACAGTGTGCTCGGGCTTTTCCTGGCGCCGGTCTTCGGGCGTATGATCGCTAAAGCCCGCAATGCCCGTACGGTGCTGAATATGGGTCTAATCGTCCGTATTGTCATCACGCTGGTTCTGCTCTTTGCCCTCACGCCGACGACCTCCTTGGTCACCCTTTATATTATCATGTTCATCACCGGTTTCTATGGCGCCCAGAATGCTGCCTTCGTCTCGGCAGCACCCCAGGTGCAGCTGGCGCCGCAGATTCGCGTCCAGGGTAATGCCGTGTTCCAGCTGGCACAAAACCTGGGCGGCGGTATCGGCATGGCGGTCTATACGATGATCATCGGTATGAAGGGTCCCGCCGACGGGCTGCCTGTGGCCTTTATGATCGCGGTAGGCACTGCTGTCGCCGCTCTCGTCATCACCCAGTTCCTGGTGCCGCTGAAGGAAACAATTCAGACGCCGAAAGAGATGGCACTGAAGTCGGCAGGCGGCTGATGATTAAATGCTGATGATTAAAGAAGATGATTATAGAAAGGAGATCTTTATGGAAACGATTCTCAACAAATACGCCACCAATCAGATTTCCTACTACGTGGAGAACCTGGAAGCAGCGGCCAGAGCCCATTCGGCGCTCTTTGGCTCAGGACCGTTCTTCTATATGGACCCGATGACCAACAAAAATGTAAACTATCGCGGAAAAAAAATCGATCTGACCATGCAGACCGCTTTCGGTCAGTTTGGCGGCCTGCAGATCGAACTTGTCCAGATCTTAAGCGAGCCTAATCCTTACGCTGAGTTAGGGCACTACGGATTCCATCATTTTTCCAACTGGGTGGAAGACTTCGAAGGCGCTCTGCGGGAGTTCGCCGATGCCGGCTTTGAGCCCTTGTTCACCATGCAGTCGGGCGCCGGTCTTCAGGTAGCTTATATGGACTGCAAGGAAAAATGGGGACATTATGTGGAGATTCACGCGCCCAGTGTCAAACCCTTCTGGGAGATGATCCAAAAGGCGTCGCTGGACTGGGATGGCAAAGACGTCTGGCGCAAGCTGGGTTGAAAGGAGTTGTAAGTCATGGCTACCATGAGAGCGGGGATTTATAAAGGTAAGTTGCAGGCAGAGGTCGTGGATATGCCAAAGCCTGAAATCGGACCCAATGATGTTCTGGTCAAGACCGTCCGTTCCTCGATCTGCGGGTCGGACGTAGGAGGAGTCGGCGTCGAGGCGGGTATACAGTTCGGGCATGAGACTGCCGGTTACGTGGCCGGGATCGGCAAGGAGGTCAAAGGCTTCAAGGAGGGCGACCGGGTTTGGATCAACCCCATGAATGCCATGCCCAAGTACAAAACCTGTATGCTGGGCGGCTTTTCCGAGTACATCCGGGTGCCGGACGCCAAGCTGAATTATAACCTGTTCTTGCTGCCCGATACGATCTCTTGGGACGAGGCATCACTCATTGAACCCTTTGGGGTGGGCACCCGCGGCAAGAACAGACCGGGTGCCAGGACGGGTGACCATGTGGTGGTCTACGGCGCGGGCTCCATCGGCCTGTTCTGTATCAGCGGGCTTATTGCCCAGGGCATCAAGCCCGTTGTCGTCGATATCGCCCTCAGCGACTATAAGAGAGCCTTGCTGGAGAAGATGGGTGCGGTGATCTGTCCTCTCAATGAGGATAAGTTCGAGTTTTTGAAGGGACATTTTGGCGAGCTGCCCCAGCGCCAGAGTGGCATGGCTATCGATGTGGATATCGTGGTGGATTGCGCGGGGGCACCCAACATCATTGAGGACTTCTTTAAGCTTTGCAAGCCCAATGCCCGGCTCTCCGTTGTGGGTGTGAATATGCGTCCGCAGGAAGTGAATCTGGCGCGGCTGATGAGCGCCGAGGTCGTCATGATGGGGTCCAGCGGTTACGACCTTTCGGATATTGAGGAAGTCATCGACAACCTGGCCAATAAGCGGACCTTTGTCACCGACATCATCACCCACCATTTTTCCCTGGAACAGCTTAATGAGGCCCTGAACATGGCAGCCGACCGCGAAAAGTCCATTAAGGTCGTCGTGGACATGGCGTAAACAACGTTATTGGAAAGGGGGTGACGAACTCAGAGCGTGAGGGAAAGAAAGAGGAAAAACCAACTGCATATCAGAGAAAGGAGACCTTCATGAAAGAGTCAAAGGAGAACGTAAAGACCATCATCCGGGGCATCGCGTCGGGCGGTACCGGCGGCGATCCCGTGGCGGTGGATTCCAAGGACGGCAGGATTGTGCGCATCCGGCCCATGCGCTGGGATGACAAGTATACCATGGAGGAGTTGGCACCAAGTCTGTGGGAGCTTGAGGTGCAGGGCAAGACCCTCAAACCGGCTATCAAAACCGCTCCACCCTATATGTCCCTGGCCTATAAGAACCGTGTCTATTCCAAAAACCGGGTGAAGTATCCCCTGAAGAGGGTGGACTGGGAGCCGGGCGGCGACCCGGCCAAGATCAATGCCCAGAACCGCGGCAAGAGCAAGTATAAACGGATCTCCTGGGAAGAGGCCTTGGACATCATGGAATCGGAGATCAAGCGGGTCATGGCCAAGTACGGCAAGTATGCAGTGCTCTGCATCGGCGAAGACGGGCATAAGGAGTCCAAGAACCTCCATGCCGGGGGCGGCATGCACGCCACGGTGATGAACCTTATCGGCGGCTACACCCGGGAAACCAGGACGCCGGACAGTGTGGAAGGCTTCTACTGGGGGGCCAAGCATGTCTGGGGCTCCGGTTCCAACAAGGGTCTGGGCATGATCGCCCCGCCTCAGACCAACTACAACTCCTGGAACGTGGCCAAGGACATCACCGAGCACAGCCAGCTCATCGCCCTCCACGCCGGCGACCTGGAACTGACTCAGACCTATGGCAGCCAGTTTTGGAGCCAGCTTATTAAGTTCTGGGAAGAACTGGGCAAGGAATTCGTGGTCATCGATCCCTTCTGCAACTATACCGCCGTTTGCCACGACAGTATGAAGTGGATTCCCATCCTGCCCAACACCGACGCGGCACTGGATTTCGCAATCATGTATGTTTGGATTCAGGAAGGCCTTTATAAAAAGGACTATGTGGAAACCCACAGTGTCGGCTTTGACAAAGTAAAAGCCTATATTCTGGGCGAGGAGGACGGCATTCCTAAGACGCCGGCGTGGGCTGCGCCGATTACCGGCGTGCCGGAATGGACCATCAAGGCTCTGGCCCGGGAATGGGGCACCAAGGTGACCGCCCTCGTACACTTCTCCAGCGGCGCCATCAAGGGTCCCTATTCCCATGAAGCCGGCCGGACGGAAGCCTATAAGCTGGCCATGCAGGGTCTTGGCGCTCCGGGCGTGCAGCAGTTTTACATGAATGCCTCGGATATCAGCCGGCACTCCATATCGCCGTCAACCACCATGCCCTTTGTGATGGGGATGAAGGCCCGTCAGTTCTATCCCAACCCTCAGTCAATTCCCCGTACCATGGTGGCCAAGGCCATCCAGGAGGGAGAGGCCAAATGGTGGGGCAGTCCTCAGATCGTCTATGTAACTACAGATGATCAGTTCAAAGAATACAATTATCCGGCCCCTGCCGATCAGGGCGGCAGCGAGTGCCGCATGTTCTGGTCCGAGAAGCCCTGCAACATGGGCTGCTGGAACGGCGGCTTCAACTTCCAGGAGGCACTGCGCAGCGATAAGGTAGAATGCTTTGTCACCAATCACCAATGGCTGGAGAACGACAGCCTGTTTGCCGACCTGATTCTGCCGGTCACCACCTGCCTGGAAGAGGATGATATCGGCGGTGCCAGCCAGATCGTTGCCGTCAAGCATGCGGGCTACCAGGACCGGGCCCTCGACCCGGTGGGTGAGTCCATGAGCGACTATCAAATCGCCGTGGAGCTGGCCAAACGCTTCGGTGTGGACGAATATATCACTTTGGGCATGGATATTGACGAAGCCCGCGAGTACTACTTCAATGAGTCCAAGCTTAAAGACGAGATCAGCTGGGAGGAATTCAAGGAAAAGGGTTACTACATTCCTAAGATTTCCCCCACCTGGAAAGATGACCCCCCCGGCATGAGGCAATTCTACGAAGATCCGGAGAAATATCCCCTTGACACGCCAACAGGCAAGCTGGAATTCTATTCCGAGGCCTTGGCTGCGAACTTCCCGGAGGACAAGGAGCGCCAGCCTCTGGCCAAATGGATCATCGGCGGCCCGGCCTCCGAGGGCTGGACCCACGACGAGACCCCGTTCGGAGAAAAGGCCAAAACCTACCCACTGCTCCTGACTGCGAACCCCGGGCGCTGGCGCGTCCACGTTCAGGGCGACGACATCGTCTGGTTCCGTGAGATCGAGACCTGCAAGGTCAAAGGGCACGATGGCTATCTCTACGAGCCTGTGTGGATCAGCCCCGAGGATGCTGAGTCCCGCGGTATCAAGAACGGCGATATCGTCAAACTGACCAACGATCAGGGTACAATTTTAGTGGGTGCCAAGGTCTCCCAGCGTGTCATCCCGGGCGCGGTGATCGTGAACAAAGGCTCAAGGGTTGACCCCATCGCTCCCGGCCTTGACCGCGGCGGATCCACGAACCTCCTCAGCCCGCCCAGGGCAATCTCCAAGCATTGCTGGGGCTTCCCGGTCTCCGGTTACCTGGTGGAAGCCGCGAAGCTTGAGCAAAATGAGTACGATGAATGGAAGCAGAAATACCCAGAGGCCTTCGACAGGAAATACGATCCTGCTGTAGGTATCAATTACAGTTCGTGGGTGGAAGGAGGAGCAGAATGAAAGCCTTTGTCATCGATATCAACCAATGTGTAGGCTGCCACGGCTGTCAGGTGGGTTGTAAGGATGAGCACTGCGGCAACGACTGGTCGCCTTATGCCAAGCCCCAGCCCGAGTTCGGCCAGTTCTGGATCAAGGTCAACCAGCAGGAGCGGGGTGCCAAACCCCATGTCAAGGTAACCTACTTCCCCGTGCTCTGTCAGCACTGCGATAATGCCCCATGTATAAAAGCCGGTCAGGGTGCTGTTTACAAGAGAGAAGACGGCTTGGTGCTCATTGACCCGGACAAAGCAAAGGGAATGAAGCAACTTGTCGATTCTTGCCCCTATCACGCGATCTATTGGAATGAAACCCTGAACATTCCCCAGAAGTGTACAGGCTGCGCTCATCTCCTTGACGGCGGCCACCCAATCAGCGTGCCCAGATGCTTTGATAACTGCCAAGTCGGCGCCATCCTTTTCGGAGAGGAGTCGGAACTGGATCTTGAAGGTACCGAAGTTTTCCATCCGGAGTATGGCACCAGGCCTCGCGTCTATTACCGGGGCTTGCCGAAGCGCTTTATTGCCGGAACCCTGTATGATCCGGCGGCAAAAGAGGTCATCATCGGCGCCAAATGTACTCTGATCAGCGCGGACGGTACTTTTACCGTCACTGCCGAGACCAATAATTACGGCGACTTCTGGTTAAGAAATTTACCTGAAGATAACTTCACCTTGACCGTAACCGCAGGCCAAAAGAGCAAGGTCCTGAATGTCAGCACGAAAGAAAAGGACATTGGTTTAGGGGATATCCCCTTAGCCTAATCAAGATTTGCCCGCGCAGAGGGAGGGGTTTCCACGAGTCCTTCCCTCTGTTCCGGGGGATCCATCATAGTGTTCCCTATATCATGGCGGCTGAGTTCAGTCCTTCAAAGTTGTCGTTGATTTTAGTTGTTGGCCATTTGTCAGAGGTTTAAATTGGTGAACTATGAAAAATATCAAGGAGGAGTTGCAGTCGTCGCGGCTTAGGTCCTCCCCGTAAAGGAATAAAAATTATGAAGAAGCAATGTTTGGAAAAAAAAGTGAGGCCGTTGCTTATAGGCAAGCAATCAGCAATCAGTATAGAAGAAAAAAACCGCCTTAACTTTAATACTATAGTCGGTGATCATCATCTGACCCTGCAAGCATTGGAACAATCTCAGCGATTTGCTTCGTCATTGGCCAATATATTGATCGTAGGTGAGACAGGAACCGGCAAAGAGCTTTTTGCAAAGGCTATTCATAATGAATCCCGTCCCGGCGGGCCTTTTATTGCCTTAAATTGTGCTGCCATACCCAAGAGTCTCATTGAAAGCGAATTGTTTGGTTACGACAACGGTGCTTTTACAGGTGCCAATAAAAACGGCAGCCTGGGGAAGATCGAACTGGCCCAGGGGGGAACTCTGCTTCTGGATGAAATAGGAGACATGCCCCTGGAGACCCAGGCAGTGCTCCTAAGGGTATTGGAAAATAAACAGGTTATGAGGGTGGGCGGAAAAGAATATCGATCGGTGGACTTCAGGCTGATCGCCTCAACCAATAAAGACCTTCGATTTGCGGTTGAAAACGGACAATTCAGGCAGGATTTGTACTATCGCCTTAATGTCCTGAAAGTAAATATCCCTCCCTTAAGGCAGCGAGGAAAAGATGTAATTATTCTAGCCGAATATTTTATCAATAACTACTATGATGATCGCTATAGCAAAATCAAAAAACCTCAGCTAAGTACGGCCGCCAGGGATATTTTGCTGAAATACGATTGGCCCGGAAATATCAGACAATTAGAAAACGCCATGATTTACGCCCTGAATATGATAGATACTGATGTCATTCTGCCTAAACATTTACCCGATGAAATTATTGACAGCATAGCTCAAGCCGGGACAGAAGCCCAGATGTCCGGACAAAGGACAAGAGGGAGTAATGTCATACAATTTGGAGAAGCGGAACAAACGTGTTCCCTCAGAGAGGCGGAACGGATTTGTATCACAAAGGCCATGATCAAATCCGGCAATAATATTGCTTTAGCAGCAGAGCTGCTGCAAGTCAGTAAATCCACTTTATATAGAAAACTAGAAGTGTTCAAAGCACAGGAATAGAGCTGTCTAAAAAATAAATAGGGAGGCAGAATTGCCATGGGAGTATGTGTAATTACCGGTGGCGCCGGCGGTATGGGTATCGCCATTGCCAGAATGCAGGGAAAAGAACATGATTTGCTGCTGGTCGACGTTTCTCAGGTCAAACTGGATGCTGCACTGGAGACCCTCAGGGAAGATGGCATACAAGCCGCAACAGCAGTATGTGATATTTCCGACAGAGGGTGCGTGCAGGCACTGGCGGAAAGGGCAGCCGCCATGGGAGAAATCAGCGCTGTTATCCATACAGCCGGTTTATCTCCCACGATGGCTCCGGCCCCCAGAATTGTCCAGGTCAATGCTCTCGGCACTTACTACATTATTGAGGAATTTTTTAAGGTAATGGGTGAAGATTCCAGCATGGTTACAGTGGCTTCACTGGCAACCCATATGATGGCGAGGAACGCCGGGGAAAGCATCCATGCCGTGGTGGATCATCCTGACGACCCTGACTTTGAGAAGAGGCTGAACAAGCTTATTGACAGTATGGCCGCCCCAGGGAGTACCCCTGCCGCCGGTGCCGCCTACTCTGTAAGCAAATACTTCTCCTGGCGGTATACCCGGCGCAATGTCCTGCGTTTTTGGTCCAAAGGCATCAGAATCAACTGTGTGACTCCGGGCAATATAGCCACTCCCATGGGCAAGGCGGAAGAGGCCGGCTGCGCAAGGACGGCGGCCCATATGGCTATCAAACGCTATGGCACTCCGGAAGAAATAGCCGCAGCCGTTGCCTTCCTGACCAGTGCTGCCGCCGGAGACACCACCGGCGCCGACCTGCCTGTGGACGGAGGTTTTTGCTGCTGTACCAGCTTCCCCCAGGTCGGGGCTTAAGGGGGCGGTCAGGGGAAAACCCTTGCTCATCACCTTGATCAGGATATGAAGCACACAATGTGCATATAACAGGAGGAATAAAAAAATGGGTAATGCCAAGGGAAGGCTCGAAGGCAAGGTGGCATTGATCACAGGAGCAGGGAATGGGATCGGATATGCCGCCGCACAGCTTTTTGCTGGGGAAGGAGCCAAAGTAATCGCCGCCGACATTCTGGAAAAGGATCTGGCCGGGTGGAACGGTGTGGAAAACGTGATTCCGGTACTGGCTGATATCACCAAGCTTGAAGATATTGAACGCATGGTGGGAGAAGCGGAAACCCGGTTCGGCAGATTGGACGCTGTTTGCAATATTGCCGGAATCAACGATCTCAGCTATCCCCTGGACGCTACTGATGATGAACGGTGGGACAGGGTACACAATATCGATTTGAAAGCCCCCTTCAGGATCTGCCGCAGGGCAGTCCCGACCATGATTCAAGGCGGCGGCGGTTCCATCGTCAATATCGGCTCTTATGCGGCCCTGCGCGGCAATCACGGTCCAAGCTATACCTCCGCCAAAGCCGGAGTAGTGGGACTGACCAAAAGCATCGCCTTTGCTTACGGCAAGCAGGGCATCCGCTGCAACATCATTCATCCCGGCGGAACGAGAACCGATATTGGGGCCCATTCGGGCGGGGATTATCATCCGGCCGGTCAGGCACTGTCCAAAATCGTGGCGGCGATGCCTGTCAACTGGTTTGGCATGCCTGAGGATATTGCCAGGGCCTGCTTATTTTTGTGCAGTGATGATGCCAGACATATCAATGGTGCAGAAATAGCGGTGGATGGCGGTATGAGTGCCTGCTAAGGTCGGGATAAGGTACAAAAGTAGGAATAAGGTACAAAAGTATTCGACAATACGCAGAGAACGCTGCAGAGGATGCTAATGAAAAATATGAGAATATTTTAAAAGACAAAAAAACGCCGTTTTCATAAGCGGCGTTTCGTCATGTGCCACGCATGGCGGAAGAAAATGAAGGGATTGCAGATTGCTCTGTGCGTGCAGGTCGTTCACAGCGGACTGGATGGGCCACCCTCTCATCACCTATGCGGGGCCTGCGGGATACAACCCCACTGAAGTAGGAGTCTGGCCGCCGAGTACTTCGTCGGTAAGATAAGCCTTGTTATTGGTGTGAGGAGGCAACAGCCAGCGATTATGATTTTTATTTTATTATTCATCAATGCCGAGGAGCTTTAATTTGCGATAAAGAGTGGACTTGCTTAATCCCAATAATTCGGCGGCAATACAGATATTATTCCCCGACTTAGCCAGAGCATTCTGTACGACTATTTTTTCCGCTTCCTTCAGGGAGACCACATCTCTGAGTTCGGCCTCGTTCAGGTTGTTTTCTTTGGAGAGTTCAATGGGGTTCAAGGATAAGGAGGCAGGATGATTTTTATTGTGGATAATTTCGTCAGGCAAATGCTCTGGAAGAATCAATTCATCTTCTGACACATTCAAGGCATAGATAATGGCATTCTCTAACTGGCGAACATTGCCCGGCCAAGTGTACTCCATGAGCTTTATTTTGGTTTCATGGCTGAGCTTGGGAAGTTTGCTGCGCCAATTGTACTTCTGGATAAAAAACTCGGCTAAAGAAAGCACGTCACTATCCCGCTGGCGAAGGGGCGGAATATCCACTCTGAGTACGGACAGACGATAATATAAATCTTGTCTGAATTGACCGCTTTGGACTAAGGTTGCCAGGTCTTTGTTAGTCGCGGCCACCATGCGGAAGTCGACGGCCCGGTATTTACTGCCGCCGATGCGCATAACCTGCTTATTTTCCAAGACTCTCAGTAATACCGCCTGAATTTCTATAGGCATATCACCTATTTCGTCCAGGAAAAGGGTTCCGCCTTCAGCCAGCTCTATTTTTCCCGGGCTGCCATTTTTTTTGGCGCCGGTAAAGGCACCGCTGTCATACCCGAATAATTCACTTTCAATGAGGTTCTTGGGAATAGCGGCACAATTAAGGACAATAAAGGGCCCTGAAGGCCGATATTCATTATGAATGGCTTGGGCGAAGAGTTCTTTTCCAGTGCCGCTTTCGCCAATTAATAGGATATTGGCCGGTGATCTGGCGAAGCGTTGGGCCAGGCTTTTGGTCCGCAGCATCTTGGTGCTAGCGCCTTTAATGCTTTGAAAATCGAAATCCAGCTTGGCTCCGCTGCTTGAGGATACCATGTTTTTGGCTTTTTCGGTATCGACGATTTTGACAACACCACCACTGGAGCCGGAAGAATCGGCGGGGAGTGGCTGTATCGAAAAGGTATAGCCTTGGGTTCCGTAGTCATTAAGGACTTCGACTTCAATATTATGGATCATTTTAAGTTGCCGCAGAGCTTCTGCCAATGCGTCGTTCTTCACAAGAAATTCCATGATATTGCGACCGATTGCCTCATTCGTATTACAGTTAAATATTTGCGCCGCAGGGGAGTTTATATGCTGTATAAGCCCTTCCCGGCTAACAATAACCATCCCTTCGGTCATCATTTTGATGGCAGTCTGTAAAGCGGTATTCGTACTCTTGAACAATGAATTGCTGAGTTTCAGATTGAGCTGAGTTTTGATTTCCATAGCCAGAGATGTGACCCACCCTAGAGTCAGATACTGCAGGTTATGGAGATCAATATCCCAAGGGTCATCACCAAGTTTTTGCAGTAAGATCAAAACGGCAATAACGTTTCCGTCACTATCAAATAAAGGAGCAGTCGTGGTGATATCGTTCTGGAAATAAGCGGGAAAGTTTTCCGGACCTAACAAAGAGATAGGTTTTTTGTGACGAATGCTCAAGACATGGGCGCAGGTTCCAATCGTCGCTTCATTCCATATGACACCCGGATCAATAGTATTTCCATAGCGATCGACCATTTTTGTGTTACCGTTGCGGTAGAGTACTATCCCGTTGCCATCGACCAAAGATACCATGTAACCGGATTCCGTGAGCAATGGTTTAAAACTGTCTAGCAGCGGGAAGGCGATGTCGATCAACTCTTTATTCTGCTCGAATATGGAGTTTAGCTCATGGGAACTAATCGTTGGTGCCGTACCCATTGATTCAGGGGTTAGGTTGTAGCTTTGGGAGCGAATCCAGGAATTGGCGATTTCATCTCTGACGTAAGGGGAGAGACGAGGATCCGTACCTTTTTCCAAGAAGTCCTTTTTGCTTTGCATAATACCCCGCCATCGACCAGAGATGTCTATATCTGCAGTAGGGCCAATATATGGATTGACATTTTCTACGTTAGATTGATAATGCATCTTCTGACCTCCGATGTTGTGATGGTTACATTGTACCTTACAAATGAAGATTATGCATTGCTTTTAAAAACTTTTTTTCACGATTTCCTAGAAGTAATAAAATCCTTCTTAAAACTTAAACCTTTTCGCAGAAATGAAAAGGTTGGTCGGGGTAAGAAGGGAGTGAATTAATATAGAAAAACGTTACCCGAATGCACCTCTTCTTCTTATTTTTATATACATCTGCAATTTGGTATGGTTTTTGCATTTAATGGGGTTGTCATTTTAAATCGAGTTCTGTCAGTCAGACAAGCATTTTGAAAGGATGGTCTTAATGAAGAAAAAGTGGCTGGGTCTTGGTCTGGGAATTCTAATCATGGTGATCGCCTATTTTTTGCCTGAGACTGCTGGGCTGACTCAAGCCGGCAAAATGGCTATTGCTATTTTGCTGACGGGGATTGTTTTATGGGTGACTGAAGTGATGCCTTTAGCAATCACCGCCTTGCTGCTTATGGTGTGCTTGCCCTATTTCGATATTTTAAACTGGAGCACAACCTGGTCTAAATTTATAAGTTCTGTGATATTTTTCGTCATTGCCACGTTTGCTATTACTGTCGCCTTAATCAAGACGAGCCTGGCAACGCGTATCGCCGGGGTTCTCGTCAGATGGTCCAAAGGAGATCCCAAGGGTTTGGTGCTGGGATTTATGGTGGGGAGTGCTCTTCTATCTTCAGTTTGCAATAATGTTCCGACTTGCTCGCTGTTTATGAGCTTAGCGCTGTCCATCCTGATTACCGACAACGCCATACCAGGCAAAAGCAACCTTGGCAAATGCTTAATGATCGGGATTCCTTTTGGCACCATGATCGGCGGTGCAATGACTCCTGCCGGTACTTCCATCAACATTATGGCCATCGGTCTGTTGGAAGAGGCCACCGGCATGACGATCTCCTTCTTGGATTGGATGCTGATGGGGATACCATTTGCTGTCATTATGGTTCCGATCAGCTGGCTTTCTCTCGTTATGATCTTCAAGCCGGAAGCCATTAGTCAGAAATCTGAAGATACGATCAATAACATGGTCATTAGTGCAGGAAGGCTGACCAGCCAGGAAAAGAAAATTATTACAATTATCGGCGTTATGCTCGTTGCCTGGATTGCCAGCACTTGGGTTCCATGGCTTGATGCAACCGGAATCGCGGTGATGGGATTGATTGCCTTCTTCTTTCCGGGAATTGAGGTCCTTACTTGGGATGAATTTGTCAAAGGGGTATCCTGGGAAGTTATTTTAATGATCGGTGGTGTCCAGGCAGTAGCAGCAGGGATTATGGCTACAGGCGCCGCCAACTGGCTGGTGGATGGTATTATGGCAGGAGCTGCCAACTGGAGCACACCCATGTTGGCCGGGGCTGCGGCATCGGTCATGACAATTCTCCATGCCATTTGTCCGGTGGGTCCGGCAATTTGCGGCATGGCCACTGTACCGATTTCTGGTTTAGCCCTTCTGGCAGGCGCCAGTCCAGCGGTATTAACGATGATTGTAGCTCTCGGTGCGGCCATCACCTTTATCCTTCCTTTAGATTGTGTGCCTTTGATCACTTACAGTAAAGGCTATTACAAGATGGGCGATATGGTGAAGGCCGGAATCGTTCCTACCATTGCCATGATCTTGGTTTGTGCTTTTGTCTTGCCCGTACTGGGTCCTTTGATCGGCATCTAAGCTATCTCAGTATTGATAAAGTGTTGTGCAGATTTCGGTTTTTTCTCAAGAATAGGAAGGCGATGAGAATGATTAATGCCGGCCTTGCGCTGCATAAGACTGGGGACTCCCGTGTGTTTCTGATTTTTGGCAGGCTGGCACGAAATTTGCAATAGATAGATTCGACTGACAGAAGAGCTAAGATTACGATTTAAAATGACAAGTTATTCATAATTTTAGTTAGGAATTTGTCAATAAAAGGAGGGAACTTCACCAACTTAATTTTTATAATCCATATTAACCCCATGACAATTAACCCCATGACAGCTCGTAAAGGAGGATAAATCGGTGAGTAAAAAAGACAAAAAAACCTGTATTAAAGGTATCGGCTTGTGCGGATTCGGCTCAGGCTCAAATTCCGCCGCAGTGGATGTCCAGGATGGTAAGGTGGTCAGAATCCGCAACTTCCGCTACGATAAAGAATATACTCCGGAGGAAATGAAACCCTGGCGGCTCCAGGTCAACGACAAGATATTTGAACCTACCATGAAATCTCTGTTACCGCCCTATAGCATGATTTATAAGAAAAGAACCTATTCCAAAAACCGCATACCCTACCCTATGAAAAGAGTGGATTGGGATCCTGAGGGAGAGCGCAATCCCCAAAATAGAGGAATAAGCAAATTCGTCCGCATTTCCTGGGATGAAGCAACCGATCTGATCGCTAAAGAGCTGAAAAGAGTGTATAAGGAATATGGCCCCTATACCGTCCTGGCTCAAGGGGATGGTCATGGAGAAACCAAAACCGTTCACGCAGCCCATGGTTGTCAGATGAAGCTGTTGGATCTCCTGGGCGGCTATACTCTCCAAGCGCGGAATGCCGACAGCTGGGAAGGCTGGTACTGGGGGGCAAAGCATGTCTGGGGTCAGGACCCGGTAGGTCAAGGAAAACAGACTAATCTTTTTAAAGATATCTCCGAAAACTCTAAAATGGTTTTGTTCTGGGGATGTGATCCTGAAACAACTCCTTGGGGCTGGGGCGGTCAGCAAGCCAGCCGTCTTTCTTACTGGTTTACAGATATCGGAATTAAATCCGTATATATTTGCCCGGACCTCAACTACGGAGCAGCCGTTCACGCTGATAAATGGATTCCGGTTCTCCCTAATACGGATCTGGCGATGCAATTTGCTATAGCTTATATCTGGCTCACAGAAGATAGTTATGACAAGGACTATATTGAAACCCACACCATCGGGTTTGACTATTTGAAACGCCATGCCCTCGGTGAAGATGGAACCGAACCGAAAACTCCGGAATGGGCTGAAAAAATCTGTGGTGTTCCCGCCCGGACCATTAAGGCCTTAGCCAGAAAATGGGCTAAAGAGGCAACAACTATTGCCCACAGCAATGGGGGTTCTTACATCCGTTCCTGCTATTCCCATGAGCCGGCGCGCATGGAGGTTTGCCTCCTGGCGATGCAGGGCTTAGGAAAGCCGGGCCGCAATCAGTTCAAATTCATTGAATGGCAATTATTCGGAAGCAACGAACAAATGCCGGCACCCAGAAGCGAATTTATTCCAACCGTAAAATCTGCTTATACGGGCTGGCGCTATACCATGTCACCACAGTTCCTGCCCAAAACCTTGATTCCCAAAGCTATTCAAAGTGATGAACCCCTTACCTGGTATGGTCAAACCATGGCAGGTTACCCACGGGAAGATCAGTTTATCGAGTACCAGTATCCCATTGAAGGTGGAGCCCCAATTCATATGATCTGGACCGATACTCCTTGCTGGACCACCTGCTGGACCGGTGGCAATGAGATGATCGAAGCGCTGCGCAATTCTAAAATTGAGTGCATAGTTGCCCAACACCCCTGGTTGGAGAATGATTGCTTGTTTGCCGATATTATTCTCCCCACCAGCACCAAGATGGAGAGCCGTGATATCTCCGTCGATACCCTAAGCGGCAATTTCAACCATCTTTTCTATGAAGAGCAATGTATTGAGCCGGTTGGCGAAGCCAAGAGTGACTGGGAAGCCGTCTGTGAAGTAGCTCAAAAGTTAGGGCTTCTGGAACAGTATACTGATGGCATGTCGGAGATGGATCTAATCGAAAAAGGCTTTATGGAGTCCGGTGTTCAAACTAAGATCAGCTTCGAAGAATTCTTGGCAAAAGGGTATTATATGATTCCTACAGCGGATGGCTGGGAAGACGATATCCCCGGATTCGGCAAATTTTATCAGGATCCCAAGCAATATCCTTTAGAGACTCCTTCCGGATTGTTGGAAATTTTCTCTCAGGACCTGGCTGATGTATTCCCCGATGATCAAGAGCGCAAGCCATATCCCCAATGGATTGCTTTCGGGGAAAGTCATTCGGAAAGCTTGCTCCATCCAAAATCTGAAAAATATCCATATCTTATCGTTTCCAACCACCCACGCTGGAGAGTTCATGCCAATCTGGATGATATCTCCTGGCTGAGAGAAATTCCAACCTGCAAGGTGGCAGGACCCGACGGCTATCTCTATGAACCGGTCTGGATTAACCCTGTGGATGCAGAAAAGCATGGCATCCAAAGTGGAGATATCGTGAAACTGTTTAACGATAATGGCTGGGTTCTCGGCGGCGCCTATGTCACCGAAAGAATCAGACCGGGTGCCATTTACCAGGATCACGGGGCACGCCTGGATCCGATCAAAGCCGGCGAAGGTGACCGTGGCGGGGCTAACAACTTGATTTGTGTTTCCAATACTGTCTCCAAAAATTGTGCCGGTGAAGTAACCAGCGGATTTCTGATAAACATCGAAAAATGTGATTTGGATGCTTTAAAAGCTGAATACCCCGAGGCCTTTAACAGAGAATACGATCCAGGCACCGGTGTATGCCTTTCATCCTGGATTGTAGGAGGTGCAGAATAATGAAAGTATTTGTGATCGATGTCTCCAGATGCAATGGCTGTTATGGCTGTCAATTAGTCTGCAAGGATGAGCATGTCGATAATGACTGGTCACCCGTCGCCAAACCGCAGCCTGATATGGGGCAATTCTGGATGAAAGTCAAAGAAACGGTCCATGGCAGTGTGCCTAAAGTAAAAGTGGAGTATGTGGCCCGGCCTTGCATGCACTGTGATCATCCCGCCTGTATTCGCCCGGAAGATCAGGGAGCTGTCTATAAACGTACAGACGGATTAGTGATTATCGATCCCGAAAAAGCCCGGGGGAAGAAGGAGTTGGTGGACACCTGCCCCTATGGTGCAATTTATTGGAATGAAGCTTTGGAGATTCCCCAAAAATGTACCGGCTGCGCTCATCTCGTGGATGAAGGAGAAGTTCCCCGCTGTGTGGATGCCTGCGCCACCGAAGCGCTTAAGTTTGGTGAAGAAGAAGAATTTAAGGATTTGATTGCTCAGGCAGAACTTATGCAACCCGAGCTTGGCCTGAAACCCCGTGTTTATTATGTGAACCTTCCCAAGCTGTTTGTTGCCGGAGAAGTTTATGATCCCCAGGCTAATGAAATCATTGAAAATGCAGCCATCACCTTGACGGATTTAGCCACCCGGCAGAGCTGGACCTGCCAATCGGATGATTTCGGCGATTTCTGGTTCAAGAGAATAGTTGCCGGAAAATATGCGCTCCGGATAGAGGCTCAAGGGTTTAAACCTTATGCGATGACGGAGCTTAATGTGGACAAGAGTTTGAATGTTGGTTCCATTGCTCTGGAGGCTTTGAAATAAGATTGTTTAGATTGAGGAGGAAGAACGATGTGTTTTAGACCACCAACGGCTAACAAGCCGGTAAAGTGCCCGGCTTGCGGAATGTATAATCCACCGACCATGAAGGTATGTAAAAAATGCGGCTTTGACGGAACGGAAGGTTCAGGTGATCCCTCAAAACAAAAGCCCAAAAATGAAGATTAGGGTAACACGGTAAGTTAATTATAAATAAACAGAGCAAGCATTTCTTAGGAAATGCCTTGCTCTATTCATACTCATACTTTTTTTCACTAACTTCTTAGAGCCAAACCAAAAGGTAACGGCAAATTATTAATAGTCTCTTGCTAACTATACAGCTTGAAGGGATGATCGGAATGAAGAAAAAGTGGTTAGGACTAGGATTAGGAATTTTAATTTTGTTCACCGGGTATTTTTGGCCTGAGACAGCAGGGTTGACGCAACCGGGTAAAATGTCTATTGCCATTCTGATGGCTGGTATTGTGCTTTGGGTCACTGAAGTGATGCCCCTTGCTATTACCGCATTGCTCCTGATGGTGTGCATGCCCTATTTCGAAATTTTCAACTGGAGTACAACGTGGTCCAAGTTTATCAGTTCTGTAATCTTCTTCATTATTGCCACCTTCGCTATCAGCGTTGCTTTAATCAAGACCAGCTTAGCGACACGAATTGCCGGGGTTCTAATCAAATGGTCTCAAGGGAATTCAAAGCGTTTAGTATTGGGATTTATGGCAGGTACGGCACTTTTATCCGCAGTTTGCAATAATGTTCCCGCGTGTTCTCTTTTTATGAGCTTAGCCTTATCCATTCTGATTACCGACAATGCCATCCCGGGAAAAAGCAATCTGGGTAAATGTTTAATGATCGGGATACCCTTTGGAGCGATGATTGGAGGGACGATGACTCCCGCAGGAACTTCCATCAATATTATGGCAATGGGTTTGCTGGAGGAAGCAACCGGCATAACAATTTCTTTCTTGGATTGGATGCTGATGGGAATTCCTTTCGCGATCATTATCGTACCTGTCTGCTGGCTGTCACTGATCATGATCTTTAAGCCGGAAGACATTAGTCAAAAATCTATCGATATCCTTCAGAATAGGGTCGTAACAACGGAAAAATTAAATAAAGAAGAAAAGAAAATTATTATAATTATTGCAGTAATGCTTGCAGCTTGGATCGCCAGTACCTGGATTCCCTGGCTGGACGCTACTGGAATTGCGGTCATGGGCCTGATCGCCTTTTTCTTTCCCGGCATCGAAGTTCTTAGTTGGGATGAGTTTATCAAAGGGGTTTCCTGGGAAGTGGTGCTGATGATCGGCGGTGTTAATGCCGTTGCAGCAGGCATTATGTCTACTGGAGCAGCTGCCTGGATTGTAGATAGCGTAATGGGAGGGGCTTCCGGCTGGAGTTATCCGATGTTGGCCGGCGTTACGGCAACGGTGATGGCCGTCCTTCATGGGATCTGTCCGGTTGGTCCGGCAATTTGCGGAATGGCTACCGTACCGATTTCCGGCTTGGCAGAGCTTATTAATGCCAGCCCGGCCGTATTGACGATTATTGTTGCTTTCGGTGCAGGTATAACTTTTTTACTCCCTCTGGATTGTGTCCCATTGATTACTTATGGTAAAGGGTATTACAAGATGGTCGATATGGTAAAGGCCGGTATTATTCCTACGATCGCTGTGATATTGGTTTCTGCTTTTATCTTGCCGCCATTAGGTGCCTTGATCGGGTTATAGTTCGGAAAAGCTCCGGATCCTGGGGATTGTTTTTTCAAATTAGGACTAAAAGTGTCAAAAAGAGAATTTTGAGTATTGAGGCAGCCTTGGTTCGAGAACGGCTGAAAGCCGCCGTAAGGCGAATCCACTGGTGTTTTAAGCTCCTGAGATTTACTCAGGGACGTTCAAATCAAGCTGGTACAATTTTTGCATGTAAATATAAGCAGCACTAATTTCAAGTTGGACAAAATTAACGAGGTGAACTCATTGAATCAGGAAAAGGGCTGGGCAAAAAGGATAGGTGCTGAGTGCACTGATTGCGGCCAGTGTGCGGAAAGCTGCCGCATCTTAACAGAGCTTAATGAGTCTCCGGGGCAGATCGCCAGGAGAGGTATAGAGATGGATGAAGCCTATGGGTGCGCGCTTTGCGGGAAATGCGAGGCCATGTGTCCCCTGGGTTTGAGTCCTTGGCGAATGTTTGAGCAGCGCAGAGTGGAGGCGGTGCAGCAGGGGGAAATAACTATTGAGGAATATCAATATTTATTTCCGGACCGTGCGGTCACGGTAATGAGCATGTTCAGAGAGTATTACGGGATTGATTATTCTGAACTGAACACATCCTTGCCGGCGCAGACCGGGTTTTTACCGGGGTGTACCATGCTGACCTATTCTCCGGAGTTGACGAAAAAGGTTTATGCAACATTGGCTGAAAAGTATGAGTCTGTGCTGTTTTTGGATCATTGCTGCGGTATCCCTATGTATCATATCGGACTTCCGGAAAGAGGGGATAAGATCAAAGGAGAATTAAGAGAAAAAGCGCGTCACTTGGGGGTAAAGCGCCTGATTACAGCCTGCCCTAACTGTTATTATCAATTTAAGAAGGAAGCGGCCTTTCAGGATGTTGAAATTATCACGGTTTATGAAGCCTTGGCGGATGAGTTTATAGCCAACCAGGATGCCGAAGTTTACGCCATTCATGATTCCTGCCCGGATCGTTTTGAGGGCATCTTCGGCAGGCAGGTCAGAGAAGCCCTGGACCGGGGAAATTATCGGCGGGCAGAGATGAAGCACCATGGCCAAAACTCGGTTTGCTGTGGCAGCAGTGGTCAGCTCGGTCATTTCCGGCCGGAATGGGCCACGGAGCATGAAGTGCAGAACCTGGAGGAAGCCGGTAAAGCCGGTGCCGGTATTCTATTGGCCTATTGTCATGCTTGTGTGTTGAATTTTGGCAATATCGCCGACAGCAACATCAAAATACGCCATGTTCTCAATACCTTGCTCGGTTTTGAAGAAAGCTATGATGAGGTCAAAGGAAAGGCCGCCGCAATGTTTGAAGGAGAGGAGGGATATGAACGTTATCTTAAACTCTTTCAGGATTAGTACTCTGTAATATCACGCTTTGATAGGGAAATCAGTTAGCCAATGCTGAAACAACCTCGATTTAGGCTGAGGAAAGAAGAGGAGAGAATCATGAATCATGCTGAAGAAACTCTGGCCGCCTGTCAGGAAATCATGGATAACTGCACGGATTGCGGCCTGTGTAGAGCAGAGTGCCAACTCTTAGAGAGGATTGGTGAGAGCTTAGTGAGCCTGGCCACACGTCAGCCGACTGTATCAGAAGCCTATAATTGCTCCCTTTGCGGACTGTGTGAAAGTGTCTGTCCATCGGGCTTAAGCCCTAAGTATATGTTTGCCGCACTACGCGAGAAGTCGGTAGCAGAAGGGAAAATCGATATTGAGGACTTCCGGTATATGTTCCCGGATCGGCCTTTAAACGTTATGAAACTGATCCGTGAAGTCAATGGCATCGGGTATGGCGAGCTGAACCCGGACCAAGAGGGTGATACAGCCTTTTTTGCAGGGTGCAGCATGCTCACTTACGATCCGCACTTGATTCATGTCATATTCAAAACCCTTCAACAAGAGAGTAAGAATATTTCCCTTTTAACCGATTGCTGCGGCTTACCCCTGTACCAGCTGGGTTTAAAGGAGAGAGAAGCCCGCTTCAGCCAGGGATTGAAAGATAAGCTCCTCAGACTTAAAGTAAAAAAACTGATCTTTGCCTGTCCTAATTGCTACTATCAACTGCAACCCATGGCACTGGAAATGGGCATTGCCATCCAGACAATTTATGAGGCTCTGGAGGATTCGGAATTAGTGAATGCTCCACTTGCAGAACACCAGAGAAAAATTGTTACGGTCCATGATTCATGTCCGGATCGGCCGGCCGGTCAATTCGCCGGCCAGGCCAGAAAAGCCCTGGCCCGAAAAGGTTATTCACTGGTTGAAATGGAGCATCACCGTGACAGAGCCTTGTGCTGCGGAAGCGGCGGGCAAGTATCCCATTTTGACCCGGAACTGGCCCAAAGTCTTGTGCAGGCCCGGTTAAGGGAAGTTGAAGCATCTGAGGCGGAAATCCTTACGGCTTATTGCTTAGGATGTGTCCTCAATCTAAGCAAGAATCAGAACCAGATCCCGGTCCAACATGTTTTAAACCTGCTCCTGGAATTTGAGCAGGATTTTGCCGGTTTAAAGAAAAAGGCTCAATCTCTCTTTGAAGGGCCTGAGGGAGAAAAATTATGGGAAAGAGTTATGGCAGATTAAACCTAAAGGAGACATCTTAATGAACTATAAGGAATTAAATAAGATTTTCAAAGAGACCCTTTCCCTGCGTTGGGATCCGGTGGCGGTAAGAATGATGAGACCGGGAGAAGAAAAGCCGGCCCAAGGGATCGAACCTACCGTGCCCTTGCGTCATTGCCAATCCATCATAACTGCACGCCGGGGCAATTGTCTCTATATGCCGCCCCGCAGCCATGCCTGTCCTGACGGAACCGGGGTTCTGGGCTTGGTGGAGATGTCTCCCAAGCTGAGATCAGGGGACCTTTATCTGCTCTTTAAAAAGATGCCCAATATCGAAACAGCCCGTCAAATGATCAGCTCCCGTCCTGAATTTAAAGCGGGGAGCTATGAGGCCACCCTTCTGGCTCCTTTGGAGAAAGCAGCCTTCGACCCCGATGTGGTGGTGTTTACTCTGTGGCCCGAGCAGGCTATGTGGCTTTGCTGTGCGCAAACCTATGCCACCGGGGAACGTCAGGATTTTAAAACCTCAGGTTTTAATTCGGCCTGCGCCGATTTAATTGTGCAGACCATGACCTCGGGGGAAATGAATATTTCCTTTGGCTGTTATGGTGCCCGGGCTTCCAGTGAGATTGATGATTTTGAACTGTATCTTTCCATCCCCACAGCCTTACTTGAGCCTATCGCTCAAGCTTTGCTGAAGCTATCCCAAAAAAGTATCCCGGAGGAGAGAAAGAAAATCTACCTCCACCCCGTTATGGATAAAGTGGGTTCCCGAAGAGCTCAGTCTCAGGGAGAAGGGGCACGGGTTGAGCTTTTTGTTGATACCAAACGATGTATGGGGGATGGACTCTGCGTGGATTTCTGCCCTTCGGGAGTCCTGGCCATGGTGGAGATGGGAGACCGGAAAGTCGCTCAAGCACTGCATCCCGATGCCTGCAGTGCCTGTTATACCTGTGTGGGGCAGTGCCCGCAACAGGCGATTCAGCTTTCCTATAATTAAGGAATCAAGGAGGGGTGGGGAATGGGAGTTAAGTTTACGTTAATGGGAACCACTGCCGGACTCGGTGTTCCGGCTTTTCATTGCAACTGTATAGCTTGCCGGGAAGCCCGGGCCGACCCTTTTTGGGCCAGGACCCGCAGCGGGGCGGTTCTGGAGACGGGAAAAGAGAACATTCTCATAGACGCCTCGCCTGATTTAAGCAAGCAGTTGCTGAGGCAACGGATTCAATCTGTTGATTATCTGTTCATTACCCATTGGCATTATGATCATTTCGGTGGTATCGGGGACCTGGAATACTATGTCAAGCTGGACCGGAAGCGCCCTATTCATCTATTTTTACCGCCAAGCGCTGTGGATGCCTTTGCTAAGGCGTATCCCTTTTTGGAAGAGGTCTTTGTGATCGAACCCTGGGAGTTCGGCAAAAGCTACGCTTTTGAAGGCGTAAAACTGACCGTTTTACCGGCCAGGCACAGTATCGAGACCGGAGGCATCCTCCTGGCAGGAGCAAAAAAAGCAGCTTATTTTACAGATACAGCCGGACTGCCTGCCCTAACGGTCCGGCGGCTTCAAGATGTGGATACCCTGATCTGTGACGCCACCTTTAACGGCGCCAACTGGTTTCCCCATAGCCATATGAATTGGCAAGAAGCTATTGCCTTAGGGGAGAGCATCCGGGCCAAACATACGGTATTAACCCATCTGGCCATGCACTACAGTACCCCGATCACAGCGGTTCAGCTCCAGGAGAAATTAAAGGATTATGCCCAGGTGTCCCTGGCCTATGACGGCATGGTTCTGACAATCTGAAATCGTTGTACCCATCAGGCTCGAATCCCACGCGAACGTACGCACCAGCTCAAGTGATAAAAATAACTTGAACAAAAAATATACCCTTGCAGAACTAACAAGGCTTATGCCAAAGAGGATTTGCCTTGTGCATTGTCGAACTATCGTTATAATCTAATCCCGTAACGTTATTATTTACTAGGAGTGATCGCCAATGGTAAATAACCGAGGTTCGGACTCCCTGACAAATAAACAGCGTTCAACATTGATTACCCAGGAACGGATTGACAATATATTAAGGTGGAAGGAGAAATTTCTAAACGAACCTCATAACGTAGATCCTCGTGAATGTGACGATATAAGCAATGAGGTGGCGGAATCCTGGCTAAGGTCAAGAGACAGGGGAATCGATCCCTATAACCCCATGAGAAAACCCTATCCCAACTCCACAGAGCACGCTGAAAAGATTGAGAAAAACCGTCCATTAATCGAAATCACCAAACCACTGATGGACAAATTCAGAGATATGGCAGTGTTGCCAAGTGGCTTTATTTTATACTTATGCGATTATACAGGAGCATTTTTGCTTCAAGCCGGGGATATGGTGAGAGTCCCCACTGAAGGGGTCGCCTGGAATGAAAGCACCATCGGCACCTGTGCTCATACCATATGTATGGAGTTGAAAAAACCGATCCAAATATTGGGACCGGAACACTACTGCGTGGGGCTGCATAATATTGTCGGTTCAGCGGCACCGATTATGGATGAATCAGGAAAAGTTATTGCTTCAATCATCCTGGGTCAACCGATTGAGTATCGATCGGAAGGAGAGTATTTTAATAATTTTCTCTCCCACACCCTGGGGCTGATTACGGCCTTGGCCAAAGCGATTGAGACACAGTTGAAGCTTAATCAAGCCAATGAATTGCTGACAGAGAGCAACAGTAATCTTATTAAGGTAATTCATGAGTTAAACACCACGATGGACACTTTGGAGACGACACTGGAAGTTATGGACGAAGGGATTATCACCCTTGATCCCATGGGAACAATTCTTAATATGAATCGGGAGGCAACCCGGATTTTTAAAATGAGGCCTGAGGAAAAACCTCATAAAAACGTCAATGAATTTTTGCATACACACTCTCAGGTTACAGCCCTGGTCGCGGCCGGGAAAAGCGTGGACATTGAGGAAAATCTCGTCATCGGCACTGATGAGCAACCCTATATGATCAATATTCGACCTGTGCTGAACAAAAAGACCCGGCAGATCGAAGCCGCCGTGTTGCGGCTCAATCATGTGGATAAAGTCAATGCCCAAGCTGCCAATCGTACGGGTTCGATTGCGACCTATAGCTTTGAATGCATCATCGGTGAATCTGAAGAAATAAAGAAAGCCATCTCCATTGCCAGACGTTTTGCAACCTCGGCGGAAAATGTCCTGCTCATGGGTGAAAGCGGGACAGGCAAGGAGCTTTTTGCTCAAGCGATCCATAATCATTCCTGCCCACTGGGACCTTTTATGGCGGTCAACTGTGCGGCCATGCCCCGAGAATTGATTGAGAGCGAGCTTTTTGGCTATGAAGGCGGAAGTTTTACCGGCGCTGAACGGACGGGCAGACCGGGCAAAATTGAGTTAGCCCATGGCGGAACACTTTTTCTCGATGAAATTGGGGACATGCCCCTTGAGCTGCAGGCCGTTTTGCTGAGAGCTTTGGAAGATAAGCAAATCATGCGGATCGGCGGCCGGCGCTACAAAAAAGTAGACTTCAGACTGATTGCCGCCACCAATAAAAATTTATTCAAAATGGTTAAGGAAAGACAATATCGGGAAGATTTATATTTCCGACTGTCTGTATTGACCATCAATATTCCTTCCTTAAGAAACAGAAAAAATGATATTGATGTGCTGAGTCAGTATTTCATCAAAAATTACTGTCAAAAACAAGGGTGGAAGACGGCTAAGGTCACTAAAGGGGCCCTCAGGAAAATTCAAGAATACGAATGGCCGGGAAATGTAAGACAGCTTCAAAATGCGCTGATTTATGCCGTCAACTCGGCTCACAATGATGTGATCGATATTGATAGCCTCCCCCAATATATCCTGCTGGACTCCAGTCCATTTCAGGATGAGCCTAATTTCACAACCGATTCCTTATCCCTGGAACACTTGGAAAAGAATGCTATAAAAACCGCTTTGCTTCATGCTAAAAATTCCATACCGGATGCCGCCAAATTATTGGGGATCAGCCGCTCAACCTTATATCGAAAATTAAAAGATTATGGTTTTGAATACTGAAGACCTAAGAACCCTTTGCTGAAGGCAGAGGGTTTTTCATATTGAAAATTATTTCTAAAAATACTACATTTTTGGGACGAAAATTTAAGAGGATTAGCTTGCGAACCTGATAGGGAGCGGGTTTGTTAGTTTGGCACGAATTTTGCATATAAATTATGCCAGAGGAGTTAGAAGCAATAACTTGCGGAGGGATGGGAAATGAAGATAATCTATGATTGTGATAACACTATGGGTGTTCCAGGGTGCGATATAGTCGATGGACTGTCTTTACTCTATTTATTGGGTAAAGAGGATATTGACATCTGCGCAATTACCACCACCTATGGCAACAGCAAAGTCGATACCGTTTATCGCAATACGGTGAATATGCTCAGTGAGATCGGCTGCAGAGATATTCCTGTGTTAAAAGGGTGTACGAATCGTTATGGTCTTGAAAGCGAGGCAACCGATTATTTGGTAAAAATAGTTAACGATTACCCTGGTGAAATCTCCATTTTAGCTACAGGAGCCCTGACCAACCTCTATGCGGCCTATGTTAAGGATCAGGGTTTTTTCAGGAAAATAGACCGGCTGGTGGTCATGGGCGGGTTAACTCAGGAGGTGCTGCCGGACGGAAAAGCCGCGGAGGAGTGGAACTTTGCCGTTGACCCGGCAGCGGTTCATTGGGTTTTAAAGGAAGGAAAAGATCTTTTTCTCATCACACGGGATATGGGCATTAATGTTTCTGTATCTACTGCGGATTTCATCCACAGACTGACCAGGAATCGGAGTTCAATCGGCCGCTATATAGTGGAACGCTCCATTTCCTGGCTGGAATACACGATGCTGCATCTAAAAAGCAATCGTTTTTATCTGGGGGATCTTGTGGCGGCGGTCTATCTTGTCAATCCGCAGTTTTTTGAAGATCAGCAGCAAATCATTTCTTTAAGTACCAAAACGATCAGCAAAGGCTTATTATGCCCCACGGATAACAGACAGGAAGGGCAAACGATCCACTTGCCAACACTTCGCCATCGGGATGATTTTGTGGAGGATATCTATACTACTTGGCTGAAGGTAGACTGCGGTTTTGCAAAGGAAATAGGAGGAGGTTGGTAAATAGTAAGGCCTTGTAAGTATAATCCCCAGTGAAAACTTCACCCTGAAACTTCACTCTCCATGAGGAAATAGGTTTGACCCCCCTGCCCACAGGAATATGAGCAAGGGGGTTTTGTTGTTATTAGAAAAGGATACGAAAATGACACAATAATCACAAAAGAGGACGCTTAGGGAAAAGGCGGAGCTGAGCCGTTTGTGAAGTCCCATACAATGCTGGCCATCTCAAATTAAGATCAAGCACAATTCGGAAAGAAGGGCAAATAAGGGCGGAACCCAGGCCTAATACGGGTTGTAGCATGATTTATCAAGTTGGCACGCTTATTGCAATAAACAGTGGCGTACAAGTTAATGCACTAAACTGGGCTGAAAGGGGGTGTCCTTAGATTCATATCAATCTTGAGTATACCTGAAATCAGGAAGGGGGGAGCGAACACAATGAAGAAAGAATGAAAATAATCCTTGGCTGACATATCACCGAGATTCACTACTTGACCGCTTTCTGCCTTTTCCTTAAAAAAGGAGGAAACTATGGACGAAAAAAAGACATTTTCCGTATCCGATGTCATTGATTCCTTAGGCGTGAACAAATTTACCTGGGCTACATTTGCTTTCCTCGGTCTGGCGATGATTTTCGACGGTTACGACTTTATGATCGTCAACACAACCAATGCCAGAGTGGCCAGCACGTTCTGGCCGGACAACGCCAGCCCCGGCGCTCTTATGGGCTCCTTAACCACGTGGTCGCTCCTGGGTATGGTGCTCGGAGGCGCGGTCGGAGGCATTCTGTCCGATAAGTTCGGGCGCAAAACCATGCTGACCATGGCCGTGCTGTTCTACGGCGTTTTTACCTTGCCCCAGGCGTTCGCCTCCAGCTATGAAATGTTTGCCCTGTTCCGTTTCATCGCCGGCTTCGGTGTCGGTTCCTGCATCCCGGTGGTGACCACGACATTCTCCGAAACCATGCCGTCCAAAAACCGCGGCGTCTTCGTCACCTTCGGCATGGCGTTCATGGTAGTGGGCTGGGTGCTGGCCGGACTTATCGGCAATGCCATCCAGAATGTTCCTACTCCCATCATTCCCGGGTTGACCGAGCTCGTCACCTACCTGACGAAGGATCCTGCCACCCAGGAGGTCGTGCAGGCGACCATGTACGCCAATTGGCGGGTGTGTTACCTAATCGGAGCTATCCCAATTATCTACGGCATCTTTCTGCTCTTCTTCATGAAGGAAACCCCGGCCTGGTACGTCTCGAAGGGTCGGCTTCAGGAGGCAGCCGCCTGTTTGGAACAGATTAAGAAGTCTGTCCGTGGCAGCGCGGATAAGATCGATCCCGCCTCCCTGATCATTCCTCCCAAACCGGCCCGATCCACGCCGGATACCCTGTTCTCCAGGCGCTACATTGTGGCTACCTGCGCCATCTGGTCCTGCTATTTCATCGGCCAGTTCTGCGTTTACGGTATGAACGCCTGGTTGCCGTCTTGGTTCAAAGGGATCGGTTATTCGTCGGCTCAGGCTGTCAATCTTCAGACATTCAACAACGTGGCGGCCATCGTCTCCAACGTCACGGTCGGTTTTATGTCGGACCTGGTGGGGCGCAAGCGCAACCTGGCGTTCTCCTGGCTCTTCGCCATCTTTGCCATTATCCTGTGTTCGCTGTTCGTGGTTCCGAACAACTACGGGCTCTGTATCGCCCTCATGCTGTTGTTCGGGTTCGCGCTCAACTATGCCATCACGGCGGTTCAGCCCCTCATGCCCGAGAGTTACCCCACCCAGATCCGCAACATGGGCGTGTCATGGTGCCAGGCTTTCGCGCGCTTCGGCGGCGCGGCCTCACCGATCATTCTCGGTACCCTGTCGACGTCACCCATGTTCTCTTCCGGCGGCACCACCAACTGGTCGTCGCTGGTCCTTATCCTGATTATTCCGCTGGCGCTCGGCTTTATCTGTACGCTGCTGTTCGTCCAGCGCGAGACCAAGGGTAAGTCCATGGACGTTCTGCAGACCGAGATGGAGACGGCCTGACCGTCTGCTAAGGGGACAAAAAGGAGGTTCTTATGGATAATAAGGAATCGTCGAATAAGGAATCATCGGGAGGTACCGCGTTCTACGCCATGCTGGGAGTCCTGACCTTTATGGCCGTCACATGTATCGTGTGCCCGCTTGCTGTTCCAGGTTTCTCGAAGCAAAGTTACGCGGTTCCATTGATGGGTGCCGCTTTGGCCTTACCGTTTGTGCACTTCTTTATCTTCGGCGGGATGGAAATCGCGCGGTCGCGGAAGAAGTAAGTACTAAATATGTTAAAAAGGCGTCTCGGAAAACTCGGTTTTTCTGTGAAATCCTCTTGTTTGAGAGGCGCCCGCAAGAAGAAGGAGGTTTTTCTATGGCTATGAACAGAGATTGGAAGGTGGAGAACCCTGACGGCTCTGTCAGCGTGCGTTCCTGCTGCTGGTCTCCTCCGGGCGACCACCCCGTTGGCTGCGGGATGTGGCTTACGGTTAAGGACGGGAAGCTCATCGACGTCGAAGGCGACGAAGAGCATACCATCACTCAGGGCCGTTTGTGCATCCGCGCTCTCGACCTGCCCGAAATCGTGCATTCGCCCTCGCGCGTCCTCTATCCGATGAAGCGCGCCAAAGAGGATCGCGGCAAAGACAAGTGGGAACGCATCACTTGGGACGAGGCCTTCGACCTCGTCTGCGGCAAGGTCAATTACTTCAAGGAAACCTACGGGGCCCAGTCGATCATGGTCTTCGGCGGCACCGGCCGCGAAGCCTGTATCTACTATTATCCCCTCGGCTTCTCAACCTTGCAGACGCCCAACGTCTGTTACGCTCAAAGCGGCTGGTCCTGTTACGGTCCGCGCTGCTCGATCACCGACTACATCCTCGGCGCCGGCTATCCGGAAATAGACTATGCCGGCTACTTTGCCGAACGCTATGATCACCCGGACTTCGAGCTGCCCAAATATGTGGTCTGCTGGG
The DNA here is from genome assembly GCF_007830365.1 of Desulfitobacterium sp. LBE. NCBI lineage: Bacteria > Bacillati > Bacillota > Clostridia > Eubacteriales > Desulfitobacteriaceae > Desulfitobacterium > Desulfitobacterium sp. LBE. The sequence goes on along the minus strand of NZ_VLKD01000001.1, from coordinate 1,586,797 downwards.
GAAAAATGCCCCTGGCCTCCAACCCGGACGGTCTCTTCGGCCATGCCATCATCGATATGATGAAACTTGGTACCAAAGTCATCATGATCGACCCGCGCATCACCTGGCTCGGCGCCCGCGAAGGCAATATCAACCTCCAGATCAAGCCGGGCACAGATGCCGCCGTCGGTTTAGGTCTGGCCAACGTCATTATCGAAGAAGGTCTCTACGATAAAGATTTCGTGGAAAACTGGTGCTTCGGCTTCGACGAATTCGCCGAGCGCTGCCGCGAATATCCACCCGAAAAGGTCGAGGAACTGACCTGGGCGCCGGCCGAGCAGCTCCGCAAGGTTGCCCGGCTGATGGCTGAGAAGCCCGTCTCCATCGCTTGGGGCCTCGCGGTCGATCAGAGCCCGAACGGCACTCAGGTCGGCCACGTCACGATCGCCCTGGCCGCCATCACCGGCAATATCGATATCCCCGGTGGCCTCACCCTGGGTCCGCCGTCCTCGTTGCTCGGGAAGTGGCGCATGGAAACCCGCAAGGATCTGGCGCCCGAGCTCTGGGATATGCGTCTGGGTGCCAATGAATACCCCGCACTTTCCAACGCCATGGCCACCACCCATCCCGACTATACCCTCGACGCTCTGGAGACCGACAAGCCGTATCCGATCAAGATGCTTTGGTTCAACAGCTCCAACCTGCTGGCCCCAACCTGCTCGGCCGCTCCCATCCGCTGGCACGACGCCTTTCTGAAAGCCGAGTTCGTGGTGGTGCAGGATCTGTGCATGACGCCCACGGCTATGGCCTGCGGCGATGTTTTCCTGCCCTTGCCCACCACGGCGGAGCACGACGGTATTGTCATTACCCATTACGGTCGTAATTCCGTGTTCCTGGGCGCGATGAACGAAGCCCTGCGCGTCGGCGAAACCAAGTCCGATGTCGAGATCTGCATTGAGTTCGGCAAGCGCCTCAACAACGCCGGTCCGGACGGAACTTCAACCTGGAATATCTTTGAAGGCGATACCCGTGATAAGTTCGTGCCGGACTTCTTCAGCAAGCAGCTTCAGCCCGAACTCGGCTTCGACTTCGACGAGCTGCGCCGGATCGGTCTGTATCAGCCGGGCTACACCTACCGCAAGTATGAAAAGGGCCTGCTGCGCTTCGACGGCGAGCCCGGCTTCAATACCGTCACCGGCCAGGTGGAACTCTACTCCACCCTTTTCGAGGCTTGGGGCGAGGATCCGCTGCCGTATTTCGAAGAACCGCGCTGGAGCCCCGTCAGCCACCCCGAGCTGGCGGAGAAATACCCGCTCATGATGACGACCGGGGCCCGGGAGTACGCCTCCTTCCACTCAGAGCATCGCCAGTTTCCCACCCTGCGGCACTTCCGCGTCTATCCCGATATTGAGATTCATCCCGATACGGCCGCCAAGTACGGCATCGCCGAGGGCGACTGGGTCGAGGTCGAGAACCCCTTCGGCGTCGCCCGCCAGAAAGCAACCCTCGTCATCACCATCGATCCGCGAGTGGTACACACCCGTCATGGTTGGTGGTATCCGGAACAAGACGGAGAGGAACCCAATCTCTTTGGTGTCTGGAAGTCCAATGTCAACAACCTCGTGCCCCACTTCGATATCGGCCGCCTCGGCTTCGGAGCGCCGATGAAGAGCATCTTTTGCTCGATTAAGAAGGTCGAAGATCTCGATGGCCTGGTGCTCAAGAAGTCGTATGACATCGTCAAAGAGAAAGACCTGCTGCAAAAGCTCGAGGGGGTTGATCCCGCCAATATCGTCGATATCCACAGCGAGCACAGAGTCTGAGTCCACCTTGAAAAGGAGGTATTGTTATGGCAGATTATTCTAATTGGGGACTCCTGTTTGATTACAAATACTGCTCCAACTGCCACACCTGTGAGGTGGCTTGTAAGAACCACCTCAAGCAGAGCGCGGAGGAGTTTGCTGCCAAGCCGGGCATCGTGGTGTTGGAGAAAGGTCCTTATCAGCTCGAGAAAGACAATCCGGACGCCTGGGATTGGGACTACATCCCTGTGCCGACCGCGCAGTGCGATCTGTGCGTCGACCGCCTCGCGGCCGGCAAGAAGCCCTCGTGCGTCAAGCACTGCCTGGCCTTCTGCATCGAAACCGGGCCGGTTGACCAGCTTGCCAAGCGGGCCGCGGAAATCGGCCGTAAGGTAAGCATCTATATACCGTGACCGAGAGGTTTACTGACAAGCTCCTCTAAAACCGCTCAAAGGAGGTTTTGACCATGACCCTTGATCAATTAGTCGAGCTCGGTGGCGACGAGCAGGTAGCCTGGCTCAATGAGCAGCTCGCCGCGGGCAAGACCCCCGACGACATCTATGCTCAGTTAGGCACCGACAAGGCCGGCGTTGGGAAGGTAGGAATTTTCTATGTCCCCCCCAAGAAAGCCTTTATGGTTAAGCCGATGCGGGGATATCAGACCACGCGCCTCTCCGGCAACGAAAAGGCCGACGATGCCGGTATTATCGGCGGCAATACCATAGGCTGAGAGAATTTATTCCGAAAGCTTTAAAACGCATAAGGCAGACATGACGGCCTGAGGGGCTGTATGAATATACAGCCCGGAGAAAAGAGGGGCCGTGTCGAAGATTGTTTTTTCACGGCCCCCTGATATCTCTCGGTCCGCCCTCTTGATCGTCAAAAAAAGCATTGTACGATGGGTGCGTGGGACAAGGTCGCGCCTTCGTGGATACGAATCCGCTCAGGGAAAAGGAGTGATTTATCGTGCCATGCGGCTATGGCTGTTCCGGGTGCGGACGCTGCCAGGGGCCTTACGAATCAAAAATCATCCCGCGGGGGGCATGTTCGGTCTGCAAGACATTCAACAGTCCGTCCGCGACAGTTTGCAAGAAGTGCGGCGCGATCATCGATAACTCAAAGGTCACGCGGGTCCGCCCGGGTACTCGTTAGCATAAAAGTACAGGAGGGGTTTCGTGAACGCTGCCATTAGAACCCAGCGCGCTTTCTATCTCATCTTTGCCACCGCTACCCTGTTAATCTTGGGCCTAATCTATGCCTGGTCGATCTTTGCCTCCCCCATCGGCGCTGCCTATCCGGACTACGGACCACTGCTGTCCCAAGTGTTTCAGGTTTCGATGTTTGCTTTCTGTGTCTCGGCGCTCTTCGGTGCGCAGATCATCAAGAAGGTTTCGGCACGTCTCGCTATTCTTGTGGCCGCGTTCTTGTTAGGGGCCGGTTTTGTGCTTACGGCCTTCGCGTCAGGGTCGGGCGTGTGGGCGTTGTTCTTGTTTTACGGCATCTTTGCAGCTTCGGGCTGCGGTATCGCCTACAACGCGATTATCGCCCTCGTCAACCCTTGGTTTCCCGACAAAATCGGTCTCTGCTCCGGGGTGCAGATGATGGGCTTCGGCATCTCATCCCTCGTCTTCGGCTCGCTGGCCAACGCCATGTTCAGCGTGATGGACTGGAGTCTGGTCTTCGTGATCATTGCTGTCGCCGGCGTGATCGCCCTCTTGCTCTTTGCCTTTCTTGTTCGTCCCGCCCCCGCCGACATCGCGGCCCGCCTCGGCCTTAAAGGAGCGGCGGCGAATACGAGGGAAGGGCCCACCAAGTCGCAAAGCATGCTGAGCAGTAAAGTGTTTTGGGTCTACTCGATCTGGGCGACCTTTGTGCTCTCCTGCGGCCTCACGGTCATCGGTACGGCCAAACAGGGCGCCGAGGCTCTCGGGTTCGACCCGGGCTTTGCGGCGCTCCTGGTAGGACTCGTCTCCACCATGAACGGTGTCGGGCGCGTCATCAACGGGGCGATTTTCGACAGGCTCGGTCTGGTGCCGGTCATGATGCTAAGCGCGGTGCTCGCTATCATGACCATGACCTGTATGGCCTTCTCGTTCGCCGACAACCTTCAGATCATTTACGTTGTTGCGGCCATTCTCGTGGCTATGTCTTACGGATCGGTGCCGGTCATGGCTTCGGCCTACGCCCGGCAGCGTTACAGCGCGGCTGATTTTGCCAAAAACCTGGGCATTGTCAACTGTAATATCGCCTCGGCGGCGGTGGTCAACATCGCTATCGTTTTGATACTCGGTTCACCTGTGGGTGCCAGAGCCCCGGTTGTTTACGGTATTCTCGCCGCCCTTGGGTTGGCGGCCCTCGGGGCGACTTTTGTCTTTAAAAAGATGTATGCTGGCGATCTGGCCCGCATCACAGAGGAGGAAAGCCATGCTTCAAGTCAAGGAGAATTTTAATTACAAACACGCCAAGGCTTCCTGGATGTCGGCTGCGGAAGCATTCAAGCTTGTGGGCTATCTGTCCGAAATCGGTGCCGCCGAGGGCAGTGTCGATTCGCTTATGCGAGCAGGCAAGTATAATAAATTTTTCGAGGACGCCGCGGCTCCCCCCCAGGGACAGAGCGATTTCAGGTCGTGTGTGCCCCTGGTCTATACCCTCATCAATGGGATCGAAATGTTCATCAAGGCCTGCGAATACGCCGCTTACCCAGAAAGAGTACCGTCAGCCCCGTCTAAGCTCCCCGCTTTAATTGCGGCTTTCGATCGTGCTCCGTATCCGAAAGACGCGTCTATTCTCGCTTTGGTGCATACCTATACAGGGGGAGGAGCCCCCGATCTGCTCAAACGTTTCCTCGCCCGCTCGGGCCTGACCGTCGCCGATCTTTTGACGATGCGCCGGCACATCTCCAATCATGGGTTTTTTGCGGCCATCGAACGATACCAGCCCCTGCTGTTTGACAGCGAAGAAGGCAAACGGTTCTTCGCTATGGTCCTCGCTGACATCACACCCGTCATCCCGCTTACCACAGCTTTCGCCGCCGCCATAGATGACGACGGCAACCCCGGCCGGCCGGTCAAAATGCTGCTGGTCACCTAGAGGAAGTTTATACCGATACTTCTTAAAAAGGAAGGGGCATTCTATGAATAAATTCAACCTCGAGGTTACGCAAAGCGCGCTGGATGACGGGCGCGTCCAGCTCACCGTTACCGTTCCGGCAACCATCACATCGGATATAGCCAAAGGAGCTGTCCTGGCCCTCGCCATGCAACATAAGATCGATTTGAGTACGGCTCGGGTCGGCGATCTCGACCGTTATGTGCTGGAACAGGTGGGTGAAAGTCAATATCATGCCTTTCTCGATGATTATGTCATGACCTCGCTGACCCCCTTTGCCATCGGGGAGAGCGGACTTGAGATTATTATGGATCCTGTCGCCGCAAGCCTTGAGCACCTCAAAGCCGGCGCGGCGTTTACATTTACCGCGACGGTCAGGCCCAAACCGCGCTACGAGCTTTCGTCTTATGAACCAGTGACGCTCAGGCTTCCGTGTCTTGCGGTGAGCGACGAAGAGGTCGCTCAGCAGCTGGCGGCGCTCCTGGAGCGTCACGCTGTGCGGGGGGCGGATGAAGGAGCTGAGGTTAAAGCGGGCGCTGACATCCTCATCGCCATTGAGACTGTGCGCGCCGACACCGGGGAACCGGTTGCTCCCATGACGGCCGAGCGCCGCGTTTATACGCTGGGAGAAGGATTTCTTCCCGCCGCTTTTGATGAAGGTCTGCTGGGCGCCCGGGCGGGGGAGGAGCGGCGGATCCGGTTTGAGCTGCCGGGTGCGGAGCTGGCCAATGGGCAGGCAGGTCCCGGCATTCCTGTGCTGTCCAAGGTAACCGTCCTGCAAATCAGCAAGAACGTAGTGCCGGAGCTCACCGATGCCTGGGTGGCCGCCGCCATGCCCGAGTTGCGCACCGTTGAAGAGCTGCGCGCTCGCGTCCGGGCCGCCGGATTGAACCATAAGGAGCGTCAGCGCGACGACGCCAAGTACTTTCTTGCCGCTTCCGCCCTGGCTGAGCGCATGATCGGCACGATTCCCGACGACATCTATGAGCATACCCAGGTGGAGTTGCTTGCCGCCTTACGCGCTCAGTGCGACGCGGCCGGAATCACCATGCAGGAGATGTTTAAGCAGCGGGGGATACCCGAGCAGCAGTTCTCCATGCAGGTCATGCTGGAAACGCGGGAGCGCTTGCGTCAGAGTTTCGCCCTCGATGCCTTGGCGCGCCATTTAAAGCTTGAGCTGGAAGACGCGGATATCGATGCGGCGCTCAAACGCATGGCGCCCGGCAACGAAGAACAGACCCGCCAAGAGTTTGAGGGGACAGGACGAGGCTATCTTTTGCGTGAAGCGGCGTTGCGCACCAAAGCCAACGCTTGGCTTGTCGACACAGCCATGTATGAGTACTTCGATTAACTCGATTCTTTTGGCGAATGAATGAGGAACAATTAAACAGTCATAAGAGGAGGAATCACTATGTGTTTTAGACCTGCCGAAGCCGCCAAACCGGTTACGTGCCCGAATTGCGGCAAGAGGATCCCCGTCATCGGCGGCGTCAAGCAGAAGGCTTGCCCTTTCTGCAAGACCGACCTGACCGCTGCCCGCACCGAGAAAAAGGATGAACAGGGAGAGAAGAAAGAGGAATAGTAAGATTGTATCTCAACTGAAGTTTAAGTGGAAAAGCTGCTCTCTGCTGGAATGGATGTTGAAGACATTCAAGGGGAGGATAGCCGCCTGTGAGCTTGCCAGATTCGAATCCGGATTCGAATCTGGCAAGCTCACAGGCGCGATTAAAGGGGGAGCAGTGCTTTGCCGCCAACGCCATCTTTCCCCTTGTCTGGCATTTTCCTCAAGAAGAAGAGGGTATCGCAAAACGTTTTCTCACAAACATTTTGCGATACCCTCTTCTTCACACTACAGAAAGCATGAGCAAGGAAAATTCCTAAAAAGAAACTGATTTTTTCAAAATGAAAGAGTGTACTGAGGCAGTACGAGCCAAGGCCTTGATTTTAGGCCCTTTGTATCAATTGTAAGCTTGGCATGAAAATTGCATTGTATTTCAATAGGGGCATTATTATTAAATTCACGATCCCATTACTGAACAATGGAGGGAAAAAATGAGCACGAAAATTGATTTGGAACAAGAAGGTGTCGAAGTCAAAAAAGCTTGTTGCTATTTCTGTCACCAGAACTGCGGCTGCTTGGTTTATGTCAAGGACGGCAAGATCCTTCATTTCGAAGGAGACACCGAGTACCCAACCAATACGGGGGGGTTGTGTTGTCGCGGCAATGTCAATCTTATCCATCTGGACCATGAAGCCAGGGTTAATTTCCCTTTGAAACGCAAGGGGGAACGGGGTTCCGGGGAATGGGAAAGAATTACCTGGGAACAAGCTATCGATGAAATCGGCAGCAAATTAGCAGAGATTCGCCAACACTATGGAGCAGAAGCTGTGGCCACAGCCGGCGGGACTTCCCGTACCGATGACTGGGCAAGGCGGCGCTTTATGAATCTTTTCGGCAGCCCTAACGGCTTCCACAACGCACATTTGTGCTGGATCCCCACCTTTATGATCGAAACAGCCGTTTATGGCTGGAGTCCCTTTGAAATTGATCTGGCAAGCAGCCGCTGTCTGGTTTTGTGGGGACAGAACCCCGGAATATCCACCTTGCCGGAAATGAGTGGCGTCAGCGGTCTTAAAGCCGGCGGACTGAAAATCATCGTGATCGATCCCCGCTTTACGGAGACAGCCGCCAAAGCGGATCTCTGGATTCCCGTACGTCCCGGCTCAGACCTGGCTTTAGCCTTGGCCTGGATCAATGTCATTATCTATGAAGGTTTGGCTGATTATGATTTTGTCTATGAACACTGTCAGGGCTTTGATGAATTGACTGCTCATGTGGAAGAATTCACTCCCGAATGGGCGGAGCCTTTGACCGGAGTCAGCGCCGATCTTATTCGGGAAGGGGCGCGGATGTACGCCACGAATAAGCCCGGCAATATTCAGTGGGGTACGGCTCTGGACCAAATCGGCAAACCGGCCGGCGCCACTCAGCATGCCCGGGCCATCTTAAGAGCCATTACCGGCAACCTGGACTGCCCCGGAGCCGATCTTCTCACCGGCCCCAGCCTGGAATTTGTGACTGACGAAGAAATGGAACTCAATGAGTTCTTAACGGAAGAGCAGCGGGCCAAGCAACTGGGCTCGGATAAATTCAAACTGGTGACCTGGCCCGGATACGGCCGCATCGCTGAAATAGCCAGGAAGTATTGGGGTAAGGCACCTACCGCAGAATGGATGTGCGAGGCCCATCCCCCCACAGTCTTTAACGCTATCCTGACCGGGGAACCCTATCCGGTGAAAGCCCTGCTGGTTTCGGCGACCAATCCGGTCAATTCCTACGGTGAGAGCCAAAAGGTCCTGGCGGCCTTAAAAGCGGTGGATTTTATGGTAACCTGCGACTACTGGCTAACCCCCACCGCCATGCTTTCCGATTATGTGCTGCCCATGGCGGGAGCCTTTGAGCGGCCGACGATTACTTCCACCTATGGCTGTTCGGATTTCTTAATGTGTTCACAACGGGCCATTCAGCCCATGTATGAGCGGCACAGCGACTTTGAATTCTGGCGTGATCTGGGTATCTGCTTGGGACAAAAGGAGCATTGGCCTTGGGAAACTCTTGAAGATGCTTATTTCTACCGGATTAAAGATCTGGGCTATGGTGTGGAGAGCTATGATGAATTCGTGGAGTATTACCGCTTCCACTTCCCGGAACGGGAGTATTTTAAATACAAAGAAAAAGGCGGCTTCGGCACTCCTTCGGGTAAAGTGGAGATCTACTCCAGTGTGTTGGAGGAATTAGGCTATCCTCCCCTGCCACCCTATATAGCTCCCGTTGAAAATGAGGTGGATCATCCGGAACTTGCTAAAGAGTATCCCTTAATCTTAACCACTGGGGCAGGAGTGATGCCTTTTCATCATTCGGAGCACTTCAATATTAAGGAGCTGCGCTTTATCCGCCATGAACCCCATATGGAAATCAATCCTGATACTGCTGCCGAGCATGGCATTCAGGAAGGGGATTGGGTGTGGGTGGAGACCCGGCGGGGACGCATTAAACAAAAAGCCAGCTTAACCGAAGGCATCAGGCCCGGCACAGTCTTCACGGAACGGGGCTGGTGGTATCCGGAAAGAGATCTGCGCAATCCGGAATTGGGCGGTTGTCTGGAATCCAACACCAACGTTCTCACCAGTACGGCCGATGAAGATTGTGATCCCTTGAGCGGCAGCTGGGCCAACCGCGGTCTCTTGTGCAAGGTCTATAAGGTAAGCAGCTCAGACAGAAGGGAGGGCAAATAACATGGCACGTTATGCAATGGTTATTGATACCCGGAAATGTACGGGCTGCCAGTCCTGCACAGTGGCTTGCCGGGTCAATAATGAACTGCCCATCGATATGATTTATAATCCGGTCACGACCTATGGGCCCGTGGGAAAATTTCCCCACGTCAGGATGGTCCATATTCCTTCTTTATGTATGCATTGTGGTAATGCTCCCTGTGTGGATGCCTGCCCCACCGGTGCATCCCAGCAGCGTGAAGACGGTATCGTCTGGGTGGAAGAAAACAAATGCGTGGGGTGTAAAGCCTGTGTCATGGCCTGCCCTTATGGCGCCCGTTTGTCCAATGCGCAAAAAGGAACCGTCCAGAAATGCAACTTCTGTAAGGATGACCGGGTTGATCAAGGCAAAGTGCCCTGGTGTGTGCAAACCTGCCACCAAAAAGCCCGGATTTTTGGCGATATGGAGGATCAGGACAGCGAAGTATTCAAACTGGTCAACAAAACCAAGACCACAGGGCGCTTGTTGGAAGAACTGGGGACTGAACCCTTTGTCTATTATCTTTATTGATGGGAGGGATAGAAATGAGCCAAAAACATGAAACATGGGGCTGGATGTTAGCCGTGGACTTCTTTTTTGCCGGCATGGGGGCTGCCATGCTGCTCTTTGCCGGGATCGCCGAATTATTGACAGGCAGCAATCTCTCCACGGTGGGGATTCTGGCCGGGGCAGTGTTCATCGCTATGGGAGCCGGTTTATTAGTCCTGGAATTAGGGAGGCCTTTCCAAGCTTTGCGGGTATTTATGAACCCTAAAGCCATCTTAACCTTTGGGGCATGGAATATGTCCATCGCCATTGTCGCCGGCCTCTTTTTAGGTACGTCCTGGCTGGAAGCTTTTCCTTGGTTCGGCCTGGTCGGATTTCGTAAAATCCTGGCCATTGTATGTATTTTCACCGGTTTTGTAGTTGCTGCCTATCCGGGGGCACTCCTGGCACGGCATAAAGCCCGTCCTTTCTGGAATGGGCCGGGCATGATGGTGCTCTTTTTAACCTCTTCTTTATTGACGGGCCTATCCGCCTATGTGGTAGTAGGTTGGCTGAGCGGGGCGGCACCTGTGATTTATAGTGCTTTCCCGGCCATAGGGGCGGGGCTTTGTGCTTTCCAATTGGTTATATGGATCGGCTATCTTTGGATTAAGAGTTCGGGAACTACTGAGCGGGAAGTGGCGGCTGTTAAGCGCTGGACCAGCGGGAACTTTGCCAATCCTTTCCGGGTCGGGTTTATGTTCCTGGGCACGGTGGTGCCCTTGGTACTGTTTCTCATTCCTAATGGATTCTCCACAGGAGTGGCCGGGATCCTGGCCATCCTGGGCGGGGCAATCATGCGCAATCTGGTAGTCTATGCCGGTCAGGATCGCACCTGGCTGCCCGGTGAAGAAAAATATCGTTCAAGACTTCCCCATGGTGATGAAGCCTTTCTGCAAAAGGTTTGGACAAAACAGATTTAGAGGGCGGTTGTACTTGTTTCCGCAGCAGTTATCTGCTGCGGAAACATCGTTCCCATGCAGAGGCAACTTTAACAGCTTAAGTGATGAAAATAACTTGATTTGCAAAATGGAGGAAGAAATCTATGAAGCAGCAATGGGAAGAAGGGATGACATTAGCGCAGACACAAAGCGTTTGTCCCCTCTGTCTGAAGGTTGTCCAGGCCCGGATTACCGTTCATGATCAGGCGGTTTATATGGAGAAGGAATGTTCCGAGCACGGCTATTTTACCGTTTATTTATGGCCGGATGTCAATCATTATCAATGGATGCAGCAGTTTAACCTGCCGGCGCTGCCTCCTCATTCGCCTGTGGCCGTCCGGGATGGGTGCCCCAGTGATTGCGGGTTGTGTGAGGCTCATCTGCGCCAGCCGACCCTAGTGGAGATTGAGGTAACGGAAGGGTGCAACCTCCGCTGCCCGGTCTGTTTTATGGCAGCCAATGATTTTCGTCCCGATCCCAATCCAAGCTTAGAGGCACTTGGGGAAAAGTACCGTTATATTCTTAGACACACCAACCCTGATACCAGTATCCAGCTGACGGGGGGAGAACCCACCACCCGTGAGGATTTGGCCGATATTATCCGTTTAGGCCGGGAGATCGGGTTTCAGGCTATTGAAGTGAATACCAACGGGGTAGTGATCGGCCGGAACCCGGATTATCTGCAGAAACTTGCCGAGGCAGGAGTCAGCGGCATCTATCTCCAATTTGACGGGTTGACAGGGGAGGTCTATGAGCAAATACGGGGTGAGAATTTATTGCCCGCCAAGCTTAAAGCCATTGCCAACTGCCGTGAGGCGGGGGTACAAGTGGTTTTAGCCATGACGGTGATCGAAGGAATCAATGAAAAGCAGCTGGGGGAAGTGCTTAAGTTTGCCCTGGCCAACAAAGATGTGATTGTGGGAATTGCGTACCAGCCGGCCTTTGGTTCCGGGCGGTTCGATGTGCCCTTGTCCAAGCGTTTGACTATGGGAGATGTGATCTTTATGCTGGCTGAGCAGAGTGAGGGTATCCTCGAACCCTATGATTTCTGGCCCCTGGGCTGTTCCAATCCCTTATGCTCCAGCTCCGCTTACCTGGTGGAGGAGCAGGGTAAAATCGCTTCCCTTTCGCGGCGGCTGACTCCCCAGGAATACAGGGAAGCCTTTAATCCCCAGAGCCCCCAAGGTTCGGTTTTTGCCGATATGGCTTTGATGAACTATCCGGATCTTGAACCGGGTTTGACCATCCTCATCGAAAATTATATTGATGCCCGCACGATGGATTTAAAAAAACTGCGGGAATGCAGCATGATCGTTGCCGGCAAATCCGGTGGGCTGACTCCTTTTTGCGGCTATCAATTGACCAATATCCATGGCGAAAAGCTATCCGAAATCAGAAAACATCAAGGTGAAGGCGTATGAGTGAAAGAAAAGTCGTTCCGACCAACTGCCGCTTCTGCGGCTATCAATGCGGACTCCTGGCTACGGTGGAGGGAGGCAAAGTCCGCAAAGTGCAGCCGGACCCTTCCCGCTATCCCAATAATGCCGGGATCATGCGGGGCTGCAAGCGTTGGCCGTTGATTACCGAAGTGATGGATCATCCCCAAAGAATCAACTATCCCCTCAAGCGGGTCGGGGAAAGAGGCAGCGGCCGCTGGCAAAGAATATCCTGGGAACAGGCCCTGGACGAAATAGCCGCTAAGCTGGCCGGCCTCAAGGAAGAGTTTGGTCCGGAGGTCCTGGCCACCAGTATCGGCGGACCCCACACCACCTTCTGGCCTCTGCACCGGTTTTTGGCTCTATTTGGCAGTCCCAACAATATGGGCATCGGTCAAATCTGCTGGAACCCCGGCATCTGGGCCAATACCCTGACCTATGGCTGGCCTGTGGATATGGAACTGGACCCGGAGGGGACGGAATGCGCTATCCTCTGGGGGGTTAACCCCTCCCAGTCGGATAACTCTTTGTTCTGGCATACCGTACAGGAATTTAAACGCCGGGGCAAACCCTTAATTGTGGTGGATCCCCGTTTAACCGGGACGGCACGGGAAGCCCAGCTGTGGCTGCCGGTGCGTCCGGGGACGGATGCGGTACTGGCTTTAGGGCTTTTGCATGTGATTGTTCAGGAGAAGCTCTATGCTGAAGAGTTTGTGCAGAACTGGTGTCATGGTTTTGAGGGTTTATGTGACCATCTCCTTCCTTATACTCCCGCTTATGTGGAAGAAATTACGGGTGTGAAAGGGGAGGATGTGATCAAGGCGGCCCGCCTCTATGGAAAGAGTACCCCTGCTTGCCTGTACAGCGGCAGAGGCATCGATCAACTGGGTTTAAACAGTTTTCCCACCCATCGTGCCCTGGCCATCTTAAGAGCCATCACCGGCAATCTGGATGTGCCCGGAGCTTCCCATTTGAGTGAGATGCCTGATTTTATTCCGGAGTTGGAGTTGGAACTCAGCGAACCCTATGCCGCCACCGCTCCCCGCTCAGTGTCCCAGGAGAAGCTTTTGCTTCAATCCTATCAGGGATATGCCAAAGTCCGGGAGCAGACCATAAAGCACAAGAAGCGCTTGCCCATGCGCTATTTAACCTCTGCCCATCCCCAGCGCGTCTGGAAGGCGATGCTGACAGGAGAGCCCTATCCCATCCGGTCCATGATCGTGATGGCTTCGAACCCGCTCCTGACTCAAGCGGATACCCAGCTGGTCTACAGAGCCTTAAAAAGCCTGGATCTTTTGGTGGTATTGGAGCTGTTTGAAACCCCCACCTCAATGCTGGCGGATTATGTACTGCCCAGCGCCGGGGTGCTGGAGCGGCCCCTTTTGGAGACCAAGGCCGGGGTGGCCAACATAGCTTATGGAGGAGACCAGGCCGTCGAGCCTTATTATGAACGCCGCCCGGACTATGATTTCTGGAGAGGGTTGGGACTGAGACTGGGTCAGGAAAAGGAATGGCCTTGGAAGACTTACCGTGAGGCTCTGGAATACAGCTTATCTCCCCTTGGTTATTCTTGGGATAATTTTTCCTGCACTGGACTTTACTATCAGGAAAATAATTATCTGAAATACGAGGAGCCTGATGAGCAAGGAGAGTCCAAGGGATTTGCCACAGTAAGCGGGAAGGTGGAGATCTACAGCGAACTGCTGCAGGAAATGGGAGCGGATCCTCTGCCCAGCCCCCGCTCCCTTTCCCAAGGGAACGCCGAGTTTCCCCTGATGCTCATGAGCGGTGCCCGGTTCCAGCCTTACTACGCTTCCAGCTATCATCAGCTGGAAAAGTTGCGGCGGATGCATCCGGAACCGATTGCGGAAATGAATCCGGTGACGGGAGAGAAACTGGGCCTTGAGGAAGGCTCCCTGGTGGATGTGGAGACAGAGAGAGGGAAGGCCCGTTTCAGGACCCGGTTTGTTCCCATGTGCGATCATGTGGTGAGCGTGGAGTATGGCTGGTGGTATCCGGAGATGAAGGCATCGGAACCGGAACTGGGGGGAATTTGGCTGGCCAATGCCAATCTGCTCACCGGTGGGGATTTTGATGCTTCGGATCCCTTAGTAGGGACCTGGACCTATAACGGGATTCCCTGCAGGGTTGCCAAGGTATAGCGGGGTACAACAAAATATAACAAAGTAACAAAGTAAACAAAGTACGACAAAGAAGGAGGCCTGGCTCCATGGCGGCAACCATTGCCTTTGCCCAAGGGCAAAATGAACAGCAAGTGATGGGAATTTTAGGTGCCTATGGTATGGGCATACCTGGAGATGTTGAAGAACTGCTCACCGTTCAAGAGAATGAAGAAATAACGGCCGTGGCCAAGATCGCGGAGTTTGCTGAGGGCAGGTTTTTTCTGGAGGTTATCGGGGTCAAGGATGGGAAGCGATCCCAGGGTGCCGGCAAGCTGCTCTTAGGGAAGATCTTGGAGAATCCCTGGGAATGCTGCCGATATGCATTTTCTGAACAGGAAAATAACCGGGATTATACTGTGTCAACTTTAGCAAGAGGATATGCTCTGGGTTTCTATGAAAAGATGGGTTTTCAAGCCTGTACATCAGCAGAGATCCCGGAATGGTATCGGGATCAATGTGAGGAATGTCCCGAGCGGAGTACTTGTGAACCAATGCCGATGATTTATAGTGGAGGAGAGCGAAAATGAAAAAAGCAATCTTAGTATTCACGAAAGTACCGCGGGTAGGGGACTGCAAGACCCGTTTGACAGAAGCCCGGGGAGGTATTCTTACCTACGAGGAGGCCACCCAGTTCTATGAGGCCTGTGTGCTGGATGTGATGGATGTGTGCCTTTCCGTGGAAGAAGCTGATTTTTGGATTTGCTATAACATGGATGGGGATCGCCCTTATCTGGATACTCTTTTGGCTCAGGTCAAGCGCCCGGAGAGAATTGCCGGGGTCTTCTCCGATCAGGGAGGGAGCTTTGATGATTGCATGCAGTATGCTACAGATTATATTCTTAAGTCCGGGGCCCCAGAGCGGCTGGCCGATGCGGTTTTGATCAGCGGCGGGGATTTGCCCACCCTCCAGCCCCATATCCTTAAGGATGCACTGAAAAAGCTTGAGGTTTTGAGTCACAGCGAAGCGGGATATAAGGTTGCCCTCAGGAAGGTTCAGGATCAAGACGGGATGGAGATTGGTGCCGCTCTGGTTGAAGGAGCCTGTCAGGAAGGCGGTTTTTCCTTAGTGGGGCTGACCTGTACGACGGATTTTGACTTCCATTCCGTTTTCTACAATATGGATGGAGTCACCGCCTTGGATATGCTGGCTGCCAAAGCCATCCGGGAAGAGCTTCCTTTAGCCTATGTGGAAGAAGTTCCCGATGTGGATATCCCTGTGGATTTGGCCAGCCAGATCCCGATGCTGCGGGTCATAGAACATGCCGCCCGCTATGATGATTTAATCATGGTGCCCCACAGAACCATTGGCATTTTAAATCAGTTGGGCATTGAATCGGTGGCTTTACCGCCGGACAAAAAGCCGGTTTAAAGATAGTCGATCGAAAAGATTAGGGGGTGATAGTTATGCTGCCATTATTTGAGCCGATCCGGATCAGAGATTTAGAAATAAAGAACCGCATCGTTATGCCCCCTATGGCTCTGGATATTGCCACAGAGCAGGGTGCCATAACCCATAAATTAATCGAGCACTATCGGATGCGCACCCGGGGTGTGGGGATGATTATTGTCGAGCATGCTTATGTTAACCCTGAGGGGAAGGCTCATCCCCGTCAGTTAGGGATTTATAGGGATGACTTAATTCCAGCTCTGGAGCATCTGGCTGCCGAAATCCATAAGCAGGGAGCGGTTGTGGGAATTCAGATCAGCCATGGGGGAGCGAGGTCCATGGGGAATATTTGCGGTCCCTCCAGTATCCAATCCCAATATCTGACACGTTTCGGAGAGGTCGAGCGGAAAAACTGCCGGGTCCTGCCCAGGAAGCTGGATCAGGAAGGGATCAAAGGAATTATTGCCGATTTTGCCCGGGCGGCCCGCCGGGCCCAAAAAGCCGGTTTTGATTTCGTGGAAATTCACGGTGCTCATGGCTATTTAGTCAACCAGTTTTACTCCCCTCTCACCAATATCCGTCACGATCAGTATGGAGGCTCACTGGAACGGCGCTTGACTTTCCCCCTTGAAGTGGTCAAAAGTGTGAGACGTGCTGTAGGCAAAAGTATGCCGGTATTTTATCGCCTGGGAGCAGATGACCGCCTCCCCGGCGGCAATACAGTCCAGGATAGTGCCCTTGCGGCACAGGCTTTAGAGGCGGCAGGAGTGGATTGTTTGGATCTCTCCGGAGGCATTTCCGGTTATCTCCGCCATGGGGAAGAGGGCTTCTTTGCCTATATGGGCCAAGCGATCAAGCCCCAGGTCACTATTCCGGTTATTGTTACGGGCGGAATTAAAACAGGGAATAAAGCCAATGAAATGATCGCCGGCGGTATTGCCGATTTTGTCGGCGTGGGCCGTACCCTCTTGAAAGAAAATGAATGGGCTTACAAAGAATGGGTCAGGATGGGTTCCGGAACCTGCCCTTATCAGGCGATTTAGAGAAAGGGAGTATGAGCTAATGAATGCCGTATTAGAAAACATTGAGAACAGTGAAGCCCACTTCCGGTTTACGATTGACTACAAAGTCTTTGCGGAGGCTCTGGAGAAGACCTATAGGAAGAATAAGGAGAACTATCAGGTCGCAGGGTTCCGTAAAGGAAATGTCCCCCGCTCCGTCATCGAATCCCAATATGGCCCCACAGTCTTTTACCAGGAAGCCCTGGACTTGATCATGACCGAAGAATATAAGAAAGCAGTGGAGAGTCTGGCTCTCAACACGATAGGTGACCCGGATATTGAAGTAGGAGAGATCGAAAAGGGGCAGGAGCTGAGCGTAAAAGCCAGTGTACCCGTCGTACCGGAAGTGACCCTGGGACAACTGGAAGGAATAGAGGTTGTCATGCCGAAGGCCAGAGAAGTAAAGGAAAGGGATATCGACAAGGTTTTAGAGGAGCTTCAGTACAAGAACAAAAAGATTACGGATAAAGAGATGGCACCGGCTGAAAAGGGAGACACAGTTACTGTAGACTATGATTGTGAACTGGATGGTACAAAATTTGAACCGGTCGTGGATTACAAGGCCCTGCTTGACGACAGTTCGGATACTATGGGCTTCGAGGGCCAGCTTGAGGGTGCTCAGAAGGGAGATATTCTTGATATCAAAAAAGTTCTTCCCCACGATCATCCGCAGCCTCAGATTGCGGGCAAGACGGCCTGTTTTAAAGTCACAGTGAAAAAGGTGGAGAGAATCGAGATTCTGCCCTTAGATGACGCTTTTGCTCAAAAGGTGGGCAATGTGAGCACAATGGAGGAATTCCGCGCTGAAATGAAGAAAAACCTTGAGCAAGCTGCAGCACAGCGAGTGCTGATGCAGCGCAATAATGCCATTTTGAGTGAGCTATTCAAGCGATGTCAGGTCAAGATCCCGGAGTCTCTGATCATGCAGCGGGCCATGAGTATGCTCGAACAATTCTCCGGCCAGTTGGAGGCTGAAGGGGGAACCTTGGATCTTTATCTCCAGCTGATCAATAAAAAAAGCGGAGACTTTAAAAGAGAAGTTTGGGAAGATGCCGAGAATTCTCTGAAAGCAGATTATATCCTGGATAAAATCATTAAAGAAAAGGGCTATACCGTCAGCGAAGAAGAGCTCAACCAAGGCTGTGAGAAATTTGCCCTCAGCATTAATATGTCACCGGAGAAGGCCGGACAAAATCTGGGTCCTCTTGTCCATAAAGTCGAGCATGATCTTAAAGCGGAAAAAGCATTCCAATATCTGTTGGAACATGCTGTGATCAGGGAAGATAATGGAGAGAAAACGGCCTGATACCAGTATGGGGTATATGGCCAGTGCAGCTGCCGAAAGGAATGAAGATTATTCCAAAAGGGGAGTATCGCTGACTACTCTAAATAGAGTAGTTTGGCAATACTCCCTTTTCGCATAATGGCAATTCATGCTGCCGGTTGCGTTGAGCAACGGCCCTTTTTTGCTTGTTGACGGGTGCGGATTTTTCAGGCAACCCTTTGAACTTCCTCCTGCTGTTTCAAAATAGTAAATTGCTGAATTTTTTCTCAAAAAAACGGGGTTTATTGCTAAACTCCCCCTTATCTATTGCATTCAGGTGATTTTGTTGAAGAGATATCACAGAAAGTGGCTTAAACAGCCGGTTTCAGAGGCTGGCATAGTTTTTGCAAAGCATAGTGTCTGCGCAGGTAAGACGTAATAAGAGAAAGGAGGGATCGGGAATGTGCTTTAGACCGCCGGCTGTTGGTAAACCGGTCATCTGCCCTAAATGTCAAAAAGTTAATCCACCTAATGAAAAAGAATGCAAGCACTGCGGAGAACCCTTAAAGAAACAGCCTGACAATTAGTTCTAATCCCGTCCATAGGCAGGCAAATGTACAGGAGGTAATTATCTATGGAACATAGGCAAGACACGGT
The DNA here is from genome assembly GCF_007830365.1 of Desulfitobacterium sp. LBE. Lineage (NCBI taxonomy): Bacteria > Bacillati > Bacillota > Clostridia > Eubacteriales > Desulfitobacteriaceae > Desulfitobacterium > Desulfitobacterium sp. LBE. The sequence goes on along the minus strand of NZ_VLKD01000001.1, from coordinate 1,568,118 downwards.
CAAAAGCTGGGCCGACCCTTCTGCATTAGGCAATATCTGTATCGGACTGCTTTTGCTTTCCCAGTGGGGTTTTTTTACGGGTATCACAGGTCCGGCCACAGGGATTGTCCTCTTACCCTGGCTTCTGACCGCTATACCTGTCATCTTTGTCATCGTGTTCATTCAGTTTCGCTTGGGCGACTTTGTCGGAGGTACGGTTAACGGACTCTTAGGAATTGTCTTGATGGGCCAGGGTGCGGTTAAAGGGATCATCGCCCTGCTGTTTATTCTGTATGGGCAAGAAATTCCCCCAACCTATGGGGCTGATGCCGGGTTGACCGACGCACTTCCCATGCTGTGTGCTTTTGTCGTTCTTTTGGTTGCCGGTTTTCTCTCCGGCATGGGGCAAAGCAAAATACAGGCCCTCTGTGTTTGGGTTGCGGCTGTGGGCTTTCTGCTGATTGCTCTGGCCAACTTAGGGGTTAACCCCATACTCGGGCTTGTGGGCGGCTGCTGTATGCTGGTTATTGGCCTCTGGCTTTTTTATGCCGGAATTGCCCTTCTTTTTAATGGGGCTGTGGGAAAAAATGTTTTACCTTTAGGCCAACCCTTCAGCAGGAAGTAAGAGGCTAAGGCTATTGACGGAGGAATCCGTTGATATAGTTGCTGTTTTTAATTGAAGATTAGGAGGTATATGAATCATGAGCACGGTAAAATTAGACACCCTCGGCGCTGTCAACGACCTTGGCAAACCGTGGCGCTATGAGGAGGACGGACTCACCGTTACCCGGACCGCCGTCTGGTCGCCGCCGGGCTGCCATCCGGTGGGCTGCGGACTCAAACTCTACACTAAGGATAACAAACTCATCCGGGTGGAGGGGGATGAAAACCACCCGGTCACCCAGGGCCGCCTCTGCGTTCGCTGTATCAGCCTGAAAGACTATGTTTATAACAAAAGCCGGATCACCTACCCCATGAAGCGGGAACGTCAATATCGGGGGCAGGCGGATAAATGGGAACGCTGTACCTGGGACGAGGCCATCGACATTATCGAGAAAAACTACCGCGAGATCACCTCTAAGTACGGACGTGAAAGCATTGTCCTCTTTACCGGCACCGGGCGGGAGGGGGGTACCCTCAATCCCTATGGCTCAATGATGCTGGGCACCCCCAATTACTGCTATACCCAATCCGGCTATGCCTGCTACATTCCGCGCCTGGCCGGAACAGCCTATACGATGGGGGTAACCTACCCGGAGATCGATTATGCCGGCGGTCTGCCCGGACGCTATGAGGATCCGGCCTATCAGGTGCCGGAGGTCTTGATGATCTGGGGCAAAGCTCCTTTGGAATCCAATGGCGACGGTTTCTTCGGACATGCGGTGCTGGACCTGATGAAGCGGGGCACCCGTTTGATCGTGGTCGATCCCCGGGTTAACTGGCTGGCCGCCAGAGCGGACATCCATCTGCGGCTCCGGGCCGGTACTGATGCCGCCCTGGGGATGGCCATGCTGAATGTGATTATCGCGGAGGATCTCTACGACCATGATTTCGTGAAGTATTGGTGTTATGGCTTTGAAGAACTGGTGGAGCGGGTAAAGACCATGCCGGTGGAAAAAGCCGCCGCGATCACGGGGATACCTGCCGACAAGATTGTGGAGGCGGCCCGGATGTATGCCGCCGGGACACCCTCGGCCCTGCAGTGGGGGCTGGCTATCGATCAGAAGGCCAATGGGATGCAGGCCGGGCATTCCCTTATCGCTTTGATGGCCATTACCGGCAATGTCGATGTTCCCGGCGGTCAGATCCTTGGCGACATCAATTTCGGGCTGAATGAAGTCGGTTTTGGCATCGAAAAGGGTGTCGGCAAAGAACTTATGGACAAGATGATCGGGTTGGATAAATACCCGGCCTATTGCAACACCATTCTGAACGCCCATGCCGATATGATGCTGGAAACATTGGAGACCGGCAAGCCTTACCCCATTAAGTTCGGATTTTATGCCGGAAACAACCTGATGTCCTGTACTTCCGCTGAACCCAAACGCTGGCATGACGCCATGGTGAAGACATTGGATTTCTGCTTTACCATCGACTGCTTCATGACCCCTTCTGCTGAGGCTACCTGTGAGATATTCCTGCCCCTTTCCGCCGCCGCTGAGGAAGACGGTGTTTCCTTTACTCATTACAGCGGTTCGCCGGTGACCACCAATTTTATGAACCAAGCCTTTACCACCGGAGAATGCCTCTCGGATATTGAAGCCTGCTACAAGGTGGGCAAACGGCTTAACCCTCATATGTTTGAGGAATACAAGGATTATCACGACTTCATCGATACATTGCGTCTGAGTGGCCGCCTGAAGTTTGAGGAAGTCAAAAAAGAGGTCACGATCCAGCGTGACGTTACCTACTACAAGTATGAAACAGGGGATCTGCGGATGGACCACACTCCCGGCTTCAATACGCCCACCGGCAAGATAGAGCTCTATTCCACTGTCTTCGAGCAGTTTGGAGAAGACCCGCTGCCCTATTATGAAGAACCCCAGTACAGTCCTGTGCAAACCCCTGAGTTACTGGAGAAATACCCCTTTGTGCTGACCACCGGAGCCCGCACCTTCGCCTTCTTCCATTCGGAAAACCGCCAGGTTCCTTATACCCGTGAATTAAACCCGGATCCACTGGTGGAAATTAACCCGAAGACTGCTAAACGTCTTGGCATTACCAATGGTCAGTGGTGTGAGGTCTGGAATCAGTTTGGCACTGCCAAGTTTAAAGCTAAGGTAGCGGAAGTCGTGGACGAAAGCACCATCCACTGCCAGCATGGCTGGTGGTTCCCGGAGGAAGAAGGGTCGGAGCCTAATCTCTACGGCACTTTCCGCTCCAATGTGAACAATCTGGTGCCTAACTTCCATTTTGGTAAATTGGGTTTCGGCGCTCCTTTCAAGTGCCTGCTCTGCAATATTAAGCCCATTGCTGAGGTCCTGGATACAGACATGAATAAGGTATGGGAAAAATTTAAAAGGGAGGATCAGTAACCATGAGCGAAACCTACGGGCTGCTTATTGACTATGAGTATTGCACCGGCTGCGAGTCCTGCGTGGTATCATGCAAGGAGGAACATAGCTATCCGGTAGGTAAATGGGGCATCCGCCTCTATGATGACGGCCCCTGGAATATGGAAGGGGATGTGTTCAATTTTAACCGGATTCCCGTCCCCACCGATCTTTGCGATCTCTGTTCGGATCGTACCGCCGCCGGCCGCAATCCGATCTGTGTTCATCATTGCCTGGCCAATGTCATGACCTACGGACCGGTAAGGGAGCTGGCTGAAAAGTTAGCCGCCAAGCCTAAGCAAGTTCTTTGGGTGCCACAGTATAAGCCTCTGGAAGCTAAGGGCAAATTTGTCTCGAAAAACGAGAAACGCCATCATGCCGCGGCGATTGATGTCAAAGCAGTCGATCATTTCCAAAATACGGTACACCGCTCCGACGAACGGGTGGAAATGGTGGAAATCAAGAAGGTCGATGAGAAATAAATGGAGATGAAGTACAGACAGCGCTCGGGAAAATGCGCCCTCGTCCGCTATCGGGGCGGACCGGTGGGGGGAGAAATAGTGGAAGACCGCTCCCAGGGAGAACCGGTGAAGATTATCATCGGTGCCGGTCAGGTGCCGCCGGGGGTGGAAGATGTCCTGAATGAGATGGAGATTGGCAGCCAGGGAGAGTATATTATTCCCTGGGCCAAGGCCTACGGTGCCCACGACCCGAAGGGCGTGAAAACCTACCCCCGCTGGTTTATCAAAGACGGGGAACGCTTGGAGGTGGGGAGCGTCATTCCCTGGGAACATCCCATTTCACGGCAGTCGGTGCCGGTCAAGTGCATCGCGGTAACTAAGGACACCGTGACCATCGATTTCAACCATCTGCTGGCGGGAAAAGATTTATGCTACTGGTTTGAACTAGTGGATCTTTTGGATTAGAATGCAAAAAACAGGCTTCCGTCGGCAGCTGCCGGCGGAAGCCCAAGGGGAGGCCATTATGTGCGGGTATGGATGCACCTTATGTAATCGTTGCGGAAAACTCACCAAAATACTGAACCTCAAGACCCGGAGATGCCCTGACTGTCGTACTGAGCCTCCGGCCGAGGCCATATTCTGCCCCGAATGCGGCCGAAAGCTCCCTCCCGTATACCCGCCGCCCCCAGGAGAAGTTTTATCAAAACCTTCACGATCAGAACCTTGATCGCCGGCATTTGTCGGCGCTTTTCTCATGGCTCGCTTTTCCCCTGGAGATAAAGGTATGTTTTTCTCATGTGCAGAATTATATGAGCTTTCATAATATGAGCGTTCATACTGGGGGAATATTTCAGACTATGACCAGGAGAAAAGTGATGCAAGGATTGTGAAAAGATGTATAATGAAAGTAAAGTTGAGGCCTGCCTTGGAAGGGGCGATTAGGGATGTTATCTATTGAAAATTATCTGAGTCCAATCATAAGGAATATCGATAGCTCGTTAAGGTTCGAGCTTGATGAAGCGGATATTGTTTATATTGACAAGGTCAGGCAATTAAAGATGGATTTGATTAACAACAGAGTTCAACTTAAAGATATTGATATAGTGCGCCTTGATATTGCTGAATCCTGGCTGAGATCGTTTCAAGAGTATCATGTTGATATGCAGGATTGCTCCAAAGCGCCGACGCTTACCCAGAAAGCATTTGCAAAGAGAATAAGTGAAAAAGAAAAGCTGTTAAAAGCTTCTGATCCCTATATTGAACAGCTTGAAAGCATCGCAGCCAACACCAATTGCTTTATAATCCTTACTGATGAACAGGGAGTGATTTTAAGAGTGGTTGAAGGTGATTTTCAAGAGGCTAAAAACACCAACACCCAATTGCAGCTTTTACCGGGAGGGGTATGGACAGAAGCAACAGTGGGGACATGCTCTCATGCACTCAGCATTCTTTTGCAGTGTCCTACTCAGGTTTGTGGCTCTGAGCACTATTGTGAAAGCTTTTCTCATTCGTCATGCTCTTCTGCTCCTATATTTAATGCCAACGGCAGCCTGGAAGGAGTTCTTTCCATCGCCAGTCCATATATACAGCGGCAAAACTCTCATTCATTAGGGTTGGTCGTTTCTACGGCCTGGGCTATACAAAGCGAAATTCAGTTATTAGGAAAAAATAAATTCTATACCATCCCAGCCCAGGAACGCTCCCCCAATCATTCCGAAGCCCAATTCAGATTTAAAGAGATCCTTGGCGAATCGGCAACCATGTTGACGACCATAGATAATGCCCGGAAATTTGCCAGGATCGAGGCCAATATTCTGATTCAGGGGGAGAGCGGTACCGGAAAAGAAGTATTTGCTCAGTCCATCCACAATGAAAGCCGGCCAAGAGGGCCCTTTGTGGCGGAGAACTGTGCGGCGATTCCCAGAACACTGATTGAAAGTGAATTGTTCGGATATGAGGGCGGCTCCTTTACCGGAGCGGAGCGTCAGGGCAGGATAGGGAAAATTGAGCAGGCCAATGGCGGCACCCTCTTTTTGGATGAAATCGGCGATATGCCTTTGGAGCTGCAGGCCGTGCTGTTAAGGGTGATCGAAGAAAAAAAGGTGAAACGGGTGGGGGGAAACCGCTCTATCCCTGTGGATTTCCGATTGATTACGGCTACCAATAAGGATCTGCTTGAGCTGACCAGGAATAATCAATTCCGTGAAGATTTATATTATCGTATCGCAACCTTTAAGATCTGCATCCCGCCTTTAAGAGAACGAGGGGGAGATATTCTCCATCTGGCGGAACATTATATTAAGCTGTATGCCCAAAAACAAAAGATGCGCGTACCGTCCTTGAGTAAAGCGGCTAAATATATGCTGCTCAAATATGGCTGGCCCGGCAATGTGAGGCAATTGCAGAATGCGGTTCTCTACGCGGTCACCATGGCGAAGAACGGGCAAATCAAGCCGGAGGATTTTCCCAGTGAGATCGTGCTTGAAAACACTCAGGTCAATCATAACAAGGCTCAATCTTTAAATCTCAACAAAGTTAAGGACTGTGCCAAAGATAAGATAACTTCTGTAAGTGAATTGGAAAAAGTAGCGATCGAAAAGGCTTTACAGCAGACGAATAAGAATATCCGCGTCGCCTCAGAGTTGCTGGGGATGAGTAAATCAACCCTTTACCGAAAAGTTAAAGAATATGATTTGTTTCTCAAAAATTAAAGCAGGTCTTTCAGTTCATCCTGATTTTACTCAAAAATGTGTCCTAAAATGAGAAAACGAACTGAAAGATACTTTTTGAAGAGGATTTTGTCTCAAAATCCTCTTTTTTGCTGTCCTCTAAACCTACGGAAAGGCCATACCCCTTGAATTTAAAGGCTCCTGAGGGGATGGCATGATTATTGCTATAAATGACAGTAAGGCAAATATATTAATTATTTTAGGAGGCATGCATGGATGAAAGGGAATGAATTGAACCGAAGAAATTTTTTAAAGGGGGCCGCCGGGGTTGTCAGCGCGGCTGCTGTGGGAGTATTGGCGGGATGCAGCAGTCAGACTGCCGCTAAAGGGACATACACCCCCGGGACCTACTCTGCCACAGCCGAAGGAATCAGTACCATAAAAGTAACCATGACCTTCGATGCCGAGAGAATAACGGATGTTCAGTTGGATGTTTCCGGTGAGACCAAGGACATCGGGCAGGCGGCTGGTGAGACCCTCAAACAAAAACTGCTGGAAGCACAGTCTGCGGAGATTGATGTGGTAAGCGGCGCATCGGTCACCAGCCAGGGGGTTATGAAAGCCGCCGCAGCCTGTATCGCCCAGGCCAAAGGAGAGAGCGTAATTCTTCCGGATAATGCGGCTTCCGCCAACACCAATTCAGATAGTCCCACCTGGCTGGGTGCCGAACCCAACATCTCCGACTCGGATTGTGTCAGTATTATTGATACTGAGGTTCTGGTGGTGGGCTGCGGTACCGGCGGCTTGTTCGCCTGCTGCTCTGCCGCTGAAAACGGAGCCAAAACTCTGGTGATCGAGAAAAACTCGGCCGGCGGTGGGGTGCGCGATGACCTGGGTGCCCTCAACAGCCGTTATCAGCAGGATTTGGGAACAAAGATCGATAAGTTTGCTTATATAACCGAGATGACGAAGACAGCCGCCGGACGTGTGGATCAGCGTCTCATCCGGACGTTCTGCGAGGAGTCGGGAGAGACCATTAACTGGTATGGGGATCGTCTTGCTGAGCGTAATGTTCAATTGTGGCATGAAGGAGGAGAGGGGCATGCTGAACGCTACCCCTATTTTGCCACCGGTCACAGCCCCCGTTGGACAGGGAGCAATGACGGGAAAGGCCAGGAGCTTAATGGCAACACCGTGCTGTGTGATTATGCCGTATCTTTAGGTGTGGAATTTAAGTATGAGACAAAAATGCAAAAACTTATTATAGACAAGGGTAGAGTGGTGGGGGTATATGCCACGGATGCCAAAGATCAGCCCATCCGTATTAATGCCGGCAAGGGAGTGATTGTGTGTACAGGGGGGTATGGCCGGAATTACGAGATGCTGGAGGCCCTTCAACCGGAGAATTTGGCACTTTTAGGGCGCAATGAAGCCATTCCCGGTACCACCGGTGATGGTATCCGCGCCTGCCTCTGGGCCGGCGCCAAGTTCGATGATACCCATAGCATGATGGCCTTTGACCGCTGCGCCCTGAAGCCCGATGTTGTGCCGGGGCTGGAGCAGGCCAAATCCGGAGAATCAGGATTCTTTTGGATGGGCAGCCAGCCTTGGCTGAAAGTGAATGCCCATGGCGAGCGTTTCTTCAACGAGTCCGGGACCTATGATGGGATTCTCCACGCCGATGAGTTCCAGAAAGATCGTTCCCATTATACGATTTTCGATTCAGACTGGACGGCCCACATTCAGAGCTTCGCTACCCATGGCTGCAGCCGTATGTTTCCTTTTGAAAACGGCGCCGACCCTAATATTCCTTTTCAGGCTATGGAACATGAAATGCTGCCCGGCCTGGTGGAACAGGGTTTTGTCATCAAGGCTGATACCCTGGAAGAATTGGCCAAGGGTTTGCATCTGCCTGCCGATAAGCTGGTGAAGACTGTTGAGCGCTATAACCAGCTGTATGAGCTTGGTGAGGATCAGGATTTCGGCAAAGAGGCCAGCCGCCTCAGCCCTGTCCGCAAGGCTCCCTTTTATGGAGCTAAGAACTGTGGATTTATCCTTTGCACGATGGATGGCATTCAAATCAACACGAACATGAATGCCGTCGGCAAGGATGGCAACCCCATCGAAGGTTTGTATGTGGTGGGGAATGATTCCGGGGCTTATTTCGCTTATTCCTATCCTAATCTCTCCACCGGTGCTGCTTGTGGCCGCACAGTCACCTTCGGACGCCGGGCGGGCAGAATTGCCGCCGGAAAATAGCTTTATCTTAAATCAAGCTTGTATAAATCAAGCTTGAGGGACTTTGCGATATTCAAAATGCTCCGCCCAAGGTTAACGGAATCGTTAATCAGAAGCGGAGCATTCATGGTATTGGTGGGGGGAATAATCAGAATATAGATCCTTTGAAAAATAGTGGCGGCACCAACACTGGAATGACTTCTCGTCCCTGGAGGGATGGGAAGTTTTTGTTTTGGCTGGATATTAAGCATTATGGCGGGGTTAAGTTATAAATCCGGAAACTATCTGGCAAAATATAACATATAAGTGACCATACGAAATGAATGAGGTGCAAGACAATGTCCATAGTACCTGCTCTATCGATTGCTTTGCAGGCCGGGGTTCCCATACTTACCTGGGGTCCCCCCGGTGTGGGAAAAACAGCGACCATAACTTCTCTTGCGGAGGTTCTTGATCTGCCGCTGGAGGTGGTTATCGCTTCCATTCGTGAACCTGCGGATTTTTCCGGCCTGCCTGTAGTAGGTGAAGCAGGCGTACACCTGGAGCCGCCGGCCTGGGCCCATCGCCTGGTACGTGCCGGGAAAGGGGTGCTTTTTCTCGACGAACTATCCACAGCGCCGCCGGCTGTTCAGTCTGCCTTATTAAGGGTTGTTTTGGAAAGGGCGGTGGGCGATTTGACTTTGCCCGGCAGTGTTTCCGTGGTTGCCTCGGCCAATCCGCCGGAACAGGCGGTGGGCGGATGGGATCTGTCTCCCCCGTTGGCCAACCGGTTCTGCCATCTTTATTGGTCATTGGACACCCAGGGGTGGATTGATGGCATGATTTACGGATGGTCTATAAGCCATTTAGCCCGGCTCCCCCAAGGCTGGGAAGATGCCGTGCCGGCTAAACAAGGGCTGCTTGCCTCCTTTATCCGGCACAGACCTCATTTGCTGCTACAGGTGCCCAATGATGAAAGGCAAGCCGGCCGGGCCTGGCCGTCGCCAAGATCATGGGTTATGGCTGCCCGGTTACTGGCGGCAGCAGATTCCGTGACGGCAGAGGATGACGTGGCGGCCGCCCTTTTGGCGGGCTGCATCGGGGAGGGTGCCTGTCTGGAATTCCTTGCCTGGCGCAAAGATTTGGATCTGCCGGATCCGGAAGAAATACTGGCCGACCCAACCCGGCTTAAGCTGCCGGACCGGGGAGATCAGTCCTTTGCCATCTTGACCGCGGTCATAACGGCAGCTACGGGAAGGCTGACGAAAGAACGCTGGGCCGCCGCCTGGCTCGTACTTGCTCTGGCTGCGGAGCAGGGGAAAAAAGATGTGGCAGCGGTGGCCGCTAAAAAATTAGCTGCTGCCCGCAGGCCCGAATTTCCTCTGCCCCAAAAAGAGCTTCGTGAATTTGTGCCGCTGCTGCAGCAAGGGGGCCTGATGTGAATCCTCCACCTCCAGCCACCCCTTATAAAAACCTTCCCTGGGCGGAGAATGCCTCGAAAATTTATAAATATGGCCGGGTCATCGTGGGCATGGGGGCCGGCCATGAGCCCAGACTGGATTTCTATAACAGCACAAGTTCGAATCTGCCGGCCTATCTTATCTATGTGGTTTTAAAAATCACTCTGGGTAAAGATTGGGTTGAACAGCTGGAAAAAATTCATCGCCAACGTTCCGGTTTATGGAAGACAGAAGTCTGCCTTAATCAAGAGGGAGGGGAAGAGTATCGCCTTTATACCATTAAGCAGGATAAGCCTGTCTGCTCATCACGGATCAGCATTGACAACAGCCGGATTCATTCCTTTTCCATTGGCGCAGAGGATGCTGCCCCCCTTCTGAAAAAGGTTATCGAGAACTATCCGCCGGTTTTTCTGCCGAAATTCAAAAACTATCGCTACACTTACTTTTTTCCGGGGTACCTGCCTTTTTATGGCTTAGACAGAGCTTCAACCAATCTGGAGGAAACGATGAGCAGGCAGAGGGAAGAAACCCGGAAAATCACGGCGGATGAAAACAGCTTGCAAACAGGTGCCAGTCGGGCCGGTGATTCCTCCGGACTCCTGGAAACCATTGAAGCCTTAAAATGTCTGGAGGTGTTCATGGCGTGACTTTTCCGCAGGAATTGCAGGCAGCCCGCCTCCGCCTGATCAAAGAGCGTCCCTATCTGGCTTCGGCGGCATGGGCTCTCCAGCCGGTAGCGAAGCCGGGCTTGGGGACGCTGGCCGTGGATATGTATTGGCGGCTCTATTATGATCCTGGAGTTTTATCTCAGTGGCTCCCGGAAATTATGGGGGGAGTTCTTTACCATGAGATCTGTCATCTCCTTCGGGATCATCCGGAGCGAATGAAATCGTTTAATCCCCAATTAAGCAATCTGGCTGCTGATGCGGAAATCAACGATGACCTGATCCGTGAAGGGGTCAAATTTCCGGTGCAGCCGGTTACCCCTCAATCCATCGGTCTGCCGGATAACCTGCTTGCCGAGGAGTACTATACGGCATTGGCAGACCGGGAAAAGCAGTCTGCAGACGGCTCCCCCAAGAATGAACAAACGGATGCACCCAATTCCCATAATGAGAATGGCAAGGATACTCAGGCTGCGGATAGAACCCATGAAGATGAGGACTCACCCAGGCCTGGTTCAGGCCGCTGCGGTTCCTGTGCAACAGGTCAAAGGGCTCCTTGGGAGGAGGAGCCTCCCGGCAAAGGCTCAACATCAGGGATCAGCCCGGTGGAGGGAGAGCTGATCCGGCGGGATGTGGCCCATCAAATCGAAGAGCATGTCAGAGGGCAGGGAAAGGTTCCCGGACATTTAGCACGGTGGGCTGAGGAAAAACTCCGCCCCAAAATCGACTGGAAAAAGCAGCTTGCCTCGGCAATCCGCTCCACTGTAGCGGATACGGCAGGAGCCACGGATTATTCTTACAGCCGTCCCTCCCGGCGCCAGGGAAAGGTTGGCAAGGGAGAGGTTATTTTGCCCTCCCTGCGGCGGCCTGTGCCGGCGGTTGCCATCATAGCGGATACCAGCGCCAGTATATCCGATCCCATGCTGGCCCGGACCCTTGCCGAGATTTCCGGTATTCTTAAAGCCTTAGGCCGGCAAGAAGGAGTTCGGGTCCTGGCCGTGGATCATACGGTTCAATCCTGCCGCAGGGTGTTTCGTCCGGAGCAAATCCGGCTTACCGGCGGTGGCGGAACAGATATGAGAGCCGGCCTGGAAGGTGTATCGAGGCTGAGGCCGCTGCCCCAGGTGGGAATCGTGTTGACCGACGGTTATACAGCATGGCCGGCGCAGCCGCCGAAGGGAATGAAGGTCATCGTCGTGTTGTCAGGAGACGGAACAGCTCCGGATTGGGCCAAAGTGATTCAAATGAGTATATAGACACCTAAAGGAAAAGGGCCTGATGCAAAACGTTGCTCATAACGTAGTGCGTCAGGCCCTGTCGGCATCTGCCGGTCCCCTGCTCAAGAGGGGTTGTCAGATTCGAATCCGGTTTCGAATTTGGGGTTGACCCGGGCGAAGTTTCATTATGAAAAACCTTTGCTATATTGAGACATAATCAGGCCAGGCGCTCCTGGGGCAAAAGGCTGGAAAAGCCTGATAGACAAGGGATTGTGAACTTGACCGCGTTTGGCATGTTTCTTGCATATGTTTCTGGTGTGAAAGGGCCGGTAAGACAAAAAGCATTAAGTATCCTTTAATAAGCTGATAATTAAGGAGTTAGCCGGTAAGACGAAAATCAGGAGGAATCTAAGATGGGATCAGAACTTAAATCTGTCACGGTAAAAATGCCTGCAGCCATGGTGGATCAAATCAAATGGATTGCCGAGAAAAGGGGAGAAACCGTATCCGATACGGTTCGGAGTTTAATCAACAAAGCCTTGGCAGAGCGGGTCTATGAAAAGAATACCGAGCTCTTAACCAAAGTCGTTCGTCAGCAGGTCGAAGCCGCCATCAAATCCTATGTTATTTTCCCATCCTTGGATAATACGGAACGAACCGTAAGATTGGTTGATCAGGTTTTTGACCGCAGGGTCAGCTTGAGCCGGGAGAATCGTGACAACAATTTACTGAGTTAGTGGACAAACTCCTGGGCAGGATTCCCCGGAGCCGGTGTACAGTTTTGATGCGCTGTATCCCACTGTGATGCACTGAAATGAGACAAAGAAAGAAGGCAGGAAAATCATGAGTTACTTAAAGATCACTCACGAGTTATACAAAGAGGCGGCATTGACACCCCAGGCCTCCCTATGCTGCATCTCACAACCCAGCCGTTATCTTCCCGGGCTGACTGTGCCGACGGCCATGAGTGAGATGAATTATGGCTGCGGCACCACGGTTCACTTGGGGGAGCTTAAGCCTCATGACACCATTCTCTACGTCGGTGTGGGCGGTGGTCTGGAAGCTCTGGAATTTGCTTACTTTACCCGCCGGGCCGCCTCGGTCATTGCTGTGGACCGGGTGCCGGAAATGTTGGCCAAAGCCCGTTCTAACTTTAAGCTTGCCGAGGAAGCCAACAGCTGGTTTCAATCCGCTTTTATTGACTTGCGGGAAGGGGATGCCCTTGATCTGCCTGTGGCGGATGAAAGTGTGGATGTGGCTGCCCAAAACTGCCTCTTTAATATTTTTGAAGGAGAAGACTTGAACCGGGCTCTTCTGGAAATGCACAGGGTTTTAAAGCCGGGGGGGCGGCTTTATATATCCGACCCGATTGCCTCCCAGCCCATACCGGAGCACTTGCGGCAGAATGAACGCCTCAGGGCCATGTGCTTGTCCGGAGCCTTGAGCTATGAGGACTATCTGCAGCAAATCAGCGGGGCAGGATTTGGCACTATTGAAATCAGAGCCCGCAGGCCTTACCGGCTTTTAGATAAAGAGCGCTATTCCTTAACCGAAAATATCCTGCTGGAATCCCTGGAATTGGTTGCCTATAAACAACCGGTGCCTGAGGGAGGAGCCCGTATTTTTGCCGGGGAAACAATCATCTATTTCGGCAAAGAGCGGCTATGGGATGATGAAGGCAGCATTGTACCGAGGGATATTCCCCACCCCGTGTGTCAGAAAACAGCCGCTTACTTTCGGCGGTTAGAGCGGACGGATGTGGTGGTGACCGCTCCTACTTATCATTATGGCGGTTCGGGAGGTGGTTGCTGCTGCTGATAGAACATGGATGCCGCTTGGTTAATGGTCTATGGTCATTTGTCTATAACCATAAATAAGAACGAGGGAGTTTTGCCAATGAAATATCAACGTGATTTTCTCGGTGAACTATTGGGTACCTTTCTATTGGTCCTGTTCGGGTGTGGTTCGGTAGCCGTATCGGTCTTATTTAATTCTCATACCGGTTTATTGCAAATCGGGATCATCTGGGGGATCGGCGTCAGCTTAGCTATTTATGCCACCCGTCATTTATCCTGCGCACACCTCAACCCAGCAGTCACCCTGGCCATGGTGGCCACGAAAAGAATGACGGTCAAGAAACTGCCTGTCTATCTGATGGGTCAATTTTTAGGCGCTTTTTGCGCCGGGCTGCTTATCTATGTCCTTTTTAATCCTTCCATCGTTGCTTTGGAAAGCGCCCAGCAAATTGTCCGCGGTACACCTGAGTCCATGTCGATAGCCAAAATGTTCGGAGAATATTATCAACTGCCCGGGAGCACCACGGTTGTCTCTATGCCCTTGGCCATCGGTGCTGAAATTGTCGGTACATTCTTACTGGTCTTGATGATTTTTTCCCTGACGGAAGGATGCAACCTGGGGAGACCGGACAACAACTTAGCTCCGCTGTTTATCGGTTTGACGGTAACCTCAGTTCTTTGCCTGATCGCTCCTTTGACTCAGGCCGGCTTGAACCCGGCCCGGGATCTCGGGCCCCGTCTTGTGGCGTGGATTTTCGGCTGGGGTGCGGCTGCTTTTCCCGATCAATCCGGCGGTTTTTTCTTTGTCTATATTCTGGCACCTGTGCTTGGCGGGCTGGCAGCCGGACTCCTCTTTACGTGGGTGTTGGAACCTTTGATGAGAAAGACCGAAAGCCAATGCTGTGAAGAAGAATTAGGGGAGAGGGTAAGCCCCAGCCTCAATTAGTTCAATTGGATAAGGAGTCAGTAACTTAACTGGATAACAAATCGGCATTATCAAAATTATCTTGAATCGTGAAAAGAATGACAAGCATAAGATGACAAGTATAAACGGAAAGAAGGATGGGTATGAAAACCAAGCTTATTTTAGTCGGCGGATTTTTAGGTGCGGGAAAAACAACACTGCTCGGCGAGGCAGCCCGCCAGCTCAGTCAAACGGGCAGAAAGGTCGGGCTTATTACCAATGATCAGGCTTCCGAACTGGTGGATACCGTTTATCTGGAGCAAACTGGCACTGAAGTGTCCGAGGTGAGCGGCAGCTGCTTCTGCTGCAACTTTCCGGGTTTTATGGAAGCGATTGACCATGTCAATGCCCATAAACCTGCCGACATTATTATTGCCGAGCCGGTAGGCAGCTGCACGGATCTTTCGGCAACCATTCTGCAGCCGTTAAAAGAAAAATTTGCGGATAAACTCAGTGTTGCCCCTCTTTCTGTACTGGTGGACCCCCGGCAGCTGACGGATATTTTGGACGGCAGGACGGCAGGACTTCATCCCAGTGCCGCTTATATTCTGCGCAAACAACTTGAGGAAGCGGATTTGATTGTTATCAACAAGACGGACTTGTTAACCCCACTGGCGGTGGAGATCCTGAAGAAGCGCACGGCAGAGGAGTGGCCGCTGGCTTCTGTATACGCCATCAGCGCCAAAACCGGAGAGGGCTTGGCAGCCTGGCTCCATGAGGCCCAGCAGCGCAGCGGGGCCGGGACCCATCTGGCGGAAGTGGATTACGATACTTACGCAGAAGGAGAAGCGGTTTTGGGTTGGTTGAATGCCACCATTGAGCTGCAAAGCCAAGGGGCAGATTGGGATACTTTGGGCAGGAACCTGCTGAATTCCCTGCGCAGCCGTTTTGGCAGCCTCAATGCGGCCATCGGCCATGTGAAATTGCTGATTGCCACGGACAAAGGCTATGTCATCGGCAATATCACCGGCGCGAAAGATTCCCTGGATATCCGTGAATCCGCCGGCACCGGCCGGAAGGCTCAACTGACCTTGAACGCCCGGGTCCAGATGGAGCCGGATCTGCTGGAGGAGATTGTGAAAGAAGAGATTGCTAAGGCCCAGGCAGATAAGATCACCGCCACTATCGCTGTTCTAAAATGCCTGAAACCGGGACGCCCTAATCCCACCTACAGATATGGGACAATCGTAGGATAATAAAGCAAGGCATGCTTTGTATAATTGCCGGGAGGTGAACGGGTTGTATAAGTATTTGGTAAGTCTCCGCAAGCAAAAAAATGCCAAAGGGATGTTCTGTCAAAGAAATTCCCATTTTCGTGAAGCAAACAAGCCTGGTTCCAGGCAGAATTCAGGTGTGAAAAATTTTGAGCCGCTGCAGAAAGCTCTTCGGGTTATTAATTAATGTAAATAACTTGTTAATATAGATAACTTGGCGGAAATTTAGGTTGAAGCAAAAGGAGCGTCACTGCAAATTTTAATTGGGAAGGAGCTGATCAAATCCAGTGGCTATAACAGAGAGTGATGGAAACTATCTTTTGCAAAAAGCAAAGCAGGCAGAGGTAAAACGTACGGCAAGTTTGCCGCAGATTCTCCAGATGCTCGCCCCGGCCGGGGCGCTTCTGGCGGCCTTGATCCTGCACCTGACCCTGCCCAATGCCTATCCCAAGGGCTACCAATCCGTGACCTATCCCGCCTTCTTAAAAATCTGCCTGGGAATATATATGATTTTTGGTCTGGCTGCCTTTTTGCTGCCGAAGCTGCGGGCCAAAATGCTTTATTTGTCCTGGCTCCTGACGGCGGCCGTCTTGCTGGTGGCGGCGCTGGATATGGCCACCCTGAAAACGGGGCATTTCCGCCTGCCTTTTGTCCCCAGCCCCGACAAGATTCTGAGCTCTGTGACGTCCAACCTGGAGACCTTGGCGGTGAGTCTTTACTTTTCCATGAAACTCTTGTTTACGGGAATTGTGATCGGCATCATCAGCGGCATGATTTCAGGGATCCTGCTGGGCTGGAGCCAGATCTGCAATTATTGGTTCATGCCGGTTTTGAAAATGATCGGGCCGGTTCCTTCGGCGGCCTGGCTGCCCATCGTCATGGTGCTCTTTGCCACCAGCCGCCAGGCCAGCGTTTTCCTGATCGTTTTAAGCATTTGGTTTCCTTTGACCCTGATGGTCAGTTCGGCCATCCGCGATACGGATAAACGGCTCGTCGAGACGGCCCGGGTTTTGGGTGCCGGTGAAGTTTACATCATGCTCCATGTGGCGCTCCCCGCCGCCTTGCCGGCCATGTTCACCGGCTTGTTCATGGGTTTAAGCTCTTCCTTCGGAGCCTTGATTATTGCGGAGATGCTGGGGGTGGAAGCAGGACTGGGCTGGTATATCAAATGGGCCGAGGCCTGGGGTGAATACGCTAAAATATTCAGCACGGTGGGCATCTTCATTATAATTTTCTTTATCCTGATGGATACCCTCTTTAGACTGCGCAACCGCCTGCTGAAATGGCAGAAAGGGACTGTGAGATGGTAGGGAAACGCCATTTGCTGGCTGACAATATTACGCGCATTTATCATGACACAGACAACAAGGAGGTTCATGCTCTGGCTCAGTTCAATCTGGAAATTACCCGGGGGGAGATCGTGGCTCTGGTGGGACCCAGCGGCTGCGGCAAGTCCACCTTCCTGCGCCTGGTGGCAGGATTGGATCAACCCCAGGGCGGGACATTGAGCTATAACGGGGAGATGATTGCCGGACCTCATTATGACCGGGGGTTCGTGTTTCAGGACACCAACCTCTTTCCCTGGTTATCGGTTTACGACAATATCGCTTTCGGTCTCAAGGCCCGCAGGGTTTTTAAGCAGGAGCAGGCCAAAGTACAGGAATATATCGAACTGGTGGGCTTGCAGGGCTTTGAGAAGGCTTATCCCCATCAGATCTCCGGGGGCATGGCCAGCCGCACTTCTCTGGCCCGCACATTTATTCAGGACCCGGGGTTGATTCTGCTGGATGAACCTTTGAGCGCTCTTGATGCCTTCACCCGCATGGCCATTCAAGATGAAATCATCAAAATATGGCAACGGGATCAACCCATTATCATTCTGGTAACTCATGATATTGAGGAGGCGGTGTACTTAAGCGACCGTGTGGTTATTCTGTCCTCCCGGCCCGGTAAGGCAATTGGGGAAGTGACTATCGGCCTCCAACATCCCCGGGACAGAACCTCTTCTGAGTTTGTCCGCTTGCGCAGGGAGATCATGGCTATTCTGGAATGCTGCAATATAAATCAAACCATAAAAAACAAGAAAAAATTGGAGGAGAGTTAAATTGAAAAGAAACAGGTTGAGTTTGCTTTTGGTCCTGCTGCTGGCAGCGGCTTTGGTCCTGACCGGCTGCAGTGGGGGTGGAAATGCCACTCCGGCCAACACAACCCCCGCTGACAACACCCCGCAGACGGGTGAAAACAGCGATCTAATACCGGCTGTGGTCGGTTATTGGGGCGGAACCTGCGAATCCCCCATTTTTGTGGCTTATGAAAAGGGATTTTTTAAGGAAGCCGGCCTTGATGTTAAATTATTAAAAATTACCGGTGATGTGGCGGTTTTGATGGCCAATGACGAATTGGATGCTTTTGAACTGACTCCTGATAAGTTCAAACCTATGGAACAGGGATTGGAATTAATGATTATCGACTCCCTGCACAAAGGATGTATTCAGGGAGCGGCTGCCAAGGAAAGCGGCATTCAAAGCGTAGCCGATCTGGAAGGAAAAAAAGTTGCGGCCGCTATTGGCGGTATTGCTCAGATCCAAATCGCCTCGGAAATGGTGAAACTGGGGAAAGACCCGAAAAAGGTGACCTGGCTTTCTTACCCCAATGCCCAAATGGAGCAGGCCCTGGATCAAGGAGAAGTGGACGCTTTTGCTACTTACGATCCTTTCCCGGAAATGGCTGTTCAGAATGGAAAAACCAAATTTTATTCCAATACTTTTGATCCGGGCCTGAAAGATACTCTCTGCTGCTTTATCGGCATGAACAAGCGAACTCTGGACGCTAATCCCGAGATCGGCAAACGCATGTCACAAGCCTTTACCAAAGCCTGCGAATATCTGGAAGAAAAGCCTGATGAAGCCGCTCAAATGGTTATGGATAAAGGCTATATTGCCGGTGAGGCTGCTTTGAACGCTCAATTGATCAAGGATTATACCTGGATTGCCGGGGACAAGAAGACAGTGGACGACAGCTTCAGAGAAATCTGGCACCAGATTGCCAGAGCCGGAGCCTTGGAAAAGGCGCCTGCCGACTTGGATACTTATATTGACGGGCTCTACGTCCAGATGGTCTCCTTCATGGGGGAACACTAGTTGTTTAGAAAGAGGTGGATCCTTTGTCCTCAAAACTATGGCGGCTCCTCGCCGGTTTGGCCACCGCCCTTTCCCTTATCCTATTGGCCGGCATGTTTGTCTTTCCTCCTTGCAGCGGGTTGATCGAGACAGCTGCGGGGGGCAGTGTGCCCATGAAATGCCATTGGACCTTCCGGGCGGAAATCCCGGTGGCTGTTCTTTTGATCTTAGTATCTGCCGGACAGTTTTTTCTGAAGGAACCGCAGCTCCGCCGTTTGTCCTCAATCGTGATCATAGGCTTAGGGGCTGCCGGCATTGCCATCACGACGGATGCAGTCATCGGTATCTGCGTGAAAGAAGGGATGGCTTGCCATACCACGGCCTTGTTCTGCAGGATCATCTATGGCCTTTTAATCCTTGCCGCCGGTATTCAACTGTTCAAAGCGGAGGATGTTCAGCGGCATAAGAGAACGTTCTAATGATTGCCGGTATTTTTGCTTAGAAAGGCATGACGAAAGTTATGAGAAAACTTATTCTCCACAGCTTGAACAAGCGCAGGGTGCAGTCCCTTGCGACCATGCTGTCGGTGACCGTCAGCGTGGCGGTACTTTTGGCCCTTTTTCTTGTCTACCAGGGAGTTACGGAAGGCATCGCAACCAGCAAACAGCGTTTGGGGGCCGATATTCTGGTGATCCCTGCTCAGGCGGAAACTATGCTTACGGATACGGACCTGCTGTTTACAGGAGCCCCGGCGGTGATTTATATGACTGAAGACGTTGCTGGGCAGGTGGCAGGAATCGATGGGGTAGTCCGGGTGACGCCGCAATTTTTTGGCCAGACCCTGAATGAAAGCTGCTGTTCCTCTACCGGTGAGGTGCGCTTGATCGGCTTTGACCCTGAGAGCGATTGGCTGATCCAGCCCTGGACCGATCAGCTGATCGGCCGTAAGCTGGCTGCCGACGAGATTATTATCGGCAGCAATGTGGGCGGGTTTGAGGCTGCTTCCGCCAATATCCTCGGCAATCCCGTCCAAGTGGCGGCCCGCCTGGACTTTACCGGGACCAGCATGGATCAGTCGATTCTCATGGATATGGATACCGTGCGGGCTTTTTCGAAAAACATTGCCGGATATGATCATTTCTGGGCAAGGTACGGAGAACCGGAAACCCTGGTTTCCGCCCTGCTGGTCCAGGTGGAAGAAGGCCGGTCGGCCGCGGTGGCCTATCAGATCTCCCGTCTGGGAAAGTTTAAGGTGATTGAGCAGAGCAGTGTTTTTAAAGAAATCCAGGGTCAGATGCAGGTGGTCTTCCTGATCATGCTGGGCTGCGGAATTTTATTGGTCCTGGCTTCCATCTTCCAGCTCTTTGGGCGTTTTCTGTCCATGGCCTGGGACCGCAAAAGCGAACTGGGGCTCTACAGGGCTTTGGGGGCTAGGAAACAGGATCTGCGCAGGCTGATTGCCGGGGAAGCGCTGCTGCTTACGGTCGGCGGCATCCTGCTTGGCTTGGCTGCAGGCGGGGGATTGTACCGGCTGGTCTTGAATCTGCTGCAAACCCAAAGCACCTTTCCTTTTCGTGCACCCGGCAGCCCGACCCTGGCGGCAGGAGTTTTCGGACTGGTTTGTCTGTTCAGCCTGATCAGTTTCATTGCGGTCAGCGTGCCCCTGGGGCAGGTAGGAAGGATCGATCCGTCCCTGGCTATCCAGCGGGGTGACATTGATTAATAGGAGGCAAAGGAGTTCAGACATGTTACTTTCAGCGAAAAATATCGGCAAGACCTATGGTGAAGAAGTGATTTTGCAAGGAATTTCCCTGGAACTTGATGGGGGACAATCCCTGGCGGTCACCGGGCCCTCCGGCAGCGGCAAATCCACTCTGCTGTCCCTGCTGGGACTGATGCTGAGCCCTACGGTCGGTGAAATATGGTATAAAAATGAAGACATTGGCAAACTGGCGGAAGACCGCAAGGACCGTCTGCGCAATCAGGAATTTGGCTTCATCTTTCAAAGCGCCAATCTGATCGGCTCTTTAACCGTTCTCGATAATGTGCTGGTTCCTGCTTATCTGGCCAAAAATAGGCAAATGAAAGAGAAGGCCGTTAACCTGTTGCAGGAATTTGAACTGGGACACCGGCTTGATTATTACCCCAGTGAGCTGAGTGTCGGGCAGAAAAGGCGGGTGGCCATTGCCCGGGCCTTGCTTCTTGATCCGGCAGTGGTGTTTGCCGATGAACCCACCAACGACCTGGATCCCCAATTATGCTCCTGGGTGGGTGATTATTTATTGGGTTTGCCGGCTCAAGGCTGCGCTTTGGTGGTTGTCACCCATGATCTGGGGCTGGCTGCCCGGGCGGACAAAGTTGTTGCCATTGCTGATGGACATTTGCAATAGCAGGAGAGGTGAAACAGTCTTTATATGTCACAGTCTTTCTATAGTCTTTATATGAAACGCACAACGTGCGGACGAGAGGAGAAATGTTTAATGGATACCTATTACAATCCTGCTGATCTGGCCAAATTTGCCACCATGGGTGAGGAGGCACCGGACCTTTGGCAGAAATTCATGGCCTATTACGGTTCGGTATTTGAGGAAGGTGCCCTGAGCCCGCGGGAAAAAGCCTTGATTGCTTTGGCAGTGGCCACCGCCGTGCAATGTCCCTATTGCATCGAAGCTTATACCCAGAGCTCTTTGGAAAAGGGCGCCAATGAGGAGCAGATGACGGAAGCGATCCATGTGGCCTGTGCCATTCGCGGCGGGGCCTCTCTTGTGCACGGCGTCCAAATGAAAAATATCGTGAAGAAAATTGGATTCTAGGTCTGACAATTTCGGAGTTATCACGTTTCTGAAGGGAAAGAGAAAGGGGTGTGAGCTTGTTGCAGGCAACAGCACAAAACAGCGATTCCCAACTGGAATCTTTAAATCATTTAAACATCAAACCTTTTCTGGAAAGATTGCAGGAGAGCGGCGTTCTTCCTCTGAAAAGCAAAGAGACGATTCAGACCATGCAGATGAACGTGGGCAAGATCTGTAATTTAAGCTGCAAGCATTGCCATGTGGAAGCGGGGCCGCTGCGGAGGGAATCCATGTCCCAGGCTGTTATGGCCCAAGGCTTACAGGTCATGGCGGACCATGGGATCAAGACCTTGGATATCACCGGCGGCGCGCCGGAATTAAATCCTAATTTTCCTTGGCTGATTCAGGAAGCGAAAAAACTGAACCGCCAGGTGATGACGAGAACCAATCTGACGGTACTGGACGATGAAAAATATGGGTGGATGCCGGAATTTTACGCGGAGCATCAGGTGGAAGTTGTTTCCTCCCTGCCTTATTATACCGAGAAGGATGCCGACCGCATGCGGGGGAACGGGGTTTTCCAGTCCTCGATCAAACTGCTGAAAAAGTTCAATGAACTGGGCTATGGCCGGGAGGGCAGCGGTTTAAAGCTGAACCTGGTCTATAATCCGGGGGGCGCTTTTCTGCCGGCGGCCCAGCAGGGGATCGAGGCCGACTACCGCCGGGTTCTGCTGGATCAGCATGGCATTACCTTCAATAGTTTGTTTGCCATCGGCAATTTCCCGGTGGGCCGGTTTTTAACTTTCCTGAAGAATTCCGGCAACCTCCAGCGCTACATGGAACAGCTGGCGGGGGCCTTTAATCCGTCCACCGTCCAAAATGTCATGTGCCGGGATATGGTTTCCCTCAGCTGGGATGGTTATCTTTATGATTGTGATTTTAATCAGATGCTGGGGCTGCCCGATTCCCCCCAGCATATCTCCGCCTGCCGGAAAGAAGATCTCTGCCGGCGGGAAATCGCGGTTCACAATCACTGTTATGCCTGCACGGCCGGCAGCGGTTCAAGCTGCGGCGGGTCTGTCGTGTAAAAGCCAAATAAAAGAGTTGGAGGAAGAGATGATGAGTAAAACTATTCGTGAAATCGTAGATAAGGCTCTGGGCGGCGGAGAAATCGGCGCCGCTGAATTGAGAGCGCTGTTTGCTGTCGATTACCTGTCTGAAGAATCCTATTTAATTCAATATGCTTCCCGCAAAATGAGCGATGACGCCTGCAAGGGCAAAGCGGAAGTCCATGCCCAGGTAGGATTGAACTCTGGTTCCTGTCCCCGGGACTGTCAATTCTGTTCTTTTGCGGCCATGAATAAGATTTTTACCAGCTCCAAAGTACGCCCTCTGGAAGAAATTATCGAAAGCTGCTTGAATTTCGAAGCGGGAGGTGCCAACGCCATTTATCTGATGGCCACCGCTACCTATAAATTTGCCGATTTCCTGAAGGTGGGCAGGGAAGTGAAGCAGGCTTTAAAAACAGCAGTTCCCCTGATTGCCAATGTGGGGGATTTTGACGAGGATGAAGCCAGGGCTTTGAAAAAGAGCGGCTTCGACGGAATTTACCATGCGGTGCGCCTGGGGGAGGGTGTTATTACAAAAATTGATCCCCGGAAAAGGCTGCAAACCATCGACTTGGCCGCCAAGGCAGGCTTAAAGGTTGGAACCTGCCTGGAGCCGGTGGGACCGGAGCATACCCTGGAGGAACTGGTGGAAAAGACCCTCATCACCCGGGATATGAAACCGGCTTACAGCGGTGCCGGACGGCGGGTCAATATCCCGGGTTCGCCCCTGGCGGCCCATGGCTCGTTGTCCTATGCGCAAATGGCGCCTATCCTGGCGGCGGTCCGTCTGGCTGTGGGTTACGATGTGGTAGGAAATTGCACCCATGAGCCCAATAAGATCGGAGCTATGGCCGGAGCCAGCCTCCTGTGGGCCGAGGTGGGCTCCAATCCCCGGGATACCAGCGAAAGCACGGTGCGCGGCTGGACTGTAAAAAATACCCAGGAAGTGTTGACAGAGGCCGGGTGGGAGGTCCTGGAGGGACCGTCGGTAATGTACCGGTGGTGATATTGAGAAAGCCCAACCTGTTAAAAAGGAGAGAATAAGCGTTGGATAAAAAAATCGACCAGATTATTCATAAAGCCCTGGACGGGGGAGAGATCAATGAGGGAGAACTTTTAAGTTTGCTTTCCGTTCAGTCTTTGTCCGAAGAATCATTTATGATCCGCTATGCTTCCCGCAAGATGAGCGAGGCGGCTTCCGGAGGGAAGGCGGAGGTCCATGCCCAGGTAGGCATTGACAATGGTCCCTGCCCCAAAAACTGCGGATTCTGTTCCTTTGCCGCCGTCAACAAAGTCTTTCCCCAGCCGGTGATACGCTCGCTGGAGGAAGTGATTGCCAGCTGTCTGACCCTGGAAGCGGACGGCGCCAATGCCGTTTATTTGATGGAAACGGCCAGGTACCCCTTTGCGGATTTTATCCGGATGGCCAGGGAGGTCAAGGCAGCCTTGAAGCCGGAGACCACGTTTATTGCCAATACGGATGACTTTGATGAAGAGGGCGCACGGGCCTTGAAAGAAGCCGGATTTCATGGTATTTATCATGTGGTACATATGGGGGAGGGAACGACCACGGCTATTGAACCCCGGACCAGGCTGAAGACCATTGCCGCAGCCCAAAAAGCCGGCTTGCTGATAGGAACGGCAGTTGAACCCATCGGCCCGGAGCATAGCAAAGAAGAGATCGTAGAAAAGACCATGCTGATCAGAGAAATGGGGCCTGTGCATGCCGGCGCGGGAGGCCGGGTGCATATACCCGGTTCAGTTCTGGAAGCTCACGGTGTGTTGACAGGCGCTCAAACCTCCCATATTCTGGCGGCTGTAAAGCTGGCCATAGGCTATCAGGTGAGGGGACATTGCGGCGGGCTGGAAATGGGAGCGATGGCCGGTGTTAATCTGACCTGGGCGGAAGTCGGCTCCAACCCCCGGGATACGGAGACCAATACTGTCAGGGGCTCCACCGTCAAACTGCGTCAGGATGAATTGCGGGAAGCCGGCTGGGAGGTTCTGGAGGGACCGTCGGTAATGTTCGGGGCTTCGGCATGATGATGGCGGCTTGATGCGAAAGAGCAATGACCGTTGCGACTGTATAAAGCAGAGTTTATGGTATCAGATGAAAAAGGAGATTGCGTAATGGAAAGTTTTCAAGGCTACTTATTTTGGGGTTTTTTAATTGTTTACGGAATGATTATGATGGCTATTTCTCCTCGTGTCATAACACTGGGCGGTTTTTTCCGCGGTGAAGATAAGCATGGACGTGCCTCATCACCCTTCTTATTGACCGCCAGTATCTTTATCAGCTGGATTTTTGCCAAATCCGTCACCAATGCGGCCAATCTGGGCGCTCAGTACGGCATTGTAGGCGGACTTGCCTACGCCTCGTACTGGCTGTGCATACCTTTGGCCGGTTTTGCCATTTATCGCCTGCGTACCAAATTCGCAGCCAAAGGTTTGGTTAGTTTCCTCACCTCCAATTACGGTCCGGCCGCGGCGCTGGCTTTTTCGGCAGCCATTCTGATTCGCCTGTTCAATGAGGTTTGGAGCAATTCTTCAGTGGTTGGTGCTTATTACGGTGACAGCGGCAGCACGGCATTTATTTGGGGAGCGGTGCTCTTTACGCTTATCACGCTTGCTTATTCCATGCGGGGAGGGTTGCGCAGTTCTATTGTTACCGACACGATTCAGGCCGTTTTATTCGTTGTGGTTTTAGTATTCGTCATCGCTTGGATTGTACCTAAGCATCCGATCGGTGAATATGTTTCATCGGGCGTGTGGGGTCTCAGCACGGGTGTAGACATGCTGCTGGTAACACTTTTGCAGATCTTCAGTTACCCGTTTCACGACCCGGTTTTGACTGACCGCGGCTTCATCAGTGAAGAAAAAATTATGGTGAAAGCTTTTATTGCCTCCGGCGTGCTGGGTTTTTTCGCTATTTTGATCTTCAGCTTTATCGGCATTCATTACACCTTGCTGGGTCTGCCGTCTTCAGGGAATGTTCCTGCTGCCTTGGGTAAAGTGATGTCCACGGCAATGTTCTTCTTCATGGCGGTCATTATGATTTCCGCCGCCGGTTCGACTCTGGATTCCACTTTCTCAAGTCTGGCCAAACTATGCGCCCAGGAGCTGCCCGCCCTGGCAGGAAAAGATTTCGGCAATAAAGCGCGCATTATCGGCATGTTTGTCATGCTCGTCTTTGCTTTAATCGGAAATCTGCCCATGATTGTCGGAACAGATATTTTGAAAGCGACAACAATCAGCGGAACCATGGTGATGGGGCTGGCGCCGATCTTTTTGCTGCACGGATTGGTAAAGCCTACCCGGCTGGGTTTTCATTTGAGTTTTTGGACCGGTATCGTTTTAGGTATCGCCTTTACTGTCGGCGCGGTTCCCTCAAGCATTGGGATCGGCGGCGGCACCAATGGGGTTCTGCTGGCCGTGAACCTGTACGGGCTCATTTTGTGCACCCTGGGTTATATCATTCCGGGGCTGATTCTCTCAGCCCGTGAGGCGAAAGAAAGTGGACCGAGTGGCTCAGCACACGAAGCGATTGCAGCGGCAGGCGAAATAGAGGAGCGTGCTTAAGAAATGATTTCAGCAGGAAGAAGCTGTCCCGCCGATTATGCCCTGCCGCCCAAACTTTTTGAGGCCGAACCTTGTGGCCATTGTGATACACTCTATGTGGCCGGCGGGATATACGGCAATCCGGAAGCCTTGAAAACCCTTGCGCTTTTAGCTGATGAAGAGAATGCTTCCCTGGTGGTGGTTAACGGAGACATGCACTGGTTTGACAAGACTGCTCAGGATTTTATCCATACGGAGAGATTGGCTGAGCCGTACATCAAGCTGATCGGCAACGTGGAGGCGGAACTCAGACGGGAAACCGACATCGGTGCAGGCTGCGGATGCGCTTATCCGGACTGTGTTTCCCAGGAGGCCGTGGAGCGTTCCAATCTCATTCATCGGGAATTAAAAGAGGCGCTTGCGTTCCTGCCCGAATATAAAGCTGCGCTGGCAAGGCGCCCCGGTGTTGCTGTTGTTGAAGTCGGGAAGCAACGAGTGGCGATCTCTCACGGTGATGAACAGTTTCTGGCGGGATGGGAGTGCTCCAGGGAATCTTTAGCGGAAGCCGGGCGGCAAACCGAACTCGCCCGCTGGATGTCCGAGCGCAGGATAGATGTGCTGGCGACAACACATACCTGCGCGCCTGCCGCCCTGGCCTGGGGGCATGGAGCGGTCATCAATAACGGCGCGGCAGGTATGCCGAATTTCAAAGGGCAGTTTGGCGGTTTAATCACCCGGATTGCAGCTTTGCCCCATCAGGACGCTTTATATCGCGGTAAAGTCGGGGGACTTTATATTGAAGCATTACCCCTCCGCTACGATCATGAGGCATTTATAAGATGGTTTGATGACCTATGGCCCCAGGAAAGCCCTGGGGAGGTATCCTATCGGGAACGCATCGTCCAAGGCACTGAAGATGAGATTGAAGACGCCCTGTTGGGAGGATTTCTCAGGTGCAATAACAAATAAAAATCTTCGCGCAGGGAAAAGGTCTGTCCAAGATTGGAAACCGGATTCGAATCTTGGACAGGTAACCCCGTTAGCGGCGCCAACAACATTGGTGCGGAAACGGGGGTCAATCCCCGGGATACTGCGGCGGACACCACGAAAGGACGCGGGCTTTACATACCTGGCCCAGGGGGACGGCAAGCGTATAGAGCCGGCATTACTACTCAGTCCTGCCGGGACTTGGGCCGAATTTCCCCAAAAAGATCCGGCAGGCGTATCTCCAGGCCCGGAAAAAGCGGAGATCGGACGGTTTCATCTTCCCGGAAAATGGTCAGACCTTCGATATCCCTTTCCGGGGAAAAAGCATAGTGAGTGATGCTCTGCTCCGCCAAATCCACAATCCAGTATTCCCGGACGCCGCTTTTCATGTAAAGGTTTAACTTCGTCACCATATCCTTGCCTTTCGTGGATGGGGACAGGACTTCCACCACCAGGGAGGGAATCCCCTCGTAGCGGTTGTCGGCATTGACTTTCTCTTCGTCGCAGACCACCACGATATCCGGCTGCACCACATTGGGATCTTCCTCAAATTTAGTCGCATAGCCGAAAAGCCTTACGTCCAGGGGCGCGGTCAAAGACCGGCAGGGTTTTCCTTTAAAATAATTGTAAAAATGCCAGGCGATCTCATTGACTGCTACCTGGTGGTCAAAAGCAGGGGAGGCCAGCAGGTAGACTTCACCGTCGATCAGTTCGTAGCGCTGATCGGGGGATTCCACCAGCTCCCTATACTCTTCGTAGCTGATCTTTCTGGTCGTTTTGTACTTTAGCGCTTCTTCGTGGAGCAGAAAATAATCCGGTTCGTTGTAGCGGGTGAGTTTGGCGACGCTCCGGCCGTTTTTGGTGATAATGATATCTTCCTTTTCGGTCAGGGCCAGATATTTGCCGAAGGCGTTTTGCAGGTCCGTGGCATTGATCCGCATGGGACCACCTCCATTCATCATGTTAGCTATTAATATAAATGATTATAGCTATTTAATCAAGAATAAATTGGCTATTTATCTTGGCGGTATTGGCATCGCCAGGTCAGTCTGCTCACCATGGAAAGCATACAGAAGATGCAAGCCAAGGGCGTAATCACGGTCAGTGATAATGAGCAGGGACAAAGGCAAAGCTGCCTCGACACATAAAAGTTTAAGGCAGCTTTGCTTTTGTCCCATTTGTTTCAATTTAAGAAAAAGTTTTCAAAAATGACAAAAGACAAAAATGAATTTGCTGTAATAATTACGAGAACGGCCATAAAACCCTTATTTAACGGGCGTTTGCTGGTTTTGCTTTTGCTTATACCGGCTTGGCATATTAATTGCATTATATTAGAGAAACAGAGACAGCCCTTATGTTTAAGGAGTGTGGAATTATGCTGGATTCCCATGGAAGAGATATTAACTATCTGCGGATATCTGTAACAGGGATGTGCAATTTAAGGTGTAGCTACTGTATGCCGGAAGGGGGAATCAAGAAGAAGGCCCATAAGGAAATTCTCAGCCTCGAAACAATTGAGCAAATAGCTTTCAGCGCTGTTGATTTAGGCTTTCAAAAGATAAGAATTACAGGAGGAGAACCTCTTGTCAGGAAGGGAATTATCGACGTTATTCATCAGATCGCTCAGCTTAAATCACGGGGATTAAAAGATTTAGGACTAACGACGAACGGAACCTTACTCAGTGGGTATGCCGATGAACTCAAGAAAATGGGACTAACAAGAGTGAATATTAGCCTCGATAGCTTGGATGCGGAGAAATATTCCCAGATTACGAGAGGCGGCAAGCTTTCTTCTGTCCTTGAAGGAATTCAAGCGGCCAAAGAGGCCAAGTTATGGCCTCTGAAGATCAACGTTGTCCTTATCGGCGGATTCAATGATGATGAAATCGAAGAATTTGTGAATTTGACCCGGGAAGATGATGTTGAAGTTCGCTTCATAGAACTCATGCCCATAGGAGAAGCAAGCGGCTGGGATCGGGAACATTTTTTGTCAGGTACGGAGATTTTAAAAAGAGTGCCACAATTGATGCCTTTAGCTGTTAAAGGGCAGGGAGCAGTGGCACGCCTTTATAAACTTCCCAATAGCAAAGGCAGAGTGGGAATCATCAGCCCCTTGAGCAATCATTTCTGCAACTATTGCAATCGAATTAGAATTACCCCTGATGGTAAGCTTAAACCCTGTCTGCATTCTGATCTTGAATTGGATATCCGCAATTATGGCGAAGATTACGAAAGATTCTTATTGGATGGTGTCTTTGCCAAACCCAATCGACACTCGATGCAAAACGAAGATTATGAGCCGGTTTTACGCAACATGAATGAGATAGGCGGGTGAACTTCTATGCCTAAAGCTGACATTGGCCATCCCTACTCATTAGGATGGGCCTGGCCTTGAATGATCCATCGAACAGAGATTAATCATGTCTGCATGAAAAGATTATGGTATAATATGGGTAGTGTGCTGTAGGATTGGTACGCTGGTTATTGCTCCTGGAAGGAGCGGATAATCAGGAAATCTTGCAGACATTGGAGGAGATTGCTATGAAAGATCCCGTACTGCATCAAGCGATGACCGCTTGGGAGGAAACGAGTGATGATCCGAGAATCAGAGAAGCCTATTTTGATCGGCGCAAGGCTGTGCTGGATGAAAAAGCAGCCATCAGAGAGGCTGAGCTTCGGTTGAAAGAAGCCCTTGAAAAGGGCAGAGCGGCTGGCATAGCAGCAGGTAAAGCGGAAGGTAAAGCAGAAGTAGCCAAAAAGCTCTTAGACCTGGGCTTTGAAATAACGAAAGTTGTCGAAGCGACAGGGTTGTCTGAAAAAGATATCAAGAGCTTAAAAGATTGATTTCCAATGGAAGCACAGGGCTCAGAAGGATTAAGTTGGGATATTTCCAGGAAAAGAGTATAAATTGAAGCCTAAGAGCGGTTTTTTCGTTCTTAGGCTTCAATTTATACTGAATTATATACCGCCGGAAAGAATAAGCAGTTCCTCCTGCAGGTGCATATTATATTCCAGTGAGCTTTCAGGATGACCTTGACAGGCAGGAGGACTGAGTCTGGGTATGTTATTTGAGCGTGAAGACTGGAAATTGTTCAGAAATATGGAGACACTGCCTCAAAAAGCAGGGGTGCCGGAAAGTAAATTATCCATGCTGGTCTGCAAAGAATTGGTGGATAATGCCCTGGATTTGTGCGGTGCTTGTGAGATTGGTTACGAGGGTGATTTATTCTATGTCAAGGATCGTGGCGTCGGTCTGGATCCGGATTTGTTTTCCATCAGCAGGCCCCTGCGATCCTCCAAGTATTTACGTCTGCCCACCAGAGGGGCATTGGGCAACGGTCTGCGTGTGGTCGCCGGGGCGGTGGCCGCCTCGGGGGGGCGAGCTCCATGTTTGCACCCGGGGCAAGCATTACAGGATCCATTTCCAAAAGGATGGGACGGCTCTCCCGGAATGCTTAAAGGATTACCCCGAAGAGGGGACAAAAATCAGCTTTAATCTGGGTGAAATGCCCCTTAATTTAAATTGGGCGAGTATGGCCATTGATTATGCCCGTGGAGAAATCTACCGGGGAAAAACCTCGCCCTGGTGGTATACCAGCGAGAATTTCTTTGAATTGTTTCAAGCCTTCCGAGGTTCGGTCCGGGATCTGATCACCCAGTTTGACGGCTGCACCGGCAGCAAAGCGGGAAAAATAGCCGGAGAATATACCAAGACCCCTGCCGCTGCTTTAAGTTTTACAGAAACGGAAGCACTTTTGGCTCAGCTCAGAGGAGCGGTTAAAAATATTAACCCGGAGAGGCTGGGGAAGATCGGCAGCCTGGAGAGCTGGAGCGGTTACTGGAAATCCACCGGCACCTTTAAGGTCAGGACGATCAAAGGGGAACATGAGGCTGAAATCCCCTTTGTTCTGGAAACCTACGCCGCGTCTTCCGATATGCCCCATATCACGGTGCTGCTCAACAAATCTCCGATAACCGGCGAGGTCAATGCCTACCACGATAAGAATACCCTGAGTATTTTTGGCTGCGGCCTGTATTGCGATGTGAAGGCCAAACCTGCCTTTTTGTTGAGCAATATCATGACCCCCTATATCCCGATTGTGACGGACGGGAAAGAGCCGGATCTCTCGGTTGTCGCCTCGAAGTTGGCCGAGGGGGTTAAAAAGACTCTCAGCAGAGCTCAAAAATCCCTGTCTGGCGCGGTGGCGGGGAAAAAGAGATCCCAGAAAGAAGTTGTGGGAGAATGCCTGCAGGAAGCCATTGCCAAAGCCAGCGGCAACGGAGAATACCGCTTCAGCCTGCGCCAGCTCTATTATGCCGTCCGGCCCTACGTGATCAGGGAAACCGGCAGAGAACCGGATTATCCTTATTTTTGTAAGGAACTGATCGGCGGCTATGAGGCGGAACACGGCGACATTCCGCTGATGTATCGGGATGAGCGGGGAACCCTGTACCATCCCCATTCCGGCCGGGATATCTCCATCGGCACCATCGCGGTGGAAAATTACCATAAGCCGGCCTGGACCTTCAATAAAGTCCTGTATATTGAAAAAGAGGGCTTCTTTCATGTGCTCAAGGAAAAGAAAATCCCGGAGAAATACGATCTGGCCTTGCTTACCAGCAAAGGTTACGCCAGCCGGGCGGTGAAGGATTTGCTGGATGCCCTTGGGGAACATGGGGAGGAGGAGATCACGTTTTTCTGCATTCATGACGCAGACGCTTATGGCACCCTCATCTATGAGACCTTGCAAAACGAAACCAGGGCCAGACCAGGACGCAAAGTCAAGATCATTAATCTGGGGCTGGACCCTGAAGAAGCGGTGGACATGGGGTTGGAGGTCGAAGAGGTGGAAACAGGCCGCAAAAGGGCTGTGGCCGGCTATCTTGATCCCAGGTGGGAGAATTGGCTGCAGGGGCACAGGGTGGAGCTGAATGCTATGAGCACCCCTCAGTTCCTGGCCTGGCTGGAAGGAAAAATCAGGCTTTACGATCAAGGCAAAGTGATACCGCCGGAAAATATCATGGAGGAGAGCCTGGAGCAAAGCCTTGAAGCCAAATTGGGCCGGGTCATCGCCAATGAGATCCTGGAACAGAATCACTATGATGATCAGGTAGCGGCAGCAGTCCGGCAGGTTAAACAGCGTTATCAAGACAGTCAAACCTGCGGCAGCCAGGCCCCTTTAAAGGAGACGGTGCAGACAGAGCTGGCCAAGGAACCGGTCAACCTCTGGAAAGATGTGGTGGAAGAGGTATCCGAGGGGATTATTAAAAATTACCGTTTTTGAAATTTATTCATCTAGATGAGTCGGCTCAGAATTGCCGGATTTTTAAACAGAAGGGCTGAACAGGCCTTGGTTTCGATGACAAAAGCTAATTGCGCTCGTAAAAGGAGCAGGAAACTAAATGGTCATTGACCATCCCCACACCCTGCATAAAGGCATAGATGGTGGTCGTTCCGACAAATTTAAAACCGTGCTTTTTCAAGTCTTTGCTGATGGCATCTGAGACAGAGGTGCTGGAGGGAACCTGCTCCAGGGTAAGCCAGGAATTAACAATAGGTTTATGATCGACGAAGGACCATAAGTAGTTGTCTAAAGAACCGAATTGCTCACAGATTGTGAAGTATGCTTTGGCGTTGCTGATAGCAGCATTGACTTTTTGTCTGTTCTTAATAATTCCGTTATTTTGGAGAAGTTCTTCTACTTTTGCCTGATCATAAGTCACAAGAATCGCCGGGTCAAAATCGTCAAAGGCGGCACAAAGAGTAGCCATTTTTGCCAAGATGGTAGCCCAGCTCAACCCTGCCTGCTTACCCTCCAAAATTAACATTTTGAACAGCTTTTTGTCATCATGAACGGGAACGCCCCATTCCTGATCATGGTATTCCTGTTCCAGCTTGCTTTT
Source organism: Desulfitobacterium sp. LBE (assembly GCF_007830365.1). NCBI lineage: Bacteria > Bacillati > Bacillota > Clostridia > Eubacteriales > Desulfitobacteriaceae > Desulfitobacterium > Desulfitobacterium sp. LBE. The sequence goes on along the minus strand of NZ_VLKD01000001.1, from coordinate 1,534,954 downwards.
TACCGCCCAATCGCAGCGGTTTAATTCATTGCGTTTTAATTCATTTGGCATGGTCATCTTCCTTCTTTTAATGTATCTATATAGCGCACGGCGCCAGCTGTTTACAGCTCCATATAAGCAATCATTCTCTCTCCGTCAAAAGCAAACAGATAATTGGTATAGGGGCCGTTTATTTTAAAATTGCGGCTGATATGGACAGAGAAGGTTATCTCTTTGTCTTTGTATTGGGCCAGCAGGTCGTTTTGCTCTGCCAGTTTTTGAATTTCGGGACTCACGGCCATGGCTTCCGGGATCGTTCCCCGAAAATTCATAGGGTTGTTGGTGATGAAGCTGGTTGCGATGAGTTCGCAGTCATCCCCGATCACAGCATAGATCTGCTTCATCATTTCCTCGTTTTGCTTCCTGATCAGCTTATCCTCACTGTAAAATTCCTCTGCGTTTTTCAGGGCGGCAACATGGTCCAGGTAATTGGTAAAGGATTCCAGGCTGTCTGTGGCTTCGTGCACCCTATCGGCTGTAAAATAGTCCATGCCGTAATATGTATCTAAATCCTCCCGGCTATAAGGACTCCTTCTAAAGTCGCCATATTCATCATAAAGATTCAAAGAAATATGGTCGGCCTTGGGAATTAAGCTGAACAGCACGGCCGCATTTCTGCTTAAGCCGGTGAAAGTATCCTGGGCAAAGCGATAATCGGCTCGGCTGCCCACCTGATAATTGACCGTAATCTGATAAGGTTCGCTGTCCGTTTTGATCTCGATAGATTGTACAGACAAATCCGTAAATTGAAGGGCCTGGACAAGGGCACTTACTCTCGCCTTATCGTCCACATCAGTGCCTTGATATTGATATAGATTTTCGGCATAACTGCCCGGTAGCCGGACGGGGTTGCTTTCCTGACTATTGGCGCTTTCCAGGCTATTGACGCTTGCCTGCACCTGGTTGCAAGCGACCAGGGTGCTGCTGACAGCGGCCAGACCCAGCACCAAAACCAGGGCCCAAATCCCTCTTTTTTTGTTTTGGCCGTCTAAAATATTGGCAAATCTGCTCCTGGCATTCTCGCCGCTTGCGGAAAAACCTGTGGAAAGGGCCGGCGGCTGCTGGTTTTGCATTGTTTTCAAAATGGTAAGGGAATATTCTTTTCTGAAACTCAGGTCGCTGTTTTTGACCACCAGATCATCGCAGGAATACTCCAGATCCCGGTTGGCCGCCTTGACCATGAAATAGACGAGAGGATTGAACCAGTGGACGGCATTGGCCGCCAGCAAAAGCAGCTTATACCAGGTATCGCCCCGTTTGTAATGGGTAAGCTCATGCTGCAGGACGAGGGACAATTCCTCCCGGGTATACTCCAGGTCAGGCAATAAGATTGCCGGCTTGAAAAAGCCTGTCAGCATGGGGCTTGCGATTTCAGAACAGCTGAGAAGCTGGGGCCTGCTTTTGATTTTCAGGTCAAGCAAGACACTTTCGAAAACGCTGTCCGGCACCGCGGAATCGGTCTTGCGGCAATACGGCCTGATTTTTCTCCTGAACCGTGTATAGCTGATCAGATGGAACAGGAAGAAGGACACGGCCCCCAAGGCCCAAACGACAAGCAATAGTTCCTGCAGGGTGATCACGGAGGTGTGATCTGCTGCGGCTATGGACGAAGTTGAAACTGAATCAGGGACGGAGGCGGAGACTGAGGCTGAACCGGGTGCAGAGACTGGGGTTGAGGTTGAACCGGATGCAGCTGCAGGCGGGTTATGGCTGTTCTCCAGGTGGCCATTGCCGATGAACAGGCCTTGCCTGCCGTCTTGTTGAAACATAATCGTTTGCTGGGGCGGTGTGGGTAGATTGACAGGGGCATTAGGCAGTTCAAACCGCCAAGGAATGATCAGACGGAGCGCTAATACAAGCCAGACAAGGTAACACCATTGGGCGCTGTATCTTTTATGTAACCACGGCGAAATCATGAGCAGCAAGATAATGACCGGCGACAGGGTGAGGGAAACCAGGAGAATATTCCCCAGCATTTATTCCGCCTCCTCGATAAACTTTTTCAGTTCCTGCAAATCTTCCTTGGAAATGCCGGCACCGTCATAGAGGGAGGCAACCAGGCTGGTCAGGGAATTGTGGTGCATTCTCTGCAAAAATGTCTTGCTTTCCTTTTGCAGATAATCCTCTTTTTTTACCAGGGCTTCATAAACATTGAATCGGCCTTGCTTATGAACTGTTAAAAAGCCGCGGTCGCCAAGCCGGCTTAGAAAATTAAGCACGGTGGTTTTCTGCCAGGTCTTATCCAGGCGATCCATAATGTAATCGGAGGTTACTCCTTCATCCGCATCCCAGATAATCATCATAATTTCCAGCTCACTGTCGGGAAGTTTTTGTAGGTCTGTCATAGTCGCTGCTCCTTATTTTACAAATGTCGAATGATTTAATTTTACAAGTGTAAAACGGGTTTTGTCAACTAAGTAGTTCAAAAATTATTTCCTGCCCCTTTGGCAATATCGCCAAAGCAAGAATGGACACATATATCCTATGTGTGACTTTTTTCACCAAAAATATCTTATAAGGTTTGAGAGTTTTTTGAGAGAAGTGCTTGCTACAATTATAAATAAGCTATTTTTGTCCATAAGGCATGGAGAGACCAATAAAGAGTTAAAAGGGGGCCATAATGGCAAAAGAAAAGCAAAGAAGAAAAGGATCTTAACTATTAACAATATGAATTTCTTAATCATCAAAGCTATTTAGAGGAGGAATGCGATTATATGACAAAGGAAGGAAACAAGCGAAGGGGAAAAGGAACCCGCGGATTAGTAAGTGTGATACTGTCCCTGCTGCTTCTTTTGCAGGGCTTCATGGGAAGTACGCCGGTGTATGCGGCTCCGCCTTCATTTATCAATGTGAAGGCGATGGAAACAACCAGCAACTGCACCGCCCAGGGAGGGGCTACAGACAGCGCTGGCAACTCTTATGTCGTCGGCAAATTTACAGATCATGTAGCATCGGGATCAGTTGATTTTGGAGGCACTATACTAACCAAATCCGACGGCAGCCTTAATACAATTTTTGTCGCTAAGTATGCTCCAACAGGAGCTTTGGTATGGGCTAAGGCAATAGGATCCCCCAAACAGAGCCCTTATTATGGAGACGTTGGAACAAGCATTAAAGTGGATTCATCCGGCAATGTTTTCATCGGTGGAACCTTTTTTGGAGAACTTGATGTTGATCAGGATGGCATCTATGAGTTATCGGGAAACCAAACCTATACAACAGGATTTATTGCCAAATTCGATATGAACGGAAATTATCAGTGGTCAATTGGAATTGCCGGAAGCGCTGCCTCATCGGTGACCAGACTGGCTGTTGATTCAAGCGGAAATGTGTACACGACAGGAATCTACACTGGATCCGCGACCGTAACCGGAAGGGATGGAACATCGGCTGCTTTTACAGAAGGAGCAGGAAAGAATATTTATGTTATGAAGTTAAATAATAACGGGAATATTGTGTGGTCTGTGACAGGGCAAAATTTAGGCGGTGATCCTAGTGCCCTGGGAATTGCTGCAAACGATTCGACAGGCGATGTTTATGCGACGGGAACCTTTTATAAAATGAATATTGGAGGTACTCTATACAATCGTTTAGGTACCATTGGAATGGACAGCTATATTTTAAAAATTAGTTCCGCAGGAACTTTACAGTGGTTTAAAACAATGGCCTCAACGAACGGAAACGAACATATAGCTCAGGTTGCGGTGGATTCTTCCGGCAATCTAATTGTTGTGGGCGACTTTAGTGCCCCTGCCGCTAGTTTTGATATAGACCCGGGAACAGGGACGACCTCATTGACAGGCAATGGTGTGGATGGTTTTGTAGCAAAGCTGGATCCTTCAGGAGATCTGGTATGGTATAAGCTGGCAACCGGTACTGGTTCAGGTAGCGAGATGGTTACAAGAGTATTTTTGGATACCATGGACAATATATATGCTGCCGGAACCATTAACATTGCCGGAACCCATTCCATTGATGGAGAAAGCCTCGTCTGCGCCGGAAATACCGACGCATTCCTATGGAAGCTGAATTCCTCAGGCACAACCCAGTGGGTTAAATCTGTGGGAGGATCAGGGGAAGACAGTTTTGTAGATGTTGAAATGGCCCCTAACAATGAAGCAAGGGTTATACTTAAAATTAGTGATACTGCAGATGTGGACCCGGGACCAGCCATCCAGAATGCTGTTACATCAGATGTGAACAAGATGGCCTTTGTTATTGCAACATGGTCTGCAAGCGGTGAGCTGGCAGCATTTCTGTCGGCTAACCTCGGCGGCGACGCAACGCTGAAAGCCTCTCCGACGGTGAAAGGCCAGACCGTGACCGATCTGGGAACACCCAATGGAGCACTGGCCTTTGCAGGGGCAGGTTCGGTTACGCTAAGCGCGGAGCAGGCAGCAGATACCAGCAATGCAGGCTCCTATGTGACGTTATTTGACAAGAACGACAGTAACGCCACAGTAAAGGTGGTCAAATATGCATTGGGAGCTTCTCCGGATGAGGCGGCCGTTACCAATGCTGCGCCTTATGAAGATGAAGCCATCAGCGACGGGGACTTCTTCATTATCAAGGTGGTAGCACAAGACGGAACTACAACCCTATATTATCGGGTCAACGTAACGGTAACACCTGAATCAACTAATGCGGGGTCACAAGTTTTCACATTCGATCTCGATAAGGGTTCAGAGGAGTTCCTGACTCCAACTCATGCCCAGTGGACTGAAGGCGGCTATACTCTTGATATTTCAGTGACAGGAGCAGGCGCCCCACCAGAAGATGGGATGGTAGGCAGTGCGAATTTCGATGGAGAATCATGGTTTGTGTCAAATGTAAATCATAGAGGGCCTATCGAACTTACTGTTTTCATACCAGGAAAGATCTTTGATCTTGAGTCCTTTGATTTGTATAATCAGGTTGCAGATATAACAGGTCCAGGCAGCGATTATGTTGTTTCAACAAATAAAGGCGGATCAGCTTCAGGAAGTATCGCATCTACTTTGGGTAATGCAACGTATAAGTTACTGAATTTTTCAGGAACGGGCTTTACCGGAATAAGTAGCTTTACATTAACGTATACCGGAGTATCTTCGGACGCTGCTGTTTATAGCATAGACAATCTGGATTTACGTAATATAACTGACCTGACAACGGATCCTCTTTCCAATGATGCGAGCTTAGACAGTGTTCTAGACCAGAGCATCACGGCAGGCGGTGAAGCAGGAATTATTGGGGCGCCGAAGACCGCCTCCATCAATGTAGCCCATGCCAAGGCAGAATTAGGGCTGTCAGATATAGGGGCAGCAGCCAACGCCACAGCGCAGCTGTACTCCGACGTAGACTTTACCCAAGAGGTAACAGGAAGCTTCACCCTGGCGCTTACCGCAGGGGGAGCCACCACAGCCTATATCAAGGTCACAGCCCAAGACGGAACCACCGTCCAATACTATGCCGTGACTGTCAACCGGGCGGCAGCGTTAAGCAATGACGCAGGGATGGCCACTCTAGCAGGAACGGCGATCACAGCGGGCAATCAAGCCGGCACAAAAGAAGTGCCGAAGACCGCTTCTGTGAACGTAGCCCATGCCAAATCCAGCATCGGACTTACCGACATAGGAGCAGCAGCCAACGCCACAGCACAGCTGTATACTGACGCAGACTTTAGCCAAGAAGTAACAGGAAGCTCCACCCTGGCGCTTACCTCAGGAGGAGCTACCCCAGCCTACATCAAGGTCACAGCCCAAGACGGAACCACCGTCCAATACTATGCCGTGACTGTCAACCGAGCGGCAGCTTTAAGCAATGATGCGAGCATTGCCACTATAGCAGGAGAAGCTGTCACAGCGGGCAGTGAGGCCGGCACATTAGAAGCACCGAAGACCGCTTCAATAAGTGTAGCTAATGCCAAGGCAGAATTAGGGCTGTCAGATATAGGGGCAGCAGCCAACGCCACAGTGAACCTTTACACCGATGCAGAATTTACCCAAGAGATAACAGGAAGTTCCACTCTAGCTCTCATCGAAGGAGGAGCCACCCCAGCCTACATCAAGGTCACGGCGCAAGACGAAACCACCATCAAATACTATGCGGTCACTATCAGCAGGGAAGCAGCCTTAAGCAATGATGCAACGCTGAAAGCATTTCCGACGGTCAAAGGCCAGACCGTGACAGATCTGGGAACATCCCATGCGGCACTGGCCTCTGTAGTGGCAGGCTCAGTGACCCTCACTGCGGCACAGGCAGCGGATACCAGCAATACAGGTTCCTATGTAACGTTGTTCGATTCCAACGACAGCAATGCAACAGTGAAGGTGGTCAAATATGCTTCGGGGGCATCTCCGGATGAAGCAGCTTTTACAGGTGCAGCTCCTTATGGAAACGAAGCCATCAGCAACGGGGACTTCTTCATCATCAAAGTGGTAGCCCAGGACGAAAGCACCACCCTTTACTATAAAGTGAATGCAACAGTAACTTTTACACCAAGTGAAACAAGACAGGAGATTTCACCCACAGTAGTATTTGATAAGCACGGATATGCGACTATTACAAATGTTCCTGTTATTCCAAGTGAATATACATTGGTGTATGTTGTGGATTTTGGAGATTGTGAAGACTATACAAATATAGCTGATGTCAATGCGGGTGTGTGGTGGCTTGGAACAACCACGCCATTAGAATTAATTAACGCTGGTGGTTCTTGGTATATAGACAATGGCAATTATAAGGCATTTGGTACCTATTCTGAAGGCTCCCAAATAGACATTCGCAGTGGAAGTAAGAGTTTACTGCTGACTGTAGTACGCTATCAGGACTATGGTAATATCCCGGGCCTTCAGCCCTGGATATACGGAGCATATCTTTGTGCAATCCCGCAGAGAATTACCTACAATCTGAACGGCGGAAATATTGATGGTGATACCGCCGCTAAAACGGAGTATTTGTTTAATGGCGATACCTTGGCAACTACTTTCAATGCACCAACAAAAGGGGATTCTCCTTTTAAGGGCTGGTATACAGCAGGTACCGGCGGCAGCAAGGTAACGTCTGCAACCAATTCATCAGCTACCTATTATGCGCAGTGGGAAGATAAGTTGCCGGTAAACAACACAGCCGGTGCTGCAACCGTTGCCTATGCCGGAACGGAGATCGATCTTACCGCCGTGTCCGGATTGTTTACGGTGGATTCCAGCGCAGGCGCACAAACCTTTACGATAGAGGAAGGCGGCACCGGAGCAGGAACCATTTCAGGTAACCTCCTTACGGTCACCGAAGCAGGAACCATAGAAATTGGCCTTACAACAGCGGAAACATCTACCCATCAGGCCGGCGCAAAAATAACCGCCACGATTACTGTGGATAAGGGAACTCAGGATGTCCCCGCCGGACTGGGGAAAACCGATGCAGGCAGCTATGGCGGAAGCGACGGTAAAATTACCGGACTGATACCCAACAGGCTCTACGAACATAAAAAAGACGGGGGTGCTTATACGGCAGTCACCGCCAACACTTCCGGTGAGATCACCGGGCTTTCGGCAGGCACCTATGTGGTGCGCCTTGCCGGAAACGATCTGTATCATGCTGGCTCAGATTCGGCGGAGATTATAATTGGACAGGCAACCCAGCCGGGAGTATTGGCATTCAGCAATGCGGCCTACACTATCGGAGAAGGCGGCGGCAGCGTGACCATTACCGTCACCCGGACCGGCGGCAGTGACGGAGCGGTGTCGGTGGATTATGCTACCAGTGATGGAACAGCCACAGCGGGAACTGACTACACAGCTGCCAGCGGGACACTGAGCTTTGCAGACGGAGATGCGGCAAGCAAGACCTTCACTGTAGCAATCATTCAAGATGCTATTCTGGAAGGAAATGAGACGGTGAACCTCACCCTGAGCAATGCCGCAGGCGGAGCGGCATTGGGTCAGAGCAGCGCCACCCTGACCATAATGGACGATGAAGTAGCATCGCCGAATGTGACAGCAAACGATCTGACCAATCAGATCACAGGTGCAGACAATACCATGGAATATTCCACAAATGGGGGAACAACATGGACAGCCTATGATTCCGCAAATCCGCCAATATTTACAGGAAATCAAACAGTGCAGGTCAGGATAAAAGCAAGCGGAAGCAATCCGGCGGGACCTGCAACCACGTTGACCTTTACAGTAAATCTTTCAGAGGATGCTGCTGTAACAGCAAAGGCAACCTCCTATAATATCAGCGGAAATACCATCCAATCAAATACCGCCGTTATTCATACAGATGTTACGGTAGAAAGCTTCCTCGGCAATTTGAATAAGCATGAAAATGCAGCGTGGAAGATCGTCCCGGAAGGAACACCAATGGCGAGTCCTACGGATTTTGCCAATGCAACGGCTAAAGCTGCGGCTGCCAAGCTTGCCAAAGGAGACAAATTAGCGGTGCTGGCCGAAGATGGAGTAACTTTAAAAGCATATGCTATTGTCTTAACCGAAAGCAATGACGCAGGAATTGCCACTCTAGCAGGAACGGCGATCACAGCGGGTACTGAGGCCGGCACAAAAGAAGCACCGAAGACTGCCTCTGTGAACGTAGCCCATGCCAAAGCCAGTATCGGACTTACAGACATAGGAGCAGCAGCCAACGCCACAGTGAAGCTGTACACCAATGCAGCCTTCACTCAAGAAGTAACAGGAAGTTCCACCCTGGCTCTTACTTCCGGAGGAGCCACCACAGCCTACATCAAAGTCACAGCCCAGGACGGAACCACCGTCCAATACTATGCAGTAACTATCAACCGGGCGGCAGACTCACGCAATGATGACGATGACGACTCTTCGCCCTCAACTCCGGCTCCCACCCCAACACAACCCACAACACCGGCAAACCCTGCCGCAATCCCGGTGAATGTCACCGACAGCCACGCCAACTCAACCACGAAAACCATCAATGCCCAGATCACCAACGACAGCAATGGCACCAAGACCCTCTCCTTCAAATCCCAGGAAGCCATCCTGGAAAAGAAACCCGACGGCACCAGAACGGAGTTCGGCAATCTTGACAAAGTAGGTTTTACTCCCGACCAAGGAACAGCCTCCTCCATCAGCCTGTCCGCCGACGGCACCATCCAGGTGAAAAATCTGGCCAACGGAACCGAATCCCAATTTAAGGTCACCTTTGATCTGGGCAACGGACAGAAAATTGCCATTGGGAGAATTGAGGTCAAAGTAGACAAGGACGGAGCCATCAGTTTGACCAGCACCTTAATCGACCCCTATGGCATCATCCTGGACTCCGCCACCAACCAGCCTATCACCGGAGTGGACGTCAAACTCTACTATGCCGATACCGCCCGCAACCGGGCCGGCGGCAAAACCCCGGATACCCTGGTGGCGCTGCCGACCCTTACCGGGTTTGAGCCCAACGACAATGCCAATCCCCAGGTCAGTAACAGTTATGGCGCCTATGCCTATATGGTCTTTCCCCAGTCGGACTACTATCTCTTAGCCACCCAAGCAGGCTATGAACGCTACAAAAGCCCCATCATCACCGTAGAGCAGGACATCGTCAAATGGGATTTCAAAATGCATCAATCCCTGAGCGGAGTCCAACGGCTTTTCGGCTCCAACCGGGTGGAGACGGCCATCGCCATCGCTCAAGCCAATTATTCGGGCAAAGTCGCCAATGTAGTTTTAGCCACAGCCAATAATTACCCGGATGCCCTGGCGGGAAGCGTCCTGGCTTACAAACTCAATGCTCCTCTGCTGCTGGTAGGCAGCACAGCCCAGGATCAGGAGAGCCTGTTGAACTATCTGAAAGAGCATGTAGAAACAGCAGGAACCATCACTATCCTGGGAGGCACCGGTGCCGTCCCGGCAGCAGTAGAAGAGACAATCCAAGCCCATGGATACAGCCAGATCATCCGATTAGGCGGAGCCAACCGCTACGAAACAGCTCTGAAGATCGCTGAAGAACTTAAAGTAGAACAAGGCAGGCCGGTCATCCTGGCTTATGGCGGAAACTATCCCGATGCTTTATCCGTAAGCAGTGCCGCCGCCGCCATCCAAAGCCCCATTCTCCTGGTGGAGAAAAACGGCATCAGTGAAGGGGTAAAAAACAAACTAGCTCAGATCAAACCCATCAAAGTCTATATCATCGGGTTGGAAGGAGTCATCAGCCAGCAGGTTGAAGATGAAGTGGCTCAATTAACCTCCCTGAAGCAAGAAAACATCGTCAGAATTGGGGGAGTAGACCGGTATCAGACTTCTCTGGCCGTGGCAAAGTACTTTAACTTATCCGGCAAAAACATCGGCATCGCTACGGGCAACAACTTCCCCGATGCCCTGGCGGGCAGTGTCTATGCAGCCAACCATAATGCCCCCATCTTATTGCTGAACGACACGATACCCAATGACGTCATAGACTACTTAAAGTCAAGGGAGATGACCGGAGCCACAATATTTGGGGGAGAGGCGGTCATCAATGCCGAGATAGAGCAGAAGCTGAAGGAGCTCATTAAGTAGAATGGCACACAACAATTAAAGACCGGCACATATAATCCAAGCACTCCCTATCCGCTCAAAACCGGATAGGGAGTGCTTGCTTACAGGTAACTATAACGTGAAGTCATCATGGAAGTTTTTGGCCTGCACTATTTTTGATATGTATAATCTGCCCTCCCTGGTGCAATCGGCGTAAAACACCTCACTGAAATCAGGGATACCGGCCTGAGCCAATTCTGCAGCGAGCCAGGAGCGGTCACGCTTGAGTTGCTGAAGATTGCCGTCCTGGACCTTGCCATCAATAATCAGAGGAAGAGGCAGGCCTTTGGCGTCAGGCTTAAGCTTCATGTCCGAAGGAGTCAAGGGCAGATACTGAGGTTTTTTAAGAACGCTGATACTGCCGCTGCCTTCGACGATAGCATATTCAACCTCATTTAAGTCGAAGATATCCTTTTCCCTCAATACCATCAGGACAGTTTCGATGGAGTATTTCAGTCTTTTCATGTTGGCTTTGATAAACTGGCCGTTCTGGATGATGACAGTGGGGCCGAAGGTGATTTTACGGGCGATTTTTTTGTTGTTGATCAAGAGGGAGCTTACCAGATATTGCAGGGCTATGATGAGTACTACCGCGAATAAGACGGGGAGATGAGGAATATTGGGCTCCGCAATATCGGCGCCGATCACGCTGCCCAGCACGATAATCGATAAAAAGTCATAGACAGGAAGCTCGGCGATCTTGCGCCGGCCGGTTTTCAGAACCAAAAACAGGAACAGTGCCATAACAGAGATAATGCGGAGCGCGATAATTAAGTAATCCAAATCTGTTCACTCCTTCGTTTTTATGCTTATTATGGTATTATGAGCCCAAAGACCGGTCGAACATGCAGACTTTGAGAAGAAGAAGAATAGCAATAATTTGCCGAAGGTCCTTGACAAAATAACTGTTAAGGATTAAGATAACGGTGTTATCTTAATGTAAAGCATGGAGGTACTCAGGACATGGTTCGTGACGGAGAACAGACACGGGAAGCTATTTTGAAAAGCGCTCAAGCTGAATTTTTGGCCAAGGGCTTCTCCGCTGCCTCGCTGCGCAAGATTGCCACGGGGGCCGAGGTGACGACCGGTGCGCTGTACCGTCATTTTACAGACAAGGCCGCCTTATTTGAGGCTTTGGTGGCTCCTTGTTTTCATGGCTTTATCCAAATGTTCCGGCAGCAAGGGGAGGACTATCTCCGGGGGCAAGACTCCTATGATTTTGACCATAACTGGTCTTCCTCGGAGCAAAGTCTGCTGAGGTGGACAGAATATATCTATGACCATCTGGAGGTCTTTAAATTGCTCCTCTCGGCAGCGGAAAAAACCGCTTATGAGAGCTTTGTCCATATCCTGATCGAGATGGAAGTGGATATGACCTTGGAGTATATCCGACTGGCCCGGGAAAAGGGCTACATGATCAAGGATGTCTCCAGAGAAGTAATTCACATTTTTGTTAACGCGCAGTTTTCCGCCTTTTTCGAGATGGTGCTTCACGATGTTCCCCGGGAGCGGGCTGTGGAGTATACCAGCAGTATCTTCCGCTTTTTTGCGGCAGGATGGAAAAAACTGTTTATCGGTGCATAACTCCCTCTTTCCAACTCTATAGGAAAGGGGGAATATAAAACCAGTTGGTTAGCATAAGCTAACCGAAGGGGCTGTTAACCTAAGAAGCTTACGCTAACCCAGGAAGAGAAAGGAGGCAGGAAAGTTTCACCGCAGGGGTTTATTTTTTTAACACAAGGTTAGCTTTGGCTAACTAAAGCCGATTCCTTGCACTAATTTGAGCTAACCAGAGTTGATTACTTGAACTAACCCAAAAAAGAGCTGTTCACTGAAAGGGGAGATATCTGTTATGTCATCCGCTGGGAAGCAAAAAACCGGCACGGCGCGTCTGCTGGAACTTGCCGGTACCAAAAAACCGCTGATCATTGGCGCCGGAGTATTATCGGCCCTGGCATCCATTGTGAGCTTTGTGCCCTATATCGCTATCTATCTGATTGTGAAGGAAGTCTTAACCGCTTTGCCGGATCTGGAGGTCCTGAACAGTGCTCTGATGATTCGCTATGGCTGGCTGGCCTTTGGCGGAGTGGTGGGAAATATTCTGCTTTATTTCGGGGCCCTGAGCTGCTCCCATCTGGCGGCCTTTGGCACCCTGTACGAACTGAAGGTCAACTTTGCCACCCATCTGGCCAAGGTTCCCCTGGGTTTTCATGTGATGATCGGCAGCGGCAAGCTGCGGAAAATCACCGATGACAATATTGAAAAGGTGGAAGGGTTCATTGCCCACCAACTACCCGATCTGGTGGCCGTTTTTGTGGCGCCGGTGGTGATGATCGTGATTCTGCTGGCGGTGGACTGGCGGCTGGGGCTGGCGGCCCTGGCGGGAATTATCGTCGCTTTTTTGATCCAGATGTCCGTCTATGGCAATGAAGGGTCCAAGGCCATGATGAAAAAATATCAGGCCTCTCTGGAGGATATGAACAACGCTTCGGTGGAGTATGTGCGAGGAATTTCGGTGGTGAAGGCTTTCCGGCAGACGGTCTATTCCTTCCGCCGTCTTCATGACACCATCAAGGCCTATACCTCCATGGTCATCCCTTACACCTTAAGCTGGCAAAACTCTTTTTCGGCGTTTGTCGCCCTGGTTAACAATATCTATCTTTTTGTGGTGCCGGTGGGAATTTTCATCGGGATGAGAACCACGGACTATATCGGTTTTTTAAGCAATTTTATTTTCTATCTGATTTTTGTCCAGTCGGTGGCTACGATTCTGATGAAGATTATGTATGTCAACGGCAACGCCATGAAGATCATCGGCGGGGTGGAGGCCATGGATAGGGTCTTGGCGGAACCGGAGCTCCCTCAGCCGGCTAATCCCCAAACGGTGACCGGGTATGATGTGAACTTTGGGGATGTGGTGTTTTCTTACGACAAAGATAAGAAAACCGAGGCTCTTTCCGGAGTGAGCTTTGCGGCGAAGCAGGGGCAGATCACGGCTATTGTGGGCCCTTCCGGCGGGGGTAAAAGCACCATCGCCCATTTGATTCCCCGGTTTTTTGATGTCAGCGGGGGACAGATCACCATCGGCGGTGTGGATGTGCGGCAGATGAACAGCCATTACCTGATGGAGAAGGTGACGTTTGTCTTTCAGGATGTGTTCCTTTTTAAACAAAGTGTCATGGACAATATCCGGATGGGCAACCCCCAGGCTTCCGATCAGGAGGTCAGGGAAGCGGCCCAAGCCGCCCAATGCCATGACTTTATTATGAAGCTGCCCCAGGAGTATGACACGGTGATCGGCACCAGAGGAGTGCATTTGTCAGGGGGGGAAAAGCAGCGGATTGCCATCGCCCGGGCCATTGTCAAGGATGCTCCTATAGTGGTGCTGGACGAAGCCACGGCTTTTGCCGATCCGGAAAATGAGCATCTGATTCAAAAGGCCTTTGAAAGGCTGATGAAGGATAAAACTGTGATTATGATCGCTCACCGCCTGTCTACGGTCCAGGGTGCGGATAAGATCGTGGTAGTGGAGGAAGGCAAGGTGTGCGAGGAAGGAACCCATGAGGAATTGCTGGCCAGGGGCGGCAAATACGCCGCGATGTGGAAGACCTATATGGACACCGCCAGCTGGACGATGAGTCAGGAGGAGGTTTTCGCTCATGCCTAAATTACAAGCCGCTTTTATGCTGACCGATAAAGGCTACAAGGATCTGAAAAAGGCCATTGCCGCCTGCACCCTGAGCAATTTTTCCATGATGCTTTCTTTTATCGTCATGATCCAGATGATTATAGAATTGATCAAACCTCTTTCCGGGGGAGAGGTAGCCTGGACGAAAATGTGGATGCTTTTGGGGGCCGGGATTCTGGCGGCCTTGCTCATCTTCCTCAGCCTGAGAAACGATTATAAAAAGACTTATATCGTGTCTTATCTGGAAAGCGAGAATACCCGGGTTACTCTGGCGGAGCAGATCCGCAAGCTGCCCATGAGCTTTTTTAATGATAAAGATATTTCCGAAGTCACCACCCATCTGATGGATGATGTGGCCACCAGCGAACATGTCCTCAGCCATGTGGTGCCCCAGATTGCAGCGAATGCCATCTCGGTCACCGTGATTTGTGTGATGATGGCCTTCTATGATTGGCGGATGGCTTTGGCCATCTTTATCACGGTGCCCCTGGCCTTCGCTATTATTTTTATCAGCCGCAGATTCTATGGCAAGCTTCACAAAAAGCACCTGGAGGCCAAGATGGCGGCGGCCGGACAGGTGCAGGAATATATTGAAGGAATCAAGGTCATTCGCGCCTGCAATCTGGACGGAGAGAAGTTCAGTGCCTTGGAAAAAGCCCTGCGGACCATGAAAAAACTGGCTATAGCCATGGAGTTCGGTACCGGGGTGTTCGTGACCGGCGCTCAGGTGGTTCTGCAGGCAGGCATCGGTCTTACCGTGTTGATAGGAACAACCCTGCTCACCGGAGGTCAGATTGAATTTGTGCCCATGCTGCTGTATATGCTGGTTGTGGTGCGCATCTATGGTCCCATCGTAACCGAACTGGCTCTTTTGCCGGAGTTTCTGTATCACCGCATCGCCGTAAAGCGCATGCAGAAGCTGATGAGCATCCAGCCCATGGAAGGGAACAAGGAGCTGGAGCTTAAGGACTTTACCATTAATTTTGAAAAGGTGGATTTCCAATATAACCGGGAAGGGGAAGGGGCCATCCACCATATGACCGCAACCATTCCCGCCGGAGGAATAACGGCCCTGGTGGGGCCTTCCGGCAGCGGCAAAAGCACGGTGTCCAAGCTGATTGCCCGCTTCTGGGATGTGAGCGGGGGCCGGATCACCGTGGGGGGAGTGGATGTCAGGACCTTGGACCCGGAGCATCTGATGAGCTATATGAGCTTTGTCTTTCAGGATGTGGTCCTGTTCAACGACACTGTCTACAACAACATCCGCATCGGCAACATGGAGGCTTCCCGGGAGGAGGTTCTGGCCGCCGCCCAAGCCGCCCGCTGCGACGAGTTTATCAGCCGGATGCCCGAGGGGTATGATACCCTTTTGGGTGAGAACGGTTCCACTTTATCCGGCGGCGAACGCCAGCGCCTCTCCATTGCCAGGGCTTTGCTGAAGGATGCTCCCATCGTCATGCTGGACGAAGCCACCGCTTCTCTGGATCCGGAGAGCGAGGCCGCCATCCAGCAGGCCATTTCCCGTCTGATCCGGGGCAAAACGGTGATTGTCATCGCCCACCGTCTGCGCACCATCCGCAACGCCGACAAGATTATTGTCCTGGACCAGGGGAGAGTGGCTGAAGAGGGAACTCATGAGAACCTTCTTGAGAAAAACGGTCTGTATAAAAAGCTCTTTAACATCCAGCAGGAAAGTTTGGGCTGGTCGGTGCGGTAAGAAAAAAGGGAGCATTCAGATCGGGCCGTAGGCAAGGGGAATGTGACAACCAAAGACGGACTATCGGCGTAAAGCTGATAGTCCGTCTTTGGCATTTTGAGGGGCAAAGTTTGGAACAAAGGTATTAGAGTACTTTAGCGATCAACTGAACAAGATTAAAATACTTTCCGCCTTCAGCCTTCATCATTTTGATGTCCTCAGCGACAATGGGATGATAAGCGGTCAGCCATTCCTGCCACGCCTCTCTGCAGCAGGCCATTTCGCGGCTGTCCACCATTTCAATGCCTTCTGCTTTCTTCCACAAATCTTTCCACCAATCAAGAGAGTGCAGGGTTCTTGCCATCTCGCTATTCCAAAACGGCTGCATTTCATCGGGAACCTTATCCTCAAATTCGTAATTTAATCCAGGAATAGCCACGGCGATATAGCCCCCCTTTTTTACAAAAGGAATAAGGGACGGGAGCATTTCCGCCGTATCCCCGAAATAATGGTAAGCATCCACGGTGAACAACAAGTCAAAATAGCCCTTGGCGAAAGGCAGCCCTTTGGTCGCGTCTACGGAAATCGGCACGGCTTTATCAGCAATCCCCAGAGATTGGAAACGCTCATAGTTTTCAGTTGGCGAGATCCAAAGGTCGGCGGCGAAAACGGAGGCGCCATATTTTTTCGTTAACAAAAGGGTGGAAAGACCACACCCGCAGCCGAGGTCAAGTATGCGCATAGTCTCATCAATGTTCAGGTGTGATGACAATTCCTCCGCTAAGCGCATGGCATTTGGCCCCATCATAGCGGCTTTCAGGAACTCAACATTTTTATCATTAGAAATAAACTGGTTTGTAAATGTATACATGGTATGCTCCTTTCTAATTTTCGCCTTATAGAAAGAAAACAAAAAAAGCACAGTGTGACACTGCGCTACAAATTACACCATTATAAATAATGGATGCTCATTCAATCTGTAAGGCAGTTTTTGACAACACCAATAAAAGCAGAACAATCTGCTCGTTTCATGTTCTTAACTAAACCCTTACAGAATTACCGACATCAATACACTCCCTCTTTCTTTAACTCACTATATCATAGCACTATTCATTATGGCCAGAGATTATTTTGAATCCGTTCTAGTGCTGCTAGTCCGGATCTTTTCCAGGCGCGACCCCTGCTATGCCCTTGACAGAGAAAAAAGAGAGTAGTATACTCTATTAAAATAATGATAATGATTATCATTATATATGCATTTTTAATAATGAAAGGGAGGAACTTATGATGTTAGGGAAAGAAAAAATAACTTTGTTCGGATTGGGGCTAATGGCGGGAACCTTTGGCCTGAAGCTGGCGACAAGCAAAACGGCCAAGAAAGCTTATGTTAAGACCCTGGCAACCGGCTTAAAGGCCAAGGCTGAATGCGACAAAATGATTGAAGAAGCGAAGGCCAATGTGGACGATATCATGGCCGAGGCAAAGCTTGTCTCCGAGCATGAATAGACAAGTATTCATTAGGTGCCGGATATGAACTATACAATAAGCCATGATATTCCCGGAAGAATTCGCTTTAAATTTCCCGGAGGCGGTTTTTCCCAAGAGGAAACGGCAGCGTTATGCCATAGTCTTGCGAAAAATAGTTTTATACATAAGATCCAGCCCTACCGGCTCTCCGGCAGCCTTGCCGTGAACTACGAAGAAGGGTGCCGCGAAGAGGTCATTGAGGCGGTAGCCGGGCTGAAGAGGGCGGAATTGAAAGACTATGAGCTGCCGGTGGGAGAAGTTCCTTACAATGCTTACACGGATCAATACCTTAACCAGCTGGTATATATGATTGGCAAAAGGGTTCTGACAAAGCTCTATATGCCGCCGGGATTGAAGGCTTTATGGATGATGAAAGGAGCCTTGCCCTATGTTTTGAAGGCGGTTAAGCGGCTTTGGAGCAGAGAAAAGCTCAATGTGGACGTGTTGGATGCCGCGGCAATCAGCGTCTCCATTTTAAAGAGAGATTATGATACTTCAGGCAGTGTCATGTTTTTTCTCTCCGTAGGCAATCTGCTGGAAGAATGGACCCACAAGAAATCCCGGGATGATCTGGCCAAAGGCCTGGCTTTGCGAGTGAATTCCGCCTGGGTCAGACGCAATGGGCAGGAAAGTCTGGCCAACCTGAAGGATATTGCCATCGGCGAGCAGGTGGTGGCCAGAATGGGGAGCTATATCCCTGTGGACGGTGTGGTCCTCCAAGGGGAGGCCATGGTCAATCAATCCACTATGACCGGGGAGTCCCTCGTGCAGAGGCGTATCCCAGGGGATACGGTTTATGCGGGCACGGTCATTGAAGAGGGCGAGCTGCTGATCGGGGTAACCGCCTTAGAGAGTGAAACAAAACTGAATCAGATCATAAAACTTATCGATGAATCCGAGGGACTGAAAGCGGCGGTACAGTCAAAAATCGAAAACATGGCTGATGCCATCGTGCCTTACAGCTTTCTGATCGCCGGAGGTGTTTATCTGGCGACCAGAAGTGTGGCCCTGGCTTCGGCGGCTCTCATGGTGGATTACTCCTGTGCGCTGAAGATGACGACGCCCATCGCTATTTTAACAGCGATGCGGGAGGGAACTCAGCACGGTTTTGTTATCAAAGGCGGGAAATTCCTTGAAGAAGCGGCTTTGGTCGATACCATTGTCTTCGATAAAACCGGAACCCTGACCGAGGCCAAGCCTTATGTGGTTGACGTGATCGGTTTTGGCGGGTATCGGCGTGACCGGGTTCTCCGTTTGGCGGCCTGTCTGGAGGAGCATTTCCCCCATTCGGTAGCGGCTGCTGTGGTGGCCAAAGCCAATGAAAAGAATTTGAAGCACAGGGAAATGCATGCCAATGTGGAGTACATTGTAGCTCATGGGATTGCTTCTTATGTGGAGGACAAGCGTGTCGTCATCGGCAGCGGGCATTTTGTTTTCGAGGATGAAAAGGTGGAGGTAACAGCTGCCGAGCAGGAGGTTATTGATAAGAAGGCGGAAGCGTACTCTTTGCTGTTTCTGGCCGTAGGGGGCAGACTGGCGGGAATGCTTTGCATCGAAGATCCCATCCGGCCTGAAGCCGCCGGGATAGTTGGTGAGCTGAAGGCTCTGGGCATCCATCATATCGCCCTTCTCACCGGAGATAGTGAGAAAGCGGCTCAGGCCATTGCCCGAAGGATTGATGCCGATGACTATCGCTCCCAGGTGCTGCCGGCGGAAAAAGCCGACTATATTAATTCGCTGCGGCGGCAAGGCAGAAGAGTCATGATGCTGGGAGACGGAATCAATGATTCGCCGGCCCTTTCCTCAGCAAATGTAGGGATTGCCATGAAAAACGGCGCGGATATCGCCCGGGATATTGCCGATGTGGTCTTAACC
This sequence comes from Desulfitobacterium sp. LBE, assembly GCF_007830365.1. Lineage (NCBI taxonomy): Bacteria > Bacillati > Bacillota > Clostridia > Eubacteriales > Desulfitobacteriaceae > Desulfitobacterium > Desulfitobacterium sp. LBE. Next base: position 1,515,609 of record NZ_VLKD01000001.1, on the reverse strand, counting down.
CAGGGCAATTTAAAATCCATCGTTGCCTTGCGCCGGTTAAGCTCGTTGCTGATCAGAAGGATCGAAAATAACTTCCGCTTTACGGTGGGCTTTAATTCCGGTCTGTTGACACTTGGTGTGCTGGGGATTATCTCTCCCGGCAGCTCGGCGCTGCTGCACAATCTCTCCACGGTAGCCACCGGGGTGAGCAGTATGCGGAATTATTTGCCGGAATAGGAATGCTTAGTTTTAAACAGACTTACAGACTTAAAAAGCTTAAAAGGTTTAAGAGGCTTAAGAGACATAAACTGGATTTAGACTTAACTTAACAGCATGCGATCATTAGCGAAGGCGGTTTTACTTTGCTGAGAATACAATTCCAGCAAACGGGGAACCGTCATTTCTTTGCGCTCCTCACCTGCGAGATCCAGGATGATCTTGCCCTGGTCCAGCATGATGGTTCGCGAGCCGGTTGTCAGAGCGGTCTGGATATTGTGGGTGATCATCATGGTGGTGATGCCCTCCTGACTGACGATGTCCCGGGTAATCGCCATGATCTTTTCGGCAGCTGCCGGGTCCAGGGCTGCAGTATGCTCATCGAGCAGGAGCAGGCGGGGGCCGGCAATGGTGGACATGAGCAGGGAAAGGGCCTGCCGCTGGCCGCCGGAGAGCAGTCCTACCTTGGTCCGCAGGCGGTTTTCAAGGCCCATATCCAATTGGGCGATTTTCTCACGGAAGATTTTCACATCCTGAGGGTGCACGCCTAGGCGCAGACCATTCCGGCCTTGGCGGTTATAAGCCAGGGCCAGATTCTCCTCGATGGTCATATCGGGAGCGGTTCCCTTCAGTGGATCCTGAAACAAACGTCCGATCATGGCGGCCCGTTTATGCTCAGCCAGGTAAGTGATGTTCTCCTCTTCCAGGAAAATCCGGCCGCGATTTAGCCAGAAAGTGCCGCCGATGGCGTTAAAGAGGGTGGATTTTCCGGCACCGTTGGAACCGATGAGGGTCACAAATTCACCTTGGGCCAGGGAGAGGCTGATGTTATTCAGCGCTATATGCTCGTTGGGTGTGCCGCTTAAAAAGACTTTGGTTGCGTTGATGATCTTAAGCATCCTGATCCACCTGCTTTCTCATGCTGCGTAATTCCAGGTGTTTTTTAATCACGGGCAGGGACAAAGCAATGACCACGATCACGGCTGAGACAACCCGGAGCATATAGGCGGGGAAAATGCTGGATTTCAGGGCGGCGGCGATGATGAAGCGGTAAATGAGAGAGCCGAAGATGGCCGAGAGCAGCCCTATCGTCAAGGAACGCCGTCCGAAAATGGCTTCTCCGATGATAGCGGAAGCGAGACCAACCACCATGATGCCAATGCCGGAGCTGATGTCGGCATATCCCTGATACTGGGCAAGGACGGCGCCGGACAGTCCGATGCAGGCGTTGGAAATGGCTATGGCCGTGATTTTCATGGCATCCACATTGATGGAGGAAGCTCTGACCATGTCTTCGTTATTCCCGGTGGCCCGTATGCAGAGGCCGAGATGGGTTTTGAAAAACCAAATCAGAGCGGCGGCACAAAGAAAGCAAACGATAAAGGGGACAAGGGTCTTCAATACTTCTTTGTTGGCCGGAAGCCAGGCCAGGGGACTGAAGAGGCTGTCACTGCCGATCAGGGAAAGGTTGGAGCGGCTCCCGAGAATATAGAGATTAATACTGTACAAGCTGCTCATGGTAATAATTCCGGCAAGGATGGGATGGATCTCCAGTTTGGTCTGCAGCAGCCCGGTTACGGTTCCCGCGGCAGCCCCGGCGGCAACAGCCAGCAGAATACCGAGAAAAGGGTGGCCGGCCAGGGTCATGACAGCGGACACAGAGAGTCCGAGAGTGAAGCTCCCATCGGCGGTAAGATCCGGAATGTTGAGGATGCGGAAGGAAATATAGATGCCAAGAGCCAGCATGCCGTAGATTAATCCGAGCTGGACGGAGCCGAGAAGCAAAGTCATAATCCTACCTCCTGTGAGAATATGTGTCAGGGTGGTTATTCGATGATGGCGGCCTGGCTTAGTATATCCTGGGGAATGGTCACGCCGATAGCGTCCGCCGTGGATTGGTTAATGACAGTGGTAAAGTCGGACACTGTAATGGCCGGAATCTGTTCAATTGGCGTGCCCTTTAAGAACTTCACGGCCATTTCGGCTGTGATGCCGCCGATAGTGATGTCATCGATGCTGACTGTGGCAAAGGCGCCGGATTGGACCATGACGGCAGAACTGCCGTAGACAGGCAGCTTGGCCTGCTTGGCAATTTCAGCAACTTGGGGCATAGCGCTTTGCACCATGCTGTCATTGGGAATGAAGAAGGCATCCACACTGCCGACCAAAGACTCGGCGGCCTGCTGAACTTCGGAGGAAGAGGTGACGATAGCTTCTTTATAGTTTAAGCCGACGGAGTCCAGATAGTTTTTAGCCTGTTCAATGGTGGTTACGGCATTGACTTCACCGGTATTGTAAATCAACCCGTAAGTTTGGCGGTCAGGTGTCAGCTGATCAGAGAGCTTGAACATTTCGCTGACCGGGATAGCGTTGGAGGTGCCGGTGGCATGTTTATCAGGTGTGGACATATCTGTAATGACTTTAGCTCCTACTGGGTTGGAAACGGAGATGAAAAACACGGGAATGCCGCTGTCCATATTGACAATGGCCTGAGTTGCGGGGGTTCCGATGGTCACGATCAGATCTTTTTGAGCATCCACCATGGTTTGAAAGATGGAATTCAGGGTTGCTGTGTCCCCATTGGCGTTTTTGTAGTCGATGACCAATTGTTCTTCCGTATACCCCAGCTCCCGCAGCTTGTCGATAAATCCTTCCCGCATGTCCGTGAAGGCACCATTATCGGCCAGCTGGACTAAACCGACCTGGATGGCATTGGCCGAGTCACTGTTTTTGGGGGTGGTTTCCGCACTGCAGCCGGTAGCAGCCAGAAGCAGCATTAAAGTAAGGATTTTTGCCAGTGTTTTTTTCATGATTTATCTTCCTCTCCTTTTTCTGTTGGTTTTTTGAGATCAGAAGGTGTCGGGAATATGCAAAAAAGCCTGCCCATGATACGGATACCCGTAATCAAGGACAGGCTTATACCTGCGGTGCCACCTTGCTTGGTAATAGACTACTATCACCCAACTCTTCCAGAGTGCCAACACACTCCTGCCTCATAACGCTGGCCTGCGTCGCATCATACTAAAAAGCCCAGGCTTTCGTTCCATGCGCCCTCTGTAGTCCATTTGCCGTACCGCTTTCTGCCGGGTTTCCAGCCCTCCCGGCTCTCTGTAAGTGCGCTCCACGGTTTGATCTCTACATCAACGGTTTTTAATAAAGTATCATGGGGTGGATTCTTTTGTCAAGGTTTTTTTGTGGACAGACGGAAGAAAATAAAGTGGTTTCGATTTTTTCGCACGATGCTCACAATGCTCAGGTTATGCCGATGGTTGTGGTTACAATCGCCGCGTAGAAGACATACCGCCCAATCAGTTCACCAAAGACCAGGAGAGCACAGGCCAGATAGACATGACCGGCTTTAAAGCCGCTGCCGGACTTTTGCTTGGAGGGCCAGAAGAGGAGCACCGCGCCCCCCAGGATCAGCAGCCATTTGAGGGCGATGACCATGGTCATGCTGCTTAAGATGGCTGCGCTGGTTTGGGCAGCCATACCCGCCTTACCTAAACTTAAGGCATGGGGAACGGCAGAGACGGCCTGAAAGATCACTGCAGCCAGGACAATGGCTCCGTAGATCTTTTTATCCACATTCTGCAGTTCCTTGAGGCTGGCGGCGATAAAGAGCAGAGTGCCGATGGCAAGGGTCGTGGTATAGAAATCGATAAAGGTATTGGCTCCCTGCCAGACCGGAACCGTGGTGGAGGAATAGAGTTTCCCCATGGAGAAGACGGCGACCAGACCGACCAGACTGCCTCCCCAGCGCAGGAGCAGATCCAGGCTGGCGTTGCCAGGCTTAAAGTGCTGCACCAGGGCATAGAGGACGGCGATGCCGGCGAAGAAGCCGCATAAAAGGGCTTCATTGCTTAACCAGGAGGTGCCCAGATGAGAGAGGGAATTTAAGAAAGCCATGGGTCGGCCCAGATGCAGCAGGGAGGCCAGAATGCCGACGAGACTCAACCCTGCGGCAGCATAGGAAGCTGTTTTAAAGGTCTTATCCTGGTAAAGCTGTTTGCTGATGGTGATAAAGAACATGATCCCAATGGCGGCTTGCATGCAGAAGGAAAAGATCAATAAACTGGTTTCGCCCATAGTTAGATCTCCTTTGCTTTGAAATCATTTTGCTTGGCGTTGTTTTTGGCTTGAATCAGCAGAGCGGGCTTGGTGACCGCCGCAGCAGGCAGGAAGGGGAGTTCCTGGACACTGTCCCCGTGTTTGGCCTTGAGCTCCTCTAAGTCTCCCCATTCTAAGGCGCGCATGGGGCAGGCATCCACGCAGACAGGGTTTTCCCCTGCTTCGATGAGATCCTTGCACATGTTGCACTTGCTGATTTGTCCCAGTTCGGGGATGAATTGGGGGACCCCGTAAGGACAGTTCCAGGTACAGTAGCGGCAGCCGATGCACTTGGCTTTATCATGATCCACAATGCCGTTTTCCAGCTTGTGCAGGGCCTGGGTGGGACAGCCCTCGACACATTTGGGGTTTTCGCAGTGATTGCAGGTGCCGGAATAGTGAAAAATCCCTGGCTTTGGATAGGAACCGGTTTCAAAGGCTTTGACCTGACGGAAGATCGTTCCCACGTTCAGATCGTTTTTATCCTTGCAGGACACCTGACAGGTGCGGCAGCCGATGCAAGAGGTCATATCAAAATAGAATCCGTATTGACTCATAATCCTTCACGCTCCTTTCTTAGAGAATAATCCGCTGGGGTTTTTGCACATCGGCGATTAGGGAGGCGCCGGTATATTTCTCCATATTGCAGACACAGCTGTTCCAGCCGGAGACCCCTTGGCCGGTGGAGACCGGTCCGCAGAGAATATTGTCCGCTCCTCCGGTATCGATGCCGGTTTTTTCATCCATATCGACCCAGGAGCCATGGGGCAGGCCAATGACGCCGGGCATAAAGCGATCGGTAAGGCAGGCGGTGCGCAGGGTTTTACCGTGCTGGCTGGTTAGTAAGACCGTATCCCCATCGGCAAGCCCTTTTTCCTTGGCATCCTGGGTGCTGATGTAGACCGGGTTGGGCCAGGTTTCGCGGAGCCACTGGACATTGTCGAAGACGGTGTGGGAGCGGCGGAGGTAGTGGGGATTGATCACCTGGTAAGGATAGTCCCCTTTGACTTTACCCTGCCAGTCTTTAAAGGTTGCCTCATAGCCTTCCACAGGGGGAATATGAGTGGGGATGGGCTTGATCTCACTATAGCCCAGGTTATTGATGGTATCTCCCAGCACTTGAGAGTAGATTTCCATCTTACCGCTGGCTGAATTGGGGCGGGGATTGGCTGCCGGGTCATCTCTGAATTCTTTAAAGGCGATAAAGCCATAGTTGTCTCCCGGTTTTCTTTCAACTTGGAAAATACCCTTTTCCTGGAACTCTTTTAAACCAATCCGTCCTTCCTGAGGCTTGCCCTGAACACCCCATTCGGCAATATCGGCCTCCGTGATGGTGACCATGGGGATTTTGCTTATCCCGTCTTCATGGGTGGTGGTTGCACCGGCAATCTGATTGAAAAACTGTTGTTTGGCATCGATGGGAAAAGCTTCATCCGGATCGATCCCTAAGCGTTTGGCCAGTTCGATGGCAATCCATTCGTCACTTTGACATTCATACATGGGTTCGGTGATTTGGGAATACATAATCACCATTTCCCGATTACCGGTTAAAAACCCGCCGATTTTTTCCCATTCCGTGGTGACGGGGAGGACAAAGTCGGAATACTTGGCGTTGGTGGTGAGGAACTGACCGTGACTGACGACCAAATCCACTTTGCGGTGAGCTTCAATGCCTTTGGTCATCCCGTCTCTGGATTGCAAGGCCGCACCGCTGTCGTGATAAATCAGGCGGATATCAATATCCCGTGTTTCCCCTTTATAATACTTCTGATGACCTGTCCAGTTATATTTGCCGTCGACAATCGCCCGCCACATTTCCGTATCATTAAAGCTGTCGTCAACTGGATTTTTAATTGAAGGCAATTTATTGGAGCCGGGTTTTACCAGCATGTCGCCCCCGTTACTGGAGCGGCTGTGGCAACTGATTCCGCACATATGGCCGGATTTTCCCAGATGTCCGGTCATGGCTCCGATGGTCATAAAGAGCTGGGGCAGATTATCCGTATTTTGAGTTCTGGCAGAGGCCCAGCCGGTTAAAATGGCTACTTTTTTATTCTTGTTCATGGCCCGGGCCAGATAGCGGATCCTGTCCGGAGCGACGCCGCTGATTTCGGCAGCCCATTCTGCATTTTTGGGGATACCGTCATAGGTGCCGAGTACATAATCTTTAAAATTGTCTTGGGGGTTGGTGCCTTCCGGCATACTCTCAGCATCAAAACCGAGGGTATTCTTTTTCAGGAATTCCCAGTCAATTAAAGGATTGTGAACCGGATCGTCTTCTTCCAGTAAAGTATAGGCAACTCCCAGAAGCAGTGCCGTATCCGTAACAGGCCGGCAGGGAATCCAATCCGCTTCCAGCAGGCCATAAGTATCGTTATAATAAGGATCAACCGCAATAAACTCGGCCCCGGCCTTTTTCACCTGAAGGAAATTATAGGCGGGATTGCCGGCTGAACTCCAGGCCGGATTGAGGCCAAACATAATAACGGTATCACAGTTGCGCATATCCAACCTGTCATTGATCCCCGAATTGGACTCCGGGCTGTAACCGATGACATCGGGAGTATAAGTCCAGTTTACCCGGGATGTGGTTCCCCAATGGGGCACATATCCCCCGTATAAAGCCAAAACCTTGGAGACGGGGCCGCCATCGGCAAAAAGTGAACGGTTATCCTTTTCCGCTTTGATTCTTTTTATTTCTCCGGCAATGGCATCCAGGGCTTCATCCCAGGATACCCGCACCCATTCGTCCTGACCCCGGAGCTCTTTCTTGCCTCCGCCCGGTTCCCAGTTCTTCCTCTTCATCGGATACTTCAGACGGTCAGCGCCAAAAAACCTGCTGCCGTTGAGCCCGTCCCCGCACGCAGGCCCGTTGTTGCGGATAGTCCGGGCTGTCCGGGTGGGTGTCGTCGGTTTTTTGCCGGATGACCACCCCATCCACCACATAGGCCTTGTTAAGACATCGTCCGCCGCAGTTATGCCAGCAGGCGGCGGTGATCCATTTGCCTTCTTTGTCGGCGGCTTGATCGGCTGTGGCCTGGGTTAAGCTGCTGCCGCAACCGGCAAGAGATAGGCTGGCTGTGGCGGCGGCACTGGCTAAAATGAAGGAGCGCCGGCTTAATTTAGCACCTGTGATTTTGTCAATGAAATCCATACTGTTAAGCCTCCTTAAACTAGATTATAGTGAAACATATTACTAAATAGGCTGAATGAATGTGGCCTCCTCTCTCTGCTGAGTGGGGTTATTTTGTATTGGTGAAAAGTCCGACTAGCTAAATTATAGCAGTAAAATCTTAACAGATTATTATTAATCATTAACATAGTATTAAAATTGCATTTTGGCCCGAAGTGGGGGGATAAGGAGGATGATCTGTTGCGTATTTTGCTGTTGAATCCCGTTGACCGGTCATTGACCGGCCAAAAAGATGATATCAGAGTTAGAAAATGGTATAATAGAAGGAAGAGGGGAGTGGGGCTCATGCAGCAACGCTTATTGGCTCGGCTGCTGGAAGAAAAGGAAATGAAGCAGCAAATGTTGACGATATTATTGAAACAGTCAATCACTTTGTCTGCTTTGAATATATGCATTGCCAATGCGGGTGAGGAGCTGTCGAAAGGAATGATTAAAGAATTACGGAAAACTGGTATAATGGTCATGTAGGAGGAGCGGGCAGATGGGTCAATTCGAAAAGATATTACTAAAAAATACTATGTGGAACAAAAGATAAAGATATAGATTTTGCTGATCTCTGCAAAGTGTTGGGACACCTTGATTTTAAGGAACGTATTAGCGGTAGCCATCATATTTTTTATAAAGACGGTATGGACGAAATTATAAATATTCAACCAAATGGGTCTAAAGCAAAGCCGTATCAAGTTAAACAGGTAAGACAAATTATTTTGAAATATAAGCTTGGAGGTGGTATTGATGCATAAATATGAGATAATCATATACTGGAGCGATGAAGACGAGGCATATATTGCAGAAGTGCCGGAATTACCAGGATGTTGTGCTGATGGCAGGACACACCAGGAAGTTTTAAAGAATATCGAAATAGTTATAAATGAATGGATAGAAACTGCAAAATCTTTAGGAAGAACCATTCCCAAACCCAAAGGGAGATTATTATTTGCATAAGATCTGCTCTTTAGTTTTTAGAGGCCGCCATCTGTGGCGGCCTCTAAGGATCAAGCTAAGGCCCTTAACACTTCCTGACGGAAAGGTTAAGGGCCTTAGCGTTTACTTGGGCATGATACCCATGATGCTCATAACGCTCAGGTTATGCCGATACTTGTGGTCACGATCGCCGCGTAAAAGACATACCTCCCGATCAGTTGGCCTAAAACCAGGCAGGCACAGGCCAGATAGACATGGCCGGCTTTAAAGCCGCTGCCGGTTGCCTGTTTGCCCGGCCAGAGCAGGAGCACGGCTCCCCCCAGGATAAGAAGCCATTTGAGGACGATGACCATGGTCATGCCGCTTAAGATGGCCGCGCTGGCTTGGGCGGCCATACCCGCCTTGCCTAAACTTAAGGCGTGGGGAACGGCAGAGACGGCCTGGAAGATCACAGCAGCCAGAACAATGGCCCCGTAGATCTTTTTATCCATATTCTGCAACTCCTTCAGGCTGGAGGCGATAAAGAGAAGAGCACCCAGAGCCAGGGTCGTGGCATAGAAATCGATGAAGGTATGGGCTCCTTGCCAAATCGGCACCGTGGTGGAGGAATAGAGTTTCCCCATGGAAAAGACGGCAGCCAGGCCGATAAGACTGCCCGCCCAACGCAGGAGCAGATCCAGGCCGGCGTTGTCCGGCTTAAGGTATTGCACCAGAGCATAGACAATGGCGATGCCGGCGAAGAGACCGCTTAAAAGGGCTTCATTGCTTAACCAGGAGGTGCCCAGGTGGGAGAGGGAGTTCAAGAACGCTGTGGGTCTGCCCAAATGCAGCAGGGAGGCCAGAATGCCGACGATGCTCAACCCTGCGGCGACATAGGAAGCGGTTTTGAAGGTCTTTTCTTTGTAAAGCTGCTTGCTGAGCGTGATAAAGAGCATGATCCCAATGGCGGCTTGCATGCATAAGGAAAAGATCAATAAACTTGTTTCAGCCATGGTTAGATCTCCTTCCCTTTGAAATCGTTGTGCAGGGCGTTGTTTTGGCTTGAATCAGGAGAGCGGGCTTGGTGACGGCCGAAGCAGGCAGGAAGGGCAATTCGCTGACGCTGTCCCCATGTTTGGCCTTGAGTTCGTCCAAGTCCCCCCATTCGATGGCGCGCATAGGGCAGGCATCCATACAGACAGGGTTTTCCCCTGCTTCGATGAGATCCTTGCACATGTTGCATTTGCTGATTTGTCCCAGTTCGGGGATGAATTGGGGGACCCGTAAGGACAGTTCCAGGTACAGTAGCGGCAGCCGATGCACTTGGCTTTATCATGATCCACAATGCCGTTTTCCAGCTTGTGCAGGGCCTGGGTGGGACAGCCCTCGACACATTTGGGGTTTTCGCAGTGATTGCAGGTGCCGGAATAGTGAAAAATCCCTGGCTTTGGATAGGAACCGGTTTCAAAGGCTTTGACCTGACGGAAGAGCGTTCCCACGTTCAGATCGTTTTTATCCTTGCAGGACACCTGGCAGGTGCGGCAGCCGATGCAAGAGGTCATATCAAAATAGAATCCGTATTGACTCATGATCCTTCACGCTCCTTTCTTAGAGAATAATCCGCTGGGGTTTTTGCTCGGGATCAGGGAGGGGGCGGTGTATTTCTCCATGTTGCAGATACAGCTGTTCCAGCCGGAGACCCCTTGGCCGGTGGAGACCGGTCCGCAGAGAATATTGTCCGCTCCTCCGTCGGCATTCATGTCTCCTTCTGACTGCCATGCCGACCCAGGGCAGATCAACTCACAGGCGGCTGCGCATAAAGCGATCGGTAAGGCAGGCGTATCGCATCGTTGTGCCTGCCGGCATGCCTGGTTGAGTAAAGACAGCCTTTTCAGCTCGGACCTCCTTTCTCTCGCATACCTGAGGATTCGCTGATTGTCTCGATGGCTATGGTCTGGCAATTCACATTGAAGCCGAGACACACGGTGGCACAAGGTAACTGATCGACTCTCTGAGCGCATGCGTACACCAACCAAACGCGTTACGGCCGCTCTTGCCAGACTTTGGCCCTGGGTCGAGATCCTTAAAGGCGATGTAGCCGTAGTTATCTCCTTTTCCTCAATCTGATAGACCTTTCAATCCTGGTGGCTCCTCACTCTTCGGCAGGGCGCCCACACTAGCACTCTTCATCTGATCCGTTCTTATACCTGTGAGTAGAATTCGAGTTTACCGCTGGCGGAAGGACGGGGATTGGCCTCGGGATCGTCGCAGAAATCCTTAAAGGCGATGTAGCCGTAGTTATCTCCCGGTTTTCGCTCAATCTGATAGAGTCCTTTTTCCTGGAATTCCTTGAGGCTGATCTGGCCTTGCTGTGGTTTGCCCTGGACACCCCACTGGGCAATATCTTCTGCCGTAATGGTGACAAGGGGAGCGGCCGTTTTACCATCGGGCAAAATGACGGTGCTGCCGGCGATTTGGTTGAAGAACTGCTGCTTGGCGTCGATGGGAAAGGCTTTAGAAGCATCTACACCCAGGCGTTTGGCCAGTTCTCTGGCAATCCATTCATCACTTTGGGCCTCGTAGAGAGGCTCGGTAATTTGGGAATACATGATCAACATTTCACGATTACCGGTCAAAAAACCGCCGATTTTTTCCCATTCCGTGGTGACGGGGAGGACAAAATCGGAATACTTGGCGTTAGTGGTGAGGAACTGACCGTGACTGACGACCAAATCCACTTTGCGGTGAGCTTCGATCCCTTTGGTCATGCCGTCGGCAGATTGGAGCCGGGCATTATTATCATGATAGATGAGGCGGATATCGATATCTTTCATTTCGCCCTTCAGGAATTTTTTGTTGCCTGTAAAATTGTATTTGCCATCGACGATGGCCCGCCACATTTCGGTATGGTTGATACTGTCTTTGACAGGATTGTCTACAGTAGGCAGGCCGTTTTTACCCGGAGATACTAAGGTATCCCCGCCGTTAGCGGCACCGCTGTGGCAGCTCACTCCGCACATATGCCCTGATTTCCCCATATGGCCTGTCATGGCCCCGAGAATCATCGCCATTTGCGGCAAGTTGTCGGCATTTTGTGTTCTTCCGGCAGACCAGGCATAGAGAAGGGCTACTTTTTTGTTTTTGTTCATGGCCCGGGCCAGATAGCGGATTCTGTCCGGGGCGACGCCGCTGATTTCGGCAGCCCATTCCGCATTTTTGGGGACACCGTCATAGGTGCCGAGAACATAGTCTTTGAAGTTGTCCTTGGCATCGGTGCCTGGGGGCATGGAGTCGGCGTCAAAGCCTATGGTATATTTTTTGAGGAAATCCCAGTCAATTAAGGGGTTTTTGACGGGATCATCCTCGACGATTAAGGTGTGGGCCACCCCAATCATCAGAGCTGTATCCGTAGCCGGCCGGGTGGGAATCCAATCGGCTTCCAGCAGGCCGTAGGAATCGTTATAAAAGGGATCAATGGCGATAAAATCGGCTCCGGCTTTTTTAACCTGAAGGAAATGATAGACCGGATTACCGGCAGAGCTCCAGGCAGGATTCATATTGAACATAATCACCGTGTCACAATTGCGCATATCCAGCCTGTCATTGATGCTGTCACCGCTGGAGGAGCTGAAACCGACGGGACCCGGGGTATAAGTCCATGAACCCAGTGAAGTTGTCCCCCAATTGGCTACATAGCCGCCATAGAGGGCCAGAACTTTGGCAGCGGGGCCGCCGTCGGCAAAGAAAGCACGATTGCCTTGTTCGGACTTGATGCGTTTAATTTCGCCGGCGATGGAGTCCAGGGCTTCATCCCAGGAGATTCTCACCCATTCATCCCGGCCCCGGAGCTCTTTCTTGCCCCCGCCCGGTTCCCAGTTTTTTCTCTTCATCGGGTATTTTAAGCGATCGGCGCCAAAGACTTGCTGCCGTTGGGAGCGTCCCCGCACGCAGGCCCGTTGTTGCGGATAGTCCGGGCTGTCCGGGTGGGTGTCGTCGGTTTTTTGCCGGATGACCACCCCATCCACCACATAGGCCTTGTTAAGACATCGTCCGCCGCAGTTATGCCAGCAGGCGGCGGTGATCCATTTGCCTTCTTTGTCGGCGGCTTGATCGGCTGTGGCCTGGGTTAAGCTGCTGCCGCAACCGGCAAGAGATAGGCTGGCTGTGGCGGCGGCACTGGCTAAAATGAAGGAGCGCCGGCTTAATTTAGCACCTGTGATTTTGTCAATGAAATCCATACTGTTAAGCCTCCTTAAACTAGATTATAGTGAAACATATTACTAAATAGGCTGAATGAATGTGGCCTCCTCTCTCTGCTGAGTGGGTTATTTTGTATTGTGAAAAGTCCGACTAGCTAAATTATAGCAGTAAAATCTTAACAGATTATTATTAATCATTAACATAGTATTAAAATTGCATTTTGGCCCGAAGTGGGGGGATAAGGAGGATGATCTGTTGCGTATTTTGCTGTTGAATCCCGTTGACCGGTCATTGACCGGCCAAAAAGATGATATCAGAGTTAGAAAATGGTATAATAGAAGGAAGAGGGGAGTGGGGCTCATGCAGCAACGCTTATTGGCTCGGCTGCTGGAAGAAAAGGAAATGAAGCAGCAAATGTTGACGATATTATTGAAACAGTCAATCACTTTGTCTGCTTTGAATATATGCATTGCCAATGCGGGTGAGGAGCTGTCGAAAGGAATGATTAAAGAATTACGGAAAACTGGTATAATGGTCATGTAGGAGGAGCGGGCAGATGGGTCAATTCGAAAAGATATTACTAAAAATACTATGTGGAACAAAAGATAAAGATATAGATTTTGCTGATCTCTGCAAAGTGTTGGGACACCTTGATTTTAAGGAACGTATTAGCGGTAGCCATCATATTTTTTATAAAGACGGTATGGACGAAATTATAAATATTCAACCAAATGGGTCTAAAGCAAAGCCGTATCAAGTTAAACAGGTAAGACAAATTATTTTGAAATATAAGCTTGGAGGTGGTATTGATGCATAAATATGAGATAATCATATACTGGAGCGATGAAGACGAGGCATATATTGCAGAAGTGCCGGAATTACCAGGATGTTGTGCTGATGGCAGGACACACCAGGAAGTTTTAAAGAATATCGAAATAGTTATAAATGAATGGATAGAAACTGCAAAATCTTTAGGAAGAACCATTCCCAAACCCAAAGGGAGATTATTATTTGCATAAGATCTGCTCTTTAGTTTTTAGAGGCCGCCATCTGTGGCGGCCTCTAAGGATCAAGCTAAGGCCCTTAACACTTCCTGACGGAAAGGTTAAGGGCCTTAGCGTTTACTTGGGCATGATACCCATGATGCTCATAACGCTCAGGTTATGCCGATACTTGTGGTCACGATCGCCGCGTAAAAGACATACCTCCCGATCAGTTGGCCTAAAACCAGGCAGGCACAGGCCAGATAGACATGGCCGGCTTTAAAGCCGCTGCCGGTTGCCTGTTTGCCCGGCCAGAGCAGGAGCACGGCTCCCCCCAGGATAAGAAGCCATTTGAGGACGATGACCATGGTCATGCCGCTTAAGATGGCCGCGCTGGCTTGGGCGGCCATACCCGCCTTGCCTAAACTTAAGGCGTGGGGAACGGCAGAGACGGCCTGGAAGATCACAGCAGCCAGAACAATGGCCCCGTAGATCTTTTTATCCATATTCTGCAACTCCTTCAGGCTGGAGGCGATAAAGAGAAGAGCACCCAGAGCCAGGGTCGTGGCATAGAAATCGATGAAGGTATGGGCTCCTTGCCAAATCGGCACCGTGGTGGAGGAATAGAGTTTCCCCATGGAAAAGACGGCAGCCAGGCCGATAAGACTGCCCGCCCAACGCAGGAGCAGATCCAGGCCGGCGTTGTCCGGCTTAAGGTATTGCACCAGAGCATAGACAATGGCGATGCCGGCGAAGAGACCGCTTAAAAGGGCTTCATTGCTTAACCAGGAGGTGCCCAGGTGGGAGAGGGAGTTCAAGAACGCTGTGGGTCTGCCCAAATGCAGCAGGGAGGCCAGAATGCCGACGATGCTCAACCCTGCGGCGACATAGGAAGCGGTTTTGAAGGTCTTTTCTTTGTAAAGCTGCTTGCTGAGCGTGATAAAGAGCATGATCCCAATGGCGGCTTGCATGCATAAGGAAAAGATCAATAAACTTGTTTCAGCCATGGTTAGATCTCCTTCCCTTTGAAATCGTTGTGCAGGGCGTTGTTTTTGGCTTGAATCAGGAGAGCGGGCTTGGTGACGGCCGAAGCAGGCAGGAAGGGCAATTCGCTGACGCTGTCCCCATGTTTGGCCTTGAGTTCGTCCAAGTCCCCCCATTCGATGGCGCGCATAGGGCAGGCATCCATACAGACAGGGTTTTCCCCTGCTTCGATGAGATCCTTGCACATGTTGCATTTGCTGATTTGTCCCAGTTCGGGGATGAATTGGGGGACCCCGTAAGGACAGTTCCAGGTACAGTAGCGGCAGCCGATGCACTTGGCTTTATCATGATCCACAATGCCGTTTTCCAGCTTGTGCAGGGCCTGGGTGGGACAGCCCTCGACACATTTGGGGTTTTCGCAGTGATTGCAGGTGCCGGAATAGTGAAAAATCCCTGGCTTTGGATAGGAACCGGTTTCAAAGGCTTTGACCTGACGGAAGAGCGTTCCCACGTTCAGATCGTTTTTATCCTTGCAGGACACCTGGCAGGTGCGGCAGCCGATGCAAGAGGTCATATCAAAATAGAATCCGTATTGACTCATGATCCTTCACGCTCCTTTCTTAGAGAATAATCCGCTGGGGTTTTTGTACATCAGGGATCAGGGAGGCGCCGGTGTATTTCTCCATGTTGCAGATACAGCTGTTCCAGCCGGAGACCCCTTGGCCGGTGGAGACCGGTCCGCAGAGAATATTGTCCGCTCCTCCGGTATCGATGCCGGTTTTTTCATCCATATCGACCCAGGAGCCATGGGGCAGACCAATGACGCCGGGCATAAAGCGATCGGTAAGGCAGGCGGTGCGCAGGGTTTTGCCGTGCTGGCTGGTTAGTAAGACCGTATCCCCATCGTTGAGTCCTTTTTCCCTGGCATCCTGGGTGCTGATGTAGACGGGATTAGGCCAGGTTTCGCGGAGCCACTGGACATTGTCGAAGACGGTGTGGGAGCGGCGGAGGTAGTGGGGATTGATCACCTGGTAAGGATAATCCCCCTTGACTTTGCCTTGCCAGTCTTTAAAGGTGGCTTCATAACCTTCGACGGGGGGAATATGGGTGGGTATGGGCTTGATCTCACTATAGCCCATAGCATTGACCGTGTCGGCCAATACCTGTGAGTAGAATTCGAGTTTACCGCTGGCGGAAGGACGGGGATTGGCCTCGGGATCGTCGCAGAAATCCTTAAAGGCGATGTAGCCGTAGTTATCTCCCGGTTTTCGCTCAATCTGATAGAGTCCTTTTTCCTGGAATTCCTTGAGGCTGATCTGGCCTTGCTGTGGTTTGCCCTGGACACCCCACTGGGCAATATCTTCTGCCGTAATGGTGACAAGGGGAGCGGCCGTTTTACCATCGGGCAAAATGACGGTGCTGCCGGCGATTTGGTTGAAGAACTGCTGCTTGGCGTCGATGGGAAAGGCTTTAGAAGCATCTACACCCAGGCGTTTGGCCAGTTCTCTGGCAATCCATTCATCACTTTGGGCCTCGTAGAGAGGCTCGGTAATTTGGGAATACATGATCAACATTTCACGATTACCGGTCAAAAAACCGCCGATTTTTTCCCATTCCGTGGTGACGGGGAGGACAAAATCGGAATACTTGGCGTTAGTGGTGAGGAACTGACCGTGACTGACGACCAAATCCACTTTGCGGTGAGCTTCGATCCCTTTGGTCATGCCGTCGGCAGATTGGAGCCGGGCATTATTATCATGATAGATGAGGCGGATATCGATATCTTTCATTTCGCCCTTCAGGAATTTTTTGTTGCCTGTAAAATTGTATTTGCCATCGACGATGGCCCGCCACATTTCGGTATGGTTGATACTGTCTTTGACAGGATTGTCTACAGTAGGCAGGCCGTTTTTACCCGGAGATACTAAGGTATCCCCGCCGTTAGCGGCACCGCTGTGGCAGCTCACTCCGCACATATGCCCTGATTTCCCCATATGGCCTGTCATGGCCCCGAGAATCATCGCCATTTGCGGCAAGTTGTCGGCATTTTGTGTTCTTCCGGCAGACCAGGCATAGAGAAGGGCTACTTTTTTGTTTTTGTTCATGGCCCGGGCCAGATAGCGGATTCTGTCCGGGGCGACGCCGCTGATTTCGGCAGCCCATTCCGCATTTTTGGGGACACCGTCATAGGTGCCGAGAACATAGTCTTTGAAGTTGTCCTTGGCATCGGTGCCTGGGGGCATGGAGTCGGCGTCAAAGCCTATGGTATATTTTTTGAGGAAATCCCAGTCAATTAAGGGGTTTTTGACGGGATCATCCTCGACGATTAAGGTGTGGGCCACCCCAATCATCAGAGCTGTATCCGTAGCCGGCCGGGTGGGAATCCAATCGGCTTCCAGCAGGCCGTAGGAATCGTTATAAAAGGGATCAATGGCGATAAAATCGGCTCCGGCTTTTTTAACCTGAAGGAAATGATAGACCGGATTACCGGCAGAGCTCCAGGCAGGATTCATATTGAACATAATCACCGTGTCACAATTGCGCATATCCAGCCTGTCATTGATGCTGTCACCGCTGGAGGAGCTGAAACCGACGGGACCCGGGGTATAAGTCCATGAACCCAGTGAAGTTGTCCCCCAATTGGCTACATAGCCGCCATAGAGGGCCAGAACTTTGGCAGCGGGGCCGCCGTCGGCAAAGAAAGCACGATTGCCTTGTTCGGACTTGATGCGTTTAATTTCGCCGGCGATGGAGTCCAGGGCTTCATCCCAGGAGATTCTCACCCATTCATCCCGGCCCCGGAGCTCTTTCTTGCCCCCGCCCGGTTCCCAGTTTTTTCTCTTCATCGGGTATTTTTAAGCGATCGGCGCCAAAGACT
This sequence comes from Desulfitobacterium sp. LBE, assembly GCF_007830365.1. NCBI lineage: Bacteria > Bacillati > Bacillota > Clostridia > Eubacteriales > Desulfitobacteriaceae > Desulfitobacterium > Desulfitobacterium sp. LBE. The sequence continues at coordinate 1,498,166 of NZ_VLKD01000001.1, read as the reverse complement.
TGCTGCCGTTGGGAGCGTCCCCGCACGCAGGCCCGTTGTTGCGGATAGTCCGGGCTGTCCGGGTGGGTGTCGTCGGTTTTTTGCCGGATGACCACCCCATCCACCACATAGGCCTTGTTAAGACATCGCCCGCCGCAGTTATGCCAGCAGGCGGCGGTGATCCATTTGCCTTCTTTGCCGGCGGCTTGATCGGCTGTGGCCTGGGTTAAGCTGCTGCCGCAGCCGGTAAGAGACAGGCCGGCGGTGGCGGCGGCACTGGCTAAAATGAAGGAGCGCCGGCTTAGTTTAGCATTGGTGATTCGGTCAATCAGATCCATACTGTTTAGCCTCCCTTAAACTACATTATAGTGAAAAATATTACAAAATAAGCTGGATGTGACCTCCTTTCTTTATGTAGTGTTGTGTGATATGGTATGTGAAAGATCTGACTAATTTAATTATAGCAGTAAAATCTTAACAAATTATTATTAATCCTTAACATATTATTAAATCCGTAACTTAAAGAAGGTGAAGTACAGGGACCAGGAATAGTTCATACAGTTATGGATTATACCCTGTGTTAAAATTCAGCTGTTTTAAAAATGAGGAAGCAGGCTTCGTCATTTTTAAAACAGCCGATTTTTAAACTGAGGGCTTGCTTGTTGCTGTTTGCAATATGAAATCAGCTATGGTATGGTTAATCTATCCTTAAGAACAGGAGGTACAGAACGATGTGTAACACTGAATTGATTTTGAAGAACCACAAATTAAATCCAGAAATTCAGGAGGGGGCACATCTTTAGTTTGCTGACTGTTTTTTCCTATACCTTTTTCTTAGGCTATTAATCCAGTTACAAAATCCGGTTAAGCAACCAAGACGAAGATGTTCTCTATCGTCTTTTTTTGTGCCCTTCTCCCCAGAACATTAAAAAAGGAGCTAGGGCAAATGAATGTAGTATTTGAGGGAGTGTCTAAAAGTTACCATGACAGGATGGTCCTGCAAAATGTCAGCGGTGGCATAAATCAAGGGGAGAAGGTTGGTCTGATTGGCAGCAATGGCATAGGGAAAACGACCCTTGCCAGGATCCTGGCCGGCGCGGAAACCCCGGATCAGGGCAGTATTGAGTATACGCCCCCTAATGGGCTGATCATCTATCTGCAGCAATACTCCGATTTTCAACCAGGTGCTTCCGTGTATGAGGAACTCTATCAAGCAGTCCGTAAAAATGCCAATGTCTACGGACCGCTGGACACCGTGGTAAAGAAATCCCTGCATCAATTCGAGATCCATGAATCTTTGTGGGGGCTCCCGGCAGCAAGTTTGAGCGGCGGCGAAAAAACCAAGCTGATGCTCTGTAAAACCCTGACCAGGGATTTTGACTTGCTGATCCTTGATGAGCCTACCAATCATTTGGATATGGATAGTGCGGCGACCTTGGAAAGGATTATTCAAGGGATCAAACAATCTGTTTTAATCCTGTCCCACAACCGGTACCTGCTGGACCGTGTGGCAGACCGGATCTGGGAACTGACGCCCTCAGGTTTGAAAGCCTATAAAGGCAATTACTCCGCATATAAAACCCAGAAAGAAAATGAAGAGAAGCATACCGCCAAAGAGTATGAAAAGCAACGATTGCGAATCAGGCAGTTGACCGAAGGGATTCGCCAGCGAAGAAGCTGGCTGGCCGGCGCTCAAAAAAACTCCGACTATAAGAATGCCGCCAAAACTCAGGCCAGCGCCATTAAAGCCAAAGAAAAAGAGCTGGCCCGGTTATTAAGCAACAAAATCCCCAAACCCCGGCAAGCCCCCCTCCCGGCCTTTGACTTTATCAACAAATTTCCTGTTCAGAACCAGAAGCTGTCGCCCCTTGTCATACGCGCCAGCCAATTAACGAAGGCCTATGGAGACCATACCGTCTTTGCCGATGTATCCTTTACCATGGGCAGGGGTGAAAAGGCAGCTTTGCTGGGGGATAACGGAGCGGGAAAAACCACGCTTTTAAAAATTCTCTGTGGGGTTGACCGCAATTTTCAGGGGCAGCTCTCCCTGGACCCGGCCCTGCGCATCGGTTACTTTTCCCAGGAATTTGAAGAACTTGACCTGGGCGGTACGATCCTGGAAAACATGAAAACCTTCGATAAATCGGCAGAAGATATCCGAACCCTGCTGGCCTGCCTTTTATTCAGGAAAAACGATGTTTTTAAAAAGGTTAAGGGGCTGAGTATGGGGGAAAGGTGCCGGGTCGCCATGGCCAGGCTGATTCTCTCCGGAGCCAATTTTCTGGTTTTGGATGAACCGACCAATTATTTGGATATGGGGGCTAAGGAAAAAATCGAAACGGTCCTGGAGCGCTATGCAGGCGGCATTTTGTTGGTTTCTCACGATGGGTATTTCGTCCAAAGGATGGCCGCGAAAATTATGCGGTTGGAGCAGGGAGCGTTAACGATCTATGAGGGAAATTATGATGATTATCTGCGCAAGAGAAAAAATGAAGGGGCACAGAATAAGGGCGGGTTGGATTTTGTCACAATTCGCAACCGCATTCTCCAGCTTGAATGTGACTTGGCCTGCCTCGGCGGAAAGCTCAATCAAAGGTTGGGAGAAGAGGATAAAAAAAGCCTTCATGAAGAGTATCTGCGCAAAGCCCAAGAGGTGAATGCCTTACGAAAACTTTTGTAAGTATAGGATTAAGAAGCTGTCCTGTAAGTAGAGGGATGAAGAAGCGGTCTCCAAGACAGTGGGAAAAAGCCTTGACTCTTACCTTGGAGGAGGGCTTATGCTTAGCACGAGGTGAAGAATGATGCTGTACACGGTTAAAGAAGTCGCCGGATTGGCGGGAGTTACGGTCAAAACGCTCCATCACTATCATAAAATAGGATTGCTCAAGCCATGTGAGATCACGGATGCCGGCTATCGTCTCTATGGGGCGGAGGAACTGGAGCGTTTACAACAGATCTTGTTCTACCGTGAGCTTGATTTTTCCCTCAGCGATATCCAAAAAGCCCTGGAGGACCAACCGGGCCGCTTGATGTGTCTGACCAAACAACAGGAACTGCTTATAGCGCGCAGGCAGAGACTGGATTGTTTGCTGAAGACCATTGGCGAGTCGATTGTCCTCACCAAGAAAGGAGAAGTTATGGAAAAATCAGCAATGTTTCAGGGACTTAACGCCGATGCCTGGAATACCGCTCTGGCGGAGCAAAGTCAATACCTTAAGGATCACTATGGGTATGAGCTGCCCAAAGTAGAGACTGAGCAAACCGATGAGATGAACGATAGTGCCGCTGAAGCCAAGCAGTTTCTGGATTTCCTGGCTGAGGCCCTGCGGGCCGGCTGGAAAGGGAATGATCCCAGGCTGCACAAGAAGATAGAGGAGCATTTGGCCTTTTTAAAGGACCATGGACATCTTATCGATGCCCAAACCTTTGCCGCTCAAGCCAGATTCTTTCTGGAGGATGATTTTCATCGCGGTATGCTGGAAAGCCAGCAGCTGGGGCTTTGCTACTACCTCTGCATCGCTGCGGAAATGTATGCAGCTGCCAATCAGTAATCAATAATCGTTAATCAGTAAAGGATTAGAATAATAGGGAAGACCTGCTCTCTTGAAGGGCAGGTCTTCCTTTGTACACATGCCCTGTGGGCAGCGCCAAGTGCTTTACCTAAAAGCTTTGCTTTAGAGCAGGGGGCTGATATCCCCGGTGTAAAACAGGTTGAGACGGTGCAGGGCTCTGGTGCAGGCGATGTAGAGAAGATTTTTGTCATCTTCACTGTCATAATGCTCTTGATCGGCATCGCAGATGAGTACAGCGTCAAACTCCAGGCCTTTTGATAAATAGACGGGGATGGCGAACACTCCTTTCAACTCCATCTCCACGTCGTTTCTGATCAACTGAAGAGGAACCTGCTCCTTCAGCCGCTCATACAGAGAGCCGGCGTCTTGCTCAGTTTTGCAGATTAACCCGATGGATGGATATCCCTTTTCCCGGCAAGCGTTAATCTCCTTAATGATCAGCTGATCAAGACTCTCTTGATCGGGAGCGGTCAGGACGGCCGGAGGATCGCCTTTTCTGCTGAAGCTGTTGAGTTTAAAGCTTGGCTCGAGAAACCTGGTGCTGTACTCTAAGATCTCCTTGGTGCAGCGGAAGCTTTTATCCAAGGTTACCAGGGCTGAGTGCTGCTTATTGAATATTTGCCTTGCCCGGTCGTAAAGGGATAGATCTTCCTGCTTGCCGATGGTTTGCTTGATATCCCCTAAAATGGTATAGCGGGATTGGGGAAACAGGGCCTGAAAGATTTCGAAATGAAGAGGGTCATAATCCTGAGCTTCGTCGATGACCACCTGCTTGATCCCTTGATAGCCGTTATAACCTTTTGCCTTCAGGTGGAGAAAGGTCAAGGCCAGGGCGTCATCATAAGCCAGGACATCCCGGTTAAGATTGTCGCAGGTAAAATCAATAATCTCCTCTATACAGTCGGGCAGTTCCAAGCCTTTGGCCAAACGATAAAAATAAGGTTTGTCATTGAAGAGCTTTTGATAAAGTCCGGCACAATCGAACTGGGTGAATTCCTGTATTTGCTTAAGCAAAGCGGTGCTTTCCAGAAGTGATAACCTGCGGGCCCTTTCTTCCACGCCAAACTCCTGCCCGGTTCGCTGGTGAACAAAGGTTTTCAGCTTTTCCAGACGATGTGTGCGCTGCTTGTGGACGGATTTTAAAATGGATTTCTCCAGGTGCTGCAGGGAATAGCTTAAGGGAGCAGGAGTCCGTTTCTGGTCTTTAAGGAGTTGTGCTTTTAATAATTGCCGGCTGGCCAGGCACTTCCCGTCATAATAGATATCGCTGAACCGGTTCCAGCGCTGGGGCAAGTCGGCAATAAAACGCTTTAAGATCTCAGCAAACTGGCTCGAAGCTTTAAAGGCCAGGCTGTTTTTCAGGAGCATTCTCTTTTGAGGGCCGTCTTGGGAGCGGCCGGGAGAGAGCAGGGATTCCAGAAATTGATTCCTGGTTTGGATGGTTTCCCGCTGCAGCACCTTGCGCAGTATTTCATCAACTACCAAAGAATGAACATTGCTCTCTCCCAGTTCGGGCAGGACATGGGCAATGTACTTTGCAAAGAGGGTATGGGGGGAGATAATGATGATGTCGTTGTTGGATAATTTAGTCGCGAGACCCTGATACATCAGATAGGCGACGCGATGGAGGGCGACGGAGGTTTTGCCGCTGCCGGCAGCTCCCTGGACCATCAGCAATTCCATTTCCAGATCGCGGATCACCCGATCCTGGTCTTGCTGGATGGTCTCGACGATGGTTTTCATGGTCGGGGAAGTATTCTGGGAAAGCAGCTTGCGCAGGAACTCATCCATGATTTGCCGATCGGCGTCAAAGAAATAGTCCAGTTTCCCTTTATGGATCTCATATTGACGCTTTAAGCTGACCATTCCGCTTATTCTGCCGCCGGGGGATTCATAGAAGGCTTCCCCCGTGCCGAAACGGTAAAAGACACTGGCTATAGGCGAGCGCCAGTCATAGATAGTGATGTCATGGGTTTTGTCATCCTGAAGGGAAGACCGCCCGATATAGATCTGCTCCGGGGATTCCTCGTCAGCGAACGTAAAATCCAGGCGGGCAAAGTAAGGGGAATCAAGCATTTTTTCCAGAATCAGGATCTTGTTGGCATCCCGTTCATATTCGGAGACTTTTGCCGACACGGGATTGGCGTACTGGCTTAACTCCACAAGGGCGTGAAAATTATCCATGGACCAGAGGCCGGAGATGGAATGAGAGGTGTCTTCCCGCATTTCCTGCTTGGCGGCAAGTATCTCAGCCTTATTATCCTCGCTTCTTAGTCTGGCTGCAGCCAATTGTTCCTCGACGATGGCTAGGGTTTGTTCCAGACGCCTGTTTTCCAATTCTTGTTCCACTTGAATTTTCTCCAAAGCCCAACCCCCTGTTCATGACATTTCTTCACCTATGTTACACATAATGGCTGGGGATTATAAGAATGTTATTTGAAAAAATTTAATGGTATAATTAAAGTAGGGGGAAAGCAATCGTCAAGCTGCCGCCCTTTTTTATTGCCAAAAACCGGCTTTGTTATTCGGCGCTCTCAAGGGTGACGGTTCTTGCCGTGATTCTTACTAAAAATGAAATTTTATCTTCCCGGAAGGAAATCCAAGGGAATAGGCTGAATATAGCAATCGGAAGAAATAAGCAAAGAACGGATTAAAGAAGAGGTAAAGCGATGTTGTTTTTATTGGATTTAGGCTTGATGATTGGCCTGGCAGTTGCAGGCTATGGATTGTTTAGGAAGATTAATTTTCCGGCGCCTTCCATTATGGGACCGATGATGATCTTAGGAATATATCAGGTTTTAGGAGGAGGACTCCCTGAATTCTCCCTGACCATCGTTAATATCCTGCAGATCGTGATCGGTCTGTCTTTAGGGGCCAGAATCAATGATCAGAAGCTGGCCGATCTGGGTAAAGTGTTGCGGCCGTCTCTCGTTATCGCAGTTTGGACTTTGTTGTCAACCTTTGGCATGACCTTTATTATTCATCAATTCACACCCAATATGGCCACGGCTCTTTTTGCGGCTGCCCCCGGCGGAATTTCGGAAATGACAGTGCTGGCCTTAGTTTACGACGCCGCGGTGCCCATTGTGTCCACTTATCAATTTGTACGTTTAGTGGTCATTATCAGTGTGGTGCCTTTAATCGCCCGTTGGCTGCAGGGAAGACAGAAAAGCAAAGACCTCGCGGTTGATCAAGAGCCTGCCGGAGCTGTTCTGGGGGGAGCGGACTTGGAAGATTCCCAGGGGCCGGAGTCAAAAACTGCTCAGGAGCAGCCGGTATCCGCGTTAACCACCTGGCAAATCCTTCCCCTTTACCTGATAGGCACTTTGGGAGGATTGCTTCTGCTGGCTTTGAACTTTCCCGGGGGTGGAGTCATCGGAGCTATGGCTGCCTTGGCCATAACCAATGTACTGTTTAAAAAGCAGTATAAATTCCCCAATAGTGTGATGCAAATCGCCTTACTGGGAATTGGAATGAGTATTGGGTTGGAGTTTTCGCCGGAGATAGTCCGGACGATTCGGGAGATGCTCCTGCCGATTGTCGGGTTCTCTCTCCTGATTGTGCTCAGCAATCTTGCTGTGGGCTGGTATATCCGTCACCTGACCCATTGGGATATGATCACCTGTCTGTTGAGTTCGGCGCCCGGCGGCCTGAATCAAATGCTTGTGGTTGCCGAAGAGATGAAGGCCGATTCCCTGACCATCAGTATACTGCAATTGGTGCGCCTGCTGATTATCATCATCTGCATCCCGTTGCTGGCCCCTTTTTTCGTCTGAACATCATAAGATAATTAATTTATTGAGAAAAAAGGTTTCTGAATGTTAAAATGGATTTGACTGTTCGGACAATAGATGATCGGTGTCGGAAGGAGTGGCAGTATTGCAATACAGCAGCAGATATGAAGTCAATACCCTGAGAAGGTTTATGGAGCAAGCCTTTACCGCCTGCGGGGTATCAGAAGCCGATGGGCAAATTGTAGTAGATAACCTGCTCTACGCGGAACTGCGGGGAATCAAGAGCCATGGTGTAAGCCGTTTTCCTGTGTATTTGCGACGCATCCAAATGGGCGCGGTAAACCCTCAGCCTCAAATAAGCATGGAGCAGAGGACTCCGGTACTTCTTAAAGTGGATGGGGATAACGGCTTGGGTTCCGTGGTTATGGTGCATGCTCTGAACCGGGGTATGGAGCTGGCTGAGCAGTTGGGAATCTGTGCCGTCGGGATCAAAGGGAGCAACCATTGCGGAGCTTCCGGCTACTATTGTGAGCTTGCCGCGGAGCAAGGCCTGGTCTCCATCGTTCTAACGGACGGTCCTCCGGCTACTCCGCCCTGGGGAGGCCGGGAGGCTTATTTCGGAACGAATCCAATGGCCTTTGGCCTGCCGCGGGCACAAAAACCTCATATCATAGTGGATTTGGCTACTTCATTGGCGGCCCGGGGGAAAGTCATCCGGGCGGCGGCTCAGGGAGAGAAAATTCCCGAAGGGTGGGCTCTTGATAGGGAAGGCCTGCCTACGACAGATCCCCAGGCTGCCTTGGCCGGGGTCTTACTGCCTATGGCAGGTGCCAAAGGCTATGCCTTGAGCCTGGTTGTGGAGCATTTGGCCGGCGTTCTGGTGGGAGCCGGTTTCGGCAAAGATGTGGCATGGCAATACAGTGAGGGGAACAAACCCGCCAATGTAGGCCATTTTATTATTTTAGTCAAGGCTGATGCTTTTATGGAGATGGCAGACTATCACAAGCGCACGGAACAGTTTGTTGAAGAGATTAAAAAGATTCCCTTAGCTCCTGGCACGAAAGAAATCAAACTGCCTGGGGAACGTTCCTGGGAACAACAGCAAAATACAGAGGCCCAAGGGATTATCCTTGACGCTGACTTGCAGGCAGCCCTGCAAACCATTGCTCAGGAGTTAACTATTAATTTAGGTTAGCATGCATTTGGAATCAGCCACATTGTCTTTCTGCCGTATGGAGGATTGCTTATGATCAGAATTGTCTATACTATGACACTTGGCCATAATCGGGATATTATCAATCAATTGATCCATGCCAAAAAGTCAAAGGATGTCTCTGTGGAAGTGCTGGAAACGGCCAGCCCTCAGGCCTTAATGGAGTATGATCTGGAAAACACCATTGTCATTGCCCGCGGCATCTATTACTTGACCCTCAGTAAAAGCTTTAAGCATGCTCGGGTGATTGAGCTGGCCGTCACCGGGTATGATATTCTGCGGGGAATTGTGGAGTGTAAAAACAACTATCAGGCCCAAAAAATTGCCATCATCCTATCAGAAACCATTCAGGTCGAGAAAAGCTTCATTGAGGACATTTTGGATGTACAGCTGACGGTTTTCCCGGTCAAAGACTATGACCATGTGGATGAAGTCTTCAACTATGTAAAGGGCCTGGGATTTGATGCCGTCCTGGGCGGGTTTACGGTTTTTCGCATGGCCCAGAAAGAGCGAATCAATTCTGTAGCCATTACCATGGGATATGAGGCCAACTATTTAGCGATTACCGAAGCCTTTAGTGTGGCCAAAGCCATTATTAAAGAGCGCAGGAAAAATGAGCTTTTCCGAATTATTCTGGAAAACACGGATGGAGCTGTCCTCGCTTACGATAATCAAGGATTGGTTATGGCTTATAACCAAGGGATCTATGATATTTTGGATCTCCCCGCCAACGAGATCCTTACAGGAAAAGAGCTCTCTGTTTTTTTGCCCCAATTTAAGGAAGCCCAACTCACTGAAGAAACTTTCTCCGCCAATGAAATCATTACCATCAACAACCGCAAGGTCGTGATCAACAAAAGAAGTATTATCATTGAACACAATAACCTGGGCACGGTCTTAATGCTGCAAAATGTGGACGCGTTGCAAAAAACAGAGATCGATGTGCGCCAGAAATTAAACAAGAAAGGGTTAGCGGCCAAGTATACCTTTGATGCGATTATCGGTCAGAGTGAGGTGGTCCAGAAAATCATCCGCGTGGCGAAGAAATACGCCGTTGCCAACTCCAATGTGCTGATTATCGGCGAAACAGGGACAGGAAAAGAGCTTTTTGCGCAAAGTATTCATAACCACAGCATGCGGCAAAACCAGCCCTTTGTGGCCATCAATTGCGCAGCTCTCCCCGAGCAGCTGCTGGAAAGCGAACTTTTCGGCTATGTGGCAGGAGCGTTTACCGGAGCTGCCAAAGGAGGGAAGGTGGGCCTTTTTGAATTGGCCCATAAAGGGACCCTCTTTCTGGATGAAATTGCCGAAATGCCCATGGGCTTGCAGGCGAAGCTCCTGCGTGTCCTCCAGGAACGGGAAATCCGTAAGCTGGGAGATGACAAGATTATCCCCATTGATGTGCGGATTATCGCCGCTACCAACGAGGATTTGCGCTTAAAAGTGCAAGAAGGTAAATTCCGCCAGGACCTTCTCTACCGTATCGATGTGTTGAGTTTAAGCATTCCACCCTTGCGGGAGCGCCGCGAAGACATTAAGGCCATTGCTAAAACCTTTTTGGCTGAATTTTCCCAAAACCGTCAGCAGTCCATCCGCTTAAGTCAGGAAGGGCTCCTGGAACTGATGCGCTATGACTGGCCGGGCAATATCCGGGAAATGCGCAATGTCTGTGAACGGCTATCCGTGCTCTCTGAGAACAAAACCAGCGGAGTTCACGAAGTAAAAGAAGTATTGAATATAAAAAAAGAGCCCCCTTTGAATCTGATCACTCAGACCGCGGCCATGCAAAATTCGTCTCATCAGGAAAGACCGAGCAAAATGACCCAGCAGCAAATGGCAGAAATGCTGGGAATCAGCCGTACAACATTATGGCGCAGAAAACAAAGACAGGAAATGAAGGCCGATGGGGAAAATCTTTAAGACCATACATGCCGTCGTTTGCGGAAGTATGGTTATTTTTTTGTGCAATATAACCGGGCAGCTGAAACGATGAAACAAATGCAACAAAGTGCAACAAAATGAAACGTTTTGATGTTTCGAGAAAACTGGCAATTTTCTAAAAAATGTCCAAGTTATTGGAAAATTTAAAACCCATTGATAATTTAACCAAGGAATTCAGAACCGGTCCAAAGAGTGAGATAAGTCTAAAACTTCAGGCAGCAGGCGGGAAAGGCGAGAATCCGGCATTTGAAAATAAAAAGTTTTCCAACACTTCTCCATAGTTGGCATGGATATTGCATTTTTAATCAGTCAGGATTAAGACGTGGGAGGGAATCTTGATTGATAAGCAAAGGATACAAACCAGTCATCGGCGTTACTATGGGAGACCCTGCGGGAGTAGGGCCGGAAATTGTCGCCAAAGCCGCTGCCCAAGGAATCTTAGCTAAGGATGCTCATCCCATTATTGTTGGGGATCAACGTTTATTCAAGCGCGGTATGGAAATTGCCAAGGTGAGGGTCGATTTTCAAGTGGCCGCCACCTTAGAGGAAGCCTTAACCATGGACGGGATCGTTGTTTTAGATACCCGGAAGTTTGATGCTGCGGATTTGGTGATGGGAGAATTAAGGGAGGAATGCGGACGGGATGCCGCCACCAACATTCAAACCTGTGTGCAGTATTGCCGGCAGGGCTTGATGGACGGAATTTGCTTTGCACCCAACAACAAAGCGGCCATGAAAAAAGCGGGGTTTGTTCTGCATGGGGCGATCGATTTGCTGGCGGGATTTTTCCAATTCACAGGCAACCGGGGAGAGCTGAATGTGCTGGATGATGTCTGGACAGCCCGGGTCACCAGCCATATCCCTGTTAAAGACATCAGTGCCCGGCTCACTGAAGAGGGAATCCTTAACTCCATCCATCTGGTCAATGACACTCTGAAACGGGCCGGTATTGCCAAGCCCCGCATTGCCGTAGCCGCCTTGAATCCCCATGGAGGGGAAGGGGGCACCTGCGGGAGGGAAGAGGTTGAGGTCATAGCTCCCACAGTGGAAAAAGCCAAAGCCATGGGGATTGAGACAGACGGTCCTTTCCCGGCGGACACTCTGTTTATTAAGCTCTTCAACAGGGAATACGATGCGGCAGTGACCATGTTTCATGATCAGGGCCAGATTGCGATGAAGCTTAAAGGATTTGATCAGGGGGTTACGGTCATGGCCGGCTTGCCCAATCCGGTGACCACCTGTTCCCATGGCTCAGCCTTCGATATTGCCGGTAAGGGAATTGCCAATCCCGGAGCATGGGGGAATTCCTATGGGCTTGTGGTCAAAATGGCTGCAGTGGATAAGCTGGCAAGGGTTAAGGAGGGCTGATCTGTGAAACTGGGTTTTATTGGCCTGGGACAAATGGGGAAACATATGGCCTTGAATCTGCTCAAAAGCGGTGAGGAACTGATTGTCTATGATCAGCGTCCGGCCAGCTATCCGGAGTTTGAACAGCGGGGGGCACGCACAGCTGCCCAAATCCAGGATGTGGCAGAGGCCGATATCATTTTTTGCTCACTTCCCAACAGCGAAGTGGTCTGTCAGGTAGTGCTGGGAGAGACGGGTCTTAAGAAGGCTCTCAGGGCAGGGCAGATAATCGTCGATACCAGTACCATCAACTATTCCACAACCCTGGAGATCGGGAAGCAGCTGGAGTCTGTGGGAGTGGAATTTATGGATGCTCCTGTATCCGGTATGGAGTCCCGGGCTAAAGAGGGAACTCTCACCACCATGTGCGGCGGCAAGCAGGAGTTGTTCGAAAACGTGAAGCCTTACCTCCAGTGCTTTGCTGACAAAATCCTCTACATGGGCCAGCCCGGCAGCGGTCAATTGACGAAGCTGATCAATCAACTTTTGTTTGATATCAATGTGGCCGCCCTGGCCGAGATCCTCCCTATGTCCGTAAAACTGGGCCTTGACCCGGAAAAGGTAGGAGCGGTGGTCAACAGCGGAACAGGAAGAAGCTATGCTTCAGAATTCTTTATTCCCATGATTCTCAAGGGCAGCTTTACGGACGGGTATCCGATGAAGCACGCCTATAAAGATTTGGTCAGCGGAGCGGAAATTTCCGCCAGCCTTTGCATCCCCATGCCTGTGCTCGGCGCCGCGACGACCACTTACCAAATGGCCTTGCTTAAGGGATTAGGAGATCGGGATAAGGGCGGTATGATCGGGGTATTTGAAGACCTGCTTCAGGTACACTACCGCAAGCCTTCCCTAGAAGAATAACGGAATGTGATTCCGGCAGTATAAAGGGGCGGATAAGGATGAAACTGGCCTATACTGTATGCGGCCCTGAAACAAAGGCTGACTATCTGGCCTATAAGGGCCCCTTGGCAGACATGTGTGCCAGCCTGCACGAGATTGGATACCAGGGAATCGAACTATTTGTCCGGGATCCCCGGGAAATTGACCCGGGGGCATTAGGACGGCATTTGGAGCACTATAGTTTGGCGTTAGCAGCCATTGGTACAGGACCGATGTTTGCTGAAGACCAATTGCGGTTTACTTCCACCGATGAAAGGATCCGCAGGGAGGCCATCACCAGGGCCAAGGCAGCCATTGATTTGGCTTCCCGGTTTGGCGCTCAGGTCAACGTGGGCAAACTGCGGGGAGATATTGCCCGGGGAGATGAAGGACGTTCGGAGTTTTTACGGGATCAGGCGTTCCAGGAGATCTGCGGGTATGCCGAGGAGCAGAAGGTATGGATTACCCTGGAGCCCCAATGCCGTTTTGCGATTAACAATCTTAAATCCACCCAAGAAGCCTTGGTCTGGCTTAGAACAAAGCAATTTCCCAATTTGCGGCTGATGCTGGATGTGTTCCACATGAACATTGAAGATAAATCCATCGCGGCCAGCTTTATTGAAGCAAAAGATTATAACATCCATGTGCATTTGGCAGACAATCAGAGAGGTGTTCCGGGAACGGGGAACTTGAATTTTCCCGATATGATCCGGGTCCTCAAAGCTTTAGGATATAATCGCTACCTTTCTATGGAAATCGAGCAGTCTCCCAGCTGCTATGAAGCTGCCGCCAAAGCGTACACCTATATCCAACAACTGCTGAATGACGATTAAAAATGCGGAAAAAGAGAAGGGATAAGGGATGAAAAAGGATACCCCAATGTTAGTCAATTCCCAGGAGTTGTTTGAGGGCATTAAAGGCGCCTATCCCCGGGCCATGTTTAAATCCGTAGGCTATACCCAGGAGGATCTTCGCAAACCGGTCATCGGGGTTGTCAGTTCCTGGTCGGAGATCCATCCCGGCAGCTACCCGAATAAGGAGCTTGCTCAATTCGTCAAAGCAGGGGTTTGGGCAGCCGGCGGAACACCTGTGGAGTTTCACACTATTGCCGTCTGTGACGCTATAGCCCAGGGAATGGGCATGCACTATTCCCTGCCCAGCAGGGAAATCGTCGCCGCGGAAATTGAGCTGATGGTGGGTTCAGGCGGGTTTGATGGACTGGTCTTTCTCCCCTCCTGCGATAAATCTCCCGCAGGAATGCTGATGGCGGCCGCCCGCCTCAATCTGCCGGCCATCTTTCTGCCACCGGGTCCCATGCTTTCTCATTTTGACGAACAAGGACAGCAGCGGGTGATGTCGGATATCAAGGAAGGCATGGGAGCTTTCAAGAAGCAGCTCATCGATGAGAAACTCTTTGCGGCCATTGAAACCGATACCTGCACCACAGTGGGTGTTTGCGGCATGATGGGAACAGGGAATACCATGGGTTGCCTGATTGAAGCTTTAGGTATGAGCCTGCCGGGCACCTCGACTACTCCAGCGGTTTATGCCGAAAAAAGACGTCAGGCCAAAGAGACGGGTCAGCGGATCATGGCAATGGTCAAAGAGGATTTGCGACCCCGCCGGATCCTGACGGCTGAGAGCCTGGCCAATGCCGTGCGCTTTGTTATGGCTATTGGCGGCTCAACCAATACGGTGCTGCATCTGCCGGCCATTGCCAGGGAAGCGGGAGTGGAGTTAACCCTCGACGACATCGACAGGCTTTCCGAGCAGACTCCCTGTATTGCCAAGTATAAACCCTCCAGCAAATACACCCTATGGGATTTCTATCAGGCAGGGGGAGTGGGAGCCGTTCTGAAAATCATGGCCCCCTTGCTTAATCAGGAGGCCCTGACCGTAACCGGGGGGACCATTGAGGGACATTTCTGCGAGGTGAAGAACTGGGAAACCCTCCGTCCTTTGCATGATCCGCTCCAGCCCAAGGGGGGAATCGTCGTCCTGAAAGGCAGTCTGGCCCCGGACGGCGCTGTGATCAAGGTCAGCGGTGTTAAGGGTGGGCCAAAACGTCAGGTAGGAACGGCCAAAACCTTTGAATCGGAAGAGCATCTCCTGGAGCACATCATGACCAAGGAAATCCAAGCGGGGGATGTGCTGGTGATTCGCAATGAAGGACCTGCCGGAGGCCCGGGAATGAGAGAGATGTCCATTCCGGCGGCGCTGCTTACCGGCATGGGTCTGGGAGACAGTGTGGCCATGATTACCGATGGACGCTTCTCCGGAGCAACCCGGGGCTTCTGCATCGGCCATGTTGCCCCGGAAGCCCATGCAGGAGGGCCCATTGCCATCGTCCGGGATGGGGATCAGATTGAAATCGATATCGAACATAAGTCTCTTAACCTTTTGCTGAGCCCCGGCGAGATGACGAAACGCATGGCGGAGCTTGCGCCGCGCCAAAGTCCCATAAATAAAGGATTTTTAGGGGTGTATGCCCGCAATGTCAGTCAGGCAGATAAAGGGGCGGTTCTTGAATAGAAGGGGCACCGGCAGGATTTCTGAAGGGAGGTGATGGGGGTTTAAACCAGGTAACAAGCACTATACAGGAGGAAGGGTCGAGGTTCTTACTCAATAAAACAAGTCGGTAAGAAGGAAATTAAGAATCACCAGAAAACAAAAAGGGAGTTGGGGACATGAAAAAGCATTTTCGGATGATTGCTATTTTAGCCACATTGATGCTTTTGTTAGGTTCATTGGCAGGTTGCGGCAGCAATCAAGCCCAAGGATCAAATTCCGGTACCGGAGCCGCTGCAGCAGATTTTCCCAAAAAGAATTTTGAGTTTATCGTACCCATGGGAGCAGGGGGCGGCAGTGATGTATTCTGTCGTACTCTGGTCAAAACCGTTGATGACAATAAGCTCTGTCCAACCACCATTACCATCGTCAATAAACCCGGTGGTTCCGGTTCCATTGGTTGGTCCTACGTAGCCAAGGATCATAAAGGAAACCCCTATGAGTTAAGTACAGTGAGTTCCAGTTTCTATACCGGTCCGATATCGGGACAATCCCCTGTATCTTATAAAGACTTCACCCATATTATCGCTGTTGCCGAAGATCCGACTTTATTAGTTGTACCGGCTAATTCTCCGTATCAAACCATGGAACAACTGCTGGAAGCTGCCAAAGCCAAACCCGATTCCATCAGTGCCGGTGGTTCCAGCGGTCTCTCCATGGATGCCGTTGTCTTCTATGCCCTCAGTGAAAGCGCCGGAGTACAGATGAAGTATGTACCCTTTGCCGGCGGCGGGGAAACTATGACGGCAGTTCTGGGCGGCCATGTTACCTTTGGTTTCTTAGGACCAAGCGAAGCAGCCGCCCAGATCGAAGCGGGCAAAATGAGAGCCTTGGCTGTTTCCACTGAAGATCGGGCCGGTGGTCTGCTGGCCGATGTGCCCACCCTGAAAGAAATAGGTCATGATGTGGTCTTATCCCAACTGCGTGGGGTTGTAGCTCCCGCGGATATCCCTCAGGAAGCAGTGGATTATCTCCATGATATGTTTAAAAAAGCCGTCGATACCCCGGCTTGGAAGGAATTCGTCGCCAATAACTTTATGGAAGAAGAGATTATGGGACCTGAAGAGTTCCTGAAAGCCAGCGAAAAGCAAAGCGAAATGTATGCTAAGTACTTGGATAAGATTGAATAGTACTTAGGGAGCAAAATGAACTGAATAAGAGGGGGCTTGCCAAGGTTGAAGGTCCCCTCATTCTCCTCCCTAAAGATAAGCCAAATTATATGTGAATATATTCACTAAAAATATGATAGAAATTGCCGTGATTCGTCATTTCAAGGAGGGAAATCCATGCTGATTGATCAAGAAAAATGTATTGGCTGCGGTATCTGTGTACCTTATTGCCCCATGGAAGCCATCAGTGTTGCGGATAAAAAAGCCAGCATTAACCAGGAAATGTGTGTAGAATGCGGTACCTGCATTCGTCCCCGGGTCGTAAGATGCCCGACCAAAGCCATCTATGAGCCCTATGAGCAAATCAAGGGAACACCAAGAGAAGTGAGACGTTTCTTCAGTGATCCCGCCACCACCCATGGCGTTACGGGAGTACCCGGCCGGGGAACCGAGGAAGTCAAGACCAATGATGTCACAGGCCGTGTCTGCCGCGGGGAAATCGGCATTGCCATCGAGTTGGGACGTCCCTGTGTGGGAACCACTTTTGCTGAAGTGGAAAAGGTGACCATGGCCTTAGCCAAACACCATGTTGACTATGAAGAGTGCAATCCTCTGACTCATTTAATGGCAGACCGGGTTAAAGGAACCTTTAAAGAGGAGTACAAACAGGAAAATGTTCTTTCCGCCATTGTGGAATTCAATGGGAAGCTTGAACAAATGGCTGAACTGTTAGAAACTATTAAGGAGACAGCAAAGGAACTGGATACGGTCTTCTCCCTTGATCTGATCTGTTGCTTCGAAGAAGATGGCAGTATACCGGTATTGACGGAGCTGGAACGTATAGGGATGAAACCCAGAGCCAATGCCAAAGTCAACTTGGGAATGGGCAGACCTTATAAAATCATACGTGAGGCATAGGAGGGATAAAACATGACGCATTCATTACATCGCCGGGGAGCGGAAGCCGATCTGAAAAACGACTATGTGCTCCTGGTCACGGCAGCATCAGGAATCAATCATGTGGGGTCGAAGGATAAACTGCGGCAGGTCCTGGAAGAAGTTTGGCAAGTCGGCCCTACCAATATCGGGTCCAATGAAACAGGAACGATTCTTTCCGGTGTGGATATTGAAGAGATTAGAGCCAATTTAATGGAAGTACCCCGTGTGCGCTGCAATTTCGCCAGTAAGGAGAAAATTCGTCAGGCTATTGAACGCCTGCTGGAATTGGATTTAGGAATGTCGGTCACCGTGTCCGGTCCTACTCAGGATATTCTGGAAATGTGCGGGGATTATGGGATCAAGCCTCATTCCATTAACTTCTCCCTGGATATTTGGGGCAAAAAGGAGAAGCTGCCTCCCGAGGAGGCGTTGGAGCTTCTCACCATGTGCGGCCACGGCCTGATTTCCAAAACTTTAGTGGCGGAAACCATCACCAAAGTACGTCAGGGCAAAATGTCGCCGGAGAAAGGAGCCTTGAAAGTGGGGCATCCTTGTATCTGCGGTATCTACAACCCGGAACGCGCCAAAACCATCCTGGAAAGAGTGGCTCCATCTACAGCTGAGGTTGCATCTGCGGTAGAAGTTGGAGGGGAGGATTTTTAAGTATGCGCATGGCTAATCGGATCGCCAGCATCATTATCTTCCTGATCGGTCTTTATGTCTTCATCGGGGCCATGAAACTGGACTATATGCTTAAGGGTATTCCCGGCCCCGGTTTCCTGCCGAGATGGGTCAGCTTATTGATCATGGTTCTTGCTTTAGTTTTGCTGCTCCTTAGTTTTTCCAAAAACGAAAGTAAAGAAAGGCATCCCTTTAATGCAGCTGAGTTTAAAAATGCCGGTATTATTATCGGCGGTGCCATCTTCGTCATGTTGGTGACGAAATTCCTCGGCCTTGGTCTGGCTATTGGTATAATGGCCGGAGCCATTGCTAAGTTCACCGGTCCGACAAGCTGGAAAAAGGTGATTGCCATAACAATAGTTACCCCTATTGGGGCTTATGTTCTCTTTGGCATGATTCTCGGGGTACCGCTGCCTAACGGCATATTTGGGTTTTAGGGGTGAAATGAATGGAAACTTTACAAAACCTGGCCATGGGTTTATCTGTAGCAACTGACCCCATGAATCTACTCTATTGCGTCATCGGGGTAATGTTCGGAATCGTTATCGGTGCTCTTCCAGGGCTTGGGCCTTCGGCAGGGATTGCTATCCTGCTCCCTTTGACCTTTGGCACTGATCCCGTGGCAGGGATTATTATGCTGGCCGGTATTTATTATGGCGCTATGTATGGCGGGTCCATCACATCCATTCTGATCAATACACCTGGTGATGCTTCCGCTGTCATGACCACTTTGGATGGTCACCCCCTGGCCAAGCAGGGTCGGGCCGGCCAAGCCCTGGGTATGGCTGCCTTTGCCTCGATCATCGGGGGAACCGTCTGCGTTGTGCTCTTTATGTTCCTGGCTCCCGCTTTAGCAGAGTTCGCCATTACTTTTGGCCCACCGGAATACTTCGCCCTGATGGTCCTTGGCTTGACCACCATTGGGGGGATGACCGGAAAATTTCCGGCTAAAGGCTATATGTCGGCTTTAGTAGGCCTCTTTATCGCGACCATCGGTCTGGACCTGGTTCAAGGGATTCCCCGTTTCACCTTCGGAGCTTATGAACTTTATGAGGGGATTGACTTTATCCCGGTAGCCATGGGACTCTTTGGTATTGCGGAACTGCTGGTGATCTCTGAAGGGGGAGAAAAGATCAAGGTCAGCAAAAAAGACTTAACCTGGCGCAAACAGCTGCCTAACAAAGAAGATTGGAAATACGCCGGCCCCCATATCGCCCGGGGAACCGGAATCGGGTTCTTTATCGGCATGCTCCCTGGAGCGGGTGCCACCATTGCTTCCTTTATCTCTTATGGGATAGCCAGGAAAATCTCCAAGCGCGGGGATAAATTCGGAACCGGGGTTATTGAAGGGGTAGCAGCCCCGGAATCAGCCAATAACGCCGCTTCCATGGGGGCTATGGTTCCTCTGCTTACATTAGGTGTTCCCGGGTCAGGAAGTACGGCGGTTATGATGGGTGCTTTGATGATGTTTGGTTTAACACCGGGACCGCTGCTTTTTGAGAACAATCCGGATTTTGTCTGGGGCCTTATCGGCAGTATGTATATTGGTAACTTCCTGCTGCTGATCGCTGCTATGCTCTGCGTTCCTTTATTTGTCAAGGTCTTAAATGTATCCAGCCCGATTCTCAACGCTGTCGTCATGGCGTTCATTCTTATAGGTGCTTACAGTCTGAATAACAGTATGTTCGATGTGGGTCTGACCATTCTGTTTGGGATATTGGGCTTCTTCATGAAGAAGTTGGAATTCCCTGCGACCCCCATGGTGTTGGCCTTGGTGTTGGGTGCCTTGTTGGAAACATCCTTGAGACAATCCCTGATCATTTCCAACGGTAATCCTGCCGTATTCTTTACCAGACCTATTTCCGGAACGATCTTGGTTATTTCCATCCTGGCGATTATTTGGCCCTTCATTAGGAAAGGCATTCAGGTAATCAAAAATTCCGGCAAAGCGGCCGCTTGATAGAAGTTAAATCTTAAGGACCGGGGAGGGATACTATTGAAAATCAATGAAGAATTATGTTTGAGCTGTGGTGAATGTCTTCCCTATTGCCCCATGGGAGCTATCGAAATGGGGGATACGGCTCAGATTAATCAGGATGAATGTGTGGAATGCGGTATCTGCATCCGCCAGATTGAATGCCCCGTTGAGGCCTTTTATGAACCGGCCGAAACCATGATGTGGCCCCGCTCCCTGCGCAAGGTCTTCAGCGATCCCACAGCAAAGCATGAAAACACCGGAGTGCGCGGCCGGGGCACGGAAGAAGTCAAAACCAATGATGTGACCGCCCGCTTTAAGCGGGGCTATTATGGTATGGCCTTGGAATTCGGACGCCCTGGGGTGGGTACACGCATAGGGGATGTGGAGGTGTTTACCACGACCCTTGCTCAGGCAGGCATCGAATTCGAGCCCAATAACCCGTTGACCTATCTTATGGAAGATGTTCATACGGGGGTTATCAAAGAAGAAGTGCGCAACGAGAAAGTCTTGTCGGCCATTGTGGAATTCGTCATTCCCGAAGCCCAATTGGAGGATTTTGTCGGCAAAATCAGGGGAGCGGCAAGCCAGGCTAAATGTATGTTCTCCTGGGGGATTGTGGCCAGGTATGAACCCGACGGCACCTTGCCTGTGGTGGAGCGTCTGGCTGAACTGGGCATCGATGTACCCAGGAATATGAAGGTCAATGTGGGACTGGGACGACCGAAGGGGGAGGATTAAGCGATGACTCATTCACTGCACCGGGTAGGTCCGGAAGAGAGTTTTGCTGAGGATTTTGTGTTTATATCCAGGCCGGCTATGGGAATCAACCATGTGGGCTGTACTCCTAAGGTTCAGCGCACCCTGGAAATCATTTTCGAGCAAGGACCTACCAATCTGGGTTCCCTGACAACCCAGGAAAACCTCACAATGGGCATTGATCCTCAGGAACTAATGGCTAAAACTGAGGACAATTCGCCGGTGATGTGCGCTTTCCATGAGCGGGAAAAAATCGTCAATGTCCTTAAAAAGCTCAAAGAAGAAGAAGTGGGATTATCCGTGGTGGTCACAGGGCTTGTGGATCAAGTGGAAGGAATTTGTGAAGAAGTGGGTTTGGAACCTCATTCAGTAGGGATTTCCTTAGGTGTTCATGGTGCCACAGCTTTGCTTCCGGAAGAAGAGATTATGTGCTTTACCACCATGTGCGGTCATGGCATGATCGCTGCCGGCCTTGTCAAACAAGTGAAAAAGGCGGTTGCTGAGGGACGGATGACTCCGGAGAAAGCGTCCAAAATTCTGGCTAAACCCTGTTATTGCGGCATTTTTAACCAGAAGCGTGCCGAGAAATTACTTGAGCAGCAAAGTGCTCAACAGTCCTAGAACTGGAGCATAACAGCCCTGGAACTGGAGCCGTCAAATACAAAACTCTTATTTATATGAAAGTATGGAGGTAAGACTATGTTCAAGCTTCATGGTATATATGCTCCCATTCCTACCCCCTTTAAGGATAATAAAATTGCCCTTGATGAGCTGGCCGGCAATATGGAATTCTGGCTGGCTTCCCAACTGGAGGGAATTGTGGTCATGGGCTCCAACGGTGAATTTATCATGCTCAGTCCGGAAGAAAAGTGTCAACTCATCACTGCCGTCTGCACTCAGGCAAAGGGTAAGAAACCGGTCGTTGTCGGAACGGGGTGTGAGTCCACTCAGGAAACTATTGAGTTCAATCATTTTGCCGCCGGAGCAGGGGCTGACGCAGCCCTGGTATTAAGCCCGAACTACTTCAAAAAAGCCATGAATGATACTGTGCTGAAAAAGTTCTACCTGGAAGTAGCAGAGGCCAGCCCGATTCCGATCATTCTCTATAATATGCCAGGGAACTCCGGCATCAATCTTTCCGCCAAATTGGTAGCCGAACTGGCTGACCACCCTAATATTATCGGAATCAAGGATTCGGGCGGCAATATTGTCCAAATCGCGGAAATTATTCACTCCGCACCGGATGACTTTGCAGTTTTTGCCGGCTCGGCCAGCTTTCTGTTCGCCAGCTTGGCCTTAGGAGCTGCCGGTGGAACCCTGGCTTTGGCCAATGTGTTCCCCAACGAGTGCGCCCGGCTTCAGGAGCTTGTTGACAAGGGTAAATTTGCTGAAGCAAAGGAGCTGCAGTTGAATCTGATCGAAGCCAATAATGCAGTAACCGCCCGCTGGGGTGTCGGTGGTTTGAAAGCGGCCCTTGAGCTGATTGGTCTGTATGGCGGTGAACCCCGCAAGCCGTTGATGCCCTTAGGTGACGAAGACAGGGAGCTGCTGGCGGCCATTATTAAGCACACCCAGGAAGTCTGCCGTTAAGTTTCGCTCCTCCTGCTCTACTACCTGAAAAGCACTGAAAACATTTCATCTCTTCTCTCCGGAGATATACCAGAAAAAATACGCTGAAAAAAGATTTTAGGTTATAATTAACCTTACTAAACGGAAATGCAAGGTTTTGGAGGGATACATCGGATGATAAAAAACATTTATTGTGTTGGTCGCAATTATCTGCAGCATGCCAAGGAACTCAACAATGCGGTTCCAACTTCCCCGTTTCTTTTCGTTAAGCCCACTCATGCTCTGGTGGAAGGTCAGGGGCAGACCGTTGCCATGCCCAAAGACCAGGGGAATGTCCATTACGAGGCGGAATTGGTTGTCCATGTGGGCAAAAACTATGAGCCCGGCATGAAGGCCGAAGCGGTTATTGATAAAATAGCTGTAGGGATTGACTTTACCTTAAGAGAGGTCCAGGATGAACTGAAGAAAAAAGGACTGCCCTGGCTGCTGGCTAAAGGGTTCCCTAACTCAGCGGTACTATCCCGATGGCTGCCTTTCGAAGGGCTGGAGGGGACGGCCGGCCATGATTTTACCCTTGAGAAGAATGGACAGGAAGTGCAAAGAGGAAATATCAAGGAGATGATTTTTGATATTCCCACCATCATAGAATTCTGTGCCCAACACTTCGGATTGGCTGAAGGGGATATTATTTTCACCGGAACGCCTGCCGGTGTCGGTGTAGCCGCTGCTGGAGACCATTTTGTACTGAAGTGGAAGGAAGAGCAAGTGGGAGAGCTGTTCATTGGTGAGTAAGTGCGGTATTTTGAAGGATGGAAGCAAGCCCAAAGTTTTGATCGCCCGCCAAGTTCCCCAGGAAGTTGAAGAATGGATCGGCAGGCACTGTGAGTATTCAAAATGGGAAGGCAGCGGGGATATCCCCCGGAGTGAACTGCTGAAACAGTTGGGAGATGTGGATGGGCTTTTAATCAACCGGGAAAAGATCGATGGAGAACTTCTTGATGCAGCCCCGAAGCTGAAAATCGTCGCCAATATATCTGTAGGATATAACAATTTCGATATAGGGGAGATGCAAGCCAGGAAAGTTCTCGGCACTCATACCCCCAATGTATTGGATGACACCGTCGCCGATTTGGTTTTTGGACTTATGCTTAGCACCGCCCGCCGTTTATGTGAGCTGGATCGCTATGTCAAAGCAGGACGGTGGAACGAAACAGTTACCCCGGATCTTTTTGGTATGGATGTTCACCATCAAACATTAGGCATTATCGGCATGGGCCGGATCGGCAGAGCCCTTGCCCAAAGAGGGAAATGGGGCTTCGATATGAACATTTTATATCATAATCGTTCCCGCCATCCTGAAGCGGAGCAGCGTTTTGATGCGCGCTATTGTACCTTGGAAGAGCTTCTGCAAAGGTCGGACTTTGTAGTGCTTCTCGCCCCTCTTTCCCCGCAGACAGTGAATCTGATGAGTGGCCGGGAGTTCGGGCTTATGAAGCGGTCGGCTGTATTTATCAGCGCTTCCCGGGGGGAGACGGTGGATGAGGAGGCCTTAGTGGAGGCTCTTCGTGAAGGAAGGATTCTCGGTGCCGGCCTGGATGTCTACAGGAAGGAGCCCATCCCTCCGGATCATCCTTTGCTCCGCTTTAAGAACGTGGTTACCCTGCCCCACCTTGGTTCGGCAACTACCAGGACTCGTTTGGCTATGGCTAGGATGGCAGCAGAAAACCTGCTCATCGGACTAAAAAGAGAGATACCCCCGCAGTGTGTACCTGAATTAAAACATCTTGTCCTATAGTCAGCCCCCGGTCACAGGAAGTGATCGGGGGTTTTCCATTCTGAGTCTTCTCGGATTGCCCACCCGCTATGAATGAAAGCCCGTAAAATTAAAAAAAATAAAATCTATATTGACATATGTCATTAATGGAGTATACTAAGCATAGATGACATATGTCATAAACTCTGAGGAGGTGAACTCGGTGCCAAGACCCATGAAATGGAGAAAGGTTTGCTGTCTGCCTGAAAGCAATCGCTTCGGTCCTCTGGACTTGAATGCAGGTGATCAGAACCAGGTAAAGATGACAGTTGACGAATATGAAACCATAAGGCTTATTGACCTGGAAGGGTTTACCCAGGAAGAGTGTGCGAAAAAGATGAATGTCGCCCGCACTACGGTTCAGGGGATCTATATCGAAGCGAGGAAGAAACTGGCTGAATCCTTAGTGAATGGTAAAGTGCTGCAGATCGAAGGAGGAGAATACCGGCTTTGCGACGGCTTAGGAAATGGCTGCGGCCAGGGCTGCTATAAGCGCAGACGAAGAATGGGTTGCTCAGATAAAGAGGAGGGAGAGAACTGAGTATCTGCGAAGTTATTTCAGTGAGAAAGAAGGGAGGATTCTTATGAAGATAGCTATACCTGTGGATGAGAAAAATATAGGGACCAATGTCTGTGTATCCTTCGGACGGGCTCCTTATTTTCTTATCTATGATCTGGAAACCAAAGAAGGCAGCTTTTTTAGCAACAGCGCAGCGGCAAGCACAGGAGGCGCAGGGGTTAAAGCTGCTCAAATCATCGTCGATCATAAGGTTGACGCTTTGCTTGTGCCCCGCTGCGGAGAAAATGCAGCCGAGGTCTTAAGAGCGGCTGAGATTAAACTGTTTAAAACCACAACCCTTTGGGCCAAAGATAATATTGATGCTTTTAAGGCCGGAAAACTTCCTGCCCTTGATGAAATTCATGCCGGATTACATGGCCACGGAGGCCATTAGTATGAAGATAGCTGTTCTCAGCGGCAAGGGCGGCACCGGCAAAACACTGGTAGCGGTGAACTTGGCTGCGGCAGCCCAGCGCTCCACCTATATAGACTGTGATGTTGAAGAACCCAATGGACATCTCTTCTTTAAACCTGAAATCCTTCAGGAGGAAGAAATAACAGTCAAAATTCCCAGGGTTGAGGATACACTGTGCCAGGGGTGCCGAAGATGCGTGGATTTCTGCCAATTCAATGCCCTTGCCTACATAAAAGAAAAGCTGCTCGTGTTTGAAGAGGTTTGTCATTCCTGCGGGGGTTGTATCCTCCTTTGTCCCGAAAAGGCTCTGACTGAGAAAGAAAAGGGTATCGGCAAAGTTCAAAAAGGGCTGTCTGATCAGGTAAGGGTCTATACCGGAGTGCTCAATATCGGTGAAGTTTCAGGTGTCCCGATCATAAAAAAGCTTCTCAATGAGAATAAATCGGATAAGAACGAACCGGAATCCGACCAACTCACCTTCATCGACTGTCCTCCGGGCAGTGCCTGTAGTGTTATGGAGAGCATCAAGGATGCGGATTACTGCCTGTTGGTTGCCGAGCCGACCTTGTTTGGCGTTCATAATCTCAATATGGTCCATGAGCTGGTCAAGATCTTTAATAAGCCCTGCGGGGTTGTGCTGAACAAAAGCCTGGAAGGAGAAAATCCAGCTGAAACGTTTTGCTTAGAAAAAAATATTAAGATCTTAAGCCGCCTGCCTTTTGATCATGAGTTGGGAAGATTGAATTCCAATGCCGAAATTGCCGTCAGGAAAAGTGAACCATACAAGGCTCTGTTTTCCGCTCTCCTAGAAACAGTAACCAAGGAGGTGCAGCATGAAACAGCTGCTTATTCTTAGCGGGAAAGGAGGTACTGGAAAAACCACCATAGCCAGTGCCTTGATAAAGCTTGCCGACGCCAGGGCTTATGGGGATTGTGACGTGGATGCTCCCAATCTGCACCTCATTGCAGGACAGAGCTCAGAACCAGCGAAGCTGGATTACTATGGGCTGCCCAAAGCCCAGATAGATCCCGAACTGTGCAGCCAATGCGATCAATGCAGACAAAACTGCCGGTTTGAGGCTGTTTCAGCAGGGAGTACATATAGGGTAGATCCCTTTGCCTGTGAAGGCTGTGGGGTCTGTCAGGCTCTGTGTCCGGCCGGGGCCATAACTCTAAAGCCTGCCGGGGCCGGTGAATTGATGCTGTATATCCATCAGGAAAAGGTATTTTCAACAGCACAACTGAAGATGGGAAGCGGGACCTCCGGCAAGTTGGTCACAGAGGTCAAGAAGCAGCTGAAAGGGGCGGCGGGTGCGGCCGAGCTGGCGATTATTGACGGCTCCCCCGGAATTGGCTGCCCTGTCATAGCCTCCCTCAGCGGCGTGGATATGGTTTTGATTGTGGCGGAACCTTCCTTATCAGGCATCAGCGACATGGAGCGCATCATCAACACAGCGGCCAAATTCGGTACGAAAGCTGCCATCTGTATCAATAAATCGGATACCAACCCCGACCATACGGAGAGAATCGAGGAGTATTGCCAAAGACAGGAACTGCCCTTGGTGGGAAAAATTCCTTTTGATGCCGCTGCCGTTGAAGCTATCAATAAGGGGCTGACGATTGTCGATAGTGAGTGCGCATCGGGAACAGCAGTAAGAGAGGTCTACAACAAGGTGATGAACCTTATAACAATGTGATGGATCTAATCTGATAATAAAGGAGACAAAACTATGAGCGAACAATGCAATGAAAGCTGCAGCAGTTGCGGGGAGGACTGCGCAGACCGCAAAGAAGGCAACCCCGATTTCTCCGCAAAGCTCCATGAGCAGAGCAGGGTCAAAAAGGTTATCGGTATCGTCAGCGGCAAAGGCGGGGTGGGAAAATCCCTTGTCACCTCCATGCTTGCCGTTGCCATGAAGAAAAGAGGCTACCATACGGCGATTCTTGATGCCGATGTGACAGGACCTTCCATTCCCAAAGCCTTTGGTCTTAAGGAGAAAGCCCGGGGCGGTGAATCCGGCCTGATTCCTGTTAAAAGTGAAGCCGGTATTGATATTATGTCGATTAATTTGCTTTTGGCAAAGGATACCGATCCTGTGATTTGGCGGGGACCGATTATCGCCGGGATCGTCAAGCAGTTCTGGACAGATGCCATCTGGAGGGATGTGGATTTCATGTTCATCGACATGCCCCCCGGAACCGGCGATGTTCCCCTCACAGTGTTTCAATCCCTGCCGGTGGATGGAATTATCGTCGTCACTTCTCCGCAGGAGCTGGTAGCCATGATTGTCACCAAGGCCGTCAAGATGGCGGAAATGATGAAGATTCCTGTTCTGGGTCTGGTTGAAAATATGTCCTATTTTAAATGCCCTGACAACGGCAAAGAGTATCAGATCTTTGGCGACAGTCATCTTGAAGAGATCGCCGCTGAACATCATTTAAAGATTCTCGCCAAATTGCCGATTGAACCCCAAATAGCCGCGGCCTGCGATCAGGGAACCATAGAACAGGTTGAGGTAAATTGGTTTGACCTGGCAGCTGAACTATTGGAAAAAATGGAGGGAATGAAAGATGCTTAAAATTGCAGTAGCAAGTGAAATGGAAAGAGTGGCGGAGCATTTTGGCCACTGCGTAAACTTCAATATTTTTGAAGCCGAAGAGAACCGGATTGTTAAGAGCGGCTGCCTGCCAAACCCTGGGCATAAGCCTGGTTTTTTGCCTAACTTCCTTAATGACATGGGCGTCAATGTGATCATCTCAGGTGGCATGGGGGCAGGTGCCATCGATATCTTTAATGAAAAGGGCATCGAAGTGATCACGGGAGCAGCCGGCAATACCCAGGATGTTGTGGAAGAATATCTTAAAGGGACTCTTAAATCCACCGGTTCCGTTTGCCATGACCACCAACATCATGGTGAGTGCGGAGAGTGAATCCTGATAGATACGAAAGGCGCTGTCGCAGTAAGACAGTCAGAAAAATAACCAAAGAGGGCGACTGGCAGATGCCAGAAGCCCTCTTTGGCATAGAGTATGCCCTGTGTTATCCACGCCATACTCCTGCCGGTTCGCCGGCGAACGAAGGTTTTCAGCTTTTCCCGTATTTCCTGCTTGGCGGAAAGTATCTCAGCTTTATTATCCTCACTCCGTGACTGAGCTGATGATAATTGTCTGGATTGGCTTGAAAGTCGTTATAAGTCCATAATTTTAGAGACGGTTCAATCAATCGAACCGTCGATCGAAGAGATTGTTCTTCGCGAAGAGGGGCAGGTAAACGATCAAAAATGGCGGCAGAGCTGGCCAAGGCTGCCGATGAAAAGACGAAACTATTCACCATTGCCGCGCTGATCGTGATCACCGACAAGATTATGTCCGAGAGTAACAAAAGGAAATTGTTGGAGGTGTTGAAAATGACCCAGATTGAACAATGGATCCGGGAAGAAGGCAGACAAGAGGAGAAAAGGGAAACCGCCCGAACCATGCTGACCATGGGAATGAGTCCGGAAGTAATAGCTAAAGCGACTCATCTTCCACTGGAAGAAATCCTGCGCATGGAGAAAGAAATTAACAACAAGAACTAAAATAGGGCATCTTACTGCGCAAAGTTTTCCCCCATGTCGGGGTCGTACCAGGTGACCAGTTTTGTCCCGTCCGGCAGGTAGGTGTGGTGGAATTTCGTAGTCAGGTTAGAATCATACAGCACGCCTGCTCCTTGCCGCATATAGGCGTAGCGATGCTCCGTTTCATCAAGCCTGAGGGGAAGTTCATACAGCTCTTGGAGTTGCCTGTCATAGACTTTAATCCGGTCCTCCAGGCGCGCCAGCACATAGTCCCCGCAAGGTGAAGCCCATTGGACTAACTCAGAGCTGCTCTCCAGCTTTGCCAGCATTTTTCCGTCAAGGGTGTAGGTATAGATGACCACTGGAGCGCTTTGTGCACTAAAATCTGTTGTCACAAAGTAGTTTCCGGCCGCCGCCATGGGCAGGCCTTTGATGTCGTCGGCAATCAGCCTGCCCTTGGCGTCGTAAAGCTTCCCGCTGGCCAGATACCGGTCCGCCGTGATTCCCAGCATCAGCTCTGGCCCTGAGTTTCTGAAGTCCGGCTGCCCATAGATACCGTCGGGAGTGCTCCTGTCGAAAGGGAGCACGGTTTCCCCGTTCATGTTCACAGCGCCCCACTGGCCATCCTTCTTCACAGCGATAAAGTCTGCGTTGATGACCGAATCGGCCGCTCCGTTAAAACCGTAGCAGAATTGGGCGTCGTCATAGTCCTTGACCCAGCTTCCATCTGTTGTAAACAGAATGGCGGGATTGCTGAGCGTCTTCCGTGCCAGGTCGGAGCGGAAGCACAGGTAGGCCGTGTTGCCCTTGCTGTCCGTCAGCAGGGTCGCGACAGTGTAAATCGGCTCCGTGACGATTTTTCCGTCCGCGGTGCACAGACCGTAAAATTGTGGCGATGAGGACGATTCGCTATGGATGGCTCCGAGGTAAAAGTACAGCTTACCGTAAGCCTTGGACGGTGTCAGGGCATAGGGATTTGTCCCTGGAAAATAGACCGGCTCCTCGCCCTGGGGATACATGGCATAGTTTCCGTCCACATGGGGGGTGTTCGCCTTAGGATTGGCGTGAAGGGCCACATATTTCTCGCTTGCCATCAGGTTTTGGGCCTCATCGCTGAGCATCCACTCATGCAGAGCGCGGGCGGGGGAGTCCGCCGGCTCGCTCTTGCGGATGACGGAGTAAAATTCGCTGACAAAAGGATAAGCCCCCGACTGAATGCTTTCATAGGTGGGCTCTACCCCGTCGACGGACAGGAGCTTGATATAGTTGTTCTTCCGCATCTCCGTCACATAGTAAAATACATTATAACCGATTCCCGTGGGGCCGCCCACAAAGTTCGCAACGGCGTCAATCAGCCCGCCCATGCTTTCAATCACCCGCACCTTGGCAGGCTCCGCCATGGGAAGTCCCTGCATGACGAGCTTATCCATCAACGCCTGGCTCCCGGAGCCGATTCCGCGCTGATAGGCTCTGATGGGCTCATCGTTGCCGCCCAAATGGCTCCAATTAGTGTATTCGCCGGAAAAGATTTTTTGTACCTGCTCGGTGGTGAGGTTTTCCACAGGGTTATCCTGGTTGACCAGGAAGACAAGAGCGTCCTTCCCGATGGGGGCGGTTTCAAACAGTTCATCGGCGTTGACCTGCTTCCGGGTCTCATCGCCCCCGTCATACACCAGCAGGAGGTCCGCTTTGTTGGTTGCGAGGGCCTCATAGGCGCCGCTGGTCTTGCTCACATTGACCTTAACGTCTGTGCGGGCCTTCCCCAGCAGTGCGCACTCCACAGCCTCAATCAGCGGAATCGTAGCCGTCGAGCCGTCGATGCGGGGATAGTTTTCCTCCGTAAACAGGAACGTTTCCGGCTTCCCAAGTTTTGCACAGCCGCCCAAGATTACAAAGCACATTATGATGAGCAGAAATTTTTTCATCCTTTTTGCTCCTTTCCCAAGCTCCATGAACGCCTCTGTCATATGTATTAGACGTTCATACCTTCATACGTCTTATAAGGCAATACCTTGAAATGTCTTTCTCTATAAAAGAGACATATCCCTCTTTTAGATAAGTGGATCAATAACGGGAGCCACTGAGCCATAATGCAAACTATCGAGAATAGGTTATCCCGATCATTTGCTAAATGCTATAGGGTACTAATTTCTAAATGTTATAGAGCAATAATTTCTTCATAAGTTATTCACAGCTCATTCACTAAGTAATCAAATTTGCCTGCTATAATGCCAATGTTATGGAAACAACCTTTTGGAAATAACTTATGGGGATTAAAGATGAAAAAAGTTGAGAAGTTGCTCGTTATCGGCATCGTGCTCATAAGCAGTATTTTGCTGGGCACGATGACCCTGGCAAAAACCGCTCAGGCAAATGCCAGCATTGTTATTGTCATTGACAATGAAGTAAAGCAAAGAATCCCTCTCGTGGTTGAAGAGGAAATGCAAACCTATGAATTTAAGTTTGGAGAGCAAACCGGTTATCTTGAAGTGAAAAACGGTAAAGTAAGAATGCTGGAGATGCCTAAAGAGATTTGCCCCGAGAGGATTTGCTCGGAAACCAGCTGGATTGCCAGGCCAAGCCAAGCCATCGTTTGCTTACCCAATAAAATTATTGTCACGATTCAGGGACTGGATGATAAAAACGACGAAATACTGTAGAAGAAAATAAGCAATTTGAGATTTACACTGAGCTTGTTCAGGTGGCGCAAAATGGGCATCCTGAGTCGGCTCTTTTTTGTTGCGCCAAATAAACACGATTCAGGACCAAGTAAACATCGAAGCTTATACTTTGTGAAAAAAGTTATAAAATATAAACAATAAGAAAGGAGGAATGAATCAGCCCCTTAAGCTGGTATACTTCTCAGATTATAAGGGAGGAAAGGATTGTCATGAGTAACGAAATTTCTCGGCGCGGTTTTCTCAAAGGAGCCGCGGGAGCGGTCGGCGCAATCGCGGTCACAGGTTTGGCCGGTTGCGCTCCTCAAGCACCGGCTGCCGCAACACCGGAAACCGAACAGCCCGCCCCGGGGGCAACAGCTGACGATTGGCTGGGCCCTGAACCGGCAACAGGTTCCATAGCAGAGACCCAGACCTTTGATGTGGTCATTGTCGGCGCAGGGTTAGCAGGCATTTGCGCGGCGCGGGCAGCGGCTGAAGAAGGTGCCAGGGTCGCCATTATCGAAAAATCGGAATCATTTAACTGCCGTTCGGGGGAATACGCCCTTTTAAACGGTACCCTGAACAAGCGGTGGGGACGTGAAAATATTGTACCCACCGATGTGGTTGTGGATCGCCTCATGAAGGAATGCACATACCGCAACAAGCGTACCATTCTGAAGAAATGGGCGGAGCATGCTCACGAGGTCATGGACTGGTTCATCGAAGCTTATCCGGACCTTACCATCTGCACTACCACACGCCAGGCTGTAACCCAGGAGCAGTTCGATAAGGGGATTCTGGTGCCATTGTCCTGGCCTCTGCCGGAAGGCTACAATTATGCGGAAGAAGACTTTCCCACCTTCCCGTCATCCATGGAATTCCGCTCCAGCCGCAGGGATCAGCAGGGATTTGTGGTGGAAGCCAATCTTAATGCCGCCCTGGCCAAGGGAGCCAAGGTCTTCTATGGCTGCTTCGGCACCAAATTGCTGAAAAATGATACGGGACGTGTGACCGGGATCATCGTGCGCGACGCGAAAAACGGCAAATACCTGCAGTTTAATGCCGACAGGGGAGTTGTTCTGGCCACGGGTGATAATGCCGGCGATGAGAAGATCCTGCGGCATTTTGCCCCTGAGGTTATCGAAAAGGGTGTTGGGAATATGGGTGCCATGGGCATGTTGGGCAAGGATGTGGAGGGCAATCCCGTCGATACCGGTGACGGACTGCGCATGGGAGCCTGGATTGGCGCTAAAGTTCAGGATTATCATGCGCCGATGACCCATCATATGGGCAGCGGTATGGGAGTCACCCCTTTCCTGCAGCTCAACAAGCATGGTGAGCGGTTCATGAACGAGGATATTCCCGGCCAGCAGCTGCATAACCAGATTGAACTGCAGCCGGAATTGACTTCGTTTCAGATTTTTGACTCCGACTGGGGTAAGCAGATTCCTTTTATGGCTCCGGCCCACGGGGGTCTCTGCTACATCATTCCGGAAGATGAGGATGAGTCCAATCCCAACTTTGCCGATCGCCAGTACACCAAGCTATCAGCCAAAAAAGCGGATAGTTTTGCCGCCCAGGGCAATACCATCCCAGAGCTCCTCCGCAATTTGGGCTTTGCAGGGGAAGGGTTGGAAAGGGCGCTTGCCTCTGTCCAGCGTTACAACGAACTGGCCAAAGCCGGCAGGGACGAAGATTTCGGCAAAAGCGCCAAGCGAATGTTCCCCATTGAGAAGGCTCCTTTCTATGCCACCAAATGGGGGACGGCCGCCATGCTCGTCTGCATAGGCGGCCTGGAAAGCGATGAGGATTGCCGTACCTTCACGGCTGTGGATGCCAAAAATCCGGAGCGGCAGGTCATTTCCGGACTCTATGTATGCGGCAACGTCATGGGCAACCGCTTCGCTGTGGAATATCCGATTTGTATGCGCGGAATCAGCCATTCCCTTTGCGTATACTACGGGTATGCCGCCGGCAAAAACTGCGCCCAAGGGGTCTAACTGTACAAAGGAGGAAAGTTTATGAGCAATCACGAAGTAAAAAAAGGATTCTCCCGGAGAGACTTTCTGAAAAGCAGTGCGGTGGGAGCGGTCGGTCTTGCCGCCATGGGGGTATTGACCGCTTGCGACAGTTCTGCACCGGCCGGGGCACCGGCCCCTGAGGGAAATGGCGCACCAGTTGCGGCTTCAGAGGGTGAGCGCATCTTTGGTATGTGCAGCACCGGCGATTGGCTGGGAAAGGCGCCTCAGATCGAGGCGGCCGCCATCAAAGAAGTGATCGAGAAAGATGTGGTGGTGGTTGGCGGCGGTCATTCCGGCCTGCTGGCGGCTCTGGGAGCGGTGGATGAAGGCGCCAGCGTCGCCGTAATTGAAACCCAGCCCTGGAGTTCATTCGTTGATCTTAAAGGCGATGGCACCAACCGCAGCGGCTGGTACGGCGAGGATATCGGCCATGTCAATTCCAAATGGCTGATCGGACGCGGCTTTGGTCCTTACAATACCGGCGAGATCGCCTATGAGTTTGTCAAGCGCACCATGGGTCGCTGCGATCCTGATCTAATCAGGAAATACGTTCAGAATTCCGGCCCCATGCTGGACCGGATGATGGAAATCTACGCCAGCATGGGGGACAGGCGGATTCAGGAGGACAGCGCCGTTGTGGTGAAAAAAGAGCTGCACGGCAAAGACGATGTCACGGTGGATTATTCGGATATGACCCAATATCCTTTATCCGTCGTCCATCACCAGCATGACGAAGACCAGGTTTACCCCATGCAGGTCGGCGATTATAAGACCTGGCCCTGCAATATCCAGTTTTATGGACATCAGGGGAACAACATCGAGTATTTCAATAAATACATTTGCTATTACGCCCAGGAACACGGCGCCACCTGGTACTTTGAGCATACAGGGGTTGTGCTTGTTCAAGACGCCGGCGGTCATGTGACGGGCGTAATTGCCGAGGATCTGAACAGCCCCGGTACTTACAAGCAGTTTAATGCCCGCCAAGGGGTTGTCATGGCGGCCGGCGATTTTAAAGGGAATCCCGAGATGTGCTGGGCTCTTCTTAATGAGTACATGGAATGGGCGGAGCGCTCCGGCCAGACAGTGGCCGACTGGCAATATACCTCAACCCGCAGCGGGACCGGACATAAAATGATGTGCTGGGCAGGCGGAATCATGGAAACGACGCCAAGAGGCTGCATGGGCAAAAAATCCGGTCCTTCCGGACCATGGGGAGCAGGCCCCTTTCTTCAGCTCAATAAAAAAGGCAGGCGCTTCCATAATGAAGCAGGTACAGCGACGGCAAGCGGCATTATGTTCCGCCAGCCCCAGGGTTTGGCCTCCTTCGTCACGGATAAAAAGGTGTTCCAAACCTTGTTTAAGGGCGGTCTTGACCACGGAGCCCCTAACTTTGGCTGGAAGGAAATGGCGGACGCTATGTTGGAGGGTTTCAACAGCATAGAGGTCGGCAATCCGGAAGGTACCCAGATTTCCGGCGTCGCCGTGGCGGAAAGCCTGGCTTATATGAAAGGAACGGTGTATGCCGCCAATACCCTGGATGAACTGGCTGATTTTCTGGGTTATACGGGAGACGCCAAGAAAACCTTCCTGGCGGAAGTTGCCCACTACAATGAGCTGTGCCGTTCGGCGGAAGGGGATATTGATTACGGCAAGCAGAAGAACCTGATGATCCCTGTAGACGAAGCGCCTTTTTACGGCGGTAAAAGCGAGCTGAACAGCAAGCCAAGCCTGGGCCTGGTCACGCTGGCAGGGGTGGTTGCCGACGAGGAATTCCGGGTTGCCCGGGCGGGGAACAAGGAAGACCCCATCAAAGGGCTTTATACCTGCGGAAATTGCCTGGGCAACCGCTATGGACTGGAATACGTCACCCCGATGGCCGGCAATTCCCTGGGCATGGCCATGACCCACGGCTGGCTGGCAGGAAAGAATGCCGCCCAAGGCATCTAGCAAACCCTCATTAGGCATGCTGCTGTCCGGAGGCAAAGGATTTCCTGGCTCCGCTTTCGGACAGCGTGTGTGCTTTTTGTTACAAGATCTGGTTGGATGGAGGCTGTGCCAATGAGTTCAGTGACCGTGTTTGTCAA
Organism: Desulfitobacterium sp. LBE; assembly: GCF_007830365.1. Lineage (NCBI taxonomy): Bacteria > Bacillati > Bacillota > Clostridia > Eubacteriales > Desulfitobacteriaceae > Desulfitobacterium > Desulfitobacterium sp. LBE. The sequence goes on along the minus strand of NZ_VLKD01000001.1, from coordinate 1,462,729 downwards.
TATCCCTTTTTGCATCAGAAGGCGCAGAGGCGAATCCTCTCATATCCGGCCTGCGGGGAAAGGAACCCGCAATGCTTACCTGGAGGCCTTGGAACGGGAGATCGATCATGCCGGGGAGCTGCTGGAGGGGAAAACAGTCCAAAGCATCTATGTGGGCGGCGGAGCAGCTACCGTATTGTCCCCGGATAAGCTGGCGCGGCTGCTGCTCCGCTTTAAGAGAGCGTATCAAATGGCTGAATATCTGGAGCTGACCATCGCGGCTGCTCCGGAAACTCTGGTATCGCCCTGCCTGTCGGGGCTGAATATGTGCAATTTCAACCGGATCAGCGTGGAGGCCCTTTGCGCCAGTGACAAAATGCTGGACTATCTGGGCACGTCCTACCGACTGGCGGATCTTGAAGATGGCTTGACTATGTTGGGGATGTTCAACTATAGGAATGTCAACGCTGATGTGATGTATGGGATTCCCGGTCAGACCAAAGCCGCATTACGCAACTCCCTTGTTACATGCCTGGCCTTGCCGGCTCTATCCCATATCACTCTGAGACGGTTTGAACTGTCTGAGCAGGAGGGGGTAAGCGCTGAGGAGTGCAGGGATCAATACCGGTATAGCCTGGAATACCTGAAAGGAAAAGGCTTCTGCCAATACGCGGCCGGACATTTTGCCAAAAAGGGCTATGAAAGCAGGCATTTTTATTATACGAGCCAAGGTATGGATCACATCGGGTTTGGCGTCGGGGCCAAGTCCTATGTGGACGGATACGGAATTACGAATACGACAGATTTGGCAAAATATCTGAAATGGGCCGGTCAATACGAAGAGATTACGGAAAATGTGCTGTATTTGGATGAGAAGGCCCGGCAGAAACGCTTCGCCGCTCTGCGGCTGCAATTAGCGGAAGGATTTTCGGAGGAGGAATTTGCTGCGCGTTTTGGAGAAGGAGCTGGGGCGGCAATGGGTCCGTCTCTGCAACTATTGCTGAAGCAATCCTTTATAAGCTGTCTGGATGGAAGGTATGTACCCACTGAAGAAGGGCTTTTTCACATCGATGAGATACAGAAAGTTATCTTTGCCAATTAAGTTGATACAAAAGCAAATACGGTGGGTGTAGCTGACATGATCCATATTGCGATTGTTGAAGATGAAAACAAAGACCGGGAACTGTTAAAGGAATATCTGGACCGTTTCCAAGCAGAAAAAGAGGAGCCCCTGTTTGTACACGTGTATCCGGACGGCGAGGAATTTCTGGAATCGTTCAGCTCCGGTAAATTTGACATCCTCTTGCTGGATATTCACATGCAGTATATGAACGGCATGGCGACAGCACAGGAGATCAGGAAAAGCGATGAAAATGTGCTTATTATTTTCATAACCAACCTTGTGCAGTACGCCGTGCAGGGGTATTCCGTGCGGGCCTTTGATTTTATCGTCAAACCTGTGGAATACAGTGTTTTTGCCCAGAAGCTCTATCGGGCGACTCAACGCCTGAACCGCACTAGCCACTCCTGTGTACGCTTCAAGGTGCTTGACCAAATTGTCAACCTGCAGCTTTCCGGAATTTTGTACTTCGAGATTGTGGCGCGTAAGTTATTCATCCATACGGATACGGAGATTTACCGCTGCAACGATACACTGCACAGCATTGAAGAAAAGCTGAATGACGGGCGTTTCTTCAGATGCCATGCCGGATACCTGGTTAACGTGGCCTATGTACGGTCCGTCGGCAAAGACTATGCCATGGTCGGCTCGGCCCGAATTCCTGTCAGCAAGCATCGCCGCAAAGCGTTTCTGGACGCCATCGGAAATTATTTGGGGAGCAAGATTTAAAATGGAGCTTTCTGTTCTTAACAATCTGTTTTTGTTTAGTTTGCGAATCTGTGAATTAACGGCAATTGCCTCCTTTCTTTCCGCCTGTAAAAAAAGAAAAGAGCATAGGCTGATCAATATAGGCCTGACCTTGACATTTGCCTTTCTGCTGATGCTGTCCCGGGAAATGGTCTATTTAATCCCTGACATTGAAAACGAGTTTTTTTACATTACCTTCGCTTATTATTCCCTCTTATATGCTTATATCATGGTTAAATTCCAAATATCGCCCAATAACGGCGTGTATTACCTGCTGCTGATCTTTCTCTGTGTTCATGCCCTCCGCCAAACGGTCATGCGCTTATCCTTTGCCCTGCATGGGGTTAATTTTACCGTTCCCGAGGCCTCCGTTACCCTGCGCATTGTCTATACGGCACTCTATTTTCTGCTTTTGCAGGCAAGCTTCCGGCTTGTTAACAAATCAATGCACACCAACCAGAAAAAGAGCTGGCGTCAATTGCTCTGGCTGTATATTGCGATTATCCCCGTGATTTATATTACCAATCTGGGGCTTATCATGGGCTTTGAGCAAACAAACCTGCCTCTGACCACGGCGATCATCGCTCAAGTGTGCAGCTTTTGCGGTCTGGTTGTGGTCATGGGATACAACAATACTCTGGCCCTCGGTCAAAAGGAAATCGAGCTGGCACGCATGGAAGCCATGCTGCAAAGCCAGCACGAGCAATACCGGCTCAGGAAAGAAACGGTGGATATCCTGAACCGCAGGTACCATGACTTCAAAAACCATCTGCTCTGCCTTGATGTGGCTGAACATGGCAAAGAACGCGAAGAATATATCCGGCAGATCGAACAGGAAATAAATGCTTACGACCAATTGCACCATACCGGCAACGAAGCACTTGACGTCGTCCTGATCAGCAAAGGAATGGAATGCTCGCAAATGGGGATAAGGATGATTATGCTGCTGGATGGCAAGCTGCTCAGCTTTCTGAAGCCTCTGGCCATCGCCACTATTTTCGGCAATGCCATCGATAATGGGATTCAAGCCCTGCAATACGTTGAAGAAAACAAAAAAGAGCTGACCATCCGTGTTTCTGAAGGGGATAACTGGGTGATCCTGCGCTTTGAAAATTATTACAGCGGTCGATTGAGGTGGCATGAAGGGAAGCTGCTTTCCACGAAGCCGGATCCCGATGGTCATGGAGCCGGAATCTCCATCATCGATCTCGCCGTACAGGAATACGGAGGGAATGTCAGCATAGATGCCGCAGAAGATTGGTTTGCGCTGAATATATTGTTCCCGAAAACAAAGCGGGATGAGGACGTTTCTGGTTCTTTAACCTCTTTCTTGGACATAAAAATACCTTAAAAGGTCAAGAAAGGGTGGTGAAGAATGGATTCCTTAGCTCACTCTTTGATGCTCGGTATGGAAAATGGCTCCTGGTGGTTAATGGTCTCCATGTTTATGGGAGGAATTGTTCTGTCCATTAATCCCTGCATGGGAGCCATGATCCCCTTAGTAATAGGTGGGGCACGTCAGGAAGGGTATAGCCGGGTTATTCAGTTTATCTTAGGGTTTACCTTAACCCTGATGCTGATCGGTGCTCTGGCCGCCCGGGTGGGGATACTTTTCCGTTTGCCCGGTATGTACTGGGCGATCTTCTTAGGCGTTTTATACCTTGCTGCCGGGGCAATCCTGCTGGGTTTCCGGTTTCCCGTCAAGGTCTCGGGGTTTTATGTTACCCGGAAAAACGGCCCCCTCCGGCATATTTACCAGAAAGGCCTGAGCCCCTGGGTCCTGGGCAGTTTTTTCGCTTTGGCCCCCTCTCCTTGTACTACACCGGTTATTCTGATGATGAGCGGAACGGCTATGGCCAGTGGTCACATGATCTATTCTTCCTTAGCTTTAGGAGCCTTTGGGCTGGGGCATAGCCTCCTGCTGGCTATGGCCTTTGTCCCCGGGGTAAGAAGATTATTCAAGATGAACAGGTGGACCCAGCAGCTGCGTCCGGTGATAGGTATCTTATTGATTCTGCTGTCAGGCTATATCCTGGTGACACAACCTGGATTTGAACAGGCCATGTCTGGACATCAACATCAACATCAACATTAACACTTGAACAAATTAGCAAATGGCTGCTGCCTCGAATAGGCTGCAGCCATTTGCTAAGGATCGGGGCGTTCAAAGAGTTCCTCCACTTTTTCAGCAAACTTTCAGTAAGCCTTAAAGAGATACTCAGGTTGCTTTAAGCGTTTTCTCAGCAAAGAGGGTTATGCTGAAAGAGTAGTCTTGACCAAGGCGTACATAAAGGGTTAAGACGAAAAAAGGAGGGAATTTTTAATGAAGAAAAAACTTATGGTCGGAGTGCTGAGTGCGGTGCTTCTGGCAGCCGGGGCAACCACCGTGTTGGGAGCGGATGCGGTCGATTCCGCCAAGCTGGCGGAAATCAAGAGCCTGACTCAGCAGATGTTTGGAATTCAGCAGCAAATCGTGGACAAAGAGGTGGAAGCCGGTCTCCTGACTCAGGAACAGGCGGATAAACTGAAAGAATCCATCAGCCAGAGGAAGCAGCACAGTGAAGAAGCTCTGGATAAGGGCCAGGTACCGGGACTGGGGCTGGGTCTGGAGAAACATCACGACACCATGATGTTCAAAGCCGGTGAGCCCCTGACCGAAGAACAGATCACTGAATGGCTGGAAAAAGCCCAGGCCCGTTTGCAGGATCAGGAAGAAGCCATGAAAAGTTCCGGAAAGATGACGGATGAGCAGATTGCCGAATGGCTGACCGAGGCTCAGGCCCGCCTGGATGAGCAAAAAGAGGCGATGAAGAACGGTACCTTTGCCCCCGGAGACAAGGGCTTTGGCAAAGGCATGCATGACAGAAAGAGTTTTGACTTACCAAGCAAGGACACTCAAAGCATAGACAGCTAAACTAGCCGGGAGATAAACAGCTAAAATAGCCAAGGCGGAGATAGCTAAGCGTGAATACCCGGGACAAAACGGATCGATGATCATGTTTTGTCCCGGGTTTATCTATTGGGTGGATTATTCATAAGCATTTGAAAAATATGTCAAGGAGTGACAGTAGTACCTAATGTAGGTTATAATTTATTTTATGTTAAACTCAATGAAACGTTTTGGAGGGGTACATATGGTAGTAAAAAACATTTATTGTGTCGGTCGCAATTATCTGCAGCATGCCAAGGAACTCAACAATGCGGTTCCAACTTCCCCCTTTCTCTTTGCCAAGCCCACTCATGCTCTGGTGGAAGGTCAGGGGCAGGCTGTTGTTATGCCCAAAGGCCAAGGTGATGTTCATTACGAGGTGGAGTTGGTTGTTCATGTGGGCAAAAACTATGAACCCGGCATGAAAGCCGAAGCGGTTATTGATAAAATAGCTGTAGGGATTGACTTTACCTTAAGAGAGGTTCAGGATGAGCTGAAGAAAAAAGGACTGCCCTGGTTGCTGGCTAAAGGGTTCCCTAATTCAGCCGTACTATCCCGATGGCTGCCTTTCGAAGGGCTGGAGGGGACGGCCGGCCATGATTTTACCCTTGAGAAGAATGGACAGGAAGTGCAAAGAGGAAATATCAAGGAGATGATTTTTGATATTCCCACCATCATAGAATTCTGTGCCCAACACTTCGGATTGGCTGAAGGGGATATTATTTTCACCGGAACGCCTGCCGGTGTCGGTGTAGCCGCTGCTGGAGACCATTTTGTACTGAAGTGGAAGGAAGAGCAAGTGGGAGAGCTGTTCATAAGTGACTAATTAGCGAGAGCGGAGCAGCTGATCGCGCTACATCCAGATAACACCTTTTAAATGCATGGCAATGCTCAGAAAAAATAGCAAAAATCATGACAAGGTAAAAGGCCTAAAGAAGTCTCCATAGTGAGATTGACTTAGGCCTTTTTAGCATTCTCATTTATCAGATGATTCCCTTTGAATGATAAGAATTAGGTGATAGGGAGCAAAACTTTGAATAGACAAAAAATTTATTTTATGATAGTCTATCCCTAGAAGTGTGAATCAGACTTTGTCTGTTTAAGAGTGCCGAGAACACATTTGCTTTGGAAGGAGAGGGGATATAATGTCTGATTTAATGCAAAGAATTAAAGGTTCCTATACGATTGCATTTACACCTTTTCAAGAGGATGGAAGCGTGGACTATGAGGAATTTGCCAAGGAACTTAATTATCTGTCCAAAACCGGAGCTGAGGGCGTTGTTTTATATGGCATGACCAGCGAATACCATAAGCTTACCGACGCTGAAAAAACAGAGCTGACCCAAGTATTTTTGGATACCCTTAAAGGCCGGAAGGTGGTCAGTGTATTGTCTGTTACAGACTGGAGCACGGATGTGGCGGTAAAGACGGCCCAAAAATACCAAGCTCTTGGGGTGGATATGTTAATGGTGATGCCCCCCTTCTACTTTTCTCCCTCCGTAGAGGAAGTGCGCCGGCATATGATCTGCATACTGGAAGCGGTTGATATTCCTGTGCTTATTCAATATGCCCCATTAGCCACAAAGCTGTATTTGCCTGAAGAAGAACTGGTGGCCATGTCCGATAAGTATCCTCACGCGGCCTTTAAGATGGAGTATCGCCCGGCGCAAGATTTTATGCAGAAATTCCTCGACTTGAAACCGGATATGCCCATCTTGACAGGGTGGGCAGGGTTGGAAATTGTCGAGCTCTATAAAATCGGGGTCAGGGGGGTAATGACTGTAGGTGGTTTCACCGAACTCTATGCGGCAATCTTCAAGGAGCTGGATGCCGGCAATGAGGAAAAAGCAAAAGAAATCTACGGTAAGATGGAAAAATACCTTGGCGATTGGATGATTAACCCGGAGTCCCTCCTGGCGATTGAAAAGGAGATTCTCAAACGGCGCGGGATCCTGAAATCCAGCTATTGCCGCCGGCCGGCTTATCATGTGACGGAAAAAAACAGCCGGGAAATCGATGAGTTTCTGGCAGAGTTTGCCGAGTACCTATAAAGGGGCGTATTTGATGTTAAGAAGAAGTCATATTGTTGACCCGAGAGACAATGTTGCGGTGCTTTATGAAAATGCCGGCAAAGGGGATAGTATTCAAACCCCTCAGGGAGAGATAGTTCTCCAAGAAGATATTGAGTTTGCCCATAAAGTGGCGATGGTTGATTTAAAAGAGAATGAAGCAGTGATTAAGTACGGTGTGGAAATTGGACGTATGAACTATGCTGTTGCCAAGGGCACCTGGATTCATAGCCATAATATGAGCTGCATTCGCGGAACGAAAAAGGAGACGAAATAAATGGGCATGAAGTTTAGGGGATATAGACGTCCTGATGGAAGAGTAGGTGTTCGTAATTATATTGCCGTTATTCCCTCGGTTTTTTGCGCCAATAAAACAGCGGAACTTATTGCCGGTAAGGTAGAAGGAGCAATCGCCCTCCGCCATCCCCTGGGCTGCGGGCAAATTGGCTACGATTTTGAACTGACGGCGAGGACATTGATTGCCATGGGAACTCATCCCAATATTGGGGCGGTCCTTGTTGTAGGGTTAGGGTGCGAGCGTTTCACACCCAACGAATTGTATGAAGGGATTAAGAAATCGGGTAAGCCTGTGGAGATGATTATCATTCAGGAAGAAGGGGGTACCCTTCCCACCGTTGAAAAAGGGGTCGGCATAGTCCGGGAATTTGCTCGTCAAGAGTTTAACCGCCCTCGTGAAGAATGCGATATTTCCGAATTGATGGTCGCCCTGAAATGCGGCGGAACTGATGCAACCAGCGGACTTGCAGCCAATCCTACTCTGGGAGCGATGTCGGATCTGCTTTGTGAGCAAGGCGGAAGCGCAATTTTGTCGGAACTTAATGAATTGCTTGGTACGGAAGATATTCTGGCGGAACGGGCAGTTAGTGAAGATGTAGCTAAAAAGGTGTATGCCGCTATTTATGAGGTGGAGGATATCCTGCGCAATCGCATCGATGAGCGTTATGAAGGGCGCAACGCTCTGATTTCTCCAGGAAACTTCAGCGGCGGAGTCAGTTCCATTGTAGAAAAAGCTATGGGCGGCGTTCATAAGTCAGGGAGCTCTCCTATTGTGGATGTCTTAGAATACGCGGTTCCCCCGGAGTCTGGTAAAAAAGGCATGTTTTTAATGAATTATGAAAGCCATGACGGTGAAGTCGTAACAGGGATGATCGGATGCGGAGCTCAAATCGTGGCCTTTACAACCGGCCGCGGCAATCCCACAGGATTCCCTTTTGCACCGGTTGTTAAGATCACCGGCAATGAGTTTACTTTTGAGCAGATGAAAGATAACTTCGATTTTAATGCCGGGGATATTATTTCCCAAGGGACTTCCATTGAGGAAAAAGGAAAGGAACTTTTGGATATGGTGATCCGCATAGCCAACGGCGAGAAAACCAAATCCGAATGGATTGGAGCCGACGAATTGTTCTGCGTGGGCCGAAGAGATTTATAAAGAGCAAACTAATAAAAGGAGAGAGAAAATGGAGAAACTTAGAGGTATTATGGCACCTATGATCACACCCTTTAAACAAAATGGTGATGTGGATTACGACGCATTCGCCTTCAATGTCCGGAAATGGGCTCAAACGGGAATGAGCGGACTTTTGGTCCTAGGCTCCAACAGTGAAACCCCTCTGCTCAGTGAAGAAGAAAAACTGGAACTGATTAAGATCACTGTAGACAATGCCAATGGCAAGTTAGTTATGGCCGGAACCGGAATGGAAACGGTCCGGGAGACCATTGCCTTAACCAATAAGGCTGCCGACCTGGGCGTTCATTGCGCCTTAATCCTGACCCCCAGCTTTTATGATCAGGCCATGACTTCAGCCGCTTTGGAAGAATATTTTACAATGGTCGCCGATGGAACCCAAATCCCTATTCTTCTTTATAATGTTCCGAAATTTACTCATGTAAATATGGCTCCTGCCTTAATTGCCAAATTGGCCAAGCATCCGAATATCATTGGGCTCAAAGACAGTTCCGGAGATATGGTTCAGTTTGCCTCTTTAGTTCGCTTAATTCAGGAGGATGACTTTAGCCTTTTTGTAGGAACTGCCGGAGCACTTTATCCGGCCTTAACCCTAGGGGCGGACGGGGGAATACTGGCTCTGGCAAACTGCAACCCCGATGAATGCGTGGAGATCAATAATTTGTATCACAAAGGTGAAGGAGAAGCCTCCCGTGATTTATATCAGAGAATATTTCCGATTAACACGGCAGTCACGGCCACCTACGGTATCTCCGGCCTGAAGAGAGCCTGCGAGTTGATGGGATATAAAGGGGGGTATGTAAGAAAACCTCTTCAAGAAGTAAGTGATGAGAAAAGGGAAGAAATCAGGAGAATTTTAGAAACAGCTCAAGTGATCTGATTTGAGAGGATTATTTTGCAGTTTCTTTTAAGCATTAGGTACGAAGGATAGCCTGCCGTCTCGGATAAGTGCGTTCAGCGTACCCTTTTGCTTAGGGAAAGGTACTGCAAATTAAGGAGAGTTTTTATCATGGGATTTATTGAGAGTATTTTAGAGCCGGTGCCTATCCCCAAGGTGGTGAAGGTTGAACAAAGATTTCATGAGGATTATATAGAAGATATCGAAGGCTGTGTTCGAGAACAATTGATAAACTCCAGAGGCTACCGAAATATTAAACCGGGCCAATCCATTGCTATTACCGGAGGCAGCAGAGGGGTTCATAAAATTGCTGAAATCACCAAAGCTGTCTGTGACCTTGTTAAAGAAAGAGGTGCCCATCCCTTTATTTTTCCGGCTATGGGAAGTCACGGCGGAGCCACCGCAGAGGGACAGATTCATGTTTTGGAAATGAATGGGATAAGCGAGGCGACCATGGGCGTTCCCATAAAATCTTCTATGGAGGTCGTTGAAGTTGGCAGGATTTCGGACGGCCGTCCTGTTTTTATGGACCGTTACGCCTATGAAGCCGACGGGATCATCTTAATCAACCGTATCAAGGCTCATACTTCGTTTAAAGGGCCTTATGAAAGCGGTTTAATGAAAATGATGGCTATCGGTCTGGGCAAACAGCATGGAGCTCAAAACTACCATAAAACCGGCTTCGGCCAAATGCCACGGATCGTCCAGGAAGTGGGCACAGAGGTCCTGCGCCTGAATAAAGTCATTTTTGGCGTAGGCACAATAGAAAATGGCTACAATAAGGTAGCCAGAATCGCTTGTTTGGATCCTGAGGAAATCCTGGAAAAGGAAAAAGAGCTATTAAAATTAGCGAATGAATACCTTCCTAAAAATTTTTGGAAGCAAGCTGATGTTTTGATTGTTTGCTCCATGGGGAAGGACATTTCCGGAACGGGGTTAGATCCCAATGTCACCGGACGGTTTAATACGGATTTCTTTAAAAATGATATCAGTGTTTCTAAAATCGGGATACTGTCCTTGACGGACAAATCCGATGGCAATGCGGCTGGTGTCGGATTCGGTGACGTGATCACCCAGCGTCTCTATGACAAGATAAACTTCCAGAATATGTATCCCAATGTGCTTACATCTACGGTAATCAAAACGGCAAATATTCCCATGGTCCTGCCTAACGACAAGCAGGTGCTTCAGGCTGCGATTAAAACAGCCAATGTATTGCATGATGAAAAGTTGCGCTTAAGTGTCCTAAAAAATACAAAGGACTTAGAGCATATTTATATTACTGAAAACATGGTGGATGAAGCTATTGCTAAAGGTGTGAAGATTTTAAGCAAGCCTATGGCAATACCTTTTGACGAAAAAGGCAATTTATTGTTGAACTTCTAAGACCTCAAGAGCATTTTCGACATGTATTATTCACAATCGTCAAAAAAATTGGTTGAATGAGTAAATTTAGAATTGACAAAGAAATAATTGTGATATAATATGAAAGTCAGAAAGTCTGAATAAGACTTTCTGACTTTCATATTATAAAACCCTTTATCAATCCTCAAGGAGGGGATGCCGCAGGTTTCCTGTTTGTTAGTGCAACAATTCATAAGAGAAGGAGAGTGTTCAAATGCTGGCAGGATTAGGTTTCATAACCCTGATTGTTTTTATCACATTGATTCTTACAAAACGTTTGCATGTTATTACGGCGCTGGTTTTTGTACCCATTGCTGCGGGCTTATTGCTCGGAGTAAGTGTTACGGATCTGGGGGTTATGATGTTTGATGGCATCAAAACCGTTGCGCCGACGGCTATTATGATCATGTTCTCAGTTCTTTTCTTCGGAATTATGATCGATACCGGATTGTTCGATCCTCTTATTGCAGCTATTGCGAAATTTGCCAAGAATGACCCGGTCAAAATTGCCATTGGCACAGCCCTTTTGACCTTGTGTGTCTCCCTGGACGGTGACGGGCCGACAACATTCATGATTGTAACGCTGGCAATGCTTCCTTTATACAGGAAAGTCGGTATGAATCCTTTGATTTTGACAGGTCTTGCTGCTTTAGGGTTTTATCTCATGAACTCCTCCCCTTGGGGGGGACCTACGGCAAGAACTATGGCTGTATTGGATCTGGGAGTCGGTGAACTCTTTACGCCATTGATTCCCGCTATGATTGCCGGTGGTATTTATCTCCTGTTTATGGCTTATATGTTAGGGACTAAAGAGCGCAAGAGATTAGGGTATGTTAAAGGAGCGGCTGCTGAAATTGAAACCATAGATATGGCAAACATTCTCGGAGAACAGGATCAATCCATTAAACGTCCTAAGTTAAGATGGTTCAACCTTCTCCTGGTTGTGGGCTGTATTGTTTGCCTGGTTCTTAAAGTTGCTAAGCCTGCTGTCTTGTTCATGGTTTCTTTTGCCATCGGGATCTTCATTAACTATCGTGACTTTAAGCAAATGGAAGAACGTATCACAGCCAATTCAGGCAATGCCACCTTTGCAACGGTTATGATGTTGGCCGCCGGAATTTTCACAGGAATCTTCTCAGGAACTAAAATGATCGATGCTATGGCCATTTCAATGGTCACTGTCATCCCTGAAGCATTGAGCGGACTCCTGCCTGTATTTACTGCGGTGATTAGCTTTATCTCCACTTTGGTTATGACTCCGGATTCCTTCTATTATGGCGTTGTGCCTGTTCTCGCTCAGACGGGTGCAGTTTTCGGAATTGATCCGGCAGCGATTGGCCGGGCAGCTCTCCTAGGGCAAATCGGTTACGGCTTAAGTCCTTTGCTGGCTTCTCCACTGCTTCTGGCTGCCCTAGCTAAGGTGAACTATTCCGATCATCAGCGCTTCAACATCCTCTGGGGGTTTGGAATGGTGGCGGTGATGATTTTAGCAGGAGTAATCTTCGGAGTAATCTAAATACCAAGTTTCAGGAATATGTTTAAAACTCTTATGAAATCAACCTTTAATATATTTAGGTAGGCTGGAAAAGTCGTCTTAGATCCAAGGCGGTTTTTTATTTATTTATGATGATCGGCAGGACTCATCCCCATTACTTGAAAAGTGTCAGGATTGCTTTTATTATAGAATCAGGATGTAATATTATGATATTAGACTACAACAAAAAAGGATTATCATGATTTGGGAAGAAATATATTGGGTGAATGTTTCAACAGAGCAAAATAGAGTAAAATATTAATAGGACAGCAGGAGTTTATTAGGAAGTATTTATAGCTTCCTTTGTTGATAGGTAGGTGTATTTAAGAGTGCAACCAAACTTGCTTATAAAAAAGAAGAAATTGCATGAAGAAATTATTGAAAAAATTAACGAACTTATAGTTCAGGGAGGGTTTAAGGTTGGGGATAAAATTCCTTCCCTCTCTTATTTAAGTAATGCCTTCGGGGTGGGTGTGCCGACGATCAGAGAGGCTCTAAGTGTTATGTCTGCTCTCGGCTTAATGGAAATCAAGCATGGTAGTGGGGCCTATATAAAAGCTTTACCTTCCGCATTAGATCCTACGGCGGGATTAAGCCTTAACAACTCTTTGGAACTTCTCCATTGGTATCAATATCGCCGTGCTGTTGATGTGGAGGCTGCTGGTCTGGCTGCAGAAAATCGAACGGATGATGATATTTTCCTTCTTGAAGATATCCATCAGAGAATAGTAAATGATTTACGATATCGTGGAGAGGCTTCAGATTTCGACTTTGAGTTTCATCAGGCGATTGCAACGGCTACTCGTAATCCTGTGTTTGTAGAAGTGTCTGCCAATATCAAGCAAAAAATCCAGCATTTCTTTGAACTTAACTATCAACAATATAAGTTAACTACATCCCGAAAAGAAGGAATTATTAAGGAACATTTAAATGTTCTGGAGGCTATTAAAAACGGAGACAAGCAAAATGCTTACAAATTTATGAGAGTACATTTGAATAATGCTGAAAAGAAATTAAGATAATTCACTTAAGTTCCCACTTAAAATGAACCTATCGGGCGTAAGCTGATGAATCGCAATGTGGAAAAAATCCGCTCCCACTCGGGATAAAGCATCATAATGGCGCTTATTCTCTAAAAACGTCCCTCAGGGGGCGTTTTTTCATGTGTGAGAAAAGGCAGGCCGGAAGCCTGGCAAGAGGATATTGACTTCTTCCTGGCAAAGGGATACAATCCATATGACTAAAATAATGTTTTAGTCATATGGATTGTATGAGGTGAGAAGATGCCGAGATTTTCTGATACGGAAAAAGAAATGATCAGAGAAAAGCTTTTGCGGGAAGGAGAGAGGCTGTTTGTAGCTCATGGGGTGAAGAAAGTAACGGTGGATGATTTAGTCCAGGCGGCTGGGATTGCCAAAGGTTCCTTTTACGCTTTTTACACCAATAAAGAACATTTATATATGGATATTATTGAACAGTGTCAGATGAAGCTGTGGCAGGAACTGGACGATTTTTTGGCAGACCATAAGGATCTCCGGCCTCAGGAGCTGACGAAGCGGTCTTTTGGCCGGATGCTCGAGGGAGTAAAGGAGTATCCCATACTGGTTAAAACGGATTCTGCTGTCATGAGTTATTTGCAGCGCAAGCTGCCCCAGGATGTGCTGGACGCCCATGGGTTTGAGGACAGCAAAGCACTGGTCAAATTGCAGGAATACGGGGTTCAGTTTGCTTATGAACTTCCCGTGGTGGCTAAGGCGTTTCAGGCCTTATATGTGGCAATTGCCTATCTGCAGCAGGAAGAAGCGGACCATGCTGTGGTCGTAAACCTGCTGCTGGATAGCCTGATTGAACAGATTGTGAGGGCAAGCTATGATGATTAAAGTAGAAGGTGCATTCTATAAGTATCCGGGTGCTCCGCGGGATGTTATTCAGGACATCAGCTTCACAGTCAGGAAGGGAGAGATTTTTGGCTTTCTCGGTCCGTCGGGAGCCGGCAAAAGCACTTTGCAAAAAATCCTCACAGGAGTGTTGAGAGACTATCAAGGCCAGGTTCAGGTCTTGGGCACGGAAATGAAACACCGTAAAAGTTCATTTTATGAAAGGATTGGCGTGGATTTTGAATTCCCCAATTTCTACGGTAAGTTTACAGCCCTGGAAAACCTCCAGTATTTTGCTTCCCTTTACCATCAAAAAACTCTGGACCCGCTGACCTTATTGGAGCAGGTGGGTCTGCAGAATGATGCCCATAAAAGAGTAGCCAGCTATTCCAAAGGGATGAAGATGCGTCTGGGTTTTGTGCGCTGCCTGCTGCACAATCCCCAGCTGCTTTTTTTGGATGAGCCCACCAGCGGCCTGGATCCTGCCAATGCCAGAATCTTAAAGGATATAATGCTGGAGCAGAAAGAAGCAGGAAAAACCATCATTCTTACGACCCATAACATGCATGATGCCGGGGAATTGTGCGATCGGGTGGCGTTTATTGTGGACGGTAAAATTAGAGCCCTGAATACCCCCCAGGCTTTTCAGGTGGAGCGGAGCAGCAGTGCGGAAGTCAATTATTCCTATAGAAGGGATGGCCGAACGGTGGACAGACGGAGCACCCTCACCCAACTGGGCCAGGATGATGAGTTTGTTAAGGCTTTGCAGAACGGTTCACTGCTAAGGATTCACTCCAAAGAGCGGACCTTGGAGGAGGTTTTTATAGCTTTGACGGGGAGGCAGCTGCAATGAGGCTTTTTATGGCGACAGTTCATGATATACGCTATCAGGCCAAATACGGCTTTTACTTTCTGTATGCTTTTATTACGGTATTGTATTGTGCTATTCTGTACTTTTTACCCGATCAACACAAAGCAATCGGTGCCTCCCTCATCCTGCTGACCGATCCGGCAACCCTGGGCTTCTTCTTTGTCGGGGGCATTTGGCTGTTGGAAAAAGATGAAGGAATCCACCGGTTTTACGGCATTTCGCCGCTGAAGCCAATTGAATATATTTTGGCCAAAGGGTTGTCTTTGGCCATGATCTCCACCTTGTCCGCTTTCTTTATTGTTCGTTTCAGCCATCCCGGCTCAGCGGACTATCCTTTGCTGCTCAGCAGCATCTTTGTAGGCTCCTGTATTTTTACTCTCTTGGGCCTGGCGATGGCCACCTATGCCAACTCGGTCAACAGCTATATGGTCAAGGGGGTTCCGGTGGGAATGATATTGATACTCCCGCCCCTCTTAGTGGCTTTTCAGATCAGCCATCCGGTTTTGGAGATTATGCCGGGCACGATCCTCTGGCGGTTGATCGATGGTTCAATTAAGGGCCAGCTTGAACAGGGAAGTATAGTTTTTTTATTTGGACTGATGATTTGGCTGGGGATTTCCATCTGGATTGCCTTGCTGCGTGTTCCCTCAGCCTTGCAAGGGGAAGGGGGCGGCAAGCTATGAAGCAAACCCTCAAGTTATTCCAAATCGGCTTGCGGCAAATAACCTATGATGGCATGCTGTTAGTCCTGCTGGCCGCGCCTTTCCTATTCGGCTTGCTGGTCAAAATAGGCATTCCCAAGGCCGATGCCTGGCTGTTTCAGCAGGGGGCCTTGTCGATAAAGCCATGGTATTCTTTAGCCGATGGGATGATCATTATCTTAACGCCGATGCTGTTAGCCATGGTCAGTGCCTTTCTGCTGCTTGAAGAAAGGGATGAAGGAACCGGGGCTTATTATCAAATAACTCCTCTGGAGGGATATGCTTATCTGGCGGCGAGGATAGGCTTGCCGATGGTGTGGTCTTTTCTTTGTCTGATCGTGGTGACCATGCTTTGCGGCATAGCCCATCTCACCTTCTTGCAGATCCTCGCCGCCGGGTTGCTCAGCACCTTAACAGGGGCCGCGCTGGCAATGATGGTGGTATCCTTAGCCGGCAACCGGGTCGAGGGCCTGGCCATTTCCAAACTGACCAGTCTCAATCTGCTGGGATTATTGATGGTCTGGTTTGTCCCCAGGCCTTATCAATACCTGGGGGCCTTTCTGCCTGGTTATTGGGTGGGGAAAATAGTAGGGCAGGGGGCGGACTGGTTTTCTTTTTTGGCAGGATTCCTGATTTGCTGCTTATGGATAACCGCTTTCACCCGGAGATTTCTGCGGAAGATTTGATTGACTTTGATTGGTTGACTGGATCAGTCAGCGAAATAGGCCACGGCGAATTTTCCGGTAACCGGATTGGGATAGGTTTCGCAGCGGACACCGTAGATCTCTTCAATCAGCTCCTTGGTCAGGACCGCTGGAGGTTCGCCATGGGCTACGACGGAACCCCGGTCAAGCACATAAAGATAGTCGCAATAGTCCGCAGCCAGGGTCAGATCATGTAAAGCCGCCAGGACACCGATGCCCAGCTTTTTGACTATGGATAAGATCTGAAGCTGGTAACGGATATCCAGGTGATTGGTCGGTTCATCGAGAATGAGAAACTCAGGCTGCTGGGCGACAGCCCTAGCCAGGATGACCCGCTGCTTCTCTCCTCCGGACAATGAAGAATAATTCCGTTCCCCATAGCTGTGGAGATCGACTTGCCGGAGAGCGGCATCAACAATGACGAAATCCTCTTTTGTATCCGCCTCCAACAAGGCTTTGTGAGGGGTTCGGCCCATCATAACCATTTCCCGGACGGTAAAATCAAAATCCAATTCATTAAATTGACCGACCACAGCCATATGCTTGGCCACAGCTTTGGGGCTGGAACCCAGAACATCGCACTCATCCAGAAAAACCGTTCCCCCCTGGGCGGGCAGGGCTTTGTACAGTGTCTTCAAAAGGGTGGATTTCCCACTGCCATTGGGACCGATCAGGCCGACAAAGCGGCCCTTCTCCACTTGCAGAGAAACATCCTTGACAATTTCTTTTCGTGCTAAGGTGGTTGAAATATGCTTGACTTCCAAGTTCATAATTATTCCTTTCCAAACCGATAACCGCGTTTGATCAGCATATAGATGAAGACCGGCGCACCGGCCATAGCGGTGATGATACCGATCGGGATTTCCGTCTTCGGCAGAATAATCCTGGCGATGAGATCTGCCCAGATTAAGAACAAGGACCCGGTCAGAATGGCAACCGGCATCAACCGGCGATGATCCGACCCCAGAAATCCCCTGACGATATGGGGGATAATCAGGCCCACAAAACCAATCATACCGCAATAGGAAACCACCACCCCGGTGATCAGGGAGGAGATAACCATATAGACCCGGCGGTAGACTGTGAGATTTACGCCTAAAGTGACTGCCGCCTCATCGCCCATCAACATGGTATTTAAAATCCGGGACTGGGATAAGGCAAAGAGGGAAGCCGCCAGGATGATGATCAAAAGAACCGGGAGCTTCTCCCATTTGGCGGCGGCCAGACTGCCCATAGTCCAGAAGGTGACACTTTTAATCCCCTCTGAATCATTGGCAAAGAAAATGATAAAGTTGGCAAAGGCGTTGCATAGGGCATTGACCACCATGCCGGATAATACCAGCTTGGTGGAGGTGGATTTCCCGCTCAGCTCCGCCAGAGCCAGAACCGCCAGTGAGGCGGCAAAGGCTCCGCTAAAGGCCCCGAAAGCTACGCTGATCTGGGAAAGCAGGCCCGCTGCCCCAAAGCCGATCAAAATAGCGAAGGTCGCTCCCAGCGAGGCCCCGGAGGAAACGCCGAGGATATAAGGATCGGCCAGAGGATTCTTTACCGCGGCCTGCATCATGGTGCCGCACATGGCCAGACCGGCGCCTACCAGCAGGGCGGTCAGAACTCTGGGCAGGCGGATATCCCAGACGATGTACTGCAAGGACCCGGCAGTGATTTCTGAGATATCCCCAAGGGCTACCCCCGTCAGTTTAAAGAAAAGAATCTTATAGGTGAGAGCCGCCGGAATCTGCACTTGGCCCAGAGATGTGGAGAGAATCATGGAAAGCAGGATCAGAACCCCCAAAACAAGGAGGGAAAAGACAAAGATCGTATTCTTGTTGGTTGTGGTCTTTTGACGTTGGGCGCTGGCATGCTCCATGTTAGGTGGACTCCTTCCTGATGAGGGTGTTATTTTGATTTTCCATGTGCAGGATACGGTTGCAATCGGCCAGGGTGGAGCTTCTATGGGAGACGATGAGCAGCGTCGTCTCCGCGTATTCCTCGCGGAGGGTCTGCAGAAGACTCTTTTCGTTGAGAATATCCAGACTGCTGGTCGGTTCGTCCATGACCAGCATATCCGGGTTGGAGAGCATAGCCCGGGCTATCCCGATCCGCTGCCGTTCCCCTCCGGAAAGGCGGCCGCCCAAATCTCCCATCCGGGTATCGTAGCCTTCCGGCAGAGTTTCGATGAATTGATGAATGCGGGCGCGTTTGGCGGAAAGCACTACCTCTTCCCGGGTAGCCCCGGGCTTGCCCAGGGCAATATTGGCGGTGATGGTATCGTCAAAGATAAAGGTTTCCTGCTCCAGCATGGCAATGCGGGAACGGAGGCGCTGCAGGGACAGGCGCTGCAGGGGAATGCCGTTGATTCGAATCTCCCCTTCGGTTGGCTCCCAAAAGCGCAGAAGCAGGCGGGTAAGGGTGGATTTACCGATCCCGCTTGCACCGGCAATGCCGATCTTGTCTCCCTTTTCAATGGTCAGATTCCAGTGCTGCAGAACCGGGTTTTGCTCTTTGTGATAAGCAAAGGATACATCAGCAAACTCGATCCGCTCTATACTCTCCAGCTCCAGAGCATCTTCGGCCTCCCTGACTTCCGGTTCGTCGTCCAGAATAGCGAAAAAGCGCTGGGCAGCGGCAAAAGTCTCTAAAAGATTGGAGATGACGGTGGTCAGGGACTGGGTGGAGGAAAAGGATGCGGAGACCACAAAAGACAAGAGGATGATGTCCTCAGGATGGGTCACGCCGCGGGCGGCCAGCAGGGAAGCAATCGCCAGCACCAGGATGCGGGCCAGATAGATGAAAAAGGCCGGAGCGGAGACAACCAGCTGCCTGTGGATGGTCAGGGCATGAGCGGCCCGATTGATGCCACGGGTTTCTTCCGCACCCAGCTGAGCCCGTTTCTCGCCGAAGCGAAAAATTTGGATATCTTTAAAGGCAGTGATGCTCTCCACCATAAAAGAGTTCAGCCTGCCCAGCCGTTCCCGGTAGTTCTGTCCGATAGAGCGCCCCAGGCGGATGGCCAGCAGGGGAAGAACCACACAGATCATGATATAAACCGGCAACAGAGCCAAGGCAAAGGAACTGTGGATGGAGAGGGCCAGAAGCAGGGTCAGAAGGGGGAGCAGGATCATTGTAAAGAGGGGGCCGATGGTATGGGCAAAAAAGAACTCAATGGTCTCAATATCGGATATGGCTACGGAAAGGATGTCGCCTTTTTGCCTGTCCATCAAACGGGCCGGGGCTAGGCGCCGCAGCGCTGTAAACAGATCCCCCCGCATATCCGCCAACAGCCTGTATGCCGCGGTATGGGAGTAAATGCCTTCCAGATAGCGGCAGATACCGATTCCCAAGGAGCAGATCAGCATCAATATTGCCCAGAGGGCGGGAGGGGAAGTCAGCAGTCCGGCACTGGCTGAAATCAGCAGGGCACCTGACCCCATCAAGCCGACATGACCAAGATTGCCGAGGATGCTGGCCAGGGTGGAAACGGTCAAATCACGCTTTTCGGAGGCAGCGATCCGGAAGAGGCGACGGACAAGAGTCAAGGTAGGGGTCGGAGTCTTCGTCATGATGCATTTCCCTCCATCTGCTGCTGTGCACCGTGCTGTTCCAGGGCGGACTGCTCCTGGACAAGGTGATAATACAGTTTTTTATGGTCCAACAGCTGGGCGTGCTGCCCGGATTCGGCCACCCGCCCCTCTGACAGCACATAGATCTGATCAGCATCCCGAATGGTGGACAGTCGATGGGAGATGATGATCAGGGTGCGGGTTTGACTGAGTTCAGCGATGCAGGCCCAGATATCTCGTTCACTCTCCGGGTCCACGCTAGAGGTTGCTTCGTCAAAAATGATATAAGGCGCGTCACAGAGCAGGACCCGGGCGATCCCCAGTTTCTGTTTTTGACCGCCGGAAAGTTTGCCCCCGGCATCGCCTACTTGCGTATTCAGGCCTTCCGGCTGAGTGAGGAGCCAGTCCAGAAGCCGGACCTGTTCCAAGACATCCAACAGTTGTTCATCGCCGGCAGCCGGGGCGGCGATGCGGAGATTCTCGGCAATGGTGCCGCTGAAGATGCCTACCTGCTGCGGTACCATTACGATCTGCCGGCGCAGGGTATCCGGAGCATAGCAAGCATAATCGACACCGTCCAAGTAAATGCTCCCGGAGCCGGGGTCCATAAACCTGACCAGCAATCCGGCCATAGTGCTCTTGCCGCTGCCTGAGGTTCCGACCAGCGCTGTTACCTGATTTTTGCGGATGTCCAGAGTAATGGCGTCAAGGACGGGTTTTCTGCCGGCATAGGCGAAAGATACCTTCTCCAGGTGGATGCCCCCAGGAGAGGGAACCTTTGGGGAATTGCCAGGGGGCAGAATGGGTCTTGAGGAGTCGATCTGCAACAAATCTCCTATGTTCTGAGCAGCCGCAATGCCGTTGAGGGCCAAATGAGTGATCTCCATCAGATGCCGGATGGAGGCAAAGAACCCGTAGCCCAGCATCAGGACCATGAGGGCGCTGGCGAGAGGGACTTGGCCCCGGCTGAGCTGCCCAGAGATGAAAATCACCGACAGGAAGACGGAAAGATAAATAAGGCCGTCGGAAAGCAGAAAAGAGACAAAATTATGTTTGATGATCTCCATGAGCCGGAGATTGAAGGTATTGGCTTTAGCCCGGATGATGTCCTCTCTGGGGTGATCCTGATTAAAGAGCTTCAGGGTGGTCAAGCCGCGCAGGCTTTCCAGATAATATCCTGTCAGCTCCCGGAAACTGTCCCAGACGTTGGCCTTAAGTCCTTTAATAATTATTTTGAACAGATTATTGGCCGGCAGCAGCACCAGTGTGACCAACAGCAGGAAAACGGCCACGGGCAAAGAAACGTCCTTGAGAAGGAAAAACAGGTAAAAGGGTGCGCTCAGAGCATACAAAAGGCTGGGCAGATATCTGGAATAATAGATCTGCATGGCTTCCACACCATCCACCGTTGCGGCCACGGCGGCGGACATCCCGATCTTCTCCAGATTTCCGGTATCCAGCTGGAGAAGCTTGGTGAAAATCTTGTCACGGAACATAAGGCGGGCCTTAGCGCCACAGCGGTATTCCGCCTCGCCCACCAGAAGCTCGCCTGTCAGAGTCATGAGGGAAGCCGCCAATGCCCATAGGAGGGCGTCCCCCAGACCGTCGGTAAGTTCCGGGGAGATAGCCATGGAAGCCAGAAAACCCGAGGCTGCTCGGGCAAAGAGGGCGATTCCAGCCAAGGTAAAAAGCTTAAGCCCCAGGGTAGTGAAGATCCAGAGCCAAAGCCCCTTGGCCATTTTCAGCAGAGTTTTATTGATGAGAAGCACCAGGTCACCTCCAGCTAGGAAAACATCGCGGCAGCCGGTCCGGATCGGACTGCTGCCGCTCAGTGATTAATTCATAGAGCCCGGGTAGATTTCTTCGGCCAGTTTAGCCAGACCCTCGAGGGTACAATAGCCATGGCCCATAATATCGTTGAACGGCACAAGATAGACGGCCTTGTTGGCAATAGCCGGAATGTTTTGCAGTGGGGCCTGGGAGAGTAGATTAGAGACGTCTTCCTCTGCTTTCAGGGCACTGCCCACATAGTCGATGTAGATAATGATGTCGGGGTTGATGGCGATCATGTTTTCCAGGCCCAGGCCGGTGCCCCCTTGTTCAGTAGCGTTCGTGTAGCCAAGTTTGGCCAGGAAGTCATTTTGCAGCTTGGCTTTGGCGCCATATTGCCCATAGGTACTGCCGTCAAAATCCGTAATCATCAGAGCGGTTTTGCCGCTGGGCTGGCCTTCCAGGGCAGCCTTGATTTATGGGCTTTAGCCTGTTGAGCGAGAGCGAAACAAAAAACCACCTGCTACGCGGGTGGCGACAAAAAGTTATACAAAGAAAACACCTTTCCGGTTAAAGTAGAGATGTTCAAGCTACTAAATTAACGGAAGGAAAGGTGTTTTCATGGCTAACAAAGAGTATAGCTTAGCGCATACAAAATGGATGTGCAAGTATCATATCGTCTTCACTCCTAAGTATAGAAGAAAAATAATCTATAATCAATATCGAGAAAGCATAGGAGAGATTCTAAAACAACTGTGTGGGTATAAGGGAGTAGAGGTGATTGAGGGGCATCTCATGCCGGATCATGTACACATGTTAGTAAGTATCCCGCCCAAGATAAGTGTGTCGAGTTTTATGGGATATTTAAAGGGAAAAAGCGCGTTAATGATATTCGACAAACATGCCAATTTGAAATATAAGTTTGGCAATCGTCATTTTTGGGCGGAAGGGTATTATGTGAGCACAGTAGGGCTAAACGAAGCGACCATAACGAAGTATATCCAAGAACAAGAAAAGCATGATATAGCCCTGGATAAATTAAGTGTGAAGGAGTATGAGGACCCCTTCAAGGGGTAGTAAGCAATACAAATGTCCCTTTAGGGGCTGCAAAAGTGGCAAAGGCAAAGTAGCTTGAACGAAGTGAAAGCCAGCGTCTTTAGGCGCTGGCCGGTAACAGAGGCTTATAGCCTCAGAGCAAACCACCCGTTGGACGGGTGGTGATGATTTTATCCAGCTTACCTTGAAGCTCATCGGCATAGGCGTTGGCTCTATCCTGAACGTCGAAGATTTGACCGATGGTACGGATATCACGGATGATATCTTCCATGGTGGGAGAGCCGGTCAAGCTGCTGGAGGCCCAGATGTAGCTGTTGATTTTTATATCGTTGTAAGCTTGCACTGTTCCCAGTCCGTATTCCCTTTCATGGAAGTCCATAGCCCGGCCCATAACCAGGTCAGGGGATGCGCCCAAAACCAGCTCCATGGGCGGCCACTGATCGGCGATCACAGGCAGGGCTTGCCCTTCAGCCCGTATATCTTCAGGGAAATCACTGATAATATTGGCAACACCGACGATTTTATCACCCAGACCCAGCTTAAGCAGGATTTCAATGCTTGCCTGGGTTGTGGCGACAACCCGTTCCGGAGCCTTGGCAAAGACTTGAGTGAAGGGATTGCCCTCCCCATCAAAATTGTTGATTTCCAAAGGATAAGTGGTTCTTGTTGCCGCAGAAGCCGGTGGTGTCGTTTCACCTGACTGGACCGGGGAACCGTTCCCGGGCTGTTGAGCTGCCGGGGATGGAGAGCAGGCGCTCAGTCCCAGGGTGAGGAAAAGACTTAAGCTCAGGCCCAGCCATTTTTGCAAAGGTTTGAATTTCACTTAGACGCAACTCCTCTTTCGCTAGTTGAAGTTAGCTTGAGCTAACTTTGGGTTCAAAAAAAACTGCTTTTTCGTCAGCCCGTGAACCGTATTTATTGTAGCAAACTTGGCTTAGGGAAGGAAATGGACGTTTTCTAACCTGTGATGGATTTTTTCGCGTCCAACATAGCAAAACCGGTCGGCGAGTGGCCGGTCTGTTTTTTAAACAATCTGCTGAAATAATAGCTGTCATGATAGCCGACGCTTTCAGCAATTTCCGCCACTGTGTAGGAAGATGTCTGCAGCAATCGCTTGGCATGGTTTATGCGCAGCCGGGTTAAATAGGCAAGGGCGGGGACACCGACATTTTTCTGGAAAAGATAACTGAAGCGTTTGATGTCTATAGCGTAAAATTCTGCCAACTGGCCGATGGTGATACCTTTTGTGTAATTCTCATGGATAAAATTAACCGCATCAGCGACGATTTTTTCATCATCCCGTTGTTGATAGCGTATAGCGGAGGTCACAATCTCTTCCAGCAAGGCGGCAAAAAGCGTTCTTAGCTGCAGGGAAGACAATTTTCCGTAGGTATGTTCAATTCTGTTGAGCTGCTCCCCGTAATTGGCGATCTTGGCATTGATTCCGGTTTCGATCAGAAAATGAGAATCATAGCAAGGGAAAAGGGCGGTGTCTTGCTCGGCTATATTATAATGGACCACTACGTAATGCCAGGTCTGGTCGCTGATAATCTCCTTATCCAGATTCATATAGGCTCCGGCATGAAGGATGATCCCCGGCTTCAGCTCATAAGGGGTGCCATTGAGGGTGTAGCAAGCTTTACCGCTCAAGGGGATGAGCAGCCCGCTGCCTGATGAGTTGGTATAATGCCCGTATAGTTTCTCCTGAGGAGGCATGGATTCCCTGTATGTATCCTTCAATGAGGGCTGGGCATAAGAGTAATACTCGATAAGTTCATCGATGTCCATAGCCATAGTGTTCATAACTCCTTTCCGCTGACCTTGCTGTTTTGTCGGTATTTATCGATATTTATCGAAACATGACGTTTTTAGGCTTTTCTGATGCTTTAGTATAGCATAGCTCCACTTCAATTCGTACTTAAGACGATATGTCCATTATGATATGTCTATTATATTGAAGTTGTTGCTTTTTACAGTCCAAAACATTTGCGAAAATCGCTGGGAGTGATGCCGTGCACTCCTTTGAAGGCTGCGGCAAATTTAGCCGGGTTCTCATACCCGCACAGGGCGGCGATATTTTTGATATTCAGCTCATCATTGGCCAGCATCTGCATGGCCCGCTTCATGACCGCCTCCCGGGTGTAGGCGTAAAGGGTCGTGCCATAGAGGCTTTTGAAGGATATGCGCAGCTTGCTTTCACACATTTCCGCCAGATAACAGAGCTCTTCTATAGAGGGAGGCTCAAGGGGGTTCGTGTCGATCCGGTCCCGGACCCGGTAGAGTTTCATTTCATCGTTCCAGGTGACATAGTGGCGGCGTGTATGCTTATGCCGTTCCTGATCCAGATTATGGGCGAAAATGCACAAAAGCTCCATGGCTTTGCACAGGTAGGCTGGAGGTGGCAGGCGGTTCCCCCGTACACCCCAGCGGATCTGCTCCATGACCATCATGACGTTAGGACTGTCCACATGGGGAGTTTTCCACTGTTTGGCATCCTGGACCCCAATCGGATAGTTGAAGCCATGGGCTTCAAGAAAGGATTGGATGCAGGAGTCGAAGATCAGGATACTGGTAAAGCAGGCGTGAACACCGGCCGGAAAGGTCAAACGGAAGGGCTTGCCTGTATTGACGAATAATTGGGTGAAGGGGCTCAGTTTTCGGGCAGGTTTGCCGCGCTGGGTCAGAGTGATATCACCGCAGTCAATGCAAAAAATCCAGAGGCAGGGCTGCGCGATGTTCATGGTATAGTCCAGGGTCTTTTCCGGGGTAAACCAAGCGCTGGAAGCGTATAAGCCCGGCATAGGTCGGACTTCATTGAGCCAGCCGTTTTTCCAGGTGGAGGGCAGGGTATAATGGGCGTAATGCTTATGATGTCTGATCGCAAAGCCGAAGTGCTCTGCCCATGCTTCCCAGCCGAGCGGCTGATATGTAGGTGTCAATAGTAGCCCTCCCTGCTCTATTCTTTCAATGAATATAGTATAGCAAATGTTGAGAATGATTTTCAATTGAAATATAATCCAAAACGTGATAAGGGCAATCCAAAATGAATCGCCATGAAGCCGGAAAAATCCCTTGCTCAATGAGGATTGGCGAGGGGGTCAGGAACAGTTGAGTTTCCCTGCTGCTCTATGGGGATGATTGACAGCAAAAATGCGAGCGTGATAGGATACAAAAGAGTTAGTTGACGCTAACTCCTCCGGCAGCGCGCGCCCGGCTTGGTTATAAAGATGAATGCCAGGGAGGATAAACATGAGAACACTGATGAAACGCTTGCTACCAATGATGCTGGGCATGGCTCTGCTGCTGACGGCCGCAGGCTGCCAGAATTCCAACGCTGCGTCCGGCTCGTCGGCACAGCCTGATGACAAGGCTATAGAACCGGAAAGCACCACCCGCATAGTCAGCACGGTGATGGGGGATATTGAAGTTCCTCTTAAGCCACAGCGGGTCATCGTCAACTGGTATGTGGGCGATGTTTTTGCTCTGGACTTAAATGTAGCGGGGTATTATGGCTGGGAACATGAAACCATGCCTTTCTATGAGAAATTAGCCTCAACCACCAAGATCGAAACCTGGGATCAGGAGGATATTTTAAAGCTTGATCCGGATCTGATTATTACTTATAAGATGGACGACTACGACGCTTTCCATAAGATTGCTCCAGTGCTGGTCATTCCGGAGGGGGATCTAAATTCCCTGGAGCGGGTTGCCTTCATTGGTGAAGCCACCGACCGGACGGCAGAGGCTAAAGCAGTGGTAGAGAAATTCGAGACCAAACTTGCCGCCGCGCAAAAGGCTTTGCATGGGGAGCAATTTGCCGGGAAGACCTTCAGCATTAACGAAGATTGGGGCTCCGGTTCCTATGGGGTTTATTATGAGACAGGATCCAGGGGCGGGACCCTGGTCTACAATTACCTGGGCTTGCAGAAGCCTGCCAAACTGGAAGAGCTCGTTGCCAGGACCGGGGAAGGCCGGGGCGGCTTAAGCTATGAAGTGGCGGCAGAGTATTTCGGCGACTATGTCCTCTGGTTCCGCCAGGATAACGGGGCAGAAGAGACCCCCACTGAATATGAAAGGAGTCCGATCTGGAAGAGCATTCCTGCTGTGCAGGCAGGCAATGTGGTCACCATCCCCGGAAAGCTGAGCGGACTGTTCTATTATTCCGATGTCCTGAGCTTAACAGGTCAGCTCGATTATATTGTGGATGCCCTCAATACACTAAAAAAATAGCCTCCGAAAGGAACATAGTTCATGCAACAGCCTTTGACCAAGCGGCGTAAAGGGTCAGCGCTCTTTACCTTATATATGCTGGTGGGAGCTGGGCTGCTGGTTCCCATGTCGGCGTCGTCGATTTCTTTCGGTGCTGCCGACATGAAATTGTCCACGGCCTGGGGGGCGTTCTTTGATTTCAACCCCGCCTTGACAGAGCACCAGATCATCCAGACCCTCCGTTCTCCCCGTACCGTGGCCGATATTATTGTCGGGTGCAGCCTGGCCATTTGCGGCGCCCTCATGCAAGGCACTACCAGAAACCCTCTGGCCGATTCAGGTCTGATGGGCATCAGCTCCGGAGCAACTTTTGCCATGGCTCTGGCCATGGCCTTATTGCCCAGCCGCACCTATGGACAGTTGATGCTTTTTTCTTGTCTGGGTGCAGCAGTTGCCACAGGAATAACCTATTTCATCGCCTCCCTGGGCCGGGGCGGTATGACTCCTCAGCGCCTGGTGTTGGCGGGGTTATCCATTTCCATGCTGTTCGGAGCTTTTTCCCAGTATCTATCCATCAGGTATAATCTGGGGCATGAGCTTCTCTACTGGACAGCCGGTGGGACAGCCGGGACCAAGTGGAGCGAGCTGGCCATGATCGCCCCTTTCTTTGCCGGAGGGGTTTTGGCAGCGGTAGCCTTATCTCCTTCCGTGACGGTGATGAGTATGGGAGAAGATGTAGCCACTGGGTTAGGGCTGAAGACCGGCTTGGTGAAAGGACTGTCCACCCTGATCGTGCTGGTGCTCACCGGTCTTTCGGTTATTGTCGTGGGTCCGGTCAGTTTTGTCGGGCTCATTACCCCCCATATTATCCGCTATCTGGTTGGGGTGGATTATCGTTATATTATTCCTGCATCCGGCCTCTACGGTGCTCTGCTGACGGTGTCGGCAGATCTGGCGGGGCGGTTGCTCAATAAACCCTATGAAACTCCCCTTGGCGTTATTTTTGCGATGATCGGTGTGCCCTACTTCCTTTATCTTGCCCGCAAGCAAAGGAGGGAGTTTGAATGAGAAAGCAGCGTTTTACCATGAAGCGCGGAATCTTCATCCTGCTCACTATGCTGGTGTTGATTCTGGTCATTGCGGTCATCGGCATCAATTCCGGAAAGATGAATCTGTCTCCCGGAGAAGTTCTGAATGTGGTCCTTGGTCAGGGGACGGCTAAGCAGCATCTGATCATCTTTGAGTTTCGCCTGCCCCGTATTGTTCTGGCCCTTCTCGTGGGCTTGGGCATGGGGGCCTCCGGCTGCATTATGCAAAGCCTCCTCCGCAATGATATGGCAAGCCCGGGAACGTTAGGGATCAGCGCCGGCTCCGGCCTTTTTGTCCTGTTTTTCGTGGTCTACTTTTCTTTGTCCGGGATGTCCTCGGCCATTGTCCTGCCCCTGCTGGCCTTTGTCGGCGGAATTACGGCGGCGGCTCTGATCTTCCTGCTGTCCTACCGCCGGGGCGTGGATATGTCCCCCACGGGGCTGATCCTGACCGGTGTGGCTCTTTCCAGCGGTTACGGGGCCTTGACCACCCTGCTTACCCTGAAGCTGGACCAGAATCAGATGGACTTTATGCTGCGCTGGCAGGCGGGCAGCCTATGGGGGGATGACTGGCAGTATCTGGCCATTTTGGCTCCCTGGACTCTAATCCTCTGCGCTTATGTGCTTTATAAATCCCGTGTCCTCAACACCCTTCATCTGGGGAACCAGACGGCTACAGGACTTGGCGTGGCCATAAAACGTAAGTTCCTGGGGCTTGCCCTGGCGGCGGTGGCCTTATCCTCGGGAAGCGTGGCCCTTGGGGGCAATTTCTTCTTCGTAGGCATGATCTCCCCCCATATGGCCAGGAAGCTGGTGGGTCCGAACCATAAGCTGCTCCTGCCGGCCTCCTGTCTTGTGGGAGCATTGGTGGTCCTGCTGGCGGATACCATCACCCGGACCATCAGCTTTGGCATGGATATGCCGACGGGCATCGTCATTACAGTTCTCAGTACCCCTTACTTCTTGTATCTGTTGGCGAAAGCGAATTAGGAGGTCAATATGAACAGCATTTCCACAGAAAAACTGGCTATAGCCTATGATGAGTCGCTGATCGTCAGCGATCTGGATATGACTATTCCCCGGGGAAAAATCACCTCGATCATCGGTCCCAATGGCTGCGGAAAATCCACAGTCCTCAAGGCTGTGGGGCGTATTCTCAAGCCCAGGACCGGGGTGGTGTATTTAAGCGGCGAGGATATCCGCCGGCTTTCCACTAAGGAAGTGGCGAAAAAGATGGCGATCCTTCCCCAGACTCCTACAGCGCCCAGCGGTCTCACGGTCAGCGAGCTTGTGGCTTACGGGCGCTTTCCTCACCAGCGGGGCTTCGGCAAGCTGACCCCAGATGATAAAAAGATTATCCACTGGGCCCTTGCGGTGACCAAATTATCTGAGCTGGAGAATCGGGAGGTGGATACTCTTTCCGGTGGCCAGCGTCAGCGGGTGTGGATCGCCATGGCCCTTGCCCAGCAAACGGATTTGATTCTGCTGGATGAACCCACCACTTATCTCGATCTGGCTCATCAGCTGGAAGTCCTGGAGCTGCTCTATGACCTGAATCGCCAGCAAAAAGTTACCATTGTCATGGTGCTCCACGATTTGAATCTGGCGGCACGATTCTCCGACACGATGATCGCCATCCGGGGCGGAAAGATCATTATGCATGGCAGCCCGGACAAGGTCATGGCGGCTGAGGTATTAAAGGATGTTTTCTCGATTGATGCGGAGATCGTCCGGGAGAGCCGCACCGGCCGTTTGGTCTGTCTGACCTATGAGCTGCTGCGGGGAGAGGAACCGGTGGGAAAAGGAGAAATGGCCATATGAAGATTGCCTTTCGGGTCTTAAAAGGCGCAAAAGCTTACTGGCTGCACTTGATCGTAGGGTTTATAGGGATTGTCGTATCTACTCTGGCAGGTTTTTATTCTCCCTGGGCTCTGCGTGATTTGACTGAGCTGGCCACAGGAAACAGCGGGGATTTTGCGGCCCAGGCCTTGTTGATCGGACTGCTCCTGCTGGGGGCCACAGCGTTGCAGGCTTTGGGAAAATCCGTCTCCGGTTATATGAATCATTATGCTGCTCTGCATTATGTGGCCGATCTGCGGACTCAGCTTTACAGCAAGCTCCAGCATATGAGCCTGCGCTATTTTAACAAAAGCCGTACCGGGGATTTGACCGGCCGGGTGGTGAACGATGCCATGGAGGCAGAGGTTCTGCTGGCCCATGTTATTCCGGATTTTGTGGTCAATGGGTTGACCTTTGTGGGAGTGGGCATTCTCCTTTTAACCATTAATATCAAACTGGCCCTGTTAAGTCTGGCCACGATTCCTTTCCTGCTGGCCATCACTCTGTGGCAGAGCAAATACCTTGCGCCCCTTTGGCAAGAAAATGCTAAAGTACGGGGGGAGCTCTCCGGAACGGTTCAGGATAACCTATCCGGTATCAAGGAGATTCAGATTTTCAATCGGCAATCCCAGGAAGAAGCCAAAATCGCCGGCATATCCCTGCGCCATACCAGGGCTTATTTGCGGGCCAGTTTCTTCTTTGAGACCACCTATCCACTGCTGGCCTTCATCACCGCCCTGGGTACTGTCGGCATTATTATTGGCGGCGGGCGCCTTGTCGCCCTGGGGGAGCTGGCTATCGCGGATATTGTCGGTTTTGTGATGTATCTGAGCATGTTTTATAATCTGGTCAGAAGCCTGGCCGGACTTATGGAGATAGCCGGGGAGGCCACGGCCGGATGCCGAAGAGTCTTTGAGGTCATGGACGAAGTGCCGGATGTAAAGGAAAAACGAGGGGCGAAAACCCTTCCCCGGGTCAAGGGAGAGATACAATTTAAAGGAATCTCCTTTGCCTATAATCCGCAGCTTCCCATCCTGGAGAATATTCATCTTAAGATTTCACCCGGGCAAACGGTGGCTCTGGTAGGCACCACAGGGGTGGGGAAGACTACGATTGCCAGCCTGGTCAACCGCTTCTACGATCCTCAGAAGGGAACGCTGCTCATCGACGGAGTGAATATCCGGGATGTGACCTTATCCAGCCTGCGGGACAATATTTCCATGGTGCTGCAGGATACCTTTCTCTTTAACGGAACGGTGTATGACAATATCGTCTATGGCTGGAAAAATGCCACCCAGGAGCAGGTGGTTGCCGCAGCCAAGGCGGCCAATGCCCATGGCTTTATTGAAGGATTGGAAAACGGTTATGCTACGGTGATCGGCGAGCGGGGTGTGCGGCTTTCCGGTGGGCAAAAGCAGCGCCTTTCCATTGCCAGAGCGATCCTGAGAAATTCCCCTATTCTTATTCTGGATGAAGCCACCTCGGCTTTGGATATCAGCACCGAGAAGGAAATTCAAAGGGCCTTGGATGAAATCTCCAGAGAAAGAACTACATTGATTATTGCCCATAGGCTGTCCACCATCCGGCATGCGGATTCGATCGTAGTGCTGGAAGGGACCGGC
Organism: Desulfitobacterium sp. LBE; assembly: GCF_007830365.1. Lineage (NCBI taxonomy): Bacteria > Bacillati > Bacillota > Clostridia > Eubacteriales > Desulfitobacteriaceae > Desulfitobacterium > Desulfitobacterium sp. LBE. The sequence goes on along the minus strand of NZ_VLKD01000001.1, from coordinate 1,431,263 downwards.
ATCGCGGAAATGGGCACCCATGATGAGCTGATCCGGCGTGGGGGCATTTATGCACGGCTGTATGCGACCCAGGCATCCTAAGCGCTAACGAGGCATGTGTTAATAAATAACCCGGCAGTGTCTTCACGACGCCTGCCGGGTTTACTTTAGGCAGTAAATAAGAGGGTAGGCAGGAGATAGAATTGGTATAAGCAGGAATATGACAAGGGCCTGGAGAATAATTGCAAAAATTCCCGGGTAAAGCTGTAAAAAGCGGGGGAGGTACACATGAAACAACAAATCTCATTGGATGATTTGAACAGGGCAGAAGTGAACGATCAGCCTGGACGCACCGCTTTCATAAAAGAGTGGGGGGATTTCGGATTCGATTTCGGCCAAGAGGATACTTCTAAGTTCTACATTGTGTGCGCGGTCATCGTGGCCAACTCAGCTATTCCCCAGTTGGAAAAATCCCTGGAGAAGATCGGCTTCACTGAGGAGGAGCAACTGCGGGTCAAGGTTTTGAATGAGCTGATCCCCCTGGATTTTAATCTGATTTTTTTAATTGCCGACAAAGGCCGTTTCTTTCGGGATGTTCCCGTGACCAACTTTAAAGGGGCCTTTGTCAAGCATCTTTATGATCAGCTCTATAAAAATCTCTATCATGCTTATCCGAAACTGCAGATTGCGGAAGAGCCAACAGGACGTTCTGAATTTCAGGCCGGATTTAAGGACTATGTCGGAAGAGAGCGGCCGGTACAGAATCTGTTTGACCAGTATGATTTTGATTTCGTGGCCAGCCGGCACAGCGGACCGGCGCAACTGGCAGAATGGCTCGGCGGAACGGTGGGTAAACAGCTCCATGGAGAAAATACTGGGGATTATCTGAATATCCTCTATTGGAAAATCCTCAACATTGAAAAGATTCCCGGTGACAATGCTGTGAACCTGAATCCCGCCGCCGACAACAGCCGCTTCAACCAAGAGATTGCCAACCTGGCTTTCCGCAAGGCCAGAGGGTATATCCGCGAACACGAGAGGGATGGGGAGCTGGAGAAACGCCTCCAGGTCAGCTTTCTCAAGTATTTGATTTTTGAAGCCCAATACGGCAATCCCTATAAATTTATTACTTCAAAGCAGATCTTGTCCGTGCTTTCTAAATATGCCGATACCCGGCTCAGCAAAGATTTTTTGTATCGGAAAATCGTCGCTCCCTTAAGGGATGCCCGGGTCGTTCTGGCCAGCAGCCCTCAAGGTTATAAACTGCCCATCAGCGTTGAGGATATATCCGCCTACCTGCAGCAGACCAACTCGATCATCGCCCCCATGCTGCACCGCATGGGACTTTGCCGTGAAGTAATCCTGCAGCAGACCGGCGGTAAGCTGGATGTATTGGCAGAGGATGAGTTTTTGAAGTATCAGAAGTATTTTGATTGAGGCACTAAGTGAACAAAAAGAAGGGCGCAGAATCATGAATTTGGATAGCTTTGAGCATGAGATGGAAAAGAAGATCCTGGAGAGAGGGTATCAATACTATCAGGATGGTCATATCCGTTCTTTAAAAGAAACGGAAGCCGGCCTTTATCAGGCTGAGGTGGAGGGAAATGCCCGATATCGGATCTATGTAGAATTGGCTGAAGATAACACTATTCTAGCCAGTGAGTGTGACTGTCCCTATGACCTGGGTGAGTTCTGCAAACACGAAGCAGCTGTCTATTTTGCCTTACGGGAAAGGAAATCAGAGGTTCAGGAGCAGCAAGTTATTCCGATGCCGAAAAGCCGGCAGGACCCCAAAAAGGAGGCCATCAAGAAAATGCTGGAGAAGGCTTCTCAAGAAGCGTTGGCTGATTTTTTGCTTATGTTGGCTGAAGAGTCCGAGGAATTAAAAACCAGAATTGAGTTGGCCTTCGGTGACGAAAACGATCAACAGGAGGTCAAGCGCTGCCGTAAGCTGATTCAGAGCTATATCGATAAGAATTCGGACCGCCATGGATTTATTGGGTACGACCAGATGTGGGAAGCTTTAAAGGGAACAGAGCTGGTTCTGGAAAAAAGCAGGGATGTCTTGGGCAAGGGCAAGGCGGTGCAAGCCGTTCGCTTAGCCTTGCTGGTGATCGGGGAAGCGGTGGATATGACTCAATATGGTGACGACTCCGACGGTGGAATTGGCGTAGCGGTGGGAGACGGATTTGAGGTGCTGGATGAAGTGAGGGAGGAGCTGGAGGATCTCACCGAGACCGAGCGGAAAGAGATTTTCGCACTCATCATGGAAGAAGCGGATAACAGGCGTTATCGAGGGTGGATCGACTGCCAAATCGATCTTCTCCGGCGCAGTGCCGGGTTTATCGTTACACCGGCGGAAAGAGAGCGTATGGAGAATTGCCTGAAGAAACTTATAACCGCCAGTCAAAAAGACTCTTGGACTTCGGAATATCTGAACGAAAACATCCTCCTGATTCAATATGAACTGCATTGCCGATTTGAAGGGGAGGCCCAAGCCACTGCTTTTCTCAATAAGCATCTGAACTACAGCAAATTCAGGGAAATGGCCATTCATCAGGCTATGGGGGAAGGGGATGAAGCAAGAATCATCCAGCTTTGCCTGGAAGGGGAAGAAAAGGATAAAGGCTACTCCGGACTGCTGAATCGCTGGAGGGAACATCGCTACCAATCCTATATCCGTACCGGTCAGTTGGATAATCGGCGCAGCCTGGCTCTGGAGTTTGTGGAGGAGGGAAGCTTCCAGCATTATCAGGATCTGAAAAGTACCTATTCCACAGATCAATGGTCTGATGTCTATCCGAAGCTGATTGAGCGTTTGGCCGGGAGAAAGAGGGATCACCGGGGAATATACGCCCAGATCCTGGTGGAAGAGCAGGAGTGGGAGAGACTCATGCAATATGTCTTTGCCAATCCCCACAGTATCGATTCGTATTATAAATATCTGATGGCTGAATACCGGGAAGAGGTCTGCCGGATCTTTCAGCACAATATTGAACAGGCTGCAGCCCTTGCCAATACCCGCAGTCATTATCGGGGAGTCTGTGCCACTATCCGGACACTGCAGAAGGCAGGCGGAAAAAAAGAAGCCCGGGATGTGGTGCAGAGCCTGCTTCTCAAGTACCCCAGAAGGCCGGCTTTCCGGGATGAGCTGAACAAACTTAAATTGTAAAACCCTATGAATATTTATAAATTCTGAAGTTCTGTGTTATAATATTCCACAATTACAGCAGTCGGATTCAAGCGAAGCAATCTCAAAAAACGAAAAAACAGGGGGACTTCAAATGGATAATTATAAGGCCGTCTTGGACTTCTTCGCCAAGGCTGAGCAACCGGCCCGCACCGGAGATGTGGCAGAAGCCACGGGGATTGATAAGAAAGAGGTTGAAAAGGTTATGAATACCCTCAAGAAAGAGGAGAAAATCGTTTCACCGAAACGATGCTTTTGGGAAATCAATAAAGCCTAGACAAGTAAGCAATCCCCCTCAGACTGAAGTTTTGAGGGGGTGTAATTTTTGAGGGGGGAAGAAAATTCAAATGTTGCACCGGTGCACCATTTGAATCTCCGGCAGTTTTATGTTAAAATCAATTCGTACATACGTCCGAATTAAATTTCCATAATACAAAGCTGCGTAAAAAGAAAGGAAACCGGAGTTATGAATTACTTGGATATCTTTTTGCTCTTCGCTTGTTATTCCTGTTTAGGATGGATTATGGAAACGATCTATGCCAGTATTACGCACAAGAAATTTGTCAATCGCGGATTTTTAAATGGATTTTTTTGTCCCATCTATGGTTTGGGTGCCGTTTTAATTATAGTATCCTCAACCTGGGTAGGAACGATTTTCTCTGGCGCCTTAGCAGCAGGTATCGCCAGCATTGCTGTGGCGGTTATCCTGGTCACGACGCTTGAATACATTACCGGGTTTATGCTGGAAAAAGTATTCCATTGCAAATGGTGGGATTACAGTGAAGATTTTGCTAACCTCCACGGCTATATTTGCCTGAAGTACTCCCTTTTGTGGGGAGTGCTGGCCTTGGTTCTGCTGGAAATCGTTCATCCCGGGATCGCCGGGCTCGTTCTCTTCATACCGTCAGAGATCAAAATAGCTCTCTCCGCATTGCTCTTTGTCTATTTCCTCGTCGATACAATTAAATCAGTAGCCGATACTTTAGACTTACGCAATGCCATTCTAAACCACAGCAGCTTTTCACTGCTTAAATACTATGAGAAAATTCTTCGTTACAGGCGCATTTTTCAGGCTTTCCCACGCCTGCTCATTTTAAATGCCGACATCATCAATCGTGATGTAAGGAGCATCCTCAATGAAAAAGTGGATAAGCTCAAGACTGAGCTCAAGAGCAAATTTCAATAGTTTGGCTGAATATAAGGAGTGCCTTCAGGGTTTGTTGGATCATGAATCAGTCCTGATGATGGAAGACTTCATCCAGCATGGCCGGACAACCTGCCTGGAACACAGTTTATACGTATCTTACACCGGGTATAAAGTCTGCAGGCTGCTGGGGCTTGATTGGCGTTCGGCTGCCAGAGGAGGAATGCTGCATGATTTCTTCCTGTATGACTGGCATACCACCAAACCTGACAATGGTTTGCACGGGTTTACCCATCCCCTGACGGCTCTGGAAAATGCCTATGAGCTTTTTGAGTTAAATGATCGGGAAAAGGACATTATCCTTAGGCATATGTGGCCTTTGACTGTGACGCCCCCCAAATATAAAGAAGCTCTCATCATAGCACTGATCGATAAATATTGGGCGTTGTTGGAAACTCTCCGACTAGGAAAAGAAATAAAGAACGGCAGCCTGAAGAAGAAATTATATAATCAATGGGAGGTTCCGGAAAAGCTGACTCATGTTAGGGAAGAATTGACGGAATAAGCAATGGAGATTTTTCTGCCATCGCTTGTTTTTTAGAGCGGTGATATAAGGTGATATAAAATATTTTATACTTAAAAGGCAGAGTCCTGTATTTATAAAGTTGGTTTTAATTGATCATAATTGATTATAGTTGTTTCCAGTTGTATAATTATACTGATAAAAGATAAGGGAGGCGGCTCTATGGGTAGTTTGCTGACGGCCCAGGAAGTGGCGGAAATGCTGAACTTGTCGGTGGATACAGTCTGGAGATATACCCGGCAAAAAAAGATACCTGTTATGGAGTTGGGCAAAAAACAATACCGCTATGAAAAAGAGGCTGTGCTGGCGGCTCTGACCGCAGGCAAGATATCTGCAGAAGACCTGCCTGTCAAAGAAGAAAGCTTTGGTTATGCCAAACAAGGCGAGTATACATATGAAGATTATGTCAGAATTCCGGAAGAACCGGGCTACCGGTTCGAAGTGCTGGAAGGGATGTTGATCAGGGAACCGTCACCGACCACCCATCATCAGAGGGTTGTGTTTGCTTTGTCCCGGCAGCTGGCTGATTTCTTTGAAGGCTTTGATCCGGAGGGTGAACTGTTTATGGCGCCTCTGGATGTTACCTTGACCTCCAGGAATGTAGTGCAGCCGGACATCCTTTTTATCTCCGGCAGCCGCAGAAGCATCATGCGTCCGGAGCGTATTGACGGACCCTGTGATCTGGTGGTGGAAGTCATGTCACCCTCCAATCGCCGGAAAGACCGTCTCCGCAAGTTGGAGATTTACCGCCGGGCAGGGATTCCCCATTATTGGCTTGTTGATCCTGAAGAGAACATCCTGGAAGCTTTTGTGCTTAGAGATGAGCGTTATGTTCTGATAGTTGTCAGTGGTCCGGGGGATATGTTTGCCCATCCTGATTTCCCCGGCTTGAATCTGGATTTGGCAAAGGTGTTTTACAGGCCGGAGTACGAATGAGGGGAACAGATTAAGGGTTAAATATAATGGCGCAGGCAATTGACTCTCTGGCAGTTTCATGCTAAGTTCAAATCATACGTACGTCCGAATTAAGTCTGTAGTGTTTAGATCCACCCAGAGGAGCGAATCATTATGTATGAAAAGAAAGAAATCGGTCAGTCTGAAAAAATCCTCAATGCAGCTGTCCTATGTATATCCACAAAGGGCTATGCCAGTGTTTCCCTGCGGGATATAGCCGATGAGGCCGGAGTCGTCCTGAGTCAGGTCAATTATTACTATAAAAACAAAGAGGGATTATTCATTGAGGTCATCAGGGCTTTGGCTCAACGCTATTTGCAGGAATTAGAAGATAAATTAAGCCAAGGCAAATCGGAAGAAGAGAAAAGGGCCTGCCTGATCGAGTTTTTTCAGGACACGCTTCTCAAGAATCCGGGATTGTTCAAGCTGCTCTTTGATGTGACCAGCATGGCTCTTTGGTCCGATACCTTCAGGGAACCTCTTCGCCAGCTTTTCGACGACTCTACAGCATTGATTGAAAAATACATTATCAAGGATATTGCCCCAACACAAAATAGTGAAGGCTATTCGCCGTCACTATTATCCAGGATTACCCTGGGTGCATTATTTGGTACTTCCATTCATATCATGCTGGCGGAGGAGCAAAAGGATGCTGTAGCATCATTGTCTGCTATAAAGGTTTTATTCAGCAATTAGGTGTTTATCAGCAATTAAGATGTTTATTAGCAATGAACTATGAAATTTAAAATGAATTACAAAAAATTTATAGGCAATTTTAAATTTATCTCATTCATGGTCAATCTTTTATTGAGCTTGGGTTTAGGGGTTATTCTTTGGCGAATTCTTGATATTTGGTATATTATCCCTTTGCTTTTGCTGATCGTACCGTCGGTTACGGCATTATTGCCATTTTCTCCGGTTTTGCCAACAAAAAATTGTTAGCCAAATTTGAAAAGCAAATCCTTCAGTTCAGAGAAGGGGATTATTCAAGCCTTGCCGAATTTAAGGATCTTGGCTTTATCGGTAAAATCTCGTCATCTTTTAATGAGATTATTGAAGATATTCGGGGTTTAACATGACTTGCGAGAAGTCCCCCGTCCTCCACAGGCGGGGGATGAACATGACTTGCGAGAAGTCCCCCGTCCTCCACAGGCGGGGGATGAATCGCTCTATGCGCATTCACAAAAATCCATAGTGTTTGGTAGAATATTCCGATATAATATAATCAGTCGTAGATAAAAAAGGACTGATTATATGGCAAAGTTGGATAATAACAATCATTCAGTATTCTTACTTACCTATCATCTAGTTATGGTTGTTAAATACCGCCGAAAGGCCATTGATGATACGATTGCCCTCCGTATAAGGGAGATCGGGGAATCGATCGGAAAAAACTATCATATTACATTTTTGGAATACAACCATGATCGTGATCATATTCACATCGTCTTCAAAGCTCATCCTAATTCTGAGCTATCCAAGTACATCAATGCTTACAAGAGCGCATCATCCCGGCTGATCAAGAAAGAATTCTCTCACCTTCGTCACCAACTCTGGAAGGAGTATTTCTGGTCTCAAAGCTACTGTATGGTGACAACCGGCGGAGCACCTTTGGATAGTCTCAAAAAATATATCGAATCTCAAGGGGAGAAGAGGTGAGGTTGTGCAAATGGTCTATCGCTATGAGGTCTATCCCTCCCGCGAACAAGAACAAAAGCTGTTTCATACCCTGAAGCTTTGCCGCAAACTCTACAACCACGCCCTGAACGAACGGCAGGTAACTTACAAGGAAACTGGTCATGGCCTAACCTATAACCAGCAGCAGAATGCCTTACCGGCATTCGTGAAAGCCCATCCCGAGTACAGCCAAGTTCACAGTCAAGTTCTCCAAGATGTTCTACGCCGCTTAGATAGCGCTTATCAGCATTTCTTTGCCAAGGAAGCCGGGTATCCCCGTTTCAAAAACCGCGATCACTATTCATCATTGACTTACCCTCAAGTCGATAACGTGAAAAGAACCTTCGGTAGAGCAGGTTATATTTATTTGTCCAAACTAGGTTTTGTGAAGATGGAGACTCACCGGAAATTTCCGGTGGAAGCGATAAAACGTGTCAATATCAAATATCATGGAGGAAAATGGTTCGCCAATCTTACTGCTGAGATTCCGGATGTTGCCCCCGTTGAAAATCCCAGCCAAGCTGTGGGGATCGATGTGGGCTTGAATCATTTTGCTGTGCTTTCTGACGAAAAGGTGATTGATAACCCGAAGTATTATCGTAAGATGGAGAAAAAACTGGCTAAAGCCCAGCGGAGGCTTTCCCGCAAAAGGAAAGGTTCACACAACCGAGGGAAAGCCAAGGTAAAAGTAGCTAAAATACATGCAAAAATAGCGAATCAGCGCAAGGACTTTCTCCATCAAGCAAGCGTTAGAGTGGTCAGAAGCTATGATCTTATCGTCATGGAAGATCTCAAGGTACACAACATGGTTCGGAATCGGCGGTTAGCCAAAAGTATTCATGATGCGGGCTGGGGTCAGTTCAGAAATTACATCCGGTATAAATGTGAACGCCAAGGAAAACAGTTCATCCTGGTTGACCCCAAGGGCACATCACAGAGCTGCTTATGTGGAGAGTCAGTCCCCAAAGACTTAAGCGTCAGGGTCCATGAGTGCCCGTCCTGTGGATTAGTGATGGATCGTGACTTGGTAAGCTCCAAGCTCATCCTGGCCCGTGGTCTGAGTAAAATAGCCTAAGTATAAGTTTTCTATAGGGCGGGAACCGCCCGAAGTTACGCCTGTGGAAATCGTGTAAGACCTAATGCTAAGGCAGAGGGCGGCGGTCGATGAAGCAGGAAGCCAACGTCCAAACTTTTGCCAAGAAGCCCCCGCTTCTTAGCGAGGCGTAAGCGGGGGTAGTTCACTTACGAGCTTTGTCAAGGTTTTTCATGCCATTATTCAAATTTCCAAGGAAACCAGGAGCAAAGCTGAAGAAGCCTTATGCTCAGTTAGCCAGATTTCTGAATCCATTGAAGAAGTTGCCAAGGGCACTTCCAGGCAGGCCGATGAGGTTCAGTATGGGGTAGAGAAAATGGAAAACCTCTCCCAGGAAATCGAATTATTGTCGGACCGTTTCAAGGGAGTAAGCGATGATACAAAAGACATCAAGCAGCTGAACAGCGTCGGGCTGCAGTCGGTCAACCTTCTTCAGGAAAAGTCTCTGGAAACCAATGCCGCTCTGGCACAGATTTATCAAACCATCGAAAGCCTGACCAACTCCACTAAGAATATTGAGCAGCTTCTGGAGTCGGTGGAAGGTATTGCCGAACAAACCAATTTGCTGGCCTTAAATGCGGCGATCGAAGCAGCCCGGGCCGGTGAATCCGGGCGGGGATTTGCTGTAGTGGCAGAGGAGATCAGGAAATTAGCTGAACAAAGCCGGGTATCCACTGTGGAAATCGGCAGCTTGGTACACACCATTCAAAATCAGTCAACCCTGACTATCGTTTCCATGCAGCGGGTTCAGGCTGTCTCCCAGGAGCAGAATGAAGCTGCCTTACATACCAATGACGCTTTCCAAAATATCACCGAAGCTACCGAATCGATCAGTTCGAAAATCGCCATGATCCAGCAAGGGATGACCTCAATTCAGAATCATCGCCATGAGGTCTTAAAGGTTATTGAGAATATTTCCGCTGTTACGAAAGAGGCTGCTGCCTCAAGTGAGGAGATCGCTGCTGCAGCCGGCGGTCAGGTATCCATATTGGAAGAGATGAATGAAGTTACCCGTAAATTAGATGAGATCACGCAAGAGCTTGATGTGAAACTGAAAAAATATAAGCTATAGTGTACCGGAATGATAGATATAATTATGCTGCCTATTTCTTAAAACGCCTCGCAGGGGCGTTTTTTATTTACTACCAGAAGGCATAGCTTGCCTACTATACTTTCTCATTTAACCTAAAAATTCACATATCTTAACCCTGTTGACAAAAGAAGATAAGAATATTAAACTTGACTACGTTAATTATTAAGTTAATTAACTTTTAATATACTTACCGAATAGCCCGTAAGTACTGCAGGAAAAAACTCTATGACATTTTCAATGCTAATAATTGGACAAATTACCTGACCATGGGGTGGAGGAGGTTATATGGTTAAATTAGTTAAGTATCTTAGCTCTTATTACGGGTATATTCTTGGTGCCGTTGCCTTGCTGTTTTTACAGGCCAACTGTGATTTGGCTTTACCGGATTATATGTCGGATATCGTCAATACCGGAGTCATGACCGGAAATACGAATTATATCCTGAAAACGGGGGCGACCATGCTCCTGATCACGCTCCTGGGAACGGCCGCTTCCGTGATGGTGGGCTATTTTGCTGCGCGGACGGCGGCAGGGGTGGCCCGGGATTTGCGTTCGGGCGTTTTTAAGAAAGTCGAGCAGTTCACTCATGCTGAGTTCGATCATTTCTCCACGGCTTCCTTAATTACACGGACCACCAACGATATCACCCAATTGCAAACTGTGTTAGTCATGATGATCCGCCTGGTGTTTTATGCTCCGATTCTGGGAGTGGGCGGGGTCATCAAAGCCATTTCCAGCAGTTCGTCCATGTCCTGGATTATCGGGATTGCCGTTCTCTGTCTCATCGGGGTCGTGGTCATCTTATTTATCGTGGTCATCCCCAAGTTTAAACTCATTCAATCCCTGATCGACCGCTTGAATTTGGTGGCTCGGGAAAACATCGAAGGAATGCTGGTGATCCGGGCCTTCAACACCCAAAAGTTCGAGGGCGCCCGCTTTGACAAAGCCAACCGGGATCTGCTGGAGACGAACCTTTTCGTCAACCGGGCTATGGCTTTGATGATGCCGGTCATGATGCTGATTATGAATCTGGTTACGGTGATTATCGTCTGGGTGGGTGCCAAACATGTCTCAGCTTTTCAAATGGGTATCGGCGACATGATGGCCTATATGCAATATGCCATGCAGATCATTATGGCCTTTTTAATGATGTCCATGATGTTTATTATGTTCCCCCGGGCAGCGGTGGCGGCAGATCGGATTGCCGAGGTTCTGGAGAAAGAGGAAAGCATTGCCGACCCTGAGGAACCGGCCTCTTTCCGGGAAGAGTTTCAGCCGACGATTGAATTCCGGAATGTGAACTTTGCTTATCCCGGAGGGGAAGATGCGGTTCTGCATAATATTAATTTTCTTGCCCCAGCAGGTCAGACCACAGCCATTATCGGCTCTACAGGCAGCGGTAAATCCACCCTGCTGAATCTGCTCATGCGCTTCTATGATGTAACTGCCGGTGAAATCCTGGTGGACGGCCAGGATATCCGCACCGTCACCCGGCGATCCCTGCGGGAAAAGATCGGTTATATTCCCCAAAAGAGCACTCTTTTCTCGGGTTCCATCCGCTCCAACCTATCCTATGGAGATAAAAAGGCCACCCAGGAGACCTTAGCCAAGGCAGCCGAGATTGCCCAGGCCACCGAATTTATCGCGGCCAAGGAAGAAGGCTATGACTCGGTCATCGCCCAGGGCGGCACCAATGTTTCCGGAGGCCAAAGGCAGCGTCTGTCCATTGCCAGAGCGTTGGTAAAAAATGCACCAATCTACCTTTTTGATGACAGCTTTTCCGCCCTTGATCTGAAGACCGATCGGAACCTGCGGGGGGCTTTGCAGCGGGAAACCGGGACCAGCACGATCCTTTTGGTAGCCCAGCGGGTCAGTACGATTATGAATGCCGAACAAATTATTGTCCTGGACAATGGCCGTATTGTAGGTAAAGGGACTCACAATGAACTCTTGCAAACATGCGAAGTCTATCAGGAAATCGCCTATTCGCAATTAAGTGAGGAGGAACTGGCGAGATGAGTGCTGCAGAAAAACAAACAGGTTTCGGGCCTGGTCGCCAGGGTCCGGGGGGAGGCAGAGGATTTTTTGGCGGTCCCCCTGGAGGGCCCGGTGGGCCCGGCGGGGGCGAGAAAGCCAGGGATTTTAATAAAACACTCCGCACCTTGACGGGATATTTAACTCCCCATAAGACAACGATTTCCATCGTGGTTTTCTTTGCCCTCTTCTCCACTGTATTTACGATTGTGGGACCAAAATTGCTGGGTAAAGTCACCACGAAACTGGCGGAAGGGTTATTCGCCTGGTATAACCAGACGGGGCTTCTGACGGATTTCAATTATATCGGTAAAATTATTGGGGCCTTGGTGGTGCTTTATGTAATCTCCTCCATCTGCTCCTACGTGCAAGGGTACCTGATGTCCGGGGTGGCCATGGATGTCACTTACCGGCTGCGCAAAGAGATTGCGGAGAAAATGAGCCGAGTTCCTTTGAATTATTATGATACGAGAAGCCATGGGGAGGTCCTGTCCAGGATCACCAATGATGTGGATCTGATCAACCAGACCCTCAATCAGAGTTTAAATCAAATCATCACTTCAGCGGCCAGCATCGTCGGTATTCTGATCATGATGCTGTCCATCAGCTGGATGATGACCGTGGCCGCATTGCTGGTTATCCCCTTATCCCTGGGGATTGTGGGCGTGGTGATTAAACGCTCTCAGCGCTTCTTCAGGGAACAGCAACACTCCCTGGGCGAGCTTAACGGCCATATTGAGGAAATGTACGGCGGTCACACTATTGTGCAGGCCTTTAATGGGGAAGCGGAGTCCGTGGCTTTTTTTGAACGGGTCAACGACCAACTCTATCATTCGGCCTGGAAATCCCAATTTGTCACCAGCATTATGATGCCGGTGATGAGTTTCGTAGGCAACCTGGGTTACGTGGTGGTCAGTATTCTCGGTGGCTACCTGGCTGTTAAACGGGTCGTGGACATCGGGGACATTCAAGCTTTCATTCAATATATGCGTTCCTTTACCCAGCCCATAGCCCAGCTCTCTTCCATCTCCAATACCCTGCAGTCCACAGCGGCAGCGGCGGAACGGGTCTTTGAATTTTTGGCGGAAGGGGAAGAAACCCCGGAAACAGCTCATCCGGTCACCTTGGATCAGTTCAGCGGCCATGTCCGTTTTGAACATGTGAGTTTTGGCTACAGCAAGGATAAACAAATTATTCATGACTTCTCCGCGGACATCAAAGCCGGCCAGAGAGTCGCCATTGTCGGTCCCACCGGGGCTGGCAAGACCACGATTATGAAACTTTTAATGCGCTTTTATGAAATTGACAGTGGCAGAATCCTGATCAGCGATCATGACATTTATGACTTCAGCCGCCATGATCTGCGCTCCTTGTTTGGCATGGTGCTTCAGGATACCTGGCTCTATAATGCTTCGATTAAGGAAAATATTCGCTACGGTACCTTTGCGGCGACGGATGAAGAAGTCATGGAAGCAGCCAAGGCGGCCCATTGTGATGAGTTTATCCGTGCTTTGCCGGGGGGCTATGATATGGTTCTTAATGAAGAATCCAGCAATATCTCCCAGGGACAGAAGCAGTTGTTTACCATTGCCCGGGCCATCCTGGCCGACCCGAAGATTTTGATCTTAGACGAGGCCACCAGCTCCGTGGACACCCGAACGGAGATCCTGATTCAAAAAGCCATGGAAAACTTAATGCGCAACCGGACCAGCTTCGTGATTGCCCACAGGCTCTCCACGATCCGGGATGCGGACATGATTTTAGTATTAAAAGACGGCGATATCGTGGAACAAGGAAATCACGAGGAATTGTTAGCCCAGAATGGATTCTATGCCGATCTCTATCAGAGCCAGTTTGAAGAGGCCGAAGCAGTTTAAGATTTCCTTGGATTGAAAAAAGGAGGAGCGTATCATGGGAGTGCAATTAAAGAGCGAAGAACAGCAACAGCTGAAAGAGCAAGTCAAAGGCAAAAAAAGCAGGAAAGGGATAGTTCTGGCCATCTTAACGGTTATCGTCCTGATTGCCGGTTGTGCAGGGTTTTACTATTTTAATGAGAACAGCCGCTATTTCACCACGGATAATGCTAAAGTCACAGCGAAAATGTATACCATCACCCCCAATGCTTCAGGGGAGTTGCTGGAGTGGAAGGTAAAAGAGGGTGATCTGGTAGAGAAGAATCAAGTTCTCGGACGCCAGGCAGTTTTACCCTATATCACTTCACCGATTCAGGGCACGGTCATTAAAAATAACTCAATTCAAGGGCAAGCAGTGACCCCTGCTTCCCAATTGGCGGTCATTGCGGATACGGATCACCTTTATATCGGGGTGAATATCGAAGAAACAGATATTGCCAGGATTAAGGTGGGACAACGGGTGGATGTAAAGCTGGATGCCTATCCCGGTGTAACCTTTCCAGGGAGGGTTCAGGAGATCGACCGGGCTACCCAAACGTATTTCTCCGGCGCCTCAAGCTTCAGTACCAGCGGCACCTATGCCAAGGTAACCCAGTTGATCCCTGTCAAAGTGGTGATTGACAACCAGGATAATCTGCCTTTGACCTTTGGGATGAATGCCACAGTGAAAATTCACATTAAGGAAGAACCTGTCAACACTCCGTCAGGTGCTCAAGGGGGCGAAAACACCGACTCCCAGCAGGCTGTTCATTACAGCAGTGTCCTTGAAGCCGCCGAGCAGATGGGGATCATCCCCAATGTTGCCGGTAAAGTCAGCAAGATTAATGTAAGCATCGGCCAGCGTGTGGAAAAGGGAGATGTGTTGTTCCAACTGGACAGCACGGATCTGGAGTTGCAGGTAAAGCAGGCTACTGCCAATTATAATGCAGCCGCAGCTTCCTATAATCATAATAAAGCTTCCTATGACAGCCAAACCGCTGTTACCCCAGCCCAGATTGCCTATAATGAGGCGATGGATAACTATATCCGCATCAAGGCACTCTATGATGGCGGAGCGGTATCAGAGGTAGAGCTGAACAATGCCCAAGACAAAGTGGAGATCACCCATGCCCAACTGCAAACGGCTCAGAATTCAGCTAAAGGAGCTGTTGATGCAGCCGCCGCTCAAATGGCCAGCGCTCAGGCCGGATTGGACATTGCCCAAAAGAAATTGGACGACTGTATTGTGAGAGCGCCGATGGCTGGTGAAGTAGCGGCCAAAACCATTGAGGTGGGTATGATGGCTTCGCCCCAAGCAGCCGCCATGACCTTGGTCAATACTCAACAGGTAAAAGTGCATATCAATGTGACCGAAACGAATATTGCGAAGATAAAAGTCGGCAGTACAGCTGAGGTTAAAGTGCAGGCTATTAATGCCGCCGCCCAAGGTAAAGTGGTCAATATCGCTCCTGCCTCAGATGCTAAAACCGGCATGTTCCAAATCGAAATTCTGCTTGAGAATCCGGATAGCCTGTTTAAGGCGGGAATGATCTGTGATGTAGAGCTGAGGTAGGATTTTTGTGGAGGGATGAGCTCTTCCTAAACAAAAGGACCGTTGCAGCGAATTGATGTTCGTTGGGCAGCGGTCCGGTTATCTAGTCCGGGATAAAAAAGGGAAATTTAAATGAAATATAGAAATAGAAGGAAAGCATAAGGAAAGGACGGGAAGCCTCATGCAGGAAAGTAAGACGGTGAGATTGTTAGAGAGCATCAAAAAGTTCCGCCAGCTGAGCTTGAATTTCCGGGGAAACGGGGAAATTCCTCACCGGGAAATTATGATGCTGAAGCTGATTAAGCATCACTCAGGCGAGGGAGGAATAACCATTTCGTCCTTGAGTGCGCACCTTGAGATCAGCAAACCGGCGGTTTCACAAATGATTAACTCCCTGGAAGACAAGAATTATGTGGAGCGGATTACGCCTAAAAGTGACCGCCGCATGGTCTATGTCCGTTTGACTGAGCTTGGGGAAGAAGCCTTGGGCGTAGCCTTTCATGAGATGCAGAAAAAGTTGGAGATTTATTTGGAGAAGATGGGGGAAGAGGATATGGCGACCCTGATTGCACTCTTGGATAAACTCCACCGGATCATGAAGGAAGACCTTCGTGAGGAACGTGAGGAGAAGGAACAGTAATAATCATTCGGCCCGAAGCAGCTGAAGCATTTTAAGCCTTGGTATCTAAAGAATGCTTCTATGAAATACTATAGAATCAAGAAAAATACTATAGAATAAAGGGGAATGCATGATGAATGAAACCTTGAAGGTAATAGCCGAGCGGTATTCCTGCCGCGATTTCAAGAATGAAATGCCCTCGGATGAACTGCTGCAGGCCATAGCCGAAGCAGCGATACAGGCTCCCAGTGGTATGAATCGTCAGGCCTGGCGGGTCATTGTGGTCAAGAACAAAGAACTGATGCAGGAAATGGAAGCGGAAGGGCTGGCCTATCTTGCCGGCATGGAGGATCAATCCTCTTATAACAGAATTATGGAGCGGGGCGGCAGGCTGTTCTACGGAGCCCCCTGCATGATTGTTGTCCCGATTGATCCGACCCAATATGGTCCCGCCCTGGTGGACTGCGGTATCCTATGCCAAACTATCGCCCTGGCCGCCACATCCCTGGGGATAGCCAATATTATGTGCGGGTATACCGGCCTGGCCTTTGCCAGCGGCCTGCGGGCAGAAGAATTCAGCAAGCGGTTGGGGTTCCCTGAAGGCTATGCTTTTGGCTGTTCGGTGCTGTTAGGGCATGCCAATACGACAAAACCACCCCATGTCCCGGACAAGGATAAAATCACCTTCGTGGAGTAGCGGCAAAAGTTGTGGAGCTGCAAATCTTTCCAGAAAAAATGGGCTGTTCATTAGTTATAGAAAACACCTCTATTCCTGGGTATATCACCTGGAAAAAAGAGGTGTTTTCTGCTCAAGTGGAAAAGGATGCTCCTATCATCGGAACACGTTGTTTATCCTGGTTGGAAAGGCCGTATATTCCTCCGTCCCTCCGGATCAATCCTCTTATTCCTCCTTTAAGAGATTCCATATCACCCGCGTATCTGGGGATCAAATGAATATGCAAATGGGAAACAGTCTGCCCAGCTGCTTCGCCACAATTCATGCCGATATTATAACCGTTTGGTTCAAATGCAAGATCAAGCAGGGATTTGCATATATCAAGCAGGGAAAAAATAGCCAGCCTTTCCTGAGGAGTCGCATCAAAGATAGTGCTGACATGCCGTTTGGTGATAATCAGAAGATGCCCTTGATTTAAAGGGTGACTGTCGTAGAAAGTAGTGGCCAGCTCGTTCTCCACGATTGGATTATGGATATGGCAAAAAGGGCAATTCATAATTTATCAACTCCTAATATAGAATACGTGATAAAATAGTATGTGCTGTTTTATTGGCTTATGTTTGGTAATAACTGTGCAAAGACAGTTTGAGGAGTTAGAGAAGTTTCTTATTTATGATGGTGGAATTGGTTTGTTGAGGTTTATGTTTTGTCTCGTTATTTGCGTGGTTTGTGTTGCGGCTGTGATTATCTCTAACACATTTTTCGAATACTTGCATATTCTTCTGGTGCTGGATATAATATAAGAAAAGGACCGACGTGGTGCAAACACGTCAGCCCTACAGGCTGTCTAACCGGAAAACGGTTAGCTCAATTTGTTGGTTATATTAAGGAATAACCGCCGCGTTAAGCAGGGGCGGTTATTTCTTTTTGGTTATGACTAATACTATAAGCGTGGCAAATGCAATCGCAAATGTCAGTGCTTCGTAAACCGTCATCATACCACCCCCTTCCGAAAAGGAAGGAGCTAACCGTCCCAGAGCAGCCTGTACTGTTAGTGTAGCATATTTTTCCAAACATAAGAGTGTTTTCTGTACAACAGCTATCCCGAATTGAGTTTCTTGCAGAACCACTAGGGGCAGGAAGTTAGTTTAAACTAAATAATAAAAAATGAAGCAGGTTGTTTAACTTGCTTCATTTTTTTAGACCTTTAATGATCTCGTGAATATTGCTTATTTGCTTTTCGTCCAAGGCCTTTAAATCATTAATGACTTCTTTGATTAAAGTCGGATAGCTTGTTCCTTCATCAAAGAATTCTTTTGGGGAGATCCTGAAATAGTCACAGATGTAGAGAAACTCGGTCATGGATGGCAGAGCTTTGCCGGAAACTATGCTGTGTATATAGCTGGGACTATGCCCTAGGTCAATACTCATACTTCGTTCGGAAACATTTTTCTGAATCCGTAATTCACTGATTCTGCTGCGAATAAAGCTATCGTCCATAAGATCACCTCCATCTGATTCTAATAGATAGTATTGGTGATATCGGACGATTAAATTAAATAAATATGCTGAAATGTATTATTTAATCGTCTATAATCTAATTAATGTCTTATGAGATTAGTTGATGAGGTGATTGACCATGAATATGAGAAGAATTTATCGCAAGGTAGCCAAAAAGCATGGGGTATCTGCTACGGAAGTTAAAAGAGATATGCAGGCTGCAATTGAGCATGCCTATAATAGGCCGAGTAGATCTGAAAGAGAAAAGATGGTTCAGGAAAGTGTTGAGCGTGAGAATAGTGTACCAACTGTGAAGGAGTTGATTGCGTTTGCTGCTAGGGAGTTAAGAGAGAAAGAGAAATAGAGTTAACAAATCTGTGAACGTTTAGCGATATGCCTTTGGTCTTTTGAGCCCTTTATAATCTCATGAATTGAAAGGGGGCTCTTTTTACTTGACTTGCTGAAATTGGAAGGAAATAAGGGAAAAACACTGAACTATACTAATGTAGGAAACTTTGGAGGAGATGAAAAGATGAATCTGAGCAAAGGCTTTCATTTGGCCAACAAGTATTATCCCTTGCTGTTGGTTCCCATAATTCTTGATCTTTTGCAACTGGGGACTATCCTGAGATCTGTACAGGGAATTACCCTTAAATTGACCATTCCCTCGGCGCTGCCAAGCATTACCCAGGTCTTAAATACTGCGAATCAGGGTACGGATACCTTTAACATTAATTTACCTTATGGCTATTTAGACAATGTTTTTTTGATTGTATTGATAGCTGTACTTTATCTACTGGCCGGCGCTTTTCTCAAAGGAGGGTTTCTGGGGTGTATCCTGGCAGGAATTAATGAGCAGGAAGTCAGTGCAAGCACCTATATACAAACAGGAAAACAATTTTTTGGCCGTTTTCTGGCACAGGCGTTACTCATGCTCATTCTATTATTGGTTTCCGCGCCGTTCTGGATCGACTTAGGGCCCCTTGCACTGCTTCTCATGATAGGTTTGCTGATTCTGTCCTTTTACCTAATTTTTTGGGATTATGTTATCGTTGCTGATAATGCTGGACTTATCGAGGCAGCCCAAATTTCCTTGGCCCGGATTCAATCCGATTTAGGCAAAGTGCTTTTATTCATCATACCCATTGCCCTTATTACAACTTTAATAGGCCTCGCAGTGAGTGCACTCATTACTTCTTCAGCTATTTTGGCTGTATTGGCTATTGCCCTGTATGCTTATTTTGGAACAGTTGCTGTATTCGCTATCATGACATTTTATTTGGATATTTCCGGGAGAGAGGCGGGAAGTAATTTTACGTATAGTGGTTGAATTTGTCTATAAATTTATGTGCAAAGATTAGATTTTGAACATAAAATGAAGTAAAATATAAGTAATAGCCAATAAATATTGGTAAGGAGGTTTGAATAAAATGGCTGAAACGACCAACTTGAATATCCGGATTGATAAAGAGCTGAAAGAGCAGGCTGAAGCGTTTTTCAATGAGTTAGGCTTGAATATGACAACGGCGTTTAATATTTTTGTGCGGCAATCCCTTCGCCAAGGTGGAATACCTTTTGATATTACGTTGAATACGGATGGTTTTTATAACCCAACGAATATGAAAATGCTACGACAATCCATTCAGGATGCCAACGAAGGTAAGTTGACCGCTCATGATTTACTTGGTGATTAAGTGATGAAAAAGTTATGGACTGACCAAGCCTGGGCAGACTACCTGTACTGGCAAAGTCAAGATAAAAAAACGCTGAGAAGAATAAATCAACTTTTACTGGATATTGAGCACAATGGTTATGATGGAATTGGTAAACCGGAACAGTTGCGCGGCGATTTAACCGGGTGGTGTTCCCGCCGTATCGATAACACGAACCGGCTTGTCTATCGTATGACTGATGGGATAATCGTTATAGCAAGCTGTCGTACGCATTATGGTAATAAATAATTAAGAGGCTCAAGGGGCGGTCAGGGGACCGCCTCTTGTTTTAAGATATGGACCAATGACCCTTCGCAAAGCTGCCGCCACATCATCGATGTCTTGATTCGTTAAAAAATGATTACTCCTGGAATTTGTCTACCGGGTTTGTCACACTTAATATCTTGGCCACATAGACTATGAGTAAAGCGACCGAAAAGGACTGGTAATTATGATCATGAAGTATGTTTTTCCGGCCACTATGGAGCGCAATGCCCTGTCGGGTCGATATATTGTCATTTTCCCGGATCTGCCGGGCCTGATCTGTCAGGGGGAAACTCAGGAAGACGCTTATCATGATGCGGAACTTTCTTTGGGGATTCATCTGTACCATATGGAGAAGGACAACAAACCCATCCCGAAAGCTTCTGATCCTGTTGACTGGCCGAAGCGGGAGGGGGCCGAGGTTATTGTGCTGGAGGCTGATACGCTGGAGGTCCGGCAGGCCATTGATAGAAAAAAAGTTCCCAAAAACATCATGATTCCCAAATGGTTAAAGGATCTGGGAGAAGAAAATAAGGTGAATTTCGCCCAAATCCTTAAGGAAGGGTTAATGGCTGAGCTGGGAATTTCCGAGTAAAGGCAGGAATGTTGATGGAGTATAGGTTCCACAGTCTGTCTTACCAGATTGGCAAGCGCTTGCCGATCTGGAGTACACTCAGGAGAGCATTCCGCTAAGACGTTCCCAAGGAGAAACGGGCACGGTTTACCGCAGACCGGATCGGGTCGTGGAGGAAAGACAGAGCTCCAGAAAGTCCCGCCTTACCAAATTGGCAAGCGCTTGCCAATTTGAGCGGCGAAGGGAACAACCTGGCAAAATCAATAAAAAATAGAACAGCATGAAAATCCCTTTATTCGAATGGTATAATATTCGAATAAAGGGGTTTTTTTCTTATTTCAGGGAGAACGCTTTTGAGTTTTCTGACAATGATCTGAGGTAACTCGATTGGGGAGGAAAAAACATGTCCAATTATGATTTTCATGCTTTGTTAGAACCGCTGGAATTTCAAGATCTGGTTTGCGATATCTTCAGCTCCGGGATAACATCTTTCTGGAAACCTATAAGGAAGGGCGGGATTCCGGGATTGACGGTTCCTATACGGATAACACACAAAGGATCATTGTTCAGGCCAAACGCTGCCCACAGGATTTTAATAAGCTGTATCGCGGCCTGCAGCATAGGGAATTGCCCAAAGTAAAAAAATTGAATCCGGACCGTTATATCCTGGGTGTCTCAATGGACTTTAATCCCGAGCAGAAGACAAAGATTGTAGAGCTCTTTGCAGGGTATATCACCAACACCAGGGATATTTTAAGCAGCAAGGATATCAACCGTCTGCTCAGAGAGCCATCCTATGAGCACATCCAGTATGCCTATCCCAAGCTCTGGTCACCTAACCTTGCCGTTCTGGAAAAGTTGTTAAAAGAATCTGTGCACCGGGCTGCCTACAAAGAGTCGTCGGAAGATCTGAAAGATGCTATTAAAGCGTCAAAAGTTTTTGCCCCCACCAGGATTTACCGCCAGGCATTGCGGGAGTGGTCTCAGAACCAGATCATTGTGATCTCGGGGGAGCCCGGCGTAGGCAAAACGACCATGGCCTACCTATTGGCTCTGGCCTACCTGCAGCCGGATAATCTGGCCGGATTCATCTGGGCCAATTCCATTCATGATGTCTACGCGATGATGGATGATCAGCAAAAGCAAGTCATCATTCTGGATGACTTTTGGGGCAGCATCTTTCATGATGACTATACACGAAGAAACGATGAAAATCGCCTGGACAAGCTGATCAGGCGTATTATTGAGTCCAAGGGCCAGAAGCGCCTGATTCTTACTACAAGAGAATATATTCTCCAACAAGGCTTACAAAAACATCCTGCCCTCAGAGAAACCCTGGCTCAATATGCATTAATCTGCACCATGGAAGAGTACGGCGAGGATGAAAAGGCCAGCATCCTGTTTCGTCATCTTTATGCCTCACAGCTTGATTATCACTATGTGGATTATTTGTTCGCCAAGTCCAGTGAGATTGTAAGTCACCGGAATTACAACCCGCGTGTGCTGGCGCTATTTCTGGCCAGGGAACCTGACAGAGAGTGTTCTCCTCAAGACTATTATGAGGAGTTATGTGACTACTTTGACAACCCCAGTGCTTTCTGGAAAGCTATTTTCGTTGATCTCTCTCCGGAAGCCCAAATTGTGGCCATGCTTTTGCTGATTTCTTCGACCCCCATGCTTTTAACGGATATGGCTCGTTGCTACCAAAAATATATTCATGATTGCACCAGGCAAACTACGGTAAAGAATTTGAGCGAGACCATAGCGGAACTGGAGAAGACGATGCTTAAATCGTTTTACGACGAGGAAGAAGAAGCCGTTATGTTAAGGTTCAGCATGCCGGCCGTACAGGATTTTCTGTATCAGCACCTTGAAGAAAACGGTGAGCACTATATTCCGCTCCTTTTACAATGCTGCACGTTATACAACCAGCTGCAATTTCTCCTGGAACATCTATCCATGAAGTGCAGCAGGAGAGTTGCTGATCTTATTGTCGAGGAATGTATCTTACATTACCAGGACTATGGTGACAGCTATAGGGACTATGACGGCAGTTGGAATTGGGATGTGGACACATTTCCCTATGAATACGAACACCTGCATAGGTTTTTTCATCTGCTGCGCTGTTACAACCCGGAAAGACATCCTGCCCTTGGGCGGTTTTTAGAAAGGGAGATAAAGGATTATTGCTTAACGATGGGCAGCAGTGATCCGGAAGCTCAATACACAGACCTACATAATCTGCCGGATATTATTGGCCGCTGTAGCCAAAAAGGGATGGTTTTCAACGGCAAGGCCGTGATTGATAACTACTATGAGGAAGCCTTCAGCGTCTATCATTATCGGGCTATGGAAAAATTCCGGGACGTGTTTCCGGAAGAGTACGGTGTATTTTATAAGACTTATTTTCCACGCATAAAAAAGAATTTAAAGAATACGATCCTTTCTGAATTGGAGTTTCTTGAAGAATTCGCAATGGATATACAGCTGGATAGGTTGGTCGATGATATACCGGACTTTCTTAAGGAATTCGGCCTGCGCTATACCAAAGAATTCGGACGGCAGGTACTCGACTTATGCGGCAGAGAACCGGTGCCTTTAACGAGAAAAAAAGCTGCGTACGCCAAGCCGTCACATGGGGGTATGGATCAGGAAGAGAGGGCCCTTGAAGCCGTTAAGGAAGATGCTGAAACCTGGCTTTTGGGCCCAGGCGAAACCGACCTGGAAGAGGAACAGATTGTAGAGATGATTGCTGAGAGCGGCCTCAATCCGCAGCTGAAAGAAGAACTGAAAAAGACCCTTAATACGGGGACGCCCTATTATATCTATAACTTTCTGCAGACCAAAGAATCTGTCGAACTGCTTCTGGCTACTTTGGAAACATCGGGAGATGATCTTCCTGAACGGGAAAGCAGTCTTTATATGATGCTCTTGTCCTATATTGGCCGGGAAGACCTGGAATTAATAAAAAAGCTCATAAACTTTTGCACGGAAAGCTTTATTATGTTTATGTATCGGGATGAGCCTGTGCTGCGGGTCAATCAATTCTTGGCGGAGGATGTTTATCTATCCTATCTGAAACATGACCCTGAATTTTATGAAGTTGTTTCTGAGAATCTGCTGATCAGAGATGAGCAATGGGTGCGTTTTCTCCATATCCCACTCTTTATCTTCTGTCATGCTTCTATTATGGTTATGGGATGCAATGAGAAAGAATTGGCAGAATACTATCAGGATGTATGGGGAGATAATTCCAGCAAAATTAAGTATGTCACAAAATATGATTGGGGAAGTCAGGCAAGCATTAGCTATGTGGATATGGGAACCTATCATTTCCGACGATATGATTGGGAAGGATGCATGTACCGGCTGTTTGAGGAGCTGAATCCCTTTCATTTTAATCAAACCTATGTGGAACCTGTCCTAAAACGTTATTTGGATGAGCTGGGTGATGGAGGTGACGATAGTAAGGTCTTAAAGCATCTTACCCTTTGCAGGATGCAGGCTGAATACACGGAAAAGGGCGTTTTCCGCTCTCTGGGCTGCCTGATTAGTGACGAGCTGGTGATGATCGAACACTTGTCAATCGCTGAGTTTTGGACTGAATTGCCGAGTCAAATAAGAAGGACAAGACTGAAAGAACTGCAAAAAGGGGAGAAGATATGTAAAAAAGACAACGACAGATGGAGGATATTACTCTATGAGATAAAGGATGTTAAGTTGTTAAAAGAGCTGGGCGTTTATGATGACACCTTGAGGTTTATCAACGAGGTGGAGGGTACCTATTTAAGGTTTCTGGACGGGAATTATGCGCTAATCAAGAGTTGAATTTTTTATGGGCTACCGTAATAACCGCGCCACTCTGGCGCGGTTAAACTATAGATAAAACTGTAATCAGCAAATAGGGGCTTGACAAAACAGTAAAAAATAGTGAAAATTACTACAATTGCAAACATAGACCGATTAAGAAAAAGGCGGCGAAGGGAGAGTAAGGAATGAAAGAAGTAACGAAGCAGCAACGCATCAGGGTAACCGTCAATGGACGACAGATGGAAGTCTATGGTGATCTGACGATTCTTCAGGCTTTGCTTCAGGAGGATATCCATATCCCTCATTTATGTTACGATATCCGGCTGGAGCGTTCCAATGGCAACTGCGGGCTATGTGTGGTGGAGTTGGGAGAAGGCAGCGAACAACAGGATGTGAAAGCCTGCCATACTCCGATTCAGGAAGGTATGATCATTCATACCAACAGTCCGAGGCTGGAGCATTACCGCAAAATTCGTCTGGAGCAGATTCTGGCGGATCATAATGCCGACTGTGTGGCGCCCTGTGTCATGACCTGCCCGGCCAATATCGATATCCAGTCTTACCTGAGCCATGCCGGCAACGGCAATTTTGAGACGGCGATTAAGGTCATTAAGGAGCGCAACCCTTTTCCCATCGTTTGCGGAAGAGTCTGCCCTCATCCCTGTGAGGCCCAATGCCGCCGGAATTTAATCGATGAGCCGGTGGCCATCAATCATGTCAAACGATTTATTGCCGACTGGGATATTGCCCATGAACAACCCTGGGCACCTCGTAAAAAAGCATCTACCGGCAAAAAAATTGCCGTGGTGGGCGCCGGTCCCTCAGGGCTGAGTGCTGCTTATTACAGCGCCATTCAGGGACATGATGTCACAGTATTCGAACGCCACCCCCGGGCCGGGGGCATGATGCGCTACGGAATTCCGGAATATCGCCTCCCCAAGGAGACTCTGGATCGGGAGATCGGGCTGATTGCCGATCTGGGCGTCAAAATCATGACCAACAAAGCCCTGGGCACTCATATCCGGTTGGAGGATCTGCATCAGGACTTTGATGCAGTCTATCTGGCCATTGGTTCCTGGCGGGCAACACCCCTGCAGATCGAAGGAGATAATCTGGAAGGAGTCTGGCTGGGCATCAACTTCCTGGAGCAGGTGACGAAAGGAGCGGACATTAAGCTGGGTGAGCATGTGGTCGTCATCGGCGGCGGCAATACGGCCATCGACTGCGCCCGGACCGCGCTGCGCAAAGGGGCGGGCTCCGTCAAACTGGTCTATCGCCGGACCCGGGAAGAAATGCCTGCGGAATCCTATGAAGTGGAAGAAGCAATTCACGAGGGAGTTGAAATGTACTTTTTAACCGCCCCCCATAAGATCGTCGCCGAAGGCCGGCGCAAGCTGCTTCATTGTATCAAGATGACCCTTGGGGAGCCGGACCGTTCCGGCCGGCGCCGGCCGATTCCCATTGAAGGCAGCGAGACGGCCTTTGAAGCGGATACGATTATCGGGGCCATCGGTCAAAGCACCAATACCCAGTTCTTATATCATGATCTTCCTGTCAAGCTGAATAAGTGGGGAGATATCGAAATCAACGGCAAGACCATGCAGACCTCTGAGATGAATATCTTCGCCGGCGGCGACTGTGTCACAGGTCCGGCTACAGTTATTCAGGCTGTGGCGGCCGGACGTCATGCGGCGGAGGCTATGGACAGCTTTTTGATGAAAGGCTATGTCAAGGAGCAGCCTGTGGATTACAGCTGCAGCCGCGGGTCCCTGGAAGATCTGCCCCAGTGGGAATTTGAGAAGATTCCCCGGCTGAAACGGGCCCCCATGCCGGCACTGCCACCGGCGGAACGACGGGATAATTTCCGGGAAGTGGAGACAGGGCTCAGTGAAGAGACAGCAAGAGCGGAAGCCCGGCGCTGCTTAAAATGCGGCTGCTATGAGCGTTATGACTGTGACTTGCGCCAGGAAGCTAGTCTGCACCATATTGAGTTTAAGAAACCGGTCCATGAACGGCCCTATATCCCTATTGTCGAGGATCATTCCATTATCATCCGCGATCACAACAAATGCATCTCCTGCGGCCGTTGCATCGCCGCCTGCGCAGAAGTGGAAGGTCCCGATATTTTGAGCTTCTATATGAAGCATGGCCGTCAGCTGGTGGGGACGAAGAGCGGACTGCCCCTGGATCAGACCGACTGCGTCAGCTGCGGCCAGTGTGTGAATGCCTGCCCTTGCGGCGCGTTGGACTACCGCAGTGAAATCGGCAGGGTATTCAGAGCCCTCAATGATCTGGGCAAAACCACCGTAGCGTTTGTAGCTCCGGCAGTGCGCAGTGTGGTCTCTTCCCAGTATGGGGTTTCCTATCAGGAGGCTTCCCGGTTTATTGCCGGACTTCTGAAAAAGATCGGCTTTGATAAAGTTTTTGATTTTACCTTTGCGGCGGATTTGACCATTGTGGAAGAAACCACAGAATTTTTAACCCGCCTGCAAAGCCATAAGCGGATCCCCCAGTTCACCTCCTGTTGTCCGGGCTGGGTCAATTTCGTGGAGCGCCGCTATCCGGAAATCATTCCCTATCTCTCCAGCTGCAAATCCCCCCAGATGATGATGGGAGCTACGGTGAAAAATCACTTTACGGAACTGACGGAAATCGACCCCAAGGATCTTTATGTGGTTTCCATTGTTCCTTGCATAGCCAAAAAGTATGAGGCAGCCCGACCGGAGTTCAGGTCAGAGGGAATCCGGGATGTGGATGCTGTGTTGACCTCTACCGAAATGCTGGAAATGGCGGATATTAAGTTGATCGAGCCCGCCGATGTGGAGCCTCAGGATTTCTGCGAACCCTATAAACGAGTATCCGGGGCGGGGATTCTCTTTGGGGCCTCAGGGGGCGTGGCGGAAGCGGCTCTGCGGATGGCGGTGGAGAAACTGACCGGGGAGGTCTTGACAGACCAGCTGGATTATCAGGAAGTGCGCGGACTCCAGGGGATCAAAGAGGCTGCCGTGGAAGCCAAAGGCAAGAAGGTCAATGTAGCGGTGATCAGCGGACTGCACAATGTTGAGCCGATTCTGGAGAAGATCATTGAAGGTACGGAAGTAGGCTATGATCTGATCGAAGTGATGGCCTGCCCGGGGGGCTGTATCTGCGGAGCGGGACATCCGGTGCCGGAGAAGATCGATACTCTGGAGAAGCGGCAGCAGGTTCTCGTCAATATCGATCAAACCTCCCGGTATCGCAAATCTCAGGAAAACCCCGATATCCTGCGCCTTTATGATGAGTATTACGGAGAAGCCAATTCACCCCTGGCCCACGAATTGCTGCACACCCATTATGAAGCTGTGAAAAGGGAACCTGTTGCCAAACATGACCGTAGAATGGCGGATTCCGCTTTTGTAACCCATGAGCTTACTCTGTGTACCTGTGATAAATGTACGGCTCAAGGTTCAAGGGAATTGTTCGCGGCACTTTCCGGGAAGATCCGGAAGCTGAAAATGGACTCCTTTGTCACGGCCAGAACCATCCGCTTAAAGGAAAATCACCCCGGCCAAGGAGTGTATGCCGCCATTGACGGTGAACGCATAGACACACCGTCCGAGCAGCTTGAGCAGCGGATCTTTCAACAGCTGATCCGATGAAAGGGTGCATCTCAAGCACTTTAAGAAAATCAAAAAAGAGAATCAAATAAGTAGAGACCATCGGTAAATCCTGATAGAGCAGAATATACTTTTAAAGATAAGCGGCCCTATGGGGGCTTTACATGCAAAAAAAGTCAGCTCCTGGGATTGCTTTGTAGCAAGACAATCCCGGGAGCTTGAGTATCTGCATCTGAAGGGCAGTAGGGAAGGTCGGCTACCCGGATAGTGGTCAGATTTCGGTGTGTGCTGTGTATGGTGATGAAAACTGGCCCGCCTGCGGCGGTTGCTGTTCATTTTTCCACTAAGTTGTATTCTTTCAGCTTACGATAGAATTTTGACCGTGAAAGACCCATAAGATGAGCGGCTTTTACTTTATTGCCATTGCATTTAGCAAGTGAATCTTTTATTTGATTCATCTCTGCGATCTTTTTTTTGTATTCCTGAAAGACGGTGTTATTGCTATGATTGATACTTAGGTTTTCCCTATTGAAAGTATACTCTGCAACTTCAGTGGGAAGGTCCTCAACAGTAATATAATCGGAGAAACACAGATTAATTCCTCTCTCGACTATATTGCGAAGTTCCCGCACATTGCCGGGCCAGTTATATTCTTTCAGCATAGCCAGAGCATCCGGTGTAAAACCAGCAATATTCGTCTGAAATTGCTCATTATAAAGATTTACATAGTATTCAATCAATAGGGGGATATCTTCGCTGCGCTCACGCAAGGGGATTAGTTCGAGTGGAATAACATTTAACCGATAATATAAATCCAAGCGAAACGTTTTATTAGCTATAGCTTCACTTAGATTTTTATTTGTGGCACTTATAATCCGAACATCAAGCTCAATAAGTTTATCATCACCGAGCCGCGTAATTCGTCTTTCTTCCAATACCCGTAATAGAGCAGATTGCATATCGATGGGCATCTCGGCGATTTCATCCAGAAAAAGAGTTCCGCCTTGCGCCAATTCGAATTTTCCCGGTGCGCCTCCTTTGCGGGCACCAGTAAAAGCACCTTCTGCATACCCAAATAATTCGCTGGCAATAAGTTCCTTTGGTAAAACAGCACAGTTTATGGAGATAAAAGGACCATGTTTCCGTTCACTGCTATTATGGATGGCTTGGGCAAATAATTCCTTTCCTGTCCCGCTCTCTCCATAGATGAGGACATTGCTGGAATTTAAAGAAGCACGTTCCGCCATTTTTTTAATACGCATAAAGCGGGGGCTCACTCCAATTAAATCACTGAAATGATAAGTGCTGCGTGTTTTGTGGTTAAGAGGCTCCTTGGATTCCAGAGTAATAACCATGCCATAGATGTTGCTTTCATTATTTCTAACCGACTGGCAGTATACATGCATAGGAACATTTTGTACGTTTAAGTCCAAATGATGAATGTCATTGGAGCTTAAGCAACGCAAAGCAGGCTCCAAATCAGGAATTAGTGTTTTTAGATACTTATTCTTAAAGCTATTAGGAGGAAGATTGAAAAAGCGGAGACCTCTTTTGCTGACATCGATGATTTTGCCAATTTCGTTGATCAGGATTTTAGCTTTGGGGTTTAGCTTATCTTCGGTATATAGAGGTGATATGGCGAGAGCCAGCTTATTTTCTTCCGCTTGATTTCTATAACTAAGATAGCTTGTGTACAATTCGATATACTTGCTTAAAAAAGGGGAAAACTTGGAATGATTGGCGATTATAACCCAATACGAAGAATTAAATGGGCAGGATGCCGTGACATAGGGGTGCAATATTTTGCAGTAATGTTCTGCACCGACAACGACTTCTAACTTTTTGGTCTGAAAGGATAAAGCAGCTGCATTGGTGCCAATATTTTCTTCGCATAAGTTGGTTCCGATATCCCAATTTAGTTTGGCTAATCGTTTAAGTAAATCAGAGTCCCCATAACTTCTTATGATATTCAAGTTTAAATCAGTATAGTAAATGGCAGCGTGAATCGATATTAAAAAATCATAAAATTCCAATGCCAATTTATTATTGACCACAAATCGATCATAATCCCATTCTTGCTTGGTAAAAGAATCAAGATCAGCAAATTCCGCTGGAAACGAAAATTTGGATTTGAAGGGATCAATAGGCGCTGAATTGCAGCGTTGCCAGGAATGGATGATATCCTTTCTTAAATAAGATAATTCAACATTGGCATGATTGTTAATAAAGTCATAATAGATTGTTTTGGTTTTTTCATGATTGTATTTCGCAAACACTCAATGTCGCCTCCTTACGGATACCATTAAGTTGCTGATGCTTACATTGATCATTATAGCACAAGCTTGGACTGCCCTGCAGAATTTAATTTCGACAGTAATTCAAAGAATCCCTGGGATTTGGGATGGGTATGACCGATATTTGAGACAAGTTGGCCCGATGTCTTGAATTTCGGTCATTTTTCTTGAGATTGTCAAAGTCTCGCCCTAGTAAATAAGGGACTAAAGGACTTGTGAAACCTGGCACGTTAATTGCATTGCATTGTACTACGACTAGTCAAAAAAGATGAAAAGGGGTAATGGAAAAATGGATTTCAGAGTGACGGAAGAGCAGGAATTGCTGCTTGAAGGACTGCGCGAGGTGCTCAAAGAGGTGGCCACCCATGAGTATCTGAAAGAGTGTGACGACAACCACGCATTCCCTCAAAAAATTGCGGACGCCTTTGTTGAACACGGCTTTGCCCTTTTGGGTATTCCGGAGGAATACGGCGGCACCCCATGCGACATTACGACTCAGATGCTTGTCACTGAAGAGATGTCAAAATTCGGCGTACCCTTTCCTTGCTTTTCCAACTCCTTGTTAATTGATGATATTCTGCACTTTGGCAATGAGCAACAAAAAGCGATAACCATGGAGTATGCCAAGAAAGGGCTATGCGCATTCAGCCTTGGTATCACTGAGCCGGGTGCGGGTTCCGATGACAGTACCATGATGGCTACGGCAACACGCAGAAACGGCAAGGTCTATATCAATGCTCATAAAACCTTTATCACTGAGGCCAAACAAAGACCCTATATGCTCTGCCTTACCCGGGAGCTTAATGCGCCGAATCCCCATAAAGCGATCTCCATGTGGTGGGTTGATATGAGCAAGCCGGGTGTTAAGGTGATGCCCTGGGAAAAGATTGGCGGCAATACGGCCCCAACCTATGAAGTCTATTTGGAAGATGTTGAACTTGAGGAGGAAGATCTGGTCGGTGTCGAAGGGGAAGGCTTCATGAATTTGATGGGAAATTTCGAGGTGGAACGCATTCAGATTGCTGCCGGTGTTTTGGGGTGGGCTGAAGCTGCTTTTGAGGATGCCGCTGTCTATGCCAATCAACGGGTGCAATTCGGCAAGCCAATTGGCAGCTTCCAGCTGATCCAGGAAAAGATCGTGGAAATGGCCATCAAAATTGAGAACATGCGCAACCTGGTTTATAAGGCCTGCTGGGAGAGAGAGAATGGCATGTCGTTGCAGATTTCCTCAGCAACGACAAAATATTATTGCGTACGGGCAGCAAACCAAGTCATTGATGACGCTATGCAGATTATGGGGGGCATCGGCTACACCAAAGACCACAGAATATCCCGTTTGTGGAGGGATGTCCGCAACACCCGTTTCGGCGGAGGTACGGATGAAATCATGATTCACATTGCCGGCAGAGCTATCCTGAAAAAATATCGCAATAAATAATGAGGTGTTGGAAATGGCCATGCTGCTCCAGGGTATACGGGTTTTAGATTTATCACGGTTGCTGCCGGGGCCTTTTTGCACCATGACTCTGGCGGACATGGGTGCCGAAGTCCTGAAAATCGAAGATACCCAAGGCGGCGACTATATGAGGACCATGGGTAAACCGGTGGTGAAAGAAACCATGGAATTCCTGATGCATAACCGCAACAAGAAGAGTATGCGACTTAATTTAAAAACCAATGAGGGAAGAAATATCTTCCTGCAATTGGTGAAGGATTATGATGTCATACTGGAATCTTTCCGGCCTGGGGTGGTGGATCAACTGGGGGTGGGTTACCAGGATGTCAGGGAAGTCAACCCCAATCTAATCTACTGCTCCTTGAGCGGCTACGGGCAAAATGGGCCTTACCGCACCATGGCAGGACATGATACGAACTACCTGAGCATCGCGGGAGTTTTGGACTCTATCGGCGTCCGCAACGGGCCGCCTGTTATGCCGGGAATTACGATTGCCGATATCGCCGGCGGCTCCATGTGGGCTATCATCGGTATTCTGGCCGCCATTATCGGTCGCAGGACGATTGGCCGGGGCGAGTATATCGATGTGGCTATGATGGATGGAGTTATGCCCTTCCTTGGCTTGTATGCCGGTGATTACTTCACGGGCGGAGGGGTTCCCAAGCGCGGCGAAACAGTGACCACGGGTGTCGATGCCTGCTGCCATATCTACGCAACCAAGGATGGCCGTTATGTCTCACTGGCCGCTGCCGAACCGAAGTTCTGGAAAGGCTTCTGCCAGGGCATCGGCCGCCCGGAACTGGCTCCCCTGCAATATTCCCCGGACCCGGAACGGGCGGAGCTCATCGAAGCGGTCAGTGCCATCATGAAAACCAAAACCCAGGCAGAGTGGACGGAATTGCTGATGCCGCTGGATATCTGCTTTACACCGGTTAAAAATCTCGAAGAGGCCTTGGCGGATCCACAAGTTCAAGCCAGAAACCTGACCGTCGATGTGGAACATCCCGTGGAGGGGACGATACGCAACTTTGCCTTCCCGGTAAAATTTGCTGAAAACCCGGCTCAGATCTATAGCCCGCCACCCCTTTACGGAGAGCATACGGTAGAAGTCCTGAAAGCTATCGGCTACAGCGAAGAGCAGATCAAGGAACTGGAAAAGCAAAAAGTTATTTAGTAAATATCTGAAAATAAATACCTGAAAAATTCCTGGGGTGCCTGACTTCTTCTAAATCAACTATCGGTGTTAGGCTGACCGGAAAAAAACGGAGGACTGAACAATGGATTTTAGACTCACAGAAGAACAGGAGCTGTTAATCGAAAGCTTGCGGCAAGTCCTGGCCAATGAAATAACGGAGAGTTATCTTGCGGAATGCGATGAAAACCATGTGTTCCCGGATAAATTGGCGGATGCCCTGATGGATAACGGATTCGGACTTCTTGGAGTGCCGGAAGAGTACGGAGGCACACCCTGCGACGTTCTGACCCAGATCATGGTCATTGAGGAATTAGCCCGGGCAGGCGGGCCTGCTTATATGTTTACCAATGCGATGCTGATCGACGATATGCTGACCTTTGGCAATGAAGAACAGAAACGCATCACCATGGCATACGCCGGCCGGGGCAGAATGGCTTTCAGCCTGGGAATATCGGAACCTCAAGCCGGGTCGGACGACAGTGCCATCGCCTCTACGGCTACCCGCAGAAACGGCAAAGTTTACCTGAACGGCCATAAGACCTGGATCAGCAATGCCGGCGAATACCCTTATTGCCTGTTTTTAACCCGGGATTCCCAGGCGCCTAACCCTCATAAAGCCATCTCTATGTGGTGGGTGGATATGACCAAACCAGGCATTAAGCTGCAAGCTGTCGGTAAAGTTGGTTTCAAAATGAGCAAATTCTATGAACTTTATCTTGAAGATGTGGAAGTCGAAGAAAAAGACCTGGTAGGAGTTGAGGGCGAAGGTTTCCTCCAACTGATGAAAAACTTTGAAATTGAGAGACTGGCCGGCGTTGCCGCCTCTTTGGGGTGGGCTCAGGGGGCCTTTGACGATGCGGTCCGTTACGCCAACCAAAGGGTGCAATTTGGGAAACCCATCGGGAACTTTCAACTGATTCAGAAGAAAATCACCGAAATGCAGATTAAGCTGGAGACAGTGCGCAGCATGCTTTACAAAGCTTGCTGGGAGAAAGAAAACGGTCTATCCGTTCAGATTTCTTCGGCCTTATGCAAGTACTATGTTGCCCGCGCTGCCCAAGAGGTCATTGATGATGCGATGCAGATCTTTGGCGGTATCGGCTATACGACAGAGACCAGGATTCAAAGATTCTGGAGGGATTGCCGTGCCAACCGGATCGGTGGGGGTACTGATGAAATCATGGTTCATATCGCCGGACGGGCTATTTTGAAGAAATATAAAAAGTAAAAATAAAAAACAATAAGGGAGTGGCTTTAATGAAACGTGCAGAGATTCCACAATTCGGCCCTTTACAAGGGGTCAGAGTAATTTGTGCAGGACTTGCTACAGCAGGCCCCTATGCGGCTACGATGATGTCTGATTTCGGAGCTGAAGTCATCAATATCGAAAGTGCTGTTGTGCCTGATCAAAGCCGGGCTGCCGGTGGTTCGGCATTTAAGCAGGATCATCGCAACCAAAGAGCTTTGGCCTTGCATATTCCTTCTCCTCAAGGCCGGGAGGTTTTCTACAAGTTGATCAAAGAGGCCGATATTTTTATTGAAAACTCAAAAGGGGGTCAATGGAAACGCTGGGGAATAACCGATGAAACCATGTGGGAAGTCAACCCGAAGCTGGTTATCGTTCACGTAACCGGCTACGGCCTAAGCGGAGATCCGAACTACGTGGAAAGGCCTTCCTGGGATGCCATCGGCCAGGCCTTTGGCACCCTCGTTTCCGTGAATGGAACAGAAGACGTCCCAATGGCTACGAACCCTTACATGTGTGACGCAACAACCGCGCTATACGCTTCCTGGGCAGCTTTAGCGGCCTATATCCGGGCCCAGAAAACAGGAATCGGCGACAGCATCGATTGCACCCAGTTCGAGTCGGTTCTGCGCGGGCAATCAGGATGGCCTCTTAAATATTTTAGCGAAGGGTTCCAACCCGCGAGAACGGGCGGCGAAAATGCGGTAGGTGCGGCATTTAAGGCCTTTAAATGCCAGGATGGATTCGTCTTCATTTGTTTCGGCGGGCCGGGCATTATGAAAGTCGGGCTGCCTTTCTTTGGCTTTGAGTGGGGATCGGAGCTTTTCCCCAGAGCTGTTCCCTGGGTACTGCAAGGAACCGAAGGGGCCAGGGTTCTGGAGGCAAAAATCAATGAATGGTGTGCTGCCAAAACGGTTGAAGAAGCTGAAAAAGAATTGAATGAGGCAGGTATCCCGGTCAGTCCGGTTATGACCTACGCCATGGCAGAAAAACATCCTCACTATATCGCCCGGGAAACCTTTACGGAATGGGAAACCGTCGACGGCGAAAAAATTAAGGGTGTCAATGTAGTGCCCAAACTGGCCAAGGAACCCGGCAAGGTATGGAGGGGCGCTCCCAAGTATGGCATGGACAATGAGGACATTTTGGCCGAACTGGGTTATTCCTCTGAAGAAATTCTGGCGCTTTACAACGATAAAGTTCTGGCGAAAGAGTAGGATCACGATAAGGGAAGCCTGTGTGCTAAGTGATAAGGCGGCCTGCTTGAAGCACATGCGGTGCTCTCCTTGGCACACAGGCTGCCTGGATTAATTATCGACCTCGGAATGACTATGAAGGGCGGTAGATATCATGAATAAGAAAGCTCATCACGCTTGGTGGATCATGATTAGTTGCGGAACCATATCCTTTTGTGTACTTGGTGTAGTCATGGCTTGCTCCGGGATTTTCTTCAAACCGGTTTGTGATTATTTAGGGGTTTCAAGAGGTGCTTTTTCCCTGTACATGACGATTATCTATCTGGCCATGTTTATTGTTTTGCCGATAGCCGGCAAGAAAATGCCTACGGCTAACTTTAAAAAATTTCTGATTGCGGCAATGGCTGTGTTTACTTTAACTTTTGCCGCAATGTCACAATTTACTTCCTTATATCACTGGTATGCGGCCGGTGTGTTAATGGGTATTTCCGGCGCTTTTGTGATGTTCCTTCCCATCCCTATTCTGATCAACAATTGGTTTAAACAAAAAGTTGGCTTCGCGCTGGGTTTAGCCTTAGCTATGTCAGGGGTCGGAGGAACCCTGTTTAACCCTGTTGGCGCTTATATCATTCAAAACTATGGTTGGAGAACGGGCTATCTTGCCCTTGGTCTTATTGCTTTTGCGATTACCATGCCGTTTATGATCTTTGTGGTTCGTTTTAAACCGGCCGAAATGGGACTTGAACCTTACGGAGCAGCGGAAGCTGCAGCAACTGCCCAAGTGCAGCCCCAGGCAGGTGCGAAACCTGCCGAGCTGCCCGGAGTTACTGCCGGCCAGGCTTTAAAATCCCCTGCTTTTTATACTGCCTTGATTTTTGCCGGTATGATGACAATGAGCGGTACGGTGCAAACTCATATCCCCGGATATGTAACCTCGATCGGTCTTTCCGCGATCGTTGGCGGTTTTGCCATTTCCATGACATCCTTTGGCATCATCTTCGGCAAATTAGTCATGGGTTACCTGAATGACAAAATCGGTTTAAGCAAAGCCATTACCACAGGAACAGTACTGTCAGCGGCAGGACTTATCACTATTTTAGCAGCGGGAAGCAATACAACATTATTATACGTCGGTGCTTTTATCTTTGGATTCGGTGGCATATCCATGGGTACGGTTATGCCCCCTATGGTCGTCAGGCAGTTCTTTGGTCAAAAGGATTTCAGTTCGATTTTTTCCAATATCCAATCGATTACGACCTTGCTGATGGCGTTTGCTATGACCCTGTATGGGTTCATATTTGACCTGAGTAAAAGCTATGCCAATTCCTTGCTGGCCTCTCTTTTGTTTTTATTGATTGCTTACGGAGGTTATCTGCTGACTACGGTGACGGCTAAAAAGCTTCCCAAATAATGGCTGTAAAGCTGCTTGTTTTTACTCAAATACAAACCAGTTTGAATGAAGTGGAAAAACGGGTCAGCCGTTTTTCCGCTTCACGATAACCAATGCATAGAGCAGCTCAATCCCTTGGGTTTTTTCTTGAATTTATTCAGGGCCTAGAGCATCTTGCTAAGGTAAAGTGAGGGATGGAAATGAACAATCAAGAAACCTTTCAGGGCATCCTGGATTATTGGGCAGAGATAGCGCCGCACCGGGAGGCGATCT
This sequence comes from Desulfitobacterium sp. LBE, assembly GCF_007830365.1. NCBI lineage: Bacteria > Bacillati > Bacillota > Clostridia > Eubacteriales > Desulfitobacteriaceae > Desulfitobacterium > Desulfitobacterium sp. LBE. The sequence goes on along the minus strand of NZ_VLKD01000001.1, from coordinate 1,394,271 downwards.
TTGATGGGCAGCAGCGGCGGACTTTTCGGGAACTGAAAGAAGAGGTTCAGTGCCTTGCTTTTGCACTTTCTCAGCTGGAGATTAGAAAAGGGGATAAGGTGTTAACTATCATCCCCAATTGGTATGAATTCATCGTAATTTTCTTTGCCCTTGCCAAATTGGGGGCTATTCTTGTTCCCTGTAACGAAATCTTTGCGAAGAATGAAATTTGTGATCGTCTGCAGCAGGTGGAACCAAAAGCAGTTTTTATCGCCCATAAGAGCCATTTTTGCCTATTGCAAGAACAAAAACTAGCTTCCGAAATCATTACAACACGCTTGGAGGAAAAGGGCCTGTTGTCTTTTGCCAAACTTTTGGAAAAAGGAAGAAATGGCGCGATAAGGCCGGTGGAAGTGGATAGTTACAGTGATGTTTTAACAATTATGCTTACTTCGGGTTCAACAGGGCGCCCAAAGGGAGTAGAGCTGACTTATGAAAATTTATTTCAGGGGGCTAAAAGCATAGGGGAGCGCCTGGAATGTACCCATCAGGATATTTTCCTGGTTCCTGTACCCTGCAGCCATCTCTATGGTCTGGTCACCGGAATAGTGTTACCGCTTTATTTCGGCGGCAAGATCGTATTAATGGAGAACTACAGTCCCCGGGAAGCATTAGCCTTAATAGAACAGGAAAAAGTGACCGTGCATTATGGTGTGCCCACCATGTTCATACGAGAAATCAATGAACATCTCCAGCATAAAAAGGATGTAAGTTCACTGCGGACAGGTATGATTGGCGGCACCATGGTCGATGAGCATTTGGTTCGGCAAATACGCTCCGTACTGAATTGCAATATTATGGTTGCCTATGGCTCCACAGAGGCGGTTACCGTCTCCATGACAACCTTGCAGGATGATCTTGAGCTTCGGACACAAACGGCAGGAAGGCCTTATGAGGGTGTGGAGGTCAAGGTGATCGATGGGGATGGCAGAGCATTGGGGCCGGGAGAAGTTGGTGAATTGATTTGTAAAGGTTTCAATGTGATGAAAGGTTATCATCTTGCGCCGGAGGAAACGGCAAAGATCATTGATGAAAATGGCTGGCTGCACACAGGGGATTTAAGGACGATTGATCACTCAGGATATATCAGGATTGTCGGCAGAAAGAAAGATACAATCATTCGCGGGGGCTATAATATCTATCCTGGGGAGGTGGAAAAGGTTTATTATACTCACCCGGAGGTTCTGGAAGTCTGTGTAATGGGTGTTATGCAGGAAGAACTGGGAGAGCAGATCTATGCTTTTATCCAATTGAAAAAAGATAGTGAAGAAACGGAAACAACCTTAAGGGAGTATGCCAGAGGTAAAATTGCTAAATTTAAAATTCCTGACCAGGTGATTTTAATAAAGGAAATGCCTAGATCACCTAATGGAAAAATCGATAAGAAGGCACTGGCCAAAGGGCGGCAAGTTATTAGGAGATATAGCTGAATAAAGGTTTTAAACAATTTCAATAGGGTCATTGCCGAAAATTTGCTTTGGCAACGGTGTGAATATAACAGAAGGCGGCGGAAATGGGACGAAAAATGGAGGGGGATAGACATGTCTGAGGATCAATTTGATGCTGTAATCGTCGGCGGGGGGATCGCAGGGACAGTCGCCGGGTATTTATTGGCCAAAGAAGGACTGCAGGTAGCCGTCGTAGAGCGGGGGAATTATGCGGGCAGTAAAAATGTAACCGGCGGGCGCATCTATAGTCACAGTCTGGAGAAAATTATGCCTGATTTCGCCCAGGAGGCTCCGGTTGAGCGGAAGATTACCCGTGAAAAGATCAGTCTGATGACCGAGGAAAGCAATGTTACCTTGGATTACTATTCCGACATGCTCGGAATCCAGGGCAGCGACTCCTACTCCGTTTTGCGCGGAGTATTTGATAAGTGGCTGCAGGAAAAGGCGGAAGAAGCAGGGGCGATGTTTATTACCGGGATTCGCATCGATGATTTAATTTTCAGGGAGGGTAAAGTCTGCGGCGTTATTGCCGGAGGAGATGAACTGGAAGCCCAGGTTACGATTTTAGCTGATGGAGTTAATTCTCTCCTGGCACAGAAATTAGGATTCCGGGGCGAATTACGGCCGGAGCATGTGGCTGTCGGGGTCAAGGAAGTTATTGAGTTGCCGGTGCCGGTCCTCGAAGACCGCTTTAGCTGCCGGGGCCATGAAGGAACTTCATGGCTGTTTGCCGGGACCCCCTCAGCAGGGCGTGTGGGCGGCGGATTCCTATATACCAATAAGGAGAGCATTTCCATAGGTGTGGTCAGTACCCTTAGTGAACTGGTTAAAGGCCATAAATCCGTGCCCCAAATGCTTGAGGATTTTAAAAAGCATCCAGTGATTGAGCCCTTGCTTAAGGGCGGGAAATTGATCGAGTATTCCGGTCACCTTGTTCCCGAAGGGGGCTTAAAGATGATTCCTAAAATGACCGGCAATGGGGTCTTGGTTGTCGGCGACGCCGCCGGGTTCTGCATCAACTTAGGCTATGCCGTGCGGGGGATGGACTTTGCCGTTGCCTCAGCCGAATGTGCAGTAAAAGCAGTCTTGGCAGCCAAAGAGGCTGAGAATTATTCGGAAAGCTTTCTGCAATGTTATCAGACTTTTTTGAGCAATAGTTTTGTCATGAAGGATATGATCCATTACCAGAAGTTCCCCCGCTTCCTGGAAGAAACGCCGCGGATCTTTGCTGCTTATCCCCGAATGGCGGCAGATATGCTGGCAGAATTGTTCATTATGAATGGTCAGCCGGCTCAGCCCCTTATGAAGAACATGATGAGACATGTTAAGGAGGTTGGGTTGACGACTATTGCCAAAGATGCGTGGAAAGGAGTTCGATCCCTATGAGCACAGCCAACACGGTAAATGTGGATGAAAAGCTGGGACTGGATAAGTTTTATGTGGATGAGGAAAACGCTCATATTGTCCTGAAAAAAGATATCGACCGCAAAGAATATCATAAACTCATGCTGGCTTGTCCGGCAGGTCTTTATAAACAAGACGATAAAGGTGAGATTCATTTTGATTACGCAGGTTGCCTCGAATGTGGAACTTGCCGGGTGCTGTGCGGCACCACCCTATTAGAGAAGTGGGAATTCCCCGTAGGAACCTTAGGAATCGAGTTCAGATGGGGCTGAAAAAATAAGCAAGAGGAAAGGTGATTGAGTTGAAAGTTGTAGCATGTTACAAAGTTGTACCGGAAGAACAGGATATTATCGTTAAGGCGGAGCAGACATTGAATATTGATAAAGCAGAGTGGAAGATGGGTCAATATGACTTGAATGCTATCGAAGCAGGCGTTCAGTTAGCTGAGGTTACCGGCGGTGAACTGGTCGCACTTAGTGCAGGCGGCCAGGTTGTTGATAATTCTAAACTAAAAAAGGCCGCCTTATCCCGGGGGCCGCAAAGCTTATACCTTGTCGCTGATCAGGCTCTGGAGACTGCCGATTGTTATACAATAGCTGCCGCCCTGACTGCAGCTATCGAGAAGATTGGCGGCGTAGATCTGGTGCTCTGCGGTGAGGGTTCCGGAGATATTTATGCCCAGCAGGTAGGGGTCGTACTTGGTCAAATGCTGGGACGGGCCACCTTGAATGCGGTCAGTAAAATTACACCGGATGGTGATAAATTGGTTGTAGAACGCACTTTGGAGAATGAAGTGGAAGTGTTGGAAGTTTTGCTGCCAGCGGTTATTTCAGTGACCACGGATATCAACAAACCAAGGATTCCCACCTTAAAAGAGATTATGGCGGCCGGGAAAAAAACAACCGTAAAGTGGTCGTTAACTGATCTTCAGCTGAATGTAAGCAATAAGACAGAATGCATCAGTACCTTAGCACCGGAAGAAACAGACCGGAAACGAATCGTCATTGAGGGCGACAGCGATGAAAACATTGCCGAATTCTATGAACATCTGCGTAAGGTTTTATAATTGAAAGAGGTGAAGGACATGAGTAAATTAGCATGTGTATGGGTAATCGGCGAAGAAGTCGCTGCAATCAATGAATTAACTGCCGGTGCCAAGACGCTGGGGGATGAAACTGCCGTCCTCTTTGCAGGGGATAGAGAGCAGATTGCTCAGATTTTGGGTGCGGACAAGGTATATTATCTGGGAGCCTTAACAGATAAAATCCTGGAAAACTATATTCCGGCCATTATCAATTTGGTTGCAGAAAAGAAACCCAATCTGCTTCTGATTAGAAATACGAAAAGAGGGCGTTTAATCGCAGGAGCTTTGGCAGCAAACTGCGGGACTAATGTTTTGACTGATATTACGGAGATTGTGGCTGTCGGTAACGGTGTAGAGACCCAGCGTATGGTATACGGCGGGGCTGCGTTCCGTAAAGAAAAATCAACCAATCGGATCAATATCGCCTGTGTGGGAGCCGGATTATTTCAGGCAGGAGACAGGCAGGCTATCCCTTCGATTATTGATGTAGACGATGTAACTCCCGATGTTTCGATTAAGTGCCTGGAGAAGAAAGCAAAAAGCGGCGAAAAAGTCAATCTGGCGGCAGCTAAACGCGTTGTTGGGGTTGGCCGCGGTTTAAAGGCTGCAGAGGACTTGAAAATGATCGAGGCACTGGCGGCGGAACTAAAAGCGGAATTAGCCTGTTCCCGTCCCATTGCCGAAGAAGAAAAATGGATGGCTAAGGAACGTTATATTGGTGTTTCCGGTGTCATGCTCAAACCGGAGGTTTATATTGCCCTTGGAATTTCCGGGCAAGTTCAGCATACGGTTGGAATCAATCAGGCCAAAACGATTTTAGCCATTGACAAGGATAAAAATGCCCCTATCTTCAAGCAAGCAGACTACGGAATTGTCGGGGATATGTATAAAGTCGTTCCTGCTCTTATTGATAAGTTCAGGAAGTAAGCGAGCGTTCTTGGTATTATTGCATGTTGGAAAAATATATAAGAAATTTTTAATTAAGCTCTTCCTCAGCAGAAGGGCTTTTTTTTATTTTTCGAAATAAGAGCATAATACTCGATAAATTCGCGTTCAAAGCATTTTATAGACCACCTGCACCGAGTTCTTATTGGCGACATTACTTCTGGGGGATGGTCTGGAGTTTTTCTTCGTCTTGACCGTTAGTAAAATATATATATTCATTGTAAGAAGTTTCCTTTATAATTACCATATATAACTATGCAGCCGGTGGAGATATCTGAGAGTTTGAATAACAACTGCATTGGGTTGTGTACAACAAGGAAATACGTAATTTTGGAAGGCGTGATATGATGAAAAAAGTTCTTTTTTTGCTTATTGCAGTGGCCATTTTCTTTTGCGGATGCTCCTCATCTTCTTCTCAGAATAGCCGTGACGGCATTTCTGCAAATCCTGATGAAACGGTTAGCGGCCCCGCTGTTATTACCGGACGCGAAGTAATTTCCTGGTTGGATACGCGCCTGAATAAAAATGGCTATCCTACGCTGGAGATGGGGGTACACAGCGAATTGACACATGCTTTTGCCAGTGCATCTTATCAATGTGATTTATATATTCCAAGTCGTGGAATGTATTTATATTTCATTTCAGATCCGGAAGATAACAGATTACATCAGCTTATTTTTTATACGAATCACGATGAAATATCAGCTCCAGCTGAAGAATTACAAAGCTACATTTTATCTTCTTTGCCTTTTTTCTTTGAACCGGATAGATGGGAGGAGCTTAGCAATCAGCTGGCTATTGGCGTTTCCTCCGGCAAAGGACAATCTCTTGCTGCGAATGGAGCTTTTGAATATTTTCATGAAAACAATGAGGCGTTTACCGCTTTCAACGTTTGTGCGACTGGCGAAGAACTCATAGATATGCAAGCCCTTGATTTTGCAAATGGTGAAATAACATCACAAAAGATCGATTGGACGATAGCTGACTTTGTCGCGAAGCTTGATGAATATGCGATGAAGAAAGAGATGCCGCTTTTGTCGGATACCCGCCCTGTTTCTGTCGGGGCTGAAGATTTGGAAGGGTTGTCGCCTGACATCTGTGAAGGAGTCTATTATTCACTGGGACCGGGAGTAAGGATGTACCTCTTTGCTTCTGATGCAGGCAGGCTGGAAAGGGTTGAATTTATTGCTCTTTTGAATAGTGTCACATCCGACAGCCTGAGCCGGTTTGGTTATACACTTACCATAGCGGTGAATGCATTGGATGATGCGCGGGCATCCGACATCCTTGATACCATTAAAATCGATAATATCAGCCGTGAAGAGAACCGTCCTGCAATTGGCGGGCGAATGAATTATTTTTATTCTGTAACAAACGAGAGCCTGGGCCTTTATATTTCCCGTAATTCCCCTATGGTCTCCGTGAGCAAGAACCAAGAACCGGCAAATAATATTGAAGAAGGGTCCCAATCAAAAATAGAAACGCGGGTAGAAGCAAATAATTTGGTGCCTTCTGATAGTCCCGCCAAGCCGCCTGAAACTGTGAAAAAATCAGGAAATCCCTATACGGAGGGCTCGCCACGCTTTGAAGGCTGGCTTTGCGAAAAACTTGATGTGCGGTCTGATAGTACGACAGTGAAACCTGTTAATCCTAAAACATCTTTTAAATCAGGAGAAACCTTGTATCTTGCGGGCCGTTACTACGGCTGGGCGGGTGAGGAAAATTTAACCCTTATTTGGGAGTGGCCGGATGGCACGACATCTGAAAATGAACGGTACTATTTCGTTGCAGGTAATCAGGAGAGTTGGGGGTGCTCGCAATCCTGTAATCCTGGTCCAGGCAGCCTCACAATCATTATGGATAGTACAGGTCAAACATTAGCCACATTTGAATTTACGATCACAGATTAATTCGCTTTCTGCTCCTCCTTATAATTGCTCCGGCATATCAGCAGTGTAGAAATCATAGGGACTTCAAATCGCTATGACGGTGCTTTTATCATCGCCGGAAACCGCTCCTGTCGGCTATAGATTTTTTCATCAGGGATGCTGTATTATGATATAGTTAGTACAAATTCACCTTGTGAAGTTTACTTCCTCTCAATGTTCGACTGGAAGGAGCGATCATTATGAAACTGGAGCAGTTGCATTATTTAAAAGAAGCTATTCGTTACCGATCCTTGTCTATTGCAGCACGGGAAAACTTTATCTCTCAGCCTTCTTTCAGCGCGGCCATTACCAATTTGGAAAAAGAACTGGGTGCCAAGCTTTTAAACCGCTCTAACCGCGGCTGCACTCCTACGGATATCTGCATGGAGATTATGGATAAAGCGGATGTTATCTTTGCCATGGTTGAAGAGATTGAACTGCTGGCCAGCAATAGTTCCTATTGCGAGACCATTAATATTGCCGTTGTGTTGAGCATCTGCGAAGAAATCCTGCCTCAGGTGCTTTTAGAGATGGAGGGGGCCAAGGTCTTCTGTAAAGTAGCGGCGGCCTCTTTGGAAAGTGAGGCGATCTATCCCCGGGTTGCCTCAGGGAGTTCGGTTTTGGGGATAGTGGCCTACATCCCCAAGTTGCTCACCGCCGACCTCAAGTATACCCCTCTGTTCGAAGATGAGTACGTGCTTTATATCGGTCATCAGTCTCCTTTTTGGGAGCAGGGGAGCGTGTCCCTGGAGCAGATGCTGAGTCAGCCCTATATTGCCCTGGGGGATGATTTCGTCACCCCCAACAGCGATTGGGCTAAGGATATTCTGGCTTTTTCCATGCCCAAGGTGGAATCCCAGGTCAGTAATTTAAACACCCTGAAAAAGATGATCATCAACGGCCCCTATGTTTCTCTTCTCCCGCGCTTTATGGTAGCCGATGATATCTATGTTAAAAGTAATTTGATGAAGCCGGTGCGGATCGATGATATTTATTTATCGGCGCAGTTTGGTTACATAGAGAATACCCGCTATAAGCTGACCAAAAATTACACTGTTTTTTTGGATTACTTCAGAAAGATCCTGACCAGACTGGGGTACACCGTGTATAAAACTGTTTAACCCCCGGGCTCCTTTCATGTTTCATGGGGGCCGCCAATTCCCTGCAGAGCCGAGCCTTTTTCAGGTTCGGCTTGTTCCATGTGATAACTAGTTCAAGGTTTTGCCGATATCCCCTCCTTGAAAAACGATACAGACAAACGGGATAGGGTAAGGTACCATATCCAGTGTAAGGGTGTTTTGTAAAGTTTTTCTCAAACAGGAGGTCGAATCATGAATAGAGGCAGCACAAGTGAAAAAGTTATCGTCCTTGGTATTGATGGTATGGACCCCAGAATCACAAAAAAGTTGGTAGACGAGGGTAAACTGCCCAATATCAGAGCCTTCATCGAACGTGGTTCCGCTCGGGAGGATCTCGTGCTGATGGGCGCCATTCCTACCGTAACCCCTCCTTGCTGGACGACTCTGGCAACAGGCGCTTATCCAGGTACCCATGGCATCACCGATTTTTGGCGGCAATCCCGCAAAAACTTGGATGCAGTGACCTAATAATCTCAACTCGCAATTCTGTGAAGCCGAACCCCTTTGGAATACGGCGGCGGCCGCCGGCAAAAAGACTCTGGTATGGCACTGGCCCGGCAGTTCCTGGCCTCCGACCTCCGATAGCCCTAACCTTCATGTGGTGGACGGCACCCAGCCGGAATCCGTCAACATGGCCGTTGCCTGTATCGATTGGGAGCGGATCGTGGTGGCCAATGAAGATGTCCAGGAGGTTGTTTTCGTTCCCAAGATGGAGCGTGCTCAGGGTATGGGCTGCATCATCACCGATCTCAACGATCTGCTTGGGGAAAAAGAGAACCAGGAAACCAGCGCCGACCTTTGGTTCAGCGGCGAAATTACCGATGGGCGTGATATGAAAACCTATATCATGACCTATGAAGATACAGAACTTTATGTGGGGTGCCGTATCGCTTATGATGTGGTGAACTCACCTCTGAAAGAGGCAGTAAATTGGGCTGACGCACCGGAAGGGGCCAAGGAATTTACAGTTTTGACTTCCGATGGTCTCCTGAGACGGCCGGCTCTCATCTTAAAAGGGGAAGACGGAACCTATGACCGGGTAGCCCTCTACCGTTCCAAAAAGGACACCCAGCCCCTGGTGGTGGTCAAACGTGGTGAAATGATCGGGGATATCGTGGACACCATTCAAAAAGATGAAAAAACTTATCAGGGCAGCCGAGCATTTAAGGTTCTGGAATTAGCTGAGGATGGCTCGGAGGTGCGTTTTTGGATGAGCGCGGCTTTGGATATTGCCAACGATGACATTTGATCCCCGCCCTCCCTTTATCAGCAGGTCATCCAAAATGTTGGCCTGGTGCCGCCGGTGGGTCTGGTGGGCGGGGAAAACCCCGAACTGATCGAACATGCCTTTATTCCGGCCTGGGAAATCTACTGTCAATGGCAGGCCAGGGCTTTGAATCATCTGATCGCCGAGAACCAATACGATTTGGTGTTCAGTCATCTTCATAATGTGGACTGCGGTGGTCATCAGCTATGGCATTGTGCTAAAAATCAACCGGAATGGGCGCATACCGATGAGAACAATATCAGGGCTTCATCGAAGAATTCTATCGGCAGACGGACCGCTATCTGGGATAGTTTCTCCATTATTTAGACGAAAACTATACGGTATTGATCGTCTCGGATCACGGCTTAATCGTCGGCGAAGGGATTCCGCCGGTACTGGGTGACAGCAGCGGCGTCACCACCGGTGTCATGGAGGAATTGGGCTATACCGTGTTGGAGAAGGATGAAAATGGTGAATCCTTAAGGAATGTGGACTGGTCGAAGACCAAAGCCATCAACTCCAGGGCCCATTGGATCTATCTCAATCTTAAAGGACGGTATGAGCACGGTATTGTTGACCCTGCTGAAAAGTACGCACTGGAAGAACAGATTATCGATGATCTTTACAATTATCGGGACCCGAAAACGGGAAAACGCATCGTTTCCATCGCGATGCGTGATAAAGAAGCGGCCATATTGGGGGTTAACGGCAAAGACTGCGGCGATATCTTTTTCTGTATTGAAGAAGGCTTCAGCCGTGTCCATGGGGATAGCCTACCCACCTATTGGGGGTACGCCAATACTTCGGTATCGCCTGTTTTTATCGCCGCGGGTCAGGGAATCAAGCAGGGCTATCAGACGGAGCGTGTGATCCGCCAGGTCGATGTTGCCCCAACCATTGCGGCATTGATGGGCATTGGCTTTCCCAGAGAATGTGAAGGTGCCCCTGTCTATCAAATTTTTAAAGAAGCCTTTTAGTTCTGACGCTTTTAAATTCTCCCATCATTCGATGAAAGGCAGACCCTATGTATGAAATACAAACCTGAGCTGGGCATACTCTTTGTCACCATTCTCTGGGGAGCCAGCTTTGCCGTCAGCAAGCTGATCATGGCGGACATTACCCCCAATTACTATACCTTCTTGCGCTTTGCCGGAGCTTTTCTTGTCTTAGCCATCTGCTTTCATAAGCGCCTGAGGCATATTCCGAAGCAAACCCTCCAGGCAGGGGTGCTCATTGGTTTAGCCATAGCCTGTGGTTATGTTTTGCAGACGATGGGTCTTAATTACACGACGGCGTCCAAAGCCGGTTTTCTGGCGGGGCTGTATGTGGTATTGGTACCCGTTATGGAATCCTTTTTGTGCAAGTGTCTGCCAAGATACAACATGATCCTTGGAGTGTGCCTGGCTACCGCAGGCCTTGCCCTGTTAAGCCTGGAAAGGGACTTTACCATCGGCTTTGGTGATCTGCTGGTTTTTGTCGGAGCTGTTTTCTTTGCCGTCAGCATGGTCTTGATCAGCCGCTTTGCCAGCAAACATGATCCGATGGTCCTGGCCATTATCCAAATCGGGGTCACAGCACTTTTTTCCCTGGTCCTGGCCGTATTTACCGAACCCGGATTGTCTGCGGTCCAATTCACACCCGTCTTGCTGGGGTTGGTTCTTTTCGCCATTCTGTTTGGCACAGCGGTCAATACTGCCGTACAGAATTGGGCTCAGGGTTACTTGACAGCCACGACGGCGGCGTTGATCTTTGTTTTGGAACCGGTATTCGGCGGCGTTTTTGGCTGGCTCCTTGTCGGTGATGTGATCGGGATGAAGCAAATCTCAGGCAGCGCCTTGATCATCAGCGGGATGCTGGTTACCCTGCTGCTCAAGCCCGGCCAGCGCGCCCAGAGTAAAGCTGACCAAGGGGTTCAACTATCCGGCCGCTCCTAATCCTGCCTGGCAGATCCTTCTGTTTTCGCATCACTCATCTTTAACGTCATATCTTTCACTTCAACATTCTTCAGCTTCCCCACACAATTTCATATAATTTTGGTAAGAAAAGCTCTTTTCCTCTCCCGGATAGGACCCAGAGGGTCTTATACCCCCGGGAGAAGGTCTGGAGCTTTTCTTCGTCTTGGTTGTCAGTAAATATAGATCACCAGGTTAATCTTCTGCTTCTACCAAGGGGAGAAGGAGTTATACAGTTAATTCTCCATTCAAGAAGAGGTTCGATTGACAGAATAAGTATCTTGCAATACAATATAATAGTAGTATGTATTGCAAGATACCTGAGGGGGCTTGTTATGATTCCTTCACAGATGCTTAAGGGAATGTTAGAAGGTTGTATCCTGGAAATCATACGCAAAAAGGAAACCTATGCTTATGAGATTTCGGAGCAATTGGAGAAATACGGATTTGGAGCCATATCGGAAGGTACCATATATCCGATTATTTTACGTTTGCAGAAAGGGGAGATGATCGAGGCAACCCTGCGGGATTCCAATAGTGGACCACCACGGAAATACTATCATTTGACGGAAAAAGGGATCGTTGCTCTGGCTCAGTTTAAGGAAAATTGGCAAGAGCTCGAGTATGCTATAAATCAGCTGTTTATGGAGGTGGAGGAAGTTGAAGAAGGCGAAGGAACTGTTGAAGAGAAATAACCTGCGGGAAAAGGGGATTTTCAAGGAAAACCAAGAAGTATATACAAATATGATTGTTTATATTAGAAGTTCTAACATGACCGATTATAATCAGGAAAGTGTCAGAGAAGATATTATCCATATGATATTAGATGGTCAGCAGCGGGGGGACACTATTGAAAAGATCATGGGAGGTGATTATAAAGAATTATGTGATGAAATCATCGCTGCCATGCCGAAGAAAACTCTAAAAGAGAGAATAATAGAGTTTATAGCCATTTTTCTTAAATCCTTAGGGGTCTTAGGGGTTATAGCCCTGGTGGAAAATCTAGTGTCCGGTTTATTGGCAGGGAGTAAAAGTTTTAGGTTTATATTGACAGTAGGAGATATTATTAATGCAGTAATCATCGTTTTGGCAGCCATTGCAATCTACTATTATGTTTCTAAGACCGCTTTTAACACGATGAAGAAAAAGAAGGTAACCTCATTTTTGAAGCTTTGGTTAGCTGCCTCTATCGTCAGCGGCCTGGTGATCTTAGGCAATGTATATTTTACAACTGCTGTTCTGGAGATTCCTTTAACTCTGGCGGCTATCCTTGTTTTGGCTATTTTTCTTATCGAGAGAATAGTGGATAGATAAACCTTGCCTTTGGGAGAAGCCAGAGCTTGCAAATACTTTTGCGAAAAAGTAAGCTTAGAAAAAGCAATGAATAGGGAGGAGTTCAAGAATGAAGGTTCTCATAGTCATTGATATGCAGAATGATTTTATTGATGGAGCCCTTGGTACGGAGGAAGCTGTAAAAATCGTTGATAAAGTGAAAGGGAAGATTGACAGTTATTTAGCTGCCGGTGACACGGTCCTTTATACACAAGATACTCATACTGAGGCCTATCTGCAGACACAAGAAGGGCAAAAGCTGCCTGTAGAGCATTGTATAAAAGGGACGCCCGGCTGGGAAATTTCCCAAAAAGTCTATGTGAGCGGATGTCAGGTGATTGAAAAGCCTTCTTTCGGTTCAATCGAGCTTGCTGAATTGATGGCAGGGATGAAGGAAATACAGTCTATTGAGCTGATCGGCCTTTGTACGGATATCTGTGTTATTTCCAATGCCCTGATTTTGAAAGCAAAAATGCCGGAGATTCCGATTGTTGTTGACTCATCCTGTTGTGCAGGGGCGACTTGGGCAGGGCACCAAAACGCCCTGCAGGCCATGAAGATCTGTCAGATTGAGGTGAGCGGAGGATAGGATGCTTTTGATAAAGAAAACCCGGCTTCGCCCGAAGACACTGTCTTCGCACTGATATGAACGAGGCTGTCAAGTTTGCCTTTTAATCACGCATCCAGAAAGGCGAAGTCCTTGGTTGCTCTTATGCATCCACACATTTTGATCTGGGGCCTACTCATCAGTTAATGTGTGTCCGAAACTGTCCACCGGACACTTTCGTCACATAATGGTGCTATACTGAAGGTAGAGAATATGGAATGAAGGAGCATAAAAGTGAAAAACTGGCAAGAGGTGTTTAAACTTTTTCTACAGGGACTGTATAAGGCAGTATCCCGTTTTCCATTTACAGTATTTTGCCTGGCCGGAGCTACAGGGATTGTTTGGTACACGATTTATATTGAATTCAATCCGACCTTGTATATTAATAAGGTAGCTTATGCATTAGCTGTAGGAGCATTTATCGGAATGCTCGCTCAATTCTCCATTGAGAGATTTGAAAAGCTGGCGCATAAACCAATTGCTGTTTATGCCCTATCACTTGTATTAACCGCAGGATATTTTTTGATCATACTGCCGGCTCCGGAACTTAGCGCTGAAATAACTGTGCGTACCTTTGTAGCTGTTTTTGCCATGCTGTGTGCCATCCTGTGGGTACCCTCCTTTAAAGGGGAAACAAATTTTGATAAAGTTGCTTTGATTCATTTCAAAGGATTTTTCACCTCTATTCTCTATTCTGCGGTACTTTCAGCCGGTATCGCCGCGATTCTGGCGGCGGTAGATATGCTATTGTTTGATATTAATAATGATGCGTACGCCTATACGATGGCTTTTATCTGGGTTATGTTCGCACCGCTTTATTACTTGTCTTTGCTGCCCAAATTCCACTCCAGGGAAGAGTATGACTTTGATGCTATGCAGCGCGCGGAATATTATCCCCGTTTTCTAGAAATACTCGTATCCTATATTCTGGTTCCCTTGGTCGGCATATACAGCCTGGTGCTATTCGCGTATTTCATTAAGATTCTCCTTACAATGAAATGGCCGGTGGGTCAGCTCGGGCCGATGGTGCTTATCTATTCTGCAGTGGGTATAATTCTGTTTATTTTAGTAAGCCTCCTTGAAAATCGTTTTGCACTACTTTACCACAAGATGTTTCCGAAGATACTTATCCCCATAGTCATCATGCAGATGATTTCGGTGGGCATTCGCCTGAATGCCTATGGGATAACAGAATCTCGGTATTATGTGGCACTATTCGGCGTCTTTTCCATTGTGATTGGGTTGATACTCAGCCTGAAGCCTCTTACGAAGAATGGTTTTATTGCTCTGCTCGCTGCAGGGTTTGCTATTGTTTCCATACTGCCACCGGTTGATGCCTTTACAGTTTCGAGAGTAAGTCAGATTACCCGATTGGAAGGCATTCTGCAAGGAGAAGGAATTTTAGCTGACGGTAAGCTTACCCCTAAAGTTAATGCTTCCGAGAACACCAAAATTGAGACCACCAATATTTTAAACTATTTGAATAGGCAGAGTTCGCTGGAATATATTGAATGGCTGCCGGAAGATTTTGCTATTTATGATGATATGCGAGAAACGTTTGGTTTCGCGGCAACTTACCCCAACTACACGAATGAGTATAGGTATTTCTCAGCTTTCCTTGATACCAGAGTTCCAATTAATATCTCCGATTATGATATTTCCCTTCAGTTTCATTCCAACCGCTATGAGAAGGATATGACTTCTCAGACCGTTTCTTTTATGTTGGAAGAGAAAACCTATGAGCTGGTTGTGGAACGATTATCCCAAGCAGAGGTTAAACTATCGATTCAAGACGCCACGGGCAGCGAACTGATCAGTACCGGCTTGTATGAATTTGCCGAAAGGCTGTCCGAAGTAGGGGAGAAACATAAATCTGAGTTGTCTCCTGATGAAATGACGTTGGAGGTAAACCGCGACGGGTATGAGCTGAAGATACTTTTCCAAAGTATCAATATGACGTTCGAGCCAGAGCCCGATGCAGGAGTGGATTATTCCGGTCAGGTATTCTTTGGGGTAAAATAAATAAAGACAATATAAACGAGGTGCTTTCAGTGAATTGCACCTCGTTTTGTACTGTAGTGTCTTTGCTTTCTACATAACTTCATCTGGGGGTTCACACAAATCTGGAATGGTCTCGCTTATGGTAAAGGGGACTCACATATAAAACCTCTCCTGATCCTGCATGGAAAACCCTTCTGTCTTCACATCGCTCATCTTCAGGGTATCATCGTTTACTTCCATCTGCTTCAGCTTCTTCACCGCCCCATAAGGTTTGGCTAAGGAAAGCTCTTTTCCTCTCCCGGACAGGACCCAGAGGGTCTTATATCCCCGGGGGATGGTCTGGAGCTTTTCTTCGCCTTGGCCGTCGGTAAAATAGATCAATAAGTTAATTTTATTTTGATTAGCATACTCAAAAACCGGGGTAAAGCGGGTGCCGCCGCGGATTTTGAGCCGCTCCTGAACATCCCGGACCGTTTTAATCTTATATGTCCGCCTGATTTCACTGTCGCATTCCACGATGATGATTTCATGATTGTAATTCTTCACGATGGCCAGAACTTCTTTGATGGCTTGGTTAAATTCCTGATCGCTGATGCTGCCGCTGATATCCAGGGCGACGAGAATTTTGGCTTGATGACTTCTCAGTTGGCCTCTTAAATCCAAGCGTTCAGGCTGTCTTCTATTGCGGCGGGTGACCGTTTTTTTAATGTCGCTGGGAACCGTTCCCATCAACCGTTTAAGATAGAGATTCCAGGGCAGCTCTCCCTGGCTGTTTCTCAAGGAGGAGAGCATGTTTTCCAGATAACCGGGAAGGCTGCCTTTCTGGGCATGAGCGATAAACTTCTCTGTAAATTCCTGAAGGGTTTGTTCATCGGCAGCACTGGACTCTTGCCAAAGGTCATGGGTTCTCTCCGGATCATAAGCTGTTTTTATTTGACTTTCATCATTGTTCTGATCAGGTTCCTTGGGCTTTTCAGCATCCTTAGACTTATCAGACTCATTCGCCTCATCCCCATCCCGTTGATCTTCCGCAGCCTCATCAGCGGCCAGCAAGTCCAGGGCGGCTTGAATCTCCTCCACGTAATATTCGAAAGGCTTAAAAGGGAGGAGCTTTAAAGCATAATGGACATTAACCCATTCCAAGGTAACGGAATAGGGAGGAAGATAATCCAAATAGGTATTGACCACGATATTCATGGCCATATTGATGGCTAAAGTGCTGTAGCGGCCTTGCAGGGCTTTGGCCCGCCATAAATGCCCGGAGAGGATATGGAGTATTTCATGCTTGATGGTGCTTGCCATCTGCTGGAGATTGAGATTCAGAAAAAGCATGGGGTTAAAATGGATCACATAGTGTGCCCCTTGGAAATTCACGCCTGTAGGGCTGGTGATATCAAAGCGGATTTCCCGGGACATTTGCATTAAAAAATAGCTGTAGAAATTGTCCTTATCTTCCAGCAGACTGAGATTGACTTGATCCACAAGGCTGAAGAACTCATCCTTGAATTCCTGGGGAATGTGAATGACCGCCTGATGTCCCTGGCGTTGGGAGCGATAAAATTCCTCCATAATCAGGGTTGCTTGTGCATAAAGCTCCTGAACCTGGTTCTCAAATTCACTCATCATCAGGATCACCTGAGGGAACCATAGGATTCGAAATAGGAATCAACAAAGCCTTCATTTTCAATGGCTTGCCGATAGATTTCCGGGTAGCTGCTTCTAATATCCTTCATAATGCCGATCTTTAAATCTACTGGGTAAAGTTTTAAAAACGCCACCAGTCTATCCATAGAGGACTGGGCATGGTCAGGAGCATTGGCGGGAGTCTTGCTAAGATGAGATTCCAGGGTTTGGAGAATATTCCTGGCGGAGAGATAAAGCCGGGTATGGCTTTCTTCTTTGACCTTGTCCCGGAGAGATTCCGGCAGGGAAGTCCCGGAAAAAATGTCGTCATAAGCGATGAGAGGGGAATAATCGGCTTCGGCAAAGTTGACAAATTCCTCGGCGATTACCCGTCCCACATTGCCTTTGACTACATTCAAGAACACGGAGCGGGGAATGGAGTCCTTGTTCTCCTGATAGATCTTATAACTGCTGGATATCCGCTCATAGCTGCGGGGGGTGGCCCTGAGATCATCTTCGTTGATCTTGTGCAGATAGTCAGGGAAGGTGGAAATAAATTCAATCACCTTGGGCTCAATTCCGGCCCCGATGGCCCAATCGATCCACTGTTTATGATCAGGCTTCATGAAAAGCCAGACAAAGCGGTTTTCCTGGGCGGCATCCATATCCACCACCTGATAATCGAAATCTGAGCCGTATTTGCTGGAAGGATTCATGGCGGCCAGGATTTTAACTCCTTCAGGTAAGATATAGCCGTTGATTTCCCGGTTAAGGATGAGATTCATCAGTTCCTGCTGGACCGTATGTTCACAGCGGTTGATCTCGTCAATAAACAAGAGGACGGTTTGGCCACGCGCGATGGCTTCGTCGATCTCCCGCAGTTTATGATGAACGGCATAGACCGTGCTTTTCTTTTCCTGGAGAATGCCCTGCTCATTTCCAACGGTTTTTGCTGCTGTTGCGGCCAGGGGATTAACCGCCTCAGGCCCGCTAAAGACGTAGGATTCTATGGTTGGCAGGCCGCCGATTTCACCTTCTTTGAGGAGATTTCCGTTGATAATCACCAGGCTCCACTGGTTTTGCTGAGCCAGTTCCTTGGCTAAGGCTGTTTTGCCGATGCCGCTTTCCCCGATGATCAAAGGGACCTCTCCCGTGGCCAGAACTAAGTCAACACTTTTTAAGGTGTCGGTGTAATTCATAAGTGCTCCATCTCCTATATCTTCAGTTTTTCATCTACAGCTACTTTTTTTGCTTTTCTACTGCCATAGTGATAAATAAACATGATCTTATCCAGGGACATCTGGCCGCTGTTTTTGTGGATGGTACTGGAATTGAGAAAATCCCGTACATATTTTTCATCAACATCTTCCTGGCCCAAAGTCTCCTTGAGGACTTGTTCCAGTTCGGCCTTGGTGATGTCGTTCCGCACATATTTAATCACGAGAAAATTGACGCCCAGGAATTGAAGGATTTTTTCTTTGCTCAAATCCTTGACAAAGGCGATAGCGCTTTCATGATTTCTGATCGCCAGCAGCTCAGCCTGGGGAGTGGGAGAATCAATATATCTTAAAGCGTCATAGTTGATGCGGACAGCTTCCTCCTGGGCCTTGGGGCAAGGGTCTTTGATGAATTTGATCGAGTCGTAATGCCTGCGCACTGCCAGGAGCTGCAGTTCTTCACTGGGATGCTTAACGTATTTAATCGCCCAGCCGGCTTGAGTGATAGCCAATTTGATGATGGTTTCACTGGGGTGTTGAAGATACTCTAAATTAACCCAGCTATCCTGGATGGCCTTGTTCATCATCTCTTCCGTAGGGTTATCGATAAATTGAATGGCCCGGCTGTTATTGGCCAGGGCCAGCTCCTGCATCTCCGGGGTGGGATGCTCAATATGCTTCAAGGCCAGGCCGTTTTTCTGCACGGCCAATAACTTTAACTCATCACTGGGATTGGGGATATAGACCAGGGCATTGGGGTTAGTCTTAATGAGGTCGATTAGCTTTGCTTTATCCATTGTCTGATGTTCCTTCTATGGTTATTTTAGGGTGGCTGGTATCATGATTGCGGTTTAAGAGGATAGGGTTTAAATAAAGCTCAATAATATGATTATACTACCGGATTGAAAAAGGATCTAGATAAGCAAAAAGCGGATTGGACGGGCAACTATATGAGTAAAAAATTATCTCAAGATGGATCCTAAAGGAAATCTTAAGATGAATTAGTTATATAAAAGAAGTTGGAATAACGCCATTAATCATATATAATATATTGCATAGCTTTTAATTGATGAATTGAGGTGGAAAAATGCCAATTATGAATACGCAAATTAATTGGAGAACAAAAACCGAAATGATCTATAGCACCCTTCGGGAAGCTATTGTATCCGGCGATATTAAAACCGGTGAGAAAATTGTCCTGAGTAAAGTGGCCAGCGACCTCGGCGTAAGCCCGAGTCCGGTTCGCGAAGCCATCAAGCAATTAGCGGCGGAAGGATTAATCGATCTGACCGCTCATACTGAAGCTGTGGTCAGTCGTTTGTCGGAAAAAGATTTTCGCGAGTTCACTGAAATAAGGGTTATCCTGGAGTCTGAGGCGACAAAATGTGCAACGAAACAAGTAACTCCGGAATTTATAGCAAAACTCGAAGATATTTTGGCAAAAATGCAGGAATGCGTGGATCAGGAAGATTCGAAGCGTTATGGTGTATTGAACCGTGAATTTCATGAGACGATTTATGAATCTTGCGGCAATGAGCAGCTGACAAAGCTGATTGACTCTATTACTGTCAGGACGGACCGGGCGCGGGCGGTTTTCAGCTATGACTACTCACGCTTGATGGAATCCTTTCAGGAGCATCAGGATATTGTTGAGGCGATCAAAGCCGGCCAGGCAGAGAAGGCGGGGGATATCGTTGCCACTCAAACCCGGGCAGGTTTGGAATCGTATTTAAAACATTCTCTTAATCAGTAGGAAAATTAAAAGAGGGAAACCTTTAGAGGCTTATTCTAAGATTGCCGTCCGGTATCTTGGAATAAGCCTCTTTTATCCGTCAGATTATCCAGAGTGCCAGTGGTATCGGTAAAATGTTGAAGGCCAATGAGGCTAGACAAAAAATGGGCTGAACCTTTGTGGTATCTCCACAAAGGAAGCTTCCTGAGTCCTTGGATAATTATGAATTCCGGATAGCTGTTTACTTTGCCTTAAAGGTATACGATTTATTTAAAGATACACCGGACTAAATTAAGCTTTGCAGAAATCACCAAAGCGCATCTGCAGCGTTGTTAGAGCACGAGAGACTGCGAGAGCACGAGAGTCCGTGCGGGACCCCGTGCTCTAGGGCGCTTAGATCAATCGTGACAGGTGTAGCATGTGAAAACCTTTTCGTGATGGCAGCTTATACAAAGGTCCTGCGCAGTTTTCTCCACTGCTTCAGCGGTATGCATCTTATGGCAGCTAACACAGGAAATGATGGCGTGGTCGCTGGTTTCGGGCAGTGCATGCGGATTGACAACCGTACCTTTGGCATCGGTAAGAACAGTTGTGTCGGCTGATTTTTGCGCAAGGCTCTCAAGGTTTTCGTGGCAGTTCAGGCAGGTAGCCTGTTCAACCTTCGTCGACCTCAGTCGGATCGGTGTCTTTGAGGCGCTCGTTACCTCTTTGTGAACGGTGGAAAGGGCGCTGTCCGTATGGCAGGTCGAGCAGGGGAGGGTGGAATGAACCCCTGCCTTTGTGGTGGCATCGGCAAAGGAATCGTGTTCCTTTTGGTGACACACGCTGCAATCAGCATTGGTCTCCCAGGTGAACGAGACAGCATACGGGTCATTCGCCGGAGCTTCCGGGGAGTTGCCCTTGGCACCTGTTTCGGTGCTGGGCGCACAGCCGAAGACGAGGGCGGTCAGGGCAAACAGCATGATCACAATCATAACCACGCCGATGGTCTTGGTAGCAGGTACTTTCTTTACAGTTGTCATCTTCATGGGGACCCTACTCCTCATGTGCAATGGTCATGCCGGCAATGCGCCCAAACACGATGGGTTTGGCCAGGCCGATGAGGTCCATGTTGCCCGCGCTTTCGCCGGCAGCATACAGGCCGGGGATGGGTTCCAGATCCCAGTCGACCACCTGAGCCTTGGCGTTGATGGTCACGCCGCCCAGGGTGTTGTGCTTCTGGATCCCCCATTTAACAGCGTGGAAGGGTGGGGCAGCGATCTTAGCGTTAAGGTGTCTCTTCGCAAAATCTTCATCCGCACCTTTGTCCACGAGCTCGTTATAGCGGGTCACTGAGGCCACCAAAGCATCGGCAGGCACTTTAATGGCGGCTGCCAGCTCTTCAAGTGTGTCGGCGGTGCCGTACATGAAGTCCTCGACGGTCTCACCGACAATGAACTTAAGTTCTTGTTTGGCCCGGGAGGCCTCGTCGAGAATAATCCAGACCACCGGGCCGTCCTTATCCGTGGTCTGGGCGGCGCAAAGCTGAGCGAAATAGAAAGGTTTCGAGCCGCCTACCCAGGCCGGGTTGTCTTCGCCGATCTCTTCATTCATAAAACGCTTACCCTCGGCGTTGACGTAGATGCACTCACTGTCGAGAGGTTCGGCGGTGCCGGGCAGGCCGAAGGGCATTTTGATGCTGTGCCAGAGTGTGCCGGGGTGGCGGTGCCAGCCGTGCCAGTCGCTGCCGCGGTCAGTGGACAGCGATGCTCCGGCGTCGAGGGCAGCTTCGATGCCGTTGCCGTCATTCCACACATAGGGCTCGCCGCTGATATGCGGGTATTTGGTGAGCCAGGGGAGGAAGAGCTGTTTGAGTTTCGTGGAGCCCTTCCAGCTGCCGGTGCCGAGGAAGACAGCTTTGTTGCCTTTCATGCGGACGGTCTTGCCGTCAAGGGTGGCCTCGATACCGATGACGCGGCCGGCACGGTCGCCCTCGGCACGCAGGATCTTGGTCATCTTGCAGCTCAGGATAAACTGGGCGCCGTTGTCCACCGCCGTGTCATAGATCGGCCAGCACAGACCGGCGCCGCCTGCCTGCATGTCGCCGTCTTTGCCATTCTCGCGATCCACGAGACGGGGGCTTGTGGTAGTGTAGTAGCGCGAACCGCGATAGACTGCCGCCATCTGACTGACATTGGCCTTAATAAATGGAACGCCCATAATGTCGAGCCAGTTCCAGGTGTCCAGGCTGTTGTCCGCGAAAGCACGGGCCATGCCCTCGCCGTCTTCAGCGCCTGAGATTTTGCGCCATTGGCCCATCTCCACTTCGCGGCCATCCACGGTCTCAACGACCATGGTCTTGTCGGTACGCAGGTTGGGGACGGTGCGGTCCTCATAGATAATTTCCGCTGTTTCCTCGAAACCGGCTGCGATCTGCATCCGGGTGCCGCCGCCGATACCCAGGTTGCCGCCCGCCAGGATGCCCTTGCCGCCTATCTTGTCATTGGAATCAATGGCGATGACGCTCACCCCGGCTTCGGCTGCCGCCGCTGCGCAGGCGAGGCCAGCCGGGCCCGTACCGCAGACGATGACGTCGGCCTCATAATCCCACGCCTCACCAGCCGGAGCTGGAGTATCTTTTGCTGCACCTTCCGAGCATCCGGCTAAGAGACCTGTACCAAGAACAGCACCTCCTGCAAGTATACCGGTATTGCGTAAAAAATCTCTTCGGGAAAGGTTTTTACTATTGGTTTTCCCATCTTTTTCTGACATCTTTTAGCCTCCTTAATAATAAAAAATAGGATGATAATAACAAAAAATGGAGTTAATAATGGTGTTTGTGATTGTTTTATGATATTGTGAAAAAGTACGATATATGGTGAAATAAGACGATATCACCTCCAGTTGTATTTTTACAATAAATCATCACGCCCCCTTTCCGTCTCGTTAAATATGCAAAACCTGTGCCACATATTTAACGAGACGGATTTTGAGGCGGATTCAGGGCTCTGCGCCGAGATGCAGTTAAGATATATGATGAACGAAGTGTGGCAAAAAGTACAAACCTCGATTGTGAAAGTAGTAATTGTCACATGAGTGACTGTAGTATGCTATAATATTTGGAAATATTTTGTAAAATATTGGAGAAAAGGAGTAAGAAAATTATGCAGATGTATGATTTATTACAGATGATCCAATCCGGCGAAGTCAATTCCCGATATTTTACCAAGGTGAACGATCAATGGAACCGTTTTCAGGAAGGCCGGGAAGTAGACAACTCTGTCGTTCCCCAGGAATATCTCGATTCTTGGAAACGATGCAGAGCTTACGGGCTTGATCCTTATGACCTAACACTCTCCGTCGTGGAAAACCCAAAGCAGAAAGAGTTTTTCCTGAATACCGTGAAGAAATATGAGTTTTATCTGCAAAGCGTCTTTGAAATTTTTGATTTAAGTGACTTTTTATTTAAACTGCAGACCAGAGACGGAATCTGCCAGCTTCTGGGCCAGTCCACACTTACTTTAATGGATTGTTCGGAGAAGAACAGTGGAACAACCAGCTCCAGCATCGTCCTTTACGAAGATAAACCCGCTGTCATATTTCAGCCTTTTTATTACCGCCAGACCTATGTCAGGAAAAATTTCGGAGAAATACACGGGGCCTCGGCGCCAATTCATAATGAAAAAAATGAGTTGATCGGGGATGTAGTTCTTTTGTATCATTATCCGGAATTAAGCCTGCAGGCGTTTCATATGGTTTCCTTGATTGCCAAAATATTCGACTATCTATACTGGCCGCTTACGTTCGGGCATGAAAGACAACTGGAGCAGATTATGAATTGCCTTCCGCAAGGGATAGCCCTGGGCAGCAAAAAAGAAACGATCAATTTTTGTAATGAAAAAATGGTGGATCTATTTGAAATCAGAAAAAAACAGAATACCGGGCAGGGACGGAAAAAATCCCTGCCGGTATTCATGAAAGCCCAAAATGATCTGTATACATTCAATCATATTAAAGGAAAAAGCCCTTTAATTCAGAAAGCAAAAAATACAGCCGAGAAAATCGCGGATACGTATGTGCCGGTTATGATTTATGGAGAAAGCGGAACAGGCAAGGAAATGTTTGCTCAGGCGATTCATAACGCAAGCAGCCGCAGCGGCGGTCCGTTTATCGCGATAAACTGCGGGGCGATCCCGGGAGAACTGGTGGAAAGTGAGCTTTTTGGCTATGAGGAAGGAGCTTTCACGGGTGCTTCGAAAGGCGGCAAGGTCGGAAAAATAGAAGCTGCGTCAGGAGGGACACTTTTTCTGGACGAAATTGAAAGTATGCCATTGAAGGACCAGATTAAACTCCTGAGAGTCTTGTCAACCGGAAAAGTCCAGAAGATCGGAAGCACGAAAGAAGTTCCAGTCAATGTGCGCTTGATTTCCGCTACCAAAACCGATTTACTGCAGCAGGCTGATGAAAGCTTATTCCGTGAGGACCTGTACTATCGTATCAGCACTTTCATAGTTGAGCTTCCGCCGCTCAGAGAACGCAAGGAAGATATAATATTCCTGGCTGAAGAATTCATTCAACGGCTGGAGAAAAGATATTCCCGCTCTTCTATTGAAATGGACTGGTCATTTATCAATGCCCTGCTCAGTTATAAATGGCGGGGCAATGTGCGTGAGCTGGAGCATGCCATGGAGCACGCGGTAATCATGCTCGATAAGCAGTCTTCACTTTTGCTTGAACATTTACCTGAGAAAATACAGGATTACTACCTGAATAACACCACCGAAGAGATCGTAGAGGAAGCTATGGAACATGAAAACAAATTCGGACTGCTGGCTCTGGCTGAACAAAAAATGATTGAACGGGTGCTGGACTCTGTGGATGGCAATATCAGCGCGGCCGCAGAACAGCTGGGGATTAACCGCCGGACCATCTATCGAAAGCTGCAGCGCAAAGAGACCTTGGACTCATAATTCGGGTAATCAGCTATCTCCAAATGCAGCTTAATGAATCGTACTTAAACATTCTCTTAATCAGTAGGAAAATTAAAAGAGGGAAACCTTTAGAGGCTTATGCTAAGATTGCCGGCGGTATCTTGGAATAAGCCTTTTTTTGGAATAAGCTTTTTGCATATCAGGCCTGACAGCCGTTTTCTGAAAGGTTGCATTTTTTCGAATTTTACGTTGACAAAGAGCATAAACCAATATATCATATATAATATATTATATATGATATATTGCGATGAACGATATCCCGGAGAAAAGGTCAGAAGATGGATTTGAATCTTTCTTCGCTAAGAGGAGGGAGGTCTGGGCACAATCGGATCTGTGAAAACGCTCCAAGGCAAATGCACAAGGATTTAAAGCTGAACCGGTATTCGTATTCGTAGTATATCAGGGTAATATGTCAGTATCGACAGAAGGCAAATTGATAAGGAGCAAGGAGGTCGTTTGCATGTCTGCTTTAGTGCATTTTTTCTCATTTGTACAAGGTTTCTCCGACTTGACCCTGGTGATCGTTCGTATCCTGGCCGCCATCGTCTTTGCCTCTCACGGTTGGTTTAAATCCTTCGGAAAACAAAAATTTCGCGGCTCGGCCGAACGCTTTGCCGAACGCGGCATTCCCTTTCCTTTGCTGGCCTCTTACATCACTTCATGGAGCCAGTTGATTGCGGTGCCGCTTTTAGTGCTGGGCTTTATGACCCAATGGATTGCTTTGCTGCTTGCTCTGGAAATGGTCGTTGCTGCATGGGCAAAGTATATGGATACTCATGCAATTTTTGACGGGATGGATTTACCCCTGGGTACTTTAGCCATTTGCCTGGTGCTGTTTGTATTGGGCCCGGGTGCTTATTCGTTGGATGCCTTATTTTAAAAGGCATGGAAGGGGAGGTAATGGAAGATGGATAACCTTGATCCTGTTGTGAAAGAGCAAAATGATATAGTTGTAAAAGTACAAAATGATACAAAGAAAAAAGTTTATGCATTGATCGGAGCAATTATCCTCGGTATCCTGGTCTGGTTTCTGGGAGAAGGGCTGGGACCCCAAGGGCGCATGGCTTTGGCCCTGACCATGACGGCTATTGTGCTGTGGATTTCTGAGGTCTACCCTGTGGAGATAACCGCTGTTCTTTTAAGCACTTTTTTTGTTTTTACAGGCTCGGCCACCCCGGTGGAAGCATTTTCCGGGTATGGGGACGCCATTGTTTGGTTTATTTTTGCGGCCCTGGTCTTTGGAACGGCGGTTGAGCAGTCCGGTATCGGCAAAAGAATCGCCTGCAGCCTCATGCGTTTTTCAGGAACTTCCTTTAAATCCATGATGGGGATTATTGTTCTGGTCGGTGCTTTGCTGTCATTTCTGACGCCGGCCGGAGTAGAGCGACTTTTAATTATCTATCCCATTGCCATTGGCGTTGCGGCCGTGTTTGTCAAAGGGAATGTGCAGGGGACAAATACAGGAAAACTGGCCATGTCTATAACCTACCTGGCCGGAAATACCTTTGGCTTCGGCATCTTGACAGGAATTGCGGTAAATATCCTCGGGGCGGGAATTATTAAAGAAATGCTGGGGATCGAGATCTTTTGGTCCCAATGGATTCTTTGGTTCGGTGTTCCCACCGTCATTACGACCTTGATCGCTATTTTTGTGGCCTGGAAGCTGTTTCCACCGGAAGACTATGTGTTAACAGCGAAAAAGGAAAATGCCAATCAAGACTTTATGAATTTAGGACCCATGACCATCGTCGAAAAACGGGCTTTGCTGTACTTAGTCATCACCCTGGGGTTATGGGCCACCGACCGCTGGCATCACCTTCCTTCCTGGGGCGTAGCCATATTTTCCGCGGCTTTGTTCTGTGCTCCGGGCTTTGGCGTGATCAGCAAAGAACAATTGAAGAAGATTCAGTTTCCCATCGTTATTTTTTCCGGGGCGGCCATCACCATCGGCACGGTGCTGGGCAAGACGGGAGTGGCGGCCTGGATCGGCAAAGTTTTTCTGGGCTCCTTTATCAGGCCGGATATGAGCACCCAGCTGATGGGGGCCATCACCTATTTGGTTGGCGTTGTCGCTCATATTCCTCTGGTCGAAAGCAAAACAGCGGCGGCAGCCTTTACCCCTGCCGTAGCGGCCTATTTTGACTCCATGCAGCTGCCGGCGCTGGGTCCCACCCTTATGTCCATTATGAGCGCCGATACCGTCGCCTTTTTCCCCTATATGATGATGCCCTTTCTGGCCTTGATGGGGTTGGGCTATTTTACAACCAAAGATTCCATCAAGCTGCTCTCGTCTTACACCTTCGTAGCCATTATTGTGCAGGTGATATCTTGCTTTACCTGGTATCATTGGGTTGGACTGCTTTAATGCTCTGATGGTACCGCCTGCGGCATGAACAGCTGCTCCAAGCAGGCTGATGGCAGATGGATTCTGTTCTTATAAAACTTCAAGGTAATCGCTTTGGTGCGGTTACCTTGCTGCGTATAAAAGAGACACTTTTAAAAGAGGCACCTTTTTGTAAATTAATCAGAATTTTGGCTCAAAAGGGGTTGACAAATGTGAAGGAAGGGATAAACTAATGGTAATACCACATATGATATATGATATATGATATTTAATGTCGATTTAAACAAGGCCCTTGTTTAAATACATCATTTTAAAGGAGGAAGAGTATGGGCAAGCACAAATTCCTGGTGCATGAAGACGGCGATTATGTCGGTGTTGCCATTGAAGACATCAAAGCCGGAGAAGACGTTATGGGAGTAGAGTTGCACTCAGGCAAAAAGGTTCAGGTAACATCCAATCATGACATTCCCCTTGGCCATAAAATCGCCTTAAGGGCAGTCAAAAAAGGAGAGGCCCTCATCAAATACAGTGAGAGCGTCGGCACGGTTACCCAGGATATCAAGATTGGCGATTGGGTACATACCCATAACCTTAAGACTGCGAGGTGGGATTATGGAAACTAAGATTTTAGGGTACCGCAGAGAAAACGGGCGGATTGGGATCCGCAATCATGTCTTGATTATTCCTGTGGATGATTTGTCCAATGCCGTCTGTTTGGCCGTTGAGCATAATATCAGAGGCACGATGGCCGTACCTCATCCCTATGGTCGTTTGCAATTCGGTGCCGATCTGGAACTGCATTTTCAAACGCTGATCGGCACCGGCCGCAACCCTAATGTGGCAGCCGCCATTGTCGTGGGTATTGAACCCAACTGGGCGAAAAAGATTGCCGACGGCATTGCGGAGACCGGCAAACCTGTTGCCTATTTCGGGATTGAAGGATACGGCGACCTCAAAACCATTGAACGGGTTTCCCGCCAAGCTCAGGAGTATGTACAATATGCAACCTCTTTAGAAAAGGTTGAGTGTGAATTAAAAGAGCTCGTCGTCAGCTTCAAATGCGGCGAGTCGGATACGACTACAGGACTGGCCTCAAATCCCACTGCCGGCGTAGTCGGAGACCGTCTGGTTGAGATGGGCGGAACGATTATCTTTGGGGAAACCCCGGAGACAACCGGCGCGGAACATGTACTGGCCAGGCATTTTGCCACCCCGGAACTTGCCGGGAAGTTCCTGAAAGTTCATAAGGATTATCTGGATTTGATTGAATCCAAGGGTGCGGATCTGCTGGGAACCCAGCCCACCCAGGGGAATATTGCCGGCGGCTTGACCACCATTGAAGAAAAGGCTTTCGGCAACATTCAAAAAGCCGGCAAGACACCCATCGTCGGGGTGCTGGCGCCCTGCGAAGAGCCCCAGGGCCCCGGCCGCTACTTTATGGATACGTCTTCCGCTGCGGCTGAGTGCATCACCGTCATGATGGCTGCCGGCGCCGTACTCCATATCTTTATTACCGGCCAGGGCAATATTGTCGGCAATCCCATCGAGCCGGTCATCAAAATGTCCGCCAACCCCAATACCTGCAAGCATATGGCGGAACATATCGATGTGGATATCAGCGGGGTCCTGACTTTAGAGTTAAGTCTTGAAGAAGCAGCCGATAAAGTTATGGAATGCCTTGTGAAAACCGCCCGCGGACGCTTAACGGATGCCGAAGCGCTCAATCACAATGAGTTTGTTCTGACCCGTCTTTATCCAAGCGCTTAAGGCTCATTGCCCCTGAAGCGAAAAGTAAAGGGTGCGGGTAGTCCCGCACCCTGCTCCGGGGCCTTCATACCAGATAAGGGCAGTCCAGTGTTACGGCTTTCGGGTATCAGCCGGGGGTTTCTTAGGTGGAACTATGGGAAAAGTCTTAAGAAAAAGATCTTAAATGGAGTGAGAAAAGTGACAAGCGAAACGAACAATTATTTGCTGGAGTTAACCCAGCCGGAAGCGGAAGCGATCCTCAGGCGGTCCCAATTGGCCATAATACCTAACGGCAGTGTGGAACAGCATGGCCCGCACCTTCCCTGCGGCACGGATCATTACTGCATTATGGCCATTGCGCGCAAGGTTGCCTCAGGGCTGGACGGTTTATTGCTTCCCTTCAGTCACACCGGAGTTACGCCATTTCATGCATCTTTTGCCGGAACCCTGACTTTGCGTCAGGAAACTTACGTCAATCTGCTTTTGGACACGGCGGTAAGCGTCATCAACCACGGCGTCCAAAAGATACTTTTTGTCAACTGGCATGAGGGAAATACAACCTCCATCAATTACGCGGCCTCTCAATTGCAGAAAGAATACGGGGTAACCTGTGTTGTTGCTCAGGCCTGCTACATTACCGAACAGCTTTATAAAGGAGAGGCGGATCTGACCCATGCCGGCGCCTTGGAAGTGCTGCCGGTTATGGCCTACCGCCCCGACCTGCTTAAACTGGAGCGGGCGACCAACCCGTCTCCTTATGAGGCGGCCAAAGAAGTAGACGCCTTACGCCGTTCCAAATCGGTTTATCCTATTCTGAAAGATATCCGGCAGATAGCGCCTACCGGATGGTACGGGGACCTGGATATCGTCAGCGAGGAAAAAGCGGCGGAACTGGTGGAGCGGGTCAGTGGGGAAATCATCACGGCGGCCCAACAAGTATTTGAGCGTATGCAATAGCAGAAAGAGGCAGAAAAGGTGTTTACTTTGGTTAATATTAATGAAGCAAAATTTCAGCAGGCCACAGGAAGAAGGATAGCGGAGCTGGTTTCTGCCGCGGTAACGGGAACAGAAGGGGTCACCTGCCGAGTTGTCGAGGTTCTGCCTGAGCACCAAGGGGGAGCGCGCCAGCCCCATACCCACTGTGATGTGGAAGAAGTGATCTTTGTTTTGGAAGGGCAGGGGAAAATTTGGGTAGAAGAACAGGAAAAAGATATTTTAAAAGATGACTTAATCGTTGTCCCCATGGAAACGGAGCACCGAATCATCAACCCGGGGGGCCAGCGGCTCCGGTTGCTTTGCTTTTTCCCGAAAGCCCGGGTGGAGGTTCCTTAACTCAGATTTGCAGAACCGACTAATGAAGAAACGACTAATGAAGAAAGAAGGATGGGCAGTGGCTCAATACACGGTATTATCAACTTCTCCGACATTTACAAAATATTCGCCTCAAGCTGCCGGCATTTTAGAAAAGAAGGGTTGTCGGCTGGTCATGATTCCTCCCAACGGACTGCGCGAAAGGGAGGACTTTAAAGCTGTTTTGGCTGAAGCTCATGTCTGGGTGGTGGGTATTAACAAAGTATACGCCGAGGACCTGGAAGCCGCCCCCAATCTGAAGCTGATCATCAAACATGGTACCGGTGTGGACAGCATTGACTTAAAAGCGGCTGCTGCCAGGGGAATTACCGTAGCCAACGCCCCCGGGACCAACGCCAATTCAGTTGCCGATCTGGCCTTCGGCTTTATGCTTAGTCTGGCCAGGCAGATTGTTTCGGCAGATAAGCGTACGCGGGACGGCTTCTGGGGCACTGTCATGGGCAAAGATGTTTACGGCAAAACCCTGGGCGTTTTAGGGCTGGGACAGATCGGCAAAGGAGTGATCCGCAGGGCGAGCGGATTTGATATGAACATCTTGGGCTATGACCTGGTCCATGACAGTCAATTTGAAAAGGAATACCGGGTGAGGGCTGCGACTTTGGAGGAAATTATGTCCGAGGCGGATTATATTTCCGTCCATTTGCCCCTCCTGGAGAGCACAAAAAATATCATCGACCGCAGTTTGCTGGAAAAAATGCGCCCCACAGCCTTTCTCATCAATACGAGCAGAGGAGGCGTGGTTGACGAAACAGCCCTCTATGATCTGCTGAAGGAAAAAAGGATAGCGGGAGCCGCTTTGGATGTCTTTGCCACAGAGCCGCCCCGGCAGTCACCGTTTTTTGAATTGGACAATGTTATTGTAGCGCCGCATATGGGCGCCTATACAGAAGGGGCAATGGGAGCCGTCAGTGAAATCGTGGCGGAGAGCATTGTCCGGGTTTTGGCAGGAAAAGAACCACTATCGGTCATTAAGACGAACTAAAAAGCAAAGGAGGGACTCCGGTGAACGGAAAGTGGTGGACGAAGGATTGGTGGGTAAGCGAATACAATTACCACGAAGAAGTAGTCAAGGATTTGCACCTTCCCCAAAAGATTGAGATACACGACGCGACGCTGCGGGATGGGGAACAGACTCCCGGCGTGGTGTTCGGCAAAGAGGATAAAGTAAGAATTGCGGAATTGCTGGCCGAAGTGGGAGTTGACCGGATTGAGGCCGGCATGCCGGCGGTATCCAAAGATGATGCCCAAGCGATTGAGGAGATCGCCAAACGCAATTTGGGACCCAAGATTATGGTATTCTGCCGGGCGATGCGGGAGGATGTGGATCGGGCCGTAGATTGCGGAGCAAATGGGATCGTTCTGGAAGCGCCCAGCGGCTATCCGAAGCTTAAATATCAATTTGCCAGTAAGTGGACGGAAGAAAGCCTGACCGAAGCCGTCATCAATACCATCAATTACGCCAAGGAAAAGGGGCTGTTTGTCAACTATTTCCCCTTTGATACGACCAGAGCGGAACTTCCTTTTCTCAAGCGGCTTCTGACCAATGTAACAACTCAAGCCAAACCGGATTCGGTAACGGTCGTCGATACCACAGGTTCGATCACTCCCACCGCCATGCGTTTTCTGGTCAGGCAGGTCAGGGAAACCATCGCTCTGCCCCTGGAAGTTCATACCCACAACGATTTCGGGCTGGGCACAGCTACGACCTTCGCCGCGGTGGAGGAAGGTGTGCAGGTCGTGCACAGCTGCATCAACGGTCTGGGCGAGCGGACCGGAAATACTGCTCTGGAAGAGATAGCTCTGGGCTTAAAGCTGCTCTATGGCATAGAGCTGCCCAAATTCAACTTCCAGAAACTGAGTGAGCTTTCCCAGGAAGTGCAAAGGATGTCCGGCAAGACCCTGGCCCAAAACAAGCCGGTGGTCGGGCTGCTGCCTTTTACCCGGGAGATTGGCTTGGGAATGAAAGTTCTGGAAGATTACCCGACGGCTGTTTTCCCATTTATGCCGGATTTTGTGGGCCAAAAAATGAAAATCGTCATGGGCAAGAAGAGCGGCAAGGAATCTGTTCTGATGAAGCTTGAAGCAGCAGGATTAAAGGCCAATGAAGAGCAGGTACAGGAAATTGTTGCGCGCACCAAAGCTGCCGGGATCGCCAAACGCAACTGGCTTGAAGACGAGGAGTTCTTGGTGATCGCACGCCAGGTATTGGACCGTTAAAGTCTTCAGGAGGATGGATATGGTTTTTACGCACCGGATCATGGAAGTGAATCTGACCACACAAACTCATGGACAATATGCCATAGATCCGAAGTGGGCCCATGATTTTATTGGCGGGCGCGGCTTGGGAATCCGCTTGCTGTGGGAGAGGACGCCTAAGGGAATCGATCCTTTGGCACCGGAAGCCGAGCTCTATTTGTTAACCGGGCCTCTTACCGGTATAGCGCCCGGGGGAGCCCATACCTGCCTCGTGTTCAAGTCCCCTCAGACCAACACCCTGAATTACTCGATCACCGGGGCACAGTGGGGTCAGGAGCTCAGGTCTGCAGGGTGGGAAGGTTTGATGATCACCGGCAGATCGGAAAGACCGGTCTATCTTTTGATCGAAGACGGTGCCGTTCAGTTCCGGGATGCCTCACACCTATGGGGACTGACCACTTTCGCGGCGGAAAAACAGTTAAGGCAAGAACTGAAAGACAGCCGGGTGAGGATACTGAACATCGGCCCCGCGGGAGAGAAGATGATTCCTTATGCTTCAGTACAGCAGGAGATGTTCCGTTCGGCTGCCCGGGGCGGCGGCGGGGCGGTCTGGGGGTCGAAGAATTTAAAGGCGGTTGCCGTGAGGGGAACCATGGCCCTTCCTGTACATAATCCGTCCCAGGCCATTCCGATTAGAAATGAAATGGAAAAAATACTCAAAGACAGCCGGACAACCATAAGGCGCACCTATGATCTGATGCGCTGGGGGGGCAGCATGACCAATATGCCTCATTCTGATGAAGGGCATCTGGATGTGGCCAATTACCGGGAAGGACATTGGCCGGAGATCCACAAGATCGGCGGGCTGGCCTACGAAAGGCTGTGCCGCGCCAGATCGAGGGGGTGTTTTGGCTGCCCAATGGGCTGTATGCCTTTGGGCGTGGTGCGGGAAGGGGAATTTTCAGGAAATGTGGTCTGCCCGGATCTTGAAGCAGCGGCTACCATGGGGTCGGGAATTCTGGTCAATGATTTGAATGCTATGGTATACCTGACGCGCTGGGCGGACGAGTATGGCTTTGACAGTACCTCTCTCGGCAACATCACCGGCTTTGCTATGGAGTGTTATGAAAATGGGTTGCTCCCTGAGGCAAAATTTGAGGGGATTGATCTCAGCTGGGGGAATGTGGAAGGAGTCCTTGCTCTTTGGCGCAGGATTCTTAACCGGGAAGGCATCGGAGCCCTCTTCGCGGAAGGGGTAAAAAAGGCTGCCGCAAAGATCGGCGGCGGATCCGAGCATTATGCTATGCAGGTGAAAGGGCGTGAATTCGCCTGTTTTACACCCCAGGCCGATCATAAGCAGGGGCTGCAGTATGCCGTCTCCGATAAAGGGCCTGCCCATCATTTCGGAGGAAAAGCGGAGCATACCCAACAGCGGACCTGGGCAGATCTGTTGACGGCCTGCACCTGGCAAAGGCGGATGATTAAACCGGAGGTTTATCTGAAGCTGCTGAATGCCGTGACGGACTGGCAGCTGCAGGCCGGGGACTGGCCATTGACCGCTAAGCGGATTTTGCTGCTGGCCCAGGCTTATAACATTCGGGAAGGGTTGCTTCCTTTACGTGACGATGTCCTGCCGGAAAGAGTTCACGTGGACAAACTGACTACGGGGATTGGAGCAGGGCAGGTATACCCGCGGGAGCAGTTTTCCATGGACAGAAAAGCATGGTATGGGGAGCTGGGCTGTGATGCCGAGGGATTTCCGACTCCGGAGGCCCTTAAGGAGCACGGGCTGGAGTTTGCCATGCCTGTTATGGAGAGTTCCCGCCGGGCTCAGTCCAATGATGTATTGAAAGGTAACTAAGGGGAGAATAAGTGTGAAGAATGAATGCTGGATTAAAACAGATGTTTTAGTGGTAGGGGGCGGTTCGGCAGGGACAATGGCAGCCCTGGAGGCGCGCAAGACCGGTCAGGAAGTGGCCCTGGTGGACAAGGGCGGAATTTATCGCAGCGGCTGTGGCGCGGCGGGGAACGATCACTTTCTGGCAGTCCTGGAGTCCGGTCCGGATTGGGATACCCCTGAGGTTTTTCTCCAATGGTATAAGCGTCTTACCCAGGGCCTGAGCGACATTAAGATTGCGGACAAGGTTTTTGTGCGAAGGATCAAATCCCTGGTCAAAGAATTGGAAGAAATGGGAATTCCCATGAAAGATCCCGGACATAAAGAGTATATCCGCACCCGCTCCTTTGCCCAGCCGGGAGATTATTTTATCAATTTTGACGGACGAGCCTTGAAACCCATGGTTTCCAAGAAAGCAGAGCAGGCCGGGGTAAAGCTTTATGCTCAAATCGCTATAACCGATCTGTTGGTAAAGGAAGGCAGGGCGGTGGGGGCGGTTGGTTTTCACATCAGAACGGGAGATTTTTATGTGTTTCAGGCCAAAGTGGTTGTTCTGGCCACAGGCAATGCAACCAGAATGTATGAAAATCCGTCGGGAATGGCCTTCAATACCTGGCATAGTCCGTACAATACCGGGACCGCCCAGGCGATGACCCTACGGGCGGGCGGCGAGGTGAAAAATCTTGAATTTGTCAACTATACGATTACGCCGAAGAATTTCAGCGCTTCTGCGTTGAACGCTGTGGTCGGGATGGGGGGACACCTGGTCAATGCCAAGGGCGAGCGCTACGTCTTTAAATACCACGAAAAGGGGGAGCAGGGACCCCGCTGGGCCATGCCATGGGGGACTTATATAGAGGAGCAGGAGGGCCGGGGGCCATGCTATTTTGATGTCAGGCATCTTTCGGAAAAGGATAAAAAGCACCTGCTTGAGCATCTGCTGCCCGTGGATAAGAATACCTTCATGGATTATTGTGAACAAAAGGGCATCGACCCTGGTGTGGACCTGATGGAAATACAAATCAGCGAAGGGCAGCATCCTGCCTTCCTGGGTTCGGTCAGCGGAATTTTCGTGGATGAGTGCTGCCGCACAACCCTGCCCGGCCTTTTCGCCGGCGGGGCCTGCGCCGTAGGAATCGGCAGTTTGGCCGGCTCCATGTGCTTCGGGCAATCGGCAGGGGCCGAGGCCGCTCAGTACGCGCTGCAGAACAGGAAAGGGGCCGAACCCTCCCCGGAACAGATTGCCGAATTAAAACAAACCGTCTACGCCCCTTATCAAAGCAGGGGAGATTACACCTATCAGGAAGCGGAAGACAAGCTGCGTCAGATTATGAGCGATTATCTCAGCATCAACCGGTCGGCGGAAGGTCTGAAAACCGGCTGGCAGGAATTGAATAAGCTGCAGGAAACCTTCGGTCTGGTTAAAGCAGAGAATGGACACGATCTGATGAGAATTCATGAGCTGAGAGATCTTCTTTTAATCAGCAAGGGTATTGCTTTCGGGGCCATGACCAGGACAGAAAGCCGTTTTGGCTTGTCACATTATCGCCGCGATTATCCGGAGACCCGGGCGGAGTGGCATAAGTCAACTCACCTGACCTGCCGGGACGGAGAGCTGCAGGTTCATTATGTTCCCGCCGACAGCTGACTTCCGGAAGAGACTTGTTTCATTGATCTGTTTCATTGATTTACGCCCAGAGAGGAGGGTGCAGGGTGCAGCCAGTTAAAATCGACTATATCCGTTGCAATGGGTGTGGTCTTTGTGAAAAGAATTGCCCGGGAGATCTGATTTTTATGGATGAAAGGACAAAAATGCCGGTAGTTAGATATCCGGAAGAATGCTGGTTATGTGGAGCCTGTCGCATGGATTGTCCTAAAGATTGCATTAAGATTGTGTTCCCTTTAGTTGCCTTATAAGAAGAATAGAAAAGGAGGGATGTTATGTTACAGGCTTCACTGGACGGGCTTTTATCACTTTTTACATTTCAAGCCATGCTGTATATGACAATCGGGGTGGCGTTCGGATTGGTGATTGGCTTTCTGCCGGGGCTCGGCGGGATTGTGGCCATGGCGTTGCTCCTGCCGTTTACCTTCGGGCTGGAACCTACGGCAGCTTTGGCCCTGCTGTTGGGAGCACACATCGCAACAATTTTCGGGAGTTCAATCAGCGGGATTTTATTTAATGTTCCGGGTGCCGCCAAAAGTGTGACGATCTGTTTTGACGGCTATCCCATGTCCCAAAGGGGTGAAGGTTCCCGGGCCTTAGGAGCGGCAGCGATGGCTTCCCTGCTCGGCGGAATTATCGGAGCGGTTTTTCTGACCTTTTCCCTGCCCTTTATGAGGGCCGTTATGCTGGCCCTGGGCCCTTCGGAATATTTCATGATGGCGGTGTGGGGGCTTACCATCATTGCCATCTTCAGTGAGGGTTCCGTGCTCAAAGGATTGGTCGCCGCCGGCCTGGGACTTTTGATTTCCTTTATAGGAATGGACCCTGTGACGAGCACCGCCAGATATACCTTTGACCTGCTCTTTTTGCTCGACGGAATCGACTTTTCAGTAGCGGTAATCGGCTTGTTCGCGGTGTCGCAGATGATTAAGCTCTATGTTAAAGGTGAAACCATCGCCCAGCTGTCCACCGTGGAAAATAAATGTACGGTCTGGGACGGGGTTAAAGACGTTTTCAGGCACTGGCGCTTAGTCATTTCATCAAGCATCCTGGGGCTTTTTATTGGCGTACTGCCGGGGGTCGGCGCCAGTGTAGGGGGTATAGCGGCTTATGGACAAGCGGTGCAAACATCCAAGCATCCGGAAAAGTTCGGTACCGGCATGGTTGAAGGCGTTATTGCCCCGGAAGCCACCAATGCAGCCAACGAGGGCGGGGGCTTGATCCCCACTCTGGGGTTCGGTGTGCCGGGGGGAGAGAGCATGACCATTCTTCTGTCCGCCTTTCTTACCATGGGTATTCAACCGGGCCGGGAATTGCTGACCACGAATTTAAGCGTCGTTTTTGCGATGGTTTGGATTATCGTTTTTGCCAATATTTTAACGACGGGAGTAGGTTTGGGGATAGCGCAAAAGTTAACCAAATTGACGATGCTTCCCCACAATATCCTGATCCCGGTGATTCTGGCCGTTTGCTTCATAGGGGCATACTCGATCCGGGGAAGGTTTGGGGATGTAGTTGTTACTGCGGTTTTCGGGGTTATCGGTTATTTCCTGGATAAGTACAAGTATTCAAGAGCGGATCTGGTGATTGGGATGGTTCTCGGCATGATGATAGAGCGCTATATGCATATATCTCTCACCCTTTATGGAAACACCTTCTTTATTACCAGACCGGTCACATTTATCATGCTGCTTATCATTATCGTTACAACCGCCTACCCGTTTATTAAGCGGTGGCGGAAATCAGCTACGACAGGAGGGGCAAGCTGATGAGCAATCTGAAAGTGAGTAAGCGGGCAGTGAGTCAAAGGACACAGGAAAATATTGTAGCGATTATCTTGTTCCTGATATTTGTTGGCTTTCTGGTGGTGTCCTTTGATTATGGATCAAGGGCCAGGATGATACCGGTACCCGTGGCGATTGCATCGTTGTTCTTGATCCTGCTCCAGTTCATCATCCAGAATACGAATACAAAACTCGATTTGAATGTCAATCCGGCCGATTTATTCAAATCTTCTCAAAGCGGGATAACAATTGAAGACGAGAAAAAGGAAACCATTGGGGTAACGGGCGGGAAGAAGCAGGCCGGAGGTTCACAATGGGTGGCGTTATCCTGGCTGGTGATCATCTTGCTCCTGATTCTTCTGATTGGGCTTATACCGGCGATGTGCGTGTTTGTCCTCGGATATCTCCTCTTGATTACTAAGATGAAGTGGCATGTCGCGGCGTGTTTCGCCGCTATAAACACAATCGTGCTGTATGTATTGTTTGTTCTGCTTTTGCAGCGGGAGATGTACGAGGGTTTGCTGCTGACATTGTTATTCCGATAGGGAGGTGATCAGACGGGATTGAATCGAAAGCTTGCCTGTGGGAAGGGATATCCGGGTGAAAAAAGGTTCAGTGTGGGGAATGATCTTCATCAAAGAATCCAAGAGTAAAATTTAGGAGGGTCAAGAGCGATGCTAAAAAGATCTAAATGGTTTGTAGTGTTCATGGTTGTGGCGTTGTTAGTCAGCAGTATTGCAGGCTGCAGCAGTTCTGCCGGTTCCACAGCTCCTGCGGGAGGAGAGAAACTTTTTTATGAGGGAAAAACGATTACTCTGATTGTACCTAACACTGCCGGCAAGGGAATGGATACCTACGCCAGGATGATTGTCCCATATATTCAGAAATATTCCGGGGCAAAAAATATTATTGTCAAGAATATTACAGGTGCCGGCGGGGTTATCGGTATTAACGATCTATGGAACGCCAAACCTGACGGGTTGACCATTGCTTTTACCAGTATACCTACAATTATTTTATCCCAGCTTTCCGAGGGTGAAGGGGTGAAGTATGACGCAACTCAATTCACTTATCTCGGAAGAGCCTCCACTGAGGCGAGGATACTGACGGTTGGGGGAAACAGCAGTATTAAAAGCATAGAGGATATAGCTGACTTAGGACGTGACTTTAAGTTCCCTACTCAAGGTACGGATGAAGACTTTTTCACCATGGCGGTCATCGCCAATAGTCTTGGCTTCGGGCTTAAAGCAATCACTGGTTACGAAGGGAATGCCGATACGGCCCTGGCCGTGGTCAAAGGGGACGGCGACGGACATATCACAGCCGCTATGGATGCAGTCACCATGATTAAAGAAGGAGATAAGCGCCCTATCCTGATTATTGCGCCGGAAAGAATGCCGGAGTACCCGGAGGTGCCGACAGCCCTTGAAGCGGTTCAAGATGAAACAGGGAAGGCGTCCTTGCAGGCAATCGTCAATATGCTCGAGATGCACAGAAGTTTCTTTGGACCGCCCAATATGGATGAAGAAGCTACCATAGCCTTACGGGAAGCAATCTTCCAGGCCTTAAACGATCCGGAATTGCAGGCTAAGGCGGAACAGACCGGATTGCCCATCGTACCCCTGAAGGGCGATGAAGAACAGGGTAAGGTGGAGATTATTGCCGAAGCCGGCAAAAATATTG
The DNA here is from genome assembly GCF_007830365.1 of Desulfitobacterium sp. LBE. Taxonomy (NCBI): domain Bacteria; kingdom Bacillati; phylum Bacillota; class Clostridia; order Eubacteriales; family Desulfitobacteriaceae; genus Desulfitobacterium; species Desulfitobacterium sp. LBE. The sequence goes on along the minus strand of NZ_VLKD01000001.1, from coordinate 1,354,896 downwards.
TACCCATCTTAAAAGCCGCTGTTGAGGCAACAAAATAAGGGTACAGTATTGGGACATTACAAACTTATAAAGCCAAGGGCCAGGTTGAAAGCAAAGGCAGGGGGGACTGAACATGGCGCTTAAACTGATAGGACAAAACAGCCTTCAGGGGCATGGCAAAACCATGCAGGTTATGAAATACAAAGACTATTTGTACGTGGGAAACATGGTTCCAGGGATCGGTACCATCATTGTCGATGTTACCAATCCGTCTCTTCCCCTGGTGTGCGGGGAAATGCCGGCTTACAAAAACGCTCTTTGCTCAAAAGTCCAAATTGTGGATGACCTGATGATTATCAACTATGAATGCCGTACGGGGAAACCTGCCGAAAGGCTCGGATTTTCAATCTATAGTCTGCAGGACCCGAAAAACCCGCGGGAGATTGCCTATTACCATGTGGGCGGACAAGGGGTTCACCGCACCTGGTATAGCGGGGAGGAGCCTTATATCTTTGTCACGGCGGTGCCGGAAGGGTTCAGTGACCGGATGCTGCTGATTGTGGACATTAAGGATCCGGCCCATCCCCAAGAGGTCGGGCGTTGGTGGTATCCGGGCCTGTGGACGGCAGGGGGAGAAAAACCGGATCAACCCCAGGGACTGAAGTACAAGCTGCATCATGCCATGGTGCATAAGGACCGGGCTTATTTGGGAATGTGGGATGCCGGAATGTATATTTTGGATATATCTCAAATCTCAAATCCGCAAGTGGCGGGCAGCATCAATTGGGGTCCGGAAAGGGGAGGGCATACCCACACAGGGCTTCCGCTTCCCCGGCGCAATCTGCTTGTGGTAACGGATGAGGCGAAAGGACTGCCCGGAGAAGAATCTCTTAAGGCTGTCAGAATCCTGGACATCAAAGATGATAAGAACCCCAGGGTGCTGTCCGAGTTCTATGTGGAGAATGAAGATTATGGGAGATACGGGCCCCGGTTCGGACCGCATAATCTTCATGAAAACCGCCCCGGTTCCTGGCAAAGCGATGAAATAATTTTTGTTACCTGGTTTGGCGGCGGGTTAAGAGTTGTCGATATCAGCGACCCCTGCCGGCCTAAGGAGATGGATCGGCTCATACCGCCGCCGGTTGCCGGTATGCCTCCCACTCAGGTCAATGATGTCTTTGTCGGTCAAAACGGTTTGCTTTATTTAACAGACAGGGCCGGCAGCGGCATCATGATTGCCGAGTTTACCGGTTAAATAACTTTGGACAACGGGGGTAAGAAGAATGCCGAAACAGTTGCACATACGCTATGATCTTTGTACAGGGTGCAGGGCTTGTGAATTGGCTTGTGCGTTAAAAAAGGAAGCAGCCTTTTGGACGGAAACAGCTTCGATCAGAGTTTGGCAGGTTGGAACGGGGCCCCTTGATATTCCGGTTTTTTGCCACCAGTGTTCGGATCATCCCTGTGTTCAGGCTTGCCCGGCTGCGGATAAGGCCTTGTGGGCGGACGAGGAAGGCATTGTCAGAGTTCAAGAAGGGTTTTGCTTCAGGAGCCGGGGTATTGATTGTCAGAGATGCAGAAGGGCCTGCCCGGGGAATTCTATCGCCTATCATCCGGTATCCAACCTGCCCATGTTCTGCGACCGCTGCGGGGGGGAGCCGGAGTGCGCGAGAGTTTGCGCTTCCGGTGCGCTGGCAGTTACCAATAACGAAAGTTTTGACGGCAAGCATTATGCGCTGCCGGAAGAGCAGATCGTCAATGACCTTTATCTGAGATTATATGGAACAAGAATAGTAAGATAAGACAAAATTCAATGTGAAATTTAAGGAGGTCCTTTTATGTACAATCCAGTTGGAGTTGCGGCAATCGGTTTAGGACGGTGGGCCTATGTTATGGCCGATGCCTATACGAAGAGTGAAAAATTAAAGCTTGTTACCTGTTATTCCCGGACAGAAGACAAAAGGGAGAAGTTCGGCAAACGCTATAACTGCGCCGGTGACGCCACTATGGAAGCCCTGCTGGCCCGTGAAGATGTAGAGATGGTCATCATAACGGTTCCCAACGACAAGCATGCCGAAGTGATTGAGCAGTGTGCCCGCGCCGGCAAACATATCTATGTGGAAAAGCCGATTTCCGTATCCCTGGATCATGCCCAACGTATTGATCAAGTCATTAAAGAAACAGGCGTTAAGTTTCTCTGCGGTCACAGTTCCCGCCGCTTAGGCGCTTTGCGCAAAATGAAAGAGATGATTGATACCAAGGAAATCGGCGAAGTATCTTCCATTGAAGCCGTTTTCTCCAATGAACGGGGTCTGGAGCTGAAAAAAGGGAACTGGCGGGGAGAGCCCGCCACGGCACCCGGCGGTCCCCTCACCCAGCTGGGGGTTCACCAGATTGATAATCTGCAATTTCTGCTGGGACCGGTGGCCAGAGTCTTTAACTTCGGGAAACCAATGTATACCGAGGTGGAAAATATCACGGTAAATCAAACCCTGCTGGAGTTTGAAGATGGAAAACAGGCTTATTTAGGAACCAATTGGGCCTGCCCGGGCGTATTCTCCATCAATGTTTACGGCACCAAGGCCAACCTGTTTTATCAGCTGGATTTCAGCTGGTGGAGCAATTCGGATGTCACTGACGAACACTCAACCCTGATCAAACGGGAATTCGCCAGCATGAGCGATGATCCCGACAATCGGATTCTGCGGGATGTCAAAGTGGATTTCGAGTCGGTGGATCACTTGCGGGTGGAAGTGGAAGAAGTTGCGGACGTTATCCGCAACGGGGGAGAGACCGAGATCGGTGCGGAAGCCTCCCTGCGGAATTTAGCGGTGGTTTTGGCTGCGGTAAAATCCGTTCACGAGAAAAGGCCGGTAGAAATTGCGGAGATAATCGGTTAAGGCCGGACACGGACCAAGAAAGGGAACGGCTTCGTTCCCCTTCTTACATATAAACGCAGTTATATAAATGCAGAGCTATAAATGTAAAGTTATAAGTGCAAAGTGTCCGGTAGAGTTAAGGATCCGCAGAAGGGGAGAAAACGATGTACCTTTATGAATATGAAGCCAAAGAGGTTTTTAGTAAGTATGGCATACCCCTTGGGCAAAACGGCATAGCTACCAACCCTGCTGAAGCCGGAATGATCTGTGCCGGAATCGGCAAACCGGTTGTAGTAAAAGCGCAGGTCATGGCAGGCGGGCGTGGCAAAGCGGGATTAATTCTTCCGGCAGCTGACCCTGAAGCAGCCGCAAAGGCAGCGGCCCAAATTTTGGGCAAGGAGCACCATGGCGAGCAAGTCAAAAAGCTGTTGATAGAAGAGCAGATTGAGATTGCCCGGGAGGTTTATGCCAGCATTACCATGGACTTTACTGAAGGGAAACCCGTTATGATGGTATCGGCCCAAGGCGGGATGGAAATTGAGAGCTTGGCGGCAGCCAACCCGGAGCTGCTGATCAAAGAGCATATCGATCCCTGGCGGGAGGTGTTCGGCTACCGGTTAAGGGATTTGTGGCGCAGAGCAGGCTTTCGCGGCGGACAGGTTGTTGAATTGGAGAATATTTTAGGCAGGCTGGTAAGGGTTTTTCTGGAAACGGATGCCCTGACCGCAGAAATAAATCCGCTGGTGATGACACGGGAGGGAAAGATCATAGCGGCGGATGCCAAATTGATCCTGGACGATGAAGCTTCTTTCCGCAGTGAAATCATCAGGAATGCTTCCCGCCCGGAGATCAATCCACTGGAAAAGAGGGCCGGGGATTTAAATGTGACTTATGTGAGCATTGAGGAAGGGGGAGATATCGGAATTATCGCCGGGGGAGCCGGGCTATCCATGGCGACCATGGATGCGGTCTATTCGATTGGGGCCAAACCGGCCGCTTTCATCGATCTTGGCGGCGGGATATCCCGGGAAAGAATGAAAGAAAGCCTGCTTTTGATGACGGAGACCCCGAATCTGCGGGGGATCATGATCAATGTATTCGGCGGGATCAATAATTGCCTGACCATGGCCGCGGGGCTGGCGGATTTTCTGGATGAAAAGCCAACCGATATCAAAATTGTTGTTAAAATGCGGGGTCATGAACAGGAAGAAGGCTGGCGGATCTTGGAGCGGTATGGTATTCCGACGGTTAAATTCGAGACGACTGATGTAGCAATCAGGCTGTTAATGCAAGTGTTGGCGAAGGAGGTGACGGCCGGTGGGACTCATCATCAATAAGGATACCCATGTTATCGTCCAGGGGGGGACCGGGAAGCAGGGTTCCTATCACGTAAAAGCCATGCTGGAGTATGGCACTAAAGTGGTAGCGGGGGTAACCCCCGGCAGAGGGGGGAATCAGGTCGGGGGTCTTCCCGTTTATGATACGGTCCGAGAGGCCAAAGAAAGGCATAAAATTGACGCCAGCCTGATTATGGTACCGGCTCCCTTTGTATTAAGCGCGGCAATTGAAGCAATCGACGCGGGAGTGCCGCTGATCGTTATTGTAACGGAGCATATACCCGTTAGGGATACGATGAAGATAAAAGCTCTGGCCCAGGAAAAGGGATGCAGACTGCTGGGTCCCAATACGATCGGCGTCATTAATTGCCGGGAAAAAGTAAAAATAGGGATTATGCCCGGTTTCCTTTACGGCTCAGGGAAGATTGGCCTCATATCCCGTAGCGGAACGTTGAGTCATGAGACCGCTTCCAATCTGATGTTCAAAGGGTTAGGGGTAAGCACGGTGATTGGCATTGGCGGGGACCAGATTATTGGCACCGACTTTGTCGACGCTTTAAAAGACTTTAAAGAGGATCAAGATACGGAAGCCGTCGTGATGTTGGGGGAAATCGGCGGCAACCGTGAGGAGAAAGCAGCGGAATACCTGCAAAGCTGTGATTATGGAAAACCGGTCTTCTGCTTTATTGCTGGCCGTAACGCTCCCCCCGGCAAAAAAATGGGCCATGCGGGTGCGATTATCCAGGGAAGTGCAGGAACAGTCCAAAGCAAAGAGGATAAGCTGAGACAAGCCGGAGTACGAATTGCCGTAAGCTTGGAAGATTTGGTCGAAAGTGTGGCCGGGTGGAGGCAAAAGGATTAACAAAAGGATCAAAGGATCGATTTGTATGTTTATGCCGCTTAAACCTTATGGAAATTTATCTGAAAGTGTCGTCAGTCAAATCATTCAGGCCTTAAACACGGGAAATCTGAAGCCCGGTGATAAGCTTCCTCCCGAAAGGGAAATGTGTGAAATGTTTTCGGTCAGCAGGACGGTGATCCGTGACGCCTTAAAGACCCTTGCCGGTCTTGGCGTAGTAACGATCAGGCACGGGATGGGTGCTTTCATCAATGAAGTGGCGGATAAACCGGGCGATATCAGCAGGTTGGCATCATTGCTGCAAATAACCTGGGGAACCATGGAAGAGCTGTTCCAGGTCCGGGGCATATTGGAAAGCAAGGCAGTCTTTTGGTGCACGCAAAATGCCACGGATGAGGGTATCGCTGAGCTTGAGGATATCGTCCGGAGTGCTGAAAATTCGGAGAATGACTCTAAATTGGCCCTATTCGATGCCGAGTTCCATCTTAAGATTTGTGAAGCTGCCGGAAACCGTGTCCTGGTCCGGCTCATGATTAATGTTCTGGATCTTTTGGGTGAGGTCCGGGAAAAAGTCCTGATGATACCGGGGCGACAGCGTCTATCGGTGCGCGATCACCAGGAAATTGTGGAGGCGATCCGGGAGCGCAATCCCGAATTAGCCTGTCAACGAATGATTAACCACCTAAAAGACATCGAAAACGCTGTGAGCGCTGCCCTGACGGAAAGGGGGGAGAACAATCAAAACGTACCCGGTTGCCCAAATTATAAACGGCTGCCTTTAAGGTAAAGGAGAGTACCGCAGGACTATTGGCTCTAGTTTTGCCGTACTCTCTTTGTTTCTATTTACAATTTTTCTTCTATTATATATGATTAGATTGTTGTGTTATTTCTTATAGAAAAGAAACTGGATAAAAAGGTGAGTAAAATGATTATTGGCATACCAAAAGAAATTAAAATCTATGAAAATCGGGTAGGCATGCCTCCCGCCGGTGTTGACGCTCTGGTTAAGGCCGGTCACACATGTTATCTGGAGCAATCGGCGGGTTTAGGCAGTGGTTTTACAGATGAGGAATATCGAGAGGCCGGCGCCGTTATTCTTGAGACCGCCCAGGAAGTCTATGAGCGGGCGGAGATGATCGTTAAAGTCAAGGAACCCCTAAAATCGGAGTATTCTTTTTTAAGGGAAAATCAAATTCTCTTCACCTATCTTCATTTGGCACCGAATCAGGAGCTGACCCAAGCCCTTTTAGATGCTAAGGTCGTCGGCATAGCTTATGAAACAGTGGAGCTTCCCAATAAATCCTTGCCTTTGCTGGCACCGATGAGTGAAGTAGCCGGCCGCATGGCCATTCAAGTAGGGGCCCACTTGCTGGAAAAGACCAATGGCGGCAGAGGCATGCTGTTGGGCGGTGTCTCAGGGGTGGAACCGGCTAAGGTCGTGATCATCGGCGGTGGTAATGTGGGCATTAATGCGGTGAAGATCGCTGTGGGATTAGGCGCTCAGGTTATCGTGCTGGATATCAGCGGCGCCAGACTGGCCTATCTGGACGATATTTTTGGCGGCCGGGTGGTCACTTTGATGTCCAATAATTATAATATCGCTAAAGCGGTCAAGAGAGCGGACTTAGTCATTGGTGCCGTGTTGATTCCCGGGGCCAGGACCCCTAAGGTGGTCACGGAAGAGATGGTCAAAACCATGAAACCCGGCGCGGTGCTGGTCGATGTGGCCATTGACCAGGGTGGAGCCATTGAGAGTATGGATCGGGTTACCTCCCTTGATAATCCTTATTTCGTTAAGCATGATGTCATTCACTATTCAGTGGGCAATATGCCGGGTGCAGTGCCCCGGACCTCCACCATGGCTTTAACCAATGCTACGTTGCCCTATGTCTTGAAAATCGCTGATTTGGGTGCAGAAAAAGCCATGATTGAAGATGAAGCCCTGAGAAAAGGGCTGAATGCCTACAAAGGAAAACTGACGATTAAGACGGTTGCTGAGGTTCAAGGCTTAGAGTATACTCCCAGTGAAGGGCTTTTTTAGACTTAAGACGAGTTGGCGCTATCCTTTAAGAATATCCTCAAAATTATCTTTAAGAGTTTAAGGTGACCTGCAATAAGAAAAGGACCTGTGGAAACCCTTGCTGAGAAGGGGCTTTCTACAGGTCTTTTTGAGTTTGTTCCACTTCGTTGACTATCGTTCATGGCTAAGACTTTGTTTTGCCAAGGGACGATAGGGGAGCGCGGTGTATGGAATTAACCAATTCGAGTAAATTGGCGTTGGGTACCTTAAAGGGAATGGCACATTCCGGCGAAATGAGCTTTATCCCCTGTTCGATGTTCCTTCGCACTTCCTTTTTGACATCACTGGTTGAACCGTTCGTAAGGGTATAGGGATTATTGATGCTGCCGGTAAGCAAAATGTTGTCAGAGCAGATCTCTACGGCTTTTTGGATATCGTTGCGGGAATCAATATGGAAGATTTTAAAGCCTGTCTTTTTGATCAAATCCAAACGATCCATGACATTGCCGCAGATATGCAAAATAATCGGTCCCCGGTTTTCAAGTTTAGCTGCGGCAATTTTATGGATTGGCAAGACGAATTCCTCATACAACTTGGCACTAATCAGGTCGGAAGTAACATGATCCGCCCAGGTGATCATATCGGCACCCGCTTCAAATTGAGCTTTGGCGAACTCAATGGGAATACTGGACAATTCATTGATGAAATTAAAGGTCCGTTTTGGCTCAAGTATGGTATCGAGCAATAGGTTTTCCGCTCCATAAAGATTATAAGCAAGGCTCCAGGGGCCAACAACTTTACCAATGATCCCGACCTCTCCTCCTGATTGCTTTTTTAACAAGCGGATAGCCTTAAGAAGTTGTTTGCATAAGGGACGATTCAGAAAATTGGCAGGGGGTTCAAACTGTTCTACCCGATCGAACGGGCGTTTAGTTATGACCGGCATAACGGTGCCGTCCCCCCAGGATATAGTACAGCCCAGCACCTCAGCCTCAAGATGTACCGAAAAATAAGGCATTACCGTATCAAAACCCAATACATGGTGAGCGGATGCGGCAAGATCTGCCATGCTTTGGGCATCAAAGTGTGCCTTGGGAAAAAATGAATTGGTCAGTCGCATACACTCAAAGTTTGCGACTGATGTAGGGCATATTGCCGGAAAAAAGTCCAGATCATGATCATAAATGGCTGCCATTACCCGTTCTTTGGGGGTCATGTCTCCTAATGACATAAAATCGCTCCAGTCTGCTGTACTGACAGCACGAAACAGTAAGATCTATGGTTACGGTTCAATAATCGTCAGGTTATTTTGCTGCCTTAGATAAACAATCAGTAATTTTAATATTAAGGCGTCCTGAAAGGAGTTGGCAGGATCAAGTCCTGTTAAGGAATTGAGTTTGGCGATTCTGTTGTTGAGAGTATTGCGATGAACCATAATATCATGGGCCGCCCGGTTAAGATTCATGCAAGAGTCGATAAACGCTTCGCAGGACTCAAGAAGGTTATGTTCCAGAACCCCTTCGGAGTTGGTCAGGCGCTTTATCAAAGGGATAAAGACCTTATTGACAACTTGGGGGTGCAAAAAGCGGCAAATGATATCGGTTATGATACTGTCAACATTATAAAAGTTTTTATCGGGGTATTCAATTTTACCGATGGAGATGATTTCCTTTGCTTCTTCGTAGCTGCAGCGAAGCTTGGAGATAGTGTTGTAAAGGTTACCATAGGCGATCTTGAAATCCAATAAATAAGCCCCCGATAATTCCTCGCATAGACTCTCGCAAATTTTGTCCAGGGCCAGATAAACTTTGGAAATGTCATGATTGTTGATAAAGGATTTTACGATGACAATTTTATTTTCGCCCCGATAGGCACAGATATCTTGTGTATTAAAGTATTTATTGGCTTCAACTATAGAAATGATCTTTGAACGGGCATCTTCAATAATAGGCTGATAGCCAAGGTTAAGGTTGATATTAAAATATTGATTGGTTTGAAAAACCATTTCAATGCAGATGATTGACCTCAGTAAAGTGCCATCCAGCTCAGCGGTTTGGAACAGGGCAAGAGTTTTCTGGTGATTATAGGGTTGGGCCAGTAAAGAATCCACCAGCATACTGTGCCGGGAACCTTCGGATACCTTAAGTATATCCGGCAATGGCCTGTCCGGGTTGGCAACCAGCAGCTCCCCGACAGCTATGGCGGCTGTTTGGCAGCAGAGTGAAACTGCGGCAACTTTTTCGCTTTTGGCAGCTATATAGCAATAGAACATGTCGTTTTGCATAACGGAGACACAGTATAGAAAATCCTGAGCAACCCCCAGTTCTTTTGCCCCGCCTTCTATGACACGATTAAGATTGGCATGAGGATGGGAGCGAAACAGCTTGCTGCCAAGAAGAGAGCCGTCCGAGCTGATCACTACAGTACCGTTGCGATCCAGCATGTAAGCAGTAGCTTCAAAAAAAGAACTGTATTTTTGAATTGTCTCTTCCAAAACGTACCAGAGGATATCCAAACAATCACCACCAAATGTTTCCTGCTGATCTTGAGTATAAGAAAGATAAACTGAAATTGCAATATTTTGTTTATTTTTATCCTCATAATTTAGAATAAATTGACATCTTTAACTTGGTGTCTATTTTGTCTTGTGCAATATGCACATTTATTTCAAAAATTTCTGATAAAAATAACAATTATGTCTTCCTTAAGCCCTGTACGTAAACGACTTCACAAAGGTATAATGATTGACAAGGTGAGGTAATCAATGAGAAATATACATAGAAATGGTGGTTTTAAGGGCTTATGTATGATATTTCGAGGGAAAGAGAACTGCTTGATTATTTGCAAAAAAACGGACTGATTGAGGGAAAGAACTACTCGGTCAGATACTTTAACAATGGAGTTTCCGCCACGGTGGCCATGATTGAAAATGACAAAAAGAGCATCATTGCCAAACAGGCCTTGGCAAAGCTCAATGTAGCGGCGGATTGGGCTTGTGACCAAAGCCGTATGCTGGTTGAACAAAAGGCGCTTACTACCTACTCTAAGATCATTAAAGAGTATGTGCCTGCGCCAATTTTCTATGATGAAGAAAACTATATCATGGTGCGTGAGGCCGCACCGAGAAGCAGCTCCATGTGGAAAGAGCAATTACTAAAAGGAGTGTTGGATTTCTCAGTCGCCGAAAAGGCGGCCCAAGCTTTATCCGCTATCCATAACAGAACTGCCGGTGACCAACAGGTGGCCGAAGAATTTAAAGAAATTAAGTTCTTTTATGATTTAAGAATCGAACCTTATATAGAAACCGTTGTTAAAGTTCATCCCCAGCTCAAAGAGCATGCGGATAGAATCGTGGATCGACTTATGAATCAAAAAATTGCCTTAGTTCATGGAGATTATAGTCCCAAAAATATACTTGTCGATCAGGACCGCTTATATGTACTGGATCTCGAGGTTTCCCATTATGGTAATCCTGCGTTTGATCTTGCTTTCTTCACAAACCATTTCGTACTTAAAGCTGTAAAAAACAGCCGGTGGTATAACGCCTATCTAACCATGTTGGATTTTATTGCGCAAAGCTATCTTAAAGCGATTGAATTTGCGGATGCTAAGGAATTTGAACATGAGGCAGTACAAATCCTGGCTTACCACATGCTTGCCCGTATAGATGGGAAATCACCTGCCGAGTACATTACCGACAGCTTGGATAAGGACATAGTCAGGGCGGTTGCCTTTAAAATCATCGAGCAAGACAGTTCCTGTTACGACGATGTTATTAGTGAACTTGCCGCTGTATTAAGAAAGTCTAAGAAATATTAGGAGGATGACAGAATGGAAGGGTTTAAGATCAAAAGCGTTAAGGCACGTCAGGTTTTCGATTCCCGGGCTAATCCGACCGTAGAAGTTGATATAACCCTAAAGGATGGAACAGTCGGACGCGGCATCGTCCCCTCCGGCGCCTCCACAGGTCTCTTTGAAGCGGTGGAATTAAGAGACGGTGAGGAAACCTTCGACGGTAAAGGTGTAAGCAAGGCTATCCATCATGTTAATGAACAGCTGGCACCGCTGCTTCTGGATATGGATGTTCGCGACCAAAAAGCCATTGACAGCAGGTTGATAGAAATTGATGGGACCCCTAACAAATCCCGCCTGGGTGCCAATGCGATTCTGGGATGTTCTATGGCTGCTTGCTGGGCAGGTGCTAATTATTATAAAGTACCTCTTTACAGATATCTGGGAGGTTCGGCGGCGAATAAGCTGCCCGTGCCCATGGTTCAGATTATAGGTGGAGGTGCACATGCCGACAACACCATAGATATTCAGGATTTTCTGGTCATCCCAACCAGTGCCTCAACCTTTAGTGAGGGCTATGAGATGGTGGTCAATGTCTATAACGCCGCTAAGATGATCTTTAAGGGGGCCGGCAAACCTGTCTCTATAGCTGATGAAGGTGGTTTATGGCCTACGGGGTTCCAATCAAACGAAGAAGGACTAAAACTCCTCTGTGAAAGTATCGAATTGGCCGGGTATACGCCGGGTCAGGATCTGGGGATAGCATTAGATATAGCCTCCAGTGAATTTTATGATCCAGAGCGGGGCACGTACCGCCTTGAGCTGGAAAAGAAAACTCTGACCAAGGAAGAGATGGTGGGCATGCTCTCTGATTGGGTGGATAACTACCCCATCATTTCCATAGAAGATGGAATGAGCGAGCTGGACTGGGAGGGCAACCTTCTTTTAACGCAAAAACTGGGTAAAAAAATTCAATTAATCGGGGACGACTTGTTCACAACCAATATAGAGCGCATTAGAAAAGGCGTTGAGATGAAGGTTGACAATGCCGTTCTGATCAAAATGAACCAAATCGGAACGATTACGGAAACCATCGAAACCATCGAATTTACACAAAACCATGGTTATTTACCGGTTGTATCGGCCAGAAGCGGAGAAACGGAGGATTGTACCATCGTTCATCTTGCCATTGCCACCAATGCCGGACAGCTGAAAGTAGGGTCGGCAGCCCGCAGTGAGAGAACAGCTAAGTGGAATGAAGTGTTGCGCATCGAGGAGGCTTTAGGGTCTTCGGCAAGATATCCATCGAAAGGGGTGTTTGCAGCAGCCGGTATCCAATTTAACCAATACTAAAGTAATGGGGGCAAAACGGAATGTTTTTAAAGAAAAAATTAAGCGCTGGGAAATCCGTGGTGGGAACCATGCTCAATCTTGTTTACAACCCTGATATCGTCCGCATCTACGCCGAAGCCGGTCTCGATTATTTCATTGTCGATTGCGAGCACGCGGCCTACACATTTCGCGAAATAAATCACTTGGTTTCTGTGGCGAAGAACGCAGGGGTCTCTGTATTGGTCAGGATTCCTCAGGTAGATCGGGCCCATGTGCAGAGGTTACTGTACATTGGCGCAGAGGGTTTTATGATTCCAGGTGTCCAATCGGCTGAGACGATGAGAGAGACCGTCCGTCTGGCCAAATACCCTCCCCTGGGGGAAAGAGGAGTAGGCGGCAGTATTGTCACGGATTTCAAACCTGTTAACTGGGCGGAATGGGTACAGGAGCGCAATGATGAAATCTTCATTATGGCCCAGATTGAGCATGTCAAGGCAGTGGAGGATATAGACAGCATCCTCGCTGTCCAGGGAGTGGATGCCGTAATTTTTGGCCCGCGGGATCTTTCCAATGATCTGGGAATCATCGGACAAACCGAACATCCTAAGGTTTACGAGTGCTATGAAAAGGTCTATGGGGCCGCCGACCGGCAGGGAGTTGTCAAAGGCTTTTTCACTGCGGCAGATGCTGCCAAAATGGGCTGGGCTGTAGAGCGGGGAGCACGGATGCTGCTGTGGTCGGGGGATGTTGCCGCTCTGCAGACCTATACCGCCAAGGGAGTTAAAACGATTAAAGAGCTTCCTGGTTTCAACCCCTGAGTGAAATCTGGAAAGCTCAAAATCTAAGGAAAGAAGGTGGCTTTTATTCAACAGGCAGAGGAAAAAAAGGGAAGCAGGAAAAATGGTGAGATTATTACCGTTATTATCTTAGCCCTTATGGCGTTATTCATCATTTACAACTCCCTTCAGTTGGAGTATAGCAGCAATTTCGGCCCCGGCCCCGGCTTTATGCCTTTCTGGATCGGCATGGCCATGCTGCTCTGCTGTGCAATTATTGCTTGGAATATCTATAAGAAATATTTCAAACTTCAAGCTGAGAATGATGAGAAGCTCTTTAGAGCCAGTCAGATGTCCCGAGTCTTTTTAATGATCTTGTTGATTATTGTCGTAGGTATTTTGTTCCCGATGGTGGGCGCCATACCGGTGATGGCTGTTTATATGGTCTATGTTTTGCGTTTTATGGGAAAACACACCTGGAAGAAATCAACACTCATTACCATCGGTTTCCTTGCCGCAGTCTATTTGCTTTTTGAGAAATTCCTGAATGTGCCGTTACCGCTGGGGATTTTCTCATTTTTAGAATAGAAGGGAGTGATACTTTTGGAGAATATAAGCAATTTGTTAATGGGTTTTCAGCTGGCACTCTCTTTCACTAATATTATGGTATGTCTGCTTGGTATAGTTGTGGGAGTTATCATTGGTGCCTTACCGGGTTTCGGCCCCGCGGCCGGTGTTGCCATCTTGCTGCCGATGACCTTTGGCATGCCCCCCAGTACGGCAATGATCATGCTCTGTGGAATATATTTCGGAGCTATGTTCGGGGGGGCGATCAGTGCCATTCTTATCAATACCCCCGGAGATTCTGCAGCGGTGATGACCTCTCTGGATGGCTATCCCCTGGCCCAACAGGGAAAGGCCGGACCTGCCCTGGGGATGTCAACCATTGCCTCCTTTATAGGCGGGACCGTTGGAGTGATCGCCCTTACCCTGATAGCGCCGATCATTGCTAAGTTTGCCGTCTCATTCGGTCCTCCGGAATACTTTGGTCTGATGGTCCTGGGACTGACCACCTTAGCCGGTATGACGGGAAAGGATGCGACGAAGGGATTTATGATGGCTCTCCTCGGTCTCTTTCTTTCGGTAATCGGTGCCGATATTATGACCGGTCAGCAGCGTTTTGTCTTTGGCATCCCTTCCTTGTGGGTTGGTATAGATTTTATCCCGGTGGTTATGGGGTTATTCGGTCTATCGGAAGTTTTAATTAACTGTGAGGAAGATATTAAGATTACTATGCAAAAGATGAAACTTACCCTGCGCAATATCTTACCTTCCAAGCAGGATATGAAAGACTCTATAGGTGCTTTAAGCCGCGGTTCCATACTGGGTTTCTTTATTGGGGTTCTGCCGGGGGCAGGCGCCACCATTGCCTCGTTTATCTCTTACAGTACGGCGAAAAAGATCTCCAAGCATCCTGAAAAGTTCGGCAAAGGCGCTATCGAAGGAGTTGCCGCTCCTGAATCGGCCAATAATGCGGCCGCCTCGGGTGCTATGGTTCCTTTGCTCACTCTTGGGCTACCGGGTTCAAGGACAACGGCAGTTATGCTGGGAGCATTATTAATGCTGGGACTGAACCCCGGTCCCCTCTTGTTCAGAGATAATCCTGAATTTGTCTTTACCATTATCGCTTCCTTATATTTCGCCAATATCATGCTGGTCATTCTTAATCTTGTCGGCATCCCTGCCTTTACCAGCGTCCTGAAGGTTCCTTATTCCATTTTGATGCCTTGTATCGTCATCTTTTTGATTCTTGGAGTTTACAGCCTCGAGTTTACCATGATTAACGTCTGGATCATGATTTTCTTCGGCATCGTCGGCTACTTCATGAAGAAGATGGATTATCCGGGAGCACCCTTGGTTCTGGCCTTAGTATTAGGTCCTATCACAGAACAGTCTTTACGGAGATCTTTGGCCCTTTCCCATGGTGACTTCGGTGTATTTTTCACAAGCCCTATCAGCTGCACCTTGATTATCATCAGTATCCTGGTCGTTATTTGGCCTTTAATTAAAGGAAGATTTATAAAGAAAAAAGCTTAGGAGCGATAACATGAAAATTGATGTTAATAAATGTAGCGGATGCGGACTATGCGCACCTTATTGCCCAATGGGTGTTCTATACAAAGACGGCGAAACAATGTCCATTGATCATGACGAATGTGTGGAGTGTGGTATCTGCCTCAATTGTGCCAAATGCCCTAAAGGCGCCTTCTATCAGGATGAGCTTTCCTGGCCGCGGATCCTGAGGGCAGAATTCAGCAATCCTTTGGTGCCTCACGCCTCCACCGGTATTACCGGCCGTGGGACTGAGGAAATGAAATCCAATGACGTTACGGGCAGATTTAAGCCGGGAATGTTTGGCCTGGGTATCGAGCTGGGCAGACCGGGTATCGGAACCAGACTGACTGAAGTGGAAAAGGTATCCATGGCTTTGGCCGAATATGCAGAAGAGTTCGAGCCGGTGAATCCTGTGACACAGCTGATGGTTGATACCCAAACCGGTAAATTCCGTGACGATGCTCTAGGAGAAAAAGTTTTATCCGCTATTGTCGAATTTACTGCCCCACTTGAAGCTCTGCCTAAAGTTCTGGAGAGGCTCAGGAAGCTGGCAGATGAAGTCGATACCGTGTTCAGTGTCTCACTGATTTCTATTCTTGATGAAAACGGCAAGTCTCCTGTAGAGGACATAGCTAAGCAATGCGGATTTCCAGTAGCTGACAGAACGAAGATTAACGTAGGATTGGGGAGAATTCCCGCTAAAGGAGGAAACTGATCATGACACATACTTTGCATAGATTGGGTACTGAAGAAGAGAGACAACAGGATTTTGTGGTCCTGATTATGCCTTCCAAGTGCATTAATGTGGAGGGTTCCGGCCCCAAGGTTAAGATTTTTTTGGAAAAGGCTTCAAATGTTGGGGCTGTTAATGTGGGCAGCTTGCGTCTGGGGCATATCTACAGGCACACCTTGGCGGAATTGCTGGAGAAGATTCAGGATAGAAACTCTACCTGTACAGCTACCTTTAATTCCCGGGAAAGTGTTGCTGCTTTCCTGAAGGAGCTGAAAGAAGCAGACCTTGGCATATCAATCGTAGTGTGTGGTGTCGATGGAGAGACCAGAGATATTTGCGAAGAGGTGGGCTTAAAGCCTCATACGGTTAACCATTCACTGGGCGTTTGGGGTAAAACGGATAAATTGCCTGATGGCAGGCATCTTATGCTCAGCATGATGTGCGGTCATGGTATGGTGTCTTTCAATTTGGTGAAAAAAGCTGTTGAGGATGTCAAAAAGGGCAAGGATCCTGTTAAGGCGGCAAAATTCCTGGCACAACCCTGTCATTGTGCACTTTATAATGTGCCTCTGGCCGCTAAAGTTCTGAAGGAATTGGCTGAAGAAGGACTGCAGAATTCTTAATGCCCATTTGAATAGATAAAAAAAGGAGGTTCTATATTGAAAAAGAGTAAGAAGGCTATCAGTGTGTTTCTTTGCTTGGTTCTGGTGATGGTTGCCTTGGCAGGCTGCGGCAATTCTTCCGCTCCGGCAGCCTCAGATCCTGCCAAAGAGACAGAGGGCTGGGTTCCGACTAAGAATGTCACCATCGTGGTTCAAGCCGGTGCCGGTGGGGGCAGCGATATCTTTGCCCGAAAATTTGCCGAAATTGCCACTGCTAAAGGACTAAGTCCCAAACCTATCGTTGTGGAAAACAGACCGGGGGGAGGCGGTGCTGTTGCCTATAATTATGTAGGCAAACAACAGCATGGCGATCCTCATTATCTTACGATTGTGGTCACCCCTTTCCTTACCACACCCTTGCAAGGTATGGCTGAAGTAGACTACACAAAATTCGAAGCGATTGCCCGCATGGGTGTTGACAACTCCAACGGTTTACTGGTACCGGCCAAATCACCATTTAATACCATTGAAGAGTTTATCGATTATGCTAAAGCCAATCCGCTGAAACTAAACCTTGGTGGAGGAAACATCGGTTCTGCTGACAGCATCATGACTCAAGTCCTGGAAGAGGGCACAGGTATCAAGCTCAATTATGTCGCTTTCGGTGGCGGCGGTGAGACAGTAACAGCAGCTTTAGGCGGTCATGTTGATGCTATCTGGGGTAACCTGGCTGAGACTAAGGATTATGTGGATAACGGGGATCTTAAATTACTGGCCACCATCAGCAGCGAGAGGCTGTCCCTGACTCCGGATACCCCAACCTTTATTGAAAAAGGCTATCCTGAAGTAGATTACCCCATGTTCAGAGGTTTCGCAGCTCCGGGAGGTATTCCCGAAGAAGCGATAGCTTACTGGGAAGATGTCTGCAAGCAGGTGTATGATTCCCCTGAGTGGCAGGAAGGTTACTTAAAAGCCAATGTTATCAGTCCTGGCTTTATGGACCATGCTGAATTCAGCCAGGAGTTGGAAGAACAAAATGAATTCCACGCCAAGGTTCTTAAGGCCCTCGGCCTTATCAAGTAACCCTCGGGCAATAATGTTACAACCAAAAATTTTACAACCCAAAAGGCGTCCTCCGCTGGGCGCCTTTCCACACTGGTTTTGAGGGCGATTATGAATATAAAGAATGGGAGGAGTGCGCCAGTGAATATAGTGGTGCTTGACGGCTATACTTTGAATCCCGGTGATTTATCCTGGCAGGAATTAGAGCGCCTTGGCGACCTAACAGTATACGACAGAACACCGGAAGAATTAATCTATGAACGTGCCAAAGATGCTGAAGTATTATTGACCAATAAGACCCCTTTAAGAGAAAATGTCTTAACGAAGCTGGAGAAATTAAAATATATATCTGTAACGGCCACAGGATACGATATTGTTGATATAAAATATGCATGTGACAATAACATATTGGTAACCAATATACCTACCTATGGAACCGCTTCCGTTGCTCAAGCGGTATTTGCCCTTCTGCTGGAAATGTGCAACAATGTCCAAAAACACAATGATCTTGTCAAGGGAGGGGCATGGTCAGAAAGTTTGGATTGGTGTTTTTGGAAATACCCATTAATGGAGTTAGCCAACAAAAAGATGGGTATTATCGGGTTTGGGCGGATAGGCCAACAAACCGCTAAGGTTGCTAATGCTCTGGGTATGGAGGTTTTGGCTTATGATAGGTTTAAACTGGAGAATCTCCCTATTGACTTTAAGTATGTAGAGCTTGACCAGTTATTTGCACAAGCAGACGTGATTTCACTTCATTGCCCACTCACACCTGAGAACACAGGAATTATCAATAAAGACACTATTGCTCAAATGAAAAGGAATGTGATACTAATCAATACCTCCAGGGGAAAACTTGTTGTGGAAAACGATCTTTACGAAGCTCTAAGCACTGGTAGAATTGCAGGCGCCTGCCTGGATGTGCTTGCCGTGGAACCGCCTTCACAGGACAATCCACTGCTAAAGGCTAAGAATTGTATCATTACGCCGCACATATCATGGGCTACCAAGGAAGCCAGGGCCAGAATTATGGCCCTGACCATAGAGAACCTTAAAGCTTATTTGGATAATAAGCCAATCAATAGGGTCAAGTTATCGTAGAATTTTGCAAGCCTCACACCGGAAAGAAGAACCGGTGTGAGGCTTGATGTAAAATGAGGAAGAAGAATGTTTTTTTTATCAAAAGTGGGCTTGATGGTTGGCCTGGCTGTTGCAGGCTATGGTTTGTTTAAGAAGATCAATTTTCCGGCACCATCCATTATGGGACCGATGATGAGCCTGGGAATATATCAGGTTTTAGGGGGAGGTCTCCCTGAATTCTCCCTGACAGTGGTGAATATATTACAAATCACTATTGGTCTTTCTTTAGGTGCGAGAATCAATGATCAGAAGCTGGCGGATCTGCGTAAGGTGTTACGACCGTCTCTGATTATTGCAGCCTGGACTTTGCTGTCAACATTCGGAATGGCTTTGGTTATTTATCAATTCATACCTGATGGGACAACGGCTCTTTTTGCCGCTGCTCCCGGCGGAATCTCGGAAATGACTGTGCTGGCCTTAGTTTATGGGTCCGAGGTGCCCATTGTGTCCACCTATCAGTTTGTGCGTTTAGTGGTTATTATCACTGTGGTACCTTTAAGCGCCCGCTGGCTGCATAGGCGTCAACAAAAGAAAGGCATGGCTGCTGATGAAAAGCCTGATCCTCCGGAGCAGCCGCAATGCTCATTAAAAACCAGGCAAATCCTGCCCCTTTACCTGATCGGCATCCTGGGGGGATTGCTCCTTCTGACCTTGAACTTTCCTGGGGGTGGAGTCGTTGGAGCGATGGCCGCGTTAGCTATAACCAATGTGCTGCTTAAAAAGCAGTATATATTTCCGAATAGTGTCATGCAAATGGCTTTAATCGGAATTGGGATGAGCATTGGGCTGGAATTTTCACCGGAGATAGTCCGGACGATTCAGGAGATGCTGCTGCCAATTATCGGCTTTTCTTTCTTAATTGTCCTCAGCAATCTTGCCGTCGGCTGGTATATCCGTCACCTGACTCATTGGGATATGATCACATGCCTGTTAGCTTCGGCTCCAGGCGGCCTGAGCCAAATGCTTGCGGCTGCGGAAGAGATGAAGGCCGATCCTGTGACGGTCAGCATACTGCAATTGGTGCGTTTGCTGATCATTATTACCTGCATCCCGCTGCTGGCCCCCTTTTTTGTTTGAGACCCTTGACCCACCTGGCGACCACAAACCCGGGATTTCCGGCTCTTTCCTCTTCCAGAGCCAGAGCCTCGGCCGCCGTCTGAATATGGGGCGGGAAGAAAAGACATTCTCCGATTTCAGCAGGGACACTGAGTTGCCAGGACGCTATCTCCTCTTTGGTATAAAGGGCGGCGCGGGCGAAGACGGAAGCAGGTTTCCGGCATGCTGCTTCCTCATAGTAGTCGCTCCAGGCGCTTTCTCCGGCGATCAGCCCGATCAGCAGGCAGCCCCCAGGATTTAAGCGGCTGAAAAGTTTTTGCAGGACCTTTTCCGGTTCCGGGACGAATTCAAAGGCGGTCATGGAAAAAATCCCATCATAGGTCTCCAGTTGGTCCAGAATTTTGGTAATATCGGCATGCCACCAGTGTACAGGCTTGACTTGGGATGTGGTTTCCTGGAGAGCCGCGATTTTCTTTTGGGCCAGCGCCATCATTTTCCCGGAAATATCCACGGCAGTGACCTCGTAGCCTTCCTGAAGGAGCCAGCTTGTATATTGCCCGGTGCCGCAGCCGATCTCCAGAACCTGGGGCCCCGGGGCTTTGAACATGGACTGGGCCAGGCGGCGTTCCACTTGATCGGATACGGAGCCCAGCTCGGTATCATACCAGGAATCATAATGGGCGGCAACGGGGTCAAAAAGTGCTTCATTCATTGGTGATCACCCTCGCGTTCTAATAGTTACATGTAAGTTCTGTTTTTTGCTTCTAAATTCCTTCTGAAGTTTTCTTAAGGTTTACTCGGTGAATGCTGTACTATCTGAAATGCATTGGGAAAAACGGCTGGCCGGGGCGGAGGAAGTGTATATGCTTTAATATTAACTGAGATGAAATTAAATTTGCAACTCACCGGAGGGAGAAAGAACGGTGAGTTTTCTTTATTTTATAGAAAGAATAGAGAGACATTTAATGAAGGGGCATATCTTCAGCAAATCTTCAGTCCCTGCTCAGGGAGTATTTATCCTCTGATCGTATAATTAACAATAAGAAAATAAAGGAAAAAGGAAGGATTGCATCGCACAGGATCATATGAAATTTACTTAAGTTAAATCCACAGGAAAAATGAAAGAGTTGGAGGTTTCCTATGCAAATGCTTCGCAATTTAACTACTGCTAAAAAAATCATCAGCATAATCCTTCTCATGAGTCTGTTTATCCTTAGCGTTGGGGGAGTAGGCTATAGTTATACCCATGTTGTGAGTTCAGAGATTACAGATATGTACAGTAATAATCTGTTGCCCGTGAAATGGCTTAATCAAGTTCGGGCTGACAACAGGTTGGTTGAAGAATTGTCCATGAAAATTATGTTGACCGATCAGGATCAGGCAACAGAGGACGAAGAATTGAAGACAATAAACGAAACCATTGCGGAAATTCAAACTTTGATTAGCCAATATAAAGGAACCACTCTTGATTCTTTTGAGTCGGAAAAACTTGCATCGATCACCAAGAATCTTGATGCTTATGGGACTGTCCATGAAAAGGTCCTGAATTTGGCGGCCAGTGGGGAAAAAACCACTGCTTATGCCCAGTTCACCGAAAATGCGGCGCCCTTGATGATGGACATAAATTCTGCTCTCAATGAATTAGCTGATTACAAAAGCCAAAAGGCTGATCAGGAAATGAATAACGCCCTTGCCGGCCGGGATATGGCCAAGAAAATGATTTTGACAATTACGCTTATTGCTATCGTCGTGTCCTTGACGGTAGGATTGATGGCAGCAAAGACGATCAGCCAACCCCTGGCTGCCGCAGTAAAGCAAATAGGGCAGGTAGCGGAGGGAAATCTGGATATAGAGCAAGTGAAAGTCGACGCCGCCGATGAAGCGGGTCAACTGGGGACAGCTATCAATACTATGCTGGTTAAGATGAGAGAGCTTGTCACACATGCAGCCGATTCGGCCAATATAGTGTCCTCTTCTGCGGAAGAGCTATCGGCCAGCTCAGAACAATCGGCCTATGCCAATAACCAGATTGCCGATGCCATTAAAGACGTGGCTTGGGGAGCGGAAAAACAGGTAGCTCAAATCAATGAGACTTCAAGAGTTTTTGAGCAAATATCAGCCCATATACAACAAATAGCGGTGAACACCAACCAAGTGGTTACATTATCGGATAAAACAGATGAATCCGCCTCATACGGAGGAACAGCAATCAGTTCCGCGGTCAGTCAAATGAGAAATATCGAAAAAACAGTGGAAACCTCTGCAGAAATGGTTGCCAAGTTGGGAGAAAAATCCGATGAAATCGATCAGATTGTTACGGCAATATCCCAAATCGCTGCTCAGACCAATCTGTTGGCCTTGAACGCAGCCATTGAGGCCGCCCGGGCGGGTGAAAGCGGAAGAGGATTTGCAGTGGTGGCGGATGAGGTCCGGAAATTGGCTGAACAGTCACAGAAGGCATCCAAGCAGATAGCTGAAATGATCAGAGAAGTTCAGGAAGGTACGAAAAAAGCTATGGCCGCTATGAAGGCCGGTAGCCATGAAGTGAAAATCGGTACGGAAGTGGTGAATAATGCGGGAGTCGCTTTTGCAGATATTGTAACTCTAATCAATCAGGTATCCGGGAAAATGAGAGAAATCGCTTTGGCAATCCAGCATGTGGCTGATGGGAGCCAGCAAATCGCGGCTTCAGTTCACGAGATTTCAGAGATCAGTGTGGATACTGCGGAACATGTTCATACCGTCTCAGCGGCAACCCAGGAACAAACTGCTTCGGTGGAACAAATAGCCGCTTCAAGCCAAAATCTTTCCAGCATGGCAGCGGAGTTGCTGGCAAGTATACATAAATTTAAAGTTTAAAGTGTAAAGTCTCAAAGTGGAAAAAAGTGCAGTGCACATTGACAAATCTGTCTTAAACTCATACTATATAATGGTCCATATCTGGACTATTATATAGTATGAGGAGGATTCCTATGCAATGGATTTATTTAGCCCTGGCTATTTTACTGGAAATTTTGGGGACAACACTGATGAAAATGTCCGAGGGACTGACGAAAATGCTGCCAACTTTAGGGATGTTTCTGGCCTATGTTTTATGTTTTAGTTCCTTCGCCCTGGCCTTAAAGAAAATACCGGTCAGCGTCGCCTATGCCGTATGGTCCGGAGTGGGGATTGTGGTTATATCGGCCATAGGAATAGCAGTGTTCAAAGAAACCGTCACTACCCTGAAAGTCGTATCCATCGTCCTGATTGTAGCAGGGGTAGTGGGTTTGAACCTGGGCGGTACGGCTCATTAATCAGTTGAGCATCATTTATGAAGGAGACGATTGATAAGGAGACGATTGCTGTGGATGATAAAATGCTGGAACAAATTGATGCCTATTATGATTTTTGGTTCCAGATTAACGATATCTACCGTATATGGGCGCAGAAACATAATACCAATGAGACGACGGTATTCATACTTCAGGTCATTGATACCGGTGCACCTTTTTGTACCCAGAATGAAATCGGCAGCAAGCTTTTTTTGCCGAAGCAAACGGTTTCCATTGTCCTTTCCGGACTGGAGAAAAAGGGATATATTGTGCGGGAACCCAATCCCAGCGATCGCAGGAACAAGATTGTCAAATTTACGGAGCAAGGAGCCCGCTATGCCCGCGGTCTGCTGGATGAACTCAAAGCCATGGAGTTAGAGGCCTTCGCCAGCATTGCGCCGGAAAAGCGTCTGGCGATCTCGGAGACATTTGCTTTGCTGGCAGGGTCTTTGAGCAAAGCTTCTCATAAAACCTCCTGCCCGCCCCGCTAGAAGAGAACAGGTTAACTGCTTGGAACAGCTCATTCCAAGCGGTTTTTTTATAGTGTTTGCACAGGCTTCCCCAACCTTATCGGCTCATGCTCAGGCGTTAGCAACCTTTCCGGCGGCCTTGCCGGTAGCTAAGGAGGCTTGACAAAAATAATCGGGAATGATAATCTGTATCAGTTAGCGAAAGCTAACTAGTGTGGAAAGTAGATATGACTGAAACGAAGAGGGGAGTTAAGACATGATGAAATTAAAAAAACTAATGGGTTCGATTTTAGTCATTGCCTTATCATTATCAATAACTGCGTGTTCGACAAGTGGTCCATCCGGGCGGGATAATCTGCCGGGGGGCGAAGGGGTATCAGCCGGCACAGGTTCTGAGCAGGGGGAAGTGACGTATCCCCTAAGGATTAAGCATGCCTTTGGTGTGACCGTGATTGAAAGCAAACCGGAACGGGTTGCCACCATTTCCTGGGGGAACCAGGATATACCTTTAGCTTTAGGTGTGATTCCAGTGGGGGTGTCCAAGGCCAATTATGGGGTGACCGACGACAGCGGTTTGCTGCCCTGGACGCTGGAAGGGTTTAAAAAGCTGGGTGTAGAGAACCCTGTTCTGTTTAACGATACCGACGGCTTGGATTTTGAAGCGATCAGTGATGTCCAACCGGATGTAATTCTGGCGGCTTACTCAGGAATCACCCAGGAAGAATACGATTTATTGAATCAAATCGCTCCCGTTGTTGCCTATCCCACCGTGGCCTGGCAGACTTACTGGCGTGATCAGATCGTTATGGATGCCACTGGAATGGGCATGGAGGCAGAAGGCGAGGAGCTGGTCTCTGAGCTGGAAAAGCTGATCACTAAAAAAATTGCTGCCTATCCTCAGATGACCGGCAAGAATGCGGCCTTCTTCTATTTTATCCCCACCGATTTAGGCAAGTTCTATGTTTATCTGCCCACGGATCCCCGAGCTGCTTATCTGACGGATCTGGGGTTAAAGGTTCCGGAAAGTGTAGCTGAACTTGCTAAAGACTCTGCCAGCTTTGCCATTGAACTGAGTGCGGAGAATGTGGATATCCTGAAAGACGTGGATATAATCATTGCCTATGGTGATGAAGCCTTGCTGAAAAGCCTGCAGGCCGATCCGCTGATGGGTACATTGCCTGCCATTCAGAGAGGTTCAGTGGCTATGATTGAGGATGGAACTCCCCTGGCTGCTTCCGGTACTCCCAGTGCTCTGTCCATTCCGGCTACCATCGATGATTACTTAAGCATCATTGGCAAAGCCGCTGACCGGGTGCGATGAAATTAAGAAAAACAATGATCCTGGCGATCGCCGGTGTGCTGGGTGTAGTGTTGTGCATAGGGGCTTCTCTGGCCTTGGGTTCACGCAATGTGGGTCTGGATGAAGTGATCAAGGCTTTGTTTTACTCCGGCAGTGATTCCTTTGACGCTCTGGTGGTTCGGGAGCGGATTCCCCGCACGGTGTTCAGCTTGCTTGCCGGGGCCTCTCTGGGGGTGGCCGGTGCTCTCATGCAGGCCATTACCCGCAACCCCATTGCCGATCCCAGTATTTTAGGGGTGAATACCGGTGCCTCTCTGTTTGTGGTGAGCGGAATCGCTTTCTTTCAGATCAGCACTGCCGGTCAATATATTGGCTTTGCTTTAATGGGGGCTTTAGTGACGGCGGTCTTTGTTTATCGAATCGGCTCCCTGGGCTATGGAGGAGCGACTCCTATCAAGCTGGCTCTGGCGGGAGCAGCTACCAGCGCGGCTTTATCCTCTTTGGTCAGCGCCGTGATCCTTCCCCGGACCGAGGTTATGAATGCCTTCCGGTTTTGGCAGGTAGGCAGTGTCAGTGGCGCTACCTGGGAAGGAATTCTGGCAGTGGCCCCCTTTCTGGCTCTGGGGTTAAGCATTGGCATGCTGACAGCCCCGGCCCTGGATGCCTTGGCTTTGGGGGATGATGTGGCCACAGGGTTAGGGGTAAATACGGGAATGATCCGGATTGCCGGGGCAGTGGCGGGAGTGCTGCTTTGTGGTGCCACAACAGCTCTGGCGGGGCCCATCGCCTTTGTCGGTTTGATGATCCCCCATACCATGAGGCTGATCTGCGGGCCGGATATGAAGGTCATTATTCCCATGTCGGCACTGGGAGGGGCTATGCTTTTAACGATTTCCGATATTATCGGCAGGCTCATGGGTCAGCCCAGTGAACTGGAAGCCGGGATTGTCACGGCCTTTTTGGGAGCGCCGATTCTGATTATGATCGCCATGAGAACGAAGGTGCGTTCCTTATGATTAAACATGAGTTGAGTATAAAGCAACCAAATCCTGTCCAAGAGGGCTTTTACCGCCGACGGGTCCGCATTGCCGTGGTGACCCTGCTCTTATTAATCCTGACCTTGTTCCTGTGTGGGACGATGCTCTATCTGGGCAATACCCGTTATTCTTTGGGGGAGATCATCAGGGTTCTTTTAGGTGAACAGATCAAAGGGGCTACCTTTGCCATCGGCACGTTGCGGCTGCCCAGGATGCTGGCCGGACTGCTGGCGGGCATGGCTTTTGGCATGGCGGGAAGGACGTTTCAGACCATGCTCAGAAACCCTCTGGCCAGCCCGGATATTATCGGGGTGGCTTCCGGCTCCAGTCTGGCCGCCGTGTTCTGTATTATTATCTTGAAAATAAGCGGCCCCTTGGTTTCTTTAGCGGCAGTCACCACAGGGCTGGCTGTGGCCTTCCTGATCTACATGCTTTCCCGGAGAGGGAGTTTTTCCGGGGGACGATTGATTTTGATCGGCATTGGCGTTCAGGCTATGCTGAACTCCTTGATCTCTTTCTTGCTGCTGAGAGCCAATCAATACGATGTGCCAGCTGCCCTGCGCTGGCTTAGCGGCAGTTTAAACGGCATGCAAATGAAGTCTATGCCGGGGCTTTTCCTGGTGGTGCTGAGCTTTGGCAGTGTGTTGGTTCTGCTGAGCAGGCAGCTGAAGATCCTGGAACTGGGAGACCAGTCCGCTATCACCCTGGGGTTGAGGACGGACCGGATCCGTTTGGCCCTGGTGCTCAGCGCTGTTTTCTTGATTGCCTATGCCACAGCCGTCACGGGTCCCATCGCCTTTGTGGCTTTCCTGGCCGGTCCTATCGCCGGCCGTTTGGCAGGCCCGGGTTCCTCAAATATCCTGCCAGCAGGTCTGACAGGAGCAGCCCTGGTGCTTTTGGCAGATAGTATTGGGCAGTTTGTCTTTGACATCCGTTTTCCAGTAGGGATTATTACTGGAATCCTGGGTGCGCCTTATCTGTTGTATTTATTGATCCGTATGAATCGAACCGGAGGAGCTGCATGAAAAAAACACCTGTACTTTCGGCCAGCCATGTGGTGGCCGGTTATGATCATAAAATTATTCTCAATACCATCGATCTGGTGATTCCCAGCAATAAAATCAGTGTGATCATCGGAGCCAATGCCTGTGGTAAATCCACCTTGTTAAAAACTCTGGCCAGGCTGATCAAACCTGTTTCCGGTGAGGTTGCTCTTGACGGCAAGCCCATCAGCACCATTCCCCCCAAACAGCTGGCCCGGGTTCTGGGCTTGCTTCCCCAGTCTCCGGTGGTCCCGGAAGGAATCGCCGTGGCGGACCTGGTTTCCCGGGGAAGGTTTCCCTACCAGGGCTTTCTTAAGGGCTTAGGGAAAAAGGATTATGAGGCTGTGGAAGAGGCTCTGGAGATTATGGGAATCACAGAACTTGCCAACCGCAGTGTGGATGAATTGTCGGGAGGCCAGCGTCAGAGGGTCTGGATCGCCATGGCTCTCGCCCAGCAGACAGATATTCTGCTCCTGGATGAACCGACTACCTTTCTGGACATCACCTATCAGGTGGAAATTCTGGATCTGCTGACGGATCTGAATCGGAAGCGGGGGACCACTATCGTCATGGTCCTTCACGATATCAACCTGTCGGCCCGCTATGCGGATTATATCTTTGCGGTTCATCAAGGGAATCTGATTGCCCAGGGAGCTCCTGGGAAGATTATCACCGCAGATTTGATGAAACAGGTCTTTGGACTGGACTGTGTGGTGGCCCGGGACCCGGTATCCGGTTCACCCTTTATTGTACCGCGGGGAAGATATCATATCACTGCTTAGAAGGTTAAAGTAAAGATTTATATTCTGGTTATCAAAAAGCAAAATCCCTCAAAACACTGCGTTTGAGGGATTTTCTGCTCCAAATTGGCAAACAACTTACTTACCTTATCCTGCGTTTAAATGTCGAGATAATCCACCTTGTACTGCCGTAACTTTGAGCGGCAGCCACGGTGCTTACCAGTTCCCATCCCTGTAAACCCAATTGGTTTAATTCATTTTGGAAGGCATTTTGGTCAACTTTACCTCCTAATATTCCTTTTGCATCCGTAAACAATGTTTTGTACTCGAAACTTTCCATAGTCTCATCCCCCTATGCTTTCAATAATAAAATCTTCCGAACTAAAATTAGCATAATACCGTCCTGTATTTGCCGTAAATTTCAATACGCAGTAGTCTGGATCGGCAACACCTTGAGGATAGTACATAGTGTCACCCTCTTGCCAGATCATTTCCTTGCTGGCCGCATCTTCCAATACTTCCATCACACCCTTAAGCATGACGCCGCGAAAGAATCTTTTATCGCAAAAATAGATACATGCTTTGGGGTTCTCACGGTATTGAGCCACACGCTTTGACGAAGTGTTGGTTGTGAAATAGAAAGTTTTAAGCTCATCTCTTTTTCTCGGCGGCAGCATGGCCTTTAAGTTCGGAAATCCTTCCTCATCAACCGAACCTATAAAAGAAACATTTTGCTTATCAATCAAATTGCCGATGGTCTGTTTTATATCTTTCATCATGCTTTATCAGCCCCTTATCAGCCTATTTAAGGCAATTATAACTCATCATTTCCCCATGGTAAATTGCTCGTTTTTTTGTAGGTATCGTTTGACCGTTTGCTTATTGTTCCATCATAGGTAAAAAAGCTATAATGATGTTATGTAATATATCTAAAAGGATATAGATGTGGGGCAGGGCAAGGATACTGCCTAAGGAGCTGCAATAAAGATGGAATTTATTCCCGCCAAAACAATCCTATCCGGGTATGCTGAAAACAACCCCTGGTTCGGCTGCAATTATACGATGAATATCTACAAGGGCTGCTGTCATGGCTGCATTTACTGTGACAGCCGGAGCGAATGTTACAGAGTGGATGATTTCGATGAGGTAAGGGCTAAAGAAAATGCCCTTGCCTTGATTGAGCGCGAGCTCATGTCAAAGCGCAAAAAGGGTGTTGTCGGCACAGGAGCCATGAGTGATCCCTACAACCCATTTGAAAAAAAGCATGAGCTGACAAAAGGTGCCTTGGAGCTGATCCATCGGTACGGATTTGGAGCAGCAATTGCCACAAAAAGTGATCTGATTGTCCGGGACAGAGAACTCCTTAAGGAGATAGGCAAGCATTCACCGGTGCTGGTCAAGATGACGGTGACCACTGCCGACGATTTGCTGTGCCGTAAAATTGAACCCCATGCGGCTCTTTCCTCCCGGCGGCTTGAAGCAATCGAGAAGCTGACTCAGGAAGGGATTTTTGCCGGTATTTTATTAATGCCTGTGCTGCCGTTTATTGAGGATACGGAGGAAAATATCAGCCGGATTATTGAACTTGCTCATCAAAAGGGTGCAAAATTTATCTATCCCGCCTTCGGGGTAACCTTAAGACAGAATCAAAGGGCATGGTATTATGAAAAATTGGATGAATTGTTTCCATCCCTTAAAGAAAAGTACATAGAAACCTATGGGAACGCTTATGAGTGCCGTTCCCTTAAGGCCAGAGAATTGTGGCGTTTATTTCAGGATAAATGCGACCAATACGGGATTCTTTATAACATGCCAGATATCATAGCGGGTTACAAAGGGCCTTGCCGGCTGGAGCAGCTTTCCTTGTTTGAGTGAGCCGCTACAGCACTTTTTCATATAATCTAAAGTAATCCAGTCCGTAATGGCCCAGCCCTAAATCTACGGTACCCACATAGGTAAAGCCGCTTTTTTCATAGAGTCTGATCGCTGGAAGGTTATGCTCATAGACATCAAGCCTAATGGATTTGATATGTTCATTTATGCTGTGCTGTACCGCAAATTCGATTAAGTTTGAGCCAATACCTTTTTCCAAATAGGCAGGGTGGACGGCAAAGGTATGGACTACAAAAATTTCCGAATAATCAGCGTCGATTTCCCAGTTCGCCCCGTGGTATGCAGGTACCGGCTCATGGTTGAGAATAATCGACCCAGCTATTTTCCCGGATGCTCTGGCAACGTAGAGGTGCCCGTTGGCAATCCCTTCGATGGCATTTTCACGAGTAGGGTAGATGCCTTTTCGCCAGCCTGGATAATTTTCACCACTGGCAAGATAATCATTCAATTCATCATAAAGCAACGCCAGCTCTTCTATATCCGTTTTAAGCCCTTTTTCAATGATAATGTGCATAAAGTATATCCTTTGCTAGTTAGATCAATCTGCTCATGCTGTATTAAGGGAATTACTTGCTCATAAGGTAAAGGCTAGCGAAGGTAATAATGTATGTAGGGATTGCCCTCCAGCAAAACTTCTCCGACGATGTCTCCCCCTAAAATATTCACGGCGATAGCATACTCCTTATTGTCTTTGCTTGCTTTAAATAAATAGAAGCCCAAATCATCTTGTGTGCCATCAGTTACGGTGGTTTTTCCCTCAAAAACAATAGCTAAAGCTGCTTTGTTATTAATGATGTCAACATACGCTGTATCCGTATAATGAGTGTTTTCCAGCAAGATTTGCGTATTCCGGATCGTTTTTATTCCTGCTGCAGAAGTAAAAACAAGGGGAACAATAATCAAAATAGCAAAAATAGATAATACAAAAACAGAGCGTTCCTTTTGATTAGCTTTGTTTTTGAGCTTTGCCTGCAATCTCGGGAAACGAGATAATAGGATTAAAATTAAGGCAATTGTTGAAATAGCATAAAGTCCTACTGCATACGGAGATATAAAGAAGGCCCAGGTAAGGATACATACAGCAATCACATCTAAAACAAGGCCCATTTTCTTTTTTGTTTTATTTTCATTTTCTTTGGGCTTTGCTAAAAAATCAGTTATAGCAATTATTGGTGGAAAAATTATCACATACAAGAGAAGAACTTCGATCGCTCCGCCAAACATTTTGTATTTTATAAAATAGAGCGAATAAACAGTAATAATCCAACCGATAAAGACAGTTATTGCAAACAGATATTTTTGAAAGAAGCTTTTTAAACTTACCATTTTCCCTCCAGCACACATATGGCTAACTATAGATTTTCCTGACATCAGCTGTCATTGTTATCAGGAAAATTATACTACATTTCCTGCCATACTTCCGCAATAATTTTCCGCAGGACAGCA
Organism: Desulfitobacterium sp. LBE; assembly: GCF_007830365.1. NCBI lineage: Bacteria > Bacillati > Bacillota > Clostridia > Eubacteriales > Desulfitobacteriaceae > Desulfitobacterium > Desulfitobacterium sp. LBE. The sequence goes on along the minus strand of NZ_VLKD01000001.1, from coordinate 1,323,971 downwards.
ATCCGTTGTTGAGTTTGTCACACTTAAGCCCTTGGCCACATAGTCTATAAGTAAATCGATTAAAATTAAAAGGACGCGGTAACATGATCACGCACTATCTTTTTCCGGCCATTGTTGAGCGCAATACCCTGTCGGGCAGATATATCGTCGTTTTCCCGGATCTGCCGGATCTGATCTGTCAGGGGGAAACCCCGGAAGACGCTTTTCACCAGGCGGAACTTTCTCTGGGGATGCATCTCTATCATATGGAAAAAGCCAAGAAACAAATCCCGGAAGCCTCCGATTCCGCGAATTGGCCAAAGCGGGAAGGCGCTGAGATCATTATGCTGGAAGCTGATACGCTGATGGTACGGCAGGACGTTGATAAGAAATCCGTTCCCAAATGTATCATGATCCCTAGATGGTTAAAGGAGCTGGGGGAAGAAAATGACGTGAATTTCCTCGAAATCCTCAGGGTAGGGATAATGGATGAGCTGGGAATTCCCGATTAAAGGAGAGAGGGGAGTATAGCTCCCCACAGTCCCCCTTGCCAGATTGGCAAGCGCTTGCCAATCTGAGTTACACACAGAGGCCTGTTCCGCCGGACGCCCCGAAGGAGGAACAGGCTCAGAGCTTCTGAACGGCTTTCCAGGCAGATGAGGATGTAGAACATAGCTTTTCACTGAGGGAATGCAGGTTGTCGTAAAGGCCACAGAGGACTGCTTTGAAGAATGTCCTCTACTTCTTCATAACCCGCAGGGAAGGCATAGTTATAGCGGGCCGGTATGGCGAAGATGTAGCGGGAATTACCTCCCAGCTTACGGGGACCGATGGGGGCTGCACCGACAGATAATCCTTCTTCCCGGAGGGCCTGCCACTGTTCGGGAGTGAAGACCATAAGCGGGATGTCCTGGCGCGGAAGTTCCCGGGTCCACTCTGGATGCCGTATCAGAAGCAGGGGGCCGGTTTCAGCAGTTTCGCCGTTTTGGGTTCCCTGCCATTGCTCCGCGATGATGCTATATCCTTTCCAGGTCTCCGGCAGATGGAAAGCAAAGCCGTAGCGGGTATTTTCATAAACAACAGGGCCGGTCTGGATGTACTCGCCCATGCGCACGCCGCTGATAAACCAGCGGCCTTTTATCTGCCGCAAAGCAATTTCCACCGGGCGCTTGGCGGCAGCTCCACCCTGTGCCATTTCTACGCTGGTGACCTCGATGATCTCCCCGCGAACTGTGCATTGGTCCGGCTTATACATTTCTGTTGCCAGAATATCAATACGATCGGGCCAGGGGCTGGAAACCAGGCGGCCCGGAGCCGTTTGCGGATCAGTCTGCCATTGTTGCAGCAGCTCGGGTGTTACATAGTCGCTGTAATGTTCGGTAATGCCGGCAGCCGCAGTGTTGGGAGGGGCTGTGATGGAGACGGCCTGAATCCTTTTCCCGAAGGCTTCCACCAGTGCCTGCACATCCTGTTCATCGTGTATAAGACGGTTTGGCGCGGTTGGTAAAGGCTCTATATTAAACCGGATCACTGTGAGGTTCTCCGTATCCTGAGAACCGTTTTCCGGTATGTACGCTACGGAGATAAGCAGCTCATTCCCATCGATGGTCTTTTTATAAAACTGTTTCAGGCCGAGAGTGTCTGCCGGCTCCCAGCCGTAGCGAAGCAGCATAGCATGGTAATCCCGAAGGATTTCCTGTAGAGCCCTGCCGGTCAGATAAATAAGGTTGCCGTAGGTTTGGGCATCCTGGGGAACCGGAATTCCGTTGTTAAACAGTTGATGGATCCTCTGCAGCGTATCGCTGTTGTTGGACAAGTCCAACATGAGGCCAAGGTTTTCCGGGTTCAGTTTAAGGGAAAGGCCTGCAGGCTCGCAATGCAGCATTATCGACAAGGGCGCAGCGTCCGGGCCGGTGGAGCTCGCACTGAGGGAAAACTCAGGCCCCTCTTTAATAGGGAAGCTGATTACATATAAACCGGAGCCTATGTCCTTGAAATAGAAGGAATTCCGGATTTCTGAGTAGCTGAGGCTTCCGGCCGTCAGTTCCTTAACGGCTTCCCAGGTAAGAAGGGGCTTGTCTTGGGCCCCGTCCTGCCGGGCCAATGGCGTGCCTGTTGATGGAATGGGAAGAGTGTTCATTGATATATCTGCACAGCCTGAAACAAGGATTAAAGTCATAGAAAAAACAATGAGCTTTTTCGGCAGCTTGAAGTCGATCATGAAAACCAGCGCTCCTTTCCGTAAAAGGTTTTTTATAAGCCAATTCTACTGCAGGAAAGAAAGAGGAGCAACAGATCGCCCAAAAGAAATAACCGCCATCTGGGGCGGTTATTTCAGATCTAATCTGCTGTTGTTTTAGGCCAAATCGAAGCGATCGGCATTCATTACTTTATTCCAGGCGGATACGAAATCCTGGAGGAATTTATCCTGAGAGTCGCTGCAGGCGTAGACTTCCGCCAGGGCCCGCAGTTGGGAGTTGGAACCGAAGACCAGATCAACCCGGGTGCCGGTCCATTTCAGTTCGCCTGTGGCCCGGTCCCGGCCCTCATAGAGAGCCTTTTCTTCCGATACGGCTTTCCATTCGGTACCCATGTCGAGGAGATTAACGAAGAAGTCGTTGGTGAGAGTTTCCGGACGTTGGGTGAAGACACCGTGCTTGGATTGGCCGTAATTGGCATTCAAAACCCGTAGGCCGCCGAGGAGAACCGTCATTTCCGGGGCGGTCAGGGTCAGCAGTTGGGCCCGGTCAACCAGCATTTCCTCTGCTGGTGCAGAAGATTTGCCTTTCAGGTAGTTGCGGAAACCATCGGCTTTCGGTTCCATAACAGCGAAGGAATAGATCTCGGTCTGCTCCTGAGTAGCGTCGGTGCGGCCCGGTGTAAAGGGAACGACCAGAGTGTGGCCGGCGTTCCTGGAAGCCTGCTCAATAGCGGCGGCACCGCCCAGGACGATTAAGTCGGCCAGAGAAACCTTCTTTGTTCCGGATTGGGAGCTGTTGAACTCAGTCTGGATCCCTTCCAGTGCCGCCAATACCTCGGCCAGCTGAGCCGGTTGATTGATTTCCCAACCTTTCTGAGGTGCCAGGCGGATCCGCGCTCCGTTGGCGCCGCCCCGTTTATCCGAACCCCGGAAGGTGGAAGCGGAAGCCCAGGCGGTGGAGACCAGCTGGGAGACGGAAAGGCCGGAGGCCAGGATCTTGGCTTTGAGCTCGGTAATATCCTGTTCGTCGATCAGTTCATGATCCACTGGGGGCACCGGGTCCTGCCAAATCAGTTCTTCCTCAGGAACTTCCGGGCCCAAATAGTGGGAGCGGGGTCCCATGTCGCGATGAGTCAGCTTGAACCAGGCCCGGGCGAAAGCGTCGGCGAACTCTTCAGGATTATCCCGGAATCGCTTGGCAATCGGTCCAAAAATCGGGTCCATCCGCAGGGAAAGGTCTGCTGTGGTCATCATGGGCGCATGCCGCTTGGCAGGGTCATGGGCATCCTGCACCGTATCTGCTGCAGCCGGGTCAGTGGGAACCCACTGCCACGCTCCGGCGGGGCTTTTCACCAGGTCCCAGTCGTATTTGAACAAGGTCTCTAAATAACCCATATCCCAGGTGGTGGGGTTGGGGTTTCCAGGCCCCTTCGATGCCGCTGCCGATGGTATCCCCACCTTTGCCGCTGCGGAAGGTGCTTTTCCAGCCCAGCCCCTGTTCTTCCAGAGGAGCGGCTTCCGGCTCCGGACCAACATGGGAGGCAGGACCGGCGCCATGGCATTTGCCGAAAGTGTGTCCGCCGGCCACCAGGGCCACAGTCTCTTCATCATTCATAGCCATACGTTTAAAGGTATCCCGCACGTCGCGGCCGGAAGCCAGGACACTGGGCTGTCCATTGGGACCTTCCGGGTTAACATAAATCAGGCCCATCTGTACTGCGGCGAGAGGGTTCTCAAGATCCCGATCCCCGGAATAGCGCTGGTCGCCCAGCCATTCTCCTTCAGAGCCCCAATAAATATCTTCCTGAGGTTCCCAAACATCCTCGCGGCCGCCGGCGAAGCCAAAGGTCTTGAAGCCCATGGATTCCAAAGCACAATTGCCGGCCAGGACCATCAGATCGGCCCAGGAGATTTTTTTTCCATATTTCTGTTTAATAGGCCAGAGCAAACGGCGGGCCTTATCCAGATTCACATTGTCCGGCCAGCTGTTGAGGGGAGCAAAGCGCTGGGTTCCGTCTCCGGCGCCGCCCCGTCCGTCGTTCAAACGGTATGTTCCCGCACTGTGCCAGGCCATCCGGATGAAGAGAGGCCCGTAGTGGCCGTAATCGGCAGGCCACCAATCCTGGGAATCGGTCATTAAGGCATAAAGATCTTTCTTTACGGCTGCCAGGTCAAGTTTCTTAAATTCTTCAGCATAATTGAAGTCCGGATCCATGGGATTGCCCAAAGCAGAGTTTTGATGAAGAATGTTGAGATTTAATTGATTTGGCCACCAGTCTTTGTTCTTGGTCCCACCGCCAGTAGGGGTGTGCTGGGTATGGCCGGTTACGGGGCATTTCTTTTCTTCCATTAAATGACCTCCTTCAATAATAGATTTTTGAGAAAAAGTGCATTAATCTTTAAGGTGGAAGATTAATGCAAATTATAATCATTATAACTTTATATTTATTATAACTGAAACTATAAAGATTGCAAGATTAAAGATCAGCTTAAAACTGAATAATAGTTATACTTCTTCTCCATTTCATGCTTATTCTCCTCTTCATTCTAGGGAGCGAAGCAGATTTTTAGCGGTGATGATCTTTTGTCCAAGTAATTGACAAATGAAAACTCCATAGTTCCTGATGGTTAACTTTTTCTGCCTTTAGGTTAAACACGCGTCCGTTGTTTTTAGAATGCTGTCATTGCTACAATAAAGACAGATCAAAGAAGCTTATGTTTATAAAAAGGAGAGAATGGTATGAACCTGGATATGGGTAAGGTGATTACAGCCAAACGCAAAGAGAAATCATGGACACAGGAACAACTGGCTCAGGCCGTGGGGGTTTCGACACCGGCGGTGAGTAAATGGGAAACGGGAGCAACCTATCCCGATATAACCTTGCTTCCTCCCATCGCCCGCGCTCTGAACACGACAGTGGACGAATTGTTTTCTTACCAAAATGAGTTATCTGATGACGATGTGAGCGGGTTCACCCAAAAAGCCACCTCGCTATACGAGGCGGAGGGATTTGATGCCGGCTGGAAGTATTGTCAAAAGCTTCTGCAGGAATTCCCCAACAGCATTCCGCTAAAGTTCTATCTGGGCAATTTATTTCAAAGCTTTATGATCATGAAGATTGATCTGGGTAAAGAAGACATTCAAAGCTATTACCGTCAAGCCGCCATCCTGTATGAGGAGGTGCTGTTGTCGGGCTATCCGAAATTCACTTACCACGCAACTCTTATTCTGGTGGGGTTTTATACCATGCTTAATGAGCTTGACCGGGCAGAAGAATTGCTGGATAGTTTGCCAAAGTTAAAAACAGACCCTGATTTTCTCTATCCCTCAATCTATGCTTTGCGCGGAAAAAATGAGGAAGCCATGAAGCTGACTCAGGAGAATATCAGGCGGTATGTTTCCCGTGTCAGCCAGGGGTTAAGTCTTTTAGGCGCTTTTGCCCGGGAGCAGGAAGATATGGACAAGGCCTGCACTCTTGCCCAAATAAACCTGGAAATAACCAAGCTCCTGGGCATCTCCAGGGAAATTGCCTATGCTGATATGATAAAAATTATGGTGGCAAGAGGGGATAAGGAAGCCGCCCTCACTTATCTGGAAGAATATACACAGCATATCCTGGAGTTAAGCTATGATTATGCTAAGAGTCCTGTTTTTAACCGGGTCACAGAGAAGTTCCAAGACCCCTCCTACGTGAAAAAAGTGCTGGCCCAAACTATTTTAATAGATAAAGAATATGCCCCCTTAAAAGAGGAGCTCCGATACCTTCAGATCGTTCATCAACTACGGGAAGTCATTGAAACTCAAACCCATACGTTTCGTGAATAATCGATTGGGTTTGGACAAAGGGTCATATGCCTCTCAATTCATTAGGCATTATTTTCTTGACAAAGAGGTCTATATTCTATAGACTCAAAATATAAGTCTATAGAATATAGACCGAGGAGGCTCTGTCATGAAAGAGGATAAATTATCCCAGAGCGAAGGGAGATTTGCTGAGTTGGTTTGGCAGCATGAGCCAATTCCCTCCGGTGAGTTGGTAAAGCTGTGCGAAAAAGAACTGAACTGGAAAAAGTCCACCACCTATACGGTGCTGAAGAATTTGTGTGAAAAGGGCATCTTTCAAAATCAGCAGGCCGTGGTGACTGCGCTGATCAAAAAAGATGCCTTTTATGCTAAGCAAAGCAGACGGTTTGTGGAGGACGCTTTTGGCGGCTCTCTGCCCAGGTTCCTGACCGCCTTTATCGGGGGCAGGAAATTGAGCGATGATCAGGTTGACGAATTGAAGAGGCTGATCGACGAGCATAAGGAGGAGTGATGATGGAAGAGCTGTTCCTTACCGTGTTGAACATGAGCCTGACCGGGAGCTATGTCATTGCCGCTATTATGCTGGCGCGGCTTTTCCTGAAGAAAGCGCCGAAAGCTATTTCCTATGCTCTTTGGGGGACAGCGGGTTTCAGGCTGATCTTTCCCTTTTCCTTTGAGAGTGTCTTCAGCCTGATTCCCTTCAAAGCCCAGCCCATACCTCAGACAGCTCCGCTAGGGGAGAATGTCTCTTTGGACTCCGCTGTCGGTGCAGCTCTTCGTGTCGTCGGCGATGCAGCCAACGGCTACCCTGTCACCACCCAGGCTTATCACTCGGAAGTGTGGCTGATGTTCGGCAGCTACCTCTGGCTGATAGGGATGGCCGCCTTGTTGCTTTATAGCTTTGTATCCATTGTCCTGCTAAAGAGGCGGCTGCAGGGGGCGGTGTTTTCCGAGGGCAATATCTATGAAGCCGACAATCTGAGGACACCTTTTGTGCTGGGAGTTTTCCGGCCGAAAATCTACATACCGATCGGATTGCGGGAAGAAGAGCGGAGATATATCCTTCTTCATGAGCAGACTCATATCCAACGGTTTGATCATCTAGTGAAACCCTTCGCTTTCCTCATTCTAGCCCTCCATTGGTTTAACCCCCTGGTCTGGGTGGCGTTCCTGCTGATGAGTGGGGATATGGAGCTTTCCTGTGATGAAAAGGTGCTGAAGACAATGGACCAGGAAATGAAGAAACCCTATGCCCAGTCCTTGTTGTCCCTGGCTGCGGGCCGGCGTTTCATAAACGGAAGCCCCCTGGCTTTCGGAGAAGGGAATGTGAAAACGAGAATCAAGAACGTGCTGAACTATAAAAAGCCCTCTACCTGGGTCGTCACGGTGACGACAGTGCTCGTCGCGGCTTTGAGTATAGGACTGGCGGCGAATCAGGCCAACAGCGGCACCGGCGATTATGATTTTTATAATTTCAGCGTCAATGGTTTTATGCTCGGTGCGGATACACAGGAAATGGATACCTCGGCTTTTACGCCCATCGAACCATTGCAGGTTAAAGACGGTTACGATTTTAATTTTGAGGAAGGGCGTTATAGTGCGGATGAGAATACCGGACGGTTGATTAAATTGTTCGTCAACGTCTATGACGGAGCGGATATTCCCGTGGTGACCCTCCATAAGGGGGAAGGGGCGGCGTATATTCCCCATAAGCTAAAGAGTATTGAGCAGGTTATGGAAGTGTTTGGTCAAGGCAAGAGGGGGTGGCAGGACAGAGAGCAAGGGCTTCGCTATCTGGAATACCGCCAGAAAGAGGGGAGATTGTCGGCAACGGTCCGGTTCGTTTACACAGACGGTGACTCCGACGGAATAAACCATCACCTTGTTTGGGTGATGGCTGAGAGCAGTTTGCCTTATCCTTATCCATGGGAAGAGGCTCATGCAAGTGACGTTCCATCAGATGAGCCGCTGACATTTTTATCTGCCGAACCGTTGATCTTTTCTTCATCTGTCGAAACGGATTTGCTCGTACTGGGGCAAGCCGCTTTTGAGACCTATATGGCCTTGCGGATGAGTGAAAAGACTCCCGTGGAAGAACGCATTGCCTCCTATCAGCTTAATAACCTCTCCATCCTGGCCGGCGACAGCCAGGAGTTTGCCGTTGCTGTGCACTATGATTTTACCACCGATCACGATGACTATTTCAATCCTGCCGAGGGTGCCCAAGGCAAGGGGACCTGGCCGGATAATTATCGGGAACTGAGAGTGCAATATGCTTACGAGGATATTTATGCGATCATAGGCATCGGTACAGGAGGAGGCGGGCAGGGGCTCCCGCCTTATCCCGCGGAGTAGACAAGGCCTGACTCCTTTACCCTAAATGAATCTTTAAGGCTTTGCCGATAAACTCTGCGGCACCCTCACCGTATTTTTGATCTGTGGTGCTGATAAAGAGGGGATTGGTAAGGTAATTTTCGGCCATAAAAGCCCAGTAGTTTTCTCCCATATCCAGACCATTGTGGCCTTGATTGCATAAATCAATAAGTTGCAGAATCATTGTTTGGATTTCTTGAGAGGAAACATCTTTGCTTAAATCCGCTGTAAGCTGCCGGGTAAGTGAATCTGTCTTGGCCATGGATTCCTCGACATCGATGGTCTCCGTACCGTTTTTCAGATAGTTTTCCAAGTTTTTTTCGGAAGCTCTAGTATAGTTTTCGATGCTGCCATACTGTTTGACGGCAAGTTCAGCAATATCCGAGGCCTTTGCTTTTAGCTCACCGACCATTTCATCAAATGCATCAATATCGCCAAATTTCTTAAGAATTTCATCGGCATGAGTTTTTTTAAACTCTTCTAAAGCCTGGAAGTAACCGCTCATATCAAATTCATTAAAGCTCATAATCTTTTCTCCTTTTTCCAGTTTCGCCAATAGACTGAGCAACCTATTCAGCCTATCCCGTTTGAGTTGAATTAAAGTCTTTTGCTTTTTGAAGGCTTCAACTTTATCGAAGTGGGGGTTAGCCATGATGGCTTTTATCTCTCTCAGGGTAAAATCAAGCTCTTTGAAAAACAATATTTGCTGCAATAGTTCCAAGGAAGCATCATCATATAATCTGTAGCCTGCATCGTTAACTTGGGTCGGTTTGAACAAATCAATTTCGTCGTAGAATTGGAGTGTTCTGACACTAACACCTGTTAATGCGGAAACCTGTTTTACAGTCCTCATTATTGTCCTCCTTTCCGGGTTTTGAGATAAGATGCCATCAAGTTGCCTCTGTCTGTAGAATAGCCTATCACGTTACGTGAGTGTCAATGCTTTTTGTTCTATTTATATAGAAATATGAAAAGCATCCTTTCCGCATGGGCATACCGCTTTCTGGATACGGGAAAGATGCTTTTCGTTTAATTAATATTGAATTAGTATGCCTGACTATTGATATCATGGCACCGGCAAAGCCTGCCCCTGATCTGAATTTAAACGCAGGTGTAACCGCCGTCAATGGGTAGAATGGCTCCGGTTATATAGGATGATTCATCAGCCGCCAGGAAGCAGGCAGCGGAATTCAATTCACCGGAATTGCCGTAACGTTTCAGGGGCACGGTGCGCTCCATATAAGCCTTGAATTCCTCCGTCTTCAGAAGATCGACAGTCAATTCCGTTTCAAAATAGCCTGGGCAGAGACAATTGACGGTGACACCACGGTCGGCCCATTCCGCAGCCAAAGCCCGGGTGAGATTGACCACACCGCCTTTGGCTGCATGGTAGGCGGAAGCGGGTGTAGCTGAATTTCCCACCATGCCGTACATGGAAGAAATATTGATAATACGCCCATAACCGGCTTCCAGCATGACTTTGCCAAATTCGCGGGCGATACGAAAGACACCGGTCAGATCCACGGACAGATTATGTTCCCATACTTCATCGTCCATTGTTTCGGCAGGTGCAACGGAGCCGATGCCGGCGTTATTAATAAGGATATCCACTTTGCCGAATCGCTCCCGGGCAGCTTGAACGGCGGCCTGAACAGAGGCCAGTTGAGTTACGTCACAAGGGAAGGGATAGGCTTGGACACCGTATTGGCTTTCAATATCTTCGGCCACTTTACGCAGTCGCTCCTCCCGGCGGGCCAACAGCACCACATCGGCACCTTGTTCAGCCAGCCCATGAGCCATTTGGGTGCCTAATCCGCTGGACGCTCCGGTAATAACAGCCACACGGCCTTGTAGATTAAACATGTTTTTATCCTCCTCTAGCTGAAACAGTCGTTCATTTTATCAGTGCGTTTAGTATGCACCGGAAGGATGAAACTAATGATAAAATTAGAAAAGAAGGTTAAAATCAGCCTCAAAAATTAAATGATGCAATATCGGAAGACAGCCTTTCCCAGAACGATTATAGTAGAGATAGATGAGTTATTGCCTTTCCCGGAAGTAAGTTAAGGAGGTGTCCGGATGACGCTTAGTACAGAAGAAAAGTGGCAAGCTGTCCTTGCCTGCGATCCGGCTTATGATGGACAGTTTTTTTACGGAGTACAAACCACGGGGATTTTTTGCCGCCCCTCCTGTAAATCGAAAAACCCTAAGCGGGAGAATGTGATTTTTTTTGACAACGCCGCTCAGGCACGTGCCTGGGGACTGCGGCCATGTAAACGGTGCCGGCCTGATTTGGCGGAATTTCAACCCCAAAAAGAGCTGGCTGAAAAAATAAAAGGGATCTATGATCTTTATTTCGCTGACCACAGCCGTTTGCGGGAAGAGCTGAAAAAGCTTGGTGTCGGCCGGAACCGTACCGGCCAGGTGTTTTATGCGCACTACGGCAAGATTCCGGCGGAGTATCTGAATACATTGCGCATCGAGTCTGCGCAAAAGCTCCTGACCCATACCCAGGAGAGCACTCTGCAAATTGCCCTGCAAAGCGGTTTTGAAAGCCTTTCTACCTTTTACACTCACTTCCGCCGGCTGACCGGCGTATCCCCCAAGGAATACCGCTGTTCAGCCCTGGGCAAGGAGGAAGCCGGTGAGGGGCGGTGCGGGCTGCCGAAAGGGACCCATAACTGCAGCAGCCTGAACGATGTGCGGAAAGCTGCAGGACCCAAACAAATCTAAGGAGTTGATTCAATCATGATTTATACCTGCACTCTCAGTACTCCCCTGGGAGACATCACAGCGGCTGCTGAAGGAGAGGCCCTTACCGGACTTTGGTTTATCGGGCAAAAATACTATCCGGCTCAGACAGAAGCATGGGTCACTGAGCCGGAGCAGAGGGTTTTTAAGTCTCTGCAGACCTGGCTGGACCATTACTTTTCCGAAAGGGAAGGCTCCGCTCCATTTCCTGAGCTGGCGCCCAAGGGGACGGATTTTCAAAAAGCGGTGTGGGAAATTCTTCTGGAAATTCCCCGTGGCCGTGTTACCACCTATGGTGAAATAGCCAGAAAGCTGGCCGCCTCCAGAGGGCTGTCCTCCATGTCCGCTCAGGCTGTGGGAGGGGCGGTGGGGCATAATCCCATCTCGATTCTCATACCCTGCCACAGAGTGGTGGGAGCCGGCGGAAGTCTGACCGGTTATGCAGGAGGCCTGGAAAAGAAGCAAGCTTTGCTGCGGCTCGAACAGGCGGACCTTAACTGCCGAAAGCTGTTTTAGGGTCAAATCAGGTAAATCAGGCATGGCTATGCAATTTAAGCTGTCATCTCTTGACATTTTTTCGAAAAAAGAATTAACTTAAAGATAAGTTGTTTTTTAGGGATTCATGGCAGCGGAGATGATAAAAGATGCACAAGCGCCTCTTCAGTAATGTTGCTGAGATGAGCGGCGACTACACTAAATTGATGGAAAAAGCGGGTGAGAACCTCTTGCTGGCATCGATCCGGCGGGGGCTTATTTTAATGATTCCAGTGGTGCTGATCGGTTCTCTGGCGCTGCTGTTTTCCAGTTTTCCCGTACCCCAGTATCAGGAGCTGATGGCAAGGCTGTTCGGGCAGAATTGGCAGGACTTTTTCATCTATGTCCACGATGGTACGATTGGTATTTTATCTCTGGCCATGGTCACCTGCATCACCTATTCCTTAGCCACCGAGCTGGAGAACCGGGATAAGCTCAGAATCAATCCCGTGATCGTCTCCACTGTGGCCTTGTGTTCTTTTGTGGCTCTCTTTGGCATTAATAAAGATGGGTTTAAAATCACCAATTATGGAGTGACCGGGGTCTTTGTTTCCATACTGGTGGCGGTAGCCGCCAGCCTTTTGTTTTATAAGCTCAGTTCCATTAAGCTGCTGAGGATCCGGCCCTTTTCCGACGGTGATTCCATCACCTTCAGCCATGCCGTAGCCTCGATTATTCCGGCGGCCATCACGATCACTCTTTTTGCCGCTGTCAACCAGATTTTAGCCGCCCTTCTGAACATAACCGATATCAACGATTTCCTTGCCGACGTCCTCTATCATTTGTTCGCCAATATCAACAATTCCTTTCTGCGGGCGCTGCTGTTTATTTTTCTGATCCATTTCCTTTGGTTTTTCGGCATTCATGGCAGCAATATGCTGGAACATGTGGCCCAGAGCATCTATGTACCGGCCCTGGCCATTAATCAGGAGCTGATCCAGGCCGGCGGGGAACCTACCCAGATTTTCACCAAGACTTTCTTTGATACTTTTGTTCTGATGGGGGGCTGCGGGAGCACCCTCTGCCTGCTCGTTGCCGTATTTATGCTGAAAAAGAACAAAAATCAGCGCCGGATCGCTAAGTTTTCTCTGTTCCCCCTCCTTTTTAACATCAATGAGCTGATTGTCTTTGGCTTTCCTCTGGTCCTGAACCCCATCTATCTGATCCCCTTCCTGCTGGTGCCCCTGCTTTTGACCGTGACCTCGTATGCCGCCGTAAGCCTGGGGCTGGTCCCTTTCACGATTCAGACGGTAGAATGGACGACGCCGGTTTTTATCAGCGGCTACTATGCGACAGGGTTTTGGAGCGGCTGCCTATTGCAGCTCTTTAACCTGATTCTGGGAACCCTGTGCTATATACCCTTTGTTAAGCTGTCCCAGACTGTTTCGGTATCCAGGCTGAAAAAGAACTTTGAGACCCTTTGCGCGGAGTTCAAAAAATCGGAAAGAAGCAACAAAAGGCATAGTCTTTTGGAGCGGCAGGATATGCTCGGCAGCTTGGCCAAAGCCTTGGCCGAGGATCTGAAATACGATATCGAAACCAAGAAGCTGACCTTGTTTTATCAGCCCCAGGTGGATTATGAGGGGAAGGTGTTCTGCGCCGAAGCCCTGCTGAGATGGAATCATGTTCATTACGGTACCATTTATCCGCCCCTGGTCATTGCGCTGGCTGAGGAATATCAGCTCATCGATGAACTGGGACTGGAGATCATTGACCAAGCCTGCAGTACGATTAAGATCATGGCTGCCCTTGGGTTCACCGAGATGGCCGTTTCAGTGAATATTACCGCTTCCCAGCTTGAAAACCAAGACTTCCCCGGCAAGCTCAGGCAGCTTATCGAAAAACATCAGATCAGCCCTAAGGCCTTAAAAATTGAGATTACGGAACAGGTGGCCCTGGAAAACAACAAGTGGATCAAGGATACCCTCAATGCCCTCAAGGAGATGGGAATTGAGCTGGAGATGGATGATTTCGGAATGGGCCACAGTTCGCTGATGTATCTGAAGGAATATAATTTCGATACGGTCAAGCTGGACGGCTCCCTTGTGCGTGAAATCTCCACCAACATGAACTGCCGTGACATTATTTCTTCCATCATCTATTTAAGCCGCTCCATGAATTATGCTGTTTTGGCTGAATTCGTGGAGACGGAAGAGCAGCGGCAGATCCTTCATGAGCTGGGCTGCGACCTCTACCAGGGCTATCTTTACAGTCCGGCCATTCCCTTGGCGGATCTCCTGGTTTATATCAGGAGAAGCCAAGGCTGACAAAAAGCGCCTTTATCCCACCATAAAAGTGGGATAAGGGCGCTTTTGAGTTAAATAATATGGAGCCGTCTGCCAAACTCTTTTAAGAAAGCTGCTGAAATTTCCATAGTCTCTTTAGCTTCCAGTTCATGGGTAGATTTGGAGGTCAGCTTGAGGGTTACCACTTCCTGCTCGATTAAACAATCCACGGCGCTGATATTATCATTCATCCGGCGATCTAAAGACTCGGCAATTCTTAAAATAACCCCTAGTTTACGGATAGTATTAATCTCCTGCTCCCGCAGCAATCCTTTGTGGGCAGGATCGATCTTAACCTTGTTTTTGCGGTGAGAGGCTGCTGTATAGGCGGCCATTAGTAATTCCTGCTGGCTGAGGCCATTGATTTGGGAGTTAAGAATAATATAAAAGGAATGCAGGTGGTGATCATAGTAACTGATACTAATGCCGCTATCATGCAACAAGGCTGCCGTTTTCAGAACGTTTACAGTGGAAGCATTCAGCTCATGAACTGAGCCAAGTTGCTCAAAGAGTGAGCGGGAGAGCTGCCAGACATGAAAGGCATGCTTTTTGTTCAAGTCAATATTGGACATCAGATTATTAATGGAGTAATCGAGAACGTCTTCCACCGGATTGAGATCATGGAGAATCTCTTCATAGATAATGCCTTCGCGCAATCCATAACCACTGATATAGATATCGCTGATTCCGCAATACATAAGCAAGGCGTTAATGGCTGTGGTGGCGCCCCAGATTATATCGGCACGCTCTGAGGACAGGCCGCGGATATCCTTGCGGCGACCGGCGGGAGTGGTCATGATCAGTTGGTGGATATCCTGAAGGCGCTCACCGGGAAGATAATAATTGTGAGAAAGCTCTAAAGGATAAGCGCATCGCTTTTTATCTATCTTGGCAATATTGCGGAAGCTGCCACCGATACCAATGAGTGTTTTGCCGTGGGGGAGCCAGCCCAGTTGATGGAAAGTATGGATCAAGGAGTTGGTTACAGTTTTTTCTTTTTCATAGATATTGCCGGCTGCCTGATTCAATTGCTCGCTTATGCTGATGGTGCCAAAAGGCAGGCTGGCCATATTGCGGACCTTGCGGTCTTTCATCCAGATCAGCTCGGTGCTGGCACCCCCAATATCCATGATAAGATTTTCCGACATAGCAAAGACATTGGCCACACTAAAATAATCATAGTAAGCCTCTTCTTCACCCTCCAGCACGCGCACGGCAAGGCCGGTTAAGCTGTAAACCAGTTCCAGGAATTCCTTTTGATTGGCAGCTTTGCGAATGGCTTCCGTCGCCACGACGATGATTTGGTCGGTCTGTATGGCATCGCAAAGAGTTTTATAAAATTGCAGGGTTTCGATGGCCCGCTGCATCCTTATCGGGTGAAGATTGCCGTTGGGCAGGATGTCTTTCCCCAGACGGACGGAATGCTTTACATCGTCAATAATCCGGTAAGAATTATCGTCAGTAAGCTGAACAATGACGAGACGCATTGAGTTTGAACCGATGTCGATAATTCCCAATATCCTCATAGTAAACTCCTCAATGTTTAAGTAGCCGGCCTCTGCCGCTCACTAGGACATGTATCAGTATGACATAATTTGGGGGGCCTTTCAAGTTGGAATCCCCTGTGCGGTCCCGGAGAAATGTAAAATATTTGTAAAGAAAAAATATTCATAAAAGATTATGCTATAATTACCATATTATCACAGAATTTTGCAATTCTTATTATTTACGTGTCGAAGTTTTGCTTATATGGGGAGAAAAAAATGGAGCTGAAGCTTCCGCTTATTGCTGCTATTGATGTGGGATCGAACTACATACAAATGATCATCGCTGAGCTCAACCCTGAGGGGCAGGTCAAGAGCCTTGAAGATGTTATCCAGCCTACCTCCATCGGACGGGATACCTTCACCATGGGCAGAATTGATCGCAAAACGATTCAGGAAACCTGTGAAATTCTGAAGGGTTTCAGCCAATTGCTGAAGGATTACCGGGTAAAAGATTACCATGCTGTCGGCACCAGCGGGATTCGTGAAGCGGAAAACCGGGAGTATGTGCTGGAGCTGATTCGGCTGAAAACCAAAATAGAGGTTGAAATCATCAACAGTGCTCAAGAACGGTTCTTTATGTATCGGGCTCTGCGCAGCCGTCTGCCCGGGCCTTTGCTGGCAGAGCAAACCACCCTGATCGTAAATTTGGCTTCAGGTGGTGTGGAAACCTCTATTTATGAGAAGGGGGCGCTTATTTTTACCGAGTATTTAAAAATAGGCTCCCTGCGCTTAAGGGAAACCCTGGCTGATTTAGAAGCGAAAAGCATCAATTTTCCCGCTGTGATGGAAGAATTCATCGACAGCAAGACCTCCTTGTTAAAAAGATTCCTTCAGGACATCAAATTTACCAATTTTATCATGATCGGCAATGAAGTCCGTACCGTAGCCAATCTATGCGGAGAAGACCAGCGCATTGAGGTTGAAGACTTTACGAAGCTCTATGAAAAGCTCTTAATCATGACCGACGATCAAATAACCCGGACCTATGGTCTGGTCAAGAACCAGGCGGATACCTTTCTGCCCACGGTCATCACCTTGCATTGTTTTTTGAAGCTGACTCATGCCCGGCAGATTTATGTCCCGGATATCTCCCTGAAGAACGGTCTCATCCATGATTTGGCGGATGGACTGATTGAGAGTCCGCAAAGCAAGGATTCCTTGAATGATATGATCAGCTCTGTCTGGTATATTGCCAATCGTTTTGGAGCAGACAGACGGCATGCGGAGCAAGTGGAAAAGCTGGCCCTTTCCCTGTTTGATCAGACCGGGAAGATCCACGGGCTGGGCCATCAGGAAAGGCTGTATCTGCAGGTTGCGGCCATACTCCATGCTGTGGGCTATTTTATCAGCTTTACAGATCACCAGGAGCATGCCTATCGGATCATCAGGCACCACAATATTATGGGGCTTTCCGCCCGGGATCTGATCTTGATTGCCAATATCGTGCGCTATAACACTCAGGAATCCCCCAGTCATCAGGACGAAAATTATGAAGGGTTAATGGATAGGGATAAAATTGTCGTATCGAAGCTGGCGGCCCTCCTGAAGCTGGCTGAAGCCCTGGATGTTTCCCATAAAAACAAAGTGGAGAAGGTGGAGGTTCATCGCAAGGGAGAACAATTGATTTTCACCATGTATTCCTGGCAGGACCCCTTTTTGGAAGAATGGACCTTTCAGAACTGCAGTTCCCTTTTTGAGGAAGTCACGGGGATGCAAGTCATAGTGAAACGAAAAGGATTAAGCTTATGATGAAAACTATCTACGACACCACGGGGAATTTTATCAATCGCGAATTAAGCTGGCTGGAGTTTAATCAGCGGGTTTTGGAGGGGGCTCTGGATGCCGCTAACCCTCTGTTTGAACGGCTTAATTTCCTGGCCATTGTCAGCTCCAATCTGGATGAGTTTTTTGCGGTGAGAGTCGCATCCTTGGGGGACCAAATCCTGGCTGGTCTGGAGAAACGTGATCCCTCCGGCTTGCTTCCCCAGGAATGTATGGCGCAAATTGTGGAGCGTGCCCATGGGATAGTAGAGGGTCAGTACCGGTGTTACAGGAACTCTCTGCTTAAAAAACTCAGGAAGGAAAACATCAATATTGTCAACCCTAAATCCTTAACCAAGGACCAAAAGAAATTTGTGAAAGATTATTACCTGCATAAAGTTTTTCCGGTGCTCACCCCCTTGGTGGTGGATCAGGGCCGGCCTTTTCCTTTGCTGCGCAGCAGAGAGCTGTATATTGCCTTATTGATTAAAGGAGTGGAGACCCATCTTTTCGCTACGGTTCAAGTTCCGAAAGTCCTGCCCCGCTTTGTGGAAGTTCCCTCGGCGACCAAAGACAGGGAATTTATCATGTTGGAGGATCTGATCACCTTAAAATTGCCGGATCTTTTTCAAGGGCATAAGCTGGCAGCCGCAGGCTTTTTCCGCATTACCCGCAATGCCGACCTGGATTTCGACGAAGAGGGGGCGGAAGATTTATTAGAAGCCATTGAATTATCCATACGTCAGCGCAAATGGGGTTCGGTGATCCGTCTGGAGGTGGGCAAAGGGTTTCATAAAGATCTTCTGGCCATCCTTAAGGAAGAATTGGAAATCACTGAGGACAAGATTTATGAAGTACGGGGACCCATTGATCTGACGTTTCTCTCGGACTTCATTAAGCTTAAGGGATGTGAGCATTTACGCTATCTCCCTTTTCAACCTCAGGATGTCCCGGAACTGATCAGGGAAAAGGACATCTTCAAGGCTATTCAGGAGCAGGATATTCTGCTTCATCACCCCTACCAATCCTTCCAACCGGTGGTTGAGTTGGTGAAAACGGCGGCCAGAGATCCTCAGGTTCTGGCGATTAAGCAAACCCTTTACCGCGTCAGCGGCAATTCGCCGATTATTGCCGCCCTGGCCCAGGCAGCGGAGCTTGGCAAACAGGTTACGGTACTTGTGGAGCTTAAGGCCCGCTTTGACGAGGAGAAGAACATTCATTGGGCCAAGCATCTGGAGGAGGCCGGCTGCCATGTCATCTATGGTTTAGTGGGGCTGAAAACCCACTGTAAGGTCCTCTTGATTGTGCGCCGGGAAGAGGATGGCATCAAGCGCTATGTTCATATGAGCACGGGCAACTATAATGATGTGACTGCCAAAATCTATACAGATATCGGGCTGATGACAGTGAATCCCCAGTTTGGGGCTGATGCCTCAGCATTATTCAATATGCTTTCCGGACTTTCCCAACCGGTCAATCTTAATAAATTCACCTTGGCACCCGCTGGGATGAGAGAGAAATTCCTCCAGCTTATTGAGGATGAAGCACATAACGCCCAAAGGGGAATGAAGGCGGTCATCGTCGTCAAGGTTAATTCTCTGATTGATAAAGAGATTATTCTTGCTTTATATCGTGCTTCCAGTCAGGGAGTGGAAATCAAGCTGATTGTGCGGGGGGTCTGCTGCCTCCGGCCCGGTTTGCCGGGAGTCAGCGAAACCATTGCTGTCCGCAGTATTGTGGGAAGATTTCTGGAGCATAGCCGTATCTTTTATTTCTATCATGGCGGAGAAGAGCTGGTGTATTTGTCCAGCGCCGACTGGATGCCAAGAAACCTGGATCGCCGGGTTGAACTACTGTTTCCTGTCGAAAATCCCGATGCCAAGGAAGAAGTAAAGGCCATACTGGACATAGCCTGGCAGGATACGGTAAAGGCCCGCATATTAAATGCCAAAGGTATCTATAAAAAGGTGGATAAACGGCGGAAAAAATCAGTTAAAAGCCAGGACGCCCTCTGTGAACGAGCGGTAGCTCAAAGCACCAGGGAAAAAGCCAGGTTGCAGGAAAGACTGGAGGGGAGTTTTCATCCCGTGACTGCCGGGGCGGAAATGCAGGGGTTTACCGGAATGAAATAGTCATCCTGAAAAGTACAAATACCGGGAGGAATTGCAATGGAATTGATATTAATGCGCCATGGACAAGCTGAAGAGAATATGGAGAATGATGCGGAACGCACCTTAACAAAAGAGGGGCAGAAGAAGATCAAACGGGTAGCCTTCGGGATCGATCATTTGCTGGACGGAAAGCAAAAAATCTGTATTTGGACCAGTCCGCTGGAAAGAGCCTGGCAAACGGCTCAGATCATCGCTAAGAAGCTGGATGTAGCGGAGGTGGAAAAGGTCGAGATGCTGGCCACAGGAGGCGATCTTATGGCTTTGCTCGAAGAGTGGCTGCCGCAAAAGCAAGCCGATTGCTTAATCATCGTGGGTCATCAGCCCTATCTGTCGGACTGGAGCGTGAAACTGGCTGCTACCCCCCTGCCTTTTAAAAAAGGAGCCATCGCGGGGTATAAACTTAATGAGGAATCTCCCTTAACAGCTCAGTTGCGCTGGTTTGTACAGCCCGGTGTGTGGTCGAAGTAAGGCTGCGGAGAGATTAATAGAAAAAACCCGGCTCGACGAAAGTTGAGCGGGTTTTTTTCAGGTTGACCATAAGTTCATGCCGATAAACCTCCTCTGGTAAAGAGTGCTGATTTATCCCCTATTTTGATCATGGCTGGTTGGCGGTTGGTATAGACGGACACGTACTTAAATCCGGCCTTTTTCAGGCGTTCCAGGCCTTCCTGGATTCCTTTGCCCACATCTTCAGCCCAGTGGGCATCCGAACCTACGGTAATAATTTCCCCGCCCAGCTCCTTGTAGAGGCGGATAATATCCAAGTCAGGCAGGCATTCCTGAGAGGATTGCCGGAGTCCGGAGGTGTTCACTTCGATACCTTTACCTTTGTCAATGACGATCCGGAGGATTTCCGCCAGCTGCTCCTGATAATCCATCAGATTGGCCCGCAGTCGGTACTTGGCAGCATAGCGTTTGACCAGATCCAGGTGTCCGAGACAATCATAGTGGCCCCATTGGGCTAAGGCTTTGAGTTCTGTCAGGTAGCTTGCACAATAGGCAGCCAGGTTTTCCGGAGTGTAGCGGACTTCGCCAAAATCCACATTGTTGGGCATACGATGGGCGGAACCGAGTACGTAATCGTAGGGGTACTCTTCCAGGAGCTGCAATGAATACTTGGGAAAAAGATGGGGCTGGCCTAACTCCACGCCGCTCTTGATGCTGAGTTTCCCAGCGAAGCGCCGGCGGGCTTCGGCAATCTCGGTGAAATACTTCCGGCCATCATACTCAGAGTACTCTTCATGGCCGGCAGAGGGTTCGAAGTGATCGGTGACGGCGATTTCCTGCAGGCCCCGGGCGATGGCTTTGGCGCAGAGGGCGGAAATCTCGTCATGGGCATCCGTTGAATTTAAGGAATGCATGTGATAATCCAATAAAACCATAGTGTCCTCCTTTTCAATAATGATTTACCGCTTTTACTATAACAGGAGATTGTTAACATGGTTTTATGCCTGTGTTAAAAGACGGTTAAAAAGAAGGTAAAAAATGGTTGAGGGAATGCTAAAGAGAAGACTAAATGCGGGAAAGCTGGATTACTGGGAATCGGGATTCGGGCAGAAGGCGGATTTGAGCAAATCGCTTTCCTGTTGGAGCCAGGCGATAACCTCCGCTTTTTTTTTCATGACGGGAGCGATTTGCTGCCAGAGTTTTTGGAAAGACGCTTCCGCGCTGTTAAGAACCATGGGCTCGTTAATAGAAAAACGCACCGGCTCAGTACCGGCCGGTCCTAAGATCTCGACGATAAGGGCATGTCTTGCTTTAAGCACGCAAGATACATTTTTACCCAGCCCGGGAAGGTGCGTGTTCTTCCGGACAAAAGCCATTGAGTAATGATCATAGGTCTTCAGCAGGGTAATGAGGTGCTGGAGGAAATCGACCAATTCTTCCCTTTCCAGATCCACCGCATAGAGCCCGGCGGGATCCCAGAGGTAGAATTGGCGGTTTTTTACGAGATAATGGAGGCTGTCCATAGTGTAGATATCCTTGTATTCGTAGATTTTGATATTGGTCTGGAAAGCTTCTAGGCATTTTTGGTGGAAAGCCAGGGCTGAAGCCATTTCTTGGCTGGATAGGTTCCTTTTCAGCAACAGCTTTTTATAGAGCTGGAGGGGAAGCGTAAAGATGCTGAAGCTATTCTTAAAAAGAAAGCGGTTGCCGATAGCCGCTTCGCTTTCCAGCAGGGAGTTGCGGAAACTCTCTTCTTTGTCCGCCGGATAGTGAATAAGCAAAGGGGTAGCGGAAGACTGGGTAAGCCCCAGCCAATACTCTTCATAAAAGGAAATAGCCAGAGGGTTGCGGAGATACAGGGCGCAGGATTTATCGGCCTGAGCAACAAAACAAGAGAGGACCCCGGTTTCCGGCACGATAAAATAATCCTTGCCAAGGGTCAAGGAATCGTAGCTTTTCAGATAGTAGAGATAAAGTTGATTTGTGCCAAGGAGTGGTTTGAAGAAATTGAGCAAATCCATCATCCGCTGCAGGTCATGGGTGATTCGCAGCAGGTAGTGGATCTCGCAGCCCTGAGCCATTAAATCCACCAGCATGGTTTGGAATTGCCGCCGCTCATCTTCCCCGGACATATAAAAAAATACATCATTGAAATAAGTGATGTATATTGCTTTTCTTCTCTTATGGGTTTGAAGCGCCAGGCCTAAAAGATGCCTGAAGGCTGCGGCCACATTAGGGGTTCCGGAAATAATCTTGTCGTCATGGGACATACTGCCCACTTCATTAAAAAAAGGCGGATTCGCCATTGATTTTTTGTATTTAAGCAATTTCTTGGCTTCCTTAGTGTGCAGTTTATGATTGCTCAGGGAAATGCCCTGGGCTTCAAAAAGCACTTTCTTAATCTTTACTTCGATGCAGTCCGTTTCAGCATCAACACCAAAAACCCTTTCAAATAGCTCGTTGATAAGCTGAATTTGCAAAGAGTTTTTTATGTTTGCTGATAAAAACTGAGTGATTGCTTCTATGTAATTGGAATCATACGATGGAATTCTTTTCCCATTTACCCATCGGTTAACAAGGGAGCCATCCACATTAAGGGCTTTGGAAAGCCTGTTGATACTTACTCCCAGTGCAGAAAGCAGGTATTTCAGGCAATGGGCAAAATCAATGGATGTGTTCATGCATATACCTTCTTTATTTCCTTCTTTTTCATTATAAAGATTTATGGATATTTGTCTTAAAAAGATGTTCAGATGTCATAGCCACGGTTATGACATCTGTGGAAAGATTGTTTCTTTCTTCCAAATAACATTATAATATGATTCTTATATGGAGATTAACGACATATTTTGTCGGGAAGCGACATGAAGCAAAACTATTCTTCTCGTTGACTTTAATGATTAAGGTGATGGAGAGGGAAGAGGGAACCGTGGAAGAGGAAACTGTGATCACAACTGTAAACACAAGTTCCAATAAGGACAAAACTTCGCCGGACTCAAAAGGCTGCGCTCTGGAGAAGCTTAACCTGAAGCTCTCGGCAAGTGTCATTGCCCAGCACGGCTACCGGGTTTCCCGGCTTTGTGAACGCATGGGCAGACAATTAGGCTTAAGGGAAATGGCTCTTACAGAACTCAGTATGGCGGGACTCTTTCATGATCTTGGCAAGATAGCTATCAGCAGAGCTATTCTTGAAAAAGCCGGCAAGCTGACCGAGGAGGAGTATAGGGAGATAAAACGGCACTCGGAAATAGGGTCCCAAATCCTCAGTTCGGTCAAAGGAATGGAAAACGTGGCGGAATATGTGCTTTATCATCACGAGCGCTGGGACGGAAAGGGCTATCCCCGGCAGCTTCAGGGGAGGGAGATTCCGCTGTACTCCCGGGTGATTGGCCTGGCTGATGCTTATGATGCCATGACAAACAACCGGAGCTACCGCAAGGCCTTATCCAAAAAAGCGGCTATTCAGGAATTGCTATGGCATTCAGGGACACAATTTGATCCGGAGCTGGTGGGGGAATTCATTAAGATACTGTAGGTGCTTATGGGGTGCCGGACAGAAACAAAAGGGAGCTGCAACAATGCAAAAATTTCGCAATTTGAAAACGGCCACAAAACTGAATAGCTTAACAATGTTCATGGCTGTATTTCTCGGGCTTGTCGGCCTGGTGGGGATCTATTCCACCTATAACCTGGCCGCTGCGGTGGAAAATATGTACCAGAATAACCTGCTCCCTGTCAAATGGGTGAATGGGGCCCGGGGACAAACCAGAGCGGTGGAGGCTCTGACCCTTGAAGTATTTATGACTCAGGATCAAAGCAAGCAGCAGGAGATTCTGCAGGAGATGGAGGAACGGGTCGCGGAAGTGGATACTCTTCTTGCTGATTATAGCAAAGCAGATATGGATGCCCATGAGCAGGAGCAGTTCGCGAAGCTGATGGATACCCTGCAGCTCTACCGTACGGAAAGAGATAAAGCCATCGATATGGCAACAGCGGGAAACCAGGATGAGGCGTTCAGGTATTTTTCTGCTCATGCAGCCAGCCAGGTTGACGCTGTGAATGATCTTTTAAAGGAGCTTGCCGATTATAATGCCCAGCTTGCCGATGAGGAAGAGATAAAAAGCCAGGCAGCGGCAGCCATGACCAGTAAAGTTATGGTGGGCATCACGTTGGTGGCCATCGTTTTGGCTTTGGGTATCGGCCGGTTCATCGCCAGGCTGATTGCTAAGCCCCTGATTCAGGTGGAAGGGACCGTTCGGGAGATCGCCCAGGGGAACCTGACCGTGGAAAAAATAGCGATAGATTCTGAAGATGAGGTGGGCCGGCTGGCGGCGGGGATCAATGCTATGACGGAGAATTTGCGGCTTTTAATTGAAAACATAACCCACACAGCGGAGCAAGTAGCCGCTTCGTCAGAGGAATTGACAGCCAGTGCCGAGCAGTCCGCCTCGGCCACCAATTCGATTGCCGCAACCATTACCGAAGTGGCGGCGGGAGCGGCCAGACAGGAGGCTGCCGTTGATAATGCAGCGTCGATTGTGGAAGAGATGTCGGCCGGCATTCAACAGGTTGCAGCTACGGCCAACAGTGTCTCCAGGTCTGCCGAGCTGACAGCCAATGCGGCCGGTCAAGGGGACAAGGCGGTAAACGCGGCTGTGAGTCAGATGAAAAACATCGAAAAAACGGTAGCAGGCACGGCCCAGGTCGTTACCCAGCTAGGGGAGCGCTCGAAAGAAATCGGTCAGATTGTGGATGCTATCTCCGGAATTGCCGCCCAAACCAATCTGCTGGCCCTCAATGCGGCGATCGAGGCGGCTCGTGCCGGTGAGCAGGGCAGAGGGTTCGCTGTCGTTGCCGAGGAAGTACGCAAGCTTGCTGAGCAATCCCAGGAAGCGGCTAAGCAGATTGCCGGCCTGATTGCGGAGATCCAGAAGGAGACCCTTAGTGCTGTCAAGGCTATGAACGAGGGTACCCATGAAGTGAAGATCGGCTCGGAAGTAGTCAACTCGGCCGGAGAGGCTTTTGATGAGATTGTCGGACTGATCGGCGACGTTTCCACTCAGGTCAGGGAAATCTCGGCAGCAATTCAGCAGATGGCTTCCGGAAGTCAGCAAATTGTGGATTCGGTACGGGATATTGACCGGGTCAGCAAGGAAGCATCCGGTCAGACTCAGACCGTTTCAGCTGCTACCGAGGAACAGTCCGCATCCATCGAAGAAGTAGCGGCATCCAGCGAGGAACTGGCTAAAATGGCGGAGGAGCTGCAGCGTGCGGTCAGGAAGTTCAGGATATAGAAAATCGGGGAGAGGGTTCCAAGGATTTTAAAGAGTGTTTAAAGTGTTAAATAGTGTTAAGTAGCATTAAAAGGCGTCTTTAGGTTTCAATTGAATTCAATTGATTCTTTAAAGACGCTGTTTTTTGCACCTTTTGACGGCTGGTCTTTTTGCTTTGTTTGATTACTGGTATGATAGAGCCGGATAACAGCAAATTATTTCAGGAAATTATTTTAGAAAATTATTTTAGGAAATTATGCGAAAAGTTGCTTTTAATTTCGTTGTATAGAGTGTAAGAGCTCTTACAAGGAAAAGAGGGAAACCATGAAGACCAAGGACAATTACATAGGCCGCTTGAAAAATAAAGATGAAGATGCTCTGGAATTCATTATGGATGAATACTTCCCATTAGTGAAGGGGATTGTCCGTCAAGTCCTGCTTCCTATCGGCAGCAGGGAACTGACGGAGGAATGCATCAGTGATGTGTTTCTTGCCGTTTGGCATCATGCCCAAAAGTTCAAGGGGGAAGGAGAAGAGGAGTTTCGCAAGTGGCTTTGCGCCATCGCTAAATACAAGGCCATAGATTTTTACCGCCGGGAAAGAAAAAACCTGGAAGTTCCTGCTTCCGATCGTGAAGCAATCGACCTGTTTCCGCCCCAAGAATCGGCGGAAGAGCAGGTGCTTTTTATGGAGAATGCCAAGGAAATGAACAAACTACTGAACTCTTTCTCCGCTACGGATCGCCATATATTCATCATGAAATTCTTTTGGGGGATGCCCTCGGAAGAGATCTCCAGGAAACTGGGATTGACCAAATCAGCTGTGGATAATCGTATTTACAGGAGCAAAAAGCAACTGGTAAAGGGTGTCCTGAGCTTGGGAGAAGGGGGATGTTAAGGATGAAAGATCTCTACGATTTTTTTAATGAGATAGACATTGACTTAAATGAGTTTGCAGAGGCGGAGGTGGATGAGTTGGAAAAGTCGAGAGTTAAACAAAGGGTGAGAGAAGGTATCGCCGCAACCGGTCAGCCGGGCGGGGTGAAGAAACGGGGCAAAAGCAAGGCGATGGTGGCTGTTGCCGCCGCTATGCTCATGACCGTAGGACTCTCCGGGTTTGGCCTGGTCTTTCCCGCTTATGCCAGGGAAGTTCCTGTCATCGGTGATATTTTCCGATTTTTAGATGACGGACGTACGGGAGTTTATGATTTATATACGGAAAAAGCCTTGGACATCAATATGGTCAAGGCGGATAATGGCATTGAAGTGACCCTGAATCAAGGTATTTACGACGGCAGAACCTTATCCTTCACCTATACCATCAAGACGGAAAAGGATTTTGGAGAAAGGCCTCGCTTGGATGACTGGATTGATGTTGATTTTGCCCAGGGTTCCACTGGCAGCTCCCAATTAAAACGAGTTAGCCCCGGCGTCTATGTGGGGCAAAGCAACTATACTTTTTTCAGCGAGGAGGAAGTCCGGGAGGCTATTTCCTTCCGTTGGAGGATTTCCGGGATGACGAATATGGAGGAAAGCACAGAAACGGGAGACTATAAAACCACAGACTGCAAGCTGAACTTCAGCGTATCCTTAAATGCTCTGGATTATACCGTGGTCAAGATTGATGACAATCAGGCTCAGGCTCAGAATGTGGCCATTAGCTTAAACCGCCTCTCTCTGACCCCGATTAATACCCTTCTCTACTACTCTGAAATAATCCCTAATAATCTTTCTCATGCAGTGCAGATGGATTGGGAGATCAAGGACGATTTAGGCAATATCTATGAGCATGAAACGAATGGCGGGCAGGGCAAAGTCGGTGATGAAACCACGGAGATGGAAAATATCATTACCTTTAAACGTCTTGATCCCAAGGCAAAAACCCTGTTGATCACCCCGACCTTGAAGCTGGTTCATAGCCAGGGCGGCGGTGTGGCATTCGATGCAAACGGAAAGGAAACTCATTTCAGCTATGAAGGGCTACCGGAAGGGGTCGATGCCGGGGAATGGATCATGAAGACGATTAGCGTAGACCTCAGCACCGTGAACTAAGACCTTCCTGGACTTGTCTTGCGGGTCTGAGCAGTGCGGTGCAGGATACTGTAGAAAGTCTGATCGCAAAAGAGGAAGACCTGCTCTGTTTAAGGGCGGGTCTTCCTCTTTTTACATTGTCAGAAAGTATAAGTGCAACCAGCGGACTTCGCCTCATTTGTGAGCATGGGTTTAAGGCACTGCGAAGCCGGTTTTTCTTTAGGGCACTTTCAACGAAGTCAATCACTGGGGAATGACGATTTCCGCTTTTTCACCAATTTTTAAGGGGATTTCGGGAGTCAGGTTAACTTTGATCTTCATGCTTTCTTTATTCTTATTGGCAGAGGTCTGCATGTCTTTGGGGGTATACTGGGCCTTCACATCGATAAAGCTGACGGTTCCTTCATATTCCTTCTCTCCCCAGTGGATGACGACCGTTTGTCCGTGGCTTAGTTTCGGCAGAGATTCCTTGGGCACATAAGCCACCAGGTGTTTTTCTGTTTCGGAAGCGATATCGACAAGATTAAATCCGGGAGAGATCATATTTCCGGGCAGATAATTCCTGCTGATCACCGTTCCGTCCTGAAGAGCCCGCAGAGTATATTTGCTTAAATTATCTTTGGTCTGGCGGATTTGCACTTCCGTCAAAGCCAGATCAGCCTGAGCCGCGTCTATTTTTTCCTGGGGGGTGCCTTTCTGGATTAAGGCTAATTGCCGGCGGGCATTATCCAATTGGATGGCGGCCGTGGATACCGCAGCTTCGGCTAAATCTGCCTGGTATTTGATTTTATCCAGTTCGGACTGGGCCAGAGCGCCGGCTTCCTGCAGAACCTGAGCATCTTCATAATCCTTTTTGGTCCGCTCTTGGGTCAGCTGAGCATTTGCCGAGGCTATTTCCGCTAAAGCGACATTATTCTGTCGCTGCTTCACTTCCTCAGGGTCCGCTCCTGCCGTCAATTCAGCCAAAACCGCCTGTTTTCTGGCCAGGGCCTGCTCCAACTGCTCCAGAGCATACCGCTCATTGCTGTCATCCAGCACTGCCAGAATGTCACTGGCTTTGACTGACTGGCCAAGCTCCACATTCAGTTGACTGATTTTCCCGGACACTTCGCTGTAATGGGCGTAGATGCCCGTTTCCGCGATGCCGGTCAAGACCAGGCCCGATGGGGAAGAACAGCCGGATGCGGTTAAGATGAACCCGATCAGGCCTAGGAATAAGAAGCCGAAGCTTATGGGTCTTTTTTGCATAACCCAATTTCCTCCTCAGTTAGATTAAGTTTGCAGACATTAGCTGTCTTATAGGAAGGGCCGATGGAGTAGTCTCCAGGATTTTGCTTTCGCACTTGTTCTCAATAGCGGGTTGGAAACGTCCTGTTTCCAACCCGACTCCGCTGCGTGCTTTTCGCGAAGTTTTGTTTCCGCTCGCTTAAATTCGCTCCCTTTTGTAAAGCAAAATCCTTGGGCTGTTTTTCGGGCCCTGTAAGCGTAGCTTTACGCACAAAAGGGAACGGATTTAGCGAAGGGGCGGTCGGGTCAACGAGGCTTTCTTAACGTAGCGGAGCCATGGTTGACATGCAGAATGCAGCAAGGTTTGGCGCAGCTGTTAAGAAAGCGAGTTGACCAGCCCTGGAGCTACGGAGTGAGTGTTGTGCGTAAAGCTACACGATCCGGTCTGCTCCGGCTTCGCATCTTAGATCCTTCGGTATTTCTTCAGAAGCAGGGCATTCACCATCATAAACAGTACAGAGCAAGCCAGGATAATCCCTAAATCCCAGGCGATGGCAACAAAGCCGCCGCCTTTGATCATCACTTCGGTCAGAGCATGGGCTATATAATAGAGAGGCATAAAGTGACCAACGACCTCCATTCCGGCAGGCAGATCAAACAAACCGGAGAAGAAGATCTGAGGGACGATCAGCACGGGGATAAATTGCATCATCTGAAACTCATTATTGGCCAAGGTAGAAGCCAGGATCCCCAAAGTCAGGGCGATCATGGCGGTGAGCAGGGTAATGAGCAGGATCAAAGCAAAGGAACCGACCATCATGACCTTGAGCACATAGACACAGTACCAGGAGATCAGGAAGGATTGGAGAATCGTAAAGAGGCCAAAGCCCAGAACATAACCCACTACGATCTCCCAGCGCCGGACCGGAGTGGAAAGGAGTTTTTCCAAAGTCCCCGAAGTTCGCTCCTGCAAGAAGGAAATTCCCGATACCAAAAAAACAAAGAAGAAAATAATAAAACCGATTAAAGTGGCCCCAAAATTATCGAAGGTTGGCAAATCCTCCTGGCCGTACACATAATTAACCTCCGACTTAAGATCCGGTCTGGAAGACAGAGCGGAATTCTTGGCCTGCTCCAAAGCAGCCAGAGCGGCTTTAGCCTTGGTGGGATTGCTGCCGTCCACGTCGATGGCGGATTTTCCGCCGCTGATGTTGATGCTGGCAATGATCTCTCCTTGCTCCAGGGCCCGGCGGGCTTCACTCTCGCTGTAGCGCAAGCTTCTGACATTCAGTTCCTCAAGTTTATCCTCAAACCCCGCCGGGGCATTGATAACGGCTACCTTCACCAGAGGAACGGTGTCCCCCAGAATAAAATAAACCAGAGTGAGGAGAAAAACAGGGGCCGCCAGCATCAAAGCCAGAGTGCGCCGATCATGGCGCAGTTGATTTAAGATCCGGAAGGTTAAAGCTCTAACTCTCATCCTGTTGTCCTCCATAATAGATGAAAGCTTCTTCGATGTCGTTGACACCGATCCTATCCTGCAGCTCCCGGGAAGTGCCCTTAGCGATCAGGCGTCCATCCCGCATCATAGCCAGGCTGTGGCATTTATCCGCTTCATCCATGACATGGGTTGTGACCAGGATCGTAATCCCTTGCCTGGCCAATGTGTTTAATTCCGCCCAGATCGTTCTCCTTAAAAGTGGGTCGATCCCTACCGTAGGTTCATCCAAAACCAGCACCGGCGGGTTGTGCATAACAGCCATAGCCAGGGAAAGCCGCCGTTTCATTCCGCCGGAAAAAGCCTGAACCGGTTTGTGGAGGTGTTCGGTAAGATTGACCAGCTCCATGACTTCCGCCGTCCGTTTTTTGATCTCTCCCTTGCCCATGCCATAAATGGCCCCAAAAAACTGCAGATTTTCCGCTGCGGTTAAGGTACCATAGAGAGCATCGGACTGAGCCATATACCCTACCTTGTTCATTAAGCTCAGCCGGGGCATCCTTTCACCGAGGACATAGGCTTCGCCGGAAGTAGCTTCCAGTATCCCTGCAATTATTTTCACGATGGTGGTTTTGCCGCAGCCGGAAGGGCCCAGCAAGCCGTAGATATGGCCATAGGGAATTTCCAGGTCAATCTCTTTGAGGACATGCTTTTTGCCAAAGAATTTATTGACCTTACGCAAAACAATGCAATGCGGTTGCTCCATTGCTGTCCTCCTGAATTCATCTTAGTTATTGGACAGTGAGTTGATTATTTTCCTGATTCGATTATAATCAAATCAAAATGAGTCTTCAATAAACAAAATCAAGCATAATGACGGTTAGTGAACACTGGGCTTTAATATGTTCATTTATTAATTTAAGTAAGGACATTTTTAAGTAAGAATATTTTGTGTAGGGGATAGTTTAAGTAAGAGATATTTCAGGAAAGGGGAGATCAGGCTATGAATTCGACGGAAGACCGGCGCATTATCCGTACTAAAGAAGCAATTCGTGCCGCCTTAGTGACTCTAATCGAGGCAAAGGGTTTTGCCGCACTATCGGTTAAGGATATTACCACAAAAGCGAATATTAATCGGGGGACGTTTTACCTCCATTATAAGGATAAATTTGATCTGCTGGATCAGACTCTGGAAGAAGTGATCAAGGATATCGAAGGGATCATCCTGAAAATTACCGCACTTTCCACAGCGGATTTTGCCGATACCCGCATACCCACTGCTATAATTGTCAGGCTGTTCCAGTATGTCGACGACAATGCCGCCTTAATGCAAGCCATTATGGCGACCAAAGGAAATTATGCTTTGCAATCTAAAATGAAAAAATTAATGTGGAGCAATATCTTCGAAAAGAATTGCATCTCCTTAGTCAAAAGAGAAAAAATGCTGGTACCCGGTGAGTACCTGGCCTCCTATATAGCATCCGCCCATTTTGGCGTGATTCAGGAATGGCTGGACAGAGGAAGGCAGGAATCACCGGAGGAGATGGCCCGGATTCTGGTCAATATCACATTTCACGGCCCCCTCTTTGCAGCTGGAATTTTCTCTTAATAGTAAAACAAACGGCGGACCGGACTGTTGAACCGGCCGCCGTTTGTTAATGGTCTGCTTAATTATGGTCTGCTTGATTATAGAAGGCTAAAACGAGGCTAAAACGTAATCACTTTGGGAGCCTCTGTAAAAGAGGAGAAGGTAGCCGTGGCATCTTGCAGATAAAAGACGATGGTATTGTCATCATCGGCTTTATACCTTCCCTGCAGGGATGGGTAAGCATCCAGCATATGCTGCTTGGCTTCCAGGCGGTCATCCTCAACAGCGACCGCTGCCACACGAATCCATTTGCCGCCCTCCTGCACGCCGCAGATTTCGATCTTAGGGCTGGCTTTTAATTGTTTGTACACATCCTTGACCTTGCCGGTTTGAATATAGAGCTTGTCTTCGAAAATAGCGACGGTGCCGAAAGGGCGGACCCGGGGCTGATCCCCATCTTGAGTGGCCAGGTAATAGGTTCCGCACTGTTTCAAAAATTCATAGACTTCCTGCATGGCTGCATCCTCCGTTTCTTAGGGATTGACGGATAATCCCCTGATCATTATTATTGAATCATGATGGGATAGTTAGTTCAAGTACGATTATTTAGTATAGTAAGTATCTAATAGGATACTAAGGAGGACTTATGGAAAAAGATTTATATGGAATATGCCCTTATGTGACGGCGCAAAAATTGCTTACAGGGAAATGGACCCTGCTGATCATGTACCAATTGAGCCTTAAGAAGATGCGTTTTAATGAACTGCAAAGGGCCCTCCCCAGTCTAACCCAGGCTACCCTGACCAAACAGCTGCGGATGATGAGTGACAACGGTCTGATAATCCGCACTGTTTATGATCAAATACCGCCTAAGGTCGAGTATTCTCTCAGCGAGCTGGGGGAGCGGTTTCAGCCGGTTTTAAATGCCATTCAGGAGTGGGGAACAGAATATATCGATTTTTTGAAAGGCAAATCAAGTTAAAACTTCATATTTTAAAACGAGGTAGTTTAGCTTTATTCAAGAAAAATTTAATGAATTCCTAAGAATTCTTTAGCGTATTTTTAAGAACTAGGACCTATAATGCAGTTAGCAGGGTTACAGTGAAGCTTGATCAAGCATATTTTTTGGAAAAGCGTTTTTTACAGTTTGCGTACCT
Organism: Desulfitobacterium sp. LBE; assembly: GCF_007830365.1. Taxonomy (NCBI): domain Bacteria; kingdom Bacillati; phylum Bacillota; class Clostridia; order Eubacteriales; family Desulfitobacteriaceae; genus Desulfitobacterium; species Desulfitobacterium sp. LBE. The sequence goes on along the minus strand of NZ_VLKD01000001.1, from coordinate 1,291,405 downwards.
CTGCATAGAAAGAAAGTCTATGACTAAGTGAAAAGGAAGTTAAAAGAGATGCAAACTATCATTAAAAACCTCAAGCCTCTTAGTTACATGTTGTCCATTCCTATTTTGAATATTTTTTATGCTTTGCTCAATAATGCTGATCGCGGAGCTTATAGCCTGGTGACTGATTTAGATCAAACGATTCCTTTTTTAAAAGGGTTTATTGTGCCTTATATCATTTGGTATTTTTTCATTTTCGGAACCCTGGTTTATTTTTGCCTCAAGGATAAAAAGGTTTACTACCGGACCTTGTTGGCTTTTAATCTTGGCTTGCTGGCCTGTTACGGGATCTATTTTGTTTTCCAAACCCATGTTCCCAGGCCGGAACTCGTTGGCCATGATGTTCTGACGAAGCTGGTCGCGCTGATTTATAGTAAGGACCAGCCTTATAACGCCTTTCCAAGTATTCATGTCCTATCAACCTTTTTAATGGTTAAAGGGATCAATAAGTGCCAAAGTAAAAACTATCTGAATACGTCTCTGGTCTATGTAAATGCGGTTCTGATCATTTTATCGACTCTCTTTGTCAAACAGCATGTCATGTTAGATGTCTTGGCAGCGATAGTATTGGGCAGTCTGCTTTTCGATCTGGTTTATAATGCTAATTGGGAGGAATTGCGGCTAAGTCTGAAGAAACCTTCTTTAGTAAGGAAGCCCTCTTTGATAAGGAGCCACTCTTTGGTAAGGAACCAATCTTTAGTGTTGATGGTGAAAAAGAAATCAGAAGTCTGAGGCCTTTGAAAATACAAAAATCCCCGCCGTTAGCGGGCGTGCTTGTAATTCCATCCGGATACGCTATAATGGGTATAGGTGGAAATTAAAGGCTTGGCAGCACCTGTGTTGATTATGTGCGACTTGAGGAACAGAAGCTTGAGACAGAATGAAGCAGGCGCATGTGTAGGATAAAAACCTTGCATGCGCTTTTTGACATTAGGAAGGTGAATTGATGGGACATATTACAAGTAAAGATGCCTATAAGAATTTAGAAGAGAGAATCAACTGGTTTACACAAGGGGCTCCGCCCTCGGAAAGCCTGTATAAAATTTTGCAGGTTCTCTATACGGAAAGTGAAGCCAAATGGGTGGCCCTGTTGCCGGTTCGCCCCTTTACGGCCAAAAAAGCAGCGAAAATCTGGCAGATCAGCGAAGGAAAAGCAGAAGCCCTTTTAGAGAATCTTTGCCAGAAGGCGCTGCTTGTGGATTCATTTTATAACGGGGTCCGTCAATTTGTCATGCCACCGCCTATGGCAGGGTTTATTGAATTTGCCTTGATGCGGACAAGAGGCGACATTGATCAGAAATACTTAAGTGAATTGTATTATCAGTATATGAATGTGGAAGAAGATTTTGTCAAGGACTTGTTTTTCGCAACGGAGACCCGTCTGGGGCGGGTATACGTGCAAGAGCCGGTTTTGACCAATAATAACACCATTCATATTCTGGATTATGAAAGAGCCAGCCATATTATTGAGGAAGCAACTCATATCGGCCTGGGAACGTGTTATTGCCGGCATAAGATGTCCCATACAGGCCAATCCTGTGCCATCGATGCCCCCTGGGATGTTTGTCTGACCCTTGGCAATGTTGCCCGCTCTCTTGCCGAACATGGGCAGCATGCCAGATTGATTGATAAGCAAGAGGCCATGGATGTCTTAGAGCGCTCTTATGCAGCCAATCTGGTGCAAATGGGGGAAAATGTCCGCGAAGCCCCGGCCTTTATCTGCAATTGCTGCGGGTGTTGCTGTGAAGCTTTGCAGGCGGCAAGAAAATTCAGCCCCATGCAGCCGGTGGCCACCACAAATTATCTGCCGAAGATTGCTCGGGAATGCATAGGCTGCGGCAAATGTGAAAAGGTATGCCCGGTCCTGGCAATCTCCATGTCAACCAACGCCGAGGGTAAGAAGGTAGCTCAGGTGGATCATGAGGTCTGCCTTGGTTGTGGGATATGTGTGCGCAGCTGCCCCAAAAAGGTTATTGAATTAGTGCGCAGAGAGGTTCAGGTCATCACGCCGGTCAACAGTACCCACCGCTTTGTCCTGCAGGCCATCGAAAAAGGAACCCTTCAAAATCTCATCTTTGATAACCAGGCATTTGCCAATCATCGGGCCATGGCGGCAGTACTTGGCGTTATTCTTAAATTACCGCCTTTAAAGCAGATGCTGGCCAGTAAACAGTTTAAATCCATTTATTTGGATAAATTGCTGTCAAAGTGAAAGGCTGAAGGGCAAATAACGCAGGTCACTGCAGTAGATAGGGAGAGAAAAGATGAACACCAATTTATTTCATTCATTGGCAGGTAAAGATATCTGCTTTAAAGCACTGAGCATAAATGACACTCAGGAGATCCATAATTATGCGGGAGATGAGGAGGTTGCGCGTTTTATCGGCTGGAATTTAATGCATACCTTGGCTGAAACCCGTGAGCACATTGCAACCATGATCAAACGGGAGGAGGCAGGCACTCATCTCTATGCCTCTATTGTCCTAAAATCAACCCAGGTAGTGATTGGGACGGCGATGATGTTTAACTTTAACGCCAAAGCGAACCATGCTGAAATAGGTTATGTCCTGCATAAAGAATATTGGGGCAAAGGTTATGGCACAGAGAGCGTTGCCCTCATGACTGATTTTGCCTTGACAACACTTAAGCTTCACAAACTCCAGGCCGGTGTAGTGGATGCCAATATTGGTTCTGCCCGGATCCTGGAAAAGAACGGATATGAGCTGGAGGGACGACTAAGAGACCACTATTTTATTGATGGTGAATACTATGATGCCTTGCTTTTTGGAAAGATTTTGAACTTCTACCCGCTGCTCTAAATCGGCAATCAGGATGAAGCAGCAGCAGATTTCTTTTTGAATGGCTTCAGCACTGATATGCATATCATAAAGCTCATGATTAAAATTTGTGCCGTCATAAACAGCAAAACGACGCTGCCATCGGTAAATCCGCCCGTAAAACCGTTGGATTTTACCTTTTCCAGAATTAAAAATATCTGACCGATTGAACCGATTCCGGTACAAGCCACCAATAACGGAACGGCTACCCATTTCAAAGCCACCCATTTATGTTTGAAAAATCCCCAATTCGTAAAAATGCCGTATACAAGACCTTGAACAATGGTCAATAAAGAAGCCGGCATAATGACTTTTAAATAGAGCTCCGGTATTAGCGGGGCGACGGTCAAAAATGCCCGCTCATCCAAATGAAAAAAACCAAACCAGGCAAGCCCGCTTAAACAGACAACCCCGCCCAACCAAATTGCTGCGGTGATGATATGGAAGATCTTGAGATATTTCATAGCCGTGTTATTTTTAATCTTCATGGTTATAGCCCTCTTGTAAATTATCCTTTAATTCGGCAAGCAAAGATTTCAACCATTCAATTTCTAATTGATAATACCCTTTGATCAGTCTATGGTTGGCTTTTTTCCCTATTCTTTTGTCATCCTCGTCGCTAAGCGCGGGAAGAGTGTTCATTAACTCCATCCTTGCTTTTAACCTTTTTGTCAATTGTTCAATCGCTTCCTGGGGTGGTAAAACGTAAATAAAGCTGATATAAATGCTTATTTTAAACTCAACATACTCACTTGATGCCAATCCCTCATGAAGCATTGCTTTCAACGCTTTTTCCCCGGTATCAGTAAGCATATACATTTTTCTCTCCGGGAAATTGCCGTCTTTTTCGACAGTGGTTTTCGCCCAACCCTTTTCTTCGATTCGGGTTAACGCCTGATACATTGAAGCACGGGTCAATTTTGACCATATACGCATGTGGCGTTCCGTAACCACCTTGTCTATTTCGTGGCCATATTTGCACCCTTGATACAACAACCCAAGCACCATACATTCAACCGGCGACATAATGATCCCTCCAACACTGCATATTAGTATGTATCATACTAATATGCAGTGTACTTATATTGAATTAAAAAGTCAATAGCCTGGTAAGAAGTTCTTCTGTACAAAAAAACTATCCCTGGCACACCAGACTAAAGGGTGTCCCCACCGGTGCTGAAAAAGATTAGGCGTTTGAAGAGGAATTATCCACCGGCTTGTTTAATAGCTATAGTAAGGAAAGCCTAAATACAGGGAGGGCAGATTTATATGTTGACAAAGCGTCAGAATTTATGGGAAACCTTAAAAGGCGGAAGTCCGGACCGGTTTGTCAAGCAGTATGAGTTCATGAATCTCATCATGGAAGCCAGCGTAACGATGGCTGAATTTCCGGCCCCGGGGCAGACCTCCAAAGCAGCCTGGGGAATAACCTGGATGTGGCCGGAAGGGCAAATCGGACCCTTTCCAGTACATGATGAGGAGCACAAGGTTTTAAAAGATATCACGGAGTGGAGAAAGTACGTCCAAGCGCCCGTGATCCCCACCGATGATGAAACCTGGGCCCCGGCTATCGCCCATGCCCAGGCTGTCGACCGCAATGAGGAATTTGTGACGATGATGGCTGCGCCGGGAGTGTTTGAAATGACTCATCACCTGATGAGTATGGAAGACGCGTTAATGGCCTTATATGAAGAACCGGAAGCCATGCACGAACTGATCGACTACCTTACCGAATTCGAATTAGCTTATGCCAAAATCGTTATCGAAAAAATCCATCCGGATGCTCTTTTCCATCATGACGACTGGGGCAGCCAGATCAATTCTTTCCTTTCTCCGGAAATGTTCAAAAAGTTTTTCCTCCCCGCCTATAAAAAAATCTATGGCTTCTATAAAGCCAATGGTGTGGAATTGATTGTCCACCACAGCGATTCCTATGCCGCTAATCTGGTTCCCTTTATGATTGAAATGGGAGTCGATATTTGGCAAGGCGTCATGACCACCAACAACACCCCTGAACTGATCGAGAAATATGGGGAGAAGATTACTTTCATGGGAGATATCGACAGTGGTTATCTTGATCTTCCGGACTGGAAGCCTGAGCGATGCGCAGAGGCAGTGGAGAGAGCTTGCCGGAGATGCGGCAAGAACTATTTTATTCCCTGTCTGACCATGGGCGGGCCGGATAGTATTTATCCCGGCGTCTATGCCCAGGTTAATCAGGAAATTGACAGAATGAGCCGGGAAATGTTCTAATCCCGCTGAACAAGGGATGCTATGAAAAATCGCCGCCTGCCGTGAGCAGGAGGCGAAGGAGACTTAAAAGAGACCACTCAACAATAATATTGAGATGGTCTCTAACTTATACATTAATTATTTCATTCAGTAAATGAACGGCTTGCTCTTTGCAAACACCTCTGACTTGGATGAATTCACTGGTCAGGATTTGGAGGGCATTATCCAACATTGCTTTATCTTCCGCGCTTAACTTCTTAACTTTGCTTTTCCGCATCAAATCACGGATTATTTCGGTGCCTTTGTAAATATCCCCTGTTTTTATCTTGGATTTATTCATATCCCGGCGATATCTCTGATTGTTATCACTTAAGGGATCGGTCGTTCCATTATATAAGTCGTTGAGTACATGTTGTAAGACATCAGGCGTTACGACTTCTCGTATTCCTACATCATTGGTTCTTTCAATGGGAATCATTATCTTCAGTCTAATGTGAGGGATATTCAAGAAATAGTAAAGCTGTTTTTTCCCTAAGACTTCCTTCTCTTTGATGGCTTCTATTATGCCTGCCCCATACAAAGGATAAAAAATTTTATCGCCAATTTGAAACAATGACCCCACCTCCTATGTGATCGTTAAACCTTTATGAGCATAACATATATATCAATTAAATACAAACTTTTTATTTTATCATATGTAAAATAATTATGTCAATAACAATAAGATGGGAGTTTTGAGGCATGTTGATTGGGGGGCCTAAGACCCTCACGTTCTTGTTCCCACCGTATTGCCTGGACGGGTGCGCCGAGGCAGTGGAGAGAGCTTGTCGGAGATGGGGCAGGAACTATTTTATTCCGGCGTCTATGTCCAGGTCAATCAGGAAATTGACAGAATGAGCCGGGAAATGTTCTAATCCCGCTGAACAAGGGATGCTATAAAAAAATCGCCGCCTGCCGTGAGCAGGAAGCGATTTTATACTATGTCAAGGTAAGATTGGTACCGTCTTGAAAATAGCCGAATAAGGCGATGATCAACTCCTGACGGCTGGATACATTAAGCTTGGCATGAATATTAGCAATATGCCTATAGGTAGTGGAGAGGCTGATGAATAATTGATTGCTGATATTAATGGGACTGACTCCTTTGTATAGTAATTCAGCTATTTCATGTTCTCTCTTGGTAAGGAGACTTTTGCTGTCGGGATTTTTTGGATGAGAAGTGCCTCTTGTTACAGCAACAAATGAATTTCTAAGTAGGTTCTGAATATGAGGGTGGACGATACTGATGATGCCCAGCTCTTTAGTCTGGTATCCGGTGCCGCTGGTGCGGTCAAAGCAAAAAATACCTTTCCCGAAAGCGTCGCCGTAAAGCGTAAAACCCAGACTGTGTTTTATTCCCTGGGGTTTGATATAACGGGTGACAAATTCATCAATCGTATGATTATCCCAATCAGTCACAGAGCCGTGGATTTCCGGATTGGCATAGTTGCTGTTGCGAAAAATCGAGTAGCGATTGTTTTCTATCTTAGAATAATAGGAGAGATAATTTTCGCTCCATCTTTTTTCCACGCCATAGAGAAACTCATAACTTATTTGCCCATTTTTATTGATGATATAGATGCGGGCTTTATCATAGGGGAGCAGCATATGAAGTTTAGCCATCACCTGGGTGCAAAAGCCTTTCGGTTCCCAGGCCTTCTCTATATCCAGTAAAAAATCATGAATTTTCAGCCACTGCAATTGATCCAATTGAATCATGATCATTAATCCCCCTCGTATTAATGATGTCATCCATGTGCGGATCTTCAATCGTCAAAGGTAGGGTAACTGTCGCTAAGTGATGTGGATGATTTTGGCTATATGTTCCAATTATATCATAGGATTCAGGAGATTCAATTATCGTAGGGTCAAGCCAAAAAGATTAGGAAAAGTTACACAGTTCTGTGTATAGAAAATCAAGTTGATACGGCTGATAATATAACCAGATTCAGCTGAACCTTGGCGTTTACAAAAGGAACAGCATTACTGCTATGGGCATAACGACTATGGAATCAGGAGAGATTGGCGAAGAATTAAAAAAGGAAGTGTTGACGATGGCGAACAGATTGCATGGGAAAATCGCGATCATTACCGGGGCCGGAGCCGGCATGGGCAAGGCAACGGCGCTGGAATATCTTCGTGAAAACTGCAAAGTCCTGGCCATGGATAATAAAGGGGACCGTCTGGCTGCTTTGCAGAAGGAAGCTGAGGACATGGGCTTGGCGGCAAACCTGGTTGCCTTTACCGGCAATATCACCAGCAATGAAGACTGCGCGCAAGCTGTTGAGGCAGCTGTTAAAGCATTCGGCTCCCTTAACGTCCTGGCACACTTCGCCGGCTGTATGGACTATTTCGCCACAGCTGAAGAGGTGACAGACGAAGACTGGGACTCTGTTATGGCTATCAATTTGACCGGTTCCATGAAGATTTCCCGTGCTTGCCTGAGGTATTTCCTCCCTAATGAAATCAGGGCAAGTATGATCCTGGTCACCTCCAACGGCGCCGTAGAAGGCTGCACAGCCGGTGTTGCCTACATAGCCTCCAAGGGCGGTTCCGAGTCCCTGGCCCAGTGCATGGCCTTTGAATATGGCCGTAACGGCATCCGGGTTAACACCATTCAGCCCGGTCCCTTTATGACCGCCATCAGTGCCGATCCTGCCTGGAGTGCCAAGGCTATGGCCAATAAAGGCGCCGCAATCCATCGTGGTAGTGGCTACAACAAAAGCTCCCGGGATTGGATTCTGACCGGCGAATGGGTCACAGAAAGATATGTGGCCGCTGACCCTAAGCATATCGCAGGGGGCGCAGTATATCTGGCCAGTGATGAGTCGGCGTTTATGAATGCAGGCACATTGAGAATCGATGGCGGTATCTGCCTTGGTTAATTTAAACTACCCAAAAAAGCCGTTGACAGTTATCAATGGACTTTCCGAAAAGGAGGAGAAAGAGCAGAGATGCCGCCAATAGCAGTGAAGAACTACAAGGGCGTTGCAGTGGAGTGGGTTAAAAACGAAGCCTCCGCTGAAAACGAAGACATGGCGATGAGAGAGGCTATCCTTGACCAGGTCCTGGCAGCTAATGACATCCAGGTTCCCCAGAACCTGGTCGATCATGAAATCACCAGGATGGTTATGGAGCTGAAACATAAGAAGAAATACGGGAGCATGATGTTCGGCGGGTATTCTGACTTCATGGAGGGTGAGCTGGCCGATCCCAGGGAAAGGTTCAGGGAAGAAGCCTTCAAGCTGGTGAAGACCAGAATAGTGCTCGAAGGAATCATCGCAGCAGAGAACTTTGAAGTAAGCAAAGCAGAGCTGGAGGAAGAGGCGAAAGTCATAGCTGTCCGGCAGCAGCTGCCGGTGGGGATGGTGAAGGAGTTTCTCGGCGAGGACCTGGAGCTGCTGAGAGATGATGTGTTGGTGAGGAAGGCTATGGACTTGGTCTGTGCCAGCGCCGTAATCAAAGAAGAGACACTGCTGCCGCCTGTGTTCCAAAGGTGATCCCCGTAAAAATGGTTGACCTATCGTTGCTGCGATATGGGTAGACATTCTATTAATGGAGAGGAGAGGCAATCATGGCCGAAGAAAAAGATATTGAGATCAAAGCGGAGGATAAAAATGTTAAAGCGTCCAAGATGCAGAAAGGGCGCAAGTCCATCGCCTATCTGCAGAAACTCAAGGACGAGGGCACACCCATCGTTCAGATGTGCCCCGCCAACAGGGATCAGTACTTTACCATGGCCGCGGAGATGGCCGGCTGCGACATCTGCCGCCTGACCGTTCCCGCCGAAAACATGACCATGTCCATCGCCAACGCACCCTGGTGGATTCGCACCGTTCGTAACGCCGCGAAGCTCATCCACATCAACTTCGTGATGCAGACTCCGACCTTCGCCTCCAAGGAAAAAGCGTTGGAGTACGGCTCCCAGTACATGTACGAAGGCGCCGACTCCCTGCTTCCCATGGGCGTCAATAACGAAACCCTGAAGTATATGACGGATAACCATCTGGTGGTCTTCGGTCACGTGGGCGCCCTGTCCGGCTGGCAGACAAGCAGGCATGGCGGCTACAAACGTCTGGGCAAGACAGCCGAGGATGCCATGAAGGTCTTCCGCATGGCTTATGAGTATCAGGAAAACGGCATGATGGCCATGACCGTCGAGCTGACTCCCATTGAAGTCACCAACGCCATCGCCAGGAAACTGCGCGTACCAGTGATCTCCATTGCCGCAGGCGGCGCTGCCGACGGCTGCGAGATGGTCGACTTCGACATCTTTAACATGATGCCTCATCTGGCCTCTCATGCCAAGGTCTATGCTGACTTCTTTAAGTGGGCCGCCGGCGCCTACGGCGCTTGGGCCAACGATGTCCGTACCGGCGCCTATCCCGAGGATAAGCACGGCTTCCACATGGAAGAGCAGGAGCTGGATAGGTTCCTGAATATGATCGAGAAATACTGAGCCTCGCATAATTTGATATAAGGGGCTGTAGTCAAACAGCCTAAAAGCGGAGTGATAGACTCCTCTTGAGCGATGATACAACTGATTTTTCAGCAAGTTTTTAGAGAGAGATACCTTAACTTAAGTGTTTGTGGAAGAACGCGCTTTATCCTTGAAAATCATAGTAAATCATAGTACCATATAAGTTAGAATTAGCTAACTTATATGGTACTATGATTTGAACAGGGTAGTTGGGTGCAACGATAAAACATTAACATAGGCCATCATGCGGTGGTATTGTGCGCTGTCGGAGAATGATCCTATTATGGGAATATTAATGAACCTGCGGCTTCTACGAAAACTCGAATTTGTCCTTTGCGGGTATTTTTGGAACATATGAAAGCCAACCCATAGGTGTGCGAGGGAGGTTCTCTGCAAAATGCCAATGAACATTGACCAGCTCACGGATTATTATGCGCAGGCCAACTTCGTATATATAGGTGCTGGGGAGGACGCGATAAAACCGGGAGCAATTCTGAGAGACTCGGCTACAAATCCCAAATTTTGCGGCCTTGTTGTTCCATTAGCCGGAAGCGCTCGTGTTACTCTTAATAATACGCCTTATCTGCTGAAGCCGGGTGAGATTTTTCATGCAACTCCGGGAACAAGATTTGACCGAGAGGTTGTTGGCAAGGAAACTTGGCGTTGTGCCCGTTTATATTTTAGTCTCCCTGAAAAGGAAGTACTCAGCCTGCCATTTTTTCATAGGCATTTTAATGTCCCGACAGGAATCAGTCTGAGGATTACGGATATGGCGCAACAGCTCCTGACGAGCAATTTGGCATCGGGCAGCACAGCGGTTTTACGGAGAAAGTCCTTATTTCACAATCTTATTGAAGAAATTGCCCTGTCGGCCCAAAAACAATACAGATGTGATAAAGGCGGACTGGTTGAGGATGCTGTTGCCTTTATGCACGAAAACTATGCGCGACAGTTTACCATCGCACAACTGGCGGCGCAATACGACATGGACGGCAAACAATTTTCCGAGCTGTTCCACAGGCATGTTGGCAGAACGCCCTTGCGCTATTTAAATGGGCTCCGCATTGAGCGTTCCAAAGAGCTGCTCCAGATCGATGGCTGCACGGTTATCCAGGCAGCAGAAGATGTGGGCTATACAGACCCTTATTATTTCAGCAAGTCATTTAAAAAAATTACCGGCATGTGGCCTACGGAATTTCAGGCCATGCCGAAAAACTTCCATCCTCAAACGGAAAAATGACCATTCATCTGTCCATAATGTTTTGCTATACTGACATCGTGCGCCGGGGATAAACTTCGGTTATATTTTTGGTTCAGAGTTAGCCGATGCAAACTAGATGGAGGAATGGAAAATGAAAAAACTGATGAGACTGATTGTTTCTCTGGCATTAATAACGGGATTGCTGATGGGCTGCGCCACAGCGCCTGCGGGAAATAACGGTGCAGGCACGCCGGAACCAAAGGGCGGCGCGGAGGAAGCCCCGTGGCCGAGGACGGTGGAGGACGATTTGGGGCACAAAGTTACCTTGGAGAAAAAGCCGGAACGAGTGGTGCTGATGTACTTCGGTGACATTGAAGCAGCTATCGTTCTAGGAACCGCACCTGTCGCAGTGCCGGATGCAGATATGGCGATGAACGGGCTTGCAACACTGAAACAATACGCCTCACAAATCGAAATTATTGACTTAGGAAGTCGGAGGACACCCAGCATGGAGAGAATATTGGAAGTGTCGCCTGATTTAATTATCGGCAGGAACACCTCCGCTAACGCCTATGATGAACTTAACAAGATTGCACCTACTCTTTTATTTGAAATTAACGACTACAAAGACTGCCTCCGCAGCTACGGAAAATGCTTAGGCGCGGAGAAAGAGGCGGAGCAATACATTGCCGAGATCGATGCCTTAATGACCGAAGCGAGAGAAAAGCTGAAGACATATGAAGATAAAACCTTTGTTATCCTTTGGGACTTAGGCAAAAATACATTTGGTGCCTTTGGCAAAACAGCGACGGGTCAGCAGGCTTACTTTGATAAAGAGATTGGATTTGGTCTGACCCCGCCGGAGGGATATCCTGAAGAATATGGACAAATATCCCTTGAAACCTTGGCGGATTTCGATCCGGATTATATTTTTATTATCGGCCAGCTTGGCCCCAAAGAAAGCGGGTATCAACAAATCTACTTACAGGAAGAAACAACGAAATCGGCGATTTGGCAATCCTTGAAAGCCGTCAAAGCAGAAAATGTGTATTTTGCCAATTCCGCAGGCTTGAACTATAGCACGCCGCTGGGCGTCAAGATGGCGATCGAGACAATGCTGGACAGTGTGGTGAAAGAATAGATTATGGGCTCAACACGCTTACTGGAACGAATTAAGTAAGCCGATACAAGCTTTTGGAAACCGGACGCGGCCTGCTGTGGCAGCCTGCGTCTGGTTTCTTATTGTGCATGCTTAAACGGTGGATTGGTCTTGATTTTCTTTCCCAATGTTGCATAGAGCTGAAGGCTGTTTTATGATTTACATAAGGTTTATTGGTTCGAACGATTAAACAAGATTTAAGAAGGTGTCACTATGGATAAACAGGAGCAGCTCAAGCTGATCAAAGAGGATTTCCTGGAGTGTCAAAAAATCATATTGGCTATTGGCGATGAAAACCGTCAGGCAATCTTAATGGTTTTAATGGAAACTACCTGCAAGACGGGCCTTCGTGTCGGTGAAATTACAGAGCAGGTTCATCTTTCCCGCCCTGCTGTCTCACACCACCTGAAAATTTTACGGGATGCGGGTATCATACTCATGCGGGAAGAAGGGGCGAAGAATTTTTACTATATCAATATGTCCAGTAAATTTGCATTGCTTAAGAATCTTGTCTTGCATATTGAAGATTTAATGCAAGAATTCTATTCAGGAAATGATGAATAATGATGAATAATTGGGAGGTAATTTTATGAGGAGTACCCTGGAAAATAGAATTTCCCGGAGAAAATTTGCCAAAGAGCCCATTACAGATCAGGAAAAAGCAAAAATCATGGCGCTTATTAATGAATTCAATGAAGCATCCGGCTTAGCAATGACATTCTTGGCGGACGGAAGCCATGCCTTTCGGAAATTAAGCAAGAGCTATGGTTTATTTACGAATGTGCGTTCACTTATAGTGATGAAGGGGAAAAAAGAACTCACAGATTTGAAGGAAAAACTGGGTTATTATGGAGAAGAGTTAGTTCTTGCCATCACTGATTTAGGTTTGGGAACCTGCTGGGTCGGCGGCACCTTCGATAAGGACGAGCTCATGGCTGATGACAGCGAGGAATTGGTCTGTGTTGTTTTAGTAGGGAGAGTGGAAGCTCCCTCACTAAAAGAAAAAATGATGCGGTCAGCTACCCATAGAAAAGTAAAGGCCATGGCAGAACGAATCATAAGCGATCAACCATTGCCTCAATGGATAGAAAACGGAATGAAAGCCGTACTGCTTGCCCCAAGTGCTAAAAACAGCCGAAAGGTAATGTTTAAGTATGAGAACAACAGCTTAAGCGCTGGAATTGCCGATGACTATGCCATGGATCTGGTTGATTTAGGGATTGCCAAGAAACACTTCGAGATCGGAGCAGGAGGAAAATTTGAATTTGGCAACGGTGGTGTTTTCCACTTAAGTTAGTATAATGAAGATAGATTCAAATTGATTGACACTAAAATCAAAAATAGTATGGGTCGGAGGTACGCTATGAGGTTGTTGATCCATGATCTTGCTCAGGAAGAGCTGGATAAAATCAGGCCTGGGCTGGGCGAGGATACCAAAATCATCACCAATAACGGGAAAATCCGGCACTGTATCGGCTGCTTTGGCTGCTGGGTCAAAACACCGGGGGCCTGCGTAATCCGGGACGAGTATGGTGACATGGGAGCTGATCTGGGGCACAGCAGTGAACTGATCATTGTCAGCCAATGCTTCTACGGCGGATACAGCCCTTTTGTCAAAAATGTCTTGGATCGGAGCATCTCCTATATTCATCCCTATTTTCTGATTAGAAACGGGGAGATGCACCACAGGCCCCGTTATGAACAGCCCCTGGATTTGAGTGTTTGGTTTTATGGCGAGATCACGGAAAAAGAACAATGGACTGCGGAGAAATTAGTCCGGGCCAATGCGATCAATCTGAATTGTCAAAGGGTCAAGGTTTCTTTTCTCCGGGAATTGGCCGAACTGGAGGGGCAGCTGTAATGAAAATAGCCTTGATCAACGGGAGTCCCAAGGTTAAAAACAGTGCTTCGGAAGCTGCATTGCAGGCACTGCGGACGTTTATAAACGACAGTGAGATCACAGAATATGATTTCCGCAAGCCCCAGCTGAGCCTTGAAGATATGGAGCAGCTGGAAGAGCAGGATGTTTGGGTTTTGGCCTTTCCTCTATATGTGGACGGAGTCCCTTCTCATCTGCTGAGCTGTTTGGCTCAGCTGGAGAATCACTTTAAAGCCAGGCCGGCCCCAAAGGTCACGGTCTATTGTCTGGTAAACTGCGGTTTTTATGAGGGAGAGCAGTGCAGGCTGGCTCTGGAAATGGTGGAGAACTGGTGCATGAAATCAGGCTTGCAATGGGGGCAGGGGCTGGGAATCGGAGCGGGAGGAATGCTTCCGGCGCTAAAGAATGTCCCGGCAGGGAGCGGGCCGAAGAAGAGTCTGGGCAAGGCTTTGCAGACCCTGGCCGCGAACATTGCCCACCGTACCGGTGGGGATACTATCTTTATTACGGCCAACTTTCCCAGGTTTGCCTATAAATTCGCAGCCGAAGCGGGCTGGCGGAAACTGGTTAAGGCCAATGGGCTGAAGACGGAGGATTTGTTTCGGCGGAAGTAGGTATATTCAGGTTTTAGTAGTGAAGATGGATAAGTGCATGGGCAGAGTTGAAATTCGACACTGGTGACGAATTTCAGCTAAAGAGCCTGGGCACGATGCAAAACTTGATTTAAGGGTATAAAGCTGATAAACTATTTCTTAACATATAAATAGTGATGAAAAGCAATGACAGAGAAGAGTAAATAGTTAGGAAGTCTCAGAGAGCTGATGGTTGGTGAGAATCAGTGCGGAATAACTATGGAATGGCCTCTTGAGCAGCAACCCGAACTATCAGTAGGAGTTGACGTGATAATCCACACGTTACAAAGGTGCCGTATGATTCAGTACGGAAAGAGTGTTTAATATGTGGCAATATATTAAACAAATATGGGTGGTACCACGGTCCAATCGTCCCTGAGGATGATTGGGCTTTTTATTTTTAGTTAATTATTGATGAGGAGTGACAGCAATGGCAGTAATTTTCTCAGGCGTACAGCCTAGTGGAACAATCACCTTAGGGAATTTTCTTGGTGCAATGAAAAACTTTACAAGTTATCAAAATGAGCATGAGTGCTACTTCTGTATTGTCAATCAACATGCAATCACTGTGCCCCAAGAACCCGAACAGCTCCGGAAAAACATCAGAAATTTAGCCGCATTGTATCTGGCAATCGGCTTGGACCCTGATAAAGTAACTTTATTTATTCAATCCGAAGTAGCTGAACATGCCAAATTGGGATGGATCATGACCACCTTAGCCACGATTGGCGAGCTTGAACGGATGACTCAATATAAAGATAAAGCACAACGGCACGGCAATGGCGACTCCATCCCCGCCGGTTTGCTTACCTATCCGCCCTTAATGGCTGCGGATATCCTGCTTTACCAAACGGATTATGTGCCGGTTGGGGATGATCAGAGGCAGCATATTGAAATAACCAGAGATTTAGCCCAACGCTTTAACAGCCGTTATGGGGAAACATTTAAACTTCCTGCTATTCATACCGGGGAAGTGGGCGCAAGAATTATGTCCCTCCAGGAACCAAAGAAGAAGATGAGTAAATCTGATATCAATTCCCTGGCCACGCCTTATTTGCTTGACGAACC
Organism: Desulfitobacterium sp. LBE; assembly: GCF_007830365.1. NCBI lineage: Bacteria > Bacillati > Bacillota > Clostridia > Eubacteriales > Desulfitobacteriaceae > Desulfitobacterium > Desulfitobacterium sp. LBE. The sequence goes on along the minus strand of NZ_VLKD01000001.1, from coordinate 1,275,839 downwards.
GGAAACAATCCTCAAAAAGATTAAACGAGCTCAAACCGATTCGGAAAACAAAATTTACTATGATCGAGAGGGTAAGGCCGGCATATCGAATCTGATGGCTATCTATTCTTTAATCACTGATAAGTCCACAGATGAAATCGAACAATTATATGAGGGCAAGGGCTACGGTCAATTTAAAAATGATCTTGCCGAAGCCATTATTGAAACCACACGTCCCATTCAGGAAAGGTATCATGAATTTATTCATAGTGACTGCCTCGATCAAATATTAACTGCCGGTGCAGCTAAAGCTGCCCAAAAAGCAGCAGCAACGCTGAATAAAGTTGAGTATCTGATGGGGTTATCGAGGAATTGCTGAGTTGGTATAAAGGGCTATATTTTCCAAGGTTGAAAACATAGCCCTTACTAGTCTAACTATCCACTGGCCGTCGGCATATTCTGCATTAGACGAATTGACGAAAGGCGCAGATGGAGTGAATGATTTAGTGACCGAACGGGAGCCGCTGGTGATCGCGGCTGAAATCAATATGATTACCCACCAGACCAAAAAAATCCTGCTTCTTCGAGCTGACGACAGCCCTGACCTATCTTGATGCGAAGCTGAAGGAAGAAAAAAGAAAAGAGGCCCAGAAGCTGCTTGAGACCATAGCTGAGACGTTTAAGGAGTGGCCGCCCGCTAAAAAGCCTCTTAAAATTATTCATTGATTGCGGAGCCTTTCGGTCCTCACGGCGCACGGCATTCAGACAAAACCTGCTCCGCAATATCCAGAAAGCCCGGTGCTACTTTTTGAGCAAATACAAAAAAGAGGATATACCTGAGGAAGACTGGAAACAAGGCGAGGCAAGTTCTGGAATCTCGAAGAACTGGAAGTCAGCATCAGCATGTGGGGGGTAAGAACAGATAGAGTGCACAGCCAAAGAATGGTGCGGATTTCCTCCGCACCATTCTTTGGCTGTGCTCGTTGAGTCAGCGAGCTTCTATATCAAAACGCCCTGCTTACTGAAACACCTACAAATGCAACAACTTAATCAACTCGTCGCGTTTGGACACTCCGCATTTCATATAAATGCGTTTGATATGAGTTTTTACAGTGCCAATCGATATAAAAAATTTATCAGCAATAAACGGCGCGCTGTAACCTTGAGCGAGCAATAATAAAACTTCGGCTTCGCGAGGCGATAGTTTATATTTCACAGTAATGTTTTCTATTGATATAGGTTTTTCTTTAACTGATTCTATGTCTGCTTCGGAAGGTTCAATTCTTTGCATACGCAAAAACATATTGTAAGAAACACTAAACAAAAAAAATACCAATAATGCCTGACCTATTTGGTTTGCCAGAGTGTCACCAACAAAAGGCCAAGATATAAATATAATAATCTCAACTTTCGCAGCGCGAAAATCTGTTCAAACTCAGTCTACTACTGGATTAGGCTAAAAATATTTTGTTCATTGACAGAAAAACACCTTTCGAATTGGTAAAATGGAAGTGACCAAACAACCATAATTTCCAAAACAGAAAGGTGCGTATCTCCATGTTACAACACAACTCTCTGCCTGAACAGCATCAAAATCAGCTTTCTTTAATTTTTTCTTCCCTTAAGCTTAGTCAGCTGCTTCGAGCCGCTGGGATCCGCAAGTCCTATGGGGTTTCAAGCTTCGTTGTCTTCCAAATCATTTTCCAACTCGTTTTTCAAGGTCGAAATCTGTTTCGGCTGTTAGAAGGAAGCCGGGCAGAATCTCTTCCAGGTAAAGATGTTGTTTATCGGTTTCTCAATGACTCTCGGTATAACTGGAGGCGTTTTTACCAGTTACTCAGCCTCAAGATGGTCGGACGCTTTGAAAAGCTCACCTCTGCGCAGCGTATCCGTGTTTTTATCGTAGATGATTCTGTAATGGAGCGCGAACGAAGCAAGAAAGTTGAACTCTTAGCCCGAGTGTTTGACCATGTTTCGGGCCGCTTTGTTCGCGGTTACACCTTACTAACCTTGGGCTGGTCTGACGGGTTCAGCTTCGCACCCCTTGATTTTACATTGATGAGTTCTGCAAAAGCTAAAAATCGTCTTTGTGAAATGAGAGAGGACTTAGACAAACGCTCCGTAGGCTATAAGCGTCGCCTGGAAGCGATGAGCCCTAAACCGGACACCGTGGTTCAAATGCTTGAACGAGCTCTCAAAGCCGGATTCTCAGCGGATTACGTCCTAATGGATAGTTGGTTTACCCATGCTCCACTTTTGCAAAAGCTAAGGGATAAGGAGCTTCACGTTATTGGAATGGTTAAAGAACTTAAGCAGCGTTATCTCTTTGAAGGAAAATCACTCAGTTTACGAGAGCTCTACGCGAGAGTCCCAAAGAACCCGAAAGCAGAAATACTGGGTTCAGTGCGTGTTCATACCCCTTCAGGCTTAGCTTTAAAAGTTGTTTTCGTCCAGAATCGAAACAACCGAAGAGAGTGGTTAGCGATCTTAACCACCGATCTTTCCTTAGAAACTACTGAAGTCGTAAGAATTTACGGGATGCGTTGGAGTATCGAAACGTTTTTCAAAATGGCCAAATCGCATTTGAAGCTAGGAACTGAATTTCAGGGCCGATCCTTCGATATGATGGTTAGTCACACAACCATAGTCTTTACCCGTTACCTCATCCTGGAGTGGGAACGAAGAGAAAACAATGATGAACGCTCTCTTGGGGGACTCTTTTATCTTTTTGCTGATGAGGTTATGGATTTAGACTTGAAAACAGCACTACGTCAGTTAATGACGTTTGTTCTTAATCTACTACCCAATAAACCAGAGAATAACGAATCACTCAGTCAATTACAAAAGTGGATTGCTGCATTACCCAGTTATATCAAGGCTCTATTCCCTCAACTGGGGTGCGAAAGTTGAGTAATAATAAAATAACATATATAGATTAATATTATGATAGCAATTGTGACAATCTGTGATATGCCGGCATAGGTTTCGTTTTTGATACCTAAAAACGCCAGAACAAGTATTGTTAAGGTGGAAAATCCAAGGATTACATTTGCAGCAAATAATGAAGTGTCATCTTGCCAGCTAAAGAAAAACCTTGATACAACCAGTAGTGTTGCACAAAATGATGGCAAGATTAGTTCACATTTAATCAACAGTTTTTTTTTATGTGCTAACAATAAATATCCAAAAATAATCGCCGCGGCAGCAATGCCAACCCAAACGCCTATATAACCCCATTTGCCGGGGGCAACCATTATGTATTGGTTAGTAAAAAATGCAGAAAAAATGCAAGCCCATATATACACCACGCAAAAAAGACCTACCAATGTAGACCAATTGCGTGTGTAAATTGCATAAATGTTAGATGTTCGTTTGCTTTGTACCATAGTCTAATTTTAAGACTTTTATACCAAAAAGGCAAGTCTCAACACACTTATTTTAGGCAAACACTATGAAATACCCCTATTGGTGGACACTTTCTGTGACAAATCTTACGATTAGCGGATAGTGTTTTGCCCAAGCATGCCGGATAATTTGCTTGGTTAAAAAAATCACAAAACAAACAAAAGGGAGGAGTTAAGTTATGAAAGAAAAAACCAAGCAAAGTACAGAAGTATCAAGACGCCGATTTTTACAGGGAATGGGAGCTATTGGTGCAACCGTTGTAGCGACCGGTTTAGCAGCTTGTGCCCCGAGCTCCGGCGGCAATACCGATGCTCCGGCAACAGATTCCGGTTCCGCCACAACAGGCTACGATTGGAAAGCGCAATCCAAAAATGAACTCGCGTGGCTGCCGCCCGAGCCGGCGGATCCCACGGACATCGCCGAAGAAAAAAGAGCCGATGTTGTGGTTATTGGCTCCGGTGTTGCCGGAACTTGTGCAGCGCGCAAAGCCGCCGAAGCAGGCGCCAGCGTAATCTTAATTGAAAAGGCTAAGACCGCCGGTGTTTGCCGTTCGGGCGAATATGCCGTGCCCGGCAAATCAAAGGTGTTCGCAACCTGGAAGCGCGGCGAGGGTTTTGATGATTATGTTGACCCGGATATCATCGTTGACCGTGAGATGGAAGAAATGTGCTACTTTCCCAAACGGGCAATCTATTCAAGATGGGCGCACAATGTTGGTCCGGTGTTCGACTGGTTTTGCGATGCGATGGGAGATCGCTTATACATTGCGCCAAACTCTACCGATCCAATTCCTACTGACAAAGAGCAAGTGCTCTGGCCATTTTATGTGCCGCTGCCGGAACACTATGATTGGAAAAAAGAAGCGGCTCCAACTTATCCCGTTACGGTCAAGTTTTCTAACCCCGACCAACACGCTGTTGTTAAGGCCAATGTTGACAAAGCGATTGAGAAGGGTACTGAAGTTTTAACCGGCCATTTTGCCGAGAAATTGATTAAAGAGGGCGACAGAATTACAGGTGTATTTGTGCGTGACGCCGCAAGCGGCACTTACAAAAAAATAACAGCCAACAAGGGTGTGATTTTGGCAACCGGCGATTATTCAAGCAACAAAGATATCCTTGCTTATTACAACCCTGATTTTGTTGTAAATAATGGACCTTTGATGTGGCCTGATGTGGACGTCGAAGGGAATCGTACCAACCAGGGCGATGGTCTGATTTTGGGCTCGTACGTGAACGCTGCCATTCAGCAAAAGCACGCTCCCATGACTCACTATATGGGCCATTTTGGGACATCGAAGGGCGGCATCGGCACAGCTCCGTTTTTGCGTCTTAATCTTAATGGCGAGCGTTTTATGAACGAAGACCAAGGCGGTCAGGCAGTACAAAATCAACTTGAGGCCCAGCCGGAACGTAAATTCTGGACAATCTTTGATTCTACCTGGGCAGAATCTGTGCCGTATTTTCAAGCCATGCACGGATGCCCGTCTTATGTGGTTGATAAGCCAACACCTGAGAATCTGACCATTGACGGTATTAGTCCGTACATTATGCGCGACGCCGTGGAAGACGCGGTAGCACAAAAAAATGCCACCATGTTTAAGGCGGAAACGATTGATGAGCTTTTGGCCTTAACGGATATTCGCGATAAAGAAAAAGCTAAGGCCTCAATTGAACGTTATAATGAATTAGCCAGAAATGGTAAGGATGTGGACTTTGGCAAAGTTGCAACCCGTCTGCACACCATTGAAAAAGGACCGTTTTATACGTTTGAGAGCGGTATGCAAATGACATTGATTGTAGCCGGTGGTCTGGTTTCAGATGAAGATTGTCATGTTTATGACAAAGAGGGCAAAATTATCCCCGGGCTTTACGTTGCCGGCAACATTCAGGGCAACCGCTACCATGTGGCTTATCCAATTGCTTGCAAGGGTATTTCGCACTCACTGTGTATGTTTTATGGATACATTGCCGGTGAAAATGCCGTCAAACAAATCTAATAATCTAAGGAGATAAAGATGAAAAAGACTAAATTATTTACTGTAATATGCATGTTGCTGGCAGTTGTGCTTTTAGCGGCCGGCTGCGGCGGAAGCACCTCTCCAGCCAGCACAAGCGTGTATAAGGACGGAACTTACGAAGGAACCAGCGACAAAGGAATTCAGCCCGGGCTGAAAGTATCTGTCACCATCAAGGGTGATAAAATTACCGATGTCACGGTTGTGGAAAATCAGGAAACCGAGGGTATCGGTTCCCGCGCAGTGGCCGAACTGCCCGGCAAAATCGTCGAAGCGCAGTCCACGGAAGTGGAAGCCATCAGCGGCGCCAGCCTGAGTTCAGCAGCGATTAAGGAAGCCGTCAATCTTGCTTTGGAGCAGGCGAAAAAATAACAGCTCCCCCAGGAAAATATATATTCATGATTCATCTGAGTTAAAAGCCCGCTTACGCGGGCTTTTAAACTCTATGCAACTTTCAATACAATAAAGAATTCAAAGGGAGGATATAGTTATGGATATCCTACAATTACGTTATTTCATTACAGTGGCTGCATGCGGTTCAATTCAAGATGCTGCTGACAGCTTATATGTCAGTAGGCAAGCAGTAAGCCGGGCAATCCTCTCATTGGAGCGTGAACTTAATATAAATCTTTTTGTGAGAACCCATAACGGTATTAAACTTACTAGCACTGGAGATAAATATGTTGGTCATGCAAGAAAATTAATAGAGCAGTATGATGAATTGCATAAAATGATGTGTGCGAATGAAGAAATTGTTGATATTGCTATTTGTATTCCAATAAATTTATATACATTCTTTTTTGAAGGAATTAATGAGTTTAAGGAAAAGTATCCTGTTGTTAATCTCAAAATTATACATTGTACTGGTGCGGAAGCACATATATATTTATTAAATCAAAAAGTAGATGTGATTATTGCCTGGACACCGGATAAAAGCGCTTTAGATCAAAGCGATATCCTAATTGAAAGTCCAGCCTTTTTTATGGTTAACGAAAATAGCAAAGTGGCGAATAAAGAGATGTTAGTAGAAGCCGATATTCTCAACTCTCCAATTATATTTTATACGGATGGATTTGATACAGACTATTATAAAGAGCTTTTCCCTTATTGGAAAAAAGGAGATTATTTCGTGTCCGATATTATGACAGTTTATGACTTGGTGGACCAAGACAAAGGGCTATACCGAGTCCCCGTGGTTGCTATTTCATTAGCAAAAAAAGGCTACAAGTTCATAAAATATGCGGATCCTCATTTAGGGATTTATTTTTATTATAAAAATGCTGATAATTTAAAAGTGAATCTATTAAAATCAAAGTATTGTAATTTATTTAAAGAATTTTTAAAGAAAAAAATGCAAGTATTGCACCCCCTGTAAATCCAAAATTGGCAGGAATGAGTCCGGTTCAATATTGCATCCATACCGGCAAGAAAGCAGTATAAAATAAACTCCTACTATGGGGCCGCCTCTGAGCAACATTAGATTGCGCCAAGGGATCACTCTAATTGCTTTTGTTATAATTTGTCAAAGCATATAATGAGACTGATTATGATAAAACTTCAAAAGGAGTGGCTTTACATGAATGAGGAGATAAAGGGAGTTAGTCGACGCACATTTTTGAAAGGAGCAGTAGGTGTTGCAGGTGTTACGGCATTAGGATTGAGTGGATGTACATCAAATGTTCAAACAGAATCCACCGCAACCACTAAAAAGGCTTTTAAAGCAGATGAGGTAATAAGTTGCGATATTGTTATTATCGGGGCTGGAGCATCTGGTTTGGCAGCTGCTGTTGAAGCGGGTGAGGCAGGGGCTAAGGTCGTATGCATTGAAGGACAAAGCACCGCAGGTGGTGGTGCAAGGGGCGTTGAAGGATGTTTTGCTGTAGGGTCAAGAATGCAGAAAGAGCAAGGTATTAAGATACCATCTTTAGGAAAGCTGATTCGCGAAGAGCTTGAGACCGGTCAGTTCCGAAGTTCTGGCGAAGGTTATATTGACCTTATTAACAATTCTGGGAAAAATCTGGACTGGCTGCTTGATCATGGTGTTAAATTTGGCGAGATTGGCTCCGGTGACAAATCAAACCCGCACCAAAACCAAGTGTTCCACTATTATGAGAGTGGTGCAGGCGCGCAAGACTATGTTGTTCCAATGCTGGCTGCCGCCGAAAAGGCAGGAGTGCGGTTCATGTATAAAACAAAGGGTGAATCGTTGATTATGGATGAGGCTGGCGCTGCAAAAGGCGTCTATGCTTCAACCGGTGATGGCAAGACCCTTCAGATTAATGCTTCTTCAGTAATTGTGGCTACTGGTGGTTTTGCTGAGAATTTGGAGTATGTTGCAGAGAACGGTATCAATACAGAATATTATCATTATGAAGGGTTCCCAGGAAGTGATGGCAGCGGAAATCGCATGGTTGTGGAGGCCGGCGGAGCGAACAATCGACAGAATGCCGCCTATTTAAATATCCTGAGTATTAAAGGACTTCCAGGCTATTTCCAAAACGGAAAATTCTCTTTCTGGATTGGCGTTGCGGCCCCTTACGCCATCTGGGTCAATGAGAAAGGCCGGCGATTCGTAAATGAAGACTTCGCAGGAGAAAACCCAATGAGCATGGCCATCCCGGTAAGGTCTACCAAGAAAACATTCATTGTAATGGATCAGGCGCTGATGGATAAGTTCACTGGTGGGGACGCTGAGGCAATAAAACAACTGCAGGATGGTTTGGATTCAGGTGAAATCGTTTCTGGTAATTCTGTTGATGAACTGGCTAAAGCTATGAACGTTGATCCGGCTAATTTAAATGAAACCTTTGAACGTTATAACGCATCTTGCGAGCAGCAAGATGACGCTGATTTTGGTAAGGATCCTTCGGCACTTATTTCTTTCAAACCGGGTCCGCTCTATGGGCTACATGCAGGATATAGTATTACCGCAGCGATCGGATCAATCAAGACGGACAATAATTTCAATGCAATAGACACAAAGGGGAATCCTATAAAAGGTTTGTATGTAGTCGGGATAGAGGGTACTATGCTTTGGGCAAATATGTACACCTTCAAAGTCGGTGGTACTTGCAATGGTAATAATATAAACTCTGGACGTACCGCTGCTAAGAACGCATTAGCTCTGATGACTCACTAATGGCTGACTAAAGAAAAACCGTTTTCAAACAAGACTTGGAAACGGTTTTTCTTTAGTTAGCGTCAAAGCGGTTTATTGAGGAATTGCTGAAGGGGTTGTTTTTGCCCCTGAGAAGGATATTTATCCATTGCGGAGAAGTCACATATAAGAAGGTAGTAAGGCTCAGTGAACAGGTTCGTATTTCCATGCGGGGGTTACGAATGAAAGGTGTATCTATAGCTATTATTGCAATGGTGTTGCTGCTCGGCGGCTGTGGCCAGCATGTGATTATTGATTGGGTGGACTTTGTTCAACTCAATGACATCCATGATCTGCATGATGACAGCAATGAGCTTTTCGAGCTGAAAGTGTACTCAGGTAAACCCATTTATAAAAGCACAGATAAGATTCGTATTTGGGCAACTCTGAAATACGTTGGAAGTGATCGAGAGATCACCCTTTGGCATGGTGATCCAGGCATTCTATTTTATATCTCTGATGGCAATGAACTTGAGATCGGAGGAATTAAGCTTCCCATACAGACCGCCACAACTTTAAAGAGAGATAAACTATATACTTACGATTGTCAACTCTATGTTGGCGGCGATGAGCCAATAGCAGACTATTGGCGAGAACTTAGTCCGGCGAAAGGCTTATTTTTGCCTAAAGGAGAATATGAGGTTAAAGCCGTTGGAGATTTTTCATTAAATGAAGGAGATATAAACCCCATAAGTATCTCCGATAAAATAACGGTTAAGGTTGTCGAATAGGAATTAATATACATATTAGTCAGGAGGGGAGACCATGAGAAATTTTAATAAGCTCACAGTGGCAGTAATCCTAGTTATGGTCCTTGTTTTTGGTTATTATTTTGCAGGGGATTATAGGGTTACCCCGCTTGCAGCAGCCAAAGCTCATTCGGATGTAGGAGAGAATGCGGAGCCTCTTGGCGATGTGGATTTTGGCTGGAGCAAGGTTTACATCCTTGATACAGATAAGGGACCCAGGACAGTCATTTCGATTAAGTCTTCGCTCTTGTGGAGGGCTCCGGTTGCTGTCCACATCGAAAAATCAGCTGATCCGATAGAAACTGTGGGTTGGATGAGTTATACAGACAATCGAGGACAGGCAGCAGTTTTGGCAGTTGAGACAACGGATCCCCAAATTGCCTTTATCGAAGCCGGGCCAAAGGACGATAGAGTAAGAAAAGAAATTACGGAAGGAAGCCCTGCAATCTTTTCCTGGCATAAGGCTATTCAAGCAAATAATGAATTAAATGCGATAGCTTTATCAGCAGAGGGGAATACGCTTTATGAATATAGATATCCCAAGAATACCAATGTTTTTCGGAGTGAGGAGTTTAAGTGGTATTCAGTAGATGGGGATCAATGAACAATGGAGAGCTGCTTTAGATGCTGCAACCAATGAAGTCATTGGATTGGCATTGAGCTAAAAAGCAGTGTTTCTTTGTGGGTGGAACATAAAGGGCTATGTTTTCCAAGGTTGAAAACATAGCCCTTACTAAGGCTGATACAGCTTTATGAAGAGTACGGACCAAACTTTTTTAATGGAGAGAGCATGTCAAATTGGTCACTGGTGACCAATTTGACATGCTCCCAGACCGTCCTCCGGTTGAAATCCATCTGTAAAATCATTGATTTTTACCGTTAGAAAAGCGCCTGTAATTCCGTCTAACTATCTAGGTCAGAATTAACCTAGGTTCCGAAATCCAATCAAAGGAGAATCTTTTATGTTTAAACTATAAACGAGCAAAATTGCTTCCATTGTTTTACCAGAAAATAAATAGAGACAATCTGCTTCCTTCTGTGGTATAAAATAAGTCACCACAACAAATCCATCCCAAGGAGGAAGCCAATGTCTCTGAACTCTATCTTACCAAATAACGAAGCAATGTTCAATTTCTTTAAAAGCTATCGGCTGCCATTATATTTCTCAAAGCCTGTTTTACGGCATATTCAAGAATTTATCGTGGCTGCCACAGCTAAAGGATATCGTGGTAAGGTAGTGGACATTGCCGAGTGGAGCTCGGTTCACCGAACATCCATTGGACATTTCCTCTCTGATGGGGTTTGGGATGCATCCTATATCCAGAAAATTGTTCAACAAGAATCCCTTCACTTTGTCGTATCCCATTCGAAAGAGACGGAGCAACCCCTATTCGTGATTCATGATGACACTGTTTGTAACAAGACTAAACCTTCGTCACAGGCACAACGTCCCATCCAGCAAACAGAGTTTCATTTTTCTCATTTAGAGGGTAAGAGTATTTGGGGACATCAAGTCCAAGCAACCCTTGTTCAATGTGGTAATCACTCGCTCATTCATACGATTCATCGATACGATAAAACCAAGCAGAGCAAAATTGATGACGCCTGTGAATTGGCTAAAACCATGCCGATTCCCCCTAAGTCAGGCTATGCCTTGGTCGATTCTTGGTATACCTGCTCTAAACTCATGAACACTTATGCAGCAAGAGGCTACCAACTGATTGGAGCTCTTAAAACCAACCGCATTCTCTATCCTCAAGGGATTCGAGTTCGTCTCGATACCTTTGCCTCCTATGTGACCCAAAAGGAAGTTCGCCTTGTGACCGTGAACGGTTCATCCTACTGGGTTTATCGCTATGAAGGAGCTCTCAATGATATCGAGAATGCCGTGGTTTTATTGTGTTGGCCGAAAGAAGCCTTTCAAGAATCTAAAGCCCTACATGCCTTTCTGTGCACAGATGTTTCCTTAGAAACGCAAACTATTTTGGATTACTACAGCAGACGATGGCCCGTTGAGATCTTCTTTCGACAAGCCAAGGGCAATCTTGGTTTCAACGGCTACCAAGTGCGGTCGATCCGTTCCATTGAAAGGCTTTGGACATTGCTTGCTTTTACTCATCTATACTGTACTATTGGGTTGGGAAAGCCGCTACCCTTTGGCAAAGGACTACGGAAAGTCAGAAAAGAAGTAAAAGGGCACTACATTCAATGGATTTATGGTTGTGGTAAAAAGGGAATACCTTTGGATGACGTTTTAAAACATCTAAAAGCTGGATAGGGGGAAGTCTAGCCAAGTGTCTGTAAATATTTGTAACGAAAAATACTCATTTATAGTTTAAATTAACGAAAAAAGCATTTGTCTTTACAGTAATAACATTCACCGTAATCTTTACTGTGGGGTGTTCTGCTCAGAGCAACCCTCCGCAGCCGAATAGCGGGTTACAAGAACAATCACTCTCATCTGAACCCCAGTCACAGAATAATCCTGAGCAGCCAGCACCGGATTCTCAGATAACAAACCCGCCGTCTTCCCCGAATCAAACAGATCCCAGTCAGGCTTTATTAGTGAGTATAAGGCAGCTAGCTGAAAAAGGGAAAGTTATCAATAGTGATTTCGCGGCGAAACTAACGGTTATTGAAGATGTAGAGAAAAAATGGGGTAAGCCTGATAGCGTCGATTGGGTTGCGGCTGCCAAAGGAAACTATGCGACTTACGCTGACCATGCCATGGTTTTCGGCTTTAATAAAGGGTCCCAGATTTTCGAGGTTCGGTCTTTTGATAAACAATTACAAAAAATTACTCTTTCTAAAGTAAAGAATAGTTTTGGAACACCTGTCTACACTGCTACAGTAGGAGAAGAGGACATCATTGGCTATACTGCAGGAGAAGAGTTTAAGATCTTGCTTGTCTTCCCAAAGGCAACCAGTACAAATCCAGACCCGGCCTTAGATCATTATTCGGTACTCTATCCTCAAGGAACCGTCAACTCTATGGCCAATGATCCAGGGAGACAATGGTAGAAAGCGGAGGATATTATGAATGAATTGTTTTCCATAGGAGAAATTTCTAAGCTTTTTAATATAGATGTTCGTCTCCTTCGTCATTACGATAAGATTGCTTTATTAAAGCCCGAATTCGTCAACGAAGAAAACGGATACCGTTATTATTCCACACGTCAATTTGAGTGTTTGAATACCATTCATTATCTTCGCTCTTTAAATATGCCTCTGCCAAAAATTCGTGAGTTTTTGGAAAATCGTGATGATAAGAAAATACTTAAAATTCTCAGGGAGCAAAAACGGCAAGTGGAAGAAGAACGCAAACAACTGGATCGAATCGAAAAGAAAATTGAAAACAGGTTATTGCAGATTGAAGATGCCTTTCAGAGCGAATTCGATAAAATAGAAGAGCGTACCCTAAAGGAGAGGAAAATAGCTGTACTAAAAAAAGAGCTTGCCATTTCAGACGATCTGGAACAACCGATCCGTGAATTGGCAAAACGCAATTCTCTCCACGCTGTGATGTTTCTTGGCAAAGTAGGCGTTTCCATTTCAAGCGCCAATCTGCAAAGAGGCAATTTCGATAAATTTTCGGCCGTTTTTGTCGTCATTGAACCGGAGGATAACTGCCAGGAAAACTTATCGTGCCTGCCGGGGGGCAATTACCTGACACTGCGCTTCCAAGGCACCCATCCGGACGCGGAGGCTTCCTATATCAAAATGCTTCAATATATGAAAGAAAATGGGTATGAGCTGGCAGGAGATTCCCTTGAATTTGCCTTAATCGATTATGGCCTGACCAATGATCCCTCGAAATTCATCACCGAGCTTCAGATTCCATATAAAAAATCTTGACCCTCCAACTATTGGAGGGTTTATTATTTTACCATGAAGGAGGTTTTGTTGTGATAGGTACTATTGTCAATACCCTTGCTATTCTGGTTGGGAGTATGATGGGCGGCAGCATTAAAAAAGGCATCGGGGAAAAATATCAAAACGCATTGTATAATGCTATGGGGCTTGCTGCATGTGGCTTAGGAATCAACGCGATTGTCCAAAGCATGCCTAAAAGCACTTTTCCCGTCTTGTTTATCATCAGTTTAGCAATTGGCAGTCTTGCCGGCTCGTTTATAAATTTGAATGACCGGTTTGAAAGGCTCACAAAACGTTTCTCCAAAGGGAATTTGAGCCAAGGACTCTCCACCGCCATATTGTTGTTCTGCGTCGGAACGTTATCCATCTTAGGGCCTATGGAAAGTGCACTTCATGACAACCACACTTATTTATATACCAATGCGACCTTGGATTTCGTTACATCACTGGTTTTAGCTTCTGCTTATGGCATTGGAATTGCTTTATCCGCGGTAGTATTGTTTTTATGGCAAGGCAGTATCTATCTCCTTTCAGGATATTTATCCTCTTTTCTGACTGCTGAGTTACTCAATGAAGTCTCTCTGATCGGCGGATTCCTGATTTTGAGCTCCGGGCTATCCATTTTGAAAATCAAGGATTGCAATGCATTGAATATGCTGCCTGCATTATTTGTACCGATTGTGTGGTTTATTATAAAAGCAATACTATAATTTCAAAGGAGCTTATTATTAATTTTTGTCATGTACCAACGTTTTTTCAAGTATTGAAAGGGGGTTGTTTACCCCGTTTTTTATGCTCTTTTTAATGACATCTTCCATTAAATTGATCCAACAGCTAAATCGGTCTGGATGGTATAATTAAATCATCGGGAGGAAAAAAGAAAAATAAGATTTCTCTGAGAACAGTTGGAAGGAGCATACATTATGAGTAAAGGCAAAAGAAGGCGAATGGCAAACCCTTGTAGATCTTGTTCCTTGCGGCGTAATTATAACCGATAACAACAATATTCCATTATTCATTAATTCGGCTGCAGCACATTTATTGAATACTTCGATACTCAACATTAAGTTATTAATGATAAGGCCATATCTGTTCAACAATTTGAGAGCATTCTATCAGATGAGACAAACAGGCTGTTCTGTATTCATGATTAAACTGAATACCTAAAAGACAAGAATGAATTATTTGCAAATCATACCTGGATTCTATGACTGATCAAGGAATCATGGTTATTGACGGAAATGAAAAAATTATCTTGTATAATACCCCCTCTGCAAAACCATTTTTTTAAACAATATGACACAAAAAGAATTAAACAGGTTTTGTATAGAATAAGGTAAAGACCAGCATTTTAGTGGAGCAAAATTCCGCTGAATGTTGGTTTTATACCAACGCTGATCCATAATTTCACCCAGGAGGTGAGCACAATCAATAAGATTCTGATCGTGGAAGATGATCTAGCCTTGAGCGAAGGAATCGTTCTGGCCTTTAAAGACAATAATTTTGCTTTTGTGCAGACCCGGAACTTAACTGAAGCCAGGCAAGCGGTCCGGAACACTTCCATTCAGCTGGTGATCCTGGATCTCAACCTGCCTGATGGCAACGGGCTGGAGTTTCTGAAGGAGTTGCGCAGAACTTCGGCTGTTCCCGTCATCATCCTCACCGCCAATGACCTGGAAACCGATGTGGTCAGGGGTCTGGAACTGGGAGCGGACGACTACATCACCAAACCCTTCAGCCTGATGATCCTGCGGGCCAGGGTCAACGCCAGACTGAGAAACGCTCATCCCTCAGCCGGCGACACGGTGGAGATGGAAAGGTTTTGCTTTTCCTTTGCCAGAATGGAGTTTGCCAAGGACGGTGTTCCCCTTGAGCTGAGCAAAACAGAGCAAAAGCTGCTGCGCCTGCTGTTGGAAAACCGCGGGCAGACCTTGACCCGGGCCCAGCTGGTGGATGCCATCTGGACGGAGGGTGCCGAATATGTGGATGAGAACGCCCTCTCGGTAACGGTAAACCGTCTGCGCAATAAACTGGAGGACAGGCCGTCCTCACCCCGTTTCATCAAGACCGTTTATGGTATCGGTTACACCTGGGCGGTGCCCTGATATGGATACATGGATTTGGGCAGCGGGGACAGTGGCTGTTGCTGTAACTGTAACTGCCCTGGCGGCTGGTGTAGTTCTCTGGCAGCGGAGAAAGACGCGGCGGATTATGGATTCCCTGAATACCATGCTGGATAGGGCCATCGAGGGCAGCTTTACCGAGACCGCTTTCGATGAAGCCCTCTTGTCGGCCACGGAAGCCAAAATGGCTCGTTTCTTAGGGGTGTGCCAGGTGTCTTCCCAAAGCCTGGCTGCGGAAAAGGATAAAATAAAGGGCCTGATCGCGGACATTTCCCATCAGACCAAGACACCCATCACCAATCTCCTGTTGTATTCCCAGCTGCTTGAGGAGCATGAGCTGCCGGAGGAAGGTGCCCTCTGTGTCAAGGCGTTGACTGCTCAAGCCCAAAAGTTGGATTTTCTGATCGGCGCCCTGGTGAAAGCATCCCGCCTGGAAACCGGAATCATTGCGGTAACACCCCGGCAGGGTGAGGTGCAAGCCTTGATTGAGGCGGCCATAGCTCAAATCAGATTAAAAGCGGAGGAGAAGGGGATAGGAATTGAAGCGGAGAGGGCAGTGGGTAGGGCCTATTACGATCCCAAATGGACGGCCGAGGCGCTATACAACATTCTGGATAATGGGGTGAAATATTCTCCCCCCCAAAGCCTGCTCCGCATCCGGGCTATCCCCTATGAGCTCTTTTACCGGATTGATATCTCTGATCAAGGGATGGGCATAGCCGAGGCAGAACAAAGCCAAATCTTTGCCCGCTTTTACCGTTCACCGGCAGTAAGCGGACAAGAGGGCGTGGGACTGGGTTTGTTTCTGGCCAGGGAAATTCTTGCCGCCGGCGGCGGATATATCAAGGTGTCCGCAAAGCCGGGGCAGGGAGCGGTTTTTTCGGTGTTTCTGCCTACTGAAGAACGCTGAAATCTTACAAAACTGTTAGATTTGAGAAAGAATAAGGAAAGATTCTTGTGTTATCCTGTCTGTATCAAGGAAAAAGCTGATACAGACTTTTCTTTTGGAGGAAATGAGCATGGTTATTTTAAAAACAACGGACCTGCGCAAATATTACGGCGAGGGTGATACGGCTGTCCGCGCTCTGGACGGGGTGAACCTGGCGGTGGCCAAGGGGGAGTTCGTCGCCGTGGTGGGCACTTCCGGCAGCGGCAAATCCACTTTGCTCCATTTGCTGGGGGGGCTTGACCGGCCCAGCGGCGGGATGGTTGCCGTGGATGGCAAGGAAATTTTCTCTCTGAAGGATGAAGAGCTGACGATTTTCCGGCGGCGCAAGATCGGCTTTGTCTTCCAGAGCTATAATCTGGTGCCGGTGCTCAATATCTATGAGAACATTATTTTACCCATCCAATTGGATGGCAACGAGCCGGACGAGGAGTATGTGACCCGAATCGTTCAAACCTTGGGCTTGGCAAGCAAGCTGCAGAATCTTCCCGGCCAGCTTTCCGGGGGCCAGCAGCAGCGGGTGGCCATTGCCAGAGCCATAGCAACCAAACCGGCCATTATTCTGGCCGATGAACCCACCGGGAATCTGGACAGCAGAACCAGTCAGGATGTGATGGGGCTGCTCAAAGTGACCGGGGAAAAATTCAGGCAGACCATCGTCATGATCACTCATAACGAAGAACTGGCCCAGCTGGCTGATCGGATCATCCGCATTGAGGACGGCAAAATAGCGGGCGGTGAGGGAATATGATCAAGGTGAAAAACAACAAAGCCATCCGCACTTTGGCAGAACGCAACTTCCGCACAGCGGGAACCCGCAACGTGATTGCCGTGATTGCCATCGCCCTGACGGCCATTCTCTTCACCAGTGTTTTTACCATGGGCTTTGGCCTGGTGGAAAGCATTCAGCGTGCCTCCATGATCATGTCCGGCGGAGATGGGCATGCCGCTGTCAAATATGTCACAGATGAAGAATATGAGCGGATCAAAGAGCATCCTCTGGTCAAGGAAATGGCTTACTGCCGCATAATGAGCGACAGCGTGGATAACCAGGCCCTGATCAGGCGGCATACGGAATTCTGGTACTATGACGATGTGGGGTTGAAGTACGGTTTTGCGGAGCCCACCGGCGGGCATAAACCTCAGGCCGAGAATGAAGTGATCGCCGATACCAAAACCCTGGAGCTGTTGGGGGTTCCCCTGGAAGTGGGAGCTCCGCTCACCTTGGAGATCACGGTTCATGGCCGGCGGGTCCTGCGGGATTTCATCCTGGCCGGCTGGTGGGAAAGCGATCCGGGGTTCAATATCGGTCAAATCTTTGCTTCCCGCGCCTACCTGGATGCCTATTCAGAGGAGCTGCACTATACCTATCCCGAGGATAAATCTCTAACAGGTACCATCACAGGATATATCAAGTTTGCCAACAGCCTGGGCATTGCAGAAAATCTGGAGAAGGTTGTGACGGAAAGCGGCTTCTCCATGGAGGAGGGCGACTCCAACTACCTGGCCACGGGCGTTAATTGGGCGTATCTGTCCACGGGGGTGGGGATGGATGCCGGAACCGTGACTGCCCTGGCCAGTGCCCTGCTCTTGTTTGTCCTGACCGGTTATCTGATTATTTACAACATCTTTCAAATCTCGGTCCTGCGGGATATCCGCTTTTACGGCCTGCTCAAAACCATTGGTACCACCGGCCGTCAGCTGCGGGCCATCATCCGCCGTCAGGTTTTGCGGCTTTCCTTGATAGGCATTCCCCTGGGACTGCTGGCAGGATTTTTGGTGGGGAAGGCCTTGGTGCCCTATTTGATGGAGCGATCCAGCTATGCCGGCAGCAGGGTTTCCGTATCTCCTGATCCCCTTATCTTCGCCGGGGCCGCCTTGTTTGCCTTATTCACAGTCTGGATCAGTGCCCATAAACCGGGAAAAATGGCAGCCAGAATATCCCCCGTGGAAGCGATGCGTTATACGGATCAGGAGCGCGGCAGCGGCAAAAAGCTCAAAAAGTCCCGCCATGGCGCTAAACCCTGGCGGATGGCCCTGGCCAATCTGGGGCGCAACAAACGCCGCACCGTGTTGGTTGTCCTCAGCCTCAGTCTGAGCATTGTGCTGACCAACACGGTATTTACGATTTCCCAAAGCGTTGATCTGAACAAAGGGCTGGAGAAGTTCAGCGATTCGGACTTCCTGCTGGGTCACGCCAATCTGTTCAACCATCAATACGATGGTGAAAGCAGTGCCCTCAGCGAAAGCTTTATCTCTGCTGCCGGCGCTCAGGAAGGATTTGAAACCGGGGGGCGCCTCTATGGCTCCTGGGCCAGCTATCAGAGCGGGACTTCAGCTCAAACCATGAACCAGCAGCCGGACGGTTCCCTGGCCACTGCCCTTTATGGGCTGGAGGAATTCCCCTTTTCCCGCTTGAAGCTTGTGGATGGTGAACTGGATCGGGAAAAGCTGGCCGGCGGGGATTATGTCCTGGAAGGTGTACAAGCGGATGACCAGGGAAAGGTGGAGACCGGCCGCTTTAATCATCAGGTAGGGGATAAGATTACCTTGAATTACGGCAGTACCGAACGGGAAATGACGGTTCTGGGCCATGTGGTGGCCAATCCCCAGACCAATACCGATGGTTCCTGGAGAGGCTCGGCTTTCTTTTTACCGGCGGATATCTACCGGGAGCTGACCGGCAATTCCTTCCCCATGAGCTATGCCTTTAACGTGGCGGAAGCTCAGGAGCGGGACCTGGAGAACTTCCTGAAAAGGTATACTGCGGAAGTTGAGCCTACCATGAACTACAGCTCGAAATTTACCGCCCTGTCCTCCCTGGAGGGCCTGCGGAACACCGCCGTTCTGATCGGCGGCAGCTTGGCGGCGATTATCGGCCTGATCGGTGTACTCAATTTTGTCAATGCCGTCTTAACCGGCATCCTGACCCGTCACCGGGAATTGGCTATGCTCCAGAGCATCGGGATGACCCGCCGGCAGCTGGTGGGTATGCTTTGCAGCGAAGGGGGCTGTTATGCGGCCTTGACCGGGATAAGCTCCATCCTGCTGAGTGTAGGCTTCTCACTGCTTATTCTGCGTCCTTTGAGCGAACAAATCTGGTTTTTAAGCTATCGCTTCGTATTTTGGCCCTTGCTGATCATTCTGCCCCTGCTCTTTGTTCTGGGAGCCCTTGTTCCCTATATCGTTTATTATGCAACCGCTAAACAAAGCATTGTGGAACGGCTGAGAATGGCCGAGTAAACAGGGGAACGAAGATGATGTTAAAACCGGCCTTTTGGGGAGTGATTCCCGCAAAAGGCCGGTTTTTTCTACAAGGGAAAAATGAAATGACAAGGTTGACGTGTGTGGTAAAATAGGCATAACAATAAGCGGAAATTTGTGGGAGCAATGCATGATGAAGAAGAAAGTAATGACTGAATTGACCAAGCTATATACGGGAGAGTTGGCAAGTATAGTAGTTTTTTTGGCTTTATACTATTGGCGATTCGAGGGTTTTGTTCTGCCGGTACTCTACCCATTGTCAATCTTATGTTTTATTCTTTTGCAGGGAGCTTTGTATTGGTTTCTTTGTTTACAAAGGCTAAAAGGTAAAACTATAAAAAACGTGGGCAGGGTATTTTATAGTTTTAAATATATTAACTTAGCCCTTATCGCCCTATCTATCCCGGTTATATTAATAGGTAGTTATGATAATCTACTGTATACTGTTTTAGGCTTTTTTCTTTCATTGTTTGCCTTTGTGGAATGGATAAATTATTTTCTTGTTCGACTTTCATATAAAAATCCGAAAATACTAATTAGTTTACTCAGACATAATAAGTTGAAAAGAAGTAAATTGGCTAAAGAAATTGCAGAGCGCTAATTGTTTCCACGAAAACAGGCCGGCATATTCTCTGCCGGCCTGTTTCATTATGCCACTTTTTTAACATTCGATCTCTGTATAGGAGGTTAGGTAAAGGTTTTCAGGTATCTGAAAGACCTATTTTGTTAAAACAATCTTTTGTCCTTCAAAGATCAGGTTGGGGTTTTTAATTCTATCTTTGTTGGCCTCATAAATATTCATATATTTGCTGGCGTCTCCATAGTGCTTCGCAGCAATCTTGCCAAGTGTGTCTCCGGCTTGGACAGTGTAAATTGTTCCGCTTTCGCTCTTAAGAGCAGGCAACAGTCCATCACCAGGTAAAACGAGGCTCATGCCGACAGTGAGGTTATTGTTGTTTTTCTTAAGAAGGTCCTTATTGGCATTATAGATTTTGGTATGATACTCATAGCTTCCATAATGGTTTAAAGCAATAGTTCCCAAAGTATCCCCTGCTTGTACTGCATATGTAACATTTCCTTGAGATTCTGCTACAGGTGCCGGAGTGGGGGCAGGAGCAGGTACCGGAGCTGGAGCTGGGGTGGGTTCCGGAGTCGGAACAGGGGCTGGCTCTGGAGTTGGAGCGGGCGCAGGCTCCGGAGTCGGAGCGGGAGCAGGCTCTGGAGTCGGAGCGGGAGCAGGCTCTGGAGTCGGAGCAGGAGCAGGTTCCTCGGTCGGAGCAGGGGTGGTTTCCGGAGCCGGAGCTGCTGTGCCATCAGAGATCTTGTAAACGATTTTGGTAGTAGTATCATCAGCATTACCAAAACTAAGTACGTAGTAAGGTTCCATACCCCAGAAATACTCGGTAAGAATTGCAGTTGCTGTTTGGTTGGCTTCAATTTCGGTTACGGCTTCTTCCTGGCCATCTATGGTCCACATGAGACTGCCTGCATAGAAACCGTCAGGGTCATAGGCTCTGATGGTGGCTGACATTGTTTCTTTGGGTGTGAATTTTACTTCAGCGTCCGCTTCCACAAGAACAACTTCGTATTCCTCAGCTGGACTGGGTTCTAACTGAAGGGTTGCCGTTTCGGTGCCAATTTTACCGGTCAAAGAATAGGAATACTTGTCCGCGGAGACACCGAAAACTGCTGACGGGATGGCTGTGAACATAAATAGAGTGACTAACAGAGTTGAAGAAATTGCTTTAGTAATCTTCAAGATGCTTAACCTCCAATGTTTTTTTTGCATTGATGCCAAATATTTGTTCCAATACTCCTTTTTACAACAAATTTCCCCTCCTTACTTAGGTTATAATTAGCGTTTATGACTTTTAAACAGGAGTATTATTAAAATACCTTTTTTCACCAAAGCAATATAAAAATTATAATATACCGTTAATAGGAATATCAAGAATATTAATAAGAGATTTTCAATTTTAACATTGGCAACTTAATGTTTATAATCATTTTAATTAATAATTATGCAATAGCTGAAGACTATCTTTAAAAAGCTATATCTATGCATTATATCTCACAACAGAAATTTGAAATGATATGGTAGGTGTCCTGCCTGTCGTGCGCGTTGGCACAGTTTTTTGACAGAGTGTTGTGCAAAATTCAGGAAGCCAAAAGGAAACAAGGTAGTATGCAAAGAATTTATTAAAGCTATTGAGGTAGAAAAAATCAGCAGGTGAAAAAGAGGAGAAAATATGGGAATCATTAAAGCTGCATATGAGCATTTTGAGATTGTTCAAAAGATCGTCAACGAGACTATTGGAGCTGTATATCCAAACTATTATCCCCAGGGTGCCGTGGAGTTTTTTCTGCGCCACCATTCCCATGAAGCTATCCAAAAGGCTATTGCCGACAATGAGGTATTCCTGTTGGAAGCAGAAGGGGAGTTTGTCGGCACAGGAAGCATCAAGGGGAATGAAATAAACCGGCTTTTTGTGTTGCCAGCCTACCAGGGCAAAGGTTTTGGAACCTTCATGATGGACGAATTGGAGGGGATTGTTTTCGCTGCATATCCGGAAGCTGTACTGGATGCTTCACTTCCGGCCTATGAGATGTACAGTCACAGAGGGTATGTACCGGTTGAATATCATCGCATAAAAACAGATAATGGCCATTATCTGTGCTATCACGTTATGAAGAAAGGCTGTTGCGTGAAATTTGATTCCCCCTCAGACTGAGGTTTGGCAGTTGATACGTTTCGATGGACTTTGTTTGTAACCATTTACACTTCAAGGGTAGCATAGGGATTTGTAGTGTAAATGATTACAATAGAGCAGTGTGAAAATATTTTAGAGAATGTGAGGAATCAGTCCCATAGGGATAAGCTCATGTAAATTCTCATTGGCTCTTTTTATATTCTCAAGGCATATAAAGTCCGTGGTAAGCTGGAGGAAATCGGATCTATCTGTTGAAGTATATTATCTGAGATCTAAATGATTGAATCCATGTGCAGACTATTTGACAATTACGACGATATGACGCAGGAGGAAAGAACTATGAGAAAGCTGAAGCTTACTGTCATCCTTTACTTAATTTTATTTATGAGCATAGCGCCTCTGAATACCTATGCCCTGAGTTCTCCGTCAGTCCCCACCAATAGCCCCGGACTGAATGATGGCCCCACAGAAGCGGGAGAGCGAATCTCGGGAGCGGATCGCTACGAGACTGCAGCGGCAATAGCCAGAGCGGGTTGGGATACTGCGCACTATGCCGTCATAGCCAGTGGCGAGAGCTTTCCGGATGCTTTATGTGCGGCATCCCTTGCCAAGCAGCATAACGCCCCCATCCTGCTCACTTCGAAGAACGCCTTGGCAAAAGCGACGGAAGAAATACTCTTGGCCAAGGACGTTAAAAAGGTCATGGTTATCGGCGGTCCAGGGGTAATCAGTGAAAATATCATCAAGAGCATTGAGGACCTGGGCATTGATGCAGCAAGGATAGCCGGAATAAACCGCTATGAAACCTCACTGAAGGTAGCTCAGGCTATGGGTGACTTTAAAGAAGCAGTTATCGCTTCAGGCGAACATTTTCAAGATGTTTTATCCATTGCCTCCATAGCGGCTAAAAAAGGCATGCCGATTCTCTTCACACCCCAAGATAGCATTTCCTCAGACCTGAAAGAGTTGCTGGACCAAAAAGCTGAGGATACTTATGTTCTGGGGGGCGAAGAGGCGATTAGTGACGAGGTCTACAGGCAGCTTCCTTCTCCCCGGCGTTTCACAGGTTCCGATTGGTATGAGCTGAATGTAGCTATTGTCGAAGCCTTTGCCCCTGAGCTGGATATGAGCCGATGCTTTGTCGCCGCCGGATCGTCTTATCCTGATACTTTGGCAGGCTCCGTCCTGGCATCTTTATATGATGCACCTGTGCTTTTGGTCGGCAGTCCCCTGAAAGAAGTCACCAGCAGTTTCCTCCGGGAGAACAGCACCCACATCCAGAAGATTGTCGCCTTTGGCGGAACAGGTGCCCTGGCGGATAATCTGCTGGATGCAATTGCCTTGGAAGCAGGGGTGGCAGGTAATGCAATAGGTAATGAAATAGGCAGCGAAAACAGAGAGTTAGCCGTGTCCAATATTAAAGCCACAGCGGTGAGCGCCAAACAAGTCTATCTTGCCTGGGATAATAACAGCGAAGCCTCTTCATACACTGTCTACAGAGCTGCAGCCTCTGACGGGAGGTATATGGAGCTTGCCACAGCTTTTTCTCCCTATTATATAGATACCTCTCTTGAGCCGGGAGCAACCTATTATTATAAAGTAAAAGCACACACCAAATCCGAGTCCGGCCCCTATTCAAAGATCGTTAGCGGAACAACTCCGCCGGTCAGCGAAAATTTATCCCAGCCCCAAAATGTGGCGGTCTCAGTAGAGAATGACCATCAAGCCAACCTCAGCTGGGATGCAGTGGGCCATGCGGATTATTATGAGGTCTACAGGGCAGCCTCCGCCAATGGGGCATTTGCGCGCATTGCAACGGTTGAGCATCCCTACTACCTGGATGCTGATTTAACTTCTGGGGTTACTTATTATTATAGGATTCAGGCTGTGGGTGCCTCATCTGTAAGCCCTTACTCGGCAGTTGTTCAGGCCGGCCAGGGCACGGATCTGGAGAATCCCTCCGGCAATGGCTCTGCCACGGGTCCAGCCTCAGACACTAACGCGCTGAGTACGCCCACGAATTTCGAGGCCATTCCTTTACAGACCGGTGAAGTTTATCTGAGTTGGAATAGGGTCGACAAGGCTTCTTACTATACTATATACAAGTCCGCATCGAAAATAGGACCCTATAGTATTTTAGCCACAGTTGTCAATACCCACTTTTACGATGACAATCTGCTCTCCAAGACAGCTTATTATTACAAGATTCAGGCCTGCAATGATACTTCAAAAGGACTGCAATCAGAAGCTGTCTATGTGATTACAAAGTAATTGTCAAGAAAACTCAAAAGAGCTCAAGATTTTTTGACGACTTTGCCTCTCAAGTTACAGCAGATGAAATGAATTTTTTTACCTAAAGATTATAGCAGCTATAGACTATGCTTTTAAGCTCCACTGGTGACGGTGGGGTTTAAAAGGACAGAGCGGACAGAACGGTGTTGGTGATTGCCCATCATTTAAAAACCATCCGCAGTGCGGATCAGATTCTGGTTTTCAACCAAGGGGAGATTGTGGAAAGAGGCCGGCATGATGAATTGCTGGAAAAGGGCGGGTTATATAAAGCGCTTTGGGATGCCCAGGAGAGGGCCAAAACCTGGAAGGTCGGCGCTTAAGGCTTCAATGAGTACCTGAAGACAAAGAACTATTAGGCAGCAGAGATAGAAGGTGATTGTATTTAGCTAATTTGGAAGACTATGTTGACAAATTAGCTAAAATTATGAATAATAGTTTGTAGATAGCTAATCGGGAGGGATGGCGATGAGAGTTCCTTCGACGGAGGTCCAGAACAATTTTGGCAAGTATTTAAAGTTTGTGGAGGTCCATGAAGAAATCATTGTGACCAAGAACGGCAGGGATATTGCCAGAATCCTGCCCTGTGACGACCCCCATAAAAGCCTGGTTGCGGAAGAGGCCGCAGAGTATCAAACCCGTGGGGGAAGGGTGACTTATGAAGAGTTTTTGGAACTGGTAGAGTCTTCCGATCAGCGGTTTGAGCTGATCGACGGCGTCATCTACAATCTGGCGTCTCCTTCTTATGAACACCAATATGCTGTTAACGAAATTCATGGTGCATTCTATAACTGGTTTAAACACAAAAAATGTATCTCTCTCACTTCGCCCTTTGATGTGACCTTTTTTAAGGCAGAGGACAACATCTGTGTGGTTCAGCCGGATATCATCATTATCTGCGATCAGGATAATATGGACAAAAAGGGCAAGTATAAAGGAGTTCCCACCCTGGTGGTTGAAGTTCTTTCCATGTCCACCAGAAGCAAGGATCTTATTAAAAAGCTGGAGCTTTACCGGCAATGCGGCGTGAAGGAGTACTGGATGGTTGATCCGAAAAATAAGCTGATCAACGTCTATGTGCTGGAGCAGAAGGAAATAGCCGACATCAGGGCCTTTCAGAAAGGGGCCCACGAATATGCCGAATCGGTTTGTTTCAGCGGCTTGAAGGTCGAGCTGGCTGAAGTGTTTCTGTCGGTTGGCAGGTGATTTAGTGATGAAATCCAAAAGCCTAAGCCCGTACATTAGATATATTGAGTTAGAGCGAAGCAGGGTTCCGTCATTTGCTCAGTATCCCTTTAATTTGCCGGCGGTAAGGAATTTGGATACCTTAGCGCTGCATCCTAAAGTGACCTTTATTGTCGGTGAGAATGGTTCCGGAAAGTCAACCATTTTGGAAGCCATCGCGGTGGCTTATGGTTTCAATGCTGAGGGAGGAACCAAAAACTTCAATTTTTCCTCCCGAAGGACCCATTCCGATTTGAGCAAGTATGTGAAGGTTGTTAAAGGCACAAGAACCCCTCGGAACGGTTTTTTCCTGCGGGCAGAAAGCTTCTACAATTTCGCTTCGAATCTTGATGATCTGGATTCGGAAATGGCTTTCGGGCCGCCTTTAATCAATTCTTACGGGGGCCGTTCTTTACATGAGCAATCCCATGGCGAATCATTTTTCGCTGTATTTCTTAACCGGTTCAGCGGCGACGGCGTTTATATTCTGGATGAACCTGAGGCGGCGCTGTCCCCATCCCGGCAAATGTCCATGCTCAGCCGGATGCATGAATTAGTGGGGGAGGGGGCCCAGTTTATTATTGCCACCCACTCCCCGATCATCATGGCCTATCCGGACGCGCTGATCTACCAAATAGCGGATGACATTGAACAGGTCGGTTACCAGGAAACCGATCATTACCGGGTGACCCGTGCTTTTTTAAATCATCCGCAGAAAATGCTTAAACTCTTATTGGAATGATGACTTTTGCCAAGGTAAAGAAGAATTTTACTCCGGACACGGTGTTTTCCGCTCCATAGGCACTGCCATGGCGGTCCAGGATCTCCCTGACGATGGAAAGTCCGAGTCCTGTACCGCCCAGCTCTTTATTCCGGGATTTCTCAATCCGGTAAAACTTGCTCCAGATATGGGGCAGCTCGGCTTCCGGGATGGGCTCACCGGGGTTCTCCACTTCGATAGCTACGGTATCGCCTTGATCGTGGGCCGA
This sequence comes from Desulfitobacterium sp. LBE, assembly GCF_007830365.1. Classification (NCBI taxonomy): domain Bacteria; kingdom Bacillati; phylum Bacillota; class Clostridia; order Eubacteriales; family Desulfitobacteriaceae; genus Desulfitobacterium; species Desulfitobacterium sp. LBE. The sequence goes on along the minus strand of NZ_VLKD01000001.1, from coordinate 1,249,113 downwards.
AATCTTGATGATCCCGCCCTCCGGACTGTACTTGATCCCATTGTCGATAAGATTGGTTAAAACCTGTTCGATTCGGAACATATCGGCTCTGACTTCCAGATCATGGGCAGGAATGCTCAGGTCCAGGTTTTTTCCTTTCCGCCGGAGATCCCCGGCATACCTTTCGCTGATACTGTTTAATAAGCCGGTCAGGGAAAAATCCTCAACCTTAAGTTTAAAGCTGCCCGACTCCAACTGAGAGAGATCCAGCATGTCCTCCACCAGGGAGGCCATTTTTTTGCTTTCATCCATGATGATATGGGCATAGTATTCCCTTTTGGCACCATGGGTGATATTGTCCTTAATCCCTTCGGCATAGCTGCTGATCAGAGAAATCGGGGTTTTTAATTCGTGAGATACCCCGGCGATAAATTCATTTTTCATCAGGTCCAGCTTTTTCTCCCGTTCGATATCTTCTTTTAGTTTCTCATTGGCTGCTTTTAATTCCGATATGGAAGAATCCAGCTTGTCTGAGAGGAAATTTAAGGTGGTGGATAGACTGCCTAATTCGTCCTGGGAGTTAAGGGGGCACTTGGCGGAGAAATCCATTTCGGCCAGTTTAATGGCTGTTTTATTCAGGGTGACCAGGGGTTTGGCGATAATCTTGGAGTAGATGAAGGAGAGGGCGAAAATCAAGACTAAAGCAATCAGATAGAAGTAAACATAAAATTGCCGGATAACCGCCGCCGCCTCCCCGATGGGCTGCAGTGAAACGGCAGCGGTCAAAACACCGGTCACTTTGCCGCCGCTGACGATAGGGGCAATCCCCACCAGGCTGTTCTGACCGTCAATTTTGACACCGGAATGATAGATGAGATGTTTGCCTTCATCCAGAACCATAGCCACCGCCAAGGGGTCCGAGGTCCACTGCCGCATCCCGTTGATCAACATTTTCATTTTGCTGTCCATATTGTAGGTAATGATATCATCGGTGATTTCCGACATGGGACCGGAACCGGAGGCAGGCCTTTTGGCAATTTTGAGAAGCAATTGCCGTTTATCCTCAAAAATACGCAGGGTAGAACCGGATAGATTGATGATGGCAGTGCTGGCGTTGTTTTTATCCTGGAATTCGCTTAGCAGCGCCGAGGAATCGGTGCTGTTTTCGCCCAGCTGGCTGTAGGCGCTGCTGAATTGCTGGAAATTGGCTTCAAAATCTTTGGTTTTTTTGCTCAGGTAAAAATTCTCGATAAAAACGGTCTGCAGCAGCATGGTCAGGCTGGTAAAGAATATAAAGAACAGGGAGGTAATGATAAACAGCTTAAAGGTAATGCTTTTCTTATGCTGTTTCATTGACCGGCCTCCAGTTTATAGCCGCTGCCCCTGACGGTGGTGATGAGCCGGCCTTCGCTTTTTAATTTTTGCCGGAGCCTTTTGATATGGGAGTCCACATTGCGCAAATCGCCGTAATACTCATATCCCCAAACCAGGTTCATCATCATTTCCCGGGTAAGCACCCTTTGCTTATTCCTGACCAAACAAACCAGCAGCTCAAATTCTTTGGGAGTCAGTTCGATGGGTTCTCCGGCCAGAGTAACGGTATGGGACAGTTGGTTTATGGCCAGGCGGCCAATTTCATAGATCTCCGGTGTTTCCTGAGCGCCGGCATCCGCCCTTTTTAAAAGGGCGTTTATTTTTGCCACCAGGACTTTGAGGCTGAACGGCTTGGTAATGTAGTCGTCGGCTCCGTACTCATAGCCCAAAAGCTTGTCGTTTTCCGCCGATTTGGCCGTAAGCATAATAATGAGCACCCGGGAATCCTGCTTGCGGATCGTCCGGCAGACGGACAGTCCATCCAGCTTGGGCATCATGATATCGAGAAGAATCAGGTCAACCCGCTTGCTTTTAAAAAGCTCCAGGGCCGCAACCCCGTTGGCGGCGGCCAGAGTCTGATAGCCTTCATCCTCAAGGTAATCGGCAATAATAGTCTGCATCCGGGGCTCGTCTTCCACAATCAATATTGTCTTTTTCATCAATAGCCACCTTAAGAGTTTAGTATGGGACATTCGCGATATTCTTCATTAAAACAATCACGATTCCCCCCCGTAGATAGTTTACCATATGCCTGACTGCCGGAAATACAAAATAAGGCTTTGTCATCAAACTACCATCAAAATGCCATCAAACCGCCATATTGGCTCCACGGTACCGCCCAAATCGTCCCTTAAGATAAAGTGGACGGCGAAGAGGCAGGTGAAACAAAATGAAATGGCCAAAATTTTTCAGCAAGCGGAAAATAAACCTTTTGCCCTGGCTCTTTCTGGGGCCCAGCCTGATCGGGTTTGCGCTTTTTTATCTGCTGCCCTTTATGAACGGTTTTTTCTATTCCCTGGTGGACAGCCCCTTGCACGGAAACTTCGTTGGGCTGCGCAATTACTCGGACTTGTTAAGGAACCCGAGCTTTCTGACAGCCTTGGCCAATACGGGCAAATTTACCCTGGTCTGTGTTCCGCTGAATATGCTTTTCTCTCTGGGAGTGGCCTTGCTCTTGAACAAGAAGATCCAGGGCAGCAATTTTTTTCGCACACTCTTCATCACCCCGCTGGTCATTCCCGTAGCCTCGGTGGTTTTGGTCTGGCAGTCCTTTTTTGATATCAATGGTGTCCTGAACTCCTTCATTCATGCCCTGAACCTTCAGCCTGTGGATTGGCTGAAGAGTGAATGGGCCAGAGCTGCCATTCTGGTGGTCTATCTTTGGAAAAATACCGGCTACAGCATGGTTTTGTTCCTGGCCGGTTTGCAGAGCATACCTGTCGAATATTACGAAGCGGCCAGGATCGACGGAGCGGGACGCCTGCAGGAATTTTTCCGGATAACCCTGATTTATCTGACTCCCACGGCTTTTTTTGTATTTGTCATCTCCACCATCAATTCCTTCAAGGTTTTCCGGGAGACTTATCTTATGGCCGGGGAATATCCCCATAGCAGCATCTATATGCTGCAGCACTACATGAACAATATGTTTACGGCCCTGGACTACCAGAAGCTGACCAGCGCGGCCTTTATCATGGCTGCCTTTATTGTGGCCGCGGTGCTGCTCTTGTTCATTGTGGAGAGGAAAATCAGCAGGCTGATCAATTAAAAAACTCAGGAAAGGAGGGAAAGGATGTTATCACCGGCAAAGCTCTTCAATTCAGGAAAGCATTCTCTCCATAAATCAGTCTACTTTATGATTCTGCTGACTCTGGCCGTCTTTTTTCTGTTCCCTTTAGGGGTGACCCTTACCAATTCCTTGATGAGTGAGCAGGAAATCACTACGAATTATGGCCCGGTCACGGATAAGAGTCTGAACAGTTATCAGGACAGTGGGGCAGACCCTTTTGCCCGGTTTGAGCTTATCCCCGATATAGTGACCCTCAAGCAGTACTACAGCGTGCTGCTGAAAAAGACCCAGTTCCTCTTTATGTTCTGGAATTCGGTGCTGCTTACCTTTCCCATCGTCATCGGGCAAACCCTTGTGGCCACCCTGGCCGCTTATGCCTTTGCCAAAATGAAGTTCAGGGGGAGGAATGTGCTGTTCTTTTTGTATATCGTCGTGATGCTTATGCCCTTTCAGGTAACCCTGGTGCCCAATTATATCATCGCCGGCCAGCTGGGCCTGCTGAATAACCCTTTATCCATTATCTTTCCCGGTATTTTCAGCACTTTTGGCGTATTTCTTCTGAAGCAGTATATGGAGCAGATACCGGATTCCTATCTGGAAGCGGCCAAAGTGGACGGGGCCAACCCCTTCCAGATCTTTCTGAAAATCATTGTGCCCATGTCCAGGGCGGGGATAGCCGCCATGGCCATTCTGGTCTTTATCGATAACTGGAATATGGTGGAACAGCCTCTGATCTTCCTGCAGGATGCGACCCGGCAGCCCCTTTCCCTCTATCTGGCCAAGATCGTCGACGGGGAAAAGGGGCTGGCCTTTGCGGCCTCAACCCTTTATATGCTGCCCATGCTTTTGAATTTCCTTTATGCCGAGCGATACCTGCTGGAAGGAATCCGGCTTTCCGGGATTAAGGGCTGACCCGGCCAGGCAGCTTACTGCGGCTTACCAGGGAAGAAAGACAGAAGGGAGACGGAAAATGCCCAAGGAAGAACCGGCGGATTTTATCCCGCCTCATGAGGGTCGAAAAAAGCAGACCATCGGCCGCCTGAGTCTGATGTTTTTCATGATGATGATGGTTTTGACCTTTTTCTCCAATACGCTGCTTCACTTTACCCTGCCCAAAGTGGAAGCGGAACGGCCGACCAACGGGGTCCTGATCAAGGAAATATTCGGAGAAGGGACGGTGGAGGTCAAGCAGATGTGGGAGGAATATGCAAAGGCCAATCTGCCTGTTAAGGAGGTCCTGGTGGAACGGGGAGACAGAGTGAGCAAAGGCCAGACCATCCTCAGCCTCGACATCCGCAGCCTTCAGGATAGTTATCTGGACGAACAAACCCGCCTCCAGCTTTTGGAGCTCTCTCTGGCAGGGGCCGAAGATACTCTGGAACAAAAACAAAGGGATTATGAAAACATGAAAGCTCTCGTTGAAAATGGGGCGGAAGCAGAGATCAATCTGCGCAATGCTGAAAAAGCTCTGGCTGAGGCTGCAAGAAACTGTGACACTACCCGGCTTAATCTGACCATGCAGGAGCGAAAAGTGCAGAGCCTGGCTGAACAGGTGGCCAACGGTGGGATATATACGGCTCCCGCCGACGGCATCATTACCGAGCTGAATTTCGCCGCGGGTTCATCGGCCAACAGCACACAGCCCCTTTTCCGTTTAGCCGATACCGGCCAGGGATTCCGTCTGGTTGTTCCCATAGCCGGGGAGCTGGCCGAATATGCCCAGCCTGGGGATACGGTCAGTGTCAATATTTACTCCCTGGATCAAAGGATCGAGGGCAAAATCGAAAGAATCACGGACAACAGCCAGCATCCGGGAGAACAAAAGGATGTATGGATTGACCTGGCCGGGGAGGGCCTAGCCGGGGAAGGTCTGGCCGGGGGCGAAAAGGGAGAAATATATCTCAGCAAAAAAACCAAGCCCTACCCGGTCCTGGTGCCTAACAGCGCCATCTATACGGACAGCGACGGCTCTTTTGTCTATGTCTTGAAATCCCGCAAGGGTCCCCTGGGTATGGAAAACTATGTGCAAAGACTGGATGTCAATGTGGAAGACAGCGACAATGAAAAATCGGCCCTTACCAATATGATTGGGGACGAAGTCATCATCCAGAGCAATAAACCCCTGGCGGATGGCGATAAAGTGTTGAAGGAGGCAGCCAATTGAAACCGGGCAATACACAGCCGAGCCAGCCCCAATCCGCTAAAGCTGCCTGTCTGATGCTGGCTCTGGGAATTTTACTGCTGACCGTAAGTTCTGTTCTGGGAGAGTCCCTTTCCGCCCAGATGACCGGAATTTACGGCCTGCACCAAACCCATAAAATCACCGCTGTCCGGCAGGAAGATGCCGGCCCGGCGGGGAGCGGGCCCCTTACTTTGGCCAAGATGGGTCAGCTTGCTCAATACTATCTGGACGGCCATGATCTGGCTTACGGCACGAAGGTGTCCGCCACGGCCGTTTACGGGAATAACCAGAGCCCGGTTCAGGTACTGGGTGTCAATGACCGTTACCGGCAATTTCACACCATGAATCTTATGGCAGGCAGCTTCTTGACTCCCGGCCATGGAAATCAACAGGTGGCCGTCATCGATGAGCAGCTGGCCCGCAGTCTTTTCGGAAGCGGCAATGTGACGGGGCTGGAGATCGAGCTGTTTGGGCGTAAATTTACCATCATCGGGGTGGCCGGCGAGGATAATTCCCTGACCGGCAGTTTAGCGGCCCAGGAAACAGGTACGGTCTACATCCCCATAGCCAAGCTCCTGGAATTGCAGGAGGGTTCCGGCATAACCTTTCTGGAAGCGGAAACCAAAGACAGCGGCACCACCGGCTCTAATACCGCCTTTCTGGAAGGAGCTCTGACCGCAATCGGCCAGGACCCCGGGGCCTACCGGATTACCGATTACACGATGGAGATCCTGCTTCTGAAGCAAAAAAACCACCTGCGCAATTTCCTGGCAGGAGTGGTGGTGCTGGGCCTGCTTTTCAACCTGTTCAAGAAGAAGGCCCGGGAGGTTTACGATTTCCTCCGTTCCGAACTCAGGGAAAAATACTGGGGGGAGATCTTCAGGCAGGACGGGGGCAGGCTTTTTTCCGGCCTGGTCAAAGCAGTGCTTCCTTTGGGAGGCATGCTGGCCCTTGGGTTTTTGATCCGCTTTCCTCTCTATATAGCGCCGGAAAACATACCCCAGGAGCTGATCGATCTTTCTTTCTGGGCCGACCTGCTGGAGAACCGGCTGAAAGCTTCCTTCCAGGGCGGCGGGTTTGGGGCTTTTCCCGGGGAAGACCTCCTGTATATTCTCCAGGGGATTCAGAACTGGAATCTGCTCTTAAGCCTGATTCTAGGATGGCCCCTCCTGGGCCGGGGGCTTCACCGGTTAAATATCCCGTTAAATATCCCGGAGAAAGGTGCCTGGAAGATGGAACTGTTTTTCTGTGCCTGCCTGATCATGGCCTTGCTCCTGGGCATGGGGATTCTTCTGGCGGTAGGAATGCCATTGGCCAGCGACGGCAAAGGAATCTTTCTGGTATTTGCCGCCGTATTTCTAGCCGCAGGGTTCAAAGGCAGGACTATAAAAAACTAAGGAGCTGAACAAAGAATGGCAGGACTGCTGCTCAAAAACATATCGAAAACCTATCCCGGCCAGGTCACCGCCGTCAGGAATCTTTCCCTGGAGATTCAGGACAAAGAATTCCTGGTTTTGGTAGGCCCTTCCGGCTGCGGCAAAACAACAACTCTGAGAATGATCGCCGGCCTTGAGGATATTTCCGCCGGGGAACTCTATATCGGGGACAGACTGGTCAATGATGTCCCTCCCAAAGACCGGGATATTGCCATGGTTTTTCAGAATTATGCTCTTTATCCCCACCTGTCGGTCTACGACAATATGGCTTTCGGGCTTAAATTAAGGAAAATGCCCAAAGGGGAGATCAGGCAAAACGTGTTGGAAGCCGCCCGCATCCTTGACCTGGAAGATCTGCTGGGACGCAAACCCAAGGAGCTTTCCGGCGGGCAGCGGCAGAGGGTTGCCCTGGGGCGGGCCATGGTGAGAAAGCCTCAGGTGTTTTTAATGGATGAACCCCTGTCCAATCTGGATGCCCAGTTAAGAACCCAGATGCGCATAGAGATCGCCAGGCTTCATAAAAAGCTGGCCACAACCTTTATCTATGTGACCCATGATCAAACGGAAGCTATGACCATGGGCACCCGGATTGTGGTGATGAAAGAAGGCCTTGTTCAGCAAGTGGACACACCCCAGCACATCTATAACCACCCGGCCAATCGGTTCGCCGCCGGTTTTATCGGCAATCCCAGAATGAATTTCCTTGAAGTTTCTTTTAAAGAACAAAAGAACGGCCTCTGTGCCGGTCTGGGGGATTTTCTCCTGCCGGTTCCCTCTGTCCGGGGGGCGGCACTTCGGGCAAAAGGCTGCCGGCAGGGCGGGAAGGCAATTCTGGGCATCAGAGCTGAACATCTTGCCTTGCGCCCCCTGGAGGGGAGATTTCCGGCCTGCCCGCCGGAGCTGCCTTGGGTGCGGGGAAGGCTGGCATTTACCGAGCTGCGGGGAGCGGAGAACTATCACTACGTCACGGTTCAGGGAAGGGAGCTTGTGGTCAGAGCCCAGCCGGAATACCGGGGGGAAGCAGGGCAGGAAGTGGAGATCGTTTTTAATCTGGCCCAAGCTCATTTCTTTGCTCCGGAAAGCGGGGTGAATATGGAAGCGGAGGGGCAGGAACACCGCGTATCCAGGGAACAAATGGATAGCCGGCTTATGTAAACAAATTATCGTCGGATTTTATATAAAGGGGTGGCTAAGATGAACAATACTATTTCGTGCCTACTGAGTAAAAAAAGAGTTTATCTCCTTTTGAGCCTGGGGCTGGTCCTGCTGCTGGGAGTATTTGCGGTTGGCTGCGGCAATTCACAAGTCAGCGGAGCTGCCGGGGGCAGCAATACCCTGACCATTTCTGTGGTGACCAAGGACATGTACCTGGATGCTGCCGTGAAGAAATTTGAGGAACTCCATCCGGGGGTGACGGTTAAGGTGGAGGAATACACCTCCAACCCGCTGCCGGCGTCCTCAGGAGGCAAAAACCAGGAAATGATCCTCCGGAAGGAAGATCCCGCCGATATCGAAAAATACCTGACGGCTATGAATGCCCAACTTATGACCGGGCAGGGCAGCGATATTCTGCTCTTAAACCATCTGCCCTATGAGACTTATGCCGATAAAAATCTGCTGGTCGATATAGGCCAATTGATGGAGTCGGACCCAGGCTTCGACCTGAGCAAGTACTACGGAAACATACTGGAGGCTTTGAAATATAAAGACAGCCTCTATGGGCTGCCCCTCAGCTTCAGTGTGGATATGATGGCCGCCGACAAAGCGTTGCTGGAAAATTCCCAGGTGGAGATTGATGACAGCACCTGGACCTGGGAGGATTTTGTGCAGGCAGCGGAAAAAGTCATTGAAGACAGAAACGGGGGAGAGGACGGGGAGATTTACGCCTTGGCCGGTATGAATGAAACAATGCTGATCACTTCTTTGGTCCGGGAGAATTTCAGCAAACTGGTGGATGGGGAAAAGAAGGAGGCTTATTTTGACAGTCAGGAATTTCTGGACCTCCTGAATTTATGCCGCTATCTGATTGACCATAACCTGCTGAACACGGAACCGAGTCAGAATAAAGCCATGGAGCTGGCGGCCAGGGGTAATCTTGTTTTTAGTATAACGTCTCTTAAAGGGCTGGTTAATCTGCAAACACTCAAAGCTACTTTTGGCGGGGAAGTTCAGCTGTTGAAGCCTCCCGGCCAGGAAGGCGATCTTTCCTTTTCCACTGATAGCTTGTACGGGATCAACAGCAACTCCGCTAACCGGGAACTGGCCTGGGAATTCCTCAAGTTTTTGGTATCCGATGAGATGATGAGTCAGTCAATGTTTTTGGGAATGCCAGTCAATAAAAGCGTTGTTCCCGAAATGATTAACCAAGCTAACGATACCGCCCAGAAGCGCGGAGCAAAGATCATGATGAAATCGGCAGGTGAGAGCCAGGCTCAGAATATAACCCTGGAGCCCCTGGCTCAGGAAGATATAGATTTCGTGGAAAGCCTGCTGACCAAGGCCAATGTCTATAACGGCACCAATCAAAAGATCCTCTCTATTGTCCAGGAGGAAACAACGGCTTTCTTCACCGGGCAGAAAAGTGCGGAAATGACCGCCAAGCTGATTCAGGACAGGGTCAATACGTATTTGCATGAGTGATAATCAGGAATAGGCCTCTTTATAAAACGCCGGCTGCCCAGCCGGCGTTTTTGGCTGTCCCTTTTTAGGCGGACATGGAGGAATTGAATCCATGGCTAAAGAATCTTAACTAAGTAGATGATAAACGATGAAGGGTTTGAGCAGATGTGAAGATGCATAGGGACTCCGTATCCCTGAATTCTTATGAGGAAATGGCGGAATACTATTTCAGCTATGTGGACCGGAAGCCCTTTAACGCCTATTATGAAAGGCCGGCCACTCTGTCCCTGCTGCCGGATGTAGCCGGAAAAAGGGTTTTGGATGCGGGCTGTGCCGCCGGGTGGTATACCCAGTGGCTGCTGGATAAGGGGGCGGCAGTAACTGCCGTGGATTTTAGTGCCGGGATGATCGAAATGACCCGCAAGCGGGTGGGGGAGCGGGCGGAAATTATCAGAGCCGATCTGAATGAGCCCCTTGATTTTATGGCGAAGGAGTCCTGTGATATCGTCCTTTCCTCCCTGGCTCTCCATTATTTGAAAGACTGGACCCTGGTGATGAGTGAATTCCACCGGATACTGGCCAAAGGCGGCCTGCTTATCTTCTCCGTCCATCATCCTTTTATGGATTTTACGGTGTTTCAAAGAGACAATTATTTTCTGACGGAATTGCTGGATGATGAATGGGAGACCCAGAAGGGTAAAGTAAAGGTACAGTTTTATCGCAGGCCCTTGAGCCAAATCCTTTCGGCGGTACTTGAAGCCGGATTCCTGCTCGAAAAAGTGTTGGAACCCATGCCCACCGAGGAGTTTAAGTCAGCACAGCCGGATGCCTACCGGAGATTGACCCATAAACCTCAGTTCTTATTTTTAAGGGCAAGAAAACCGTGAGTTTTGGCGCAGGGTTGTAGGACAGCACAGTGGAAAGGAAGGGTCATCACCATGGCTGAGAAAAGAATGGCTTATCTGGCAGCGATAGTCTATGCCTTTATTATCGGACTATCCTTTATGTTTGTTAAATTAACTTTAACAGTAGCGACACCCTTGGATACTTTAGCACATCGTTTTACCGTTGCCTTTTTGGCAGCAACACTTTTTATCCTCTTTACTAAACACAAGGTGAACATAGGTTGGCATGATGTTGCCCAAATTGCGCCTCTGGCCACCTTGTATCCTATTTCGTTTTTTGGCTTCCAAATCTTTGGTTTGGCCCGAACCACTTCTTCAGAAGCGGGAATCATCCAATCCACCGTGCCTATTTTCACTTTGCTGTTAGCAGTCTTCATTTTGAAGGAAAAGGCCGGCCGGGGACAGCTTATTTCGGTATTTTTATCAGTGTTTGGCGTTATTTATTTGCTTGCCATGAGTGGAGCAGAATCTCAAACAGCTAATATAGTAGGAAGTGTCCTTATTATTCTTTCCGCTTTTACGAACGCTTTGTATAATGTTTTGGCACGCAGGCTTACCCAACGCTATTCCTTATTGACCCTGACTTATATTATGACCTTATTTGGTTTTATCGCCTTTAATAGTTTGGCCATTGGCAGCCGTGTGCTTGCAGGAACAATGGGTGAGTTTTTTCAACCTTTGCTCCACTGGCAATTTGTAGTTGCTGTTTTGTATTTGGGAATATTATCCTCCCTGGTAACCTCCTTCCTGGCCAACTTTGTTTTATCCAAGATAGAAGCTGCCAAAATGAGTGTATTCAGCAATGTTGCCACCCTCATCACCATTCTCGCCGGCATTTTATTTTTACAGGAGGCTTTTCATTTCTATCATGTCATTGGCGGCATGATGATTATCACCGGTGTTGTGGGGACCAATTTGCTGGGGGCAAGAAGCAAGGCTAAGGCTAAGGATGTTGAAGAATGACGCTTTACTATAACTATTTAGGAAAATATAAAATCCCCTTTTTGATTGCGGTCCTCTGTGTGACTCTGGAAGCAGTCTGTGATTTGCTGGGACCTACCCTGATGGCCCGCATTATCAACCAGGGAATTGTAAAGGGCTCCCTGGCCGAGATCTATTACTGGGGGGCCTTGATGCTGGCGGTAACCCTGCTGGGGGCCTGTTTTGCTGTAACCAGAAGCAATCTGTCCAGCTATGTTTCCCAAGGGATGGGCGGGGATTTGCGGGCAGATTTATTTGGGAAAATCATCTCCTTTGCCGAGCAGAGCGGGGATAAAATCGACGGCGGGTCCCTGATCACCAGAATGACCAACGATACTTCCCAAATCATTCAGTTCATCAATGGGATGATGCGTATTTTCCTCAAGGCTCCCCTGACTGGTATCGGCAGTGTGATCCTGGCCAGCTGGCTGAATTTCCGGCTCAGCCTTATTATCTATGGGGTAGTGGCTGTGGTTTCCTTATTGATTTATGCCAGCATGAAGTTCAGCTATCCCCGCTTTTATCAATTGCAAAAGGCTGTGGACCGGGTCAACTTGAAGGTCCAGGAATATTTAATCGGGATCCGGCTGGTGAAAGCCTTCGGGACCTATGAGCAAGAGACGGAAAAATTTGCCGAAGCCAACCGGGAGCTCATGCAGAAGGGGATCTCCTCCCAGATGGTGATTACCGTGATCTCTCCCTTTTTGACGCTGGTGGTGGGGACTGGAACTGCCGCAGTGATCTTTTTGGGCAGCCGCTTGTTTATGATGGATTTGGCCGATCTTGGCGATATGATGGCCTTTACCATTTATATGGCCCAGATTTTGACCTCGTTGATTATGCTCACCACTGTTTTTACCACGTTCGTACGAACCAAGGCTTCAATGGAGCGGATCGGGGAAGTGCTGGACTGTGCCGAAGATTTTCCCCCCAGCGGGGCAGGGAGAAAGCTGCAGGGGAAGATCACCTTTGACAAGGTTACCTTTGCTTATCCTAACGGCAGCGGGGTCCCGGCCATCCGGGAACTTTCCTTCACCGTCAATCCCGGCGGGAGCCTGGCCATTATCGGTCCCACCGGCAGCGGCAAATCAACCATTGCCTGGCTGCTGCTGCGCTTTTATGATGCGGACAGGGGCAGGATCATGCTGGACGATTACCCGATCCAAGAACTGGGCGCTGACGAAATCCGCCATAATATCGCTATCGTTCCCCAGAAGCCCATGCTGTTTTCCGGAACGGTAGCGGAAAACCTCCGCTGGGGGGATAAGCAGGCCTCCCCGGAGGAGCTCAGGCAGGCGGCGGAAAAGGCCCAGGCCGACTTTATCGGGCAGATGGCGGAGGGGTACGACAGCCTCCTGGGCAGCGAAGGGGTCAATCTGTCCGGAGGGCAGAAGCAGCGTCTTTCCCTGGCCCGGGCGATCCTGAAAAAAGCCCCGGTCCTGATCCTGGACGATGCCACCAGTGCCCTGGATGCGGTGACCGAAGCTAAGGTAAGGGAAAACCTTAAGCATAATGACTACCGGCAAACGCTGGTGATGATCACCCAGCGCTGCGGAACAGCCATGTCGGCGGATCAGATCCTGGTCATGGAGAATGGCCGGCCAGCGGGCTTGGGGTCTCATGAGGAATTGATGAGGACCTGTGCTATTTATCAGGATATTTATCATACACAGCTGGAAAGCAGCAGGGAGGCTTAAGGTATGGCAGGAGGATTTCGCACTCAGCAGCCCAAAGCCCCCGCTCTTGTCAACCGGCCGGGAGCCGGGAACCGCTTTGTTCCGGCTGCCAAACCCAAGAATACCAAAGGGACCCTGGGGCGGATTGTCAAAATCTATTTGCGCTGGGCCAAGAGCATTTTCGCCGTTATTTTGCTCACAGCCGCTTCCTCTCTGGTAGCGGTGGCGATTCCCTATTATGTGGGGCAAACCTTCAATACTTTTCATATTGCCGACCGGAGTGTGGATACGGCCAGGCTGGTTTCCCTGCTGCTGATTATTTTGAGCCTGTATCTGGTTAATCTGCTCCTCAATCTGCTCAACGGGACCATGACGCTGCGGATCTCCCAGAAGCTGGTCTATACTCTGCGCCAGGAGTTTTTTGCCAAAATGCAGAGGCTTCCACTAGGGTTTTATGATACCCGCTCCCATGGGGATACCATGAGCCGGATCACCAATGATATGGATAATATCAGCTCCACCATCGCCCAGACCACCACCCAGCTCATCGCCAGCATCCTGACCCTTGCCGGTTCCCTGGCGGTCATGCTCAGTCTGAATGTGCCTCTGACCTTGGTGGTGCTGCTCTGTGTACCTTTGGTTTTCTTATTGACCAAAACCATCGCCACCCGCAGCCGGGCTTATTTTTTGGCTCAGCAGCGAAGCCTCGGGGCCCTGAACGGGGTCATCGAAGAAAATATTCTGGGTCTGAAAATGGTCAAAGCCTTCAACAGGCAGGAGGAGGTCCTCTGCCAATTCCAGGAAATCAACCAGGGCTTGCGTGCAAGCAGCTATAAGGCCCAGGTTTGGTCCGGCTGCATGATGCCCCTGATGAATGTAATCAATAATCTGGTCTTTGCAGCTGTGGCCATCTGCGGGGGAATCCTGACCTTAAGCCAGGGGCTGGCGGTAGGAACGGTGGTCAGCTTTTTAACCTATTCCAAGCAATTTGCCCACCCTCTTAACTCCGTAGCCGGTATGTTTAATACCATCCAGTCGGCTCTGGCCGGCGCAGAGCGGGTTTTTGAAATTCTGGATTATGAGGAAGAAAGGGCAGATGAGGAGAATGCCCTGGAAATGGAACATCCTGTCGGTGCCGTAACCTTTGACGAGGTCAGCTTCTCTTATGACAAGACCCAGCCGATTCTTAAAGAGGTGAGTTTTCAGGTCAATCCAGGGGAGGTCGTTGCCCTGGTGGGAGAAACTGGTGCCGGGAAAACAACCATCGTCAATCTTTTAACCCGCTTTTATGATGCGGACAGCGGGGGGATCAGGATTGACGGGGTGCCGGTTACCCGGATCAAACGGGCCAGCCTGCGCCGCTGCTTCTCGGTTGTGCTGCAGGATACCAGCCTTTTCAGCGGCACGATCATGGACAATATCCGTTATGGGAAAGAGGACGCCACCGAGGAAGAGGTGATCAGGGCGGCGCAAATCGCCCATGCCCACGGCTTTATCACTAAGCTTCCCCAGGGTTATGGGACCCGGGTCTCCGCCGCCAATGATACTCTGAGCCAGGGGCAAAAGCAGCTGATCTCCATCGCCCGGGCGCTGCTCTGCGACAGCCCAATTCTGATCCTGGATGAAGCCACCAGCAGCGTGGATACCAAGACGGAAAAGGATATCCAGAAAGCTCTGGTCAGCCTGATGCAGAACCGGACCAGCTTTCTGATTGCCCACCGTCTTTCCACGATCCGGGATGCGGACCGCATTATGGTGATCGGGGAGGGGCAGATCCTGGAATCCGGCAATCACCAGAGTCTGATGGAAAAGCAAGGCCGATATTATGAAATGGTCATGAGCCAGCTGGGCAGGGTAGAGCAGCATAGTGCAGGATAACAACGAACAGTGGGTCAAATGGCTAAATCCTTTTCATTAAAAGCATAGATCCCTAACTGCAGTAGAATAACAGAGCCGGCTGTCAGCCCGATGATCTTCCTGGCCGGATCGGAAGTTCCTTCAAGTACCTCCTGGGGCTGGTAACACTGAAAGAGAGACAGCCTGCGCAGCCAGGAATGCTGCTCACTGAGTCCTCCGGCCACATCCAGGGCGTAAAAGGTTAAGGTTGTTCCCGCCGCCAGAGTGAGAGCCAGATCTTCCTGGGCGGTCAGGGCGGAAAAAAACAGGCTGTAAGCGCCAATCAACGAATAAAAGGCCAGGCTGAGCAGCCCAAAACGACAATAGCGCCAGCTGTCGATCGTAATGCCAAAGCGGTAGGCTCCACCGCACAGTCCCAGCAGGGTGGCCAAAACCAGCAGGGCATTCCCGCTGAAAAGCACCAGAGCCTGAGTGAGCAGATAGTCACCCCGGGGAACCGGGGTGGAGAGGAGCAGGGCCAGAGAGCCGTCATCGGCCAATTTGGCCAGCAGCTCATTGGCTGTCTCCACATTGTATAAAGACATCAGCATGGCCCAAATCCGCGCCAGGAATTGGGCGGAGATAAAGGCTTCAAAGGTATCCACCCGTGCCTCTTCAGCGACTCCGAATACGGTTTTTACAGCTGAGGGTATGGAGTCGGTGAGCTGCGTCACGGCCGAATTCTCTGCAATCACAGGGTAGACCCAGGTTAAAAGGGTTTCATAGAGGACGATGCCGGCGGCGAGTTTGGCTACTTTTTTACGGTTTTGCTTCATCATGGCTCGAAATAAGGCCCGGTTCAAGTGTTATCCCCCCTTAAGCTTGAGTGGTAATAGTGCATAAACGCTTCTTCCAGCTCCAGGGAGCCTTGCTGAAAACGCCTGACCCGGATTTGGGCCAGGGTTTTCCATAGTAATTCCTGTTCACCGGTGACTTGGATCGTAAATTTATGATGATCCAAGGGATAAAGGGTAAGGCCGCTTTGCCGGAGCAATTCGGCATCCTCTTCTCCGCTTACCTCAATGTCAAAGGTTTGGCGCTCTTTCTGTTTGAGCAGGGTTATATCCTGGATGGCCAGCAGCTCGCCATCCCGAATCATTCCCACCCGCTCACAGGTTCTTTCGATCTCTGCAAAATGATGGGAAGACATGAAAATGGTTTTTTCGCGTTTCTTTTCCTCAAGAATCAATTCGATAAAGGTTTTCTGCATAAGAGGATCAAGCCCGGAGCTGGGTTCATCCAAGATAAGAACGGGAGCGTCCAGCATCAATGCGGCAATGATGCCCAACTTCTGCTTCATGCCCTTGGACATTTTGCGAATCCTCTGACTGGGATCGAGGTCGAGAGCCCGGAGCAGGTCTCTTTGCTTCTTTCTGATCGTTGGCGGTGCTCCATGCATACCTTCGATAAGATTCAGGAATTCCTGGCCGGTGAACTGTTCCATAAAATGCAGTTCTCCGGGCAGATAAGCGGTGATTTCCTTTAACTCCGCCCGATCCCGCCAGCAGTCCAGCCCCCAAATGTTGGCACTGCCCAGGTCGGGTTTCATAAACCCCATCAGCAGGCGGATGGTGGTGGTTTTGCCGGCTCCGTTCGGTCCTAATAAGCCCAAAGCTGTCCCTGACTCGACCTGAAAGGAAAGGTTCTTTACCCCTCTTACTTCATGATAGGATTTCGTGAGTTCACTGACTTCAAGCAAGGCTGGCCACCTCTTTAAAAACCTTTTTCTTCCATAAGCTATGCTCTTTACAGTTAATTCGTGATGGGTCATGTTCAGCCGGTTGTTCTGTCTGAGGCAGAAAAGAGAACGCTTGCCAAGCTCACTACTCTATGTTATTATATAGCGGTAGTCAACATTATAGATTACCCATGTTGTTGAAGACCAGGGAGGTAGTATTCTGGATAACCTAAGCGAGATGCTCAAAGGCGTTTTGGATGGGATCGTGCTGGAGATTATCAGCCGCGGTGAAATATACGGGTATGAGATTGCCAGACAACTGCATGCCATGGGTTTTAAAGACCTTGCGGAGGCAACCGTGTATGCGCTGCTTTTACGGCTGGAGAAAAACAAGCTGGTTCACATCACCAGGAAGCCCTCGGAAATGGGTCCCCCCCGAAAGTTTTATACGCTCAACGAGCGGGGGGTTGAAGAGCTGGCAGCCTATTGGGCAAGATGGGATTTCTTAAGTGAGCGTATTCATATTTTAAGAAATAATGGAGGCAAGAGTAATGAGCTTCAGTAAAGAGATCAGGGAAAAAATCCGCCGGTTTGCCGAAGAGCAATCCCAGCACTACCTGGAAGAAGCGGAGATGACTTATCTGGAGAAGCTGCGCCGCAAAACCGGTGAAACGAAAAGCAAGGTCACAGCCAAGCTGGCCAAGCTGAAGAACCGCTCGGCGACTGCTCTGGAGGCGCAAAACGATATGATTCTTTATATGAGCGATTACATGAATGATTTGATTGCCGAGGGATACTCCGAGCAGGACGCTTTTAAACAGGCCAAGGAGGAGCTCAGATTCCGCAGTGAAACAGCTAAGTCCAGCGATTTGCAGGAGCGGTTTGCCGAATACTATGCCAATATGAATCCTGCCGATTATGAAGCCGTGGGTTTGTTTTATGCAGGCTTCCTGTTCTTTGGCATTGCCATCGGCGCTCTGACCGGGTTTATCGGCAGCGGCGGCCGGGAAATGTTCATGGCCGGCGGTTGGATTGATACCCTGATTGGAGCTGCCGTAGGCATAACCGTCGGCATCGGCTTGGGACTGATCAGCCATGCCATCATCGCTTTAAAGAAAAAGCTTCCGTCATAAGGAAATCTTAAGGAATCCATAAGCTGGAATTCCTATATGGCTCCTTGTTCTGTGCTTGAATAATATCAGCACAAAATAAGGAGTTGTTTTTATGGCCCAAAGACCAAGGAGAAAAAAGCGAAAATCAAAATCCCCCATTCTGTTGTTACTTCTGCTCCTGGTTGTTATAGCCGTCTTGGGATATAAGTACCTCCCTGAACCTCAGCAGTTAGCGGAGAAAATCTCCGGGGACAGAACAGGGGCAGTTTCCCAGCTGAAGCCGGAGACTCAATCCGCTGTTTCGGTATCTGTCGGCCGGCTGAACAGTTCTCAGGCTATTCTGGTCCGTTTAAAGGATCAAAAGATTCTCATGGCAAAGAACAGTGAAGAAAAAATCTATCCGGCTTCTATGACCAAAATCATGACAGCCATTCTGGCTATAGAAAATCTGCCTGATCTGCGGGAGAAAATTCAGCTTCCCCCAACAATCTTTCAGGGGTTGTACCAAGCCAATGCCAGCATGACAGGCTTTCAGCCGGAGGAGCAGGTCAGCGCCATGGATCTGTTATACGGTGTTATGCTGCCCAGCGGTGCGGAAAGCTGTGTCGGGCTTGCGGAGAGAATTGCCGGCTCAGAGGGGAAATTCGCTCTCCTGATGAATCAAAAGGCGGCAGAGCTGGGCATGAATCATACTCATTTTGAAAATGCCACCGGACTTCATGCTGAAAACCATTATACAACCGTCAAGGATCTGGCGGTTCTGCTCAGTTATGCCCTGCAAAATGATCTGTTCCGGGAAGTTTTCACTGCATCCCGTTATTCCACCCCGCCTACCAATAAGCATCCCGGCGGCATAACCTTTTACAGCACTATGTTCTCAGCCTTGAGCAGCCCAAAGATCGCCGGAGGGGAAATTTTAGGGGGAAAGACCGGATATACCGATGAGGCGGGTTTATGCCTCGCCAGTCTCGCCCAAGTAGGCAAGGAGCAATACATTCTGATCACAGCCGGGGCCAAAGGGAATCATGATTCCGAGCAGTACAATATTAGCGATGCCCTGGCCGTGTACAACAGCCTGGGCAAGGAATAGAATTCGGCCCTTTTTCAGGTAGGAGGCTCCCGATCCGGCTTTCTGGGAAAATTAAAAGATGCCGGATCGGAAGACAGTCTTAAAAAGGCCGGTTATAGTTAGAGATGAGAGGGGAAGTATGGCATAATAAAAGTGAAAAACAAAATTCACCTCAGTAAAGGAGTGGTCCGATGCAAACAGAAATCAAGAAGCAAATGCAGGAACTGGCGGAAGAAGAATACCGGGTGTTTTCCTCGGGCCTGCTTCCGAATATCGGCAATATCTTAGGGGTCCGTCTGCCCCTTTTGCGCAAAATGGCCAAGCAGATCACCAAGGCAGACTGGCGGGAATACTTAAAGACGGCCCGGGAGGATTCCTTTGAGGAAATCATGCTCCAGGGCATGGTCATCGGTTGTGCTCAATGTTCGGCCCCAGAAAGGCTTGCTTATATCCAGGGGTTTGTGCCGAAGATCGATAATTGGTCGGTGTGTGACAGCTTCTGCAACGGGCTGAATTTTACGAAAGAAAACAAGGAGCTGGTTTGGGAGTTTCTCCAGCCCTATCTCCGCTCGGAACAGGAATTTGCCATCCGCTTTGGGGTGGTCATGCTGCTCACCTACTATAGTGATCAGGAGTATATCAAAGCCGTGCTGGAAGGATTGGACGGCATCCGGCACGAAGGATATTATGTTAAAATGGCGGTGGCCTGGGCCATTTCCATCTGCTATATCAAGCTGCCGGAAGAGACCCTGCCTTATCTGCAGCATAACCATCTGGATGACTTCACCTATAACAAAGCCCTGCAAAAGATCACGGAATCCTACCGGGTGGATCAGGAAACCAAAAAGCAGATTCGCCTGATGAAGCGCCGATGATCATCAGTGCCAGCCGCCGTACGGATATCCCCGCCTTTTATTCCCAATGGCTGCTCAACCGCCTGCAGGAAGGGTATGTTCTGGTGCCCAATCCCAGGAATCCCTCCCGTTACAGCCGTGTGGAGCTAAACCCCCAGGTCGTGGACTGCCTCGTTTTCTGGACCAAGAATCCATCTCCCATGCTTTCCCGGTTGGCTGAGATCGCTGCTCTGGGCTACCCCTTTTATTTTCAGTTCACCCTGACCCCTTATGACCGGGAGCTGGAGCAGAACCTGCCGCCTAAGGAAACTCTGCTGAACATCTTTCGGAAGCTGAGTGCTATGCTGGGTCCGGAACGGGTGGTATGGCGGTATGATCCTGTGATTCTGACCCCGGAGCTGGATTTTGAGTATCACCTGAGGCAATTTGAACGCATGGCGGTGGTCCTGGCAGGTTATACCCAACGCTGCATTTTCAGTTTTTTGGATGTGTATCCTAAGGTGGGCAGGGCCATGAGCCTGGCCTTAGCCCAGGAAGCAAAGGAAGCGGATGAAACAGCCATGGGCCGAATTGCCGAGGGCTTTTCCGCCATTGCCCGGAAGCACGATCTGGACCTCTTTACCTGCTGCGAGCCTGTGGAGTTGAGCCAATATGGAATTAAGCATGCTTCATGCATCGATCAAGGTATGATTGAAGAGATCCTTAAGTGTAAAATCCAGGTCAAAAAGGACCCTAACCAGCGGCCCTCCTGTGGATGTATAGAAAGTGTGGAGATCGGCACCTATGACAGCTGCCCCCATGGCTGCCTTTACTGTTACGGGACATCTTCGCCTAAAACGGTTCGCAGCAATATAGCCTGCCATGATCCCAAGTCACCGGTTTTGATTGGTGATCCTCCCCAGAACGCCATCATTACGGAACGGAAAATGTGCTCCAGGAAAGACGCCCAGTTAACTTTGTTTTAAAGAAAGTATAGCAGGGTGTAAAATTTTGTTTTCGGTGTGGATACCATTTGAAATTATTCCTTCATCAGTCCATAATAACAATAGATATAGAACGATGGTAAGGGGTCCAAGCCTTGCTTTGATTTGTTTAACCTGAATGTAAGGTTAATCAAGTGAATATCGACGTAGTTAACTCAGAAGTTGAAAGGATTATTTGAAGGAGGGGAAGTTCGCAAGTGAATTTTTTTAAGAAAGCACCTTGTGAAGAAGCATTGTGTGTTATTAAGAGCGTAGAAGACCGCTTGAATGGCCTGGAAGTTGAGCTTCCGGATGTGCAGTATCCCATTCACCAAAATCTTGTGAAAATTTTCGAGAAACTTTTGGCCAGCGAAGAGCATATGTCCAAAAGCTCCAAAAAAATGATTGGCCTTACCTCGGCCTTAAGCAATTTTGACGTGGAGATGACCCATTCTTCCCATAAATTGATTGAATTCGCCAGAGAGATGTCAACCATCAGCGAATCCAATCTGGCGATTGTGGAAGAGATCAGTGCCAGTATGAGTGAAGTGAATGATACTATCAGCAACACTTCCGAAGTAATGAACAGCCTTCAGGAATCCTCCCGGGCGCTTGTCTTGAAAAACGATGAGAGCATTGCCCGGATTGAGGAAATCGATGTGCTGAAAAATGATGTTTCCAAAGATGCGGCGTTGATGAGCGAACAGATCAAGGTGCTGGTGGAGATGGCGGTCAAGGTAAATGAGATTGTGGACGGTGTGGAGAATATTGCCAATCAGACCAACCTGCTGGCCTTGAATGCGGCCATCGAGGCAGCCCGGGCCGGAGAAGCGGGAAAAGGCTTTGCTGTGGTAGCGGATGAAGTGAGAAAGCTGGCGGACAGCACCAAAACCAGCTTGGGGAACATGCGCTCCTTTGTCAATAACATCCAACAGGCGGCGGTAAGCGGGCAGTCCAGCATGGAAAACACCATGAACTCCACGGCTAAAATGCACACCAAATTGGATATGATTTCTAAAACCATCATTGAAAACGTATCTATGTTAAAGAACACGATCAGTGATGTTGATCTTATTACAGAGTCCCTGGGACATATCAAAGAATCCGCCAGTCAGATCAATCAGGCCATGGAGGCGTCCACCCAGGATGCCGAAAAGCTCAACCTGATGACCCAGAGAATTCAGGATGATGCGACCCAAAGCGCCGACAACGCCAAAGAGATAGCCAGGATCGATGACGAACTCAGCGGTCTTGTCAGAGAAATGATCACCGCCCTGAACGGCGGCAAAAACGCTGTATCCAATCAGGAACTCCTGGAGAATATCAGCAAGGCCAAGGCGGCTCATGCCAACTGGATTAAAAACCTGAGCAGAATCGTGGAGGAAATGACAACCTATCCTTTGCAAACCAACTCGAAGAAATGCGCCTTTGGTCATTTTTATCACTCCATGGATGTTTCCGGAACGGTTTTGGAAGACGCCTGGCGGGCCATCGATCAGGTCCATGACGAATTTCATACCAGCGGCAGTAAGGTCATCGAGGCCGTCAAAGAAAATAAACCGGAATTGGCCAGGAATCTATTTTTACATACGAAGGAACTTTCCCAGAATATCTTTGCTAAATTGGACGAAGTCACCCATATCATAGAAGGCAGCGCCGCTCAAGGAGTGGAGATCCTGAGAACCAGTAAGGCGAGCTGAATACAATCCTCTTGCCGCTCATCCGGTGCGAACCTGTAGTGAACATGAAAATGATGGGGGGTTCGCACCGCGAAATATGAGGGAAATTGTTGTAATATGGAGATTGTAGTAGGTCTGGCTTTGGTTGTTGGGTAGAATAGTTTTGAAAAGTAAACAAAAATGAACCTGTTGGGTGATTTTTGTTTACTTTTTGCTGTCACTCCTCGTATGAGGAGTGTGGATTGAAATTCGCCACCGACTTTTTACCGCAGAGGATGTCCGTCTGTCACTCCTCGTATGAGGAGTGTGGATTGAAATCCGTTGGTACTGCCTCTGAAAAAGAGATCGTCGAGGTCACTCCTCGTATGAGGAGTGTGGATTGAAATCTCGGTCTTGGATAACTCGATAAAGTTGACGGAGTCACTCCTCGTATGAGGAGTGTGGATTGAAATCTCACCCCCTAATGATGTCAATAGTTCTGATACGTCACTCCTCGTATGAGGAGTGTGGATTGAAATCGCGGTCAATCCATCCACGAACCCATGCCGACGGTCACTCCTCGTATGAGGAGTGTGGATTGAAATACCAGGGGAACAATCAATCCCCTGTGAGGGGAACAAGTCACTCCTCGTATGAGGAGTGTGGATTGAAATCTGATATTCGTGATTATTTGGTAAATATACGATATGTCACTCCTCGTATGAGGAGTGTGGATTGAAATACTAGATAAACCTTTTTACAAGTGCTACACCAGACGTCACTCCTCGTATGAGGAGTGTGGATTGAAATAAAGCTACCAAGGTCAAAAACTTCAGCGACATCCACGTCACTCCTCGTATGAGGAGTGTGGATTGAAATTGAGGTGCACTGGATCCTGAGCTACACCCAATCAGTCACTCCTCGTATGAGGAGTGTGGATTGAAATTTCTTAGTAGCCATAACCGAATCTCCCTCTATGTTAAGTCACTCCTCGTATGAGGAGTGTGGATTGAAATTTTTTGGCTTTGAGGAGCGGTCTTAGTTCATCTTTGTGTCACTCCTCGTATGAGGAGTGTGGATTGAAATGGCTTTTGTTATGACTAAAAACTAAGGAGACGGTCACTCCTCGTATGAGGAGTGTGGATTGAAATTCCAATGCATTCTCCGGGGTGAACAATCGTTTAAGTCACTCCTCGTATGAGGAGTGTGGATTGAAATTCCTATTTACCCTTTCCCATCTGAACCCACCGGCTGTCACTCCTCGTATGAGGAGTGTGGATTGAAATATTTCTGCTTTGAATCTTAGCCATGTTAGATAAGTGTCACTCCTCGTATGAGGAGTGTGGATTGAAATCCAATAGATATGAAGTCGGAGTATACTCCAATAGTCACTCCTCGTATGAGGAGTGTGGATTGAAATTGTTGTGTATCGTTTTATCAGGTAGTCACCAAGAAGTCACTCCTCGTATGAGGAGTGTGGATTGAAATGCCATCAAGCTGTTCTCGGAGTGTCTTAACCTCTAGTCACTCCTCGTATGAGGAGTGTGGATTGAAATATTGATATTGGCCTCCTTTATTTGACTAACTAAGGTCACTCCTCGTATGAGGAGTGTGGATTGAAATCCGTCTCCGCCAGGATATGCTGAGGGCCGAGGCGTCACTCCTCGTATGAGGAGTGTGGATTGAAATGCAAAAGCATGTCTTAGAGCAAAATACATTGTCACGTCACTCCTCGTATGAGGAGTGTGGATTGAAATAGGTAATCGCTCTTCCGCGGGCATCCATCCATCGTCACTCCTCGTATGAGGAGTGTGGATTGAAAATCAGAGTATCGGGAAGGAGGCCATAAAAAAAGGTATTGGTCACTCCTCGTATGAGGAGTGTGGATTGAAATCTGAAAGCGGTTGGACACGATAACTTCTCTGTTTGTCACTCCTCGTATGAGGAGTGTGGATTGAAATTGCGCGTGGTCTTGCAAAGGGAAGCAGAGCTGCCAAGTCACTCCTCGTGTGAGGAGTGTGGATTGAAATAAATAGGAGGGACTATTTCAACTGGTCCCTTGATTTCTAATACAAAGCCGGCCTGGGATCCCCAGGTCGGCTTTGTATTACATAGCTATTTTTGATTCCAATATTTCTATTCTTCTACGAAGCTCATTTATTTCAGTCTTATCGTCTCTCAGTTCCTTAACTGCTTGCCAAGTCATCTCCTGCTTAGCGGAGATTTCATCCAACTTATCAAGTTTTTTATATGTTTCTCGATTGTCAGCCTTCAATGCTTTGATATCGGATTCAATCCGGTCAAGAATATTCAGCCTTTCAAGGATAATATCCAACTTGTCCATTGCTTATCCCTCCTGAGTTTTATAGTACCACAGTGATATTTGTAATACAATGCTTGGAGCTGCCGTTGGCTGAATGAATTAAGAGGGTCATTTAAGCTACGTTGCTCCCTGTGAGAGAGCGTGAATTACTCAAGAAATAGATTTCTATTGAGATTTTGAGAGTTTTCTGATAAATTATAGTTAATCGGTCGGCTGGCCGACTGAGAAGGAGGTTTTTTCAACTTGACGGACAAGAAAGAAGCGGCAGAACAACCCATCGACATGCGCCGGCATATTCTCACTGTGGCCGGTGGATTAATGATTGAAAAAGGAGTCAAGGAAACCAGCTTAAAAGACATTGCCCAGGAAGCGGGGATTAGCAAGGGGACATTATATTACTACTATTCAGCTAAAGAAGACATTATTTATGACATTGCCAACCATAACTTAAAACAAATTACGGACGGTTTGCTGGCCTGGATTGAAGATGCCAATACAGAAGTTGCCCCTGAGGAGGTCCTGAAAACAGTATTTGAACAAATATTGGGGGCTGAAACCAGGGGAAAGCTTCATCTTTATCTTCTCAGCGATGCAGGAACAAGCAATACTCTTCTCAAAGAAAAATTCAAAGAACAGTATCAAGAGTGGAGAAAAACCTTGCAATGTGGTTTGGATAAGATCTTACCCTCCCAGAACCAAAAGAACGTAATGCTTTCCTACTTAATTCTGGCTGCCCTTGACGGGCTGATTATCCAAAGGCTGTTTGGAACGAAAGAGATTCCTGTTGAAGAAATCGTTAAGCTCCTGGTCAGCGCCGAATAGCTTTCTGATAAGATACCCAAATTGTGAAAGAAAGTGAGACGATCGTGATGAATACTTTGTATTGCAGATTGTATCAGAGGACTTTACAATTAGTATCTTATTTTCTTCCCTGGCGCAAGCCTACTTTGCTGGAGGGCGAAAACAGTTTAAAAAAGCTTCCTGAGCTAATAGGCCGCAAAGGCATCCATAAGGTTCTGATTGTCACGGATCAGGGGATTTCCTCCTTAGGACTGATGGATAGCTTTCTTCAGGGTCTTGATAAGGCAGGAGTCAGGTATAGTATCTATGATAAAACCGTGCCGAATCCTACCCTTGATAATATTGAAGAAGCACTAAAATTGTATCAGGAACAGCAGTGCGTAGGCATCGTGGCCTTTGGCGGCGGTTCCCCTATGGACTGCGCCAAGGGGGTGGGAGCGAGGGTAGCCAATCCCCATAAGAGCATCTCACAAATGAAGGGTGTCCTTAAAGTGAGGAGGAAGCTTCCGCCTTTGTTTGCCATTCCCACCACAGCCGGGACAGGAAGTGAAGCCACCCTTGCCGCCGTCGTGTCAGATCCCCGAACCCGTGAAAAATACCCGGTTAACGATACTGCCCTTATCCCTCACTATGCCGTCCTCGACCCGCTGCTGACTGTGGGCCTGCCGAAGAACATCACCTCCACAACAGGCCTGGATGCCCTGACCCATGCCGTGGAAGCCTATATCGGCAGAAGCAATACCCAGGAGACCAAGGAATTAAGCCGGAAGGCAGTGCGCTTGATTTTTGATAATCTTTACACGGCCTATTCCCAGGGGGAGAACGTAAAAGCCCGGGAAAATATGCTCAAGGCCTCCTATTACGCTGGGGTGGCCTTTACCCGTGCCTATGTGGGATATATTCACGCTCTTGCCCATGCTTTGGGAGGGTTTTACGGAGTTCCTCATGGCTTGGCCAATGCCGTAATTCTTCCTTATGTTCTGGAGTACTATGGAGAAGCGGTCCATGAACAACTAGCTGAATTAGCCGATGTCCTGGAAATAGGTTCGCCTGGGGATAGTCATGAGAAAAAAGCAACTTTATTCATTGAGGCCATTAAGGAACTGGGGCAAAAAATGAATATTCCTCAAAAAATTGAGGTTATTCATGCCGAAGATATTCCTTTGCTGATGGAGCATGCCTGGAAGGAATCTACCCCTCTTTATCCCGTTCCCAAGCTCTTGTCCAAAAATGATTTGAGCAATATCCTGCACCTGATTAGTACAGCCAAAAAGGAGGAGGTCTAGATGTCGGATATTAAAGAAATTTTGGCCAATCAAAAAGCTCTTTTCCAGACCGGGAAAACCAAGGAGCTACAGTTTCGGAGGGATATGCTGAATAAACTGAGGTCAGCCATAAAGATCCATGAAGAGGAGATTATAGCTGCTTTAAAGGCTGATTTGAATAAAGCGCCTTTTGAAGGCTATGCCACAGAAGTGGGCATGGTTCTGGAAGAACTCAACTATACCCTTAAACATATCTCAAGCTGGGTCAAACCCAAACGTGTACGGACTCCTCTGATGCACTTTCCTTCCGCCAGCTATCTTTATACAGAACCCTACGGCTCGGTCCTGATTATGTCACCCTGGAATTATCCCTTTCAGCTGACCCTGGCTCCGATGGTAGGTGCCATAAGTGCAGGAAACTGCGCCGTCCTCAAGCCGTCGGAGTATTCAGCCAACACTTCCGCAATGATCGAGCGGATAGTTAAAGAAATCTTTGATGAGTCCTTTGTGGCCGTGGTGCGCGGTGGCAGAGAAGCCAACAAAACCCTGCTCAATGAAAAGTTTGACTATATCTTTTTTACCGGCAGCATCGAGGTGGGAAAAACGGTGATGGAATCCGCCGCCAGGCACCTGACCCCGGTAACCCTGGAGTTGGGCGGGAAAAGCCCCTGTATTGTCGATGACACTGCCGATCTTGAATTGGCAGCCAAAAGAATCGTCTGGGGGAAATTTCTGAATGCAGGACAGACCTGTGTTGCCCCGGATTATTTGCTTGTGCACAGGACTGTCAAGGAAAAGCTCATCCAGGAGATCAAAAAATCCATCACCGCCTTTTATGGCCATGATCCTATACGCAATGAGGATTACCCAAAAATCATTAATCAGAAGCATTTCGAGCGGCTTTTAGGCTTGCTGAAGAGCGGGCGGATTGTGGAGGGAGGTCGGTCCGAAGAGAAAACCAGGCAGATTGCGCCTACCATTCTGGATGATGTGACCTGGGAAAGCCCGGTGATGAGGGAAGAAATCTTTGGGCCCTTGCTTCCGGTGCTGGAATTTGAGAGCTTTGACGCTGCCCTATCTACGGTTAATCAGCATCCCAAGCCCTTGGCCTTATATCTGTTTACCAGAAGCAAGGACCATGAGGCCCAGGCCATCGGTAAAACGTCCTTTGGCGGCGGATGTATCAATGATACGATTATCCATCTGGCTAACCCTAATCTGCGCTTCGGAGGGGTGGGAGAGAGCGGCATGGGACAATATCACGGTAAAGGAAGCTATGACACCTTTTCTCATGTGAAGAGCATTATGAAGAAATCCAACAGGCTGGATATTCCGCTCCGGTATCCGCCCTTCAAAAATCATTTGTCCCTGCTAAAAAAGCTTATGAAGTAAAAATTTCAGCACAGACTGTAGTCAGTCTGTGCTGAAATTTATCTCCCGGATTAGAAGACAAGACCCAGAGCGATCAGGATCAGAATAGCAATGGCGATAATGCCGATTCCCGCTGCGCATAGAAACATAGACTCAGCCCCCTTTAGGTTTATATTCCATAATATGCAGAAACTTCGTTTGTGGAATATAATGGTAAGAGGGAGTGTGGCTTGAAAATATATAAGGTTTTGTGTAAAAGAATGTCTTAAACTATGATTTTAGTTAAGATATTCTTTTTGTTTGGCAAATAAATGACAAAATGCAACACAAAATTTGGTAAAGGAGAGCTATAATTAACAGACAGGCATAAGCAGTGGGTATACGGATTTTAGCACTCTGCTGCTCATATCCAAGCAGCGTATAAAATCATTTTCAGGTCATTGTCGAACAGAACGGGCACCATTGTTCCTGATAGAGAGAAAAAGGAGGAACCGATATCATGCATATTGCTCGCCGTAGAGAAGATGATTCGGAATCTCAAAGATTAAAAGCGCATTTAGAAAATACCGCTAATCAGGCAAAAAAGTTTGCCGATAGTTTCCATAATGGCGATTATGCCTATGCATGCGGACTGTTGCATGATATCGGAAAGTACTCAACGGAATTTCAAGATAAAATTATCAATAACTCGAACGCCCGGGTAGATCATTCGACTGCAGGTGCGGTTGAAATTAATAAAGTATTTGTTTCGCTGGGAAAGTTGTTGGCTTATTGTATTGCCGGTCACCATGGAGGCCTTCCAGATGGTGGAAGTAGAAGCGACACCGCAATTGAAACAACATTGAATGGACGTTTAAAAAGAGCAAAGCAGCTTCATGATTACTCATATTTTGAAAATGAGATTAGTATTCATGAATGTTTACCAGGAGGGCTACCTAATATAAAACCTTTAAATAAGGGCGGATTTTCACTGTCATTTTTCATAAGAATGCTCTATTCATGCTTGGTGGATGCTGATTTCCTCGATACCGAAAGATTCATGGGCATGGGCAAAGTAGATCGAAGCGCAAATTACAATTATCTGCTTTTCAATGAGAAACTAAATGCTCATATTAATAAATTTGAGGATACAGGACGTGCAATCAATCAAAAAAGAGCGGAGATACTAAATTGTTGTCTCGAAAAAGCGCAGAGCCAAAGAGGGATGTACACCCTTACTGTTCCCACAGGCGGGGGGAAAACGATTTCCTCTCTGGCATTTGCCCTAAAGCATGTAATGAAGCATGATATGGAGCGAATTATTTATGTGATTCCATATACAAGTATTATCGAACAAACAGGAAAAGTTTTTAAAGATATATTGGGGCAAGAAAATATCTTAGAGCATCATTCGAACTTTGATTTTAAGGATAACGAAGATTCAATATTGTGCAAACTGAAGCTGTCTTCAGAGAACTGGGATATCCCGGTTGTTGTAACAACGAACGTACAGTTTTTCGAATCCTTGTTTGCCCATAAATCTTCTAAATGCAGAAAACTCCATAACATCGCAAACAGTGTAATCATCTTTGATGAAGCTCAAATGCTGCCTACGCCGTTTCTTACACCTTGTCTGATGGCGATTTCTGAATTAGTCAGAAGTTATCGCTCAACTTGTGTGTTATGCAGTGCTACCCAGCCCTCATTAAAGGAAAGATTTCCAAAAGAAATAAAAGTGGATGAAATATGTGAAAATACTGAAGACTTATATGAATTCTTCAGACGAACCAATGTTATCCTCAGAGGAGAAATGGAAACAGCACAAATTGCAGCGGAACTGAATAGCTGCGATCGGGTGTTATGCATTGTCAATAACAAAAAACACGCCAGAGAAATATATTTAGCCCTACGGGGAGAAGGGGTTTTTCATTTATCAACGAGAATGTGTCCTAAACACCGAGGCGAGGTATTAGGGGAAATAAGACAAAGATTAAAAGATGAGCAGCCTTGTAAAGTGGTCTCCACCCAGTTAATTGAGGCCGGTGTTGATGTGGATTTTCCTGTGGTTTACCGGGCAATGGCCGGAATTGATTCCATTGTGCAAGCCGCAGGTCGGTGTAACAGGGAGAATAAGCTTAAAATCGGCTTCGTCCATGTTTTCGAACCGGAAAGCAAATATACCAAAAATATGCCCAGTTCGATCAAACGACCGATTGAGGTAGCAAAAAGCATTATGACAAACTTTGAGGATATTCTATCTCTTCAAGCCATAGAGACCTACTTTAAAGAATTATATAACTTTGAAGGTGAGATAGGACTCGATATACATGATATTTTTAAAACAATGGAAAAGGGAGCGGAAGGCTGTAACTTTAATTTTAATTTCAAACAAGTCGCTGGTCTGTTTAAATTAATTGATGAAAATACGATGCCAATTATTATTGGATGGGATGAGGAGGCAGAAGAGTTGATTGATAAGTTGCGCTATGTCAGCGAGCATAAAGGTATATTAAGAGCGATACAGCCTTATTCTGTTAATATTTACGAAAATGAATTCAAAGCGATGAATGGAGCGGGCCTGATAGAAATTTTTGATGATGGGATTTATATTCTAAGGGATATCAAAAAGTACAATGAAAAAACAGGCCTTGAGTTCAATATCGAATCCGGTGTGGCGATCTTCGCCTAAAATGTCGGGCAGCCAATGATATGCTATTGGCTACTCGACATAAGAATAATAATTTATGAGGAGTGATGAAATGGGGTATGGAATTCGCTTGGAGACGTGGGGTGATTATGCGCTTTTTTCCAGACCAGAGATGAAGGTAGAACGGGTGAGCTATGATGTCATCACACCATCGGCAGCACGTGGTATTATTGATTCTATTTACTGGAAACCTGCAATTGTTTGGCGTATCGACAAGATACATATCTGCAATCCGATCGAGTTTACCAATGTCAGAAGAAATGAAGTCAGCTCCAAAATATCGGCTAGATCCGTCGATTCGGTAATGAACGGCGCTGCCAGGCCCTTATACATCAATACGAATGAGGATAGACAGCAAAGAGCCTCAATGATTCTCAAAAATGTTCGTTATATTATTGAAGCTCACTTTGAACTAACTGACAAGGCTGGAGAAATGGATACTATTGAAAAACACTACAATATCGCGCTTCGGAGGATGAGAAAAGGTCAGTGTTATCATCAACCTTGCTTTGGTTGCAGAGAGTTTCCGGCAAATTTCAGGCTGAGTGAGGGTGATGTTCCTGAATCCGCTTTGATTGGAGAAAAAGACCTTGGCTATATGCTCTATGATATGGACTTTACAGATCCTCAAAATATTAAACCTATGTTTTTTAGAGCAGTTATGCGTCACGGGATTATTGATTTATCCGCTTGCGAGGTGGTTCGATGATTTTACAGTCACTCGTTAAGTATTATGAAATCCTGGCTAATGATGAGGACAGCAACATTCCCAAGCTGGGTTACGGTAAGGTGAACGTGTCTTACGCAGTTAATTTATCTTTGGAAGGAGAACTGTTAAACATTATTCCCCTTAAAATCGGTGCCCAGCGCGGCAAGAAAATGGTAGAAATTCCGCAAAGCATGGAAGTACCTGAACAGGAAAAGAAAGCTGGAACTGGAGCAAAATCCAATTTTCTTTGTGAAAATGCAAGCTATGTCTTCGGTGTGGACAATAAAGGAAAACCGGAGAGAGCCAAAGCATGTTTTGAAGCGTTTAAACAATTGCATATGCAGATACTGAAGGATGTTGACAATGCAACGGCACAGGCGGTCGTCAATTACGTGAGTCGCTGGGATATTAATCAAGCACTGGAACATCCTGCTCTTGCCGAATATCTGGATGATATTTTATCAGGTGCAAATTTCATTTTTAAAATTAATGGCGGAGAATTTGCTCATCAAAACTCCGAGATCAGAGAAGCCTGGGAAATATATAAAAGCAATTCAGATAACACAAATACAATGCAATGTCTGGTAACAGGTCAGGAGAGTCCGATTGCCAGATTACATCCCAGTATCAAAGGGGTTCGCGGTGCGCAATCAGTAGGGGGATCGCTGGTTTCGTTCAACGATCGGGCTTATGAGTCTTATGGCCGTGAAAAAGAACAGGGATTGAATGCTCCTGTGAGTGAGTACGCAACCTTTGCCTACACCACCGTCTTGAATTTTCTTTTGGCAGATAGTGCCCATAAGCTGAATCTAGGTGATGCAACGATTATATTTTGGGCGGAAAGCCCCAAGGGAATCTATCAGGATTTTATGTCTCTTTATCTAAATGGCGGAGCGGTAAGTAATGGAGATAGTTTTGCACAGGATGAAGATGCAGCAAGGGAAATAAAGTCTGTTTTTGAAAAAATAGCGCAAGGTAAACCTATCGACGACTTATCGGAAGTCTTTGATCAAGAGACGAACTTTTATATCATGGCAATATCTCCAAACGCGGCGAGGTTAGCGGTCAGATTTTTCTTCGTTAATTCTTTTGGGGAATTTGTGAAAAAGATCGGAAAGCATTATAAAGATTTAAGGATAGAAAAACAATACCCTACGGACCCGGATGTCTTCTCCCTATGGAGATTGTTAAATGAAACCGTATCCCCCATGTCCAAGGATAAAGCGGCTTCACCACTACTGGCTGGTGCTTTGCTAAAGGCGATTATTACAGGCACCCAATATCCGGCAGGCCTATATAACTCTATACTGCTGAGGGTTAAAGCAGAAAAAGAGATAAGTTATTATAAAGCGTCAATAATCAAAGCGTATTTATCCAGAAATACAGAAGAGTTTAAGGAGGTATTAACAATGGCTCTGAATGAGCAAAGTGAAAACAGCGCCTATATTTTGGGAAGATTATTCGCAGTGCTGGAAAAGGCACAGGAAGATGCCAATCCAGGGATAAATACAACCATTAAAGATCGTTATTTTACATCGGCATGTGCGACTCCGGCTACAGTGTTTCCTGTTTTGTTGCGGTTGGCGCAGCATCATATTTCAAAAGCCGAATATGGAAAAACAAGCAATAAAAGGATAGCTGATCTATTAGATAAAATAGATATAGACAATAACCCATTTCCGGCAAACCTATCGTTAGAGCAGCAGGGCGTGTTTATTTTAGGCTATTACCACCAAAGAAACGCATTCTATCAAAAAAATAATAAAAAAAGTGAGGAGAAATAATTATGAGTGAAGTCATTAAGAACAGATACGAATTTGTCATTTTATTTGAGGTCGAAAACGGTAATCCAAATGGCGATCCCGATGCCGGTAACATGCCTAGAATCGATACTGAAACGGGTTACGGGATTGTTACCGACGTTTGCCTGAAAAGAAAAATCAGAAATTATGTTGAAACTGTAAAAGGGGACAGCAAGGGTTACAGAATATATATCAAAGACGGAGTTCCTCTGAACACCAGTGACAAGTCGGCTTATGAATACTTGGGTATCAAGGAGGAAGAAGCGCAAAAGAGCAAAGGCGAAAAAGATCATCAGATTCGAGATTTCATGTGTGAGAACTTTTTTGATATCAGAACTTTCGGCGCTGTTATGACGACTTTTGTCAAGGCCAAGCTAAACTGCGGACAGGTTAGAGGACCTGTGCAAATCGGATTTGCCAGAAGCATAGACCCCATCGTTCAACAGGAAGTTACCATAACCAGGGTTGCGATCACAACTGAAGAAGATTTTAAGAAGAAAGAAACGGAGATGGGTAGAAAATATATTGTACCTTATGCTCTCTATCGAGCGGAGGGCTATATTTCCGCTAACCTGGCGAAAAATATAACCGGATTTTCTGAAGATGACTTACAGCTTCTGTGGGACGCTATCATTAATATGTTTGAACATGATCACTCAGCAGCAAGAGGAAAGATGAATGTCAGAGAGTTAATCGTATTTAAACATAACAGTGAATTCGGTAATACCCAAGCATATAAGCTATTTGAGACTATAACGGTTGAACGCAAAGATAAAACAAGGCCAGCCAGAGCATATGCTGATTATGAGGTAAGACATGACGTCGAGAAAGTTCCTAACGAAGTACAGTGCCTGCGCATGATATGAGCAAGGAATATAACGAAGACGATTTTCTGCTTTTATCTGGAATCCAGCACTTTGTCTTTTGCAAACGCCAATGGGCCTTGATCCACATTGAACAGCAATGGCAGGAAAACCTTCGTACCATCGAAGGGGCAATCCTGCACGAGAAAACCCATGACTCGACGATCAAGGAAAAGCGGGGAGCGCTGATTATTTCCCGGGGTATGGGGATTTTTTCCCGTACCCTGGGGATTACCGGAGCCTGCGATGTGGTGGAATTTCATAAGTCCCGGGACGGAGTCACCCTCTATGGTCGGGAGGGGACTTATCAGCCGGTTCCTGTAGAATACAAGCGGGGCAAACCAAAGCAGGATAATGCGGATGTGCTGCAGTTATGTGCTCAGGCCATGTGTTTGGAAGAGATGCTCCTCTGCACCATACCGGAAGGATTTTTGTATTATGGTGAACCCAGGCGCAGGACGAAAGTTATTTTGGATGAGGAGATTCGGGAGGAAGTCAAAAGGATTTGTCAGGAGATGCATGAGCTTTATGCCAAAAGATATACCCCTAAAGTTAAAACGACGAAAGCATGCCGAGCCTGCTCCCTCAGTGAACTCTGTCTACCCAAACTGTGTAAGAACCCATCGGCCCTGGACTATATGAAGAAAATGATTGCAGAGATCGAGGTTGAGCCATGAGAAAATTATTGAATACCCTCTACGTGACTTCGCCCAATACTTATCTATCTCTTGACGGAGAAAATATTGTGATTTTGAAGGATGATGTGGAGGCCTTGAGAGTCCCTTTGCATAATCTGGAGAGCATCATTGCCTTTGGCTATACCGGGGCCAGCCCGGCTTTGATGGGTGCCTGTGCCAAGCGCAATATCTCCTTGAGCTTTATGAAATCCAGCGGAAAATTTCTGGGCAGAGTAGTGGGGGAAGTCAGAGGGAATGTCACCTTAAGAAAAGCCCAGTATAGACTTTCCGACGATGAAGCGGCAAGCCATAGAATCGCCAAGAGTTTTATTTTGGGGAAAGTATATAATTCCCGCTGGGTGGTGGAACGAGCCACCCGGGATCACGGGGCAAGACTGGATGTAGAGAAATTAAAAGGAGTCTGCCAAACCTTGGCTAATGCTCTGAGATTGGTCGAGAACAGTAAGGATTTGGACCAGCTGCGGGGTGTTGAGGGGGAGGCTGCAGCTCAATATTTCCGGGCACTGGATGATCTGATTCTCCAGCAAAAGGAGGATTTTTATTTCAAATTCCGGAATAAACGGCCTCCTCTGGATAATGTTAATGCTATGCTCTCCTTTGTCTACACCTTGTTGGCTCATGATGCTGCTGCCGCTCTGGAAACAGTGGGGCTGGACCCCTATGTAGGATTTTTGCACCGGGATAGACCGGGAAGGATCTCGCTGGCCCTGGATCTGATGGAAGAGCTGCGGGCAGTCTTTGCAGATCGTTTTGTCCTTTCTTTAATCAATAGACGGGAAGTCAATTCCGGCGGGTTCACCCGGATGGAAAACGGAGCAGTTGTGATGGATGATGATACAAGAAGAGATATCCTCAAGGCATGGCAAAGCAGGAAACAGGAAGAGATAAAGCATCCCTTTCTGCAGGAGAAAATGGAGTGGGGGCTTGTGCCCTATACTCAGGCTATGTTGCTGGCCCGGTTTATCCGTGGGGATTTGGATGGATATCCGGCTTTTATGTGGAAGTAGGTGAGAGAGATTTTAGTGCTGATCACATATGATGTTAATACTCAAACCGCGGCAGGAAGAAAGAGGCTGCGTCAGGTTGCTAAGCAGTGTGTGAACTATGGACAACGTGTCCAGAATTCTGTCTTTGAATGTGTGCTGGATGCGGCAAAATTCCGTGAGGTTCAGCATAAGCTGGAGCAGATTATTGATACGGAGACGGATAGTCTGAGGTTCTATATGCTGGGGAATAATTACAAGAACAAGGTTGAGCATATTGGGGCAAAACCTTCGTTTAATGTTGAGGATACGTTGATTATTTAGTGCGAACCTATAGTGCACAGCAAATCCTCGGGAGGTTCGCACCGTGAAACAAGAGGAAATTTGTTGAAATGTGTAGGTAAATAATGGGAGTGTGCTGTAGTGAGGGGAAGAAGTTTAAGGAAATGAACAAAAGTTGACTTTAGTAGATAGTTTTGATTACTTTTTGCAGTCGAGGCCTCTGCGAGGCTCGAGGGTTGAAATTATGGCCGCCTTAATCGCGGTAAAAATAGATTCGGGTCGAGGCCTCTGCGAGGCTCGAGGGTTGAAATCTCTCTTTAAGGTATTAAAAAGAGACCCGAATAAAGTCGAGGCCTCTGCGAGGCTCGAGGGTTGAAATATGTCGTTAAAGCTCTCAATATTTTGCGTAAATGTCGAGGCCTCTGCGAGGCTCGAGGGTTGAAATCTAGATAATCCCGACGAGGCTATCTTCTTGGCAGGTCGAGGCCTCTGCGAGGCTCGAGGGTTGAAATTGAAGCCGTACAAGCCTTAGGCTATTCGAATGAGTCGAGGCCTCTGCGAGGCTCGAGGGTTGAAATCTTGAAAAGGACCCTCAGATCATCGAGAGTAATGTCGAGGCCTCTGCGAGGCTCGAGGGTTGAAATCGTTTTGGAGGTACTTATGAGTACAAAAAGAGTTAGTCGAGGCCTCTGCGAGGCTCGAGGGTTGAAATGACATTAGGAAATGCCGTGCAAAGAATAGAGGAAGTCGAGGCCTCTGCGAGGCTCGAGGGTTGAAATTCAGTCGCCCGGCCAACCATGAACAACTCTCCGACGTCGAGGCCTCTGCGAGGCTCGAGGGTTGAAATATCTGCTTAAACCAGTTAACAATCTCGGCATGGGTCGAGGCCTCTGCGAGGCTCGAGGGTTGAAATTGGCTTAATGCCAAGTTCTAATCCTGCGGCTCTGTGTCGAGGCCTCTGCGAGGCTCGAGGGTTGAAATTTGCCGCAGGACCGGTAAGCGTATGGCCCCCATCAGTCGAGGCCTCTGCGAGGCTCGAGGGTTGAAATCTGCGAAAATTTTAGAGGTCAGCTCGAGGTTGAAGCAGTCGAGGCCTCTGCGAGGCTCGAGGGTTGAAATCCGGAGGTGCATCATGGCTGAAAAATCCGTCCGCGTCGAGGCCTCTGCGAGGCTCGAGGGTTGAAATCATCACTGTCACCCCTCTATCTCAGCCACAAATGTCGAGGCCTCTGCGAGGCTCGAGGGTTGAAATATTTAATTTAAATGTTTCTTTATGAGCTACCCTAGTCGAGGCCTCTGCGAGGCTCGAGGGTTGAAATAGTTGAGGTGTCGATTTCGGTTAAGCGAACTTTTGTCGAGGCCTCTGCGAGGCTCGAGGGTTGAAATCTTAAAGGAGTTATGCGAGAAGATTTTGAGCGAAGTCGAGGCCTCTGCGAGGCTCGAGGGTTGAAATAATCGTTCTCATAGATTTTCCTCCTGTTAAATAGTCGAGGCCTCTGCGAGGCTCGAGGGTTGAAATGTATAAGTACCGGCTGTTGCTCCTGAGTTGGCCGTCGAGGCCTCTGCGAGGCTCGAGGGTTGAAATCCCACAAAAGCCGAAAGCCGGGCGGCTAAACTCCGTCGAGGCCTCTGCGAGGCTCGAGGGTTGAAATAGATTGAAGGTCGGGAATATCGCGCTGACTTCTTTGTCGAGGCCTCTGCGAGGCTCGAGGGTTGAAATACTTATTCGCCTACATGTGATAAATGCGCGCATCAGGTCGAGGCCTCTGCGAGGCTCGAGGGTTGAAATTGGGCAATCGCATATATCACAAGGAAAATGATTTTGTCGAGGCCTCTGCGAGGCTCGAGGGTTGAAATATGCCCATAGGTCTCCCCGCCTGCTGTATGAGCGTCGAGGCCTCTGCGAGGCTCGAGGGTTGAAATAAATCACCAACACAGGTGAGGTTAAGACAAACGGCGGGTCGAGGCCTCTGCGAGGCTCGAGGGTTGAAATTAAGTCCCTATACAGAAGGGTATATAGACGGTATGTCGAGGCCTCTGCGAGGCTCGAGGGTTGAAATATACAAAGTATAACCGAATATATGTTCGAGTACAGTCGAGGCCTCTGCGAGGCTCGAGGGTTGAAATTTGCCGCAGCTCGTGGTAAAGCCACGATGTTAGGTCAAGGCCTCTGCGAGGCTCGAGGGTTGAAATATATTACAGGGTTTCCACATGCTCTAAAAACCTGTCGAGGCCTCTGCGAGGCTCGAGGATTTAAATCGCCTAAGCTCTTGATCTGCGGTAAACACAAAAACAGATCTCCACTCCGCATCAAACGCACATAATCCGAACTGCTTACGACAGGTAAACCCTGTGGCGAAGAGTTCGGATTGTATTATATCTCTGAAATATGTTAGAGGATGCCAGATAAAAGGCATCCTCTAACTTTTGCATTGCGACTATTACTGTTTTTGATATTTTAAGGTTTTATAGACTGCCTGACCACATTCGGCCAAGGAACAAACTACAACAACAATAGCAGTAAAAACAACAAACAAGTTCGTTCCGCCCACTTCCATGAAGCCTAATGGGTCAAAGCTGCCCCAATCAACACTTTGCAGAAAGACTGTAAACTCCGTGCTAAACAAATCCGGCCTATTTAGTAGATAGATCATTATGCACATGTTGATTATAGTGCTTATAACAACTGCACCGCAAACGATAGGCGTCCATCTGCGGACCTTGATTTTGAAAATACATGCGCCGACAGCTAATATAGCCATGACTGCAATAGCGGGGACACAGCTTGCCAAAAAGGTGGAACTGAAAAGGGTGCGTATTTGTGTATCACCATTTTGGATAACAAAAGCGACGGGCAATACTCCGCGGCATATTAAAATACCCAAAACAGAGAATACACCAGTTA
Source organism: Desulfitobacterium sp. LBE (assembly GCF_007830365.1). Classification (NCBI taxonomy): domain Bacteria; kingdom Bacillati; phylum Bacillota; class Clostridia; order Eubacteriales; family Desulfitobacteriaceae; genus Desulfitobacterium; species Desulfitobacterium sp. LBE. The sequence goes on along the minus strand of NZ_VLKD01000001.1, from coordinate 1,210,255 downwards.
ACACCAGTTCTGCAATGCTGTCTGACAATTTTATTTTGCCTCTATCATCAAGCAAGGCATCCGGCAAATCTTCGACTCTCCACTCCTGTTCTTTGCTTTTGTTAGCCTTAGCACCTGTACGATCGGCGATTACAAAACCAACCGTTGTCCATATGAGTGCTTGAAAAACCGCAGATATGCCCATGACAATACCTTTTGACAAAGTATTGCTTATTAAATAAGGCAAATCAACCATGCCGTCTTTAATAGCATCGATAGCTCCCAGAATCATGCCGATAACCAAAACCACAACGCCAACCAGAGGCAAAACCCATTTTAGTACACGCACATAATCCTCGTAAACAGCCGGAGATATTAGGTAGCGGGGTTTTTGCCGGTACTTCTCCGCTAATGAAGCGGGCGAACCCAAATTATACAACACCATTTTTCTTTCATTTTCGTCCGCATTCTCCGGCAGCATGTCATAGATATTGGATTTCAATTCTTTACTTACTTCCTCCCGGTCTTTTTCCGGGAGGCGGCGTGTAACATCATAAACATAACGCTCAATCAGATTATCCATTACATTTATCCTCCCCACAAATGGATTCAATGCTGCTCTGCAGTTTTTTCCATTCTGTCATTAATTCTTTATACACCATTTCGCCTTTTTCGTTGACGGTATAATATTTTCTTGGCCTGCTTTCACTTGTATCCCAATCACTGACCAGTAAGCCCTGATTTTCCAGCCGCCGCAAAAGGGGGTAGAGTGTGTTGGCTTCAACGTCTATTTGCTTTTCCTGCATTGTTTGAAGCAATGCATAGCCATAGTGAGGTTGTTTCAAACATCCCAAAACCGCCAGTGTTAAGCTGCCCCGGCGAAGTTCCGTGATAAAGCTTTGCATTTGCTCATTCGCTGACATCGTATCACCCCGTCATTATTATACTGTGTGATACACAATATTGTCAAAATGAATTTATTGTAATAATGCTTAGCCATCCCAGCGGGGGAAGTTGCTCTTTTTTCTTTTTCCCTTATGGTTTGCCATCATTCGCGAATTTTTAACTTTTTCGTAAGAATTTTTAAAGGTTTTTGTAAAGCACTCCAGCTCAAAACTTGATAAGGTGAAGAGGACGAAATAGGCGTGACGGAAAGCTCCGAAGCCTGGCATAAAGTGGAGAGTGAGCGGATATGAATTACAGCACAAAAACAAATCAATTCAATGAGCAGCCGAATCGGCAGTATAGGGGAAGAAGATTGAGGACGGTTGACCACGGCTATATGCCGGGGTTGGATGGCCTGAGGGCTTTGGCGGTGTTCGCCGTGATTTTTTATCACCTCAATTTATCATGGGCACCGGGTGGGCTTTTAGGGGTAACTTTATTTTTTGTGCTGTCAGGGTATTTGATCACCAATATTCTGCTGAAGCAATGGGAGAGCACCGGAACCATCGATTTGAAAGATTTCTGGCTGCGCCGGGCCCGGCGACTTCTGCCGGCGGTTTTTGTGATGCTGGCCGGGGTAATGGTCTGGATGCTGCTTTTCGCTCCGGAACGTCTGGCCGCCTTGAAGCAGGAAGCTTTGGCCGCAGTCTTCTATATCAGCAACTGGTATCTGATCTTCCATCAGGTCTCCTACTTTGAAAGCTTTGGCCCCCCATCTCCACTGGGGCATCTCTGGTCTTTAGCGGTAGAAGAACAATTCTATCTCTTTTGGCCCCTCCTTTTGGGACTGGGTCTGCGCTGGATTCGGCAGCGCAAATGGCTGGTCCTGGGAACAATTGCCCTCACCTTGGCATCGGCTGCGGCTATGGCCTTGATCTATATACCAGGTCAGGATCCCAGCCGGGTCTATTACGGAACGGATACCCGGGCCTTCTCCCTGCTTGCCGGTGCCGCCCTGGCTATGGTGTGGCCCAGCGGGAAAATGACCGGAGAGCTCACCGGCTCCAAAAAGCTGATCCTGGATGGGACAGGCGCACTGGGGTTATTAGCGGTTCTACTGATGATCGTGAAAACCAATCAATACCAACCCTTTCTCTATCAGGGCGGACTGTTGCTGTTCTCCATTGCCGCGGCTGTTTTGGTAGCGGTTCTGGCCCATCCGGCCAGCAGTTTGGGCCGGTTCTTCAGTTGGGGGCCCTTGCGCTGGCTGGGAGAGTGTTCCTATGGGATCTACTTGTGGCATTACCCGGTGATCATCCTGACCAATCCGGTTGTGAATACGGGTGGCGTGGACCTTTCCCGCACCTTCTGGCAAATTGGCTTAAGTATCCTTCTGGCTGTCCTGTCCCGCCATTTCATTGAGGACCCCATCCGTTACGGAAGTCGGAAACGGGGGCGGAGACGGGTTCAGACCTTGCAATGGTGGCAGAAGCCTTTGGGTGTTGGTGCCAAAATGTCCTTGGGGATCATGCTGATGGTTTTACTGTTGTTTGTAACCCCCAATGGGGGGACGGGAATCTCAGCAAAAGCCATCGCTCAAAACCATGAAACAACAGAACAGAACCAGAATCAGACTCAAGCTCAGAATCAGAATCAGACTCAGGAGCAGGATGAACAAGGGACTCAGGCTCAAGAGACGGATCAGGAAGATAATAAAGCTAACGGAGAAGCAACAGAGGCAGTGCAGGAAAATGAAATCACCATCATCGGCGATTCCGTCATGATCAATGTAACGCCCGTATTGCAGGAACAGTTTAAGGGAATTGTTATCGACGCCCAGCTGGGCAGACAGATGTACCAGGCCCCGGAGGTTATTGCCGGGCTTCGGGAAGAAGGGAAGCTGGGGAAAACCGTCGTGATTCAACTAGGAAACAACGGGCCCTTCAGTGAGAAACAACTCAAAGAGACCTTGGACACCCTGCCGGGAAGTACGGAGATCCTCCTGGTCAATACCCGGGTTCCCAAGCCTTGGGAAGGGGGGGTCAATGAGACTTTGAATAAAGTAGCCCAGTCTTACCCAGGGGCCAGATTGATCGATTGGCATACGGTCAGCAAGGGCCACAACGATTACTTCTATAAAGACGGAGTTCATCTTACCCAGACCGGGGTGGAAGCCTACGGGGAAATGTTGGCCAAAGCCTTAGCTGTTGAAGAAAATGATTACTAAAATGATCAAATGAAAATCGTGTTATAATAAAGGCCTAAAGTAAAATTAAGGGATGGGACTATGCGCGAAAAAAAGGTTAAAGTATTGGTTGTGGAAGATGAAGCGTCCATCCGGCGTTTCATTACCCTTAACCTGGAGATGGCCGGATATGAGGTGGGAGAAGCGGAGAGCGGGGAAGATGCCCTGGCTCTCCTTACCGCATTTCTCCCCGACCTGGTGGTGTTGGATCTGATGCTGCCGGGGATAGACGGTCTGGAAGTTTGCCAGCACATTCGTGAAACCATGCCGGACCCTCTGATCATCATCCTGACCGCTAAAGGGCAGGATACGGATAAAATTATGGGGCTTGAACTGGGAGCAGATGATTATATGGTCAAGCCCTTTAATCCCTTTGAATTGATTGCCAGGATCAAAGCCATGCTAAGACGCCGGGATCGCTATGAAGCCGGAAGAACAGGTTATACTTACGGCAGCCTGCATCTGGACACCGCCGCCAATAAACTCCTCAAAAACAATCAGGAAGTGGAGCTGACCCCTACGGAATATTCTCTGCTGAAAATGTTTATGGAGAATCCGGGGAAAGCGCTGCGCAGAGAGGAAATGCTCAATGGGATCTGGGGAGAGGATTATTTTGGGGATACCAAAACTTTAGATGTGCATATCCGGCGGCTCCGGGAAAAAATCGAGGATAACCCCTCCGATCCCCGGTATATTAAAACCATCTGGGGTTCGGGTTACCGGTGGCAGCCGGAGATGGTCAGGAGGCTGCCATGAAAGGGATCCGCGGCAGACTGACGGCTAATTTTATGATCGTGATTCTGGTTTCGGTAGCCATTTTGGAAGTGCTGCTGATTTATACTGTCCAGCAGAATTATTACGGCAGTCTAAGGGGCAACCTGACCAATCAGGTGAAAATCAGCGCTGATATGTATTCCAAATACTATTCCGATACCTCTTTGGAAGATAACATCCTCTATAATGTCGATGCCTTTTGGAATCAAAGCAACGCTCAAGTGGAAATTGTCGATAGAGACGGGAAGATCGTCATGGACTCCCTGGGAGCGATTTCGGAACAAGAGGGGCCCACAGAGGATATTCAGGATGCCCTCAATGATCGGATGGGGGAATGGATAGGAAAATTAAACGGCCAGAAGGTCATGGCCGTAGCCTATCCCTTAAAATCCGAAGGGGAGATTGTCGGAGCCCTGCGGTTTATTGCTTCTACACATGAAATCGACCAGGGCATTCAGGACACGGCCAAAATTTTTATCGCTATCGGTCTTTTTGTGGCCATGGTGGTGGGTTTCCTCAGCATTTTCTTGGCCAATACCATTCTTATTCCCTTGAAGGAAGTGACAGCCATTGCCGAAAGCATGGCGGCCGGCAATTTTCAAATCAAGAGCAGGAAAAAGCGGGATGACGAGATCGGTAAGCTTGCCGATACCTTGAACTATATGGCTGAAGAAATAACCAAAAAAGAAAAGCTGAAAAATGATTTCATCTCTTCGGTCTCCCATGAATTGCGAACTCCCCTGACCTCCATTATGGGCTGGGCCATTACCCTGCAAAGCGAAAAATTCCAACAGAAAGAAATGCTGAATGACGGTCTCGGCATTATCGCCAAAGAGTCCGAACGGCTCACCCGGATGGTGGAAGAACTCCTGGACTTTTCTAAATTTGTTTCCGGCAGGATCAAGCTGAGTTATGAAGAGGTCAATATGGCCGAACTGATGGAGCATATCCGCAAACAGCTGACCCCAAGGGCCACCAGGGAAACTATCCAGTTTACAGTGGATTATCCGGATAACCTCCCCGACCTGCTGACAGACCCTAACCGCTTGAAACAGGTCTTGATCAATATTCTGGATAATGCCTTGAATTTTACGGCTGCCGAGGGGAGTGTCCGTTTTCAGGCCGAGGTAGGGGAGAAAGACTACACCTTTATGATCTCCGACAACGGATGCGGCATTGCTGCCGGTGAACTGCCCATGGTGAAGGAAAAGTTTTACAAAGGCAAGAGCTCACGTTCCCGCAACGGGATTGGTTTATCCATCTGTGAAGAGATCATTACCCTCATGAAAGGCCGGCTGGAAATTCACAGTGAAGTCAATGTTGGGACAACGGTGGTCATTACTCTGCCCAGAGAGGTGTGTGCCCATGGTTAAGAAAACCCTTCTGCTCCCGCTGGTCTTCTTGCTGCTTTTTCTGGGCGGTTGTGCCGAATTTTCAGGGGCATCGGCCGGTAAGATTATTCCGCCCTCCGCTCAGGTCAGCCCCTTGGGAGGCAAATGGACGGTACTTGAGGAACTGGACAGCAACGGCAGCGAAGGAGGAGCGGGCCAGCCATGGTTAGGAAGTGATGTCCAATTTGCTCCAGGTGTTGTTTCTTTCGGCGGCCATGTCTGGGATAACCCTGCTTATAAAATCAAAAGGGTGAAGGCAGAGGATTATTTGTTGACCAAGTATATTCCATCTGTTGGGAGTTCCGGACTGAAGTCTCAGAAGGTGGATGTGATTACGGTTTACGCCTCCGGCAATTATCTGGGTGAATTTATGAAGCTGGATGATACCAGTATGATTTTTTTTGTGCAAAACAAAGCCCTTTTATTGAAGAAAGTTGCCGATGAAGCCGACAGCACCCTGGTGGCGGGGAATACCAATGCCCAGGAGCTGAACCAGGACAGCAGGGAAGGAATTTCCGGAGTCTTGCTGGGGCTGAGGATACCATCAGCTGCTGGCTATACCTATCAGACCCTATGGGTTGCCGTTGATCATCAGCAGATCAAACCGATCCTGACTTCCGCACAAATCTTTTTCCCGCGGACCAGCGGTTTTTGGGAACTTAGTGTCCAGAACCTCCCGACTGACGGCATGACAAATAATCTACTGACCGCTCGCAATGTAACAGCCAAGGCCCCCGACCTGAAGAGAGAGAATGGGGAAAGGGAAGGGGGAGCAGGAACAGAAGAGCAACCCTATGCCGAGGCGGAGAGAGTGATCAATTATATCGGCAATGATTATGTAGCCATCGAAAAGAGAACCGCCGGAATCAATCACTTGCAGGTGCTTCCCGTGGATAAACTTTTATCCCCCACCGAAATAAAGGTGTCCGATTTACTGGGGGACAAGGGATTTAACGCCTATTTAAATGCCAGAGAGCAGGCAGCCGCCGCCTTAAGGGAGAAAGGGATCACCTCGGTTAGCCAGGATGAATCTGGGGAAAATTTCGGCCTGATTCGTAAAAACGGCCGTTGGAGTTTAGTGGGAAGAATCCACTATCAAAGCGGCGGTAATTTTGAATATAAAGATTTCGATCTGAAAATTATTCCACCGGCCAATTTGATCTTCTATGATGCCTTGGTGTTAAGCTGGTACAATATCAAAGACCGGGTTCCCGATGCCACGGACGCTTTTACTTCCCCCAACCGGGATATCGCCCTGGTCAAAACCAGGACTAAATTAATCATTTATCCCATCAGTGCCGATAAATTAGGAGAAACCCATTTGGCGGAGCTTGAACTGCCGGAGGGTGCCACCGTGATCATGGCGGAATGGGCTACCGGGTCCTATGTGGACAGCTGGGAGAAATCCTTTCTTGCTTATGGAGCCCAGGCTTTAGACAGCGGCTCGGTGCGGATGCGCTGAACAACCGGTTAGCCTACACTGCGCTAAAGTTCTTAGAAGTTACAGCGTGGCAAATTCTCCTTTAACAACCCGAAAAGCGGTTGGCTGGTTACTTTTTCAAATAGTCAAACAGCTTCTATACTTCGCCGGCCGGCCGGGCCAGCAGAATGTTCAAAACAAATAAATCTTTTTCCATAGCATAGGTACAGTGACCGCCGTAATTTTGAACGGCATAGGAAATGCTTTTGAAGCCGAAGCCGTGGATGGAGGAATCCTGCTTCGTGGTAAGCAGGATTCCGTTTTCCTCGACCAGAGGTACGTTGCTGTGGTTTTCAAATCTTAAGACTGTCCAGTTGTCCCGCGTGGTGACGCGCACGATAATCTCGCGCAGGGAGGAGTCGGTCAGCGGGCTGACGGCCTCGATGGCGTTATCCAGTGCGTTGCTGAAGATGGCCACCATATCCGTAGCGTGGACAAAGGAAACCGCCCCGCCGTCAACCAACAAAATCAGCCGGATATTATGCTGAGAGCAATACATGTTCTTTTCATTAAGAATGGTATCCAGAATATCGTTGCCGGTATGACAAAAGGATGCATAACTATTGATGCTGGATTCCAGTTCGACAATGTATTCATGCCGGGCTTCATTGGTTTGCAGCGCTTTGACGGCATTCAGGTGATGCTTCAAATCATGATATTTACGGTCAATGGAAGCTGCGATGATCTGCTGTTGTTTATATTGCTGCGCCTGTTTTTCCATCAGGATGCGGATTTGGGTCAGTTCGGATTGTTCCTGAGCTTTTTTTAGCGCTATTTCGTTATAGACAATAAAAATCAGAGCTGTAAACCCACAGAGCAGCTCCATCAGAGACATACCCAAAATGGCGTTGGATTCAGATATTTCGGAAGTAATAATTACTACAGTCAGGTAGTTCATCATCTCCAGAGCCAGCGCGAAAACGCTTATCAAGGCCAGACGGGTGCGTTTAAGAGGAGCCGTCCCCCGCATATCCACATACTGAGCGAGCAGCAGGGAAACCATCAGATAAAGGAGGAAGACCAGCAGACAGCCAAAAACCCGGTAAACGCTATCGACGCGGAAACTCAAATAAAAGATATCAAAAAAGCTGGTCACAGCGCCCAGGGCCTGCTCAAAATAGCGGGTGCACATGGAAAGCAAAAGCGCGTGGTAGAAGGCCTGATCCCAGCGAATGTTCCTGATCATCCGGATAACGGCAAAAAGAAAGCCAAGATGCATAAGCATGTAAGCAAAGTTATGGGTGCTGTAAAAAGTGTTATCATAATTTAAAAAAAGGTCAATATTATTGATTAAAACTGTCTGGACCAGCGCCAAACCTGCCAGCGCCGCCCAGGCCCGGGGCCAGGAAAGGCGGGGCGTGCCCAGCTTGCAGAAATAAAGCCAAAATGCTGCCAGGCCAAGCAGACTGTAGAGCAGCAGAACCGGGTCGAACTGAATCAGATTGTTCATTACGATACCGAGCCTCCGAAGCAATTAACCAGGGCGTCCATAAATTCCTTTTTGCGGTGGCGGCTGACCGGTACTTCCTCGCCTCCGATTGTGACGCTGGCTTTATGAATACTGCTTACATGCAGGAGATTTACCAGAATGGCCTTGTGGCAACGGAAGAAACATTCCTGCTGCAGAAGCTCTTCCATGGTTTTCAGGGTTTCCGTACAGTAAATTGAGCGGTTTACCGTATGAATCTTCAGCCCCCTGCCAAAAGTTTCGATGTAGTAGATTTCTTCGCCGTCCAGACATTCCATCCCGCTCTGGGTGGTAAAGCAAATCTTTTTCTTGCGGCGCAGATGCAGAAGCTCCACGGCCCGCACCAGCTTCTGGGCAAACAGAGAGTACTCCACCGGCTTGACGATATAATTCAGCGCGTCCACCGCGTAGCTCTGCAAAGCGTACTGGAGCATATTGGTGACAAATATTAAAAGGGCGTCAGGGTTTTTGGCGCGCCACTGATGAGCGACTTCAATGCCGTTGATATTTTCCTGGCCTAACATTATGTCAACCAGGGCCAGGTCGAAGGATTCCGGACAGTCTAAAAAATCGGCCCCTCTGCTGAAAAGAGACACTGTAAACTTTTCGCCGGTCTGCGCCGCATAGTCAGCAAGGAAGGAGCGCAGCTTCTGCTGTTCCTGAACTTCGTCTTCCACTACGGCCACCAAAATCATAACTGCTTACCCCCGTTTGAGAAAAATATTACAAGTTTATCTTATCATGACGACAGTTTAAAAACAAACAGAGTATAGACCAGTTGTCCTCAAAAAATGTCCAGTTGTTCCCAAGGGCTTCCTTGTGCAAAAATACTCATATATACTTCTCCTAAGACTGAAAAGCATGCGTTCAGGCTGAGTAAAGAAAGGAGAGAACTATGAAGAGAACCAAGTTATTGGCATTGTTATGCATCATTATCTCGATTATATTTTTAGCTGCCGGCTGCGGAGATTCGGCCGCCTCCAGACTCTACAAGGACGGAACTTATGAAGGAGTGAGCAATAAAGGAATACAACCGGGTCTGAAGGTAGCCGTCACCATCCAGGATGATATGATTACCGAAATCAAGGTTGTTGAGAACAAAGAAACTCAAGGCATCGGCACCAACGCTATCGACCAGCTGCCCGGCAAAATCATCGAAGCTCAATCTACAGAAGTTGACTCTGTCGCCGGCGCCAGTTTGTCTTCCAATGCAATTAAAGAAGCTGTAACTCTCGCACTGGAGCAGGCCAAAAAGTAAACAAGCCGAAAAGAACACCTTCGGCCCCAAAAAGGTGAAGAATGGAGGAAATTTAATGAAAAACAACCTTTCCCGCCGTGACTTTTTGAAAGGGGCTTCAGCTGCCGCTCTGGGTGTTGCCTCAGTCGGCTTTGTGGCAGGCTGCTCGCCGGCAGAGTCCGCGCCCGCGGCTTCTACGCCCGCTGCACCCGGGGCTCCGTCAGGAGGCGGTTCATCATGGAAGACGCCCCAGAACTTCTCGGCACAGGCAACCGACGCCGGTTCTTATGATGTTGTTGTAGTGGGACACGGTTATGCCGGTGTTTGTGCCGCTCGTGAGCTTGCCGAGCAAGGCAAAAAAGTTGCCTTGATAGAACGTCAAGCCGAAGACACTTATACCGCGTTAGGCAACGAGTCCGCCGGTATCAACTCAAAGCTCGTCAACAAAATCACCAAGGGCAATCAATATAAAGATGTTGACCCGGTTGAGTATTACCAAAACTGGACCGCGATCACCGGTAATCAAATCAATCCCGGTCTTGTTATGAAGTATTGTCAAACCATGGGCGAAAACATCGACTGGTATTATGACAGCCTTACCGATGCAGACATTGCGTCGCTTACTCACACCGGCTCTCCGGCTGAGGGCGAGACATGGCCGCACTTGCTTCCCAACATCGGCCCAATCAAATTTTACCCCGGCGTTATTTCTGCATATGCGCAAGAGTGCAACCAAACAAAGATTCAGGGTTATAACCGCGAAAAGGCCAAAGCCGCCGGCGCCGAGTTTTTCTTTGCGACCCGCGGGCTTCAGATTATGCAGGAAAACGGTGCAATTACCGGCGTGATTGCCCAGAGCATGACAGACAATTCCTACAAAAAATATGGCTGCAAAGCCGTTGTTGTCGCTACCGGCGGTTTTGCTGACAACCAGGAAATGCTTAACGATCTCATGCCCGATATCGCCAACAACTTAACTGAAGGCGAGGAGTGGAAAAATGCCTTTGGCGGCGCCAGATTTGCCAACCCGGGAGCTGCTGAGGCCAGCCAGTACCAAGGCGACGGCATTAAAATGGCTCACTGGGCAGGCGCGCACCTTGAGAGCATTGTTGCCGGCATGAACGCCAAGCACATTCAGGCCCCTACAAGCATGAATAACTTCCCGCAAGCCGTTTGGGTCCGCAGCAACGGCAAGCGTTTCCAAAACGAGTTTTATCCGGTGGTTGAGCAACGCGGCGTGCCAAATGTTTATATGGCCCACGATGAGAAGATCAACTGCGTATTTGACAGCGAGTTTGTCGAGTATCGTCAATATACGGTCCCGCAGCACGGTATGTTCAGTCCCTCAAAGGCCAGCATTGAGTCCTTAAAAGAAAGCATGAAAACCGCTTATGAGAAATTCAAGGGCACATATGTTGCGCCGGCGGAGTCTGGCACTCCTGCTGCATCAGGTCCTTTTGACCCGGTTGAGTTTATTGCCGATGACACCTTGGAAGGGCTTGCCGGTCAACTTGGCCTTACCGGCGATGCAGTCTCCGCTTTTGTGGAACAAATCGGGCGCTACAACAAATATTGTGAGCAGGGCTTCGATGAAGAGTTCGGACGCCATAAAGAGGTGCTCTTCCCGGTTAAAAAAGCACCCTTCTATGCCGTAGCCGGCAACCCCGGTCTGGGCGAGGTCATGTGCACATGCGGCGGTATCATCACCGATGCAGACCAAAATGCGTTGGATGCAAACTTCAAACCAATCCCCGGTTTGTATGTCAGCGGCAATGACTGCGGTCGTCGTTTTGGTGTTGAATACATTACACCAACACCCGGTGTATCATTAGGTATGGCAATCACGCTTGGACGCGAATGCGGCAAGAGCGTTGCCAGGTATTTAGGGTAACCTGCATAGAAGAAAGCTGAACAACCGATTACCACACTCGGGGTTCAGCTTTTTTTATGGCCTGGATACCCTAATGAAACCAGATGCAGCATTTATTCTCTGAAATAATTTATCAAAATATTTCCCGAGTGGGGAATTATTTCTCAGGATGTTTCCCAAAGAGGGAAAATATAGCGTTTTCTTCAGTGTAAAAGATAGAGCAAAAATGCTTGAAATGGCTTGTTATCGTATTTTGTTCCGGTTGGTACAAAAATTGCAATTATTGCGTTGCAGATTTCGAAATCAAATAACAGGTATAAGGTGGTGAGGGAAAGGGTCCATAACATAAGTTTCATAGCTGTTTTTACAAATAAATAGGAGGTGCACAAATTGAAAAACAGAGTATGGCTGGTAACGCTCATTGTAGTATTGACGGGAGTCGTTGTTGCTGCTTGCAACTTTAAGGTGCCGCCGACGATGGTTGTGCTGATGGATGAGATGCAGGTCAGTGTAACGGAAGGCGGCATTCTGATGTCAATGTCTGTTATCGCCGGAATTATATTGGCCTTACCCGCAGGTGGCATTATCATGAAAACCGGGCCGAAAAAACTTGGAGCCTTTTCTTTGGCCTGTACCCTGGTTGGCAGTGTAGTTGGTGCAGTGGCTCCGAACTTTACCATTCTGATGATCAGCAGGGCCATTGAAGGGATAGGCTTCGCATTTATCAGTGTAGTGGCTCCATCGATTATTGCTGTATGTTTTCCTCCCGAAAAAAGGGGGTTGCCTATGGCCCTATGGGCTTTGTGGATCAGTTTAGGCATGTTGTTCATATTTAATGTGACCAATGCTATCGTGCCGGCTTTTGGGTGGCGCGGTGACTGGTGGCTGGTAGCAATTCTGGCGGCTGTTATGCTGGTGGTGTTTGTGCTTTTCGTAAAAGTCCCCGAGCCGGAAGCAGATCCTGCTGAAAAGGGAGCCTCTCAGCCCTCCTTAAAAGAAGGATTCCAGTCCATGTCCTCATGGCTTTTGTGTCTGATCTTCATATGTTTCGCTACGGTGGTCTCCGCATTTACCACCTATTTTCCAACTTATATCGTTCAAGTGCTGGGACTGGATGTTGCCGTCGCCAATTCCTATTCCGGCTTTATGGCTATAGGGATGATCGTAGGCGGACTTGCGATGGGGTTTGTATTGAATAAAGTGAAAAACCGGCCGGCTCTGCTGATCTTCTGTATGGCATTGACAGGAATATTCGGTTACTTCACCTTTGAAATAACCAGCCTGAATATTCTTCTGGCCTATGTGTTCTTTGCAGGCGTAGTCTATTCCACGCCTGCTGCCACCCTTTTCACAGTCGCACCGGACTCGGCCTTATCCCCCGCATCCATAGGCATGGCCCTGAGTTTATGCATTTTAGGGCAAAACGTTGCCAGCGGCATCGCGCCGGTTATTATTGGCACTATAGTTGAAAATAGCGGATATGTCTGGAGTTCGGTGACGCCTATCCTTCTTGGTGCCGGAATCATGGGAGTAATTTTTGCCATTTTATTTCTTATAACGATGAATAAAAAAGCGGCCGCTCAAATACGGGTAGGAAAAAGCATGTAAGTGCCTGATTGCATTTTTAGTAATTTCTAACCTTTTCAAATAACCAAGGACCTGCTCTAATTAGTAAAGTCTGTTTTATCAGTTGGCACTTCTCTGAAGTGTCAACTGTTCTTTAATGGGGGGCATCTTGGAAAACGCCCGCATCATCTTGAGCTTTGGATAAGTTCTTTATTTTTATGACATGTGAATTGAAAAACATGTTGTTGTATTATAAGCTTTAAATGTCCCTATCATTTAAATAGGAGGCCAAAGCATGGTGAAAAAAGAATGGAATGGCATACTGGCAGAAAAAGAGGTTTATCTTAAAGGCGAATGGAATGATTTGTCGGAATTTCAATTTATCCGTCAGGACGTTCTTGCTTCATGGGAGAAAGCAAAGAGATTTGATTTCGGTCAAGAGATGATTAGCAGAAGGAAAATAGCCGCCCCTGAGTTGCTGCAGGAAACAACTCGCAAATATTCTTTTATTATAGAAATTACCTCCTCGATGATGGACACGTTTCAAGGCTTTGTGAAATCTGATTTTGCTTTTTATCTTTGTGATACTAACTGTATGCTTTTACTCCAAGCCGGGGACTTGATTGAAGAGATTAGTAAAACCGATAAGATCGTTGGCTCGATTATGGACGAAGAATCTATCGGAACCAGTTCTCATCTTCTTTGTATCCAGCAGCAAAAGCCAATTCAGCTTTTAGGGCCGGAGCATTATTGTAAAGATTTTTGGAATTTTGTTGGCTCTTCAGCCCCAATATTTGATCAAAATGACAGACTGATCGGTTCGATCGATATAATCCAACGGATGCCGAAAGAACCGTGGCTAAAGCAGTTCGAGGATTTTTGCGCTTATACATTGGGCTTTTTGACGACAATGGCCAACGTAATCAGTCTGCAATTAAAGATAAGCAGTAAGAACGAACACCTGAAAGCGACAAACCGCTCTTTAACAGAAAGTCATAAAAAGCTTAAAACCATGAGCGATACCTTAAATTCGACACTTACTCTCATGGATTATGGGGTCGTTACAATTAACTATGAGGGGAAAATTATCCACGCTAACGAAAAAGCCTATGATGTTCTGCATCTTAACAGCACTTATGAACATAATATTGTGGAGTTTTTTGCTGGTTACCCTGATTTTATGGAAGATGTGAAGAGCGGCCGCAAAACAGAAATAGAAGATAATTTTGTCGTGAATTTTTATGGTAAAAAATATGTGGTTACAGCTAATCCTATCATCAACCAGGAAACCGGGTCCATGGAAGTTGCGGTGCTTTCTTTTCTGAATGATCAGTCGATCAGCACGGTAGCCCACAACCGCTCCGGGGCTTATGCCAAATTCAGTTTTGACGGGATTATCGGCAACAGCTCGGTGATCAGGGAGGCCATCAGAAAGGCCAGGCAATATGCCGCCTCCCCCGAAAATATATTGCTGCTCGGGGAAAGCGGTACCGGCAAAGAGCTCTTTGCCCAGGCTATTCACAACAATAACGATGAACAGAGACCTTTTATAGCTGTTAACTGTGCTGCTATTCCCCGCAGTCTGATTGAAAGTGAGCTTTTTGGCTATGAAGGCGGTACTTTTACCGGTGCCGAGCGCAAAGGAAGACCGGGCAAAATTGAGCTGGCTAACGGAGGCACATTGTTTCTGGACGAAATCGGCGACATGCCGTTGGAATTGCAGGCGGTGCTCTTAAGAACGCTGCAGGATAAAAAGATCATGCGGGTAGGGGGGAACAAATATCTGGAGATATCCTTCCGCCTGATCGCTTCGACCAACAGAAACTTATATCAAATGGTGAAAGATGGATTCTTTCGTCCGGATTTATATTATCGCCTTTCCGTACTCACCATCCGCATACCGCCCCTTCGAGAGCGTTTTGGTGATATTGATCTCCTCACGGATTATTGTGTGGATAATTACTGTAAAAAAGTCGGTATGCCCAAACCGGAAATCAGCGATCAAGTGCGCAGGGAGTTGAATAAGTATTATTGGCCCGGCAATGTGCGTCAGCTGGAAAATGCAATTATATATTGTATCAACACTTCAAAAGGCAATATAATCCTCCCTCAGGATTTGCCTTGGGAAATACAAGCAGAAAACTATAACCCCCTTCCTGAAAAACATAAGGAGCAACAAGGGGATACGGTGCTTTCCATGTCCGAGATTGAAAAGAAATCCATGCTCATGGCCCTTGCCAAGACCAATAATAATGCCATCAAATCCGCAGAGCTTCTCGGTATGGGCAAATCGACATTTTACCGTAAATTAAAAAGATATGAGATAGAAATCTGAGGCAGATCAGGTGAAATCATTCTCTAAGCGGGGCCCCGGCACATCTTATTTTGTGCCGGGGTTTAATTTTTGGGGCAGATCACAAGGTGTTTGCTCTACTTTTCCCAAAGAGGGAAGACATTTGCGCTTGTCTTAGGGTATTTCCCATTCGGGGAACAGCCAGGGTGAAGATTTTGCCTTAAAGCCTTGTATTTCCTGCAAAATACAACCTGTAGGTATTGGCATGCAAATTGCATATTTACTGGGTTGATTTCGAAATCAAATCTAATGCCACAATTGGAGGTGAGTTTAAAGTCGAAAACCAGGAATAAGCAAGCTATTAACCATCAGGGTAAGTATTTCAAAGGGAGGATTACTGTGGACAAGAAAGATTCAAAACTTAAGACTTTGTACAACATTGCTGGTTTCTGCTCATTTGGACTAGGTTCAGATGCCCATGAAGTCGATGTAATGGACGGAAAAATCGTTCGGACCCGTCCCCTGCATTATGATAACAGTTATACGAAAGAAGAAATGAATCCTTGGCGGCTGGAGGCACGGGGAAAGGTTTTTGAACCTACCAATAGAACCCTATTGGCACCGTTCGCTTACGGTTATAAACAACGTGTCACTTCACCCAATCGGATAAAATATCCCCTGAAACGGGTTGACTGGGATCCCGAAGGCGAACGCAATCCTCAGAACCGGGGCAAAAGCAAATTTGTGCGTATTTCCTGGGATGAGGCAACCGACCTGGTGGCGAAGGAATTGGAACGGGTTAATAAACAGTATGGACCGACTTCCGTCCTGGCTATGTGTGAAGGCCATGGGGAAACCAAAATTGTTCATGCCCCGCACGGCTGCCAGACCCGCCTGTTGGACCTTATGGGGGGATACACCCAGCAGGCGCGTCAGACAGACAGCTGGGAAGGGTGGTACTGGGGAGCTAAGCATGTCTGGGGGCAGGAACCACTCGGTCAGTGCAATCAAGCAAATCTTTGGAAGGATGTTTCTGAAAACACCGAAATGCTTCTGTTCTGGGGATGCGATCAGGAAACCACGCCCTGGGGCTGGGGCGGGCTGATGCCAAGCCGGTTGACTTACTGGTTCGCTGAACTTGGTATTCAGCAAATCTATATTTCACCTGACCTGAACTACGCGGGGGCCGTACATGCCGATAAGTGGATTCCGATCAAACCAAATACCGACGCGGCTATGCATCTGGCGATTGCCTATACCTGGATTAGCGAGGACGGTTTTGACAAGGACTATGTGGACACACATGTTCATGGGTTTGAAGAATTTAAAAATTATGTGATGGGTTATGAAGACGGCGTGCCGAAAACACCGGTTTGGGCCGCGGAAATCTGCGGTGTTCCTTCCCGGACGATTAAAGCACTTGCGCGGCGCTGGGCGAAAAAAGTAACGGCTATTGTCCACGGCAACGGAGGCGGACTTGTCAGGTCGCCGTTTTCCACCGAACCCGCCCGTTTGGAAGCTTGCCTTTTAGGCATGCAGGGGTTGGGCAAACCGGGCAGAACCCAGCTTAAAATGATTGAATGGGAAATTTTTGGTATGGATGAAACCAATCCGGCCCCGCGGTCTGAGGTGATCCCGATGCTATACGCCGGTTATACGGGCGGTGCCACCGAAGCGACACCGTCCTTTATTCCGAAAACATTGACGCCGGATGCCATCTTGAGTCAGGAGCCGGTGACCTGGTACAGCACAGTCTGGTGCACCAGTCCCAGAGAGAACCAGTTTGTCAAATATCAATTCCCTATCGAAGGCGGGTCAAGGATCCATATGATCTGGAGTGATACCGCTTGCTGGACCACCTGCTGGAACGGCGGCAACCGGATGATTGAGGCCATGCGGAGCCCGGAAATTGAATGCGTTGTCCTTCAGCATCCCTGGTTTGAGAATGATTGTTTGTTTGCCGATCTTATCCTCCCATCCAACACCCGGTTTGAAAATGAAGACATTGGCACCGACATCATGTGCGGGCAGTACAATCTTGTTGTTCATATGGATCGCTGTGTCGAACCCTATTATGAGTCCAAAAGCGACTACGAAGTTGTCCAGGAAGTAGCCAAGAAACTTGATTTATTTGAAGAATTTACTAAGGGACAATCGGTCAAAGACCTTATCAAACTCAGTTTTGACCACTCTGGGATTGAGGGTATGGTCAGCTACGACAAGTTTATGGAAAACGGTTATTTTGTTGTGCCGACGGCTGACGGTTGGGAAAACGATATTCCCGGGCTCAGACTTTTTGCTGAAGATCCGGAAACCTTCCCTCTGCCCACCCCTACCGGCAAACTGGAATTCTATTCCACCGGTCTGGCAGAACATTTTCCTGATGATATCGAGCGAGGTCCGGTACCGAAATGGATTCACGGCAGCGAACGCCACCAGGAGCGGACCTATCTTGAACGGGGCAAAAAATATCCGTATTTGCTGATGTCCAACCATCCCCGCTGGAGAGTTCATGCCAATATGGACGATATTAAATGGTTCCGGGAAATCCCGACCTGTAAGGTCCGGGGAAAAGACGGCTATTTGTACGAACCGGTCTGGATCAATCCGCTCGATGCCCAGGAGCTGGGGATTCAGCACGGCGACATTGTGAAGCTGCATAATGAAAGAGGCGGTGTTCTGGGCGGCGCTTATGTCACAGAGAGAATTATGCCGGGCGTACTCTACCAGGATCATGGAGCCAGACTTGACCCGATCGTTGCGGGTCAACTGGACCGCGGTGGAGCGAATAATCTGATTTGTCCTGGAGCCACCACTTCTCAAAATGCTGCGGGAGAAGTGACCAATGGCTATTTAGTAGGTTTGGAAAAAGTGGATATCGACGCCTTAAAGACGCAGTATCCGGAAGCCTTCCAACGCCAGTATGATGCTGACAGCGGCCTGGTCTTTGAAGCTTGGATTGAAGGAGGCAAAGAATAATGAAAGTGTTTGTAATCGATGTCGCCAGATGCAACGGCTGTTATACTTGTCAGATTGTCTGTAAAGATGAGCATGTAGACAATGATTGGGCGCCCATTGCCAGGCCTCAACCCGAAACAGGGCATTTCTGGATGAAGATGAAGGAAAAGACGGTGGGAAGCGTTCCTAAAGTACAGGTCCAATATACTCCAACCCCTGTATGCATTGCGATGATGCACCTTGCATCAAAGCGGGAAACGGTTCGGTCTACAAGCGCACGGACGGATTAGTCGTGATTGATCCGGAAAAAGCGCAAGGAGATCGTACTCTTGTTGATTCTTGTCCCTACGGTGCCATTTATTGGAATGATAAGCTGGGTTTAGCCCAAAAATGCACCGGCTGCGCTCACCTCATCGATGAAGGAAAGCCGCCTCGCTGTGCGGAAGCATGTGCCACAGATGCGCTTAAGTTCGGCGAGGAAGAAGACTTCAAGGATTTAATTGCCAAAGCGGAAGTCATGCTGCCGGAATCCGGGACAAAGCCACGAGTCTATTACGTGAATTTGCCGAAAAAATTTGTAGCCGGTGAAGTATGGGACCCGAAGCAGGACATCTGTATTGAAGATGCCGCAGTGACTCTAATAGATAAGCAAACAAATAAAGCGCTGACAGCCAAGACGGATGACTTTGGGGATTTTTGGTTTAAGGGGCTTATCGGTGAAAATTATAGCCTGAAAATTGAAAAGGAGGGCTACTATCCGTTTGAAATGGCTGATATCAAGGCGGGAGATAGTATCAATGTGGGGGATATCGCCTTAAAGTCAAAGTAGCCTCGAGCGGCATTGCGCCGGGGAGAATTAAATAATACAAGGAGGAATAATCGTATGACAAAACCATGGAAGCGCGAAGAAAACGGTGAAACCATTATTCGCACCTGCGCCTGGTCCCCGCCGGGCTGCCATCCGGTGGGATGCGGCTTGCAGCTGCACGTCAAAGACGGCGTGTTGACGAGTGTGGAAGGGGATCCGGAGCATCCCATCACCCGGGGAGCACTCTGCCCACGCTGTTTGGCGCTGAAGGATGTCGTCTACCACAAGGATCGGATCATGTATCCGATGAAGCGTGATCCCAAAGATCGCGGCAAGGACAAATGGGAGCGGATCACCCTTAAGGAGGCCTTCGATCTCCTTGAGGAAAAAACCAGATACTTCACCAAAGAGCATGGCCCCGAATCCATCGTCGTGTTCTGCGGTACCGGCCGCGAGGCGACAGTGTTTCACAATGAATTGACGTTCATGGGTTTCGGCTCGCCCAATGCCTGCTACGCCCAGAGCGGCTGGTCATGCTACGCACCGCGGGTTTCGCAGATGGCTTACCTCATGGGGGGCGGTTATCCGGAAATCGATTATGCCGCCCGCTATCCCGACCGCTATGAACACCCCGGCTGGGAAGCGCCCAAGTACATCATGCTCTGGGGCAAAGAACCGCTGAAATCCAATGCCGACGGCCTCTGGGGCCATGCGATCATCGATATGATGAAAAACTATGGTACGAAACTCATCTGCGTTGACCCCCGCATCAACTGGATCGGAACCCGCGCCGAGATCAATCTGCAACTCAGACCGGGTACCGATGCGGCTTTGGCCTTAGGATTGCTGAACGTCATTATCACGGAAGACCTGTACGACCACGAAGCCGTGGAAAAGTGGACGTACGGCTTCGACCAGCTGGCCGAGCGCGTGAAGGAATACCCGCCGGAAAAGGTGGCCGAGATCACCTGGGTTCCCAAAGAGCTGATCATCGACGCCGCCCGCAAGTTCGCCACCAGCAAACATTCGGCTCTCGGCTGGGGCTTGTCTGTGGATCAAAACCCCAACGGCATCCAGGTCGGCCAGGCCCTGCTCGCTATACTGGCCATTACCGACAATATTGACGTCCCCGGCGGCTGTACCCTCGGCCTGCCCATCCAGGACGATACCAATGTGGACATGATCAACCGCGCCATGGAGGCCGGAACCGTTTCCCCGGAACTGTTTGAGAAACGCATCGGCGCCAAGGAGTATCCCTTTGTCTGCCAGCTGATGTCCACCAACCACCCGGACGCGGTGCTGGACACGCTGGAGAGCGGAGAACCCTATCGCCTGCGCATGGGTGTGTTCCAGAGCAGCAATGTCATCGGCGGTGCGATCTCCGCCGCCCAGGTACGCTGGCTGGAGGCTATGCAGAAGAGCCTGGAATTCGTCTGCGCCACCGAACTATTTCATAACGCCACAACCATGGCTCTGGCGGATCTGGTTATCCCGCTGAAAACCTTCGCCGAGCACAACACCATGGTGGAATCCCACTACGGCTTCAATGTCGCTTTCAACGGCGCCTGCAACGCAGCCGTGGATGTGGTGGAAGGGGTCAGCGATCTGGGCTTCATGATGGAAATCGGCAGGCGGATGTTCCCGGATTATTGGAGTCAATTCACCAGTGAGGAAGATTATCAAGCCAAAGTACGCATACCCGGGAATTTGACCTGGGAACAATTCCGCGAGATCGGTATCGACCAGCCCGAGGAGATTTACCGCAAGGCGGAGAAGGGCTTGATGCGTTTTGACGGCGAGCCGGGCTATATGTCCACCACCGGCAAGATTGAGCTCTATTCCACCGTTTACGAGCATTTCGGCGACGATCCCCTGCCCTACTTTATCGAGCCGCCCCGCAGCCCGGTCAGCACCCCTGAGTTGTTTGGAAAATATCCTTTCGTCCTCACGACCGGAGGGCGTGTCTATCCTTTCTTCCATTCCGAGCATCGCCAAATCGACCGGCTGCGCGAAATCAACCCGCAGCCGATCGTGGAGATCAACTCCGCGGCGGCGAAGCGCCTGGGCATCGCCGAGGGCGACTGGGTGTGGATCGAAAACGAACTGGGCCGCGTCAAGCAGGTCGCTCATCTCACAGAGGGCATCGACGAACGGGTGGTCCACGCTCAGCACGGCTGGTGGTTCCCCGAGCAGGACGGTCAAGAGCCCAATCTCTTCGGTTTCCGGCAGTCTAATATCAATGTGATCATGCCCCATAAAGCCATCGGCAAGATGGGCTTTGGCGATACTTTCAAATGCGAAATCTGCAATATCTACAAAGTGACAGAGCAATAAGCGGGAAGGAGGAAGAAGAACTGTGAACGGATTATTAATCGACTATAGATACTGCTCCGGCTGCCACTCCTGCGAGGTGGCCTGTAAAACCGAACACGACATCCCCGTGGGCAAATGGGGAATCAAGGTATTTGAAAACGGCCCGTGGAAACTGCCCGACGGCACCTGGCACTGGGATTGCATCCCGGCCCCACGGAGATTTGCGACTTGTGTGCTAAACGTGTAGAGCAAGGCAAAGAGCCTTCTTGCGTCCAACATTGCCAAGCTAAGGTTATGCAGTACGGCCCCCTTAGCGAACTGGCGAGAAAAGCTGAAGAAATAGGGGAGAAGGTTGTGATCTTCCTGCCGTAATAGGGATAACCGACCGCTCATACCTTTGGAGCAGGAAAAGAGGCGACTTATGATGGCGTGTTTTGTCTGTACCAGCACATGTGAAAGATGCAGGCCCAAAATGGTAACCTGCCCCAATTGCGAAAGAAAAACCTACTTGCTGACGGATTCCTGTATCTTCTGCAACACGCATATCCCGGAAGAATTGAAAGAGGCAGCCAGACAGGCGTGGCAGGCAAAGCGCCGGAAAAACAAAGAGTAAAGAAAAGGGCCGCCCGGACATCGAATCTAAAGGTTGAGAAAGATGCTTGGACCGGGCCCGCCGGACTTAAGTTCGGCGGCCGGAGCCCAGGCAGCCGATAATCAGATGAAAAGGAGTTGGAATGCTTGAAAGGTTTAGTATTAACTGAGCTGGGCAAAATCGAACTGCAGGAAGTGGAGAAACCCCGTATTATCAATGATACGGATGTCATCATCAAAATCACCCTGACCACCATTTGCGGCAGCGATATCCATCTGATGCACGGCCAAATTCCCTCCAAACCTCCGTTTGTGCTGGGGCATGAGTATGCAGGCGTAATCGAGGAAGTGGGGAAAGCGGTAAAAAAATTCAAACCCGGAGACAGAGTGGCTGGACCAGCAGCACCTTATTGCGGGCAATGCGAAAATTGCCTCAAAGGGAATATCCAACAGTGCCTAACCGGAGGGATACATGGCAGCGGCCCCACTGCCGGCAATCTTTCAGGCACCCAAAGCGAATACATCCGGGTTCCTTTTGCTGATGTAGTGCTGCTTAAAGTACCCGACCATATTAATGATGAGCAGGCTATTTTTATCGGTGATGTGCTGTCCACAGGGTTTTACGCCCTTGATGCTGCGGGAACACGTCCCGGTGATAAAGTCGTCATTTTTGGGGCTGGTCCGGTTGGGCTGGCTGCCGTTGAATCAGCCAAGCTGTTTGGCGCTGCTCAGATCATAGTGGTTGATTATAATCAATTCCGCCTGGATGTAGCCAGAAAGATGGGAGCTACCAGCATCATACGGGCAGAAGAGGATGTGGTGGGCACTATTCTCAAACTTACAGATGGACGGGGAGCCAATGTAGCGGTTGAAGCTGCCGGCGATGCCAAGGCCTTCCATGAAGCGGCGCTTTGCCTGGATGTGGGCGGGTGTGTCTCCGTGGTCGGGATTGGCGAAGAAATGAAAATCCCATTGCCTCAAGCCTTCGTCAAGAACATAACCGTCAAAATGGGATTAGGCTATCTGGGCAATATGAAAAAACTTCTGAAGCTGTACGGAAATGGTCAGATCAACCTGGAACCCCTGTTTACCCACAGAATGAAGCTGGATGACATTGAAGAAGGCTACCGCCTGTTCGAAAAGCGGGAAGACAATGTCATCAAAATTGCCATTACTATTTAATTACTCTATATCATCAGCAATGTTTGCCTATCGAAACATGAGCTGCAGATTTCATTTACCAAATAAAATTTAAGGAGAAAATACTATGTGCTTTAGACCACCTTCCGCAGGAAAAAAAGTTATATGCGAGGCTTGCGGAACACCTAACCCGGAAATTGTTAAAAACTGCATTAAATGCAAGGCTGAGCTTAAAAAAGATGCCGCCCCACCCAAAGAAGAACCGCAAAAATAGCAAAAGAAAACCTGATGCCCCTGACTGCCGGTAGGCGGCAGGAGCATCAGGTTCTTTGCTTAAACTAATCAATCATAAGCAGCCTTTCTGGTGAGTGCGGATGCTGCCAGTCCGACTAAGGCAGGAATGAGAAGAAAACGGAAAATATCCACCGGTGTCATCCCCTGGGCAACAAATATGCCGATAACGATGGGTGAAAGGGCTCCGCCCAAGCGGGTTACACCGGCGCCAAAGCCCAGACCGGTGCCGCGAATCGTCATGGGGTAATTGGCAGAAGTAAAGGGATAGATTAAACTTTGCGCACACAAGGTGAAACCTAACAGGAATAATAAGACTGCAAATACCGTGGTTGTCGACTTAATCGTCATTAAAAGGATGAATACTGCATTGATGATATAGTAAAAGATAAGCGTTTTCTTATAGCCGAATCTTTGGGCAATTTTGCCGCTGACAATCCCGCCGAAGATTAACCCCAAGTAGAGCAAGGAGTTCAGCAATAAGGCCGAATTCAGACTATAGCCCATTAAGGTGATGATTTTCGGCAGCCATACCAACAAAGAAGAAATGATAAACATATTGACAAAGAACATAATCCAAATCAAGATGGTATTCCAGGCCAGACCGCCTTTAAATAGCTCCGTTACGGATTGCTTCACTGTTTGTACGGAGTCCACCACATATTCATCATCCTCTTGGGGCACAAAACTGGGATCTGCTTTGGTCAGAACGGAGGCGATTTTACTCTTAGGATCCTTCTTCAGGGCAATAACCATTGTTTCCGGGATCTTAAGCAGGAAAGGGATGATGACCAAGCCGAAAATCGATATGCCAAAGAGTCCTCTCCAGCCAATTAAGGGAATCAATCCGATAGCAATCAGGGATGTAACCATTTGACCGATGTTGATACCGATGATATTGCTTGTGAGTAAAAAGCGTCTTGAGCTTTTCGGCGTAAATTCCGATAAGATTGAATTGGCGATGGGAGTAATCGCGGCGATGCCCATTCCCGCTAAAAAACGACAGGTGGCAAAAAGGAGAATATCATGGGCAACTATGGCGCAAAGGGCAGTAAAACCAGTATATAAGATAACGGCCACAACGATCATTTTCCTTCTGCCGACTCTGTCGGTCAAGTAGCCTAAGAGCAGCGCTCCTACGACAGCTCCCCAGAGACTGGCGCTGCCAAGAAGACCGCCTACTGAAGCACTTAGATTCAGATCCTTCATAAGCATGGGCAGTGCTGCTCCATAAACCGCCTGATCAAAACCATCAATGATTAGTGCAAATAATATTATGGTCCAGATAGAACGAAAGTAATTATTCATCTTACTGTTGTCAATGACGTCATTAACATTTACTTGGCGCATGGATTTAACCCTCCTTCATAATGAGAAGACATTGGAGCTGGAGCTTCATGGATATTAGTTCATTAAAGTTCACCTCCAAAACCTATAGGGGGTAATTGCCTGTTTTGTTCTATAAAGCACTTGTTTGCCTGAAGGATACTGGTTTTCATAACCCATAACTCGATAGATCGTTGTTTGAGTTTTTAAAACCGAACACAGATTATGAGCTAAACCTCATGTTAAGTGATCACCATTCACTAATAACCCTTATTTTTGTTGATTTTATTTAATATATCTTGGTTATTGATAAACTTTTTAAGACTTTCACAAAACTGATTCATGGCTCTATCCATATAAAAAGGGGAATCCGCCGCCGTGTGCGGTGTAATAATCACGTTAGGCATATCCCACAAAGGGCTGTCCTGGGGCAGTGGCTCATCTTCGACACAATCCAGTCCGGCGCCCCCGATATCACCGTCTTGGAGGGCTTTGACCAAGGCCTTTTCATCAATGACCTTACCCCGGGCAATATTTGATGATATATGCAGTTTTCTTCATAAGCTTAAACTCTTTTTCACCAATAAGTTTTGTGGTCTCCGGTGTAAGAGGGACCACTACGACAACGAAATCCGCTTGGCAAAGCAATTTGTCCAGCTGATGGTCAGGATACAGTTCATCAACCCATTCACAGGCGACAGGCGTTCTTTTGGTCGCGACAACCTTCATTCCGAACAGCTTGCATTTCTTGGCAACTTCCTCGCCAATACTGCCTAAGCCAATAATTCCTACGGTTTTGCCCTGAGTTTCATCAGGCTTATGCTTCAGCCATACTTTTTCCTGTTGCTGTTTGAGCAATACCGGCAATTGGCGGAGAGAGGCCAGAATCAGGGCCATGGTATGCTCAGCCATGGGTATGCCATGTATCCCTTTAGTATTGGACATAACCGCATCCAAACTCATGATTTCCGGTATGGTTAGTCCTTCGATTCCGGCAGATACAGCGTGGATCCATTTTAAGTTGGTGGCTTTAGTGCAGAATTCTACGGGAGAGTACTGTCCCCAAGTGATGAGAACATCGGCGTCCAGATCCCCGGGCAACAGCTCTGATTCAGTATAAGCCCGGACAACATTTACCCCTGGGACCGTTTGCCTGATCATGTCCAGATGCCGTTCTTCAAATTCGATAGGAACTTTGTTGGTGGATTGAAATAAGATTGCGATTTTCTTAATCTCCATTTGTTTCCCTCCAGATTTCCCGATTTATAGATTGGCTGGTATTTTAAACTGTTAAAGTATGATCAATTCCTGAGGTGTTTTTTGAAGACGTTCAGCACCATTTTCTGTAATTAAGAAATCATCGCAGCAACATGCAAACGCTTTGTCATTGGCAAGGATGGGGTGTAAAGCAACCACCATATTGGCCTTCAGCTTAAGGGTTTCATGCTTGACAAAGGCCGGTCTCTCCACTAGATCATAGCCCTGGCCATGTCCGAACAAACGTCCTTCCGGAGGGAATCCGGTCTTGCTCATAAAACGGTTAACCTGATCGATAATTTCTGGCGGGTTAGCGCCGGGCTTTAATAGACTTGCGGCGAAATCTTGAATTTTTTTGGATGCTTCCCATAGATCATGCAATTCTTGAGAAGGCTCGCCCAAACACCAGGTCCTCATAATCTCTGAGTAAAACCCGCCCGGGCCATTGGCTTCCACCATGATCAATATCTGGTCCCCGGAATTAAGCTGACGGTTTTGAAAAAATGTGTCCAGATGAGGGGTTGGTGTTCCGGCTGGGGATGAGCCAAGCATAATAAGTTGTTCCTCACTGCCTAAGTTCTCCAGCAAGCGTTTGATTTCAGCTCTGATTTCATATTCGTATATCCCGGGACGAATAATAGCCGGCATAGCAGAAGCAAAAGCATCATGCACTTTGACAGATTCTCTGACATAGATCAGCTCATCCTCACTCTTAACTGCTTTGATCTCGTCGGCTAAATCGGAAGCATCAACCCAATCGACATGGGGGAGATGCTCATGCAAGTATTGATATAAAGCTGCATTGATCAGCCCCATACCAACAATCCCCACTTTTTTGTCCTTTCTGCCTTTGATCACTTTGACAATTTCCTCGGCATCGTAATGGTTAGTATAATGCAGCGTTCTCAGATAAGGAGCTCCCTGCCTGGTCTTGATACCTCTTGCCGACCAGGCAGGGGGTGCAGGGTTTTGGGCAGAGGAATGGAAGATTGTCGTCATTTCATCATCGACTGGAAACAGCACCGTAACAGGATAGGCGTGCTCAGCAGGTATATCAATAAAATACCTTACATATCCGCCCAAAAATTTATTGTCATTTTGCATAACAAGCAGATCGATACCTTGAGCTTGCATAGCTTCTCTAACCAGACTCCACCGTCTTGCCAATTCTCGGGTTGGGATAGGGAATCGAATTCTTTCCTTAAAAACAGTGTTTTCCGTCATAAGAATTCACCACTCCTTTTTGTGTTTGAGCTAAGTATAAATTACAGGGTGAATTAAGTTATGTTAGCTGGCTAACAAATCGGAAAATTATCAATTTAAAAACAAAGGCAAAAAAAGAGAAGTGTTGCGAAATTTTAGCGGTAACAACACTTCTCTTTTTAGGTAGGAAATTAAATAGTATCACACTCATATTTGGGAAATATCAGCTTGTTCCTTTCCATTATGATGTGCTTTTTTTTAGATAAGTCTTTTAAGATCAGAGATACGGTTGGCCTGGAGCAGCCTGTTAAATCAGCAATGGTTTGATGCGTTATCGGCATATCCACCTCGATATATCCCGCCTTCTCTTGCCCAAAATTTTTACATAAACCTAATAACAGCTTCTCTATACGATCTTCAGCCTCTTCAAATACCTGATCGCTTAATTGTTGAATCTGGATTTTCAGCTTGCGGCTTGTTGAGTAGAATAAAGCCTGATACAGCTTCTTCTCATAATAATCCGACCCCAAATTTAAAGAACTGTCCAGGGCAGCCGCGGTGACGTTTGTCAAACAAACAGCGCTGGTAAGCCGGGGGGAATGATCCATGATCAGCTCGCCAAAGAAGCACCTCGGTTCATGGATCGAGAAAATAGTTTTCTTACCATCTATGCTGACCATATTTATTTCAATTCTGCCCTGAAGGAGAAGATAAATCTGATCGCTCAGCTCACCTTGTTCAAAAACAAACTGTCCCTTTTTGTATTCTTTGGTTTGATAGACTTCCAGCACTTTTTTTACCAGCTCATCATCGAGCATATTCGTAGTCCAAGGCAGCCATTTATTTTCTTCCATAAGCTCACCATCCGTTAATTATTTTATGGTCTTAGGACAGAACTATCTGTGTGTTGAAAATCAAAAGGCTTCGTGCAATTGACTCGAGTATAAAATTGAGTATAAAAGGGCTTAGGATAAGTATAAGCAGAAATTTATCTGTTTTCTGTAAGCTATCTAACAAGTAAAAAAATTATAATAATTTGCATAGAGCTCAGAAAAGGCTGTGAGCTGACTGCTCCAGCCTTTTCTAAGTTCTATGTCCAATTGTAATTAAGGGAAATGTAGTCTCTAAATATCAAGTTTTTCCGTCAGGATATTTTTCTCATCAGCATATTTTCTGCGGTATGCCCCGGGAGTAAGTCCATAGGTTGCTTTAAAACAGCGGTAAAAATAGCTCTTGTCGTGGAAGCCCGTGCTTTCCGAAATATTCTGCACGGAAAGCTCTGTGGAGACCAGAAGCCGGCGGGCTTGTTCCAGCCGCATTTCCTGCATTTTGGTCGTGAAATTGCAGAGAGCCTTTTTTTGAAACATGGCCGAAAAATAAGCGGGATGGTAGTTAAAATGGGCGGCTGTGCTGGCAAGGGTGGCGGTCGTGAAATGATCGGACATGTATTTGAGAATATCCCCGATCAAATAATCTTTCATCATACTGGATTCGTTGATCACCAAATGGGTACGGTGGATGCGATTAAGATTGGTCATGAAAAGCACTGTGGAACAGCGCACCGTTTTGACGGACAGATCATCCGTATTGCTCAGCTCCAGCTGCAGGGCTTTGGCGAACTGCTGAATCGGCATTTCCCGGCTGCAGTCAAAATACAGAAACTCATCCTTGCAGTTGCTGAGGCCAAAGAAACTATAAATAAGATGGCAATCGGCCAGCATGGAAATAAACAAGCTGTCAAACAGTTCTTTTTTGTACAGGGCCAGATAGATCTCTGCACCATCTTTAGGTTCAACGACAAAATTGCATTGGCTGCGGAATAAAAAGATGTTTCCGGCAAAGCAGGTTGTTTTTTGTTGCCCGATCAGAACAGTGGCCGGTCCGCCGCAAAACAAAATGCTGACATGGCTGCTGGAGCAGTGTACGGGGTTGTCGCCAGCGGGCAGAAGCAGCAGAGCAAAGAGGGCGTCACTTTGTTCGAAAAGTAACTTGTCTTGAGAGAAGGAGCCGCTTACCGGGTCAAAACAGAACTGCTGCTTTGATGCTGCCAAAACGTTTGGAAGCTGCCGGGAAGGAATAGTTGACATAAGACGTTCTCCTTTCTGAACGACCTGGATCTCTTTTGCATGTATAGTATAGCCTGTTTTAAGGCAAATGATAAGACTAATGATATGACAGCTGACCATGTATTGAATTGAAGATATTAAAATAAGCCACTTTTTTGACTAAATCAGAGAGATGTCCAGAGTAATAGGGCCTATGGTATCATTTTCATGTGAATTCAAGAACAAAAACCGAGGCCAATAAAGGAGGAAGCTTAAATGGAAGGTAGAGAAAAGGAGAACAGAACAGGAATATCCCGCAGGGATTTTCTGAGAGGTGCGGCCATCGGTACGGCAGGTGTAGCCATGACCGGTGTATTGGGAGCGTGTGCCCCGGTTGCAACCCAATCCCCTGTGGCGGAGACTCCGGCAGGGGACCCCGTACCTTCCGGCAAACTGCCCTGGCTGGGCAAAGAACCGGAAATTGCCGACGCCAATGTGGAAGAGACAACCACGGTGGATGTTATTGTGATCGGTGCAGGTGTGGCAGGCGTCGCGGCAACCCGTTCGGCCAGTGAAGAAGGGGCTGCGGTAGCGGTATTTGAGAAGGGCAAAGGCCCCCAATGCCGCAGCGGTGAATACGCAGTGATCAACGGTAAGCTGCAGGCACGCTGGGGCCGGGACAATATGGACCCGGATGAATTGGTGGACAGCCACATGAAAGAAAGCTCCTATAAAGTCAAGCGCTCAATTATGTCGCGCTGGGCTAAAGGAAGCGCTGAAGTCTTTGACTGGTTTATTGCTGCCAAACCTGATATATATATTTGCGATACCTCCCGCAGCGATGTTCCGGATGAGCATAAAGACGCCTTTTTAGCTCCCCTTCTGCACCCGCTGCCAGAGCATTACAATTACAAAGAGGAGCAGTTCCCCACATTTCCCACTTCAGTCATTCTTTCACCTTCTCAGGCGCCGGTGGTCAACGCCAATATGGATAAAGCCATCAGCACCGGCAAGGTTAAACCTTACTACGGCCACTTCGTGGAAAAACTGATTATGGAAAACGGCCGCTGCACCGGGGTATACGCCCGCAACGCCCAAACCGGCAAGTATGTCAAAGCCATCGCCAATAAGGGTGTCATTCTGGCCACCGGGGAATATTCCAGCAACGATGAAATCCTTAATTACTATTGTCCGGAAGTCCTGGAAAACAATATCCCCCGCATCTGGGTCAATATCGATGTGGAAGGCAATAAGACCAATACCGGGGACGGGCTGAAGTTAGGGGCCTGGGCCGGAGCGAAAATCCAGCAGCACCATGCTCCCATGATTCACCACATGGGCGGGGAGGCCGACATTGAAGGCATCGGTGTCATGGGTATTGCCGGATTCCTGCAGCTGGACGCTAATGGAAAGCGTTTTATGAATGAAGATGTACCCGGTCAGCAGGTAGAGAATCAGATTGAACTGTTGAAGGGGCAATACTCTTACCAGTTCTGGGATGCCAAATGGAAGGATGAAATCCAATATATGCCGGCCGCCCATGGAACTCCCTGCTATTACGATGAATCAACGCCCAAAAACAATGCAACCAGCGCCAATCATAAAAGTCAGGCCCAGTTGGATAAAGCAGTCGCAGACGGGCGCTGCATCAAGGCGGATACCCTTGAAGAACTGTTGAGCAAGCTGGAAATCGATCAGGCGACAGCCCTCAAATCCATCCAACGCTATAACGAGTTATGCCATAAGGGTAAAGATGAAGATTTCGGTAAAGTTGCCAAGCGTCTGTTCCCTCTGGAAGCAGCACCCTTTTATGCAGTCAAGATGACCACGGCTGCACTGCTGGTCTGCATCGGCGGGCTGGAAAGCGATGAAGAATGCCATACCTTTGATGAGGACCGCAATGTGATTCCCGGCCTCTATGCGGCGGGAAATGTTCAAGGCAACCGTTATGGAGTGGAATACCCAATCAGCTTAAAGGGAGTTTCCCATGCCACGGCTTTATTCTATGGCTATATCGCCGGGAAGAATGCCGTAAAACAGATTTGACTCTATCCAATAGATTTTTTGATGAACAGAGGGGGAGAATATAATGAAAAAAGCCAAAATGATTTCGTTAGTAGGTGTTATTTTATTCGCGGTGTTTTTGGTAACCGGATGCGGATCCCAATCTGCAGATGCCGGACTGTACAAGGACGGAACCTATGAAGGGTCCAGTGATAAAGGCATTCATCCTGGGCTTAAGGTCTCGGTTACTGTCCAGGGCGGAAAAATCGCCGAAGTTACGGTTGTTGAGAATCAAGAAACTCCAGGCGTGGGTTCCATGGCCATCGAAGAGCTGCCCGGTAAAATTGTTGAAGCCCAATCCACTGAAGTGGAGGCGGTCAGCGGCGCCAGCCTGTCCTCGGCAGCTATTAAGGAAGCTGTAGACAAGGCTTTGGAGCAGGCTAAATAAGGTTTTTATTTCCGTTTGCATTTTCCTGACAGTTTAGAGAAGAAAGACGGCCTTACCCTACATTATAGTGGGGTAAGGCCGTTTCTTATTGACAAGAGCTGCCATTCGCTCATGAGCTCCAGGCCGGTGACTTCGTTTTCACCAGAACAGGAAACAAAGCAACGCTGCTACAGCCCATAGTTTTCCTTGATAAATTTGATAAACAACTGCACCGGTTTGGACAAAGGCTTATATTTTTTGTAACTTAAATAGACATCCCACGGCAAGGGGGGCTTAAAGGGGACTGCTTTATCATCAAGATTTTTCGGCACATAACGATAGGCGTAAGTCCCTATACCAATGCAGCCGGGCAAAGCAATCCGGTCTAACACCAGTGTCGTGTCTGATGTTAATTCGTAATTCAAGGTAATATTTTCGGTTTGAGCCGCCTTCTCTAGAATATGGAATTTCTTAAACAACTCGCCCTTCATGACGATTTTCTTATTTTCCAAATCCTTTAAAGTAACATAATCTCTATTATTCAGGAAATTATTGTTGCAGCGTGTTACAACGCAAAGCTCGGAATGGAGGAGCAAAATCGATTCATACTCATTCTGATTGGGCAGTTTATTGATATTAAAGCAGACATCAACCTGGTCGGTTTCAATATATTCTTCCACTATCTTGTCCGGTAATTCAATGTAATCGGAATTCAGCTGCGGGTATAAATGCCTGAACTTTTTAAACAAATCAATATCAAGGCTGCCCAAAGAATCGGGTGCAGCTGCCACACGGAGATAACCTGGTTCAATTCCCGACAACTCTTTGACACGCCGGTCCACAGAGTGATAATGCTCCAGCAATGCTTTGGCATCAATCAAAAATTGCCGACCGGAATCGGAAAGGATGAGGTTGTGGTTTTTCCTTATAAAAAACTGGCAGTTATATTCCTTTTCCAACTGACTGATTGACTTGCTTAAAGCCTGAGGAGTAACAAACAGAACTTTGGCTGCCTTGGTTAAACTGCCGCACTTTGCTACTTCAACAAAATAATAGATTTGTTTGATCTCGATTTTACCCACCTCCCGGTTCGAATTTTGTCAATATATCAATTAAAAGTTAAATGCATGTAAAAAGGAGTTGCTTGATGTGAAAATTATAACTTATATAATATAGATAATCAAGCCTCGGAACTAGCAATGAAGAATGGTGGTTCCTGGTTGGGCTTCTTTCCGAGAGGCTGCTTATTAAAGGGAGGTTTAATTGCAATGGAAAACAATCAAAATGGAATTTCCAGAAGGTCTTTTCTAAGGGGTGCCGCAGCAGGTACGGCCGGTGTTGCCATAGCGGGCATGCTGGGAGCATGTGCTTCGACCCAAACCGCCGCTCCGGCGTTCACGGGTGTACCCGAGACCTGGGATAAGGAGGCCGATGTGGTCGTTGTAGGCTCAGGCACCGCCCTCACGGGAGCATTGAAAGCCCAGAGCCAGGGCATGTCTGTGCTCGTGCTGGAGGCGCTGGGATTAGTCGGGGGGACCACGGCGCTGTCGGGAGGAGCGGTATGGATTCCTTGCAATTCCTATGCCCAGGACAGCAAGGAGGCTGCGCGCATATATATGACCAAGGTCGCGGACGGCCTTTCCACCCCTGAGATCATCGACGCTTATATTGAGCATGGTTCGGAGATGATTGACTTTTTGACCGAGACAGCCGGCATTAAGTGGGCATTGGCCGACCGCACCGACTATCATGTCCAATGGGAAGGCGGAACCCGCAAGGTCAGGACGCTTAAGCCTTTGGATGAAAATGGCCAGCTATCATCGTTAGGTGCGGGATACACCAAGCCTGAAGCGGATACCCTGGTCAAGCTGGGCGGGGAGATTATGGTGAAGACGACTGCTGAACGCCTGATTGCACGGCCGCTTGCGGATGGAAGGCAGGAGGTCATCGGGGTTGTTGCCAACAGCGAGGGGAAGACGTTGAATATCAAAGCGAAGAAGGCGGTCCTGCTCGGAGCCGGCGGTTTTGACTACAACGACGAGATGAAGGCGAGATATCTGCCTATTCCCAGCCCTTGTTCCTTTGCGGTCTCGAGCTCTGACGGCAAGGGCATCCTGATGGCTCAGGCTGTGGGAGCCGATCTGCACCTTATGCCGTATGGCTGGGGCCAGGTCGCTTATTCCGTCATCGGCAAACAAGCCTACGAAAAGAGGGTTATCGATATCAACATTTGCCCGCTG
Source organism: Desulfitobacterium sp. LBE (assembly GCF_007830365.1). Lineage (NCBI taxonomy): Bacteria > Bacillati > Bacillota > Clostridia > Eubacteriales > Desulfitobacteriaceae > Desulfitobacterium > Desulfitobacterium sp. LBE. The sequence continues at coordinate 1,176,464 of NZ_VLKD01000001.1, read as the reverse complement.
TGTTATCAAAATGATTCCAGTTCGATGTGGATCAACCGACATGGGCGCAGGTTCTGTGACGAGGCCTCCGACTATGATTCCTTCTGGTATGGCTTTGGCGGCGGCAGGGATACGACCGGTGATATGGCTTATACCAACATTCCCGCCTGGTACGTCTGTGATCAGGGCAATCGCGATCGTATCGGGGCAGGGGGAGCAGGCGCTGTCGCCACACCGGACGCACCTGGGAAGCTCTGGGGCGTCGAGCCTGACGCTGAACCGCCCGAGTGGGTCTACAAAGCTGATACGCTGGAGGAGCTGGCGGCGAAGATCGGTATTAATGCTGAAAATTTTGTCGAGCAGGTGGCGCGTTTCAATAAATATGCCGCCGAAGGGAAAGATCCCGAGTTTCATCGCGGTGAATCGCTGTTCGACCAGGGGGGACCGGGGCGCCCCGCAGACTGCCTGGAGCCGATGAACAAGCCGCCATATTATGCTGCTGAGATTGTTCCGTTCGTTCAGGGCACCAAGGGAGGGCCCAGGACAAATGAAAAGGGCCAGGTCATGCATGTCAACGGTGATATTGTGCCGCGCCTGTATGCCTGCGGCAATATGGCCGGCATGGGCGGCCCCGGCAAGTACTATCCCGGTGCCGGCGGGACGGTCGGCCCAGGTATGGTGTTTTCCTATCTCGCCGCCGTGGACATGACCAACCTCGAATCGTGGGAGTAAAAGCAGAATTGACGTAAAAAGCAAGGAGGAAAATTTAATATGAACCGGATTATAAAGAGCAGAGGGTCGGCATTGGCTTCATTCGCAGGTGTTATTTTGTCTGTTGTATTTTTGGTGACCGGCTGCGGTTCGCAAGCCGCAGAAACACAATCCCCAGGAACACAATCCCCTGATACACAACCCGCAGACACTTCAGCGTATAAGGATGGAACGTATCAAGGCTCCAGCGATAAAGGAGTTCATCCGGGACTTAAAGTAGAGGTTACTGTTAAAGACGGTAAAATCGCGGAGGTTAATGTCGTCGAGAATAATGAAACCGTTGGCGTCGGTTCCATCGCAGTGGAACAGCTGCCGGGTAAAATCGTTGAAGCGCAATCTACCGATGTGGATTCCGTCAGCGGAGCGAGCCTGTCTTCCGCAGCCATTAAAGAAGCCGTTGACATAGCTTTGGAGCATGCTAAAAAGTAATGTTTCAGTAATCAATAAAGTCAAAAGAACAATCCTTTTTTACTTGAAACCCGTGTACAATCTCTGCTACACGGGTTTTGACAGTATATCTGCCTGGCAGGATGCTATCGATAGGGCGGATAAGAGACAAGCAAAAATTAACTGGAAGTGGTAAAATGTCGGATAAAAAGTTTTTCTATGGTTATATCAATGTAATCTTATGCTTTTTGATATTTATGTTTACATCTGGTGTTGCCCAGGGAACGGTATCCTTATATATTCACCCAATTACCGAAGATCTGGGTTTTTCAAGAGCATCTTTTTCGGCCATCATAAGCATAACAGGTATATTTATGGCGGTTTTTAGCTTTTTGTTCGGGCTTGTCACAAGAAAAATTGGACTTAAAGAGATGATAATACTGGGCTGCATCTTTATTTCTCTGGGCTATGGGCTGTTCTGTATAAGCAATAACCTGTATGTATTTTATGTTTTGGCAGGTTTGGTGGGTATAGGCAGTGCTTTTTGCACGAACACTCCTTTGTCCGCAATCATCACCAATTGGTTTATTGAAAAAAAGGGATTTTATTTGGGGTTGATGCTTGCCTCAAGCGGAATCGGCGGATTTATTTTCAATCCGGTTATCGGCGGTATGATCGTCAAATATGGCTGGAGAAAGACAATCCTTTTTGAAGCTATCATGATCGCAGCTGTAGCTCTTATAGCGGCAATCCTCCTTGCTCCCCGGCCAGAGGATAAGGGAACTGTTGCTTTGGGGACCCAAAAGGTCGTTGCAGACCGAGATAGGAATGCAGAAATTGTCATGCAGGGCCACACGTTCAAAGAAGTTCTTAAAACAGGAAGCTACAAACTGCTGATTCTGGCGATTTTGGTACAAGCCATCGGTATACAGGCTATGAACTATACCATTGCTCCAAATCTTGTGGACAAAGGATTCACTCCCGTTATCGCTTCTACAGTTATGTCTGTGGTTTATGCTTTCATGGCTATTTTTAAAATAGTGCTGGGAATGGTCAATGACAGATTTGGCTTGAAAATGACTTTGCTGATTGGCTATGCTTCTTCGGTAGTGGCAGCCGTTAGTTTTATTCTTGTCAACAGTAGCCTCGGTCTGGCCTATGTGGGCGGTGCTTTCTATGGGATTGCGATGGTCATGATGTCTGTTCCCTTACCCTTATTCGTCGCCGAATTATATGGTCAAAAAGAATTCGGGGCAATAATGGGACCGCTTATGACAGCTATAGCGGCTGGGATTGCAATTGGAGTTCCGGTCATTAATGTTTTCTATGAAATATACCACAATTATGTATTTGCCTATATTATTGAAATCGTATGTGCTGTCGCATCATTTGCCATGGCCATCTTAGCTCTGAAAATGAAGCCAGGAGCTTCTCACCCTTGAGCATCTTTCTTGTTCGCTAAGTCTCTTATCTCAACATGGTTTTTAATCTTTCAGACAATCGTTATCGCCGCGCGATCTTTTATGTTAAATTCTTCAGTTTTACTTCTGCATAGATTGCGATTATTAATCTCTGTTATCAGCACTTTTTTACTATTGCTTTTTCCGCCTCAACGACTCCGCAATAATCTCTTAAATACGAAGCAAGCTTTTCCAGCCAATAATTCAGTTCCTCTGTACCGTCAAAAGAATAGATAATGGTAACTATGTTATGCCCGCCGGGTTGGATCATAGCTCGGCGGCTGTCGCTGCTGGGGTTGCCAAAAGGCCCTGACTGATCATAGAGGGTAGGCAGGTATTCGATGTTCACAGCAGATTTCCCTATACCATCGTAATGGGTTCCCTTTTCGGCACGCCGAAGCTCAAGGTTCCCCTGGAGTTGGTCCGTATCATATGAGCCGATGGAGTAGCCGGAGGAAATGGAAATGAGATTATTGATCTCGACAATGTTATTGATGCGATAGAGCCCTTTGCCTTGCGCGATACGGCGAAGCATAGCTTCCGCAGCATTGCGATAGTCATGAGGAGATTTTCCAAGGGCCTTATAGGCTTGACGGGTTGCGGCAATATGGGGATTTTGAGCTATTTTTTCAGTTGAATAGCTCTCTGATAATGCTGCGACTGCAGCGTCAAATAATATGAGCAATTCCTGTGTGCTGGGAACAACGTCAGCCTTGTAAGATAAAACGCCTAAGGCAGTTCCCGGACAAAGCGAATAGACCTCATCTGAAATAGAAATCTTCATGTTTTCATCCACTCTTTCTATCATTGCCCTTAATATAAATGACCATAGAATAAATGACACCAGAGAGCACAGTTGTCCCTCTATGTAATCGCATTGTATAATTTCTTTCGTAGTAAGTAAATATGGAATGACTCTCGCTTACTCTGTCAAAACCTGTGATCATTCGCACCATAATTATCAGGAATCCATTTTAACGCTTTGCTATGATTCATTTGAAAGGAGGCCATAAGCAATGAATATGTTGGCTCAATTTAATGAGGTCATGGCTTATATTGAAAAAAACTTGCTGGATGATATTGAGCCGGGGCAGATTTCCCGTATAGCCGGCTGCTCAGAATATCACTTTCGCAGAATGTTTTCTTTTCTGGCCGGAATGCCTTTAGGTGAATATATTCGCCGCAGACGGCTGTCATTGGCGGGTACGCTGTTGAGAGCTGAACAAGTCAAGATTATCGATTTGGCATTGCAGCTGGGCTATGAGTCCCCGGAAGCTTTCAGCAAGGCTTTTCAAGCCATGCATGGAGTAGCTCCCTCTCAAGCCAAAAAAGCAAATGCGGAACTTAAAGTCATGCCCCCCATGACCTTCCAATTAACGATTAAAGGAGGAACAGAAATGAACTATCGCCTTGTGGAAAAAGATGAATTCTATATCGTCGGGTTTAAAAAACGGATTACCATGCAATTCAAAGGCATTAATCCGGAAATGGATTCCTTAGTACAAAAACTGACACCTCAAATCATCGCTGAATTGAAAAGTTTGTGCGATACCGAACCCAAAGGCATGCTCAGTGTATCCGCGAATTTTGATGAGCGCACCGCAGAAGGCTCCCAGCTTGACCAGTACATTGGCGTTGCCACATCCCAGGCAACTTCCAATCACTATGATCTGCTGCATGTTCCGGCAGCCACCTGGGCAGTGTTTAAAGCGGTGGGTACTTTCCCGGAAGCTCTTCAGGATACATGGGCCAAAATATACGCCGAATGGTTTCCCGCATCAGGATATGAAATGACCGGGGGTCCTGAATTATTATGGAACGAAACCCCGGATACCAGCAAGCCCGATTACAAAAGCGAAATCTGGATTCCTGTCCGCAAAAGTATCGGCTAAATTCATAGCGGCTGTCCCGGCAGGACAGTTGGAAAGGCAGCAAAAGACGACAACCGGCGGAAGCTGGCAGTCGTCTTTGCTTATTGTTGACATGGAAGGAAAAAGAGCCTATACTTATAATTGCTTCCATGGAAGTAATATGAAGTAAGGAGTATACAATGACTATCGCCAAAGATATTATGGACACCTTGCTAAGCATACAACAAGATGTAGATTCCATGACTCATAAATTTGATGACCTTAATTTTTCCCAGGTCCATTGTCTTCATTGGATTGGAACTATGGAAAACCCCAATGTGACCAAGATAGCGGCGGAATTGAGAATGACCACCGGCGCAGTCACCAAAATATGCAAGAAACTGTCCGACAAAAATTACATTGTGAAGTATCAGAATCCGGAAAACAATAAGGAGGTGTATTATCGGCTGACAGAAAAAGGCCAGGCCATCTATGAAGCCCATGAGGTCGTTCATGACAGCGCGCACCATTGTCAAACAGATGTTATAGACAGATATAGTATTGATGAACAGAGGGTTATACTGAAATTTCTGCAGGATATATATGCCCTGATGAATAACGAAGCTGAAAAAGTAAAAGAAATGAGTGCAAATAAGGAGAAACCGGATGTCTAAATTTGTGGTATGCAAAAATACCAAAAAACATGCTGAAGTAATCCAAGCTTTAACCGATCGAAAGATTGATTTTGAGATCGTAGATTGTACCAAGAAATGCTTTAAATGCCGCACCAGTGTGATGATCAAACAGGATGACAGCTATATCTCAGCCTCTACAGTGGAAAAATTACTGACAAAGCTGTCTCTCGACTGAGTTTTTCAAACCTCATATCCGAAAAGGGTGAGCTGGTTTTGGCCTGTGGTGCAAATCTCAATCTCCACAGCGTCCAATTGAATGGTATTGCCTATGCCTAACCCGGTATGGCTGCCGATAAATGAGGTTTGCAGGGTTGTGATGACATCCCAGGGGTTAGCGGCACCCAGCACAGCAGTGGTGATGTCGAATTCAAGAGGGTTTGTTAAATAATTAAGAGTGCCGATGATGGCAAGGCTGATTTGATCCAATTGAATCCAGGCTGCCTGAGGATTGGGCCGCCAATTAAGGAGCATCGAGCTGACGCCTACGGCAAGGGTCAGGCTGAGCCGGCAATAGAACTTGATCACAACCTGTTCAATGTCCAAATAATCAGCCAGGGCGGGGAGCAGGTTGTATCCCAGGACGATATTTCCTCCGGTTTGGGTGAGCAATGCCGAGGCTAAAGAGGCAACGCTGCCGTTACGAAGCCCGACGGCATTATTGACATTGGTGAAATCTGTGCGGCCGTTATAAGCTGCCTGGGTAGCTGTAGCGGCCCCGGAAGTATTGCAGTCTATCTGCTCGTCAGATGTTCTCACCATTAGGGTGTTGTTAGCTTTGAGCTGATAGGGTGAAGGAAAGTTCTGATTTACGGTGCTGAAGGGTGTTGTTATCCTCAGGGAAAGAAAATCGTCACTGCCGTCGCTTAAGAGAATGGATACAGCCAGGGAGGCCGTTCCTTGCACTGCTGTCAGGCAAATACTTTTCCCCGCTGCCGGAGTCCAAAGTCCCTGCCTGGTGGGCAGAACACCAAAGCGGTCATATTTGATCGTGCTGGAGCTTTTCTCGATAGCCACTGGAATAGACTGGGGAGTTTGCAGAACTTGTCTCATAATCCGGCACTCCTTTGGTTTGCGGACATAGCCTTAAAATTCATACCCTATAAGGGTGATATTGACTGTTCCTGCGGCACTTGTCGTCACTGAGATGGCTTCATCCTGGTTAAGCTGAACAGGGGAAGGAAAGCTTGCCCCATAGGTTGCCAGGGTGCTGGTAAGCATGATGGACATAAACGCAGCGTTGCTTCCTCTGTTTAGTTGAATGGTGACGGGAACAGAAGCGGACGCTTGCCAGGCCGTCATAAAGACACTTTTGCCGGAAGCCGGTGTCCAGAGCGCTGTATTGGTCTGAGCGGAGATGAAGGTCCGGAACAGGACAATGTCCGACGGATACTCCCTGGTAATCAAAGGATCTTCCAAACTAAAAACGATGCTCATGAGTTTTGTGTTATCACCCATCAAAAAACCCCCTTATAGCGTTACCGACTGGTAATCCCCGCAGATTCATGAATATAAAGAAACAAACTGGATGGACATGGGTACTCCTTCCAGAGGCAGGTGGGCAACCTTCAGGGTAAGGAGACCTTTTTCAAGGGTATAATTGCTTTTAGGCTGGATAACTCCATTGATAAAGAGGTAGTGATAAGAAGTTTGCTGAGGGGCAAGGATTCCTTGATCACCGTACATGGTTATTTCATCGGCATTGGTATACTCTCTTTGGCCATTGGCCCGAGTGTTGTATTGATAGAGTTCCGCTTTTAAAAGAGTATCCTTGCTGTCCCTGATAATCAGTGATTCAAGAATAACGGGGACTCCCTTTTGGGGAGGACTGTCTACGGTCAGGATGAGAAGTCCTGGCCTTACTTTATAGTTAGTTTGAGGCTGCAATACCCCATTGATATAAAGATTAATAAAGGAAATTTCCCCAGGGTCGGGTATTCCCTGATTGCCGTAGATGAGCAACTCATCATTGTCGGTAAAAGCAGTCTTAACTCCATCGGCAAGGGCATTGTACTGTTGGTTTTCGCCTTGGAGAAGTGCACCGGTTTGGGCATTAAAAGAACCGGTTACCTCTGCCGCCAAAACAACGGTGTCCATTGAATTGAGGGTCCCGATATCCCAGATCAGCTTATTCTCCTCTTGAGATACTGTGCCTTGGGTAAGGCTGAGGAGGTTAATGACGGCTAAGCTATCTGCCAGTATGGTATCGGTCATAACCACATTGCTGACCGGACCATAACCGTCATTGATAAGCTTAATTTCGATGGTCCAGGTACCATTCATTTGAGGATTTATTACGGAAGGTCCTGCTGTGATGTACTTTTCCAGGGTCAGGTTGCCGAAGACCGGGGGGCAGGGGAGAGCTTCCCTGAGCTGGGCCGGAGGATTAGGGGGTGAGAGTATCGTCTGGAGCTTACCTTGAGGCCTATCTTGGAATTTATTTTGGAGCTTATCTTGGAGTCTGTCCTGAAAATTACTTTGCATCGTATTTTGCGAAGGATAAAAATCCGGGAAAACCGCTGTTTTAAAACCAGCGCAGAGCTGATTCGGCAAAAACTCCTCGCACAGGGGAGGCTCAGGATCAACCTCCAGGCTGGGGATCAATAACTGTACTTTGCCCACGGCTTTGATCACGATAAATACCCCTACGGTACAATGCCGGCCTTCCTCACAACCGTCGGGAGAGCCGAGCAGCTCAGAACGGGTTTCCACCACAATATCATAAGAAAACTCATCCCGTGGTTCCGGCATGAACATGATGAGGTCCATAGGGATAGAGGGCAGAGAGTCCTGGCCCAGCGTCGTGCCTCCGGCAACGATTGTAAAGGGTATCTTTAAAAGGAATTGAACTCTTTTAAAATTGGGGCGATCTCTTATAGCAGTGATCTCCAGAGTGTCTTCCATAATACGTCCCGGTTTAAAGAGAATCCTCTGAAAAGCGGAGATGGGGAGGGCTATATCTTCAAAGCAATACCGATCCTGACACTGAGAAAAGACTTTGTCGACAATAACACAAGCAAAAATATAGCCTGAGATGCGGATGAGTGCTCCGGAAGCAATGTTGGACAGTACACAAGAATTCAGACTCCATCCTGAGGCGACAGCCCTGCTGAGCGAACGCAGGCCGGTGGTATTAAAAAGCCCTTCGACTGCAAACCGGGCGGTTAGGGTTCTGCCGGGCAAGAGCTCTTCTATAGTCCAGAGCAGGGTATTATGGGCGGTGGCCACCTCCCCTGAGGAGACAAAGACCGTGTCCGTCCACTTAAATTCATCAAGCAGGATAGTATCGGTGACCAAGATAGTGCGGATCACCTCATTGCTGAGGTTGGTGATCTCTAAAGACAGCTCCCAGCGTTTGGGAGTACCTAAGGACCCGCTCAGAGGGATAGTTAAGACAGAGGTTTGCAAGAACAGCGCTTCCTGAACCGGAGTGATTTCCGGCAGAACGATGATTTGAACATCCCGGGCAAGATTTGTGGATAGCCTGCCGGTTTCTGGTTTGCCGGTTCCCAGCTTGCCCGAACCGGATGCAGTGTCTAAGGCACTCAAACCTTCCTGGGTAAAGGACCCTGTTATATCCAGGACGAGAACAGCCATTTCCAAAGGTTTCAGTCCAGTAAGGCTCCAGTGGATTTCCCTGTTTACCAGATGAGCATCACCATGGGAGATGCTGACCACATTCACATTGCTGATGTTCTCAATCAACAGGGTATCGGTGACCAGAAGATCGGACAGCTCAACACCACTAAGATTAGTCAGTTTGAGCTCTGCTCGCCATGTACAGGTTTGGCCCCTGGTTACCTGGGTGGGTCCGGACAGAATCGTGTTGGTAAGCTCCAATCCTTTACTGACAGCGACGGGACCTGCCCCGATTATGTCGGTTCGTACAGCCGCCGCTGAGCTGCGGCCTGTAGCCGAACCCCGGCTGAGGAAGCGGGTGCCGGCGGCTTTAAACAGACCCTCCACACGGAAGCTTGCGGCGGCAGGCTCTTCAGGATTTAAATGATCAATAGTCCAGGTGATCAGCTCATCCTCAAGAGCCAGATCCCCTTGAGACAAAGACAGAGTTTCTATAGCCAGCACAGAATCCAGGAGGATAAATTCCCTGACCACGATATCACGAATAGGCAGAGCCCCTTGATTGCTTACGGTAATGGTAAATACCCAGGTGGCCGCCTGACCGGCGGCCAGAGATTCGGGCCCGGACAGGGTCAGCTTTTCCAGCTTTAGATCAGGGCGGGCCGTATCACTTACCTCAATCCCCCTATCGGTCACCGGGCCGCGGGATAGCTGCCCCGAAGGCAGGATCCCTTCAGCCAGGGCGGAATTGAGCAGAGCGGGTTCCTCATCCCTAAAAGTAACGAAAGTGATGATTATAGGAGAGCCCTGTAAAGGAGCATCTTCTGTTTTAAGGACGAGCAGGCCTTCATGAAGCTCATAGTTAACCTTAGGCTGCAATACACCGTTGATAAATAAATTAAAATAAGAGACTTGATGAGGATCAAGGATGCCCTGATCCCCATATTCTTTTATCTCATCATCATTGGTATAAACTTTCTTAATGCCGTCAGACCGTGCATTATATTGATAAGCCTCTGCAGTCAGTAGCTTTTTAGTGGGATTGAAGCCTATTTCCTCTTTAAACACAGACATCACTCCGCAATGAAGACATGGTTTCTGCCTTATTCTTTCCTTAGTCTATGTTTATAAGGGGAAGCAGGTTCTTTAAAGTGCAACAGAAATATAACTATGAAGGATGAAAGGTTATGGCGTTGCTTTTATCAAACTTTTACATAGTGTATTAAACAACAGCAAGACGGCCTGGCTAAAATGCCCAGGCCGTCTTGCTGTACGCCCTTATTGGGGGTGTGCCTTTGCGTAAGCTCCTTATTGCCGCCAGTCCGGATGTGGGATGGCTGCATATTCTTAACTCTGAAAATTAGGTTGTTACGGTGGTGTCGGAATCGGAAACCGGGGCGAAGTTAGTGACGACTAAGGTAATGGGGGCGCCGACAGGAACTGTATCGGCATCTGTGATCACTACTTGAGAACCGTCGCCGCTGACCGTGTATAAGCTGGTTTGCTGCAACACGCCGTTGATAAACAATAGATAATAGCCATTGTCCGTAGTTACAGGAGTAAGGTTGCCTGTCATGACATTACCGGCATCATCAGTAAATTCGGTAGCCGGAATAGTGACCGTTCCACCGGTTCTTTGATCTTCGCTTAACTCATAAAAATAGCTTTCCACGGCTGGATTAATCGCGGTGTCCGTTGTCGTAACGGCGTCTATGGCAAGCTTGAATAATTTCGTGGCCATGAGTAGACCTCCTATTGTAATATTTTGGTAATTTACTTTATTATATTCGCTAAGTTGACAAGATGTGACCGAATAGCTCAGGGTTTTTATATTGCCAAGTTTTCAGGAGAAAATCCCTCGACTGGCGGGAGCCCAGCGGAATTCCCTAAAAATGGGGATTTATAAAAAGGAATCGGGAGCAAAATTTATGGTGGCAATGATTTGTAAGACGAAAAGAAAAGCCGGCCAGGGATCCCCGGGCCGGGTATGTATTACATAGCTATTTTATTGAGCTTTTAAAATTGTAATATCTTCCTGGGCATCGACTACCGCCGACGCAATAACATCAAGCTTTCGATGTATAGATTTGTTATCCAGCCTCAAAGAGAGGATATCAAGTTCCATTCTATCCAGGTCAGCTTGCATTTCTTTCATGTCAGACTGCACTTCCTTCAGGTTAGCTTGCATTTCATTTTGCCCGGCTTCTAGCTTTTCCAACTTTTCCAGAATAATATCCAACTTATCCATTGCCTATCCCTCCCGATTTTTATGTTACCACAACGATATTTGTAATACAATCCCAGGAAAATTTATAAAATACAGCAGCTTTGGCAGCCACTAAGCTTCATTAATCTTTTGGGATAAAATTCCTGCCTCAACATTACTTGGCTTGTAATTCCCTCCCAATACCCCTATAATGGATACAGGTGGAAATTAAAAGGCCGCCGCGGTCTGAAAGTGGTGGAACACTTCCAGGCACGCGCAAGGTGTGTGCACACCTACACGTAACAGCAAGCTGTCCGCGACGACAGATCCATTATACAATGCCCTTCGCTCCAGTACAACCGTACGGTTGGCCAAGGGGTATAATCGGACTGCCGCTCAGGGGGTGTGCTGATTGTGTGCGACTTGAGAGCAGTAAACATGAGACAGTATGAATTCAGGCGCATGTGTAGGGATAAACCCTTGCATGCGTCTTTTAATTTCCCCTGATCACCGCCAGGCTGCCGGAAGCGGGCCCTTGATGAGGGTCCGGTCCGGCGCCGGGCGGAAAAGGGGGAAGTATTATGAATAGAAGAGCAGGAGACGGCCAAGGGCCAAGGGCGAAGGAGAAAGGCCCGGCGGCAGCCATGTCGGCCGCCGGGTTGAATATTAGCCTGTGTGATGACGGTGCACTGCAGCGGGCGTACATAAAACTTATCCTTCAGGACTATGAAAGCAGATGCGGAGTCAGGTTTAACCTTTATGAATTCAGCAGCGGGGAAGAACTGCTGGAGAAATTCAACCAGAACCCTAAGCTATTTGACCTTTTCTTTCTGGATCACCGGATGAAAAACATCACCGGTCTTGAGACTGCCTCTTATATAAGGAAGCGCAATAAAGTGTGTCACATCGTTTTTATAACAGCGTCGGAGGAGCAGGAGGATTTTAAAGCCGTGTCGCCGCTCCGCGTCTTGACTAAACCGGCCCAGCCGGCAGCCATCCGGGACATTCTGGACAAGGTCTCGGCAGAAAAAATCAGCCCCAGCCATAGTGGCTGATGAGCCCTGCTTTTTGCCCATGAACTTTACGATTTATTACCGCCTGGCATATTCTGGATTAGATTGATTGATGAAAGGGCGGGAAATGGATCGTGAATGATTTATCCACTGAACGGACGCCGCAGGTGATCGCGGCTGAAATAACTATGATTACCCGGCAAACCCGGAAAATTCTGCTGGCCAGCGCCGTGGAAATCGGTCGTCGGCTCAAGGAAGCGAAGAGTTTGGTCAACCACGGGGAATGGGAGAAGTGGCTGGAGGAGTCGGTGAGATATTCCCTGAGTACTGCCAGAAGGCTGATGCAGCTCTACGAAGAGTATGGGGCAAGCTTCCCGGACGAGCCGGGTCTGTCAAATCACGCACCAGTGCGCGATTTGACTTACACTCAGGCCCTCCTCCTCTTGGGTCTGCCGGGAGAGGAACGGGAAGAATTCCTGGCCCAGAACGATGTGACCGGCATGACCAAGCTGGAATTGCAGCAGGCTCTAAAAGACAGAGATCTGGCCAAGCAGGAGAGTGAGGAGATCCAGCAGGAAAATAAAGCCCTCAAAAAAGGGCTGGAGGGGATCAACAATGCAATCTCCAGTTTGATGGTCCAGTCTCTTCTTCCGGAGAATGCCCAAAGGGAATCCCCCGCTGCCGGTGCATCCTCCTCAGTCGGCAGTACCGGCAGTGCTCCCCTGGAAAGTAATGCCGCCATGCCGACGCATAACCTCAAAACAGAAATAGATCCCAATGCTCCAGCTAAATATGTGGAGCGTTGTGACACCTGCTGTAAAACCATTAGCACCGCCTTTTTTGACCTGACCACAGCCCTTACCAATCTGCATTATCTTGACGGGAATCTGAAAGAGCAAAAAAGAAAAGAGGCTCAGAAGCTGCTTGAGACAATTGCCGAGACGATTAAGGTGTGGCCGCCCCCGAAAAAGCCTCTGAAGGTCATCCGCTGATTGTCAGCGGCTTTTGGTCAAAACAGCCCGGAAACAGTTTAAGTTATATCCGGTGATAGCATCAGCAGGGAGGGTGAAATCCACGGAACCATAAAAGGATAGTCCTTGCTGCTGGATCTCAGTTTGCAGTAGGGTCAGGTTAATTACAGGGTAATCAAAGGTCAGGATAATGAGACCATCTTGTTTTAATATACGCTTGAATTCCTGCAGTGCTGACCGAAGGGTAGGAAGATCAAGATGCTCCAAAACCGAAATACAGAATATTGTATCGAACATGCTTTCAGAGTAGGGTAGTTGAGCCAGGTTTGCCTGACTAAAGTGAATACGTTCAAAATATCCGGGGTGGATGGCTTGAGCAGCTTCATAGCCCAGGTCAGCCGTGATTTCCTGAATGATCGATCCAGGATGAAGAATGCGTTCATCGATATCACAGGCGTAGACATGGGCACAATTTTCGGATAAGAAAAACTTAAAAGGGTGGCTGATACCACAGGCGGCATCGAGCACGGTTGCTTCCGGTTCGGCAAAGGATGCCGCCCAGGCATATTCATAAAACCGGCTCCACCATGTTGAACGCAGTTTGAAAATCATGGAGTCAGTTTGAGCATCGGAGGTAGTAATAAACCTGGAAGTATACTTGTCATTCATCTGCCGTAGGCTCCTTTCAACGAGGTGATTACGAATTCACTAATATTCGTATGCTTATTGATTCCGGAAAGTGCCTGCATGCCGATTGCCACGCAAACAGCGTCCAAACCTCTAAATCCCCATAAGCCTTGAAGTTTAGCATAGCCTCTCTTTGAAACTTCCCCCAAATATTAGCGACTAATAGACAATTTATTTAATTCCCGCTTGCTGTTATTATATAGATAACACTATGGACAGCGAAGGGTATAAATATAGATGAAAAAATTGGTCATTGGCCTATGTGCCCATGTGGACGCGGGCAAGACAACCCTATCGGAAAGTATGCTTTACTTGAGCGGTGCCATTCGCAAAATGGGCCGAGTGGATAATAAAGACGCTCATCTGGATAATTTCGAACTGGAACGGGCCCGAGGGATTACCATCTTTTCCAAACAGGCCATACTGGAAGTGGCTCATACCCAAATCACCTTATTGGATACCCCCGGCCATGTGGATTTTTCCCTGGAGATGGAAAGAACCCTCCAGGTGCTGGATTATGCCGTTTTGGTGATCAATGGGGCCGATGGAGTACAGGGCCATACCAAGACCCTATGGCACTTGCTGGATATTTATCAGACACCGGTCTTTTTATTCATCAATAAAATGGATCAGGTGGGTACGGATAGAGAAAAGCTGATCAATGAATTAAAAAGCCAACTCAGCGACGGCTGCATTGACTTTGGACAACCTGAATCCGCTGATTTTTATGATCAATTGGCCATGTGTGATGAAATGCTGCTGGACGCCTATGTGGATACGGGACATATTGAGCTTCCCCTGATCAGGGAAGGGATTAGGAAGCGTAAAGTGTACCCCTGCTTTTTCGGTTCCGCTTTAAAGCTGGAGGGTGTAGAGGAACTGCTCCAGGGTATTGTGGACTATGCTTATCTGCCGGCCTATCCGGAAAGCTTTGGGGCTAAAGTATTCAAAATAGGCAGGGACGAACAGGGCAACCGCCTTACCTATCTGAAGATCACCGGTGGAAGGCTCAAGGTAAGGGAGAGTTTAAGCAATGGTGTATGGGAAGAAAAGGTTAACCAGATTCGCATCTATTCCGGGAAGAAATTCGAGGCAGTCAATGAAGTGGAAGCCGGTTCGGTCTGTGCGGTAACAGGACTTACGCTAACCAAACCGGGAGAAGGCTTAGGCACAGAGACCGCCGCCCACTCCCCTTTATTGGAACCCGTATTGGCTTATCAGATGATCCTTCCGGAAGGCTGTGATCCCCGGGTGATGATGCCTAAGCTGCGTCAGCTGGAGGAAGAGGATCCGGGCCTGCAGGTGGTCTGGGACGAAGAGCTCAGGGAGATCCAGGTGCAGATGATGGGTGAGGTCCAGCTGGAAATCCTGCAAAGCCTGATCCGGAGCCGGTTTGGCCTGGAGGTGTCCTTCGGATCAGGGAGGATTGTTTATAAAGAAACCATTGGCAATGCCGTGGAAGGAGTAGGGCATTTTGAACCCTTGCGGCATTATGCGGAAGTCCACCTATTAATGGAGCCGGGGGAGCGGGGAAGCGGCCTTCAGTTCGGAGCGCAATGCAGCGAGGATAGCTTAAGCAAAAGCTGGCAAAGACTCGTTTTATCTCATCTGGAAGAAAAAGTTCATAAGGGAGTTCTCACAGGGTCACCGATTACCGACATAAAAATCACTTTAGTGTCAGGCCGGGCCCATACCAAGCATACAGATGGCGGTGATTTCAGGGAGGCCACCTATCGCGCGGTGCGTCAGGGGTTAATGGAAGCGGAGTCCATCCTGTTGGAGCCTTATTATGCTTTTCAGCTGGAATTGCCGGAAAAAATGGTGGGACGGGCCATGAACGATGTTGAAAAAATGCATGGAACCTGCCAGCTTGCCCGGATAGAAGGGGAGCGGGCAACTCTTACCGGCAGTGCTCCCGTGGCGACAATGAGAAACTATCAGCAGGAGGTCATGGCTTACAGCAAAGGTCTGGGCAGGCTTTTTTGCAGCCTGAAGGGCTATGAACCCTGCCATAATCCGGATGAGGTCATAGCTATGGCCGGGTACGACCCGGAAAGGGATGTGGAGAATCCCGCCGATTCCGTATTCTGTACCCAGGGTTCCGGCTATTTGGTCCCCTGGGATCAAGTCAAGGAATATATGCATGTGGAAAGCTATTTCGCCAAAGCGAATGAAGCCTTAGCAGCAGAACCTTATCTGCAGATACCCTATGCCGAGGAAAGGTGGATCGACCCGGAGGAGATCGACAGGATCCTCAACCAGACCTATTATGCCAACCAAGGCAAAAAATCCCTTTGGCAGAAACGGAAAAAAGCTGCGGAAAGCTATTATAGACCACCTGCCGATTTAAACAAGCCTAAAGAAAGTCAGGAAGAATATCTTCTTGTGGACGGCTATAATATTATCTTTGACTGGCCGGAACTGAAAGAGCTTGCCCAGGATAATATGGATGGAGCCAGGATAAGGCTTCTTGATATCCTAAGCAATTATCAGGGGATTCGCAAGTGCCGGATTATCGTCGTCTTCGATGCTTATCGTGTTCAGGGGCATCCCGAGGAAGCCATCGATTATCATAATATCCTGATGGTCTATACCAAAGAAGCGCAAACCGCGGATCAATATATTGAAAGGTTTGCTTATGATCATCAGAAAAAGTATAAGATCACTGTGGCTACCTCCGATGGCCTGCAGCAGATCATTATCAGAGGAGCAGGGTGCGCCTTATTATCCGCCCGAGATTTGAAGGAAGAAGTCATAATGGCCAATAAACAGGTCATCGAGGCTTATCAGGCACAACAAACGCCGACCCGGCATTATCTGAAGGATGCCTTATCTGCTGAAAGTGAACAGCAGATGAAAGAGTTCCTTAAAAGAGAGAAGGATTAGCCCTCAATGCCCCTGCATCCCTAAATTTATTTTGCAATATATTTAGGGATGCAGGGGTATTTGCTGTAAATCTGTTGGAAATGCAACCGACATGGACCGGGAGTTGTGTTATACTTGCTTATATCAGAGAATATTGTGTTGAGTTTGTTAGGTTTATAACCATTCCTGTTGTAATTATTTATGTTATGAGCGGCTGTGTCATAATCCATTGAATAGAAACCCAACAGAATAGTGAAATCTTTCGAATCGTTTCCCGCTAAAGCCATGCTATGCGGGGGCGATCTGAGCAAAGGCTCACAGGGTCGGCATAGAAATGTACCGGCCTCCCGCAAAGGGGTATTCTGTCTGGGATGCCTCAGGAAAGAAAGGTGCAAAGACCCAGAATGATGGGATTTTAGGCGCATTTTCGATTGTGAGCGAAAGTGCGCTTTTGCTATGGTTTTTGCTTTGGGTGACCAAGGGTTCCGTAGAGGCCTTAGAGGAGAAGAAGGGGGAAAAAGTAAGGGAAGCAGTTCTGGTGCAGGGCTTCGCTGTGAACGGCAAAGAGCCAATAAACCGGATGTAACTCAATAAAAATATAAATAAAATTTAAGTATTTATTTTTATGTTTAGTTATGTTATGTTAATTTAAAAGGTAAGAAGAGGTGAGAAGAAATGTTAAAAAACCATAAGTACCTGGCAATCGTCAGCGTTTTGTGCCTGGCCTTGATTTTTCTGACAGCTTGCAGCAGCAAGCCGGCAGAGGTTCCCGGGGGTCAGGCAGGCCCAGCGGAATCCTTGAGCGGGAAACCCCTTTTCGTATACTGTGGGGCGGGAATGACCAAGCCTTTTGGTGAAATTGCCGAAGCCTTCAAAGCAGAGAGCGGGGTTGAAGTTGAAGTGGCCTACGCCAATGCGGCCCAAATCCAGACCCAAATCAAGACCACTCAGGAAGGGGATCTCTTTATAGCCGGTTCTGTGGAAGAGCTTAATCCCGTCAAAGATGTTGTGGCCGCCAGCAAAGAGCTTGTCAAACATATTCCCGTCCTGGCCGTCAAAAGCGGCAATCCCCTGAAGATCGCCGGACTGAAGGATCTGACGAAAGAAGATGTGGAAGTTGTCCTGGGGGATGCGGAGGCTACACCCATCGGCAAAATTGCCAATAAAGCCCTCACCGATTTAGGCGTGCTGGCAGAGGTCAATGTCATTGCCAGAACGGCTACCGCACCGGAAATGATCACAGCCCTATCTGTTGACCAATGCGATGCTATTATCGTCTGGAAAGAAAATGTCAGCGGGTCAGGGATCGAGATCGTCAATACCACGGATTTGGACACCCAGATCAAAAAAATTCCGGCAGCCACGTTGAGCTTCAGCAAGAATACGGAGACCACCGCAGCCCTGCTGAAATTCCTTGATACTGATCAAGCCAAAAGCATCTGGGAGAAATACGGATATGAAGTGGTAAACTAAGGGTTTAAGAGGTTGCCATGAAAAAGAAGCTTTCCCTGTATAGTCTGTTCGATGTTTTGACTGCTGCTGTGACACTGAGTGTTGTTGCCTTTATTTCTGCGGCAATCTTGTCTATTCTTATTAAAGGCTTCCCATACCTTGGGGAAGCCTTTTTCTCAGAAGAAGTGAGGTTTGCGGTGAAATTAAGCCTGAATACAGCCAGCATCTCGACTTTTGTTTGCTTTGTGCTTGCTGTGCCCACCGCGTACTCACTGACGAGGGGCTCCTTTCCCTTTAAGAAAATAGCCCAGATTATTATTGAGCTGCCTTTATCCATGCCCTATTTGGTCCTGGGCTTGTGTCTGCTGCTCATCTTCTCCTCGGAATTCGGCAAAGCACTGAGAGATATGGGTTTCAGGGTGGTATTTGATAAAAACGGGATCATTATGGCACAGATCATCGTCAATCTGCCCTACATGATCCGTTTGATCAAGACAGCCTTTGCAGAACTGGATGAACGGCTGGAGATCATTGCCGGAATGCTGGGTGCTTCCCGATGGCAAAGATTTGTGACGATCACCTTGCCGCTGGCCCGCAATGCGGTGATCTCCGCCATTATTCTGGTCTGGTCCAGGGGCCTCGGCGAATTCGGCGCCACATTAATGGTCGTCGGCGCGACCAGAATGAAGACGGAAACCTTACCGGCCAGCATCTATCTGAATATGGCCACAGGGGATATCGGAGCGGCGATGGCTTCCGCCATCATCATCCTGCTCATTTCTTTTGTATCGCTTTTTGCAACAAGCCGCTTGGAGGGAAAAAACCTTCAGGCAAGCCGGATGAAGGACGTGTATTGGCAGTGAACCCACTTGTTGAAATCAGGGACTACTCCCTTGAATTAGGAAAATTTAAATTGCAGCCCATCAATTTGATGATCCATGAGGGGGAAATTTTCGGAGTCTTAGGGAAAACCGGTTCAGGAAAAACCGTGCTTTTGGAATCTATCGCAGGTTTTTATCGGGGCCGCTCCGGGCAAGTGTATATCCAGGGTCAGGATATCGCCGAGGTTCCTCTGGAGAAAAGGGGCATTGGTTTCGTGTACCAGGACTTTGGCTTATTTCCTCACATGACGGTAGCCGACAATATTGGGTATGGGTTGAGAATGCAAAAGAAGGAAAAGCAGACCATCAAGGATGAGGTAAACCGGATGGCGGAAATTCTCGCCATCAGCTCGATTCTAAAACAGTACCCCGGAACCCTAAGCGGCGGGGAACGGCAAAGGACGGCCATCGCCAGGGCCCTTGTCCTGAACCCCAGGATTCTCTTGCTGGATGAGCCCTTTTCTTCCCTGGACCCGGCTACCAAGGAAACCATGTACCGACAGGTGAAAGAAATCCACCGGCTTTTTGGCTGTACCATTCTCTTTGTAACCCATGACTTTAAGGAAGCCCAGAGCATGGCGGACCGGATCGGCATCATGATCAAAGGGGAATTGAAACGTATCCGCCGGAGCACGGAACTCTTTGTCCAAGACAACGATGAGGAAGTTAATCAGTTTTTGGGGCTGAGCGGAGAATAAATCATTATTATGAGGAGGTTTCACTATGCTGTACTTAACTCGTGATGAAATAGACCGTTGGCTCAAGGAAGATGTTCCTTATATTGACCTGACCAGCTGGACCTTGGGAATCAGGGAACAGCAGGGGAGCATCGCTTATTTTACCAGAGATGAGGCCGTAGTGTGCGGAACTGAGGAAGTCAGGCAGATTTTCGATCATTTGCATATCGAGACGGACCGCTTCATCCCCTCCGGCCAGCAGGTCAAACAAGGGGAAGTGTTGATCTCCGGGAAAGGAAGAGCCGAGGATCTGAATATGGCCTGGAAGGTGGGGCAGAACATTTTGGATCATTGCTCAGGAATCGCCACCAAGACACGAAGAATGGTGGATGATGCGAAAAGCATTAACCCCAAGGTAGCTGTTCTGACCACCCGCAAAGGATTTCCCGGTACCAAATCCCTGACCACCAAGTCTATTATGGTGGGAGGTGCTCTGCCTCACAGACTGGGTATTTCCGAAACCATCCTGATTTTCAAGCAGCATATGAATATGATCGGTGGGTTTGAAGCTTTGCTGAAAAAGCTGCCGGAGGTCAAAGGGGAATGCTGCGAAAAGAAGATCATCGTGGAAACAGGGTCTTTGGAACAGGCGGTCAGCCTTTGCCAGGCCGGCGTGGATGGGATTCAGTTCGAGAAAATAAAGAGCACAGAACTTAAAAATGCGGTGAAGCATTTAAGAACGGAATTTCCTCATGTAGTTGCTTTGGCTGCCGGCGGCATCAACGAAAGCAATGTCAAGGATTATGCGGAAACCGGGGTGGACGGCATCGTCACAACAAGCCTCTTCAGTGCCAAGCCCCTGGATATCGGGGTGAAAATAGAACCGATACAGATACATTTATAAACCATTAAGCCTTTAAAAAGTAATGCATCGGCAGTATAATGTGAGGCCGAAAAAAGAATTTTTAAGGTATAAAGAAGTCGTTATCACAGTGGTGAGCGGTTTCTTTTGCTTAAAGAAGCGGCCTATATTTCACGATAAAAAGTGGAATAAGGCCGCTTCATATTTACCCTTTGTGAACTTCCCCTTCCGGGACCATGGGCAGAACGATGGAGATCCGGGTGCCGACTTCCAGCCGGCTGAGAACCTCCAGGTGCCCGCCGTGCCGCTCCGTAATCCACTTGGCAATGGCCAGGCCCAGCCCTGAGCCGCCGGTGGCCCGGGTGCGGGACTCATCGGTGCGGAAGAACCGATCGAAAATCAAAGGAACCGCTTCCGGTTCAATGCCGATTCCTTCGTCCTGAACCGTGAGGCGGGCCAAGTTATCCTTGCTGGAAACAGAGAGGGTGATCTGCTTTCCGGCAGGGGTATATTTCATAGCATTGTCCATGAGGATCCGGGTGGCTTGCTTAATCAGGCCCTTATCCCCCTTGATGTAAACGGGAGTAAGTATAGAGGAGTATTCGTGACCCCCATCGATCATTTGGGTTTCCCGCAGAATCTCCTGGGCGAGGGAGGATAATTCAAAGGACTCGATTTGCAGAGCCATAGTGTTGTTGTCTCCCCGGGCGAGAAACAGGAGCTGTTCTACCAGGGTTTTCATATGGGCAGTCTCATTTTTGATGGCATCGATGGATTCCTGGAGTGTTTTTTCATCCTTTTTACCCCAGCGGTCCAACAGGTTGGCATAGCCTTGAATCACGGAGATTGGGGTCCTGAGTTCATGGGAGGCATCGGAGACAAAACGCGCCTGGGAGCGGTAGGATTCGTTGATGCGGTCCAGCATACCATTGATAGCCGCGGCCAGGCTTTGCAGCTCGCTCTGGGTTTCGTCCACGGAAATGCGTGTATCCAAATGTGTGGCATTGATATCATCCAATTTGCCTGCCAAATCCTTGAGCTGTTCCGGTGAAAAAACCCCTTCATGGCTTAAGCTCCGGGCTGTTTCAGCCAATTGCTCGATAGGCTGAAGAGTGTGGCGGATGACCCTGGCACTGGAAGAAATGCTTCTGAGCAAGCTGAGCCCTTCGATCAAGAGCATAATCCCGAACATAGCCGCTAAAATCCTGATCGTCTGCACAGGGCGGTAGGAGAGAAGATAAAAACTGTCGTCCATGGGCAGGGCCACATTATAGCTTACCTGCTGAATGCGTCCCCACATCCCCAGACCTTCTCCCCGGGGAGGCAGGTCAATACTCCTGATCTGCTGGGCGGTCAGAGAAGGAAGGTAAGCCTGTATGCCTGAAGGAATGTGAAAACCCTCCGGTTCTGCGGCACTAGGCTCAATACGGATTGGGGTAAGGTCAAGCCAGTCGTCTACCTCCAGAGGCAGCGGCGGTCCTGCCTGAGTCAGCTTTTCAGCAACTGTTCCTATAGTCTGTTCAGCATGGATAAACAGCCCGAATGCGGATACAAGAATAAGACAGATGTTCAGATTTATAAATATCCAAAACAACCGAAAGAAGAGCTTGATATTCAGTTTCCAGACGATGGAAAACCGCATTTTGTTACGAATGCGGCCAGGAGGACGGGTTGGGGATTTATTGGTCATCTTTAATCACATATCCTACTCCTCTGACGGTGTGAATAAATTTAAGATTGAACACTTCGTCAATTTTTCCGCGGAGAAAGCGTATGTAGACGTCCACAGCATTGGTGTCTCCCGCAAAATCAAAGCCCCAGACATTTTCCAGAAGGGATTCCCGGGAGAGGACGATTCCTTTGTTTTTCAGGAGAAAGTGCAAGAGATCGAATTCCCGTTTGGTTAAATCAACGGGCTTGCCCCTCATGGTCACGGTACGGCGGTCGGCATCGAGCTCCAGACCGGAAGCAGAGAGGACCTCTGTAGAGGATAGGGGGGCCGTGTTTCTCAGGGCGTTGCGGATACGGGCCAGCAGTTCCTCGATGGCAAAAGGTTTGGTGATATAATCATTGGCCCCGCTGTCCAGACCGGAAACCTTGTCCATGACACTGTCCCGGGCTGTGAGCATGATGATGGGGACGGCAGAGGTCCGGCGGATTCTCCGCAGAACCTCTGTACCGTTTAATTTAGGCAGCATAACATCAAGCAGGATTAAGTCAAACCGGCCGGTTTCCGCCAGCTCAAGTCCCGTCCGGCCATCAAAGGCCTTGGTTACATTATATCCTTCATAACCAAGCTCAAGCTCCACAAAGCGGGCAATTTTTTCTTCATCCTCAATAATCAGGATTGATTGGTTCAAGGGAAGTCCCACCCTTTGCAAAAATATTATTTATCCATGGACTTTTTGAGGTTTTCAGCGGCGTCGGCGGCGCTGTCCATGGCATCATTGATTGTGGTGCCTTTAATATCGGTTCCCACAAAACGATAACGGAAGCCGAAGAACAATCCGATCACCATCAGGGGAATGGTCACCCAAAAGGCGAAGATCAGAAGCAGGACCAGAGCCGTGATGGGAACTGAGCCCTTCACTTCCTTACCGTGGAGCACTTCAAAGGAATTCGCGTTGCCCTTGCGCAGAAGTTTTACGAAAAGGTTCCAGGCGTCCTTGCAGAAAGAAAGGAAAGGATTCTCCTTGTCGCTGCCATGATTCTGGTGTTTCCAATCCTTGGCCTGATAGGAGACCACATGGGCATCGACGGTTTTTTCACTGTTGTAATAACCACCGCCGGCAGGGGCGTGGATTTTGCCTTGCTTTTCCAGATAGATGATGGCGTCCAGCAGATCACCGTTAGCGGCATCCAGAGCAGCTTTAGCCTCTTCAAAAGTTATATTGCCCATTGAGCATAGTTTTTCTACTTTTTCTAAAAGTGTCATCATGGGTTCCTCCTTGTTTTTTGGTATTTCAACTGGCTATGTTTGAATTCTAACCCAAAAAACTTTAAGGATCGTTTGCTGAAAATTAAAATGGGATTAAAAAACGGTGAAAGTAAAATAAAGTATATTTCAGGCTTTTCAAGGGTTTAATTGCTTGTAAAAAGTCTAATTTTCTGTGCGTAATATACGCGTAATAAACCCATAATATACAAATTTCAGATTAAGTCAATGGCTCGCGGTATCGTTCTGAACGCCAGGGAATATTTAGTGCCCCCGAGCGTTGTTCGGAGGATAAAACAAGGTAGAAAAACAAAAATGATAGGGCAGGATTTGTGTGATGAGATAATTGGGATTTACAGCAAACTATCATAAGAGTTTTCTACAACATTTGGTAATAGCGTGTATATATTGCAATCACACAATCTATCAAAATAATTTTTTAACTCTAAAAATGCCTTCCATTTATCAATAGTGAAACCTGTTAAACCATGTCTTAATGCCACATCAATTAGTCTTTTCTCCATTATACAGGCACCATTTGGCAATGATATTGCGTCACACAGTTGTATTAATCGGTCATAATCATCATATATTGCATTCTTTATAAAGCACGACAAGAAAGCCTTCTGCTCTTCTGTGCAATCAAATTTTCCAAAAAACGTAGTTACATCTTGTATCGGATATGAATGAGTTAAACATATTCTGGCAATCTCCTTTTGGTTTAAACTCATCATATAATTATACCCGTCAATCGTGTGCATAATTGATTTTATGCCTTCTCTGCGGCCAATATCATGCAATAATCCCATAACATAAGCTTGATTGCTATCTAATATATCAATGTTATCTGCAATGAATTTAGCATTCAAACCAACAGACATGCTATGTTTTATCCAGGGTCCTGGATTGAGTTGTGCAGCTATTGACAGCTCTCTTTCTGCTTCTTTCGGACTTAACATAATATCCCCTTCAGTAAATTAAGTTTACATATATTACAGGGCACAGTTTATTGAGTTGATATATTTTCTTTGTCTATTATTTTTCCTCCAATGTGCCAAAAAGGAGCTTACGCCAGCGGAGCAGAAATCACAAATCTTTTACCGTCTTGATTCTTTCCAGATCAGAGCTGCAAAGAACATCAAGATTGCGGAATAGTTTCTCAGCCGGCCAATCCCACCACTTCAAGTCCAGCAGATAGTCTATCAGATCGTCGCTGAACCGTTTTTTGATGAGCTTGCCCGGATTCCCGCCGGCGATATGGTAAGGGGGAACATCTTTTACCACGACGCTGTTGGCTGCGATAACCGCGCCGTCGCCGATATGTACGCCGGGCATGACCGTAACATTCTGTCCAATCCAGACATCATTGCCGACTACCGTGTCCCCCTTAAAGGGCAAGTCCGCTAAAGAAGGCATTGCGATCTCCCAGCCGTTTCCCATGATGTTAAAAGGATAGGTAGTGACGGAAGACATCCGGTGGTTTGCCCCGTTCATGACAAATTCTATTCCTTTGGCAATAGCACAGAATTTGCCGATGATCAGCTTATCTCCCAAAAACTCATAGTGATGTGTCACATGGTCTTCGAACTTTTCCGGCCCCTGATCATCATCATAATAGGTATAATCCCCCACCATGATATTGGGACGGGTAATGACATTTTTGATATAGCAAAGGCTTTTAATAGCTTCGTTGGGATGGATGGCATTGGGATCAGGGCCATAACGCATGCTTGTCACCTCGCATAAGAAAAGTAATATCGGATTCTCAAAAATCAGTGTACCATTTCTGCACAAAAAATGGAACTGCAACACCGACACCATCAGGACATCATCAGAACATCAACAGCTCAGAATGAAAGGATACAAAAGTATTGTCCTTTGTTGAGATAAACTTAAAGGATTTCATTTAATAAATATAAACGATATTAATTTAAAAAAATAAATAAATTACTGGAAATATCGCTTTGTCTAGTTTATAATTATTATAAAGTAGCTGAAGGGGGTATGGAATTTGAGAAAGCTTGCATGTTCTATATGCGGGTATATCTATGATGAAGCCGCCGGGGACCCTGAGAGAGGGATTGCTCCAGGCACCCTGTGGGCGGATGTACCTGAGGGATGGGAATGTCCCCTATGTGGTGCAACAAAATCCGACTTCCAGGAGCAAAGCGGTGCTCCAACCGTTGTCCAGGAGTTAAGTGACGAGCATGATGGAGAGGATATGCGGGAGTTATCCTTCGGTGAACTGAGTGCTTTATGCTCAAACCTGGCCAAAGGGTGTGAAAAGCAATATCGGAATGAAGAAGCCGATCTGTTTAACCAATTGGCAGAGTACTACAACAGCAGGAACAGCCTGGCAGAAGAAGGCAGCTTAAAGGATCTCATGGCACTTATTGAAGAGGATTTGAATTCCGCTTATCCCCATGTCAATGGTGTTGCGGCCCGGGCAGCCGACCGGGGGGCTCTCAGGGCTCTTGTCTGGGGAGAAAAAGTAACCAGAATCCTCAACTCTCTTCTCAATCGCTATGACAAACAAGGAGAGGCCTTATTGGCAAACACCCATGTCTATGTTTGTGAAATTTGTGGTTTCGTCTACATAGGTGAGGAAGCGCCTGAGATCTGTCCGGTGTGCAAAGTTCCCAGGAAGAAGATTACTGAGGTGAAAAGGGGGTAAGCGAACTATGCCTGCAGTTAGAAATATCAATCTCTGTACCAAGGATTGCCTGTGTCTTTATGTTTGCCCGACAGGAGCAACCGATACAGAAACAGGTCAGATTGATCCAGCCAAATGTCTGGACGGATGCCGGGCCTGCGTCGACGCCTGCCCATCCCACGCCATATCCTTTGTACCTGATGTGTATCCTCCTCAACAAGAAAAATCCGCTTCGGTAAAAAGAGCCATGTTATCTTTATCGGCAAGTAAAACCAAACAGGAAAAGATCGCGGCCCAAGTGGCGGAGCGATCAGGCAGCCCGATTTTGCGGCAGTTTGCCGAAGCCTTAAGCGCCTCCAACCGGCTCATGGCCGAAGATATTCTGCGTGAAGCCGGGTATCTGCTGCCCCAGAGCGTCAACATTCAGGATTTTCTTCAATCCTTGCTGGACAGCCCCCAAGGAGAGGATTTTCCCAGGGAAGCGGCGGCAAGATTATTAGCGAAACTGAAAACCAATCAGGAAAAAGGGCAGGAGGAGAAAAAAATGACTCACTATCGTTGTTCAATTTGTGGTTACCTTCATGAAGGAGAATTAACCGCGGACTTTAAATGTCCAATCTGTAAACAACCCGCTTCCGTATTTCAACTGGTAGAAGAGAAGGGGAGTGCAGGCAATCCTTACGCCGGCACCAAAACAGAGAAAAATCTTCTGGACGCCTTTGCCGGAGAAAGCCAGGCCAGAAATAAATATACTTATTTCGCCGCCATAGCCCAAAGAGAGGGATACGATCAAATTGCCGAACTCTTTTTGCATACGGCAAGGAATGAGCAGGAACATGCCCGCATCTGGTATGAAGAGCTGGGCAATCTGGGCAGGACCGCCGAAAACCTTTTGCATGCGGCTGAAGGGGAAAACTATGAATGGACGGATATGTACGACCGCTTTGCCAAGGATGCTGAAGCGGAAGGGTTCAAGGATTTAGCGGCAAGATTCCGCAAAGTGGGTGCTATCGAGAAAGCCCATGAAGAAAGATACCGTGCCTTGCTGAAAAACGTGGAGATGCAGCAGGTCTTTGCCAAAGGGGAAGAAGCCATGTGGGAATGCCGTATCTGCGGGCATCTTGTCATGGGCAGGAAAGCCCCCGATGTTTGCCCGGTATGTAAGTATTCCCAGAGTTATTTTGAAGTAAGAAAAGAAAACTATTAAACGATTCATGCTTATAGACTAAAAGATGGGAGCTGTCGCTGAAGGCAGCTCCTTATTTGATCACCTTTGCTCAGCCGTTGCCATGCTTGTTTTATAACTGTCAGCAACTGTCGGCACGAAAGCTGTGCTATAGTTGTCATACCCCGGCTTATGCAATATATGGAAGTTTAAGGAAGGAACTTGTACCTTACCTTACGTCAGGTTATATAATGGGAGGCGACGAAAGGGGAGAAGCTATGATGAAAGCGACAGCCTGCAGTGGTTGTGGTAAAAAATATTGTGTATGCTGCCAAAGATATTGTATCTCTGCTAAAATGAAAAGGGAGGAGCGCCTGATGGAAGAATTCCTCATTAAGATAGGTGATTTAGCCAATTTATGCGGAGTTACGGTATGAACCCTGCACTATTACCACCAGATAGGGTTGCTGATTCCCAGTCAGATGACGGCCTCCGGTCATCGTCTTTACAACGAAAACGATGTGAAAAGACTTTACCAGATCATCACCTTGAAAAATTTCGGCTTCAGCTTAGAAGAAATAGGGAAGATGACATCCTCAATAGATCCGGATCCCTTAGTTTTAATTAATCTTCAGGTGGAAAAAGCTGCCGAAGCGCTTGAGTTGCAGCAAGCCCTGTACAATTGATTGGTTGAGGTTCAAAAAAAGCTGAAGGCTGAAAGTTCCCCATCCTTGGCAGATATGGTAGCTCTGATTGAAATGGCTCAGCATCATTCCCAAAACTATTTGACAGAGGAACAAATAGCTCAGCTGAAAAGCCTGTACTCCTCCTTTTCCATCGAACAAGAAATAAACCTGAAAAAGGAGTGGCAAAATTTTATTGCCAGATTAGCGGCATGCAAGAAGGAAAATAAGCCTGTTGATGGTGATGATATCCAGGAGCTGGCTGCCTATTGGCAGGATTTTTTAAAGACATTTTCTGATATCGATCAAGACATTGTTGATGCTGCCCATAAATTCCACGCAGAGAATAATGATCCTCATTTGAATTATGGTCTTACTCATGAATTATATGGATACTTGAGTAAGGCTATTGAAGCGATGAATGATGAATGTTAAATGCTGAATGCTCTGATTAAATTCTATAAAAAATTGACCCCCATGGCAGGGACAGTTACTTGAAAAAGACTGGAGGGCAAACGAATCATGTCCAAAGAACTAAACATCATCGCCCGCATTCGCACGGATTTTCCGACCAAGTTTGGAATTCCCCGGCAAAGCGGCCTGATTGATGACCTGAAAGCAGCGGTCGTCTTCGAGCCGGAATACCGCAATGCCGACGCTCTGCGGGGTTTGGAAGGGTTTTCCCATATCTGGCTCATCTGGGAGTTTTCCGCCGCCCTGCGTGACACCTGGTCGCCCACGGTGCGCCCGCCGCGGCTGGGGGGGAACAAACGCATGGGTGTCTTTGCCACCCGCTCCCCCTTCCGGCCTAACCCCCTGGGACTCTCTTCCGTCCGCCTGGACAGTATTGAAGTCGATCCGGAGCTGGGGCCGATTCTCCATGTATCAGGAGCCGATCTCCTGGATCAGACGCCCATCTTCGATATTAAGCCCTACCTTCCTTATACGGACTGTCACCCGGAGGCGACAGGGGGATTCATCGAGCCTCTCGCCGACCATGAATTGGTGGTGGATTTCCCTGAACAATGGCTGAACAGCATTCCGCCCCAGCGGCGCCAAGCCCTGGTAAGGGTACTGGCCCATGATCCCAGGCCCTCCTATCAAAAGGATCCCCAACGGATTTACGGCCTCGAATTCGCCGGATTCGAGATAAAGTTTACGGTGCTGGATAAGGTGCTGACCGTGTGTGAGGTGAAACAAACCGGAACTCATCCTGTTCCTTAAAAATCACGCCAAGCTTCACTCCACGCTTTTTAGTGATGCCACCATATCGACATTTTTGAATTTTCTCCCCATCATAAAATTTACAAGCATGGTAAAGCCCAGCATGAAAGCAAACCCTACAGCAATGCTGGAAAGATCAATCATGGGCAGAATTTCCAAGTCCGGCGTTGTGGCCTGGTCAACAATGACGCCCAGCAGCAAAGAGCCCAGGATGTAGCCGAAAGGCAGACCGAATACGGTAATCCAGATCGTTTCGCGCAATACCAGCCTTTTCATCTCATTTTCATAAAACCCCAGGACTTTCAGGGTCGCAAGCTCGCGGATTCGCTCATAGTAGTTCATCCGGCCCAGGACCATCATAACGGCAAAGGCCAGCAAGCCCGCAAATAAAATCAAGATCATTTGAAAGCTTTGCAGGCTTTCCAAAACAATCAGCATATTGTTGCGCATTTCTTCCTTTGTTTCCACCAGGGAAATTCGCGGATCCCCGTTCAGCTTGCTTAAATCAAGATCCTGGCCCTGCATGAGAAGGGTTCTGACCAGGAAGGGGAGAGCGGACACCTTGGCAAAGGCGGTTTTGGATAGATAGATTTCATTACCCACAGGGAAATCTACAATATCAGCAACCTTCAGGGCCATGACCGTTCCATCCAGGCTTTCCGCTCTGAGGATATCCCCTGCGTCCACGGCCAGAGCCTTGGCCATTCTGGGAGTAATCAAGGCTCCCTCCTCCGGTAAAGGAATCTCCTTACCTTTTGTGTCCTTGAAGTTGAGGCTTTTTTGCCCTTCGTCCATCACCACAAGATAAGGGCTTTGTACATCCCCCTTCCCATAGAGATAGACACTGAGAGCCATGGTGGCGTCTACATGCTGCCCGCTCAATGTATTATACATATCGGCAAGCTCTTCAACGGTGGATGGAGTACGGAGTTTGATTTCCACGTCATAGTGAACCGTCTCCTTAAAGGCCTTGTCAAGCATCCCGTTAATGGAATTCATCAGTCCGAAGCCGCACAAAATCAGGGAAGTGGAGCCGATAATGCCGACAAGCCCCATGAGCATCCGGCCTTTGTTGCGGAACAGATTCCTTGTCACGATTTTACCGCTGAAGCTGAGTCTGCGCCAATAAGGCGTGATTCGCTCCAGAAAAATCCGGTGTCCTTGAGCCGGTGGCTTGGGTCTCATCAGAGCAGCCGGTGTCAGCTTCAATGATCTGCGGCAGGAGAGGAGGGCCCCGCCGCAGGTAACCGCCGCCACACAGAGGGCCGACAGGAAGAAGTGGGGCGTAAAGGGGATGACACCGGTAGCTTCGATGGTGTAATAGGTCATGCCAATCCTGTACAAAAATTCCGCAATCAGATAGCGGGCCATCATCCAGCCTAAAATCATGCTGGGCAGAGTGATCAAAACCCCAAAAAGCGCGTACCGCCCTGTAATTTCCTTTTTGGAGTAGCCTAAAGAACGAAGGGTTCCCAAATGCTGGCGTTGGTTCTCCAGCATTCTGGATACTGTAATCCAGGTCACCAGGGCCCCTGTCAGGAAAAAAGCCAAGGAAAACAGCAGACCGATTTGTTTGATCCCGGTCATAGCATCCGCAACCTTCCGGTAGCTTGTCTGATGGTGGCGGCTGAGGATATTGGCTCCGGCCAGCCTTTCCCGTATTTGGGCCGAAACTTCTGCCTGTGCAAGAGTTGAGCCTTCAG
The DNA here is from genome assembly GCF_007830365.1 of Desulfitobacterium sp. LBE. NCBI lineage: Bacteria > Bacillati > Bacillota > Clostridia > Eubacteriales > Desulfitobacteriaceae > Desulfitobacterium > Desulfitobacterium sp. LBE. The sequence continues at coordinate 1,145,769 of NZ_VLKD01000001.1, read as the reverse complement.
CAACAGTGAGGATGATTTCATTGAAAGGAACCTCCGGCAAAGAGGAAGCATTGGTGTAGGCGAAGCCATATTTTTGGTAGTCGGGAACGGTTAAGCCTTCCGGCGCGTAATAAATGTATTCCCCGGCACGGACAATCCCTTGGATTAGCCACTCTGTCTGTTTTTCCCCTTCTCCTGCCGTAATTCTGTCACCGACAGACAGTCCATGAGCCTCAGCAAAGCGGCTGTCCAGCAAAAGGACGTTGGCTTCACTGCCATCCAGTCCGCTGCCTTCCAGAAGCTCCGGCACATTGATGGTGGCTGTTTCATCCAGTGCGTGCAGATGAAGCACCGCCCCTGAGGTTCCGGGGAGAGTGATGTCGGTTACTTTCCGCCGCTGAACCTCTTGAACTTCCCCCAAAGACCGTAGGTCAGCCAAATGGGAAGGAGAAATTTCCCCTTTATAAATCCAGTAGTCAGCAAGATTTGCCTGCTTATAGGCATCGGATACTGCAGTTTCGACCGTAGTCACATACATGTTGATGCCGCTGAACAGGGCAATCCCTAGTGAGCAAATGCACACGATAGCCAGAAAGGACCAGCGATTTTCCTTTGTATCCCGAAGAACTTTCTTCTGCAACATGCTTACCATTGGATTCCCTCCAGCTCAAGGGGCGATTTTTCAAGGTGTTCCTTGATGATCGCCCCGTTCTTCATCTCAATCAGTCGGTCGGCGATGGGTGCGAGCAGGGAATTGTGGGTAATGATGATTACGGTTTTACCCATATTGCGGCTCACATCCGCTAATACTTTCAATACAGTTTTGCCTGTTTCCGTGTCAAGGGCGCCGGTGGGCTCATCGCAAAGAAGCAGGTCCGGGTTTTTGCAGACAGCTCTGGCGATAGCAACCCGCTGCTGCTCCCCGCCGGAAAGCTGGGCCGGGAAATTATGAATCCTATCCTGCAAACCCACAATTCTCAGGGCCTCTTCCGGATCGAGGGGGGATTTGCAGACTTGCCTGGCCAGCTCCACGTTTTCAATAGCAGTAAGATTAGGAATCAGGTTATAAAACTGAAAAACGAAACCAATCTTGTGTCTGCGGTAGTCGGTCAATTCCAGATCGTTCATAGCGGTAATATCCTTGCCGTTAAAGAGGATTCTCCCGGATGTGGCTGTATCTATGCCTCCCAGCAGATTAAGCACCGTGGTCTTGCCTGCGCCGGAGGGGCCGAGTATGATACAAAGCTCACCGCTCTTCACCTGAAAGGACACATCATTTGCTGCACAAATGACGACTTCTCCCATCTGATACTCTTTTCTAACCTTTTCAAAACGAATGTCCGCCACCTCAATACCTCCTTCAAATATATGAACTATAAATACTATTATAGTTCATATATTACTAGCTGTGCCTTGACTCGTCAAGGACCCTATGCTATATTATTTACGTTTAAGGTATATATAGTTCATAATTTGAGGTGATTTGTTTTGGATGGATTTGCAAAGAGGAGAAATGATAAGAAAAAAGCCATCATGCAGACGGCTTTGGAATTATTCGATCACTATGGATTTGATAAAGTCACGATGACGGAAATCGCCGAAAAAGCCCATGTTTCCAAAGTCTCTATTTATAACTTTTTTGAAAGCAAGGATAATCTGCGGCGTATCATCATCATGAATATGCTGGATGAAAGCATTGCCAAAATAAAAGAGCTCATTGAAAAAGAGGGGGATTTCTTCGCTAAAATTGAGCAGTATATCCAGATCCGCACCTGGTATTATGGCCAATACAGTTTGCGGTTCTTTTTTGAAGCCGTTGAGAGTGATCCGGAGCTTCGCAATTATTTTGACCATTACAACACCGCGAATAAAGAGCTGTTTATTAAATTCATAGCAGCCGGTAAGCGCTCCGCAGTTTTCGCGCAGGATGTATCCGATACGGCAATTGGCATTTATCTCGATATGATTCAGTCCTATTTTTTGCATAATAAAGAAATCCGCAACCAGCTTGAGCACAATCCGGAATTGGTACGACAGCTTAATGTGCTTTTCCTTGATGGATTAATTCAGCAGAAAAATAGAAAATAAGTATGAAATTAAGTCTATTTAGATTTTTTATACTTTGATAAAAATATCTATTGACTAACTCTTAAAGCTATGTTAATTTTTACATGTCAGATACTTGTCGGTGCAATACTTGTTTATCTAATACTTGACTAGATAATAATTGTATCTGCAATAATCGAAGGATTTATGAAAGTTAGAACTTAGACTATATTTAATCAGTCAGTCCAAAAGCTACATAATTTTGCCTGGGTTTACCATGATTCTCACAAAGTGATATTGCCAGATAGCAGATAGATAATAAGCGATTATTGAGGGGTTAGATTTGGGGTTCATGAACTCGGGTTTGTGAATCCTGGAATAAAAAAATTTAAGGAGGAGTAACATGAAAAAAACCCTGGGTATTATTCTATCAATTTCGCTCGCTTTTTCCGTACTGGCACTCCCGATTTTTGCTGCAGTTGACACTACAACTTCAGCAACAGTGGAGGCGGCAACACCAGCTGCACCTGCAACACCTGCAAAACCTGCAGCAACGGCCCCGGCAGCAGCCCCTAGTGTTGATACTTCTAAAATCGCAGCAGGAACTTACTACACAGTAGTAAGCGGTGATTTTTTCTGGCAAATTGCGGCGAAGCATGGACTGACAATTGATGCATTAGCAAAATTAAATCCACAGATTAAGAATGTTAACCTGATTTTCCCCGGTCAAAAAATTCTTGTTAAAGCTGAAGAAGTTGCTGCTACTTCTACTTCTACTTCTACTTCTACTGTTGCCGTTGCCCCAGCAGCCAAGAAACTTTACCAAGGAATTGGTATGGTAGCCAACTATCGTGATAACACTGCCAGACAAAAAGATCACGACAATTTAAACATTACTACAGTTGCCGCACTTTTTGATGATGCCGGCAAGATTGTAAAATTACAGTTTGATGTTGTGGAAATCCTGCCTGATATGTTCCCAGGTTGGATGGATCCTGAAGCTGCAGACAAGTCATTCTATAAAGATGCTCAAGCCAATGGCTTTAACTGGGAAACCAAGAAAGAAGAAGGCGATGCTTATGGCATGAAAGCCAGTGCTGTTTCCGGTAAAGAATGGTGGGAGCAAATGAACTTCTATGAAGAATACTTCAAAGGGAAGACTGTCGCTGAAGTTCAGGATTGGTTTGCTAAGTATTGCGATGCCAACGGAAGACCTTACAAAATGGCTTATCCTGAGAAGTTAACTGACGCTGATAAAGCTAAAGTTGCAACCTTCACAGAAGCTGAAAAGAAAATGCTGGTAGACGTTACTACCGGTGCTACTATGTCACTCCAAGATCCACATTCCCGCTTCATAGATGCTTTAGTAAAAGCTTATGAAGTCAGAAAAGAAGTTAAATAACATAGCAGATAATTACAAAGAGTTGCCTTGAATTGGTTGTCCAATTCAAGGCATTTTTTTGCGCTAAATACCCCGCACATTTTCCGCAGTGATACAGAAGACATACGGGGTGCCAATCTCAGCAGCAGCTTGAGCAGAGAACTGTTTTGCTCTTGTAGGGCTGCTTTGCTCAATGTGAAGCTATATTATAGGAATTGCTGCATCTTCATGGCAGCGGACATATTGCCTTTGATCTTGATTTTGCCTGTCATAACCGCAGACATAGCGTTGAGCTTCCCTTGGTAAAAATCAACAAAAGTATCAAATTTAGCTTTGATGGTAACTACGGGATTCTGAGTTTCGCCCTCTGTATAGACAGCTTTGCCGTTTTCAAAAGTAATGATCCATACCCCGTGGTCGCTGGCTGAAAAATCATATTGATAAACACCGTTGATGCTTGAGGTTAGCTCTGCTTTTTCCTCGGTCTTTCTGATGAAGTCATCCATCAGTGCCTTTGGTGAATCCATGGTATTACCCCCCGTTTTTTCCTGTCAAAAGTTAAAAAGCCGCCGATATTGACAGAATATTCTAACATCAACTCTAGCATATCCAGCCCGGAATTTAAATTATTTTTATTAGAAGCCTTAAAATTACTCGCACGTAATATTTAAAGAAGTTGTGAATCTTAACTTAATATTAATTGAAAATGACACAGGAAAAGATTATAATGTTGCATAGCAAACAATTCGTTGTGCAACATTATAATCTTATTGGCATAGAGAGGGATAAAAGCATGAAACCAATTCATAAAGGCAAAAAGGACATAGGCTTTCAGATTCGTTCTCTCAATCATCTGATTAAACGGCATGTGGAAAACTCAGCAAACTTTCAATATGCTAAAAGTATTACCGGAACAAACAGCTGGATTATAGCCTATCTGGCGGAAAACAGGGATAAGGATATCTTTCAGAAAGATATCGAAGAGATGTTTACTGTGAATCGGTCGACGACTTCAAAAGTGCTGAAACTTATGGAGCAGAAAGAGCTTATTGAGCGTCGGAGTGTACCCGATGATGCCCGTCTGAAAAAACTGGTGCTTACACCTAAGGCCCTGGCTCTTCACCAAAGTATCGTTGAGGATATTGACAGCCTGGAAACCATGCTGATTCAAGGTTTTACGGAAGAGGAAATCCAGCAATTCAATGATTATATCGAGAGGATGAAAGAAAACTTAACAGGTAAAAAAGATGGTGAATGTCAGTGTAAGTAGTTATAAGGTAGTTATTGGAGGAGTTTGATCTATGATTAAAAAACTGGCCGGAAGTATCCGGCAGTACAAGAAAACCACTCTCTTGACGCCGTTTTTTGTGGCTTTGGAAGTGACCATGGAAGTGATCATTCCTTTATTGATGGCCCGGCTGATCGACTATGGCATTGACGCGGGCGATATGAACTATGTAGCTAAAATGGGAGGCGCTCTTCTCCTTGCCGCCTTGATCAGCCTGGCTTTCGGACTGTTGGCGGGGAGGACTGCCGCCGTTGCCTCAGCAGGCTTTGCCCAGAATCTGCGTCAAGACATGTTTTATAAAGTCCAGAGCTTTTCATTCTCCAATATTGATAAGTTCTCCACGGCAAGCATTGTGACCCGGTTGACCACTGATGTCACCAATGTGCAGAACTCCTTCCAAATGCTGACCCGTATGGCTATACGCAGTCCGATCATGCTTTGCTTTGCCCTCTTTGTCTCCTTTAGCATCGATCAGAAGCTGTCCCTTATTTTCCTGGGGAGCATCCCCATTCTCGGCGTGGGGCTATGGCTGATTATGAGCAATGTTCATCCCATCTTCGCCAGGGTCTTCCGGACCTATGATAAGCTCAATAATGTCGTTCAGGAAAATCTCCGGGGCATGCGCGTGGTTAAGTCTTTTGTCCGCGAAGATTTTGAAACCCAAAAATTCATGACTATTTCCCAATCCATTTATAAGGACTTTAGCAAAGCGGAACGGCTGCTGGTCTTTAATATGCCGCTGATGCAATTTTGCATGTATGCCTGTATCCTTTTCGTATCCTGGTTTGGCGCCCGGGCCATTGTGGCTTCCGGCGGCGATCCTGTGGCCGGACTTTCCACCGGGGAACTTTTGAGTTTGATTACTTATGCCACTCAGATTCTCATGAGTCTGATGATGCTTTCCATGGTCTTTGTGATGCTGACCATCTCCCGGGCTTCTGCCGCGAGAATCGTGGAACTTCTGGAGGAAGAGAGCAACCTGCAAAACAAGGACCACCCGGTTTGCCAAGTCCCCAATGGCGATATCTCCTTTGAAAATGTCAGCTTCAGCTATAGCAAAGATGCGGATAAACCGGTCCTGGATAGGATCAATCTGGACATTCGATCCGGTGAGACTCTTGGCATTCTGGGGGGAACGGGATCCTCTAAATCCACGTTAGTCCAATTGATTCCCCGTTTGTATGATGTGACTGAGGGCAAGGTCAAGGTGGGCGGTGTTGATGTCAGGGATTATGACCTGGAGACGCTGCGCAACCAAGTAGCCATGGTCCTGCAGAAGAATGTGCTTTTCTCAGGAACGATTAAAGAGAATCTGCGCTGGGGGAATGAGCAGGCTACTGAGGAAGAGATGATTCAGGCCTGCAAGCTGGCCCATGCCCATGATTTCATCGCCGGGTTCCCCGACCAATACGATACCCTGATCGAGCAGGGAGGGGTCAATCTCTCGGGAGGGCAGAAGCAGCGGCTCTGTATCGCCCGGGCTTTGCTGAAGAACCCGCAAATCCTGATTCTCGATGATTCAACAAGTGCCGTGGATATGGAGACGGATGCCCAGATCCGCAAGGCGCTGGCTGAGCACCTGCCGGATACCACCAAGCTAATTATCGCTCAGCGGGTTTCATCGGTCCAGGATGCCGACCGGATCATCGTCATGGACGATGGGAAAATAAAGGCTGTGGGTTCCCATGAGGAATTGCTGCAGACCAGTGAGATTTACAGAGAGGTCTACGAGTCACAAGCAAAAGGAGGGGATGAAGAATGATGGGACTCAGAGGCGGTCCGGGCGGCAAGAGTTCTGCTCATGGCAGGGGACTTCCCGGCGGGAAACCGCCCCATGCCAAGTTCAGCCTCCAGACCGCAAAACGGCTTTTATCCTATTTGCGGGATTACAAGGTGCAAACCTTCTTCGTTATGGTCGCTATTCTGATCAGTGCCCTGGTTGGGGTTCTGTCTTCAGTATTCCTGAAAATCCTGATCGATGATTATATTGCACCTCTTCTTCTGGAGGCTGTTCCCAACTATGCCGGATTGCTGCGGATCATAATGGTGATGGCAGGGATTTACCTGATTGGCGTTCTGGCCACCTTAATGTACAACTGGATTATGGTGTCGATCTCCCAAGGCATCTTAAAGAAAATCCGGGATGAGATGTTTTCCCACATGCAGAAGCTGCCGGTTAAATACTTTGATTCCCATACTCATGGGGATGTGATGAGCCATTACACCAATGATACGGATACCTTAAGACAGATGATCTCTCAGGGTATCCCTCAGACCTTTTCTTCCTTCATTACGATTGTGGCGGTTTTCTTTGCCATGCTTTACCTCAGTGTCTGGCTGACCGTGTTTGTGGTCTTGTGTATTTTCCTAATCCTAAAGGTTATTGGCAGCATCGCCGGCAAGAGCGGCACCTATTTTATGCAGCAGCAGCAAGCCCTGGGAACTCTCAATGGCTATATTGAGGAAATGATTCATGGCCAGCGGGTGGTCAAGGTCTTCAACTATGAGGAAAAAAGCAAAGAGGCCTTTAACCGCAAAAATGAAGAGCTTTGCGCCCATGCCACCGCCGCCAATTCCTATGTCAATATCATCATGCCCATGATGAGCAATTTTGGCTATCTCCTTTATGTAGCGTTGGCCATTGTGGGAGGTCTCCTGGCGATTGGAGGAGTGACCAATCTGACCATCGCCGGGACCAATGCGCTCACCCTGGGAACCATTGCTTCTTTTCTGCAGTTGTCCCGCAGTTTTATCATGCCCATTGCGCAGGTGTCCCAGCAGTTGAATGCCATTATTATGGCTTTGGCAGGGGCGGAACGGATCTTCAAACTCCTTGATGAAAAGCCGGAAAAGGATGAAGGGCAAGTGACCTTGGTCCATGTCAAACAAGAAAGGGGCCCCATAGTTGAAACCAGCTCGCATACCGATGGGTGGGCCTGGAAAATTCCTCAGGAAGATGGCACGGTGGAATATCGGGAGCTTAAAGGAGAAGTCCGTTTCTTCGATGTGGACTTTGGCTACGAGGAGAACAAGATGGTTCTGCACAACATCACTTTGTATGCCGAACCCGGGCAAAAGGTGGCTTTTGTGGGGGCTACGGGAGCGGGCAAGACCACTATTACCAATCTCATCAACCGTTTCTATGATCTGGCCGACGGCAAGATCCGCTATGACGGTATTAATATCAATAAAATCAAAAAGGAGGACTTGCGCCGCTCCTTAGGTATCGTGCTCCAGGATGTCAATCTGTTTACAGGGTCGGTGATGGAAAATATCCGCTATGGCCGCCTGGATGCCACGGATGAGGACTGTATCGCGGCGGCCAAGCTGGCCAATGCCGACGGTTTTATCCGCATGCTCCCCCAAGGTTATCAGACAGTTCTTTCCGGGGACGGCAGCGGTTTATCCCAGGGTCAGCGGCAGCTCATCTCCATTGCCCGTGCTGCGGTAGCAGATCCGCCGGTGATGATTCTCGATGAAGCCACTTCCTCCATCGATACCCGCACCGAGGCCATCGTCCAACGGGGCATGGACTCCTTAATGGAAGGGAGAACGGTCTTTGTCATTGCCCACAGGCTTTCCACCGTCAAGAACTCCGATGTGATCATGGTTCTTGAGGAGGGGAGAGTTATTGAACGGGGCAGCCATGAGAAGCTGATTGCTGAAAAGGGCAAATATTATCAGCTCTATACGGGAGCCTTTGAACTGGAGTAGTGCTCAAACATCCCGCCCCTCGAAATGGCGGATTGCCCAGAACAACAAAGCCACAGTGTAGAAGACCCCATATCCGAGCATCAGATTGCTGGGCTCACTCCCTGCCCCGCCGTTGAACATGGCCATGGCGCTGTTCCCGGAATCCGTCAGCAAAGCATCGGTTTTGCGAAAGAGAGCATTATAGGGAAAGATGAGGCTGGAGACGATGCCTGTGTTGATTAAGGACGGGTTATTGAGCAGGGTTCCGATCTGTTCCACCAGCCCGCCCACAAAGCCTGCCCCATAGAGAATAATGAGAATGATGCCGCTGTTGATCGTGCTCATACGGGTACTCAGCCATAAACCTGCGGCGACGATGAGGAGAGGGGATAGGACAAATATCAGCCCGCCTTGAACAACAGAGGAAGGTTCAAGGCGGGCGGCAATATCCCCGCCGGTCAGCTGATTGATCAGCAGTACACCAACAAATAAGCTAAGAGCATAAACTACGACTACGGTTCCCAAGCCAAGGAACTTTCCTAAAACATAAGAACGGCGGGGGAGGGGACGGGCCAGAATCGTATCGATCTGATGATTTTCGATTTCCCCGGCTACCCCTCCCACTGTGGAGAGTATGGTGAGCAGAGCCAGAATCATGCTGGAAAAATTAAGTCCCATCATAATAATTTGGGAACGGATTGAATTTTGGATAACCGTGTTGGTGCCGTCAAAACCGTGCATAGCTTGAATGAAGCCTTGGGCAGCATAATGATTGACCACCCCAAAGAAGATTAAAAAGGCAAGGGTCATGAGCAGGGTGATGAAAAAGATCCGCCGCGAGAGAATCTCCCTGAAGGTCAGCTTAATGATGGACAGCATGTTCTCTCTCCTTTCGCTCCACCCAATACATAAACACCTCTTCCAAATGGGGCTGCAGGGAAACCACTTCATAGAGCCCAATTCCCATCCCGCTGAGGCGATAGATCAGCTCCGGCACAGCCTCCCCCGAGCTGAGCTGCACCCGCCATTCGGAGATTTCCTGGGTTCGGGATAAAAGCTCGGCATTCTGAACCAGTGAATTCACCGTGTTCAGGATTTCCTGAGTCAACCCTTGAGCCCGCAGTTTAATTTCCGATTTAAAGTCACAGAGGGTCCGCCAGTCTCCTTGGGCGACTACTTTTCCCTGGTTAATAATGGCCACTTGGTCGCAGACATTTTCCACTTCGGCCAGGAGATGGCTGTTGAGAAACACTGTCTTACCTTCCTTGCGCAGGGCAAGGATGAGATCCCGCACGTCCCGGCGGCCGATAGGGTCCAGGGCGGAGGTGGGCTCATCAAGAAAGATCAGTTCAGGATCGGAGATCAAGGCACAAGCCAAGCCGATGCGCTGCTGCATTCCTTTGCTGTAGCGCCGGATTTTTTCCTGCTCACGGCCGGATAACCCCACCCGTTCCACTAAGTTCTGAATCCGCAGTCTCCGTTCCGCGGAAGGTACTCCGGCCAAATCGCCATGGAGTTCCAGCAGTTGAACCCCTGTCAGCCAATCGGGATAACGGAAAAGCTCAGGGAGATAGCCCACTTTGGCCCGAGCCTTAACCTCTTTGAGGGGATGGCCGAGGATTTCCGCCCGTCCTGAAGTCGGATGGATTAAACCCAGCAAGGTTCTGACAAAAGTGCTCTTTCCCGCACCATTGGGTCCGATAAAACCATAGACGACACCGGGAGGGACCTGTAAGCTCACATCCGAGCACCCGGCTTTGCCATCATAGTGTTTGGTTAAATTCCAGGTTTGAATGACGAATTCCGACATAAGCCACCTCATTGCTTGATAAGCCTAAAGAGCAGCCGGTGGGGCTGCCCTTTAGGTATTATGAAGGATTTAAATTTGGCTTGCCATAGCAAGCAGGCTGTTTTTCAGTTCTTTATTGCTTTGGGCTTCCATTCCCTGGGAGGCCAGCATGTGCATTAAACCATCCTTTTGCCAAATCAGCACGGCATGCTCCCCGCCGGCATAGGCAACAAATACTCCAGGGTTCCCCTGGACTTTAACATCTTCAGAATAATCCTGGCCTTCCACATAAGGAATGGGAAGAGTGGACTCCCAATCCTGAATATTGGCTAATTGCTGACGGACATTTTCGGGAAGGAGAGGCGTCATTAAGAGAGCGCCTCTTACCTGATCCACATCAATCCCCTCGGGTACTTTGAGCTGAGGTGAGGCGGATACAGCATAATGCAAACGAGCCTGGGGATTGCTCTCCGAGCTATACTCAATAAAACTGCTTTGACCAAAGGAGATAAAAATGCTCTCCTTATTCAGCTTGGGATCCAAGGCTACGGCAGTGCCTAATTGCTGAGCAAAGGCTTCAAACTGGGCTACGTCGATTTGCATATCGGCAGAAAAGGGCTCCTGTTTCCCGGCTCGAAGCATGGTATAACCTGTTAGTTCAGGAACGGACACACCGGCTTGGCGGGCTGCTTCAAGTGAGGTAAAGACTGCCGGTTCAGGCTGGCCGGCTACAGACATATGGCCCATGCCTTTAAGATCGATCTCCCCGTTGTGCAGGGCGCTCATATTGGCTTTAATCTGTTCAATATCTTCCGGGGTAAGTTTAACCGTTTGCAGTTTGTCGATGCGCAATAAGCCCAGCATATCGCTGGCGGCCACTCTCACCTGGGGTATGAACAGAGCGGAAGCCAGGACCGCGGCCGCTACGCCTCCGGCTATCCAGCGTTTGGGATTGATTTTCATTGTTGACCATCTTCCTTTCGTCCTGAGACTCTTTGTCAGGTTTTGTGCTGGTTCTGTATTGGGGTTAGGTAATTCCAAAGCTCCCAGAGCGTTGTCACCGGGGCGGGGACCGGGTGCCGTGGCCAGCCGGGCTTGGAATTTCTCCCAAGCGGCCTGGGTATCGGGAGATCCCTCGCTGCCGGTGCTTAACGTCAAGCTCTCGGTCAAGGCTGTCTTGATCCATTCATCCAGTTTTTTCATGTTTTGCAGCTCTTCCCGACAGCCGGGGCAGCTCTGCAGATGAAGAGCCATCTCTTTTCTTTCCTCTCTTGACAATTCACCGTCAAGATAGGCCTGAATATAGTCTTGTTCAAGGCCACAGGTCATTAGTATTCCCCCCTTTTCAGGTAACCTTTGCGGAAGCGCTCTTTGGCCCGTACCAAGGATTTTCCTACGGAAGCAAATTCCATAGAGATCGTCTCGCTGATTTCCTTGTAGCTTAACCCTGCAAAGCGCAGCAGGAGCAGGGACCGATCCCGCTCAGGCAGCTCAGTCAGGACTTCTCTGACTCGTTGAATCTCTTCGGCTCTAAGCCATTGTGTTTCTGCTGAGGGTTCGTTGGCTGATGTCTGGCGGGTGAGCCTTTCCCAGAGACTATGCTGTCGTTTGCTGGTACGCAAATGATTGTAGGCGGCATTGATCCCGGATTGGATTAAGTAGGCCTTAAGATTCCCGATGTCTTGCCAGGGTGCATGATATAAGCGCCAAAAGACATCCTGGGCTAAATCCTCAGCGGTATTTCTCTCCTGAAGGATCTTCTCGATGGTCTGAACCACCATAGGGTAGTAGTGTTGAAATACAGCGGCGAAATCAGAAGGATCCGGAGTCTGCTCTGCCATCTGTTCAGCCGTCTGCTCCCTAGTCACTATAGGATCTTCTCTCATTTCTGACCCCCTCTCGACATAACTATAAAACCGCTGGCGGGGTTTTTGTGACAAGAAAAGTACACTTTATAGATAAGGATTCGATATATTTTGGTTAATAAAAGTCGAGCATCGTTATAATAGTTTTGGTATTATGCAGCTGTAGAAAGGAGGGAGATCATGTTACGGGAATTAAATCATGTGATTGACTATATTGAAGAGCACTTAACCGAGGAGCTGTCTCTTGAAATCATTTCTGAATATGCCGGAGTTTCTGACTATCACTTTAGAAAGATCTTTTTCTATCTTTCAGGGTTGACCCTTAGCGAATATATCAAAAACAGAAAATTATCGGAAGCAAATAAGGATTTATTACAGGGAGAAACAGTTACGGAGGTTGCTTTTAAATATGGTTATCAGTCAATGGACGGCTTTACTCGGGCTTTTAAAAAATGGAGTGGTTTCGTACCCTCAGATGTAATAAAAAAAGGCCTAAGTAAATCCTTTCCCAAACTTTCATTTGTAATAAGCGTCAAGGGAGGAACTGCTATGGAATTTAGAATTGAGGACAAACCGGCCTTTAATTTAGTCGGTGTAAGCAAACGTGTTCCCATGCAATTTGAAGGGGTTAATAAGGAAATTGTCAAACTTGCCCAAAGCATCACAGCGGAGCAAAGAGAAGAAATGCATGCTCTGCAAAATATTGAGCCTTATGAAATCATTAATGCTTCTTATGATGCTGACGCAGACTTTTTGAAAGAAGAAGGTGATTTAACTCATCTGATAGGTATTTTAACGACGGAAAATCAAGTAAGTGACCTATTGGAAAAAGTGCCGGTGGAAGCCTGCACTTGGGCTATATTTCCCAACGAAGGACCATTTCCTTCTATGTTACAGGATACAATGGCAAAAATATATTCAGAATGGCTTCCGTCTTCAAATTACGAAGTAATCAAGGCCCCTGCTTTTTCTTTTACCAAAATGAATCAGCATAAAAAAGACTACGCTTACAGTGAAGTTTGGATTCCAGTTCGGAAAAATTGAACGATTTAAAAGAGGATTTCCCATGAGGCAAGCGAAAACATAGGCATAATAGTTAACTTCTCCAGAAATTTAAAAAGTGAGGTGTAGTTCTTATGCAAAGCAAAATTGCCGAAGCGATTAAATTGGGAAACCAGCCTGTCGCAGTAATGCGTTCCGATGCCAAGCCCGAAGGGGCTATGCAGTTTAAAGAGGGGAGATGGGGGTGTGCCATCTCTCTGCTCAACATGGCTGCTAAAGGGCAGGTTGCGGTATTTGCCAACTCTACGACTACTTGTAGCGGTGGTAAGGTAGGACTGGGATTCAGGCAATTTGAGTTGGGTTTTATCGAGCATTTCTTATCTGTAGGCGGTGTAGGCGGACGGGAAGGGGAGTTTTATAAAAAGAACCCTGAATTGGCCGGTAAATTTGCTCTTGAGCTGCCTAAAGTGACAGCCAAAGAATATATTATCTTTAAACCTCTGTCCGAACTAAAGGCTGACGAAACCCCGGAAGGAATCATCTTTTTAGCCAATGCGGATCAGATCTCGGCTTTGACTGTGCTGGCCAATTATGACCGGCCGACTCAGGATAATGTTAAAGTTAATTTTGGAGCAGGCTGTCACCAGACCGTGCTCTTTACCTTAGATCAAGTGGATAAGGACGAGGATCACTGTTTTATCGGGCTCACGGATCCTTCGGCCCGCAAATTTATCGATAAGGATATCCTTTCTTTCAGCATGACCTATAAACGTTTTCTGGAATTGGAGGAACAGGTGGAGGAAAGCTTTTTGACCAAGGAAACCTGGCTGAAGGTTGCGGAACGCATCTAGGCTTTTGGAATGCAGTTAAGCCTTTCTTGTCTTCCACCAGGTTCGGATGATTAAAGAGCAGAGGATAGCTGCTCCCAGAGTGAACAGGGAGCCCCAGAGAACCCGCAGGATTAAGTAAGGATTGATGACTGAATTGACCGCCATGAAATCAATACCCATGACTCTCCACAGATAAGTCTGCAGAAAACCGGCCAGGATCAAGCTGCTGCTCATGCCGATCAGGCCAAGGTTGAGGAGGATGACTCCGGATAGGCCATAGCCATAAGCTTTTTTGTCCAGGGGTTCTTTCTCACTTAAAATGGTATAAGCACCGGCCAGAACCAGAAAACCGATGGTGCCGAACAAGGCCAGGTGGGCATGGCCTGAGGTTATATAGGTGCCATGAGCATAGACATTGATCCAGGGGATCGTGATCAAGATCCCTAAAAGAGTCGCTCCGGTAAGATGATGAAAGATACTGCTTAAAATCAGCCCAACAGCAAGCTTTTCCCGGAGGCTGAAAGGTTTATGTTTCTTAAAGCCTTTATAGACTAGATAAGCCAGGAGAAAGACGGGCAGGACCTGAATAAGGCTGAAAAACGTGCCGAGAAAGAGCCAAACCGGGGGAAAGCCAATCCAGAAGTAATGGTGCCCCGTGCCGAATAATCCTCCGATCACTGAGAGAGTGGCTTCTAAGTAAAGCCACTTTTCTATATCCCTTTTCTCCGCAATACCGGCTGTGACAAAAAAGGAAGCGATGAAACCACTGGTGGTGAGTTCAAAAGCCATTTCCTCCCACAGATGGACGACCCAGAATTTTACCGCTTCGTCAGCCACGGGATTAGTGAATCTCAAAACATTGGGAATGATCAGCACACAGAGAAACACTGCCCCTACTGCCATAATTCCGGCAGCAGGGGTTATTTTTTGTTTGTTTTGCCAAAGGGTCCGGATTAAATTATAGGCCCCCAGCAATAGCCCCAGAGAAATTCCCAGATAAAAAACAGGCAATCCGTCCAGATACTCCCGACCGTTGCCGATCCCCAAGGCCAATGTTCCCAGGAGCCCTGCTGAAGCCATTAATAATATCAGAAACTGCCATCTGGCTAGCTTCGGCGAGTAGATATCTGCCTTAAGCTGCTCTACGGTGTAGTAATAGACCATCCCCATCATACCGATGACCGGCCAAAAAGTAGCCAGGGCCAGATGCACTGCCCGGCCGTATGCATAGGAAACAGGGGAGGGCAAGTCGGGAAATATCAATGAAGTCGCTCCCAGCAGGGCAACTATGCCCTGAATGGCAAAAAGGAACACACCATAGAGGACATATCTGCGGGCGATCTGTTTTCCGGAGAAGGTTTTCAAGGGGCATCCCCGCCTTCTAGCACCCTTGGCTGAGGAGGCCAGCCTAAAGTGGGAATGGTGTTCAGGTAGTCGAAATAGGCAGTCATAGCCTGGGTTTCTTCTTCAGTTAAAGCGACATGGGTCTCTTTTTGATGGGGTGGAATGACCGGCGGGTTGCTGAAAAAATCACTCAGCTGCTCAGGGCTGCGCCGCGCCGTGATCTGAGTTAAATCTCCGCCCACATAGCCGCCATTGCCGAATAAAGTATGACAGCTGACGCAGTTATAGCGCTGCCAGACTTCTTTACCGGCCACCGCTTCCTCACTCATGGGAGCGTCCAGCGCCCAGGAGGATTTAACGACCCAAGCAAACAGGGCGAAAGAAGACAAGGAAATGAGAATAAAGGTTCTGAGTTTCAAAGCGTATCATCCGTTCCTGCAATATGAAGCAGTATGCTTATAGAGCACCTCTCTTTAGTATTCACGAGTTGGGCAGATCAATACCTCCCCGCCCTTAAGAATAATCTCGTTTAAGCAAAATAAATCCCCGGCTGCTTGTGCAGCCGGGGTCAGACGCTAAATCTTATTTTGCCAGTTACTGCCGGCGTAGAGGAAGCGGAGCAGGAATACGGTTTGGACGACTTTATACATCGAAACCAAGCCTCCGTTTTATTTCTGGGAACGCTTCCTCAATCGGTCTGACGTTACCCTGCCTGACAGCTTCCAAGCCTTCATCCAGCATTCGGTATAGCTCTTCCTTACTGTGGAAGGTAATGCTTTCCGGCGCAGGCGAGAGTGTTGCGGTGTACAGTTGCACGATTTCCAGCATCCGGTCAAACTCGGCGCTGTTGATCACCGTCAGGTCGGCCCGCCCGTTCTTCGTGATATAAATCGGTCGTTTGGTCTTGGCACAGAATTCGGAGATTTCGTTATAGTAATATTTTACTATACCATCGACAATGCCAATAGGAAAGCCATGGTCTAATGGCTGATCAGCGCTGGCTCTTGTCGTAAGGTATCCCTTCAGCTTTCGGCGCCCGGGATTTTTGCGAGGTGAAGGCCAGAACCACCATCGTCGCCAGGTAGGGCAGCATTTTGTAAAAGGTTTGATTGATGTTCAGGTCATGGAGGAAGGGGATAAGGGCAATGGAATAGGCCAAGGTGCGCAGGAAGGCAAAAAAGAGGGCTGCCAGCAGAATCTGAAAAGGTTTCCACTGTCCGAAGATCATGACGGCCAAGGCTAAGAAGCCGAATCCCGCTACCCCGGTGTGGCCGTTGATGTTGCTGTTCATGACTCCCACAGCATAGAAAAATCCGCCCATTCCGCCGAGGAAACCGGACATGCTGACTCCTGCGTAACGCATCACATAAACATTGATGCCCACTGAATCCGCAGCATGAGGATGCTCACCGCAGGCCCTCAGGCGCAAACCAAAGCGCGTCTTATAGAAGATGATCGCGGCGATAATCAGGAAAAGGAAACCGATATAGACGGTGATATAGGTGTTTTGAAAAAATAATTTGCCGATGACTGGCAGATCTCCCAGAAGGGGAACCTTGCGCAGGTAAAAATTCACGTTGGTGGTGATACCGTCGCTGTTAAAGAACATTTTTGCATAGAGCAGGATCATGCCGGGAACCAGCATATTTAAAGCCGTTCCCGAGATGGTTTGGTCGGCCTTCATCGTCACTGTGGCGAGAGATAGCAATAGGGAAAAGATTATGCCTGCCAGGGCGGCCACCGCCATGCCCAGCAAGAGTATATACTGCGGGTTCAGGGAAGAGCCTTGAATAAAGTAGACAAAGAGACAGCCGAAGAAGGCGCCGAAGAGCATAATCCCTTCCAAGGCGATGTTGATGATGCCGCTGCGTTCGCTGAACATTCCCCCCAGAGCCACTAAGAGCAGGGGGATTGCCACAGGAAGCGTGTTCTGAACCAAATAATATACGGTATCCATAATTACGCCTCCTCCTTGGTTGATGTTGAAATTTCCTGATCCTTAGAGGGGATTTTCTCGGATAAAAGCTCCTTTGAAGCCTCTGACGAAGTTGTTGAAGGCTCTGTTGAAGGAGAAGATTGATTTTGCTTGAAAAGCTTTTTGAAGAAGGATACCACCGTAGTATTCATCAGCATGGCAAAAGCTGAGAAGTAGATGATGACAGCGATAACGATATCGATGATCTCCGGCTTGTAACCGTAGAGGCTGGCCAGAGTGCCCCCCCGTTGGATGTGAGAAATGAATACTGCGGCAAAGATGATCCCTAAGGGATTATTGCTGCCCAGAAGGGCTACGGCGATCCCGTTAAAACCGTTGGCGGCGATGACGTTAATGGGTTCATAAGTCATACTGCTGCCCTGAATAGTGGAAGGAGCCAGAATGGCAAAAGCGCCCCCCAAGCCAGCCATGGCTCCGGCGATCCCCATGGTGAGGATAATATTGCGTTTACCGTTCATACCGGCATAGGTGCTGGCAAATTTATTAAAGCCTGTGGCTCTGAGTTCATAGCCAAAGGTGGTCTTATTTAAGATGATATAGAGAAGAACAGCGATCAGGACAGCCAGGATAATCGAGATATTGGCATTGGAACGCTCGATGCCCAGACTGGGTAATTGAGCGGAAGCGGGAAGATAGGCAGTACGGGTCTTGGAGGAAACATACATGGCTGCATTGCTCTGGATAAGCATATCCACCAAATACATCCCGATATAGTTGAACATGATGGAGGTGATGACCTCGTGGACATTGAGCAGAGCTTTAAAGAGACCTGGAATCAAACCCCAGAGAAGTCCGCCGATCATACCGGCTATGACGCAGGCCACCCAGTGGATGCCATCGGGAAGGTCCCACATAAATCCCACATACAAGGCGAAGAACATGCCCATGGTGTATTGACCGGCGGCCCCAATGTTGAAGAGCCCCATTTTAAAAGCAAAGCCAACGGCTAACCCGGTCATCAGGATCGGTGTGGCAAAATAGAAGACATCAGCCAGGCGCTTGAAGCCCCCGAAGAGCAGCATTTTCAGTCCGGAAGCGGCGTTGTCGGGACTGGCCAAGGCCATGATCAGGAAAGCAAAGACAAAGCCCAGGAAAATAGACATAAGGGCGGCCGTGAAGGCCGAAAAGCCTTTGCTGTGGGTAAACTTATTGATTAGAGAGGGTTTTGAAGTAAGTGATGTTTTATCCTGCATGGGAGCCCTCCTTCAGGTTACGTTTTGCCCCGGACATGTAAAGACCCAGCTCCTGTACGGTGGTGGTTTTGGGGTCCAGTTCCCCCACGATTTCCCCTTCATACATGACCAGAATCCGGTCGCTGACATTCATGACCTCATCGAGTTCCAGGGAGACCAGCAAAACCGCTTTTTCGGCATTTCTCCTGGCTACCAGTTGCTTATGGATATATTCGATAGCGCCTACATCCAGGCCCCGGGTAGGCTGCACGGCCACCAACAGTTCGTGATCCTTATCGATTTCCCTGCCGATAATGGCTTTTTGCTGATTGCCCCCGGACATACTGCGGGCGATGGTCAGAGGTCCTTGCCCGCTGCGTACATCGTATTGTTTGATTAATCCTTCGGCATAGGAGCGCACGGCTTTGCGCCTGATAAAGCCAAACCGTTGGAACTGTGGCTGCCAATAACGCTGGATGACCAGATTGTCTTCCAGGGTATAATCCAGGACCAGGCCGTATTTGTGCCGATCTTCAGGAATATGGCTCATCCCTGCTTGGGAACGGGTGCGGACGGAAGCTTTGCTGATATCCTGATCGCAAAGGGTGATCGTACCGCTTGTGTGTCTTTCCAGCCCGGTCAGGGCAGAGACGAATTCGGTCTGTCCATTGCCGTCGATACCGGCCAGGCAGACGATTTCACCGGCGCGAACATCGAAAGACACATTGCTGACAGCATTCTTCTTACTGGTTTTGGAGGGAACGGAGACATTTCTTACAGATAAGACCACCCGTTCGGGGGTGCTGGCTTCTTTTTGAACCCGGAAACTTACATCCCGGCCCACCATCATCCGGGAGAGTTCTTCTTTTGTGGTATCTTTTATGTCAACAGTGCCTACATATTGCCCTTTGCGCAATACGGTGCAACGATCGGCAACTGCCATGATCTCGTTTAATTTATGAGTTATGAATAAGATCGATTTGCCTTCTTTGGCAAAACGGCGCATGATTTCCATAAGTTCATCAATTTCCTGAGGGGTTAAAACCGCTGTGGGTTCATCAAAGATTAAAATCTCATTATCCCGATAGAGCATTTTGAGAATCTCAACCCTTTGCTGCATGCCCACGGATATTTTTTCAATAAGAGCATCAGGATTGACTTCCAGTCCATACTGCTTGCTCAGCTCAACGACTTTTTCCCTGGCTTTTTTCTTTTGTAAAAAACCAAGGGCATGGGGCTCAACTCCCAAGATAATATTTTCGAGAACGGTAAAGATCTCCACCAATTTAAAATGCTGATGGACCATGCCGATGCCTAAGGCATTGGCGTCATTGGGGTTGTTGATTTTTACGGTGTTGCCGTTCTTGCGGATTTCGCCCTTTTCCGGTTGATACAAACCGAATAAAACGCTCATCAGGGTGGATTTTCCGGCACCGTTTTCTCCCAGCAGAGCATGAATCTCGCCTTTTTTTAAACGCAGAGTGATATTGTCGTTGGCGATGATGCCGGGGAATTCTTTGGTGATGTTGAGCATCTCAATAATATAATCGTTCATAATAACCCCTCTTCGTAGGTAGTCATGGACATGTAAATAGAGGAAAGGGGAAAGGGTATTCCCTTTCCCCGATCAAGTGCTGTTTAAATTATCTTACTTCAACCTTGACTTTGCTGAGCTTAAGTCCGGATACCAGCTCATCCGCAGTGGCGTAACCGTTGGCATCTTCAACATCGATGGTGCGGATCGGATCCACAGTACCATCCACTAAAGATTTAAACGCGCCTTCATATTGTTCCATGGTGAATTTTTCAAAGCGGTCAAAGGCTTTGGCATTGGCATCCCCGATGACAGTGGTGGGGAGTCCGATTCCCTCGTTGGCTGCTGTGAAATAGGTGGTTTGTCCGGCAAAAGTGCTCCAGCTGTTGGTTTTGTAAATGGACTCCAGAACCTGAACAACAGAAGCCCGCAGACCTTTGGTTGCGGAAGTAATGACGGTTTCACTGTCATAGCGTTGGTCAACGTCAACACCGATGACTTTTTTACCGGCTTCAGCAGCGGCAGACATGACGCTCTTGCCAACGGAACCGCCGCAGGCAAAGATCACTTCAGTACCGCCTTGATAGATGGTTTTAGCGGTTGCTTTATTGGTATCTGTCTCAGCGAAATCCCCGGTGTAATGGTAAATTGCCGAGATTGCTCCATCGGCCAGACCGAGTTCTGCGGCAGCTTTTTCAGCACCCTGCAAATAGCCGTAACCGAAAGCTTGTACGGCAGGAACAGCCATACCGCCCATGAAGCCAAGCTTGGTCATGCCATCCATAACAGCGGCATAACCGGCCAGATAACCGGATTCTTCTTCAGCATACATAATACTGGCTACATTGTCTTTGGTTTCAAAAGTTGCATAGTCGGCAGTGTGAGGTGCTCCGTCCAAAAGGATGAACTTTACATCAGGGTAGATTGTTTGGGCTTCAAAGATAGGTACCTCAAACAGGAAGCCGGGGGTGACAATAACCTTAGCGCCGCCGGTAACGGCTAAATCAATGGCGGCCAGATAACCTGCGTCGGTAGCTTCTTCAGGTTTGTAGTATTTGTGGGTAACATTGTTGGCTTCGGCGAATTCAACGACACCTTCCCAGGATCCCTGATTAAAGGACTTGTCATCGATATTGCCTTTGTCGGTAATGAGAGCGATCTCAAAACCCTGGCCGGAGGTGCTGGGGGTGCCGCTATTGCCTCCATCTTTGGCGGCTGGAGCGCTGCTGCCGCATCCGGTAGCTAAAAGGGCTACCATCAAAAGAGCCAATAGAACGGATGTAATTTTTTTCATCTTCTCTTCTCCTTTTTGTTCCTTTTTCTTCTGTGAGTTTCTAATGTATTTTGTATCCCAAATGTATTTTATCATTCTTATAGGAATTTACAACTATTCTATTTTTAAAGCTTCAGATAATTTTTTAGCAGTGTTTTTAACAGCGTTTTAGCTGAGTTTTTAGCAGGGTTTTTTAGCAAATGCAGATTAACTTAACAAATGTTAATGAGGAGAGCAAAAGAAAAAGAAAGAAGGCAGGAGTATCGTTGATGAATACTTCATGCCTTCTTCAATAATTAGAGAACCAGCGAAGGTGCGGAATAGACCCGGGCGCCAAGTTCTTGGTTCAGCATATAGAGGCTTTTGGGATCCTGTCCGAAAAGTTCAAATTTGCTGATCAGATCTGTGGAGGTTTTCTCTTCTTCGCCTTGCTCCTTGACGAACCAGTCTAAAAATTGCATGGTGCGGAAATCCCTCTTCTCGTAAGCCGCGGCGTAAATGGTGTTGATAGAGGCTGTCACCAATTGCTCGTGCTTCAAGGCAGCCAGAAGGGGAGCCTTAAAATCTTCATAAGTAAGGTCGGGAGCTGCTATAGCGTCGAGAGTAACTTTTTCATCGTTGTTAAGAAGATAAGTCCGGAAGAGCATGGCATGGTCTCTTTCCTCCTGGGCTTGGATATAAAACCAATTTTCAAAGCCATCCAAACCATTGTCGGAATAATAATTGGCCATATCCAAATAGAGATAAGCAGAATAGAGTTCCTTGTTGATTTGTTCATTGAGCAATGAAGCGACTTCACGATCAAGCATAAGCAATTCTCCTTCTTTTTTATTTTGGATTTAACCATATTATAGCAGAATTTTACTCATAACCCAAGCAAGCGCAGGATTCGGTCAGCAATGAGGAGAAATATTCCTTTAATTTAGTAAATCCTTTCCGGGTAAAATAGAATGTCAAAAGTTGATATTTCATGCAGACATTTTTTAATTTATAATAGTGTCATTAAGTTAATATTACATCTAAAGGAATAAGAAGCTATGAAGCAAAAGCAGCATCAAAAGCCTTCGTTTTTGATTATTGGACTGATAGCCATCGTGATTATAGGTTCTTTGCTATATTGGGGCTGGCCCTACTTAACTCTTTTAAGTGATCCTGATCAGGTCCGGGAGCTCATCATTCGCTCAGGAACTTGGGGACCACTGGTGTTTATGCTTCTGCAGATCGTGCAAATCTTGATTGCCCCCATACCCGGTCAGGTGATTGGGGTCATTGGCGGATTTTTATTCGGCCCCTTACTGGGCTTATTTTACACAATGCTGGGAGCCACCCTTGGTTTTACTCTGGTTTTTCTTCTTTCCCGGAAATTGGGGCGTCCTTTTGTGGAACGGTTTGTGGACAAGAAGACGATGGAGCGCTTTGATCATCTCACAGAGGAAAAAGGAGCCTGGGTATTCTTTTTCATTTTTCTTCTGCCCGCTTTTCCAGACGATCTTATTGCCTTTATCGCCGGACTAACGACGATTCCCATCCGCACCTTGGTTCTGATCTCTGTGGCAGGCCGGCTGCCGGGCTATGCTGTCCTGACCTTTATGGGCAATGGCTTAGCCTTGGAAAACCTCAACCCTGTGGTGGTTACCCTTGTGGCATTGATTCTTATCTTCATCCTGGGCTGGTGGAAACGAGAGTGGCTGCGGAGGTTTGTCGAACACAGGAACCGGACTCAATTCATAAGTGAGCAATGGAATCTGTATTGGCACAAGATCATTGTTGGGACTATTGTGCTGGTCATTATTTTTGTGTTCCTTTATTATGCCGCTACAGTCACCCCCATTCAACGGTAAAAACAAAGAATAATTACTCTTTGATAGGATTTTCACTTATGCTATAATGAGAAGGAATTATAGGGACTAAATTATAGAACTAATTTGAGGAGAGAGTGAAAGGAGTCAGTCTATGATCTGGAAGGAAAAATACAAGGTCGGCGATCCTGTTATTGACAGTCAGCATGAGGAGCTGTTTTCAAGGGTAGGGAGCTTCGTGGAAACATTGCGTTCCGACAAACCATGGGAACAAAAGGTTGAAAAGGTCAATGAAACCCTCGAATTTATGAAAGACTATGTGGTGACTCACTTTGCCGATGAAGAGGCTTATCAATTGGAGATTGGCTATCCGCATTTTGAAGAGCATCAGATGATACATAAAAATATGGTTGCTTATGTGGTTGCTGTATCCCGGGAGTACGAAAAGGAAGGCTTTAAAGAAGAGCTTATGCAGCAATTTGGGGGAAAACTTTTGGCTTGGCTGATCAACCATGTGGTAGCTGATGATCAGAAAATAGCTGAATATGCAAGAAGCAAGGAGGGGAAGCAATGAGCACGAAAGACCTTCTGACCCCCTTTTCCAATGCAGCCAGCCAAACCTTTAAGCTCTTACTGGATCTGGATGTATCTACGGACTCAAGTCAACCCACAGATAACTGCGAGGAAACTAAAGAAAAAGTTAATATTGTCATTGAGATTACGGGTGATCTGGCCGGAGAGGTAATGTACAGCTTTCCGAAGGACACCACTCTGGAAATGGTCAAAATGATGAGTGGCATGGAGTTTAATGAAATCGACGACTTTGTGAAATCGGCTTTAGGTGAAATTGCCAATATTATCAGTGGCAATGCCATGACCGGGCTCTCCCAATCTCAAGTGGTGTGCGATATCCGTCCTCCTAAAATTCTTGAAGGAGGAGCCCTTCCTGCTGGTAAGGAATGTTCTATTTACCGGACCAAAGTCAAGACCTCGATTGGGGATGTGGAGCTTAATTTCCGTACGGTTTAAGGTAGCCAACCCTATGAGCATCAAGCCCTATTCATGGCAAATGAACAGGGCTTATTTTTATTATGTTGAAAATAATTCTGAACAGCAATATAATTTAGACACATTGGTCAGGCTACAACAAAATTCAGCAGATATTGAAGCAGTTTATCAGATGAGCAAAAAGCAATCGATTGAAGGAGAAACCAATGACCATACATAATTTGCTTTCAGCATTTTCTTTACTTGCTGCAGTTATTTATATGTCTTTTGGTATTTATACATATAGACAGAGTCCTCAATCCCGCATTCATCAATCTTTTCTCCTTTTATGTCTGAGTTATTCAATTTGGTCTTTTGCCTATGCCTTTGCTTATCTGGCTCAGGATGCCTTCGCCTTTTCCTTTTGGAATAAGCTGTCCGCTCTGGGCTGGTGCAGTTTTAGCGCTCTGATTCTTTACCTTGTTCTGCACATCACCGAAAGTCCTCTGGTAAAAAACGCCGGGATTAAGTTCATGATCTTTTTGCCTGGTTTTGTTTTTTATGTACTTGCCGTATTCTTTTTTGGCCCGGATCTGGAGACTCCTGCCCAAGTGGTCAAATTTTTCTATGTTGGTGACTTTCTATATGATTTTTCCTATTTGCTTATCGCCATTGCCTTGATGTTTAAGTGGGGGTATGCATCACCCCATATCCGGATTAAAAAACAATCCCGGATCCTCGTCATCACAAGCCTGATCCCATTTTTATTAAACTTAATGACCCAGACCATTTTACCTGCCCTGCTCCACATTGATTTGCCCGGGATGGGACAACTTTACTCTCTGATCATGATTTTTGGTGTTTTTGTTGTGGTAACCCGTTATAACTTTTTTAAACTTCCGGAAAGCATCATTATGCAGGAGATTATGAATGAAACGCTGGATATGGTGATTGTGGCGGACCGGGAAGGCCGGATACGGAAGGTATCCAGCCAGATGAAAGCCTTGCTTGGTTATGATGCAGATGAAGTTATAGACCACACTCTGGGATTTCTTTTTCGGGAAGGGGATCAAGGCAAATTTGACTTGCTCCAAATGAAAAACAGGGATCTTAAGTATACAGATATAGAAGTAATCAAGAAAGATCAAGGGACCCTGCCCGTCAATGTAGTATGCAAACAGATTAAAGATAGAAGACTCCAGGATGTCATAGGTTTTGTGTTCATCCTGCAGGATAGTCGTCTTGTAAACGAACTCAGACAAAAGAATGAGGAACTCTTTTGGGAAAAAGAAAGATATAAATTAAGTTTACAATCTGTCAAAGAGAAGCAAGAGAAGATCGAATATTTAAGTTACCACGATCAGCTTACCGGTCTTTATAATCGCAGATTTCTGGAAGAGAAGCTCACCCGCATTGACTTTAATCAGGATTTGCCCTTAACGATTACGATGGCGGATGTCAACGGACTTAAGCTTGTCAATGATTCTTTCGGGCATGCTTATGGAGATCTGTTGATTCGCAAAGTAGCTGAAGTCATTCAGGAGGGGTGCCGGCAGGATGACGTGGTGGCCAGAATTGGTGGGGATGAGTTTATTATTCTCATGCCCAGAACCACTGAACTTGAGGCGCGGAGGGTGATCAAGGGGCTCAAAGCCATGGCCTTGCAGGAAAAAATCGGCGCCTTCGAATTGTCCGTCTCTTTTGGGTATGAAACCATGGAGACTTCCGAAAAGAGCATTAGTGAACTGCTGAAAAAAGCCGAAGATTATATGTATAAGAACAAGCTGTCGGAAAGCCCCAGTATCAGAAGCAACACCATTGACACTATTATTAAGACCCTGCATGAAAAGAACAAACGGGAAGAGCAGCATTCCCATCGAGTCTCGGAATTATGCAGGAAAACAGCTACCGAACTGGATTGTTCCAATGACGAAATTGAGGAACTTAAGACAGTGGGCCTGCTTCACGACATTGGGAAAATTGTCATTAGTGAAGCTATCTTGAACAAGCCGGGTAAACTCCGGGATGATGAATGGAAAGAGATTGAGCGTCATCCCGAGATCGGTTACCGGTTGCTGTGTACTATCAAAGAGATGTCGGAAATGGCAGAGTACGTCCTCGCCCATCATGAACGATGGGATGGCACAGGATATCCTAAGGCTTTAAAGGGGAAAGAAATTCCTCTTCAGGCTAGAATTATAGCCATTGCCGATGCCTACGATGCCATGATCAGTGAGAGAAGCTATCGCAAAGCTTTGCCTGAAGAAGTGGCTGTAGCCGAGCTGATCAAGAATGCCGGAACCCAGTTTGATCCTGAGCTTGTGAAGGTTTTCGTAGAGAAAGTTCTGGGGAAAAAGATCTATAGCGAGTCCGGATGTGTACATTAATCCGAAATGGCTCATTAGGCCTTGAGCGAAACTGTCCACCGGACACCTTTCGGAGCGGCGAGCTTTTCGCGTTAGTTTTGTCCGCGCAGCTTATGGAGCGACCGGTGTAAAGCAAAATCCTGGAGATATAACTTTCGTCTTCTCACCATAAAGCCATTGCCATCAAGATGTAATTTCTGCCAATTCCTATCTAGAATCCCCCAGATAGGGTATTATAGAGAAGGGGGTGGTTCAAATGGCAGATATTTTTTTGCATGGGGTTAGAGAAGGGAATCTTAAGGATATTTCTTTAACCCTACCGAGAAATAAACTGGTGATTTTTACAGGCTTGTCGGGTTCAGGAAAAACAACCCTGGCCATCGATGTCCTCTACCAAGAGTGTCAGAGACAGTATCTGGAGGCCATCGGGTACCAAGGGATACATAAACCGAAGCTGGATGAGTTGCGCAATGCTTCTCCAGCCGTACGCATCACTCAAAATGAATACCGCAAAAATCCTCGTTCCACAGTGGGTACGGTAACCAATATCTACACCGAACTGCGGATGATTTATGAGAAGCTCAGTCAACGGACCTGTCCTCATTGCCACAGAGACATCAGGGCGGATCAATGCCAGGAGGAACTGGAGAAGAGGGAAGATGAGTTTAAAGTCTATATGTACTGCAATCATTGCGGCCATAAAATGGACAAACTGACTCGGACTTATTTTTCATATAACACCCGGGAAGGAGCCTGCCCTACCTGTCAAGGCTTAGGGAAGATACTCCAGGTCAATAAAGATAATGTCGTCAATGAAAAGCTGTCGTTGGAAGCTGGAGCTGTCGATTTTTGGGAGCAAAAATATAAGGACTACCAAATCTCAGTTCTCTACAATGCCTTTCAGCATTATGGCGTTCCTATTGAACCGGACACCCCGGTGAGGGAATTTACTAATGTGCAAAAAGCCATTCTCTTTTACGGCGTGGACAGCGACCAAGTGAAGGAGTTTTTCCCGGATATCCAGGCGCCCAAAACGGTGGGGGGAGGAAGATTCGAAGGAATCTATCCCGTTTTGTGGCGGCGTATCGCGGAAAAAAGCGGTGACCCGAGAGGGTTATCTGCTTACTTTGCCGAACAAATCTGCCCGGATTGCGCGGGGGAACGCTTGAACGGGTTAAGCCGCAGTGTGACCGTATTGGGAACCCGTTTACCGGAACTGGCTTCTTTATCTTTGGAGGAGCTGCAGGATTGGCTGATCAAGCTGGAGGACTCGGTAACCGGCACCCATCAGGATCTTGTGGCATCCTATCTTAATGATTTGAAAACAAAGATACGGAGGATTATCAAGGTGGGGCTGGGCTATTTATCTCTGGACCGCCAAACCATGACCTTATCCGGCGGGGAAGCCCAAAGAATTAAATTGGCGGCAACCTTAGACTCCACCTTGACCGGGATTATCTATATTATGGATGAACCCACGATCGGTCTTCATCCCCAGGATACCCAGGGGATCATCCAGATTCTTAAGGAGCTAAGGGATTTAGGCAATACCGTCATCGTTATTGAGCATGATATGGATGTGATGAGTGCCGCAGATTTCATTGTTGATATAGGTCCGGGTGCCGGGAAACTTGGCGGCGAGATCGTCGGCCAGGGCAGTATTGATGAACTTAAAGAGCAAGGCAGGTCCGTTACCGGCCTTTATCTTAACCGGCCTGTACGGGAAACTCGATCTTACCGCAAGGGAACGGGGGAGTTTATCGAAGTCCAGCATGGCGATCTTTATAATCTTAAGAACATCAATGTAAGATTCCCGGTAGGGTGCTTAATAAGTGTGACCGGTGTTTCAGGCTCTGGAAAATCCACCTTGGTGTTTGAGGTCTTAGCCAAAGGAAAGTTCAGAAGTCAAGGGGATCCCATGAAGCGCAATCATGTCACGGGTACTGAACTATTTGAGCAGATTATCACCGTAGAGCAATCTCCCGTTACCCGGATGAAACGCTCTAATGTGGCCACCTATTCCGGTGTCTACACAGAAATCCGGAAGATTTTTGGCAATCTGAGTGAGGCGAGAAGGAAAGGGATTACCCCCAGGCACTTCTCCTTCAATAGCCGGGGAGGGCGCTGTGAGAATTGCGAAGGGCTGGGTTATGTGGTCAGCAATATGTTGTTTTTTGAGGATCTGGAGGTTTCCTGCCCGGTCTGTCATGGCGACCAGTTTCAGGATGAGGTGCTTTCAGTAAAGTATAAGGGACACAGTATCAAAGATGTCCTGGGCATGTCCGTGGAAGAGACCTTGGCAGTCTTCGCCCTGCATCCACGGATTACTAAAGTCCTGGAGCTGCTTGAAGAAGTGGGCTTAGGCTATCTTGAGCTGGGGCAGACTCTGACTACTTTATCCGGCGGTGAAGGGCAACGCCTCAAGCTGGCTAAGGAACTGATCGGCAACGAGGGAAAGACGAATCTCTATCTCATTGATGAACCCACGACAGGACTCCATCCGCTGGATGTAGAGAACTTTCTGGCTCTGCTGAACCGGATGGTGGATGCCGGGAGCACAGTCATTGTGGTGGAACATAACCAACAAGTCATGCGGGCCTCTGATTGGATTATCGACCTCGGTCCCGAAGGGGGCCACAAAGGGGGCAGGGTCATGGCGGTTGGAACACCTGAACAGATAAAAAGTGAGCCGGATTCAGTTACGGGAAGGTTTCTTTGAGGAAACAAAGTTCAGCTTCACTGGAACGATGAAAAACTGAAGGGATGTGAGGAAAATGCTCGGGGCTGTCGTTGGCGATATCATTGGCTCGGTCTATGAGTTCGCGAATATAAAGAGTAAGGACTTTCCGCTGTTTTCCTCCCGCTCACGGTTTACGGATGATACTGTATTGACCATGGCCACCATGGATGCACTTATCCATAAGCTGCCTTTCGGGGAAGCCTATCGGGCCTGGTTTCAGCGGTATCCCCAGGCGGGATATGGGCGGAGTTTTAAAGCCTGGGCCGAGTCCGGTCAGAATGAGCCCTATAACAGTTGGGGCAATGGTTCCGCTATGCGGGTCAGCCCCATCGGCTTTTACCATAAAACACTGGATGAAGTGCTGGCGGCAGCCAAGCAGAGCGCCGAAGTCACCCATAGTCATCCCGAAGGAATCAAGGGAGCTCAGGCCACGGCAGCGGCTGTATTTCTTGCTAAGCATGGAGAAACAAAAAGTAAGCTGAAAGAGACGGTTGAGCAGGAGTTCGGTTATAATCTGAATGAACCCTTAGCGAAGATCAGGAAGGGGTATACTTTTGATGTCTCTTGCCAAGGCAGTGTACCCCAGGCTATCCGGGCCTTCCTGGAGTCTGAGAACTTTGAAGATGCCATAAGAAATGCCATATCCATCGGCGGGGATAGTGATACCATCGCTTGCATAACGGGAGCCTTGGCAGAAGCCTATTATGGTCATGTTCCTGAAGAGATTAAAAAGCAGGCCTTAACTTATCTGGATGATCCGCTCCAGGCCTTATTGAACAGCTTTTATGAAGTTGCTCAAGATTAGCCCTTCACTGGTCCATAAGCCATCCTGAGCTCAGGATGGCTTATTTTGTTGCCTCAGAAAAGATAACTCTAAGCAAGGATAAAAAAATTATGCATAAAAATCTTGCTTAATTCTATTGAGATAAGATACAATTAATTGTTAAAGCTTAATGGCAAAAAATGTATAAAAAGAGTGGAGGAATGCATATTGGTTGAAGAAGAAGCTGTAGTTCAAGCCTGTTTAACAAGAAATCATCAAAAGATGAAAATAAGAAGCCTCGTGAAGAGGGCGTTTTTTATAACCTTCGGAGCGGTTGCAATGGCTTTTGGCCTTGAGGGGATATTGATTCCTAATCATATTATTGATGGAGGAGTTACCGGAGTCTCCATGATGCTTTCCCATTTAACCCCCATCAAGCTCGGGGTATTTTTATTTCTGCTTAACTTGCCCTTCTTTTTCCTGGGGTATAAACAAATAGGCAAGACCTTTGCGGTGAGCATGCTTTACGGAATTCTCACTTTGGCTGTGTCAACCTTCCTCATGCATGATTTGGCTCCTGTAGTACATGATGAGATTCTAGCTGTGGTTTTCGGCGGTTTGATGCTGGGCTTTGGAGTCGGCTTGGTTATCCGTAACGGCGGAGTTCTCGATGGAACGGAGACGTTGGCCATTCTTATCGAGAAAAAACTTCCTTTCTCGGTAGGCGAGATTATCATGATTATCAATGTTATTATTTTCTCCGTGGCTGCCTTTGTCTACGGCCTGGATAACGCCTTATATTCCATGTTGACCTACTATATTGCTTTTAAGACCATCGATATCGTGGTTAAAGGCTTTGAAGATATGAAGTCCGTTTATATCATCAGTGAATGCAATCAAATCATTGCCGAAACCATTGCGCAAAGATTAGGCCGTGGAGTGACCTATTTAAGAGGAGAGGGCTCCTTCACCGGAGACGATAAGAATATCATTTTCTGTGTTTTTACCCGGCTGGAAGAAGCTAAAATGAAAGATATTATCAGAGAAATCGATCCTTCTGCCTTTGTGATTATCTCAGATGTGGGAGAAGTCAAAGGTGGGAGGTTTAAGAAAAGGGATATCCATTAATCTTAAGATTGGCAATAAGCTGCACGGAGGTCTAAGCGGCCTTGTGTGTTAAAAGGATAATAAGAAAGACTTAGTGATCAGGGAACGGCTCTCTGAGCACTAAGTCTTTATTGTATATTGTAAAAAAATATAACAAACAGTGTTTACGATCTGAGGATTTTTGTGTATAATAAAAAGATAGACACAAAAATAACATTATAAACCTATCTCGCATATATCATATCATGATTTGCGAGGAATGTCAAGATAAACATTTAATGAAAAGTGTTGAAGCAATACACCATGGTTACTAGACAGAGGAGGAATTCTGATGCAGGACGATATCAAAGGCCAGGGCAACCAGGAGGGGGGCCAAGCAGAGGAGGAGCAGCATTATCTGTCGGAAGTCCTGGATTTAGTCAACCAGCAGATGGAGGAAGAACTGAAGAATGCGGCATTAAGCAAGGAAGAGCTGATAGCCTTTCGTAAAGAAATGTATGAGGATACTGTTCACTATTCCAGGGATTTTACCCGGCTGACTGAAATGAATCAATACCTTGCGGTGGTTAAAAACCAGACAGAAAAGTATACCCATACCGCCAGGAGAGTGGAGCGCTATAAAAAAATCCTGGGCTCTCCCTATTTTGGACGTTTTGATTTTCAGGAAGAAGGATATGATCAGGAGAAGATCTATATCGGTCTTTATAATGTTATTGATGCCCGCACTCAGGATGTCCGGGTATACGATTGGCGGGCACCCATCTCCAGCATTTTTTACCGCTATGAGTTGGGTGAGGCCAGGTACCAAGCCCCGCAGGGGGAAATAATGGGTGAGGTTTCCTTAAAAAGGCAGTATAAGATTAGGCACTCCCAGTTGAAGTATTTTTTTGACAGCAGTCTCCGCATTACGGATGACGCTCTCCAGGAGATTCTGGGCAGGAATTCTTCGCCCACGATGCGGCAAATCGTGGAAACACTGCAAAAGGAACAGGATGAGATTATCCGGGATAGGTCAAATGAAGTGCTGATCGTGCAAGGGGTGGCCGGCAGCGGCAAAACCTCCATCGCTTTGCATCGCATTGCTTATTTAATGTATGAGGGCTTTAACTCCCGCCTCCGTTCCAATAATATCCTGATCATCTCTCCCAATGATGTGTTCTGCCAGTACATTTCCACAGTGCTTCCTGAATTAGGGGAAGAGAATGTGCTCCAGGCTACTTTCGACGATTTAACCGGCAGAGTCTTTCCGGGGAGATTTAGAGTGGAGACAAGGGATCAACAGCTGGAGCTTCTGCTGAACCGGCAGAACACACCACTGGGCAGCCGTAAGGGAAAAAACATCATGTTCAAAGGGTCCCGGTCTTTCTTGAAGATCCTGGAACGCTTGATTTATCATTATGGTCATCAGCTTATCCAGTTTGAGGATGTCTATTATCACGGCCAATTAATCGAGTCCAAACAGCTGATTAAAAGCCGCTTTTTGAATAACAAAATCGGTATACCTATGACCAAGCAGCTGAAACGCATCGAGAAGACTCTATGGGAGCGGATTCATCCCTTGCAGAAGAAGCGCAGAGCTGCCTTGACCCGCCTTGTCGCTGTAAATCCAGAGCATTTGCTGGAGATCAAACCCTATGCCCGGCTCCTGGCCTTAAGGGAGGCTCATGCTTTAATGGAAAGAATTCATAGCTTTACCGAGGTGGATTATCAAGAGGTTTATGAGCGTTTATTGAAAGACCGCCGCCTTTTTGGCAAACTGGCCCAGGGCTTGGAACTTCCTGAGGGGATTGAGGAGCTATTGGAGGGAACCCTTGAAGATATGGCTAAAGGAGAGCTTAGTTATGAAGACAGCGCAGCTTTGTTCTATCTTAAGCTGAGGCTGGAGGGTGAACATTACTCGGATATACGGCAAGTGGTGATCGATGAAGCCCAAGACTATAGCCCCCTGCAGTACCAAGTGTTTAAGCTTTTGTTCCCGAATGCTCACTTCACTATCCTGGGGGATGTAGCCCAAACTATTGAGCGCACTGGAGATGAGGCAGCCTATGACCAAGTTAAGGAAATCTTCGCCTGCCCCCATACCCTTAAGCTTACCTTAACCAAAGGTTATCGCTCAACCTTCGAAATCAGCGCCTTTGCCCAGAGGATTTATGGAGAAAGCAGAGGTGGTTTTCCTTTTGAACGACACGGCCCGGAGCCGGAAGTAAAGCTCGCCGCCAACCTGCAGGAGATGACGGGAAAAATGCTTCGGGACATCGCGGCTTTTCAGGAAGAAGGCTTTGAAACAATTGCCGTGATCGGCAAGACCTTTGCGGACTGTCAGGAGATCTACAAAAAGCTTCATCAGAAAATCAAAGTTAGTCTGGTTCATCCCCGGGAAGGGGAAATGGAGAAAGGGGTTTTAATCATCCCGGCCTATGGAGCAAAAGGGCTGGAATTTGATTGTGCGTTGATTCATGGAGCGGATGTGCAGAATTACCAAAGCGAACTGGACAAACGGCTGCTCTATATCGCCTGCACCAGGGCTCTGCATCGTTTGCAGCTCTATGCTGTGGGTGAAGAAAGCCCTTTCCTGCGGTTCAGTGCGCATTAAATTTTGTTTTGGTGTGGGAACTACACGCAGACCGTGAAACAGGCTGCTGACAACAAAAGGTCTGCATGTTCCTCAGTGAGAATATGCAGCTTGTTTTGTTGTCGGGGTATTTGAAGCGGCAAGAATGCGGGCGGAAATTTGCTGTGAAAAGTCGTAAATGATGACCTGATTTCGACAGCGACAGGGCGTATATAAACCCATCATTGCCTTTGCAAACTCTGATTCAAATTGGTTGAATTAATTCAGAGATTTGTAGAAATATTCCTGCTGCGCATCATAGATATAGCCGTTCGCCAGCAGTACATGGTTGGACGCATGGTTTTCAGCATCCGGCTGGACAATAATCCTCCTGGCAGCTTCCACGGCTTGAATGGTATTGGATAAAAGCCGGATAATTGCTTTTCCGTACCCTTTGCTTAGATAGGCTTCGTTTCCGATCAGATAATCAATCGAAAAAGTATCGCCGGGTGTGGTGACGCTATACCAATCTTCCATATCGTTTGCATCGCAGCAGTCGTAATATTGACAAAAGCCGATAGGGGTTTCGCCCTCCATAACGATAAAATGGCGGATCCACGCATAAGCGCCGTGCCGTTCGTTTATTTCAGCAAGCCATTCATCTGCGTCATGGTACCAGCTTAAAATATAGGGTTTGTTTAGCCATACGGTTAACAAATTCAGATCCGTATCATCGAGGGGGCGAAGTGCCAGTTCTTTGTTTTGCACTTTTCAGACCTCCGTTAAAAAATTTTGAATATGGAAACAACATTGCCCGAAGGCCCTCGAATCAGGTTTAACGCTTAGCATGGAGGACGGATGGTATGCATACTGTTGTGCCCTCCTTTTGTTTCCATCTCACTGTATGCCCCGCGATACATGCAAAAGATAACCTTTCCAGCCGGAATAAGATCTGACTGAATCTTCCTATTCCAGGCAAAGGTTTTGACACAGGAAAGCCAATTTCAACATCAAGATTTTGTATATCCACATTGTGATAGGCAACGTAAGGGACATCGGACAAGAATTCCTCTAATTCTTTTAGATACGCTGCCATTTTCCCATAGCTTTCACCAATAAGCATAGGAAGATTTTCAACCTTTGTATTCGTACGAATGGATATAGTAGGCTGCTCTGCTTTTTCAAATTTCAATATTTGATATTCTCGGCACTTTCTTTCCCTCCCATCATTTTATAACAACTATTTATGTTCGATTGCGTATAAAGTAGTATTAATATAGCATTTTGATCAGTTTCACAATGAACTACACATGATAATGGTCTGGAGTTGTTACCAACAACTCCAGACTTGTCATTTGGGTATATAAAACGAGAGGGGTTATGTTGGTCGATCAAATCTGGCAGACTGGCCCTAAGTTCAATAAGGCACCAAATCTTTGACAAGCTGTTATAAAGCAAATGAGTGCCAAAAGCTCCGAAATCTCGCTGTCTGTAAACACCTCTTTTAGCAAACTGAATTCATCATTACTCATATGTATCTTTTCACAGGATATATCCGCGGCATGGATGGCCGTTTGTATCCGCTGATCCATTATTATTTCTGAAGGAATCCCCTTGGCTTTGCAGTATTCACAGCCGTTATGAAAAGCCAGGGTACGCCGGACCTCCTCTTTTAATTCTGAAGAAAATGTATTGCTGGAAAAAAGACATTCTTCCAGTGATGCCCATTTCTCTAATATGTTTCTATTATGTCCCAATAGCAGCTGAAATGGTGTAGAACCGTTTTGCGAGAAAGAAATCAATTCCATACTCTTTCCTCCTAAATCATATATTTGTTGACAAAAAAATTGTAGCAGACATACAATGTAAATTGCATTCCATATGATATAATTATTTTGTAATAATATATTTTTCGATATGTATATTTGAAAAAGGTGTTTCTAATGAAGATGGACGAAATCGACGCAAAAATTTTACAGGAGTTGCAGACTGATAGCCGAATTTCCATTAGGGAGCTATCAAAACGAATACATCTTTCACCACCTTCCGTTACAGAGAGAGTGCGAAGACTTGAGGATCATCACGTTATTGAGGGATATACTATCCGCCTCAACAAGAAGAACCTTGGCCTTGCCATAGACTGTATTATAGAAGTCACCATGAGAGATAGTCAGTATGAGAAATTTAAAAATTTTATTACAGATTATCAATACAGCGAATGGTGCTACCGTATCGCGGGTGACGCGTGCTTTATTGTCAAATTATCGGTTCCTTCTTTAGATGATATTGAATCATTTATCAATGTCGTATCCGCTTATGCTTCCACAAAGACATCCATTGTTTTTTCAGAAGTGGAGGTCAATGACTGTATTGATAAATTCTTAATTTAATTACACAGCACAGCAGGAAGAATGGGAAACTGGTTTACGCTCGACCAAATTGATACAGATACTCATATTATCAGCGAATACCGCTATTGGGAGGAAACACACTGCTACCTGCTTGAAGGTGGAGATCGGTGTTTGCTCATTGACACCGGCCTTGATGATAAGCAGCAGGTGCTGGATTTGCTAGTTACTACCATGGAATCCGTTAGCGATAAGATGAACATTACATGGAAAATCTGACGGGTAGAACACAATTCCATCAGACCGTTACCCTGTGTAATCCCATGTAAACCGTACTTTGTTGTATAATAACCAACACCTGGCAGCGCCTAAAATAGTTACGACAGTAAGGAGGGAAAGAATGCAATTTATATGCTACTCCAGATGCACGACGTGTCAAAAAGCAAGGAAATGGTTAGAGGAAAAAGAGCATTCCTTTGAAGTCCGGGATATCAAAGGAGATAATCCAACCTTTGCGGAACTGCAAACATGGTATAAACTTAGCGGGTTGCCCTTGAAACGTTTCTTTAACACCAGCGGTCAACAGTATAAGAGCTTAAATCTCAAGGATAAGCTGCCTGAGATGACTGAAGAAGAGCAGTTAAAGCTTCTGGCTACAGATGGAATGCTGGTGAAACGCCCCCTTTTGCTGGGGGAGGATTTTGTTCTGACAGGTTTTAAAGAAGCTGAATGGGAAGAGAGATTAAGCAAATCATAAGGCCGGCACTGACAAACTCAGTATCCTGATTAATCGGGGATACTGGGTTTGTTTTTTGCACAGAGTATGAATGACAAATCATGGTTGACATCGCTTTGGGGTGAATGCTATTCTATAATAGTTTTTGAAAATAATATAAATATTAGAATTCCAACCAATACTACAATAAGGAGCGAAATAATGAAGCTTTCCAGCAAGGACATTTTAATTACAGGATTCGCACTCTTAGCTATGTTTTTTGGGGCAGGCAACCTAATTTTTCCGCCTATGCTTGGTTTGCAAAGTGGAGATCAGCTTTCCTGGGCTTTATTGGGTTTTATTGCTACAGGAGTTGGCTTACCTTTTTTAGGAGTAACTGCCGTGGCGAAAGCCGGCGGGGATTTGGAATTGCTCGCTAATCGGGTTCACCCTGCCTTCAGTAAAATGATCACGACGATTTCTGTTCTCTGTATCGGCCCCCTTCTGGCTATTCCCAGGACCGCCGCCACAACTTATGAAGTAGCGATTGCTCCTGTGACCCAGTCCATCCATCCTCAGCTGGCTTTATTGCTGACATCGGTTGTCTTTTTTATCATTGTCTTATTTTTTGTCCTAAGGCCGGCGAAAATTCTTGATAGTGTGGGTAAAATACTTACTCCCTTTATGCTGATTTTTTTAACCCTGATCATTTATGTCGGAGTCACCCATCCTTTAGGAACGATGGCTCAAAGCAGCTATACCAATCCCTTTTCCCAAGGGTTTTTAGAAGGTTACAATACCATGGATGCTATCGCCTCGGTGATTTTTGGTATGATCATTGTTAAAGGGATCAAAGATAAAGGGGTTACCGATAACAAT
The DNA here is from genome assembly GCF_007830365.1 of Desulfitobacterium sp. LBE. Classification (NCBI taxonomy): domain Bacteria; kingdom Bacillati; phylum Bacillota; class Clostridia; order Eubacteriales; family Desulfitobacteriaceae; genus Desulfitobacterium; species Desulfitobacterium sp. LBE. The sequence continues at coordinate 1,108,322 of NZ_VLKD01000001.1, read as the reverse complement.
CAAATCGCCGGAATCACTATCATAGCAGGGATGATTGCGGCAGCGGGCCTGGGCTTTATCTACATTGGCTTAGCCTATATCGGAGCTACGACGGGAACCTTATTTACCGGTACCAATCATGGGCAGATGCTGATCTTTGTCAGTGAATCCTTGTTAGGGGTCCTGGGCCGGACGGTTATTGGTGTCGTGATGGCTCTGGCCTGTCTCACTACGGCGATTGGATTGGTGGCCAGCTGCGGAGAATATTTCAGCCGTTTAACCCATAACCGGGTGAGCTATAATACCGTAGCAATCATTACCACTTTGGTCAGCTTTATTTTGGCGAATATGGGCTTAGCTAATATTCTGAAGATATCCGTACCGCTGTTGGAGTTCGTCTATCCGATCATTATCGTGCTGATTATGCTTGCTCTTCTTCATAACTTCTTTAAAGGCAAGCGGGCAGTTTATATATGGACAACGGGCATTATTGTACTCTTCGTCATCCTTGATACTCTCTATGATTTGGGAGCATCCCTGGGGATTAATCTCGCCTTTATCCGGGATGGACTGAATCTGCTGCCTTTCTATCATTTAGGTTTGGGGTGGCTGATCCCCGCTGTACTCACCTTAGTTTTAAGTGTAGTCTTTACTGCCAATAAATCCGTCAAGGCCTAGACAACTAGTGTTTAACAACAGGGAAATTCTCAGGTAAAGCAGAACTCTTTTTAAGGGTTCTGTTTTCTTTACACTGTCAGAAAGTATAAGCTTGCGCTATATACTTTCTAAGCATAAGGGCAACCAGCGACTTCGCCTCTTTTGTGAGTATAGGCTTAAAGATCGGCGAAGCCGGGTTTTCTTTATGAAAAATTTTAATGATCATGGCAATGAAAAACCCGGGTGAGTTTCTCTAATAGATAGGAAGGGGGGCGGACATGGGGATATTTGGCACCAAGGGAGTCGATAAAAAGACCTATGTGGCTTTGGTCACAGAGTATAAAAGCACAATGTATCGCCTTGCTTTCGGCTATCTCGGCGATGCAGACAAGGCCTTGGAGGCAGTGGATGAAGCTGTCTATTTAGGCTATGTTCATAGAAAAGAGTTGCGGGAACCCGTTTTTTTCAAGACATGGCTGACCCGAATTCTCATCAATGAATGCTATCGGCTGTTGAGAATGGGAAAGCGGGAAGTGATCATGGAAGCTCTGCCGGAGCAAGGGCAATCTTTTCCAGAAGGCACATTATCGCTCAAGATGGCTATACAAGGACTGTCTGAAGACCTCAGAAAGGTCATCGTGCTGCGTTACTTCGGTGGCTATACCATTGCCGATACGGCTGCACTTTTGGGAATTCCGGAGGGGACGGTAGCCACCCGTACACGAAAGGCCCTAAGACTCCTAAGAGTGGAACTGAGCGATCAGGAGGGGGGAGAGCAGTATGACAGAGGATAATCAAGATATGTCAAAGAACAGCCTTAATGGTGGGCAAGGCTGGGAGGCTTTGCTGGCAGAAGCTCATGCTGAACCTGAGGGCTTGGACTTTGTAGAAGAGCGGCTGGAGAACAGAATCGGGCTGAATAAGAGGAAAAAGAGAAGAAAGAGAGCAATTTACAGTTCCCTCTCGACCGTTGCCGCGGCACTGGTGTTCGTCTTTTTGGTCAACACCAATGGGGCTTTTGCCCAGACACTCTCTAGGCTTCCTGTGATCGGCCAACTGATTGAGTATATCCAGTTTGATAAGAGCCTGAGTAGAGCGATAGAAAATGAATATATTCAGGAGGTTGATCTGACCGCCTGGGATGGGGATAAGGGATTAGGCCTGCCTTATGTGCTGGCCGATGCCAAGAATTTGGTGCTCTTTTTTCAGCTTCCCGATGATTTTGAGCTGGCGGCTGATGAGTGGGCCCATATCTATCTTAAGGAGATGAGGGAGGGCAGAACAGGAGAGAAACTTGAAGGTTTTGCCTATACCACCTCCAGTTTGTCTCCAGAGGGAAGGGAAGAAAATCATGGCTTTATCATGCAGCGCTATCACTTTTCTGAAGGTGAGCTGCCTGAACAGATCTCTTTTGATGTGCTTTTGGAGTTGGAAAACCTCCCCCGTGAAAAGAGCGAAGCTCCTGTAGGGGAATTTGCCGAGGATGCTTATGAACACCAGATGCAAGAAATAGGGAGTTTTACCTTTGAAGTCAAATTTAATGAATTTGCTGAGCCCATCGTATCGGAATTTCATGAGCAGCTCAGCATCCGTGGTCAGAGCATCACTCTGGAAGAGATGAGGGTGTACCCGACAGGAACGGAAGTGTCCTTTGCCTTTGCTGATGAGAATACATCCTGGGTCAAAGGTTTGGATTTGACTGTAGCAGAAGAAGGGGAAAGCGTACTGAGAGGCAGTCAGGGGATCAGTGCCATATATAAAGAAGATTACAGCGGCATGACGGTTTTTATCGAATCGGATTATTTTGACAAGCCCAAGGAACAGGAGCTTTGGATTCGGGGCCTGCGTTTGCTGGATAAAGAAGAGGAATTTATTACGGTGGACCTGGAGAAGAAAACCATCACCCCGGCGATTGAGGGCATGGAGCTTAAAGAAGTGATCAAAGGAGAAGAAAAAGCTAACCTGGTGTTTGCCACCAAAGTCATGGGAGAGGAAGCCTTCGGTGCCTTCGCTTTCGATTATCAGGATGAGCAAGGGAACACCTATAGCCTGAAAAACATGGGCACTTCTTCATCCCAAAATTCCTGGATGGAAACGCACATAACTGTAGACTATCCCGAGTCCGGCCGGATCATCTTGCAAAGAGTATCATCCCCGCTGCTTATCCTGGAAGAGCCAATCCGTATTCCCCTTCCTCAACGTTAAATTAATCTAAGTTCATTAATATTCGTTGTTTTTTGGGGAGGAGAAATAAAAGGGGAAGTAGAATTATATAACTTATAGTGAAATTACTTTTTTGGAAAGGGGAGGAATTAATGAAAATTAACAAGAAACGCTTTGCTATAGCTATCCTATTGATAGCAATCCTTGTCTTAACAGGATGTACAGCAAACCAAAAAGCCATCTTCGATGCCTCAATGAAGATGCAAAAGGTCAATTCCATACAACAGCATATGACACTGTCTATGGAACTCAAGGGTACAGGACTGGACCCCATGATTCAGGAGCAAGTCGATCAAGTGGCGGCGATGCTCAATGACACAAAGATTGAACTTAATCTTAAGACCAAAACCAATGAAAAGCAAACCATGGTTCAATCCCAGGCAGATATGAATTTCAGTATGCCGGGACTGGAGATGAAGATGCCCCTCTGGATCGACATGGATCTCACAGGAGATCAGCCTAAGTTTTTGGAGATCATTCAAATGCCCCTCATGGCTAAAGCATCCTTGCCGCCTGAGTACATGAGCAAAGAGTATATGGTTATGGACCTTGCCAATACGAGCAGCTCAGAATTAGCTCCGATGGATATGACCAAGCTGATGGACTTCAGTGTGAACTTTCAAACCAAGTGGACGGACTTTTTGATAAGTTATGCTGACCGTTTTAACCCTGGCCTGGAGGTCGTCAGTGTGCCCGTTCAGGATCCTTCCATCCAGAAATACGCCATTCACCTTGATGACAAAGCATTTAAAGCTTTGTTAAGCTACACTGTCAATAATTTTGCCCAAGATAAAGAAGCCCAAGGCTTTTTGAATGATTATTTCCAAGCTGTTCTCGATCTGAGCGGCGGGGCCTCCTCTTTCGAAGGTGCCCTGGATGCTGAAGAGATGTTTGGCGACTCGGAAAGCTCTGCAGAGGCTTTAAGCCAGTTCAATGCGATCTTAGACTCCCTGCAGGATGTAACTCTGGTCGGAGAGAGCGGTATTCAATTGATCTACACCATTTCCGATGGTTACATTACCCAGACTGAAGGAAGCTTTGATCTGCAGATTGATTTGGCCCAAATGGCAGGCTTGTTGAATATTCCCAGTGAAGATGAGGAATCAACAGAAGTCAGCGGCATCCTGAATTTTATCATTAACTATAAGGCAGAGAATTCCAATATCAATCAACCTCTTGATATCCAAATTCCGGAATTAAGCACGGAGAACTCTTTCGACTACTTTGAATTTATGGAGGCCTCTTTGTCTGCGCTGGAGAACGTTGAGGTAGGCGTTGAGGAAGTTATTCAAGAACCTGCTCCGGAACCCGGCCCGGAACCTGTTCCACCGGCAGCCAATTCTTCTGAGGAGTCCGTTGCAGCGGCATCCGCACCTACGGATTATACAGTGCAGCCGGGCGATACATTAGCGACGATCGCTCTTAATCACTATGGAAGCTATGAACAGCATGCCGGCATCTACCAAGCCAATTTGGCAGCTTTTAAGAAGAATGGCAACCGGCTGGATGCAGGAATGGTCCTGACTCTTCCGGCTGAAGGACTGCTTGCACCATTGCCTGCGGAGAACGTAAAGCAAGTCTATACAGTAAAAGCAGGGGATACTTTAGGGAGCATAGCTAAACAAATCTACGGTGACAGTTCCCTCTATACCAAAATCTATGAAGCCAATCAAGAAAGATTAAAGAGCCCCAACCTGATTTTTGAAGGGCAAAAGCTGGTAATCCCTAACTGAAGTTTTTAAATAGTGCATAGAAAGACTGCTTTAAAGAGAGTGAATCTACCTTCGGGTAAATCACTCTCTTTTGGCAATTTATGGCGCTGTCCGCCCAACTGGCGGCCCTATCCTGAAAAAGGCAGCGGCAGAGGGTGGATAAGAATTCTGACACAAAAAGAAAAGATTAAAAGGAAATAAGCTGACCCAGAGAGAATAAATATAAAGTAAATTTCGAAATTTGGAAATTCGGGTATAAGCAGAAAAGAGCAAAGAAATGATGAGCAGAGAGGATTAAAGAGACAAAGTCCATGAAGAGGAGGATGAGGATGAATTTAGAGCAGGCTTTCCATGAAAGCTCCGCAGGCCTGTTGGTTACCGATGCAGACTTTAAAGTGATCTGGGCCAACCATTTCGAAGAAGAGTTCTATAATAAGCCGGTTATTGGCCTGGAAGTGGTGGATTGTCATCGGTCCGAGAACAGAGAGAAGATTAGTGAATTCCTCGCTCAGTTTAAAGCCGGAGCGATGAAAGAATTTACGAAAACTGCTGTGGGAATGATTATTACCTATAGCAGCTATACAGTAGACGGCGAGTTCGCCGGATTAGTCAGGACGAGAATTCGGCTGCCCAAGTGAATTCGGTTATCTATTATAACGAAGCCCCTCAGGATATGTTTGATATCTTGAGGGGCTTTCGTTATATATAAAAAAAGATTGACTAAACGTTCATAGTGTATATAATGAATATATACACTATGAACTTAGATAACAGGGAGGTGATCCGTTGGATATTATCATCAGCAACTCCAGTGGGAAGCCTATATATGAGCAAATCACGTCTCAAATCAAAAATCTGATTATCACAGGAGAGCTTAAGCCTGGGGAGGCCCTGCCCTCTATGCGTCTTTTAGCTAAAGAACTGCGTATTAGTGTGATTACGACGAAAAGAGCTTATGAGGATTTGGAACGGGATGGGTTTATCCAGTCCATCATGGGGAAGGGAAGCTTTGTCGCTGCGCAAAATACAGAGTTTATACGAGAAGAGCATTTGCGGAAGGTGGAAGAATACCTGCAAAAAGCTATTGAGACGGCTAAACTCTCAGATATATCACTGGAAGAGCTTATGGAGATCACGGCCATGCTTTATAAGGAAGGGGAGGAATAAATGGAAAATGTCCTCGAAACAAAGAATCTATCGAAAAGATATCAGGAGTTTGAATTGAAGAATGTCAGCTTTTCCTTACCCAAGGGCTGTATTATGGGTTTAGTCGGGGAGAACGGAGCGGGAAAAAGCACAACCATCAAGCTGCTGCTCAACTTAATCCGGCGTGATGGAGGAGAGGTGAAGATTTTAGGCAAGAATAATTTGAACCATGAGAAGGAGATCAAGGAAGACATAGGAGTTGTGTTTGATGAGAGCAACTTTCCGGATAATATGAATGCTGCGGATATATCCCTGGTAATGGGCAATATCTATAGGAACTGGGAGCAGAAGCTCTTTGACGGTTATCTGCGGAGATTTAGTCTGCCGCTCCAGAAAAAGGTCAAAGACTATTCCAGGGGTATGAAAATGAAGCTGTCCATCGCCGTGGCTTTGTCTCATCGCCCTAAATTCTTGATTCTTGATGAACCCACCAGTGGTTTGGATCCCATGGTGCGGGAAGAGATTCTGGATATTTTTCTGGAATTTATTCAGGACGAAGAACATTCTATCTTGATCTCCTCTCATATCATCAGTGATCTGGAGAAAATTGCCGACTATATTACGTTTATTCATAAAGGGAAAATATTATTCAGCGAGGCCAAGGATCAGCTCCTTGAGGATTATGGGATTCTCAAGTGCAGCCATACGGAACTGGATCAAATAGATAAAGGGTTGATCATCGGCTATCGAAAAAATCAGTTCGGCGTTGAAGCCCTGGTCAAAAGAAAAAAGCTCAAAGGCAAGTTCCTGATCGATTCAGCAGGGATCGAGGATATTATGCTGTTTTATAGCAGGGGGGTAGGGAAATGAAAGGATTGATTATAAAGGATATCTTTGCCTTAAGGCAGCAAGGCAAAATACTTTTGGCATTGTTTGTATTCTATGCCGTCTATTCGGCCGTATTTAAAAACCTAAGCATGCTGGCAGCCATAATCGTGCTTTTATGCGTCATGCTGCCTGTCACGACCATGGCTTATGATGAAAAAAGCAAATGGGATAAATATGCTTTATCCATGCCCATCCCAAGAAAGACCATCGTACTAAGCAAATATTTATTTGCGATCATCGCTGAGCTTTTGGGAGTTGCTATCGTTGTAATTCTTGGTGGGATCATTATCCTTTTTACAGGTGAGATGGCAATCAGGGAACTGCTCATTATGACTCTGGCAGTCGGTGGGATTGGTCTGTTTTTTCTCACCCTTATCCTGCCGATACTCTTTAGATTTGGTGTGGAAAAGGCCAGATTTATTATGCTGCTGGTGTTCTTTGTCCCTACGATGATTGTTATGATGCTTCCCCAGCTGGGGATTGAATCTCCCAGTGCTCAAATCCTAAGGCCTTTAGGATATCTATCACCTCTGATTGTGGCGGGTATACTCCTGCTTTCTATAAAAATCTCCATTGGCATCTATAATAGAAAAGAGTTTTAGCCCTTTGCTCTTATCAAAAGAGCTGGAGTCGTTGAAGAGGAGGATCTTTGGACTGATGTTCAGAGCTCCTTTTTGTGTTTGAGCATGGAGGTTCCCTTTATTTGGCATACTAACTCAATAATAGTTATCATTGAATAGCGAGAAGGTTAGGGAAGTGTATGTTTAAAGAATGGGTTCAAAAAATCCTCACTTCAGGGATGGAAGGAAATAACAACGAAGATGAACGGCAATGGGAAATTCAACCTAAGCCTTTGGACAATTCTCTTCAGGAAAATCTGCAAAGCTTGAAAGAGATCTTTGATCGGTGTGCTGATATCACCTTCCGGGAATTCAAGATTAATGCCGATGAACCCATCAATGCCACACTGATTTACCTCAAGGAAATTACCGATGCTAAAAAAATCTCCGAATATATGCTGGAACCTATGATGTATGAGGCCCCTGAGATAGCTGATGATGGTCAGTCAGTGGATAACCAGGTCCTTCACTATGTCCAGAATCGCTTAAGCACGGCAGCAAGTGTGGAAACAGCCCGGGACATAGGTGAATTGACTAAAGGGATATTGGACTCTAAAGTGGCTTTACTGATCGACGGAGCTTCCACGGCCTTGCTGATGGCTGCTCCCGGAGGAGAGTCAAGAGCTATAGCTGAACCTGATTCAGAGCCGGTGGTCCGGGGATCCAAAGACGGCTTTGTGGAGGGGCTATCCACCAATATTATGCTGCTGCGCCGCCGCATACGTACCAGCCGTTTAAAAACGGAGACCCTCGAAGTAGGTGATTTAACCCGCACCCAGATTGCTGTGTGTTATATTCAAGGAATTGCCAACGATAAAGTGGTTAAAGAAGTAAAAACCCGCCTTCAACGTATTAAGATGGATGGAGTTCTGTCCAGTGGTTATATAGAGGAAATGATTCAAGATGAACCCTTATCAATCTTTCCCTTGATCCTGACCACTGAACGCCCTGACCGGGTTGCGGCCTGTTTGCTGGAAGGAAGAGTTGCTATTATGGTGGACAATTGTCCCATGAGCCTCGTGGCACCCTGTACTTTTACGACACTGCTTCAAGCTTCTGAGGATTATTATATTACAGCTGAGTTTTCTACTTTTGTGCGGACTCTGCGTTTTATCGGCCTTAATTTCTCTCTGATGCTCCCGGCTTTAACGGTGGCAGTCTTTTCCTTTCATCAAGAGCTGATTCCACAGCCTCTTCTCGCCACTGTGGCAGGCGCCCGCCAGGAATTGCCCTTCCCCATCTTCCTGGAGATTCTCGTTATGGAAATAACCTTTGAATTGCTTCGGGAAGCGGGGGTTCGTCTTCCCAAAACCATAGGCCAGGCGATCAGCACCGTAGGGGGGTTAGTCATCGGTCAAGCTGCGGTAAATGCCGGTTTTGTGTCCCCGCTATCCGTGATTGTAGTGGCTTTGACGGCCATTTCTTCCTTCACGATTCCAAATTATCCGGCAGGGACCTCTATTCGCATTTTGCGCTTTTCCCTTTTAATATGTTCAGCTATTTTAGGAATCGTGGGAATTATGTTCGGTCTTATGCTCATTCTCTTCAATCTCAGTAGTTTGAGATCCTTTGGTGTACCTTATCTTAGCCCGCTTGCTCCGCTTAGCTCCAAAGAACTGAAAGATACCATCGTTCGCGTACCCTGGTGGGCTATGATCACCCGTCCCAGGATGGTGAACAAAGGTACGGAACGCCAGGCCCGGAATCAGGGGCCTCATAAGCCGGATCAAGAGGGAGGGGACTCGCATCGATAGAGTACGCATATCCGCTTTACAATTTGCGACGCTTTTGTTTTTAACGATTATGGCAACGGCGGTTCTTACTGTACCCAGTATTACAGCCAAGACTGCCGGTCAGTCTGCCTGGATGGTACCTGCCCTGGCGTCGGGATTTGGGTTTATCACTCTATGGCTGACGATAAAACTTAACCGGCGTTTTCCCGAAAAGAATTTGATCCAATACAGCAGAGCTATTGCGGGAAAGTATATGGGGAAAGTGATTGGAATAGGTTATATCATCTTTTTCTTTGTTTTCAGCTTTCTGATTGTACAGCAGTTCGCGGAGGTTATATATATTTTTCTTTTGGGAGATACCCCCCCATGGTTTCTTAATCTTTGTTTTGTCTTGGTTAGCAGTTACGGTGTTTTACTAGGGATTGAAGTGATCGCCCGCTCTGCTCAATTTGTGCTGCCACTATTTGTGATTAGTTTTCTCAGTATTGCATTCTTCGCTTTTCAAGATATGCGACTAAAAGAATTACTGCCTCTGTTCGAAGGGGGTCTGTACCCCATCATCAAGGCATCCGTAGTTCCGGGTTCATGGTTTGGTGAATGCATTATTATGGCTTTTTTATTTCCGCATATCAATAAGCACAAAGAGGTTTTTCGTAAAGGCTTCTGGACGATCATAGTTGCCGCTATCTTTTTTACTGGGAACATACTTTTGACATTGCTTATTTTAGGCCCGGAATTAGCTGCAGGCTACGATTTGCCTTTTTGGCTGTTAGTCCGTTTTATCGAGGTGGGGAGCACTTTTCTGCGCATTGAGACTATAATCGTCTTCCTTTGGATTTCCGCGGTTGTCGTGAAGTTTACCCTAATCTATTATTTAGGGTGTGTCACGGCCGCTGAAGTCTTTGGCTGGAAATCCCATCGGCGGATTGTTATTCCTTTTGGATTAGTTCTCGTCGCAACTTCTAATTTTATTCTGAACAATACGATGGACTTAAATTTATTTTTAAGCAACTATTGGCCGCCTTTTGCCTATGTTTTCGAACTGGTAATACCTGGCCTTTTATTGGCGGCGGCTGTACTCCTTAAGAAAGGAAGAGAAATCCGGTGAAGAAAAAGGTTCATGGTTTACTATTTATTAGTCTTTTCGTAAGCGCCCTCCTAATGAGCGGATGCTGGGACAGCAAGGAAGTTGAGGACTTAGCTGTATCAACTCTTGTTGCCTGGGATAGAGTTACCGTCGATGGCAAGGATCTGTGGCAGATTTCTACCCGTATCATGGATTTGCGGGTATCCCAGGGTAGTGGGGGAGAAGGAGATTCAAGTGCGCAAGAGCTCCTGCTTAAGGGCACAGGAATGACGATCCAAGAGGCCTTTAATAACCTGGTAAAGCGTTTGCCGGCTTCTGATTTTGTTGAGCATAATGTGGCGATTATTATCGGGGAAAAAGTGGCTCGGGAAGAACTCGCCAATATCATGAGTGCCAATCTGCGATTGCCCTTCTCTCGTATTAGTGTTAATATGTTTGTTTGCGAAGGGGAGGCATATAAAGTATTGCAGACACGACCGGAGTTGAGTTCAACTTTATCAAAAGAGGTGCGCAAGATTGCTGATAAAACCATGGAAGAAAGCGGAGCTGCCTTTAAAGTGACTTCTTTGGATTTCAGTAAGCAGCTTATCCGCAAGGACCGGGATACAGTATTACCCCACATCAAGATTTACTCCAAACAGGAGGGAGAAGAGACAGAGGAACATGCTGTAGAGATTCAGGGATTTGGAGTGATTCGTGACTCGGAGCTGGTTGGATGGCTGGGAAGCGAAGAAACTTTAGGGTATGTTCTCAGCGTGGGAAATCCGAGAAATCTGGAAATCCCTCTGGCGGTGACAGTAGGAGACGTTCTCTTCAGTTATTATATGACCAATGCCAAGGGGCGGATCTCCTCAGAGCTGGTGGAAGGGAAACCTAAATTCTCTATACATATTAAAACCGATGGTGTGGTGCATGAGGCAAGCGTCCCCATGCTGAATGAGGAGGATCGGCCGCTTTTGGAAAAGGCTATTGAAGAAAAGATTATGGATGTGGTCTGGAAAACTGTCGCTAAGGCGAGAGAATATGATGCTGATATTTTCGGATTTAACGAACACCTGCATCGATATCATCTCAAAGAATGGGAGACCATTGCTCCTGAATGGCGCAAGCATTTTAGAGATGCTGAAATCGAAGTGGAAGTAGATGCGGAAATTAAGGCTTTCGGTACATCCAACACTGGGTTTGATTTTTAAAACGATCAGGCAAGGGTCAAGGCGGTTTCTCCTTCTTTTCGACATAGAAATTTACAGTAAAAAATTATACAATAGAAGAGATTGATTTTTAAAACAAGATGCAGAGGAGAAAGAGGAACGCTATGCAAGGAGTTACAGAAAGCCGCCAAGACAAAATGGGACAGAAAAATCTGGGCCGGAAGGGCCTTATTGCCTTTATCGTATTGATGAACATGTTTATCCCTTTATCTATGGACCTCTATCTGCCGGCCTTGCCGAAGATGAATGAGTATTTCGGCAGCAGTGCCGCCATCACCAATTTAACCCTAAGCCTGTTTTTCCTATTTTATGCCATAGCCATCCTCGTCTGGGGACCGTTAAGCGATCGATACGGCCGGAAGCCGATCATCATGGTGGGGAGCGCTATTTATATTGTCAGCAGCATTGCCTGTGCCCTATCCACTAACATCACCCTCTTGATTATTTCCCGGGCTTGTCAGGGAATTGGTTCAGGAGGGATTACCTCCGCCTCCATGGCGATCATCAAAGATTGCTTTACAGGGAAAAGCAGAGAAACCATTCTGGCCGTGACCCAAGCGATTTCAGGACTGGCGCCTATGCTTGCCCCTATAGTCGGCGCCTGGATTTTGTATTTTACCGACTGGCGGGGGTCCTTCTGGCTATTGGCTTTCATTAGTGTCATCAATTTAGTATTGACGATCCTCTATCAGGAAACATTAAGGGAAGAGGAGCGCTACCGGGGCAGCCTGATCGGCTCCTGGAGCCGTTTAGCGGTGGTGGCCGGCAATAAAAGCTTTATCATCCCCACCCTTATTTTCGCTTTAGGCTCTATCCACTTTATGGGCTATATCGCTGTGTCCTCCTATGTTTATATCGATTACTTCGGTCTCAGCGAGCAAATGTACAGTTATTTTTTTGCAGCCAATGCCTTTATCTCCATTTTAGGGCCGGCCATCTATATTCGTTTCTTTCTTAATTTTAATAAGAAGAGGTTAGCCGTTCTCTGCTTTGGTGTGTCTGCCTTAAGTGGAATTCTGATTATGACCCTGGGGCAATTGTCTCCCTATATCTTTTTAATGGGAATTGTTTTGATGTCCCTGGCAGGAACCGTCATGCGTCCTTTCAGCACAAATATTCTCATGGAACAGCAAAAAGGGGATGCTGGCTCCATGTCCTCTATTCTCAATATGTCCTTTACTTTATTCGGCAGTTTGGGTATGGCTATCGCCTCCATCTCCTGGGGAAATATCGTAGCGGGCCTGGGAGCACTGATTGCCGTGGGTTCAGGGATTTCCATACTGGCTTGGTACGCCTTCATGAAGTCCGAGATTCCTTGTGCCGGCGTCAAAGACAGTCAGTAATCTGAAGTGAAGAGAGCCGGGGGGGGTAAGATATGGTGGATCAAAACATCAGAGCCTTTCTGGGAATTGACTTTACCGAGGTAGTGAAAGATGAAATCCATGAATTGCAGCAGAACTTGAAAGGTTATGCCTCAAAAGGGCGATGGAAGGGGCGGGATAATTTTCATCTTACCTTAAAGTTTTTGGCTCAAATCTCTTTTGCTCAAAAAGCTCAGATAGATGAATCCCTGCAGAGCTTATGCCGCAAGGAACCCCCCTTTAATTTAGAGTTGAAGGGTCTGGGAGTATTCGGCGGCAAAGAATCCTGCCGGGTGTTATGGCTGGGCTTAGCCGGTGATATGCAGGATTTGAGATCCCTCCATAAAAAAGTGGATCAGGTTCTGACCCCTCTGGGCTTTCCTCCCGAAAGAAGGCCCTTTAGTCCACATATTACTCTGGGACAGGATATTGTGTTTGCAGGCGGTTTTGAGGAAATCCAGGCAAAGGTCGGAGGTTTTGAGTTCACTCCAACTCATGTAGAAAGGATTCACCTCTTTAAAAGTGAGCAAGTTCAGTTCAAAAGAATCTATACAAAGCTCGCGGATTATTCCCTGGGTTAATGAATCGTTGAGTTGTTATCAATATCGCCATATGCATGCAAAAGGAGCCGCGACAGCAGTTGTTGCAGCTCCTTTATTCATATCTCACAGGGGTGCGCCCTGAAGAGTCTATTGTTTGAGCATATCTTTCAGTATGGTTTCCAAGGTACTCTTCTTCAAGGGTCCCCGGTACCCGGTTACAATATATCCTTCCCCATCGATGAACAGGGTGGTGGGAATGGTGGAAACCCCATAGACAGAGGCGGCTTGATGGTTTTTATCCAGATAAATAGGGAAATCATACCCCTCTTTATCCACAAAGGCTTGGCCGGATTCTTCGGTTTCCCGCTGGCCGTCTACCAGATCCACCATTAGAAAGGCTACATCATCCTTATATTGGGCATAAACTTCGTTAAAATGGGGCATTTCCTCACGGCAGGGAGGGCACCAGGAGGCCCAGAAATTCAAGACCACAGGCTTCCCGCGAAAGTCGGATAATCTATGTTCGGTACCGTCGGTCCCATAGACAGTGAAATTGGGTGCTTCTGTTTTCTTTTCTTCCTGTGCAGCAGGATTTCCGGACTGGGCATCCGGCTTATCCTGGCCCTGAGCCACCGGCTCCTGAGTGGGACCATAGTTTTCAGACAAAGAGGAGTAGGCCGTATAGGCGATCCCCAGGAACAGGACAAAGGCAATGATGCCCACAATTAATTTGGTTTTACTATTCATAATTACCCTCCCAGGATTAGTTTGATAGTTATCTTTTGTTTAATTTTTAAAAGGTGAGCAGGGTTAAGAAATACCCCATCATCCCTGTAGCCATTAATACTCCCACCAGGACTAAAAGTCCTCCTGAGATAAGATTAATAATTCGGTAGTTCCTCTTAATGAAGTCTAAGGTTGATTTCAGGCGTTCAATGAGCAGAGCGCTGGCCACGAAAGGAATTCCCAATCCTAAGGAAAAACACAGCAGCATGAGTATCCCCTTGAGGCTTTCCCCTTCGCTGGCAGCGAGCATTAAGGCGGAGCCTAAAAATGCTCCCACACAGGGAGTCCAGCCAATGGAGAAAATGATGCCGAACAGCAAAGAGGAGAAAAAGCCTAAATTTACTACCTTCATATTGACTTGCCGGTTGATATTGAGGATGGGAATGCGGATCACTCCCATAAAATTCAGGCCAAATAACACCACGATAAGCCCTGTAACAAGATTTATCACTTGATTGTAGTCGCGCAAAAAACTGCCCACAGTACCGGCAAAAGCTCCCAAAGCAACAAAAACCAGAGTGAATCCGAGGACAAAGCCAAGAGCATTGGTCAGGGTTCTTATTTTTTTATCATCGGCCCCCTGTCCGGCAAAATAGGAAATGTAAATGGGCAACATGGGAAGCAGGCAAGGAGAGATAAAGGTAATGACTCCCTCCAGGAACAACAAAAGATACTGCACGTGATCATCCTTTCCAAAAATATATAGTTCAAGATTTAAAAGTAATATTTCAAGACTTAAAAGTATGGGTTCAGCTCTAAAAGCATAGTCAAGACCCAAAGGTATCTAAAAGTGAAAACTGAATTGAGTTCCTTGACCGGGTTGGCTGTCTACAGTGATCTGAATCCTGTGCCTGTGGGCGATTTGTTTGGCAATAGCCAATCCCAGGCCGGTTCCCGTTTTGTTTTCCACAGCTGAGGATTTATAAAAACGGTCAAAGATATGGGGTAAATTCTCGGGAGGGATACCGGGTCCTTTGTCCCGGATGGTTACCGTATTATTGGCAAAAGTGATCCATACCTCCTCTTCAGGTGGAGAGAACTTGATGGCGTTATCCAGGATAATCAGGAACATTTGCCGGAGGCGCACATAATCGCCCTGGATAGAACAGAGAGGAGCTTCCGGCTCGATGTCTGTTTTTAACAGGATCCCTTTGCCGCGGGCGATATTCTGAGCACTGCGGAGGACATCCCTGAGCAAATCCCCAAGGCTGATGTTTTCCATTTCTATCTTAAAATCGGGATTTTGCAAACGGGTTAAATCCATAAGATCGTTGACCAAGTGCTGCAAAAAGATGCTTTCCTTGAGCATCTGCTGATGATAGGCCTTGATCTGATCCGGCTCGCTGATGACTTCGTCACAGAGGGCTTCCAAAGAACCCCGAATGACGGTTACAGGGGTCCGGAGCTCGTGGGAGATATTGGCGATGAAATCGCGGCGCTGCTGTTCCAAACGGTCACTTTCATGACTGGCTGACTCCAGGCGCTCCCTGAGAATATCGATGGCAGAAGCCAGTTCTCCGATTTCATCTTCTTGCTGAACCCCGGTCTTGGCCAGGTAATCTCCCTTAGCCAGTTGCAGGGTGGAGTTTTTCATGCGGTTCAAAGGTTTGGTAAAAGTATATGCCAGGACAATGGAAAGGAGAAGGGATAAGAGGAGAGCGACGGTGATACTCATGGCCAGAATCCCTGCCCCCTGCTGCAGCGCTTCCTTGGTTCCCTGGATAGGGGAATGGAGAAGCAAGGCACCGACCACTTTTTCCCCGGCTTTGATGGGGGCTCCCACAGTCAAGGTCGGGGTATTGAGAAGGGAACTGAAGCCTTCGCTGAAGGTGGTGTTGCCCTGAAACACTTCTTTGACGACCTGGTCGGCGTCCGCCGGTAAATCGGCATAGTTGATCTGGCGGTTAGTCATATGGCCAATGGTCATCAGCTGGAGGGTTTCATCCACGAGCCAGACATCGGCCATAGCGATTTCGTCAAGGAATTGGAGGTAAGAGCTGTATCCGCCCATGCCGTACATCATGCCGCCCATTCCACCCATGCCTCCCATACCCATACCGTGCATCATGCCCCCCATACGGTTTGCGCTGTTCATGCCGTTCGTTCCTCCGGCTTCGTTGCCTTGGGTAGCGGCGGCACTGGAGTTGCTGATTAAGGTTGAGAGTGTTCTGGCAATAGAGGTTGCCCGTTTTTCCATGTCAACCTTGTGCAGCTGAACCGTCTGATTCTTGAACAGGGTCATAAACACACTGCCGATAATAAGGGAGAACAAGAGCAGACTCAGGGAAAAATACAGGGTGAGTTTAAGGGCGATTTTATTCTTCATTGGTTTTCTCCCCGAATTTATAGCCTACACCCCAAATGGTCTTAATCTCCCATTGTTCATGGGGGAAGGAATCCAGTTTGGAACGCAAACGTTTAATATGAGAATCCACGGTACGGATATCGCCAAAGTAATCATAGCCCCATACGCTGTTGAGCAGATTATCCCGGGAGAACACTTTGTTGTGATTCGTTGCCAGAGTCCAGAGGATTTCGATCTCTTTCTTGGTTAAGGAGACCGGGCATTGGTCAATGGTCACAAGATAGTCATCCAGATTGATCATCAGGTTAGCAAAAGACAGGATTTGTTTTTTCTCCTCGTCGTTTTGACTGATTCTGCGCAGAATGGCGCGGATTCTCGCCATCACTTCGCCGGGGGAAAAGGGCTTGACGATATAATCATCCGCCCCGATATCCAGCCCCATGATCCGTTCAAAATCCTCCCCCCGAGCAGTAATCATGATGATGGGGACGTTGGAAGTTTTACGAATTTCCCGGCAGACTTCAAAACCATCAACTTTAGGCATCATTACATCCAATAAGACCAGATCGGGTTGAAGCTGCTGAAAAAGTTCCAGAGCTGCGCAGCCATCCCAGGCTATATGAGGCTGATAGCCTTCTTTTTTCGCATATTCTTCTAAGATCGATGTAATTTGTTTATTATCATCGGCAATCAATAGAGTTAACATAACATTCTCTCCCTAGTATTCTTTAGCCTATTTTACCATAGTATTGCAAAAACTCGTGTGACAAAAATACAATGGTTTTAACTTGGAAAAGACATAGTTCTGTCATACTTTTTGATTACTCTATAAGCAAAGGTTCAGTATTAAAAAAACAGGAGGTATGACTATGAAAAAGTTCAAAAAAGCAATCTTGATTGGAGCCATCGTGCTCGGAGTAGGGGCATCTTCCTCAACGGTCCTGGCTGCCTCTGCTTATAACAACCCTGTGGAGGCTTTAGCCGGAATCACTGGAAAAACAGTGGAAAGTGTCCTGACTGAACAATATGAAACAGGCAAAAACTTAGGCGTCATGGCCAATGAGGCCGGAAAACTGGATGAATTCCAAAAAGAGCTTCTGGAAATGAGAAAAGATGCTTTGGCGCAAAGAGTTGAATCCGGGAATTTGACGCAGCAGCAAGCCGATCAGATGATCACAGCCATGGAAGAGAATCAGGCTTATTGCTATGGGGATGGCTATGGCCGGGGACGGGGAATGATGGGAGCCGGCAATGGCGGTATGCTTGGCCGTGGTCAGGGCGGCTGCGGCGGCTTTGGCTACAATCAAGCCCGCTAGTCATTTCGGGAAGGCACATTATACAGGCAGGCTGTAAGGGCATAGGTCCTTACAGCCTGCTTTAATTTAATGTAACATTTGCCGAGCCCAGGAGCGGATCAGATATCTTCAATCTGCCAATTAATAGGTTCTTTACCCTGGGACACTAAAAAATTATTGGCTTTGGAGAAAGGCTTGCTGCCAAAAAATCCGGCATGGGCGGAAAGTGGGCTGGGATGTACAGATTTTATGATGAAATGCTGAGAGCCGATGATACTTTGTTTAGCCTGGGCATTTTTCCCCCAAAGGATAAACACCACAGGGTCCTGGCGCTGACTCAGGGCCGCGATCACTTTATCTGTAAATTGATGCCAGCCGATCTGAGCATGGGAGTTGGCTTGACCGGCGCGAACCGTCAGAGAGGTGTTCAGGAGCAAAACACCCTGCTCTGCCCATTTCTTGAGGTAGCCATGGTTGGGGATTCGGCAGCCCAGGTCACTCTGCAATTCCTTAAAGATATTCTGTAAAGAAGGTGGAGCAGGTACACCGGGTTTGACAGAAAAGCTCAGGCCATGGGCTTGGTTCGGGCCATGGTAGGGGTCTTGCCCAAGAATGACCACTTTGACATCTTGATAAGAAGTAAAATGTAGTGCGTTAAAAATATCATACATATCAGGATAGATGGTTCGTGTCCGGTATTCCTGTATTAAATGCTTTCTCAGTTGTTGATAATATTCCTGTTCAAACTCATCCTTTAATAATTCATGCCAATCATTTTTTAATATTTGCATCTTTATCACCCTTGTTTATTATACCATAGCCTAGGATACGATTGTTTTATGGTTTTTTGTTAAATTTGTTCGAAAAGCTAATTGAGTATAGTCTGAAAATAGTGTATAAATAACTAAGAGGAGGCATGCGGATGGGAATTATTAGCACTCATAACTTAATGAAAAAGCTCCTTATCATCCTGATTGCCTTGATAATTTTATTTATTGGGCAAAAGCCATTATTAATTCAAGCACAAACGAACCAGCGGGTCTTATTCATTAGTTCCTACTCGGAAAGCTTTGCAACCGTACCGGAGCAAATCGCTGGGATTCACCAGGCTTTGGATCCGCATAATATTCTGCTGGATATCGAATACATGGATACCAAACGGTTTGATACTCAGGAAAATATCGATAATTTCTTTACTGCTCTGCGCTACAAACTGGATAACCTTCAACCTTATGATGCTATCATTGTAGGGGATGATCGAGCTCTTGATTTTGCTATGGCCTATCAGAAGGAGCTTTTTGACGAGCTCCCTATTGTTTTTTTAGGCATTAATGATGTGAACCGGGCGGAAGAGGCAGCCCGCAATCCTTACATGACCGGTATTGTGGAAAGTGTCCCCATTAAGGAGAACATAGAGCTGGCTCTGAAATTCAATTCCAATGTCAAGCGGGTTGTCGGCCTGGTGGAAGGCAGCATCACTGGCAGGGGAGAGAAGGATCAATTTTATGGAGCGGTAGGGTTTTATCCCAGTCTGCGTTTTGAAGATATCAGTATTTCTGAACATACCACTGAGGAAATGGCCGATATCCTGCAGGAGATCCAGGATGATACCATCATCTTATTTTTAGGCAGTATGTATAAAGACCAGGCAGGGCTTGATCTTTCCATTGATGAAGCGGCAGCCTTTATCAGTGCCAATACCCAGGTTCCGGTGTATCGGGCGACCAGCGGCGGGGTGGGTCAAGGGTTTTTGGGAGGGGTTCAGGTATCCTACCGGGAGACCGGGAAGAGAGCCGGGGAAATGGTTTTTCAGTTGCTGCAGGGAACTCCTGTCCAGGACCTGCCGATGATGAACGAGAGCCCTTATTATACGATCTTTGATTATCAAATGGTCCAGCATTTTGGTATTCCGGAAAGGCTGCTGCCTCATGACGCCCTTTTGCTCAATAAAAAGAGCAGCTATTTTGAACAGAACATGAAGCTGCTTTTGGGTGTATTTGCAGCTTTGTTTATTATGTTAATCATCAGCACCTTGATGGGGATGGATAGTCTTAAACACCGTACCATGCAGCGGAAATTAAGGGAGAGCAATGAAGAACTCTCAGCCACTTATGAAGAATTGGCAGCTACTGAAGAAGAACTTCGCCATCAATACCGGCTTATTGAAGAGAACGTCCGGAGAATTGAACTTCTTAATCAAAAATATGAGCATGCTATTAACAGTACCAATAGCGTCGTCTGGGAGCTTAATCTGAGCAATCGGAGCATCTATTTCTCCCGGAACTTTGAAAACTGGCTTTCCCGCCCATTCCCGTGGCATGAGCCGGTTGATCAGCTTATGGACAAATACCTTAATGAAAAGATTGTCCAATTGCTTAATGAAGAAATTGCCGCTTATTTGAACGGGGAAAAGAGTGAGATCAAGGTTGAGTTTCCGGTGAAGTCCAGTGCCAAGCCATCCCGGTGGATCAAAGCACAGGGGAAAGCCATCCGGGGAAGCAGCGAAGAAGAGATCTTTCTTTACGGAATTATGACGGATGTGACGGACCAGAAGCTGCAAGAGGAGTATATTGATCACCTTGCTCATTATGATTATTTAACCAATCTGCCTAACCGCATCTCCTTTATGGAAAAACTTCAGGAAGAGATTGAAAAAGGGCTGCCTTTATACATTCTCTTGATGGATATTGATAATTTCAAGGAAATCAATGATACCCTGGGCCATGTTTGGGGAGATAAGGTCTTGAAAGCAGTGGCACAAAAGCTGCTGGATCATGCCTGCCCCAATATGTTCATCTCCCGGTTCGGCGGCGATGAATTTCTTATCCTGATGACGGATCGGGATAGCTGTGATATAGAGGAATGCATCAAACAGATTCGGATCATGTTCTCCCAGCCCATTTCCATTGAACGCAATGAGTTTACCCTTAAGTTCAGCATGGGGATCACCCGTTATCCCGAGGACAGTACAGATATCGACCAGTTGATTATGAATGCGGATACGGCTTTATATCAAGTCAAGCGCAGCGGCAAAAACCATCACCTTCTCTACAATAAAGAGATGCAGCAGGAACTCCGCAATAAGGCGGTTACGGAAGGAATTATTCGGAAAGCGGTACAGGAAGACGGATTCTATCTGGTTTATCAGCCCCAAGTCAACGTAAAAACAGGCGAAATAGAGAGCTTTGAGGCTTTGGTGCGCCTGAAGCATCACCCTATTTCTCCTGATGTGTTTATTCGTATCGCCGAGGAATCGGATCTAATCTATCAAATTGGCAGAGTTGTGACCAAAGAGGCCATTCGTCAGGCAGCAGCCTGGCGGGACAAAGGATATCCCCGTAAGTCTATTTCCATCAATTTTTCCAGCAAGCAGATCCGGGACAGGGATTATTTGCAATTCCTCGTGGATACCTTGGCGGAGTATGAGATGGATCCTCAGTGTTTAGAAATTGAAATTACGGAGAGTATTTTACTGGAAGAAACTCATCTTACCCTGGAGCTGCTGGAAAAGATCAAGGAATTAGGCATAAAAATAGCCTTGGACGACTTTGGCACAGGGTTCTCCTCACTTAACTACCTGACCTATATACCGGTGGATAAAGTGAAATTGGATAAGTCTCTCTGTGATAAGTTTTTAAGCCCTGACAATATCAAGGTCATCGAGAGCATCATTTCCCTGGCCCACAGTCTTAACCTGGTGATCACTGCCGAAGGGATTGAAGAGCAGTGGCAGTATGAACAATTAAAGCTAAGCGGCTGTAACAGCATCCAAGGGTATTTGTTCAGCAAACCATTAGTAGCGGAAGAAGCAGAAAAAATCTATGAGAAAAACTTTCTGGATTCGTTTTAAGCCATAATTCCGCATACTCACTCCTTTTCCGGCTATACTAGCGAAAAGGAGTGTGACCTGCATGAATGGAAATGCCGAGCTGTTAAATTTCGTCTATCAGAACTCCCAGATGGGTGTGGCAACCCTTAATCAGTTGATTGAAATTGTGGAAGATGGTAAGTTTAAGAATCATCTGAAATCTCAATATAAGGAATATCAGGAAATCCATAAGGCTGCCGAAGCTATGTTGAATGAGAAGGGCTTTGATGAAAAGGGTATCGGCACTTTGGAGAAAATACGTACCTACCTGATGATCAGCTTTGAGACACTAACGGATAAAAGCCCCTCACATATGGCTGAAATGCTGGTTATCGGCAGCACTATGGGCGTAATCAATGCCGTGAAGAAGATCAAAAGCTATCAGGGAGCTGAACCCCATATCATCGAGCTTATGGAACGGCTCTTGCGCTTTGAAGAAAATAATCTGCAGGAATTGAAAGCCTATCTGTAAGTGCCATAAGATCGTAGGAAGCCCCAGAGTCCTTTGAGTTGATGCAAAGGGTTGGGGCTTTTCTGGAGGTTGAGTTTATGGATGATTTCACAAGAGCTGATATGGAAGAAGCACTCCGAGCCATAGCTTCAATGATTAACAGGACTGAGAAAGC
This sequence comes from Desulfitobacterium sp. LBE, assembly GCF_007830365.1. Classification (NCBI taxonomy): domain Bacteria; kingdom Bacillati; phylum Bacillota; class Clostridia; order Eubacteriales; family Desulfitobacteriaceae; genus Desulfitobacterium; species Desulfitobacterium sp. LBE. The sequence goes on along the minus strand of NZ_VLKD01000001.1, from coordinate 1,086,283 downwards.
ACAAGAGAAATTTGCGCAAGGTACTTGGCAGCATACGATGCTTAGTAATAATCTCAAAGCACTCCATATAGCTTTGCCAATGTTAACGAAGGCATTGCGCGAGGTTAGTCTATGAAAGATGTCACAGCTGCAATCATCATTAAAGGTCAAAACGTCCTGATTGCCCGCAGAGCTCCCGGTGAAAAGCATGCCGGAAGCTGGGAATTCCCTGGCGGCAAAGTGGAACCGGGGGAGACCCCTGAAGCCTGTTTAAAACGTGAGCTTGGGGAAGAGTTTGGGATAGAGGCTGAAGTTCAGGAGTATATCAGTTCAAGCCTTTATGAGTATCCCCAGGGCTCAATTCGTCTGTTAGCCTATCAGGTCAAGATCCGTCAGGAGGAGATTCAGCTGCGGGTCCACGATCGATATGAATGGGTCGGTGTGACTCAATTGCTGAATTATGAGCTGCTTCCGGCCGATGTGCCCATAGCACACTATTTGCCTCAATGGATGTGCCCGTGATGTATATCCGGGGTGTGATGATGGCTATGAGCCAGTGGCATATGAGTGTGGACATGGCTGTGCTCTCCGGCAAAGGAATTGGGGTGGGAATGACTGTGATGAGGATCCTTATGGGAGTGGCGATGCTCATGAGTGATGGCGGGGTGCTCGTGGAGATGGGCATGATCCTCACTGGAGGCCAAATAAGCTCCGGCGATCATAATGCCTAAGGCGACGAGAAAAGAGGCATTGGGCATTTCCCTGAAAATCGCAAAAGATAAGCCCACCCCGATGAAAGGAGCCAGGGCATAATAGGCGCTGGTTCTTGCTGCACCCAATTCCCGCTGGGCCCGCACATAAAAGAAGATACTTAAGCCATAGGCTACAAAACCCAGCATAAGTGCCCCCAGGATATACCCGATACCGCTTAAGGTCTCTTTAAGGAACAGTGCCAGGAATAATGCCCCCAAGCCCGAGCCGAAGCCCTTGAGAATGACAATATCCATGGGGTCTTTGATGGCGAGCTTTCTTGTGCAATTGTTTTCGAAACCCCAGCATATGCAGGATAACAAAACGAAGAGTGAGCCCAAGGAGAAAGTAAAGCTGCTGAGATCCTCCACAGAAAGGATAATGCTGGCCAAAGTGATTAAAGCCAGTGCGGCCCATAAGCGTTTGCCGATGGACTCCTGGAAAATAAGCAGGGCAATGAGGGACGTGGCCACAATTTCGAAATTTCCTAAAAGAGAGGCATGAGCCGCTGAGCTCAAAGTTAAGCCCACCATTAAAAATACGGGCGCGGCAATATCCAGGATGATCATGGCTAAGACATAAGGAAAATCTTTCTGGGTGATGCGGGCCTCCTTAACCTCCGTTCCTTGGCGATGGTTCAATAAGCGAACAACACACATCCCCAGCCCCGCTCCCAGATAGAGAAGGGCAGCCATCATGGTGGGGGAGATTTTCGTCAGCAGGAGTTTGGATACAGGAGAACTGATTCCGAAAAGCAAGGCGGCAAGGATGGCAAAGAAAATGGCCGAAGTCTTTTTTGATGTCAATGAAACACAACTCCTTCAAGCGATCACCTGTTCAGTATAATCTAATTATAGGCGGGGTGACCGAGACTTTTCAAGCCTTGAAGGACAGATACAAACCATGGCATAAAAGTCATGGATAATAAAAAAAGCACGAGTCCCTGGCGGGCGGCCCGTGCTTATCGGTAAAGCCGGATTCGGTTTAGTATTTAATAAATTTATCCCCGGGAACATTACAGATGGAACATTTTTCGGGGATGTATTTTTCGATGTTGCCGCAGACGGGACAGAGATAATAGAATACCTCTTCCGTTGAGTCTAAATTCTCCAAAGCCTCTTTATAGAGCTTGGCATGGACTTCTTCTGCTTTCATAGCAAAAGTAAAGGTGGTTACAGCAGCTTTATTGCCTTCTGCTTCGGCAACTTTAATAAAATCAGGGTACATGCTTTCAAACTCATAGGTTTCACCGGCGATGCCATCTTTCAGATTATCCACGGTGGAACCTACTTTACCGGCGAGCTCCAACTCTCTGTGGGCATGCAGGGTCTCAGCGTCAGCAGCTGCCTGAAAGAGTTTGGCGGCGTTGAGTTTACCCTCTTTTTCGGCCTTTTTGGCATAAGCCAGGTACTTCCGATTAGCTTGTGATTCACCGGCAAAGGCATCCATAAGATGCTTTAATGTTTTTTGTTCGCTCATTGTTGATCCTCCAATTCTTAATATAATTTAGAGAGTGCTTGATTTTCTCTAGTATAAACTAGATTCTACAATTTCATTAAATTTCCTCTAAAGAAATAGTTGATGAGTACATAATACAAAACCGGTTCGGGTTGACAAGCTGTCTAATGTTATTGTAGACTGAAGATAAATTCATAGTGAACCTCACTTTTCAGGTGAGGTAGAGGTGCGATATTTAACAGTCCTTTTTGGAGCATGAGCAGCGAGGAAAACAAGGAGAAGGAAATATCGCCGAAGCTTTTAATACGCTCGGTATTATGGGCTGGGTCTGCAGTGAACAACTGCAGAACTGTCTCAATAGACGTCCCGGTTTATTGAGTTGTGCTATCTCGGCGGGGGAAAAGAGGGGTTTAGGAGCAATATGACTTTTGCGGCCTGAGTACCAACTCAGGTCTCATTTATTTTTTACAATTTTTAATATTATGAAAAAGGTAAAGAGAAGAAGGAGAGGTTCCAATGAAAAGAAAATTATCAATAGTGATGGCAGGGTTGCTTTCTGTCATGCTGCTGGCCACAGGCTGCGGTTCAAGCAGCCAGGGAAATACTCAAACACCGGCAGCAGGGAATGAAGGGGGTACTTTTAAAGTCGGCTTAGAGGCAGGCTATGCACCCTTTAACTGGACGCAAATGAATGATGCCAACGGTGGAGTCAAAATTGATGGCGGTGCTGAATATGCCGGTGGCTACGATGTGGAGATTGCCAAGAAAATTGCCGCAGGATTAGGCAAAGAACTGGTCATTGTTAAAACCGAATGGGATGGTCTTGTTCCTGCTTTAACTTCCGGAAAAATCGACGCGATTATCGCCGGTATGTCCCCGACTGCAGAACGGAAAGAAACCATTGATTTCTCCGATATTTATTACCAGTCCGATCTGGTTATAGTGGTCAAGAGCGGCAGCAAATATGAAAACGCCACCTCTCTTAAAGACTTTAATGGGGCTAAAATTACGGCTCAGTTAAACACCTTCCACTATGGTGTTATTGACCAAATCCCAGGAGTTTCCAAACAAACCGCTATGGATAACTTCCCGGCGATGCGGGTAGCGGTACAGTCAGGCATGATCGACGGCTATGTTTCCGAGCGCCCAGAAGGGGTCAGCGCTCAAGCGGCCAACAGCGATTTCAAAATGGTTGAATTCACTGATGGATTCCAAACCGATCCTGAGGATACGGCCATTGCCGTAGGGGTGAAAAAGGGCAGCGAACTCACTGCTAAAATCAATGAGATCTTAAAAGGGATCCCTGAAGCAGAGCGTATCCAAATCATGGATAATGCGATTAAGAACCAACCGGCAGCTAACTAAGACGAATTAAAGGACATTTTGCTCCACAGGGAATAATGTTTTATAAAACCGGCTACATTCAATGCAGTCGGTTTTGTCCTGTTTTTTGAAAATGCCTCATCAACTATGGGGTTAGTGATATTTTTGTAAGGAGGAGAATGATGAGCTTAGATTGGATCATACGCATTTTGACCGAAAACTGGCCCATGTTTCTGCGCGGAGCAGGGTTCACCCTTTTAATCTCCATCATCGGTACCATCATTGGCTCTCTCATCGGACTTATTATCGGTGTTATACGCACTATCCCCATGCCGGAACGGGGGATTAAACGCATTTTGCTGAAAGTGGTCAATGCTCTTTTGGCAAGCTATATTGAGTTTTTCCGGGGAACCCCCATGATCGTTCAGGCTATGGTTATTTATTATGGGTCCGCCTTAGCTTTTAACATTCATATGAATCATATCTTTGCGGGAATTTTTATCGTTTCTATTAATACCGGGGCCTATATGGCCGAGATCGTCCGCGGCGGCATTATATCCATTGACAAAGGACAGTTTGAAGCGGCCCATGCCATCGGCATGAATCATATTCAGACCATGACCAATGTGGTATTGCCTCAGGTTATCCGCAATATTCTCCCGGCTACAGGGAATGAATTTGTAATCAATATTAAAGATACCTCTGTTCTCAATGTTATCTCCGTTACGGAACTGTATTTCCAAACCAAGTCCATCGCCGGGAACAACTTCCGCTACTTTGAAGCCTTCTTTGTGGCCTGTATCCTCTACTTCATCATGACCTTTACGGTAACGCGCATTCTTCGTTATATTGAAAGAAGGATGGATGGACCGGAAAGCTATATTATGAATCAAATGCAGGTGCAGACTGCCGAGAGTATGCTGCGCAGAACCAAGACCTGAGGGACAAGAGCCGATTGAGGAAGGAGGAACACACTTGGCAAAAGTCATTGAAGTTCAACATTTAAGCAAATCCTTTGGCTCTAATGAAGTCTTGAAGGATATTGATTTTTCCGTGCGCAAAGGAGAAGTGGTCTGTATCATCGGCTCATCCGGTTCCGGCAAATCCACCCTGCTGCGCTGCATTAACCTTTTGGAGAAACCCAGCGGCGGCCAGATCATCTATAAAGGGGAAAACATTCTCGATGATCAGCATGATGTCTATCAATACCGCCAAAAGCTGGGGATGGTCTTTCAGCAGTTCAATTTGTTCAATAACCATAATGTCCTGAACAATTGCATGGTAGGGCAAATCAAATTATTGAAGCGTTCCAAGGCCGAGGCTGAGGAAGTGGCTATGAAATACCTGAAAGTTGTAGGGATGGAGCAATACATCAATGCCAAGCCCAAGCAATTGTCGGGAGGGCAAAAACAACGGGTAGCCATTGCCCGGGCTCTGTCCATGGAACCGGATGTGATGCTCTTTGACGAGCCTACCTCCGCCCTGGACCCGGAGATGGTGGGAGAAGTGCTGAAGGTTATGAAAGAATTAGCTGAGTCGGGACTGACCATGTTGGTGGTTACCCATGAAATGGGCTTTGCCAAAGAGGTTTCCGATCGGGTGGTCTTTATGGATAAAGGGGTGATCGCCGAGGAGGGTCCTCCGGAGGAGATCTTTAATAACCCCACACAGGAGCGGACCCGGGAGTTCTTAAAACGGACCTTGACTCCCCAAGCTTAAGACTAGATATGAAAGCACCCTCAAGACTTTACTGCCAAAGCTTGAGGGTGTTTTTTGCCCTAACGGTGCTCCAGATCCTCCAGGGCTATTTTAAACTGGGTCTCATAGAGCAATTTATAGAGTCCGTCTTCTTTAAGCAGCTCCCAATGGGTCCCTTGTTGGACGATTTCCCCTTCTTGTAAGACGATAATGTCATCCACGGCCATAATTGTAGAGAGCCGATGGGCGATAATAACGCTGGTTCTGCCTTTAAGTATGGGTTCGATAGCTTCCTGGATCAGGGATTCGCTGAGGGAATCCAAAGAAGAGGTGGCTTCATCCATGATCAGCACTTTGGGGTTCTTGAGGAGAACCCGGGCGATGGCAAGGCGCTGCTTTTCACCGCCGGACAGTTTTAACCCCCGGTTGCCGACCAACGTGTCAAAACCGTCAGGCAGGGTACGGATAAAATCATAGATATTGGCTTCCCGACACACCCTGATCAAATCCTCTTCTTGGGCATGCTCATTGGCATAGTGGAGGTTCTCGCGAATGGTTCCGTTGAAGAGATAGGTGTCCTGAGCAACCATGCCGATATTTTGGCGCAGAAAGTTCAGGTCAAGGTCCCGAACATCCTGCCCATCCAGAAGGACCCTGCCACCGGTCACATCATATAAACGGGGGATGAGGTTGATCAAGGTGGTTTTTCCTGTACCTGAAGGTCCCACAATAGCCACGGATTTCCCTTTTTCGATGGTCAGATTGATATTCTTCAGGACGGGTTTTCCCTCATAATGAAAAGAAACCCGCTCAAAGACGATTGTTCCGGCACACTCCTTGGGGACAATAGCCTGGGGAGAGTTTTTAATTTCAACAGGGATATCAAAATACTCAAAGACTCTGGAAAAGAGAGCCAGGGAACGGATGATATCCACCTGAATGGTTAAAAGGACATTCACAGGAAGATAGAGACGTCCCAGCAAGGCGACGACCACGGTAATATCCCCTACAGTCAGGCCCGAGCCCATCTTGATCATGAGGAAGCCGCCGGCTAAGTAAATGATCATGGGGCCCATATTGGTGAAGGTATCAAAAATGACCCGGAACCAGCGGCCCACGAGAATTTCCCGGATGCTTAAACGGGTAATCTCCCGGTTGAACTTCTCAAATTTCGCATACTCTTTATTTTCGCGGGTAAATAATTTAACCAACAGCTGACCGCTGACGCTTAAGGTTTCATTAAACAGTTGATTGGAGGCATCTGTTTGCTCCTGCTTGGCCATGGTCAGGGACCAGCGGCGATTGCCCACTTGATTGGTGGGGAGAATGAACAAAGGGACGATAGTCATGCTGATCAAAGCCAGAAGCCAGTTCTTTTGGACAAGGGCCGCTAAGGTTGTCACGAGGATAATGGTATTGCTGACAAGTCTGGTCAAGGTGCCCACAATGACGGTTTGCACTCCGTTGATATCCGTGGTCATGCGGGTGATGATATCGCCTTGATGATTGTTCGTGAAAAAACGGTGAGACATTTGCTGTAAATGGTCATACATCTGATTTTTCATATCGTAGATGATATGCTGAGCGACCCAGGTGGTCAGGTAGTTCTCCAGGACATTAATCAGGTTGGCGATGATCAAAACGATAAAAGAAAGCAGGATCAACTGGACCAGAAGGGGGAAGTCTCTGCCGAGCAGCCCGTCGTCAATAATACGTCCGGACAATAAAGGGGGAAGGAGCCCAAGAAGAGATGAAAGAATGATCGCCGCGAATACCAGGGCGAGTCGCGGCCAGTAGGGCAGGAGGTAGCTTAAAATCCGCCGTAGAAAGGCTTTGGTGACCTTGGGCTTATTTTGTTTTTCTTCTTCAGTTAGCGGAGAGCGGGTGCTTCGCACCTGGGGCCTGCCATACCGCATGAAATCCTCCTCCTTGTGTAATTACCATTATAGGGTATTATTTTGTGGCTGTCACTTTGACTTAAAAGGGAATATTATAGAGCAGAGGGGAAAAACAGATTGAATATTGACGGATTGATGGTATAATATTGACGATATAAGGTTTCCATGGGGGAGTAGTCAGCATAGTTATGGCTATGTGGCAAGTCAACATAATGACCGCTTAGGTCTGGCTTGTCTTAAAAGACAAGACTCATGGGTAGTTCTTAAAGCTACCCGTGGGTCTTGTTTTAATTCCGGTGGATTTTTTAAGTAAAATTCGCGGCGATCCGGGGAACTATAAAATTAAGTTGAAGTAAGGAGTATGATAATGGGAAATCTGGAGTTATTCTTAATCGCTGTGGGGCTTTCTATGGATGCTTTCGCCGTGGCTATCAGCAAAGGTTTGTCCATGAGGCGGATGAGCTACAAGACAGCATTGATCACCGGGTTTTTTTTCGGGGGATTTCAGGCTTTAATGCCTCTGATCGGCTTTTTGCTGGGAACACGGTTTGAGTCTTATATTACGGCAATCGACCATTGGATTGCTTTTATTCTGCTTTCTCTCATTGGCCTGAACATGATTAAGGAATCCAGAGGCCCTTGTGAAATTATCGAAGATCGCTTTAATCTTAAGGACATGATCATTCTATCCTTAGCCACCAGCATTGACGCTCTGGCGGTTGGCATTACCTTTGCTTTTTTGCATGTGGATATCGTGCCTGCGGTGTTTATGATTGGGGTGATCACTTTCCTTTTTTCCTTCCTGGGGGTTAAGATCGGCAATGTTTTTGGAGAATGTTATAAGGCCAGAGCGGAGCTGGCCGGCGGGGTGATTCTGATTCTGATGGGGCTTAAGATCCTTTTGGAGCATCTGGGTTTCCTTGGTTAGTTGCTGTTTTTAAAGTATATTTAAGCTGAATAGGATAGAATCATTAGAAAAAGACTCTGGCCGATCCCATGGAAAAAGGGAGGGGTATGATGAGATTATTATTAGCAGAGGATGAACTGGAACTGGCCAATGCTTTAACAGCCATTCTCAAACACAACAATTATTCTGTGGATGCGGTAGATAATGGGGCTGATGCTCTGGATTGGGCTTTGGCCGGGAACTATGACGGCATCCTTCTGGATATCATGATGCCGAAGATGAATGGTCTGGAGGTTCTTGCCAAGCTGCGGGAAAAAGGAATTTCCACCCCAATCTTAATGCTCACAGCTAAAGGGGAGATCGAGGACCGGATTGAAGGTTTGGATCATGGGGCAGATGATTACCTGACCAAGCCTTTTGCCATGGGGGAACTTTTAGCGCGGATTCGGGCCATCACCCGGCGCAAGACGGAATTTGCCCCCAATCTTCTCACCGTAGGCAATTTGCAGCTGGATCGGGCAAACTATGAATTATCCGGTGAGAAAGGTTCCATACGGTTAGGCAACAAAGAGTATCAGATGATGGAGATGATGATGAGCAGCCCCAACCGGCTGATCTCCACGGAACAGTTTATGGAACGAATCTGGGGCTATGATGCGGAAGCGGAAATTAATGTGGTATGGGTCTATATATCCTATCTGCGCAAAAAACTGACTGCATTAGGATCCACTGTAACGATTAAAGCCTCCCGCGGTTTAGGGTATACCTTGGAGGACAGTCATGGTTAAAAATCTGCAAAAGCGCTTTATCGCCATTGCTATGCTTTCCTTATTGGTGGTCATGGTGGTTGTCCTCGGCTCCCTTAATCTGGTTAATGTCGGGCATGTTACGCAAAATGCCGATAATCTATTGGCAACCCTGGCCGAGAACGAGGGGCGGTTTCCTCCCTTAGGTCATGGGGAGCCGCCCCGCCGGGAACCCCGCAGCGGTTTTCGGATGACGGAGGAAACTCCCTTTGAAACCCGTTATTTCCTGATTCGGACCAATAAGGACCAGTCCATTACCGAGATCGACACCAGCCATATTGCCGGTGTTTCCTCCGCTGAGGCCATGGACTATGCCCAAAAGCTGTTGAAGGAGGGACGGGTTAAAGGTTATTTAGGACAGTACCGCTACTTGATTGCCGAAAAAGATTATGGCAATTTGTTGATCCTTATGGATTGCAGCAGGCAGATCAATACCAGCAAAGATTTTCTCTGGAATTCCATAGGTATTGCGCTGATTAGCCTCTTGATCCTCTTTATTCTGGTCTCCGCCTTATCGAGACGGGCCATACGGCCGGTTATTGAAAATATGGAGAGGCAAAAGCAGTTCATCACCGATGCCGGTCATGAAATCAAGACGCCCTTGGCCATTATTGCCGCCAATAGTGAGGTTTTAGAGCTGACCAACGGCAAAAATGAGTGGACACAAAGCATTCAGCACCAGGTGAAACGGTTGGACGAACTGGTGAAGAATCTTCTCACCCTGGCCAAAATGGATGAAGGGAAAGTGGAGTTAACCTTCGAAAATTTGTCCTTCAGCGATCTCGTCGAGGAAACGGCCGGAAGTTTCACGGCTCTTGGGGAGAAAAAGGGACTGGACTTTGTGCTGGATATTCAGCCGGGTCTGCTGATTAAAGGAGAAGAGAGCAGCCTGCGTTATTTAGTGACCATCCTGGTGGATAATGGGGTAAAATATGCCGCTGAACATGGACAATTAAAAGTTTCTTTGAAGAAACGGGGTAAAACCATCTGCTTAGAAGTTTATAATACCTGTGATCCGTTGCCTGAAGGGGATCTTAACCCTCTTTTTGATCGCTTTGCCCGCGGTGAGACATCCCGTTCCCGGGAAAGCGGCGGTTACGGAATCGGGCTCTCCGTAGCTCAGGCTATTGTGACCGCTCACCAGGGCAGGATCACTGTCGAACGGCGGGAGCAGGGCATAAGTTTTATGGTAGTCATTTAAACTATCGATCAGAACTATCTGCCCATGGGTTCTGAAACAGGTAAGAAGAGTTGAAATTCGACACCAGTGTCGAATTTCATGTCAAGCTCTCCTTCTGCTGGGTTACCGGCAGAGGAGCGAGAGGTGTGGAATTGCTCAAGGAAAACATCAGATATATTTAGTTAAGGAAGCTAAAGGGTAAATTATATGTTATAATTAGCCAAATATATAGTATTCCCTTGGTCAAAATACTTAAATTGAGGTGATGATTTGTGAGTCGAATAAAGGTTGGCGTCCTGGTGGGAAGTTTACGCAAGGATTCTTTTTGCCGGAAGCTGAGCAAGGCCCTTAAGGAAGTGGCCCCGCAATCCCTTGAACTGGAAAACGTGGCGATCGGTGAGCTGGCTCTCTATAACGAGGATCTTGACGAGCCGGGTAACCTTCCGGAAGCCTGGACTGTTTTTCGTGAAAAGATGAAAAGCTGTGATGCCTTTCTCTTTGTAAGTCCCGAGTATAACCGGTCGGTGCCTGGGGTGCTTAAGAATGCACTTGATGTAGGGTCCAGACCGCCCAGTAAGAGCGTGTGGGGAGGGAAACCCGGGGCGGTCCTGACGGCTTCGCCGGGTTCAATCGGCGGCTTTGGGGCGAACCATCACCTCCGCCAAACCCTCTCCTGCTTAAATGTGTCGACGATGCAGGCTCCGGAAGCTTATCTGGGCAATATCGCCACTGTTTTTGATGAAAACGGTAACCTTACCAATGAGCGGACCCGCGGGTTTTTACAGAAATTTATGGAGTCTTATGTCATTTGGGTGGACAAGAATAAGCTAACCTAAGCTAACTCATTGAACATGAACATGAACAGGAGGGATGGCAGTGAATGCTTTAGAATTTGCGATTAAAATGGAACTGGATGGAGAACGCTATTACCGGGAGCAAGCAGTGATCAATCAAGCCAACAGCTTGAGGGCGATTTTCTTAATGCTGGCCGATGATGAAAAAATGCATGCTCAGATCTTAGAGAAGAAGACCAAGAACCTGAACTATACCCTGGAACCGAATGAGACCCTGGCCACGGCCAAAAACGTTTTCAGTGATAAAGACAGGATTAAAAACGAGATTAAGGAAATTCCCAGTCAGATCGATGTCTATCGGGCCGCCCTGGACAATGAAAAAGAAAGCATCCTTCTCTATCAAAAATGCTCTTCTGAAGCAGCGGATGGGGAGACCAAAGCTTTGTTTGACTATCTGATTCTCCAGGAAAAGGAGCACTATGCCATTCTGGAACAATTGACCGCTTTGCTCAGCCGCTCGGAGGAGTGGGTGGAAGATGCCGAGTTTGGCCTCCGGGAAGACTATTAAGATAAGTTTATAATCGGAAGATAAGTGTATAAAAAGAACCACGAGTCTGTGCTCAGGACAGATTCGTGGTTCTTTTTATATAAAGGCAAAGTTTTGCTGAACTTCTATGAAGTGCGGAAGCTTTAAAGTGAGTTTAAGGTTCAGCAGATAAACTTTAATCATAGCGATTGTTAAGTCATCGTTAAGACATTGTAAAGTAAGGTTAAATAAGAAATCGGGAGGGCAACTGGATGAGCACCTATCAATCTGTTTTTAAACGCTATGAAAAGAAATATATGCTGAATGAAGAACAGTATCGGCACCTGCTCAAAAGAGCGGCAGGAAAAGTAAAAGAGGATAAGTTCAAGCAAAGCAGGATTAACACGATCTATTTCGATACCCCGGATTATCACTTGATTTCCGCGTCCCTGGAAAAACCGCTCTATAAAGAAAAATTAAGACTAAGAAGTTATGGTACTCCCCATGGTCATGATCAGGTTTTTGTAGAGCTTAAGAAAAAGTTCCAGGGTGTGGTCTATAAGCGACGAACGGTAATGTCTCTGGAAGAGGCGGTGGAGTATCTCTACCATAGAAAACCGGCCCGCAACGCCAGTCAGATCACGCAAGAAATCGACTGGTTCCTCAAGTTCTATGGAGAGATTGGTCCCGCCATGTATATCTCCTATGAGCGCCTGGCTCTTTCCGGTATTGAGGATCCCGGACTAAGAATTACCTTCGATCAAGATATTCTCTGGCGTCAGGATGAGCTTGATTTAAGCATGGCACCTTGGGGGCGCTCGTTGCTGGTTCCGGGACAGCGGCTTATGGAGATCAAAATTGCCGGCGCCATGCCCTTGTGGCTTGCACACATTTTGGACGAACTGGCAATCTACCCGAGCTCCTTCTCCAAATACGGCAAGGCTTATCTGACTTCCTCAGCAGGTCAAATATTAAATAAAGGGGGAAAAATCATTGCTTGACAGTATTTTTCAAAGTATATTGAATATAGAGGCTGCCGGAACGGCTTTTCCCTGGCAATCTTTTTTGCTTTGCACAGGGGTCTCCCTCTTACTGGGGATTATTATTGCTTGTTTCTATATGTATCGCAACGCTTATTCTTATAGCAAAAGTTTCGTAGCTACTTTAGCCACCTTGCCGGCAATCGTTCAGCTGGTGATCATGCTGGTCAACGGCAACCTGGGAGCCGGTCTTGCCGTTATGGGGGCGTTCAGCCTGGTCCGTTTCCGTTCCATTCCCGGTTCTGCTAAGGAAATCAGCAGTATTTTCCTGGCTATGGCCATCGGTTTGGCCACAGGTATGGGATTCTTGGGCATTGCCGTTATGTTTACACTGATCCTTGGCTTGACCAATCTTTTGCTGGATTGGGTGGGGTTCGGCGAACAGAAAAATGCTGAGAAAACCTTGCGGATTACGATTCCTGAAGGGTTGGATTACTCTGGAGTTTTTGATGATCTTTTTGAGCGGTATCTGAGCAAATGGGATTTAGTCCAGGTTAAAACCACTAATATGGGAAGTCTCTTTAAATTGGATTACCGAATCCTGTTGAAAGATATGAACAAAGAACGAGAACTGATTAACGAACTTCGCTGCCGCAACGGCAATCTGGAGATACTCTGCGGTAGGGTCAGCGTGCGTAAGGAGGAACTATAATGAAGAAAATAAGGTCAAAGGGGTACACATTAGTCTCCCTTTTCCTGGTCTTGACCTTGGGGCTCACAGGCTGCGGCAAGGCCGGAAGCCAACAGGAAATGGGTGATGCCTCTGTGGCCATCTCCTCCCCGGTAACTTCGTCAGCGGAATTTGACCTTAGTTTTTCGGCTCGTGATTTGGACGTGGGTTTTGACGAGGGGACGGCCACCCAAATTACTTTAAGCGATAGCGGCATTGAGGTGGCGGGTTCAGGTGCTGAGGCCGAGGGGGAGACGGTGAGCATTACACAGGAGGGGACGTATGTTTTATCCGGATCCTTGCCTGATGGGCAAATCATCGTCGATGCACCGGACACGGATAAGATTCAGCTGGTCCTGAGGGGAGTGAGTATCCATAACGAGGATCATGCGGCTTTGTATATTAAGGAAGCGGACAAAGTGTTCATAACCCTGGCCACAGACAGCCAAAATACCCTGAGCGACGGTGCGGAGTATGTGCAAAGGGATGAGGTCAATGTGGATGGAGTGATTTACAGCAAGGCTGATCTCACCATCAATGGCGGCGGTGCCCTGAATGTCATCGCTCACTATAAACACGGGATTGTCTCCAAAGATGATCTGGTCATCACCGGCGGCAAGCTCTCCGTGACCGCTCAAGGCCAGGGATTGCATGGCAAGGATTGTGTCAAAATCAAAGATGGCATCTTTGCCTTGAAGACTCAGGGAGATGCTGTTCAATCAGATAACACCGAGGATGAGACCAGAGGGTTTGTCTATATTGCCGGCGGCACCTTTGCCATCGAGACCCAAGGGGATGCCTTCCAGGCCGAAACCCTTCTCCAGACCGACGGGGGTACGTTCAAGATCATGACCGGGGGGGGCAGTGAAAACGCCAGCACGGATTCCCAGGGCAATGAACGGGGCAGCTGGGGCATGTGGGGCGGGCCTCCGGGAAATCCTGAGAACGTCAATGGCGCCCCGCCTGAAACAGCAACTGAAACTGCAACGGTCGAGGACACTCCCAGCGCCAAAGGATTTAAAGCCGGTAAAGAGATGATTCTTAATGAAGGAAGTTTTGATATCGATTCTTCCGACGATGCCCTGCACAGCAATGGCAAGCTGGTCATTACCGGAGGCACTTACGCTGTCAGTTCAGGAGATGATGGGCTTCATGCCGATGGTGATTTGACCATCACCGGGGGAATTCTTCTGGTGGCTAAAAGCTATGAGGGCATTGAAGGAAATACCATAACCATCACAGGCGGGATCATAGAAGTCACAGCCCGTGACGACGGCCTGAACGTAGCCGGGGGCAACGACGGCTCAGCTTTTGGCCGGCCCGGGCAGAACAGCTTCACTCAGGAAAGCACAGATCACTATTTGCGGATCAGCGGCGGTGAGATTAAAGTCGATGCCGCCGGGGACGGTCTGGATTCCAACGGCAACCTGTTCGTCGAGGGGGGAACGATTACCGTAAGCGGTCCTATCAATAATGGCAACGCTGCCCTGGATTATGACGGAACGGCCACGATTAGCGGCGGAGTCCTGATGGCCACAGGGAGCAGCGGGATGGCTCAAGGGTTTTCTGAAGAGTCCGGCCAATATTCCTTGCTTCATAATCTTTCAACCTCTGTGGCGGCAGGAAGTGAGGTAACCTTAACCGATGTCAATGATAAGGTCATCCTGAAGTGGACGGCAAATAAGGAATTTACCTCAGTTCACCTCAGCTCTCCGGATCTTGTCCAAGGGGGGACCTATACTTTAACTGCCGGCCCCCTTGAGGAAACGGTGACTCTATCTTCAGTGGCCACCTCTAATGGCGGGGGCATGGGCAGCGGCATGGACGGCATGGGAGGCGGCAAAGGTGGCAACTTTGGCGATATGAAGGGCCAGCCTCCCCAACCGGGTGCAAAACCGGACCGTCCCAATTGAACGAGGTTAAACTACAGTGGAAAACCATGAATATTAGCTAGTTAAAACCCCCTGGGCTATCCCGGTGCATTGCACTGGAGGGGATGCCGCAGGGGGTTTTTAACTTCCTATTTGAGCCAGCTGTCCACTAAGTCCCGATTCTCAGCCATCCATTTTTGGGCCGCTTCTTCAGGTTTCATACCCTCGTTAATATAACCCTCCAAGGTACCGAGCTGTTGATCATTGAGCTCAAATTTCTTGAGCATTGCCGCGACTTCGGGATGAGCTTGGGTAAACTCCTTGTTGGCCAAAGTGTGAATCTGCTCAGACTGGCCGTAGCTGCCCTTTGGATCTTCAAGGTATTTTAAATCATATTTGGCGAATTTCCAATGGGGGCTCCAACCGGTAACGGCAATCCATTCCTGGTTGCGATAGGCTTTGTCTAAAGCGGCCAGCATAGCGGCTTCAGAACTTTGAATCAGGTTAAACTCCAGGTTGTAGCTGTCAATAGCAGTTTCAGTAGCTTTCATAATTCCGGCGCCGGGATCAATACCCGTAATTCTGCCGCTGAATCGGTCTTTGTATGCGTTCAATTCTTCGATGGAGCTGATCTCCACATACTCAGGCACCACAAGGCCGATTTTTGCTTCGTCAGTATACCATACACCATAATCATCCAGCTTGTTTTTATATTTATCCCAGAAAATTTGATGAGTAGTGGGGAGCCAGCTGTCCATGAAGATATCTAAATTTCCTGCGGAGAGTCCCACAAAGAGGGGAGCGGCATCAAGGCTTGTCATCTTTACGTTGTAACCTTGTTCCTCCAGGATAACTTTCCAGAGGTTGCTGACGGCTACGGCTTCCGCCCAGTTAACATAGCCGATATTGACCGTTTTGTCGCTGCCGTTGGTTTTTTTATTGCCGGATGGGCTGCCGGAGGTTGCTCCACAGCCGGTCAGCCCAATGGCGAGCAGAGCTGTCAGCGCCCAGAGGAGGGCTTTGGGCCAAGATTTTTGTATTTTCATTGAATCATCCTTTATAGTTTTAATAATTTTCTACATCTTTTTAGCTACCCGGGAGTTTCGTAAGGCTCCCTGGCTGAGACGGTCAAGGATCATGGCCAGGATAACCACCGCTAAGCCATACTCGAACCCTTTACCGATATCCATCCCGGAAATCCCTGCCAGTACCCCGGCTCCCAAGCCCTGAGCTCCGATCATGGCGGAGATAACCACCATGGATAAGGAGAGCATCATGGTTTGATTGATTCCGGCCATGATGGTCGGCAAAGCTAAGGGTAATTGAATCTTCCACAGCATTTGCCGGGAATTGGAGCCAAAGGCCTCTCCCACTTCCACCAGATCGGCGGGAACCTGACGAATTCCCAAAGCCGTTAAGCGAATGACAGGCGGCATGGCAAAGATAACGGTGGCAAAAATCGCCGATACCGTTCCTAAGCTAAAGAACATCAAAGCGGGAATGAGGTAAACGAAGGAAGGCATGGTTTGCATGAAATCCAGAATAGGGGAAAGGACTCTATGAAAACCATTGTGCCGTGCTCCCAGTATCCCTAAGGGAATTCCGATCACTAAGGAGACAAGGGAGGCAAGCAGGACCAGGATGAGAGTATCGAGAAAAGCCGGCCATAACTCTAAATTATAGATCAGACAGAGGCCTACGGTGGTGCCCAGAGCCAGGCGCCAGCCTTTGGCCCGCCATGCCAACGCTGCGAAGAGAAGGACGAGGATAAACCAGGGGACGACGTCAAGCCCCTCCCTCATTGCATCGGTCATTGAGGTTACCGAATCGGTAAAGGCATCGAAGGCACTTCCAAAATAGAAGAGCAGGGTATCGACACCCTGATTAACCCACTCCCCCAAAGGAATTTTCGTCATCAGGTTTCACCTCCTGTTTTTCCTGCCGAACTTCCCGCTTCTGCTAAGGCGGCAAGCACGACACCGCGAACAATGATTCCGATCAAATGCTCTTCTTCATCGACCACAGCCAGTGGAACCTTTGTATTGGCAATGACCGGAAGAATATCCTGAACGAGGACATTGCCCTGCAGAGCCAGAACTTCAATCAGCTCGGCTTCCTGAAGGTTGTGGACACCTTTCTGACGGGCTTCAATGGCCAAGTCCGCATTGATAAGTCCGTGCAAACGCTTGCTTCTGTCCACGACAAAAACGCTGGACAGGCCATGCTCTTTCATAACCTTAAGGGCAACGTTAGGGCCGTCTTTAAGCTGTACTACAGGTTGAGGCCGCTTCATAATATCCTTCAAGGTGAGAATCCGGCTGAGATCCACACCGCGGGCAAATTTGGCCACATATTCATCAGCAGGGCTGCCGACAATTTCTTCAGCCGTACCCACTTGGACCAGAGAACCGTCGCGGACAAAGGCGATTTGGTCGCCAATTTTCAGAGCTTCGTTCAGGTCATGGGTAATAAAGACGATGGTTTTGTTCATCTTCTGCTGAAGATTAAGCAGCTCATCCTGCATTTCTTCCCGAATCAAGGGATCCAAAGCGCTGAAAGCTTCATCCATGAGCAAGATATCCGGATCATTGGTCAAAGCCCGGGCCAATCCGACCCGTTGTTTCATGCCGCCGCTCAATTCATCAGGATAGGAGCTTTCCCAACCTGCCAAGCCGACCATCGCCAGGCAATCCCGGGCCTTTTGCTCACGAGCGGCCCTGTCGGTGCCTTGAATCTCCAGGCCGAAGACAGTGTTTTGCAGAACTGTGCGATGGGGAAGGAGGGCAAACTGCTGGAAGACCATTCCTAACTTTTTCTGTCTTGTTTGCCTCAGCTCTTGGGGTTTTAGTTGAGTAATATCCACTCCGTCAATAAGGATAGATCCGGCACTGGGCTCGATTAAACGGTTGAGACAGCGGAGAATGGTGGACTTACCGCTGCCGGAAAGGCCCATGATCACGAATATTTCTCCTTCGTTGACGGTAAAGCTGACATTATTTACACCGACGGTGAGGCCGGTCTCGCTTAGAATCTGCTCCTTGCTCAAGCCTTTGGCCAAAAGATCCAAGGCTTTTTGTGGCTGAGGGTTAAAAATTTTGATGAGGTTATTGACTTCAATTTTTACACTCATAACCAACCTCCTCTCATGAACAATAAATATTTCGAATGACAACCTTTAGAATATATTTAAGTTGTCACTTTGACTATTCTATAGACTTTGCTGACAGAAGTCAAAACGGTTGAGGCCGCATAATCCTTACTAAGCCAGCTTTGGCAGGCGTGAGCTTAAGGATCCTTGCGGATTGAGGAAACTGCTTCAATATCCTGATGCATTTGTTAGCCTATACAAGTTTTCTTTTTTATATTCTTTTTAGCACACGAGATTTAAACATATGAAAAAGTGATGAGCAAAAGCATTAAGGGTTATCATTGCAGAGAGTTTGCAGTTAGTGCTATGATAAAGCATAATAAGCAAAGATGAAGGAAGAGGGGATGGCATGATTTCCAGGACCATGCAACAGCAGGTTAACAGTTCCTCGATTATTCGGGCGATGTTTGAAGAAGGAAAACGCTTGTCAGCTCTATACGGAGCTGACAATGTCTATGATTTTAGTTTGGGCAATCCTAATGTGGAGCCGCCTGCTGAAGTAAAGCAAGCCATTATGGACATTTTAAATGAAGAGAATTCCACAACCGTTCACGGCTATATGAATAATTCCGGCTTTGAAGATGTGCGGGGAGCCATCGCCGCTTCCCTTAACCAACGATTCGCCACAGGGTTTGCAGCTGATAATATTCTCATGACGGTAGGCGCAGCCGGAGGCTTAAATGTTATCTTCAAAACCCTGCTCAACCCGGAGGATGAGGTGCTTACCTTTGCTCCTTTTTTTGGCGAGTACCGCAACTATGTTCAAAACTATCAGGGCCAGCTGATCGTGGTTTCGCCCAATACCAAGGATTTCCAACCTAATCTGGAGGAGCTTAAGGAGAAGATTAGTCCAAGGACCAAAGCTGTTCTGATTAATTCTCCCAACAACCCCACGGGTGTGGTTTATTCAGCGGAAACCATAGCTGCTTTGGCGGATATTCTCCGAGCAAAGCAGGAGGAGTATGGCACAGTGATCTATCTGATCGGAGATGAGCCCTATCGGGAGCTGGCCTATGATCAGGTGGAAGTGCCCTATCTGACCAAGTATTATGAGAACACCATCGTCGGCTATTCCTACAGCAAATCCCTCTCCTTACCGGGAGAGAGAATCGGTTATCTGGTGATTCCGCGGGAGGCTGCGGATTATGAGAATTTGATCGCCGCCGCCAATATAGCCAATCGCATTCTCGGGTTTGTCAATGCTCCTTCCCTTTTCCAGAGGGTTATCGCCAAATGCCTTGATGCCCAGGTTAACCTTGACAGCTACAACCGGAACCGGGAGCTGCTTTATAATGCCCTGGTATCCTACGGCTATCAGTGCATTAAACCCGAGGGGGCCTTTTACTTATTCATTAAAACTCCCCTAGAGAATGATCTTGAGTTTTGCACCCTGGCCAAGAGTAAAAATATTCTCATCGTTCCGGGCACTTCCTTTGCCTGCCCGGGATATGCCCGGATTGCTTATTGTGTGGCTTATGAAACCATTGAGAGGGCTCTGCCGGGATTCGAAGCGTTAATCAATGAAGTGAGTTAGGACTACTATAAAAGCCTTGGGTCGTGTAGCTTTACGCCCAACGAACCTTCGGGCGTGAGCTCCTGAAACCCTCCACCGGAGGCTTTCTCCATCGGAGCTCACGTACTCCATAGCTCCAGAGCTGGCTTACTAGCTTTCTTAACAGCATCTGCAGCGGATAAGTACTCTTTGGGGCGCGCCGCTTTGAGCGAAACTGTCCACCGGACACTTTCGACGCCAAACCTTGGGGTAATACCTGATGTGAACCGTGGCTGCGCTACGTTAAGAAAGCCACGTTCACCTGACCGCTCCTCCACTAAAGCCGTTCCCTATTGTGCGTAAAGCTACGCTTGAGGGGTGGCTTTTTCAGGTTCGTTTCAGGGAAGCCGGCTATGCCGCAAACGGTGCTGGTAAGGACGGAAAAAGCAGCCCAAGGATTTTGCTTTACAAAAGGGAGCGAATTTAAGCGAGCGGAAACAAAACTTCGCGAAAAGCACGCAGCGGAGTCGGGTTGGAAACAGGACGTTTCCAACCGGCTATGAGGCAGGAGCCGATTTAGCCGGGTACCCGACAGAGCGGAGAGCTTTTCGCGTTAGTTTTGTCCGCGTAGCTTATTCAGCGACCGGTGTAAAGCAAAATCCTGGAGAACCAGCTTTTCGTCTCTCTTTCGAAGGAGAGAGAAGCCCTGTAAAAAAACTTTAAAAAATAATGTCAGATTTAAACAAGCTGAAACGTCATTATAAAACAAAGACTTACTCCAAAACTTAAGAAAAGAGTAAGTTTTTGTTTATTTTTATTTAAGAATTATAAAGTCCAAACTATGGTAAATTTTATATAAGACAGACAGAGTACCAGAGGGGGAACGATAATGATGAACGATTGTCAACTGAGGCCTATGAGTCTGAAAACCTGTGTGACCATGCTCTTTTTAGCAGTAGCTATCGCATTGTTGGCTCCTTCGGTTACTTTGGCGTCAGCCGGCCCGACGATTCAATACTTCGGGGGATCGGACTGGGAAGTATTCAATGGGGTGGATAACACTCATGACGGAGGTTATGTGGTAGTAGGCCATAGCAGCTCTAACAATGGAGATATGGCGGGATTGAACAAAAGGTATTCTGATGCGGTGATTGTGAAGTTTTCAGCCAATGCTGAGGTTCAGTGGGTTAAAACTTTCGGCGGCCGCTCCGTTGATAGTTTTCAAAGTGTGAAACAAACCAAGGATGGCGGATACATAGCGGTCGGCTCAAGCTCTTCCACAGATATGGATATGAAGAATTCCCGCAAAAAGGTTCGGGAAGAGGGACAGGATACTTCTAATAATGACGCCATTATTGTCAAGTTTAACTCCCTGGGGGAGGTGGAGTGGTTCAGGGATTTTGGCGGCAGCCTGGGTGACAGCTTTAATGGGGTGGTGGAAACTCCGGAAGGGGATTTCATTGTCGTAGGAGAGTCTGAATCAAAGGATGGGGATCTTTCCGGTCTTGCTCAGGGAAATAGTGATGCTATCTATGCCCGTTATCAACGTGACGGAAAATTTATGGGAGCTTACAGTTATGGCGGCTCCCTCAGCGACGGTTTCAATGATCTGGTTCTGCTCGCCGATGGCAGTGCGGTGGCTGTGGGCTACAGCGGCAGCAACGACAAGGATATGAAGGACACAGGACCCTGTCTGCTTAAAGGGATCGTGGTTAAGATCCATAAGAATATGAGTATATCCTGGGCGACTTCCGTGGATTTAACCGATCCCAGCTATCAGCGCCTGGTGCATTCTGCCGGCAATGGGCTCCAGGATATCAAGGTCACCCATGATCAAGGCTTCATCGTCGTGGGCAAAGGGATATATCTTGAGCGAAAAGCTGATGGCAGCAGCAATATGAATGAAGATGGCAGGATTTACAAATTTGATGCTCTGGGCCGGGAAGAATGGCATGACACCTATACAAACCAAGCCTATACCCGTTTCTTCGGTGTGGCCCAGGATCAGGCCGGCGCTTACACGGTGGTGGGGGACAGCTATATGCCGGGAGCGAAAAAGATCATCGCTCTGCGCTATGACTCCCATGGAGTACGGCTTTGGGATAAAGAAGATGAAGGAAGCCGCAATCGTTATTTATTGAGCCTTGTGCCCAAAGGAGATCAATTCGTGGCCGTAGGGTCCAAGTACATCCAAGGCAAAAGTGAAGAAGGCCTTTTATATATTGGCCGTTTTGAAGAAGAGGGCAGCAAGCTGGTGATGGCCCCCAACACAGGGAGCCATCCTGCTGAGACAACGACACAGCTGGAAGTCGGTGAGACAGAGCGACTTGCGGGCAATGACCGTTATGAAACGGCTATTGCCATCAGCAAGAAAGGATGGGAAAAAGCAGAGCATCTTGTTCTGGTCAACGGCAATAATTTCCCTGATGCACTGGTCGGTTCAAGCTTTGCCTACCTCCAGAATGCCCCTATCCTCATAACCCCTGCCGATAGGCTGGATGATCGGGTAAGTGCGGAAATTAAGCGGTTGGGAGCTAAAACAATTACTATTCTGGGGAATAGTGCTTCAATCACGCCAGCCATTGAAAATCAGCTGAAAGCAGGATATAAAGTGACCCGGATCAGTGGGGCGGAAGTGCTGGACACTGCAGTTAAGATTGGGGAGGAGATCCGAAAGGTTAAACCTTTTGACACGGTTATTATCGCTACTCAGAGCAATTTCCCCGATGCTTTGGCCATTGCTCCTTATTCGGCGAAGGAAACGATCCCGATTCTGTTCACGGAAAAAGACAGGCTAAGGCCGGATACTAAGAAAGCTTTGGCAGGGTGGGGGATTAAAAACGCTATAATTGTAGGCGGTACCGGTGTGGTTTCCCTTGATGTGGATCTTGAACTGGATGCTCTCGGCCTGACGATTACCCGGCTGGAAGGGGAAGATCGTTATGATACCGCTTTAGAGATAGCCAAACACTTTGGGGCGGGAACCCCTTATTCTGCTATAGCAGTGGCTACCGGAGAAAATTACCCCGATGCCCTGACCGGGGCTGTTCTCTCGGCCAAGAACAACACGCCGCTTATATTGGTAACGGGAGACCGTGCCAAGAGCACAGTTCTGGACTATTTAAATCCCCTTTCGCTTAAGAAAGCGACCATTTTTGGGGGAACCGGGGTAGTTGCAGATGAAATTTTTAAACACTAACAGATAGACAGACCGTAACCCGAAGACCATCTCTTCGGGTTCTTTATCTGGAGTTTTTTCATCAGCCGTCCTTGCCGTTCAGGGGCGGCAATCTTCCGGATACCGGCGGAAGTATGCCTTAGAAGAAGGAACTAAGACATTTAATGGAGAATATAGTAGAATATTTAGACATAACTCAGAGAAAGCGGCAAAAGACCGTTAGAGTTGCACCAAATAACAGGGGGTGTCTTGGGGCGGTTGCTGGGGGTGAGATGATGTTTCATTCATTATTGAGAGGGAGAGGTTGGCTGAAGGCGATCTTTCTTATGCTGTTTTTACTTGGTGTCTCCATCATACCTAAGTTTGGTTATGCCTCCCAGGAGCCGGTCCATATCCTGATTCTTAACTCCTACCACCAAGGGTTGGAATGGACTCATGATCAGACCGATGGAATCCTGCAAAAATTGCAAAGTCACGGAGAGCAGCAGATTTATGTGGAATATCTGGATTGGAAAAGGTACCCTACCTTAGACAATCTGAACAACCAGTTTGACTATTTACAGGCTAAATATACCGGCCAGCAGCTGGATCTAATTATAACCACGGACGATATGGCTTTGAAATTTGCCTTGGCTCATCGCGGGGAAATTTTCGCCAATGCTCCCATTGTTTTCAGCGGTATCTTAGAAAACAGTGCCCAAGAATTATTGCAGGGTCAGGAGCGGGTCACCGGGGTTTATGAGATTCTTGATTCAGAAGGGACCATCAGGCTGGCTTTGGCCATTAATCCCCAAGTGAAGCATATTTATGTTTTGAACGATCTATCGGAAAGCGGTCTGGCCTGTGGTGACGATGTGTTTGCTGCTGTCCGTAAAATCAATGGGGAAGAAGCCCGCGGACTGGTTGCTCACAGCCTCGCTTATTCGACCATCAATGAGATCCTTCATAAAGTTTCGGCACTGGATAATGACAGTATCGTGTTGCTTGGCTCCTACAATATGGATAGCACCGGGCTGATATTATCCACAGAAGATGTAGCCAGCGAAGTCAGCCGGAGCAGCAGTGTACCCATTTATTCTCTCTATGAGTTTCTGCTGGATAGCGGGGTGACCGGCGGCAGTTTATTGAGCGGGCGTGTTCAAGGCGAACATGCGGCAGACCAGGCTCTCAAGATCCTAGCAGGTCAGAATGTCGATACAGTGCCCATCATCAGGGAGCACACCTTTGTTGCGGGCTTTAATTACAATGAATTGATGCGTTTCAATATCCCGGAAAAATTAATCCCTCAGGACAGTATGGTCATTAATAAGCCTTTTTCCTTTGTGGATACTTACCGTTCCCTGGTCTATATAACAACCGGGGTCCTTTTGCTCCTCATCCTTTTGGTGACAGGCTTATTATTCAATATCAGAAGACGAATTAAGGTAGAAACTAACCTGAGAATCAAAAACGAAGAAATATCAGCCATGCATGAGGAGCTTACAGCCACGGAGGAAGAGCTTAGACAGCAATTTGACGAACTGCTGAGCAATCAACGGCAATTGAAGGAGACTCAGGAACTCCAGGAATTGGTCCTTGAAGCGGCTATAGATGCTATTTGGGACTGGGATATGATTCGGGATATTCGGGTTTACCACTCCAAAAACTCCTCCCTTTTGGGATATAAAGGGGACGAAATCCGCAGTGTTGAGCATTGGAATGCCCTGATGCATCCCGACGACAAAGCAGAATTTCAAAAGAAGCTGAATCAGCACCTGTTTGAGAAGACTGCCCGTTACAGCTGCGATTATCGGATTAAGGATAAAGATGGAGAGTATAAATGGATCCGCGCCTTTGGCAAGGCCTTGTATGACCAGAGCGGCAATCCTTACCGGATGGTGGGGTCTCACCGGGATATTACAGACATCAAAGAAAAAGAAATGCATATCAAGTATTTAGCTTATCATGACTTTCTTACGGGGCTGCCCAACAGGGCTCAGATCCAGGAAATTATTAAAAGTGAAATCCTCAAAGCGGAGGAACAGGGCACCCTTCTTGGTGTTTTATTCCTCGATATCGATAATTTTAAAGCGATCAACGATTCATTTGGCCATCCTACAGGGGATCAGCTTTTAATCACAATCAGCCGTCATCTGACCCAAATCTTAGACAATCATGTGGTAGCCCGTTTGGCTGGGGATGAATTCCTTATTCTTATCCGGGATATTCAGGAAAAAGAGCAGGCCATAGATTACGCAGAAAGAATTATGAAGCTCTTCGAGACAGCCCTCGTTATTTATAAGCAATATTGCTATATCTCAACCAGTATCGGGATTACTTTCTACCCTCAGGATGGGGAGAGCTATGAAAGCCTTTTGATCAACGCGGATACCGCAATGCATAAAGCCAAAGAATTAGGCAAGAGAAACTATGTCGTATTTAATATGGAAATGAAAAGAGCCGTGGTGGAAAAAGCGGAGATTCAAAACAATTTACGGAAAGCCATAGAATTTGAAGAATTCGTTCTCCACTATCAACCCCAAGTGGAACCCCATACAGGAAAGGTGCTTGGTTTAGAGGCCCTGATACGCTGGGAAAAAGAGCATAAGCTTATTCCCCCCAATAAGTTTATCGGAGTTGCCGAAGAAACCGGACTAATCGTACCCATTGGGGACTGGGTCGTTGCAACAGCCTGCGCATTTCTGAAAAAGCTGCATGATTTGGGTTACCGGGAGTTAACTATGTCCGTCAATATATCGGCACGCCAACTCCAGGAAGATCGATTCGTGGAAAAGGTCTTAAAAGTCCTCCGGGATAATGATCTTGATCCAAGCAAGCTTGAGCTGGAGATTACGGAGACGATGCTGATTGAATTTTTAGATGCTAAAATAAGCAATGTCCTGGCCCGGCTGATTGAAAATGATATCAAAATCTCTCTGGACGATTTTGGCTTGGGGTATTCCTCCCTTAACTATATTAAACAATTGCCTATTTCCACCTTAAAAGTGGATAAGTCATTTATTGATGACATACAATCCACTCCGGAAAGCAAGAATATCACCGGTTTAATCGTTATCATGGCTCATCAGCTGGGCTTAAAAGTGGTGGCTGAAGGGGTGGAGAAACCCGAACAAAGAGAGTATCTGATCAAATACGATTGTGATGCAATCCAAGGCTATTTAGCCAGCAAGCCTCTGCCGGAAGAAGAGCTCATTAAAGTCCTGAATAAGAATCTTTTATGAAAAGAGTTTTATACAACCAGTTAACTTGAACTAAGCTCGAAAGCGCAGCTGTAGACAGTTATTGTCTATGGCTGTTTTATTGTCTAAAATTGCATTATTTTGAGCTATTATTTTTATTTTTGGAGGAAATTTGAATAATTTGACGAAAGAGTATTAGGTTAAGTGCTACTAATTTTTTTGGGGGATTGAAATGATAAAAATCTTAGCGGACTCGACATGTGATTTGTCGCAGGAGGTATTGGAGAAGTACAAGATCGACATTGCACCACTTACTATTTGTATTAAGGATAAGGATTATCGGGATCGGATCGATATTACACCCGATGAGTTCTATGGTTTTATCGAGGACCTGGACGCTCCCCCAACTACATCAATGCCGAGTCCCGCGGAGTATCTGAAGATTTTTAAGCGAGCTATTCAAGAAGGTCATAGCTCTATTCTCTGTATCTGTATGTCCAGTGGCACCAGCGGCTCTTATCAATCGGCCGTTATCGCACGGGACTATTTTTTTGAGGAACACCCTGAGATGACGGATCGGGTTCATGTGGTGGATTCTAAATCCATGAGCCATGGCAGCGGCTGGTTAATTTTAAAAAGTGCCAGAATGAGGGAGAATGGGGCCGCTTTTGCTGAGCTTGTGGAGTTTAATGAGGCCCATAAGACCAGTGTGAAGCATTACCTTTCTGTTGATGATCTGGACCATTTGATTCGCAGCGGCAGGCTGACCAACGCCAGTGCTTTTGTAGGTAAACTGTTAAAGCTGAAGCCGATTATGACCATGAAAAAAGGCAAAGGGGCCATTGTGGCCAAGGAGAGAGGCCGGAAGAAAGTCCTGGAGCATTATGTTTCCGAGTTTTCCCGGCGGGTTAATGATGAGCTGACCGATTTTATTATTATCGGCTATACCTCTGATATAACTTATGCAGAAAATTTAAAGCATAAAATCGAAAGAGATACCGCCTACAAGGGCGATATCTTTATTATGCAAATGGGAGTAGCGGTAGGGACACATGTCGGTCTGGGGGCCTTATCCATGTTCTTCCTGGAAAAGGGCCGCATGAAAGACAATCTGCTGATCAATGAGGTCCATGGACTGGCTGCCTTGAAGAATCAACTCTTAAGGAATTAATCTTAAGGAATTAACTCCTGGATGAAGGGGCTGATGCAAGAACTGCAAAGTTCATTGAGCAGCAGCCTCTTTGATTATTCAGCGGACTTTTTATACCCGGTGAATGGCAAATAGAGGGTGTGAGGGAGATTTAGAAATCAGATTTGTGATATAATGGATTATAATGGTATAGAGTCCTGGATAGGTGGGAGGTGCTTCGTTATGAAAAAGCAATTTGCCTATACTCTGATGATTATTCTGGTCACTGTTTCAGCGCTGCTTCTATCGTTAATTAACAATCACGGAAAGGGCGCAGTATCGGATTCTGTACATAGACTTCCGGCGTATCATATCATGCCTTGTCGAGCTGAGTTTGTCATGCTGTTCTATGAGACGCAGGAACGGGTTGGCTTTCGTATGCTGGACGGTATTTTTCTGTACAACTACCAGGAAGACCGTCTCGAAGCGGACTTCGCCCTCAGTGAGGGCTGCTTCGAACCAGAGTACGCAATTTGTCCTTGGATGAGTACCGATGAAAAGGGCATCATCATTGGAGGGTTAGACGTTACACATGGAATATGGAGCAGCCACTATTATCGGTATGATATTATGAACCAAAAGATGGTACGGATAAACGGTGACGTGACAGAGGTCGCCAAATTTCCCGATCCAGGCGAGGACCGGCGGATAGAAGCTTTCAGTGCAAAATCCTGGGCAGTAGAGGATCTTCGCTATAATCCGGTGGGAAGCGATAAAATCTATATTCCCTTCAAGGCGGAGGAGATTCCTACCATGGCCTATGAAATGCAGAATAGGGATTCGGATATTCCAATTGCGCCAAGAGTGACCTTGATGCCCGATGGGCGGTTTCAATTTACATACTCCTTGTTAAGCAGCTACATTAATTTCGGACAATACAACATTAATGGAGCAGAATATACCATGGTGACTAAGGACGGACGGTATACATTTGTATTTTATAAAGAAGGCGATAGCTTCGTCTTTAATGCTGAGCGATCTGCAAGGTGTATCTTTGATGATGGAACAGAATTAGCTGATGGAACTGTGTTTTTAAAAACGAGGAATCAGGTGCCACAAAAGGTTCGGTAAGGGCAGCTGGAAGGTTCTGGCGGCGTACTGTACTTAGACTGTTCAGGTAAATGAGCGTAAGGTTTGGCAAGAACATGAAGGAGTTGTTTTACCATACTGTAGTCTTCCTCTTCAGCCCTTTGCAATGCAGCCTCTACCCGGTGGTTACGTGGGATTACCGCAGGATTGCTGTTGCGCATCAACAGGTGTGAGGAATCCTTGGCTTCCTGTTGTCTTTCGCTTCTCGCCTGCCATTGTTTTTCCCAGTGAAGGAATTCCGCACTGTTAAAGAAAGGAGAATCCCCCGGTTTATTAAAGGTTAGGGCAAGAAAGGTGTTCGTATAATCCGCTTGATGTCTTGCCATCAAATCAAGAAGGCCTTTAATAAGCGGTTCATCTTCCGGCTCTTCATTAAATAATCCAAGCTTAGCTCTCATCCCTGTGAGCCAATGGCTATGAAACAACGCAAAGAATTTTGAAACTTCATCTTCTGCTAACTGAATAGCTTCTTCCTCGTCGGTATTAAGCAAGGGCAAAAGGGTTTCGGCAAATCTTGCAAGATTCCATCCCGCCATGTACGGTTGATTACGATAGGCATAACGGCCCTGACGATCAATAGAACTAAATACGGTTGCCGGATCATAAGCATCCATAAAGGCGCAAGGGCCATAATCAATGGTTTCACCACTAACGGTCATGTTATCGGTATTCATTACTCCGTGAATAAAGCCAACAAGCTGCCATTTGGCGATGAGTATGGCTTGACGCTTAATGACCTCCTGAAGTAGGGAGAGGTAGGGATTTTCATCTTTGCTGTATCCAAAATGACGTTTCAGCGTATAGTCAGCCAAGGTTCTGAGCTCTTCAACGGTACCCCAGCGTGAGACATATTGAAAAGTACCGACACGGATATGGCTGGCGGCAATACGTGTAAGTATAGCACCTGGCAGCAGGGTTTCACGAATGACTGGCTCACCTGTTGTAACTACGGCTAAGGAGCGGGTCGTAGGGATACCCAGTGCAAACATTGCTTCGCTGATGATGTATTCCCGCAGCATAGGTCCAAGTGCTGCCCGACCATCCCCTCCGCGGGAGTAAGGTGTTTTGCCTGAACCCTTGAGTTGAATATCGACCCGTTTCCCCTGGGGGGTAATCTGTTCTCCCAGCAGTAGGGCCCTGCCATCGCCTAACATAGTAAAATGACCGAATTGATGTCCTGCATAGGCTTGGGCAAGCGGTTCAGCGCCTGGAGGAAGCCTGTTGCCGGCCAATACCATTATATTTTCTGCACTTTTTAGTAATGGAACATTAAGCTCCAACCCTTCGGCCAAGGCATCATTGAGTATGACTAAGGTTGGCGAAGGTACAGGGGTCGGGTTGAGCTTCATATAAAAGGAATCAGGAAGTGAAGCATAAGAATTGGCGAAATTCCATCCGGTTTTTAGTTCTGTTTGTCCATTTATCATAGTGTACTCCTTTTTTGCCATTTCAGGGAGTATTACTTGCACGGTGCATAAGAGCACCCCTGTAATTTTCCGACATACTTGATCAGGATGAGCATAGTATATCTATTGTTTGTTTTTTAGACAAACAAATTCCTGGCTAATTCTGAGGTTTTTACCGTGTTTTTCAGGTTTTACATGCAGAATAAGTTCCCTTCATTTTTGCACAGCCGGGGGACCATAAGGGAGCAGACCACTACTGGATTTCTGTTATATTTCGAATGAAATGAAGTGGTCAATGCGATGCTTGTCATCCTTGAGCTTATTAATTTATAATTAGGTTTGGAAATAATAGGCCGATTTGTAATAAAGCAATGGTGGCCTTACGGGAAAGGTGAGCCGAAATGAATGAGATTAAAGCGGTGTTAGATCAAGCGGTTGCTGCGCTATCGGCTGTACCAGGCATTCAAGCCGTTGTACTTGGCGGCTCGCGCGCAAGAGGCACGCATTCCCCGGATTCAGATATTGACATTGGCATTTATTACGATAACATCGTTCTTGACCTTGCAGCTTTGAACAAAGCAGCGCAAAGGACAGATGATGAACATCGGGAAAATCTGATTGCCCCCCCCGGCGAGTGGGGGAAATGGGTTAACGGCGGCGGGTGGCTTATCATCAATGGATATCATGTTGATTTCATTTTAAGGGATGTCGAGAGGGTAAGAACAACAATTCATGAATGCCAAGAGGGTATCGTTTCCGCGCACTATCAAACGGGGCACCCTCACGCATACATGAACGCTATGTATATGGGGGAGCTGGCAATCAGCAAATTATTATGGGATTCAGCAGGGGAAGTATCAAAGCTGAAAGCTATTGCCGAAGTATATCCTCCTAAAATGAAGATGGCAATCATTCAGTTTTTCACATTTGAAGCTGATTTTTCATGTATGTTTGCCACAAGTAACGCATCAAAAGACGACAGATATTATGTCATGGCTCATCTTGTACGCTCTGTTTCCGGCCTTAACCAAGTTCTCTTTGCGCTTAATGGGAAATACTGCCTGAACGAAAAGAAAGCCGTTAAGATGATTGAATCATTTCCGATAAAACCCGCTGATTACCAGAATAAAGTAGACAGCATTTTTGCCGGAGGGAATCTGCCTGTAGCCTGTGATAGTTTAAGGCAATTAATTAACGAAGTAAAAAGCTTAATGCCAAGATTTTAATAGTTTATTCAGCACATCGGGCCAAGTTGGCCCGGACTGTCACGGGATAGAAATCGAAAACGGAGGATAAGGCATTAAACCCTTACCCTCCGTTTCTCCATACTCGTAAATCCGCATGAATACAGGCTTTCTCAAAGGCTATTATAACAGATTAGCCACACTAACTGACGATAAAATCTTATGCATGGTTTTGGCCTGACTCAGAAAAGGGTGTATAATATAGTGTCAGGCTTTGATCTGATGCCTTAGTTCTGATATAAAGTATTTAGTGAGGTCAAAATGGAAGAAAAATCGTCAAAAACCGGAGTGTTGTCTGCCTTGGCTGCTTACACAGCCTGGGGATTGCTGCCTATCTATTGGAAGACGTTGCAAAGTGTGCCGGCACAGGAAATTTTAGCTCATCGGATTACCTGGTCCTTTGTTTTCGTCGCCTTGTTGGTTCTGTATAAAAAGCAATGGGGTAAGATCAGAAGTGTACTCCGGGATCGCTCAAAAGTGTTGGGACTGCTGTTAAGCGCCTTGCTGGTCACATCCAACTGGTATATCTATATTTGGGCGGTAAACAGCAATAGAGTTGTGGAAGCAAGTCTTGGCTATTATTTTAATCCCCTGATCGTTGTTTTGATGGGGATTATGGTGCTGGGTGAACGGATCGATCGCTGGCAGATTGCGTCCATCGTTTTGGCATGCCTTGGGGTACTTATCCTTGCTTTGGAGTATGGAAAAATTCCCTGGATTTCCTTGGGTCTGGCGACAACATTCGCTTTATATGGTTTGGCGAAACGGCTGGTGGCTGTGGACTCCTTGCTGGGCTTGACTTTAGAAACCGCCGTAGTTACACCTATTGCCATAATTTATCTTTGGACCGCAGGGGCAAACAGTGGGGGAACAATCAGTCATTTTGGTGTTCCAACCCTGCTGTTGCTCATGGGAGCGGGAATCGTGACGGCCATTCCCTTGTTATGGTTTGCCCATGCCGCCAAGAATGTGCCCTTTACAACGATAGGCTTTATTCAATATCTATCCCCTACGTTAAGCCTGGTGCTTGGCGTGTTCGTCTATCATGAGGAATTTACGTCGACTCATGCCTTGAGTTTCGGCTTTATTTGGTTGGCTTTAGCTGTCTATTCGGTTTCCAGGATAGTTGTTTTCCGCAAGGCCAATCTGGGTGTAGCTCATTCTTTACAGGGGAAATAAGATCGATTCAAGGTGTTGGCATGACAGGTATTTTTCCTAGCGAATTCTTCTTAATCCCGATAGGATGTACTTAGCTCCTGGAGGAGAGCATAAATTCTTTCCGCCAGCTCAATGTCCAAGGTACCGGTACCGCAGCTTGGGGTAAGCATGCTTTGTGACCGCAGCCGGTCTTCGCTGACTCCTCTTTTGGTTAGCTCTTTAATGTTCGTTTCCAGACGCTCGCGGAGGCTCGCCGCCGATTCTCCCCAGGCTTTGGCTGAAGTGGGAACGATGCCCCAGGAGAGAATGCCGCCTTTCTGGAGAAATCTTTCCAGAGGTTCGGCAAGGACAGCCATACTTGTCATATACTCATAGGCGTCAAAGTTGACGACCCTGATCTTGGAGTCGAAGAGGAGGGTCCAATCCATTCCGGCACAAACGTGAGCCCCGGGTATTCCGCCTTCGGCGAGAATTCCTTCGGCCACTTCATTAATATTCTCGATCAAGATAGTTCGATCTAAAGTCAGGTGGGTCGAGGCGCCATAAGCATACAGGCCGGGGTCATCGATGGACATCAGGACGGGCAGCCCGTACTGAGCCAGCCGTTTCGTCTGCCAGCGGGCGTGACAGCGCAGGGATTTAACCAGGATATCCCGTTGGAAGTCGTCATAGTAGGCTGCTTTGCGGTTGGGGTCTGTAATTTGCATGCCCAGGGTTACCGGGCCGCTTAACTGTCCCTTCAAGAGCAGGGCTTCCTGGGTACCTTGCTGGTCAAGTACGTCGCAAAACTCATTGAATCCCAATCCTCCCTCCGGAGTGAAGCCGAATTCGGCCAAGGCATTGGGATCCCCTGCTTCAGCATGAAGATAATACTCGTAAAAATGAGCCATCCGCTCCGTCCAATCCGGGGCATCCACTTGGAAACGGGGCTGCTCAAATCCGCCAATACAGCCTGTTTCAATCAGCACTTTTAGATACTGCCCCACAAAGGAGCTTTCTGCTCCCAGTTGAGGGAGCTGGGGCCAATGAGGTGCCTGGGGGAGGGCTTTCCATATCTGGCTTAAAGCTGTTTCAGCTTGAGCATAGGGGAGACTGCCTACGCCTGTGGCGAGGAAGCGGGGCTGCCAAGAGGATGAATCGAACATAGCATGAACCTACTTTCTTCGGAGAGTATTAATGGATAATAACTTTATAATCATATATTTTGGAATTGATATACATAGATTATATCTTTAATGGAAGTCATTAGCAAAGAGATTAGCAGTTACAGACCCGATGTGGAGCCCCAAATGCTGAAAACTGCCTAGTCGAAGTAGGGATGTTGAAAGTTTATGGAGGATAAGAACTGCTTAAAAGAGAAATTAAAGGATCTGCCGGAGCAGCCGGGAGTTTATTTAATGCAGGATTCCTTGGGGAATATTATCTATGTGGGCAAAGCCAAGAACCTCAAGAACCGGGTCTCCCAATATTTTTATAAGCAAAAGGACCGGGACCCTAAAGTGGAGGAAATGATCCTGCGTATTGCGGATTGGGAGTACCGGATAGTGGATACAGAGCTGGATGCCCTCCTGGAAGAGTGCCGCCTGATTAAGGAAATCAAGCCTCATTACAACAGGCAGATGAAAAATCATCAGAAGTATGTCTACATCAAGATACCTGATGAAAGCTTTCCCAGGCTAGACATTGTTCAGGAGAGGGAAGCGGGCGGAGGGATATATTACGGCCCTTTCAGCAGCCGCCATCGGGTGGAAACCGCTGTGGAAGGTCTCAGTGATATCTTCTTAATCCGTAAATGTTCCGCCCCCGGCCGGAGCAAGGGAGGGAATGGCTGCTTGTACCGGCAGCTGGGCACCTGTGTCGGGGTGTGTACCGGGAAGGTCAGTTCTGAGGAATACAGGGAGAGGCTGGATGGAGTTTGCCAAGCGATTGAAGCCGGGGACAAGGGAGCCATGAAGGAGCTTAGCAGCCGATTGGCAAGAGCGGTCGAGGTGCTCAATTTTGAAATGGCTGCCCGTTATCGGGAGTATCTGCTGGGGTTACGCTATATACAAGGAAGACAAAAATTCCTCAAGGGTACATATCGCAATAAAAGCCTGCTGGCCCTTGAACAGTTGGACACTGAAAAAAAGACTGTCAAGGTCTTCCTGATCAAAGGAAATAGAGTAGTGACGAGCAGAGTGCTCACTTGGCTTGATGAGGATTTAAAGCAATTTCTCAGGGAAATCACTCAAGCCCTGGCGGACCAGCCAGGCTGTTCCCGACAGCTGACACAGCAGGAAGTGGACGAGGCTCAAATCCTTGATTCCTATCTCCGCAAAGACCGGGTTATCTCTATTCCCATTACCCAAAAAGCGCTGAAGCAAGGGGCGTTCGTTGAGGATATGCTCAAGCGGATTAATCTCAAGAGAATTAATGAAGAAGAGAAGAAAAAGGGGGATAATTATGGCCAGGAAATCCTTTAACGAAAAGCTCAAACAAAATAAGGATCTACCCAAAGTGGTTCAGGTGACGGACCCTAAATCGGTTATGCGCTATGGCGGTGATAAAATGCTGGTGGCACCGCCCTTGGCTTATGACGAGCAGATGAGGAGAGTTCCTGAGGGTAAAGTGATTACAGCAGACTATCTGAGAAGTTATCTGGCCCAAAAGCATGAAGCAGATTTTACTTGTCCTCTCACAGCCGGAATATTCATCAACATTGCGGCCCATGCTTCGGCAGAACGGGGAGAGGATCCAACACCTTATTGGCGGACCTTAAAGAAGGATGGCCGGCTGAACGAAAAATATCCGGAGGGAATTCAAGGGCATAAAACCTTTCTGGAGAGGGAAGGGCATACGGTGATCCAAAAGGGCAACACTTATTATGTTAAGGATTATCAGGATAAAGAATTTGACCTCAATTCATGAAGATTAATCTCGCTGCTCCCGATTTTTAATTTGAGAGAGATGAAGCGGTACACTAAGGAGAGTTCTCATGAGTAAATTCTATGAATTTGATGCGGAGATCAAGAAGGTGCCGGATATGGACGGGGCTTATATCGAAATACCTTTTGATGTGAAGGCTGAATTTGGCAAAGGCCGGGTTCCGGTAACCGCGACTTTTGACGGTGAGGTCTATGCAGGCAGCTTGGTCAGAATGGGAACTCCCTGCCACATCCTGGGGATTCGTAAAGATATACGCACTAAAATCGGCAAACAGCCGGGGGATACCATCA
Organism: Desulfitobacterium sp. LBE; assembly: GCF_007830365.1. Taxonomy (NCBI): domain Bacteria; kingdom Bacillati; phylum Bacillota; class Clostridia; order Eubacteriales; family Desulfitobacteriaceae; genus Desulfitobacterium; species Desulfitobacterium sp. LBE. The sequence goes on along the minus strand of NZ_VLKD01000001.1, from coordinate 1,051,085 downwards.
GGGTCACTCTGCAGGAACGGGAGCCTAAAGGCAAGACCAAGGGATTAGGTTCTGTTTAGGGTACTGACCTCAATATAACTAATAATAGTTTTGTGTGGATAATCCTTTGAAACTCCAGTCGCCGGGTCATAAAAAACGCCGTCAAAGTAAACCAGCAGATGGCTTTTTTCGCAACCCCTTGAGTTTATGATGCAGCACTTGGGGAACATCACCTTTTCCCCATGAGTATAAACAGGCTTTTTGTATGAAAAGCCGAAATAGTCAAGGGTTTCAAGCACTTTACTAATGCTTGCCTGCCATTTTGTACTTTTCATTATTTTTATAACTTCGTCAACAGAAATTCCGGCCAGCATGGCAAGGCATGTTTGCCCGCAATAGCCATTATGGGGTTGCTTCAAATAGGAGATACTTTCAATCTGCCGTATGGGATTGTCTTTATCATACGGACTGTCATTGGTTATTCTGGTCAATTGTTCCAATAGAGTAAATCTAACATCGTATTCGCCGCTTGACCCCAGTTTGCTAAAGATATCCTTGTTAAGTGGAAGCAGATAGTCTCCATTGCCTTTGGGGATAAGTTTGCATTCAAAAGCTATATCATCAATAGTGGCTTTAACGGTTATATTCCCTTTCTTACCACAAGTGTCCCAAACATTGAAGGGTATTTTTATGAAAACTCGATTGCCTTCTTTGTAGCAGCCTGACCTGAATAAATAATGCATAACATCATTCCTTTTCATTATTTCTTAACCAGAGCAATCCATACTTCCTGACGGTTTTCCTGCATGTAGCATTCAATAACCGGCAGGTCTGCCAGTGCATATCCTGAGTTGGGAAGCCATTCGGTGTAAAATTGCTTGTAGACTTTCTGTGTTGCATCAGGGAGCTCTCCGTTCGCTTCAAAAATTGCCCAGGCCGCAGCAGGGAAAGCAAATTCCTCCATCCCTTCAAGTACAGGAATAGGTTGACATTCAGACACATCAACATGGTTGGTTACGGCTATTATATAATTCATTCCTTCGGAATCTCCCCATTGGCCGCCGGCTGCAATTCCTAAAAATCCTGCAGGCCTGTAATCAGGAAAATTCTCCATAAACCTTCCCATTGTTCCGTCTTGCCAGGCCTTTTCCCATAGGCCTGGAATAACTTCAAATGCTGCCGCTGTTTTAACTTTGTGTGAGATACCCATAACTTTAAAGGCAGGCCAGTGTTCAATTTGATAATTCATATGATATGCTCCTTTAATTGTAATTTGAAAGGAGAGCTTGGGGCAGGATTTTAGCTGAACTGTTTCATTTCTGACGCTGGAAGGTAAAACCCCATGAAAGCTTTTAAAGGCACGTGAAAAGGAATCCGGGGATTCATAGCCATACTTTAGGGCAATATCAATGATTCTGTCCGTACTGTTTAACAAATCGAAGGCCGCCATGGTTAAGCGTCTGCTTCTTATATACTCGGACAAGGGCTTATCGGCAATATAGGAAAACATTCTTTGAAAATTATAAACAGAGCAGCCGGCGATTTTTGAAATAGTTTCATAGGAGATCTCCGTTGTAAGATTTTCCTCTATGTAATGTATTGCTTCATTCAGCTGTTTAACCCAATCCATTTTCTCACTCCCTGTTCAATTCTATCTTTTGGGAAATCGATTCGCCCGATAGTTTGTGCCGCATTCTGTAGTTTGTTTTTGAGCCTAATAATTCCAGTGATTCTGCAATTCACATCATGTTATAATCAAAAAGTGTCAGTTTCTGTCGATATGATTGAATTGTAGGGGGTCTATTATGCAGTGGAAACGGATTTCTTTTTTGTCTTTAACAGTAATTCTCCTTTTGAATCTTTTTCCCTTCACAGTTTTTGGTGCCGAAGCAACTGCAGAATCTTCTGCAACCGGAGCCGCTACGATAAGATTATATGGTAAAGACCGCACAGCCACTTCTATCGCCGCATCCCAGCAAGGGTGGACGACCTCGGAAACCGTCATTCTCAATGAATTGAATAATTATGCCGATGCTATCGCCGCTACTCCCCTGGCGGTTGGGCTGGATGCGCCGGTTCTTCTGACCTATGGCGCTCATCTTGATCCTCGGGTCAAAGAGGAATTAAAGCGCTTGGAGGCCAAAAAGGTGATTCTGCTGGGCGGCAATGGGCGGCTATCCACTTATCTGGAAAAAGAACTCACTGAACTCAATTATCAGTGGGAAAGAATTGGCGGACAGGATCGCTATGAGACATCAACCCTCATCGCGGCAAAGGTTCCCAGTGATACCATGATTCTGGTCAACGGAGACGACTTCCCGGACGCTCTTTCCGCGGCGTCCTATGCCGGAAGCCAACAGATCCCTATTCTTTTGATGTCAAACCCTGAGTTTCCCCAAAGCGTATCCGACTATTATCAGCAGCATAGACCCTCCCAGGTCATTGTGGTGGGGGGAGATGGCGTGGTTCCTGATCAACTGCTTGAGGAACAGAATATCCCTGTAAGTCAGCGTTTGGGAGGGCAGGACCGCTACGAATCAGCGGCTAAGCTCTATGAGTATGCTCAAACTCAAAACGTCTATGATGCAAAGCAGCTTTATCTGGCTTCAGGTCAGCACTATCCCGACGCCATGGTAGGAACCGTTCTTGCTGCCAAGAATAACTCGGCCCTGCTGATTACGAAAAGTTATACTTTGCCTGAGTCCATCGCTCCGATTTTTAGCCCGGATAAGCTTGCCGCTATGGAGGTCTTTATTCTGGGTGGCACAGGTGTGGTTTCGGGGAAAATTCAGGCTGAACTGGAAGGCAAAGATTTTATTAAGAACCTGCTGATTGGCAAAACTGTGGTTGTGGATCCCGGTCATGGGTCTCCGGACCCGGGAGCCATCGGACCCGGCGGCTCCAAAGAGAAGGATAATAATTTGGCTATTGCCCGGTATCTGGCCGTGGAGCTGGAAGCGGCCGGAGCCAAGGTGGTCTTGACCCGCAACGATGACAACTCTCCGGCTTATGCTCCGGGAACACCCTACACGCAAAGAGGGGACCTGCAAAAACGTGTGGATATCGCCAATGAAAACAATGCGGATCTCTTCATCAGTATTCATAATGACTCCTGGCAAACGGCTCAGGGCACGACGACCTTCTACTCCTCGGAAAACCCCAGTGGTTCTCCCAGCTACAAACTGGCCCAATATATTCAAAGCGGGTTAACCCAGGAGATTGGCACCAAAAATCTTGGTGTTAAGGATTCGCGGCTTTATGTGCTGAGGAACAATACCATGCCGGCAGTTCTGGTGGAAGTAGCTTTTATCTCTCACCCAACCGAGGAGAAACAGCTCAGTGACAACGCTTTTAGAGAGAAAGCCGCACAGGGAATAAGTCAAGGAGTTCAAGCCTATATCCGTTACCTTGAAAGAGTTTAAATAAACCCGGCAAAGAAGAGGGAGCCGCAAACGTTTAGGCATAAACGTTTTGCGGCTCCTTCCTTAGGTATAGGTTGGAATATATATGATTTTTTAGGGATGTGTTGTTGCTGTTTTTGTATCTTCGTCAGGTTGAATTGTAATAAGCTTACCGTCACGTCGAACAACGATGGATGTGATCTCTTTTTCATTAACGGATATATCCTGATACTGGGTAATTTCCTGCTCCTGGAAATCATCAAACATAGCGTTCGTATTGACTCCAGTTCTCTTTGTTCCGATCATGCTGTAAACCTTGCCTGTGGAACCGGTGATCGAAACAATCCCATCTCTTCCTTGCACCAATTCATTTTCATTGTTATGACTTCTGGCCATGATGTGAATGTCGACAGCTTTCATACCTTCCCCGCGAAAACCTTCATGAAAAGTAATGGCGTGGATGACTATGCCGGTAGGGCGATCTTTCCTGACACGATACAATCCGTCATTCGGTTCAGGAACTCGATGCCCTTTACCTTGTGGTGTTGCCGGAACTGCGGTAAGAATAGGATGCTCCATTTCTTGTGTCAATCGTTCACCGTTCTCAACAATTTGTGTGATTATGCCTTTGCCGCTTTCCCGGCCATAGAGGAAAGAGCCGACATAGTGATCTCCATTCCAATAATAAACTGTTCCTTGGCCATGTGCTAAACCGTCTTTAATCTCTCCTTCATACTCACCATTGGCTAAGGTTAATTTTCCATATGTATTTTCAGGCTGTAGGTCAGTAGAATTCACTTCCGCTTGTTCAGGTGCTTTAACGGGTTTGCTAAAATATGAAGAGTTAGCTAAAGCAACTCCGCCACTCACTACCAAAGCTCCACTTATAATCCCTGCGACAATTTTCTTTTTCATAACCAATTTATTTCCCTTCTCTAATGGACTGGATTCGTTAATCATCAATAACCATACCTCAATTCAAGTATGCATTACCCTTTGACACTATTCAATCTAATCCCGGATAATATTCCGTGGTAAATTATAGCAGGTCAAATAGTTGCATGTTAATCAAACTTCTAGTTATTGACAAAGGAGGTTTATCAGGATAAACTTATTGTGGGTTTATTTGAATAAACCTTTGGTTTTAGCAATATGAAGCGCACAACGTGCGTAGGATTAGGGAGGATAAGTTGTGGAAGAATTTAAACTGTTTGACGCGGAGTATAAATTCCTCGATATTATTTGGCGGCTTGAGCCTGTCAATTCAACGGAATTGACTAAGGTCTGTCGGGAAAAGCTGGGCTGGAAAAAGCCGACCACCTATACCATGCTGCGCAAGCTTGCTGAGCGGGGATTATTGAAAAACGAAAACGCCACAGTGACCACCCTCGTCAAGCGGGAGCAGGTGCAAAAGTATGAAAGCGAGGTGCTCCTGGAAAAGTCCTTTGATAATTCTCTGCCTGCTTTTTTAGCCGCCTTCCTCAAAGATAAGCGGCTCACCCGGCAGGAGGCCGAAGAGATCAAAAAGATGATCGAGGAGGCGGCGCAATGAGTGAATTACTGAGTGGTTTGCTGAGTGGCTTACAGTTGGGCAGCCTACAGCTGAGCGGCTTACATAGTGCTTGGACAGCGGTCTTGAATATGAGCCTTACGGCCACCTATGTGGCGGCAGTGGTCATCCTTGTCCGTTTTTTCTTAAAAAAGGCCCCGAAAATTTTCTCCTATGTCTTATGGTCGGTGGTTCTGTTCCGGCTGCTTTGCCCTTTTTCATTGCCTTCGGATTTCAGTCTTCTGGGAGTAGTCACGGCGAATCTGCGGACTCAGGCCGGTGTCCTGGAATATGTTCCTGAGAGTAGAAGCATGATGCCCCAGCCCACCATTCCTTCCGGTGATGCCGGATTTGAGCAGGGGGGTGAGCAGCAGGCTGCTGCCGCTTTGCCCCCATCCTCAGCGATGACCAGAGGGGAGACTCTGGCGGTGGGAATGGAGATTTTAAGCGTGATCTGGCTGGCCGGTATGGTGATCCTGATCTCTTACAGTGTCCTTGCCTATCTGAAAACGAAACGACTGTTGCAAGCGGCTACCCTGATTAAAGATAATATTTATGAATCTGATCGGCTGAGTACCGCTTTTGTCTTTGGGTTTATTCGTCCGAAGATTTATGTGCCTCTGGGTGTAAGGGGGGCTGACCTGGATTATATCCTGGCCCATGAACAAACCCACATCAGAAGAAGGGATTATCTCCTGAAACCACTGGCTTTTTCAGCCATTATTCTCCATTGGTTTAATCCTGTGATGTGGCTGTCTTTTGTCCTGATGAGCCGGGATATGGAGATGTCCTGTGATGAAAGTGTGCTGAAAAGGGTAGGAGGAGAAGGGAAAAGTGAGTATGCCAAGTCATTATTGGCTCTCTCCGTCAAAAGAAGCGGATTGTTCACCTTAAGTCCTTTGGCTTTTGGGGAAAGCGATGTCAAATCAAGAGTTAAAAATATCCTTAATTACAAGAAGCCCGGTTTTTGGGTTGTGATTCTTTTAGCTGTTGCCGTGGGTGGTATGGCGTTCACTCTGCTGGTCAACCCTGCCGATAAGGAACCGGATCTATCTTTCCTCAATCCGGATAATCTGGTCTCTCTCCTTGTACAGAGAGATGGTGCGCAGATTAATGAAGCGGGATATCCTTATCCCATCATCGTATCTGGTGTAGAGTTGGGAAAATGGCTGGATAGGGCGGCGAATGATTGGAAGGAAAAAAAGTTCTCTTCCTCTTATGAGCTTACACCTTCAATTACGATTCAGGTTAATGGGGATAACGAGATTCACTTTTTTGAAGCGGAACCGACTCTGGCGATGATTCAATCCGGTGAACAATACCGCTACTATGCCATTCCCGAAGAGGATTTCCGGGTTATCCAGAAATTAACCCTGCTTGCCTATCCTAAGATCCAAAGCGTGACCATGTCCGAGTGGAAAAAGGGAGAAGAGGTTACCTCTGTGACCAGCACAGACAGCACTATTTTGGAGATGGCGGTACACCTGGCCCAGGAAGAAGAGAATCCTTCCTTCCTCTGGAGGTATACCAGTGTGAACGATGTGTCGGCTACAGCTAATTTTATGCGCATTGTTCTGGAAGGTCCGAGTGTTGCCTATACCTATTTTCTCTACACTGAGGATGGGAAGAACTACACTATCGAAAAACCCTATGAACGCATCAATAAAATCAATCCGGATACAGGTCAGGCCATCATTGACCTGTTTAGGAAGGCGCAAGTCAAACTGCCGTAAAGAGTCAGAAAATGCGCCTGCTAAGGTACCGAGCGGAGTTTCACTAGCTCATGATAATGCCCCTGTTTTTGAACAAGCAGAATTTGCATCTCAAATAACATTATTATGTTATAAATAGGAATTCAATCAAGCTTCCAAAGGAAGTTTCAGAGAAGCTGAAATTGAAAGAAGGAATGGAACTTAGGGTTATTTCAGACGAAGTCGATGGTGTACTAATATTGAAGGTTGTGGAAGGAAAAAACAAAGATTTTTCAGGTATTAAAGGGGTCGGAAAAGAGTTATGGAAAGATGTTGATGCTCAGGAATACGTAACCCAGGATAGAGACAAAGGGAGCGAATGGTCTGGTTTGGCAGTAGAGCCCATTTACACGGGTGTTTAGTCAGCCTCCTTGAAAGACTTATTTGTGATATTTCCCGGTACATTCCTTAATCTGTAGTTCAATCACTGCCGTACCTTTCACCATATTCTCCGGAAGCTCTTTACCAGCAAACTGGGGTGTGTATTTTTCAACCAATCTGTTCAAAACCTCACGTTTAGAGGAGATATCTTCCAGAATATGCGCTGTTCCTATCACCACCACGCTGTTGTAAATGGCCTCTGTATCGCAGGCCGCCCCTTCACCCGGCTGCAATCCCAACAGCTCATCCACTTCAAAGCAAACCTTTGGATTAGCCTTCACATTGTCGATCTTTAATCCCTTAGGCAGTCCGTGCATATAAATAGTTTCGTTATAGTAGACAAAATGCATGGCAGTGACATAAGGATATCCGTCCCCGCGAACTGTTCCGAAGCGTCCAATAGCCGCTCTTTCCAGGAGTGCGTCAATCTCCTCTTTGGTTAATTGAAAGTGTTTCATCCTGTTTTGCATAGATCATTCCTCCTAATGTGTAATGTGCGCAGGTTGTGCGCTTCATACCCAGGGATGGCCCGGGCTTTGCCAATTGCCAGCTGGGTGTTTTTATTATATGCTAAGAGTGTACCCGTTAAAAGGTACACTCTTAGCATATAATTATGGGTACACTGAGTGAGAGGTGTATGAATAAATGATTTATATTAGTAAAGAAATCAACACACCTTTATATGATCAGATTTACAGGCAAATACAAGGGGATATTATTTCCGGAAATCTTTCGCCGGGAACGCTGCTGCCCGGAATCCGGACTTTAGCCAAGACATTAGGCGTTGCGCGCAATACTGTGGACAAAGCCTATACACAACTGGCGGTGGAGGGGTATATTATTCCTCGCAAAGGTGCAGGCTTTGCCGTAGAGAGCATTAGGGATTCTAAAAAGAGCGCTGAATTGCAACCGTTATCTTCTGGGGTGTCTGCTCATCCGGGCCACGAGAAAGCAGAGAAAAAGCTTCCCTATGATTTTCAATACGGAAGCTTTCCTGAGGAGTACTTTCCCAAGACTGCCTGGAAAAAGCATATGCTGGAGGTGCTGGCGTTGCCCCATTTGTCGGCTCAGATGACTCAGTATCAGGATAAACAGGGGAACCTCTCCCTGCGCTGTGAACTCCAAAACTATTTGTACCAGACCCGGGGGGTGGTGTGTACAGAAGATCAGATCCTCATCGGCTGTGGCCTGCATTATTCCCTGGATACCTTATGCAAGCTGTTTGCAGGCCATAAGAGGATTGCTATGGAGGAGCCGGGATATAATGGAGCCAAAGAGGTCTTTCAAAACAACGGGTTTACGATACGCCATATTCCCTCGACACCATACGGACTTGATCTTTCACAGCTAAAAACATTGGCTGTCCCTATTGTTTATGTAACACCCTCCCATCAGTTTCCTTATGGAACCGTCCTTCCGATTTCCAAACGGCGGGAATTGCTGGAATGGGCGGCGGAAGAAAACGCTTATATCATTGAGGACGATTATGACAGTGAATACAGGTATGATGCCAATCCGATACCATCCCTGCAGTCCATCGATGGCCATGATCGTGTTATCTATATCGGCACCTTTTCCAAATCTCTTTCTCCCTCATTGCGCATTAATTACATGGTACTTCCCAAGTCATTGCTTCCAGCCTACCATCAGATGTTTTCTACTTACAGCAGCCCTGTTACCTGGCTGACCCAGGAAGTGCTGGCCAGCTTTCTGCGCTCCGGAGATTATACCCGGCATGTGCGCCGGATGTGTGCAGCCTATCGAAAACGGCATGATGTTTTTGTCCAGCAGCTTTCGCAACACTTCGGACCAAACATCGTGCTGCATGGGCAAGGGGCAGGATTGCATTTTCTGGTGGAGTTTGCGGAGGAAGTGGAGGCTGAGGGTTTAATCCAGATGGCTGAAGAAGCAGGAGTCAGGGTATACCCGGTGACCCCGTTCTGGAGTGCCTCAGAAGCCTGCCCTCCCAATCTGCTTTTTGCAGGATACAGCCTGTTGAATGAGAGGCAGATACAAGAGGGGCTCCGCCTTTTGAAGGAAGTGTGGGCTCCAGTGCTGGAAATTAAATGATGCAAAATCGGAAGACATGATCCTAAAAATAAAGTACACTTAACCCCATAAGAATAAAGATATTTGCCTCATGGCTCGCTGGCTTCCATTTATGCATGGAAGCTTGCCTTTTTATAGCAGCAGCGTGAGGAAAGGAGTGGTAAACACATGATTCTTAATATCAGCGGGCGGACGGATATTGTCAACCATTATGCAGACTGGCTTTTCAGGCGGTTTGAGGAGGGTTACGTCCTCTCCCGAAATTCCCTGTTTGCCAATTCGGTGCGGCGTTATGAATTAACCCCGGATAAAGTCGATTGCCTTATCTTCGGGTCAAAAAACTATGCTCCCGTTCTCCAGCGCATCCATGAGATCACGGAGAGGTTCCACACCTATTTTTACTATACCATTACGGCTTATGGGAGGGATGTTGAACCAGGGGTGCCGGATATCGACACAAGTATCGCCACGTTGATAAAGCTTTCGGAAATTGTCGGTGCCCGGCGCGTTGCCTGGCGGTATGATCCGGTGCTGCTGACCAGCAACTACACAGGGGCCCTGCATCTCGAAACCTTTGAGTATATTGCCGATCGCTTGGCGGGGCATATTGACCGCTGCATCTTCAGTTTTGTGGAAATGTATAGGAAACATGAAGTCAACTTTCCGGAATTGATTGCTTTGCAGGATGAGGATAAGGATAACATTGCTCGAGGGCTTGGAGCGATTGCAGCAAAGTACGGTATACCTCTACAGACCTGCGGCCCGGAGGAAAACTATGCCCAGTACGGCATTAAAACCTCGGGATGTGTTACTTTGGATATATTAGGCCGGGCAAACGATATCCAGTTTCGGGAGCTTAAGCATCGAGGCTTTCGCGAAGGCTGTCACTGTATGGAAAGCCGTGACATTGGAGCCCTTAACAGCTGTCCCAATGGCTGTAAATATTGTTACGCAAACAAAAATGCCCAGCTGCCTCGCGAAAACTATCTGCTGCATGACCCGGAATCTCCTTTGCTAATCGGGCGGCTGAAACCCAGCGACAACTTGCAGCAGGGGATGCAGAAAAGCTTTCTGAAGCAGGGGCATCAGGCTCAGGTAGGAAAAACAGTGTAAAGAGTACTATTTGGGTTTGGGGTAGGGAAAATCGATTATAATATTAGAAGTGGTCCATAGTTTTCCGGAGCTTGAGATCGATCTAAGAAAAGCATTTCAAGATATTTAGGATGAAAGAATTTGGGAAGATAACAAAAGACGGCGGCTGGTTTAAAATGCCAGAAGCCGTCTTTTCTGTAAACAGGTCAAGTCAATAACGTTTCAATAGTGTGAAGCCGTTCAATTTTAAGAGCTGCCATGATATCGTGCAGTCTTGACTGAGGAGATACATTGGGATTATCTGATTAGCCATCCATAATCCTGCCTGCAATCCACGATGTAGTCAACATATACAGTCTGATCCTTGATCTGATAGAGAATCAGACACCATTTCTCAACGAATATCTTGTGATATTTGTTCAGCGGTATAAATTCAGCATTGAGAAAAGGAAAGCGTTCCGGCATGGTGGAAAGGGAGCGGATAGCGTTCATCAATTCGTTTTTTGTTCTGCGGGCAGCATCAGGGCTTTTTTGTGCCAGAAACCGAACATGGCCCGCCAGCATCTGACGGGCACGTTCGGAGACAATTACCTTATATTGAGGCCCCTTATCCATGGTCCACCTCATCAATGATGCTGTCCAGATAGCTGTCAAGTTCGTCCGGCGTAACCCCAATGCGTCCGGCCAGACGGTCTTCCTCAACGGCCAGCAGTTCTTCGCGCAATTTAAGCATTTTCTCACGGCGGGTAAACGCCTCTATATCCATCACCACGAGATCACCCTCGCCGTTTTTGGTAAGGTATACAGGCTCACCAGATTCTTTACACAAAGCTGCAATCTCATTATAATTCTGCCTGATGCTTGCGGACGGTTTAATCTGCATGGTGTCAACTCCTTAGCAATATTCTAACTAAATTATACTTCTTTTGTGCTATGGAATCAATCGAGGATTCTATGAAAGTGGTAAAATGAAAGGTAAATTAATCCTGCCCTTGCATAACGTCCTGTCAAGCCAATAACGTTTCAATGGTGTGAAGCCGCTTGATTTTAAAAGCCGCCATGATATCCAGGCGGGCGTGGTTATCCGTCAAAGGCTTCCCTAAGATGTTTTCAATTTTATTTAAGCGGTAACGCAAGGTATTGGGGTGCATAAAGAGTGCCTTGGCCGTCTTGCCCACATCAAATTGATTCTCGGCAAAGCTTTCCAGAATCGTCACCAGGGAGCTGTCCTGGTCGTCTTGCTTATGCAGCTCCCCAAGGACATGGAGATAATACTCTTTTAAATCCTGGAGATCATGTTTATAGAGAATCCGTTCCAGGCCGAGATCCCTAAAGAAGGGGATAGGGATACCTAAAAGTTTTCCCATTTCTAAAGCGACTTTTGCCTCTTGGTAGCTGCGAAAAAGCACAGTAGCCTCAGAATAGGCCTGACCTACGCCACATGCAGCAAGACCCTTTAATTCAGTATTCTGGACCTGGGAGAGGATTTTGTCGGCGAAAACAAGGAGCTCTTCTGTCTGCACTGCAGGCTTATCGGTTTGCATAGGAACAAAGAGGATGAGTTCATTTTGGCGAAGGATAACAGCCGGGTTTTTATAGTAAATCTCGATGAAATTTTGCTCAACAATCCTCGAAAGAACATCCATGAGATGCCATTCCGTGGTATAAAAATCTGGTTCCGGCAGGAGAAAAACCATAATTGTGTGAGGACGGCGAAAATTCCAACCCCATAGTTCACCGGTGGCGATGATTTCGTCATTGCGTTTTAGATTGCCATAGATCAAATCATAGAGAAAGGCATTTTTGAACTTGCTTTGTTCTTGTTTAAGCTCGAGGCGGTTCTGGAGATGGACGGCACAGAGGGATGCTGCATAATCCAGGAGGGGTTTAAAGTGAGTTGGGTCTGGAGAGTTGTCATCAGTAAGCATAAAAATATAGCCCAGGGTGCGGCCGAAGGGCGCAACGACTCTGCCCAGGGCAAGGGATTGCATAGTGTCGGTCAAAATATGGCAGGTAAAAAGTGCGTCACTGCCGGTCCTGGGCTGGTTAGAATAAATATGAAATGACTCGAAATCATAATGAGAAGAGGAAGAAAAGAGCTTATAGGCAGATGAAGAAATTAAGACCGGGTGATCCAATATCCTGGCTAAGACAGCACTGAGTTGATCAAGTCCTTGTCCCGAAGCCAAGGCCAATTCCTGCATGTAATCAGGAACCTTGAAATCCATGCCCATGTTGCCTCATCCTTTCCAATAAGTGTTAGGAGTCTTGTCCTATACTTCCAAAGGTTTGATGATATAGAATAATTATAATACAACTCTTGCCAAAAACTTTGGAGCAGAGTCTAAAAATCACAAGGGTATTTTGTACTTGTGAACATATGGCCTAAAATAGGGCTGATATATACTGATTATAGATTCAGGAGGACATCCAGTCAAATGATGGCCCACAGCAAAGAATGCCTGGATGCTGGATGCCAGGATCTTCCTTTGACCGTAATGGTTCGGTTCAACAGATTAAAAGGAGGTAGGATCTATGTCAAGATTGCTGGATAAAATTAATGACCAAAAAATAAGCCGCAGAAATTTTCTAAAAGCGACAGCGGCCGGCACGGCCAGCCTGGCTCTGGCTGGTTGCGGAAGCGGCTTAACATCAGCAGGAGAAAAGGTGAATGCTCTGGGCGAAGAGCAAGGAGAATGGATTCCCGCCGCATGTTGGCATAACTGCGGTGGAAGATGTTTAAACAAGGCTTTAGTGGTGGATGGAGTCGTCGTTCGCCAAAAAACCGATGATACCCATGAAGATTCCCCGGATTATCCACAACAAAGGGGCTGCCTCAGAGGACGTTCTCAGCGCCAGCAGGTCTTTGGTGCGGATCGCTTGAAGTATCCTATGAAACGTAAACATTGGCAGCCGGGAGGCGGCGACAAATCTCTGCGCGGTAAGGACGAATGGGAGCGGATCAGCTGGGATGAAGCGTTAACTTATATTGCCGATGAATTGCAGCGGGTGAAGAAAGATTATGGCAACCGCTCCATTTTGCACATCGGTGGCTGGAGCAGTAGAATTACCGATATCTCCAGAACCCTGGGATTGTTCGGAGGGTATTGCGAATACTGGAATACCAATTCCTTCGGCAGTTGGGCCATGACCCCCAAAACCGTAGGCTTTCTGCAATTAGGAGTATGGGATCAAACCGTCAACGACCGTTTCGATCTGCGCAACTGTGAGACGATTATCATGCTCAGTATGAATCCGGCCTGGAGTGCTATGGGAAGCTCCAGCTGGCATTATCTGCAGGCTAAGAAAGCCGGGGCAAAATTCATCGGTATTGACCCCTTTTACAATGAGTCCTATTCTATGTTGGGGGCGGAGTGGGTACCGGTACGTCCAAGCACTGATTCCGCTTTATTACTGGCCATTGCCTATGTGCTCATCACCAAAGATCACCCGGCTATGAATCCCTTGATTGATTGGGAGTTCTTAAATAAATACTGTCTTGGTTTTGATGCTGAGCATATGCCGGAAGGGGAAGATCCCCAAGGTAATTTCAAAGACTATGTTCTGGGCACCTATGATGGCGTTCCTAAAACACCGGCCTGGGCCAGTGAGATCTGCGGGGTTGATAAGATTCAGATTGAAAAACTGGCCATGGAGTTCCGGAAGGATAAAAAAGTAGCCTTCTTATGCGGCATGGCTTCGGCCAGAACCACCAACTCGGATAATCTCCCTCAACTGATTATGACCATCGGCGCCATGACGGGCCATATGGGCAAGTCCGGCCACATGACAGGCAGCACCATGCACGCTACCTCCGGCAACGGCGGTCCGGCTTTAGTCTGTGCCGGTTCCAACGGATTGCCTGGCATTGCCAACCCTGTAGATGACAGCATCAATGCCGGTCAGGTCTGGGACGCCATCCTCAACGGTAAATACAATTTCACAGGCAGTGGGGACTTTGTTTCTCCCGATCAATTCAAACCGGGGCAAGAAAGGGATATTGATATTCATATCATTTACCATTCCGGTGGGGCAACCTTGCAAACCAGTGATGGCATGACCAAAGGGATCGAAGCTCACCGCAAGGTGGATCTCGTTGTTTCCCATTCCCAATTCGTAACCACCAATTCCAAGTATGCTGATATTGTCCTGCCGGTGACCACCGAGTGGGAGAAATTCGGCGGATTTTCCGGAGGAACCTTGGTTCATAGCGGTAACCGGGAAATGCTCATTATGTATTCCCAGATCACCGAGCCTCTCTATGAAGCCAGGAGCGATCAGTGGATCGCTATTGAGCTTGCCAAAAAGTTAGGAATTGATGAAAAAGAAGCCTTCCCCTTTGATGAAAAGCAGCAATTTTTTAATGCTTTAGCCAGCGCCACCGTAGTCAATGAAGATGGCAAAACCTATGGCCCTTTAGTAACCATCACCCAAAAAGATATTGATGAAATGGGTGTTGCCGGCAAACCCCAGACAGGTAAGATCACCTATAGCGAGCTTAAGGAAAAAGGGGTATATCAAGTCAAACGGTCCCAAGGGGATAACTATGGTTATATCGCTTATGAAGATTTTGTTAAGGATCCAGGGAAAAACCCCTTAACGTCGGAAAGCGGTAAGCTGGAGATCTATAGTCGTCAGTTAGCCCAAACCGTCAATGATATGGGCTTTAGCAAGATTCAACCCATTCCTTCCTATATTCCGCCTGTCAATGGTTATGAGGATACCTTCCAGGATTGGGAAAGCAAAGCCAAAGGCGAGTTTCCTTATCAGGTGATTAACCCACATTATTTGCGCCGCTCTCACACCGTCTTTGACAATGTGAAATGGCTGCAAGAAGCTTGGTCCAATCCAGTCTTCCTGAATACCAAAGACGCACAAGCCAAGGGTATCAGCAATGGAGATACAGTTCTGATCACCAGTCCCTATGGACAGATTTTAAGGAACGCTTGTCTGACGGAAAGAGTAAGACCGGGCGTCGTCGCTCTACCCCATGGAGCTTGGGTGGATATCGATGAACAAACCGGCATCGACAGAGGTGGTGCTGACAATATCCTCAGTGGCCAGGTTCCCACCGGTCAAGGTGTTTCCGGATTCAATACGGGAGTTGCCAGGATTGAGAAATACACGCCATCTAAGTTAATTCCCGATGTGGAAAAACCAGCAAGAATTGTATTTTAGGAAAGGGGTGTAAGTAAAAGTGGGCAAATTAGGTTTTTACTTTGATATGGAAGCCTGCGTTGGCTGCCGAACCTGTCAAATCGCTTGTAAAGATAAAAATAATAACAAGATCGGCGTTTTATATCGTCGGGTAAGAAATTTTGAAACCGGTGTTTATCCAAGACCTGATGGTTTCAATTACTCTTCTGCTTGCAATCACTGTGCTGAGGCCAAATGTGTCAAGGGCTGCCCCACCGGTGCCATGCACTATGCCGAGGATGGAACGGTACAACACGATAAGAATAAGTGTATCGGCTGTAAATACTGTATCTGGAACTGCCCCTATGGTGCACCGCAGTTCCTTGAAGAAAGCGGCATAGTCGGGAAATGCGACAGCTGCAAGGAGCTACGCGACCAGGGGGGAAATCCTGCCTGTGTGGACGCCTGCATTATGAGGTGTCTGGAGTTTGGCGATTTAGATGAGCTCAAAGCAAAACACGGCGCTGATTTGGTTCAAGAACTATCGATCCTGCCGGATGCCAAAGTAACCAACCCATCGGTTCTGATTAAGCCCAGGAGCTGCGCGATGGATGCCAATCCCAGAGAGAAAGAGGTGTAAGCAGTGGAAAATCTATCCTTAATCCTATTTTCGATCTGCCTGCAAGCGGCTATTGGTACTATGGCCTTTGTGGCTTTGGGCAAGTCCTTTAACAAGGAAGGACAGTTTAAACCCGCTATGGTCACGGCAGCCGGCCTGGCGATTGTCGGACTTCTCGCCTCACTTCTGCACTTAGGCAGACCACTGGCTGCATTGAATTCACTGGCCCACTTTGGCACCTCTTGGCTGAGCCGGGAAATTTGGTTTACCGCTGTCTTTACCGGGCTAACCGTTTTGTGTGCTTTATTAGTCCTCATCAAGCCTGCGGCCAAAGGTGCGGTCAATGCTTTGGCTCCTCTGGCCGCAGTCATAGGCCTAATCGATGTCTACATTATGTCTTCTATCTATAATTACGCCTCAGTTCCAGCTTGGCAGCATGGTTCAATTTTTGTGGAATTCTACGCTGCCGCCATCTCCCTGGGAGCAGTCATTTTCCTTGCTTTAAGCGGGAAGGAAGCTGATAAAGTAAAGAAAGCAGCCTCCTTAGGGGTGGGAGTTGCCGTTGTAGTGCAAGTAGCGGCCATGGTAGTTTACTATATCCAACTGGGAACCAGCGAGAACTTAGCTGCCGGACAAAGCCTGGCCCTTTTAAACAGCATGAGCGGAGTCATGGCCACGAAATGGCTCTTGATTCTCCTTGGAGCGGGATTTCTGATGTTCCCCATGGGTAAAGGAAGCATGAAGATATCTGCCGGTCAAGCCGCCGCCCAAATGGCGGCAACTACAGAAGGTACGGCAGGCACAACAGTTTATCTTGCAGCTGCCCTGGTGGTTATCGGTCAGATCCTGGGACGCTACATTTTCTATGCAGTGATGATTGTAAATACAGTTGGCTTGAGTTAAATGTAAACACATTATATAGAGAGAGAGCCGCTTCACCTGATGGTGGCGGCTCTCAGTTTACATATCTTATATTTTAATTTAGGTGGCAGCTCCTGATTTCTTCAATTTATTTTAATAGAAGCATGATATATAACCGGCTTCAGACACCGCCTTTACGTTATTTAGGAATCTAAGTCCCTTCCTGCAGCTTCAAGCAGGAGGGGACTTAGATTTATGGTAGAGGAGGGAGGGGAAAGGGAAAATAAGAAAAATGAATGACAAAGGATTAGCTTAAGCCGACCCGGCTGGCGATCATCATCGCATAGAAAAGGTAGCGGCCAACAATCTGACCAATGACGAGAAGGGCGGCGGCTATATAAATGGTAGTGCCGGATAGTCCTGCCGCTGCCACTTCTGCGGCAGCCTGACCGGAGCTGTTTACGGATAATTGTTGTTTCTGAATAGGGAAGAGAAGCAATCCCGTACCTAAGAGGATAAATAACCATTTAACAGCCATTGCTCCGCTCATCCCGCTAAGAAGAGCAAGGCTTTGCTGAGCAGCTGAACTGGAGCTTGCACCCAGTTGGATATAATATCCTACCATGGCTGCGACCTGCAAGGCAACGGCAATTCCGGTAATGATCACCGCCGGCTGGCGAACTTTAGAACCTTCCGAGCCGCTTAAGGTCAGGAAGAGTAAAGCTCCCATGGAGATGGCAGCAGCATAGAATTCAACGGTGACAGCACTGTAATTCCAGGCGGAAACACTGGTGGAAGTGTAGACAGAAGCCATAGCATAAACGTCTAATAAGCCGAATACAGCGGCCAGAGCCATGAAGGTCCGGACTAACCCTTGGGAAGCGGGCTTGAAGAGGAGAAGCAGCGCGGTGACGACAGTCAGTCCGGTGAAGATGCTGGTCAGCCAAATTTCCCGGCTTAACCAGGAGGTGGCAAAGTGAGCCAGGGAATTGACAGCCCGGAAGGGCTGCCCCAAGTGCAGGAAGGAGGCGAGTAGACCGATAACAGCTAAAGCTGCGGCGCTGACGACGGCAACTTTATAGGAAGCGTCCTTGTACAGGTATTTCGCCAGGGTGGCGAATATCATCAGGCCAATGGCCGCCTGAAGGCAGATCGAGAATAGGATTAATGCTAATTCCTCCATGGCTTAGACCTCCTTTTCCTGAACATTAGGATCCAAGGCATGGCTCCTTGGTGTGATCAGAAGCGAGGGATTAGTCATCGAAGAGGTGGGGAGAATAGGCAGATCCCGAACTAGTTTTGGTCCGTGGTCAGCGGTGAGTTCATCTAAGTCACCGAATTCCAGGCAGCGCATAAGACAGGCATCGACACAAGCCGGATTTTCGCCCTTATCACGCAAATCCTTGCAGCTGTCGCATTTGCCGATAATACCGGCCGCTTCAATAAACTGGGGAACACTATAGGGACAGTTCCAGGTACAGTATTGACAGCCGATGCATTTATTTTTATCATGCTGTACGGTTCCGTCATCGGCGAAATGCAAGGCCCCTGTAGGGCAGCCCTTGACACATTTGGCCTCGGCACAGTGATTGCAGGTGGCGCTGTAATGATAGAGTCCAACTTTAGGGAAACTTCCGGTTTCAAAGGTCCTGACTTGACGGAAAATTGTCCCGGGCTGAAGATTATTTTTATCCTTGCAGGCGACTTGGCAAGTGCGACAGCCGATGCAGATGCTCATATTAAAATAAAACCCCATATTTGCCATAATGATTCACTCCTTTCTAGAAAAAGATTCTCTGCGGTTTTTCTACATCTGGAATAAGCGGCGCACCGGTCCATTTTTCTAAATTCACATTGCAGGTATTCCAGCCGGACAATCCTTGACCGGTGGGGACGTTACCGGAAAGGATATTGTCTGCTCCGCCATGATCGATGCCCGTTTTTTCATCCACATCACACCAAGAACCATGGGGGAGGGCGACAACGCCGGGAACCAGACGTTCGGTGACACAGGCGTTGCGCAGGACTTGGCCGAATTCGCTGGTGATGAGAACGGTATCTTTGTCCTTGATCCCCTTTGCTGCGGCATCCTGAGCTGACAGGAATACCGGGTTGGGGCAGGCCTCTCTTAGCTGGAGAATATTATCAAAGATGGAGTGAGAGCGGCGAAGGTAATGGGGCGTAATCAACTGATAGGGATAAGCCCCTTTGGCCTTGCTTTGCCAATCAGAGAAGGTAGCTTCGTACCCTTGGATGGGCGGGACATATTTGGGGTAGGGAGAAATTTTCGTGTAACCAAGGTTATTTATGATATCGGCAAGGGTTTGGCTGTAGATTTCCAGCTTGCCGCTGACTGAATTGACAGGGTTCTTTTCGGGATCCTTGCGGAAATCTTCATAAGCAATAAAGCCATAATTGTCTCCCTCATGACGTTCTACCTGATAGACACCATCTTCAAGGAGCTTCGTCAGGGGAATGCGTCCTGTTTGAGGCTGTCCCGAAACTCCCCATTCAGAAATATCCTCAGCAGTGATGTCTACTAAAGGTTCAAAGGTTTTGCCGTCTTCTTTTACCACCGTGGAGCCAGCCAGTTTATTAAAGAGCTGCTGCTTGCGGTCGCTGACAACTATTTGGGAAACATCCAATCCTAAGCGCTTGCCTACCTCCACAGCAATCCAGTTATCATCTTTGGCCTCGAAAATGGGTTCAATGACTTGGGAAGAGACAATGAGCACATCGCGGTTGCTGAACAAGCCATCGATATCGCCGGCTCTTTCCCACAAGGTGGTAACGGGCAGGACCAGATCGGCATATTTCGAGTTGGTGGTTAGGAAATGGGATTGGCTGACGACGAACTCCACGGCCCGATGAGCCTCGATTCCTTTGTTCATCCCATCCCGGGTTTGCAGGGTGGCTTCAGAAGTATGCCAAATCATTTGGATATTAATATCCTCCTCTTGCACACGAGTCTTCAGATCCACTCCTTTGACGGTGTCCTGCCAAGTCGGCGGGGAATATTTGATGGTTTTCATGATACTATTGGGAAGATATTTTTTGCGGAGAAGGCCGGTCCACATGTCTGCTTCACAGAGGACTTCTTTCAAGGGGCTGCCCAGAAATGGTTCGCCGCTGCCGCCAGGGTTGACAAGGGCGGGACCGGGGTTGCCTGCATAGTTCCAGCAGGAGGCACCGGTCATATGGCCGGATTTGCCGAAATGTCCGGTCATGGCCCCCAGAGTCATAAACATCTGGGGGAGATTGTCGGAATTCTGAGCTCGCCCGGATGCCCAGCTGGCCAGGATACTGACCTTATTCTGCATGCCGATGGCCCGGGCCAGGTACTTAATGGTGTGAGGGTCTATTCCGCAGATTTCCGAAGCCCATTCCGGGGTTTTGGGGATATTGTCATACTTGCCCAAGACATAATCCTTGAAGTTTTCATTGGTTTCGGCATCTGCCGGCATATGCTCAACATCAAACCCTACAGTACAGCGATTGAGGAAATCCCAATCGATTAAAGGTTTATTGACCGGATCGTCCTCGACGATTAGGGTATAGGCCATAGCCAGGAGCAAGGTCATGTCTGTGGCCGGTTTGATCGGAATCCATTCGGCTTCTAAAGTGGCAGCAGTATCAGTATAAAAGGGGTCAATAATAATGAATTTTGTACCGGCTTCTTTCATTTGCAGGAAATGATACATAGGATTACCCAGGGAACTCCAGGCCGGATTGATGCCGAAGGCAACGACAAGATCGGTTTTTCGCATATCAAAACGGTCGTTAAGGGCTTTGGGATCGAATAAATTATCAGCGAAACCAATAATATGAGGGGTTATGAACCAGGAGCCAAAGGACATCGTCCCCCAAGAGGGAACAAAACCACCGTAGATACTCATTAAATTCATAACTTCACTGTTCGCTTCTCCCGGAACAAGAATGGAAGCATTGCCATAAGCACCTTTGATGCGTTGCAGTTCGCTGGTAAGAATATCCAGAGCTTCATCCCAGGAAATCCGCACCCACTCGTCCTGGCCGCGCAGTTCCTTTTTACCGCCGCCTGGTTCCCAGTTTTTTCTCTTCATAGGGTATTTCAAACGGTCCACACCTTGGGCCTGATGCTTTTGTGAGCGCCCTCTCAGACATCCTCTTTGCTGGGGAGCATCTGGTGTGTCTGGGCGGGTATCATCGGTTTTCTGCCGGACAATGACCCCATCCACCACATAAGCTTTATTGACACAACGGCCGCCGCAGTTATGCCAGCAAGTGGCTGAGACCCATTTGCCTTCTTTTGCTGTATCAAGATTGGCTCCTGCGGGGGTGAGGATATTACCACTGCAGCCCGCAAGCGCCAAGCCGGCAGTTCCGGCTGCGGTAGCGGCCAGGAACGTTCTGCGGCTTATTTGTTTGTCGGCTATTTTCTTGAGGAGACTTGCCATACACCTTCCAACCTCCTAAAATTAGATTGTAGTTGGCACTGTTTTTAACGAAGAGCAACATTGCAGTTCCAGTGCCTCAACTCCAAGTGCTGCTCTTCGTAAGACAATTATAAAAGGAAATCGATCTTGCTTAAATAATCACAAGTACATTAATTACCCCGAATTTTGTGCATGAAAACATTTTTAGAATATAAGATGGAAGGGAGTACAAAGACTTTGAATAAAGAAGCGATTATTTATAACTATTTGCGGGAACTGCTCGAAGCTTATGGTCAGGGTTTGGATGCCTTAACCTATACTCTGTCGAAACTGTTAAAGCTCCCGATCATTGTCGCCAACACTGCTTATGAAACCATTGCTACCACCCATCTTCATCCGGATCTTGACAGCTTTCAGGTAGAGAATGATGAACAGGGAGTGAGCCATAAAAAACTGTATTTCTGTACGATAAAAACAGATACGTTGGGGCTAAGAGGTTTGGGGCGGGCTATCGCACCCGCGGGCCGGGTGCTTGGCTATTTGTTTTTAGTCACTGACAAAGCGGAAGGCTCCGACTTGGATTTTTATGAAACCTTGCTGGACAATGTCGAATCCTTATATGCCAACAGTCTCAAGAACCAATTGGAGCTGAAACAGGAGAAAAACAAATCCAAAGATGCTTTTTTCTACGATCTGCTTTATGGAAACCTTAAACGCAATGAAGATATTATGAACAGGGGAGAGGTATGGGGGTGGGATTTCCGTCATCCCCACGCTGTCCTGCTTTTAAAGGTTCGGATGTAGAGCTTTTTTCTCCGGACCGGCATCTTATTGATGCTCTGCAGAGGATTGTCGAGCGAGGGTTAATTAATAGATATGGCAAAAATCCGGCGGTGACTGTTCATCGCAATGAGGTGATTGCTCTTGTGCATTCAGCGAGCCGAAAACGGTCGGAACAGAAGCAGGATATAAAAGCTTTGGCTGGAAATATCCTTAATCAAACTGCCGATACCGAATTAAATAAGCGCATTGCTTTTGGCGTGGGACAAACCTATGATGAGCCGATTGATCTTTTTCGCAGCTACCAAGAGGCCAAAGTTGTTATCGATATGGGGGGGCCTGCTGGGGGTGAAAGTCCCATTCTTCAGCGATATGGGCTTAGAACGGGTTCTCTATAAGCATGATATCCAGGATTTAAAAGAATATCGCGACCAAGTCCTTGGTGATTTACGCAAGGACGAGTCGGGAGAGAGCCTGCTGGAAATCTTAAAAACCTTCACTATGAATCAGTTTGACGTGAATAAGACGGCTCAGGATCTCTTTATACATCGCAACACCTTGCGTACTCGTCTTAGTAAAATTGAAGCGATCCTTGATCGCCCCTTGGATGATATGAGTACCCGTCTTGATCTTACAGCTGTGCTGAAAATTGAGCAGCTTCATGGGCTTGATCTGGAATCGGAGTAATAGGGTTTTATATTATAAAAGTCCCATTCGGTAGGCTGGAGGGGGGAATAGTTTCCTGTCTCTATTACTAACAATTTATGTATAATATTAATAAGACCTTATTTTAAGGGAAGTTACCCTGTTGAATAACTATCAAGTCCAGTGTTAACAAGATTCTGAAAGGTGGTGCTGACACATAGCAAGTAACGTTCAGAAGGTAATGGAGCTTATTGATACCGTTTTTTGTTGCCATTAGCATAGCAGGTACCTATAGAAAAAGCCTACCACCGGGGCGGTAAGCTTAAGAATGGGTTATATTAAGGCCGTAATTCTAAAATAAATCCATAAGCTCATCGAGAGCTAAATCATCCGCTTCTAAGAACTGTTTCGTTAAGGCAGCCATTTGCGGATAAAAATGGTGAGTTTTTGATTTTTGCATATCCTCAGCAAAATCCCCGATCCAAACCAGTAGGTGATCCTGTAAAAAGGCTTTCTGATCGTCGAGCAGCTTTTTGACCTCATCTATCTTTTGCTGGTCGAACCTTTCCAGGGTCAGTTTCGCTAAATGGGCCATAAAGTCCAGTTCAAAGGCCAGATGATCATCGGCTTCGTGAGGATAATTGGCCGGTAAAAACTGATAGTTCAGATAGGTGCGCCGTACCTTGAGAGTGCTTTCCTGGAAAAGTGCCCGTTCCTTGGTCACATAGACAGATTCCCAGGGGGGAGCAGGCAGCTTATGGGGACCGATCATTAAGCTGGTATATTCACTGGTCAGCTTATCCAGGGTGGGGTCGGGATCAGCGGACAGCGCCAGCCTTAATTTTGTGAGTAAAGCCAGGTAAGTATTAAGGTCGCAATTTTCCTCATCGAGCATCAATTCCAAGGCTTCTTGGGTGTGTTGGTTGGTGGCGATGTCAAGCAGTTCCCGGTTCGGCTCGATTCCGAAAATATGCTGAAGCAGCTGGTAAATATAGTGTCGGTTGGCTAAAATTATAGCAATTCCATCATCTTGTGTTGCCATAGCAAGCACCGCCTTTACGGATTTTTTGGTTAAGATTTTTTCCATGGGCTAGAAGTACTTTTCACTATAATGGGGAGACAAAGCGCATTTTTTAGGCTTAATTAATACGGATGGATTTGTCAACGTTGAGGAAGGTAGAATAGGTAAATCCTGAACGACATCCGCACCATGTTTTGCCGCAAGCTCATCTAAATCGCCAAATTCCAGGCAGCGCATAAGACAGGCATCCACACAAACCGGATTTTTGCCCTTGTCACGCAACCCCTTGCAACTGTCGCATTTGCCGATGGTGCCGGTTTCTTCAATAAATTGAGGAACACCATAGGGACAGTTCCAGGTACAGTATCGACAGCCGATGCATTTATTTTTTTCATGTTGAACTGTGCCATCATCGGCGTAGTACAATGCATCGGCAGGACATCCCTTAACACATTTGGCATTGGAACAGTGGTTGCAAGCACTGGAATAATGATACAGCCTGGCGTCGGGATACAACCCTGTTTCATAACTTTTGACTCTGCGGAATAAAATGCCCACATCCAACCGGTTTCTATCTTTGCAGGCTACTTGACAAGTTCGGCAGCCAATGCATTTATTGATATCGAAATAAAACCCTAAAGCCATTCCTATTCACCTTCCTTCGCTGTAGAGATCTCTTCAGAGGAAATTGCGGAAGGCACCAGAATCCCCTTATCAAATGGATAGGATATTCAGAGATAAGGTTATGATAATCGAGAGAACATACACAACCAGAATACCAAGAAACACTTTTTCTTTGCCGGGTAAATCGGCCCAGCGTACGCGAGCTTGACCGGCCCCACATTCTGAACAAATTACTTCCGCACAGGTTAAAGGATGTTCGAAAACCGAATCAACAGGCCGGCTTACTGGTCCATTGGGGCGAAAAAGCATCCTGGTTCTTCTCTTTACAGAAGCAAGGAAATTAAGCACAGTCCCAACCGGGCAAACCAAACGGCACCAAACACGGTAGATGAAGGTCCCGGTTATCAAGACCAGACATAGAGTGAGCCAGTGGCCGAGATTCCCTTGACCGCCAAAGCTTACCGCAAAAGGTTCATAGCTGGCGATACTGGGATTGTTGAAGATAAGCGCCGCCATCACCGCGGCCCAGAGGATGCCCCAGCGAATTTTGCGAGCCAGAGCCATCATTGGGGAGGAAGGATTGAACTTCATAACCCCCAGGGCTTTGTAGATACCCTCCTGAAGTCCGCCAAAGGGGCAAAGCCAGGTGCAGTAAAAATTTCTTCCCCAGAGCAAGGTAAGGATAAGAATTCCCAGTGTCAATAGATACCAAAAGGGACGTTCCAAGGGGGATGGTAAATTGCCGCTGATGAGGCTAGTGAGATTCGCCAGACTCAAGGCAACGTTGAGGAAAAAGCCCAGAAAGAGAACGGAGATGGCTAAGATCCAAGGGCGCAATGTATGGCGGCGGCGTGATACAGCAATGAATATCAGGCCATATAAGATAATCAGCCCAAGCTCCTGCCAACCCAGCGAGAAGCGGGTCCCGGCAGGAACCTGGAGGCCCAGCTCATGTTTGCCTACCTGCCAGGAGCCCTTGCGAACAGCTTGGGCGATCCCTTTAACAGTATAGGTTGCTCCGCTTACTGCGTCAATATCCTGCCCGGGCTCAAAGGGATCATGGGCTTGTTTACCGATAAATTTGTCCAGATAGCCTTCATTCAGCACGCGATTGAAATAAGCGGGGGTTTCGCAATTTTCGGTAATGATCACATTCTTAAGGATACCATCTATTCCGAGATAGACTAAGATGCCGAGAGGTCCGCCATATCCGGAGGCACCGGCTGCCACAGCATAACCCAGGATAGTGTCATCCTTATCCCATAACTTATAGGCAGAATATCCGCCGACCCCGGCAATCGGTTCGCACCTGGAGGCGGCAGGTTCCAGATGCTGAATGAAAGCAACTGTCTCTTGCTTGTTTACAAACTGCTGATAGACGATAGCGGCCAAGATAAGAACAACTGGGATGATTATGGTGATATGCCGAATGGAAAAACGCTCATGATTCATTGCTGTGTTCCTTTAAAGTCTAAAGTCCGCTGTCGGTAATAAGAACAGCATAAAACAAATATCTGCTCACCATTAAGCCGCCGCCTAAAGCTGCCGTGCCTATATAGACCATTGCCATTCTTCCTGAACCCGTCTGTTCTTTGGCGGGTTTCAGCGAGGGAATAAACAATAAAACAGCGCCTGTCAGAAACAGGAGAAGGTGAATGCCAAGGAGCAGACCAGTAGTTTGGGTATCAAAACCATTATAATTGAGAAAGGTTACTACCCCTAGAATAACTGCGCTAGACAGCCCGATCAGGCCGTACATCTTTTGGTTTTTTATATCTGTCCCACTCAATTGGATGGTCCAAAAGAGGGCAATTCCCAAGACCATTGTGACCGCTAAAAAGTCAATAAGGGGAACGATGCTTTGCCAACCGGGGCGGCTGGTGCTCATATAGACATTAGCCATAAAGACAACATTAATCAAACCAACGGTACCGGCAGTCCAGCCAAAACGCTTGATGGCGGGATTGACATATTGCACTACGGCATGAATGATGGCAAATCCAATGAATAGAAGGGAAAAGACCAGTACCCGCGACAGCCAGGAATGGCTGAATTGGGATATGGCATTAAAAATAAACGCCGGCCTGCCCAAATAGAAAACAAAAGCCAGCAAGCCGATGGTACCCAATAAAGCGGAAGCAACCGAAGCCGGTTTATAGTCATTTCTGCCATTCATTTTCCCGGCGGCCATCATGGCGATCATGATGCCAATAGCCGCTTGCAGGCCAAGGGAGAAAATAACCAGCTTAACGTCCTGAACCATAGTTTCACCGTCCTTCTATTTAGAGTAGCGAAATCCTCTTCCCGCCCGTTAAAAGCGGGAAGAGGAAAGTAAAGCGGAAGAAAGGTTTTGCTAGGAGACAATCATGATGGCAAAGAAGAGATAGCGTCCCACGGCCTGGCCAAGCACGACCAGGGCAGTAGCCCCAAGAATAATAGGCGCGTCCTTGTTCTTTTCCCTGGCAGGGAGGAAGAGCAGACCGGCTCCGACAAGAATGGCAGCCCATTTTAGAATCATAGTCGGTGTCATACTGCTGAGAATCGCATGACTCTGTTGCAGGGCAAGATTACTGCTGGCTCCGAAACCATTGTAATAGGGGATCATGGCGACAGCTTGGATCACGAAGGCTGCGGTTACAGCAATGGCGACAACTTTTCGCATTTTGCCGGTATCCTCCTTGGCGCTTAAGGCGAGGAAAAGCAGTGCTCCCATGGAAATTGCGGCAGCATAGAATTCCACAACAATTGAACTGGACTGCCAGGCGGCAACACTGGAGGATGTATAGACCGAAGCCATAGCCAATACGTCAATCAGGCCGATTACGGCAGCCAGGATAATTAAAGTATTAATTGCCTTTTTAGCGGCAGGTTTAAAGTAAATGAGCAAAACGGCGAGCGCTGTCAGGCCGGTAAAGGCGCTGGTAAACCAAATCTCGCGGCTTAGCCAGGAAGTGGTGAATCCCATGAGCGTATTGACAGCGGCAATGGGGTGGCCCAGATGCAGGAAGGAAGCGAGAAGACCGACGATGGCTAAGCCTGCGGCAGCGGCTACAGCGGTTTTAAAGATACCGTCCTTGTTCAATTGCTTGGCTACAGCCGTAAATACCATCAGGCCGACAGCCGCTTGAACACAGATGGTGAATATAATCAAGGCGAGCTCTTCCACTGTTTACACCTCCACTTCTTTATACTGGGGATCCAGAGAGAATTTCCTGGGGTTAATCAATAAAGAGGGGTTTGTCACCTGAGCGGAGGGCAAGACAGGCAATTCCTTGACCAGGTGAGCGCCATGTTTGGCGGCCAGTTGGTCAAGATCGCCGAACTCCAGGCAGCGCATAAGGCAGGCGTCGACACACACCGGATTTTCTCCGGCGTCGCGCAGGTCTTTACAGCTGTCGCATTTGCCGATAACGCCGGCTTCTTCAATAAACTGCGGGACACTGTAAGGACAATTCCAGGTGCAGTATTTACAGCCTACGCATTTTTTGCGATCGTGCTGGACGGTCCCGTCATCAGCGAAATGCAAGGCGCCGGTGGGACAGCCTTTGACACATTTGGCTTCCTGACAATGGTTGCAGGCGCCGGAATAATGGTACACTCTGGCAGCGGGATAGGCACCTGTTTCGTAGCTTTTGACTCTGCGGAACAAAATGCCCACATCCAAGCGGTTTCTATCCTTGCAGGCTACCTGACAGGTGCGGCAGCCGATGCATTTATTGACATCAAAGTAAAATCCTAAGGCCATTTTTGTTTTCCTCCTTCGTTTAGAGTTTAACAACTCTCATTGGCCATAAGTGGTCGGGTGTAAGGGGCGCTCCGTCATACTTTTCCATATTGACCAATTGAGTGTTATAGCCGGAAACGCCTTGGCCGCTGGTAATAGGGGCGCAAAGGTAGTTATCAGACCCGGACTTGTCGATACCGGTAGCTTCATCCAGCTCTAACCAGGTACCGTGTGGCAGCTCAATATAACCAGGCATAAGCCGCTGGCTGACGCTGGCTTGACGCAGAACCTTACCATGGGGATTGGTCAGAAGTACAGTATCACCATCTTTGATGCCTTTTTCTTCGGCATCCAGTGCGCTGATGAATACGGGATTGGGCATTGCCTCTCTCAACCAGGGCAAATAGTCAAAACCAGTATGTGCCCGCCTTAAATAGTGAGGATTGGTTACCTGATATGGGTAATCCCCCTTGATCTTTTTGCCCCAGTCTTTGAAGCTTTGCTCATAGCCGTTTAAAGGCTGTATATAACTTGGATAGGGTTTGAGGGTGCTGCGTCCCATGGCGTTAATTCGATCGGCTTTGGTTTGGCAATAGATTTCAAACTTCCCGCTTTTTGAACCGAGGGGGTTGTTCTTCGGATCTTTGACAAAGGCTTCATAGGTAATATTGCCAAAGTTATCTCCCTCATGGCGTTCAATCTGGTACTTCCCTTGTTCCATGAGTTCTTTCAGGCCGATTCTGCCTTGTTGCGGTTTGCCATCTGTTTTTCCATACTTTGATGCCCACCACGCAAGGTCTTCCTCAGTAATCGTTACTAAGGTCTCATAATCGGTACCTTCTTTATTGATAACCGTAGTTCCGGCAATTATATTGAGGTACTGTTGCTCTTCAGTCAAAGGATAGGCTTGGCTCACATCAATGCCTAAGCGTTTGCCGAGCTCGATCCCAATCCATTGATCGCTCTTCGCTTCATAAAGGGGCTCCACGACCTTGGATGGGAAGAATTGTACATCCCGGTTATAAAACCCAAGATAAAAATAAGAGCTTTGTCTTTCCCACTGAGTAACAATAGGCAATACGATATCAGAGTATTGGGCACTGGCGTTTAAGGAATAAGCACAGCTTACCACAAAGTCTACTTTGCGATGGGCTTCTATGCCTTTTTTGATACCTTGGGTAGTCTGTAGGCTGTTTCGCCAAGAATGAATGATCACATGGATATCAATATCATTAGGGCCAACACTGGCAAGATCCCCCCAGAGGGCTGGCCCGGTGCGGTTATATTTTCCGCTGAGTACGGCATCCCATAGCTCGGGACCTGTAATAATATCGGTACAAGGATTGGGAATCACGGGAGCGCCTGAAGCGCCCATCATAACCAAGTTCGGGCCACAGTTGGTGGATTGATAGTATTGACCAGAGCCACAGGCGTGACCGGGTTTACCGAAATGACCACCCATAGCTGCCACTGTCATTAAGATTTGAGGAAAATCATCGGCATTATTACAGCGGGCCGGCGCACTGGCATGTAAAACGGTAACCTTCTTGTCCTTGCGCATTTCCTTGGCATACCAAACAATATCTTGTACAGGGGTACCGCAGATTTCCGAAGCCCATTCGGGAGTTTTGGGCTGGTTGTCGTATTTGCCCAGTATATAGTCCTTAAAGTTTTCGTTAAGAGCAGCATCAGCCGGCATATGTTCGGCATCAAAACCGACGGTGCAACGATTAAGAAAATCCCAATCAATAATTGGATTGCTGAGGGGGTCGTCTTCAGTGACCATCACATAGGCTATCGAAAGCAGGAAGGCTGTGTCTGTACCGGGGCGAACTTGTATCCATTTGGCATCGACCAAGTTAGCTGTTTCATTATAGCTGGGGCCGACATAAATGAACTTCGCTCCGGCCTCTTTGGCATGCACCAGATTATAACTGGGCGATCCTGCTGAAGCCCAGGCAGGGTTGCAGCCATAAAGGACAATGGTCTCGCTCTTTAACAGATCCAAGCGGTCATTGGCATCGTTCATACCGGCAGGCAGAATGCCCAATATGCCGGATACATGCAGGTATGTGCCTACCGATGAAGTATCCTGCACGGTGGTATAACCGCCAAACCCATTAATGGCATTATAAAAATCACAAAAATTATCTCCCCAGGTAGGCATCAGGATGGAGCTGTTCCCGTACTTCTCTTTGGCACTTTTTAACTCGGCAGCTACGTAATCCAGGGCCTCATCCCAGGAAATCCGAACCCATTCATCTTTGCCGCGCAAAGATTTATCTCCGCCGGTAAGAGGTTCCCAATGCTTGCGTTTCATAGGATATTTGATCCGATCGACACCGAATGCCTGTTGCTGCTGGGCACGCCCACGCAGACATCCTCTCAGCTGCGGATTATTGAAGCTGTCCGGGTGGGTATCATCGGTTTTCTGGCGGACAACCACATTATCCACGACAAGGGCGGCATTATAACATTTATAGCCGCAGTTAAACCAACAGGCGGCAGGTATCCATTGTCCTTCTCCGTTAATTGCGGCTGCGTCATAATTCGCTCCCACCGGAGCGAGCGCAGTGCCGCAGCCGGCCAGCGCCAGGCTGGCCGTTCCGGCCGCAGTTGCCGCTAAGAATGTTCTACGGCTTATTTGTTTTTCGCTAATTTTTTGGAAAAGATTTGCCACACCTTTAACCTCCTCTTAATTACGAAATATCCATAGACTTATTCTGTCGGTATTGGCTGTAGCAGTCACGATTTATGGACACTGTTTGTACTAATGATAACATTCGAAGTTGCAGTGCCTCAAATTCAAATATTACCATCAGTCTTGGCAAGTAAATTGTGAAAGGCCAATGACTTTTCCTAAGCCTGATTCCATTATATAATGGACTAAGATGAATCAAATGTTCACATGCACAAAGTCTGAGTGCGGTTACTGTGCACCGTAACTAATGGATAAGCCAGAGATAAATCTTTGGGTTGAAATTTTAGGGTCAGATAAGCTAAACTACGAGTGATTGAAATCCGATGAGGGAACCAAGGGAGAAGAAGGAGGATATGAAGCATTATGGGAAACGTCAGTTCAATGCCGAATTACATGCGGAAGCTTCTTAAAACATCCGGCCAAGGGCTGGATGCTCTTACTTGCGCCATTGCCGAGGTGTTGAATCAACCTATCCTGGTTTCTACTCCGACTTATGAGACCCTATCCACAACACTTCTTCACCCGGATCTGGACTCCTTTCAGATGGTGATAGAAGGGGAGCGGGGGGATAACGAGACCTTATTTTTTTGCACCCTATCCACTGAAGCGTTGCATCTGAAAGGGGCAGGCTGGGCCATCGCCCCCAATGGCCGGATATTGGGGTATCTTTTTGTGCTGTATGATGAAGTCAAGCCGGACTTTGAGGAGTTTCAAGCCATTATAGAAACGGCCCTCTCTCTATACTCCATCCACCTTCAGAATAAGTTGGAGCTGAAGCAGGAAAAACATAAAACAAAAAATGCTTTCTTTTACGATTTACTCTATGGCAACCTTAAACGCAACGAAGATATTATGACGATGGGAGAAGTATGGGGCTGGGACTTCCACCGACCCCATACGGTGTTGCTTTTACGGGTCCCTGATCTGGAGTCTCATTCCCCTGACTGGCACCTTATGGAGGTGCTGCAAAAGACTGTGGATCGAACCTTGATCAATAGATACTATAAAAATCCGGCAACGACAGTGAATCGAAACGAAGTCGTGGTCATTCTGCCGGCGGAGAGTGAAAAGGCGGCTGAGCGGAAACCGGAAATCACTTCCTTAATAGAGGGCCTTTCCAATCAGTTTAAGACCACAGTGTCCGATTACCGGATCATCTGCGGAGTAGGGAAAACCTACGCCCAGCCCAATGACCTCTTTCGCAGTTACCAGGAGGCCAAAGTCGCTTGTGAGATGGGAAGCCTGCTGGAAGTTGAGGTGCCCTTTTTCAGCGATATGGGTCTGGAAAGAATCCTGTACAAACATGACCTGGAAGATCTGAAAGAATACTATTATCATGTTCTGGGAGATTTACCTGAAGAGGATGAGAGTGAGGATAATCTGGTTTGGCTATTGGAAAGCCTCGTGGATAACCAATTTGACATGAATAAAACAGCCCAAGCCACTTTTTTACATCGCAACACCCTTCGTTACCGTTTAAATAAAATCGAGGCCATTCTCGGACGTTCCTTAGCAGATATTAATACACGCCTGGATTTGGCCGCGGCTTTTAAAATCCGGCGGCTGCACAAGATTCACCTGCTGCCCTGAAAAGGGTTTCAAACATTAATAAAGGCTGGTGTTGGGTATGCCAACGTTTCGCAATACATGTCCACGGCATTGTTATAGTTCCTGCAGCATGATTTCCCATATGAGCGGGGGGAAGCTGACCCGGGTTGTGGGAGACTCCGAACATGGTTATACCCGGGGAAGGCTTTGTGCCAAAGGGTATTCCTTAATTCAATATGCCTTGGACGAGTATCGCTTGAAGTACCCTTTGCGTCAAGTGCGACGGGGGTCAGGGGAGTGGCGGCGGATTTCCTGGGATCAGGCTTACGAAATTATCGCCTCTAAAATGATCGAACTGAATACCCGCTATGGCTCCAATCTGGGCTTAGGATATTATAAAGGGAATGGCAATGCCGGCTTGCTGCATCAGGCCGTGGAAGGAATGTTCGCAGGCCTGGGTCCTCATACCCGGCCCATCGGGGATATTTGTTCCGCTACCGGGGAAACCGCACTGAGGGAGACCGTAAATGAACTAAGAAATCCTGATCCGGAGAAGATGAGCGACGCCGGCTTGATCGTGATCTGGGGAGCCAATCCGGCCAATACCAATATCAATCAAATGAAGTTTATCTATGAAGCACGCCAAAAGGGAACTCCATTGGTGGTTATCGATCCGCTCCTTACCCATACGGCCAACAGAGCTGATTTATATGTTCAGATCAATCCGGGGACCGATGCCTGGCTGGCATGGGGGATCGCTAAACTATTGATCGAAAGTGACAAGATCGATAAAGAGTTCATTCGGCAAAAAACCAGAGAGTTTCATCGATATAAGCAAGGGCTTGAGGGGATTACTCTGGAGGAAGTTTGTTCCCACACCGGTGTCCATTTAAGGGTCGTTGAAGAATTAGCCGATCTGTATGCCCGCTTTCATCCAGCCGCTAATTGGCTGGGTTTCGGCATGCAGCGTTATCCCACTGGCGGAGAATCGGTAAAGGCCGTGAGTGCTCTGGCCGCTCTGACCGGGAGTTTTGGTTCGGTGGGCGGGGGAGTCTATTTCCGCCACCGGCCTCAGGAGGAATTTCCACTGCATATAGCCAAGCATCAGGGAGTAAAGCAGCCTTTGCTCACCTCCTCCCGGGAGGTGCCGGTCAACGATTTTCCGGGCAAGGCGATGAAGCTTCAGGAGCCGCCTCTTAAAATGCTGTGGGTTTCCTGCGGCAATCCGCTGGCCCAGGATTACAATCTACGGGCTTGGCGTGATTTGTTTCAACAGATGGAGTTCATCGTCACCGTGGATCTCTACCTGAACAGCACCGCCCGGCAGTCCGACCTTGTTCTGCCTGCTGCGTCCTTCTTTGAAGAGGAAGATTTGCATGTGAGCTTTTGGCACCACTGGCTTTCCTATAATCAAAAAGTCCTGCCGGCTTTCTATGAAGCAAAGAGCGATCTACAGATTGCCCGGGAGTTAACCCGTAAACTCAACGAACTTCAGCCAGGGTTTTCTAATTTTCCTGCGGAAAAAGAACCCTGGGATTGGATCGAGGGGGAGTTGTCTCCGGAGATTAGGGAGCTTTATGGTTTGGAGGAGCCTGCTGATCTTAAGCGGCATTCCTATAGAAGGAAGAAGGAGAGCTTGCTCTCCGGTTGGAACTATTGTTTCTCAAGAGTTCAGCCGCACCTTTTTAAGGATATGAGAGAAACGGAGTCATCCCTGCTGTTTCCTTACCACCTGCTTACTCCTCAATCCCTGCTTAAATTCCATACCCAGTATGAGACCCTTTCCTGGCTTAATGGGGAGAATAGAGAGGAACCCATCATTGAGCTGGCGGAGGAAATCGCCTGCAAGCATACTATCCGGGAAGATTCTTTGGTTGAAATCTATAATGAGCATGGTTCGATAAGCGGCCGGGCTAAAATCAACCCCTATCTCCCGGAGAAAATTATTCTGGTGGAGCAAAGTGACCGTTATCCCATCAATCATCTGATCAGCGGTCAGGGAAAAGATGGGGAAAGTATCCCTTATTTTGATTGCCGGGTTAACCTCAGGAGGGTGCGCAGTGATGTTTAAGAGAAAGGGCTTTCTGTTCAATGCTAATCTCTGTATAGGGTGCCGGGCTTGTGAGATGGCCTGCCGCAATGAAAATCATACACCGGCCAATATCCACTGGCGGCATGTCAAGGAAATAGATCTGGGGACCTATCTGTCCATGGCCTGCAACCACTGCGACAGCCCGGAATGTTTCCGCGTCTGCCCCCAGCATGCCTTTAATAAGCGAAAAGACGGCATCGTGGAGATCGATTCTTCCCTTTGCAACGGCTGCCGTCTCTGCGTCAAGGCCTGCCCTTATGATGCACCCCAGTACAACATTAATACCAATAAGGTGACCCGCTGCCAGATGTGCTATCCCCGTCAGGATCATGGGCTGCCGCCGGCCTGTGTGGAGGCTTGCACCACAGGGGCCTTGACAACCCTGGACCTCAATGATCCCCAGCTGCCGGAAACGGTGCGGGTGATCCCGGGGTTTACCGATATTCGTCTGACGAAGCCTTCGGTGCTCTTTTATCCGCCGCGGCCGAAGCGGAGATATTTTCTTAAGCAGAGTGACAATATATGATATAAAAGAAAGGATGAAAACCATGAACCAGGATGTAAAGGACTATGTTGCCCAGAAAGCAAAGGAATTGCTAAGTGCGCGCCCCAGCTGCCCAGAGGCCAAAGCTGCTGCCCAGAACTGGCTGGATGCTATGGGGACGGACAGAGAAGCGGAGCAGACCAAAAAGCTAATCGCGGAACTGGAAATGGACATCATGCCCATCGACGGACTGATTGCCTTTACAAAGTCAGCAATCGGTGTGCGGATATTTGGTGAAGAAAGGGTAAAGAAAATGGAAGCCCATGCCAAGGAACTCAAGGAGGCCGGGGTAAAATATTGCGATTGCCCCGCTTGCGCAGCAGCGGAAGCGATTCTTGAGAAGAAGGATGAGCTTTTGTAATAAAGATTTTTTGTCCACAGTCCGGGAGGAGGGTACAACACCCTCCTCCTTATTACGTGTATAGGGAAACTTCCAGAGAAATTATATCCATAATTTTCTTGAACGGGAACGTATGTTCTGATATCCTATAAATAGGAATTGTCCCTCATTGTCAAGAGCAACCTTCTGTAATAAAATAAAGAGAGGAGAATAGAATTGAACACCGAGATATCCTATCATAACAATGATGTGCTTATGAAAGTTTTAGCCGAACAGTTTAGAAATAAAACTCTGGACGTCTTCGGGATTAAAACGGCTAAAATCAAAGCGTTGCTCCCTTCTGCCCATCCGACGATTGATGCCAAGGAAACTCGCAGTGATATCATCTTTCTGTTGGAGGATGACACCTTACTGCACCTGGAATTCCAGACCACAGCCTGTGAACGGGACTTAAAGCGTTTCTTGTACTATGACGCCCGGCTGGCGAGCCGGCGGGAGCGTCAGATCCGCACCTTCGTCGTCTATTCCGGTCATATCGAACAAGCCAAGGAGCGGTTGGACTGCGGTTCCATCCTCTATCAGGTCGAGAATATCTACATGAAGGACTATAATGGAGATCAGGAATACAACAGACTGAAAGCCAAGATCGAAAGCGGTCAGCTCTTAAATGAGACGGATACCCTGAAACTGATCTTTCTGCCACTCATGAAAAGCAGGCAACAAGAAGAAGATCTGGCGATACAAGCGGCCGAACTAGCTAAGGCTACCGATGAAAAGACGAAAGTATTCGCCATTGCTGCGTTGATCGTGATCACCGACAAGATTATGTCCGAAAGTAATAAAAGGAAATTGTTGGAGGTGTTGAAAATGACCCAGATTGAACAGTGGATCCGGGAAGAGGGCAGAGAAGAAGGCAGGCAAGAAGGCAGACAAGAAGGAGAACTGAAAGGCAGACAAGAAGAGAAAAGGGAGACGGCCCGAACCATGCTGAGTATGGGAATGAGTCCGGAAGTGATAGCCAAGGCGACCAAGCTCTCCCAGGAGGAAATCCTGCGAATAGAGAAAGAAATGAAAAACTAACCTCTCATACTGGCTAAGCGCTGCTTGTAACCCTCTATTTCAAATAGCCAAGTGTTCGGAAATTTGAGATAGAGGGTTACAGAGAATTTGGCAATTGTATAAATATACTCTTTAGTTATAGAACGAGAGCGGCCTTTAATTCCTCACATAGGAATAAAAGAATAGTTTGGAAATCAATAGCGGATTAAGACGTAAAACGACCTCTTACTCAAAACAGTAAGGAGGTCGTTTTTAGGCTTTACCGCAGAGGATCATACTTTGTAAGCGCACAATAAGTTGGTGTATAGAAAATCCTCGAAAATTCCTATTCCGGAACGATGTGCATAGAATGCAAACGAAGATAAGAGGCCATCCCGGGATAAAATCCCGATCTTCACTATCCACTTGGCTTGAAATTCCCTCCCGATACCCCTATAATGGATTCAGGTGGAAATTAAAAGGCCGCCGCGGCCCGCAAGTGTAGCAGCACTTACAGGCACGCGCAAGGTGTCCAAGCACCTACACGTAACAGCAAGCTGTCCACGACGACAGATCCATTATACAATGCTCCTCGCTCCAGTACAACAGTACGCGGGCCTGGGGGTATAATCGGCTGCCGGTCCGGGGGTGTGCTGATTGTGTGCGACTTGAGAGCAGTAAACATGAGACAGTATGAATTCAGGCGCATGTGTAGGGATAAACCCTTGCATGCGTCTTTTAATTTCCCCTGATCACCGCCGGGCGGCCGGAGTCGGACTCTTATAGAGGGTCCGGTCCGGTGCCGGGCGGAAAAGGGGGAAGTATATAATTATGAATCGTAGAGCAGGAACCGGCCCAGCCCAGCAGGAGGAAGGACCGGCGGAGGCCATGCTGACCGCCGCAGTTGAAC
The DNA here is from genome assembly GCF_007830365.1 of Desulfitobacterium sp. LBE. Classification (NCBI taxonomy): domain Bacteria; kingdom Bacillati; phylum Bacillota; class Clostridia; order Eubacteriales; family Desulfitobacteriaceae; genus Desulfitobacterium; species Desulfitobacterium sp. LBE. The sequence goes on along the minus strand of NZ_VLKD01000001.1, from coordinate 1,013,885 downwards.
CGTCACGGCAATCCAGGGTCCAGGAATGGATTTGGACTTTCCTACAGAGCATAAGCCCGGCCCGGATAAGGAGCCGGGTTTATGAGTCTACGCCCGGTTTTCTCGGTTTTTCCGGGTTTGCTGAAAGGGGGGCATCGTGTTGAATATTTGCCTGTGTGATGATGGTGCCCTTCAGCGAGCCTACCTAAAGTTGATCATCCAGGAGTATGAAAGCCGTTCCGGAATCCGGTTTAGCCTGTCTGAATTCAGCAGCGGGGAGGACCTTCTTGAGCAATTCCAGGAAAACCCCACCCGGTTTGACCTTTATTTTCTGGATCAGCGGATGAAAAATATCACCGGTCTGGAGACCGCCTCATCCATCCGGCAGCGCAATAAGGATTGTGCCATCGTTTTTGTCACTGCCTCGGAGGGGCCGGGGGACTTTGAAGCCGTATCCCCGCTCCGGGTTCTGAACAAACCGGCCCAGCCCGCAGCTGTCTATGAGGTTCTGGATCAGGTGTTTGCGGCATTGAGCCCCGGTTATAGCAGGTAGATGAGTATCGCTGTAGCTTGAAGGGCTGCATCATATTGAGGTGCTTCTGCCTAAATCCACAAAAGCTTAATTTTTGAGCCACATGGCCTTCCTCCTTGAGATGATGGAGACTCAACCGTGCCAACGCAGCTTGCGGGAAATGTGAAGGAGAGATGTATCCGGAGTATTACAAAGGATTTCACGGTAATGAAGATAAGATTTCAAATATTTGAGGAGAAAAAAAGGACCGAGGCCGCAGCCTCGGTTTTCCTTATAGGCTATAGGGTTTTTTCTCAGCCTATTGATCAGCCGGCCGCCGGATCGTAAAGATCGTTGACTGTCGTGTCAACAATCTTCACATCCTTGATCCCGGTTAAAGCCCCGGTGGCCGTCAGATAGATATCACTTGCGATAAGCGACTCCATAGCGGCCACGATCTCAGTCACCTGCACATCTTCCCGTGGATCGGCAAGAGTAAGGGTGAACGTTCCGCCACCGGCGGTGGAAAAGATCAGCCTTGCGACTTTAGTGGTTGATAAAGCCATTCCCGCACCTCCTTTTATCGGAATTGCTTCCGTTCATTATTCTTCGTGCCTCCTTATTCCTCTGCCAGTTGCCAGGTTTTTCTAAAAAACACATCGAGAACCGGATGCTTTGTCAAACCAAACAACGCATGTGCTGCGTCATATACAGCTTCTTCAGGCGCATCAAAGCGGATCGAGTTAAACGTTTTCTGCCTTGTGATGGGAGCACCAAGAGGGGAAAGCCCCGTTTGGTAGACCACCACCAACGCTGCAGAATAAGGAATTCCTTCGATTGCCATCTTAATCACCACCTTTATTTGATGGATTCCTGATGAATCGACAGACCCGGGCTGTCCTTACATCCTATGAAGTTTCCCCGGCGGTTGTTACAGGTTGTCACACAGAGAATATTTTTCGGCTGCTGTTACGGGTTGTCACACCTGTCATATCAGGTCCATATACTGTATTAAAAACCCGGGAAGGGATGGGCATGAGTGAACAAGTAAGGGAACGCACCCCGCAGGTCATCGCGGCGGAGATCAACAGCTATAAAGTGTCCAGTGGGAGAATCCAATTAACCTGTGCCGTGGAGATCGGCCGGAGGCTGATCGAGGCGAAAGCCCTTCTTCCTCACGGGGAGTGGGGAAAATGGCTGGAAGAGTATGTAGAGTATTCTAAGGCTACGGCGGAAAATTATATGAGAGTTGCCCGGGAGTACGGGCAGGCAGGAGGAGACTCCCCGGAGGGGGAAAAAGCAAAATCTGAGACGTTTCCGATTTTATCTTACTCCCAGGCACTGACCCTTTTGGATGTACCGGAAGAAGAGCGGGCAGAGTTCATCGCCGAGCTGGATATCGAAAATATGTCCGTACGTCAGCTGCAGAGGGCCATCAAGGAGCGGGAGCAGGCCAGGCAGGAAAAAGAGGAGGCTGAGCAGGAGAGCAGGGAGCTCCAGAAAGCTCTGAAGGGTGAAAAGGAGAAAAACAGCCAACTGGAAAAAGAGCGGGATGGGCTGAAGCTCAAGGCAGGGGAGCTGGAAAAGGAAAAGCAGGGATTGAAACAGGAAGTAGCTGAAAGGAAGGCTGAGAACAGCAGGCTCAAAGATAAGCAGCTCTTCAAAAACAATGAAAAGCTGCGGAATCAGCTTACTGCCACCCAAATCAAGAATGCTACCCATAAAGCCGCCTTTAAAATGGAAGCCCTGGAAAGGGCCTTCAAAGAAGTGGTGTATGAACTGGGCCTGCTGGTTAAGATCGATAAGAATGTGCATGGGGAGTATCAAAAAAATCTGCGAAAGTTCCTCCTGAAATGCCTGGATGAAAAGGTGGGGGATTGAATAGTTTGGAAATCAATAGCTCATTAAGACGTGAAACGACCTCTTTACTCAAAACAGTAAGGAGGTCGTTTTAGGCTTTACCCCAGAGGGTCATACTTTCCGTTATTCTTCAATATGCTCACGGATATGCAGCATCTTTTTTTCCGTGTCGGCCAGTGTAGTTGCGCAATCCAGCAACATGGCGGCGTACTGTTGAGTATTGCTGTCCTTATTTTTATAGCGCAACATGTGTTCCAGGCTGGCCCAATAGTCCATGGCAACTGTGCGCAGCTGGATTTCCACCGGAATCTCTTCGGTGCTGCCGGACAGGAAAATCGGCACTTTGACGACAAGATGCAAACTCCGGTACCCGTTTTCTTTGGCTTGCTCAATATAGTCCTTCCGTTTAACCAAGGTAACATCGGCTTGTTGCAGGAGCATTTTCTCCACCGCATAGACATCATCCAAGAAATTGCAAATCACGCGAATGCCGGCGATGTCAAGAACTCTCTCCCGAGCGGCTTCGACCGTAAGCGGCAAGCCGTACTTTTGCAGTTTTTTGCCAATGCTGAGGGGACTTTTAATCCGGTATTCCAGATGATGAATAGGATTATGCTTGTTGCTGAATTGAAATTCATCATCGAGTAATTCCAGTTTGGCGCTGACGACTTTCATGGCGCCGTTATAGATCTGCATGGTTTGGGCGAGCTTGATCAAGGAGGTTCTGGCATCCTCCCGGGAGCTTTGAAAGAGATGCCCATCCTGTTCTGTGAGATCGGGAAGATTGACTTTGGATTTGCGTTCAATGATCATCGGCTGCTCCTTTGCTTTTATGAGTTTTTTTATGAAGCCTGTTCAAATTGGCTGTTATAAAGCTCGGCGTAGAAGCCGCCCTTGCCGAGGAGTTCCTCGTGATTGCCGCTTTCGATGATGTCGCCGTCTTTCATCACCAAAATCAGATCGGCATCTTTGATGGTGGAGAGGCGATGGGCGATTACAAATGAGGTCCGGCCCTGGGTCAGCTTATTCATGGCATCCTGTACGAGCCTTTCCGTACGGGTGTCTACCGAGCTTGTCGCTTCGTCCAGGATCAGAAGGGGTGAATTTTGAATGATCGCGCGGGCAATGGTCACAAGCTGCTTTTGGCCTGCCGACAGGTTGGCTTTATCATTGAGGATGGTGTCATAGCCCTGGGGCAGGGTGCGGATAAAGTGGTGGATGCCCACAGACTTGCAGGCGGCGATCACTTCTTCATCGGTAACGCCCTGCTTGTTGTAGATGATGTTTTCTTTGATGGTTCCCTCAAAGAGCCAGGTGTCCTGCAATACCATACAGAATTGGTCATGGACGTTTTCTCTGCTCACATGGCTGATGGGGGTACCGTCTATGCGAATTTCGCCGCTGTCGATTTCATAAAAGCGCATCAGCAGATTGACCATGGTTGTTTTTCCCGCACCGGTAGGCCCCACAATGGCGACCTTCTGGCCGGCTTTGATCTGAGCGGAAAAATTATTGATAATGGTTTTGTCCTTCTCATAGCCAAAGTGAACATTCTGAAATTCCACGTGGCCTTTGACATGCTCCAGCTTTTTGAGCTGCTGGCTTTCCTCGGTCAATTCTTCTTCGTCGAGGAATTCAAAGACACGCTCACTGGCGGCGGCTGTTCTTTGCAGCTGCTGCATGGATTGGGCCAACTGGGACAAAGGCTGGGTAAAGAGGCGGATATAGATCATAAAGGCAACGATGACGCCGAAGGAGATCGTACCTTTCATGGCCAGGGCCGCACCGACCACGCACACCGCCACATAGCCGAAGTTGCCGATGAAGCCCATAATCGGCATCATCATCCCCGACATAAACTGAGATTTCCAACCGCTGTCATACAGGGACGTGTTGATCTCCTCAAAGGTCTTTTTCGCTTTGCTGCCGCCGTTATAAGCCTTGACAACATTGTGGCCCGAGTAGATTTCCTCAATGTGGCCATTGATATCGCCGAGTCCCTGCTGTTGTACAGTAAAATACTTTTGCGATTTGGACATGATGAGCGCCATCAGAACAAACCCGATCAAAGTGGAGCCGATGGCAACCAGGGCCAGAATCCAGCTGTTGTAGAACATCATGACCAGGGAACCGACAAACATGGTAACTGCCCTCACCAAATTATCGAGGCTCTGATTGAGGGTCTGGCCAATGGCGTCAACATCGTTGGTCACGCGGCTGATGACATCGCCGTAACTTGTTTTGTCAAAGTATTTGAGGGGCAGTTTGTTGATCTTCTTGGCGATGTCAGTGCGCATGCTTTTAGATATTTTAGCAGTTACCGTAGCCATGATAAAATTCTCGGCAAAGCTGAAGATACCTGAGGCTGCATAGAAACAGACAAGCAGCATACCAATATTGAAGACCGCGTTAAAATCGATGGCCCCAGACACCGGTACTCCGTTGATCAGGGCCGGCAGCCCCTTGGTGATCTCATTGATCATGTTCTTCAGTTGGTCCGGACCGATGATTTGCAGGAATGTCCCCAAAGCCGCGATGACAAGGGCGGTGATAATGACGGGCATGTAGCCTTTACAGTAGCGGATCAGCTTGCCCCATGTTCCTTGGAAATCCTTGGCTTTTTCGCCGCCCCCCATGCCGGGAGGACCGCCCGCCGGCCCACCCATAGGGCCGCCATTTGGGGTTCTGGTTTGATTCTCACTCATGATGCCAATTCCTCCTCGCTCAATTGCGACATGGCAATTTCTCTATAGACAGTGCAGTCGCGGAGTAAGTCTTTGTGGGTTCCTTTGCCGACGATTTTGCCTTCATCAAGCACAATAATCTGGTCGGCGTCCATGATGGTGCCGATGCGCTGGGCTACGATCAGGCTGGTGACACCTGCGGTTTCCTGTTTGAGCACACTGCGCAAAACCCGGTCGGTCTTGTAATCAAGGGCTGAGAAAGAATCGTCAAAAATATAGATTTCAGGCTTGCGGCACACCGCCCGGGCGATGGCCAGCCGCTGCTTTTGACCGCCTGATACATTGGCTCCGCCCTGGGCAATGGTGGCTTGGTATTGGCCGTCCATTTTCTCCACAAAGTCTGCGCCCTGGGCAATTTGTACGGCCTTCTTCACTTCGTCCAGAGGATAGCCTTCACCGCCGTTATCGCCGTAAGCCACATTGGATTCTACCGTGCCTTTGAACAGCACAGCCTTTTGGGGTACATAGCCGATTTTATTGAAAAGGGCTTCCAGCTTATATTCTTGCACATTGACGCCGTCAATCAATATTTCCCCCTGGGTTGCATCAAAGAAGCGGAGGGCAAGGTTGACAAGAGTTGATTTGCCGCTTCCGGTCGAGCCGATAAAAGCAACGGTTTCACCGGGGGAGGCCGTAAAACTGATATCTTCAAGGACAGGTTCCGCTGCATCGGGATATTGGAAGCTGACAGACTTAAACACGACTTCACCTCGCAGGCCCGGCTGGCCCTCGGTTTTTGTTCCGTCTAAAATCCGGGATTCCGTATCCAGCACTTCATTGATGCGTTTGGCCGAAACGCTGGCGCGGGGCAGCATAATGAAGATCATGACCAGCATCATAAAGGACATGATGACCTGCATGGCATAGCTGGAAAAGACGACCATGTTGGAAAACAGGCCTAATTTATCCAGCGCCCCTGCCGCATCAATCAAATAGGCGCCTATCCAGTAAATCGCCAGGGACAGCCCGCTCATCAGCATACTCATCACCGGCATCATGACTGCCATGGCGCGGTTGGTGAACATTTGGGTGCTGGTTAGCTCTTCGTTGGCCGTTTCAAATTTCTCTTCCTGATAATTCTCAGCATTGTAAGCGCGGACAACACGCAGGCCGGTGAGATTTTCTCTTGTTACCCGGGTGATGTTATCGGTAAGGGTCTGCATCTTTTTGAATTTGGGCAGGGCAACGATGAGCAGAAAGGTAACCATTATGATCATAATCAAAACAGCAACCCCTGTGACCATGGTCCATTCGAAGCCTTTGCCCGAGATTTTGGTAATGGCCCATACCGCTGTAATGGGAGCTTTAATCACTAATTGCAAACCCATGACCACCAGCATTTGAATTTGGGTGATGTCATTTGTGGAACGTGTAATCAGACTTGACGTTGAAAAACGGTTGATTTCTTCCATGGAAAAGGATTCAACCTTATTGAATAATAAACTGCGCAGCCGCTGGGAAAAGGAGGCGGCTATTTTGGCCGCAAAAAAGCCGACGACAACTGCAGCTGCCAGACTTCCCAAGGCACACGACAGCATATAACCGCCGTTGAGCCAGATGTCACTGATGGCGCTGTTGGGCGTCTGGGTCAGCGTTGTTATTTCCGCCATATAATCGGGGAGTTTAAGATCAAGCCAAACCTGGGCGACGATGAAGATCAGGCTGATGCCTGCCATCAGCCATTCCTCCGCCTTGAGATACTTGAAGATTCTTACCATAGATGTTTGTTCCTCCAGTCGTTTGTATAGGGTTCGGCATCATCTGTATTAGTAACGAACTCTGTTAGTAATGGGACTATAGTAATGCGGACTGTATGGCCCGCATAAATCAATCTGTACTTTGGTGAGGGATGCCCGTTTAACCGCTCGGCATGCCGCCTTCTTCTTGGGGAGAATACTTTTGCATAAGCTCGGAAAAGAGGCGGGTCAGCCGAATGAACTCTATCGTATCCGCTTCACCCATGTCGGTAAATATCCGTACCATTCTGTTTTTCATCTCCTTCATCTCGGCTTCGGCGCGGTTGCGCCCCTCCTCGGTGATGGTCACAAGAATATTGCGGCGGTTGCTCTTGTCGATGTCGCGGACAATCTGGCCCTTTTTTTCCAAGGCGCCGAGCAAAGCGGAGATGCGCGCCGTACTGGCCTGCAGCGCCGCGCTTAGTTCAGAAGGGAGAACTTCTCTATTGCATACCGCCAGGTAATGCAAAACAAAAAGCTCTCCTTTATGGGCGCGATTGAGGTTTTCCATCATATCTTTCCGGCTGTTGGCCATGATTTCATTAAAGGCGGCCAAGGCTTTGTCAACATAGCTCAAGCTGTTCTGATGCTCTTCCCTTGACATATTCGTACACCTCCGATCTGAGTCGTATCACAGTGGATAAAGAATGGCGTTGTCCTTATTAAAATATGGTTAAGAAATATAATAACTAACTGTGTTAATAATATATACTATTTATATTCTCTAGTCAAGAGGAATTGAAAAAAATCAGCTTCAACCAGCCGATTGTGGATGAACATGCTTTGAAAAACACTAACAGCCTTTCATTCACAATAGAAGAAAGGCTGCTCTTTCACTTCTTGAAATAGTTTTGAGGTGTATTATCCTTGTTATGCTTCTACAGGTACGCCCCATTCGACCAGGGATTCCGCTGCTTTCTCATAAAGCATGCTTTTTTTGATGGCCTCCTTATCATAGGCGGCTTCAAAACCTGCTTGGTCATCTACATATCCGTAATAATTAAGATATTCGCCAATTTTTTCTGCATAGTCATCTTCTGTGATGTTGAGCTGCTCTGCTGCAATCAAAGCCTCAAAAAAGAGCTCTTGCTTGAGCGTATCTTCGGCAGTGGTCTTCAGTTCGGCATACAAATCATCTAAAGTCATGGCAAGGGAAGAGGCATAGGTCTCCAGATCGGTACCATAGGAGCCGGCAAGAGAAGTATAATACTCAACCATTTCATTATAAGCTTCTTCAACTTCTGTTTCATCCAGTGTAAAGGTAGAATTATTGATGGCAGTTTCAATTACTTCATTCATATAGGCAATTTTGGCTTCATCCTCTTTGGCAGTGACAAGTGAGTCGTAAATAGACTGGCGGTACTCTGCAGCTGTGGTATATTCGCCCTGGGTATACTCGTTGACAAAGGCATCCGTGAATTCAGGAATTTCATATTTAACGACATAATGAATTGTCACGGTAAAGGTAGCGACTTTACCGGAAAGCTCAGTATTACTGGTGTAAGGATCAGGGAAGGTCACATTAATATCGGTTGTTGAGCCTACGGTTTTGCCGATGAGAGCTTCCTCGAATCCTTCAATAAAGCTTCCTGAGCCAATCGTCAGAGAGGCCCCTTCGTTATTGCTGTTCCCGCCTTCGAATTCTGCACCGTCCACATAACCAATGTAATCGATCCAAAGCTCATCACCCGATGCGACAGGGGTACTGCTTCGCTCAGAATCCTCCACCGGGATCGCTTGGGATTCGATAAGGGCATCAATTTCATCTTGAACCTCTTGGTCAGAGACCGTGGTATCGCTTTTCGCGTATGAAAGTCCTTTATATTCACTAAGGACAACGCCGCTTTTGACGTTGCTTACCGTGCTGGAACATCCGGCGAGGTTTATCGCCATAAGAGCACAGAGAAGAACACCTATTAAATGTTTTGTCATGTTGTTTTCTTGTTCTCCTTTCGGTTGATAAACCAAGGTTAACAGGTCAACTTTAAATTTACTTAAAAAAGCTAATGCCCAACGAGTTCAGTTGAACATTAGCCTTGCTCTTTAGCTAAGATCGCCGCAAGAAGAGTTTATAGATCTCCTTAAGAACGAGGGGGATAACCGCCAGGCAAAGGACAATTCCCCAATCTCTTAAAGAGAGCATCTGCAGCTTGAAGGCGCTGGAGAGGAAGGGGACAGAGATCACCATCAGCTGCAGCAATAAACCGACGATAATAGCCGCAATCAGGTAGCGGTTGGAAAAGATGCCTACAGCAAAAATGGATTTGGTGGCATGTCTCATGGACAGGGAGTAGAAAAGCTGGGAAGCCGCCAGAACCACAAAGGCCATGGTGCGGGCATAGGTGAGGATATCAGCGGGGATATCCGTCGATCCTAAGGTATAGCCGTATTCACGAAGCCCTATGTAGAAGGCAACCAGGGTTAAAGCACCGATCAAGACACCGCCGATGATGGCCCTGATGCCTGAACCGTGGGCAAAGAAGCTTTCTTTGGGGTTGCGGGGTTTTTGCCGCATGACTTCTTTATCACCGGGATCTACACCCAGGGCAATGGCCGGCAGGGTATCGGTGATTAAGTTAATCCATAAAAGCTGGGTGGCGAGCAGGGGAACGGGCCAGAAAAAGAGGACGGAGAAGAAGATGGCGACAATCTCCCCCAGGTTGCAGGAGAGAAGGAAAATCACCGATTTCTTGATGTTGTTATAGATATTGCGGCCTTCCTCGATAGCATGGACGATGGTGGTGAAATTATCATCGGTTAAGATCATATCGGCGGCGCCTTTGGAGACATCCGTACCGGTGATTCCCATGGCCACACCGATATCGGCGTTCTTCAAGGAAGGAGCATCGTTGACCCCATCCCCCGTCATGGAAACGATATTGCCATGGGATTTGAAGGCTTTGACGATTTTGACCTTATGCTCCGGAGATACCCGGGCAAAGACCCGCAAACTGCCGATGCGCTGGGAAAATTCTTCGTCGGACAATTGATCGATCTCAGCGCCGGTCATGCTTTCCTCGATGGACTCAGCGATGCCTAATTCTTTGGCGATGGCCACAGCGGTGTTTTTATGGTCTCCGGTAATCATGACCGGTGTGATCCCGGCCAGCTTGGCATCCCGGATGGAATCCCTGACTTCCAGGCGGGGAGGATCGATCATGCCCACCATGCCGATGAGGGTCAGATCCTGCTCCATCTCCTGGGGGCTGATCACTCTGTCCACATCTTTGTAAGCGGCCCCCAGCACCCGCAGAGCAGCGTCGGACATTTCGTCAGCCACACGGAGATACTCCTGCTTCATCTCTTCCGTAAGGGGGACCACCTTGCCGTCAACTAAGGCGGTGGTTGAAAGTTTGAGAAGATTGTCAATCGCTCCTTTGGTATGGACCCGGTAGCCTGTGTTTTCTTCATTGAGGGTGGACATGAGTTTGCGGTCGGAATCGAAGGGGTTTTCTCCTACCCGCTTATATTCGGCATGCAAGGTTTTTCTTCCCAGGTTAAAGCGCTCCCCTAAGACCACCAGGGCAATCTCCGTAGGATCTCCTGTGCCCTGGCCCTGTTCATAAGTAGCATCTGAGCAAAGGACAAAGGTCTTCATCAGCTCTTTGGCCTGAATGCTTGCGTCAAAACCTGAACCCTCCCGGGGCACCTCCTGCAAATTATTCAGTGTGTAATACTTGACCACTGTCATTTGGTTTTGCGTCAGGGTTCCGGTTTTATCCGAACAGATAATATTTACAGAGCCCAAAGTTTCCACAGCAGGCAGTTTTTTGACAATGGCATTGATTTTGGACATCCGGGTGACCCCCAGAGCCAGGACAATGGCGACAATAGCGGGAAGACCCTCAGGGATGGCGGCCACAGCTAAGCTGATGGCGGTCAGGAACATCTCAAAGAGGTCCCGCTTCTGGAAAAAGGAGATGACAAAGATGAGGACACAGATGCCGATGGCCAGATAGCCCAAGACCTTCCCCAGCTCTTCCATTCGCTTCTGCAGGGGGGTCATCTCATCGATCTCTTCATCGAGAATCTTGGCGATTTTCCCGATCTCTGTTTCCATGGCGGTGCCCACCACCACCCCTTCACCCCGGCCATAAGTAGCTAAGGTGGACATGAAGGCCATGTTCACTTGATCGCCAAGGGGAGTTTTAGGGTCCTGAAGGACTTCCTGGGCCACTTTTTCCGTGGGAACGGATTCACCGGTGAGAGCCGACTCTTCAATCTGGAGATTGGCACTCTCGATGAGGCGCAGATCGGCTGGGATAAAGCGGCCGGCATCGATGAGAACAATGTCTCCGGGCACCAGTTCCTCCGATTGGATTTCCAGGACCTCGCCGTTCCGGCGGACCAGTGTTTTAGGAGTAGTCATTTGCTGCAAGGCTTCAATGGCTTTTTCGGCCTTGAATTCCTGAAAAACGCCAATGGCGGCGTTGAGGACGACCACCAGAAGAATGATGATGGAGTCCACATATTCCCCGATAAAGAAAGTGATTAATGCAGCACCGATCAGGACATAAATCAGCATATCCTTCAATTGGGCAAAGAACAAGGCGATTAAGCTTTTCTTGGGTTTTCCCTTAAGCTTATTGGTTCCGTATTGCTCCAGGCGGGCTTGGACTTCCTGGCTGGTGAGCCCGGTGGCAGGGTTTACATTGAGCTCTTTAAGCGTTTCTTCCTGAGATTTGGCAAACCACATCGTTGGATCACACTCCAATTTCCATTTGTGTATAGTCAATAGTTTTTAGGTCAAGGCGGTGATGGAATTGACAATCACATTGAGCTGGGGGTCTTTTTCTTTTAGTTTATGAATAATATCCTTGCGGATAGTATCGGCAGCTGGGACCTGGGGAGAGGGGACGGATAATTCAAAGATGACATTCATACAGCGATAGCCGATGGTCATACGGATATTATGTGCGACAAAGGAGTTATTTACTTCCTCCACGGCGGATTTAACGATCTCCTCCATACCTTTAATTTTTTCTTTGTCGGTGGTAATGGGGTCGATATGAATGACAATATTGATGTTCAGTTCTTCGGAGATGCGCTTTTCCAAGTCATCAATAATCAAATGGGCGTCGACGATGTTTACCGTATCCTGAATCTCGGCGTGAATGGAGGCGATGGTGCGGCCTGGGCCGTAATCGTGAACTTTTAGATCGTGAGTGCCGATAATGTACATTCCTTCATTGACGAAGTCTTTGACCTGATTGCACAACTCGGGGTTAGGGGAGGAGCCCAATAGAATATTGACTGTTTCCTTGGCCACATTATATCCTGTATAAAGGATGAAAAGGGAGATGAGCAGACCGACGTACCCGTCAATGGCAAGATCAAAAGCGTGACCGATCAGTGTGGAAAGGATGACGGCACTGGTGGCTAAGGCATCGTTAAGACTGTCATAAGCAGTGGCTTTATTGATTCCTGAATTAATGGTATGCCCGATGTAGCGGTTATAGGAAAACATCCAGATTTTCAGGACTACGGAAAAAAGCAGGATAACCAGAGAAATCCAGCTGAAAAGGACCTCTTCCGGGTGAAGGATCTTAGTGAAGGAATTTTTGAGAAGTTCGATGCCGACCATAAAGATGATAAAGGAGACGACCAGGGAAGAGATGTATTCGATCCGGCCGTGACCAAAGGGGTGCTCTATATCCGGAGGCCGGTTGCTCATTTTGGCCGCGATGATGGCGATGACGGAGGAGCCGCAGTCGGAGAGGTTATTAAAAGCGTCGGAAATAACGGCAATACTGTTCATAAAAAGCCCCAGCAAAAGCTTAAGTATAAATAAAATCAGGTTGCAGATGATACCTAATGCTCCCGCTAGAACTCCATACTGTTCGCGGACCCGCTTATCTGAGATGTTTTCATGGTGGGGAATAAAGCGGCGAATGATAAATTTGATCAATGGTTTACCCCTTCCTAAGCGGATACTTCAATGAATAGCATCCCAAAGATTTGTCACTTTGATTCGAAGAAAAAATAAGGTATTATAATAGAAGTGCTCTAAGGAGAGCAGGGGAGGATTCTAGACATTGGTAAGTTATTCCTATAATATAATAATATCATGCCTAGGACAATTACAAAAATAGCAGAACATAAGGTGGATAGAATATGATTGACTTTAAGAAGATAGAGATGAGAGATAAAGAGTGGGTAAAACCGCTGCTGGAAGCTGCGGATCTTGGTGGTTGTCATCAAAATTTTACGAATTTATTTTCATGGTCGGGGACGTATCACTACCAGGTGGCTCAAGTGGAGGATTATCTTGTCATCAAAGGACGGCTGGGAGAGACCTATTATTATTTTTATCCGGCAGGCACCGGTGATGTGCAGCCGGTTCTGGAAGCAATGAAAAAAGATGCTCAGGAAAATGGGCATGAATTTATAGTACTGGGAATTTCCCCGGAAAATATGGCGACTTTGAAGAAGTTGTATCCTGAGCATTTTGAATATGAAGAAATGCGGGATAGCTTTGATTATGTCTATCTGGCGGAGAAGCTGGCTACACTGGCCGGAAGAAAGCTCCAGGCCAAGCGAAACCATATCAACCGCTTCGAGGCCAATAATACCTGGGCTTTCGAGCTGCTCACTCCGGAAAACCTGGCTGAATGCTGGGAAATGAATTTGGAATGGTGTCGGAGGAATGACTGTAAAGATGATGAGCAGTTAAGGGCTGAATACTGTGCTGTAAAACGGGATTTTGATTACTTCACAGACCTGGAGCTGGAAGGGGGATTACTGCGGGCGGATGGCAAGATAGTGGCCTTTACCATGGGAGAACGGCTCAATTCCGATACTTATGTGGTCCATGTGGAGAAGGCCTTTGGGGAGATTCAAGGGGCTTACCAAATGATTAACCGGGAATTTGTGAGATGGATCAGGGAAACCTATCCGGATCTGGTCTACGTGAATCGGGAAGAGGACATGGGATATGAGGGGTTGCGCAAAGCAAAATTATCCTATCATCCGGATAAAATGGAAGAGAAGTTCCTGGCCCGGTATTTTGCCTAGGCGATAAGGAGACAGCTATGAAAGAAATGCGGCCGGCTCTTTGGTCCGATATGGAGCGACTGAAAACTATCTGGAAGCTTTGCTTTGGGGATGGGGATTCCTTTATTGATTTTTATTTTGCCCGGCGTTTCCAGCCGGAACAGGTTGCTGTCTATCTTGTCGACCAGGTCATTACGGCAATGCTGACCATGATTCCGATCCAATATGTGGACGGTCCTGAGGGGGAGAAGACCAGGCAAGGCGCTATGCTTTATGCCATTGCCACTCATCCGGATTTTCAGCGCCGGGGGATGGCCTCGGAGCTGATGGAGTGGGCCTTGGTTTATCTGGGAAGCCGGCAGATAGAGTTGTGTGTCCTGGTACCCGCTGAAGAGAAGCTGTTCGGCTTTTATGAGAGGCAAGGGTACCAGGCAGGATTTACCCTTCGTGAAGCGGTACTGAACCGTGATGAGATTAGGGTTATGGGTGAGCCCCCTTATACTAAGTCGCCCTATACTAATATGGAGGAAACGCCGGACCTTGCGGTTGCGGCTGCCCTTCCTCAAACTTATAACAGCATCCGCAATCAGCTTCTCCGCGGAACCCCTTATATCGCCTATGGGGAAGAAGAGGTTGCCTATCAAAAACAGGTTTCCCGGCTTTCCGGGGCAGACCTTTACGAACTAAGCAGCGGGGAAGTTCAGGGGTGCGCGGCTGTGGAATGTTTGACTGAGGATAAGGTTTTGGTTAAGGAGCTTTTAGTTCCCGAGGCGCTGATTGCTCAGGGATTGAAGGCCTTGGCCCAAACCATCCCGGCTCAGGAATTCATCATCCGGACACCTGCCCCTTGGGGTCAGGGGATAGGCGGTCAGATCCGCTCCTTTGGCATGTTGAAAAGAACAAGTTCCCGGGAATCCGAACCTACTAATCAAGAGGACAGCCTACCTGGAGAAGGGGCTTATCTTGGGCTTGCTTTCGACTGAATCAGCCCTGCTTTAGCAGCGGGGTTCTTTTCTGTAAACAAAAAAGAACAGGATTGTGATTAACCACAATTTCTGTTCTTTTGGCTTTTAAGGGAGGATTTGGAGTTGCTTGGTTTGAGGATCAATCTTTTAAGCCTGATATTTCTTCCTCAGACAATCCTGTCGCTTCGGCGATCTTGGTTATTTCAAAGCCCAGAACCAAGAGCTTTTTCGCCACTTCAGCTCTACCCTCAGCTTTACCTTCAGCCTTGCCTTCTGCTATTCCCTTTGCTCTGCCTTCCGCTATTCCTTTTGCCATCCCTTCCTCAAGGGCTTCCTGCAGCCGGAGCTCGGCCTCGCGGATGGCAGCCTTCTCATCCAGGATGGCCTTGCGTCTATCAAAGTAAGCTTCTCGGATGCGCGGATCCTCGCTGGTTTCCTCCCAGGCGTTCATGGCCTGATACAGTACGGGATCTTTCATGGCAATCTCCTCCAATATCTGCAAGATTTCCTGATTATCCGCTCCTTCCAGGAGCAACAGCCAGCGGACCAATTCATTTTCCCAGAGACTGATTTCCCGCCTTCGCCACTTAGCCAGCAGCTTGGGCAGCTCCATGAAGTGTATTTCCAGAACATCGGTCAGCTGAAATTTTTCTTCATCTTCATAAAGATGAAATACATTGTGGTAGTTTGAAGTCTGTTTCAAGTAATTAAAATCCACTATGTTGATGGATACGGTCTTGGTTAATTCTTTGTAGGCCATACCTTCTCTGATCTGGCGGGAGTACATCTGAGCCCAGTAGTAAAGGGAACGCTTCTCCATGTCATATTGGTTGCTTAATTGAATTTCAATATTGATCTGCATCCCTTGGCTGGTTATGGCCCGCACATCCAGGATGGATTTCTTATCCTCTGGATATTCTTTGTTCAACTCCGGATTTATAATCGTGATTTCTTCGATCCGGCTCTCTTGGGGCAACTTGAGAGCGGCATTGAGAAAGGCAATGAGGATGGCTTCGTTGCCCTCCTTGCCGAAAATAAGTTTGAAGGCGTAATCAATTTTCAGACTGATGAACTCTTTCAAACTTTCACCTGCCTCTCTTAGCAAACACCCTATGGAGTGTGTTACCCATATTATACCATGAAGAAGTGAACACAAAAAGATTATAAAAATGATTTGGGTCAGGGTATTTTCCCGCCTCACAAAAGGAGAAGCCGTTGGCTGCCCTTATGCTTAAGGAGTATATAACGCAGGTTTATACTCCCAGATAGTGAAATTAAGCCCGCTTTAGCAGTGGGCTTAATTCCCTTTTATCTTCTTTTATTGTAGAATTGAAAGTAATTATAAAAAAAGGAGATGAACAAATGGCTGTCCGTGTGTTAACCGATAGCACAAGCTACATAGATGGTGAAGCAAGACAAGAATTGGAGATAAGACGGGTGTCTTTGAATGTCTCTTTTGGTGATCAATCACTGCGGGAAAGCGACTTAGCCAATGAAGAGTTTTACAAGATGATGGAAGCCAAGGGGATACCCACCTCTTCCCAGCCTTCCATCGGTGAATTTTATCAGGAGATGGAAAAAGTAGTCTCGGCAGGTGAAAGCTTGTGCGGGATTTTCCTATCCTCCGATATGAGCGGGACCTTTTCCACCGCTCAATTAGCGAAAGAGATGGTTCTGGAAAACTATCCCGATGCCCAGATCGAGATCATTGATTCCCGCTCCAATTCTATGCAACTAGGATTTGCCGTGATACAGGGAGCCCGGGCTGCCCAAGCCAGGAAGAGCCTGGCTGAGGTCAAAGAGGTTGTGCTGCAGACGATTAAGCGCAGTCGTTTTTTGTTTATACCGGATAATCTGGACTATTTGAAAAAGGGGGGCCGGATCGGCGGAGCCGGTGCCTTAATCGGGAATCTGTTTAAGATTATTCCCATTCTCACGGTGGAAGAGGGTAAGGTTCTGGTCCTGACCAAGGTGCGGCATAAGGAGAAAGCCGTATTGGCCATGATTGATAAGATGCTTGAGGACATCGGCGCCTATGGGTTAGGGGAGATTGCGGTTCACCATATTAATTGCCTCGATGAAGCCCAGGCCTTGGTGAAGAAAATTAAAGATAAGGTCACTGCCAATATTAAGGTGATGCCCATCGGTCCGGTGATCGGGCTTCATGTCGGCCCCGGCGCTATTGGGATCGTTTATTATACAGAACGTGATTTGCGCTGAAAAAAGTTGCCCTTAAAGATGGTTTTAAATTTATTCACGCATCTCTCTTTAAGGGTCGGTGGCTTAGGCGGTTCCGGGGGTGTGGGTTTGCGACCGCTGATCAGGCCGAAGCCGAAATACCCTTTATAGTATTTCATAAAATTGGCATTTTGCTGCAAGCGTCTGTAGAGGCCCGGTTGGCTGGAGACCTTTTGCACCAGATCCTTAACCAGCATCCAGTCATTTTTCAGTTCGTTTAAGACGAGGTTGTTGTTGGTGTTCTGCAAGGCCTGGGGGTTTTTGATTTCTACGTCCACAAACCCTGCTGCGGTCAAGGTTTTGTTCCACTCCTCAAAAGACAGGGGATCAGTGCCTTGGCCATAGCAGAGCTCCATCTGAGCGCGAAGCTGGGGGGGCAGCTCATAGAGCAGAGCCATCTCCAGATCGGCAATCCGGCCTTCAGGTTTTAAGACGCGAAAGAACTCCTGATAGACTTTGCCTTTATCTAAGAAGACGGTGATCGATTCGCACATGATCCAATTAAAATGATCGTCGGGAAAGGGCAAGCGATTGACATCGGCTACCCTGAATTCCACCAGATGAGCTACTCCTTCATGCTCGGCTCTCTGCCGGGCTTTTTCGATCATTTGGGAATTGATATCGACACCGATAATTTTGCAGCCCTTGTTTTTGGCCAAATAGCAGGCGGTAAGACCGCTGCCGCAGCCTGCATCAAGAATGAAATCCCCGTCGTTGACATCCATAACTTCCAGGTTTTTGACGGTGGCGGGAAATCCTCCCGGATGGGAGCTCCCAATGCCCAGCCAGGCTAAGAGCTCAAAGTAATTCATGGTTTCGATGGATTTGTTTTTTTCTATCGAATCAAGTTGAACAGCTTCCATGCTACCCTTCCTTTCTCTTAGCAGAATAATAAACTGCCAAGGATATGGCAAGATATTCCATGCATATGGTAGTATATTCCTAGAGGGGAAGAAATGAAGCTTGCATCAAAGGAGGCTGGGATGATCGATCTGTTCATGATCTTGGGTGCTTATCTCCTGGGAGGGATGAGCACCGGGTACTATCTTGTCAAACTGTGGCGGCAGGAAGATGTTCGCAACCAGGGGTCCGGGGCAACGGGGGCTACCAATGCGGGAAGAGTTCTGGGGAAAAAGGGGTTTTTGCTTACCTTAATGGGCGATGCCCTCAAGGGAGCCTTGGCGCCGGCCTTGTCCATGCTCTTCAATCTATCGCTGACTACCCTTATGCTCTGTTTGATTGCAGTAGTGGCCGGACATATCTGGCCCTTGCAGCTGGGCTTGCGCGGGGGGAAGGGAGTCGCACCGGCGCTGGGCGGAATTTTGGTCGTTGATCCTATGCTGGCTTCGGCTGCGGCAGGGGTGTTCCTGTTTGTTTTAGCTTTGACCCGCCAATTCACTTTAAGCGGTCTGGCGGCGATTCTGGGCGCACCCATTCTATCCTTGATCATGGCGAGACCCTTTGAGCAGTCGGCAGGTTTGGCTGTTCTGGCTATCTTCATACTCTTGGCTCACCGGAAGAATATCCGGGAGATGCTGAATAAATCATCGCAAAGGAGAAGGTAATGGCAAGTACGGATTTAAGCTTTAAAATTGCCGCTGCTGAAGAGGAGTTTGAACAAATCCACCGCTTAAACTACAAAACCTTTGTCAAAGAAATTCCTCAACATGAAGTGAACAGCCAGGAACGGCTGGTTGATCCATTCCACCAGGAAAATACCTATTGCATCGCTTTGCACCGGGGAAAACTCATGGGGATGTTGGCCTGCCGGGACAAACGGCCTTTTTCCATCGATCGGAAATTGGCGGATTTAGATTCCTATCTGCCTCCTTATAGCTCAATCTGCGAAATTCGTCTCTTGGCCGTGGAGAAGGAGGTGCGGGGGACGCGGGTGCTGCTGGGGCTGATGAGCCTGCTTTTTGAGCATTGTCAGAAAAAAGGTTATGATCTGGCCGTAATCTCTGGTACAGTAAGGCAGCTGAAATTATATAATCACCTGGGCTTTAAGCCTTTTGGTCCTCTGGTAGGGACAGCGGCGGCTTCTTATCAGCCCATGTACATGACACGGGAGCAGATGAGTCAAAAGCTTATCGAATTGTTTAAGGCTTTCCAAAGCAAGGATGGCCGGAGAGATAGTGTGAATTTTCTTCCCGGGCCGGTCAAACTTCGCCGGGAAGTGCAAGAGGCCTTAGGGAGACCTCCCCGTTCTCACCGGTCGGAGGAATTCCTGGCAGTAATGGCCCGAATCAAAGAGCAACTGGCCCAATGGCTGAAGGTTCACTATGTTCAGATCCTGCTGGGATCAGGGACTTTGGCCAATGATGTGGTAGGGGCTTATCTCCGCACGGCTCTGGGGCAGAAAAAAGGCCTGGTTCTCAGCAACGGTGAGTTCGGGAACCGTTTGCTGGATCAGGCGCGACGGGCAGGTCTCAATTTTGAAGACTATAGTATTCCTTGGGGAAAAGGGTTCGATTATGAAGACATTGAAAAACAGCTGAGCAAGGGGGAGGGTTCGATTCAGTGGCTCTGGGCGGTCCATTTGGAAACCTCCACCGGAGTGCTCAATGATTTGCCAAGACTGAAGGCCCTCTGTCACCGCCAGCACATTCCTCTGGCTGTGGATTGCGTGAGTTCCATCGGTGCGGTACCTGTGGACTTAAGTGGGGTCTATTTAGCCACCGGAGTCAGCGGCAAAGCCCTCTGTTCCTATCCCGGGCTGAGTTTCGTCTTTTATAATCAGGCCCTGGAGGGCGGAAGACTGCCCCGCTATATGGATCTGGGATTATATCAACAGTCGGAGGGGGTTCCTTTTACCCAATCCTCCAATCTCATCTATGCCTTGGAGCAGGCTTTGCACTATGCGGCAGAAAGAGAGCTGTGCATTAACCAAAGACAGGGGGAGTGGCTCAGAGCGAAGCTGCAGGAGCTTGGATTTCAAGTATTAGCCTTACCGGAAGACGCCGCCCCCAATATACTTACTCTGGTACTGCCCCGGGAAGTGCCATCCCTGGAGTGCGGTGAGCTATTGGAGGAAGAGGGCTATGTTCTCAGCTATCGCAGCGCCTATCTTTTTCAGCGCAACTGGGTCCAAATCTGCTTAATGGGGGAATATGAACCTGAGCAAATTTACGCCTTTCCGGAAATGCTGGCAGAATGTATGAAGAAATGTGGATTAAGAAAAGGTAAGTAAGGGAGAATAGAAAATGTGGAAAGAGTTTAAAGAATTTGCCATGAAAGGGAATGTCATTGATCTGGCTGTGGGCGTTATTATCGGAGGCGCTTTCGGCAAAATCGTCACTTCCTTGGTCAATGATGTGATTATGCCTTTGGTAGGGCTTCTCCTGGGTCAGATGGATTTTTCCAATGCCTTTATTACTCTGGGAAAGGGAGATTTTGCTACCATTGCCGAGGCTCAGGCGGCCAAGGTCCCTACCTTGAATTATGGATTATTCATTAATAATGTCGTGGATTTTCTGATCATCGCCTTTACTATTTTCATCGTAATCAAGCAGATCAACCGGTTTAACAGAAAGAAGGAAGTTAAGGAAGAGGTGGCAGAGGAAAAGGCTACCAAGCCCTGTCCTTATTGCTATGTGGAAATCCATAAGGAGGCGACACGGTGCCCTCATTGTACTTCGGTTTTGGAGAGCCCTTGAAAGCAGGTCTCCAGGATTTTGTTTTACACCGGTCGCTCAATAAGCTGCGCGGACAAAACTAACGTGAAAAGCCCGCCGCTCCGTCGGG
>NZ_VLKD01000001.1:758655-993015 GCF_007830365.1 Desulfitobacterium sp. LBE | reverse complement strand
CGACTCCACTGCGTGCTTTTCGCGAAGTTTTGTTTCCGCTCGCTTAAATTCGCTTCCTTCCTGTAAAACAAAATCCTTGGGCCGCTTCTTGGGCTTAAGCAAGCTGGGCGTTGTGTGTAAAGCTACTCGACCCCAGCAAGTTCCCTCAGAAGCCTCTGCAAATCCTCGGGCAAAGGAGCTTGGATGGTGGTGAGTTCACCGGTCAGAGGATGGTTGAACTCGTAGACGGAGGAGTGGAGGGCTTGGCGGTTTATTCTTGCCAGATTGCCCCCATAGAGGTCGTCTCCTAAAAGAGGATGCCCCAGATGTTGGCAATGGACCCGAATCTGGTGGGTGCGGCCTGTCTCCAGGATAAATTCCAGCAAAGAGGCATCTTGGTAACGTTCCAGAACCTTGTAATGAGTGACTGCAGGTGAGCCCTCCGGGGAAATCTGTCTTTGTATAAAGCTGCCCGGGGCAAGGGCAATAGGGGCCTTGATGGTGCCCTGGTCTTCCTTCACCAGGCCTTCTACGATTCCCCGGTAGCATTTGTGAATGCGGCCATGGGCGTGCTGCCAAGCCATCTGCTGGTGAGCGAACTGATTTTTGCCGATCACGACCACTCCCGAGGTATTGCGGTCGATGCGGTGAATGGGGCGAAAGGGGCGCGCTTCTCCTTTGGCCAGCCAATAGCCGACAACGGCGTTGCCGATGGTTCCCTCAGGATAGCGGGGTGTAGGATGAACGACCTGCCCGGCCGGTTTATTGATGGCGATAAAATAGTCGTCTTCGTAAAGAATCTCCAGGGGCAGGTTTTCGCCGGGGATACTATTGATTTCCGGGGGTTGAAGTTGGACGGACAGAGTCTCACCGGCTTTTCCCCGGGTTGTCAAAAAGGTGAACGCTCCATTGACCCAGACCCGTTCTCCTTGTTTCAGATGCTGGAGTAATTTACGGGAGAAATGGAAGCGGCGGTAAAGGATGTCCTGGTATTTCACTCCGTCATCCTGGGGCTGGAGGGTATAGGTCCAAAGGTCTTGCTCATGATTCATGCTGCATGCTGCTCCTTGTCGTGTGGTAGGTGTCTTGTGGTAGGCGTCCTTAGAAAGGAATTTCCGGCAGGACTATAGAATTATTACAGAAATATGCCTAAATAGGGCTGGCGGCACATATTGAACATTAAGAGAAAGAAGGCAATATCATTGAAAGATCCGCGGATGGAAAAATTAGCACAAACCATTATCAACTATGCTATTGAACTGAAACCGGAGGAAAAAGTCCTGATTGAAGTCAATGGCTTGGAGATTCCCCTGGCTCAGGCTCTGGTAAAGTATGCTTATGAGGCAGGTGGACATCCTTTTTTATCTGTCAATAATCATACCCTATTGCGGGAGCTTTTAAAAGGAATGACCGAGGAGCAGGCTCAGGCCATGGCTCGTTGGGATTTGGCCCGCATGAAAGAGATGGATGCCTTTGTAGGCATCAGAGCAGGGGAAAATGCCAATGAGCTCTCCGATGTCCCCGGTGACAAGATGACCATCTATCAGAAAGAGTATCTAAGAACGGTAATGGAGCAGCGGGTATCTCATACCAAATGGGTGGTTATGCGTTATCCCAACGCCTCCATGTCCCAACTGGCCAATACCAGCGTGGAAGCCTTTGAAGACTTCTACTTTGATGTCTGCAACCTGGATTATGCTAAAATGTCCTTGGCTATGGACCCTTTGGTGCAATTAATGGAGCGGACGGACAAAGTACGGATTACAGGTCCGGGAACGGATTTGACCTTCTCCATTAAGGGAATGAAAGGGATTAAATGCGATGGTCATATGAATATTCCCGATGGAGAGGTCTATACAGCACCCCTCCGGGAATCTGTGAACGGGCGGATCTCTTACAATACAGCGGCCCTATATCAAGGGTTTACTTATGAGAATATCGTACTGGAATTTAAGGATGGCCAAATCGTTAAGGCCACAGCCAATGATACCCAGCGCATCGAGGAAATTTTCAATACGGATGAAGGGGCCCGCTATATTGGGGAGTTTGCTATTGGGGTCAACCCCTATATCCTTCATCCCATGAAGGATACTCTTTTCGATGAGAAAATCGACGGGAGCTTCCATTTCACTCCGGGAAATTGCTATGATGATTGCTATAATGGCAATAAATCGGCCATCCATTGGGATTTGGTCTGCATTCAGCGGCCGGAGTACGGGGGCGGGGCAATCTATTTTGACGATGTCCTCATCCGCCAGGATGGCCGCTTCGTGATCCCCGAACTGCAGGGACTTAACCCGGAAAATCTGAAATAGAGCTACCCCGTTGCCAAAGGAGATATGTTCAATGAATAGGAAGAGACTTCGTCTAATCTATAATCCTTATGCCGGTCGCCGTCGCTTAATCCAGGAGATGGACACGGTCATTCGCGTGTTTCAGGAAGGGGGGTATGAAGTCACTCTTCATCGGACGGAATCCCCCACAGATATTGAGCACACTTCTTCCCTGAGCACAGATGTGGAACGCTTGGTTATTGCCGGAGGAGACGGCAGTATTCATCAGGCGGTCAATGGTTTGATGAAGATACCTTCCTCCCAGCGCCCGGCTTTGGGCATCCTGCCTGTAGGAACGGCTAACGATTTAGCCTTCGGACTGCGCCTGCCGCAGAAAATTTCCGAAGCCTGCCAAGTGATTGTACAGGGTTCCCCCTTTGCCATGGATCTGGGACAGGTCAATGGGCGTTATTTTGTCAATGTGTTTAGTGCCGGTTTGCTGACCGACGTCTCACCCAAGGTGGATGTTCATGTCAAAAACCGTTTAGGTCAATTGGCCTATTACTTGAAAGGTATTGAAACCCTGCCCACTTATCGCCCCTTCAAGGTGGAATATGAATGGGAAGGAACCATGATCAGCGAAGAAGCCATGCTTATTTTGGCGGTCAACGGAGTTTCCGTGGGTGGGTTCAGACAATTGATTCCCAAAGCTTCCTTGAATGACGGGAAACTGGATTTTGTCATCGTTCGTCATAGTGGCTGGCCGGATACCATGCGTATGCTTCTGCATCTGGTAGGCGGCGGTAAAGTAAGCAGTGATCAAATCCTTCAATTCCAGACTTCGGAACTCAAAGTATTTACGGAAAGGCCTGTTTTTTCGGATCTGGATGGGGAGTGGGGACCGGAAAGTCCCTGGGAGATCAAGATGGGGCCCAAGCTTACTGTGCTTTGTTAAGGGACCCGCCGGGGTCCCTTAACACTAAGCGGTAGAAAGGGGGATGGATATGGACTCCTATCAGGAAGAGCTAATTAAAAAAATATCCGCAATAACCCCCTTTTACATCGTGGGAGGGACCGTCCGGGATCACTTGCTCAACCGCCCCGGCAAGGATGTGGATGGAATCATCCCCATCCCTTTGGAGGAACTGGAAAAGCATTTGCGGGAGTGGGGCTATCATCCTCTGAAAATAGGGGCAAAGCATCAAACCCTTAGTGTGTTTCAGCAAGGGCAGCGCATGGATATTAACTTCTTTGACGGCGATCTTGAGGCAGATGCTTTAAGAAGGGATTTTACCATCAATGCTGTCTTTCAAGACGCTCGGACAGGAGAATTAATTGATCCTCTTCAAGGAAGAGAGGATCTGAAAAATAAACTTCTGCGGGCTTGCGGCAATCCCTGGGAGCGATTTAGGGAGGATCCGGTCCGGATTCTCCGCATGGTGCGTTTCAGTGTTCAATACGGGATGGACATCGAGGAGGACACCTTTAGGTCTGCCCAAAGTCTTCTGCCTGAGTTAAAGCATGTGGCCAGTGAGCGGACTTCTGAGGAATTGGGCCGGATCTTAACCTTGGCTGACCCGGCAGCAGGTATCCGCCTGCTGAATGAACTGGGGTATTTGACTCTATACTTGCCGGAGCTGGTGAGGCTGCAGGGCTTAGCCCAGAACCGTTACCATACTAAAGATGCCTGGGAGCATACGTTGCAGGTGCTGGCCAATACCCCGCCCCAGCCGATTCTGCGCTTGGCCGGACTGTTTCATGATCTGGGGAAATGGGAAGTGGCCAGTCGGGAGTGCTATGTCTGGGGGAAATGCTGGGCAGAAGATAAAGGCTATTACATCGGTGAGTATCGGATTCTTGGGCGCCAGCTCCATCGCTACCATGGAGACTATGTGGAAGTACATGGAACCCGTCTGGATCATTATCCTCAGGTTATTCAGGTAAAGCGTATTCGCAAAGACCCTTCCTGCCGCAGGGGATTCGAATGGGTCCGGGATGGCAAACGCCATTTTCTTGGCCATGAGAAAGAAAGCGGGCGCCTTACCCGTCAGATTTTAGCCCGTTTTCGCTTGGCCATGGTTTTAGGTAAAGAAGGAGAGGGGGGTGAAAAGGAGCTGCTATGGCTGATCGAAAATCATATGAGTGGAACCTTGAGCTTTATAGCGGAACTCCGCGGCGAGGGCAGTGCCCTGCAGCTGAACCAGAAGGTGAGGCAATTCGTCTGGGAGAAAGGGTGGGACGGCCGCTCCTATCGTTTGACAAGAGTTGATCAGCTTTTAGAACTATGGCGGGCTGATTTTTATGGGGGGAAGAAGCGGGAGCCTAAGGAGGAGCAAATCTTTGAGGAGCTTCTGGAAAAGCTTCATCAGACCAATAAGGCCGTGCAAAAGCGTCACCAGGAACTGGAGTGGGGTGAATTGGAGAAATTTGCCCAAGAGCATAAGATCAAGGGAAGAGAATGGGGGGATTTTAAAGAGAGCTTAAGAAAGACCCGTGTTGTCAGTGTCGATTGGATTCCTCTGACCACGGGATTTCTGGAGAAGGAATATAAGCATTTTAAAGGAAGAAATTATGCCAAGAGAGAAAGAGAGTGAAGGGTATGAGTACAAAATGGAGATGTATCGTCTGCGGTTATATTCATGAAGGGGAAGCTCCCCCTGAAAGTTGTCCCCTTTGCGGGGCGGGCCCGGATCAATTTGAAAGACTTGAAGAAACTGAACAGCCTGAAGTCCGCGTAAGCGGGAAGGTGAACCAGCCTGGGGCGGCACCGGCTCTGGACGATGAACAGGCTATTATTCAGGCCCTCTACAGTATTTCTTATGGATTATTTATCATTACGGCTCATTTTGATGGTTTGGATAATGGACAATGCGCCAACACCTGTTTCCAAATCACAGCCGAACCGCCCCGGATAGCCATCGGCATCAATAAAGATAACTATACCCATGAACTGATCAGCCAAAGCGGCCGCTTCGGGGTGTCTGTTCTGAATCAGCAAGGCCATGATTATGTCCGGCGTTTTGGTTACCGCTCCGGACGGGAGGGGAGTAAGTTTGAGGATTTACCCGATGTTCACCGGGGTCAATCCGGAGTTCTCCTGCTGGACAATGCTGTGGCTACCTTGGAAGCGGAAGTGATTGGCCAGCTGGATGCGGGGACTCATACCCTGTTCCTGGGAGAAGTCAAAAGTGCCGAAGTTCGGCAAAAGGCTGAACCAATGACTTATGCCTATTTTAGGGCGACCAAGTAAATGCGCTTGGATTATGGGGGGAGTCAGAATGAAAAATAAACTAATAACAGTGTCGATAATGTTCATAGCGCTGATGGGGATAGCCGGCTATGGTATCTATTGGGCATTTTTCGACGTACAGCGTATTAATGGGCAGGACATACTAACAGAATTGGCTTCCCCTAACAACACCTATACTGTTACAGCTTACCTAAACAATGGCGGGGCGACAACGGATTATGCTGTTTTATGTACGGTGACTAATAATCAAACAAGCAAATCCAAAAATATCTACTGGAATTCTCCTTGTCAAACTGCCGCCGTCGCCTGGGTGGATGATGTCACGGTAATGATTAATGAAGTTGAGCTTGACGTTCGCCATGATGTTTTTGATTACAGAAGACAATAATGCTCATTTCGGCCCAAGCGCGTGACTCTATTGGTTTGAGATTTTTCCTGAAATGAAATAGAATAAAGGTATTAAAAGAGAGAAGTGAGGACTTTGAATAGCTGGATTCAGAGTCCTTTGTTTATTAGCGTGCAGAAGAAAGGGGGGATTTCGGTGGATCAAAAAGAAGGGATGCTGTGGAAAGAGCGCCTTAGACACCTGGCTTTGGAGTCAGGCTTTGCAGCGGTGGGATTTACTCATGCCGAACCTGTTGCCGGGTTGTACGAGTTTTTGGCGGAGCGCAGCGCTCAGGGGTATCATACCTCCTTTGAGGAGAAAGAACTGCGTAAAAGGGTGGATCCTAAAGCAATTTGGCCGGCCTGTGAGACCGTGGTGGTTTTAGCGTATCCCCTGGTTTATTCGGCTCCTCCCCAAAAGGGGGAAGGAGTTCTGGCCCGCTCAGCGGTGGGAGAAGATTATCATAGCCAGGTGAAACGGGCTTTGCACCAATTGGTCAATTCCCTCGGGGAAGCAGGGTGGAGGGGGGAAATACCTCAAATCCAGGTGGATACAGGCCCCCTCAATGAACGGGCTTTGGCCACCAGGGCCGGGCTGGGCTGGCTGGGGAAAAATCAGCAGCTGATTATTCCCGGGAAGGGTTCCTTTGTGGCTTTAGGGCTGATGCTCCTGGATAAAGCGTTGCCACCGGATGAGCCCCTTGCCGGGCAATGCGGAAATTGTACACGCTGTATCAGGGCCTGCCCTGCTCAAATCTTAGGAACAAGGCACTTTCAAGCCAACGAATGTCTTTCTTACCTGACTCAAAGCAAAGAACCCCTGACAGAGCGGCAAAGAACAGCCTTAGGCAAGCGGATCTTTGGTTGTGATACTTGCCAGGAAGTCTGTCCTCATAACGGATTAAGATGTGACGAAGAAGGGAAATGTAGTATCCTGAATGAGAGTAAAGGGGATCGTCAAGGAGAATTGAGAAAGGCAGTGCTGGAGGGAAAGGAGCCTGATGGAAGCGGGGAGAAAGCTTTCCGCAGAGGAGTGGACCTCTGGGATACCCTGAACCTGACGAAAAGCCAATTCAATCAACAATGGAGAGGCACAGCAGCCGGCTGGAGGGGTAAAGGGATCCTGCAAAGGAATGCTTATCTTGCCTTAAAGAATCTACAGGATCCCCGTCTGCCAAGCTGGGAAGAAGAACGAGCCGGGCAGGATATCCCTAAGCTGATCCAACCTTATTACAGTAAGGCGGATAAGGAGTAGGCAGTACATGGCTTGCCGGAAGTGAACCCAGCGGTGATTGTTCGGGCGGCGTGGTGATGCCCTTCAGGTCCGCCGGAATTATCTTGAAAGCTGTAATATGAAGTTTAATGTTACAGCTTTCTTTTTTATGGTAAAATATTCATAATCAAAGGCAAGGTTTTTTGATGGCCGGAATTGTTCTGTGTCTAAACCGATATAAAGCAAAGGGGTTCGCATATGAAACGGTGGATTGCATCCATTATTATAGTAGCAATAATAGTGACTCTCACTGCCTGCCATAATCAAAGCGAAACAACAGTAAACAGCAATGTTCAACAGGATGAATTGCCCAGCGGTAAGGGAGAAATCGCGGAAGAATTCTCAGCCATTGCTGATTTTAATCACGATGGCATCAAGGAAACGGTAAAAGTGATAGCTTTCGATAATGGACAGTATTTTGAATTGCAGATCGGCAATTCCGAAGATCCTATCCTATGGAAAACAGAGGCTGCTACGGCTCATATGGGCTGGCTTGCCCTTTTTCTATGTCAATGGGATGGGGCAGACTATCTTTTGCGCTATTCCCCTTATATGTCTCAGGGAATGTGCCACTATCGCTACGATTTGTTTTTTCTCGATTCATCCGGCAACGAAGTCATAGTCGACAGTAACGCTGTCTATTTTGATATAAATTTTGGCAGCCCGGTTCACCTTTCTTTCAACCCCGCTGAAATTGCTGCCTTTATGCATAAGGTAAACGCTTATCTCGAAAACAGTGTGGTTTTGCTCAATACGGATGGCAATCTGAAGTTTGCAGATGAATCCCATTTGCAGGATACTTTGTGGTGGTTAGATGAGGAGGAGGGGTTCACCGACGATAAAACAGCTGACCTTAGTGAGCGTTTAGCAGCTTATAAAAAATACTGTGAAAGCAGATAAGCCGACTACGAAAAATGGGCAAAAATTGAGTATAAATCTTTTGGTTGTGAAAGATAGGAGGATAAAAACCATATGAAGAAAAAAATAGGTATACTGGGTGGGATCAGCCATACATCTACAATTAAATACTATCAGACACTAATGAATCTCTACTATGAGAGATTTGGCAATTATTATTATCCCGAAATAATTATGCATAGCCTGGATTTTCAATACTTCACTGATTTAGAAAATGAATTAAGACTTCAGGAATATGAGGACTATATTGTGTATTCTATGCATTGTCTGGAAAAGGCCGGTGCTGATTTTATAATTATGGCGGCCAATTCACCTCATTCTGTATTGGCTGAGGTAAGGAAACGCATTGGTACGCCGATATTAAGCATCGTAGACGCAGTAGGAAGGGCAGCACAGAAGAAAAACGTGCAAAGACTTTTATTAACAGGAATAAAGTATACAATGCAGAGCGATTTCTATAGAAACGGCATGAGGAACTATGGTATAGAAATAATTACCCCTAATGATGAGGAACAAAATCTGATCGATCAGATTATTTTTAAAGAACTTGTTTTAAATACTATATTAGATAAGTCAAGGGAAGATTTCCTGGCAATTATTAATAGATATCCGGTTGATGGAGTTATATTGGGCTGTACTGAATTACCATTGCTCTTAAGCGACAAGGATGCCAAAATACTATTGTTAAATTCTTTGCACCTGCATTGTGAGATGGCTTTAAATTATACCTTAGGTGACAGCACAAAAACATAAAATGCCCTTTGTCATGTTCGCCACCGGGTTTAACCGGGAATGGAAAATATGGAAAGCTTGGCTACATGCTGAGCTTTTTCGATTTGTTGATTGATTTATCGTTGCTTGGTTGTTCCAATGGCTTGATATTTGTATAATAAGTTAATAATGATTACCTGGGATTGAGGTGAGGCCAATGAAAGTTCCGTTAAGTTATCAAGCGACCGAATATGACTGCGGGCCAACAACGATGATGAATGCCATCAGCTTTCTTTTTGAACGGGAAGAAATACCGCCCGATGTCATTAAATATATTATGCTTTATTGTCTGGATGTCTATAATGACAAGGGAGAGATCGGCAAAAAGGGGACCTCCACCATGGCCATGATGTTTATCAGCAACTGGCTGTGTCAATTCGGCAAGGCTAAAGATTTCCCCATTGAAATCGCTTATCTGACTAAAGAAAATGTCTTTATCGGCCAGACAAGTAAAATCGTTATGGCGCTTCAGCAAGGAGGCGTTGTCGTCGTACGTCTTTATTACGGAGAAGAGCACTATGTCCTTTTGACAGGTATAGATAACGAGAATGAATGGATTTATCTGTTTGATCCATACTATCGTGAACAGCCTTTTGAGGAAGAGGGTATTGAGCTCATTGCCGATGCACCTATGCAAATGAATCGCAAGGTTCCATTCAGCTATTTTAATAAGGAATGTTCGGAAATTTACGCGCTGGGACCTAAAGATGCCCGGGAAGCGATTATCTTACACAATAAAATCACCCAAAAAACGGCGGAAAGTACAATAGAGTACTTTATCTGACGATTGGACTGTGCCTTTTGGCAGGACTTGAATCCCCGGGATTTAAGCCCTTTTGTTTAGTGCCTGATTTCCGCTTATGTCTGAAAGTGCTCGCCTTGATTTCATTTTTAGTTGATATCTTTTTTGACCCTGACTTTTAAAGTTCAAATGTTGCAGCGCTGCATCATTTGGGGTATATGCAGGGGTTCATCCTCTTTGGGTTCCCGGATGAAGAGTTGGGGCAATTTATGGCAGACAGCAAGGTGGAAACCATGTCCGCCCGCGAATTGCAGAAATCATTAGCCCCACCAACGAAACCCGACAAATTCCTCTAAGTGTTAAAATAAAGATAAATTGTTACACACATACTTAAAGCAGAAATTGGGACTGAGATTATTCATATATTATTCAAATCAAGGTGGTGGATAAAATAAGAAAATTATATATTGACAATCTACGTTGGATGGTCGTATTGTTGCTTTTCCCCTATCATATATTTATGATTTATAATAATTTTGAGAGTTTTTATATTCATGGAGCTGAAATAGATGGGTTAAGCAGAATACTTCATACGCTATGGCCTTGGATGATGCCAGTTTTGTTCACTATCGCGGGTATGAGCTCAGCCTATGCACTGCAGAAGCGTTCAGGCGGCGCATATTTGAAAGAGCGTGTCCTAAAACTGCTCGTCCCGCTGCTATTTGGAATGCTGCTGATCATCCCCGTCCAAACCTACTTGGCAGAGATGTTTCATTATGGATCAGCAAATTATTGGAATTATTTTGCAAAGGTAACCGATTTAACTGGATATGCCGGGGGCTTTACACCGGGACACCTTTGGTTTATTCTGTATTTGTTCGTTATTTCGCTGCTGGCGCTACCTTTCATGTTGTATCATCAAAAACACAGGAAACGGTTTGATATACAAAACGTCCCTTTGCCGCTGCTGTTGGTGCTGTTTGTTGTCCCCTTGCTGATGCAGTTTGTTTTGGACATCAGTGGGAAAAGTGTCGGAGAGTATTTCACGTTTTTCATGCTGGGCTATTTCGTGTTGTCCCAGGAGAGCGTGCTCGATAAAACGGAACGATGCCGTTTGCCTCTTATGGCGATTTTTATTGCAGGATTTATCCTGATATTGGCGACAGGGACAGGCATTTACGAAATAAACAGCTATTTGTTTGACATAATCGCCGGATTTTATGCATGGATCGTTATCCTTGCTTTTATAGGAATGGCAAGGCGTCATCTGAATTTTCAGACCAAGCTGACCGGATATCTATCGAAATCGTCTTTCGGTGTCTATCTTTTTCATCAATCATGGATCGTTGTTATCGCTTTCTTCGTGTTTCGCATCACGCAAAACGTTGGCTTACAGATCGCTTTGATTTTGCTGTTCAGCGTTCCCATAACGTTCCTCACATACAATATTTGCAAGAGTAACCGTATTACACGATGGATATTTGGAATTAAATAAAGGCTCTAATTTAGAATGTCGCTGAAATTCCAAGCTATCCGGTCGATTGGTCGTATAGTTTGGACAAATTCAAAAATCTTTTTTACCTCATTATTCCATATGAAACACTAACCCGATTTAATCTTGGGTTTTGCTTATCTATATGGATTGGGAAATGTATAATTTATCTGTACAGGTTTGGTGCAAAAAA
This sequence comes from Desulfitobacterium sp. LBE, assembly GCF_007830365.1. Taxonomy (NCBI): domain Bacteria; kingdom Bacillati; phylum Bacillota; class Clostridia; order Eubacteriales; family Desulfitobacteriaceae; genus Desulfitobacterium; species Desulfitobacterium sp. LBE. Next base: position 981,740 of record NZ_VLKD01000001.1, on the reverse strand, counting down.
ATTGAACAAAACAGGCGTATACTTGTTGAATGGAGTATGTTTAGCACGTCTACTACGGTGGAGTGGTTATTTACACCAATAGAAGATAACGCTACTTTCGTTAGCATTTCGAGTACCGGGTTTAAGGGAGATGGTGATGAGATTGTAGAACAAGTGATTGGCTGTACAGAGGGATTTGCGTTAGTCCTCTCTGGATTAAAGGCATTGCTTGAGCATAATATTATTTTAAATCTTGTATCAGACCGTTTTCCGGATCAGAAAATAACATAGAATGCAAATCTAATCACAATTTTTCTATAATGGGCAGGTGTAAACAGAGAGGTATAATCATGAAAGAGAATATATTATTTCAGCTGGACATGTGCTGGCAGCTTTATCTTTATCATATGAACGATCTTAAGGAAGCAGAGGGGTTATGGGTATTCAATTCCGCGGGACTACAGGTATACAAGCAGGAAGAAGGCTGGTGTATAGATTGGCCTGAAACCGAAAGTTACGAGTCTGGTCCACCCAGCATTGCCTGGACTTTGTGGCATATTATATATTGGTGGAGCACTGCACTGGATTATAATTTTGGTAAGGGCACCTTAAAAAAAGAAGATATTCCTTGGCCAGGAAGTGTTGAAAAAGCAAAAGCAACAATAAACTTCCTGCACGATAAATGGGTTTCACATTTAATCGATTTGTCGGACGCAGATTATTTGTCAAAGCAATATGCCAAATGGCCATTAGCCGATAGGAACTTTTCAGATACTGCATTATGGTTAAACGGCGAATTAATGAAAAATGCAGCAGAAATAGGTTATGGGCGATTTTTATATAGAACCTGTGCAAAATAGTTTTCATATATGATTTCAAGTCATTATAAGCGTAATGCAGAATAAATGCTGACATCTTTTTTGACCTGACTGCTTATGAAAACTAAGGAACCGCGTAGGCGCAGTTATTGCTTTTATACAGAACAATACGGGGCCGGGGCTTTTTGAAGATAAAGCCCTGGCCCTTTTGACGTCCAGAACAGAAAAGCAAAATCAGGCATAGAAGGGCTTTATTTATAAAATGTTTAGATTTTTTATAGGGTGTGTTTAGGTAAGCTTTATATAATTATTTATATAGGCTTAGGAAACTGAGAGGACAAGACCATGAAAACAATCAACCGAATCCTCATATCCAGCGTCTTCTTTGCGTTGATTTCGATTGCCTCTATTCTGGGTGTTATGAGCATCATCTTTGCCAGCCTCGTCCCGGAATATGGTAAAGAGATGCTGGATAAGGACGTTTTCAATGCCGAGGAAATATTAAATGACTTCGATGCCGCCAGTGCCGAATGGGGTGTATTAAGGGCTGACCTAAATCGCTACGGATACCATCTTCTCGTTATAAAGGGCAATCAGGTGGTTTTTTCTGATTTGGCGGATACCCGGACCAAAGTCATAGCAAGTCTTAAAGAGCTGAATCTCCAGGAAAATATCGTGACGGGAAAAACAAACGACGTAACCTTTGTCGTAAAGCCGGCAGGAGGTTATGGGATTTTTGCTTTGAAGGGTGCTGTAGATGATGTAAAGCTCACCGGCTTGCTTAGTGGATTTCTGCCCACATACTTGATTGTCAGCTTTGTGGCCATTGTAGTTATCTTGCTCCTCAGCCTGTTCTTCACCCGGCAAATGGCCTGGCGCGTACTTCGCCCGTTAAAAGCGCTGTCCAACGGCGCTCAACGCATTGAAAAGGGGGATTTGTCGGAGCCGGTTGCCCATAAAGGCAAGGACGAATTTGCGGAGGTCGCCGCAGCATTCAACCATATGCAGGAATCCCTTTTGGAGGAGCGGAAGAAAACCGCCGCCTATGAAGCAGCCCGCATCGACCTGATTGCCGGAATTTCTCACGATCTCCGCACCCCGCTGACTTCCGTCAAGGGTTACATCAAAGGCCTCCGCGACGGCGTAGCGAACACGCCGGAGAAAAGGGAACACTATCTCTCCATCGCCTATAAAAAAGCCTGTGACATGGAGGTGCTCCTGCAAAAGCTATTCTATTTTTCCAATCTTGAAACGGGACACGTGCCCATCATGCCGGAGAACAACGATTTGGGGACGTTTGGGTGCCAGTTTGCCGAAAGTGTTCGTGATGAACTGGCTGCTCGGAACATCAAAATTACCGCCGAGGTTACTTCTGTTCCGCACCCCGTTTCGATCGACGCGGAACAAATGCGCCGTGTGCTGATGAATTTGACCGAAAACGTTACGAAGTACAACAAAGCTGAAGCGCCGGAAATACGCATAGCCGTCTGGCGGGAAAACGGCATGGAGCACTTGCTGTTTGCGGATAACGGCGGCGGCGTCCCTGATGAGCATCTGCCCCATCTGTTTAAGCGTTTTTGGCGCGGTGACGAATCCCGCCGTGTTGCAAGCGGTGATGGGAGCGGGCTTGGCTTGTATATCTGCCAATACATTGTGGAGGCCCACGGCGGGAAGATAGGGGCTAGGAACCAGGGCGGCCTGCAGATCCAAATTTCTCTGCCCTGCCCAAAGGAGGAAAGGTCATGAGCAAAATTCTCATTATCGAAGACGACCCCGAAATCGCCTTGCTGGAAAAGGATTATCTGGAAATCAACGGTTTTGCTGCAGAAGTCATAGGGGACGGGACGCAGGCTTTGGCGGCTTTGCAGGAACGAGGCTATGACCTTATCCTGCTTGATCTGATGCTGCCCGGGCAGAATGGCTATGACATATGCCGGCAAATCAGCGAGACTATAGACGTTCCCATCCTCATGGTCACAGCCCGGACGGAATCTGCAGATAAAATACGGGGGCTTGGGCTGGGCGCGGACGATTATATCGCTAAACCTTTTGACCCCGCCGAGCTGGTAGCCAGGGTAAAATCACACCTGAGCCGTTACGACCGGCTTACGGGTTCTGTCCGCCGCGGACAGAACGGAGAAATCTCCATCGGCGACTTAACAATACTTCCGAAAAGTTGGAAAGCCTATAAGGGAAAGGCCGAGATAAAATTTCCCAACCGTGAGTTTGCGCTTTTGCTGTTTCTGGCGGAAAATCCGAATATTGTTTTTTCCAAAGAGCAGCTTTTCGAAAAGATCTGGGGCTTTGATTATGTGGGGGACAGTGCCACCGTAACCGTTCACATAGGCAGACTTCGGGAAAAAATCGAAGACAACCCGCAAAATCCCCAAATCATTGAAACAGTATGGGGCGCGGGATACCGTCTGAATCTGTAATCCTGTCATTACCTGCTGTGAAACCATGGGAAACAATCCCCCATGGTTTTGCTTTTTAGCCGGGTTTTCTTTAGAAATTGTTTAGCTCTTTTCATGAAGCAGTTTAGGAATACCGATTACACTTAACCTGAATTCAAGGAAAGGAGATTCAATATGAAAGTCACCATCGAAAATGTCAGCAAAAGCTATGGTAAAAAGCAGGCCTTGAAGGGCGTGAGTTTTGAAATGGAAAATGGCGTCTACGGTCTGCTGGGTCCTAATGGGGCGGGTAAAAGCACATTGATACGCATTTTAGTCGGCGTTATGGAGGCAAGCGGCGGCGAGGTTTACATGAATGGCAGAAACAGAAAATCCTGCGCCCGGGAGTACCGCTCTAAAATCGGCTACCTGCCGCAGTCATTGGGCTTTTACCCGGAGTTTTCAGGTCTTGACTATCTGCGCTATGTGGCCGCCCTCAAAGGATTGGCAGGGGAAAAAGCCGAACAGAAAATTACAGATCTCGTTAATCAAGTCCATTTAACAGAAGACATCCGCAGAAAAGCTATCACCTATTCCGGTGGCATGAAGCGGCGCTTGGGCATCGCCCAAGCCCTGCTGAACGACCCCGAGATTCTGATCCTGGATGAGCCGACCGCCGGGCTTGATCCCCATGAGAGGATAAAATTCCGCAACCTTGTTTCGATCTTTTCCCGCGACAGGACAGTGCTGTTATCCACTCATATTGTTACGGATATCGACTCCATATCCAAGCAAACCGTGATGATTAAAGAGGGCAAGGTGGGCAGGATGGGAACGAATCAGAGCTTTGTTGAGGCCATGAACGGCAAAGTCTGGCTTATGAAGATGACGGTGGATGAACTGGTGGACTTTCAGAACAGCCGGATTATCAGCAATGTATTGCCCCTGGGCGACCGCATGGAGGTGCGGGTGGTCAGCGCTGAAAAGCCGGCAAAGGATGCAGAGCCGGCACAGCCAAACCTTGAGGATGCCTATCTGTATGAATTTGAGAGTATAGGGAGGGCGTCAGGTGAAGCTTTTCAAATATGAGATGAAAAAAATCCTCTTTAACAAAGCGCGCTTGATCTTATTGGTGCTCCTGTTTGCTTTATATGGATTTCTGGGGTTTGTACTGGCTGCCGAGAGCGAAATGAGAAATACCCCTCAAGAACCTGAAGCAGCCGTTATTTACGCAGAGATGATCGAGCAACATACAGGCCCATTCAATCAGGAAACACTGAGGGAGTGCCAGGAAATTGTGAAAGCTGCGGTGGCGGAGTACGGCAAAGGGGAAGAAATGGAACACCAGCTGAGAATAAACCCATCCCTTAAGTTCGCAACCCAGTACGTCAACTTTGGCAAGCAGGTGGATATCTATTGGAACGGTCCTGAGTCCCAAGCCGCGGATAATATTCTGGGCGTTTACCCCATACAGGAAAAGCTCAAGGAGCTTGAAGGGGCAAACAGGACGGATAGCTCTGAATACAACTATTATCAGGAACGTCTGGAACTGGAAAGGCAAATCGGGGAACCCGTCTTTGCCAAGACAGGAATATGGCCGGCCTTCTTCTTAATGTATGATTGGGTGTTCGTTGTCTTTCTTTTCTTGATGGCCTTGACCTTCTTTATTTCACCCCTGTTTACACAGGAGGTGAGAACCGAGATGGACAGTATCCTGCTTTGCTCCCTCAAAGGCCGCAGGGAAATCGTGACGGCAAAACTATTGGCGGCAGCACTTACCTCGGCAATTTTAGCCGCCGGATACCTCGGCACTTCCCTGATCGGCATGATGATCGGCTCCGGCGATTTTTCAGGATGGGGAGCGTCGGCACGCTGTCTGGAGATTTATGCCCAGGCCCCCTTTGATCTGACTGTGGGCACACTGGTCATCATGTCAATCGCATGGCTCATTTTCTCTACAGTTGTTTTTGGACTGGCTCTCGCCTTCATCTCATGCAAAATGAAAAATCAAAGCGCCGCCTTTGGCATTGGCATTGTCGTTTTATTGGCAGGGATGATGTCGGGCAGCATTCCGAAGAGCCTCTATTCGATTCTCTGGCCGGTTGTGGATTTCCATTTCGGAGCTCTCGCCATGTTCAATACCATTTTCGCTGGTGTTAAGACCTACACTATTGGGGAAACGCCGGTATCATACGGCACGATGGCCTTGATAGTGTGCTTGGTTCTTGGTACACTGGCTGTTTTGCTGACCTACCTGGCACAGAAAAAACGTTCGGCAGTCTGATTTTACCAGGCAAAAAATGCCCTCCTCAATAAAACTACGCTGGAATGTACCAGGAACATTATGTTCATGGGCACAATCCAGCGTAGTTTGCTTTAGGTATTTGGGTTTTATACAGTAAGTGAAAGGCTTCGATTTAAAATCTCTATTTGATGCGCTTGCTGACGAATCGTTCCATCCGGGTTAAGGCTTCTTGAATCTGTTCCGTGGAATAAGCATAGGAGCAGCGGATATGTCCTTCTCCCGAGGGGCCGAAAGCTGTGCCGGGAACCACGGCTACTTTTTCTTCCTGGAGAAGCTCATTGGCAAATTCCTCCGAGGTCAACCCGGTAGCTTTGATGCTGGGGAAGGTATAGAAGGCACCCAGAGGCTCGAAACAGGATAAGCCCATTTTGCGGAAGCCATGTACCATCAGTCGGCGGCGGCGGTCATAGGTGGCCACCATATCCTGCATAGCCTGTTCAGCAGAGCGGACCGCTTCTAAAGCGGCCAGCTGGGCGGTGATGGGAGCACAGAGCATTGTGTATTGGTGAATCCGGGTCATGGCCTGGATAAAGTCATGATGTCCGGCCACATAGCCGATTCTCCAGCCGGTCATGGCATAGGATTTGGAAAAACCGCTGATATGCAACGTGCGGTTTCTCATATTGGGCAAGCTGGCGAAGGCTGTATGGCTGCCGCCGTAGCTCAAATCCGAATAGATCTCATCGGCCAAAACGATCAAATCATGATCCTGGACGAACTTGGCAATGGGTTGGTAGTCTTCCCAGGTCATGATCGCTCCGGTAGGGTTATTAGGATAGGAAAGGACCAGAACCTTGGCGTTGGGGGTATAGACCCGCTCCAGATCCTCTACCCGCACCCGGAAATCTTCTTCTTCCCGGGTGGGAACATAATGAACTTCCGCACCGGCCAGGGTTGCGCAAGGGCCGTAGGAGACATAGGCAGGGTCTGTAAGCAGGAGGGCATCCCCCGGGCCGAGCAGGGCGCGCATGGCCAGATCAACGGCTTCGCTGGCACCTACGGTGATCAGGATTTCATCATGAGGGTTGTATTCAAGGCCCAGCTTTTTTTCCATATTCCAGGAGAGAGCCTGACGCAGCTCCATAAGTCCCGAGTTGCTGGTGTACATGGTTTGTCCTTGCTCAAGGGAAAAGATGCCGCTCTCTCTCACGGTCCATGGGGTGACAAAATCCGGTTCTCCGACCCCGAGAGAGATTACATTTTTCATCGTTGAGACCAGATCAAAGAATTTGCGAATCCCTGAGGGCGGTAAATTGGCCGCGATCGGTGAAAGGTACTGATTCACGGTGAAATCACCAGCCTCTCGGGATTATCGTCTTCCCCAAGGAGTTCCACGCCGTTTTGCTTATAGCGTCTGAGGATAAAATGGGTGGTTGTGTCGGTGACATGCTCCAGGGGAGCAAGTTTTTCGGCCACAAATAAGGCCACTTCCTGCATGGTTTTCCCTTCAATTAAAAGGGAAAGGTCATACCCCCCCGACATCAGGTAAACCGCTTTGATCTCAGGGAATTTCTGCAGACGGCGGGCTATTTTATCGAACCCATAACCTCTCTGAGGAAGAACCTTAACATCGATTAAGGCGGTTACGATGGGTTCGCCGGTCCGTTCCCAATTGATCAGTGGACAGTATTGAGCAATAACTTTTTCTTCTTCCCATTGCTTAAGGCGCTCTTCTATAAATTCTTCCGACAAACCGGTCTGAATCGAAAGCTCTTCAAGGGATAAGCGGAAATCATTGGCAATGAGTTCGAGAAGCTTACGTTCATCATGTGTGAGCATGAACAAACTCCTTTCAATTAAGTTTTAAAACATCATATCATACTGTTCTGTAATACAACAAGAGAGAATAATGCAAATTGCTCTATAGAATTAAGAAATGAAGAAAGGGAGAAGACTCTGAAAAATATCATATCACGAAAAAACTCTATTGTTAATCTACTTTAAGCAGAATCCAACCCTTTTTTGGACAAATTAGTGAGACATTCTTGGGCATTTTCAAGATTTAGGGTATAATAGAGTGATGATTTATTGCGCATTGCGAAAGGATATGTAGATTAATGGCACATCTTAACATAGTATTAGTCGAACCTGAGATTCCCCCCAATACAGGCAATGTGGCAAGGCTCTGCGCCGCTACGGGAGCCGCCTTGCATTTGGTCAAACCCTTAGGCTTTGAAATAAGCGATAAGCACTTAAAACGAGCCGGCTTGGATTATTGGGATATGCTGGATATTCACATTTACGAAAACTATGCTGAATTCGAAGCCAAGAATCCCCAAGGCCCCCGCTACCTGGCAACCACCAAGGCACAACGCCTCCATACAGATATTCACTACCAACAGGGAGGGTATATTCTCTTTGGCAAAGAAACAAAGGGGCTCTCTCCGGAAATTCTGGCACGCTATCCGGAGACGACTCTGCGCCTGCCCATGCGTGCCGATGCCCGCTCCTTAAATCTTTCCAATTCTGTAGCTGTGGTGGTCTATGAAGCTTTGCGCCAGTGGGGAAACCCGGGACTCATATAGAATGTAGGACTGTTTCACTTAAGATGTAGTATTGTTTGACTTCTGGAGGAAAAGACATGACCTTTGTTTTAACCTTTGTTATTGCCTTAATCATTGCCGTTATCGCCACTCCCTTGTCCATGAAACTGGGGAGATGTTGGGGAGCCATCGATTACCCGGGAGGCCGCCGCGTACATAAGACCCCTATTCCCCGGATCGGCGGCATTGCTATCTATGCAGCCTTCTGGATTGCCGTGATCATTATGGGTATATGGGATAGGCAGATTTGGGGATTGTTTTTCGGCAGTACGATTATTGTTATCGTCGGGGTGGTGGACGATATATTTGACCTGCGCCCCATGGTGAAATTGGTATGGCAGATTATTGCGGCTGCCCTTTTGCTTTTCTTCGGTTTTTCCATGAGTCAGATTTCTCTTCCCATCATCGGGATGAAATTGGATTTTGCGTCCATTGGTTTAGGATGGCTTGGCTTAGTCTTAGCAGTCTTTTGGATTGTAGGACTGGTGAATACAGTGAATATTTCCGATGGTTTGGACGGTCTTGCCGCAGGGATCTGCTTTGAAGCCGCCCTGCTGCTCTGTTGGTCGGCCATCCGCATCAATGAAGTAACGGAAGCCCATCTGACCTTGGCTTTAGCCGGTGCGGCCTTAGGCTTTTTATTCTTTAACTTTCATCCGGCCCGGGTGTTTATGGGGGATTCCGGGAGTATGTTTCTGGGCTATATTATCGGCGGAATCTCGATTATGGGGTTGCTGAAAACAGCCACAGTTCTGGGCCTGGTGTTTCCTCTCCTTGTCTTAGGTATGCCCTTGACAGATATGACCTTTGCCATCATCCGCAGAAAATTGCGGGGCCATTCCATCGCCACGGCGGATCGGGGACATCTTCATCACCGCTTGTTGGATGCCGGCTTTAGCCAGCCACAGGCTGTGCTGCTCCTTTACGCCATGAGCGGATGCTTTGGCATGGCGGCCGTATTAGGCGCCCTGGGCTCCTGGGTTTGGGCGGCCGCCCTTTTGAGCGCCGATTTTGCTCTCTTGGTGATCATTTTAATGCGTCGTACCGCCTTGCTCAGTGTCATGAGCCGGAAGCACAGCAAATAAGAATAATGAGTGTTGATGAGTTGCACTTAAGGAGTGGTAAAAATGGAAATTCGCTTTCACGGTCATGCTTGCTTCGAAATCATTGGGGAAAAGGGCAGAATACTGATCGATCCTTTCCTGAAGGGGAACCCGGCAGCCGATGTGGGGCCGGAACATTTCACTCACCTGGACGGGATTCTGGTTTCCCACGGGCATTCCGATCATTTAGGGGATGCCATCGAACTCTCCCAAAAGACCGGAGCTCCCCTTATTTGTGTCTTTGAGCTGGCCCGTCTCTGTGCCAGGTATGGGGCGAAGACCCATGCCATGCATATCGGCGGCAAGCATACCTTTAACTTTGGCACGGTGCGTTTGACCCAAGCCCTGCACGGCTCGGTCTTTGAACCGCCGGGAGAAGAAGAATCCTTTACTTATGCCGGTATGGCTTGCGGATTTTTGATCCAGATGGATGGCAAGTGGATTTATCATGCGGGGGATACGGGGCTTTTCGGGGATATGGAGCTGATCGGACGGCGGCACCCCTTGGCAGCCGCCATGCTGCCCATTGGGGACAACTACACCATGGGGCAGGAGGAAGCGGTCTATGCCGCTACCCTCTTAAGGCCCAGTTATTTGATTCCCATGCATTATAATACCTTTCCGGTTATCCAGCAGGACCCTCAGGAGTTCATCGAACTTTTAAAGAGAAAGTTCCCGGCTAGCAAAGGGGAGATTTTAGCCCCTGGCCAATCTCTGATCATTTAATCTTATCATTTAATAATTGATAGAGTTGTTGTTTTAATACCTGCCGTTTAGGGTGGGTATTTTTTATGGGTGTTTCGGAAAAACTCTCTTTATACCTATCGATGCTTTAAATAAGCGATGGATAGATAACGCAGCTCATCAGACGCTGTTGCCGGTAAACACTATGCGCCTGGCAAGTTTTGGATAAGGAGTTGATTCACAATGACACGAAGACCTTGTGCCGCTAACTGCTACTACTACGTTGAGGGTCGCTGTCGCTTAAAACAACAACCCATTGAGAAAAGGCACCTTTGTCCGTATTTCGAGGGACAAGGGATGAGCAGGGGGATGATTTGATGAAAGGAAAACATATTAAGCTGAAAAGAACAGATCCGCTGGAAGCGTTGAAAATGGAGATTGCCGCAGAATTAGGCCTTATCGATCAGGTTCGCTTAAAGGGCTGGCATTCACTTTCAGCAAAAGACGCCGGAAAAATCGGGGGATTAATGACCCAGCGCATCAAAAGCAGAAACCAGCAGGAGAACGAGAATTCCCTGGATTAGCTTGGCTTTGAATTATATAACAGTTGCTGATTCGACAAAATATTTTTCAAAATAAAACCGGGAATATGCCTTTCAGACCACCGGATGTGGTATAATTGAGTCTGAAAATCGCTTGATAAAGTAGGGAGCGTTACGATTGAGTCAGACGAAACATCAACAAATTTTAAGTTTCATTGAAGGCCTTGCCGTAGGCAGCAAGGTCTCTGTCCGCTTTATTGCCAAAGAGCTTGATGTCAGCGAAGGAACCGCTTACCGGGCCATTAAAGAAGCAGAGAATAAAGGATATGTCCGTTCCATCCCCAAAGTGGGGACCATCCGTATTGAAGGAGCTAAGGAACGGCGCATTGAAGATTTAACCTTGCGTGAAGTCTCGCAAATTGCTGAAGGGATTGTGCTCTGCGGTTTTGAAAGTCTGGATAACTCGCCCAACAAGTTTTTGATTGCGGCGATGGAACTGGACGCCATGGAGAGATACTTAGAAGACAATTCTTTGTGTATCGTAGGGAATCGTCACGATGCCCAATTGCTTGCTTTGCAGAAAGGCTCCCCTCTGCTGATTACGGGAGGATTTGAACCCCAGGAGGATATCATCCAACTGGCTAAAGCCAATCATCTGGCTATTATTCAGACCCCTTATGATACCTTTGCCGTGACCACCATGATCAACCGGGCCCTTTATGATCGTTTGATTGAAAAAGAGCTTATTTTAGTTGAGGACATTATGGTCAAGGATGTGAATTATTTGACCACCCGTGCCACCGTAGGAGATTGGCACGAGCTTTCACAGCAAACCACCCACAGCCGCTTTCCCGTTGTGGACGAGGAGAATATCGTGGTCGGCATGATTACGGCCATCGATGTAGCCGGTGCCGAGATGAATACTTCCGTGGTGGAAGTGATGAATCCCAACCCTTATGTGGTGGGCAGGGAAGACTCCGTAACCCATATTTCCCGCATTATGCTTTGGGAAGGCTGGGAGATCGCCGCAGTGGTTGACCAAGGGGTGCTGATCGGCATTATCAGCTTGCAGGACGTCTTGGAAGCCTATCAGCAGATCCAGAAGCAGCCTCAGTTTGGTGAAACCGTGGATAATCTGATTTTAAGCGGTTTCCGTTATGTGGAGGATCCCGAGTACTTGACTATCGAGGGCGAGATTACCCGGTTTATGATCAATGAATTTGGTTCCGCCAGTCCCGGAGTTTTAGTGACCTTAATGAATATGGCCGGATACATTGCCCTGCGCAAGCAATACCGGCTGGATGCGATTACAGAGAATTTTACCTTCTATCAATTGCAGCCCATCCCCGTAGGGACGGAAGTCCGCATTACGGTCAAATTGCTGCTGGTAGCGAAAAAGCATTGCAATATTGAGATTGATGTCTATTCCAATAACCAGCTTTTAGCAAAAGCCCTGATGACCGCCAGAATGGGCGATAAAAAAGTTTCTTAGTTAATAGTTGAATTAAATAGGGGAAAAGGCCTTGAGTTATCAGGGTCTTTCTTTCATAATGGGGATAGTGTAATGACCCGCTCACATTTCGCCAAATGACTTGTCTGAAAGTGAACGTGTCATGACACTAGTACAAAAAGGAGGTCTGATTATGGGATTTGTTCACCTCCATGTCCATACGGAATACAGCCTTCTTGATGGGGCGGCCCGGATTGAGAAACTGGTGAAAAAAGCCGTCGAGCTGGGTATGCCCTCGGTGGCCATTACCGATCACGGTGTCATGTATGGTATTATTGATTTTTATAAAGCCTGCAAAAAGGCCGGCATTAAGCCCATTATTGGCTGTGAAGTCTATGTGGCCCCCCACCGGCGGACGGAGAAGGTGCCGGGACGGGATGACAACAACCGCCATCTTGTGCTGCTGGCTGAAAATGAAGAAGGGTACAAAAACCTCATTAAACTTGTCTCCATGGCTCATATCGAGGGCTTTTATTATAAACCCCGGGTGGACAAGGATATCCTGAGAAAGCACAGCCGGGGACTGATTGCCTTAAGTGCCTGCTTAGCGGGAGAAGTCTCGGAGTATCTCCTCAATAATCAGCTGGAGACAGCGGTAGAGAGTGCGTTGGAGTATGAAGAGATCTTCGGCAAAGGGAATTTCTTTTTGGAAGTCCAGGACCATGGCCTGGAGGAGCAGCAGCGGGTTAATACGGGAATGTTTGAGGTGCAGCGCCGAACAGGGATTCCCATGGTAGCCACCAACGACGTCCATTACGTCAACAAAGAGGATGCCTTTATCCAGGATGTGCTCATCTGCATTCAAACGGGAAAGAACCTCACCGATGCCAGCCGCATGAGCTTTTCCAGCGAGGAGTTTTTCTTGAAATCGGAAGCGGAGATGAATCTGCTGTTTGGCGAGCATCCGGAGATTCTGGAGAACACGGCCCGGATCGCGGAGCGCTGTCAGGTAGACTTTAAATTCGGGGACAATTATTTGCCGGTCTTTGAGGTTCCGGAAGGCTATACCCTGGATACCTATCTGAGAAAAAAATGCTATGAAGCTTTTCCGCTTTTTTACCCCAACCAAAGGACCGAAGAAAAAGAGCGGCTGGATTATGAGTTAGGAGTCATCGCCCAAACCGGGTTCTCCGGCTATTTTCTGATCGTGGCGGACTTTTGTCAGTATGCCCGTCAAAATGGTATTGCCGTGGGGCCGGGCAGGGGATCTGCCGCCGCCAGTATGGTAGCTTATCTGATGGGGATTACCACTGTAGAACCGATGCAGCACGATCTGCTTTTTGAGCGGTTTTTAAATCCGGAGCGGATCAGCATGCCGGATATTGATATAGACTTTGACCCGGACGGCCGGGAGCGGGTGATCAACTATGTTATGGAAAAATACGGCGCCGATAAGGTCTGTCAGATCATTACCTTTGGAACCATGGGCGCCAAAGCGGCCATTCGTGATGTGGGCAGAGTGCTGGGAATTCCTCTGGCCCGGGTGGATAAAGTGGCCAAAGCGATCCCCAGTGACTTAGGGATGACCTTGGAGAAAGCCCTGGCTGTATCCCCCGATTTGGTGAAGCTCCTGGAAGAGGACGGGGAGATTAAGAAGCTCTATGAAATCGCCCGCTCTCTCGAAGGAATGCCTCGTCATGCTTCCACCCATGCCGCCGGTGTGGTGATCGCCAAGGATGCCCTGGATACCTATATCCCCTTGCAAAGGACTTCCGACGGAGGCTTCACCATGACACAATTCCCCATGAAGACGGTGGAAGAAGTGGGCCTCCTTAAAATGGACTTCCTGGGGCTGCGCAACCTGACCATCATCCAGGAAACCTTAAAGCAAATTGAGGGGAATCGGGGGGAAGTGCTGGATCTGCAAAGCCTGCCCCTGGATGACAAGGCCACCTTTGACATGCTTTCCCTGGGCAACAGCACCGGTGTTTTCCAACTGGAAAGCGGGGGCATGCGCAATGTACTTAAAGAATTGAAACCATCCTGTTTTGAAGATATTATCGCGGTGGTCGCCCTGTTCCGTCCCGGCCCCATGGAGCAGATTCCAGAGTTTATCCGCCGCAAGCATGGGGGAAATGTCTCTTACCTGCATCCCCTGCTGGAGCCCATTCTCAGAAGCACCTATGGGGTGATTGTCTACCAGGAGCAGGTCATGCAGATTGCCCGGGATTTAGCAGGTTATTCCCTGGGACGCGCCGATCTGCTGCGGCGGGCTATGGGGAAAAAGAAAAAGGAGATCATGGAAGAAGAGCGGCAAAGCTTTATCTATGGTTTGCAGAGCCCCAGCGGAGAGGAGATTATTCCCGGTGCCTTAAAACTCGGCCTTACGGAAAAGGAGGCTGCGGAAATCTTTGACTTGATGGCCAAGTTTGCCGAATATGGCTTTAATAAGGGGCATGCCACAGCCTATGCCGTGATTTCTTATCAGACAGCTTACCTTAAAGCCAACTATCCGCTGGAGTTTAATGCGGCTTTAATCAGTACCGTGATGAGCTCGGCGGATAAGGTGTCCTTTTATATTCATGAAGCCCGGCAAAGCGGGATTGAAATTCTCCCTCCGGATGTTCAGTACAGTCAGGTGGGCTTCAGCATTGAAGGCCGGGGCATTCGCTTTGGCTTAGGGGCTATCCGCAATGTGGGAGTCAATGTGGTGGAGAAGATCATTGAGGCCCGTCAGGAAGGCCTTTTTGACTCCCTCTATGATTTCTGCATTCGTGTGGATGCCAAGGTCCTCAATAAGCGGGTCCTGGAAAGCCTCCTCAAAGCCGGAGCTTTCAGCTTGCTGTGCAAAAGGGCCCAAGGACTCTTAGCCTTGGATTCTATCCTGGAGATAGCCCAGCAGCGCCAAAGGGATAAAGAGAGCGGACAAATTTCCCTGTTCGATTTTGGGGACGACCTGGATGAAGGGATTGAACTCCCTGATGTCGAAGAATATTCTCCTCGAGAACTCCTGACGATGGAAAAGGAATATTTGGGTCTTTATCTCAGCGGCCACCCTCTGGAAAGTGTTCTTCCCAAGCTAAAGAATGCTGTCTCTGAGGATATTCTGACCTGTCTCGAAGGAGATGAGGAAAAGAAGGTCATCCTGGGTGGAATCGTCACCGGATACCGCACCACTGTGACCAAACGGGGGGAAATGATGGCCAGCTTTGTGCTGGAGGATTTAACCGGAACCATAGATGTTTTGGTGTTCCCGCGGATTTTTGCCCAAAGTGCCCGTTTGACGGAGGATCAGGTCGTGGTGGTGGAAGGAAGATACAACATCCGGGATGATGAACGCAAGATTTTTGCGGAGCGTATCACGGATCTGGAGAATGGGGCAGAGCGAACTAAACCGATAGGGTACAAGGACTACGAGAAAACTCAGACCCGGGAGAAAGCTCAGACTCGAACCCAGCCGCCAACTCAGCCCTCAACTCAGTCTTCCCCGAAGCTTAGTGCAGTACCTTCCGCGAAGCCCGGTGCAGTACCTGCCCGGAAGCTTTACTTAAGATTTCCTTACGAAGGGACGCCTCTTCTCGAAGAGGCCCTGCCGATCCTGCGTCATTATTCGGGAACCCATCCGGTGCTCTTCTATTTTGAGCAGGATAAAAAACTGATTCAAGGAAACCGGGAACTTTGGGTGAATGATTTGGAGGAATTGGTTCAGGCCTTGTCAAACATACTAGGGGAAAGCAATGTGGTATGGAAGGTCAATGCCATGTAAAAACGATGCGAAAAGGAGCAGGACAAGTGCGAATAGCAATTTATCCCGGAACCTTCGATCCCGTGACCAATGGGCATTTGGATATACTGAAAAGGGCGACGGAATTTTTCGATGAAGTGATCGTTGCCGTAGCTGTAGACAGCAATAAAACCACCCTTTTTTCCCTGGAAGAACGTATTCAGCTCCTGGAGATGGCTGCCGAGGAGCTGTCCCAGGTCAAAATCAGAGGCTTCGAGGGGCTGACTGTGGAGTTTGCCAGACAATGCGGAGCCAATGCCATCATCCGGGGCCTAAGAGCTATGCAGGATTTTGAATATGAATTCCAATTAGCCCTGATGAACAAAAAGCTGGCTGCGGATATTGAAACAATTTTTTTAATGACTCAGAGCGAATTCTCGTTTATCAGTTCCAGCTCGATCAAATGGGCAGCCAGCTTAAAGGGCAACATCAGTGAATTCGTCCCGCCCCATGTGGAAAGAGCTATTTACAAGAAATATCACCCGGAGATTGATGACTAGAGCACGGACAGGCTTTCTTGCAAGATGCTTTTCCCTGTGTTATTATGAAAAATATTATCTGGTCTTTAAATTAGTACCTATGGTGCTTAATCTACAGAATAAAGGGTATGTTTCTCTTTTTGAACAAGGAGGATTTGCCATGTGGACCGTTATTTATATTGCGCCCAATAAAGCAATTGCCGAGAAGTATAAAAAAGCCCTTTCTGAAGAAGGAATGCTGGTTCAGCTTCGACCCATTGGCTCAGCTCATCTGGGGGATCACGCATCGGTGGAGATCCTGGTCCCTGAGTCAGAGGCGGAAGAAGCTCATGAAATTATTACTAGCTATATGGGGAGCTAGGTATGTTAAAAGATATATTTCGTAAAAAACGCAAATACGCAACTCTCAGTTCGCTGCCTCCGAAAAATTCGGAAGGGGGGCGGGCTTATTTCGACGAGCCCTCTCCGGAACAGGAATCCACCCGCAAAGAGCTCCCTGACGGTCTCTGGGTGAAATGTCCTAAATGCGGCGAAGCGCTGTTTAATAAGGATTTGGTGGAGAACCAAAGAGTCTGTCTGACCTGCAGTTATCATTTCCGCATCCCGGCCCGGGAGAGACTTGAACATCTGGTTGATCCGGGGAGTTTCGCAGAATGGGATCAGGAGCTTCAGACCACGAATCCGCTGAGCTTTCCCGATTATGAGGAAAAGCTGGCGGAAGCCTATCAGAAATCTGATGTTTCGGAATCCGTACTTACAGGCCAGGCCAGCATCGAAGGAATGCCGGTGGTTCTGGCTTTTAATGAGGGGAACTTCATGATGGGCAGTATGGGCTCTGTGACCGGAGAGAAGATTACCCGCGCTATTGAGCGGGCTATCGAACTGCGCTGTCCGGTGATTATTTTTTCCACTTCCGGCGGAGCACGCATGCAGGAGGGAATCCTCTCCTTGTACCAAATGGCTAAGACCAGCGCGGCCTTAGGGCGTTTGGCCGAGGAAGGGCTGCTCTATATTTCCGTATTGACCGATCCTACTTTCGGGGGAGTCACAGCCAGCTATGCCTCCTTAGGAGATATACATATCGCTGAACCGGGTGCACTGATCGGCTTTACAGGTCCCCGTGTCATCAAGCAAACCATGCGTAAAGAACTTCCGGAAGGTGCCCAGACTGCTGAATTCAATCAGAGCCACGGACAGATTGATTGTGTAGTGGAACGAGCAGAGATGAGAAAGGTTCTAGGACGTTTGCTGCGTTATCATCAGGAAGGGGCAGTTTAATGGCTCAACATTTTGATTTTGAAAAGCCAATTCTTGAACTTGAACAGAAGATCGCGGAGCTGCAGGAATTCTCCAAAGAGAAGGATATCAATCTTTCGCCGGAAATCTCCAAGCTCATGCGCAGACTGGTACGATTAAGAAAAGAAATTTACGGCAACCTGGAACCTTGGCAAAAGGTTCAGATTGCCCGCCATATGGAACGACCGAATTTTTACGATTATGCCCCGCTGCTTTTTGAGGATTTTATGGAGTTCAAAGGGGATCGTCTCTTTGCCGACGACAAGGCTATCGTGGGCGGTATCGCCATCTTTCAAGGGATTCCCGTCACGGTGGTTTCCCATATCAAAGGGAGAGGGACTAAGGAGAATATTCAGCGAAACTTTGGCATGCCCCATCCGGAAGGATACCGGAAAGCTCTCCGCCTGATGGATCAGGCGGAAAAATTTCACCGCCCCATCCTCACCTTTATCGATACTCCCGGTGCGGCTTGCGATCTTGAAGCAGAAGAACGGGGGCAAGGGGAAGCCATTGCCCGCTGCTTACAGGCCATGGCAGGCTATAGCGTTCCGATTATCTGCACCGTCATCGGGGAAGGCGGCAGCGGCGGCGCCTTGGCCTTAGGTGTGGGGAACAAGGTCTTGCTGCTGGAGAATTCCTTCTATTCGGTCATTGCCCCGGAAAGTTGTGCCTCAATTCTCTGGAAGGATCCGGGCAAAGCTAAGGAAGCGGCTTCCGCTTTAAAATTCACCGCCCAGGATCTCCTGGAGCTGGGAATCGCCGACGGCATTATCAAGGAACCCCTGGGTGGAGCCCACCGGAGTGTGGAGCGGACCGCCGAGGAAATGAAGAAGACCATTGCCGAAGCCCTGGCGGAACTTCGAGAACTCCCACCGGATGAGCTGCGAACTATGCGTTATGAAAAACTTATGAACTACGGAGAATTTGAAGAGAAGGCTTGACACATTTTCAAATTCTATGCTATTATATTTAAGTCACCTATTGCCGAGGTGACCTGCTCAGGCAGCATGCGAGTGTGGCGGAACAGGCAGACGCGACGGTCTCAAAAACCGTTATCTTTACGGATGTGTCGGTTCGACTCCGACCACTCGCACCAAGCTAAAAATCAATTCCTGCAATACTTGCAGGAATTTTTTATTTTCCACGACATTCGAAGTAATAAAAATTAGGTGGAACAAAACTGGAACATTTGATTTAAGCTGAGGTCAGCCCTTTGGGGTTGGCCTTTTTTAGTTTAGTTTACTTTACTTATGGATTCGCTTTGCTTTTTTGTCATTATCCCCCGCATATCGGCACCGTTAAAGCTTTCTTTTTCTGTGGCGTGGCCATAATCCTTCCAGATCATTTCGGCATTTGAATGGCCAACCATCCTAGCGATTTCCAGCGGATTGGCCCCGGCTTCCATCAATAAACTAATGCATGTGTGCCGTAGGTTATGGAAGGTTTTGATGGGTAGATCAGTTTTTCGAATCTATTTTCTCCACCAGCAGGAGGCCCATGTGGCATTAACTTGTTGGCCATTCCATCCAATGAATACGGCATCGCTGTCTACCCACTTAGTGCCAAGTTCATCAGATCGGGCATCTTGTTCACCTTTGAGTTGGCGCAATAAAAATATAGTGCCTGCTGATAGGCGAATTTTACGGTTACTGCTTTTATTTTTTGTGCTCTTCTCAAAGGAGCCCATGTCGGGCAGATATTGCCGTGACTTGCAGATATTCACCATCCAGGTATCGAAATCTATGTCTGACCATTTTAGGGCTTGGATCTCGCCGGCTCTGGCGCCAATTTCTAAGGCCAACGTCACAGCGTCTCTAGCCTCTCTTACAAAGCAAATGCCAGTTCTTTATGATCTGGCATTTTTACCTTTATTAAGATGATTTCCTAGAGATATTGAGAAACTTCTGGCTCAGGCTGAGAATCAAGTTGTTCAGGTTCAGGTGACTGAGGAATTTTACTCTTGAGTGCCCCAATGAATTTTCTCCAATGGAGAGAAGCGTCGACAATCTCGAATAGAAGAATCTTTACATCGTCAGGGTTATTTGCTGGATGATAGCTGATAGAGAAATCGCGATTTCTTGTTCCATGCTTCTTCTTAATTTCAATGGAAACTATCTGATCGTAAAAGAGGTATTTGGGAGTTTTATCTTTCCCTATTCGCAAAGCGATAGAAAGCCTTTGCTCTGCATCTTCTTGAGTAAGTCTAACACTGCTATTATCATCAAAGTCGCTAATTCCCTGAACATACATGAAGTTACAGGCAAGGTTCCCATACCAATCCCTGCTTCCGAATACAGGCAATATCAATCCCTCCGATCTGTATTACTTTTACCAAAATTATACTCAAACCATAAGGTTATTGCTACTGATAATTTAGATTGAGGATTCAAGCTTTGATTATCGCTTTTGCCAATTTATTAAAAATAACAGGAGGAATACCTTGAACTTAGGACAAGATGTGGACGCGTCTTTGGCTGGAACAATGTCCTTTATGTCCAATACAATGGACCCGGGCAATTTAGAACAATTAAATAGGTTGGCAATGCGGCTCCCAAAACTTAATCCAACCGAAAGATTAGGGGGGCTGCTTTTTCGTTGAAAGAACTTATGTCGGGTGACTATACATCTATCGCGGAGCGCTTTAATATGAGCCGAACGATGCTTCGGAATAGTGCTGCTCGTAAAGCTGGTTTAGAAGGAGATGTTGAGGCATTTATTAAGGGAATGGATGATACTAAATCGGCAAAAGATGATAGAAGAGGCTTTTGAAAAGATGCTTAACAGCCGCGAAGTAAGTCTATAGGATAATCGCCCACGAAAATAGCACCGAAAACTAATCGGTGCCTGTCACATCCATGGCGGTAGGGACATATAGTATAGTGAGTGAATGTCTTTCCGCAAGCAAAAACCCGGTGCAAATTTGATGCGCTGGGTTTCTGCTTTTCTATTTGCGGACATTTTTCACGAGACTTCGACAGATTGGATATGAGATACTCAGCGAAAGATGGAATAGTCTGAAATTTTATAGGAGGGAGAAAATGAGCAGTGAATTCGTAAGTTGGTTTGAAAAGATCTCCTTGATTAGTAAAAAATGCAGTTTGAGAGATATTATCTATTATCACAAAGGAAATGTTATTCAAGCTCCTTTGGAAGCGTTATTAACATTCTATTTAGCAGAAATGATCATGTTTGTAAGTGATTTATTTGTTCGGGAACCTTTATCTAATGAACAAATGCTTCAAGTTATAATAGTGCCACTTATTTTTTCAGCTTTAGTTTGCATTGTCTATTCAATTGCCGCAATCCTTAAGATTTCATCTAGGTTGTTCGAGTGCATAAAAGAAATAGATACTTCGGAAAGAATAGGAAATAAAAAAATATATGATCAGGTTGATAATAGGTTTAAAGATTTATTTTTTAGAATACATAGATGGGGCGCAATTTGTTACTTTTTGGTTTCGGTAATAGTGGCTTGCTATTGCGTGTATGGAATAGGGATAAGTTTGAAAGTACATAGCATAGTATTCATTATCGCCGTTACAATATTTGGTTCTGTTTTTGGCTTGTGTTGGAACTATGCTGGTTTTAATGGAGATAGGCGAGTAGACTGGAGTTTAATTATCTTATCATTTAATAGAATTAACATAAGGCAACGATCAGCTATAATAAGGAGAAAGTATAAGCATTTTGAACGACAAGTTACAACTCATATTATAATGATTATCTTTATATTGGGAATAACGGCATATATTGTATTTTTCTTGAATGGGTACTTTGAAAAAGAGAACGAAATTAAGTTCGAAATGTACTACTTATTTGCTTCTCTGTATGTAATGACCATGTATTTATACATAAGATTTGTTTTCAAGCACTTCTATGGTAGACGTGAAAATGGATCTAGAATATATATCAATATTGAAGATCTAAAAGATTATAATCCACGGCTCATATATAAAATCAAAAATAGAAACGTAAGTATCAGAGATTAGAAGCAGGGTTTCTGTTTTTTATATGGTTGTCACGCTTTACTCGCTATGGACATATAGTATAGTGGGCTGCGGCGGTGAAGTTCATTGCCCCTTTCTTTAATATAAAAGCAAGAACTCCCGGTGGTCGAACGGGGGTTCTTGCTTTTTAAACTTGTCACACATCCCTCGTCAGAGGCATATAGATGAGATATCTTTTTTCATGCCCAAAAATCTGGTATTATAGATGCAGTCTTGGTTTTAATAACTACGATCCATACAAACAAGAATTTAAAGACGAAAGATAGGGTAATAATGGAACTTATAGTAAAAAGATTTGAAGAGCTGACGGCCGAGGAATTGTATGAGATTCTTAAAATAAGAGTTGCAGTGTTTGTTGTTGAACAGAATTGTTCTTATCAGGAGATCGACGGTAAAGACAAACAATCATTTCACATATATCTGAAGGATGATTGCGGAATCCAGGCATATTTACGAGTTGTTGATAAGGGCGTCTCTTTTAATGAGGTATCAATCGGCAGAGTGATCGCTGTGAAAAGACGGTGTGGCATAGGCAGCAGAATCCTCTCAGAAGGAATAAAGGTTGCCAAGAATAGGTTAGGGGCAGCTGCTATAAAAATAGAAGCACAGACATATGCCAAAGAGTTCTATGAACAGCAAGGATTTAAGCAGGTTTCGGAAGAATTCCTTGAGGATGGAATTCCTCATATTCAGATGATACTTGATGTAATTTAGGATAATGACTTATTTACATATAAATTCAATTTAAAGATCAAATGATCGTTAAAAACTTTTTTCATCATAACGCCAAAGAAACCGATAAATTTCCTGCCGAAATTATCGGTTTCTTTTTGTTTCCCCAAGTGTTAAAATAATTATAAATTATTGCTCCTATGCTTAGAACAGGAATCGCAAACGCGGGTTTGATATGATTTTCACGAGATAAATCTAAGGAGAAGCTTCTATGAAAAAGAAACTAGGAGTTATTGCTGTACTTACAATAATCATAGTAATCGGATTGCTGTTTTTATCTACTGGGGGAAAAATGGCAAGTGTTATGCTGGTTGATTACTCACTATCCGAAGATGGCAAGATGATAACCCTAAAAGTTGGTGTAGCAAGTAGTATGGGGTATGTAAGAACGCTTAAAACCAGTGAAGACGGCAATAAAAAACGCATTACCTTTTATTCAACATACGGATTGAACAGTAATATAGGCGCTAAAAATGAATTTCAAGTTGAGTTATCCCCATCTTGCGATGAAATATATTTTTACAGTGGAAATGATGAATACAAGTTGAAGCTGCAAAAAAACAGCCAAACAAATGCATGGGAAAGATCTAAGTAACGACATGGGAAATGCAAAAATTTCCAAAGTATCTGTTGGATGGTTGCATAGTTTGGACTTGGATTAATCTTAAAAATCTTTGTTCACTATTTTTCCAGAAAGATATAATTTTCCGGCAAAGGGGAGTTATATCTTTTTTGTACAGGAAACTATGCACTACCTTAAAATGTAATATTAGCGATAGCCTGGAGATTATTTCTGACGAGCAAAGGGATAAGGTTTGAGGGGCGAGATGTTCTATGTTAAAAAGAGCGGTTATACACAGAGACACCGGATATAAAATCAAAACACCCATGGATTCAATCAAATGGTGCCGCTATATCGTAAATATCGGGTATATTTGCGTTGCCCTAATGGCCTTCGCCCATGTCGCCTGGTATTTGGGGGCAAGAGACTACCTTGTCAATCCTCCCGACATTTATTTGAAATACTTTATCATTGCGCCCACGATAGGTACTTGTGCCCTGAATTTACTAGCCGATTTATTGGTTCGCTCTGCTCGGGTTCCGATTCAGGCCAAAGAGTATTTGTGCAGCTTTATCCTCGTAATCTATTCCTTCTACCTGATTATGGCTCATGAGATTGCAGTGGTTTTACTATGCACCTTCATGCTTTCCATATTTATTTCGGCAATTTTTTCAAAAGTGAAGATAACCCGTTGGGTTTTTCTGGCGAGTATGCTTTCACTTATGCTGTTTGGCGTTAAAATGTATGTCACCGGGAACATGGACAGCCGTATGGTTATGCAGATATTCATTACCTGCTTAATGTTCGTTGGCTCATATTTAATGGCGAAAATGCTGATACAGCACTATCACGATAATTTCGCGGCGATTACCAGTTCCCATGAAGAAGCGGCTAAAAACGAGCTCGCTTTTCTGCAGGCGCAGATCAAGCCTCATTTTTTGTATAACGCTATCAACACGATGGTATCGTTTTGCTACACGGACAGCGAAAGGGCAGCGAGTCTGCTTATCAATTTCAGTAAATATTTAAGGCTTGTTTTTGACGTCGACCATAAATCGATGCTGGTATCCTTAGAGAGAGAAATCGAATTGATTAAGGCTTATGTTGCAATAGAAAAAGCCCGTTTCGGCGGGCAAATCAGTATTGAATATACGATTGAACCGGAGCTGCTAAGCATGGAAATACCTTCGTTTTGCCTTCAGCCTTTGGTGGAAAACGCGATAAAGCACGGGCTGTGCAAAAAAGCTGCCGGTGGAACCGTCCTTATATCAGCGCAAAAGAGCGAAGGGACTATTATCATAAAGATCAGTGACACAGGGATAGGAATGGGGGCGGAGCTGCTCAATAAATTAAAGAACAGCGAATCGTCAAAGGAAGGAGTCGGCTTTTTCAATGTAAGCAGGCGTGTAAAAAGTTGGCAAGACGCACAGCTTGATATACAGAGCACAGAAGGAGGAGGAACTACGGTAACAATAACACTATCAGACATCATCGCATAAAGAGGTGCTGCAATATATTAACGCAATTATTGTTGACGGCGAAAAGCCTGCACCTGGTATTATAGAAAATATGGTTGCATATGTGTTGTCGGGCCCATAGAATCAGCGCTTAAAGCAAGAAGAAGGAGTCAAAGCAAAAGCTAATCAGTTTAATCATCGCAACGGTTTGAACGATGGATCTTCGTTCAGGCCGTTTTTTTGTTTGCCGCTAAGACGCTCAAACCGTTACCGCGATCAGCCCTGATCATTGGTTGGGAGATCCGGCGGCCGGGTGTGCCCCGAAGTGCGCCATAACATATACAGCTAAAAAATAATTAAATAATGACCATATGGTCATTTACAAGTGGAAAAAGATCTCTTACAATAAATCATAGGGTCGGAAGTTCGAACAAACTAACTTTTGCCTGCTGGACTGAATCCAGCCGAACAGGATGTTTCCATAGAGGAGGGCGGGAAATGGAACCGATGATCAGGCTTACGGAAGTAGTAAAAGAATATATCATGGGTGAAATCAGGATCAGGGCTGCAGACGGAATTTCTTTTGAAGTCGGGCAGGGCGAACTGGTGGTGGTTCTCGGGCCCAGCGGCGCAGGCAAAAGCACTGTGCTCAATATTTTAGGCGGTATGGACAGCGCCACCTCCGGCGAGGTGGTGGTCAACGGCCAGGATATTACGCAGTTCAACCGCAACGAGCTTACCTTATACCGGAGAAAGTGCATTGGCTTTATTTTTCAATTCTATAATCTAATGCCCAATCTCACTGCTCTGGAAAACGTCGAGATCGCGGCGCAGATCAGCGACGAGCCGCTGCCAGCGGCCGCGATTCTGGAAAACGTCGGTCTCGGGGAACGGATGCAAAATTTCCCGGCCCAGCTTTCCGGCGGTGAGCAGCAGCGCGTCTCCATCGCCAGAGCGGTGGCCAAAAATCCCACCTTGCTTTTATGCGACGAACCGACGGGCGCGTTGGACTATGTCACCGGCAAAGCGATTCTCAAACTGCTCCACGATGTGAGCCGCAACTTTCAGAAAACGGTGATGATCATTACCCACAACAGTTCCATTGCCCAGATGGCGGATAAGGTGATCAAAATAAAAAACGGCAGAGTGGAAGCCGTTGAAATCAACCGGAATCCTCTGCCCATTGAAAGGATTGAATGGTAATGCTGATCTTCCTGAAAAAATCCTTGCGGGATCTGAAGGAGGCCAAAGGGCAGTTTATATCGGTCCTGGCGGTGGTGATCATCGGAGTCATGTTCTATACGGGCCTGTATTCGGCACTGGACATCTTTTCCGGAGCGGGGCAGAAGTACTTCACGGAATATAGACTGGCCGATTTGTCGAGTACGGTTTACCGGGCGCCGGAAGGGGTAATCGAGCGGGTAAGGGCGATTCCCGGAGTCAAAATGGCGGAGGGAAGGGTCTTGCAGGATGTCCGGATTTTTATGGAAGACAGGAACGCTGTGGTCAGACTGATTTCCCTTCCCGACCAAAAACGGGCTGTTGTCAACGACATCATGCTCAAAGCAGGCAGCTATTTTTCGGCCGATGCGGCCAACCAATGCCTTGTATCCGAGGATTTCTTCAAGGCCAATCACCTGGTGATCGGCCAGACCATCGAGCCCATTGTGAACGGGGAACGGGTAAAGCTTTCCATTGTGGGAACGGTTAAAGGTCCTGAATACATGTATGAAATCCGCGATGCCACGGAGGTGTTCCCCGATCATGAAAAGTTCGGTGTTATTTATGTTCAAGCCTCCTATTTGCAGACCATCCTCGATTACAAAGGCTCGGTAAACGATATCAGCGTTCTCCTGACCAAAGACGGCGACAGCAAAAAGGTCAAGGCTGAGCTGGAAAAGATGCTGGCTCCTTACGGCCTGGTAAGCACCGTCGAGAAAAAAGATCAGATCAGCTACAGTATGTTTCACTCGGATGAAACGGGACTGCAATCCATGGCGGCGATTTTCCCTATGCTGTTCTTTATCGCCTCTGCGGTCATCATCTATATTACTATGACCCGCATGATTGAAAACCAGCGGACATTGATGGGCGTATTCAAGGCGCTGGGTTACAGCGATTGGGACATTATGCTGCATTACCAGACCTATCCGCTGCTGGTGGGAATCCTGGGGAGCATTCTGGGCTCCCTGATCGGGTTATTCTTCATCGGCGAAGCTCTGCTCGGCATATTCAACAGCTTTTACAATCTGCCGACGGAGAATTCGTCCGTCCAGCTGGCCATGGTGGTGCCGGCTTCGCTTACAGCCTTGTTCTTCTGCGTATTCGCCGGATATAATGCCTGCCGCAAGGAGCTGCGCCTGGTACCGGCGGAGTCCATGCGGCCGAAACCGCCCGCTTCCGGCAGAAAGACGCTGCTGGAAAACCTCGGCTTCTTTTGGCAGCGCCTTAATTTCAGCTGGAAGATCATCTTCCGCAACCTGTTCAGGTATAAGCGGCGCTCAGCCCTGGCCTCCGTCGGGGTCATCTTTTCCATGGCCTTATTGCTCATCGCCCTGGCCTTCCGGAGCTCCATGGGCAACCTGATGGCCATGCAGTATGAAGAAATTCAGAAGTTTGATCTGAAAATCAATTTTACGCAAATGCTGGCGGTCGATGAGCTCAGCACTATCAGAAACCTGGCTCACGTAAAGTCTGTCGAACCGGTGCTGGAGACCGGAATGGAACTTACCTATGGCTGGAAGAAGAAAGATATTGGCGTCCTGGCGCTGGACCGGGAAGCCCAATTATACGGTGTCTATGACCGGAAGGGGAAAGCGGCGATTCTGCCGTCGAACGGGGTCCTCCTGCCCGCCCGGCTCATGGAAACTCTGGGCCTGCATACGGGCGACCGGGTGACACTTCGCTCTTATTATCCGGGTAAGAACACGGACAGGGACAAAAAAACGGTGGTCGTGAAGGGTGAAACATCGCAATTTATCGGACAGAGCGCGGTTTGCAGTATGGATTATATCGATTATCTGCTGGATGAAGGCGCGGTGGTCAATGGGGCCCATATTAAGCTGGACGACGGGCAATATGAAAAAGAAGTGACGGCAAAACTGGAAGATATTTTGACGATCAATACGATCCAGTCCAAAGCGGAAGTGGTCGCCAATACCAACAAGCAGCTCCAATCCATGAACAGTATCATCTTTTTCATGCTGTTCGGGGCTAGTATATTAACCATCGCCGTGATCTACAACATTACGAATATCAATATCTTTGAACGCCGGAGAGAGATTGCCACACTTTCCGTACTCGGCTTCACTTCCGCGGAACTGAAGAGCCTGGTATTCAATGAGAATTTCTTTATCAGCGCCTTCGGGATACTGATCGGTGCCCCTCTGGGCAGGTTTATTGCCGGGGTGGCCATCGATACCCAGGCCACGGAGACCATGCAGCTGCCGATGGTGATGGAGCCGGCCAATTACCTGCTCGCTGCCGCCCTGATTATCGCCTTCACGGCAATCGCCAATTGGCTGCTCAGAAACAAAATAACCGCCATCGATATGGTCGAATCCCTGAAAAGCGCGGAATGAAGGTGCCAACGAGATAAGGAGGTTGAAAAAGATGAACATTCCAACGGATTTGCAGAAAGTGAAGAACGATAAACGGAACATGAGATTGACTAAAAAGCTGCTCTGGGTCATCGGTATCCTGCTCGTGCTGGCGGCAGGCCTGGGCTGGACCCTCTCCAATCGGGGCACGCCGGCGGAAACAGCACCCGCCAAGCTCGGCGATATCCAAAAATATGTAGAAGAGACCGGCGAAGTGAAGTGCAGCGACTCCGCGACGGTTTATCTGGAAGGAAGCGGGCTGATCAAGCGCATTGCCGTCGAAACAGGTCAGCAGGTCCAAAAAGGAGATCTGCTTCTGAGCATGGATCGGGAGCAGTTGGAAATTTCCCTGAAAAATGCGGCAGAACTGCTGAATCAAGCCAAAGCCCAATCTGCTGCCGGAGAGGAAGCCTATACCATGGCGCTGAAGGATTATGACAACACCAGGTCCCTGGCCGAGGCAGGAGCAGCCAGTGAGTGGGAACTA
Source organism: Desulfitobacterium sp. LBE (assembly GCF_007830365.1). Lineage (NCBI taxonomy): Bacteria > Bacillati > Bacillota > Clostridia > Eubacteriales > Desulfitobacteriaceae > Desulfitobacterium > Desulfitobacterium sp. LBE. The sequence goes on along the minus strand of NZ_VLKD01000001.1, from coordinate 953,520 downwards.
ACCCAGAAGGAAGCTGCGTTAAAGAGTGCCGAAGCAGTCCGGTCCGGCAATCAGGCGGCGCTGGAACAGGCTGAACTGAGCGTGGCCAACAGCTCCCTGGCCCTGAGCAAGCAGCAGGTCCTGGCACCGCTCAAGGGCACCATTCTGCAAAAAAGGGTCGAAGTCAATGCCTTCGGCGTGCCTGGAACAGTGGCATTTGTCATCGGCGATACGGAAAACCTGGAGATCCAAGCCAAAATCCTGGCCGAAGATGCCGCCAGCATCCAAGTCGGGAACAAAGCTACCCTTACCGTCCGCACGAAAGAGCAGCAGACGCTGGCGGGAACTGTGGTCAAGATCGCACCCACTGCTGAGGATGAAGTATCCTCTCTTGGCGTCAAGCAGAAGAAGGTCACCGTAACCATCAAGCCTCTCGATGCCAAGGTTGCTTTGCTGCCGGGGTCTGAGGTGGATGTCAGGGTCATTACCGAAACAAAGAGCGGCGTGGTTATCGTGCCCGCCGGCGCCGTATTCGACTACCGGGGCCAAAGCTGCGTCTTCACCGTCGAAGAGGGAAAGGCTGCCCTGCGGGCGGTGCAAAGGGGAATTCAAAATGAGTCCTTGTGCGAAATCACAGAGGGACTGCAGGAGGGGGAGACGGTATTGTCCGCCCCTGATAACAGCATCGAAGAAGGAACGCGGATCCTGAGTCCATTACAATAAGCACAAATTATGATAAAATGGACGAAATGAATCGCTGACAGAAAGGAAAGCTGAACCTCATGTATGAAACCTTCGAGAAGCTGCCGGACGGTAAAAAGGAGCAAATTATCCAGGTTTGTATCGAAGAATTTATTGAAAACGGCTATCAAAACGCTTCCACCAATACCATTGTCAAACGGCTGGGAATTTCCAAAGGCGTATTGTTCCTTTACTTTAAAAATAAAAAGAATCTCTATCTTTATCTTGTCGAGTATATCATGGAGTTTTTTATCCAGGATTATTTTGAGGAATACGCGGGCGGCCCGGTTATCAATATCAATGTCTTCGATAATCTGGGTGAGTACTATAAAGAATTGATGCAGAAAAAACCAGAGCTCTTTTTATTTATGCTGCAGGCCTTTGTCAATACGCCGGCGGAGCTCAAAGAAGAGATCGACGCCAGGCATAACCAGGCTCACGACAGTCTGTTCCGGCATATGAACAACGAGGGTTTCCGGCCGGGCATCGATATTCACTTGGTGGACGATCTGCTGCATATGGTTTCCTATTATGTGGGCCAGTTAATCACCAATGATTTGAAGGGCAAGGATCTGAACACCATCATCAAGGATGAGATCAATAAGAATATCGTACGCTATGCCGAGCTGTTTGCGAAGTATGTGGATATCCTGAAGTATGGAGTCTATGAAAGATAGCAAATCGTGGACGCTCCGCATACGCAAAAAAGAAGCGAAAGATAATCCCGGTGCTCGTCATATCTATTCAGGAATTGTCCAACAGCGTATGGAAATTATCATACCCATTCCGGCGCTTCCTTGAGTAATCTAATAGAGGGGTTTGCTTCTTACTAGGAAGCAAACCCCTCTATGATTACATGTTCAGAATATGTTCAGCAAGCTCTGATATAGTTAATGGAAATCAGAGCATCATGATTACTCTATTTCTCCGTAGTATTTGCAGCTCTCTTCGCCGCCGATTTCCTCCTGCGTAAGCAAAACTCCAGAGAGAGAATCCGGAAATAATCCGAAAAGGAACCGGCGGCGGGAAGCAGAAAATCCCACCGCCGGTTCCTTTTGAATAGAAGGGATGCCATTATGGAAGCACCATCGGAAAGCTTGAGCTCAAAAAGGAGTGAACCATAAAATGCTAAATGGTAATATTTCACCCCATTTGTTTCGGGTGGTGTTTGAGAACAGTCCGATCGGGCTGGTCGTTGTGAACGAAGATACATCTTTAAAAAGGATTAATAACTATATGCTTGCAACCTTCAATATTGATCCCCAGGACTTTCATGAGCGCATGCTCGGTAACGCGTTCCAATGTTCTGATATATATTTGACCGGGAAAAGCTGTGGCGAGGGCGGCCATTGCCACGATTGCGGCCTGCGCAAGGTTCTCAGTACGGCCATGCTGGAAGGCGCCAATATCCTGGAAACGGTTGTCGAACACGATTTCATAATTGATGGGACCAATCGGAAGAAGTGGTTTAAGGTAAGCGCATCACGTGTTGAAACAGATGATGAAGTGCTTGGCATACTGTCTTTTGTAGATATCACAACCCAAATGGAATATGAGGAATTGCTCAAAAACCTGCTTTCGCTGGATGCTGCGACAGGAGCAATGAATAAATATGCTCTTATTAACTCACTAAAGAATCTCACCACCGGAAAGGAGGGGCTGACAGTGGCCATGATCGACATTGACGATTTTAAATTAGTAAATGATCGGTATGGTCACTTGACAGGGGACAGGGTTCTCAACCTGTTCTGCTCCGTGGCCTTCACAAACACACGCAAACAGGACATTGTAGGAAGGTTTGGCGGTGAAGAGTTTATGCTGATCTTTCCTGGTATGGTTTCCCGGCTTGTAATCAAAGCTCTGCAGCGAATTTCAACCTCATTTCGCACTGCCTGTATGAACGAACTCGGCTTTTCACCTACATTCAGCGTGGGAGTCGCAGAGTTTTCAACTAAAAAAATGGCCGGAATGACCATTGATGCTATTATCGCTGAAGCAGATGAAAACCTATACGCTTCAAAGAAGGCAGGGAAAAACAGAGTCACAGCCTTCGGGAGCAGCCAGGTTTTCAAGTGATGGCCGGGTAACGACCCTCATAGCATTATTGAAAGCAGCTGGCTTTATGCATGTTTTCTGGTATAGTTATAGGCGGTAGAATTGTATGTTGGGATGAGTGGTGTCCTGCAAGAATAAGGAGGCAAGTTAATGCTAATCAGACAAGAAACAAAGGAAGACTATGCTCAGATATGTGACCTTGTAAAAACAGCTTTTTCAACAATAGAACACAGCGATGGGAACGAGCAGAATTTAGTGACCGCTTTAAGAAACAGTGAGGCATTTGTACCGGGTTTATCATTAGTCGCGGAGATTGATGGCAGAATCGCCGGGCATATCATGTTTACTGAAGGGAAAGTTGGTCAGGATACAGTGCTTGTTTTAGCGCCTTTATCCGTATTGCCTGAGTATCAGCAACAAGGAATTGGCACCGCCCTTATTGCAGAAGGTCACAAGGCCGCCCAAGCATTAGGTTACCAGTATTCACTTGTTTTGGGGAGTGAGCAATATTACCCGCGTTCAGGTTATATTCCTGCCAGACGATTAGGGATTGAAGTTCCAGTCGGAATGCCTGATGAGAATTTTATGGCCATTAAATTACAGGAAAATGCCAAGCCGATCAAAGGCGCTGTAACCTATGCCAAAGAATTCGGTATTTAAGCCGGATTTCGGTTATAAATCCGACTATAAAAAAATGAAATCATCCTCATCTTCCTGATGGGGATGATTTTTTTAATGTCAAGGACGGCTACACACCCAACTCCTTTACATCAACCAAAAGCTCAAAATGATCCAGGGCCTTTTGCAGCAAAAGCTCCACCGTGTGACGGCAATCCGATTCCGTTTCAATGAAAGGGCAGCCGAAGGGACAGATATAATTCAGATCACAGGCCCCGCATTTGGCATTGCTGTATCTGGTCAGAGAGAGATAATGGTCAATCGGCGCTCTGTTAACCGTGATTCCCTGCGGGGTAATGCTCCCGATTTTGGTATCGGCGTTTTGCGGGCAGGCGAAGATGCTGCCCTCCGGAATGTTGAGAACGAGGGTTTTGGCCAGGTTGCAGCGGGATCTGGATAAGGGCTTGTTGGCAAACAGGCTGGATAAATTGTCGATAAGCCGGTTGTTCAAGAAGATTTTCAGTGGATAGCGGGACTTCAGCAAAAAGTACAGGTCGAATAAATCCTGGTAGGTGATCGCGTTTTGGATATATTTCACCGGATTGAGGATGTAATTCATGTTGTAGAGGCTTTCGAATTTCAGGATATCATCGAATAACCGATGGATTGCCTCGGCATTCGACCGGTCAACATTGATTGACACCGTGGTATTGACACCAAGCTTTGCCAGGGCCAGCAGGTTTTCCATAATGGCAGCATAGGAATCCTGCCTTGGGTTTACACGTCTGCGGTTGTGGATTTCCCGGGGGCCATCCAGAGAGATGGTGATACCGGCGATGGTATAGCTGTATAGATCGATTAAATCCAGATACTCCCTGTCAAAATTGCCGTTGGTAAAAATAATAAATCTGAGATAATCGAATTGTTCCAAAACAGAAGCGATGACATCAATATTGCTGTGCAGTAAAGGCTCGCCTCCAAACAGAACGATTTCCTGGATCTCGTTTTGCAGTTCACCGATATAGGTTTGCAGTTGATCAATAGCCAAATCCCCGTTGGAACGCCGCATACCGTTTTGAAAACAATAGATGCATCTCAGGTTGCATTCCGTGGAGAAGATGATATACAGTCTGCCGGTCTCGTCCTTCCAACTTGGGCGGAAGGTCATTGTTTGGGAATGGAGCTCCAAAGTCTTTGTGCCCGGCGCAAAGCTTCCATAGATCTCTTCTGTTTTCGTGGGAAATTTAAAATCCACAACCATCGCCTCCCCGTTCAGTGAGGATATCGGCCCAGGTATAAGTCCTTGTATTCGGCCGGAGATTGGGAATGTTGCATGTTGGGTCCAAAATGGTAGGTTCGGGGGCTTACCAAGACAAGAGGGTAATTAAGTATTTGGATGTCACCGGTTACAATCACCCGCACAGCTGGAATATTAAGTACTTCCCGGCTCAAGTCAACATACAGGACATCGCAGTCCGGCATTTTACTCCTGAGCTGTTCAATGGCCATCTCGATCAGATCCCGTACGCTTTTATCCCTGATCGCCAAGCTGTCCTGCACCTTGTTGACGGCAGACTGCCCCAGAATATCACGCTGATGAAAGTAGTCCAGGCAATAAATGGAATCCGAGGCATCGGCGAGATGAGCGGCCCGGTGTCTGCCGAAAAAGGTCTTGCGTGTCATGGATTGATTGTCCGACGATTGGATGGCTTCGGTCACCGAGCGCTCAAGGGCGATTTCCGCAGATAGTGATGCGCCAAAACCACTTAACCCATAATGGGTGTAGCTGTTGGGGTTGACGATCCATGTTCGGAATACCGGAAAGCCAAGGTCGTTTGAGTAATCCCTTGTGATGACACGATACCCCAGGGAATGAATCCCATGAATCAGGTCTTTCAGCTGTTGATTGCTCGATGAGTCGTGGTCTACCAGGGGCAATGTGAACCGGTTGGCCTGCCCGATCATCCAGGCATCATGCTCAATGACCTCAAACAATCCCTGCAGGATGGCATCCTCAAGGGTTGCCCCGGCCGCCAAGCCGGATGATCCGTTGCTGAAGAGCTGCCCTTTGAAACGATTGTCTCCCAGGAAAACCATGTGTGCGGGTACGAATTTGGCCTTCCCGCTGACCAGGGACTTGGCGCAGACCCAATCGATAGGAAGATCATCGCGGAAGGTCTCGTAACCTGTTGCTTGGTTGACAATCCGATCCACATAGCTCTTCAAATCAATGGCCCGATCCCCTATGTCCTGGTAGGGCGCTTCCACAATGGGAATGTCGCCGTAAAACTTTGCACTCAGGCGTTCTGCCATTTCATAAGACGCTGATAAGAAGGCCTGTGTTTCGTGAAGGCCCTTGCCATGTACAACCAAATCCTTGAAATAATAAGGGGTTTGATTGCGATGATTGGCCTTGACGCTGCCGCGAAAGACCGGAAGAAAACGGTCAAAGGGATTATTTTGTACTCTCGCGATGTTTATGTCAAGCCCGGTTTTCATCAAGGCTTCCCGGATGAAGTTCTGTGTATCTTCAAGGCTGCAGGACCGGAAGCCGCCGGTTGTATACCGAATCGGCCGGTGGCCCGGTGAAAAAACTTCCGTAAAACCTGGGAGGCTGGTTTCGCCTTGTCTGATATAAGTGCGGCTAAGACCATGGCAGCATCGGCAGGCCGTAGTAGGGGCTATTTTGATTTCCTGAGGCGCGCAGTGCCCAGAAAAGAAGTGCTTTTCGCTATCCAGCAAATGAAGGGAATCGGAACCATTTAGGAATTGGCCGATCTCCTCCAGAAGCATGTCCCCCAAATACTCCAATAATGAGTTTCTGAAAGCATCAGGAATTGGGTAAGCCATTTGCAAATCGGAAATTTCAGCGATGGGGAGCTGTTGATTGGGGCGCAATTTGCGGTTGAGATCCTCCAAGTGGTAGGTGGCGGCGCATTCCAGGCAAGAGGTTTTGCCCGGAATGACAAAAGGCCCGACAACCACGGTGTCACCATTGTAGTAGCAGGATACAAAGGGGATATTCCTGTGGATCAAGGCGTTGTTCAGCTTGAAGATTTGGCCGTAATGAGCGGCAGACGGCGCTATGACGGCAAGGTCGGCCGTGGAATCGGGGATAGATGAGGCGTTTTCAGCAGGGAAGGAGAGGAGCTTCATATTCCTCTGGGGGGCTTGGTCTTTCAAGATCTGTGCCATTCTGCCCTCGCCCACCACAAGCACAGTTGACGGGCACGGATTGCCGGGGCGGTTGCCGGTAACCTCTTCAATGACTTGCTCTTGAAGCAGTATGGATAAATAGGTCCGGATACCATCCAAGGGATACTTGCTTTGCAAGTTCTGTTCAATCTGCCCAAAAGTGTTTTGACCATCAATCAGGGCAAGTACTGAATCGAGGGCGGAGGGTGAGCACTGTATGAGCTTGAACTCACCGTTCACAGTCGTTGCCACACGCCCCTTTCCCAAGGATACACTGCTGAAAGATGGGGTGATTCTTGGTACGATTTGTGGATTATAATTCATATCTATACAGCCAAACTTAAGTAGTTGGCATCCTCCTTAAACATTAGTTTTTGCGATACGAAAGCATCCAGCAGGGTTTGCAGGCGGGATTCTTCCACAGTATTGAATTGTTCTATAATATGGCGGTATTCACGAACCTGGTCGCAGTATTCATACAGGGCGCGTTCTATTCCCGATAAAGTGTGCACATGATACCCTTTGCCCTCCCGGGCATCATAGATATCCAGCAGGTCGTCCCATTGCCGCTTATACAGAAGGCAATGCAGCTTGGGACGCCCCTTTTGGGCATCCTTATAATACAGGTCGCTCCAGCCTTGAATCAGTTCCCGCCAACGGGCCTCCCGTTCTCGGATTCCGGGGTTGACGGAGTCGAAATCATAAAAAAAGGGGGTATAGTGATCATGGAGCTCCATCGGGAGCAGCAGGCCCTCGTAATGTTCCCTCAGCATCATCTTCTCAATTCCGTACCGGTCCGGATCATCGTAAATCGGTGAGCCGTAGGTGAGCCGGAATACTTCCAGATCAAAGGGGGGAACCAGATGTTTGATATAGGAAATGACCCTTTTTGTTTCGTCATAATCCTCTTCCCGCTCAAAAGGCAGGGAAAACATAATATTGTAGTTGCAATTCACATGATGCCGCTCCGCAAACTTCAAGAGTTGTATGCTTTCGATCACCCTGTGTCCTTTGTTGATCAGACGCAGATAATCTTTGGCAAAGCTTTCCACTCCGAGCAGGATCGGGATATGGTTTTCTGCCAGCAGCTGCATGGCCCGTTCCTCTTTGACGGCAGACACTTTAAACAAAAGGTAGTAGGTGCCCCGCATTCCCGGAAATTCCTGGTTGAGCCGCAGGATGAGGCTTTCCCACTGATCACCGCTGTTGAATTCGTTGACCAGGATTTGTGTCGTTTGGTATTTCGAGAGCAGACACTTGTAGTCCCTGATGATCCCGTTCACACTCTTGTGGGTAAAGGATGACCAGTGGCAGTTTAAGGTGCAAAATGAACACTGATTCCACCAGCATCCCCGGCTGAACTCAACCTGCAGCCAGAAGTGTCCCACATGCCCCTCTTTGAATTCGGCCGGAAGTCTGTTCATCGCCGTCCAAAAATCTTCATAATCCGGAGTCGGGTATTCCCACATCTGATGGGGTTGCGTCAGCCCGGATTTGCCAAGCAGCTGCAATACCCTGTGTTCCAGGTCCCGGTCGATGACCTGCCGGATAAAGGGAAACAGCTTTTGCAGGCTTTCGCCGCATTTTCCCTGGCAATGATGACCGCTGAACCAGATTTGGACACCATACTTTTTGTACAGCAGCTTGGCCAGATAGAGGGCAGGGAAGAGCTGACTGACGTACAGGTGAAACAAAACGATGTCGTTTTCCTTCAGCTTGCCGGCAAATCCATCGGCATACTCCCGGCAAAAGCATTCACTGTTCTGTATGTGCTGCTGGAATTCATCCGGAGGAATATGCTCCCCGATTCCTTTCTTTAAAACCGGTTGGTGGTGGGGAAACAATAATGCGGAGAATATTGCCTGCCCGACAATCGACTCGGAAATACGGCAGTATACATCCCCGCCCAGGCAACAGGCATAGTCATAAAACGGGGTCAGGATTTCGGCATCCACATCATGTTCCTTTAAAACAGCTTTTAGTGTTGAGACTTCAAGTGAAGGCATAGTAAGGGAGGTGAAGGGAACGCAGAGGATATGAATCTTCTTTGAGGTCTTCATGATCTCGCTCCTTGAGACGCATTATATAAAGGGATTTATATGAATGATTTCACAATAGTTAATTTACACAGTGACATCCTGGGGGAGACATAGAGTTAACCGGAGGTCACGGCGAAGGCGACCCCCGGCTAAGCCCTTACCTTGGCATCCTTGCCAAGGCAGGTTCCCGTATCATCATACTAGCAAATAAGGTGATGATCGCTGTTGTTGATAGAGGTAGTGTTTTGTTCGTTTTCACCGATGATGGCAATATTCATAGATAAGCCTCCCTTCATAGCTCATTCCGACAAAAAAGTTAGAGTCGGCTAACACCAATTTATACCACTTATTTTCAGGCGTCAATACCCCAAAGTGATTTTGGTTGTTCTGTGCCGGATTAGGGCAGTTTGTCAAAAAAGAATTGATATTCCGGCTGGAAGAAATATAATTAGAACAAAGAGTAAGCCTAGGCTAACTCTTGTGTAAGCATCGTGGAGTGCAGGCAACGAAGTATAGAAGAGGTGTTGAAAGAGGTATTAAGGGATGAAAGTCACAATTAACCAGAATCCGAACATCAAGGAGACGGAGGTTATCATCAATTGTTGTTGCCTGGACAAACGGCTGAAATATCTGGTAGATTACATCCGTCAGTTTTCATTTTCCATTAAGGGTCATATCGACGACAAGCAGTTTTACATTCCCCTGGACTGCGTTCTCTACATAGACAGCGTTGACAAGAAAACCTTTTTTTACGATGAACACCGGGTTTTCCTGTGCAAAAGCAGTCTGCTGGAATTGGAGAAAATGCTGGACAACACGATATTTGTCCGGATCAGCAAGAACTGCATTATCAATCTTGCCTATCTGCATTGTGTGAGAAACGCCGACAACCATAGAATGGAGGCTATTATGTCCAACGGTGAACGCATTATGGTGGGCAGGGCTTATGTGGAACGCCTGCGCAGCAAATTGGAGGAAATACAGATCGATCCTTTTCATCTGCATTTGTCCAAGGAAATCTCCCACATGTACAGCTGCTCAGAGCGTTCAGTGGTCAATATGGGCACGATCATCTCCTCTCTTGCAGCTCCCAAGCGGGTGGTGCCCCTTTCCTATGGAACGGCGGAGCTGTTGGCTGCCCTAGGGGTATCCGGGCCGATGATCGCTGTGGCGCCGGCGGAAACCACCTTGGCCAATGTGCTGCCCCAATACAGGAATCTGCTGGAGTCCATACCTGTTCTCACCTATCAGGACCAAGGGGTGCCCACCATTGAGGAGCTGATTCACTTAGAGGCGGACCTTGTGATCGGTTCTTTCTATTCAACAAAGACCATCAATATGGAAACCCTCAAACGCAGGCAGCCGAACATCAATATATACATACACGAAGGGACTGTTCCCGCCCATGCAACCCTGGAAAGCACCTATCGGGATATCCTGAACCTGGGCAAATTGTTTCGGGTGGAGGATATAGCCGTTCAACTGGTCGAACAATGGCGAAGGGAGATTGCCTGTCTGAGGCGCTGCCTGACTGAGGAAGGCAATGTGCGGGTGTTTGTTTATGACAGCGGCAAAGCGGTTCCCCGCACTTCCGCCGGGGACACCCTGGAAAATGACCTTATCCATCTTTCCGGCGGCAAGAACATTTTTCATGATAAAAAATCCGGATACATTGCCACAGATTGGCGTGAAATCGCGAAAGGGGACCCGGAAATAATCATCGTCCATCAGTATGACGACAGTATGACGGCGGAGGAAAAGATCGCTTACCTGCGGAGACGCAGTGAATTGAAGGGCACGTCGGCGGTCAGAAACAACCGGTTTTTGAAATTGTCCTTGATGGAGGTGTTCCCCAGCGCCCAAAACACCCGGGCCATCAAAAAAATGATCAACGTCTTTTACCCGAATTTGCTCTAAAACCCTAAGGAGTTGCCTTATGTTCATCAACAAAAACCTGATTCAATTCGCCAGGGGGAACGGCTCCCTTGTGGCGGCTGCAAGCGTTCTGGAATTGCTGGTGACGCTGATGGGAACCGGCATTGCCGCATGTCTGGCTTTTGCCATTGAGATGATGATCGGTGCCCGGCCCCTGCCTTTTTTCAGCCACATAGGGCAGCCCTTTATCGTCATTGCTGTTCTTCTGGTTATGCGGTTTTTGCTGGTTAAGCAAAAAACCTACCTGGCCAACCAAAGCAGCATTGGCATCAAAACCCGGCTGCGGGAAGGCCTGATGATGAAGTTATTTCAACTGGGCCCTGCTTATACCGCCCAAAAGCGAACCGGCGATATTGCCAATACCATCTCCAACAAGGTGGAGTGGCTGAGCAATTACTATGTCATGTACCTGCCTACCTGTATTTCCACGGCGGCCAACGCCATCCTCATCCTGGCGGTTTTACAGGGGCTGGACAGAGTGACCGCCCTAATCTGCCTGCTCTCTTGTATAGGCTTGTTTGTCTGCCCGATGCTGTTTTATTCCCTGACCAAAGAGAGGGGGGAAAAGGAATGGCAGGCTCATACGGTGTATTATGCCGACTGCCTTGACAGCATTCAGGGGATGGTGACCCTCAAGGCCTTTAATGCCAACCGGAGACGGAGCGAATACATCCGCGCCAAAGGGGAAGAACTGCGCCGGGACATTATGTCTCAATTGCGGATAACGGTTTTGGAAACAGGGATTATGGAATTTCTGGTCAGATTTGGCGGCGCCTTTTCCATTGCCGTGGCCGTTGTGCAAGCCATGGCAGGGGGCGGTGCTTCTGCCTATCTTGTCTACACCTTATTTCTGGTGAGCGCCTGTTTTTCGCCAATGATGCAGCTTGGCAGTTCCTGGCATATGGGGTATCGGGGCATCACCGCTTCCTATTCCATCCATGCTTTGCTGGAGGAGCCGGTCCGGCTGTCCCTGATGCCAAAGGCCCAGGTTGGATCCGGTCTGAATCCTGAATCATTGGGCAGCGACATTGTTTTTCACAAGGTGTGTTTTGCCTACCCGAAGGCGGAGGGGGAGGTGCTGCACGATATCTCATTTACAGTTCCGAAGGGAACGATGACGGCGATTGTGGGACCTTCCGGCAGTGGGAAATCCACCATAACCAGCCTGTTGGCCGGTTTTTATCCTGTAGAGTCCGGCCGCATTCAAATAGGGGATGACACTCTCAGCGAAAAAAATGTTGCGCAAATCCAGGGCCTGATCTCCGCCGTCTGGCAGGATAGCCATCTGTTCTACGGAAGCGTGCTGGACAACATACGGATCGGCCGAGACAGCGCCACCTTTGAGGAAGTTGTGGCAGCAGCGAAAAAAGCTAATATCCATGATTTCATTCAGGAGCTGCCCAAAGGATATGACACTTTGTTGGGGGAAAAGGGTGCCCGGTTCTCCGGGGGAGAACGCCAAAGGATCGCCATAGCCAGAGCATTCCTAAAAAACGCTCCCATCCTTATTTTCGATGAGGCCACCTCTTCCCTTGACCGGAGGAACGAAATAGAGATACAGCAGAGTTTCCATGAGCTGTTGCAGGGAAAAACAGCCCTGGTCATCGCCCACAGAATGTCCACCATCATGCAGGCCGAGCAGATCTGCGTTGTGGAGCAGGGCAAAATCATCGATTCGGGAACCCATGAAGAGCTGATGGAAACGTCTGCCCCTTACCGGCTTCTCATGGGAGCCCAGATGGAATGTCAGTAAAATTAGTAAGGAGTGCATCATGGATAACATCCGATCCGGGCTGGGCCGAGTGGGCTACACTTTGAAATTGTGCAGATACATTGAAGGGATGTGGAAGTATATTGTTCTCTCCATCCTGTGCAATCTGCTGTTTAAACTCACCCCCATCGTCATCAGCCTTCTGACCTCTTATATGATCAGCATCGCCATCATGGGAAACGCCCATAATATCTGGCAGATGTTCATTTGGGTCTCAGTGCTGGTCGTGCTTTCCGGATTTTTTTCTTATCTGGATGTCATGGTGTCACACGATACAACCTATAAAATTTTGACGAAATTACGCAATGCCGCCTATGACAAGATCGACGCTATCGCTCCCGCTGCCCTGGAAGGACGCCACAGCGGAGAGCTGACGAGCATCGTCCTAGAGGATATCGAGCAGTTGGAATGGTTTTACGCCCATACCTTGGGGCAGATCATCGTGGCGGTGCTCATCTCCCTGGCCGCTCTGATTGCCATGGGCCTGATCTCGCCGCTGTTGCCCCTTGTGCTAATTCACTTTGTGATTGTGCTCGTATGTATACCGGTTGCCGCATCCAAAAAAGCAAACGTCCAGGGATACGTCATGCGGGAAAACTTCTCCATTCTGAACGCGCGAATAGTGGACGGTGTTCAAGGGCTGAAGGACATCATTTCCTTTCAGTGGCAAAGGCAATTTTTTCAGCGTTTTACTCAATCGGTCCAGGATTACCATACGGCACAGCTGGCCTATGCCCTGCGGGGCGGCGATGAAAAACGCCTTTTCCAAATGTTCATCGGCATCGGCAGCCTCTGCGGCCAGATTCTGGCGGTCCTCCTGGTTATGAAAGGCGCGGCCGATATGGTTTGGCTGTTACCGGTGTTTATCTTGTGTTCGATATTTTTCGGTCCCTTGCAGGATGCCTTACTGACCAGTATAAACTACGGCATGATCTTTGGCTCTGCGAAACGCCTGTTTGAATTATTCCAGATGGAAAGCACGGTGGAGGACAAAGGGGAGACAAGGGCTTCCCAGGTCATGGGAACGGAGAACGGCCAACAGGGGGATATCACCCTCGCTTTGGAGTCCGTATCCTTCACATATCCAGCTCAAGACGGGGAAGCGGCAAACCAGGTGCTGTTCCGGGATATCAGCTTCGCGGTGGGCAAGGGGGAAACGGTGGCCCTGGTGGGGGCGTCGGGCAGTGGAAAAACTACCATAGCCCGGCTGTTACAACGCTTTTGGGATGTGGATGGGGGCCGGATCACCATTAACGGCTACGATATCCGGACCATTCGTTTGGAGGCTTTACGCGAAATAATCACGGTGGTACCCCAGGAGGTCTACCTGTTTAACGCCAGCGTCATGGACAATCTGCTGCTGGCCAAGCATAATGCTGCGCCGGAGGAGGTGGCGGAGGCATTGAAAAAATCCCTTGCCGAGGGCTTTATTCAAAAGCTGCCTAAAGGCCATCACACTGTCCTTGGGGAACGGGGCACACGGCTTTCCGGCGGTGAAAAACAAAGGATCGCCATTGCCCAGGCCTTTTTAAAAGACTCGCCCCTCCTGATTCTGGATGAGGCCTCGGCCAATCTGGATTCGGAAACCGAGCGGCAGCTCAATAAGGCCATCAACAATTTAAAAAAAGGCAGGGCCACTATTGTTATCGCCCACCGGGCCTCCACCATTCGCAGTGCGGATCGCATCGTGGTGATTAAGGACGGTAAAATCGAAGGCACAGGTACCTATGAGCAATTAATGGCCAGCTGCCCCTATTTTGTACAACTGTTAGGAGGTGATTATGCTGAGCAGACCGATTCAGCATAGTACCGAAGAAAGTGGTTCGTCGTTGATCGGCAGGGTAAGGTTCGGCCTCGTTTTTCTCTCGGTGTTGGTGTTTCTTTCCCTGGTGTTCAGCATTTTAGTGGCAACGGCTTTTGGTTCTGCGGAATTATCCTTAAGGACCGTGCTGGATATTCTGAAGATGAAGCTGTTCGGAATACAGGATGATGTCAATGCCCAATCGGCAGTCTACATTGTGTGGAACCTGCGTCTGCCGAGAGCCATTTTAGCCATTGCCGCCGGAGGAGGACTGGCGATCTGCGGTGCGGCGATGCAGTCCATAACCCAAAATGTCCTGGCGGACCCTTATATACTTGGGGTCTCCAGCGGGGCATCAGCGGCGGTCAGCCTGTGCTTTTTCATCGGCGGGGCATTTGCCCAGACCGGGTTGCTGCAGACGTTTGCCTTTCTGGGAGCGGCATTATCCATGGCTCTCGTCTACTTGGTGGGCATGTCAGGGAACGTCGTTTCCAACAACACGCGGCTGGTGTTGGCGGGAATGGCTATATCCATCATTCTGAACGCCATATCCCAGTTTTTCATTACCATGTCTGCGGCCAACACATCGAGAAGCATCACCATGTGGATGATGGGCAGTCTTGCCGGTGCCCGTTGGGACAATGTGGCTATTCCGCTTCTGGGCAGTGTGATTGGACTGCTTTTCTTCCTGGGGAATGCCCGCTCTTATAATTTGATTTCACTGGGCGACGAAACGGCCATCGGCCTGGGAGTCAATGTGGTGCGCATAAAGCTGCTGACCACACTGGTGATTGCCCTAGTCACAGGTTTGATTGTATCATCCTGCGGGATTATCGGCCTGGTGGGCTTTGTCATTCCCCATGCGGTAAGACTCGTGCTTGGCACCAACCACCGCCGCCTGTTTCCTTTGGTTTTTCTGATCGGAAGCCTGTTCCTGGTGTGGATGGATTTGTTGGCGCGTTTTGTCATGGCCCCCCAAGAACTGCCCATCGGCATTTTAACCGCTTTTTGCGGTGGACCCTTCTTTGTGATGCTGCTTTACCAGCAGACCAAAAAATCCAAATAGAGGTGGTGAACAGAGGTATGAGGACCAGGCAGAAAGCAACTGACGGCCAGGCAGCCGTCGACGTAAAAAATCTCAGCTATTCCATCCATTCCCGGAAAATACTCGATCAAATCAGCCTCTCGGTCAGAAAGAACCAGTTTGTAGGGCTGATCGGCCCTAACGGAAGCGGCAAAACCACCTTGCTCAAACATGTGTACCGGGCTTTGCCGCCGGATAAAAACACGGTCTTTGTCCACGGGCGACAGATTGAGAATTACAGCTATAAGGAATCGGCCCGGGAAGTCACCATTCTCAGGCAGGAAAACGGGTCCGACTTCCCCTACACCATTATGGAAATGGTGCTGATGGGGCGGTCTCCCCATAGAAAGTTCTTTGAAGGGGATACCTCCGATGACAAGAAGCTTGCTATGGAGGCTTTGGAAAGCGTCAATATGAGCCAGGCGGCCCACCGCAGCTTTGCCACCTTATCCGGCGGCGAAAAACAGCGCGTCCTAATCGCCCGTTCCCTGGTTCAGGGGGCAGATATATTGCTGCTGGATGAGCCCACCAATCATTTGGATGTTCACTACCAATGGCATCTGATGGAAACCATCCGCAACCTCAACAAAACCGTCCTCGCCGTTTTCCACGAGCTGAATCTGGCTTGTGCCTTTTGCGATTGCCTTTATATACTCCACAACTGCAGGATTGTGGCCTGGGGTCATCCGTCGGAAATATGCACAAAGGAGCTGCTGGCCGATGTGTTCCGGATTGATGCCGACATTGTTCCGGATGAACACGGTATCGCCAGAATCTTGTACCGGCGCGCATTATAAGGTGGGTGAACAGGCAAAGCAAACATATTTTGTCTGTTAAAAAATAAACAAAAACAGTGAGGAGAATGTACATGAAAAAAGTAATGTCCATGATGTTGGCCGTCCTGATTTTGACAGGGATTTTGGTCGGTTGTGCACAGAAGGCAGAGTCAAATCCCGGCGAACAGGCACCTAAAGCACCGGAAACTGCGGATAGCGTACAAGGCCATTATCCGGTAACGGTGCAGAACTTCGGAATGTCTGCCACCTATGAAGCCGCTCCGGAGCGGGTAGTTGTGCTCAGCTATTCCCAGGCGGAGATCATGGCGGCCTTGGGTATTGAAGACAAAATCGTCGCCCTGACACCCAGCATGAATCGGATCGAAGAGGTGGTGGAGAAGTATCGGGAAACGGTGGCCGGTCTCCCTGTGTTCGACAGCACTAGGCTGTCTCAGTACGGTGTGCCTAATCTGGAAGTGGTTCTGTCCCAAAGTCCTGATTTCGTATGGGGAACCTCCTATAATTTTCGTGCCGCCAATTGCGGGGAGCCTGGGGATTACAAGGCCAATAACATCAACATCTATGCCTCCGAAGGAACGGTAGTGGATCAGCCCACACTGGAAAATGTCTATAACGACATCACCAACATCGGTATCATTTTTAATATTGAAGACAGAGCTGCCGCCCTGGTGGAGGAGCTCCGCAGCAGGGAAAATGCTGTTAAAAAGGCGGTTGCTGGTCTGGAAGAGGTCTTGGTGTTTACCCTTGATGATATCGGCGAGGGAGTCTATTATACCACAGGCGGTGCGACACTGGAGGATTACCTGATTGCCACGGCCGGGGGCAGGAACATTTTTTCCGAACTGATGACACAGTATCCGGAGGTGTCCGCCGAAGAGATCATTATGCGAAATCCTCAGCATGTGGTTGTCACAAGCTATTTCACCTCGGGTGACGGCCAGGCTAAGCAGGACGCTATCAAAAATTCTGCCGATTTTATCAAGGTAACGGCGGTCACTGAGGATAATTTCCTCATTCTTTCCGGCCTTATGGTGTGGCCTGGGCTACAAAGCCTTGATGGTCTTGAAGCCATTGCCAAAACCTTGCATCCTGAAGCGTTTCAGTAAGGCAATTTTTGGAGGCAACCAGTCTCAACTCTTTTGGAATGAAAAGGTATAGAATTTTCCTGGGTCACACAGTTTCGGCTGCTGTGGCCTGTTTTTTATACAGAGCAAAACAAAGGTATTCTTTAAGATTTCTCAATCATTGAATCTCTTCAGGTGTATTTAAAAATAAGATAAAGGTTAACATAAGTCTGGATTCGACTCTGTGTTTAAGAAGGGGGATGTAAAATGAGTTCAGAAAAAGATCATCATGTGGAACTGCACCGCGGTCTCAAGAACAGGCATATTCAGATGATCGCCCTCGGCGGTGCGATTGGAACCGGATTGTTTTATGGTTCGGCGACGACGATTCAGTTGGTCGGTCCAGCGATTATCGTGTCCTACCTCCTGGGCGGCACGGCCATTTTTTTTATTGTCAGGGCATTAGGAGAGATGTGTGTTGATCAGCCCGTTGCCGGCGCTTTTTCATACTTTGCCTATAAATATCTGGGTGACTTCCCCGGATTCTTTTCCGGGTGGAACTATTGGTTTAACTACATAGCCGTCAGTATGGCTGAGTTAACCGTTGTGGGAGTGTATATCAACTTTTGGTATCCTAATGTGCCCCAGTGGGTAACGGCCTTGGCTTTCCTGGTGATCATCACCTTAATCAATCTTATCAATGTTGAAGCCTTCGGAGAATTCGAATTCTGGTTTGCTTTGATTAAGGTTGTCGCGATTCTGGCGATGATTGCCTTTGGCTTGGTCATGATTTTCTTTGGCTTAGGGGAACAAGGGGCTGTAGGATTCAGCAACCTTTGGACCCATGGAGGCTTTTTGCCTAATGGTGTATGGGGGCTGCTCCTATCTCTGGTAATTGTGATGTTTTCCTTTGGTGGAGTTGAATTGATCGGGATTACGGCAGCAGAAGCAGACGATCCTAAGCGCTCCATTCCGAAAGCCATCAACCAGGTCGTCTGGCGGATTCTCATCTTCTATATCGGTGCCTTGACCATCCTCATGATTCTTTATCCCTGGGATCAAATCGGAACCTCAGGAAGCCCTTTCGTGGAGATCTTCTCCGCCATCGGAATCCCCGCCGCGGCTCATATCTTAAACTTTGTTGTTTTAACAGCGGCTCTTTCTGTTTATAACAGCGGGATTTACAGTAATGGACGTATGCTGCACGGGTTAGCCCTGCAAGGAAACGCTCCCAGGTTTTTAACCAAAGTAAGCCGCAATGGCATACCGATTAATGGGGTTTTTGCCTCTTCTGCAGTCACCCTAATCGCGGTTATCCTTAATTTCCTTGTTCCCGGGAAGGTTTTCCTCTATTTAATTTCTATTGCCACCATTGCCGGGATCTTTAACTGGGCCATGATCCTGGTAACCCAGCTTAGGTTCAGAAAAGTCGAAGCAGAAAAAGGGCGGGAGGATCAATTGCAATTCAAGATGCCTCTCTACCCCATTTCCAACTATATTGCGCTGGCGTTTCTGGCTATGGTCGTGGTGCTGATGGCTTATATTCCGGATATGGTTTATTCCCTGTATATTGGACCCATTTGGATTATTATTCTCTACATCGGGTATAAGTTTCTGAGACGTAATCCTGAAACAAAGCCGCCCCACAGAGAGTAACCGCTGGGCTATGGGGTGGAAATAACTGACGGTCATAAATAGGAAAGCCAAGGGGAAGATAACTTTGAATTTCCAATACTACTGAAGGAGGATCGTTATGGTGAGAAAAGCAGAACCTTATCGCATAAAAATGGTGGAAACCATGCGCATGATATCCAGAGAAGAGCGTGAGAGGGCATTGCAGGAAGCGGGGTATAATCCCTTCGCCCTGAAAGCCGAAGATGTCTATATTGATTTGCTCACGGACAGCGGAACAGGAGCTATGAGCGACCGCCAATGGTCGGCGATGCTGCTTGGGGACGAGGCTTATGCCGGAAGTAAATCCTTCTACAAAGTTAAAGATGCCGTAGCGGATATTTTTAAATATGAATACACGATTCCCACCCACCAGGGCCGGGGGGCTGAGCAGGTTCTTTTTCCTCACCTGATTAAACATAAAGGCCAATATGTTCTGGGGAATATGCATTTCGATACGACCATGGCCCATATCGAGCTCAACGGTGCGGTTCCCATTAACCTGGTTATCGACGATGCCTTTGATACCCAAAAAGAGCATCCTTTCAAAGGCAATTTCGACCTGGAAAAGCTGGAGAAGTTCATTCAA
This sequence comes from Desulfitobacterium sp. LBE, assembly GCF_007830365.1. Classification (NCBI taxonomy): domain Bacteria; kingdom Bacillati; phylum Bacillota; class Clostridia; order Eubacteriales; family Desulfitobacteriaceae; genus Desulfitobacterium; species Desulfitobacterium sp. LBE. Next base: position 934,181 of record NZ_VLKD01000001.1, on the reverse strand, counting down.
GAAAAAGGCAAAGAAGAGATTGCTTTTATCATCATCACCATTACCTGCAACTCCGCCGGCGGGCAGCCGGTTTCGATGGAGAATATTCGGGCTGTGAAGCAGATTGCGGATAAATACGGTATCTTTGTTGATATAGACTCCGCCCGTTTTGCCGAAAACGCCTACTTTATCAAACAGCGTGAAAAGGGCTTTGAGAGGGCCAGCATTAAGGATATCGTCACCGAAATGTACTCTTACGGAGATGCCTTCACCATGAGCGCCAAAAAGGACGCGATTGTCAACATGGGCGGTATTATCGGTATTAAAAACAATACCGAACTCTACCAAGCGGCCAGTGCCACCTGCGTGCCTATGGAAGGCTTTGTGACCTACGGCGGCTTATCAGGCCGGGATATGGAAGCCTTGGCGGTGGGGCTTTATGAAGGTCTGGATGAAGAATACCTGGAAAGCCGCATCGGCCAGGTAGAATACTTAGGAGAAGAACTGCGGAAACGCGGTATCCCCATTCAATGGCCTGTGGGCGGCCATGCCGTATTCGTCGATGCCAAGAAATTTTTACCCCATATCCCGGGTGACCAATTCCCGGCCCAGGCTTTAACCAATGAACTGTACATCGAAACCGGCGTTCGTGCCGTTGAAGTTGGCTCGCTTCTTTTGGGCCGGGACCCGGAAACCGGAAAACAAAAAGTTGCCGGTGCTGAATTCATGCGCCTGACCATCCCCAGAAGGGTATATACGGATCGGCATATGGATGTTATTGTGGATGGATTGGCTAAAATCGCAGAACGTCGTGACCAGATTAAAGGTCTTGATTTTGTTTATGAACCCAAGGTCCTACGCCATTTCCTCTGCAAGCTCAAACCCATTGGCCTCGACCCCAAAGCGGGAGAAGATGTCAATCCGATGGTGCCTTAGAAATCAAGCATACCTCACTATATATAAACCTTGTCTTGTCGGCCAAAGGGGGTTTTGGAACGAATTATTTCGTTTCAAAACCCCCTTTGCGTCTATTCTCCGTCAAATTCAATATGGATCTGTTCGTTTGACTATCAGGTATTCTGCCAATAATCATGTTTAGTATAGTTGAAATGGAAACAAAAGTTTAATATACTATGGTTAATGCACCAAGGGGTGGAGGGACCGGCATGAATAAAGAAGAACAGGTCATAATGAGCTTCAGGGACTTATTTAATAAGCTGGTTTGGCTTAATAAAGTCAAGATGGAAGTAAGTCTTAAGGATTATAAGCCTTCGGAAGTACATTGTATCGAGTATATTGGCAGACATGCCGATTCCAACGTGACAAAACTTGCGGAATCCTTTTATATGACGAGAAGTGCCATTAGTAAAATAACCAAAAAGCTTATGGAAAAAGACTTGATCGAAAGCTACCAGAAACCGGATAACAAGAAAGAAATCTATTTTCGCTTGACTTCCCAAGGGAAAGCGGTTTATGAAACCCATGAGCAACTGCACAAAGAGTTTCAAGAGCGGGATAAAGCCGTATTCGAGCAGGTAACTGAGGAACAATTTGACAGTATGCTGAGCTTCGTGGAAAAGTATAGCAGGCATTTGGATACAGAGATAAAGAAACTGGAGATAGATATAAAGTCGGAGTAAATTCCATAAGGAAAAGTCACAGGCAGCCCAACTCAAGTGAGGGGGGCTGTCTTTTATTGTGATTATTTTGTTGACGGGGAAACAAAACAGTGATACTATAACTATGTTTCCTAGGACTCAAAAATGAAATTTCTAAAAATGGAACTTCTAAGGGGAGAAGATAAATGTTCAAATTTAGATCAAATCATGAACAGAACACAGAGCAAACCATAGATAAAAAGGCTCTGCTGTTCGGCCTTATGTCGGTATTTCTTTGCGGAATAGGCTTCAGTATTATAACACCTGTCGTCCCGTTCTTAGTGCAGCCTTATATCAGCAATCCGGAAGAGCAAGCGATCGCGGTTACGCTGCTGACCTCTGTTTATGCAGCCTGCGTGTTTTTGGCCGCCCCCGTGCTGGGAGCTTTGAGCGATAGATATGGCCGCCGTCCCTTGCTCTTAATCTGCCTGTTGGGTTCCGCAATCGGATACTTGGTTTTTGGCATCGGCGGAGCTCTTTGGGTACTATTTGCCGGGCGCATCATCGAAGGGATAACCGGCGGGAGCATCGGCACGATCTTCGCCTATTTTGCCGATATCATCCCTCCGCAACAGCGAACCAAATACTTTGGCTGGGTGAGTGCGGTTGTAGGTGTAGGCGCCGTCATTGGCCCAACTCTGGGGGGATTGCTGGCTAAGTTCGGGTATTCTGTACCCATGTATTTTGGAGCAATCATCACTTTATTGAATGTTGTCTATGGACTTTTCTATATGCCTGAAAGTCTTGATAAGAATAAACGGCTGCAAGAGATCTCCTTGATAAGACTGAATCCATTCATCCAGCTTGCCAACATTCTTTCCATGAAAAGCTTAACCAGGCTGCTCGTCTCAGCCTTCTTGCTTTGGCTGCCCAACGGATCGTTACAGGCGGTTTTTTCACAATTTACACTGGACACCTTCCATTGGCAGCCCGCCCTTATCGGACTTATGTTTTCCATTATGGGTCTCCAAGACATCATTGCCCAAGGTTTCATCATGCCAAAGCTTTTGCTGAAACTCAGCGATCAACAGATCGCCATGCTGGGCATGGCGGCGGAGATTATCGGCTACAGCTTTATTGCCGCATCGGCTTTGTTCTCATTCTATCCTCTTTTAATTGCCGGAATGTTTATCTTTGGCTTTGGCGATTCGATCTTTGGGCCTTCATTCAATGGGATGCTCTCCAAATCTGTCCCCTCCGGTGAACAAGGCAGGATTCAAGGTGGCAGTCAGTCTATTCAGGCCTTGGCAAGAATGATGGGACCGATCATTGGCGGGCAAATCTATGTATCCCTGGGTCATGCTGCACCCGCTTTTATGGGGATGCTCCTTATTGCAGCGGCAATACCGGTTTTGCATAAAAGACCTCAGGCAAATATGTAAACTCGTTGTTTTCTTAAAAGTATAGCTCCTGGGTTATAGTGCTCAATTATAGGGTTCAATTAAATAGGGTATCAGAACCTATTCTTAAGTTCTGATACCCTATTTATCTACAGTCTGAATCCCTATTTGTCATACGAAGTACATTATCCAGCTTTCATTGTATGAACGTTTACACCTCATAAACCTAAACTAAAGCAATCGCTTCGATTTCAATGATAGCATCTTTAGGAAGACGCGCCACTTGTACGGCAGAACGGGCCGGAGGGTTCGTGGGGAAGTAGGAGCCGTAAACTTCATTCATCTCGGCAAAATCGTTCATATCCTTGAGGAAAATAAGGGTCTTAACGATCTTGTCCATAGAAGAACCGGCACTTTCCAGGATGTTTTTGACATTCTCCAGAGATTGTTTGGTGGCTGAACGAATGTCGCTTGCCAGTTCTCCGGTAGTCGGATTCAAGGGCAATTGGCCGGAAGTAAAGATCAGGTTACCGGCTTGAATTCCTTGGGAGTAGGGCCCTATGGCCCCTGGTGCTTTCTCAGTGTTTAAAACCTTAAGAGACATGGCTGACCTCCTGTTGTAACTTTTAGTGGAGTTTCTGATTTTATTGTACCTAATGGTCCCGTTATTATGTATCCGTCTTATCTATCCGTCTATCTATCCGTCATGGCGATATTTTTCTTGCTGAGATTGGTTTGGCAGGTTATTCCCGGTATGGTATATTGAAGACAACGGAAGGCAAAGGAAGAGAGGGATCAAGATGAAATGGGCATTCATTAATCATATGGAGAGAATCAATGAACTTCTGGGGAATTTAGAGCAGGAGGAAATGAAGCGGGATTATCCCATAGCCTGGGAGCGGACCCATGCCGTGAGCTGTGCTCAAGTGGGCAGGTTGCTGGCGCAAAAGCGTGGTGTCGATCTGGAGCTGGCAGCCTTAGCCTGTTCTCTTCATGATATTGGCCGCTGGTATACCGGACTGCAGGGGGATCACGCCCTCCGGGGAGAAGAGCCGGTACGGCGCTTTTTAGAGAGTTCCTCTTTGAAGGAAGAGGATAAAAAAGCCGTCGTTCAAGCGGTAATCCGCCACTCCGAAAAGGACAAGGTGGGCAGTCCTTTAGACGAAATCGTGAAGGATGCGGATGTCCTAGACTGCTATTTTCATGGTGATGAAATCAGCAAACCCTATCATTTGGCCCGGCTCAAAGAGGTTATGGGGGAATTGAATTTAGAGAGTTAAGAATAAGGAGACACTTTGCTTCCTCCAGGGAATGGATGGGCAGAGTGTCTCACTTTGTTTTTTACTTTTTATCTTTGGCGTTAAGCTCCGCCACCCGGTCCGCTTCAAACTGTTCCATCACCTGGGGCAGATTGTCTTCAGCCATGTGCTCCGCGGGGAAATCGGAAAGGGAAAGAGAGTTGACCCAAGGGGCCGCTTGATCTTCCTTGGCAGGCTTATTGGCAAGAGGGAGGAGGCGGACGCTGTACTGGCTGACCGGAATGCTCTCTTCTTTGAGAATCGCTTCCAAAGCTTTTGCTACTTCGGCGACTTTGCTGTAGGAAAGGTCCTCACTGTAGAGGACAACGTCCGCGACGAGGGGCAGGGGAGGATGGCTGATATCCAGCTTCATGTCACGTTCCAGCTTCATGAGATCATGGTCCTCTTTGGTAAACTGGAAAGAAATATAGTCAAAATCATAATCCAGCCTGCTGCCGATCAACTTTTTGGCTATCTCCCGCATCTCGGCATCCAGCCGCCTGTAGGTGGTGAAGTTATTGGCCACTTCGTATTCATAGTCATCACGCAGTACCTTGCCATAGCTGTCGGTATAGATGCTGAAAGCGGTATCTTCGCTCAGGGACGATTGCACAAATACCAGGTAGGCGTCAAATTTGAAGTTATAGTTGGAGCTCTGGATTTCTAAATCTAAGTTGCTGTAGTTGACGTCAATATATTTCTGAGCGGCTTGCTTGGCCAATAGATTGGAGACAGGGTTGCCCACCCAGGCGTTGACAAAAAGCAACAGCAGCACGATTAAGCCGATGCCGGTTATACCGGCTAATATTTTCTTGATGTTCATAGTATTCTACACCTCTTTCTTAAATGCGTAATGCAAAAGCCAGGCGATCAGAACGCCAACTGCACTGAAAGCGGAAAGAATGGCGGACCACCAGGCGGACATGGAAATCAATTCAATGATGCCGGTGTAAGTCAGGATTCCGTCGATGAGTCCACGTAGGGATACCCAGATAAAGGAAAAGGCGAACAGGCCCAGAGGAACAAAATAGGCTTTCCTTTTGAACAGTATATAGCCAAAGCCGCCGATGGCAGGCATGATCAGCCCATTGTAAAACATAAGCATGCCATTGGAGATGACCATTCCCAGCAGCGTTCCGGCTAACATAATGCAGAGCAGAAAGACGATTATTTGTTTTTTGATTTTGCCTAACACCACAATGTCATCCATTGCAGTAGTTGCTTCTATCTCCGCCCCTGTTTTTTCTCCCCAACTATGGTTACAGTGTTCACAGCCTGCAAGGTGCTCCTGCACCAGCAGGCGGCTGTCTTCGCTGGCGACGCCATCCTTGACCAGAGGCATTAAGTCCAGGCAGACAGAGCAGGAAATCTTACTCATAGCTATATCCCTCCTTGAGCAGGATCGTTCTGATTTTATGCTTGGTGCGAAAATCAAGGACTCTTGCCGAGCTTTCGGAAATCTGATGCTTCCGGGCTATCTCATAAAAGGAGTAGCCTTCAATCCGCATCAAAACGATGTCTCTGTTTTTGTCAGGCTCCCGGTTCAGCAAATCATGAATCCTGTCCAGCAGCTCCTGGGTGAGGAGTGTTGATTCCAGACCGGCCGGATCGGAAAAATAGACTTCCAGCAAATCTTCCGGGGTAAGCTCTTTTTTGCTTTTTCTTAAATGCCCATACCATGTATAGCGGGCTATAGAGAACAGCCAGGTTTTAAGATCGGAATTCCCCTTAAACCCGGGCAGGGATTTGATGGCGCTGATAAAAACCTCCGAGGTCAAATCCTCTGAAAGGGTTTTGCTATGGGTAAGGCTTAACAAATAAGCATAGACGGCATCTTTATGCTGTTCGTAGACCTTTTGCATGACTGAATCAGCCATAGATTTCCCCCTCTCATAAGCTTAGTGTCAAATGAACAGGGTTTTGTTACAATGTCCTTTAAAATTATATAGAAGCTCCATGAGAAAGCAAAGAAGTTTCAGTCAGCAATAATCTGTTGCCTCACGGAATTGAGGGGACCGGCGGAAAAAGCGGTAAAGGGTTTGGCAGGGTATCCTTCGGTATGGTATAGTAAAGTCGGAAAGTGAGGGGTTTTTTTATATGTCAAAAATCCTTATATTAGATGGGAACAGTTTGGCCAACCGGGCCTTTTATGCTTTACCGATGATGACGACCGCCGATGGCAAGCCTACCAATGTTCTCCATGGCTTTATGACCATGCTCTTGCGATTGCTGCTTGAACAAAAACCGGATTATTGGGTGGTGGCTTTTGATAAGACCAAGGCTACGGTAAGAATAGAGCAATATGCAGATTACAAAGCCCAGCGCAAAGAGACTCCCGATGCGCTGAAACCCCAGTTTGATTTCCTCAAAGAACTGTTGACTGCTTTTGCCATGCCTATTCTGGAATGTCCGGGCTATGAAGCCGACGACATTATTGCCACGGTTACGTCCCTGGCCGAGCAACGGGAATGGGAGACCCAGATTTATACCGGGGACAGGGATGCCCTGCAGCTGATTTCTCCCCGCACTACGGTCTATCTGACCCGTAAAGGAATCACTGAGGTGGATGCTTATGACGAAGGAGCTCTCTACGAAAAGTATCAGCTCCGGCCTGCCCAGATCATCGATCTTAAAGGACTGATGGGAGATGCCTCCGATAATATTCCCGGTGTACCCGGAGTAGGGGAAAAAACAGCCCTGAAGCTCTTGTGGGAATACGGCAGTGTGGAGAATGTCCTTGATAATATCGACAAAATTTCCGGCAAGAAGCTCCAGGAGAATTTGCGCAATAACACGGATAAGGCCCTCTTAAGCAAGAAGCTGGCCACCATGCTTTATGACATACCTCTGGAGATTGATCTGGATCGATTAGTTTATCGCCGCCCGGATGAGAAGACCTTTACCGCGGCCTTGGATAAGTATGTCCTCAAAAGTGTGGCCCGGATCTGGCATGAACATCATGGGGCAGGAGAAGAGGGCAAGGATACCCCTCGGGAAGAAGTCCTCAAGCCCTGGCCCCTTCGTGAACTGACTGGCGAAGAGTGGTTGGTGCGGTTCCCCCAATGGCAGGCTGATCAAGGAACCCTTGTTTTAACTTGCGCTAATACCGGGGGGAATCCCCATTGGGCGAGGATCACCGCTTGGGGAATAGCTGTCGGTGGGGAGTCCTTTATCCTGAATTGGACCGACGCAGCTCCGGAGGTGCGGCTGGCTTTCAGCCAATTGCTGGAAGATTCTGAGGTGCCTAAGCAGGTTGCCGACAGCAAAGTGCTGTACAGCCTGCTCCTCAATGAAGAGATCACTCTGCGGGGAGTCAGCTTGGATATCGGACTGGCGGCTTATTTGATTAACCCCACCCGCAACAAATTTGAGCCCCTGGAGCTGGTTAAGGAATACATCCCCGGTGCAGGGGAATTCGCAAATTTGGCTGAAGAGGCTTCTGCTCTGGCTCAGGTGGCAGATTCCTATAAGGAAACCCTTGAAGAGCTTGGTCTGAGTGCTCTTCTCCATGAAATGGAGGAACCCTTAAGCCCTATCCTGGCAGAGATGGAGAAGCAGGGAATTGCGGTGGATGTTCAAAGGCTGCAGGAATTTGGCCGGGAGCTGACCGTGGAACTTCAGCGTTTAGAGCAGGAGATCTACGCCGACGCGGGGGAAACCTTCAATATTAACTCTCCTCAGCAATTGGGTCATATCCTCTTTGAAAAGCTGGGGCTTCCCCCCATGAAAAAAACCAAGACCGGTTATTCCACGGATGCCGATACTTTGGAAGAGTTGAGGGATCAGCATTCCATCGTAGAGCGGGTGCTGGACTATCGCCAGTTAAGCAAACTCATGTCTACGTATGTCAACGGCCTGCTGGCTCAGATTCATGAGGGAAGAGTCCATACAACCTTCCAGCAGACGGTAACCGCCACCGGTCGTCTCTCCAGTACCGAGCCTAATCTGCAGAATATCCCCATCCGTCTTGAACTGGGGCGCTTACTGCGGAAAGTCTTTACCCCGACTCAGGAAGGCTGGGTGCTTTTATCAGCGGATTATTCCCAAATTGAGCTGCGGATTTTAGCCCATTATTCTCAGGATGAAGTGCTGTGTGAATCCTTCTCTCTGAATCAGGATGTGCATACCCGTACCGCTTCGGAAGTGTTTGGAATTCCTATGGCAGAAGTCACGAAGGATATGCGCCGCAAGGCTAAGGCGGTTAACTTCGGGTTGATCTATGGGTTGACGGATTTTGGTTTGGGCAGGGATTTGGGCGTACCCCGCAAGGAGGCCAAAACCTATATCGAGACATACTTCCATCGTTATGAAGGGGTCAAACGTTATCTGGAAGAGATTGTGGTCAAGGCTAAAGAAGAAGGACAGGTCCGCACATTGCTCAACCGCTTGCGCCGGATTCCCGAATTGCGTCATCCTAACCGGGTGCAGCGTCAATTCGGAGAGCGGATTGCCATGAATACCCCCATCCAAGGAACGGCGGCGGATATTATGAAGCTGGCTATGTTGGGAGTGGCTGAAGCGTTGAAACCTTATCGGGCCAACCTCCTTTTGCAGGTCCACGATGAATTGGTGATCGAAGTAGCTCCGGAGGACCTGGAAGAAGTGGCGAAAGTCGTCCGTGAAGAAATGGAAAGCGCTTTCCCCCTCTCCGTGCCCTTGATCGCAGATTGTAAGACCGGGCCGAATTGGTATGATATGGAGTCTTATTCCTTGGAGTAGTACCATCAGAAGAGCAGTGCTATTAGTAAAGCAGTACCATCAATTGTCGTACAGTCAATAGAGCATTCCATTAATTCTTATATATGAAGGTGTAATTATGCCGGAACTACCAGAAGTAGAAACCATACGCAGAAGCCTGAGTCAGCATATTCTTGAGCGAAGGATTGAGGAGATCTTAATTCGCTGGCCAGGTGCTGTGGAAGGATATGAGGAGAAAACCTTTGCCGATGCTGTCAGAGGGCTGAAGTTTCAAAGTATCGAAAGACGTGGGAAATATCTTTTGTTTACTTTAGAAGAAGGCTGGTCCTTCATCGCCCATATGCGCATGACAGGGCGCATGGTTTACCATGCTCAAAGCCAGGAACCGGAGAAGCATACCCATGTGGTGCTTAAGCTATCTTCCGGGGAGATTCACTTTACCGATACACGCAAATTCGGCCGGCTGCAGTTGGTGAGAACAGAAGAACGCCTCCAGCAACCCTCCTTAGCCCGCCTGGGTCCGGAACCTTTGGAGGAAGGTTTTTCCGCCGCAGAACTGGGACGGCGTCTGGCTCCCCGCAAACTGGCCATTAAAGCAGCTCTGTTGGATCAGACCCTTGTGGCGGGAATCGGCAATATCTATGCGGATGAAGCCTTATTCAGAGCGGGAATTGCCCCGGAGCGGTGCGCCAATTCCTTGACGAAAGAGGAGATTGAGAAGCTTTACCCTGCCATCTGTCAGGTTCTTGAGGAGGGTATCGCCGCCAATGGCACTTCTTTCCGGGATTACCAGGATGCTAATGGAGAAAGAGGGGACTTTCAGAAGGAATTGAAGGTCTATGGACGTGGGGGAGAACCCTGCAAAGAGTGCGGCCATACTCTGGTGAGAATTCGTCTGGCCGGCAGGTCTACGGTGTTTTGCCCTTGCTGTCAGGTGTAAGATTGAATTCCGCTGCTCTGAGAAGGATTTGAAAGCGGGGTCTCCAGGATTTTGCTTTACACCGGTCGCTCCATAAGCTGCGCGGACAAAACTAACGCAAAAAGCCCGCTGCTCCGAAAGGTTCCCCGCTAAATCGGCTCCTGCCTCATAGCGGGTTGGAAACGTCCTGTTTCCAACCTTTCTCCGCAGAGTGCTTTTCGCGAAGTTTTGTTTCCGCTCGCTTAAAGTCGCTTCCCTTGTGTAAATCAAAATCCTTGGGCTGCTTTTCAGGTCTGAGTAAGCAGGGCGTTGTGGGAGCTGTGAGGCAAGCAATCTTATCCAAGCAGCTTTTTCCGTCGTTACCGACGCCGCTTGAGGCGGCAAGGTCGGTGACCTCAGAAGGGCTTTGAAGAAGGGCTGGGCTGGCCCCAGAAATACTCACAACGCCTCACAAAGAGCATCAGGTCCTCGGGGCTCCAGAGAAGAACTTGAAGATACCCGTAAGCAGTAGCTTTACGTACAAAAGCGGACGGATTTAGCGGAGGGGCGGTCAGGTCAACGAGGCTTTCTTAACGTAGCGGAGCCACGGTTCACATCAGGTATTACCCGGAGGTTTGGCAGAGCTGTTAAGAAAGCGAGTGGACCAGCCCTGGAGCTATGGAGTACGCGTTGTGCGTAAAGCTACGCGACCCGAAGGTTCATCATGCATAACGCTAAACGACCCAAGCAAACGACTTAGAGTTGTTACAAAGGAGTTATTATGATATGAGTATTCTTTACTGTCGGAGCTGCGGCGTGGACGTTTCCGGAGAAGCCCTTTTCCGACAAGTAACTTTTGCTGTGGAGAAAGGGGAGAAGGTGGGACTGGTAGGACCCAATGGGGCGGGGAAGACGACCTTGCTGCGGGCCTGCTTAGGGGAACACCCTCTGGAAAGCGGCGAGGTATTTCTTATCGGCACCTGGGGATACCTTCCCCAGAATCCTTTAGTTGAAGATAGGGGAACCGTCTGGGAGAGCATGCTGGCGGAACGGGCCGATCTCATCGAAATGAAAGAACAGCTTCATGTTCTTGAAGAACGGATGGCTCATACCGCGGACGAGAAAGTTTTTGCTCAATACAGTGCTCTCACGGAGCGCTTTGAGACTATGGGCGGGTATGCCCTGGAAGCCCAGGTGCGCAAGATCCTCTCCGGCCTTGGGCTCACTAAAGAAACTGAGCACCCCATTCAACATTTGAGCGGGGGCCAAAAAACCAGGCTGGCTTTGAGCAAACTCCTGCTCCGTTCTCCGGAATTTTTGATTCTGGATGAGCCGACCAACCACTTGGACATGGATGCCTTAGAATGGCTGGAAGGGTTTTTGAAAGGCTATGACGGCGCGATTTTAGTGGTTTCCCATGATCGCTACTTCCTTGATCATGTGGTTCAGAAAGTCCTGCATCTGGAGAATGGGGGACTGAAGAGTTACCCGGGAAACTATTCCGAGTATGAATTGCAACGGGCGGTGGAAGAGACCACACTGGTCAGAGAAGCAGAGCGGGTAAGCAAAAAGATCGCCCGCCTGGAGGAATATATCCGGCGTTATAAAGCCGGTATCAAATCCAAGCAAGCCCGGGGCCGGGAATCCCAGCTCCAGAAGATTAAGCCTGTTGAGGTGAATAAAACCCCCAAGTCTTTGCATATTTCCCTGGCCACAGGACGGCGCAGCGGGGATCGAACCCTTATGCTGGAAGATGTCTCTGTAGAGTTTCCCGGGCGCCGGTTGTTCCATGGAGTTGATGTGGAATTGCGCCGGGGGGACCGGGTGGCCCTGCTCGGAGAAAATGGAATCGGCAAAACCAGTCTGCTCAAAGCCATCAAAGGTTCGCTGCCCTATCAAGGGGAGATTCGCCTGGGGGCCAATGTCAAGCTGGGGTATTATTCCCAGGAACATGAGGAATTGCACGGCAAGGGCAGCATCATGGATGAAATCCGGGGCGACACAGATTTGCTTGATCCGGAAATTCGCAGCCTGCTGGCCCGTTTCGGGTTTGTGGGTGAGGAGGTCTTTAAGCCGGTTTCCGTATTAAGCGGGGGAGAAAAAAGCCGGCTGGCCCTGGCTAAGCTCTTCCTCTCTCAGGGAAATCTGCTCCTCCTGGACGAACCCACCAATCACTTGGATACCCGTATGCGGGATGTCTTGGAGGAAGCACTTCAGGATTATGATGGAACCCTTTTGGTTGTCTCCCATGATCGGTATTTCCTGGATCGGGTCGTGAACAAAATCGCCCGTTTGACTCCTGAGGGGCTTAAAATCTACGAGGGGGATTACAGCATGTATAAGGCGCAAGTCCAGGAAGAAGAAGCCGCTTCCACGGGCGGGAGCGCCTCCTCCGGTACAGCTGTCGGAACCCGCCCTCATGAACAATCCAAGGAGACGGAACGGGAAGCAAGACGGCGCCAGAGAAAGGCCCAGCAATTAGAGGCACAGATAGCTGAACTGGAGGAAGAAATCCAGTCCTTAGAAGAGCAGATGGCTGCAGTGACTTCCAATTATGAAAAAGCTCTGGAGCTCCATAAACTCTTTGAGGAAAAAAAGGTTTTACTGGATAGTACAATGATGGAGTGGTTAGAAATAACAGAAGAATAAGGGCACCATAAGAAGGGTTTACCCATATATTATCCTGCAAAGTAAAGGTACTTACAGGAGGATGATTATGGGAGCTGCAATACTCTTCGCTATAGCCTTAAGTTTTGACGGATTTGGCGTAGGGGTATCTTATGGAATACGGAGAATCCGCATACCCCTTCTTTCGATGTTGATCATAACTCTTTGTACAGTAGTAGCCATGGGAACAGCACTGTTCTTTGGCGATGTCCTCATAGGGGTTATTACAGTTGTCTCGCCTAATCTTATCGCAGCGGGAATTTTACTCACCTTAGGGGGCTATCAGCTGATCAAGGCTATTCCCCACTTGTTTAAAAAAGAGACGCCAAAGGCTGAGCCTGCCAGCACAATAGCTGTTCGGGAGCCGGTCCTTAAGCTGGAATTCAAAATCCTGGGCGTTGTGGTGCAGGTTCTCAAAACTCCGGAACAGGCCGATCTTGATGGCTCCGGTGTGATCAGTGCCAAGGAAAGTGTGCTGCTGGGCACGGCCTTATCCCTGGATGCCTTTGCTTCCGGTCTGGTATTGGGTCTTGCTGTGGGAATCTTTAACTCTTTGTCGGTTATTGCCTGGGTGGCCTTGATGCAAATTTTTATGATCAAATGTGGTCAGGCTTTAGCAGGCAGACTTCCCGAAGAGTATTTAGGGAAATTGGGCCTTTTGCCGGGAACCATGCTTATTCTCATCGCTTTGGGAAAGCTAATTTGATTACAATAATGAATTCGAGGTGTCATACTATGTGGGTTATCGGATTAACCGGGGGGATCGGGAGCGGAAAATCCACAGTCTCCCGGTGGCTCTCCCAACAAGGTGTTCCGATTATTGATGCGGATCGTACGGTTCATGGGCTTTATCATGAACCGGAGACGATGGCAGCCATTACGGCTGCCTTTGGTCAGGATATCCTGACGGATACAGAAGAAATCGATCGCAAAGCCTTAGGCAGAATTGTTTTTGCCGATGATCAAGCCCGTAAACAATTGGAAAAGATTCTTCACCCCCGGGTCAGAGTTGCCATGGAAAAACAACAAAAGGCACTGGAACAGGCAGGGGAGAGGATCTGTGTCTGGGATGTTCCCTTGCTTTTCGAGGCAGGGTATGGGTCACAGATGGACGAGTTATGGGTGGTTTGGGTACCGCTGGATATTCAAAAACAACGGGTCATGGAACGGGATGCCTTAAATGCAGAAGAAGTGGCATTGCGCATCCAAGCCCAATATTCATTGGGCGAGAAACGCAATAAAGCAGATGTAGTTATAGATAATTCTGGAAAATGGGAAGAAACAGTAGTACAATTAAGGAAAGAAATGGAAAGAATAAATAGGGAGCAAGGACTATAGAATGAAGCAATGGGTCAGAATAGGTCTTGCAATAGGTCTAACTTAGGTCTATCGTTCTATTCCGTAATATGAGCCTCTCAAAGTATAATATGTCCTATGTTAAGTCCAGCCATGGACTGAAGCCTTGTTCAAACCTTAGAATGCTTTAAGACTTAAATACTGATGAAATCAAGGAGTACCCATGAAAAAGAAAGGGTTCACAGTGCGGCGCAAGAAAAAAAGATCAGGCTTTTTGTTTACCCTGGTCTTATGTGTGATTGCTTTTACATTCTTGTTCTCGTCTCCCCCCATTAAGAAAGTAATCTATCCTTATCCGTATAAATCTCTTATCGAGCATTATGCGGAGCAATATCATGTGGACCCTTTGCTGGTTATCTCGGTCATTCGCGCTGAGAGTAAATTCCTGCCCTATTCCCAATCCCATAAGGGCGCCCTGGGGCTTATGCAGCTGATGCCGGATACAGCCGACTGGATTGCCGAGACCTTAGGGGATGGAGCCTTCGACCAAAGCGAGCTGAGAGAGCCGGAAAAGAATATTCAGTACGGAACCTGGTACATAGCCAGCCTGCAGAAGGAATTCCAGGATATCGAGCTGGTCCTGGCCGCCTATAATGGGGGAAGAGGTCATGTTAATGAGTGGATCCGCACAGAGCAGCTCAAGGTGGATGACTTGAATACGGAGGATATTCCTTTCCGGGAGACCAGGGAATATGTGCAGCGGGTTATGGATAACTACGAAAAGTATCAGGATCTTTATGGTGAAAAACCACGCCTCAAATGAAGCGTGGTTTTTTAGTCCCCATATCATGATCTTTTTGCTCAATACTCTATTGACAACATAAGCGTCCTTTTGCTATCTTTTAAAAAAACATATTATTTATATTGATTAAGTATGTTTTGCTAAAATATGCTTATCAATTAGGTTAACGAGATAAAAGTTAGGGAAGAAATGAAATACGATCCGACCACCCGGACATGGGGCTTAGCTTAGAATTAACGGAATATTCGGCGCGCTGATTGGAAAACCAAAGGCTTTGCACTATTCTTCATGCGGCAAGCAGGAAAGGATGCTGAAGCCTTTTTTGTTTGCCTTCGAGAGCCGGAGGGAAAGGGGGGAGGGAGTGTGTTAACAGTAAATTGGGAAGTGCTGGATTTTGTCTCCGAGACAGTCATAGTTTTACGAGATAAGCCGGAAGAGAAAATTGAATAGCAAAAAACGAAAAAAGTAAAAGGAGGTTCCCCTATGAAAATCATAAAAGTTGATATTCTTCAACTTGACACAGCGGAAAATAAGCACTGGAGACCCATTCTTTGCCGCATCTTTACAGATGAAGGCATCTATGGAGACGGCGAGGCGGCCCTTGCCTATGCGACGGCGGCACCGGCGGCTTTCGGCATGGTCAAAGATTTCGCCTCCCTGATCATTGGCCTTGACCCTTTGGAACACGAGGTCATCTGGGATAAGCTCTACAAAGGCACCTTTTGGGGGCAAAACGGCGGTCCGGTGGTATTTGCAGGCATTTCGGCCATCGACATCGCCCTGTGGGATATTAAGGGCAAGGCTTACGGCAAGCCCGTCTATCAGCTTCTCGGGGGCAAAAAGCGGGAAAAGCTGCGCACTTACGCCAGCCAGCTTCAGTTCGGATGGAGTGAAACCAGAGGCCCCCTTTACAAAGCCGAGGATTACGGGCTGGTCGCCAGAGAGGTGGTGGCGGAGGGTTACAACGCTGTCAAGGTGGATTTTTTCACTTATGATGAAAAGGGTGTCCGCCTGACCAGTGAAAAGCAGACCCGCCTGCTCTCCTCCCATTACCTGAATCTGGTGGAGGAGCGTGTGGCGGCGACCCGGGAGGCGGTGGGGCCGGATGTGGACATCATTGTGGAGAATCATGCCAACACCGATGCCCTTTCCGCCATTCAGATCGGGCGACGCATTGAAAAATATAATATTTTCTATTATGAAGAACCGACCACGCCCAATCCGAAGACTTTTGCCTATATCTCAAGCAGGTTGGATCTTCCCCTGGCCAGCGGGGAGCGCATCTATTCCCGGTGGCAGTACGCGCCGTATTTTGAAAACAGCTCTCTGCAGGTTATCCAGCCGGACCTGGGCAATACCGGCGGCATTACGGAAGGCAAAAAAATCTGCGATGCTGCCTATGTCTATGACGTAAGCGTACAGCTTCATGTCTGCGGCAGCCCGATTGCCATCGCCGCCGCTCTGCATCTGGAGACGGTGATTCCCAATTTTTTAATTCACGAGCATCATTTTCCGAATGGGTTGAACCGCAAGCTCTGCATCCACGATTATCAGCCTGAAGACAGCTATTTAACGGTACCTGAGCTGCCGGGGCTTGGCAATGAGATTTCCGAGTATGTCTACGCCAACAGCATTCGGGTGACGGTGGAGTAATTTCTAATATATAAAAATATAGGTATTGACAAAACAAAGTTTTGACGTTATAACATATATAATACATATAAAACATATATGAATTATATGCAATGAGTTGACTGGAAAGACCAGAGGCCCGCGTGTTGCTTGAACAACACAACGTCCTCTGGTTATTTTATTGGGCAGACCGGCTCGTTTCAGACAAAGGTGAAAAAGGGGGCAAAATGATTATGAAAAGAACTTCCCGGCTGGTGCTTGGCATCTCCATTCTTATCCTGGGTATCCTCATTGCTTTGGGTCCGCAGTATATTTTCAAGATCTGCGAACAGCATCACGGTACAACAACAGCCTGCTTTTGGACGGCACGAGCTCTTATTGGCGTGGGGGGAGTCATTGCTTTGCTGGGCGCTGCGGTCATCTTTTTGAAAAGCACACCCCTTCTGGCCGGACTTAGTTTGGCAATATTGTTCAATAGTATTTTGGCTTTTCTGATCCCGAATTTTTTGATTGGGGTCTGCGGAGAAGCGACTATGGATTGCCGGGTTGTAACTCTTCCGGCCCTGAACATACTCACCATCCTTTCCATCATCATCTCTGCCGGGAGCACCGGGTTTCTTTTCGTAAAATACAGGAAGGAGTCCGTTCCTGATGCGCATGTTTTCCCCAAGCTTGATTGACCTATCCTTAAAAAACCTGCGCCGGAGGCCATTTCGCAGCATAGGCCTGATTGCACTTGTCGCTCTTCTGTCCTCTTCGCTGATTGCCGGAGGGATGCTCTCCTATGGCCTGTTCAACGGTTTGGACAGTGTTTCCTCCCGGTTGGGAGCGGATGTGCTCGTTGTACCGAAAGGCTATGAACAGAAAACGGAAGGTGTATTGCTCCAGGGGGAACCCAGTACGTTCTACATTGATGGGGATAGGGCCGAGCAAGTGCTTAAGAGCGGCGACTTCGCCCAAGCATCGCCACAGCTTTTTATAGCCACCCTGGACTCGGACCACTGCGCTTTTCCTGTTCAGCTTATCGGCTATGATCCTGATACCGACTTTGTGATTGGGCCGTGGCTATCCTCCGCCAGGCCTCAAAAGCTGGGATTCAGGGATATCGTGATTGGCGCGAATATCCAGGCTGATATCGGGGATCAATTGCTTTTTTTTGATTCCTATTACCAGGTGGTCGCCAAGCTTGAGCAAACAGGAATGGGCTTTGACACGTCAGTTTTTTTCAACATGGAAACCGCCAGGGCGGCCCTTAAGGAATACGTTTATTACACTGACGTTCAGATCCCGGATCAGGCTCACGCCGTATCTGTGGTGACCGCCGATATTCCCGGAGGCTATACCACCGAATTTCAGCGCTATATCAACGACAAATACAGGGGGAGCGGCCTTGAATTCATCTTCACGAAAAACATGATCAGCAGCCTGACCCAGAATATCAATGCCTTGCTCGCCTTTTGTCTCGCGTTACTGTTCATCTTGTGGGGGGTGTCCGTGGGGGTTCTGATGATTGTATTTTCCGTCACACTCAATGAAAGAAAACGGGAGTTTGCCATCTACAGAGCGCTGGGGTCTTCCCGAAAGTGGCTGACCCATCTGATCCTGACGGAAACATTCCTGACCAGTATCGCGGGAGCTGGGACGGGTGTGCTGGTATTCGGTGTTCTGGCTTTTTCATTCCGTCCGCTGATTGAACGGGAGCTATCACTGCCTTATATAACACCCGGGCACTTAAGCAGCCTCCTCATTATTTTGAGCGGATTTGTGATAGCGGTTGCTGTGGGGCTTCTTACCTCAGCTGTTTCCTCGGCCAGAATAGGCAGCCTGACGGACAAAGCGCTCCGGCCGGGAGGTGATTGACCGATGCTTTTACAGGCCGAAAATCTCCAGAAGGAATATAAAAGAGGCGGAGAACCTTTTTTAGCCCTCAACGATGTCAGCCTCGCCATTGGCAAAGAGGATTTTATCTTGATAACCGGGCGCTCGGGCAGCGGCAAAAGTACGCTTTTAAACCTGCTGGCAGGTCTGTTGCCGCCAACCCAGGGAACGGTTGTTTTCAACGGACAGAAGTTTTCCAACCTCAGGGACGATGAGCTGTCCCGGCTGCGCAACGAACAGATTGGCTTCATTCCCCAGGGCCAGAGCCTGCTCCCGAATTTAACCGTTCTCGATAATGTGCTGCTGCCGTTCCGCTTTTACCGCTCTGGGCAAGGGCCCGTGGATAAGGCCTGGGGCTTGCTGGAGCAAATGGGCATTCCCCATTTGAGAAACGCCTACCCCGGGGAGCTTTCCGGTGGAGAACTGCGCAGGATCACCATTGCCCGCGGCCTGATCAACTCTCCGGCTCTGCTTCTGGCAGACGAACCGACAGGAGATCTTGATCCTGAAACAGGGGGTGAGGTTATGAAGCTCTTTTCCTCCGTAGCGAGGAGCGGTGTGGCTATCGTCCTTGTCACCCATAATCCTGAATTTATCCCATACGGCAATCGACATTGGATTATGGAGAGGGGGCGGCTGGTTGAGCCCGCTTAAAAAAGGAGGGGGGCTCCGGATTAACGTCCGGGGCTATCCAGAGAAAACTTATGAAAGGGAGAATGTATATGTCAGTAGCGGTGGAGAAGCGAGGTTCGGCCTCAAACAGCGGAGAAGATGCCAAAATCGTGCTCAAGGATCTTAGGCAAAGTTTCTTTATACGCAATCCGGGACAAAAGAGTGTGGAGGAATTTGTGGCACTGGAAAATTTCAGCCTGTCCATCCGGCAGGGGGAATTTGTATCCATCGTCGGTCCCTCGGGCTGCGGGAAATCCACCCTTCTTGACATTGTTTCGGGACTTACCAAGTCAAAGGAGGGTGAAATTTATATCGACGGCAAGCGGGCTACCGGTCCCGCCTTGGACCGCGGCTTTATCATGCAGGGATACGCCCTTTTCCCCTGGCGCACCACCAAGAGGAATGTGGAATACGGTCTGGAAGTCAAGCGCGTACCGAAAAAGCAGCGGGAGGCTATTGTCAAAAAATATATCGACCTTGTGGGGCTGAACGGCTTCGAAAATCGCTATCCCAATGAACTTTCCGGTGGGATGCGTCAAAGGGTTGCTATCGCACGTTCCCTTGCCTATGATCCGGCGGTTCTTCTGATGGATGAACCCTTTGCGGCGGTGGATGTGCAGACCCGGGAGGTTCTCCAGGATGAGCTTTTGCGCATCTGGGAAAAAACGCAAAAAACCATTTTGTTTATCACCCACAGCATTGAGGAGGCTGTGCTGCTTTCGGACAGGGTAGTGGTGATGACCAAACATCCAGGCAGAATCAAAAAAATCCTGGATATCAATCTTCCCCGTCCGCGCACTGCAGGAGATATGCGCGCTTCGGCCGATTACAGCTCCATCACCCGATTTATCTGGGAAATTCTCAACGATGTGGAGCAACCCGGGAAACATCACAGCCATGGGAGCATTGCTGATGAAATTTCTCCTTCAGCGCTTTTGTAACCTAATCAATATGCAAACTGCAATGACAAAGAAATGAGGTATTAAAATGAAAAAATCCCTTTTAAAACAAAAAAGATTCAGCTCTCTCGTCCTCACCTTCTTCATGGCGCTGACCCTGGTACTTTCAGGCTGCACTTCGTCGGCAAGCGCCCCTCAGCCGGCACCCCATGGTTCTTCAGAACCGGGAGCGACAGCGGAGGGCAAACCTTTCGTACTTAAAGTGGTTACGCAGACCACCTTTAGCGACACGATCATCGCCGATAAGCTGGGATTTTTTGCAGACGAAGGCATTCAAATCGAGTATGTCGGTTCACTGGGACAGGGGGTGACCCAATATCAGGCCCTGGCCCAGGGTATTATTGATGTGGTCACTCAGGGGCATCCGGCTGATATTGCGAAGGCGCGTCTGGCGGGTGTCAAGATAACCCAGGTGGCCCCCGGCTTTGTAGACGATGCCGATAACCCCCATATCATGTATCTCGTCAAAAAAGACAGCCCCCTTAAGACTTTGGACGATCTGGTGGGGAAAAAGGTGAGCGTCAGCTTCAGCGGAGTCTGCACGGACGGATACATCAAGTATTATCTTAAAAACAAGGGTCTTGATCCTGACAGCGTTGAATTTGTGACGATGAACCAGCCGGGTCAGGCGGAACAAGCCGTCACCCAGGGACTGATCGACGTTACCACTTCCCATACACCTTATGGCGGTGTGGCGCTCAGACAGGGTGATGTACGTCTGCTTGCCACAAGCTGGGATATTTTCCATAGCCCTGGAGCAGGCTTCTCAGCCCGGGCTTTCTCCGATGAATTTATCGAAGCTCATCCCGACGTTGTGCAGGGATTTGTTAACGCCATGTACCGCGCCAGAGTATTTATTAATAACAACCTGGATTACGCCAAGCAAGAGGCCGGTGAATATCTGAAGCTGGATCCGGCCGATTTAAGCTCCAACAATTTTGACCAAAACAAAAGCATCGACCCGGCGTATATCGAGGATTGGTTTGAGATTGCTGAAACGATGGGGCTTTGGGAACACGGGGATATCAGCCCTGAAGAAGTTTACACCAATCAATTTGTTCCCGAGGACGTCCCCGTCTCCGATGCCACTATAGGAAAGTAAGCAGTAGGGAAGTATATCTATGAAAGAATTTACAAAAAAGGCAACACACCTCTTCAACTCATCCCTTGCCATTATTGTCTTCATCTTGATATGGGAAATCTGCGCGCGCCTTGAGATTTTCAATCCGGTGTTTTTCCCCCCGTTTTCCAAGGTGGTTAAAGCATTATACGGCCTGGCCGCCAGCGGTGAGTTGTGGAAACACTGCTCAATCAGTCTGATGCGTTCCCTCAGCGGCTTTACTCTGGGAATGTTTGTCGCTATTCCCTTGGGGCTTGTCATCGGATGGTTTAAAAAGGCAGAGGTATTCCTCTATCCTCTTCTCCAAGTGTTCCGGAACATGCCCACCCTGGCCCTTTTGCCCGTATTCGTCATGTTTTTCGGCATCGGGGAATTTTCCAAAACCATGGTCATCTTGTGGGGGGTTCTCTGGGCGACCCTCCTCAACACCATAGCCGGTGTGCGCAATGTAGACCCTCAGCTCATTAAGGCGGCGCGTTCCATGGGCGTCGGCAGCCTGCGGCTCTTCGGAACCGTTGTCCTGCCCGCATCCCTGCCCTATATCTTTGCAGGGATGCGCATCTCCGCCACCGTATCCATCCTGATCCTGATCGCCGCAGAGATGATGGGGGCCAGCAAGGGGCTTGGCTATGCGCTTTTCTTCTATCAGTCCAATTTTAAAATCCCGGAAATGTATGCTGTCCTGATCGTCATGGCCGTGTTCGGCGTAACCCTTAATTATACTCTTGAAAAGGTTGAAAAGCGCAGCTTCCGCTGGCGGGACGGAGCGGATACGCCATGAGGCTGCGGAGGCGCCCGACCACCTTGAAAAACCTTGCCTGTAAGGACACAACAATGAAAGAGGGAGGAACCCTATGCCAAAAATCGCAGATAATCTGACGGATTTAATTGGAAAAACGCCGCTGCTGCGCTTGAACCGGTATTCAAAAGGCAAAAATCTATTCGCTGAAATCATCGCCAAGCTGGAATACTTCAATCCGCAGAGCAGTGTTAAGGACAGAATCGCTTACGCCATGATCGAGGATGCCGAAAAACAGGGTGCTATCGATCAGGATACGACGATTATTGAGCCGACCAGCGGCAATACCGGCATCGGCCTTGCCTTTGTGGCGGCAGCCAAGGGATACAGGATTGTCTTGGTCATGCCGGATACCATGAGCGTGGAAAGGCGGCGGCTTTTGCGGGCGCTGGGCGCGGACCTGGTGCTGACGCCGGGCACTCAGGGCATGGGCGGCGCCATCCGCAAGGCCGAAGAACTAAAAGAACAAATAAGTAAATCGTTTATTCCGGATCAGTTCAGCAATCCGGTCAACCCTTCCTTTCACCGGGAGACGACAGCCAGGGAAATACTGGAGGATACCGAAGGGAAGGTAGACGTCTTTGTAGCCGGAGTAGGTACGGGTGGAACGGTTACCGGCGTGGGAGAAGCCCTGAAGGCGGTAAATCCCGGAATCAAGGTTGTGGCTGTTGAGCCTTATAATTCTCCCGTTCTTTCGGGCGGACAGCCGGGCCCTCACGCGATTCAGGGAATTGGCGCCGGCTTTATTCCCAAAGTATTCAACCCAAGCTTCGTGGATGAAATATTCCGGGTCAAAAACGAGGAAGCCTTTGAAGCCTCCAGAGAAGTGGCGAAATCGGAAGGACTCCTGGTCGGAGTCTCATCCGGTGCCGCCCTCTATGCGGCCACCAGGATTGCAGCCAGAAGAGAGCTGGAAGGCAAGAAAATCGTTGTGCTTCTGCCGGATACCGGTGAACGTTACTTGTCAACGCCGCTGTTTCCGTACGATGAGGGATCCAACCATTTTTAAGATCAGAGGTGTGATTATGCTAAATGCAGAAGAGGTAAAGCGCGCCGCCCGTGAATACGGAGCGGATCTGGTTGGCATCGGCTCCATCGACCGCTGGGATCAGGCGCCTGTTGAAAATCATCCCCGAACAATTATGCCCAAAGCGAAATCAGTGATCTGCATTGGTTTTCGGGTCCACAGGGGTTCCTATCGCGGTGTGGAAGAGGGCACCTACTTCAGCGCCTACACCTTGACGGGATTTTCAGATATCAATAATATCTTTGCCCCCATGGTGCAGCGCAAATTGGCCAACTTTATTGAAGACCACGGCTATGAAGCAACCACCGTGATGTACAGCAGCAGCCGTTTAACGACGCCCCCGGGAAAACCGGCCCTGGGCGGGGACGGAACGGCAAAGCCGGCTCCGGATGTTTTTATCAACCACCGCATCGCGGGTGTGTTGTGCGGCGTTGGGCAGATCGGTCTCAGCCGCGTTCTGCTGACGCCGGAATTTGGCCCTGCCCAGCGTATTTTTTTCTTGATCACAGACGCCCCGTTGACGCCGAGTCCCATCCTGCAAACGCCCATCTGCGACGGGTGCCGGGAATGCGTCCGTCACTGCCCCGCCAAAGCCCTGCTCAGCAACGAAAAGGACGACGTGGACGTCCCCAATGTAACCCTTATCAAACGCTTCTCCCTGGACGAAGGGAAATGCGCCCTTGCTCATGGCAGCGGGGCCCTCAGCCCCTTCGCACCGGACGAAGTCAAGGCCTATGCGCAAAATATCATTGACGGCACCAAGACCCATACCGCAGACGGAAAGCCGCGCCCAAGCAGAGAGGAAATCGCAGCCAATGTCAATGACAAGGTAAGCTATGCCCGCAACGCCCAGCAGTATTTCCACTCTCCTGCCGGGCTGTGCGTCGGTCAGGGCTGCCTGCGCGCCTGCCTGGCCCATCTGGAAAAGCGCGGAGCTCTGACACGTAAATTCCAGAATGCTTTTCGGGACTGAGTGAAAAGCGATATCGAGCTGGTCCTGGCCACCTATAATGGGGGAAGAAGTCATGTTAATCAGTGGATTCGCACAGAGCAGCTCAAGGTGAATGACTTGAACACGGAAGATGAAAAACCACGCCTCAAATGAAGCGTGGTTTTTTGCTGGATGAGAAGTCCTAATCCACCTTATCAATTATTTTCTGCTTAAACTCTTCCTGCTCCGATTTTTCAAAATTAACAACGGCAAAGCCGATCATGATTAATATCATCAGCATAACCCCGACACCGACAACAAGATAAATCATCGTGAACCACTTGCTTAGATCGGTTTGGGGAACAAAACCGGTAGAGACACTGGTGGGAATCAGACTGACAAAAGCAAAATAGAAAGAATCCAGCAAGGACCATCCTTCGACTTGTTTATAGAAAAGAGTGCCGGAAAGCAAAATCAATGCCAAGGATACCAGTAAAGATTTAAAGGCTTTTTCCTTCATTATGCGATAAACAGCGGATAGTAATCGTTTTAAGGTCAGAATAAAAGAAATCATGGTGTTTCTCCCTTTTCTCAAGTTTAGTGATAGCTTCAATGGTTAAATACAGTAAAACAAATTTTATCATAAAAGATTAATCCGATACAATTAAAATTTTTATGGTTGGTGCTTATCGTCTTTGCCGATACTAACTATTGTCAAAGGTTGGTTTTAAATAATCTTAAAATTGGTCTTGCTGAGAGAAAAGGGATTCCGATAGTTTCTGGAGAATATGAAAGGATAACAAAGGAGGTTATAGAAGATGAGTGAAGGATTTCAATTAAAATCTCGTTATCAACTGGCTATTGTCGGGTGCGGTCCCGCCGGGATGTCTGCCGCCTTAAATGCCAAAATTCGAAATAAAGACTTTATTCTTTTGGGAAGTGACTTTTGCAGTCCCAAATTAGCTAAAGCTCCCCAGATTGATAATTACCTGGGTTTTCATGAAATCAAAGGGGAGGACTTGCGGCAGAATTTTCTAAACCACGTAAAAGCCATGGGCATTGAGGTTGTACCTTGGAAAGTTCTCAATATTTATCCCGGACCGCCTTTCACCCTGGTGGGCAATAATGAATCCTTTGAAGCCGATGCGGTGATTTTGGCCACAGGGGTATCGCCTACCAAGCTTCTTCCCGGGGAGACAGAGCTTCTGGGCAGGGGAGTGGGCTATTGTGCCACTTGCGACGGACCTTTGTACAAAGGGAAAAAGGTGGCCATTGTTTCCTACAGCCACGAAGGAGAAGCCGAAGCCAATTTCATGGCTGAGATCTGCGCTGAAGTCTATTATCTGCCTTTCTACAAAGAGGTAGGGCAGCTTGATTCCAGAATCATTCAAAAAAAAGCCAGGGTTAAGGAGATTTCCGGCACTCAAAAGGTAGAAAAGCTGGTCTTGGATAACGAAGAGATCTCAGTAGACGGTGTCTTCGTGCTCCGGGAAAGCCTGCCGGCGGAGCAGATCGTTCCGGGCTTGGAAATGGACAAAGGCGCCATCAAGGTGAACCGGGAGCTGGAGACCGGTATCCCGGGACTCTTTGCCGCCGGGGACTGCTCCGGACAGCCCTATCAGCTGAACAAAGCGGTAGGGGAAGGAGGAACGGCGGCTCTTAGTGCCATTAAATATCTGGATGAGATGAAAAAAGGATAGACCGGGAGCGAAATATCTCTCTCATAAGTAAAGGCCCGCCCCAATATGAATAAACCTTCGTATTAGGGGCGGCCTTTTAGCTATAAATCTGTTGTTTTTTACCTTGTCAGGAAACGTGCTTAGCTCCAAAAACTGAAGATCAAAAGCGCTTCGTCCGAGAGGTTATACCTGTTATACTGAAGATGAGATATAGGGCCCTTGGGGCTATTGGCTAAAATAGATAACTCAGGGGGGATAGCTCAGTGTATAAAGCTTTATTCTTTGATGTGGATGATACCCTGCTGAATTTCGAACAGTGCAGCAGGGAAGCACTGGGCAAGACATTCCGTCATTTCAGTATGGACTACGATGACACCGTTTACGAGCTGTTCCGCAGCATAGACCAGCGATTATGGCTTCAACAAAAGCAAGGCGAACTTACCGTTCAAGATGTCATCAATCTTAGATTTCAAGAATTATTTAAACAGCTCCAGCTTGGGTGTTCTCATATCCCTTTGCAGACGATGTTCCAGGAGAGATTGGCGGAAGAGTTTTTCACTGAACCCCATGCGGCAGAATCCCTGGGCTATTTAAGCGCTCGCTACCAACTCTTTGTGACCTCCAACGGTATTTTGAAAACCCAGTTGAAGCGTCTGGAGTTAGCCGGCTTATTGCCGTATTTTACAGATGTATTTGTCTCTGACCATATCGGCCATGAAAAGCCCAGTGTCCGGTTTTTTGAGGAGTGCTTGCAAAGAAGCAGGTTGAAGCCCAGCGAGGTGCTGCTCATCGGCGATAGCCTTGAAGCGGATATGGTCGGGGCCCAAAACAGCAAGATGGACTCTTGCTGGTATAATCCCAAGCATAGGAACACGGATTCTGATGTTGAGATTGATTATATTATTTCAGATTTGCTGCAGCTTAAAGACATACTGCAGGTGATCTGATATATTTTCACAGTCAGGAAATTTTTGATGATAGGTGATGGTTATGAAAGGTAAAAAAACAGCGGTTGTCACAGGCGGCAGTTCCGGAATGGGATTGGCCATTGCTGGGAGGCTGAAAGAGGCGGGGATAGAGGTCATTATCTTTGATATTCAAAAGCCGCCGGAGGAGTTTCCCTTCTATCATGTTGATATTCGTGATGATGGCCAGATTAAGTCAGCACTATCCCATATCTCTCAACTGGATATTTTAGTGAATAATGCCGGGATCTATTTTGAGAGATATTTGGAGGATACCACTAATGAAGAAATAGACAACATGGTGGATATCAATATTAAAGGAACATATCTGATGACACGCAATGCCCTTGCTAAAATCAAAGAAAGACAAGGCTCGGTCATTATCATCGCTTCGTGTTTGGGACTTGTGCCCGAACTAACATCTCCTCTGTACTGCACCACAAAAGCGGGGCTTATTATGCTGACAAAATGCCTTGCCCAGCAATATGCAGATTGCGGAGTGAGGGTCAATTGTGTATTGCCAGGGCCAATCAATACCCCTCTCCTGCAAAAGAGTTTTCCCGATGAAGCAACCGCTGTCCGCTGCGCGGAGCGTGTGCCTTTAAAGCGGATTGGGGAACCGGAGGATATTGCCAACATGGTGGCTTTTCTTGTGAGCGGGGAGGCCGGGTATATAACAGGCGGTGCTTTTCCCGTTGACGGAGGAGTATCCTCGTCAAGCTTATATTCGAAATAAATTTAAATTACCAACCGATTGGTAATTTGCCCAATAAGAAAAGGCAGTTGCCAAGGAACTTTAAAGTTCACTGGCAACTGCCTTTCTTCTCAGGCACTGGTCAAAATCAGGACGCCTTTTAACTGTTCTATAAAGATGATAACCCTTTAAATAACCGCCGCCCCCTCCGAGTCGACGGATAGGAGGTAGGCCTTGGCTGTCAAGCCATGAGCTGCCAAGGAGTCTACCATGGCTTGGGAAACCTGCTCAGCCCTGTGGGAAGAGACCAAAGCCAGGATGGTAGGGCCGGAACCGCTGAGAGCGGAACCGTAGGCCCCGGAATCCAGTGCCACCTGCAAGGTTTCCCCAAGGCCGGGGACGAGGCCTGCCCGCTGGTTTTGGTGCAGCCGATCCTGCATACCTTCCTTAAGAAGCTCGTGATTCTCGTGGATCAATGCTTCCACCAGCAGGGCTGTCCGGGATAGATTATAGACGGCATCTGCCCGGGAAATGGAGGCAGGCAGCACATTGCGGCTTTTTTCGGTGGACAGATAGAAGTCCGGAACGATGGCTAAGGCCATGAATTGAGGCTGGGAATGCACTGTCCTGGCAATGACGGAGGCCTCTGCGGTGACGGCCAGGGTAACTCCCCCTAAAAGTGCCGGAGCCACATTATCGGGATGCCCTTCGATCCGATTGGCGATCTGAAGGATTTGCTGCTTGCTCAAGACTCCTCCCGCATATTCATTGGCTGCTACCAAGCCGCCGACGATGGCTGCGGAGCTGCTTCCCATGCCGCGGGTGGGGGGGATGTTGTTTTCCAATTCCAAGGAAACCGTTGGTATCTCAAAGCCAATGGCCTCCCATAGGTTGCACATACTTTGCCAAACGAGATTGGTCTCATCCCCAGGGATGCCTGCAGTATAATCCCCTTTTAAAGCGATCTGAAAAGAGTCAGCAGCTTCTATTTGGACAACATTGTATAAAGAAAGGGCCATACCAAGACAATCAAAGCCTGGCCCTAAGTTAGCAGAGGTGGCCGGTATTCTGACACGAACCATGATGATCCTCCTTAATTCTTATTGACTTCCTCCTGGAGCCTAGTCGTAATGCTCACCTGATTCAAAACGAATCACATTGTGGATGGAGAGCACTTTGCTGTAGGCCCGGACCGAATCCAGAGCTTCACGCAAGCAGGATTCCTGAGTGGGGTGGGTGACCAGGACGATTTCCGCTTCCTGGCGTTTTTTCTGTTTTTGAATGATGGAAGCAAAGCTCACCCCGGCTTCGGCGAAAAGCAGGGCTAGGGTAGCCAGAACCCGGGGTTCATCCTTGACCCGCAGCCGGATATAGAAAGCGCTTTTAAAATCCTGTTCGCTTTTGATGGCTAATTCATTGTAACAAGTGCAATTAATATTGGCTGTAGAATCCGCATTGATATTCCGGACCACTTGAATGATATCGGAGACAACGGCACTTCCGGTGGGAAGGGAACCGGCACCCCGGCCATAGAACATGGTTTCGCCAACGGCGTCTCCCACCACATAGATGGCATTAAAAACTCCGCTGACGGCAGCCAGGGGATGGCTGTCGGGGACGAAGGCAGGGTGGACACGAACCTCGATGCCGTCGGCCTGAGCTTTAGCCACAGCCAGAAGTTTGATGGTGGAATTGAGTTCACGGGCATAGGCGATGTCTTCGGAGGTGATCTTGGCGATCCCTTCCACATAGACATCATTGACGGTGACCCGGGAGTTAAAGGCGATGGAGGCGAGGATGGCCAGCTTGCGGGCGGCATCCAGTCCGTCCACATCTGCGGTCGGGTCGGCTTCCGCATAACCTAACTCTTGAGCTTCCGTCAGGACTTCCTGATAATCCCGGCCCTGCTCGGTCATAGCGGTCAGGATATAGTTGGTGGTGCCGTTAATAATCCCCAGGACTTCAGAGATTCTATTCCCGGCCAGAGACTGCTTCAGGGCGGCGATAATAGGAATGCCGCCGGCTACACTGGCTTCAAAATAAAGATCTTTGCCAGCTTCTTTAGCCGCATCCAAAAGCTCTTGCCCATGAAGGGCCAAAAGGTCCTTATTGGCGGTCACCACATTCTTCCCTTGTTTAAAAGCTTCTAATATATAGGTTTTGGCCGGTTCGATGCCGCCCATCACTTCGACGACGATACTGATGTCGGGGTCGGTGAGAACATCGGCGGCTTGATCGGTTAGAGTAAAATCCCCTGCGATTGAGCGGGGAGCCTTAAGGTTCCGCACCAGGACCTTGGAGACTTTAATCTGACTTAGGGAACGGTTCTGTATATCATTAGCATTTTGCTCAAGGATCTGAATTACGCCACTGCCGACGGTTCCGAGACCCAGCAGTCCAATCTTAACGACCTGCATCAATTCTCCTCCAATCCATTTTGTGAAAACAAATGTGTTTGCGTTGTGGACATTATAATATGGTTTTTTTTCTTTGACAAGACTTTTTCAAAATGGGTTGACACTGCCAACTGTGTATTATAAACTTAGTTATAAATGAAAGAATGTATTATAACAGCAGGAAGTGTACCTAGGGTTCCGGGAGCTGCTCCGTCTGGTCCGAGCGGTACAAAATCCAGAGCATGGATTTACACCGTGGGCAGAAAATACCCGAGCGGAAAGTTCCTCGAGAGGGTAGGAACACCGCTCGGTTTTCTATAATATTCAGAGAATCTTCTATTATAAACAGTTTTAAGATATTTAAAGGAGAGATTTTGTATGGAAAAACTGATTTATCTTAATGGTGAATTTGTAACCCAAGCTGAGGCCAAAATTTCGGTATTTGATCATGGTTTTTTATATGGGGATGGCATTTTTGAGGGTATTCGGGCCTATCATGGCCGCATATTTAAATGTAAAGAACATCTTGACCGTTTATATGAGTCGGCTAAGACCATCATGCTGAATATCGGCATTTCCAAAGAGGAGATGGAAGAAGTCCTGTGCAGCACCCTGCGCAAGAATAACCTGGATAACGGCTATATCCGTCTGGTTGTGAGCCGGGGAGTGGGGGACTTGGGGCTCGACCCCAATAACTGTGTCGGCGCCAGCATTATCTGTATAGCGGACCAAATTAAAATCTACCCCCAGGAAATGTATGAGCAGGGATTGGACGTCAAAACCGTGGCCGTACGCCGGACCAACCCGGATTCCCTTAGCCCCCGGGTGAAATCCTTGAATTACCTCAATAATATTATGGCCAAAATCGAATCCACCCAAGCCGGTGTGGTGGAAGCCATTATGCTGACTCAAGAAGGCTATGTGGTGGAAGGCACCGCCGATAACATTTTCATCCTCCGCCGGGGAGCATTGCTCACCCCCCCTCTGTCATCAGGATGTTTAGAGGGTGTTACCCGCAACGCCGTCATCGAACTGGCCAAAAAGAGAGGGCTTGAAGTCCGGGAAGAGCTGTTTAACCGCCATGATGTCTATAACGCAGAGGAATGCTTCTTAACAGGTACGGCAGCCGAATTAATTCCTGTGGTCAAAGCCGACGGCCGCGTCATCGCCGATGGTCAGCCTGGTGAAATTTTTAAAGATCTTCTCAAGGATTTCCGGGATTTAACCTTAGTGGACGGGGTGCCGATTAATAAAGCATAATCTCCGGCGAAAGGTTATCGATCAGAGGACGGATTAAGAAGGACAATTCTGAAAAAAGGCAAATACTATAGATATGGATAGTTTGAACAGAAAAATAGTGGAGGAAAAACTATGAACAGCAATACCATAAAAACAGGAATTGACCGGGCGCCCCATCGTTCCCTTTTAAAAGCTTTGGGACTGACGGATCGTGAACTCCGCAAACCGTTTATCGGTGTGGTCAATTCTTTTACCGAGCTGGTGCCCGGTCATATGCATCTTCGACAAGTCACAGAAGCCGTGAAAGCAGGGATCAGGGAAAACGGAGGAACCCCTTTTGAGTTTTCCACCATAGCGGTCTGTGACGGAATTGCCATGGGGCATGAGGGGATGCATTATTCTCTGGCCAGCCGTGAAATCGTGGCCGATGCCATTGAAGTCATGGCCAAGGGTCATCAGTTGGATGCTTTGGTTTTAATCCCCAGCTGTGACAAGGTGGTTCCCGGGATGTTGATGGCCGCCATGCGCTTAAATATCCCGGCCATTGTGGTCAGCGGCGGTCCTATGCTGCCTGGCCGGTTCGAAGGCAATCCTGTAACCCTGAGTACAGTTTTTGAAGGGGTGGGACAGGTCCATGCCGGCAAAAAGGATGAAGCCTGGCTTCATGAACTGGAAGCTAAAGCCTGCCCGACCTGCGGTTCCTGTGCCGGTATGTTTACCGCCAACTCCATGAACTGTCTAACCGAAGCTCTCGGCATGGCTTTACCGGGCAATGGTACCATTCCCGCAGTCTATTCCGAGCGTTTAGTACTTGCTAAAGAAACCGGCTATCAGGTCATGGAGCTTTATCGTCAAGACCTTAAACCCAGAGATATTGTCACCCAAAGCACTCTGAAAAATGGCGTGGCTGTGGATATGGCCTTAGGCTGTTCCACCAACACTATCCTCCATTTACCAGCCATCGCTAACGAAGGGGATATAGACTGGGATCTGGGCAAGGTTAATGAAGTCAGTGAAAAAACCCCCCAAATCTGTAAACTCGCCCCGGCTTCTGAAACACCTTTGGCTGCGCTCCATGAAGCAGGCGGAGTCAGTGCGGTTCTCAAACAGCTTTTGGATGCCGGATTGATCGACGGATCGACCATGACCGTGTCCGGCGTGACTATGGCTGAACGCTTAAAGGATGCCAAAGTTGTGGACACAGAAATTATCCGCCCCCAATCTAACCCCTTCTCCCAAAGAGGGGGATTGCGCATCCTCTTCGGCAACCTGGCTCCGGAAGGAGCGGTCATTAAACAAGGTGCTTTAAGCAGCCAGGACTTTGTCTTTGAAGGATCAGCCAAGGTCTTCAATGGAGAGGTTCCCGCCGCCGAGGCTATCCGCAACCTGGAGATCAAAGCCGGCGACGTAGTGGTCATTCGCTATGAAGGGCCAAAAGGCGGGCCGGGTATGCGGGAGATGCTGGGACCGACAGCGACCTTAGCAGGTATGGGCCTGGATTCCGATGTGGCTTTGCTCACAGACGGACGATTCTCAGGCGCCAGCCGCGGTCTATCAATCGGTCATGTCTCACCGGAAGCCGCCTTGGGAGGGGACATCGCTCTCTTAAAGGATGGGGATAAAATTCGCATTGATATTGGTAAAGGCCGTCTTGAGTGGATCGTATCTGAAGAAGAAAGAGAACAGCGCCGACAAGAATTTGCAGCCATGGCAGTTAAGCCCGATCATCTCAAGCCTGAACTACGCAAAGGCTACCTGGGACGGTACGCCTATTTCGTACAATCTGCTTCTAAAGGAGCGGCCTTACGACGAGTAAAGGAGTGATAACATTTGGGGAATGAGAAGGAGAGTACTACCTATGCCACAGGGGCGGCTCTTTTGCTGGATTCTTTGGTCCAGGAAGGAGTAGAGGTCATGTTTGGGTATCCCGGCGGAGCTGTTTTGCCCATCTATGATGCCCTGATCAACAGCCCGATCCGGCATCTGCTGCCCCGGCATGAGCAGACTGCCATTCATGCCGCCGACGCCTTTGCCCGGGTCAGCGGCAAAGTAGGGGTTTGCCTGGCCACTTCCGGACCGGGAGCAACGAATTTAGTCACAGGGATTGCCAATGCCTATATGGATTCCATACCCGTTGTGATCTTAACCGGGCAAGTCCCCACCAGCCTTTTGGGGACGGATTCCTTCCAAGAGGTGGATATCACAGGGATTACCCTTCCCATCACCAAACATTCTTATCTGGTCAAGGACCCGCGGCAGATCCCGCGGATTGTCAAGGAAGCTTTTTATATTGCCAGCACAGGACGTCCCGGCCCCGTCTTAATCGACTTGCCCAAAAACGTTCTGGCCGCAACGGATGTCCGCCCGGCCCCGGCAGAATTGAATCTGAAAAGCTATAAATACTTTACCAAGGGGAATGCCGGGCAGATCGAAGAAGCAGCCCGGGTCATCGCCCAATCCCAGCGGCCGGTTCTCTATGCCGGGGGAGGAGTGATCACGGCCGGAGCCAGTGAAATCCTTCAGCAAGTCGTGGAAAGGGCCAACCTTCCGGTGGTCACTACCCTGATGGGGATAGGAAGCCTGCCCACAAACCACCCCAATGTTTTGGGGATGGTAGGGATGCACGGAACCGTGACGGCAAATTATGCAGTAGATGATTGTGATCTGCTGATTGCTATAGGGGTCCGCTTCGACGACCGGGTCACCAGCGGTTTAGGCCATCGTTTTGCCACGAAAGCCAAAATCATTCATATCGACATTGATCCCGCCGAAATCGGCAAAGTTGCAAGAACCAAGGTCCCCATTGTCGGCAATGCCAAATTGGTTTTGGAAGAGCTTCTCTCTAAAGTCAGCAAACCGGAAATTTCTCCTTGGTGGGAGCAAATCCGCTTGTGGCAGGAAGAAAAACTCAAGACCGATAATCCCAATCTTAATCCTCAGGTGATTATTGAGACCCTGGGCGAAATTGCCGGAGAAGAAACCATCGTCACCACCGATGTGGGCCAGCATCAGATGTGGGCAGCCCAAGGCTATCCGGTTCCAGCTCCCCGGCATTTTATCACCAGCGGCGGTCTGGGCACCATGGGTTTTGGATTGCCTGCAGCTCTCGGAGCTCAAGTCGCTGCTCCTGAAAGCACCGTTTTTCTGGTTACAGGGGACGGCTCCTTCCAGATGAGCATTCAGGAGCTGGCTACCGCCGTGCAATACCAGCTTCCGGTAAAGATTATCCTCATGAATAACGGGGTTTTAGGTATGGTGCGCCAGCTGCAAATGGTCTTTTGCGATGAGCGTTATAGTCAGATTCAGCTTACCGCCAACCCGGATTTTATCAAGATTGCCGAAGCTTACGGCATTCGCGGAATTCGCGTTACGGAGACTTCCGAAGTCCGCAACGCTCTCTTGGAAGCTATTAATCATCCCGGTCCGGTTCTCATGGATTTCATTATATCCGAAGATGAAGTGGTCTCCCCGATGGTTCCCCCAGGGAAGGGACTCACAGAAATGTTGGGGTGGTGAGGAAAATGCTGCATACTTTAGCGGTTCTTGTCGAAAATAACCCTGGTGTATTGACCAGAGTGGCCGGATTGTTCGCCCGGCGGGCCTACAATATCAACAGTCTCTCAGTGTGTCAGACGGAGCATCCCGGCATTTCCCGGATGACCATCGTCGTCGATGGGGATGATACAGTGATTGAGCAGGTTTCCAAACAGCTGCATAAGCTGGTGGTGGTCCATAAAGTAACAGACCTGACCAATGAGACGGTGGTGGATCGGGAGCTGGCTTTAATCCGCATCAAGGTGAAAGCGGATACCCGCCTGGAAGTCCTGCAAATCGTGGACGTTTTCCGGGGCCGGGTAGTGGATATGGGACGAAGCAACCTGACCGTAGAACTCACCGGGGACGAAGAAAAAATCGATGCCTTCGTGAAAACCATACGCCCCTTTGGGCTGATGGAACTGGTGAGGACTGGGAAGATTGCTATAACCCGTTTGGAAAGCTAATCAGACTGTCTTTATCTAAATATTTCTAATATACAGAGTTGTTATAAAACCGCCTAAGTTGCCGTTTTCTGTTGTACAACAGGATTCTTTGTGCTATCATGAGATAGTACATCACATCCGTACATTTCACTATTTTAGAAATGCGGCTTAGGCTGGCAAAACATTATATTAATAAGGTAATCCTCAGGTTAAAAGGTAATCTTCAGGGGATTCAAAAAGGAGCGTTTTATCATGGCAAAAATGTATTATGATTCTGATGCAAGCTTGGAATTACTCCAAGGCAAAACCATTGCAGTGATGGGTTATGGGAGCCAAGGTCATGCTCAGGCTCAGAACTTAAAAGATTCCGGTCTCAATGTGGTCATCGGTCTTCGTGCCGATTCCCGCCGCTGGAAACAAGCTGAAGCAGCCGGTTTGAAAGTTGCAACTGTGGCTGAAGCTGCAGCTCAAGCCGATCTGATTCAGATCCTTCTCCCTGATGAGCGCCAGGCCTCCGTCTATGAGAAAGAAATCAAACCCCATCTTACAGCAGGCAAATGCTTGGTGTTCTCCCACGGCTTTAATATTCATTTTGGTCAGATTGTACCTCCCGCTGATGTGGATGTTTTCATGGTCGCTCCCAAAAGCCCCGGACATCTGGTGCGCAGAACCTATGAAGAAGGAGCCGGCGTACCCGGATTGATAGCCGTTCACCAGGATGCCAGCGGCCGTGCTTATGATCTGGCCTTGGCTTATGCCAAAGGAATCGGCTGTACCCGGGCCGGAGTTCTGGAGACCACCTTCAAGGAAGAAACGGAAACCGACCTCTTTGGTGAGCAGGCCGTACTTTGCGGCGGGGTATCCGAATTGATCCGAGCAGGCTTTGATACCTTAGTGGAAGCCGGCTACCAGCCGGAGAGCGCTTATTTTGAGTGCTTGCATGAATTGAAGCTGATTGTCGACCTCATCTATGAAGGCGGCATCAGCCGGATGCGTTATTCCATCTCCGACACCGCTGAGTATGGGGATATGATGATCGGTAAACGCATCATCACCGATGAAACCCGCAAAGAAATGAAAAAAGTCCTGGCGGAAATCCAGGATGGCACCTTTGCCAAGAACTGGCTCTTAGAGAACCAAATCAACCGCCCCTCCTTTAATGCTATCGAGCGTAAAGACGCCGAGCATCCTATCGAAAAAGTGGGAGCTGAGCTTCGTGCCATGATGCCCTTTATTAAGAAGCCCGGTGAATAATCCTACATGAATCTCCTTCGGGGGAAAGTCTCCTTCAGCGACCCGGACCTTTAGCCGTCTCCCACCCCAACCACCACAGCTCACCTTTCTCCCGGAAAGAGTTTGACCCGACCCACGGAGCGTTACGAAATTTATTTGCTCATTGCATCAAACTTGTTTATCAGATAATGACATGCGCTTTGTTTGTAATGACAAAGCGCATGGTTCTATATAAGTGGTTCTATACAAGAGGAAAGGAAATGAGAGATATGGCAATGACCATCACTGAGAAAATTCTTGCCGAGCATGCCGGTCTGGATAAGGTGGTACCCGGTCAATTGATTACCGCCCAGCTGGACCTGGCCTTGGCCAATGATATAACCGGTCCGGTCTCCATCCGGGAATTTGAGAAGTTTGGTGTGGAAACCGTTTGGGATAAGACCAAGGTCGCCTTGGTTCCCGACCACTTTACCCCCAACAAAGACATCGCTTCTGCAGAATTAAGCAAAGCTTTAAGAGAATTTGCCAAAAAACAAGGGATTGTTCATTATTGGGAGCAGGGAAGAGTGGGTGTTGAGCACTGTCTTCTTCCTGAGCAAGGCGTGACCCTGCCCGGTGATGTGATCATCGGCGCCGATTCCCATACCTGCACCTACGGCGCTTTGGGTGCTTTTGCAACAGGAGTGGGCAGCACAGATTTAGCCGCCGGCATGGCTACCGGGGAAGCCTGGTTCAGAATTCCGGAATCCATAAAATTCATATTTAAAGGAACGAACTTCCAGCCCTGGGTCAGCGGTAAAGATTTGATTCTTTACACCATCGGCAAAATCGGGGTGGACGGCGCCCGCTACCGGGCCATGGAATTCACCGGGGAAGGTATCGCCGCCTTGTCCATGGACGGCCGTTTAACCATGTGCAATATGGCTGTGGAAGCGGGAGCCAAGAACGGTATTATCCCTCCCGACGAAAAGACCCTGGCTTATGTGAATGAACGGGCCAAACGCCCTTATAAAGTCTATCACAGCGATCCCGATGCTCAGTATGTGGAAGTCTATGAATGGGATGTGGCAGATATTCCTTTGCAAGTGGCTTTTCCTCATCTGCCGGAGAACGCCAGACCCGTCAGTGAAGGGAAAGGAATTAAAATCGATCAAGTGGTCATCGGTTCCTGTACTAATGGCCGTCTGGAAGATATGCAAGTGGCGGCTCAGATCCTCAAGGGCCAAAAAGTCCATGGGGATGTACGCTTAATTGTCATACCCGGAACTCAGGATATTTATAAGCAAGCCATGCAGGAAGGACTGATCGATATCTTTATCGATGCGGGAGCTGTGGTCAGCACTCCTACCTGCGGACCTTGCTTGGGCGGATATATGGGAATTCTGGCCAAAGGGGAGCGGGCGCTTTCCACCACCAACCGGAACTTTGTCGGACGGATGGGACATCCGGAAAGTGAAGTCTATCTGTCCGGACCGGCTGTAGCGGCAGCGTCGGCAGTGACCGGGGAAATCTCACATCCAGAGGAGGTGTTATAATGGCCAAGGCCTGGAAATTCGGAGATGATATCGACACCGATGTCATTATACCGGCACGCTATTTAAATCAAAACACTCCCGAGCATTTAGCGGCTCATTGCATGGAAGACGCCGACACCAATTTTGCCAAAGAGGTAAAGCCCGGAGATGTGATCATCGGCGGCAAAAACTTTGGCTGCGGTTCTTCCCGGGAACATGCTCCGGTAGCCATTAAGGCGGCAGGAGTAAAAGCGGTCATCGCCGATTCTTATGCCCGGATTTTTTACCGGAACTCCCTTAACATCGGTATGCCTATTCTGGAATGCCCTGAGGCAGTTCAAGGAATCGAAGCAGGGGATGAGGTCTCTGTGGATTTGGAGACCGGAAAGATCGTTAATCTGACCAGAAATACTGAGTTTGAAGCCCGGCCTTTCCCACCCTTTATGCAGGATCTGATCAAAGCAGGGGGACTTATTCCATATGTGAAGGGGAGACAAGAACATGCCTAAAATTGCAGTATTGCCCGGCGATGGCATCGGGCAGGAAATTATTCCCCAGGCCGTACGGGTGCTGAAAGCAGTCTTGGCTGAAACGGATGCTGACTTTGAATTCCAGGACTATCCCGTCGGGGGAGCGGCCATCGAATTGGTGGGGAAAGCCCTGCCGGATGAGACCTTGCAGGGTTGCCGGGAAGCTGACGCGGTTCTGTTAGGTGCCGTAGGGGGACATCAATGGGATCATCTCCCTGCCTCGGAACGTCCGGAAACAGCGGCTCTTTTAGGTCTGCGCAAAGGGCTGAACTTCTATGCCAATATCCGCCCTGTGCGCATGATTCCCAGCCTGCTGGCCACTTCTACCCTTAAAGAGAACGTGCTGGACGGGGTGGATATGGTGGTTATCCGGGAATTGACCGGAGGGGTTTATTTCGGGGAAAAAGGCCGTTCAGATAACCCTCGTTCAGCATACGATAAGATGACCTATTCAGAAGAAGAGATTCGGCGCATCCTGATCCAAGGCTTTGAGACAGCTATGCTCCGCAGCAAAAAGCTTTGCTCCGTGGATAAGGCCAATGTTCTGGAAACCTCCCGCCTTTGGAGAGAGATAGCCAATGAATTAGCTAAAGAGTATCCTGAAGTGGAGCTCACGCATATGTATGTGGATAATGCGGCCATGCAATTGGTCCGCAACCCCAAGCAATTCGATGTCATCGTCACGGAGAACATGTTCGGGGATATTCTCACCGATCTGGCCTCCATGTTGGGCGGCTCCATCGGTATGCTCTCCTCAGCAAGCTTGAGCGGCACCCAGGGGATGTATGAACCGGCTCATGGTTCTGCCCCCGATATCGCCGGTAAGAACCTGGCTAATCCTCTGGCCACTATTCTTTCCGCAGCTTTGATGCTTCGCTATTCTTTTGGTATGGAGGCCGAAGCATTACGCATTGAGAGCGCTGTGGAAAAGGTCCTGGAGCAAGGGTATCGGACCGGGGATCTGGCCCAGGCAGGGGATAAGGTTGTGAGAACGATAGAGATGGGCGATGCAGTGCTGGCTGCACTGTAAAGCTTATTTAGTACCTTTTGCCGACAAAGAAGTTATAAAACAAACTTCCATATCTCCATATCAATATAATATGCTCACCGCAAAGCCCCAGGGTCATTATCCCTGGGGCTTTCGATTCACCTCGGATTTACCCCGGTTCGCTTGTGCTTCGTCCGTCGTTGGCCCCTTAGCTTCATTTACATGCGCATAGCCATGGGGAGGATAAACAGACCGACATTGACAATCCCCAGAATAACACTTAGTACCGCGAAAGGCATAAAGCTGGCAAAAGTTTTTCCTTCTGCTGCAAAATTGTATTTCGAGATTCGATAAGCTGTATAGATTGATCCCAGGGTACCCAGTCCAATTAAACCAAACTGAAGTATTTGAATGGTTGAATTACTGAAGATAGCAGCTGAAGCACCGTGAGTTTCAACTCCGAATAAGGCCAGGAAGGTGAAGATGATCGACTTGCCTTCAGCCAGAAGATGAAACAGATTGTGGGCAATGTGCCCGGCTAGATCCAATGGTATCAGAGAATAGCCAAAGATAGCAAAGTTTTGGATAGTGCTTTTCTTGTTGGAGAGTTTAGCAAAGT
The DNA here is from genome assembly GCF_007830365.1 of Desulfitobacterium sp. LBE. Classification (NCBI taxonomy): domain Bacteria; kingdom Bacillati; phylum Bacillota; class Clostridia; order Eubacteriales; family Desulfitobacteriaceae; genus Desulfitobacterium; species Desulfitobacterium sp. LBE. The sequence continues at coordinate 894,690 of NZ_VLKD01000001.1, read as the reverse complement.
AGCTGCTGGCAAATAATGCAAATACCGGAATGGCCATAGCAATAATAAAGGTGATGGTAAAGGTTACAAAGTAATTATCTGTTCCAACAAAGTTCTCCAGGGAAGCAAGCATCTTTTCCCAGACTTCCAGCATGGTAATATTCTGTACAAAAACAATTCCCATAATGATAATGGCTAAGAAAGATTCTTCAAATTTGGGTTTTTTAATAAACCATAATCCTTTGGTCGGGACACGGGTACTTAATTGAATCGAATCATTGGGACAGGTTTTAATACAATTGGCACAGAGATTGCATCTTGCCATGCTATCCATGGTACGGGGAAATTCAAACATGGGGCAGCCGGCAACTTTGCCATTTCCCTTATAACAGGATTGAGTCGTACATTGTGCACATTTTTCAGGAGTAGCATGAAGCTCAAGGGAACCCGACCGGGCATAGTTACCCGATAAGCCGCCGAGAAAACACAGATACCTGCACCAGGTACGTCGTTCGAAGAACGCTCCGCTGATTATCACACCCGTTGTGATGATAAGTAACAGTACACCCGAGCCTCTGGGGTTCTCAACGACCCCAAAAGTATGGTCCGCCCATGTGATTAGTATAAAGAAAATATCAATCAGCCAGATGCCATATTTCTTTAAAAATTTAGGAACAGGACGATTATTGCCGACAAATTTTTGTATCCAGTCGCTTACAGTGGCAAAAGGGCAAATAGCACACCAAAAACGTCCCAGAAGCAAAAAAATAATCGGGATCAACGGCCACCAGAGTACCCAGGTTCCTGCCGTACCGAAATTATCATGGGCCGAACCTGGTCCGGCCATAAGCTCAAAAACAATAAGTGCAAAAACGAATAAAACCGGCCACTGAATGATTCCTGGAAACCACCGGCTCTTAAGCATAGCTTTGATTATCTTATGATCAAGCAAATTCTTTTTGGGTAAACCCGGATGTCTGACTGGATCTGCTTTTTTATTGACTGCCATCAATTTTACTCCTTTACCTAGAAAATTTTATCACCTATTTCATAAACTTGAGAATTCCCGCGCTGACAATAACAAGTGAGTTAAGGCCTAAAAAGCCCCAAACCACAGGCCAATTAACCCCTACCGGCTCCTCTTCACCGTGTTCCTTGCCTTGAGTCTTTTCCGACTGGCCATGTCCGTCTTCCTCAGCTTTTTGCCCGTCTTCCTGCACATCCGGCTTATCCATATCCATGTCATGGGAGGTTTCATTTAAGTCTATATCCGTTGAATTGCTATCAATCGAGCCGCCTTTCATACCGGCCATTCCCACGGTAATACGGTCATTTGCTTCAGCCGGGGATTGAGCTTGTGCTGCTGCTCGTGCGACGACTTGTACGGTGCTTTGACTTGCCGCGAAAGTCACTTCCTCAGCTATGGCTACAGAGGCAAATGGAAACAACAGCACTAAGCTTATCCCTCCAATCAGAATCCTTTTTTTCTTCAAAACTAATTCCTCCGATCAAAATAATAGGAAATACAAGTGGAATTTTATCTTAATAATTTGATTTTCTTGTAAATATCCTATGACTTTTTAATGAAGAGAGGATTTGAGGAATTAAAACCAGGAATGAATACTTAAACTTGCGTGGTGCAGATGCATTCAATGGCATGGAAGTTTACCAATTATGGTTTTTATTGGCTAAGCAGAATTGAATATTTCACTCGCTAAAAGCACATTATAATGTCGAAGGGTACGTAATGGTTGAGCCAAGATTTATATGTGCTTCGTAATAGGGGTATATATAGGTCGGTCAAAGATGATTTATAGGCGTCCGTTTATAAATTGTCGGAGAGAAGATTTTTGTGGGTAGGGAAAAGCTTTTCGTTAGTCGACTAACCTTGATTAACTAAGGGTTCCAACTTATCTGCTTAGGTCGAGCTAAGATCATGCTGGGTTTTGGAAGATTTTTTATATATAGAGATACACTCCAAAGGTGCATTGCTATATATAAATTTTTCGGTCTAGTTTAGCCGTAAGGTTAAATTAGGCTGGGTAGATATCCAGTATGGTCGAACGAACCATCATTTGGGGTGGCGATTCTGCTTAGCCATAGTCGCAAGATTATGTTTGGGTAATAAGTTATCTCACTTGGTGCAAGGTAGATCATTGCGTGCTCTTCTTAAAACCTTTTCCATTCTATCTATTTAGACATGGGGAGGGTTATTTATTTGCTCAATCTAGAGGGTTGAATGAACGAATTGATATTTAGGAATACTGATGAATTTGAAAAGGGGGGGATTTAGGATGAGCGACAAAAGTAAGAAAACCAAAAAGAATGCCAAGCAATCGGAAAAACAAAATAATTCAGGAGAGTAGTCAAATCTTACTCTAAAAACAAATACTCCATAGTCCCCGCTGCATGTCCCAAAACACGACAACGTTGTCGCGTTTTGGGACATCTTAGTATGAGCTCATTAAGGTGTTTTTCCTACAAATATATGTTAGCTATTGATTTTATTACGTTTAGTGATATAATTTATATTACAGTAAACGTAATAAGGAAGGGGAGCGATTTCTATCAGAGACAATATCAAAGGCGGTGCGCTGACAGAAACAACATTTCTTGTCTTACTGGCTGTCTATCAACCCAACCACGGATACGGTATTATGCGGTTTATTGAAACTGCGACCAAAGGGCGGGTCACTCTGGGTGCAGGCACCTTATATGGCGCTATCAATGCTTTGGTAAAGAAGCAATGGATCGCACCTTATGGTGATGAAGCGGACGGCAAGAAAAAGGCGTATATCATCACCAACACCGGAAAACAGAAAGTGGCAGAAGAGTTGAGACGTATGGACGAAGTCCTGCGGTTGGCATCCACAATAATAAGGGAGGATGAGGATCAATGAGCAAAACCTTCTTTCGTTACTTTTTTGATTTTTTAGACGGACAGGAGAAATGGTTGAACAGCATGGCCGGGCGCGGCTACCGGTTAAAGAAATGCGGCAGGATAGCCTATACTTTCGACCAGTGCCAACCAAATGAATATGAATATGCCGTTGAGTTTGTCGGGGAGAAAGCCTATACCAAAGCCAAAGCTTATCGTGAATATCTTGAAAGCATGGGTTTTCGTACCTTTACCAAAAACATCAATCTCAATTATTCATTAGGGAAAGTAAGGTGGCGGCCCTATGGGAAGGGCATGGGGCAGATTGCCACAGCGCCTGGAGGGTACAACAAAGAGCTTTTGATTTTGGAAAAAAAGAGGGATGGCCAACCCTTTGAGTTGCATACCGATGTGAGTGATACATTGCATACTTACAAGAATGTTGTGTACGCTTATGCTTGGACTGTTCTTTTGCTGCTTGGGCTGGTTGCCATAACCTTTATCCCCAATGTATCGTCAATGTCTGGTACTATGACATGGGTGTTCAGAATGCTCCTGGCCGGCCTTGGCGTTTTGTTTATTATCCCGGCGATAAGCTATGCTTCATTAGTCGGCAGATTAAAAGAGGAAAGCAAACTGTTCGAATAGGAAGGGCTTGGCGGCTTTGGCCATAATGGCAAAGAGGTGGGCATATGAAAATAGACCGTCTGATCGGAATCATTACAATCCTTTTGCAAAAAGAAAGAGCAACGATTCCACAGCTGGCGGAGCGATTTGAGGTTTCATGCAGGACTATCCAGCGTGATATTGATGCTATAGGTCAAGCCGGTATTCCTATTGTATCCAGGCAAGGATATGGCGGGGGGCTTTCCATCGCGGATGGCTATAAACTTGATAAAACCGTCCTTACCAAAAAAGAATTGCAAGCGATCTTAACAGGTATCAGGAGCATTGACAGCATTTCCAAAACCACATATGGACAAACCCTTATCGAGAAATTCGCCAACGGAAAAGCGGCTGTTTTAGCTGAACAGGACATGATTTTAATTGATTTGGCATCATGGTATCAGGACAGCCTCTCAGATAAAATAGAACAACTTAGACAGGCGATCTTTAATCGGGAAAAGGTATTTTTCGTGTACTATTCAGATAAAGGTGAAAGTGAACGTTTGATCGAACCCTATCTTATCCTCTTCAAATGGGCGGCCTGGTATGTCTATGGTTATTGCCTTACGAAAAACGAATATCGGCTTTTTAAATTAAATCGTTTATGGAAACTAAAAAACACCAACCTTACTTATATCCCACGAAATATTCCGGAAGGAAAATTGGAATTTGAGCGATATTTTCAAACAGAAGAAATCAGACTGACAGCCCTGTTTGACGCAAGAGCGAAATACCGATTGATAGAAGAATATGGACCGGAATGTTTTACTGTTTCCGAACCTGATAAACTGTTGTTTCAACGATCGTTTTCTAATCCAGAGTATTTGCTGCAATGGCTCTTGAGTTTCGGAGATAGGGTGAGAGTGATCGAGCCCCCCGAATTAAAGGCAAACATCCAGGAACATGCCAAAAATATGCTGAGGCAAGATGACTAACAAGACATACTGCTGTCCGGTTACTGCTGTTATATTGTGTTTAGAAGGAGGGATGAAAAATGCTTAAACTAGATGCAATCGGCCTATTTGTAAAGGATATGGAAACAATGGTTTCTTTCTATCGGGATGTGATGGGCATGAAAACAGATTGGGCGGGAGAAGCCAATGCTGAGTTGTATTCCGGCGAATTCCGGTTAATCATGTTCAGCAGAAAAGACTTTGAGGAAATGACATCAAAAAGCTATACCTATCCCACTGGATTAAACGGTACGGTAGAATTGGCCTTTGATGTTGCTGATTTTGCCGAAGTCGATACTGAGTATGCAAGAATCGTAAACGCCGGGGCTACGCCGGTATTTCCTCCTACGGATGAACCGTGGGGGCAAAGGACCAGTTATGTTGCTGACCCGGATGGAAATTTGATTGAAATCTCCTCTTTTGTAAAGGCATAACTGAAAAAAACATAGTATCATTGCCAAGAATAAGAACCCCATGAATGTAACAGACAGCAAAACAGCCTAGCCAAAACCGGCCAGGCTGTTTTGCTGTAGAAATATTTCTTTAATCAGGAGTGTGGATGCTAAGCCACCCTCTCTTTTTTTGCGTTAACCGGGCAGATGTTGTTGCCTGACAACTCCTTAGAATTTGGCCGGTTTATAATTTACATAAAGCAAATTTTCAGTTTAAAATGTTTCGGTGCTTAATTCAAAGCCCTCAAGATTGACGGTCTCATCAATTTCAATCAGCAAATACCGTTTGCCGTCCCGCTTGACCTGTTTGATATAGCGTAAATCCTGAGGGTTTACAGAAATACTCACGGTGTTGTTCTCGATTTTCAGGGATTTTCCCTTAAAGTTAGGTGCGATATTGGCCGCCTTAAATTCGTATTTCTCCGTACCCGTAACCTTCAGGAAAGCGGTTTCCAGTCCCTGGGTGTTGCCCACCCCGCTGGCCTGAAGAATTTTTTCCATATCCTTTACCCCAACACTGGCTGCTTCAGGGTTTTCCTCTTCTTCATTCCTGGTGATCAGGGTGTTGAGATTTTCATAGATATCAGCGATCTTCTCCGCTTCGATTTCTTTTCCCGCCACTTCCTGAACGATCTCCAGGAATTGCTCCTTTTCCGTTTGTGCCGTCCTCTGAAAATCGCATCCCAACACTTGGGAGAGAAACTCCGGGTTGGGGGCATTGGCTTTGCTGGAATAATAAACCACTTTATTCACATCCGCCGCATCATCATGCCAGGCCGGGAACATAAACCCATCCAAAGGAGCCGATAGATTGATGGTTACATCCATGGGGATATCGGCTTTGAACACCCTGTCCTCAAAATCGAATTTAAGAGCGGTCTTGGGAAGCATGACGGGATTAATACTCCCCATGAAAAATTCAAAGGAAAACACCACGTCATCCAGCCCTGAATCATCCCCGGCAGAGCTTCTTTTCGAGGGCTTATAGACCTCACCCCGTAAAAAGGTCAGCATATAATCCCCTTCATAATGGCAGTTTTCAATAATTCTATGAGCGATTTCTTCAGTTCCCTTAGCGAAATGATGGGGTTGTAAGGTTTCGATGAGCGCCCTTTGGTTGGGATTTTGCCCCAATTTGTTATCGGTAAATTCCAGCTCAAAAACTTTAGCATCAAGAGGCCCGGTGAGGAGTTTCTTAAAATTCTTAAGATAGAGATCCTGCTTTTGGGCATCCATTCTTTCGAAATACTCTTTTTCGATGCCGATGACCTGCTTTAAATCCCCTTTGACATAAATGCTCACGACTTCGGCGATCTTTAGTTTCGTATTATCCACTTTAAATTCTTTGCGGATACTTGCTACATCATTCTTATTCATCTCGATTGCTCCTTCTGTTTAGCACTCCTATAAAGGTAGCAAATTTTAGGGATTCTAGTCAATAGTCACCTTATCATGGGGGAACAAAGAAGCACCTCTCAGTCTGTGACAGTGGTATGCACAGACCAGGAGGTGCTCAGCGTTAATCTTTCTCATCAAACTCTGCTTCATACTTATGGGCTTTGTGCCGATTGTATCCGTTGGCAATAAAGTAAACAACAACGAACAGGACCATAAACAAAACCAGGAAAAGGACTGGCTTATGAAAATCGACGATAGTGGAGCGGTTTAACATGCTGAAAACAGACAAAGCGGCTGTAATCAGCAAGATTGCAGCAACGAACAAGAGATTATGACGATATTGCTTACTGCCGGGAGAGCTATAGAGGCTGATCTTCATGGTATGCATACGGATAAACTGATAAAGGGGAAAGAGGATCAGGATCAGATATTCCGTGAGGCATTCAGCAAGACTCATGTCAAAGGCTAAGGTTTTGACAAGAAAAGATAAGACTATGGCCAGATAGGTGATCACAGCCAGTTCACTGCGAACTTTATTCTGGGCTTGTTGGATTCGTTCATCTTTCATTTTTATCATCCTCCCAAAAAAGGTCATTTAAGGTTTTGCCAAGCGCTTTACAAATGGCTATGCATAACTGCAAAGATGGGTTGAATTTACCTGCTTCAATCATGCCGATGGTCTGGCGCGTTACCCCCACGGCTGTGGCCAATTGTTCCTGGGACATATCCAAGCCGGCACGTGCCGCTTTTAAGCGAAGATTCTTCAATAGTCACTCCCCCTTTAATACATATAGTATAGTAAAATAATCTTAATGTCAAATATATATTGCATTATAGTAAGTCAAAGTCAATTAAAGAAGAAAGAAATTCGATGTTCAATTAAAGAATTAAAGTAAAGGTAAAGACTTTAAGAAAGGCTGAAAAGAGAAAAGAAAAAGATCCAGTGACCTAGGACGGCTGGATCTCCAGAATATTATCGAAGCCCAAGAGGGCTATTATCAAGATAGAGCAATGCCTTTTGTACTATAGATGGAGCCTTGAATGTCTAGTTGCTTTGAAAGAACGTCAGGCTATCCGCAGTAATTTTGCTGAGGAAAATCCCAACGGGCAGCAACACCAGCCCTAAAAACCATTGTTGTGTCAAGAGGGTGACCGCCAACCCCAAAAAGATAAGCCCGGGACAAATGAAGAAAAAGAGGAACCGGCCGGCGGCTTTTTGCTTTATTTTCCGGTCCAGGACAAATAAGGAGACGAAGGGAGAGTTGATCCACTCAAGCCACTGTAGTTTTCCCAGGGAGGCCAAAAAGAAGATGGCCCCACCCCAGAGGATCCATTGCCATAGAGAAGGCAAGATGGTGAGAAAAGCTCCATAGATACCCACGACTTGCAGATAAAAGAGCATATTGGAACGGTGGCGCAAAAATCCCTTGAGGCCAATTTCGGTTAGGACTTTATCAGCACTTCGTTCTTTAAAGAGCCGGCCGGAGTTTTTAAACAGCCAGGGATGCTTTTTTAAGCGTATTGGCTTTTTGGTATAGGTCCCCATGTATTTCAAGAACACATTGGCAAATTTCATTTTTTCGGTTTGAGCCAGGGAAATATCTTTAAGTAAGGTGGCTGGCAGAGACAGCCTGTAAAAGATCAGCAGGATCAGCAGCAGAAGGAGAAGGAAGGTGAGCAGAAAATAAAGGGGCCGGTTGCCTATAGAAGCAAGGGCTGCCCAAAAGAGAGCCGTATAAAACCCGAGCAAGGGGATCTGGGCCAGAATGTAGCGCCAGCCTTCCCAGCGATGCTGAAGGCATTGCTTGAAGAGACCAGAGTTGATGCGGCAAATCAAGAGGAGGAGAAAGAACCAAAAGAAACCGGCCAGATCGACATGATGGACAGCCAGCAGAAAAGGTGCACAGAGAAAAGCCAGCAAACCGGTGATGAGGAGATTGGCTAAGATCTGAAAAGCGATGCTGTAGGCCACGAGCCCCTTGAGCCAGGAACGGTGCTGAAAGAGGAAGAGCTGATCTGCTTCTTCCACAAAGATTCGTAAGGTGCCTGACCGGCAAAACACCACAGCAATGGGCAAAAGGATGGTCAAAGGCAAAGCGAAAAAGAGGGAAGGGGGTTCCTGCCACCAGTCCACATAGGTATCCAGGAAAAGAGCTAAGCCGGGGATGACGATATAGAGGGCTACGATCCAATCCACCACCAGCTTCCAAATAGAATATTGAAATTTCCAGTCGGCAAAAAGGCGATGCCGGAAAAGACGGTGGACATTGTTCATGGCTGTATCTCCAGGAGGTTGATAAAGCAGTCGAAGAGAGAGCCTTCCGGCAAGCGGCTCTGCCGGCGTATATCCTCCAGATTTCCCTGACTGATGATGGTTCCTTCATGAATAAGGATGAAAGAAGTGCAGATCTTTTCCGCCGTATCCAGGGAGTGGGTGGACATCAGGATACCCGCCCCATCCTGACGCACTTGGTCCACGAGCTGGAGAAAGTCCCGCATGCCGTGGGGATCCAAGCCAATGAAAGGCTCATCTACAATATATAAAGGAGGGCGCAGCAAAAAGCCGAGAATGAGCATGACTTTTTGCTGCATTCCTTTGGAAAAGGTGACAGGGAGTTGGTGTTTCTCCTTATGGAGGCGGAAGAGCTTCAGCAATTCTTCAACTCTGGGCACAAAGGTTTCCTGGCTCATTTTTCCCACGGCTGCGGCGAACTCTAAATGCTCCCACAAGGTGAGATTATCATAGAGGACCGGTTGTTCCGGAATATAGGCATAATGGGTGTGGGCATTCTCAAATTCAACCTTTCCCTCCAGATAAGGAAGCTGTCCCATAATCGCCTTGAGGATCGTGCTTTTTCCCGCACCGTTAGGCCCAATTAATCCGACAAGCTCACCGGGCTTTACCTCAAAGGAAATATCCTTGAGGATGAGGTCCTTCTTTAGGTATCCGCCGGACGTGATGTTGGCTTGAACTAAATTCAATCTCGGCACAGCCTCCTTTCTTTGGCTTCACTTATTTAGTTTAACTCGAAAAGCTCTCGCAATTCCTCCTCCGTCAATTTCGAGAGCATAGTTTCACCGGGTTGGATGACGGAATCAATGAGCTTTTTCTTTTTAGCTTGCAGGGCGTTGACTTTTTCCTCAATAGTCCCTTGGGTGAGGAGCTTAATCACTTGGACAGAATTCTGCTGTCCAATGCGATGGGCCCGGTCTGTAGCCTGATCTTCAACAGCCGGATTCCACCAGGGGTCGAAATGAATTACGGTGTCGGCACCGGTCAGATTTAACCCCGTTCCACCGGCTTTTAAGGAGATCAGGAAAACCTGACCCTCGCCGTTATTGAACGAAGCGGCCATACGTGAACGTTCAAGAGCTTTTGTGGACCCACTGAGATAAAAATAGTCGATGTTTTCAGAGTGGAGATACTCCCCGATGATATCCAGCATGGAGGTAAACTGGGAAAAAACCAGCACCCGGTGGCCGCCGGCTAAACTATCCTCTAAGAGTTCCTGGAAGAGGAGCATTTTTCCGCTTTCCCCCGTATAATTGTCGATGAACATTCCCGGATGGGAACAGATCTGCCTTAGTCTGGTTAAGGCAGCGAGAATTTGGATCTGGCTTTTGGCAAAACCATGAGTGGCAAGTTCTTGAGCAATCTGGCTTTTGGTCTGCTGAAGATAGGCCAGATAGATTTTGCGCTGCTCCTCGGTTAAGGCGGCTTTGATTTCCGTCTCGATCTTCGGGGGCAGTTCTTTCAGAACGTCTTTTTTAAGCCTGCGCAGGATAAAAGGCTTGATATGCCGGCTTAATTCCCTAAGGGCCAGGGGATCGCCGTCTTTAATGATCGGCGTGGAGTACTTTTTCTGAAATTCCTGGTGAGAGAGCAGATAGCCCGGCAGACAAAAATTAAAGAGGGACCAAAGTTCGGCAAGAGAATTTTCTATGGGCGTGCCGGTCAGGGCAAAATAACTCTTCGCTTTAATTCTCTGAACAGATTTGGCGTTCAAGGTCTGGGGATTCTTGATATTCTGAGCTTCATCCAGGAAGCAGTAGGAAAAGTCAACCTGGGCAAAGGTCTCGATATCCCGTCTGAGCAGAGCATAGGAGGTGACGACTAAATCAGCTTGAACGAGGCCCTTTAATTGCTCCTGGCGTTCTTGGGGTGAGCCATCGACCACCAGGATATGCAAGCCCGGCGCGAATTTTTCCCCTTCCGCCTGCCAGTTATAGATGAGAGAAGTGGGGGCAACCACCAGAGCAGGGGAGGAAAGCTTTTCGGACAAGATAAAGGCCAGGGTCTGCAAGGTTTTTCCCAGTCCCATATCATCGGCCAGAATGCCGCCCAGACCATAAGCAGCCAGGGTTTTAAGCCACCGGAATCCCGTCTTCTGGTAATCCCGCAGTACACTCATAAGGGATGGCGGCGGATCATATTCCCCGTCCTGGGGCTCAAGAATGCTTTGGACTAATTGTTTAAAGGCTTTATTGCGCTGAATTCCAGGTAAATTGGCTTGACGCAAAAAGCTGTCGATATACATGGCTCTGAACTTGGGAAGCCTTAGGGTCTGTTCGTTCAAATCCTCCCCCCTGAGGTTTAAATGCTCAAGAAACATGGCCATGGATTCCAGTTCAGGCTGCCTCAGGTCGAGAAAGGAGCCGTCCCGCAGCCGGTAATAGTTCCGCTTCACCTGCAAAGAATGAAAGATTTGGGTCAGCTCATCCCGGTCGATATCACTATATTGAAAGGATATCTCCAGCAGATCTGATGATTCATCCAAACGCACCCGGCCGGAAAAGCTGGTGGAGGTGCGAATGGTAAGCTTGAAGTCATCGGAATAGAAAGTTTCCGCACAATCCTGCAGCTGAGGAAGCCAGGTGGTAATAAAATCAAAGAGCTTTTCATCATCTTCCAAGCTTATTACCCCTTGAGAAACGATAAATTCTGCTTGCTCAAAGATCCCCAGTATTTTTCTTTCTCTCTCGATATTGCGGATAAGAATTTGCGAGTCAGCCGCCTCCTGGCGATTAGCCCCTGTTTGAGAGGTAAAGGGATTGATTATATGATCCCCGTAATGGAATTCCAGGCGGGCTCGGATGCCGTATTCACCCATCCTATCAAAATAGATCCTGGCCTGCAGTTCTTCCCGTACGAATTTTTCAGCCAGTTGGGGGTCGATGGCAACAGAACCCATCTGTTCGATAAGGGGTATCGCTTCAGAAGCAAAAAAATCTTTCTGATGATCTGGAAAGGTAAGGGTTTGGTGTTTTTTTCCCGACATAACTTTAATGAGGTTAGGCAGGTAGGACTGTTGCACGGGTGAGACCTGGTGGATATTCTGATCGTAAAGATAGTAGCGTCCATCATCGGTAAGCTGCAGGGGAAGCTTGCTTTGCAAAGCCAGAGTCAGGTCCTGTTCTTTAGACTGGACGGCAAAATCCAAGGGAATATCCTGGCGTATGATCTGGAGGGAGGGGGAAAGTTCAGGTAACCCGCCTCTTGAGGAGGTGAGGGCTAAAGAGAAGTGTTTAGCGCCTAAAGCATCAAAGAATTTGCCTAAGTAATATTCAGTCAAAACGAAAGGTTTTTGGCTGAAGGGGGATGCGTAGTGGAAGCTCCGCTGCTCATTGAAGGCTTCATATTGCTTTGACATTTCCTGAAGCATGTGGATAATGGTATGATCCTCATCACTGAAGGTGTGCAGGAAGGGATCATAGGTGAATTGCTTGCCGAATGTCAGTAGGTGTCCCCCTTGGACTGCGGCTAAGAACTCTTCTAAATTCTTTACAATATAAAGACGGTTTTGCCCTACCTTGATTTGCAGCTGAGCGTGGACCCGACGATGGATTTCTATTTGGAGTTCAAACTCAAGATTTAAAGTTTCGCGAACAGATTTGGGGTCGGGGTTCGCAAATAAGGCCATAAAATCAGCTACGGATTCTTTGACAACAGCCAATCTTGGCTGAGAACCGGTCAGCTTTCTTTGGACGGCTTTCAGGGCGGCTATCACATGTTTACAGGCTCCGGGATATTCGGCAAAGGCCGGACAAGTGCAATGACAGGAATGAATTGAACCATTTCTGCTCAGGATAATCTCAACCTCGTAAAGCCAGGTGCCCATGACGACGGCAGAAATCAGGTTTCTTTCCCCATCGTGAGACAATTGGCTTACCCTGCCCTTAAGGGCATAGGCCACTCCCAGCTCGTAGGCTTTTTTGCTGGAGGCCAGGGTGCGTATCTCCAGTTCGTTAATAATAGGAAAAGGCATGTTATGGATTCCTCCAAGTGTTTTAAGAACTATAGAAATAGCATACCTCAGCACACTTAAGCCAGTCAAATTAAATGGAAATTACGACAATGCAGTCACGGGAAGTTAACCGTCGGAAATGTGAGGAATATGAGGAATTAGAATTAGGTGGTACAGAGTACTGGATTATAACAAGGTGTTATGCTACAATAGATCTAATTTAATGAGGTATACTGCCGAGGAACGATCCAGTAGGTCACTCATTTGGCAAGAGAGGGAAGGTTTGGTGCGACTTCCTGAAATGTGGTGGCTGAACCCAATCGTGAGGCTTTGATGATGAATCAAACGGTTCCCGCCGTTATCGGGTTTAAGTGGCGTATGGCAATAAAGGTGGTACCGCGGAAGACTTCTTTCGTCCTTGGCAAAGGGATGAAAGGGTCTTTTTTTTACATAGAAAGGGAGGGCGGTTCGAATGAAAAAGATCAGTTTTATCGGGGCAGGAAACATGGCTGAGGCCATTATCAAAGGGCTGATGGTGACGGGAAGCTACGAAATTCGGGTGACCAATCGCTCTAACCAGGCTAAGCTGGCCCAAATGAAAGAGGACTATGGGGTCATTCCCGTCTCTTTTAGGGAAGTGGTCAAGGATTCGGAGATCATCCTTTTAGCAGTGAAACCCAAGGATGTTGGGGAAGCGTTGGCCCAAATCAGGGAGGATATAAGCTCAAACCAGCTCCTGATCAGCGTGGCGGCAGGAATTCCCCTGGCCTTGCTGGAAAAACATTTGCCTCATTGTCCCATTATTCGGGCTATGCCCAATACCTCAAGCGCCGTCTTGCATTCCATGACCGGCTTGGTCAAAGGTCAGGGTGTCAATGAAGAGAAGCAGAGGGATGTGGAAGATATTTTTGGGGCGGTTGGGAAATATATCTGGATAACTGAGGAACAGATTAATCCCCTCATCGCCATGAGCGGAAGCGGGCCGGCTTATTTTTATCTTTTTACTGAAGCTTTGGTCAAGGCAGGGGTTGATATGGGCTTCAGCCAGGAGGTAGCCGAGAACCTGGCCAAAGAAACCTTAATGGGAGCAGCTAAGATGCTGGCTCAGAGCGGGAAATCCCCCGGTGAACTGAGGGTGGCCGTAACCTCGCCCAAAGGAACCACCCAGGAGGCTTTGGAGGTCTTCCGGGAGCAGGGGTTAGAAGAGCTTGTGGCCCAGGCCGCTAAAGCCTGCAAGCATCGTGCACAAGCAATGGAAAGGGAGTATTTGGGGTGAGTGACCTGCGTAGAATCGTGATCAAGGTGGGGAGCAGCAGTTTAAACCATCCTGAAGGCGGTCTTGATGATCAAGCTATTCAGAGGATTGCCGGGGTCATTGCCGGGATCCGCCAGCTTGGTGTAGAATGTGTCCTGGTCAGCTCGGGTGCAGTGGCTGCCGGGGTGGGGAAGCTGGGTCTAAAAACCAAGCCTAAGGATATGGCCGGCAAACAGGCGGTTGCCGCTGTAGGTCAGGGGGTTTTGATTGAGAAATACGCCCTTGCTTTGGAGGCACGGGGCTTGGTCTGCGCTCAGGTCCTGCTGTCCCGCCTTGACTTAGCTGAGGCCTCCCGTTATCGCAATGCTCAAAACACCTTAGAGCAGCTGCTGCGTTATCAGGTGATTCCGATTATCAATGAAAATGATACTGTGGCGGTGGAAGAGCTGTGTTTCGGGGATAATGACCGCCTTTCCGCCCTGGTGGCGGGTTTGGTTCATGGAGACTTGCTGGTGATTCTCACGGATGTGGACGGACTCTATTCGGCCAATCCCAAACTCAATCCTCAGGCAGAGCTCATTGAGGAAGTGGAGGATTTGACCCAAGTTATGCACATCGCCGGAGGTGCGGGCAGCTCCATGGGTACAGGCGGGATGGTGACCAAACTAAAGGCAGCGGAGATCGCCACCCGTTTTGGTATGGGGATGTTCCTCCTGCACTCCAAGCGCATAGAAGAAATCACCAAATTGATTCAAGGAGAACGGCCTTTAGGTACCTACTTTTTCCCTGCCGCCCACCGCATTATGGGCAAGAAACGCTGGATCGCCTATGGCGGCCTATCCGAAGGGAGCATCTTTATTGATGAGGGGGCCGTAAAGGCTTTACTCAAAGGAAAAAGCCTGCTGGCTTCAGGCATTACCGGCATCGACGGCATCTGGGAACGAAAAGAGCTGGTACGCATCAATAACCCGGACGGAATTGAGGTGGCTCGCGGCTTAGTGGAGCTGAGCAGTGAAGAGTTAGAGAAAGTCCGTGGCAAGCACTCGGAAGAGATGTTGGCCACCATCCCCAATCTAGAGGGTGAAGAGGTCGTTCATCGCGATAATATGACCTTGATGATCGAATGAATCAAGGGGACAGGTCCCGTTTTTCAGTTTTCTTTGTACCTGCCGAGGATATACCAGCAGGGGATGGAAAAACTGCTGGGGTTGGGTAACTGAATTCAGATTGAAAGGAGTCGATGAGGATGGATTTTGCACCGGAACTGATCACAATCGGCCAAAAAGCCAAAGATGCCGCCCGCAAGCTGGCTTATGCCGGCACCGCCGCTAAGAACAAGGCTCTTCTGGCGATGGCGGAGGCTCTGCTGAATCATGAACAAGAAATTTTGGAGGCCAATCGGAAAGATGTAGAGGCAGCTATTCAAAAGGGAACCAAAAAATCCTTGGTCAATCGCCTGGCTTTGACCTCTGAAGGAATTCGCCAAATGAGTGATGCCCTTAAAGAAGTGGTGAATTTAGGCGATCCGGTAGGGGAAGGGGAGTTCTGGACCCGTCCCAATGGTTTGCGCATTCAGCGTACCCGGGTCCCCTTAGGTGTGGTGGCTATGATCTATGAAGCCCGCCCCAATGTGACGGTGGATGCGGCGGCTCTCTGCCTGAAGTCCGGCAATGCGGTCATTCTCCGGGGAGGCTCCGAAGCTATTGAGAGCAATAAGATTCTGAGCAAGGTGATCGCTGGGGCAGCGGAAAGCCAGGGCATGCCCACAGCCTGCATTCAACTCCTGGAGAATACGGATCGGCAATGGGTTCAGCAGCTCATGAAAATGAACGGGTATGTGGATGTCATCATCCCCAGAGGGGGGGCAGGGCTTATTGAGACTGTAGTCAAGGAAGCCACTGTTCCCGTCATTGAGACCGGTACCGGAGTATGCCATGCTTATGTCGATGGGGAAGCCGATCTGGCTAAAGGGGTCAGCATTGTCTTCAATGCCAAAACCCAAAAACCCGGCGTATGCAATGCTCTGGAGGCTGTCTTGGTGAATGAGGCGGTAGCTCAGGAATTTCTGCCTCTGCTGGGGGAAAAATTCCGGGATTATGGGGTGGAAATAAGGGGATGTGAAAAGACCTGTGCCATCCTGCCTTACGCTGCCAAAGCCAAGGAAGAGGATTGGGGAACAGAATATCTGGATCTGATCATCAGTGCCAAGGTGGTTCAAGGTGTGGATGAAGCCATGGACCATATTTATCAGTATGGAACCAAGCATTCAGAGACGATTATCACCGAGAACTACACCACAGCTCAGCGATTCTTAAATGAGGTGGACGCCGCGGCTGTTTATG
This sequence comes from Desulfitobacterium sp. LBE, assembly GCF_007830365.1. Taxonomy (NCBI): domain Bacteria; kingdom Bacillati; phylum Bacillota; class Clostridia; order Eubacteriales; family Desulfitobacteriaceae; genus Desulfitobacterium; species Desulfitobacterium sp. LBE. The sequence continues at coordinate 878,522 of NZ_VLKD01000001.1, read as the reverse complement.
TCAATGCCTCTACCCGTTTCACCGACGGCGGCCGCTTCGGTTTCGGAGCGGAAATCGGCATCAGCACCCAGAAGCTTCACGCCCGGGGACCTATGGGGCTGCAAGCGCTGACCACTATGAAATATATGATCTATGGTGAGGATCAAATTGTAACTTAAAAAATTTCCATGGAGACTCTTACCATGGGTTCAATTCCCTAAATAATAGAACTCAGACTCACCCATACTATTTTTAGAGTTTCATTTCATATGGGTGTCTTGTCTATTGATTAAGGAGGAATTGAAATGGATAAGAGAATCCTGGAAAGCGTCAAAGAGTTCTACAAAAATGTTAAAGGGCAAGAATTCTTCTTGGACCTGATCCCGTATCCTGTTAACCTGCCTGAAGAGCAGGAGGGCAATTATAGAAACTAGATGGATGACATGACTCACCTTCGGAAAGACTAGGAAAGTTATTATACTATGCCGTTTTTGAAGGAGTACAGTCATGACTGGTTCAACACTTACTATTCTGCTTAGCTTTGGGACGGGGATTTTGTCCCTGGTAGGGCTTATGTCCATCTTTATCTCCATGAACAGTCAACATAATGTGCAGCGCAGCCGGGAAATCCTCTGGACCCTGGCTGCGTTGCCCTATGAGAAGAATTTATTTCATGAGAAAGGCACTATTGGCAAAGAAGTCTTCCGCAGCTTCATTCTCTATGAACAAATCATCAACCAAAAACATGGCTTTTCCAAGATTATCATCCAATTTGTCCAATACGCCCTGGGGTTTTGCATCCTGATCTGGACCACGATGGGTTTCAGTTTAATTATGTCGGAGCGCCCTCTTTTTGAAAAAGCCTTCATCTTCAGCGGCTGGCTTTTAACGGTCTCGTTTACCCTTTACTTTATTCTGAAAATCTTTGAGGAGCTTAAAAGTACCAGCAAAGTAGGCCGCCTGCCAACCGTGGAGGAAATCGTGGATGCGGATCGCGTCAACTTAGGGGTAAGTGTGGTAACTTTGGCCGCCATCTCCTCCTGTATTCGGATGGTGGATTCCAAGGTCTATTTGGGTTTTCCGCTGCCCTTTAAAAACCTGCGTATCAACCTTTCTTTTTTTGATTCCAAAGAGGGAGGCTTCCCCAATATTGGCTCCCGGCTGACCTTTAAAGAATGCATGTCCAGCTATACACGGCTCGACTCAGAGAAGTTTGAAATCCTGGAAGATGACTACTGCTGGTATCCGGTCAAGATTCTCGATCATCATCAAAACAGGCACAAAGATATTTTGATTACTCTGGAGATTTTAAGTCAGCAGGGCTTGGTGACCGCTGAGTTCTATATCGAAGAGTTTTCAGGCAAAAAGGATACCAGTTTAAATATTTATCCCTACTCCTTTGAAGAGCGCTTTATCAATCGGGTAAGCACCCTGGATCCCTTTAGTATTAATCAAATAAAGAGCAGTAAAGAAGTGAAGAAAGATGGCAACTCTTGTTTGAATTAATAGAGAATTAGCAAATGATGCAGAAAAGAAAACTATTGTCAGTTAAAACAACACATATTGTGTGAAATTTTTAACTAGGTAATATTGACTTTATCGGCAAGGATAGTGTATCTTCATCATGTAAAGTTTCAGATTAGCAACAATTTCTAAATAATCAACTTTAATCGCTGCTTAAAATCAAAATAAATAGTATTGAATCCTAATCTTAAAAGTATTGGTTATGGCATATACAATAAAGTTCATGTGAAAATTAAATCAATCACTAATTATTCTAAGAACCGAACCTCTATAAATTATCAATAGTTTTAGTGAACATGATGGTAAAGAGCCCCTGATTCGCCTTCTTTGGCAATGAATTGACGATGAATGGAGGTGGTGGCCGGAAGTCAAGGACGTGGCAACGGGTACCTAAAAAGATAAGGGAGGCTTAACAATGTCTAAAGAAAAGAAAGAAGAACTGAAAAGGGAAAGACTTTCTCGTCGGGATTTCTTAAAGAATGCAGGTATTATGACTGCCGGTACAGCTGTCGGTGCCGGCTTCCTGCTCTCGGGCTGCAGCCAGGACGCACAAGGGGGAACCGAAGCAAAACCTCAAGCCGCTGAAGCAAAGCCCTGGCTGCCGGAAAAATGGGATAAGGAGACGGATGTCGTCGTTGTCGGTACCGGTTGCGGTTTAGCCGCGGCGATTGAGGCTAAAAATGCGGGAGCAGATGTGATCATCCTTGAAAAAAATGACTGGGTAGGCGGACTGTATAAAACCGCCGGAGGTCATGCTATTTTGGGCGGTACACGGATTCAAAAGGAAGCGGGAATGCAGGATTCGTTGGAAGACTGGTTTGAGGATGAAATGAAAGCCAGTGGATACCGGGGCGTTCCGGAACTGATTCGCACGTATGTTGAAAGAGGGCCGGAGCTCATCGAATGGATGGAATCTATGGGCTTTAAATGGTACCCCACTGTAGGGAATTCCAGTCCGGAAGTGCACCGGGTGGGCCGCTCCCACTATCCGGCAGCCAATCCTGATGTTTATGATGCTAAACCCAACAGCCCCATGAGCTTTGGTTTGGCCTGGACCACAGTCTGGGAGAAAAAGCTGCAGGAAATGGGGGTTCCGATTCTTTTCAAACACCGGATGAAGAAAGTTTATCGCGAGCCCGGCGGTCCGGTTCTGGGCGTATCTGCAGAAACTCCCGAAGGTACGATTAATATCAAAGCCCGTAAAGGGGTCATCCTTTGTACAGGAACCTGGACCGACAATCATCGCATGGCTCAGGCCTGGGATCCGCGGGTCGTGGGGCCGGATTGCTTCGGTGACGGCGGCACCCCGGCTGACGGCACACTGTTTGTGGACAGCGCCGGGGACGGTCACTTTGCCGCTGCGGAAGTAGGAGCCGGTTTCAGCGATATGTCCTTTACTTCCTATATTTATCTCTTTTACGGCTCCCGGTCCTATTGGGGATGGGAACCGCCCGATTTTAAAACAGCAGCGTATTATGCCGATGGCAAGGGAATTCCCCGTCCTGCCGCATTCTTTGAGCGGGTTATTTTGGTGAAGAATGACGGTGTCCGTTATATTAACGAAATGGAAGGGGCCAGAAAAGCTGATCCTGCTAAAGGTGAAGCGGGAAGTATTAATGAGAACCCCGAATGGCCCTATACTGCGAAATATCTTAGTCTGCCCCATCCTCGGAATGTCTGGGCGATAGCCGACTCCGAAAGTGCGGCAGCCTTGAAGTGGCCAATTGAGGATTTGAAGAATCCTAACCCCAAAAAGGGTCTTATGTTTGACCCGGCTTGCATCGCCATAGCCGACAGTATTCCTGAACTGGCTGAAAAGATGGGAATTCCTGCGGCAGAATTGGAAAAGACCATCAGCCGTTACAACGGTTTCGTGGGTGCAGGCAAGGATGAAGACTTTGGCAAAACCGCCCTGTTTAAAATTGCCAAACCACCTTTTTACGGGTTGAAAGCATCCTTGATCCGTCATACCCAACGCAATGGTGTCCGGGTTAATACAAAATCCCAGGTCATTGAACAGGCTGACCAACTTGCCGGATACAGCGGCAAAGCAGTTGACGAAAGCATCTCTATTGACCAGGAAAAAGTCATTCCTCATCTCTATGCTGCAGGGGAGTTAGGCAATGTCATGGGGTGGAGACGTCCTCATGGTTCTTTGGGGAACTATGCCACTGTTGCCCGCATCGCCGGGGAGAATGCCGCTAAAGAGAGCTCTTGGGAGTAGCAGCTGACGAGTCTTTAGTGAGGCTGTGATGGTTCATCAAAGTTATCAGAAGAAAATAAGTTTCAAATTCCCTTCTAAAGGACTATCACCAGACCTCAGAGCAATCTGAGGTCTGGTTTTCATTTTGTAATGCTTCAACCAATCTTAAAAAACACATAACATTTATCTTACAAAAGATAGGTATAATGGAATAGAGCATTTTTTAGTTTCTGTCATGGTCAAGATCATGTTGGGAAGGTGTGTGAATCATATGCCAGAAGTTCTGAGTCGCTCAGACTTTCAGGAAGACTGTGTAAGGGATCACCCCAATTACGGGTATTTTGTAGGAAAAAATCGGAGAAGTTTCTACAAGCTAAAGTCAGCGTTAAACGAGAGCTCTCTTAATCCGCTGATTATTAGGGATGCTGATCATGAAAACGCTTTCTTTGCCAAAGTTCTCAAAAGTGAAGCCGATCAGTTTGTGGAATTAACCAAACGATATGAATTTAAGAGAGCTAGACTTAGCCCATCTGTATTAGACGCCATCAAGTGGGTTTTTGGTGATGGCTGGCTGACTGAGTAGAACCTAGATGAAACAATAACGATAAACCAGACCTTTCAACTCATAGTTAAAGGTCTGGTTTATTTACTCTGTGGCAACAGCACCTGTCTCAATAACATGCAACACATTAGTAAGTTTTTTGTAAAAAGTCCAAAAATTATGTTAGAATTAAAAATAAACAATGAGCGGGATAATATTCTTCGCCATTGAACTAGAGATAACTTTCACGATGGCCATGCATTTTGTAGAGTATCGAAAAAATTTAAGGGGGATAAGGAATGCCAGATACTAAAGAAAATTTGCATGATGCACATAATTTAATTCTAACCAACACAGGTTGGGAGCAACTACTGGAATGTAAAAAATTCTTTTTAAAAAACCAGACCCTTGATCCCAGGGAATACGCTTGTATTAGGCTTGAAGTAGCCGAATCCTGGTTGCGCTCTCATGATTTAGGAGTCAATCCTTATAAAAGCAGTCTTGCCGAGCATTTGAATTCCAACGAAATAGCCAGGATCCTGGCTGAAAACAAAGACCTGATTGGCATTACCAAAGCCGTTTTTGTTGATTTAAAAATAAAGGATATTATGACTTCCAATTATGCACTTTATTTATTTGATAAGAATGGTGTCTTGCTGAGTCATGAAGGAGAAAAGATCAAGTTAATTTCTGAGGATCACCCGGAGAGCTCCATAGTAGGCCAGGTATGGTCGGAAGCAACCGTCGGTACCTGTGCTCATGTTTTAAGTATGCATCTAAAGAAGCCGGTATATATTGTCGGGCCCGAACACTACTGTACTGTCTTTCAAAATTCCTGTACATCTGCAGCACCTCTGACCAATGAGGATAACGAAATAATCGGCTACCTGGTTGTAAGTTACCATATTGATTTTCCCTTGTCCCACGACTCCTATTATTTAAGCACCTATCCCCTGGGTCTCATCACAGCTATGGCGGTAGCCGTAGAAAACAAGCTGCGTTTTACCAAGAGTTATCAATTGCTGAAAAGCGCTCATCATATGCAGGAAGTAATTTTATCCGTGATTGAGGAGGGCATAATTATTACGGATAACAGGGGGAAAATAATTACGATCAACAAAGAAGTGGTCAATATATTCAATACTGCCGAAGAGGAGATCATAGGCAAGACTATTGATCGCTTTTTAGGCCCCCAGATTGGTGAGGCGGTTCGGAACAATGAAACCATTGATATTGAGGAAGCAAGTTGCAGCAATAATCATGATAAAAGTTATTTAGTACTCATACGTCCTCTTGATAAACATGGCAACTATCCCAACGGTGCGGTTTTGAGAGTTAATCCGATGGAAATGATCAATGCCCTTGTTACCAATAGAACAGGAGCCTTTGCTACCTATACCTTTGCTAAAATCATTGGTAAAAGTAAAGCCATCAAAGAAACGATTTCCTTAGGAAAACGCTTCTCCTTATCCAACGAGAATATCCTTCTGACCGGCGAGAGTGGAACAGGTAAAGAGCTTTTTGCTCAAGCCATCCATAATGCACATCGCCCCCAAGGACCATTTATCGCCGTAAATTGTGCGGCAATGCCCCGGGAACTTATTGAGAGCGAACTGTTTGGTTATGAAGGAGGCAGCTTTACCGGCGCTGAACGCAGAGGCAGAGCGGGGAAGATAGAACTTGCTCATGGGGGCACCCTTTTTCTTGATGAGATAGGGGATATGCCCCTCGAGGTCCAGGCTATCCTCTTAAGAGTGCTCGAAGATAAAAAAGTGATGCGAATTGGAGGACACACTTATAAAAAGGTTGATTTCAGGCTGGTTGCAGCCACGAATAAAGATTTGGAGAGAATGAGCCATGAAAATTTATTCAGAAGTGATTTGTTTTTCCGGCTATCCATCCTTTCCATTCAGCTTCCACCTTTAAGAAAGCGGGATAATGACGTTGAGGTTTTGGCAAATTATTTTATCGCTAAATACTGTGCCAAGATCAAGCGTAAGGCTCCCCTCATCAGTGAAGAGGCTCTTGAGGTTCTGAAAAGTTATGGGTGGCCTGGAAATGTAAGGCAACTTGAAAATAGTGTTATTTATGCAGTGAATTTAGCTCAAGGGGATTTAATCCAATGCAGGCATTTGCCCGAATCATTATATGCCGCTTCTTCTTCACCAGCAGAGAATTATAGAGATCCTCCCGGTATGACCGGCAATTACGCTCTCGAAAACATCTATAAAATTGATGTTATGGAGAAAATACTTATTGAAAACGCCCTCTATAAAACCAGAAACAATATTACCAAAGCTTCTGAACTATTAGGAATGGCTAAGTCAACACTGTATCGCAAAGCAAAAGAGCTTAATATAGATATGGGAACATTCAAGAATTCTGATTAACTGAACAGTAATCTCAAGATAAGGGCTTCTCCTGAACAGCTGAGTGCAGGGAGAAGCCCTTTTTGCCGTTTATAGAGTTTTTTGTATTGGCTCCTCTTTCTCGAAAGCAAACGGTGTTTCTTAAAATCAGTCGGTTTGCAATTCCTTAAGGATGAGGTGGTTTGCTTGAAATAGCCCAACCAAGGCCTTTGCGAACCTGGCACGGAAAATGCAATATATCACAATGTACAAAGTATCAAAACCAAATCTTAAGAGCAAAGGAGGAATCAGAAAATGTGTTTCCGACCCCCAACCTTTACTAAGCTGATGACCAGATGTCCGCAGTGCAATGTCTTTAATCCACCAACCAATAAAATATGTAAAAAGTGTGGGGCAGAGCTGCCTGAACCTGAGCCGGAAGAGAGCGCTGCGGGTCCGGCCGGGCCACAAAGAGCGCCGCAAAGAGCTCCTCAAAAGCCTGAAAAACCTGACTCCAATAAAGAATAATGCCGCAAATATTAAATGAAGGAGGTGTTTCTATCGAGCCATTTTTATCACACATCTTTATATAAAAATTAAGGAGGGAAAAACAGTTCATGATTAACAAGTATAGCAAGGATCTTTACAAAGAGGATTGGCGCTGGCAAGAAGGGGAATATGAAGTCACCCGCACCTCGGTCTGGACAGGACCCGGTTGTCACAACGGCTGCGGTGTTCTCTGCTACACCAAAGACGGTAAATTGGAAAAAATCGAAGGTGATCCCAATTTCAGCTATAACCAAGGCAGACTATGCCTGCGCTGTATTAACATGGTGGAACAAATCTACAACAACGATCGCCTGAAATGGCCCCTCATGAGAGTTGGGAAAAAAGGCGAGAATAAATGGAAACGGGTTTCCTGGGATGAAGCTTACGACTGGATTGAAGCAAAGCATAAAGAAATCTCACAGAAAACAGGTCCCCAAGGCATCGTATCTTTAGTCGGAACCGGCCGCAATTGTATGTGGCAGCCGGCGATGATTACCCGCGCCGTATTTGGCAGCCCTAACCTTTCCTTTGGCTTCCTCAGCGCCGATTCCTGCTACCAGCCCCGGATGACAGCCAACCTGATTAAGCAGGGAGACTGCTGGGTTCTCGATGCTTCCCAGTTTCATCCTTTGCGTTATGACAACCCTGAATGGAAAGTACCGGAAGTCGTTGTCGTCTGGGGGAATGAGCCCTTAGCCTCCAATGGGGACGGCTTTGTCGGACACTGGCTGGTTGATTTAATGAAACTGGGCACCAAACTGATTGTGATTGACCCCGCCTTGACTTGGCTGGCAGCTAAAGCCGATCTATGGTTGAAAATCCGGCCCGGTACCGATTGTGCCTTGGCTCTGGGTTTCCTCAATGTCATCATCAACGAAGACCTTTATGACCATGATTTTGTGGAGCAGTGGACTTACGGCTTTGATGAACTGGTCGAGCGGGTTCAGGAATATTCTGTGGAAAAAGCAGCGGAAATTACCTGGATTCCTAAAGAGCAAATCATAGAAGCCGCTCGTATGTATGCTAAAGCCAAACCCGCAGGAATTCAATGGGGTCTGGCCATCGACATGCAAATTGCCGGTATGGAAGCCTCTGCAGCCATTTCGGATATGGTCGCAATTACAGGAAACCTGGATGTTCCCGGCGGCAATATTCTCCTTCGCTATGCTTATAACAGTTCGAAAAAATATGGCTGCGGCCTTGAATGCATTTCTGAAGAAATGCTGCAAAAACGGATTGGAACTTATGAATCTGCCATCCACGAATCCGGATATACACCGTTTATTCCGCCTGATAAACTTCTGGAGACCATGGAATCCGGCAAACCTTACCCTGTTCAAATGCTATGGGTTCACGGCAGCAATCCTATCGCCAATATGGCCGGTGAAGCGCCCAGAGTTTATGCGGCCTGGAAGAACGTGCCTTATACGGTTGTGGTCGATTACTATATGACACCTACTGCAGTGGCCTTTGCCGACTTAGTCCTGCCGGCAGCCATGAGCGTGGAACGCGATAGCTACCGATCCTGGTGGCAGCCTTTAAGAACCATTACCAAAGCAGCCGAACCCTATTTTGAGAGCAAAGCCGATGAACAGATCGTGCTGGATCTGGGCAAGCGGATCAATCCTGAATACTTTAACAAGTACAAAGACGTTCGTGATCTGCTCACCGATATGCTCTACGATGATGGCAACGGTGTGGACTATGACTTTGAAGCATTGACCCATAAAGTCTATGACTGGTGGGACTGGAACCATACCTACAAGAAATATGAAAAAGGCCTGTTGCGCCAGGACGGGCAGCCGGGCTTTGTTACTGCGACAGGGTTATATGAAGTTTCTTCGCCTTTGTTTGATGTTTGGGGATTTGATCCGCTGCCCCACCATATGGAGCCCTATGAAGGGCCTTACTCCACTCCTGAACTCATGAAGGAGTATCCCTTCATTCTGACCACAGGACACCGGCAGATTGGGCTGTTCCACTCTGAACACCGCCAGCTCCCCACGATGCGGGAAGTTCATCCCCAGCCTGAGATGGACATTAATCCGGAAACGGCGCAAAAACTCGGTCTCCAGGAAGGTGATTGGGCCTGGATTGAAAATAAACGGGGTAAATGCAAACAGCAGGTTAAATTTAATTATGGGCTGGATCCCAAAGTGGTCAGGGCGCGTCATGGCTGGTGGTTTCCCGAAAAGGAAGGTGCGGAGCCGGTCTTGTTTGGAGTATTTGACAGTAACTCGAACAACTTAACCACCATGGGAGTCCATGGTCCGACCCATTATGGTGCTCCTTATAAATCCACGATCTGCAAGGTTTACAAGGTTGAGCCTGAGAATGATCAAGTAACGCCCACTGAAATTGTGACAAGGTTAGGGGGGTTTGGCTATGTCAAAAGATAATGCTCAATACGGGATTCTCATCGATTATGAATATTGTACCAATTGTCATACCTGTGAGGTAGCCTGCAAAAAGGAATTAGGGTTACCTGTGGGACAATTTGGCATCAAAGTATTGGAAGACGGACCCCGGGAAAATGTTTACGGCAAATGGTCCTGGACCTATTTGCCTTTACCCACAGAGTTATGCAATCTCTGTGAAGACAGGGTGAAGGAAGGCAGGTTGCCGACTTGTGTCCATCATTGTCAGTCAGGAATCATGTACTACGGGACCCTTGAAGAACTATCCAAAAAGCTGGTTGAAAAGCCAAACATGGTTTTATTTTCAAGGTAAAGTATAGCTTACACAAAAAGGAGGTCTTTTTTCAATGAGTCGTCAGGAAAAAGGTGGTTTCAGACCGCCGCCGACCGAAAAATTGATCTGGAAATGCAGTCAATGTGAAACCTTCAACTCCACCAAAGAGCCGGCATGTAAAAAGTGCGGAGCAGAAAAACCTAAGAAGTAGACTTACAATAGGTTAGGGTCAGGATCCCTGTGGTTCATGGGGATCTTGATCCTCCCCGTTGATTATTCCAACAGCTCACTGTGACTGAAGAAGTTATGACTTTCACAAAAAGTGAATTCAATGGTGAAAAGAGAGGAAAACAAAATGGGCATGGGTTTTCTAAGTATCATGACCTTACTTCCCATCATCGTCATTTTTCTTCTGATTGCCTGGAGAAATACGCCTGTTCATATTGCTTCACTGATCGGCTGGGCTCTGTGCGTTATGATTGCTCTGGCCTTCTTCTCAACTTCTCTGGCGGTCAGCATCAGGGCCAGCCTGGCAGGCGTCGTCCAATCATTTCCGGTCACTATCGTGTGTGCCGCTACTTTACTGCAAATTTGTTTTATGGAGGAGACCGGTGCGCTAAGGAGAATTTGTACTTTCTTAAAGACGGTAGCTATAACAAATAAGGCTTCCCAAATCATGATCATCAACCTTGGCGCCGGCACCACCTTGGTTTCTGCCGGTGCAACACCGGTGGCGGTTTTGCCTCCCGTCTTAAGAGGCTTAGGGTATTCCAACTTTATGGCCATTGCTCTACCGGCCCTTGGCTTTGACGCCCTTTGCACTTACTCCATGCTTGGTGCCCCACTTGTCGCTTTTTCCGATATAACAGGAGTCTCCCTGATTGAAGCGTCGCAAATATTTGCTCTCTATCTGCCGATCATCTCCACCTTAATCGCCTTTGCCATGCTGTATTTGGTGGGAGGAACTGAGCTGATGGGGGCAGGATTCTTCCCGGCGCTGTCAGGCGGTTTGATCGCCGGTTTAACAGCGGTCGCCATAGCCTATGTGCCAGCCCTTCATCCAGGCATCGTCTTAACCGGGGTGATTGCCGGAGTCCTGGTGATCCTGGTTGAATGCCTGTATCTCAAAGTAAAGGGCTATAAAATTCTTGATCGCAGTGTTCTTAACGATGAGGATTTACAGGTCGAGAAAGAAAGAAGTTTATTGGCTGCCTTTTCGCCTTGGCTCCTGACGATTAGCCTTTTATTTTTTGTTAATTTCTATCAGCCTGTTCATGATTTCTTAACCCTCCGCTTAGGAATGCCGGTTCAAATCATTCCTGGTCAGAAGATTTACCTCCGGGTATTTTGGAACGCTTATTTTTGGGTTTTGGTCGGCACAATCGTTTCCGCCATCTGGTTGAAGCCAACCGGCACCCAAATTAAGGGAAGTCTGAGCAAGTTTGGCAAGCGGGCACCGAAACCTCTGATCTCCCTGACTGTTTTCTTTGCCCTTGGCTTATTGATGAACAACACAGGGTTACAGCCTGTTGGAGAGGTTTGGCAGGTTACGGATGCCATGCATAATATGGTTTCCGTTCTGGCCCTCGAATCGGCAAGGATCTTCGGCTGGGTTTATCCATTAATTGTCGCACCCCTTGGTCTTTTTGGCGGGTTTGTTACATCCAGTGAAGCTGCCGCCCTGGGGATGTTTGCCAAATACAACTTTATTGCTGCTAAGGAACTCTTCCTGAATCCTTTAGTGGTGGCAGCCGCCACTGGGATCGGAGCCGGGCTGGCCAGCGTAATTTCTCCCGGAAAACTTCAAAATGCGGCTGCCGTCATTGATGCAGTAGGGGAAGAGCAAGCCGTGATCAGAAAGGTTTTCCCAATCTGTTTAGGTATGATCATTGTTGCCTCCCTATTGTGCTTTGTGTTCAGTAAATTTATATAGAACACACGCCCTTGACTTCAATTGCTTTGGTTTTTAGCCAGGAAAGTGGGTGAGAAATGCTTTTGACATGTTGGATCTGCAATCCCTATTGCGGACGGTGCAAGCCCCCTATGCCCAAGCCGGTTAAATGCACCCATTGTGGTAAACACACTATTCCCGATTCAATCGACCCTAAGTGTAAAAAGTGTGGGGCCCGGTTGACCGGACCGGAAATTACAGTGGTAAGGAGCAATCGATGAAATATTGCACAATCATGAAGACCGCGCAAATGCTGACGATTGCCTTGGGCGAGAATGGAAAACTGTTGGGAGAAACACAAATTTCTCTTTACCAGGCTCCCACGGTGGATTTTAAAACGCTCTTGGCAGGATTGCTGCATGGATTGGGTTCACAGCTGACGGATATGGACTTTGCAGGTATTGTGAAAGCCGCTTATTCACCAGAAGTGGGGGAATCAGAAGTGGGTAAAAAGCTGCATCTTCTGGTCACTGAATTGAAAATCCCTTTGATCAGTGTTTGGTCTTTGGATATGTTAGGGTGGGCGGCTCAGGATTGTGAAAAGGGGCTGGCGGTCATCCAAAATCTAGCTCAATCTCTGTGGTTTAAAGCCAGCTATCAATGGGATTCCTGCCGGCAGATTCCGGTGTGTTTGGAGGAGCCCCATATTCTGACCACTGAAGAGCTAAGGAAAGAAGTGGAGTTGGAAGACAACCGAATTTTGATTAGTGGGGATTCCCTGCCTGCTGCAGAGTATTTAAAAAATAAGGAGAAGAGTCTTCCGGGTTATTATCAATGGCATTACGGACTATACAGCGTTCAAGCAGTTTGGCATCAATGGCTGGAGTCAGGTCCCGACGAAGAATTTTTTCCACTGTATAAAACCCAGGAAAAAACCAAGGCAAGAGAATTATCTGCCCATGGTCCTTTAATCATGCGCATGATGTGTGAAGAGGATCTCAAAGATGTGATGAAAATCGAACTAAGATCCTTTCCCTCGCCATGGTCGCCTTTAGCCTTTGTAACAGAACTCAGGCATAACGAAGATGCTTACTACTTTTGCCTGTATTCCTATGGCATACTTCTGGGGTATCTGGGCGTATGGCTGATTTTCGATGAAGGGTATATCACAAGATTAGCTATACATCCTGACTTACGGGCCAAAGGGCATGGCTCATATCTTATCAGGCAAGTGCTGGAATGGATGAAACCCCGTGGGGTGAAGCGCTTAAATTTGGAAATCCGCTCCTCAAATACACTTGCCTGCAGCTTCTATAAGAAGCTAGGATTCTTGCCCGGAGCTACCAAGCAAGAATATTACACCGATCCGCCTGAAGATGCTATGGTGATGACTTTGGAGCTTAATTGTCCGTAGTGAAGGTCACTATCCGTACCGTTTAGAAAGTGAGGGAATTGAATGGACAATTCCAAGAGAAGTTCTATGCTTCGCAAATTGAAAATTTTACAATGGCCCATGTATGTCATTTGCGTTTTATGCTATATGCTTACTTTGTTCCATCGGATTACGCCGGCTATTATGGGACCCGATTTAATGGCAGACCTTTCCCTGGGTGCGGTTGCCTTCGGCTTCATGGGCATGGCCTTTACCTGGATCTATGCCTTTGCTCAAGCCCCGGTAGGCACTATGCTGGATAGTTTAGGCGCCCGCCGGGGACTGACGGCAATTCTTATGATAGCGGCAATCGGCTCACTGGTCTTCAGCCTCGCTGAAAATTTTACAGTATTGATTATCGGCAGAATCCTTCTGGCAGTAGCCGTGTCCGGTTTTTTGATCGGTGGGGCAAAAATAATCTCTGCTTGGTTTACGACCCGTCAATATCCAATGCTTTGGGGAATATTTATGGGACTGGGTTCTTTGGGCAGCGTCCTGGGCACAGCGCCGCTACGCACATTAATGAGTTTTGCGGGCTGGAGAACAGCTTTATTCGGCATAGCAGTTTTTTCCTTGATATTGGCTGTGGTAACGTATATCTTATTGAGAGATAAGCCGGCGGAACGAGGGTTGCTTACACCGGATGAACTCCATGGGGAAACTGCAGTGGTTGCCGCCATAAGTGAAGAAGCCGGGCAAGAAAAGGTTCCCTTTACTGCCGTGCTCAAAATGCCCGTCTTATGGTTAATCGGTTTACTGTCTCTCGGTGTGAACTCCAGTTCCCAGACTTTCGGCTCCATGTGGGAAGGCATCTATCTGACCGATGCCCTGGCATTATCCAAGGAGGCCAGTGGGGATATTCTGTCCTGGTACGCATGGGGGCTCTTTGCAGGATGTATCCTAAGCGGTGCCGTGGTCAGAAAGATTGGCTCCAAGAAAACCATGGTATTGGGTTGTATTTTGTTTTTGTTTAACTGGTTATGGATTGCTTTGCAGCCGGCAACCATAAGCATTACAGAGTTAAGCTTTTTTAATTTCTTAATGGGGGCATTACAGATGCTGGTCATCTCCACCACATTTATTTATATTCGTGAAGTCATGCCCACATCCCGTTTAGGGACTGCGATGGGAATCGTGAACAGCTTTGCCTGGATTTTTGGAGCAGGACTTTTTCAACAGATTTGGGGAATTATCATCAATGCCGTTTCTGATGGGATAAAGCCATATCCCGTATATGCATTTCAAGTAACCCTTTGGCTTCAGGTGATCATGATCTGTTTAGGCGTCATTTGTTCTATTGTCCTTTACCGGAAAGATTTTGGAGGAAAAGAAAAAAGTGTAAAGCTAACGAATCATGCAGTGTAAACCGGCTTTTAATTGTCAGCCAAGAGATTTATGTTGATTCAATTAAATCAGGATAAGGAAACTGCAGAAAGCAGCGATCTGGCGGGCGATGTTATGCCCGTCAGATTTTTATGACTGCTCAACCGTTTGCTGGTTGCTTAAAAAGTATAACAATAAACCCAAAAGAATTGTTATATATAAGGAGTTTTTTTCTTGCGATTTTTATAGGGTAGATTTATACTTGTAACTATATCAGTTTGCCATATATGGAGAAGAGTAGAGGTGTTGATCTATGAGTATGAATTTTATCAAGAAATTACCGCCGGCGGAAGAAATTATTGCCCATTTGCCTTTAAGCAAAGAAGTGGCTGAGCTCCGGGACAAACGGGTGGACGAGATGAAGAAGATCCTGACCAATGAAGATCAACGGTTCTTATTGATTGTCGGTCCTTGCTCCGCCGATCATGAAGATCCCGTTTGTGAGTATATTGAACGATTGGCCAAAGTCCAGGAAAAGGTCAAGGATACCCTCCTCATCGTGCCCCGGATCTATACCAACAAACCCCGGACCACAGGGGAAGGGTATAAAGGGATGGTTCATCAGCCGGACCCGGAAAAGGCCCCGGATATGTGCGAGGGGATTAAAGCCATTCGCCGCCTGCATATCCGCGCCATATCGGAATTTGGGATGCCGGCTGCTGACGAGATGCTCTATCCGGAGAATTACAGCTATCTTGCCGATGTCCTGGGTTACGTGGCCATCGGAGCCCGTTCCGTGGAAAATCAACAGCATCGTCTTACGGTCAGCGGTGTTGAACTTCCGGTGGGCATGAAAAACCCCACCAGCGGCGATATGACCGTGATGTTTAATTCATTGATTGCAGCACACAGCAATCATTCTTTCATCTACAATGGCTGGGAAGTTGAAACCACTGGGAACCCTTATGCTCACGCCGTGTTAAGAGGGGCTGTGAATGCCAATGGTGAAAATATCCCCAATTATCATTTTGAAGACCTGATTCGGACCGCTCGGGAATATGAAAGACTGGAATTGGTTAATCCGGCCATTATCGTGGATGTGAATCATGCCAACTCCATGAAGTGCTTTTATGAGCAGCCCCGTATTTCCGGCGAGGTGCTGTACAGCCGTAGGTATGATTCCCTGCTGAAGAAAATGATCAAAGGGCTGATGATCGAGAGCTATCTGGAGGAAGGCCGGCAGGGCATCGGGGAAAACATCTATGGAAAATCCATTACGGATGCTTGCTTAGGCTGGGAGAGCACGGAGAAGTTGATTTACTCTATAGCTGAAAATGTCTAAAATCAGCCGGTTCTCTTTTAATTCCGTATAACATGTGATATACTTTAGGTGCCAATAATTGTAACTGCATAATCACTAGGGGGGCCGAATAAGGTCGGCTGAGATAAAGGACCCAAGAATCCTTTGACCCTTAACCTGATCTGGGTAATGCCAGCGTAGGGAAGGTGGATAATAACGATATGTTTATTAGAATACAGACCTACCCGGTCTGTATTTTTTATATCCGCCTTTTTTTATATCTTTATTTATATTAAGGAAGGTGTGGTTTCATTGACTCAACTGCAAGAAGCAAGAAAAGGAATCATTACTCCGGAAATGGTCCAAGCAGCTGAATTGGAGGGAATTACCGGGGAGGAACTGAGGCAGAAGATCGCCATAGGGGAAGCGGTTTTACCCTGCAACATCAACCATCAGGGACTTCGTCCCATGGCAGTCGGCAAGGGTCTGTCTACGAAAGTGAACGCCAACATCGGAACCTCCGATGCCTATCCGGAGCTAGCCCCTGAGCTGAGCAAACTGGAGATTGCTGTGGCGGCCGGTGTCCATTCCATCATGGATTTAAGTACAGGCGGAGATATTGATGAGATCAGAAGCAGGATTATCCAGGATAGTCCGGTCATGGTGGGAACGGTGCCTTTATACCAGGTTATGGTGGATACTCACAAGGCCGGCCGGGGCTTAGTGGAAATGACGGATGACGAAATCTTCGCCGGGATCGAGAAACACTGCCGGGACGGAGCTGATTTTATCACGGTTCACTGTGGCGTAACCTTAGAGGTCATTCAGGAACTCCGGGAACAGGGACGGGTGATGGATATCGTCTCTCGGGGAGGGTCCTTTATTACCGCCTGGATGCTGCATCATCAGCGACAAAACCCCCTTTTCGAGCAGTACGACCGCCTGTTAAACATCGCTTTGCACTATGATGTTACTCTGAGTCTGGGAGATGGCCTCCGGCCAGGTTGCTTAGCCGACGCCACAGACGGCCCCCAAATTAAAGAACTGATCACTCTGGGAAGCTTAGTCAAACGGGCTCAGGAAGCAGGGGTGCAGGTTATGGTCGAAGGCCCTGGACATGTTCCTCTCCATCAGATTGAAACGAATATGCAGTTGGCAAAAACCCTCTGCCATAATGCTCCTTTCTATGTCTTAGGCCCTTTGGTCACCGATGTGGCTCCGGGATATGATCATATTACATCAGCTATTGGCGGAGCTATCGCAGCTTCCAGCGGTGCGGACTTCCTCTGCTATGTCACCCCTGCGGAGCATCTTGGTTTGCCTACGGAGGAGGATGTCAAAGAAGGGGTGATCGCTGCCCGCATCGCAGCTCATGCAGCCGATCTGGTTAAAGGCATTAAAGGAGCCTGGGAATGGGATCTGGAAATGGCCAAAGCCCGCAAAGCCTTGGATTGGCCAAAACAAATCCAGCTGTCCATTGATCCGGAAAAAGCGGGGCGAATGCGAAAAGCCAAAAATGAAGACAGCCAGGAGCGCTGCACCATGTGCGGAAAATTCTGCGCCTATCAATTAATCAGCGACTATATGGGGACACCTTTTAAAGGCTGCTAAAAAACGCTGATCTTACTTAGGTAAGACAAAAAGCTCTCAAACTTAGGAAATCAATTTAACGGGAATTAATTTTACGGGAATTAAATGATAAAATTTTAAAGGAAAAGAAGGGATAGGATCATGAAAGAAAAATTAACAGAAGCTCTTCAAGCCCTCAAACAAAAAACCCCCCTGGTCCATGCCATTACCAATGTGGTGACGGTCAACGACTGCGCCAATAGTTTGCTGGCTGTGGGAGCATCACCGGCTATGTGCGAAGCAGCGGATGAAGTGTTCGAGTTCAGCCAGCTTGCCAGCTCCCTGTATCTTAACTTAGGAACCTTAACCAAGGAACAGGAAATGGCAGCTTATCTGGCCATCCGGGGAGCAACCTTAAAAGGGATTCCGGTGATCCTTGATCCGGTAGCCTGCGGAGCCATTCCCCGTAAAAAAGCAACGATTGAAAGGCTGGGGCATTTTGGCCGCTTTACGGTAATCAAAGGGAATTTGGGCGAGATCAAGGCTTTGGCCGGATTGGCAGCCCGGGTCAGAGGAGTGGATTCCCTGGATGAAGGGAATGATGGCCTGGAAGCTTGTCAAAGCCTGGCCAGAGCTTATGGCTGCGTCGTGGCGGCCACCGGGAAAGTGGATATCGTTGCCGATGAACAAAGAGCCTGCTTGATCGAAAATGGCACGGAGATGCTGACCCGGATCACGGGAGCCGGCTGCATGGCCGGGGCCTTGGTGGCCGGTTTCTGCGGAGCTTATGAAGACGCCTTCGGAGCAACGGTTGCCGCTTTGCTGACCATGTCTCTGGCGGGAGAATTGGCTCAGGAGACCTCCGGCGGGGAATTGCCGGGAACATTCCGGGCTCACCTTATCGACCAGCTCAGCCTGGTGGATGAGGCACTGATCGAGAAAAGGGGGCGGGTGCAATGGCTGTAGATTATAGCCTTTACCTGGTCACGGATCGAATCCTGGTCGGGCCGAAAGATTTTTTATTATCCATAAGAAAAGCTCTGGAGGGTGGGGTGACATTGCTCCAACTGCGGGAGAAAGAGACAAATTCCCGGGAGTTTTATGACATTGGGGTGAAAGTAAAAGAGCTGGCGGCGGAATTCGGAGTACCCCTGATCATCAATGATCGGGTGGACCTGGCCTTGGCCCTGGATGCCGACGGGGTGCATGTGGGCCAACAGGATCTGCCCCTGGCCAAAGTCCGGAATATAATCGGCCCTGACAAAATCCTCGGCTATTCTGTTTCCAGTCTGGAAGAAGCGCTCCAGGGAGAGAGAATGGGGGCGGATTATCTGGGGGCCGGTCCGGTATTTCCTACGGGAAGCAAAAAGGATGCTGCAGAAGCCATCGGCTTAGCAAAGCTTAAGGAAATCAAAGCCGGCGTTAGTCTTCCCGTTGTTGGCATCGGCGGCATCGGAGCAGCAAACCTCAGGGCGGTGAAAGAGACGGGGATTGATGGAGTTTCGGTGATCTCAGCCATTCTAAGCCAGGAAGATCCTTGCGCCGCCGCCAAGGGGTTGATGGATTTATGGAGGAATTGAACAGGATTTTCTTCGTGGATTTTGACGGCACCATCGTCACTCAGGATATGTGTGCAGTCCTCGTTGAAACCTTGGCCGGGGAAGGATGGCGGGAGATTAATGAACTTTGGGAAAGAAAAGAGCTTTCCACCCTGGAGTGCGCCCGCCGGACCTTTAAGCTGTTTAACAGCAATGACCCGGAAGTTTTTCGCCAGCTTATCGGGCAGGCGGTGTTCGATCCCGGATTTTTAGATTTTGCCGCTTTTTGTGAACAGAGAGGATTTCCCCTCATCATTCTCAGCGACGGATATGATTTCTATATTGAGTACCTCTTGCAAAGAGAGGGATTGAACCTGCCTTACTATGCCAACACATTGCTGTTTGCTCCCCAACTTGACGTAGAAACCCCCTACAGCTCCGGCGAATGTGATCTATGCGGGGTCTGCAAACTGCAGCTGATGGAAAAATTGCTTAAACCCGGTTGCCGATCCGTCTATATCGGAGATGGGACTTCCGATTTTTGCCCGGCGGAAAGGGCGGATAAGGTCTTTGCCAGGAGCAGGCTCTATCAGCACTGCCAGGAGGTAGGCAAAGAAGCCCGGCTATTCGAATCGTTTCAGGATATTCTCCAGACAGTTGAACATTGGGGAAGGGAAGAGGAGGAAGGGACTTGAAAAATCTTTTAACCATTGCCGGTTCCGACTCCAGCGGCGGGGCGGGAATCCAAGCGGACTTGAAGACTTTTTCCGCCTTAGGGGTCTATGGGATGAGCGTCATAACCGCGGTGACCGCTCAGAATACCCTGGGGGTGGATGAGGTGGCCGAGATAGGCCGGGATATGGTCAAAGCTCAAATCGACGCGGTTTTCAAGGATATCCCGGTCCATGGGGTAAAAATAGGCATGGTCTCCAACCCGGAGATCATCACACAAATCGCCTTATCTCTGAAAGAATGGAAGGCTCCCAATATTGTGGTCGATCCGGTAATGATCTCGAAGAGCGGTTACGCTCTTCTCAAGCCGGAGGCTGTGGAAACCCTGAAGCGGGAACTGCTCCCCCTGGCCCGGGTGGTTACGCCCAACCTGCCCGAAGCTTGCTGTCTGCTGGGCATAGAGGCCCTCGACGAAGAGGGAATGGAGTTTGCGGCCCAGGAGCTCCACCGGTTGGGTCCGGAGAGTGTGCTCATTAAAGGAGGACATTTAAAAGATGCTGCCAACGATCTCCTTTTTGACGGAGAGGATTTTTCCTGGTTTAAGGCGCCCCATTTAAACCAAAAGCATACCCATGGCACCGGATGCACCCTTTCCTCAGCCATTGCGGCCCATTTAGCCTTGGGCTATGATCTGCAAACAACGGTTCAAAAAGCAAAAGAGTATCTTTTTGGCGCTATCGAACAGGCCTTTCCCTTAGGCCATGGGGTGGGGCCGGTTCATCATTTTTATCGGATGACTTGTCGGTAAACTGGTAAGATTATATGGGTTTCTTTTTGGTATAGCGGACTTCCATACTAAACTTGCTCCAAATTCGGAATCGATTACGATTTTATATACGCCCTGCTTCTTTGGGGATTGTGCTTCAAGTGTTTCACGCCACAAGCCGGGTGGAGCAATCGAATCTTCAAGATCTGGATATTTGCTGCATATATAAGAGGACGCAGGGTCGAGTCCCGCTAGCTCCATCAAAAACAAAAGGCAAAAAAGATTTATTGCTTACAAAGCCAGTAAATCCAAGCCTTTCGAGGGCTTCCACGATGAAAAGTGGAAGTTCTTTTTTCGTAGATTTATTGGGGTATAGCTTCACTCTGATAGGACTCAAACCTACAAGGAAAAACATTCAGGAGTAGCGCCGCTGTTCAGGTCGGACAGCAGGTGCGGCGTGGTGATACAATCGCCCGCTGCGGTAATTCAGGCAACACAAGTGAGCCGCATCTCCATTTTCAAGTACAGAACACAAAGAATTTTTATTCTTCCATAGGATTGTCGATACGGTTTACATCGATAAGAAAATCTCCAATACCGAATTGCGAACGATCAGACCCATGTCAGGCACCAAATTATGAGGATATTGATAATTGTTATATTGCCCGCGGATTAGCGGTGGAGAATAAAACCAAATCATAAAACAGAAAGTATCGTTTTATTGCACTCACAAACAAATATCAGAAAACACTTGACTACCCCCTTGGGGGCTGGCTTAAGATAATTTTGAGAGCAATTAGAATTGTGTTAGGAGGAAAGATTATGCAGATTAAAGAAGTTTGTGAGAAGTGCAAGCTAACCAAAAAAGCAATAGAATATTACGAATCTAAAAACCTGATACATCCGCAGATACTCGAAAACGGATACAGGGATTACAGCGATGCTGATATAGCTGTACTGAAAGAGATCTCCGTGCTTAGAAAATGTGGCGTCAGCATTGCCGATATTGCAGAGATACTAACCAGCTCAAATAAACCCGCGGCTTTAGCCAAGTGCAAATATATCACGGAATTACGTATGCAGCGTTTGAATGATATACAAAAGTGTATGGATAGCCTGATTGCTAATTACGATATAAATCGTGAATTTGACTATCTGCAAACGCTTGATGAGTACTTATACACCATAAAAGAAAAATTGGTTTTTGCTTTCCCCGGAAACTATGGCCTTTATGTATCTATGCATTTTGGCAGATTCTTGAATGGAACAATTGACACGGATGAAAAAAAATATGCCTATGATGCTATTGTACAGTATCTTGATCGTGTGGATCTGTATTTGCCTGCGGAACTTTCTGAATTTCTGGAGGCGCTTTTCAATGCCAGTGAAAAGATAGATGCGGCAAAGATTGAGGAAGAAACAAACGGAAAAATGCATGAAATGCTTGCTGATACAGACGGTTACTTAGAACGCAATCGGGAAGAAATTGAACAGTATATTGAATTTAAAAGTTCTGATGAGTATCAAAATTCCGAAGCAGGCAAATTTCAAAGGTATATGTTGAATTTTCAAAAAGAAAGTGGCTATCAGGAAGTTTTAATAGCTAACATGAAAATACTCAGTCCCGCTTATGCCGAGTACCTTAAAAAAGTTGAAGCCGCAAATGACATTATGCTAAAAAAGTTTCCAAAAGCAAAGGATATGTATGAATTAAACTAATATAAGGTTTATGATTGTTTTTTAGGGCAATCATAAATGCGGATGTTCTTTTGGTCCAAAGCAGTAGTCATATCATTGGAATACCTGCGAAGAATCTGATTTATTTTGATAACTTGGCGCTCGCTCTGGTGAAAGATAAGAAATCCTTTTTCCACCATCTTTACAAAAAAGACATAGCTTTTCACCAAGGAATTGCTATGTCTTTTCTTTAACGATATTATGGAGTCAAAGTTTATTTATCATGTAGATAAACCGGAAATTTTCGGTAGGTTGTGAAAAGTGGTTCATTTGTTGTTTCTTCCGTCGTTGGTGATTTTGGTGAGGAAATTTCATCGAGGTATAACTTTGCTGTATTTATATCAGCACCACTTGAAACTCGTGTTGAACGCATAAAACAAAGAGCTTATGAACAGCATGGAGAACGTATCTGTGAAGGCGGTGATATGTACGAGCAGCACTTAAAGTTTGTTGACTTTGTGGCATCACGGCTTCTATCAAGAATTGAGCAATGGGCAAAAACTCTTGTGTGTCCTGTCATACATATTGATGGCACAAAATCTATTTCTGAAAATACAGAACTGGTTGTTGAAGAATACTTACATAATTTATCCTCCAAAGAGCTGCGAAGATGAGGTTGGCTGACGAGAGCATCGCTTTTTTCCCGGAGGCCTTGTGTCATCAAGGAATTGTTTGCTCAAATTTCTATTGAGCAAACAATTCCTTGATGTTATAATAAAACATACTTTGCAACAAAAGGTACTGTTGATTAAAAGGAGGATACCTGAACCATGTTGTATTCCGTTCGTATTCGGTAAGTAAGCGGCAAAAGACACGATCCCATTCCAGAATGGGGCTCTTTTTGTTGTGCTTATCGGCGAATGAGGACATGGTAAAGGAAAGGGAAACTCCCAGGAGTTTGCCGATTTTCTGATGGTGTCTTTATAGCGCGGTGAAGCCTGCAGACTGAAGTCCGATTTTGGACGGAGGTCTGTTTTTTGTTTGTCCAGGAAGAAAGGTTGAGTTCAAGCTAGGAATTAAAAAGCTATGAGTTAAAAGGAGAAAGACTATGCTTATAAAAACTGAACACTGGCAGCGCAGCTTCTATACCCTGTGGGCAGGTCAGGCCGTATCCCTGATCACCAGCGCGGTCCTGCAAATGGCCATCATTTGGCACCTTACCGAAGAGACCGGCTCAGCTATGGTTCTGTCCATAGCGACTTTGGTGGGATTTCTGCCTCAGGCGATTTTAGGGCCTTTCATCGGGGTGTTGGTCGATCGCTATCATCGTAAATATGTCATGATCGGCGCCGACCTTCTGATTGCCGCCGTAGGCCTGATGCTGGCCCTGGCCTCCCTGGCCGTGGAACTGCCCGTGTGGCTGATTATGGTTGTTTTGTTCCTGCGCAGTGTAGGTACCGCCTTTCATTCTCCGGCTCTGAATGCGGTGACACCGCTTTTGGTTCCGGAGGATCAATTGACAAAATGTGCCGGCTATACTCAGTCCATTCAGTCCGCCAGCTATATACTGGGACCCGCCCTGGCTGCTCTGCTCTATGCTGTCTGGGATCTTAACTCCATCATCCTGGTGGATGTGGGGGGAGCTGTTTTGGCCAGCATCCTTACAGCGTTTGTGTTTATTCCCAGGTTAGAGGCCGGGGAGAGCGCAGCTCAGGGAAATCTAATGCTGGAGATGAAAGAGGGGTATTCAGCGCTTCGCTCAAATAAGGGCTTGTTTGCCCTTTTATGGGTGGGGGCCTTGTATATGCTCTTCTTCATGCCCATCAATGCCTTATTTCCCCTGATGAGTATGAAATATTTTGGCGGAACCACCTACCACGCTTCCCTCGTGGAGATCGTCTTTGCGGCAGGGATGCTGGTGGGGGGACTGGTCCTGGGAGTCTGGGGAGGCTTCAAGAACCGTGTGCTGAGCCTTGCCGCATCCATTTTGCTGATGGGAGTCAGTCTCATTGTATCAGGAGTGTTGCCGGTGAAGGGCTTTGCAGTCTTTGTTTTGTGCTCGACTCTCATGGGCTTTTCCGCCCCCTTTTATAGCGGAGTACAAACGGCTTTATTTCAAGAAAAGATCAGCCCGGAATATCTGGGACGAGTCTTCGCTTTATTAGGCAGCGTTGTTTCCGTGGCTATGCCTCTCGGCTTGGTGTTATCCGCTTTGTTTGCGGATACACTAGGAGTGAATCGTTGGTTTCTTATCTCGGGAATACTGATCACGGGAATCGCCGTGCTGCCAGCCCTCATGCCTGGATTGCGGAATTTGGATCGGCAAGAAGATAAGACAGCCTGAATTCTCCCTAAAGTAAATCCTATTCATAAAATCGATCCTATTTGTTGAATGAGGTAAGCCAATGCCAAATGCAACTCTCGCCGATGGAAAGCTACATTACTTGGATCGTGGAACAGGTAAGCCCCTGGTCTTTATTCATGGACTGGGGGCTGACCTGAGCTTTCATGACCCGCAGATTGAGTTTTTCAGCCGGACTCACCGGGTCATTTGCCCGGAGCTGCGGGGCAATGCCCGCTCCAGCAAGCTCACCGGCCCTATCCACAAAATCCTGGACATCCAGTGCCGGGATCTGGCGGCCTTAATGGAGCAATTAGGCATAGAGCAAACTGTTTTGGCGGGTACATCCTATGGGGGTGTTTTCTGCTTTAATTTTGTGCTGCGTTATCCGGAGAAGGTTTCCGGGTTGATCATTGGGGATGCTCTGGGGGATACCCGAATAAGCAGTTTCAGGGAAGCCCTGCTTATGTTGGTGGAATATTTAGGGCTATGGGGTGTTTACCTCCCCAAGCCTGTACTGATTGCGATGATGAGACATCAATACAAACCATGGCCTTATGCCCGGGACCATGTGGTGAACTTTGTCCGGGGCATGCGCCGGACAGAATTTCTGCTTCAGCTTTTGGCGATGAATCGAATTAAGTTTACTCCCTATCTTAAGCAAGTGAGCTGCCCTGCCTTGGGAATTGTCGGAGAGGAAAATAAAGTAGGGGTAGGCTGGATGAAGAGTGCTATGAAGGAGATTCCCCAGTCCTCCCTGGCAATCGTTTCTCATGCCCTTGATCCGACGAACCTGTGCCAGCCTGGGGAATACAACCGCTTAGTGAAAGAATTTCTGAAAAGATTGAACTACATATAAAATTTCGGAATGATATTATGTATCATTGGTAATTGGAGGTTTTTGTGCTAGGATAATTATGCCAAAGGTTTTGGCGGTTTATCGCCAGGCCAGGCGATCTGTACCAGGATTTTTGCCAAGATATGATGACTATGACCAGAAAGAGTGGAGTTCGAAGTGAATATTTTAAAGCGTTTTATCAGTTACTACAAACCCTACCGTCTGCTTTTTTACACGGATATGCTGTGTGCGATCATCGTATCCGCTATTGATTTATCCTTTCCCATGATTCTGAGCTATTTAATCAACCGTGTATTTATCCAGGGGCGGGAAGCTATTCTGAACACAATCATGGTGGTAGGTATAGCCCTGCTGACTATGTACATCATTAAGTATTTTTGTCAGTATTTTATCGTTTCCTACGGACATATCATGGGTGCCAAAATGGAAACGGATATGCGGCGGGATCTGTTTACCCATCTGCAGAAATTATCCTTTTCCTATTATGACAAACGCAATACGGGGGAGCTTATGTCCCGGCTGGTTGCGGATTTATTTGATATCTCCGAGTTAGCACACCACGGACCGGAGAATCTCTTTATATCGATTTTAAAGATTGTCGGCTCCTTTGTGATTTTAATGACCCTGAATGTGCAAATGACGCTGGCCCTTTCGATTGTAACCCTGGTGATTATTGTTTTCAGCCTCTATAAGAATAAAGTGATGCAGCCTATCTTCAGTGATAACCGTGTCAAAATCGCCAAGGTGAATTCCAGTGTTCAAGATAGTCTGGCAGGAATCCGTGTGGTCCAATCCTTTGCCAATGAAGGGATCGAGAAGAAGAAATTTGCCCACAGCAATGAGGCTTTCCTGGAATCAAAAACAGGAGCCTATAAGGTCATGGGCGGGTTCCACGCCTGGAACTCTTTCTTTGAAGGGCTGCTCTACATCGTAGTGGTCGTCACAGGGGGCATTCATATTGCCAATGGGACTTTAAGACCTTCTGATCTGGCGGTGTATATTCTTTACATCAATATCTTCATTAATCCCATTGATGTGTTGATCAACTTTACGGAACAATTCCAAAAGGGTTATGCAGGCTTTAAGCGTTTTGTCGAGGTTCTGGAGACCCATCCGGATATTAAAGATGAACCTGGGGCAAAACCTTTAGCCCAGGTCAAAGGGGATATTGAGTATCAGAGTGTCTCTTTCGGCTATGATGAGGAAGAATCCCATGTTCTCAATCAGGTCAGCCTGAAGATCAAAGCCGGGGAAACTATCGCTTTGGTAGGTCCCTCCGGCGGCGGCAAAACCACTCTCTGCTCCTTGCTGCCAAGGTTTTACGAAGTGACTTCGGGAACCATCACCATCGATGGTCAGGATATCCGCAAGGTAACCCTGGCCTCCCTGCGCAATGCCATTGGGGTGGTCCAGCAGGATGTCTATCTGTTTGATGGCAGCATTAAGCAAAATATCGCCTATGGCAAAGCGGGAGCCACCGATGAAGAAATCATTGAGGCAGCGAAAAAGGCCAATATCCATGAGTTTATCACCTCTCTTGAAGAGGGGTATGACACCTATGTGGGTGAGCGGGGAGTACGGCTTTCCGGCGGTCAGAAACAGCGCCTGTCCATTGCCCGGGTTTTCCTGAAGAATCCTCCCATATTGATTCTGGATGAAGCCACTTCAGCCTTGGACAATGAGAGTGAGCGCTATATTCAAAAATCTCTGGAGGAGCTGGCCCAGAACCGGACCACGATTGTGATCGCCCACCGTCTGAGCACCATTCGCAATGCCGATGAAATTATCGTGATCACTGATGAGGGCATTAAAGAAAGAGGAAATCATCAAGAGCTCCTGGAAACAGAGGGCATATATGCCCATTACTATAGAATGCAATTTGAAGGACTGGAAGGATAAACCTGAAAAAAGAAGAGAGTGGGGAACATAAGATGGAACCGATCAAAGGAGAGCAGCGGGATGGTCAATCTGAAATCAGGAAGCTGGCGATCTTGACCGGGGGCGGAGACTGCCCGGGGTTGAATGCGGTGATTCGTGCCGCTGTAAAAACAGCTTGTCATCGCGGTATAGCGGTGGTGGGAATTCAAGATGGTTTTCGGGGAGCTGTGGAAGGGGATTTCCGTCCCTTAGAGCTTAAGGATGTCTCCGGGATCTTACCCCGGGGAGGAACGATTCTGGGCACCACCAACCGGGATAATCCCTTTGCCTATCCTACACAAGTCGGAGAAGAACGGCAGGTTCAGGATCGTTCCGCTGAAGTGCTGGACAGGTTTAAAGCGGAAGGAATTGATGCCCTGATTGCGATTGGGGGTGATGGGAGCTTAAGTATTGCTTGGGAATTTGCCAAGCAAGGGCTTAAGGTGGTGGGTGTTCCCAAAACCATCGATAATGATCTGATGTGCACGGATTTGACCTTTGGCTTTCAGACTGCTGTGGCTACTGCCCAGGACGCTTTGGACCGGCTCCACACCACAGCCGAATCCCACCATCGCATTATGATCTTAGAGGTCATGGGACGCTACGCCGGTTGGATCGCCCTCTATGCCGGAGTGGCAGGGGGAGCGGATGTCATCTTAATCCCGGAAATTCCTTATCAGCCGGAGAGTATCGCTGAAGCTGTCCAGAGACGGGCCCGTTTAGGCAAGCACTTCAGCATCATTGTGGTGGCTGAAGGGGCTAAACCCCTGGGCGGAGACATGGTTGTGGAACGCACTATGTCAGGGAGAACAGATCCTATTAAATTAGGAGGAATCGGAGCAAAGCTGGCGGCGGATTTAGAGACGGTCACCGATATGGAGACCAGGGTGACTGTGCTGGGGCATTTGCAGCGGGGAGGTTCTCCCATCGCTGTGGATCGGGTGCTGTCCACACGCTATGGGGTAGCTGCCGTTGAAGCCGCTTTGGCTGGTGATTTTGGCATGATGGTCGCCCTGCAGGGGCAAGACATCGTCAGAGTGCCTATGGCAGAAGCCGTTCATAAGCTGAAGCAGGTGGAACCTGACGATCCTGTCTTAAATGCCGCCCGCAGCATGGGGATCGAATTCGGGGATTGAAGCTAATTCAGATTCAGATTCAGATTCAGATGATTTTATCACGAAGAAGTCTCGTTCCATGCGGGTAGTTTGAGGGAGGAATTGGATTGACCACAGTGGCATTGATCATTGCTGTTCTGCTGTTTATCATAGGTTTATTGGGCACTGTTCTTCCTATTTTGCCGGGGGCTGTTCTTATCTACGGCGGTATGTTGATTTATGGGCTGATGACGGAATTCGCCACCCTGGATTTTAACTTTTACCTTATTCAGGGCCTGGTGTTTGCCTTTATTTTTCTGGTGGATTACCTGGCTACCGCCGCAGGAACACGTCATTTCGGGGGAAGCAAACAAGCGGGCTGGGGAGCAGCCGTTGGGATGATCGTGGGACTCTTTTTTGGTCCCCTGGGCATCCTTGTCGGCCCTTTTTTGGGCGCGGTGGGGGCGGAATTGCTGCGCAAAACAGAGCTCAGCCAAGCCATTCGCGTAGGCTTTGGCACTCTGATAGGTCTTTTGGGAGGAACAATCATCAAGCTTGGTGTGGAAATCCTCATGATCGTTTACTTCTTTATCAAAATTTAAGGGCCATGATAGGAATGTATGGACAGTGAAAAAATGTACTATAAAGATTAGAAAGTTTGAACCAAAGGACAGGGATTCAATCGTTGAAATCTGGTATAAAGCCAGCATCATAGCCCATGATTTCATCCCTAAAGAGATATGGGAAGCGGAAAAAACGACGATAAGGGATCAATACCTTCCCCTGGCTGAGACTTGGGTCGCAGAGGAAGAGGGCAAGGTGATTGGCTTTATCTCTTTGCTTGACCAATATATAGGTGGATTATTTGTTGAACCTTCCCAGCAGGGAAAGGGTGCGGGTACCCAGCTCATCCAACGGGCTCAGGAAGAAAAAGGACACCTTACCGTGGGGGTCTACAGCAAAAATTCTGCTGCCAGAGGTTTTTATAGAAAGCATGGGTTCAGAAAAACCAATGAAGAACTTCAAACGGAAACCGGGGAAATTGTGATCAATAAGGCATGGAAGCAGGCGGGGGATAGCGTGAAGTCTGGAGAATCCAAACCGGCAGCCATCAGAGCTTTAGTCATTGAAGATTATGATGCAGTCATCGAACTTTGGCAAAGCACCGAGGGAATTGGACTCAGTGAGGCGGATTCCCGGGAGAACATCAGGCGTTTCCTGGCTAGAAACCCGTACCTGAGCTCAGTTGCGGAAAAGGATGGGGAAATCCTGGGTGCTGTGTTATGCGGACATGACAGCCGCCGTGGCTATCTCCATCACCTGGCGGTCAGAAGTGACCGGCGCTTGCAGGGAATTGGCAAGCGGTTGGTTGATATAAGCCTGGAAAACCTCAAGGCTGAAGGTATCGATAAATGTCACATCTTTGTTTTTCGGGAGAATGAAAAAGGGGTTGCCTTTTGGGCCCAAAACGAGTGGAAGGCCCGTTTGGATCTCACTATTATGTCTAAACGCACATAATCCAAACCCTTCATCAACAGGTAAAATCTGCTGGCGAAGGGTTTGGATTATGTTACATAAAAAATTCGTTCAAAGCCAAAGTATTCCATTATGTTTTATGCCTTAAGCGAGCGAAAGGTGACTGATCATTATGAAAAAATATAGAATCTATCAGGTCGATTCATTTACACGGCAAAGATTTCACGGAAATCCGGCCGGCGTTGTCCCCAATGCTGATGGACTAACGGAAGAACAGATGCAGAGAATTGCCCGAGAATTAAACAACTCAGAGACAGCTTTTATTTTTTCATCCACATCACCGGACTATGATGTGGAAGTAAGGTTCTTTACGCCGACAACGGAGGTTCCTCTTTGTGGGCATGCAACGATTGCTGCACATTATGTCCGGGCAGTTGAAGGAGACGCCGTTTCAGGACGAGTGATGCAGAAGACTAAAGCGGGAATTTTGCCTGTTGACATTATTCAGGAGAATAGCAATTATTCTATTGTGATGACACAGGGAACTCCCGAGGTCGGAAAACCGTTTCGTTCTGAAGTGGTCGAATGGATTGCAGATGCCCTGGGGATAAGCGTTTGTGATCTCCATGAACATTGCCCGGTAGCTATCGCCTCCGCTGGTCACGCCAAGGTAATGGTCGGGCTCAAATCCAATAGTCAACTGCATAGTCTGCAGCCGAATCTTGCCAAGCTGTCCGCCATAAGCGAGGAAATCGGATGCAACGGTTATTATGTATTTACGCTGAATCCTCAAGATGAAGTTTTGGTTCACGGAAGAATGTTCGCCCCTGCAATTGGCGTCGCAGAAGATCCGGTTACTGGAAATGCCAATGGACCCCTTGGCATTTATTTGGTTCATTATGGAATTTGCAGGAATCTGGAAAGCAGTGATGCCTTTGAGTTTACAATAATGCAGGGTGAGGCAATTCAAAGAGATGGAACTATGCGTGTACATGTGAAGAAAGAAAACAATAAACCCGTACTTGTTCAGATAACAGGGGAGGCGGTCGTTGCTTTTTCAACTGAGATTGAGATTTAAGGCAGGCCAGCTGCGTCCGGATTTTAAAAATGGTCAAAGTGCAAAACATCGTCAAAGTCAAAGGTCAGATTTGGTCAAATTAATATTGAAATTTTTGGGTGAAAAAGTTATACTAATGTCAAAGAAGGTCAAGAATAGATACGGTAAGAGGGGATGCACAGTTCCTCTCCTCACCATATTATGGATTGAACCCTGTTGATGAATACCCAGGGAAAGAAACTATAAAACTAGGAGATGAAGGGAGGGGATGTCCCTTGCAATATAAGGATTATTATCAAATTCTCGGTATAGATAAAAAGGCGACCCTTGAGGAAATCAAAAAGGCCTATCGAGGCCTGACCAAAAAATATCACCCGGACATTAATCCGGGCAACAAGGAAGCTGAGGAAAAGTATAAGGAGATCAATGAAGCCTACGAAGTTCTGGGGGATCCTGAAAAACGGGAGAAATACGACAACTTTGGCAATGAATTCAACTACCATAACGGCTATAATTTTGACCCCTCCCAATTTGGGTTCGGGAATGGCCAGTTTGAATTTAAGACTGCCGGAGCAGGTGATTACAGCGATTTCTTCAACCTCTTTTTTGGCGAAGGCGGTTTGGACGGCCTCTTTGGTCAAAAAGGTCCCCGCACCCGGGGAGCACGTTCCCAATTTGCCTATCCCGGGGAGGATATTGAGTCGGATCTGCACATCACCTTGGAAGAAGGCTTTCATGGCGCGGAAAAACAGCTCTCTCTAAGAGGCAGGAATGGACAGAAAAGTCTCTCTGTGAAAATTCCCAAGGGGATTAACGAAGGAGAAAAGATCCGGCTTAAAGGACAAGGTGAGCAAGGGATTAACGGCGGAGAAAACGGGGATTTATATCTCACTATTCGTTTACATCCCCATAGAAACTATGTTCAGGAAGGAATTAATCTTACCACCACAGTGGATGTGCTCCCTTGGGATGCTGCTTTAGGATCGGAAGTAACCGTGAAAACCCTGGATTCCACCATCAAAGTCAGAATACCCCCAGGAATACAGACGGATAGTAAGATTCGCATCGCTGGCAAAGGATATATCGATCGTAAGGGGACCCGGGGAGACCTCTATATCAAAGTACGAATCATCAACCCGACCTCGATCAGCCCGGAAATGAAGAGCTTGTTTGAAAAGCTAAAGGATTTGTCAAAGTAGCTGCTCAGTCGATATAATCTATGGGCGTATCCTCTTTAATGCCATAGCATTCTTTCATAAAGTAGGGCATATCATTCCAATTCCCCAGACCATAACCATAATAACTTGGAGGCACCTTTTTCAGGAGGAGGCCTCCTTTTTTTTCTGCCTCGTGGTATTCTTTGATGGCCTCCAGATTATAATTCTGCGGGATGGATGCTTGATAGTAGCCCTGGAGGGTAGCGCCAAAAACCAGGACCGAGATAAAGCAGAAAAATACACCCAGACTGGTTTGCATAAGTTTTAGCCTGCGCTGAGACTCCCTTTCACGATAAATCGAGTAGAGGCAATGAATGAGGGATAGTCCAAGGCACACAACGCCGACAAGGATAAGGACTTTTTGCTGAAGACTTAAAGCAACCAAAAAGCAAGCCAAAGCTAAATAAAGGATATTCTGACGAAAAGCAAGGACTGAATAAAAGATAAAGACACTTAAGAGGAGCAAAGAGGGAAACATGACCTTATAGGCTGCCGCAAAACGCGCATCCACAACGATCAGCATGATCTGGGCCCCCAGGGCATTAATGGTGTTGAAAAACAGGAAAGGGGCGTTCTTTTTCATCAGCAGGACCACAGATAGATAGACTAAGGCAGAAAGGTAGAGAAAAACAAAAGCGATTACGCTTAACCCAGAAAAGGAACGAAGATTCTCATGAGTAAGTTCAAAGGAGATATTTTCGTACAGAAGAAAGTATATATACCCTATGAGAGCCACACCGAGAAGAACAGCAAAGGCCCGATTAAACAGGCGTTGTTTTCGGCCCAGAGGTCTGCCGTCCTCAAATTCAGGTGCAGCCGCTCTTGACCATTCCGAAGAGGAGAGGGTTGCCGCTATGGCAGGACAATCATCGGCCAGGGAGCCGGGACGGGAAAAGAGAACAAGCCAAAAAATACAGCTAAGGCTGATGAGCAGCACGAAAGGAGCCGCAGGTAAAGAGAAAATATTCGTCTTGATCATCTCGGTTATGACGTCCA
This sequence comes from Desulfitobacterium sp. LBE, assembly GCF_007830365.1. Lineage (NCBI taxonomy): Bacteria > Bacillati > Bacillota > Clostridia > Eubacteriales > Desulfitobacteriaceae > Desulfitobacterium > Desulfitobacterium sp. LBE. The sequence continues at coordinate 845,562 of NZ_VLKD01000001.1, read as the reverse complement.
TAAGCACAACCTCATTACCGGCCGTCTTCTCCCAGAGCAAACGCTTTAAAGAGCCATAGATGATCAGTGTATATCCTAATAACATGACTCCATAGAGGGGAAGAAAGGTTCTGAAGGGTAACTTTCTGCGGATCAAAGAAAGATAGAGAGAGATCATTATTGTAAAGCCGATGCCGATCATTCCCGCCTGCTGCGTGGAGGAGCCGACAAAAAAGGCCAGAATCAGCAGCAAAACTTTTTCACCTCTACTCCCGGAACTTATCCGGGTGTAGAGCAGATAGGCATATGCCAGAACAAGAGCCATGGGATAGAGATAATTAAAGGCACAGGCAGCATAATAAATGGTCGTATGGGCAATCTTCAGAGGCAACAAGAGAAAGAACAAGGAAGCACAGAGCAGGGCAAGCCCCAAAGCAGGATTGCCCTTTTTTTCCTGGCGCGAGGAGTAGGAGAAAGCAGCCATTTTGGCCAGGATATAGACTGTCAGCATCAAGATAAGAGGATTGAGAATGCGGAAAAACTCTATCTGGGGTTTAAGGGCCAGAACCATTGCGCCGCCGATCCAGACCCGCCCATTGGAGTTCAGTTCATCCAGAAGAGCTTCGGGAAGGTAATCCAGCCCGTATTGAGCATCCCGGCTGTAGTATAAATCATCAGCATAAAGGAAAATGTAACGATGAATCCAGAGCATAGCGAAAAGGAAAACAAGGAGAATCAGCCACTCCCTCCTTAATAAACTGGCTCTGGCTTGCCAATAAGCACGTAGATTCTTAACCAAAGTATCACTCCAATTAAAGGAATTGTTTAAAAAAGCAAGCAATGCGTCAATAATTTAATTAGGGCAATTTTCGACCTGCTCAATACGATAATTTTGGGGGCAGTTCATTGATTTCCATCATCCTACCTGTATACAACGAGGAAAAGCAAATCTATGTCAATGTCCAAAGAATCCGTTCAATTTTATTAGGTGCCAAGATCAAGCATCAGCTGATCATCATTGACGATGGCTCAACGGATGGTTCATGGTCAGAGCTGCAGCGATTAGCCGAGGATTTTAATAATGTACTCCTTCTCAAATTCAGCAGGAACTTTGGCAAAGAGGCTGCTTTATGTGCCGGACTGGAGACCGCCACAGGAGATGCCTGTGTGATCCTTGATGCGGATCTTCAGCACCCTCCTGAATACATTCCGGAAATGATCCGCCTCTGGCGGGATGAAGGGTATGAAGTGGTTGAAGGAATCAAAGCCACCCGGGGCAGGGAAACGATGTGGGGAAAAATAGCCGCCTTGACCTATTACAGACTGTTTAATAAAGCTACTGGCATTAATCTAACCAATGCCTCGGATTTTAAACTCTTAGACCAGAAAGTAGTGGAGACTTGGAAAACCCTTAAAGAAAAGGATACCTTTTTCCGCGGCATGTCGGCTTGGCTGGGGTATAAACGAATCCAGATTCCTTTTCCGGTTCAGGAGCGAAGGGAAGGGCAATCCAAGTGGTCCTTGCCCAGCTTGTTTAAGCTGGCTATTGATTCCATTACTTCCTTCAGTGCCATGCCTTTGCAAATCATCACCGGACTGGGGATCGGGCTGCTGCTTTTCGATGTGGTCCTAGTAGGGCAGACTCTGTATATGAAGTTCAGCGGTCAGGCCTTTACAGGGTTTACCACAGTGATCATTCTGATCCTGGGCATCGGCAGTTGTGTCATGATCAGTCTTGGCATTATCGGCATCTATATCTCAAAAATCTATGATGAAGTCAAAGGAAGACCCCGCTATATCATCTCCGAACAGAAAAAAAGTGTGCTCAAAACGATCCGCAGAAAAATCCAGTGAACTGGAATTTCCGGACTGAGGCTGGGGAGGGGAATATCATATTTTTCAAATACATCATTGTCGGCGGTTCCACAGCCCTTTTGGAACTGCTCCTATTCCTTGGCTTACGGCGGGGCGTCGGTTTCGATCTGGCATCGGCAAATATTCTCGCCATGGGAATTGCCACGGGAGTCAATTTCTTAATGAACCGGAATTGGTCCTTTCGCAGCAGTACCAGGGTAAGCCGCAGTTTTGTCTTATATATCTCCCTGATCCTGTTCAATATGGTTTTTACCACTTGGCTGATCGCACTTTTGGTGAGCTGGGGAGTGAGCGACTTTTGGGCTAAATTTATGATGATGGCCGCGGCAACACTTTGGAATTTTGCACTCTATAGGAAAGTGATTTTTACTTAAGAAAGAAGATTTAAAAAAGCACCGATGAGTTCAAAAGCTGTTCATGAACTGCCGGTGCTGCTTTTGCTGTTATGGGATTATCAATGGGCTCTTTGGCACATTTCTATTTTTGTCAAAGGATTATGTGAAAGACCAGGTGAGGGCAGGTTATGATCGAAAATTCCCTTCAGCTCCGGTGGAAGGACAGTATCCATCAAGGCCGCCAACTCCTCAGGGGGCTCTCTCATACCTTTCTCCCCCCAGATAAACATACATTGTGAGGTAAGCAAGGCTGCCGCATCAATTTGAAAAAGCAAGGCTTTCGTGGGTGAAAGCTTTATGTAGTTAGTCAGCGTTCCGGTATAGATGTCCCTTGAGCGGCGATAGGCATATTTGCCGATGGCATTGTAGTCCTCAGAATGGGCGGCATAAACATACACGGAGCGTTCTTTATACAGTTCGGCAAATAATTTAATATGGGCTTGCAGCCAGGTCAGGGTACGGCCGATTTGCAGGAGAGTATCTTCAGCTAAAAGATCAAAATGCCAGTTAACAACAGAATACTTATCGTGAAAATAGCGGTAAAACGTCTGACGGGATACATGGCTCTCTTCGCAGAGCTGTTTAGTGCTAATAGAATCAAGGTTGGTTTTTTCGAGAAGACAACCAAGAGTGTGAAAAATGCGCCACTGTACTTCATGGTACTCTTGCATCACTTGTTGCTCCTTATTATGATTTCTACGGGAAACTTGAGACACTTTAAGCAATCTGTAACTTCTATTTGGCAGGTGAGCTTGTTACTATTATAACATAGTATTTGGGTTTTTGAAGGATAATCATATAAAATTATACTCAATTGTAAATTAATGATAATTCGAGAGATTATTATCACTAACACATTAAGATGCCGAGTGGAGGTGATGTCTTAAAGAATGGGGTTTAAGATGGAACTAAACCGAAAAGGAAAAGGAGAGAAAAACCATGGTTGAGAAAAAAACGGCTACTGAAGAAAAAAATTTATCCCGGAGAGATTTTTTGCGCAATACCGGTATTTTGGCCGGAGGAGCTGTTCTCGGCACCGGTCTGTTAGCCGGTTGTTCAGACAGTGCCGCCAAGGCGGAGGCTCCGCCTCCGGTTGAGCAAACCTGGGATTATGAAGCCGATGTTGTCATCATTGGTCTGGGGGGCGCAGGTGCCTCGGCAGCCATTGAAGCTCACGATGCCGGAGCCAAAGTTCTCGTTATCGAAAAGCAGTCAGAAAAGACCCATTACCCCAATACGAGAATGAGCGGCGGCGTATGGCATAACCCTGATCCAATGGGCGATAGGGGAGCCCGGGTTGAGTATATCAAAGCTATGATGAGCGGGGAAAATATTCCTTGGAAGAACGAAGGCGAGCAGGAACATGTATCCGCTGAAATGGCGGAAATGTTTGCCGACGGTATTATGGATGTAGAAAACTTCCTGATGACCCAGGCTCCTGACCTCGATCCCGCCGGCATGGCACCCGGAGGGGAGGCCTCCTTCCCGATGTTCCCGAAGTTTAAGGAAGCCAAATACGGCAAAACCATTAATACCCGCTATAAGGATTTTCAGAATGCTGATGCCAATGTCCCGGCTTATGAGCAGCCCAAAGAGCAGAAATCCGCAGGGGAAGCATTCTATTGGGCCCTTGTCGAAGAGGGAATCAAAGGAAAACGTCCGGAAATTCAGATTTTATTCAGTACCCCGGCCAAAAGGTTAATTCAAGGGGAGAACGGTGAAATCCGTGGGGTTATCGCTACCCAAGGCGATAAGGAAATCAAAGTTAAGGCGAAAAGGGCAGTCGTGCTGTCCAGTGGCGGATATGAATATAATCTCCCCATGCGCAGAGCTTTCCTGGAAGGTCCCGGAGTAACAGGGTGGGGATTTTACGGATCACCGGATAATACGGGTGACGGCATTGAAATGGCTATCCTGGTGGGCGCCGGTCTGGTCAAAGTGGCTAAAGCAGCCTCCCGGATTGAGTCAGCCTTCCCCCACGGGAAAAATTGGGATGAAAAAGGCCTCAAAATGGGTTCCAACACCAGCGTAACCTCTTCGAAGAACAGTGTCATCGTCGATAACTTCGGCAAGCGCTATACTGATGAACACATCATCACCGATTCCACACGACCCTATCGTTATCAATTCTATAAAGAAGCTGTCCATTATGATCTCTTAACCATGAACTACCCCCGGATTCCCAGCTGGATCATCTTTGATGAAACCCGCAGAACCTCCAGTCCGGTGGTAGGAACCAGCGGCTCAACCGTGGGTTATGGCTTCCTGCCTTGGAGTAAGGATAATTTAGATGCCATCCAACGGGGCTGGATCCTTAAAGCCGATACCCTTGAAGAATTAGCGGCCAAGATCAAAGCCGATCCGGAAAACCGTGAGCTTATTGATACGCAAACTCTGATCGACAATGTGAAGAAATTTAATGAATACTGTGCTGCCGGTGTAGATAAAGACTTTGGCAGAACTCCTGCCACCATGGGTCCCGTTGAGAAACCGCCTTTCTATGCTATGAAGCTGTATCCGGGAGGACCAAACACTAAGGGTGGTATTGATGCCAATGCCAAGCGGGAGGCCCTTGATTGGAATGCCAAGCCCATACCAAGGCTTTACACAGCCGGTGAAATATCTTCAGTCTTTAAGTTTACTTATCAAGCCGGCGGCAATTTGACCGAATGTATCGTCTGCGGACGGGTGGCAGGCAAGAATGCCGCCGGACAGACCCCGTGGTCATAAGCTTAAAATAATCAAAGGGATGAGGGCCAAAGCTTCCGGCCCTCTTTCCTGACTCGACTTTATCATCAAGGAGAATGGTGCAATGGGAGACTATACACAAGCTGAGACAAAACGGCAGACCCGGATTGAAATCCTGAATCTCCGCCCTGAAGAAGTAGATGCAGGAAAGGAGCTATGGCTGCAGGTCAGGGTGATCAGCGAGGCTCATGACGACCTTTTAGGTTGCAGGATTCAGGTCATGGATCTTTTTAATCATAGTGTAGCTGAAACTGAGTTGGCAGTTTTTGACGGAATAAGCAATGATACCTATGAATTTTCACTGCCAGCGCCCCAAGACCCTGGCGAATACACTTGGACCGTGCTCTTTTCCAATCAAGAAAAGGAAGGCACTTCTTTTGCGGGAAGTTCCGGGCAATTGTCCTTTATAGTAAAACCCCATCGGATCACCTTAAACGTCTGGGGGGTGCCCTCCCCGGTCCCTCAGGGTGAAACCTTCAAAGTCAGTATTGGCGCCAAATGCTCTGCCGGTTGCTCTCTGGCGGGCCTTCCTTTAGTCATCGAGGATGACAATCATCGTGTGGTTTACGGACATTTGGGGGAAGCAGTATTGCCCCAGACCAATGGAGTCTATTGGACAGAACAAGAGCTCACTTCCCCAGAAGAAGAAACTCTCCATAAATGGGTGATCCAATGCTGCACACAGGAACTGGAGATTCAACACCACGCTCACCCGGAGACCTTTTTATGCCGTACCACCAAGCCCTCTGAACATCAAGTCATGATTGAGGTCCTCGACAAATATGAGCAAACCCCCATTGCTGAAGCCTATGTGATGCTGGGCTTATACAAAGCAACCACCGATACCAATGGGGTGGCCGTATTAGAAGTGCCTGAGGGCAGGCAGGAATTGTATGTAACCAAAGATGATTTCTTGTCTTTTCAGACTTCCTTTGTGATCAGCAAAGGAATCACGATCAAGGCAGAGCTGGAATATTGCCCAATATTGTAGCCAAAAGAAAATCTTCATTCCTAAGGAGTGGTTAAACTGAAAAGACAGAATCGATTACGGATGATGGCACTTATCATCATGTTTCTGGTTATCGGCGTGATTGCCGGATGTTCAAACACTGCGGATACTCCTCCCCAAACCACGGATACCGCACAAACTCCAACACCACCGACCACAGGAGAACCCACTGCACCGGCGACGGACACCAAGGATTGGTGGACACCGGATATGGACTGCGCTCTCTGCCATGCCAGCAATGTAGAATCTATGCAGAACACCAAGCTTACCATCTCGGCTCATGCTCAGGAAGGACAAAACTGTGTGGACTGTCATGGCTTGGAAACCCTTCAGGAAGCCCATCAAGGCGCCACAACAGTCCCCGGCAATATCACCGTAAGAATGCCCAAAGAGATGTGCTTCCAGTGCCATGGTTCCTATGAAGAGATAGCCGCTCTTACGGCAGACAGCACCGTACTGCCTAAGAAAGATGGCGGTTATGCCAATCCCCATGTTCGCCCCAATGAAAACCATGATGCTGATGTAGAGTGTTATAAATGCCATAAAATGCATAAGGAATACGACAATAGAGCCGAATGTTTAAGTTGTCATCATACGGGCGAGCTTACTTGCTACACATGCCACTGATATACATGGGCAAAACAGAGTCAGGACTATCTCCAAAATGGAGATGCCTCACTCTGTTTTTGTTTCTCATTTTTATTTCTTAATGGAAGCTATTCTTAACATGACTTTCTATTCATCTATTCCAGTTCAAAAGGTACAATATAGATCTGCTCGCCTATTTTACGGGCTTTAATCAACTCGCAGTGTCTTAATATGGCAATCTGTTTATCGAGCTCCCATTCCTTCAGGTTAAACAAAGTCATCAACTCAGGCCGGGTAAGCTTTCCGCTCTCCTTAATTCGGTTATACATAGTGGATTGGAGTTCGGTAAGCCCATCGGCCCCGCTCTCTCCGGAGAGCTGGCGATGGGTTTTGGCGGAATGGACTGCGGCTACATCACAGGACTTGGGCGGTTGCAGAGCACCTATATAGCAATCTTCACAAAGGACCTTGCCTCGATGGTCAAAGCTTTCACCGTCAGGGATGAGATCACCGCATCGTTCACAATTCATAGAGCACTCCTCCTTAAATAAAAATTAATATATAACCTAAATATAATAACTCAACTTTCGCAGCGCGAAAATCTGTTCAAACTCAGTCTACTACTGGATTAGGCTAAAAATATTTTGTTCATTGACAGAAAAACACCTTTCGAATTGGTAAAATGGAAGTGACCAAACAACCATAATTTCCAAAACAGAAAGGTGCGTATCTCCATGTTACAACACAACTCTCTGCCTGAACAGCATCAAAATCAGCTTTCTTTAATTTTTTCTTCCCTTAAGCTTAGTCAGCTGCTTCGAGCCGCTGGGATCCGCAAGTCCTATGGGGTTTCAAGCTTCGTTGTCTTCCAAATCATTTTCCAACTCGTTTTTCAAGGTCGAAATCTGTTTCGGCTGTTAGAAGGAAGCCGGGCAGAATCTCTTCCAGGTAAAGATGTTGTTTATCGGTTTCTCAATGACTCTCGGTATAACTGGAGGCGTTTTTACCAGTTACTCAGCCTCAAGATGGTCGGACGCTTTGAAAAGCTCACCTCTGCGCAGCGTATCCGTGTTTTTATCGTAGATGATTCTGTAATGGAGCGCGAACGAAGCAAGAAAGTTGAACTCTTAGCCCGAGTGTTTGACCATGTTTCGGGCCGCTTTGTTCGCGGTTACACCTTACTAACCTTGGGCTGGTCTGACGGGTTCAGCTTCGCACCCCTTGATTTTACATTGATGAGTTCTGCAAAAGCTAAAAATCGTCTTTGTGAAATGAGAGAGGACTTAGACAAACGCTCCGTAGGCTATAAGCGTCGCCTGGAAGCGATGAGCCCTAAACCGGACACCGTGGTTCAAATGCTTGAACGAGCTCTCAAAGCCGGATTCTCAGCGGATTACGTCCTAATGGATAGTTGGTTTACCCATGCTCCACTTTTGCAAAAGCTAAGGGATAAGGAGCTTCACGTTATTGGAATGGTTAAAGAACTTAAGCAGCGTTATCTCTTTGAAGGAAAATCACTCAGTTTACGAGAGCTCTACGCGAGAGTCCCAAAGAACCCGAAAGCAGAAATACTGGGTTCAGTGCGTGTTCATACCCCTTCAGGCTTAGCTTTAAAAGTTGTTTTCGTCCAGAATCGAAACAACCGAAGAGAGTGGTTAGCGATCTTAACCACCGATCTTTCCTTAGAAACTACTGAAGTCGTAAGAATTTACGGGATGCGTTGGAGTATCGAAACGTTTTTCAAAATGGCCAAATCGCATTTGAAGCTAGGAACTGAATTTCAGGGCCGATCCTTCGATATGATGGTTAGTCACACAACCATAGTCTTTACCCGTTACCTCATCCTGGAGTGGGAACGAAGAGAAAACAATGATGAACGCTCTCTTGGGGGACTCTTTTATCTTTTTGCTGATGAGGTTATGGATTTAGACTTGAAAACAGCACTACGTCAGTTAATGACGTTTGTTCTTAATCTACTACCCAATAAACCAGAGAATAACGAATCACTCAGTCAATTACAAAAGTGGATTGCTGCATTACCCAGTTATATCAAGGCTCTATTCCCTCAACTGGGGTGCGAAAGTTGAGATAATAATTAAACATTTTTAAGGAAATTCCTTCAAAATTCAGACAACTATTCAAGGTAAATTCCTTTCCATAGATATTCCCATCGTAGGATGTTAAAATAATCTATACTCTTAATTGTCATACTCTTATTTGTCCAAAAAAGTAAACGAGGAGAAATTTCTATGAGTCTTGCTATTGCCAATCAATCCGACGTCTTTAAATTTGCTCTTGTTCTCTATGACTATCTCATGCAAAAGGGACAAACGAAAGAAGCTCATGATTTGAGCTTGTTGGTAGACTCCTGTTATAGCAATGATGGATACGCTCTAAAGGCTCATCTCCAGGCTTTCATACAAATACAGGAAAAAGTACAGGCTTTGCCTTTTGCATACCAGCATGCTCTTGAGGAAGCCATAACCTATATTGCTCAGGAGCTGAAGGTTGGGAAAGCTAAGGAGGTCCCGAAAGGCTGCGGGGCTGTTGCGGATACTGGAGAGTGCCGGGAAAACACGGCAACGGCTCAAGAATTTCAGGAATTTCAGGAAATTGAACTAAAACTCAAGGTGCCTAATCCCCAACTGGGGGAGATGATACTTCAGGACCCTTTAATTAAGGAGTTAAGCCGGGATTTCCAGCTCCGGGTCAGGGAATATGAGACAACCTATTATGACACTCCCAGCCATCTGCTCATCAATCATCAAGTATGTTACAGGATACGGAATTTCGCAGGGATGTATATCGCTGCTATCAAAGGATTCGGTTCTTCCCGGAAGGGGCTGTCCATAAGAAGTGAATGGAATCGGCAACTACCGGAGAATGCCCCCACGCTGGAGCCTTTTCTGGATTTGGCCATAGGCCGGGAGTTGGAGAGCCTTATTAAAGATGAAGAACTTCTCCCCATATTCTGCACCCGCTTTAAACGCAGCACCCTTGACCTCATCGGCCAGGACGGCAGCCGCATTGAGTTAGCTCTGGATATCGGGGAGATCGTAGCAGGCAGTAGAAGGGAATCTATCTGCGAGCTTGAACTTGAACTTAAAAGCGGTCAAGTGGAGGATGTGGTGAGATTAGGAGAGGCCCTTTCTGAAGCCTATCGGCTAACCCCTGAAGAGCGAAGCAAATATCAACGGGGCCTGATGCTTGCGGGACTCATGTCCTCTGAAATTTAAGCTTCGCAGCAACAGAATTTTCTGTGGGCTTACGTCTATATATTTGGCAAGCGCAGTAAATGGTCTGAGGAGGAGCTTATGAATAAACTAACTAAAACGGCAGGAATAGTTGCCCTTGGCTTATCTTTAATCTTAACGGGCTGCTCCGCTTTTCCCGGTCAAAGCAAGGGCGATCCGCAGCCCGTCGATCAGGCAGGCTCAAAGGAGCCTGATTCGGCCGATTTAACTGACCAACAAAAGAGTAAAGCCAGGGAGAAGATTGAATCCGCCCTGAATGCCAATCAGGAAATTTTCCAGATCACCTGGTCTCCCGACCAGGAGCAAGTGCTCTATATCCAGCCTGGCGGTGCCAGTAAAAAGGGCCTGGACGAAGCTTACCTTTGGCAGATCGGGAAAGAAGAGGCTCGGTTTGTCAGGGATGTTCAGCCCACAGTCCGCAGCTTATCCTGGTCTCCTGACAGCAAGCACTTTATCATCAGCGAGAAATTGGCTGAAGGAGCCATCAACAGCATTGTCAATGCTGAGACCTTGCAGGAAAGCCCTTTTAAACCCAAGAGCATGGATACCCCTGTCTGGAAACCGGACAGCACAGCTATCGCTTACGGCAATGAATTCCATGAGTATGGCGAAACCTGGGGCTTTTTAGAAATCTATACTCTAGGCGATCAGGACAGCGACTATCTCTGGAAAGCGAAAGACACTTACTATAGGGTAGAGTCCTGGGATCAGGAGGGGAATATCAACTATACTGAAGAAGACATTCCCGGGCAGAAGACCCAAAAGAAGAGCACCCAAAACATCCGCCCCAGTATTTCCGGTGTCCATCTGGGGGATACCAGAGAACAGGTGATGGCAGCCTTAGGGAAGAACTATCAGGAAACAGCACCCAGCGGCGAAACGGGACATTTTCCTGAGCCGGTCTACCGTTGGGATTACGAAGGAATCAAGGTCTTTATCGGGGCGGATTCAGGGAAAGTCTTGGAGATCAATGCCACATCCCCTCAAGCCGTTACGGATTTAGGTGTTAAGGTGGGAGATAAGGCGGAAAAAGTATTCGCCGCCTATCGCTCTAAGTATGTAGAGCCGGAAAGCATTCATGGCGGAACCCTCTATGGCATCTTCAAGGTGGAAGGCGCCGCTGCCTTAGCTTTTAATTTTGATACAGCTCCCGCACAGTATCCGCGCCAAATCAAGCCCGACCATAAAGTGACAGGAATGGTCTTAACCTATCCCGAAATCATGGACGATTCGTTCTGAGCAGTCAAGATATTCTGTTGGAATCCCGTTGGAAACACATACGGATTACGTACCGACCTGGCTGAACGGCCAGGTCTTTTTCAACATATCCTGCCTGTTTTGGGTAAACTAAAAGGCAGGTAGGAAAAAGATCAAATGATTCGAGGGGAAATGACTATGCCAAGCCTAACTTTTCAGGAAATCGACAATCACCTCATGAATGATAATAAACCGTCAAACTTCATAATAGAATTAAACAAGGCAGGAATAATTGAGACTGAATATCCTTTTACTCTGCTGGGAGCGCTGAAGGATACCCCTCAATCTCCAAAGCATCATCCTGAAGGCAGTGTTTGGAATCATACCCTGATGGTTCTGGATAACGCGGCGGAGAGAAAACATCTCAGCAAAAACCCCCAGGTGTTGATGTGGGCCGCCTTGCTTCATGACCTGGGCAAAGCCCCCACCACCCGTATGCGCAAAGGGCGGATCACTTCCTATGATCATGATGCAGTGGGGGAGAAGCTGACCGGCCAATTCCTCCGGGAGTTAACCCGGGATGAACGATTCATCCACCAAGTCGCCAAAATGGTCCGCTGGCATATGCAGATTCTCTTTGTCGTCAAAGGCCTGCCCTTTGCCAATGTTAAAAAAATGGCCGCGGAAGTTTCTATTGAGGAAATAGCCCTGCTTGGTTTTTGCGACCGTTTAGGAAGAGGTGAAATGACTCCTCAAAAAAAGCAGGAAGAAGAGCAGACCATAGAGAAATTCTTAGTACGGTGTATGGAAATACTTCAAGGTTAAAGGAGATTTGTAAAATGCGCGAATTTAAAGAGATTACCCCGGAACAATTTGTACATAGCCCTTTTCAGCTTTTGGACAAAGAATGGATGCTTATTACCGCCGGCATAGATGAAAAAGTCAACACCATGACAGCCTCCTGGGGCGGTTTTGGGGTATTGTGGAATAAGAATGTAGCTTATATTTTTATTCGCCCCACACGCTACACCAAGGAGTTTGTGGATGGTTCCACTACCTTGTCTCTATCCTTTTTCCCCGGCTCTTACAAAAAACAGCTGGGCTATTTGGGACGTGTATCCGGGAGAGATGTGGAGAAGATTAAAGAATCCGGCTTAACCGTGCTCAAAGCAGGTGATGGAACTCCCTATTTTGAAGAAGCAAACATGACACTCTTCGGCAAGAAGCTCTATGCCCAGGAACTAAAACCTGAGTGCTTTAGTGTGGAGGGCCTGGATGAAAAGAATTATCCCCTGAAAGATTATCACACCATGTATGTAGTAGAGATCGAAAGAATTCTTGTCCAAGCATAATTTGTTTGCCGTCACCTTTACTCCGATTGGAAGCTGTCTGTACTATTCTTCAAATAGAAGACAGAGTGTTAAGAGTAAGCTGCGAAAGGATAAACCATGATCAAGATCACGGGTCAATACAATCACGCTTTGGTCTTCACCGAGACGATGGAGGCAGGAGCCAGCCAACAGATCGAAACCTTATGCGATCAAGAATTTGTCAAGGACAGCAAGATTCGCATCATGCCTGATGTTCACAGCGGTGTGGGATGTACCATTGGCACGACCATGACCATTAAAGATAAAGTGGTGCCTAATTTGGTCGGTGTGGATATAGGGTGCGGCATGGAAGTAACCCAGCTTGAAGGTTCACACCTTGAACTGCAAAAACTGGATAAGCTGATCTATGAGAAAATTCCCAGCGGCTTTAATATCCGCAATAAGGAGCACCGTTTTCATGAGAGTATTGATTTGGATGATCTCAAATGCAAAAGGGAAGTCAATTTAACCCGTGCCCGCAGAAGCATCGGTACTCTGGGCGGGGGCAATCATTTTATCGAGATCAATCAAGACAGCCGGGGAATTTATTATTTAGTAATTCACTCAGGGAGCCGCCATTTAGGCAATGAAGTAGCTAAGCTGTATCAAGAGGAGGCTTATCGGGCTTTAAATAAGTCCACAAAGGCCGATATCGAAGGATTGATCGCCGAATTGAAAGCCGCAGGGCGGGATAAGGAAATTCCCAAAGAGGTCAGACGGAAAAAGGCAGAGGTCCTAACGGATGTTCCCAAGGCTTTAGCCTATGCTTCGGGAGCACTTTTTCAGGACTATATCCACGATATGAAAATTGTCCAGCATTTCGCGGCCCTAAACAGGAAAGCCATGGCGGATGAAATACTTAAAGGGATGAAACTCAAGGCCGTGGACCAGTTCACGACCATTCATAATTACATTGATACAGAGCACATGATTCTGCGCAAAGGCGCAGTCTCAGCCCAAAAGGATGAACGGCTCCTGATTCCCATCAACATGCGGGACGGCAGCCTGATCTGTATCGGCAAAGGCAACCCGGACTGGAACTATTCAGCTCCGCACGGAGCCGGCCGCCTCATGAGCCGCTCCCAAGCCCGCAGTTCCCTGACCTTGACCCAATATAAAGAAATGATGCAAGGGGTATTCTCTACATCGGTCAACAAAGAAACTTTGGATGAATGCCCCTTAGCTTACAAGCCCATGGAAGATATCATCAAAAACATCCACGATACGGTGGAGATCGTGGCTCAGATTAAGCCGGTTTATAATTTTAAAGCAGCGGATTGAACGAGACTTCAGTTCAGTATAAAGTAAAGCCATGAAAAGTTAAGCCATGATTGGGAGAACTATCCTTCCGATCATGGCTTTTTACTGCCGTTCACTTGCTTATTAATATAATGATGGAACAAAGTATATAACCTATCTTGACATCGAGAGAGAATAGTGTATTATTGTATTAAGAAATTAATACAATAATACACTGAGACAAGAGGTGAGACCATGTCATGGGATTTAAAGACGGACAGACCGATTTACACCCAGTTAATTGAGCAGATTCAGCTGAAGATTTTCTCCGGAGCATACCCTCTGGGGTCAAAACTGCCTTCGGTCCGGGATATGGCCCAAGAGGCGGCTGTTAACCCCAATACTATGCAAAGAGCTTTAGCCAAAATGGAAGAGGACGGATTGATTATAACCCACCGCACCAGCGGTCGATCGGTAACGGAGGATGCGCATATGGTAGAGATGGCCAAAACCCAAGTAGCCAAAGAACAAATTGCTGAATTTCTGGAAAAAATGAAAATGATGGGCTTTGAACAAAAAGAGATCCTAACCATCATCAACACTATGGCAGAGGAGATGAAGAAATGAACCCAATCCTGGAATGCAAGGGGCTGACCAAGAAATACGGCACCAAGGTGGCCCTGAACACGATTAACTTAACTTTGGAACGGGGTCAGATCGTGGGCCTTTTAGGACCTAACGGCAGCGGGAAAAGCACCCTGATCAAACTGGCCAATGAGCTGCTCACCCCAAGCGGGGGCGAGATTCTGATCGATGGCCAAAAGCCGGGTATCGGGACCAAGAAAATAATCTCCTATCTCCCGGAAAAAACTTACCTCAATGATTGGATGAAAGTTCACGAAATCATTGAGTTCTTCCAGGACTTTTATGAGGATTTCAAGCCGGAAAAGGCCTTCGAGATGCTGAAAAACCTCAACATCAATCCTCATGACAGACTTAAGACCATGTCCAAGGGCACCAAAGAAAAAGTTCAGCTCATCCTGGTCATGAGCCGTGAAGCGGATCTTTACCTCTTAGATGAGCCTATCGGCGGAGTGGACCCGGCAGCCCGGGATTATATCCTGAAAACCATTCTCAGCAACTACAATGAAAAGGGAACTGTTCTCATCTCCACCCACCTTATCTCTGAAATTGAAAATATCCTCGATTATGTTGTCTTTATCAATCAAGGTCAAGTTGTCTTGACCTCCACAGTGGATGAAATCCGCAGTGAAAAAGGTAAATCCGTCGATGCCTTATTCCGGGAGGTGTTCAAATGCTAAGTAAGTTGATGAAATATGAGTTGAAAGCCACAGGAAGAGTTTTCCTGCCCTTATACCTGGCTTTATTGGTTTTCGCCCTGATTAACCGCTTCATGCTGGGAGTAAGTTCCAGCCACCACTGGCAGGCTCCGGCGGTCATCAGTATGGCTGTTTATATTTTTATCATGGCCGGTATCTTTGTTATGACCTTGATTATGACGATTCAGCGTTTCTATAAGAATCTTCTCTCTGAAGAAGGCTACCTGATGTTCACTCTCCCTGTCAAACCCTGGCAGCACATTGTCTGTAAGATGCTGATCTCCATGTTTTGGTTAGTGATCAGTTTCTTCGTGGCCATGCTCTCCATCATACTCATCGCTTTAAAAGCAGGGGACTGGGAGCACATTATGAGGGAGCTGACCCAACTCTTTGGCACATTATGGGGTTATCTGGGCACATCGGTTTATTTGTATTCCGTCGAGGCTGTGATCGGGATCTTCCTCATTTTGGCATCGGCCATTTTAATCCTCTACGCCTCGATTGCTGTTGGCCACCTGTTTAATCAGCACCGTATTCTGGCCTCCTTTGCTGCCTTTATCGGACTCAATACCTTAACCCAAATGATCAGCATGGGGATTGGTTTTATAATAGGGCATGGCAATGCCTGGAATATTACCCCGGGGAATTTTCTCACTATGCACACGGAGATCCACCTTTTCATTGCCTTCATACTGATTGAGTCGGCACTGATCACGGCTGCTTACTTCGCCATCACCAATACTATTTTGAAGAAGCGTTTGAATCTCGAGTGATCTTTGGGTTGTTAATTGTCATAATATATGTTATAAACAATATAAGTGAATTAAATATTCAGTTTTTAGGTGCCTCTGATTTATCGGAGGATAATAGGGAACCAGGTGAAATTCCTGGACGGTCGCGCCACTGTATGCGGAGAGCTTCTTTTATAACCACTGGTTTTATCCGGGAAGGAGAAAGAAAGCAAAGACCCGCAAGTCAGGAAACCTGCCTAATACTGGTTGTCTACGCCTTTCGCGGAAAAAGGGATATGACGGTTGCACTTGTGCTTTAACCCATTTTCTTAGCGAAAATGGGTTTTGTTTGCTTTAAAACCGAATACATAGCTTAAGGTGCCCATAGGGAGAATAGGGAAACCGGTATAAGTCCGGTGCGGATCCGCCGCTGTAATCGGAGACGAATCCCCAGAATGTCACTGTCTTTTTTAGAGATGGGAAGGCGTGGGAGGAGGATGACACGAGAGCCAGAAGACCTGCCTTTTAGAAAGCTGATTAAGTACACTAGTAAGGCTTTTTTAGGCTTGTTCAAGGTAAGTTCTCCCTGCATCATTGCAGGGAGATTTATTATTGGGGAGACTCTTTCGCCATAAGGAGGTGAAAATGGATAGCGAAATATCCATATTCCAGTTGATATAACATGCTATTAAAATCAAGAATAAAAGGAGAAGGCCATATGAGAAAAATAGTATTATTGCTGTTGCTCGCCGGACTAATGCTGATGGTGGGCTGTTCTGCTTCTAACGGCGGAAAAAATATCACAGAAAATGTCATAAAAGACGAGATTACTATTTCGGCTGGGGTCAATTTAGTAGCGGGCGGTTTTGATCCGACCACAGGCTATGGCGTATGGGCGCCGGATATATTTCACAGTCACTTGTTGCAAGTCAAAGAAAATAACCAATTGGTCAATGATTTGGCTACCTCTTATGATGTCAGTACCGATGGATTAACGTACACCTTTAAGATCCGCAATGATGCAAAATTTGTTGATGGCCATCCCTTAACTTCGGAAGATGTGGTCTTTACTTTTGAAACAACCAAAAGTAAAGCTTCCGCTGCGGATCTGACCATGCTAGATTCAGTTGAAGCCTTAGACGAAAGTACTGTTGTTTTCCGCTTAAAAGCCCCCTGGTCTACGTTTGTCTTTAATCTAAGCGAGGTGGGAATTGTCCCCAAGCATCTCTATAATGAAAACTATGGGGATCATCCGATGGGCTCCGGTGCCTGGAAAGTTGCCGAATTTGCAGTTGATCAGAAGTTGATCCTGGTACCGAATGAACATTATTACGGCCCAATACCGAAGTTTAAGAAAGTAACCATCTTAAAATTGGATGAAGATGCGGCTCTGGCGGCAGCGAAATCAGGGCAGTTGGACTTGGTGCTTGTCGAATCTGAATTTGCCAGCACGCCGGTTGACGGAATGAAACTATATAGAATGTCCGCCATGGATGCTTTTACCATTAACCTGCCAACGATTCCGGAAACGACCGACCCTTCAGGGCAAAAAGTAGGCAATAATGTCACAAGTGATCCGGCGATTCGCAAAGCCTTGAACATTGGGATAAACCGGCAGCTCATTACCCAAAACGCTTTGAACGGATTTGGGCAAGTTACTTATGGAGCGGCGAAGGAACTTCCCTGGAGTAATGGCGACATGTTTAAAGACAACCAGGTTGAAGAAGCGAAAAAGATCTTGGAAGATGCCGGCTGGAAAGATACTGACGGGGACGGCATCCGGGAGAAAAATAATATTAAGGCGGAAATCGTGATAACAGGACGAAGCAATGATCTGGCGCGTTATAATACGGTCGTTGCTCTGGCAGAAGATGTGAAAAAGCTGGGAATACAGATTATCCCCAAATCCGCACCTTGGTCGGAATGCCGGGAAGCGAGGAATTTACCGACTTGCTGGGTCTTTGGTCAGCCTAATCCCATAGAATTCTATCGTTATTATGATTCTTCGCAAATTGGTGTAGCGGTTATCGGCAACCCGGCTTCTTATACCAATCCGGAGGTTGATGCGGTTATCCAAAAAGCCCTTGCGGCAACGAACTCTGACGAGGCAAATAAATACTGGCAGGAAGGCCAGGCTCTTGCGCAAAAGGATATTCCGTACTTGTGGATCGTTCGTCCGGAAGTCACTTATCTTGTCAAAGAAGGGCTGAAGATCCTCTCTTTGCAGAAATTGCCAACCCGGGGGCAGGGGATTTCCATTGTAGAAAATATGAATGAGTGGTCCTGGTAGTATGAGTACCACGGTATATAAAGGATTGGGGCGCTATTTCAGCAGTACTTTAGTACGGATGCTGACTCTGCTTGGGGCCGTGAGTCTAATCAGCTTCATGCTTATTGCGCTGTCGCCGATTGATCCGATCGACGCTTATTTGGGTGATGCCCACGTCTCCGAAGAGCAAAGGGCGAATATCGCTGAACATTGGGGTCTTAACAAATCGCCTGTAGAGCGCTATGGCATCTGGATAACCCATGTCCTTCAGGGTGACATGGGCGAATCTATCACTTATCGCCAGCCTGTCGCGAAGGTTATCGGCGAGCGTTTCCGGGCGTCGCTGGCCTTGATGGGAGTAGCCTGGGTGTTGTCCGGGGTGCTGGGGTTTACTTTGGGCATTATCGCTGCCGTGAATAAGGGGAAGTGGATCGACCGCTTTATTAAAACGTTTTGTTTGATATTGGCATCCACACCGCTTTTTTGGCTGGGCTTACTCTTTTTAATGGTTTTTGCTGTCTATTTACAGTGGTTTCCCTTAGGATTGGCAGCCCCCATCAATAAATTGGCCCATGAGGTTACTCTAGGTGATAAAATTTATCATCTGATTCTACCTGCCTTAACCTTGAGCATTACCGGTGTAGCCGGCATTGCCCTTCATACCCGTCAGAAGTTCATTGACGTACTTAAGAGTGAATATGTCCTTTTTGCTAAAGCCCGGGGGGAAAAACCCCGGGAGATTATTAGGCGTCACGGATTGCGCAATATCGCCTTGCCCGGCATAACGCTGCAATTCGCTTCGGTCAGTGAACTGTTTGGCGGGTCGGTGCTGGCGGAGAAGGTTTTTTCTTATCCTGGTCTGGGAAACGCGGCTACCCATGCCGGATTGAAAGGAGATGCTCCTTTGCTGCTGGGTATTGCCTTATTTAGTGTGCTTTTTGTATTTACGGGAAATTTCCTGGCCAATGTGATCTATGGGATTGTCGATCCTCAAATCCGGGAAGGAGGCTCGTCATGAATCGCCGTCGAAAAATTATGCTGATTATGGGGAGCGGTCTCTTGGTTTTAGCAGCAATTACCATCGGGGGGATTCTGATGGACTCTGCTTTGTATGCGCCGAACTATGACTTTAGAAGTCAGGCGCCTTCATGGAAGCATCCCTTTGGCACCGATTACTTGGGGCGGGATATGTTTTTTCGGACGATGGCCGGACTTTCATTGAGCATACGCGTTGGGCTGCTGGCGGCAACAGTCAGCTCGGTTATTGCCCTTGTGCTGGGCAGTTTATCGGCTGTCTTTGGCGGCAAGATAGATACAGCGGTTAATTGGCTGGTTGATCTTTGCATGGGGATTCCCCATATGATTCTGCTGATTTTGATTTCGATTGCGCTGGGGGGCGGAGCAGTTGGAGTTATTACCGGGGTTGCGGTAACTCATTGGCCAAGTTTGACCAGGGTAATCCGGGCCGAAGTCATGCAGGTAAGATCAGCCCACTATGTTCAACTTGCCCGCGCTTTGGGAAAAAGCCCTTGGTATGTGGCAGCCAGTCACATCATTCCTCATGTTCTTCCCCAGTATCTGGTTGGCTTGATTTTACTTTTTCCCCATGCCATTTTGCATGAGGCGGGAATTACATTTCTTGGTTATGGGTTACCTTTGGAAGTTCCGGCAGTAGGGGTCGTTTTATCTGAATCAATGAAGCATCTGGCTACGGGGATGTGGTGGTTGGCCTTTTTCCCCGGATTAGCTTTGCTCTTGGTTGTCATGCTCTTTGATTTTATAGGCGACTATTTAAAAATTTTAATCGATCCCTATGCGGCTCATGAGTAGGAGGTTTAGAGAGTGGCTGAAGCTAAGCAGACCGTTATCTTGGATGTTCAGGGGCTTTCGGTAACCTTTGAGGGTTATGATGCCTCATTGGAAAAAACAACAACCCTGGCGATTGCTGATTTGAGTGTTCAGATTCGTACCGGGGAAATTCTGGCCATAGTCGGCTCCAGTGGTTCAGGGAAAAGCTTGCTTGCTCATGCTATCATGGGTATTCTACCTTACAATGCCCAAGTTGGTGGTAAAATGGCCTATAAAGACCAAGAGCTGACCCCTGAATATCGGGAAAAGCTGCAAGGGAAGGAAATTGCCTTTATTCCCCAATCCGTGGCCTATCTTGACCCGTTGATGCGTGTTGGCGAACAGGTGCGGGGCACCGGAGGGGAAAAGCTGCGGGAGGCTCAGCGGAAAGCTTTTGCGAAATATCGCTTGGATGGAAAAGCAGAAAAACTTTATCCGTTTCAACTTTCGGGCGGTATGGCCCGCAGGATATTGATTTCCACCGCGGTGGTGGCGAATGCAGAGCTGATTATTGCCGATGAACCCACTCCCGGTTTGGATTTAAATCTGGCGATTCAGGCCTTAAAGGATTTCAGAGAATTTGCCGATCAGGGCAAGGGAGTGTTGCTGATTACTCACGATATTGATTTAGCCTTAAATGTGGCCGACCGTATTTCTATTTTTCACAGCGGTACAGTGGTTGAGACGGCAAGGCGGGAAGATTTTTCCGGGGACGGGGAGGGCTTAAAGCATCCTTACAGCCGGGCCCTTTTTAGGGCTTTGCCGCAAAATGGCTTTCAAATAGCTCACTGCCCCCAATGCGGTTTAAGCTGCGCGGTTTGGGAAATTGACGGCGATGAATTGAGGTGTGCTTGTGGCTACCATGCTTGAAGTGAAAGACGTGAGTTTTCGTTACGCAAACGGACCTTGGGTTCTCCATAATGTGAACCTGAAGATCGAGGATGGCGAAAGGGTAGCCTTAGTTGGGCCCAGCGGCTATGGAAAAAGCACTTTGGCCAAAATTATGGCCGGTTTTCTTAGACCGGAAAAAGGAACTGTTCTTCTGGATGGGAAGCCTTTGTCCAAAGGTGAGTACTGCCCCGTGCAACTGGTTTATCAGCATCCGGAAAAAGCATTGAATCCCCGCTGGAAAATGAAGTATTCCTTGAAAGAAGCCGGCGTACTGGATCCGGAGATTATGCAGGAAATGGGCATCCGGGAAATGTGGCTGGAGCGTTGGCCCAATGAACTTTCTGGCGGTGAACTGCAGCGGTTTTGTGTAGTACGGGCTTTAGGAGAGCGGACCCGTTTTTTAATCGCCGATGAAATGACGACCATGTTGGATGCAGTGAACCAGGCTCATATCTGGAAGTTCCTGCTGCGGCACGCAGACAAGAAAAAGTTAGGCATCATTTTGATTACCCATAATATGTATTTAGCGGAGCAGGTGGCAACTCGGATTATTGATGTTCCCTCAATCAATAAAATCAGCGTAAGAACGGAAGATTTGTAAAGAAAACCCGGCTTCGCCCGAAGACACTGTCTTCGCCTTATTTGCCTTTTAATCACGCATCCAGAAAGGCGAAGTCATTGGTAACAGTGTAGAATAAGTTTAAGATAAACCGAGGCATTTGTGTCTCGGTTTTCTTAAACGCTCCCCATGAAGGGGGTGGCTCTTTAAAGATTACCGTTTTTGAAATTCACTCATCTAGATGAGTTATTTCAGAATTGCCGAATTTTTAAACAAAAGAGGACGGGACACGCTTTCTTCGAAAGTAGAGAAGCAAAGCAAAGACCAAAGCCCCTAAGGCATCCAGGATAATATCCGTCATGGTATCGTGGATGCCCACCCCTTGATAGAGAGTGCCAAAGGTACAGTCCATAGTATACTCATAGATCTCCCAGACTCCGCCGGCGGCTAAAGAGAAGGAAAAGGCAAACAGGGCGGCCAGGAGCCTGCTCCTTCCCGAGTCTTGCTTCTGACGGGCATCAAGAAACATCAGCAGCAAGAAACCCATCTGAGCAAAGATAAAGCCTGATGCACCATGGAGCATTTTATCCCACCACCAAAACACATCATACATGCGGTTGGCGGTGCCTAAAAACATGGAAGCGTAAAGAAATAAAATCAGCGCGGTGAGAAATTCCCGGGGAATGGTCAGTTTGTATTTAGTCTCTAAAACGAAGGGAATGGACATAAAGAGCAGAGTCAGCAGGCACATCCCGGTGGATAGCCAGTTTAAGCGGGCAAGATGAACGAAGGTCATGGGGACAATGGTCAGGCATAACAGGATATAAAGCCAAAAGACCAAAGGTCGGGTTCTTTTCATAATCTTCTCCTTAAGCAACTTCTTGATAATGCAGTTCATAATGGCTATAATTTCCTTAGAGCAGGAATTTAATTCTCGAATTGAAGCAGGAGACCTTGTTCCTGCTTTTCTTTTTGAGAAAGGCCTGAATCATGGCGTATGCTCACAGAAAATCTAGTTAGACTAAGCTGTAGAAAGATCTGAAAACTGAGCACAAAAAACGTCAAGATTCTTAAGAAGGGAGTAGCTTATGAATCAAGTTTTGATAAAAACCCACCAACTCACCAAACGCTATGGCGATGTTCCTGTGGTGAACCA
Source organism: Desulfitobacterium sp. LBE (assembly GCF_007830365.1). Classification (NCBI taxonomy): domain Bacteria; kingdom Bacillati; phylum Bacillota; class Clostridia; order Eubacteriales; family Desulfitobacteriaceae; genus Desulfitobacterium; species Desulfitobacterium sp. LBE. The sequence goes on along the minus strand of NZ_VLKD01000001.1, from coordinate 823,114 downwards.
GCTAAATCTGGAGGTAAGGGCAGGGGAGATTTTTGGCTTCCTGGGACCCAATGGGGCGGGGAAAACCACTACCATCAAAATCCTGACCGGACTTATGGAGCCCAGTGAAGGGGAAGCTTTGATCTGCGGTTATGATATTCGCAAGCAGCCCACTCAAGCCAAAGCCTTGATGGCCTACGTCCCCGATCAACCCAAATTATACGGCAAGCTCTCGGCCTGGGAATTTCTGAAGCTCATCGGCGATCTTTATCAGATACCTAAAGATGTGTCCCGCAAAAGAGCAGAGATGCTTATGGAGATGTTTGGCCTGCTGGACAGAGCTGATGAACTTTTGGAGGGATATTCCCACGGGATGCGCCAGAAGGTAGTGCTGGCCTCAGCTCTGATCCACCAACCGAAAGTCATTCTCCTGGACGAACCCACCGTAGGCTTGGATCCGGCCAGCGCCCGTCTCCTCAAGGATGTTTTGCAGGAATTGGCACACCAGGGAGCGGCGGTTTTTGTCTCTACGCATATCTTGGAGATTGCGGAAAGAATGTGCCACAGGGTGGGCATTCTGCAAAAAGGAAAACTCATCGCTCAAGGCAGCCCGGAGGAATTGCGCCAAAACGTAGGACATGGGGGAGAAAGTTTAGAAGATATTTTCCTGGAGCTGACCGGAGGTCATGAAAATGAGGAATTGATCAAAAGCCTGGAGGAGGGACGAGCGTGAGAATCCTTTTACCGCCTCCTATCGAAACACCGCCGCCCCCTCAATCCTTCTTTCAGGACTTTATTCTCCTCTTCAAAAATCAATTCCGGGTGTCCTGGAACAAATTCCGTCATCGGCCCAAAAGTGCCATGCTGCTTTATGCCCTGCTGATCTTTTTCATAGTAGCGTTCATCTCCTCCATGGGTTACCTGGCTTATGGAGCTTTGGGCTCGATTTCCTATGAAGTGGTGGAAGGATTTCTTTCCCTGCTCTTTTTAGGGGGATTGGTCGGTCAGATATTTTTCGGGATCACCGCCGCTTTTGCCGCCCTGTATATGTCGGAGGATCTGGAGCTGCTCTTCATCGCTCCAGTATCCTTGAAAGCCGTCTTTGCGGTCAAATCCCTCAGCGTCATCGCCAGCAACTTCTTGACAGCACTTCTTTTCGTGTTTCTGCCGGGGCTTTTTTATGGATTGTTCTTTCAGGCCGGTCCTGCCTTTTACATCCTTGTCCTGCTGGTGGGGCTGGGTCTCATGATCATCGGCACAGCGATTGCCGAGCTGCTGAATTTAGTCGTGATGCGCATCGTTCCCCCCCATCGCAGCAAAGAAGCCGTAGGCTTCATCGGAGCCTTGGCGGGAATTATGATCGCCTTGTTTTTCCAGATTCCCAATCTGATCCTGGGCAGGGAAGAGCAATTTGACATGACCTCCTGGCTTACAGGCAATGAGCAGGTCCTTAACCTGATGCATCTTTTTCCCTGGGGATGGGGCTCCCAGGCCTTAGTAGCCGGTATGTCGGGAGACTTCTTAGTGGGGCTGGGCTGGAGCCTGCTCCTGCTCGCCGTAGGGGTCGGACTCTTTCTCCTGGCCTTTAATCTCCTGGAACAGGGGTTCCGCCGGGGCTTTATCTCCCTGAGCCAGGGTGAAGGGGGCCGCCGGCGCACCAAAAGCCGGAAAAGAGCCTTGCCCGACCAAGTTACACCCGGCCAAACATCAGCAAGAACTTCCCGTACAACTCTGCAAGGAAGGGCAGATACCACTCTGCAGGGAATATTTTCGCTGCTCCATGAAGAACCCGTGGGCCAAACCTCTCCCTTGGCAGGAATGTGGGCTGTGGCCAAAAAGGATTTGCTTTATCTGAAGAGAGATACCCGGGAGTGGTTTGGCTATCTGACTCCTTTGATCATCATGGCTTTTTTTATCGCCCAATACCTCTTTGTCCGCACACCAGGCTCCGAATCATCCCTGGTCACCGTTTTTATCATGTACACGATCATGTTCAGCGGCAACATGGCTCTGCTTTCCTTTGGCCGGGAAGGAGAATCCGATTGGCTTTTGAACAGCGTTCCGCTGGGAGGCTGGCCGGTGGTATTAGGAAAACTGCTGGCTGCAGTCTTACCTACCTTGGTCCTGATGGAAGCTCTCCTGGTGGGAACCGCCCTGGCCATCGGCTTAAGCACCACGATGATCCTGGCTTTAGCCTTCGGCGCCATCTTTCTATCGCTGGGCTCCAGTGCCATTGGTCTCTTTTATTCCATTAACTATTCCCGATTTAACCCGGAAAATCCTCAGCAGCGGATTTCCCCGGGAGCATCCATGTTCATGTATCTGGTGAATATGATCTTTGTCCTCTTGCTGGCCTTGGGCATTCTCTATGTGTTCCGTCCGGTGGAATTAGTGGCTGTCCTGCAGGCGCTTCCTCCCGTAACCTACGAAGGCGGCTTTTGGTCAGGTGTTCTCTATGTCCTATATCTTCTGAGCCGGCCGATCCTCTGGCCAACCTGGGCACGGCTGATTATAGGTATCCCCGTTACGGCCGCTATCTGGGCAGTGATGTTCTTTGGCTTTATGGCCGCTACTGTGAGACAAAGCCGCAAAGGCTTCCGGGTGGAGATCGTCACCACGAAAAAGAAGCAGAAAACAAGGAAGAAAAAGTAGAGGTAAAGTAGAGGTGTTGAGCCCATGTCCATAGAGCCGTTGCTGACCATTCAAAACAATGAACAGCTAAGCCAACTTCTTCAAGAACAAAAAACCTCAATCCTCTACTTCAGCAGCCCTGACTGCAATGTCTGCCACGCCCTTTTGCCTAAAGTGTTGAAAGTGGCACAGGTTTACAAGATTCCCGTAGGGCAAATCAACACTCAGGAATTTAAGGAAGGAGCAGGGCAGCTCCTGGTCTTTACCGTACCGACGCTGCTGGTTATGTGCGAAGGAAGAGAGATTCTCAGAGAGAGTCGGTTCATAGACCTCCAAAATACAGCCCGGATTCTGGAGTCCGTCACCGAAGAGATGCAGGTACCTTCTAGCATTATAAGCTTATCTAATATATAATGAGGTGTAATACTTTAAATCCCGTATGATTTCGGGTGTCTAAAGATGCCTGTAGCGTGAAAAAATAGTAGAGTAGACCTGATAACTAAAGAAATTGAGGTGAAGCCATGATTACTTTTGGAATGATTACACCAACCGTAGCCATTATCGTCTTGGTAATTGCGCTGCTTATTTTTGGTCCCGGCAAGCTTCCTGAAGTTGGGAAGGCCATGAATAAGGGATTAAAGAATTTTAAACGTGAAATGAACACTGTCGATGCGGAAATTGTCAGCGAAGAGAAGAACACCGATCCCAAGGAAAAGACAGAAGAGTAATAGAAAGAAGGATAAAAGAGACGTTTTGGCTCCTCCAGGGGACAGCCAAAACGTCTCTTCTTATGTTTCATATTTTCTGCCGGCTGGCCTCAAATAATAGTTGAGAACTATCGTCTTGTTCGTTTGGTTTTTACTTATGAATAACCCCGGCTGGATACATAATAAAAAGATAAAAATAGATCACTTGTTAGGAGGTAACAGCATGGGCAACAAACTCGTGGAACTAGTCTCAGCATTGACCACCTCTTCTGAAGAAGTGCTTCCCGATATCCTTATTCTTGAATTCCGAATCGTAACAGCCTGCCTTGTCGGGATACCCGAAGGGGAAGGATCTAAATGGGTTCTTGTAGATACGGGCCTGGAAAACTCCAGCCAATTCATTCTGGAATCCGTTCATTCCCGTTTCGGAAAAAACAGCCGTCCTCAGGCCATTATTTTAACCCATGGACATTTCGATCACGTGGGTTCTGTAAAAGAATTGGCAGAATACTGGGATGTTCCCGTCTACGCCCATACTCTGGAGCTTCCTTATCTTACCGGCAAAAAGGATTACCCTTTAGCTGATCCGGGAGTAGGAGGAGGATTGGTGTCCGGGATATCCACCACCTTTCCCCATACCCGAATTGACTTGGGATACCGCATCTTTCCCTTGCCTGATCATGGAGCGGTCCCAGGTATGCCGGGTTGGCAATGGGTTCACACCCCAGGCCATACCGACGGACATATTTCCCTGTTCCGGGAAAAAGATCGGGTTCTTCTCGCTGCCGATGCCTTTACGACAACGAAGCAGGAATCCTTGTGGTCCGTGATGACTCAAGAGGAGCAGATTGGCGGACCGCCAAAGTACTTTACGACAGATTGGGTAGAAGCCGAAAAATCTGTAAAACGATTGGAAGAGCTGAAGCCCTCCCTGGTCATCCCCAGTCATGGCAAACCCATGGCAGGGGATGAATTAAGCCGTCACTTAGTCTATCTTGCTCAGCATTTCCAGGAAATCGCTGTGCCGGAACAAGGAAGGTTTGTAGAGTAAAAGAATCCACCATAAAGGCCTAGGGATCAGCAGGAAATACACCTTCAAAATAGAATAGTTAGACAAATCAGTTAATTGAGGAGATGTGAAGGTGGGGGGTAATCATGAAAGAAAGCCAAAAGAAATACCGGGATGCCCTGGAGCATGCCAAGCAAGAATTTGCCAAGCGCAGTTTTGCCAAGATTCTGGAGCTGTCCGGAGCTGCTCCTTATGACGAATCCAGTCTGGTCCTCCTCTATGGGGGTGAACATTACCGGGTCTGGTACCCCGAAGGGGAAATCAGCCCCTGTGAGGACATCACTGATCAGATTCTTATCCTTCAATACCTGACAGAAGTATGCGGAGTCCAGCCTACCGGACGTTGGATATCCTTCCGAGAGCTGCCGGGCGGAAACAACCACTATGGAGCCTTTAAGCTGGAAGCTATGGATCCGATAGCAGAGCACTTCGGCAACTCACCGGAGAAATTCGAGTCCATATGCCAGATGCTCAAAGGCAAAAAACTGGCAATGGGAGACATAGCCTATGCCATAGAGGTTCTGCCCAAACTTGAGCTGGCCTTGATTCTGTGGCTGGCCGACGACGAATGGCCGGCCAAGGCCAATCTGCTTTATGACGCCACAGCCAGCATGCATCTGAATACGGAAGGGCTGGAAGTTATGGCCATCAATCTGGTGGAGAAGATGATTGCCAAGGCTGCCAGCCTCTAGATAAAAGACCTGAAGGGTGCCGCGGGCTGCTAAGAAGCAGCCCGCGGCACCCTTCAGGCTTGCACGGAGAGATATCAGAAAAAATAATATTTTATTAATATTTAGCAATAAACTGTTAATATCTATGTGATAATATACACAATATAGTAACGAATAATCTGACTATAGGGCTGAGAGGCGGAAAGGAGGTTAAAGGCAAGCATTAGTGGAGAGATAAAAGCAAAAGGATTCACAAGTACAAGCAAAACGGAGGCTACAGAAGAGAATCTTCCCCAGCGAAAGGGGGCTCAGGGAAGCGCGGATGGATAACATCAGACTCAGAAACTAAAAAATTTAAGGGCGAAGCGGAGGTAGGAAAATGGTAAATAAAGATTTTAAGGTCAGTCGCCGCTCCTTTTTGAAATGGAGCGCAGCTGTTGCCGGCTCATCGACACTGGTGGGATGCATGCCCCTAACTTCGGGAGCAGGAGCTGAACCGGCAGTTGCTCAAGCCGGAAACCGTCATCTTGATGCGGAAATAAAGCCTTCGATATGTTGGCATAATTGCGGCGGGCGCTGTCAGATTAAAGCCCAGGTGAAGGACGGTGTTGTCCTGAGTTTTGTGACGGACAATGAGGGACCGGATACTCCGGATAATCTTCAGGCCAGGGCTTGTTTGAAAGGGAGATCCCAGCGTCAGCGCCTCTATCATCCGGATCGGCTGAAATACCCCATGAAACGAGTGGGGGAGCGGGGAGCCGGGCAATGGGAGAAGATCTCCTGGGAAGAGGCTCTGGATACCACAGCTTCTGAGTTAAAACGTATTATCAATCAATATGGCAATGAATCGGTATATTTTATTTATGCTTCAGGGGTAGGTGGAGCATTTAACCAAAGCTATGTAGGGGGAGCATCTGCGAGACTTCTTAATGCACTGGGAGGATATCTCAGCTTTTATGGCAACTACAGCCAGGCCAATTATATGTATGCCATTCCTTATATGTTTGGAGCCGGTTATGGAGGAAGCTCTCCCACCAGTTTTTCAGATGCCCAGCTGATCGTGATGTTCGGCGATAATCCCGCCAGCACAAGGGTGGGTGGTCTTAATTCAACATACTATCTCAAATTAGCGAAAGAAAACGGAACCAAAGTTATTGTCATCGATCCCCGTCACAGTGATACGGTAGGCACCTTTGCCGACCAGTGGATTCCTATTCGTCCGACCACTGATGCGGCACTTGTGGCAGGCCTTGCTTATGTCATACTGACAGAGGAACTTCATGATCAAGCCTTCCTGGACAAGTATTGTGTAGGTTTTGATGAAGAGCACATGCCTGAGGGAGTTCCGGCAGGAAATTCCTATAAGAGCTACTTGCTGGGAGTCAGTGATGGTCAGCCGAAAACTCCGCAATGGGCGTCGGAAATCACAGGTGTTCCTGTAGAAACGATTATACAATTGGCCAGAGAGATTGCCGGTGCCAAGCCCTGCTTTATTCTGCAGGGACGGGGCATGCAGCGCCATGCCAACGGAGAATTCCAGGCTCTTTCCGTTCCTCTTTTAGCCCTGATGACAGGGAATATGGGCAAACTCGGCGCTAATCCCGGTATGTATGAAGGCTTTACTTCAGTAAAAATGGGGGCATACCCTGCAGGAACAAATCCAATACAAACCAAAGTATCTTTCTTTATGTTTACCGATGCCATTGAAAAAGGAGGCAACCACACCAAAGAAAATGGTGGCCTGCAAGGTGCGGACCGGTTGCAGCATGGCATCAAGTTTATCTGGAATTATGGCGGCAATGCCTTGATCAATCAGCATTCCGATACCGGACGGACCACCGAGTTATTGAAAGATACATCGAAATGCGAATTTATCCTGGGCATTGAGAATTTTATGACTCCCAGTATGGAGTATGCCGATATCATCCTCCCCGATATCACACAATTTGAGCAGGAAGATATCGTCACCCGGGCTTTGGGACAAGGGCTTGCCCTGTATGGGCAAAAATTGGTGGACCCTTTGTATGAGTGCAAGGGTGTTTATGAAATCTGCACAGAACTGGCCAAACGCCTGGATGTCCTTGATAAGTTTGATGAAGGAAAGAGCCAGGAACAATATTTGCGTGAATGTGTCGCTGTGGCTCAGGCGGCTCATCCCGACTTCCCGTCTTTCGAAGCATTCCGGGAAAAGGGCATTTATAAGACGAAACCTAAGAAAGTTATTGCTTATCAAGCCTTTGTGGAGGATCCGGAAAAGAACCCGCTGCAAACTCCCTCCGGAAAGGTGGAGATTTTCTCCAAAACTCTCTACGATATGAATAATCCGGAGAGAATACCGGCTGTTCCTAAATATGTAGCTGTTGCAGAAGGTCCGAAAGGCGCTCTGAAAGAAAAATATCCCCTGCAATGCATCGGCCATCACAGCAAACGCCGTGTCCATTCCACCTTTGATAATCTGCCCTGGATGGAGGAAGCGGAGCCTCAGAAGCTATGGCTCAACCCTCAGGACGCCGCGGCGAGAGGAATTGAAGATGACGATACGGTCAAGATCTTTAACGATCGAGGGACGGTAAAAGTCAAAGTGAAGGTTACTCCCCGTCTCATCCCAGGGGTATGCTCTCTTCCTCAAGGAGCTTGGTATACCCCTGATGCTCAGGGCGTGGATACCAGAGGATGTATCAACACCTTGACCACTTGGGAGCCCACCGCTCTGGCCTGGGGCAATCCTCAGCATACCAATTTAGTCCAAGTAGAGAAAGCGTAGGAGGTGATGGGGATGGCAAATCAATACGGTTTTTATGTAGATCAGCACAATTGCATTGGCTGTTTTACCTGTCAGATTGCCTGTAAGGATAAAAATGATTTGGCAGACGGCTTGCGCTGGAGAAAGGTTCATGAATTTACCGGCGGCTCCTGCATCGAAGAAAACGGCGTATTCAAAAGCAATGTCTTTGCTTACTGGCTCTCTCTGGGCTGCAATCATTGTGAACATCCTAAATGTGCGGAGAATTGTCCCACCGGCGCCATGTACAAACGGGAGGAAGATGGTATCGTCTTGGTGGATCAGGATAAGTGCATAGGCTGCGGTTACTGTACCTGGTCCTGCCCTTATGAAGTGCCCCAGGTTGCCGGAAAGACAGCATCCAAATGCAACTTCTGCATTGATCTGCAAAAGGAAGGAAAAAATCCGGCCTGTGTCGATGCTTGCATTATGCGGGTATTGAAATTCGGCCCCCTTGATGAACTGCGAGCTGAATATGGAGAAATCGCTCAGGTCAAAGGGTTGCCCAGTGCCGACATCACCAAACCTTCCTTGGTTATTACACCCCATAAGGCTGCAATAAAGTAGAAGGGAGCTTGACCATGAAAGAAATGCCATTGATCATCTTTACCCTGAGTATGCAGGCGGCTGTGGGAGCAGTCCTGTGGGCAACATTTCTCCGGCTTCGGGACAAAGAAGCTCCCGCTTATCAAACCAATACCTTATGTGCATTAATCCTGAGTGCAGTGGGCATCATCGCTTCGCTGCTCCACTTAGGGAAACCTTTCTTAGCCCTTACCAGTATGTCCAATTTCATGGGGTCCTGGCTGAGCAGGGAGATTTTCTTCAGCGGCGGCTTCTTTGTGCTGTTGGCGGTCTTTTGGTGGCTGGAACGGTCCCATAAAGCCCATTCCCTTAAAGAAACAGCCGGGTATTTAGCCTGCTTATCAGGTTTGGCCGCCGTATTCGCCATGGCTAAACTTTATATGGAGACGATCATTCCAGCCTGGCAAAGTGCCAACACCTTGATTGATTTTTATGCTACCACCCTGGTTCTGGGGGCCATCGTCTTCTATGTGTCCAGCGGACAAAAAGGCAGGGAGAAGCTCCCCAGGCTTGAGCTCTTCGTTCTCGGCATCGTCCTGGTGCAAATCGCTTTTCTTCCCAACTATGTTGCCGGCTTAGGAGCAATGGCCGGGGCCGGCCAGGAAAGTGCCGCCTTGCTTGCCGGTGGTTACAGCGCTGCCGTTTCCCTGCGTTGGCTGCTGATGTTGGGCGGGGTTTTCCTTTTCCTTATTTCACGCACAGGAAAATTCATCAATCAAAAAGGCTTTTTATATACAGCGGTGGGGATCTTAATCGTCGGAGAAATTATGGGGAGGTATCTTTTCTATACCTCCGGCATTCCCATTGGCTTAGGCATACTCTAAACATCCGGATTGATTAAAATACAAAGGCTTAGAAATGATTGTTCATTTCTAAGCCTTTGTCATGTGGAATCCTTCTTATTTATTCCAAAATGATGACATTAACAGGACACATATCGGCAGCTTCCTTGGCACTCTCTTCCAGTTCCGCTGGAACAGGATTAACATAAGCCTCAGCCAGTCCGTCATCATTCATCCGAAAGATCTCCGGACATACAGCTTCGCAGGAGCCACAACCAATGCAGTCAGATTCTACAGTTGCATACATGATAATTCCCCTCCCTTTCTATGTACTTGCCTACATTGTAACAGAATAGTGCAGAATTTGGCAGTATTTTTTTCTTGAAGAATTTTGTCGTTTTAAGGGATATTAATTGTCTTTACAATTGCGAAGATTTGGTTTACTCTTGGAATAGAAGTATACTAGTATATACAACTATACTAAAAGGAGGTCTTTATTTTGAGCGGTGAATTAGCGAAAAAACTGGGAGCACTGGATGAGGATGCCGTCTTGGCGGGAGTACAGGCGTTAAAGGAACAAGGCGTTCCTGGGCTGGATATCATTCAGGAGCTGCAGGAAGGCATGCAGGCGGTTGGTCAAAAGTATGAAGCGAAAGAGTATTTTCTCTCTGAATTGATTATGTCGGCTGAAATTTTCAATGAAGCGATCAGTGCACTGGGTGATTTATCCGGAACAGAGCAATCTCATTTAGGAAATTTCGTCTTGGGCACAATCTATGGCGATATCCACGACATCGGAAAAAACATTGTCAGCACGGTTTTAAAATGCAATGGCTTTAACGTGATTGATCTTGGCGTTGATGTACCTACTGAAAAATTTATCGAAGGGATCAAAGAATATAAGCCAAAGGTCATCGGGTTCTCCTGTTTGCTTACGACTGCCTTTGATAATATAAAGGCGGCCATCGAAGAGATTGAAAAAGCCGGTCTCAGGAGCGAGCTGAGAATTCTTATCGGCGGCGGTCCTGTTGACCAATCGGTATGTGATTATGTAAAGGCCGATGCGGTCTGCAGGAGTGCTCAGGAAGCAGTGGAAGTCGCTCAAAAATTCTCAGCTTAAAATCAGCCTGGAATCAGCCATTCTATAGTGCATGGTGATCAGAAGAGGAGGCACTGGGATGCTCATTGTCGGAGAATTGATCAATACCAGTCGTACAGAAATCAAAACTGCTGTCTTAAACAGGGATGCCGAAACCATTCAGCAGGTGGCTAAGGCCCAAGAGGCAGCTGGAGCAACCTACCTTGATGTGAATTGCGGAAATTTAGTGGAACAGGAAATCGCCGCTATGGGCTGGCTTGTGGATACTATTCAGGAGGTATCGGCCTTACCCTTGAGTATCGACAGCCCCAACCCCGCAGCTTTAAGTGAAGGTCTGCAAAGAGCCCGGCATGGACAGCCCATGATCAACTCAATTTCCAATGAAACTGCCCGCTGGCAGGCTGTATTGCCCCTGGTTTTGGAATACAGGACCAAGATCATTGCCCTCTGCATTGAAGATTCAGGAATGCCGAAAGGGCTGGAAGATCGGTTGAGAATTGCCGATAGTGTTATTAATCGGCTTGTTCAGGCTGGAGTGCCCCTGGAAGCTATTTATATAGACCCCTTGGTGACTCCTATAAGCACGGATCAAAAAACCGGCAAAATACTTTTAAAGGTTATTCGAACTATTATGGAGGGTTATCCAGGCGTTCACACCATCTGTGGATTAAGCAATATCTCTTATGGATTACCTGCCCGCAAAGTTCTCAATCGTCTCTTCATGGTCCAAACCATGAGTGCGGGTATGGATAGTTATATTCTTAATCCTACGGACAAAGGAATGTTAGGCTCACTGAAAGGCTCAATGGCCTTGCTTGGACTGGATAGGCATTGCCGGGCCTACAATAACGCCTATCGGGAAGGGTTATACGATCACGCCTAGGTTACTCAGGAAAGAAGTAAAAGTTAGGAGTGAAACTCATGTCAAACAGTCAGTTATATGCAGAACGGAAAGAAAGAATAGCGAAGGCCGTGGCCCTCGGGAAAACGGATCGGACTCCTGTGGTGCTGGAATTTGCAGCCTTTGCAGCCCGGGCTCAAACTATGTCGGTGGCTGAATTTATAAGCAGCAGCTTAGTTTCGGCCGAAGCCATGATTAAAACTGTGGAAAAAGTCGGCGGGGCGGACGGTGTCGATTATGGAAGCTACTTTAAATATGGGCTGGAAATGGCCTGGCTAAGTAAGATCAAACGGCCGGGAGAGGAACTCCCGGAAAATGAGTTGTGGCAGGTCGTTGAGGCCGAATTGATGAAGCAGAGTGACTATGATCGGATTGTTGAAGAAGGCTGGCCCAACTGGCTGATGTCCTATGTAACAGAACACTTTGGTCCCGAATTGCTTCCGCAAATTATGGCTGATGGACAAAATGCCCCCAAGGTGGCCGAGATGTGGAAAGAAGCCGGTATTCCTACCTTGACAGGTGGTGGGGGTGTAACGACAATCCCCTATGAAATGTTCTGTGGCGGCCGTTCATTTTCTAAATTTGTGCGGGATATGTTTAAAATACCGGACAAGGTGCAAGCTGCCATGGATGCCGCTTTACCTTTCATGGCTCCGCAAAGTATAGCAGGATCTAAACAACTGGGTTTAGAGTATCTCTGGTTGGGGGGCTGGCGGGCAGCCAGTGAAATGCTGTCTCAGGCCCAATGGGATCGCTTTGTTTTCCCTTATTATGAGAAACTGATTTATGAAATCCTTGACGCCGGAATTACCCCTATTCTTCATTTTGATTCTGATTGGACCCGGGACTTGGCGCGCTTCAAAGATTTCCCCAAAGGAAAAATTATTCTGGAGCTTGATGGCATGACCGATATCTATAAGGCTAAAGAAATATTGGGAGATACCATGTGTATTATGGGTGATGTACCCGCAGCCCTGCTTACCCTGGGAACGCCGGATGCTGTTCATAACTACTGCCGGAAATTGATCGAAGAAATAGGTCCCACAGGGTTTATCCTCCACCCGGGCTGTGATATTCCTATTGATGCCAAAATAGAAAATGTTCAAGCCATGGTGGCATCTGTAACCTCTAAATAATTGATGATACAATAGACAAAGGCAGACTGCTGCCTTTGTCTATCATTACCTAAAGGGAGAAGGCTGTTATGAAGACTCGAGAATCCTTTGTACCGGTTTATTTTCAACTTGCTGAAGACTTAAAAGAAAAGATCCTGGCCGGCGAACTTAAGCCGGGTGATGCTTTGCCTTCAGAGACTCAACTGGGTGAGCAATACGGAATCAGTAAAATGACCGTGCGCAATGGCCTGAGGCTCTTAGCTCAGGAAGGGCTGATTGAATCCTTCCGCGGTAAGGGGAGCTTTGTTGCTCACCCGAATCTCAGTGAGCTCATTCTTAATCTTGCCGAACACGGATCGGAAAACCCGCAAGACTATGATTCTAGATTGCTCGCTATCAATGTTATAGCAGCGGAAGATGGGGTCGCGTTACGCCTTCAGATTAAACCCGGAACCAAACTTATTCAATTTCGCAGGCTGCTCCTTATTGAGGGGGAACCGGTGGCGGTGGAGAATCGTTATCTGACCTATCAGCGGGGGCAGCCCCTTGTGGAACAGGAAATTAAGTATGCTGATTTTCCTGAAGCTGTTGCCAGGCATACAGGAATCATCACCGAAGGCAATCAGGTCACCATTTCCGCCGTATCTTTGCACCAGGCTGAGGCCGAGCTGTTAGAAGCATCTTCCGGAATTCCCGCCTTGAAAGTTGAACAATTGGTTTATGGAAGACAAAATACACCCTTAGGATTATCCATTATGATCTGTCATGGCGAAAAATATCATCTGATCGCTTCCACACGGAGTTTTTTTGGCTAAGAAGGACTTCATGTTAGAGGGGAAGGAATGCGTATGGTTGAAAGCATGCTGGTGGCCGCGGTAACCCGTCTCGATGTGGATAAAGTGTTAGCTCTGGCGGTGTCGGAAATACAAAGCGGCAAAGACTCCATAGAAATTATTGAAGAGACGCGTCAGGGAATGACCCAAGTCGGTCATTTATACGACCAGGGAAAGTACTTCCTGGCGGATCTTATGATGTCCGCAGAGATTTTTAAGGATGTCATCAGCCTGGTGTCAGACCAGGCTAATGCCATAGCTGTAATTGAACCCTCGGCGACGATTTTGTTTGGAACCGTCAAAAAAGATATCCATGATATAGGCAAGAATTTAATGATTAGCTTGCTTCGCTTTAATGGGTACAAGGTCATTGACCTGGGCGTGGATGTGGCTCCGGAAAGATTTGCCGAAGGATGTATTGAACACAGGGCCTCCATCGTCTGTTTATCGGGACTGATCACCCAATCCTATGATTCCATGCGCCTGACCGTTCAAGCTCTTGAGAAAATGGGACTAAGACCGGGGGTAAAGGTTGTCATTGGCGGTTTAGTTAATGAACAGGTCAGACAGTATACCAAGGCAGATTATTGGGTTAAAGATTGCTCAGAAGGAGTAAAGCTCTGCTCCTCTCTCTTCAATCTGAAAAAACATCAAGAAATATCCTGAAGGTGAATTGTATGAAGACTGTAATCATAGCTTGCCATACCCTTAAGGATGAACTTAACAGCGCGATTCAAGAGGCTGACTGCCCATTCCCTGTGCTATGGATAGAATCAGGGCTGCATCTTTACACAGATACCTTAAATAAGCGCCTCCAGCAGGAATTGGCCAGAATCACCAATGTGGACCGCATCCTCCTGGCCTTTGGGTATTGCGGCAATTCTTTACTGGGGCTGACTTCCCCTCATGCCCAGCTGGTCTTTCCCTGTGTTGATGATTGCATCAGTCTTCTCCTGGGTTCTCAGCACGCCAGGAAGAAAATATCGGAAGAAATGGGCACCTATTATCTCACCAAAGGGTGGCTGGAATTCGAAAGCAACATCTGGCAGGAATACCAGTATGCTGTGAAACGCTATGGCAAGGAAAAGGCGGAGCGCCTGTTCAGACAAATCCTTAATCATTATCACCGGTTGGCCGTAATTGATACAGGGGCCTATGAGATAGCCGACTTCCTCGAACTTACGGAAAAGATAGCCGCTACCTTGAAACTAAGCCATCAGATCATACCAGGCTCCACAAGCTACCTCAAGAAATTGCTCACAGGTCCTTGGGATGATGAGTTTGTCATTGTTCCTCCCGGGGAAATCGTTACTTTAACCCATTTATGCCATGACACTAATGAACCCCTTTGGCAAATTATCGGTATGTCCCAGTAGAGGATAACTAACCAGAGATTGAGCGAGGTTTATTCAATGGGTAAAGAAATAACCTCCCGAATCATCATTGGGGGTCAAAACCCCATTGCTGTTAAAAACAGGGCCTGGACCCTTATGGATATCTTAACGGATGCAGGTGTGTTTTTAGAGTCGGTCTGCGGCGGCCAAGGAACCTGCGGCAAATGCAAGGTCCGGGTTCTGAGCGGACAGGTGACGGATGGGCAGGGAAATCCTGCTGAACCTGAAAATGATGGCTCGTACTTAGCCTGCCGGGTTTATCCATTAGGTCAAGTCGTATTGGCTGACATCACCCAAAGAGGAGTCACGGCGAAAGGGGAAATCGGGAGAATCCATATTTCCCTTGAGGATAGGGCTCCAGTACTCAGCAAGTCGGTGGTGCGACCGACCTATCCGACTTTAGCGCAAAACTACTCGCTGCAGGAAATGATCAGCAACGTCAATGAGCTGCAATCGCAAGAGAAGCTGGATTTACATATCACCGCATTACGGGATATGGCTTCGTTGGCCCAAACCAAGACAGAGAGCTATACTTTGATTCACTTGGACAATCATGTGACAGCGGTGGAAGCAGGAGATACTTCTTCAGTTCTTTACGGAGTAGCTTTCGATATCGGAAGTACTACAGTTGCTGGAATGCTTATGGACATGAATAGGGGGGAGGTGGTTGCTGCCGCAGCCGAAACCAATCCTCAGTCAGCCTATGGTGCCGATGTCATCTCCCGCATTAAAGCGGCGGAGAAGCCGGAAGGATTAAAACAGCTTTCTGATCTGATTCGCCATTGTCTAAGTATCCTGATCCGCAGGCTTTGCTCCATAAGCGGGATAAGGGTACAGGATATTTATCTGGTGACCATCGTGGGAAATTCAACCATGGAACACCTTCTGATGGGGATCTCACCTGCCAGCCTGACTATCCCTCCCTATGTGCAAGCCTTTAAAACACTGTCACCTTTTCCACCCCAGGAACTTTCCCTGGATATTCACCCGGGGGGACGGGTGATTCTTATCCCCAATATTGCCAGTTTTGTGGGTGCAGATACCACAGCAGCTATCTTGGCTATGGATCAGGATCTGACTCCCAAGCTCACCTTATTGATCGATTTAGGAACGAACGGGGAGATTGTTCTCGGCAATCGGGAGCGAATGATTGTTACCTCTACAGCTGCCGGTCCCGCTTTTGAAGGCGCACAGCTATCCTGCGGTATGAGGGCCACGGATGGGGCCATCGATGATATCATCCTGCAGGAAGATGTCCTGATCCGAACGATTAACGCTCAGAACCCTGCCGGAATATGTGGATCGGGAATCATTAAAGCTCTCGCCGAAATGGTGCGCAGGGGGATCATCACCTCCTCAGGGCGATTTGCGGAGAACAGTCAAATGGCGCAGCTCTCTCCTGAGCTCCGGTCCAGAATAAGGGAGAAGGAGGGGCAGCGGGAATTTGTACTGGCCTTTGCTGAGGAAAGCGCCAACGGTTCGGATATTGTCATTACCCAAGGGGATGTGCGGGAGCTTCAACTGGTTAAGTCCTCGATTTGCACAGGATCGCAAATCTTAATGCAGACCTTGGGCGTCAACCCAGAAGACATTGAACAGGTTTTTATCGCCGGTGCTTTCGGCAGTTTTGTGGATTTGGACAGCGCCTTGGCTATTGGCTTAATCCCTATACAAGAACGAAACAGAATCCGCTCCGTGGGCAATGCGGCGGGAGAAGGGGCTGCCAAGGCTTTGCTTTCACACAAGCACATTCAACGCTGCCAGGCCATTGCCGAGAAAGCAGAGTTTGTCGAGTTGGCTAATCATCCTCAGTTTCAAAAGAGCTTTATTAATAATCTGGCATTTCCAAAAGTCCTTCGGTAATATGTCAAGACTCTAAGCGAGTCAAATTTTCAGTTAGCTAATAATCAGTGGGCAAAAAAGGCAACAAGAAACCATCTCATTCCCAAACTATCGTGGGAAAAAGTTACAAAAATGGAGTATCGGTTAGCGCAATTCATGCTTGGTTTGCATTCCCCCTATTGCCATGTGGCCTATAGATTTGGTTGCTGCGTAGCAGAGCATCAACCATACGGACGAGTTTGCGTGCAGTAAGCACGAGAGCACGGCGATGATGATGAGTCTTACTTTCCGAAAATTTACGTTGGTAGAAGACCTTGTACTCTGGTTCCTTTTGGCGTACTAAGTTAGCAGCCTGGATGATATAACTGCGCAAGTAGGTGTTGCCAGTTCGGGTTAAGGGTGTGTCATCGGCTGTAAAATCACCTGACTGGTGGGTACGCCAGGTTAACCCAATAAACTTTGCTAAGGCTCCTTCATTCGGAAAACGACGGATGTCTCCGATCTCAGCAATAATACCAGCTGAAAGCACAGGGCCAATACCGGGAATGGTAATGAGCGTATTCGGGAAATGCCTGATTTCTGCTTCGATTGCCTTATCGATTTTCTTTACCTGCTTCTCCAAGGTGTGGATGGTTTCAATGCTCGTGGCCAGGATAAGGTTAATGGGTTGCAATAGGCTTCCACGCAGTCGATGGGCCTTGCGGGCAGCTTCCTTCAACTCTCTGGCTTTGGTTTCCGGATCCTCGAAATGACGTTTTCCTTTCTCCATGAGGAAATCAATCAGTTCATCAAGCGGTGGAGCCGCAACCTCTTCTGGAGAAAAAAACTCAAGTGTCAAGGATTCAGAAGTAGCGCCGAAAGTGTTACTAAAAACCGCACCTTGGGCAAGCGTGCTAAACTTCAAGAACAAGTTCGTGAGAAAATAATTCTTCTCTCTGGAAATCATCTCAATCAAATGACACCGAAAGCGAGTGAGGCGCTGTAAGGGTAAGTAGCGGAAATCGACCTGAGAGCCCTCTGGGAGCCGACCGAAGCGTAGACGTTCGGCAATGACCCAGGCATCAATCCAATCGTTTTTCGGAAGGTCCACATAAGCCTTCTTGAAATTAGCAACGACCTTGGGGTTAAAGGAATAAATTTGGGGCTGCAAAGGGGCTAAAGAATGGTCTTCCGCTAAGAACATTTGTAACGGCCAACTGTATACGGAAGTGGCCTCTAAACCAATAACCAGCCGGTCCACATTCACTTGAGCACAGGCGTCAAAGAGATATCGGGCAACTTGCTCACAACCAGGCTGATCATTCAAAGCCCGTAGCCTTTTAACCGGTTCATTACCACGCTCATCTAAGATTCGCACTTTAAAATCACTGGAACTCACATCAATACCGACAAATAAACTCAATTAAAATCACCTCACTTTCTGAGCCAAACAATTTGTAAGATTAACGTTGGGACCAGGCACCACAACAGGTCAACAACCTCGCCGAATCAGCACTTGTCCTAAAAAGACCTTGGATCCAACCGATCTGCTACTATCGGAGGAGTTCCCTTTAAGCTGTGCAACCTTCGAGTTAAAAGTTCAAATTGTGGGCTGGCAGTCAGACTTAAAAAGAGGTCAGAGCCTCAAGGAGGAAAAGGCTTTGCCAGAACGAACCTCACGGTACCATTTTGCTTGAAATCCCAACAAACTTAAATACTTTTTTGTTGTCAAAGAACGATCTGAGGAATCTCAGGTATTCCTCATCCTGAGCCTGTGGACAGTGCCAGCCTGTGGAAAAGCCCTTTGGGGTCTGTCCTAAAAGAGCTTTCCCAACAGGCTTTGGACAAGTCGAATTTGAAGTATGCCTTGGGGTTGACTTGTCCACACTGCCCACAGGCACGACGGCTGCATGGGGTATGCGTTATCCTGTGTGCATCTTGTTGCGGTTGACCATATCTACTGAATTTCCAGTTTTCTATGGTCATTTAAATACCCCACGTTCCATTAGTTTTTGGGACTCGTGGGGCAGGAACTAAATCAATTATACGAGGAGGTATAACATGAACGTTTTACTCTTTGGCGGCTTTTTGGGCGCGGGTAAGACCTCCTTGATTCTCTCTGCGGCCAAGTTCCTGGTGGAGAATAATCTAACCGCCCAAGCAACCAACCCGGCCAAACCCTCTTTAATTATTATCGAGAATGAAGTGGGTGAGACAGGGATTGATGATAAAATCCTCAAAGCCAATGGGCTGATGGTTCGGGAGCTTTTCTCCGGTTGTATTTGCTGCACATTGACCTCTGAACTGACTGTGACTTTAAATGAGCTTTATGAAACCTATGATCCCCAGTGGGTGATCGTGGAGGCCACGGGAATGGCTTATCCCCATCGAATCGCGGAAACCATTCACACCTATGGCAAGGGAGTCGAAAACCTGAAGATCATGATCGTCGCCGATGCTGAACGTTGGGAAGAACTGATGGAGATCGTCCCCGGGCTTGTTGAAGGTCAGATCGCTAAGGCGGATCTGATTTTTCTCAATAAGATCGACTGTATGCACCATGAGGCCTTGGCCGAAATAGAAAAAAGCCTGCATCTTCTTAATCCTGCAGCACAAATTCATTGTGTATCAGCTTTTAGGGGAATTAACCCGGAAATCTGGCGTGAGGCGGTGTGGAGAAATGAGTGAGCACAAGCATGAGCAGCACCGGCATGGTCATGCTTGTGAATGCGAAAGTTGTCATGGGTCTGAACACCGGCACGAAAACACGCTGCAAAAGGTTCATGCTGCCCTTAATGAAGAACCTGAGATTTTCTCGGAAAGCTATGAATTAACCTTTAAGCAGGAAAGCAGCACCCTCCCTGTACAAGAAGCTCTGCTCCACTGGAGCGGTGAGATCCTCCGCTGGGTGAAGAACAAACATGGTTTTGTAGGGCATATCAAAGGTTTCAGCGAAGGAACAGAGCATTTTTGGTTTTCTTCTACGGGAAAAGCCATCAATATAAAATCATCTTCCGGCTGGAGTGAGGGGATGGACAAAAAGTTCACCATCAACGCTACCGCCATAATATTCGGTACTCCTAAAGAAGAGCTTGCTGAATACGCGAGGCAGTGTTTAGAACTCTCCATCGCAACTAAATGTCCGGATTCAACACTGGTCAGGAAATAACCGGAGAATAAACCTAAGTCTTGATTACAGCCATTTCTGGGGAATTGATATCACCCTTACAGGGCAACATTATAATAGTTTTGTAGTTTTTGTTGTCCCTGAACAAGCGAAGGAGTGATAGCAATGAGTGAAACCAAAATTCCTCAACCCACTTTTCCTGCCCAGCACCAGGATAAGCAGCCCGGACTGGAAACCTTAATGAATCCCAGCCCCATCTTCGAGGACCTGAACTATCGGCCCAGCGGCAAGTTACAGGGCAAAGTCGCCTTGATCAGCGGCGGAGACAGTGGCATCGGGAAAGCGGTAGCCATTCTCTATGCCAAAGAAGGTGCCGATATTGCCATCGTTTATCTTGATGAACAGGTTGATGCCCAAGCAACCAAGGCGAGAATTGAGCAGCTGGGGAGGCGCTGCCTGCTGATCCCAGGGGATATTGGCGAGGAAAATTTCAGCAATCAAGCTGTGCAAAAAACCTTGGATACCTTGGGAGGATTAGATATCCTCGTGAACAATGCAGCGGAACAGCACCCCCAGAATTCCCTTCTCGATATTACTGCTCAACAAATTGAGCAAACCTTTCGCACCAATATTTTCGGCATGCTGTATCTGACCAAGGCAGCACTTCCTCATCTCAGATACGGCTCCGTAATTATCAATACAGCTTCGATTACAGCTTATAAAGGGGATGCCAAACTTATCGACTATTCCGCATCCAAAGGAGCAGTCGTGGCTTTCACACGTTCTCTTTCTGAATCACTGATCAAACAGGGCATCCGTGTCAACGGCGTAGCACCCGGTCCCATCTGGACGCCGCTGATTCCGGCATCTTTCGACGCCAATGAGGTTTCCACCTTTGGCAGCACTACTCCCATGCAGCGGGCCGGACAGCCGGTGGAATTAGCTCCGGCCTATTTGTTCCTTGCTTGCGAGGGTTCTGCCTATATGTCGGGGCAGATAGTACATGTCAATGGCGGAACCATAGTCAACGGGTGATGATCAAGGTAATTCACGATCCTATAAGTCACATATTAGGAAGAAGTCTTCGACACTCTTCGTCTTTACGAAGGGTGTTTTTGTTATTTACAGAGGATCAACATGATGATGAGGAACCTCCTTATCGATCATTTGTTAACTGACCATTTGACCAAACGGGAATAGGCTCGCCTAAGAAGGTGGGTTCAGGCTTAAACAAAGCATAAAGAAAGTCCTTATTCCGAGCGGCGACTTCACGAAGTTTATAATAATTCATGCCAAGGTAATATCGTTTATCAGCAATAACACCGTACGATTCGATCCCCATCTTGCGGGAATCAAAGATTGCCCGGTATAAGTGATAATCCTGAGTGACGACGATTAGGCTTTGAACCTGAAAGATTTCCTTTGCTCGATACATACTTTCATAGGTCGAAAACCCGGCGTGATCCATAAAGATATGCTCATCTGGAACCCCTTTGGCCATTAAATAATCCTTCATACCATTAACTTCGTCATATTCTTTTCGACCGTGATCACCACTCACGATAATTTTTGTGTCTGGGTTTTTAGTATAAACTTCATAGGCTGTTTCCAAGCGATCTCCCAGCATATCAGAGGGTTTTCCTGTGTTTGGATTAAAGTAAGCCCCCAGCACTAAAATGGCATCGGTTTGGGGTAAAGGTTTATCCATCGTAACTATATACTTTGCGCTAAAGGAATGAACATAAAAATTTATGCTAAGAACAGAGAGTCCTCCAACGAGAAAAGCGATAACCAGTAATTGTAGTAGTCTGATCACTTTAGTTTTAATTTTAAGTCTCTCCTTCCTGAAGAAGCTCTGCAGTTCTAGCGATATTAACCCTTTTCATTTTAAGTGAAAGAGGAGGAAAAGAAAATAGGCAGTGCTTTAAGATAGCACATGGAGTGTTGCGCTCAACTTTTTGATAGGTCTTCAATAGACCACACTTTGCCAACCTAAGACAGATTGGTGAAATAAGTGAATTATGGGAGTGAGTTATAAAGGGTAACTAAAGTGGAGCGTCTAAGAGAAATATGCTATTCGTCGACTGATCCTTGAAGGTAAACAAAGTCATGTGTTGAATATAACTGATATTAAGGAGGCGATGGGCATAATGAGAATCGGAGCAGTCATGGAAAAGGAATTTGTTACGGTCAGGGAAACAGACCCGATTGAAAATGTGTTGAAAATAATGACCGAAAAGAAAGCAAATGGGTTGCCTGTGGTTAACGAGCATAACCTGCTGATCGGCATGGTCGTCAAAGCGGATATTTTCCGCTTTATGATTCAGCCTGGTCATATTGAATCTTGTCCTGTGGATTGGGTTATGGCTAAAGATGTGGTTTCCGTTCACCCGGATGAGAGTGTGCAGGAAGCTGCCGACAAGCTCCTCAGCAATCATATCGTTGCTATGCCGGTTGTTGAAAATAGCAAAGTGGTAGGTGTCGTTAGCGTTGAAGACCTGCTGAGATATTACTCCCATAGGTGAGCATGCTTTAATGCCCCATAAACAAGCCGATGAAATCTTCAACAATCGCTTCATAAGCAGGCCGATCTGTGTAAAACGCCATGCCATGAACGGCGTTCTCAGCCAAATAGAGCTTCTTTTCCGCTTGACAGGCCTCATAGAGCTGCAGTGCCATTTCTACAGGTACAAAATCATCCAGAGCCCCGTGAATGAACAACATTGGAGTTTGGTTTTTTTCCACCTGCCTTAAAGACGAAGCTTCAGAAAAATTATAGCCTGCCTTAATATCCGTGAACAGACTCACAGCCGGAAGCAAAGGAAAAGCAGGAAGATTGTACATGCGTTTAAGCTGGTAAGCAAGTTCATCTTGAACTGAGGTATAGCCACTGTCTTCCACGATGACTTTCACTTGTTCAGGCAGGCTCTCACCGCTGACCATCATCACAGTGGCTCCGCCCATGGAAAGACCATGTAAGGTGATTTGAGCATCCGGCCCCACCTTCTCCGTGGTTTCCTGAATCCAGAGCAGATAATCCTTGCGATCCGGCCAGCCAAACCCGATAAAGTCCCCTTCACTGGTGCCATAGCCTCTGGCATCGGGAAGCAAGACGTTATAACCCAGCTTTTCTGAATAGAATTTGGCGAATTCACCCATTTCCAGTGCCTGGCTTCTGTAGCCATGGGCTATAATAACTGTTCTGGTAGTCGGTATCCTGGCTGGAATATAATAGCCCGCCAGCCTAAGCCCATCTTCGGAGATAACCGTCCAGAACTCATAAGGCTGACTTTCAACCCAGCTTGGAGGAGTCTGCTCAGTCGGGGAGAAATCCCCGGAATCAGCAAGCTCGGTGGAAGCAGGGCTGATAGCCATTGCCATCACAGGGAAGGTTTGCACCTCATTGCTTTCCATAGATATGGACGTCAATCTTGTGTTTTGGGACCAAGGGTCATTGGGTTTTCGTTCAATGACCATATGATAGAAATAAAAACTGAATGATGCCAGGCTCAAAAAAATAAGTGCAGTGATAATAGCAAGTTTGATAGCAATCCTTTTTACAGTCATCATTCATCCCTTCCTTGTCCCTATTTTAACAACAAACAATCTTGTATTTCAATGGAAGTTGTAGGCAGGCGGTGCCTGGTGTCAGCTTATGTCTAAGACACAGCTGCTGTGATTGCATCCCATGAAGATATTACTTGCCACTGAACCGTTATATTGGAACCGTTTACAAGTCTCCGGGCTGTAAACGGTTCTTTGCTGAGGGAATAAGAGAATTGCCGATATATTTTTTATTTTTTCCTGAAGAATTTTTGACGATATTCTGTTAAAATGTAAAATAGACATTGTTATGTTTTTAATAACTGCCGGTTTTCGACAACCGGCTTTGGTTTGAGGAGGTCTGGCATGAGCGAAGAGATCATCAGGCTTGTCAACGTGACGAAAGAGTATGACGGGGTACAAGTCCTGGATAACATAAATTTATATATTTTGCGCAATGAGTTTATAACCCTTCTTGGACCGAGCGGTTGCGGAAAAACCACAACCCTTCGAATCATTGGAGGGTTTGAAAATGTTACCGGCGGGGATATCCTCTTTGAGGGCAAAAAGATCAATGATGTTCCGCCTTATAAGCGGAAAGTCAATACGGTCTTTCAACAGTATGCCTTGTTTCCCCATATGAATGTTTTCGAGAATATTGCCTTTGGTCTGCGGATTAAGAAGGTTGATAATAAGGCCATTTACGCGAAGGTGCTCCAGGTTATGGAGCTGATGAACCTTAAAGGCTTTGAAAAAAGGAATATTGATTCCTTAAGCGGCGGACAACGGCAAAGGGTAGCCATTGCCAGAGCCATCGTCAATGAACCGGAGGTTCTGCTATTGGATGAGCCTTTGGCCGCTTTGGATTTAAAATTGCGCAAAGAAATGCAGCTGGAGCTGAAACGAATTCAGCAGCGCCTGGGGATCACCTTTATCTTTGTCACCCATGATCAGGAAGAAGCCCTGACCATGTCCGACACCGTGGTGGTGATGAATGAAGGGAAAATCCAGCAGATTGGCTCTCCCATCGATATTTATAATGAACCGAAGAATGTTTTCGTGGCCGACTTTATCGGGGAAAGCAATATCTTGGACGGGGTCATGCTCCAGGACTTCCTGGTTCATTTCCACGGCCGCCGGTTTGACTGCCTGGATAAGGGGTTTAGCGCCAACGAAAAGGTGGATGTGGTCATCCGTCCCGAAGATTTGAAGCTGGTAGCGGCGGAGGAAGGGATGCTCACCGGCGAGGTTCAATCCGTAGTCTTTAAGGGTGTTCATTATGAAATGATGATTCAGAGCAGCGAGTTTTGCTGGATGGTGCACAGCACACAGATGGAAGAAGTGGGGAATGAGGTCGGACTCAAGATCCTACCCAATGATATTCACATTATGAAGAAGGTGAAAGGTGATTGAAAAAAAAATTACTGACCGCTCCCTATCTGTTGTGGATGCTGATCTTCACCATTGTCCCGCTGATTTTGGTGGTTTATTTCAGTCTGTTTGAAAGCGGTCCCGAGGGGATTCGCTTTACTGCAGTACATCTGGAAAGAGTTTTTGAACCTATCTATCTTAAGGTTATTTTGCGTTCGATTTGGCTCGCTCTGATCAGCACGGTGTTTTGCTTGCTGCTGGGGTATCCGATGGCGATGATTTTGGCCTCCAAGGGGCTAAAAAGAAGAGACTTTTTAATCGTTCTTTTTGTTTTGCCCATGTGGATGAATTTTCTGGCCCGAACCTACGCCTGGATGACTCTGTTGGAAAATAAGGGCATCATTAATCAGCTTTTGGCCGCCTTGAGCTTGCCGGCTTTAAATATCCTCTACACAGATAAAGCGGTGATCTTGGGCATGGTCTATAATTTTCTTCCCTTTATGGTTTTGCCTATTTATTCCGTCTTACAAAAAATCGACCATTCTCTGATCGAAGCGGCGGAGGACTTAGGGGCTACCCCTTATAAGACTTTCTTTAAAGTGACCTTCCCTTTAAGCCTTTCCGGCGTGGCCTCAGGTATTATCATGGTTTTTATGCCGGCTGTGACGACTTTCGTCATTTCCAGGCTGTTGGGCGGAGGGCAATATATGCTGATCGGTAATTTGATCGAACAGCAATTCCTCACCACCGGAGACTGGGGTTTCGGCTCATCCTTATCCCTGATCCTTATGATCTTCCTGCTCCTGACCATGGGGATTATGTCCAAGACGGACAAAGATCAGGAAGGGGGTAGATTCTGGTGAAATCTTTCTTGATGAAAAGCTATACCTTTCTGATTTTCTTCTTTCTTTATGCCCCCATCCTGATCCTGATGATTTTTTCTTTTAATGATTCCAAGTCCCGGGGGAACTGGGATGGATTTACATTGCGGTGGTACATTGAGCTTTTTCAGGATGGTCAGATTGCCTCTGCACTATATTACACTTTAGTGGTAGCCATTCTTGCCTCACTGATCGCTACGCTCATCGGCACCTTGGCGGCTATCGGCATCAATAATATGCATGGATTTCCCAAGGTTGTAACCTTAAATGTAACGTACTTGCCGATGCTCAGCCCGGATATTGTCATGGGAATATCCTTGATGCTGCTCTTCATTTTTATTAAGTTCAAGCTGGGGTTTATAACCATGCTCTTCGCTCATATCACCTTTAATTTGCCCTTTGTAATCTTTTCAGTGCTGCCGAAACTGCGCCAGCTCAATGACGATACTTATGCTGCGGCCCTGGATTTGGGAGCGACTCCTTTTGAGGCATATAAAAAGGTCATTCTGCCTCAGATTTCCCCGGGGATCGTCACAGGCTTTCTGCTGGCTTTTACCATGTCTATCGACGATTTTGTCGTGAGCTTCTTCACCACGGGGTCCGGGGTATCCAATCTGGCGATCACCATTTACTCCATGGCCCGTCGGGGAATCAATCCTAAAATTAATGCCTTGCTTACCTTGATGTTTATTTTTATTATGATCATTTTGGTCTTTGTCAATTATCGGATGGCCAAGGATAAATCCAATGAAAAGAGGGAGATGTATTGAAAAAATCGGTACTGAAAAAAGCGGGGGCGGTCGTGCTCCTGGTCGCTATGCTTGTAGGACTTGCCGGCTGCGGCGGATCGGATCAGGCTAAGCTTTATGTCTACAACTGGGGAGACTACATTGATGAATCGGTCCTGGCCGAGTTTGAGAAAACCAATAATGTGGATGTCATCTACGAACAGTTCGCCACCAACGAAGAAATGTATGTTAAGATTAAAGCAGGCACAGCCAAGTATGATGTGGCCATTCCTTCGGATTATATGATCACCAAAATGATCAATGAAGGTTTGCTCCATACCATTGATATGACGGCGATCCCTAATTACGCTAAAATTGATGATCGCTTCAAGAATCTGGCCTTTGACCCTAAGAACGAATACACCGTTCCTTATATGTGGGGAACTGTCGGCATTATTTACAACAAGACCATGGTGGACGGTGTGGTGGACAGCTGGGATGTTTTATGGGATAAGAAATACACCAAGCAGATCCTGATGCTGGACAGTCAACGGGATTCCATTGCCGTGGCCTTGAAAAAACTGGGCTACTCTTTGAACAGCCGGGATGAAAAAGAGCTGGAAGAAGCAAAACAATTGCTGATTGAGCAGAAGCCTTTGCTGATGGCCTATGTAGGGGACGAAGTGAAGGATAAGATGATCGGCAATGAAGCGGCCATGGCTGTGGTTTGGTCGGGGGATGCGGTCTTTATGAAAGGTGAAAATCCTGATCTGGAGTACGTCATTCCTAAAGAAGGCAGCAATATCTGGTATGATGCTATGGTTATCCCTAAAACCAGTCAAAACAAAGAGATGGCGGAGAAGTTTATTGATTTTATGTGCAGCACAGATGTAGCGTTCAAAAATGCTGATTACATCGGTTATTCTACACCTCAAAAAGAAGTCAGGGCCATGCTTCCTGATGATTTGACTTCTGACCCGGCCTATTATCCGGCTGAAGGTGAATTAAAAGGTTCAGAAGTTTTTGAAGATCTCTCCGATGTTTTACCAATTTATGATAGAATATGGACAGAGGTAAAATCACAATAAAGCGAAAAGCTTGAGGTTTTTATGGTTAGATATTTAAGGGTTAAAAAATTCCGTAAAAAGAAAAATGCTCAACCGGAGGTCGAGCAGCCAAAACTCATGATGGATATCATCGAAGAAGAGTACCCGGAAAAGTATGATACCTTAAAAGAAAAAATTTCACAGCTTGGTCGTATGTTTACTCAAGAAGAATGGCTGACCATCCTGATGCGATCCAGGGCGGAGCATGAACGCTTTCTGCCGAAAAAGGGGAAACGGGAGCCTAAAGATTAGCCGGAATGTATGGCCTATGTCAAAGGACACCTACCCAGGTGTCCTTATTTCACGATCATAATGTATTTTATAATGAACAGGCTACGCCGATGGAAACTGTAATATTATTATGGTTTTTTATGCCAAACTAACTGAGAATGCGTACGATTACAGCGAAACTAAGAATTTATGGATGGAGTGGAGGAAAGCGTATGAATGTATTGGGCAATATTATTTGGTTAGTATTCGGAGGGATCCTGGCGGCGATTGCGTGGTTTTTGGCAGGTTTGATTTTGTGCATTACGATCATTGGCATTCCCTTTGGCCTTCAATGTTTTAAGATAGCACAGTTTGTTCTGTTGCCTTTTGGCAAAGACATCGAATTGGGGAACTTCGGTGTGGGAGGATTGCTGCTGAATATTCTCTGGATACTTCTCTTCGGATGGGAATTGGCCGTGGGTCACCTGGTGATTGGTTTGCTGCTCTGCCTTACTGTTTTGGGGATTCCCTTCGGGATACAGCATTTCAAATTTGCCCAGCTTGCCTTCATTCCTTTTGGGGCTAAGATCCGTTAAGGCGTTATCGATCCACATATTTGGGTATGCCGTAAAAAATCATTAAGGCGTTTATGCTGGGAATGATCGATAGAGGGTGGGACTTTGGAGTATAAGCTTGAAGAGCGTGAAGAAATATGCAGTGTAGCCAGCAAACTGGTTGTCTTAAAAATATACCGCTACCCATCCGCCGATCCGAATGCGGAGGGAGAGATTGCCGATTTTCATTGTAACCACAGCAGCGATCGCTGTGAATCCCGCTGTACTTATAAAATGCTTATGAACGATTATTAAAAGTCTTGACCTAAAGTTAAGTTTAGGTGCTATGATACTAATATCAGGATGCTCGTTTTTGAGGTTCATGAAAATCATCAACAAAGGTGGCACAACAGTGAAAAAGTTAGGATTTGGAATGATGCGGTTGCCCCTAAGAGCTCAGGAGAATCCCCAGAATATCGATCAGGAACAAGTGAACACGATGGTGGATTGTTTTCTGGAGAGAGGCTTTACCTATTTTGACACCGCTTATCGTTACCATCAGGGAATGAGTGAAATTGCGCTGAGAAAAGCTCTTGTGGAACGCTATGCCAGGGATTCATTTACCATCACTGATAAAATGCCGGCATCTTTAGTCACGAAGAATGGAGATTACCAGAGGATATTTGACGAACAATTAGAACGATGCGGAGTCAGTTATTTTGACTATTATTTACTCCATGCCCTGGATGCCGCCAGGTATGCTGCAACAGTGGAATACGGCGGTTTTGAATTTATGCGGAGATTAAAAGCGGAGGGTAAAGTAAAGCATATTGGCTTCTCTTATCATGACAAGGCAGCCTTGCTGGATCGGATATTAACCGAGCATCCGGAAATGGAGTATGTGCAGCTTCAGATCAATTACATTGACTGGGAGGATGAAGGAATCGAATCCCGTAAATGCTATGAAGTCGCGACCAAGCATCATAAACCGGTCATCGTTATGGAACCCATCAAGGGTGGGGCCTTGGTAACTGTACCCGAAGAAGCCGCACAACTCTTTAAGGGCTATCACCCGGACCAAAGCATTGCCTCCTGGGCGGTCCGCTATGCAGCCTCCCTGGATAATGTCTGCATGGTGCTCAGCGGTATGAGCACCCTCGAACAGCTCATGGATAATACAAGCTATATGCAAAACTTCATCACCTTAAAAGAGGAAGAACAGGAGCTCATCCAAAAGGCTATCGCCATAATCAACAATGACATAGCGATTCCCTGCACCGCCTGTGAGTACTGCGTGGAAGGCTGCCCCATGCAAATCCCCATACCGAAATACTTTGCTTTGTATAATAATCAGCAGCGGCATGGGCTGTCCACCCAGCAAACCTACTACCGGAATTTAACCCAGGACTTAGGCAAAGCTTCGGACTGCATCCGTTGTCAACAATGTGAGCAGCATTGCCCCCAGCATATCCCGATTATAACAAAATTAGAAGAAGTAGCCAGAGTTTTTGATGTATAATAGTGATGGAGATAAAACGACAGGAGGGAAACTATGAAAGTCATATTAGTGAACGGAAGTCCTCACAAGGATGGGTGTACCTTTACCGCTTTGGCAGAGGTGGCCAAGGCTCTGAATGAAGAGGGCATTGATACTGAATTTTTTCACCTGGGGACAAAACCTCTCAGCGGCTGTATTGCCTGCGGACACTGTCGAAAACATCAACGCTGTGTTTTTTCCGACCCTGTCAATGAATTCCTGGACCTTGCCCAGGAAGCTGATGGTTTTGTTTTTGGCTCCCCGGTCCATTATGCAGCGGCTGGGGGCGCGATCACTTCCTTTTTGGACCGGGTTTTCTACACTGACTCAGGCTCGGGGAAACAAGCCTTTTACTTAAAGCCTGCCGCCGCAGTGGTCTCCGCCCGCAGAGCAGGAACCACAGCGAGCCTGGATCAGCTCAATAAGTACTTTACGATTAAGGAGATGCCGATCATCTCATCCAAGTATTGGAACATGGTTCATGGCAACACCCCTGAGGAGGTCAGAAAGGATGAGGAAGGTTTGCAGATTATGCGAACCTTGGGCAGAAATATGGCCTGGTTTCTAAAATGTAAAGAAGCCGGGATAAAAGCCGGCATACCGTTTCCTTCTCAGGAAGAGGGACTAAGAACTAATTTTATCCGCTAGAATTCTTTCTGCCCCTAATGATGGCATGATATTGACAGAAAGCATATGGTCATTGGGCCATATGCTTTCTTTATGAAAAAAGGATCTGAAAGGGAAGATGTAGAAATTTTTAAGAGATGAACCAAAAGGCAAAGATTGAGGATAATGCTTGGTTAGCCATAGGGGGAGCAGATATGTATCAATGCTTAAGGGGAGGTAAACTTCCCAAGAAGTCCGGTTATCGGAGCGCCTTAATTGTCAGTGCACTGTTGCTCTTATGCACAGGCTGCAGCAAGGACTCCGCCCCGGAAATAAAGCGTCTTGAACCCATACTTTATTTGCAGGTACCTACCATTGAGTGCCCTGTGGACAAAGATCAGGATGGCATCAGTGATTTGGAGGATATCGTGGCCGGGGGTAAAGAAGAGGTGCGGAAGAGGCCCCGTTATCGGGATGCCTATTATGCAGGCGGGTATCCTCCGGAGAATGAAGGCGTATGTACAGATGTCATTTGGAGAGCACTTCACCATGCGGGATATGATCTTAAAGCCATGATCGATGAAGATATCCGTCAGAATACCTCCCTGTATCCGAGGGTTGACGAGGGGCGGGACGCCAATATAGATTTTCGCCGGGTGCAAAATCTAAAGGTCTTTTTCCAACGCCACGGTCAGGAGTTGACCACAGAAGTCATTGCCAATGATGTGGATAACTTATCTCAGTGGCAGCCTGGAGATATTGTCACCTTTGCTCTGCCTCATGAACACATAGCGATTATCTCAGATCGCCGCCGGCCTGATGGCATTCCCTTTATCCTTCATAATGGGGGTCCTGTGGCTTCTGAAGAGGATCGTTTGCTCTCCTGGCCCAGCCCGATTACGGGCCACTATCGGTTTCCTAAGTTCGACGGAGCTCTTATGGAGACAGCTGGATGAATTTGCATTTTAACTGTAAATACATTTTAATGGTAGATGTATGGTAGATATACAGCAGATAAAATAACGGGAAAGATATAGTGGAGGTTCTGACATGTCGGTAGAAGAAGTTCCTATGTCCATGATCCAACAAATGAAGAAACGGATTTCTGTTAGAACGTATAAAGAAGAATTTCTGCCCCCTGAGTTGAAAGAAAAGATTAACTTAGCTTTTAAGGATAATCAGGGACCCTTTGGCGGAGCAGTTAGATTTGAGTTCGTTGAAAGAGAACTCGCCCAAAAAGAAGGTAATATAAAGCTAGGAACCTATGGAGTCATCAAAGGCGCTTCTTCCTATATTGTGGCGGCCATTCCAGAAGGGAAGCGGGATTTGGAAGACTTCGGGTATGTTCTCGAAAAACTGATCCTGTATGCTACTTATTTAGGTCTTGGCACCTGTTGGCTGGGGGGAACGTATACAAAAAATGAATTCGGCAAGGCCATCGGATTGCAGGCCGGGGAGATTATGCCTTGTATAACACCCATCGGTTATCCCCATCAGAAACGCAGTTTGCTGGAATCTGCCATGAGGTTAGCCGCGGGTTCCAAGAATCGCAAGCCATGGCAGGAACTCTTCTTTAACCAGGCTTTGGGACGGCCCCTGACTGAGGCGGAGGCAGATAAATATGCTACACCATTGGAGATGGTTCGGCTTGCTCCATCGGCTTCCAACAAACAACCCTGGCGAATTATTATGGCCCAAGGAGGGATTCACTTCTATCTGCAGAGAACAAAAGATTATGGTAAAGGGCTGGGATTTGATATCCAGAGAGTGGATATGGGCATCGCCATGTGCCATTTTGAGTTGGCAGCCAAGGAATTGGGACTGCCAGGTCAATGGCAGATCATCGAGTCAAAAGCAGACGCAGCTGAAAGCACTATTCCGCCGGGCACACACTATATCGTAAGCTGGGTCTAATACTGGACGGAGAGCACCTTGGAAAACACCTTATTGAAGGCAATGGCAATAAGGTGTTTTTATTTTTATAAAACTTGCTCTTGATCAATATCGTTATTGATAATATTATAATTAACGAGACAATTATTAAAAATAATATTGGAGCGAGGTGTTTTGATGGCCAGCAACGCTTTAAATAGTTTGCTTAATCCTGTGAGAATGAACATCCTCCAGCTGTTTTTAGAGAATGAGACAGAAACAGTGAAGCGGATCGCTGAGGAGTTGCCTGACCTTCCTCCGGCCAGCCTTTATCGCCATGTTAATAAGCTGGTCGAGGATGAAATCATCGAAGTCTGTGCCGAATATAAAATCCGGGGGACAGTGGAAAAGGTTTATCGGCTGAAAAACGATCCCTCGCTGCATTTCTACGCTTTTGCTATGACTTTGTTACGGGATTTTGATAAGTATTTACAGAATAAGGATTACGATCTGGTTCAGGATCGAATTGATTTTCAAAGTTATGCTCTTTATCTCAGCGATCAGGAGTGTGATGAATTAGCGCAGACCCTCCGGGAAACACTTCATAAAATGGCAGACACTAAAAGCGGCGGGGGAGAGCGCAGATTAAGGAAATTTTCTTTTGCCGTTATACCGGGAGATGAGAAGGGAAAGTAAAAAAATAATCGTGCCTGTTATTGAATTGTGGCAATATCTTTGCTAAAGTTGTGGCTGTGACATCATTATGGAGGAGTGCTGCTTATGGATTATGAGCTACAGAAAAAGTATGGTTTATTCACTGCGATTGCCATGGTTATCGGAATTGTTATCGGAAGCGGCGTGTTTTTTAAAGCGGAGAAAATCTTGCTGGCTACCGGCGGGGATCTGCCCCTGGGCATTTTGGCCTGGGTGATCGGCGGTATGATCATGATTGTGTGTGCCTATGTGTTTGCTACGATGGCGACACGTTATGAAAAGGTCAATGGAGTCGTAGATTACGCGGAAGCCACCATGGGCCGGGGATATGCCTATATTCTGGGCTGGTTTATGACCACGATTTATTATCCGGCTATTACCTCCGTATTGGCCTGGGTCTCAGCCCGCTATACCTGTGTTCTCCTGGGGTGGGATATCGTAGGTGCGGAAGCGATGGCGATTGCCGGCTTTTACTTGGTGGGAAGCTATGCTCTTAATGCCTTGTCCCCGAAATTGGCGGGAAAATTCCAGGTTTCAACCACGATCATTAAGCTGATTCCCCTGATTTTAATGGCCATCCTGGGGACCATCACCGGGTTAAGCAACGGTGTCTTGGTTAAGAACTTTACCAGCGGCGTGATCGCTGATGTGTCAACTGCCAACCCTCTGTTTACCGCTGTGGTGGCCACCGCTTTTGCTTATGAAGGCTGGATCATTGCCACCAGTATTAATGCGGAATTAAAAGACGCCAAAAAGAATCTTCCTCGGGCCTTAACCTTTGGCACGATGTTTGTCGCTCTAATTTATATTTTATACTACACCGGACTTGCCGGTGCCGTGGAAAACAGTGTGATCATGGAAGGGGGAGAAACCGGAGCCAAGATTGCCTTTTCTACAGTCTTCTCTAATCTTGGCGGGTCCGTACTCTTTGTCTTTGTGGTCATCTCCTGTTTGGGAACCCTTAACGGATTAATGCTGGGATGTACCCGGGGATTTTACTCCCTGGCGGCCAGAGATCTTGGTCCTCAGCCCCATATCTATAAAAATATTGATGCCAACACCAATATGCCCACCAACTCCGCCATCATGGGACTGTTATTTACGGCAGGGTGGCTGCTCTACTTCTTCGGTGCGAATTTGGTGCCTGAGTCTTGGTTTGGCCCCTTTAGCTTTGACAGCTCGGAGCTCCCCATTGTCACTCTGTACGTTATGTATATCCCCATCTTTATCATGATGATGGTAAAGGAGCAATCCTTAGGCGGCTTTAAACGGTTTATTATGCCCACCCTGGCCATCTTTGCCTGCATCTTTATGGTCATTGCCGCTGTTTATGCTCACCGCTGGGCGGTTCTCTACTATCTAATCCTTTTTATAGTGGTTATGGCCGTGGGCGGAATATTCTATTTTACTAAAAAGCCTCACTAGAGATGTTTTTTCTTCTGTAGGGCTGCCTGAAGGGCCTGGGAGCCCAAATAATTAAGCCAGGAGCTTGTCCTAGCGGAACAGCTCCTGGCTTTTAGCAATTTAAATGGTTAGGCAACTAGTAGCGGCGTGCTCCCAAATAGCGGGGGCCATAGAAGCTGTCGCTTACTCCGGAAACCTTAACCCCACTTCCGGGATTGGCAGCATGAACAAACTTGCCGTTACCGATGTAGATACCTACATGAGAGGCTCCGGAAGCATAGGTGCTGAAGAAGACCAAGTCTCCCGCTTGTAAATTATCTTTGCTCACAGATGAGCCTGAATTGAATTGGTCAAAGGATGTTCGGGGAAGGGAGATCCCGGACCCGGAATAGATGTACTTGGTAAAGCCGGAGCAATCAAAACCGCTGGTACTGGTACCTCCGAAAACATATTTTGTACCTTGAAAGCTGAGAGCCCGCTCGACAAGGGAAGAACCATTGGCACTGCCCCGGGAGGTGGCAGAGGCTACATTGACTGTTTGCTTGCTGGGACCTTTAGCAACGACTTCATCAACGGGTTTCTCGACGATCTTCTCATCGAGAACTTTTTTGGCTACCTCGACACCGTTTCTCTGCTCATAAGAATAGGTTACGATTTTGGAACCGTTACTGCCTTTGGTGACAACTTTGGTTTGGCCTGGGTTAAGTTTATAATCAGTTTTAGTGACTACGTCATAAGGAATGATCTCCTGACCGGAATATGTACCTTGGCTTACGACAGTCAGATAAGGTTCAACAGTGACAAGTTTGAGCACATCTCCCGGTTTGATCACAGTGTCTTCAGTTGCCCCGGGATTCCCCGCCAGAACTTCGGCGGTCAACATATTATTTTTGCGGGCGATCAACCACCAGGAGTCTTTTTCCTCTACAGTATACTCTTTTGTGGTAACCTGGCCTTCGATGAGCTGTTCATAAGCCAGCTCCAGGGAAGTCATTTGGCTGGGCTGAATGGAAACCTTTTCAATAGTTATGTCTTCTAAAAAGCTGACAGAAGTGATTTTGTTTTCATCACTGGATTTGGAATAGTACTCTTCGTATTGCTTAAGTAATTTGTCCGCCTCTTCTTTACTGGGTAAGTAAGCTATGGGTGTTCCATTCGCCAGAACTTTGTAGCCTTCCAGATAATAATTCAAAGAGCTGGCTAAATTTTCTTCCTTGATTTCTGAAGCTTTATAGGCGCTGTTTTTGATGCGGACATTTTCGTAGTTGATCTGGTCCCGTGTCTTGGCAACGACACCATAGGGCTCCCCTTTTTCCTGGAGGAATGTATCCACAAGGGTTTGTCCGCTTTGTGAATCTGCCACATAGCCCACTTGCTGGCCGTTGATCATCACCGCCGCCGCAGCGGTCGTCGTTAGAAAATAAAATCCCAGGCTGCCGGTCAGAACAAGGGTTACTGTTAAAGAGCCAAGAACACGAGGCGATTTCCAAGAAACGTTTTTTGCAATTTTTTGAACTTGGTCGGACGCTGAAACCTTGAATCGAGACAAGCTTTCCTTAAAATGCATGCTCAGACACCTTTCTTAGCCTACGGGGTTAGTTGACGGATTCGGGCGAAAGTGTAAGCCCTACGCACAGGAGGTGCGATTCACCCCAGAAATTTAGTCCCCCGCTCTAGGATACCCCAGATTAGGCGTTTATTATAAATGCACGTATTTTTATTCTGATTCGACATCAAGTTCTAAAGTTCCTTCATTAATACTTTATGAAATACGTGGAAATTCATTACATATTTTGGGGTGAAAGGATTCAGAAGTTAGTTATTCACCTTGGAATATGGTAAAATAGTGGCATGCTGTAAGCCAATAATGGAGCAATTGATGACTAGGGGGATAGCTTTGTTCTTTTGGAATCGAAAAAAAGCAACAAAAAAAATATCTCCTGAACCGGAAGCGGCTCAGGAGGTTTGGCAAAGGAAGAAATATAGAACCAATTATTATACTTATAACTCGGCAAAGGAAAGAGGCTCCTTGCGGAGCAAGAAACAGCGTAAACATGAAATAGGGGAATATAAGCTTGAAGTAGGGCTTGCCCATTTACCAAGATGCTTTCGCCGGCTGAGCAATCTCCTGTTAGGAACCAAGGGACGCTTCCACCAGATTGATCATGTTCTGATCTCCCCTTATGGAATTTTTCTTTTAGAAGCCAATAATTTGTCGGGACTGATCGTAGGGGAAGAAACGGAACCCAAGTGGTATCAGGCGATTACCTGGAGGGTGAAGACCTTTCCCAATCCGATCATGGAGAACCAGGTCCGGGTTCAGATGCTGCAGGAGCTGGCGGGGCTTGATCAAACTATTCCCGTGTTTTCCTATGTGACCTTTAACCGGAGTTGCAGCCTGAAAGTCTTTTCGGGTATGGTCTTTTATGATATAGATCTGCCGGCTTCAATCATGCAGCTGGCCCAGAATCAGCCCGCGGTGCTCAGTGATGAGGAGATCCTTGAGCTCGTGGAGAGGATCGAAAAAATCAATCTGACCGATCTGGGCCTTCGCAATGAGTATGCGGCCCGTCAGCGCCGGGAAAGAATGCAGTACAGACCCAAGTATGGAGATATTCGCTGCAGTATTTGTCAAAAGGCTGTCAACGAGCGCATGGCCCGATATTGTTTAAACCGGCCTGAAAAATTCGCCTGGAAAATCTATTGCGAAAAACATCAACGGGAAATGACCCGGGTGGTGAGACGGGAAGGGGGGAGAGAAGGCCATGGTCCATACCCTGAATCTACAGACTCAAAAAAGGAATCAATGGATTGATATTACTTCTTTAATAGAAGGTTTTTTGCAAAATTTCCAGTTCAAGGATGGGGTGGCGATTATTTATTGTCCTCACACTACAGCGGGAATCACGATCAATGAGAATGCTGATCCCGATGTTTGCCGTGATCTTCTGAGGCGGCTGGATGAGCTCTGCCCTTGGGATATGGCTCAGGATAGGCATGGGGAAGGAAATTCGGCAGCCCATTTGAAGGCCAGCCTTATGGGGAGCTCTCAGACCGTCATCGTTAAGGATGGCCGGCTGCTTTTAGGCCGTTGGCAAGGGGTTTATTTTTGTGAATTTGATGGCTCCCGCTCCCGGCAGTGTTTTGTGAAGTTTATAGGTTGAACGAGACCTCTTTCAGTGATAAATCTGCACTTGGGCTCAAACCTGCAGTTTAGAATTGAGCCGTATTATCAAAAAAGTGAAGGGCAAAGGCAAGTACCCGATTGAAAGCAAGTACTTGAAAGAGAATAATGAATGAACTTATAGTTGTAAAGGGTGAAGAAAAGGCTCAAAATATCAGGACCAAAGCTGTCAGAGGGACGATACTGACACTTATCGGCGGGATTAGCTGGGGGTTTTCCGGTGCCTGCGGACAATATCTTTTTTCGGTGAAGGGCATCGACCCTCATTGGGTTACCGTGGTACGGATGCTTACGGCAGGATTGCTCTTATTTTGTTTGGTTTTATTTAAATACAAGGAGCAAATGGTCGGGTTGCTCAGCAATAAAAGGGACCGCCGGACCCTCATTGTTTTTAGTATATTTGGGCTGATCGCCTGTCAATATACTTATCTGTTGGCCATATCCCACAGCAATGCGGGAACGGCAACGGTGCTGCAGTACTTGGGACCCTTACTAATTATGATTTTCGTTTGCGGAATGGACAGGCGGCTGCCCACGAAGACTGAAGGGGTGGCGATTGCTTTAGCTGTAACCGGCACCTTTTTATTGGCCACCCATGGCAATGTCAGCAACCTGGTCATATCGGCCCAAGGCCTTTTCTGGGGCCTGATGGCCGCTTTGGGATTGATGCTGTACACCATAATTCCAGGGAAAATTATTAACAAATGGGGGAGCATCGTCGTTACAGGCTGTGGTATGTTGATGGGCGGGTCGATTTTGCTTGTGGTTATCCGGCCCTGGCAGATTCCCGTCTCCCTGGATTGGCAGGTGTTTTGGGGGATGCTGGCGATCATCGTCATCGGAACGGTGGTGTCCTTTACCCTGTATTTACAGGGGGTTAGTGATATCGGGCCGGTAAAGGCCAGTATGATCGCCAGCGTAGAGCCCGTGTCGGCCGCTTTATTCTCCGCTTTTTGGTTGAATACAGCCTTTGTCTGGATCGATATGGTCGGGTTTGCCTTGATCATCACCACAGTGATTCTGTTGACAAGACAGGGGAGTTCAAGGGATTAACGCCATCGGGAACAGCAATTGCATGGCATGCTCAAGACGTCTTTCCACCCCATACCAATTGACGATATGCCACCAGTTGTTGACATAGTCGCCGCGCCGGTTTTGATAATCAAGATAATAGGCATGTTCCCAGGAGTCGATGACCAGGATGGGGATTCCGCCGGCCTGGTATAGGTTTTGATGCTTCTCGATGGTAAGGATCTCTAACCTGCACCAGGCCGGCTGCCATACGAGCAATGCCCAGCCGGAGGCTTCCACTTGGTTGGCGGCGGAAGTGAATTGTTCTTTAAAGCTATGGAAACTCCCAAAGTAATTGACCATATGGGTGAGGGTATGGGGGCCGGGGGTACCCTGGCCCATTCCTGAGGGGGCCATGGATGTCCAATAAAGGCTATGGAGAATGTGCCCTGAGCCATGAAAAGCTAATTCCCGTTCCCAGTGCTTTACCAAAGAGAAATCCTGCCGCTGCCGGGCATCGACTAAAGCCAGCTCGGCTTTGTTTAATCCTTCAACATAACTTTTGTGATGCTGGTTGTAATGTAGATTCAGGACATGAGCACTAATCACCGGCTCTAAGGCGTTATAAGCATAGGGAAGTCCTGGCAATCGATGCTGGCCGGGTGGTACGCTTAAAAACTGCATCCCAATAATTCCTCCCATCAGATAGACTGTGAGTGTCTTGAGATAGAATACGCATACCTTAAGTATTTGTGACTGGGGCAGGTTATTCTCAAAGTGAAACCTTTTGAGTTAACCTTCTCTGGGCAAAAACTTTGGAACGAAATGGATCAGAGATCTGGTGCTTTCCTGTCAAAGTGCGGTATAAATAACTAGAAACAGGGATATATAACCAGATATTGTAGGAATTTAAGCGCATAGTTCTCCTAAAATATGCCTATTCTACTAAATAGAAAAAAGTATTTGACAAGTAAAGCTAGTCCATGTAATATAGTTATTGCGCTAGCGGCCCATTGGTCAAGCGGCCTAAGACACCGCCCTTTCACGGCGGTAACACGGGTTCGAATCCCGTATGGGTCACCAAAATCCGGGCGATTAGCTCAGCTGGGAGAGCGCCTGCCTTACAAGCAGGATGTCGGCAGTTCGATCCTGTCATCGCCCACCAAAATCCGGCCCCGTGGTGTAGTGGTTAACATGCCTGCCTGTCACGCAGGAGATCGTCGGTTCAAGTCCGATCGGGGTCGCCATTTCAACTTTATAGCGCAACACATTGTGGGTAGATGGCCGAGTGGTTAAAGGCGGCAGACTGTAAATCTGTTCCGAAAGGTACGGTGGTTCGAATCCATCTCTACCCACCACTAAACATCGCGGAGTGGAGCAGTGGTAGCTCGTCGGGCTCATAACCCGAAGGTCGTCGGTTCAAATCCGGCCTCCGCAACCAAGCTTTAAATCAGCAGCAGTTGATTTAAATAGAAAATAGGGATGTCGCCAAGCGGTAAGGCACCAGACTTTGACTCTGGCATTCGTAGGTTCGAATCCTGCCATCCCTGCCATTTATGAGCCATTAGCTCAGTCGGTAGAGCACCTGACTTTTAATCAGGGTGTCCCGCGTTCGAGTCGCGGATGGCTCACCATTTTCTTTAGAGCATGTCAGGGACATGCGGGTGTAACTCAGTGGTAGAGTGTCACCTTGCCAAGGTGAAAGTCGCGAGTTCGAATCTCGTCACCCGCTCCAAACAATGCGCTCGTAGCTCAGCTGGATAGAGCGTCTGACTACGAATCAGAAGGCCAGGGGTTCGAATCCCTTCGAGCGCACCATTTAAATCAGAAGAGATCCTCGATGCCGTTATAGCTCAGTTGGTAGAGCGCATCCTTGGTAAGGATGAGGTCACCGGTTCAAATCCGGTTAACGGCTCCATAAAACAATGCGGGAGTGGCGGAACTGGCAGACGCGCACGTTTGAGGGGCGTGTGGGTAACACCGTATGGGTTCAAGTCCCATCTTCCGCACCAAAAAGCAGGGTTACGGAGAAGTACTCAAGTGGCTGAAGAGGACGGTTTGCTAAACCGTTAGAGTGGGTAACTGCTGCGAGGGTTCGAATCCCTCCTTCTCCGCCAGTAATAAATCAATATTCCTCGATAGCTCAATGGTGGAGCAACCGGCTGTTAACCGGTAGGTTGCAGGTTCGAGTCCTGCTCGGGGAGCCATGGCAGGGTAGCCAAGTGGTCTAAGGCAAGTGGTTCATACCCGCTCATTCGAGAGTTCAAATCTCTCCCCTGCTACCACACCTGCGGGTGTAGCTCAATGGTAGAGCACTAGCCTTCCAAGCTAGCTACGTGGGTTCGATTCCCATCACCCGCTCCATAGTTAAAACGAACCGTACTGATGCCAGTACGGTTTTTTGTATTAAGTCAGGGGGTATAGGTTTGGGGTAAAGCTCCTCAAGGGAACGCAATGGGCAGGGGACAGGGGATATGAGGAAAGCACTGGC
The DNA here is from genome assembly GCF_007830365.1 of Desulfitobacterium sp. LBE. Lineage (NCBI taxonomy): Bacteria > Bacillati > Bacillota > Clostridia > Eubacteriales > Desulfitobacteriaceae > Desulfitobacterium > Desulfitobacterium sp. LBE. The sequence goes on along the minus strand of NZ_VLKD01000001.1, from coordinate 782,406 downwards.
CAAGACCAGAACAATACGATAGAGGGCTGGCAGACGACAGGATAATATCAAGCAATATGGAGGTGGTGTAAATGTTTAAGATAGGCGAATTTTCCAAACTGACACAAGTATCAATCCGTATGCTCCGCTATTATGATGAAACAGGTTTGCTAAAACCTGCGGAAATTGATAAATTGACAAGTTACAGACTATATTCAGCTAACCAAATTTCTCTATTGAACAAGATTTTATTTCTGCGGGATTTAGGCTTTAATGTTTCGGAGATTGGGCTTGCTCTGGATAGGTGGAATGACGGATTTATTACTAACCTGCTTGACAATAAACGTCTGGACATTGAAAACACAATTAAATCTGCCCAAGATAAGCTATCTAAAATTGAACTGGCAAAAAGAGATATTCGGCAGGAAAAGATAGCGATCCATTACAATGTTTCAATTAAGTCCATTCCCAGTTATCAGGTGTTTTCTTTAAGGCGGATTGTTTCCGATTATTATGCCGAAGGTTTATTGTGGAAAGAAATGTCGGCTTTTGCTAATGAAAATGATATACCCATTTCAGATAATACTTTTACCATTTATCACGACACGGATTATAGGGAAAAGAATGTTGACATTGAAATATGCGCTCCTGTAGCTCGAATGGGAAAAGATATGAACCCTTTTACATACCGGAATACCGAGCCTGTACCAATTATGGCATGTACTATGGTATGTGGCCCGTTTGAAAATATTGCGGGAGCATATCTTTCTTTGGCGGAGTGGTTAGGGGAACACAGTCAATATAGAATGACGGGACAAAGCAGGCAAATTGTTCATCGTGGGCCTTGGAATGAAGAAACACCCGATAAATACTTGACTGAGATACAAATCCCCCTAATAAAAATATAGATAAAAGCGTTTTGCATTTTGTTGCAAGGCGCTTTTTTGCTATTGACTCTCACATGATGTGAGGGTCTAAACTGGCTTTGCAAGCAAATAAAAATTATATGGAGGAATGAAGTTATGCAAAATTTTAAGGTTAAGCCTATTGGCAAAATCAGCGTCAACGAGGATGGAATGTTTATCAAACTTGAGCAGGAATATATTCCTGCTTTGCAAGCGTTAAACGGTTTTAGCCATCTCAATGTCCTTTGGTGGCTTAGCGATTCCGACAATGAGGAAATGAGAAATATTCTTATAGCAGAACAGCCGTACAAAAAGGCCCCGGCAATAATGGGTATTTTCGCCACAAGATCTCCTTTTCGCCCCAATCCCATGGCCTTAACGGCGGTACAAATTATCACTATTGATTATGAAAACGGTGTTATTCAAATTGCCTATATTGATGCCAACGACAATTCACCTGTACTTGATATAAAGCCGTACACGCCAAGCCTTGACAGAGTGGAAACTCCCGGTGTGCCGGAATGGTGTTGCCATTGGCCTAAGAGTTTAGAAGAATCAGGAAACTTTGACTGGGGAAATGAGTTTAATTTTTAGTGTTACACACTGCAAACTTATTGTATGATGTCATGATGGATATTCCGGACATGGAGGATGAAATGCGCCGCCCGATTTTGCTATAATTAAGGCCGTAAAACAAGGCACAGTTGCTTATAAACATATTTTTAAATAAACGTGTTGACATTTATGTTCGATTCGGATATACTAACAAATGTTCCGCGAAAACGGCCCATTGGTCAAGCGGCCTAAGACACCGCCCTTTCACGGCGGTAACACGGGTTCGAATCCCGTATGGGTCACCAAAATCCGGGCGATTAGCTCAGCTGGGAGAGCGCCTGCCTTACAAGCAGGATGTCGGCAGTTCGATCCTGTCATCGCCCACCAAAATCCGGCCCCGTGGTGTAGTGGTTAACATGCCTGCCTGTCACGCAGGAGATCGTCGGTTCAAGTCCGATCGGGGTCGCCATTTCAACTTTATAGCGCAACACATTGTGGGTAGATGGCCGAGTGGTTAAAGGCGGCAGACTGTAAATCTGTTCCGAAAGGTACGGTGGTTCGAATCCATCTCTACCCACCACTAAACATCGCGGAGTGGAGCAGTGGTAGCTCGTCGGGCTCATAACCCGAAGGTCGTCGGTTCAAATCCGGCCTCCGCAACCAAGCTTTAAATCAGCAGCAGTTGATTTAAATAGAAAATAGGGATGTCGCCAAGCGGTAAGGCACCAGACTTTGACTCTGGCATTCGTAGGTTCGAATCCTGCCATCCCTGCCATTTATGAGCCATTAGCTCAGTCGGTAGAGCACCTGACTTTTAATCAGGGTGTCCCGCGTTCGAGTCGCGGATGGCTCACCATTTTCTTTAGAGCATGTCAGGGACATGCGGGTGTAACTCAGTGGTAGAGTGTCACCTTGCCAAGGTGAAAGTCGCGAGTTCGAATCTCGTCACCCGCTCCAAACAATGCGCTCGTAGCTCAGCTGGATAGAGCGTCTGACTACGAATCAGAAGGCCAGGGGTTCGAATCCCTTCGAGCGCACCATTTAAATCAGAAGAGATCCTCGATGCCGTTATAGCTCAGTTGGTAGAGCGCATCCTTGGTAAGGATGAGGTCACCGGTTCAAATCCGGTTAACGGCTCCATAAAACAATGCGGGAGTGGCGGAACTGGCAGACGCGCACGTTTGAGGGGCGTGTGGGTAACACCGTATGGGTTCAAGTCCCATCTTCCGCACCAAAAAGCAGGGTTACGGAGAAGTACTCAAGTGGCTGAAGAGGACGGTTTGCTAAACCGTTAGAGTGGGTAACTGCTGCGAGGGTTCGAATCCCTCCTTCTCCGCCAGTAATAAATCAATATTCCTCGATAGCTCAATGGTGGAGCAACCGGCTGTTAACCGGTAGGTTGCAGGTTCGAGTCCTGCTCGGGGAGCCATGGCAGGGTAGCCAAGTGGTCTAAGGCAAGTGGTTCATACCCGCTCATTCGAGAGTTCAAATCTCTCCCCTGCTACCACACCTGCGGGTGTAGCTCAATGGTAGAGCACTAGCCTTCCAAGCTAGCTACGTGGGTTCGATTCCCATCACCCGCTCCATAGTTAAAACGAACCGTACTGATGCCAGTACGGTTTTTTGCTGCTTATTTTCAGGATTTGCCTTTTTTCAGGTTTAGCGGCGGGACCGGGCTTCAACCAGTACGCATTCATGAGCAATCAGCTGCATTTGGTTTGCGCGCCCTTTCATCAAGGCTTCATCGCTTTCGGCGCCAGGCTGCATCCAGACCCTTTTGATACCTAATTGGGCACATTGGTCAATAATTTGTTCCGATATCTGAGGAGGGACGATGAGGCTGACCACATCAGGGCGAACGGGCAAGGCGCTTAAAGAGGGGAAACAAGGCTCTCCGTCCAGCTCAGAGAGTTTGGGATTAATGGGATACACCGTATAGCCGCATTGTTTGAGTTTATGGTAGACCTTTGTGCCAAATTTGGTCGGATCTTTAGAGACTCCGACTACTGCCCAGATCTCCTGGTCTAAGAACTCTTGAATATCGTTTTGCATGGTTTTCTCCTTAGCTTAATTTTCATTGATTAAAATCCTCGGGATTAATATCACCATTTTGAACGTTTTTAAAATGCTCCCAACCTTAAATAAAATAAGTATTTATTTCTAATATAATTATATACAATTTGGCTGAAAAATTGCTATAATGTTCTTGAAATTAAATATTGAGAATTGAGTTGATTCTTCGCAAGAGGAATCATAAGGGAAGTCAGTTGAAGCTGACGCGGTGCCCGCCACTGTAAAAGGGAGTTAACCTACAATGATGTCACTGGATTACTGTCTGGGAAGACGTAGGTTAATGATGAACTTGAGCCAGGAAACCTGCTCATATTCTCGATTCAAGGAACCTACGGGATGTTAGGGAGGTGGATATCGGTGTTCAAGATAGTTTTATCTGATACAGGATAGCAAACCCTTCCGTAAGGAAGGGTTATTTTTCTTGCGGCGAAAACGCTTTTTCGATAGGTATTATTGAGTTTATTCTACAGATGATTGTTCGTATCAAAAATTAAGGAGTGGGGAGTATGAACAAACGTATACAGCTCTTTATTGGTTTAGTCTTGATGATGTTTTTTATTCCTTATAAAGCATCGGCTATGCATATTATGGAAGGTTTTTTACAGCCGGGGTGGGCCATTGCCTGGGGAGCTTTAGCAATACCCTTTGTCGTGTTGGGTATCTTTTCGATTAAGAAAACCATTTCTCTTAATCCACGCTTGAAGATTCTTTTAGCTATGGCCGGGGCTTTTGTTTTTGTGCTTTCTGCTCTTAAATTACCCTCGGTTACCGGGAGCTGTTCCCATCCAACCGGAGTAGGCTTTGGTGCCATCCTATTTGGCCCCACAGCTATGGCAGTTATCGGCGTTATTGTCCTTTTGTTTCAGGCCTTGCTGCTGGCCCACGGCGGATTGACCACCTTAGGCGCCAATACCTTTTCTATGGCAGTGGTTGGTCCCTTTGTAGCCTTTGGCGTGTATAAACTGGTACAAAAATTTAAAGGACCACAATGGTTAGGTGTATTTCTGGCCGCTTCCTTAGGCGATTTGGCCACCTATGTCATGACTTCCATTCAATTGGCCCTTGCCTTCCCTTCGGAAGTGGGCGGTTTTGCTGCTTCTCTTACTAAATTTGCCAGTATCTTTGCTGTGACTCAGATACCCTTAGCGATCAGTGAGGGGATTCTGACTGTCATCATCTTCAACGCACTGGCCAGCTATGGAAAAAGTGAGCTGCAAGATCTCAAGCTGTTAACAAAGGAGGTATAACAATGGCTAATTCAGGTGTAGAACAAACAAAACGATCCACTTTTAAGGTTAATGTGTTGTTATTCCTGCTTGTAGTGGCTATAACCGTTATTCCCTTAGTTCTTGTCCAGGACGCTGAATTCGGCGGGGCGGATGGTTTGGCCGAGGAAGAGATCCTGAATATTCAGGAGGATTATGAGCCTTGGTTTTCCCCCTTCTTTGAGCCGGCCAGCGGGGAAATCGAGAGCCTGCTCTTTGCCCTTCAAGCAGGCCTGGGAGCGGGAGTCATCGGTTTTGGCTTAGGTTATTATAAGGGCCGGAGTAAACACGATTAAACAACTTGGAACCCTATGGAACAGGAAACCGGCAAATGAATAAGTGCACACTGAAAGGGTAAAGGAGGCTGCAAAGATATGCTGAATACGGATACTTATGCCTATGCTTCTCGACTTAAAACGATTGATCCTATGCAAAAATTCATCGTTGCCTTCTTGACCCTGGGAGTGTGTCTGTGGGCCGATCAATTGTTTGTTTCTATAGCCGTGATTATGTTCATGAGTGGAGTTGCCATATTCTTCGGAGGGGCACCTCTCTCTGTATGGCTAAAATTGATGATCATTCCTATGTCGTTTTTAATGATCGGTATTTTTACAATTGCCGTTAATATTTCTCGTGATGTTTACAGCTTTTTATGGGCCTATTCCATAGCAGGCTATTGGGTAGGCATTTCAGAAAATGGGATACGGGAAGGGGTTAATCTCTTTTTTCGGGTGCTCGGCTCTGTATCCTGCCTCTATTTTCTATCCCTAAGCACTCCCATGGTGGATTTGCTGTCCGTATTGAGGAGGCTCAGGCTGCCCAAACTTATGGTGGAAATGATGGGACTTATTTATCGTTTTATCTTCGTGCTTTTAGAGACTGCTGGCACCATGCTGACTGCTCAAAACTCCCGGCTGGGCTATGTCAATCTTAAAACCGGGTATCGCTCAATGGGGAGTTTGGTATCTGTCCTGTTCATTCGTGCTTATAAACGCTCTAATGAGCTGTATACTTCTTTAGAGGCCCGAGGATATGACGGAGAGATCAAGGTTCTGGAGGAAAGCTATGAGAATAATAGAAATTTAGTGCTTCTGGCCGTAGTGATCAATGGAGCGTTTGTCTTCCTGACATTATTTTTAAAATGATAGATCTGCTAAAAGATTTGAGGAAAGAGAATGAAGGAAAGCATCATGCCGGATAACATCATACAACTTAAAGATTTGCACTACCACTATCCTGATGGAACTCACGCTCTTAAGGGAATCAATATAGTGATTCCCAAGGGTCAGGTTACAGCACTGCTAGGTGGGAATGGGGCAGGCAAATCCACCCTGTTCCAGCATTTGAACGGAATTCTGAAACCCTCTTCAGGAGAGGTGTTTTTTGGCGGTCAGCCTGTTGATTACTCCCGGAAAGGGCTCATGAACCTTAGGCAGGCTGTGGGCATGGTGTTTCAAGATCCGGATAATCAGCTGTTTTCGGCAAGCGTCTATCAGGATGTTTCCTATGGAGTGCTGAATCTCCAATTGCCTAAGGATGAGGTGCAGAGAAGGGTAGAGCATGCTTTGGCAAGAACGGGGATTTCCCATCTTCGCCATAAGCCCACCCATGCCCTCAGTTTTGGACAGAAAAAACGTGTCGCTATTGCCGGAGTTTTGGCTATGGAACCTCAGGTCCTGGTACTGGATGAACCTACAGCAGGGCTGGACCCCAAAGGAATTTCGGAGATCATGGAGCTTCTCTTAGAGACGCTCAAAGGGATGGATCTAACCATCCTGATCGCCACCCATGATATCGACATTGTGCCTCTCTATTGTGATCGGGTCTTTGTTATGGATGAAGGAACAGTGGTCTTAGAAGGAACCTGCAGTGAGGTCTTTGCCAAACGGGAAATGCTGCGGTCTGTAAATCTTAGGTTACCGAGAATAGGCCATCTTATGGAGATTCTAAAGTTCAAAGACGGCTTGGCGATGGACGAAATTCCCATGACCATTTCAGGGGCAAGAAAAGTGCTGAAGAATTTACAGCAAGGGAAAGCTTGACGAATTAGTATTTTTTGCTATAATTAATACTGTTCCTGTTCAATGCGGAAGTGGCTCAGTGGTAGAGCATTGGCTTCCCAAGCCGAGGGCCGCGGGTTCGAATCCCGTCTTCCGCTCCAATGAAAGTAAGACGCTGCAAGAGATTGCAGCGTTTTTTCTTTTTGTTTTCTTATGCCCAAAATTGCCTTGACGACATTCTGACGACATTTTAATAAAAGGAAAAAATGGCACTCACACGATAAGAAGCCAAATTAAAATTAGGGTACAATTTGTACCCTAACTGCTATGACCGCATCATGTATCAGATGGAAAAGCTATCAGATAGTTAAGCACATGAAAACCGACCAGCCCCCACATATGCTATGGATTCCGATCGGTTTCCTTTCTTTCGATTACTTGTCGCCGTAATGTGTTCGGCACTGGAGGATTTCTAGTCGGCCATTCTCAATGCGATAAACCAGGCGGTTTGTTTCGTCGATACGCTTGCTCCAGCAGCCATGGTACTCATGCTTCAACGGTTCGGCTTTTCCTATACCGGTATGACCGTTGCGGTCAATATCCTGTATCAGCCTATTGATCCGATTCAGCGTTTTTTTGTCTTGTGTCTGCCAATATAGGTAATCTTCCCAAGCTTCATCAGACCAAACCTTAATCACCTGTCACCTCGATCAATTCATGAACAGTTCCTTTACCAGCGTTAAGTTGTTCAAGGGATTTTTTGAGCCTCTCCTGATTGGCCTGAAAGTAAAAAGGATCATCACTTGCTGCGATTTCAAAGGGAATACGGCGCTCACGAAGAACCGCTTTGACAAACAAATTGACCGCGACAGAAGAATTCATACCCACATCCGTGCAAAAGGCGTCAAATTGCTGCTTCACTGATTCATCTATGCGGACGTTAAGTGTTGTTTGAGCCATATTCTTCACTCCATATTTTTATATTTAAATACAATGTATTATATTATATGAACGTTGTCAATAAATATTACCAATTCATTCAAAAATTTATCTACCAGAATATCACAATGACCTGGTTATTTTACAGCTTTTATTTTGTTACTCAATCGGGATACGGCTTTGGCCTTTCCTTCCAATGAACTATGACCATATATGTCTAACGTTGTGCTGGTTTTGGCATGCCCCAGGAGGCTGCTCACGTTAACAGGGTTTTCTCCGTCGTCCAGTAAAATTGTGGCTACAGTGTGCCTTAAGTCATGAATGCGGATTGAGTTGATCCGGCTGCCTTAATAATACGGCTGTGCTTTTTATTCAGATTACGTGGCTCTATAGGGGTTCCTACAATAGTTGATACTGTGTTTTGATTCTGCTTTCGAAAAAGTATATGTTTTACTGCTATAGTAGGAAAATACTAAAAGCAATACGGTGCTGAATTCAAGCATCGCTCAAGAAGCTTTAGTCAGGGTATATGGGCGGTAGGCAGCATTGCTCCGTAAAGAGCGTAGAATTCTTCCGCTGAAACTGTTTCATACCACTCCGGAGCGGGTGTGAAATAGCGGGCCCCCTCCTGACGGCTGTGACCGGTGGTGCAGGAAGGATAGAGGATCAGATCCCCGTTTTCCACATAAAAATCACACAGCTCCGGACAGAGGATTTCCGCCGCTATCCGCCGGGCAGCATCCTCCGGTATGGAGTTGCGGGCGCAGAAATAGGAGGGAATCAAGAGGGGTCCTTCCGCCGGCCGGCGGAGGAAGGAGCGTTCCCCGTCCGCCCGCAGCGCGTAAAGAGAAGGGACCAGGGCGGTAGGGCTCTGACCGAGGCGCACTTGTTGAAAGGCACCGATGGGCATATCGGAAACGGCCCCGCTCTCCAGCAAGCTTAGGGCGGCCCCTCTTCCGTAGCGGCTCCACACTGCTTTGACCAAGGTTTTTCCCGCCGAGTTATTGATCCCCCCAAAGGCCAGACCCTTGAGCTCAGACAGACGCTTGCCTGCACAATGAGAGGTGTCTTTGGTGTAATACACCAGAGGGATGGAGAGGAAGGGGAGAAGACGGGTGCCGCGCCGGACCGAATCCAACGCGGGACCTTGGCGCAACGGCAGCCATGTGGCAGCCGGGTAAAGATCTCTCTCCAGCTTTTTGAAGATGCGGCTGTCTTCGAACACCTCCAGATCGGCTGAGACGATCAGATCGGGTAAAACAGCATCGGGCCGAGCCAGGTATTCCGACATATGTTCCGGATAGCCCAGGCCGAAATAGCGCACCTCAAGAGCGATCCTTTCTTCCTTCAGGCGGGCGGTCAGCCCCTCCAGAAAGTTTTTTTCCTGGTTGTGCAGGATACACACATGGTTCCAGTACAGTAAAACGGGGGTCATATTAAATGCTCTCCTTTCCGCAAGAGGGTTTGCCGCTCCCGCTGCCGCTGATAGTCCCTGCTGAGCAGGGCAAAGAGGGTCAATTCTTCTTTCGTCCGCTCCACCACGGCGCGGACAGCCCCGCCGCCCATGACGATGCGCCGCTCCGCCATCAGGGCGGTATGGGGATCGTGAGTAACGACCAGAACCAACTTATCCTGGCGGCGCAGAAGTTCCAGGGCTTTTTCCTTGTCGATGCCGGCGTTCTCGATCTCGTCGATCAGAACCACCGGGCTGTCACAGATCAAAGCAAGGTCGGCAATCATCAGGGCCCGGGCCTGGCCTCCGCTCAGTAGATTCAAGTGCTGCTCCGGCACCACAGGCTCTGGAGTGATGCAGTTGGCCAGGTTCAATACTGCCTCCAGGCCAACTTGTTTTCCCCGGCAACGAGCGTGGAGGCTCACAAAATCCCCCACCGAGATGTCCAGCATAAAGCGCATATTCTGGCCCAGATGGGCTACCAGTCCGGCAGAGACTGCCTGGCGCTCTCTGCGGGGAACCGGCTTACCGTCCAGGAGCACCCGGCGCCCGGTGATGGAATCCCCGTCGGCCAGCTGCTCCACATCCTTAATGAGCCGGCTTTTGCCCGAACCGGTATTGCCCACAATGGTATAGATTTCACCTTTTTTGAGGATAAGAGGGTCCAGACCCTCCGCTTTTCCGGCCTTATCCCGGCCGCCAAGGATCGTGATCGTGTTCATTGTTCAGCTTCCTTAAAGTTGATTTTTCCTACCACACCCTGTTGATAGGCACTGCCGACCCGCTGCTCTCCCACACAGTAGGAGCAGACCCCGCTGGGCATGGTGTGCCGCAGCCGGTCATTCTCAAACTCTGACCCGTCTTCATGCTCCAAGAGCCATTGAGCCAGTGGGTCAGCGCCGTAACCGGTCAGGCCGTCCACCGGGAAAAGCACAGCCCTTGGATTGAGCTGCTGTACCTGCCAGGCGATGATCTCCCGCTCCGCCTGGGAGACCATATCGATTTTAGTCAGGACCACAAAATCAGCCTGGGTGAGCATGGGACCGAGTTGGGCGGGGGCCCGGCAGCTGGAGGTACAGTCCAGCACACAGCCTGCTGTCATGCCCTCTGTAGCCGGAGAACAGCGATGGCAGAGTCCGGCTGTCTCGATCAAAAGTGTATCCTTGTGTTGTTCATCCGCCCAGTTCCAGAGCTCGGGCAGGTTGGAAACCAGAAAATGATCCGGGCAGATATCCCCGCTGAGACCTGTGACACAGGGAAGCCCTATGTCCTGGTAGACTTGGGCATCTCCGGTCTGCAGGCAATCAATCTTGCAGACACAGGGTAATGCTCCCCCTGCCAGCAGGGTAGGTATCAGGGCCTTGATCACTGCGGTTTTTCCCACTGCCGAGGAACCGGAAAACAGAATGTTCTTTTTAGGCATGGCTTGGTGTTCAACTCCCCTTGCTGCAGTTTGCGTCAGCTTACCACAAGGACCGCTCTTTTGTCAGTATCAGATGAGACTGCGGACACAGATTTCTTCTCTTGACTTTGCCAAGGGGGGAGGGGTACAATATTCCCAAAAAGTTAGATTATGCTAACTAGAAGGAGTGCGTGTCCATGACAAGGCAGCAAATCCTCTCATCTATAGAAACTTCACCACTTCTGCAGGGCTGTGGCATCGATCCTGGGCTGATGTTGGTGCACCGTTATCGGGGAGGTCAGATCGTCAGCGACCGTCCCGCAGGCATTACTTCCGTGGGTTTGGTGGTTGAGGGGATCGTGGATGTCTATTCTGTAGCCCTGGACGGGCGGGACGTACAGCTTAACGCTTTGGAAGCGGGGGATTGCTTCGGCATTTGCAATCTCCTTGCCCTGGCGGAGATGGAGACGGTTCTCCGCTGCCGCACGGACACAACTCTGATTTTTATTCCCAAACAAGTGCTGGTATCCGTAATGGAGAAGGACCCGGCTTTTGCCCTGCGCTATGCCGCCCTCTGCAACCGGAAAATCCAGTTCCTGATCCGGCGCATTGAGATGCTGACCATCCAATCCTGCCGCGGCAAAGTGATCGGGTATCTTCTGTCCCAGCAAGACAAGGCAGGAAGAGTCATACCGGACTGCTCCCGGGAAGACCTGGCCCGCCGTCTGGATGTGAGCCGGGCAGCCCTTTTCCGGGAGTTGGCCTTCCTGCAATCCCAAGGCCTTTTAGCCTTGGCGGACAAGGAAATCGTGATTGTGGATCAAGCCGGTCTGGAACACATCCTGTACCAGCCTTCCGGCTCCAAATAAAACATATAGAGAGGGAGACCTTATGAAGAAACTGCTTTCTGTTCTGCTCAGTCTGGTCATGACCGGTGCATTGCTCACCGGCTGCGGTTCGCCTGCAGCCCCGGCCGCCACCCCGGCTGAGAATCCGGCTGAAACCCCGTTGGAAACCCCAGCCGCTGATCCTGTCGATGTCAAGGTATTGGCCCTTAAAGGTCCCACCGCCATGGGAATGGTGAAGTTTATGAACGATGCCGATGCCGGTACGATTACGGATAACCGGTACCAATTTTCCATCGTCGCCGCAGTGGATGAAGTCACACCCAAGCTGGTGCAGGGGGGAGCCGATATTGCCGCCGTCCCCGCTAACCTGGCCGCCGTTCTCTATAACAACACCAAAGGCGGAGTGAAGGTGCTGGCTATCAACACCCTGGGCGTCCTTTACATCGTGGAGAGCGGCAATACCGTCAGCTCTGTGGAGGATCTGCGGGGCAAGACGATCTACGCCAGCGGGAAGGGTGCCACCCCCGAGTACGCCCTCAATTATGTTCTGGCTGAGAACGGTATCGATCCGGCCAAGGATGTGACCATTGAATGGAAGAGCGAACATGCCGAGTGCGTGGCTGCTTTGGCTGCCTCTGAAAATGCCATTGCCATGCTGCCCCAGCCTTTTGTCACCACTGCCCAGACCAAAAACCAGGGGATCCGGGTTGCCCTGGATCTGACTAAAGAGTGGGATAAGATTCAAGCCGGCGGGGCGAACCCTTCTGCTCTGATCACCGGCGTGGTGGTAGCCCGGACGGAATTTATCAAGGAGCATCCGGAGGCTGTTGCTGCTTTCCTGGATCATTATAAGGACTCTGTTGATTTCGTGAACGGCAACACCGAAGATGCTGCCGCTTTGGTTGAAAAATACGCTATTGTTCCCGCTGCTGTAGCGGTGAAGGCTCTGCCCGCCTGCAATATTACCTTTGCCGAGGGGAGCGGCATGAAGGATAAGCTCTCAGGCTATCTTACCGTTCTCTTTGAGCAAAATCCCAAGTCAGTAGGAGGGACGCTGCCCGCCGATGAATTCTACTACAGCCGATAAGGGGAAGGGGAAGCCCCGGATCATCAAGGTTTGGGCCGTACTGCTTTGGGTTGCCCTGTGGCAGGCCGGCAGCATGGCTCTGGGACAGGAGGTACTGCTGGTATCCCCTGTTTCCGTTTTGCAGCGGCTGGTCGTACTGGCAGAAGTGGCCGACTTTTGGCACTCCATCGCTTTTTCCCTGGGGCGGATTGCGTCGGGATTCCTGTTGGCCACGGCGGCCGGGGTGATCCTGGCCGCACTCTCCGCCCGGTTTCAACGGATTCAGGAGCTCCTGGCTCCCGCCATGCTTACCATCAAAGCTATTCCTGTGGCCTCCTTCATTATTCTGGTTCTGATTTGGGTACCGTCCCGCAATCTATCGGTGCTGATCTCTTTTCTTATGGTTCTGCCGATCATTTATACCAACGTCTTGGACGGCATCAAAGCCACTGATCCTCAGCTTCTGGAAATGGCCCGGCTTTTTGACCTGCCCCCCGGCCGGACGATGCGCTACATCTATCTCTCTCAGGTGCTCCCATTTTTTCGCGCAGCCTGTTCCGTAACCCTGGGCCTGTGCTGGAAATCGGGCATTGCGGCGGAGGTGATCGGCATTCCCCAGGGTTCTATCGGTGAAAAGCTGTATCACGCCAAAATTTATCTGGATACCCCCGACCTGTTTGCCTGGACTTTGGTGATCGTTTTGATCAGCCTGGTTTTTGAAAAACTGTTTCTGGCTCTGGTGGATCGGGGCGTGGCCCGGCTGGAAAGGATGTGAGGCGAAGGATGGCTATTATTTTGGACAGATTGTGCAAATCCTACGGAGAGAACCTGGTGCTGAGCAACTTCTCTGCCCTGATCCCCAGGGGCAGGACGACGTGCATCATGGCCCCCTCCGGCCGGGGCAAAACCACGCTGCTGCGCATCCTGATGGGGCTGGAAGAGCCGGACAGCGGTGCGGTCAGCGGCCTTGCCGGGCTGCGGCGGAGCGCGGTTTTCCAGGAAGACCGGCTGTGCGAGAATCTGAGCCCGGTAGCCAATATTCGTCTCGTTTGCCCGCACCGGGAAAAGGGGGAGATCGTGGCGGCCATGGAGTCTGTGGGGCTGAAAGGATGCGCTTCCCAGCCCGTCCGGGAGCTTTCCGGAGGGATGCGCCGCCGGGTATCTATTCTCCGGGCTTTGCTGGCTGATTATGATATCCTCTTTTTGGATGAGCCTTTCAAGGGGCTGGACACCGGGACCAAGGCTCTGGTCATGGAGGATGCGCGGCGCAGAAGCGAGGGCAAGACGGTGCTGCTGGTGACCCATGATCCGACAGAGGCCGATGCTTTGGCTGCCTGTGAGCGGATTGGGTTTTGAATAGTTTATAATAAAGTACAGCGGATTAAATTATCAACCAGGAGTTTATTAATCAAGCGCGGATGCTTGTCACCCCATAGACATATTATATAAGTTTAAAATTTGCCTGTTTTGAAATTTATTCATCTAGATGAGTCAATTCAAAACGGGCAAATTTTTATCTTCACCTCCATAATCAGCAAAAATTAGGGGGTATCCAGCTCCGGCATAATGCGAAAAACTCGCACAGGTTTGAGGTATAATGATAGCGCCAACCTTTACCAGAGATGAACTACAATCAAAGCCGCTGGAAAAACTGATGGAGGCCTTTGGTTTCAAAACGTTTAGTCGATGGACCCATCAGTCCTATCAGGATTTTCTGCGCAATCAGGGATTGACAATCTGCTCTGAAGCTGTGATTACCGGACATAAATTCCCTATCAGCTTTATCGTGTGCCGATGATCAAGCTGCGGGAATGTTTTTATGAACTGGATTGTAGGAAGTTATTTTTTCGGATATACTTTGCAGTAATAGCTGAAAAGTAGGGAGGGCTACTTTTGTCCCGCAAAAAACTGACTTCGGCCATCGTTCTTTTATTCTCATTGGTCATCATTGGTTTGCTCTATCCCCATATCCAACATCCTGACCTTTTTCAGGATTTGATTTTGGAATTGGGATGGAAAGGGGTTCTGCTGGATTTACTGGCATTGTCTTTGCTGATGTTTTTTCCTATTATCCCTTTTGCCCTCTTGGCAGGTATTAATATTGTGATTTATGGCTGGAGTGCCGGCTTCCTGCTTTCTCTTACCGGCAGTTTGTTAGGTTCTTCTCTGGCCTTTTTTATCAGCCGGCTGCTCGGTCAGGAATGGGCTCGCCCCCATCTGAACAAGCTTGGCAAATGGGGAAAACTTTCCGATTCCAAGAACTTTTCCTTGATTATTCTGGCCCGGCTTATTTTTGTCTTGCCGGCTGCTGCAGTTAACTATGCGGCCGGCGTCTCACCGATCAGGTTTCGCTCTTTTTTTCTGGCCACCTTGATCGGAAATATTCCAATAATCCTTTGGGAATCTTGGTTTGGTCATGATTTTTGGCATTTGCTTCAATATCCCAGGCGCTTTAGTTTGGCATTGCTGACCGGGGCAGTAATTTTTGGCAGTGCCTGGCTTCTTTGGCAGTATATCGATCGCCAAGAAAAGCCGTCAACTTGAATGTTAAGGTATTAATGAAGGTAAGAGAAATATAAGGGTAATGGCAAGGTGGATAACTTGACTAGTGAAGGCTTAATCGAACTCAATGAGGTATGCGATCTTTTGTCTATATCTAAGGCTACGGCCATAAACTGGATCAAAAACAGCACTCTTAAACCCAGTGATAGCGGGGAAAAGAGAAATCTTTTTTTTAAAAAAGATATTGAGGCTTTATTATTAGAACTTAAAGACGGCAGTAATTCCAAGTTAAAGAGCCGACGCAATAAAAACTATATCAGGGGGACTTTTATACCCAGGACGTATATTCAAAATAAAAAAGGGATTGAAAATGTTGAGAATATCATTGCTCATATGAATTGTGTTGATTTACCCGAAGATTACGAGCGGGTGATATTGGCGGAATATGCATTAAAACTGCTGTTTAACCGCGGTCTCTTTTCTACGGAGTCAGGAGAATTTCCAAGGCATTGTTTACTCTCGTTCTATCTTCAATCCAAGCAGCTGTTCGGATCTTACTCCATGCTCATCGATGATCTTCTGGAGAATGTCTCGGATCTGGAAGGGCAAATTCTTCATTTGAAAACGGCATTGTCACTTCCCATGGATTACATTGAGGAGCAAGATCTATTGGGACTTTTGTATATGTCCCTGCAGAATGCAGGTGAGCGCAAATCCAGGGGCGTGTATTACACTCCTTTGGCTGTTGTGAAAGATAGCGTGGATCATCTTGAACCTTTTCTTCATGAAAAAATAAGGCTCCTCGATCCCTGCTGTGGGACGGGAAATTTTCTTATGCATGTCTATAAATACATAAAAAATTTAGACGGAATATATGGTTATGATATCAGTCCTTTAAGCGTATCCTTAACCCGCATTAATATGGCTTTAATATCCAAAACGGATAACCTGGAGGTTTTATATAAAAATTTTCTGTGTAAGGATCCTTTAGCGCGCAAATCTAATTTAGAATTTGATGTCATCATCGGCAACCCACCCTGGGGGTTTAATTATGATGCTGAAGCCCGGCAAGCACTAAAAAAAGCTTACGTTTCGGCCCGCAAGAAAACCGTCGAATCCTTTGCGGTATTTACCGAATATGCCTTAAAGACCGCAATAGACAGCGGAATTGTAAGCTTTGTTCTGCCTCAGTCACTTCTCAATGTTAAAATTCATCAGCCGCTGAGAGATTATTTAGTGGATCACGCTAAAATCAAACGCATCCGCTATTGGGACGATGCTTTTGATGGGGTGCAATGTCCGGCTATGGCCCTGACTCTTCAAAAAAAGCACCAGGGGTTTGAGATTAAAGGAATTGAGGTTGTTACCAATAGCAGAACTTTTAGGATTAACATAGATAGAGAACTGGATTTATCCAATTGGAACTTTGATTTAACCGATGATGAGATATCCTTGATCAAAAGAATTGAATCCCCTGGGAAGGTCGTTTATTTAAAAGATCACGCTGACTTTGCTTTAGGAATTGTAACCGGTGATAATAAAAGATTCCTTTCCAATATCCAATCCGACGACAGGGAAGTCATTTATAGAGGGAGCGATGTTTATAAATATCGATGTCTCCCCGGCCAAAATTTTATAAGATTTGAACCCAAGAGCTTCCAACAGATAGCGCCGATTGATCTCTACAGAGCTAAGGAGAAATTAATTTATCGCTTTATTGGCGGGAGTTTGGTTTTCGCTTACGATAATTCGCAGACACTGACTTTAAACAGTGCCAATATCGTGATACCTAAACTAGAAGGCTTAAATATCAAATATATCCTGGCTATTCTCAACTCCAGGGTTATTCAATATTATTACAGTAAGTGTTTTCGATCCGTTAAAGTGTTGCGTTCTTCGCTGGCCAGGCTGCCGATTCCCTTGGTGGATAAACAGCAGCAATCCTCAATTATTGAGAAAGTGGATAAACTATTGGCTTGCAATGTTCCTCTGCATATCTCTCCTTATTATGAAGAAATAGATGCAGCCATTAAAGCGGTCTTTGATTTATCAGATAAGGAATATGCTTTCATCAAAGCAGACCTGTCTCATAAGAATCTTTATTTGTATAACCCGAAATAAGAAAATAAAGAAAGCCTGTAGATCATTTCACAAAAATGGGTTTGCAGGCTTTTGTGCAGTTATAAAAATCCCATTCCTGGTCAGAACGGACCCGAATAAAATCGAAAATCACAAAAAAATTAGTCCTGACTAATTTTTTTGTGTCGAATCGTGTGCTAAAATAATAGTGAAAAGTAGTGCACGCTTATTCTTTGTTGGGTAGGGACAAGTTTTGGAGGGATTGCTAATGCAAGCTAATAGGAGTTATTGTATTGTGCCGGATAACTTTTATCCTGTAAGAAGCTTCCAAAAGTATGTTTCGGAGGGAGTAGTCTGTAAATACTCCAGAGGAGATACAATTGTTTTGCCCGGAGAATCGATCGAAAAAGTTATTTATGTTCATTCGGGAAAAGTGAGCCTTTATTTCCTTGAAGAAAAGAAAGAAAAATTAATGTATTATGCCCGACGCCATTGTGTGATTAACCGATTATTTGCATTTGAAATGGCCGCCCTCAGCCATATTGTCGCAGAAGAAGACAGTGAAGTCTGCTTTTTTTCGGAAAGACAGCTTTTTGAAATTTTTAAACAAGATGAAGAAGCACATCGAGAGTTTCTCAAAAATTTTACCAGTAAATGCGGATTCTTCATGAATGTCTCCAAGGAAATGGATATTTACAGTCCGACTTCCCGGGTCTTAAGGTTTATCGACGAGTTATGCACAACACAAGGCAAGCTCGTGAATTATGGCTATGAAATCGATCTTAAATTGACCCAGAAGACGATTTCCGAAATAACAGGAGTTCATCCTGTTACGGTATGTAAAATTTTAGGATGGTTAAAAGAAGAAGGCGTTTTACGGAAGACCTCTAAGAAAATCTTGATCTACGATTTGCCGAAGCTTAAAAAACTCATTAATCATAGTATAAATTGCTGAATAAAAGATGTTTTGTGTTCCTCTTAAAGCGATAAGTTAAAAAAGATAATCCTCTGTTGAAGGGGGATTATCTTTTTTGCACTTTCAGTAAGCATAACGACCTTGCAGACTTTCCTCCAGCATAAGTGCAACCAGCGACTTCGCTTTTTATGAGAAAAAATATAAAACTCAGCGAAGCAACAAGTTATCATGAACGAGGCACCCCTTTCGTAAATCGTAGGTTGTTTTGGTACAAACTAGTATGGCCGAACCAAAACAGAGCTACATACGAAAGGGGAGCCATACTATGAAGGATGCCACAAAATACGTAGGATTAGACGTTTCAAAAGAAAAGATTGCTGTCGCTCTTGCTGACGAAGGTCGTGGAGCACCGCGTTATTGGGGAGTTGTTCTTAATACACCTGAAGCCGTAAGAACACTTTTTAAGAAACTAGGCGACTCCTCACAACTCAAGGTGTGCTATGAGGCTGGTCCAACGGGTTATTGGCTGTATCGTTTGCTGGTAAGTATGGACATTGAATGTGTTGTTGTGGCCCCGTCACTCATTCCAAAACGACCCGGGGAACGGGTCAAGACGGACCGTCGTGATGCCTTGCGTTTAGCCCAGCTTTTGCGTGCCGGAGAGTTGACCTCTGTTTATGTTCCAACTGAAGAGGATGAAGCGCTTCGTGACTTAGTCCGGGCTCGGGAAGATGCTAAAGAGGATCAACTCAGAGCAAGGCATCGCCTCACCAAGTTTCTTATGCGCAATAACATCACTTCTCCAGAGAACGTCAGAAATTGGTCTGCAGCGCATCGTAAGTGGCTTAATCGTTTAGAATGGAGTAATGCAGCCCTTCGTGTGGTCTTTCAGGAATACCTCCACCATCTCAACGAGATAGAGCAACGTTTACAACGGATAGAACAGGAAATGCATCATCAAGCCCTGTATAGCCCTAAAGCCCCTATCATTCAAGGATTACAATCACTACGGGGAGTAGCAGAGATTACAGCGATAGGGTTAGTGGCTGAAGTGTGTTCCTTTACTAGATTTGAAGGTGCTCGATCCATGATGAGCTATACCGGGCTGGTTCCCAGCGAATATTCCAGTGGAGAAAGACGGAGACAGGGGGCGATCACCAAGGCAGGAAATACCCATGTTCGCCGATTGCTGGTCGAGGCTGCTTGGAGTTACCGATATCAACCGGCACTCAAAGGGAATCTTCTCAAAAGACAGGAAGGACTCCCCCCTCAGGTTCAAGCTATGGCATGGAAGGCTCAACATCGTTTGCATGGTAAATACTCTAAACTTATGGCCAAGGGCAAACCTCCCGGCAAAGTCGTCTCAGCAGTGGCCCGTGAATTAGCAGGCTTTGTTTGGGCCATTGCCAATGAACTGGAGAAAGAGACCGTGTCTTAAGATTCAACGATAACGAATAAAGAACACCCAGTTGAAGGTAGGGCCCGAAGGCAAACGTGAAAATCCGTAAAGGAGAACCCACGATTCGCACATGTGCTAAGATGTCATTGACGTTTGAATGCACGACACAAGTTCGTGGCTTAGCTCCCCCGACGGAGAGATTTAATGTGGATAGCCAAACCCACGAATATCAGACTGCTCACCGTCGATGTTTTGTTTGCCTTCGTGCCGTGTCTTTAAAAGGAGAGTGTAATAGGTTGGGGCTTTGCCCCAAGAGTTTATTCTCCTACAACGTTTCAAATTCAAGAGGGAACCGGGGGTAATCCAGTTCCCCGTTGTAGCAGAACCCAATCATGGCGCTCGGGTTGCTCTCCAGCATTGCCCTATCCTCCATGATTGGAAAGAGCCATAGTTAGTCTTTCCAAGATAAAACCAAAAGATTTTAAAGAGGCACACTTGACAGCCTCGTTCATATCAGTGCGAAAGCAGTGCTTTCGGGGTTTTCTTTATCATTCTATTTATTGCTTGAAACCATAAATTTTTCAAATCTTAAGTATAGCTAATATTCAAATTTCAAAAATCAGTATACTGGATGATAAAGCATGGAAATAAGTCTAAAGCCAGAACTTAATGTTTGAAGGGAGGTCAGGAGAGTTTAAAGAACTTCTCAAACTAAAAACAATTAAAATTAAAGGAGAAGAAGATATGGATCGAAGAGAATTTTTTAAGCTCGTAGGGGTAGCGGCGGCGGCGACAGGTGCTGCTTCTGCTGGGATTACCGGCTATCTGAACGCGATTGACCCAGCTGCCAAGACGGGTTGGGAGAAGGAAGCTTACGACCCGGAGAAAGGACGGTTTGACCGCACCCCATTTGAAATTGATCACATGCCGTTCAATAAGGTAGGGACGCCGAAACGCGTAGAGAAGTACGCAGATACCATGCTTCGTCGTACTAACCTTAGCAGGGCTTTTGACGTACCGGAAGGCATGCCCTTCGAAGATTATCTTAAAACCGCAGTAGATGTAAACGATCTGACGAAGACGCCTTTAAGTATTCTTAAAGATAAGGATCTGGTGGCATTCTATCAGGGTGTCCTTGACCGTGAAGGCTGGAACTTTTTTGTGGAAGATTTGAGATATTTCCTGGAGGTCATGCCATTCTACAAAAGGATCAATATGGAGGCATCCTTCGATATTGCTTTAGCCAGCGCTTACGTTAACGCCCATATGTATAGTCAGGGTTTACACGTTTCCAGAGTTGCTGCCAAGGACAGCGATTTTCAGGGCGTATCCGAAAAAAGATATGAGATCAAAGATCCCAAAGAAATGAGCAGGCTGATTAAAAAAATTGGAGCCTTATTTGGCTCACCCCTTGTGCGCATTGTCAAGCTCAATCCCGAATGGAGTTATGAACACGCACCCGGAGATGGCCGTGGATATAAATACGGGGAACCGGTCGATATCCCGGAACATTGGCAGTATGGCATTATTATGGGTATACCTCTTTCGTGGGAGACCCGGGAAGGCGCCCCTTCTTTTTTTCACACCTTTGAAGGTTATGGTAATGCCAGTATGCACTGCGCCAGAATGGCGGAGTTTGTGAAAAAGCTCGGTTATCCCGCCAGGGAAAACTCCCCCCACGCGCGTTATGAGTACATTATGCCGCCGCATATGGTGGCTGCTGGAATAGGCGAGCAGGGACGGTTAGGCGTCGTCGTCACGCCAGAGTTCGGGCCGAATTTCCGTCCCAGTATGGTTGTGACGAACATGCCTTTAGAGCCCGACAAGCCGATCGACGTCGGGATACGAAAATTCTGCATGAATTGTAAAATCTGCGCTGATCAGTGCCCAAGCGGTTCTATTTCCTTCGACGGGCCCAAGGAAATTAATGGCCGCGGATATGACGGATGGCAGATCAATGCCTCTACCTGCCATAATTTCTGGATGTCGGTTCCCAACGGAGGCTGCCGTGTTTGTCTTGCGGTATGTCCGTTTTCTAAAGAATCCAACTGGCTGCACACCACTGCCAGAGATATTGCAGTACGCGACCGCACCGGCATCACCGCTTCCACTCTGACCTGGATGGAAAAGGCTTTCTATGGGGTGAACACGCCGGAACATTATCATTATAAGGAGGGAACGCGTCAATTTGATTACCTCGTTGGCGAGAAGCCGTGGTTCTTTGAATCCAAAGATTTCTTAAAAGAAAATTAGGGCGAGGAGGCAAAGGTATGTTTGAATTTATTATTAACGGTTTGGTCTTAGTCAGCCTTCTGACAGTAATTTATGCCCTGTTCAATTATCTAAAAGAAAAGGGTGAAAAATTTGCTTGGTGGAAATGGACGCTCTCCATTTTCTGGAGCATTGCGTTTCTACTGGTTTTCGGCTTTATCGGAACAACGATCGGTGAGGGGGAACCAGGGGCGACCCTGCGTGGCGGTGCAGCATTATTGGCCCTGCTCGTGATCAGCGGTGTTGTATTGTACCGGCTCTTCTTTAGCGGGGCAAAAAACAAAGTCAGCGTTGAGTAGCCTGTCGGGCAAAACGTTAAGGGATTATGATACTATCGATGTTAACCCTCGCGGAGGTATTTAGGGGAATGCGAAAAAAGTGGATTATCACAGGGATGGCCGTACTCTTGTTGCTGGGGGGCTATATCTATGGCATTAGCCAGCAGAAAATGGATGAGGAAATAAGAGTTGGTCTGTATAAACAATTGCTTCCGGAAGCAGCAAAATTTGAGCCGTTGACAGACCGAACGGCTCAAGCTTTTGATGGGGCGGGTGAGCTTGTCGCCTATATTGGCTTGAGTTCCCATACGGGCTATGGCGGTCCGATGCTGGTAGGGACCATTGTGGACTCTTCCGGTAAATTGAGAGAACCGGTCATTTTGGAGAACAATGAAACTCCCTCTTTTCTGATGCGGCTGGCGGCCAGCGGGTACTACTACAAACAATATAATGACTTACCCGTTAACAGTGTCCTGATGTTAAAGCAGGACCTGGATGCCGTATCCGGGGCCACTTTGTCCAGCCGCGCCGTCAGTGACAGCGTAAGGGAGACCGCGCACAGCATAGCCCGTGAGGTGTTTCACCTGAATCCGGAACAGCCGGTGATCGAATGGGAATTTGGTACTAAAGAGATTGTGACAATTTTACTGTTTGCAATGAGTTTTGTTATTTACAAAGTCAAGAAACTTCAAAGGTATCGTTTGCTATTTTTAGGAGTCAGTACGCTCATTCTCGGGTTTTGGCTAAACAGGACGCTGTCTGTGGTCCAGTTCTCTTCGCTGTTTTTAGGGTATTTGCCTTCGCCCAAAATAAACTTATTATTTTATATTGTTTTGGCGGGGGTTGTCATACCGATTCTTTTCACTGGTAAAAACTTGTACTGCACCTATGTCTGTCCGTTTTGTGGACTGCAAGAGGCCGCGCATAGAATAAGCGGTAAAAACATACCGCTGGGAAAAGCGCGCATTTGGCTGGTCAGATTACGCAATCTGTTATTATTTGCGGTTCTGTTGGGAGCGGTGATAACCACCAAGGCCAATGCGATAACTTATGAGCCGTTTGGTGTCGCCTTTGGACTGGACTTAAAAGCGCAGAAGCACTTGTGGTATATCCTGTTTGCTGCACTTATATCGGCATTTTTCTTCCGAAGATTATGGTGCGTAGGATTTTGTCCGGTGGGTGCTTTTTTGGATATACTTCGGGATTTGGTCATAGCTGTTCAAAAGAAATGTTATAAAATAAAAGAAGATGTATTTGGCAAAAGCATGACAAAAAATGTCGAAAACTAAGAGCATGCCGGAACATTATCGATTGCAAAAACTCCTGTAAAAGGAGTTTTTTGCCTATGTGCTCAGATACAGCTCACAGAGGTGATGGGCAACGCATGAAAGTGATAAGAGTTGAACGGGCCGGAAAGAAGGTCGTCTGTGAGGCTTGAAGTCTGTATTAAATAAATTGTATTTAATAAGATATAATATTTAAATAAAAGGTAGTTGAATTGCAAAGATTGAGAGTTATAATGAAAATTTTGGAACAAAAACGGTTGAAAAAGCAGTTGAAAAAACAGCAAAATAAGGAAATAAAAATAAGGCTTTTTTTAGATTGACACTTTGCCGTCAGTATGATAATATAATCAAGCGCTCAGGGATGCGAAAGATTTTTTCGAGGATTAAAGGACTGAGAACGGGCGCAAAATGAACCCTGGTCTTTGAAAACTAAACAACAAGGAACAGCCAATGACTCGTCAAATGAGAGTAAGAAATTTGAGCAATCAAAGTTCTTCATAAATTTTATGGAGAGTTTGATCCTGGCTCAGGACGA
>NZ_VLKD01000001.1:756754-758555 GCF_007830365.1 Desulfitobacterium sp. LBE | reverse complement strand
GGACGTCACGGAAGCAATGAAGTGAAACAGTTCAAAGCTGGAGAAGTCTGAAGAGACTTCGAGATGCCGAAGAGGCAAAGCAGGGAAAATCTGCATAAGATGACCCTGAAATCGAGTCAAACCTGTTCAAGCGCAAGCTTACTTGTTGTTTAGTTTTGAGGGACCATAAAGTTATATGGGGGTATAGCTCAGCTGGGAGAGCGCTTGAATGGCATTCAAGAGGCCAGCGGTTCGATCCCGCTTACCTCCACCATTATATCTTTGGTTTCTTAATGTTCTTTGAAAACTGCACAGAGAAGAAAAAACTGTAATTTAGGATAACATCTGAAAAACCTGAATGTGGCGGAGACGTTTGGTCAAGCTACTAAGGGCGTACGGTGGATGCCTAGGCGCTAAGAGTCGAAGAAGGACGCGGCGAGCGGCGAAACGCCACGGGGAGCAGTAAGCATGCCTTGATCCGTGGATATCCGAATGGGGCAACCCATCCAGAGTCATATCTGGATATCGTTAACTGAATTCATAGGTTAACGAAGACAACCCGGGGAACTGAAACATCTAAGTACCCGGAGGAAGAGAAAGAATCATCGATTCCCTGAGTAGCGGCGAGCGAAACGGGAACAGCCCAAACCAATCCCTTCGGGGGTTGGGGTTGTAGGACCTTCTGTTAGGTCTGAAACTCTAGTCGAAGAGGTCTGGAAAGGCCGGGCAAAGCAGGTAACACCCCTGTAGGCGAAAGAGAGACAGACTGTGAAGGGATCCTGAGTACCGCGGGACACGTGAAACCCCGTGGGAAGCAGGGAGGACCACCTCCCAAGGCTAAATACTCCTTAGCGACCGATAGCGAACCAGTACCGTGAGGGAAAGGTGAAAAGCACCCCGGGAGGGGAGTGAAAGAGAACCTGAAACCGTACGCTTACAAGCAGTCAAAGCACCCATGAGGTGTGATGGCGTGCCTTTTGTAGAATGAACCGGCGAGTTACGGTATGTAGCAAGGTTAAGACGAGAAGTCGGAGCCGGAGCGAAAGCGAGTCTGAAAAGGGCGCTTAAGTTACATGCTGTAGACCCGAAACCGTGTGATCTACCCATGGACAGGGTGAAGGTGGGGTAAAACCCACTGGAGGCCCGAACTCACTGTCGTTGAAAAGGCAGGGGATGAGCTGTGGGTAGGGGAGAAATTCCAATCGAACACGGAGATAGCTGGTTCTCCCCGAAATAGCTTTAGGGCTAGCCTCAATGGATGATTCTTGGCGGTAAAGCACTGAATAGGCTAGGGGCCTTACCGGGTTACCGAACCTTATCAAACTCAGAATGCCAAGAATTTTAGATTGGGAGTCAGACTGTGGGGGATAAGCTTCATAGTCAAAAGGGAAACAGCCCAGACCATCAGCTAAGGTCCCCAAGTATACGCTAAGTGGAAAAGGATGTGGAATTGCATAGACAACCAGGATGTTGGCTTAGAAGCAGCCACCATTTAAAGAGTGCGTAATAGCTCACTGGTCGAGTGGTTCTGCGCCGAAAATGTAACGGGGCTCAAGCGTATCACCGAAGCTATGGCTTGGAACGGAATTATTAAGTCTTTAGATAGGGAACAGGACAGGGAGTTGCATCAGGAATTTTGCTTCCGAAGAGGAAGACAAAGGCTTGAATAAGAGCAAAATTCCCAAATGTTCATAGGGGCTCAAGCCTCAAAAAAGAAGGCTGAGGATTTAATAATTCCGTTCCAGGGGTAGGGGAGCGTTCTATTTACTGAGAAGTTCAACTGTGAGGTTGGGTGGAGTGAATAGAAGTGAGAATGCCGGTA
>NZ_VLKD01000001.1:671641-756654 GCF_007830365.1 Desulfitobacterium sp. LBE | reverse complement strand
CCGTTCCCATCCCGAACACGGAAGTTAAGACCTCCAGGGCTGATGATACTTGGACCGCAGGGTCCTGGGAAAGTAAGTCGTTGCCAGGTAGTGCAAAGAGACCATCGATTACGATGGTCTCTTTGCTTTGGGGCAAATTACGCACTAATCTTTCCTTACAGGGATTATTGGGGTGAAAGCTGTGATCATACGATCTGGAGAGTCCAAACTACCAAAGCCGGCCCTTGATAGAAATCAAGGGCCGGCTTTGGTGCGTAAAACACGATTTATGCTTTGCCGTTAGAACCGCATAAGCTGATTTTATGCGCAACTACTTGTCCTACTTCTTCATGCACCTTGAGAGCTGTTTTCCAGGGTTCCTGTTCGGTGATTAGGGCTTCAGTCATGGCTTTGGCCCAAGTTACTTTTAATTCTGTACCGATATTGACCTTGGCAATCCCTTTCTCGATGGCCTTGCGGATCATATCATCAGGAATTCCCGAACCGCCGTGGAGAACCAATGGTACATTAACTAGGGAAGAAAGTGTATCGATCAAGGAAAAGTTAATGTTCGGCGGAAGTTTATACAAGCCATGGGCGGTGCCTACGGCAGGAGCAAAAGCATCTATACCGCTCTCAGTTACCAGCTTGACTGCTTCGACAGGGTCGGCTAGACCCATGTTAGGGTTAGTTCCCGTTTCCTGCCCATCCTCAATTCCCCCGATATGCCCTAATTCCGCCTCGACCGCAGCCCCATGTGCATGAGCCCACTCAACAGTTTGCCGGGCATAGGCAATATTTTCATTTAAAGGAAGTGTGGAGGCGTCAATCATGACTGAAGTAAAACCATGAGCCAATGCCCATTTAATCCACGACAGGCTGTTGCTGTGGTCCAGATGCAAAGCGACGGGGACTTTAGCCTCTTTGGCTGCTGCGCGGGCCATCGCCGTCGCAGCGATATCCCCGATCTTTTCCAGATAGGTTGGAGTAATTTGGAGAATTACCGGAGACTGTTGTTTTTCAGCTGTTTTAATGATAGCCTGCATTATCTCTAAGTTATGGAAATTGAAGGCTGGAACGGCATAATGTCCTTGTCTGGCCTTGTTAAGCAATTGAATAGATGGTTCTAACATTGTTATTCCCCCTTATGAAATTTTTAATGTGAGAATTTTCTTAAAATCATATTGACAGAGCAATACTAACATACTAAAATTATCTTGTAAATATGCAATATTATAATATTGCAATATTATAATATTTGAGTGAGGAAGTTAAGAAAAATGGAACTAAAGAAAACAGAATCTATACCTTTACATCATCAACTAACAACGACTTTACGGAATGCCCTTAGGGATGGAGTCTGGAATTTGGGAGACGCTTTCCCTACCGATAAAGATTTAATGCTGCAGTATGGCGTAAGCAGCACAACTGTCAGGCGTTCCGTGGGACAATTAGTTCAGGAAGGATTACTCGATCGCAAAGCAGGCAAAGGAACATTTGTCAAGAATAAGCCTGTCGAAGAAACATTGGGTCTACTGACGGGTTTCTTTGAAGAAATGGCCAGTCGAGGGCTTTCGCCGAGCGCCGAGTTGATCGATCTCCGTCCCATTGACGTAACGGCCAAAGAATTAGAAAGAGTTCCTGAATTAAAAATTTTTAACGAGCAAAAACTGTTTCTGATCGAAAAGGTACAAAAGCTAAATAATGAGCCTATTGTTTATCTGCAAAGTTATTGGCCGTATGAATATGGCTCTCGGATGGCCGCCTTTGACTTGACGGAAATTGGTCTGTACGCTATTGCTGCCAAGGAATTGGGCCTGGTCTTGACCAATGCGGAACAAACGATAGGTGCGGGAATTGCC
Organism: Desulfitobacterium sp. LBE; assembly: GCF_007830365.1. Lineage (NCBI taxonomy): Bacteria > Bacillati > Bacillota > Clostridia > Eubacteriales > Desulfitobacteriaceae > Desulfitobacterium > Desulfitobacterium sp. LBE. The sequence goes on along the minus strand of NZ_VLKD01000001.1, from coordinate 754,813 downwards.
CATAAAAAGGTGGCGCAGCATCTTGGAGTCAGAACTGGTTTTCCGATCCTTACAATGAACCGTATTGGTTACTGCGGAGAACAACCTGTAGAGCTCTCGCTTAACTCATATCGCGCAGATAGATATAAGTACAAGATCTCCTTGCAACAGAATACCGGCAGAAACATTGAAGGTCTTTTCCTCTCTTAATTCGTAACCCTATTAGTGAATTTTGTAACCTTACCAAGTAAGGTTACAGCAACTAATGCTTTTTATCAGTTTCCAAATTAAGTTAAGAGCGGAACGTATTTTTTGCCTATTCAACGAAGTTATTTTAAGGGGGGATTATACAAGGCTCCGCAGTTTAGGTGGGACATAGAAGGTGAACTATCGTAAGCCTATTCGTAAAGGAGGTGTCAGCAAAGGATCTATAGCAAGTTGTTTAGAGCCAATCGGTGACAAAGTTTGTGGCCGGGCATGGTACACAGAGATGTTTTTGCCCCTGCATAAGAACTCTTTCACTTAATAAGAGAAAGTTGATTCATTGGCAAGTCGCTTTAGAAATTTTATCGCGAAATGATGACAAAATCATATGTCGGATAGGCTAAACTAAAACAATGAAAACTCGAAAGGGGTTAAAAGTATGTTTTTTAAAAAGGTAATTAGCTTAACCATGATATGCGCACTGCTGATTTTAGGCACTGCTGCTTGCGGAAAAAGCGATACTACCACGGTTGATCAAAGCGATGCTAAGGGCCAAGAACAGATAACCATCACCTTTGTAAACTGGGCAAGTGCCGAAGAAGCAACTAAACAATTAACGCTGGATATGATCAGTGAATTCGAGAAACAAAATCCGACGATTAAGGTCAAGAATGTGCCGATGCCTTTTAGTGATGTTTTAAATCAGTTGACGATTATGAATAACGCAGGAAACGCGCCGGATATTGCTCAGATTACTAATGGCGACGGCATGAGTTTAGCTTACATGGGGGCATTGGAGCCGACTGACAACCTTTTGTCGGAAGGATTCAAAGCTGATTTGAATAAGACGGTCTATGACCTAGGGCTCAAGGATAACCAGCACTATACAATTCCTTGGGCGGGGCAGCCGATGGGTTTCTGGTATAACAAAAAACTCATGCAAGATGCCGGATTGGATCCTAACAATCCACCCCAAACTTTGGATGAACTGAACAAAGCCATGGACATTGCCAAGCAAAAGCTGCCTAACAGCGTCGTGATGCTGCAAATTGATACAACGATCCGTACCATGGGCTTAGAGCAAGAGTGGCCATTGATGAATGCTTTTGGGGCAATTAGTGAAAATAGGATCCAACCCAGCCAAATGGAACCTTATGCTGAATGGCTGCGAGATTTACTTAAAAAAGGCTATACTCTGCCAGGTAAAAAATTAGGTGAATTCAGAGCTCTGGCCGCCCAAAACAACTTGCTTTTCGGCATTGATCAGCCATGTTTTAAAGGAATTGTCCAAACTTATGACAAATCCAACAAAATGAGTGATGAAGAATTCAATGAAATGTGGGCCGTGACAACCATGCCTGTTGGTGCGGATAATCTAAGTTACTCCGTTCCTGGTGACCACAACCTGATTATCTTAAAGTCCTCCGAACATAAGGAAGCAGCGGCCAAATTCGCTGAGTTCTTAGCCGGTGATGATTATTCCCTCAAAAACTACGTAATTCCCTTTGGTTACGTACCTGTCGTTCAAAGTGCCGGCGAACGCTTCCCAGACTCCTTTAAGGACCCTTCCCTGAAAGCCTTCAGCGAAAAGATTCTGCAAACTGAAGTTCGGCCCCCCTGGGGACCAGATTACAGTAAATACGCTACTGACGTCATGACCAGCATGCAGGAAATCATCACCACAAGCAAACCCGTTCCGGATATTCTCAATAGCCTACAGACAAAACTGCAGAACTATAAGTAATCGTGTCAAGACAACATTTTTTCAGGGGACCGGCAAGCGGATTACTCCGCTGCCCTCCCCTCATCGTTATTCCAAAGCTCTTGTGCTATCCCCAAAGGATTCACATCAAAGAATTTCTGCTGCTTCACATGAAAACCGGGCATAAACAGTTAGTTTACTAAGAAAGGAATGAAAAACGCAGACTATGATTAAGAGTAGTTCCAAGATCGGTCTAGCTTTCTTTGTCAGACCTCAATTTGATGTGGATTTGGCTAAGAATTTCTTCAACAAGGTACAAGACTCCTTAAAGGAGGCAGGTATTGCCACACAAGTGTTTGAGCTGCCTGTCTCCACAGATGCCGAAGCATTATCCCTCGCAGAATCCGTCAACAGCCATCAGGATTTACATGGGCTGATTGTCGTGCAGGGAACTTTCTGTGATGCCTCTTTGATCCTTAATCTGGCCAGTAATATCAATTTGCCCATTATGATTTGGGCGACCAAAGAGCAGCCCACCGGCGGGCGGCTGAGCCTCAATTCTTTCTGCGGTCTCAACTTGGGAGCGCACACCCTCGTCAATGCAGGTATAAAATTTAAAGGGGTATATGGAAGTCCCGGTTCCCCGGCAGTTATGAAGAAAGTCACGTCTTTCGCCCGGGCTGCCGGTGCTGTCAAGTGGCTGAAAGGGAAACGCATAGGGTTGTTTGGACACCGCCCTTCAGGTTACTACCCCTCAAATTTTAATGAAATATTGCTGCACAAACAATTTGGCATTACTGTCGAGTATTTATCGCTTAGCGAAGTATTTTCTCTGGCTCAAAAGATGGAGATCAAGGATATCCAGCCATTTATCAACACTTTGGTTGGCGTGGAAGGTTTAGAAATGGTCTCCACCAGTAAATCAGTTCAAGCCTATCTGGCCCTCAAAGAGCTGATTGCCCAGAAAGCTCTTGACGCAGTTGCTGTGGAATGTTGGCCGGAATTTATGGCGGGTTTTGGAGGAGCTGTTTGTTATGCTTTGAGCCGGCTAAACGATGAGGGAATTGTGGCGGCCTGTGAGGCGGATGTCAATGGCGCGGTGACCATGCTCCTCGGGTCCTACCTGTCTTCCCAAGCCAACTTTATTGCTGATTTAGTCGGTGCAGAAGAAGAACAAAACCAGTTGATCTTTTGGCATTGCGGCAATGGACCGCTGTCCCTGGCAGCACCAGGAACAAATCCTGTGGCCGGAGTTCACCCGAATCGCAAAACGCCCTTAGCCATGTATTTCCCTTTAAAAGGCGGCCCAGTGACGGTAAGCCGTTTAAGCAGCGATCATAATGGAAACTTGAGGCTTTTCCTGGGGTCCGGCACGGGTATTGAAACGGATCTGCTCTATAGCGGCAACAGCCTGCCTATCCAAATTTCCGGCTCTGTGGAAGAAACCCTGGACACAATCCTATGTGAAGGAATCGAGCATCATTATATCGTGACTTACGGCGACTTAACCAGTGAATTCAGGGAAATAGCTGAGCTCCTTGGCTTGAGAATGATCACTTTTTAACGGAGGAAGAAATGTCTAAAAAGCAGGAAGAAATCGCAGTTAAGGAACAAAGGCTGTTAAGTATGATGGAGGAAAATGAACTTGAGGGCATTTGTCTTTCCCGGGCAGCAAATTTTGCGTGGTTGACTGCCGGGAGCAATAACCGGGTTGTTTGGGGTCAGGAAACAGGCGCTGCCGCCTTGTTAATTGTTGAGGGGCAAAAGTTCCTGGTCGCTCCCCAGAATGAAATCGAGAGGTTAATGTTGGAGCAGGTTGCAGATTTAGGTTTTGAGCCTTGGACTTACGAATGGTATGAGGATCGGCAACAAGCAATAGCCAGGTTAGTCGGGAATAAGAAGATCGGCTCCGATATTCCTTTGGGGAATTGGCCGGTGATCAAGGCTGAGCTCAAGAGGCTCCGCTTTAGTTTGACTGACCATGAGGTGGAGAGGGCTGAGAAGTTGGCGGCGATTTGCTCAGATGAGCTTGCTGCGGTTTGCCAAGCCATTGTTCCCGGCTGGTCGGAATGGAATATTCAAGTTGAACTGTCAAACAGGCTGCTTAAGCAGGGCGTAAGGGCCAGTGTGCTCTTGGTAGGTGCCGATGATCGCACAAGATTCAAACATCCGCTGCCTACCTTAAACCCAGTGTGTAACTATGTGATCATTGGTCTGGTTGGTGAACAATGCGGTCTGCACATGGCTTTAACCCGATCGATTTATTTTGGAAGGGTTCCGGAAGCTTTGCGACAGAACTATAATTGCTGTTTGGCCGTGGAAAGGACCTATTGGGAGAACAGTGTTGTCGATGCAGACAGTCAGAAGGTTTTTCAGCAGGGCATCAACGCTTACGCGGATTTGGGACATCCGGAAGAGTGGAAGCGTCATCACCAGGGGGGTGCCATCGGTTATGCACCACGTGAGTTCAGAGCAGGTGAAGGCAGGCGGGAGGTCATGCAAGACCGTCAGATGCTGGCCTGGAATCCTACAGTGGAAAACACCAAATGCGAGGATACTTGCCTTGTCACTCCTACCGGTCTTAAATCAATGACGACAGTACCTTCATGGTGGCCTACTACAACAGTAAAAGCGGGTAACATCAACTTTTTGCGTCCACTTATTCTCGAAAAATAGAGCCTGTATACTTTTGAATATTGTAATATTGCAATTATTGCATATTAAGATATACATTTTGGTTATTATCGTCTGGGTATAAGGTTTTAGTAGGATATTGATAAATCTTCTGCCCCGCTTCTTTAAATTTGAAGTTAACTGGAGGGAAAATAATTGGCAGGAATTAAGTTGCAAGGTGTCTCGAAAGTCTACGGCACCACAACAGCTGTAGCCCCTACTGATCTCATCATTGAGGACGGAGAGTTTCTGGTTCTCGTCGGGCCTTCCGGATGCGGCAAGACGACGACTTTGCGGATGATCTGCGGGTTGGAGGCACCATCCGAAGGGAACATATTTATCGGGGAACGCAATGTCACCAAGCTTGAACCCAAAGATCGGGATATCGCTATGGTTTTTCAGAGTTATGCCTTATATCCCCACAAAAACGTTTATGACAACATGGCTTTTGGTTTACGCATCAGGAAGAGGTCCAAGCAGGAGATCGACGCCGCAGTTAAAGAGACTGCGGAAATGTTGGGCATATCTCAGTATCTTAATCGTTATCCTAAAGAATTATCCGGAGGACAACGTCAGAGAGTTGCTTTAGGGCGGGCCATTGTCAGGCATCCTCAGGCTTTCTTAATGGACGAACCCTTAAGTAATCTTGATGCTAAACTGCGGGTCCAGACCAGAGCCGAACTTATAAAACTCCATCAAAAACTCAAAATTACGGTTATTTATGTAACCCATGATCAGATTGAAGCCATGACCATGGGTTCACGTCTCGTGGTCATGAAAGATGGCCTGGTTCAACAAGTTGGTTCCCCCAAAGATATTTACGGTTACCCTGCCAACAAATTTGTGGCAGGTTTTGTCGGCTCCCCACCGATGAATTTTATCAAAGGTGTTGTTGAGGTTAATGACATGGTGTGCTTCAAGGCACCGGAGCTGACAATTCACTTGCCTTTGCAAGGGGGCTTGCAATCACTCGGGAAATTTGAGGCCTTCCTGGGAGTTCGGCCGGAAGGCTTTGTTTGGGTTGACTCAACTGAGACCAGGAATTGCCTGGCCTGCAGGGTCGAAGTTGTGGAACATGTGGGGGCGGAGATCATTATCCATGCTAGGTTCGGCACCGATGAAGAAATTGTGATCAAGCAAAATGGCTATGAAGTGGAACCTGAGATAGGCTCTCTGATTAAAGTAAGACCTCATCAGGGAAATATTCACTTGTTTGATGCGCATACCCAACAAAGAGTCATGACTGCGGCAGTTGTCGACGGTAAGATACTTTAGTCAGAAAGGCTAAATATGCAACTGGCATAGGAGGGGAACGGCAATGGCGAATCGACTGGAAAGCCAGGATAACCCCAGAGGTATAGGAAAGGTGCAAATACCACTCCATGTGAAATTGATCTTTCCTTCGGTGTTTGTCCTTGGTCTGGTCATACTTTATCCTTTAATAAGTTCTTTAGTACTATCCCTATTTAATTATGAGTTAACCAGGCCTGATGAGATAAAGCTTAATGTTCTCGGCAATTACGGCAAGATGATCAATGATGATGTATTTTGGCTGTCCTTGAAAAATACTGTCGTATTTACAGGTGTCTCTCTTGTTATCAGTATTATTGTTGGCCTGATTGGAGCAATCACACTGGATCAGCTGCCCAAACGTTTAGCCGGCTTACGGGGAGTAATATTGATCCCTTGGCTTATTCCCGGGGTTATCGTCGGTTTTTTGTTTATGTTGATTTTTGATGTACAAGTAGGGGTAGCTAATGTGATCTTAGAACGTGCCGGAATGATTAAAGAATTCTTACCTTGGCTGATGAATGATCAGTTGGCAGGGATTGCTGTGATAGTCGCCAATATATGGAATCAAGTGCCGTTCTATATTCTGATGTTTACGGCTGGTCTCAAAGCAATTCCAGCAGAGATTAAGGAGGCTGCGATTGTTGAAGGGGCAAGTCGGTGGCAGGAATTCATTCACGTTACATTACCCTTTCTGCGCGGGATTCTCATCATTACCAGCTTGCTGATGATTATTCGTAATTTCAATAACTTCCCTTTGATCTACACCATGACCGGTGGTGGCCCGGTCTACTCGACAACGACTTTTGTCATCTATATTTACCGTCTCGCCTTTGAACAGTTCAATATCGGTTATGCCTCTGCTGTGGGTGTTGTCTGGTGTCTGGTATTATTGCTGCTTTCAAGTCTATATATAAAAGTTCTTTCTAAGCAGGATTCCATATAATCACTTAAGCTGACGAATAATGTATGAGGAGGTCAACAGAATGTTTCGACGGAGATTATCATTAGGCTGGGCAACATTTGTGTGGGGCTCGGTGGCATTTATCATGGCTTGGACCCTGTTTCCAATCTTTTGGATGGTATCGACTTCCTTTAAAACGAACTTGGATGTCTTTAAGATGCCTCCAGAGTTATGGCCTTCACAACCGACCTTAGAAAATTACATTGGCTTAGCTTCGGGAATCAATCCCATTCCTCGTTTTTTCTTCAACAGTTTTATCACTGCTTTATTGACCGTTGTCCTGACCACTGTGCTGGCCGTCTTTGCGGGATATGCCTTATCGCGTCTGAAGTTCAAGTTCCGCGATCAGATACTTGTCAGTGTGCTGGTGACCCAAATGTTTCCTTTAGTTGTCATGCTGGCACCGCTTTATCTCCTTTATGTAAAAGCTCATTTACTCAATACCTACTTGGGCATGGTTATCGCTTTCACATCCTTTGCCTTGCCCTTCGGGATTTGGATGATCAAAGGATTTATCGATTCCGTTCCAGTTGAGGTTGAACAAGCCGCGATGGTTGACGGGTGCAGCCGTATGCAAGCCTTGCGGACTGTGGTCCTGCCTCTGATAACTCCGGGGATTGTGGCTACAGGCATCTTTGCTTTCCTCGATGCTTGGAATAACTTACTCTTCCCCTTAACACTTACGAATGAAATCGCCATGAAAACCCTGCCGGCCGGAATGGTTATGGCCTTCTCCGGACAGTTCAAAAGTGACTGGAGCGGGATGATGGCGGCCTCATTCATTACCACCCTTCCTGTGCTCATCATCTTTATTTTCCTGCAGCGTTACCTTGTCGAAGGACTGACCGGGGGCGCGGTGAAAGGCTAGCACTATGGCAGGCCTCTGATCGCATAATAATCGGGATTAAGCTAGGCGAATATCTTCGGAGGTGTTTATTTTTCGTGAAAGCAAATATAGCTATTGTCCAGGCTGGTGGACCCACCTCTGTGCTGAATGCGAGCTTGGCGGGTTTTTTAGAGGCTGCAGCCTCTTCAGAGCGATATCATCATGTTCTAGGCTTTTGTAACGGGATCGAAGGCTTGATTAAGAATCAAGTGATGCATTTAGAAGGCCTTAGTAAGGCACGGTTAGATGCTCTTAAATCCCAGCCTGGAGCTGTTTTGGGGGCGGGACGATACCCGCTGACTCCAGAAAGATTGTCAAAGGTATGCTGCAATCTGCAGCTGCGAGAAATAAGTCAGTTGGTTTTAGTGGGCGGCAACGGGACGATGTGGGCTGCCGACCAAATTGCCGAAGCCTGCCCGGATGTTCAAGTTGTCGGGATACCAAAAACAGTGGATAACGATCTTTGGGGAACAGATCATTCCCCAGGCTATCTGAGTGCCGCCAAATTCATTGGCGAAGCCGTTCGCTCTTTGGCTTTAGATCTCTGGGCAATGCGTAACTTTGAGCGTGTACGGGTTGTTGAGGTGATGGGGCGGAATGTCGGGTGGTTGGCTGCGGCAGGGAGCTTGGCGCAAACCTCTTTACCTGATTACCCGCCGCTCCATTTTTACCTGCCGGAACATCCCTTTGAGTTAGAAAAGTTTTTCACTAAAGTCGATGAACATTTACATCGCCATCCTTGCTTGTTGGTTATTGTCAGCGAAGGGATTCGCTTGGCAGATGGAAGCCCGGTTGCCGAATTTGAGATAGGCCGATGCAAGGTACCGGGAGGGGCTGCGCAGATGTTGTCGTCTGAACTGCGTAACCGGGGGATTCCATCCCGAAGCGAAGTTTTGGGAATCTTGCAGCGGGCAAACACTTGGTCTGTGTGTGAACGTGACCGCCAGGAAGCTATATTTTTAGGGAAGCAGGCTATCGGGGTCTTAGGCCAGGGTAAGAGCAAAGTCATGCTGGGCTTGCCGGCGGAGACTGTTGATTTTGCCGAAGACAGCAAGGCACAGTGGGTTGATCTGAAAAGTGTTGCAGGATTGGAACGCCCAGTGGCTCCTTGTTATTTGACAGAGAGCGGAATTGATCCTTCGTTTACTGCTTGGCTGCAAAACAAAATGGGAGAACCTTTGGCGGAGGCCAATAGCGCTCTTCAGGTATGGAAGCTTGCTGCGGAACAATTGTCAAGTAACCCTGTGAACCGCCAATCCAGATAGCTCTAAAGCATTCAAGAGGATAGGAGAAAAGGCACATGAAAAAGGAAATAAGAGAGTCCCTTTTTATCGATGGAGAATGGCAAGAGGCAATCAATAAAGAAGTCAAAGGTGTAATTAACCCTGCAACCGGTAAAGTTTTTTGTGAGATAGGATACGGCGAGGTTGATGACGCTTTATCAGCCGTAGATGCTGCTGATCGCGCATTTGGAGCATGGTCAAAAACATCTGTACGGGAAAGGGCAGATATCTTAAATCGGACAGCAGACCTTTTGCGGCAAAGAGCAGATCACATCGGCCTGATTCTGGCTGCAGAATCAGGAAAACCCGTCCCTCAGGCAGTTGGTGAAGTGAAGTTTTCTGCCGAATACTTCCAATGGTTTGCAGAAGAAATACGCAGACCGTATGGTCAATCAATTCCCAGTGATGCAGCCAATAAACGGCATCATGTTTATACACAGCCAGCGGGAGTTGCGCTGTGCCTTTCTCCCTGGAATTTTCCCGTCTCTATTCAAGCACGAAAATTGGCTCCTGCTCTGGCTGCAGGTTGCACCGTCGTGGCCAGGGGTTCCGAAGTAGCTCCCCTGAGCCTCATAGAGCTGTTTCAATGTTTGCAGGATGCGGGTATTCCCAAGGGAGTAGCCAATTTAATCCAAGGACCGGCTGCGGTCACAACAGCGGCGATGATGAAACACCCTGCAGTACGTGTCGTTAGTTTTACAGGCTCTACTCCTGTGGGACGCAGTTTAATGCGTCAAGCGGCAGATGGTGTAATACGTTTAGCTTTGGAGTTAGGCGGAAATGCTCCTTTCATTGTCTTTGCCGATGCAGATATAGAAAAGGCTGTGGAAGGCGCCATGATAGCGAAATTCAGAAATAACGGACAATCCTGCATCGGAGCAAACCGTTTTTATGTTCATGAAAGAATTTATGACAAATTTACGGCTCTTTTTGCTGAGAAAATTTTGCGGATGAAGATTGGCAATCCGACTGAAGAGGTAGATCTTGATCTGGGGCCAATGGTAAATCTAAAGGACAAAGCAAGAATCGAAAGCTTAATCCGTGAGGCGGAAGCACTTGGAGCTAAGCCTTTAGTGCCTAAAGCAGAAGTGCCTGCCGAGGGCTATTATGTTCCGCCGGTTATTCTGGAAAATGTACCGGAAAGCGCAGCGCTCGCCAGAGAAGAATTATTTGCGCCGGTTGCGCCACTATTTAAGTTTGCGGATGAGAATGAGGTTATTGAAAAAGCAAATAGTTCGGATATGGGGTTGGCGGCTTATGTCTACACCCATGATTTATCTCGATCTATCCGGGTTACTGAATCTCTCAAATTCGGAATCATTGGGCTCAATAATGCCTTGCCATCAGTAGCCTATGCGCCGATGGGCGGGGTAAAACAAAGCGGCATCGGTCGGGAGGGTGCAAGAATAGGACTTGAGGAATTTATGGATGTCAAGTATGTCGCAACAGAAATCTAAAGACCTTAAACCTTCCAAAATGGAGGAATAACTTAAAGGAGGTATCTATGAAACAAATATTCATCAATCTTAAACGGTTTGATGTCCATAGAAGCTTAGGAGGGGTTTGTCCGTTTGAAAGAGGAGATGAATGGGTTGAATGGATTGTAGACGAGTGCATCAATTATGAAATTGGTAAACTTGAAGGGGTAAGGGTATCGTTCATGCTTCCCGAGTCTTTGCTTGTAAGTGCTGTTAAACGTCTGCAAATCTACCCCGAAGCGGAGAGGAAAGCCTTGGCAGTGGGGTGTCAGGGGGTTTTCAGGGAGGATGTCGTTGTGGGCGGCAACTTCGGGGCTTTCAGCACCAACCGGCCGGCTGCCGCAGCCAAAAGTTTAAATTGCAGTTGGACGATGATCGGGCACAGCGAAGAGAGAAACGATAAAATGGGTATTATCGCCGCCTATGATCCTGGGAGTTTACATAGCAACATGGGGCGGCAAGCTGTTAATACCACAGTTGACACAATCCTGAATCAAGAGCTGAAATGTGCCCTGAACAGAGGGTTGAACGTCTTGTTTTGCATCGGTGAAACCGCTGAAGATAGAGGTGACGGGGATTTCAACCAACAAAAGCCCCCAATCAAAGCAGCCTTGAAAGCTCAGTTGTTAAACGGATTAAAAGGGTTTGATAAAAACCAGCTGGAGGGCCGCCTGGTTATCGGCTATGAGCCTGTATGGGCTATCGGGCCGGGGAAAACCCCTCCGGGAAGTGACTATATCGCCTTTGTGTCAACCTATATCAAAGAGACCGTCCTGAGAGAATTTAATTTTGTGCCTTCCGTAGTTTATGGCGGTGGTTTAAAGGAAGAGAACGCCGGGATTATCGCCAGAATCGACACCATTGACGGCGGTTTAGTGGCTCTGACAAGATTTACGGGTGAGATTGGATTTTATCCTGAAGATTTAAGAAAAATCATCTCTAAATACCTTGAATAAGCAGCGAGCAAAAAGTGTCTTAAGGGAGGTCATATTGGCGTGGAAATTGCCTTTGAATACGGACAAGGTTTATTGGCAGCGAACTTGCCGGATCATACGGATGTGTTTATACCAGGGGAGACTGTTCCAGATCCGCAATACCTTAAGAACATTGAAGAAGAAACTAGAAAATCCATACTTAATCCTATAGGGGTTCCGCCCATTTCCAAACAAGTGCAAAAAGGTTCAAAGGTGGCCATTGTCTTTCCGGACAGGGTCAAAGGAGGGGTCCAAGCAACCTCTCACAGAAAAATAGCGATTCCCATAATCATTGCGGAATTGCTCCAGGCCGGTGTCGAAAAACAGGATATCAAGCTTATTTGCAGCAATGGCCTGCATCGGCAAAACACCAGAGAAGAAATCAAGAGCCTTTTGGGAGAAAGGGTCTTTCATGAGTTTTGGTGGAGCAATCAGATTGTCAATCATGACAGTGAAGATTGGAGCAAGCTGGTTGACCTGGGGCATGACGAAATGGGCAATCCGGTAATCATGAATCATGAGGTTTTTGAATCGGATCTCGCCGTACTGATCGGGCATGTTCTGGGTAATCCTTATGGAGGTTATTCAGGCGGCTACAAACACTGTGCTACCGGTATCACCCATTGGAAATCGATTGCTTCACACCATGTCCCTCATGTAATGCACAGGCCGGACTTTACGACCGTAAACAGTCAGAGCCTGATGCGCAGAAAGTTTGATTCCATTGGCCGATATATGGAAAAGTGTATGGGAAAAAAGTTCTTTACCTGTGACGCTGTCCTGGATACCGAGCAGAGACAGATTGCGGTATTTGCCGGGTCCGCCGCTGAAATACAGCCTTTATCGTGGGAAATTGCCGACAAAAGGACGTATGTGCCCTGGGCTGAGAAGAACTATGATGTGCTGGTTTTCGGTATGCCTCAGGCCTTCCACTATGGAAATGGCATGGGCACCAATCCAATTTTAATGATGCAGGCTATATCTGCACAGATCATCAGACATAAAAGGGTATTAAAGGATAACTGTGTGGTGATCTGCTCATCAATCTGCAATGGTTATTTTCATGATGAGGAATTTCCGTCTTACAGGGCTTTATATGACCTTTTCCAAAAGGACTATCACCATACACTACCTGACCTTGAAAAGTACGGTGAGTATTTTGCCAATAATCAAGAGTTTATTGATAAATACCGTTTTAATTATGGCTATCATCCTTATCATGCCTTTTCCATGATATCTTGCGGACAGATAGCAGAACAACATTGTTCCGCTATCTATATCGTAGGCGCTTATGAACCGGGCTATGCCCGCAGTATGGGAATGAAAACGAGAGCTACATTTGAAGAGGCCTTAAAGGATGCCGGAAAGTATGTAGGAAGCAACCCCAATATTTTGGCCCTGCCCAAAGCCTTTAAGCTTGCCAGTGTGCATCTCGGCATGAAAGAATCAATGAATAAGACGATATCGAAATGATTCAGGAGGTTATTTAGATGAGTGTTCGCGTTGCCATTAATGGATTTGGTAGAATTGGCCGGCTGACATTGCGGGCGGTCCTGAAGCAATCCCTTCCGGTTGAAGTGGTTGCCATCAATGATTTAGGAAGTCCTGATTTATTGGCTCATCTGTTTAAGTATGATTCGCTTCACGGAATTCTCCCTAATTCAGTGGAAATTGACGGAAATACAATGCTCGTCGATGGAAAATCCATTGCTATTTTATCGGAGAGAAACCCTTTGGATTTGCCTTGGAGCAAACTGGGAGTGGATATTGTCATTGAATCAACCGGACGTTTTACAAAGCGCGCTGCCGCGGCTCAACATCTGACAGCGGGGGCAAAGAAAGTCGTTATCTCTGCTCCGGCTAAAAACGAAGACATTACGATTGTTATGGGAGTTAACGACGATCAGTATCAGCCCCAGGAACACCATATTATTTCCAATGCTTCTTGTACAACGAATTGCCTTGCTCCCGTTGCCAAAGTTTTATTGGATGCTTTTGGAATTGAGCAAGGGATGATGACTACGACTCATTCAGTTACCAATGACCAACGGATTTTGGATCTGGAGCATTCCGACTGGCGCAGATCCCGGGCAGCCTATCAATCCATGATTCCGACCACCACAGGTGCAGCCAAAGCGGTAACCTTGGTTATACCGGAATTAGCAGGAAAAATGAATGGACTGGCCGTCAGAGTCCCTACCCCGAATGTTTCTTTGGTTGATTTTGTTGCTAATCTAACTAAATCAACAACCAAAGAAGAAGTCAATGCTGCCTTGCGTGAAGCGGCAGAGGGTAAATTGAAGGGATATCTTGAATATACAGAGCTGCCTCTCGTTTCCCGCGATTTTAATGGCAACTCAGCCAGCTCCATCGTCGATGGCTTATCAACGATGATGATTGGCGAGCGCATGGTTAAAGTGTTGGCCTGGTATGATAATGAATGGGGCTATTCCAACCGTATTGTGGATCTGGTAAAGTTGATTGTCATGAAAGGTCTCTAATCACGAATCAAGGGGATTCTTGCCTGAAGGCTGGAATCCCCTTGATTCGTGATTAAAATGGTGTGTTTCTGAACTCGCCGGGTGTAACTCCTATATTATTATGGAAATTGACCACAAAATTTGATTCAGTAGAAAACCCGCATTCGGCGGCTATCTCCTTAATCTGAAGATTTGTTTTCTTAAGCAGCATTTTAGCATGGTTTAAACGAGTTTTCACGACATATTCATATGGGGAATAGCCGGTATCCTTTTTAAAGGTTCTGGCAAAATGGAAAGAACTCATGTTAACATGGGACGCAATAACCTTAAGGCTGAGTTTTTCTTTAAAGTTAGTCTCAATAAATGCTATAGCTTCCAGAACCGGATCAGATTTATCAGATTCCGGCAAAATAAAATCATCAGAGAGCATCAGTAACTCTGACAGCATCCTCTGGATATAACATGACATTAAGGGCTCAGAAAGGGGGCTGCCTGCCCTGGCATCTTCAAGAATCCTATTCAGATACTTAGGTATGATTAGCAAATTACTCAAAGAAATGACACATCCGAAACGATCATAAATAAGGTCAAACAGCTCTTTGCTGATGTTACCGTCATAATGGAGCCACAATGTCGTCCATTCAGTATTCGTATAATACCGATGTGGGTTATGACAATTGAGCATGATTAAATCATTTTCTTTGGCAGTATATATCCTGTCGTTATAACAGACTGTACCTTGACCCTTTACTACAAACATCAGCAGGTAACTGCTGTATTTTTCTCTTTCGACATTGTAATTCTGGTCGCAGAAGAATTTACCTGTACAAATCAAATAAAAAAAGAGGGATTTTGCCAGATTGCTGGGAGTGAAAAAATAATATTCTGAGCCTTCAAGGACTCCTTTTTCGTTAACCCTCATAATCAGCCTCCATGGAAATATTAAAGCAATATTTCGAAATAGATTGGCAATTTTAATCAATGAAATGGCTTTAACAAGAGTATATAATGTGAATTAAGATATAGCAAGATTAAAACATTGAATTTGATGATGCTGTAAGGATCTAAGTAATTGGCGAAGGGGGAATGGAAGTATAATTAACGTTTGCTTGATCTGTATTACAAAGTAAAGGCAGGAAAGGACATGTTGATTGTAGGCGAACTTATTAATTCCAGCCGAAAAGCTATTAGCGATTCGGTGGATAATCGTGACGCACACTATATTAAGAAGACAGCGTTCGAACAAGTTGAAGCCGGCGCAAACTATTTGGATGTGAATTGTGGAACTAAGGTCTTTGAGGAAAAGGACACCATGGAATGGCTCATCAATACAATCCAGGAAGCAGTTCAGGTTCCCTTGTGCATCGATAGCCCCAATCCTGAGGTTTTGGAAGCGGGACTGGCACTATGTAAGTATGGACAGCCCATGATTAACTCAATTACTGATGAGAAGGAACGTTTTGAAGCGATTAGCCCCCTTTTGGCTAAATATAAGGCCAAAATCGTGGCACTCTGCATGGACGATGAGGGAGTTCCGGAAACAGCCGCTGACCGTATGCGGGTGCTTAAAAGTCTATATGATAAACTACGGTCAATTGGGGTTCCGGATCAGGATATGTATTTTGACCCGCTTGTCAAGCCGATAAGCAGTATTGAGGCAGCCGGGATTGAGGTTCTCGAAACGATTAAGGCTGTAAAAAAAGCATATCCAAATGTCCACTTTATGTGTGGGTTAAGCAATGTGTCTTATGGGCTGCCTAACCGAAAAATATTAAACCGTATCTTCATGGTCCAAACCATGACATTGGGCATGGACGGCTATATTTTAAATCCTACCGACAGGGGGATGATGGGAACAATTTTCGCTGCCCAGGCTTTAATGGGTCAGGATTTATATTGTATGAATTACTTGAGCGCTCATCGGGCCGGTGTTTATGAAGAACTGTCAAAAAATCTATAATCATTTGGTAGCACAGAGCTTAAATATTTTTTAGCGAGAGGAGTAAAACCTATGAATCATCGTGAAAGGGTATTAGCGGTTTTGAACAAAAAATTGCCTGACCGTATCCCTATGGATTTATGTGAATCGGCGAGCTTTATTAATGATCCGGCCTATTTTGCTTTGAAAAACCATTTTAATATTGAGGGAGAGGTTGAGCCGTTCCGCAGAAATTTTACGGCGAACTATTATGACCCACGTGTTCTGCAAGCTTTGGACATTGATTTTCGCCATGTTTGGCTGAAAACGCCTACGGATTATCAAAATACAATGTATGATGATGGCACTTTTTCTGATGAATGGGGTGTCGTCTATAGGTTATTGGGAAATGAAAGAGCTATTGTAAAGTATCCTTTATTGAATGCAGATGAAAGTGATCTTGATAACTATCCATGGCTTGATCCATATGCTCCGGGACGTGCTGAGGGCTTGGCAGAACGTGCCCATGACCTGCTCCAAAATACCGATTACGCTATTGCCGCCCATGCTGCTCATAATTATGGATTCTTCGATACTGCTTGGATTATGAGAGGATTTGATAACTTTTTAGTTGACCTCATGATCAATAAACCATTTGCCAAGCGTTTATTAGGAAAAATTCTCGATATATTTTTAGGACTTCATGAAGTATACCTAAATGCAGTGGGACCCTATATCCATATGATAGCTTTCTGTGAAGATTATGGCATGCAGAACGCACCATTTATCTCACCTGAATTATATAAGGAGATGCTGCAACCGTATCATAAAGAACTCTTTGCCTTTATTAAAAAGAAGGCCCCTCAGGCTAAAATAATGTTTCACAGTTGTGGGGCTGTTTACCCATTGATTCCTTTGTTAATTGAAGCCGGAATTGACGTTTTGAATCCTATCCAGCATACGGCAAACGGCATGGACCCGCTTAAAATAAAGCAGGAATTTGGTTCTGAAGTTATTTTTCATGGTGGCATAGATGTTCAGCATGCTCTAGCCGGAAGTATAGAGGGCGCTGAAAAAGAAGTTAAAAATATGATTGATACATTAGGAGAAAACGGTGGTTATATCGTGGCGCCAGCCAATGTTGTTTCGGGGGAAACTCCTCCTGAAAACATCGCAAGTCTATACAGAACAGCGGCAAATTATGGCAGATATGATCTGAAATAATTGTCAGCAATGCTTGCCTATTTAAAATTAAAAAAGGAGAGTAGAAGAAATGAAAATCCTTGACGAAATAAAAGAAGCACTTATGAAGGGAGATGCCAATCAAGTTCGGGAGCAAGCTGCTAAAGCAGTGGCAGAAGGGCTTGATCCGGTTACGATTATTAATGATGGGTTTATTACGGCTATGAGTATTATCGGTACTAAGTTTAAAAATAATGAAGTTTATGTCCCCGAAGTCTTAGTTGCCGCCAGAGCAATGCATGCTGGAATGGATGCCGTTAAACCTTTTTTAGCCGGCGATGCCCTTCAAGAGAAAGGAACTGTCTTGATTGGCACTGTGAAGGGGGATCTTCACGATATTGGTAAAAATCTGGTTATCATAATGTTGCAGGGTGGCGGTTTTAAAGTGGTGGATTTAGGAATTGACGTTTCGGCAGAAAAATTCGTTGAAGCTGTTAAAGAAAATAAACCGGATGTCGTAGCCATTTCTGCCTTATTAACCTCAACGATCATAAATATGAAGAGCGTAATTGAAGGCTTGGCTGATTATCGCGATCAGGTAAAAATAATTGTGGGCGGAGCCCCGGTTACCCAGGATTTTGCCGATAAGATTGGCGCCGACGCTTATGCTCCGGATGCTGCGTCTGCGGTGGAGAAGGTGCGCGAACTTGTCGGCGCAGCCTGAATAGGTTTACGGAACTATTTCACAGCAATTGCAAAACTTCAGGATTTAGTGAAAGGCAGAACTGAGTCATAACGGATGAGAAAACCCTTGATATAGTAAATTTTAATTTACTATATCAAGGGTTTTTACTTGAAATAATCTATTAATAGCATTAAAATGATTACTATATTAGGGAGGTGCAGCAATGAGTGAAATGATTGCCAAAGAATATATTGAGTTGATCTCAAATCTTTTTGGGAACTTCAGCCAGCTGAACAAAGAAGCCGTGGCGTTGTCACACCTGCAAAGCCACGTTCTCGAATTTATCTATATGAAGCAGAGAGCATTGAATATTAAAGACATAAGCAGCGGTCTGGATATTGCCAAGCAACAATTAACCAAAGTGATCAGCGACCTTGAAACAGGTGGCTTCCTGGTCAAAGCACCCGACCCTAAAGATAAGCGGGCCGTTCTGGTTTCCCTGACCACAGCGGGCCAAGATGCTGAAGATCAAAAATGGGCCGGAATGTATCAACGGCTCAGCAATAACCTGACTAAATTGACTGATGAGGAGCAAGCTGATCTAACCTATGCTCTCCATAAAGTCAATCTGCTCTTGAAAAAGATGGAAAACTAAGGAAGCAAATGCCTTGGCTCATCATTACCTGTCGGACTGATCCTGCAATAATGACAAACATAAAGACCATGAGATTTGGAAGAAATAGTACAGGGAGTCATCGTTGATAAATGGTCTCTTTGTTTTTTTAATTGAGTAGAGTTAAAATAGATCAATACTTATTGTAAAATCAAAGTAATGTCTTGTAGTTACTGAATGATTCGGGAGGTGGCTCTTTTGTTGATTAGCGATTACGAGATGGCCTTAAGGCTTTTGTTAGCCTGTATCTTAGGTGGGGTTGTCGGTTGGGAACGGGAGAAGATCCACAAACCCGCAGGATTAAGAACACATATACTCGTCGCTTTAGGGGCCGCTTTGGTCACTATCGTGTCTATGTTTGCTTTTACTTCATTTGATTATGCCAATAAAGATCCGGGAAGAATAGCGGCCAATATTGTAACCGGTATTGGCTTTTTGGGCGCCGGCACCATCATGCGCGAAGGCACCTCAGTCAAAGGGCTGACAACGGCCGCCAGCATTTGGGTGGTAGCGGCGATTGGCATGGCAGTGGCTACAGGGATGTATTATTCTTCATTAATAACTACCTTCCTGGTTTTCCTGACCTTGGACGGCTTCTTTGAAAAGCTTCTTTTTCGCAACCAGCAATTGTTAAAAGTGTGTATTGCCAATGAATTTAAACTGACAGAAATCGGTGAGGTTTTTGAAAAAAATGGCATCACGATTAAACATGTTTCCGTTCTGCCGATCAAGTTTTCCAGGAATATTCCCGTTGAGTTCAGAATCAGGGTGCCTAAAGATATTGACTACTTTAAGATTTTAGGGGAGATTGTGGCTATTGATGGTGTAACGATGGAGGAGAGTATGCCCCTGTACCGGCGGTAACGGGATGCAGAAATCTGCTATAACTTTTTGAAAACGATAAACAGGAATTTATATGGAGGACTTAGTGTGCATAAAAAAAGAGAACTGATTGAAACCGGACCTTTCTACCACGGTACAAAAGCCGACTTGAAGATAGGAGACTTGCTGGAGCCTGGCTATAGCTCTAACTATGGTAAGCGAAAGAAGGCCAACTATGTCTATCTGACTGGGACCTTGGATGCGGCCGTGTGGGGAGCAGAGCTTGCAGTGGGCGACGGACCCGGTCGTATCTATTGTGTGGAGCCCACCGGCACCTTCGAGAATGATCCCAATCTGACGGATAAGAAGTTTCCGGGGAACCCCACCAGATCCTATCGCACCCAACATCCCTTGCGCGTAATAGGCGAAGTCCCGGAATGGGAAGGACACTCCCCAGAGACGCTCCAGAAAATGCGGGATCATCTTGACGAACTAAAACGTCTCGGCATTGAGGCGATAAACGACTGATTATGAGATAGCCAGCGCAAAAGATACGTTTTTACCGTGTTTTCAGAGTAAATATAAAAACATACAGACAAGGGGCAACATCAGAAAAATGTTGCCCCCTGTCCGTATTGTCATGCCGCTGCTCGATATGTGAAGCCTGCAAACACTTATAGTTTAATAAGTTATATTCATACCATTAAATGACATTGAGTCGAACTCCACCTTTTTTCTGCATAACCCTCCCGTGACGCTTTGCCGCATCGCGGGGGATAAAGAACGATGAATTAAAGCATGTTCTATGCTTATAATAGGAGTATTGAAGATCTATAGGAAATCAAAATCCCCAAGAATTAGAAGTGATTCGTTTAAGGAGATGATAGTCATGCCGGAGAAGACTTTTCAGGAAGAAGGACAAGCAGAATTACCCCTTCTTAAGGATAAGAAATTGATTAAAGAAGAGGTTAACCGCCGTTTAGTTCATGGAATTAAGCAGGGCCATCTGGAATACGATGCGCTCTATAATCATGAGAAATCCAGTTTGAACAAAGATGCTGAGATCTTAAGCATGCTTTTTCAGCGTCTGTTCTTTTACCGCTTAAATGAAAAACTGGCAGCCTTCCACTGTGACCATACTTATCGTTTCAGCCGGCAAATATTAACTCAGATGCAGCTTAACCGCGGCAAAATCAACGATATTCTGGAGATTTTCCAAAAGAACGGCGGCGTGTGTGACTGTGAAGTGCTCTATAATGTTGAAAGCCGCTTAATCGGCAAAGACTCTCAAGTCTAATCCCGGAACAAACGGAGCAGATCCCCATAGCCCTCCCGTTCCAGATCTTCCTTCGGGATAAAGCGCAGAGCAGCCGAATTGATGCAGTAACGCAAGCCATCCGGCCCCGGTCCGTCATCGAAAACATGTCCCAAATGAGATTCAGAATTGCGGCTGACGACCTCTGTGCGGGTCATATTATGGCTGAGGTCAATTTTTTCGACGATATTGCTTTTTAACACCGGCCTGGTAAAACTAGGCCAGCCGCAGCCGCTGTCGAATTTATCCCTGGAACTGAAAAGAGGCTCACCGGAAACGACATCCACGTAAATCCCTTCCTGCTTGTTATTCCAGAACTCATTTTGAAAGGGAGGTTCCGTGCCTTTTTCCTGAGTCACATGAAATTGCAGCGGAGTTAAACGCTTTTTTAATTGCTCCTTTTCTTTTGCCCAATGTTTGTTGATGAAGGCATCCCGGCCTGAACCCTGGCGGTAAAGTGCATAGCGGAAAGCATTTTTTTGATGATAGCCTTGGTGGTAATCTTCTGCCGGATAGAAGGGAGCAGCCGGGAGAATCTCAGTAACGATGGGCTTATCAAAATGCGAACTGCTGATTAAAGCATTTTTAGATTCTTCGGCCAGCCGGCGTTGTTCTTCGCTGTGATAAAAAATAGCTGTCTGATAGGACTCACCACGATCGTGAAACTGTCCGCCGGGATCGGTGGGATCGATTTGCCGCCAGAAAAGAGCCAAGAGTTCCTTGTAGCTCACAATATTCGGATTAAATTTAATTTGGATCGCTTCCCTATGTCCGGTGGTGTGGGAACAGACTTCGTTATAGGTGGGGTTTTCCACATGGCCGCCGGTGTAGCCGGATAGAACCTCCAAAACCCCAGGCAAGGGGCTGTATACTGATTCCATACACCAAAAGCACCCCCCGGCAAACGTGGCAATTTCCAGATTGGTTTTATCAACTGTCATAGAATCTTCCCTCCTTAGAGCATAGGATGGACTTGCAAGCCTAAAGTTATCCTTATCTAAATCATAACTCTTTTCATCGATAATTAAAAATATCAATCCGATCAGAATTATATTTTATGCCGTTTGGACTGGTCAAACAGCAGCGAATACGTTAGAATTAACTAAATTCCGAATATTTAATAAATTAAAAAGCTTATTAAATGAGAGAGGAGGGTAAAAACTTCCGGAAAACAGTTCTTAAAACAAGCAGAATTGGCAACCCTAAGGTTGCAGGCAGAGAAAGCAGATTTTGAATGATTAGAGCGAGGAGGAAAAAACCATGAGATTAATGAATAAGGTGGCCATTGTAACGGGAGCAGCTTCCGGTATGGGCAAGTCAATTGCCCTTCTCTACGCCAAAGAAGGGGCCAAAGTCGTTGTATCGGATCTCAATCTGGAGGGTGCCCATAAGGTTGCCGAAGAGATTACTTCGGCAGGTGGCACCGCTTTGGCCATCAAGACCAATGTTGCTGTGGAAGAAGATATTCAAGCCTTGATTGACACAGCTGTGAGTACTTATGGTACCGTCGATATTCTTGTCAACAATGCAGGAATCATGGATAATTTTGAACCTGCCGCTGATATAGAAGATAAGAATTGGGAAAGAATATTTGCCGTAAACACCACAAGCGTTATGCGTGCAACCAGAAAGGTTCTTCCCATATTCCTGGAAAAATCAAGCGGCGTCATTGTCAATATCGCCTCGGCAGGGGGACTAAACGGTGCCAGAGCAGGGGCTACATACACGGCCTCCAAACATGCCGTGATTGGTTTTACTAAAAACACCGGCTTTATGTATGCCCAGCAGGGGATTCGCTGCAACGCCATCGCCCCGGGAGCCGTGGAAACCAATATCGGGTCCACAATTACCGATCCTCATAAATTCGGCTCCGCACGGGCCTATGCTGGTATGGCCACCAATCCCCGTATGGGCAAACCTGAGGAGATTGCTCAGGTGGCATTGTTCCTGGCTGCGGAGGAGTCCAGCTTCGTCAATGGCGCTGTTATCGTGGCTGACGGAGGCTGGTCTGCCTATTAAAACCCTTTAGACCATTGGGGAAATCATCAAAATAGAAAAGCAATGTGCAAAGCAATGATATGCCAAAATGACAGTGGCGGAGTTTTCCGCGTACTGTCATTTTTGGCTTTATTTAATTTATTTTTAACCTTCCTGGTTGCACGCTCAACAGCACTAAGCGAAGATTACTGCAGACAGGAGCACCAGTATATTGAAGGGGAACAGTTGCAGTTTAGCCAACTGATTATAGCCGATTACGATTGACAGAATATTTAGATATCTGTTAAGATGAAACCAAAGTGGTTACACCCATGGGACCACCAGAGAGGGGAGAAGCACAAGGATGGGAGAATGGAAAAAAAGCGGTTGTATACTCTGTGCTCAGAACTGTGGCCTGGAACTGGAGATAGAGAACAATCGTATCGTCAAAGTCCGTGGGGATAAGGACAATCCCCGCAGTCTCGGCTATTGCTGCCAAAAAGGTCTGAAGATCGCCCATTATGCCCATAATGGGGATCGCCTTTATTATCCTTTGAAAAAAGCAGGGGACCGTCATGTGCGCATCAGCTGGGAACAAGCCATTGGTGAGATTTCTGAAAAATTATTGTCCATCAAAGAAGACCATGGACCTAAATCCTTTGCTTATGTGGGCGGCGGCAATGTAGGGGGGCAGATGGAGGTCGGCATCGGGTTAAGGCTGCTGGGCCTTCTGGGTTCACGTTATTACTATTCATCATTGGCACAAGAATTTTCCAATGTCTTTTGGGTGGACGGCCGGGTTGCGGGAAAACAGGGGTTAACTTCCGTGGCGGACGCCCATGGAGCAGATACTTTGGTGGCCTGGGGCTGGAATGGCTGGATGAGCCATCAGGAGCCGCGTACCCGGCTCTTGATCAAGGAGTTTGCTGAGAATCCCCACAAAAAACTGCTTGTTATTGATCCGCGCTTATCGGAGACGGCTAAGTTTGCGGATCTTCATCTGGCCCTGCGCCCGGGGTCTGATACATTGCTCTTAAAAGCCATCATCCGGATTATTCTCGAGCAGGAATGGGAAGATAAAAAGTATCTTGAAGACCATGTGAGCGGGTGGGAAGAGGTTGCCCAACTCTTCAGCGGATTTGAAGCTAAGAGAGCGGTGGAAGAGGTCTGCGGGCTTAATTATGAAGATGTGGTGGAGACGGCCCGCCTGATTGCCCAAACCAAGTCCTGTATCCATCAGGATTTGGGAATTTATATGAATCGCAACTCCACCCTCAACAATTACTTGCTGCATATTTTACGGGCTGTAACAGGACGTTTGGCTGTGGAAGGGGGACAGATTTTTCCCGCTTTCCTTTATCCCATGGGAAGTGACAGCGATGAGCGCCATCCGAAAACCTGGCGTACGGTGAAACATAAGATGTTTCCCGTGTTGGGGGTATTTCCGCCGGCTATCTTGCCTGATGAGATCCTCCATGATCATCCGGAGCGCATCCGCGCTTTAATCGTCAGTGCCTGTAACCCCCTTCGCTCCTGGCCGGATACCCTGGCTTATGAAAAGGCCTTCCAGGCCTTGGAGCTCTCAGTGTGTATTGATATCGCCTACACCGAAACCGCCCGCTTGTCTGATTATGTCCTGCCCAGTCTCAGTTATCTGGAATCCTATGATACCACGTGTTTTAACTATTCCTACCCGGAGTTCTATTTTCAAATGCGTCAGCCTGTCCTGGAGCCCCTCAGCCCGGAAGCCAAAGAGGGTTCAGCGATTATCTTAGAGCTGATTAAGGCCATGGGTTTTCTACCGGAACTGCCGGATCGGCTCTATGGGGCAGGGCAGCAAGGCCTTACCTCATACTTAGGGGCAATCAACGCTTATTTCCTGGAAAATCCCCAGCATGCCAAGCTGGCTCCCCTCATCCTGGCGGAAACTCTGGGGAAGGCCCTCGGCTCCGTCAACCAGGCTTTAATCGCAGGCCTGCTGATCAACAGCAGTAAAGGCTTTAAAGCCGGCGCTGCCGCCATAGGCTATCCTCCGGATATCACCATGGCGGAGAAGATGTATCAGGATATTGTTGGGCATCCCCAGGGGTTAATCCTGGCCAGATTCCAGGGTGATAACTTTCAAATGCTGCACACCCCAGATAAAAAACTGGCCTTGAGCATTGAGGAGCTCTTCGAACCTCTGCAAGCGGCCACTATCGATAAAGAAAGGGCGGAGCTGGAGCTGCCTGAGCATTATCCTCTGATCCTCCACGCAGGGCTTCATCATGAGACAGTAGCCAACACCATGCTGCGCAATCCCCAGTGGAACGGTTCCCGGCGCTGGGCAACCATGCTTATGCATGAGGCGGATGCCGGAAACCTGGGGCTTACCGACGGGGACAAAGCTGAAATTACCACAAAAGCCTCCACAGCGCTGATCGAAGTTGAAATCAGTCCCCACGCAGCTCGCGGTTGTGTCTACATCCGTCATGGCGGAGGGCTGGTCTATGAAGGCAGCAAATACGGAGTCAATGTCAATGAATTAGTCCAGAGCACGGACAGGGACGAGATGTGCACTCCCATGCACCGCCGTATTCCTTGCCGGGTGGAAGCGGTGGGGGAGTAGGAGACCATGCAATTAAGCAGCAGGTTTCCTGTAGCAGTACAAATCCTTATTATCATTGCCTGGTGTCCTGAAGATGTCAAAGTGACCAGCGAAGCCCTTGCTGTGAGTGTCAACACCAATCCGGTTCTGATCCGGCGCATTATGGGGTACTTAAAAAAAGCCGGCCTGATCGCTATTTCTTCAGGTACCGGAGGAGCAAAACTAACCAGAAGTACGGAGGAGATCACTTTATTGGCGGTCTATCGGGCAGTGGAATTAACGGACCAGCATGCACTGTTTGGCCTTCATGCTCATCCCAATGCCTATTGTCCGATTGGCTGCCGGATCAATGACGTGCTCCGGCCACCTTTAGAGGAGGCGAGAAACGCCCTTGAAGGGTCCTTGGCAAAAGTGACCATCCAAGAGCTGTTGTCATCCTTTCCACCCTTTGATTACGCGATTCTTAAGCATTTAAAGCTTTAACCTATGCTTATCGTTAAATAGTCTGGAGATAACACCATGAAGGAATATAATTATTTTCGCCGGAGAAGATGAATACTATTGCTTAGGTCAGGGATATCCAATCGGATATCCCTGCTTTATTCATGCAGGCAGGAAAATCATTGCCCGGGAACCGTCGCGAACTATGGAAGCAGATGACCGATCCTTTCGAAAGAAAGTGCTTGCATTCCGGCTTGGTTATCACTATAATATTTAAGTATTCTTACTGTTAGTTTCCTAACTGTCTGAATTCTTATTTTTTCTTTAGTTAAGTAAAAGGTAGGTGGTCGTATTGAACTATAATAAAACCAAGCAAATTCATAAACTGATGTTTACTTTTATGGGGTTGTTCCATGAGAAGTTTTTGCTGCCATTTCGCAACGAAGTGGATTGTCGTTCAGATTTGAAGAAAAATCATATCAAAATACTCAATATCCTTTATCATGAGAATCCAAAAACCCTGACCGAAATCGGTAAAAACCTGGATATTGAAAAAGGAAGCTTAACCGCTTTGGTTGATTTTTTGGAGGAAAAGGAGCTTATTATACGGGCTATGGATCCGAAGGATCGCCGGAAGAGCTTAATTTACTTAAGCCCCCAGGGCAAAGAGAAGATGGAGGAGCGTATTGCTGCTTTCACAGAACAAATGGGAGAATCTTTGGCTGTTTTTGATGCCGAGGATATCCAGGCTTTTGAGAATAATTTGCAGCACGTTGTGGATTTTCTTAAAAAAGTGCCGGTTTGACCTGAGGAACAGGGAACTATAGAGATCATGATCAAGCAGACAGAGCATGACTAAGAAGATAGATCATGATCAAGAGCAGATTATAGAGTGAGAAAGAAGTGTTTAAATGATAAGCCTTAGAAATGACAGCATCGGAAAATTGCTGTGGGAATTTTCCTTGCCGGCAATTATTGGGATGTTGGTTAATGCCCTCTACAATATTATCGGCCGTATCTTTGTCGGTCAGGGTGTTGGTTATCTGGCCATCGCTGCAGTTACGGTAGCCATGCCTGTGATGATTTTGCTTATGTCCGTCGCTATGCTGGTGGGTGTGGGAGCTACCGCCCTGATCTCTATTCGCATGGGCGAGAAAAAGATGGACGAAGTGGAAAAAATTGCAGGAAACGCCACAGGTCTTCTTGTGCTTTTGCCCTTGCTTTTATCCTTCGTTTACTTTTTTAATGCTGAACCCCTTTTGGTCTTGTTTGGCGCCAGTCCGGAAGTTTTGCCCTATGCCAAGGAATACAGCCATATCATTATGATGGGCGCAGTGCCAGGTGCTTTAGCCTTTGGCATGAACAACTTTATCCGTGCCGAAGGCAACCCCCGTATTGCTATGCTGACTCAGATTATCGGTGCGGTTATTAACATTGTCTGTAACTATATTTACATTTTTATATTTGATTGGGGTATTCAGGGCTCCGCTTTGGCGACAGTGACTGGTCAAACTGTTTCGGCAATATGGGTTCTCAGCCATTTTCTCATGGGACGCAGCAGAATTAAGCTGAGAGCAAAATATTTGCGTCTGGATCCATCCATTGTCTTAAAGACCATAACCATTGGCTTTGCACCTTTTGCCATGCAGATCGCCAATAGTGTTCAGCAAACTCTGCTGAACAACACCTTAAGGGAATATGGGGGAGATATAGCTATTTCAGCCGTGGGCATTGTCATGAGTATATCCATGCTGCTGCTGATGCCGATTGTCGGAGTCAGCCAAGGGGCACAACCCATTATCGGTTATAATTACGGCGCCCAGAATTATGAGCGGGTCAAGGAAACCCTGAAAAAAGCCGTTCTGGTGGGCACTGCTATGGCGGCAGGCGGATTTGTCCTGCTCCATCTCTTTGCTGTTCCGGTGGTAGGGCTTTTCAGTAAAAATGATCTGGCTCTTACCGAGTTAGCCGTCCATGCATCCCTTGTCTTCCTGGCTTTGATGCCCATTGTCGGTTTCCAAATCATTGGCTCCTCCTACTTCCAGGCAGTAGGAAAACCTATTCAATCCACGATTCTCAGTCTTTCCCGGCAAGTGCTTCTTTTTATTCCTCTTTTGCTCCTGCTCCCTCGGTTTTACAAAATTGAAGGGGTCTGGATCACGGCTCCCATCGCGGATGGCCTGGCTGTCCTGGTGACCGGAACCTTCCTGTTTTTCGAACTTAGAAAATACAAAAAACCGGTCCCGGCTCTGGGTGACTAAACAGCTTCATTCATAACCGGAAACAATGAACCGCTTCTTCGCTTGAAGGAGCGGTTTTTTTACCAGGGAAGGCAGTGTAATCCGTATTGTAAGTAAAATGAAGTTCCATTATACTATTACTCATGGGGGCAGCTTAGGCGCTGCATATACATATGTGAAATTAATATGTTTTAAAGGGGATATCTTATGGATAATGATAAAAATATTGCGGTGCTCATCGATGCTGATAATGTTTCGGAAAAATACATTAAACCGATTTTAGATGAAGTATCCAATCATGGCATTCCTACCTACAAAAGAATTTATGGAGATTGGACAAAACCTCAATTGTCGTCCTGGAAAAATGTGCTCCTTAATTACTCCATCACACCCATTCAACAATACAGTTACACCACAGGTAAAAATGCCACAGATGCAGCCTTGATTATTGATGCCATGGATATCCTTTATTCCAAGAATGTAGACGGCTTCTGTATCGTATCCAGTGACAGTGATTTCACCCGGCTGGCCGCCCGCTTAAGGGAAGCGGGAATGTATGTCATCGGTATGGGTGAGAAAAAAACCCCCACACCCTTTATCGCCGCCTGTGAGAAATTTAAATATTTAGAAGTGCTGGCCGGTGGCACTACCAATGTTTCCGAGCAGGGTATTCCCTTAAAAAGTGAGAAGCATGATCCCACGAAAGATGGGATGGCTTCCCTGGATGATCTGATTCGCACCATTCGCATTATTGTTACGGAAAGCTCTGATGAGGATGGTTGGGCGTTTTTAGGTGAAGTGGGCAAGCGGCTGAACAAACGCTATCCTGATTTTGATACCAGAAACTACGGGCACACTAAGCTGACCCCGCTTATTTCCTCATTAAAGCAATTCGAAATCCAACCCCGCAAAACCAGCAATCCCAATATTATTCATTACTTTATAAAGAATAAACCCAAGGTTAAATAAACTTTGCAAGGGGAATGATTTAAGCTATAATTAACTATTGTTTATTTAGGCAATGATTCAATTTTCGTGTAAGGAGAAGTGACTATGGAAAGACAAAAGCGGGTAGCGGCCATCCACGATATATCCTGTGTAGGCAGATGCTCATTAACCGTGGCCTTGCCCATTCTTTCGGCGGCCGGATTTGATACAGGGGTATTGCCTACAGCAGTCCTGTCCACCCACACGGGGGGATTTGAAGGGTTTACTTATCGGGATTTGACCGAAGATATCGAACCTATAGCCAAGCACTGGCAATCCCTTGATCTGAAGTTTGACGCTTTATACAGCGGTTTTTTAGGGTCCTTTGCCCAGATTGATTTGGTAGCCGATCTCTTTAAAACCTTTAGAAAAGCCGATACCTTGGTTATGGTGGATCCGGTGATGGCGGATAATGGGGTTCTCTATTCGGTGTACTCTCCGGAGATGGCTAAAGGTATGGCCAAGCTTTGCTCCATGGCCGATATCATCGTCCCCAATTTAACGGAAGCAGCCTTTATGCTTGAGGAAGACTATGTGGGAGATAAGTATTCCCAGGATTATGTCGAGAAAATTCTCAGGAAGCTTTCCGACATGGGCGCGAAAAAAGTCGTCTTGACAGGTATCTCCTTTGACCCGGCCCAGCTTGGCGCAGCCTGCTATGATCGGGAAACGGATCAGGTAAGCTATGCCTTTAATGAGCGGGTGGAAGGCTATTTCCACGGCACAGGGGACGTCTTTGGCAGCACCTTATTGTCCGGTCTGCTCAATAACTTTTCTCTGGCCGAAGCTACTCAGATTGCTGTGGATTATACCCTGAAATGCATCCAGCTTACCGTAGAGGGAAATCAAGAGCGCCGCTATGGGGTCTGCTTCGAACGGGCACTTCCTTATCTGATCCAAAAGTTGGGTTTGCTAAAATAATTAAACCAAGCTAAGCATGCCATAATTGATAGTTTTTTTAGATAAGAAATGCAGGGAACCGCCCCTGTGCCTTCCGGAAGGGCGATACTGCCCTCAGGGAATGTACGGGGGTTGTTCCCTGCACTGATTTAAAGCCCTCGCCAGTATTCGGGTCTTAAGACTTCCTCCCGGTTTTCCTCAATGACCTCTTTTAAAGTGGAGAGAAGGGTTGCTTTATCATGGGGAAGGTGGGCTTTGAGGGGGAGGTAGTTGGAGGCGTGGTTGCTGCGGAATAGGCAATCCTTTAAGTTTAAGCCTTGAACCATGAGTTCCAGCTCGATGAGACTTTCCCATTTGTTGAGAGGGGTAAATTCCCCGGATTTGATCTTTTGGGTGAGGGGGGCATCCGGAGCCAGCATGAGGGTGAGGGCTCCCAGGTAGTGGGGGTTGATAGCACTGATGACTTTTCCGGTCTCCACGGCATGTTCCGGGGAGCGTTCCCGGCCCCCCAATCCTAAAATAATGGTGCAGGATAATTTGAGCCCGCTGGCCACAACCTTTTGACCGGCGTTGATCATTTCCTCGGGGGTTACTCCTTTCCGGATCAGGTTAAGGATCAGCCCGCTGCCGCTTTCCACACCCAGATAGACGATGCTCAGCCCTTGCTCCTTGAGCCGGGCCAGTTCCGCAGGGCTTTTTTCCAGGATATCCTTCGGCCCTCCGTAGATTCCTACCCGCTTCAGGCGGGGGAAGCGCTGGTAAAGTGTTTCCAGAACATTGCTTAATACGTCCGTTTCCATGGCCAAGGCGTCGCCATCGGCAAGAAAAATCCGTTCCATATGAGGATAAGCCTTCGAGCCGGCATCGATCATATCCATGATCTCCTCGATACTGCGGATGCGAAAGCTTTTTCCTTTGTACATGCTGCAAAATGTACATTGGTTATGGCGGCAGCCCAGGGAGACCTGCAGAATCAGGCTGGACGCTTCACTGGGAGGACGGAAAACAGCGCCTTCATAGATCATAAAGCACCTCCGGTGACTCTATTGTTGCTTACATTTCTCTAATGACTTATTGACAATCATTTAATACTAATAGTTAGCTGTTTCTGCGAGAAATCCTTTTCTAATTATTTAAAACTGCACTCAGTAGATGCCTGAAAATGCAAAAATAAAACATACCCATAAAACCTTTGGCAATGTATCCAGAAATGTATACAGGATCATCAATTGTCATGTCTTATAATTCGTGATAAACTTAAAAAATCTTATATAATACGACATTATTAGTCGAAAAATACGTGAAAGGAGCCAAGACAATTGAAGGAACTGCTCAGAAAGTGGAACAACATTAGCCTCGTCAAACGCATCCTCATGGGTCTCATCATCGGTATTATGCTTGCTTTATGGATTCCTGACATTGCCGCGCCGGTCGCTATTCTCGGTAATTTATTTGTTGGCGCTTTAAAGGCTGTGGCACCGGTTCTGGTTTTGATTTTAGTGATGGGGGCCATTGCCAACCATAAGAGTGGACAGCAGACCAATATGAAAGCTATTCTTATTCTTTATCTGCTCGGCACCTTCCTGGCCGGTGTTACTGCGGTCATAGCCAGTTTTATGTTCCCCGTGAGCATTGCCCTGGCCGCCGGTGCTGAGGATATAACCGCTCCAGGCGGGATTACCGAGGTTCTTTTATCCTTGCTTATGAATGTGGTTGACAACCCGGTTAAAGCCTTGCTGAATGCCAACTATATCGGAATTTTATCCTGGGCCATCCTTTTAGGCCTGGCCTTGCGGACCGCCGGTGAATCCACCAAGCAACTGATTGGTGATTTTGCCGATGCGGTATCCAAGGTGGTAAAATGGGTGATCAATTTAGCGCCCTTGGGGATTCTGGGGTTGGTTTTTGATTCGATTGCAACCAGCGGTTTGGAGGTTTTGCTGGGGTATGGAAAATTACTCCTTCTCCTGGTGGGCTGCATGGTTTTTGTGGCCCTGATCATCAATCCGCTGATCGTTTATCTTAAAATCCGTAAAAACCCTTACCCTCTGGTGTTCCGTTGTTTAAGAGAAAGCGGCATTACGGCTTTCTTTACCCGAAGCTCGGCAGCTAATATCCCCGTCAACTTGACTCTCTGTGAAAAGCTGGGGCTGGATAGAAACACTTATTCCATCTCCATCCCTTTGGGAGCGACCATCAATATGGCAGGGGCGGCGGTGACCATTGCCGTGCTTACCTTGGCTGCCGTTCACACCTTAGGCATCACTGTGGATATTCCGACGGCCATCATTTTAAGTGTGCTGTCGGCAATCGCTGCTTGCGGAGCTTCCGGTGTGGCAGGGGGCTCTCTTTTACTCATTCCTTTGGCCTGCAGTCTGTTTGGTATTTCCAATGATATTGCCATGCAAGTGGTAGGGGTAGGCTTTATTATCGGTGTGGTTCAGGATTCCTGCGAAACGGCCCTCAATTCTTCCACGGACGTTCTGTTCACAGCAGCTGCCGAATATGGGGAATGGCGCAAAGAGGGGAAGGCATTCTAAACCAACTTGTGTTTGCCCCTTGACTGGAAAAATAATAAAGAGTACAATTTGTCCATAAATTGAATCTTAGTTCAGTTTATGGATATTTTTTCTAAAACGGAGTTAACTATGGTTTATAATAAAACGGACCGAGTCCTTGAGAAACAAGAATTGCGCCGGAAAAGGATAATCAAAGCCGCCAAGGAAATCCTATCGGAAGAAGAGGAGATCGGCAAGGTTTCCATTAAGTCCATCGCCAGGCGGGCCGGCATCGCCACAGGGACCTTTTATCTCTATTTTACGGATAAAGAATCTCTGGTGGATATGATTGTCAAAGAGATCTACGCCGAATTGCTGGCCAAAATCAAGCAGGAACGGGCACAGTACACCGATACCTTCGCTAAGCTGCAGGCCTCCATGGAAGTGTGCATCCGCTTGTTCCTGAAAGAGAAGTACCTGGCCAAAATCCTCCTGGAACAATTTCCCCAGATCCACACGGCTTTGAATACTAAATATGCCGATATTGAAGAGGATTTGATCCGCTTGACCAAAATTGATCTGGATGAGCTTATGGCGGAAAGACTGATCCCCAGGCAGGATACCAATGTCACCGCTACGGCCTTTGTGGGAACCTTCCGCGAAGTGATTCTGGCGTGGATCGGCAAGGGTGAACCCCAGGATATTGAGCTGGCCTATCAAACCCTCATTGATTACAACATGCGCGGGATTGGGAGATATAAAATTGATGAAGAACTATTTAACCATTGAATCCCTCAATGTGGTCTATGCCCAGAACGGTCAATTAACCCCCGCCTTAAAAGATGTCAGCCTAACTCTTCCTCAGGGGCAGATCGGGGCGATCATTGGCCCCTCCGGCTGCGGTAAAAGCACCCTTTTAAATGTAGTGGCAGGCTTGAATAAGAACTACCAGGGAAAGGTGCTCTTAAAAGGCGCTCCTCCCCAAGCTAACAACGAGGTGGCCCTGATTCTGCAGGAATACGGACTTTTGCCCTGGAAAACCGTATGGGATAATGTCCGGCTGGGCTTGCAGATTAAAGGAATAGCCGGTACCCAGGCAGCTCAACGCACCGAAGAGATTCTTAAGCAGTTGGGCTTATTGCATCTGCGCAAGCGTTTTCCCATTCAATTAAGCGGGGGGCAAAGGCAGAGAGTGGCCATTGCCCGTTCTATGGTGCTTCATCCGGAGCTGCTCCTTATGGATGAGCCTTTTTCTTCTCTGGATGCCTTAACCAGGGAAGAGATGCAGGACTTAGTCCTCAAGGTCTGGCAGGAGACGGAACTTACCATCCTGATCATTACTCACAATATTGAGGAAGCCGTGTTTTTGGGGCAGAAGATTTTCGTCATGTCCCCTTGTCCGGGAATCATTACCCAGGAGATCGCCAACCCTTTAGCCGGGGACTATGAAGCCCGGGGAAAAATGGAATTCCTTGAAGTGTGCAACGCTCTGCGCTTGAGTCTGCGGGGGAGGTGCCAGGCATGCCTTTAAAATCCCTCACTTCAAAAATATACACTACTCTGATCACCGTGCTTCTCATCGGTTTGGCCTGGCAGATTCTGTCTATGCTTCTGGAGACCACCGCCTTTCCTCCTCCCTGGGAAGCCCTCCAATCCTTTGGGGAATTGTTTTTCAGTGAGCTGATGCCTCATTTGCAGGTGAGTCTTTACCGCGTGGGCATCAGCTTGGTGGTGGCTGCTCTTTTGGGGATTCCTCTGGGTTTATTTTTAGGCAAGAACAAACGGGCCGATGCTTGGTCCGCTCCTTTTCTCTACCTGACCTTCCCGGTCCCTAAGGTGGTTTTTCTGCCGATCTTTCTTATTTTACTGGGGATTGGTGATGTTTCGAAAATTGTTATGATCACCTTGATCGTTTTCTATCAGATTGTGGTGACCACAAGGGATGCAGCCCGCAATGTGCAGCATGAATATGTCCTTTCCGTGGAGTCGTTGCGGGCCTCAACCCTGGAACTCTACCGGCATGTCTATTTTCCGGCCTGTCTGCCCTCGATTCTGACCTCCCTGAAGCTGGGCTTAGGAACGGCTATGGCCATCCTTTTCTTAGTGGAGACCTATGCGACTCAAGAGGGGATTGGCTATTTTATCATGAATTCCTGGAGCAGTCTGGCCTATGACAAGATGTTTGCCGGGATCATCGCCATGGGATTAATGGGGTTCTTGATCTATCTGCTCCTTGATACCTGTGAAAAATTCTTCTGTTCATGGGTTAATCCGTAAAAATAAGGATAACCTAATGCTGCGCAAAAAAACTATTGACACTTCTGAAAAAAGAGCGTTTAATAGAATTCAAGAAATGAACTTAAATTCATATTTTGAAAATGAGCAGGAGGAATATCTAAATGAGGCGCAAATCCTTTTCCAGCCTTGTGTTGAGCCTTGTTCTTGTCTTAGCTTTAAGCACAGGCTGCGGACAAAAGAATACCGCCAATCCGGGCGACTCTCAAGCAGGGGATACCTTAACCATCGGGTCCATGACTATTGAAGAGAATCTGCCTGTCTTGGTTGCTCAGCAAAACGGCTATTTTGCTGAACAAAATCTGGAGGTTAAATTATTGACCTTCCAGAGCCCCGTGGAGCTGCAAAGCGCTTTTCAAACGGGACAACTGGACGGTATGATTACGGATATCATGATCGCCGCTTTGCTGAAAAGCTCAGGGGAAGATCTGCGGGTTGCTTCCATCGCCCTTGGCGCCACACCGGAGGAAGGACGCTTTGCCATTATCGCCTCACCGGCCAGCACGGTGAAGACCGTTGCCGACTTAAAAGGGAAGAGTATCGGCATCTCCAACAATT
Organism: Desulfitobacterium sp. LBE; assembly: GCF_007830365.1. NCBI lineage: Bacteria > Bacillati > Bacillota > Clostridia > Eubacteriales > Desulfitobacteriaceae > Desulfitobacterium > Desulfitobacterium sp. LBE. Next base: position 719,822 of record NZ_VLKD01000001.1, on the reverse strand, counting down.
CCATTATCGAATATGTCACCGACAAACTTCTCCTGGCGGGAGGAGTCAATCCAGGGGAAGTCAATAAGACGACAGTTGCCAAGCTCCCGCTGCGGGTGGAAATGCTCCTGAGCAATCAGATCGATGCCATTGTGGTACCGGACCCCCAGATATCCTACGTGGTTTCACAGGGTGCCAAAATCATTGCTGAAGACTCCCAAGGGGAAAACCTGTCTCAATCGGTGACCATTGTCGGCAAGAAGACCCTCAATGAGAAGCAGGATGCTCTGCAACGTTTTTATCAAGCCTACACGAAGGGGGTTCAGGCCATCAATGCCTCCCCGGATCAGTATAAAGAGCTTTTGGTTAAGAATGTGAATATACCCGAAAGCATCGCCGCTTCTTATCAGGTCCAGCATTACTCCGAGCCGCAGCTTCCTGAGGAAAAGGATGTCAATAAGGTGCTGGAGTGGCTTCAAGAAAAGGGACTGCTCAAAAACCCTGTGGATTATGAAAGTTTTGTTCAATCAGGATTATATTAGAATTAAGCCTCTTACCAAAAACAAAGCGTGCAGACGCTTTGTTTTTGACTGTCTATAGCAGTTAATAACCTGATGCAAAGGTTGCCAATGAATTGGGAAAGATAGTGACATCATAGTATAATGTGTGCAGGGAGAGTGATGGTTACGGAGAAACTATTAAAAGGAATCGTCAATTTTCGTAATGGGGATTTCGAGACCCATCGACAACTTTTTGAAGAATTAAAAGATAATCAAAAACCCCATACCTTGTTTATTACTTGTTCAGACTCGCGCATTGATCCCAATATGATCACAGGAACCTTGCCCGGCGAACTGTTCATCGTCCGCAATGTGGCCAATATTGTGCCCCCTTGCCGCGAAACATCGGAATATGTGAGCACCACCTCGGCCATAGAATACGCTGTACAGATGCTGGGAGTGGAAAACATCATCGTCTGCGGACATTCCAACTGCGGAGGCTGTTCAGCCAGCCTGAATGCGCCTGAGAAGCTGGACCAGCTGCCCCATACGAAAAAATGGCTGGAGCTTATGGAATCGGTAAGAGAGAGAGTCCTCAGCGAATTTGCGGAGGATGAACCAACAGTCCGGGAATGGATGATGGAGCAGATCAATGTGGTGGAGCAGTTGCGCCATTTAATGACTTATCCTTATATTTACGAGAAGGTTATGGCCAAAGAGCTTATGCTCAGCGGCTGGCACTATATGATCGAAACCGGGGAAGTTTTTATTTACGATTACCGGGCCGGGGAGTTCCGTTTGGCCAATGGCAGCAGAGCTTAACTCCCGGCGGTGATTAGAGCGAAAGGTCGTGATCTGGATGGTCATTGGGTTTGGCTTCGGAAGCCCGCTGCAAAGCCTGCTTATGCTGCTCCTGACCTCACTGCTAAGCTATGTGATTTTCAAGAATCTGCGCCGGCGCCGGCAGGAAAACCTGGATCCCGATGAGGAAAGGGAGAGGCGTCGCCAGTATTATTATGAGCAACGTCAGCGGGCCAGGGATTATGCCCGGGAATTTGATCTCAGCGATGAGGAAATTGAAAGACGCTTGGACGAAGAACTGGATGAGTATAGGCATCAATAATGGCGCTGTCGCAATAAGACAGCCCGGAAAAAGAGCAAAAGGCGGCGACTGGCTGATGCCAGTCGTCGTTTTTTGCTGTAAACTATAACACGAAAATTTTGCCTCGTTGGGCAATGCGAGTTTTAAATGTTACAGAGTCTAGTTATTTAAATGAATGGCCGTAGTAAATCTCTGTAGAATTCTCGCCGCATAATAACTATAACGTTTTATCGTATGCAAAATGATTGAATTTATTTTAATCATTTTGGGTGTGGTTAAACGTTATAAACTATAAGAGTTTCATCCTTATGTTTAAATGGTATTTTCTAAAGAAACTTCATTTCTAAATCATTTTAGATAGCATAGAACGTTCTATATTATGAGGAAAACTTCCGGAGGATTAGCCTTGATAGATGAAGATGCATTACTGAAAAAAATTAGAAATGGTGACGAAGCCAGTCTGGATAAACTTGTGGTCTTTTATTATCCGGATATTCTGCGCTATTGCTTATGGCATACACCGAACCGACCGACAGCGGAGGATGCCACCCAGGATACTTTTTTGAAAGCTATCAGGCACCTGGACGCTTATGTTCATCGGGGCAAATTCAGAGCGTACCTTTACAAGATTGCCGCCAATGTGTGTATTGATTACAGCCGCAAAAAAATTCCAGAACAGTTGCTCGGTGATTGGCCGGAATACGACCATCAGTTGGAGCGGGTAGAATCAGATGCAAATTTGGTATGGTTACTACGCAGCTTACCTGACGAACAGCGGGAAGTTGTCCTCTTACGCTTTGCACATGAGCTGAAAGTCCGGGAAATCGCAGAAGTAATCGGTGTACCCATGCGCACGGTACAATCCCGCTTGCGCCACGCACTCAAGCGGTTAGAAAAAGACTTCACTGGGAGGGAAGATAGTTGAATAGAAAAGTTCGTTCAAAATTACAGGCTGCGCTGAAAGACCAGCCTTCCTTGCAAATATCGGAGGAACATTTGGACCAAACCATGGGGAAGGCCCGTATGGCCTACCAAAGCCGCAGACAGCGGGAAGGCATCCGGTATCCGGCTTTTCTGTTAAGGCAGGTGCGGTTTGTCGGCGCGACCGTTTGGCTGTTGCAGGGCTTTCTGATGCTGTGTGCTTTCTGGCTGTTTGGCCTTGCGGATATAGGAGCTGTTTCTAATTTTGCTCCGCGCCATATGCCAGTATTGCTCGGCTGTTTTGCGATCTTTATCGCTATGACCGGCATCCCTTTTATGGGACGTTCAGCGAGGTATAGAATGCTTGAAACAGAGATGGCAACCCGGATTTCTATTCCCAAACTATTGCTGACCCGAATTTTCATTATCGGGATTGGCAATGTGCTATTGCTTACAGTTTCCTTTCTTCTTGCCAATGCAAAAGCGGAACTTGGCACAGGAAGCATTGCCCTATACCTATTGCTTCCCTATTTGATAGCCTGTTGCGGTTGCTTGTTTATTCAATCTTACGCGCATAACGGACAGCAAGGCTTTGTCTGCACGGCCTTTTGCTTCTCCTTAACCGTGCTGCTGTTTGGGTTGTATAAAACTACCCCGGTAGTCTATGAACAGGCATCCGCCCCCGTTTGGGGAGCGTTATGCTCGGTATGCGCTGTGATGCTCATAATAGGGATTCACCGTCTGCTGGATAAGGCGGCATCCTTCGACCTGTCCCTGAAAGGGATATAAAAACAAGAAAAGGAGTATATACATGGAGCTTACGATACAAGGGCTTACCAAACGGTATAAGGATAAAACCGCCGTAAACAATATAAACCTGACCCTTACCCCCGGAGTATGGGGGCTTCTCGGTGCCAACGGCGCGGGTAAAACAACCTTGATGCGGATGGTAGCCGGAATTTTAACGCCTACCTCCGGCAAAGTCCAGTACGACGGCATCGAAATAAAAACGTTGGGCGAAGCCTACCGGGATGTCTTTGGCTATCTGCCACAGACCTTTGGCTTTTACCCGGAATTTACGGTAGCGGACTATCTGCACTATATGGCTGCGCTGAAAGGGCTGCCCCAAAAGAAAACCAATCAAAAAATAGACGAGCTGCTGCACAGGCTAACCCTTGCGGATGTTCGGAACAAACACATACGCAAACTGTCGGGCGGGATGCAACGCAGAGTGGGGATTGCCCAGGCGCTTTTGAACGACCCGGATATTTTGATTCTGGACGAACCGACAAGCGGCCTTGACCCCGGCGAGCGCATACGCTTCCGCAATATTTTATCGGAGTTTGCCCAACAGCGTATTGTCTTGATTTCTACTCATATCGTGTCTGATGTTGAGTATATCGCCAACCGCAACGCCATTATGAAGGACGGGCACATTATTGCGGCCGGCACCACAGACGAGCTTGTGAAAACGATGGACGGCAAGGTATGGCAAAGCACGCTTCCAGCGGAACAGCTTCATCATTACGAGCGTACCGTCCGGGTTGTGACCGTCCGCAATGAAGAAAGCGGGCGCGTATCGGTACGGTATGTTTCGGAAAGTCCGGGTTTGCCGGACTCACAGACCGCCGCGCCACGCCTTGAGGATTTATATCTTTGGCTGTTCCGTGGTGAGGAAGCCGTAAAGGAGGATGCGGTATGAACCGCATGATGGCTTTGGAACTGAAACGGGTGGCAAAAACCCGTTCGACATGGATACTGGCGGCGGGGGCGCTGCTGCTGTCGGTTGTAATGGCCCTTTTGGTTATCTCCTTTGCCCGCCATTGGAACCTTGATGAAAACGGCAGGGAAGTAAGGCTGACCGGCAGGGATGCGATACAGGCTAACCAGGAAATGCTGAAACCGATTGAGGGAGAGCTTACGCCGGAAAAAATACGAACCGCCTTTGCAACCTACCATGCGGTATACGAAACCTATGGGGCAAAGATAGAGGATATACCGAAAGATATATACTATCAAAAAATAGCGCCCATCAATCCAATATTGAATGGAGTCCGTGAGGTCTATGTGGATAGCTCCACCGGCATCCCTGTACCGCTGTATGAGATTTCACCGGAAGAAGCGGCTAATTTTTATGAGCAACGGACGGAACGTCTTTCCGACTACTTATCACAGGAATATAAAGATTCCCCCGATGCTGCCCGTCAGGCTCTTGCCATTAATGAGAAAGTAAAAGCTCCATTCTATTATATATATGGCGTTGGGGACAGCGATACGTCGGAGTATCTTACCATGTGCATTTTCCTGCTGGTTATGCTATGCACCGTCATTGCCGCGCCTATCTTTTCTGCTGATTATCAAAGCGGCGCGGATGACATTTTGCGTTGCACAAGGCATGGCAGGAGGCGTTTGGCGGTTGTAAAGCTATCCTCCGCCATTTTGCTTACTACCGCGATTTTTGCGGTTTGCATAACTGCGTTTATCTTGATTTCACACGCTGCATTCGGTTGGGAAAGTTTAAAAACAACGCTGCAACTGGCCTTTTCTGCAATTTCCTTTGTTCCGCTTACCGTAGGGGAAGCCAATATGCTGGTTGTTTTTTCCGGCCTGCTTTCTTTCCTGGCGACGGTCTGCTTTACGCTCTTTCTTTCCAGCCTATTCAAAAACCCCATTACAGTCTTAGGTCTGGCCATCGGCGGCTGCTTGTTGCCCACGATTCTGTCTTTTGCCGGAAGCGGCGCCGCTTTTGAAAATTGGCTCAGGTTATGCCTGCCTTCAGGGGGAGTGGGACTTAGAAACAGCTTTTTCTTTGAGTTGACTGACTTTAATTTTTTGTCGCTTGGTTCCTTCGCTATATGGACCCCCTATATCATACCCGTAGCCTCAGGAATAGAAAGTGTGCTCTTCTTTTCCCTTACCATACGCTCTTATTCCCGGCATGAAGGGTGTTAATATACGTATTCCATGATAGATTAGCGGCATAAAGAAAAGCGCCTTTCTCCACTGTTATGGTGAGAAAAGGGCGCTTCGTTTATAACAAGGAAACGGACCGGCCAGATATTTCTTATAAATTCTGGAAGAACAAACGGGCAATATCTGCGCCGCCGATAAAGGCTCCTGTAGCGCTGCCAATATTGGCAAAGACGATGGTGAGCAGGATCCTGGTCACTTGATTATTCCAAAAGCCTTTAAGGCTGAGAATATCCTCGGAAAGATTCTCAAAATCCCTGACGTTAGGGCGTTTGAAATAGGCTTGCACCAAGCCGGCAAACCAGCCGGCGGCGATTAAGGGATGCAAGGCGGCAATGGGGGCCGCCAGAAAGGCCGTTAAGATGGCCAGGGGATGACCAAAGGCCAGAGCGGTTCCTAAGGCTGAGAGTGAACCCGTCCAGAGGACCCAGCTCAGGGTCTGTTGAACTCCGGCATCAGGGTTGGAGTAAAAGGTATAAGCAATGAGGGCGATAATCAGGGCCGGTATGGACCAACCAAGAATTTTAGGGACAATCGATTTGGGCGGAAGTTCAGTTAAAGCCTGCAAATCATGCTCTTTATGGATCTCTTCAGTGATGCCCGGCACATGGGCCGCACCCAATACGGCGACGATTTTTTCCCCGGGAGCTTCCTTGATCTTTTGGGACAAATATTGATCCCGCTCATCGATCAAAGGGGTTTTAAGCTTGGGAAAGCTCTCGGTGAAATCCTTGAGAATGCCATTGAGCATATCCTGGGATTTTAATTTTTCCAACTCTTCTTCGGAGATGGCTTCATCATCAAAGATACTGAAGATAATTTCCATAAGGAGTTTGCATTTGCCCCAGAAGCCTACATTATGCCAGATGCGGGAGAAGGTGATTTGAATATTGCGATCAGCAAGGACCAATTCGGCTCCTACTTCCTGGGCGGATTCAATTCCCTGCAGCATTTCCTGTCCGGCATTGGTGCCAAATTCCTTGGCTAAACGCTTCTGGAAGGAGGATAAAGCCAGGTTCATCAAAAGCAGAGTGGCTTTCTTTTCCTTAATGATTTTAAAGATATCGGTTTCTTTCCATTTATCCCCTTCGACAATGGACTTGTAGCGCTGCTCATCCAGCTCGATACAGACGGAATCGGGTCTTTCCGCTTCAATGACTTCTTTGACCAACTCGGCGCTTTGCTTGGATACGTGGGCAGTACCGATTAAGATGATTTCCTTGCCAGCCAAAGTCAATCGAGTAATATTTTCGTTCTCTATCGTCATAAATTACCTTCCTTTTGCATTGACATTCAGTTATTGACTCTCATTGTACAACTCCTATTGTATCCGTTATCAAGCAGATTGTAAAAGAAAAGTGTGGGAATTATAAGCTTGGATAGGGGAAAGCTAGTAGTGAATTTACATGTTAGCTGGAAATGGGGCTACAGAAAAGGAGGAGCAGGTTGAATAAGGCTGGTAAATTTACGGTGGGGATTGCGCTGATTTTCGAAATTATCCCCCTCGTCCATGGCCTAACGGCCTTATGGCAAAAACAATGGCCGGATCTGGGGCTTTCCGCTTTGGCCATGGCCACAATTCTAGTACCCTGGTTGCTCCATTATCTCGCCAACCGGGTGCATCTAAAGCTCCCTCCAGGATTTGTTATGGCTGGAGTTGTTTTTATTTTTCTCGCTCAGTATCTGGGGGAGATCAGGAAGTTTTATCAAACCTTCTGGTGGTGGGATATCTTTCTGCATGGCCTGTTTGGTGTTCTCGCCGTACTCTTCGCTTTGTATATGCTGCAATCCAATCTAAAAAAACAAGGCCAGCTGTCCAAGGCAAGGTTTACTTTGTTTTTAGCCCTGCTTTCACTATGCTTTGCCATGGCTTGCAGTGCCGCCTGGGAGCTGTTCGAATATATGGGAGATATCGTCTTGCCGGTAAAAATGGTCAAAGGGGGCCTGGAGGACACCATGTCCGATCTGTTCAGCGGCTCATTGACCGCCTTGCTCACGGCAGCCGGTTATTATTTCCTATGGCGGTTTATGCATAGGGATAAAACCAGGATCTGATGGGTGCTATTTTCGGGATGTTTTTGAGAATATGCAGAAAATACCTAAAATGTATGAGTGAAATCACAGATCGAATCCGGACAACACCTTATGATGGTCTTGGAGGAGGGTGATGCTATGAAAACCATTGATTTATCGAAAACTGTTTATGAGATATGCTCCGCAGACCCGGAAGCGGTGACGATTATGAAAGAATTAGGCTTTAAGGAAATCACCAATCCAGGCATGCTTAATACAGCCGGACGTTTTATGACCATACCTAAGGGAGCGGCCATGAAAAAGATCAGCTTGGCCCATATAAAAGAAACTTTTGCCCAAAAAGGCTATGAAATTATTGAATAGGAGTGAGCGTATGAGTGAATTAATCAATAATCGGGAACACCGCCAAAAGGTCTTAAAAGAACTCATTAGGGAATTGCACAACGGTCAGCCCGTGGAAGAAGTAAAGGAGCGCTTTGGCAAGCTGGTTGAAGGCCTTGCCGCTACAGAAATCTCCCAGATGGAACAAGCCCTCATTCAGGAGGGAATGCCGGTGGAGGAAATCCAGCGTCTCTGCGATGTCCACGCCGCCGTGCTGGGGACCTCTGTCCAGCAGATTCATACCCCAGATCAGGGGGAGGAGCAAAACGGACATCCGGTCCATACCTTCCAACTGGAAAATCAGGCTTTGGAGGCTTTGCTAAAAAACGTCGTTACCCCCGAATTAGAACGGTATGAGACCAGCGGCGACAGCGATGCCTTGGCAACATTGATCACAGCTTTCCGGAGTTTGTGGGAAATCGACAAACATTATAGCCGCAAGGAAAATCTGCTTTTCCCCATCATGGAGCAACACGGAATCACAGCGCCTCCTAAAGTCATGTGGGGAGTGGATGATGAGATCCGGGCCGTCATCAAAGAGACCCGTAAACTCTTGAGCAGTGAACCCCCCCGTCAAGAGGAAATTCTCGCCAAGGCTAAAGAAGCCGTAACCCGGGTTCCTGAGATGATCTTTAAAGAGGAAAACATTCTTTTCCCCATGGTATTGGATACCTTCTCCGAGGATGAATGGGTTTCCATCGCCGAGGCCAGCAGTGAGATTGGCTATTGCCTGATCGACGAGCCGCAGAAAGTGTGGAAACCCAAAAGTGCCCAGGGCCAGGGGAATGATGATAAACAAAATGATCGGAACACTCAGGATGGCTATGTGGAGTTTGACGCCGGAAAATTGCTTCCGGAGGAGATCAATGCCATTATGAACACTCTGCCCCTGGATATAACCTTCGTTGGCCGGGACGGCACGGTAAAATACTTCACCCAAGGCAAAGAGAGAATTTTCGCCCGTGCTAAAACCGTCCTGGGACGCAGGGTAGAAAACTGCCATCCCCCCGCCAGCGTCCATGTGGTGGAAAAAGTGGTGGAAGAGCTTCAGTCCGGTAAGAAGGATCATGAAGACTTCTGGATCAAAATGGGAGACAAATATGTCCTGATTCGCTACTATGCCGTGCGCAATGCCGAGGGTGAATATCTGGGGATCATGGAAATTTCCCAGGATATCAAGGAAATTCAAGACATTACCGGGGAGAAACGGTTATTATCAGAGTAACTATAAGGCTGGCTGTCCTTCATGGAGTATGAACCATGGAAGGGCAGCTTTTTTCTATAATCCGGCTACCTAGGTTTCGTCGTAGAAAGTTTTGAATACTGATGATATAATAATCTTTATAATGAGGAGGAATTGAGAAAATTTTAGTGTCAATAGTATAGGAGAATAACAATGTTTGACGAACGCGCCTTGATTGCACTTTTACTATCCTTCATCGCCGGGATGGCTACCTTATTAGGGGCTTTAATTATCTTTGTCACTAAGTCAAAAAATGAAAAAATCTTGTCAGCTTCTCTGGGCTTTGCCGCCGGGGTGATGCTTTCCGTCTCTTTTTTGGATTTATGGACTCAGAGCCAGGCGTCCTTGATTTCATACATGGGGCATAAAATGGGCCTGCTGCTTTCCGTAGTCTTCTTATTAGGCGGAATTCTCTTTGCTTTGGGCATCGACCACTTTGTCCCCCACGAAGAGCCCAGCCCTAATGAAAAGGATAAGCCTCATCAGAATTTATACCGGGTAGGTTTTGTTTCCATGCTGGCGATTATGTTTCATAATTTCCCCGAGGGAATAGCTACCTTCAGCGCCGGTTATGAAGACTTAACCATGGGCATCTCCATAGCCGTCGCTATCAGTATGCATAATATACCTGAAGGAATCACGGTGGCTATGCCCCTATATTATGCTACAGGGAAAAAGAAAGATGCGTTTAAATACACCTTTCTGTCGGGAATGGCGGAGCCTTTCGGTGCTTTGCTGGCTTTTTTGGTGCTGCGGCCCTTTATCAACAGCTTTAACCTGGGGGCAATTTTTGCTATCGTGGCCGGAATTATGATTTATATTGCTATTGAAGAGCTGATCCCATCTTCCCGGCAATATGGCCATCCCCGTTTGGCCTTATTCGCAACCTTTGCCGGCATTATCATCATGCCCCTAAGTCATATTTTCTGATTACGGGCACAGGCTTTTACCTAAATAAATAGATAGGCTGCCATCCAGCCAAAATCGTTCTTTCACTCACCTGAACATGGGGGGAAGGACGTTTTTTTCTTTAAGGGGATCAACAATCAGGGGATAAAACAGTCCTAATGATGGATAATAAGGGTAACTAATGATCTTAGACGAGGGTGAAGAAATGAGTGAAGGTTTAGTCGTTATTGTCCGTTCCCTGATCGGTTTTTTCTCGCTGCTTATTTTTGCAAGAATTATCGGCAAATCCCAAATTAGTCAATTGACCTTCTTTGATTATGTGCTGGGGATTACCATTGGTTCCATGGCCGCCTCGTTGGCCACCGATCTATCCAGCAGGGCCTGGCCCCATTGGGTGGCCTTGATCACATGGGCCGCTCTGGGCTATGTCATGGAAAAGATCACGATCAAATGGCGTTATGCCGCTAAATTTTTGGAAGGGGAACCGGTTATTGTCGTGATGAGCGGTAAGATTATGGATGACGCCTTGCGGAAAAACAACTATCGTATCTCCGAGCTCATGGGTTTGCTCCGCAACAAAGGGATCTTCGATGTCAGTCAAGTGGATTTTGCCATCCTCGAACCCAATGGTCAGCTCTCCGTGCTGCAAAAACCGGAGAACCTGCCTTTAACACCTAAGGATATGAACATTAAAGCGTCCTCCTCGGGGATTAGCTCCGAACTTATCTATGATGGCATGATTGTGGAACAAAATTTAAGACAGTTTAAAAAAGACAAAAAGTGGCTGCAAAAAGAGTTGCAGAAGCAGGGGATAAAGGATGTGTCCGAGGTGTTTTTTGCCTCTCTTAATCCCGCCGGGAGCCTTTACATTGATCTCTATAAGGATCGCCTGCAAAATCCTGTGGATATAGGGGATTATAAAGGACCTTACTAAGGAGAGAAAACCATGAGAAAATTCTTAGTGATCAGTATTCCAATTGTTACGATTGTGTTCTTTGTGCTCCTCATGCAAAGCGGAAATTTTTTAAAACATCCTTTGGGCAATGAAGAGGGGGTACCGGCCAAGCTCGAGGAGATGATTCAAGAAGTTCAAAAAGAAAATTGGGATTCTGCCCTGAATCATTGGGATGGTCTGGCCCGGGATTGGGATAAAGTCGTTAAGCGGGTCCAGTTCAGTGCGGAGCGCAACGAGATCAATGACTTCACTGTAAGCATTGCCCGCTTAAAGGGAGCTATCGAAGCCCAGGATAAATCCAGCGGCCTCCAGCTGCTTTATGAGGCCTATGAACATTGGGCAGATCTTGGCCAGTGAGGGAAACTGCCCTTCCGGGCAATTAAGCCGGAAGGGCAGTTCTTTACGCTAATCCATGGTGGAAAAGCAATCAGCCGCCGCTGCTGGGGATTATGGGCATCAGTCCAGGGGTAAGATAGGCTTCCAGGAAGATGAGCACCATCACGATAAGCAGGAGATAAACGGAATACTTAGCCGTTTTACGGAAAATCTCATTTTCTTTGCCAATCAATCCTGTGGCGGCACAAGCAATGGCAATGGATTGCGGCGAGATAAGTTTGCCCATGGAACCCCCTAACAAGTTCGCTGTTACAGTCAGAACAGGGTTCATGCCCAGCTGAGTAGCGGTAACTTTCTGCAGCATACCAAACAAGGCACCTGAGGAAGTAACGGAGCCGGTGAGGAATACGCCAAGCCACCCGAGAACCGGAGAGAAGAAGGGGAAAAGCATACCCGTAGAGGCAAAGGCTAAACCAAGGGTAAAGGACATTCCGGAATAATTGGCTAACCAGGCAAGACCAAGAACGGACATAATCGTGATTAAGGAAAAAGCTAATTGTTTCATGGTTTTCCCGAAAACTTTTACCGCGGTGGCAGGAGATATTCCCAGAATAAATAGGGTAATGACTGCCGAGATGAGCATAGCTGTTCCGGCATAGCCGAAAATATCCCATTTATAGCTGGCGGCATAGATGGTAGGTTCTGTAACGATGGGAGCGGCTTGCATAACAAAACCATGCAGGCCGGGCCATTCTTTAATATTGATGAACCATTGCAGATCATTGGCGACAAAGCTTTTAAATTGGGGGGTTCCCCAGATTCCCATTAAAACCATGAGAACCAGGTAAGGCGACCAGGCTTTGAAGATTTGTCCGCCGGAGTATTGGTTTTTAACCACTTTGGGAACTTCCGGATCATTTTCAAAACGCCATAAGGTTTTGGGTTTCCAAACTCTGATAAAAAGTCCTGTGGCGACGATGGAAACCACCGAGCCCACGACGCTGGGCAGCATAGGACCATTAAATTTGGCCAGGAAGTAAAAGGGGATGGCGAAGCTCAAGCCACTGACCAGGGCGGCCGGGATGACTTCCTTGGTCGCTTTCCAACCGCATAGGACAAGGAGCATGGCGATGGGAATAATAATGCAGAATAAGGACATATTGATCGCTAAGCCATGAGCCAGTACCCCATCGCTCATAGCGGTAACCCTACCCATTGTGATCGTAGGCGTCCCCACCGGACCAAAAGGTACAGGAGGAACATTGGCTACTAAGCAGATGACAGCGGCCGGTAAAGCAGGAAAGCCCAAGCCGATAAGTATGGCGGCAGCCACAGCGACAGGAGCGCCTTGACCGGCCGCCCCTTCCATGAAAGCAGAGAAGGAAAAGGCGATCAGCAGGGCCTGCAGACGCCGGTCACTGGATAGGGAGGCGATTGACCCTTTGATCACATCAAAGGCGCCCGCCTCAACAGTAAGGTTATAAAAGAATACAGCCGTAACAATAATCCAGCCGATCGGGAATAAACCATTCATAATACCAAGAACTGCAGCAGAGAAAGCTACACTGACGGGCATGCCATAAAGGAGCACTACATCCACAAAGGCAATGAGAAGAGTCAATACACCGGCTATATGGCCTTTCATCTTCTTGATGGCCAATGCCCAGAAGAGGAAGAATATTGGGATAGCAACGACAAGGGCTGTCAGAAATAAATTATCCCCAAGAGCAGTATAATTTTGAGTCCATGCCATAAGGAACCCGCCTCCATCTTCTTTTATTCAGTTTTTATCGCCAAGAAACTATCTATGGCCCCATACTCAGCCCCCCTTATCATATGGCTAAGCAGTCATACCATTAAAGAGAAAGTTACCGCTTTCACTTTTCATTGTATGGATTCTTCGCTGAGAGTCAATATAATTGTATCGACAATCATTCTGCAGATTTTGTAGAAAGATTAATGTTTCGACAGCTATTTTGTGATTATTCCTGGAGTCTAGGCCCGGAAATTCAGGCAGCTTTAAGGTAGGCTTGTGCTGTTTTTGCGAATAAAGCAGTATTATAGAACTAAAAGTTAAAAATTGAAGATTGATCGGATCTATAGAAAGGACTTATAGGTTAGACCCAAAAGGGCTTATAGCAAGAAAAATAAGCGTAGTTTGCGACTATACTGAGGGAAATAAAAAGAAGCATGCCGGCTTGAGCATGCTTCTTTTCAGTTGATAGGTGGCTGATGATTACCTCATTTAATCCTTGGGTATAGGGGTCGTGAAATAAGCATAGATTCCTCTGAAGATGCCGGCCGCCACATTTTCGCGGAAAGTTGGATTCTGCAGCCGGGCCTCTTCATAGGGATTGGATATAAAGGCAATTTCCAGAAGAATCGCCGGAATCTTAGTATTGTTTAAAACGTAAAGATTGCCTGGTTTAACCCCTCGGTCTGTGGTTTTAATAATGTCAATCACCGAGGTGCGGATACTGCCGGCCAGATGCAAACTTTCCACATTCTTTGGGTTAGCTGCTGAGTAGAAAACCGTCGTGCCATTGACTGCAGGGTTAGTGAATGCATCATTATGGATACTGATAAAAAGATCCGCATTGCAGGAATTGGCCAGAGCCACACGAGCCTTGAGATCCTCAAGTTCTGTATATTTGGAGGCCGTGCAGGGTGAACTGTCATCCTCACGGGTCATCAGAACTTCCGCACCCGCTTGAGTCAGGATATCTTTTAAGGCAAGGGCGATGGGTAAGGTGTTGTCTTTCTCGTGGGTTTTGGACGGCCCCGAAGCTCCGGGATCCGGTCCACCATGGCCAGGGTCGAGCATAATCACTTTTCCGGCTAAGGCGTACTCGGGAATATCGATAAAAGGGTCCACCGGAACTTCCCGAGAAGGATCATATTCGGTGTCGACAGGGGGAGCGGGCTCTTCCGGGTCATCAGGCTCCTCTTCCTCCGGAGGTTCCTCTTTCTTGATCTCCGCAGGCAGGGGCGGGAAATCCCGCAGATTTTCCTTGTATTTAGAGAATGCTTTCCCTTCAATAATGGACTGAGCCGTTGAGCTAATCACTCCGGAGCCCCCGAGGATATAGACTGTACCATTGACGCTCAAATCTATGGTTATCTCGGGAAGAGTCTCTTCACTGGGAGGATTAGGGTTGACAGCAGGTTCATCAGCCTTGGCATCATCTGCTTTATCTTCATCAGTATTTTCCACAATCTCCACATATTCGCCGGATACCCAGCCGGTATGGGAGTCAAAGCTTATTTTATACCAGCCGTTTTCCTCTTCAATTATTTCAAAAAGAGTGCCCCCAGGAACTGTCGTTATTTTTTCTCCGGTGGCGGCGGGGGTGGCTCTAAGATTCAGGCCATTGGCAGCTGTGCTTTTGCCTTTTTTGGGGGCAGGCGGAGAGGCGGGAGGAGGATCTGATGCCTCAGATGGGATTAAAGAGACATATTCAGCGGAAATCCAGCCCGTCTTGGTCTCGTAAGTGGTTTGGTACCAGCCGCTTTGTTCAGCGAGAATCTGAATAGTAGCATCTTTAGGGATCGTCACTAATTTTTCTCCGCTGGAGGAAGGATTATCCCTCAGGTTCAAGCCATTGGCTGCCGTAATAACCCCCTGGCGCGTTTTCGGTTCAGCAGGCTTGTCAGGCTGGTTATCTGAGCCGGATGGATCGACAAGGGTTAAATACTCGGCGGCAACCCAACCGGTCTGGTCAGCAAAGGTGGTCTTATACCACCCTGCTTGTTCCTCAAGCAGGGTGATGAGTGTCCCTTGAGGGATAGTCGCCAGCTTTGCTCCGGAGGAGGAGGGACTTTCACGCAGGTTCAATCCGCCGGCGGGAGTGATTTCGGCCTGCTTGGGCCGGGTCGTCGGAGTTCCCGGAGTTCCTGAAGGTCCCGGACTTGGACGGGGAGGCTCCACTTTCATATGTTCCCGCATGTATGTATAGATGGAGGTCGGAATATCTTCCTTTTCGGTCAACAAAAGGGGAGCTTTATATTTGGCGGCCAGAACGGTTCCCGCTACCGCATCGGGGAAGGTAATGCCTGATGCTAAGAAAAGATCATCGGTTTCATAGGCATCCTGCACAAAAGAAACGACGGCGGCGTTGGTCTCATAACGGTCCTGACCACCGAGACGGGTTTCTATGGCAAAACCATGATCCGTAAGGCCTTCCGAAGGGATGGCACCCTCGCCGCCGATGACAATAATCTGGCTGGGCTGGGTTTCATTAAGATAGTTCAGAACGGATTCCGGCATCTTTTTCGAAGTGAGAACGATGGGAATTTGTTTTATCCCGGCAAAGCTGGCCGCTGATAAGGCGTCAGGGAAAGTATCCCCATTGGCCAGAATGACGACATCATTGGGAACCTTTTGGGCAAGGAGGACAGAGGTTTCGTAACGGTTTTGACCACCGATCCGTTCCACAACGATAGGGAAATCAAATTTCCCCAGCTCCTCTTCAATCGTGGGTTTAAGCACTCCCGTTCCCCCCAGGAGAACCACCCGGCCGGGCTGGAGGCGTTTAATCTCATCCACCACTCTTGGATCCAAAGCCGTGCCTTGAGTAAGCAGGATGGGAGCATCGAGGCTTACAGCAAAGGGAGTGGAGGCGATAGAATCCGGAAAGTCGGCATACTCGCAGAGAATCACTGTATCGGCGGAGGTCCAGCCCTTTTCCGAGATGCTCAAGGCGGTGCCCACCCGATCCTGGCCGGACAACCGCTCGATGGGATAAGCCAGGGGGCTGGCCCACACACTTATAGAAGCACTTACCACCAAGGTAAGCGAAGTAATTAGAGTAAAAATTACTTTTTTCACCGTTTCATCCTTTCTCATGTGCTTTTACGTCGATTATACCATAATATTTGCCTGGTTTAGAGCGAAATATGTAAAATAGGAAAAAAGGACCACTCCTATACATAAAAGGGTTCGCTGATCTCACATACTAATTGAGATTAAATATTGGAGAGTGAAACTATATGGACCATAGTGAAGAGATACGATCCTGGCAGCGAGTCGTTTATTACATTCTGGGCGTGATTGAAGTACTCTTGGCTTTCCGCCTGATCTTTAAACTGCTGGGAGCAAATCCGGTCAGCGGCTTTGTCTCAGCAATCTATTCTTTGACCAATCTGTTGATGAGTCCTTTTCTGGGAATTTTCCGCACCGCTTCCGCCCGGGGGGTTGAGACTCAGGCCGTTTTGGAGCCGGCCACCCTGGTAGCGATGATTGTCTATGCAGTGATCGCCTGGGGCATCGCCAAACTGATTGAAATTATGAAACGGCCCAAAAAAGTTTGATGTCAATCGCTTTCTGAATAGGAAAAATAGCCCGCCAGTCTAGTACCGCGGGCTATTTTTTTATGTTGAGAAGAGGAAAATGTTTAGTGATTAGCGAAAGAGAGAAAAATAGTAAAGCTTGCCATATTCATTTGCTCAGCCGTTTATGATAGTATAATGAAGTTGTTTATTTTGCTGATGTGACGAAAGGGAGGAAGTATTTTGTCCATGGATTTAAAATATAATGCTGAGTCGATTCAGGTCCTGGAAGGTTTGGAAGCCGTGCGCAAACGTCCGGGTATGTATATTGGTTCTACAGGGAGCAAGGGGCTGCACCATTGTGCCTGGGAAATCATCGATAACGCTATCGATGAAGCGGGGGCCGGCTTTTGCACCCGCATCGAAGTCACCCTTAATCCTGACGGCTCTCTGACTGTTCTGGATAATGGCCGGGGAGTTCCCATCGACATCCATCCTGTGAAGCAGATTCCGGCGGTACGGCTGGCCTTTGAACAGCTCCATGCCGGAGGAAAGTTTGACGGGCAATCCTATAAAACTTCCGGGGGCCTCCATGGCGTCGGGGCCAGTGTTGTCAATGCTCTGTCCACTTTTTTAGTCGTGGAAGTCAGCCGGGAGGGCAAGATCTTCCGCCTTGAATATGAAGACGGAGGAAAGCTGAAATCCGATCTTAAAGTGATTAAAAAGGGGATTAAGGGCAGCGGGACGAAAGTCACCTTTAAGCCGGACCCCTTGATTTTTAAAGAAACCACCTCCTTTAAGTTTGATACCCTGCGCAGCCGGCTGATGGAGCTTGCCTTTCTCAATCCCGGCCTGACGATTGTCTTAACCGACCAGCGCAAAGAGACCCGCAGTGAAACCTTTCAGTCCAAGAACGGTGTCATCGGCTTTGTGGAACACCTTAATAAAGAATCCGATTACAACCCCGTACATAAGAAACCCATCTTCTTTAAAGGGGAAAAGGATGAGGTCATCGTTGAATGTGCTATCCAATACACTGATGGGGAAGATGAACATCTGCGCTCTTATGTCAACAACATCCCCACCGATGAAGGGGGAACCCACGAGTCGGGATTCCGCACGGCTCTGACCAAAGTGTTCAATGCCTATGGCAAGAAAAACAACATCTTCAAAAAGGAGGAAAGCCTGATTGGGGATGATCTTAAAGACGGTTTAACCTGTGTTCTTTCCGTAAAAGTCCGGGAACCCCAGTTCGAAGGCCAAACCAAAACCAAGCTTTCCAATACCGAGGTGGAGGGCGTTGTCCAATCCCTGACCAACGAGGGCATCAGCACCTTCTTTGAGCAGAACCCAGCTGTGGCCAAGGATGCTATCAACCGGGCTTTGACCACTTGTCTGGAGCGTCTGGCGGCGAAAAGAGCCAAAGAGTTGAAGAAGAAAGCCCGGGACGCTGAAGTCAAGGCTCTCAGCGGCAAGCTGGCCGCCTGCAGTGAAAAAGATCGCAACCGCAATGAGCTCTTTCTTGTGGAGGGGGACAGTGCGGGAGGTTCGGCCAAAAGCGGCAGGGATCGGCGCTTCCAGGCGATTCTGCCCTTAAGAGGCAAGGTGATCAATACCTATCGGGCCAAGATGGATAAAGTTCTGGAAAATGAAGAGATCCGCAGCATGATCACAGCCATCGGGGCCGGGATCGGTAAAGAATTTGAGGTGGATAAGTCCAACTATGCCCGGGTCTGCATCATGACCGATGCCGATATCGACGGAGCTCATATTCGCTGTCTGCTGCTGACCTTCTTTTACCGCTATATGAAACCCCTTATTTTAGGCGGGAAAGTCTATATCGCCCAAGCACCTTTGTATAAGGTGGAGAAGGAAAAAGGCAAAGTCGTCCGCTACGCCTATGACGAGGCGGAGCTGAAGGATGCCTTAAAGGAATTGGGCAAAAGCGCCAAGCTCCAACGGTACAAAGGGCTGGGGGAAATGAATCCGGAGCAGCTCTGGGAGACCACTTTAAATCCGGTCAACCGCCGCATGATCCAGGTGACCATTGATGATGCTCTGGAGGCGGAGCGGAAATTAAAGATCCTGATGGGTGAACAAGTGGACCCCCGCCGGGAGTTCTTAATGGAAAACATTGTCTTTACTGAAGACGATATGTAAATACAACTCGATATGCAAATTCAACTTGAGGTGAAAGAATGAGTATTCCTGAAGAAAATATAACCCAGCGCTCCTTGGAAGAGGTGCTGCCGGAGAGTTATTTAGGCTATTCCAAACATGTCATCCTGCAGCGGGCTGTTCCCGATGTCCGGGACGGCCTCAAACCGGTGCACCGGCGGATTATTTACGCCATGGATGAATTGGGCATGACTCCTGATAAACCCTACAGCAAATCCGCCCGCCTGGTGGGGGACTGCATGGGAAAATATCACCCCCATGGGGATTCCTCCATCTATGATGCTGCGGTGCGCATGGCCCAGCCTTGGGCTACCCGCTATCCTTTAATTGACGGGCAGGGGAATTTTGGCTCTATCGACGGAGATGGGGCCGCGGCCATGCGTTATACGGAGATGCGCATGACTCATCTCTCCCAACTGATGACCCAGGATATCGAGAAAGACGTCATTCCCTTCAAGCCTAATTATGATCAGCGTGAAAAAGAGCCCATTGTCCTGCCCAGCCCCTTCCCGAATCTCCTAGTGAACGGCGGCTCGGGAATCGCTGTGGGCATGGCCAGCAATATCCCTCCCCATAACCTGCGGGAGGTGGTAGCAGCCCTGATCCTCCAGATCGATAATCCCCATGTCACTTTAGAACAGTTGATGGAAAAGGTGAAAGGACCTGATTTTCCCACCGGAGGACTGATTATCGGTTCCCAGGGCTTTACCGAGGCTTACCGGAGCGGCCGGGGCAAAGTGACGATGCGGGGCAAAGCCATCATCGAGTCCGGGAAAAACGGCAAAAGCCTGATCGTGATTACCGAGATTCCTTTTCAAGTTTCCAAATCCACCCTGGCCGCCAAGATCGAAGCGCAATCGGAAAACGGCAAGATCGAAGGGATCAGTGAAGTACGGGATGAATCGGACCGGGAAGGGATCCGCCTGGTGGTGGAGTGCAAAAAGGATGCCGATCCCAAACGGATCTTGAAGCTCCTCTATAAATATACCCAGCTCCAGGAAACCTTTGGCATCATCAACCTGGTGATCAGCGAAGAAGGAACACCCCGGGTATTGGGATTAAAGGAGATTAACCACTCCTATCTTCAGCATCGCCGGGAAGTCGTCCTGCGCAGAACAGAATATGAACTGGCCAAAGCCAAAGCCCGGGCACATATCCTGGAAGGCTTGGTCATCGCTATCAATAATCTGGATGAAGTCCTGCAGATCATCCGTTCCAGTAAAACCCCGGCCCTGGCCAAGGCCGGCTTGATCACCCGGTTTGAGTTCTCTGAAGTTCAGGCTCAGGCCATCCTGGATATGAAGCTTCAGCATCTGACCAATCTTGAGCTGGATGGTATCCGCAAGGAATATGCAGAGATTCTGAAACTGATCGCTGAACTGGAGAGCATTTTGGCTGATATTAACAAAGTCTATACCATCATCAAAAATGAGCTTAAACAGATCGCTGATCAATACGGTGATGAGCGCCGCACCCTGATTCTTCCCGAGGATGTGGGAGATGAAGTGGATTACAGCGCCTTTGAAGAACCGGAAAAACCCATGGAAGTCTTGTTGACCAGGAAGGGCTTCATCAAGCAGATTCCGACCCCAACCCGGAGAAGCCAGATCAATGCCATTGCTTTTGCCTTTAAGGACGGAGATGTACTCTTGGAACATGTATCCTGCACATCAAAGGATACTCTCTATTTCTTCACCCACAGCGGCAAATACTATGATGCCAAGGCCAAATTAGTTGCTGAAGCGGGAGCCAAGGAGAAGGGCAGAGCCGTCAACAACCTGTTCCCCTTGCCTGAAGAGGAGCGCATCGTGGCCATGGTTTCCTTGAGAGAAGAGAAAGAAGGGCAGTATTTTGTCTTTGTCACCAAGGACGGGCAGGTCATGAGAAGTCCGGTCAAGGATTTCCTTAATGCCAGAACTGCCGAGGCCATGGGCTTAAAGGAACAGGATGAAATCGTTAAGGTCTTCCTCAGCGCAGGCGAAGGAGAGCTGTTCCTAGCCAGCCTGCAGGGACAGGCCATCCGCTTTGCCGAGGCTGAAGTTAACCCCATGGGCCGGAAATCCCGGGGGGTTAAAGGAATGACCTTGAACGAAGGGGATTATGTGGTGGATGCCCTCCTGATTCAACCCGGGGCAGACGGGGAGACCGGAGATCTGATCACCGTTACCGAACAGGGTTATGTTAAACGAACTTCCCTTGAGGAATACAAGCCTCAGGGCCGGGCCGGCCGGGGCATCGCCATTGCCAAAATCGATGCTGAAAAGACCGGCAACCTGGTCTCCCTGATCCAGGTTGGGCCTAAGGAGGATAAGCTCCTGCACATCATCCAGGCCGGCGGGACAGTGACCGGCGTCGAAGCCCAATCCCTGAAGAGGGAGTCCAGAGTCAAGAGCGGGGCAGGGTTGGTCAATGTGATCATCAATGATTATATCGTGCATGTCCTATGATTGAGATAGAATAGGCATAAATCAGCAAGAATCCTTTATCTACAAGGGTTTCACGCTGATTTATGCCTGTTTTTTATTGCCTGGAAACGAAACAAGACAAGGTTTCGGTGCAAAGGAGGGTTGAAAATCAATAGTGCGGTCAACCGGTTATTGTGCCGTTCTTGTATCGTTTGCGGTGTAGATAGTTTGATTATCGCTAAAATAGATTTGATAGCGGGTGGATTCCATGATAAAATAAGTTAGCAATAGCTAACTTATTTTATCTTACAATGGTTTGGAGCTTCGTTCCCGCCTGACGCTCATAGGCTCCTGCACCTGCCTTCCTTTTGAAAACGCCTCTTTCGATGCAGTTTTATCCATGAACGGCTTCCACGCCTTCCCAAACAAGGATAAAGCCTTCAAAGAAACATCGCGTGTTCTAAAAAACGGCGGTATGTTCTGCGGATGTTTTTATATAAAGGGTGAAAACAGGCGCACCGACTTGATCGTAAAACAAGTGTTAGCCCGAAAAGGCTGGTTTGCACCGCCTTTTTATACTTTGGAAGAATTGCGGTCGGAGCTGTCGCGTTATTACTCCTCCATAAATGTCTGCAATGATGCGGCGATGGTGTATTTTAAGTGTCTAAAATAAACTTACGATAGGAGTGGTTTAATGAGCGAAGTGTTTGTACTTTCAGACGGCAGAAAAATAGAAACTAAAGGAGCTGCCTGTCCGGTATATCCTCATTGCCCGCCCAGGCTATGGTAAATCAGACTTTTTCCTTATGGAAAATATTGCTCGGTGGCCAGAAATAATCGAGCCGCTTTTAGAACATTTGAAAATTGATACATGCGAAAGGTTCATTAGAGGAAATAGCCTCCCAGCTTCAAGAAACCTACCTCTCGCAGTTGTCTGAGAACACAAGAAGATACCATACATAAGAGATTCTATGATCGGCGGCTGCATGGGCATGGCTGCTTGCGATGTCAGTCAGCCGGTCTTGCTGTTCCATTGCCGCGACGACCAGGAGGTTCCGTTTGCGACAGCTGAAAAAACAATGACATATCTCAAAAATGCCGAGATGATTGCTCATGACACAGGGGGTCATCTGTCAGAAGCTCTCATGATGGATATGATGAACCGGATTATTGCTAAATATAGCTAAACTGTTCGGCAGAAGTTTCAAAAACATGGCTATGGGTGCTTTCAGATGAAGAATCTCAAGGTGATGGAACTCAAAAATTGAATTTGAATACAAACCTAATCATGCAGGTATGAAAATTATCCTATAAATTAACAGGGAAATAAACGGGGCTGTCGTAAGACGGCCCCACAGACTGTAGACAAAAGCAGAAACACCCCTATCCCCATGGTATAATAATGCTATAGGGATAGGGGTGTTTTGGATGTATGTGAAAAAAGACAGAGAGGCACAACGTCAGATGAAGATCATTTGTATCGAAGAATTAGTCCCACACGATCATCTTCTGAGGCTGATTGATCAATCGATTAACTTTGACTTCATCTATGATGAAGTTAAAGGACTCTATTCAGAACTTGAGTGGGGAAAACCCGGGATCGACCCGGTCTCCCTGTTTAAAATCGTTTTTATACAGCATCTGTATGGGATTCGAAGCATGCGCCAGACCATCAAAGACATTGAAGTGAACATGGCCTACCGTTGGTTTATCGGGTATGACCTTGGGGAAAGCATCCTCACAACCTACGTATGAGAATTCCTTTCATATATTCGGTTTCATTATGTGTCTGATAAACGATTTCTTTTTCATCCTCTGTACAGCCAATTAAAATTTTTATCTCCGAATCACGCTTCATTAGGTCAACAATACACATAATTGCATCAGTTTGCTTTCTTTTGTCTGTACCTACCCACACATCAATACCTCCACCATCCATTGAGGCGGTGTTATCTAAATAACCATAATCTACTTTGTAAATAAAATTAGAAAACCTGGGGTGAACCGTTCCTTTTGGTCTGTCTATTACAATTTTTGATTCGCTCACCATTTTATCGATCGCTACCCAAAAATTGTCATTTATATCCATCTGCCCATACCTCGCTAGATTTAATTTTCTTACGGTGATCAGGTATTATAGCCATTCTAAAGTTATCTTATCTTAACATAGTTGAGTATTTATTTCTACGATTAACTGTGGGCACCATTTTAAAAATTAGTAGAGAGTTTGAGATGTTACCCGGCAGGTGATTTTGCGGATAAACCTGTATTTAAGCCATTTTTGCGGAGAAATATAATCATTTGCATAGGGCTTATAGACGTTTTCCGTCTATACAAATAAAAAATAGTCTGAGAGGGGAGGATGTTCCGGGGATATGTTGAATGAAGAAAGCAGAAGCTTTCAACATGACCTTTAAAAAGACTGGAGAGTGATACAATGAATCAGGATCTCAACGCAAGGCTGGCCCAAGCCCAGCAAGGTTCAGCCCGCCTGCAGAAGATTGATGCTATGCTTAAGGAACTGAGAGGGGAACTTCAAGAGCTCGACACCCACGAAAAAGAACTGAAAAGAATTCTGGCTCAGGAGACTATGGATGTCGAAAAGCTGGAAAACAAAGGTCTGGCCGCTTTTTTCCATGCCGTGATGGGGAATTTAGAGGAGCGGATCGAGAAGGAGCGGAGTGAAGCCCTTGCCGCCAGACTCAAATATGAGCAAGCTTTAAAAGATAGGGAGGAGATTCGTTTAGGCATAGCCAAGCTCACTTCCGAGCGGCTGAACTATGTTGACAGCCCTGCGGAGTATCGGGATCTCTATGCCCAAAAGCAGCAAATACTCCTGGAGGAGCAGGGAGCAATGGCTCAGGAAATCCTGGCCCTTACCGATGAGAAGAACCGCAGGCGGATTAATCTTAAGGAAATCGATGAAGCCATAGAAGTGGGCGGTCAAGTTCTGGATAGTCTTAACCAGGCTCTCCGCAATCTTTCCAGCGCCGAAGGGTGGGGAACCTGGGACCTGCTCGGCGGCGGAATGATCTCCGGCCTGGCCAAGCACTCCCATATCAATTCAGCCCAAGAGAACATCGAAAAAACCCAAAGTCTTTTGCGTCAGTTTAAAACGGAGCTGACAGATATCCACATTGGCACAGAGCTAAGTCTGAAAACAGAAGGGTTCATTAAATTTGCCGACTTTTTCTTTGATGGAATCATTGCCGACTGGTTTATGCAAACTAGGATCAATGAATCTCAAGCCAGTGTCGAGAATGTCAAAAACCAGGTGCAAAGCATTATGACCAAGCTCCATGAACTAAAAACTCAGGAGAGGAAACGCCTCGACCGGCTCGATGCTGAACTAAGTGAGCTTATTGTAAAAGGATAGGTGATCTTATGCCTTTGGTGTATTCAATCTTTGTCCCTCATCCGCCCATCCTGGTGCCCGAGATCGGACGGGGGGAGGAAGGAAAATGCCCGGCTACCCTGGCAGCCTACCGAGCTCTGGCCGGGAATTTAGCGGCAGCCCGGATCGATACCGTTCTGCTTATTTCCCCTCATGCTCCCTTGTTGCGGGAGGGGGTGGCCCTTCTTCAGGATGAGATCCTCAAGGGGGATTTTGCCCAGTTTGGGGTGCCCCAGGTCAAGCTGGCTTTTGCCAATCATCAGCCTCTGGCCGGAAGGTTAGCCAAAGAACTGCCTGGAGGGGTGCTCTATTCAGGAAGGCTGGATCATGGTACCCTGGTCCCCCTGTATTTTCTGCGGGAAGCAGGCTGGGAGGGCAAGCTGGTGGTTATGAGTATGCCCCTGGCGGACCCTGAAGGCTATGGCAACATCATCCGCAGTGTTCTCCAAGACTATTCCGAACCCATGGCCTTGGTGGCCAGCGGCGATCTCTCCCATCGCTTAAAGGAAGATGGTCCCTATGGCCTTCATCCTTCAGGGCCGGAATTTGACCGGCAGATTTTTGAAGGATTATCCAGAGATCCCTCTGCCATCAAAGAGATTCCCCAAGACCTGACCGAGGAAGCGGGGGAATGCGGCTGGCGGAGTCTGCGCCTGGCCTTGGCTGTGCAGCAAGGGATGCCCAAGGTCTTTTCCTATGAAGGAACCTTTGGGGTGGGTTATCTCGTCGCCGAACTCTACCAATCCTCTCCTTTACCCCAATGGGCCAGACAATGCCTGGCAGCCTATCTGAAAACAGGCACGACTCAAGGACTCACCCCTCCCGATGTTCCCTTGCTGAAGCTGCGGCGGCCCTGTTTTGTAACTCTCCATAAAGAAGGGGAGCTGCGCGGCTGTATTGGCACCACTGCCCCTTACCGGGAAAATCTCGCTCAGGAAATTGAGCATAACGCTCTGGCTGCCGGCAAAGATGATCCCCGCTTTTGGCCGGTGGAGGCGGAGGAATTGCCCGCCCTGACGATTACGGTGGATGTCTTGGGGGAGATGGAAAAAATCAGCGGCCTGGAAGAACTTGATCCCTGGCGTTATGGCGTGGTTGTGCGCAGCCGGGGAAGAACAGGACTGCTGCTTCCCCACTTGGAAGGGGTCAACACAGCCCAGGAGCAGGTGACCATAGCTAAACATAAGGCCGGCTTAGGTCTGAATGAACCCGTGGAAATGTGGCGGTTTGAGGTCGTCCGCTATTTTGAGTAATGATCTGGAGGTATCGGTCGTCCATGGAAGAAAAAACTGCAAGCTGCCTGCTTTGCCCTCAGCATTGCCGGCTTCGTTCAGGACAAACCGGGCGCTGCCATGTACGGGGGAATCAAGGGAATGGTGTGGAACCCCTTAATTACGGGGAAGCGGCATCCTGGCATCTTGATCCCATCGAGAAGAAGCCTTTGTTTCATTTTTATCCGGGAAGCCGGATCTTCTCCGTGGGCGGCTTCGGCTGCAACCTTAATTGCACCTTCTGTCAAAACTATGAAATCTCCCAATCCCGCCAAAAGGGATTGAGGGTTACACCGGAGGAGCTGGCCAGGCAAGCCCGGGGCTCTCTGGGGTTATGCTTTACCTATTCAGAACCGGCCACTTGGTTTGAAATGATCCGGGACACAGCCCCCCTGGTCCGGCAAAATGGCGGCAAGGTGGTTCTGGTCAGCAACGGCACCATCGCTTCCCGGTATATTGAAGAGCTGATTCCTTTCCTTGATGCTGTCAATATCGACATTAAGGCCTTTACAGAAGAATTCTACCAAAAGTTCTGCGGCGGCAGGCTGTCCTGGGTTCTGGACACGGTGGAGCGCCTGGCCGGCCGCGTTCATCTGGAGATCACGACCTTAGTTATACCTGATGCCAATGATGATCCCCGGGAGATTCGGGAATTAGGGCGCTGGCTGCGCCAGCTCGATACCCCTCTGGCCTGGCATTTGAGCCGGTTTTTCCCGGCTTATCAACTCAACACCCCGCCCACGGACCCACAGAAGCTCAGGAAGCTTTGGGAATTGGCCAGAGAAGAAGTGGAGTATGTCTATCTGGGCAATATCGCTGGGGGAGGGACCACTTTTTGCCCTCAATGCGGGCAGAAGGTGATTCTGCGGGAGAACTATGAAATCCGGAACCTTCTCCACAATGGGAAATGCCCTGCTTGCGGCAGGGGTATCTTTGGTGTAGGGCTATAGGTATTACAATGTATAGAAAAAGTACTTTAGATGATTGCAAAGCCGCCTACTTATTAATTTGCGATATGGAAAACAAAGAGCTTTCATATGACAGATTTGAAACAATTTATAGGGATCAGATAAATGATTGCCGCTATTATTGCCTTGTCTGCGAGCAGGACGGTATGGTGATTGGCTTGCTAAATATACGTTTTGAGGAACAGTTGCATCATGGGGAGAGAATAGCGGAAATCCTTGAATTTGCAATTGCCCCTTTATATAGAAACAAAGGCATAGGAAAGAAAATGTTTGCCCACAGTTGCCGGATTGCAAGAGAAAACGGCTGTTATCAAATCGAGGTTGCCTGTAATCAACTGCGCCAAGATACGCATCGTTTTTATATACGACAAGGTATGCACAATTTTCATTTTAAATTCTCCAAACAATTGGCTGGAGATAATACTCCAGAGAATATCATAGGGAGATAAATTTCCAAGCATTATTAAAATACAATTGCTAAGAAAATAAAGAAAAGGGAAAACCAGGGGTTTAGACGGGTTCGCGGTGTATTGCATTGCAAACCCGCTTTTTATATTGCCCTGCTATAGTACTATTTTTATTCAATTATAAAAATTGGAAACCGCCACTAATTTAAGAAAATCTATCCAAAATATGAAACAACTTTGCATTTACCTTTAAGTCGTCCCTCCCTATACTTAAGGACAGGCTACCTTAATCAACGAGGAGAGGAGTATTTTTTTGAAGAAGAAAATTGTGTTTCTGCTCAGCGTCATGCTTGTGATGATTCTGGTAAGCACTCAAACGACTCATGCCGCTACTCCATTGCTTAAAGTTGGCTCAAGAGGTTCAGCTGTATCGACATTGCAATCAAACTTGCAAACTCTCGGCTATGAGGTGGGCCCCATTGACGGCATCTTTGGTGCCAAGACAAAAACAGCGGTGCAAAAATTCCAAACGGCTTCCCGCATCCAAGTGGACGGAATCGTCGGTCCCCAGACTCAACAGGCCTTGACCAAAGCGCTGGGCTCCAAGACTACAGCACTGGAGTCTAAGAGTACAGCGAATCCTTCCCAAAAAACTCAAGCTATTTTGTCCACGGCCAAGAATTACACAGGTGTTCCTTACCTCTGGGGAGGAACGACACCCTCAGGTTTTGATTGTTCCGGATTTACTCAATATGTGTTTGAGAAAAACGGGATTACTCTTCCACGCACCAGCAATCAGCAATACCAAATCGGAACCTCTGTAAGCTTTAACTCCCTGATACCAGGGGATTTGGTATTCTTTAATTTCAATTCAGGCAGTGTGGTAAGCCATGTGGGGATCTATATGGGAGACGGACAATTTATCAGTGCAACATCTGGTAAAGGTGTCATTACTTATGGCTTTACACCCTATTGGAAAAATGCCTATGTAGGGGCCAAGAGAGTCTATTAAATTCAGTTGAAATTAAATTCAGCTAAAAGTCACATATTGGAACCGATACAGTAAAGGGGCTGCTTAGTGCGGCCCTTTTCTTTGTTTTAAATTTCTTTGCTTTAAATATATTGAAAATATCTTGACAAGTTGGAGGAATAGCTAAGAAAATCTGGAATTACTAGGATTAAGCGATCTTATTCCAGGGAGGAAAGCAAAGTGGCCGATTTGGGAATCTGTTTCTGCCTATTCATTTTACTTGCTTGTGCGCCATGGAGGTATAGAGTAATAGACTCTTTTTCCTTCTTCACAGGCCATATTCTTTCTGCAGAAATAAGATTACTTCTTTGTACTCTTGCTAATCTAGATCTGTTCGCTTTATGTCCTCTGGAACCCCTGGTTCGGTACAGGACTTTGGTCAATAACTTGTTCCGCGTTTCTAATCATTATCAATTGTCTTCCCAAATATCCTGGCGGGTATTGGGATTTTTGCTTGAAGTTCAGGCTTTAATCGGCAGGCAAAAGTTCAGTGATCTTCCTTTCCTCAGAGCGATAACGGAACATCGCGTTATTTCTGAGTGTAAAAAGGAGGAGTACGATGACTATCGTAACAGTGCTTTGTTTGCTATGGGCAGGCTTTGTTTACCAGCTGATTTCGGTTAAGTATGAGAGTAAAAAATATCAGCCTGATGGTCAAATGATCGAGGTTGAAGGCCATAAAATGCATATCTATGCCCAAGGGGAAGGAAACCCAACCGTGGTGATGACTGTGGGTTTGGGTTCGCCATCGGCTGTAGTAGATTATTACAGAGTCCTGGAAGGTCTTTCCCACTATACCAGAGCAGTTGTTTATGAAAGACCGGGCTATGGGTGGAGCGAAAAATCAACCACCCCCAGAACCATCGAACAAATGACTAAGGAGCTTTTTCTGCTCCTCGAAAAAAGCGGTGAAACGCCACCTTATGTTTTAGTGGGGCATTCTATGGGCTCATTGGAGATTCTTCATTTTGCCCAAACCTATCCAGGCTTGGTCGCCGGCGTGGTATTAGTGGACGGTGGCAGCCCCGAATATTACCGTACAGTTAAATTTTCCACTGCTTTAAAAGCAGTTATTCATGGAACAAGGCTTGTCACAAGACTCGGGTTGATCAGGATTTTAGGAAATGCAGCGACTAGTTTAGGCATCAGCACAATGACGTACTTTCCTAAAGACATGAGGAATAAAGCTAAGGCAAAATTTTATAGCAATTGGTTTAATGACAATAGTATTCAGGAGCTAAAACAACTGAATCGAAACGCGGCCATTGTTGAATCAAATGGGCCCATCGGGGATATACCCTTTGTGCTCTTGTCTTCGGAAAAAAGCATCAAGGGAGTACGAGGATGGGATGAGACCCAAAAAAAGCTGCTCGCTTGGTCGGCAAACAGCCGCATGAAGGTAATTCAGGGTACGAGTCATAGCATGCATTTTAATCATCCTGAAGCTATAGTGAAAGAAATAGTCCAAGTAGTCAGCCCCAATCGGCAATAACTTAAGAGAATAGCTCAGAGGATATACGCCATGATTTGGAGATAGATTCCACCAAGTCATGGCTTTTTTCTGTCATTCATTTCAGCGAGGGAAGCACTGGAAAAAGCACTGATTTCATGCCATTTAAGCTTCATCACAACCATTGGGAAATTCACTTCTACAAATAAAAGGAAAATTTCTCTTGACAGCAGCAATATTCATACTATTATGAAGATAAAGATATATAATTTGTATAGACATATATTCAAGTTCACAGGGATATGGATATATGAAAGGAGGGTAGAGAAACAGGGGCCTTTGAATTATTGCTAAGGAACAATAAGCTCTGGAGTGGAATCCACTAGATTACGGAAAGGTTGGTAAGTATGAGCGAGAAGAAACAATCCCTAGTATTATTGGCCATTTTTTCATTTGCGTTTATCGCGATGGGCGTAGGGACGATTACACCTGCCATAGCTGCGATTGGAGCAGCCTTTCCCCAGATTGGTTTCAGCACTTTATTATTAGTTTCCACAATTCCTTCCCTTGTTTCAATTCCGGTAGCGATTATCGGCGGCAGCATTGCCGGCAAATCGGTTAAGTACAGAACTTTAGTGCTCTTTGCAGCCCTGATGTTCACCATTGGCGGTATAATTCCCTATTTCATAAATGATTTTACTCTGATCCTGGTATCCAGAGCCTTCTTTGGTTTAGGGCTCGGTCTGATCATGCCCCTTAATACCGCTTTGATTTTCAATCTTATCCCACCGGATAAGCAGGCCAATATTATGGGAATCAACGGCGTGGTCATGAATATCGGCGGGATTGTCCTGCAATTGCTGGGTGGCGTTTTTGCTTCAGTTCAATGGAATTACAGCTTCCTGGCCCACGGTTTTGGTTTAATCACATTTTTGCTCACTTTATTCTTCCTGCCCGAACCTAAAAAGCATGAACTTCCTGCAGGTACGGCAGATGCCCCGGCCCAAAAACTAAAAATGCCTGTTTCCATCTTTGGCTGGGGAATTGCCTTTGGAGTCGCCACCATCCTCTACTACCCATCTCTGACCAATATGTCTTCTGTTCTTGAAACTATCGGAGCCAATTCCGCAGTGGCCGGGATCGTCTTAATGTTCATGACCATAGGCGGTATGCTGGCAGGAATAGTTTTTGGCAAAACCTTTAAAAAGTTTGGCCGGCAGACTCTCAGTTTCGGCCTGTTCTTTTTCGTCTTATCCCAAGTCCTCTTTGCCTTCAGCCAGAGTGTGCCCCTCTTTATTATCGGTGAAGCGCTGATGGGATTTGGCTTGACTCTCACCATGACCTCCATCAATATGATGGCCGGAGCCTCCGTACACCCCAGCCAGACCCCGATGGCCATGTCCATTATTGTCACCGGCATGAACCTGGGCGGTTTCCTTTCCGGCTATATCTACGCTGCCGTTATGGGAACCTTGGGTATCACAACTCTGAGATTCCAATATTACAGCGGCATAGTCGGGTTTGCGGCTCTTCTGATCTTCTTTTTGGTTCTCTTTTCAATGAAAAAACCGGCAGCGCCGGTTGGTCCTTCCCAGGCAAGTTCTCATTAGAATTGCCATAAAATTAAGCATCAATCTTCGAAGGGAAAAGCTGAGGGTTCTGCGGAACCCCAGCTTTTTCTTTATGGGTATTTATGTTCTCTATCCAGCACAACCCTGGTCCGGGAGTAATCCAAAATCTTCAACGTTGAAGATTTTGGATTCTTTTTCGCCCAGGGCGCCGCCCACCACCATTCTGTACTTCCTGGCGATTTCATATATTTTCCTGTGGTTTTACTATAGTATATGAGGCTAGGCTGCCGGTGTGACAACTCAAGCCAATAACTTCCGTATTTTTCTTTTCATGTTTACCTATACAACAGTGGGGGGTCTGGCAAAAGGGGAAAGCAGGTTTGCGAAGAATATCTTTATAAAGAGAGAATAGGAAAGTGGGTTGAAACCTATGAAGTCAATTCAGCTTAAACATGGGCCACTCATTATAATCAAAGAAGCAGTCAAAGAAGATGCTCAGAAAGTAGTTGATTATTTAGCAAGGATTGGCGGAGAATCCGATTTTCTGACCTTCGGGCCTGGCGAGCTGCATGTATCAGTAAGTGATGAGGCAGCCATGATCGAAGAAAGCCGCAATGCCCAGAATAAGCTGCTGCTCCTTGCCTTAGCTGACAACAAGGTGGTTGGATGTCTGAGCTTTGTTAATGGGGCCAGGGTACGTACCCAGCATACAGGTGAGTTTGGCGTCTCGGTCTCAAAGGATTATTGGGGAGAAGGAATTGGCCGGACAATGATCGAGGAATTAATTCGCTGGGCCAAGGATGGGCAGACGATTAAGAAACTTAACCTTCGGGTCAGAAGTGATCATGAGCGAGGGATTAGGCTATATAAAAGCTTTGGCTTTGTTCAGGAAGGGTTGATGACCAGAGAACTGATGATTTCAGGCAAGTTCTATGATTTCTGCTGCATGGGGTTATGGATCGATTAATACCTGAGTTAATGGCTCATACGAAGTGCTTTTACCGGATTAAAAATAAGCATCCGATCGACTTTAGAACCAAGTGATAAGCCGGGAAATAGTTTAAGGCAGGAGTTTACCATGATAAAACAGTTTAATCTTAAAGTATTTGAAGAAGTTTTAGGGATTTGCCGCTTAGACAGCAATGCCCAAGTACCGGAATGGGCGGAAGGAAGCTTTTTGTCCATAACCAGGACTTCTGATGAATTGTCCATTGTCTGCAGTCAAAAGCACATTCCTCAACATGTTAAATGCGAGGGGAGTTGGCGTTATTTCAGAATTGAAGGGATATTGGATTTTTCGCTGATTGGCGTCCTCTCCTATCTAAGCGGGCTGTTGGCAAGTCAAGGGATTAGCATCTTTGTGATCTCGACTTATGACACCGATTATCTATTGATCAAGGAACAAGAGCTGGATAAAGCCGTTGCTGCCTTGAGGGCAGAAGGTCATCAGATTACCATAGCCGGAGGATAAATAAAGGTGATTAGCAGGAAGGGCCGCAATATTTTAACAATCTTTTAGCCGGTTGATGCTAACCTGACTGATATAATAGTCAAATCTATGCTATAATATTGATGGAATATTTAGAAATAACTGAAAATACTTATCTGTTGTAACTTTACAAGGAGGGATAACACATGCTCCTCCAGGAAGGTACGAATACCTGCTTTTCCTATCTGAACCCTGGTGACACCATAGAAAAAGCTGTAAGTATTTTTTTGGATTTAAAGATCGCCATCATTCCTGTTTTAGATCAAGAAGGCCGCTTGTTGAGCATCTTCAGCCGCAGCAGCCTTTATCGCGCTGTTTTGGCTGGGGCAAGATCCAAAGATCGGATCGATCCCTACCTTATTACCGATGTCGTAAGTATCGCCAATGACATACCCGACGAACAATTAGCCAATTTCGTGAAAATGAGTCCAGTCGGTTCTGTTCCCGTCCTTAATAAAGAAGGAAAAGTGATCGGACTTTTGTGTAAAGCCAAAATGGTAACGACCTTATTCAGGCATTCCGAACAGGATCTCACGGATTTAGAGCATACTGCCAAGGAATTGGAAACAGTTAAGGCTCTCAATGAAACTTTTGATACCGTTCTTAATATCATCCGTGATGGCATCGTCGTTGTGGATGAAAAAGGAAAGATAACCCTTGTTAATCAAGCCATGGCGGATTTTTTAACCCTCCCTCCCGAAGAGATGATCGGCAAACCCATTGCCGAAATCATGTCGTCAAATCAATTGCATCATGTCGCCTGTACCGGGCTGTCCGAAACCAGTGAAGTATTGACCATACACGGCAAGCCTTTGATCGTTTCCAACTCGCCCATCATCAAAGGGGGAAAGGTTGTGGGTGCTGTAGGCAAGGCTGTGTTTCCTCACCTTGCCGAGGCTCAGGAACTTGCTGAAAAAGTGCGCTGTTTAGAGCATAAAGTCACGTTTTTCCAGGAAGAATTACAAAAAAACAGGACAGCTCAGGACATCATGAAAGATATGGTTGCCGAAAGTCCCCAAATGAAAAAACTTAAAGATGAAATATCCATCGTCGCTACCAGCACCTCAACCGTGTTAATTACCGGGGAGAGCGGGACCGGCAAAGAAGGGGTGGCTCATGCCATTCATCTTGGCAGCGATCGGGGCAAAGGGCCTTTTATCAAAGTAAATTGTGCGTCCATTCCCGAAAGTCTTATGGAATCAGAAATGTTTGGTTATGTCGGCGGCGCTTTTACAGGTGCGGCGAAGAATGGGAAACCGGGACGGATCGAGCGAGCTGACGGCGGAACCCTTTTCTTAGACGAAATCGGGGAAATGCCCCTGGCTTTGCAGGCGAAATTACTGCGGGTATTACAGGATCGGGAAATTGAACGGCTGGGAAGCACGGAAACAATCAAGGTCAATATTCGTATCTTAGCCGCTACGAATAAGAAATTAAGCAACGCTATTGCGAAAGGGGAATTCCGGCAGGATCTTTACTATCGGTTAAATGTCATCAATCTCCATTTGCCTCCCCTTAGAGAACGCCTTGAGGATATTGAACCTTTGACCCATTTTTTCATCTCTAAATTCAACGATATTCTTAAGGCCAATGTGAGCGGCATCACTCCTAATGCCATGGCAACTTTGCTCCAATATTCATGGCCGGGGAATATCCGCGAATTGGAAAATGTGGTGGAAAGGGCGGTTAACTATACGCGCAGCGGCTTAATCGAATTGATTCATTTGCCCCACCAGATTATCAGCGGCAATACTGCCTTAGGTCAGGTAATGAACAAGAAAACGATTCGTCATCAGGATAGACTTGGTCAGATCGAGCGGGATATGATCGCTGCCGCTCTTGAGAAAGCAGGAGGCAACAAGACAAAAGCGGCCAAACTTTTAAACCTCAGCCGTTCAAGGCTTTACGACAAATTAAATAAATACGATCTTAATACTTAAGCATGTTCTAAGATGAGATCATCCAGAAAAACGTCCCAAAAGCGGATAATTGCTAAACAAAAGCGTCCGCTTCCGGGACGTTTTTTTATACTATCGGAAAGGTTTCTTAACCCAGAGGCTGTTGAAAATATTTGGCATAGTTATTGCATAAATAATCTAATAATTCAGATAATTTAAAGCAAGGAGGGGCAACGGCATATCGTTTAGGAAACCCGTCAGGTTGAGGGGGAGTAACCATGTCAAATAGTAAAGACGATTTAACACAACATGAAGCGTTGGCCTTACTTGAGATACAGGAAGAAGGTGAAAACGATGAAAGGGCTCTTGCTTGTCTACACCGGTAACGGCAAAGGAAAAACCACCGCCGCTTTGGGTCTGAGCCTTAGAGCTTTAGGCCACGGGCAAAAGGTAGGCTTCCTGCAATTCATGAAAGGAAGCAAAAATTACGGGGAGGTTAAGATTTCCGAAAAACTTCCTAATTTAGCTCTGGTGCAAACAGGCAGGGATTGTTTCGTTTCCTTTGAGAATCCCGAACCTGTGGACATTGCCATGGCACAGGATGGTTTAGCTATTTTATCCCAATGGTTTCAAGAGGATCGTTTTGATTTGATTGTAGCCGATGAACTTTTGGTCGCCCTGGGGTTTAATTTAGTCACAGTTCAGGAAGTTTTAGACCTGATTGAGCAGCGTCCCCCCCGTTTAACTCTTGTTTTAACCGGGCGTTATGCACCTGATGAACTTTTGGCCGTTGCCGATACAGTAACCATCATGCAGGAACACCGGCACGCTTACCAGCAAGGGGTTGAGGCAAAGGAAGGGATGGAATTTTGAAAATCAGCGCATGGGAGCCTTGGTTAGAGCGCCTTTGGCAGGGGGACAAACGTGCCGCGGCTAAACTCATCTCCCAAGTCGAGGATAACCAGGGACGAGTGGAGATTATGTGCCGAATCCTGCCCAGGACCGGTCAACGCATGGTCCTCGGCATAACCGGACCG
The DNA here is from genome assembly GCF_007830365.1 of Desulfitobacterium sp. LBE. Lineage (NCBI taxonomy): Bacteria > Bacillati > Bacillota > Clostridia > Eubacteriales > Desulfitobacteriaceae > Desulfitobacterium > Desulfitobacterium sp. LBE. The sequence goes on along the minus strand of NZ_VLKD01000001.1, from coordinate 684,126 downwards.
CCGGGTGCAGGGAAAAGCTCCTTAGTCGGAGCACTCACTCAGCTCTATCGGGAACAGCATGATAAAGTTGGCATCGTCGCCGTTGATCCCAGCAGTCCCTACTCCGGAGGGGCCATTCTGGGCGATAGAATCCGCATGCAGTCCCATGGAACGGATCCTGGAGTGTTCATACGGAGTATGGGAACCCGGGGGCACTTAGGGGGAGTGGCGCGATTCACAACCGATGTCTTAAAAATATTGGAAGCTGCCGGATATGAACGTCTCATCCTGGAAACCGTCGGTGTAGGACAATCAGAATTAGAAATCATGGAATGTGCCGATACGGTCCTGCTTGTCTTAAACCCGGGAACCGGCGATGGCATTCAAGCCATCAAAGCCGGTATCATGGAAATTGCCGATATCTTTGTTGTCAATAAAGCCGACTTGCCAGGGGCCGAACGCCTTAAGAACGATATTGAAATGGCTTTGGATCTGAATGGTAAAAAGGCCTGGCGGGCACCTGTCCTCATGACCAGCACTCTTGAGCAGCGCGGGCTTAATGAGCTTCGCGATCACATTGCCAGGCACCAAACATTTCTGACCGAGTCGGGAAAATGCCGCCAACGCCGTCACAATGCTTTCACTCAAGAAGTTTGGCGCCATTGGGAAGCTATTGCGCGGCAGGCCTTTGCCACAGCCTGGCAAGACCTGCCAAGGTCTGAGGGAGATGACCTTGAACCTGGCAATCCTTACACACTTGCCGAAGAAATCTGGGCATCTATTGTTTCCGGAAGATTTACCGACCGTTCTGCTCCTTAAAAATTTAAGGTTGTTTTATAGATATAGGGTGAAAGGGTTAGGGAGTGATTCTGAAAAAGGTTAGGTGAAAGGCATGCAAGAAGATTTCAGCCGTTGGCAAAAATCCTACCAGGAGCAGAAAGAGCGCCAAGGGCCTTTTATGACTGTTTCCAGCGCCCCCATCGCTCCTCTTTACTCTCCGGATAACACTCCGAAAATCGATTTTGAAAAAGATATTAACTACCCGGGAGCATACCCTTATACACGGGGCGTCCGCACCAACATGTACCGTGGCCGGCTTTGGACAATGCGGCAATTTGCCGGCTTCGCCACGGCTGTGGAATCCAATCAACGGTACAAGTTCCTGCTCAGTCAAGGCCAAACGGGATTAAGTGTAGCTTTCGATATGCCAACCATCATGGGCTACGACTCCGACCACCCACGGGCCTATGGGGAAGTGGGCAGGGTAGGGGTTGCTATCGACTCCCTTCAGGATATGGAGACCTTATTTAAGGATATCCCCCTGGACCAAGTCAGCACGTCGATGACTACCAATGCTCCTGCAGCTATTCTATGGTCCATGTATCTTGTTGCAGCAGAAAAACAGGGAGTTCCTGCCCACAAACTTACGGGAACGATCCAAAACGATATCTTAAAAGAATACATTGCTCAAAAATCCTGGATTTTCCCGCCGGAACCTTCCCTCCGCCTGATCACAGATATTTTCGCCTTTGCCCGGGATAATGTTCCTAAGTGGAACACGATCAGTATCAGCGGCTATCATATTCGGGAGGCTGGGGCAACGGCTCTTCAAGAGTTAGCTTTTACCTTGGCGGATGGCTTCGCCTATGTGGAAGCAGGAATCAAGGCCGGTCTGGATGTGGATGATTTTGCACCCCGGCTTTCCTTCTTCTTTAATTCACACACTGACTTTTTTGAAGAAATCGCTAAATATCGCGCCGCCCGCCGGATTTGGGCAAGGCATATGAAGGAAAATTATGGCGCGAAAAAAGAGGAAAGCCTGCTGCTCCGTTTTCATACACAGACTGCCGGGTGCTCACTGACGGCACAGCAGCCTGAGAATAATATCATTCGCACAGCCTATCAGGCCATGTCCGCGGTGCTGGGAGGAACTCAGTCCCTGCATACGAATTCTATGGATGAAGTTCTGGCCTTACCTTCGGAAAAAGCAGTGCAGATTGCTTTACGGACCCAGCAAATTCTTGCCTATGAGACAGGTATCGTCAATACCATTGATCCCCTGGCCGGCTCCTACTTCGTAGAGGCTTTAACCCGGCAAATGGAAGAAGGGGCTGAAGAATACTTCCGTAAAATTGAAGAACGGGGCGGAGTCCTTGCCGCAATCCATCAGAACTTTTTCCAGCAGGAAATTGCCGATGCAGCTTATCGCTATCAAAAAGAAATCGAAGGGAAAGACCGCATTATCGTTGGGGTCAACGGATTCCAAACTGAAGAGGCTCTGGAAATCGACCTTTTAAAAATTGATCCTGAAATCGAAAGAAACCAGGCTCAACGTGTTAAAGAACTGAGAGCCGCCCGGGATAATTTACACGTCCAAAACACCCTCGCTGCCTTAAAAGCAACCGCCCTGAGTTCAGATAATCTTATCCCGAAAATTATTGATGCCGTTCGGGCTTACGCTACCGAAGGGGAAATCGTCGCTGTCCTCAAAGAGGTTTTTGGGGAATACAGGGAACAATCTGTATTTTAAACTTTAAACATAAGGGAGGGTTAGACAATGGGGTTAGACAGGGAACAAGCGCGCATTCGTGTTTTGGTGGGCAAACCGGGTTTAGACGGACATGATCGGGGTGCCAAAGTCATCGCCCGGGCTTTACGTGACGGGGGCATGGAAGTCATCTATTCAGGACTGCATCAAACTCCTGAACAAATTGTCCAAGCAGCGATTCAAGAGGATGTGGATGTGATCGGGCTCAGTATCTTATCCGGTTCCCATATGACTGTCTTTCCAAGGGTCAGAGAACTGCTTGGAGAACAGCATGCTGAAGATATCATTGTCATGGGCGGGGGAACCCTGCCTGAAGAAGATATTAAAGCCTTAATTGAAGAGGGATGCGCAGAAGCGCTTTTTACTCCGGGCACACCGACAACCGATATTATTCAATGGATCAAGGATAGAGTTGAGCAAAAACAAGGCTAATCATTGCTAAAACCGTCCCGGAAGCGGACGCATTGTGCACACAAATGCCTGCTTTCGGGACAATTGTTTTTTACTTTTCCATGGCTTTCTTACCTCATATTTCTCAACGGGTAAGGTTAAAAAAATTTCTTCCCGGGGATTTAATCCTTAAACCCTGTGACACCAGGCGTCTTTATCGTTCACATCCTATAGCCATTGGCCATTTGTTAGCAAAGCGAAAGATTTGGCACAATTGTTGCAAGATAATTCAGAATATTAAAAATAAAAAAGGTGAAGCAAGGTACTAGAGGAGGGAGCTTAAACGATACAATATTCCCTGCTTAACAAACCATGCTCCAGAAAGGAGGAAGCCCAATGAAAAAGATCATGGTCATCGGTGCAGGACAAATGGGTGGTGGCATAGCACAGGTCGCTGCCCAAGCGGGTTATTCCGTTATTCTCAATGATCTTAAAGAGGAGTTTGTGACCCGCGGGCTGAGTGTGATTGAGAAAAACCTGAGACGCAATGTGGAAAAGGGAAAGCTTGAAGCCATCGAATCTGCAGCAACTTTAGGGCGCATTACCCAATCCACCGCTTTGCAGGATGCAGCCTCGGCTGACCTGGTTATTGAGGCAGCCGTAGAAAATATGGTGATCAAGAGTCAGCTTTTTGCCCAACTGGATGAGATTTGTCCGGAGCATACCATTCTGGCGACGAATACATCCTCTCTCCCCATAACGGAGATTGCTGCCTTTACTAAACGTCCTGACCGGGTTATCGGTATGCATTTTATGAATCCGGTTCCGGTGATGAAGCTGGTGGAAGTCATTCGCGGCCTGGCCACCAGCGACGAAGTCTATAAAACCATTGAAACCTTAAGTCAGGAAATGGGAAAAACCCCTGTGGAGGTCAATGATGCCCCTGGATTTGTGGCCAACCGCATCTTAATCCCCATGATCAATGAGGCGGTTTATACCCTTTATGAAGGGATCGCCACGGTTGAAGATATTGATCAGGTGATGAAACTGGGGATGAATCATCCCATGGGCCCCTTAGCTTTGGCAGATTTAATCGGGTTGGATACGGTGCTGTCCATCTCCGAAATTCTTCATGAAGGGCTGGGGGACAAATATCGTCCCTGCCCGCTTCTGCGCAAATATGTTAAAGCCGGCTGGTACGGAAGAAAATCCGGTCGTGGTTTTTACCAATATTAATAAAGAGACGATCTCAGTCACGGGGGAGGAGCCAAGATGTCAGAAAAAGTGATTCAAAAACTTGAACACACCAGAAAAAACTATTACAAAGACGCTGAAATTGCCGCTTACGGCGAAAGAAAACCGGATTACTCGACCCTGGGAAGAAAAATTGAGAATACCTATGCCAGGCAGCGTCAAGTCGTCTGTGTGGAAGCCTGCCGGACACCCTATGGCAAGTCACTGGGGGCCTTGCTGGAATACGATGCGGCTCAATTAGGAGCACTGGCTATTAGAGAAGTTCTCCGGCGAACGGAAGGAAAAGTTGCCCCAGGTGAAGTGGATTATGTGATCATGGGTCATGTCGTCCAGGCGGGCAGCGGTCAGGTCTCCAGCCGCCAGGCCACTCTTTTGGCGGGATTGCCGGAGCATGTGCCTTCCATTACGGTCAATAAAGTATGCTCCTCCGGTGTCAAGACTATTGATCTGGGGGCGCAAATGATTGCTTTAGGCAGGGCGGAAATAGTCATTGCCGGCGGACAGGAGAGCATGAGCAATATTCCTTTCTCACTGCCGGACATGCGCAGAGGCAGGAAGATGGGGCTTCCCACTATTGACTGTGTTGATCTGATGGTCAAGGACGGACTTTGGGATTCCTTCTATGAGCGCCATATGGCCATACACGGTTCCGAAGTGGCCGATGAATTCGGTTACAGCCGGGAGGAGCAGGACGAATGGGCCCTCCATTCACAGCTCGCCGCCTCGGCAGCGATTGCCGCCGGGAAGCTTGATGCTGAAATTTTTCCGGTAGCCGTTAAAAAGGGCAAAGAAATTCTGGAAAAGGATGAAGGCCCTCGTGCCAATACCACCCTGGAAGGCTTGGCTAAGCTCGGCCCCGTTTTTGATCACATCAGCGCTGTAACCGGGAAACCCGGCAGCGTAACCGCCGGCAATGCCCCGGGAACAAATGACGGCGGGGATGTCTGTCTCCTGATGAGCCGGGCGAAAGCCGATGAATTCGGCCTCAAACCGCTTTTCTCAATTGTAGACTATGCTGAAGTTTCCCAGCCCACCAAGGACATTGCTACCGTTCCCGGTCTTTCCATCAAGAAAGTCTTAGAACAAAACAAGCTGACCCTTGAGGATGTAAAGCTCATCGAAATCAATGAAGCCTTTGCCGCGGTCGCCCTGGTGAGTGCCCGCACGATTCTGGGCATGACCAAGGAACAAATGTATGAAAAAGTCAATGTCAACGGCGGGGCCATTGCCTATGGTCATCCCATTGGGGCGACCGGAGCCAGAATCGTCATGACCTTAGCCTATGAGCTCAAGCGCCGGGGGGGCGGTTATGGAGTGTGTGGTATCTGTGCAGGGCACGCCCAGGGTGATGCCATGCTCATCTATGTGGAGCCTGATTGATATCAAAAAGGATAAATTAAGGAGTGGATGGGACTGTGAATTTTGAACTGAGCAGTGAAACATTGATGATCAGAGACATGGTCAGAAAATTTGCCCAAAACCAACTGGCACCTCTGGCCCCGGAATTGGACAAATCCCATGAGTTTCCCATGGCTACATGGAACAAAATGAGAGAACTTGGCCTTACAGGCTTTCCCATTCCTGAAGAATGGGGGGGCGGCGGCGGTTCTTACCTGGATTTTGCCATTATCGTGGAAGAACTGGCCAAAGCCTGCGCATCGACAGCGGTGATTACCAGTGTCCACACCGGTTTAGGCTGTATGAGCATGTACCTCTATGGCAGCCAGCAGTTAAAAGAAAAATACCTGGAGCGATTGGCTACAGGGGAGATTATCGGAGCTTATGCCCTGACCGAGCCTAACGCCGGCTCAGATGCCGGAGCGCTCCGCTGCAAAGCTGAAGACCGGGGGGATCATTTCCTGGTCAATGGCGGCAAGATATTCATCACCAATGGCACGGTGGCCACGACTTTCTGTACTTTTGTCAAGACCGATCCTACCCAGCCGAAAGGGAAGGGGATCACTTGCTTGCTGATTGAAAGAGACCTACCCGGATTTACCATCAGCAAACCTGTCGAGAAGATGGGCATGCATGGCTCACCTACTGTAGAGCTTATTTTTGAAAATGTCAAAGTCCCCAAAGAAAATGTCCTTGGGGAGATCAATAACGGATTTGCCGTGGCCATGGGGCTGCTGGCCGGGGGACGGATCACCATTGGGGCTCAGGGTCTGGGAATTGCTGAAGGCGCCCTTGACTATACCATCAATTATATCAAAGAGCGGCAGCAGTTTGATAAACCCCTGGCTGCCAATCAAGGGGTTCAATTCATGATCGCCGACATGGCCACGAAAATCGAGGCGGCGCAAATGCTCATCTACCGGGCAGCCTGGCTCAAAGATCATCAATTGCCCCATAACAAGGAAGCATCCATGGCGAAGCTTTTTGCTACCGACGTGGCCATGGAAGTCACCACAAATTGTGTGCAGTTATTAGGGGGCTATGGTTATTGTTCCGAATACCCGGTGGAGCGCATGATGCGGGATGCTAAGATCACCCAAATCTATGAAGGCTCCAATCAGATTCAGCGCATGATCATCGGACGTGAGGTCATTGGGCGTTTTTAAAGACTAGGGCTGTATTGGTTAGGAAGATATTGGTTAGGCATCTGTTGGTCAGGAAGATTTTGATTAAACAGATATGGATTAAGCAGATATAGATAAAGGAGGTTTAACTCTATGGCAAGACCGCAAAATGTTAGTTTAACGGAAGCCATCGGCCAAATCAAGGATGGAGATATGCTGACCTTTGGTGGCTTTACAGTCTGGCGCCGTCCTATAGCCGCCATTTACGAGATCATCCGTCAGCAGAAAAGAAATCTGCATTTGGTTGAAGTCAACGGCGGAACCCATGATGATATGCTGGTGGGAGCAGGCTGTGTCGGGGTATGGGAATCCTGCTGGAGCGGGCATGAGCTCTATGGCAAATTAGGCGGCAATCTGGCTCGTAAGATCGAAAATAAAGAAATTTTATATGAAGACTGGTCCCATATTCATGCCTTATACCGCTTAGCCGCCGCAGCCAAGGGAGTTCCTTTCCTGCCCACTTATTCAGCCATAGGCTGCGATATGCTCAATCCTGAGAATGATAACCTGGGCAAAGCAGGACTCCGGGACGGGTCCAACCGCCATATCGGCAAACATAAATTTGTCACTTATAAAGAGCCCTTTACGGATTCCGAAATCACCCTGATTCCGGCGGCCAGCCCTGATTGGTGCATTACCCATGTTCAGATGGTGGGGGAAGAGGGAACAGTTCGGGTGGATGGCTTAAGATTCAGCGACGAGGAAGCCATCAAAGCCTCTAAACACAATATCATTATCGCCGAGCAAGTCGTTCCTGAGGAGTATCTGCGGCGTGAACCAACCCGCAATATGCTTCCCGGCTATTTCGTGGATTATATCGTCGAATTGCCCTGGGGTGCTCACCCCACCGGCTTATACGGTGCCTATGAGCCTGATGGTCCTTTTATCAATCACTTCTTTAAGTCCACCCGTACTCAGGAAGGCTTCGACCAATGGGCTGAAGAGTGGATCTTCGGGGTTAAAGATTTCGAGGAATATTTAAGCAAGCTGGGGATGACACGTCTGGAAAACCTGCGGGCCAACCCTGCTTTGGGTTATTCTTCAAAATTAAAAAGGGGGTAAGGGCATGGAAAGCAAGAAAGAACATTCAAAGATCGGAGAATTTAAACCCATGGATCTCCTGGCCTGTGCAGCCGCCCGGGAGGTCAGGGATGGTGAGGTTGTTTTTGCCGGCACAGGGCTGCCCATGCTGGCCATCATGTTAGCTCAAAAAACTCAAGCGCCTACGGCGGTTTGTATCTATGAGTCCGGTTCAATCGATGGCCGCCCCATTGATTTACCCACTTCCGTAGCCGATGCCCGCTGCAGCTATCAAGCCGCTGTGGCCGACGGCCTGATGGATGCCTTCAGTCAGCTTCAATCAGGGAGAATCGACCTTGCTTACCTGGGGGGAGCCGAGGTCGATATGTACGGGAATGTCAACACAACCTTCATGGGCGGTCCCACAGGCAAACGCCTCACCGGCAGCGGGGGAAATACGGATATCCATTCCTTAGCCAGAAGAAGTGTGTTGATTATGCCCCAGATCAATCAAAAACGCCGCTTTGTGGAAAAGGTCAGCTATATTACTTCACCCGGATGGAAATTTCCCCATGGGCCCAATAGAGAGTGGGTCCCCAAGCAAGAAGTATATGGCGCCGCATTCAGAGGCGGGCCGGCAGCCGTTATCTCCGATATGGGGATTTATCGCTTCGATGAACAGGGCGAGATGTATCTCGATACCGTTCATCCCGGCTTTTCAGCGGAGGATTGCCGGGATAACTGCTGTTTTGACCTGAATATCTCTAAAGTCAGGGGCGAGACACCCACTCCGACTTATGAGGAGTTGGAACTCCTTCACAAAGTGATTGACCCCGAAGGGATTATTATGAAATAGAAGCAAAAGACGGACTATCGGCGTCAAGCTGATGGCCCGTCTTTTGTCTTTAAAGAGGTAGGGCAAAATATTGTTTGATTTAACTCGGTTTCCGTACAACCGTTAAACTTTTTTAATAAGTTCCAATCGGTTTGACCCTGACGCACAAGGTATATCATAATTATATCCCCCGTTAATATAAATTCTGTTAGGAAGACATTCTGTAAGGAGTTTCTTCCTGTTTTTACATAGGTATAGAAAGTTCAAAGCTCATAAATTATAATGAGGAGGGGAGAATAGCTTATGCTCTTCTCAAGTTTTTTGTAAAGGATGATTCGTTTGTCAAAGTTATATGCTATCTATACTCTAACCGGTAATGAGGAAAGATTCCTGGGACAGGCCTATTTAACGGCAAAAGACCTGGAAGCCATTGAAGAAAGCTTTACCGGGACGCCTGAATCGGAACACTATATCGCTCTTACCGATGGTGATCAGGTTAACGTTAATGCCATTGACTCAATCGAAGAGATTACTGACGACGGGGAAGAATAAGGCTTAACAAGTGCACAGGTCGATTGACCGCACTGGGTTAGGTAAAACTTAAAGTGATAAAAGCCTGAGAGATGCACAAGTATCTTTCAGTTTTTTTATTTTTAGAAGGTTTGCATTAACGCGGTGTTGTTATTAAGTGAAATTATGTCGCACTAAAACCTTGAATCTCAATAATGGAGTAGTATGAACTATGCTTACCTGAATTTAATATGATCCGCCGCACGCCTAAGCTGTTCATCGAGGACCTTGGCATAAATTCTGGTCGTCCTGGGGTCGCTGTGACCAAGAGCATCCTGAACGATGGCCAGATTTTCTGTTTCCCGGAGCAGGAGGGTGGCAAAGGTTGAGCGCAATTTATGAGCACTATAGCCCTCTGTATTATGGCCAAAGTTTTGCAGAATGGCCATATACTTTTTGATCAGATCCTGGATGGCACGCTTGCTCATGCGGTTGCCCTGGATAGAGAGGAATAAGGCCTCGGTATGCTGGAGCACATAGCGGGGCCGTTCATTCTTAATATAATCCTGGATGGCTGTGGCGACTTCGGTGTTAAAATAGATATTGGTTTCTTTATTTCCTTTGCGAATTACGGCAAAACAACCTTTATTAAAGTCGATGCTTTGTAAATTCAGGCCATATAGCTCACTTAAGCGTAAACCCGTACCTATGAAGGTCAGGAAGATGGCATAATCCCTTTTCTCTGTATAGAGATGATACTTAAGTTGGCCTTCACTTAAGCCGGTGCCGGTCTCAATAATGTCCACCAAATCGGCAATCTGCTCCGGCTCAAGGGCTTTGGGGGCTTTCTGATTCTGAGAGATGGGATTGAGTTTTATAGTGATATCTTTTAAGATCAGGTCTTCCCGCAATAAATAGCGGTAAAAGGACTTGATAGCAGCTTGTTTGCGAGCTAAGGCTCTTACTCCGTTTTTCCTTTGGGTTCGGGCCCAGTTTAAATAGGCTTCAACATCGGTATGTTGAATTTGCTGAAGGTGTCCGATTGTCAGGGAAGGAGGGGAGGGAGGAAAACCCGGCTTATAGTCACAAATAAATTTCAAAAAGAGAAAGAGTTCCTGGGCATAGGCTTTCTGAGTATGGGGGGACCTGTTGATTACCCCCAAATGATTGATATATGTAAAAGCATAAGAGGGTAGAGGAATATCAAAAATATCTGCCATGCTGATTCATCTCCAATTAATCTTGATAACTTTACCTTTGTAATTCTTATTTGTAATTCATATTTTAGAGGATAAAGGATGCAAAATCAACTCTGTATTAAAACGATATTTAGCGCATAGTTAATTTTGACACAGTCACCTGATGTACGATTACAAAAATACTGCTAGTATGGATTGGGCAATTATGTTAATATGTAATAAATGGGAGGAATGGATCATGGATAAACTTGATTTAATCCTTGAAAGAATAAATTCAATAGATACGTCTTTAAAGGCTGAAATCAAATCTCTGGACGAAAAACTGACATCAAAGATGACTTCGATGGAGACTCGTATGACATCTATGGACCAAAGAATGACTTCCATGGAGACTCGTATGACATCGACGGAGGACCGAATAACCTCAATGGATAGAGCCTTACGAGCAGAAATGAAATCCTTAAATGATAAGGTAGATCATGTTGCTCAGATGCAGAAACTTACCTGGGAAGCTGTAAAGGATCTGGATAAGGAAGTTATCAGACATAGCGATGAACTTCGGGCTATCGACAGCAAGGTTAAAGCTTTGTAACTATAAATACATAACCGGCTAGAGATCTCTGGCCGGTTATGTATTTATATATTATTTTACTTTACATAATATCTATTCCTAGACACTGTGTAAAAAAACCATGTTTAGGGTCTGACTTATGTTAGAATATGGGACTTGTTTTTTTAGTGGTGCTTAACCACTAAAAAAATATTAATAATTTTACACAGTGTCAAAATTAATGTTGCTGCCTGATTTTTTTAAGAGGGAGGAGGTATAAGATTTTCTTTACATTGTGTAAATAAATAATTTTGGAGGTCACCATGGATTGTGCTGAGCAGAGATGTTTCATGGAATTTAGGGATGACAAAGAATGTTGGTTATCGTGGCAATTATCCAGCAAAATTAATTACAGATATATACTTTGGGATGAAGAAACAGATGAGCCTTATTCTTATTGTGACTATGGAAATCCCGATTTAGAAAATAACGATTTTTAAGGACGGTGTATAGTAACACCGTCCGAGAGTCTCATACGTGAGACTACCTCAGAAGAGGGGAGGTCAATTTTTGATAGATACAGTTGTAATTGAGTCACCTCCAATTGGCTACGCTATGGAAGGATTCATTGAGAATTTTTGCATAAAATCCCAGGCCATACAGCTTAAAACGGGCGAATTAGTTTATTCCTTTACGAACGGTTCTTTGGATGGTTCTTTTGATTCTCGAATCAGTATCCAGGTTAAAAGAGAACGCTGGACGATTGACCATAATCTCTTTGTGGAAAAGGGAATTAAAACCCCTAAGAAAGTTAAGTGTGAACCATACATAAGGGTTGAGTGTTCTGTACATAAGGGCGATGCTTGGTCATAATGTTTTTGGCGGTCCCTTGGATTTTTCAACATCGGTGAAATGGCTTATAAATTTTTTGAATGAATCTTTTAAGAACTATGCTGTGTGGTCTCCTGTTCTGCCTCCCTGGGATGAATGGAGAGTGTTTAGGGTAGATGTAGCTGAGGTTTTTAATCTCGGGAGTTTTGAAGCCGTGGAAGAGTGGTTTCGCGGGGTAAACTTCGCGAACTTTCCCCGCCGGACCGTCAATAAATATGCTATGTCCGGCCTGTATGCATCCGGGAGAACTACGACAGTTAAAGCCTATCATAAAGGCGTAGAGTTTGCTAAACATGACCGTAAGCGATTGTACCGCTATTTGGGATTGGACAAGCTCAACGAGTTGCAGAATTTTGCTAATTCAAATTTTGAGGGTAGAGGTGGAAATTAAATCGTTGAAATTGCGGAATGAATTTGGGCGAACTGCCTTTAGTCTCTGAAATTACACAGGATTACCTGTCCAATATTTATGAAAAGGAGGTTTTCAAGTTGTTGAGGGATAGCGTGGAAAGAGGCAAAAGGTATGCCGTACTGCCCAAGCTGTTGAGAAACGACTGTATGCAAGTTATTCTTCGGCTACGGCTGGGGCCATTGTTTGGAAACTTGGTACAGATTAGCAACCCTTTGGGAAACAATTTGTTAGGAATCACCTTCCTAAAGCTACATTTTACGACACAGAAAAACAGTTGTTAGACGTTGGAGTTTCCTGGATTGAGACGGATGTCAT
>NZ_VLKD01000001.1:670786-671541 GCF_007830365.1 Desulfitobacterium sp. LBE | reverse complement strand
GTGTTCATCTCTTTTGGATTCCATTGCCGGAACTTCCAGAAGCCATTAAAGGAAAAGATTGGAGTTAATACAGCAGAAAGGGACTGGGGTGATAGGATGCCCCAACGGGATATTACATCAGATATTACTGGTGCCTTAACAAGGTACTATGGGATTGGGATTTTTTTAAAAATACACAGCAAAAATTACTTAATTTTAATACGTCTGTACCTCCCGCTCCGGTGATTAAGATACCGGCTGAATCGTATGATTAATACAATGACTCCGGTTAACAGGGCATATCTAATCCTTTTCCTCAGGATGATTATACCTTGGTTTGATTTTGGCATTTTGGAAACCTGGAATTATAATGGTGTGACTGTTATTAGTTTTTTCCGCACCATCATAGGTTTTGGGATGATACTAACAACCTTCCACTATTGCTATCGGCGAATTTACGGCGGGCAGGTGTTGACATAATGGGAGTGGTTAATAAAATCCTTGAATTCATTGTGGGCCTTCTGGATAAAGTTCTGCCAGCTTTAGGTATACCGACAGATTTTTTAATCGCAATAGATGGCGCTATAGCGTGGATGATTGGCCTGATTGAGTCGGCAGGCTACTTTATTCCCCTGGATGTACTACTTATGTGTCTGACTGTCATATTTGTTTTTGACAATTGGACCTTGCTATTTAGATTTGGCACATGGATCATAAAACTTATCAGAGGATGATGTAATACAAAAAGTGTCGGCAGCTCCGGGCCGAGTGGGGAG
>NZ_VLKD01000001.1:665427-670686 GCF_007830365.1 Desulfitobacterium sp. LBE | reverse complement strand
TATTCGTGATTCCAGGCGGGTTGCCGACATAGCTGACAAGGTTGCTGATGAGTTTCTTCTAAGCTGGATGAATTTTCTTTTGTGCAAAAGCAGACTCTTGCAGCAGTAAAGGATTTAAACAGAGATGTCAGCAGACATGATGATGAAATTAGCAAAATTAAAGCTTTGTAAATGTAATACACACCCGGCCCGGGGATCCCAGGCCGGGTTTTATTTTTGTAATACAAATTTCCCGGGGCCCAGCAGCTCCGGTGCCTCTTTTCGTATTACAGGGGTATCGGGGAGAATCCCCGCAAAATGAGCGTCAGCGAATTGTAGCCGACGAGATGTTTAGATGTTGGAGCACCAGGCCCCCATTTCGGCGCAGTAAATTGCTCCCTGGGTGTCCTTGATGGGGTGGAGAGGGTTTGCTCCCACCGGCCCCATGCCCGTTCCCTCTGGTGCCCCTATACGTTCCTCAATCATAGGGTTAAAATTTTGTTGTGAGCGCGCATAGCGATATTTTTTGTTCATAGAGACATGCAAGACCTAGCGAAGCGGAGAGGTGAGGGCGTGAGAGTCCCCGGCACCTTCATGCACGCCGGGGGCACCGAAAAAGAACCAGGAATACCGCCGGAGCCGTGACCATCCCGGGGAAGATGCCTAGGGAAATTACCGAGGATGCCTAAAAAAAAATTTCCGAAAAGAATTATCATGAGTGTGATAAAGATGGAAGTGAGGATATGGAGGATGATGTAATACAAAATCCGGAACCGGCCTGGCATCGCTGCAGGGTGATTGTATTACATTTCCATACTTAAATCCATTCGGGCCCGAAATACCGCCCCAGAGGGGGATGGAATTTAGGTATCGTCCGATAAAATAAGGCATATAGCGTGGTCAGGATGCTATTTTGATGTTTGAATTGAATTGGGTTATAGGTGCTAGCATAATTACTTTACAAAACGTCAAATAAATCATATAATTAATTTAATAATTTTTGGGTCCTATTTTGGAATATTCCTGTAAGGCTGTACATAATTAAGTACAGAAAGGAATGATTCAAGATGGCACGACCTCCAAAAGATATCGATGAAAAGGAATTTGCTGGAACTTTATAGAGCAGGTTATACAAGCCGGGAACTAGCAAAAAAATTGGCATTTCTCATGCAAAGTCATGAACCGCATTAATAAATTATGGCTCTGTACAGGTATCAATATCTGTTAACAGAACTTTTCAATGAGGTAGGCATTATACCCTCCATGGGTATGCCGACAGCTTTACATAATATCTATTCCTAGACACTGTGTAAAAAAACCCATGTTTAGGGTCTGATTATGTTAGAATATGGGACTTGTTTTTTTAGTTGGTGCTTAACCACTAAAAAAATATTAATAATTTTACACAGTGTCAAATTAATGTTTGCTGCCTGATTTTTTTAAGAGGGAGGAGGTATAAGATTTTCTTTACATTGTGTAAATAAATAATTTTGGAGGTCACCCATGGATTGTGCTGAGCAGAGATGTTTCATGGAATTTAGGGATGACAAAGAATGTTGGTTATCGTGGCAATTATCCAGCAAATGTAATTACAGATATATACTTTGGGATGAAGAAACAGATGAGCCTTATTCTTATTGTGACTATGGAAATCCCGATTTAGAAAATAACGATTTTTAAGGACGGTGTATAGTAACACCGTCCGAGAGTCTCATACGTGAGACTCTCTCAGAAGAGGGGAGGTCAATTTTTGATAGATACAGTTGTAATTGAGTCACCTCCAATTGGCTACGCTATGGAAGGATTCATTGAGAATTTTTGCATAAAATCCCAGGCCATACAGCTTTAAAACCGGGCGAATTAGGTTAATTCCCTTTACGAACGGTTCTTTGGATGGTTCTTTTGGATTCTCGAATCAGTATCCAGGTTTAAAAGAGAACGCTGGACGATTGACCATAATCTCTTTGTTGAGAAAAGGGAATTAAAACCCCTAAGAAAGTTAAGTGTGAACCATACATAAGGGTTGAGTGTTCTGTACATAAGGCGATGCTTGGTCATAATGGTTTTTGGCGGTCCCTTTGAATTTTTCAACATCGGTGAAATGGCTTATAAATTTTTTGAATCAATCCTTTAAAGAACTATGCTGTGTGGTCTCCTGTTCTGCCTTCCCTGGGATGAATGGAGAGTGTTTAGGGTAGATGTAGCTGAGGGTTTTTAATCTCGGGAGGTTTTGAAGCCGTTGAAAGAGTGGTTTCGCGGGGTAAACTTCGCGAACCTTTCCCCGCCGGACCGTCAATAAATATGCTATGTCCCGCCCTGTATGCATCCCGGGAGAACTACGACAGTTAAAGCCTATCATAAAGGCGTAGAGTTTGCTAAACATGACCGTAAGCGATTGTACCGCTATTTGGGATTGGACAAGCTCAACGAGTTGCAGAATTTTGCTAATCAAATTTTGAGGGTAGAGGTGGAAATTAAATCGTTGAAATTGCGGAATGATTTTGGCGAACTGCCTTTAGTCTCTGAAATTACACAGGATTACCTGTCCAATATTTATGAAAAGGAGGTTTTCAAGTTGTTGAGGGATAGCGTGGAAGAGGCAAAAGTATGCCGTACTGCCCAAGCTGTTGAGAAACGACTGTATGCAAGTTATTCTTCGGCTACGGCTGGGGCATTGTTGGGAACTTGGTACAGATTAGCAACCCTTGGGGAACAATTTGTTAGGAATCACCTTCCTAAAGCTACATTTTACCGACACAGAAAACAGTTGTTAGACGTTGGAGTTTCCTGGATTGAGACGGATGTCATCCTTAAGGAGTATGGCAAAGTGCCTTTTGGTTTCACTCCCAGTATTCGTGATTCCAGGCGGGTTGCCGACATAGCTGACAAGGTTGCTGATGAGATTAAAAAGGTCGCGTAATACAATATCACCTGGCAGCTCCGCGGCCGGCGCGACAAACTGTATTACATGTAGGTGATATTATGATGCTTATGTGTCCGTGTTCTGATGATAAAATTATCTGCCAAAATAATGGCGAATGCACGAATTGCGAGGTTTATCTTAAATCTGAGTTAAGAAAGGTTGTGGAGAAAAGTGAAGGTTTTAGTAATTGCCGCGAAATCTTATGATTTCGTTAATAAAGATACCGGCGAGCGTCTCCAGGGAGCAAACGTTCATTACCTTGATCCAGTGATGCGCGAAGATACCGACACTTCTAAAGGTCTTTTACCCTTAAAAGTTCCTTGTATCCCTAGGGTTCTGCCAAAACTTACTGATTTGCCGGCGTTTTATGAAGCCGATTTTCGTCAACGTCCCGACGCTAAAGGCAGGCCAGTTCTTACCCTTGCCGATGTGTCGTTACTTGAAAAAATTGACCTTGGTGATTGACCATGACCGGACTATGAGTCACAATCCTTGGAAGCCCTTTACAAGGCTTGAAGAACAGGTCATCCAACTGAATACAATGGCTAATGTGTTCCTGGTCATTCTGGGCATCATAGTAGCCTTTGTAATAGCCTATTGGCTTTGGCCGTCGCGTTAATACTCGCCACAGTCCGAAGTTACATTAGGTTTAGAATTTAGGAAAGGAGGAAAACCACATGGAAGGTACATCTTTACTCACAACCGAAGTCACCGCTATTGTATCTGGTTTTGCTGGTGATATAGTCCCAACGTCCTTGGCTCTTATTGCTATCGTTGTTCCTGTCGGTCTTACTCTTTGGGCTTTGGGCTTTGGTATTAAAAAGGGTATTGGCTATTTACAGCGCAAAGCCAGTAAAGCATTTTAAAAATCATCCAGCCCTAGAGGGGTGGGGATCGTCCCTGCCCCTTTATTTTTTAAGGTGGTGCGAGTATGAAGAATAAATTTATTGCCCTAGTGCTTGCTTTAATTTTGGTCTTATCTTCTCCAGTAAAAGAAGCTAGAGCAAATCCATTGTTAGTTTTAACTCCTCAAATTTTAGCGGCTGCTGGTACATTGTTAGTTGCCGGGGGTGTTGTATTTGCGTCTGAAGAATCTATGTATGCTACGGCAACCGATTTTTTGAGTAGGTATAGCACTCTAGGCATAGCCGAAAAGATTAAAGACGTAGGTGTGGGTAACGTTTTAACTATAACAAAAGATATAGCAGGTGCTTTATGGGATTATTCCCATGGAGTTTTGCCAGGTGCAATTTCTAACCAAGATACAGCGGTAGAGTTTCATTTCAGTTCCGGTCAAACTCATACAATTAATGCCCAACCAGGTGAAAAGATACTTTTACACGACATGCAGGATTGGGTCATGCGGACTTAATGTTTACTGTCACAGAAACTCAACAATATATACTAAATATTTATCATCCGGATGATGGAATAGAAGGCCCTTACCAAAAATTGTTTCTTTTCGGTGGCAATGACCCATTGCAAGCGAATGCAAACTATTATTTCCGTACTTGGTTAAATTCATCTGGGAGCAAAATTAATATTGCTGTTTCCAATAGAAGCGGTAGTCAAGTTTTTGATGATTTATATTCCCACACTAGCAATGAAACAGGGTGGGCCAGCGGCTTTTATTTTGAGTTTGAATCTATATCCGGTACATCTCCATACACGATCACTATAGGTGCTAGAGGTGTTACAGAGCAGACCGGAGAAGCCATATTGGGCAATAATATATCCTTGGATAATACGGCAAAAGAAACGTGGCTAGAGGATGCGGATGTAATAATAGCTGGTCATACGGATTTACTTAATAAGACGATATCTGATTTAGAGGTGACATTAAGCAGTGGCCATAGCCGAGCAAACAAATATCCTTAAGCGTTTGGCATCGACTGTTGACACGGTGTGTCATCTCTTTTGGATTCCATTGCCGGACTTCCAGAAGCCATAAAGGAAAAGATTGGAAGTTAATACAGCAGAAGGGACTGGGGTGATAGATGCCCCAAACGGATATTACATCAGATATTACTGGTGCCCTAAACAGGTACTATTGGAATTGGATTTTTTTAAAAATTACACAGCAAAAATTACTTAATTTTAATACGTCTGTACCTCCCGGCTCCGGTGATTAAGATACCGCTGAATCGTATGATTAAATACAATGACTCCGTTAACAGGCATATCTAATCCTTTTCCCTCAGGATGATTATACCTTGGTTGAATTTGGGCAATTTGGGAAACCTGGAATTATAATTGGTGTGACTGTTATTAGTTTTTTTCGCACCATCATAGGTTTTGGGATGATACTAAACAACCTTCCACTATTGCATCGGCGAATTTACGGCGGGCAGGTGTTG
>NZ_VLKD01000001.1:664663-665327 GCF_007830365.1 Desulfitobacterium sp. LBE | reverse complement strand
AACAATCCATTTTCTGCCGTTATTTGAAAAAATTTTAAAAAAACACCCTTATTAAAGCCGGCAACCGACTATGAGTCACAATCCTTGGAAGCCCTTACAAGGCTTGAAGAACAGGTCATCCAACTGAATACAATGGCTAATGTGTTCCTGGTCATTCTGGGCATCATAGTAGCCTTTGTAATAGCCTATTGGCTTTGGCGTCGCGTAATACTCGCCACAGTCCGAAGTTACATTAGGTTTAGAATTTAGGAAAGGAGGAAAACACATGGAAGGTACATCTTTACTCACAACCGAAGTCACCGCTATTGTATCTGGTTTTGCTGGGGAGATATAGTCCCAACGTCCTTGGCTCTTATTGCTATCGTTGTTTCTTGTCGGTCTTACTCTTTTGGGCTTTGGGCTTTGGTATTAAAAAGGGTATTGGCTATTTACAGCGCAAAGCCAGTAAAGCATTTTAAAAATCATCCAGCCCTAGAGGGGTGGGGAATCGTCCCTGCCCCTTTATTTTTTAGGTGGTGCGAGTATGAAGAATAAATTTATTGCCCTAGTGCTTGCTTTAATTTTGGGTCTTATCTTCTCCAGTAAAAGAAGCTAGAGCAAATCCATTTTAGTTTTAAACTCCTCAAATTTTAGCGGCTGCTGGTACATTGTTAGTTGCCGGGGG
>NZ_VLKD01000001.1:322895-664563 GCF_007830365.1 Desulfitobacterium sp. LBE | reverse complement strand
ATGTAATACACACCCGGCCCCGGGGATCCCAGGCCGGGTTTTATTTTTGTAATACAAATTTCCCGGGGCCCAGCAGCTCCGGTGCCTCTTTTCGTATTACAGGGGTATCGGGGAGAATCCCCGCAAAATGAGCGTCAGCGAATTGTAGCCGACGAGATGTTTAGATGTGGAGCACCAGGCCCCCATTTCGGCGCAGTAAATTGCTCCCTGGGTGTCCTTGATGGGGTGGAGAGGGTTTGCTCCCACCGGCCCCATGCCCGTTCCCTCTGGTGCCCCTATACGTTCCTCAATCATAGGGTTAAAATTTGTTGTGAGCGCGCATAGCGATATTTTTTGTTCATAGAGACATGCAAGACCTAGCGAAGCGGAGAGGTGAGGGCGTGAGGTCCCCGGCACCTTCATGCACGCCGGGGGCACCGAAAAAGAACCAGGAATACCGCCGGAGCCGTGACCATCCCGGGGAAGATGCCTAGGAAAATACCGAGGATGCCTGAAAAAAAGATTTCCGAAAAGATTAATGAGGGGATAAAGATGGAAGTGAGGATATGGAGGATGATGTAATACAAAATCCGGAACCGGCCTGGCATCGCTGCAGGGTGATTGTATTACATTTCCATACTTAAATCCATCCGGCCCGAAATACCGCCCCAGAGAGGGGATGGATTTAGGTATCGTCCGATAAAATAAGGCATATAGCGTGGTCAGGATGCTATTTTGATGTTGGATGGATTGGGTTATAGGTGCTAGCATAATTACTTTACAAAACGTCAAATAAATCATATAATTAATTTAATAATTTTTGGGTCCTATTTTGGATATTCCTGTAAGGCTGTACATAATAAGTACAGAAAGGAATGATTCAAGATGGCACGACCTCCAAAAGATATCGATGAAAAGCATTTGCTGGAACTTTATAGAGCAGGTTATACAAGCCGGGAACTAGCAAAAAAATTTGGCATTTCTCATGCAAACAGTCATGAACCGCATTAATAAATATGGCTCTGTACAGGTATCAATATCTGTTAACAGAACTTTTCAAATGAGGTAGCATTATACCCTCCATGGGTATGCCGACAGCTTTACATAATATCTATTATAGGACCCAAAATAAAAAAAGAAAGACCCTTCCCTTAGCTGAGTTCCTGTCTGTCATTTGGGAAGGTCTTTAAATAAGCATAAATAAGCTATTGAGCTCAGAGTTAACTAATTGTCTTCGTTTTTAATTCTAAACGTTTTAACGGGATGTTTCGTTCTAATATCTTCAGTGTTGATTATAATTTCCTCGATTTCAATGCCCGCAAAGTCAGCTGTAGATTCTATACACTTACAGCAATTATCACAGGTTTTTTCGCTGTTTAATTCACAGCGGTCGCATTCACCGCATTCAGTACAGAGTCGATTCTCAAGGACACAAGATTCACCGTATTGTTTCATGATTCAGCACTCCCATGTTTAATAAACTGACCCTAGTCAGCTTAGACTACGGTACGAAAAATCCTGGTATATTATAAAACGCATCCGGACTGCTTAAAATATTTTTTAAGGCCGACCGTGTTCGTATCTTAGCCATTCCTTGGTCCAATAACTCAACAGTATCCGTATAACGCTGCTTACTGCCTAATAGGACCAATAAAAGGTCGCCGTCCTCGCTTGTGATATATGTTACAAGACACTGGCCGGCTTCGGTTGTGGTCCCTGTTTTAAGCCCTTGATCTCCCGGATAAATACCTAAAAGTTGATTCGTATTGGAGATTTCCCGGACCTGCTTCCAACCGTTGGCATCGGTCCATTCTACAGATGCCTTTTTTTGATTGATATAATCCATGAGCACAGGGGTTTCCGTTACCTTTGCAGCAATAATGGCTAAATCTTTGGCAGTAGTATATTGATCTTCTGCCGGCATACCATCGGCTGTTTTAAACTGACTATCCTTACAACCAAGTTCAGCGGCATAACTGTTCATGGCCTGAATAAACTGCTCCTTAGTGCCATAAGCTGCCACAGCTAAGGCATTAGCGGCGTCATTGGCACTGTATACATACATTGCCGTAAACAAGTCCTTGACAAGTATCTTATCCCCAGGCTTAAAGCCAAGAACAGAGCCTTCCACCTTAACTTCCTCTCCTAAGGTAATGAGCTCATCCGCTTGAAGCTTTTCATGAACAAGAAGCCCGGTTAAAAGTTTTACTGTGCTGGCAGGCGCCCGGTGTGTATCCCCGTTTTTCTCCAGAAGCCTCTCCCCTGTTTGTAAATTAAGCATAAGATAACTGGAGTCTTCAGGAGGCGTAAATTGATTAGCATCCACTTGACTCTGGGATGTCTTGGTCAGGTTGAGGTTGCTCTTTCCGGCACCTTTGTCAAGAGATGCCCCTTTATCCGGGTTCTCTTGACCGTTTAAGAGATTAGAACTTAGAGTATGAAGGGTACTCGCTAAACCCGTTCGATCCAACAAACCTGGAAAAAAGGTTAAAACGATTGCCGCTGTCGCAATCATCGTTAAAAACGTAAGGAAAACTCTTTTCCTTGATTTTTTACTCATATCTTGCCTTCTTTATAAGATGATAAGATGTACTGGACAATATCGACCTCTCTATATAATAATGAATTTTAACCCTAAGGGCAAGACCATCATGAAATTACCAACCAATTGGCAATTTGGTTGGTAATAGGGTTGTTCTGCTTCTAACTCTGACTTTGCTGCCAGATATATAGGAACGGATAAGGATTCACCCACTCGCCATTAGGAAGTTCAATACCAAAGTGCAGATGATCCGGAGTTGTCAGAGCATCCCCCGTATGTCCCAATGTCCCCAAAAAATCCCCTTTCCTAACCTCTTGGCCTTCCCGGAGTTGAGGGTTTATAGCCTTTAGATGAGCATAGTAATAATAGTTGCCATCTTCTCCCCTAACCCCTACCCGTTCTCCGCCAAGGCGATTCCAACCCAGCTTCTCAACTTTGCCGTTGCCAACACTGATAATGGGAATGCCTTCTGCGCCAAAAATGTCCGTTCCCTCATGTCTGCGTGCTCCACCCTCCCGGTCTGCCCCAAAGGTATCCATGTACCAGACCTGACCCATCACCGGAAAAGCAAAACGGCCCGGCTCATAAAAGGGATAAGTTAAAAGAATCTGCCGCCTCTCAAGGATTTGTTGAACAACATCTTCACTGATTTGGATTTCCGTGTTTTTCCAAACAATGTCTTGAAGCCCTATGCCCTGTTGGAGCTGTTGGATGAGGTAATGCTCTTCATCTATTTCAACGGTGCTTCGTATAGCTAATAAATCCGCCCAAGCTGCAGAGGAAATCCCCTCCCCTTCTTTCTGACATTGCAGCACAAGTTCAGCAGACAAATTCGTGAGATAAGGATAGATATCAGCAGAGATCTTGGGCGGCTTATGGATGCCCTTCCAGGCAACTGCGCTGATCAGAATGACCACAAGCAGCTTCAGGAACAAAGTCCAGTGCTTTTGTCTCGGTTTAAGGCCTTTGCGCATCCTCATTCATCTCTCCCCTCTCTACAATGCATAATATGGGGGGAAAGGTCGGATTAGAAGTATAACTAAGGCTGATTCTTTAAGATTGGAGTATAAATCACTTGACCGGTTTGTATGGTAGTATCTGTGAGCTGATTGTATTCCATAATTTTAAGAACAAGCGTACGGGTATCGATTTGCAGGTCGGAGTTCTCAGCCAAGGACCAAAGAGTGTCCCCGGATTGAACGATTTGCGGCTGGAAAGCAAGGTCCTCTACCCTGCTGTTTGCCTGGCTCCAGTCCCAGAAGAACCAGCCCATACTGCCAAAGACCATGAGGAAAAGCAGCATATAAGAACACAGCTGCCTTTGCAGTTGTTTCATTCGATAATTCCGATAGCTTCTATAATGGCCTCTGTAGTTCCGGACGGAAGAAGAACAAGCACTCATATTAATCCCCCTCTATGTTCCCGTTAAACCAAATAAATGCGAACATAAGTTCCTGAAAACAGTATAAAGGAGACCAGGAAGATTCGTCAATACTTTTTCGAACATTTGTTTGCACAGAAGAATATTTAATGCTAAAATAGGTTTAGAACATATGAAAGGGGGAAATTGGGTGTATCCAGATTTATCACAGAGACAGACCGATATCTTGGAGTATATTAAACGGGTTATTCGAGAAAAGGGTTATCCCCCCTCTGTCCGCGAAATAGGCGACGCCGTTGGCTTGATGTCCAGTTCCACTGTTCACGGGCATTTGCAGACCATTGAGGAAAAGGGGTACATACGTCGCGATCCCACCAAACCTCGAGCCATTGAGATATTAGACAGTTCCAGTGATGCTAATGAGAAAAAGACTGTTTTTGTCCCCATCATTGGCAAAGTAACCGCCGGGCAGCCTATTTTAGCCCAGGAGAATATCGAAGATACGTTCCCGCTTCCTGTTGATGTGGTTAACTCAGATACAGTGTTCATGCTGAGAGTCAAAGGCGAAAGTATGATTGATGCGGGAATTATGGATGGGGATCTTATTTTAGTACGCCAGCAAAAAGTAGCCCGTAATGGCGAGATCGTCGTGGCCATGATTGATGAAGAAGCTACGGTAAAACGGTTCTACAAGGAAAAAACACTGATTCGCCTGCAACCTGAAAACCCTTATATGGAGCCTATCTACTCTCAGGATGTCACTATCTTGGGCAAAGTTATTGGGGTATTTCGTATTTTACACTGATTTATAAACTACAGGGACAGCAAAAGCAGACCTCCATTCCACACTGATGTGGGTGGATGTCTGCTTTTTTATTATGAAAGTACAATGACAGGCAGGATTTTTATGGTAGAATGGATTTATTAAATTTATATTTGTGCGGAGCGAACTTTGCAATGGCAGCAAGGGAACTGTGAGGTTAAGAAATCATGATAGACAAAAAAATCATCATACAATTTACGACGCTGACATTTTGCATAGCCTATCTTGTATCAGGCGCTTTGATTGCACTTGGGCAATTCGGATATTCGGTTCACAATTGGGTTCACTCGTTACAGCAATTTGGGATGAATATTCCTTTTGCAATCTATATTTTGTCGCCCGCTATTGCTTCATATATCGTTCTCAAGAAAAATAACAAAATAGCAGATTTTAAGGAATGGTTGAAAACTGTTTTTTACGCCAAAAATAACATCTCTCTCTATTTGTTCGTTGTTGCCGGGCTTGCACTCTATTTTTTGACACATCTTGCAGTTTCAGGCGGCACGGCAATGGTGCTGCCATTTTATATGTTCTTCCTTTCCCTGCCTGGTAATCTTATTATCGGCGGCTTGGAGGAAGCTGGCTGGATGTACGTATTGCAGCCTGAGCTTGACAAAAAATATGGCTTTGTTCTATCTTCTCTTTTGGTTGGCATCATTTGGATTTTATGGCATATCCCTCTCTTCTTCATTCCGGGGACGAATCACGGTGAGGGCCTCATTAACTTTTGGATGTTTGCAGTTCAACTCATGGCCTTTCGGTTTTTCAACGGGGCAATCTACAAAATATCCGGAAAAGGCCGTGTGTTTATGTGCGTATTATTCCACACCATGTTCAATGCGGCATCTCCCCTCTTTGGCACCATGACGATGACTTGGGCGGGAACAATTGCCGCAAATGCTGTGATTGTTCTTGTTTCAATGGTAACTGTTGTGATATACGACCAAAAGAGCAGGCGAATAGTATAAGCATTTTCTTCATTGATAAAGTATAAAAGTCTAAACAAAAAAAGCCCTGAACTCCGCTGACTAAACGGCTTTCAGGGCTGTATACCGATATACTAACGGGATATTTTCCGGGAACGGCTGTCTCTGAAGCGTTGGAAGCCCAGCTCGATCAAGCGGGTGATCAATTCGGTGTAAGGGATGCCGCTGGCTTCCCAAAGCTTGGGGTACATAGAGATCTGAGTGAACCCCGGCATGGTATTGATTTCGTTGATGTAGATCTGACTGCCCTCCGTGACGAAGAAATCCACCCGGCTTAAGCCGCAGGCTTCGACGGCTTTGAAAGCGGCAACAGCCTTTTCCTGCAAACTCCTGACGACCTCGGGAGCCAAAGGAGCGGGAATCACCAGCTGAGAGCCGGTGTCGATGTACTTGGCTTCATAATCATAAAAATCCTTGGCGGGAAGAATCTCTCCCGGGATACTGGCTTGGGCATCCTCATTGCCCAGGACACTCAACTCAATTTCGCGTCCCACGATATTTTGCTCTACGACCAGTTTGCGATCGTACTCCGCAGCAAGCTGGAGGGCTTGGATGAGCTCCTCCCTGTTCCGTGCTTTGGAAATGCCTACGCTGGAGCCTAAATTGGCAGGCTTGACGAAACAAGGATAACCCAGCGAATGTTCGATATTATCAAGCAGCTGCTCCATTGATTTCTGGAGCATGGTTCTAAGTACGGTGAGATAAGGGGCTTGGGGCAGGCCCGCTTCGGTAAAAACTGCTTTCATACGGTCTTTATCCATACCCAGAGCGGAGCCGAGAACTCCGGAGCCGGCGTAAGGAATATTGGCCATTTCAAACAAGCCCTGGATGGTCCCATCCTCTCCGAAGGGTCCGTGAAGAACGGGGAAAATCAAAGCAAACTTCCCATCTTGAGGAAGGGAACTGCCGTCTAAGGCGATAAAGCGGGGGTTCGTAGGATCGTGGGCAAGAATGACAGGAATACCCTCCAGGGTGGGGTCCTGCTGCCATTGTTCAGGACGTATTCCCCAGTGCCATTGGCCGTTTTTGGCAATGCCAATCGTCTCTATCTCATATTTTTCTTGATCGATGGCCTTAAGTACAGAACTGGCAGAGTTCAGGGAAACCTCATGTTCTCCGGATTGACCTCCGAAGAGAATAATAATCTTTTGCCGTGTCATTGGCGTACCCATCCTCTCTATTCTATTTTAGAAAATAGCCCAGAAAACCTGAAAACAGTGCTTAGGTGTGTACGGATGTACATAAAGCTGCACAAGCCAAGCAACAGGTTTACTCTATACTATATGCACAGGGGTGAAAAGGCTGCCTAAATCAATCGATTGTTCCAATATGGTTAAGCGGCCAATAACGAAATAACGTCATCCCGGAGATGTTTTCAATCGGCAGAAAACCCCATTCCCGGGAATCGGCACTGCTGTTGCGATTATCTCCCATAACAAAAACGGAACCTTCCGGAACGACCAAAGGCTCAAGATTTTTAATTTGAGGCTCCATAACGTAAGGCTCTTCCACTTCCTGGCCATTGATATAGGTCTTATGATCCTTGATCTCAATGGTATCTCCCGGCAAAGCAATCAAACGTTTGATAAAATCGTCGGAAGAGTGGGCGCTGGAAGGCGGATGAAAAACAATAATATCCCCTCGTTCAAAATCACCAAAATGCTTAAAAAAGAACTTATCGACAATAATCCGGTCCTGAAGCTGAATCGTCGGCAGCATAGAGCCGGTGGGGACTAATCTGGCCTCCAGCACAAAGGTGCGAATGACCCAGGACAAGGCAAAGGCAATAATCACAATCTCGATGACTTCAATAATAGTTTTAAACATACTCTTCGCTTTTACTTTGATATCTTGTTCGTTGATATCCTGTTCGTTTCCCATGGTGTGCACCTCACTTTAGTAATCCCTGTTCCCAAAGTTTTTGAGCCGCTAATAGATTCCCAAACTTAATATAATTCATGGAAACCCCGCCCTGCTGATAAGCAATAAAGGGGTCACGCATGGGGCCGTCCGCGGAGAATTCGCTGGTCGCACCTTGGATAAAGGTTCCCCCGGCCATAATGACTTCATCTTCATACCCCGGCATTCCCGACGGAATGGGCAGGACATGGCTGTCAACAGGCGAACCCTTCTGGAAGCCCTGACAAAAAGCAATCATCGCCTCCCGGGAATTGAGTTTAACAGCTTGAATCAGATCCGTCCGCAGGGCATCGGGAAGAGGATTGACTTCGAACCCTAAGGCCTGCCAAAAGGCAGCGGAAAAAATCGCTCCCCGAATCGCCTCACTTACGGTCAAAGGACTGAAGAACAGTCCTTGGAAGAACTGCAGCTGCCAGCTGAGGGTCGCTCCCACCTCGCCGCCAATCCCCGGAGCAGTTAAGCGGCAGGCGGCTTTCTCAACAAGCTCTTGTCTGCCGGCAATATATCCTCCTGTGGGAGCTAAACTTCCCCCCAGGTTTTTAATCAGGGATCCCGCCATGAGGTCGGCTCCCACATCCCCGGGTTCACATTTTTCCACAAGCTCACCGTAACAATTATCCACAAAAATAATCAGATGAGGAAAATGCTCCCGGACATAAGCCACAAAGGCGGCGATTTGCTCCATAGGAAGGGAATTGCGCCAGGCATAGCCCCGGGAACGCTGAAGAATAAGCATTTTTGTGTTGGGCTTTATCCCTTGACTTACCAGAGAATGCTGAATAGTTCCTTCTTCACTGAGAGGAACCGAGTCATAAGATACCCCAAAATCCTTAAGGCTCCCCTGCCCTGTTCCCCGGATGCCAATCACCTCTTCCAGTGTATCATAAGGATCTCCCGTAACGGAAATAAAATGATCACCAGGCCGGAGAACACCGAATAAAGCTGTGGCAATGGCATGGGTTCCCGATACAAATTGTCCCCGCACCAAAGCAGCTTCCGTGCCCAGGATGCGGGCCATCACCCGGTCCAGAGTTTCTCTGCCGCTGTCCCCCAGGCCATAGCCTGTGGTGCCCTGTAAATGATAGGTGCTTACCCTTTCTTCCTGAAAGGCTGCCAGGACTTTGGCATGATTGTATTCGGCAATATCAAGAATAGGCTTTTCCTGCAGCGTTAAAAGCTGCTCGGCCTGATTTTTCGCCTCGAGAATTTTGCTGGGCAGATGATCCAAAAACAATGATGAAACCTCCTCGCTGTATCCATCTTCCTTTACCTCCCACTCCACTGCCTTGCCGACTGAAGTCTGTCACTGCACTAGAGAAGTTCAAGAACTTTATTCCAGACAGGAGTCAGTGAAGTGTTGGCAATAAGGGACATCGGTATGGGATGAGACAGCTCCTGAGCCAAGCGGCTTAAATCAGAAGGATGATCCAGCTGATCGATTTTATTCAGTAAGGTAAGACGTGGTTTATGATGGCACTCCAGCTGCTCCAGAATCTTATGAACCGTATCGGCGCGCTCCAGAGCTCTGGGGTGGCTGGCATCCAGGACATGAATTAAAACATCGGCATTCTGCACCTCTTCCAGAGTAGCGAGAAAGGCGTGGAGAAGTTGATGAGGCAATTTCTGAATAAAACCTACCGTATCACTAAGCAATATCTCCGTCCTTTGATCGAGGCGTATCCCGCGCACGATGGGATCAAGGGTGGCAAAGAGCTTGTCCTCTCCCTTAACACTCTCCCCCTTGGAACGGGTCTGCTCCATGGCTTTTTGCAAAAAGGTGGTCTTCCCCGCATTGGTATAACCGACTAAAGCGATGAGGGGGATGCCGCTTTTTTCTCTTTGCCGCCGCTGGGTCGTACGGGTTTTGCGGATTTCACCCAGTTCATTTTCCAAGAGATTAATTTTCTTTCTTACCCGCCGCTTATCCATTTCCAGTTTGGATTCTCCGGGGCCGCGGGTTCCCACTCCCCCGCCCAGCCGGGAAAGGCTGAGTCCCTGACCGGTTAAACGGGGCAGCAGATGCTTAAGCTGGGCCAATTCCACCTGAAGCTTACCTTCTCTTGATTTGGCCCGCTGGGCAAAGATATCCAGGATCAAGGTGGTGCGGTCCAGCACCTTAACTCCGGTAGCCTGCTCCAGAGTCCGCAGTTGTACGGGCAAAAGCTCATCGTCACAGATCAGAACATTGGCGCCGCTGTTTTGCAAGTGTTGGGTCATCTCCTGCAGCTTGCCCTTGCCCAGGTAACTCACCGGGCTCCCGTACCGTTTGGGCTGAAGAAGCTGCCCCACCACCTCAACACCTGAAGAGTGAGCAAGTTCAGTCAGTTCGGTCAGCAGCTCAAGTCCCAGCTCCTCTTCCTCCAGAGCGACCAGAAAGGCCTTCTCCTGTTCCGAGACCTTGAGGCTTGGGCTGGCAGGGCGCGAGCGATAATCGTTGACTGCCCCGTCGTAAGAAAAATTCACAAATTCCTTAGGGTTTAGGGCCAGGATTTGATAGTCTGAATCTCCTGAAAAGGCGATTTCAACTCCGGTAATCTGCCCATTGCTGACCCCGATACTGCTCATGCTTTCCAGCCCGGCAGAACTCAGGGCGCTCAGATCCATAGGACTGAGCTGAGGATTGCCGCTGGGATGGGTATGGAGACAGCGCAAACGCCCCGCTTGCCGGGCTGGCAGAGGGGGCAGTTTAACTGCTGCATGCTGTCCGATGGCCACAGCAATGACCATTCCCGAGCGATTGATATAAAGAGCAATTTCTTTATTCCAAAGGCTGGTCAGACGACAGATTCCCATTAATAAATCATCATGGATAAGCTCCGGACGATCCGTCCGGAGCGAAGTCAAATCCTTGAGTTCTTTGAGCTGGGTTCCGCGGATCCCAGAGATATCACCCAAAATATCCATTTGAACCTCCGCTGTATATGTCACTGTCCAGTAAGGACTCGGCTTCTTTCATTTCAAGTCATCGTCATCCAGATTTAAATCACAGGGCAGAATCCCCATGAGTTCTTCCCGGGATGAGGTGGGTTTGGCATAGAGCCGTACGGCTTGTTTGCGAATAGCTTTCTCAACCATATTGCGCACTAAACGGGCATTGCCTGCATACGGATGGGAATTCAGCACTCCCTGCAGCATAAACCGGAAAACATCACGGGCTTCAGCGGTGAACTGATATTGGCGTGTTTTGAGCATGGAATCGCCGATACTCAGCAGCTCTTCAATGGAATAGTCGGGAAAATCAATATGGATGGGAAAGCGGGATCTTAAGCCGGGATTGGTTTGTAAAAACCATTCCATCTCGTGTTTATAACCGGCCAGGATCAGAATAAGATCAGTCTTATGATCCTCCATAGCCTTCACCAAGGCATCGATGGCTTCCTTGCCAAAATCCTTTTCCCCGCCCCGGGCTAAAGAATAGGCTTCGTCGATAAAGAGAATCCCTCCCAAAGCCTTTTTAACCATATCCCGGGTCTTTTGCGCCGTGTGACCTATGTATTCCCCCACTAAGTCCGCTCTCTCACACTCAATAATATGCCCTTTTTGCAGAACTTCCATTTCTTTAAAAAGTCTGCCGATTAAACGGGCCACCGTGGTTTTGCCTGTTCCCGGATTGCCCCGGAAAATCATATGGAGAACCAAGGGCTCCGCCACTAATTTTTCCCGTGTCCGTCTCTTTTGAATCTCTATGTAAGCCTGAATCTCGTGGATGAGACGTTTGACTGTGCTTAAGCCCACGAGGGCATTGAGTTCAGCGATAATCTCAGCCATGGTACCGTTTTCCGATGAATGATGAGCTGCCTTGCGTCCACGGGATAATTCAGAAGATGAATCCACGATGGCCGCATTTCTCTCAGTCCGTGGTGTTTGGACGATCGGAGCCTGATTCTTTTCACTCGGAAAGGTAATGCGTATTCCCATAAGATGTGACACCTCCCGTCTTTACTACTATACGCAGCAAGACGGGAAAGGTGTCTTAATTATTAGCTCATTTTGCGCTGTTGGAAGCCAGGGATTTGGCATAGCGGACACGGGCATTTTTGTCGAGGTGCTTTTTCCGCAAGCGAACGCTCTTTGGTGTGATCTCCACCAACTCATCATCATCAATATATTCCAGGGCCTGCTCCAAGGTAAAGACTTTGGCTTTCTCCAAACGAAGGGCTTCCTCAGAGTTGCTGGCACGCATATTGGTGACATGTTTTTTTCTGGCCACATTGACTTCGATGTCCTGTTCCCGGTTGCTTTCCCCCACAATCATGCCTTCATAAATCTTGGTACCGGGGTCAATAAAGATGATGCCCCGTTCTTGAGCGGAATGCAGCCCATAGGTTGTCGCCTCGCCGGTCTCAAACGCGATCAAAACCCCCCGGCTTCTGCCCGGTATTTCGCCTTTATAGGGCTCATAACCGTGGAAAACATGGCTCATGATCCCTTCGCCCCGGGTTTCGGTCAGGAAATCCCCCCGAAAGCCGATCAGCCCCCGGGCGGGAACTTTGAATTCCACCCGTATCTGGGTCTGGGAAATATGGGCCATATTGATCATTTCCGCTTTCCGTTTCCCCAGCAATTCAATGACTGTACCCATAGCGGTTTCCGGAATATCACAGATAAGATACTCAATCGGTTCACATTTCTCCCCGTCAATCATCTTATAGATCACCTCGGGCTTGGAAACCTGAAGCTCATAGCCTTCCCGGCGCATATTCTCAATTAGAATGGATAAATGGAGCTCCCCCCGGCCGGATACCTTGAAGGAATCGGCGGAGTCCGTTTCTTCCACACGAAGGCTCACATTGGTCTCGATCTCTTTGAATAAGCGCTCCCTTAATTTGCGGGAGGTCACAAATTCCCCTTCCAGTCCGGCAAAAGGGCTGTTGTTAACAATAAAATTCATATTCAAAGTGGGTTCATCCACTTCAATCACCGGCAGTGCTTCCGGATTATTGGCATCGGCTACGGTTTCCCCGATATTGGCAGTGGTCAAGCCGGTAAGGGCCACGATTTCTCCAGCCTCTGCCTCGGGCACATCGATACGTTTCAACCCTTCATAGGTATAGACTTTGCCGATTTTGGCCCGCTCCAAAACACCATCCCGTTTGATCAGGGCGATATTCTCTCCTTGGCGGACCTTGCCCCGGACAATGCGCCCGATCACAATCTTGCCTACATAGTCGTCATAATCAAGGGTGGTAACCAGGAGCTGCAGAGGGGCTTCCACATCCACACTGGGCGCGGGAATATGCTCCAGCACCACACTGAAAAGAGGCTCCAGGCTATCGGTAAGCTGGTCGGGATCCAGTCCGGCCAACCCATCCCGGGCCGAAGCGTAGACCACGGGGAAATCCAGTTGCTCCTCATCGGCACCTAATTCGATAAATAAATCCAGGACCTCGTCCACCACTTCAGCAGGACGGGCATCAGGACGGTCAATCTTATTAATCACCACGATGGGAACAAGCTTCAGCTCTAAAGCTTTTCTTAACACAAAGCGTGTTTGGGGCATGGGCCCTTCAAAGGAATCCACAATCAGGAGCACCCCGTTCACCATCTTCAAGACCCGTTCCACTTCACCGCCAAAATCGGCGTGACCCGGTGTATCCACAATATTGATTTTTGTATCCAACCAATTGACCGCTGTATTCTTGGAGAGAATGGTAATCCCTCTCTCCCGTTCCAGGTCATTGGAGTCCATAACCCGCTCCATAACATTTTGATTGGCGCGGAAGGTTCCGCTTTGTCTGAGCATTGCATCAACTAGGGTTGTTTTGCCGTGGTCAACGTGAGCGATGATGGCGATATTACGAATATTCATTGATTTCATTAAGAATTTCCCTTTCATGAGTAAATTACACTATCCTTAAATATACCATGCCTTTATTATCTCTACAATAAATTATTTTTAGTTATATTTTCCGCGTTAGGGTGAAGTTAAATGAAAAAAGGTCTGAAAGCTCGGGGCTCTGGGCCGAGTCTCCAGGATTTTGCTTTACTACCGGTCGCTCAATAAGCTGCACGGACAAAACTAACGCTTAAGCTCTCCGCTCCGAAAGGTCCCCCGCCAAATCGCTCCTGCTCAATGGCGGGTTGGAAACATCCTGTTTCCAACCTTTCTCCGCTGCGTGCTTTTCGCGAAGTTTTGTTTCCGCTCGCTTAATTCGCTCCCTTGTGTAAAGCAAAATCCTTGGGCTGCTTTGCGGGAGTGAGCAGGCGAGGCATTGTAGGAGATGTCGGGGAAGATCGCCTGACCTGAGCCGCTTTTTCCGTCTTTACCGACGCCGCTTAAGCGGCAAGGTCGGCTGCCCTGAGAAAGGCTATGAGGGCTAAGAAAAGCCCTTAAGCTAAATCCAGGAAGTCCTCACAAGAGGCTCAGATCCCCAGGGAAAAACTGAAAGAAACCCTCAAGACGTAGCTTTACGTACAAAAGCGGACGGATTTAGCGGAGGGGCGGTCAGGTCAACGAGGCTTTCTTAACGTAGCGGAGCCATGGTTCACATGCAGAATGCAGCGGGGTTTGGCGGGAGCTGTTAAGAAAGCGAGTGGACCAGTCCCGGAGCTATGGAGTTCGCGTTGTGCGTAAAGCTACGCGACCCGGACAACGTTTTGTCCCCCAACGGGTGCCGCTTAACCCGCCCGCAAACCTGAAACACGAAAAAAGCCTGATGGGAATCAGGCTTTGTATATTGACCTTATTCTTAACGTTCCTCTGCCGAGGCCTGGGAAGCAGCGACCAAATTAATAGGACGAAGCGGCATGACGGTCGAAATAGCATGTTTGTAGACCATTTGCTGTTTACCTTCGAATTCAATGACCACTGTAAAATTATCAAATCCGCGGACCAGACCTTTTAATTGAAAGCCATTCACTAAGTAAATCGTGACCGGCATATTCTCTTTTCGGACTTGGTTTAAAAAGGTATCCTGTAAATTGATGGGCGCTTTATTCATTTTTTTCCCTCCACCACCATCTATTTCTATTTTCCTATTCTACACGACTTTCCATCCCACTGCAAGTGCCAATCAAAGATTCAAGTATATTTGTCAAATTCCCGCTGTAAGTATCATACCAAACCACTCGCGGATCCCTGCGGAACCAAGTGAGCTGACGTTTGGCGAAATGCCGGGTATCCCTTTGAAAAATTCTCATCATCTCCGGAAGGGTCACCTTACCGTAAAGATAGAGTAAAGCGTGCCGGTAACCAATGCTTTGCAAAGGCTTAAGCTTTGGAGAATAGCCTTCTTTGATTAAATTGTGGGTTTCCTCGATCAGCCCCGCGGCCACCATCTGTTCACAACGGCGATTGATGCGCTCATAAATGATTTCCCTTGGTGCAGTAAGTCCCACATAGAGGGTTGAAGGCGGCAAAGGCGGATAATTCAAATCTTGGTTGCCGCGGGTTTCGGAAAAGGGCTTACCGGTTAATTGGCACATTTCCAGGGCCCGGATAATCCGGACCGTATCATTGGGGTGGAGACGCTGGGCACTGAGAGGATCCCTTTTGGCCAGCTCCTGGTGCAGAGCCTCTTTCCCTTGTTCAGAGAGGAAGGCGGTCCAGAAGCTGCGGATAGACTCTGAGCCGTGTTCGGCAAATTGGAAAGGGTCGATTAAAGAGCGGATGTAAAGACCTGTCCCGCCGACAACAATCGGCACCTTGCCCCGGCTTTGGATATCCTGGATAGCTTGATTGGCTAAAGTCTGGAACTGAGCCACTGTGAAAGATTCCGCCGGATCTAAAGCATCCAGCAGATAATGGGGTATATTGCCTTGTTCGGCCAAAGTTGGCTTGGCTGACCCGATATCCAGTTTACGATAGACCTGAACGGAGTCCCCGGAGATAATCTCACCCTGGAGAGCTTGGGCAAGGGCAACCCCAAGAGCTGTCTTGCCTACGGCTGTAGGTCCTACAATGATGATCAAGGGTTTCATGAACCGGCTCCTTCTTTGTGGATTATCCCATAGTCTACATGACTATAGTTCCCCCCTTCTTGAATCTCAAACCCTAAGCGGCTGAATTCCCGGCTGGCTTTCCGCTCTTTCAGCACCACCCGTCTTTTGGCTACACGGCAGGCCTCGGCAATAGTTTCACCCTGCAAGGAGCAGGAGTTGGCCACCTCATGCAAAGGACGGATGGAGGCGCTTTTTTCCCGGGTGTGGCGAAACATGGGGTCAAAGTAAACCACGTCGGCAAAGGCTGCAGGATAGCCGGCCAGCAGCTCAAGATGATCTCCCCACAGAACCTCGATGCGCTGTGCCGCTTCAGCTAAGACCTGCCAGGCTTTGGCCTTGTCCGGGTTTTGGACACGGGGACAATCCCCTTGAGCCAGGGTCCTTAACCCATCTTTCACCAGAGCCGCTAAAATGGGCGAGTGTTCGATGCCCATGACCTTGCCCTGAGCCCCCACTTGAGCAGCAGCGACCAATGCATCCGTTCCTAGACCTAAGGTAGCATCTAAAAAGACATCCCCTGCCCGGAGGTCAACTGCCTCCAGAAACCGATCCCCTTCTCCTCTGAGGATTTGCATAACCCGCAGCAAGGCCATACTGGGATGAAAGTGCAAGGGATGGTCCCCCGCTTCCAGATAAATTCCTTTGCGGGTAATGTGGAGAATCGGATAAGGCGGCTCCTCAGCTCCCCCGGCCAGAGACTTCGGGGAAGAAGTCAGTAAGGTAATGCCGGGTTGTTCAGAAAACCAAAGGGACTTTTTCTGCAAATCCGCATCCCTGGGATGGGTGATGTTAACGATGACCGTCGCGTGGTTCATTGTCTGCTGCTCCTAACTACGATAAAAGCGGTGTTCCAGCTCTTCTTTAGTGAGTTGAATCATGGTGGGCCGGCCATGGGGACAGGTATAGGGATTCAGGGTCTTGCTCAATTGAACGATCAACTGCTCCATTTCAAACAGGGTCAGGTTCTCTTTGGCCTTAATGGATGCTTTGCAGGCCAGCATATAGATCCACTCCTCCAATAATTTATCCATAGTGGGGGGAATGTGGTTGAGCATGACCTGGTCGAGAAAGTCCCGCAGAAGCTGCTCCCCCTGGTAAGGGCCGCTATAGGCCGGGATGCCGCGCAGGAGATAGGTTCGGGTCCCAAAGTGCTCAAGGATGAACCCCATCTCGTTGAGCAGCAGAAAATGCTCCAGCAAAGCCTCTTCTTCCCCAGGTGTAAATTCCATGGTCAGAGGAATCAAGAGCATTTGGCTGTTGCCGGGATTGTTTTGGTGCTCTGCCAGCAGGCGTTCGTAATTAATGCGCTCATGGGCGGCATGCTGGTCGAAGATGACAAGCTGCTCCCCATCTGTTGCCATTATATAGGTATTAAAAACCTGCCCGATGGGCCGCAAGGCCAAAAGAGGACTTTGCTCCTTGATTTCATCGGTGATTTCGGTAATTTCATTGATTTCATGGTTCTCTTCGGCAACAGATAGCTCCAACTCAGCGGTTGACCCTGCCCCCACCTCTTCTTCAGCCAAAGGGGCATCAGCCCTCCCCAAAGTATCAGCTCCTGAAATATCGGTTCCCGAAATATTCGCCCCTAAAAAAATATCCGAATCCAAGGAAAGATCAAGTTCTAACCTATCAGCTTTCAGAGGGGTGACTTGGAAAGGTTCCTGAGACTCAAGAAGGATTTTCTGCTCATTAATCGGCGGCGCTTCCTGGGGATTTAAGTTCTTGATAGGGAACTTTGCTGTCTCAGCAAACCCATGTGCATTAAGTTTATGGCCTGCCTTAAATTCATTGCCTGCATTTAACTCACGATCCCTTTGCGAAGCAGAAAGCCCATTTGCAGGCCCCAAGGGAGAGTAACTGGAGTGTTTATAAGGTATGGGGATAGTTTTGCCCTGAGACGGGCTGTGAGGGCTTTTAGGGGCGAAATTGAGGGCGGCCTGAACCGGCCTGTCAGCCTTGTCAGCGCTGGGGAGGGATTCTTTAGGGGATGGAGTGTTCTTGACCTTGACAAAGGGGGCGATGGGACGGGCCTGGAGAAGGGTCCTGCGAACTCCCTCGGCAATAAACTCCATAAGCTCTTTCTCTTTGTGAAAGCGGATTTCCATTTTGGTAGGATGAACATTAACATCGTATTCATGGGGCGGGATATGCAGTTTCAGGATGGTGATGGGATAAAGCTTAGCGGGAATCAAGGTATGATACCCTTCGGAAATGGCACGGCTGATGCTGTTGGAACGAATAATCCGCTCATTGACGATCAGGGTCTCCCCTTGTTTGGTGGAACGAACCAGATCCGGCGGACTGATATACCCCTCCAGCCGCCAATCTCCCTGAGAGCAGGACAGGGGCAGGAGGCGGCGGGCCGTGGCCTGGCCAAGAACTGCCCCGATGCTCTCCAGCAGATTTCCTTTGCCCGGAGTTTGCAGGACAAGGACTTTGGGATGCTTCAGGGTGAAGGAAACATCAGGCCGGGCCAAAGAAAGCCGCCCGATGACATCGGAGATTTGGCCAAATTCCGTGTTTTTGGATTTCAGGAATTTCCGCCGGGCGGGCGTATTATAAAACAAATCATCGACGGTAATGGTGGTCCCCGGCGGACAGCCAGTTTCGGAGAACTCCAGCTGTTCCCCACCCTGAATCCGCAATACCCTCCCGGAAATTTCCTCAGGGGGACGGCTGATGATTTCCAGCCTGGAGACAGAGGCAATGCTGGGTAAAGCTTCCCCGCGGAAACCCAGGGTGTGCAAACGGTTCAAATCATCAATGGTGCGAATTTTGCTGGTGGCATGGCGGAGGACGGTCAGGGGCAGATCCTCGGCGGATATGCCCTGGCCGTTATCCTGGACCCTGATCCTTTCCACTCCGCTTCCCTCAATGATCACTTCGATTTGAGTAGCCTGGGCATCCAGAGCGTTTTCAATCAGCTCCTTAACCACGGAAACAGGGCGCTCCACCACTTCGCCGGCGGCGATTTGATTGGCGGCTTGTATATCAAGGATGTGGATTTTAGCGGTCAAAAATGAGTTACCCCCTTATCCAGATGCCAGAGTTCAACCTTATTGTGCTGTTGATCCTGGAGCAATACAGATGTTTTGCGCCCGATCAGATACTCCCATAAATCATAGCCCGCCTGGGTGCATTGCTCACAAGCGGCAAAAGGAATCCGCACTAAAGCGAAAGTATTGCCGGTTACGGTATGCTGGCTTTCAATGAGCACCGTTCCCCCGCAATGGCTGCACTGGCGGATCCAGTCTTTACGCCCCTCCTGGAAGCCCTCCGTATCATAATATACGGAATGAGGAATGTAAACCCATTTTCCTTCGGGAAGAAAGCTGTCGCTGCGGATGTTCCAGTCCGGTTTGGCCCGGCGGTATTGCTCTTTCAGCTCCTTAAGGAAGCCCCGGAAGGCATTGGAGCCGCTGTGGGGATGACGGGGCTTTTGAGGCTCGATCACTCCCTGATAGTCTTCTCCCGCCAGGGCCAGAACAATGGCCAGATTCACATAGGGCAGAGCTCCTTCAATGGAGTAGCCCCCTTCCAGGACGGCTAAATCCGGATTGAGCAGCTCGGTAATTCGTCCATAACCCCGGGCTGTCACGCTCATGGAAGCTAAAGGATCTGTAAAGTGGTTATCCTGACCGGCTGAATTAATGATCAGATCCGGTTGGAAATCATAAATCCGGGGAAGAACCCAGCTTTCCAGGACATGGTGAAGATCTTCATCTCCCGTACCGGGAGGCAGAGGAATATCCAAGGTGGTCTCCCAGGCATTGGGTCCCCCTTTCTCGTAGATAAAGCCGCTGCCGGGATAGAGAGTCCGTCCGTCCTGATGAATAGAGACAAAGAGGACATTGGGATCATGATAGAAGATATCCTGAGTGCCGTCCCCGTGATGAACATCCGTATCCACGATGGCCACTTTTTTGATCCCATGGAAGGTGCGGAGATGATTGATCAGGATCGCTTCGTTGTTCAGGGTGCAGAACCCCCGATTGCCTAAAACCGTAGCCCCGGAGTGGTGTCCCGGCGGGCGCACCAGAGCAAAGCCATTATGGATCTCCTTTTTGGCCCAGGCCTCACCCAGAACCAGGGAACTTCCGGCGGCGATCAAATGAGCGTCCAAATCATGGCTTTCCGGGGCGGGAAAAATCCCTTGGGTCCGCTGAACATCTTTCAGCGAAGCAAGACCCGGAGCATAGTGTTTGATCTGGGGTAAATCCATAACCCCTTCTTCAAACAATTGTTCCTGGGTATAAAGAAGCCTTTCTTCCCGTTCCGGGTGAGTATCTCCTAAAGACCAGTCAAACGCAGGGAAAAACAGTAATCCTGTGTTCTTCATACCTCAAGCCTCCCAACCACTCCCGGGGGAACCACTACAGAACCCCGGATTATTTGACCAACGGTTGCGTAACCTTTAACAACTGGGAAAAAATCAAAAGGCTGAGTCTTAAACTCCAGTTCATGGAGATTCAAGCCAATGGTCCGGGCCCGCTCCCGGGCAATCTCCTGCAGGAATTCCTGAACCTCCTTATGAGGGCGTTTGGAACCCAGCCATTCCCTCTGTTCTCCGAATTCCTCAATCCGGTAAGAGCGGATGGTTGTATCCAAATGCAGGGTGCAGGATAAGGTTGGCCGGGCTAAGGCCGCACCGATGGCATTGGAGACATCGGCATGCTGGGTAAAGCGCACAGGCAAGTGGACTTTATCCTCCAGGGAAGGAGCGATACCCCGGGCACTGCCCCCGCTGACCCAGATATAGAAATCCTTGGCACTATGAGGATGGAGAACCTCCCACACCTTATAGGCGGGTTCCTCCTGCCATTCCTTATGCAAGAGGGAAAAGGCGTTGGCCACCTCTTCCGCAAACTTCTCCAGAATTTTCAGGGCTAATCCCTGAAGAGCCTGAGGATTCCGGGCCTCAGGGGAAAGCAGGGATGCTAAACCTTCTTCCGCACGGGCATAATCCCCATGCTCCACCCGTTTTAAATAGCGCATGGCATCGGTGGGGGTGGGGTATTCTCCCCCCAAACAATAGGCCGGGCCCTGGCGATAAGGAGCAAGGGTAAAGCCTTCCGGCACATCAGGTGCAGGCAGCACCGCAGAATCTCCGCCTACAGGGATGGAGCGGGTGGCCAAAGTGGGGATCAAAGTCAGAAAAGGACCAATCCGGGCACCCTGGGCACTGAGAAGGGGTTCCCCCGATAGAATCAGGCCGATATCTGTAGTCGTTCCGCCGATATCCACCACCACAAACGACTGCTGGGGATCCGTTTGGGCCAAGGCGCCAATGACGCTGGCGGCGGGACCGGAATTGATGGATTCCACCGGACGGAGCTGATCGATGGGCAAAATGCCCCCATCCGCTTTCAGGACGGTAATCCCAGCCTTTGAACCGTTTTTCGCCACAGCCTGATGCAACTGGGAGGCGAAGGTTTTATAGAGATTTTTGCTGGCAGTATTGAGATAGGTGGTGAGACTGCGGCGATAAAAATTAGCATGCCCCCATTCGCAGCCCAAAGCAATGTCCAGCTGGGGATATTTTTTGCTCAAAAACTGAGCCAAAGCATCTTCCAGAACCCGGTTCCGGTGGGAAAACTTGCTGACAATGGCCGCCTGGGGGACGGCTTCAAAATCCAGCTGGTTGCAAAGCCGCCGCCATTCCAGCTCATCCGGAGGAGATACTTCCCTGCCCCGATAGTCGATTTCACCCATGAAGGCATGATAAGGCACCGGCCAGGGCAGAGCGTCCAGCCTCATCCCGGAGCCGGGAAAGAGAAACAGCTCGATGGGGGGTAATTTGTTTTCCAGAATGGCATTGGTCACCAAAGTAGTACTGACTGTAATCTGCTCAACAGGCTGTTTAAAGACATCGAGATGTTCCAGAGCATGGAGCAGGGTGTCCAATAAATTATCGTGTTGAGTGGGGACTTTCGTTTTTTTGATTAGGTTGTTTTTGTGAATAAGTACCCCATCAGTAAACGTCCCTCCGACGTCAATTCCAACTTGGTATGACATAATTGCCCTCCTCAATTCACATTATTGTCCGGGCCGTGCAGCTTTATGCTCATCATATTCCCCTCACGTCCCTTCGTTGCCATGAGTTCCCTCTCCTCTGCTTAAACCCACCCTTGTATTTTTTTTATAACTTATTAAATCTAAATAGATTCCGCTGTTTTGATCCGTTCTTTTAAATCAAACAGGTAATCCAAAGCCTGCCTTGGGGTCAAATCCTCCACAGAAAGCTCGCTGACTTCCTGCAACAGGGGATCCAGGGGCTGAACCTCGAACAAGGACAGTTGGGTCGCTTTTTCCTTATTAAATAAATGCTCCTGGCGGCTTTCCTTGGCGGAGGATTCCAATTCATGCAAAATGATTTTGGCCCTGTGCAGCAGATTGGCAGGCAGACCGGCCAGTTTGGCCACTTGAATGCCATAACTGCGGTCGGCACGGCCGGGAATAATCTTATGCAGGAAAACAATCTCTTCCCCATGTTCCCGAACCCCCACATGAAGATTGAAGATACCGGCATGGGTTTCTTCCAAATCCGTCAGTTCATGATAATGGGTGGCAAAGAGAGTTTTGGGTTTGTTCCCCTGACCAGCTAAGTACTCAGCCACAGCCCAGGCAATGCTGAGACCGTCATAGGTGGCTGTCCCCCGCCCCACTTCATCGAGAATGATCAGGCTCTGAGGTGTGACATGGCGCAGAATATGGGCCACTTCGTACATCTCCACCATAAAGGTGCTTTGTCCTGAGGCTAAGTCATCGGAGGCCCCCACCCGGGTAAAGATATGATCGGCGATGGGAATGGTGGCTTGCTGGGCAGGCACAAAGCTGCCAATCTGGGCCATCAGGACGATCAGGGCTACCTGCCGCATGTAGGTGGATTTACCGGCCATGTTGGGGCCGGTGATTAGGGCCAGATGTTTATCCTCGGTCAGGATGGTGTCGTTGGGGACAAAGGAGCTGTCCTGAAGCATGGATTCCACCACAGGATGCCGCCCTTCGATGATGGTGAGCCCCCCTTCCCCCTTCATCAGAGGACGGGAATAATGATGGCGGACAGCGGCTTCCGCCAGGCTGGTATAGACGTCGATTTCGGCCAGAGCATGGGCGGCTTCTAAAATCTTAGCGGCCTGACCGCGGACTGTTTCCCGAAGTTCGAGAAAGAGCTGATACTCCAGCTGAGTGACTTTCTCTTCGGCACCCAGGATTTTTTGCTCATACTCCTTCAGTTCCGGGGTGATAAAACGCTCAGCATTGGCTAAGGTTTGCTTGCGAATGTATTCAGCAGGTATCAGATGGGAATTAGCATGAGTCACTTCGATATAATAACCAAATACTTTATTATAGCCCACTTTAAGGGAGCGGATTCCAGTCCGGTCCTTTTCCATGCTTTCTAATTTGGCTACCCAGGCTTTTCCCCCGGAGGATATGCTGCGCAATTCGTCAATTTCCACTGAGTAACCGGCTTTCAGCAGGTTCCCGTCCTTGAGGGAGATGGGGGCTTCCGGATTGATGGCTTGCTCCAAGGTTGCAGCCAAAGGGTCCAGACCTTCCAAAGCCGGAATAAAGGCTTGCAGGGGTTCCGACTTGCCCTCCGCCAGCAAAGCCCGGAGTTGGGGCAGCACCCCTAAGGTCTGAGCCAAGGATAATAAGTCCCGGGCATTGGCGGTGCCATAGGAAACCTTCCCCATGAGACGCTCCAGATCATAAACTTTGCCGAAGAGTTGAATAAGGTCTCCCCGTAAAAAACTGTCCTCAACCAAGGCCTCCACATAATCCAAACGCTTTTCGATTTCCCCTTTAAGGAGCAAAGGCTGCTCGATCCAGCGTCTGAGCAGGCGGCCGCCGAAGGCGGTTTTGGTAAAGTCCAAAACGGATAATAAGGTTCCTTTTTTCCCTTGGCCGCGAATGGATTCCGTAAGCTCCAGATTTCTGCGGGTCCAGGGATCAAGGAGCATCCAGTGCTCAGGACGGTAGGCATTAACCTTCAGAATATGGGAGGGATCGATACCGGGTGAGGTTTCCAGGATATATTGCCAAAGCCCGTTGGCTGCTTTCATGGCTGTGGGAAATTCCTGAAACAACTCCCTCTGTTCCGTAAAGCGCTCCTCCAGCAAAGTGTGTTGATAGGTTTTCTTTTCCCGCTGAGTAAGGTAATAAGGGCGCCAGTGCTTGGCTTTGAGGAGTTCCGCCGGGAGCAGCAATTCGGAAGGCCGAATCCGGGAAAGCTCGGTGGTTAAGATATCCAAGGATTCAGTCTGAAAAACCGTAAACTCCCCTGTGGAAACATCCACAAAAGCCAATCCCCAGTCCTGCTCATGATAGACCGCGGCTAAAAAGTTATTGGCTTGCTCCACTAAGGAATCCGTTAGAGTGCCGGGAGAAATGATTCGGATAATCTCTCTTTTGACGATTCCTTTAGCGGCTTGAGGGTCCTCCACTTGCTCGCATAAGGCCACTTTATAGCCGGCAGAAACCAGCTTGAGCAGATAGCCGTCTACGGCATGGTGGGGAACACCGCACATGGGAATCCTCTCCCCTCCTCCGGAAT
This sequence comes from Desulfitobacterium sp. LBE, assembly GCF_007830365.1. Lineage (NCBI taxonomy): Bacteria > Bacillati > Bacillota > Clostridia > Eubacteriales > Desulfitobacteriaceae > Desulfitobacterium > Desulfitobacterium sp. LBE. The sequence goes on along the minus strand of NZ_VLKD01000001.1, from coordinate 640,431 downwards.
CACGGCCGGTTAAGGCAATTTCCAGAATAGGGGCGGCGGTCCGGGCATCCTCGCCAAACATTTCATAAAAATCTCCTAAGCGGAAGAAGAGGATCGCGTCGGGAGCTTGAGATTTTATGGATTTGTATTGTTGCATCATCGGTGTGGTCATTGTTGGTGACTCCTTAGAGATAGATTGTCTTGGCAAGATTATTTATGAAAGCAGATTCTCCAGGATTTTGCTTTACAGCGGTCGCTCCATAAGCTGCGCGGACAAAACTAACGCTCAAGCTCTCCGCTCCGTCGGGTACCCGGCCAAATCGCTCCTGCTCAATGGCCGGTTGGAAACGTCCTGTTTCCAACCCGACTCCGCTGCGTGCTTTTCGCGAAGTTTTGTTTCCGCTCGCTTAAATTCGCTCACGCTTGTAAATCAAAATCCTTGGGCTGCTTTTCTGGCTTGTGCATGCAGGGCGTTGTAAGGTTGTAAGATTGCAGGAAATGTGGGCAAGTTAACTTACCCAAGCAGCTTTTTCCGTCTTTACCGGCGCCGCTTGGGGCGGCAAGGCCGGCTAATTCCTGGAGAAAGACAATGCAGGCTAAGTGCAAGAAAGGCTTCGAAGCTAAATCAAAAGCCCTCATAAAAGGCCCCAGAACTCCAAAGAAAAACCTAAAGAGACCCACAAGACGTAGCTTTACGTACAAAAGCGGACGGATTTAGCGGAGGGGCGGTCAGGTCAACGAGGCTTTCTTAACGTAGCGAAGCCACGGTTCACATCAGGTATTACCCTGAGGTTTGGCGTGAGCTGTTAAGAAAGCGAGTTGGCCAGTCCCGGAGCTATGGAGTACGCGTTGTGCGTAAAGCTACGCGACCCGGACAGCTCTTTTCACCTTCTGCCGATACTGCCAGTGCCGCTGCCTGGGCGGCATGACCGTCAGGCGTATATTCTAAAGGGAAGAGTGTACACTCTTCCCTTGCTGCGCCCAATCTAAATAAAGTGATATTGTCCACTCATTTCTATTGTATCGCGAGTTTATGAACAGCTTCCCCCGCATCCTGAACAACCTGTGTCACAGGAGCAGCCTCCGCCATTGGGGTCATTGGCAATCGCTTGAGCCAAAACACCATTGATGGTGTCCAGCATCTTTGTGAATTGCTCTTGAGCCTGCAGATAAGCAGCAATGGGAGGATATCCTTCCACTTTCGCTTCCATGGCATCAATGGCCTGCTGTACTTCATCAGTCAACTCTTGACCCTGGGCCTGGAGCTCATACACTCGCTGTTGCTCATTTTGAAAATCAGCAATGATTTGCTGAGCTTGTTCGTCAGCCATCATAGCTTCTTCTGTGCTGCGCAAATTTTGTAATTCCACACTTTTGGCTATAGCTGCAGCTAGGACTTCGGCTTTTTCCATAATTTCCGCCGTCATTACAACACCTCCATCTTCGATTGATTCTACACGTTTTTCTTGATTCCTGCTTTGAGCCTTCAATTATTATTTATCACTGAAAGAAGTCTCGTTCAATGCCTGTCTGCGCGGCATTCTCCAAACAGCGTCCAGGAACTGGCATCCTGAATCAGCACCTGAACCAAGGTGCCAATTAATTGGGCTTCCCCGGGAAAGACCACCAGCTCATAACCCCGGGTTCGCCCGGTAAGACGATCAGGATTGGATTTGCTCGGCCCTTCCACGAGAACTTCGCAGGTTTTGCCGATCATTTCCTGCCGCCAGGCCAGGCTTTGGGCATTCTGAACCGTGATCAGCTGCTGCAGGCGGCGTTTCTTGATGTCCAGAGGAATTTGCTCCGCCATTTGGGCTGCCGGCGTACCGGAGCGTTTGGAATACATAAAGGTAAAGGCTTGGCTGTATTTTACCTGTCGAATTAAAGCCAGGGTTTGCTCAAAATCCTCTTCCGTCTCCCCGGGAAAACCAACAATGATATCCGTCGTTAAACTGACTTGGGGAATGATGGCCTTAATTTGAGCAATCCGGCTTAAATAGTATTCCCGGGTGTATTTACGATTCATACCTTTGAGAATTTCATCACTGCCGGCCTGAAAAGGCAGATGAATATGCTCGCAAAGATGGGTGCCTGCAGCGATGGTTTCAATCAATTTATCGGATAGATCTTTAGGATGGGAGGTCATAAACCGTACTCTCCACAATCCGTCAATGCTATCCACATCCTTGAGCAAATCGGCAAAATCATAAGCTCTGTCCAGGTCCTGGCCATAGGAGTTTACATTCTGGCCAAGCAAGGTCACTTCCCTGCAGCCTGTCTCGACCAAGGCCCTGATCTCCGCCAGGATCTCTTCCGGCTGACGGCTGCGCTCCCGGCCGCGGACATGGGGGACAATACAATAGGTGCAGAAGTTATTGCAGCCATAACTGATATTGACATAGACTTTAAGCTTGCCTTTGGCTGCCAGAAGAACCGATTCCTGGGTTTCCCGCGGCTTTTCCCAGACCTCAGCCACTTTCCCCTTTTCCTCAGCTTCCTCCAGGAGACGCTGAAACTCATGGATATTATGGGTTCCTGCCCAGATATCCACATGGGGGGCTCTTTTTCTAAGCCGTTCTAAAGCGCCCGGCTGCTGAACCATACATCCTGAAATGGCGATTTTCAATTGAGGATTGGCTTCTTTCAAATGCTTGAGCTCGCCGATTTTACCCAGGATTTTATTTTCTGCGCTTTCGCGAACACAACAGGTATTCACAATGATGAGGTCGGCCTGTTCCAGCTCCTGAGAGCGGACATATCCCTTTTGGCTGGATATCTCGGTCAAGGTATCGGCATCACGCTCCGACATTTGACACCCATAGGCTAAGGTGACGACCTTCTTGGGGGCTTTCGTGATTGACATACTTATCGTCTCACTCCTGAAAAGTAGTATTCTTCATAAAGGATAACATACTTCAATAAAGGCCGCCAGTCAAGGACTACTGTGAAAGGTTTTTAAACATTGATGAAAGCTGCTCGGGTGGGATTTTTACGAATTTTTCAAGTTTCTTTTTGGTGTAGAAGGTGATTTATTTGGGTATCTTAATTAGGGAGGTGATAAGAATGGCTAATCCAAAAGTTTTGTGCAATGTGGTGGAGTGCAAGTATAATGAAGCTGCCAAAGAATGTCATGCCGGAGAAATTCAAGTAACCAAGCATCATGCTGAGGTTCGCACTACTGAAGCGACCGACTGCGGTACATTCGAATTAGGTGACGGAAGAGAAAAAGTTTAAGCATGTGATAAGGGAACCGGAAAATCCGGTTCCCTTTAGTAATTTTTAAATAAAGTCGTTTGCCCACGGGGTGGGATTAAGAGTTCACTTGGCGGAATTCCCCATGCTGAGTGATGTTCTGAATTTCTTCCAGAACAAGCTCCTTGACCCTGGGCAATACTGCTTGAATCTCAGGAGTCAATTCCAATCCCATCTCCAGGCTCTTCGGCTGAACACCAAAGATGAGGGTTTTGGGCGCATTCCCCAGGATATTAGCCATAGCCAATACTTCCAGAATCCCCACTTGATGAAAGGAAACCTCAAACTGAGAGGGCATAACCCGAATATCTTCCGGCTCAAACCGGAAAATTGCGCCAGGTTCATCCTTGGCATTCACGGCATCGACGATGATGAGATAGTCTACTTCTTTAATAAGATGGACCAATTCAAGTCCTGCGGTTCCGCCTTCCAGAAGTTCTACATGATCCGGCAGAGTCTCCTGGGCTAATAGGGTGAGGAACTGAACCCCGAGTCCTTCATCGGAAAGAAGCACATTCCCTACTCCCATGACCATAATCTTTGGTTGCAGCATGGTGTTTGACCCTTTCTAAAACCTTTGTCTTTTCTACAATAATACGCGGCTCAGGCTGCACCGTCAAGGGCAGGGTTAAGAACGGGCTGTGGTCGCCTTATCAGAAGGCGGGACCTTATCTTTCTTACGGGTTTTGCCGAAAAACATATACCAGAATTGATCCACGGCTTCCGTGAATACCATGTAGACATGAACTGCAATAATCGCAATGAACAGCCAGGTAATCACATAGTGGAAGCCACGAATAGCTGCCAGACCGCCCAGGGTGGCTTCTAAGCCGGGAAAGACCATGGGCAGATAAAGAATTGCCCCCGTAAGGATTTGCAGCACAGCCAGAATAGGCAGACCGATATAAGCAAGCTTCTGCAGAGGATTATAGGGATTGGGGTTAACAGGATGGTCCTTTTGCAGGAACAAGTAATACTTAATCTGGGGAATGAACGTCTTAATATCATAGGAATCAAGCAGAAACTTCCGGTAATCCCGCTGCTTGGTGAAAAAAGAGATATAGAAGCGCACGATACCGGTGAAAATTAAACTAAACATAAAGATAAAGTGGATATTGCGGACAAGATTCATGGGCATTCCCTGATAGGGAGAATGAATCATCATGCCGGTAATAATCAAGGCTATGAAATTGATCAGATTAATCCAATGGGTAATCCGGTGAGACAACGGATGATCGGCTGGATTCGCCATAGTTTTCCCTCGCTTTCTATTCCATTTCTATTGATCCCTTCATCAATCCTCTTGAGCCGTCCACTGAAAGATCAGTTGACTTTGAATTTGCGGATTTCATTGGTTTGGGGATCAATAAGATGAATAGCACAAGCCAGGCAAGGGTCATAGGAACGGATAACCCGCACAATATTAATCGGATTGTTCTCATCAGGAATAGGCACACCGATCAGAGCTTTTTCAAGGGGGCCATAATTTCCCTGGGCGTCTTTAGGTGAGAAGTTCCAAGTGGTAGGAACGACCATCTGATAGTTTTCGGTAACATGATCCTTGATTTTAATCCAATGGCCTAAGGCGCCGCGGGGAACTTCCGTCAACCCAATACCTTGCCCTGTTGCCGGCGGATTCCAGTGCTCGGTATCATGAATTCTCAGGCCCTTGCCCATTTCTGCTTCCAGCTGGTTAACCCAATTAATCATTTCTTTAGCCAGGATGACCGTTTCAAAAGCACGGGCGGCGTGACGGGCCACAGCACCTGGTTTAATATTGTATTTGGCAATGATATCCATCAGCCCTTGAGGCTGCATAACCAGCATACGGGCTAAGGGGCCAACCTCAATAGGTTTCCCATCATAGCGGGGAGCTTTAACAAAGGAATAGGCATCTTTTTTGGCCAGATCGGGAACCGTATCCGAATCATAGGGATGATCCCCATTCGGATTATCCTTATACCAAGCATGAGTTACTCCTTCGGTAATCTTGCTTTGATCGACAGGCATCACATTGCTGAGATTGCCGTCCAAAACAATTCCCTGTTTAAAGAGAAAGTCTTTACCTTCATCATCCAGGCCAAATCCGCCGTAAGCGAGGAAGTTGCCATAGCCGCCGCCGACCCCGGCTTGAGCAAGGGGCAGTAAGGGACCGGTTCCAAAGGTCAGTACATCCTGCAAATAGATATTCTCAAGATAATCGATTTGCTCCAGCAGCATGGAACGGAATTGTTCCACCACTTCAATATTGGGCAGCATGGTTACGCCGCCTGCTACGATAGACGATTGGTGAGGCTGTTTGCCGGCGAACAAAGCCGACATCTTTTTGGCTTTGGCCTGCATATTTAAAGCGTGCAGATAGTGGGAAACAGCGAGAGTAACAAGTTCAGGATCATTGACACAAAACGCATCGGGTTCATAGCGTGGTGTCAGTGGAGCTGTATCCCCAGCCGCAATTAATTTGCTGATTTTGTCTTTAACACGCAAAAGGCCGGGATCTTGTCCTTGATATTTTGCTACCGCCGTAATATCCAAATAATCCAGGGCGCTTAAATGATAAAAATGCAGCGGATGGTCATGAAGCCACATGGCACCGATCATCAGATTGCGGATCAGCCGGCCCCCCGTAGGGACTTTTGCGCCAAAGGCCTGATCCAAGGCCAAGGAAGATGCCCATCCGTGGGAGCCCGCACATACACCACAGGTTCTTTCCGTGACATAGGTGGCATCCCGGGGATCCCTTCCTCTTAACAGGGGTTCAAAGCCGCGATACATGGTGCCGATTGATTTCGCATCCGTAACCACACCATTGGTAACTTCTACTTCTACTTTTAAGTGACCCTCGATTCGAGTCACGGGATCGATAACTACTTTACCCATCTCTTAGTCCTCCTTCTTCTGCTCCGAGTCATTATTTTTTAGTCTGCCGCTGGCAACTGTGGCGATCAGGTGTGCACCAAGCCCTACGACAGTTGCCCCGCCCACAACTTTGCCAACGGTATCGGCATGAATCTGACCGAGTCCCGGCAAGGAGAAGTTTTCTTGTTTGGCGTAAAGAGGACTGAATTGGCCATAGAAACCGGATTCTGAACATCCGGAACAAGGAGAACCGGCGTTGATGCAGAAATTCGCATTGTCATTCCACCAGACTTGAGCACAATCCGTATAGGTTTTCGGTCCTTTGCACCCTTTGAGGAGCAAACAATAATCCTTTTGGGCAGGATCATTCCAATCGGACAAGAAATTGCCGGCTTCAAACTGACCACGGCGGGGGCAGTTGTCATGAAGCAGCTTGCCGTAGTAAACCAGGGGACGGGCTTGCTCATCAAGCTCCGGAACAGCGCTAAAGGTAAGATAATAAACAATGGTGCCAATCAGGGTATTGGGCTTAACCGGACAGCAGGGAAGATTAATCACAGGAGCCGCTATATTGTGCTTTTGCAAAAGCTCTCTGACCCCAATGGGCTTAATCTCACATGCACCAGGGATCCCAGCTCCGTCGGTGGCGCAGCTTCCAACCGCTATAACCGCCTGGGCTTTGGCAGCGGCTTCCAGTACTGTTTCCCGGAAAGGTTTCCCTCCCACCATACAGTACGAATCGGTTGCTTCCGATGCCGGAACGGAGCCTTCCACCACAAGCACAAACTTCTCATCGAGAGTATCTTGATAAGCTTGTTCTGCTACATGACCGGATGCGGCCATAATGGTTTCATGGTATCGAATGGAAAGAGTATCAAGTACTAATGATTCGATACTGGGATTAAGCGTCGCCAGTAAGGATTCACTGCAGCCAGTACATTCCATACCATGCAGCCAAATGACAGGGGGTTTTTCCATTGCTGCTTCCACAGCTTTTGCCGCTTGCGGAGCCAGGACTTCAGGCAGGCCAAGAGCTGCAGTTGTGGCGGCCATGAGTTTCATGAAGTCACGACGACTGATTCCACGGGCTTGAAGAAAATCTAATTTTCCCATTACAATACCTCCATATACCCCTTGTAGACCTCTGAATCTGTAGGGTTTCTAATCTATAAAAATCTATATTCGTTACCACCACATAAAATCCTGCAAAGTTTGCTATAATTTTTAGATTTTTCAGACTATGTTAAAATATTCACGAAAATTTGCAAGTTCTTTCACGAACATTTCTAAATATCGCCTGCCTTTTTTGTTAACAAAAAATGAGAGTATCTCATTTTTTGAAATACTCTCATCGGCGCTGGCATCTGTTAGGATCCTGAATTCTGTCTTGCCGCAGTTTAGCCCGCTCTCTTCTCCGTTCCGCATGTTTTCTTTGCTGTACTGCTCCGTAAAGTATAACCCCGCTGACCATAAGTCCCAAACCGGTGAATAAAGCATAGGATTTTTTTTCAACGGCGGCTTCAGTTATGATATTCCGATCCGCGGCTAAAGGAACGACTCTTAAACATTCTTCACCTTCCCACACCTCAAGGCGGGTAAGGACTTGTCCCTCCGCAACTTCTGCCAATTCCCCATCTATAGGCAGAATGTTGATGCGCGGCTGAGGCAAGGTGGCATCCTTTTTTTGCGTAATCCACAGGGCTTGATCGATGAGGAGATTAACCGGCTGGCCTTGAATTTCCAGCTGACCCAAGGAGTCCCCTACCCCTTTATAGAGCGTGTTCTCAAACTGTTCAAATCCATAGTCCAATAAAGCCTGCATATCTGTGTAGATTTCCCGGCCGGGAGATTTGAGAATCACTCCAATCACATCACGACCATCCCGGGATGCCGAGGCGACTAAACAGTTCTGGGCGACGGAAGTATATCCCGTCTTCATCCCTGTAATCGTATCATCACGCCAAAGGAGCTTATTTTCATTGATCATTTCGATGGGTACATTTTCTTTTGCCCTGGGGATAACATGGGACTTGGTTTTTATGTAATCCCTGAACACTGGATTGGCATAAGCGGCTTGAGCAATGCGGGCCAGATCATGAGCTGTGGTTAAATGTCCTTCTTCATTCAAGCCACTGGGATTTTTAAAGATGGTATTTTTTAACCCCAGGTCTGCGGCCCTCTGATTCATTAAGCTGACAAAAGCGGCGGTATTGCCGCTGATATGCTCGGCGATGGCTACTGCGGCATCATTGGCTGAATTGAGCAGGAGTGCGTAGAGCATATCCTCCAGAGAAAGCTGCTCCCCGGGTTCCAAATAAATCCGTGTCCCATAAACTGTGTTATAATCCAGCATAGTTTCGCTGGCAGTAACGATATCCTCCGGATTCCCCAATTCTATCCCTAAAAGCCCTGTCATGATTTTGGTCGTACTGGCAGGAGCCATAAGCTGATCACCGTTTTTACTATACAATGTCTGTCCTGATTGCACATCGATCAGGTAGGCGGCTTCCCCGCTGATTTCCGGAGGGGCTGCTGTTTGTGTTTCAGGCGCCGCTGTCAGAGCCGGGACAAAGATGAAAAAATATAATAATAAGGTGATGAGAGCAATTATGCGTTTCAATGATGTTCCCCCTATTAGCGTTGGTAGAATAATGCGATAGTACCAGGACCGGTATGGCTTCCTACCACACAACCTATATCACTAATGATAACATCCTTGACAGGTACTTTCATTTTAATTTCCTCAGCCAGCGCTCTGGCTTCCTCCAGGCACGCCGCCTGAGAAATACCGATCTCCTGCTCTTCAGGATGACGGATTTCTTCCTGAATCAATTCAACCAATTTGCGCAGAGCAGCTTTCCGGGAACGTACTTTGGTCAGAGGCTCGATGCGGCCCTCGGCAGTAATATTGAGAATAGGCTTAACATCCAGTAAGCCGCCGATGAAACCGGCCGTCTTGCTGACCCGGCCGCCTTTGACGAGGTAATCCAAAGTATCGGGAGTAAAAACATACCGCATTTGCCGGCGCACCTGGAAAATTTGTGCTTCAGCTTCTTCCCAGGAATTAGCTTCTTTCACAAGCCGATTGGCCGCCAGAGCCAATAGCCCGTAACCTAAGGATGCCCCTAAACTATCGATAACATGTATCTTTTCCGGCTGAGAACACATCTCGCGCACCATCTGGGCCGTGCTGAAGGTGGAACTCAAGCCTGACGAAAGATGAATGGCCACCACTTCATGCCCCTGGGCAAGGATTGCCTCATAGGCATCTTTGAGCGTCCCCGGATTCGGCTGCGATGTTTTCGGCAGTTCCTTGAACTCAGAAAACCGAGGATAAAACCCAGCAGGGAAAATATCGACCCCTTCAGAATAGGTCTTTCCTTCTATGCTAACAGGCATGGGGACGACCACGATGCCTTCTTTTTGGCTTAAGTCGCTTGGCAAATCACAGGAACTGTCGACAAGGACTATGTAACTCATATCTTTACCTCCTTTTGTACTAAGTAAATATTATTCGTGAAAATTAAGGGCTTTTCCTGCTTTGTATCTTATACTTTGCTAATACTTTATTATACAAAAAAACCCACATTTACGTGGGCTTATCCTATTTTATGCACAATATTCCATTTTAAATACTCACTAGACAATTAATTCCTGGACCATCAGATGATTATCCAAAGGAGTAATGAGATGTGTCGAAATAAACTGTGAGAGCTCATGTTTCTTAACCAAACGATAATTGATTTCTTCCGCTTCTATCCATGTGACCAGAAACATGGAAATCCCTCCTTGCTTATCAGCACATTGTATTGTGTATACATAATACCATAATTCTTTAACTATTTCAATAACCTTACCCTGGGCGGAGAGAATTTCCTGGCCTTTTTCTAACCAGGCGGCTCAATTAAAAAGGGAGCATCGTCACTACTTATACTGAAGTAGTTGGCGACACCCCCAACCAAGCGGTAGATGGAATTAAACCTACGCTTCTGCCTTTTCGCTCTCTTTGTTTTCATTGACAATCTCTTCAAATTCTTTCCAGATGGGATAATTCCGGGCATCAGTGCTTCTTCCTGTGCGATCCACAAAGACATGAATCGTTGTTCCCTCGGCTAACAAGGTGTCAGCTCTAAGCACTTTGTAGGTAAAGGTGAGTTTGCGCGAGGAAAAGCTTTCCAGGCTTGTTTCAATGACCAGCTGATCATCATAGAGTGCCGGGCGGCGATAACGACAGCCGGCATCAACCACCGCAACGGCCAGACCTTGTTCTTCAAAGGTGGTATAGGCTAATCCGGCATTGCGCAGCAGTTCGGCCCGGCCTATCTCAAACCAGATGAAATAATTGGAATGATAGACGACGCCCATTTGGTCTGTTTCGGCATAACGGACTCGTACCGGAGTCTGATGGGTTAAAAACATAACACGTCCTCCTTAATACCCTCTATTTTTATCTTTAATTGGGTTTACAACGCTTAGGGGCTTTTCTGAGTTTTTTCAGAACAGCCTTTCTCATCCTGGCTGGGATGTGATGTAAACAAAAAGCGCCACCATGGCGCTTTTTGTTTACCGTAAAAATAACATTCTATGTTTTTTATTTTATCATAGAATGCTATTTTTGTTCAGAGTTTTTCAGGACTCTGAACAAACTATTTTTAGTTAATAGCCACAGCTTCAAAAGTAATGACATCTTTAACATTTGATGGATACTGTCCAAATTTATAATCTGAAGAAATCACTATATCTTTAAACCCCGTGCTTTCAAGTATCAATTTAAATTCTTCCAGTCCATACCATCGTAACGGAAAGCGCTCTAATTCAGTTTGAATAAGCACTCCCTCACGCCATTTTTCATACCTGTTGTGAGAAACAGTATATTGATTTATATAGTCAACTTCCACGACTTTACTTTCTAAAGTAATTATATCACCATTAGAACAGACCCATGTTCTTGTAGAAACCGTACCTGTAGAAAAATCTGTCTGCATTAATATATCAATAATTAATCGTCCTCCGGTACATAAATGCTTATGGAAATTCTGCAATGCCCTTATTGAGTCCGCTCTTTGGTGCAGCAGCAGGAACGTTCCCGCTGGAACTAAAATCGCATCATATCTCGTATCCTGTATAAAAGATTCCATCTTCGCTTCAAAAAGCTTAGGATTAAGACCCTTTTTTCTGCAATTATCACGGCATATATTCAGCATGTCTTTCGAACTGTCAAATCCATCTACTTTAAATCCTTTTTCCAAAAGTGGAACCAGCACACGGCCAGTTCCAGCTGCAGGCTCAAGAATATGCCCCCTGCACAAGTTTAATCTATCAATGTAAAATTCCACATCTCTAAAAGAATGATCTATGGGTTTATCTATATCATATACCTCTGAAGATAATCTGCCATAATAACTTAACATATTTTAGCTCCTTTCGTTCTTTATTTATTCTAAACTTTTTACTTTAATCCACTTCTAATGGGAATATAAATATCCATAACGGTATCTTTTCTGTGATGACAGCGTTCATCGTAGAATTCAAAATCAATTTTACTTTCATCGTAAATATACTCACTACCTTTAAACCAATCTTCAAAAATATATTTCCATGTCCTTGCAATAATCTCTGCAAACTCTATTTGTTTTTTGTCATTTGAAGTATCCACAGGAACCGTTGTAAAAACTGCATACTCGGCCTCCGGAACCTCTACTGTCAGCATATCTTCCTCTACCTTTGAAAAGTCATCAACAATTACACCTAAAAGATATATTACATTTCCATCTTCAGATAACGGAACACACAAGCCCACTTCACCATGTTCAGCCGGATTTAAAATTTTGTACATTTTGCTTTCTAAATTTTTACCTTCATAATTGCTCCAGTAAGATGCAATATCTTTTGTATAAGTAACCCCGGTAATATTGGTTTTGATTCCATAACCGGCAACCTTAAATGCAGGTCTTTTAACCATAACAGGCTTCATAATATAGCCGCCAATTTCAAATGTTGTTTTTGTATCAGCATATTGAGGCATCCGCATCATATACTGTGTGGGACTATAACCATAAGCTTTACGAAAAGCTTTAGCAAATCCGCTGGGTGTTTCAAATCCATAATCAAAAGCAATATCAAGAATTTTTCTGCCCTTGAATAATTCTGTTGCTGCTAAAGCTAACCTGCGTCCTCGTATGTATTCCATAACAGATATACCCTTACATAGACTAAAAACTCTGCAAAAATGGTAAAGAGAATACCCTGATTGATTAGCGATTTCTTCAATAGTAATATCTTCTTTTATATGGTCTTCAATGAATTCAATACATTTTTCAATTTCTTTCCTATAATTCAATGCCCAGCACCTGTGCCTTTCTTCCATAGGATTGCTTTATTATAACAGTAATATATAAAAGAAGCTGTTCCCGTTTTGCTAAGTATGAATACCCAACGATTTATTCCAGAATTGGGCAAAAAAATAGACACCTCATTTTTGAAGTGTCTACCTTTTACATATTAGTTCGATTTTTACACTATTTTTACGGTAAATAGTTAAGAGGATTGACTGTATCGCCATTAATGATCACTTCAAAGTGCAAATGAGGTCCTGTTGAACGGCCGGTTGAGCCCACAAGGCCTATGGACTCCCCTTTGCTTATTTGTTGTCCATTGGAAACGCTTACTTTGGAGGCGTGGGCATAACGGGTAGCCACACCATTGCCATGATCGATAAGAATCATATTGCCATAGCCGCCGCTCCAGCCCACCGAGGATACTGTGCCGCCGGCTGCAGCCACAAAAGGCTGTCCTGTATCGCCGCCAATATCCAAACCGGTATGAAAACTTCCCCAGCGGTAGCCGTAATAGGAATTAAGCCCTCCTCTGAGAGGCCAACCCAAGCCGCTGACTTTGCCGCTTCCCCGGGAAAGGGCTACATTGGCCGATGCGTAGGTGGGTCCTTTGGCAATCACTTGAGTCACCGGCTGTTGGATGATTTTTTCTTCCAACACTTCTTTTTCTATGTTCTTGCCGTTTTCCTGAACATAGGAATAGGTGACCTTTTTGCTGCCATCGCTTCCCTCCTGGCGAACCACTGAAGAACCGCTGGGCAAACTATAATCGGTTTTCGATTCAACATCAAAGGGAATCGTCTCGGTACCTGTATAGATTCCCTTACTTACTACGGTGAGATAAGGGGTCACTTTGACCAAGTTTATTTTTTCACCAACCTGAAGAGTCTTATCTTCATCCATACCCGGGTTCCCGGCCAATACTTCCTTGGTCAGCATATCGTTTTTGCGGGCGATTAGCCACCAGGAGTCATTGGGTTGAACCACATACTCTGTTCTGGCTTCATGTCCTTTCCTTAAGGTTTCCAGAACCATCTCCGGCGAACTAAATTCCGCCTGCTGCACTTCCACAGGCTGAGAAGAAATCAGTTCTTTGAATTCTACGGAAGTGATGGTATTATTTTCACTGGGTTTGGCATAGATTTCTTGATAAGCTTGGAGAACCTTCTGGAAATCGTCTTCACTGGGCAGGATTGCTATAGGAGCATCTTCGATAGAAAATTGCACTCCTTCAAAATATGTACTTATTAAATTGTTCAGCTTAGCTTCTGTTACAGAGTTCTCCTGAAGAGTCCCTTTCCTGATCCGCGTATCCTGGAACTCGATTTGATCATGAGTCTTTGCAACAAGACCTGAGGAGTCCCCTTGGGAAACAAGGATGGAATCCACCAATTGTTTGCCTTCGTCCGGGGATGCTACATACCCAATTTCCTGACCATTAAGCATCAGTGCGGCTGCCGTGGTTGTCTGGCTGTAATAAAGGCCGCCACCTAATACTACCATCAGTCCCATCACCCCAAGGACGATTTTGGGAAATTCCCAAGCTACCTTTGACTCAGAAAACCTTCCCAACACCTTAGTCAGGTTCTCTTTTATGCTCTGACTAATACCGTCTAAGCCCCCTTTCCAATTGGACAAGTCTCATTAAATATTATATCATAGAATCGCCACGATTAAAGAAAATTATCTTGCCCTTGGCTGAGGGTTGAAAAGAAAAAGGAGTTACAACCATGGAAATCAATACTCTTATTGAGCGCATTAATGAGCTTTCACGGAAGCAGAGAACAATTGGCTTGGAAGAATGGGAAAAAGCTGAGCAGGAAGCTCTTCGGCAGGAATATCTGGGCTTTATCCGCGGCCAGGTCATTGATAGTCTCAGTCAGGTAAAGGTTGAAAAATCCTAAGCGGATCGGATTGTTTTTTCTCGCCGGCGTATGATAAATCCTCAAGCAAGCATACTAATTCTAAACACATGATTATGCTTTCTTGAGGAGGGATTGTCTTTGCCGGAACGAGTCATGAAATATGGTGGAGTAAAATTTCGTAATCTTGTGCCTCCAGTCAAAATCAACCGCTTTGTTAATCAGCTGGCTCCCGATCAAAAGGACTCACTCTTTGAAATCGCCGGGGAATTGAGCGATGCAGGGATGATTGAAATACTGAATGAACGCACACAAAGCACCATCGATCAGGATACCGTGGATACCCAGACTCCCAATGCCGGAGTCAACACTGAAGAAGTGCAGGAAAGCAATCGGCATCTATAGTAACCGACATCTATCCAACAGGAAGCCTTTCCAGATCAAGGATGCTCCCTCCAGGTCAGCTGTTTGACAAAACAGCGGCCTTGAGGGAGCATTTGTATAGATTGCCTGATTTGAGTTGTAGATTACCTGGTTTGAGTTGCTGCGACCTGACTAGATAATACTGACGGTGCCCTCATAGACCACACCTGCCAAAGCATCCACAGTCAGCACTTGCCCATCCTTAACCTTCATCAGCACATCGGCGGCACCGACAATAGCCGGAATGCCATAGTTTAAGGCGGCTATCGCCCCATGGGAGGTGAGTCCCCCTTCTTCCACCAGAATTGCCCCGGCTTTAGCGATTAAGGGGATCAGCTCTTTATCGGTATAAGGCGCTACCAGGATATCTCCTTTTTGGAAAAGCTCCAGAGCAGCCGAAGTGGCTATCCGTGCCGTTCCGGAATAAGCTTTGCGGCCTATCCCCGTTCCTTTCGCGATCACATCCCCGATGACCTGGACTTTAATGATATTGGTGGTCCCTACTTTACCAACGGGAACCCCTGCAGTAATGACAACCACATCACCGGTCTTGATCAGGTGATGGGAAATCGCTTCATTCACAGAAACCGATAAAAGCTGGTCCGTACCTAAGCTCTCGGGAATCAGCAAAGGATAAATTCCCCAGGTCAAAGAGAGTTGGCGGGCTACATGAACAAAAGGTGTGGCAGCAATAATCAGGGAGGTGGGACGGTACTTGGAGATCATGCGGGCCGTCAGCCCGGAATGAGTAGGAGTAAGAATAGCGGCCGCTTCCAGATCTCTGGCTACGGTATAGCTGGCATGACTGATGGCTTCGGCAATATTGATATGGGGGTCATAAATCTTCCGCGGCTCATAATGTTTTTCGATCTGCAGAGCTATCTTATTCATCATTTCCACAGCTTCTACCGGATACTGTCCGGCAGCCGTCTCCCCGGAAAGCATGATGGCATCGGTACCGTCTAAAATAGCATTAGCCACATCACTGGCTTCCGCCCGGGTCGGCCGCGGGTTGCGGATCATGGAATCCAGCATCTGTGTAGCCACGATGACGGGTTTACCCAGATGATGGCATTTTTCAATCATGTCCTTTTGATGAATGGGGACCTCTTCTACAGGCACCTCCACTCCCAGATCCCCGCGGGCTACCATCAGACCGTCGGCAACCTCCAGGATCTCATCTAAATGCTCGATACCTGCGCGGTTTTCAATCTTAGCGATAATCTTGACATTGGCCCCTTCTTCCTCAACCAAACGCCTTACGGCCAAAATATCGGCAGCCTTGCGGGCAAAAGAAGCAGCAATAAAGTCGATTCCTTCCCTTAAGCCAAAGATGATATCATCACGATCTTTTTCCGTAATCGCCGGCAGCTGAATCGGAACACCTGGCACATTGACCCCTTTTTTCGATTTAAGAACTCCGCCATTTTGGATTTTGGTGATGATCTTTCCTTCCTCACTGGCAATGACTTCAAGGTCGATGAGACCATCATCAAGAAGGATATGGGTACCCTGATGAACCTCCTGCCAAAGCTGAAGGTAGGTTATACCCACCCGCTCTGCGGACCCCAGAGTCGATAGATCGGTATCAAGAATAAAGGTATCACCGCTGTTTAATTGAACTCCCTCCTCCGGAACCGTTCCCGTTCTGATTTCCGGGCCTTTGGTGTCCAGAAGAACCCCTAAATGAACACCGAGTTTCTGTGCTTCTTCTCTTAAAGTTCGTATCCGCTTGCCATGCTCACCATGGGTTCCATGAGAGAAATTTAAACGGGCTACATTCATGCCGGCCTTAAGTAATTGGCGAATCTTCTCATTGGATTCACTGGACGGTCCGATGGTACATACTATTTTGGTGCGGCGCATAGATTACCTCCGTCGTTTATTTTGTAGAATGTCAGAAATCTGCTATAAAAAACCATACATAGAAAGTTTACTATTCTTTTCCACAAAAAGATAGAGGCTTCTTATAGTCCTTGGCCGGCGATGTATTCCACCAAGTCCACAATCCGATTGGAGTATCCCCACTCGTTGTCATACCAGGCCAGGACCTTGACCATGCGCTCTCCCAGGATCAGCGTAGACAACCCGTCAACAATGGCACTGTGAGGGTTGCCATTAAAGTCGTGGGAAACTAAAGGCAGCTCGGAATAAGCCAGGTAGCCTTTGAGGCTTCCCTCGGCGGCTTCCCTAAGTTTTTGATTTACTTCTTCTTTGGTGGTGGAACGGCTTAAATTAGCCACAAAATCAATAAGCGAGACATTAGGGGTAGGAACCCTCACCGCTAATCCTTTGAGCTTGCCCTTTAAGTCGGGAAGCACCAGTTCCACCGCCTTGGTTGCTCCTGTGGTCGTAGGAATCATCGATTCGTAGGCCGCCCGGGCCCGCCGCCAATCCTTATGCTCCAAATCCAGAATCCGCTGGTCATTGGTCACCGAATGGGTGGTGGTCATCATGCCCTGCTCGATCCCAAATTCTTCGAGTAAAACCTTGGCCAGGGGGGCCAAACCATTGGTGGTACAGGAGGCATTGGAGAGGATATGGTGCTCAGCGGGGTTATAGAGATGTTCGTTTACCCCCATCACAATCGTGATATCTTCGTCTTTTCCCGGAGCGGAAATGATCACCTTTTTCGCTCCGGCCTGGAGATGCAACGCCGCCTGCTCCCGCTTGGTAAAGCGCCCCGTAGCTTCAATCACCAGATCTACCCCCAGCTCCCGCCAGGGAAGTTTCCCAGGATCTTTTTCCGCCAAAAAAGCCACCTTTTGGTCCAAAACTTCAAGGGTGTTTTCCTTGACCTCAACATCATAAGGCAGGATATCATGAATTGAATCATACTTGAATAAATGACCTAACAGATCCGGACTCCCCAGATCATTAACAGCAACAATGTCCAGGGAACTTTTTCGTTCCAGGATTGCCCGCATGGAAAGCCGACCGATTCGCCCAAAGCCGTTAATTGCAATTCGCACACTCATTCAGGAAAACCCTCCTTAAAATCAACCTTATTAGCTTATGATTTGGCCAGATATTGGGATGTTTATGCTTCATATCCAAGTTATAGTTCCCCGGCAGGGTAAAAAAATTGCACAGCCTGTTGCTCTGCATTAAAGTCTTCTCCCCTTATTTATAGAATACCTGATAAAGTGTTTATGGTCCAGACTTTATGAATAATTTTCCATGATCGACTTTAAAATAGAACGGCGTTTCTCATCGATAGCCTCAAAATCCATGGCTGGGATATAATATTCTTCAAGTTGATCATGGAGTGTTTTTGCTCTTTGCGAATGGGATTGGGCCCGCAGTATGCTTTCCTCTACCCTGTTCCGGCACGAGTCAATAAAATCCAGGGTGCCGTTGAGCCCTGCTCTATGGAGCCCACTGTCCAAGTCAAGGGAATGAAGGGTACCGCTGAATTCCGGATGATAGGGATAATGCTCTGAAGAAATAACCAGGGCAGTATGCAGCTCAGGGATCAGGAGCAGATCGATCTTATCCGGCTCAAGGGCATTATGATAGATTTCCAGATCATAATTGAGAACTTTAGCCTCCTCGGCCAGGCGTGCCAAAAGGGTCGATTTTCCCGTTCCCGCCTGCCCCTTTAAGGAGTACAGAGAATCCATGCCTTGAATAAGGCTGTCAATATGTTGGGTTCTGCCTTGGGGAGTATGAGCCCAGGCAAATAAATGACGGGTTTTGCCGGCGCCTTGGCTTGATGGGGTTTTAAAAAGCTCTTGCTTCGTTTTAAGGTAGATTTGATTGATCCTTTGCCAATCCTGATTGGGCTTAATATAGAATTCCCATTCATCCATAGCGTTTTTGGCATCCTTCAGGGCAAAATAAGCGCTTTCAAAGCAGCGGCTGATCTCCTGACTGCAAGCAATAATCTCTTTTTTGTAAGGCCGGATCAAGGATTCATCCCAGTATTCGCCCAGATTAATGATTTCGTCAACCGCACCGGGGATCTTGGGGTCCACCACATGGGGAGCAGTACCGTCCAGTAAAGCAATCCCCAGCTCTGGAATAACAATACCGTCTATGGACTGATTATCGGAGGAACAACAATGATACTCCAGATCAAAACCTGCTTTGAGCATTTCTTCCCCAATTTTTTTCATGAAGGTTGATTTCCCCACACCTGGGCCACCCTTGATCACATAGATATGCCGGGCGGCAGCGTCCGCCAGGTAATGATAATAGGAGTAAAAACCAAGATAAGTAACACCACCGGGGAACATTTTTCTAATGACTGGATTCTTGGCCATAAGGACTCCCCTTTCCATGCTTTATTCCTGCAACACTAAGTATATTCAGGAGCAGGGGCAAGAGTGACGAAAATCCCTGTCAAATGATAAAGAAAACCCGGTTTCGCCGTGCCTTTTAATCACGCATCCAGAAAGGCGAAATCGTTGGTTGCACTTATGCTGGAGGAAAGTATGCAACGAAGTTATACTTTCTAACAGTGAAAAAGAGGGAACAGTTGGACTGTCCCCCCATGGTTTACGGATGCCTGTATCCTTTGTAGTCGTAGATGTTCCGCTCTTTTTGCTTATCATACTCCTGATAATGGGGGTCTCTCACGGTAACAGGAGATTTTGGACGTGAGACTTTTTTATGTTTTCCCATGCCGTAATCAGCCCTTTCTACGCTATAGTTTGAGCACCCATGATTTATTCTGAGTTAATTTGCTGATCAATATGCAGTTATCTGAAGTTAAAGATTAATCTCATTAATGATGATGATGGTGATCATGGTCATGACCGTGACCGTGGTGATCGTGGTCATGACTATGGTTGCAGACAGCATTGGTGGAGACAAAGGTCCCTGCCGCATAGGCTTGAGCTGCCTCCAAAGCCGGGCCATTGGCTCCTCTTAACACCTCTATTCCGGCATTTTCCAAGCCGGTAATGGCTCCGGGGCCAATCCCGCCACAGATGACAGTTTCCACTCCTTTAGACTTGAGAAGCTGGGCGATTCCTTCATGCTGATGTTGGAAATCAGCCGTATCAATCCGTTCCTGACCGGATACCTTACCCTCTTCAATGAGAAAAAGGGTAAAGGCCTGACTGCGGCCAAAATGGGCATTAACCTTCTCCCCTTCGGTAGGGATGGCAATTTTTTTGTTCATGAAATTCTACCTGCCTTTCCATATGTATATGTGAGATAACCCCTCAATAGTTTAAGCGTTTCAGAGTACCAGGGGATGTCAAGCTTATCCTAACTCCCCTATTTATAATTGTCAATCTTTGATAAAGCGTGTAAAATTCTAGTAAGGTCTGGAAGGGAGGATTCATGATGTGGGAATCTCCTCGGGAATTAATGAATGCTTTGGAACAGGAAGGTTATATCCTTGATCAGGATAAAGGGACCACTTTATTTTTGGCCCTGGCCCTTCACAAACCCTGTCTTATTGAAGGACCGGCGGGAGTCGGCAAAACTCAGCTGGCCCTGGCTCTGGCCCGCAGCACCGGCCGCAGACTGATCCGCCTCCAGTGCTATGAAGGGCTGGATTTAAGTAAAGCCCTTTATGAATGGGATTATGCCAAACAATTACTGCGTCTGCAGGTGGGAATCTCCGGCTGGGAAGAGATTAAGGAGAATATTTATGGACCGGAGTTTTTATTGGCCAGGCCTTTGCTGCAAACTGTGCTTGCGGAAGAGCCCGTTATTCTTTTAATTGATGAACTGGACAAAAGCGATGAAGAATTTGAAAGCTTTTTGCTGGAGCTGCTTGCCGAATTTCAAGTCACCATTCCGGAAGTAGGAACCTTTAAAGCCCAAAATTCCCCCATCGTCCTCTTAACCAGCAACAACACCCGGGATCTTTCCGAAGCTTTAAGAAGGCGATGTGTTCATCTGCTTTTAGCTTATCCCGATGTGGAACAGGAAATGAGGATTCTCGCGCAACGGTGTCCGGAAGTTGCCGCAGCCTTAATTCAGGATGTCTGTGAATTTGTGGCCAAAATCCGCAAGATCCCTTTGCGCAAATTGCCCAGTGTCTCCGAAAGCATGGACTTTGCCCGGGCTCTCCATATTCTGCGCCAGGACTCCCTCGATATGCAGCAATTGTCAGGTACCCTATCCATACTTTTAAAATATCCCAGTGATTTGGCAAAACTTGAGGATCGTTTAAAAGCCTGGCAACAGGAAGCTGCCAGAAGAACTCAGGCTTAAGGCGGGGTGCAGCCATGAAAGAATTAACGATCAACGGCTGGCAGCTGCTGAAGCTTATCTCGGCACTGCGTTCGGTGGGCATCCATATCACCCTGGATGAGGTTGAGGATGCTTTAAAGGCCTTAACCCGGTACCCGGACCTGGCGCCTAAGCTCGTGCTTAAATCTCTCTTCGTCCATCGCCAGGAGGATCAGCAGCTTTTCGACATGGTCTATGAACTCCTGGCCCCAGCTCCATCCTCTCCGGATTCAGAACATACCGCGCCTGGGCAATGTACAGACTCAGACCAAGGGGAGGCTGGGGATGGCTCCCATCAGGGCATCGGTACCGGGCAAGGAGGAATCACTCTGCACCTTAAATCAGCGGGAGAGTCTTCCCCAGCCCGGTCCATTTCCTTTCAAATGCCGGATCTTCATTACTTGATGGGGCTTAAAGGCTTCCCCAGTACCATCGAGGAAGAAGAAACACAGGAATCCGATTTGGGAAAGCAGGTCAGATTCATCCTGGGGCAGTCAGGGTTTTTGACTTGGTCCAATTCTTTGGAGCTGGCTAGAGAGCGGGGGGAAGTCCCGGAAGACCAGTGGCAGAAATTCGAAGCTTATCAGGACTTCTGGCAGCGCCGGATTCACCAGGTTCTTTGGCAGGAACGTTTATCCGAGCAGAATCGCTGGGACAGCTTCCGTGAAATAAATTGGCGCTTTAAGCCCCTCAATTCATTTACCGCCGCTGAAGAAGGGATGGTCCAGCAAGCCCTCCGGCAGATGGGTAACCAATTGGCCGTTCATCGGGGCTTGCGGAAAAAGAAAGCTTCCCGGGGCAGGCTGCGCATCTCCTCTTTGCTCCAAGAAATGGTGCGGGGTAATGGAGCCGTCTTTCGCTTCGAGTATGAAACTCCCGCCTTAAAGCATCCCGAGCTCATCGTCTTATGTGATGTATCCAACTCTGTGGCTCCTTTTTCGCAATTCCTTCTCTACTTATGCCAACGTATGAAATCCCGCTTTCGTAAAGTGCGGCTTTACCTTTTCATCGATGGCATCTGGGATATCACCCATGAAGAATGGCTGGCAAGCGGCGACTCCATGGCCGAGATCCGTTCCTGGGGCCGTAAGCATTCTTCCGGCTTTACCGATTATGGCAAGGTATTTAAAGACTTTGCCCGGGATGTCCTGCCTTCACTTTCCACCCGGGGAACCCTGTTGATTATGGGAGATGGCCGCAACAATTTCCGCCCGGCCCAAGCAGACTATCTGCAGGAGATCCAAGGGAAGATTAAGCATGTCTTCTGGCTGAACCCCTTGGCTGAAAAGGATTGGACTTTGCCGGACAATCTTATGAACGAGTACAGAAACTATTGCACCCGGGTTTTTCCCTGCCGGAACCTCAGTGATCTATGGCAGATCTCTAAAAAAGTCTTCTCCTGAAGAAGCGGCGCCAGCTCTTTTATCAACGGTCCATTGCTCAGCCAAATTGCCAACAGGTTGGTAATTTGGCTGAGCAATGGTTGTAAAAAAAGGGAGCCTCGCCAACTGCTTTAAATTACCTAAAGCCGTTGGGCGAGGCTCCCTTACCTTGCACTATCAGAAAGTATAAGGGCAACCAGCGACTTCGCCTCCTTCGTAAGTATGCGTTTAAGGCACGGCGAAGCCGGGTTTTCTTTAACGCTTATTTGCCGAAGGGACAGTGAGGATAGGTACATTCCGGACACTCCAGGCACAAGCCGCCATGACCGTATTTGGCAATTTCCAGGCGGGTAAGCCGCTCACCGGCCAGAATGCGGGTGGCCACCAGGTCAAAGACCGTTTTTCTTGAGTACATGACACATCCGGGCAATCCCAGAATCGGGATATCATCCAGGTAAGCCAGCAACAGCATGGCTCCGGGAAGAACAGGAGTGCCATAAGTGATCAACTCTCCCCCCAGACCTTTGATGGCTGTAGGGGTTAAATCATCGGGATCCACGGACATGCCGCCGGTGACCAGGACCATTTCCGCGCCTTGTTCGATATGCTCGCGGATGCGTTCCTGAATCATCTCCACATCATCGTCGGCGAAGGTTTGCCCCAGCAGGACAGAACCCCATTCAGCCACTTTTCTTTGCAGAACCGGTCCGAATTTATCCTGGATACGGCCATGGTATACTTCACTTCCCGTGGTCACCACCCCAACCTTTTTGGATTGCAGGGGGCGGATTTGCAGAATGGGTTCCTCGAAGCGGCGGGCGATTCCTTCCGCTTCGATCACGACATTTTCATCAATCATCAAAGGAACTACTCTGGTCCCGGCTATCTTCTGCCCTTTCTTCACCGGGCGGTGATTATGAAGGGTGGCAAGAATAATATATTCCAAAGAATTAAGGGCGTAGATCCCTTCTTCCGAAGCATAGATTAAACCATCCTCTTCAGCAATCAGATTGACCTTTCCCTCTTTCGTTTCACTGAAAGAAAGCCCCGGACCGGCCACAGCCTTGGCCAGGCGCTCCGCCGCTTCATCTTCGTGAATAAGACCCGGAGTCTGATCCCAGACAAAAATATGCTCTTTTCCCATACTAAGCAGGGTGGGAATATCCTCTTCTTTGATCACATGACCCTTTCTAAAGCGGGCGTCTTTTGTTTTTCCTGGAATAATTTGTGTCAGATCGTGCATAAGCACCGATCCAATCGCATCCTGTACTTTAACCTTCTGCATAGGGGTTCCTCCTTTTCTTTACGGAAGGCATGTTCATTTCTAAGCATACCCTGGTTTCAGATATTTCTGAAACGGCCAAAATTCCGTAGATAGCGTCAGACTTGCTTCAGTCAGTAGGAAATATGGCTCGGCCATTCCCTATTATAAACCATAAGCAGCAATCAGGGAATGTCTCACTGCTCAAGAAAATAGTTTTTTCTACTTTTAAAGGGTTTCTGCCAAGGAATAGAGAATTTTCTTCATAATAAACTTCTATGATAGTTTATGAGAGGAAGAGAAGTATGGCTAGTAATATCACCGGGTTTGAACTATTTAAAAGCAATCCTAACTGGCAGGAACTGCCCGATTCATTTTGGGAGTTTTGTTCTGCTCATGGACGGGTTCGCCATTATGCAGCAAAGCAATTCCTTTTCTTTTTCGGAGAAGAAAGCAACTCAGTTTATTTTTTGCTCAAAGGCCGCATTCAAATCCTGCTTATGAGTGAATTTACCGAAAAAATTTTCCGGATTCTGCAGCCGCCCGCATTTTTTCCGGAAGTTGTTTTAGATAGTAAAACTTATCCTTATGCAGCCCTCACTGCTGAAGCCTCCGATGTTTTCGTTTTGGATCGCAAAGCACTGGTCCAATATTTTAAGGAAAATCCTTCCACCCTTCTGCCTTTTTATCAAAACATGGCTTTGGATCTCCGCAGAGCCTACCGGCAAATCAAAAACATCGCTCTGGGGGATGCTCGTTCCCGGCTGGGGGCCAAACTCTTTGCCCTGGCTCATGTCCACGGCCAGGAGACCCCTGAGGGAATTCTGATCACTGTTCCTCTGACCGCTACCGAGCTGGCGGGAATGTGCAGCTTAGCGCGGGAATCCGTGAGCCGCATCTTAAGCGAATTGCGGGATTTAGGAATACTTAAAATGGAGAAAAAACAAATCACCATCAGCGATTTAGAGCAACTGAGGAGCTGGATTCACGAACGCCAAAACTCTTTGTAAAACCTTACAGATGCGGTCGGCGGTCCAGAAAATGAGTAAGCCTTTCCTGAGGCAGGCCATTGTCTATATAGTCTTCAAGGATGCGGCCAATGATCCGGGGAAGTTCAGAAGTCTGGAGCTTTTCCCTGGACAATCGCGCCAATTGGGGATGCCTTCCCAGGCGTCCGCCGAGATGAAGAGTCCATCCCGATTCCCCAGGGAGGATTTTGCCTGTGGGGCAGGAACGGACACAATCCCCGCAGCCAATGCACTTCGTCGGCTCAAATTCCAGCTCTCCCTGCCAGGATAAGGCACCTTCCTGACAAGAACGGCAGCAGGCCTGGCAGCCCGTACACCTTGCCTCCGTGAGCTTAGGCATAAGAAAACCAGTCAGACCGATATCTTTGATTTGGGGCTGGGAACAAGCGTTAGGACAACCGGCTATGCTGATCTTCGGTAAATGATGATAATGAATCACCGGAAACTTTTGCTTCAAATGGGATAATAAATCCAGATTCTTGAGCATCTGCTCTAACTGTTGGTGTAATAAAGACCAGTCCTGAGCAGATTTACCGCAGTTTCTCCGGCAGTGCTCCAGGACAAAGCCAGGATGATCGATCATTATGCCTCCTCCATTGCTCATCATTTGAACTTATTGTACCATCCTCAGACTCTGGTGTTGTGTTTTGGGTCACACTTCTCAAGTTCACAGCGGCAAATAAAAAGCATAGCCATTTGACTATGCTTAAAATGTCATTTGGGGTTGCTAAGCTTTACTCGCTTCTGTCTGCTGAGGGATATGCCTGCCTTTCCTCTCCGAAATCAATAACCCTGTTAATGTCAGTACAATTCCCAATACTGAAACTCCGGTAATTTCCTCACGCAGCACAATTACGGCAGTAATAACGGTTATGACGGGAACCAGATAAATATAGACGCTGGTTTTGACTGCGCCCAATAGTTTCACCGCCGAGTTCCAGGTCACAAAGCAAAGCGCCGATGCCCCCAACCCTAAAAACAGAATATTGAATAGGTTATTTGGTCGTGTTAATTCAGTTATGTCCGGATTGAACCCCAATATGCATAAAGCGGGTATCATAAACACCAACCCATAGAAGAAAATTCTCCGTGTTGCCTGAATGGTGTTGTAGTGAAACCCGCTTATTTTCTTGGTCAGCACAGAATAGGCGGCCCATACCACGGCAGCTAAAACAGCCAGTATATCTCCCAAGGGATTCAGTTGCAGGTTGTTGCTTCCGTTAAAGCTGATCAGGATAATCCCGACAACAGCAACGCTAAAACCTATAAAAAACCGCACTCTCAGTTTCTCAGTATCTAAAAACAGATGAGCAAACAGGGCGGTAAAAAAAGGTGAGATTGCGACAATTACCCCTACATTGGAGGCGAAAGTATAGGTTAATGCTATATTTTCAAGCAGGAAATACAGGGTAACCCCGCATAAACCGGCGGCGGCAAAATATAGATCCTGCTTTCTTTCCCTGATCCTGAGCCTATGAGGATAAGCGAGGAGCAAGATAAGAAAACCAATCGCAAACCTTAGGAACAGTATTTCCACAGGCGTTATGGATTCTAAAAGCAACTTGGTGGATATAAAGGTTGTACCCCAAATAAAAATCGTCATAAATGCCAGCAAATGTCCTTGAAGCTCTTTTCTTGTGTCCATGAAACCCCTTTCCATTCAAAAAAATCAGCTTTGAGAATCCTTAAAAATGCTCATGTATTGTTTTGGGGTTAGCCCGATAAACTTTTTGAAAAAGTTAGAAAAATGGCTTTGATCGGTAAACCCGGTCTGCAATGCCACGTCAATGGGCAACATCCCCCTCTCCAGCATTTTCTTTGCTTTATCAATCCGTATCGTTTCCAAATAGCTATAGGGAGAGATGCCTTTTTGCTTTGTAAAGGAACGAAGCAGATAGTATTTGCTCAGCCCGGTCAAATTGCCTAAGTCGGCCAGGGTGATAGTTTCCATGTAGTGTTTTTCTAAGAATTCACAGATAGCCCGTGCTTCCGCGCTTTGTTCTGCAGTTGCAGTCGTTGCTGCCTGATCTGTATACTCTTCTATGAGCTGCGCTAAAAGGAAAAAGAATAGTTCTTCTTTCCTGAAATCTTTTTCTTCCTCCATAAGCATTTGGTGCAGCTCCCGGAGTATAGTAACCAACTC
Source organism: Desulfitobacterium sp. LBE (assembly GCF_007830365.1). Taxonomy (NCBI): domain Bacteria; kingdom Bacillati; phylum Bacillota; class Clostridia; order Eubacteriales; family Desulfitobacteriaceae; genus Desulfitobacterium; species Desulfitobacterium sp. LBE. The sequence continues at coordinate 613,715 of NZ_VLKD01000001.1, read as the reverse complement.
GCTATGAAAAACGACTTGAGAGGTAAAATAAGGCAAATACTCTTCCCCTTTTATTTCCAAGACCGCCTTGCTCATAATTTCCGGCTGGATATTGATACAGCGATAATCCAATGTTTTGCCGTCAATTTGTTCGCAAATATGATTGTCGCGGGGATTGAAGATCAGAAGATCACCCGGCTCAATGGTATATTCCTTATTTTTGCAGGATAAAAACCGCTGACCTTTTTCAATAAACCCAATCACATAATACTCATGAAAATGGTTGGGAAACTTCTGCATAATCCCTTGAAAATGATAGGCTTCAACCTTTAATTCCGGGTCATATTTTACGATTCTCATTTCCTGTTTCATACAATTCATCCTCCTTTCTCAGGTATCTGATCGTTAGTGTACCACAAGCGGCAAGGGCGTTCTTGTATGATATTGCCCTTTACCTGTCCTGGAGATCTTAAATACAAAAAGCCGGATTCCTACCAAATCTATAGTGGGAATCCGGCTTTCCACTCTCTATAATGAATGCTGAACAAAACAACCAATGGCGGATAAGCTTACAATTCAGCAGGTCCTTCCAGGAGAGCCAGCAACAATTGGGCCGCGCCCTCAATATCCCCTTGGTCCACCGTTTCCGAAGGACTATGAATATAGCGGGTAGGAATGGACACGACCCCGGAAGGGATCCCTCCTTTGGTGAGATGGATGGCCCCGGAATCTGTACCGCCAAATTCGAGAACCTCCCATTGATAAGGGATGTGATGCTGTTCAGCGGTTTGCGCCATCCAGGACTTGATCTTGGGATGGGTAATCATGGAGCGGTCAAATACCTTGATCGCCACCCCCTGGCCCAGCTTCACATCCATAGGGTGGGACTTGGGAGTGTCCCCTGTTCCGGTAACATCCACCGCCAGGGCTAAATCGGGTTCCAGGGCAAAGGCTGCCGTTTGGGCACCGCGAACTCCCACCTCTTCCTGTACTGTAAAGACAAAATACACTTCATGCTGGGTTTGCAGGCGTTTCAGCACTTCAATAGCGATAAAGCAGCCCACCCTGTCATCCAGAGCTTTGGCAGTCAGGCGCTTGGCTTGTTTGTGGAAGCTTCCCACAAAGACAGCGCTTTCTCCAACCTGCACCTTAGCTTTACTTTCCTCTAAGGAGGTGGCTCCGATATCAATATAGAGCTTATTCAGCTTTAAATCGGTGGGTTTTTCAAGCTTCTCAACGCCAATGGTGCCCATGAGCCCGTTTTGAAACTGAACGCGGCGGTGGGGCAACCCCTGAATCGAGACACCGCCCAGGGGGGCAAAACGCAAAAACCCCTTTTCATCAATATGGGTGATCATCACTCCGATTTCATCGGCATGGGCGGCGATCATAATTTTTTTGCCTGTTCCCCGGCGTACCGCCATAAGATTTCCCAAGGCATCTGTGTTTATCTCATCGCAGTAGGGGCGGATTTCTTCAGCAATCAGCGAATTTACATTGCCTTCAACACCCGATGGACCAAAACATTGGGTTAATCGTTCCAAAAGTGTATAATCCAAAGGTTTGTGATCGTATGGCATGGAATGTCCTCCTTTAATCTCATTCAGCGGAAAGAAAATTCATGGGGAATCGCCTTTAAGATACCATCCACTAAATTCAGGGTATGCTCAATATCCTTTTCGGCCAGGACAGAGGCTGTGGAATGAATATACCGGCAAGGGACACTGAGGGCGATAGTGGGAATGCCTTCACGGCTCAGATGAATTCTGCCGGCGTCATTTCCCCCGCTGTGCCCTCTGCGCAGCTGGTAAGGGATGCCCATCTTTTCGGCAAGATCGATGACCTGCCGGAGCAGCTGCGGCTGATATAGAGTGGAGTTATCCAGCATGGAGAGGGCGGGACCTTTGCCCGGTTCAGTAACCCACTCCCCTTCTTCCACTTCCATCATCTGGGCGGACACAGTCCCTTCCAGGACAATCGCAAAGTCCGGCTGGACGTGGTAAGCGGCTACCGTCGCCCCCCGGAGCCCTACTTCTTCCTGTACGGTGAAAGCACCGATCAGATTAAGGGCATAATCCCGTTTTAACAGCTGGGCCAGTATGGCGCAGCCCACCCGATCATCAAAGGCTTTGCCCTTTAAATAGCCTTGGCCCAGCTTTTCCATCTCTGTAAAGAAATAGGCATAATCCCCGATCTTCACATGTTTTTCTGCTTCTTCTTTCGATTTGGCGCCGATGTCAATATACAATTGCTCGATGGTCAAAGCCTGCTCCCGCTCTTTAGGTTTCTGCAGATGAATGGCTTTGGCACCGATCACTCCCGTCAGGGCGTTGATCTTCAGAGGTTTAGAGACCAGGATCCGCGGATCGATACCCCCTACAGGTTGAAATTTCAGAAAACCATCTGCAGTGATGGCGGTGATCATCAGGGCCACTTCATCCATATGGGCGGCGATCATCACCTTGGGAGCGGAAAGGGGGGGATTTTTTTGGACGATGAGGTTGCCTATTTTATCCGTGCTCAGGGAATGCACGCAAGGTTCCAGCTCCGCGGCCAGGGCCTGGCGTATTTCCTTTTCCGCTCCCGAGGTGCCATTAAGCTCCGACAATATCTTTAGTAGCATACTCTTCCCTCCAAATCTTCAGGAAGTCCGGCGATAAAATAGGCCAGCAGTTTTCCGGTCAGGATCACATCCTGCATATCAATGGTTTCCACAGAGGTATGCATATAGCGTAAGGGTATGGACACTAAGCCCGTGGGCACACCGGCTTGTGTCACCTGAATAGCCCAGGCATCTGTGCCGCTGCGTCCCGGAACGGGATGGTTTTGATAAGGGATACGGGCTTCTTTGGCCGCCTTAACCAATTCTTCATAGACGAAGGGATGGATATTGGGCCCCAGGGCAATGGCCGGACCTTTCCCCAACTCTTTTTCTACTTGCCCTTTGGTATCCGGAGTGCTGGCATGGGTGACATCGATAGCGATGGCCAAATCCGGATTTAAGCTATAGGCACTGGTGGTTGCCCCTCTATAGCCAACCTCTTCCTGAGTGGTGCTGACGGCAATGACATCATGAGCATGCTGCAGCCTTTGCAGTTCTTCCAGACATATTTTCATAACGACCACTCCGGCCCGGTCATCAAAGGACTTGCCGGCCAGGACATGATTCAGTAATTCCAAAGTATTGCGCCGCAGGGTAATGATATCCCCCACCTGAATGACCTCCTTGATCTGCTCAAAAGTCATTCCCACATCGATTCCCATCTGCTCTGCTTTCACGGCTTTTTCTTCACCCAGGGTCATTAAATGGGGCGGAGTGGAGCCGATGACCCCCAGGACAGGCTTTCTGCCATGGACGATGACTTCCTGGGAAAGCAGGGTACGCTGATCCACACCCCCTACTGGGGTAAAACGCAGGAAGCCGCTGGGTTCGATCCCTTTGACCATGAGGCCTATTTCATCCATATGGGCGGCCAGCATGATTTTATAACGCCCCTGGGTCCCCTTTTTGTGGGCATAAATATTGCCCAGGGCATCCTGGCCGACCTGATCGGCTAAGGGGGTGAACGCTGCCAGGACCAAGGGAGCAAGGGTTTCCTCATATCCTGAGACACCGGAATTTTCCGAGAGTTGTTTTAGAAATTCCTTCGCGCTGGATAATTGCGCGTTATTCAATGGGCTCAGCCTCCTATCTTGCCTATGTAGTCGTCGCATATGTAAGGGCAGACTTATGCTTTCTACTGCTACTGAAAAAGCATGAAAGCTAAGTCTCCAGGATTTTGATTTACACCGGTCGCTCCATAAGCTGCGCGGACAAAACTAACGCTCAAGCCCTCCGCTCCGTCGGGTGCCCGGCCAAATCGCTCCTGCTCAATGGCCGGTTGGAAACGTCCTGTTTCCAACCCGACTCCGCTGCAGGCTTTTCGCGAAGTTTTGTTTCCGCTCGCTTAAAGTCGCTTCCCTTGTGTAAATCAAAATCCTTGGGCTGCTTTTCTGGCTTGCATGCAGGGCGTTGTAAGGTGGTAAGATTGCAGGAAATGTGGGGCAAGTGACTGACCCAAGCTGCTTTTTCCGTCTTTACCGGCGCCGCTTGGGGCGGCAGGGCCGGCTCTTTGGGAAAGGCCCTGAAGATCCCCAAAGTTGACTCCAGTAATTCCCCATAGAAAGCTTTAAGCCTCAGGACCCTAAAGAAAAACGAAAAGAGACCCGCAAGACGTAGCTTTACGTACAAAAGCCGTGAACTCCGGAGAAGAAACCTTCCGGTGGAAGGTTTTAGGATTCACGCCCGAAGGTGTCGGATTTAGCGGAGGGGCGGTCAGGTGAACGAGGCTTTCTTAACGTAGCGGAGCCACGGTTCACATGCAGAAAACAGCGGGGTTTGGCGGGAGCTGTTAAGAAAGCGAGTGAGCCAGCCCCGGAGCTATGGAGTACGCGTTGTGCGTAAAGCTACGCGACCCAGATCGGATCTTCGCCCCAGACAAGCTTTTACTCCCCTGCCAGATTGAGAATAGCCTGAGCATACACCTTGCACGCCAGAATCAGGCTGTCGATGGCCATATATTCATCCGGGCAATGAATAACTTCCGGTTCCCCGGGAAGCAAGGGGCCAAAAGCGACTCCTTGAGGCAATACTTTAGCATAGGTACCGCCGCCAATCGCAAACGCGTACCCTTCTAGACCGGTTACATCGGAGTAGGCTTTCAGTAAAGAAGTTACCAAAGGACTGTCCTTGGGGACATGGTGGGCTTTCTGATGGGTAAGAACTTTCATTTCCAAGCCGATCTCCTGCCCGCATGCTTCCACAGGTTTAAGGATCTGATCACCCTGGAAAGTGACAGGATATCTTATATCAATAACAAAACGAAGCCCCTGAGGGTTAAGATCCATAATGCCTAAGTTTAAGCTCAGCTTTCCTGAGGGTTCATCGGCAAAAGCAATATTAAAGCCTTCCCCAAAAAATCCTGTTCCCGGCCGGTTGTTTAACCAAGTGATGAGTTCAGCCTCCTCTTGGCTCAAATCCAGGCCGGCGAGAAATTGCAGAGCATAGAGTACGGCATTCTTACCTTTTTGGGGCAGGCTGCCATGGGCCCCCACTCCTTTAAAGATCAGGACCAGACCCTCCTCTTCTGCTCCGGAAAGGGACTCCAGATCTCCTGTGACCCCTTCGGGGAAAGTGTACTGGGAAAGCTTCCGGGCAAGCTCTTCCCGGGTAAACCCTTTCAGCACAACCTGGCAGGAATCGGGAACCACATTGGCCCGTTCTCCTCCCTGGATCCTGATCAGGTGAGGCAAGGGGTTGAATTGCTTGCTCAATTCCAGGTGAAAGATACCTTTCTCAGCATGGATTAAGGGAAATTCTGCATCGGGGGCAAATCCGAGGACAGGAATATCTTCTTTCGTTTTGTAATAGTCCATATCCTCCCATCCTGATTCCTCGTCGGTGCCCAGGATCAGGCGGATTTTTTTCTTAAGGGGGATGTTGCCATCTTTAAGGGCTTTCATAGCAAAGAGAGCTGCCAGAGTCGGTCCTTTATCGTCGAGAGCCCCCCGGCCATATATTCTGCCCTCCTTAATGGTTCCGCTATAAGGCGGGACAGACCAGCCATCACCTTCGGGAACCACATCCAAATGCCCCAGGATGCCCAGGAGTTCCCCGCTGCCCATCTCAATTTGACCGGCATAACCATCAATATTTTTAACCTCAAATCCTAACTGTTCGCCAAGACTCAAGGTCCATTCCAGACAATCCCTGATCCCAGGCCCAAAGGGAGCACCTGGGGAAACATGGTCCATATCTTTGACACTTTTAAATTGGACGCAGTCCTGGACGGCCTTAATCAATTCATCTCTAAGGCCGTCAATATGTTGGTTCAGATTTTCATCATGCATAGTCATTTCCTCCACTTCATTGAATCATGCAAACTTCATCTTATGCTAGGATACCCCTTTTAACCAAGAAATTATAGTAAAGTTTAAGGATTGGGCGGCGGCTCTGCCTCTGAGCCTTGCTGCAAAATTTCCTCCAAAGTAGCAAATTCCACATTGATCACGGTACCCGCATTAACCACTTTACCCGGCTGAGGGTTTTGTCCGCGGACCAGGCCGGTTCCAGAGAAATGAAAATGAAGCTCCGCTGCCGCCAGTTTTTCCCCGGCCTGCCGCATGGTTAACCCGGTTAGGTCGGGAACAACGCTCTCACCCTTCAAAGGTGTTCGTTCCGGAACGACCTCCCCCGGTGCCGGACGCTCAAAGCTTGTTTCCGGGATCTCACTCACTTCACTTGGGGTCTCACCGGACACAGGAATGCCATAATATTGGAGTGTCCCTTCGATAATCGTTTTGGCAACAGGCCCCGCTAAAGTTCCCCCCTGATGGCTTTCTCCCTGAGGGGTATCGATGAGAATCAAGAGCGCGATCTTCGGATTATCGGCCGGAGCATAGGCTGCGAAAGAAGCAATAAAATCCGTTTTGGAATAGCCTTTGGTATCCGGATCCACTTTTTGGGCGGTTCCTGTTTTACCGGCGACCCGGATACCGGGGATTTTGGCTGCTGCGCCGGTGCCTTCATTGACCACCGCTTCGAGAATAGCCGTCATTTGTTCCGCGGTGGCTTTGGAGATAACCTGGCGGACCGGTTCCGGGCTCTTTTCTTGCACCGTTCCGTCTGGAAAGGTGATTTTGTCAACGATATAGGGCTTGTAGAGGGTTCCCCCATTGGCAACGCTGGAGATGGCTGTCAACAGCTGCAGGGGAGTAACCAGGTTGGCCTGCCCGAAGGACATGGTGGCCATATCGATATCCCGGGCCTGGTCCTGAGGCACCAGGAGAGCGCTATCTTCCCCGATAATATCGATCCCCGTCCGGCTGCCGAAGCCAAAGGCTTTTAAGTAAGTATAAAAGGTCTCTTTGCCTAAATTCATCCCCACTTGAGACAGGACCACATTGGAGGATAGCATCATGCCCTCGGTAAAGGTCACTTTACCATGGGGCCGGAAATCGGAATCCCAGTTGGTTATGTAGCGGGGGCCAATTTGAATGTAACCCGGATCTTCGAAGAGATCATCCGGCTGAACCGTTCCCTCTTCCAAGGCAGCGGCGCCTGTGATGATTTTGAAAGTGGAACCGGGTTCATATGACATACTGATGGTTAAATTGCGGCGTTCTTCGGGATCCGTGGTTGAATAATCATTGGGATTGTAGGTAGGCCGCGACCCCATTCCCAAAATCCTTCCGGTCATGGGATCCATAGCTAAAATGGCGATATGCTTGCCCTGGGTCGTCTCCAAAAGCTGATCCAATTGCTGCTCAATAAGATATTGGATCGTGGAGTCCAAAGTAAGCCGGAGATCAGCTCCTCTCATAGCCGGCTCATTGAGCTGCGAGGGATTGAGGAGAGACTGCTGTGAGGAATAGCCCGGGGTGCCATAGAGTTCCTTGTTATAAAAGGCTTCCAACCCTTCCGCGCCATTCCCGTCCAAGGTCACGATCCCTAATACGGAGGCGGCCAGTCTATCCATAGGGTAAACACGTTTCTGCTGATCGCTGAAGCCAATGCCCGGCAGTTTAAGGGCCTTGATCTGATCCGCTTTTTCCAGCTCCACATGGTTGGCAATATTTACCCAAGCCAGGTCTCTATTAAGTTTTTCCAGAATAACTTCTTGCTCTATCGACAGGATTTCACTAAGTTTGGCGGCAATCTCTTCTTTGGTCCACTTGGTTTGTTTGCTCTCTATAAGTTCATTGATTGCCCGTGGATCTCCATAAACCTCTTTGACAGGTATGCTTTGCGCCAAAACATTGCCTTGGGCGTCCAGAATTTTTCCCCGTTCAGGCAGCAGGCTGGCACTGCTGGTTCTTCTTTCGATCCCCTTGGCTTTGAGCTCGGCGGCGTCAATGACCTGAAGCATAAATAACCGGCCGACGATGACCGTCGCCATAAGAACCAAGACCAGATAAAGAACTTTTTCCCGAGCAAAGTAGCTGCGTTTCATAACCCTTCCCACCGTCTCTAACCTATTTTCATGCAAACACTATTATATCACTCTTTACTGAGAGTTAAGAGATTATTTAGCAAAGAAAGCCCATGTTTTCTTAACTATCGATGGTTTTGTAAGGACCACCTTGCTAAGAAACCATGAGCTTTGTCATTATTTTGTCCTTTATCAATCATTGCATACCGATCATTGCTGTGTTATTTCATGGAAATTAACCAAGTAAAAAGCATGCCGGTCACCAAACCGCCCAGATGAGCATAGACATCGATTCCGGTTTGAAAAAAGCCCAGGCCTAAATTGATCAAAACAACGACAGCCAGACTTTTGCCAAAACCTGATTTCCAGAGAAAGGGCTTGCGGCGGGAATACACCACCAAAGCGCCCAGAATGCCGAAAATGGCTCCGGAAGCCCCAGCCGAAATGGCATCCGTAAAGAAGAAGCTGGCCACCGAACCCAGGATGCCGCTGAGAATATAAACCGTGATATAGCGAACCCGTCCCAGCAATTCTTCGGCGATAGCTCCTAAGGCCCAGAGAGCATAAAGATTGAAGGCGAGATGAAGAAAACCAATATGGAGGAACATGCTGGTAAATAACCGCCAATATTCACCCTGGATAATCAGAGCATTGACTTTAGCCCCAAATAAAATAAGAACTCCGGTCCGGGTTGAGCCTCCGGCTAAGGTCATCAGGCCAAAGACAATCAGATTAATGGCGATGAGCGTGTAAGTAAGATAGGGAGGTCCTTGGCCCCTCCGGGCAGAGGGTGTGGATTCTGAAGTCTCATACACTGAGGCTGATGAGGAAGAATTGACTTCAAGATAGGATAATACCCTATTTAAATGCTCTCGTTTGGCTGTGGCCGGAGCAGCAAAAATAGAACCCGTCTGCAGATCAATAAACCAGGCTTGGATGCTTTTTAAGGCAGGCTGCTTTAAATCCTGGGAAGACAAACCTTCCGGACATAAGATAATCGCTTCCCAGTGCTTTATAGAAGCATCTGCAGCGAATGAACCCTGGGGTCCTTCCAAGGGAGCACCTTTCCTTAAGAAAGAAAAAAGCAGTCCATTTTCCCCTTTACGGGCCATAATCCACTGATTCCCATCCTTTTCAATGGACCAGAGATCCTCATGAAGCCCTTGAATAATGCGCTCGAGGATAACAAGCCCCTCCTTTACCAAAATTTAAGGTCTTTCTCTATGTTGATCTTATTTTATAGGGATGACGGGGGGTTTGTCAAAATAGTAGAGGAGCAGCGGAAATTCCGCTGCCCCCCCTCTTTATACCCACTAAAAATTATCAAGCTTTGCTCAGCCGTTCTTCCAGGAGACTCCGAAACCGCCCCGTGGATAATCCCATTGAATATTGCCATGGGGGCAGGCTACACGGCAGGTACCGCATTCCAAACAGCCTTCATAGCCGACAGCAATGCGATTCTCTTCTTCATCCCAGTCATAGACATGGGCCGGGCAAATAAAGGTGCATACTTTGTCTTTGCACTTTAAACAAAGTTCGCCGTTGCTGATTTTGATGTGATTTAATTTGTCTGTGTTAAAGCGCACCAAATACAATTTATCATCTAATTTCATTTCAGTGCCCTCCAAGCATTAAACATATCTTTGACAAGTCCGGTCTTGGTCCGCTTCTTAAACATCATATCCATAATATTGCTGAACACTTGTGCCTTGGGTGTGCCATCTGCTGTGAAGTACATCCGGGCTGCCTGGTTGAGGATTTCCGGATATTGGCCCAGCAGGTGGGGATTGGACTCGATGAAAGGCATGAGCTTTCTGAACTTGTAGAGGTCTTTGATCACAAACGAGTCACGGAGACGGCTCTCATAGACACTCATACCATGGGCGCTGAGATCTCCGGATTGAATGGCCTCAGCAGCTACTTTTCCGGCAATTTTACCGGAAATCATGGCTAAGTTGGAGCCTTCACGGTTCAAGCCGTTAACGAACATGGCTGTGTCACCGACGACCATAACCCCTTGCCGATAAAGCTTGGGTATAGCATTGTAACCGCCTTCCGGGATCAGGTGAGCCAAGTATTCCTTGGTTTCCCCACCCTGCAGCAATCGTTTGACATAAGGTTTAGCCTTTAGGTTTTCCAGGAGATCATTAGGGGACCAGCCTTTTTCAGACATGGAGTGAACCATGGCCCCCACCCCAATGGAAAGAGAGTTTTTGTTGGTATAGATGAAGGATGTTCCCATCATGCCATCTGTCGAATCACCGAAAAGTTCGATGGTTGCCCCTTCATGAGGATCCAGGCAGAAGCGGTCTTCGATTTTCTCAGGAGGAAGTTCAATAATTTCTTTAACGACCACAGCCATATTCTCAGGGCGCAGAGGCTTAGCCAGTCCAGCCTTGCAGGCCAGGAAATTATTCGCCCCTTCCGCTAAGATGACCACTTGCGCTCCCAGGTCTCCTTCAGCACGACCGGTGCGAACGCCGACCACATCATCGCCGTGATAGAGGAGATCCTCAACCAACGTCTCCGTGATGATCATAACTCCGGCCTTGACCGCCTGATCGGCCAGCCAGCGGTCAAATTTTACTCTCAATACGGTGTGGGCATTGTAAGGCGGTTGTCCCCAGGCCGGATCGCGATAACCGGCGGAGAGTATTTCGTCTTTGCTTAAGAAAGCATAGCGCTGCTCAATAACCGGTCTTTCCAGCGGAGCTTCCTTCCAAAAATCAGGTACGACTTCATTGGTAGCCTCAGTATAGAGTACCCCACCCATGACATTTTTAGTACCGGGATAGTCTCCCCGTTCAATAACAGCAGTCTTCATGCCGGCTTGTGCAGCACTAATGGCAGCAGATAGGCCGGCTGGACCGCCGCCAACGACGATTACATCAAACTTTTCCATGTTGGCCCTCCTTATTTCGCCAAGCCGTGCTGTAGGCGTTTCTTAAACTCAGCTGTTAAAGCTGGTACGACCTCATTAAGATCTCCCACGATGCCGTAGGTTGCAACACGGAAGATTGCCGCGTCGGGATCGTTATTGATCGCAATAATGCTGTCGGATGTTTCCATTCCCACTAAATGCTGGATGGCTCCGGAGATACCAATGGCAATATAGAGCTTGGGCCGGACGGTTACACCTGTTTGACCGACTTGCCGGTCATGGGTAATCCAGCCTGCTTCTACGGCGCCACGGGTTCCTGCCAGGGTCGCGCCCAGGACTTCGGCTAATTCTTCCGCCAGAACCATGTTTTTCTTCGAACCAAGACCTAAGCCGACTGCCACAAGGGTTTCGGCTTTGTCTAAGAAGATACTTTTGGCATCCCCTTTTATAAAATCAACGATTTTGGTCAGCACTTGATCTTCTGTCATGCCCAGTTCTTCGCGAACCACTTCCCCTGTGCGTCCTTCGACCCGTTCAGGCATAGCCATAACCCGGGGACGGACCGTGGCCATTTGGGGACGGCGGGTTTTACAAAGAATCGTCGCCATGATATTGCCGCCAAAAGCGGGACGGGTTTGCAGCAACAGCTTGGAATCAGGATCGATGCTCAAGACGGTGCAATCGGCGGTTAAGCCTGTTTGCATCTTAGTGGCCACCACGGGGAACATATCACGGCCCATGGCCGTAGCACCCATGAGGATAATCTCCGGCTGATACCTGCGCACCAGATCGGCAACCGCTTCAGCATAGGGCTGTGTCCGATAATCCTTGAGAACGGGATCATCCACCACATAGACTTTTTCTGCTCCATGAGCAAAGGCTTCCGGAATCACGGCTTCCACATCATGCCCAACCAGAACACCGGCTAATTCACAACCAATATCATTGGCCAGCTTGCGTCCTTCGCCCAAAAGTTCCCAGGAAACAGGGGCTACTTCGCCACGGTTATATTCGATGACGACCCATACCCCGCTCCAAACGTCGCCGCCGGGAACCGGCGCTGCTTTCTTCTCCACCTTTGCCCCAGGTGCTGCTGGAGATGGTTCAGTGGAGGTTTGTTTGGGTTCCTCGGCACTTTTTCCGGCTCCCTCAGGCAAAGAGAGGATATTGCTGGGACAAACGCTTACACAGTCTCCGCATTCGGTACATTTTCCGGCATCGACGACTACGCCGCTATCCCCTAATTCTAAGGCCTCAGAGGGGCATTCCCCCACGCAGAGTCCACAACTAATACAACCAGGTCCAATAATAACTGCCATTACCGATTGCCTCCCTTCGCAGCGGGATTAACCATGATAATATTATGCTGGAACATTTTCTCTACCACTTGAGCTGCTACACCTTGGGGATCCTTGGTGCCATCGAATGTTTCGCCACCGGAGCGGGCCGGCGGGGCAAAAATCTTATTCACGCTGGTGGGGGATCCCTTAAGTCCCATTTGAGTCACATCGAACTCAAAGGACTTGGAGTCGATCATCTCCGGCTCATAAGAAGCAGCCTTCATCATGTTGGGCAAGGATGCATAACGCAGATCATTAAGCTCCTTTTCAACGGTGAGCAGGGCCGGTAATTTGGCCTGCACCACTTCTTTACCTGTTTCCAGCTTGCGCTGAACGGTTATGGTGTCTTTATTAATATCGGTAACCTTAATAACATAAGTCAATTGCGGAAAACCCAAACGGCAGGCAATGCCAGGGCCTGTCTGAGCAGTATCCCCGTCGATAGCCTCTTTACCGGCCAATACCAAATCGACAGGATCTGTTTCATTGATTTTGAGAATAGCTTGAGTGATAATGTAAGCTGTTGCTAAAGAATCTGAACCACCGAAGGCCCGATCGCTTAACAGAATAGCGCGATCCGCCCCAAAGGACATGGCTTTCCGGAGTGCTTCTTTCGCTTGGGGAGGCCCCATTGTGACAATAGTAACTTTCCCACCCATTTTCTCTTTAAGACGGATTGCCTCTTCAAGGGCATGGGCATCATATGGATTAATAATAGACGGTACCCCTTCACGCATTAGCGTGTTCGTTTTGGGGTCAATCCGAACTTCAGATGAGTCCGGAACTTGTTTTAGACAAACTACGAAATGCAAAAAACTCCCTCCTCTAACCCTTTTTGCTTATAAAGATATACATAATCCCACATGTACAGCATAGTACAACAGGAGAAAAAAGACAAGTTATTTAATTAACAGAATATAATAAAAATTTACTTAATTACTGAAGAGCAAATATTCTAATAAAAACAAAGATAATTATATCACAAAGGAAATAAAAACCCTAACTATTTTTAGTAATTTTTGAATATAAGAAGATAGGGGTGCAGGGTTTTTCTAGGATTGGGCAGAATACTATTAGGCAGCAATTTCAAGTGTAAAGGGGGTATGGGATTGAGACGAACAGCACGTATCATGTTGGTATTACTGGGCATAGGATTAATTCTTTTTATTGCACTCAGCGGCCTGTTCGAAGATTATTTATGGTACTCCGACCTGGGGTACAGTCAACTTTTCTGGACCCCCTTAATCAGCAAAGGAATCATTCAAATTATCAATGGGACCATTCTCTTTACGTTCATAGCGGGCACTCTTTTTTCCATACGTCACGCAATTTTGACTTTCGTCAATGAACGGTTACGGAAGCGCCTCCGCTTGGTTCATGAAATGGACCGTCCTCTTTATCACTTAAGCCAGCGCAAAATGACTCTTTGGCTCATTATCATTTCAGTCCTGATCAGCTTTGGGGTCAGTTTTGTTACCGGTTTCACCGGTTGGCTTGAGGTCCTGACTTTTTTGAATGCCACTCCTTTTGGGCAGGGAGATCCTATCTTCTTTAAAGACTTAGGCTTTTATGTGTTTCAATTACCTTTTTTCATTACCATTTATAATGCTTTTTTCGGACCGCTTTTTTTTCTCACCTTTTTTACGATAGTGTTCTATAGTTTTGCCGGCGTTATTCATTTTCAATCCTTACTGATTTGGAAGAAACAGGCTATTGAGATCAATTCTGCTGCACGCCGCCATCTTGCTCTGCTTATTACGGTGCTTTTTCTCTTCAAAGGATTTGGCTGCTATTTCGATACCTTCCGCCTGCTGTATTCTCAGCATGGCTTAGTCTTAGGTGCCGGCTACGCTGATCTCCATGCCACTTTGCCGGCCTTAAAAGCCTTGATGGTTTTATGTGCCTTAGGCGTTATCGGAGGAGGCTTAGCCTTTTTTAAGGACGAAGTGCGTTTGCTGACCCTCCCGATTCTGGCGATTTTTATCAGCATTCCCCTTCTTTCCGGTCTCGGGCCGATGGTCCTTCAATCCCTGGTGGTCATTCCCAATGAATTGGAGAAAGAAACACCCTATATCCAAAACGAAATCGCTTTAACCCGCTTTGCTTATGGCCTTGATCAAATCAGCGAAGAAGGCTATCAAGCCGACCAGCCTCTGACTTCGGAAACTCTCCAGAAAGAGCTGCCGACTTTGAATAATGTCCGCCTTAATGACCCTCACCCCCTGCTCCGAACCTATACGCAGAAACAGGGCATCCGGCCTTATTACAAATTCTATAATATCGATATGGATCGCTATCGGATCAATGGGGAATACCGGCAAGTCATGCTTGCTCCCCGTGAGTTCTCTTATCAGGATTTAGAAAAAACCGCTCAAACCTTCGTTAATTTACGCTTCAAATACACCCATGGCTTTGGTGTGGTGGCCTCCTTCGCCAATGCGGTCACACCGGAAGGGCTTCCCGCCTTTGCTATTAAAGATGTGCCGCCGACTACGGACTACCAGGAACTTCAAATCAGTCAGCCCCGCATTTATTTCGGAGAAATGACCCATGACTGGGTAGTGGTCAATACGGATTTAAAAGAATTCGATTATCCGGAAGGCAAAGCCAATGCGGAAACACGCTATGAAGGCAAATCAGGCATTAAACTGACTCCCTTCAACCGGCTTATGCTTTCCATAAAGCATGGCACCTTGCGTTTCTATTTAGCCAATGAGATCAATTCCCAAAGCCGCATCCTGCTTCATCGCAATATCATGGACCGTGTGGAAAAGCTGGCGCCCTTTCTGCAATACGATGATAACCCCTACCTGGTTGTCGATGAAGGTCGGCTCAAATGGATTATTGATGCCTATACTGTTTCCAAGACCTTTTCTTATTCCAGCATGTACCCCGAACGGGAACTCAATTATATCCGCAACTCAGTGAAAGTCGTCGTGGATGCTTATGATGGCACGGTTGACTTCTTTGCTGTGGATGCCCAGGATCCCATCTTACAGACCTATCGCAAAATATTCCCCGGGGTTTTCAAGGATTTATCCGCCATGCCTGACACTCTCCAGACACACCTTCGCTATCCGGAGACCCTTTTTAAGATTCAGAGCACCATGCTGAAAAACTTTCACATGACGGATCCTACGGTATTTTACAACAAGGAAGACACCTGGGATATTGCCAAGGAACTCTTTGGTTCCGAGCCTCAGAATATTGCCCCTTATTACAGCGTGATGCGGCTCCCTGACAGCGAACAGCCTGAGTCGGTCCTGATGATTCCTTTTACTCCCTCATCCAACGCCAACAATATTCGCACTAATATGGTAGCCTGGCTGGCGGCCCGCATGGATGGTGAACATTACGGAGAACTGATACTCTATAAAGTCCCGAAAAATACGGAAGTGGACGGCCCTCTGCAGGTTGAATCACGAATTGACCAGGATCCTGAAATCTCAAGACAGCTGGCTTTATGGGATCAAAAGGGCTCCAGTGTCATTCGCGGCGATCTTGTGGTCCTTCCCCTGGCAGGCAATTTTTTATATGTTGAGCCGATTTATTTGCAATCCGAAAAAGCCGGCAGCATTCCGGAAATGAAACGGGTTATTGTGGCTTATGGGGATAAAATTGTGATGAGCGAGACCTTCGAAGAAGCCCTTGCCCAACTCTTTGGAGTTCGTTTGAAGCTCTCTCCTCCTCCTCCGGCTAATGTATCCGCCTTAGCAGTTTCCCCTATGAGCGCCGAACTGAAACCAGAAGAGACTGAAGAGACAACTGAAGAGACAGAAGAGCCCGTCGACCCCCAAGAGGATACTCAAGCTCTCTTAAAGCAAATCGAACAGATACGGGAGATGCTGAATCAGTTGGAGCAGCAATTCAAAAAGATAACCGGAGACTCGGTGGATGTGGAAGGCGGCAAAAAAGCCGATGAAGATGCTCATGATGTTCAAACTGATCCTGAGGGCTCTGTGAGCTCAGAGCAGTCGAAAACCAATCCATGATTGCCAAAGGCGGAAGATGTTACTCTTCCGCCTTTGCTTATTGCAGTGGATGCAGTTTTACTTTGGTGGACATCCCTACCCGTGTGACTTGAATGACTTCCACACCATCGGAAGAGATATAGTTTTCTTCCCCGTCAAGCTTTACTTCTTTATCGCTGCCATCCTTGATAATATAGGCAGTCAAATCGTTATAGACAATGATTTCACCATTGGCCCCGATAATAACATCTTTGGCATCATCGTAAGGTATGGACCCTTCCCAAACGGTTGTAAATTTCAGGCTTTTTTCTTCGGAATTTTCCTCACCGCTGCGGATGCTTACCAGCTTATCATCTTTAATATTCCCCAGGTAGAGCATGCCTTCCCGGTTGCCTAAAATCACATCATCAGCATCATCAGACACCACTTCCCTGTTCCATCCCTGTAAACCAATAATTCGCTCTGATTTCCCGGAAGTGCTTTTCGCATACAGGGTGCCGAACTTATCCGAAGCGGCCATTTGGGTGATGACTTCCCCCGCCTGGTTTAAGGTGCGGACATTTTTCATAATATCGATTTCCATCAGCTGAAACTTCCCATTGTTCTCAATGGCAAGGTAGAGCAGGTTGGTAAAGGTGGATACCACCATCTGCTTGATCTGTCCGCCGGCAGGGAAACTATCAATGCTGCGGTTATACCGATCATCGGGTGCCGTCTCCTCTTCATCGCTGGGAGGCAGCTCCAAAGTATAAACCTCAGTGATTTGCGGATTGTTATAGCGGACTTCTGTGCGGGTCTTGGGGGTCTTTTTAACGGGAGGCGCCTGATTGGGATCCTCCACGGCATCGGGCTCAGCAGTGTTATTGCTGCCGGTGCTTCCTTGCTCCGTGGGCTCCTCTTCGACAGGAACGACCACCGTCGTGGTAGGATTGGGGTTCCTGCGGGCATAGAAGTAAACAAGGGTGTCACGGTCCGGGAGCCATTGATAATAGATCGGCCCCATATCATATTCACTCTCCCCTTGGGGAGACTTCTCAAAGACAACTTTTTCTTGTTGCAGATTATAGACCTTGAGTACACCATTCTCCTGATAAGCTAAATAATCTTTGCCATAAGAGAGCTGAAGGTTCTCCAGATTCGTACCCGGTATCTCTGTTTCCAAACTCTTAACGACAATGGGTTGAGCATTAACCGGCGCCATGATCCCTTCAACTTTATAATTAAGAAAATAGTAAAAAGCAAACTGCAGCATTAATGAAACCATAATCCAACTGGTTATTGTTCTGAGCAGAGCGCGCGTTTTTCGTTTCACGAATCCACCCCCTTCATTCTTTCCCACATTAAGGCGTCACCACAAATCCGGTGGGGATATAGCGTTCGCCAAAAATATTCCAGAGCTTATTAATGATCTTGCCGTTATAGACCATCTCCGAAGAGGAGCCGCCATCCAGATTAACCGCTTCTACGGCGTCATACTCCAAAAAGACATTCATCATATCTCTTAAGGTTGCTCCGATACTCCAGGTGGGCTGGCGTCCATCGATCACTACAAAAATAATGGTCCCGTCTGCGCGCTGTCCGATTCCGGTACGGGGGGCAATCCCCCAGCCGCCGTCCCCGGAGACAGCAGGCTTGCCATTTTTAACCAGGGGAGGGTAAAAACTTACTCCTTCCTGGATGTTCTTTTCTTTGACTTGATTAACATCCATAGGCCCAATAATCAGTTTGCCCTCGGCATCAATCCCGATAAAATCAACCACTTTATTCCCTGCATTGTTGTGGACGACTTCCCCATTCTGAACAGTGATTCCATCAGGAAAGGCGCCATTGCCTGAGCCATCGGGATCATAGAAGCCTCCGGCGTTGATACCCGCAATGGCCCCAGCATGTTTCACCATATCCGAAAGCCGCTCCCCAGCAACGCCGATTTCCTGAGTAACAGCTAACTTAACCCGCTTAGGATCGCTGATCAGCATAACTTTTCCTTTAAAATTCTTACCTTGTATATCCTCAATGACAATACCGGAAGAAGTATCCTCAACATCGGTTTGTCTGTCAATATTCCCGCCCACTTGGTTACCGTGATCATCATAAGTGTGCATAATCTCACTGATTTTTTCCTCGGAAAGAAAGAAGCGCACCACCTGAGGGTGACGTGATGTTTCTACAGCACCTACCGCCATAACTTTTAAAGCTTCAAAGGGTCCCCAAAACAGCACAAAGGGCACGAGGCAACCGGCAAAGATGATATTAAAAACCAGAAATGCGACAATCATTTTCCAACGGACCCTGCGCTTTTTCTTCATCATGCGCCCTGATCACTCCTTAATTGTGTTCTTTTTCATTACTATCTTTCAGCATCGATTATTTTATCATATTGGGGCAGAGTGTAAAGAAAATAAATTACACTTCTCGACAGTGAAAGAAAACCCGGCTTCGCCGAGTTTTATCTCCACGTATCGCAAAAAGGCGAAGTCCTTGGTTGCCCTTGTGCACCATGAAATTTCCTTCTGAACAGCTAAAAACAAGCCGCAGTTTCAATGCGGCTTAAGTAGAATGCTTATCCTAATGGTAACCTAAACACGATTAGTATAGCAAATGCTCACTATGGGTTCAACTCTCTCAATATTAATTATTTATTAACGACCCCTTTAATTTGGATAAGTTTCCAATTTGTACGTGAGGTTGGCAACTTTATCGATCATATTGGCCACGCTGCAATATTTCTCCATGGATAATTGAATGGCCCTAAGCAGTTTTTCCTGGGGTAGGTTACTGCCCCAGAATTTAAATGTCAATTCAACATCGGTAAAAATACGGGGGTGCTCTGCCGCCCGCTCTCCTACTACCGAGATTTCCAACCGTTCATAGGTAATCCGCATTTTCTCCAGGATCGTAACGATATCCATGCCGCTGCACCCTGCCACGGCCATCAGCACAAGCTCCATAGGGCTGGAGCCGTATCCTGAGCCCCCTGTGGTTACACTGCTGTCTATTTGTGTCTTTAGCTTGGACTGACCTTCTCCTTCGAAGTGCATTCCTTTAATATGAGTTACCGTGACTTGCATTGAACGACCTCCTTCTTTATAGACATGTAACTGCGCGAACGCCTCAAAGTAAAAATATGCCAATAATTTTTGCCTTTAAGTTACACAAGTATGTCACATTTACCGCTTAAAAGTAATTGTGTCATACTGAAAAAGATGTTAAACTATCACATGGACATATGAATTTAGATTAAAGGAGTGCGGTAAGTTGACAATTCGAATTGGGATTAATGGATTTGGTCGAATTGGACGAAACGTTTTTCGAGCGGCTTTTGGAAGAGAAAACATTGAAATCGTTGCAGTGAATAATCGATCGACAGGTGAGATTTTACCTCATCTCTTAAAATACGATTCCGTACATGGTATCTTCCCTGCTCAGATCCAGCACACTGAAGATGGCTTCACTGTGGATGGACAACTGGTTAAAGTAGTTTCCCACACAGATCCCGGAGATATTCCTTGGGGTGAATTAGGTGTGGACATTGTCATTGAATCCAGCGGCAAATTCAATAATGGGCCGGCCTGTCAAAAACACCTCAACAATGGGGCGCGCAAAGTTATTATTTCTGCTCCCGCCAAAGAAGAAGACATTACCCTTGTCATGGGCGTCAATGAAGAAATCTATGATCCGCAAAAACACCATATCATATCCAATGCCTCATGTACAACCAATTGTCTGGCTCCTGTAGCCAAAGTGATTCACAAAAACTTCGGGCTCAAACGGGGATTAATGACCACTGTTCATTCTTACACCAATGACCAGCAAATTTTGGATCAATCTCACAAAGATTTGCGCCGGGCCCGGGCGGCGGGACTTTCCATCATCCCCACCACTACAGGAGCGGCGAGGGCTGTAGCCCTTGTACTGCCTGAGCTTAAGGGAAAACTCAACGGTTTTTCCATGCGTGTCCCTACACCCAATGTCTCTGTGATTGATTTAGTCGCCGAAATTGAGAAGAATACCACGATTGAAGAACTCAACGGAGTCTTGCGCCACGCCAGCGAAAATAAACTGAAGGGAATCCTGGACTACACCGATCTTCCCCTCGTTTCCAGCGATTTCAATGGCAGCTCCGCCTCATCCATCGTCGATGGTCTGTCCACCATGGTTATGGAGGATAACCTTATTAAGGTCATCTCTTGGTATGATAATGAATGGGGTTATTCCTGCCGTGTCGTCGACCTTGTCGAATATGTCAGTCGCCAGATCTAGAAAAAGAGCCGTCAGGCTCTTTTTTTAACTCTTTTTACCCTTTGGAATTATTATTTAGCCAGGGATTTCATGACTTCCTGCCGCAGTTCATCTTGTTCCTCCTGGTTTGACTCCTCCTCACCCTGAGCAAAAGCTGAAGAACTCTCCCACTCTTCTTCCCCTAAGCGCAGAGGAAAAACAAGGACAATTAAGGCTATCCCACCTATGGTTAAAGCAGCATACTGAAGCGAGAGCAGGAAAAAGAGCAGCGGAACCTGCTGGGCAGGAGTCCCCACAGCATAACTGTATTTTGTTAGGGAATTCCAGTCCACTCCCGAACGCTCCCACAGAGGAAAGCCGTAATAATCCACTGTATTCATTAATTTCTGACCGAGTTCAGCGTAAGGTGCCTGAGAAGAAAGATAAACAAAACCTTTGTCAGTGTAAATCTTGTCTAATTCCACGGCTTCACCGGTGAAAGCTTCCTTGGTATAGGTTCGTTCAATCCGCAGGACATCATCCGGATGAATATTCACATTGCCTTTTTCCGTTATTACTGTATAGAGTACACGATCGATGAGCTCAATATTGAGTACTTTTACATCCAAATAATTTACTCCTATTGAAGTCAAAACAGTTAGGAATAGACAAAAAATTATGATCAAGCTGGATAGACGTTCCCGCCCGAGCTTATTATCCTGTACCATGAAGCAATACACTTCCTTTAATATTTTTAAGATATCGTCACAGGCTCAATTCTACACTAATTTCGCGGAGCGAACAAATTACGGAGAGCCAAAAAACCTGCCAAAACGCCTTAGAATTGCCATCACATCCTCTGAGGAGAGATTAAAGGATTGATTCTGTCCCGTTCTCGGTTTTGGGACCGGTTTCGCCCCTGTAGTCTCCGGCGGGACGACGCAGCGCACCAAGATAACAGCCAATAGGGCCAGGATAAGAAAGGGCAATGCCCCTCTTAAGCCCGGAAAACTCAAGATCGGTACATAAACAAGCAGGGTTGGCGTGTACACCTCATTTGCATAATCCACAGATATAAAAATAGCTGCATAAACCGGACTATCGGGGGGCAGCTCCGTGGGAAAAGCAAGTGCGCCGGTTCCGTTGGTGGTGTTATTAAAAGCGGCTCCCTGATTGGATGGTGCAGCTTTCTGCCTGGTGCCTAAATATTGAATTAAATTCTGCAGTTCCTCGATAGGTATCTGGAGCTTTTGTCCTCTGGCCAGATCAAGAACAGGCAATTTCTCGAGATGAAAAATATGTTTTGCCAAAAGCAAGAGAATTTGGGAGCCCAGGAGAACCCAAGAAGCCTGAAACAAGCGACTGATAATGAGAGGTTGAACAAATGACAAGACAGGGCTCCCCGGCATAGCGCTGATACGGGTTAGAAGGGCAAATCCCGCAATAATATTTTGCAGCCCACCATCTTGCGGCGTATCGCATTGATCAGAAATTAGAAATTCATGGAGATTCATTTAGTCACCCTCTCCCCTCTTTAGCAATATATGGTAATTGCTATTGTCCTGTTCGGAAATTTGGCAGCCGGAGATGGTTTTTCTGCAGGAATATACTTCTATGCCTATTATGTCCCATTAGAGAAGAAATAGAAAAAGAGGTACAAATTTTTTGCACCTCAACAATTTTTTTATAGTATCATATTAGAAATTGTTATCATGTTCGATATCATTATCATGTGCGATACTTATACCATTTCCGATACTTATATCATTTTCAATACTAATATCATAATTGATATTAGTATCACATCCGATATCAGTATTGCAGATACAACTATTTCGCAGCGTTAGGCGCTTTTACAGTGGAATCTACATTAAAGAAAAAACTGGCCTCAGTGGCTTGGGTAATGCCCCCTTCTGCATTGGGCTTAATTCTCAGGGTGATTTTGTGCTGTCCGGCAGTGGCGCTTTTACCGGCAGCATCCCCTAATGCTTTAATATCCCGGAAGGCTACTCTTGCCGTAGCGCCAGGATCAAGCGAGGGCAGTGTGCCAATTTTGCTGACTTTCTGCGCATTATCTCCTACTAATGACACTTCCAGCTCAACTGGTATATTCGCCATCTTCCCGCTTGTTGTATTTTGAACCGTGGCAATGAGGTCAAATTTGTTGGCATTGATCACTTGACTGGACTTAATTGTGACGGTTCCATAAGTTAAATCCTGGGTAAAAGAACCGGGTTCGACGGCAACTCCCAGCATCTTTACTTCTGGGACAGGTCCATTTGCACTTACTTGTGCCGTTTTCCAGAGGGTTACTCCAGCAATCCCGATTAAGCAGACTAACAAAGCACTTAAAATCAACGTAAAGTATTTGCGATTAATCGCAATAATTTTGGCCATTTCAGGCACCTCCATTCGGATTCTTCTCTATGAAAAAGTATGCATGTCCTGGAGAAGACATGCATACTTTCTTTAACTTATTTATTATTTTTTTCGTTCTTTTTCTCTGTCCTGATATTGGCGCAGCCGAATATCCTGTTCAACATGCATTCTGAAGATCCGGCAGGATTGAATGAGCCGCGAAGTGGTTCGCGCCCCCAAATGCTCTTCCATCTCCTCTAAAGACAAATTGGAAGTGATCACCGTCGGCAGCTGCTGGTTCAAACGATAATTAATAATAGAATAAAGACGATTGCGAGTCCAATCGGTGTAATTATGGGCCCCCAGATCATCCAAAATGAGAATAGGAATTTCCCGGGCCGTATCCAAAAGATCCAATTCATTCTCATCGGTTTTATAGGTGGCGCGCAATTGATCCAAAAGGTCCGGAACAACCAGGAAAAGGACTTGATGCTCCTGTTCCATTAAGGCATTGGCAATGGCTGCCGCCAGAAAGGTTTTCCCGGCCCCCACCGGCCCGATCAGGATCAAACCTAAGCCATGATAATCGTCGAGGCAACGGGCCACAAACTCCTTTGAAGCATGCAAGGCCGTTAAGGCTCCCTCCAGATAACTCCGGTCCTGGGGATTGGCTTGGCTCAGATAATACTCCTGTCTGAAGGCCTCAAAACGGCAATTAAGCAATCCACGGGCCATGCGCGCGTGGCGGAACAGGTTCTCCATCCGTTTTTGCCGCATACAGGCACAGGGTCGCGCCGATTCCCCATCGAAAATTATCCCCCGGTCTTCACAGAGGGGGCAGTTTACAGACGTCTTGAGCTGGCTATGAGCTGCCGGCGACTCAGATTGTTCCCGTTTATGTTTAAGTTCGTCAAGATAACTCTCTTGCATAATATGTTTAACGGATTTCATGGGCGCTCTCTCCCCTTTCATTACTCAATCATGGCCATAAGCTTAGGAAAGGTAAAAATCCTCATACTTACCCGGAGATACTTTCCGGGCCGGCTGTTGCTGTGGAGTCTTTTTCCCTCGGGATTTTTCATGCTTTGCTTGGAAATAGGCATCATCGGCCTCAACCTCATGCAGAGTTCTTAATCCTTTCTTTTCCCACTCTCTCAAAATGGAGTCAATATAGCGGAAGTTGCGAATGCCGGCCATGACGCCGCGCTTAAAGGCGGCCAGAATGAGTTCTTCAGAGAATTTTGAGGCAATCCAGGTCTCGATGACCTCGCACTCTATCGAAGTCAGAGGGCGGCCTAATTCTTGCTCAAAGGTTTTGATGATCTGGCCAATGGTATTGGGAGAGGATAAGCTTTCCTGCTGGCCAAGACGCTCTTTCTGCAGACTCTGTTCCGCTTCATAGCGCTTCACTTGTTCAATGGCCCATCGTTCTGATAATTCATCGATAAGACCGACAAAGCTGTAGGACATGGTAGATTTCCCCGCTGCAGAATCCCATTGCTGCTCAAGAGAAAGATAATTGCATGCCATTAAATGAGCTATCATCTCCTCCACCCGGGTCACCTCAAGATTCATGCGCTGAGCTAAAAGCTGGGAAGAGGGATAGGGGTTGCTCCCGATTTCTCCCATAATTTGAATAATCAATAAGGCCTCGATATGGCTGATCTCCAGTTCAGAATAGTGATTCAGAAAATACTTAGGCACTCCTACTGTACCGGAAAAGAAAAGAGCTTGTACAAAGCTCCCAAAAACATTGGCTCTAGGCACGAAATTCACTCCTCAAGCGATTAATATAACCTATTACTACGAATTATCGAAACTTCTTCCTGATATTTGCCCTATTTAAGACAATAAGGCTGATGAGCGCGAAAAGATATAGGTAAAAAATACCATTACCTGCAAAATTATGAAGGACTCCATTGACTCTTTGGCGTATATATAATTATACAATTTTTAGGAGGTCGATATCAATATGGAGCAAAGAAAAGAACTTGTTCATATCATTAGTCAATCCGGTGCTCACCCCGCCTGGGGTTTAAAGCACTGCAACCGGGTCTACCTTCTGGCCAAAGAACTGTCCCAGCATCTGGATCTTGATGATGACATCCTCTTTTTTTCAGCCATGCTTCATGATACGGGAAGATATCCCGTCTATGCCTTAGCCAATGTGGACCATTCTCTTCGTTCCAAAGGGGTTGCCGCCAATATACTGCAACGGATGGCCTTTCCCAGCGATAAACTGCCCATTGTCCTGGAAGCTGTCGAATCTCACATGTACTATTCCGAGCCGGGCCGCAGCGACGAAGCCGTTTATCTAAGGGATTCGGATATTCTGGATAACCTGGGCAATATCGGTATCACCCGTCTATTCAGCTTGATCGGCCAGGATGAGTTGATCCGTACACCTGAAGATGCCTTGGAGCGGGCCAGAACCTTTGCTGAAGCCTTACCTAATAAGGTCTATACGAAAACGGGAAAACGGCTGGCAGTAAAACGCCGAGAGGAGATCTTAAGATTCCTCTCCGGCATCAAGAAACAAACTGCTGAGTTTGTGAATTTATAGGCTGCTTATCGCCCTACTTCTTTTTCTTGTTGTCCATATCGTCCAGCCAGCGGGTGATGGTATCGATAACAGCTAAGGTATGCTCCAGATTATTCGACCGCCTTCCGTTATCCACCAGAACCTTTAAACGATGGCGAAGCCGCTGCATTGCCCTATTAATCTGGGCCTGAGTAATCTTAGCCTGACCGGATTTTCCCCTGCTTAAGGTCGGAAGCTGAGCTACTTCTGCTCCGCCATGAGCCATAGCCTGCCTGGTTTCTGAGGCTTGTCGGGCTTCCGCCTCGATGACCTGCAGCCAGGGTTTTGACGGCGGATAGGGGATAACTTCCCTGTTCCTAATTTCCAATGCTTCGCCCAACTGAGGAATCCAGGGGATTTTCCCAAACTTCTCTTGAATCTTCTGGGCAAAGGTTTTTTGGACATCAGGTTCACCGTGGACTAAGATAATATTTTCGGCATCCTCACCCAGACAGGACAACCATTCCAGGAGCTGGGGCTGATCGGCATGGGCTGATAGACCTTCCATGCGGCGGATATTGGCGCGCACAGCCACCTTTTCCCCATGAATGGTTACCTCTTTGGCTCCTTCAATAATTCTCCGCCCCAACGTTCCCTGGGCTTGGTAGCCGACAAATAAAACGGTGGCATTTTCCCGCCATAGGTTATATTTGAGATGATACTTAATCCGCCCGGCGTCAGCCATACCGCTGGCGGCAATGATGATGGCGCCCCCCTGAATAGAGTTGATGGCCATGGAATCTTCGCTGGTTAAGCTATAATGAACATTGGGTATCAATAAGGGGTGCTCACCCCTTTGGATCATATCCAAAGTCTCCTGATCGAAATTCTGAGGATTTTCCTGAAAAATCTTGGTCGCGGCGATGGCCAAGGGACTATCCACATAAATAGGCATCACCGGAATCTCGTTTTCAGTCTGCAGTTTACGTATATAAAACAAAAGGTCTTGCGTACGTTCGATAGCAAAAGCCGGGATGACAAGGTTTCCCCCTGCTTGGTGAGCCTCGCGAATGATTTCGGCTAAATGCTGAATGCGATTGGCCCTGTTCTCATGCTGGCGATCCCCATAAGTTGTTTCGACAATGACAATGTCTCCGCCGCAAATAATCCGGGGATTCTCAATAAAGGGCTGCTCGGAATTCCCCACATCCCCGGAGAACACAAGGGTCTTCTCCAGTTCACCTTCCTTGACTGTCATTTGGACAAATGCCGAACCCAGGATATGGCCCGCATCGTGAAAGGTAAAGCTTATCTCCGGAGAAAGCTGAGTGCTTTGATCATATTGAGCCGGTGTGAAGAATTTAAGGGAATCCTGAGCATCTTGGGCAGTATAAATGGGGGTTAGCAAATCCTGACTGGCCCGTTTCAGCTTGCGGTTTTTGCGCTCAACTTCCATCTCTTGAATATGACCGCTGTCCGGGAGCATCACCGAACACAATTTAATGGTTTCCGGGGTGGCATAAATTTTTCCCTGAAACCCATATTTGATAAGCTTCGGAATTAAGCCCGAATGATCCGTATGAGCGTGGGTCAGGATCACGGCATTAAGTTCCGCGGGATTATAGGGAAAATCACCATAATTCAGCTCTTTCAAGGCTTTTGAGCCTTGAAAAAGTCCACAATCGATCAGGACTCGATAGCCTCCGGATTCAACCAGATAAGATGATCCGGTGACGACTTGAGCGGCTCCATAGAAATATAGTTTCATGAAATCCTCCTGTTTTAAAGCAAGCATTCACCCCGATCGCGTTTGCAGAGCTGACTTTGCTTTATGAACGTTCAATCCGGAGCTTAATCCAGTTGAACAAGTTTAAGTTTCACTGCTTTGAGCGCAGCTTGGGTGCGATCCTCCACCGCCAGTTTGCGAAAAATACTGGAAAGATGATTTTTGACGGTTTTTTCACTGATGAATAAGGCCTGTCCAATCTCACGATTGGATGACCCCTTAACCACATAAGTTAGGATTTGCAGTTCTCTGTCACTTAATCCACAGGTATCCCTGTTCTGGGTAGGATGAACAAGCTGCCCCAGCAATTTACCGGTGACTGCAGGTGAAAGAATCGGCTGGCCCGAATGAACTTTGCGAATGGAATCGATCAAGGTCTTGGGATCCACATCTTTCAACAGATAGCCTGCAACCCCCAATTGAAGAACCTGAAATACTTTTTCATCGGAATCATCCACAGTCAGCACCAGAATGCCAATCGTCTCGTTTTCACGGCGAATGACACGACAGGCTTCCAAACCATTTACCCCAGGCATATTTAAATCCATTAATAAAATATCAAAATCCAAGGTGCGTGAAACATTAATCGCACCTTGGCCGTCTCCTACTTCACAGACAACTTGGATTCCTTCTTCAAATTCAAGAATTCGTCTTAATCCCTCACGAAGGAGCGGATGATCATCTGCGATAACGACTCTTATCATTCCCATCCCTCCTCATAATTCGGCACAATGAGCTTCACCGTAGTCCCTTTCTTAGGAATTGAGGTAAGGATCATTTGGCCATTGAACATCTCAATTCTCTCTTTCATCCCTACCAGCCCAAAGTGGTCACCGGGATTGGCAAATGCCTCCTCCACATTGAATCCGATCCCCCGATCCGTGATTTGAATCTGAATTTGGCATTCCTCATACTCGATAAGGACCCTGGCCCAATCAGCACGGGCATGCTTGGCGATATTTGTCAATCCCTCCTGAAGGGAACGGAATAAGGCTACCTCCACTGCCGGCAATAAACGTCTCTCTTTGCCGATCACTTTAAAATCACAGGTCAAATGATAGGTTTCCTGAAATGTCATGAGATACTTTTCCAGGGCAGAAATAAACCCATGATTGTCCAGCGCAATGGGGCGCAGGTCAAAAATAATCCGTCGAATATCCTGCAGATTTGAACGGACCAATCCTTTAAGATCCGTGATCTCTGCTCGCACTCGAGTAGGATCCAGTGCGAGCAGTTTTTCAGCAATTTCTAAGCGTAAAACAATATTGGCCAGATTTTGAGCCGGTCCATCATGAATCTCCCGGGCAACCCGACGTCGTTCTTCATCTTGAGCCCTGATGATCTTTTGGGCAATTTCCTGCCGGTGTTCGGGATTATTGTTTTGACTCAGTTCAGAAATTCCACCATGCAAAAGATTGATCGCCATGGTTACCTGATTGAGTAAGTTTTCGGCTCGCTCGATAGTCTTCTCCATCTGGATCAGAGAACGTTCGATTTCATCCCGCCGTGCCCGCAATTGCATCTCCTTGGATTGCATCAGTTGAAGCTGAACCTGGACATCCTTCGTTTCAGTATAAGATTTTATCATCTCTTGCTCAGAATGATTGCCAAATTCTCTGCTTACTTCCATTAAGCGTTGACGGAGCCGGCGCTCTAATTTTTGGTATTTATCCACCTCGGCAATGGTATAGACAATTTCTTCCTTGAGCTGAGCCAGCTCTTGAATAAGCCGCTGGGTTTCTGCACGTGTCGTTTCTGCTATGTAGAAAATCTCTTCTTTGCTTGTCTCAATAGCTTTTAAAGTGTTGCTCATTATGAGACCCAATCGGTCTGCCACTCTCGTCCCTCTCTTCACCACAATACTCTTGGTAGTATTCGACATGATTTCTGTAATCTCCTACTAATTTTGAGCAAAAGTGGTGCTGAAATTCAATCTTTTAACGCAGTACGCGTCGAATTTCCCGTTCTAAACGCCGTGGGTACATTAAATCCTCCTGACTGCAAGCAAAGACCTTATAGCCTTGTTTTTTCATTTTTACATTTATCTCTTTTGTAAGGCCGTCGTCTAAAGACGGGTCATCCTCTGATATCACCCGAATGAGTATATTATCTATTTTAGCAAAAAAGCTATATTCATCAACCGAGACATTCCATTGAATCGCTGCATCTCCACAGAGATGCTTGAGAACTTGAGCAAGAGCTTTACCGCTCTGAGGAATTTCCTGGGGCGCGGCTGCAGGTTTGACTGCCGGCTCAATCACAGCCCGATTATTTTTCTTTTTATTGGCATTAAAGCGAAATGGATCCCTGGCCGGCGGCACACCATGACTTTTCACGGGTTCATTTTCTCTTGGCAGGGCGGTCAAAACACTTAGAGCCGGCACGGCTTCTTCGTGAACCTCATCCTTTGAGTTAAGTTTCAGGTTTTCCAGAGATTGGGTATAGACCGAAGTATATTCATCAATGACACTATGAGATTCCAGCAAGAGCTGCTTTAAGGACTCGTCAATGAGTTCATGAAGGGATTTGGCGATAGGATCTGTCAGGGGTTCGCCGATCACTTCGTCGATTGCATCATCGATACCTTTGTCCATTTCGTCCGGGTCTGGGGCCGGGGCTGGGCTTGGGTTTGAGTTTGGACTAAAGCCAAGCTCATTTGAACCTGATTTATTTTTAATATCCTCACTCAATTCTTGATCCAGAGGTTCCTGCTTCATAAGCTCTTTCTTCTCATCAACCTCGGTGTAAGTGGGAGGGGGTTCTGTATTCGTCGCCGGTCCCTTGTTAAGAGGCTCTTTAGGACTCAGAGTTTGTGGTGAATCCGTAGTTTTCAACACATGCTGCTTAAGTGAAAAAAAGGAATCCAATTCCTTCGTTTGTGCTCCCCCGCCATTAAGGGGCACCTTGGAGCTGGGCACAGTGATACCTTCCGCCTGACTGCCCAGGACCCTTAAATGAGCCAGCGGCTGGGGAAAATACTCCGGTTCCTGCATTTCTACGTTTTGTAGTCCTGCGCTGATCATATCATTCATAAGCCGGTAAAAATCAGGAAAATTCTCTATGACCCGATGGTCCGGTAATCTCTGTTCCACCAATTGGCGAATCCCATCCATGAGCACTTCTTTCGGTAGATCGAGCATCTCCTGAAATGATGATGCGATTTTTTCAATGGCCTGCCTGCCTTGATGAAATTCACCATCAGCTTCGTTTCCCGATAACAGATTCACAGTAAGTAATTTTTCCACGAATAAGTCGATCCATTCTCGAATTTCTTGATCCTCTTTGAAAAAGGCTTCCAAGATTGTCCACCTCCGCATACATCTTTTCCATGATAGCTATGCGGTTTGGCGGCAGAGTATGTCTGTTTTTGGGCTGAAAGATGGGGGGTTAAGCGGATTCTTTAAGCCGAGTCTCCAGGAGCCGAAAATGATTCTCCAGGATTTTGCTTTACACCGGTCGCTCCATAAGCTGCGCGGACAAAACTAACGCGAAAAACACTCCGCTCCGTCGGGACGCCGGCCAAATCGCTCCTGCTCAATGGCCGGTTGGAAACGTCCTGTTTCCAACCCGACTCCGCTGCGTGCTTTTCGCGAAGTTTTGTCTCCGCTCGCTTAAATTCGCTTCCTATCGTAAAGCAAAATCCTTGGGCTGCTTTGCGGGTCTGAATGAGCGGGGCGTTGTGAGAACGTTGGGCAAGGCGCCTGATCTGAGACGCTTTTCCGTCTTTATCGGCGCCGCTTGCGGCGGCATGGCCGGCTAGCATGGGAAAGGCCCTGAAGATAACCCTCAAAAATGCTCACAAGATTCCCAAAAGCAGTGCTAAAGAGACCCGCAAGGCGTAGCTTTACGTACAAAAGGGAACGGATTTAGCGGAGGAGCGGTCGGGTCAACAAAGCTTTCTTAACGTAGCGCAGCCACGGTTCACATGCAGAAAGCAGCGGGGTTTGGCGTAGCTGTTAAGAAAAGCGAGTTGACCAGCTCTGGAGCTACGGAGTACGTGAGTCTCCGATCAAGAAACCTTCCAGTGGAAGGTTTCAGGAGATCACGCCCGAAGGTACGTTGTGCGTAAAGCTACGCAACCCGAGCAACACCTTTCATCCACCAGTGATGCCGTCTATACCGCCTGAAAACCCAATGGCGCACACAAAGGAGAGCCCTGCTCACCTTAACAAAGTGAGTGGGCTCTCCGAGGCATGCCGCTGACGGAAAACCTTCAAATAGGAATCGGCATAGATGCTCTTATTTAAGAGGATTTGACCGGTTGCAGCTACGTCAACCAAATCGTCATCGTTGGCATCCATAATCGCCGCATCGAGGCCGGCAGCCATAGCCATGGCCAGATAGGTGCGATTGATCAGATGGCGGTCCGGAGATTTCTGGGACACGTTGGAAAGGCCCAGAACGGTTTTCGGGGCTGGGTTGGACAGGGTTTTGACCATTCTGATGGCTTCCAAAACCTCAGGTGCGTGCTCTTGGGCAACATTACAAGGCAGGATCAGGGGGTCAATATAGAGTTCATCGGTAGGTAAACCGAATTCATCCGCTGCAGCCACCAATTCCATGGCAAAAACAATGCGGTTTTCGGCATCTTTGGGAATCCCTACTTTATCCATGGTCAAACCGATTAACGATGCATTATATTGGACAGCCATGGGGAAAACCCGCTCAATCTTGTCACGCTCGGCAGGAACTGAATTGATCATGCCAGGGCGTTTGAGATGCTTTAAACCGGCTTCAATAGCATCATAGTTCGTGGAATCCAGGCACAGAGGCAGGTTGGAGACTTCTTGAATAACCTTAACCATCCACTCATAGGCTTCAGGACGCTCCTCTTTGGGAACTGCCGGACCGGAGTTAACGTCAAGGTAATGGGCTCCGCCTTCTTCCTGTTTCAATGCCCAATGTTGAAGGGGCTTGGCATCCTTATTGCGAAGAGCGTCTCCGATATCCTTAAACATTCCATTAATCCGTTCACCAATAATAATCAATTGAGCCACATCCTTTCATATTTAAGAGATAATCCCTGTCGGCCGGATAGATCGACACTTCCGATTAGGCATTCATCTCCATGAGATCAGCTATATTCTGTTGAACCAGTTTAACGGCTGCAGGGTTTCTCATTAAGAGAATGCTGGCACCGACTTGCAAAAGCCCGGCCGCTGTTAAAGCTTCCCAGAGGATTGCTCTATCGTTCAGATCTCCCCAGCCTGGGAACTCTTCTTCAGCGGCATTGGCTTCTTTAGCACGGTTTGCTTCATAACCTACTGTACAAATCATCGGCATAGACAGCATCTTATCATTGGCTAAGGATCCTAACCGTGCCCGTTCCATGATCGAGTAAGCATACTCAATACCATACCCCAAACCGCCGATCATAGGGTCAATCACGATACGGTTCAGGGGCAGGCCCATTTCCGAGATTAAGATATTCAGCTGCTTGCAAATGTTAATGTCCAGCGGTGAACGGGCGATAAGATTATGCTTATGCACCATGGCGGCTGCGGTAATGGATTTGTAATTATCTTGTTCAGCGATACCGATTAAAAGATTCTCACCTGAAGTAGCTTCGGCGACTGCAGCCAATACTTCATTATCCTTTTCCGGATCTTCGCACCCAGCAACGATTAAAGGAACACCAACCGCGGCTAAGACATCCTTCACCACTTTAGCGCATTCTTCAGGGCTGCGATTCTCACCTTCCGGATTAGCTCCGATCAGTTTGAGATAGATCATATCGGCATTGTATTCTTCAACGCATTTCTTGGCCCAAGCTACAGGATCATTGATCACATCACCATATTGACTTTTGACAATATCGTTCCATGCGGGAGGAACATCGGTGACTTCCAGGGCGATAGCGGCACGATTCTCCACTTTTCCTTCAAAATGAAGAAACGGCAGGGTGGAGTCTCCACCTACTTTAACAACAGAAGTACGGGTGCCACCTTCCGCAGCGGTTGCACCGATAACTACTTCTCCAACTTTACTTTGGTATCTTTCTTTGACGAGGGCTACGGCCATTTGAACCTCTCTCCTCTCTAGTTTCATTTAAAGGCTTTTTTCATAATCTTTTCTACTGCTTGAACGGCAAGGGAGTCATCCGGCAAAGTATAGAGCGGACGCCCCTCCAAGTCATGGGTCACTACCATAGGATCAAGGGGAATATCGCCGATCAATTGCAGACCGGTTTTTTCAATCTCTCCTGATAAAGAATCCAGGCTTCCCTCTGTGGTTTTCGTCACTACCAGGTACACCTCATCGACCGCAGAGCGCAACCCTTTAATCAGTTCGTAGACTCTCCCCGCCGAACGAATCCCTCGTGCGGAAGAATCACTGATGACGAACATCACGTCCACACGGGGAATGGTTCTCCTGCTGATATGCTCAAGACCCGCTTCGGTATCCACTGTCACATAATCATAATTGTCGCCCAGGGTCTCCAGATACTTTCTGAGCAGGTCGTTGGGATAGCAATAACAGCCGGGACCCTGGGGCCCTCCCATAACCAGTAAATCAATATCCTGAGACTCAATGAGGCTTTGTTGGAGTTTGTATTCCACAAAGACATCCTTGGGCATCCCTGTGGGAATGGCCTTGGGATTCTTCGTATCTTCGAGAAGTTCGGAAATCGTTGCTGTGACCTCGAGGCCAAGAGCTTCATTCAAGTTGGCATTGGGGTCTGCATCCACCGCTAGAATGGATTTACTCTGCAATCCTTTGACCATTTGACGCAGTAAAAGAGCTGTGAAGGTTGTTTTGCCTACTCCTCCTTTACCTGCAACTGCAACATATTTTGTCATGATTCTTCCCTCCAATGCTTCCTAAAATGTTCCTTCTACAGAAGGAAATAACGATAAATCAGTATGGGGCAGGAACAAGGCCGATACAAACTCATCCATAAAAGTGGTGCCAATGGACAGTTCAATATAGGTCATCTTGCGGGCAAGATCGGCAGCCTCGTTCCAAGCCTTCTGCGAAAGCAAGGCAAGACGTGCCCCTTTAACAGAAGAATTGCCTATGAACTCAAACTTTTCCTGAGGCAGGTCGGGAAGCAGGCCTATTTCTACCGAATCGTGAACATTGAGGTAATTGCCGAAGCCGCCCCCAATGACGATTCGCTCGATCATATCAATTTCCAGGGCCACTGTTTGCAGCAATGAACGAATCCCTGCATAGATCGCCCCTTTAGCCCGAATCAGATTCTTCACATCATTTTCGGAAATGACAATGTCCTTATCTCCCCCTGCCTGATGGGCCCAAGCCAAAACAAACTCTTTATCATCCTCGGTGGCACGAATCCGCGCCGATTGGGAAGGATGTTCCAATTGGAAGTTTCCGGCACGATCGATAATTCCTGCCTTGCGCAGCTTGGCCAGGCAATCCACTAATCCCGAGCCGCAGATGCCAACAGGAGCAATCTTGCCGACCACTTTCAGCTTGACATCAAGGCTTTCCGGATCAATGTCCACCCGCTCAATAGCACCGGGCATAGCTCTCATGCCAAAGAGAATTCCTCCTCCTTCAAAACACGGTCCGGCCGAGCAGGCACAAGAAACAAGCCAATCCTTATTCCCCAGCACTATCTCCCCATTGGTTCCGATATCGATAAATAAAATAATCTCATCGGAGTTGGCCATATCTGTGGCTAAAGCACCGGAAACGATATCTCCGCCCACATAACTGGCCACTGAAGGATAGGTATGAATGAGTGCCTCAGGAAGAAGTCTAAGCCCTATTTCCCGCGCTGATACCGCCGGTGTGGAATTGACGGTTGGGATGTAGGGTTCTAAGCGAATATAACGGGGGTTGATGCCTAAGAAGAGCTGCGACATGGTCGTATTGCCGGCGATCACCGCACTGGCTATATCCTGGCTGGTCAGGCTTTGCCGCTCAAGTATTCCATCAATAAGGGCATTGACGGTATCCACTACGGCTTTTTGAATCTCAGCCATGTTCTCCTTACTATCAACCGCATAGACAATCCGCGAAATGACATCATCCCCAAATTGGGCTTGCTTATTGTAGGAGCCTTGTTTATCCACGATTTCTCCGCTATCCAGATCGACCAAGTAGACAACCACGGTGGTGGTACCCACATCAATTGCCAAACCATAGCACGGGCGGTCATTGGCAGGCTCCACATGGAGCACAGTGTACCCTAATTCTAAATCCGTTAAAATAACGGATAGGTCCCAATGTGCCTGACGCAAGGTTTCCGGCAAAGTTTGCAATACGGATAAGGGAATGGTCAAAGGTTTATCGGATTGAAGCACCCGCTTTAACTCAAGGGACAAACGAGCCCAGTCGCCGGCATTATCCGTTAGGGTAGGTTCAGAGCAACGAATATTGACCTTGCGGGCCAGGGGATGATACCCATAATAAGTTAACAGATCTTTACTGGTTTCTGTGAGCAGCGCTGCATTGGCATTCTCAAGAAGAACCTGATGTGCTTGTAGGCGTGATTCCGGTGGGACCTCAACGGTCAGATCCCCTTCAACAAAGGTGTGGCAGCTTAAACGCACCCCACGGCTCAGTTGTTCCGGAGATAAATTTCCCGTTCTTTCACTTTTGGCTTCACCGGATATCACCGTAACTTTACAGGCACCACAGGTACCTTTGCCGCCGCAGCTGGATTTTATAAAAATACCTGCCTGAGAAGCTGCTTTGAGCAGGGAGGTTCCTTTTTCCACCTCAATCACTTGCTGATCCGGCATAAATTTAACCTGGTATTTCTCCATGGTGTCCTCCTCCCCCCTCCATGCCGTTGCAACCTTACATTGCCCGTGTAAAGGAAACAATACCGCTGGATTCGCGGGGTCCGACGATGACTTTCCAGCCGGAAATCTCCTGTAATTTTCCGGAGATAACAGCCACATAGCCGGGAATGATCAAATTGCGATGGTTTACTTTATCCCCTACACCGCTCTTGGCCAAGATGTCCGCGATCTTTTCCGGTTCAAATTTGCCTGCTGCATAAGCTGTAAGCACAGAAGTACCATCTGTATCGATGGGGAGAATATAGCTGGGAATCTTGCTGGCTTCCACTTCTCCCTCAACGCTGTAATAGGTTAAGGAGAAGTTCGTCGTAATATAAATCGGTGAATTCTCGTTGACTTCACCCACTGTATGCAAAATAGGCTCCACCTGAATGGGCTTTTGCGGATCTGTATACAGATTCTGACGAAGTGCCATCAGGGGCAGGATATGAGCCTTAGCCGATGCCTTTAAGACAATGGCACTGGCATATTTGGCCACATAAACCGAGGCTTCCGTGATTTCGGCCAGCGGTTCTGTTTTGCTGGTGAAAGCAATCACCGGATAGCCGAAGGGTCTGAATTTCTTTTTAATCGCCAGGCGGCGGCAATGAGTCAGATTAGCAAGAGTCTGGCTCGGTGTCCGGGCGCCCGGATCGAGGACAAATTCTTTATAGCCAAGTTTTTGAGCATTTTCCACTAAGGCAGCTAAAGCATCCAAACCATCCGCCTTGATGATAACGGGAACATTATGCTCTTTTGCTAAGTTGACAACCGCCTCATAATTGGCTTCGGTAGCCGAGCCGATCAGAGGTTTGCGGCCGGCAACTCCAGGTAAAGCGGCTTTCAGAGCATCGGCGTTGTCGCTTAAAAGCAGCAAAGAACGCTCAGTTCCTGCGGCCACTTGAGCGACTACTTTAGCAAATTGCTCCGGGGAGCCGGAGGCCTCGATCACAGCCACTCCGTCGATGGTATAATGCAATCCCACCCGATCAAATTCCAAGCCTTCTATTTCCTGAAGCTTCCCTTGAACTTCTTCATCGGATAACGTATCGGCAATCTCAATCAGCAAGGTGGTAGGATGATAAAAGGTTTTATCGTGACGGAAAAGAACCGTTTCATCTCCTAAAACCGAGCCGTTGCCGAATTTGATAGCCTTAATCGGTGGTGCCGATGCGGAATCCAGGGCTTCCCGAGCTTCATCGGTAACATAAGGGCAAGCATCCAAGGATCCTTTACCGGAAGCCAATGCCATCGCGAAAGCGAGACAGGTAGGAGTACCGCACTCACCGCAGTTCTTCTTGGGGAGTTGTTTATAAATTTCTAAGCCTGTTAAAGCCATAACAGTGACCCCTTTCCATCATTACTTTTTCTCACCGGAGACAGAGCATAATGCTCTGTCTCCAACATTTATCTTACATTAATGGGTCCAGACTGAAGCATGGGTGTCCATTTTCTTCGAGGAAGGGAATGATCTCTTCCACCGTCGTGCCGACGCTCTCATCGGCAATCTTATCGATAAAGTCTTCGCCTAAACCTTCGTCAATCGAACGGGCTACAAGATCTTCTTTTAAGAACTCCTTCAGCTCTTTAGGCATCCAGACAATCCGCGAGATGCCGCCGTCAGCCGGAATAAACTTCCTGCTGATAATATAGCTGCGGCCGATTCCCATAAAGCCTGGTGTCTGCAAGCCGCCGCCAACCGTTCCGGCCAGGGTCGAGAAGGTCATGCCGCAAGGCGTCATGCCACTATGCTCACGGGTAGTGATCATCAGGCCGTTGGCCTCAGGAACAATGGCCATAATCGCCTCGAAGCAACCGCAGGATGTCATGGGGCGGTCCATCAAGGTATAGAGATTGACTTCTTCAAGGGTATTATTGGAAGAAGGCCGCAGATAATCATTGACGCTCTGCCACATTCCCTTGACTTCATCAATAGCCAGACCCTTAGGAATAGGCTGGTTCGGGCCGGTTGGGGTGATTTCGAAGGCTGCTTTGGCATCAAGCCAGCTGACAGCACCGCAGAGACCAACCCGTTCCGGGCTGACAATGCAGACATGATTAGGAGCAAAGGACTGACAGAGGAGGCAGGAATAGAATTCTTCCACATTCTCGTCGGTCAGGCTCTTCAAGCGGGCATCCCGTGCCCGATAACGCTCCCGGGCCTTGACCAGATT
Source organism: Desulfitobacterium sp. LBE (assembly GCF_007830365.1). NCBI lineage: Bacteria > Bacillati > Bacillota > Clostridia > Eubacteriales > Desulfitobacteriaceae > Desulfitobacterium > Desulfitobacterium sp. LBE. The sequence continues at coordinate 575,761 of NZ_VLKD01000001.1, read as the reverse complement.
TTCCTCGACGGCTTGTTGATCCGTATAGATGGTAACCTGTACCCGGTCGACAATAGCCGGGAATTCCTGCTTGAATTTAGCCAGCAGCAATTCACCGATATGCTTCATTAGGAAGCCTTTGGCCCGGGCATCCTTGGAAATACGCACCCAGCAAAGATCACGCTGAGCGACGTGCCAGACTCCTTCACCATAGTTGGTAAAGTAGTGGATCCGGCGCTCCAGAACCCCTTCAAAGTCCTCCTGCATTTTACGGCCATAGATATCCACCTTGATTCCCAGCGGGAGCCGGCTTCCTTCCGGTACCGTATCGATCTCCGGTCCAATGACGGTTACCTGACCGTCCACAACCTCATCAGGTCCCACCATGCTTACCAGCTCGAAGGCAGTAGTTCTGCCGCCGCCAAACTCCACATAGGTATCCCCTTTGCGGATGGTTTCCCCTTCAAAGGCCGGTCCGAAGTTGACCGGAATGGGAATCTCGATATTGGTCAGCTTAATTCCCCGCACCTCAAGGGCCAGAGGCACGATCTTTTCATAATCAGGCTCGGAGAGATACCAGTCTGGAATCTGCATATCTTCGCCCAGTTCCTGGTCTGTCAGTACAGGGAAGCCCATGAAAATGGCTCCCATCTCAGCGGCCACTTTAACATCATCCAGCTCTCCGAGATGGAGCACAAAAGCCCGTACCCGGCGATGCTGATAATCACGATGCTGCTCTCTTTGTCCGGCGGGAATTCCCCCGAAGGCCAGGCCGGCCCGGAAGGCATAATTCACCGCATGGATAACTTGAGTAAAGTTTCCTAAGGGGAAGGCAATATAATCTTCACCGATCTTCACGTTTTCTTCCAATAGCTGCTCGATGACTTCATCACAGAGGAAGAGCATGAAGCCTTTGCCCATCAGGTTATCGACGATTTTCTTGGCCGACGGGGAATCTTTAGCCCGGCCTAAGATAACGGCGACACCTGGGATAGTCCAGTCCACCATCTTGATGCCATGCTTACGCACAATAGGGTCACCCAGGAAACCGGTCCAAGGGGCTACCTTGGGCTCGTCGTTGCGCAAATAGTGGAGAATTTCAATAATCTCCGCAGCATAGAGGACGGATTCCCCCCAGAGGCGGGCATTCTCAAAGGTCAATTCCGTTTTGACCTGATTCCGCACGCGGTTAAGAAGCGGTACAAGCTCACCAAGTGTGGTTACCTTATCCCCGGAGAGGCAGGTAATAACCGGAAGGTGGTAAGCGGTGTCCGGATAGCCAACCGTTTGTTGGGGACCATAGTCTTTAAGGGCACGGTTTAAAAGAATCTCCGCATAGCTCATAGCCGTAATCGTGCCATCGTAAGCCTTACGAAGTAATTTTTTAGGCTCTTTTGAGGGATCCTTGATCGCATCAGCGTAAATTTGCTCCATGGACATAATCACTTCCTCCTTTCCTTACCACCCTTGAGCAATGGCTGTATCAAATTTTTCAGCGGTTTGCTTATGAATCTTCAGCTTCCAGCTTCTGTATTCAAGGGCATTTAAGATCTTTTGTGCTGCAATCTTCTCATCCACTTCGAAAATAAAGTTGCCGCCGAAGACATCATGGGCAATTTGGGTTGCAATGCCATAGATGAGATCGCTGCCCTCCAGATAAGGCATGGTGCCTACATGAGTCGGAATGCCCATGGAGACGCAGTAGGAACCGATAGCTACCGCTTTTTCATGCATTGCTTCAGGTGCAGAGGCAGCAAAGGGAACCTTAGGTGTATCGACACCCAGTTCTTTGGCCATAGCTTGAACCAGATCCATACCGCGGCTGTTATCCACACAAGATCCGAGGTGGAATACCAAAGGTAATTTAGTGGACAATTGAGGATTAGCTTCTTCAAGCTGTCTGATAAAGCTCTTCAGGCCTTCTCCGGCATATTCTTCCACAGCTTCCGAATTCATTAGGCCCATCTTGGCAAAGGCTCCGGCCGAGCAGCCTGTGGCTACCACAAAGACATCATTCTTCACCAGTTCCTTGAGAATGGCGACATGGGATTCATCCTGCTGACGTTTCAGGTTGTTGCAGCCGGCCATCTGAACAACACCCTTGATCTGTCCACTCAGAATAGCATCGGTCAGAACAGAGAAGGGGCGCTCAGGATTGATCTTGCCGAAAATATCGGTCAAGGCTTCGATACTGAATCCTGCCACAAGGGAGTTGCGCGTCTTGGAGAGAGCGATCTTTTTAGGATCTCTTCTCTTGTAAGCTTCAATGGCTATTCTCACTAATTTTTTAGCGTCTTCCATGGCAGTTTCTGAATTAAACGCTAAATGTTGCGCACCGGGAACCTTCATAATGGCTTCCGTGGTGATCATCTTGGTATGGTAGCAATCGCACAATTGGGTGAGGGATGGATAAATACATTGAATGTCAACAACCATGGCATCAAGGACACCGGTCAAAATGGCCATTTCCTGAGAGGCGGATGATGTGGCCAGATAGACCCCTTCACGCATCAGGAGTTCGTTACCGGTACAACAGATACCGACGATATTGACCCCTTCTGCTCCTGCTTTTTGAGCTTCTGCCTTTAACTCACGGGCAGCCCCTACCACCATTTCGGAAAGAACAGGGTTATGTCCATGAACGGCGATGTTGACCATCTTCTCTTCAATAACTCCCAGGTTCGCTTCAGAAACAATGGGCTCCGGAATCCCAAACAAAACGTCACTGAGGTTGGTGCCGATATATTCCCCCACTAAGTCGGCGAGGGAGCCTTTTAAGCCACCGAAAATTATATTAACAGGATCGGCATCCACCCCTTGAGCGGTCTGCGCCATAAGTTCCGTTACAGTACCGTCAATATTGCGCGGCATAATATTCGTATTTAAAAACTTGTTATGACGCTGCTCAATCAGGAAAGAGTCAAGGAATGCTGCCGGACGATCTTTATATCTGCCGAAATCTTCATAAGCTAATTCGGTTACGTCACCAAGAATCTCCATATTATCTCTGTTTAAGGTCTCGATTCCCAGTTTTTCGGCTAGTTTATGAAGTTTTTCCGGGGACTTAATTTCATAGTCTTTAGTCTTTCCTTCCACAAGTTCATGGGCAGTGTGCAGCACATGTCTGGCATGCTCGGAGTGAGACGCTGCTCCTCCTGCGATCATACGAACAAGGTTTCTGGAGACAATGGTATAGGCGGTTGCACCGCAAATACCTCTGCTGGCCGGTCCATCCTCCGCTTTGACCCGGCAGGGTCCGGCAAGACAAATACGACAGCAGATACCTTTATACCCGAAGCCGCATTGGGGCTGCTGGGCAACAAAGCGATCAAATACTGTCTCAAGTTTGTTTTCCTGCGCAACTTTTAGCATCTCTATGGTGCCTGGATCTGTTGTGCGCAATGGATTTTTGGGTTCCACCACACGGGGCGCGTTGGAAGGCCGTGAGGTGTGTGTCAAATCCCGATATCTTGGCATTGTTTAACCTCCTCTTTTTGACCTGTAGATTTCCACCATGCAACTGTGCTCACCTTTAGGTTTTAGATGTCCCTCCCCTCCATTAGTTTTCTATAGACAGATTCTAATTGGGAACCTGGAGCACCCTTGGGAAAAGAAGAATTATCCGTATGAATAGACATATCGAGTAATTCCTCGCTAAAAGGAATCAAGCCGAGCAACTCATCTTCCGTAAATTGTGCTTTGAGAAAATCCTCGTCTTTGCTGGAGCGGATTTTGTTGCCGATGACGGAGACTTTAGGAATTCCCAATTCTTGGGCAAGCTTCTGAATGACCCGGACAGTATGAGCGCTCACTGTGCTGGCCTCTGTGACAATGACTAAAACATCAACTCCCTGGGCAGTTCCTCGGGTAAGCTGTTCGATGCCGGCACCCATATCCAAAATGACGGTATCCTGTTCAGAGAGAATTAAGGAGTTGACCAAAGCATGCAAAAAACTGTTCTCTTTGCAATAGCAGGCTGTACCTCCCCCTTTGACATTGCCCATGCGGAAAAAGCGGATGGGACCCACTTGAACGGAGTAATCATCCAAAATGTCATCCACTTGGGGGTTCAAGGGATAAAAGGCACCGCTTCCGCCCATGCGTTGTTCGATGAGTTCTTTCATATCAACAATGGGACGCAAACGGTTCAAAGCATCCTCTGCAATACCTAAGACTGTTCCTAAGCTGGCGTCCGGATCAGCATCAACAGCCAGGACTCTCATCCCCTGTTCGGACAGGTAATGGGCCAAATTAGCTGCAAATGTTGTCTTGCCGACCCCGCCTTTGCCTGAAATCGCAATCTTCATTGACTTCATCTCCTATTTCATCTACTTCTGTGCATAGTTTCACAATAATTTTTCCTACTACATGTTCCCACTATATGACTGTTGTTAATTTAAATATGATACAACAACTGTATAGAGTGTATTCTTCGTAATTTACTGAATTCCTTCAAAAATTCAGAAAATTTTATTAAATGGATTAGTTATTTTTTTAACAAATATTTTTAAATTGTGAAATAAAGCTCTAATGATTATAGTATTCCCTATATTTCCAATAACTCCTTCTCAAAATATAGAAATAATTAAAATTTAAATATTCAGAAATCCGCAATATATACAAAGTCTCAGCCCAAGGGCGGGCTGAGACTAATCACTGTCCATTCTAAAGTACGCAGAAAGCCATGGCTCAGGGATTTTCCGACGGCCCCCGCTGCTGTTCCGGTTCTAAAACATTGGTTGCCCATTCGATATCATCTAAAGATGTCAGAGGTATCTCCTCATCATAAAAATCACCGGATTGTGCAGGAGCAAAGGGTTCACAGGGTCTTGCCGGAGATTGAACCTGAAAAAACAAGCGGCGCGGGATTTTAAGCATGGGTTAACACCTCCACAAAAGGTTCCTGCCTCTATCTTCCCACCAATTATTCTGCCTATACTTGACTTAAAGTATTGGCAATATACAGTCAATTTCCATTCAATTCAATCAGTTCACCCTTGAGCATTGCCAACAACCTCATTCAAGATCAGTGCGGCCAGGGGTGAAAAACCAGCCCGACTGCCCCCGGGCCTACATGAGTAGCAATAACAGGACCTGCCTCAAAAATCCGGATATCCTGACCCTGGTATTTCTGGGACAGTTCTTCGGCTATGCTGACCGCTTCAGCTTCGGCGCCAACATGCATCACGGCAATCCGGTGGGGCTTTTGCGAAGCTAAGGCTCGTTCAAGCTCTTTATAAACTCTTTGCAAGGCCCGGTTTTTTGAACGAACTTTATCAAAGACATCAATAATACCTTCAGTATTAAAGTAGAGAATAGGCTTTATTTGCAGCAAGGTGCCGAAAAGGGCTGAAGCCCCCCCAATTCTCCCTCCCCGGTGCAGGTATTCCAATGTGTCGACAATGAAATAAAGCTCACAGAGGGGGCGCAATGTTTCCAGCTTTCCCAAAATCTCCTGAGCATTAAGCCCTTCCCTGGCCCAATCAGCAGCCGCCCAGGTCAGCAAACCTAATCCTAAAGCTGAAGAACCTGAATCAAAAATATGGATATGCGGGTTTTCCAGCAAATCTTTGGCCATAATGGCCGAGGCATAAGTACCGCTGATCTTTTCGGACAGATGAATACTTATAATCTCCTCATAGCCTTCAGCCAGCACTGCCTTGTAGACTTCTAAAAAGGCGCCTACCGAAGGCTGGGAGGTCGTTGAGGAACCGGAGAGCTGCTCCAGTTTACCAAAGAAATCTCTGTTGGTTAAATCGATTTCCGGAAAGGTTTCATCACCAATGTTCACATTCAGGGTGACGACACGAATATCATGTTCCTCAATTATATCGTTTGTTAAATATCCCGTGGAATCCATAATGATTGCGGTTTTTTTCAATGCTTCTCCCCCGCTCTTTATCTATTTTATTTGAAAACCTATCTCTCTTTTCCGCTGTCTGAATTTAAGTATATCGGAAAACGGACATCCTATCAACTCAAGTATGAAGCAAAGTAAGCCGATAATAACAGCATCGCGAAGAGATGAGCCGCCAGCCTCGCCGAAAAAAAGAAGCGAATCGTGAGGATGCAAGCAATTCAGGATAAAGAAAACCCGGTAGCTTATTATCAGACAATAAGCTGCCGGGACTTTTTAAATTATTCCTCTATTAAACCTGCGGATACCAGAAAGTCATGAGCGACAACATCTTCTTTCATGCCCTGGTCATCCACTTTAGCATTTAGTTCTTGCATGTCCGCCTCGTTGATTTGTCCGGCAAGTTTATTCAGAATCTCTTCCAGTTCCGGGTATTGGTCAAGGGTGTCTTGGCGAACTAAAGGCAGACAATCATAGGGTGGAAAGAATTCCCGGTCGTCCTCCAAAATGACCAAATCGAAGACTTTAATCTGGCCGTCGGTGGCATAAGCATCGACCACATCGACCTCACCCTCGACCAGGGAGCGGAACATGATACCATGGTCCATACCTTTGACTTCCTTGAAGTTCATATTGTAAGCCGCTTGGAGGCCCGGGTAGCCATCCGGCCGATCTTTGAATTCAAATTCGCAGCCCAGAATCAACTCATCCGATACTCCAACCAAATCGCTGTAAGTCTTCAGGTTATATTTTTGCGCTGTCTCCTTAGTCACTGCCAGAGTGTAGGTATTGTTGAACCCCAGCGACCCCAAGGCTTCTATACTGTCTTCAGCCGTTAATGCCAAGGTTTTGGCTAACGTTTCCTCCGATGTTCCGGTTGCTTCCTGATAATAATTGGCCACGATGGTTCCGGTATAGTCAGGGTACATCTGAATATCATTGTTCTCCAAAGCTGTCCAGGCTACATTGGAGCCGCCAAGATTAACCTTTCTCTCCACGGTTAGATCCGTATGTGCTTCCACCAGATCGGCCATCATATGGGCAATAATAATGTTCTCCGTAAAGTTTTTCGATCCGACCGTGATAGTTTCGCCACTCTTTGCCGCACTGCCGCTGCAGCCCACTAAAGCAAGCATCAACATACCAACCAAACTCCATATCATAAGGTTCTTTTTCATCATCATAATCACCTTTCCTTTCTCTTCATACTCTCCAGTAGTTTGCGAAGTGTTCCACTCCGCATCAAGTCTCCCCTACACCTTCAGGCCTCTTGGTGTGGTTGCTTTTTCCAGCCTGCCCAGCAGCCAATCAAGCAGCAGGGCCAGTAACGCCGACGGAAAAGCTCCAATCAGCACCAGGGCATCCAGGTTTCTGGATATACCAATAAAAATGAAATCCCCCAGACCGCCGGCACCGATAAAAGCCGCCAGGGTAGCAGTACCAACATTAATGACCGTAGCAGTGCGGATTCCGGCCATCATGACGCTCAGGGCAAGGGGCAGCTGTACTTTGATAAGAATCTGCCAATCCGTCATGCCCATGCCTTTGGCTGCTTCGATGGTCGCTTTATCTACATCCTTAATACCGGTAAAGGTATTGCGGATAATGGACAATAAGGAATACAGGAACAAGGCCGCCACCGCTGTTTTGATACCGATACCGAAAAGTGGAATCATAAAACCGAGCAAGGCCAGGCCCGGAATGGTCTGGAGAATACCGGCTACGCCCAGAACAGGCCCTTCCAAGGCTTTGACACGGGTAATCAGAATGCCGAGGGGGACACCGATGGTAATGGCAATCAGCATGGAAATGAAGACAAGCTCAATGTGTTGAACCAATGCCGCTATTAAATCAGGCCAACGCATTTCCAACTGAAGCATAATCTGTGTCCATAAAGACTCATTTCTCATCTGCATCCTCCCCTTCACCGGACCACTGATTGGCAAAAAAGCTTAACAGGGAACCGCGGGTAACTGCGCCGACAACTTTTTGTGTCTCATTGACCACAGGTATAATGCCATAGGCAGCCGTGTTTATCATTTGCAAGGCATCCTTGGCTGTGGTTGTATTGGCGAGAACCCTGTCCACCGGTTGGACGATTTCGGCTAAGGTTTGAATCGTTTCTTTTTTGGCATGCAATTCATAACTGGTATAATTCCTAACAACTTCCCTTTTTCATCGCAGACAATCAAGGTGTCCGTCTTGCGCTGACGCATAAAGCTGATGGCGACGACCGGCGTTCTGGAGGGGAGGATAATGGCCGGATTGTCGCGCATGATATCGGTAATAGGAATATAATCCGGGTTCTGGTAAATTCTGTTCTTGCCGATAAACTCCTCAACAAAGCCATGGGCCGGATTACTCAGCAATTGATCGGGGGTGTCCAGCTGCAACAGCTCGCCATCCCGCAAAACAGCGATGCGATCGCCGAGCTTGAGGGCTTCATCCATGTCATGGGTGACAAAAACAATGGTTTTATGCATTTCCGCCTGAATGCGCAGCAGTTCATCCTGCAGCTGCTCCCGTGTCATGGGATCCAGTGCCCCAAAAGGCTCATCCATGAGAATAATATCGGGATTGGCTGCCAGGGCCCTGGCCACTCCCACCCGCTGCTGCTGTCCACCGGAAAGCTCCCGGGGATAGCGTTTGGCAAATACCTCGGGGTCCAGCCCGACCACATCCATCAGATAGGTAACGCGTTCTTTGAGCTTGGACTCCGGCCATTTTTTCAACTTCGGTATCAAGGCTATGTTATTTTCAATGGTATAGTGTGGAAACAAACCTACCTGCTGAATGACATAGCCGATATTGCGACGGAGAGGCACCGGGTCAATGCTGTCGATATCCTGTCCGTCAATAGTGATTTTTCCCCCTGTATGAGGAATTAGGCGGTTAATCATTTTCATCGTCGTTGTCTTTCCGCAGCCGCTGGGGCCGATGAGTACCATTAATTCACCTCTGTTTATCTCGAAATTAAGCGATTTCACGGCTTCGGTACCATCATCGTATTTTTTACTGACATTTTCAAATTTGATCATAATACTCTCAAACCTCCCTCCTAGAAAATTTTAACATGATTAAAGGCAGATGACAACTTATAAAACTTTAATAAGTTGTCATCTGCCTTTAATTCGTACTCTTTTTCGTATACCACACCCCCGTAAAAATCCCCCGGACCATTGTTCTAGGGAGTATCAAATACGGTATTATTCTCATTAAATATTGTTTCGTTAAAGCATGTCTCCATTTATTAATGCATGATGTCAAATTAACATTTAAATTTTAGTATTTAATTTAAATGCTTAGCTTTGATATCCTTGACAGCTTGTGAGCATTTTGTTATATTATAAAGCGTTCGGTAAAAACGGGGTGTGGCTCAGTTTGGTAGAGCGCTGCGTTCGGGACGCAGAGGCCGCAGGTTCAAATCCTGTCACCCCGACCACTACGAATGACCATCGAATGCTCATAGGACAATCAGGCTGACACATCGTCAGCCTATTTTTGTTGCGATACGCAAGGAATAAAAGATATGGTATAATTTAAACGAAAAAAAGCATCAACTTCGCTAATTTTTCAGAAAGCGGCGCAGTCCGTTTTCCGGAGGCATCAATGAAAGATATATTATTTCAATATCTAAAAAACTACACAAATGCACCCGACGAATCTCTGCTGGATGTCGTCGAACAGGTTCCGATCCAGTCCTTCAAAAAGGGGACGCTCCTTCTGGAACAAGGCGAGGTTTCATCCAAATGCTATTTTGTCCTCAAGGGTTTAATCCGTCAATACTTCATTGATAGCGACGGCAACGAGAATACTTCAAATTTCTATTCGGAAAAACAAGTCGCGGCCATCTATAATCCGCAGCAAGTGCACAAGGCTTCTAAGTATTTTCTCGCCTGTTTGGAAGACTCCATACTGCTGGTGGGAGATTTACATGACGAAATGCAGATGTACGCAAAGTATCCTTTTCTGGAAACGATGGTCAGAAAGATGATGGAGGAAACCATGGCCAACGCCCAGGATAACTATGCGGATTTGCTGGTCCTCAGCCCGGAAGCCAGGTATCTGGCTCTGCTAGAGAAGCGCCCGGGACTTGCCGAACGCGTGGCGCAAAACCAACTGGCCAGTTATTTAGGTATAAAACCGGAATCATTGAGTCGTATCAAAAGACGGCTGAATTCCCTTAAATAAAAGCCACAGAGGAAACAACAGCTCACCGTACAGCGGAATTTTCATGACGGCTGCGCTCAGTGTTTCCCCATAGCCGGGAATGCCAAGGCTCAGGAAGCTGTCGCAAACATAAAAGAACGATGCGATTATCAATACGATACCCAAGGCTTTCGGGAGAAAATTCGATTTGTAAACCAGATATCCCATCGGCAAAAGCCACAGACCCCAGAAAATGCCTGCAATTACAATTCCGTATTGGCGGAGCTGAAAAAATAGCACTATCATATTTTTTGTCTGGTCGGCAAGCGTTCCCCCAACAGATACATCGTTGTGGATAGTAAACAGTACACCGTAATGGTTGAGCTCATTTACCATGGCGATGGGGACGGAGGTCAGCATGAAAATCACCATAAGCCCCGCTATACTCCGATTGACCGGTTTTAGGAGTTTATATAAGAACAGGACGATAAAAATATGGCAAACCTGTACGACTAAAGCGCTCAGTATACTGAGCCTGAACATATGGCCGTTTGCAAGAACATTGGCAATAGTCGCTTCTACATTCCCCTCAATAACAAGAGATGTGGGGGCATACATGACGCCAAATGCGGCGAGGGGGATCATCAGCGAATATAACAGGCCGGCAATTCTGGCGGTTCGGTTTTGGGATTGGAAGCCGATCCTATTTCCCATCATTCATTCCTCCTTATTCGGGCTGATGCCAAGATTATATGCTAACTCTACCCATCCCGCCTTGACTTAAGTCAAGACAAATAATATGATCCACCGCTTGGATAGGTTTTAATGCTAATAATAAGCATAACTACACTATCCCATCAATTCACTGGGAGGCAAAGCCATGTTACAGGGAAAAAAGACCTTTCTCCGTCCGCTGGAGCTTGATGATATCCCCATTTTTTATCAATGGTATAACAACCAAAACATCAATTATTGGGCGAATGCCGCCTGGCCTTTGAGCACAATGCTTAGTGAAGAGGAAATCGAAGAACGCTTTTTTACCCCCCAGAAAGACGGCAGCCGCTATCTCATTCTCAATGAAGAGCAAAAGCCCATCGGAACCGTAGGCTATCGGGATGTCAATCTCCCCGCCCGCTCGGCGGTACTGTTCATCGTTATTGGTGAAAGCGATTATTGGAACCGGGGCTATGGAACGGACGCTTTGAAAGTGCTGATCGATTACCTTTTCTATCAGTGGAATTTTCATCGCCTGAGCCTTGATTTATGGGACGGGAATCTGCGTGCTTTAAAAGCCTATGAGAAACTGGGTTTTAAGGTTGAAGGCAGATTAAGGCAGGCGCGGTTTGTCTTAGGTGAGTATCGCGATGGGATCCTCATGGGCTTGCTGCGGGATGAATACCTGGAGCACCATCCCCCTCATCCTCCCCAAGGGATCTAAATTTTCTTAAAGGGTTGAATTCATCAATAAGTTAGAGTATTATATATAAGTAATTGAATACCTCTGGGGATTGGTGAAATTCCATACCGGCGGTCAAGCCCGCGAGCCACTATGGCAGATCTGGTGTAATTCCAGAGCCGACAGTAAAGTCTGGATGAGAAGAGGAAATTAAAGTGCTGATGCGCTTTTTATTTGCTATGGTTTTTAAGCCCCAGAGAATGAACTCTGGGGTTTTTTATAGTGTTTTTATGGAAAACTAAGCAAAACTAACTCAAAGAGATGGGAAACGGCGGCGATTACATGGAACTTGACAATCATTACATGTCCCGGGCTCTGGAATTGGCAGCCCTGGCTATGGGCAGAACCAGTCCCAATCCCCTGGTGGGATGTGTCATCGTTAAGGATGGCGTTATTGTCGGTGAAGGATATCATCAAAAAGCCGGCACTCCCCATGCCGAAGTTCACGCTCTGCAGGCAGCCGGAGAACATGCCCGGGGAGCCACAGCCTATGTTACTTTAGAGCCTTGTTCACATTTCGGGAAAACCCCTCCCTGTGCCGACGCACTGATTAAGGCGGGAATCCAACGCGTCGTCGTGGCTATGGTGGATCCCAATCCCTTAGTGAGCGGACAAGGGATCACCCGCTTACGGGCAGCCGGCATTCAGGTCGATGTAGGGCTTAAAGAAAAGGAAGCCCGGACCTTAAACAAGGGCTTTCTAAAGGCTATGCAAACCGGCCTTCCCTTTGTCCTCTACAAATCGGCTTTAACCCTTGATGGCAAAATAGCGACGGAGTCAGGAGACTCCAAATGGGTTAGCAATGAAGCCTCCCGTGCCTATGTCCACCGGCTGCGCGATCACTTCGATGTGATTATGGTGGGCAGTGAAACCGTGCGCCAGGATAATCCTGCTTTGAATTGCCGGATTGACGAAGGCCGTGATCCGGTGCGCTTGCTCGTGGATGGAGCATTGCAAATTCCTCTGCAGGCCGCCGTACTTGCTTCCTCCTGTACCGCCCCCTGTCTCATCGCCACCACGGCCTCCGCTCCTTTGGATAAGCTGAAGGCCTTGCGGGCTCTGGAGAATGTGGAGGTTTGGCAGTATGATTCCCCCCGTTATGTCCCTTTAAAAGACCTGCTGGGAGATTTAGTCAAACGGGGTTGGAACTCTGTATTGCTGGAGGGCGGCGGTGGGCTGGCCGGCTCCCTGCTCCGCGCTCAACTTATCGATGAAGTGGAGTTTATCTATGCGCCCAAGCTCATTGGCGGCAAAGGTCCTTCCCCTCTGAGCGGACTTGAGCTTCCTTTGATGGCGCAGGCGATTCCTTTAGAATTCCTGGAGATCGACGGGGGAACCGGAGATCTTCGGGTACGGGCCAAGGTAAATTATGCCGATTAAGCAATCATTTGATTAAGCAGTCAAGAGAGGTGAGTGAACATGTTTACCGGTATCATCGAAGAGTTAGGCAAGGTAGCGGATCTGAAGGTTCTCCCTGATTCCGCTCAATTGACCCTGGAAGGAACTAAAGTGCTTGAAGGCACCCAAATCGGGGACAGCATCGCCGTCAATGGCATCTGCCTCACGGTGGTGAAGATGCAGGGAAATTTATTTACCGTGGATGTCATGGCAGAAACTTTAAATAAAACCAATCTTAAAGAATGCAGCCGGGAAACGCGGGTCAACCTGGAGCGGGCTCTGCAGCTCTCCACCCGATTGGGCGGCCATCTGGTAAGCGGTCATGTGGACGGAGTGGGCACCATTCAAAAAATCACCCCGGTGGGAATTGCCCGGGTCTTTACCATCAAAGCCGCTCCGGAACTGTTAACCTATGTCTTGCCCAAAGGCTCCATCGCCATTGACGGCATTTCTCTTACCGTGGTGGATCTCCTCCCTCAGGCTTTTACCATATCCCTGATCCCCCATACCCGCCAGGAAACCACCCTGGGCTTTAAAGGCGTGGGCGATATGGTGAATCTGGAAACCGACCTGATCGGAAAATATGTGGCACGGTTCATGGAGAAAAAAGAAGCCCCTCCAAAGGATTTATCCATGAGTTTCTTAGCCGAAAACGGCTTTATCTAGGTTAGATTTTAGACAGGAGTGATCAACATGGAATTTCGCTTTAACACGATTGAAGAAGCCATCGAAGACATTCGCCAAGGCAAAATGATTGTCGTTGTGGATGACGAAGAAAGAGAAAACGAAGGGGATCTGCTGATGGCTGCAGAGAAATCAACCCCTGAGGCGATCAATTTTATGGCCACCTATGGCCGGGGTTTAATCTGTGTCCCCATGACCGCCGAGCGCATTCAAGCCTTAAATCTTGAGCCCATGGTAACCCACAATACAGATCCTCATGGAACCGCCTTTACCGTGAGTGTGGATGGCTGCGATTGCACTACGGGAATCTCCGCTTTTGAGCGGGCCAATACGGTAAAAGTTCTGCTTGATCCTCACAGCCGCCCCGAGAATCTCCGCCGTCCCGGACATATCTTCCCTCTCAAAGCCCGGGAAGGAGGCGTCCTGGTCCGTGCCGGTCATACGGAAGGCGCCGTGGACCTCGCCCGTTTGGCAGGCTTTCAACCGGCAGGGGTCATTTGTGAAATCTTGAAAGACGACGGCACCATGGCACGGGTTCCCGATCTCATGGAATTTGTTAAAAAACACGATCTCAAAATAGTTACCATTAAAGATCTCATTCATTTCCGACGCCAAAAAGAAAAATTAGTAGAACGGGTGGTCGGCATTGAACTTCCTACAGACTTTGGGGACTTCAAAGCAGTGGGCTATCGGAGTTTATTGGATGGACAAGAGCATATTGCCCTGGTCAAAGGGGATGTGGACGATGGTGAGCCGGTGCTGGTAAGGGTCCACTCCGAATGCCTGACCGGAGATGTTTTTCATTCCCGCCGCTGTGACTGCGGCGAGCAGCTTTCCGCCGCCCTGGAAAGCATTCAAAAAGAAGGCCGGGGGGTCTTGCTCTATATGCGCCAGGAAGGCCGGGGCATTGGGCTGCTCAATAAGTTGAAGGCCTATAAATTGCAGGAAGAAGGCAAAGATACTGTGGAAGCTAATCTTGCCTTGGGTTTCCCTGCCGACCTCAGGGATTACGGCGTAGGCGCTCAGATTCTGGTGGACTTAGGCATCCGCAAGGTACGGCTGATGACCAATAATCCCCGCAAAATCGTCGGTTTGGAAGGCTATGGCCTGGAGATTCAAGAGCGTGTTTCCATGGAAATGCCGGTTAAGCCTGAAAACGAACATTATCTCCACACCAAGAAAATTAAACTGGGTCATTATCTGCCCGGCGTTCGTTAATAGTTAGAAAATGCTTATACTTTAAAAATACTTGTGATTCACGATGATTAGAAAGGATGAAGAACTATGATGACTTATGAAGGTAAACTGATTGCTGAAGGATTAAAATTTGGGATTGTCGCCGCTCGTTTCAATGAATTTATCACCAACAAACTGGTGGGAGGCGCCCTTGACGCCCTCCTCCGCCATGGTGTTGCGGAAAGCGATATTGAAATCGCCTGGGTTCCCGGAGCCTTTGAAATCCCTTTAGTTGCGCAAAAGATGGCTGAAACCAAAAAATACGATGCCATTATCTGCCTGGGAGCCGTTATTCGCGGTGCCACACCCCATTTTGACTTTGTCAGTGCCGAGGTGAGCAAAGGGGTGGCCCATGTCGGTTTAGAAACCAAACTGCCCGTTGTTTTCGGCGTCTTAACCACAGATACCATCGAACAAGCCATTGAACGGGCCGGGACAAAAGCCGGCAATAAAGGCTTCGATTCTGCCATCACCGCCATTGAAACCGTTAATCTGTTAAAAATGATTCAATAAATAAAACCTTCGATAAATAAAAACCTTTGATAATTCGGGATAAAATTGGATAGTTGTCCATAATATGTGCCTTGTCAAAGCAGGTTTATTTTCTTAGACTAAAGACTGAGTCTATATCTTTGATAAGGAGATGTGCGCATGACTTCATCTAATACCCTTTTGGCAGACATCGATACTCAGCTTGAAGCCGCGCGCTCTGGCAATCAGGATTCCTTGAATTGGCTTATTCAATATTATGAACCGGAAATCCGCAAAATTGCCTATAAGTATTTTCTCAATCGAGCCGAATATGATGACTTGCTCCAGGAAGGCCGGATTGCCATATACAAAGCCATCGTATCCTACGATCCCAGCTCGGAGATTCCTTTCCTGCATTTTCTCCGCATGGTGATTAAGCGCAAGCTCATTGACAGCTTACGCGCTCATAACCGGCAGAAACACCTCAATCTCAATGAAGCTTATTCCTTGAATAATGTTTTAGCTGACGATAAGACCGATTCTTTTATAAGCTTTGTGGCCACCCATGATGATCCTGAGAAAAAGGTGATCGCATCAGACGAAACCCGCCTTTTTTTACAGGGACTTATGAACGGTTTTTCGGAATTAGAGCTCAAAGTGTTTCGCTATCATTACCTTATCGGCATGAAGCAGCGGGAAATCACCCAATACCTTGGTGTAAGTTCTAAGTCTTTGGATAATACCATCCAAAGAATACGGCGTAAAGTGATCGCCTATCGCGACCGCGAAGCAGTCGGTTGATAAATCCAGATCATTAAGAAATCCCCGGAAATGAACCAACGAACATTTCCGGGGATTTCTTCTTGCTTTATTGCTTATTTTATTCAGCGATCACATTCAACATCGGGGTCCGGGGCTTCATCCGGAGCATTTTCCGCTCCCTCGGCAGCAAGAATCTCCTTGGCATGCTTAAGACAATCCTCAGGCACATAGATCTCGACCCCATTAACAATACCATAGGCCGCCTTCAGATTTCCCAGCCCAGGATAGGCCTTTTGAGCGGGAATATGCCCCTGCTCAAGCAGACCGATCACGATATCCGCTTCTACTTCCGTCGTGACATTGGTCAGAAAAACCCACCTGTTCATTCTTTCTTAACTCCCTTTTGCCAATACTATCTGCCACAACATGGTGCCAACTCTAGTTTATAGTGTTCCCGGGCAGGATGCAAGCACCTTATTCCGACTTTTTAAACAGAAGCTGGCCCTGAGGATCAAGGTCGACCAGGACATGATCCCCTTCGTAAAGGGCTCCCTGCAGGATTTTCATGGCCAAAGGATTTTGGAGGTTTTGCTGGATCACCCTTTTCAGGGGTCTTGCTCCATAGATCGGATCATAACCTTGTTGAATGATTTTATTTAACGCTGCCTGGGAGAGCTCCAGAGTCATTTTGCGGGGAGCCAGATAATCACGCAGCTTGTTGATCTGTATCTGCACGATGGAACCAATATGCTCCTGACCAAGAGGGTGGAAAACGATGATTTCATCCAACCGGTTCAAAAACTCCGGCCGGAAATGCAGCCTGAGTTCCTCGGTAACCCGGGAACGCAACACTTCCTGGGCCGCTCCTGAGGCCGTCAATTCCTGAATCAAGGGACTGGCGATATTGCTGGTCAGAATGACCACTGTATTCTTAAAATTAACCACCCGTCCTTGCCCATCGGTTAAGCGGCCGTCATCGAGGAGCTGGAGCAACACATTGAAGACATCCCCATGAGCTTTTTCCACTTCATCAAAGAGGACCACACTATAGGGTTTGCGCCTTACTGCTTCCGTCAGCTGGCCCCCCTCTTCATAGCCTACATACCCCGGCGGAGCACCGATCAGGCGGGAAACGGTATGCTTTTCCATATATTCGGACATGTCGATGCGCACGATCCCCTGGTCATCATCAAAGAGAAATTCAGCCAAGGCTTTGGCCAGCTCCGTCTTTCCTACTCCTGTGGGACCAAGAAACAGGAACGAACCTAAGGGCCGGTTGGGGTCCTGCAGGCCGGCCCGGGATCTGCGGACAGCATCGGCTACCGCTTTCACAGCCTCCTCCTGTCCGATCACCCGCTGATGGATGCGCGCTTCCATATGAACCAGTTTTTCCATTTCGCTTTCCAAAAGTTTAGCAACAGGAACCTGGGTCCATTTGGCCACTACTTCAGCAATGTCCTCTTCCCCTACTTCCTGCTTGAGCAAGGTGTTCTTCCGGTTGCGAAGCTGCTCTTCCAAAGCGTTGAGCTCCTTCTCCAGCTTTGGCAATATGCCATATTGCAGCTCGGCCGCCTTGTTATAATCAAAGGCCTGCTGGGCTTGTTCCATTTTAAGGCGGTTCTGATCGATGTCTTCCTTGAGGGAGTTGATTCTGGTCAGAACTTCTCTTTCCCCTTGCAGCTGGGCTTCCAGGGCACTGCGTTCTTCTTTGAGGTTAGCCAGATCTTCCTCAATCTTTTCCAGGCGTTCCTTGCTGCCTTCGTCTTTTTCCTTCTTTAAGGCCTCCCGCTCAATCTCCAGCTGCAGAATCCGGCGCTTGATCTGATCCAATTCATAGGGGTCACTGGTGATCTCCATACGCATGCGGGCAGCAGCCTCATCAATGAGGTCGATGGCTTTATCCGGCAGGAAACGATCGCTGATATAGCGGTCAGAAAGAACTGCGGCGGCGATAATCGCTCCATCGGTAATTCTTACCCCATGATGGGTTTCATAGCGTTCTTTGAGCCCCCGCA
The DNA here is from genome assembly GCF_007830365.1 of Desulfitobacterium sp. LBE. Classification (NCBI taxonomy): domain Bacteria; kingdom Bacillati; phylum Bacillota; class Clostridia; order Eubacteriales; family Desulfitobacteriaceae; genus Desulfitobacterium; species Desulfitobacterium sp. LBE. Next base: position 557,754 of record NZ_VLKD01000001.1, on the reverse strand, counting down.
AAATAGAGATGGTATCCTCAACACTGGGAGCTCCCACTGTAACCGGCTGAAAGCGCCGTTCCAAAGCGGCATCCTTTTCAATATACTTGCGGTATTCATCCAGGGTTGTGGCTCCCACCATATGCAGCTCACCCCGGGCCAGCATGGGTTTAAGCATATTGCCGGCATCCATGGCCCCTTCTGCTGCCCCTGCTCCCACCACCGTGTGCAGTTCATCGATAAACAGGATAATATCTTCCCGTTCCTGAACTTCCTTAAGCACCGCTTTAAGCCGTTCCTCAAATTCTCCCCGGTATTTCGCTCCGGCGATCAAGGAACCCATATCCAAGGCAATGATCTTCTTATCTTTCACCGATTCGGGAACATCACCGCGGACGATCCGCTGGGCCAAACCTTCCACAATGGCGGTTTTTCCCACACCGGGCTCCCCGATCAGAACAGGGTTGTTCTTGGTCTTGCGGGAGAGAATCTGGATAACCCGGCGAATTTCCTCGTCCCGGCCGATGACCGGATCCAGCTTTCCCCGGCGGGCTTGTTCGACAAGATTGCGTCCATATTGTTCAAGGGCCCGGAAGGTCCCTTCCGGCGTCTGGCTCGTCACCCGCTGAGTCCCTCTCACCTCACGCAAAGCCTGCAGAAGCTTCTCGCGATTCAGACCCTCTTGTTTTAAGATTTTCTCCGCTGCTCCCCCGCCTTGACTGAGAGTCGCCAGCAAAAGATGCTCGGTGCTTACATAGTCATCCTTAAAGGTCTCCATCTCATCATGAGCCGAGACCAACACCGTCCGCAGACGGGGGGAGATGGTCAGCTGAACATTAGCTCCCATCATGCGCGGGAGGCGGTTGACCTCCTGGCGTACTTTTTGAACCAAAGCCCCCACCGGGATATCAAGCTTGGTCAGGACTTGGGGAACGACCCCCTCTCCCTGTTCCAGGAGAGCTAAAAGCAAGTGCTCAGGCTCCACTTGGCTGTTGCCATTACGCTCCGCCATCGTTTGCGCTTGAATAATGGCCTCCTGAGATTTTTGGGTAAAGCGGTTCGTATCAAAAGACATGGCAATCCCTCCTTGATCAATGCCTAACTAGTTTTGGTAAAATTTTATAGTTCTATTATAGATCCTTTTATTAGGAAAGGTCAATATTGGTCAGGAATAAATCTGATGTTTTTTGACCTTTATGTGTTGAAAAACCCTCTAAGCCTAACAGCCCAGAGGGTAAAAAGATTTCTTAATTCTTAATCCTTAATCAGCTCAAGCAAATCCTTTTTCACATTTTCTAAAGTAGCTTGGAGCCGTTGGGGATCAACTCCCCTGATATTGAAGTAAAACTTGATTTTCGGCTCTGTTCCCGAAGGCCGGGCCATCACAAACCCCCCGCCCTGGAAGGAATAGCGGATCACATTGGATTGGGGAAGAGCAAGCTCATAACTATGGAAGGGAGCAATCATCCTTCTTCCTTTTCTCAGTTCATAATCGTCAATGCAGGCGACGGCAATCCCACCGAAGGACTTGACATCGGTCTCACGGAGTTTAACCATCATCTTCTCCATTTGCTCTTTTCCTGCTTTGCCTTCTAAAGTAATGGAGATCTGATCGTCAATAAAATAACCGTACTTCCCGTAAATATCCTCCAGAACCTCCAGCAGGGAACGGCCTTCTTTTTCCTGATAGTAGAGAGCGGCTTCCGCCAGCAGGAGCGAAGCGATCACCGCGTCCTTATCCCGCACAAAATGCCCGGCTAAATAGCCATAGCTCTCTTCAAAGCCGAACTGGAAATCTCCGCTGCCCTGAATTTCCATTTCCTGCTCTTTCTCGGCAATGAATTTAAAGCCGGTGAGGACATTTTCCACCCGGGCTCCCAAGTCTTTGACCAGGAGATCCGCCAGATCGGTGGAGGCAATGGTCTTGATGACGACGGCTTGCTCAGGCAGAATACCCAGCCTCTTCTTTTGGGTGAGCAGGTAATAGCTCAGAAGGGTCCCCACCTGATTCCCGGTGAGCTGCCGGTAATCACCCTGAGGGGTGCGCAGAGCCATGCCCAAACGGTCCGCATCAGGATCGGTGGCGATGAGCATCTGGGCGTTTCTGGCTTTGCCATAGCTTCTGGCCAGGTCAAAGGTGGAAGGGATTTCGGGATTAGGGTAAGGAACTGTCGTAAACTCCGGATCCGGTTTCTCCTGCTCAGGGACCGTAAATACGGAATAGCCCATCTCGGTGAGGATTCTGTTGACCAGCACATTCCCCGCCCCATGCAAGGGAGTATAGACGATAGACCGATTGCTTCCCTTGGCCCGGGAAAGTTCCGGATATAAGGCCAGTTCTTTGACCTTGCTCAAATAAACTGCATCGATCTCTTCCCCAATCTCAACTAAAAGTCCCTTGGCCCGGGCTTCTGCCTCCTCAAGGGGGAGGATATCATCCCAAGCCTGATGAGCTTTGATATGAGCCAGAATCCGGTCCGCACGATCCGGCGGAACCTGGCCGCCGTCTTCCCAATACACCTTATAGCCATTATACTCCTTGGGGTTATGGCTGGCGGTAATCACCAGGCCTGCCTGAGCCTTGAGGTGGCGGACCGCGAAAGAAAGCTCCGGCGTGGGGCGCAGATCATCAAACAGATAAGCTTTAATGCCGTTGCCGGCCAGCACTAAAGCGGCCTCTTTGGCAAAGCGATCGGAAAAGCGGCGGGAATCGTAGGCAATCACCACACCCCGGTTCTTCCCTGCTTCTTCCCCCTCCAGGATTAAGTCCGCCAAGCCTTGAGTTGCCTTGCGGATAACATAGATATTCATGCGGTTGGTGCCGGCACCGAGCACCCCCCGCAGTCCCCCGGTGCCAAATTCCAAATCCGTATAGAAGCGGTCCTCGATCTCTTTCTCATCGTTAATAGCGGCCACTTCCGAGCGGGTATCCTCATCAAAGTAGGGGCTGGTCAGCCAAAATCGGTAACGTTCTTGAATCATCGGCTTCTCTCCTCTCTAAGGTGCAAAAGAAGCTCACAGAGCAATCTGTAAGCTTATCTTACTTGGAAACATAACTCTTATCTTTTAAATACTGCCTTCGAGTCTGGGATAGACCAACAGTCCCACGAGGCCCGGCCCTGTATGCACACCTAAAGCGGGGCTGATCTGGCCAAAAAACACTTCTTTCACGTTGGGGTGCTCCCGGGCTACTTTTTCTAAATCACGGGCTTCTTTTTCTGAACCACCATGGACAATGGCCACACTGGCGATACTCTCCTTCAAATGGTCCAGAAGCACTTGTTTTAAGCGTTTTAAAGACTGTTCCCGTCCCCGAACCTTAGCAAACGTAAAATATTTGCCTTCTTCATTAATCGAGATAATTGGCTTAAGGCTCAGCAATTCGCCAATGGTACCGGCGACATAGCCGATCCTGCCGCCCTTTTTCAAATACTCTAAAGTAGAGAGCACATAATAGCCCTTGATTTGCTCAACAGCCTTCTTGGCTGAAGCCACCACATGTTCAAAGTCCACAGTACGCCGGCTTTCCCGGGCAGCCTCAATGACCGTCATGCCCAGGCCCATCGAGAGGGTCTTGGTATCCACAACTTCAATGATCATGTCTTTAAATTCCTGGGCGATCAGCGAGACAGCCTGATAGGTGCCACTGAGTCCGCTGGATAGATGCAAAGACAGAATATGGGTCACCTTCTGTTCCCGCAAGCGGTTAAAGACAGCCTGAATCTCAGCGGGAGAGGGCAAGGATGTTTTGGGAACCTCCTGTTCCAAAGAATCATAGACTTCCTGGGGCGAGATATCGACCCGATCCCGATACTCGCGGTCACGATAAATTATATGTAAAGGTACGACTTCAATGCCATATTCTTCAATAAGCTCCGGCTCTAAATCACAAGCACTGTCCGTGACGATGGCAATTTTGGTTTCCTGGGAATTAATTGGCTCCGCCATACGCAAATATCCTTTCTATTCTATATTTTTAACGGGATAATGTACTAATCCATCCTAAGGCAAGTATAGCACAGTCCTCCCATTATTTTTAGATCAAGTTTCACAATTTAATCACATTCATTTTACAGCTGAGCAAGAATTAAGGCTTTCTCACGAACTTCCTGGAGAGCTGAAGGATGCTGCTCAATATCCCCGCTCTGATCAATCCCCTTATAGGCACAACTCCCATAATATTTGACATCCAAGACATGATACAGATTCTTTACAGCCCGCTCGGCACAGGCAAAGACATCCGGGAATTGAGTTCCTGCCGTTGAGAGGAAAAGGCCGTAACGAGGCAATCGTTCCGAATCGGTGATTACAGGTTGTTTAAAGACATATTTTAAAGCCCAAAAGGTCTGCATGCGATCGGTCACTGCTTTGGTTTGAGCGTTAATTCCCATAAAAAACACAGGCGCTGCCACAATGATCCGGTCAGCGGCCACAAGTCGTTCCTGAAGATATTGAATATCATCTTTTTGAACACACCGGCCGGTTTTCGAACAGGCATTGCATCCTAAACACGGTGAGTATTGCAGATCGCGGATATTAATGATCTCGGTGGAATAGCCCGTTTCAGCCAAGGCATTCATAGCTGCTTTTAATAAACGATCCGTGTTTCCGTTGCGCCGCGGACTCCCAGCGATACCTAAGATATGTGGTTTCAATAAAAGTCACCCCATTATTCACATTATTATGTCTGTATTATACATGAAATGCCATAAATAGTAAAAGCGAGTTGCCTACTCGATGAGGAACTCGCTTTACCTGGGTGCACAGAAACTATCTAGGTTAGACATCGTTTGTTGGGTGACCGACAAATTACCAGATCCTTTCTATGAATTCAATTGGCTTGCTGCCCATTACTGTGATTTGCAGCTGATTTTTGAATTAGGACCCTTAATGGATTCCAATCCAATCGAAGCTAGTATCGCTTCAATCACAAGCTTTTCATTATCGCTCATTAAACTCCCCCCTTCTACTTCTATTTCTCAATCATAACAAATTTATCATTTTTTGGCAATAGGTAAATACAGGATCTCCTTTTGCCCATCTTTCACCCTCACTTTTTCAGTATATGCGCTCTTTTGATGATTATGTCAGCAAAGATAATTTTACTTTTATTCTATGTTGGCAGACTGGATAGGGTGCATAGGATAGAGCATTTCATATTGTATATCGCTGGGGTTTACTCCCTGTCGGCTCAGATAGGCGGTCAGCCAGTCCTTAGGCTGATTGGTCAGGACAAACTCCCCTTGGCTAAGGCTTAGAACGGAGCTTATCAGCTTCTCAGCCTGTTCCCAGGCCATGGTCCAGGCATCCAACACCACATGGCTTTCCTGGGGCATCAGTATTCCAGCCGTTCCTTCCGCATTCAGCCAAGCTCTCAGTGCCGCATAGCGCCTGAGATACCCCTCCTGCCTCTGCCAGGGAGGGTGAAAACCGGCTTCATGTCTTGCCTGAAAGTAATCGGACAGGTTCGCTTGCCGCAAAGAGCACCCCCGGCCCGGATTGGTGCAGGCCAAAGGAATCCCGTCATGGTACCGGTAAACATAAAGGTCCCGTTTTTTTTGAAAACCAATCCCTTCATAGCTCTTAGCGGCATGATTGTGACTTAAAACTTCAAGCTGAATCCCCTTTAATTGCAGGGACTCCGCTCTTGCCAGTTGATCCTCTAAAAGGGGGCGAAACAGCTGCCGCCCCCTAAACTCCGGATCGATACAAGTTCCCGCAATCCAGCCCATCTGGTCTTCCAGGGCTAAAAGAGCAAAGCCGAGAATCCGCTGGGAATCTCTCAAGGCTGTGGAATGAGACAAGTCGATCCGGCACTTCTCCAACCAGGCTTGCATTTGTGCTGCTGAATAGCGGACTTCGTAAGCATAGCCCTGCCAGCAACGATTCCAGGCCAGAGTGAGTTCTTCAATGCCGACATCCGCCAGATGTGAATAGTAAAACATGAAAAGCAGGCTCCTTATCCCAACTATAGTTTAGGGGTGAGAACAGAGGGATTAACGCAGTGTGGCGGCCGCTGCCCCTGCAAATATGTAAGCAAATTCTGAGCAGCCAGCCGCGCCATTTCCCGACGGGTTTTAATTGTTGCGCTGCCGATATGGGGAAGGGCCACACAGTTCGTCAGAGTCAGCAAGGGATGATCGGTGGGCAAAGGTTCCTGATCAAAGACATCAAGGCCGGCTGCATAAATCTGCTGCTGGGCTAAAGCTTCATAGAGATCTTCTTCATTCACTATGCCACCCCGGGCCGTATTGATCAATATGGAGGTAGGCTTCATGAGCTCCAATTCCCTTTTGCCGATCAGATTGCGGGTCTCGGGAGTATAGGGGGTCAAAATGCAGACAAAATCCGCTTCCTGCAATAATTCGTCCAGTAAACGGTATTCAATCCCCAGGCTTTCTTCCAGCTCCGGCTTGGGGGTCCGGTTATAATAGATGATCTTCATATCAAAGCCTTTCGCTCGCTTGACCAAAGCCTCGCCGATTCTCCCCATGCCTACTATCCCTAAAGTGGCGCCAAAAATATCCTGACCGGCTAAAAGCATGGGGGACCATGTCTTCCAGTGACCTTGACGAAGATATTGGGAAGACTCCTCCATACGACGGGCGGTCATCATCAGCAAGGCAAAGGTAAGATCTGCCGTCGTTTCCGTCAGCACTCCCGGGGTGTTCGTCACTAGAATATTGCGCTGTGTTGCCGCTTCGATATCGATATTATTGTAGCCCACCGCCATATTGCTGACTACTTTAAGATTTTTGCCTAAGTCCAGCAAGGAAGCGTCGATGGTCTCTGTCAGCAGACAGTATAATCCATCAACTTCACGGATTTCCTGTTCCAAAACAGAGCGCGGAATGGGAGTATCTTCCTCAGGCCAAACTTTAACCTCACAAACTTCTTCTATTAATGTAAGTATATCTTCTGGAATTTTGCGTGTAATAAAAACTCTTGGCTTCAAGATTATCCCCCGCTTCATAGTAATTTCCATTTCTACTGGTTTTAGATTACCATAATCAAGATCAAAATCAAAGAGCGCCCCCACAGGGACGCTCAGGAGAAGCATTGATTAGAAGATTACACCAAGAGCAATCAGGATAAGAATTGCAATAGCGATGATCCCGACACCGGCATAACCGCCGAATCCGCCGCCACCGCCGCAGGCGCCACCGTATCCGTACATAAACGTAATCCCCCTTTCCTGACAAGTGTATTTATATCGCTCAACTTAGAATACGATGCCCATAGCAATGAGCAGAAGAATAATTACAACAACAATAGCGATTCCAGCGAGATAGTTTGGTCCGCAACCGTCTAAACCTGCACCTAATGCCATATTATTTCCCTCCTGTATCTTTAGGCTTTGGAATGTTTTTCCTAGTCTAAATTATGTTGCAGGACGCCAAGGTGTTACTATATTTTGGTATTAATGGCAACTATCCTCAGAAAAAGCAAATAAAAAACCTTTGATCGGCTTGATCAAAGGTTTCGAGTAAATTATAATCCCGCAAAGCTCCTCCAACGAAGAAGATTTCCCTGGGTAAAATATTAACTGAGATAGTGAACCGAAACGATGTTGGGCAAACTAACTAAGGATTGAACACATGAGCCTGTTACTCTGGAAAGGTTCTTCGGATTCCCACAAAGCGAAAACGTCCAAAAAGCTAAAAATCAAGGTTAAGGATTCAAGTTCTTTTAACACCACCAGGATAGACACTCGAAATGGGTAACCTGTAAACTCTTAAACCGACTTGGAGGAGCTCTGCGAGAAACTTGACTGAATCTTTTCTTCACTTTTATAATATAAGGGTTAATAGAAAAAGTCAACACCTAAGTTCATGTAAATAGTGGAAATTTAAGAAAGATCAGGGGACAAGAAGTTCACTGATCAGTTGGAGGAATGACGATGAGAGCACAATTCACCTTAACCCCCAGTGAATCAAAGCGGCTGATTGCCAAAGGAGTAAAAGCTTTACCCATTCTCCGGAAAGCACTGCAAAACCATACGGTCATTTTGGCCGGAGGAACTACCAATGGGTTTCTTGTGGAGGAACTGCTCAATGAAACCCTTGAAGAGAAAACCCGTTACACAGTAGGCTTGATAGCCGACGGCAAAACCGGAGAAAGCAAAGAAGAGCAGCGCATCCCTCCCTTTATTATTGCTAAAGGCAAGGCCCTTGATCGCTCTGTCCATTGGAAAGATTATCTTCCCCAGCTGGAACCGGGAGATGTGTTCATTAAGGGAGGCAATGCCCTGGATTCCACCGGATTGGCAGCAGTATTGGTCTCCAATTCCATGGCCGGTACCATTGGCGCGGCTTTAGGCCCCCTCTATGCCCGAGGTGTCCGGTTGGTCGTTCCCATCGGCCTTGAAAAATTAATTCCCGATGTCCGTGAAGCTGTTGAGTTTATGGCTTCCGCTCCCGCGGACACCGCCCTGGGTGCTAAAACCGGCCTCGTCCCTATGCTGGGAGCGACCGTCGTTACTGAAATCACCGCCCTCGAAACCCTTTATCAAGTTACGGCCAAATGCATCGGGGCCGGCGGTGTTGCCGGCTCTGAAGGGGCGGTCACCTTGGTTATCGAGGGTGAAGCTGCTGAAGTAGAGAGCGCTCTGTCCCTTATCCAATCCTGCAAAGGAGAGCCGCCCGTTCGTTAAGTACGGCAGTGTCCTCTGTCAAGATTTTGAACAATAGCGCCTATACTGGGCGCACCAAGAAAAGGCCTTCGAAAAACTTCGAAGGTCTTTTCGAATTGAACACTTCAGGCAAATCATAAATCATCAGTCGAAAAACTATTTGCATCCAACTCCTCTGTTCTCCTATGAACACCCACGGGGTCTCTGGATGTGAATTGATTGGCTATCGCCAAGAATGTTTGGTTACTGATACACATGCAAAATAGCTTTAGATACAAACTCGGCAAGCCCCGGTGACTTTTTGTCCAATGCTTCTTTGTGAATCGAATACGCCTGTCCGATTTTACGAAAAACTGTATCATCGCAGGGAATCCACATATTCAGCAACTCACTATAAGCAGCAACCGCCTTTTTGGCCGCTGAACTCTCCGGGCCATCCCTCATGGCTTCGCGAAACTTTAGCATGACATCCCCGCAAAGAGAAATGAGCTCAGCAAAATCCAAATTCATTATATTCGAGGCGTTTTTTACAAGAGATGCACGGCCCGGTAAGATGCCGCTTTTCACTAACGGAAGAAAAAATTTGCTTTCCATTAACCCTCGGATTTCGTTGGCATAGGTTTTCTTCATGGTTTCAAGTCTATTTCTATCAAAATCTCTTAGCATGGAAATATCGAACTCGTCATTCAATATTCTGTCAACTGACAGGATCATTTTTTGTAACGCAGATTGTTTGGCCAAGAGAATTTGCTTATGCTGCCGCATGATCTCTTTTTCCATTTCCTTGGGGCTTTCCAGCAGCAGCCGAATGTCGTCAAGGGAAAGGCCCAGTTCTTTATAAAAGAGAATGCTCCATAAGCGGCGCAAACTCTCCTCATCATATTGGCGGTAGCCCGATTCTTTCACCGCACTGGGCGGCAACAAGCCGATTTCATCATAATATTGCAAGGTGCGGCGGCTTACGCCGGAGAGCTTACTCACTTCATTGACAGTTTTCATTGCCTTTTCTCCTTGCTCAGGATTTTTTCAAAAAACCTTGACTCGAACGCAACGTTACAGTTTATGCTCTCATTATAAGTAAAAGAGGGCGCTTTGTAAATTAAAGAACACTGGGCATAAGCGCCTGAACAAAATAGGGAGGGTTTATTGATGATGGGTAAGAGTGGAAAGGCTCCGGAACTTGAGCCGATTCCCAAGAATATCATGAACATTGCTTGGATTTTAGTGCTTGGGGCAATTATGCCACTGCTTGATTCAACAATGGTCAACATTGCGATCAATCACTTGAGTCATGATTTCAGTATCGGACTTGATTTAATTCAATGGGTCATTACGGGTTATGTGTTAGCCATGGCAATTTCCGTACCGCTTGCCGGTTGGATGGTTCAACGGTTCAACGGCAAATGGTTAATGATTGGTGCCAATATCTTATTTTTAGCCGCTTCGATTGCTTCGGGATTCAGCTGGAGTATCCATTCATTGATTATTTTCCGGGTTGTTCAAGGTTTCAGTGCCGGCTTTATTATGACCTTGGTGACTACCTTGTGTGTCGAAACCGCTGGAAGGGAGCGAATGGGACGTTTGATGTCAACCATTGGTATTCCAACGGTCTTGGGCCCAATCCTGGGTCCGGTTATTGGAGCCGTGATTGTCCAATTCTTGTCATGGCGTTATATTTTCTTTGTCAATATTCCCCTCGGTATTCTGGCCATCACGTTGATGATTTGGAAGCTGCCTGACTTCACGCCGGCAAACATAAAAGCCAAATTCGACTTCATCGGTATCATTTTATTGGGCACTGCCTCTGCTGCCTTGATTTATGGAATTACTAAAGCAGCGAAAAGTGCTACATTTAACAACAGCACGACTATCGCTTATGGAGTCGCCGGAATCGCCATTTTAGCCATCTACATGATTTACGCTGCTCTCAAAAAGGATCAAGCCATTCTCCCCTTGCACTTGTTTAGGTTGAAAAATTTCAGTGCTGTCATGGTTGGCTTGTTCCTGGCGGGGATTGCCACCAACGGCCCAATGTTGTTATTGCCTTTGTTTTTCCAAAACATTAAGGGCTTCTCCGTTTTGAACACCGGCTTGATTTTGATTCCGCAAGGTATCGGTATGCTGATTGCTCGCCCCTTGATTGGTAAGCTAACTGACAAATGGGGTGCGCGTAATGTTGTCTTGGTCAGTTTGGCTTTGACCATCGTTGGCACGATTCCCTTTATATTCATCAATGAGGCATCTTCACTCTTTGTTGTCAGTCTTGTCTTATTTGTGCGCGGTGTGGGGATCGGCGGCGTCACTATTCCCATGATGACTGATGCCTACACAGGTATGGTCAAACAAGAAATCGCCCAAGCCAGTGTCGGAACCCGGCTCATGCAAAATATCGGTGGTGCGTTTGGTTCAGCAGTAATGGCCACGGCCGTCAGCCTTTCAATCCAAGGTAAAACGCCAACGATCCCACTCATGACCACTGCTTACCACGATGGTTTCATGTTAGCTTTAGTTCTTAGTTTGGTATTAGTCATTCCAAGTTTGTTTTTAACGAACAAGACAGCTAAGCAATAGTCTATTCAAATGAAATATCAACATCAGTATCCGACAATATATGGATGATATGAAATAGATATCTATAATAAAACTTGGTCTTTGGGCAGTTCGCTTTTCTGCTGCAAATGCTCTTGCGATGTACTTCACCCGTGCGTACTGGCCGAAATTTTCCAAGATATCAAAAGCATCTTTCTGCTATGAGTCTTAACTATAGAATTATCTGAACAAATTTCATATAACCTTTTTCAGATGCTTGCGGGCGGGCACCTGTTTTTGTGTTGCCCTAAAACATTTAGTAATTGTTAAAGTCATAAATCAGTGCCTCTGCAAGCACGAGTTTTAGCTTTACAGAGGCACTGTGAGTTCTTAACTTAATGACATTGACCATAAGGGAGCATATCACTAAGGCAGCCCCTTAAATATAGCAACTCACTAAATGAAGATAGTTACACTGCTGTAGGGAAAAGATTTATCAGGATTTTCACATTCACCTATTTTCATCACTTTAGTAAAAACTCCCGTAAAGCGCTGCCACATATGCATCATGAATCTAGTTAGCCGGAATTGTAGTTTTTCTCCAAATCATCCTCCTGTATTTTAAATACATACAATGTAGCATGGATATTCAAGTTTATTCTAGTACATTTACTTTGATTGCTTGTTCTTTCTGCCAACTTTCCTTTGCAGGCAGAATTTCGTAATTGACAGCTTTTCCTACAATTTCTTCAAAATCCAAGTGATGGTTTTTTTCGCTGTGAAAAAATATATCATTTGGATTTCTTGAAATGAACCCATAGTACTGTCCGTAACGATCTATACTAATTTTTACAACTTGCCCGACTGGTAATAGGGCTACTGTCTCACTATTAGATTTGGTGAGCTTTTCAATGACAAAATCTGTGAATTCCCGACTATCTTTTATTGCAAACTTATAGGCAGTGCCCTTTTCTTTTATCCACGATTCGCGTAATTCAACGAATTTATCTATTGCGGCTTTGAATTTCTTATCGCTATCTGCGCTATTTATTGCGTTAAGTGCATCATTAGCGTATTTATCGATATCTTTTTCACGATTAATGTCTTTTGCTTTTCCGGCATTCTGCAAATAAAAAATAAATAAAATTTGCATCTTAAAATTTTTAAATTCTCGTTGCGTACTATTGTTACGACGCATATAAGCCTCAAGCCTATTGAGAGAAAGGGCAGAGACATAGTACGGCAGCAAAGACTGAGAATCGACAAAGATTCTATTCTCATACAGTTTTAGTAACTTATTCTCATGAATATGCCCGTTATGAGGCTCGGACAAAAATGTACTAACGAAGCCCTGAATCAATTGTTTAAAAACAGTTTTTTTGTACGGCGGTATATTAGGATGTTGCTTTGAGCGTCGTTCATAAAATAAAGTAACCGAGCCACTTGAATCTTTCATTGATTCGAAAAAGTCTTCAAGATTCTTATGGAAAGGTTTTGTTATCTCAAACGCTTCGTCATATACAATGTTTTGACGGTTTGTCCCCTTAACTATCCCGTTTGTAAGACTATCGACCTGTGTCGCAATTATTTTTACAAAAATAACGGCTTCGCTGATATCAACGCCATTTTTCATTGCTACATACAGAGAGTTGCATGTCTGGCATCCGTTTACAACTTGCGGGGATTCGAGCAAAATCCTGCCATTCGCAGAAGTAGCGGTTTTGCATACAATCGTTACTCCATTATTGTAAAGTCAGTAGCGTTGCATTGAAATAAAAAGCTTATGTCAATAGAAAAACCCTCATAATTTCAATTGTTCATAAATCCCTTATATGGTGTATACAACCATTTGCTTTCTCTCTCTTCTGCCAAAAGGAACATTCACCTAAAAGGCAGTCCTATTCCACATTTTTACACATATGCTTTACAGTATCACTGGGTCATAGGTTAAATCATCGAGCCATTGGGTCTCTTCTTCTTTCAAGATAGAATGCTCCGTCATTCTATAGATCTCCTCATAACGGATTCGTTTGGAGCCCTTTCTCCTTCGTCGTCGCAGCTTCTCCAAAAACTCTTCATACCTCTCAAACAGACAGGCGATCAGCAGTCGCTGCAAAGTGAGTAAATCTCTTGGATAGCCCGCCTCAAGCTTGAGCAGAACTAATAAGCAATACATCATCAGGGCTAGGAGGATTTGGTTGATGACTGCGGTCTCACTCGTGCCGTAAAAGTGTTTAATTTGAGCATGCTGCTTGAGCCATTTAAAAAATAACTCAATCTGCCAGCGATAGCGATAGATCTCACCGAGTTCTTCGGCACTTAGGTTAAAATCATTCGTCAGGATGGTGAAGGGTTCATGGACGTTATCATCTATCGTCACTTCCCGAAGGGTATGCTTCATTTTTCGAGAACCTGCTCCTAAGATGACATCCACGTCCTCTTCGATGAGCCCATCTTCTTTGACTGGACGTTCTACTCCAGTAAACTCTATCACCGCGTTGTTTTTGAGACGAGTCACAAAGCGTATTCCCTTTTCACAGTAATCATCAAAGAGCTTATAATCCACATAACCCCGATCAAAGATATTCAAAGCCTCTTGGTCTTGAACAATGAGCTCATCCAGTTTCTTGCGGTCGGCGGTCTTGGCCGGGGTAACGAGCACTTCATCCGGGACAGCCATTGCATCAAAGCTTAAACGCAGATGCATTTTGACACCGGCTTTGCTCTTTCTAAAGACTGCCCAGGGGTAGCGGGAAAGGCATAGGCTCATGGTGGATGCATCAATCATGTACAATTTTCCGAGTTGCTGCCGAATCTTCCCATACCCTTGCTTTTGAGCTACGTTATGTAAAGTGCCCTTAAAAAGCATTTCCGGAACTTGAGTGGGTAAGGTCTTTAACCTTCGGGAAATCTGGCTGTGACTAATGCTTTCGAGTCCGATAGCTTGACCTAAACTGTCATGGTGAACACTTGTACTGATCTTTCGCAAAGCTCTGTATTCTTGAAGTTGAGCATGGCTAATGAGGAGAGTGAGTTGATTGGTTGTTAGTTTTTGAGACCGAAGGTCAAGGCCAGGGACCTCCCGGTGAATAGTTTCCCATAGATCTTTCGAAAAAAACGGCTGAAAGGCTTGCATAAATGTGGATTGCGTAGTATCCTTGTCCTGCATTGTTATCTCCTTATAATTTGAGATTTGGGCAAGGACTACCCTATCTCTTATTATAAGGATTTTTTCATGATGTTTACAGAAATAATTAGGAATAACCGGTGATTTCGAGGAAATTTGCTTAAATATGAGCAAATTTAAACCTTGACTTTTTCGTTGCTATCTTTATGCAACGCTACTGTTGTAAAGTGAAAAATTCTGCGGTTCATTTTTTAGCGTTTCCGAAATATCCAAATTAACATAAGTATCCCCTTGATAATCGCGCACATTATCATCAAACAGGTTAGACCTAAACAGCCCATCTTTCGTGGTTAGAATTTTCATAAATTCATCCGCAGTAGCAACTGCAATAAGAAAGTTAGAAACGTCTTTTATCTCGGCTGGCGGCAAACTGCCTATGCACTTTAAATTAACAGATAAACTATTATCATTTTCGTCGCTTATGTTTTTCAAGGATGAAGCATCGATGTAATATACATATACTTTTTCGTATGAATTAAAGAGTGCTATATCCTGCTTGAACCGTTCACCAACAGATGTAATGTTCGCATCATCGCACCAAGTACCCATTGAAACATAATATGTTCTCACGGTAGGTTGACTCTTCCAACAGGCAATCACATCGTCACTGAATAAAAATTTCTTAATATCCAGCCAACGCTTAACATCTTCATTGGAAGGAGCATACTGTTTTTCGTCAAGGAAATCTTTCACACCATTTAAAAACTTTAGGATTGCAGTCTGCTCAAACTTTTCCTTATGCTTTGATTGTATAAAGATGAATTCAATTTCTACGTTTTTGTTGTATTCAAGGATAGATTTAATGTCGTCAATTGATGACACAAAACGTCCGTCAATCTTTACGCATACTCCGTCAATACCTGTATCATTAGCTCCTCCAATACAAACATCGTCAAGCAAATCAGCATTGGCACTGAAAGCCGCCTGATTATGCATTTTCAATATTGTAAGATTAACGAATTTTTCGAATAGAATGTCATCACTATCAGCCAGTTGATAGGAAGTTTTAAATTTGTCGAGCTTCGCTTGTATAATCGGTTGCAGTTTCATTATGATTCCCCCTTGCCGGTTTGTATTTGTACAATATCGAATACGTCGCATTGAAGCACCTTGCAGATTTTTACGAGGACGTCAATTTGGATGTTCCGCGAATTTTTTTGATATGGAGGTTAACTATTTCATCAACTGTGCCCCCCAGTACTTTTTGTATGATCTCATACATCTTATTTGCTTTCAGAGATGATCAGATTGCCGTTAGACTACCCATGATCTCATCTTCTGTGAGTTATAAAGCATTCACGAAGGTTGTTTTTATTTTCGCTTAATGCAATTTGAGCAACAAAATTTAATGTTGCCTCTAAATATTAATCTTATTTACATTATCTCATTTACATTATAGTGCATCTTTTCGGAATATTCTACATATTATTATATTTAAAGGTCTTCTTAAAATGTTTTAGGTATTAATGCCATTCTCGCCGCTGTCCACTTTTACCCACGTCAAAAAATACGCCAGCAAACATCCAGCCAAGATGACTTTATATCATCCTTGTATAAGTTTTTATCTGAAGCTCCAGGCTGCGAGCTGCGCCGATCCATACGTGCTCATTCGGCAATAGGCGGCAACCCTAAGCTTTATATTCTCTTTAGGTATAGTGGGGATAATCCTGACAGTTTTCATCTACATTCCTTTATCATCTAATGTAAGGTAGAGTAATCCCATTAATATTTTGCAAAAGAAAAGACGTGAAAGCATCATCCTTTCACGTCAAAGCATATTTCAACAACAATCCTGCGCCCCCGCTTATATCAAGCGTTTTGACGTTGCAGCAGAATTATGGTCTCTACATGAACTAAAATCGGGGACACATCCACTGTTCTGCTGCCATCATCGCTAAAATAGTGTTTTACATGTTGGTCTCTATGTTCTCTGAGCTCATGGATCACTTTCGGCTTTTTTGACGCTGCAAGGTCAGGTGGAGCTCCTTTTCCTCCGGATATTGGCGACTGATCTTTAATTGGTGCTCCCCATGCGGCTTGCGGCAGCACTAAACTATCCTAATCACCTATAAATAAGCACAATTTCAATGCGGTGCTACTTCATCAGCGGACGATATACCAAAAAGTAAAATAACCAAACGATTCCCAGCCGCTTAGCTTGGAAACCGTTTGGTCAAATTGATCAGGGAAAGAACTTATGCATTGGGGATAATGAAAACCTGACCAGGGAAAATCAGATCGGGGTTAGTGAGATTGTTGGCAAGGATAATCGCTTGCATCGTCGTGCCGAATTGCTGAGCTATCTTATAAACGCTGTCCCCTTTTCTGACAACATAGGTGACCGGTTCCGGTGCCGGCGGCGGACAAGGCGGGGGGCAAGGGGGCGGACAGGGCGGCACGCAGCAATGATGAGGGTTGTGGTGCATACCATGCATACTTTCCTGTCCATAACAGGATTGATAAGGCTGGCCGGCATCCATTGTCACTTGGCCAGGGCAACAATTAGGATCTAAAGTGGCAAAGCCCCCCTGAGGAAAATATTGATTCTGGCCCATATATCCATTTTGCATGTTCATCGGATGATTCATAAGATTTCCTCCTCTATTTATACAAACATTTAAACACATAGTTATTTGGGTTCTAATTAAAGCCCATTCTTCCTGACACTTTTCTAATAGCAATATATGGAATCACAGGAATAATGAGTATGTACCTTCAATTTTTTTATTTTTGCTTGAAACATGCCCCCAAGGGCACGATATACCATAGAATGGTAATAAAATGAAGGCTTTCAGGTGTATATAACAGCTGTATATAACACTATGATATTTTCAAAACAATTCTATAAAAGAGGATTGACATTCATTCAATAAAACTATAAGATAATAAAAAATAGAATAGTTGTAGAATAGTAGTACAGTAGGTGTGAGGCATAAGTGCACCCCTGCGGAGGTGTATTTTTTATTGCCTAAATAAGAGGAGGTTTGTAGGAAAATGAAAAAAGGTAGTTTAAGAAGAATGTTGGGAATTGGTTTAAGTCTTGTCTTGGCACTGGGTCTGGCCGGATGTGGCGGTACTGCGCCAAGCACTAGTGAAACCCCTCAGGGAACAGGGCAAGGTTCTTCTGAAGAGAAACAAGTGAAGATTGGGATTATCCAGATTGTCGAGCATCCTGCTTTAGACGCTGCTCGGCAGGGCTTTTTGGATACCTTGAAGGCTAATGGCTATGAAGAAGGCAAGAATTTGAAATTAGTATATCAAAACGCTCAAAACGATCAATCCATGCTCAATTCGATCGCTCAACAGTTTGCCACCAGTGATCTCGATCTTATTCTGGCTATTGCTACTCCTTCAGCACAAGCTATGGCCAGCGCCACCGATGAGATCCCCATTTTGATTACAGCCGTTACCGATCCTGTGGAAGCAAAACTGGTTGACAGTATGGATAAGCCGGGCGGCAACATATCCGGTACAACAGATATGAACCCGATTAAAGAACAATTGGACCTTTTGAAAAAGCTGGTTCCCGATGCTAAGACCGTTGGGGTAATCTATAACGCCGCTGAGGTTAACTCTGAAGTTCAAGTGCGCATTGTCAAGGAAGAAGCCCCTGCCCTGGGTCTGGAAATTGTTGAAGCCACCGTATCTTCCAGTGCCGACGTTCTGCAGGCAGCCCAATCCTTGATCGGAAAAGTCAACGCTATTTACGTTCCTACCGATAATATGGTGGTATCTGCCGCTCAATCCGTCGTTCAAGTGGCCAACGAAAATAAGATTCCCCTCATTTCCGGGGAAAGCAGCGTTGTCGATGCCGGCGGACTGGGAACCATTGGTATCAACTACACGAACTTAGGGGCACAGACCGGTGAAATGGCTCTCCGCATCCTTGATGGGGCTAAGCCTGCCGATATGCCTGTGGAAGGTCAGAAAAACTTCGATATCGTCTTAAATCAAGAAGCGATTGACTTGCTCGGAATCGAAGTCCCTGCCGACATTAAGAGCAAAGCTACCATTAAATAATCTAAATTAAACTATAGAGATAAAATATTGAGGTGTGTTAATAATGTTCTCCCTAAAAATTGTAGTAGGAACTCTGGAACTCGGGCTGATGTATGCAATCATGGTCCTGGGAGTCTATCTAACCTTTAGAGTACTGAATTATGCGGACTTGTCTGTGGAGGGCAGCTTCACTTTAGGAGCTGCCACCGCAGCCACTCTTATCTTTCAAGGCTATAATCCCTGGTTGGCCACAGCCATTGCCTTTTTTGTCGGCTGTATCGCCGGGATCTTCACCGGCATCTTTCACACCAAATTTAAAATCACCGCTCTCCTGTCCGGAATTTTAACCATGACCGCTTTATGGTCTATCAATTTGCGCGTTATGGGCAAAGCCAATATCTCTTTGCTCAAAACACGGACTATTTTTACTGATTTTAAAAATTTTCCCGGTATGAATCAATATGGAACCCTGATCTTGGGCCTTATAACGATTATTATCCTCGGTATCCTGATCTACCTCTTCCTTAATACCGAAATCGGTTTGGCCTTGCGGGCTACCGGTGATAATGAACTGATGATCCGGAGTTTAGGGGTAAATACCGATGTGATGAAAATTCTCGGTTTGGGCTTATCCAATGGTTTGGTCGCTTTCTCCGGCAGCTTTGTCGCTCAACACCAACAATTTGCCGATGCCAGCATGGGAGTCGGTATGATTGTGGCCGGACTGGCTTCCGTCATTATCGGTGAGGTTCTGGTGGGAACCTCCTCTATTGGTCGGACCATACTTGCCGTGATCTGTGGCGGCATTATCTACCGGACTATTATCGCTATCGTCCTCCGACTCGGCTTGGAGCCCACTGATTTAAAGCTTCTCACCGCTGTCATTGTTCTGATCGCCCTCGTCTCGCCCAGTTTAAAATCGAAATTCTCCGCGTTTAATGGCGGCATTTTGAGGAAGGGGGATTCCTATGCTAACAGTTCAGAATCTAACTAAGGTCTTCAATAAAGGCACCATCAACGAGAAAAAAGCCCTTGACAGTCTTTCACTTGAGCTCGCCCCTGGAGATTTTGTCACTGTCATTGGTTCCAATGGTGCAGGCAAATCTTCCCTGATGAACGCTATTGCCGGGGTGTTTATCCCCGATAGTGGAGAAATTTCTATTGACGGCACTTCCATTACCAAATGGGCCTCCTATAAACGGTCGGGACTGATCAGCCGGGTGTTCCAGGATCCCTTGTCAGGCACCGCTGCCTCGATGACTATTGAAGAAAATCTGGTTATGGCTTTGCGCCGGGGCGAATCCCGCCGTCTGCGCTGGGCCTTAAATCTTAATAAACGGGATTATTTCCGCAATGAGCTATCCAAGCTGGGGTTAGGACTTGAAGGGCGTTTAACCACAAAAGTTAGACTCTTATCCGGAGGACAACGTCAGGCACTGACCTTGCTTATGGCTACCCTTCAGAATCCGAAACTCTTATTGCTGGATGAGCATACTGCGGCACTGGATCCCAAAACTGCCGAAAAAGTAATGGAGCTTACCTGCAAAGTGGCGCAAAGCTCCAAACTAACAACCTTAATGATCACTCATAATCTTGAACAGGCCCTTGCCGTAGGCAATCGGACGATTATGATGCATGAAGGCCGAATTATTCTTGATATTCGCGGCGTTGAACGCCAGAATATGACCATTGGCAGATTGCTGGATATGTTTGAAAAAGCCAGTGGTGTTCATATGAACAATGACCGGATGATGCTGGCCGGAACTCGTTAATGAGGATGGCAAGCTTTCTGGTGCTAACACACCTCTTTCCCGATGGTGCGTGGAGACACGCGTCGTCGGGATTTTTTATTCGGGCTTTGAAGGTTCAGTCTCCAGGGGGTCTCCAGGATTTTGCTTTACAGCGGTCGCTCCATAAGCTGCGCGGACAAAACTAACGCGAAAAGCCCGCCACTCCGCCGGGTTCCCGCCCAAATCGCTCCTGCTCAATGGGCGGTTGGAAACGTCCTGTTTCCAACCCGACTCCGCTGCGTGCTTTTCGCGAAGTTTTGTTTCCGCTCGCTTAAATCCGCTCCCTTTCGTAAAGCAAAATCCTTGGGCTGCTTCTTGGGGTTTTGCATGCAGGACTCTAAAGGATCTGCAGGGGAATTCGTATGATGATCTGAGCAGCTCTTTCCGTCTTTACCGACGCCGCTTGAGGCGGCAAGGTCGGCGCTTACACAATAACCACCGCTTCCAAAGCAGCTTGAATAGCCTCTCTCGGCATGACAAACTCACGGTGAACCGACGTGGCATAGATGATGCATTCCCGAACGGGAACCTTGAGCAGCCTTTCCACCGCCAGGGCATACAGCCCCAGCTGAAGTCCGTAGCGCTGGGTTAAGATCAGTTCCGGGTCGGCCACCCCTGCTAAATTATCGGTCTTAAAATCCATAACCTGGGCCTCATGTTCCTGATGAGAGAGCAGCACTGCGTCGATGATTCCCTGAACAAGCACCGGTTCTTTTTGGGCCTTGAGACGCAATGAGAGGGTAAAAGGAACCTCTCTCCGCACTTCTTCAGCCTCCCAGAGACGTTTGCCGCTGGCGGAGTCCAGCAAATTCTTTAGCTGGCAAACGGATACCGCTCTCCCCTGCTCTGCACTGAGAATCTCCCGCCGGATTAAGGTGTCGATATGCTCTTGAAGCATGCTTTCGCGGACTTCCTGAGCCAGCCTCTCCCAAGTATCCCGCCATAGGGCCAAGGGTAAATGCTGAATGGCGGCATGCACTGCTGTGCCTCGTTCCGCAGGAGTTAACTCCTTCCGGGACACAATGAATTGAGGACGCAGAAAACTGGGCGCGGACAAGGCGGATGGAGATGGAGATGAGGATGGAGACGAGTATTCATTATCCATGTACCATAATGACTGTCGCTTTAATTCACTGACACTGGTCTTAGCGGATTGATTGACCCCTTCAGGGTAAGGATACTGCCAGTTAAGCTGCCGGAAAACTTCCTCTTGTAAAGCTTCAAGGTTTTTCTTATCCTCAGAGGTTTCTGTTTCTTCTGGGGTTTCCTTTTCTCCGGAGGCTTCTATTTCTCCAGTGATTTTCGTTTCTTCAGAAGCTTCTCCAAGGGGTTCTTGCTCTGTGAAGATGATTTCATCTTGAGAGCTGGTTGCCTCTTGAACAGGTCCCTTGTCGGCGATTTGAGCATGAAGGATCACTTTCCACTGGGATGAGCTATCAGGAAGTTCACCGGTTGTGGGAAAAGAACCGAGTCTGAACAAATCCTCAGGATGGCGTACTAAAGCCGGTCCAAGCCAATCCAGGCAGGTCTTGGCCCCGCGCAGCTGACCGTCGGGAAAGGCCGTATCGGGGCAGGACATGGCTAAGCTCCGCCATTTGTTGACAGCCTCCGCAAGCTTCTGCTGATGGCCAAAGAGGAAGAGACGCTCCTTGCCCCGGGTGAGGGCTACATAGAGGATCCGCAGCTCTTCGGCAAGGGCTTCCTGCCATAGACGCTCTTTCACGGCATATTGAATAATGGATGGGTAACGAACCTGATTCTCTATATCTATTAAAGGAATACCCACCCCTAAATGTGAATGAAGCAAGAGCTGACTGCTGAGGCTGCGGGTATTGAATTTCTTCCCTAACCCGGCTATGAAGACCACCGGGAATTCCAGCCCTTTACTGGAATGCACCGTTATGAAGCGGACTACGTTCTCTTTTTCTCCCACTGTGCTGGCACTGCCCAGATCCTTGCCCTGGCCTTGAAATTTCTCCAGGAAACGCAGGAAACGGAATAAGCCCCGATAATTTGTGGCTTCGTAACGACAGGCCCGATCATAGAGAACCCGTAGATTGGCTTGACGTTGCGCACCGGCAGGCAAGGTTCCTACATAAGCCAGATATCCGGTATCTTCGTAGAGATGCCACAGCAAATCGGCCAGAGAGGTCCGCCGGGAACGGCGCCGCCACTCCTGCAGCTTGGGAAAAAAGGCATCCACCTTCCCTTTGATCTCAGGTGATGTCTCCAGAATATACCTGACTTTAACCTCCAGCTGCGGTAGGCTCTCCCAGTGCTTTCCTAAAATCTCCCTGATTTCCGAGTAAAATTCATGCCCCTCTTCTTGTCGGTGAGCATCACCTGCCCAAAAGGTCAGGACCAGAGTTTCGTAAAAATCTCCTTGAGGAAGCAGAGAGCGCAATTTCCCTAACTCCGTTCCATTCATCCCTACCAGAGGAGAACGGAGCACTGCCGCAAAGGGAATATCCAGACGTGGGTTATCGATGATTTTGAGCAGGGATAAGACTGTGTCCACCTCATTGGTCCCAAAGTAACCGCTGTTGGTTTCTGCATAGACAGGGATTCCCGCCTTCTGGAACTCTTCGGCATACACAGAGGCCACCGAGGCCAGGGAGCGCATGAGAATCACGATATCCGCATACTGCACCGGCCGGTAATCCCCCAGTTCCTTATCGTGAATCTGAAACTCCCTCTCCAGAACCATTTTTTGAATGCGGGCTGCTACTAAATGGGCTTCAATACGGGCTGTTTCCGCCTCTTCCAGTGATGATTCATCATCGCCTGACTCCGGCTCCCGATTCTGCTCAAATTCCTCCCCTTCACCCTTAGCCGGTGAATCCGCTTCCGTGGCTGCATCTTCAGCTCCTCTTTCCTGCCCCAGGGAAAGATCGATAGCCTTAGGATCAAATAAATGAACTTCAATAGGGCCTTCGGCGGTTCTAAGCTCCCCATCGGAGACAAATTTAGCCCCCGGTCTCAGGGCAGCCTGCTCATCATAGATGATCTCTCCCGCTCCCTCCGTCATGATCTGATAAAAAAGATAATTGATCCCTTGGATCACTTCAGGGCGGCTGCGGAAATTTTGATTGAGGTCAATGACCAAATTGGGGGCAGCTCCCTCCCCTTCCTGATAATGAGGAAACTCCCCATACTTGCGCAGAAAAAGTCCGGGATCGGCCATCCGGAAACGATAAATGCTCTGCTTGACATCCCCTACCATGAACAGATTGGCCTTCCCCTCCTCTTGACGGGAAACCAGCTGCAAAATACGCTCCTGAACGGGATTGATGTCCTGATATTCATCCACCAGAACTTCCGCATAGTAGGCCTGGAGTTTTAAGGCAATTTCCGTAGGCTGTTTATCCTTGGCCAGGAGCTGCAAGGCATAGTGTTCCAGATCGGAAAAATCCACGCAATTCCTTTGCCGCTTGGCTTTTTGATACTCCCGGGCAAAGTGTTGGGTGACCTGAGCCAGAGTGCCGACTAATTCCCCCATCTTGTTCAGGAACGGGAGCTGATCGGTCAGGGGTACTGAAAACACCGTATTCTTGATTTCTTCCAGCTTCTTTTTGGCCTCATCACGGGCTTTTTTACTTTCTTCCCGCAAGCGCTTGCTGTTTTCCTCATCAATCAAGGAGTCCGGCAGATTTTTTTTGCTTCCCCGGGGGAGGCCGGGAAAAGTTGCCGCTGACTTAAAGGCCGTCTCGATGTCACTCCAAGTCCCCTTCTCCGCCATTTCCCGCAGAAAACCCAACCTGGATTGATCGTCTTCCAGAACAGGCAGATAATGAACAGGACCTCCCGGCAACTCGGCCAGCCGATAGGCCCGCTCCAGGAGGATAAGACCTTCCTCCACTTTATCCCGAACCCCCTGCCGCACCACCTGCCCCCAGTGGCTTTCCATCAGGTCATCAAGGCTGTGCCAATCATACGCTGCCGGCAGGTGTTCCAGCCACTCCTCAGGATGGACCTGGCTCATGGCAAATTCGTGAAGCCTGAGAATGGAGGCCATCAAAGGCTGATCATCACGATCGGTGCCGAAGGCATCAACCAGGCTTTGAAAGGCCGGTGTCTCCTCCCCGTAATAAGCTTCAAACAAATCTTCGAGGGTATCCTGGCGAAGCAGATCCGCTTCCGCTTCATCAGCTACGCGGAAAGCGGGGTCCAGCTCAATAAGGTAAAAATACTGACGAATCAGTTCCATACAAAATGAGTGCAGGGTGGTGATACTGGCCCGATAAAGCAAGGCCCTCTGTTGCAGGAGGTGTTCCACCTGAGCAGGCTCCGCCGCCCCAAAGAGGGCTTCATCCAGAGCTTTCCCGATGCGTTCCCGCATTTCTGCGGCGGCCGCTTTCGTAAAGGTCACCACCAGAAACCGATCCACATCCACTTTCTCATCCACATCCGTAATCTGCTCGAAGAGCCTTTGGACAAGAACTGCAGTCTTACCCGAACCGGCAGCCGCCGCTACGAGGAGCTGTCCTTTCAAGTCAATGGCCGCCTGCTGGGCCGGGGTCCATTTGGGATTATTCATGGCCGTCATCCTCCTTTCCAGCGCCTGCTTCATCTTCTCCTAACCAGATCAGCTCCTGACCCCTCGGGCCATCCTGACCTCTCAGGCTATCCTGACTCCTCGAACTATTCTGGGTCCTCAGACTCTCTTTAGTCCCTGAACTATCCTGAGACCTTAGACTCTCCTGAGCCATTGGCCTACTTCCCCCATCCTGCTGAGGAGCCCGTAGGTGGGTTTCCCCAGGAACAGGGGTGGAAGGGTGCTGCTCAGGGTACTGCTCGGAGTCCTGGTTCTGCACACGCTGCCAAAATTCTTCATCCTGGATGACCGGCAAATTCCGATAATTATTTTCAGGCAGATAGGGATCAAAATGACATAATGGTTTGTAAGAGCAGAATTGGCAGGCTGTATGCTTGCCCTGCCGATAGGGAGTGATGGAAATATCACCTTCCAGAAGGGCCTCGCCGCTGCACCGCAGGAAATGCTGAAGATGCTTCCTCAGGAGAGCAAACTGCTCTTCCGTAAGAATCGGCGAACCTTTTTTGAATTCTCCGCTCTTCGTGAGTTTAATGCCCAGCAAGCTGGAATTCTCCAGATCCCGATCCATGGCCAGCAGGACCTGACGGTCGGCCAGCAAATAGCCCTTGACTTTAACGGCTTTAATGCGATCCTTTTCCAACTGCTCAGGATAGAGCAGTGTTTTGGATTTGAGCTGAGGTTCAAGAACCGGGAAATATAAAAATCCTGCAGGATGGATCGTTGAATCCTCAGAATCCTCGGAGCCCTCTGAACCCTCAGAGCCCTTTGAGCCCTCCGCCAGACCGGAGGAGGATACTAAAATCTGGGCCCCCTGCAAGGCTGCATCAAGATAGGCCAAGAGCTGCAAATCCAGTCCATGATAGATCTGATTTAAGCTGACATGAGCTTCCCGGGATTTATAATCAAAGATTCTTAAGTAGATTTCATGGCCGAGAACGGCCCCGTCAATGCGGTCAATCTGACCCCTGAGCAGAAGGGAGTTGCCCCCGCTTAAGGGTACTTCCAAAGGCGGCAGTGCCTCCTGGGGACCGAATTTCACCTCTAATTCCATGGGCAGAAACACTCCCTGCCGGGCATGTTCTCCCAGGACACGGACCGCATGATGAACGGTCCGCTTCAGCTTATGGGTTAAGTAGCGGTAGCGGGCATTGCTCAAGAGAATTTTATTCTGCAATTGCAGGGCGATAGGCTCGGCTGTCTCATTCACCAGCTGCCAGGATTGCTCCTTGCTGAGCTCTCCCCAATCAAGCCCTCTCTCTCTCAGGGCAACGGCATAATCATGGAGGACGGCATGAAAGAATTGTCCCATATCCGGCGGCGAAAGGCGGTAGTTGGCGCGTTCTTTCAGCTTAAGTCCATAATGGGCAAAGTGGGCAAAGGGACAGCGGGCGAAGAGCTCCAAACGGGAAACACTGGTGACCAGGCGTTTGCCGTAGAGCTGCCTGGCCAAAGGCTGGGGCAGCTTCCCTTCCTCGTTTTGATCCCGGATCCCTTTTTCCAGCAGCTGCACTTGGGGAAAGGCTGCCGTTTGGCTGAGAAACCACAACCGTATGGCTTGCCATAGGGGTGAAAGAGAGCTGCCTTGGCGGAGCTTCTGCAGGTGCAAAGCATAAGCCGGCAACAGAGCGTAGGGATGAGGGAGGGCCCCTGGTTCTTCCTCATCGAGGCTGAGATATTTTTCCGGCAACCCGGGAAAAATCATCTTCAGCCGATGGATCACCGGAGACACCGTTAACCCTCTGCCCTCTTCATCGGTAAGGGGATAACTGATATAGAGCTGCTCCCGGGCACGAGTGAGGGCAGTATAGATAAAGTATTGCTCCTCATACACCTGCACCTTACCCTTGGGGGCCAGCATAATCCCTTTGCTCTCCAGGCGGAGCCGCTCCAATTCATCAAAAACCCCTTCATCAGAGGGCTTTCCCGGCAGGATTCCGTCATTGGCTCCCAACAAAAAGAGCACGGCTGTTTCCGGGTTGCGGGAACGGTCCAGTGAACCGACCAGAACCTGATCATAGCCGGGGGGAATTAAGCCCAGCTGCAAATTCTCCAGTCCGGAAGTAAGGATCATGGCGAAGTCGGACAGGTCCAGGATTTCCTCTCCTAAGCCTGCCACTAACTCATCCAGCACCTGGATCACGGCATCCCAAATCTGGTTTTGCAATTGCGCCTCTGCTAAATCCCCCCGGCTGTGGGCTGCCTCTGCCCACTCCTGGAGATGTTCGGGAACCTTAAGGCGGATGAGCAGCTCATAGATCGCCTCCGTGATCTGGGCGACGGTTGCCGGGGGACCGCCAGCTTCCGGATGGGGGCGGATGGCCTGGTCAAAAGGGCTGAACAGCTCATAGATAATCTGCCGGGCTTCGTTAAGGCCTTCCGTTTCTTCCCTGTGGTTGGGATCAGGGTAATAGCTCCAGGAGCGGTTGCCCTGCCAGGCGCTGCCGTGGATTCCATAAGCAAGGCAGTAGTTTTCCAAACGGTCGATCCGATCTTTAGGGCAAGGAAAAAAATCAGTTTTCAAACAGCGGAAGAGGGGCTCATAGGCCCAATCTTTTTGCACCGTTTCAATCGCCGATAAAAGCAGCTCCAACAAAGGATGATGAATAACCGGGCGTTTATGGTCCAGGAAGTAAGGAATCTCATGAGCATTAAAAACCTGCTCGATGATCCCCTGATAGCCCGGTAAATCGCGGGTTACGACGCTGCAATCCCGCCATGTTCTGCCCTCTTCCCTGGCCAGGCGCCGCAGCTCCCGTGCCACTCCCTCCACCTCAGCTCTTTTATTGGCGGCGGGAAACAGGGCAATGCCCAGAGGATCGGGAGCTGCGGAGTCATCTCCCCCGGGAAAGGTCTGAGTGGGATAGGCATTATAGAATCGTTCCAGATGCTTAAGGCCGGCCTTCTCAAAGCGATGGGTTTCCGTAAGGAAAACATGGCTGATCGAGGCTTTAGCCTCCCGGGCTAAATCCACAAGCCCTTGATAGGTCTGCCTGGGCTCATAAAAAAGCTCCTCACCGGGTTTAAAGCGGGGAGTTCCTGCTATGAGCAGCTCAGGATCAAGGGGCAAGGAAACCGTTATCTCGGCAGCCGTTCCCAGCATGGCTTGAATAACATAAAGCTCTTGAGGGGTAAATCCTTTAAACCCATCCACCCAGATTTTTGCCCCCTGCAGAAAGGGTGCCTGAGAGATTTTCCCGGCCACCAGGTTCAGCTCGTCATCCGGATCCCGGGCCGCCGTCCCTAGAGACTTATTCAACTCCTCATAGAGGAAGGCTAATTCATGGGTCTTTTGCAGCAGCAATTCATCAGCATCCTCAATTCCCCTCAGCTGGTCCGGGGTGATCCGGTAAATCTTGAATTCCGCAATGGCCTGGGCTAAGAGATCGGCCATGCCGGGACGGGTAGCGGAACGGGCAAACACCCGCAAATCGGAACGATGGTTTAAAAGCAGCCGGCGCAGGAGCATTCGTTTGCCCACTTCGCCAATCAGTGCCTTTCCTCCCCCGCCCACTTCGGAAAAAACCCGCCAGCCCAAGCGACGAAAGCTCAAGACTTGGGCTCTGAGGATGCCACCGGATTGAGGATCATGAGCCAGGCTCATCTCCATTTGATGGGTAGCCTGTTCGGGAACGAGCAGAATGAGGGGTAAGCCCTCAGGATGCTCCTGGCTTTCTTTATGTATTTCCTGCCGACAAAGTGTGCTTTTTCCCGTACCGGCCCGCCCCACTATAAAACGCATACTCACCTCAAGGTGCTCCTCTCCAATTAATCTATTGGGGATACTCTAAAAACTTATCCCTTCTCTATGTATAAAAAAAGCTCAGGCCAAATAAGATGTACTAAAACCTTTCCGGGAGGATTAATGTGAAAAAAATCATCCCTTGGGCAATCCTTATCTTTTTGGTCTGTCTGGTCTTTTATCCTCAGCCAAGCCGGTTCGCAGATACGACGATTCCCAACATGAATCCTCATGTCCTGAATAAAGAAATCAGCCTCCAACTACCTGCCACCACCCAAATTGCGGAGCATTGGCTGGAGGATCGCCAGCAACTGCACTACAGCGCTTATTTAAATGATGAACCGTTGGGATTGCGAGGCTATATTCAATTATGGCAGCTCGATGATCTTGAGTATTATCTTCAGAAAAGCAAGGAAATGAGCACCTTTGATTTCTATACTTACTCTCTTAATGCCACCCATGTCGGGGATTTTAAAGGGATTCTCAATAGTTGGGGAGCCTCCTTCGGACAAGCGGCCAAACTGTCCGGCAAGGAATACTGGCTGTATACACCCCAGCAAAAGGTGTTGAGAATCGCCTTCCTCACCAATGATACTTCTTTTAATGAAGAGCAGTTGAAAGTCATGGGCATTATCCTCTCCTCCCTCAGTTGGCAGGGGGAACCCACGAATGCCCAAACTCTTATTGAAATTACGGGAGAGCATCCCTAAGCTAAGGAGTGGCCATTATGATCAAAAAGACAACAAAAACACTAACCTGGGCAGGGCTCATGCTGGTTATAGGATTCCTTATGATGGGGTGCGGCGCCGCCCCTTCAGCCACTGCCTCCGGTGACCTGACCCCTAAACAGGCTGCCGAGCTTGTTTACCATGACTTAGTCTTTCATAATGTTGGTGTCGAAAAGGTAACAGTAACCCAATGCCTTTTTGAGGATGCCAATACGGCTGTAGTGGATGTGACCTATTCCACCGTTGATGGTAAAAACATCTCACAAAAAGCAACCCTAGTCAAATTAAATGGCCAATGGCAAATAGACGGCCATGAGCATTGAACTGAGCGAGCCCTATTTCCACTATTCCAGGGCGAATCCTTGCCCGACCACCTCTGTGGCTGTCTGCACGATAATAAACGACTGGGGATCTTCCTCCCGGACGATTCGCTTTAAATGGCCCAGCTCAGATATACCGACCACGCAGATAATGACATTTTTTTCTGCTGCAGAATAGCCCCCTTGTCCATGCAGGAAAGTCACTCCCCTTCCCAATTCCTGGAGAATGCGCTGAATCAATTGATCCGATTGATTGGAGATAATGGTTACAGATTTGGCAGGAAGGCCGCTGGATATGACATCCACCGTCTTGCTGAAGGTGAACATGGATACTAAAGTATAGAGGGCCATTTTAGGGCCCAAAATAGCCCAGGAAGCGATAATCACCAAAGCATTGATGACCAGCATCGTCGTGCCCATCGCCCAGCCAAACCGGCGCTGGATAACTTTAGCGATGATATCTGTTCCCCCCAGACTGCCACCTAAACGGAAGACAAAGCCGGAGCCTACCCCTCCCAGGACACCGCCATAAAGTGCGCCCAGAAAGACATCGTTTAATGCCAAAGGCTGAATTCCTTTGAAAAAATCCAAGGCTAAGGAATAGATGATGATGCCAAAAAAGGTTTTAGCGACAAAAATTCGGTTGACTTCTTTCCAACCCAGAACAAACAGAGGAAGATTGAGGACGAAGTTGACAATGCCGATGGGTAAGCCTAAAGTATAGAACAAAAGCAAGGCGATGCCGCCGATACCGCCTCCGCCAAGGCCGGCCTGCACGATAAAACCCTGAACACTATAGGCCACCATGATCGCCCCTAAAGCAATACCGATAAATTTGCCAATCCTCTTGATCACGTCCCACGGTTTCAAGCAAAGTACCTCCCTATTCCACCATAACGCTCCCTCACTGTAAGGTGTCATGTGTTCCTTAGAATAACCCTTTTTGCCTATAATAACACTATATTCCCCCGAAGTTAATAAGGGAAGCGCTATTTCAAGGGTTAGAGCCCATTTTTGTGGGAATAAAAGCAGAAGCCCAGCACCTTAAATCGGCACCGGGTTTCTGCTTTTTCGTAAAACATGGGATATAAAACAGTTGATACTACCACCCATAACCGCTTTGATCCTCCGCCCACTATACTCTATGTCCCTAGCGCCGTAAACGTGACAAGTACCGGTATTATTCCTCCATCCACTACCGTCCTCTCTAAAACAAAAAGCTTACGCACCTATACGTAAGCTCTTTATCTTGATCCATGCTATTTTTGGCGTCTGACTTTCTTAACTGTCTTATACACTCCAAAGAGAACCGCGCCTCCCAGAAGGTAAGGCAAGGCATAAGCGATGCCGACCACAAGGTAGTTGATACCGTTCCAGGTTGAGCTGATGGTTTTCAGAACAGCATCCTGGGCAGCCTGCCAGGTATTGGCCCAGGCAACAGGCCGCCAGGGATCATCCACACTGACGGGGTTGGGGGTGTTCTGAAAACTGATGCTTACTGTGGAATAGGCAACCTGATGATCCCAAAGCTTGACTTGTCCCTGCAATTGTTCGATCTGCATGCGTGTACTGCTTAAATAGCTCTCGATATGCAGGATCTCATCCACAGTTTTGGCCTCTTTAAGAATCTCCAGATAGCGTGTTTCCTGAGCCTGTAAATTCCTCAATTTTGACTGGGTATCATAGTATTCATTGGTAACGTCCAGGGAATTTGTAGAGTTATCCAAAACCTTGCCGTACTCTTCCAGGCGGCCCTTGAAGCCCTCCAGCTGCTGGGAGGGAATCTTAAAGGTGGCGTAAGCAGAACTGTTGTTTTGATAGCTGCTTTCTGACGAATTCACCACATATCCCCCCAGGCTTGTGATCTCCTCAGTAACCCGGACGAGAGCTTGGGAGACATCCTCAACCTGGATGACGGCATTCAGAGTATAGGTGATTTTCTTGGCCAGGTCGTCAGCGGCCGGAGGAGCCTGGGGTTCGGGGATGGGCATAATGGGGGCGTTTTGGGTACTTTGGGCACTTTGGGGACCTTCTCTAAGCGCTCCACTTTCCTCCGCCGCCATATCCGACATAGCACCCATCATAACCTCAGGCGCTCCGCCTGCTCCATAGCTCTCCGGGGCTCTTTTTTGAGCTGATTCTTTGGGGGCTGCCATACTGATATTTTCCCGGCTCCCTGAATCCTGTGGCGCGGTGTTTGCCGAGGAGTTTGACGTAAAGCCTGCCCCAAATCCTTTGGGGAAATCCTTAAGGCTTTCCATGCCAATCCCGATAAAGGCGAACATAACTACCGCCGCCACCGGCAAAGCCAGCTTCCATTGCCATCTCCACCAAAAAGATTTCAGCCTTCTCTGGGCTCTGCCTCCCCATGACTCCTTGGGCAGGAGATCGGGAATGAGAATATTCCGCGGTGATTCACCGACGGCAGCAGCATTCAGCTCCTCCACGCGAATCTTCTCCAGAGTAAGCTGTTTAATCCGTTCTTTTTGCTCTGAATCAGGGCGAGTTTCATGAAAGAAAAGCTTCATCTTCTCTAAATCGCCCTCCTGCTCCCATAAGTTATATGCATCCTTTTTCATCATCGAATTCCCCCTGCATTCTCCAACTCGTAATACTTCCGGAAGCTCTTCTTTGCTCGATACAGGAGACTATCCACAGCTTGCTGGGTTATGCCCAGAATCTGAGCTACTTCGATGGCACTGAATCCTTCAATAAGCCTGAGTTGTATCACTGCCACTTGTTGTTCAGAAAGCTTGGCCAGTGTTTCGCTTACGCTCAGCACGGTCAATAAATGGTCACTATGATCATCTGTCGCCTGGGTAGATTTTATTTCCTCACTTAACGATACTATTTGCATCCCTTTCCCCTTGCGGGTTCGGTAGAAGTCGGCAATATGATGATAAGCGATGCGGAGCGCCCAGGATTTCAGGGTACTTTTCCCCTCAAAATTAGGCAATGCTCGCCAGATTTTAGTAATCACTTCAGCGGTTACATCCTCAACATCACTTTGCGGTACCCGCAAACGTACAAAACGGTAAAGAATAGGAAAAAGCTCTTCATAAATCTCATCAAAGGAGTCCGCTTGCACTATGAGGAAACCTCCTCTCTCTTTCTGATTAATTTAGACGCTAGTAAGTTTGAATATCTGACGATATTCTCTCTTTCTATTCCCCACTAAAAGAAAGAAATCCTGCCTATAAGACAGAATTCCAGCAATGGTCTGTAACAGATGCTGCAGACCACTAGAGCAAAGGTGAAAGAAGACGGGCTAAAGCGATTTGAAAAGACAACAGCGGAGTTCTGCTTTGCAGATCCTGCTGGGTTATCTGCAGGCTGTCCTGAAGATCCTGCTCTTGGTCGCGAACCAGCTTCTCCGCAAAATCAGAACCGAAGATCACCGCACTTAGTTCGAAGTCTATTTGAAAACTCCGTATGTCAAAATTGGCGGAGCCCACCACACCTATCTCTTTATCAACTGTTAATACCTTGCTGTGCAGGATCCCCTTTTGGTAGCGATAGATCTCCACACCCGACGGGATCAAATCGCGGAAATAGGAGGAGGAGGCCAGATAAGGAAGCTTATGATCAGGTTTTCCCTGAAGGATGATTTTAACGGCTACCCCTCTGGAGGCCGCGGTTTTCAGGGCCATGATCATACTTTCATCCGGTATAAAGTAAGGGGTCGTCACCACGATCTCCCTTTGCGCCGTGCTTAACATCGTGAAGAAGAGTTCCTTGATGGATTCATAGTGGGAATCCGGTCCCCCGCCAATAATTTGGACCAGCATTTCCCCATCCTCCCGCTCCTTGGGAAAATAACGAGGGTCCCTATGGATTTCCCCTGTGAGATAATACCAATCATTGAAAAAAGTCTCCTGAATGGTGTGCACACTGGTCCCTTCCAGGCGCAGATGGGTGTCCCGCCAAAATCCGTACTTAGCGCTTCGGGACAAGTATTCATCCCCAATATTGATGCCGCCCAGATAGCCAATCCTGCCGTCAATAACCACCAGTTTGCGATGATTGCGATAGTTCAGGGTCAAGAAGGCCCGGGGAAAACTCAGGGGCAAAAACCATTGCAGCTCGATTCCGGCAGCTTTCAGCTCCCTGAGAAAATTCTTAGCGAGGCTGCGGCTGCCCAGCCCGTCAAACATCAAACGTATCTTTATACCCTCACGGGCTTTGCGGATCAGCAGCTGCTGAACCTGCCTGCCGATGGCGTCGTCATGAAAAATATAATATTCCATATGAATATGGTCCTGAGCTTTTTCTAAATCCTCAAGCAGAGCCGCAAATTTTTCGTCCCCGTTATGGAGGAGGGTAAGGGAATTATTCCGGGATAAAGGCGCAAAAGCCTTCCCTAATAAAAGCCTTGACAGGCCTTTGGCGTCTATGGACTCTTGGATATAGATTTTTTCTTCAGAGAAGGCCTGCTTTTGCTGATGGGCTAAAGCGGGCAATTGCTCCCCGGGCATATGTTTGGACCGGAATAAGCTTTTTTTAATCGGGGTGCAGCCGAAAACCAGGTAGATCAACACCCCCAGCAGAGGATTGAGGGCCAGAAAAGACAGCCAGGCGGCGGTCTTTTCCGGATTCTTCTTTTCTAAGCAAATTATAAGCAGCGCCAGTGAAAGGGCTAAGAGAGCTGAACCGACCATAAGTTTTATCAATTTTATCACCTTGTCCTGACACCGTTTTCTTTCCTTTAGTATGACAATAGTATGACAAAAAAAAGCAGCTTCAATGCGAAGCTGCTTTTTAAAGCTTAATCCTTCTTTCTCCCATAAGCAATATAGCCAAAAATCATCGCACTGATCACGAGGATACCGGGATGAATCCTGGTCATAAATAAGATGGCCAGGGCCACTACCGCAACAGCCCAGGTACTGCGGTATTTTTTCGGGAAAGCCTTTTTGCCCAGATCATAGGCCGACTGGGCAATTAAAACCACCACGACCGGTCTTACAGCGGTGAGCGCAGCATTTAACGCCGGCGTATGGGAGTATCTTATCAATAGATCTCCCAAAATCACAATCACAAATGTGGAAAGGAGGGTTCCCAAAAGTCCTGCCAAAGCACCGGGCCAGCCGGCAACCTTATATCCCATATAGCTTGCCAGCTTGGTGGCAATAGGACCCGGCAAGGAGTTGCCAATGGCCAGGGCATCGGCGAATTCCTCATCGGTCAGCCATTTATAGCGGGTAACCGCCTCCCGCTGAATTAAGGGGATCATGGCCGGACCTCCGCCAAAACCTAAATTGGTGGCACGGGCACAGCCAATAAACACTTCCCATAACTTTTTTATCATGTCATCACCTCAATATCCTTACTGAAAGACCAAAAGTCCAAAGACCATGGATAGGATAATTACAATTCCCGGGTGCAGCTTCAACTTATAAAGGCAGATCATGGCCGCACCGGCTATGACCCAGCTCCACATGCTTGGAAAGGCGCTTAAGCCCATATCGAAAGCTGTCTTGGCCACCAGAACCGCCACCAGAGGGCGAACCCCGGTTAAGGCCCCTTTAAGTACAGGAGAATTATTATGCTTCATCAAAAAGCCTGTTAAAGCAATGACCAGAATAGAGGTAAGAGCCAAGGTGCCCAGCAAGGCTGCCAATACTCCCGGCCATCCCGCCACATGGTAACCTACATACCCGGATAAAAGGGCGGCGATAGGGCCTGGCAAGGAAGTTGCAATAGCCAAACCTTCCGAGAACTGCTCCAAGGTCATCCAACCATGATTGATCACTTCTGCCTGAATCAGCGGAATGATGG
The DNA here is from genome assembly GCF_007830365.1 of Desulfitobacterium sp. LBE. NCBI lineage: Bacteria > Bacillati > Bacillota > Clostridia > Eubacteriales > Desulfitobacteriaceae > Desulfitobacterium > Desulfitobacterium sp. LBE. Next base: position 522,518 of record NZ_VLKD01000001.1, on the reverse strand, counting down.
CCGGACCACCACCAAAGGCCAAATTGCTGGCGCGGAAAAACGCCAGAAAGATATCCAGTAGTTGTTCCAACGATTTCATCTCCTCATCCTGAAAACCTTTCACATGGTTATCATTATAACAAAGTCCCACTCAATTGAGAACATGAAAAAGAAAAAAGGACTGTTGTACAAATGAACCCTAAAGTTCCTTGATACAACAGCCTCTTCCGGGCATCTTATCCGGTTTTGACCTTATCTTTTCATTACTTTTCCGTTACTTTCAGCTCAAATATACTCATTGCAGGCCTCTGCAATCCCCATGTTTAAAAGGTTTTTGACAAAACCTTACTGGACAGGGTACATGCCGTGGGAATGCATATAGTTAAAGATTTCTTCACCATGTTCCTGCTCTTCTTTTTGAATATGATTGAGAATTTGTCTGAGATTGGTGTCCTGGAATTCAAAAATTGAAGTATCATAGGTTCCTGAGACATATTTTTCAGTGGCCAGCATATCGCTGAGCATATTAAAATCCTTTTGGCTGTAGCTATTGCTCCCTTGAGACTGCATTCCCTGGGCTTGCTGTCCTTGAGCCTGTTGTCCCTGACCTTGCTGCCCCTGGCCTTGATTCATGAACGGAACCTGACCGGTCATGATCTGGCTGATGGTATTATAATGCTGCTGTTCACGGGAAGCAAGGTTCTGGAACATTTGACTGAGATTTGCACATTCGGCTTCCTTGGCATATTTACTATATTTTTCGACACATAATTCTTCGTGACCTTTTAAGTCTTTGAGAAGCATTTGCTCCTTTTGACTGAGTTGAACTTGCATGAAGACACCTCCCTAAAATCTTAACCCTAGTGTTGACCAATAGGTAAAAACTATGTATTTCCCGGGGAATTATTTAGATTGAAGGTTTTATACCGAAACTTTTCTCCTGCTCCCACGTACTTTAGAGTGAAGAAACAAAATTATGGACTACGGGAGGGGATATTAATATGGAAAAGCGCCTTTACCGCTCAGGAAGGGAAAAGATGTTGGCCGGGGTTTGCGGTGGTTTGGGTGAGTATTTTGATGTGGACCCGACCCTGATCAGGCTGGCGGTTGTTATTGCCATCTTTGGTGCCGGCATGGGGTTCTTCGCCTACCTGATCGCCTGGATTGTTATTCCCAAGAATCCCGATCATAAATACTTAAACCCATGATTTGGTTTCGAATGCCCTCTTGATGCAAACATTCAAGAGGGCATTTCTTTTTGGCAAACTCCATCTGAAGTTAAGAATCACTTTGCTGCAAATGGGTTAAATTAAGGATGCGATCTTAAAGTTAAGGAATAGTTGAATCGGGAGGAATACGATGTACAGAATGTCGGAGGAACAACAACAAAAAGTCTTTACCAATTTTAAGAAAGTCATCGATAAACAAAACGCCGGACTTATCAATAAAGATTTATACTATCATCTCAACCTGAATTGCAACTTTGTGGCTCATTTTAATCTGCAGGGATTTCGCGAAGCTTATTCCGGTGAAAACTTCCGGGAATTCGTGGATTACTTCAATCCCGCCTCCCCCTCCAGCCAGTGGCTGGAAGCACCTGAGATCAGTGCCGATTTTATTCCCCTCAATCAGGCCATGGTGGACTACGCATCCCAAAACCATTGAGTCATTAAATACACCGGCTCAAGGATTACTTGGGGAAAAACAATTGGTGTTCATAGCAATAATGCTGAAATTTTTTCTTATACCATTTAACAGCGAGGATAAAATGATACCAAGAGGTTTCTTCAAAATTGCCGGCACATAGAGCACCCTCTACCCGCCGGTTATGAAATCTCCTGGCGTCATAATTGACAAAAGCCTGCTTCAGCCAGGTGTCATCCTTGTAAGTCCATAAGTCTTTGTCATTCTTGGCAAACAAACCAAGTCTGACCATGAGCTGCTGCCAATTCTTGATCCGGGCTTGATCATGTCCATTAAATATAAGCCCTTCCCAAAGCAGATCAAAAGCAGTGAACTCTATACCTTGATCCCGATGGTGCGGATATAGGGTTAAATAGTGTTCAAGCTGCTCCTTAAGCTTGCGAAATGCTCTTTGATATCTTTCCCGATTATCCACCTCCACTCGTTGGCGGGCTCCTCTGAAATCATCGCTGTGATCGTATTCATAGGACCATACCAGATAAGGAAGATCGGGAAAATCCAGAGCCTGGACATGACCATAGGCAGGCAAGACTTTATCAAAATACTTTTCGAATTTCTCCCCACCTAAATTCTTGAGAAAACCTGAGAAAGGTTCAATAAGTTGCCAAGAACGTACGGTCTTAACATGACAATTATTAATGGCATTGACTTTACTTAACATCCCGCTGAACCCCTGATGAGCAAAGGTATCGGCATAGGAATGCAAAACCATGCCAAACCTGATCAGATTATCTTCTTGAAAGGCTTCCGTGAGTATGTCAAGAATAACGGGGGACTCTTCTTTACAGCGCAGTTTTTTGGTAAATCCCTGCCCCTCGCAGCCCGGTACAAAGTGAAAAGCGGTGGTATTATTCACCATAGCCTCATAATTAAAGGTGGCAATACGAAAATAGGCGTGACAAGTGGCGATATTAAAGAAAGCCGGTGTGTTCTCCACCCAATCCAGCCCTTCCTTTGGGGTCATATTGTGGAGAAAAATCAAGTTGATTTTGGCATCATCAACAAATTGTGAAGCATAGGCAAGCTGATGTGCGCTTTTTTTCTTAAAGCCGCAGGCTCTGCTCAAGGCCAAAAGAGCATAAAAATGAGCATCCTTTTTCAATTAATCCCCCTCCGATACCATTTATTGAGTCATTTATGCACCATTCTATGCCTGAACTCAATAGTATGTACTGGAGGGGGATTTGCATGACGGATTTACAGGTTTTGTCTCCGGGGACGGGAGATAGAGAATTAGATAAGGTTTTGTCTCCGGGGACGGGAGATAGAGAATTAGATAAGGCTCTGGCCGTCGCCGGCTACGCTTATGATGAAAGCCAGGATATTTTCATATCCACTATGGACCCCTGGCAAAGAAGTATTGGCTATTGCCGGCTTTACGACGAAGCGGCCGCCCCCCTGGGCATGATCCTTGACTGTGAGCCGATCTACTTTGTTTACAACAATAAAAAGTGGATGATTGGTCTTTGGAAAGGTCAATACGATCTGGTAACCGGGGGAGAAGTCGGAGTCTACACCAACGGTGTCGATGTGGACCTGCCCAAAATTTTTTCAGGCATCTATTATCAGTCGGCAAGCAATAAGGATTGCCTCCAGATGGCCTTCACCCTCAAGAAAGGAAAGCGGATTCTTTTTACCAGGGAAGGACGGCATTGGTGGCTGACGGGCTTTGTTTTGGGTGAGTTTTCCGAACCCTCTGAGCTCATTATGGAGATTAAGATCACCCTGGAATCTGCCGGGATGCGGGATGCCTTTTTAGAGGGTATGAAAAAAACGGGGTATTCAGAAAAGGAGGTCAGGGTACTTGGCAATACAGTATCCTTTACCTTTAATCAACCCCGTTCTGCTCAGCCCCTGACCCGTATACCAAAGATCGAGGGGATTATCCAACGCAAAAATGAACTGCTCTGCCAAAGTTATCAGCAGATCACGGAACCCTATGGGACCTTCCCGGAAAAGCTTCAGGCCATCAAAGAAGAACTTCCGGGCATGCATCGGCTGATCATGAATATGGGTAAGAGCAAGCAAGTGTTTGAGCTCATTGTGCTGCTTACCCTGTTGGGAGCAGCTATCCTCACGCGGTATGCCTACTCGCAGCCTGAGGATTAATAACCTTGGCCTGCCCCTTGTTGGAGCAGGAACATTTTGTAATACAGGCCTTTTTGAGCGAGGAGTTCGTTATGATTGCCTCGCTCGACTATTTGTCCCTGATGCAAAACAAGGATAAGATCGGCATCCTGTATGGTGGAAAGCCGGTGAGCAATAGCGATGGTACTGCGCCCCTGGCGCATTTTGTTTAAGGCGGTTTGAATAGCCTCCTCTGTCTCTGTATCCACACTGGCAGTGGCTTCATCGAGAATAAGAATCTTAGGTTCGCCGGCAATGGTGCGGGCAAAGCAGATCAGCTGCCGCTGGCCACTGGAGAGTGTGGAGCCCCTTTCACTGACAGGTTCCTGATACCCCTGCCCCAGCTTGGTAATGAATTGATCAGCCTCCACAAATTCTGCCGCCGCCTCCACCTCTCCTTCCTTAACCTGGGGCCGGTTGAGAGCAATATTACCGGCTATATCTCCGACAAAGAGGAAAGGGTCCTGGGCAACCAGCCCGATCTGAGTGCGCAGCTCCTCCTGGGAAAAGTCATGCAAGGATAGGCCGTCAATCAGGATGTCTCCTTGATTAACCGGATAAAACTTCATTAAGAGATTGGAAATCGTGCTTTTCCCGCTGCCGGTATGACCGACTAAAGCTACCGTCTCCCCAGGGTGAACCGTAAAGGAAATATTTTTCAAGACTTCAGTGACACCATCATAGGAAAAGCTGACATTGCGAAATTCAATCTCGCCTTTTTCGATACCAGGAGCAGGAGGATCACCGGCTTCCTGAACAGCATTCAAACCAAGGGCGGTGGTGGTCCGCCCGTCATCCAGCACTTCAAAGACCCTTTCCGCAGCGATAATCGCCTGCTGAAGCTGGGAAAGGCGCATTAAGATCATATTCACCGGGTCGATAAAACGATCCAGATAATTGATAAAGGCATAGAGCACTCCCACTTCCACCGGACCAATGATGGATTCCAGACCAAAGAAACCCAGGACCAGAATCAGCGCGAAGGTGTAGAGCAGATCCACGGCCGGACGCATCAGGGTGCTTTCCAGTTTAATATTGGCAATGGCCGCACCGTAATACTTCTCGTTAATACCGGCAAATTTCTTTTGAAAGGTTTCTTCCTGCCTCATGATTTGAATGATATTCATGCCTTGGATGGACTCATTGAGTATAGCATTCAACCTGCCCAGCTCCGCCCGGGAGATCCTGTATATCTTGGAGCTGATCCTGCGGTAGATTTGCATCAAAACAACGATGATGGGGAGCAGCACCAGGCAGAAGGCCGCTAACCGCACATCCAGGCTGAACATGGCAATAAATATGCCCAGCAGAAAGACAATGTTCTGAACATAGGTTGAGAGCACGCCGATATAAAGTTCCTTAATCGCCTCCGTATCATTGGTGACCCTGGAGACTAAAGCTCCCGCCGGAGTCCGGTCAAAGACACTCATGGCCAAATACTGAACCTTAGTGAAAATATCCACCCTGATTTGTTGAATAACCAGCAAAGCGATTTTATTGAAACGAACCAATTGGTGATATTGAAGGAAAGAAGCCAAGATGACCAGCAGCAGATACCCGCCGCCCAGGATTGTTAAAGCCAGGGGTTCCAGACGTCCAGGGGTCAGGTAATCATCCAAAAAGATCTTGATCAGTACAGGTCCGGCTACATCGGCCGCGGTACCCGCAACGAGCAAGGCAAAGGCAAAAACCAGAGGTTTAAGATGGGGTTTTAAATAGGCAAGGAGCCTGAGGATGGTCCCGCCCTGTCCGCTGAGACCGGCTTTATGTTCCAACTCTTCGGAGATAAGGGTGCTCATGCCAGTCCGCCTCCCTCTTCGATCAAACTTTCCAGTTGCTGAGCCTGATAGGTTTCAGCATACCAGCCCTGATGCTCCATTAATTCGGCATGGCTGCCCCGCTCTATTATTTCTCCATTCTGAAGGACCAAAATCAAATCAGCATGCTCAACTGCACTGAGGCGGTGGGCCGAGATCAAGGTGGTTTTCTGACTGCGGTTGCCCTTAAGCTCCAGGAGGATTTGTTTTTCCGTCTTGGCATCCACAGCCGATAAAGAATCATCAAGAATCAATATTTTAGGATCAAGCAGCAGGGCCCGGGCAATGGAAATCCGCTGTTTTTGCCCTCCTGATAAGGTGACTCCCCGATCCCCGACCAGGGTCCCATAGCGCCCTTCAAACCGCTGGATATCTTCATGAATACAAGCTGTTTTAGCAGCCTTCTCAATTTCCGAGAGCTGGGCCCGGGGTTTCCCCAAAGCAATATTTTCGGCCAGGGTGGTGGAAAAAAGAAAGTGTTCCTGGGGGACATAACCAAAGATTCCCCGCAAGCTATCTAAAGGGATCTCTTCAATAGAGACACCGCCAATACGAATTTCTCCTGTCATTCCCGCAAACTCACGGAGGAGGACCCGGAAAAGGGTGGTTTTGCCGCTGCCGGTCTTGCCCACGATGCCCAGGGTCTGCCCTTCTTTAAGGGTGAAATGGATCTTCTTCAGCTCGGGCTTGGTCTGACCGGGATAGGTAAATTGCTCAAGAGTGCAGTAAATATCCCCCTTAACACTTTGTCTAAGCTCTGCCCTGCTTCCTGCAGGGGCTCCCTGCAGGGAAACCTGATCCTGAACTTCGGACTTCACCTCAAGCAAAGCCTGCACGCGATCATAGGAAGCTCTGCCCCGTTCCATAATATTGAACAGCCAGCCAAAGGCCAGCATCGGCCAAATAAACTGTCCCAGATAAAGGGTGAACTGAGTAAGCTGGCCCAGAGTCAGCCGGAGATGGATCACTTCATAAGCGCCAAAGGAGATGGCCAGAAAAAAGGATAGTCCCACAATCAGCATAATCGACGGATCATAGAGGGAATCGACCACAGCCACCGCCTGATTCTTTTTGACCACATCATCGGACAACTTGCGGAAGGACTCAATCTCCACTTCCTCCTGACCAAAGGCTTTCACGACACGTACTCCGGAGATATTTTCCTGAACCTTATCATTAAGATCGCTGAAAGCCTCCTGAGCCTTGAAGAAACGCTCATGAAGCAATGTGCCGTAATAACTGGAGACCCAGGCCATAATCGGCATAGGCAACAAAGTAATAAGGGTCAATTTCCAGCTCAGAAAGGCTGCCATGGAGAAAACGACAAAACCGCCCGTGACCAGGGAATCCACCAAGGTAAGTACCCCCATCCCGGCAGTGGTTTCAATGGCTTGAATATCATTGGTAGCATGGGCCATCAAATCCCCGGTCCGGTACTTTTGATAAAAGCTGGGTGACATACGGGTAAAATGCTTAAAAAGCTGTTGGCGCAGCAACCGGCTTAAGCGGGCCGCCGCTCCGAAAATCAGGATACGCCAGCTGTAGCGAAGGATGTAGGATAAAATACCCAGGCCGCAGAGGATCAAGAGCCAAGGCCAAAGGATTTCCGGGGTTAAGGTCCGGTTGGTTACTCCATCCACGACCCTGCCGACAATATAGGGCGGGCAAAGATTGATGGCTGCCAGGACGATGAGCAGCATAATTCCGGTAATATAACTCAATTTTTCCTTCTTAAAAAACCACATCAAATCTATAAATAAACGCATAGGCCACCCCATTCGAAAACATAATAGCATAGTTTGGAAATAAGTCCTACAGATTAATGCATATAAAAACACCTGCCGTCCATAAGCAGGTGTTTTTCCATTGTTCGCGTGCACTTAAAAAAGTGCGTCTCAATGTCAGCTCGTGTCTCAGTTTACTCTCCGGGGAGAATTTTGTCAAGAATATAATTCTCAGCAACCCTTTAAGTCCGCTCTTTGGAATGGCCTTGACCGATCTTGTCATTGTCGTGAGCAGCAAAGGGAGGAATTTTATCTCCCGGGTTCAGATCCTTCTTGCGTATAACCTCGACGGCATTTTTCTTTTCTTTGGGCTTGGACATACAACTCCTCCTTTTCCGCTTTTAGTTTTGCTATTCCTCTATAGAATACCCTGAGAAGAAAAAAATAATATCCGGACAATTCCTTTTGCTTTCTTCCCCGTTTAGTTATAAAGTAGTGGTAAATAAAGTGAATTGGAGGTTTTTTTTATGGCATTGCCCCCTTTCTTAAAACCCCTGGCAGGATATGATCCCACCTTCGCCCAAGAAATTGGCAACATAGCTGCTCTCGCCTTTCAGGAGAACAGCCTTGATGAGAAGACCAGGACTTTGATCGCTCTGGCCCTTGATACCGTCTTAGGAGCCTCGGCAGGAGTGGCCAGCCTGGCCAATCAAGCCCGCCAGTTAGGAATCTCGGAGCAGGAAATCGCCGACACATTGCGCCTGGCCTACTTTACTGCCGGTTGTTCCGTCTTAACAACATCTTTCGCTGCCTTCGAGAAAAAGGAGTAGCTTCTTGACTGATTTGCTTAATCTTTGGCCATTGGGGATGGCTTATCTGATCATCAACGCCATTGGCTTTTTGCTGATGGGATGGGATAAAAACCGGGCCCGCAGCAGGGGCCGGCGCATTCCGGAAAAGTGGTTCTTTATCCTGGCTTTTCTGGGCGGGGCTCTGGGAGCTTGGCTGGGCATGCAGATTTTCCGGCACAAAACCAGGCACACTACCTTTGTATTGGGAATCCCCCTGCTTTTGGTCTGGAATGTATTGGTGATGTATGTGCTGGGGCAGCACCTTTCTCTTTAGGGCATGAATTAATGAGCATGAATTAAAGCAAGCTTACGGGGCTGTGTCAAAACTTAACTCCGAAACTCAAAGTTGGTGCAAATAGCCAAAGGCGTCCTCCCTTCACTATAATAGTGGGGGCAGGACGCCTTTATTAGTGATTATACAGGATAGCCTTTAAAGTCTTTTCTCATTTTGTCACAGGAAAGTATCATTCCGTATTCCTGAACGGTAAAGGTTTCTGTCCTGCTAAAACCATGAGACAGATAAAATCGTATGGCACGCTGATTGGAGGATAATACTTCCAGAATACAAAACTCACATCCCTGCTTCAGCATTTCTTCCTCTATCCTCTGATAGAATGAATGGCCCAGGCCGAGACCGATATACTCCGGCAGCAAATAAAAGGCATGCCATTCCGCATAGATATCTTTCCTCTCATTGGCGATGCTGAACACGGTGCTGCCAATGATCTTTCCCTCAGATTCCGCGATGAGGCAAATATCTCCTTTGCCCGCACTCTCCTCTAGAATGGGCAGCCAATGATCGGCTTCCAGTGAAGACAAATACGCCCTGTCCATCAGCCCGTCGTAGGCTGATACGTAACTGTTCATGATCTGTTCACTGATTTTTTCCATCTCATCCGCTGCAGGCACACGATAGCTTATATTCATCTTCTACCCCAATCATCCTTTGTCAATCCACTTATTCCTTAGGGCCGCCGGAAACACCCGGATTTTCCTGCAGAAACTGCTTGGATTCTTCCAAAGGCTGCAAATCGTTCTTCTTAATGCTCAGCTCGTAACTGCTTCTCATCCGCTTGGATGCCCAGCGCATTTCCGTGGCCACCACAGCCACTTCCATGGTGGCCCGCAGAAAGTACACGCCGCTAAAATGCTTTTGCCACTGATCCATCCTCAGATCAAACTCATTCCAAAAATCCTGATCAAGGGTTTGCAGCGGCGTGGCCGGAACATAGGTAAAGCTGAGGTACAAACTATCCCGCAGTGCTCCCAGGATCCCTTTGCCAACCAGGATATAATCCAAAAGATTCTGGAATTCCTTGCTTATTCCCTGACCCATTTGGGGAGGAGAATCAGGGGCCTGGCGCCGTTTCACTCTTTGACGGGTCATTTCTTCGATGTTTTCCCCACGCTCGATAAATCCCCGGCACAGCTCCAGAAGCCGCTCCATAAGCTGCATTTTGTCTTTGGAGCTGAATTCCTCCCGGGCGTGTTCGTAAAGCTCTGTCACTTCTTCCAACTGCTTTTCCAGCAAGGTTGGTTTTACCTTTTCATAGCTGTTGAAGGATGTCGAATCCACATAATGCTTAAGGCTGTCCAAAAAGAACTCCGATGAGTCATAGACAAGGGCATATAATTTTTTGCGGAAATTCTTTTTATAGCGGGGCGGAGCAAGCACCCGATTGATGGTAAGAGCTACCACCAAGCCAATAAAAATGCACAAAGCCCGGGAAATAGCATGTTCCAGGAATTGGTCGGGAGGAGCATCCAGGATGAAGATGATGGATACGATCCCTAAATTCACACCATGCCACCCCATACGGTTGGAAGCGGCGATCATTAGGATAACAACCAAGCCGATGATATAAGGGTTGCTTCCCACGGTCAGCCCCACCGCAATAGCCAGTACCACAGCTACAATATTAACAGCGATCTGTTCCCAGGCGTTAGAAAGGGCTTTGCTCACGGAAGGCTGCATATTGATGACCACCGTAATGGCGGCAAAGCTGGCCGGCCCCACTGAAGCTATCTGGCAGATTAATATGGCAATGGTTACTCCCAGTCCGGTCTTAAGAATTCTTGGACCAAACCAAGTTTTAAGCTTAGAAAACAGGGAAAATCCCCCTTCCCTCAATTTGTGTAACTAGAGTATAGATCCGAACCCATACTTTGGCAAGTTAAGAAATCCGACAGAAAAGGGCCTGAATTCAAGCTTTTATCTCTAAACTCTGAGGATGGATTTGGGGGCATGGGTAAGAAAACGGGCCCCCTTTTCTCCTTCAATAACGAGGGTATCCTCTACACCCACGGCCCCTTCCCCGGGAAAGATAAATTTGGGTTCGACAGCTATGGTCATTCCCGGAGCCAGGATCTCCTGAGCGCCTTTGCTGATGGTCGGAAGTTCATCCAACTCCAGCCCCACCCCATGGCCGATGAAGCGGACCCGATTCTGCCCATACCCCATAAAATTCCCGGCATATGGAGTCTCTCTTTCCACCCAGTCCACCAGTTCGGCATAGACATCCCCGGTTTTGCGCCCGGGGATAAGAGCCAGGCGGGCCCGCTCCTGAATTTCACAGCTGAGCTGATAGGCTTCCGCCATTTTTTGCGAAGGCTCCCCGATCACTAGCATTCTGGTGGCATCCACCTGATACCCTTCCTGGGCAATAACTAAATCCATCATGACCATATCCCCGGCCTGAATAGGGGTATGGGAAGGCCCCAGGGGATGGGCATAAGATGCGCCCAGGCCGGTAACCGGCCCATCGAAGTAGCCGGAAATTGCCCCTTGGGGTCCAGCCACCACCCCGCCAAAATGAAATTCAAAGCCAAAGGCCCGGGTGCGCAGCATGGTTTCATGCCCCAGCATTCTCGCCTTAGCCTCCAGCAGACCTTCCAGTTCAATTTCAGTCATGCCGGAACGGAGCACTGTGGAAGCATACGCCAAGAGCTGGGCATAGACCCGTCCGTTTTCTTCAAGCCGGGCGATCTCCTCTGCAGATTTCACAGCCCGGAAAAGCCGCAGTGGATAGGAAATATCCACCAGCCTTGTTTGGCTGAAGATCTTTTCATAGCGAAGATAGTTGGCGACAGGCAAAACATCATATTCCAGCCCCATCACCTTGGGAAGGGGATGCCCGTGTTCACTGATCAGTTCAGGCAGTTTAGACATGCCGGTCAGTGGAAAAGCCTCCCAAGGGGACTCAGCCAAAACTCTTTCCATATTCCGATAGACCAGTAGCAAGGGATTCCCTGTCTGGGGTATATAAAGATGCAGGTTTTGGGCCGTCCCCGTAAAATAGAGGGTATCTGCCCGCTGCACCAAAAGTGCCCCGTCTATTTCCTGTTGCGCCAGGATAGCTTGAAATCCTTTAAGGCGGCGTTCATATTCAGATTTTGAAAACATCCAATCACCCTCCTATAAGAAAATAAACCCAGGTCGTGTCCTGGGTTAGTATTCTATAGAATGTTTACTATTTCCTCTCTAAACCAAGAGGTTCTAAGCTGCTCTTCCTTATCGCCCCTGGAATTCAGTCTGGCTTTTCTCGAGAAAGGCCTTAAAGCCCGCCTTGCGGTCCTCAGTGTGGAAAGCCAAAGCAAAGACCTCTGCTTCATAATCTTGTCCACTGCTCAGATCCATATTGGCCCCTTTATAAATGGCGCTTTTGGTTAATTGTACGGCGACGGGAGCTTTGGCGGCGATCTTCCTGGCCATAGCCAGAGCTTGTTCCTGGAGCTCTTCTTTGGGATAAACCCGGTTAACCAGACCCATGCGGAATGCCTCCTGAGCATCTACCAGCTCGGCAGTGAGAAGAATTTCGCTGGCCCGTCCGCTGCCTACCAAGCGGGGAAGCCGTTGGGTGCCGCCAAAACCCGCCGGTATACCCAGGTTTACTTCCGGCTGCCCGAAGCGGGCATTCTCACCGGCCAGCCGAATATCGCAAGCCATTGCCAATTCCAGACCTCCACCCAGGGCAAAACCATTGATGGCGGCAATGACCGGTTGGGGCAGGCTTTCAATCTGATTCATCAGCTTTTGGCCTAATTGGCTGAACGTCCTTGCTTCCAGCGGGGTTTTCGTGTTCATTTCGGCGATATCGGCACCGGCTACAAAGGCCTTTTCGCCGCTTCCCGTCAGAATCACGACCCGTACTGAGGAATTATTGGCCAAATCCTCAACGACCTGGCTGAGCTCCTGCAAGGTCAGCGTATTCAGCGCGTTTAAGGCTTTGGGGCGATTGATCGTCACCAGGGCAATCTGCTCCTGATAGTCAACCAGGATATTCGAATATGTCATAGTTCTCCCCCTATCTCTCTACAATCAGGCTGACGCCCTGACCGCCGCCGATGCATAAGGTGGCCAGCCCCCGCTGTCCGTTCCGTCGTTTCAATTCATGAAGAAGGGTGACCAGGACGCGGGTGCCGGAAGCACCGATGGGGTGCCCCAAGGCGATGGAGCCGCCGTTGACATTGGTTTTTTCCACATCCAATCCCAGCTCCCGGGTAACGATAGCGGCCTGGGCGGCAAAGGCTTCATTGGCCTCCACCAGGTCAATATCGGCAATAGTCAGTCCGGCTTTGGCCAAGGCTTTTCGTGTCGCAGGGATCGGTCCGGTCCCCATGATCAGAGGATCCACCCCGGCAGAAGCCCAGGAAGTGATTTTGGCCAGGACTGCTAATCCCAATTCTTCAGCCTTCTCTTTGGACATGACCACCACTGCGGCAGCCCCGTCATTGATCCCTGAAGCGTTGCCCGCAGTTACCGTACCCTCTTTCTTAAAGGCCGGCCGCAGCTTGGTCAAAGTATCGGCAGTGGTGCCGAAACGGGGAAACTCATCCTGACTGAACACCAGAGGCTCTCCTCTTTTTTGGGGAATTTCCACAGCGACAATCTCTTCATCGAATAATCCGGATTGGATCGCGGCCTCGGCCCGGTTTTGACTGCGCAGTGCCAAAGCATCCTGATCCTCCCGGGAAATCTGGAACTGCTCAGCGATATTCTCGGCGGTCAATCCCATGTGAATATTATGGAAAGCATCGGTTAAACCATCCGTGATCATGGTGTCCACCAGGCTGTCATTGCCCATCCGATAGCCTTTTCTTGCTTTAGGGAGAGCATAGGCTGATGAGGACATGCACTCCATGCCGCCGGCGACAATAATGTCCGCATCACCGGCCAGGATGGCCTGGGCCCCACAGATTACCGATTTAAGTCCGGAACCGCAGACCTTATTCAGGGTCCAGGCGGGCACTTCTTGAGGAATTCCTGCTTTAATTGCTGCTTGTCGGGCAGGATTTTGACCTGCCGCAGCACTGAGTACATTCCCCATAATGACTTCTTCCACTTGTGCAGGCAGGATTCCGGCCCGTTTGATCGCTTCCTTGATCACGATAGCTCCCAGTTCGGCTCCTGTAAAGTTCTCTAAAGCTCCCCCAAAGGACCCCAGGGGTGTACGGACAGCACTGACAATCACTACTTCTCTCATGACGTTCCTCCTCAAGGTAATGACACCTAAATTTTGGTTCTACTTTCTGACAGTGTTAAGCAAGCTTAGCGGTTCTTCTCCAGATACCCATTTTTTCTGCTTCTTTGATCAGGTCATCGCGGAAATCGGGGTGAGCGATGGAGATCAAAGCTTCGGCACGTTCCCAGGTGGACTTCCCTTTCAAATTGACGATGCCGTGCTCAGTCACCACATAATTAACCATGGCGCGATGGGTTGTGACGATAGCACCAGGAGTTAAGATAGGATTAATCCGCGATCTTATCTCGCCATTTTTCGCTTTATAGGTGGACTCCAGGCAGATAAAGGATTTACCGCCTTGGGAATGGTAGGCGCCTAAAGTAAAGTCCACCTGTCCGCCTGTGCCGCTGATTTGACGGGTGCCAGAAGATTCTGAACATACTTGGCCGAATAAATCGACTTCGACGCAATTATTGATGGCGATAACCTTATCATTCTTGGCGATGATCCAAGGATTGTTCACATAGTCTACCGGGTAAATCGCGCAGCTGGGGTTGTTATGAAGAAAATCATAAGTTTTCTGAGTTCCCATGGAAAAAGTATAGGTTAGTTTATATCTGTCAATCTGTTTGCGGGCACCGGTAACACGTCCGGCTTCCACCATTTCCACAAAGGCTTCCGTCATCATCTCGGTATGGACACCCAAATCTTTAAGGTCGGATTGAGCAATAATCTTACCCATAGCATTAGGCATACCGCCAATACCCAGCTGAATGCAGCTTCCATCCACAAGTTCAGGCATAATAAATCCGGCGATTCTGTTATCCAACTCGGTAGGGGGAACGGGTTGAATCTGAGGCAGATCCCATTCTGTTTCCACGATATAATCCACTTCAGAAATATGCAGGGCCTCTTCCAGACCGCCCAGGCAACGGGGTATTTTCGGGTTCACCTCGAAAATAATGATTTTTGCTTTTTCCAACATGGCTTTGGTATGAGAAACCTGGGGTCCGAAGTTAAAAAAGCCTTTTTCATCCATGGGCGCCACCGGAATCATGGCTACGTCCACCTCAAGAAAACGCCGGTAATAGCTGGGCAGTTCATTATAGATGATCGGGCTGTACCAGCAAAGCCCCTGATCGTGCAATTTACGGTCTAAACCGCTGAAATGCCAGTTATTATAAACGAAATGCCTGGCCTCCGGATCAACCTTGACCACCTCGGGCATCCTCACCGCCGTGACCGCCCGAATCTTTACATCCTCAAGCTCATCCTTGCGAGCTGCCAAAGCTTTATCCAAGACAACGGGCTGACCGGTAAAGGAGCCATAATCCACCCAATCCCCTGATTTAACCACACTCACAGCTTTTTCCGGCGTAGTCAGCTTCTTTTGATACTCTTCAATTATACTATTCAAATTCAGCCCCTCCTTATTCTCCCTTAGACAACCAACTGGTTGGTTGTTTAAACGCTCCTCCACCCTAATCCGAAATTCTCTATAATTAACGAATTATAACAATAATGGCCTTACATTTTTTTAGCATTTCCAACAGGTGCAGCGGTTTTTTCTTTGACCCAAGGCTTCGTGAGAGGAAGGATCGATTTACCGTAAGTGGTATTGAGAATTAAGGCCGCCGAGAGATACATGGCCAAAATTCCCGCAAAAAGCAGAGCGTAAGCAGCAAAAGGTTTGAAGGAAGGACTGAGAACTCCCAAATCGAGGAAAGCAACCTGGACAACGGCGATATCGATCAGAATAACGATCATGGTTAAGACACTCGTCGCTTTGAAGTAAGCCGGAGTCCAGAGCACCAGACAAAAGGAAAGAACAATCCAAGCCCAGCCGTCAATGCGGGTATCCAAGGGTATTGACCATTGTTGCGCTGCAGCAAAATACTTAACAAAAAACTCCAATCCTCCGACCAGCATAAAGAATGCTGAAAAATAGAGGAAAACGTTGCCGCCAAGAATCTGGCCTTCTTTTAACTCAATAGCACCAACAATGACCTGCGTAATAAAACCACCGATCAGCCAGCACCCCAGCAGAGGCATTGCCCCCGCTGTAACCCTGCCGCTCAGCAAAGCGAAAAAAGTAAAGCACGCAACCCCTAAAGCGACCAGACCTGCAGGCGAAGGATTTGCCCATCCTCCATTATTATTGGACATAATATAATCTCCCCTCTTACTTTTTTGACCTGTTGTCCGTCAAAAAACGCTTTGACGCCCGGTCAATTATTCCGATATTCTTTCGACAAGGATCTCTGCAATATCCAATACCTTCACGCTCTCCACGGCCTCACGGGCAGCTATGCCGTCGCTGATCATGGTTAAGCAGAACGGGCATCCCGTGCTCACCACTTCTGCGCCTGCTGCCATGGCTTCGTCCGTGCGCATCTCATTGATACGCTGGCCCTGATGTTCTTCCAGCCACATTCTTCCGCCGCCGGCACCGCAGCAAAAACTCTTCTCATGATGACGGGACATTTCGGTAATCCGGAAACCGGTAGCTTGCAGCAGGGTTCTGGGTTCCGCATAGATGGTGTTATAGCGGCCCAGATAACAGGAATCGTGATAGGTAACGGATTGACTGTTTCCCCCCCTTTCCGAACCACTGCCTGCTTGATTAAGCTTTAATCTACCGGAGGCTAATAGTTCGTTTAAATATTCGGTATGGTGAAGCACTCGGTAATTCCCGCCAAACTCAGGATATTCGTTCTTAAGGGTATTAAAACAGTGAGGACATTGAGTAACGATGGTTTTTACCCCGTAGCCATTCATCGTCTCAATATTTTCCTGAGCCAAGGCCTGGAAAAGATATTCATTTCCCAGGCGGCGGGCTGAGTCTCCACAACATTTCTCCTCACTGCCTAAAATAGCAAAATTGACTTGTGCTGCCTTCAGGAGTTTCACCAAGGCTGCCGAGACCTTTTGATTCCGTGCATCAAAGGACCCGGAGCAACCTGGAAAGTAAAGAATTTCAGCATCTGGATTCTCTTCTATAGTTAAACATCCCACACTCTGCAAGAAGTCCCCCCGTGAGGACCAGCCGATTCCCCAGGGATTGCTGTTGTTTTCCATATTGCGGAAAGCCAGCTGAGCTTCAGCGGGAAAACGTGATTCCATGAGCACCAGATTGCGGCGCATATCAATGGTTTTATCCACATGCTCGACAAAGATCGGACATTGTTCTTCACAGGAACGGCAGGTGGTGCAGTCCCAAAGATCATCTTCGGCAATCACATCACCGATGAGAGAGCGCAAGCCCAACTCTTCTTCCGCAGGAGCTTCAGCCGCAGCCGCCACCTCATTTCCGGAGCCGGCCACGGCAAGGGCCGGATTGGCCGCCCGGTAGGTTTTCAGTGCCTGACCCATCTCTTCCAGATAAGCCCCCATATCCTGAATCACTTTTTTGGGATTAAGGTGTTTGCCGCTTAAATAAGCCGGACAGTTATCCTGGCATCTGCCGCAGCGCAAACAGGCATCCGTATTAAAAAGGGTCTTCCAGCTGAACTCACCGAGCTTGCTTTTGCCATAAGTCTCCAGGCTCTCATCTTCAAAATCGATATTCTCCGGGACGCCGATGGGGCCATGGTGCCGCAAAAACTGATTGGCAGGGGCCAGGAAGATATGGGAAAGCTTGGAGTAAGGAAAATACCCGAAAAAGACCATCACTAAAATGAAATGGAACCACCAGAGAAAGGCATGAATTCCTTCCAGGGTTGAATTGCTCAAGCCCTTGAAAAGGGGTGCCATGGCATAGCCGATGAAGGCATACATGCCCCAGGGATCTTCAACTGCCGCCATACGCACAGCCTGAATGACAAAACCGGTGACCAGGATCGTGAGGATAAGGGCTAAAACAAAGGCATCATCTTTTTTATTATCGAGGCGATCCGGACGCTGACCATAACGCCGCCAAATCGCCATCAGACAGCCGATAATGGCTAACAGTCCAAAGGCATTGGCGGTTACCTTAATAAAGATATAGAGCCCGCCTTTAAACATATTGATCCCTAAGTCAGCCTGCAAGGCTACAATCATCGTGGCAAAGAACAGCAGGGCAAACCCCCAGAACATCAAAAGGTGCATGATTCCCGGAAAAGCATCTTTTAAGATTCTTTTATGTCCTAAGCCATAAAGAAGGACATCTCCGATTCTTTTGCCGATATTCTGCCTGCGGTTCTCAGGCCGTCCTATCTGCCACAGCTGATAACGCTGATAAAAACCATAGCAGAAAAAACCGAGAGCTATGACCAGCATAGGGTAAATCAACCAGTGATATTCAATATTCCAATAAAGCTCCCGTGTCGCCATATCCCTATTCCCCTTTCCTAATCCCAGACCTATTCCCCTGGAGCGTTTCCTTTGCTCCTTGATCATGGGGGGTGCTGCCCCAGGGCAGCCCCCCTTCTCCAAACAGGACCCTCTTTTGTTTACAGCGGTGAACTCCCGCATTCACGTTGCCTTAAAAGGGTGAATCCTATCCGTTCACTAATTTCTTAAATTCTTCCGTAAGGAGGGGGACGACCTCAAACAAATCCCCCACGATACCATAGTCGGCCACATTGAAAATAGGCGCTTCAGGGTCCTTATTGACGGCAATGATGACTTTGGATGCTCCCATCCCGGCGATGTGCTGAATCGCGCCGCTGATACCGCAGGCAATATACAGCGTCGGGGCCACAATGCTCCCGGTCTGCCCTACCTGAAACTGGTTGTCTATCCACCCGGAATCCACCGCCGCCCGGGAAGCTCCCACCGCTCCCCCCACCACATCGGCTAACTCTTCAAGCAGGGCGAAGTTCTCTTTCCCTTTCATGCCCCGGCCGCCGGAGATCACAAAATCCGCTTCAGTCAGCGCCGGGCGGCTGGTCACCAAATAGGCCACATCTTTGACAATGACCTTCAGATCGTCCGGGTCGATGGTCACCGCTGCTTCGATGACCTCGGCTTGTCTGGCCGGATCCGGCTCCGCCACCGGGAAGGATTTAGCCCTTACCGTGGCCAGACTGGGCCTGCTCACGATTTCCACAAAGCTGTAAGCGCTGCCCGTATAGACAGGCCGTTTATAAAGAAGGAACTTTTCCGGATCCACTTCAATGTCGATCACGTCTGAAGCAAGACCGACTCCTAAGCGCTGGGCCAGGCGGGGAGCCAAATCTTTGCCCACTGCCGTGTGGCCTAACAGGAAGGCTTGGGGTTCTTTTTCCTGAATGAGCTTAGCCAGTGCGGAAGTATAGGCCCCGGTCGTATACTGGGCCAATTGGGGGGAGTTCAGTAAGAAGACCTGATCGGCTCCATAACCGGCGGCTTCCTGTGCTAAGCCGGCGATGCCGTCACCGGCGATCACCGCCGCCAGGGGTTCTCCCGTCTGGTCGGCAATTTTTCGCCCTTGACTTAATATTTCCAAGGATATTTTGCGAACTTTCCCTTCAGCTTGTTCGACAAATACCCATATTCCCTTAGGCATATAACTCACTCCTAACTGTGTTCATTACTGATTAGAGAACTTTAGCTTCTTCGCGGAGGATTCGTGCTAATTCATGGGTGGCTTCTGCCGCTTCACCGGGAAGTATTCTTCCTCCTTGTCTGGGGGTGGGCAAAGTATATTGGGTAACCTTGGCCTGCAGCGCCAAGCCGGAGGCATCCAGCCCGATGTCACTCAGTTTGAGAGGTGTCAGGGGCTTTTTCTTCGCTTTCATAATGCCGGCTACGGATGGATAACGCACCTCATTGATGCCCTGAACTACGGTGATCACAGCCGGAAGTGCTACCTCCAGTGTTGCCAGACCGCCGTCGATCACCCGCAGAGCTGTGGCCTGAGTGCCATTAATGTCCAGCTTGGTGACACTGCTGATAGAAGGAAGCCCCAGCTTCTCGGCCATGCGTACGGCTACCTGGGCTGAGCCATTATCGGTGTCCATCACTCCTGCTAAAATGATGTCGTAAGGGATGGTCTCGATGGTTTTGGCGAGGATGGCGGCAGCTATGCCTTCATCCACTTCCCCCAGAGCAGGGTCGTTAATGTGAATCGCTTTATCGGCGCCCATAGCCAGAGCACTGCGGATGGTCGCGGTGGCCTGATCCCCGCCCAAGGTAATAACGGTTACTTCACCGCCGAATTTCTCTTTCATGCGGAGCGCTTCTTCAATAGCGTATTCGTCCAAAGGATTGATCACCAGGGTAACCCCATTGGCATCTATTTTTCCTTCACTGTTCAAAACTATTTTAGCTTCTGTATCAATCGTTTGCTTAACGCATACCACAATGTTCATAGGGTATCCTCCTACTCTATTTAAGACCTACTCTTTTAAGATATGGCTGCCGATGACGATACGCTGTACTTCACTGGTGCCTTCATAAATCTCTGTGATCTTGGCATCCCGCATCATGCGCTCTACAGGATACTCACGGGTATATCCGTAGCCGCCGTGCATTTGGACCGCCTGGGTGGTCACCCACATGGCTGTCTCTGAGGCATGAAGCTTAGCCATAGCTGAAGCTTTGGAGACAGGTTTATGCTGGGTGGCCAGATAAGCCGCTTGATAAACCAATAGCCGGGCCGCCTCGATCTGGGTGGCCATATCTGCCAGCTTAAATTGGTTGGCTTGGAAGTGAGCGATGGGCTGGCCGAATTGAACTCTTTCTTTAGCGTATTTTCTGGCTTGCTCATAAGCCCCTTGGGCGATGCCCAAAGCTTGGGAGGCAATGCCGATTCTGCCGAAGTCCAGAGTGACCATGGCAATCTTAAAGCCTTGTCCTTCCTGACCTAAGAGGTTTTCTCCCGGAACCCTGACATTGTCAAAAACCAATTCATAGGTGGCCGAGGAACGAATCCCCATCTTTTTTTCCTTCTTGCCAAAGCTAAAGCCCGGCATGCCCTTTTCCAGGATAAAGGCGGCGATGCCCTTATTCCCTTTGCTCTTATCCATCTGGGCCGTGACCACGTAAGTATCGGCTTCATAGGCGTTGGTGATAAAAATTTTGGTGCCGTTGAGGATATAATCATCCCCATCCTTGACTGCGGTGGTCCGGGTTCCGGAAGCATCGGAGCCGGCCATTGGCTCCGTTAAGCCAAATGCTCCCATCTTTTCGCCGCTGGCCAGAGGAACGAGATATTTTTGTTTTTGTTCTTCCGTACCAAAGAGATAAATAGGATTTGCACATAAACTGGAATGAGCGGACACAGTCACCCCGACTGAGGCATCCACCCGTGATAATTCCTCAACCGCGATGGCATAGGATAAATAGTCGGCCTCCACACCGCCGTATTTCTCGGGAAAGGTAATCCCTGCCAGGCCCAGTTCCGCCAGTTTGTTCCATATTTCACGGGGAAATTCTTCTTTTTCATCCCGCTCTTCGGCGCCTGCTGCACACTCATTCTCGGCAAAATCCCGCACCATTTTCCTCATCATCACATGGTCTTCACTTAAATCAAAAATCATACGTTTTCGTCTCCCCTCATTTTTTCTGAATATCTCTAACCTTTCCTGGAATAGGTGTAGAAACCTTAATAAGTGTAGAAACCTCTGCCCGTTTTTCTGCCCAGCCAGCCGGCCTTGACATATTTTCTCAACAGCGGGCAGGGCCGGTATTTATCGCCAAGCCCTTCATGGAGTACATCACAAATGGCCAGAACCGTATCCAAGCCGATCAAATCCGCCAGGGCCAAAGGACCCATCGGATGATTGGCTCCCAGCTTCATGACATTGTCGATAGCTTCCGGTTTGGCAATGCCCTCGTTAAGAGTCCATATGGCTTCGTTAATCATCGGAATCAGAATCCGGTTGGCGACAAAACCCGGGGCATCATTGACCTCCACCGGGGTTTTCCCCATGGCCACACTCAGGTTCTCAATCTCGGTATACACTTCATCACTGGTTGCCAGGCCGCGGATGATCTCCACAAGCTTCATCACCGGCACCGGATTCATAAAATGCATCCCGATCACTTTGTCCGGGCGCTTGGTGCAGGCGCCGATTTCCGTAATCGGCAATGAGGACGTATTGGAAGCCAGGATGGTATGTTCGGGGCAAACATTATCCAGGGTTTGGAAAATGTCATGTTTAATCGCCATGTTTTCAACTGCCGCTTCAATGACTAAATCAGCCAGAGCCGCATCCTGAAGAGAAACACTGGTTTGAAGCTGTCCGAGGATCTTGGACTTTTCTTCCGCAGAGAGTTTGCCTTTTTCCACACTGCGGTCCAGATTTTTTTCAATCCCTTTCAGACCACGGTCTACATACTCCTCCTTGATATCATTTAGAATGACTGTGTACCCTGCCTGAGCCGCTACTTGGGCAATTCCGGAGCCCATTTGCCCCGCTCCGATGACCATAATCGTTTTCATAACGTTCTCCTCTCCATGTCATAATTTTTGTTTCTTAAATGTTTAGCAATAACAATCCGCTGAATCTGGTTGGTGCCTTCATAGATTTGGGTGATTTTGGCATCCCGCAGATAGCGTTCGATGGGATATTCCCGGGTGTAGCCGTAGCCCCCGAAGATCTGCATGGCATCATTGGTCACTTTGACCGCCATTTCACTGGCGAATAATTTGGCCATGGACGCCTCTTTACTATAGGGCACCCCCTCCACCCGCCTGACGGCCGCCTGATAGACCAATAACCGGGCCGCTTCCAGTTGAGCGGCCATATCCGCAAGCATGAATTGGATGCCTTGGAAATTCATAATCTCCTGCTTGAATTGAACCCTTTCCTGAGCATAGGCCAGGGCAGCCTCAAAAGCTGCCTGGGCAATCCCTACCGCCTGGGCCCCAATGCCGATCCGGCCATCATCAAGCAAGGCCATGGCAATTTTAAACCCTTGCCCCTCTTCTCCTAATCTGTTCTCCACAGGAACCACCATATCCTCAAAAATCAATTCACGGGTCGATGAACCGTGGAGTCCCATTTTCTTTTCTTTCTTGCCGATGATAAGACCGGGAGTATCGGCATCGACAAGAAAAGCCGTAATTCCCCGGGAACCCTTCGTGCGGTCGGTGGAAGCCAGAACTGTATAGATTCCGGCATAGCCGGTGTTGGAGATAAAGCGTTTGCTGCCGTTGATCACATAGTGGTCGCCGCGGCGCTTGGCGGTGGTGACTAAACTGGAGGCATCGGACCCGGAGTTCGGTTCCGTGAGGGCAAAGGCCCCCAGCATCTCTCCTTTGGCAAGCTTCGGCAAATACTTCTGTTTTTGTTCTTCATTGCCAAAATAATAAATCGGAAAGGTGCCAAGGGTTGTGTGAACAGCCATAATGACGGCCGTGGAGGCACAGCCCCGGGCGATCTCCTCAAGGGCTAAGGTGTAGGAGGTAAAATCGGAGCCGGCCCCTCCATACTCCTCCGGAATAGGAATCCCCAATAGTCCCAGTTCTCGCATCTTATGTACCAGGGCCAAAGGAAACTCATGGGTCTCATCGGTATGAGCCGCCTGGGGAATGACCTCTTCTTCCACAAAATCTCTGACCATTTTTCGCATCATCTTTTGATCTTCGGTAAGATTAAAGTTCAATGAAGGTGACCTCCTTGCCGACAGTCTCTTTGGGCAGCCGCACAACTATGGGAATATTATAAATTATCTGTTTATAATGCAAATAACGTGCCAATGTGCGTCAAGTTTTAATCCTCACCTCCGGAAAGCCTTGAATTCATTGAGATATTTTCGAAATTTTTAAAATATTTCATCTATTTGTACATGTGAACGCAAAGTTCATATGTCTTTAAAAGCGGACAACATTTTGTCTTTAAATCAGCGAGAAATTAAAAAAAGGCTGGAATTCCAACCTTTTCACTCCATATGTCTATTAAAAAGGACACTGTCTCCAAAAAACTACAGTGGCTCAAAATCGAGACATTCGTAGATCTACCCTAAAATAGTAGATCTACCCTTGAATATTGTACTTAGCCAGCTTTTTATAGAGCACGGAGCGGTGAATGCCCAGGATTCGGGCAGCCTGTACCTTGTTGCCCTGAACACGGCGGAGAGTCTTATCAAGAATCTCACGTTCTGCGGCTTGTAAAGCATACTCCAGGGTTTGTTCCGCACCTAAGGTTATGGTTTCCATGACTCCCGGCAAAGCCAAATGCTTGGGCAAAATCCAGGCTTCATCACAAATGACGATGGCCCGTTCCAGGATATTCTCCAGTTCACGAATATTGCCCGGCCAGTCATAAGCACACAAGTGGGTAATACTCTCCGGTCGCACCCCCTGGATGTCCGTACCCAGCCGCTTATTGATTTTTTCAATAAGTCCTCTGGCAATAAAGCCGATGTCTTCTTTGCGTTCTCTTAAAGGAGGCAGATCGATGGTCAGAACATTGAGACGGTAATAAAGATCAAGGCGGAATTTATGCTCCATCACCATTTTGTGCAGATCCCTGTTCGTGGCGGCAATAATCCGCACATCGACTTTGATGGGTTCTGTCCCCCCCAAACGCTCAAGTTCACGTTCCTGCAGCACCCGCAGCAGTTTAGCCTGCATACCCAGAGACATATCCCCGATCTCATCAAGAAAGATCGTCCCTTTGTCCGCAAGCTCAAATTTACCGGGCTTGCCGCCTTTGCGGGCCCCCGTAAACGCTCCCTCTTCATAACCAAAAAGTTCTGATTCCAGGAGGTCTTCCGGCAATGCCGCACAATTCACTTTGATATAAGGTCCATTGCTGCGAATACTTGATTTATGAATAGCATGGGAAAAGACTTCTTTCCCTGTACCGCTTTCACCCAGGATCAGAATGGTGGAGGTTGTTTGGGAGGCACGATGTGCTAAGGATTTGGCTTTTTTCATTCTGGGACTTTCCCCGATAATATCATCAAAAACGAATTGGGAGGAATGGAATTTGCCCAACTCTTCTTTATAGTAAGCGAGGTTTTCTTCCAGGCGCATGACTTTTTTGGCAAACATTTTGGCGATTTCCATGTTTTTGAAAAGAGTCTTGGCCAAGGCCCCCACGACTTTGCCTTCCCGTTCAATGGGGACCCGCATGATGATAAAATCGCGCCCCTTAAGATGCCAGGTCTCGCCGAATTGGGCCTTCCCTGATTTCAAGGTCTGGGGCAGACTGGAATTAGGGCTGATATCATTAATCTTTTTGCCGATCACATCCTGCACTTTAACCCCGATGACATCCAAAAAGAATTGGTTCATCAGGACAATATTCTCTTGATCATCGATGACGACCATGCCTTCATAAGAATTCTCGACCACCGCCTCCAGTGTGGCCATCAGCTTTTCGTTGGAATTCAAACGATGGCTTACCTCTTCCAGTTCGGTAATATCTTTAAACACGGCTACTGCGCCCAGAACCTTATGCCCCAGGATGATGGGCAGGAAGTCTGCTTTGGTGTTAAGCTCACCGTAGCTCATGGGGATGCCCCGCAGTTCTTCACCTGTTGCCAGCGCTTTAAAGGTTAAGGAGTCCGGAAAAAAGTTTTTGATCGGTTTGCCGAGGACTTCTTCAGCATGAAAGCCCAGCAATTTTTCCGCAGAAGGGTTAAAGAAAACGATGCGCCCCTGAGCATCAATAGCCACCACGGCATTATGAACAGCTTCGATGGTTTGGCTGATATAGAAATCCAGGTCGTTCAGCAGTTGGTACAACAGGAACAGATTATCATGAAATTTGAATTCACCTTGATACTCACCTTTGCTATCAACCACAAAGGCGGTGGGCCATCCTTCGGTAATCAGGACATTGAAATTAAAAAGCAGGCTGTTCTCCTCCGGAAGCAGCCACTCCACCGGCCGTATATAGGATGTAATCGGCGCCTTGGGATCAAACTTCCCCTGGGTTAAACTTTCCATAATATCGGCAGTCCCTAAAACACCCAGAAATTTTTTCTCTTTGCTTACTACCGGCAGATGAGTTCGTTCCTCTTTTAAAATGATCTGCAGAGCATCAGCCAATAAGGTCTCTTCATCAAGATAAAGGGAGGAGAGAATCAATTCCTGGCTGTCCAGCAAAGAAAGACCACTCGAAATAAAGCCATTCATGTTTGTCTCATCTCACTAACCTTCTGTAATATTTAGAAAGAGTTATCATGCAAATTATATATTATTCCTAATTTTCTGTATTCGATCGCTAAATCCTGCTTTTCCTTAAATTAATTATTGGAAATGGGAAAGAAGAATCCCGCTGCCGCCCACGGCAGCGGAAATTCTTCTATTCTCCCTTCACCTGGCTTGTTCCGCTACGGCTCGAGAGGATCGTATAAATCCTCCGTCACCGTATCCGTTATTTTGATATCCTTTATTCCAACCAGCTCTCCGCTGGCTGTGATAAAAGCGTTTTTCGCCAGGATAGTATTCATTACGTCCTGCACTACTTCTTTTGTCAGACCCTGCTTAGGGTTGGAGAGCGTAATACCCGCCGCTTTACCCCCGCTGGTCCGGAAGGATAATTTAATTATACGGTTCGTAGAAATTGGCAATCTATTCACCCCCTTCCTGAAATCCCTCCCAGATACCCTTTCCCAGGGCCCTTACTCCTCTTCAAGGAGCTGTGAGTTCCTGCTTACGGTGATATCCACTACCTGATCCGCCACTAAACTGAACAACGCCGTGGCGATTTCGTGGAGATCCTCATCCGTAACCGTAGACTTCAATCCAGGGATACTCTTTTTCCTAATCACCGGACTGCCGGAAGGCGTGATCCCAGTCTCACATTTCACAGTCAGAGTTGACGTCAGGGGAATGGCAAGAACTGCCATCCTCCTCACCCCCTTTCTTGCCGTATTGACGACAGGAGCTTGTTTCGCCTGTCCCTTCCAGTCTATGCACTGGAATATCCAATGGTTCCCAAAGTCCTCATAAAGTGGTGGTAATTTTCTTTATTTTTAAATTGGTAGTGATCGCAGGCGGATACACCTTCAGCCTCTTGGTCATATTTTCCATCATCTTATAGGCCGTCTCCCGGTATTCTTCCTTCAGTTGGGGATCGGTGTCCGCTAAACCGGCAAGGGTCTTCAGAAGCCCTTCGTAGGCGTTGAGCATATTGTCCCGGTGAATGGTGAATTGGACATCGGCAATTTTCCGGGCGGAGGGGCTCTCTTCTTTGGCCACGGCCGGCTCCTTTGGCTGCGGGGCGGCTTTTTCCGGGCGGGCCTCATCTTTTTGCTTGTAGTCCGATACTTCCTGCTCCAGGCCGGCATTCCGGGTGGTTAATTCGGTGATCCTGCTCTCTTTGTCCGCCACTTCTTTTTCGAGCTCAGACTTTTCTCCGATAGCCCGGTCCCTTTCTTCCCGGGCCTGATCTCTTTCCTGGACAGCCTGCTGCAATTCTTTTTGGCTCATACTCTCCACATCATGCTCCTCTAGAAACTGCTCCCGTTCCTCTTCTGAGAGTCCCAGCAGGATGAGGGCCTGAGTATAGTTCAAATTACCAATCGATTGGTAATTTCCATCCCCATTGTCTGTGATGAGCAGCTTAGGCCCATATTCCTCATACAGACGCATAAGATTCCCGGCTGTGCTTCGGGAATAGCTCACTGACTCCGCCAGCCAGCTCAGCCATTCCCCATGGGGCAGCAAAGCTTTGGCTTCCTTCAGGCGCTTGCCGATCTCCACGGCGCTGATCAGCAGAACTTTACATGTCTGTTGTCTTATAATCAGAATTTCCGCAGCGATAGTTGAGGTCGTGCGTTCGATAGTGATCGGATTCATGGTGGTTACCCATCCTTTTTGATGCTTTTCTATAAACTATGTGGCCAAGTTTATAAACGTGAGGATTTGTACACAAAAAAGCCGTCGTCAGCAGACAACAGCTGACAACGGCTTAAAAAGCAATTTATAGGTCACCACGATATTCAGCTTTTCAGAATCATCCCGAAGCCATTCCGATTCCTCCCGCCACCATCAATTGCCCCAGTGGCTTTAGTCCCTAAATTCAAGCAATTTAGATGGCTTTATGCGCAGCACGTTCGCAATATTGAACAATACTTCCAATGACATCGTTGTTATCATATTGGGAGCTTCTATCTCGCCAAGATAAGAACGGCTCATCCCGGCCTTTTCCGCAAGTTGGTCTTGAGTCATGCCCTCCCTCTTGCGATAATAGGCAATATTCAATCCAAGAGCTATATATTTATCTCTGTTTTCAAGGGCAATTTTTGTACTTCTGGCCATATGCAATCACCTCAATAAAAGTTTATCGTGCAATGTAGCCGATATACATAAGCTGATTAACTACTATTGACAACTAATAGATAACAATATATAATTAACAGCAAACACATGAACAATATTACGTTCTAAAGGATAGTGATTGTCGTGCCAAACTATAAAAAGATGGTGCGACAAGAAGCTACACAGTAAATTGCTGAACAGCAGCTACCCTATCCATTTGGGGTAATCCTACTGCAACCTGCGTCAGTGGTAACGCTGGGGTAGGCAGCTTGCGGGACAATGTGGGAACTCTGACAGCCTTAGTTGGACGTACTGCTAGGATAAGAATGCTATGGAGAATGTAATGTGAACTATTGCAAGAGTCGTTATGTAGAACAAGTGAAATCAGGCTGAAACACTTGAACCAAAAGGTGCGAGGTTAGGCGCTGGGAACTCATTGAAGCCTGGCGCAAATGGACATAATACCTCCGGCTCAAAGATAGCTCCTAAGGCATCCACAATTATTTACTGTGTAGAACTTGGTAAGCCCTATGTGCTCCTTGAGGTCAAGGTATCGACACCGTAAGGCGAAGAAATGGCATAGAGGGTAACGGAGTGGGATAGAAAGCGAATGCCGCTCTGTAATGGAGCGAATAGGGGTTCAAACTTTGCCCTGGCTCGAAAGGGCGCAGACTTATCCCGTGGTATTTCATGGCAAGAAATGAGGGTAAACCTATGAATGGCAATACATCAACGACGGGAGCAATGACTCCTGAGAAATTGCCAAACACGGCTATACTAGCCAGTCAGTGGAAATCCATTGACTGGTATTGGGTCGAGGCTGAAGTGAATAGGCTGCAAACCAGGATTGCCAAAGCAACAAGGGATAAGAAATGGAACACAGTGAAACGGCTGCAATATCTATTAACCCATTCGTATTATGCAAAGCTGCTAGCCGTCAGGAAAGTGACGACAAACAAAGGGAACAAGACATCAGGTGTTGATAAAGAGCTATGGAGTACTCCAGCTTCTAAAATGAGGGCGGTTTTATCCCTTACCGACAAAGGCTACAAGTCAAAGCCCCTTCGGCGGGTCTACATTGAGAAAAAAGGCAAAAAGGCAAAACGTCCGCTGGGTATCCCTACGATGTATGACCGGGCAATGCAAGCGCTGTATGCGTTGGCCCTTGATCCAGTTGCAGAAATCATGGGAGATCCCCGGTCCTTTGGATTCAGAAAAGGTCGTAGCTGCCATGACGCTTGTGAACGTATTTTTGCAGACCTCAGCCATGATTACAGCCCTAAATGGGTGCTGGAAGGGGACATCAAGGGTTGTTTTGATAATATCAGTCATGAATGGTTAATTCAAAACATTCCAATGGACCAATCTATCCTAAAACAATTCTTAAAATCAGGGTTTGTGTTTGAACGGGAGCTATTTCCAACCGAGGATGGAACGCCACAGGGAGGCATCATTTCCACCCTACTGGCGAACATGGCGCTTGATAGAATGCAAAAACTTCTTTACGATAGGTTCCACCGAAACCCTAAAGGTAAAGTGGATGTCCGAGTTCAAAATGCCCATAAAGTTAATATGGTTCGCTACGCTGATGACTTTATTGTCACAGCGGCAACAAAGGAGATTGCAAGGGAAGCTAAAGAAGTTATTGTAAATTTTCTTGCAGCCAGGGGCTTAGAGCTATCGGAAGAGAAGACACTCATCACACACATTGATGATGGATTTGATATGCTGGGATGGACATTTCGTAAATACAAAGGAAAACTTATCATCAAGCCATCCAAGAAAGCAATAAAGTCTAGTGTAGCAAGCTTGTCGGAAACCATTCTGAAGCGTGGAAAAGCATGGAAACAAGACCTGCTTATCCTAAAACTGAATGCACAAATTCGTGGCTGGACAAATTATCATCAATCGGTTGTGGCCAGTAAAGCCTTTCATCACATCGACTACATAATGTTTGAGTTGTTGTGGCGATGGGCGAAGCGCAGACATCCTAACAAGGGGCAACGGTGGATTGCTAGGAGATACTGGCATAGCAGAGGTACCCGCAACTGGGTATTTTGTACAGATGCGGTACAACTGGTAAAGGCATCCGATACGCACATCGTCCGCCATACGCAGGTACGATTGGACATGAATCCATACATCGACAGACAGTATTTTATGGACCGGAAATTTAAAAACGGTATGAGGAGATTGTCTGGACGATATAAGCTAATTTGGAAAAAACAGAAAGGCAGCTGTTACCACTGTGGAATGCCAATGGATATTAGAGATGAAAGAGAAATCTTCGTTAAAACCTCCAAATCTCAACCAGCCAAAGAACCCCTTTTGAATATGGCTTATGTCCATAAGCACTGCCAAATCTTATATCTTGAAAGCTGCTCGAAAGAGTGATGAAATGCTTGAGCCGTATGAGTGGAAACGCTCATGTATGGTTCTTAGACGAGAAAGCGGGAGCAATCCTGCCAACTTAGTCGACTATCGTATTCTTTTCCAAGAAACCACAAAAGCAATTACAGCACTTCAAAAAGCACAGCAACTAGCAGAAGAACTGTATATCGCTTACGATATTACGGATAATCTCATTGTTATAGGTAAAGAAGCAGACGATATAAGTGAAGAAGAAAAGCATCCCCTGCAAGGGATGCTCAATTTTAATCCATATTAACCCAAATCCGAACCCTTCGCCAACAGGAACACCCTGTCGTGAACAGTTCGGATTGTGTACACTTATGTCAATCATCGTCAAGTGATTCAACCTTAAAAATAACAGGGCGGATACCATCTGTGCAGCATAATATCTGCAGACCATCTTTTTTATTCCAAGGAACATAAGAAGCACCCGCTGACAACGCGTTTACGCCGCGATAAATATCAATCCAGGCCCAGGGACAAAAATTCAGAGGCATTTCAGCACCTCCATCATAGATGAATTCATCACCTACATTTAAAAGCAAACACGGTCCTACCTCGGCACCATCTGTCAAATACTCATCAGCAAATTCAGGATAAAACTCTTTTCTTATAACTGAAATTTTTACTTTTTTCATTTTCTCTCCTTATGTCTTAATAGCATGCTGTTCATGCCATTATGTCATATCCTTATACTCTTCGTTGGTTATATTGCTCAACATTCAACGCATATTTCCGAAGCTTTTCCATGCCAGTCATTGCCAACTCACCGGCATAATTCATCCCCAATTTAGCTAAAATTTTTTCCGAGTAAGTATTTTGGGGGTTAACGGCTGCGGCTATACATGCTAATTTCAGTGCGGAAAAACCATAATCCAATACGGCTTTTGCCGCCTCATAACCGTAACCCTTGTTCCATGAATTTAGACACAGCCCATATAATAACTCGTTTTCACCCATAACATCACAATATCTAATTCCACAATACCCGATATACATAGTGCTCTCTTTTTCTATAACAGTAAATTCAGAGTTTTGGCCGGAATCCACCCACTCCTCTTTAAACATCTTATATCTTTCTTCATAGGTGTAAGGAGTAATGCCACCTGTATACATCGTCGCCATAGGATCGTTTTTCATCAGCCAATACTCAGCAAAATCTTCTCTAATTGGTTTCCTCAGGATTAATCGTTCTGTTTCTATATACATGGCTAACCCCACCTAATATAGATTCTATTTCTAAATATTTCGAGGCAAAATAAGTACCCTTGAATTCAGATTTCTTGGCGCATTTTCTCCAAGAATTTTTCTGCCGCTTTCGAAAACACCTGATATTTCTTCCAGTCAATATTTAAATGCGCTTCTACCCGTGGCTCCAGTGGCTTAAAACAAAGACCGCTGGAGCTGGTTGTGTTCACCAGTTTATCCAAACACAGTGCATAGCCAATCCCTTCCTCTACCATGAGCGCGGCATTATAAATCAAATTATAGGTCGCCACGATATTCAGCTTTTCAGAATCATCCCGAAGCCATCCCGATAGTTCATTGCCGGCAAGAGCCTGTCTGGAGCAAAGCAACGGTATATCCGCAGGTTCTTTGGCCCTATGCTGTCCAGAGCGGCCAAGGGGCTGTCTTTTCTCATCAGCAAACCCCAAGTATCTGTCGCCGGAAGGCTCAGATAATCATACTTCTGAATGCTCGCCGAACCAATAATGACTCCGAAATCCAATAACCCTTTATCCAGGCGCTCCATTACATCATCGGCATTCCCGCTGTACAGGTGATACTGGATATGGGGATGTTCTTCCTGAAGTTTTTTTACTACTTTGGCAATAAGCCGCATGGCATCTGTTTCGCCGCTGCCGATGTAGATATCCCCGTTGATGACCTCATTCATATTGCCAAGCTCTGATTCGGTTTTATCCACCAACTCCATAATTTCCTGTGCCCGCTTACGAAGCAGCATTCCTTCTTCTGTGAGCGTGATTCTTCGATTGCCGCGAATGAGCAGCTTAAACATCTGCGCCGCCTGTGAGCACTGCCGCACCTTCCTCAACTCCGATAGAATCGTCAACGCCCTCCCTGCTCCGGCAGAATCGGGCACACAAGAACAAACACCGCCTGCGGAGCAGGATATGCAAACAGAACGTAATGCCATGCCAGGCTTAACCCTTCGCATTAGCAACAAAAATTTTAGGGCAACCTTATATGACAACGATTCGACACGGTCGCTGCTGAAGAAGCTACCCTTGACCTTGACCATGGATGAACTGAACGGGAACGAAAAATTCTACTTTTTCTCAGAGAAACTTCCTTCCGCCAGTGAACGTGTAGGGAGTATCAAGACCGGTGATTTGATGCTCTACGGCTCCGACTGCCTGGTGCTATTTTATGAAAGTTTTCCCACTTCGTACAGCTACACAAGGCTTGGCACCGTTGACGATGTGACCGGATTGGCCAATGCTCTGGGGAGCGGCAGTGTTGAAGTGACTTTTAGCATTAACTAAGTAATACAGCCCGCCTGTAGCCTTCCTTTTGATCGGCCACAGGCAGGCATTGCTCTATGAAGCGTTGGAAAGGAATGGGCATATTCATGAAAAAGAAACTATTAGCGCTGCTGATTGCATTCTCTATGCCGGCAATTTTCCTTTTCACAGGCTGTGAACTTGATAAATTTCTAAGGTTCCACTACTATAATCGACTATCTCTGTCGGCTTATATGTACTATCTGAGTCTATGAAACCACGTGACCATTCAAAAACATTTTCAGAATTAGACTCGCTTTTAATATATACCCTGCAGGTATCACCGCTAAATCCTGCACAATGACTATCTTCATTTTGTGTTACAAGCGTAAAGTTTATTGGTGCACTGACTCCTTTAAATGAAAATATCAAATCCTCATAAGCTTCTGCAATCAAATATGTCTGAGTTGGATTTGTATCTGAAAGTTCAAAAGAGATACTTTCTAATAACACAACATCTTTTCTTATTGGACTATCATTAACAAATGATATTGGCGTTGGTAATTCTTGGCTTTCATTTTCTAATGCCATTTCAACAGCATCACTACTAACCGCAAATGCAACACCTGTACTTAATGTCAATAACAAAATAGCGCAGGCTATGATTACCCCAACTCGCTTTTTGCCTGCATCCATAATTGAAGAAATCCGTTCTTTCATTCCTTTTTTGCCTCCATAAAAACTGGTAGAAAGTGCGGTTTTCACTTTTGATTGATATTGAACCACACCGATAATTGCTTCGCTATACTGCTGGCGCATATCTGCATCTATACTGTGTACCACCTCGGCATCACAGGACATTTCGCATACTGCATCAATCGCCTTTGCCATCAGATATACAAGGGGGTTAAACCAGTGAATCGCTTTTGCAGACAGCACTAAGCACCTATACCATAGGTCTTTGCGCTTGTAATGAACAAGCTCATGATTGAGAATTAACCGAAGCTCATTCTTTGGAAACTTCGTGGTCGGCAGCAGTATTTTGGGTTGGAAAAATCCTATTAGCATAGGAGTGCCAATACTTAAACACTGATCAAGGTTAATTTGCTTTGATATACCTAACTCTGCCTTTAGGTTTTGGAACAGGCTCAATATCTGTTCGTCTGTAATTGTTTCGCACCAGCGCTTTGTCATCTTCATAAAACGATAGTGCTTTACCGTGTGATAGACAAGAAAAGCTATCATTCCGGCCAGCCACACCGCCGCCGCAATTTGCCACCATGACAATAAAATATGAGATACGTCCGAGGATGACAAAGCGCTTTCAACCGGGCCTGCGATCTGTGTTCTGTTGTCTATTTGAATAGTAGGTGTCGCTGTTTCAGTAGGAATTATCTTGACAAAGGGATTGTCAAACTGGGGCCGGAAAGGGATAATCAATCCAATCACAATAATCAACCATGCGTAATACCGCCCCTTAGCGGAATACCGCTTTGCCAGCAATGGCGTAACCGCCATATAAAACAAAGCAATGGCCGACATGGTAATTGAACAGGTTAGAAGCGTGACGATAAAACTTTGCACACTAACCCCTCCGTTTCTTTGCCCATTGGAGCAATTCGTCAATATCCTCGTCAGTTACCGCCTTACCTTCGTATAGTGTGTGAACAAGGTCAAGAAACGAATTGTCATGGTACTGCTTCATAAAATTACTTGTTTCAAACTTCAAATAGTCCTCTTTGCTGACCAAAGGATAATAGGTTCGTTCTTTTCCGTTTTTCTCCGTGCGTAAAAAGCCACGGTCTACCAGCCTGAGCAACATGGAAATAGCAGTTTGCACTTTCCACTCTTTTTCATTACCAAGCTGCTCCATAATCATATTGGCTGTAATGGGCGGTTCGTTCGCCCAAATTACCTTCATGATGTCAAACTCCGCGTCCGGTAGTTTTTTCATCGTGCTCATGATATCGACTCCTTTTAGACAATTGCCTATATTCAAATTATACACTTGCCTAAAATGGATGTCAAGCGTGCCGAAAAATCGCCGCATCCTCTCCTATAATAAGTGACGAATGAAATCAATACTTCCTTATCCTTAGGACCTCCGATAAAGATTTTACAGCCGTCTTAGACAATGAAAACAATCTGATTGCTGGAATGGCTGCTAATGGAGTGCTCCTCAATCTCTTTCAATTGGACTTTCTTTTACCTTTCTAATGAATGCAATATGGAGGAAACGCCTGCAAAAATCAGCGCAGCAATCGGCAAAACCACCCAAGTAATCCCCCAATTGTTGGTAAGAAAGCTCCACCCAAGATAGAACGCCACAACAATCGGCCAATAGACTCCCGCAAATTTTGAGACTCTTTTCGCACTCTCCTGCTCTTTCGGCTCGAATTCCCCTTCACGCAACAGCTGATCATAACCGCCTTTGATCGTACCCACGGTGATAAAAAGATATACTGCGACGGAAACAACCGCCAGTAGCAGAGCTGTAAAGCAAGAAAGAGTCATGTTCGAAGCCCTGAATATGCCGGCGACAATAAGCGGGATGGGGCACAAAATACAGAGAACAACACCAAGTGCCGTGCGTTGAACATGTGTTTTTTCAAAAGCCGCCCTTTTTTCCTTTATAATGCCCGACAAACCGTATTCAAGCTCAAAATTGCCATTTTCCAGGTATTCAAAGCGTTCCATCTTCGCACTGCTGATAATGAAGATGGCGACAGCTCCTGCGACCATCAAGAATACCGTCATAATGCCTATGCCAGAGGCAGCTCTTTCAGTTATGGCGATACCCGCCCTCGAGACTGCGGACAACACAATAAGCAAAACCGGAGAGAGAATACACAGTATAGCGCCCAATGCGATCCGGCTTCCATAGGTGGCATTGTTTTTTAAAAAATCGTTCATTTCCTGCAGAGAAACGCGTATATAATTTTCCGTCTCATCCGCACCGGAATACACTGCTGTTTCAAAATCATCTTTTAACAGGTAGTCGGTCGTTACTCCGAAAAGCCTCGCCAGCTCCAGTATCCGATTGATATCCGGTATTGCGGCGGCGCTTTCCCATTTGGATATAGACTGCCTTGATACGTTCATTTTCTCAGCCAATTCTTCCTGAGACCAGCCGTTGTTTTTACGCAATGACAAAATCTTTTCCGCCAAAATCATTTTGAGTTCCTCCTATTCAGCAAATACCATTTGCTATATTGCAGGAAAATCATAACAAAGCCCCTGGTTACATGCTATCAATAGGACTTGGAAATTCCGCAACCATTAGTTGCACTCCGCTAAATAAGGGCTGTTGATCTGTATTATAATCCATGAGGAACAAAGAAATCGGCAAATTTTATATCGGAATTTGCCAATTTCTTTGAAAAGCCCTGAATGCCCAGGTGAAGAAGGACATAGTGGTATTTATAGAGAAAGTAATTACTACACTTCTGATCCAATCGCTTGGGCATATGGTCCATGGACAGGTTGATGTTCACTGTGGCTATTTATTTTTGTTTTAGGAGGGCCTATGGGAAAGAGAGTTTTCTTTTATTTACTCTATGCAGTCTTTTTTATTATCCTTATCCAGTTGGGAATAACCTATAGCTTCGAACTGAAGTCTTTCACCAGTAAAACCTATAATCCGTATCCCGCATGGACTTTTAACATCGCTCTGTCGGTATTAATCGGCTTGCTGCTTGGACTTCCGGAATTTATCCGGAGATATAAGAAACCCGGGAAATGGAGAATCCAATGGGAGAGATTGCTCATTGTCGGGCTTCCGGCCCTGTTCTTTACGTTTTCTCTTTTTATATTTTTTTCATCTCTGGGGAAATATCTGTCTTTGATCCTAAGGCCTTGGGCTTTTGAAAGCTACGGCGTAATCATCTGCGGCATACTCTTCGGCTACACGATGATCATGTCCATGGATAAGAAGGGAGAATCTCCTGCTTCGCTCAAGGGATCGCCAAATCAAGAACATGAAGAAGACAGCTAAATCTTATAACATGTGGCCGAGTTCACAAAATTGAGATTCCAAGTGTTGTTCACAATTAAACCTGAGCTATTGAAATTCACCGCTTAACCGGTTCATATTCTATATGTGATTTTTCATCCGTCGCTTCCAGCCCCATGGGCCAATGCAAAAACATATTGATAGATCGCCTTCCAGGCTTCGTCACAGAAATCAGCTGGTTTTGCATAATCAGCATAAAAAACTTGTCCCGTTTCATGTATGTTCATCATTTCTATACCGCTTACTGCTTGAGCTGTTGCGGAAATTTTACGTTGTCATCAGGTCAGGATAGGTACCTGGGTTAGAGCTAATCAAGCCATTGAATAAACGCCGTTTTATCATTTTTATTATATCCAGCCTGTTCATAAAATTTTAACTCTAATAACCCAATTAAGTCCTTTTCATCTGCTTCTCTTATCTCCATGTACAACACCTCACTAAGGTACCTATTCCTAATGCCGGAAAAAGATTTCTGCTATTGACCCGATATGCATTCTCGAATGTTTCTCAGCAGCTTCCAGACATTATCTCCGTAATTGCTCACCAGCGTAATCACAACATTTGCACTTGGTTCATAGGCAGAAATAAAGCTCACACCAGGATCACGGCCTTGAAAATATGGGCTATGACCGTTGTTCCCCCTCGGTTCCAACCAGATTCCATAACCATAGTATCCTGCTTCTATATTCCCATTATGGCAGCGTAACATTTCCAGAGTTGTTTTCCGGGTCATCAGCTTATACGACAAAAGCGCATCCCAGAATCTTCCGATATCACCTACTGTTGTAAACGCGCCACCTGCACCGGTCCCTTTAACATCTACGCTGTATATATTGGTACGGAATCGGTTCCTTTCTCCATCAAAAATGTAGTTATTGGCGCACTTTGCGGGAAGAGAATCCAGCTCATAATAGCCGGTAGAATCCATTGCGCAAGGGTTAAAGACATTCAGATGAAGGTAGCTGTCAAATGGTTTATTGGTCACAGCTTCAATCATCATTGCCAGCACGACAAATCCTGTATTATTGTATTGAAACTTTGTGCCGCGAGGATACATCATTGGTTTGTCAAGAAACAGCGGCAACACATCCGAATTCGTTCGAATTCTGTAATTGGGAAAGTCTTTCCACAAATCCCCGTACTCGCTCATTACACTTTCGTCGAAGTAATCTGGAATACCGGATGTGTGCATAAGCAATTGCTCAATAGTGATGTTTGTATCAATCTTATGCCAATCCAAGGGAAGAATGTCGCCGAGTGTATCTTGAAGGCGCAATTTTCCGCTTTCAATCAGCTGGAGTATTGAAACGGCGACAAAAACCTTTCCTGCGGAAGCAGTCGCAAATTTTGTTTCAAGCGTATTGGGAATTCGATTTGGAAAATCCGAGTAGCCATATGCCTCTGCAAATATAATTTGTTTATTATTTGAAATTTGGATGCAGCCCCGAAAGCCTTGATCGATCAAAATATGTTTGATACGGTTAATATCCATAGTCTACTTCTCCACCATCAGAAATTTCAGTAGTCGATAAGTCTATCATAGCACACTTTTCCACATAAAAAGGTGGCAAGAAAACTCCACTCAAGGCGCTCATTTTGAAAATAAAGCAGGACCACGTCTGTTCCTGCTTCACTCAATTTAATTCACCAGTCCTTCATAGTTTCGCTTGCCATAGATAATCCAAAAGAACAAGATAGCTTTCCACGATCAGGCAGCGATAGCCTTTAGCCCTTAACGTTACATCCCGTACTAATGGGCATCGCTCAGGCATTTTCGTAAAGCCATACATATGTTTACTCACTAAGAACAACCTTATTCCTTCCGGTGCTTTTGGCTAAATACAGATAATTATCAGCTCTTGTTATTAAATCCTTTTTATTAACATTAGCGGTTGAACAGTATGCTGCGCCAATGCTGACTGTCAGGTTGCCACCCGGCTGTTTATCCTGAAACCTGAAATCATAATCCTCCACAGCCTTTCTGATCTTTTCCGCAGCTATTTCAAACCCTTTCTCTGAGGTATGGCAGCAAATAACGGCAAACTCTTCTCCGCCGTATCTGCATAATATATCAGTCGGATATAATACTCCTTTAACAACCGTAACGATTGTCTGTAAAAGCTCATCCCCCGCCAGATGCCCATTATTATCATTATAATTTTTAAAATAGTCTATATCAAACATGATCAAGCCAAAATTATTGACACTTTTTTCTGATTCCAGGCCGTATGCCTGCAGCCTGTTTACGAGGTCAATCTCCTGCTGTAATCTTTCATCAAAGAAATATCTATTATAAGACTGCGTCAGCCAATCACGGGTTGCCAGACTCTGCAGCCTCTCATTGAGCTGCATAACCTCCTTCAGATTATTTTTATGCTCAGTGATATTCTTTTTTAAAATGATAGTTCCTATAGGATTGCCGCTGACATAAATGGGCGTAATTTCCACCCTATAATAGACAATAGCTTCATCCCTGGGCTTGGAGATTTCAAAGCTCACTTTTTTTTGCTCACGAACAGCTTCATCCAGAAAGCCCTTGAACCTCTTAACATCAAGATCACTATAATTCTTTTTGATTATTGCCATAATGTCGACTTTCCTGGATACCCCGATAAAATCGCTTACAAAAGCTTGGTTGTAATCAATGATTTCAAAATCCTCATCAATCACCACGTAGCTGTCAGAAATCAAATCAACAACCGTTTGCAAGGCGATGGGTATTACGTTCAGAAAATCAAACTTAACCGTGGCTATGACAAAAAAGCTGATCGTCACGGCAAAGGCAATATTTTCGATTGCCGTTGACCAATCAAAGATCTTAAATGTGCTGATCGCGTCTATGATCAGCGCAATCATAATGCCAATACATATTAACGAGGATTGTTTGGAGAAAACGCCATAGTTCTTTATGGAAAAAATCACAAGATAGGCCAAGCCAATCCCTATACACAGATAGGAATATATGGTATGTATCGTAAAATAGATACCAAAATTTTGCTTGGAGGGTATCAGGCTAAAGACAGTATAAAACAAGTGATGACTCTGATTCGTAAGCAGCACCCCAATAGAGATAACAGGGACAACAAACAACAGTGCATGCTTCCATGTGAATTTTATTTTGGTTCGGGCAAATATTAACCCGGTAAATAATATTGAAATTGATACAAGAATCGTACCCAAAAAGTACAGCCGCTCGCAAATTGCCAGTATCCATGGGACATTGTCAAACGTCATATACAATAATACTGCGATATTCCATAGGAGAATGCTGGCCGTCATACTTAAAACAGCATAATGAATTTGCTTTTTCCGCGTTCTTTTGGCGATTAACAACAAGAAATATAATATCACCAAGGTGGATAAAACCAGCAGCATATTAATGATACTGACATTGTCCAAAGTATACATCCTCCTCATAGATGATCCGGAATGACACTTTGTATCATTTTTTTCAGTCTAACATAGGGCTATCAAGTGTTCAATGTAAAAATGGCCCTCTGGGCCGGAATAAACTGCTTGGCTTCGCAAACAGGGGGCAAAGATTCAAAACCTTGCGGATTGGAAATCGGGTAGGAGGCTAACCAACTAATGATTAGCCTTCTACCCGATTCGTCGGCTCACTTGACTGCCAATATCCCAAAGACAGCATCCCCGATTAGAGATGGTGCCCCCATGTGCTCATTTAACTTAATTCTTAACACTTTCAAGGGGAAAGGTGACCCGCCAACTCCCTTCGACTTTCAGGCCAGAAGTAACAAAGTCGCCATACAAGGTATAGCCCTCGATTTCATCTTGGGGAATATCAAAAACATAATTGCCATAATCAATTCGTCCTGGTTGTTCGTATTGATTTGAAAAAGTGAAACTATAATTGTGATCAACTCTGTTCCCGTTGCCATCTTTTAAATAGAAAAAGCCGTGATTGTCGTTGTCCAATGGTTCTTTTACGGCTGTTTGAACATGAAGTTTACCCTCAATATAACCTATACCGGTTAGACTAATGCCCTCTACTGAAAACTCGCTCCTAGGGGCTGATGGCGTAAGTGCAATTGGTTTTTGATCACCGCCCACAAACTTTTTATAATCTAACCCGCCTCCGCCATTAGATGAAACTATTTGTGTACTTTCAGCGACATCAACGTCGGAAAGAGCAATCGGCACCAAGATGTCCTTATAATTTTTCTTATGACTTAAAAATTCACGCACAGAAAAGGTTATTTTATCGCCCACAATATTTTGGTTGCCCCATTCTTCAATCGTGATTAAAAAGGTTGCCGTTTTTGTGCCGGCATCATAGTCCACACGCTCACAGTGTGCAGCACTGTCAAAGGGACGGTTTATCGAAT
Source organism: Desulfitobacterium sp. LBE (assembly GCF_007830365.1). Lineage (NCBI taxonomy): Bacteria > Bacillati > Bacillota > Clostridia > Eubacteriales > Desulfitobacteriaceae > Desulfitobacterium > Desulfitobacterium sp. LBE. The sequence continues at coordinate 481,491 of NZ_VLKD01000001.1, read as the reverse complement.
AGCTGTCGAACAAATCGATGGTTGCGTCAACACGATTTTGCTCTGTCAAATCCTGCATGGTAATATACACTTCGGCAATGTTGTCATGAATGTATGCTGAAACTACATCCATTTTAATTCCATTGTCCTCATCAGATTTTTGCACAGTCATAAACAACTGTGCAACCTGTGGGGAAACCAAATACATCAGCTGATATATGGGCTCAACATTGGCAGCTAACACAGGCATTGCCAGTGAAAGACAAAGGCCGATTGATACAAGAGCCACTGCCGGCTTGCGCAATGAATTAAGGGGCTTTTGGCGGCTGCGTGCTTTATTGCGGGTTGTTTGAATTGCTGAATCAACCAGGGTTTCATCCGGTTTGATTTGGCTAAAGAGATTTTTATAATTTTCTCTAAACATAATCGTCCTCCTTAATAACTGCTTTTAATGCTGCTCTTGCTCTTGTCAGCTGAGTGCGAACCGTAGAGTTTTTCCTATTCAATGCTTTGCTTATTTCTTCAATGGACATATCCTCATAATAAAACAAGTAGATAACCCCTCGATATTTGGGCGGCAACTTTTGCAGCTCATAGTATAAGTCCATAGCTTCTTTGGTTTCAAATGCAATATCGTCGTCAATTGGCTGAACATTTTTGAACCACGAGCTGCTCCAAAAGCTTTTGGAGCAGTTTATGGTTACTCGTATGAACCATGCCTTACGATGTTCTTCCTCATGAAACACAGGCTTTTTTTTGATAAAGCGAAGGAACACCTCCTGGAAAATTTCATCTGCATCGTGCCGTGTTCCCATGCGAGCAAAAGCGAGGCGGTATACCAGATCAGAATACTGCTTAATAATTTTTTCTTCGCAATCGTCCGCACGCAGTGATTGTTTTTCCACTTCATAAGCCTCCCTTCACTACTAACACTTTCGATATATGCCAAAAGCTACAATGAAATTGAAAAAAATTTAGCGTACTCATGAGCACGCTAAAGGCAGATTGTATTGTAAACTTTCAGATTTACAGGAATATCGTGATTTTCTATAACAACGCAAAATGGGCACTCTCGATCATTGATTTCATTTCACATAAGCAAAAAGGGTGTCCGGCGGGGTCAAGCATAACTCTCCAATTATTAGAAAATTGCTCATCTGCGATTGTTGCTCCACAATGGATTGCATATTGAACTGCTTTTTCTAAATCATTAACGGCGAAGTCTATATGTGCCATTTGCTGTTGAGCTTCAGGCTCTTCCGGCCACACAGGCGGTTTATACTCAGGATTCCGTTGAAACAATATACCAGGGTATGCTCCCTGATTGGTTCCTGGAGCGTATACACATACCCAATCTTCATCGATAAACATAATTTCCCACTTGAGCAACGCCCCATAAAATTTTGCTAATTCATGGGGGTCTTTGCAATCCACTGTAAATGAGTACATTTTGATTTTCAATTCTTCATCATCCATAACGCTAATACCTCCTAATATAAATAATCTACACTTCAACCTCCTATTTATCTGCGTGATGCAATACCTTTAAATCCATAATATCACATTTTCATGTAAAAAGATTTTTACAGTTAGGTCAAACGATACCGGCCAAGCAGGCGATAAATTGGAATTTGACTGTTGCGCATTGTGCTTATTCTCCACCCAGCCATTGGTCGGCGTGGTGACCGCCGAGCCAATACCAATGAGGATGGTCTAATTGCCACAGCTCGCTGTTTTTATAGTATTCCTGCTCTCTTTCAAGAATTTGCTTATCTTCACCGTAGGAGACTTCGCGGACAATCTCCATTTTCCCGTTTATAAGCTCCCTTTCCACTAATCCGTACCAATCGGTATCCAATTTATTCGTAACGACATATTCACCATCTATAAATTTATAAATACTGCCACCCCAATATCCTGCACCTGAACCTCCCGCTGAGTAAATACACTCTTTCTCCGCATCAAGTGCGGGATTACAAATTTCAGCAAATGATTTTGATGCTGCAAACGACGATGTTTCCGTATTCCATAGCCAACAGTCATACCACGTATTACTGTGCGCGCCCCCGAAAGAGTTCAGGATAATCACATCCTTATATCCGTCGAAGTTTACATCTGTAACGTGAAGTCCCATTGTGTCCATCATTCCATTGTAGACGTGGTAACCGATTACCTTGCCTTCTAAAATCTCCGAAAAATCCGCTGAGAGGATGGATTCGCCGTTTTCGTCATAAACATTAAGGCCCATAACAAAGCCGTACATCCATTCATCCTCTCCCTGCACCACCCCTGTCGCCACAAAGCGATATTCAGGCATACTCTCATGCAAACGGGCCTGAATTTCATATGTATGTAGTCCCGGCAAGGTCAGGCGAATTCGTCGGCTCTAAGGTCATGGGATGAACATTACAGCCACTTATACCCAAAAAGAAGATAAGCAAAGTCAAAAGATAGATGCTTTTTTTTATATTCTATCACCCTTTATTATGTAAATAATCCTCAGTTCAAAGCTACTCGACAAATTCCTGCTTGTCTGTGAAATATTCCAATTTTTAAATATTATAGTACGTTTTTCCGCATAAGAAAAGACACAACTTTCCTTTGACGGAAAACGGTGTCTTTTGCATTACATTATAATTCACATAGCAAGGACAAAGATAAATCATTAAACATTGGCATCTGTTGCAAAAGCCTCTGAACCCATTGGTGAAATTGTGACGTAAAGGCGCAAGACACCTTCGCCGATGTTTATAACCTGCAAGCTTTCCTGCCCATCAACCTGCATTAACTCGCCCACCTGCAACGAGGTCTCCTTGCCATCCGTGACAACCTTGGCATTACCCTCCATGACCTGCAGGAAAAGGGTTGATTCCAGATGGGTGTGTCCCGGCAGTATTTCCCCTTTTGCAATGTTTAAAACAAAGGCAATTACATTATCACTTTTGAAAAGCATCCGCTTGGCGATTTTTCCTTGGGGCTCATGGAAATAATCATTGAAAATAAACTTATTCATAGATAAACCCTCCTTTAATTTAAAGCTAAATTTTAATATACCCCTATTTTGGCATATAATAACTGATTCCTTTTCTGAAAAATGTTCAAATAATTTATTAAACTAATCTCATATATAAAATCGGATAAGGATTTCCTTGCTCGTCTGTGCTAGTTCTTTTATATACCTGAAACCCCATGTGTTCATAGAAGCTTTTTGCTTGCGGATTTTGTTCATTCACCCCTAATTCGTTTATAGAATAGTTTTCCATACCATAATGTAAAAGTTGTTTCCCCAATCCCTTTCCTCTATATTGGGGGGAAATAAAAAGCATTTCCAATTTTCTTTCTTCAATTCCCATAAATGCAACAGGTTTCTTTTCATTATTGACTGCAACAATCAAATGAGCTATCGAGTTCAAAGCCTGTGGAATATACTTCGCTATATTTTTAATCTCTGAATCAGATAAAAATAAATGTGTTTCTCTAACTGATTTATCCCAAACTTCAAGTAGTTGCCCTATTAGGACTGGATTTAATTCGTTTACTTCAATCAGTTTCATATTTTATAGCTCCTTGTCAAATTCCCGTTTATCTATTTGACTGAATAAGATCTTGAATCTATGATACCGTATTTGATTACATAAAAAAGACATAACCTCTCCTTGGCGGAAAGCCATATCTGTTTGAAATAATAATGTAAAAAATTTTGAACTAAACGTCATTCTGTGCAATCGATATCCATAGAATTAAGGTTTACCTATCTATCATTTCAACTTTTTCCGTTCGTCCCATTAATGCATAATACCTTCACCATTCAGTTAACGATTGAAGAGGGATATATACTTCATTTATTAAAAAATGTTCCGTAATACTTTCTGGTTGCAAAGAACAGTCATATTCTTTTCCTTTATGAATAATAACAAAACCTGCCATCACATCAACATCAACTTCATCAATTGTAAATTCAAGAAAATGCCTTGTTTTATATCGAACATTTGGATTTGGCAATTCTAAATCTCCATACTGCTGTAGTATTTTTTTTAGTTCTTTTATATGATCCTCCATTGCCATAATATCAATATCCTGAAATACATCTGCTTTTCCTTTCAAGTATAGCAATAAGGAGCCCCCTACAGCCCAAACAATATTATTTTCATTTAATGCTTTGCCTATCTTTGATAATACACTTAATTTTTTTTCTACATCCATCATAGCTTCCTTTTAAATACAGCTTATCTGTGCGATAAACGAGCGTTAAATCCATAGTATCACCAAAGAAAAGACATAGCAATTCCTTGGCGGAAAGCCATGTCTTGATTGGTGTCGATGGCATGAGTATTAAAATGTTTTTATAAAAAGAAAATAGCGACGTGTTTTTGCCAGACGCCGCTATTGGGGATTCTTATAAGACTTGGATTTATTCTCTTAATATTTTCTGCATTGCTTTACCTTTAGCCAACTCGTCAATTAGTTTATCCAAATATCGGACTTGCCGCATTAATTCATCTTCTATCTCTTCCACCCGATATCCACAAATCACTCCTTTGATCAGTGAAGCATTGGGATTAATACGAGGTGCTTGTTTGAAGAAGGTTTCCAGATCAACTTCATCAGTTATTTGTTGTTGTAATGACTGTTCATCATAACCGGTAAGCCAAAAGATGATTTCATTGACTTCTTTTTGTGTTCTTCCTTTTTTCTCTGCTTTTTGTAGATAGAGCGGATAGATGCTGGAAAAAGACATTGTATAAATTCGCGGTTTCTCCATTGGGGAATTCTCCTTTGCTTTTTATCAAGAACAATGACACATTATCCAAACACTGGACACTAACTATGAGAGACCTTCATCAACCTATCCTCCAATTGAGCAAGAACCAAAGGCCATGCTTGTTCATGCCTATCCCTCGATTCTTCATCTGAAAACCCTGCATGATTTAATCGTAATATTGTTCCACCCTCAACCTCTTTTAATTCCACAGTCACAACCGTTTCAGCACCTTTAGTTCCCTCAGCACCCGTTAGCCATGTAAGTTCGACCAGTTGGCCAGGCATAAGTCTAAGAAAACGGCCATAGTGAGGATGGCGATTTCCCTCATAGGCTGTTTCAAAGTAAAAAACAGTGTTAACTTCACCTTGCATCAGGACTGAACCCGGCTCTGCGAACCAGAGGTCAAACTGTTCAGTCCAGGCACGATATAATATATCGGGTGGAAATGACATCGCCCTCTCTACAGAAAGATTAAATGGCCGCAATGATAAATCAGGTATACAGATTGGTATTGTTTGTTCCACAAGTCAATCTCCTTTTATCGTTTATCTTGCCAATAACGCATTACCTACTATTATGCTACAAACTATAAATAGTCGGAATGTAGCTATCAAATCACACAATAAGCCTATTCTCACAGTATCATGTATGTAAGATATAAACCTCTGTCCGGAGGATTATAATATATCCAAGTAAGTTTTATGTTGGGGAGCGGGAAAAGCGAGATTAATTCTTTGCCAATCTTCCTCATGGATCGAGATATCGTAAACCCGGGCATTATCCTTGACATGGTCGAGCTGAGACGCCTTGGGTATGGCCATAACATTCTCCTGCCCCAAGACAAAGCAAAGGAGTATCTGCTCCACAGTCAGGCCATAGTTTTGGGCAATCTCCTGAACTACTGGGTTTTGGGCTATTCTTTGCCGTGTGCTCAGATTATGAGCCATGGGGCAGTAAGCCATCATCGGCAGCCGGTGCGCTTCGAGCCATGGCTGCAAATCATATTCAGTCCCCCGGGAATTTAAGTGGTAGAGCACTTGATTTGTTGAGCACCTATCCCCTCCGGGTGTTTGCCAAAGCTCTTCCATATCCTCCGTATCAAAATTGGACACGCCCCAATGCTTGATCTTTCCTTGAGCCACTAACTCGTTCATGCACTCCACAGTCTCTTCAAGGGGGATATTTCCCCGCCAGTGGAGCAGATACAGATCAAGATAGTCCAGGCCAAGACGCCTTAAAGAAGCCTCACAGCTTTTGAAGATCGTCTTGCGCCCGGCATGATGAGGATAGACTTTCGAGACGATATGGAGGGTTTCCCGAGGATAAGGCTTGATCGCTTCTCCCACTAATTCCTCCGCCGCTCCCTCTCCATACATCTCAGCCGTATCGATCAGGGTCATTCCGTACTCGATTCCCATGGCCAGAGCTTTAACCTCTTGCTGCCATAGCCGGCTTTTCTCCCCCATATACCAGGTCCCCTGGCCGAGTTTGGCCAGTTTGGTTCCATCGGGCAGAAGGACTTCCCGGAGGATCTTTTTCTGATTCATTCTCTCTACCTTCCTTTCCTCCCTTAAACGTCTTTAATCTTTTCGCCAATCCATTCTTTCATATCCTGAAGAATCATCAGATCTTCTTCCTGAACCTGAAGTGATTCCAAGGCAAGAAGCAATTCACTACTGTTCAGAGTCCGGTTAAGAAATGAAGCACTGATCTCCTGGATGAGGTGTGCATTCATAGCATCAGAATAGATGGTTGAGCCAATAATCTTGCCTTGGCGCAGAGTAAAGCCTAATTCTATCCCTCCCCAGGGAAAACGGGTCTCCAGGACAAGGTCAAATTGGGGCGTCTTACCGTAGCGCCAATCCCAGGAAGCGTATTTTTCATAAAGTCCGCCCAGGTCATAATCCGTATCCTTTATACGCAGAGGCTCCGGACAGGCACCATAGAGGCTTTGAAAGCTTGCCATCAGAGTTCCCTTCATCTCCTCAATGGACAAATCCGGTAAATAATTGCGGAGGTTGGTGATCCGGGATTGAACCGACTGTACTCCCTTGGCCGCCATTTTTTCCTTGGATACCTGAAGGTATTTCCCCACTTTTTCCCCGTCCACATGAACAAGAACCGTACCGTGGTGGTATGCTTTATCTTTTTCAAAATAGAAAGCATTCCCCGAAAACTTCTTTCCCTCCACAGTCAGATCATTGCGGCCGGTAAATTCGGCTTGAATTCCTAAACTGTTTACTCCCCCTAAGATAACCTGGAGCTGTTTGTGCAAATCATAAAGCTCCCGATCCATAATAAAGGTAAAATTGAGATTGCCTAAATCATGAAAAACCGCCCCGCCCCCGGAAAGACGACGGGCCAGTTTTCCTCCATCTTCTTCAAGAAGGGTACAGCGGCATTCCTGCCAGGGATTTTGATTTCTTCCGATAACTACGGTGTTTTGATTTTGCCATAGATAAAGGAGGATCTGATCTTTCTCCACCTTATGTAAAAGGAATTCTTCCAAGGCCAGATTGTGCCAGGGATCAAATGAATCAGACAGCACAATTTTAGTTTTTACCGGGCAAGACATGGGGACCCCCCTCCTTATCGATTAGTATTACCTGAAATAACCCTCTATTTTCCTCGTGACAGATAGTCCTTCATCACTTCCACAGGGACGAGACTGCCGCCGGTCGCCCAAATCAGATGGGTTCCCTTTTTCAATCCCTCTTCAAGCCGGTGCTCCCTGATATATTGAAGGCCTTCCTTACACAGCAGGAGCCGGGCCGGACCGGCCATTCCTGCCAAAGCCGAAGGCTCGCATTGTATCCCCTGAGCTTGATCAAGAGCCTGCAGCAAGCGGAAAAGTTCTGCATCCTCCACGGTGAAGGCCCCGCTCAGCAAGCCTGCCATGATCTTGCCTACGAAGCGGGAAGCTCTGCCTACGGCCAACCCATCGGCTTCGGTCTTGTTATCCAGCCCAATATCCTGAACAGCGATGCCATCATGAAGCCCTGTCGCTAATCCCAACACCATACAGGGAGAATGAGTCGGCTCGGCAAAGAAACAATGAACATGCTCCTGGAACACCTGCTTTAAGCCAAAGGTCACTCCCCCCGGTCCCCCTCCCACCCCACAGGGCAGGTAAACAAAAAGAGGGTGGTCGGCATCAACCTTGCGGTTCAATTTTTCTAATTGCTCCTTAAGCCTCAGTCCTGCTACAGCATAGCCTAAAAACAGATCCCGGGAATTCTCATCGTCAATAAAGTGACAGCGGGGATCACCTTCAGCCTGCCTGCGGCCTTCTTCCACAGCTTTACTATAGTCGGAGGTGTATTCAATCACCTCCACTCCCTTGGAGCGCAAAAGTGCTTTTTTCCACCCTTTGGCATCGGCAGACATATGGACAGTGACTTGAAAGCCCAATTCAGCTCCCATCACGCCGATGCTCAACCCGAGATTTCCTGTGGAACCCACAGCAATTTTATAATGAGACAAAACCTCTCTGAACGAAGAATCCTTTAACTTGGCATAATCGTCTTCCCTGGTCAATAGGCCCTGTTTAATAAGAGTTTCTTCGGCATGTTTGAGAACTTCATAAATCCCACCCCGCGCCTTGATAGAGCCGGAAATCGGCAGCTGATGATCGCATTTCAGCCAGATATCTCCGGGTATCTGAAGGCCATAACAGGATTCTAAATAGCTCTGCATCCTTTTTATAGGGACAATAGGGGACTCGATGAGACCTTGAGCCGGTTGTGTCTCCGGGAAGGCTTTAGCCAGGTAAGGAGCAAAACGCCGCAATCGTTCTTCTGCATCGTGAATATCGGAGAGACTGATTCCGAATTGGGCCTCCTTGAATTCCTTAGTTGCCCGATAATAAGGATTAATCCAGAAAATTTCCCGGGCTGCTCTCAAATCCTGCACCACGGGGGTATGGGGTATAACCTCAGGGCTTTTCCCTGTCATGTCTCGCTTGTCCACCTCATTCCTCCTTTGCTTTGCTTTCCTTTGCTTCCTTCTAGAACATTATATCCCGACTTTATTAATAAAAACAGATCAGGAGCCAAGCCCTAATCTGTTTCACCGCCAATATCTTCCCCACTATTCTTATCACTGATATCGAAAAGGCTTATTGTATTCCAGTTCTTTGACTTTAAAGTGATACCAGTGGAAATCTCCCGAATCCAGTTTCCAGATGAGATCCCCTTGGGAAGGAACAATCATCCCCTTAAACTCCTGATGCTCTTGGATGGTACAAGCCCATGTCTCCAGACGGTATTCACCATCAAATTCTCCGTAGCGTTCGGCTTCGAAGCTGAGCACTTCACCCTGCTCATTAAAGGTGAAGATTCCTGAAGCGGTTACCCCTTCATAACTCATGGTTGCTTCAGCAGATGTATCGCTCAGCTCCCGCCACTGAATATAATCATTTAAAGCCGCTGCGGGAGACCACATCATCTCAGCGAGATAGCGCAGGAGAGACCCTTGATCGATTTCCTTCCCCTGACCGTCGGCTACAGTGACCAGGGACAGTGCTTTAATCAGCATCTTACCATGTCCGTCAACATACTTATCCCGGCCTGATATATGGAGCAAAGGCGCCATTTGAATATCGGCATGCCATATAAACCCAGGTTCGGCCATGCGGAAATACTGCTCAACCTCCCCCTTCATCCAGGGCTGATCGGCCTTTAATCTTAACCTTATCTCCTGTTTTGTCCTTGCGGCTATCACCCGCTCTTTTCCCACAACCTGAGAGTGCAGAAGCCATTTTTGAACAGCAGGGGGAAGTTTCTCAAGATCAGAACGCTGCACGGTCCCTTGAGCATCTTCTATCCCCTTATAAAATTGGTCAACTTCCTCAGCGACTCTTTGGGCAAACTGAAATTTGGCAATTGTGGTTACAGCGGCACAGACTATAAAAATCATAAGAATTATGGCGAGAATAACAAGAAGAATTTTTCCCACAGGAAATCCCCCTCACTCATTGATATCACTTAGCTATATCACTCCAAGTCAAGTTATACTATTCACATAGCGAGGTGGGGAAAGGGTCAGATGACCCTTTCCTACAGCCTTTTACGATTCACTTCATTGAAACCATGCCATTGAACCTATTCCATAGAACGCTATTCAATTGGGGTTAATCCCTAGCGCTTCGTCTGATAGTGCTCTTTGATCTGCTGAGTGATCTTTTTCCATTTCTTCTTTTCTTCAAGCTGTTCATGAAGATTGGTCTTGCGGGAAATATAGCGGGCTTCCCGCTGCAGCTTCTTAAAGCTTTCATAGCGTTCTTCGCTGAGCATTCCTTCAGCAATAGCCTTTTGCACAGCGCAGCCAGGCTCACTTTCATGCTGACAATCGGAGAAACGGCAGTTCCCGGCATAGGCCGCGATATCTTCAAAAGCTTCACTCAAGCCTTCCCCGCTGCCAAAAAGCTGAATCTCCCGCATGCCTGGAGTATCAATCAACACCCCACCCTGGGGCAGGAGAAAAAGCTCCCGGGAAGTGGTGGTGTGACGGCCCCGGCTATCTTTCTCCCGAACCTCATAAGTCAGCTGGACATTTTGGCCCAGAAGATAGTTGACCAAGGTGGACTTGCCGGCTCCTGATGAACCCAGCAAAGCAATGGTCTGCCCCTGCCGGGTATAGGGAGCTATGGCACTTACTCCATCTCCTGTAGCACAGCTTATGGGCAGAATATCCACACCGGGGGCGGCATCTTGAACTTGCCTGACTTTCTCCTCAACATCATCACAAAGATCCGTCTTACTCAAAACAAGCACAGGATGAGCCCCGCTCTCCCAAGCAAGGGTAAGGTAACGTTCAATTCTGCGCACATTAAAATCAAAATTCAACGCATTGACGAGAAACACTGTGTCGATGTTGGTGGCAACAATTTGCTCAGCCGAGGTTTTTCCGGCAGCTTTGCGGGAAAACTTGCTTTTTCTGGGCAGTATGCTCTGAATGATGACATCCTGATCCTCATGATCTTTGATACTCTCTGCCCTGCCCTCCAGAACGACCCAATCTCCTACCGCAGGAAAATCACTGCGCTCCAAAGCGGCATAACGCATTTTTCCGGAAACGACGGCCCAGACCTCGCCAAATTCCGTCCATACTTTAAATCGATCGCGATATTCCGCCGCGACACGGCCTGGATGGAAACCAGACTTTAAATAAGGTTGAAAAAGCTCCTGCCAAGCATCATTCCAACCCAGTTCTTTAAGTTCATATTGACAATTCAAATGGGAATCCTCCTTGACTTCTGAAATGGTCACGGAAGTCCCGTTTTAGGTGAGGGTATCAGCTAAAAATAGGTCCTTTCGTGACGTTGAAACTTTGCATGGACCCTAAGACAATGACCGACTCTTTATTTACCATAATTCAACACCTCTCCATCTATTAGGCAGGCTTGGCTTCAGGTGAGGTTTCAATCCCAGCCGAAGGCCAGCCGCCCTTATCCTCACTGAGGATAAGCTATACTTATTGTACGCTTAATGAGAAATTAATCAAGCTCCCCCAAAGGCCCAGTATGAAAAAAGCGCCCAAGTTTTTACACTCAGGCGATTAATCCCCAATCATATCTTTTGTTCAATTCATCTATAGCTTTGCACCAGGTTAAATTCTGCGGTTATAGGCATATTTATTGTAAGCCCGCGGCTTACCCAGCACCTCTGCCCAAATGATCCCTTGGACAAGAGGATTATCAGACACAGCCGGGAAAACCGGCTTTTCCTGTTCTACGGGCTTAGCAGAAGCATACCTTGGTTTCCCTTCAGGCTTCCCAAGGGATTCCTTGCCTGTTTTTCCGCTGAAAGCGCTTTCCCGGTCAAAGGATCCCTCGCTTCCCCACATTCCTTCACTGCCCACACTGCCTTCAACACCGGCGGTTCCTTCCGTTCCCCAAGTCCCTTCCGTAGAAAAGCCCTCAACTCTTTCGCTGCCTTCTCTGCCATAGCTTTGAGGGGTGCTTGGATATCTTGGGGCAGGTGAAGGACGGGAAGGTCGATCGATGGGTTCTTCTTTAGGAAACAATTCCCGCTCCAGCTCTTCAAACATCTCCCGCCAGCCAGACCGGGCTGGCTTGGTCTCCTGACGTGAATAAGGAGTACGGTCGCTCTGCTGTCCCTGAGGCCGGGTAGTGGGTGGGCGTCGGTTTTGCGGTTTTTTCTTATTCGGGCTGAAGATCGTGGATACTGCATAGATGAAAATTATAATCGGTATCCATGAGAATAGATCCATATCATGTCACCACCCTACTTTTTCGGGTTGGAGTCAGTGTTGGAGTTGCTGGAACGAGCAATGTTATCCCGCATACTCGTATCAGCCATAATGTTTTGCATAGTGTAATAATCCATAACTCCCAGTTTGCCTTCTTTTAATGCTTCCGCTAAAGCTCTGGGCACTTCGGATTCAGCTTCAACAACTTTGGCACGCATTTCCTGAACATAGGCAATCATTTCCTGTTCTTTGGCTACCGCCATAGCACGGCGCTCTTCAGCTTTGGCCTGGGCAATGCGTTTATCTGCCTCCGCTTGGTCTGTTTGCAGTTGGGCACCGATATTCTTACCCACATCCACATCGGCAATATCAATGGAGAGAATCTCAAAGGCCGTTCCTGAGTCTAAGCCTTTAGCCAAAACCGTACGGGATACCATGTCCGGGTTTTCCAGGACTTTCTCATGAGACAGGGATGAACCAATACTGGTGACAATACCTTCTCCGACACGGGCGATAATGGTTTCCTCTCCCGCCCCACCGACGAGACGATCGATATTGGCACGCACGGTTACCCGGGCTTTGACACGAAGCTCAATTCCATTCTTAGCCACAGCGGAGACAACGGGCGTTTCAATGACTTTCGGATTAACGGACATTTGCACCGCTTCCAATACATCACGGCCCGCCAAATCGATAGCGGCTGCTCTTTCAAATTGAAGAGGAATGGCTGCACGTTCTGCTGCAATCAAAGCATTGACGACTCTGTCTACATTACCGCCGGCCAGATAATGGGCTTCCAGCTGGGCCGTAGTCACACGTAAGCCCGCTTTATGAGCTTTAATCAAAGGATTGACGATCCGGGAAGGTGTAACGCGTCTTAACCGCATTCCAACTAAGGTAAAAATCCCTACATTAACACCTGCAGCCAAAGCTGAGATCCAGAGACCTACCGGAATAAATGTAAATACGACACTGATGAGAATTAAAGCTAACGCTAAAAGAATAATTGGCATTAAAACTTCGATTGGCATATTCATTCGCCCAAAAAGGGCTCCACCTCCATTTATTATAATCTACTAAGACATTTGCCGGACCACAACCCGTGTCCCTTCTACAGCAATAACCTTGACGGGGCTGTGAGTGTCGATGAAACCTCCTTCCGTAACAACATCCAATCTCTTGCCGTCAAAATCTGCTGTTCCGGCTGGACGCAAAGGGCTGATAGCCACTCCTTCGCAACCGACATAACTCTCCAGATCCACGGTGGGGGCAACATAACCTTCTCGATTGGATTGCTTGGCATTTAAGGAAAAACGCTGCCAGAACCGCCGGGTGCGGGGAAAGCGAAAACTCAAAGCCACAAGGATTCCCAGGATGAGCAGCATTGTGCAGACGTAGGCTACCCCATGCAAAGCCGATTCTGCCGTCAGGAAAATTCCTGCCGATAAAAGCACCAGTCCTGCTATGCCCAGAATTCCACCAGGAATAAAAATCTCCAAAAACAAAAAAGATAAACCTAAAATAACCAGCGCCACAACTCCACCTGTCACCATAAATTCTTCCCTCCTCTCATCTTATCCATGTATCTATGCTTGTTTTATCAGGACTCTTCTCCTGGAGTGCCGGCCCGGGAAATATTCTTCAGCCATCGCTGAGCTATCTGTTTATAGAGGTTTGCCCTGGCCAAAAGATCTAAAATAACCAGAGTCGCTGCTACTTTGTCTTTGTCATCTTCGCTAAGATCTTCACCAGCAAGAATCTGATTGACTTCCTTAGGCAATTGCTCAAGAGAGGTGACCCAATCCTTTTGCGAGAGATCAAAGATCTCGCTGTAATACCTATAGAGCTTGGCGGGATTAATACGATCATCGCTGTTATCTTCAAGATTCAAGTTGACAAAGCTCAATAATTGGGATGCTTCTTCAAGGGATAGAATATTTCTTAAATCGTTGATCAGAAGAATATTGGCAACCTGCTCCCGGGTATATTTCTTCTTCTGTGGATTAGGCAGGTACTTCCTCTTCACCCAATTCTGGATATGGGTGTTATTGATATCATTCTGGGCAACCCGGTGTGCCACTTCCACTACCTGAGAAAGCATCATCGAATCCAGTTCCAGATAAGGCAAAGCTTTCTTTTTCGGTTCAAAATGATTGGCTATTTCCATAATCTCCTTAAGATGATTCATAAATTGATCACCTCCTTTTCTATATTTACCTTCAACAATCCTGTCCAGCGCTGCCAGTGCCAGGGCAAGACAACTACACTATCAATATTAACTCATTTAACCATTATGTTTAACTCATTTAGTAATCTCATTAACTATATTATAAGTTCACTATGACCATATGTCAATAGTCTTTCGAACTCTTTTCGGAATAATTTTCTTCACCTTCACCGGCTTTGAGTTCACTTCCTTAAGGAGGATATGCTATAATCTTTCATTAGAGGTAATTTATGTCCACGAAATTGGAAAGGAGCCAACCAGCATGAATAAACAATTTCTCGATAAATACGCACGCCTTGTCGTTAAAACCGGTATCAATCTCCAACCTAAGCAAATTCTGGTGATTAAGTCGCCTATTGAATGCGCCGAATTCACCCGCAAGATCTCTGAGATCGCTTTTCAGGAAGGTGCGAAAGATGTCGTCATTTTTTGGGGAGATGAGCTCACCTCCAAAATTCGCTATCTCCATGGTCCGGAGGAAATCTTCGATGAATTCCCCGCATGGCAGAAAGCTTTCTTCGTCGACTATGCCCGGCAAGGGGCAGCTTTCCTGAGTATCGCGGCCTCCGATCCGGAACTTATGAAGGAAGTTGATCCCGAACGTATGGTGAGAGCGCAGCGAGCTCACTCCATCGCTTTAAAGGAACACCGGGAGCGCCTCATGAGCAATCAGAACTCCTGGTGCGTGGTTTCCGTACCTACCCAGGCCTGGGCCCAAAAAGTCTTCCCCGCTGCCGGCCCGGAAGCAGCCGTGGAAAAGCTCTGGGAGGCCATCTTTGCATCCGTTCGGGCCGATCAGGACGACCCTGTCCAAGCCTGGGATGAGCACAAAGCAAACCTTAAACGGAGTATGGATTTTATGAATACCCATCGTTTCCGCACCCTGCATTTCAAAAATTCTTTAGGTACGGATTTGTGGGTTGAGCTGCCGGAAGACCATCTTTGGCTTGCCGGTGCAGAGCACACAGCAGAAGGCCTTGAATTTATTGCCAACATGCCCACGGAGGAAGTATTTACCCTTCCCAAAAAGACCGGGGTCAACGGCAAGGCCGTCAGCTCTATGCCTTTAAATCATAACGGCAACCTCATCAAGAATTTTACCCTGACCTTTAAAGATGGCCGGGTCATTGATTACAGTGCCGAAGAAGGATTAGAAAGCTTAAAAGGCCTCATCACCACCGATGAAGGTTCTCATTATCTTGGTGAAGTTGCTCTGGTACCTTACGACTCCCCTATTTCCAATGCCAAAATCCTCTTCTATAATACCCTCTTTGATGAAAATGCCGCTTGTCACTTAGCTCTGGGCAAAGCTTATGCCGTCACTCTGAAAAACGGCGATAAACTGAGCGAAAAAGAATTAGAGGAAGCCGGAGTTAATGATTCCTTGCTTCATGAAGATTTTATGATCGGTACAGCCGATCTGAACATCACCGGAGTTACCGCCGAGGGTCAGGAGATTCCCATCTTTATTCAGGGGAACTTTGCCTTTTAATCACTGAAAGAAGTCTCGTTCAATTAAAACATGTTAAGGAGGCGCTTCCCATTATCCAGGTCGGTAAAATCAATCAGCTCAATGTAGCTAACCTTGCCTCTTTTGGGGTCTATCTCGATGCCGGGACCGGTAACCGCAAAGATAATGTCCTGCTGCCGGGAAATGAATGCCCTGACGACATCAAAGAAGGGGATAATTTAGAGGTATTCATTTACCATGATTCGGAAGACCGCTTGATCGCCACACGCCAAAAGCCCTTAGCCCAAGCGGGAGAACTTGCCTATCTCAACGTTACCGCCAAGACAAAATTTGGCGCTTTCCTGGACTTTGGCCTGGAGCGCGGTCTCTTTCTGCCCTTCCGGGAACAGAAATACCCCGTAGAAGTAAATAAAAGTTATCTTGTTTACCTTTATTTAGATAAAAGCGGACGCTTATCTTCCACAACGGATATCACTGACTTTCTCAGCTCCGCTTCTCCTTATCAAAAAAGCGACTCCGTTACAGGAACCGTCTACCAGATTCATCCCGACATCGGCGTTTTTGTAGCAGTTGATAATCAATATCTGGGCCTGATTCCCCGTACGGAAAATTATTCAGATCTGAAATGGGGGGACCGGGTCCAGGCTCGGGTGATTCGAGTCCGGGACGACGGAAAACTGGACCTTTCTTCCCGCAATCTCTCCCACCAACAGATGAACGTGGATGCCGAGCTTCTCATCAACGCCATGAATGCCCACGGCGGAATACTTCCCCTCAATGAAAAAGCCAGCCCCGAGGAGATCGAAAAAGTTTTTCACCTGAGCAAAGCCGCCTTTAAACGGGCAGTGGGAACCCTGCTCAAGAGCGGGCGCATCAAAAAGCATGGTGATGAGCTCAGGCTTCCCTGAGCTATGAGCTTTAGACAGCCAAAACAAACAACGGCAGATGCCTGTCCCTTAGAGGATGGTATCTGCTGTTCTCTTATGTTGAAAGCTAGTCTCCATGATTTTGTTTACACTGGTCGCTTAATAAGCTGCGCGGACAAAACTAACGCGAAAAGCCCGCCGCTCCGAAAGGTGCCCCGCCAAATCGCTCCTGCTCAATGGCGGGTTGGAAACGTCCTGTTTCCAACCTTTCTCCGCTGCGTGCTTTTCACGAAGTTTTGTTTCCACTCGCTTAAATTCGCTTCCCTTGTGTAAAGCAAAATCCTTGGGCTGCTTTTCAGGTCTGAGCGGGCGAGGCGCTGTGGGAAATGCGAGTAAGCGCCTAAAATAGTTCGCCCTAAGCCGCCTTTTCATCCTCTGCCGCTCCTTAAATCAAATGAACAACCGCCATAAAGGTCAAAATCATCACTTCCAGCAAAAGCACCGGCTTTAAAATCTTAAAAAGATCGGCTTTGAAATACTCCGCGGTGACAATCAGACAGAGATGGGCTGGCGACAGCATAGCTCCGGCAATCGCCATGATATAAGCGACTGTAGCCGTCTCCAGATTTCCGGGGTAGAACGCCGAAAGGATGGGGAAAATAACGGCCACCGCTCCCTGAGGGGAACCGGTGAGCAAGGCTACGATCAAAGATCCCAGGCCCAGCATGACGACAACCGGAATATTTGTCCCCTGAAAAAAGGCAATAAGCTCCTGGACGATTCCGGATACCGTTAAGACATGTTGGAAAAACAAAATGCCCAAAATACCCCAAAGAATCTTCTTTTCAAAGGCTTCCCGAAGCATGGTGACAAGCTGCTGCCTGGTAAAGCGCAGGATGATCACCATACCTGACACGACTATGCCCATGGAAAGAGCGGCACTTAAATCAAAGGCCACCACTAAAATAATATTTACCAGGATGGGACCTACTCCCAGCAGAAAATAATGAAACGGACTCCTGCTCTTTAAATAATTGGCCTGATTTTTGCCGCAATCTAGATCCTTGACTGAATCATTTTGGACAGCAGGCCCACTCTGAAACCCTTTACCCGTCAGAATAAATACCACCCCAAGGAGTAAGGCAAGCAGAGTATAGCCGATCATATTGGCCACAAAGGTGCCTAAAGGTATGCCTGTAATTTGGCTTGCCAGGAGAACTCCCGGAATAATCGGGTTGCCATACTCCCAAATATGACGAAACCAATAATTGATTGCGCCTTTTTTCTCAGGAGACAGCGAAAATTTCTTGCTTGCCTGCTCTACCATGGGGGCTGAGAAGATCGCTCCTCCCAAAGAAGGAAGCAAGCCCAGGAAGGTGGGCATAAAGGCCAGCAGGACGCGGTCGCTGCGCAGCAAGGGTTTCATGGCGGCCATGAAGCCTTCGATAATGCCGGTGGTCCGCAAAAGGTGTTCCAGGCACATGACAAAATACATGGCAAAGACGACTTCCCAGGTGCCGACCTCCCGCAGGGTCGTCTGTATGGCGGCATCGGCTTTGCCTAAGGTTGGCGATGATATCAGGAATAAGACTATCGACCCGGCCAGCATGGCATGGCCGATTTGGACTTTTTTGCGCAGCAGCCAAACAACCATGGCTAATGTAACACTAATTTTTGCTATGACAAACACAGACTTCAGCGTCCCTTCTTTAGTACCTGTGACACTTAAACCACACCATCATGTTCAGTTTACCAGCCGCCTTTTGTTCTCCAAAACTCGGGACGCAATAAAATGAGCAAAGTAAATAGCTCCAAACGGCCGAGCAGCATACAAAGTGACAATATAAATTTACCGAAGAGTGTGATACCCGAATACGTTGTGGTCGGACCTACTAAGCCAAAACCGGGCCCCACATTGCCCAATGAAGCAGCTACCGCACTCATGGCGTCAAAAGGCTCAAGTCCTGTTCCTGCCATAACAATAGTGGCTAAGGCAAAAATCCCTACATAAAGGAAGAAAAACACACTGACCATATTAACAGCGACAGCATCCACAGCTCTCCCATCCAGTTTGATGCTGGATACTGCACGGGGATGCAATCCGCGGGTTAATACGGCCCAAACATGCTTCGAAAGCAACATAATTCGGGATACTTTCATCCCTCCTGTAGTGGAACCGGCGCACCCGCCGACAAACATCAGCGCCAGGAGAGTTAACTTGGTAATGGCAGGCCACTGATTATAATCCGTAGAGGCGAAGCCCGTCCCCGTAACCAGCGAGACCACTTGAAACAAGGCATGCCGCACGGCATAATCAGGCGGTTTATCGTGAGTCAGCCATAATCCTCCCACAATCAGCAAGGTGCTGAACATGATAATCGAAAGATAAGTAATAAACTCCGTATTCTTAAACGGCTTAAAGCTCTTCTTCGTCCAAGCCTCCAAATAAATACGGAAATTCCCCCCGGCAATGATAATAAACAGGATCACCACAAGTTCAATCCCCAGGCTATTATAGTACATCATACTTGTATTTTTGGTGGAAAATCCCCCGGCAGAAATAGTGGAGAAACCATGGTTTATGGCATCAAACAGACTCATGCCCGCCAACATAAGCAGAGCAACAAGGATGACGGTAAAAAAGGCATAGATTTTCCAAATGGTAATTGCTGTATCGCGAATCCGGGGCATCGTACGCTTGCCCAACGGACCCGGTACTTCCGCATTGAATAAATGCACTGCACCAAAACCCGTACTGGGCAGCAAAATGATGAAGAGGACAATAATCCCTATTCCGCCCAGCCAATGGGTGATACTTCGCCAAAGCAGGATGGATAAGGGCAATGCCTCAACATCATCAATCACACTGGAACCCGTGGTTGTCAACCCGGAGACGGATTCAAACAGAGCATCGATATAAGTGGGCACACTATCCGAGATCCAAAAGGGCAAAGCCCCGAGCAAAGAGGTCAGAAGCCAGGCCCCGCCGACAATGACAAAGCTTTCTCTAATACTCATTTTTTCTTGGGTAGGTTTCCGAAAATAAACCATGGCAGCGCCCAGACAAGCAGTAATCAGGAGGGTCAGTAAAAAAGCCCACGTGCTGTCTTCATTCTTAAATGCCGCCAGGACCAAAGGAACGAACATAGTCAAGGCATATCCCATGAGAAGCCTGCCAACGATCCCTTGCACAAGCGAATAATTCATTCTGTTCTGCTCCCTCGCTTAAGACTCAAGAGGTCAAAACCTCTACCAAACCTTTCCCTTTCCCCAAAATTCAGGACGAAAGATAATGAGCAAAGTAAAAAACTCCAGGCGTCCCAACAGCATACACACTGTGAGTACGATCTTCCCTAAGAGGCTGATACCGGCAAAGGTCGTAGTCGGTCCAACCGTTCCAAACCCCGGGCCCACATTTCCTAAAGTCGCAGCCACCGCACTCATGGCCTCGAAGGGCGATAATCCCGTGCTTGCCGCAACAATGATGCTTGCTCCGGTAAAGGTCACGATATAGAGAAAGAAAAAAATCCCCACCCGGCTTAGATTTTCCGTATCAATAACCTTATCATCGAGTTTTATACTGGAGACAACCCGGGGATGGATCCCCCTCTTCAGCTCTGCCCAAGTGGCTTTAACCAAAAGAATAATGCGGGAAACCTTCATCCCTCCTGAGGTGGAGCCCGCACTCCCACCAATGAACATAAGGAGAAATAGGATGATTTTGGTCATAGAAGGCCACTGATCGAAATCCACGGAAGCATAACCTGTGGTTGTCATAATACTGGCTACTTGAAATAAGGCATGGCGAAAAGCATAGCCCGGCGAATTGCCGGCATTAGACCATAGGCTCCCGGCAATCAGCAAAGTGGCCGCTATAATAATCAACAGATAGACCATCAATTCTGTATTACGAAAGGCCTTCATAGTTTTCTTCCGCCAAACGGTCAAATAAATCACGAAATTTGCACCTGAAAAAATCATAAAAAAAGCAACGATCATTTCGATGGTCAAACTATTGTAATACATAATGCTGGTATTTTTAGTCGAAAAACCGCCCGTGGCAATGGTTGCGAAGGCGTGATTCAGCGCGTCCAGGAAACTCATTCCGGCCATCCAGAGCAGCACAGCGCAGATCGCTGTAAAAATCAAATAGATCTTCCATAAAGCAGCCGCGGTATCACGAATACGCGGCATAACCCGGTCATTGGTAGGACCGGGAACTTCTGCGTTAAAAAGGAGAACCGATCCCATTCCGGTCTTTGGGAGCAATACAATAAAAAGAACGATGATTCCCAATCCACCGACCCAATGGGTTAAGCTCCGCCACAAAAGGATGGATTGAGGTAAAGCCTCCACATCACTGATAACGCTGGCTCCGGTGGTCGTAAGACCTGATACCGTCTCAAACAGAGCATCAATATACGTGGGAACCACATCAGCAAACCAATAAGGCAGGGCTCCTGTGAAGGAGGCGAGAAGCCAAGCCCCGGTGACAGCTGCAAAGGCTTCCCGGACCCCAAATTTCATTTCGGTGAGCTTAAATCGCTTCATAAGAAAAAAACCTGGAATCCCGATAATTATTATTGAAAGTAAGAAGGAATAAACACTCCATTCCCCTAAAACAACGGCCAAGGTCAAAGGGATACACATGGCGCCTGCATAAATAACCAGGAGCTTGCCAAGCAACCCCAGAATGACTGGAAGATTCATCTTATTTACTCTCCAATTTATTCTCAAATAATCGAACAACGGTAGGGACCGTATCCGGCAGGGCAAAGACAATGGCTCTGTCTCCCGGCTTCAGCACTGTCTCTCCGTTAGGGATGATGATTTCTTCATCGCGAACAATAGTGCCGATCAACGAATTTCTGGGGAGTTTCGCATCTTTTAATTTTTTATGGGTCACCTGACTTAAAGGCGGGATGATGATTTCCATCGCTTCCGCTTTGGCCCCTTCCAGAAGAGACACAGAGACTACATCGGAGCGGCGGACATAGCGAAGGATCACTCCGGCCGTGAGAATACGGGGGGATAGGACGACATCGACCCCTACTTTTTCCATGAGAGAAATATAATCGGGACGACCTACCCGGACAAAGGTACGCGGCGCACCCAGATGTTTAGCCAGCAAGGCAATCAGGAGATTGAGCTTATCATCATCGGTCAGGCATAAGACAGCGTCCGCTTCCCCTACCCCTTCTTCAGTCAATAATTCGATATCCGTTCCTTCCCCGCATAAAACCAATCCCTCATCCAAGGATTCCGCCAATTCCTGACAACGCTCCATATCCTTATCGATGATCTTCACGGCTATGTCGGACTTTTCCAGGATCATGGCTAAATGACGGCCGATTCTGCCGGCCCCAATAATCAGGACTCTTTCCACTTTCGATTTTCTGACCGTAAAATGGTCTTCAATCTTCTTGATTGCGGATACCTCCCCGACAAAGAAAGCACAATCATTGGGTAATAGCATATCCGAGCCATGAGGAATCAACATCCGGCCATTTCTTAAGATACCCGCCACCAGGGTATGGGAGGGTAAGGTTAATTGGGTTAAAGACGTGTTAATCAACTTCGAGTCAGAAGGCATTTTTACTTCGATCATCCTTACCCTATCTCCGGCAAAGTCCTCCACATCCAGAGCGGATGGGGTGAGAAGAATACGTTTTATTTCCAGGGCGGTGACCATCTCAGGATTAATAGTCAGGTCGATCCCCAAAGCTTCATTAAACTTAATCTTATCCTTTTCAGCATACTCCTGGTTTCTGACCCGGGCAATGGTCCTTTTAATCCCCACTTGCTTGGCTGCCATACAGGCAATCATATTCACCTCATCCATATCGGTTACGGCAATCATAAGCTCAGCCTTGCGGACTTCAGGGTCCAGCAGCACTCTTGGACTGGCGCCGTTTCCGGAAATCGTCATCACATCCAAAGTATTCTGCACGATGGCCCTGCGTTCTTCATTCTCTTCAATGACAATAACTTCATGATCCTCTTGGGTTAAATACTGAGCCAGGCTGTAACCAACTTTACCGGCTCCGACGATTACCACACGCACTAATATAACCTCCATCACACCAAATCAATAGCTTAGAATTTCCTTTCATATCATCATAGTACAAGGCTCAGGTTCTATCAAGTCCAACCTGCTGCCGAAAACCGTTAAAGAAGAAAAAATATCCAGAAAAGAATGTTTCCTCCCCATAACTCATAAATATAATTGCAAAAAAATTATTTTGGGGGAAGTATGCTGAAGAAGATTAAAAAACCTACCTGGTCAACTTTTTTGGTTTCCGGATCGACGGCAGTTTTCGCCATCATATCCCTGATTAGCGTTTTTATCACCATCAATACCTGGCAGACTCAAAGAGAGGCAGCCCGGCCTTACTTTTCCTTCAAAGAATCCCCAAGCATTCAATTGACCCATGATGTCAGTTTTGAATTTAAATTTGTTAACGTAGGCACCCACCCGGCAACGGAACTTACCAGCAAGACCTTGGTTTTTCCTGAAAATTTGCAGGAACAGCCGATTTTAATCGATACTTATAGTGTCGTCAATGATATTCCCAGAGATACCGCCACAAGTCTTCTCTTACATCTCGATCCCAGTCAGTTGTATCCTGCATCTCCCGATCTGGATGCTTATTATATCGTCATCAGTTTAGATTATCGAGATCCTATACTTAAGGAAACCTATCATCAGATCATCTTTCTCAAATGGCCCGGGGTAAATCATGGACATGTCCAACCCCTGATTCACATGGAAGCAGGTGAAAAAACGCAAGTTATTCAATACATTCAGAACAGAGATCTTCTTTCCCTTCCTTAGAAACCATGCTGAATTTTAATTTAGGATCCTTTACTGCTTGATTTTTACCCCGCATTTGATTAAGATGTTCATCATGCAGGCGTAATTCTGGCGTAATTTTTAGGAAGGGATCCTGTTTTTATGGAGCAAATCACTACAATAAAGCTAAAAGTTCACCAATTCATCCATATTCTTCTGCCAATTCTGATTTCCCAGGTTGCTTTGTTCTCCATGTCTTTTTTTGACACAGCAATGTCGGGACAAGCCAGCTCCGTCGATCTGGCCGGAGTTGCCATCGGCGCCAGCCTATGGGCCCCTGTCAGCACCGGACTAGGCGGGATATTAATTGCGATCACACCTATCGTCGGACATTTATTAGGCGCCAAAAGAAGGAACGAGGTTCCTTACAATGTCCTGCAAGGAATTTATCTGGCTCTGGCCATCGCTCTCCTTTTAATTGTGGCGGGAGCCATGAGCTTGGATGGACTGCTCTCCCTTATGAATCTGGAGCCCCAGGTGCGTTTTATAGCACGAGGCTATCTTCTGGTCATAGCTTTTGGCATTCCTCCCTATTTTGTGCACCAAGTGCTGCGGAGCTTCATCGATGCGTTAGGCTATACACGAATTACCATGCTGATCACTCTTCTATCCCTGCCTATTAATATCTGCCTCAATTATATATTCATCTTTGGCAAATTTGGTCTGCCGGCCTTTGGCGGCATAGGAGCCGGTATAGCCACCTCGATGACGTATTATTGCTTGATGCTCATTGCTTTGCTCATTATTCACCGTCATCCCTATTTCAAAGAATTTGCGCTCTTCAAGCGCCTCCCTCCACTCTCCTGGAAAACCTGGCTGAAACAATTGAAAATCGGCATCCCCATCGGTTTTTCTATTTTCTTCGAGACCGGCATGTTTTGCGCGGTAACCTTGCTTATGAGCCGGTTTAATACTGTAACTATAGCCGCCCATCAAGGCGCCATGAATTTTGCCTCCATGATCTACATGATTCCTTTAAGCTTCTCTATGGCTTTAACGATTCTGGTCGGATTTGAAGTAGGGGCTCGCCGCTATCATGACGCCCGCCAGTATTCCTTGATCGGGTTGGCTTTTTCCTTCTCCATAGCACTTCTCACCGCTCTCCTGCTTTTTCTGTTCAAAGAGCAAGTGGCCTGGCTCTATTCCAAGGAATGGGATGTGATCCTCCTGGCCAAACAGTTTCTCATTTATGCCATCTTCTTTCAGTTTTCCGATGCCCTGGCTACACCCATTCAAGGAATTCTGCGCGGTTATAAGGATGTCAACCTTCCTTTTATCACTTCCCTCATCTCCTATTGGTTCATTGCCCTGCCGATTGGTTACTTTTTGGCGGCCTATACCAGCTTTGGAGCCTTTGGCTTCTGGATTGGCCTGATTTCGGGAATTACTGCCAACGCTTGCTGTCTATTGCTTAGGTTAAGGTATATTCTGCGTCGTCAGGTCGCTGTTTAATCCCAAGTGCCCGCAAGCTGATTCTCCAGGATTTTGCTTTACACCGTTCGCTCCATAAGCTGCGCGGACAAAACTAACGCTCAAGCTCTCCGCTCCGAAAGGGTCCCGGCTAAATCGGCTCCTGCCTCATAGCCGGTTGGAAACGTCCTGTTTCCAACCTTTCTCCGCTGCATGCTTTTCGCGAAGTTTTGTTTCCACTCGCTTAAATTCGCTCCCTTGTGTACATCAAAATCCTTGGGCTGCTTTTCGGGTCTGAAGGTTCAGTTAAGCTGCATAGAAGTCCAAACATGCAAAAAGAATCCCCTTGAATTATGGCCTTCCATAGTCCAAGGGGAGTTTTTGCTGATTTTACTCGATCACTTCGCCGCTTGCCAGGCGATTTCTTAATTCTCCGATCATATTGGGCACATCGATCTGCATGGGGCAACGCTCCACACAGCGCCCACAGCGCAGACAGGTATGGATTTGCGGTGCGGTAGCCTCTAATCCTCCGGAGGTAAAGACATTCCAGATGGTGCCGATACCGCCCAGATAGGTTTCACCAAAGGTTCCTGCCGTGATTTGGAAGACAGGACATTCATACATGCATCCTCCACAGCGCAGGCAATGGGATGCTTGTTTGAAGTCATCATCCACAGCCATTTTCTCCCGGCCGTTATCAACGAAGATGACATAAAACTCTTTGGGACCGTGGGCACCGTAAGTGGTCACTTTTTCGATGTCCCCGGTTTTGCTTGGCCCGGTGACGATATTGACATAAGAAGGCACACCATACTGGGCATACCGCCAGGTCACTTCAGCGACTTTCATCGCTTCCTGGAAGGTAGGCACCAATTTCTCGGTTCCTACAATCATCAGGTGAACCGGAGGAACCGCTGTTGATAAGCGCACATTGCCTTCATTTTCAATGATCACAAAAGCCCCGGTGTCGGCCGCCACCACATTGGCCGAACTGATGCCCACATCAGCGGTAAAATATTTTTCACGCATAAACTCCCGGACAATGGCCACCTCTTTGGCAATATCAGGTTCCACTTCTTTGCCAAAGAATTGGGTAAAGATTTCCGCCACCTTTTCCCGGGGAACATGAATCGCTGGGGAAAGGATATGCATGGGACGATCTTTTTTCAGCTGCAAAATGAATTCCCCGAGATCCGTTTCCCAAACTTCAATGCCCTCTTCCTCTAAGTACTCCCGGAGATGGAGTTCTTCCCCTAACATGCTTTTGCCCTTAACGACAGTTTTCCCTTTACCAATGATCTCCGCGGCCATCACTAAGGCTTCCTGTTTATCCTTGGCATAGAAGGCTTTCCCTTTATTGCGTTCAACCGCCTCCATAGCCTGAGCAAGAAGTTCCTGCCGCTGAGCGACAGAACGGCGTTTGATCTCCCGCACTTCTTCGGCGAGAGCCGGCGTATGGGGAAAACGCTCCATGGTGCTGTCCGTGGTTTCACGATAGGCTTTTACCGCCCGGGAGATGGCTTTGCGAATATTCTCATCATGCTTGGCACGATCGATCTCTTTGGAGTACTCTTTAAATTCTTTTCTCATCCCACTATCCCCTTATATAAGAATTCGATCAAGTCGGCAATGCCATGTTGGTCCTTTTTAGCTATGGCACCTTGCAAAGAAGATAGACAGTACGGACAAGAGGTTAAGATGAGGTCCGCTCCTGTGTCCTGCAGCTCCCCAACCCGTCTTTCCGCTATAGTATGAGACAGCTCAGGGAACATAAATTTATTGGGACCGCCGCAACAGGTTGTCCAGGCACGGTTGCGCATGGGTTCCTTGAATTCAACCCCCATGGCATCCAGGATCTCCCTTATCTCTTCTGTAACCCCTAAGTCACGGGCAAGCCGGCAGGAATCATGGATGACAACGGATTGCTGTGCAGCTATTTTTGGTAATTTGTGCCTTTGTTCCCATACCAGCTCAACAAAAGTCTTTACTTCAAGATCATGATGAACTCCGAATTTGGGATACATAATTTTTATGACTTCCGCGGCATGAGGAGAAAGGCAAACGATGGTCTTGGCCTGGGTTCCTTTAAGAACTTTAGTGACCTTTTGGGCATAAGTGGCAAAGTCATCCCAATACCCCAGTTCATACAACAAAGCCCCGCTGTAAAGTTCTTCATCCCCTGAATAACATAGATCATAGCCCAAACTTTGCAGAATCCGCGCCGCTTTTAAGGAGACTTGATTAAAGCGCTCCTTATCTGAAGCCAGTACGGAAGCATAGATCTTCTCAGGGGCGATGCCTGTTTTTTCTACAATGTTCCGCACACCCATCAGCATAGAAAATCCGGCGCTGTTGGGATCCATTACGGTCATGGTTTTCACCAGGGAGTCTATATAGGGAAGAAGCTGATACTCACCACCGGTGTAAAAAAGAAGATTCCCAGTCTTAGGTAACTTAAGTTCCTTAGCCCAGGAAGAAACTTCGCTTCCATTGAGAGCTAAAGGATTTCCGTATTTGACAATATTACCGCGAATTAATTCTAATACAGGTGGCATCTTGCGCTCCACCGTTGTCGGCATTTCAATAGGATTGGTTGCCACTATCATCCACCGCCTTCTCCGCTGATCGTATAATTATAGATTACTTAAAACGAGATGTCCTTGTAAACACAAAGTCTCTATGTATTATGTATTATTACACCATAATTACCTAGAGAATGGATACAAAGAGAATTATACTATAGCTCATTCCCTTTTTTCAACACATAAAGTATAGCTTTATTTTTTAATGTACATCATACTTCCCCAGCGTGGATGGCTCGAATAATGGAGTTGGCTAAAACTCCGGCTCCAAAGCCATTGTCGATGTTAACCACTCCTATTCCGGCTGAACAGCTGTTCAGCATAGCCAGCAAAGCGGCTAACCCTCCGAAACTGGCCCCATAGCCGACACTGGTAGGAACAGCAATCACCGGCTTATCGGTTAACCCGCCCACCACACTGGCCAGGGCCCCTTCCATACCGGCCACAACAATCAGCACCTGAGCCTCATCCAGCCTCTCTTTATTATCGAAAAGCCGGTGAATGCCCGCCACACCGACATCGTATAACCGCTCTACCCCACACCCCATGATCTCCGCCGTTATGGCCGCCTCCTCCGCTACCGGCAAATCCGCTGTCCCCGCACTTAAGATCAGAACTCTCCCTCTCTTGGGAATCGCTTCTTTAACAATGGTGATGACACGGGCCAGCTCGGAATAGGAAGCCTCAGGAATAGCGGCCTGCACCGCTGCATAGACTTCAGGGGTGGCCCGGGTGGCCAGGATATTATGACCACGCTGACCAAGATTCGCTAAAATCTCAATAATATGCTCCTTCGCTTTCCCCTGACAAAAGACGACTTCAGGAAACCCATTGCGCAAAGCCCGGTGATGATCTACTTTGGCAAACCCCAAATCTTCATAAGGCAGATTTTTAAGCTCCAGCAGGGCACTGTCGCAGGATATCTGACCATCCTTTACTCCCTGCAATAATGCTCTCAATTGTTCTTCGTTCATCCCTTACCTCCATGACCAATGATGGTAAATTATAGCACATTTAGGCGGGGATTAAAAATTAAAAAATAGAAGAGACAGCTCATCGTATGAGCCGCCCCTTCTGACATTTCTCCAATCAAGGTTTTAAATTATAACTAATAAATCGCTACTGGCCCATGAGGGCCAGCGATAATTTCGATTTTCGTTTCGAAAATATCTGTCAAAACTTCCGGGTCCATCACCTCTTCCACTGTTCCAAAAGCGGCAATTTGCCCATCTTTCATAGCACAAATTCGGTCAGAATATTTGGCGGCGAAATTTATATCATGAAGAACAGTCAAAATTGTTCTGCCGAATTCATTAGCGGCATGCCGCAAATGCTCCATCATTTGCACAGAACGGGCAACATCGAGATTGTTCAGCGGCTCATCCAAAAGCACATATTCAGTCTCCTGACACAAAACCATGGCTACATAGGCCCTTTGCCTTTGACCACCGGAAAGCTCATCTAAATATCTACTTTCCAGATCAGTCAAACCTAAAAAATCGATATATTTAGAAATAATCGCCTCATCCTCTTTCGTTAATCTTCCCTTTGAATAAGGGAAACGTCCAAATCCAACTAATTGTCTGACCGTAAGCCTCGTTACAAAATGATTTTCTTGTCGTAAAATAGTCAAAACTTTGGCTAAATCTGCTGACTTGGATTCAGAAACATCCATATTGGCCACCTTAATTTGGCCTTCATCCATATCCAAAAGTCTGCCGATCATCAAAAGTGTCGTAGACTTGCCAGCACCGTTGGGTCCAATTAATGAAGTAAGACCGGCTTTGGGTATATTAATATGCAAAGGTCCTATTTTCACCTCATCGGTATACACCTTTTTAACCTGATCAATCTTAATCATAACGTTCCCTTCCTTAAAATCACAATTAAAAATGTTATGCCGCCAAACAACTCGATAATAATTGAAACCACGCCTTGAGCATTGAATATATGATACATAAAAAAGTAGGCAGCCGTTATGATCAAAAATCCTATGGCAAGAGCCATGGGAAAAATATATCTGTGATCATAAGTTGGTGCCGCCTGATAACACAAGGTTGCCACTAAAAATCCATAGAAAGTAAGCGGTCCGACCAGAGCCGTGGAAATTGACATCAAAACAGCAACTAATATAAGGGTATAAATGACGCTGAATTGCTGATTAACCCCCAAAGAAGTGCTGGCATTCTTGCCCAGAGACAATACATTTAATTTTTTAGAATAAGCAAGGAGAAGCAGTGACGCAATGATGACAACGGGAATGGCCACAGGAAAGTATCCAGCATCCGCATTATTAACCGAACCAAACAATCTGGTCAATAAAATATCAAATTCAGACGGCGCAAGCAGCCTTCTCATAAAAGATGATAAAGACTTCAGCCCGGTGCCAATAATAACTCCAACCAAAAGCATAAGTTGTAAATTTCCATACTTTCCAGAAAGCAACCAGCCATAAAGTATCAAACACATCAAGACCATAGCCACAACTTGAAATACAAAGGAGCCAACACCATTAAAACCTATAAAGGCACCAGCACCAAAGAAAAATATTGTACTCGTATGAATTGTTGCGTAAAGTGCTTCAAAACCTAAAAGTGAAGGAGTGATAATCCGATTATTCGTAATCGATTGGAAAGCAACTGTCGACAAACTCTGACAGATTGCAGCAATGATCATAGCAACAAGAGCTACCAGCCTTCGTTTAACCACGGGGATAAAAGAAGGAGAATCCACCGGAACCGGATTGTTGTAAACCAAAAGTCCATAGCTGGCAAAAATCCCCAAAGCAATCAATGTTATCAGCAAAATCCAATAACGTCTTTCTTCCTTCTTAGAACGAAAAGCTCCGGCTGATCTATTTTCATGATGAAGGCCGGCCTCGATTTCGCTGTTTCCTTTATGACTATAGACTAATTCGCTCATCTTAGCCTCCTTTGTCTCAATAAAATAGCAATAAACAGAACTGCTCCCACTGTTCCAAGTATTAAAGAAACAGGTACTTCAAAGGGCATGATGATGATTCGAGAAATTATGTCACAAAGGGTTATCGTACCCATTCCCAACACACATACCCAAGGCAAATTACTTCTAAGATCATCACCTCTGTACATGGAAACAATGTTAGGGACAATTAAACCTAAAAAGGGCAAATTGCCAATAACAGCTGCCACAATGCCAACTGCAAAGGAAATAAGGGCAGTACCCAGAAGAACTATCCTATTATAATTTAAGCCAAGACTTTTTGTAACATCTTCCCCCAGCCCAGCTAAGGTCAATCGATCAGCATAGATGAAAATAAGAACAGTAGCAATAATAATCAGCCATAAGTATTCATACCTGCCAATTTGAACCGGTGCAAATGAACCTACAAACCAGGTTTCAATATTTTGCGTCATATGAAAAACCAGACCAACAAAAGTGGAAACTGCAGAAATAACTGCTCCCAGCATCATCCCAATAATCGGAACAATTAAAGACGAACGCAGTTTAACTCTTCTTAAGAACAAAAAGAAAATCATCGTCCCTACAAAAGAAAAAATGATGGCACCCGTCATTCTCTGCACCAAAGTTGGTGCAGGAAAAAACAAATAAACAAAAACAAGCCCCAAACCCGCCCATTCAATGGTTCCTGTTGTAGTAGGTTCAACCAGACGGTTCTGTGTAACAAGCTGCATTACCAGTCCTGACATGGCCATGGCAGCTCCCGTAAGCATTAGTGCCGCTGTTCTTGGCACACGGGTTATGAAAAACATTTCCCTTCCATCCGCTTGTCCTTTTATGTCATAAACTCCAGTAAACAATGATATAATACCGACAGCAACAACAGCCAGAACCGCCAATGCAAAAGGTTTTGTCCATATTTTATTGTGATTATAACGTTGGGGCTGAGAATTCTCAGCCCCAGTCATTTTTGGTATGGTATTCCCCGGCACTATGTTGTACTCCTTTATACTACTTAGTTAAAGCCTTGGCAAGTTCTTCAAATAACTCCAGATAAGTTTGTATTGATTCATTTGTGTAAGTATCTTTTGGCGCATAAACTATCTGCCCTTTAGAAACAGCAGTTGTTTTTTGCAGAGCAGGTGATTTATCGATGACATCCTGAGCCGGAACTGCATCAGTCATCGAAGATACTGCAGCATCACGATCCAGTACAAAAATCCAATCAGGATTACTTTGGGCAATAGCTTCAACAGACACATCATCACCTTGGTGATCTGAAGAGGCACCGTCAATTTTTAATGCCGGAGTCCATCCAAAAATTTCATACATTGGTCCCCAAACACGTCCGGAATGAGGAGCTGAAAAGCCAATATTTCCACCGGAAACCACAACACTCATCACTGTATCCGTCCCATTATAGGCAGACTTAGCCTCTGCGATAGCTTGATCAAAATCAGCTACCAATTGTTCAGCCTCCTTATTTTTATCGAAAATTTGCCCCAAAGCGATTGTAGAATCCTTAAGTCCATTGACTAAGTTTTCTCCAGGTGCATCCGCTTCTGTAGAAACATCAAAATTAAGATCAATAACAGCTGCATTAGGTACTAGCTTTTTGATATCTTCATAATATCTGGCAAATCTTTGCCCAACAATGACAAGTTCAGGGTCTACAGCTGCTATAATTTCAAGATTTGGTTCACCATGACTGCCAATATCCTGAACTGACTCATCCTTTACATAGGGGGAATCCGCAGGCATTACAGGCTTTGGCACAGCCGCTAATTCAATTCCCCAATCAGATAAAGTTTCAAATGTTCTATTGTCCAAAGCAACCACATTCTTGGGATTTACAGGAACAGTAACGGTTCCATGAACATCAGTGATTTCAACTGTTGAAGCTTCGCTTACTTGATCATTGCCTTGAGGGTTAACAGTTGGATTGCTTGAGTTTGTGCAAGCTGTCAGCATCAAAGCAAAAGTTGCTATAATAACAGCTGATTTAAAAAATTTAGATTTTCTCATTCATCTCTCTCCTTTTAATCCAAGGTTTTCTTTACCGGCGTTAATGGGTCAAATTTTCTGGCGAATAGCTCACTTTTTTTCTTGACGTTGGCAATTGCAATTTGGTATATTCAAAGAAATTAGTGATAATAATTATCATTGTCATTAACGCTTGTTTAAGACTATATCATCACTCATCCCTAAAAATCTTAACTAAATTTGTTTTTCCCAGGTGAAGTTATGTACTTTTCTTATTTGAACTAAACGGGTTAAAAGGAGGCGCTCATGGACAAAAAAAGAACTATAAACCCACCGGTTTATAGTCCTCATGTAAAAAAAGCCGTCGATTTTACTTATCAAAACCTCAACGAAGAATTAAGCCTGGAAAGGGTCACCGAGCATCTCAATCTCAACAAATCCTATTTTTGCAAGCTGTTTAAGCATCATATGGGTACGACCTACACCAAATTCGTCAACGAGCTGCGCATTGAACAAGGTAAACAGCTGTTGCTGGAAACTGAATTATCCATTCTCGATATCGCCCTTGCTCTGGGCTACAATAACCCTAATTACTTTATCAAGGCATTTAAACAGCATTTGGGAACCACTCCCCTTAAGTATCGCAAAGAAAGGGAAAGCTAAACTCGAAAACGATAGCCTGCTCCCCAGACGGTTTCAATATATTGGGGCTTGGAAGGGTCTATCTCCGTTTTCTCGCGAATCCGGGCAATATGCACAGTAACCGTTGCCGAATCTCCTAATGATTCCAATCCCCAGATCCGCTCAAAAAGCTCTTCCCTGCCAAAAACCCGGTTGGGGTTTTGCGCTAAATATAACAGCAAGTCAAATTCTTTCTGGGCAAGGTTCACTTCCTGATGGTTAACAAAGACTCGCCGTGAGTCTTTTTCGATTTTCAGCCCCCGGATGGTAATGGATTGGCGCTTTTTGATCCCCGCATTAAAGCGTTCTTTAAGCCGTTCATAATTTTCAATATGGGCTTTGACCCGGGCCACCAGCTCCCCCGGACTGAAGGGCTTCGTGATATAGTCATCAGCTCCCAGGCTTAAACCTTTGATCTTATCGATCTCCTCTTTTTTGGCTGAGACCAATAAAACGGGAATATCCTTATCCTCTTTCATACTCTTGAGAATCTCCAGTCCATCTAAGCCGGGCAGCATGATATCGAGAATGATTAAGTCGAATTCATTGTTCTGGATAGCTCTCAACCCTTCTACTCCGTCCGTGGAGAGAGTGACATCAAAACCTGCCACCTCCAGATAATCTCTTTCCAGCTCGGCAATACTGGAGTCATCCTCGACGATTAAAATGCGTTTCATGTTTGGCCCTCCTTGAGTATTCTCCCCTGAATCCTTGAGTATTCTCCCCTGAATCCTTGGGTATTCTTATGAGAAAAATTTCTGGGTCGCGTAGCTTTACCCACAACGGTCACTCCATAGCTCCGGAGCTGATCAACTCGCTTTCTTAACAGCTTCGCCAAACCCCGCTGTTTTCTGCATGTGAACCGTGGCTGCGCTACGTTAAGAAAGCCTCGTTGACCTGACCGCTCCTCCGCTAAAGCCGTTCCCTTTTGTGTGCAAAGCTACGGCTTGCAGGTCTTTTCCAGCTCACATTTTGGGCCTTTTGGGACCTTCTCAGGACTCTTCTGGGAGCCGCCGGTCATGCCGCCAGCGGCATCGGCGAAAGCTGCAAAAACCGTCGGGGGCTTTATCCCGTAACACCTTCTCAAGTCTTATCCTTCAACGGCTTTCTCAAGCCTAAAGCCCGAAAAGCAGCCCAAGGATTTTGCTTTACAAAAGGGAGCGGAGTGCTTTGAGCGTTAGTTTTGTCCGCGCAGCTTATGGAGCGACCGATGTAAAGCAAAATCCTGGAGACTCCCCCCTCAGACCCGAAAGGCGCGAAAGGCAACTTACGCTTCACCCCGAGGCAGCGAGATAAGCACACTGGTCCCCTTGCCTTCCCGGCTGACAGCCCATATCCGGCCTTCATGCCCTTCCACAATCTGTTTGGCGATAGCCAGACCCAGGCCGCTGCCTTTGATTTCAGTGCGGGCCGTATCCGAGCGATAAAACCGCTCAAAGATCTGAGCCACATCTTTTTTCGGTATCCCCCGGCCATTATCCTTAATTTCGATGATGACGCTGGAATGGGTTTCCCGCAAGGATAGGGTGATGACACCCTCTTCTTTATCCATATACTTACGGGAATTATCGATGATATTCAGAATGACCCGCATCATGCGTTCCCGATCCAGGGGAATTTCCTGAGCTGAGGTAAGCTCAGATTCAAAGAGAATTTTAATCCCGTTTCTCTCCATCTCCGGTTCTATTTCCTGAAGTCCGTCATCTAAAAATTCCCCGATGTTGGTTTTTTCAAAACTAAAGGGAATTTGGTTAAGATCCAGTTTGGCATAGAGCAGCAAGTCGTCGATCATAGTATCCACTTGCTCCGCCTTGCGGTAAATCGTCTTTAAGTATTTTTCTTTCTTTTCCGGAGAATTGGCAATACCGTCCAACAGCCCTTCCACATAGCCTTTAATGGAGGTCACCGGGGTCTTTAAGTCGTGAGAAATACTGGATATGAGCATCTTGCGGTTATCCTCATACTTAAGCTGGGTATGCACAGAATTCTTTAACTGAATACGCATGCGCTCAAGGTCGCGGCATAGTTCCCGCACCTCTTGGTCCCCTTCTTCGACGATTTCATAATCCAAATTGCCTAAAGTGATTTCCATGGCCGCTTTCTGCAGGTTGTTAAGGGGGGTAAGAATTCGCAAAGAAAAATAGTAGGAGGCAATGGCATTGGCGCCGATAAAAGACAAAAGAAATACCAAGCCGCTAAAGATTAAAAAATTCGTCATATCAAAGGAGGCCGGATTGATCGGAACAAGGAGATAGAGGGTAGTTTGCTTCTCCGCTTGCGCCTCGTCACGAGATACATCAAAGGACTGAACAGTGTAAGACTGGGTTCCCAAATCCACCCGGGCACTGCGGAATTGTATCGCCGGTTTCTTCAATTTAACTACATCGATGGCCGTTAAGTTGTGGGAGGAAAAAAGCACCCTTTCCCCTTCCAGCACCACGACTTCACCATCCAGGATATCCATCCGCGCCTGGAGCTCCTTTTGAAAGGAGCTGTCCTTGATTTTCTCAGGATTTTGGCGAAGAACACTATTCTCACGGCCCACTAATTCCATAGTCAGCTGAGCAACCTCCTGAGTATTGTGAATGGCCTGCTCTGTATCCGCCAGCTTGCCGGCAATATAAATATAAGCCATAGCGCTAATAACCGTAATCATCACCGGGAGGATTACGGTTAAAGCATTGGCTGAAATAAGTCGTCCTTTCAGATTCATCCTGTCACCTTAAAATTCTTTTTTGTCAAAAAGATAGTAGGCTCCTGTAAAAAACAGCAGAGCATATCCCAACATCAAGAGGAATTGCCGTATTATCTTCATCAGGGGAAATGAGTTGGCCAACCAAAGATTATACCAATCAAAATAGGATGTCAGAAGAATTCCGGAATATTGAGAAAAAAGCATGCCCAGGCCTTTAAAAAGAATGAAGGCTAAAATCGATACGAAAAAAACCGAAATACCGCTCTTCAGAACATTAGCAAGGAAAACGATGCCTAAGGCCAATACAAATAAAGGAATAAAGCTTACTGTATAGGAGAGTGTGCTTTGCCATATCCCTTTGAAACTCATCGTACCGCCGTCAAATACAAACCCTGCCAATAAAGAAAAGAGCAGCAAGAGACCCAGATTGGCTAAGATAAAGATACCGATAGCCGATACTTTCGCTGAAAACAGCTTAAAACGGCTCACAGGCCTTGTCAAGGTTATACGCATGGTATTTTGAGCAAACTCTCCGGAGAAGCTGTCAATGGCTACCAAGGCCGCAAAGAGAGGCAGAAGAGTATTAACAGCCACCGACAGGACCAGCATGGAAAAATCCGCGCTGCCTGCTCCGCGAATACCAAACCCTAAGCGAACCCCTAAGACCAAAAGCTGCCCTACGACAATCACCAGCAAAGAAAGAATAACCGCCACCATTACTTTCTTTTTCTTGCGTAATTTCTCAAGTTCATTGATTAATGCTGCTTGAAACACGGCCATTGCGCTCTACCTCACTCACAAAATAATTCTCCAGGGTGGCGTAATTTTTTAGAATATCTTCAGTGGTCTGAACATTGAGAAGCATCCCGTTATAAATAACGCCAATCTTGTTACAGGTTAATTCCACATCGTGAATTAAATGACTGGAGATAAAAAAAGTGGTCCGCTCCTGTTCGGCCAAATATAAAATCAACTTGCGGATATCGATCATTCCTTCGACATCAAGACCGTTTAAAGGCTCATCAAGAATAACCACTTTAGGCCGGGACAGAATGGCCGCCGAAAGTCCCAGGCGTTGTTTCATACCCAGAGAGAACCGTTTCGGCTTCTCATTCTTATAGCGGAGCATTCCCGTTAATTCCAGGACTTCTTCGATTCGTTGCCCATCCACATCCGGATAAAACCGGGCCAGTTGTCTGAGATTATCGTAAGCGCTGAGATAAGGATAGGTCTCCGGTATTTCAATGATACAGCCCACATGAGCCATTGCTTTTTCATACTCTTCCAGTATACTGTAACCAAATATCTTAACATCACCCCGATCCGGAGCGATCAATCCTGTCATAATTTTCATGGCCGTGGTCTTCCCTGCGCCATTGGGACCAAGAAAACCGAAGATCTCACCTTCATAAATATCCAGACTGAGATCGTTGATACCACGACCATTCTTATAAAGCTTCGTGAGATTTTGAATCTCAATGACTTTTTCCATATGCTAACCTCCAAATGAAGCCCCTAAAGGAGCTGCCGGAGTCCCACTCCGGCAGCTCAAGCTATTTTGCGCTAATTATTCCAAAACCGGATTAAAGGTTGAGTCATACATCAGGTTCATATTCGAATAATCGTTATTGATATAGAAGTTTATTTTACCCATATAGTTATCAAGGTAAATATGCCCTTCCCTGTTGCTTCCCTCTCCGGCGGAGCCTTCAAAGCTTGCGTCACGCATATCCTCACTTAAGAACTTCGCATTAAAGGTAAAGTCTTCGCTCTTATTGACTGAGCTTACGTAGTCCGCTTTATATACTTCCTGATAGCGGCCGGTGATGCCATTTTGATCAATATTGGTGATCTCCAGGATTCTCTCCCCGGCTTTCACCAGTCGTCCGTCTTTTTCCGTAATGATATCATTCTTAAAGGTCCCCACAAATTTCTGAGGATTGCTCATCACATTGCGATCCTTAATGATATCTTTGACCACTTCCTGGCCGGTAAGATCCGGTTTTGTGACAACAGTAGTATTGATATCTTTAATAGTGCCCAAAACTTCGACAGTCAACTCATGAACCTGACCGTCCGCATCTTTACCGGTTATGGTTGCCTGAGCCAGCAGATTCTGCAATGCTCCTGCTTCATCAATGTTGGCGGAGCCTGTCACTTCCTTCACGGCGATATCTTTGGTCATCCGTGGCCAGCCATTCTCCATTCTGGAATCATGAAATTCTTGCTTGATTGCAAAGGAGGATACGGCATTGATCAAGGTAGGAATCTGCATTTCCGAAAGAGATCCTGACAATTCCTTTGAGCCGTCGGGATTTTCCTTGACAATCACATGATCTTTCAGACTTCCCACGACGGCATCGATGATCCGTTCCACATCTTCAAACTCGTCTTCGGCAAAAGGATTATCAAAGGCCTGAAAATTCCGTCCCTCCGGATATTCCCCCACATAGATCTTGTTGTCACCCTTACTTTTGCGAATCGTGGTGTTATTGTCATTATAATAATAATGATTGAACACCTGGCCTTGGAAGTCCTCAGAAGTATTGGTACTTTCCGTAGCATTCTTGATCCGATCAGTTTTCTCTACCGAGCTTTCGGATTGCAGGACTTTTCCATCAGCTTTAAGTACTGCGGTCATTTCAATAGTATAATTGCTATACTCGCTGCCGGCCTTTTCCGCAGTCATCTTTATGCCATCCTTGAGTTGATCATAGCCGCTTTTGCTGACGATATCGGCAAAGGCTGTGGTGGCAAACAGCAAAGCGCCTATGGTAAAACCGGCAATGATTGCTGTTTTCTTTTTTAATTTCACATTGATTCCTCCTTTTACTTTGTGGAAGCTTCCCTTAGCTTTATTCTAACCTTCGTGTCTTGACTTTTCGTAAACAGATTCTAAATAAAGTATAAACTAACTATTAGCATTAATAAACTTGCTCCATAATAATAAAAGCGAAGCCGGAATGAATCCGGCTAAATGCTGAAACGATATTGGATTACCTTTGCTTTGACTAAAGCTTTATAGAAAATGATCAGCAGCGGTGCCAGGAAGACACCTAAAACTCCCATCACCTTGAAGCCTACCCAAATAGAAATCAACGTTGATAAAGGACCCAGACCAATTCTTTCCCCGAGAATTTTCGGTTCAATAATCTTGCGCAATACTGTGATCACAATAAAGAGAAGAATCAGACCAAGGCCGCTGAAAATATCCCCCAGAGTAATTAAGACGATTCCCCAGGGAACGAGAACGGAGCCTGTGCCGAGGATGGGTAAAATATCGACAATCACAATCAAAAGCGCCAATACCAAGGCATAACGCATGTCTAAGATCAAGAGCCCCCCGAGGCTCACAATATAGGTGAAGGTGCTCAACACCACTTGAGCCTTTAGAAAGCCAATGGTCGCATTGCGCAAATCCGAGAGCACAGCAATTGCCTTGGGCTTCGACTCCTTCTTGAAATAGGAAAAAAAGCGTTGACTAATATGATGCAGATTCAAATTAATCATATAAAGAGCAATAAAGAAGATGAGTAAGGTAATGAAAAAGATGGGAATAGACGCCGTTATGGATATGGTTTGGGCCCCCCAGGTGGACAGTAAATTGATACTGGATAATTGGTTGGCAAAGCCGGTAATCGTTTGATTGATCTGTGCCACCATCTCAGGGGGCAACACCATGATCAATTCATTAATGCGCTGATTAGCATCATTAAACCAAAACTGGATATTAGGGATATTGCGTTGGATGAACTTGATTAATTCATAAGCCTCACTTGTGATCTTGGTAATCAAGAAATACGCCAGCAGCAGGAAGCCGCCCAGAAACACAAAATAGGAAATATTAGCGGCAACAGGCCGATTGATCTTCGGCCATTTCATGAGCCATTGATTGAAAGGTTCCAAAAGCAGAGCAAACACCAGAGCAAAGATAAAGGGAGCAAAATGAGGCAAAGCATAATAAGCAACCAAGGGAATCAAAATAAAGGCTATGATAACAAGCAGTGTTACCGCTACTTTCTTGGCAAATTCTTTCATGTAAGGCATTCTCTCCTATCTGCGAAAAATGTACTTATCACTCATTTTAGGGTATATGTGCACCTTTTGCAATGAAATAACAAGAAGGTTATAATGTGTTAATAAAGGCAGTCCCTGCTCACCTTAAACTAAGGATTTTTTCGTAAAAAGGAGTTATGTATGATCATCGAAACGACTAAGCAAAACCTTTCTCAAATCAGAAACCCGGAGTTCTCCCAGTATGCTCAGATTTATGCCCGGGTCTATGATCATTTTATTGATCAAATCAAGCAAACGGGCATGGCCCTGGATGAAAACCTTGAAAAAGAGACCGCCGCCAAACTGGAAAAAATCAAGCAAATGCAGGGAGTTTTCCGTAACTCTGATAAAAGTATCGTCAACACCTGGATCTCCTCAGCCTGTGAAGCCTGTCAAAAAGGTGTCGGCACAGTGACAATGTATGTCTCCCTGATGTGTCACCGTAACTGTTATTTTTGTTTTAATCCCAATCAGGAGGATTACGAACATTTCACTCATAACAAAAGAGATCTGGTAAGTGAGCTCACTCAACATCTCAAACACGGCCCTAAATTAACTCACTTGGCTTTAACAGGAGGAGAACCCCTGTTGCATAAAAAAGAAATGCTGGATTTTTTCCGTCTGGCTAAGGAAAAATCCCCCAAAACCCATACCCGTCTCTATACTTCCGGAGATTTTCTCGACCGGGAAATCCTTCAGGACCTCAAAGACGCTGGTCTCCGTGAAATTCGTTTCAGCATTAAAATGGAAGACCCTGAACGCCTCAAGCAGGAAGTCTATGAGAGGATTGCTTTAAGCAAGGAATTTATCCCCGATGTTATGGTAGAAATGCCTGTTTTGCCGGGAAGCTTTGCCGAAATGAAGGAAGTTCTCCTTGAACTCGACCGCATCGGCATCTCCGGCATTAATCTCTTGGAGTTTTGTTTTCCCTTTAACAATGCCGATGAGTTTATAAAACGGGGTTATAAGGTGAAAAACCCTCCCTTTAAAGTCCTTTACGACTATTGGTATGCCGGCGGGCTGCCCATCTCCCGCAGCGAACTAGAATGCCTGGATTTAATGGCCTTCGCCCTGGAAGAAAAGCTGCAGCTGGGCGTCCACTACTGTTCTTTAGAGAATAAACAAACCGGACAAATCTATCAGCAAAATTACGGACAAAAAGTGTCCTCGCTTATGTTCTTTTCCCCAAGAGACTATTTCTTTAAATCGGCAAAAGTCTTCGGCGAGGATATTTCTAAAGTCAAGAAAATATTCAAAAAGAAAAACGTGACCCAATCCCAATTCAATGCCGATTATAATTATCTGGAATTCCACGTCAGTCAGATCAAGCTCCTCAAGGACCTTGATATTGAAATCGGCATCTCCTCCAATGTCATGGAAGTACGGGAAGATGGCAAGTATCTGCGGGAGTTGAAAATCGATAGAACTTATCCCAAAGACTTTGACCTGTCAAAGGATATCTGACTCAGATAGCCAAAACATTAATGATATAAGCCAAGCATAAAAGGGCTCTTTGAAATTTAACTTTCAAGAGCCCTTTCTCGTCAACAGGTCATAATCCCACATCAGAAACTCGTGAGCTAATAGAGCCATCCCCTGAAAATACTCTGTGTGCGCATTCTGGATCACGCTTAAAGTAAAGTCTAAACTCCACTTTAATAGGTGTTCCTCTAAGAATCTTTGCTGCTCTTTGAACAAATAAAGTGCTTCCTTGACAATTCCTGTCCTTAAATAATAAGACTGACGGCGTATTAATTCAGCCATAAATTCCAGCTCTACGCTGTAATGATCCTCCGGCTCCTTGTGTTTCAGTACATATGCCAAGCCATGGCGGCCATAGAACTCCCGCACCTTCAGGGTGGTAAGGTCAGCGGTTGCTCTTTCCTCAGTGCGGTAAACAGACTCCCAAGGTGGAGCAAGCAGTTGGCAAGGATCAACAAACAGCTTATTATAGTCCTCATTCAATTGTGCTGCCCTGTCTTCCAGATTCCGCTCATCAAGGGAAGCAAACCAAGCTCTTAACAGAGCGAGACCTTGTTGGAAGCCTTCTCTATTGATTTCCAATGGTAAAGACTCAAACAGCTTCTCTTCAATGATAGCTTTAAGCAATTCCACACTGGGCGGGCTGAAAAAACCTAGGTTTATCGTTTGGTACATAAGCTCCCTGACTTCAGGAAAGTGGGATTCTGCAAAGGTTACTCCTATGGTTTCATCAATATCCATATCCACCATATTCTTTACACCTTCTCCCCAGCTTTTATATTCTTTCTTCTCTATCCGGCATTTGAAAATAAATTTCTACATCTATGTTAAAATTAGGGTAATTCCTTCTTATATTGTGTATCCTATCATGCTTTTCTTAACTATTTATAAAAAATTCTTAACGAAATATTAATATTCCCTTATTTTTCCCACTTTTACCACATGTTATCTGAGTTGTATCCTATAATTCCGTAAAAAAGCCCCCTATGACTTCTCATAAGGAGCTTCTAAGAATTACTTATAAAGTTGAGCTTTGGCTTTGTGCGGCTTGGTCTTAGCCTTAACCCCGGTCTTTGTCTTAGCTTTAGCCTCAGTCTTTGTCTTAGCCTCGGGCTTTGCCTTTGCTTTAGTCTCGGTCTTAGTCCCTGCCCCTGCCTTTGTTCTGGTCCTGGTTTGCTGTCCCTTCTCTTCTTTCTCACTGATCACTTTGCCGAAAGACAGTCTCCGCAATGGGATTGATATTTTCAAGCTATTTTCGATCTTATGCAACAAAGGGAGTTCTCTTTGAGTTACCAGTGATACAGCCACCCCACTCTGTCCTGCTCGTCCGGTTCTACCCACCCGGTGCAAGTAAAGTTGGGGCTCCTCCGGAATATCGAGATTAAAGATATGGGTGATATTTTTAATATCAAGACCTCTGGCCGCCAGATCAGAAGCCACTAACAGCTGTGTTTTCCCTGCGCGGAAATCCGCCATGGCTTGACGGCGGTTCTCCTTTTGAGAAGCTCCTGATATAGCCACCGCATCCAAACCATGATAGCTGAGCCTTTCCACCGTTTTCTCAATCTCTTCAGTTTTATTGATAAAGATTAAAGCCCGCCCAGGCTCCAGATGCCGGACCAGCTTACGCAGAAGCTCCAGTTTATCTCGTTGCTCACACATAAAATGCTGATGAATAATCGTCGGCACAACCGTGGCCTTCATCGTTATTCTCTGGACTGCAGGATCCTTAAGAAAGCCGGCAGCCTGCTCTATGGCATCCTGAGATAGAGTCGCCGAAAACAAAAGGATCTGGCTGTCCTTATAGGCCGTCTTTAATACAGCTTTGACTGTCTGGATATTTCTTTCATCAAGCAATTGATCGGCTTCATCAAGCACAATGGTCTTGAGAGATTGAGCCGATATCTTCCTTTTCTGGATAAGCTCCAGAATGCGGCCGGCAGAGCCTACAATAATATGGGGCTTCTCCTTCAGTTTCTCAATTTGCCGCGCGATATTAACATTGCCAATTATGGCTGCGGAAGTAATCGTTGCAGCCAAATGCCGGGATAAATCCTGGATTTGCCGCTGAACCTGCAAGGCCAGTTCATGAGTAGGGGTAAGAACCAATACCTGATTCTCTCGTTTATTCCGGTCGATCTTTTGCAAAACAGGCAGGAGATAGGCTAAGGTCTTCCCCGACCCGGTTTCCGATTGGCCTGCAACATCCCGGTTGCTTAGAATGAGCGGTATGGTGCTCTTTTGGATCTCGGTAGGCTGAACTATCCCCTCTTTCGCGAGGGCTTCCACAAGCTCTGCCTGGATTCCTAATTCTTGAAAGGACTCTGGTCTTTCCATATTATCCATATTCGTTATATCCTCTTCTTTTATTCATTAACCAGGCTTTGCCAAAGGCACTGCCCGTGATGGTAGTATTGTTCATTATAGCCTGTTTTATCGGAAAGTAGTAGTGTGGGTGGCTTTAGGCCAGGGAATACCAAACTTCGCGAAAGGATCGCAACAGAGAAAGGTTGGAAACAGGATGTTTCCAACCAGCCAATCCGCTCCATGAGTTGATCTTGATTCACGGCTAAGTGCCGAAATTCTTGGCAATCACCGATTTAATCGCCATCCAATCCACCTCGGCCGGCAAAGCATCTTTGATCGGCCGCAGCTTTTCCATGCCTACTTGTTGAATGGCGGCCAGGATCAGCTGTTCCTGATCCTCAGGAATAAAGTCGCTCCAGGAGATGGGCTGCCCTTCCTTGAAAGCGCGCAGAAGATGGTCCTGCAGAGTGATCAGCTTATAACTTCTAAGCTTGGCAATCTCCTCCAGGGATTTCCCTTCCTGATAGAGCCGATAGGTGATCAGATGACTGGGGATTTTGCTCTCACTTTTCTGGGACTCCTCCAGTCCCGCCGGTTCAGGCTGTGACTCAGGTGCCTTCTCTAGTGGGGGCTTTGCCAGGGTTCTTGCCATGGTCTCAGGGGGATTTATCCCCTGCTTCCCGAAAAATTCCTGAATCCCTTGGAGGAAAATATCCCCGTACTTCTCCAGCTTTTTCTCCCCTACCCCACCCAGCCGCAGGAACTCTGCGCGGTTGCGAGGGCAGGATTCGGCCATTTCTCTTAAGGTGCTATCGGGAAAAATCATATACGGCGGCAAGCCTTCCTTAGCTGCCGCTTCCCGGCGCAAGCCTCTCAGGTAGTCAAATAAAGTGAGGCTCTCCTCTTCCTGAAGCTTTGCTTTGCGCAGAACCTTTTGCAATACTTGTTCATTCCCTTTCAGGACCGGTGCCGCTTTCCTGCCGCACTTAACCACAGGATATTCTCCAGTGGACAAGCGCAAATAATCTTCGGCAATGAGGTAGTTGATCTGATCTTTAATCTCTTGAATCGTGCGCTTGCTCATCAGCCCGTAAGTACTCAACTGATGGAAGCGAAAGTCCATGATTTTCTTATTGCCGG
Source organism: Desulfitobacterium sp. LBE (assembly GCF_007830365.1). NCBI lineage: Bacteria > Bacillati > Bacillota > Clostridia > Eubacteriales > Desulfitobacteriaceae > Desulfitobacterium > Desulfitobacterium sp. LBE. The sequence continues at coordinate 436,842 of NZ_VLKD01000001.1, read as the reverse complement.
AACCTTTGAGAACTTCCGCCACCAGGTTAACCCCGAAACGCTCCCCCATGCGCAGGACACAGGAGAGAATCTTCTGAGTATCCACTGTAATATCAACAACATCCCAATCATCAGTGCAATTGCCGCAGTTCCCGCACTCCGCCGGGATCTCGGTTTCCCCGAAATACTCCAGGATTTCCTTGCGCAAACAACGGGCCGTATGACAATAATCCGCCATGTCCTGAAGTTTTTTATGTTCATTAACCTTCCGCTCCGGGTTAAAGGTGTTATTATCGATCAAATACCGCTGCAGCACCACATCCTGGGGAGCAAAGAGCAGGATGCACTCAGCCGGTTCTCCGTCCCGTCCCGCTCTTCCCGCCTCCTGATAATAAGCCTCCATGTTTTTCGGCATATTGTAATGAATAACAAACCGCACATTGGACTTATCGATCCCCATGCCAAAGGCATTGGTAGCCACCATCAGAGGGGTTTTGTCATATAGAAAAGCTTCCTGAGCTTTTTGCCGGTCCAGGTCGCTCATTCCGGCATGATATTTGCCGACTAAAAGCCCTTTGCTTTTCAGATAAGTTTGCAGCTGATCCACTTCCTTGCGGGTTGCCGCGTAAATAATGCCCGACTCGCTGCGATGCTGGAGACAATAGGTGGATATAAAGACCTTTTTATTTTCTCCCTTCAAGGTGGAAAACTTCAGATTAGGGCGATCAAACCCCGTTACAAATACTTGAGGACTCTCAAGTGTTAAAAGACTCACGATATCTTCTCTGACCTCTTGGGTCGCCGTAGCGGTAAAGGCCCCTATGATGGGACGATGGGGAAGGGATTCCACAAAAGCGCCGATCTTTCGGTAACTGGGACGGAAATCATGCCCCCATTGGGAGACACAATGGGCCTCATCCACAGCCACAAAGGAGATGGTCAAGGATTCTAACAGGGTTAAGAAGCTCTCAGCCTCCAGGCGTTCCGGAGCAATATAAAGGAGCTTATATCTCCCCTGGCGGGCTTTGTTGATCCTCTCCCAGACTTCCTGCATCGATAGAGAACTGTTGATAAAGGTGGCAGGAACACCTGCCTCATGCAGGGAATCCACTTGGTCTTTCATCAGGGAGATCAGGGGGGAAATGACCAGGGTAACGCCATCAAAAAGCAGGGCTGGAATTTGGTAGGATAACGATTTTCCGGCCCCTGTAGGCATAATCGCCACAGTATCTGAGGATTGGAGCAAACTATGAATCACCTTATCTTGACCTTTGCGGAATTGAGAATAACCGAAATAGCGTTTAAGCAGACTAAGCGCTTGATTCATCATCTTAAGACGTCTCCTCCGGTATTGGCAATTCATCCTTGAGCATCTGACAGATCTCGAAGAGTTTGGTGATATCATTGGTATAATAGTCCACCCCGGTGTAATCCTTGACAATTTCGTTGACCGGATATCCTCCCACAATGATTTTTACTTGATCGCGCAAACCCGACTCCACCAATAAATCCACAACCTTTTTTACCGCACTCACGCAAAAGGATAATAAAACACTGATCCCCAGAACTGGAGCTTTTGTTTGATTTACGGCCTGGACAAAGGTTTCCGGGGCTACATCCACCCCTAGATCGACGACTTTAAAGCCTGAAGATTTTAACATATAGTGGATAATGTTCTTGCCCAGATCGTGGATATCTCCTTCAATGGTGCCTAGGATAATGGTCATGCCATTGGAAGGAATATCGCTTGTAATCAGTGGTTCCAGAATCACCATGACCTCTTTTAATATTTCCTCAGACATAATGAGATCCGATAGGTAATACTCGCCGTTGCAATAGCGTTTACCCACAACCTCCACTCCCTGCTGGCATAATTCAACCACTTTTAAGGGAGAGACCCCTTTGCTGAGATATTCCTTGACCAGGTTTATGGTTTTTTCTTCATCGAGATCGGCAAGGGCGTTAAGTAATTGGTCATCCAAGATTAATCCCTCCATGATTATCCTTTCTCAGCCACCCATCATAGCCCGTCAATTGATAGCGGTCACCGCGATAGATGGATTTGCTCCACCCTACCGGTTTATTTTCCAGATCATATAGAGTTTCTTCAATCACAAAGACAGGGGCATTGACCCCAATTCCGAGGATTGCTGCTTCCTCGGCAGTGGTCACCGATACCTGCAGTACTTTTTTGGTACTTACAGGCAGAACGTCATTATTGGCCGTTACCAGCCCGGAAAGGGTCGGGTCTTGGAGATTGGACTCCAAAATCGGCTTGCTTTTCGAATAAATAGTATACTTTCTCTCATAAGCGAGACGTTCATCCTCAGCAGAGACTACCGTACGAAAATACAAGAGACGGGTTGTGCTGCTATCCAATTGAAAAATCCTCATTAATCTCTCATCAGCCCGAACGATATGAGCGCCTAATAGAGTGGTGCTCAGTTTTAAGCCAAAGTCTTTAATTTCTTGATTGAAATTATTCAACTCAAACACAACATTGTTCAACTTCGGCGGGGAGACAAAGGTCCCCTTTCCCTGCTGAGCGTGAACCATGCCTGCCGTGATCAACTCTGCAATGGCCCGTCGTACAGTCATCCGGCTAATTTCAAAGCGATTGGCAATCTCTGTCTCCGTAGGCAGAGCTTCACCCGGTTTGAGTTCTCCGCGCAGGATTTGACTTTCGAGAAGCTTGGCCAGCTGATAATAGATAGGGATGACAGAATTTTTATCTATAAACTGTTCTTCATTCATATACGAACACCTTGCTTTAAATTCTGATCTAGATCTCACTTGGAAAAAGAATGACTATTTGCTTAATCTATTCGGGATTAATTGGCATAAACCCTTTTTATGAACTCATCTTTGTACCCACCACCAAAGATAGAGATAGGCAAAGGCATCCAGCTGTTCCCACTGATCTCTGATGAGGGATTCATCCCCGGAGGGGGGACCATAATCCTTAAGGACCTGCTCCCAGGGGAGACAAGTGCCTGGCGAAATACTAGGAACCTTGTCCTCTTCTGACATACTAAGTCTCCTCTCTTTAGTACTCAGCAACACTTATGTGTACACTCCATACTGGCGTGTGGTTTCTATCAAAGCGATGACATTTTCCACCTTCACATCTGTCTGCATAATCCCGGCTGTATCCATAATAAAGCCACCATCTGCCGCATAATCGTGCAGGAGACCCTTGACATAGTCACTGACCTGGGCGGGTGACCCATAGGCCATCAGGGAATTAGGGACATTGCCGCTGATGCAGAACTTATGGCCAAGCACCCCTTTAGCTTTCGCTATATCCGTCTGATCCACATGAAAAACAATACTGGCTGCAGGCAGTTCGGAAATCCTTTCCAAATAGGGATTCCAGTTTCCTTCAGCGTAAAACATGGTTCGCTTGCCCTGGGCCCAAAGACCCTCGATCACTTTTTTCAGAGGGGGCCAATAAAAGGTATCCCACTCATGAGGGTTCAAGAAGGGATAACTGCCCCGGTGCAGAGGCAGGAAAACAGGCAGCAGGCGTTCTCCTTCTGAAGTCGCCAGGCCGTAATAGATATTATGAGGTACGAGAACCTCCAAAGCAGAGAGAATTTTTTCCGGGCGTTTCCGTAAATCCCTCATAATACCCTTCAGCCCCCGCAGGGTGTCTCCTAAGGTATCAAAGGGCGCCTTGACCATACCCGAGACCCCCAGAGGCATCCCATAATCTTTTGCCCAATGAGCGACTGCCTGTTTATTTCTCTCGTTCACCATCACCATTCCCGCCGCCCCTTTAATCAAGGCGAGATTGGCACGAAAAGACCCCGGTTCAGAAAATTCACTATGGATCCTGGGTAAAAAAGACTCCAGAATCCATTGAGTCGGATTCGCTATGAAGGCATCATAATCCTCGGCAACCATATATTCTTTTTCCACAAATTGAAACTGTTGATTGGGAGCAAGCTGACGGCCGGCGAATTTTAAGTATTTGGCACCTACCGCATCATGCAGGGTTCCCCACCATAGACTTGGGCCTCCCATGATCACGTCCACATCAAAATCGGCGAGGATTTTGTCCGCCGCTTCAATATTTTTATCCAAATCATAGTAGACTTCCTGAAGCTCTAATCCCGCATATTTGGCCATGAATTCACTCAGTTGCAGACGAATAGGCACTTTATCGGGTTTTTTGCCTGCCATTGCCGTCAGATAACGAGTTAATCGTTCCTGATACAAAGATTCACTGTTCATAATGGTAGTTGCGCTTGCCATAGGCCCTCCTTTAAGAAAAGGCTGTTCTATTATCACGAGTATAAAGAACAGCCTTTTGATTGATAACCTTTTTCGTTTGCTACTTAGCAACTTCCCCAGTCTTCATATTCTCTTTGGCAACAGACAGCATCAATTTGATCCGGTTCAATTGATTGACTTCACTGGCTCCAGGATCATAGTCGATGACGGCAATATTGGCTTTAGGGTAGGAGCGGCGCAGGGAGCGAATCATTCCTTTGCCGATGATATGGTTGGGCAGGCAGCCAAAAGGCTGCAGGCAAGCGATATTCATGACCCCACTGTGGAGGAGCTCCACCATCTCTCCGGTCAGATACCAGCCTTCTCCTGTCTGATTGGCCAAGGAGATATGCTCCTCAGCGCTGCGGGCAATCTCTTCGATGGCAGCGGGAGGGGTGAACCGCCGGCTGGCGGCCAAAGCTTTGCGCATATCCTTACGGTAATACTCCATGACCTTGACTGTCAACATACCATTAAACATAGCTTTAAAACTGCCTGACAAAACGTCAAATTTAATTTTATAGCAATAGGCGCAATAAAGCAGGAAGCCCATTAAATCCGGTTGAGTGACTTCTGCTCCTTCTGCCTCCAGGAGTTCCACCAGATTATTATTAGCCGTAGGATGATATTTGACGAGAATCTCGCCGACGATGCCTACTTTGGGTTTGACCCGGTCCTCATAAATTTCAAGGCTGTCGAAGTCCGCGACGATTTTATAAATATTGGCTTTAATCTCCTTCTTGTCCCCTCGCCTCAAGGCCTCCTGGCATTTCTCCACCCACTGATCATAGAGAGCGTTGGCGGAGCCGGGAACCTTCTCATAGGGGCGGACACGATGAAGGACATTCATCAGCAGATCACCATAGACAATTCCCCAAAGCAGATCGGGAAGCATCTTCGCTGTGATCTTAAAGCCGGGGTTGGCTTCCAGCCCGGAAGCGTTCAAAGAAATAACCGGAACCTGGTCCATACTTGTGTCTTTCAGAGCCTTGCGAATGAAGGCGATATAGTTGGTAGCCCGGCACCCGCCGCCTGTTTGGGAAATGAGCACAGCGGTCCGGTTCAAATCATACTTACCTGATTTCAAAGCTTCCAACAGCTGCCCGACCACGATGATGGTCGGATAACAGGCATCGTTATGAACATGCTTCAATCCTTCATCAATGGCTCCCCGGTCAACTGAAGGGAGAACCTCAATCCTATAGCCCGCCTTTTCAAAGCCAGTTTTTAAGAATTGGAACTGATGGGGCGCCATCTGCGGGGCAATAATCGTGTAGTTTTTCTTCATCTCTTCCGTAAAGATCACCCGGCCTTCCGGATCATAAAGCTTCTCGGGTCTGAAATTGCGCTTATCCCGCTCCTGGACAGCTGCCAGCAAAGAGCGAATGCGAATCCGGGCCGCTCCCAGATTGGTGATCTCATCGATCTTCAGAACTGTATATATTTTACCATAACGCTCTAATATTTCCGAAACTTGATCGGTGGTTACGGCGTCCAGACCGCAGCCAAAGGAATTTAACTGGATCAGCTCCAAATCGGGTTTAGCGGCGACAAACTGAGCCGCAGCATAGAGCCGGGTATGATACATCCACTGATCCACCACGCGCATAGGGCGCTCCGGGTTCGTCATATGGCGGATAGCGTCTTCAGAAATCACGACCAGGCCAAAGCCTTGCAATAGCTCAGGGATGCCGTGGTGAATCTCGGGATCAATGTGATAGGGCCGCCCAGCCAGGACAATCCCCTTGCTGCCATGAGTCTCCATATAGTGAAGAGCCTCTTCTCCTTTTTGCCGGACATCCTTTTTATAGTTCGCCAATTCCCCATAAGCCTTGTCCATAGCCTGCGCGATTTCCCGTGGCGTTAAACCTTCCCTTTTCGACAATTCCTCGATGAGGCGTTTCCGCATATGCTTAGGACTGTCAATAGGCAAAAAAGGCTGATAAAAGGTAATGTTTTCTTCCTTGAGGATATCCATATTGGCACGGATCGTTTCCGGGTAGGAGGTGACAATCGGGCAGTTGAAATGGTTGTTGGCTTCTGAGTCTTCCTTAACATTAAAGGGAATCGAGGGGTAGAATATTTTCTTAACCCCTTTTTTCACCAAATCCACAATATGACCGTGGACCAGCTTAGCGGGGAAGCATTCCGATTCCGAAGGAATGGTATCCATCCCTGATTCATAAAGGGCTTTAGTCGAACGGCCGGATAGAACCACCCGATAGCCTAATTCCGTAAAAAAGGTGTACCAGAAAGGATAGTCCTCATAAATATTCAGAACCCGGGGAATGCCGATCACCCCGCGCGAGGCTTCCTGGGCGGACAAAGGCTTATAACGAAATACCCTTTGGTATTTATAATCGTACAGGTTAGGAAGTTCCGTCTTAACCTTTTCCTGGCCGGCTCCCCGCTCACAGCGGTTTCCTGAAATGAAATTCTCGCCGTTGGAAAAATGCTTGACCGTAAGCAAGCAGTTATTCCCACATAAGCCGCAGCGTTTCATGGTCGTTTCCGTGGCGAAGGATTCCAGCTGTTCCGCCGGCAACAGCTCTGTTTTATGGCCTAAGTCACAGCGTTCTTTAGCGATCAGCGCTGCTCCAAAAGCTCCCATAATTCCGGCGATATCGGGGCGGACCACTTCCCTGCCCAGCAATTTCTCCAAAGAACGCAGGACGGCCTCGTTATAAAATGTTCCACCCTGAACAACAATTTTTTCACCCAACTCTTCTGTGTTGCGCAAGCGAATAACCTTAAATAAGGCGTTTTTAATCACGGACATGGAGATCCCGGCGGATATATCGCTGACTGTTGCCCCTTCTTTTTGGGCCTGCTTCACTTTGGAATTCATAAATACAGTGCAGCGTGTCCCCAGATCCACCGCGTTTTGAGATTCCAGGCCAATCCGGGCAAATTCCTTAACATCCATATTGAGCGAATTGGCAAAGGTCTCCACGAAGGATCCACACCCGGAAGAGCAGGCCTCATTGAGCATGATGGAATCGATGACTCCATTTTTAATCACCAGGCTTTTCATATCCTGACCGCCGATATCCAGAACAAAATTAACACCGGGCAGGAAAAAATCAGCCGCTTTAGCATGGGCAACCGTCTCGATCTCCCCAATATCCACTTTAAGCGCCGTTTTAATCAGCTGCTCTCCATAGCCTGTTACCGTGGAATTGCGGATAGTGATGCCAGGATTCAATTGGGAATACATCTCTTTCAGAGCACCTATGGTTGATTCCAGGGGGCTGCCCAGGTTGCTGCCATAATAGGAATACAGCAGTCCACCCTCATCATCGATTAAGGCAACCTTGGTGGTGGTCGAGCCGGCATCGATACCCAGATAAGCATGACCTGTATACCCCTGAGGATCTTTACGGTTTACCTTATGGCGTGCATGCCTCTCCCGGAAAGCCTCATATTCTGCTTGATCAGCAAAAAGGGGCTCGGCAATGGCCTTTTCATCCTGAGTGATGCTATTAATATGAGGTGCGTTATCATAAACAGTCTGGGAGGGGAATGCCTGCTCATCCCGAGCTACCAAAGCGGCTCCGATGGCTACAAAGTATTGAGCATCCTCAGGAAAAACAGCATAATCTCCTTCCAGTTTTAACGTCTCGATAAAGCGTTGGCGTAACTCGGACAGGAAGAACAAAGGTCCTCCGAGAAAGGCTACTCTGCCACGAATCGGGCGGCCTTGGGCCAAGGCCGTAATCGTTTGATTGACAACGGCCTGCAGAACCGAAACAGCAACGTCTTCCTTGGCGGCCCCTTCATTCAACAGAGGCTGCACATCCGTTTTGGCAAAAACCCCGCACCGTGAGGCGATGGGATAAATGGTCTTATAATTCTTGGCCAGCTCATTTAACCCTTCCGCATCGACTTGAAGCAAGGAAGCCATTTGATCAATAAAGGCTCCCGTACCACCCGCACAGGTTCCGTTCATTCTTTGTTCAATAGATTCGCCAAAATAGGTGATTTTAGCGTCTTCTCCTCCCAGCTCAATGGCAACGTCAGTCTGAGGGATCATCTTCTTAACCGCCGCAGTTCCGGCAATGACCTCCTGGACGAAGGGAATCCCTAATTTCTTGGCTAAATTAAAACCGCCTGAACCGGCAATCATCATCGTCATAAGTTGTCCATCTAAAATGGGCTTTGCATCTTCTAGCATCGAAAGAACAGTATCTTTGATATTCGAAAAGTGCCTCAAATATTGTTTATAGACAATGCCTTGTTCAGGACTGAGAATAATCATTTTAACAGTCGTAGAACCCACATCGAGCCCAACATTGAGCACCTTGGTCATCCAATTTCCTCCTATTCAAAACAGTAAAAAATATATATACTTTATATATAATATAACATAATAATGGACAAGATTTAACTTGTCAGAATAATAAATCGCCGCCCAATTTCCATATCCTATGGTATTAAGATCTATTATATCAAAAATATGTTAAAGACAAGGTTTCTTGCAGTTGGACATATCATACTAGTAATATATGTATTGATACGTGATTCAAGACACACATGAAAAATTATTCTACCCCAAAAGGTATATCCGCATATATATTCTACACGAATATAAATTCTCCTTTTGCTGCTATCCATCACGAAATATTCCTCCGTAAATAAAAAAACCAGATAATGCAAATTTAACTGCACTATCTGGCTAATGCTTCACCCTACTTTGTGCTCATGACGATGCTGTCTTTAGCCCTACCTTAATTTTTGCGGCAATTCACACCCAGAGCCGTCCAGGTTCGAATCCCGACGATGCCATCCTGGACAAGTCCTCTGCTCTTTTGGAATGCAATCACTGCCGCTTGAGTTCTGGAACCGAAAATTCCATCAATATTCCCAGGACTAAATCCCTGCGCCTTCAGCAAGGATTGCAGTTCCTTCACAGATGCCCCACGGGATCCCATCCGCAGGGTTGGGCAGTTTTGGGATGGCGGTGGTGGGGGGGTAGTGCAGGTTACTCCCAGTGCTGTCCAGGTCCGAATGCCGACAATGCCATCCGGTGTTAAACCACTGCTTCTTTGGAAAGCAATCACCGCTGCTTCCGTCCTCGGTCCAAAAATCCCATCGGCAGCCCCTGGGTTAAAACCACGGGCTGTGAGCAGCTGTTGCAGCTGAACCACGGAGGGACCCCTTGAGCCTTGGCGCAAGGTTGGGCAATTCTGTGGCGGCGGCGGTGGAGGAGGCGTCATGCAATTGACCCCCAGGGCCGTCCAGGTCCGGACACCTACGATGCCATCCTGTACTAATCCCCGGCTGCCCTGGAAAGCAATCACCGCGGCTTCTGTCCTCGGTCCGAAGATCCCATCAATGGCCCCCGGACTAAAGCCATGGGAGGTGAGCAGCTGTTGCAGCTGAACCACGGAGGGGCCCGTCGCACCTTGACGCAACGTCGGGCAGGGACTGGGTTGCGGAGTCATGCAATTGACTCCAAGAGCCGTCCAGGTCTTGACCCCAACGACCCCATCCTGTACCAAACCACGGCTGCCCTGAAAAGCGACAACTGCTGCATGGGTTCTCGGTCCGAAAATGCCATCAATAGCTCCTGGACTAAAGCCGTGAGATGTAAGAAGCTGTTGTAAATGTACGACCGAGGGACCTTGTGAACCCTGTCTGAGAACAGGACAAGGCTGACCTTGAGCCATCATCTGACCTTCCATGGGCATTTGCGGATGCATTGGATGCATTGGATGCATGGAGCACGGTTGCGTTGGTACACAAATAACCTGACCTGGGAAAAGGCACATAGGATCAGTGATTTGCGGATTTAACATGAGAAGCTCTTCTACTGTAGTATTGAACATGCAGGCAATGTCCATAAGAGTTTCCCCAGGTTTTACCACATAATTCATAAATACACCCCTTTCCATAGATTTTCCGTATATCCTATGCAAAAGGTACGGGAATGCTATTGGAAATGGGCAGCGGATAGAAAATTACTTAGGTTCCTTTAGGTACAGAGAATCCAGATGGCGATGCAAGCGCTTCAACACCCTTTGAAATTGAAAGGAATGCAGGGTTGAAATATTGATCATTTTCGCCACGAACCCCATTACCCTGCCATGAGGTTCTAAGGCGATGGAATAGCTGACCTTTGTGCCGCCATTTTCCAGCTCCTCAAGGTCCCACCAGCTCTCGCCAATGACGACACCCTGATAGTAGCGGATATCTACCCGGTTCGGAAAGCTTAAGGATATTGTCTCACACCGGAACCATCCTCCTGAAGCCCATACTTCAATCTTGGCATGAAGATGGTCTCTGGACTTTTCCAGAATCCGCACTCGGAATTCTCCTGGCCACCAGCTTCTATAGCCAGGAATATCCGCAAGTAACGGATAAATCATCTGGGGCGGATAAGGATAATCATAAGAATCCTTGGCTTGAATCCTGCTCATTCTTTAGTTGTTCCTTTCTGCCTGTTAACGTCCCCACAGGGATTGGCACATGTTTCACTTTTTTTGGTTTTGCGGCTCAGTAAAAAGAGGGTAACTGCCAGACCAATCCCCAGGAGAAGGAGCCGCACCCCAATTATTTCCACAAAAAACATCGAAATGGTTAAAGAAAGCCATAAACAGGAGATCGATACAGCCTTGGCATGCAGCGTCATCCCTTTATTTTCGTAATAATCTTTAAGATAAGAGCCAAGCCATTTGCTCGCCAACAGTCTCTTATGAAGCCTTGGGGAACTTCGCATATAGCATGCTCCCGCCAATAATAAAAAAGGAGTCGTGGGGACGACAGGCAAAAACACACCGATAATGCCAAGCACTACGCAGAGTGTGCCAATTCCGATCAGCATCATTTTCATCATCTAGCTCACTTCTCTTCCTTCCCCTGGCTCATTATAGGCGATCACTCCCACTCTTTCCAGATCTCCGGTTGATAACCTACCGTTGCTTTCCTGCCATTGCGAACAATCGGGGTCCTATAGAGTTTAGGATGAGTCAGCAAAAGCTCTTCACGCATCTCCAAGCCCCTGATTTGATCGAGATTGAGGGCTTTATAGTCTTTGCCTTCTTTATTGATCAGCTCATTTAAGGCGACAGAGGATTTGACACTCTGCAATTCACCCTTACTTAGAGCTTTTTCATTGAGATCGATAAATTGAAATTTTATGTTCCGCTCTTTGAAATATCGCTCCGCTTTTTTGGTATCAAAACATTTTCGGGTTCCATAAATCTGTATATTCAAAGCTCTTCCTCTCCAATCTTGAACGAAGTGATACCCCGATTCCTCTCAAATCACGCCGCCCCAGGCAGCGCTCCTCCTATAAAATAGCATAACTCAACGGATTTCGTCCATCCTTACCCTTGGAATTCCAAGCATGGGTCTGTTAATAAAGCACGAATGCTGTCAACCAATACCCAAAGTATAGCAAGTGTGTTTAAAAATGAAAAAAGCCTTTCCGGATCATGTTCTTCATTACCCGAAAGGCCTATTCAACGCGTCTATGCTCTTTTTAACTCATCCCATTGATGGATGACTCTCAGCATATTATCCTGAAGACTTGAGGCATAAATTGTCTCCAGCCAAGTGAAGTAATTCCTGATGACCGCCTGATCTTCATGACAAAGCTCCATATAAGCGACCAAAGGCATGTATTCAGTGTCATAAAGCAGGGAAGCGACAAAGAGTTCGGCAAAGAACTCACCTCCGTCTTCCGGGTTCATCTGGTAATCGTCAAAAATCTGCTTAACCATATTCGTAAAGCCGGGAGGCATAACCTTGGCATCCTCCGTCAGGGAATAATGCAGAATATGGGCCAAGGCATGGAGAATCGGCAGCAAGAGTTCCTCTTCATTCCGATTGGGTTGAAAAACTCCCAGGCAATGAAGCCGGGGAATGGTCATCAAGGAACCTTCTCTTAATCTTAACCGGAAACCTAATACAGGGACTAAGAGGGGGTTCTTCGTCAGGCTGCTGAAAAATACCGGATACTCTTCTTTGAGAAAGGATAAAGCACAGTTCATCTCTTTGCCCAGAACATCTTTTTTGAGCCCATTGCCCTGCTTCCATGCTGGGGGGCTCTGTTCCGCTAAGGATAATACCTTGAGCAGTTCCAGCACTTCCCCTTCGAAGTTTGCAAAACGAATCGTTTCCGGAAGCCTGCCCAAAGTATAACACACCCAGAAAGTTAAGGAATCTTCAGGAGGGATCATCATATACAAGCAACGGGCCTTGTAATATTTAAATTGGATATCGTCAGCCCGTTGACGCAGATACAAAATGAAATCTTCCAAAGAATGCTTATCCGCATTGGCTAATCCCTCGGTTATCTCCTGAAGAAATTCTATGGCCTCTGCAGGGCTCCTCATGGTTTTTATTTTCAGGGTCTTGCTTTTGGGAAACATCTCCATCACCCCTAATTCAGGTTTATGATAGAGAGTTCGCCATGACAAGCAGATTGTCCTTGGTAAATTTTGTCTATTATTTAAGCTATTGGGGAGATAATGGGGTTTCCTTACTATCATCTTTGTACAAAAAGATCATCGCTTTAAAGAGATCTCCATCCACTTCAATGGTAAAGCTCCCCTTTTGGATTTCAATCAGACTGGTGACAATGGATAAGCCCAACCCGCTTCCCTGGCTGCTTCTGGATTCATCGCCGCGCTTAAAGCGCTCCATCAACTCAGTGGAAGATATATTCAATTCATAGGCTGAGATATTTTTAATAGTTAATCTTATTCCCGGACCCGCATCCTCCAGATCGATATACACTCGTGAGCCTGCCAAGGCATACTTAAAAATATTGGACAAAAGATTTTCAATGGCTCGCCAAAGAAGTCTCCCGTCAGCCTTGACCCACATTCTTTCCCGAGGGTAATTGAATTTAAAATCCAATCCCCGTTCCTGGATTTTCTCATCCACTTCTCCTAAGCCCTGAGTCAGCAGGGATACAATATCTATTCTCTCAAAGGTCACCGGAATATCCCCACTGGAGGCCTTGGCGGCTTCAAAGAGGTCATCGGTCAACACTTTAAGGCGCTGTGATTTTTGCTCGAGAACTTCCACATAGTCTTTGATCTTTTCCGGGTCTTCTTCCGTTTTTAATAAGTCAACATAGGTAATGATGGAGGTTAAGGGAGTGCGGATATCATGGGAAACGTTAGTGATCAATTCTGTTTTTAAGCGTTCGCTTTTAATCTCATTTTCCACGGCCTTATTTAAGCCGTCGGTTATACTGTTGATATCCCCAGCCAGTTGAGCGAACTCTCCCTTGCCCTTGATGTTAATCATCGTCGCCAGATCCCCATCCTTAACCCGCCTGACTCCTTCTTTAATGGCCTTGAATTCCTTGACTTTCTTAAAGGATAACCATATGGCCACACCAATGGTAATGGGGAACATGAAAAAGGTTATGGCAATACATAAAGGGTAGCCAATGACAAGGACAGCCACTTTCACTCCCAGACTGCCGCTGTCATAGATGGCTTTGATACCGGAAAAAAGCTTATGGAAAATCGTATAAACCAGAGTGTGTTTGAGGAGGGTCTTATTCTTAATATGCTTAACCAGGGATAAGACCAGGATCAGCCCCAAGGTTGCTATGGCCAGAGTCATGGGATAGATAAGGGCAGCATTTTGCATTTGATAAAAATTGAAACCCAGTATAAACCAGGAAGAAATCAAGCCTAAACAAAATAAGATATTAAAATCATTGTAGAGACGATCCAGGGTATTGAGATGGACTTCCTGGTCATGTCTTGAGTTTCTTCCCCAGACGATCAGGAGATAGATAAAGGAAGCCATCAGTCCTGCCAGATAAGCTGCTATCTGATAAAGGGCATGATTAGCAACTTCTTTGTCTTCCTGCCACTCGGCAATCCGAGGCTTTAAAAACTCATCCTCAAAACCAATATACAAAACATCCGGATAATCCTGTACATAAGCGTCAGGAGCAATCTGATAAAAACGCGGATTCTCTTTGATCTCCTGGGGATAGACGTTCTGGATAAACCCTTCAAACAGCATATAGGCGGGATAAGAAGTATACTCTTCTTTCGACAACTCTGCCTGATTGGTCAGCTCCAGCTCCCCGGCTTTTAGGAAATAATTCAGCCCCTTATAGCTTGCCAACCGTTGTAAAGTCGTTTGGTAATAATAAAGATCTTCTTGAATCAGACGTTCTTTTTCTTTTGCTATCTCTTCTTTATAAGCTTCCAGGAAAATCTGATAATTTTCCCTGTCGGATAGATTGGGATTATAAATGCCTGGCTGCGTCGGACTGGTAACGCTGGAAGTGGAAGGAGGCTTTTGGGAAGAGCCCTCGTCTACATTTTCCTCGACTACTGCTGAGTTACTGTTCATTGTTGAGTTGCTATTCACTGTTGATCTTCTGTCGCTGTTTACCTGAAACTCCCAATAGAGGCTGTCAATTCTATTTCTAAGTCTATCCTCTGAAACACTTCCTCCGGCTAAAATATTTTCCTCACTCTTATATCTGCTGAGTGACCTTAGGTCGCTGATAATATTATTGCTTTCATTAATGAAGCCTTCGCCCAGATAATAGCTTTTTTCCAAAGCTACCCCAAAGTGGCTGCGATTGATGACATTGAGCACTAAAGTAACGACTTGAGTAAAGCAAAAGATCACCAACACAAAAGCTAAAGCTTTGGCAATCAGTGAATGGCTAAAGCTTCTCGATTTTATATCCAATTCCCCACACCACCTTTAAATATTTAGGCTCCTTCGGGTTGATCTCAATTTTTTCACGGATTTTCCGGATATGGACAGCTACTGTATTTTCCGCACTGAAAGCCGCTTCATTCCAAACGTTCTCGTAAATCTGATCGATGGAAAAGACCCTTCCCGCATTGGCTGTCAGCAGCTTCAAAATTTTATACTGGACAGGGGTCAGCTTAACTTCCTCGCCGTCCACGGTGACGCATTTGCTTTCGTCGTCGATCATCAGCCCCCCGGATTGATAGACATTCGTCTTGGTCTCCAGGCTGCCTAATGTTACATACCTGCGCAGCTGGGATTTGACGCGGGCGATGAGCTCCAGTGGATTGAAGGGTTTGGTAATATAATCGTCCGCACCCATATTCAGGCCCATAATTTTGTCCGTATCTTCGGATTTGGCCGAGAGCATGATCACCGGAATATTCCGTTCTTCTCGAATCTTCATCAAAGCTCTGATCCCATCCATTTGGGGCATCATAATATCCATGATCACCAGATGGACAGTCTGCTCTTCAATAACCTCCAAGGCCTGGAGCCCATTGAAGGCTTTATGGATCGTATAGCCTTCGTGGGCTAAGTAGATTCTTATCGCTTCGACAATTTCCTTATCATCGTCGCATACTAAAATGTTCATGTATGGGACTCCTCTCGCTAATCAATTCATACAAATTATACCACGTCCTTTCTCAGTCTTTAGGACTATGGTAACCCTTAATTCTGATCATTCTGCCGATCTAAATCTTAAGAACTTCTTAAAGTCACTCCAAGTTTTCAGGGTTTTCTGCTTATTCCTTTATTGTGTAATCATTTGCTTAAAATTATCTGTTAATCTCTCGTTGTTCTATATAAATGGAACATGGTACAATAATATCGGCTGGTGCAATGCTAACCATATCAATCAGTACAAACGAATCCCTGTAAAAAACAACGGCCAACCTGAAAAAATGTACAGAGGCACCTTGAATATGACGAAGAGTTAGACTTTAAGGAGTTAGAAAGACAGAAAAGCGTGAGCATCATGGCTTTGAATCTAAATGGGTAGCTCTTAATAAGCAAGATAAACCCGGGAGAGACTCCCGGGTTTATCTTGCTTCAAAAAAACTTATTTCCTTTACAACCTGTCGAAGCACACACTTCAACCAACAACATCATGGTGCCCTGAATATTTTTCGGTGATTCCTATAACTCCTTTAGCTGAAGGCAGTTTAATGGAGTGCCGGCTTCCAGTTTCCCGTACTCAGGCAGCCCACAGATGCGGGCACTCTCCTGGGTAGCGAGACAATAAACTTTTTCTTCAGGAATTCCGGCCTCCCTCAGCCAGAGCATTTCATCCAGGAAGGAGCTGCCATGGGGCACTGAATAGGCTCCCGCATCCGTGCCGACGCCTAAACGCACACCAAAATCAGAGGCTTCCTTAATCCGGCTGAGGTGGCCTTTCAATATTTCAGACAAAGTAGCTATTTCCTGCTCAGAATACCTGCCTGTGGGGTATTTCAACAGGTTGCCTATGGGTGCCACCGTAGGGACCCAGGCGATTCCTTGAGCTTTCATCTGTCTTAAGTGCCGGGAAGTCATATAATACCCATGCTCTATGGAATCCACTCCCGCTTCAATCACTCTCGAGATGCCCTCTTCCCCGCTGGCGTGGGCCATCACCAGGATTCCCCTGGCATGAGCGGAGGCAGTCAATTCCTTGAGTTCTTCCACACTCCACTGAACCGTTCCCACCTGCCGGTATTGGCTGAAGGAGATAATCCCAGTGACGACGATTTTAAGCTGGTCGGCACCTTGCCGGAAAAAATCCTCTTTAATCCGGTGCCAGTCCTGCAGGCTTGAGAAGCCCCGTCCCAAAAAGCGTCCATACATGCCCTGCCGGGCTACAGCCTCCCGCACTGAAACTACCCGGGGGCCTTGCCATTCTTCACGTTCCAGGCGCTTCTTGGCGGACCAGGCGAAACCCGGCAAATCACCGCCATCCCGGACGGCAACGACGCCCGACTCTAAATAACGGCGAAGATTGTCCTGGATCACCTTCTCCATCAGAGCCGGGTTATGCCAGTTTTCCAGACATTGATAAAAATCAATACTGTCCAAAGCCAAATGCACATGACTATCGATAAAGCCGGGCATCAGCAAATAAGGCTGCCAGGCAAAATCTTCTTCTCCAGAAGATTTTGAGCGTCCCCTATGGTCAGAATAGGGACAAAGGGAACTCACTCTGCCCTCTTCCCATTTTAATTGAACCGGACCTTTAACTCTGCCTGAATCGGGGGTCCAGTACCCGCCGATTATTGCCGAACCCTGTTCCGGCACCGCCAGGATGGTTTTCTCGCCACTGCAGGAAATGAACATAGCTACTCCTTTTAAAGTTGCTCCTTGCGCCTGGTAATCATGGAAAAGGTCGCAGAGCCGATAGCCACCAGATTACCGTCCTCGTCATAGACATTAACTGTCCCCATAAAAAGCCGTTTGCCTTCCTTGACAAGGCTGGCATAAGCATAAATATCCAAGTCCACAACAGGCAGAAGATAGTTGACCTTCAACTCCACCGTCACCGCATAGTGGTCCGGACCGATTGCTTCATTGACGGCTACCCCCATAGCCGTATCGATCACTGTAGCGATGATGCCGCCATGGACACTGCCATGAGCTTGTTTAAACTTGTCCGTAGTGGTGATCTTAACACCTTTTTTCCCCTGCTCATTGGTAACGATCGTCATACCAAGATATTTCCAGATATTGCTGGAACCTAAAGCTTCTAAGTTTGCCATGGGTTCCTCCTCCACTAAAATTTCCGGTCATCCACCTGCTCAAGCCATTGGTTAATGGTTTCAGCCACAGATTTAAGGCATCCTGCCTGGAAGGGGGAAACCAACTGTCCCAGCTCCACTAAATCCAGGAAGGACAGACTGCCCCCGACTTGGCACAGTCTTAAGTAATCCTGCCAGGCTTCCTGAGCATTCAGACGGGATTTCTTCCAGAATTGAAAAGCGCAAATCTGAGCTAAGGTATAATCAATATAATAGAAGGGATTGCCAAAGATATGCCCCTGCTGATGCCAATACCCGCCATTTTCAAGGTGCTGGTTGCCCTCATAATTCCGATGGGGAAGGAACTTTCTCTCAATTTCACGCCAGGCTGCTTTTCTCTGGGCAGGAGTGGCGTCAGGGTTCTCATAAACAAAATGCTGGAATTCATCCACGCTCACTCCATAGGGTATAAAGAGCAGGGCTTCACTGAGATGCTGGAAACGATATTTATCCGCTTCTTCTGCGAAGAAAAGCTCCATCCAGGGCCAGGCGAAAAACTCCATGCTCATCGAATGAATTTCGCAGGATTCGTAGGTAGGCCACTGATATTCCGGGAGAGTATGATGACGGCTGGAATAGACTTGGAAGGCGTGACCCGCTTCATGAGTCAGGACATCCACATCTCCTGAAGTCCCATTAAAATTGGAAAAAATAAACGGCGCTTGATGCTCGCTGATATAAGTGCAATAGCCACCGCCAGCCTTGCCTTTTTTGGTCACCAGGTCCATAAGCTCATGGCTCACCATATAGTCAAAGAACTCCTCAGTCTCCGCTGATAATTCTCCATACATCTTTCTGCCCTGCTCGATGATCCAGTCCGGTTCCCCATGAGGTTGGGGATTGCCTGAATTAAAGCTGGTTTTTTCATCATAGTAATACAAATTTTCCAAGCCCAGGCGCTGCCGCTGCCGTTCCCGCAAGCGGGAGGTCAGCGGTACGATATCTTCCTGAACCTGCTTGCGGAAATCAGCCACCATCTGTGCATCATAATCGGAACGCAGCATCCGCGCATAGCCCAATCCCACATAATTGGGGTAACCCAGCTTCTGGGCAATCCGTGTCCGAACCTTAACCAGCTGATCATAAATAGTGTCCAAAGTTTCTTCATGTTCTGCAAAAAAAGCATATTTCGCTTCATGGGCTCTTTTCCGCAGGACCGGATCGGTGGATTGCAGAAAAGGTCCTAAACCGGAAAGATTGCGCTCTTCCCCTGCAAAGTAAATCTTGGCTGAAGCAATGAGCTTGGTATATTCGGTGGACAATTTATTCTCCGCCTGTAAGTCCTCAATAATCTCCGGTTTAAAAGTCTTCAGGGTTAATTCCGCGATACGGAAAAGCTGCTTGCCCCATTTTTGTTCTAATTCCCGGCGAAATGAGGAATCCAGCAACACCTGATAAAACTCTGAAATCAATCCCTGGTAGATGGGCAAATTCTCATCAAAAAATTCTTGTTCCCGCTCATAATAGGTATCGTTAGTATCAATAGTTTGGCGTATTGAGGCAATTTGGGACATAGAGTCAAATTTTCCCCGCAAGCTATTGATAGCCATGAGCAGACGATCCTGCTCATGAAAATTTTCTGCCCCTTTAAACTGCTCAAGGAGAGCCTTAAACTCTCCTTTGAGTTTTTCCAGATCAGGACGTGAATAAGGAAAATCTTTGAATTTCATTTTAAAACCCCCAACTAAATAGCCCACCCTATGGCAGGCTCAACACTTTCAGTCTCTTATACCTAAAGCACTCTTAGCTTTCATATCCACATAATCATTGAATTCATTGCCGCTATGGGCCTTGACTTTTTCAAAACTATAAATTCCCCGATACTGATTCATCAGCTTGGCATAGGCTTGGGTAAACTCATTTTTTGCTTTCCATTCTCCCGTAGCCCAAAAAGCGATTCCTGCATAATCGTGAAGAATGCGGATTTTAACCCCAAGCTGTGAGGCTTTTTTTACGGCATAGAGGGCCGCAGCAATCTCACCAGCTACATTGCGCATAGTCGCCGCGGCGGGGTTCTTACCCACATCGGCATCTTCATAGTGAACTTTACCGTCTTTAACAAAAGCATAAGCCCAGGCATACTGACCATTAACGTAACTTCCGTCCGTGTAGACATCATATTCCGTTCTATCGTCTCTCCAGGAGTCATCCTCTGCTTTCAGCGGATCACTCAGTGTTTCCCCTTTGAACCAGGCCTGAGCCTCTTCTAAGGTAGGGAAGGATCTGTAGACCGCTCCGGAAAAACCATGGATGGCCTTCCGGCACTCCTCCCAGGAAGAAAATACTCCCTTATCCCGTCCGGCACGGACAGCGTAAAATTTAGGTTTGTGGATTCCCATGCAAACTATTCCTCATCTGTTATCTTTTTCTACAATGTTACCATAGAGAAGACTTGAGTGGCAATAGATCTTAGTGAGCAGCCTGTTCAAGGTCTGAGGCAATTCTGTCCAGGAGCTTTTTCATCTCCTCTTCCACATTCAAAGCCTCCGTATCGCACCATTCGCCCCAGAAACCTTTCTGATCTGTGAAAATCCGGTAGAGAGGAACCCCCTCTTCAGCCATGACTGCTTTAGCTTCTTCGGGTAAACTGTCGCTGATCTTGGCAGCTAAATCCATCGCCAGACAAAGGGTATCCTTGCTTTGAGATAAGAGCTCGATGGTTTCAAACCCTACCCCAGAGGGCGATTCTTGATCATAAAAGAAGCTCATAATGATGCTTTCCTGATTTTCCGCCATTAAAAATTCCTCCACCTTCCAGGTTTTCTTTAGTTTATCCCTCCGCAGCCCTTTTCACTCAGTTATTTCAACCCAGGTCAAAAGCACCCTAAGCTAAAAGTTCCAGAGCATAGGTCAGCCCCATGGCAAGAGAACCCACCAAGCCAAAATAGAGAATGCCAAACTGTACCCGCTCCCGCAAAGGAACCTCATAATAGATCGACAGTTCATGCCGATTCCTCCATAGTTTGTAGACTTGGCTCACTCCCAGGATCACGACAATCAAGAGGATGGGGTTAAAGGATGTGATCATAAGGTAAAGCAAGACAGGGATCCCCACCAGCCATAGATAGGGAGAGACCGCGGAGACGATTCGCCCGCCATCCATAGGATGAACAGGAAGCAGGTTGAATATATTGAGAAAAAAGCCCACATAAGCGAGAACCAAAGCCAGTTCATATCCTGTAAGCCAGTAGAACGCCAAGCACAGCACCGCAGCCAGACTCCCAAAAAGGGGACCGCCATAAGCGACTTGGGCTTCAGTCACCGCATCTTTGGGATTCTCCTTCATCCCGATCAAGGCGCCCACAAAGGGAATAAATACCGGTCCCGATACAGCTAAGCCAACTCGTTTCGCGGTAAGGTAATGTCCCATTTCATGGACGAAGAGCAGCGCTACAAACCCCAAGGCAAATTTTGCGCCATAAAATACGGCATAGATCCAGATCGTAGCCACCATGGATACCGCAGTGGTGGCAAATTTACCGAGCTTGAGAAAGACAAAAAGGAACTTCAATTTAGACACTACAAAAAGGATAATAAATTTCCCCTTCGTCAACAAAGGGATGGCGAAGGCTGCCGCCGCCCATAAACCCTTCTTGTTCCCCGGTTTGGATTTTATGTTTTGCTCATCAATAACATAATCATCAGCATGTTCGTCCTGACCAACGATAGTCTCTTCCGCCCCATTGTATACTGAAGAATAGGAAGAATCTTTTTCTCTTCTATTCTCTTGATTCAGCTCGTCGATAGCCCATCCCTCCTCTGACATGTGTTCTTTATTTTATGATGATTCCCAAAAGGCTTTCAATAGTGAAGGAATCCGGCTATTATCCTGCAGCGTATGGATAGCATGCCATTCCTTAGGGAATAGACGTCTGTAAGACAAACGGGCAAACCGTTCATCAATTAAGAGGATTGCTCCCCGATCCTGTTCTGTCCGTATCACTCTCCCACAGGCTTGGAGCACCTTATTCATCCCAGGGTACATATAGGCAAATTCAAACCCTTGCCCATAGCGTTCCTGAAAATGAGCGCGAATTATATCCCGCTCCGTGCCAATCTGGGGCAGCCCCACCCCGATAATTACGGCACCGGACAAACGCTCTCCCGTAAGATCGATTCCTTCCCCAAAGATTCCCCCCAACAGGGCCAATCCCACCAGACTCTCCCGGGGCTCCTCCTGAAACGCTTCTAGGAACTCCTCCCGATCCGCCTCAGTCATCCCCATAGTTTGGGTCAAAACCTTAAATTCGGGATGGGCCTGGAGAAGCCTTTCCCGAACCTGTTCAAGATACTCATATGAAGGAAAATAGACCAGATAATTGCCGGTTTTCCCCTGAACAAGCTGAGTTATCCCGTCGACGATGGGGTCCAGGGATAAAGAGCGCTGGTTGTATTTGGTGGAGATCTGTTTCTGCAGCATCAGGCAAAGGTTCTCGTGAGGAAAAGGAGAAGGCAGCTGCAGCTTATAAGATTCTTTCTCTCCCCCCAAAACCTGAATAAAATACTCCAGAGGGCTTAAGGTGGCCGAAAAGAAAACTGCTGCTCTCCCCTTGTTTAAGACCTGAGCCAGCTGCTGAGAGGGATCAACACAAAAAAGCTTAACACGAACATCCTGCTCCGGGTATTGATAATAGGTAAGGTAATGCTCATCATAACTTTCAGCCGTGCGCAGGAAGGCTTGAATGTTAAAGTACAGCTCCGTTAACTTCTCCTTCCAGGGTGGGGTTTCCTCTTTCTTGAAAAACTTCTCCGCTTCGTTCACTACCCTCTCCAATGAAGAGTACAGGGCTGTGGGGGCGTCTTTTTCCACTTCAAGACCTTGTTTTTTGAGCTTTAAAAAGTTTTTATTGACCGTTTGGAGCCTTTTTCCCAGAACCGGTTCCTGATCCTCCACGAGATTCTTCAAGTGGAGGAATTCCTCCTTGTTTAATTCGGCGGAAAACATTTCCCGGGCCCGCTCCACCAGGTTATGAGCTTCATCGATCAGAAAGGCATAATCCCCGCCTTCGAGAAAAAACCGTTTGAGAAACACTCTTGGATCAAAGACGTAATTATAGTCGCAGATCACCAAATCAGCCCAATTGGTAAGTTCCAGGGAAAATTCAAAGGGACAGACCCCATGATTGCGGGCACAGTTCTCGATCTGCTCCCGATTCCAATGATCCCTCTCAAAAATATCCTCCAGAGCCGGGCCTAACCGGTCATAATATCCTTTGGCATAGCTGCAATCTTCCGGTGTGCATTCACACTCAGGACAAAAGCATACTTTATCCTTAGCCGTAAGAGTGACCCTCTTCAGGGACAGTCCTTGCTGCTGGAGCATGAGGAGAGAGCCTTCCGCTACGGTGCGGGTGATGGTCTTAGCCGTCAGATAAAAGATCGGTGTCTCCAACCCTTCGAGGAGGCATTTTAAAGCCGGAAAAATCGTCCCCAGTGTTTTGCCGATACCTGTAGGAGCTTGCACATAAAGCTTATGCTTTTCTTTTATCGTCTTATAGACCGCCACAACCAGCTCTCGTTGGCCTTTGCGATAAGCAGGATAAGGGAATTCAAGCCGGGAGATGCTTTCATTGCGCTGCTCTGTCCAAGCCGAAAGCCGATGGGCCCAGGTGCAGTACCGTTCCACAAGATCCTTAAAGAAGAACTCCAATTCCTCTCTGCTCAAGGACTTTCGGAATTCTTTAAGTTCATGGGTCTCCAACTGTATATAGGTTAATTGAACCTGCACCTGAGCCAGATCTTCCTGATTTGCCACTATATAAGCATAGCACTGAGCTTGCGCCCAGTGCAAATTGTTATAGGATTCGTCGATCAAGTCCAAATCCAGGGATGTGGATTTTATCTCTTCGATGACAACTCCTGATTCATTTCTGAATATCCCGTCTGCCCGCCCATGAATTTCTAAGCTGAAACCATCCTGATAAGCCGTCGTCCGCAGCGTCACTTCAGGTTGGTAATCTGCTCCCCGCTCCTTTTGCAGGTACTGATGGGCATAGATCCCTTCCGCCATTCTGGATCCACTCATGAAACCCATCTGCAAATCACCCTGACGCAAGACGAACTCGACCAGGGTCCGCACAGAAACCCGTAGTTCTTTGTCCAAGACTCCCTACTCCTGACTATGCTAAATCTTTGGCTCCCTGATAAATCAACTTAAACAATTCTTCCAAATCTTCTTCTTCCACACAGGAGAACGCCACCCGGATATCGGACTCACCCAGAGCGATGACACCCACTCCATAGTTATGCAGTAAATGCAGACGCAATTCCTCTGCCTTCACACCTTTAAGCTTCAAGCACATAAAATAGCCGGAGTTAAAAGGATAATAATCCCAAAGGTCCTGGTAATCACCCCGGTTCAAGATCTCTTTGACCTTTAAGGCCCGGCCTTCCATAATCTTGTATTTCTCCTGTTTTTGCTTCTCAAAATCAGGGGATGCCAAAGCATGAAGGACGAAGGTTTGGGCAGGGTGGGAGGCATTGGAGATGGTGCTGCGGATGATGGCCTTGGTTTTATTCTCCAGAACATCGCAAACCACTGAGCTGGCATCCCCAAAGGTGATGAACCCAATCCGGAATCCCCATACATACTCTTCCTTGGTTGGACCATCCACCTTAACGGCCAGAATGCGGGGGTGGATATTGGCAAGCCGTCCAAACAGAGATTCTTTGATGGAATCCTCGTAGAAAAGCCCAAAATAAGCATCATCGACTAAAACCGCCACATTAATTCCCTGCTCCGCCACCTCCAGCAACGCCTCCACAATGGCCTGAGCCTCTTTCTCAACAGGCGTATAACCGGTCGGGTTATTCGGGAAATTAAGCAGCAACACCGCTTTGCCTTGTGCTTTTTGGGCCAGAAGAGCTTCTTTCATCCCTTGGGTATTGAATTCACCGTTCTCCGTGAAAAAGGTGAAATTCCGCATTTCAGCATTTCTGCGGGTTCCAAAAATCATCGTGTAATTGCCCCAGAGTTTATCGGGAAGCACTAATACGTCCTGAGGATTTAAAAAAAGGTCTGCCGCAATACTTAAACCATGGGTTAAAGCGTTGGTCACAATAGGCTGGCTCATGGTCTTGCCCTGCAAAGAAGGATTGTCCTTAAGCAGTTTTTCTCTCCAGACAGCCCTGATTTTGGATTTCCCGGCCGGAGGCGCATAAGTATAGATATCTTGAGGGTTATACTGGGACAAGGTTTCTTGGATAACCGGCAGAAACATGGGCTGCCCTTTTTCCGTAGCCATACCTATTGTGGCATTAAAGCGATAAGCCTTTTCCGTAGCCTCATCTGTCTGGGTCAATATTCCCTTGGGATAGTATAAATTCCTCCCTAAATCTGAAAGCAGTTCGTACACATGGGGGTTTTCTGCTCTTATCTGATCGTTGAGCTCCCTGGCAATATTATGCATGAGTGTTCTTCCTTTCCCATCGGTGAATCCTTAGCCGAATCTAATGCTATATGTTATGCAGCCAAAACCTGTTCTCCTAAAAAATTTATAATTTCTCAAAGATTTAATTATGATTCGCTGCAGGGTCAACAAGTTCCTTCCTTTCGACACGAGTATATAGAATACATGAGCAATACAGCTGTGCAAAAGATAATGACGGCCGCCTTACGGCAACCGTCAACCTTAAAAGAGCTCTTCTTCCGGGCGGATTTCCTTGACCTCAAAATGTGCATGGTCTAAAACCTGAGCCAGCACATCGAGAGGAGTCGTTGCCACTTCACGATACATGCGATGGGTATATAAATGATGGATATTCGGAAGGGCCTGATTGAGGCTTTTGCGGATTTTCTCTCCGGAATCATCGGCATCGACCAACAAATACACCTCTGAATCCTCAAGCTGGGTCGCCCATTCTTCAGTTTTTTCATAACTGATCGTCCCATAACTGCACAGTATCTCAACAGGCTCCGCTAAAACTTCCTGAAGCCGTTCCTTATCGGTTTTTCCTTCAACAATAATAACTTTTGCCACAGCTTTACCCCCAGCTCATTCGTTTGCTGGTCTTTACCTTCGATCTTCAGCATAATTTTTCTTTCATGAAATAGCCTTTACGAACACCCTGGGATTTATGCGTTTGCCGCTAGATGATAATTTTTGAATTTTTCTGAGCTGCCTCAGCGATTCTTTTTTCTTCAGAACCATGAGCCTGCTCACCGGTCTTAACCATCCACCCTTCACTCATCATCCTGGCCATGACTTGTGCGGCATTAATAGCATCATCCAAGGCTGAATGGAGTATGCCAATTTGCTCGATGGAATTTTCTTCAATGGCCTTCTTCAGGGAAATCAAATGGTCCAGGGAACGGTAATGCTTATACTGCTCCGCTAAATCAATATAGTTCTCCCAGACAAAGGGGTACTTTAAACCATACTTTTCACATACATTACCCAGAATCTTACGATCCGCATCTCCCCAAGCCACTACATAGGCTTCCGGATGGGCTAATTTCTGCAGATGCTGAATTGCTTCTTCCAGGAGAATACCTTGATCCACATCTTCCTGACGAATCCCGGTAATCCCATAGCTTTCTTCAGCTAAACGCGGCCAAAAGCGAGGTTTTACAAAGGCATTAAAGGTTTTATCCAATGCCAGTTTGCCGTTAGGATCAAGGACGGTGGCCCCTACTTCGATGATTTCTGGAAACCAGGCTCTGGGTTTGCCGTAACTTTGGGGAACTGAAAACTCAAAATCCACAACTAAAAAGTCCATCTTCCAACCTCCACTCCTCGACCCACTTATGCAGGTCATCTCTTAACTCTAAGTATATAGGAAACTTGTTTTAGGTGAAAGCATGTTCACCTAAAGCTTAGTCGACTTATCCGCCACCCACTTCATTTATTTTTTCAATCCGTGTTAATACCGAGGGGTGGGTATAGCTGAACCATTCGATAAACCCAGGCGGGGATAAATCGGAACGGTTCTTCAAAGCCAGATTCATCTGCAATTGAATCGCTCCTTGTGGGTTCCCGGTCAGCAAGACAGAGGTCTGATCCGCTTCGATCTCCATTTGACGGGAGATGGAGTTTTGCAGAGGAGCACTCACAAAGCTCACCAATACTGCAAATAATAGAAAAACCGCCCACACCAAAGGGGGTACATGATGTCTGGACATTTCCCGCCGGAGAACCAGGTACGCTCCTCCCCAGACTAAGAAGCTTCCCAAAGTCCCTAAAAAGAGTCCCCGGGCAATATGTCCTTTTTGCCAGTGAGCCATTTCATGAGCAATAACCGCTTTTACTTCCTCCAGAGGGTATTGATTAAGAAGATTATCATAGAGGACGATCCGTTTTGTCTCCCCGACTCCGGCAAAATAAGCATTAGCCTTCGTCGTCCTGATACTGGCGTCCATCACCAGCATCTCATCGATAGCTAAATCAGCCTTATTGGCCAGCTCATTGACCATGGAGATAATTTCCGGGTTGGCCACAGGTTGAAAGTGATTGAATAAAGGTGCCACAAGAACAGGCCAAAGCAGGCTTTGTATAACCAACCAAAGGGAAAAAAGCAGGCCACAGATCAGCCACCAGGTTTTAGGCCAGAGCCGAAAGGCCAAAAACAGTAAACAAACGCCTACTCCACCCATCACCAGGTCCAGCAGGGACTCTTTAAGAAGATCCCCCCACCAGGACAGGAAGGTTTGCGTAGAAAAACCCCAAAGCTGCTGCCAATAAAAGCCGCTGAAAAAAGTAAAAGGCAGGCTGATCAGGGTAAGCAGCAGCCAAATCACGAGATAAAAAACAAGGTATCCTAACCATTTACGCCCTCGGGCCCACTGTTCGCAAGCCCGGGAAAGCCTGCTTCCCCGTCCCGAGGCCAGAATCCAAATTAAGAATAGGACCTGGAACATGAAGTTCAGAATATAGGAAATTCTTATCCCCTTGCTGTAATCCCGGCCTTGCTGGATTTGTTCCATGCCAAAAAGCTGGACAGCCTCAGGTCGTATCGAACCTGGAAAAAGGGCATACCATAAGTAAACGAGACTAAACAGAAGGGTTAAGGCAATCAGGGGGATCCATATCATCGTGCTCCGGGTTTTCAAAAACTAACCCCTCCTTGAGATTTAAACTAGAATGCAAAGAATGGCATCCATAAAGATATACTTTTAATATATGTATCCTCGTCTCAATTTATGGCTTCCTTACAAATTCTGTCTTAGCACAAAATAAAGACCACTCAGCATCAGTATAACACCCAATACCCGGGAGAAGTCCAGAGGGGTTCTCCCCACTCCCAGCAGACCGAAATGATCAATGGTTAACCCTACCAGAATCTGACCGACAACAGCCGCGGTCAGAGTTCCCGCTACCCCTATTCTTTGCACCGACAAAATGGAGCATGTAACACCAATGGCACCCAGTGCTCCGCCAATGAGCCATGGTTTTGGAACATGGGTGACTTGACTGAGATTACCCTTGCCGAAAAACAATACCGCCAAGGACAGACAGAGCAAGCCTACTGCAAAAGAGATCAGTGCTCCTTCAATTCCACCGATTCGTTTTCCTAAAGCTCCATTAATAGGGGTCTGAATCCCCATCACCATCCCGCCGCAAAGGGCAACCAAAACAAATAGTCCTTTCATGAACACTCCTCTTCCTTCTATCAGCTTGAATCATTCATTACCCAATGGTTTTATTATACCGTAAATCCTCAAGAAATGACTCTCTTATATGGCAAAAAGCTCGCCTATGGATAAGGCAAGCTTTTTGGCAGTAAAGAAGAGAAGAGTCTCTCTTTTCTTAACTCATTTTAGGGTAGAACGTTTGACATTCTGTTTCTTCTGCTGTGTGGGAAACCTCATTGCGAATCTCAACTTGGTCAGCATGGCAGTATCGCTGGTCGTTATAGGTACAGTTCACCGCATTGCAATGAACCTTAGGGTCCATGATCGGCTCCGCTGATACCGCCTGCTTTAAGCTTCCGCTGTAATTCATATTTCCCAGCGAAGAGACAAAGTTACCAAGGCTTTTCGAGCTGAAGGTTCCGCAGAACGTAGCATCTCCACCCGTGGTCTCCCCTCCCTGCACCTCGATCTCCTCAGCAGAACACAGATGACTACGGTTATACACGCAATTGACGGCATCACATTTTAACTGAACGCTCATAATCCTTACTCCTTCCTAATATCGGTCTGTAATGAATTATCCTTAGTATTACCTGTCTCTTTCTCTTTATCCCTAAATACAACAAACAAAAAGGAAGACTCCTTTTAAGAGCCTTCCTTTTGATCAGTTAACATTTTTAACGATTAAGAATCAACCAAAGCGTTCTTCAAATTCATCCATTGTCAAGAGGATTTGGCGGGGCTTACTGCCTTCATATCCTCCCACTACCCCATGCTCCTCGAGCAAATCAATCAAACGGGCAGCCCGGGCATAGCCCAGTTTTAATTTTCTTTGCAAATAGGAAACGGAAGCCATACCTGTAGTAATGATCAGATGGCCTGCCTCCATAAAAAGCTCATCATCCGGTCCGACACCTTCACTTTTTCCCGAAGAGCCCGCGTTCAAAAATCCTTCCGGATCCAGATACTCAGGTGATCCCTGGGACTTCCAGTGTGTTATCACTTTCTGAACTTCATCATCGGCAACCATACAGCCTTGAACCCGCATGGGCTTATTCATACCTTGGGGCGAATAGAGCATATCTCCTCTTCCCAAGAGTTTTTCGGCTCCGGTAGAATCAAGGATGGTTCTGGAGTCGATCTGTGAACTTACGGCAAAGGAAATCCGGCTGGGAATATTAGCCTTAATCACCCCGGTGATAACATCCACTGAAGGTCTTTGGGTGGCGATGACCAAATGGATTCCGGCAGCTCTGGCCATCTGTGCCAGGCGGCAAATGGCTTCTTCCACCTCATCGGCTGCTACCATCATTAAATCTGCCAATTCATCAATAATAACCACAATCCAAGGCATAGCCGGGGCAAGTGGCTCAGCTTTGGCATCGCTTCCCTGACCGGCCTCCGCCGCCTTCATTTGATTATACCGTTCAATATCCCGCACCCCGGAAGCGGCAAACAATTCATAGCGGGTTTCCATTTCTTTGACCACCCATTTCAGGGCGGCTGAGGCTTTTTTAGGGTCTGTCACCACAGGGGCCAAAAGGTGGGGAATTCCATTATAAAGACTCAATTCCACCATTTTAGGATCCACCATCAGGAATTTGACCTCATCGGGACGGGTATTAAAGAGCAGTGAATTGATGATAGCGGTAATACATACGCTCTTTCCTGAACCCGTGGCTCCGGCTACCAGCAAATGAGGCATCTTAGCTAAATTAGCCACAATGGATTGATTGCCGATATCTTTCCCTAAAGCAATGCGCAACTTAGCTGACCCTTCCTTAAATTCCGGTGTCTCCAGAACTTCGCGGAAAGGCACAGCTCTGGGGTGCTTATTGGGCACTTCGATGCCAATAGCGGATTTGCCGGGAATCGGCGCTTCAATGCGCACGTCCCGGGCAGCTAACCCCAAAGCAATATCATCTGCTAAATTGACAATGCGGCTGATCTTCACCCCAGGAGCAGGCGCCAGCTCATAGCGAGTGATCACCGGCCCCCGGGCCACGCGGATGACCTTAGCCTGAACCCCGAAATCTTCCAACACCTTCTCCAGATGTTTTTGGGTATCCTGGTCATGAACCACTGTGACCTGAGGAAGCGGATCCAGTA
Organism: Desulfitobacterium sp. LBE; assembly: GCF_007830365.1. NCBI lineage: Bacteria > Bacillati > Bacillota > Clostridia > Eubacteriales > Desulfitobacteriaceae > Desulfitobacterium > Desulfitobacterium sp. LBE. The sequence goes on along the minus strand of NZ_VLKD01000001.1, from coordinate 406,392 downwards.
ATGCAAAGGAAGGCAAACTCCAAGCCTTGGCCTTCTTCAACGCCTCCGTGGTCTTTAGCTTAGGTTCAATAGCCTTATCTTCTTCATTCTCCCCATGAAAATTAACTGCGTTGCCTTCCAGATTGATTGCAGGCACTTGTTCTTCAATCTTCTGCTCAAATTGTGGGGCAAGATCTTCCTGGATTCTAGGTTCTTCTCTTGAAATAGGTTCTTCTCTTATAATAGGTTCTTCTTCTGAAAGGAGAGAGGCCTCAGAAAGGGTCGCTTCTTCATAAGCAGGGACTTTTGCCAAGGGTTCGAAATCAATCTTTTTCACGCTTTCTTTCTTGACCAGGCTGGGGGCAATACTGCGCACCAAATCCATCTTTTCCTGCAGCACTTTGGGGTTTTCCTTTTTGTGAGCCGCTTCGCTCCATGGCTCTTCCCGGGAAGGTTCCGAATTATAGGCAGGAGTCTGCAGGGGCTTGCCAAGTAAAGCTGCACGTTCTTCGGTGGAAATCCCTTGGGGCATTCTCCGCTCGTTCTTTAGCAACTGGGCCACTTGTCCCGGATAGAGATCAGGCTCCAAACCGGTAATGTCCAGTTTTTCCCACTGGCGTTTACTGGGCAAAGCAGGCTCGGTATTCCTTATTTCTTCCTCTATTTCGGAACTTACCTCATCAAAATAACTCGAGAATCCCTGCAGTGTTGTCAGCCGGGTTCCAATGGGTTTAAAGGAAATATCTTTACCTTCTGTGAAATATGTATCGAAATCCCGGCCCAGGTCATCAAGCTCTGTCAAAGGCTCCATGGGCTTCATCTCTAAATCTGTGGAGAAATATTCTTTAAATCCTTTTAAGGGAACAAGCTTCCCTTTTGGCAGCTCCATACCTTGAGGAAAGAAAGTTTCCTCCCCGCGCTCTTCCTGAAGATTTGTCCTTTTCACCTTTTCCCTGGTTTTACCCCGGGGATAAGACTGTTTTCCCTTTGGCCTGGCTCCCTGCTTCAGCCCCCAAAGAGCCGATACCCATACACCAATGGCCAACACAAAAAAGACCAAGGGGGCAAGCCAAACCTTTTCTCCAAGAGGATATTTCATCAAATTATAAAGCCCCTTACCGACTGCAGTGAAACCTAATTCCCCCAGCAGGGCTAAGAATCCTAATATTGCCAATACTATAGCAACCACTTGCCGAACAGGCAGGGTTTTTCTTTTCCTTTTCGACACAGTTCCACCTCCACCACCTCTAATTATCCTTTATGTCTAAAGTATAGTCAAAGAGTTTTTTCGTTCGGCTAAAAACTCCTGACATGTGTATAAAAAAACACAGACTCTTCCACGCTGGAAAGCCTGTGCTCCTTATATCTATTCAATACTCCAATACTATACCTTGCGAGTTCCTGCTTCCAAAAGTATAAAATCTCTCCTCAGTAATCTTACCATCCGGACAAATGCAGACTTCCCCGGTATAGAGAAAATCTTCTTTATCCCAATATCTAAGGTCGACAAACTGGACTTTGGTTTCCGGGCTGTCTGTACGGACCACATGAAAATAGGGCGTAAACCGGTTAAAAATATCCGCTAATTCGCCTTCCAAAGCATTATTGATTAGTGGATCTTCCGAATCCCATTGGGGCAGCACTTTAAGAATTTTGGCATGCTTCTTCTTCATAACACCAAAGCTTACGGTATCCTCCTCATAGACTAAGAAGGCCCAGCTGAAAGGCCGATACATGGCAGGCAGGACTTTTACCTGGCCACGGGGTGCAGCAAAAGTTTCCTCAAGTCGCTGCCGAGTCTTATAACGGTCCATTTCCCTTATAAAAAGATAGATGAGTGCAACAGCAAAGGTTGTTAAGCTTGAATACAACCCAAATTCCGGCCGAGTAAATGAAAAAATAAAGGAAGAAAAGAACAAGACAAAAATCACTGGTTCAGTTACCATGGCCATATTTATCGTGAACTTCTTCTTATAAAAAGGCCATAAAAGCTGAGCACCATAGGAATTCAATAAATCAGCAATTCCATGAGACAGAGTTCCTATCAACGTCCAAAATACAACAACTAACCAGGAACTGGTGGGAAAAGTATAATGAACAAGCGTGCCTAAACCTAATGCCATTCCTCCCAAAGCCAGGAATGAGTGGCTGGCTCCCCGGTGTTTCAATAAATAATTAAGTCTGCCTTTGAGATGGGTGACGATATCCAAATCAGGAACCATTGCTCCCAATGTGCAACCTATGAAAATTGGATCATTGAGTTGGATCGGGTGCCCCGAAAGATTAGCCAACGCAGCACCGATTAAGCCATGAGTAATTGGATCGATGTTTAACACCCCCAAAGGATTTTATTAGCCTGCTTGCCATTTTTTTTACGAACGAATTCATTATATCATATCTAAAATACATTTTGGGTTTCCTCATTATAGGAAATTTTTATTTTTCGTAACTTTTTTGCCAATCTCAGCTAGGTCAAAAATTACCCCAGTGCCATCCCGAAAAAATTCAGAACAGCACCGGGGAATATTCCTGCACTATGTTTTAGGCAATGAAGCAATGAAGCATTGCACAACTGCTGTTAAGATTCCATTTATTTGCTGGAGTGGGCGGCCACTTTAATCGAGCTATTGATGCTCTTGATCCCCTCCACATGCTGTCCCATGGATTCAGCCCATCTTCGATCTTCATCGGAATAGACCTCACCGGTCATATAAGCTATGCCATCCTGAACAAAGGCCCGCACAAGCTGAGATGCCATGCCATGCTGCCCCAGCTTGCGTACGAGTTGTTCCGTCATATAGAGATCCTCACCTTGAGAACGATGACGGGAGAAGATCTCGCTGACCACAGCTTTAACCCCTGGTACTTGATAGGCTGTATCCACTGCCCATTCCATCTCCTCTTGGGTATTAACCATTCCCGTAAGCGTAATCAGACCATTGCGAGCCGATGTTTTGATTTCATGGGCATTCACCCATGGAGAAGCTACTAGAGCATTTTCAACACGGTTGACAAGGGTGGCATCGTCCACAGCCTTTTCCAGGAAATCAATTTCACTACGAACTTCTTTTACCCCTCTAACCTGAGAAGCAATTCGTTTCGCCAGCCGCTCACTGCTTTGCGTCTCCAGATGTCCAAGCAAAGTCACAATCCCTTTGCTTGCCCGGCACCCTAAATGCATGATCTCTTCAAAATTAGATTGAGCAAAACGCTCAACCACTTGCTTTTCAATATCTTTATCGGTGATTTTTCCGTCGTTGGCAACCGTCAGAGAATTATCCAGCTCTTTTACACCGTCGATGCGGCCAATTCTTTGCCCGATAAAGTCTTTTTCAGCAAGACTATCCACTGTCCCCCATAGGGAAACTTTATCCCCTTTGACTTCAATATGGATTCCTTGGCCCGATTCCCCAAAGTGAGTTTGGATAAGAATTTTTATGTCTTCATGAACATCCTGTTCCGGTCGTGATTTTTGCATTCTTTTGTCCCTCCAGCTCCAAAAACTAACCTTAGTTTCTCACTGAAAGGGGTTTTTTATCCTCAAGTAAAATAAATCAACACTGTCTTTCTGGCTTTCTAAAAATCAAGCTTAAGAAAAGTCTGCAGTTCACGACTGCATTGTTCCGGAACCTCAATCTCTCCCAGTTTAACCGGTCCGAATAAACCATGGAAATCGCTGCCTCCGGTCGTCAGGATAGCTTTATCCTGAGCTATCGTTTTATAGTTTTGAATCAAGGCTTCCCGTTGCTCCCAATAACCATAATAGACCTCCAAACCCATGGGACGATAGGATAAAAGCTCACCCACCATACGATCGTCCCGTAACAACCCGGGATGGGCTAACACAGGGACACCACCGCATGTGTAGATCAAATCAACAGCTTCTTCAAAAGGATGTTCCAAAAATGGCAAGTAGGCAATCCCGTAAGGCTGGAAAAGTTTCGCTATCACAGGCCACTGGACAGTGCCGTTCTCATGCTCATGCAGAGCCCGCATAATATGGCCTTTGCTTACCGCTCCTTCAGGATTAGCAATTTTCTCCACCTCCGCCCATTTCAGGGTGAATCCATCCTTCTGTAACCTTTTGACCATTTCAAAAGCCAAATAGGTTCGCTGCTGCCGAAGTTCCTTTAGCCGTGATTGGAGATCTGAATGCATCATCGCCGCATAAGAAAAATAACCGAGCAAATGGACTTCCTTACCTTTGAAAGCTGTGATCAGCTCAACGCCGGGGATAATATTCAAATTATGCTTTTGGCCTAATTCCATGGCTTCCGGGACGCCGTTGGTGGTCTCATGATCGGTCAAAGCCAAAACACGAACCCCCCGTTCGGCAGCCTCCTGGATAACTCCAGCCACTGAAAGAGAACCGTCCGACTCTATTGTATGAATGTGTAAATCGATAGCCGTTGGAGCCACCTCCCCTACTCTCAAAGGATATTATGATTCTTTCTTTTTTATTAATCAAAAATCCTGCTTTCTAAAAGCATAATAAAAGGGACGGCTTCTCTAAATAAGAAGTCTGTCCCCCTTGATGTTCTAATATAACTGCCTGTGGCTCATGAGCAAATATTTCATCACTGTTTACCGTAATTTAATGTTTTGCTTATCTACGCAGCACGGATCCGGCACGAAATCCGGTATGCTTGCCGTGATCGATAACAATCTGGCCATTGATCAAAACGTAGTCGATCCCTTCCGGATACCGGGCAGGATTCGTGAAATCCCCTTTATCAATAATCGTGTCCCGATCGAAGATGCAAATATCGGCAAAGTACCCTTCCCGCAGCAAACCTCTCTCCTTCAACCCAAAGACTTCTGCCGGTTTACCTGTCATCTTGCGGACAGCTTCTTCCAGAGAGAGTGCCTTTTGTTCGCGGACATATTTACCCAACACACGTGGGAACGACCCGTAGACACGGGGATGGGGTTTACCGCCCAGCAAGCCATCTGTGCAGACATTCTGCTCAGGCATAGTCATGAAACGGATAACATGCTCTTCTTTCCCATAATAATCATACATGCCAACAGCATTTTCTTCCTCGTAAAGAAGATCAAATACGGCATCGTAGGGATCCTTGCCGCGCAGCTCTCCAATCTGGACAAGATTCAGACCAATGACATCTTCGTTCTTTTTATTTTTAACACTGGTTACATAGATGCCGTCCAGACCTGCAAAATCAACAAAGTTATCCCACCCGGGAATACCATGTTCAATATCATGGATCATCTTAGTGCGCAATTCCGGATCTTCCAGACGCTTAAGCAGTTTGTCTGTACCGCCGTCATGGGCCCAAGGAGGAAGGATGACTCCCAGCATGGTGCTGCCGGCAACATAAGGGTACTGGTCAAATGATACATGGATACCTTCAGCCCTTGCTTCCTTGAGGAGTTCAATCTGACGATCGATCTTGCTCCAGTTGGGCTTTCCACAAACTTTAAAATGCGACCAATGCACCTTAATGCCGCTTTGTCTGCCGATTTCGATAACTTCCTTCATTGAGTTTATGATATCATCCGCTTCACTGCGCTGATGAACGACAAATACTCCATCATATTCTGCTGCTACTTTGCATATCTCAACCACCTCGTTCATCCCGGAATAAGCGCAGGGCATATAAATCAAACCGGTGGAAACTCCAAAAGCACCGGATTCCATTTCCCGTCGGGTAATCTCTCTCATCTTTTGAATCTCTTCTTTGGTTGGCTCTCTATTATCCAACCCCATGGCCTCCATACGGATATTTCCATGGGGTACCAGATAGCACGCATTAAGACCGGGGCGTGCCTCTTCAATTGCCTGCAGATAGTCTTCAGTTGTCGCCAAGTCTTCCCAATGGATATCGTCACTGTCTCCGTCCAATCCAGCAAGGTTCTTACGCCAGGGCTGAATATATTGTTGAGGTAGCGGAACCAAAGAAATACCGTCCTGCCCCAATACCTCCGTTGTGATACCCTGCATAACCTTCGGCAGAACTTCCGGATCGGTCAGAATCTGTATATCTGAATGACTATGAGTATCAATAAAACCTGGGGCGATAACATGCCCTTCTACATCGATGACCCGATCGGCCTCAACATCGCCAAGATTTCCGATACTCATAATCTTGTCATTTTCGATAAGTAGATCGCCATAATAGCCGGGAGCAGCACTGCCATCAACAATAAAACCGTTTTTCAGTAAAGTTTTCATAGTCAGACCCTCCATTTCACTGTGTACAACACTGTCAGACCATTGATATAGGGGCCGGACTTAAGATCAGAAGACTTCAGTCGCAGCCCCAACCGGGTTCTTTGCTAATCAAGACGATGTCATCAATTATTGAATATCTTCATTAAATTCGATAACCTGCCCGATTTTTTGATCATGTTTCTTCATTGTAAAATTCTTCATCAGGACAACGTAGACAACCGGAGCCACAAGCAGACCGATGAAAAATGCATAGGTACTGCTGATGAAGCTCAATCCAAAACCGGCCACCAAAGCAATAACTGCACTCATATTGAATCCGTTATTATACTGATACTGTCCGCCAGCAGTGTATAAATCCTGAACATTGAGCTTGCATTTTCTGATGATGAAATAGTCGGCCAGCAGAATTCCCATCACCGGTCCAAGCATTGTGGAGATATAGACCTGCATATCAACAAGGAATGTACCGGAGTTTTGAATTTTCCACGGTTGCATGGCTACTGCAATCACACCGCAAATAATTGACGCCACTTTAAAGTTAAGCTTGGGGAAAATGCTGATGAGAACATAGGAAGGGGGCATCAGATTACCGACAGTGTTTGTAGACCATTGAGCAAATACCACAGCGATTAACGCCAGAATCAAGCCGAAATTGCTGTCAAAGAGCTTCACACAGATTGCGTTCAAATCCCATTCACCCGTCGTGATTCCTGCTGCCATACCAATCAGCATGCAAATTACGCCGATCACCATCAGACCGAAAAACTGACCGATTAAAGCACGCTTGTTACGAGCCAGTAAACCTTTTTTCTCATAGTTGGGTACATGCTCGATCTGGCGAGCCAAGTCGGAACCATTCAGGGCCATGGTGATCCAGCCCCCGGCGATACCGGAAATAGCATAAATGACAGACATGTTGCCGTTACCCTTTGTGGCCATAATATCGGTAACAGTGACACCGTAGGCATTTCCGATGGCGATAGCAATGGCCACAAAAAGAATGGCCAGTGCCGGAATGGCGATCCAGTCAAATTTCGCCATCGCCTTTAGACCGTACATAGCATTAACCACCTGAAATACGGCAAAGGCAATGATCATTAAGGTTAAATTGCTAAAGCCGAAAAGAATTTCCATAATATAGTTTAAAGCAGCCGCACCGACCCAAGTTTGAAAACCGAACCAATACAGAGCCGGAACCGCACGCAGCAGACCGGCAATGGATGAACCTTTGTAACCAAAGGGCGCGCGGGCATATACTGCAAAAGGTACGCCATAAAGGGTCCCGATATCCCCAATCAGTGCTGTTAGGGCAGTCACTATACCGTAACCGATAAGAATCACAAAAACCATCGTCCAAGCACTGAGACCATCGCCATTGTTATAATACTGTGCGCCAAGGGAGAAAGCTACTACGTTAATCGTCATACCTGCCCAAAGAATAAAGTAGTCCGCTAATGACATTGTTCTTTCAGACTTACCTGCTGGCATTAATTCAGGGCTTCTTAAAGAAGCCGAGCGGTTTGGAGAATTCATACACTATTCCCTCCATAAAATTGTATTAAATGACGATTTGCTATAATTTAATCAAGACCAAATCTCTCCAGATATTTTGAATCGATTTTTCGTTTAATAAATTGACCGGCACCTTTTTCTCCTCTAAATTCACCGTTTTCTACAATGACTTTCCCCCGGGCGATCGTCATAATAGGGTAACCCTTTACCTTGAAGCCTTCATGCAAGCAATAACTGATATTGTTGTGGAGAATATCCTTAGATAGAGTTACCTCCTGAGCCATATCCACAATAACCAGATCCGCATCAGACCCAGGGGCGATGATACCTTTCTGTGGGTAGCAGCCATAGATCTTAGCAACATTGGTGCTGGTCAGGGCACAAACCTGGTTGATCGTCAGGCGTCCTTTCCCTGCTCCCTCAGAAAGAAGAATCGGCAAGCGAACCTCCAATCCGGACATGCCATTGACTACCTTGGTGAAATCCTGAATATAGTTGCCGTTTTCGTCTTTTTCAAGAAAGGCTGCTTTTTCATTAGTGTCAAACGTGCAGTCGTCAGAGCCGGTGACGGATATTGTACCATCCTGCAGCCCCTGCCATAAGTCTTCAGCATCCTGGGGCGTGCGCAGCGGAGGAGAGCATAGGTATAAATACCCCTCTTCCTTTTCATAATTATCATCGAACAAGGTAAGATAGTGGGGACCGGTCTCCACATAGATGGGAAATCCTGATTCATGGGCACGGCGGGCAACATCCAACGCTTCTTTATGGGTTGTATGGACCACCATAACGGAGCAGCCGACATACTCCGCAAGTCTGCATGCCCGTTCAAAGGCTGCTGCTTCGCACTTCTGAGGCTTGGTCTTTGCGAAGTTAACCCAACTCAGATCGCCGATTTTCTTTACTTTTTCGATGGCATCTTCCGCCATGGTATTGTCCTCACAGTGGAGCATGGGCAGACCGCCCACTTCCTTTGCTTTTTCAAAGACTTTGAGCATGGTCTCCTCATCGATCATGACCCCTTCCTTTTTGTAGGTCATAAACATTTTAAAGGTCGGTACGCCGTACTCGGCCAGTTGGGGGATTTCTTCCACCAGCTCGGGAGGAGACTTGACAAACTTTCCGTGGACACTAAAGTCTATGGCAGATTCCTCCATCTCCGCCCTGCGTTCTTTGACAGCTTCCAAAACGGATTTTCCCGGAAAAACATTGGCAAAATCCATAAACATGGTTACCCCGCCGAAAGCACCGCTGACGCTCTGTTGATAGAAGGTATTGGCGCCTAAACATCCTTGAAAAGGGGCCATGCAGTGCATGTGGGCTTCGATCACACCAGGCATAACATACTTTCCTGTCGCATCAATGGTTCGAATTCCTTCAGCGGCTTCATAAAACCCAAGACCGACAATTTTGTCATCTTTTATGGCTACATCACATATTGTGCTGGATGACGGGGAAACAACGGTTCCGTTCTTAATGATAAGATCGTACATAATTTTCTCCCTTCTCTTTGCGATGACGTTGGTTTAAGACACTTTTTCAAACCGTATAAAAGATTCGGCAAAATGCATTCATCACATGTCAAGCAAGCCCTTACTGATGGACATATAGGCGCTGACAGCACCATACAGCTGTTCAAGCTCGATATACTCGTCGGTAATATGGGCCAGATGTTCCCATGAGGGACCTAAACCGATGGTGCGAATCTTTGCCTCCCCTGCATAATGGCTTCCGTTAGTGCAAAATTGCCAAGTAGAAATTTGCGAACTGAAGTTATTTTTTTGCAATTCCTGATAAGCCGCCTGCACAAAATCATCACCTTCGTTATACAGCCAGGCAGGGAAGAATCTTTCCCCTTCGATGACTGCCCCTGTATAACATTTTTCGGAACCCCACGCATAGGAAACTTTCGCCTCCAGCTCAGGGTCATTTTCCTGCAGCTTCTTGATCAGATCCTGAATAGGAGCCAGCACGCTTTCTTTCGTTTCATCGACAAGAGTGCGGCGATCATAGGTAGCCCGGCAGTATTGAGGTACTACCGACGCTCCGGGATAGGGGGATGACTTTATATCTGTCAACTCTAAAATTCCTTTGCCGAGCACAGGATGATTGTTGACCGGCAATCCTTTTATCCCTTCTATAATCTGCATCATCTTATAAACGGCGTTGACACCTTTTTCGGGATTGGAAGAATGAGCGGGGCGGCCAAAGGTTTCCACGACAATTTCGGCACGACCTCTCTGGCCAATCCGCAGATCCAGATGTGAAGGCTCACAAATAACCACAATATCAGGTTGAACTATTTCACTGATGGAGCGGGCGGCAACACCTTCGAAGCACTCTTCGTGACAGCTTCCCGCCACATATATTTCACCGGCAAAATCACGGTTGGTATCTTCGGCGAAAAAGGCCGCTGCACAACAGGCGGCAGATAAACCGCCTTTCATATCTGTGGCTCCCCGGCCATAAATACGGCCGTTCTCAATTTCTGCACCAAAAGGATCATGAGTCCAAACCTTTGGATCGGCAACAGGTACCTCGTCCATGTGGCCCTCATACAAGATTTTTTTGCCGGGTCTGTTACCTTTAATGCAGCCAATGATGTTGCCGTACTTATCCTTTTTTATGGTGTCGAATTGATGCATGCGAAAAAACTTTTCCATAATGCCGACAACATCTTGTTCTTCTCCTGACATGGACTTTGCCCGTATCAGATCACTGCACAGCTCCACAACTTTCCCTTGTCTTTCCGAATTTAACATAAAATCTATTTCCTCCTTTTCACTTTATAATTCAGCAATCGCTTCAATCTCACAAAGAACGCCTTTCGGCAGAGCTCTCACTGCCACACAGCTGCGGGCTGGTTTAGAAACAAAATAGCGGGCATAGACCTCGTTAAAGGCCGCGAAATCATTCATGTCCGTTAAAAAACAGGTGGTTTTTATAACCTTTGAAAAGTCTGAATCAGCTGCTTCCAAAATAGCTCCCACGTTTTTACAGCTTTGCTCTGCTTGTCCGGCAATGCCCGCGGCAACATCACCAGAGGCAGGATCGACAGGAATCTGCCCGGAAGTATAGACAAGATCACCACTGATAAATCCTTGGGAATAGGGACCGATGGCACCCGGTGCTTTTGCTGTTCTGATTTCCTTCATTATCAAATCTCCTTTATCACTGATTACTTGCAGCTGGGATATTTTCCATCCCAAACAATGGCCTGATAATTTTCCTGATCCGTATCTCCTTCGGTACTGAAGAAGAGAACCCGCGAGTTTTCGTTCAACTGAAGCTGATCTTTTATCTCCTTATACAGCGGATTCGTCATGATCTCTGCCACACAGCCAAATGGAGCCGCACCGCTTTCACCTGAAATGACTCTCTCGTCTCCTTGAACAGGATTGCCAAGGATGCGCATTCCCTTTGCTGCGACGTAATCAGGGCAAGATATAAAATGATCTGCATAGTCTTTCAGAACTTCCCAGGCAATGCTGCACGGCTCTCCGCAGGCGAGTCCGGCCATGATGGTGTTCATCTCTCCCGTGACAAAATGCCGCTCCCCATCATCTGCCTGGGCAGTAAGATACAGGCAGTCTGCCTTATTGGGCTCAACAATGGCGATGATCGGGCGTTCTTCACCATACAGTGAAGCGAAGAAACCAGTGACCGCTCCAGCCATAGAACCGACCCCAGCCTGCAAGAAGATGTGGGTTGGTTTTTCCTTTAATTGACCATAAACCTCATAGCCCAAGGTGCCGTATCCTTGCATGATCCAGCGGGGAATATCTTCATAGCCTTGCCAGGCCGTATCCTGTACCATAATCCAGCCATTTTCTTCTGCTTTGCGGTTAGCCAAACGGACGGCTTCATCATAATTCAGCTCAGTAATGGATGCCTCAGCTCCCTCAGCCCGGATATTCTCCAGCCGCTCAGCCGCACTCCCCTTTGGCATATAGACGACAGAACGCTGCTTAAGCTGGTTCGCTGTCCAGGCGACACCACGGCCATGATTTCCATCAGTCGCCGTTACAAAGGTCAGTTCACCAAGCTTGCTGCGAACTTCCTCTGAAACCATCTTCTCGTAAGGAAGATCTCGAATATCGGTACCCAGCTTTGAAGCAATATAGTTGCCGATTGCATAGCTCCCCCCCAAAACCTTGAAGGCATTGAGTCCGAAACGATACGATTCATCCTTGACATAGACGGTGCCAAGCCCCAGAGCTTGAGCCGTGTTTTTCAATTCCCGCAGCGGCGTTTTTTGGTAAATGGGAAAGCTGACATGAAAGCTATGGACCTTTTCAGCTTCCTCCAAATTCAAAAATGTCAGATCGCTTGCCTTTTGTTTATCACGCTGAAATGAAATAATTTTAATCTCTTCTTTCACCAGAGATCCTCCTTTCATATGACCACTTAGGGTCAGTCTTTAAATATTAACCACAACAATACAATTGCAATTTTCGTGCCAATCACATTATTGTCTTGAATCATTAATAAAAAAATGCAACACATCAGAAATGTTGCATTTTACTCAATATTTTTGAACAAATTTATCTAGGCTCAATTCAGCATACACACTTTCCATTATTCTCATTTCAATAATTTTCTCAATGTGAGAATAACAAAATTATCAATTTGAGAATTGTTCTAGTTTACGATATAAAGTTGCAAGACTAATACCGAGACTTTTCGCCGCCTCTTTTTTCCCTTGAGTATTCATACCGTGAAGACGCAGAGCTTTTGCTATTTCTCGTTGTTCAACCTCCTGCAGGGGTATTACCTTTTCCTCAGAACCGTGCTTTTTTTCTTTTTCATAAGAGCTATCCGCCTGAATTATGACAGTATGTTCATTAACCAAAAAATCCTTGGGTAATGTTTCTAACCCCAGAACATCCTGATCATTGCACATATTCACCATATATTCCACAGTGTTTTCCAATTCCCGAACATTGCCGTACCATGGATACTCCAGCAAGGCGCGCATCGCTGCCGGTGAAATTTCACGCTCCGGCTTGCCAAGCCTTACCGCATACCGTTGGGCAAATAAGTTGGCAAGAACGGGAATATCCTCAAGACGGTGGCGAAGGGGCAGAATCTTCACAGGAATCACGTTCAGTCTATAATACAGATCTTCGCGGAATTTGCCATTGGCAATCATGGTTCGGATATCTTTATTTGTAGCGGCAATGACACGCACATCGATGGAAATCAAGTGATTGGAACCGATACGGGTGATTTTACGTTCCTGAAGAACACGTAGAAGCTTGGCCTGCAAATACAGGGGCATATCGCCGATCTCATCCAGAAAGATGATCCCCTGATTAGCCAGTTCAAATTTTCCTACCCGGCCGTTAGGATCGGCTCCTGTAAAAGCCCCTTTTACATAACCGAATAATTCAGCTTCCAGCAGACTCTCAGGAATAGCCGCACAATTCACCGCTACAAATTGCTGTTCTTTACGATCACCGGCACGCCAAATAGCGGTAGCCACAACCTCCTTGCCGGTACCGCTTTCTCCAGTGATAAGCACTGTTGAAGTGCTGTTCGCTATTTTTCCAATTTGGGTACGAAGGGCTATCGTCTCTTGACTATTGCCTACAACTATACCTTCACTCACCGCAGCAGTCATGGCGTACAATTTTTTATTCAGATCACGGGTTGGGGTAAACGATAGAAGCTCGGCATAAGAGTCATCCGCTTTGAGCAAAGAATTAATTTGGCCAAGAATACGAAATGTCTTTGCTCCGACATTCAACATATATTCTGTCTTCCCGTTAAGCTTATCCCCGGTTGGAGACAACATAATCCGCATACCTTCGAGAGTGTTCAACATCAGCTGCTGCTTGGCGGCCCGATTGGCCATGGTGATGGTATGCTTGCGGCTGACAATGAGAACCCCTTCTTCCATATTATTAATAGCAAAAGCAAGCGTTGACAGCATTGACTCCTTTTCCTTGCGATCGATCTGTTCGATCGCTTTAGCCGCAATAAAATTAGCGATCTGCTCAATCAACCCAAGATATGTCTCTTCATCCGCCAGGATCGCATTGCGTTGCTGGGCATTGGAACCCACCAATCCGATCACACCTATAATTTGATCACTGGCCCAGATCGGCATAGCAATCTCTATTTCTTCAGCACAGCTGTCCCGCTTGGGACAATTGTTACAGATCAATTCATGACCTGGAGAGTAAATAACCTGAAGCCGGCCTTCTTTTATAACATGACTATAGGCATATCCCTCTGCGGACATATCCTCGTTTACATGATCAGCAAACATACCGGTACCGGCTACCCGAAATAATTCCGTATCCACAACCTCTACGTCCACTCTTGATATCTTTGCCATAATCTCTGTATATTTTTTGACTGTCTCTTGGATTTCGAGTAAAACACTTGCCATTTCATTCCTCCGGCGTCAGTATAATTTCATTGAATTATTATCCAGGCTGAATGTCGGGAATCCATGCAAAGCTTTTCCCATGACAAAATCGCTCCACATCTGCAGTATACTGCAGATGTGGAGCCAACACAACCTGTCTTCTCAATTAGTCCTCTCACTTAAAAGAGCTGAAATTATATTCAATGAGTCTTTCAAGAGTATTGATCGAAGGACGTTCCTGCACTCTTTCCCGCACAAAACTCTGCGACAGGATTACAGCCTTCATATGTTACGGTTCTTGGCTCTATGACATATCTTAATAAATAGGGAAGTGATGATTATGGCAAATGAAAATGTTGATTTAACCCTAACCTATGAAGAAAGAGCAGGGGATTTACTCTTTCTTCTCGGCACGATCTTGGCTTTTATATCGAACTATCAAGAAGAACAAGCACTTCTCACCGAGAACGTTTCAATGGTTAAACCAAAAGATATTGATTCTGCCATGTCCATCACAGCTGCAAGCTGGCTTTTCTTTCTCGCCAGCATCCTTTTCACCCATGTGGCGATTGTCCGCTTAGAAGAACTGGGATCAACCGCCAACTTAAAAACCTCTCTTGTGTTGACCAGAGGCACAAAACTCGCCGTAATCGGTAATTTACTAAAGAGTGCTGGTTTTGGCATAGCAGCGATTGCTTACCAGCTTAAACTATTCTATTACAAATACGAATTTTAAGGGGCTATTCATGAACTAATCGTGTATCTGCTTCTTCAATTTGCTTTTCAATAAGTAAAAAACGGATAGTGAATCCGGTGTTCAACTACATCACCAGAAACACTATCCGCTTAGAAAAATGGCTCTGCTTCATTTCAGAACCGCTCTTGCCGTTTCGGTACGATTCGCTCCGGCATAGTAGCTATTCCCACTATCATTTGTCCCTTGTACCCCAACCCAGTGCTTCTGGGCAGCTTGATACTTGTTTGAGCTGTTTTTATGAACCATCGGGCATCCCAGCTTCTGGCTCAAGATAAGGGCTGCTCCCACATCCCCATCAGCATAGATAACAAGATTATCCACCATATCCTCCTCTCCTTTCAAATCCTTAGATTTTAAATCTTTAAACAGTTGCTCCCAGGGAAACTTCGCTCCTGGATCGTTCGGCCGATTTACACTGTCTGTGCGATAATGACCGATGATGTGGTCACTGTCCGGTTTAATTGCCGGAAACTTGGCCAGGAGCTGACCGTGAAGCCATAACGTAGACTGATACTGAGCATCGGTTAGCCCCTCCCCTTCTAAAGCCTCATGCTCAATGCCAATAGTATACAGGTTCGGATTTTTTCCATTATACAACTTCCAGTTCGGTTTATTGACAAGGCCGGCGTGCCACGCAGTATCCTCGTCTTTGACAAGCTGCAGGATTCGTCCATCCTTGAGTACGAGATAGTGACTGCTTGCCTGGGAGGCAGGATTCTGCATCCATGAGAGGCACCCCGGATATCGTCCTGCTGTGATGTGATTTATGATGGCAAAGACTTGATTACCACTTCTCCCCTGACGATAGTTCGGTGTGCCCACCCATTCGATTTTCATGCTTACTCTCCTTTCTGCTCAAGGCGATCAATCCTCTTATGAGCCTGTTTAGATGACTCCTCAACCCGGGTAAGACGTTCACCCATGGTATCCATGCGCTGCCCCTGGGCACGCTGCTCTATGCGGATATCATCTACCCCGCGCTTAAGGTACTCCATGTCGGTACGGATGGCTGTGTTGATTTCAGCGTCTATTCTGACTTCTCTTTTCGCTTCCTTTGCCCTTGCCGACCACCCTAAGATAATTCCGGACAGAGCTGCTACAATCCCAATGAGGGCTGTTATAATTGTAAAATCCAAATGCTATCACCTCTCGCTATACTATATTTATATAGACATGTCGTTATAATGGTGACTGACCCACTCCCCAGCTACCCCACTTCCCGCAAATTTCCGGCATAGGATTTTGGGCACAAAAACAGAGTGTGCCCTGATAAATGCCCACTTTTCGGCATCATTAAGCCAAAGCAGGAAATAAAATTTTTCCCTCGAATACTTGAACATTGCAATTCAGAAAGGAGATATTAAACATTATGGGAATATTTAGCGGGATGATGGGCAATGCCTCAGAGATTGACACCAAAGAAATTGAAAGCGAAGTAGGTCCTTTACTTTATGACTCAGAACAGATAACAAAGGCTTTTAAACTCATCAGAGATTTAATCGTGTTTACCAACAGCAGGTTGATTCTCGTGGACAAACAAGGCATCACCGGTAAAAAGATTGAGTATCACTCTATACCTTTCAGAAGTATCACGCACTTTGCTGTAGAGACAGCCGGTCACCTCGATCTCGACGCAGAATTAAAAATCTGGATTTCTGGCAATTCATCACCTATCACCAAGGAGTTTAAAAAAGACAAAAACATATTTGAAGTTCAGAAGGCTCTGGCCAACTCTATCGCCAGGTAATGTCTTTACGCAGCCGTTATGGCTGCTTAAAAAGAGGAGCACCTTTCTTCTCGTTGAAGGAAAACAATTACTTAATTACTTAAAGGAGGTAGCTCTCTCTTATAATTTCGCTGCCTCAGAACTTATACTCGTATAAGGAACTTATCGCGGCAGCGGAAAAATAGTAACGGTAAATCCTGACAATAAAAAAAGAACCCCGGCTCTAACTGCCAGGGTGTCTGCTCCTGCTGAAAAGAGACTTATGACTATATCCAATAATAAAATCATCCACTCACCATACTATATGCCTCTGACCGGGGATGTGTGACAAACACTCCCGGGAAAGGCGCTTTTTATAGTTCAACTAAATTTAATTTAAATCATCTACCGCATCAGTAAAGGCGTCCATATACTGTTCAAGCTTTCCTGTATCGAAAGAATTACTGGCATCATTTGCGACAGGCGGAGTACCTTTAATTTGATCATATAGACTATCTATCTCTGGGGATAACCTTCCCCATATTGATTTTATTTGAGAGTATTGTTCCTCGGCCAATCCGCCGATAAAACTATCATAATCTGCCTTTTTCTTCATTGTAGCATCGAGTTGTTCTAAGGTGAATTCAATATCAAGCGTCTGTCCTGTGCTGCTTTTTCCTCTTGCTATGTAGTGTTGGATGTCAACAAATCCTTCATTCCAAACTTTTCCTATCAACCAATTGCTTATCTCTTGTAGTTTATCTGTGTCACTGTTTCCGCTGTTTTCGTTGTTCCCATTCATGCTGTCCGAAAAACTAACTAATCCACCTGTTAGAGCGTCAGCTAATGCGTCGTCCCCTACAATTCTCCATCCTTCTTCGCTTTTAGAAAGATTAATGTCCACTGTTTTCGTTACGGTTTTAGTTTCGCTACTTACCAGGTTTGTGAATATTTCAAAAGACTTTTCATTTAATTGTTCTTCATTTAATCCACTGAAGGCAAGGGAAAAGAGCTGGGAGATAAACTCAGCCATTACGTTGCTCATATCCAGGTTGGTAATTTCAGTTTTGACAACAGCAGTTTTTTCTTCTTCTGATGACTCTAAAATCTTATATTCAATGTTTTTTAAAATCGCCTTGGACATCTCTTCCGACTTCTTTTCATCTTCAGTATCCGGGGTTCCTGTACTGCCCGCATTAACAATCTCATTATAATCAATGTACTTGGATGCTGCTTCGATGTCGGCGGCCTTAATCGCGTTAAGTGCCTTTTCTACAGATTGTTCTGCTGTCTCACCCTTTTTAGCCGTTACACCTTCTCCACCACACGCTGCAAGGGATAGAACTAAAGGAATAAGTAAAAATAGGAATAAGAATTTTTTCATTTATGCACCTCCATACTGCATATGGTAGCATATCCTAATTATGGAGCACAATACTTATTTTTCTATACCTTTAGGCTCTCCGCCAAATACCGCATTCAACATCTTCTTCTGCCAAGCTCAACGAGATATCAAGTATGCCTGAGAACTCTACTATCTTCCTACTGCGCCAGCTAAAAGTGAACAAGAAAATAATGCCGAAGAGCGCGGAACGCAGTGGGAAGATAGCGGAGCAGTATTTACAGCTTGAAACAGGAAACAGGTCAATGCGGTATGGGCCTCCTATTGGTGGAGAGGGTGGATTAGAAAAACCCGCCACTCACGGCGGGTTTTCCCATAAACAAAATAAAATCAGATGTTCCACTTTTGTTCTACCTAATTTTTATTATTTCGAATCTCGAAAAACAAAAAATCCCTGCAAACCTTGCAGAGAGCGGATTTCATATTGGCAGGGGATGCAGGAGTTGAACCCACACTAACGGTTTTGGAGACCGCTGTTCTACCATTAAACTAATCCCCTAAGTCACTTTATCAACTAGCGACAAATGAAATTATACTTGAAGGCAGGAAAAGTGTCAAGCTTAAGTTCTTAAAATATTTATAAGGGATCAAATTATAAAGGCTTAAAACTACGGACTACTTAAAAAGCTCTCACCAACTCGGTTGAGAGCTTTTGGGCGGCCCCTTTATGGCCAGTACAAATCTTTGAACCCTTCCATATCTTCACGAATAGCGTCGCCGCGATGATGCTGCTTTGGGGCGGGTTCTGGCTTTTTCTTAGGGTCCCTGCCCTTTGTGCCGAATAATGCCATGGAAAATCCCTCCTTTAGGTATAGGATGAGCAGATTCCCCATAAAGCATACCTTTTTACCCTGGGTTAAACATTATCCTCGAGGGTTTTCAGCTTATTATAGAGAGTAGCTAAGGAGATATTGAGGACACCAGCTGCCCGCTTTTTCCCTTCCACGGAATTGCCATAGCGGTCTAATGCCAAGCGAATCATCCTCTTTTCTAATTCATCAAGGGCCATAGGCTCACGATAATGAATCTCTTCCGTCTTATTGACAATCTCTACCAAACTGGCAAAATCCTTAATATTGAGCATATCTCCTTCCACGGAATCCATCGCCATCTCGATGACATTTCTCAACTCACGGATGTTTCCCGGCCAGTGGTAATCCAATAAAAGCTGCTCTGCCTGAGTCGTTATGCCAATCACATGTTTGCCCAGCTTCCGATTGGCCTTATAGATAAAACTCTGGGCGTAAGTCAAGGCATCTTCTTTATGCATTCTTAAAGGGGGTATTTGGATTTCAATACCACCGAGCAGATGATACAAATCCGGTGAGAACTGCCCATTCTCCACCATAGTTCTTAAATCGCGGTTAGTTGCCGTGATAATCCGAATATCCAGTTCAATCACCTGGGTTCCGTCAACAGGTTGGAACTTCTTCTCCAGAAGGATATGAAGCAATTTATCTTGTAAATAGTCATTAAGCAGCCCTATTTCATCAAGGAACAGAGTTCCCCCACTGGCACATTCCAATTTGCCCAACTTCCGCTCGGAAGCCCTATCCTGGCTTTTCTTCTCGTAACCCAGCAACTCAACTTCAAGAAGGCTTTCCGGTATATTGGCACAATCCACTTTCAAAAAAGGTTTATGGCTGCGCGTGCTGCCACTATGAATGGCATGAGCAAAGAGCTCTTTTCCAGAACCGCTTTCACCCATGATCATAATGGGTGAATGGGTCTCGGCCGAGCGACGCGCCTTATTGCGAATAAAAGCAAAATCCGGGTGGCTCCCTAGAACATCGTCAAAAGTATACGAGCTGGATGCCATCTGATCGACCCGGGTTGTAAGAGCTTGAATCATCTGTTTCGCCGCTTCGATCTCTTCGCCCAGCCTGGAGGTCTCCGTTAGTTGCTGAAACACCACCAGGGCCGCTTCGATATTACCTTCGATGACAATGGGGTATGCATTGGCAATGATTTCGATATCACACTCTTCCATCGTGGAACGATGTGCATAGATTGGTTCATGGGTCCTCAGTACTCTTGCCAGTGCCCCCTCCGGTGAGAGTTCGAAGATGTTCTTACCGATTCGTTCATAAGGAGATATGCCTGTTAAACGGCTGAAATACGGGTTGACATATTGAATGGTTCCGTCTTTGCCTGCGACCTCAATGGCTTCTTGAATCGAATTGTAGAGCACTTTAAGTTCTTCTTCTATGCGCCTACTATCCCTTATCTCCACCCTTTTTGGCTGTTGTCCCACAGTTGAGCCCTCCACTCTTTTTCCCTCAATTTTATATAATATATATTTATATAATTTATACAATAATTTGAATATTCAACGCATTTTGTAAATACCCTTCTTAAAATTAGGAATTTTTTATTAATCTTTAGTTTTAATTAACAAAAAAAAGAAAACAGCCAGGTAACTACCTGACTGTTGATTAAGCGCTATATAACCCTAATTAGCTTCCCTGGGCCGCTTTAAGCTCATTGATAATTCCTTCACTGATTTTAGAAGGTACTTCATCGTATTTTAAGAATCGGATATCGAAGCTGCCTCGCCCTTGGGTCATGGATTTTAAATCAATGGCATAGCGCATCATTTCCGATTGCGGCACATGAGCCTTAATCACCTGGAATTTACCATCGGCCTCCATTCCCAGGACCTTGCCCCGTTTGCCGTTGATATCACCGATCACATCACCCATATAGGCTTCCGGCACCCTAATCTCGACCTCAGAAATCGGCTCCAGCAAAGTGGGTTTTGCCATTTCTGCACCTTTACGGAAGGCAATAATGGAAGCCAGCTTGAAGGCCATTTCGGAAGAATCCACACTATGGTATGAGCCGTCGGTCAAGGTTACCTTAAATCCGGTAACAGGATATCCGGCCAACACTCCTTCCGCCATAGCTTCACGAATTCCCTTTTCTACAGCTGGGAAGTATTGCCTGGGTACAGCACCCCCGAATACTTCCTCGGCAAATTCAAACTCGCCATCCACGAGAGGCTCCATACTGATCCAGACATGCCCATATTGTCCGTGGCCGCCGCTTTGCTTTTTGTGTTTGCCCTCTACTTTAACAGGCTTTTTAATAGTTTCCCGATAGGGAACCCGGGGAACTTTCATCTCTACACCAACGCCAAATTTCCGTTGCAGCTTCTCCATCAGGATCTCAACATGCATTTCACCCATACCATAGAGAATCAGTTCTTTGGTCTCGACATTCTTCTCCACACGCATGGTGGGGTCCTCTTCCGCCAAGCGGGCCAGGGCACTCCCCAGTTTATCTTCATCTCCCTTGCTCTTAGGAGCGATGGCTACAGGCAAACGGGGTACAGGTAAATCGATACCCTCCAATTGCACAGAATTCTCCTTAGCGCACAGGGTATCACCGGTAGCTGCATCCTGAAGTTTAGCCACTACGGCGATATCTCCCGCCGGGACGACCTGAACCGGATCTTGGTTTTTTCCTCGCAGAATAAAGGGAGTGCTGATTTTTTCTTCTTTTTCTTTTTGAGCATTATACACCATACTGTCCCCTTGGAGCTTTCCTCCATAGACCCTGATAAAACTCATCTTACCGACATAGGGGTCGGCCAGAGTTTTAAAGATCAGAGCGCTTTTCTCTTCTTGAACTTGGGGAGTCGGGGCGTATTGAACAAAGAAGTCGAGCAAATTCCCAATCCCGACGTTTTTGAGAGCTGAACCCGCAAGGACCGGAACGGTTAAATCCTTTTCCAAGGCGCTTTTCAAAGCTTGGCGAAGGTCGTCATCACTTAAAGTTTCGCCATCCAGATATTTTGTCAATATATCGTCATCAGCTTCGGCTATCGCCTCAGCTAATATTTCTCGATAGTGTTCCACATCAGATAAAAGATCTGACGGAATATCCTTAACTGTATACTTCCCACTGGCATTGTTTTCATAGATATACGCCTTTTGCTCGATAATATCTACGACACCCTGAAACTGATCCTCATGACCTATAGGAAGAGTTAAGGGGGCAAAACGCATATTAGGGAAAGCTTCTGTGAGTTGATTCAGAACCTTTTCAAAATTAGCATTCTCGCGCTCTAACTTATTAATAAAAATAACGCGGGGCAACTTCTGCTCTTCCATCAAGTCAAGGATAAGCTCAGCTTGTACCTCAAGACCTGATACACCGCACAGAACAACGACCCCGCTCTCTGCCACCCGAAGGGCAGACTTAACCTCACCAAAAAAATCAGAATATCCCGGAGTATCCAGGACATTGATTTTACATCCCTGCCATTCAACAGGAATAAGACTCGTACTGATAGAAACCTTGTGTTTAATCTCTTCTGGCAAAGAATCCGACATTGTGTTTCCCTCAGGCACTTTTCCCATACGGGTAACCGCACCTGAGTTAAAGAGACAAGCTTCCGTCAAAGACGTCTTCCCTGCCCCTCCGTGCCCTACTAGGCAAATATTGCGTAGATTCATAGTGTCATAGGTCTTCAAGACAAATCAACCTCCTTAAAATGTATTAGAAAAGGTCTAACCTTTGACTAATCGTGGAGTTTCTACAGTCTGAAGATGACTCGCCAATGATGTCTCATATACCCCTAAAACAACAGGTTTACGGTTACGAATCATAACTCTTCCCTTAGCCCACACCTGTTCAATCATCAAGTCATCGGACAAGGCCACCAAATCACCGTCAAAGCCTTCCCGAATCATGCCTTTGTTTTTTAATTGTAGAATACGGGCGGGATTGGAAGTAATGGTTCTCAGAGCGGTATCAAGGGGTATTCCGTACCGGAGCACAGCCTCCCGGATATCGCGCCAAAGAACATGAACGGATCCTATTCCCATGCCGACAAGGATTCCAGCCTCGTTAAACTGAGGAAGGCTGCCATTTCCGTCTGAAGTAACCGTCACACGGTCATTCAGCAATCCCTGCTCGTAAAGGGTTTTTAGAACGAAAGGAGCCTGTAAATGCGGTTCAAAATCATCGCAACCTGCTGTTAAATCAATTGTGCCACCTGCTTTGAGAAACTCTACTCCTTGCTCTAAGAGCGTTTCCTTTCGATTGATATGAGTTGGCATGAATTGGCTGATCGGAATTTCAGTTTCCTCAATTATTTTTAGAATTGGGGACAAACCTCTCTTCCCTTCACCCAGGTGAATATGAACGACTCCCGCTTTATCTCCTAACATCCCCCCTACTCGAGCTTCCGCAGCAAGATGCTCCAGCTCAGATTTTTGAGGTTGGGCGGAACGATGGTCAGAAATGGCGATCTCACCCGCCCCAATCACTTTATCGATTAAGACTAAGTCTTTGCGCAAGGTATCAAAGATCATACGATCGGCTTGATAACCACCGCTATAGACAAAGCACGTTAATCCTTCTTCTTCCAAGGCATTTGCCTTAACCAGGAGCTCTTCCATCGAACGGGAGATAGAATCCGTTCCCAAGCAGCCTACCACAGTGGTTATCCCGGCCCGCGTCAGTTGAGAAAGTTGAACCTCAGGAGTCCTGGAGCTGGGCCCCGCTTCTCCTCCTCCTCCGCAGATATGGACATGAGCGTCGATAAAACCGGGAACAAGGTAATGTCCATGAAGGTCATACACCTCACCCTTAGCATAAGGGGGAAGGGACAGGTCATCGCCAAGGGCGGCGATTCGATTCCCTACAAGGAGAAGATCCCGCTCCTGCAGCGGCTCCGGTGCGAATAGTTTGGCATTTTTGATGAGTGTCCACACAGGCAACCCCTCCATTCGGAGGTAGAATGCCCAATTTTTGGAACAGTATTCACTTTACAAAAAATTGTCTTAAATCAACAATAATTAAATATTTCTCCACTAACTATAAAAATCCTTTTCAAATATTCCATAACTTAAAAAACATCTAGGAAACTTGCTTTAGGTGAAAGCATTCCATCTGAAGATTAAGTTATCCTCTGTGTGAATATTCGATATTGACAACCCAATTCCCTACCTTCCTGATCCTTAGAATAAATTGTCATCACTTTCCTTCTTCTGGCATAAAGTTAGTCAGGATAAGTGGGACCAGGGGGTTGGAGAGGAATATGGCCAAAAGGACCTTTATTTATGGGGCTGTCATTCTCTTGGCGGCAAACTTTCTCAATCGGGTTTTGGGTTTTATTTATCAATACTTAATCATGACCCATATTGGCGGAGAGGCCTTTGGACTATTCAATATGGTTTTCCCTATGTATATGTTTGCTTTAGTCTTTACCACTGCGGGCATCCCTTTGGCTGTTTCGAAAATGATCTCCGAAGCAGTATCTTTGCAGAATTATTCCCGTGCCCGCTCCATATTTCGTACTTCCCTTCTTTTATTGACCTGTTCAGGGCTGGTTATTTCCGTGGCTCTCTACATTATTTCGCCTCTCCTGGCAGAGCGTTTCTTTCCCGATCCCCGTGTTCTAAGGCTTTTTTTGATCTGCACACCGGCAATCTTTGTGGTCTCTGTTTCCTCAGCCTTTCGCGGGTATTTTCAGGGCATGCAGAATATGCTTCCCACTGCACTCAGTCAGATCTGTGAACAACTGGTGCGGGTCAGTGTGGGATTTTTCTCGGCTTACACTTTATTGCCCAGAGGGATCGAATGGGCTGCTTCCGGTTTGGCCTTGGGAATGTTGTCGGGAGAAATCATCGGCTTATTTATCATTATTCTTCAGTATAAACTCCAAAAAACAAAAAAGTCCTCCCACCAGGATGAATCCCTACATCCGATTCAAACCATGAAAGAACTTTTCCACTTAGCTTATCCAGTGACGATCGGCAGGCTCTTTTCCAGCGGGTTATCCACGGTGGATGCCATGCTGATACCACAACGGCTGCAACTAGCCGGCTATACAGCCCGAGAAGCCACCACTCTTTTCGGACAACTGGGCGGGGCTGTGTTTACTCTCCTCAATTTCCCCAGCGTCTTCACCTTTGCCCTGGCGACCTCTTTGGTTCCTGCCATTTCCGAAGCGGCCGCCCGAAAGCAATTCCAAACGGTTAAGCTCCGCAGTGCCCAAGCTTTACGGATGACCATTTTCATCGGGGTCCCCAGTTTAGTAATCCTCTTTTTCTTTGCTGAGCCTTTCAGCGCCTTTTTTAAAAGCGAAGGCACCAGCAGCATTCTGCGCATCCTTGCCTTAGGTGGGATCTTTTCCTACCTTCAACAAACCTCTACAGGAATTCTGCAAGGATTAGGCAAGGTCCAGCTCCCGGTGATCCATTCCATTATTTCCGCCGTCATCCGGATACCGATACTTTTCATTTTAACGGCTTCACCTCAGTGGGGGCTTAAAGGAACGGCTGTAGCTTATGTCGTCGGTTTTTTTATCTCCTCGACCCTGAATCTGGCCGCTATCGTCCACTATACAGGGATGCCTGTCGATCTTCGGGAGTTTCTTCTCCACCCGCTCATGGGCGGCATTGGCATGATGTTGGCCTTTCGCCTCTTTCATCCCTTCTTCGCTTTCCATCCCTTAGCCTTTCTCCTGGAGATCATACTGGGAGCGGTTCTTTACTTCGCCATTCTCTTCTTTAACGGCGGTATCAACCGTGACGATCTGCAGAGAATTCCCTGGCTCGGCAAGTTTTTACGCTGAGTTGTTCTCCAGGATTTTGATTTACGCTGGTCGCTCCATAAGCTGCGCGGACAAAACTAACGCGAAAAGCCCGCCGCTCCGAAAGGTCCACCTGCGCCGCTAAGTCGTTCTCTGTGGCGTGGCGGCTTGGGCGAGACCCTCGTCCGGGTTTCGTGGCTAAATCGGCTCCTCGAAAGCACTGCTTTCGCACTTGTTCTCATAGCCGGTTGGAAACGTCCTGTTTCCAACCTTTCTCCGCAGCGTGCTTTTCGCGAAGCTTTGTTTCCGCTCGCTTAAATTCGCTCTCTTCCGTAAAGCAAAATCCTTGGGCTGCTTTTTCGGTCTGAGTGAGCGGGGCTTTGTGGGGCTGGGTAAGCATGGCTTTCTGGGAAGTGTGGTGTGGGGCAAGTTGCATGACATGAGCGGCTTTTTCCGTCTTTACCGACGCCGCTTGAAGCGGCAGGGGTCGGCGCTCCTAAGCAAGGCTTTGAAGAAGACCTGAGCAGACCCCAGAAATGCCTCGCAAAGAAACCCGCAAGCAGTAGCTTTATGTACAAAAGCCGTGAACTCCGAAGAAGAAACCTTCCGGTGGAAGGTTTTAGGATTCACGCCCGAAGGTGTCGGATTTAGCGGAGGGGCGGTCAGGTTAACGAGGCTTTCTTAACGTAGCGGAGCCACGGTTCACATGCAGAAAACAACGGGGTTTGGCGTACGAAAGTGTCCGGTGGACAGTTTCGCTCAAGGCGGCACTCCCCAAAGCATGCCTATCCGCCGCAGATGCTGTTAAGAAAGCGGGTTAACCAGCCCCGGAGCTATGGAGTACGCGTTGTGCATAAAGCTACGCGACCCGGAGGATCTTATCTCGTTTCAACCTAACCAGTGCTTAATCCGCTCTCCATACTGCCAATAGGTCAGGAGCGTGGTTAAGCCAAGAACAATAATCAGGATAATCTTATAGATAAAGAACACTTTGATCACCGTTAAAAAAGCTAAAATCAGGGCAAAGACGGCCGGTAAAACCAATATTTTTGTCCAGCGTTTATCCCTTTGCTTAAGCTTTTCCGGGGAGGAAAAAACAAAAAGGAATAAAATGAAGTAAAACAAAAAGGTCCCAATAATCAACTCAGTTTCCTCCCTTAACAATTAAGCTTAAATTCTCCATATTTTCTGTACTATATTTATAATCCCGTCTGTAAAAAATAGAATTGTCTCGATTAAACAGATGAAAGGAGATGGATATCTATGAGTCGCAGAAACCGCTCCGCCGGCATTTTGCCCAAGTCTGTTTTGGACGAGTTTAAAATGGAGGTGGCCTCCGAATTAGGTTTAACCGAACAAATCCAAACCAAGGGATGGGCTAACATGACCTCCCGTGATTGCGGCCATGTAGGCGGCCGCATCGGTGGAAGTATGGTTAAAGCCATGATCCGTCGCGCTGAGGAAAGCTTAAAGAACGACACTCTTTAACACTTCCTCAGCTACCATGGAAAATAGGAGTACAGTGCGCTGTACTCCTATTTATTTGGATTCTCAAGGGATAGGCTCTGTCGTAATTCCTTAAGTTTGATATAATCGGTTAAATCACTGTGCATGGGCGTTATGGATACATAGCCTTCCTGCACAGCATAGAGGTCCGTTTCCTGGTCGACTTCCGGTGATACGGTGCCTGCCTGCCAGTAGTAGTCACGGCCATAGGGAGCTTGCCGATGTTCGAAGACATTCTCATAGACTGCTTTGCCCAGCTTCGTGACACGGACACCTTTCCACTCCTTCTCCGGCAAGGGTGGAATATTGATATTGATTAATCCCGGCCCCAGGCGGAGTTTCGGCAACGATAGGGCCACAAATTGGGCGGCCGGCTTATAGTCGACGGCAGAAAAGGAAGCTAAGGATACTGCTATGGCGGGGACTCCCAAAAGCACCCCTTCCATAGCTGCGGATACTGTCCCCGAATAAAAGACATCGGTCCCCAAATTGGGGCCGTTATTAATTCCGGAGATGACTAAATCAGGTTTGGGAATAATACTGCCTTGTATCGCCAATTTAACACAGTCGGCCGGTTTCCCACTGACCGCATAGCCGGTGCCGCGATCTAACGAGTGCTTCGTAATAAACAAAGGTTCAAACAAAGTGATCGAATGGCCTGTTGCCGATTTTTGACTATCCGGTGCCACAATGGAGACATCGTATCCTGCTTCAGCTAAGGTTGTATAGAGGGTTTGCAGCCCAGGGGCAAAATATCCGTCATCATTTGTCAATAGAATATGCATTGTTCACTCCAATTACTCAACTTCATAGATTGCCATGGTCATGGTATTTTCTTTTTTGCTAAGGCCGAACATCAGATTATGCTCTTTAAGATTTTTATTAAGGAAATCCACCACTTTATATAATTCTGGATTGATCTTAAGCTTTTGAGTACCTATGAGCTCTATTTTTCCCGTTTTTTGATCCATAACTCTCATCCTTTATTTGGTTCCTTCGTTTCCATAGTGATCAATCATTGCTTAATCAACGCAAACCCTTCTGAGCGAGTGATTTCATTGGTTTTAAATATCCCGCGGACTGCAGAGGTTAAGGTCATGGAGCCCGGCTTTTTGACTCCCCGCATGGTCATGCACATATGTTCAGCTTCGATCACCACAAGGACTCCTCGGGCATTGAGCATGCTCATCACCGAATCGGCAATCTGTCCTGTTAATCGTTCTTGAAGTTGAGGACGTTTCGCATACCCTTCCACAACCCGGGCAATTTTTGATAAACCTGTCACTTTGCCTTTACGTGGTATATAAGCTACATGGGCTTTCCCGTAAAAAGGAACCAGATGATGCTCACACATGGAATAAACCGGAATATCCTTAACAATGATCATCTCCTCATGATCTTCAGAAAACTGCACTTTTAAATGCTGACTGGGGTCTTCATGAAGTCCGGCAAAAACCTCCTGATACATCCTGGCCACTCGTTTCGGGGTATCCAATAATCCTTCCCGCCTTGGATCTTCTCCAATGGCTTCCAGAATCATGGTCACTGCTTCCTCTATTTTTTCTAAATCCATGCCCAAATTCTCCACTACTCCTCCCACAAGGACTAATAATCAGAATTATCTCTCTATTGATAGGTGCTTGCCATACATTATACCAGATCGACTCAGCTTCTTCCTAGCAAATCATAACAAAACTTTAAAAAATGGTAAAGTAAAAGACAATGTTTTTCATTTAAAAAAGAAAAAAGGCTTTACGCCTTATAGTTTACGCTAATTGTAAAGCTTTATTATAACAATCTACAGCTGATTCATGATCCGTGAGATGGTCATAAATATTGCCCAGGAGTGCCCATCCCTCAGAATGATCCGGATCGATATTCAATAGTCGGTAGAGTATCTCAATGCCTTGATCCCAATTCCCTTTCTGGGTATGGCATACCGCTAGATTATAGAGGATGACCGGATTGGCTTGGGCTAATTTAAGAGCTTCTTGATAGTATTCTGTTGCTTTCCTTGTCCTTCCCAGGTGAACCAGAGTATAAGCCATATTATTCAGTAGCACGGGATCATTTTGACACAAACCATAGGCCCGCTCCTGCAGTTTGAGCGCTTCCATGGATTCACCTTTATTTTGATAGATGGCCGCAAGATTACACAGGGAATCGTAATGAGCTGGGTCATGCTTTAATACCTGGCGATAAAGGCGGATTGCTTTTTGATGTTCATTGATTTGAGTGTAGCAATAAGCTAAGCGAGCTTTGAGATCCGGATTATATTCATAACGAAGAGCTTTTTCAAAGCTAATGATAGCCTGTGACATCTGTTCCAGTTGAAGATGGATCTCACCTTTCATCTCCCAATACAAAGAGTTGTGGGGTTTCAGCTCACAACATCCCTGGAAACAACGCAAAGCCTCGTGAGGTTCGTTGTGGTAGGAATAAATGGTTCCCAAACGGTAAATATTCTCCACTTTTTTGGGATTAGCCCAGATGGCTTTATTCAAGGCATCCACTGCCCCGCGCCAATCCTCTTTTTCCATGAGGCAATCAGCCTGCAGTTCCAGATATTCAGTGCTTTCCGGTCCATGGATTAAGGCTTTGTCCAGGCATATTAATGCCTCCTGAATTAAACCTTGACCAAAATAGCAGCGAGCCATTAAGTATTGAATTTCTCCTTCCTTGCCAGGATATCTTCCCCAGATGCGCTCCAAATAATCACGCGCTTCCTGATAGGCTTGAAAGTCGATAGCCTGCTTAACGGTTTCCACGAGAGGCTTGTCCGAGTCTTGCTGCAAACGTATTAAACAATGTTCCAAGGAATCACTGTCTTTATTGGCAAATATCCAGGTAGAGTTCTTGAGTCGTGAAAGCCATGAATAGTCACTTGTCGCTTTTTTTGCTGTTGAAAGAGGAAACATAAGGCGTCGCTCCTTTACCTCGTTTTGAGTACATTTCGAGCAACTGGTATATTTTTCCTTCCCCTCATTCCATAAATCATCCGTCAAATAGTGCTTGGAAATTGGTCATTTCCCTTCAAATCCGGCATTGGCAATGATTTATCGTTAAGATCAGCAAAAAAGCACGTCAGTCCAACGTGCTTTTGCATTTATTGCAATATCCATAAAATTTCAGATCATGGTCAACTACTTGATAGCCATTGCGTTTTTCTATCTCAGCTTCTAAAGACTCCAGCAAGTCACCATCAAACTCTGAGACATTTCCGCATTTGATACAAATCAAATGGTGGTGGTGATGCTCATCTTTACGGTTAAACTCATACCGGCTTCGCCCATCGCCAAAATCATTTTTTTGGAGAATGCCTAATTCCGCCAGAAGGTCCAGAGTGCGGTAAACCGTAGCCAGTCCAATATCAGGGTAGTTATGCTTAACCATCATAAAGGTATCTTCCGCACTCAGGTGCTGATCCTCATTCTCTAAAAATGCTTTTAAAATCGTTTGCCTTTGAGGGGTCAATTTGTAAGAATGATGACGCAAAAGCTCACATATTTTCTGATACTCATCTTTCCACTCTTCTTGTTTTGCTGCCATAGTCTCCCCCCGTCCTGTCTTCTCTTCAAATTATAGTGTATCCTCGGAATTTTGCCTAGACACAAATTACCATATTAGTCTTAACTTAACGATATTCTTTTAAACTATACACCCAGAATTGAAAAAAGGAAAGCATAATTAGCAATAGTCTTGATTAAAAAGTCGTAGAACTTTCCTTACGCTGTAGTTTCCTATGAATTGTCCTGCGGTTGATTCCCAGACGTTCTGCAGCAGCACTGATATTCCCATTGACAGAGTCCAGCACACGTTCAATCATTTTTTGTTCAGCCAAAGCAAGTAATCCAAATTTATGCTCGTTCTCCTCTTCCAGTGTTTCGTCGATAACTTCTTCGGTGATCCTGCTTTGATAAGCTTCTTGTATCTTTACCGACAAATGCTCCGGCAGAAGGGTTGCTCCCCTGCCCAGCATGATGAAGGCATGTTCCATGGCATGCTCCAGCTCCCGCACATTCCCCCGCCATTTATAGGCTGTCAGGGCATTAATGAACCCTTGATCCATTGAGACAGAAGATTTGTCGTATTTTTTTTGTAATCTGCGGCTGAATTCCTCTGCCAACAAAAGAATGTCTTCCTTCCTTTCCCTTAAAGCGGGAAGATTAATCACAAAGGTACTGATGCGATAAAACAAATCCTCGCGAAATAGCCCTTCATCAGCCTGCATCAAGAGATCTGTTTTCGTCGCGGAGATTAAACGAATATCCACGGAAATCTCAGTAGTGCTTCCGACTTTTTGAACTTTGCCGGCGGAAAGCACTCTTAAGAGCTTTATTTGATCTTTCAACGGCATACTTTCAATCTCATCCAGGAACAAAGTGCCCCCGGAAGCTGCTTCGATCTTGCCAATCTTGCCATCCTTCAGAGCTCCGGTAAAGGAGCCTCCCTCATAGCCAAAAAGCTCACTTTCCACCAATTCTCCCGGAATGGCTCCGCAGTTTATGGCCACGAATGGACTGCCGGCACGGTTGCTCTCACTATGAATTGCTTGGGCAAACATTTCCTTCCCAGTTCCGCTTTCACCGTAAATCATCACCGGTACAAGGGTATCGGCAATTTTTTCGGCCGTATCCTTCGCTTTCTGAATGGAAGGGCTGCTGCCTTTAATTTGTTGGAATGTAAATAGATCATTGTTTCTTTCAATTTTACTCAGCGGTCTTCCCGATTCACTTTTTTCTACTAATTGAACCAGCTTCAACGTCTGGTTAGTGAGGTCATCTTTTATTTCATAAGAGCTTTGTTCGAGATCTACCCCTTTGGATTTACCAAGTTTTGATAAACGTTTCTTCAGGTCATGTTCGGGGTGTTTCCTTCCGTTTATCTCCAACAAGTCCGCTATTTTTTCATTATAGAATTTGATGATATTCTTTTCTGAAATCAAGGCGACTCCCTGAGGAAGACAATTGATGATTTGCCCTATTTGATTTTCGTACCCAAGCATAATCGGTAAATACAGATTGTCATGCAGTTTAGCGATCTGAGAAATCAAATGATAGGCCTGAACACTAAGTTCCGGCTTATGGGCAAGCAAACTCAAAGCGCCGATCACTTTATTTTGTTCATTATGAATGGGAGCCGATGCTCCGTGGAGTTCACCAAAAAAATGTTTAATGTAAGCCTGGCGATAATAAAAAGGCTGAAAAATAATGATGGGCTTATCCTCATGCAGGCAAACACAGGAACTGGTCGTTCCTCCTTTTTCTTCGGAACAATCCATAAAGGTCAGGGTGGATTTGCCTAAAAATTGACTGATTCCCTCTTTGGTCTGCAATTTAAATATATAGCCATTCAAATCAAAAATATTAAAAACATTTTTCAAAAAGAATTCATATTTTCTTACCATGGTCTGAAACAACTCTTTTTTCTGGGCACTATCCACGTCCCGATAATCCAAGGTATAAGGAGCGAGTCCATAGGCCCGGCATCTTTGCCAAGAATCGATAAACTCGCGGGGCACAACTGTTGTATCCACTTCTTTTCCTTCCAGAAAACGATTCCTTTCATGGCCTACCTTAGCAAAATACTGGGAGTTGATCTTACCGGACTGAATCATTTGTACAAAATCATTCATCTCCATAAATTTCCTCCTCTTTCACCTTATCCAGGACTATTATTTTGAGTCGATTAAGAAATGCGCCTTCCTGCAAAAGCATCACTATAGAATTCTATTATTTAAAATATGTGACAATTAGAACTATCACAAGCGCTATTGGACTTTTTTTCTCACTTAAATTCTAAAATCAAGGTCCTATTTTACCGTTCATTGCTTAGCGAAGCCTTGGGAAATCCCGGGTTCCCGTTCCTTTAACCCTATTGGCACAAATATTGCAACCAATTTAGTATGTAATACAAGTTTTATTCATCTTCACTCTTCAATCCTGAGCGTTAGAGCAAAGGAGGTGCTTCACTCATTGTGATTTAATTAACGAATACATTCCTGATTTTAAAGATTCAAAGGAGGTAGGTTAAGATGACTCAGAAAGATAAAAAAGGTATTTCCAGAAGAGACTTTTTGCGCAATACCGGAATACTGGCAGGCAGCGCTGTCGTCGGTTCCACTCTTTTAGCCGGTTGCTCGACACCCACCAATACTGCCAATACTCCCGCTCCGTCCACTTCTGAACCGCAATGGGATTATGAAGCAGACGTTGTCGTCATCGGGGCCGGGGGAGCCGGCCTGCCCGCCGCTGTCAAAGCTCAGGCGGATGGAGCCTCGGTCATAGTCGTTGAAGCCAGTTTCGATATCGGCGGCCATTGTGCAGTCAGCGGCGGCAACCTGCACAGCGGGGCCGGCACAAGCGTACAGAAAAAGCATGGAATTGACGATAGTCCTGATCAATATTACACGGATCATACGACCGATCTTACCCAGGTTTCCCGCTACAATGACCGCGATGTTGTTCGAGCGACCGCCAACTCTATGCCTGAAGCTTTTGAATTTATTCTGGCTAATGGGGTCTTGGTTCTGGATACACCTCCTACCAAAGGTAAGAGCTATCTTGAAGGCGGCACCAGCCCGGAAAGCGTCCCCCGTGATCTCGTAACCGACGTTGAGACCATGGGCTGGGTGAATTATCTGAGCAATACCGGCCCGAAAGATGGCCCCCTGAGACGGGGCATCGGCGTTGTCCGGCCTCTGGAAAAAACCTTACGGGAAAAAGGCGGCCAATTCTTAATGAGCTACCACATGGATAAAATTATCAGGGAAGGTGAACTTACAGGCCGGGCCATCGGAGTTGAATGCAGCTATAATCCCACCACTCTGCCAGGGGAGAGCACACCTTTGAAAAACGCGTATCCCAACGGCAATATCGAAACCACCAAAGCAAACGTCAGAATTAAGGCCAAGAAGGGTATTGTCATCGCTACCGGCGGACATACCAGCAATGTAAATTTCCGTACCATGTTCGACCCTCGCCTTACTATAGAATACGACGGCGTTGCCGGAGATCCCTTCTCCTTTCAAGATGCCAGCGGGGAAATTGCGGCGATGGCCATCGGTGCAGCCCTTGGAACTCTCGCCAATCAGTCCCGGGAGGTTGGCTCGGCCATTACCCAGCCGGCTTTTCTCGCCTGCCAATATGGCTATCGGAACTCCGCTGCGGCTACGCGTCCTACAAGCGTTATCTTTCCTCTGATCAGAGCAACAGGTATCGAATACCGCACCTTCGAGGATGCCATTCTGGTCAATGCGCTAGGCAAGCGGTTCTGGAATGAGGAGGATGCTACTGCCAACAGTTTTGATTATTTTGCAGCTGCCCTGGGAAGTGTTATTATCGATGGCTCTTCCCCCACGGATGCACGCCGTATCGGCGGACCTATCTGGGCCATCTTTGATTCAGAAGCTGTGGCCCGCCGCAAATTAACAGTTGAGCCTCCCTATGTCGATATTGATGACGGACGTTTCTTTGTGGCCGACACCATCGAAGAGCTGGCCGGAAAGATTGTAAACAAGTATTACGAAGATATCAAAATGGACCCGAAGGTACTGGCGGAAACAGTTGCCAGATACAACGGCTTTGTCGATGCTAAGAAAGATGATGACTACGGCAAAAAAGCTCTCGATCACAAAATCGCCGCCGGTCCCTTCTATGCGGCCTGGGCTACTCCCTGCCTCCATGACACACTGACCGGCCTCAGAGTCAACGGCGATCAACAGGTCATGGATTTGTGGGGCCAACCCATTCCCGGTCTGTTCTGCGGTGGCGAAGCCTCTTCCGGACTGTCGGTTCACGGACTGGGCCGCGTTATTACCCAAGGCTATATCGCCGGCAAAAGCGCAGCCAAGGGCTAGTTTATATACACCATATCGATAACTCCCATGTCAGGTGCACAAATTAAGAAGGAAAGCCCGCGGCTTTCCTTCTTAATTTTAGAATTACTTATTAGTCAAGACATCTCCAGATTGAACTCTGTTTTTAATAAAACCACCCACCAATGGGCTATTAGGATAATCGGTCTCTGAGAATTTCTACGATTTCTTCAGCGCTCCGTCCTGAAGCATGAACCACAGGCACATGAAACTGGGCTTCCTCCGCCAAAATATCAGTCCCATCCCCTTTGACAACAACTGCACTTATATTCCTTAATGGCTCCTCCTCTAAGGGCATCGTATGAAATCCCGCCGTATGTAATTCTTGAACGACATTGGTAAGGCCGTTTTCTACAGCAATCTTTTTGTACATCATATCAACCTCCTCACCATTATTCTGCCTTGACTTCTGTAATCTATGCTGACGAAATTTGGCAGTTAGAATTCAAAAACATCTTGATAGACTTCTTTATAGTCAGGAGAGATATGAGGCAAATTGATGCTGTACCGTGGGGTTTGATCGGCAAACACC
The DNA here is from genome assembly GCF_007830365.1 of Desulfitobacterium sp. LBE. Taxonomy (NCBI): domain Bacteria; kingdom Bacillati; phylum Bacillota; class Clostridia; order Eubacteriales; family Desulfitobacteriaceae; genus Desulfitobacterium; species Desulfitobacterium sp. LBE. The sequence goes on along the minus strand of NZ_VLKD01000001.1, from coordinate 371,008 downwards.
ACTTCTATACTGCATTTCACGATACCTTCGGCAGCAATTTTCCACTGTATTGTCCCTTGATGAGGCGGTGTACGCTCCAGAAGCAGAGCGTAGCTGCCATCGCGCTCCTTACCTTCCAAAGCAATCTTTTTGGGCAACTTGGCAATGGGAACGAAGTCATCCATCTCCTGGATTTTAAAAGGCTTTTTACTTTCCAGTTTTATTCTTACTAAGTAGGGATCCCGCCCATATTTCATAGCCATTTTGAAGTTGAGGAGACGCTCGCCGGTGTCGGTGACGGAGACATTGGCCTGCAAGGGGGCTTTTTCAGAGGGTATCGGCAACTCAAGCACTTTTTTGTCTTCCCCAATCTTGGTCTCCTGGGAATCAAGCTCTTTAAGGAGACTCTTGGGGAGGGTGTCGGTACTGGATACTCTGAGTATAACCCCTTCCGATTCCGTCCAGACTTTTTGAACAGTGATCGGCTGAGGGTTGGCTCTACTATAATTTGGAATCAAGCCCGTTCCGAGAACACAGCCAACACCTACCAACAGAGCGGGAATAAGCAGCCGCTTGAGCATTTGCTCCCAAGGTCTTTTTCCTTTTTCTAAGATATATAAGGCCCCTAAAAGAACTGGGATAAAGAGTAGTCCATAGAGGACGATAAATACTACTGGGTAGAGATGAATGGTTTCATAAAAGCTGGGCCATTGTTGAGAATTTAAGAGCTCCCAATGGGTCTTATAGATAAAATAAGGCCCTATAAACAATAAGATGATGCTTGGATAATAAAGAAATAGATTAAAACAAAGCAGCCAGAAAAGAAAGGGGAAGGCTAAATCAATTCGATAAAGCCCTAAAATAATGGTGAGCAGGGTTAAGGTCAAGACGCCAATCAGCCAATAAAGTTTGCCTCCTTTGGGCTGGGGTAAGCTTCTTAAAAGTTTCAAAAAGATCAGCAGTGCGCATAACACCAGAATAACCCTCAGCGTTAAGAATACTCCGGGATAGGCCTGCCATAAATAGACTCTGCCTTTGAGTAATTGCCATAACGCTTCGCCGGCGCCACTTAAGAAACTCGCTAGAAAAGCAGCACCGGGAATACCTACGCCGATCAGCACATACTCCTTGAGATTGCCTTGAATAAAGGGTTCCTGGTCACGGAAACTCCGGGAAACAGAGAATACTGTAAAGAAGATAGTGAGGATAAAAAGTATCCTCAGCCCTAAAGTCGGTATGATCACGACGAAGGATCCCAGCTGGAACGGCAAATAATAGGAATCCCAGGTTTTCTGACCGCTACCCGTCACTTCCACAGACTCGATAAGCTTAGGAATGAACTTGCCCACAGTATCCAGGCTTTGTAAAGTGACCCGCTCAATCCGATCCTCAGGCCGATGATAGTACCCCTCCGCGCGGCCGGCAATGCCCAGACCAAGAGCAGGTATGCTTTGATCCAGGAAAGGGCTGAAATCGCTGGCCCCTCCCTGTGAACCTTCTCTGGTCATCACTGCAAAATCCCGGCTGATATGGAAAGGAATTTGTTCCTGACGGGCAAGCGTTACAACCTTATCTACCAATTCCGGGGGTGCTGATGTCTTGCCGGCGATATCAATCTCCAGTGGAGTGCCCACCATGTCCAAATTCAACATCCACTGGATCGCCGATAAATCGCTTTGAGCAGTGAAATACTGTGAACCTACCAAACCATTTTCTTCTGCTCCAAAAAATACGATTTGGTAGCTCTTCTGATGCTTTTCCTGACCTAAGATACGGGCTATTTCCAACAGCACGCCCACCCCGGAAGCGTTATCAATAGCTCCGGGAGTTGAAACATCGGCGCTGTCATAATGAGCCCCCAGAAGAATGGTTTCCGGTGAGGCCCCTGGTAATTCAGCGATAATGTTCTGACTGTTGATCACTTGAATTTTATGCTCGGGTTTAAGAGGATTGGCATTGCCCACAATCTTGCTGAAGGGCTGCTCCCGCACCTTCCATCCATATTGTTCCAGCATATAGTACAGATATTGAGCCGCTTTGGTTTCATTAGGACTTCCGGCCGGCCGGGGACCGATCTTTTCCGATAAATGCAGAATATGTTCATAGGCTTTATCTGCCGAGAAGTCTTTGGACACCTTCCCCGAGGCTGGGGCGCTATTGTAAGCCATAGGCGTCAGCGGCTGAGGTAAATTCAGTGAACAAAATACAAACAGGATTATGACCACTAAGAGAAACCCGTGTTTATTTTTTCTCATCAAGATCCTGCCCCTTTACATTTCTGTGCTTGTGAATGTCTATGTAAAAAAATAAAAATCTATGCCAACCAGATTTTTGGAACAGAGCTCTTTATGTTATAATAGAAGAAAAGTCTGGAGCCAATGAAATAATGTGTACATAGGAGTCGAAGAGCTTATGAGGAAACGGTTTCTCCCGCTTATTCTAATTCTTTGCCTTTTCCTTACAGGATGCTCACTAGATATAAAGAGCCTGTTTGTAAAAGAGGAAGAGGTCCCTCTATCCAACCTTTCTGCTGAAGCCCTGTATTTTGACGGTAAGGCCGCACGGGAAAAAACTAAAGAGCTGATCACCTCAGCCCAGAAATCCATCTATGTAGAGCAAAAGATCTTTTCCGATCCGGAACTTAAGGCCCTGATCATCCAAAAAGCTGCCAGCGGTATCGAAATAAGAATATTGCTTGACCAGTTTGAAACTCCCAATAAAACCACTCTCAATGAATTTAAAAGCAACAATATCTCCGTACAGTATTACCCTGCTCAAAAAGGACAGACCAATGAAGCTAAATTCCTGATCGTGGATTTAAGAGAGGCTATGGTCTATTCTTTCCCATGGACTGAGAAAGGGTTTAATTCTCATAATCTAGCCGTTCATTTATCTGAGCGTTCCGCCTGGAAACTGGCCAGCACCGTGTTTAATCGGGATTGGATTTTTACGACAACCCTATCCCTGGATATCCCTAAAACCACTGAATTAGTTGAAGATAATATCTCCGTTCTAGCCAATACCAATATAAAACAGAAACTTCTTGACCAAATTCAAAAGAGCACTACGAATATTTGGATCATTGTTTCCCATGTGACCGATTCAGATATTCTCCAAGCCTTGGTCGATGCCGCGGCCAAAGGGGTGGACATTAAACTCATCGTGGACTCCGGTATTATGCCGAAGAGTTACCAGGGTGATATCGAAAGTCTCCAAGCTGCCGGTGTTCAGATTCGGTATTATGATTCGTCCGCCCATCCTCCTCTTGAGATTAATGTAGGGATTTTCGATCGCCAGACGTTTATCTTTAGCAGTTCCGGATGGGGTTATAAGGCCTTTGTGATGAACCACGAAGTCGCCATTTTGGTTCCCTCCCCCACAGCCAGCCAGGAGCTCATCGTGAAATTTGACCAGGACTGGTTGAATAGCTCACCCACGCCTCCCGGGCAGGAGCCGGGCTGAAAAACTCACCAGGATCTGATGAGAATTCACAGATACATACGGCTTCCTCAAAAATTGAGGAAGCCGCACCTTTTTTCCAGAAGAAATTACCAGAAAAAACGGATTGAATTTACCTCTTGATCTCATCATAGTTATAGCTAAAGAGAGTTATACATAAAGTGTTCGCGCTTCAATACCCATGTAAAATTGACTAATATGAGGAGAAAACATGATGCAGAAATGGACAAGTCTTGTCGCTGCTACCGCTATCGTTGTTTTGCTTGCCGGTTGTTCCGCAAATGCTAACCCGCCCCAGGCTCCGCAAGATTCCGTTGACCAACAGACACCACAGCCAGTGGAAACGGCTGACAACCCAGTTGTAAACGAAAGCATACCTTTTACCAGTCTGGAAGAACTGAAGGAAATGTATGCGGTTACTAAAAATAATTCTTATCAAGGGGTAGCCGGGGCAAATACTGTTTCAATAAACCCTGAGTTGCAGAAGTTTGTTGATGCTCCTGTACATATCACTCAAGAAGGCTTCAATAGTCTATCTCTTGAAGACCGTAAGCTATACGCCAAGATTTTGTTAAGATATATGGATGTAAATGCAAAGGAGCTTGGACTTTTAACAGACAGTGACGGAATCAAGTTTGAATTGACAGAAATACCAGAATATTGGCTCGTAATGCCAGAAACGCTTGCTGGAAGTGCAGCGTATTATTGGCCCAAAGACAATCATTGGGGACCGGAACCGTTTTCACCGGATACTCCGAAAAGATAGTATTATGAAATGAAACAGAAATACGACCCTCCCCCTAAAACATCGGGGCGAGGGTCGTATTTTTATAAGCTCTTTAGGAATGCTCTATCAAAACTACAAGTTCTTCAGTGGCCAGAGACTACTCTGGCTATTTTTTTGAGGTAAAACCGCTGGCCGGCTTAATATCATCATCCAAATGGGTGTGATCGGCAAGTAGAATGGGGTGAATGCGGCCATCTTCGTAAAACTCAAAAATATTCACTGCCGTATTATGCTGCCAGGGAACATCGTTCCATTGCTCCACCGGGATCCCCAGAGCTTTCTTAACAATGAGCTGCAGGGTCATGCCATGGGTGACGACACAGAGAGTTTCACCGTCATGAAGCCGGGGCAGCTCTTGCACAAACTGCCAAGCCCGTTCGGAGACCTCCCACATGCTTTCTGCTCCAGGAATCTGTACCTGGTGAGGTCCGGTGTCCCAAAGGGAAAAAAGCTCTGGATGAAGCTGCCGCAAATCCCACCAATTCTTACCCTCCCATTCTCCGAAGGATAATTCCCGCAAGGCCGGATCGAGGAGAATTTCTTCTATGCCAACTGCCTTGCGGATTTCATCGGCCGTGGCCCGGGCACGGGGCAAGTCGCTGGAATAAATACGGGTGATCCCTTCTTTGCGCAAGCGCTGCCCCACCTTGCGAGCCTGGAGAATCCCCTTTTCTGTAAGCGGAGAATCCATAGCTCCTTGGACGCGGCCTTCAATATTCCAAAGGGTTTCGCCATGCCGGGTAAAGATTAGTTTGACCATTTTGCCCCCCTTATGAATTTTTATTTAAAGAATTTTTTAATTAAGTCTAAGACTATTATGACATAATCAGCCTCAAAAATAAAACAATGGTAGGGAAACTCCCTACCATCCCCGCCTTGCCGTAAAACTCCAGGTTTCTGACCCTGCTCTCGCAGGTGGGCACCTAGATAAACGCTTCCACCTTCCCCTACAAGTGGGGCCTGATGTACTGGGCTCATCATATCAGTTCCCTTGTCATAAATAGGATCAAAACCAAGATATTCTACGAACAACGCAGGATTCACATTTATTATATCACTAATACTTTAAAAAACATCATGAAAGAGTTGGAAATTTATCTTTTAAACAGCTTGTCTTCTATTTCTGCCATACGATCCTGAAGCAGTGCGATCGTCATTTCCTGCGCTCTTAATCTACGGCGCAGACCATCGATAAGATGTTCCAATTCCTGTACTCTTGACTCACTTGCCAGGGCAGAGGAACCGTTGCCCGAATCGCTGGCTGGAGCAGGAGAGAAATCACTGGTAGACTCGTACATTGGCGGGTCGGGCTCTGGTGCTCCAGGTAATGCCTCAGCCGTTTCAGCTTCCCCTTGCAATAGCTTGAACAGTCCATAGCGAGTATTGCGACCTGGTTTTACCCCAAGCCAGCCTTCCTCAGTTAAAGCCTCAATGGCCCGTTTCATAGTGCTGCTCGCCGCTCCGGTCTCCCGTTGAATTTCCGCAAAGGAGATTTCAAATTCTTTTCCATCATTTCTTTTGGACTGTTTTTCGAAAAACTCCTTAAATCTTTGGTTAGTTTTGTCTCTTAAGGCCAAGAAACCATCTCCCCTGCCTAATAATACCGATAATTCTTATCTTATTATAACCCCTTTTCTAGATAGTGTCAAGAAATGTTCGCAAAAACCATCAGAACCCCTTAAGGCTAAATGTTTTATGTAAAAGCGTAAGTTGGGAAGAGTGTCAAGGGTGATGCGAGGGATACCGGAGGCCGTCAGGCCGAGGATATGCTCGGCATCATCCCATTGACACGTGCACCCTACCAAAACGCTTGAAGACGGCAAAGTCTCTTTCACCCCAAAGAGTAACCCTAAATCAAAGAGAGTTTGCTTGGCTAGCGCCGAGCGTCATGCTTTTCTGAATTAATGATTAAGGCTTACGCAGCTTTTGAACGTTCCTGCTCAATCGAAGTGATGATTTTTGGATTGATATAGGATCGGCCACTGCACCAGTCTTCGCTATACTCAATAAGGTAGCTGGTTACTAGCCGAATATAGGAATCCATACTTGGGAATATCCCAACCACCCGGGTTCTTCTACGTACTTCTCGGTTGAGTCTTTCCAGCAGGTTGGTTGACGCGATCTTTCTTGAATCAATCTCTGCAAAGCTGAAAAACTGTAGTGAGTCTTCCAACCCTTCTTCCAGAGTTTTAATGGCTTCAGGATATTTGGCCTCAAACTCATCCATCAGAGAATTAGCGTATTTCTTTGCACTGCTATAGTCTGGTTGAAGCCAGATTTGCTTTAGTTTATTAGCAAACGCTTGCTTATCTCGACCGGATATATGAGCGAGGATGTTCCGCATAAAATGCACTTTACAGCGTTGCCAGGAACACCCGATAAAGGACTCTTGAACAGCTTTAACTAACCCTTTATGGGCATCTGAGACAACCAGCCAGACTTTCTCTAGTCCTCGTGACTTTAACTTTTCGAAGAGACTGGTGTAGGTTGCTGTGGACTCTTCTGGCATGGGCTCTACGGCCAGAATATCTCGTTTGCCTTCTAGATCAATACCCGTTACAATCAGCACTGCCATATTTTTGACCCTTCGATCATCTCGGATTTTCTCATAGAGAGCATCCACCCAGAGTACGGGATAGACTTTATCGAGACTTCGATTACGAAAGGCTTCAACCTGTTCGTTCAGTTCTTTAGCGATGCTTGATACCTGACTTCGTGACATGGAGTCAATGCCTAAGGACTTAGTGAGTTTCTCTATTTTACGGGTGGATACGCCATTAACATAGGCTTCTTGAATCACATTCATCAAGGCCAATTCAGAACGTTTCTTACCTTCCACAAAGAAAGGGATATAGCCGCCATTTCGCAGTTTGGGTACCATTAAATACAGTGTCCCCATCCGGGTATCGAAACGGCGAACGCGATAGCCTGATCGATACCCTTGACGTTCAGTAGACCGTTCTGATTTTTCAGCACCTAGCTTTGCATCCACTTCTGCTTCCATCAGCCTTTCGCAGAGCCATTTTAACATAGCCTGCATGGGATCTTCTTCGGTTACAAATTTCATTAGCATTTTTTCAAAAGGTACGGTAGAATTTGGGTAAGCCATCGGTTAACAACTCCTTTTTGGTTTGCTTCAGCACTTACCTTTTCGGAGTTACCGATGGCTTTTCCTTTTTTACTTTTGCGAACTTAATTGTACTCTATCCTTTTCTAGAAAAATCCAATTATATCAGTAGATTATTTATTCTTTTTCACAATTAGGTCCTATTTTATTCCTTCGCATACTCTATCCAGTTAATGCATAGATTCTATTAGTCGAAGGAGGTATGAGATATGCCCAAATCCTTTCACTTCGGATTAGTTTTCAAAGGCATTTTGCTTGCAGCCGGGATTGCCCTGTTGATTTCCTTAATTCTTGGTTTAGTACTCACCTTAACCCCGCTTCAAGAATCGTCCCTGGTCTATAACATCATTCTGGGCATGAGTGTGTTTTTGGCAGCGGCCATCACAACCTATCGTGCCGGTATGAAGGGATTGTTTTACGGCATTAGTATCGGAGCCGGCTTTCTACTGCTATTGCTCCTCTTATTCACTGTCTTAAGTCCTGACACACCATCCTGGCTGAATTTTGGCGAGAAGTCCATCATCATCCTGGCAGCCGGCGCAGCAGGCGGAATCATCGGAGTTGTAGCCCGGGGATAGAACTCCTCTTTGTGAACAGTCTTTTTTGAGAATTACCATAATTGACTTTCAAATCCCTCCTTTTAGCGTTAGAATAAAAGTAAGACTAACAAAAGCAATCGGGAGGGAATTTTTATGTGCGTAGAAAAAACCCCTTGGGAACTTGTCATAGACTTTCATGGACATACTTGTCCAGATATAGCTCTCGGTTATCGGATCGCCCAGTTGGCGCAAAGGGAGATGGGAATACGCCCCGCTCCTGACTCGGAATGCCTTGTCAAGGCCTATACCCAATCCTGTGCCCTGGATGCCATACAGGTCTTGAATAAAGCCACCATTGGACGGCATGCTCTGATCATCGAAGAGACTCACCGTTATATGTATCAATTCCACTTTACAGGCACTCAGGACATTCATCAATTTACTGTTTCCCCAGCTGTTCTTGACCACCTGGAGACATTGCGGCACCCTGATCTAAGCCCCCGGGAAAGACAGAATAAGGTCTTGGAAGGAGTCCAATACGTGCTTACCTTAGAGGAATCAGCTTTTTGCCATTATGACAAAATTCCGGGACAACTGAGTAAAATAGTTTAAGTAAAATAACTCAAGTGAAAATAGCTTAAGGAAAGAGGCTGTTGCTTAACGAACGTACCGTTCATTTTGCAACAGCCTCTTCTTTTCCTTGCGCTTAACGAGCATTCAACTTGGAATAAAACTTATCATGCTTCGATGCATCAGGCAGATTAGCGAGCCGGGGTTCTTTACCTTGCGGCTTTTTCACTTGTTCATAGTAACTTGAATGTCTTGATTTACTGGTCCATTTGTCAGAAAGTAAGAAAATAATGAGAGCAGCCAGAGCAACTATGCCCATAATCCATTGAAATAACATAAATGACACCTCCACTATCATTTTATGGTCTAACGCCAGAATGTCAAGAGTAGAAAATCAACCATTCACCGAAAATTACAGACCGTTGAAGGTTTTTTTACTGACAATAGCCTGGCAGTTAGTTATACTAAGTTCAAACACTCCTCTACCCTTTTCCACCCGGGCAATAGCCCCTTCCCCCATCAGAAAGATGAGGGGGTTTTTTTTGCGCTTTTTTATTGTTTATAGGGCACTTGCAACTTGTTCCCAATGAATCTCGATCCGATCCCCCGGTATAAGAGGAGTAGTAAACTCGGCTTCTTGATTATTTCTTTTTAGAGATAGGCGGGCGTTAGCAGGAACATCCTGAGGAATATTAACATAGGGCAGTAATTCTGAAAGCAAAGGCATGGTATCATACCCCTCAACGCTGAGTTCCATACCATCTACTACTTTTTCCTGATCTGAGAGAACCCGGCCCCGAGAGAGTATACGGAAAATTTGCGGAGGATATTCAACCTCTTGCCCATTAACGTAAAACACCATGGGAGTGGGTTTGAGCTGCAAATCCTTGATATAGACTTCTTTGACCAGGATAACAAGATCATCTCCATCCTTGAGCATGCGCTCAAGAGCAACTTTTTGCTGATTAATGTAAAATTCTTTATGAATAGGGATAACCTTTTCTTCTCCGTTTATTTTATACCGAATCTCAGATAAACTATACTGTTTATCATTTAAAAAATGCAGCAAATCCTTAAGGGTCTGATTTTGGAACACAGTGATCTTCGCCCCATCCGGAACATCCCCGTCTCTTGTCACAGGACGACCGTTGCAGAAGATTTGGGCGGTAAACACCACGGATTCACCATTCACTTTGATCTTCTTTTCTGGAATGGCTGGAACCAAGTCGGCAAAGGTTGCTTGGGCATTCTCCCCATCCTGTGCCGGTCTGAATTGAATTTTATCGCCTGGTTTTAATTCATGGTCTAATTTCACTTCTTCCCCGTTCAGGAAAAACTGAGCAGGTTTACTGAATTGCCCCTTGCTGACTTTAATGTCTCCATTCAGCTCAACAGTTAAAGCTGACCCCGGCCTGCCTACAAGGAGCCTCGGCGTAATTCCAGCCGCCAGCAAAGCATCGGATACTGTGGCTAATTGCAACTCAAAGATCTGCACAGTGAGATCATTGACATGAACGGAAAAATACTGCAGCCCTTCCCCTTCTATCGTGGAAATGCCAATCCCTATAGGGGTAATGGCATCCGGCCCTTTGAGGGATTTTTCACCCGATACCCCTTGGATTCGCTCGCGAACCTGAATCCCTACCCTGTTTCTGGGCAATTCAAGAAGATCGGATAAAACTTCTGCCAATAATGGTGTCTGACTTCCCCCCCCGATCAGAATAATGGCGTGAGGATTTCCTTGGTTCAGGCGCAGAATTTCATCCGCCAGCTTTTGAGCCAGTTCAAGGACGACCGGTTGGATCTGCTCCAGAACCTCTTCCTTATTGACCGTCGTTTTCATACCCAGAAAATCCGTAAAGGTCACTTTGGTCTTGGTGTTTAAACTGCGCTTGATTTTTTCCCCCGTTTGAAAGTCCACTAAAAAATGCTGGCAAATTCTCTCCGTAATCTCATCCCCAGCCATGGGCACCATGCCATAGGCAAAAAAGGAACCGGACTTGGTTAAGGCTATATCTGAAGTTCCCGCTCCCACATCCACCAGGGCCAGGTTCATACGCCGCATATCCGGCGGTATAGCTGCTCTTCCTGCCGCAATAGGCTCCAAGGTCAGCTCCCGCATTTCCAGCCCTACTTTGGAAATCACCCGGGTTAAGCCATCGATCACCGTTCGCGGCAAGAAAGTGGCGATCACCTTAACCTGAGCCTCTTTCCCTCTTTGCCCGCTGAGACTGGAGAGATTTTGACCTTCCAGGAGGGATTCAATGGTGCTGTAGCCAACACAATGGTAGGGGATGATCTCATCTTCGGCTTGGATCTCCCGCAATGCTTGTTGAACAGCTTCCATCTCCAAAGCAAAAATATCTTCTCGTTCCCAAATCATGGGGATGAGTTCAGACTTCTGGGCAGTGGCCACAGCCGTCTTCAAAGCCCGGCCGGCCGCCGCCACCGAAACATAGTGCAATTTGCCCTTAATCTTCTCTTCAAGCTCCTCCTTGACCCGTTGCACCGCTTGAGCGACTTCTTCTATGTCATGAATCTGCCCGTCGTACATGGCCCGCTGACGATGCTCTGTTTGGGCCCTGGCTATAATATGATAACCACCGGGAGCTTTTTCCATAATGAGCCCCATTACCAAACGTGTTCCTATATCCAATGCAAATACTTGTTCCACGTTGATCACCTCAAAGGCAAGAATTCTACCTGCGCTTCCTGATTTCCTCTATAGACCGCTGATTTCTTTTGCTCAGATAGCCAATTGATTGGCCAGATCATAGAGAACTTTGTTGAAGGGTTTGCGCTCACCATAAGCCACCTCCAAAGGCAGGGATTGGATTTCCTGGTTGACACAGGCTGTCATCCGATCGGTTTCCCCGGCGCAGAGTATCTCCACTGCTTTTCCGCCCATTTGCGAGGCCAGGACCACATCGAGGGCACTTGGATTGCCGCCCCTTTGGATATGGCCTAAGATGGTGACCCGGGTTTCAAAGCCGGTTCTCTGACGGAGTTCTTCCCCCAGATTCCAAGCACTCATAGCCCCTTCTGCCACCATAATGATACTGTGATGTTTGCCCCGCTGGTGGCCGCGTTCCAATTTCGCGACAATATCATCCAGATCCGGTTCGATTTCCGGCACAAGGATGGATTCTGCACCGCAGGCTACGCCGGATTGCAAGGCGATGTTGCCGCAATCCCGTCCCATGACTTCTACTAAAAAGGTTCGATCATGGGATGTTGCCGTATCCCGGATTTTGCTGACTGCTTGAACCACATTATTGACAGCTGTATCAAATCCGATGGTTAAATCCGTGCCGGTAATATCGTTATCAATGGTACCCGGTATACCGACGATGGCTATTCCTTGAGCAGACAAGGTCTGTGCTCCCCGAAAAGAACCGTCTCCCCCGATCACAATCAGCGCATCGATGCCGCGATAACGCAATTGAGCCGCGGCGTTTTTTTGTCCCTCCGGGGTGAGCATCTCCTGGGAACGCGCGGTCATGAGCATGGTACCGCCCCTATGAATGATATCCGCTACTGCTCCCAGATGCATGGTTATGAACTCCCCATGAATCAGGCCTTCATACCCCTTGCGAATCCCAAAAACCTCAAGTCCATGATAAATTCCCTTACGAACCACTGCCCGAATGGCCGCATTCATTCCCGGCGCATCCCCCCCGCTGGTGAGAACAGCGATCTTCCTGACGGTATTGGTCATCGTTCTTCCTCCTCATCTTTCTGTGTTTTCATCGTCCGGGGAATTAAAGTACTTCACTAATGACTCAAGCATTTCCCTTAGCTCAGGGTTCTTTTGGACAGCTTGCTGAAACTGCTGATAAGATTTCATGATGCTGCTATGGGATTTATTCAAGGAAGCGCCGATTTCCGGATAAGAAAGCCGGCTAAGGCTGCGTATCCCGTAAATTGCTAACTGTCGGGCTTGCCGAACCTCCGGCGTTCGAGTGGTGCTATAAATAGCTGCCGCGGCAACCCCGGTCAGCTCGGCCACTTTCTGAATAATATTTTGTGGAGAAGGGCGGAGTCCCTCTTGGTATCTGCGTTCCTGGAGATAAAGCAATAAAGCGCCATGGTCGAGGGCACTGTCCGTCCGATTGGCAAATTGGATGAAGCCATTCATAAGGCTTTGAGCTTTTGGAAAATTAGCGGCCTCCTCAGCCATTAATTCTAAAACCAAATCCTCTACAATCAAGAATTTACCATAAGCCATCTGCCGCAGGTAGTTCAGCATATCCTCCGGAGTGGGCTGCAAAATAGGAACAACCAGGCCTCCCCGCAAACGTGAGCTGAGTTTCTCACCAAGAAACCCCAACTGGGAGGGGTCCCCGCGGAAACCACAGATGATACGGCCATTCCTTTGAAAAAGAGCTTCATAAGTATGATAGAATTCTTCAATGCTGCGGGTCTTTCCTTTTAACACTTCTATATGATCCATGATCAATACCCCAGGGGTACGAAGCCGCAGGCGAAATTGCGACAGGGTTCCTTCTTGTGCCGCAAAAGCATAATTCTTGACAAAGTCCTGGGCATCTATATAAAGGATAGTTTTCTTCTCCTTTAGCCGTTGGCAGCACTTCACAAGAAGGGTTGATTTCCCGACCCCCTCAGGTCCGTAAAGCAACGTGGAAAAAAAGGCATCATCAGGCTCATAGGCCTTGAAGGTTTTTTCTGCCATCCGATTAAATTCTGATGAGAGCCACATCTTTTTCTCCTCCTACTCCTCAGGATGTCTGCATCGCCGCGGCAAGAACATTTTACAGAAGGAAAAAGAGGGGGTATTCCCTCTCCTTTTCCATGTCATGCTTATGTAGTTCTCTTTAAATAAATTCCACCGTAACTTTCTTCATTTGCTGGTCTTCTACAGGTTTATCCCGATAGTCCCGCTTGACATTGGCAATGCGATCCACTTCCTCAATGCCCTCAATGATCCGACCAAAGGAAGCATATTGACCATCTAAGTGAGGTGAGTCAGCGTGCATAAGGAAAAATTGGGACCCGGCTGAATTGGGATTGGCTGTACGCGCCATAGAAATAACTCCACGCTCATGTTTTAGATTATTGGGAAAGCCATTGGCAGTAAATTCCCCATTAATGCTATAACCGCAGCCACCCATACCAGTGCCCTGAGGATCTCCTCCCTGAATCATAAAGCCGGGAATAACCCGATGGAAGATGATTCCGTCATAAAAGCCTTTTTCCACTAAGGAGACAAAATTCTTCACTGTTTCCGGTGCAACATCAGGGTACAGCTCAATTTTAATGGTGTTGCCGCTTTCCATTTCAATAGTTACCACCGGTTTTTTGTCATTTAAATCGTGTTCACTCACTGTGCATCCTCCTAAAAAAATCACTTCCTTCCTGATTATAACCATTTTTCGCCTCATTTACCACTTCTACATTTTCTTTAAAGGATAATTTGACATCCCCTGTATTTTCAAGTACACTTTCTTATTGAAATATTATATCAATAAGGAGGAACCTATGCGTTCGTTCGTTAAACATTCCCATTGGCTAAAACTATTCCTGATAGCTTCCCTTGTCTTCTTGGCAACAGGATGCTCTGCTGAAAAACCTGTCAGCACCATGAATCAGAAGGTCGTCATTACCAGCATTTCCCCTCTGGCCGATCTGATTAAAAATGTAGGTGGAGAGAGCATCCAGGTGATCAGTTTGGTTCCGACCGGGAGCGATCCCCATACTTACGAACCTACGCCCGAGGCGGTACGCCAGGTGACCGGGGCCAAGCTCTTCTTCGCCAACGGGGTCGGCCAGGAAACTTATTTAGAAAAGCTCATCACTAATTCTCAGAATAAGGATCTGCGCACGGTGATTCTGGCCGATGGATTAGAGATACTGGGCATTGATGACCATGATAGTGACCATGAGGAAGAGAGTGCTCACGACGAAGCTGAAGTCCATAGAGAAGGTGATGGCCATGACCATTCCCAGGGAAACCCTCACCTTTGGCTGGATGTAAAAAATGCCCAACATTATGTAAAATCTATTCGTGATGCCTTGATTGAGACCTATCCCCAGGATCAGGAGATTTTTAAAACCAATGCCGAAAACTACCTGCGGGAACTGGAAGCATTAGATCAGTGGATACAGGAACAAATTCTTACGATTCCCCAGGAGAACCGGGATTTGATCGTCTACCATGATGCCTGGGTCTATTATACAGAGCGGTACGGACTCACTGTCCTGCGGCCGGTGGTTCACGGAGATGAGTCTGAACCTTCGGCAAAGGATTATGCTCAGCTCATCGAATTGATTAAAGAGCATCAGGTCAAGGCTATCTTTGGTGAAGTGGGTTTCAATACCAAGCTTGTTCTGCAACTGGCCCAAGAAACCGGGATTAAGGTCGTGGAAGATCTGTATAATGATACTCTTGGCGTTACGCCGGAAACCGACAGCTATATCGGGATCATGAAGCACAACACCACAGCCATTGTCACAGCGCTTAAGTAATTTCACCTTAGTCATTCCACATCAGCCTAAGCCACCCTACATCAGGAAGAAGGTTTTACAATGTTGGCCGTTGAGTTTGATTCCTTTTCCTATTCACTTCCCCAACGGGATATTTTGTGGGATATCAATCTGCGCATTGCCAGCGGGTCCTGCGTCGGCATCATCGGCCCTAATGGCTCTGGAAAGTCCACCTTGATTAAAAGCATTGTCGGCCTGAATCAGGCCACTAAAGGAAGCGTTAAGGTTTTTGGACAGCCGCCGACTCGGGAATGGCGGCGCAAAATGCAGTTAGGCTATGTCCCACAGTTGAAAACCATGGATAAAGATTTTCCGATTTCGGTCTATGAAGTGGTTCTGTTAGGCCGGACCGGACGGTTAGGTTGGTTTAATCGTCCCCGAGCCGAGGATCATCATCTGGTGGAGCAAGCCCTAAGCAAAGTTAATATGTTGAATCTGAAGGATCGCCCGATTGGCCAGCTTTCCGGAGGCCAGCAGCAAAGAGTCCTGATCGCCCGGGCCCTGGCCACGGAATCCCGTCTGTTGCTATTGGACGAGCCGGCCACAGGGTTGGATATCCCTTCTCAGCAAAGCATTTTTCGCCTGATTGAGGACCTCCACGGCGATGGCATAACTATCCTTACCACTACCCATGATTTAGCGGCCTTGGAGTATCATCATTTTGATTTGATAATTTGCCTCAATCAAACGGTTATCGCTTTTGGTCCTCCTCAGGAGGTTTTGGTCCCGCATATTCTGGAGCGCACTTTCATGGGAAATCAGCTGGGAGGGAATATTCCATATGCATCTACTTATTGAGCCTTTGCAATATGCTTTTATGCAGCGGGCCCTCATCGGCACCATTGCTGTGGCAGTGCTTACGGCAGTCGTAGGAACCTTTGTGATCTTAAGACGTCTGGCCTTTATCGGCGAAGGTTTAGCACATGGTTCTTTAGCGGGGTTAGCTATCGGCTATCTCCTGGGCTGGAATTTATACATCGCCGGCAATATCTATACCATAGGTCTTGCCTTATTTATTGGTGCGCTTCATGAGAAAGCCAAAGTCAGCCTGGACACAGCCATTGGCATTCTCTTTTCCACTTCCATGGCTTTAGGGGTAGCATTAATCAGCTCCTTAAAATTCTATTCAAGCAATTTGACCGGCTATCTTTTCGGTTCGGTATTATCCATCGGTTCTTTGGACTTGATGATCATTGTTGGTTCAACATGTGTGATTCTTGCCATTCTTGCGGTATTCTACAAAGAGTTCGTTTATTATGCCTTTGATCCGGAAATGGCCGAAGTGACAGGGTTGCCCCGTGCACGCCTGCATTATGCCATGCTGGCCATGATCGCTGTGACCGTAGTGGTGGCCTCTCAAACCGTTGGCATTATTCTTGTCACCGCACTGCTGACTATACCTGCCGCGTCGGCTTTTCAGTGGACTCATTCCCTGAAGAAATTAGTTCTGCTCTCTGTATTTTTTGGATTAATCAGCGCCATCCTCGGCCTTTATCTCTCTTATTATTTAAATGTGGCTTCCGGCGCCAGTATCGCTCTGACAGCAGCCGTAATCTTTTTACTGAGCTTTCTCTGTTCGCCCAAACGAGTCAGCCTAGGCCGCAGTTTTGGCCGTGTAAAGACCTCTGAGAAAGGGTGAACACAAATGGACTACAATGAGATCATCCAACTCATTCAAGAAAAGGGCTATCGCCTTACTGACCCACGTAAAAAAGTTATCCGCATCTTAACCAGCCATTCTGAATTTTTAGGTGCTTACGATATTCATAACCTTCTTCAGCAGGAAAATGTTCCTATTGGTGTCGCCTCCATCTATCGTGTGCTTAGTTTGCTCAAAAGCTTAGGTCTACTGAGATCTGAAGAATTCAGTGCCGGCGGCGAAAAATATCGTCTGGAAAGCTTGGCATCTCATCACCATCATTCACACCAGCTGATCTGTTCCCAATGCGGTCGTACTGAAGAATGGATAGGGGAATGCCCCATCTCCAACATCGCCGGGAAGCTTGAGCAAGACAGCGGGTATCAAATCGAGGAGCATTGGCTCAGATTTTTTGGAGTATGCCCGTTTTGCCGCAAAGAATAGAACCTTTTTACCGCCTTTTGCGGCCCTTGCGCTTAAAAAAGAAATAACCTATGCCTGCCAGGATGAGCACACCAATCACTAGATCCAGGCGGTGGAATAATGGCTTAAGTGAGTTCCAGTTAGCGCCCAGCTTTTCTCCGACGATGATTAAGAACATACACCAGGGCAGTGCCCCCAGTACTGTATAGATGGCCATTTTCACGGCACTCATTTTTGCTATACCGGCGGGCAGGGATATGAAGGTTCGTATCACGGGCAGCAGACGTCCCACTAAGACGGTAATTTCCCCATGCCGGCTGAATAAACGCTCAGTCCACTGCAATTCCTTTTCCTTGATAAAAAAATAATGTCCATAACGCTGAATAAAAGGCCGGCCTCCCCGGACACCCACATAATAGGCGACGAGACCGCCAAAAAGATTGCCTAAGGTTGCCGCTAAAGTAGCCGTCCAAAAGTCAAAATGACCTATGTAGACCATATATCCCGTAAAGGGGAGAATGATTTCACTGGGGAGAGGGATACAGGCACTTTCGATGGCCATGGCCAGAAAGACGCCAAAGTAGCCCAGGCTGGAGATCAATTCGACGACGAACTCTCCCAGTGTGGTCAGCAATTGTTCTAACAAGAGGGGTCCTCCTTTCTCCGTAGGTAGAGCTTTCTTTAGGGTCATGCCTCTGAAGCTGTTTTGCGCAAAAGTCCTGGGGAATTTCTCCAGGATTTTGCTTTACAGCGGTCGCTCCATAAGCTGTGCGGACAAAACTACCGCTCAAATCCCTCCGCTCCGAAAGGTTCCCGGCTAAATCGGCTCCTGCCTCATAGCCGGTTGGAAACGTCCTGTTTCCAACCTTTCTCCGCTGCGGGCTTTTCGCGAAGTTTTGTTTCCGCTCGCTTAAATTCGCTCTCTTCCGTAAAGCAAAATCCTTGGGCCGCTTTGCAGGTGTTTGCATGCAGGCTTTGCGAGATGAGTCGCGACCCAAGCTGTTTTTTCCGTCTTTACCGACGCCGCTGGGGGCGGCAGGGTCGGCGGCCCAAAGGGGGCCCGCAAGCAGTAGCTTTACGTACAAAAGCGGACGGATTTAGCGGAGGGGCGGTCAGGTGAACGAGGCTTTCTTAACATAGCGGAGCCACGGTTCACATCAGGTATTACCCTGAGGTTTGGCGTAGCTGTTAAGAAAGCGAGTTGACCAGCGCCGGAGCTATGGAGTACGCGTTGTGCGTAAAGCTACGCGACCCGAGCCAAGACCTTTTATCCTTCTGCTGCAGATACAACCGACATGAACAGTTTCAGTCCCTTTCCTCCTTCTGCCTATCCTGAACTTTTGCCATGCTCTTCCGGGAAATACCGCTGCTCGTGCATTCGAAAAGAATCTTTTTGCCATCCACCACAGTTTCCAGATAAACACCTTTACCCCACAATGTCTGCAGCAGCTGCAAAGTTCTTTCCAGATAAACAATGTCCAAATCCAGTCCCTCATGACCATGAACAAGATAGAGCCCGCCTTTTCCCTCGTAATCCCCATCCATGACTAGAATACGGGGATGGCCGCCATGGACCAGCTGCTTAACCAGGTTATCGCGCACCTTCTCCCAGGCGGTATCCATGACTTGCCAGTGGGCACCTACCTTACGATAATTAAAGAGGTTGAGTTCCTCAACCAATTCTTGATTGAGATAATTGCGCACAAAGGAAATGTCATTCTCCATCTCCCGTATTTCAAACAAAGTTTCCCAGTCATAATGCTCAGCAAGATGGTCCCATATCTTAACGCCTAAGTAATAGGGATTGAGCTGCAGCTTTGCAGGCTGTACGACTTGACTGTGCATTACCGCAAAATCCACCGCCTCGGCGTCAGTGAGGTCCAGTTCTCTCATAATTCGTGAATGCCAAAAGGTGGCCCACCCTTCATTGATGATTTTTGTTTCGATCTGGGGATAAAAGTATAGGGATTCTTCACGGATCATACTCAATATATCCCGCTGCCAATCTTCCAGGCTTGAAGAGTGAGTCATCAAATAAAGCAGCAGGTCTTCTTCCGGTAATCTTTCCTCAGCTTCATCATCAGTTTCTCTATCCCAAAGATCTGCATATTCAGTTAGGTGGACGGAAATTTTCTTTTGCGCTCCGCCTTTTTTGTTGGAGTTTTCGGCAGAGCTTTTTTGAGGCCCTAAATGGGCTCTGAAATCCACATGCTCTTGGATGGCTAATACCGCATCTAAGGTTTTTTCCACCTTATCCCGGCCATGCTCCAGTTCGTAGTCCCGCATGCGCCGGGCATGAGCTTCCATGCGCAGCACCATGTCCTGAGGGGTTCGTCGGAAATAGCGGTTATGCTTAAAAAAATCCACATGAGCATAGACATGGCCTATGACCAGCTTGTTCTGGATTAAGCGATTCCCTTCCAACAGAAACGCATAAGATGGGTTCGAGTTGATGACGAGTTCGTAGATTCGGGTGAGATTCAAATCATACTGCATTTTCATACGATAGAAAGCCTTGCCAAAGCTCCAATGTGTGAAACGCACCGGCATCCCATAAGCCCCGAAAGAATAAATCGCTTCAGCCGGGCAGACCTCAAAATGCACTGGATAAAAGTCAAGCCCCAGGCCTCTGGCCACCTTGGCAATTTCTTGAGCATAATAGCTAAGTTCTGTCACCTCATAGTCCATAGACACCTCTCCTGACTTTTTTCATCCTCTGCCAGTGCCAGCACGGCTAAGAAAATACCGTTTTCAGCGCTTCATAAACCTCTTGGCGATCGCGAATCGTGACAAAGCGGAGCTTGGGATCCGTAATACGCTTTAGAGAGGACATGAGGGTGCTGGAGTAGTGGGTTCTGAGAATCTCCCCATAGCCAACTACCTGACTCACGTCCACAAGCTTTTGCATCAGATTCAAGGACCGGGTGTTGTCTGAGCCAATATTATCGCCATCAGTAAAATGAACCGGATAAATATTATAGTGGGCAGGAGGATAATCCCGCCGGATGATTTCTAAAGCCAGTTGATAGACGGAGGAACAACGAGTTCCACCGCTTTCTCCCCGGGTAAAAAACTCCTCTTCTGTGACTTCTTTCGCTTCAGTGTGATGGGCCAAAAAGCGCATTTCCACATTTTCATACTTTTCCCTTAAGAAACGCACCATCCAGAAAAAGAAGGTTCGTGATATATATTTTTCAAACTGACCCATGGACCCTGAGGTATCCATCATAGCCAGGATAACGGCATTGGTTTCATAGTTAGGATGAGTTTCCCAGGTCTTAAAGCGCAAATCCTCAGGAAGTATTTTGAGGTCTTGATCCTTGCCGGCCAAGGCCTGCCTTTTGATGCTTTCGATAAGAGTGCGTTTTTTATCAATATTGGCCATCAGGCCTTTTTTGCGAATATCTTTAAATTCCGGTTTATCGTGAGCAATCAAGGGGCGTTTTTTATCATCCAAATTAGGAAGCTGCAATTCCTCAAAAAGAAGTGTAGCCAGATCCTCATAGGTGACTTCAGCCTCATAAATATCGACTCCCGGCTCATCTCCGGCACCCGGACCTTTACCGGCCCCTTGTTTGCGCTGGCTTTCCCGAGCCAGGATATCGCCATCCTGCATTCTTTTGCTTCCTTGGCCTGTGTGCTTTTTCTTGTTGTAATCAAAACGAAAGCGAAATTCTTCTAAGGAGCGCATGGGAATTTTGGTAGCCTTTTTGCCATCACTGAGGATGATGCTTTCATCAACGATTAAATCCCCAAGCTGCTTTTTGATCGCTTCCTGAACTTTCTCTTTGTGCCGGTTTTGATCCAGATAGCCTTTGCGATGTAAGCCCCAATCCTCCCGGCTGACAATAATATCATCACTCATGGTTCATCCTCCTTAACGATTGAGGAGGGAGCCGACATATTTGACGATTTCATTGGCACAAATGGGGCAGTACCCATGAAGCTGAATCAGGCGATCCGTCACTTCATTAATGCGGCGCAATTGCTCCTGGTCCGGATGGGATACTGAAGTCGTCACCTTAATCACATCTTTAAGATCGGCAAATAACTTCTTCTCAATAGCCTCTCTTAACCGCTCATGAGAAGTGTATTGAAAAGCCTTGTTTTTGCGGGCATAGATGGAAATGCGGATCAGTATTTCTTCCCGAAAAGCCTTCTTGGCGTTCTCCGATACCCCAATCTGCTCTTCGATACTGCGCATGAGCTGCTCGTCCGGCTCTAGCTCCTCTCCCGTAATGGGGTCGTAAAGCTTGCTGGAGTTACAATAGGCTTCTACGTTATCCAGGTAGTTATTGAGTAAGGATTTAGCCGATTCTTCATAGGCGTAAACAAAGGCTTTTTGGACTTCTTTTTTGGCTACTTCATCATATTCCTTGCGGGCGACCGCGATGAGATTGACCAGGTTTTCTCTTTCCTCTTTGGTGATGGAAGTATGTTGGGAAAGGCCATCCTTAAGTGCTCGTAAAATATCCAAGGCATTGATGCAGGATTTGTGATCGCGGATGAGAGCTGTTGAGATACGATTAATAACGTAGCGGGGATCAACGCCGCTCATCCCTTCACCCTGCTCTTCACCCTCAGTCATAATATCTTTAATATCCTTCTGATTAAACCCTTCCACATCTTCCCCATCGTAGAGACGCATTTTCTTGACCAGATCCATACCTTGCTTTTTGGAGGGCTTCAGCCGGGAGATGATGCTGAAGACCGAAGCCGTCCAGAGGCTGTGAGGAGCCAAATGAATCCCCTTAAGATCGCTTTGCTGGATCAACTTTTCATAGATTTTAACCTCAGAACTGATTTTCAGGTTATAGGGAACTGGAATCACGATGATCCGGGATTGGAGCGCCTCGTTCTTTTTATTGGCCACAAAGGATTTATATTCGTTTTCATTGGTATGGGCGATAATCAGCTCGTCAGCGGAAATCAAGGCAAACCGCCCTGCTTTAAAATTCCCTTCCTGAGACAGGCTGAGCAGGTTCCAGAGAAATTTTTCATCACTTTTCAGCATCTCCTGAAACTCCATAAGACCTCTATTGGCCTTATTCAATTCACCGTCGAAACGATAGGCTCGGGGATCCGATTCTGAGCCGTATTCGGTGATGGTGGAGAAATCGATGCTTCCCGTCAAATCTGCGATGTCCTGGGACTTAGGATCAGAGGGTGTGAAGGTTCCGATGCCTACCCGCTGTTCTTCGGAGAAAATGATCCGCTTGATCGGCACATCCTCTACACGGCCCTGGAACTCTTCTTCCACTCTCAGCCGGCAGACCGGACAAAGATTGCCTTCGATACGAATTCCGTATTGCTGTTCGAATTCTTCCCGCAGGACTTGCGGAAGCAAATGGAGAGGATCCTCATGCATGGGGCAGCCATCAATAGCGTAAACGGCGCCCTCCTCCGTCCTGGTATAGTCCTCCAGGCCCTTTTTCAGCAAGGTTACAATGGTGGACTTGCCCCCACTGACAGGACCCATGAGCAGAAGAATCCGTTTTCTGACATCCAGTCGTTTCGCTGCCGAATGAAAATACTCTTCTACCAGACGCTCCAAGGTTTTCTCCATGCCAAAGAGTTCTTTATTAAAGAATGCATAATTCTTATGATCATTTTCTTCTTTAATCCCTGCTTTACGAATCATCTCATAGATCCGTGCATGGGCGTGCATGGCAAGCTTGGGGTTCTCAACGATCTTTAACAGATATTCCGTAAAGGTTCCGTTCCATGCCAAGGCGGCTTCTCTATCCCGATAATTTTTAAGCCATTGTATTACTTCCATCGTAGTCCTCCTTTTCGCTATACATCATACCTTACAAGGCTTAATCTAAATATATGCCTTAATTAAAAAGAAGAGACATTAGTTTTCTCCTCCCCTGGCGAAACCTTAGCAAAGGTTCAAAGGGCAAAATAAAAACGCCTGCGGCTTTTCAGCTCCACAAGCGTTAATCACAAACTTATTACAAACTTATGCAAGGAATTTATATTACTACTGCAATCTTGTCAAATCTTTGGCGTCATAAGCATATTCTCCAGAAAAGACGTCTAATTGAACCACGAAATACTCACCGAGTTCATCTTTTTCCAAGCGTACCACGGTTCCCATTTTTGAATTATAGGTTAACACGCGGTCGCCACGTTTAAACTTTGGTAAGCGATCCGGGATGCCCGTCTTAATGGATTCATATTTTGCTGCATACATATGACTTACACCTCCGTTTTATGTGAAAGTAATTTCTTGCTCTTATTCTACCATAGTTTTTATTTTAAATCTAGTCATAATTATAGGTAATTTTCTCAAATTTCCGATAATTAATCAAATAGAATAAAATAAAATAAAAACTGTCCTTTAATACTCTATCCCTTTGCGGGCTTGGATCCCCAGCTCATAAGGATGCTTAATGTCCACCATCTCTGTGACAAGATGAGCTTTCTCTATCAGTTGAGGTGATGCATTGCGGCCTGTCATGATAATCTCTACCTGCTCAGGTTTCTGAGCCAGTAGTTCTATGACCTCCTCTTCGGGAATCAGTTCAAACCAGATGGCATTGATGATTTCATCAAGGATGACGATATCCCATTCCCCGGACAGCATGATCTCCCGGGCTCGCTCCAAACCTGCCCGGGCCTCGCGGCGATCATTTTCCTCGGCTTGTCCTTTAAAGACCCATCCCGGTGAGCCGTATTGCTCAAGTCGGCATTCCGGCTCCAGACGTTTCAATCCCTGCAATTCCCCATAATCCTGACGGCCCTTCATAAACTGAAGGATAAAAACATGATAGCCATGCCCCACCGCTCTCAGAGTCAAGCCTAAGGCAGCTGTTGTCTTGCCTTTATTATTACCGGTATAAATCTGAATTAAACCCTTTTCCAGATTAGCCATAAGTTTACACCTGCCTTGACCATTGTTCCAATTGGGGGTGAATATACGCCACATTGGGGCAGTGAATAAGTTCCGGAAACTTCTCGACGATCTGCTGAGTGAAAGCATAGGTAAAAAGTATCTTCATCGCTGATTTCTCATCGGCAGCCCGCAGTTCCACTTTGTCTGGATAAAAATAATAGCTGGTGTTGCTGTCCCGCCACGAGGTCTCCAGTTCCCCGCATTTTATTTTAATGATTCCGAACTGTTCAACTTTAATACTGCCAATGCTTGAAAAAGCCAGGGACATTTGGCCCGTTTCCAATGATACTTGCCCTGATTTATGGCGGCAATGGATGAGATGTTCAATGATCAACCGGGCCGGAATAGAAATTTCTTCGAATATTCTCCGATGGTTCCTGACTTCCTCTGCCCATTCTTCGAAATGATGGACATGAACGGAGCGGACTTTAGAAATCTTCTTCAGCGACTGTTCGATCACCTGATGGATATCTTCCAAGCTTTCCAAAAGGAGCATGTCTTCTAATTTCACAGCAATCCCTCACATATCCTTCTCTTGGCTATATCCATATTCTAACCGAAAAATGGAATCTTTCCTAGTATTCCGGCACAATTTATCAATGTTTCTTCTGACGAACCTTGCGGGAAACTCTTTGTACCGCCCGTTCCAAATCCATGGTCTCATACCCGATGTCCCGGGCAATCTCTATGGATTGCCAATAACATTGCAAGGCATCCAGATATTGCTTGCGGCGCTCATAATATTCGGCTAACCGCTGCACTGCATTCAAGGAATGGGCATGATAACCGGCAATCATCCGTTTGGACTCTTTCCGGTAGTATTCACTTTCTTCCTCTTCTCCCAAGGCGTCAAGAAGAAAGGCCAAATATTCATAACACTCACCTAAGCGGAGATCGTCTCCCAGAACCTCAAAAATGGCGGCAGATTCCAAAAAGTACTTTTTAGCCTGGCCGTACTCTTCCTTTCTGACCATAAGCCTCCCTATGCTTTGTAAACGCAGGGCCAGGCTGAGCTCATGATCGGGGCAGCATTTTATGGATAGCTCAAGGTAGTATTGAGCCTCATCCAGGTCTCCTAAGCCTTGCAGAACTTTTGCCATAAAATAGACCGACTCACTGACGTCTTCCCATAAATTATTTCTCATCTGCAGCACAACCGCCCTTTGCAGTGCTGTTAATGCTTCTTCAAGTCTCTGCAGTTCAAACATCATAAAAGCGTAGTATTGCAGGCTGTTGATCAGCGATACTTCTTCTTTGCTTCCGGCGAAGACTTTACAGGAATGTTGTATACATAGTATGGCCTGGTCTTTATCCTCCAATCGATAATGAACTTCACCAATGAGGATGCTTAACTCCCCTTCCCCTTTGGGATAATTAAACTTGTGACACAAACTCATGGCTTTCCTGTAAGTATCCTGAGCTTCCTGCCAACGTTCCAGGGCCGAATAAGCCTGACCCAAATCACTGTACAACATGGCCAAACGAAGGGGCGGCGACTCAAGAGGATATACTTCAATAGCCCGGCGATAGAAATGCAGGGCGTTTTCAAAATTGTTTTTTTCCACGGCCACACTGGCTAAACCGGCTAAAGCTTCGGACATTCCTTTATAGTTATTGACCTTTTCACAGATTTGCAGAGCTTCCCGGAATCCTTTCTCCGCGATTTCTGTCTTGCCTTGCTTCACTTGAACCGTCGCCAGTAAACGTAAGGAAAAAGCCTTTACTAAGGGTACATCGAGATGGTGGGCGATCCGCACTGCTCTCTTGAAATAATCTTCCGCTTTCACATAATCTGTTTGGCCCAAATAGGCCGTGCCTTTTTCCATTAGGGTTCGCCAAAATTCCAAGCTGTTATCGTTCATCAGCATCCCCTCCGTATCATAGTCATCATATGCAGAAAGGTGCTTTTTGGCGCGAAAACAAGCCTATAGGCGAATTGTTTAACAATCTAGACAGTAAGGTCGAAATATGTTAATCTAAATTACGTAGGAGGTGTTGTTATGAACGCTTATCGTCCTGCTCCGTCTTCCAATTGGGTTATTGTCCTGAAAATTATTCTTTTGATCCTTGCCCTTTATTTTTCGGCGATACTCCTGAGTCATGTTTTTGGTTGGTTTTTCTCCATCGCTTTTGTGGTCATTCGTATTGCCGTTTATTTTGTCACCAGTATCCTGGTCCTTCATCTTTTTCTTAAGCTCCTGTTTGGCTATGATCTCCTGAGATTTATCCTGGGGACACGATTCAGCCGTTAAGAAATGTTCATACATTAAACTATTAAAAGCACCGGCTGGTGCTTTTTTCTTTATCACTGAATAATCTCGATGAATTAGTACAGCCTCTCTTCACATGTTCCGTTCGGACTTTGAATATCTTTTGAAGAGGGAGGGATAATTCATGAAATTTATTGTCTTTAAACGACCGGCTTTGCGCAATGCTATGCTCTGGGCTATCCTCTTATTCGTAGTCCTTGCTTATCGTGAAAATGTTATAGCAGTCTTTTCCAGCAAGCTCAAGCCCATTTACTCAGCGGAAGTTACTACCAGTGAAATTGGCCTGACTTTTGATATCAGCTGGGGAGAAAAAACCCCGGAACCGATTCTGGATATTTTGCAGGAAAAAGGCGTCAAGGCCACCTTCTTTTTATCCAGCCCCTGGGCTGCCAAACATGAAGATCTGGTAAAACGCATGGTGGCGGACGGTCACGAAATTGCTTCCCATGGCAATCGGCATATTGATTTAAACACGTTAAGCCCGGGAGAGATTGAGCGTGAAATTATGAGTGCCCACGAAGTTCTTCAACAGATTACCGGTCAGAAAATCTCCTTGCTGAGACCACCTAACGGGGCTTATGATAATAAACTGATCAGTGTCTCACAACGGCTCGGCTATCAAGTCATTCAATGGAGTGTGGATTCCCTGGATTGGAAACGTCCCGGACCGGAAGCGGTTATCCATAATGTGCTGAATGGTCTTCCTAACGGGCATGGTGCAGGGCCGGGGGATATCATCCTCTTCCATGCCTCAGACTCCGCTCCGGACACGATTAAAGCCCTGCCGGTGGTGATCGATCAGCTGAGAGCCAAAAACTATCAACTGGTCCCTGTCAGCCAATTGCTGAAAAGCGCTACCAAAACCTGGCCGCCGGAAAGCAATCTCCCGCCACTGGAGCAAACAGGGTCCTCTTAAACCACTCTGAATAGCCTCTGACGGGTTAGAGCTTGCCCGTTATGGCTTGCAACGCCCCTTCAGCTTCAATACGCTCCTTGGCCTGTGCCAGGGCCTGAGCGGCATCCTTTTTTATGAAACCCGGTAATCCCATTTGAATTGCCCCATCTAAATGCTCTGCCGCCTGAGCAAATTCACCCCGTTCATAGGCTTTAACCCCCGTTAAATACTGGATGCAAGCTTCCCCGTTTTCTTTGGTCTCCAACGCTTTCAGGGTATTCTCATAACCCTCTCGATCCCCGATCACAAGGGCCAGCAGGGCTTTTTTCACTAATACCTGCTCTCCATATGAGGTGGCCTGGACTGGCGAACTCTGGCTGCTTAATTCCTTGGCTTTCCCCCATTGACCTGTGAAAAGAGCTAAGTCATACTCTGTCTCCGAAACCAAAGGATGTGTTGAGGATATCTCTGCCGCCATTTGCCATGATTTCTGAGCCTGTTCCAGTTTTCCCAAGGCCAGATAACTTCTGGACAAGGCAATGTTTTTCAATACCCGGTCCTCTGAGTTCAGGTCCCCCTCACTGATGCTTAATAACGTATTGACCGCCTTCTCATGTTCTTCGCCATTCCCCCAGAGCATTCCCTGGGCCAGCTTCTGAAGAGCAGGATTGTGAAGGACGGCAATGACCTTCTCAGCCTCGTCGGGCCTATCTTTTAATAAATAAAGCTGAAACAGCCAGAAGCGATGACCATCATCTTCATGGCGCACTAATTCCGGCTCTATTGCCTCATACTCACCCTGATTGAGCTTTAGCCATAGTTCCCCTTCGGCAATGAAGGGGAGCTTTTTTAACCAAGCTGCATTTTTTTCTATCCAAGCCAGCTCCTGAGTGAGAGCGGCAAAATCATAGCGGTCTACCGCACCCCGGTAGGCGCCGACATGTTGGAAATAGGGCAAACCGGCCAAAAGGAGGAGCAAGATCAGTATTCCAGATAGCAGGATTTGCAGAACCCGCTTCTTTCTCTTGTTGCGCTGAGGTATTTTCTTCCTCTTTAATGTCCTTTCCATGTAGAAAAGCCCTCCCCTACCACTTCCGGAACATCGGAAATCGACAAAAATGCCTTAGGATCGCGAGTGCGGATAATTTCTTTGATCTGAGACATTTCCGTCCGGCTGATGACACAATAGACCACTTCTTTATCTTCTTTGGAGTAAGCCCCTTTGGCCTGAAAAAGCGTAACTCCCCGATCCAGCTTCTCCATAATATCCTGAGCGATGCCATGGGGGTCTCCAGTGACAACCAGAACGCTTTTAGAGGGGTTCAGACCCTCCTGGACCATGTCGATAACTTTGGTGGCTATAAACATATAAATCATCGCATACATGGCCCGCTCCGGGCCCAGAAAGACAGCGGCCGCTATAAAGATCAAAGCGTCAATGCCCATCAGAACCTGTCCGACACTAAAGGAGGTGGTGCGGCTGAAAAACACAGCCAAAATATCTGTTCCGCCCAAGGAGCCGCGGCTGCGGAAAATAATGCCCATGCCAATGCCACTGACAACACCGGCAAAGATACAAGCCAACAAAGGATCAGCGGTAGGATTAGGAATTGCCATAGTTACTTCTAAAGCTAAGGAAAAGGCTGCAACGCCGATGATGCTATACACCAAAAAAACTCGTCCAACCATTTTCCACCCGACGAGAAACAAGGGGATATTTAAGAGAATCACGACCTTACTGACAGGTAAATTGAACAAATAATAAACAATAATCGCGATCCCCGTGACTCCTCCGTCCGCTATCTTATTGGGGATGATCATGGAGTTGATACTGGCGGCTACGATCACCGCTCCCATGATGATGGCCACAATTCTTTTCAAGTGAACCCACGTCACCCGAAGATAATCTTCTCTCCAGCTCAAAAAAATCCCACCCCTCATGACGCTTTTCTTCCTTGATTGTTAAAGCAATATATCTTATGTATTCAAAACATTGATGGCAATCGCTGCGATGCTCATCTTATAGTGAGAAGAATCCCCTTTGATTATACTCCTGGGTTATGCAATGAAAAAACGCCGCAATCCCTTGCGACGTCATTGTAACATATGGTGCGCCCGGCAGGATTTGAACCTGCGACCTCCGGCCTCGGAAACCGTCACTCTATCCCCTGAGCTACGAGCGCTCGAAAACAACCGCTATATCACTTTACTAAAAGTACCTGGCTTTGTCAAGACATAACTTGAAAGTCTAAAAAAACAAATTACTTTAACACTATGGCCTTTTGGGTGACTGCATAGATTTCCTCGTGTATTTCCTCAATAGACTTCAGCCTGCCTTCAGATACACAATCTATGGTCAGCCAGTTTTCCCGCACCCGGACTTTTTGGGCATTGTCATAAGACTCCTTAAGATAACCCTTATTTTTCTCATGAATGTCCTGACTGGTAACCGAGGATTTGTCTGCACGGCCGGCAATAAACCGGATACTCAGGTCAGGGGGCATATTGAGATAAATAACCAGGTCCGGTTCAGGCAGACCCATTAAGCGATATTCGAAATCTTTCAGCCAATCAAGATAGCTTGCCCAGCCGGCGGGGTCTTTGATTTTAACAGCTTGGTGGATCATATTAGAGGTGGTATATCGATCGGAGAGAATGATCCCCCCCCGGCTGTAAAAATCCCCCCAGAGGGTTTTGTAAGAGGCATAGCGATCCACAGCATAGAATGTAGATGCTGCATAAGGATTTACCCCATTAGGGTCCGTGCCGAATTCTCCTCCCAAATACATGGTGACCAGAGATGAGGAGGGACTGGAATAATTGGGGAACTCTACTTTTTTTACTTGCAACCCTTCATCTGCGAGGCGCCGCCATAGCTTCCGGGTCTGGGTCGCCTTGCCGCTCCCATCTCCACCTTCAATAATAATGAGTTTACCCATACTCTTACTCCATCCTCCCAGTCATTTGACACCTTAGCCGAAGGGCCGCCGGAAATCGGCGGCCCCTGCATTTTGGAATATGATTAAAACCAGAGTTCTTTACTCGACAATGTCAGCGTACTGGAAGTACCAGTAGCCATAGGGAGAGTGCCAGGAACCTGTAATTTTGGGGCTTTGCAGATAGAACTCGTTGTAATAAGCCACCGGTACGACAGCAGCATCAGCCATCATGTGATCTTCCGCCTGATGCAAGTAACCGGAACGTTTTTCGGGATCTACTTCTGCAGCAGCTCTAGCCATCAGCGCATCATATTCAGCGCTCTTATATTTAGCATTGTTGTTGCCATTGGTGCTGTACATCAGATCCAGCATATTGGAAGCATCATTGTAGTCAAACAGCCATCCGTCACGGCTGGTTTGATAATCACCGGCACGACGCTGAGGAGTGAAGCTGGCCCACTCAACGATTTCTACATTCACTGTAAGGCCCAATTCCTTCCAGGCCTGCTGGAGGTATTGCGCAACCACTTTGTGATAAGCGGAATCGTTGGTGGAATAGGTGATAGCCGGGAATCCTTTACCTTCGGGATAACCTGCCTCAGCCAGGAGCTCCTTAGCTTTGGCCAGGTTGCCTTCATGATCATCGATATTAATATAAGGTTTGCCGCCGTTGGCATTGTCCATGAAGCTGCTGCCATCCCAGTCGGCTACGCCTGTGCCGATGAAATTGGAGGCAGGGGTATAGGTTCCTTGCATCAGGGTATCAGCCACATATTTGCGGTCGATGGCCAGGCTTAAAGCCATACGAACGCGGGGGTCAGAAAACTGGGGCAAGGTATTGTTTAAATCAAGATAATAGGTGCCGAGAAGGGGCTCAATATAGAAGTCATCCTTACCTTGAAGAGAAGGAATCTCCGCAGTGGGCACATCCTTGATCATCATGGCTTCGCCGGTCTTGTAAGCGGCGTAAGAAGCATTAGAATCCTCGATCAGGAGGAGTTTGATGGAATCCAGCTTGATGGAGTCCGGATCGCGGTAATTAGGATTTTTGGTGAAGAGGATATAGGAGCTGGGTACCCATTCAGAGATTTGGAAGGGGCCGTTGCCGATATAGGCTTCGGGCTTGGTTGCCCAGGCATCGCCGTTGGCTTCAATGGTAGCCTGTTGTACAGGGCTCAAAGTTGCGAAAGCGGCCAGCTTATCGAAGTAGGCACAGGGGTTGGCCAGCTCAACTACAAAAGTGGTGTCATCAGGTGCGGAAACAGCCAGGGCATCGGGATTGCCGGCGGCAGCTTCGTCAAATCCTTTGACCATGCCCAGTACGGTTTCACCGTAAGGAGCAGCAGTAGCAGGATCGGCTACCCGTTTCCAGCTGTAGACAAAGTCCTTGGCAGTCAGAGGTGATCCATCAGACCACTTCAGTCCTTCACGGAGATAGAAGGTCCAGGTCAGACCATCTTCACTGGTCTCCCACTTCTCAGCGGCGCCAGGAATGATCTTGTTGTCTTTGTCCACATTGAGCAGGCAATCAAAGGCAAACAGAAGCATGTTGCCACCATCCACGGCACTGTTCAGTGCGGGATCGAGGGTCTCGGGGTTAGGGCCAATCTGGGCCACAAGCTGTTTTGGTTTTTTGTCGCCGTCAGCTTGGGCAGGGGCGGACGGGTTACCGCAAGCGGTAATCGTCAGAGCCAGAATCATGGTGACGACCAGTATTAGGGTACTTTTTCTTTTCATGACATTCTTTTCCTCCTTTTTCTTTTGGATATTTATCATTCACCGTGACATGGGCACGGTAAATAATTTAAAGGACGGAATCATTGCACCCGGTCCAGATGATGGCAGGCGGCAAAGTGACCGGCCGAGACCTCGCGCCATTCCGGTTCCTCGGCGGCACACCGCTGGTCGGCGTAAACGCACCGGGTACGGAAACGGCAGCCGGAGGGGGGATTGACGGGGCTGGGAACATCGCCCTCCAGCACGATGCGTTGAGTGCTGCGGGAAACCTTGGGGTCGGCAATCGGAATCGCCGATATCAAACTGCGGGTATAAGGATGGACGCTGTGAAAGGTCAGTTCATAACTGTCGGCCAGCTCCACCAGCTTTCCCAGATACATCACGCCGATACGGTTAGATATATGCTTGACAACGCTCAAATTATGAGAAATAAACAGATAAGTCAATCCCATACGCTGCTGAAGTTCTTCAAACATATTGACTACCTGAGCCTGAATGGATACGTCCAGCGCCGAAATAGGTTCGTCACAGACGATAAACTCAGGATTTACAGCCAGAGCACGGGCGATGCCCACCCTTTGGCGTTGTCCGCCGGAAAATTCATGGGGATAGCGGTTGGCATGTTCTGTATTCAGGCCCACCAGGCTTAAAAGCTCCACGATACGGTCCCGGCGTTCCTGAGCATTGGCTGCCAAACGATGAATATCGATGGCCTCCCCTACAATGTCCCCTACAGTCATGCGCGGGTTAAGACTGGCATAGGGATCCTGAAACACAATCTGCATCTTCCGCCGGTAAGGCAGCATATTCACACGAGTAATATCTTTTCCTGCGTAGAAGATTTTACCCCCGGTGGGTTCATGCAGCCGCAGCAAAGTCCGTCCTGTGGTCGTCTTGCCGCAGCCTGACTCTCCGACAAGACCCAGGGTTTCACCTTTATTGATAGAGAAGGACACATCGTCCACAGCTTTGACAACTTTTTTCTCAAGCAGTTTTTCACTTTTCACCGGAAAATATTGCTTTAAGTGCTGTATTTCCAGCAATTTATTATTATTATCAATCATGTTGAACCTCCGACTGTCCCTTGAATTTTGCTTTGTCCAGAAGCCAACACGCACTGTAATGTTCTTCGCTAAGCTTGGTATAGACCGGCATAGTGCTCAGGCAAATTTTCATACATGAACGACAGCGGGGAGCAAACGGGCAACCCGCCGGCGGATTGAGCATGTCCACCGGTAAACCTTCAATCGGCACCAATTGCTTGTGTTCCCGATCATTGATATTCGGCACGCTCTGCAGCAAGCCTTTGGTATATTCATGAGATGGCTGATAGAAAATTTCATCCGCAGTGCCGGATTCAATCACCTTACCGGCATACATAACGGCAATACGGTCACACATACCGGCCACAACACCCAGGTCGTGGGTAATCAGAATAATGGACATTCCCATTTTTTCCTTCAGATTGATCATCAGTTCGATGATCTGGGCTTGAATCGTCACATCCAAAGCGGTGGTCGGTTCATCAGCGATCAACAGCTTGGGCTCACAGGCCAAAGCGATGGCAATCATCACCCGCTGACGCATGCCGCCGGATAATTCATGAGGATATTGCTTTAAGCGTTTTTCCGGTTCGTTAATGCCTACTAACTGCAATAGCTCCCGGGCACGCTCGTTGGCCTCTTTCTTGGTCTTCTTGGTATGGAGAAGAATGACCTCCCGGATCTGGTTGCCGATGGTATAGACCGGATTGAGACTGGTCATCGGATCCTGGAAAATGATCGATACCTCATTTCCCCTGATCTCACGGAGTTCCCGTTCCGTCATTTTATTAATATGATGTCCGTTGAAATAAAGATCACCGCCGATCAGGCGGCCAGGATGAGCCGTCAGGCCCATGAGACTGTATGAGGTAACCGATTTTCCGGAACCGCTCTCCCCTACAACCCCCAATACTTCGCCCTCACGAACATGCAGGGACACATCATTGAGTGCTTTTACCTCACCTGCAGGGGTAAAGAAGGAGAGCCTCTCGTTGCGTATATCAACTAAATACTCATTCATTATGTTTCTCCTTCCTTAACTCTTCATCTTAGGGTCGAATGCGTCACGCAAGCCATCGCCTAATAGGTTAAAACTAAGAATGATCAGGCTGATCAGCAAAGCCGGCGCCATCAACAGATAAGGATAACTGTTCAGGCCGTTGAGGGCATCACTGGCCAGAGAACCTAAAGAAGGCAAAGGAACAGCAACCCCCAAGCCGAGGAAGCTCAGAAAACTCTCCGTAAAAATAGAGGATGGAATCTGCAGCGTGGTGGTAACAATCAAAGTCCCGATACAGTTGGTGAGAAGATGTTTGCGGATGATGCGGCCTGTACCGGCACCCAAAGCTCTGGCCGCGGTTACATATTCATTTTGCTTAAGAGCCAGGACCTGGCTGCGGACAATCCGCGCCATACCCACCCAATACAGCAGGGCAAACACCAGAAAAATACTGATCAGATTGGGCCCCACCGTCTGAATCCATCCAAAACCGGGCTTCGTCGCCAGGATGCCCAAGGGATCCCGGATAGCAAAAGAGATCAGAACAATCAGAAGAATATCCGGCACGGTATAGATAATATCGACGATACGCATCATCATAAGATCTACCCAGCCCCCAAAGAAGCCGGACACAGCACCGTAAGTCGAACCAATGACCAAAATAATAGCGGACGCGATCAATCCAACCATTAAGGAGATGCGGCTGCCCACCATCACGCGGACAGCATAATCGCGGCCCAAATTATCCGTTCCCAGAATATGGGGGAACACTTTTTCTCCGGCATCAATGCGCAGTTGTTCCTGAGTGGAGTAGGTCATGGGTTTGAGATATTCAGAGCCCTTAATCTGCTGCTCATATTTATAAGGATAGAAGCTGGGCACGATAAAAGAAAAAAACATAACGACCAGAATGACTGTAAGGCTGATCATAGCCACCTTATTTTTTCTGAGCCGCCGCATGGCATCCTTCCAAAAGCTGACACCGGGGCGCATTTGGGTGAGACTTTGCTTTTCTGCATCGGTTGCAGGCAGAAAATCTTCAACCTTTAATTGTAAGCTAAGCGGATTTTTTCCTGTCATTTTCTGCCCTCCCTACTTGAGTTGGATACGCGGATCAATAAATTTATAAAGAATATCGATCAGTGCATTAATGGTAATAACAAGCGTCGCCAAGAAAATTGTGGTGCCCATAATTACGGTGTAATCACGGTTGACGATGGAGCTGACGAATTGACCGCCTAAACCGGGAATGACGAAAATCTTCTCCACGATGAAACTGCCGGTCAGAGTAAAGGCCAGCATAGGGCCTACATAAGTGATGACAGGCAGGATGGCGTTGCGCAAAGCATGCTTGAAAAGGCTCTTCATCTGAGAAAGACCTTTGGCACGAGCTGTCCGCATGTAATCCTGACCAATCACATCAAGCATGGACGAGCGCATCAGTCGTGTAATATAGGCTGTCGGATAGAAGGAAAGGGCAAATACGGGAAGGATATAATGAGCCGGTGTTGTGAGACCCATGGTCGGCAATACCCCTAAGTAGACACCGAACACATACATACCTACGGTACAGATAACAAAACTGGGAAAGGCAATGCCGCAGGTAGCGATGACGATGATCAGGTCGTCGAGCCATTTACCGCGGTTGAGAGCAGCAATGCTTCCCAGAGGAATTCCAATCGATAGAGCTACAAGCACTGCGATACCGCCCAGCTTGGCTGATACCGGAAACTTGCTGACAATAATATCGCTGACAGTGCGGCCGCGTTGTTTTAAACTCAGGCCAAAGTCGCCCTGAGCAGCACTCAGCATATAATTTTTGTATTGTACAATCAGCGGCTTGTCCAACCCGAATTTCTCATGAAGTGCGGCCTGAGCTTGCGCACTAATGGACTTTTCTGCAACAAATGGACCACCGGGCACCATGTTCATTAGAAAAAAAGTTATGGTTGCAACCACAAAGATCGTCATCACTGCCAGAATAATTCGCTTAATAACGTATTTAATCATTCACTAATACTCCCTCGCTCTTTTCATAAATCTGAACCCGGTCACCAGTTTTTGCTCACAACATCTAAACCCCAATTTTCATATAATTTCAACACAGACGCGTTTCAATTTTAACAATCGCAGTGGACTTTGTCAATTAGCATAGGAAAGCAAAAAACCTTCGCTCAGGCTTATACTAAAGCAAGGACAGTTTTTAAAAAACATTGAAGAACGACACTATCTACGACCGGAACAAGTCTGAGAGCTCTCTTAGCGATGGGCATTCTTCACCAAAAAGCGATGAGTTCTTGCAGATCATCCAATTATTGGCACCACCATTATGGCAAGAAGAGCTTTGTCGAAAGCCATGTAAGCCTTGAGAGGGTTGGAAAAAAAGCACCCCTATCAATGATTGAATAGGAGTGCTTCGGATAGAAAAGCTTTGCTGAATTTAACTCACTTTACTCATAACCCTCAATTTGTCGGCAAGGAGGGCAACAAATTCTGAATTGGTTGGTTTTTGTCGTTCAATATTCATGGAATATCCGAAAATGCGTTTTAGCGTCTCTGTATGTCCCCGTTCCCATGCTAATTCGATGGCATGCCGAATCCCCCGCTCCACACGGCTGGGTGCAGTATCATATTTCTTGGCAATGGCCGGATAGAGCTCCTTGGTTACCGCCCCCAATAAAGACACATCTTCGACGACCATGAGAATCGCATCTCTTATGTACTGGTATCCCTTGACATGAGCTGGAATTCCGATTTGATGCATCATATTCGTCACTTCTGCCCCTAAATTAACACTTGTGCCTGCGTTGGTCACAGCATTCACTGCTGAAGTCATCGGAGTCGATGAGGAGGGTGCGC
This sequence comes from Desulfitobacterium sp. LBE, assembly GCF_007830365.1. Taxonomy (NCBI): domain Bacteria; kingdom Bacillati; phylum Bacillota; class Clostridia; order Eubacteriales; family Desulfitobacteriaceae; genus Desulfitobacterium; species Desulfitobacterium sp. LBE. Next base: position 334,337 of record NZ_VLKD01000001.1, on the reverse strand, counting down.
TTTGGGTCAGACTACGGATCCTCTTGCCCAGAATCTCCAGATCAAAAGGCTTCAAAATAAAATAATCTACGCCAAGTATCATGGCCTGATGGGTTAAGGATTCCTGACCAAAGGCGGTAAGCATGATAACCTTGGGCCGTGAAGCCGTCGTCCGTCCGTTTATTCTTTCCAAAACACCTAACCCGTCCAGACTCGGCATAACCAAATCGATGATGACAAGATCCGGTTCCTGAGATTGAATCAGATCCCAAGCCTCGACTCCATTGTACGCTATCCCTATCACCTCGAGGTCATCCTGACTTTGGAGAAAATCCTGTAACATTTGGCACAAATTACGGTTATCGTCAGCGACGACAATTTTGATTTTTCTTCCCATTTTCTTTATCATCCTGCCTTATGGTAATTTTCCGGTCCCTATTATCTTGCTATAATGTCAATTCTCTCTTGTCTTCTGCCGGTGACCTTATTATACGTTAGCTGGGATGTCGAAATCGTAAAAAATAAGTAAACCGCATAATTAACCGATTATTCTTAAAGTCCTTATAATAGGGGGTTTTCTGGATATTAATGTAAATTAAATCTCGTTATTTTATTCCATTTTTCCCCAGAAGGGTCAGTCCCCCATGATTATTCACGAATATGCTAGAAAATTCATATAAAATCCCCTGCGTTGAGATTGCCAAAAAGATACTTATTAAAAAATGATCTGCATGATCATGACATCCAAACATTGCCCAAACTTCGTCCCCACTTCATGATACTTCCCGGCTTCCCAAAAACCATGCTTTTTAGCTAAGGAAATACTCTTTTCATTGGTCGAAGTAATACGGCCTAATAGAGTATGGTAGCCTAATTTTTTCGCCTCCTGACAAAGAACTTTCAGCAGTGCATCTCCCATGGATTGACCGGTCCACTCAGGAGCGATGTAGATGGAAAACTCTCCGCTTTGTTTATAGGCCGCCCGTGGATGAAAAGGCGACAGACTCCCCCACCCTGTAACCTGCCCCCGGGTTTCCACCACATAGACAGGATAATAAGGGTCTTGATGATTATCAAACCAGACCTCTGCCGCCGCCAAGGAGCGCTCTTCCAGATCAAAGGTTGCTACCGTATTGAGGACAGCCCAATTATATATTTCATTGATTCGTTCCAAATCCTTAACTTGGGCTTGGCGCAGGATAAATTGTGATGCCATTTTTCTTTCTCATCCTTCCGTAATATGTATAACATCTCCAAAATAAGGGAACATTGAGTGTTGAGTTTAGCAAAGGAGGTCTATTTAATAATGACTGCATCAGTAGATGAAAACTGTATTGGTTGTGGTGCTTGTGTATCCATTTGCCCCGAAATATTTCGCATGAATGACGAGGGGCTTGCTGAAGCGTATGTAAACCCCGTTCCCAGTGAACTGGAGGAATCTGCCCAGGAAGCTGCGGATGGTTGCCCCACAGATGCCATCCACCTTGACTAATACTACTCTATACTATCACAGGGGGGCGTATCACTTCGATACGCCCCCCTGGTATTTTGCTCATATTTATTTATCTGTGGTCTGTTTTAGGCATTCACAACGTCTTGAGCAGCTTCTTGCAACCCTTCCAGGCCTACGCGATCAATAAGCCGGCCCAGGCGCTCCTGAGGCTTGGCATTCTCTTTAAAATACTCCATCACTGCATCAATGACGGGAATGAGCTGATCGGATTGGAGATTCTCCAGAAGCAAATCTCCCCGGCGGGGTTTGACGCCGCCATTTCCGCCCACATAGACATGGTATCCTTTGCTGGTTCCCATGATTCCCAGATCCACATTCATGGAATCCGTACATTTATTGGGGCAGCCGGCAATCCCGATTTTAAACTTTGCAGGCAGGGACATACCATGGTAGCGCTTATCCACTTCCATTCCGATACCCAGGGTTTCCTGGAGACCACGCTTGCAGAAAGTCATACCAGGGCATACTTTTACACTGCGGACACATAGTCCTATAGCATGTCCGGGATCCATCCCCAAATCATCCCAGGCAGCCGGGATAACTTCCGGCTTCAAGCCAACGATAGCAATCCGTTGGGCGGAAGTCACCTTAATTGCGGCGGCATTGTATTTTTCCGCTACATCAGCAATTTTCCGCAATATTTCGGGGGTAGCTACCCCTGCCGGAATATGGGGGGCAATAGCGAAGGTCTTTTTATCCATTTGCAGAATGGCACCCTTGGGTTGAGCTTTAGCTTTGGCAGCTTCAGACATCTCCCCTTGCTCCACTGAATTAACAGCCTCCAGAAGCTTTTCAGGGTCGAGCTTGTGCATTTGAGCAGCATTAAGCAGGGTTTCATTTACCGAAAAAGGACACCCCAGACAATGCAACCCTAATTCCTGCATTGCTTCAACCGTTTTAGGGTTGGCGGCCATGATGTCCTTGAGTTTCATTTCTAATGTAAATTTCATTTTAAACACCTCGATATCCTTTAGCCATGAATTAACATAGGCAGACAATGCACACAAACGTGCTTTTCATCCCCTTGATGTACATAAGTTATAACAGGTGTAAGCTCACTGGTTGTTCCGCAATGTGAGCATTCCCGCTCAATGTTTTCTTTTTTCGTATCGGCCATGTTCATATCCCCCTTTATAATGATGGCTTAAGTCTAACAAAAATTTATTCCTGCTGATGTGACCTACAGCACTCCTAAGTGTGTTTTTTGGAACACGCTCAGGATTTACATCTCAGTTTAAACCATTCTGAAGGGAAATATACTTAGAAAGTATCTAACGCAAATTTATGCTTTCTGACAATAAAAAAACGCGCTCCAAGGCGCGTAAGTTATTGAAGAGCTAGGGACTGAACATCCAGCTTTTGAATTTGAATGATTTTCCAACCTTCAGAGGTGGCTTGGGTTTCCATTACATAAGTCTGCACGATTTTTTCCTTGGCCGGCGAGGTCCATTCTACATTGACCAAAACGCTGTTGGGCTGGGGAGAATCTGCTAATTCCATCTTCTTCAGGCTGATTAGGGGGTTATTTTTAACCTGAGCCTTCCATAATTCAAATTCCTGCTGCCCCAGTGGATTGAGTTCCTTAGCCATGAGCAGCTGTTCTGCCAGCTCCAGTTGTCTCGTGTCCAGATAACCCCAAAAACGCTGTACAGCTGCCTGAGGCGAATCCGCATAGTGGGGTTGGGTCAGAGACACCATAACAGATTGAGGAGATTTCCAGGCAACAATCCCCAGTAAACAAACGAGTGTAATTCCCATGATCCAGACATAACGACTTCTAGCCATGTTTTCCCTCCTTGCTTGTCTTCCTACTCTATTCTATAGGAGGGAACTCTCTTTCATGTCATGTCTTAAGTAATTTTTATTTGACTAATTAAATACCTTGCGGAGGAAGCTGAGTACGAACTCAGGCAGACGGACATAGTAAACCTTCATTCAGATCACCTCTTTCCTTCTTTATTACTTTATGCAATAGGCCACCTGATGGGACTCAAATAATTTGGTAATTTCTCACTGCGTCTTCCAATTGAGCAACCAGTAATTTTTCCTCTTCGCTGCTGGCTGTGAAATAAAGCCGTCCTATAATAGAGCTGATGATTTTTAAGACATCCTCAACAACGAGTTTCTCACTCATAGCTAATTGGGCACTGGTCTCTACTAATGCGATCCCAAATTGATGACCGACCCCTTCTTTCATAGTCCTCATACAGGTTTTTCCCAGCAGTTTCATAACTAAAGAAGCCTCTTGGGCGTCGAGCTGCCGAATAGCATCAATAACGGTTGTTAATCCCTGCACCATTCTTAATCCCACATTGGCCCAATTCACTTGTTGATTATCCATGCTCTTCCCTCCATACAAGTGTTTCCGTGCCATACTATATGCAAAAATCCTTGAATGGGTGAAAAAGGTGAAAAAAAGGATACAGAGCAATACTCTGTACCCGCATAAGATCAAACACTTTGTCATTGGCTGTACGGACATTAAAACCTGTTATTTCCCCAGCTTAGGAACTTTGAACGTGGAGACCATGAGAACGGCCAACACTGCCAGAGCCACAGGAAAAACCAACCAAGGCAGATTTCTGTAAAAAAGGACCATTAAGGCCATCAGCCCGCCGGCAAAGGTAATCGGCACGCCCAAAAAATGGGTGCTGATATTGAGAACATTAAACCGTGCCAAGCGGACTGCTCCGCATAAAGCAAAAGCGGCAGCAAGAAGCATGCCCCAAACTCCCATATGGGTGGCCAGCACGAGCTGATAGGTTAAAATCGCCGGCGCCACGCCAAAGGAGACCACATCGCATAAAGAATCCAGCTCTTTGCCGAAATCTGAACTCACGGAGAGTTTACGGGCTACCTTGCCATCCATACTATCCATAAGCACAGATAAAAGAATAAACCCGGCAGCCATTTTATATCCGCCATTCATCGTCCAGAGCAAGGACAGAAATCCAAAAAATAAATTCCCTAAGGTAAAGAAACTGGGAATCATATCCATCTTAATGGGTTTGCCACTCACACAACGTCACTCTCCCAACATTTACTAACCTGACTTTGCTTCATCTTATCTCCAGCTGATGGGAGAACATCTTACATCTCATCCATGCACCTTGGTAAGGCCCAGGAAGCTTGACTGCAATTATGCTTAAGTGTATCATCTTTTCACAAATTATAAAAGCAGTTCCTTTTGATATTCCTCGTCAAACCACAGATCAATTTTGTCGAGAATTTGCGACCTGCTGGTTCGAATATGAGTTTTGACCGGCAGGGAACTCAAGAAATGTCTCCCATAGCGCTTATGAATGACCCGGCCATCGCATAGAATCACCAGCCCTCGATCCGACTTAGAGCGGATTAAGCGGCCAAAGCCTTGTTTAAACCGAAGTACAGCCTCGGGAAGAAGAAACTCGTAGAAAGGATTTCTCCCTTGTGCTTCAAGATACTCCGACCGTGCTGCAATAAGCGGGCGATTAGGCGGGCCAAAAGGTAATTTTACGAGAATAACACAGGACAAGGCATCTCCAGGGATATCAATACCTTCCCAGAAACTACTGGCCCCCAACAAAACACTCCTGGAGTTGTTGAGAAATGCTTCGAGAATGGCCTGACGTCCTCCGTCTATACCTTGAGCCAGCAGTTCAATTCCTGAGCCTCCCAGGTAGCGGCTCAAAGGCAAGTGAATCTCCCGCAAAAAGCGATGGGAGGTAAAAAGCACCAGGGTTCTCCCCTGCATACGCTCAGTTACCTCAGATATAAAAAGCGCCACTTCCTCTGTATTGAACAAATCACTTTGCTCCACATCCACTAAGTCCTTTACGACCAGCAGCTGCATCTGACGATCATAATCGAAAGGAGAATCCACCAATAAAGACGGCGTACTTTCATCTAAGCCAATTTCCCGCAAAAAGTGGTGAAAGGAATTGGCAATGCTGATGGTCGCAGAGGTCAAAACAGCGCAGTCCAGGGGTGCAAACAGTTTCTCCTTAAGAAGGTTGCTCACATCCACCGGCGAGGTTTTCAGCAGAATTCGATTGCTTTGTTCCAGCCAGCTGACCCGGGTGGGCTGATCCACTTGCTGAGCAAGAACGAAACACTCTCGCATCTCTTCAAGATTTCTTATTCGCCCTGAAATCTCATGGGCAAGAGCTGCCGAGTCCTCATCATCCTGAGCATCCAGAAGATTAAGCATGGCTTTCAATAAATCCGTTATGATCTTAAGCCGCCCTAATAAATTTTCGATTTGCACGGCGACAGTTGGCCACCAGCTTTCCTGGTGACAGTGAACCGTTAAGCGATAGGAAAGTTCATTTCCCACTATTTGGGCAAAGGTGGCAAAAAGCTCTTCAGACTGTTGATAGAGTTCATCACAGGCTTCCGGTAGTTTCTCAAGATAGCCGCGAAAACGCTCCCAAAGAGCCACGGAAAGAAGGCGTTCCCAGACTTGAGCCCTTGCTTTGACATTCCCGTAGAAACTGCCTGCCATAGAACGGCTGAGCAAATTCAGGACCCGGGAAATCTGTTCCAGGCTGATCTCATTGCCTAATTGCTCCAAAGCCGCTTGATGGAGATGGTGGGCCTCGTCTATGATCAATTCATGGTATTCGGGCAGGATATTCTTCTCTGTTTTGATATCCGAAAAGAGGAGAGAGTGATTAACGATGATCAAGTCGGCCTCTTCGGCGCGTTTACGGGACTGCAGCATATAACAGCGATTGGCGTGAGAGCATTTTCCAGGGATGCAGCTCTCTTCCTCGCAATTCAGGCTCCCCCATAGCTTGTTCAGGCTGGGAATTTGGGAGACCTCCTGCCAATCCCCGGTGGTTGTTTCCCTAAGCCACACCATAACGCTGAGCAGCGCCAGCCGTTCACCTGGAGCTAATTCCGCAGTGACGCCCAGGGTAAAAGACCATCTTTTCAAGCATATATAATTTGATTTTCCTTTTAATAAGGCTCCACGGAAAGAAAAGGGCAGGACCTGAGCAAGCAGAGGAAGATCTTTTTTGAAAATCTGCTCCTGTAAAGGAATGGTATGCGTAGCTACCACAACTTTTTTGCCTGTTTTTTTAGACCACCACAGACCGGGAATTAAATAGGCATAGGATTTCCCTGTACCCGTTCCAGCTTCGATGACGATATGGGTCGAGCCTGTCAAGGACTCACCCACGGCTTTGGCCATCTGCAGCTGGCCAAGACGGCTTTCATAGCTTTTAAGCTTATTTTCCAGAATGCCCCCTGAAGAAAAGCAGGATTCGATCCATCCCACGTCTTCTGAGAAAGCTTCTTCCTCCTCTAAATCTTCAAAAAGGCCTGAATCCTGCTCATAAAGCACTAAGTCGGTTCGAATCAGGCGTTCAGGAAATTTTCGCTTGACAGTTTTCTCTAATTCCCGCAAAAAGCCGGCCACCCGTGCATTACCGGCAAGGGCAAGGGCTCTTTGATAGAAACCCAAATCCAAAGTCAACCCTTTTTCCCAGCAGGCTTGCAGCAGCTCCCAAGCGGCCCGGGCGTCAAATAATGCCCGGTGGGCCTTTTCCAGGGGCGTCAAACCGAGACTCTTGGTTAAGTCGCCCAGTTTATATTTGGGCATATTCGGGTAAAGGATGCGGGCAATCTCCAATGTATCCCAGAGAGTGTTTTCAAAATGAATAGTTAAGGCCTGCTCGAGAAACCCTAAATCAAACTCCACATTATGCCCCACGATAATGGCATCCTGGAAGAGATCCAGAATTTTATCACGATAAGCCTGAAGGGAACCGGCTTGCTTTAGTTCCTCCGGAGAGATACCCGTCAGTCGTAAAATCCGCTCCGGAACTTGCCTCCGGGGTGAGATTAAAACGCTGAAAGCCTCCGCTTCCTCCCCCTCTTCAATGCACAGGGCAGCAAATTCTATGATTTCATCGTTATAGATATCAAATCCGGTGGTTTCAATATCAATAACTACTATTTTTCCTTTAATCATTAGTGAGCCCCTTTCTGAAAGTCATTTTACACATATTTGCCCAGGGAATCAATGCAGGACTTCAAAAAAAGGGTTTAGCTTTTTTAAAGCGAATTAATAGTAATTGACATTAATGCAGTGTTCAGGAGGAAATAAACTTGATTAAGTTGCGCAGGATATCTTCACTGATGTGCCTTATTCTGCTGCTCTTTATTTTGAGCGGCTGCGCCGATAGACCTTTTTTAACTAAAGAGGGCACTTACAGCATCGTCTCCGTTTCTGCAGAGGATACTATACAAAGAACACCCATAGAATTAACCTGGAATTCGAATATCGCTGTCATGCAAAAACTTCTCCTCGAAGCCTCCTTTGTTTTAAGCGATCTCCATTCCATTCCTGAAGCAGAGCCCGGTGAAGCCTTGGCCCAAGGTGACCTCGCATCAGCCCCACCTCAACAGTCGGAAGACGCTCTTGTTCTATCTGAAGAAAGAGCCACTATTACTGCCGATGCCTTAGAACCGGCAAAGGACCCGCCCGCGAGCAAAGAGGATGGCCAAGCTACCCCAAATGTCAGCGATGGCGGAGCTGCAGATGAAACTCCAGGCAGCCTGCCCGGCGAACCTACCGGGACCGTCCTTTTGGAAGCAACCTTTCCTGAGGTAAAGCCCTTTGAGCTTCTCATTGATAATGAGCTCAAGACTCTACATATATCGTCTATTCAGATTGAGGTCATAGGTAATCATCCCAGTCGGGTCCTATTGAACCAAAGCATCATCCTGCAAGGAATTGCTAATCCGAATCTCCAATCCGCTTTTGAAGAATATTTAAGGATGCAGCAGAAAACCGAACAAATACCTGGCAACGCCCAGGTTAAAACTCATTTGGCCCACTGAAAAACAAGAAGCTCGCTTAACAGCGGCTTCTTGTTGTCTTTATAGATCATTTAAATCACTTATCAAGGGTTGGCTTTAACCGGACTGGGAAAATGGCGGCAGAATCGATTGAAACCAAAGACATACATGGCTAATTTTTCTGGTCGCAAATGCATCCACTCTGACAGGTTCATTTCTTCACCGAAACGATTCCGCAGCACCCCGTCACTTTGTATCCAGCCGCTAGGGCCATCTTCATGTAATCTGACTTCCCAGATCGTTTTATTTTCCTGACATTGCACTGACGAAATATGAAGCCCGCATCGAGCATGGTAAATTTCAATGAGCTTGACAATTAACGTCATCAAAGGGTCAACGTGATGTTCCGTATCAAAGGGAGTGATTTGAATCTCTTCCTTTATTTGTCTTGCTAATTCCTCAAGGCCTTTTTCCTTGCGGTACCGTTGTTCAAGGGGTATATTCAAGTTTTTTGTATATAAAGATCCCGAGCGCAAATCAAAATGGAGGGGGTCGTGTGCCTGGAGATTAACAATCAGCCGACTTCCATCCACTTGAATTTGTCCCGGTACACTTGACAGAAGCTGGTGAGCGATTTGGTAGGCAAGAATATGGGCAGATACTTCCCGCTCATCACGCTGTGTACAGCTTTGGCATTCTTTTACAGGATTGACCACTAAAGCTACCCTCAAATCTAAACACCTCCATAGTTTCTCTCTTGAGTCTATCCCTATTATACACAAATCGTAAAGAAAAATCCTCACAATATTTTAAATTTTTTAATAATTCACTACAAAATTTTTGTGCTTTCTAGCCCTGTGAGGATAAGACTCTATCGTCCCTGATAGGTATAAGAAAAGGAGATCCTGCTCTATCTCCTTTTCTGCCTTCAACCTTTTGCTTACATCATTCTTTTAATATCTCTCATCAATGACATCAAACATCTGCGGGGTAGCCTGCTTAAAGGCTTTGTTTTCGCCAACTCCGGACGCCCAATTTTCGTATGCGTTGAGATCATCCCATTTGGTCATCACCATAATCTCATTGGAATTGGTTTGTTCGTTGATGCTGGCGTATTTAAATCCGCCCACCTGCTCTAACGTGTCCAGACCGCTGCGAATATCCGATAATAACCGGTCACGATCGGGTGCATCAAAAGTATGAACGATAGTAAGCATGCTGGTACCTCCCCTGAACAACCATTTATTTGTTTTTTATTTTATCCCAACCCTTCATCAATCATGCAATAATTATGAACGCTTCACTTTTTTTCCGTGTCTTACATAGACTATACTGCAAGGCTTTTCGATCATGATGAAGAAAATTCTTACAGTCATCGTTTTTTGCTTCTTAAAGTGCTATACTTGAATTGTGAATCGCATCAATGTGTGACAAGGAGGATCCTGATGAAGTTAGTTTATTTAAAAACAGACTTCCCGAACGGTCGATCCCATATCCTCATGCGCAATACTGAGTCCCCCATCCCCGAATTGAATCATTTTGTACTCGTACTTACCAATCGGGGAACCCTTTGGGTTGATGTTTTTTGGCCATATGATGATGAATCTGAGCGCTATACCCGCCGTATTTCCGAACAGCAATTTTGGCAGATATTCCGGGAGTGGCGTCTTAACGGAGTCCAACTTGGAGATACGGAGCAAGTGGCTGCCGTCTTGGCCAAGCGGCAATTAAACCTTAAAAAACAGCAGGTCGATGCCTAATCAATTGTTGCATTATATCGTTTTTTGTCTTTTCCAAAAGATTATGCTAATTTTTAACTCATGAATATAAGGGCATACAATCAGAATTACGAACTGATTGTATGCCCTTATACGCATCTTCCTCAACTTTTTGTACGATCGTTGGCAAGTTTATCCAGACGGTAAACAAACGCTAAAAGCTCAGCCACAACTTGGTAGAGTTGTGGAGGAATTTCTTCCCCATATTCTACTCTCATGAGGGTTTCCACAAGAACCTCATCCTTTTGGATGGGGATTCCATATTCAATGGCTTGTTCAATAATTTTGCGAGCAACTTCTCCAGTGCCTTTAGCAACCACTTTAGGTGCACCGCTTTGATCATAGGCCAGAGCAGCGGCTTTCTCTCTCATACTTGATAATCCACCCCCTCACGCAGTTCCCCTTTAAGAAAACGATGGAATTCATCGGCTGTCTCAAGCGGTCCCACCGTGATAGGATGCAGGCTCATTCCCATCTGATTAAAAATTTCACGGGTGTGGGCAAAATTTTCTTCGACCAAAGACTGCAAACGCTCCGGATTATCGCTAAACACCTTAAGGGTTAGTTGAGCTTCATAGATCCATCCTTCCAAGCCCAGTTCACCTAAAGTGGGGGTCTCGGCACGAAGGGCCAGGCGGCAATGATCCAAGTCAAGTTTGTTACCTTTCCGAGAGGCCTTAATGGCTAAGGTCTGATTATAGAGTTCTCCTTCAGATTGAAGAGGGATTTCCATAAGATAAAAGGGAGCTTCGGAATTCCCACCCTGCAAGAGGATCTGCTGTCCGGTTAAGCGATCAAGAAGATTAGTGGCAAGAGATTTCTCATCACCATTGCCACCACCTCTTGTAAGTAAGGAGAGAAGAATTCCTTTAAGACTCCTCTTAAGCTCCGCCTGTAAATTGCTCTTTTCAGGATCCTTAGAGCTATCTAAATTCTTAAGCCTGCGCTCATAGTCTAAACCCAGCCCCCGAAAGAGGAGAAAGAGCTGCATAAAACCATCTTTGCTTAAACTGGACCATTGTGGGACAGTGTTGTTTACAAAGGAAGCAATGAGTTCTTTGCTTGTAAGGCCTATTCTCTCAGCATCAGAATCATTTTGAACACCACCTGGGGCATTCAGGTTTTTACCTTCGCTTAACTGTACGACCTTTGCCTCATTGAGTACGGGGGAACTCTTTCCATCACTAAGCACTGGTGCGCCCTTCCCATCGTTGGCTACCGGCGCGCCCTTCCCATCGCTGAGTATAGGTGTGCCTTTTCCATCACTGGGTACCGGCGTACCCTTCCCATCACTGGGTACTGGTGTACCCTTGCCATCACTGGGTACCGGCGCACCCTTCCCATCGCCGGGTGCCGGTGTACTCTTTCCATCACCGGGTGCCG
>NZ_VLKD01000001.1:202903-322795 GCF_007830365.1 Desulfitobacterium sp. LBE | reverse complement strand
TGGGCACCGGCGCACCCTTCCCGTCGCTGGGCACCGGCGCACCCTTGCCATCACTGGGTACCGGCGTACCCTTTCCATCACTGGGTACCGGTACACCCTTCCCGTCGCTGGGTACCGGTACACCCTTCCCGTCGCTGGGTACCGGCGTGCCCTTCCCATCGCTGGGCACCGGCGTGCCCTTCCCGTCGCTGGGTACCGGCGTGCCCTTCCCATCACTGAGGATTTGCCGTAACAAATTCGATAGTGAATTCTCTTTGTTTTGTCCAAACTCAATATACAAACGCTCTATTCCTTGAGGATCTAATAAAGCGGCTTTATCTCCAATAGTGCTTTTATCCCGTGCAAGTACAATACCACTTGCATCGATCCTTTGTACTGTTGCCAAAAACTTCTCTCCAGGCTGAGCAGAGGTCTCCAGCAAAGCCGGGATAACCTGTCCTCCGATGCGAATCTGGGCTTTTCCGCTGGGATCTCTATGGATTACTTCGATAAGAAATCTCTGACCAGGTTGAATACCTTGATTTTTCAGTGGTAGATTGATTGACCCTAGACCTTGCAGTTCCACGAATTATCCCACTCCCCAATGAATTACTCTTTCCCGACGTTGAATTTCATTACCCCCTAGGTATTATATCGGAAACTTGCAGGCATTGGCTTAGCCCATCATTTCATCTGACTGAAGAATAAATATGCTGGGCTTTGATAATTTTTCCCTCAATCCAAATCATCCCCATAGAATACTGAGGCTGCCTTCTTTTATCTGTGGGCGAACCAGGATTAAACAAGAGGATCTCTCCTTGCTTTTCCTGGTAAGGAATATGACTGTGTCCAAAAATTATCAGATCCACTTTATCCTGATCAAAGGTCCGCAAAGCCCTCTCGGGAGTCGAACGCCCCGGCCCATAAGCGCCATGGGTCACTCCGAACCTAATCTCTCCACAGGTGATGATCTTGTGATGGGGTAAGTGTGCTAACTCCCATCCATCACAATTACCCTGAACTGCTTCCAAGGGAGCGATCTGCCCCAAGTCGCTCAGGAGGCTTGGATAGCCCACATCTCCGGCGTGAATAATGAGGTCGGCGACCTCACATTGTTCCCATACCCACTTCGGCAAGGCCTGACCACCCCTTAAATGGGTATCAGACAAAACTGCTATTCTCATGACCTTCATCCTTTCGATAACGCCTTAGCCAAAAAACTATCCCACCCATAAACAGTAAGGTAATGGTTCCACTGATGATAAAGGTAATCCTCGCTCCCCATAAATCGGATAATGTCCCGGCGTAAAGGCTTCCTATGGGAATCATACCTCCAAAAACCAGATTATAAACACTCATGACTCTTCCCCGATATTGACTGTCCACTGTAATCTGGATCAATGAATTGGCTGAAGCTGAAAAAACAATCATGGACCAACCGAGAAAAGCTAAGAAAAAGGCACTAAAAAAATAGGTGTTCTGCAATCCTACAACCACATTAAACATTCCCAATCCAAAAGCTCCCACCAAAAGCAAACGAGGTTGTGGTCCTTCCGCACTTCTGATCGCCACGGTTAAAGCGCCGATCAGAGCGCCCAATCCCAAAGCGCTCATCAGAAGCCCATAGCCCAGGGCCTCTGCCTGCAAATCAATTTTGGCCAGAACAGGGACCAGTACATTAAAATTCATGGCGATAGTGCTCAAAAAACCCATCATCATCATGACGATCAGAATGGAGGGAGTTTTTCTTATATAGCTTAAACCATTGAGGATATCTTTCCTCAAGGTTTCTTTTTTAGGAGTGAGCTTTTCCTGATGAGGAATGGCAGGAGCAAAAATTAAAATTGCCAGAACACCAATAAAGCTCAAGCCATTAATCAAGAAACACCACATGGGTCCCCAGATTCCCATAATCACTCCGGCTATGGCAGGGCCAACTAAACGGGCACCATTAAAGATCGCCGAATTGAGGGCGATGGCATTGGCTAAATGCTCTCTTCCTACCAATTCAATAATAAAGGATTGGCGGGTGGGGACATCTACAGTGTTGGTCACACCCAGAATGAAGGCCATCACTAGAAGCATCCAATAGCGAAGGGAATCCGAACCTACTAAAAAAGCTAAGGCAAAGGCTAGGATCATCATCACAGTCTGGGTGGCAATCAATACTTTGCGTTTCGGCAAGTGATCGATCCAAGCTCCGGCTTGCAGAGAGAACAGCATGGTCGGTACAAACTGCATAGCGGCCACCAACCCGAGCAAAAACGGCGAATTTGTCAACTGCAGGACCAACCAGGCCTGGCCGATATTTTGGGTCCATGTCCCAATAAGCGAAATAATCTGTCCACCCCAAAACCACCGAAACGGGGAATGACTGAGTGCTGGAAAAGCCCGGTATAAAGAATTATTCTTATGTAAGCTTGCCATGTCGAACCTCGGTTATCCTTAATTATATTTCAATCAAATAAAAGCATCGCCACAGATGCCCAAGGAGCCTTTTCAGAAAAGATATCTTTAACAAAAATTATAACATAATTTAAGGTGATACAGAAAACAATAACATTTAACTAACAAGGAGAACCCGACTTCGCCGTACTTTAAACCCTTGCTTGCAAATGAGGCGAAGCCGCTGGTTGTACTTATACTTGCTGACAGTGAGAAAAAGGCGTAGCTTTTGGCCCGCCTTGGAGGGAAATCTAGTGATAATATCTGCCTATGGACTGTTGTTTTTTAATCGCTTTACGCACTTCATTGGCGACCTTCCAGGTTTCTTGATATTGGGGAGTGATTAAGCTTAATTTTCCCGTATGTTTATCGATCAGGATATCGACTCCGGGCTTTCTTCCCTCTGTCGCTTCACCGGGATGCAAAATATCAATCCCTATTTTGTTTTCATCATATTCCGGAGGGATTAAATAGTTAAGCACCTCTTCAGTGGCATCGATCAGCTCTATTACTTGTTCTTGAGGATATCCCTCTCTAAGTAAAATATCCCTTACTTGAGAAAGAGGGTGATCGAGAGTAAGCAGCATCTGGGCCCGTTGTACCAAATTATAGTCGATTTCCACGACGCCACCTCTTTTCATTTTTCTTTACAATTTCATTTTCCCCTTCAGATCAGTTTGAAATACGAACTACTTCTTGTCGAACTTGGTGAAGATGACCATTTCCATCAAAATTTAATTTTGGAGGTTTGCATGAACAAATTTTTATCGCTACCGGCCGTTATCGCCGCTATTTCCGGCATTACAATGGCCATTCAAGGCACTTTGAATTCTCAACTTTATCAAAAAACTTCGATTTTAGCCGCCACTTTGGTTGTACATATCATTGGAACCGTGATTGCACTGATTGCCGTAATGGTCGCCAGAGTCCCCCTCTTAGAGTATAATTGGTTATCTATTCCCTGGTATCTTTATCTTGGCGGAGTTCTTAGTGTAGTGATTGTCGGCTTGGTCGCCCTAAGCATTCCCAAGATTGGCGTATGCAATGCGACCACAGCGATCATCATCGGCCAGGTAGGAGCCGCACTCATCATCGATCATCTGGGGCTTTTCGGCGCCGAACGTCTCGCCTGGAATCCTTGGCAACTCCTTGGGTTATTGTTCTTTGCCGCCGGCGCAAAGCTCCTCTTTAGTTAAGCCACCCTTTAAATAATCCACCCTATGGCGTCGCCAGGCTCTCATCCTGCTTTCGCCCGTGTCTCAATAGCTGCCATATTGGTAACGATCTGGTAGATTTCATTGGTTACGGTAAACTTCCGGATCTGACCGTTGGCAGCTAAAATGAGCGTATTTTTTCCTTCTCCTGTTTGATCACGTTCAATTAAGCGCAAAAGAAAAGCATACCCCTCGCTGGTCACAGAAAACTGTTTAAAATCTCCATCTGCCACAAAAAGCACCCAATAGCCGGTGGCGACCTCATTGCCGAGATAAAGGGATGTGGGCGAAGAACCATAGGTATTCCCCGCCGAATAGAGATAGTTGGAGGTTGTATTCGTGTAAGGATCTATGGAATAGGGATCATCCGCAACATATCCGTCATAACCGGGATCATAGGTTCCGACGGTTGTATCCGCCAATTTGCTCACGGGATCGGTAAGGCGTGAATAAACATCACTGAAAAAATTGGGAAAAAGAATAAACGCTCCTACGCCAATAATGAGTACCCAAAAGGCCAAAGCCTGTATATCCTGCCATAGTTCATTCCGCGGAGGCCGCCCCCAAGAATTCGGCATATGTACCCCTCCTTTTCTTATCCATGACCTTATCACTACTAATTATACGAACGAACAAGGTCCGATATGTTTGTCCCCGAGGGGGATGGGTCATTAAAGTTAGCTTGCATTACCGGCCATCTCCGACTAGAATAATACCGAGGTGTTCAATATGGAGATACTTCGGGAAAAACTTAGCTTACTGCCGGATAAACCGGGTGTCTATCTGATGAAAGATGCATCCGGCCAAATTATCTATGTAGGAAAAGCGAAGGTTCTCAAAAACAGAGTCCGCTCCTACTTTACGGGATCCCATAATGGCAAAACCCAGCTGATGATCAGCCTGATTGCGGATTTTGAAACGATAATTACCGATTCCGAGGTAGAGGCATTACTCCTAGAGTGCAATCTGATTAAAAAACATAACCCCAAATATAATATTTTATTGCGGGATGATAAAACTTATCCTTTTATAACCATTACCGATGAAGCACATCCGCGGATTCTCGTAACACGACAAGTCAAAAAAGGGGCGGGAAAATACTATGGTCCCTACCCTAATGCTACAGCGGCTAAAGAAGCGGCCCGACTGCTCAACCGCCTCTTCCCTTTTCGCAAATGCCGGCAGATCCCCAACAAACCCTGTCTCTATTACCATCTTGGGCAATGCTTAGGCCCCTGTCAGGTAGACGTCCCCAAAGAAGCCTATGACAAAATCCGTAAAGAAGCGGCCGCTTTCCTTAAAGGAGACCAGGGAGCCATTCTTAAAGCCCTGGAGAAAAAAATGAAAGAGGCCTCGGAAAATCTGGAATTCGAAAGAGCCAAAGAATACCGGGACCTGATGGAGGATCTCAAAAAAGTTGGGGAAAAGCAGAACATCACCTTAAACGACTTCGTCGATCGGGATGTGGTGGGCTATGCCTATACTCAAGATCAACTTTGTATTCAGATCTTTTATTTGCGCCAGGGCAAACTGCTCTCCCGGGATAATTTCATTTTCCCTTATTACGAGGAACCGGAAGAAGCTTTTGTCTCTTTTCTGGCTCAGTTCTACACAGAGAGTTCTGCTCTTCCTCAAGAAATCCTCCTCCCTCCCCTGGATATCAGTGTGTTAACAAAGCTCTTCCCCATGGTCGTGCCGCAAAAAGGTCAAAAGCGGGATCTGGTGCAAATGGCCATGGAAAATGCTCAAACCACTTTACACGAACAGATTTCCATCGAAATACGGAACTTGACGGAATGCACCCAAGCTTTGGCGGAAATCGGCAACGCCTTAGGCATCCCTTCCCTCCGTACCATCGAGTCCTTTGATATTTCCAATATTGCCGGTACCCATAGTGTAGCAGGAATGATTCAGTTTCTTGATGGCAAACCTAATCGTAGTCAGTATCGCAAATTCAAGATTCAACCCATGCCGAATATGGATGATACGGCCTCCATGCACCAGGTGATTGAGCGCCGTTATGCCCGACTCCAGCAAGAAAACCTGCCGCTCCCGGATCTGATCCTGGTGGATGGAGGCAAGGGACAGATCCATGCCGCCCTGGCTGCTCTCCACAGCTTAAACGCTGCGATTCCTGTTGCCGGCATGGTCAAAAACGACAAGCACCAGACTTCGGCGTTAATCGACGCTATGGACCGCATTCACTCCTTGGATCGCCGTTCCGCCGGTTTTCGCTTGCTGGAACGGATTCAAAACGAGGTCCATCGCTTCGCTATTACCTTTCATAGACAGCAAAGGGCTAAAAGCATGACCCTTTCTGAATTGGACGGCATAGCAGGGGTCGGTCCCAAGCGCAGACAACAGCTCCTTAAGTTTTTTAAATCCATAGATAGTATCCGCCAGGCCACCCTTGAGGAACTGCAGCAATCCGGCCTTCCTGCCCCGGCAGCTGCGGCGGTCTATCAACATTTCAACTCTCATAAGGAGGAAAACCATGATTCTTAATTACCGTGTTGAACTCTGCCGCCAATGCTATTATAAGCGGATGAAACAATGTGCCAAGACGGACCTCTATATCCACAACCGGACATTGGCGGAGCCCGGCGGGGAATGCAAGAGCTATCTGCCGGTGCCCTGGCTGCCTTATTGACGATTAAAGCCAAATTACCAACCGGTTGGTAATTTGCTTCCGATCCGAAAAGATGGTCATAGCCTAATTTAGCAGACGGAAACAGAGCTGGGAGAGCTAAAAAGGAGTATCACTCACTGCTTTAAAAAAGCAATGAGGCGATACTCCTTCAGTATATTCCCCATTATGTTCCTTTGTCCCTATTGACAAGCCTATGAATTAGAAAACTCTCCTGGCCCCAAGGTAACGACCAGCATAATAACTGTCCGATAAGCCGGTGATCTTAATACCGCTTCTGGCGGCATGAATAAAGTTCTCTTCTCCTATATAGATTCCCACGTGGGACGCTCCGCTATCGTAAGTGGCGAAGAAGACCAAATCACCGATCTGAAGCTCGTCTTTGCTGACTGCTGTTCCTATTCCATATTGGGCATATGAGGTTCGGGGCAAGTCAATTCCTGAACCTTTAAATACATATTGAGTAAAACCGGAGCAATCAAAGCCATTCGTAGTCGTCCCGCCAAACACATAGGGGGTACCGATCAGCTTTTGGGCATTGTCGCTGATTTCTTCGACTTTGGAACTACCGCCACGGGAGATCTCCTGAACAGGAGCAGCCGCAGCTTGTCGCAAAGCCCGCTCTTGGGAAAGCTTTTCGATGTCCATCGCTGCCATCGTTTCTTCAGGGGTAGACACGATATCTTCCTGAGCCTCTTCTGTAAATTGCTGTGATTCCCTCTGACTATCCGTATCGGCAGCTACAGATACCGAAGCGTAAGCTAAGGCCATTGCTGCTGCTTCAGGTTGCCGGATCACATCCTTTTTTTCTGCTTGAACCTCAGGGGAGAGTACCGTATCGGCAACAGTTTGAGTTTGAGCCTGCTGAGTCTGAAACAATGAAGCGTTCCTTAAGAGAATAGATTCGGAGCTTGTCACAGGTACTGCGGCACTTCCAGGCCCATAGATGCCCGGGAGGCTGCTTACCAATAAGGTGCCGGATAACACCACACTGGCCACCCATCCCCTTTTAGAGGAAGAGTCCATGAATTTTCCACCTTTCGTCGCTTACGAGGTTAGTTGACGGATTCGGGCAAAAAGGTGCAAGCCCTACGCATGACTGCGATTCACCCCAAAAGATTATCCCCCGTTCCAGACACACGGTCCGGATTCAGCCCACATTTCTTATGCATTGTAGTATTCGCGAAAAATGCCTTTAATCCTTCACACAATTAATTATAAAAGTGATATATTTTGGAAATTTATTCTATTAATATCAGACTATTCACTCATTGGCTTTCTGTGCCTAAAGAAAGTAAGATAAAAGTAAAAACACCTCTCTCACGAGAGGTGCTGCTCTTTGAACCTTAGGACACCAACGAATAAATATTGCGCCATAGGTCAAGTAGGTTTTCCCACTGAGCTCCTGCAGTTTCCTGACAGGCGGTTTCCCTTTTCCCTCAGCCCAGAATGTCACCATTTCCAGCACTTGATCGCCACTAAGAACGCACTTTAATCCTCGTTGGTTTTCGCTCTAGAAGTTTTCCTTCACGCTCCGTGACGGTCTAGCCTCTTTTGCAGAAAAGAATTTCAGGCAAACTTAAGCTCATCGGCCAATGAACTTAAAGTTCCTTCAGCCCTCCCAACTTCTCCACCTCAAGGCAGGCTACACTGCACTAAGTTCCTTCCTAATGCAGGTTCATACCCCAAGCCGTAACCAAAAGCAGCCACGAACTTAGGCCTCCACGGAAGAGGGTATCGCCCGCATGCCATTGCAGATCCCCCTCATCCTTAACTCCCAGCAGCAACCCTCGACTGGGCGTCGAAAGCCACCACCAGGAACTTCATCGGTATGCCCTTAGCGGATTCTTAGGCCCGCCTTCGACAGTCATTTTACGCACTAGAATAGCGCACCCTAGTTCAAAGAAGATTACATCGCTTATTGTACACCGAAACGAACAATTTTTAAAACGACCTTTGCCTATTCATATTCTCGATTGCCTTTGATAATGAATGAAAAAAAGCAACAAATTCAAAAAAGAGAGCTTTGCGCTCTCTTTTTGGCTTATTAAAACAATACCGGCAAAATCAATGGTGTTTATCAAACTGATTTGGCTTCAGATGCGGGTTTTCCGTCAGAAAAGATTTTTCGCAGCATCACTTCGATACTTCCGGGCAAATCCCGTGCCGCTTGTTGAATCTGAACAGACCGCCAGTGGATTTCCTCCAATAAAACCTGAGTTCGCGGTGCGGAAATATAGGCTTGAGGCTGTTCCGGAGCAAACAAGCCTTTAGCTGCCATAAGTAAAATGAAGATGATTAAAATACGTCCCAACCAGCGCAATGGATATACTTCCTTTCCTCAAAAAAGATATATCCATAGTTTAACCAGCTTAGCCTTTTTTAAGCCTCATTTTCTCCAACTCAGACCAAAAATTCTCAGAATACAAAAAGAGCGGTTCAAAAAGCGCCCGTGCGGTTTGGGTGTGGATATGCTCATGGTAGTGACGAATCCTTTCACGGTAAAAGGATTCACAGGAATCCGGCCCAAAAAAAGGTTTTCCTTCTTTCCCCAACCAGACAAAAAGCCTGGCAATCCCCATAGGACCTACAAAATCCAATTTATCGGCATCATAAAGAATCTTTGCTTCCAACGTTTCCGGTTCATAGCCTTCCCGTGAGTGGGAAAGGACAGCTGCTTTAACAGCTTCAATAGTGTCTTCCGGGTATCCGCATTTATGCAGGATGCCACCGGCCAAGGCCGCACCGCTCTCAGCATGGGTTTTCGATAGGGTTCCGGAGCGGCCAATATCATGAAGAATAGCTGCCAGCTCCACAATCAATAGATCGGCACCCTCCTGTATCCCAATCTGCTTGCCCCATGCTCTGACCCGGAGAGCATGTTCCAGATCATGAGCCTGATCTTTACGGCCATAAATTCCCTGCACAGCGTTAATTACCTGGCTTAGAGGGTCTTGATTCGTTTCCGGCAAGGCAATCCCTCCGATCGGAATTTGCGAACAAAATCTTTTCAAAATGATCGATACTGCTTTGGGAAAGGTTTTTACCATAGCGTACCGTAAGCATATTGGCCGGATGGGAACATATCTCCTCATCATCCGTCTCCCTTATGTGCAAACCTGCGCTTGACATAAGACGATCCATCACTTCACGGTACTCCCAAACCCGCAGCCCCGTCCTTTCCAAGTCCCAGTGCCAATAATACTCTGTAGCTATGACGACATGATTCTCCATAGCTGGATCAGAAAAAGCGACTTGCAGCAGTTTTTTCCCCACCCCAAGTCCCCGGACTTTTGGGGAAACCTCGATGGCCCCTAATTCCAAAAGCTCCGGAGGGCCTTTAGCCCACCGCTCAAAACAATCCGGGGGATGAAAGGTCACATAGCCCATAATATCATTCTCGATTCGGGCAATAATGATGCGGCCATCAGGAATTTCACTGATTTCAATCAAGGCTTCTTTTTGGCGCTTCGGAGGGCGGAATGCCCTCAAATCATCGTCAAAACTCAATTGACTTAAGCTCTCTGCCGTAACCGGCCCTTCAACAATAAGCTCCCCCTTGTGGGTCGGAAAGGTCTGTTTCACCCTGTATCCTCCTTACGCAACCTTGGTATGGTTGGTTATGGATTAAGATTATACCGCTTAAGCTTATTGTACAGTGTTGCTAAGGAAATGTTAAGAGCTCTTGCCGCTCTTTTCTTGCCTTCCAGTGTAAATCCATAGCGCTCCAAAGCACTTCGTAAAAGGATTTCCTCCATTCGCTCCAAAGGCATTACCCCGTGGCTGAAGCCATCTTCTTTGGATATTCCCAAATTGTCGCTAAGATGACGCTGGGAGATATGGGATTCGTTGGACAGGTGCATGGCTCTGTTGATAATTTGCTTTAGTTCATCCACATTCCCCGGCCACCGATAAGCTAAAAGAATTTCTTCTGCTTGTGGAGTCAGCCCCTGGATAGACTTTCTTAATTTCAAATTAAATACTCCGATATAATGCCGGACTAGGGGAAGGATATCTTCTTTTCTTTGCCGTAGGGGGGGAACAGCAATCTCCCATTGACTGGCATAATCATAGAGATCGGGATCAAAGGCCTTTTCCATTCTCATTAAATGAATATTTTGGGATGAACTCAGAAATGCTCTGATTTTTCTCTTTTCTATTTTTTCAAGAGCTTTATAGAGCTGATTCTGTTTGCCAAGGCTGAGGGTTGCCACTTCACGAAAATAGATACTGCCTCCCTCATAACGGTCCAGTTGCTTGCACTCAAAACCGGGAGCAAGTAGTTCGTGAATCATGTCCTCGTCCTTAATGCAATCCACCACAAGCAAGGGCTGCCGGGAGTGTTTACTCTCTTTATGCAGAAAGCCGGCTAAAAGTAGTTTACCCGTGCTGACCTCACCCTGAAACATAACCGGGGCATTTTCTTTAGCAGCTTTTCGACATCCCTCAACGGCCTGTCGCAGCCCTTTGCTCTCTCCGATGATATCCTGACTCAAGGAACGAACGAGAAACATCGGCATATCTATCCCCCCTACAATCACCCAAGACTTATCTGATGCTAATACAATGTATTGTTTCTATTGTATACTATAACAGAATAGAACAAAAGCTATTTTTCACTCTTTTACAATGTTTTTAAACAACAAAAAGGTCCTCATGACTGTTGTCATCAGGACCTGAATATTGAATTGTTTTAAAAGGCTCTTCTTAACTATGCTGCCAACTGGCGAGGTAGCTTTTTTGTTCCTCAGACAATTGATCGATGCTTAAACCTAAGGTTTTTAATTTTAACTCGGCCACTCGCATATCCATTTCCGTGGGGACGGAGTAAACTTTAGGCTCCAGGGGGGTTTTTACTGTAGCAAGATAATGCAAGGCCAAGGCTTGCAAAGCAAAGGTCATGTCCATAACTTCGGCGGGATGACCGTCTCCTGCCGCCAAATTGACTAAGCGTCCTTCTGCCAGGAGGTAGATCTTCCGCCCATCCTGAAGCAGATATTCTTCAATATTGCGGCGAACCTCACGACAACTTTGGGCCATGGCCGCCAACTGGACTTTATTGACCTCCACATCGAAGTGACCGGCATTGGCGAGGATTGCTCCATCCTTCATGACTTGGAAGTGCTCACCTGAGATAACATTCTTATTTCCCGTTACTGTGACGAAGAAATCGCCTAAGGGAGCGGCAGCCAACATGGGCATCACTTCGAAGCCATCCATCCAAGCTTCATTGGCTTTAATCGGATTGACTTCACAGATAATCACCCGGGCACCTAAGCCTTTGGCCCGTAAAGCCACACCTTTACCACACCAGCCATAGCCCACTACGCAAACCGTCTTGCCGGCCACCACCAGATTCGTGGTGCGCATGATCCCATCCCAGACCGATTGGCCTGTGCCATAGCGATTGTCAAAAAGGTATTTCATCTCGGCATCATTGACCGCCATCATGGGGAAGGCCAATTCACCGTTTTTCTCCATGGCGCGCAGTCTGAGGATGCCTGTCGTGGTCTCTTCAGCACCTCCCAGGACCTTAGGCAACAGCTCCCGGCGCTCCTTGTGCAGGGTGGATACCAAATCTCCCCCATCATCAATAATATAATCCGGCTCAAAATCCAAAGCCTTGTGCAGATGCTGATGGTACTCTTCATCGGTAGCACCATACCAGGCATGGGCATGGACACCGCCGGCTACCAAAGCAGCCACCACATCATCCTGGGTGGATAAAGGGTTGCTGGCCGCCACAGTAACTTCAGCTCCGCCCGCTTGAACCACTTTCGCCAGATAAGCTGTCTTGGCTTCTAAATGCAGGCAAATGGTCACTTTCTTGCCTTGAAAAGGCTGGGTTTTCTCAAACTCTTCTCTTAAGGTGTTGAGAACCGGCATATGGGCCTGCACCCAATCGATTTTTAATTGTCCTTGCGGTGCCAATCCGATGTCCCGAATCGTTGATTCCATATTATCCTGGCTAAGCCAGGTCACCCCCTCTTTCAATTTTAATTTTACCTTTTCTTTTTTCTGCTTTTACTTTTGCTTTTCCTGTATAACTTCAGCCAAATTCTTGGCAATTTGCGTAAAGCCAGCGGATTCATAATCCTCTATCTTGCCTAGATCCGACATGGTGGCCAAGACCGGATCAATGGGTAATTGACCAAGATAGGGAATCTCATTTTGAGCAGCTTCTGCTTCCCCATGGGGTTTTCCGAAAATCTCAATCCGCTCCTCACACTGAGGGCAGGCAACATAGGCCATATTTTCCACCAAGCCATATATCGTTGCATCGTATTTCTTGACCATATTGATGGCCTTGCGAACAATCATCCCCGCCAGCTGCTGAGGGCTGGTTACGATGACCACACCGGATACGGGCAAGGATTGCATGACAGTAATGGGGACATCTCCCGTTCCTGGCGGCAAATCGATGAGCAGATAATCCAGCTCTCCCCAAACGACATCTGTCCAGAACTGCTGTACCAGCTGGGTAATGATGGAACCACGCCAGATCACCGGATCGTCTTCGTTAGGAATCATGAGATTGAGGGACATCACTTTAATTCTATGAGAGGTTTCACCAGGAATAACCCCTACCTCATTCATATTGGCCTTATCCCTCAGTCCGAAAATTCTCGGAATGCTGGGTCCGGTTATATCCGCGTCTAAAATACCCACTTTAAAGCCTTGGCGCATTAAACTCACCGCCAGCATGGAGGTAACGGAGGATTTCCCCACGCCCCCTTTGCCGCTCATGACCGCGATGACATTTTTGATATTGCTGGCTTGTTGGGCTTTGGTTTTCTCCGGTTGTGTAGAAGGGCAGCTTCCCGTAGTACAGGAACTTGCCGATGGGCAGGAGCCGCAGGCGTCACTCATGATCTTTTCTTCCTTTCTTTCTGAGAATCAGCGTGTAAGGCTGAGTTCTTTTATAGCATAGATTTTGGGGCGGGTGTTTGTGCTTATGGGGCGGCATCGGCAGAGGTATAAAAGCGGTGCTTGTTTGTCTGATCTGTCCGATTTGTCCGGGTCGCCCGGGTCGCGTAGCTTTACGCACAACGCTCACTCCATAGCTCCAGGGCTGGTCAACTCGCTTTCTTAACAGCTACGCCAAACCTCAGGGTAATACCTGATGTGAACCGTGGCTGCGCTACGTTAAGAAAGCCTCGTTGACCTGACCGCCCCTCCGCTAAATCCGTTTCGCTTTTGTGCGCAAAGCTACTGCTTGCGGGGACTTTTAGCTTTCCCTTGGAGTCCGGAGGTTTGGGAAGCCCGAGGCCTGACGTTCTTTGCAAGGCACTTCCGGGGATCATCTCATCCCTTCTTCAGAGCCTTGCTTGATCGCCGACCCTGCCGCTATAGCGGCGTCGGTAAAGACGGAAAAGGCAGCTAGAGAAGGGCCACTTACTCCGCATTTCCTACAACACTCTGCTCACCAGACCCGAAAAACGGCCCAAGGATTTTGATTTACACAAGGGAAGCGAATTTAAGCGAGCGGAAACAAAACTTCGCAAAAAGCACGCTGCGGAGAAAGGTTGGAAACAGGACGTTTCCAACCCGCCATTGAGCAGGAGCGATTTGGCGGGGCACCTTTCGGAGCGGGGGGCTTTTCGCGTTAGTTTTGTCCGCGCAGCTTATGGAGCGACCAGTGTAAATCAAAATCCTGGAGAATTCCGGATGACTCCGGAGAATCCTCGAGAACCCCTACCTTGGAGGCTCAGCTTAAAGCAACCCCTCCAACCGATCCAATAGGCTCGTAAAGACCTGCAGCGCCTCCCTTACCGGCACCGGCGTCTCCATATCCACACCGGCTTCACGCAGCAATTCAATCGGATAGTCGGAGCTGCCGCTGGATAGGAATCTAAGGTAACGCTCCACTGCCGGTTCCCCTTCGTCGAGAATTTTCCTCGCTAAAGCTGTGGCTGCCGAGAACCCTGTAGCGTATTTGTAAACGTAGAAAGCATTGTAAAAATGAGGGATTCTGGCCCATTCAATAGCAATTTGCGGGTCCATCACCACATCCGGTCCGTAGTAGTCCTCATTGAGCTTAAGATAAGTGCTGGATAACAATTCCGCAGTGAGGGCCTCCCCTTGTTCCACCAGAGCATGGGTTTTCTTTTCAAATTCCGCAAACATGGTCTGACGGAAAACAGTGCCCCTGAACTGCTCCAGATAATGATTCAGCAAATAGGCCAATAATTTGGGATCTTCCGTGGTTTTGAGCAAGTGGTCCATCACCAAAGCTTCATTGAGGGTAGAAGCCACTTCAGCCACAAAGATCTTGTAACCGGCATAGATATGAGGCTGAGTGCGGTTGGAAAAATAGGTATGGAGGGAATGCCCCATCTCATGAGCAATCGTAAACATCGAATCTAAAGTATCCTGATGATTGAGCAGCACATAAGGATGGGAACGGTAGGTCCCCCAGGAATAGGCACCGCTGGTTTTGCCCTGGTTTTCATAGACATCAATCCAGTGGGAAGTGACTCCTTCTTCCAAAACCTTGCCATAGTCGGAGCCTAAAGGTTTAAGCCCCTCCCGGCACATCGCCACGGCTTCCTGATAAGGAATCGTCATCTTGACCTCTGAGACAATGGGAACATAAATATCATACATATGTAGTTCGTCCAGCCCCAAGGCCTTCTTTCTCAGCTTGACATAACGATGCATTTCCGGTAAAAACTCACGGACGGTATCGATCAAGGCATCATAGACTCCTAAAGGAACTTTATCATCATGTAAGGAAGCCTCAATAGCCGAAGGGTAACGCCTGGCCCTGGCAAAAAAAACATCCCCTTTAATATTGGAGTTCAGGATGGCTGCCCAGGTATTAATTTGTTTTTGGTAGGTGCCATAAAGGGTTTCAAAAGCCTCTTGCCGCACCCTTCGGTTTTCGCTTTCCATGAACTGAATATAGTTTCCTTTGGTGAGCTCTACTTCCTCATCCTGCTCATTCTTAATACTGGGAAATTTAAGATCGGCATTATTGGCCATGCCAAAAATGGTGCTGGGACCTTCAGCTATCTCGCCCATTTCAGCCAATAACTTTTCCTCTTGAGAGCTTAGTACATGTTCACGTTTACGCAAAATATCTTCTAAGGCGTGGTCATAAAGGGCCATTTTTTCATTCGCTTGGCGAAATTCCTGGAGCCTTCCTTCCGGCAAAGCGAGAATTTCCGGAACTACAAAAGCTAAAGCACTCCCCACCCGGACAGAAAGAGCACCGGCCCGATCCGTCAAAGCCTGATAATGAGCATTCCGGTTGTCTTCATCCCGGCGCATCCGTGCATAGGTGTAGATTTCACCTACACTTTGCCCCACTTCATCCATCCAGTCAAAGCAGGTTAACAAAGCCTCGGCACTATCCCCCAAATGCCCCTGGAATGATTCAGCTCGTTCCAAAAGCTTTTCGGCTTTAAGAAATTCCTCTTCCCAAGCTTGATCACTGGGGAAAATATCCTCAAGATGCCATTTATATTGCTCAGGGATTTCTGAACGTGTTTTTAGTTTAGCTTGTTCCATAAGCATTCCCTCCTTATTGACTTACCCTAATGCTTATTATACACAGGATGGGGAAAATTTAGCAAAATTAATGCCCTATAAAAAGTGAAACAGGCAGCGTACGTTCCACTGCCTGTTTCTGCCACCTCGTCCACCTTATCTCCCAGGAAGGTTCCCCAACCTTCCAAACATTATTTTAACTTGCTTGTAAGGTTTCTGCAAGTTTAAAGTGTACAAATATCTAAAAATCAAGAATTTACTAAGTTTTGCTTTTCAATTGCACCAGTTCTTGATATAATTGTTAAAATCGAATTTCCAAATCAACGAACAACGATGAAAGAGAGCATCTGTTAGCCCAGACCTTCAGGGAACTAAAGTCGGAGACTGAAAGCTTTAGTGGTTGCTGGTAACAGAGATTCACTCTGGAGTTGCATTCCTGAACTCAAAGTAGGGAATGCCGGCCGCTTCCGTTAAGAGCCTTGATTCATTCCAGGATCATGTGAGTGGCTGTTGTACATACAGCAAAAAGGGTGGTACCGCGTGACTTAACTCGTCCCTTATTTGGGGGTGAGGTAAGTCTTTTTTTATTTACAATGAGAGCAAGACGAGGAGGATAAGATGATGAACATTGGCTATTTAGGACCGAAAGGCAGCTTTTCTGAAGAAGCGCTTCAACTCTTTTTAACGACTCAATCCGATTTATTGGAACCGCCGCTGAACCTTATTCCCTTTACGACGATTCCCAAACTATTAATAGCCTGCCAAAACCTGGAGATCGAAGGGGCCTTTGTCCCTCTGGAAAATTCCACCGAAGGCCAGGTGGGAGTAACCATGGATATGTTGGGCCAGACGGAAAGTCTGTATATTATGAGAGAATTTATATTCCCCGTGGATCAATGCCTGATCACCGCTCAGCCCCTTCATTTAGCGCAAATAAAACAGGTCTATTCCCATGAGCAGGCCTTGGGGCAGTGCCGTGATTTTCTGGAAACTCATCTGGCTCAGGCAGAACAACACTCTTCTCCCAGCACTGCTGAAGCAGTTACGAAAATAGCCCAGAATCCCGATCAGCCTTGGGCTGCTATCGGACCCCGGCGTGCCGCCGAAATCTATAATTTACACTGTAAATCGGAAAAAATTCAGGACTCCATGCTCAATGCCACCCGTTTTATTTTCGTAGGGCATCATCTTGCCGAAATGAATGAAGAGGATAAAACATCCCTTTTAATCATTACCGGAGATACCCCCGGCGCCTTAGCCCATGCCCTTCAGGAATTTGCCCTGCGCAATATTAACTTAAGCCGCATTGAATCCCGCCCTTCCAAGAAAAAGCTGGGAGAGTATGTGTTCTTTGTGGATATTGATGGGTATGTCTTCTCCCCATCGATCCAGGAGGCTTTATGGGCACTCAAAGACAAAGGAGTCAGCACTAAACTACTAGGCTCCTATCCTAAGGCAAAGCTTTCGGCCAAGGAATAGCCCGGTTAATGCAGAACCTTCTTCGCCCAGAATCCCCCGCGGAAATTCTTCGGTTCCTCAAAAATGACAAAGGCATTTGAGCACAGGCTGTCGATCCTGTTTAACAGCTCTTTCTGGCGGTTGCGCTTGGCCAACACCATCATGACCATACGCGGCCCGGTTTTTCCTTCCCCCAGCCAGCTCGTCACCCCAAAGCCGGCGTCCCTCAGTTCCCCTGCCAGCCCCTGATATTCGCATTCCACGATGACCTGTGCCATAATATAGCCGAGAGCCAACCGTTCTTCGATTCGGCTGCCGAGATAGACCCCCACGCCATAACCACAGCAATAAGCCGCAATATTCCAATAGCTGTCAAGGTTGTCCAGGATAATGGAAAGTCCCATGATATAGATGAAGACTTCCAGCACAGACAACAGCGAAGCATAGACCCGCATACCTTTAATCATTAAAATAAAGCGGATGGTCGTTAAGGTCACATAAGTTATATTAATAGCAATGATGATTAAAACAAACTGTAGAATTGAACCCATGCTATCACCACTTTCTCCCTTGTCAAGATTTTTCTCCTCTGCCAAATCTCATTGTTCGGCATGAACAGGTTATCTCCTTTTTTCTGAAAACTTTTTCTTCATAGAGAAAGTAAAAAGGGCTTATCTGGTGATAAACCCCGAAAATGCCAACAAGCAGTCGGATGTATCCTATCTGTGCAATAGCCTATCTATTGGGTATATAAACCTTCTGGATGAGTTCCGGAATCTCCTCAGGTTGTACCGGCTCCAAACCGAAAGTCTCTTTATCCTCTAACCCCTGGAGACCTTTGGGTATGCTCCAGCCGGTAATCTCCCTCAGCTTCCGCAAATTCGCCGATTCATCATCTTCTAAGGCATCTGCATCAATGCCCTCTAAGACGGTTTTGGCAAATTTAAAGGGACTGGCTGTTGAGGCGATCATGGTAAAGGTGTTGTCTCCTGATTCCCGAAGATAATCTTGATATACTTTCACCGCTACGGCTGTATGGGGATCCAGAACATAGGCATGCTCTTTATATACGGATTGTATGACCGCCAGCACATCCGCCTCACCGGCCCATCCGGCAATGACTGCTTTCCTGGCCTTGGCTAAAGTATCCGAATCCACAGTAAATTCGCCAAGGGCCTGCAGGTCGTCATACCACTTTCCTACCTTTGACCCATCCCTCCCGGAAACTTCGTAAAGGAAGCGCTCAAAATTACTGGATATTAAAATATCCATCGAAGGAGAAGAGGTCACGAAAAAAGGACGCTTGCGGTTATACACTCCTTGGCTGAAGAAATCTGTCAGCACATTATTCTCATTGGAGGCACAAATGAGTTGATGAATAGGCAATCCCATTTCCTTGGCATAATAAGCGGCAAGAATGTTGCCGAAGTTCCCTGTGGGTACCACCACATTCATTTTTTCTCCGGGACGAATTCGTTGCGATTCCACCCCTTGTAAATAAGCCCAATAGTAATAGATGATTTGCGGCAAAAGCCTTCCCCAGTTAATAGAGTTTGCCGAAGAAAAGGCAATGCCCTGTTCTTTAAATTTTTCTCTTAAGTCAGGATTGCCAAAAATCTCTTTCACAGCGGACTGACACTGATCGAAATTACCGACGACGGGAACTACTTTAGTGTTGACCCCATCAGTTGTGGTCATTTGCTGCTCCTGAACAGTGCTCACTCCATGTTCAGGATAAAAGACCATGATCTCTGTACCCTCAACATTTTTAAATCCCTCCAGGGCGGCCTTTCCCGTATCTCCTGACGTAGCGACCAAAATCAGCACCTTGTCGGTGTGAGTGAGAACCTGCATGCTTTCTCCCAAAAGATGGGGCAAAGCCTGCAAGGCCATATCTTTGAAGGCGGCAGTAGGACCATGCCATAGCTCCAGTATTCCCATATCTCCCACATTCACCAGGGGAGCCGGATTATCCGAATCGAAAACTCCATCCGTGTATATTTTTGAAGTCTCAACACATTTCTCCTCCGGAAAATCGGGTAGATAGCGTTTAAAAATCAATTGGGCCAGTTCTGGATAGGAAATGCCGCGAACTTCCTCCCAGTGGATTTGCGGAAGTTCTTTCGGAACAAATAACCCCCCTACCGGAACCATGCCCAAGGCAATCGCTTCTTTTCCAGTTTGATCAGGGAAATTCCCTCTCGTGCTTTCGTACAACATGCATTCACTCCCCAAGACATTATCCGAATTGTATTCGCCAGAGATGGATATTTTTCCTTCTCCAGTATACCATATCTTTTTAAAATCATTCTCAAAAGTAACAGGAAGGAAGGATTCCTCTGTAGAATTAACCTTAAGACAGACTCTAAAGAAAAGAGGTGCCCCAATGAGCGTCATGGAAACGACCCATCGTCAATATCGTCAGACCCTTATTTTTGGCTTGATTAGGATTGTGGAGGAGCTTTTTCCTCAGGAGGAAATAAAGATTCAATAC
Organism: Desulfitobacterium sp. LBE; assembly: GCF_007830365.1. Lineage (NCBI taxonomy): Bacteria > Bacillati > Bacillota > Clostridia > Eubacteriales > Desulfitobacteriaceae > Desulfitobacterium > Desulfitobacterium sp. LBE. Next base: position 303,066 of record NZ_VLKD01000001.1, on the reverse strand, counting down.
TCCATTTTGGATGGTATTTATTGCGAGTTAGAGAACTCACCTCTTTCGCCTCGGGAAGTAGCGCAAATCGAGGAAAAACTCCATCACTGGTTGGAGTCTAAGCCGAAGATCATGTCCTGTGCGGAAGAAGATGGCTTCTTTCACACGAAGGTCAATCATATCTTCGTCAAGTCTCTTTATCCCGCTATGCATCCGGCAGATACCTATTATCCTTTTACCCTCATCTTCTATCATCCCGGCTTTATTTTGCTCTTTTCCAATCCTGAGCATCCCTGCGAGCTGCCCAATTTTGTACCACCGGAAAAATTAGCCGCTACTTTCCTGGAGTCCCAGCGTTGGGTGGAAAACCTCCATTTGGATAAGGTGGGTTCTATTAACCTTAATATCCGGAAAGGCAAGACCACAGAATTAATCTCTTTAGCCGAAGCCTTGCATGAGAAAAAAATTTCCTTAATCGCTGATCGCATTCTCGAACAGCGAAGGAACCTCCGCATTATTCTCATTTCCGGTCCCTCTTCCTCCGGGAAAACCACCTTTGCCCAACGTCTGTCCACACAGCTTCAGGTTAATGGCATCCGCCCTATTGCTTTGTCGTTGGATAATTATTTCTGCGATCGGGAACACACGCCTCTTGATGAGTATGGACAATATGACTTTGAAGCTCTCGAGGCTCTCGATCTCCCCTTGCTGAACCAGCATGTCAAGGCCTTAATCCATGGCGAGGAGATTGAGTGCCCTATTTTCGATTTTGTGGCAGGCCGTCGTCAACCCGAGGGTATACGCATGAAATTAGAGCCTGATGAAATATTGGTCATGGAGGGTATTCATGCCCTCAACCCCCGGCTTTTGCCTTCCCTGGAGCGCTCCCATCTCTTCAAAATCTATATCAGCGCTCTTTTTCAACCCAATATCGATACTCATAATCGTATCTCCACAACGGATGTACGCCTGATTCGCCGCCTGGTTCGTGATGACAAATATCGTGGCATCAACCCGGAAAAAACCCTCAATCAATGGTCCAGCGTGCGGCGGGGGGAAAACAACAATATATTTCCCTATCAAGAGGAAGCAGACGTTATGTTCAATTCCAGCCTGCTCTATGAATTAAACGCTCTTAAGGCTTATGCTGAACCGCTTTTAATCAGCATTCCTAAAGATCATCCCTATTACGCCACCGCCTCCCATCTCTTAAGAGTGCTTTACCACTTTGAAATCCTGGATATAGCCAAAGTCCCCTTTAATTCTATCTTGCGGGAGTTTATTGGCGGCGGGATCTACTAAAGCGGTTCAATCGCTTTTATCCCCGATCTTTATGACGAAGTCATAGCCCTTCTCTTTAGCCAGGCGCAGAAGGTCTTGGGGGTCGTCGATTAAGTATTCCTTTTCCTTGCGTGTTAACTTTTTTATAAAAGCTTCCAGCCGCAGAGCCTGGCTCCGGTTCTCCACAATCCAGGCCTGTCTTAGGAGTGCAGGCAGCCGCCCCCGGGTGTATTTCGCCCCGCTGCCTTGATTATGTTCTTGAATTCGGCGTTCCAGCCTTGGCGTCGATCCGGTATAGAGTGTATTATCGGCACAGTGAAGAATATAAACCCAGTACATGGCGTTCCTAACGGACAAGGTTGTGCAGCCGGCCAATGCCTTCGATTTCAACGGCAATTCCATCACCGGTTTTCATGGGCCCTACCCCTTCGGGAGTCCCAGTCATGATCAAGTCCCCAGGGTTTAAGGTCATAATCTGGGAAATATAGCTTACCAATTTAGGAACAGAATGAATTAAATGGCTGGTTTGGGAAGACTGTTTTACCTCCCCATTCAACACTGAACGAATCTTCACATTTCTATAGTCCAGGTCTCTGACGATCCAGGGCCCAATGGGGCAAAAGGTATCAAAACCCTTACTGCGGGTCCATTGCCCATCTTTCTTTTGCAGATCCCTGGCTGTGACATCATTGCCGCAGGTGAAGCCGAAAATATAGTCTTCAGCCTGATCTTCAGCAAGGTCCTTAGCTGTTTTACCTATAACTACCACAAGCTCTGCCTCATAATCAACCTGCTGACTCATCGCCGGCAGGATAATCTCATCCTCCGGCCCCACTAAGGAAGTGACGGGCTTCAGAAAGATGACAGGGTCATCATGAAAATCATGGCCCAGTTCTTCAATATGTTTGGCATAATTCAAGCCAATACACACGATCTTGGTCGGCTCAACAGGCGCCAGCAAGCGAACCTGATCTGCCTGAAGTATCCGACCTGTTTTTTTGCAGCCTGCTTCCAAATAAGAGCGGTCAAAAAGAGCAATGAATTCCCCTTGAAGCTGACCAAAGCAAATTCTATCCTCATATGAAAATCTAATGTACTGCATCCCACTGTTTCCTTTCTTCACGATCTAATCTTGATCGCAAACTATCTTTTGATCACAAACAATCTCTTGATCATCAACTATCTATAGGAGGCTAACATGAGCAACGTAAACTCCATTCTCAGCATCTTAGCGGCGACTTATCCCGAGGCCCATTGTGAACTCAATTTCTCCACCCCGTTTGAGCTGCTGATTGCCACGATGCTGAGCGCTCAGGCTACGGATAAAAAAGTAAATCAAGTTACGGAAAGACTGTTCAGGGATTACAAAACTCCTGAACAGTTCTTAACCCTGTCTTTAGAGGAAATGGAAAAGGCCATCAAAGAACTGGGGCTCTATCATAATAAAGCCAAAAATATTTTAGCCACTTGCCGAATCCTGGTTGAGAGCTATGGGGGAGAAGTCCCCGGCTCCATGGAGGCTCTGACCCAGCTTCCCGGTGTGGGAAGAAAAACAGCCAATGTGGTACTCAGCAATGCTTTTCATATCCCCGCCATGGCCGTAGACACTCACGTTTTACGAGTCTCCAACCGGTTGGGGCTGGCCTCAGGGACCAATCCTGATCTGATCGAGAAGCAGTTGAGAGACACTATTCCCCGTTCCCAATGGATTCAAGCCCATCATTGGCTCATTTGGCACGGACGAAGAATCTGTGCTGCCCGCAATCCCAAATGTCCGGATTGTCCCTTGTCACCACTATGCCCCAGCAGATTACTTCCGGCATGAACAAGACTTTCTTCAGTGCTAAACCAAAACCTCAGTAATGAAGACGGTTCGATTTTCAACCATATTGTACTCTTTGCCCTGCCCGGCTTCATAATTCATCTCATCATAAACGCGAACCACGGGCCGGGTAGGAATGCTGGGATTCTGGTCCACCACCACACCGATTTCTGCCGTATTAAGCCGAACGGTGCTCCCGGTAGGATAAGCGGCGATATTGCGCAGGAACAGACGGACCGGCTCCAAGGGAAACTGTTTACCCACGAGACCCATGAGGATTTCACAAGCTTCGTGAGGCATAACTCGTTTCATTCCGCTGTTATCGGAGGTCAGCTTATCATAAAGATCGGCGATGGCCACGATTTGAGCCAAAGGATGAATTTCATCACCTTTAAGCTGACGGGGATAACCGGTTCCATCAATATACTCATGGTGCTGAAAGGCTATATGGGCAACTACAAGGTTAAGCTCCTTGCGCTTCCTCAATTCTTCAAATCCCAAGGTAGTATGGGTCCTGTATTCTTCTTCCTCTTCTTCAGTACGTTGTTCGTGATTCTCCAGGATATTCTGGGGAAGGTGAACCATACCAATGTCATGAAGTAAAGCGCCGATAGCCAGGGTTTCCAGTTTTTCTTTATCCAGATGCATCACCTTGCCCAGAACCGTGGCCAGGACACATACGTTGACAGAATGAGCAAAGGTGTAATTGTCTTTGCTGCGGATGTCCATCATACTCACCAGGATATCTTTTTTAAACAGAATCTCTTCGACAATCTTGCTGACGATATTGCGCAAATGAAAATCATCCAGATTTTTCCCAAGGCGGACCGCCTGGGAAGCTTGCTCAATGATTGCCATAGCCTCCCGGCGGTTCTCCTCATCAATAACATCTTCGGGAATAACATCCTCAAACCGATCATCCTCAATATAAACAATGGTGATTCCCATATCTCTCATCTTACTGATATAAAGAGGTGTAAGTTTAACCCCTTTTCCCAATAAGACCCGCCCATTGCTTGAATAAATGGTTTTACCCAAAACGTCACCGATTTTTAGGGAATTCACACTGACTTGACGCACTAAGTCTCCCCCTTTGAACACCTTCTTACTCTTCATCCTACACTATTAGCAGGTTTTTTTAAATCGCCTTAAGCGGTATATCGGAACAAAATTTTGCCATTAGAAAGAGGATTTTTATGTTGGACGACATTATCTTGCTCTGTATCCTCGGATTTATCGCCGCCCTGATCGATGCTATTGCCGGAGGCGGAGGATTAATCAGCCTCCCCGCTTTGCTGCTGGTTGGTGTTCCTCCTCATCATGCCTTGGGAACGAATAAATTTGCCTCCACTATAGGTTCTCTGACCAGCTCTATGACCTATGCCCGCTCTGGAAAAGTATTTTTTTCCGTGGTTAAATGGCAGATTCCTTTTACGTTGATGGGAACCTGTTTTGGGGTATGGTCTGTCCTGCACCTTTCCGCTGATTTACTAACCAAAGCCGTTCCGGTTTTGATTCTTTTAGTGGGTTTTTACACTTTGTGGCAAAAGAATCTGGGGGTTGAGGATAGGTTTCAAGGAGTAACTCCCTTAAAACGGTTTTGGGGCTTCCTTTTTGCTTTTGCACTGGGGTTTTATGATGGATTTTTCGGTCCGGGAACCGGCTCTTTTCTAATCTTTGGCTATATCACTCTTTATGGCTTTAATTTCATTGTCTCTTCGGCCAATGCCAAAGTCCTTAATTTCGTGAGCAACCTTGTTTCACTTATTCTCTTCGCTATAAGCGGCAAGATCATTTATGCTTACGGAATCCCTATGGCCTTATCCATGTTTTTGGGTTCCCGAATCGGTACCACTCTGGCCATTCGTAAGGGCAGCGCCCTGATTAAACCCATCTTTATCACCATGTCTCTGCTGGTTGCCCTGAAACTCATGATTGAAAACTACAGGTAATTGAACCTAAACATTAAAGCCGCTCACAATGGGCGGCTTTTGTATCATTAACTTTTTGTATTACTTATTACTTTAACCATTCTCTGGGTTTTACAGGATAACCGTCCGGTTCGTCAAGCGCAGGGTGTTCAGAATCGGCCACACCGAAAATTCTCACCCGAATCCAATTGCCGCCTGTAGCCGCATTAAGCAGCAGATAACCCTGAGTTGTGTTACGAAAGCGGAAATCCAGCGCTCCATAAGCAACCGTAGCATCCTGTCCCACGGGAACATAGGAAACCGGCAGAGAATGGCTGTATCTTTCCAGTACTTCCAGCCTGGCCTGTTTGGCTGCTTGATAAAGAGTGGTCGAATCCTGGCAGATTCCTCCGCCATCATCTGTGACAACTCTATTGCCCATATACATTAAAGCTGGTAAATACCCTCTTTCAGGTTCACGTTTTCCCACCGTATCATTAAAAGAAAATTCACCACCCGGTGGAAGAATAAGGCCATTGATCGCTTCAGCAGCAAGTCGTACATTGGTAACCCGTTCATGAAAGGAAGGATTAAAATAGGTAGTGTAATCCCCTAAGGGATCCTTGACCTTCTCTAATTCGGCCGTGGTAGGGTGAACCACTATGACCTCAGTAATGAGGGGCACCGTCTCCATGTCTTTGCTTTGCTGCAGTTGTTCCCATGATTTGTCCACATCAAGTCTGACTCCTAAGCTGCCCTCTTCGATGACGAACTCGCCATTCTCATAATAGACTTCAGCCGCCTTACCCGGTTGATCGATATCCAGAGCGAACTTGCGGAGTTGAGCAAGGACTTCCTCCTGATTGAGTAACTCAGGAGACGGGATAGTCCTTGACATTCTGTGCAGATACTCAAAGGCATCTGTAATGACATTTCCGGTGGAAATGATGTATTGACTTGCCAGATAGTCTTTGAGGTCTTGATCGGTTTGGGTCAGCTCTAAGGAATAAACGGCCTGGTCATAGACAACAGCCTTGGGGATGACTTCGGCAAGGACTGCATAGGCCTCTTCCTTGGTCATCCCACCCAGATCTTTTTCCCAAACCGTCAACCCCTCGGGTGCTTTCGCATAACCCGCACCGTAGGTTACCGTAGCCCCCAAAAGTATAGATAAGCTAAGCTGACTAAATAAAATTACCAAAAGAAAGACCCATGGTTTCCTTCTTAACATAGCATAACCACAACTTAGTTTTTATGGAGTAACGATGTAATTTCCATTAATTTGTTCCGCGTGGTAATCTGACGAATTGTCTCTTCAGTCATAGGCTCACCGGCGCGCAAAAGTTCACCATTATCTAAAACAATATCCTGAACTACGGCTTTACCCACAAAATACTGTAATTGACGCTGCTCAAAAAGGTTAAACTCCGTTACTTCATTTTGCTGTTCCGTCACAGTTACTTCAACTGGAGCAGGGACTGCCTGAGGCACTTGCTCTTCCACCGGACCAGCACTTACAGGGCTTACAGGATTTACAACATTTACAGTGTTTACAGGTTCGCTTACTGCTTCTGCCTTTATTTCACCAGGGTTTCCTTCGATAATTAAAAGTTCCTTACCGTAAGTAATGATTTGCTCTCCGGCCACCTGATGCTCTTCACCTTGATTATCAGTAAACAGGCATTGGGCGATTTTTCCGGTCTCTTCATCGATGAGAATCTCTTTAACCTCGCCGCTCAAGGCTCCTTTTTTGGTCAGTACTTTCGTTCCGATGACTTCTACACCTTGTTTAATCAGTTCCTGAGCTTCATTATTTCCTGCCACGCTTTGAATCACGCCGGGATTAGGAACAGTCAAAGCAAACTCCCCTAAACCAACAATATCAGCGTAAGCAATGACTTTCGCCCCAAAATAATCAGAGGGCTGATCGACGACAAAAAAATCCAGGCTTCCCTTTTGGGGGTTTAAAATGAAGTCCTTAACTGTCCCCACTTGTGTGCCCTCTGATATACTAATAATTCGTAACCCTTTGATTTCAACACTTGCCTTCATCTACTTAATCAATCCTTCCTAAATTCCCCTGGAACAGGTAGATTTTCATTGTCCAGCCATTCCATCAGTTGGGTTCTCCACTCCGGGGGTGCATTTTGAATATACTCATTGATATAAGGGGCAACCTTATCCAACGCATCATAAATAGAGGAGCCATTCTTCCAATGCTCACAGGTCTCCACAATGAGGTAAAAAGCGATGTCATAGGACGGCTTTTGATCTAAGGCCAACATAAACCATTCCGCCGCCAGGTGGAAACGCTCCTGTTCTTTGGCCTGAAACCCTTTTTCAATTAACTCTTGCAGACTGAATTCCTTCATATGTATAAACGGGGGCTCAGTTTCTTCAACCGGCTCGGAGGCCGGGAGAATGTCATCATTTATGCTCTTTTCCTTAGGCCTGATTTCTTCAAGCTTGGTGACTTCTTCAATTATGTTTGCCTCTTCGCTTCGGTTCGCCTCTGTTTCCACAGATTCTTCATCTTCAACGAAAATCTCCATAGGCTCAGCATCACCGGCTTCTTCTTTAACAGCTTCTTCTTCAGTTGCTTCCTGCTCATGCTCCGGCAGCAGAACCTCAGGTGTGTCGGCTCTCTTTTCTTCCACCGGATCAGATGGGCCGTCTTCCGCGGAAAAGGATACCGTATCTTCTTCCTGATAGGATATGGCAACTTCCTCCTGGTGGGATATAGCAGCTTCGTCCGGACAGAACACATCGTCTTCTTTCGGTTCATCCACAATGATGCTGCTTTCAGGCGGAGATTGGGAGCGGTTTCTGACGGCTGTTATCCCCACGGTGAACAAAAGAAGGCCACAAGCGCCAAAGAGCCAATGAAGAACTTTTTCACGACGAAGAACAATGGGAAAAACCAGAGCAAAAGCGATCATCAAGAACGACACCAATGCAGCTTCCCATCTTTTTAAATTGAATCTATAGGCCATCCGAGTCGTGATTACGATAAAGGGAGCACTGACAAGTATTACTGTTATCCAATATAACGAAATCTTCTGCTCCCCCCTCATTATCTTATACTATCTCGTATATTCGACATAAACCTAGTTTCTCCTTCTCTTTTGTACAATTCTTAAATCATAGTTGAAACAGAGTCCACCCCAGAGCCGTGAGAATTGCGGCAAGATAGGCTGGCAGGATATATTTCATGAGCCGTTGGACATCCACACCTGCGACTGCAGATGTCACAGCCGCAAATCCCCAGGGAATTAACGCCGCACCGGTCCAGATTCCGACCACCTGGCCCAGAACGGCTAAAGGAACAGCCGGTATTTGTGAAACCTGGCTTAGGGCTATCGCCATTCCCCCCACCAGAGGCAGACAGGAAAAGCCGGACCCATCCAAGGAAGCAAGGACCGCAGTAAAGGTGACCAGCCCAACCACCGTCCACTTAGTGAGCGGGATCCATTCAGCCAGCAGGATTGTATAATCATAAAAGAAACCCGCTCCTTCCTTGAGAAAAATCTGTTCACTCCCCGCGGCTGTTCCCATAAAAAAGAAACCGGCCATCATCACAATCGGAGCAAAGACTCCCATAGCATAACGCAAGCCGTCCTTGACGTAATTAATAAATTGACTGAAAGCGTTCTTTCCCTCCGTAAGCACAGTGCAAATGCATAAGATGAGCAGAGTAACCCCACCAATTAACCCACTGGCTTCATCACCGTGAATCTTAAACATTAGAATCATGAAGACAGTTCCTGTATATCCTAAAGCCATTATTCCAGCCAATAGCCGGCCACGCTCATGGGGAATCTGTAAGGGTTCAGAGCCGGGTTCAGACCTTGGGGAATCTGCCGCCCCCTGTTCCGCACTTAAAAAAAGCCTTAAAGCGATATAGCCGAAACCCGCTCCGCAGATTCCGCTCAAGATGACCACTGGAAAAGATGCTGAAAGCAGAACCGTTACGGGAATTCCCGTGGCTTTGCTCACTAAGGAAGGGGCCCCTTGAATGATAAAATCACCGGACAGCCCTATACCTTTGCCGAAGATGGCTAAGCTTGCTGCCAGCACCAGAGGATGAATGCCAATTCTCCCCAGAATCGGCACCACAACTGCTCCTAAAAGGGTTAAGGCCGGAGTTGGCCAAATCAAGAGGGTTAATACCCACATGGTGACTCCCACCGCCCAATAGGCCAAACTCATGGATTTTATCTTCAGCAGAGGCCGCACTAAAATTTGATCTGCTTTGGTCTTTTGCAATAATTGGGTAAGGGCGACCACCAGCCCAATCAATATAATGACCCCGAGGAGATTGCTTGTGGCCAGGATAAGGGCTCGAAAAGATATCTGAACCGCCTCGATCCCATTGCGGCTTTCCGCCAGTCCCACCCCAAATAAGCCGATGGCTGCCGGAAGAATCGGGGGCTTACGAAAGAATAAGGTTACTATAATCATCAGAATAAAGAAAAGGAATACCCAATGAGCTAAAGTAAGCATGGCTCTCCTCCTTATCCCCTTAATGTACCACTTGGCTAAAGGAAGTATGCGCCAAAGGACAGAGAGCGGGCAACAAAAATAGACCGTCCTTTGGGAGGACGGCCTATGCCTATTTTTTCAGTTGATAGTTAAGCTTGTGCGGGCTTAACAAACTTTTTGGTTCTTTTTGGAGTGTTAAAGGAATTAAAAGTCACATTAAAGATCTGACGACAAGATGCAAAAACAGCCACTCCGCAGCTTAATAAAAACGCACCCAGAATGAACATGGCAATCCAACCTAACATAATTTCAGCCTCCTCCACTTGGTTATTTAAGTAGTGACAAGGTGTTCTATATAAACTTCGTTATTTAATGCACTAACTTTAGTTATATTATATGTGAAAACAAATGCATTGACAAGTGAAAGTTATTTTTTTCTTATATTAAAAATAGTCTGACGATTTGTACAGCCTTAAATTCCCAAACGTTTGGGAATTTAAGAAAAAGAGACCGCAGCCCCATGAACCTTAAAGTTCATTGGACAGCGGACACAAGGTGTTCCCTATTTCCCGGGGAACAATTTTCTGATCGGCAAAATCAGCCAGCCACTCTCGAAAGCGCTGATTCTCCGCCCAGGGAATGTAAACTTGAAGCTTGACGGTAGCCAGAAATTCTTCCTCGCCGGTGGCCCAGGAAAACTGTTTAAACCAATATTTCAACGGCTCATACCAATCATAGCCTGCTTCAATCTCGTAGATAAGATGGGGTACCAGCCGCCCTATGGAGGCCTTATCCATCAGTTGGCGTGCCGTCCCTCCATAGGCTCGTGTCAATCCGCCCGCGCCAAGGAGAACGCCTCCAAAATACCGAATGACCACAATGAGTACATCCCAGATCTGACGATATTGCAGAACGTCAAGCACTGGTCGGCCGCCGGTGCCCTGAGGTTCTCCGTCGTCGGTGGATTTTTCCAGTTTTCCTTGATGCAAGCGATAGGCATAAACATAGTGCCGGGCATTAGGGTAATTTTGACGGATATCATGAAGTCTTTGCTCCACCTCTTCCAGGTTCTGTACCGGGTGAACAACCCCAATGAAACGGGATTTCTCAATGACTTGCTCCCATGTTGAACTTTCGAAGACTGTAACATAGCTTTCCACGTCAATTACTCCCGTTCTCCGCTTTTGGCTTGGGTCTTGATCATGAATTTTTCCACATCGATGATAAAACGCTCATGGGTTCCGGAACCGATAAGTTCTTTATCATCGTATGCTTCCAGTTTAAAGACCAAGCGACGACGATCGACTTCGACCAGCTCGGCATTAGCCCACACTTTCATGCCCAAAGGAGTGGCTGCTGTATGTTTAATATCCAGGGATACACCGACGCTGCTTTGCTCTTCTGACAATGTCAGCGCACTCACTGCTGCTTCTTCCATCATCGCTACTAAAGCCGGAGTAGCGAAGACATCCAACGACCCGCTTCCCATGGTTTTAGCCGTATTGGTTTGATCCACGATTTTTTCCGCTCTTCCCTTGACACCGATTGTTATTTCTGCCAATGTCATCACCTCGTAAATTTCATTACTATTATTCTAGCATAAATTCATGAGTAAAACTCTCAAACCACTGCTTATGTACTTATTGTTCCGCCTCTTATCTGGGTTTGCGGCCACTGACAATAGCCACTACCCCACCGGCAAGATTTTGATAGCGGGTTTCCGTTAACCCGCAGCGGGCAAAGATATTGGCTAACTCCTGTTGTGACGGGAATTCTACGGCAGAATCATGGAGGTATTGATAGGCTTTGGCTTTCCCGGCCCAGATTTTTCCCATCAGGGGAACGAGTTTATTGAAATAGAGCCAATAACCCTGTTTGAACCCCGGCATGGTCGGTTTGGCCATATCTAAGGAAACCACCATCCCGCCTGGTTTGACCACACGAATCATTTCCCGAATCCCTTTTTCCAAATCAGGCAGATTGCGCAGCCCCCAGCCTACCGTGGCCCCGTCAAAGGAATTATCCGCAAAGGGCAGATTCATGGCATCTCCTTGCCGTAGTTCAATGATGGAACGATAGGGGGAACCCGCTAAATTCTCCTGAGCTTTTTTCAGCATATTTTCAGAGAAGTCCAAACCGGTTATCTGCCCCTGCTCACCCACGGTCATGGCCAGTTCCAAGGAGAGCTGAGCTGTGCCACAGCATATATCCACCATAGTCATGCCAGGCTTTGCTTCGACCGTCTGAACGGCCTTTTTGCGCCAGCCCTTGTCTAAACCGAAACTCATGAGAGTATTCATAACATCATAGCGTTTGGCAATGGAGTTAAACGTATCCTGTACATAAGCAGCTTTATCTTTACCGGAAAAATCCATGAGTAATTCCTCGCTTTCATAGCCTCCGCAGCAATCCTTCATTAGGATTGTAATGGATTATCATTGGCTTGTCTACTTTACTCCGCCACGACTCAAAATCTCTTTAAGCCGGGTGTGGGAAACGTTCTGCCCCAAGGCAATACTCAGGAGCAAACGAACCTTCTCTGTAGAAAGATCCCCGGCAAAAAGTGCCCCCCGGCGTTGAAGCTCTGCTCCGCCGCCGGGATAGCCGTAGACAGGAGCAGTTCGTCCAAATAAACAACGTGACGTAATGACCACAGGTATATTTTCCGCCGTAATCTTCCCTATCGAAGGAACAACCTCCGGGGGGAGATTTCCCCGGCCAAAGGCCTCGATGACTATTCCCTCCACTTGAGCGTCCACCATACATTCCAGCATTCTGCCGTCCATGCCGGTATAGCCTTTGCAGATCATGACCTTGGCCAGTTTTTCAGGGAGGTCAAATTTTACCGAGGGCTCAGGTTTGCGATGCCATAACACCTCATCATGGTCAATGCTTCCCAATGAACCTACTTCGCCGGAACTAAAAGCATCCACGTGGCTGGTGTGTAATTTCCGCACATCCCTGGCGGCATGAATCTCTTCATTTAGAGCGATCAACACCCCTCGTTCCTTAGCGTGGGGATCCATGGCAATGCGCATGGAGTTATGTAAATTGCGGGGGCCGTCGGAATCTCTCTCTGAAGCATCTCTTTGGGAGGCTGTCAATATGACGGGCCGGCTGTCTTTGACTGTAAGCTCCAGAAAATAAGCCGTTTCCTCCAAGGTATCCGTTCCGTGGGTGATGATGATCCCCATGCAGTCGGGATCGGCGAAAGCCTCTTCCACACGCCGTGCCAACTGAAGCATCCGCTCAGGATTAAAATTACAGCTGGCAAGATTGCTGAATTCTTCCACATCCCAAAAGGCTGATTCCTGCAATTCCGGTATACTTTCTAAAAGATCATGTCCGGTAACCGCCGGTACGGTCTTGCCAAAGGAGTCCTTGCGCATGGCAATCGTCCCCCCGGTGGCAATGAGTTTAATCTTTTGCATATCTTTCCCTCATTTCACAATGTGGCCCAGTGGTATTTTACCCCAAACTCTTCTCCAGGTGTACATTTTTCCTTATTTTTCTCATTAATAAATAGTGTTGAAATAGTGTTGGCAATGGCTCAGGATGGATTGGGAAGAATTTTGCAAATTCTCTTGTGCCTAACCTCAATTCCATCTATTATAAGAGTGAATAGAACCATTGACTAGGGAGGTAGAAAGATGTACGAATTAAAAAACCACACCGAAGATGTGGTGCAGCATGTCCTCAAAGAGTATATGCAAAAATTCAAACTACCTTGTGATTGTGAACGCTGCCAGGCCGATATCAAAGCCCTTACTTTAAATCAATTGCCCAGCAGGTACTGTGTTTCCCTCCGGGGAGAAATACTTACCCATTTGGAATTGGATTCCTTGCCGGACAAAACCCGGGTTCTTTCCGCTATTGTTCTGGCTGCCAAGCAGGTGGCGGATACGCCTTCACATTGATCTTGCTTATTCCTTCCTCCGGATCGAGTCACTCACTGCCACATACTATAATCAAGACGATGACCAGGAATTGAATGATCAACGCGGTGATTTTAAAAGGTGAGTTAGCCGTAAACTGAACCTCGATGGGAATGCTTTCTGATCTTTCCATCTCAACTCTCCTTTAAAAATTTTGCTATAGATCCCTTCCCCGCTTTTTAAATAAAGCTATCTACTATTATTAGTATTCGCTGCCGCGATACCATGTGAAGATCTTATTTGAATTAAAAGTGAGGTATCCGCTTTGCTTGACCCGCGAATTCTCAGGCAGTTTACTTTGTTTTCATCTCTGGCGGACGAGGATTTGCTTCCGCTGCTGCCTCAATTTAAAACCCGCAAATACAGAAAAGGCCAGATCCTTTTTATCGAAGGGGAGATCGGCTCCCAGGTTTACTTTATCTTAGAAGGCCAGGTCAAGCTCAGCAAGACCTTGCCCAATGGGGATGAACAAATCCTCGATTGGTGCGGTCCCAAGGACAGCCTTGCCGAAATTCTCTTGGTGGAACCGGGTTCTTATCCGGCCACGGCGGAAGTACTTAAAGAAAGCACCCTCCTTGTGCTTTCCAATCAGGGCATGGTTAAGATTCTCGAAAATCACCCCCGCCTGGCCGTTGCTCTCATTCGCAAGCTCAATATGCGTTTGCGGATGAATCAAGAGTTTATTCGGATCTTAACCAGCCGGTCCACGGCGGGGATTTTGGCTATGCTGCTGCTGCGAATGGCTAAGCCGGCCTCATCACCCGGTGAGCCTATTTACTACGATGCCACCCTGACCAATAAGGACTTAGCCAGTATGATCGGTACTTCACGGGAACTGGTCAACCGCACCCTCAATCAGTGGAAAAAATCAGGCGTCCTTCGTCTTAATGAAGATCGCATGGAAATCCTTCGCCCCCATGAACTAGCGGACTGGCCATGAGGAAAGAGGCCGTGGGCTTGTGATCTTTTCCATCTCAAAGGACTGGAGACCATTCCAAATACCATCCCAGGATAATTCGGGATTGCGCCGCCAAAAGATCATGGCGGCTCTTACTTTTTCTACACTGCTTTCCTGGGCAATTAAACGCTGAAAACTTTTTCCGCCCCAAGCTTTCACCCATTCCCCATAACAATGCTGAAATTCAGGAGGATGCTTCTTCAGATGCTTGAGGGTAAAAAAGGAAGCAATGCCGATGAGAACGGCATCCTCATTGCCCCGTTGGCAGGATTGGCCATCCAAATCCTGACCTGCCAGAATAAGCAAGCTGTACAGAAAATGGACCCGCACCACTTGCCGCAAAATCTCGGGGCTTAATTTAAGTATCTCGGCAAGTCTTCCCAAAGGCCTCAGGAAGATTTTGGCGCAAGGATCAGTATAAGAGAGTGTGGCAAAGGCCGATAGCGGCAGCGGGAATAAATCCTCTAAGCCGGATTCCACTAATTTAGATATCAATTCATGTTCCAGTTGGGAAACTTTGCGATCCTGATGCTGAATCTTTTCCGATGTTTCGCGTAAAAAAGACTCAGCTTCTTTAGGTTGCTCAGGCAGTTCTTCCAACCATTCTTTCAGGCGGGCGCGACGGGGCATGAGGATCTCCAGCAGGGTGGCTGTCTCCTGGTGGAGGTTCTTAAATCCTTTTTTGATATCGTCGGGATCACGATAAAGACCCCGCATAAGCACTTCAGCTCCATGGGGCACCTCCATCGTTTCCTCAAAACGAATGACCGCCTCACCATTTCTCTCTGGGAAGCGAAGCCCCATAGCTTGTTCGGCCTCTAGGCGCAATGACATTCAGACTCCCCCCTTGGCCAGTTCTTGTTTCATCATATGGGCTTATCGCCTTCCTCATGCCATTTTTTGCAGGAAATCCTGCCATAATTTGACCCTGGAATAAGGGTTTGCTAAAATGAGAAGAACTCCTGGAAGAAATGAGTTGATTTTCGTGTCTGAGCGCACATACCACGGCTTAGTTTTGGATCGGTTTCAAGAAGAAGCCTTAGATGCTATTGACGAGGGGCAATCTGTCATTGTTGCAGCTCCCACCGGTACGGGAAAGACCCTTGTCGCCGATTACCTCGTGGAAAAAGTCATGTCCGAAGGATGCCGGATTATTTATACCGCCCCGATTAAAGCCTTAAGCAACCAAAAGTTTAAGGACTATAAGCAGCTTTTCGGCGTAGATAAGGTCGGAATTTTAACGGGAGACGTGGTGCTGAACTCGGAAGCTCCTTTGCTGATCATGACCACCGAGATTTTCCGCAATCAAGTGATCACCGGCGATCCCGCTTTAGAATCGGTATCCTACATCATCTTTGATGAGATTCATTGGCTTAACGATGAAGAACGGGGCACAGTCTGGGAGGAGTCGATCATCTTAGCCCCTCCCCATATGAAACTGTTAGGCCTTAGTGCTACCGTGGCCAATGCCCGGCAATTGGTGGATTGGATCGGCAGCATACGTCAGGAAGAGGTTGCCCTGATCCAGGAAAACCATCGTATCGTACCCTTGGAATACTATTATTTCGCCAAGGATACCGGTCTGGTCAATTACGAGAAGCTCTGGAAGTATTACCGCCAACGGATCCAATCTGCCCAGCCTACAGAAGGCAGTATCTTTGCCCCCACCCATCATCTGGATTTAATTAAAGTGATCCAAAAACACTATCTGCCTGCCCTTTATTTTGTTTTCAGCCGCAAGCAATGTGCTGATAAGGCTTCTGAGCTAGCTTTGATCGCCAATTATTTGAAACCCCAGGAAAAAAGACAAGTAGAGGACGCCTTCCTGGAACATTTCGGACCGGAAAGCGATTGGTACCCCTCCACTAGGCTTTTGCGACGCTTAGCCGTCAAAGGGATCGCCTTTCATCATGCCGGTCTGATGCCCTCGCAAAAAGTGTTGGTGGAGGAGCTTTTCCTCAAACGCCTCATTCATGTTCTCTACTGCACCGAAACTTTCAGCGTTGGCATCAACTATCCCGTTCGCTCCGTCTGCTTTGATACCCTGAATAAATTCGACGGCCGCAACTTTCGCCCCCTGGCCAATCATGAATTCTTCCAAATGTCCGGACGGGCCGGACGCCGGGGATTGGATGAGCGGGGTTACTCCTTTGCTTTAGTCGATCTGAATTACATGGAAAAGAACCCACCTCCGCGCTTTAACATCAATCGCCTGGAACCGCTCACCAGCCAATTTAAATTAAGTTATAACACGGTCCTCAATCTTCAGGCCACCCTTTCCTATGAGCAAATCCAGATTTACTTTCAAAAGAGCTTTGCAGCCCATAGCAATCTGCAAACTCACGGTCAGTTGATTGCTGAGCTGGCTCAACTGGAGGAACAATTCAACGGAAAAGGGGAGCATGTGTGCCGGCACACCGACTCCTTTGCCTGCCCTGTGAAATATCTGCCGAAAAAGAAAGAGCTTGATCGTCTCAAACGATCCTATCAAGCCTTGGGCCCCCGCCGCCAAAACCGGGTCTATGGCCGGGAAATGGCGCGCAAGATTAAAAACTGGGAAAGGCTCCTGACCACAACCCCGCAAAAATGCCCCGGCGCCAAGCTGGCTCTTTGCGAGGAGGAAAGCAAACAACGGCGAAAGCTGCAGCAAAGGATGATTGAAATCCGTAAAGATCTGAAAACTCTGCCGGATCAGAACTTCTTTTTCAATGAATTCCAGTTTAAAAAGAATCAATTAATCCAAATGGGGTACATACGGGAGGACGAGCTGCTTCCCCGCGGGGAATGTGCCCGTCATATTTATGTTCAGGAATTATTGGTCACGGAACTGATTTTTTCAGGACTTTTGGAAACTATGGACGATGACCAGTTGAATGCCTTATTATCGGCCATTGATTTTGAGGCCCGCAAGAACGATTACTTTCAAAGGCTCCCCGTTCTGGACTGGACTCCGCTGCAGGATTTAGCCCGTTATATTCAGAGTGTCTGCGGCCCGGAATCCGTCCGCTATGATCCCCGGGTAGCGGTCATTGTCTATTCCTGGAGTCAAGGGGTTTCCTTTGCCGAAGTTCAGCGTTTGTCCAATCTGGATGAAGGGGATATTATCTCGGTCATTCGCCGCACCATTGACCTGCTGCGGCAGATGAGGGATGCGGTTAAGGAGCCGGCTTTGCTTCAGCGCTTAAAGCTTTGCATGGATAAACTGGATCGGGATGAAGCTGCCGTCCTTGCTTTATAAAATGCATAATCATGCCGGGAAAAGCTCATAATGGTCTTGAGGTGATTAATTTGAAAGATCAAGACGTTTTCAGAGGGACTCCCACACCTGCACCAAATGGTCAAAACCCTGACCGCGATAGGATAGCCGATACGACCTCCGAGATGACCTCCACTGCAATGGCCGGTCAAGATAGCGCAGTACTTGGCTATCCAATGTCCATGCCCGGTGCCGAAAACAATACGGCAGAACCGAGCTCCGCCCAGGCCGCCGTAACGGATAATGGTGAATTTGAGCCGGTCCAAACCGACAGGGATATGTCCATCTATCGGGACACCGGCGAACCAGGATCTGACTATGAACTTCCTTCCGATACCATAAGCTGACCTGCTTTAACACAGACAGAAAGCCGCCCTGCTGACCGAAACTCAGCGAAGCGGCTTTTTTCTATGTCTATTGATAAATTGCAAATAATTCCCCATGATTGATGCCTTACTCTGCCCGTGATATAATATTTGTGAACTAACATAAACATAATATAGCGCTATAGACCATGCTGAATGGGGTTTTCAGGCCCCCAATACAATAAATCATAGGATGATGGAGGAATAACGCATGAGTATACTGGGGAGATTCAGAGAGATTATGTCAAGCAATATCAACGCCTTGCTTGATAAAGTGGAAGATCCGGAAAAGATGATCGAGCAGTGCCTGCGGAACCTGAACAGCGATCTGGGCAAGGTCAAGTCGGAAACTGCCACCATTATGGCGGAAGAACAGCGCGCCCAAAGAGAGCTGGATGAATGCCAGGCCGACATTGAAAAAATGCAGTCTTACGCGCTCAAAGCGCTGGAAGCTGGCAATGAAGCGGATGCCAGAAAATTTCTGACCCATAAAGCCTCTTTGCAAGCCAAGCTGACCGGACTGCAGGAAGCCTGCAATCTTGCCCAGGCCAACGCTGCCCATATGCGGGAAATGCATGATAAGCTGGTTGGGGATATCGGTGAACTGGAATCCCGCAAGGAGATGATTAAGGGCAAACTGGCTGCGGCGAAGACCCAGGACCGCATGAACAAAATGATGTCCTCGGTTTCAGGTGCCAACGATTCCATGGCCAGCTTTGAGCGGTATGAAGCGCTGGCGGATAAGGCCCTGGACCAAGCCAAAGCCATGGCTGAGCTGAACAAGTCGTCCCAGTCTTCCATTAAGGATCTGGCGGCCAAATATGATGCAGAGCCTGATACCAGCATTGATGATGAGCTTGCCGCCTTAAAAGCCAGCTTAAATAAGTAATTATGGGGGAAGCTGCCTGAGAAGAAATCATCCGAGGCAGCTTCTTTTTTGCATCATACCTCAAAGACTTGAACTATGTTCCAGGAAAAGAAGCAGCGCTGAAAGGAGCAGACGAATCCATGGTGGTACATTATAAGTGCCCGAATTGCGGAGCGGATATGGCATTTAACAGTACCAGCGGCATGCTGCATTGCGACAGCTGCGGTACAGATCAGAGCATCGAAGAGATACCCAAGCAGGGCGATGCCCAAAACCCAGGAACTGCGGCTTCCAAGGGGCATATCCCTTGGGCCGAGGGCGCAGTCAATCAATACCACTGCCAGAATTGCGGTGCGGTACTGATCACTGACAAAGACACTGTGGCCACTTCCTGCAGTTTTTGCAATGCGGCAGTTGTTTTGAACGACCGCCTTCAAGGCAGTTTTGCCCCCGCCAAGGTCATTCCCTTTGCCATCGACCGCCAGCAGGCCCAGGAGGCCTTTAAAAAATGGTGCCGAAAGGGGTTGCTTACCCCCAAGGAGCTGATGTCCGCCAACCGCATCAAGGGCATCACCGGCATCTATGTGCCCTTCTGGCTGTATGATCTTAATGGCTGGGGAGAAGCCACGGCGGAATGCACTAAGGTAAGGGCTTACTCAGACGCCGACTATAACTACACAGAAACCAGCTTTTTTCATGTGCACCGCACTGTTGACCTGAATTATCTGCAAGTGCCTGTGGACGCCTCACAGAAGATGGACGATGCCCTGATGGATAAACTGGAGCCCTATGATTATGGCAGCTTAAAAGATTTCATGATGCCCTATCTGGCTGGTTTTCTGGCTGAAAAGTATGACTATGACAACCGGGAGCTGTTCCCCCGGGTGCGCGCCCGAGTGGAGGGCTATGTATCCGATTATATCAACTCCACCATCAACGGCTATACCACCACCAACTTCATCAGCAAAAATATCAACATTAATGAAAAAAAGGCCGATTACGCCCTTTTTCCCGTGTGGATGGTTCGTTATGACTATGGTCAGAAGGAATATGTTTTTGCCATGAACGGCCAGACCGGCAAAATCGTCGGCAAGCCCCCCCTCAGTCCGGGAAAAATTGCGGCCTGGTTCGCCGGCATCAGCACAACATCCTTTGTCATCATTAAAATTATTGCTATGTTGCTGGGAGGAGGGGTTTTATAATGGGTAAAAGAGCGGCAAAGCTTGCACTGCTTTTGGTCATCGTTTTTTACGCCGTCTATCCAGGCAGCGTGACGGCAGCCTTGCAGGATCAACACATTTTTGACGACGCACAGCTGTTCACTGAAGACGAGCGCGCATCCCTGGAGGAAGCCTGCCGGCAATATGGCTCGGAAAGTGACATCGCTATTGTTATCGTGACAGCCAGTGATCTGGGCGGAAAAACCCCGCAGCTCTATTTGGAGGAGTTCTATGATGCCAAGGTCGCCGATGGGGACGGTGTGTACCCTTCGGCGGCGCTGCTGCTGCTGAATATGACACCCGGTGCGCGCAGTGTGGAAATCCAAGGCTATGGCATAGCCCAAACCTATCTCAATAATCAACGGATCGAATACATCCTGGATGACATTACCCCACAGCTGGCTGAGGGAAAATACTTTGACGCCATGCTCGGGTATACGGAACAGGCTGCTTATTATATGCGGCAGGAGGTCCAAAGTTCCCCCGGAGTAAATCCTGGCGGCTCCCCCCATTATAACCCGCCCCAAGGCAACGGTGCCGGATACAACAAACAGGAGGACTCCATCTTCTTCAATACCTTTTTCCAGCTTGGCCTGGCGGCGGTGATCGGTGCCGCAGCGGTGAGCATTATGGCGGCCCGCTCCGGAGGCAGGGTCACGACCAATAATCGCACCTATCTCGATCCTGCACATTCCCGTCTGCTTGACCACAGTGACCAGTATATCCGAACCACCGTGACTAAAGTAAGACGACCGAAAAAGGACGAGCACAACAACAGCGGCTTTGGTGGTGGCAGAGGCGGTTTTGGCGGCGGGGGCGGCGGAGTTTCTCCCGGAGGTCATTCCCACAGCGGCGGCGGCCGAAGCTTCTAATACTGAATTAAAAACGCGATTTTAGCATAGAAAGGATGGAAACTACATGGGATTTTTTTCAGGACAGTTTTCCAATGTGGTGGAGTGGGAAGAATTTCGCGAGGACATGATCTTCTGGAAATGGCACAACCGCGAAATCAAACGAGGCAGTAAGCTGATTATCCGCCCGGGGCAGGATGCTATTTTCCTTTTTAACGGCAGGATAGAGGGAATTTTTAAAGACGAGGGCGATTATGACATCGAGTCCCAGATTATCCCCTTTCTGTCTACCCTCCAGGGCTTTAAATTCGGGTTCAATTCAGGGATGCGCGCTGAGGTGCTGTTTGTCAACACCAAGGAATTTACGGCAAAATGGGGTACCAAAAGTGCCATCAACATTCCCACACCCCAGCTTCCCGGTGGTATTCCCATCCGTGCTAACGGAACATTTACTTTTAAAGTCAATGATTATGTTAAATTGATTGACAGAATTGCGGGGGTAAAGGATTCGTTCCTGGTGGAGGATGTCAGGCTGCGCATCATGGCGCTGCTGGACCAGCTTCTGATGAAATGGATCGTCCAGGAAGGCAGGGATATGTTCAATCTGCAGTCCAACTCCTTCGCTATCGCTGACGGCCTGAAAACGGATCTGGATATGCAGATTTACGATATGGGCATCACGGTAAGCCAGCTTACCATCATGAGCTTCACCTATCCCGAAGAAATCCAGCAAATGATTGCCAAAGCTGCCTCCCACACCATGATTGGCGATATGGGCCGTTATCAGCAGGTATCCGTACTGGACGGAATCGCCGGCGGCAAAGGACAGGGCGGCAGTGCTGCAGCCGATATGGCCGGTATGGCTATCGGGATGCAGATGGCCAATGAAATGATCAAGGGCGTGACCAGTCCTCAGAGGGAACAAACCCAAGGGAGAGGCAGCCACGCACCCCAGGGTGGCAGCGAACCCGGTTTAATAAAGCCTAATTTCTGCCCCAACTGCGGGCAGAAGACCGATGGTGCCAATTTTTGCTCCAACTGCGGTCAGAAGCTGGTCTGACCGTATTATTTGGGGGGATTGTGGTGCCTTCTAATGATTGCTGCTGCAATAGGTTATCCGCTTTATATAGCAATCATCAATTACTTTTCGTCCTTAGAATAGTGCCTAATCTCGAGGGGATACGACACTGAAGGATTAATTTCCCAAGGAGGTGAGTGGTATGAGAGTATGGCTAACCCTGATCCTGGCATTATTTTTATGCGCGGGCTGCGGCAATCCGCAGATAGGAAATACTGCCGTACTCAGTCAGGCGGATCAGAATGCGGCTGTAGAAGTCGTAAAGCAGCATCTGGAAGGCATGAAAAACGATTTTGGCGTCATCAGCCTTGAGATCAACAGCATCCAGGCCATCCGGAACGAGCAGCATATCCAAACTATCTTAAGCGGCGAAGCTGCCGTCATGATGGGCTTGACTGAAGAAAAAATCGCTTTGGTGGATGCTTATCTCAATGTTCAGTATGACGGGACCAAGGTTCCTTACAACAGCGGAGAGAACCAATATATCGGCTTTACGCTGGTCAGGGAGAATAAAGAAAAACCCTGGATCATAGCGAATTCCGGCCAAGGTATGGGTGGCGTAGCTCTTGTAGATTTTGAGAATCCTTACCCGGAAAAAAGCGCGGAGCTGTACGTCTGGAAAAATAAAGAGCTGACCGGCAATGACCATACTTATTTTACGGTATTTGACGATGATACAAATGGGCTAAACAAAAACAGGCCGGAAAGCGAGATTTATAATCTTGACGCGGCCAGCGACAGCATCGACTCTATCAATTTAAGGCTGGCTGGGATTCCCAACCTCACCTGCCTGGCGGTCTATCAAATGAACACCACGGATTTCACCAAAGAAGAGATGGCGGACATCCTCGGCTATCTTGTCCTCAATGCCGATCATCACCGTATAACCCTTGGCCTGTGGGAGCCGGATGGTTTGAATTCGGTGAATGGTTCGCACATCATAAATAGCTTGCAAAGAAAGGGTTTTAACGGAAAGCTTAAAGATGTTACGGTCGATCTGATCCAGCATCCCGAACTGATTCCCTATGACGGGGTTCTGGGCGGAACGATGGGCTTCTACTTTCCGGAGGATATTCATGTCCTTACGGATAAATGGGTCCTTGCTTATTTTGAAGATGGCCATATCAGCGGCTATATGCTGCTGGAATATACTATAAATAATGACTCAATTTCCTGGCGGGTCATGGAGTCTTATTTGAACGGAGAATGATCATATTTAAATCCCGAACGACGTGGAAAAATATGTATACACTGTCACATCTATAATCCAACCGCATAGACTATAGTAGATGTCCGGGAAAATAAATGAAATTCACCAGGAAGTACGGACTGGTGACGGGCTTCGCCTTGGACGAAAAGAATTCAAAATCTTCATCGATGAAGATTTTGCCTTACTCCCGGTCAGGGTTCTGTAAGGTTTAACCAATAAAATTGCAAAAAACCTGTCAAATGTGACAGGTTTTTTATACGGGGACATTATCCTTCGTATACTTCAAATTGATCTTTGCTTACACCACAAGTAGGACATACCCAATCCTCGGGGATATCCTCGAAAGCTGTGCCAGGAGCTACTCCGGAATCCGGATCTCCTACTTCAGGATCATAGACATACTGACAGATGGTGCATACATACTTTTGCATCATAAATTCCTCCCTTTCATGGTTTCATTAGCTTAACTTTTGATTTTTATCCTCTGAGAGAATACCTTTATATTATGTCCATTCCCTTTTTCATCATCCAATAATAAGTAAGGCTAGATGGAATTCCCATAAAATGAAATCCCGTACCGGTTCCACATGTATTTGCGGAAGATCTCAGCACATTGACAAGGAGACTCATGCTCACAAAAGCCAACTTCCAGCTTCCCTAACAGATGATGATAGAGGATATGAACATTTATATAAACATGCTGGGATACCCTGCGCACTTTAACATACTGGACGAGAGTCAGAATAAATCCCACCAGCAGCAAGCTATTGAGCCAGAAAGAAATCGCCGGGTACTTGGGAAAGAGCATGCCCCAAAGGCTGAGAAAACCAAATGAAATAACAGCCATCAAGCAAGCCACCTCCCGGTGTCTTACCCTCTGCAACTCACTATATCTTCTTAAAAACTCTTCAAGGACACCCCGGATATGTTTAGGTACATGATTTGATTCTGCAGTATTCAAGACCCTTGACGGCACCTGCTGAACAAATACTCCCATTCCAGCTCCCTCACTTTGACTAGAGACTTCCCTCCCGAATCTTGCGGGTCAGATCAGAAATATCCCCTTGGTAGGTTGTCTGAATCCCCTCCACAGGCTCACCTACATAAAATGTCTGCATGCCAATCTCCTGAGCAGCCACATCCTCTACGGGATGATTGCCAACCATGAGGCATTCGCTGGGCTGCAGGCCGAGATTCTCGGCTAACTCGGCATAGAAGCCTGTATGGGGTTTGCAGTAATGAAAGGACTCTATAGACGGAATGACCGAAAAGATTTGGGGGGATAACTCTGCCCAACGAATCCGCTCTTCGATGGCTATCAAGGGCATAAACGGATTGGCCGCAATAGCTACCGTATAGCCATTTTGTAAAGCAGTCTCTACCGCCTCTTTGCCATGGGGATTTAACTTGACTAAAAGACGCAAAGCCGGAAAGTCGGTGGTGTAGAATGCTTCAAAAACCGGCCATAATGTATGATAAGTCAACCCGGTCGCTTTGGTAAAATCAGCAAAGAAAGTTTGCAGGTTGGTTTTACCCTCCTGAGGTTGTTTCATCATCACCTCAGTAGACCGGTTGAGCTGCTTGGCGAATTTATCAGGAGAAATATACTGTTTAAATCGCGGAGCCAAAAGTCCTATGTAGTTTTTCATGAATTCTTCCTGATCCATTAAGGTTAAGGTTCCATCTAAGTCAAAAAGAATAGCTTTAATCATCGTTTCTCCCAGCTCCCTGTTAATCGATAGTTTTATTTTACCACAAAATCTGCATTTCTAGGAAATATTACTTAAATAATAATTAAGGGAAGCACGGCTACGAGAGCAGTGCTTCCTTTTATCTTTCCCTTTTCCACCGGTTATTTAAAATTATTTTTGCTTTTGGCGTTTTTCCAGAAGCAACTCTGCGGTGTGTTTTACCTTGACCTTCAGGTCTGTTTGATCCAATCCGCCATTAATCTGCATCAGGCATCCCGGGCAGTCCACAGCCACAACATCTGCCCCGGTGGCTTCAATATTGCGAAGTTTTCTTTCCAGAATCGGTCCGGACATCTCCGGGAATTTGATAGAATAAGAGCCGGCAAATCCGCAGCAACGATCCGACTCATTCATTTCCACCAGATCGACACCCTTGATATTGGAAAGGATGTTCCGCGGTTCCTCAATGACCCCCATTTTCCGTCTTAAGTGGCAGGAATCATGATACGTAACCTTTAAGGGGACTCCGTCTCCCCCTTCTTCAAGACCGCCTAAGATGGTCAGAAGCTTGGCAAAGTCCATGGATTTCCTGCTGAGCTCTCCGGCACGTTTGAGCATAGCCGGATCGTCGGCCAGGAGTTCTCTAAAACTGTCAATCAAAGCATGGGTACAGGTGGGGCAGGCCGAAACCACATAATCCACTTTTTCGGCATCCATGGCCTCGATATTCATGATCGCTGATTTGCGGGCGTTTTGACGGTCACCCATATAAGATGCGGGAGCCCCGCAGCAGGACTGGCCTTCCGGGAAAGTTACTTTATACCCTTTTTCATTTAAAACCCTGACGACACCTTCCCCGATTTTGGGATAGACAAAGTCCACAAGGCAACCGCCAAAGAAGGCAATGGTGCCTTTAGGATTCTTAACATCCTGGTTCATCTTCTTGATCACATCCCGGAAGGGAACATCGGCAATCGTGGGCAGGCTTCTCTTTTCCGTCAGTCCTGACAAGAAGAAAGGCAAATGGCGAATGGTGGGCTGACCTTTGGAAAAAGGCAGCTGGGCCTTGGAGGCCACACGCAATAAAGAGTGGAAGAGGCGTCGGTTAGAGACCACATCCAGAATGAATTTCGGAGTCATGGGCAAACCCTTTTGATCACCGATGCGATTGCGAATCTCCAGGATCATTCCCGGGATATCCAGTTTACCGGCACATACTTCTGTACATTTGCCGCATTGGAGACAGAGATTCTGCGGATTCTCGGCATCCTTTTCCGAATTAAGGAAAGCGGTCAAAATGGTGCCGATACCCCCGGTATAAATATGTCCGTAAACATGTCCGCCCACCAGCTGGAAAGCCGGGCAAACGTTTAAGCAGGCAGCGCAGCGGATACATTGGAACACTTGTTTGAATTGTTCATCGGCATACATTTTGCGCCGGCCATTATCCATAAGAATAATATGAAATTCTTTATCTTCAATGGAACCGTCGGGATAATAAGTAGGATTAGGGCCGGTGATCATGGTTACATAGCTGGTCAATTGCTGGGCCGTGCCATTCCGGGGCAGGGTCTGCAGGATATATCCCGCATCTTCAAAATTGGGAACAAATTTCTCTAAACCTACCAGAAAAACATGGACACGGGGCCAGGTAGCTGTTAAGCGGGCATTTCCTTCATTGGTCATCATCATCAGGGTGCCTGTTTCAGCCACCGCGATATTGGCTCCCGAAATGCCCATATCCGCCTCCACGAACTTTTTGCGCATTTCCTGGCGGGCCGTCTTCACCAATTTGGCGATCACCGGATCGCTGGTATAGCTGAGATTATTATTAAAGGTGTCTGCAACCTGCTCTTTGGTCATATGGATAGCCGGCATCACCATGTGGGAAGGTCTCTGCCCTGCTAACTGGACGATCCATTCCCCTAAATCTGTTTCCTGAACATCAAAGCCTTCTTTAAGCAGAGCAGCATTGAGATGAATTTCTTCAGAAGCCATGGATTTGGACTTGACAATATTTTTAACCTTTTGTTGTTTGGCCAGCTCGATAATATATTGCTTGGCATCGTCACCTGTTGCGGCATGAAAAACCTTAGCTCCCCGTGCTGTTACAGCTTTTTCGAATTGCTCAATCATCTCATCCAAATGCTCGGCGGCATAGGATTTTACTTCGACCACTTTTTCACGCAGGGCAGCAAAATCATACCCTTGGTAAGCTTGTTCCCGGTTTTTCCCATAGACATCCCCGAAACGGCCTAATGCCCCTCTAAGGATATCATTCTCCAGGGCATTCTCGATTTCTTGTTTAAAATGTGCATTAGCCATTGACTACACCCTCCCCTGCCTGTTCATCCACAAATACGGCCACCAGCTGCTCAGGGCCGTGAACGCCGATGGTCAGGACACGTTCAATATCCGAAGTCCGGCTGGGACCTGTGATAAAACCAACAAACCCCGGAATTCTGGGTTCGTTATGAACGGTGGCCAGAGCCGTCATCAGATTCGGCAACAGGGTCGAGGTTTGAACTAAGGCTATATGTATGGGAGTAAATGAGGAACAAAGGCGTTCATTCACATCTTCCGCATATTGAATCAAGGTCCCTAATTCGGCAACAGCCCATTTCACTTCTGTTATCCCTGCGCCGACCGTAGGAGTAACTTCCGGATAGCGCTCCATGTATACTGTTACCCCGTGAGCTGAAAGCTTCTCTGGCAAGTTCATCGCTTCAGCCATGGGAGAATTCACCATTGCTACGCTTTCAATTCCCTTTTCTTTCATGATTTGAGCAATAAGCTCCTCAGCCTCTTTGAGAGTTTTTACACGATGACTCTCGCCGGACACAGCTTGGAGCTTCGTCTGAAAACGCTCATATAAATGATTTAAATCTTCCATCAGGCACACCCCTTCTTCATTTCTCTCTCTATTAAAACCCGGCCCTCCCTATCGTCTCATTTGGTCAGGCCACCATGCCAATAGGTTACCTCAAAATACAGAAAATTTCAATGTCTTTCTAAAATTTATTCAGGATAAATTTCCTTTGCATATAAAAAAGCGGGGAAGAGATGGTTTGAAGCCATCTCTTCCCCGCTCAAAGGTTTTTGGATTCTTATTTATATTGGTTTGCTAATCTCTTTTTAAGTCCATCAGCAACTTCCTGAGGATCCATGGGGCGTCTGGCAATGCCGGAATCTATGGCTGCTTTAGCGACTGCGGCCGCTACTGCAGGAGCAACTTCCGGATTGAAGGTGCTGGGAATGATATAATCGGCACTGAGTTCTTCATCCTTGACAATACCGGCAATAGCATAGGCAGCAGCAACTTTCATAGCATCGTTGATATCGGTGGCCCGCACATCAATCGCTCCGCGGAACATTCCCGGGAAGGCCAGCACGTTATTGATCTGGTTGATCACGTCGGAGCGTCCGGTGGAAATAACTTTGGCACCGGCCTCAAACGCTCTTTCGATGGGCCAGATTTCCGGTATAGGATTAGCTTGGCAGAAGACGATAGGATCTTTAGCCATGGAACGGATCATGTCTTCATTGAGGACATTAGCCGCGGAAATTCCGATGAAGGCATCGGCACCGACCAAAGCACCGGCAAGATCACCGCTGAATTTCTCAGGATTGGTTGCTTTAGCGATTTCTTCTTTCCAAGGATTCATACCTACTGTACGACCTTCGTAAATCGCTCCTTTGGTATCGCACATGATCACGTTTTTCAAGCCCATGCTCATGAGAAGCTTAATGATCGCGATGCCCGCTGCGCCTGCACCATTAGCGACGACTTTAATGTCTTCGATTTTCTTGCCTACGACCTTAAGTGCATTGACTAAACCGGCTAAAGTAACAACAGCTGTACCATGTTGGTCATCATGGAAAATCGGTCCTTTGAAAATACCGCGTGCTTTAAGTTTTTCTTCGATTTCAAAGCATTCGGGAGCTTTGATATCTTCTAAGTTAACACCACCAAAGGTAGGTGAGGTTAATTCAACAATCTCGACAATTTTATCCACATCGGTTGTGTTTACGCAAAGAGGAAAGGCATCAACATCCCCAAAGGCTTTGAAGAGAAGTGATTTACCTTCCATAACCGGCATAGAAGCCGCGGCACCCAGGTCACCGAGACCTAAAATAGCTGTTCCGTTGGAAACGATGCTGACATAGTTGGCGTGATTGGTGTAGATATCGAGGTTTTCCAGATCGGCAGCAATTTCCTTGACCGGTTCCGCAACGCCCGGAGAGTAAGCAAGGGTGAGATCATCCCGGTCCTGGGCCGGAACAGTAACACGAACTTCCAGCTTGCCCGGTTGCACTTTGTGAAATTCTAAAGCTTCTTCACGCAGGTTTTTAATACGGCTCATTCAGACATCCCCTCTCATTTTCGGTTAAAGGATAGTATATGTTTTACCTGAAAATGTATGACAAATCAGCAACGCTTACATATAATGAAACGGTGTTTCGCAGTTCTTCAATATAGGCGGCCGCTTCCTAAGAAGCGACCCGCCCTATTCAAATCTACGCTTGAAACAGCATGTTTATGACGGCTTATTTGCCGGCAGTTTTAGCATCAATTTCAGCTTGAGAAGCTAAGATATCTTTGGCATTGAGATAAACGGGGGTATCAACCATTTTTCCATTTAAGGAAACGGCAGCTTTGCCTTTGGCCAGACCTTCTTCTTCAAAGACTTTTACGACGTCATTTGCCCATTTAACATCAGCAGGATCCGGAGCATACATTCTGTTGGAAGGTTCAACTTGTCCTGGATGAATGATCATACGGCCTTCATAACCCATTTGCTTACCTTCGGCAACGTTCTTTTCAAAGGCAGGGATATTGGCATAATCAACGAAAGGAGCGTCGATAGCAACGATTCCGGCAGCACGGCAGGCTACGCCCACTTTTGCACGGCCATATTGCTGTTCAACAGCTTCATTAGTGATTTTGACGCGCATGTCACGGCAATAGTCAACAGCACCAAAGATAGCATTGACATTGCGCTTGCTGGCTAAGCAGCATTCTTCAGCGTGGGCAATACCTTTAGCTGTTTCCAGAAGCATGGAGATTTTTACAGTTCCGACAGGAATTCCGCGGCGCATTTCCAGCTCTTCCAGTTTCCACTCCAGACGTTGTACGTCTGCGGCACAACCGGTTTTTGCCAAGGTAACGCCATTGAGGCCAGGCCAAACGATGGCTTCCAGGTCATCATTGGTTAAGCCGGTTTCCCAGTTATTGATACGGACAAATACTTGGGCGCCACCTTTGGCACCATATTCTAAATTCTCTCTTACGATCTGACGAGCTGTTTCTTTTTCCGCGGGTGGTACAGCATCCTCTAAATCGAAGGTAATGATGTCGGCAGGAATTTCAGGTGCTTTAGCCACCATTTTAGGATTGTTTCCGGGAATGTACATAACGGATCTCATAACAGCCATGGTAGATATACCCCCTAATAATTTAATAATATTTCTAAGAGCATTTGCTCCTAGTTGCGAAGTGAATCAATAGATGCCCGCCAGTTATTTGATGGTTATTCGATGGCTGACCGCCACTGAATCAGAACGCTACTCAGTGACGCTAAGTCATCGAATAACCGACTTTATGTTTTCCATTCTGGTATAGACGAAGCTATCCCGTCTATACCAGAATGATTGGAGGTAAATAATCCGACCTTATTTACCCAGCTTTTCCTTAAGGATCAACGGAATGTCTGTCGGTCTTTCCGCTACAAAGCCACCAGCTTTGGTGATCGCTTCCATCTTGCTCTTGGCCGAACCGCGTCCACGCTCAACGATATTGGAGGCATGGGAGAAGCGTTGACCTTCCGGCGCCCAAGCACCAGCTACATAGATGACAAAAGGCTTTGTGAATTTACCAGCGGCGATCACTTCCGCACATTCTTCTTCCTGGGTGCCGCCGATTTCTGCGTAGACAGCCACGCCATGAGTATCGGGATCTTCCTCGAAGAAGGGTAACAGATCGGCCATGGAGGTGCCAAGCACCGGCTCTGTTCCGGTATGAATAACGGTGCTGACTCCGAAGCCGCCTTCTCTCAGTACCCACGGAATGGTACCTGATTGACCGCCACTGCGTGAAAAGACACCGATATGACCTTTTTGGAAGAACTTATTAGCCCACTCCACGTTGCCGCCCAGCCAGCCGACGACAGCTTCTCCCGGAGTGAGGATACCAATGGAACCCGGTCCAATCAATCTTGAACCTTTCCCTTTCGCATAGGCGATCATTTCCATAATGTCATGAATAGGAGTACCTTCCACACAAGGAATAATGTTCTTAACCCCTGCGTCGGCAGCTTCCATAACAGCTGTCTTTAAAGCGCTTCCCGGTACGAAGATAACACTGAAATCAATGTCACCCTGTTCGCGGACAATCTCCTTGACGGTATTGAACACCGGAACACCGTGAACCTCTTGCCCCATTTTTCCGGGACTTGTGCCGCCGATCAGATTCGTACCATAGTCTTTCATATATTTTGTCCGCACCGAGCCTTCTCGTCCGGTAATTCCCTGGACAACCACTTTGGTCTCTTTGTTGATCAAAATGCCCATTCTTATCCCTCATTTAAACAAATTGCTGGTTTACCCAGTGTAACCTATCTATAGAGTTAGTCTTTCAATCGATCCTGTGATTATGCGCGTTTTGCCAAGTATGCGTCCAGACCGGCTACAGGAACTTCAATGGAGATGGCATCCTTGCCGCGGAATTTACAAGCAAATTCACAGGCCAGACATTCTGTGCCGAGACGAAGAACTTCTTCCTCAGTCCGGTGAGCCACTGAAGCTCTGCCTTGATCATCTATGCCCAGCAAACCTCTCGCATACTTTTTGCAGGCGTCTGCACATGCTTTTGTTTCGCACGCATCACACTTGCTGGTATCGATTGTGATTTTGCAACTTTTTTCAGCGAATTCCAGCACGTTATTTCCCTACTTTCCTTGAGCTTCTTTCTCAGCCCGATAGTCTTTGCTCAGAGCTAAGAGTCTTTCACCAATGAACTTCGTATCGGTTACATATTCTTTTCCGTAAATCTCAATTCTCTTTCCAGGTCCATCACTGGTCATCAGATCAGCCAGTCCGGTTTTGAGAATTTCCAGAGATTCATCTTCCCGGTTGCCGCAAAGCAGGAGCACACAAGGCAATCCTGGTTTTTGGGTGGGGAGGATTTCACGAAGCACTTTGACTATAGCATGAGCATGATGCCATTGTTCCTGGTTGGCCATCATAAAGCCCCCTAGGAGGTAGCCGTCAATATTGGGCTGGGAAAGCACCGATTTGGCAACGCGATAAATTTTGGAAGCTACGGGGTTGCCGCTGGTGTCGGCATAGTTGGCCGGCTTCAGACCTACTTGATTAAGAGCATCCAAGCCCATCATCGCCGAACCGCCGCCAATGGGATGATAGCCAACATATCCGGGGCTGACTTCATCGTATCCCATATTCATAAGGAAGCCTGTGCCACGGGCATCGGTTTCCTCAATGCTCCAGCCGATGTAGTCCAACTCTGTGGGCTCACCAGGCAGGTCGCGGGCGATGTCAAAGCCGAACTCGGGATGACGGCCTACGGAACTGTTGTCGATTTCCATCTTGCAGTCGGCACAGATGAGATTGCCATTCCCTGTCATAACGAAGGGGTTGATCTCCAGGGTCATACAGTCGTATTTCTTATAAGTTTGAGAAAGTTTCGTCAAAAATTTAGCAAACTTCGTTAATTCTTCCGGAGCTATTCCTGCTTTAGCAGCCAAATCTACCGCATCATAAGTCTGCAGTCCATTGATGGGGTCCACATTGATCTTCAGTAATTTCTCTTCCGGGACACTTTCAATATCCATACCGCCCTCAACGCTGAACATAAGCATTGGTGAACGGGCTTCCTTTGCTCCGTTAACGACAAAGGAGCAATAGAACTCTTTTTTGATATCCAATTTTTCTTCCACAAGAACTTTGCGCACCGGTAAGCCTTTTACTGTTTTGGAGAGAATTTCAGCAGCAGCTGCTGCTGCCTCATCGGGAGTGTTAACCAGTTTAACAATCCCAGCTTTACCACGACCACCCGCTTGTACCTGACCTTTTACCGCAACAGGGCCGCCAATCCATTCAGCGGCTTCCCTTGCTTCTTCGGGGGTCGATGCCGGACGACCCTTAGGTACCGACATTCCTGCTTTTGCAAGCCATTCTTTACCTTGATACTCTAGAAATCTTGCCATGCATAAATCCCTTCCATACTGTTTTTTCTGTACCAGAGACGTTTTTTACCTGACTAAAGAAGTCTCTCACCCCTTCCCTTGACTCTACTTTAAATCAATGATTTTAGGTTGAGCACCATGGATAGGATAAGGAATACAAAGGTTTGTTGTTTCACATGTCGAAACTCAGTTTCATTATTCTTTGTATAATCTTATTATCTATGGAACAGGTCCTTTAGTCAACCTTTTTGTGCATAAATTAGATAAGATAATCTATTGCGAATATTTAGAACTTTTCTTTCATAATGAGTTATCTGTTTCATTTTAATAAAACTACGTTTTACCATTCAAAACATTAATTATTTATTTCTATATTCTTTACCAAAATCCTGCAAAGAAATCAAAAAATTATTATACCTCCTGAAGGTCAGACCATTAAAAGAGATCATCATCCCAAGTATCATATTGCATGAACCAGGCTCATATAATTCACCATAGATTGTCTGATATCAGGAGGTTATGCATGCGTCAAATCCAATATGATTTGGAAATCATCTATGTCTATAAACTTTATTACTTCTTCTCTTTGCTTATCTTCATTTGCCCGACCAGTCTCATCTTAGGCTGGCGCTTTGGCCAAATGCTGGGGCTCTTGATCTTTATCCTCGGTTTTCTTCTTGCCTATTTTTTAATGATGCACAAAAAAAGTTTTCCCACCCCGGACAAAAAGATCACTGCCCGCAAAATGGCAAAGGAAATCACTCAGGATTCCACACCCTTAGCAATTTCCCATTTTTCCAGTCAACTTTATTTTTATTTTAATGAAAAGAGGCAGGCTATCGCTTTATTGGAAAAATACCAAAACACCCATGATCCCCTTTTGTGTGCAACCCTTGCCGACATTCTCCTGCGTGAGGGCCGCCCCAGGCATGCCTTAAGGATAGTTCATGATAACCCTCACCATACTTCAGATCCGCTTCTGCTTTGTGTGCTGGGCCATATACTGCGGCAGATGAATGAATGGCAGGCTGCCATTAGGATTTACGAACTAAGCCTGGCTCTATCCAAAAAATCCGGGTTTCCCTGCAATGGCGCTAATCGGTTCACTCAGTTTCTGCTCACCTTAAGTTACACTGCCACGATTCATCATTCTCTTGGCGATTGTTATCTCATTTTGAAGAATTACTCCCAAGCGAAAAAGCACTACTTATTGGGGAATATTCGTATCTTTGATGTTTCTCTTTGGCGAACCGGCAAGGTCCCCACGACTCATACGGCATAAATTTACACAAAAACACTATTTTTCATCATTCTTTATCTAATTAAACGGCTTGTTCTCTCCTAATTACAACATTTTTTACGGAAGGAATTTTTTATAATAGAGACAACTTAAGATAATACAGATTTCTCTAAAATATTTTTTCTTTGTCAAATAGAATAAGTAATAGGAAGGTGAAATGGGTTATGTTGTCATCTCATGAGGATGCCCTGGAATTTATTCGTGAATTTGAGTCTTCTTGCCGAGAGGTTTTGATTGCTCAGGGTACTAGTGAACATGATTTAGCCACTGCTTACCTTGAGTTACAATGGAAATTTCTGCGCATGATACTCGACGACAGTGGAACCTTGTCACACCGCTCCGCCCGGGGAATTTGCCACAGCAAATCCTCTTCGATTGCCTGATTACAGGTTCAGCATCATGGCATTTTCATCACAGTTAGGGAACTTTACACAATGGATGCAATCTTTCCATACTTTATGGGGCATATCTTCTTTATTGATCATAATAAAACCGCAGCGTTCAAAAAAACCAGGTTGATAGGTCAGGGTAAACACTCTGGGGCAAAGGATGGTTCGGGCATCAGCCAGCAAAGCATTAACGAGGCTTCTGCCTACCCCTTGCCCCTGATACTCTTCCAACACGGCAAGAGTCCGTATCTCCGCCAGATCATCCCAGATAATATGCAGAGCGCCTATGCCGATGATTCTATCCTGTTCTTCGACCACCAGGAATTCTCTAAGGCCTTCATAGAGTGAGTTCCGTGACCGCGGCAGCATCAGCCCCTGGTCGGCAAAATGGTTAACGAGTGACATCATCGCTTCTACGTCTGGTAATTTTGCTCTTCTTAAGTTCATAGCGTGTTCCTCCATACAATTTGTATAATTATACAACACATTCAATATTTATTACAGAACTTTTTTAATTGCTTTCAACAGAAACCAACAAAATGGCTTCGCCATAGCATAAGCAGTGCAGAACCCCCTGATGTTTATCGGTACACAGGGGGTTCTGCACTGTTATTAGTAGCCTTCAGAGTTCTAGAACTCCTAAGAATACTCATCAATGATTCTTTCCCGGTAGGGGGCACTCCGGCAAACCAGCTCGTTAAGGCCCTCTGCTTGCCAATCATTGGGCAAAATCCATACCTGATATCTCTCCGGATACTTTAGCCAGGAAAGCCACAATCTCAGTTCTTCTTCAAAGTCTTTTAAGGTAAGCCAATGAACCTGCATATCCCAGGCCGTGTTGGCTTTGGTTTTATCAAGATGAAGCAAGGTACTCTTTTCCAAAACGCTGGACAGCAGAATCGCTTGACTGGCCTGTGTCAACGGTTTATCCAGGATGGGACAGATGACACTGATTTGGCCGTTTCCTTCGAAATAATGCCATTGACCCAAATCCGCTATCCAGGATTCACTTCGATCTTTAGGCAGCCATGGCCAATCTTTGGGGGAACCCCATAAGGAGGAAAGTATCCCGCCCCCTTGATAAAGCCATAAAGAGAGTTGATCCTTCGGCTTAAGCTGTCCTTTGCGCTCCTTCTCCTCTAAATCATCCAAGATTGTCAGGATTGCTGTACAGAATTCGCTGTTCAATTCTCCTGAAGCATCCACCCAGCCTTGACGCAGAAGGGACTGAGCCTTTTCATCATGTTTCAATCCCTTGAGCTTCGTTGTAAGTTCAAATTTCTTTCCCTTGCGTTTAATCTCAGCAATCTCGATGTTCCCCCACAGATAGGAAATAGTCAGGGGTTTTAGCTCGCAGCGCACTCCCCGTTCAGCAAGTTTATCAAAAAATCCTTTCACCACAAAGAGTTGGTGCTGGGCTACCGGGTTTAATTCCTGCCTCCATTTCAACCAGTTGGGTCGGCGTTCTCCAACCGCAATCCGCTTCTGACCACCTGACGGTGCTTCAGGTATCAAATAGAGACTGGGGGATAAGCGCTCCCGCCAATACACAGCCTTGGCATTGATGAGTCCTCCCATTTTTGCTAAAGCATGCAATAGAAAAGGTGAAAAATCAGGTGCAATAAAATATATGACCGTTCGTGCCCCATTGCTCAAACGGTTCGCCCAAAGCATGCCGGCTAATAAAAACTCCTCTTCTTTCGGCAGGATTCGGCTGGCCACGATGCCAACCCGCAATGCAGTCTCCCCGCCAAAGAAATAACTATACTGCTGTGGCAGGCGCAAATCTTTTCTTTTTTCGGCAGGGCACTCCTGCCAGTTTTGGGCAATAAAAACATCCGGATGCTGCTCCCAGATTTCAAGCCAATTATTCACAATGATCCTCCCTTAACTTTTGTCACACTACATATTTACGCACAAACCAGGAATATCATGCCATCTTCAGGAGAAATTAGCCCATCCAGGATAATACTTCGGCAATGGGAAGCGCTTGGCATAAATGCTCATCCCGCCCTACCATTGATGTAGCATAGAACAGGGAATTCCAGATACTTTCAGCCGTTATTTCCACCACTGCTTTAAAAAAGGGGTCCAGCTCCCAATCGCTGAGCGGTGCTTCAAATTCCAAGCCGGTGTTGCTGACCATCAAGCAAAACTCTCCGCTCCCCATCCGCGATATGCCCCCCGTCCGGCCTAATCCCATAGGGGCCCTTGCCGCCAGCATATGCAGTTGCCGGCAACTGAGAGGAGCATCCGTCATACCCACTAAAATAAGAGAGCCTGGAACCTGGCAAAGCATTTCTTGCTGGTTAGCCCTCTTCATCATTAAACCTATCGGAACACCGTTGATAAGCATATCTTCTAAATGCCCAAAGTTGGTCAAGGCCAACATACCCACCCGATAATCTTTGCCCTGGCTGGGAACAATACGTGAAGCACTGCCAATCCCGCCTTTCAGCTGAAATAAGCACATTCCCACTCCCGCCCCCACACATCCCTGAGCCAGCGGGCCTGCCGCGGCACGGTTCAGGGCTAAAATCCCATCCCAGGGCTTCACATGGCGGCCACGGATATCATTCAGATAGGAGTCATCGCATTCAAAAACCACCAAATTAGGGGTTCGGGCATCATGGCCTATCTCCGGATTTTCCTGCAGCAAATAAGTCAGCATTCCTTGAGCTGCGTCATAGACACTCAAGGTATTGGTTAAGAAAATGGGAGAATTCAGCAGACCGGTCTCTTGGATATAAGGCACACCCAGAGACTTGCCAAAACCATTAATGACGTGAATTCCCGCCCGGCAGGGCTCACGATACATATTCCCCGGGTGAGGACGAATGGCTGTAATGCCGGTACGGACAGGACCTACTCCGGGAATGAGGGGACCGTAACCTTTGATTAAGGAAACATGACCCACCAAGACTCCGGGCACGTCCGTGATATCGTTATGTAATCCAGGTGCCAGCTCCCCCATCCATAAGCCGCAGGACCGGGCACTTCGCCGCTCCATTTATACCACCCCCTGACACTTTATGCGCCCTGGGGGATAGATCAGAACAAACTTTGAGGGCCGAACATCGCCAACAGTGAGCTTAAGCCAAATACGTCACTGGTGTCGTATTTGGCTTCCTTATTCTGCTCCTTACAGCAGTACTGGGCCTGAAGTTCTAGGCTCTGAGCTTCCGTTCACTAAGTCCCTCAAAAAAGAGATTAAGGACATCCTCCATCTCTTTCTCTAAATCCCCTTCTCCTGTAACAAACCAATGCAGAAAATGCTGCAGCACCATACCCTGCAGGCTTTCTGCCAAAAAGACCGGATCATAGCGTTTATTAATTTCACCAATACGCTGGCCATGGCTGATAATACCGATAATTCCATAGTGCAAGCCTTTATCCAGCTCAGCTTCTTCCCTGTTTTTAAGCGCCACCCAGGCTAATTCCCTTTCTCGGATCATAAATTGAGACCAATTCCTCAGCACGTGAGCCAAACGTTCCTGAAGAGAGTACCCCGCCTCCCGGCCTGAAGCGATCAGCTCCTGATAGTTGCGCCGGGAATACTCCAAAACAACGGCCTCCTTGGATTGAAAGTAATTATAAAAAGTCCCCTTGCCTACGTCAGCCAGTTGGGTAATTTGCTCCACTGAAGTTTGTTCATAGCCTTGTTGGCGAAAAAGCTCCATGGCACACTCATAAAGTCGGGTATACGTCTCCAGTTTCTTTCTCTCCCGGCGAGATAACTCAGACATACTCAATCCTCCTTTTACAAATTAAAGAAAACCCGGCTTCGCCGTGCCTTAAACGCATACTTACGAAGGAGGCGAAGTCGCTGGTTGCCCTTATGCTTAGAAAGTATATAGCGCAAGCTTATACTTTCTGATAGTGCCAGGGAAATAGCACCTCTTTCTTTATTCGTTATATTCCATTATTTTCCTTCTGCAAAAAGCCTTGTCCGGCATATTTTTCAGCATCCTGCCCCAGATATTGCTGACACCGGTTCTAACACCGGTCAATGTACAATCAGCAGGGTCCGTTGTAAAATGGTATAAAAGGTATCAGCAAATACTGAGTTTCAGGGGGTCTCCATGTTTTACCGCATCCATCAATTTTGGCAAGCCATCCACCCCATCATCACAGAAGATGAACTGGCCTGGGTCATATCCCTGCTGCCCGCCCCAAGCCTTGCTCTGTTCCAGGGTCAGCCCCTTCCAGAACAGCGTCATGCCCTGGATGTGGCACAGGACTTATGGAATTCCGGGATTCGGGATTCACATCTTCTCATTGCCGCTCTTCTTCATGATTGTGGCAAGACAAGATATCCGCTCAAACTATGGGAGCGGGTTGCTATTGTTTTGCTGCAAAAGGCACCCCGCAAAATTTGGCATACTTTAAGCCACTCCTCCCTCCCACTTGCCGCCTCCTTGCAGGCGGCTGAAGCTCATCCGCTTTGGGGAGCGGAAATGGCGTCACACCTCGGTTTAGATCCCCGCATCGTCGAGCTGATCAGGGAGCATCACACCCCTCACAGCCAGGAAGGATATTTGCTTTACCAGGCGGATAACCGGCATTAATAGATAAAGAGAAGGCTTTTTGTATTTAAGCCTTCTCTTTGTATTCCTCAATTTTTTCCTGCAACTGAACGATCTCCCGATTCTTGGAGAAAATCCATTTGGCAAACCGTGTATTGTCCCGTTGCAAGCGGATATTTTCTTTTTCCAGCTTATGAATGAGAGCGACTTTTTCCCTCTCTACTTTTTCCAGCAGATTCATAAGGACTCTGCGGCTGACTCTTAGATGCTCCACCCGCTGTTCCAATTCACCGATTCGTCCTTTGGCAGCCCTGAGTTCTTCGCGAAGATTTTTGACTTCTTCATGAATCTCCAAGTCCCTGTCCCCCTTAGCCATAGTCTACATAGGTATTCTATGCCAAGGTTGAACTTTTTAACCCTGGGCAGCCAGAAACTCTTGAACCCGCCGCACAGCCTCCTGCAAGACCTCCTGATCCTGAACCATGCCAATCCGCACATACCCTTCTCCATATTCCCCAAAGGCAACACCGGGGACGACAATGACACCGGCCTCCCGGGCTAAGGCGAAGGCAAAGCTGCGGGAATCCTGTGCTGTGGGTACCGGAGCCCAAATAAACATGGAGCCTCGGGGAGAGGGCATGGACCACCCTGCCTGAGCACACCCCTTAACCCAGATATCTCTCCGTTCCTGATAGGCCCGGCGGTTTTGTTCAACATTTTCCTGAGAGGCACTGAGGGCATAGGCACCCGCCTGCAGAGCAGGCTCAAATACCCCGTAATCGATATTCGATTTCAGCTCAGCCAAGGCCCCGATGATTTCCCCATTGCCCACCGCAAATCCCAGTCTGACCCCTGCCAAATTGTAGGTTTTGGAGACGGAGTGAAATTCAATCCCCACTTCTTTGGCCCCCGGAACCTGAAGGAAGCTCACGGGACGGTAACCGTCAAAGGCTAACTCCGAGTAGGCGGCGTCATGACACACCACAATCCTGTTCTTTCGGGCAAAATCAACAACCTCTTCGAAGAAGGACAAAGGTGCCACCGCCGCAGTGGGGTTGTTAGGGTAATTAAGAAACATGATTTTGGCTTCCCGTGCCACCTCATCGGCAATGGCCGACAGGTCCGGCAAAAAGCCGTTTTCCTCCCTTAAGGGCAGGGCGACCTTTTCTCCCCCGGCCAGGACTAATCCCGCTGTGTAGATGGGATATCCCGGATCAGGTATTAAAGCCACATCTCCGGGATCGCACAGAGCTAAAAAGATATGGGCAAGCCCGTCCTGAGAGCCCATTAAAGGAAGAACTTCTTTTTCCGGGTCCAAATTGACGCCAAAGCGGTCTTTGTACCACCGGGCACATCCTGACCTAAAGCTTTCTGTCCCCCGGGTCAGAGTGTAGCCATAACTCCCGCCGTCAAGGACCCCTTCAGCCAGGACCTTGCGAATCTCTGCGGAGGGGGAGCGGTCAGGGCTGCCGATGCTAAGATTAATCAGCTGTTTACCAGCCTTCTCCAACTCTTTTCTTAAATCGTCCATTTCTGTAAATACAGATGCTCCTAAACTGCTTAAACGCCGCGCTTTCAATACCTTACCTCCCACCCTTTTGCCTCTTTCAGTGATTTAGATATGATGCGAACAGGCCAAATTGGCCAAATTGCGGATTTGTTCCACGGTCCCATATGAAGTTCCCCAGCCGCCTAAGCGAACACCTGGCTTGCGCTTTTCCCCATGAAAATCTGAACCACCTGTCATCAGCAATCCGTATTCTTTGGCTATAGCCCGGTATTTCTTTTCATCTTCAAGGGTGTGTTCAGAGTGGCTTACCTCAACTCCTTGCAGCCCTGCTTTGACCCATTGCTCAATTCCTTTTTCCAGTTTATAGATGCCGGGATGAGCCAATACGGCAACACCACCGGCTTTGCGGATAAGCACGATTCCCTCTTCCGGGGTTATTTTTAAACGGGGAACATAGGCCGGCCCTCCGGTTCCTATATAGCGATCAAAAGCTTCAGCAATAGAGTTCACTATTCCTTTATCAACAAGAACCTGAGCAATATGGGGTCTCCCCACAGATTCCCCCTTGGTGATTCTTTCAACCTCAGCTTTCTGAATAGGTATCCCTAAATCCTGCAATTTTTCAATAATCGTATAGACTCTTTTAAAGCGAGCCTCCCTTAGTTCGGAAAGTTTGTCTTCAAGGATCGTCCCTTGGGGATTCATCTCGTAACCGAGAATATGAACTTCGACACCAGCCCACTCCGTATTGAGCTCGACTCCTCTGAGGATGTCCACATTGAAATGCTTGCCTGCTTGGCTGGCCTTTTCCCAGCCGCTTAGGGTATCGTGATCCGTTATTCCTACCGCCTTAAGTCCACATTCCGCGGCCTGCTTAACCAGCTCCCAGGGCGTAAGCAGCCCATCGGATGCACTGGTATGGCAATGCAAATCAGCTTCTGGATATCTAAGTTTAACTTCGGGCATGACCTTTACCTCTTTCCAGGGAATATACACTGACTATTTTAACACGGTAGAGAGCAAACGCATAAAGTTTTTATACATTATTTTCTCGATTTCTTCATCGTTAAACCCGGCGAGGTGCAAGGCCTCAGCTAAATCGCCATATTTGTCCGCCCCTTCAAGACCCGTAGGAGTGGAATCGATGCCGTCAAAATCCGAACCCAAGCCAATTGCGTCGACTCCCGCCACTTCCGCAATATATTGGATATGGCGCACCACATCTTGAAGGCTGGCTTTAGACTCCTGCGTTAAGAATCCCGGATAAAAATTCACACCGACTACTCCCCCGTTTTGAGCAAGAGCCTTAAGCTGTTCATCGGTAAGATTGCGGGGGTGAGGACAAAGAGCGTAGGCACAGGAATGAGAAGCCAGGATAGGCTGGCTGCTGAGCTTAAGGACATGCCAAAACCCCGCTTCATTAAGATGGGATACATCGATCAGCATTCCCAGTTCATTCATCCGGTGAATGACTTTCTCACCGAATTGGGTCAGGGCGCTTTGAGTCAGTTCCCCGGCGCCGTCGGCAATGGCATTTCTCTGATTCCAGGTCAGACCTAAGGCACGCACCCCTAATTCATAGATAATATCCAGGAGAAACAGGCTGCTGCCTAAAATCTCTCCCCCTTCAATACTTAATAAGCAGCCCACTTGAGAAGGAGCGAGGCGCCGCAAATCCTCTGCTTGTCTGACCAAAACCACACTCTCCCCATTGATCTGAATAAATCGGTGGACAGCATGAATGAGTTCCAATCCTCTCAGAGTGCCTCTCTCCGGTTTATATTGGCTCTCAATGAAAGCAGCCATGAACTGGAGCATGACTTTGCCCTCTTTGGCTCTTTGGATATCCCAATGTCCTCCCTCCAGAGGGGTGGTCAGACTTCTTTTTCCCTCTAAAAAGTCGAGAATACTGTCACAATGACCATCGATGACCCAAACATCCTTCATACCTTATCCTCCCTTACACAATCAGAAACACCTGCCGCTTTAAGCCAACAGGTGTCCTGCTTTAAAACCATGAACACTTAAAAATACAATCTCCTACCAAACTTTCTCAACGTGGTTCTACAATTAGTTTTATTGCCGTTCGCTCTTCCCCATCAATTTGTATGTCGGTGAAAGCAGGAATACATACAAGATCGACTCCGCTGGGGGCAACAAACCCTCTGGCAATAGCTACGGCCTTTACAGCTTGATTGAGTGCACCTGCACCAATGGCCTGCAACTCCGCACCTCCCCTCTCACGGAGCACACCAGCCAAAGCACCTGCGACAGAATTTGGACTTGATTTTGCTGAGACTTTTAACACATCCATGAACGACAACCTCCTGTTCGAATCACTGACAGATATTCCTAACACACTAAGTGTATTCTCCAGAAGGTGGAAAAAATCCTCTTTTTTCTGAGAGCTTTCAGACTTTTTTAAATATTTTTTCCTATCGTCAAAATTCACTCTTTTACCCGTTGAATAGGTGCGATGGAGCGGGCTTTTCCTGTGGTCTCATCCACATCGAGCACAACGGCATTAAGCTGTATGGGGCCTGCCGCTAATTCAAATTTAGCGGGAAGTTGAGTCAAAAATCGATTAATGATAGTTTCTTTTTTAACCCCTAAAACAGAATCCCGGGGTCCGGTCATCCCCACGTCCGTGATATAGGCAGTTCCTTGGTGCAGCAAGCGGGCATCTGCCGTCTGGATATGGGTATGAGTCCCCAAGACAGCGGAAACTTTGCCATCCAGGAACCAACCCAAGGCCACCTTCTCTGAGGTAGCTTCGGCATGAAAATCAACGATGATGACAGGGGTCTCCTGCCGCATCTCATTAATCCAGCGAATAGCGCCGCTGAAGGGATCCTCAAGACTATTGAGGAATACCCGGCCGGAAAGATTAAGCACCCCGACCTTCTTACCCTTTGTCCTTATGTAACCATACCCTTTACCCGGTGCGCCCACCGGATAATTGGCCGGCCTGATCAAACGGGCTTCCTGGTCAATAAACTTCATGATGCTCCGCTGATCCCAGACATGATTGCCCATGGTGATAAATTCGATGCCATCGTCGTAAAGCTCTTCGGCTATTTCCTTGGTTAAGCCTTTACCTCCGGCGGCGTTTTCACCATTGGCTATGGTTAAATCTATCCCATACTCTTTGATAAGCGGTTTGAGCAACACCTTAATCGCCTCACGGCCAGGATTACCAACAATGTCGCCAATAAATAGTATATTCACTCCATAAATCCCCAATCATCCATCGATCCGATTATAGTATTGATATGCCCAAAAAAGAACCATCCAAAACCTACGCACATGATATCTAGCTATTATAGACTAAAACCCTTCCTTCCTCCCGAACCGCAATAAACCCTTTTTCTAAGCGGCAGTCCCGGAAAGACTGGAGAATTTGTCCAATCACTTCCTCCTGAAAAATCTGCTCTTCCTCAGGAATCTCTGTATCATCATAGATTATGTTCTGAGCGATGTTTCTCAC
The DNA here is from genome assembly GCF_007830365.1 of Desulfitobacterium sp. LBE. Taxonomy (NCBI): domain Bacteria; kingdom Bacillati; phylum Bacillota; class Clostridia; order Eubacteriales; family Desulfitobacteriaceae; genus Desulfitobacterium; species Desulfitobacterium sp. LBE. The sequence continues at coordinate 258,744 of NZ_VLKD01000001.1, read as the reverse complement.
CAAATCAACGATCAGACCAATTTCCCTTTCGTTCATACTCTCAACATCCCGGGTAATGGTCACTAAGGTTACACCGCTTTCCAGCTTATGTTCTATCCTGCAGATCCGCATGGATTGGCCTTCTAATCTATGATAAGCCTTTAAAGCCTCTTGTAAGGTATCCATGAATTTTTCTCCCTGCTCGGAGCCCGACACCGTAAAGCGAAAGGTCAGGGCATGTTCCGGCTGTTGATAACGTACGGAGCATACCTCAGGATAGCGAATTAAAATGGATATCAGCAACCCAACTCCATCAGGTGCACATCCCCCATCTTTATAATGGAGGTTTAAACGTCCCATAGTGTCATCCTCTTTCTCATCATACTGACTATTTGCTCTGCATATTTGCTGCTCATCACTCCATAATAATTCGTCAATTTCCGATAAACTCCTGCCTGGTGATTTCCGCCTTACTGTTACTTATAAAATTATAAAGGACAGGCGATGTTCTCACCTGTCCGCAATGTTCAAGATTCAACTATTCCATGATTATTTGGCATAATCCACGGCACGAGTTTCACGAATGACGACAACCTTGATTTGGCCTGGATATTCTAATTCATCCTCAATGCGTTTACTGATTTCCCGAGCCACTTTCGGAGCCAGAACATCATCGATCTTATCTGGTCTGACGATGATTCGAATCTCACGTCCTGCTTGAATCGCGTAGGATTTTTCCACACCATCATAGGTGTCGGCAATCTCTTCCAGCTTCTGCAGGCGCTTGATATAGGATTCGAGAGTCTCACGGCGAGCTCCTGGGCGAGCGGCTGAGACTGCGTCGGCAGCAGCTACTAAGACTGCTTCGATGGTCTTCGCTTCAACATCACCATGATGAGCTTCAATAGCATGAATAACTTCCCAAGATTCCTTATACTTCTTCGCTAGATCGACACCGATCTGAACATGAGTCCCTTCAGTATCGTGATCCACAGCTTTGCCTAAGTCATGCAGCAAACCTGCCCGCTTGGCCAGCTGTACATCGACCCCCAGTTCGGCGGCCATTAAACCTGCCAAATGGGATACCTCCATAGAATGCTTGAGGACATTTTGACCATAACTGGTTCTAAACTTCAATCGTCCTAAGAGGCGAATGATTTCAGGATGTAAGCCATGCACTCCGGTTTCAAAGGTAGCTTGCTCTCCTTCTTCACGAATACGCTGATCCACCTCTTTTTGAGATTTCTCAACCATTTCTTCGATGCGAGCCGGGTGAATCCGTCCATCGGCAATCAGTTTTTCCAGGGCAACCCGGGCAACTTCTCTGCGGATGGGGTCAAACCCAGAGAGAATGACCGCTTCGGGAGTATCATCAATAATCAGATCGATACCTGTTAAGGTCTCCAGAGTCCGAATATTGCGTCCTTCCCGTCCGATAATGCGTCCCTTCATCTCATCACTGGGCAGGGCCACCACAGACACCGTGCTCTCGGCGACGTGATCCGCAGCACAACGCTGAATTGCCAAAGAGATAATGTTCTTAGCCCGCTTCTCTGCTTCTTCCTTAGCCTTCGTCTCAATATCTTTAATCATAATAGCGGATTCGTAACGAACTTCTTCTTCCACACTTTGCAGCAGAATTTGCTTCGCTTCTTCAGTGGATAAACCAGAGACCCGTTCTAATTCTTGTTTTTCTTTGGCTACAGTTTGCGTCAGGACCTCTTTGAGCTGATCCACTTCTTCTTCTTTACGATGAAGATTATCTTCCTTGCGCTCCAAAGACTCCATTTTGCGGTCTAAAGACTCTTCTTTTTGAATAACCCGTCTCTCCATCCGCTGAATCTCGTTGCGGCGTTCCCGTGATTCTTTTTCCACTTCATTGCGGATATGCATGACTTCTTCTTTAGCGGCAATGACAGCTTCACGGCGTTTAGCCTCAGCGGCACCCTGAGCATTGTCGATGACCCGTTTTGCCTCTTCTTCAGCTGAGCCGATGAGCTTTTCCGCGGCACTCTTACGAATAAGCCAACCTATAAAACCACCCACAAAAAGGGATACCACGACTGCTACAACAATAAAGATTAATTCAGTTAGTTCCAAGTAGTTTTCACCTCCTAAACACATACTTATTTGGTTATCATTCTCCTAGTTCTCCCTATAAAAACAAAAAAACTGGGACCATGCCAGTTCTTTAAAAGAAACCTTTAATTAAAGGCAAAATACATTGCCCCTTTTTCCTACAAACCTACACGCCGCTAGTCCGATACCTCCATATATAATACTAACTACGATGCAATCTATAAGAAAACCTTAAAGGTCTGACTTTAAAAGAAACAGGCTCTTTTTAGTGTAATATCTTTTGAAAAATTTGTCAAGAACCACCTGCAATATAGATGTATAATACAAGTATTCTAAGAAACTATAAGGAAAACAGGAAGGACTCGCCTTCCTGTTACTCCTTCGCTATCCCTTCAAGGATCTCAAAAACCATTTCCTGAGGGTAGCCTTTTTGCATAAGCTTTTGCCCGACTTTCTGTCTTAGCATAAGTTCCCGGGGGATTTTCTCATAACTCTTTTTATGCCGGTAAGTATTCTCCCAGCGCCGGGATTCCTCAACCCAAAGCTTTTGCGCATGTTTTCGGCAAAGCTCCGCTTCCTGGCCCGGTAAATAGGTTTCCCGCAAAGCCTGCTCTATGATACCCTCTTCGATCCCCCGGCCCTTCAAATCATAGTTAATCCTCTTCTGGGAGTAATTCGTTTGCTTGCTGAGACAATAAGCACGGGCATATTCCTGATCGCTGAGATAGCCCCATTCTAAAAGCCGCTCTATGGCAGCTTCGATCTCATGACTTGGAAAGCCCTTCCTCGCCAGCCGTTGGCTGAGTTCGCAGCGTGTCAGCATTCTTCTCGATAAATAGGTTAAGGCGACATCCAACGCACCCTTCATCTTAGATGTCTTCCGGCTCCTCTTGGACATCATCTGCAACCGGAGCGCTTACGTTAGCAATGCTGGCCCGGATCCCTTGTTCGATTTCGGCGGCAATCTCAGGATTCTTCTTCAGAAACTCCTTGACATTCTCTCTTCCCTGACCTAAGCGCTCACCTTTATAAGAGTACCAAGCCCCGGACTTATTAATGATATCCAACTCCGCACCCACATCCACCATGCTGCCTTCACGGGAAATACCTTCTCCGTACATAATGTCAAATTCGGCTTGTTTAAAGGGCGGAGCCACCTTATTCTTAACAACCTTGACTTTGGTACGGTTGCCAATCATATCCTGACCTTGCTTCAGGGTATCCGCACGGCGTACTTCCAAACGGACGGAGGCATAGAACTTCAAAGCCCGTCCGCCGGTTGTGGTCTCTGGATTACCAAACATAATTCCTACTTTTTCCCGAATTTGGTTGATAAAGATAACGCAGGTATTGCTCTTACTGATGGCACCGGTCAATTTTCTCAAGGCTTGAGACATTAAGCGGGCATGTAAACCCACATGGGAATCTCCCATTTCTCCTTCAATCTCTGCCCGGGGAACAAGAGCTGCCACAGAGTCAATGATAATGACGTCGATAGCTCCGCTGCGCACTAAGGCTTCGCAAATCTCCAGGGCCTGCTCCCCTGTATCCGGCTGGGATACCAGAAGATTATCGATATTGACCCCTAAAGCCTTGGCATAAACCGGGTCGAGAGCATGCTCCGCATCGATAAAAGCAGCAACGCCGCCCAGCTTCTGGGCTTCTGCCGCAATATGCAAAGCAACGGTGGTCTTACCGGAAGACTCAGGTCCATAGATTTCTATAACACGCCCCCGGGGCACTCCACCCACCCCAAGAGCTATATCAATGGCCAGACAGCCCGTCGGAATCACTTCCACCGCCATTTTGGCAGAAGCCTCCCCTAATCTCATAATCGACCCTTTTCCAAATTGCTTTTCAATCTGACTTAAAGCCATATCCAGGGCTTTTAATTTATCGTTACCGGCCATCTCGTTTCCTCCTCAGCGAATACTTTTAAATTTTTCATCACAAAAAACAAACATTTGTTCGATTTCCATTATACTTTTGCACGTGAAGCCTGTCAATCCTTTATTTTAGAAGAAAATAACAAAGGGGGTTGGTCAAAATAGATTCCGGAAGAATGATACTCATCAGCTCATATTCCATCCGAATTAGGAATTGCCCAACTCTGGATCACTCCTTGGAGTTCATCGTAGCCTAACCCAATACTATAGCTGTATGCTTGGCTTGGCAGAGTTCCTCTTGGAAATGTAACATCCAAATTGTCGGGGAACAAAATAATGTACTCCGGCTTCAGTGCCGCCTGCATTTCCTTCTGCAAAGCGGAATCCCCAATATTAAATGCGTCTAAAAGCCGCAGGCGAGCTTCCTCCTCCGGCAAAGAGAACAATTCCCAGTTATTCAACACCTCTCCTGTTTCCCGGTTGAACACCGCACCTAAACGAACTTTCTGAGCTATTTGTCCATTAACAGGAAGGATAACCGATGTGAGAAAACACATTATACTCTCGTTAGAAGCGGTGGGAACAATATCCTGACTGATGTAATGCTCATGGAATAACGTTCCCTTGTCTTGGCAGGCCAGATAATCTGCATAGGCCTTTTCCAGTTCAGATGGGACGTTGTAGAGCAAGCCCTGCTCCTCATAAAATGCAGCAACAGCTCTCTGGGCAGGTTCGCTCAAATCATCCAAACTCTTCACTCCACCTACATAAACATTAGCCGGGCCGGCTGGGTCCTGAACGAGCAATAGTGTCGTTTCATCCGAAAGTTTGTAAGCGGCATGCCCAAAGGGGACTCTTCTCCATAAGTTGACGCTCTCTCCGTCTGAGAACGTCATGACTTTCTCTTCTACCAAGGTCCATCTTTCAGGTTCCTGCCGGGGTTCGCTGGAACAGCCCATCAGCGGAAACAAGCACAACAGTATAATTATAGGAAGCCACTTTATTCTCACAAACAATCTCTCCCTTGCAGCCATCAAAGTAAAGATTACAGGCAATGGTTTCACAATCGGGCAGCTCTGCGGTCTATCTATTGCTCTGCCAAGCAGACACAGTAGTCCAAAATAACATTGCCTTGTTCATCCTTCTCGGTAAATCGCGGACAGTTATATCTTTCGAAAAAATAAACCCTGTTTTCATTATCGTTTTTAAAATTACCCATACCACTTTCCCGGAATCTAGCAGCGCATTGATCATGCATGCCATAGATGCCGCCCTCGTCCTCTTTGCCTTTAATCCAGCATACACCGATGGGACCATCGTCCAAATCTATGTAATCATAGCCGCTGGGGACAGATGTATCTGAGGAAAAAAACAAGCCAATCCAGTATTCGAAAGTGTTTTCAAAATTGCTGCTGTCGCAGCGCATCAAGCCCAGATAACCATTTTCAATATCCGGGGCCCCGCCCAGATTTCCAAGCTCTTCAAACCAGCCGTTTTGAAACCATTCCGCCCATTTGTGACCAAATCCACTAACTCTATCAGCATTAGTATAGCATTTGCCAATGAAACGCAATGAGGGCAGATGTTCTTTATAAACTTTGATGATCTCTGCCATTGTTCTTCAACCTTCTTTCATATCTTTATAACCTGATTAAATGAGAAATCTGCCAAAAAGAACAATTCAGGCTTTGATGGCAGATTCGGCAATGTCGCTCGTTTATATTCGTTTTCATCATTTCAGCGGGATGCGACTTATTTATTATAATCTTGCATTCATGCAGACTTTTTGTCAATGGATTTGTGTAGAATCGAACTTATTTCAGGTATAGAACATCAACAAAGATAAAATCAGGATGTTGCCCTGCGCGCCCTCCCGGTTTTATTTTTGCCCGACCGCCGGAACCTACTTCACTTTGCCTGTTTATGTCAGTCCGATAAATTTTTCCGGCCTTTGTAAAACAACCGACCTGTACTTATTATTAACATCATAAGTCCCAGTGCCTGCAGCCAGGCAATTACAGCATGTATCTCCAATCCGCCTCGATACAGCCATCCCTGGAATATCCACCACAGGCGGATACCTGTTGCATAGCGCAGATATGCATAGATCAAACCATACAGTGCCCAACCACACCATAGAACAGTATGTTTATTGACCGTCAGGCAAATCAGAGCACATACGAACAGAGGCGAACTCAGGAAAAGCGCGGACAGCAGATCGCCCAGAAGTGACAGGAACAGAAATACGATGAGGCCAAAGCCCAGAATAAAAAGGCCGACAATTTTTCGTGGGGGCAAGCCGTTTTGAGGGGCGCTTATGGCGGGGGATTGGATTTCGCACTTCACTTCTTGCACTTTTTCCCCTTTTTCACCCCGGATCAATTCGTCAAGGGAAATATTAAACACTTCACTCATCTTCACCAATTTGTCCAGTTCCGGAACCGAGGTATTGGTTTCCCATTTGGAAACGGATTGACGCGATACTTCCAAGGTATTGGCCAAGTCCCCCTGAGACATAGCATTCTTTGTCCTGAGCTCATATATTTTTTCTCCCAAGGTCATAAGGCCCCTCCTTAATTTTGATACCCATATTTTACTATGCGTTCTTTCAAAAGTCGATCAACTCCTCTTGACAATTTAGCAACCGGCAGTTGCATCCGGTAACAAAAAGGCCGCTGTTCAACGGACTGTACAGTCCGTTGAACAGCGGCCTTTTGACTATTTTGCTGAGGATAATCTACGTCACGTCTAGTTTAGCACCCGCATGAACCGCCAGTATCAAAACAATTTGTTTCACTTGTACCTCCGCAGTCGCCAAACACTCCGTAATGGGTGGAACGATTGCCTGTTACCCTGAATGCGGAAGCGAAGCGGGTTTTGGCAAGCATGGAAGCCGTGTTGCCGCAAACCAAAAGCGGCTTGCCGGTAAAGAAGCGGTGATGGTCGTCAAGATCAAAGAAATGCGGGTAACCAGGGATACTGCCATTATAGACGGCAATCTGTCCATAATCTTCGCAAATATCCTCAAGGTCATCTAATTTAAAGGCTCTGACTGTCCGCTCTGTAAAGTTTGCGAATCCCACTTTTTCTATGATCGCCTCATTATCCAAATCTATAGTTCGGATAGATTTATAACGAAAATCGGTAAAGCCAACCCGCTGCATAATACGACGAAAATCCTCGTAATATAACGCACCGCCAATGCACTCGCCGCGCAATACCGGGTCAGCCGCAAGATATTCGGGTATGCGACGGTCAGCAAATACATCTGAGAAATAAAGTTCCCCACCCGGCTTCAATACCCGCCAGATTTCTGCAAAGACCTTTTCCTTATCAGGAGAAAGATTGACAACGCAGTTCGAGATTACTATATCCACCGAAGAATCACTAATTCCGGCCGTGCTTAAGTCCTCAATATAACCGTTCAAAAATTTCACGTTAGATTTTGCGTAGCCGAAGCGCTGGCGCTGTTCGTCCTCATATTTTCTTGCCACATCAAGCTGCTCCTGGGTCATATCAACGCCTATCACCTGCCCATGCTCACCGACCAGCTGAGCCGCAACGTATACGTCACGTCCACTGCCACATCCGAGATCAAGAACGGTCATGCCCTCAAGCAAGGGGGGTAACGGCGAGCCGCAGCCATAGTAGCGGTTGATAACCTCATCTGCTATAAAAGTGAGGGCTTTTTTTACTTCCTTTGGCATTGAGTCCGGCGAACAGCAGCAGGCTTTGCTTTGCAAATCAGCTGTACTATGCATAATTTTGCCGTAATACTCTTTGACATTTTCGATAACCTTATTCATAAGACGCTCTCCTTTTCACAACAATTTTCCTCTGCTTCTCCTGTGAGCAGATGGGTTTCAGTTATGGCGTGCAGCAACGCTAAGGCACGCTTTCTGCCATTTTCACTAATGGAATAGTAAGTCCATTTGCCTTCCTTCCGTGCAGAAATAACGCCGCTTTCCAGCAAAATCTTCATATGGTGGGAAAGGGTGGACTGTCCCACTTCTACCTTTTCAAGCAGCACACAGGCACATTTTTCACCGCTTTGGAGCATTTCCAAAATGGCAAGCCGGGTTTCATCGCAAAAGGCTTTGAACACTTTAGCGCTTTCCAAATGGTGTGTTTTCATACATAACGCTCCAATCTAAATTTTTCGATATGTTCATTATGCCTATCATATCGAAAAAGTCAATATGTTTTAAGGTGTATTTCGCAACCTTCTAAGACGATTCTTTGAACTTGAGCCAAAAAAAACGACTTCCTTGCTTTGCAAGGACATCAAACATCTCAATGCTTTGCAAATCATCCTCGTCAAATACCTCGTTGTCCGCCATAAATTGCTCCGGATCTTCATCCGGGATTCCAAAGAGGGCGAGCCCCTGCATATCGTCCAAATGATGCAGCGCTGCAACATTTGAACTGTCTTCCCCATTTTACAATTCCTTATACTATTCATAATCCGCAGTTTAAACCGTCCGACCAATCAAATTTTATCGCCACAGTACATTTACCATCGCTTCCATAATATCTCATTGTTCTGCTAAGAAAAGACATTGGTTTCGTCCATAATGATCTGCGTTTGTTCCGGAATAATCTCATCAGGGAAATCGTGCATCATCTCGGCATAGCTGTAAATAAGCGCCAGCGGCGTGCGCAGGTCGTGGGAGACGTTCGCGACCAGTTCACGGCGCAAAGACTCCACCTTGGACAGTTCAATGGCCGCTGTATTGAGGGTATCCAAAAGCTCCTTGATCTCTAAAAAGCCATGCCCATTAAAGTGGGTGTCATAGCTGCCGGTCGCCAGCACCTTTGCACTTTCATTAATTTTCGCAATCGGTCTGGCTATATATCGGGCAATCACAATGGATAGAACAACTGAGAGTAAAAACATGATTCCCGTTATGATGTATAGCTGTGTTCGAAGTGTCGAAACCGTTGCATCAACAGGGGTTATCATTGCATAAAACGTGAGTGATATGGTTCTTCCATCCTGTAAGGTAAACACTTTTTCTTGTGTGATGGTTTCAGGCTGCAGCCTGCCGCGATTATCTCCCATCGGCCTGTCCGGCATCAAAAATTCCTTTGTTGGCACAATGAGAGCGATGGCTTTCTCAAGCTCTCCTTTGCGGACCATTTTATACATATCCGTGAGAAATACGGTTTGAAAAAACCAGAGAATAGCGATGAGCAGAGTAGAAAACCCGAGCAGAAAGGCAAACACCTTCCATTGCAATTTGAGCTTATCCATCAAACCGATACCCCAATCCGCGCAGCGTTGCAATAAAATGCGCATATGGACCGAGTGACCGCCGCAGCAGCTTCATGTGTGTGTCCAATGTTCTGTCGTCGCCAAAGGAATCGTAACCCCACACCTCGGTAAGGATATTTTCCCTTCGAATTGCGATATTCTTATTGCGGATAAGGTAAAACAAAAGGTCATATTCTTTGGGAGCCATATTTGCTTGTACTCCGTCAATAAACACCTTATAGACAGTCATGTCGGCCTTCAAGCCGTCTTTCTCAAATACAATGTGTCCCTTATCATCGGATTTCGCCGACGCGCCTTTCGCCAGCCGGCGCAGAATAGCGTTAACACGAAGCATGATTTCCTTGGAGGAAAAGGGTTTTACCACATAGTCATCTACGCCGAGCTCAAAACCCAACACCTTATCATATTCCTCACCACGGGCTGAAAGCATAATTACCGGCGTTTCGGAGGTTTTGCGGATTTCCTTGACCGCCGAGAAGCCGTCAAGCTCCGGCATCATAACATCCATGATGATCATATCAAATTGCTCCGTCTGACAGAGCACTATGGCTTCCAAGCCGTCGCCGGCCTCAGCCACCTCATGCCCTTCAAAAACCGCATATCGCTTTATCACCGCGCGTAAACCCGCTTCATCGTCGCATATCAATATTCTTGCCATTTTCAGCACCTCTGTCTGAAGCGTTTTCATTATATAGTGCCATGCCGGAAAATCAAATTATGTAATCTTGGCTGAAGATCAAGCTTTATCATCTGATTATAAGTACTCAAATGGTTGCTGTTTCATTTAGGGATAACCCTCTGGTCATCTCGCCGTTTTGGAAATCACCTCTGGGGCACACCTCCAAAGTTGCCCATTGTCATTTTAACAGTTACGGATATTGCCACATTATGATCATTTAGCATCACTTCAAGAACACTGCCGGTTACAATGTCGCTGCTGGAGCCCGCCGTGCTGTCCGGCATCGCTTCAACGGTGATACGGTAGCAGCGTCAATGGCAAAGGTGATCGTCTCAGTTCCCGCTGCAAATTGTTGCGGGGAGAAGGACCTCCGCTCATTGCCGTCAGGTGGCGGCCCATCACCATCAGCTGGCTGCCTGTTTCCCCGTTGTCCGCTGTCTGGCGCTGATGGCATGTCCGGCCGATTTTGAGGCCTTTGCTCCATCGCTAATTCCGATAAGGTCCCCGCCAGGCCCGTAACCTTGTCGCCCTCTATGCTTTGCACCTGGAGAATAAGGGTAGCGTTACGCTCATCCGGTGCCGAGGATGCAGCAGGAGGGGCTTCCGGTTGCGAAGAATCCGGGGTACCGCTATTCGTTGCGGAGGAAGAGCACCCGCCAAGCAAAAACAGACCCACCCCCAGCACAAGTGCGGTACAAAGCAGCTTCTTTTTCATCATATTTCGTCTCCTTCCTATTTCCTGACTTTTCTTTTTCATTTTATATTCCCTTACTGAATAATCATTGTTGACTGTCTGAACTTTAGCTGAATTATTTTCAGAAGAAAATCAGCATAACACGGAATAATCCTTTAACAGAAATACCCTCGCACCATTTTCATGGTGACGAAGGCATTTAGTCAAAGGCAAATAACGCCATTTTCCGGAACATCCCAGGTCCTAACTCCTGAGCTCGCCTAAAATGATGGAAACCGTCAGGTTTTGATTGTTGCGTAAAACGGTGACTTTAATTGTGTCACCTACCTTATGGGACTTCATAACGGCGTTATAACCCGCCATGTTGGTTATTTCGGTTCCATCAATCGAGATGATTTTATCGCCTGATTTGAGTTGGCTGTTGGTGGATTCGTAGATATATAAGCCGGTTTTGTTTACACGGTACATCATGGCTGTCTGTGCACTTGTGAGGTCGATCAGTGTAAAACCGGTGTCAATACGTCCCTGCACATATCCATACTCGATAATGTTTTCCATTACAGTTTTCGCGCTGTTAATCGGAATTGCGAACCCGAGTCCTTCCACATCGGTGCCCGAGGATTTGGCGTTGACGATGCCGATCAGTTCCCCGTAAAGGTTGAACAGTCCGCCGCCCGAGTTGCCCGGGTTGATAGCCGTGTCGGTTTGCAAGAGCCGCATGGATTCGCCGTCGATGGTGATTTCGCGGTCAAGGGCAGACAGGATGCCACTGGTTACTGTACCGCCTAGTTCACCGAGAGGATTGCCCACCGCAACCATCGTTTCACCAACCAGAAGCGAGGAGGAGTCTCCCAATACCGCAGGCGTCAGGCCGGTTGCGTTAATTTTAAGCACTGCAAGATCGGATTTGGCGTCTGTGCCAACCAGAGACGCCGTACATTCCGTCCCATCGGCTAACCGTACAGCGATGCTTCTCGCACCTGCCACGACATGATTGTTGGTAACAATATAACCGTCAGAGCTGATGATGACGCCGCTTCCAGCTCCCTCGGTGATAAGCTGTCCCATCCTGCCATTGGTTGTCATCGTTTCCGTGGTAATCTCAACAACCGTCTGTTTTACCGCGGCTGCGACTTCCGAAACTGTCATCGCTGCGTTTACGGAACTGTCACCAGAAGCGACCGTGCGTATAACGGACTGATATAATACTTCGGTTTGAGAAACGGTTGCCGTGTCGGACGATGCTCCCTGAATCTGATCTGAAACATATCCACCCGCAAAACCGAACAGTCCGGATGCTGCGACACAGGCTGCAAGCGCGAGGGCTGAATACCTGGTTCCCGGCTTCTTGGAACCACCGTGGAACGGTACTTCGCTTGTCATCTCGGGGATACTGGAGCTCGTGTCATTTTGAACGGAAGCGTTGTCCTCCTGGGTGTTGATATTGCCTTCAAACATGATTATCGTCCTTTCAATTTTAATGGGTTTGCTTTCTGATTAGAGAATAGCACTTTATTTTGCGGGCATCTCCGCAAAGGGAAAGCGGTTTGTACGCAAAACATACGAAAAGAGACTTGCACTTATCACAAGCCCCTGATTACTGTCTATGGGTTGTGTGGCGGCTTTTCCGTCCCCTACTTTATTTTTGAATCTTTCAATAGATAAACCAACAGACCCGTTAATGTGAATCCAAACCCAGCAAACCAATACACGCTCAACAGCTCATTCGTCGTCCCGTAAATATCAAGCACACCCTGCATCATACTGCCGACAGTGAGCGTTGCGATTCCGGTATTATAGAGATGCGAAGACAATCTGCCCGGCAACCGTTGGCTGCCGGACATCGCCAGTATCATATACGGCAGTGTCCCTCCGGCCAGCGGAAAGGCAAACGCGTAAACCATATAGGCTGAATACACCTCATGACTAAAATGCTCATAGATCGCTCCAAACAGCACACAGAAAAGTGCAATGAGCAAATAGACAGAGCCGATTTTACTTATCTGTTTATACCGTTTCTCAGTATCCGATGTACACAATATCGCTCACGCTCCTTTCGCTGATTTTCTTGCCATTCGTTGTCGGATTGTTAATAATTTCGCCGTTAAACACCATTGTGGAAGAACCGCCTCCGTCTAGATTATATGCGGTATCCACGCTAAGGCTTTCCATAAATTCCGCAAGCTGATAAAGGGATAAACCGCTGCTTACACCGGTGCGTCCGTCGGAAACGACGAAAACATAATGCAAATCATCAATGATCCCTATAGCAGTTCGTGGGTTACTCGCCATGGCTTTGCCAACTTCATCCTTTTCTGAAACCGCAATGCTCCCGTTATCGACAAGAGCAGGACCGAAGGACAAGACTTGAACCGCGCCTTTTTCCTCCAGCTCTGCCGCAGACACTTTATCTTCCGTTATAATCGCCAAAGACCCGTCGCTCCAAATGACCAAATCCTCTTGCCCGCTGTCGGCGCTTTCCCGATAAAGAGTGCCGTTGCGCAGGACATAACCTTTGGTTTGAGCTCCGTAAAAATCTCCGTTTATGGCCAATATCGCTCCGTTTGCTTCGGCTATGGCAGACGTTTTGGCGGTGACATTTTTGCCATAGGTATTCTGGGCGAATGCCGTTTTCAAGTACTCCGGCGACGACACCTGAACATCCGCAACATATAGGGTTGTGTTGTACTCCCGATACTCTGCAATGGTTATGGTGATGTTGGCGTCACTGTAGGTGTTCTCTGTCATTGTCGCCTCTGTGGCAGGGAGTGAAGCTTCAGCCTCATTTGCTTCCGGTTCTGAAGCCGAATTATTTTGGGGGAGGCTGTCCTGCGTTATCACTGTCGAATACACTCGCGTTATGATGAACGTATCCAGCGCCACATACACTGTAAACGAAGTAAGTACAGTGGCAGCCAGAACTGTCCAGATGTATTTTTTAAAGAAACTATTCAAAGCATCACTTCCTTTTCGATATTTTTTATTCATCTGGCAGAAACAGGCCCTATGGATAGCACACTTTTTTACAGCCTAAAACAGGTTATGCCTCAACACCTTAAACAGCGTTCGGGGTTTCCTGGTGCGCCTCTCTTTTTTTAAAGATGAGGAAATGTTGCACGGACCAACTCAGAGTAAAAAATAATAGTTCAATGAGCAGCTTGGCCGTATAGGGATTCATCCCAACCTGCTTCACAAGCATGCTTAGGGCGAATGTGTTGCCGGCCAGTATGACAATCGCCAGCGCAAAATATTGCCAGGCGGATTTCACGGCATTCGTTTTGCTCTTAAACACCCACTTGCGGTTCAAAGAATAATTCGTGCTTGCGCTCAAAACGCGGGCTATTATATTGGACATTGTCAGACTGACGCTTGCGCCAAGTCCTCCCGTCAACACACTCAGCAGACTGTAAAGGCTGTAGTCCACGATGAAACTCAGGAGCGAGGAGGCTGAGAACTTGAAAATTTCTTTATAGATCCGAAAAGAGTCTTTGAGCGTATCAAAATGTGAACCGGCGTTGTCGCCGATGTATATCGTGGCAATTTCAATTTCTTCAATCGGTATTTTTTCGCGGGTAAACCCAAGCAGTACGTTCATCTCATACTCGTATCGCTCCCCCGCTATTTCCAGCATTGTCGGTATGAGCGAAGACGAAAAGGCGCGCAGGCCGGTCTGCGTATCGTATACATTGTGTCCGGTTGCCAGGCGGAAGATATAACGGGTAACGGTGTTGCCAAAGCGGCTTCTCAGCGGTACGCGATCCTTTAGTTTACGGCTTCCCAAAATCAACGCGCCGGGATGTCTTTCAGATACCTCGCAAGCCCGCAGGGCATCTTCAACTCTGTGCTGTCCATCCGAGTCCATGGTTACTATGGTGTAGTCATCAGCAGTATTCTCAAAAATATAGTGCAGACCGGTCTTGAGCGCACGGCCTTTGCCGCGATTTTCCGGATGCCTTAACACCACCGCCAACTCTGAAACCTGTGCGAAAAGCTTTTCATAATCGGAACCGCTTCCGTCGTCCACAACAATGGACAGAAAACCTGAAGCGTTTACTTCCCGGACTAAATCAAGTAATGAATTCTCAGGTTGATAGGCAGGGATGAGAACCATTCTGGTTTGGCTTTTTAGCATCATGCTCAACTCCTTATAATTCAATGGAAACTACTCCATCTGCCGTCTATGAAAAACATATCACTCTTTTTAATCCACATCTCCGAAAAGGAATGGTAGTTTATACGCAAAACACACGAAAAAAAAGCCCACATGAAGTGGGCAAAAAAGGCTGGCTTAACGCCAACCCTTTCTGGTTTACTTATTAAAAGTGATTGTAAAACAGGTCCCCTGGTCACAGCCGACTGAGATTTTGCCCCCGTGAATCTCTATAACAGACTTTACAATAGCCAGTCCAATTCCATGTTTGCCGTCTCTTCCCTTGTAAAACCGTTCAAATATATGGGGGAGATCCTCGGGCGCTATCCCTTTACCATCGTCAATTACAGACACCTCAATCTGTTGATCAGCTTGACGGCAGCGGAGCGTCACCTTCGTCTGGGCATACCGCAGCGCATTGGCAATGAGATTGGATAAAGCCCGGTACATATGCTTTTCATTATAGGCAAACATGACGGGATTATCGTCGAAAAGATACTCGAACTGTATGCCGTTTTTGTCAGCCAGCGGCTTTTGCGCCTCAGCGCACAGGGCGAGGGTGTCGCGCAAATCATTCTCACGCTTTTCCACATGACTGGTAATGCTGTCAACACGTGAGATATACAGTAAATCCTCAACCAGCTCGCTCAGGCGGTCGATCTCGGTGATGATGGTAGCGCCCGATTTTTTGGCATCCATCAGACCGCATTCCACTCCTTCGGCGTAGCAGCGGATGGACTGGAGAGGAGTGCGCAGTTCATGGGATACATTTTGAAAGAAAGCCCGCTGATCTTTGTCGTATAAATCCAGCTTTTCAGCGGACTGATTCATGGCCTCACCAAGCTCATCAAACTCAATATCGCTGAAATCAAAGCGGTTTCTCGTAAAATTCCCTTTGCCGATCTCTTCGGTAAATCTGGAAAGTCTTTTCAGCGGCTTGGTCACAGAGCCCGCAATCAGGTTGGCCATGACAAAGCAAATCAGCATAGCGATCGCCATGATCACCGCCATTGCCAAGTTTATTGCTTCCACTAAGTTATTGATTCCCGCAACACTAACATAGAAAACAAAATAGCTGTCCGGCCAATTGGCGTCTTTGATTGACGACACATAGTATTCGCCTTCCGCCGTATCCACCCGCACATATTTGGCGCCGGCCAAATCAACGTTCTTATTTTTTAAATAATTGGCGATATGTGTCAACTCGTCCGTGTCTTCGCTGATGCTGAACGCATTGTATTCTTTTACCTCATAATGGGAGTTCAGAATAATAACCTCGCCACGGGCGCCGATCCTGTTTCGCCGCTGACCGGAAAGATCAGGCAACCGCAATTCGCCTGGCGGATTGTTCGGATGATTACCCCCCATCATGCCGAAATTATTCGTCAGGTCATCAAGCTGCATCTCCACATTGGAACGGATATATTGGCTTGTAAAGAGATTAAACGCGATATAGATACTGGAAAAGACGATGGCCATAAGCAGAAGCAGCATGGCGAAAATTCTCGGTTTTATATGCCACTTCCTGCGAGGCAGCTTATTAGCCATTCGCGTCATGCACCTTCAGCCTGAATCCAAACCCCCATACGGCCTCAATGAGAACATTGCTTTGCTCCAGCTTTTTGCGGAGCCTGCGTACCGTATCGTCCGTCGCTCTTGTCTCAATCTCAGTATTATAGCCCCAAATGCTCTCCAACAGCTCATCCCGTGAGACAGCCTGATCGTTGCGCTCGATCAAGTATTTCAACAAATCGTATTCATTCGGTGTCAGCATGAGCTCCTGTCCGGAGGCTTTAACGGTTTTCCCTTTGGTATCAATCGCGATATCTCCGAAGCTAAGCTGGCGCGAGTCATCGGTTTGCCCGCAGTTTTGTTTTTCAAACTCAATGCGCCGGAATATAGCCTTAACACGCATGACAAGCGACATGGCCGAAAATGGCTTTGTGAAATAGTCGTCGCTGCCCAAGCTAAGCCCGGTGGCGTAATCAAGGTCGGAATCCCGGGCAGTCAGCATAATAATCGGAACTGTGCTCAGCTTGCGTATCTCTGAACAGACCGTAAAACCGTTGGAGCCCGGCATCATAATATCAAGGATAACCAGATCGGCGGGGTCTTTCTTGAAATGTCCGAGCAAAAGGTCCCCGTTGGCAAAAGCGGTGACCTCGTACCCGTCACTCATCAGAAAGGTCTTGATCGCCTCGCGTATATTCTCTTCATCATCAGCAATATAGATCCTTTTTTTTGTTTCCATGTTCTCATCTCCCGACCACACCTTATAGTGCCATTCTAACACTTGGAAACAAGTTTTTCACTTGAAAACTGCGGTTTTCTATACGCAATTTTTACGCAGACTTACAGTGCGTCTGCTAATTGGCGGAGATCGTATATTTTTCTCTCAGGGTGATGAAGTCGTTTTCATCCAGAGCCATTTCATCCCTCAGGTAATTTTCTTCAATAACACTGAGATAAAATCTAAGCGAAGATATATCCACGCTTCCCGCGTAGGCGGTGTTGGAGAGCAGGTATTCCTGCTCAATTACATCCCATTCCACGTCAAGCGCACTGAGGACCAAGGCTACTGGCGGCAGGCTCCAATGCAAAAGCGGTATAGTAGTTTTTTACATGCAATTCAGAATCAAATCCCTGAACAGTTGTACTCTCCTGAGTTATCCGCTGTCTTACTTCTCTTGGCCAGACAATAAGGTGATGATACTGCACCCCTTCGATATTTGGGTCAGGATCATCCTGAGCCTCAATCTCGTCACGCAGATCAATAATATGAGCTAACTTGTATTTGTTGACAAGCAATTCTTTATCTGCATTTGTTAATAAAGCAAGCTCGCCTGTGCGCAATATGGCGTCCTGCCTTACAACACGATTGCTTTGGGTAGGATAGCCTCCTAATTGTCTGGCGTTTTGAACCGAATCCAAATTAAGCCAGGACGCTGATAATTCAGCTTCAGTCATCCCTGCTAATTCAGAAGCCTGCGTCGCTTCCGTGAGTAATTGTTCCTCGCGAGGCGCTGTGCACGCCCCAACGCCTATGGAGATTGCGAGCATAGCGATAAGCGGCAATGCTTTATATTTCATAGGCCCTTCTTGTCGCAGCTGTACTACAATATCGCAGCCAAGGCGGAATTGATATCCCGCCTTGGCTTATCGGTCTAAACGCCCTTGGTATCAGCCTCCGTTCCTGCCGCCGAACCCGCCGCCCATCGGCATGGTGAGCATCTGTTCAATCTGCTCGTCGCTGAGGCCAAGGTCATGGAGCTGTGTCCGCTGCTCCTCTGTCAGTTTTCCATCTGTCGCCGTTCTGATAATCTCCATCGCCTGCTGCATGGTTTCCATGTCAAGGCCATCCGCCATGTTCGGCATGTTCGGCATTCCTCCTTGTCCGCCAAATCCGCCGCCCATACCCATGCTGCCGAGAGCTGACATATCCACTGAGAAAGCGTCGATCAGCTTATCCGGCTCCGCCGACTGTCCTGCGGTTGTTGAGGGGATGGTTCTGTCAAGCTGTCCCTGAACGCTTTCCCCCCGCAGCGTTCCAAGCTCCTTGAGCTCTGCGACTGCCGCCTGATATTCCTCATAAGTGTAGAAAGCGGTAGGATCGTTTTGTATATAATCAGAAATCATGGCATCAAGTCTATCTACCGTCTGCTCAAACTTTCCATCTGCGAAATATCCGTCCATGATTTCCTGTAAATACTTATGGTACGTTTCAAGGTATTCCGGAACTTCAAGCAGTTTGGATATCAACGGACGATCTTCCATGCTTACACCGGACACTGGTGTGTCTATGGGGAAGTTTACAACCGAAGACGCATTGCCCGACTGGAATCCTCCGAAGGCCATGTTATAATCCCAAGGGAGAATGCTGATCTGGCCGTCGTTCTCGTAGAGATAATAGTTATGCCCCATACTGCCGGAATAACTGTCCAGATTTACGACTATGGTGTGAGCCGCGAGGTATCTGAGAACCGCATCAACATCAACACATTTTTCAAGCTCTGTTCCGCTGTTGAGGTTTTTTAAGGCTTCTATCACACGTTGGTGATCCTCTTCATCTGTTTTCGTTTCAGCGTTATCAAAGATGGCGGAATAACTGGATTCATTGTCATCGGTGTAGACGAGGGAAACACCACCTGAATTGCGCCCCATGCCCATTCCTCCTTGTCCCGGCCACTGGTTATTGGGGCGTGTCTGCTCCGCGCCGTCCGCGTTATCGGCAGCGGGTGCATTATCCGGCCTGTTTGGCCTATTTCCGTCCATATTTTGCCCGATATTTCCGCCCATATCCATGCTTTCAGGTTTGTAAAGCTCACCTTCATCGTCTTTTACGCGGGCGAGATATCCGCTGTCAATATCCTCGATAGCAAGGTAAAAGCCCCAGCTCTCGCCATTGACCGCCATGTCCGCATACGAGTATAAAGGAGTATCCACGCCGATATAGTTCATGATATCGTAGCTCAAATATTCTTTCATGGATGTTGCGTCGGAGTAATTGTTATTCAGAACCAGTTTGTCAAGCCCCAGCCATGTTTGTCCGTCTACATATTCGTCAAACTTGACTTTGAAGCTGTAACGGTCGGTCGTTTCATCTCTCGCTATGGAACTTAAACTTGAGTTCCCTTTGGGCCGGATACCGACGTTTTCGATTGTTGTACCGTTAATTGTGATATCAGCCGAAATATACTCCTCAGCTTCCGCGTTATCAAGCATTGCCTGCCATTTATCAGGGTCGGCGGATATGGAAACAGTCAAAATAGTGGTTTTGTCAATCTCGCTTGCATAGGCAAGCGTGGTCGCATTCTGTGACGAGCCTGCGCCGCTTGTGTTGGTTCCGTTTTGTGTCGTACCTGTGCTGCAAGCAGTTAATAACATGGCACAGATTAACATGATTATAATCCTGCTGGTCATTTTTTTATTTTTCAAACTATCATCTCCCTTTAGTGCTGAACTCTGATCATAGATTAACTGTTCAACAAGAGAACATCTCCGAAAACAAAAAGCAGTTTGTACGCAAAATATACGCAGATGCACTATGCAGCTGCCGAAAATAGTCGCTGTCATCTGTGAAGTTAGAAGGCGGAAAATTGGGGGCCAAATGACCCAAAAAGGCCGCTGTCAACGGACTTACACTCCATTGTACAGCGGCCTTTTGTTTCTTTATCTGGCTTTAGCCGGTTCCACGTTGACCTTACGGCCTTTAATCATGTTCTGATGCATGCAGCTGAGAACCCGGCTGGCATGTTGTTCAGGGATTTCCACAAAGGTAAATTTATCATAGATGTTGATCATCCCGATAATGTTGCCGGGAATTCCGCTTTCGTCAGCTATCCAACGGACGATGTCCTGAGGGCGAACCTGTTGAAGACGGCCAATATTCATAAAGAGGCGGACCATACCAGGGGCTGCTCCAGTATTGCCAAAAGCAATATCATCTTCCTCTTCACTTCGCTCCTCAACACCCTCAACAGCAAATTTCAAGGCTGCTGCCGCTACATCCATAGAATCATACTCTTCCAGCAAAGATCCCACGATGGAGCGATAGGTTCCCAGGTGGCTTCGTTGCAAAATCTTAACCAGCTGATTCTTGAGATTTTCCGCTTGCCGTTCACTGACATCGGCCAGGGTCGGTAACTCTTTGCGTATGATCCGGGTCTTGATCAAACGTTCGATCAAGCGGAGTTGACGGTATTCCCGGGAAGAAACCAAGGTAATAGCCTGGCCTTTTCTCCCGGCTCGGCCGGTACGCCCGATCCGATGGACATAAGACTCAGGATCCTGGGGAATATCAAAGTTAATAACATGGGTTACGTTATCGATATCCAGTCCCCGGGCTGCCACGTCTGTGGCTACAAGCAGCTCAACCTTGCCGTCACGGAACTTCTTCATGACCCGGTCTCTCTGCTGTTGGCTTAAATCGCCATGCAGGGCATCTGCAAAATACCCTCTTGCCTCCAGAGCGGCCACAAGCTCATCGACTCCTCTTTTGGTCCGACAGAAGATAATGGCTTGACCGATATCTTCCATATCAATAATCCGACAGAGGGCATCCACTTTGATTTTGTCTCTGGCTTCATAAAAGACTTGCTCAATCAAAGGCACAGTGAGCTCATCACGGCTTACGGCTACGGATTTAGGCTGGTGCATATAATTCTGAGCCAGTTTCTTAATTTCCGGCGGCATGGTAGCCGAGAAAAGCATCACCTGGCGCTCTTCTTTGGGAACTTGCTTAAGAATCGTTTCTATATCCTCAACAAAGCCCATATCCAGCATTTCGTCGGCTTCGTCCAGAACCACCATTTTTACATACTGCAATTTTAGGGTTCCGCGATTTAAATGATCAAGGATACGACCCGGAGTTCCTACCACCACCTGGCTGCCGAAGCGCAATGCCCGGATCTGACGGTCGATGGATTGGCCTCCGTAAATGGGCAAGGGTTTAATATGGCGATATTTCCCGATCTTGCTAATCTCTTCCGACACCTGAACGGCCAGTTCGCGGGTTGGTGTCAGAATCAAGGCTTGAACTGCCTGAAACTTAGGGTTGACTTTTTCACAGATGGGAATCCCAAAGGCGGCAGTTTTTCCTGTACCGGTTTGGGCCTGGCCGATTAAATCCACACCATCCATAGCCACGGGAATGGCTGCTTTTTGAATTGGAGAGGGCTCCTCAAACCCCATTTCTGATAATGCCTGCAGCACTTGCTTGCTCAGACTTATTTCACCAAAAGATTGTAAACGTTCTGCACTCAATTAATAGTTAACCCCTTTCGCTATTCAACATATAACGGCGAATCCAATCCAGGGCAGCTTGAACAGTAAGCTGACGGATCGAATCACGGCTTCCATGAAACTGAAACTTATTCGCTTTGACACCTTCCGAAGTAGCTAAGCCAATATAAACTAAGCCAACGGGCTTTTCCTGGCTTCCTCCTCCGGGTCCGGCGATTCCAGTAATACTAATACCAAGGTCGGCTTGGGTACGCTCCCGGATGCCTGCGGCCATCTCCCGTGCTGTCTCAGCACTGACAGCACCATAGTGGTGCAAAGTCTGGGAACTCACCCCCAAAAGACCTTCTTTCAGAGCGTTAGAGTAACTGATAACTCCGCCCAAATAGAAATCTGAACTTCCGGGCTCTTGGGTAAGCTGTGCCCCCAAAAGTCCACCCGTACATGATTCCGCCGTGGCAAGAGTCAACCGATGTTCCTTTAAGCCCTTACTGACGAGTTCAAGCATGGTATCCTCATCCGTGCCGAATACCTTATCCCCGAGTCGCTCATGAATCACGCTTTCAGCTTGAGCGAGAATTGCTGCAGCTTCATCGGCATTCCCTCTGACTACTAAGCGGATATGCATTTCAGAATCCTTGCACAGCAAAGTCATGCCGGGTTCATGCCTTCTCATGAAATCCCGGAGCATCTCTTCTAACTCCGATTCCCCCAAACCCACAACTTTCACCACGCGAACGTACATTCTTGCCGAATCTTCCTGAGCTATCCGCTCCAAAAATGGCCATACATAGTTCTTGAACATAGGCTCCATCTCTGTTGGAGGCCCCGGCAAGAGGATGATGGTCTTGTTATTCTTTTGGACAATAGCTCCCGGAGCCGTTCCACAGTGATTGGGAAGAATTTGAGATCCTTCAGGAAAGTATGCTTGTTTCTCTTCCGTTTTGGGCATTTGGCTGCCCCTCATGGCGAAAAACTCTTGAATCTTTTCGTGACTAGGCGGATCAAGAACCATGTTTAATCCAAAAATCTGCGCAATGAGCTCCTTGGAGAGATCATCCTCTGTTGGCCCTGTCCCTCCGGTAATCATGAGCAGATCCGATCGTTCTATTCCTTGTCGGATTACCTTTTTCAACCGTTCTGGGTTGTCTCCAACCGTGGTATGGTAATCCACTTCAATTCCTAACTCAGATAACTTTCCTGTAAGATAATGTGCACTCGTATTTAAGGTCTGTCCTAATAGTATTTCCGTTCCAGTTGCGATAATTTCAGCTTTCATGATATTTTATCACTCTCCCCCTCTAAACGCAAATATAAGTCATCGTTAATTTTGCCATATTGGGATAAACAACATTCCTACTAAGATTATTTCTCTTCTTTGGGAAACTTATCCTTACGAAAAGCCTAAAGCTTTGAACCTAGAAATTTCTCCTGAAATTCCTATTCTCAACTCATTTCCTCAATAAATCTAATTACCATCGCATCCATAATATCTCATCATTCTGCATAAGAAAAGACATAGCTTTCCTCAGTGGAAAACTATGCCTCTTTGAAGTAATCATAAATTGGAATTCACTCAGTTTTTTTCCTGCGTTAATGTCCCCTCAAATCAAAAGATGAAGAAACAGCGTTTTCGGTTCTTCCTATAATGAAGTAATCATCGTGGTTAGAAATATTTTCGAAACTTTTAAACTCATCATCAATAAACTGCATTATTATAGGATAACCAGCCCCATCTGCCGCCGTTTCATATACTTCTATATAGTTGTATAAATCACTATAATATTTTAAGAGTTCTTTTTTTGAAAGTCCTGATTTCACGAGAAGGCCAATCCAAACCTCCGTGTGATTACCGGTTCCTCCAGTGTTCCCACAACCTGAAATAGCTTCAACTATTTCAGTATTATTAGGGGGCGTAGTATTGAGCATTTCTTTTGCGAGTTTTTCAGCTTTTATGTCGTTTAGAATCGGGAAAATAAAATAAGCGGAAATTGTGAGAAGAAACATAGCTGCAAATAAAGTCATAGGTATCTTTATCAACCATTTTTTCACATCTATCCCTCTTAACTTAATATTTAACTATTGCTGCTCTATTCACATACTCTTAATAAACCGGAAAAAATGTCCGAACTTTAGTGCTTTTCACTAATGGATTCTATCATAAAAAGCGTATATGATCTATAAGCTATGTACTAAAAACGCTACAGAAACCCAGCATGTGCCTTTGCTTGTCAGATCGCAAGTGTCCTAAGCTTTTAGGCAAGTAAAAGACCTTCAAATCTTATGCAGTCCGATTAGAACTGTCTAAGAATTGAAGGTCAAATTGTTTAGGAATGGATTAAGCTGCTTCCTCTTCGATAAGCAGGCGAAGCCTCTCTCCATTAAGAACTTCTTCAGTTTTCAATACCTGAACCACTCTCTCCAGGATGCCCTTCTTATCAAGGATCACCTGGCAGGTTCTTTCCTCCAACTCTGCCAATATCTCGCGGGTGACCTGCTGACGCTGATCAGCTCCTAGTTTTACCACATCCACTACCCCAAGGGTGGACATCCCGGAGCCCAGCATCTTCTCCACCATATGCAGGGCCTGTTCATAATCACCGGCGGCACCTGTACTGCGTGTGCCCAGGATGGTCTCCTCAGCTATGGCTCCGGCCAGAGCGACCATAATCTGTTCTTCAATCATGGCCTGGGTGTAAAGATATAAATCATCTTTAGGATAGTGGCGCACATAGCCTAAGGCGTTGCCACGGGAACGAATGGAGATCTGCGACACGGAATGGGGCCGTACAAATTCAGCAAGCAAAGCATGGCCCCCTTCATGGATCGCCACCCGTTGTAATTCTTCATCCGTAGGCTTGCGATCCAGTTTTTCTCCTAAGAGCACCTTTTCCACAGCCTCCCGGAAATGAAACATGTTAACTTCCCGGGCATCATCCCTTAAAGCAAAGACTGCCGCCTCATTGGTGACACTTTCCAGATGAGCTCCAGAAAAATTATAGGTTTCCTGAGCAATCTGTTCCAGATCCACGCAGGAGGCCAGGGGTTTGTTTTTCGTATGAATCTTGAGGATGGCCAGGCGTCCTTCTTTATCCGGCAGGTCCACTTTGACCAGGCGATCGAAGCGTCCTGGACGCAAAAGAGCCGGGTCCAATGCTTCGGCGCGATTGGTGGCGGCAATCAGGAGAATTTGGGTACCTTGTTCACTGTTTCCCAGTCCATCCATTTCCACCAGCAGCTGATTAAGGGTCTGATCGTATTCATGGTGGGAGACATTGCTGCCCCGTTTGGCCCCCAGAATATCCATCTCGTCAATAAAAATGATCGCCCGATCCTTTTTTTCCTTTTTGGCTGATTCTCTGGCTTTTTTGAAGAGCTTCCTTACCCGCTCTGCCCCCACACCTGCGTACATTTCCACAAATTCACTGCCGGAAATGGCTAAGTAAACAGAATCCGTATAGCGGGCTGCCGCCTTTGCTAATAAGGTTTTACCAGTTCCCGGCGGACCGGATAAAAGGATACCCTTCAAAGGCCGAATCCCCAGCTCCCTCATGCGTTCACTGTATAACAGAAAATCCAAGGCTTCCTGGAGTTCTTTCTTAGCGGCATTCTGACCGCCTATGTCTTCAAAGTCAACCGTGCTGCCGGAAATTCGGACCCCTTTCTCGGAACCTCCCACCATGGACCGGGGCATGAATTTCCAGAAAGCGACACCCAAAAGCACTAAAAGCCCGATGGGTAAAACATTATACCCGGAAACCCAAAGATAAAGGAACAAGCCTACGCCAACACCCATCGCGATATCTTTAGCCAATCCCATTCTCTCTCCTCCTTCCCAACTATCACTGAAAGAAGTCTCGTTCAATGATTCATGCCTGTATAATCCTTGCCTACACTGGGCAGGAATGTTCCTTGCCCGTGTCTCTCTATAACGGAAACCAATTGATGTTCCCCTTGGGTCAAGACGAGATAAATCCCTTCATTATCCATGGTCAGATTCATCATCACTCCAGCTTGCTCAGCCTGTGCGGCAAGAGTTTCCTGCATTTGCGTAAAATTTCCCATAACCATTCCCTCTTGAATAGCAAATTGCATCTGCTGATACACTTCTTCCAATTCAGGCGTTCGTTGATCCACCAGACGGATGGGATGGGTTCCGGAAATTGTCTTCAGCTGAGTGCAAATAGTTTGCAGATTGGTGACCTGGCCGGTATTGACCAGCATCTCCGAAGCACCCTGCTTATCCAGTATTTCAGCCGACAGCACCCCTGAAATCTGTTGACTTTCTTTAATCAAAGAACCTTCCAGCCATTTATTCTCATATAAGAGCTTACCGCTTAATAATAATCCGAAAATAAGCATACTTACTAAGCTGATGATGGTGATCCGCTGCTTAGTCATAAAGCGCCTCCACTCCCTTATAATTTATAGAAATTCCAAAATGTATCGATTATTCCTCGATGGATGCAGATTCAAATATAGCAAGCGCATGTACTCATTTACTTCAATATTATAGCACGCCTGATGTACTATTTTTTCATGCAATTCATACCAATAATGCTAAAGAAAACCTGGCTTTGCCCGAAGACACAGTGTTTGCCTTAAACCCATACCCGCCAATAAGGCGAAGTCACTGGTTACACTTATGATGCATAAGTGCAAAAAAGCTTAAAAATAAAGAACAGAATCCTCCGTTTTCTGGAAAACTCTGTTCTTTATTATAGGTTTTATTTTTTCAAAAGCTTCTTCGATTTTACTAAATAATCCACACCTGAAACAATCGTAAAGAAAAGGGCTACATAGAGAAGGGGCTGTCCCAGATAGAGGTTGAAGAGGGATAAAGGCCAATCATGGAGCAGAATCAGAGAAATAGCCACAACCTGGGATACGGTTTTAATCTTGCCCAGTTTGCTGGCTGCAATCACAGTTCCGTCAGCAGAGGCTATGGCTCTCAACCCTGTCACTGCGAACTCCCGGGCCAGTATAATCCAGCAAATCCACGCCGGCACATGCCCCAAGTCCACCAACGCAATTAAAGCTGCCGAAACCAAAAGTTTATCTGCCAGCGGATCCATAAATTTCCCCAGAACTGTAACCTGGCCCCTTTTCCTGGCGATATAACCATCCAAGCCATCCGTCGCAGCTGCCAGGATGAAGATCATGGCCGCCACAAAATCCTGATAAGGAAAAATCGGCTGACCTTTAGGAAATTGGATGAGCAACAAGGCCATAAAGATGGGTATTAATATTATCCGCGCCATTGTGAGTTGATTGGGTAAATTCACTGCACAACCTCTCCCATTAAATCGTAGCTATCTGCTCCGGTAATCTTAACCAGTACAAAGTCCCCGATTTCAAGTTCCCCAGGTGAATCAACATAGACGACACCGTCGATCTCCGGAGCATCCCCTTCACTGCGGCCGACCCAGCGTTGATCCGGCAATGCTTCTTCGATAAGAACCTTTAGGGTCTGCCCTACCCATCTCTGCTGCTGCTCGTAAGCAATGTCGTGCTGCAGCTCCATGAGTTGATCACGCCGCTGTTGACGAATCTCCTCAGGCACTTGGTCCTCCCTTTGGGCGGCCGGAGTAGATTCCTCCTGAGAATAGGCAAAAGCTCCTAAGCGGTCAAAGCGGATTTTCTTAGCAAAATCTACAACAGCTTGAAACTCTTCTTCCGTTTCCCCGGGAAAACCGGTAATCATAGTTGTGCGAAGACGAATGTCGGGGATTTCCTGGCGCAATTTATGAATTAATCCTTCAGCCTCTCGGATCGTACCCCTCCGGTTCATCTCAGACAGGACTTTATCATGAGCGTGTTGAAGAGGAAGATCGAGATAACGGCAAACTTTGGGCGTTTCTTTCATGACTGTGATCAGTTCATCCGTAAACAATTCCGGATAACAATACATAAGACGAATCCACTCTATTCCTTCAATCCCGGCAATCTCTTTGATTAAGGAAGGCAGCCTATATTCACCATAACGGTCCTTGCCATAGCGGGTAGTATCCTGAGCGATCAGTAAAACCTCTTTTACCCCTTCGGAAGCCATGGCCTCTACTTCGCGAAGGATGGATTCCTGGGTCCGGCTGCGAAAGTGGCCCCGCACATGAGGAATAATGCAATATGTGCAATAATTATCGCACCCCTCCGCCACTTTAACATAGGCATACTGCTTAGGGGATAAACGGACACGGGGCATGGTTTCATCATAGATAAAGGCGGGCGCCTCGGCGCTGATTCTTCTGACCTTGCTCTTCTCTGCTTCCTCAAGGGTCTCCAGAATCTCTGCGACATTCCCGGTCCCCATGATCCCGTCCAGTTCGGGGATCTCAGCTAAGAGCTCATCACCGTAACGTTGGGCCAAACACCCTGTGGCCACTAGAGTCTGACACTGTCCTTCTTCCTTATATTGAGACATCTGGAGAATCATATCGATGGACTCAGCCTTAGCACTTTCAATAAAAGTACAGGTATTGATAATGATAATATCTGCCTGCTCCGGCTCATTCACGATCTGGTATTTTGTCATCATATGACCGGTCATGATTTCACTATCGACTTGATTCTTCGGACATCCTAAAGTCACGACAGCAACTTTTTTGTTCAATGTCTGCACCTCTGCATATCATCATTTCTCCAAAATTCTTTTTCCGGCACTGTCAGAAAATATAGGCTTGCACTGTATACTTTCTTTAAAATCTTGATTTGTGTGTAATTACTAATCTAGTATAAACTAATATTTCCCTAAGTGTCAAAACTAATTATCCTTGGTTACGGTCATAGGCAACACTTTTATTACTAAAATATGGCAATATTATAAAAGAGGGGCTTAGCAACTATTCCCTTTAATTTTCAAATGGATTGCAGTAGAATGATGTGAGTAAGCTCTCTGGACAAGATTACATAGTATAATAATCATTGCGAGGTGCTCAGTTTGTTAAACGATACTCTTTCACCTGTCGATCAATGCGGCTGTGGGGATACAGGTTATTTAAACTCCCGCACCCTTCCCATCGCCCTCGATCATGGCGCTGGTAAAGTCATCAATGTGCCTGTCTATTCCTGTGGAAGTTCCATGTGTGACGAATACCGCATCCCTTCGGCCGTGGCTTCCCGTCTCGATGAACTAGCCGAAGAAATGGAAGCAAAAGGAATACTTTCCATGGCTTTCTCCTGGGGAGCCTCCCCAGAGGACACCCTTGGGTATCAGGACTCACTGAGCCAAGGGTTTATATGGAAGTTCCAGAACCGCTCTTATGAAGATGCCCGGGTTCTTTTCGTAATCGATGGCGATACCTTGGTTCTGCAAAGTAAATTAGACCCCACTGAATATTATCTTCTCAAGCGTCTTGAAGAAAGCAAGGAGGGAGTTTTCTTTTCCTTCTCCAAATTTATCGAGGAGGATGAAGAGTTAACCTATGAAAAATATATAGTACTGGAACCTTCCTTTCAGAAAGAGCTGGGAGTTGTCAAAATGGAAGAAGTTGAGGACATGCTGAGGGAAGAGTTCGGGGAGATCTGTGATTAAAAGCCGCGCTGCTGATGGATAAAAAATATTGCCCGGGTCGCGTAGTTTTACGCCCAACGCGCACTCCATAGCTCCAGGGCTGGTCAACTCGCTTTCTTAACAGCTATCTGCGGCGGATAAGTATGCTATGTAGAATGCCGCCTTGAGCGAAACTGACCGGCGCCGCTGAGTTTTTCTCTGTAGTGTTGCGGCTTGGGCAAAAGCCTCATCCGGCTTTCGTCACGGACACTTTCGTGCCAAACCCCGCTGTTTTCTGCATGTAAACCAGTGGCTACGCTATGTTGAGAAAGCTTCATTGACCTGACCGCCCTTCCGCTAAATCCGTTCGCTTTTGTGCGCAAAGCTACTCTTGTGGGGCTTTTTAGTTCTTCTTGTGGGGCTTTTGCCGCGCGGCTGAGCGGCGGAAGGGGCGTTTTTTCCGAGCGGGCCCAAGCTCTTTTTATGCTGGGAGCGGGGGCGAATCAGGCATTTAGGACCATGGCCGATCAAGTCCTCCCGATGGGCCGATTTCAGTGCCTTCTCCACCAAATCGTAATTCTTAGGGTTCCGGTATTGAATCAAAGCTCTTTGCATGGCCTTTTCTTCCATGGTCCGGGGTACATAGACCTTTTCCATGGTGCGGGGATCCAGCCCGGTGTAATACATACAGGTGGATAAGCTTCCCGGAGTGGGAATAAAGTCTTGAACCTGCTCCGGGTTGACTCCCATATCCCGGACATATTCCGCCAGTTCGATGGCTTCTCTTAAGCCGCTGCCCGGATGAGAGGACATAAGATAGGGCACCAGATATTGCTTTTTGCCAAGGTCTTCATTGATCGTTTTAAACTCATCGGCAAAACGCTCGTAGACTTTTTTCCCCGGCTTTCCCATCCTTTTCAATACCTTTTCGCTGATATGCTCGGGAGCAACCTTAAGCTGCCCGCTTACGTGATGCTCACACAGTTCCCGCAAAAAGGTTGTATTCTTATCAGCCAGGACGGCATCATAGCGAATTCCGGAACGCACAAAGACTTTCTTAACCTTAGGCAGATTGCGCAAGCGGCGCAGGAGATCGATATATTCGGTGTGATCCACATCCGCCTTGGCACAAGGAGCAGGAAAGAGGCATTGCTTATGGGGGCATGCCCCGCGTTTAAGTTGGGCTTTACAGGCCGGGCGGCGGAAATTGGCCGTAGGTCCACCCACATCATGAATATAGCCTTTAAAACGCGGACTCCAGGTCAACTGCTCCGCTTCTCTGACGATGGACTCGGCACTCCGCCCCTGGATAATCCGCCCCTGATGGAAGGTCAGGGCGCAGAAAGAGCATCCTCCGTAACAGCCCCGGGAGCTGACCAGGCTGAACTCCACTTCTTCAATGGCCGGAACCCCGCCTGCTTCCTCATAGACAGGATGATAAGACCCAACATAGGGCAAGGCATAGACCCCGTCCATCTCGGCTTGAGTCAAAGGATAGGCCGGCGGATACTGAATAACCCCGACCTGCCCATGGCTTTGATACATAGCCTTGCCATAATAGGGGTCCTGCTGATTATATTGCACCCAGAAGCTTTCCGCATACTTCCTCTTATCTCCCACTACATCCTGATAAGCAGGGAGCTGGATGATTCCTTCCGGAATCTCCTTTTTCCAAGGAACCATGGTCCCTCTGACACCTTGAACCTCAGCAATGGGTTTCCCGTCGTTTAAGGCATGAGCCACCTCAACAACAGCCTTTTCCCCCATGCCAAACACAAGCAAATCCCCCTGGCTGTCCAACAGGATGGAGCGCTTAACCTTATCACTCCAAAAATCATAGTGGGCAAATCGCCTTAGGGAGCTTTCGATACCACCGATAATCACCGGCAATCCCGGAAAAGCTTCACGGACTTTATTGGTATAGACAATGGTGGCATGATCAGGGCGTAACCCTGCCTTGCCTCCCGGGGAATAGACATCTTTTTGACGCCGCTTCTTGGCCGCCGTATAATGGTTGACCATGGAATCAAGATTCCCACCGGACACCAGGCAGGCTAGGCGCGGTCTGCCCAGAGCTTGAAAGGCTTTCACATCACGCCAATTGGGTTGGGCTATAATGCCTACTTTATAGCCATGCTTCTCCAGTACCCGGGATATTATGGCAATACCGAAGCTGGGATGATCCACATAGGCATCTCCGGTAATAAGCAGGAAATCCAGCTCTTCCCAGCCCCGTTTTTTCATGTCCTGTTTACTGATAGGTAGAAATTGGGGAATTTTAATCGAACTCACTCCTTAACTAGTGAAATCAAAAACTCCCACAAGTGTGGGAGGTGTGAATGTCTTTAACGATAGTTGATAAATTGAAGGTCGATACCCAGATCCTGCTTGCGCAATAAGGCGATGACTTCCTGTAAATCGTCTTTATTCTTCCCCGTGACCCGAACCTGGTCTCCCTGGATCGAACTAGACACTTTGATTTTGCTGTCTTTGATGAGCTTATTGATCTCTTTGCCTTTATCCTGAGATATGCCTTGAACAAGCTTAACTTCCTGGCGGACCGTATCTCCGGCTGCCGGCTGAACCTTGCCATATTCCAGAGCTTTAAGAGAAACCTGCCGCTTAACCAGCTTGCTCTCCAAAATATCAATGACATTGCGGAGTTTAAAGTCATCGTCAGAAACCAGTATAATTTTCTCGTCCTGCAGTTCAAGGGAGGATTTACTGTTTTTAAAATCAAAACGCTGTTCAATTTCTTTTTGCGCTTGATGAACCGCATTGATTACTTCCTGCATCTCCACTTTAGAAACGATATCAAATGATGAATCCTTGGCCACGAATCTCTCTCCTTTGCATCCATGAATATATTCAACCAGCCTCAAGCCTCAAGGCAGGAGGCTGATTTGATTTGCGCTGTCTTTCTTAAGAATGATGTTATTAACCACCTGTCCCTGAGCCCCGAGGCTTGGCCAGGTCTTGCCGTTAAGGGTTACCGTAAGTCCACCGGCATTGCCGACTGTGACCAGTTCTATTTGGTCCTTTGCCTTTAACTCTTTAGTGGCTCCTTGAGTAAAGGTTCCCTCAAAAGCAAACTGACCATCCACATTGACCCGGATCCAGCAGGGCTGACTAAAGACCAGCTGAGCCACCAGACCTTCATTTTCCTGGGCGATCACATTTTGGGGGTTGGAAGGAGAGGTTTGGGCCGGTGGCGTATTGTCCGGCGGGGGAGTGTTTTCCGGTTGTTGGACGACTTCTTCCTGAGGGGTAGTAGGCAAGGGTGTGACTATATCTTCCGGAGCAATGGTGGTGCCCGGATGCTTGCTCAGGGAGGCAATTCCGATCACGACCACAAGAGCAACCACTCCGGTAACAGCCACAAGCACAGGTTTAATCCACTGGGGCCTCCGGCGGGGCAGCGGCGGAGCCGGTTCAGCGGATAAGGGTTTTTCCTGTTGCTGCCCTAAGGCTTTATAGTGCTCTAGAACCTCCTCCGGGTTTATTCCCAAATGCTTGGCATAAGTTCTTAAAAACCCTTTGGTATAAGTGTCACCGGGTAAAATATGATAAGCTTCTTCTTCCAAAGCTTCCAGATAGCGGATTCTGATTTTGGTAACTTCTTCAGCCTGAGTTAAGCTCCACCCTTTATCCACACGAGCGTTGCGAAGGATTTGTCCCTCTCCTGCCATGATAAACCCTCCTTCTTAGTGTTTTAGCTAATATCAAAAGCAGAAAAACTAACGGCTACATCATCAATCCCAATCTCATCCTGAGGTTGATTACGAATCTCAATGATAAAATCCAGGTCTCTTTTGATCCGGCCATCCCGCAAAAATACATCAGGATGTTCGATGATCTTCGGTGTGGGTAATTCCATCACCCGGTTCAATAATTCCCAGTGGGCATCATTGCCACGGGAGGTGCTTGTCATCCCATCGATTAAAAACACGGAATCTTCAGCTTCGTCCAGCATAAGGGTTGTGCGCAAGGTTTGCCGGATAATCGTCGAAGAAAGGAGGATCCACTTCTTATTGGCATAAACGCAGGCGCTGATCGCAGCTTCCGTTTTTCCTACCCGGGGAACCCCGCGGATACCAATCAACTGATTGCCACCCTCAACTAAAGTATCTCCTAAAAAGTCCACAAGCAATCCTAATTCTTCCCTAATAAAGCGGTAAGTCGGCGGATTGCTTTCCGCCTTATCCAAACGCCGCCCATGCCGCAAGGCCAGGCGATCAAAGATCGTCGGCGGGCGAAAAGCTGCGATCTCAATGGTATCGACATGCTGCAAAGCCTCTTGGAGGGCTTGAACCTTCTCCGGGGACGGATACTGAAGCAAAAACCCCCGGCGGTCCTCACCGATCCCATTGACGGTTAAGATATTGATCTCAAGCATTCCCAATAATGTGGAGACAGCACCCAGCAAGCCGGGTTTATTTTGCTGTATCACATATTCCAAATAAAGTTGTTCTTCTGAGTATACCCGACCACTGATCAAGGTAATCCTCCAATTCTTTGATCCCCTTTTCCGGATCTTCATTGCTTATGGAATCATCATAATCATTGCTGGGATGGTTAGGATAGGCATAAAGAGCGTCGTAGTATTTCAGCATTCCTTCTGTAAACTCTTCCAAATTTCCTTGTTCCAGCAAAGCGCTGTACTGGGCAATCGTTTTATGCCCCAGGTTTTTCGTCAGACGCCCAAGCGCCGACTTAATCTCCAGGTCAGCATGAGGATACTGGGTGTATTCTTTGATTAAGCGTTCAACCCGATGCTGAACTGAATCATAGATCAGGATTTGCGGGCCCATTTTCATAGCTTCATAAACATTGGTCGGCAAATTGATGCGGCCAATGCGCTTACTCTCACATTCAACTATAATATAAGGGAAATCCGCTAACATCCTAAGCTCTTCGTACAAAGCGGCTTCAAAGCTTTTCTGAGAAGGACCTGAACCCAAGCCCACCGACCCAAATACAGAGCCCCGATTATTAGCCAGGGACTCTAAATCAATGGCCGGATAGCCGTCAGCCCTTAACCGCTTTAATAGTTCAGTCTTGCCTACACCGGTATTCCCCCGCAGCACGACAACTTTAAAGGGGAACTCCCGGCTAAAATAATCATGAACCAAATGGCGATAAGCCTTATATCCTCCTTGCAAGCGGTAAACAGGCAAGCCCATCAGACCCAAAACAGTGGCTAAGGATTTGCTCCTCATCCCTCCCCGCCAGCAAAAGAGCACCACAGGCCGGCCCTTGGACCATTGCCTGGCTTGGTTATAAAGTCCATCCAACTTAGGACCGGCTATAGCCAGCCCTTGCTCCTTGGCTAAAGCGGGCGAGACCTGTACATAAGTAGTGCCAATCATGGCTCGTTCTTCATTACTAAACAGAGGCAGATTCAGTGCACCAGGTATGGTAGCTTCCTCATATTCACCTTCAGAGCGAACATCGAGAAGAACTATATCTTTAATTTTCAGCAACTCTTCAATCGTTATATCCTGAACCATCATATTTCCTTCTTAAATTATACTATTCTCTTCTATTATCATAAATCCTCTCAACAAAATGTGCAACTTTTACCCGATTTCTTCTTCACCTAACCCAAACTTTTGATCAAATTGCCCCTTGGTCAGCAAAACTTCCCGGGGTTTTGAGCCTTCATAACCGCCCACGACCCCTTTTTCTTCCAACAAATCCATCAAACGGGCCGCCCGGGTGTAGCCGATGCGGAGCCTTCTTTGCAGTAAAGAGACGGAAGCATTGCCCGCCTCGATAAAGAGCAGAGCCGCCTGATGAAAGAGCTCATCCCCAGTATCTTCCGCAGGCTTGTCGGTTCCCAGCTCAATATTAGGAATCTCCTGGTATTCCGGTTTAGCCTGATTCTGCAGGAAGCGGACCACATTTTCCACTTCCTTATCGGCCAGGAAGCATCCCTGTACCCTGATGGGTTTGCTGGCTCCCATAGGATAGTAAAGCATATCCCCCCGGCCTAAGAGCTTCTCCGCTCCATTCATATCCAGGATGGTCCGCGAATCGATCTGAGAAGATACAGCAAAAGCAATCCGGGAAGGAACATTGGCTTTGATCAAACCGGTGATCACATCCACCGATGGACGCTGGGTAGCAATCAGAAGATGGATTCCCGCCGCCCGCGCCATCTGCGCCAAGCGGCAAATCGAATCTTCCACATCTCCGGGGGCTACCATCATGAGGTCTGCTAACTCATCGATAATCACCACCACATAGGGAAGAGGCGGCGCATCTTCTTTCTTTTCCTGGGTGCGCAGGTAATTATAGCGGACAATATCCCTGACCCCGGCGGCAGCAAACAGCTCGTAACGGGTCTCCATTTCCGTGACAATCCATTTTAAGGCTCCGGCCGCCTTTTTCGGATCCGTGACCACCGGTGCGATCAGATGAGGAATTCCGTTATAATTCGTCAGTTCCACCATCTTCGGATCCACCAATAAGAACTTGACTTCATCCGGCCTTGCTTTATACAAAATGCTGTTGATCAAGGTATTGACACAGACAGACTTACCTGAGCCGGTGGCGCCGGCAATCAATAAGTGAGGCATTTTGGTTAAATCCGCCACAATCGGACTCCCTGTAATATCTTTGCCCAGCACGACCGTCAGCTTACTGAGGGAATTCTGAAATTCCGGTGTCTCCAGGACTTCCCGAAAATGCACCGTAGCGATCTCTTTATTGGGCACTTCGATTCCCACCACCGATTTCCCCGGAACAGGGGCCTCGATACGCACATCGGTAGCCGCCAAACTCAGCGCGATATCATCGGATAAATTCGTGATCTTGCTTACTTTAACCCCAGGAGCAGGCTGGGCCTCATAGCGGGTAATCGCCGGTCCCTGAGTTACATGAGTAACTTTAATTTTAACCCCGAAACTCTCCAGGGTATCTTCAAGAATCTTCACATTATCCGCCAAATCTTTATTAATACGAGGATTCTTCACCTTCATGGTTTTATTGAGCAGGGTTAAATTAGGAAGTTGAAAATCACCGCTCTCCTTCTGGGCCAACCTGGAAACAGGGGTTCCTGTGACCTTGCCCGGCGGGTTCGTTTTCTGTTTCTTTTCTTCGGCAAAAGGAAGCACGGTTTGGATGATGGGAGTGTCTGCCAGAGGCTTCTCTTCCTCTCCGCCATGGTCCGCCAGATCCTGAAGGGTCTTAATAATCACCGGCCGCTCCACCAATTCAGGCTCCAGTACCTTTAAGGGCTCCGTGGTCGCTTTCGTCTCTTTCTTCTTGATATTCTTTTTTAAAGCTCTCTTTTCCAGAGGCTCTTCGGGAAAGACTTCTTCAGGATTCTCTTCAGTATCCTGAATCACATAGATAAAATCTTCCACGTGGTTTTTGACCCAGCGGCCTGATTCTTTACCGGCCTTTTGCACTTGCTGCAGACCGCCGATGAGGGAGCGGTTCGTTACCAGTAAAGCTCCGCTAAGTGCGGTGACAATAAGTACCACATAACCTCCGGAAATACCCACTGAGCTTTTCAGAGCCATGGTCAGGAGGGCACCGATTGCTCCTCCTCCGTGTCCCAGCAATCCTTCATCGAGGATCGTTTCATTAGTATAACCACTAAGACCGGGGAGTTGAAAATGCAATAGTCCTTCAAAAGCCAGCCATAGCAAAAGAACTCCTACCGTTCTCCACTGGTTATTGATATGTTTACGATTCATATAAGCGATTCCCCAGGCACCCAGCATAAGCAGCAGCCAGACCCGACCGTTGCCGGCCAGCACGGTTAAGCCTTCTTTGATCTTGCCGCCTACGATACCATTGCTTCCGGAGTATAGGGCCACAATGCCCAATACCGCCAATCCCAAGGCCACAATGCCGATCAGTTCATGGCGGACATTATCTTTGAGAAACCCTTTTTTCTTTACCGTCATCTTCTTTTTCTTCCTAGCCAAAAAACATCCCTCACATCATACTTTACTCATCTGATTCTTGCCAAGCCTTATGTAGTGTCTATTTCTACACAAAGGAAATTTTTCCCTCCTAGTTCAACTGCAATTCCTTTGTTGCAAACACGCTTGCCATTTGCGCATTTTGTTGCTTCGCTGCCGCTTTGACTCATACCTTCTGATAGTATAGCAAAAAATCGGCTCTTCAGCCGATTTTATTGTAAATTTAACTTTCACGCTTTGACCCGATCAGGCGCTTTAGTTCCCCATAGGCTTCCTTCAGGCCTCCGACAGCATCAATCAGCCCTATATCGACAGCATCCTGTCCGATTAAAATAGTCCCGATATCCTGGGCCAGTTCACCGGTGGCGAACATGAGCTTTTTCAGCTGCTCTTCTGTTATCTGGGAATGTTGGATAATAAAGCTATTGATTCTCTCCTGCATTTTTTGTAAATAATCGAACTGCTGATGTCCATTGATCACTAACCCAGTATAACGTATGGGGTGCAAGGTCATGGTGCCCGTTGGCGCAATAAAGCTGCGATCGCAACTCACAGCGATGGGAATCCCGATACTGTGCC
This sequence comes from Desulfitobacterium sp. LBE, assembly GCF_007830365.1. Taxonomy (NCBI): domain Bacteria; kingdom Bacillati; phylum Bacillota; class Clostridia; order Eubacteriales; family Desulfitobacteriaceae; genus Desulfitobacterium; species Desulfitobacterium sp. LBE. The sequence goes on along the minus strand of NZ_VLKD01000001.1, from coordinate 221,259 downwards.
CGCCCCCCAAAACAATGGAAACGCTGGGTTTGCTTAAGCTGCTCACCAGCTCGGATATGGCTAGCCCCGCCTCCACATCTCCCCCGGCCGTATTTAAGATCAACAATATCCCTTCTACTTTAGGATTCTGCTCCACAGCAAAGAGTTGAGGAATAACATGTTCATATTTGGTAGCCTTGGTTTGAGCGGAAAGGACTTGATGTCCTTCGATTTGTCCGACAACGGTCAGACAATAGATGCTCTCCGAAGGCTCAGGGATTCGAATCTGGCCCATCTCTTTTAAAGCTTGGACCTCCGGATTTATGGGTTCATTTTGATTTTCACTTTCACTTCTCACAAGGTGCACTCCTTCCGATAACGTCTGCATTTCCTTCTCAATTCCCAAAAGACGGATTAACCTGTCTTCTACTATTATGAGGATTTGCTCATAAAAAAATGCAGGTCACTCTTCCTGCACAATTTCACCTTCCTATTTGTCTGCCAATGATGATAATCCAGGAGCGGTGAACTAAGTCATGAACCAGGGATGAACTGACTTTACCATAAGGCCGCAGCGTCCTGGATAATCTGCTGCCCAAATATTGCCCCAGGAAATAGGCCGCCAAAAAAGCTAACAGTGTTGCCCCGGGTAATTCCAAATGATGTCTCAGCAGGGCGGCAAAGGGCACCGGAAGATGAATGGCCATAAACCAAGGCAGGGAAAGCTTTCTGACATTTTCCCGCCAATATCCAAAGGGAATATTAAGCAAGCAGACCAGCATTAAACTCCAAATAAGCATACCACTCCCACTCCCCCTCTACTCATCCCTATGTCTTTTTAACCCCATCTATAACACCCCATAACCTGTCCGCTTATAAATATCCTTTGACAAGTCTATAAGCTTTTTTTAAGATAGATAAGTATGAAAGTAAAGGGAGTTTTATCATGAGCATATTAAATGTTGAAAATGTCAATCACGGCTTCGGTGGTCGTAAGATTCTGGAAAATACAACCTTCCGTCTCCTCAAAGGTGAACATGTGGGGTTGGTAGGAGCCAACGGAGAAGGGAAATCAACCTTTCTCGATATTATCACCGGCAAACTTATTCCCGATGAAGGGAAGGTGGAATGGTCCAACCGGGTGTCCGTGGGCTATCTGGATCAACATACTGTATTGACCCAAGGTAAATCCATTCGCGATGTTCTCCGGGAAGCCTTTCAAAAGATGTTCGAGCTGGAAGCTGAGATGCTGGAGCTCTACAACCGCATGGCTGAAGCTACGGAAGCGCAGATGAACAAGATGATGGAGGATGTCGGGGAAATTCAGACCATTCTGGAAAGCAATGGTTTCTATATGATCGATGCCAAAGTGGAAGAAGTGGCCAACGGCTTAGGCCTCGGTGAAATCGGTCTGGATAAAGATGTTGCCGATTTGAGCGGCGGTCAAAGGACAAAAGTTCTGCTGACCAAGCTTCTGCTCCAAAAGCCTACTATATTAATATTAGACGAGCCGACCAACTATTTAGATGCCGAACATATCATTTGGTTAAGCAATTATCTGAAGGATTATGAGAACGCCTTTATCCTGGTATCCCATGATATCCCCTTCCTAAACGATGTGGTCAATGTAATCTATCATGTGGAAAATGCCGACTTAACCCGTTATACCGGGAACTACGAGCAATTTATGCAGCTCTATAACATCAAAAAAGAGCAAGAGCTGAAGGCTTATGAGAAACAACAAAAAGAAGTGGACCGCCTGGAAGATTTTATCGCCCGCAACAAAGCCCGCATCTCCACCACCGGCCGGGCGAAAAGCCGTCAGAAACAGCTGGACAGAATGGAGATTCTGGAAAAGCCCAAAGAGAAAATCAAGCCCCAATTCCGGTTTAAGGAGGCCAGAAGTCCCGGCCGGGTCATCTTTGAAGCCAAGGATTTGGTTCTTGGTTATAATGAGCCCTTAACCCGCCCCCTCAGTCTGCACCTGGAAAGAGGTCAAAAAGTGGCCATCCGCGGAGTCAATGGTCTGGGTAAGACCACCCTGTTGAAAACCTTGCTGGGGATCATTCCCTCTCTTAGCGGCGAAGTCATCTTAGGGGATTATCTTTACCCCGGTTATTTCGAACAGGAATCCAGCCGGGGCAACACCAATACTCCCATCGAGGAGATCTGGCAGGAGTTTCCCGGACTGACCAACTATGAAGTCCGTCAGGCTCTGGCCAAGTGCGGACTGACCAATGAGCATATCTCCAATAAAATGATGGTTCTGAGCGGCGGTGAAAGCGCCAAGGTACGCCTCTGCAAGCTCATGCTGAAAGACATCAATTTCCTCGTCCTGGACGAGCCCACCAACCATCTCGATGTGGACGCCAAGGACGAATTGAAAAAGGCTATCCAGGAGTTCAAAGGTACAGTTCTTTTAGTATCCCATGATCCTGACTTCTACAGCGATTGGGTCAGCGATATTTGGAATTTGGAGCAGTGGACCACGAAAATAGTCTAAATAACAAAAGACGCCTAATCTCATCTAAAACTGAGATTGGGCGTTTTTCATTATGGGTTATACAGGCGAAAGAAAGGCTATCATCAAACTTGCGCATTTCTTAAGTTTCTTAATTCCTCTTCAGTCAAACCAGTCGCTTCGCTGATTTTTGTTATTTCAAAACCCAGATCCAAGAGTTTTCTGGCCACTTCTGCTTTGCCTTTTTCTATACCCTTTTCTATGCCTCTCTCTATACCTTTCTCTATACCTTTCTCTATGCCTTTTTCCATACCTTTTTCCATACCTTTTTCCATAGCTTCAGCCATGCCCTTCTCCAGGGCTTCTTTCAAGCGGAGTTCTGCCTCCCGTATAGCGGCTTTCTCATCCAATATGGCCTTACGCCGGTCATAATACGCTTCTCTCACCCGCGGATCATCGCTGGTTTCTTCCCAGGCTGCCATCGCCTGATACAACACTGGGTCTTTCACGGCTATCTCCTCCAATACCTGTAAAATTTCCTGATTATCCGCTCCCTCCAGGAGCAGCAGCCAGCGGACCAACCCATCTTCCCAAGGGCTTACTTCCCGGTTCCTCCACTTGATCAGCAGCTTGGGCAGCTCCATAAAGTGCATTTCCAAGACATCGGTCAGCTGGAATCTCTCTTCATCTTCATAAAGATGAAACACACTATGGTAGTTGGGAGTCTGCTTCAGGTAATTGAAATCCAGAATGTTGATGGACACTGTTTTGGCCAGCTCCTTATAGCCCATCCCTTCCCGGATCTGGCGGGAGTATATCTCCGCCCAATAATAGAGGGAACGTTTCTCCATATCATATTGATTGTTCAATTGTATTTCGATATTAATCTGCATCCCTTGGCCGGTTATGGCCCGAACGTCAAGGATCGACTTCTTATCTTCTCTATATTCTTTGTTTAATTCCGAATTCATAATCGTAATGTCTTCAATCCGGCTCTCTGGGGGCAGTTTGAGCGCCGCATTGAGAAAGGCAATCAGGATGGCTTCATTTCCTTCTTTGCCGAAAATAAGCTTGAAGGCATAATCGATTTTAAGGCTGATAAACTCTTTCAGCACGTTCACCTCCCCTTTTCGCCAAGGTTCTTAGCTCACGCAAGGGTTTCACCCATATTATACCATAATCCTCGGCCATGGTGTGATTGTTTTTAGACCGTTCCCGCCGTTTTCTTTCTTTTTCCGGTCCCTTATTCATATATCTCTTTTGATCAAAACCAGCCCCCAGACGCAGTTATTTTTCTGCATCCGGGGGCTGCCTGGCAATGTTCGCCTTTTAGGATTCCGGGCATTTATATTTTGAATTCTCCTATGACCGCCTGCAGATTGCCCGCCATTTCCGAAAGTCTTTGGCTGTAGTTGGCAACTTCCTGCATGGCCGCCAATTGTTCTTCCGTTGCGGCGGAGACATTCTGAGTCTCACCTGAAGTTCTCTCGCTCATTTCATTAATTTTATCCAACTGTCCATAGAAGCTTCTGCCAATCTCCGCCAAATGCTCAACCGCTGCCGACACCTGGCCGACGTCTTGGGACAGGTTTTCGATAGCCGTCTTGATCCCTTTAAAGCTTTCTCCGGTCGAAAAAACATGGCTAATCCCCAGGTCGATGCTTTCTGCACTTTCATGGGAAACCTGAACGGTCATTTCAACATTTTCCTGATTATCCTTCACCAGCAATCTGATCCGGTCTGCCGCCGTCCGGGATTCTTCCGCCAGCTTGCGCACTTCCTCAGACACCACGGAAAAGCCCCGCCCATGTTCACCGGCACGGGCCGCCTCTATGGCGGCATTTAAAGCCAGCAGATTGGTTTGCTCGGCAATGGAAGTAATAATATCCACAATTTGAGAGATCTCCCCAAATCCGTTCTGCAGTTTGGCGACGGTTTCCTGCATTTCTGCAGACCCTTGACCTACTTTTTGCATCTGGGCAATGGCTTCTTCCACTTTAAGCAGGCCATGATCCGCGCTCTGTCTGGCATCCAAAGACAGCCTCTCCACATTTGCGGTAGAGCTATCTATTTTTTCCAGACCCTCGATGATCCGTTGGGATTCTTCTTCCAAATGTTTGATAGCGACGGCCTCAGTTTCTGCACTGCAGGCAATTTCACCTACGGATTGGGCCACTTGATCGGCGGCACTGGCTGATTGTTCGGATACCGCCGTCAACTCCTGGCTGGAAGCAGCCACCTGCTCAACGCCGGCCATGGCTTTTGCGATCAGTTCCCTGACATTGGACCGCATCTTCACCAGTCCTGCCGAAGCCTGCCCTACCTCGTCGTATGCTTCAGCTTCCTCATCCCTCTGACGGAAGTCCCCCTCGGCCATGACCAGGCATTCATCCCTTAAGCGAATGAAAACCCTGCTCATCCTGCCGCTGAAGATAACTGTAACGGCGATGGAAATAAGGATGCATAGGAAAGACGTCACGACCATGGACCTGGCCAGATTGCTTATGGGCTCATACTCCTCCGTCACAGGCGCCGCAATCAAAACATTCCACTGACGGTCTCCGGCCAGGTTAATCGGCGTAAAGGTGCCAATCACTTCGACGCCCCGAATGGAAGTGTATCTCCCGACCAGCTGTCCCTTCTCCTCCATGCTTTGGCTGAATAATTCCATCAGTTTTTTGTCCAATTTAGCTTCCTTTGTCTTAAGGGACTCATCAATATCTTCTTTGGACAGATCCAATTTCCCTACCATCTCCTCCGCTTGAGGAAAAGCAATCACAAGGCCCGAGCCATCCACAATCAAACCATAGCCGGTAGACAGAAACTTCAAATCCTTCATCAGTCCGCCCAGTTTTTCCATGGCGAAAGACCCTGTCAGTACGCCCAAAACCTGATCACCGTCCATGACAGGAACAGCAACATTAAAGGCTGTTTTCCCCGTGGTTCTTGAAGTAACCAGCTCTGAAACCACCGGGCTCTTCGTTGCCAGAACTTTTTTAAAGTAGTCCCGGTCCCCCAATTCAACCGTCGTTCCATCGGAGCGGACCGCAGCGCCGGAAGGAGCGATAAAGACAGCGCTTTCCAGCACCTTGCTTCTGGATTTACCCCATTCCAGCGTTTTTACCAGCTGCTGATCCTCAAGGGCACCCATATAAACTATTTCCGCTGCAAAAGCTTCCTGCTGAATGATGGCCTGTTCTATGTAACCCTCTACCCTTACCGCATACTCCCTTCCCACAGCCATTCCGGTCTCCTCAACGCTTTGGGACAGGGCACTGCTTGACAAATAATAACTGATTGCCGAAAGCGCAATGAAAGACAGCAAAAAGATCGGCATAAACACCAGCAGCAGCTTATATTTGATTTTTTTCAGCTTCATCTCGTTCGTCTCCTTCGTAACTTTTATATGTTTAAATCAGCCTCTATAAAATAATCTGCTGTAAAAACCCTACAACAGATTGTTTCTTTATTCACATCCTATCCTACCGAATTTGGCTAACCTTCTTGCAAAGGGGGGCTTTTAATCTGTATTATCTTAATTTTACTTAAAAATAAGATATATTTCAAGAAAAATAGTACATAAATCGACATAAATAGACCTGGCCGTAGCGGTTTCTTTTACCGAAGAAACAGCAAAGAGCCGCAGCAAATCATAAGATTTCCACGGCCCTCATACCTGCTCTTAAACAGCCATAAATAGTTTCATTCTGGGATAATATACTTCACTTCCCATTGCCCTCGATGAGCCTGGTTCAATAGAATCAAGCATCCATAACTCTGCTTAAAACTAAAGAGTTCCTGAAGGGGCAATCCCAGGGCATGGCATAAAATCACCCGGTTGACCCCGGCGTGCCCGACAATAAGACTGGTTTGGGCATCAGAGCGGACAATGCTTTCGAATAAGGGGATAACGCGCCGGGAACACTGGAGGAAACTTTCCCCTCCGGGAGGACGGTGATGGACAATATCCTCCCCTCTCAGCCGGTACTCCGCCGGAAACCGCTCCTGTATCTCACTGAAAAGCTGGCCTTCCCATTCCCCCATCCCGATCTCATGCAGCTCGGGAAGAACGGTCAAAGATAAGGAATGAGCCTCAGTTATGATCGCCGCGGTCTCCCGGGACCGGCTTAAAGCACTGCAATAGATCCTGTCCAAAGGAACCTCCCGCAGCCGCTCTTTTAAGGAAAAGGCCTGCTCCCTGCCTTCTTCACTCAAGGAAAGATCCTGAATCCCTATATACCGTTTATTCCTGCCTAATCCGATATCACCATGGCGCACAATATACACTTTTTTCATACGAGCATTTTCTGAGGTTCTTCATTGTTCCTGACACTAGTTGCCGGCTCTTCCTGCAGTTTTACATTATCTTGCTGCCTTACACCGTCTTGCTGTTTTACCCTGTCCTTATGCTCCCTCTGAACCTTGATGATCTCGCCCAGAATGCAAACGGCAATTTCTTCAGGAGTTTCCGCGCCGATCTTCAAGCCGATGGGGGAGTACAATTTCTCTAAGGCTGCGGCCGGAATCCCTTCTTCCTGTAATTCGGCCAACATCACCTTCACTCTGCGGCGGCTGCCAATCATCCCGATATAGCCCGCCGGTTGATGAATTACTCTTTTCAAGCAGACCTTATCATGCCGATGACCTCGGGTTACGATGACCACATAGGTCTGGGAGTCGATGACCAGGTCTGCTAAGGCTTTTTCAAAATCATTGCAGATCACCCGGTCAGCCGTTCTAAACCGGCCGGAATTGGCAAAGGAGGGCCGGTCATCCACGACGGTGACCTCATAACCCAGCATTTTTCCCATACCGGCCAAAGGCAGGCCAATATGTCCTGCTCCTAAAATCACCAGCTTCGTTTCTGAGACCGGTGGCTCAAGAAGCATCTGGTAGGCGACTTCAGTGGTTGTGTCACAGGGATTGAACCTCTCGTCAAGATTGAGCACAGCAAAATGGCCATGACCCCTACCCGCCCAAACCTCCTCAAGGGCTATCTGGTTCAGTATGGGTAAGCCTAAATCCCCTGTAACCTGACCATTTTTTTGAATGACCAGCTTTTGACCGGCCTTGTCCTGTTTGGACTCCGTTAAGGTAACCAGGACAGGGGTTTCGCCGTGATGGAAGGAAAGCACATAGTTTTCCAGGAGATTGAGCTGTTCCGTCCCATTGTGCCGGCCCAGGTAATCGATAAATAATTCCATAATACCGCCGCAAACCATACCTTCATCCTCGGCGATGTCCGCCGTCATATTCAAACAATGCTTCCTTGGCTTTCCCGTGGCCAGGACTTGAAGGGCTGCCTGCCTGGCATCAGCCTCACCGCAGCCGCCGCCAATGGTCCCTGCGCTGGTTCCGTCCGCCAGAACCAGCATTTGTGCTCCCGGTTTTCTGGGGGCGGAGCCCAACACTTTGGTGACGGTAATCAAAGCTGCCTCCAGTTTTTCTTCAAGAACATGCTGCAGCCCCATTTTAATCTCTTTATCCATGAACATCACTCCCCAGATTTGACTTGATTAAGGTTTGTACCGATTTTCCCAGGATTTCTTCGACACGGTCATGGATTCTATAGGCCTGACCAAAGCGCCGATAAACATGTTCAAGAACTTCCGGTTCGTTTTGATGCCGTTCCACACTCCCCTTAAATCGCTCCTGGAGTGAAACAATCCGCTCCTTGGCCACCAGTTTATCCGCCAGATAGACGATTTCCTGCTCGGTCAGCGGTTGGGAAGGCTCCCAGGGACAGTCCATATGGGCGGCAATAATAGCGGAAACCTCCGGGTAGGCAGCAGTAAGTTTAGCTCCTTCTTGGGGATGATTGGGTTTAAGCCTGGCTATATCATGCAATAAAGCAGAGGTTCTTAATAATTCCCGATTTAAATGCAGCCCTGCTTCGCTTAATTGCTCGCCCAAAAAAACACTTAAACGGGCCACCGTTTCACAGTGTTTGATGACCTGGTCCGGGGTGTTGTTCCCTTTAAGCAATTCATAACATTCGAATTCTGTGGGGGTAGGGGCACAGCCATAATGCTTTAATAGGGTCCTGTAATCCTCAGGGGTATCCATATCCAGCAGCACTCCTTGATCCTCCGTGCCCACCTCAAGGGCATCAGCCTGGTAATGTTCCAGAAGGGCCCTAAGTCCGCCTTCACCCCTCCAGCTGAGAATGCTGTCCCTATAGGATCGGGAAATCAAAGGGGGATGACCTCTTTTTCCCTGGCAGACCGGATAAACGATGCCTCCCGGCCCCAGGTTGAAGCCTTCATATAGCCTCTGTAGGGTGTCCGCCTGGATGAGGGGGTTATCAGCAGGCAAGAGAAAAAATCCGTCCACTTCCCGACCTAAGCTCTTCACTCCGGCCTTGACCGAGGAAAACATTCCTTCAGCATAATCTTCATTCAAGATAGGCTGAACACCCAATGCATCACATATCGGCAAAAGCTCCCCGGCTTTATGTCCAAGAACAACCCGAATATCCATGAAGCCTGCTTTCCGGAATGATTGGATCGCTGTTTCTATGACACTGGCTGAACCCAAGGGCAGAAGGGGTTTAAAGCTTTTCATCCGCAAGGAAAAACCGGCTGCCAAAATGATGGCGGCAATATGAAATTTTTGGGATTCGCTGTATGGTGTTGCTCCTATGCCATTCATCCCCTTTGGTCACAAATCATCCTTTTCCCTGTTCCATTGCCACCGCTGTAGGCGGCGGTATCGGCATTAAAGTTTAGGTTCACTTGGAGCTGCCCCTCCTCCATAAGATTCCGAAGGGCCGGATGTGTTTCAACCTCTTGACGGATAGTTTGCTCTACCCTTTCCCGATTAGGGCCGTCCATAAGAATCTCAAGGGTTAGAACCATTTTTCCATACTCCTCAGCCATCCTTGCCGAAAAATCAAGCACCCCGTCCCAAGGGAAGATCACTTCATCCAAATCAGCCATACTTAACAGTTTACCGGCACCGAGATTCAGGCAGTCCCTGGAACCTACCCGCTCTAAATTGCGCAGAACAGTCCCGCAAGGACAGGCATCAACTATAAAGCGGGAATAGTCTCCGGTCCGATAACGGATCAGGGGCATCCCTGTACGAGTCAATGTGGTAAACACAATTTCACCGAATTCTCCTGCCTGAACCGGCCGGCCTGTCAAGGGATCGATGATCTCAAAGTAGAGATCCGCTTCCCGCAAGTGGTAACCACTCAGCCCCCGGCAATCGACGCCGCCGCCCAGGCCCATTTCCGTCATGCCATAGTGATTAAAAACCTGGCATCCCCAGACTTTAACCAATTCCCTGACGATGCTGCGGGGAACATGATCCGTAGTCAGCAAAACACTGTGCAAAGGCGGGAGCGTTACCTGAGCCTTTTTCTGCACTCTGGCTAAAGTCAGGACCTGGGTAGGTATGCCTACCAACACATTCACCTTGTCCCGGTTCATTTGCTCCAGAGCGGCCTGGGGAGTAACCACCGGTCCATGAACAAGCCCCTCGGCTCCGGCACGGGCCAGCCCCCGCTGCAAAAGCTCACCCACACTGCCCGGTACTTTCCCCGGCAGAAGGATCAGTACCCGGTCCCCGGGCTTAACCATGGTCAGCATGCCTTGGTGGAAAAAATCAAGAGTCAATTCCTGATCCTCTTCGGTGAAGAATACTCTTTTCGGGAGCCCTGTGGTTCCGGAGGTTTGGAGAGTGACAATCCGGTGAATATCGCTTCCTTTAACACAGATCATCTCCTGTCCGAACCGGCGCAGATCAGCAGCGGTAGTAAAAGGCAGCGCCCCGATATCCTCAAGCTGAACCAAAGAGCAATCGGCCTTGGCCCCATGCCTTGGCAAGTGCCTTTGGTAGAAAGAGCTTTTTGCCCTTACGTAGTCTAAGGTCTCCCCCAGTTTGTTCAGCTGATAATCTCTCAGTTTTTTGGTGGTAAGCATCTCTGAACTGCTGCCCGTAACCTTCCGGGCAATCCAGGCTTCCAGAGGGGTTTTCTCCGGCACCACGGCTAGGACTCCTTCCGGTAGAGGGATTTTCCCTGACAGTCGGTAAGATTATAGGCACAGAAGGGAATCATTTTCTCTTCAGGGCTCAGAACATGGATGCAGCAGTTCTGCAGACGCTCTAAGTCAAGATTCCAGGCATCCTGGAAGGCCATGCCGGTCAGGGCAAAACCGGCGCTTTTAATCTGCCTGAGCTGGAGATCCCAGGAATTCCCGCTGCAGCAGGTGCCGGCTGTTTGTTCTATCCCACCCCACTGCCGGGCGACAAAAGATCGGGTTTTGCGGACTAAATCCTCGGCACGTTCCGGCTCACCACAGCAATTTTTGGTCTGGACACTTCTTAAAGAACCGTCACTTTGTTTGACAAAACTGCTGCTGAAGGAACATTTCCCGTTATTAGGCTTAATATCGGAGGCCTTGATGAGCCCCTGGGTCTGCTCTTCGATGGCCTGAATGACCTCCGGCAAGGTAAAGCGATCCTCATCCCGGGGCTCCTGGGGAATCCGTCCGAAATAACTGACCGGCTGAAAATGAATCCCCCGCACCCCGGGATGATACTCCAGGGCAAACCTTACCATATCCCCAATCTGCTGAGTATTAATACCTGGCACCAATGTTGGCACAAGAACGACTCCCACGCCAAGCTCTGCACAATTTTCAATGGCTTTTATCTTTGTGGACAACAACTTTCGTCCCCGCAAAGCACTGTAAACGGTGTCATCCACTCCGTCAAATTGCAGGAATAGGGAATCCAGCCCCGCTTCCTGTAACCGCCGTACATAGTCCTTTTCAGCGGCTAAACGCAGCCCATTGGAGTTAACCTGGATAAAATCAAACCCCTCCGACTTACCCAAAGCAACAATCTCAGGCAAATCATCCCTTAAGGTCGGTTCGCCGCCGGATAACTGAATATTCGTAGGGCCGCTGGCTTCCATCACCTTTCGGAACCATCGGGTCAAAACTTCCAGGGATGGATCCCGGGCGCTGCCCCCTGCATCGGCAAAGCAGAAGCGGCAGTTCAGATTACAGCGCTGAGTGACTTCCAACAGCGCCGCACAGGTCTGTTTCCAATGGTCGGCGCATAGGCCGCAATCATAAGGACAACCCTCTGCCACTTCTGTAAAACAAGCCAAGGGCTGACTGGGAAGTGTGGGTCTCACCCAGGATTCCCAACCGGGATTTCCTCTCCAGAGGAGAGCCCTGTATTCACCATGCTCCGGGCATCGTTTTACCATATAAACCCGATCCTCTTCCACTATCCGCCGGGCAGGAATCCGCTTCAGACATTCCGGGCAAACGCTGCGTGTATCAGAGATCATCGTACTGGACAATGTTCAGCCTCCTTTTCTGCTTCTTTTTCGGCAATCAACTGGAAGTACCCTACTTTAGCCTTCTTAAGTGCAGCCTGCACTCTGTTGGGATCCGCTGAACAATGGGTTGATTTCAGCCAGAAAGCACTCATGGAGCCATGGGTCATGATCAGTTCCATCATCAGTCGGTTTAAGAGAGGGGAATGATCCTGCCAATGGATAGTCCGCAATCCCTTGCTCTCCAGGCCGTGCTCCAAGTCTTCCTTAACTAAGGCATTTCTGATGCATGTTCCTATGTTGAGTTCCCGGAGGTCCGGAGTGCCTTGGGGATTGCGGGCATAGACATCATGGATAATCAGCTTCCCCTTGACCTTAAGTACCCGCCGGATTTCGCTCAAGGCTTGATCGGGATCGGTCATTAAAGAGAGACTGCATTCCACAAATACACCGTCGAAGCAGCTGTTTGTAAAAGGGATATCCTCTCCCCGGCCTTTGCTGAGCGGCAAATCCGGATAGGTCTCCTGGCCGAGAGTCAGCAAGGTTGCCGAGGGGTCGATACCATAGGCTTCCAAATGATAGTGGGATCTCAGCCTATCTACAGTAGCCCCCCGACCACAGCCCACATCGAGAATCCTGTCTCCCGCCTGAAACCGGCAATGCTCCACTGCCCAATCCGTCAGCTCAAACCCGCCGGGACGCAAGGCAGGGCCGGTTGTCCTGTACAACAGATCATTCTCATAAAAATTATTCATATTCATTTTCCGGTTCCATATGGGCAGCCAGAAGTTCCTGAACCTTATCATAGGCAGCGGAGATGGTGCTGCCGCATTTCACCGGATAATCCGTACCCTCTTCCAGCTTGTAATGCAGAATATCCTCACAGAGGAGGCTGCCATAGGCTTCCTCGAACCACTCCAGGAATTCCTGCACCATCCGATGGATGCGGGGATGGGCTTGCTCGGACACGGTTCCTTTGCCGGCGGCCAGCCCGATCAGGCAGGCTCCCCCGGTCAGCACACCGCAGGTAGCGCCGGAACGCCCCATGCCGCCGCATAAGCCATGCATTGCCCGGATCAGTTCCGGGGCAACCTTGCCTTGGTCCTCCAAACCAATCATGATGAGGATTTGACTGCAGCAAAATCCCTGAGCCGCTAATTGGAATAAACGAAAACCATCGACCGGCATCTTGATCACCTCTATTTATCCTCCAGGCTTTGCTCCACCTCGAACATTTTGCCCAGGGCCAGATCCTCCGTAATCAAGACCAGGCCGCATTGGGCGCACTTCAGTTCTTCCACCCGGATTTCATTACCCAGGTAAGCAACAATGATCGTACCCCGGCTGAGTTCCACATTGCACTTACCGCATTTCCAGACTGTCTGGGGTTGATTCTCCGTCTTACTCATGACTTCACTTCCTCGATCACTTCCATCCGGTGGCTGTAGGCATTATGAACACGATAGACACCGCTTTCCTGAGTCTCGTATTCCACCCAGTAAGTCACCCGGCTCGGGCGGTGGTGAGCTAAACTATGACCATTTTCAGGATTAATGAACTTGCGGCCGCTTTGTTCAGCGGCCTGGATGACCTGCTCAATATCCTCAGGCAGGATGAGCCGCTCTTCCATACTTTTTCTGATCTCCGGGCTGATTACCAGTTCGATGGCCCGCTCCCTCCCTTCTGATCCCAGACCTTCCTGCCAGGTCTCCCGCAGCATCTTTCTTTTTAACCTGGCCCGGTTCTCGTGGCGGTGTGAAAAACCCGGATCCTCCCGGGTCGCCGCCTCCCCTTCCGCCCTGGGGAACATCAGGTCGAGAATATGGACGATCCGCTTGCCATAAGCGGAGAAACGATCACGGCACATGGCACAATAGGCCAGATAGTCCAGGGGGCTTTCCTGACTTCTGGCCACCGTGACCTCTTGGGCTAAGGTTCGGTTGGCAAAGGACATCAAGCCCCCGAAACCGCAGCACTTGGTCAGCTCCCTGCTGAACGGCAGTTCTTCCACCTGACAGTTGAGCTTGGTCAGAAGTCCCCGGACGGCCTTGTGAATACTCTCTTCATGACGGGTGGTGCAGGGATCCTGCACCGCCAATGGATAAGGTGTGCTGGTGGCAGGAAGGGAAATTTCCAGGTCATTCAACACTTCCCACAGGGATACCACCGGCAGTGTCTCTTTAAACATGCTATAGCAGGAGGAGCAGGCCGCAATGACCTGGGGCCGTCCCAAGCCCTCCCATTCCTTGACCAGATCGGCCATAGCCTCCTTAAACAGTTCCTCTTCCCCGGCCCATTGGGCGGGAGCACCGCAGCAGCGCAGCATCAAGCCCACTCCTCCCGGCAGCTTGGCCGTTAATAAGGCGTATACTTTCTCCACATGCTCCGGTGAGGAACCGCTGAGCTGACAGCCTGGAAAAAAGGCGAACCGGCTCTTATTGAATCCGGGCTGATGACGGGTCAGCAGAAATTGCCCGCTATTGCTGAAAGCCATATCCCGCAGGGCAAAATCATGAGCCGACGGGGGCATCCGCTTGTTTCTGACCATCCCTTCCCGGGAGCTGAGACAGACATCCCCCATATTCAGATCGTGGGGACAGACTTCCGCACATAATCCGCAGAGGCTGCAGGAATTAATCATTTTATTGGCATAACGGGTCCCTTTAACAATGGCATCGTTATTATAGATCTCCCGCAGATATTTTTTGGGATAACGGCCATAGGACTCCAGGTATTTGCAGGCTTTGACACATTCCAAACACTGACAATTCAAGCAGCGCCCGGCCTCCGCCAAGGCTTCCTCTCCACTGTAACCCAGGTCCTTATCTTTCCTGACCACCGCAGCCAGGGGAGCAATTCCCTCCAAATTGACAAAGAGGTTGCTGATCGATTCACCCTCCCATTCCCGGGAAGCGGTTAAAGAAGCCCCTTGCAGGTAGCGGTCCATGGAAAGGGCGGCTCTTCTGCCTTCGGCAACCTCTTGAATCGGTGAAGGCTCGCCGCCATAGGACCCGGCAAACACCCCGGCCCGGCCGGTGGCACAGGTCTGTGTATCCACCGCATAGCCCTCCCCCAACACATCCGTGGCAGGAGTGGATCCGGCCGCCAAGGCGATATACAAAGCAGGGAACTCCTCCTGCAAAGGAGGGAGATCCTGCTGTGTGATTGGAGCATTCAACCGCACCTCCACGTTGGGACGGTTGAGAAGCTTTAAATCCTCGGTTATAACATCCCTTGGCAACTGCTGCCGGGAATAAGTCCAAAGTTTTCCCCCCAACCGGTCCCCGGCCTCGAAGAGGGTAACCTGAAATCCTTTTTTCGCCAGATCCAGGGCAGCCGTTAATCCTCTCAGCCCCCCGCCAATCACAGCAACCCTTTGATTTTTATAAGCGATAGGTTTGGCCTTAGGAGCTTGATAACTATGGTTTTCCACGCAATATTTCTCCAGGGCGGAGATGGAAATGGCCTCGCCAACTTCCCCCCGCCGGCAAACCTCCTGGCAGGGATGATCACAAATCCGGGAGATGATCCCCGGAAAAGGCTGTTTTTGCCACAAAGCCCCCAAAGCCTTCTGCCAGTCCTGATTCTGAATCGCCTGCAGCATTTGTCTGGCATCAACATGGATGGGACATCCTGCCGTGCAGGCCGGGGGATTTTCCTGAATACATTTGCTCTCCAATCGTCTCAGTTCATCCTGTTCCATTTTCATACCCACTTTTTGACTTATTCCGACCGTGTGAAGAAGGGCCGCTGCAAACCTTACCGGCCTGAACCGGCCAGGTTTGCAGCAGCATCAGCAACTAACGGGATGTAAGAAACCTAACAGAATTATTGTTTGGCCTTTAATCCGGCCAGGACCTTTTCCGGAAGGGCGGGCAGTCTGGTGATGCGTACGCCGCAAGCATCGGTGATCCCATTGATAATGGAGGCATGGGGAGAGGTCAGGGGTGCTTCACCCACACCGGAAGCGCCAAAGGGTCCATGTTCACGGGGTGTCATCACATAGTCAACCACCAGTTTCTCGGGAATATCTTTAGGGTAAGGCAAGCCGCAGCTGATCAGGTCGATATGTTTATTCAGGTCTTCAAAGTCCTCGCTTAAGGCCAGGCCCAGTCCCTGGATCATGCCGCCGTACATTTGACCGTCCACCACTAGCTTGTTGGCCAGGGTTCCCACATCAAAGATACCTGTCATACCGAGAACTTTTGTTTTGCCGGTCTGAACATCCACTTCCACTTCAGACATAAAGGCTGCATACATATAGGTGGTGAAAGGAGCCCCTTGTCCGGTTTCCAGATCGCAGCCGTTATAACCGGCGGGGGTGCCGTACTTGCCGATAAAGTGGGTGGGCAGACCTGCTTCAACCTGTTCGGCATAGGTCCGGTAAGTGCCGTCGGGCTTTTGAATCCCTTTCAGCAATTCTTCGCAGGCGATCTTAATGGCGTTGCCCACCATGACCTGAGAGCGGCTCCCTCCGGCGGGACCGCTGGCCGGGGTTATGGAGGTGTCATTCATCACCAGCTTGATCTGTTCCGGCTTGATGCCCAAAGGCAGCAGGGCTTGGTGGGCGGTGGCCAGCGTCCCCATATCCGCCCCTTGGCCGTGGTCTTCCCAGGCGTTGAAGATGGTTACTCCGGTTTCCGTATAATCAGCCCAGGCTTCTGAGCCATCCGGATTATCCAGACCGGCTCCGTAAGCGCCCAGCGAGATCCCCACACCCCGTTTCTTATCCGCTGTGGACTCTGCCCGGGCTTTTTCCTTAGCGGCATCATACAGGGGCCGCAATTTATCCATCATTTCCACCAGGCTGTAGACATCGGGCTGACAACCGGTCGGAGTGGTATCGCCGGGCCGGTAGATATTCTTATAGCGAAGCTCAAAAGGGTCCATGCCCAGCTTCTCAGCCAGTTCATCCATCAGCACTTCCGTGGCAAAGAGACTTTGGGGAGAGCCATAGGCACGGAAAGCGGAACCCCAGGCATGGTTGGTGCAGACGGTACGGCCGTTGCTGCGGATATTGGGAATCATATAGCTGGCACCGATAAACTGACTGCCCCGCAGGGTGACCAAATCACCGAATTCGGAATAAGGACCGTGGTCAACGCTCCAGTCCGCTTCCATCGCCAGCAGCTTCCCTTCCTTGGTCGCTCCGTACTTGAGGTTGATAAAGAAGGGGGAACGCTTGCCGGTATAGGTTATTTGCTGATAGTAGTCAAAGTTCAGGAAGACCGGCTTGCCGGTGGCCATGGCCGCCACTCCCAGCAGGGCTTCAATGGTGGGACTGAATTTGTAGCCGAAGGTTCCCCCGGCGGGATTCTGGACCAGCACTAATTTATCCGGCTCTAAGCCCAAGCCCGGAGCGATCATGGCGTGGTGGAGATGGATGCCGATACTCTTGGAGTGAACCACCACCCGCTCCTGATCATCGATATAGGCAAAGCCTACATCCGGCTCCATGGGAAGATGGGGCTGACGCCCGACATAGAAATCATCCTGAACTACGACAACCTCAGAGTCTTCCATGATGGGAGCGGTTTCTTCCCCTTTAATGACCTTGGTTTCCCAGTAAATATTGGGGGTGCCGGGATGGATTTCGATGGCATCATCCGCCATGGCCGCCGGTGCGCTCATATAAGCGGGCAGGATCTCCAGTTCGACCTTGACTTTTTCCACAGCGGCCTGAGCATGTTCTTCCGTATCGGCGGCCACAATGGCGATGGCATCCCCGAACTGGAAGACTTTTTCATCGCAGAGGATAGGCCGATCCCAACCGTCACCCTTATTGTTGGGGAAGGTGATCAAGCCGGTAATGCGGTTTTTCCCTTTCACATCCTTATGGGTAATCACCTTATAAACTCCCGGCATTTTTTCTGCTTCACTGGTGTCGATAGAAAGGATATTGGCATGGGAAACCTTGGCTTGAACCAATTTCAACTGCAAGGTCCCGCAGGGCATTTTGATCCCCAGATCCGCGCCGTAATCGCAGGTTCCGGTGACCTTAGCCAGAGCGGAGGGACGGATATAATTGCTGCCCCAAATAGAACCGTCCTGAGGCAGTTTTTCCCACAGTTCCTCCACTTTGACCTCGCCGCGGATTAAGCGGGCTGCGGTCATGACCGCATCGATCAAGGGCTTATACCCTGTACAGCGGCAGGCATTGCGGTGTCTTTGGAACCAGTCCCGAACCTCTTCCCGGGTAGGATTGGTGTTCTCATCCAGCAGCCCTTTGGCAGAAACGATGAAGCCCGGACTGCAGAAACCGCATTGGGCTCCGCCATGGATCATCCAGGCCAGCTGCAGGGGATGAAGCTCCTTCTGGGTACCGACGCCCTCAATGGTGGTGATCTGTGCTTCGTCGGGAACCCGTTTCATTTTGGTCACACAGGAACGAATCACCTTGCCGTCCATGATGACGGAGCAGGCGCCACATTGAGCTTTGCCGCAGCCAATTTTGGTTCCGGTCAGATGCAGTTGTCCCCGCAGCACATTAGCCAGGGTTACTTCCTCATCGACGATGAGGGTTTGACGCACTCCGTTGATGATGATGCTCTTGTTGATCAAAGAAACCACTCCTTTTTTATCAGAATATTTTCAACTTTAAACTATATATTGCAAGTTCCA
>NZ_VLKD01000001.1:200935-202803 GCF_007830365.1 Desulfitobacterium sp. LBE | reverse complement strand
CAGCCAATTTTGGTTCCGGTCAGATGCAGTTGTCCCCGCAGCACATTAGCCAGGGTTACTTCCTCATCGACGATGAGGGTTTGACGCACTCCGTTGATGATGATGCTCTTGTTGATCAAAGAAACCACTCCTTTTTTATCAGAATATTTTCAACCTAAATTCCACGTGTGTTTTTTATTAGCTTCAAAAATCACTATTTCACGAAGAATTTAGACTGCTTCTCACACATTGTAACATTATTTACAACCACCTTTCAATCATTTTTGATAAATCATTGATTTCATCTTTGCTGCAATGATACTTAATAAACTCTGCAAGTTATCCACAGAGCAACACTCAATTTTATTGATGATATTCTTATTATACCAGACATTTTTCATACACTCCCTTGTACGGATAGTTTTCCGACAACTTCATGATTACATATCTTGCGGTTTTGATTATTTTTGCTGCAAGAAATACATACTTCAAACGAAAGGTCTTTATTTGCTGTCTGTATTCTGAAGAGTCCAAGGAATCAAACTTGAACAACAAAAATAGGTTATATGAAAGCATCATCATTTGAAACACGGCTTCATTCGCCCAAAATGACTTTAGCAAGAGATGACCCACCGCCATGTCGTATTTGGCTTCTTTGATATAGTTTTCAGCATTACCACGCTTTTCATAGTATATAACTACTTTTTCAGAAAGCAAGGTAGTATTTGTTACAAAGAAAAAGTAGTCGTATTCGGAACCTTCTAAAAGTGATAATTGTGCTCTTTCTTTTTCTGGTTTCAGTACGCGAGATACGACAAATCTTCTGTCTTTTTCCCATTTAACTAATTTTGTATACAGTTCTGTAGTTTCTCTACCTTCTTCTCCTTTAACGAATACAATTGATGAATTCGTTGCTTGTGAGGTGAGTGTAGAATAACTTTTGGCTTTAATTAAATATTTGCATCCAAGAGATTCTATCGTTTCGATAATTTTTTCATCAAAGTAGCCACTATCCATTCGAAATAAAATTTCTAAATCGTCTGATTTGATGTTAGCAACAATTTCTTTGATCATTTCCGCAGCACCGTTTGCAGTGTAAGTATTGCCACTTCTTACAAATCCGGTAACATATGCTTTTAATTCGTCGCAAAATGCAAATTGGATATTGTAGCATCGGTTTCCCAGTTTCTTAGGATTATATCCTTTTGACGCACCTTCTTGATGACCTTCTACGTTAATTACACTACTATCAATATCAATCGTAATGGATGTCAATTTACTTTTAGTGAGCAGTTTTTTAAAGACTTTAAAATTAATGTCTCTAAACATTTGGGTTGTCTTGAAGTTGAAGTTTCCTAGAAACCGTGACACTGTTTCAGGTTCTTTTACGGAAATATCAAACTCGTTGACGAGGGGATCATTTTGAAGTAGCTTTAGACGTTCTAACTTATCAATGCCAATGAAGTGACCGCAGAGCATGGTCTTTATATGATTCATCTTGATTTTATTTGTTGAGTCATTATCAAATACGAGGTCATTTTCAATAAAATCAAAAATCCCATTGCTTTTTGCATTCTCAAGGAGCAGAAAAAGACCTGCATTTGATGTTAGATTCTTAGCTTTGAAATCAATTTTATTAATCATAATTAGAACCCCTTTTTACTACTTTTCTTACTATTATTTTACCATATATCGAGTCATAAAAGCTGATAATTTAACATATTTTTGAGCACTTTTCTTTCACCCAATGGGTGAAAGCTGAATTTCGAAGGAACGCATATTTATCAAGGCTTTGATTATGCTTTTTGAAGTACTGACGTAGAATCTAGGTTTTAAGTCCGGAGATTGCTACACAAGTTCAGATGGCTTTAGGCTCCGATATCGTCATG
>NZ_VLKD01000001.1:198681-200835 GCF_007830365.1 Desulfitobacterium sp. LBE | reverse complement strand
GGTAACATATGCTTTTAATTCGTCGCAAAATGCAAATTGGATATTGTAGCATCGGTTTCCCAGTTTCTTAGGATTATATCCTTTTGACGCACCTTCTTGATGACCTTCTACGTTAATTACACTACTATCAATATCAATCGTAATGGATGTCAATTTACTTTTAGTGAGCAGTTTTTTAAAGACTTTAAAATTAATGTCTCTAAACATTTGGGTTGTCTTGAAGTTGAAGTTTCCTAGAAACCGTGACACTGTTTCAGGTTCTTTTACGGAAATATCAAACTCGTTGACGAGGGGATCATTTTGAAGTAGCTTTAGACGTTCTAACTTATCAATGCCAATGAAGTGACCGCAGAGCATGGTCTTTATATGATTCATCTTGATTTTATTTGTTGAGTCATTATCAAATACGAGGTCATTTTCAATAAAATCAAAAATCCCATTGCTTTTTGCATTCTCAAGGAGCAGAAAAAGACCTGCATTTGATGTTAGATTCTTAGCTTTGAAATCAATTTTATTAATCATAATTAGAACCCCTTTTTACTACTTTTCTTACTATTATTTTACCATATATCGAGTCATAAAAGCTGATAATTTAACATATTTTTGAGCACTTTTCTTTCACCCAATGGGTGAAAGCTGAATTTCGAAGGAACGCATATTTATCAAGGCTTTGATTATGCTTTTTGAAGTACTGACGTAGAATCTAGGTTCAACTTTAAACTATATATTGCAAGTTCCATGCCAAGTTATGGACTTACTGATTTTTTTATGAAGCCAGGTAATGATCTGAGAAATCAAGGAGTTTAATCTCCACTATTTGTGCTTTTGAAGCCTCCCCTCTGCTCAATGTTTCAAAAATGGACACTTTGATCCGAAACACTGTAACTAAGCTGAACAGCATAGGGCTCACAAAAGGATTTGAGCCCTGGCTGAGGTAGGTATTGAACAGAAGCGATAGATGTGCTAACCTTAATATTGGGAACTAATGGTAGCATGGGGACTCCTATTATGATTTGGAGTGATTGATGATGCCACAGGAGAATTGGTTGAGGTTCGTTAATGGAGAACCGACGGTTCAGAATATTGCGCCTTTGATTTACCGCTCTTGGCAACGAAGTCTGGCCCACAATATTAATCCTGCTGTTATTTCAAACAATAAGTTTCTTAACGACTCCGGCTTACGGGAATTGCGGGAATCCAGGGAAGACCTGATCCGTGCTGCCGGCTCTGTCCTGCCTTTTCTGTTCCAGCTCCTCAACAGCTCTAATTTCTCCATTCTGCTTGGGGATAAGGATGCTTTTATTCTGGAATCCCTGGGGGATGGCCCTTTCTTAAGCAAAGCCCAGCGGATTTTCCTTTCGCCGGGGGGCAATTGGGGGGAAGATGTCAAAGGAACCAATGCCATCGGCACAGCCCTTATCGAAGGCATGCCCGTTACCATACAGGGAATGGATCATTATGTCCAGGAGAACCACTTCTTGACCTGTTCAGCCGCACCCATCCACGGACTTCAAGGTGAAATTATCGGTGTGATCGACATCAGCGCCGAAATAGGGAATCAGCATTGCACTTTGGACATAGCCCTGGTCGGGGCTCGTTTAATTGAGCAGAACCTGCGCCATTTAACGATTGAAAGAGAGTTAAAATTCTATCAACAAGGGAGTAAGCTGGCTGTCGATCTTTTAAAGGACGGATGTCTTTCCATCGACCGGCATGGCATGATTACTCAAGTCAATGCCACGGGTGCTTCTCTGATTGGCCGGAAAAAAGACGACCTGATCGGCCGGCATGTTACCGATGTTTTAGGTGCTCCGAAAGGCTGGGTGCTGAATCAGGATACTCTTGATTTAAGGCATAAGGATGGCAAAGGCCATGAACTGGTGACCCATTTTCAGCGCATATCCGACAACTCGGGAAGCTCCTTGGGGGCTGTGGGTGTCATACAAATTATCGGACAGAACCTTGATAACTTGAGCTGGGTAGGGAGAACCAGCCTTAAATCACGTGAGATTCTGGAAAAAGCCCACAAAGCGGCTCAAACCGATTTCTCCGTCCTCCTGCAAGGGCAGACGGGAACGGGAAAAGAGATTATTGCCCGCATGATCCATGAATTAAGCCCGCGCAAGAACGGGCCTTTTATTGCTCTTAACTGTG
>NZ_VLKD01000001.1:181384-198581 GCF_007830365.1 Desulfitobacterium sp. LBE | reverse complement strand
TGCCAAGTTATGGACTTACTGATTTTTTTATGAAGCCAGGTAATGATCTGAGAAATCAAGGAGTTTAATCTCCACTATTTGTGCTTTTGAAGCCTCCCCTCTGCTCAATGTTTCAAAAATGGACACTTTGATCCGAAACACTGTAACTAAGCTGAACAGCATAGGGCTCACAAAAGGATTTGAGCCCTGGCTGAGGTAGGTATTGAACAGAAGCGATAGATGTGCTAACCTTAATATTGGGAACTAATGGTAGCATGGGGACTCCTATTATGATTTGGAGTGATTGATGATGCCACAGGAGAATTGGTTGAGGTTCGTTAATGGAGAACCGACGGTTCAGAATATTGCGCCTTTGATTTACCGCTCTTGGCAACGAAGTCTGGCCCACAATATTAATCCTGCTGTTATTTCAAACAATAAGTTTCTTAACGACTCCGGCTTACGGGAATTGCGGGAATCCAGGGAAGACCTGATCCGTGCTGCCGGCTCTGTCCTGCCTTTTCTGTTCCAGCTCCTCAACAGCTCTAATTTCTCCATTCTGCTTGGGGATAAGGATGCTTTTATTCTGGAATCCCTGGGGGATGGCCCTTTCTTAAGCAAAGCCCAGCGGATTTTCCTTTCGCCGGGGGGCAATTGGGGGGAAGATGTCAAAGGAACCAATGCCATCGGCACAGCCCTTATCGAAGGCATGCCCGTTACCATACAGGGAATGGATCATTATGTCCAGGAGAACCACTTCTTGACCTGTTCAGCCGCACCCATCCACGGACTTCAAGGTGAAATTATCGGTGTGATCGACATCAGCGCCGAAATAGGGAATCAGCATTGCACTTTGGACATAGCCCTGGTCGGGGCTCGTTTAATTGAGCAGAACCTGCGCCATTTAACGATTGAAAGAGAGTTAAAATTCTATCAACAAGGGAGTAAGCTGGCTGTCGATCTTTTAAAGGACGGATGTCTTTCCATCGACCGGCATGGCATGATTACTCAAGTCAATGCCACGGGTGCTTCTCTGATTGGCCGGAAAAAAGACGACCTGATCGGCCGGCATGTTACCGATGTTTTAGGTGCTCCGAAAGGCTGGGTGCTGAATCAGGATACTCTTGATTTAAGGCATAAGGATGGCAAAGGCCATGAACTGGTGACCCATTTTCAGCGCATATCCGACAACTCGGGAAGCTCCTTGGGGGCTGTGGGTGTCATACAAATTATCGGACAGAACCTTGATAACTTGAGCTGGGTAGGGAGAACCAGCCTTAAATCACGTGAGATTCTGGAAAAAGCCCACAAAGCGGCTCAAACCGATTTCTCCGTCCTCCTGCAAGGGCAGACGGGAACGGGAAAAGAGATTATTGCCCGCATGATCCATGAATTAAGCCCGCGCAAGAACGGGCCTTTTATTGCTCTTAACTGTGCCGCCATTCCCAATACCCTTCTGGAAAGTGAATTGTTCGGCTACGCCGACGGCGCTTTTACAGGTGCCCGCCGCGGGGGACAACCGGGAAAATTTGAACTTGCTCATGGAGGCACCATTTTCCTGGATGAGATCGGGGATATGCCGCTCAATGCTCAGGTGGCCCTTTTGCGTTTGCTTCAGGAAAAGGCACTGGTGCGCATCGGAGGCAAAACCCTGCAGAAAATTGATGTGCGTGTGATCACGGCTTCCCACAAAGATTTAAAGGCCCTTGTGGATGCCCATGCCTTTCGCCATGATTTGTTCTATCGGCTTAAGGTGGTGTCCATCGAGCTGCCGCCGCTCAGGGAGCGGCTGGAAGATTTACCTGAGCTGGTCACCCATTTTATACATAAAGCCTGCGCCGCTATCGGCCGGCCCATGATCGACATGGCTGAGAGCGTCTATCCCTATTTTTATTCCTATAGCTGGCCGGGAAATGTTCGCGAATTGGAAAATTGCCTGGCCGGGATGGTCGCCATGTGCAACGGCTCTCTGCTCACCGTCCGGGATCTGCCTCCGGAAGTGAGAGAATCCTTAAGTGAGAAAACTGAAGATGAAGATGTTTCTCTGCTTGCTTCCCAAACCCGCCAGATTATTCTCCAGGCCCTGGTTAAAACCGACGGTAAAATTCTGCCCGCTTCCCGGCTCTTAGGCATCAGCCGTACGACCCTATACCGAAAGATGAAAGAATTGAAGATCAGCATACCCAAAGCTTAAATACCCCAAGCGTCATTGCCTGGAAAAGCCAAAAGACCGTTGTGATGACGGTCTTTTGGCTTTTCCGGGCAAGAGGATGTCGGACCCTATCCGGCAACTATCTTCCCGGGAGTAAAGTCAACACTTTATTATGATTATCCAGCCCCACAATTTGTGCTTTATAGCCTTTTTTCTCCGCTGCAATTTCTCTTTCCCTGGCAAGCTTAGCCACCTTCTCTTTGCTATCGAATACCCTGGCGCCGGTGGGGCAAAGGTCGACACAGGCCGGAGATAAGCCGGAGCTTAGGCGCTCTTGGCACAGAGTGCACTTTCCGACAAGGCCGTTATTCATGATGCCCATGGCGGCATAAGGGCAAACCGCTGCACATACCTGACAGCCAATGCATAACAATTCATTATGAAGGACGACACCGTCATCTGTGGATTTAATCGCTCCCACCGGACAAACCGCTGCACATTGCGGTTCACTGCAATGACGGCAGGATACATGGGCGTAATACCTTACATAATGATCGTTCAGAAATTCAACCGGGTGCATTTTCAGGTAGTTATTATCTGTGGCCAGACCATTCTCCTGCTTGCAGGCTGCCAAACAGGCTTTGCAACCAATGCAGGAGGTGCTGTCGATTAACATCGCCATATCGCTCATTTTTTACATCCCCCTTCGGAATAGGCCCGGCATAGTACATTTTTATGAGGGAAATTCCCGCCGGGCTGATCCAACACGCTGGGCAACAGGGTATTGATGGAGTCTGAATTATATCGTTTGCTGAAGTAAGGTTGAGTAAAGAAATGATTTTGAGGCACAGAGTAAGTTAACTTAGCAGGCAGGGAAATGGCCCCGGTCGGTGTCTCAATCCGGATCGCCTCCCCATCCTTAACCCCAAGCTTAAGTGCCGTCTGGGGATGAACCTCCACATAGGGCTTTTCGAATTCCCGTGCCAATCTGCTGTATTGGCATTGGGTATGATAATGGGCCGCTACCTTAACGGAGCTGATGAAATAAGGATAGTCTTCAATGCTTAACCCTTCATTTCCCGGAGATTGCAAGGGATCTTTGTAGTGAAGTACACTCCCTTTCCCTCTTAATAATTCAACCTTCTTGGAGGGCGTATTGAAGCCCTTGCTATACAACCTGTGGCTTTCTTCTCCGCCCTCAGGATAAGGATAATGGACGCCACCGGCCTTTTCCTGCATTTTGGCAACGGTAATGGCGCTGATATCGGCAATATGCCGCCGCTCCATATCCCAGGCCTCCTCAGGCGTGTCGGTAAAATACTCTGTGGGGAGGCCCATTTTTTCCGCCATTAATTTGAAGACTTCGGCGGCCGGTTTTGATTCCCCATAAGGCTCCACGGCTTTATCCCGCCATTGCATGACTCTGTGAATTCCCGGCTGCATACCCGCTTCTTCCAGCCAATGGGTTGCCGGGATGACGATATGGGCTAAACAGGCGGAGTCATCAAGGGTTAAGGTATGGGATACAACAAAATCAAGCTTCCCTAAGGCCTTTTTCATACGGGCGCTTTCCGGCCAGTTAGCACAAGGGTTGCCCGCAATATAGATCATTTTGATCTGACCGGTCTCCATCCCCTCGATGACCTTGTCAGCCGGAAGTTTGAAGCTGGGCTTGACGACATGTTCCGGTTTGATCAAATCAGCAGGCTGCCCATACCCATTAATATGGGAAACCACTCCCGCACCCGGTTTGCCCACATTGCCGAGAATGGCAAATAAGGATTCAAAGGCCATCAAGGCCTGCTCCCCATTATTGACCATGACGATGCCCCGTCCCGGCCACATGATGGCCGGTTTTTTGGTGCCCAGCTCATAGGCCAGCTCCTCAATGACCTTTTGGGGTACCCCGGTGATCGCCGCCGCCTTCTCTGCTGTAAAATCTTCTACCGCTTGAGCCAGTTCCGCAAAGCCATTCACTTGATCGCGGACAAATGCTTCGTCATAGTGCTTATGCTTAATGACCAGGTGCAGAAGGGCCATGCCTAAAGCGGCGTCGGTGCCTGGGTTAACTTGAATAAATTGATCGCTGAGCTGAGCGGTTTCTGTATAACGGGTATCGATGGTGATGATTTTGGCGCCATGTTTTTGGCCTTCCTGCAGCCAATGAAATTGTCCGGCTTTCGTTTGCGCACAGTTATTGCCAACGTTTAAGACAAGCTTCGAGTAAATGACATCATGAAGGGGGGCTGAAGCCGCAGCCTTGCCGAACATTTCTTTTCTGACTTTTTCCTCTGAGCTGAAACAAATGGGTCCGGTGCCATAGTTGGCAAAACCGGCTATTTCGCCAAAGATCTTCAGGGCGAACTTGCTGAAGGAGCCGCCAATTTTAGAGGTAATGCCGATCACAGAACCGGTGCCGAAGTTGTCGGAGAACTCCTTATACTTCTTGGCAATGGTATCGATAGCTTCCTCCCAGCTAATCCGCACAAATTCACCATTGACTTTCTTCATCGGATACTGAACCCGTTCCGGTCCCCGCAGGTTTTCAATAATCTCGATGGGTTTGGGGCATATTTTGCCTTTATTATAGGGATTATCCGGATCCCCATAAATAGCTTTTATAGTTCCCTCAGGGCCTATATGAACTTTCAGCCCGCACCCACCGTTACAAAGGCAGCAAATTGAGGTTTTAACCATGTCACTGTCCGGTATAACGGTTCTATTTCGATGCAGTCCCTGGACTCTAACAAATGCCACAGACAATTCCCCCTTTTGCTTCTGCTGTGCAATACCCCTGAAACCGGACCGGATGATTGAGCCAATAGTTTAAAGTATCCAGGCTTACTTTGGTTTTTTGTTTGATCATGGCGGTCAGAATACCGGCGCCGTCAATATCGCCCACCATGATCATCCCCACCAAAATGTCATCCTTGACAATAAACTTGCGGTAACGTTTGGTTACTTTATCATAAGTGCTCAGCTCTTTCCCTTCTCCGGTGGGCAAATAGGGAATTCCCGCCGAAACGACGCCAACGCCGCAAAATACAGCTGAGTTAGAGCCGACAGAGCCTTCGTAAATTCTCTCCACTCCGGCCATATTGCTGCCGGCCACGGTTCCTTGTGCTGTCGCCACAGGCCAGATGGAAATAACCCTTTTTTCATCCCAAACAGCGTGATACGCTTCGGCAACATCCCCTGCCGCATAGATATGGGGAACTGTCGTTTGCATATGCTTGTCGACGATAATCCCGTTATGAACCTCGATACCGGTGTTTTTTACCAGATCAACATTGGGGCTGACTCCAGCGGCCATCAGCACCAGTTGACAAGGAATTTCCTTTCCGGAGCTAAGACGTACTCCTTCTACCTTGTCTTGGCCCAAAATCTTGCTTAGTTTAGTGTTATAGATGACTTCATACCCATCCTGCTCTAATAACTCGGTAATGATCTGACCGGTATGAGGGTCCACCGAGCGGGACATGATCCGGGAGTTAACGATGATGGAAACCTTTATGCCCAGTTCATGAAGAGCATGGGCTCCCTTCAGTCCTACCAGCCCGGCTCCCATAACCACCGCTTCCTTGACACGGGGGGCAAAATCCATGATCTTGCGGGCATCTTCCAGAGTACGAAGCTCGAATACCCCTTCCAAATCAAGCCCCTCAACCGGTAAGGAGTAGGGAGAAGCACCTGTGGCAATCAAGAGCTTATCATAGCTGACGACTTCCCCTGATTGTAAGGTGACGCTTTTCTCAGTATCATTCACTTGCTCAACCTTTTGGGGAATAAAGTCAATGCCTGTTGCAGCATAGAAATTGGCATCACGAATATAAATGCGGTCTTGATCGATTTCTTCACCAATATAATAGGAAGTCAGGCAGCGTGAGTAAGGCCGGTTGTTCTCTTCGGAGATCATGGTTATTTTTCCCGATGAGTCAAGTCCCCGGATCGCCTCTGCTGCAAAAACTCCCGCGGCGCTGTTGCCAATAATTACATAATGCATAGCCGATCACCTTCAATCTCTTTTTCATACTCTGCGGCAGTGCCAAAAAAGAGGGCCTTCCGCGAACAAGCTATCATACAAGGGGGTTGTTCTTCATCCAGGCATAATTGGCATTTTCCGGCTTTACCGGTTGTCAGCTGAGGAGCGATGGCCGCAAAAGGGCACACCATGACACACATATAGCAGCTCACACATTGCTTTGCATCATGGCTCACATGCCCGGCATCAGAATAACTCAGGGCACCGGCCATACAGGCTTCCACACAAGCAGCGTGAACACAGTTCTGGCAAACAGATACTGAATAGCGGCCATCTGCTCCGGATACTCTGATCTGGGGCTTTGCTAAAGGTGTCTCAGCTTTAGAGTTAAAGAGGCTTTGGGTTTTGGATTGCTTTTGGCGGCAAACCTGCTCACAAGCCAAGCATCCGTTACATCGTTCAGGTATAAAGTAAAGTTTTCGCATGTGTGTCTCCTTCCTAATTCGTGTTCTGCGAAACCGCTTGTCTTGATGAATCAAATTGATCATTGAATACAAGGGTGCTATTGCTGAACATTTCTTTAACTTTGCTGATATCGTAATCCAGAAAATACTTTGCTCTGTTCAAGGCCTGGTTGGATGATGCGAATAAATCTTCCTGAGAAATAAAAATGTTCTCCTCACCTATCTGCTGGGCAAGCTTTGATTCGGTCAGCAATTTATCAACATTTGAACTCACACCGGATATGATGACTTTTCCTCCTGTTTCTTTGATCTTCTGGACAAACAGCTTGAGGGTATCCAGGGAGGTCACATCGATACTATTCACTCTTTTCATGCGAATGATCACAATACCGGCTTTGCCAACGAGCAGATCCAACTTCTTTTCCAGTTCATCGGCACAACCAAAGTAAAGATTGCCTTGAATATGCACGATGAGTGTATCTGCTTTCTCTTCAACCGATTGGATCTCTGTTTCCAGGAAGGCATTCTCTTTTCCCTGAGCAGGAGTAAGGATCTTGATATGAACTTTGCTGCCTTCTCTAAGATAGATCATAATTGAGACGGCAATCCCTAAATAAACCGCCGTATCCAAGTGTGGCAGGACAACTGCCGCAATGGCTGTGGTGCCCATGACTAAGGCGTCCGCTTTATTTAACTTAAATATCCTTTTAATCTCAGCTCTATTCACCATATTAAAGGCAATGTTCAAAATTACACCGGCTAAACTGGCCATGGGAATATATTTGGCATAGGAACCAAGGAAAAGAAGCACAATGGCCACAAAAACCCCTGAAAGAATACCTGCTATTCTTGTAGCGGCGCCGCTTTGGAAATTGATAGCAGAGCGGCTGAAGGAACCGGTTCCCGGAAAACATTGAAAGAAGGGAGCGGCCACGTTGGTGATTCCTTGCCCGATAATCTCCTGATTGGCATCAATTTTTTGTCTGGATTGGGAGGCAATCGCCTTGGAAATTGAAATAGCCTCTACCAAAGCAATAATGGCAATTGCGAAAGCACCGCTCAATAATTCACCGGCTAATCCTAAATCAAAGTGGATCATTTTAAAAGGCGGCAGCTGGGATGGAATCGTTCCAGTGAGCTTTACCCCAAATTGCTCCAAGGAAAACATGGCTACCAGAGCCGAGGAGAGACAGACTCCCAGTAAGGCGCCGGGCAGATTTTTGTTTATCCTTTTACAAATCATAATGACAAAGATCGAGAGCAAGCCTAACCCAAGGGCGTAATAATTAACCGTTCCCAAATGAGTCGCGATATAGACTAATTTATTAAGGGTCGACATTTCCGAAGAATTGGGGATGGAAATGCCCAGAAATAAATTCAGTTGACCTAATCCGATCAGTACGGCCGCACCGGCAGTAAAACCAACAATCACCGAATGGGAGACAAAATTGATTAATTTGCCAAGTCTTAATACTCCAAAAAGCAATTGTATGGCACCAACCAAAAAAGTCAAGAGAAAGAGTATTTCATAAGCGTTTTCCAATGCCATATAATTTTTCATACCGCTGGCGACCAGGAGGGCAATCGCATTGGTCGGTCCTCCGATCAAGTGATTGGAGCTGGAAAAGAGCGAGCAGAAAATGGTTGACACAATTGCCGTATAAAGACCATAAACCGGGTTGACCCCTGCAATCAGTGCATACGCCATCGATTGAGGAACAGCAATCACCGCCACAGTCAAGGCGGCAGTTATATCCTTCTTGATATACTCCTTCTTATACGTTCTAAGCGTATCAATCAAGGGGAGATGTTTCTCAAGTTTTAATACCGCTGTATTCATACCCTTTACCTTTCTTTCTTCAAAAAAGTAATCTAAAAAAGTAACCTGAGTGAAAATTTATAATTCGGATATAAGCGGGACATAGCTTTGCAACAGATTCCAGGGCCAGCCCCGCCTCAAGCTTCTCATCACTTTCTTTCTCTGTACCCTCTGCCAAGTTCTCTGTTAATCTGCTGAACATCATGCTTAAAACTGATTTCCTGCACAACGATCGCCGGCAGTTCCCTGACCTCTGCTTCAGACTGAATAATCTTGCCCACAGGAACCGAACTATCATCGGGCAACTCTACATTCAGGACCATGGCGCCATGGGATATAAATGAATTTTTACCAAGTGTGGCATTGTGAACTATCGCTCTAAAACCCACAAACGTTTCCCTGCCGATAACGGCCGGTCCATGTACCAGGGCGCAATGTGCGATGCTGCAGTCCTGGCCAATCTCAATGGAGCCACCCTTCAGACAGTGCATGATCACTCCGTCTTGTATATTGACTCCTGCACCAATGATAATAGTCAATCCCTCATCTGCCCGCAGCACTACATTGGGACAAATCATCACATTCTCACAAACTCTAACATCACCGATCAACACAGCCGTTGGATGAACATAAGCCGTATGATGAACTTTAGGGTGCTTTGAAGTCCTATTCCACGATGTCTTTGGAGAATTCTCTAATATCATTACTACAGGCCTCCTCGAACCACTGATGCTCAGACATTCACGTACGCCTCAATACGCTAAAAACCACTATCACAAATAATTAGACTAACTATCTCTTAGATGTTAATGCCAAACACCAGCAAGAAATATTTCAGGCCAATATAGAATAAAAGAACTCCTAAGAACATTTTCATATAGCGGGCATTGATATACTTGGATAGTCTGGCCGCTACAACTGTTCCGATGGCAACACCAGCCAATTCGAAGGCCAAAAAGGTAAGGTCCAAGGAACTGCCCATGGAAAGGTAATTCAGGATACTGGTTGATGAAGATACCAGGATGGATAGAGTTGAAGTTCCGGCCACAATATACATTGGGAATCCCAGGATGCTGGTCATAAAAGGAACAAGTAAAAATCCGCCGCCTACTCCCAAGGAAGCAGACAGAATAGCAACTAGTAACCCTGCAATAAAGACAACTATGGCATTATACGTGAATTCTTCGCCAGAAAAAGTAAAGCTGTTCTTGATACCGGTTTTTTGGAATTTAACGCCGATTTCCTTGATCTCGCTTAATTTTCCTTGTTCACTCAGTTCTTTAACCTTTTTAGCAAAATTATCATTAGCCTGCTTTACTTTCTTTTGGCTATTGATAAATTTGTTGGTACATTCATAGGCGATTCGGAAGGAAATACCCAAGGTCACTATACCAAAAAAGGGTTTAAAGGTAGCCATATCCTTTAATAAAGAATGAGAGAGCGTGGAACCAATCAAGGCACCGATGATTCCGCCTAAGCCCAAAACGATTGCGGTGGGAATAACAACCCTGCGCTCTCTGAAATAGAGGGGGGTACCTACGATAGGGGTGACAAGGGTTAAAATCTGGTTCATGGGTTTTACCATATTGGCATTTTTAAGTCCGAAAATACTCATATGACCTACACCGGCCAGGATACCTCCGGCTGCTCCAACAGATGTAAAGACATATCCGATAAAAACACCCCAAAGGACTAAGAAAATGGGATTGGCATCAACGCCGGCTAATGGAAAATGCATAATAGACGCCTCCTGTTTTTTATTTTTCAATGATTGACCTGAAAATTATCCCGTGCTGCTCTAGCATGTCTTGACCTAATCAACTTGAGCAACGGTTTTAATACTAAATGAAATAAAAAGTACATACCCAGATACGCGAATACCGTGTTTATTGGCCCATTGAAAAGAGGAATAGTGATGGTTTTGAATTTCAGACTAATTAAGCATGCCAGGACAAGGTGAGGTGAAAACTTATAAAGGGAGTCGATTCCTAAAGCTGTCAGATACTCGAAAAATACTTCCTTCATTTCCACCTCAACAGACTTATAAGCCGCTGCATCTTTGAGATCTACCGCAACTTTCAACAGTTCATCCAGTTCCTGATACCTTTGCCTGTGCTGCTGAATTTTCCGGGAGTGAGGATCTTTGAGAAAATTTAGAAATTTGAGAATATTTACCAACGTAAAACTCCTTTCTAAATTCACTTGATTACAGCCTGCTGCTTGTTCCAGTTCCCCCTTTCACTTTATTAGGCTATAGAAAAAATTTATCATAACTATAAAAAAATGCATGCTAAAAAAATGACAACATTTGTGTCATTTTTCTAACACTTTTTATGTCAGGAAAATGACATAAGGATCTTACCCCATAAAGAAAAACCGAGGCTGCGGCCTCGGTCCTTTTATTGCTCTCTCACATCTGAAATTTTATAGTCGTAACCGTGAAGTCCCTTATAATACTCTGGATACATTTCTCCCCCACATTTTTCACAACTAAACTGTGGAGGAACCGTTGGGTCACCATCATCCATAGCATCAAATTCCCTGACCACCTTCAATGCAATCTCCTCTTGTCCATTACACTGCAAACAAATGTAGTTGACTGAATTCTCCACACTTTGAGGCTTCTTCTTTTTGCTTGGTTTGCGTTTTTTGGATACCGGCGAAATGATCGATCATCCTTTCCAGGCATGCTCTGCTTGTCTCACATCTCGCATGCTTAATTTCTAAGTGTCCGGCTTTTAGGCACACTTCTCCCTTGTATTCATAATAACACTGACAATGGGGACATACCATGGGGTCTTTTCCTGTTTGTTCCTTGAGCCGTTGCTCCCATTTCCTGCGTGCTATTGTCTTTTTAACTTTTACAATCCATTTCCTCACTTCTTTCTGCCATGCGGACACTAGTGTTTTACATTGTGATTTAATCCGACGAGCATAGACTCCATAATAACGAATGGTTTTGAACTGTTCATCCGGTATGTGCACGATTAATCGCGTGATAAACTCTTCCACTGTGAGCTTTTCTCGTTTCTCTTGCCCCTCATTTTTATCATGATACTTAAACGTTACATACTCACCGTCATATTCTTCAATCCGATGCAGGGCTATTGCCGGCCGACGAATATAACGCCCTATATATCCTAGTTGCACCTTGACATTCCCTCTTTGTTTCGGGGCATAGACATAGAAACCTTCTCCATTGGCTGAATAGGCTTTCTGTAGCAATTGCTGGACTTTCTTCTTTTCCTCCTCGTTTAAGTGGCTTCGAATGAGTTTTAAGACCACCGTTTGCCATTGCTTTCTTAGCAAGGGAAATGGAATGTAGTCATAGCTTTTCCATTCTCCATCTTTCTTCATTCCACCCATGGTCACGAGCATATGGACATGGGGATTGAAGTTCATTCGGGATCCAAAGGTATGCAGTCCGGCTATGACACCCGGGGTCAATTTGCACTTCTTCTTAAACCACTCTTGAACTATCCTGACCGCCTCATCCATTAAGGGTTTTAGCAAGTGTCGGTGTTTTTGAAAGATCACTCTTAGCCCTTCATCGATTGTGAAGATGACATGTCGATGATTAACCTGCATGACGTCTTCAGCCATCATTCGGCTCCACTCCTCTGTTTCTCCACTGCTACACGTTGTGCAAAATCTCCCCTTACAACGGTACGGTACTATTCGTATGTCATGGCAGCCTTCACACACTAAGAGCTTAAATCCATTTTTAGGGTTACCACAGTTACGGAACTTCTCGACCTCTTTTACCACAATCGGTCTTATTCGTGTCCCGTATTTCTCTACAAATCTATCCCAATGGTTATTCTCATCGAAGAATATCCGTCTCAATATGTTTGTTTCCATAACTCCATTTTACCAAATACTCTAGTAAAGGGGGATCCCCAAAAAACTTATACTTTCTGATACGTTAAAAAAAGATGCCTCCTGGTTTAGTTCCTTACACCGAACTAACCGGAGACATCCTTCTCACACCTAAATTAAACGATCAAATTATTGAGCTTATCAAAATCCAATATATATAATTCCTTATCCTCAATAGCGATACTGTTCTCTTCTTTAAAAGCGTTAAGCAGTGAGGTAACATTCTGCCTGGAGGTTCCTATCATGTAGGCAATCTCCTCATGAGTTAAGCGAAAGTTTATCTTCGTACCTTTAGGGGTTTCTACCCCCATTCGTTTGGCCATTTTCACTAAAAACATGGCCAGCCTCCCGGATACCTGGAAGCAGGCTATTTCTTCAATAATTTGTTCCGCCTCCCGCATTCTAATCGCAAGAGTTATTGAAGCCTTAATAGCAATTGACGGATATTTCACAAGTAAATCCATAAATTGAGGATTCCGTACTACGACTAGTGTAACCTCGTTAATAGCACTTGCAAAACACGTCCGGTCCCCTCTATAGAGCGTTTCCGCAAGCCCCATTAATTGGCCGGAGGATCGTATACTTCCCACAGTGATCTTTTTGCCATAGGGTGTTACCCGGAATATTCTTACATAGCCTTCTTTGATATAATAGATCCGATCAGCTGTATCACTTTCAGAAAAAATGACTTGTCCGCGCTGATAATGCACGATCGTTCCAAATTGCATAATGCAGCTTTCTTCTTCTTTACTCAACAATGTTTTAGCAAAGTTAGCATTTTCGATCATAGGCTTTACCTCATGCTTTACAAACTTGGCCTTAAAACTCATTGTATCATCCATCACAATTCTATCATGATACACTGATAACTACTACATTTACCGGCATTCATTTTTTAAATGATGAAAATAGTATTTGTTTATATTGATTCTAAATGATCGCCATTCAGGCAGGAAGGCCTGCCGCCAAACGTTCAGATAAACGCAGGCGCAGGCCTTACCTCTTCAGCATAAACCAAGTAGCTTCAATTTAGTTCTATTTCCTGATTAACCACTAAGTGTGCCTCAGGTTTATTGATGGTTATGGTGATTTTCTTACTGGTCTTCCACAATTCATCTTCACTGTCCATTTCGAAACCTACACCCATTCTGCCTCCATCACGAAAACTTCCCCTACTTCCAACCTCAAGCACTTCTCCATTCTCATTGGTGATTTTCAGTCCTGTGGTATAGTTGTTAAAGCGTTCGACAAAGGGCGGGTCCGGGGACATTATAATATAGGGCTGCTTGTTCAGGGGGTTTTGGGAAGGCTCCACAATCTCCAGTTCCAGCCAACTGGTTGGATCGATACTCGATAATCTGACCATACCGTCATAGAAGGCTACTGCCGGGACCTGCTCCTCAGTAACATCGATTTGGCCTTCTTTGCTTACATAAAAGGACCAATCCACAGGGAAATTCAACACCTCGGAGGTTTTGAACTGGATAGCCCTGATATCCAAGGATACTTTACCTGGCCACTGGTTCAAGGGTTGCGCAGAGAGGGTAAACTTGAAGGAATTCGGGGCATCACCGGGAACAATGGATTCATAGCTAAGTCCTGCCGATTGCCCTCCGGATCTTATAAAGCCTTCAAGATGACTTAAGGTTTCCCCCTCCTGCAGCTTTGCTTCACCATAGAGCAGTGTTTGCGAGGATTTTACCTCCAGGCCTGTTAAGCGAAGGCTTCTCCCCTCCCACTCATAGCTCTTATCAAGGGTTACCCTTTCCGAAGACTCCTTCAGGAATTCATCCTGGAGAGGAAGGTTAACTGAAATTTCACCCTTAATGGTGTCAACGGGTTCGGGTTTCATGGAACCTTCAGGGATTATCCAGTTGGAAACTGTTAAAGTAAGCTCCTGTGCCGGAACTGGAGTATGATATCCCATAAACACCATGATCTGATGATACCCTTGCGGAGAGATGCCTCCCCACCTTTTGCCTAAAGGTTCCATAGTAGAATTGTCTCTCATATAGTCTTCTGGGGGTATATCAATCACCCTCTGAGACGCCATCAAGTAGTTTTTGTTCGGTTCCGTGACCGTATAGAGCACATAGGTATAAGACGGAGTATACCACACCTTTTCAAAAGTCACTACGGCCTCTGTGTCAGGGATAGGCTTGGTTATATTGATATCCACAATTTGCCCTGACTGTTGAGCCCTCTGCCACCCCGGCACAAGGCTATTGGCAAAGTCCTCCGCTGAATTCACTTTAACCGGCACTTCATTGTTAAAACTTTTACCATAGAAAAAGCTGCCTGCACTGGCAATGAGCATTATGATCAGAACAACGATTCCTGCGGTAAACATGCGTTTTCTAACTTTAAGAAGAAATGTTTTCGCCGAGCGAAATTTATCTTCTTCTTCAATGTTCAATAGTTCAGGGTAGATTATTTCTTTCCGAATATCCGGTATTTGACTATCCTTATCCCGGTATTTTTTCCTGCATTCAGGACACTGCTCCAAATGCCATTCGATAAAATCCTTCGTTTCTTTCGATACGAGTTCGTCATCATATAGGGGCATAAGATCCTCTGTGAGCCTGCAATAATCAATCTTCACTTTCCTTCCCCCTTTCCAGGTCTGCATAGGCCTCCCTAAGCTTCTGTTTCGCCCTAAAGAAGGTTACC
This sequence comes from Desulfitobacterium sp. LBE, assembly GCF_007830365.1. Lineage (NCBI taxonomy): Bacteria > Bacillati > Bacillota > Clostridia > Eubacteriales > Desulfitobacteriaceae > Desulfitobacterium > Desulfitobacterium sp. LBE. The sequence continues at coordinate 183,636 of NZ_VLKD01000001.1, read as the reverse complement.
CGAACCCAGTTTTCCGTCTTCCCCAATATCTTTGCGATCTCACCATAGCTCAATTCTTCAAACTCCCTGAGAATGATCACTGTCCGGTAGGTTTCCGGCAAGCAGTAGATGGCTCTTTGCATAGTCAGGCTTTGCTCTTTTTGCAGAAGCTGCTCCGCTGGATCAGCAGACCTCTCTCCTCCATCCAAAAACTCCTCATCGAAGGAAGTAAAGACGATGCCCTTAGGATGACTTTTATTAATCTTGCTAAGGTAGGTATTACGTGCAATAGCATACAACCATGTTTTTACTGAAGCTTCTTCACGAAATTTCGGCAGTGCCTGTAACGCACCCAAGAAGGTTTCTTGAGTTAGCTCCTCCGCCAGATCATAATCACCGGAAAGACGCAAGAGATAGCTGAAAATCGGCGCACTAAGCTCCATATACATTTCTGTTAGGTTTCTCATCGTAGCATCACCCAGACACCGCCTTTCCCTTGCTTCTACCTACTTAGTAAGAAAATATCGCTGTTTATTACACCAAAATAAAAAAACAGGCAAAGCGGCGATAATTTTTAAGGGTTTGCTCGCGCTCATGCCTATAAAAAATTTCCCTAATAGCCGGCCTCCGTGGCCTTTATTTGATCATAAAGGCTTTGGTTTACCGGTGTGGCTATCCCATACTCTTTCCCCAGTTCTATGACTGTACCGGCAAAAAGCTCCACTTCGCTATAACGTCCGGCTTCAACATCCTGACGCATCGAAGGTTTTCCTTCCGGGCTTAATTGGCTGAGGACCCCCAGCCAATAATCCAGATCAGCTTCGGTTAAATCAATGCCCTCTTTCTCGGCTAAGGCAATCACCTCTCTCATCGCCGCAATCATCGTATCTCTGGCCGGTCCTTCTTTTTGGATAACACCGTAATCGCTGCCATAGACAGCCACGGCTTGGTTGACACCCACATTCAGCATCAATTTACCCCACAGACGCTTTGGCATGTCAGTATCGACAAGATAAGGGAATTCCATCTTTGTAAAAAAGTCTGCCACCCTTTTAACCTTAGCTGAGCTGCTTCCAGGCTCCCGGTCGCCAAAGCAAAGGAAACCCATATGGGCATAAGTCAATCTATTCCCCTCTTTAACCGCATCCATTCCCTGGGCCACAGAATATAAGACTTTGTCATGGCCATAAACCTGACCAATCATAGCTTCACTGGTGATCCCATTCAAAGCCGACAAAATAAGCGTATTTTCCCCTACTTGATTCTTGACGGCCCGGATAGCATCTTCCAAGCCACTGTATTTTACCGTAAATAGAACGAGATCGGCCGGTGAGGTCTTTTCCTCCGGCGTCACATAATGGAACTCACACCGCTGGCCATTACAGAAAATCGCATCCTTTAGATATCTGTCTATTCTCTGCTGATCGGCAATAATTCTTAAGTCAGCCTGGGGCATTCTCTTGGCCAGATGACTTCCATACAATATTCCCATAGCACCTAAACCGATAATTGCTACTGTTTTGATTTCCATATCTGACTCAATCCCTCACTAAACTATTCTTTAAGTGTCCCTATTACTTATATAGATGGACCTCCAATACAGTATATCATTTGTACTCTGAATAGTTGTAGACGATTTAATCACTTTGAAATAGACGTAGGAGCAGTTCCATAGCTATTCTCAAGGCATTGTATTCAGAACATATGTTTGATATAATCTTTTCAAGGTAATAAAAGGTAAATACACTAAAGACTATGTATTAATTACTCTATACCCCTAAATTATGATATATTAATATCAAGTAAGAAGAGGAAGAACATGAGCCTTATTCACAATCCTCACGATAAATTTTTTAAAGAAACCTTTGGTGATGTCGGCATGGCCAGGAGCTTTCTGAAGAATTATCTTCCACAGGAGATCCTGGCACTAGTTGACCTGGAAACTATCCTGCCGCAAAAAGACAGCTATATCGATCAGGAGCTGCAAGAAAGCTTCTCCGACCTACTGTTTCAAGTGAAGATCCATAAGAATGAGGGATACCTCTATTTTCTGTTTGAGCATAACCCAAACCTTCTTGCACACCCCTGTTTTTTCCCCAAGGAAAAAGCTAAAATCCCTACCCACGAAAACTCAAATGCTTGCCTCCAAATTATGCACCAGTGCACAATTTGAACTAAAACAAAGAGACCATCGTAATCGATGGTCTCCTGCACTACCTGGCAACGACTTACTTTCCCAGGACCCTGCGGTCCAAGTATCATCAGCCCTGGAG
>NZ_VLKD01000001.1:179467-181284 GCF_007830365.1 Desulfitobacterium sp. LBE | reverse complement strand
TCGGGATGGGAACGGGTGGGACCCCTCCGGTATAGTCACCAGATCCTTTGAAGTTTTAGTGTTCCTCTCGGAACTCTGTTCCCTCAAAACTGCACAGATCCTCTTTCACTGTAATTTAGTCTTTCATCGTCCTCACTGCAGATTTGAGCCCTTCAGTGAGGTCCTTTTTCGTTGCGCTTCGTTAGGTCAAGCCCTCGACCGATTAGTACCCATCAGCTCCATACCTCACGGCACTTCCACTCCGGGCCTATCTACCTGATCATCTTTCAGGGGTCTTACCAGATTACTCTGTGGGAAATCTCATCTTGAGGCCGGTTTCGCGCTTAGATGCTTTCAGCGCTTATCCGCTCCGGATATAGCTACCCAGCACTGCCTCTGGCGAGACAACTGGTACACCAGTGATCCGTCCAACCCGGTCCTCTCGTACTAGGGTCAGTTCCTCTCAAATTTCCTGCGCCTGCGACGGATAGGGACCGAACTGTCTCACGACGTTCTGAACCCAGCTCACGTACCGCTTTAATGGGCGAACAGCCCAACCCTTGGGACCTACTACAGCCCCAGGATGCGATGAGCCGACATCGAGGTGCCAAACCTCCCCGTCGATATGGACTCTTGGGGGAGATAAGCCTGTTATCCCCAGGGTAGCTTTTATCCGTTGAGCGATGGCCCTTCCACTCGGTACCACCGGATCACTAAGCCCGACTTTCGTCCCTGCTCGACTTGTTGGTCTCGCAGTCAAGCTCCCTTTTGCCTTTACACTCTTCGCGCGATTTCCATCCGCGCTGAGGGAACCTTTGGGCGCCTCCGTTACTCTTTAGGAGGCGACCGCCCCAGTCAAACTGCCCACCTGACACGGTCCTCAACCCCGATTCAGGGGCCTAAGTTAGAACTTCAGTACAAAAAGAGTGGTATCCCACCATTGACTCCACCAAGGCTGGCGCCCTAGCTTCTCAGTCTCCCACCTATCCTGTACATTTTATACCAAAGTCCAATGTCAAGCTACAGTAAAGCTCCATGGGGTCTTTCTGTCCTGTCGCAGGTAACCCGCATCTTCACGGGTATTACAATTTCGCCGAGTCCCTCGTTGAGACAGTGTCCAGATCGTTACGCCTTTCGTGCGGGTCAGAACTTACCTGACAAGGAATTTCGCTACCTTAGGACCGTTATAGTTACGGCCGCCGTTTACTGGGGCTTCAATTCAAAGCTTCGCCTTACGGCTAACCTCTCCTCTTAACCTTCCAGCACCGGGCAGGCGTCAGCTCCTATACTTCTCTTTTCAGATTGGCAGGAACCTGTGTTTTTGATAAACAGTCGCCTGGACCTCTTCTCTGCGGCTCTACTTGCATAGAGCACCCCTTCTCCCGAAGTTACGGGGTCATTTTGCCGAGTTCCTTAACGAGGGTTTTCTCGCGCGCCTTAGGATTCTCTCCTTACCTACCTGTGTCGGTTTGCGGTACGGGCACTCACTTGCTCACTAGAGGCTTTTCTTGACAGCTTGGAGTCAGTTACTTCGCTACTCATTTCGCTCCCCATCACCCTTCAGAAACCCGCGAGACGGATTTGCCTATCTCACTTCCTATGGGCTTGGGCGTGCTCGACCAACGGCACGCTTAACCTATCCTTCTGTGTCACCCCATCGCTCAAACGCTCCTGAGTGGTACTGGAATCTCAACCAGTTGTCCATCGCCTACGCTTTTCGCCTCGGCTTAGGTCCCGACTTACCCTGGGCGGACGAGCCTTCCCCAGGAATCCTTAGGTTTTCGGCGGGTGAGATTCTCACTCACCTTTTCGCATACTCATACCGGCATTCTCACTTC
>NZ_VLKD01000001.1:0-179367 GCF_007830365.1 Desulfitobacterium sp. LBE | reverse complement strand
CATGTGTTAGGCACGCCGCCAGCGTTCGTCCTGAGCCAGGATCAAACTCTCCATAAAATTTATGAAGAACTTTGATTGCTCAAATTTCTTTACTCATTTGACGAGTCATTGGCTGTTCCTTGTTGTTTAGTTTTCAAAGACCAGGGACTATTTTGTCGTCCGCCGGTTATTGGCGGCGAAATTTATAATAGCATTTCTGACGAATTTCGTCAACAGTAAATTCGATTAAAAATTTTAATTACCGTAATAATATTTTCAACATCCGGCGCAGCCATGGAGAAGATGCCATTGATCCTTTCTATAATTCAGACTGGCTGCGCAGCCCAAGCGTCTATTTTTTCTACTTTTATTTTGGTAGTAGCCAGCGCTTTTACATAAATCAAGGTGCAGCATGGCTCCTGCTTTGCTTTGAAAAAACGGTTTGAACGAAAGATAGAAATCGTTCAAACCGTTGCTATGATTAGATCTGGAGCGGGTGATGGGAATCGAACCCACGTAGCTAGCTTGGAAGGCTAGTGCTCTACCATTGAGCTACACCCGCAGAATAAATATGGTGCGCTCGAAGGGATTCGAACCCCTGGCCTTCTGATTCGTAGTCAGACGCTCTATCCAGCTGAGCTACGAGCGCAAATTCTGTACGGCGTTACCGTGCCGACAGTTATTGATTATAACCATAATTTTCTTCCAAGTCAATGGGAACTTGGCAGCTCGACCTGATTTATCAATCCTGCCAGCCCTTATTGACCTCAAATATCCCAAATTTAATCTTAACTCCCTGGCTGCTGAACTTTTCTTCATATTCCGTCTCAATATTTTCGGTGAATTCACTTTGATGCAAATCAAAGGTTCTGTACTTTTCAATAAAGCCTTCCTCGGCAAAGTACCTTAAGCTATCTTTAAACAATTCATCATCATCTGTTTTAAACCATATTTCTGAATGGTCTTTCATAAGCTTTTTATAGACCGACAGAAATTGAGGATGTGTTAGTCTTTTGTGATGATGCCTTCGGCTGGGCCATGGATTGCAAAAATTAATATAGATCTTTTCTATCTGGTCATGCTTGAAGATACTCTCCAGCTTGGCAATATTCATAGGAACAACTCTTACATTATGGAGAGCCTTCTCATTAATTTTTCGCAGAGCTTTGACCAGCACCTCATCATAAAGATCGATAGCTATATAATTGATATGAGGGTTCAGCTCTGCACATTGATTGATAAACTGCCCCCGTCCGCACCCCAGTTCAAGATGAATAGGGTGGTTATTGCCAAAGGCCTCCTGCCAATTTTCCTTATACTGCATAGGATTATAGATAACCTTAGGATCACTTTCCAGCTCAGGTCTTGCCCAGGCTTTTCGTCTAAGTCTCATGTCATTCTCCTCGATGTTCAAAAAATTAAAAAGTTCATAAAATAGCTATTGAAACCCTTGAAGCAAAGGACTATTCTGAGTAGTAGCTTAATCAACTTTTTGAATTGTAAAACTTCCGGATTATCGCTTAGTCCAGACCGTTCTGCCGCAGGCCAGCTCCCTCTCTCCTGACTGATCAAGAATGCGATGCAGGTATTGGAGCCCGGCGCCCTTGGCTCCTTGGCCTTGAGACAGTATGTCCGTACCATATGGGGTTTCTTTCTTATAGATCACTTCCAGCCGGTGCAGCCTGTAATCTTTTAGAGACTCTTCAGATATCCCTTCCAGCATCCACTCGACATACCGGGTATTGTTGACATGACCATTGGTATCAATATCGCTTCTTCGGACATGAAACCTTATCTCCGAGTGGATATCCGTGATTTCCGGCAAATCCTCAAAAGGCTCCTTCCCTTCATATCTCTCCGGCACTCCATATTGAGCCGCAAAATGGAGTGGGATCCGGGTGGGGCGCCTTTTATCAATATTTAAGTAAATCCACAGGGAGCCGGCTTTGCCTATGATATTCCCTTGGGAATCTCTGATCGTAAACATCCTTTCGCCATAAAACCGTTCAAACCCTGTATTAAGAGTCTCTATGGTTACCTTTTCCCCTAAACGGGGATAGCGCTCCATCTCCAATCGCCAACGATTAAGCACCCAGCAGGTTCTTAGCTCCATGAGGGATTCGATCCCTAATCCTACAGCCTCGGAATGAGCTATGGCACAATCTTCCAGAAAGTCCAATATAGTTATTACCGAAGCCTCTCCAAACTGATCCACCTGGAAATAAAAGATCTCATATTCTTTACTATATCCCGACATGATGACCATCCTTACTTATTTTTGACTATATCCATAGTTTAATCCATTATCGATTCCCAAGCAAAGAAAAACCCCCAAATACTACTTTTCAATCCGGCTATGAAGGAGTATCAGTATGACTTACGACCACCAATTCGTCCGCTCGACCATGATCATCTGTCTCTTGACATCCTTTATCGGGGCCTTTATGTCCAATTCTGTGAATATTGCTATTCCTGCCCTTTCTCTTGACTTTACCGTAACCCAATTGCATCTCAATTGGGTGGTAACCATTTATCTGTTAACCAGTGCCGCCTTGTCCATCCCTTGCGGACGTTTAGCAGATATTATCGGCAGACGGAAGCTCTTTCTGATCGGCATCGGTCTATTTTGCTTAAGCTCTTTAGGCTGCAGCCTGACTCCCTCTTTTAATGTTTTAATTTTCTTCCGGCTTTGCCAAGGCGTGGCCAATGCCATGATCGCCGGAACATCCATGGCGATTCTGACGACGGTGGTTCCTCCCCAACAACGGGGTAAAGCCCTGGGCATTGCTTCGGCCGCCGTCTATATAGGGCTTTCCCTTGGCCCCGTCTTAGGGGGATTGTTTGTCAAGCTCATCAGCTGGCGAGCAATTTTTGCTTTTGGCTTCGCCGTAGACGCTCTGATCCTGGTACTCATCCTTACCAAGCTGACAGGGGAGTGGAAAGCCGCCGCAGGAGAAGTTTACGACTATAAAGGAGCTGCTCTGTGGATTTCCGGCCTTACTCTCTTGCTGTTTGCCTTATCCAATTTAGCTTTAGCTCCCTTTTATACTCTCCTGCTGATTGCCGGCTTGGTCCTCTTAGGGATCTTTATCCGGGTTGAGCTCAAGAGCGACTCCCCCATCTTTGCCCTTAGGATCTTCGCTAAAAATACACCGTTCATCTTTTCCAATCTGGCCACAGTCATCAATTACCTTGCTACCTTCGCCTTAGGCTACCTCTTAGCCTTGTATCTCCAGCTCATCTTAGGGCTGGACAGCTCCCTGGCGGGACTTATACTTCTCTCCCAGCCCGTCCTCATGGCCCTTCTCTCCCCATTGGCCGGGCGGTTATCCGACAAGATCCAGCCCCGCATCCTCTCCTCTGTGGGCATGGCCATCGTTACTGCGGGACTCCTCCCGATCATCTTCTTTACGTCTTCCACACCCATTGCCTTGATTGTGGCTGATTTGGTGTTCATCGGCATCGGTTATGGACTGTTTGCCTCCCCCAACACCAATGCCGTCATGAGTTCGGTGGACAAACGCTATTACTCCATCGCTTCATCCACCTTAGGAACCATGCGGCTCTTAGGGCAGACCTTAAGCATGGCTACCGTATCCTTGATGACATCGCACTTTATCGGCAATACCAGCCTTTATTCCCCGGAGTATCCCCAGGCGTTCATGGTCAGCTTTAAATTGAGCTTTATTCTCTTCACCCTACTCTGCTTCCTGGGCATCTTCGCTTCCCTGGCCAGGGGCAAAAAAGAGCAGGTTCAATGATTGATGTTTTTCGCTTTGCTGTACTGGTGAAGGGTTAATCCTACCGTAATAACAGTTAAAAGAATTCCCGTGAACATGGCAAGGCCATAGCCCAAGCTTTTGGCTGCAATGAACAGGGTTTGCATTCCAGCCGCTTCATAGTATCCCATCCCCAAAAACAGATCATCAATCCCCGGGATATAGCCTATTTGATACACAATATGCCCGCCAATGATCAGGGGAATAAAGGCAAACACCAATTTAATCCGCTTGGAGGCCGCTTTCGTCTTAAAAGGCTTCCCCAGCCACCAGCCAAGTGCTCCGCCCAGCAGGGCCGCCAGCAAATAAGTCAAGGTAAACCAAAGCTGCCATTGACTTGGGGGCAGGGAGCCATGAAGAGGTTCAAAAACCATGATCGGAAAAAGGATTCCCATGAGCATACCAATAAAAACAGCATACCCTTGATTGACACGGGTCAGATGCCAAACCTCCCGTGCCGGCACTCTTAAGTTAACCTGAACATTCTCATGCTGACAATTGCTGACGCATTTAAAGCATAATTTGCAATCCAAATTATTATCCAGATAGGGCAAATGCTGACTCATTGGGCAGCCCTTGACCCCATCCCTGCCCACATAACAATCAAAAGTGGTGCATTTATTCAGGCATACCGCCGCATCTGCTCTTACTTCCAAGAGAGAACCGATGGAGGCCGTTCCGATAAAGCCTCCCAAAGGGCAAAAATGCCGGCACCAGGCATGGCGGGGATAAAGAACGCTGACAATAATGGCCAGACCTTGAATGACCAGGAGCAGCAAAGCCGTAAAAAGCATATGGGAACGCATGCCCGTAAAGATTTCCGCCCAAAAAATCAGGGCAAATAAAACACTCACCATCAGATAATCATATTTGACAAAGAGGGCGGGCAGCGGCCGTTTCGGATGATAGCGATCTTGTACAAATTCCATAATTTTGGAAAAAGGGCAAAATGTGCACCATAGTCTCCCCACTAAAGGGGATAGAATAGCCAGAGAGGGCCACCAAAGGCCCCAGACCAAGACAAAAACTTTCATAGTAAGCGGTAATTGAGGAAGAAAAACCAGTCCGACAATCAGCAGGAGGAACAAAACTGCCGAAATCCATTGCAGACTGTGGAGCAGCTTCCTACTTTTGAATAAACTTTTAAAGAATCCCCATTGTAAAAGATTGATTTTACTCCCGATTTTTTCCGCAGTAGGACCAAAAAAGATTTGCTCTAACCCGATGACATCCTGATCGGCGAGAAAGAAAGCCCGCTCCATGACCTGAATAAGCTCTGTTACATTGCCTTGGCGATAATTATGAGACAGGAGAAGTTGTGTCGCCTCAGAGGTTAATACAGGTACCTTGCGCTGATGCTTCTGAGCTAAGCTCTCCACAATGCCTTGAGCGATGATCGGGATATCCCTTTTACGCTCCCTTAAAGGCGCTATGGAGTAACTATGCTCAAAACAAGCAGCCAATTCAGGCATAAGCTGGGGATCCTTATGCTTGGTATCTTCCTGAATACTGCCGATGACCAGACAGGAATGATGAGCAGTGCCAAGCACCTGAGCCAGCCTTATTTGAAGCTCAGGGGTAATTTGATCTATTTCCTGGATGAAAAGGGTCCCCCCTGCGGCAATATCCTCAAAGGTAAAAGCAGCGTAAGAGCTTTCTGCAGCTTTCTTTTCCTCTTTGAGCAGATAACCCCATTGCTGTTCAAAACGCTGACCATTCAGGACGACAAAGGGAGCCGCCTCCCCAAAAAGCTGCTGATGAGCATACCAGGCCACCATTTGCCGGCCCGTGCCTCTCTCTCCCCTGATCAGCAAATGCCCCTCAGTCTGCTGGAGCTTCTTAAACAAGCGTTCTACCTCATGGGTGGTTTTCACACTGCCCCAGATCCCGTAAAATTTATCTTTATACCGGGTAAGCTGAATGGCCGACCGTAAGACTTCCTTATAACGGCTTGCCGAGAGCATTTGATGGGTTTCAGCAAGATTATCCGTTAAATTGCCGATGATGGTGCCGTAGATTTGAGGCCAGCGCAACAAGATACGAGCGAAATCTTCGGCCTTAATGGTCAGGAGGCGCACCGGCTCCAGAGAACGAATCGTTTCAGTGGCCGCCTTGCCCGTGACCAAAGAAACCATGCCCAATACCTTATCCTCACTGTCCAGCTTTCCTTCTTCGAGTATATAGACTGCCGCGGGCTTTTTTCCTGCTTCGATGAGAACGGCCCCTTTAGGGTAGATCTCCCAGTGAAATTCGTGAGCACACTCAATTCGCTCCTGTTGTGACAAATCCGCAAGAAAAGGCACCTCAGAGAGAAGATGGAATTTTTCTTTCACAGGGTTCACCCCCCTCTACGCTAAATTTGGAATTTTAAGTCTACTATACGCTATGGAAAAAGCTGCTGCCAAGGATTTTAAATTCACAAGAATAAGAATACATGATACAAAAAAGATGAGGTGATGGATTTGCCTTATGCAGGCATTGAAAAAGGCCAGCTATACTTGGCTGGAGACATTGGCGGAACCAAAACTCTCCTAGGACTTTATTCCCTGGAAGGCACCGAGCTTGTCTTAGTCGGGGAAAGGAATTTTCCCAGTAAAGACTGGCAGGACTTAACAGCCCTTATACAAGGATTTTTAGATGAAATAGCCCTAACACCTGAAGACATAACCGGAGGCTGCCTCAGCCTGGCCGGGCCCATCACTCAAGATAAGTGTTTCCTCACCAATTTGAATCGGGTTATTCATTGTCCTGACTTGCGCTCCTCCCTGCCATTGCGAAGGCCTCTGCTTTTGGTTAACGACCTTGAGGCTATGGGGCAGGGCCTCATGGATTTAAGGGGGGAAGATTTAATTTGTCTCAACCCTTCCGCAGAGAGTCCTTCCCCTTCCCTTGCCTCGCCTCCTGCCCTTTCCCTCGCCAGGCCCTCACTTAACCGGGCACTGATCGCCCCCGGTACAGGCTTGGGTCAGGCCATGATCCTGGCTGACGGACGGGTTTGCGCCACGGAAGGCGCCCATGGGGACTATGCCCCCCGCACCGAGCAGGAAATACGGTTGTGGCGCTTTCTGGCTCAACGATACGGTCATGTCAGCTATGAGAGAGTCCTCTCCGGTCCCGGGCTGGCAGATCTCTATCAATTTCTGCGCTGGGAGGCTCTTTCCCCCGCTCTCCCTGGCCCGGCCTCTGACTCTATCCCTGCTCCTGATTCTATCCTTACTCCTGCCGAGATCACAAAAAGAGCTCTCGACGGAATCTGTCCACTCTGTGCAGAAACATTGGAGCTCTTTGTGAAAATTCTGGGCGCGGAAGCAGGCAATCTCGCTTTAAGGACTTTGGCCTATGGAGGAATCTATCTGGGCGGGGGCATCCCCCCTAAAATCCTGCCCAAGCTCCAGGAAGATGGCTTCCTGGAGGCCTTTCTCGCTAAAGGCCGTTTGAGAGGGCTTTTGTCCCAGATCCCTATTTATGTGATCCTTAATGAGAAGACTCCTTTGCTGGGGGCCGCCCACCTGGCAGCGGCAGCCGAATATCCTGTATAGCCCCAACGGGCCTGAATGATTAACGTGCCCAGGGCCATGTGAACAGGTTTAGCAACATGACCCCGGTCGCTGAGAAACATGAAAGCGTATTCTTGTATGGTTTTCCCTCCACTGTCTGAAAACCCTTTATAAATTTATAATAACACCCTAAAGCATCTTGCTAGATTTTTATTCAAAGAGGCTGTCCGAAATTGGTACGCGCGTACTTATTTCGGACAGCCCTTTTACTTCCGGCAAAGCAGCGAAGCAGTCCTCCCTACCCACGGAGGAATCTATCTGGGTGGCGGCAGCCCCCCCCTGAGAAAACAGGAGGTTGCATTTTTTACCCTTACTTTACTTTTAATTAATGATACAAGGGATACAAAATGTTTTAGCCATGATATTGTATTAATGTGGAAATGAAACTTTTTACTTCACTTTTTCGTTTTACATACAGCAGAAGATTAACATATTGATCCAAACCAGTTTAATAAGAATTAAGAAAGCGGAACGAGCCATATTAATATAAGGTAAGTGATTAAAACAGCGGGAGGCTGATGATGCAGAATAAGCTCTTAAATGTAAAAAACCTGCAAACTAAAGGTTCCGGCGCCGCTTTCCTGATTACCGGGGTTTTTCTGACTTTATTTGTGGCTTTTCTTTATTTTGACCGGAGTTCTGAGCTTTCGGCTGTCATCCAGAATTTAGGAGCGGCGGGAATGCTGCTCGCCGTTATGCTCATGGCTGTTTTCTGCCTGACCCCCATTCCTTCGGAAGGCCTGGTTGTAGTCTTCCTGAAGATCTATGGCATATACCTTGGGACATTTCTGGCCTGGCTGGGATGCAATCTGGGTACCTTGGTTATCTTTTTTGCAGCCAGGCATTACGGGCAGATCTTTTTTAAAAAGCTTCTGACTCCGGAGCGGTTTAAGCTGGTGGATAGCTGGGTTAACGATAAAGGAACCTGGGGTTTGTTTATCGCCCGGCTGCTGCCGCTCCCGGCCTTCATCGTCAATTACGCTGCCGGAATGATTCCGTCGATTAAATTGTGGCCCTACTTCTGGACAGCTGCTTTATCCATCATTCCCTATTATGTGGGAACTGCTTTAGTCTATCTGGGGATTACAGCCAAGATGTGGATTTGGCTGGTGATCGGCGGAGCAGCAATTCTTATTTTCTGGAGCGTTAGCTATCTGCTTAACCGAAAATCCCTCAAAGTCGGTTGATCGTAACTATTCCAAGCTGCTAAGGCTCAGCAAAGGAGATCTTTTACAGAAATGGCTGCCACTTTAATTTCATTGCAGGAGGTTGAGCAATATGAGCAATTTACGGGTGTTAGTCATTTCCGCTGCCTTTGGTGCAGGCCATATCAGGGCTGCTGAGGCGGTTATTGAGGCAATCTGGGCTAAAAGGCCCAACACTGAGATCTATCACGCCGATTTCGGAGCATTTTTGAATAAAGCCTTTCATTTGGTGATTAAAACCGCCTACATTGATATGATCAAATATACTCCCAAGCTCTGGGGGGAATTCTATTACAGGACATCGGATATCCCGCCGGATTCCTTGTTCCAGCGTTTTTTAAATGGTTTGGGGCGCCAGGAGTTTATCAGCTATATCCATTCTGTGCAGCCGGATCTTATTGTCTGCACTTATCCGACCATAGCCGGCGTTTTGGCTCAGTTGAAAGAAAAACGGCTCCTAACCGTTCCCCTGGCTGCTGTGGTAACCGATTATGCCATTCACAATCAATGGGTTCATCAAGGTGTAGACTTGTACCTGGTGGGCTCACAAGAGGTTGCGGATGGATTGGCTCAACGGGGCATCGATCCGGGGTGCCTTAAGGTTACTGGAATACCAGTCAGTCCCAAATTTGAAATCAAACTGGACCGGGAAGAGCTGGCCGGAAGATTCGGGCTCGATCCGGATCAGCCCACTATACTGGTCATGGGAGGAGCGTATGGGGTTCTGGATAACGCCGCAGGCATCTGCCGGTTGATCATGCAAAACAAACTTCCTGTCCAGCTGCTGATCGTTTGCGGCAGGGATAAACGACTATACAGTACCCTGGAACCGCTGGTCCGAAAAGCGGAAAACAGAGTGCTGCTCTTCGAATTTGTGGAGAATGTAGAAGAATTGATGACAGTTTCCGATCTTATGATAACCAAAGCAGGGGGCCTGACCGTGTCAGAAGCGTTGACCAAGCAGCTGCCCATGGTGATTTACAAGCCTATCCCCGGTCAGGAAAAAGTAAACTCAGAGTTTTTAAGAAGGATTGGAACAGGCAAGATTGCCACTACCGAACGGGAGCTCCTGCAAATTCTGACTCATCTTCTGGAAAATCCGGAGGAAATCAAGGTAATGAGTCATGCGGCCGCGAAACTGCCCCGGCGCACTGCGGAGACTGCTGCGGATTATTTGCTTGGGCTGTTTCGCCAGCGGAATAGGGTCCGAAAGGTTGGGTAGGGTCAATGGCCAGAACAATACCGCAGATAAAGAGGATGGTATTCTCAAACACCGGTGTCAATCGCCACATTTAATCCGATCATGTTGACCATAACGATTATTATTAGAGATTACTCTTGCAGAGGTTAAGTCGTTTATTTTCATATACATCCCACCTTCTAATAATTGAGTAGCGATATTCTTTCAAGATATTGTCATCTTTCAAAATACAATTTTAAAATGATTTAACAGTTATTCATCTGAATCATTAAAAAATGCCTAAGACTTTCAACAACCTTCTGATTTTGAACATAACCCATAGGGTTGCCGGTTTTCAGATCGCTTTGAGCTCGATGCTCATATTCTGCAATCCAATCTTTCCTACCATCCGCATTAAATGGGGTCATATGTATATTAACTTTCAGGGCTCCAGGCGGAGCCAACATAGGTTCGAAGGTTAGCCTTCCGTGATCAAACAAGGATATTTGCCCTGCCTTATAGAGTTTAGCGGATATCTCTTGAATCTCCCTGAAAGATGCATTTCTTATATTATAGCTTTTGGATAACTCTTCCCAAATGTCGGTAGCCACATGCTCTTTTTGTTCTGGGGCGGATTTTTCCAGAAGGCTAAAGAAAACATCAGCCTTTTGGTTTGCACTCAGATTTATATTGGCTCTTGAGTACAACAATGGATTATAGTCCATGCTAACTCTCATAGAATCACTCCTGTATATATTTTTAAATTATCCTCTATATAAATATTATCGTAAGTAAATCATCCGATGTTTAATCACTTCTGGATAATTATGTTCATAATGGAAGTAAAATTAGGGTAAAGAGACACTCGCTCCATTCACTACAAGGCCATAACCTAGGGAATCTTCTATAGTTCGATAACCCTTCCTGCCCGATCCTTAATTTTTTGATCATGGGTCACGATAATGACTGTCTTACCTTCAGCATTCAGCGAAAGCAGCATATCCATAATGATTTGAGCGTTTTTGGCGTCCAGAGAGCCAGTGGGTTCATCCGCTAAAATGATCTCGCATTTTTTTAGAAATAAACGGGCCAACGCTATCCGTTGCTGCTCTCCGCCGGACAGGGTATACACTTTGCTGTACAGTTTACTTTTTAACCCGACTCTTTCCAACACTTCCTCAATCGTATAACTCGTGCGACTGCCCCTCCTGATTAGCTCAAGGTTCTGTTTAACTGTTTTGTTCTCGATCAGCGCGAAATTTTGAAATAAGAATCCGACCACCGAGCGAAAATACTCCATTTTTTGCTTATTCGTCCTGTATTCGATGCTATTAATTCTCAAGCTCCCGGCGTCAATCGGCTCGATTAAACCGATCATGTTGAGTAAGGTGGTTTTTCCTGTTCCGCTGGCACCGGAAAAGCAGACAAATTCCTGATCCTCGATGCGAAAATTATAGTCTTCAAACAGAGTCAGTTCCTCAAACCTTTTGGTGATGTTAATTCCTTCAATCATACTACCCTTCCTTTTAGAATGGACGGTACATGGTTTTTTTCCATCATACCTGCCTTCTTCATGATAACTACCAACTCTACCGTCAGCAAAATCAGTCCTCCCCAGATGAGATCAACGCCCTCGTCAATCTCCAGAAGCCCTCTGAGCAATAAGGCCAAGATAAGGCTCAGCAGAAAAACAACTAATGTGATGCGTATTAACCGCTTATTTCTGGCCAAACGTGAGTAGCCCAGCAC
The DNA here is from genome assembly GCF_007830365.1 of Desulfitobacterium sp. LBE. Lineage (NCBI taxonomy): Bacteria > Bacillati > Bacillota > Clostridia > Eubacteriales > Desulfitobacteriaceae > Desulfitobacterium > Desulfitobacterium sp. LBE. Next base: position 167,918 of record NZ_VLKD01000001.1, on the reverse strand, counting down.
TTTTTTCAAGGCCAGTTCCATGGCGTTGAACTGATACTCCAATTTAATAATAAGGCTGATCAGCGCGATTTCCAGGGCCAGCAGGAAGATCGACAAAATAAGGACTAATTTCGCATTGCGTGAGGCAATCTCCCAATTGTATTCATAGATATCAAAAACATTGGATTGGGCCATAATTTGATCGGACAGCTGATACTCCTGGATGAACTGATTGAATTCCTGTTCGGGGATATTGTACATCGTACTATAGGCATAGTACATGGTTTTACTTGCTTGAGATTCATCAATTTGTTGAAGCGTATTATTGAATAATATGATCGGATTCTCCATGGGCCAGCTTACATATTTATACGGCTGATTATGAATGCCCACTAAACTCACATCGTTATCATACGCTTTGGTTATAATATTTGAATTATTATTTCTTCCCAAAAAAGTAATGAATATTTCTTCCGCAATGGTATATTCCAGAGAATCCTCTGAGATACCGTGTGGGAGCAGGATATAGTAATCATCGTCGGCACTTTTCACAGCTTCAGTCAAGGCATGGTTCACTCTTGAAATTTCTTCAAACGAATTCCTATTGATTAAAACAACAGGGTAAGGACTGCTGAAATTGGCTGTCAAATCGTTGTATTGTAATGAATACTTTTGAAATCGTCGATAGAATTCCTGATTCATCATCCCTGTGTCTGATGTTGTTTTGCCTAAGTAATTATTCACTCTGTAATTTAATTGATAGTAACTGTAATCCTTATGTGCAGAGAAAAAATCCCCTTGCTTATACATTAGATACCCTTGCGTCAATATAGCAAAATTGCTGGATAGTATAATGATGGTGAGAATAGTAGTCAGGATTTTCAAGCTATAGTTGGCGGTCAACAGCCCGCCGCCGGAGCGTCTGGCAACCATATCCTTTTTAAAGTCAACCCGCAAAATAGCTCCATTGATCAGAGTATTGACCATCATGAACACGGCGAAAGCCAGGGCCAGGGCCTCTATCTTAAAATAGACGTTGGATAAGTAGCTTAATAGGAACGATAGGATAATAAATGCACTGATCAGAATACCTATATCGGCCAAAGCATTTTTGGCAAAAAGGGCTTTGACATCTTCTCCAAGGGTGATCCTCACCATGATCTCCTTCTTCAAACTGATGATTTCATAAATCGTCAGCAGCAAAATCAAACCAAAAATGATCGACCACACTGAAAATAGATTCAGCCAGATCTCTTTGTCTGAACTGAACAATTTCGGGAGGCTGCCGCTATATTTATCGACCAGGCTTGCTTTGAATAAGCGCATGGCTTCCTCTTGGGATGGATCTCCGATGTAATAACAGTCTTGGAACTTTTCCAGCGTCTTAATTTTACTGAAATCCGCATACCTAACTTGCATTTCTCCCATAAAAAGGCTTTTATGCTTCCCTTCCGGAATTCCTTTGGCTTGCAGGGTTTTCAATGCATTTGGTGTACCAAATATCGTTATCTCTTTGTTATATGCCGAGACAATTGTACTGTCTAAAAAAAAGAAATCCACATCATAGGTCTTTCCCGCCTGAAGAAAGTCCTGGATGACTTCTTCTTCCTCGATAGTGGCATCCATATTCACAAAATCAAAGCCCGACTGGTAATAGGAGTTTTGAAAGTAGTCCAGATAAAGAACGAACAGTTCCCCGTTAAATAGAAAGCCCATGCTGATTAACAAGGATATGATGATCAGTTTTATTTTCTTCATAATTATAGAAGCCCTTCTATCAATTGTAGAACTACTGAACTAAAGAATGTTTCATGCTAACTTTATTGTTCTATCACATGCTTCTGCTACATATTGGTCATGAGTAACAATGATGATTGTTTTCCCTGCCTCATTAAGATCTTTTAAAATCCTCATGATTTCATTTCTATTATCAGAATCCAATGAGCCTGTCGGTTCATCGGCAAAGATCAGATCGCAGGACTTTAACAGTATCCTTGCTATGGCAACCCTCTGCTGTTCTCCTCCTGAAAGCTCATATATTTTCTGTTTAAGAGAAATACTCAACCCCATTTTCTTCAATACAGTTGTTTTCATCTCCTGCTTTTCTCTCTTTGTTTTTGGGACGTAGAGCAGCGGGACTTCAAGATTATAGTCCACCGTCTCGTCATCAATCAGAGCACCATTCTGAAACAGGTAAGCAAGTCTGGTCCTGAGGAGTTTATAGGCTTTGGCTGAGCCAATCCGGGGGCTTTTTTCACCAAACAGTTTAATGGTGCCGCTATCCGGCTTTTCAAGCAGCCCCATCATGTTCAGAATTGTGGTTTTACCTGAGCCGCTTTTTCCCATAATGGCCACCATTTCACCCTCGCCCACCGTCATGCTCAAATTATTTAAGACCCGGTGATCCCCATAACTTTTGCTGATATTGATTAATTCACACACAGCTTTCATACCGTTCAATTCCCCCCCTTTAAGACCTTAACCCGATGTCTCTGCTCGATAAGCACAAGGGCTATAACAGAAGCAGCAAGCTCGATCAATATCAGCCCTGCCGCCACCACCACCAGCTTGATGGTCGCTGTTCCGCTGACTTCGCTCACAGCACTCGCCACTGAGGACACCCTAGAGGCCAACTCCAAAAAATAGGCGATTGCTCCTTTATTCACCCAATAGCAAATCAGCAGCTGAACTAACCACGTTGCCGCGAATAGCCCAATATATTCCTTATACGTTCTGAAAAAGCCGGTGCCGAATAATCTGCGCACTATGAACTTGCGCTGATATTTGTTGAAAAACAGGGTCAGATTCTGCACTACAAGCAGCAATAAAACCACCAGCAGCCCCAGGCTTGTCAGCACGAGTTCTTTCATCCACTCCTGCAGGTAATATACTTTCTCCGCAACATATTGATCCACTGTGATTAGGTACTTTACATTATCATCCAGCTTCAAGCGTTTAAGTTCAGGCTCCAGTGTCTTTAAGGTCAGCGCCGCATCCCTGTCGATCAGTCTCATTTTCAGCGGATCATCCCCCCCACCGCCGTTTATGATGTTGGCCCGGTCAAAACCGAGACTGTTTTTCTCCGTTACCACCTGGATGATGGGGTCCAGGATCACATTGTTCTCCGCGGGGAACACCTCCGGATTGAAGCTGAATATTTCCTGGTCATTAGCCAGCCAGATGATTCTGATCTCTTGGTTCCTCACCCTGTCCGGAACTTCCCTATTAAAATAAGTCTCTTCAGCCCCATAGATACCCCCCGGTTCTTGAGTACCCCTTCTTTGTTGCTGAAAATAGCTCATAATCTCAGCTTCCCGGTGACGATATTTTTCCGGGACCAGCAGAATCCAGTCACTTGTGTCCTCTGATATCTGCACAGGATTGTTCTGTACGTCATAGACAGGAAATTCCCGCAGGTAGTTGGGGTTGACACTTATCGAGAGTATCCCCTCCCAATCTTTGGATAAATAATAATTAAGACTGCTTTCCTCATAACTATCGGCCTCGATAAATAAGGCCCCCATTTTATTGAGAGTGGGATAAAGCTCCCCGGCTAAAGCAATCGTAGTATAGCGGAAACCCTTCTTCAAATCCTCCAGATCATATCCGACCACGACAGGATAAAAAACTCCGTAATCCTTGCTGAGTTCCCAATTTTTCAGTTCCTCTCCCTTGGTGCGGAGCTCAATATACTGGCCCCAGAGCGATAGGCCGATCAGGATCACCATGATGGAGCAGCCCGCCTTGAGCAGCGTGTTCAGAACAAAGATGCTCTGGGTATCCTTGCGGTTTTTGACAGCGTCGCTGACCTTGATCCTGGAGATATAGCCATATGAAATAAGCGAAATCGCCGTCGCAATACCATAGGTTTTGAACTGAGCAAGGATAGCGCTGCCCACAAACTGGGCGGTGGTATCTTTGATCCATAAGGCAACCGGCAGGGACACTACAAGGGATACAAGGAAAACAAAAGTGATCAGCTTTCCGGCTATGATAAACCAGATGCTGATGTTGGACAGTCCATGCATCTTCAGGATCCCTATCCGCTTGGACTCATAGAAAATATGGTACACGAGCAAAATCAGCATGATGAGCAAGAGCATATATTTTTGATAGTTTAAGAAGTCTGTCCGGGCTCCGACTTCCGCTCCCTCGGAATGATTCTGCTGCTGAAAGATCTCAGGGGAGTAGGAGATGTTTGTCCCGTGCTTTTTATGGAACTCATTGACCTTAGCGGTAAAGCCTGCTAAGAAAGCCTCGAAGGCTTTCTCGTCAGCGGCTTCAGCATAATACTGCCCATAGACAGGCAGATATTCATAAGCGGCCTTGAGTGGCTTGATGACGAGCAGGTTATTGCCCCCGAAATCCCGGATGATACCCCTCTGGCTGCTCTCTCCAGTGTCCGCCGAGGATAAGAAAGCATCCCCCTGCTGTGTGTTTTGGGCTGTCAAGAAACTGCCGCTTTTAAGCCTGAAGTCATGAAAGAAATGAGTGTCCCCTGTGAGCAATATGTATTTGAGCATCTCTGGCTGAGCACCCTCAAGCTCATGGATACTGGTTCTAAAAATATTAACCTCATATTCAAGGGCCGTCTCATATAACAGCGGGTACAGCTCATCCGGGACAGCGGGATGAAAACCATAAGGGATTTCAAACCGTTTTGCCAGCCCCTCTTCTACCTCTGTTACTGTTTTTAGTTCCTCTTGATCTATCTGGTTATAAGTTGTAACGAAAGAAAAGACAGAAGCCAAAATAAGTAAAAACGCTAATATCTTTTTCAAAGCAATATCTCCTTTGAATACCCTAAGGGAAATTCCTGTGCCCAAACGCCTAATACCATACGCCACTCTTTCGGAAGAGCGGCGTATGGTATTGGTAATTAACAATAATTTGGGCTATTTTGAGCAACCGGTGGCGTTATTATCCCAAAATGTATATCCTGTATAGCTCGGATTGCCATATACGTCTGCTTTAGCCCAACTCCCAGCCGATTTAACATCTTTTTCTGTTTGAGTATCCAATTTAGCTGTAGCGGAATGGCAATTATCAGGATGAAGATAATGTGACCATACATGCTTTTGGGCACCAGATGTTTTAGTACCGGTGTCCCAAGTTCCACCTCCAGGATATGAAATTGCAAACGGAGTTACGCCTTCATTAGTGAATACTGCCGAACCACTTTGAGCCATCACCGGTGTTCCAAACGATAAAGTTAGAAGCGTAGCCACTGCCAAAGCACCAAGGAAGCGTTTTTTCAACATAATTAATCCCTCCATAAATATAGATTCATTTTGCCTACTCTAAACCCTATTTCTTGTTCTATCACCCACCTTTCCAAATATTCTAAATACCATTACCTCAGTTACTTACCTGTCGACACCATAGTTATACTCGATCTATTTCGTGAGAGTTTTGTAATTCAACAACCACGATTATTGCGTAGGGTCAACTGACCACTCTTGAGGCATTGGTATCAAGAAAAACTCTTGATAGACGTATTAAACTAAGGAACATACAATTAATCCACGCAAAGAGGCCCCTTATGTTCAAACTATTTTATATTTACCAACCCAACTTTCGTATTTTTGTATATGATAACAATTATCATCTGCCAAGATAGCGCGAATTGACCATACTATTTCTCCGCTTGCTTACTTAAAATATTTAACAAAGCACTTTAATGTAAACAAATGTCTTTTATTACTTCTTATTCTAGTCTTTTTCCACATAATGCACATCCGTATTAATACCTGGTTTTACAAATTATTTTCCAGGTATTTATACCTGGTTTATCCCAGAATTATAACAGGTAGCCTCTATCTGCAAAAACAAAAAAGCATTCGAGCTATTCACTCCAATGCCATAGCCTGAAACTTTGAGTACACCCATGCTCGGCTCGCTCCCTTTCTTCACGCCAATACTAATCCTTCTTATAGTTCAATACAATTTCCATACGTGATTTCGCCTCTAGTTTCAACAATATATTGCCAATATGAAAATCGACAGTGCGCTTGGTAATTCTCAGGTTTTCAGCTATCTCTTTACTGCGCAAACCGGTAACGACCAAGTTAAAAATCTCCACCTCCCTCAAAGTCAGCGATGCCATTTTATCGTCGTGGGAGTCTTGTTGCGGAGTGCGAACTAACTCCTCTTTCAGATAAGGTGCCATGCTTTGTGAAAAGTAACCTTCACCTTTCGCCGCCTTACGGATGGCTGTAATCATCTCTTCTTTGGTGCAATCTTTCAAAAGGAAGCCTGAAGCTCCTTGAGCCAATGACGCGTCGATATGCCCCAGAGGGCTGAGTCCAGTAAGCATCACGATCCCTATATCGGGATCTATCTGCTTGATCTTTGCGATAATGTCCACCCCGCAGGAATCCGGAAGATTGATATCGAGGAGAACCGTATGTGGAAGAGCGCTTCTTACCAGCCTTAAGCCTTCTTCGGCGCTGGAAGCCACATCTGTGACAACTATATCCGGTTCCGAAGACAATAAGGACACCACCCCTTGGGCAAATAATTTATGATCGTCCACAACCAAGACCTTGATTACCGAATCCATCTTTCCTTCCTCCTCTCGCGTACAGCGTGCGTTTCATGATCCTCATCGACCTTTCCTGTATGGCAAAGCCGCACGAACCACAGTCCCCTGACCGGAGCCGGAGATTATCGTAAATTCCCCTCCGAGACCTTCCACTCTTTCTTTCATACCAATAAGCCCAAAGCGGCTGTCGGCCTGCAATTCGTCCTGCATGTTTTCCTGGATTAACGTGGGATCAAAGCCTTTGCCGTCATCTTTGATTTCCACTCTTATTTCCCTGTCGCGCCTGACAATGGTAATCTCGGCGTTGCCGGAACCGGAGTGTTTGAGCACATTGCGGATTCCTTCCTGCACCAGCCGGAAGACCGCCAGCTCAATATCTTCTTCGAACCTATCCTGCCGGGATAGGCCCTTTATATCCATCGTGATGGTAATCAGCTCATTCCTCATTGTTTCCTGAATAAAGCCTTCCAGGGCTGTCCGAAGCCCATGCTCTTTTAAAGCAGAGGGCCGTAAATCACCGCAGATAGCACGCAAGTCATAGCTCAAATCATCTATTCTGTCCTTAATTTCTGAGAGGACATGGGAATTTATCGTTACCGTTCCAGCTGATGGATCATTCAGTGCTTGCAGCTTTTGATACAGATACAAGCTGTTTTGCAACGGACCATCATGAAGTTCACGGGCTAATTTCCTTTTTTCTTCTTCGAGGTTTTTAAACAGCCATCGTTTGATAAGAGCCACCGGGCGGCTTCTCAGATAAAGCTCTTCCAGTCTTTGTTCTCCGGTCGTTACCCTATCGCGTAAAGACTTTATATCCCCAAGATCTTTGAGCCTTTGACAGGTCTGATAGGCAATAATACTGAACAAGGGCAGTTCCTGGGCATTTAGTGTCACACGGGAACGACGGTAACCCAGAAACAATCCGCAGAAAAAGCTCCCTGAGACAAAGGGAAAGTAGAATTCAGCCGCGCAAGTACGAGGAAGCAGCTGCCCTGTCTGGACAGTCTTTAATCTCTTCAGATAATATTCCTCCAGTGCTTGTAGCTCCGCCTGATTGCTATCGTATCTTCCGCAGGCTTTTATTAGAAAAACACTCTCATTATGTTTGATAAAGACCAGTGCCCCTTCCAGTTTCAGCCACCGGGACAATTCTTCCATAAGACCCTTTTCATCATCCGGATGCAAGGCTTCCTGATCTTCAGCCCAATCTCCCTTACTCGCGGTGTCTTTAAGGGTATTGAAGCGTTCTGCTAGTTTATGCCCAACAAAGTTTAAACAGAAGAATAAAACAATCGTTCCCATGGTCAAGGCAAAAAGTACCAGATAGCTGTCAATATCGTTGCTGGGCAGCCATCCGTTTACTAACAGAAAACCGTACAGGATCAGGCTGGTTATCATGCCTGCAATCAGATAAATAGATCCCTCCTGTAATAATTTTCGCGAATCAGGAAGATATTGATGGATTACAGCATAGCTCATAGTAAATGGAAGAATAGGGATAAACAAAGCGGTAAACCTAGAATACAATACCGGTTCCAGGCCTGTCAGGATAGGAACCGCTGTAAAGATCAGAAACGGCAGTAAGGAGGCAAGCAACCCTGCCAGCATCAGATTAATTTGGTTCTTATCCGGCTCGGTAGCCGGAAGTCCCCATAGGCGAAACAGCAGTATACAGGCGATTGTAAAGCCGAACAAGGCGCTTATCAAGGACATAGCCCGTAATTCACTGACCGCATATACAAGACCTGACCATTTGAGCAGAATGGTTAAGAGGATCAATATAGGGAGAATCAAAAGCAAGACCATAATGCTTCTATAGTTTTTTTCCTGCTCTCTCTTAAGCAGGACCGCCATAAAATGCACCAGCAAAGGTGATGCCAAGGCAAGTCCGACAAACATCAATTCTTTGGCGAACCATAAACCCCTGCTGGAAGCCGGTGTGAGCACAAACAAGAGTCCAACCAGCCAATTAAGGCGGAACAAGGCCCGAGCCGGCTGCAAGTTAGGCCGTTTTATCCTAGCGTTAAGACCCATCAGCCAAAAGCATAAGCCCACAATAATCAGTATCATCTCACTGAATATGGTTTTGACAGGCGAAGGCCGCATCACGTGAACCGTCCGGGCAGCTTCTTCGGGAGTTTGCACGATGAGTACTGAGACACCTACGACTTCGTGCCATTTCCGGACTGACGGATGCAACTCTGGGGTCAGACCATCCAATTGTAGAATTATATCACCCTCCCTAATGCCTGAGTGCGCCCCCTCACCATAGGGATCTATATTTATTACCGTCCAATCCTTTCCTTGATTCTCAAGAGTAAGGCCAATATAGGGATAGCTAAACAGATCTATCAGGCAGACCAGACAAAGTATAACAAAAACAGCATTGCCCAGAAGCAATGCCCAATCTTTATGTTTAATTTTCCACAAGTGTGCTCAACTTCCTTTTCTGCTCCTCCGTTATGTTCATGGTATCCAGGATTTCCACCGCTTCCTGTTTAAAATATGCACATATAACCGAGCAGTAGTGGGCGGCCCCTTCTTGTATAATGAACCGGCGCAAACGGTCCGTTTCCGTTGGACCGAATTCCAGGAGTTCTCGCCGTGCCGGTGAACAGAGTTGATTCAGTTCTTCTGTTTTCTCTTTATTCTCTTTTAATATATTAGCCAGATAAACCAGCGGCAACGTTTTCTTACCAAGTTTCAAATCGCTTTTAGCTTCAACCTGGAACAAGTCCTGGAGATCATTTTTGATCTGACTGATGATGCCAAGTTTTTGACCGAATTTCTCCAAATCAGGAGTCAGTCGAGCATCACAACCGGCTAAAACTCCTGCAAATTTGCAGGCACCTGCGGTTAATGCTCCGGATTTTTTGCCGATTGCATCAAAATATTGATCGATGGTTATGCTATCCTGCTCTTCATAAAGGAACTCCTGATTTTGCCCATGGCAGGCCGTAATCCCCATCGTCTGAAAAATATCATTGGCCTGGCGATAACGAGCCTGATCGTTAATCGCTGCTAATGCTTTGAAGGACAGGAACAGAATTAAGTTGGCTGTATTTATGGCCTGGGCTGCCGGAATTGTCCGCCAAGGCAGCTCATCATTATCCTGATCCTCTATATCGTCAAATATGTCCGCTGCCAGCGCGTAGAGCTCCATAGCCACAACAACCTGTACGATGGTCTCTTGACTATCGCCAAAGACATCCCCAATGGCAAAAAGCAAATTCCCCCATGGATACTGCTTCCCACCTGGCTTATTCTCCGCGCGCAACCATTCCAAGACTGTACCTGAAAGATGCCCGGCAGACCCGGATTCCGCCAAGAACCGTTCTATTCCACCTGCAATCTGCTGCTCCACACTTATAGAATCGGCTGTTAAGCCCAATGGTTATTAGGTCCAATCGCTATGGCGACAGAATCCCCGGATAAGCGAAGCTTGGAAAAGCCATCAACAACTATCTCCTGCTCCCTCATAGTCATTCCCTGAAAAGCTTCGGACTTCAGGGCTTCAGTCTCCCCATTGTTCTGTCTTTGCACCAGTTCGTGGACGACTTTAGCCAATTGATCGAAATTCATTTTCCCCTCTCCTTTCCTAAAATGGTATTATTTTCTCATTATCATTATAAGTTAAATGAGTTTTATTAAACAAGTATAAAGATCGTAGTATTTTTCATTATATAATTTCTCTCACACAATGCGCATCCGTATTAATACCAGGTTTTATAAATTATTTTCCAGGTATTTATACTAGGTTAGAACTAATGTTTATTGCCATTAGCGTAGAAGGGCATATCGCTCCTTAAATCGGACAGCATCTGCTGAGGCGGCGCTTACTCGTCTTTAGGGGCTCCTGCTGCAGGACATATAAGTGAAGTAAATGTCTCCTTCCGGGTCGTTTACCGCAAACTCAATGGTCCATTCGCAGCCCAATTCAAGTATTGTGCCCGGATTTTTCAATACCAGGCTGTTTTGAACCTGCCAGAAGGTAAGCCCCTTGTTTTCTTCTTTTTTCATTGCTGTCCAGACTGCTTTGCCGTTTTCCGAATGACCTTCTTCGGCAGGGTCACTGTCCAGTTCATGAAAAAAGTAGCCCCGAATCGTCGCCTCCCATTTATCCGGCCCTCTTTCGGTCTTGCCCTTATTTTTCAGTAATTTTATTCAAACGAGATTGTCCGAAATCAGTAGCGCGTACTGATTCCGGACAGCCTTTTTCATTTCTTAGAGAAATAGCAGGCCTTGCAGTACTGCCAAGATCATCATGTAAAAGAAAGCGGAGCGAAAAATCTGTCCTGCCGCTACTACCCTTTCCTGGGCAGCGTTAAAGCAAGTGGCAGAGGCCGCGACACAGCCATAGATTAAAGAACTGATGGCCCCAAACAATGAAGCGAAAAAAGGATAGTAGCTGCCAGTCTGGGTGTAGGCCAGACCCTTTATCGCATCAAGGCCTGCGTACATGGCTAAATAACTGGAACCGAACATTATGGCCAAAAAGAGGATGAGCATTTTTAAGCTGACCCAGGTTTGCCGAAGGGACTCTGCCCATTGCCCGCCGTTGAAGCGTAAGATAAAGATGCCGGACAGGACGGTGGCAAGGATGACTCCTGAACCTACTGATGAGAGAAGATTAAGAGAAAAGACTGCGTGCATGGCACTCACACCGTCTCCTATTGGCGGAACATGAACCACACGGTCATTGAGAAAGGGAATTGCCAAAGAGATGCTGAAAATACCGTCAAGGAATGCTTTCACGCCGGGTAAACTCCACAGACAAAGAACAACGCCCAAGATCCCCCAGGGAAGCCAAGCTCTGACAACTTCAGTCGCCGAATAAGAAGGTATTTCTCCAGAATCACTTGCATATTGCGGATTTTTTTGCGGTTTCCAAATATATAAAAAAAGCACGGTCAGGACGAAACTGATCAAGCCGGAACTGATACGGGGAAACCTACTATCGATAATAACACCCATATTGGCTTGGGCCAGCGCGAATTGACTCAGAGCGAGGGAAAAACCGGCAACAAGAGCAGCCGGCCAAAGGTCGAAGACATCCCTGAACCTGCCCTTTTCCATAAACACAAAAACTGCCAGCAGAAAGAACGGAACAAAAAGCGTAAATATCGGGAACAGATGATGAAGAAATGCGAAGAAGTCCGGCTTTGACCACAAAAAGACTGTCCCCGAGGTCATGCTGCGCCAAGCAGTCGGCGCCATATTGGCAATTAGGCAGAGGACTGCTGCCTGGACCGGGCGAAAGCCAAGGGTCACCAGCATCGCTCCGGCAACTGCTATGGCTAAGCCAAAGCCATAAATACCATCGATAAAGGCTCCGAAAGAAAAAGCGATAAGCAAAACCTGCAGACGACGGTCAGACGCCAGGGAGATCAGCGAATCCTTGAAGATCTTGAGTCCGCCTCCGGCTTGTGTAGTGTAATAGAAAAAGAACAATGCAAAAAAGGCCCATCCCAGCGGGAAAACACCGGCGGCCGCACCGTAGAAAAATGCACTGCCGGCTTGGGCCGCAGGCATTCCTATGATGAAAACAGCAATCACAAAAGCCGCTAAGGCTGCGCCGAGAGCTGCATAAGGAGCCCTAATCCCCAGTACAGGATCTCCCTCTTTATTTTTGTGAGGAAGAAGAGCAAGCAGATAAAGAAGAATGATGCTGGGAAGTACCGCCACAACGGTTGACAAGGCCACATTATTCAATGGATTATAGTTGTGAAAAAACATATTAATACCCCTCCTTCTCTTGCTTCTCAGTACCAGCCTTTTACCCTATACTATTACCTTAGAATAAATTACAGATTTAATCAATTATTTTCCAGATATTTTTCTCAGGTAATTTCACCGGTGCTGCACTTTCTGGATTGTGGAAGCTGCACAGAATGCCTTTGATTGGCTGATTGAGAAGAGTACCCTACGATGATGTCAATAACAATCGCAATATGAGCAAAACCTTTGACAGCGTCAGTGCTTTAATGGAGGATCTGAATGCTTAAAATTAGGTACTCCAGCCGATTTAAAAAAGACTTTTAATATTGGCTATAAGACCCACACTCATCGCGACAAAACCCCATCACCACCCCAGAGCATCTTAGCGGATTTCAAAGGAGGCTGTCCGAAATAGGTACGCGCGTACCTATTTCGGACAGCCTTTTTCATTCCCTGCCGGTTTAGAACAGAAATTTACCAGAATTTTACCTGGCTGTGCTCACAGGTTTTACATTGCCTCTCTATAATTTGCTTTGTATATTCCCATGCTCTAAGCCTGTTTAATGAAATGATGCGAGGAGGAACTGAAAAATCATGAAACGCAAACACAAGGTGAAGCTGTTGGCGGCCGGCCTGGTGGCCGTGCTGCTGCTTTCCGGCTGCAGCACCGCCGGGGAAAGCAAAAACCAGGTGGATCTTAACTCACTTCCGTTAGAAGAACTGGTTGCCAAAGCCAAAGAGGACGGGGAAGTCAACAGCGTCGGCATGCCCGATACTTGGGCGAACTGGGGCGAAACATGGAAAGGAATTACCAAGGAATACGGCATTAAACATACCGATACGGATATGTCCAGCGCCGAAGAGCTGGCCCTGTTTGAAAGCGAAAAAAACAACGCCACCAAGGACATCGGCGATGTGGGCCAATCCTTCGGCCCCATTGCGGTGGATAAGGGCCTTGCCCTGCCTTACAAAACCAGCTACTGGGACAGTATTCCTGATTGGGCGAAGGATGAGGACGGACACTGGATTATCGCCTATTACGGCACCATCAGCATTTTCTGCAATGCTGATTTGGTGAAAACCGTACCCCAAAGTTTTGACGATATCCTAAAAGGAGACTACAAAGTATCCGTAGGTGATGTCGCCAAGGCTACCCAGTCCCAAAACGCCGTGCTGGCAGCCGCCATTGCTTATGGCGGGAGTGAGAGCAATATCCAGCCCGGTCTGGATTATTTCAGAAAGCTGGCGGAGCAGGGACGCCTGGACCTGGGAGAGCAGAACCTGACCCGCATGGAAAAGGGCGAAATCGCCGTGGCCTTTCTCTGGGATTACAATTCCCTGAACTACCGCGATCAGTTTAAGAAAGCCAATCCCCAAGCCAATTTTGTGATCAATATCCCCGCCGAAGCCTCCATTCAAAGCGGTTATACCACCATTATCAACCGTTACAGCACCCGTCCCTATGCCGCCGCTTTGGCCCGGGAATATATATTGAGCGACGCCGGACAGATCAACCTGGCCCGGGGCTACGCCAAGCCGGTGCGCGATGTGGAACTGCCGGCGGATGTAAAGAGCATGCTGCTGGCTGAGGCCCAGTATACCAACGCCCGCCTGATCAGCGATCAAAATGCCTGGGACACCACCACTAAGACCTTGGGCGAGCAGTGGCAGGAGCAGGTTCTGGCTTACGCCAAATGAAAAAAATGATCTTTGTGATTCTGGATGGCTGCGGCTACACCCTGGCCAAAGAGAACTGCGGCTTTTTGGAACATATGGCTGAATCCGGTCAGGCAGCCAAATACAAGGTGATCAGTCAGCTGCCCAGCATGAGCCGCCCCTTGTACGCCACCCTGCTGAGCGGATTATCCGTATACCGTCACGGCATTGTCAACAACCTTGTATCCCGTGCTCTGGAAGCTGAAAACCTCTTTTCCCTGTGCCGGGCAGCCGGGCTCACTACCGCGGCGGCGGCCTATCACTGGATATGTGAGCTCTTCATTACCTCCCCGTTTCAGCCCTTGCAGGACCGTTTTGTGTTGAACAGCCCCTCTCCGATCCAAAACGGCATTTACTATTTTGAAGACGACTATCCGGACAGCCACCTCTTTGCCGACGCCCTGTTTTTGATAGCTCAGTGCGAACCAGATTTTTTACTGGTGCACAGCATGAACATCGACTTCCAGGGCCATCAGCACCGGGGAGGCAGCCGCGAGCAGGCAGTGGCCGCCATGAAGGCGGACCTGCTGCTTTCCGCCGCCGTGCCCCAATGGCTGGCCCAAGGCTATCAAGTGGTGATCACAGCGGATCACGGTATGAACGAAAACGGTCTCCATGGCGGCAATACTCCTGCCCAGCGTGAGGTTCCTCTCTACCTGTTCAGCCCTCAGGCTGCAATGGGCATTTATGAGGAAAGGCCGGTGGATCAGCTGCTGGTCGCCCCTCTTCTCTGTCGCCTGCTGGATCTCCTTCCCGCTGCCGGTATGCAGGACATCACTGCTCTGGAGGTGGTTTTTCATGGCGCATAAAAATAGAACCTATCTTTTAGCTCTGCTGCCCTTTGCCCTGATCGTCCTGGTCTTTGAACTGGTGCCGCTGGCCGTCGTCGTCATCCGCAGTTTTTTCCCGGCAGGGGATATTGGCTTTACCCTGGAGCACTATGCCGCTATTTTGGCTAAAAAGCTGTATCGGGACGCTGTACTCAACAGCGTTCTGCTGGCTTTGACCAGCTCGCTGATCGGCATCACTGCCGCCTTTTTCGGTGCTAAGGCCACCTATCATTCCTCCCCTAAGGTCAAGGGCTTTTTTATGAGCCTTTTGAATATGACCAGCAATTTTGCCGGTATCCCCCTGGCTTTCGCCTACATTATTCTGTTGGGCAATGCGGGGGTTTTGGTCCTGCTGGGCAAAAGCTGGGGGATAGAGGCGCTGGCCAACTACAATGTCTATTCTTTCAGCGGCCTGCTGCTCACCTATATTTATTTTCAAATCCCCATGGCCACGATTTTGCTGCTCCCCGCTTTTGAGGCGCTGCGCAGGGAATGGCGCGAATCGGTAAACCTGCTGGGAGGCGGCAGCTTCACCTACTGGTTCCGGGTGGGGATTCCCGTCCTCCTGCCCAGTCTGCTGGGAACCTTCAGTATTTTGTTCAGCAACGCCATTGCGGCCTATGCCACAGCCTATGCTTTGCTGGGCGGCAATTTTTCCTTACTGCCTATCCGCATATCGGAGCAGTTTGTGGGCGATGTGGTGCAGCGCAAGGAGTTCGGCAGTGCTCTGGCGGTAGTGCTGATGCTGCTCATGGTGGCGGCCGTGGCCGTTAACAACTATGTGCTGAAAAAGAACCGGGCAGGAGGCAATGACCATGGCTGAACAAAAAAAAGGATATAGCTCACTGCCGGTGATTTGGCTTTTTTCCCTGTATCTGCTGCTGCCTCTGCTGCTGACCTTTCTATACTCAGTATTCACCCAGTGGACAAATCTTGTGCCCCAGGGGTTCACCCTGCGCTACTATGGGGAGCTGTTTACCGACTCCGGCTTCCTGCTCTCTCTTTTACGCACGGTTGTGATCAGTATTTTGCCTGTGCTCTTGTGCATCGGTGCTGTGCTGATGGCCATGTATGTGGTTGTGATCTACCATCCCGAATGGGGAAAATATGTGGAGATCATCTGCACCATTCCTTATGCGCTGCAGGGCATAATTCTGGCCATCAGCGTTTTGTCTTTATACTCGGGGCTGCCCCTGCCCTTTTCCAACCGGATTTTAATGATTACAGGCACTTATTGTGTGCTGGTGCTGCCCTTCATCTACCGCGGCATCCGCAACAGCCTGAATGCCGTCAATGCCCTGCAGCTCATCGAGGCGGCCCAGCTTCTGGGAGCAGGCAGGCTCCAGGCCTACCTAAAAATTGTCGTGCCCAATATTCTCAGCGGCATTACGGTAGCCGCCATGCTGGGCATGTCCATCCTGTTCGGAGACTTTGTCGTGATCAATGTTATCGGCGGCAGCTATTACGAAACGGCCCAAATGCACCTTTACAAAATTCTCTTCCGTTCGGGACAGCTTTCCAGTGCGCTGATTGTGGTACTGTTTGTCGTAACCCTGCTCATTTCCGGCAGTGTCTTTTTAAGGAAAAGGAAAGGAGCGGAATAATGTCTTATATACAGTTTGAGAATATAAAAAAAAGCTTTGGAGAAACCATGGTGCTGCAGGGCATTACCCTGGCGGTAGCCAGAGGAAATATGGTCACCCTGCTGGGGCCTTCCGGCTGCGGCAAAAGCACGCTTTTGCGCTGTTTGGCCGGTTTGGAGGGGGTCAGCGGCGGGCGCATCCTGTTGGACGGGGAGGATATCACCCAAAAAAGCCCCAAGAACAGGAAAATCGGCATGGTTTTCCAACAGTACAGCCTGTTTCCCAATCTGAATGTGTTTGACAACATTGCCTTCGGCCTTTCCCTGCAAAAACGCCCCGCCGCCGAGATTCGGACTCTGGTGGAGGATGCCGTCGACATGGTGGAGCTGAACGGCAAGGAAAACTCCTACCCCCGTCATTTATCCGGCGGACAGCAGCAGCGGGTTGCTTTGGCCCGCAGTCTGGTACTGCGCCCTAAGGTGCTGTTGCTGGACGAGCCCCTTTCGGCCATCGATGCCAAGCTGCGCAAAAGCCTGCAGCTGCGCATCAAAGAGATCCAAAAAGCTCTGAACATTACCTGTATTTTTGTGACCCACGATCAGGACGAGGCCCTGATCATGAGCGATGTGATCCATCTGTTCAACGCAGGGCGCGTTGAACAGAGCGGCAGCCCCATAGAGCTGTACACCGGTCCTCAAACACGTTTTGCCGCTGAGTTTATCGGCAGCTACAATCTTGTGGAAAAAGAACGCTTCGCCCAGATGATCCAGAGTCCTATCCTGGATACCGCCGTTGCCATCCGTCCCGAAACCATCGACATTGTTCTTGAGCCCCCCGCAGAACAGGAAGACCGCTATGTCCTGCCGGCCACCGTGAAATACTATATTCCCCACGGCAATGTCCTGCGCTATACGGTCATGGTGAACGGCGTTGAACTGGAGGCGGATGTGCTGTTCCGCAGCTTTAAGGTGTTTGAACCGGAGCAAAATGTGTATATCGTGGTGGAAAAGCGCAACTGCCTGCCTATTGCCCAATAGCTGAAACTGCCCATCCCCTTTGTCAATGAACGTTAGCGCCAATTCTGGATGTCAACGATTGCATATCTTCTCCGACATCGTCTTAAGTATAGATTTGTAAATAACAACCCAAAATCGCCTTGATTTCCTATTCAAAGAGGCTGTCCGAAATAGGTACGCGCGTACCTATTTCGGACAGCCCTTTTCATTCCCATCCGCTAAAGTAGGGGGTCCCTCATCAACAGCTCACAAAAAACCTGCTCTCCGGCAGAGGATGCCCTGCTGCTATGTTCACCCCATGCTCAGGGTTAGTGGTTAAATGGAGCAAAAGCTTAAACACCATCTCCTGGTGCGCCTCTTCCCCGATGGCCAGAGCGATCTCATGGACAGAGAATCTCTTATCCGGATGTTTTTTCAAACACTCTACGATGTTGTTTTTTAATTGTATAGCCTGACCGGCGGCCTTTTTACCCATCTCCACAGCCGGCTGATGATAGGCGTTAATACCCACTAACAGGGCATAAATGCTCACAGCCCGCTCGAAGAGGGCAATCAATACCCCAATGGTGTAGGCGTTGACCTCTTTGACTGTGATGGTCAGAGATTCACGCCCTTTTTGGGTCAACGCTTCCCGTGTTCCTAAAAGGAAGGCCTGCAAATACTCGCCGCTGGTGCTGTTGTCCTCCATATAAGCGGAGGAGCCTTGCCGATCTTTCAAGACCTCGATAAAGGTCACGAAGAAATTGTCGGGACCTTCCAGGAGCTGCTGAAGATAGGAATGCTGATCAGAGGACCCTTTATTGCCATAGACTGTTATCCCCTGATGGACCGTTTCTCCCTGAAGATTCTTCTCCTTGCCCAGAGATTCCATAATCAACTGTTGCAGATATTTAGTGAAGAGCTCCAGACGGTCCTTATAGGGAAGCACTACCATTTGCTTTCCTCCTTGGCCTTGGGTGCTGTAATACCACATTAAAGCCAAAAGCGCTCCCGGATTAGCTAAGGTATCCGGGCGCCGTGTTCGCCCATCGCAGTCTTTGGCCCCTTGTAAAAGGCCTGCCACATCAATTCCCTGCAAAGCCAGGGATAAGAGTCCCACTGCCGACAGAAGAGATGTCCTTCCCCCTACCCAATCCCACATGGGAAAAGCTCTCAGCCACCCTTCTTTTTGGCTGAACTTATCCAGTTGGCTTCCCCGTTGGGTGATGGCCACAGCATGATCCGGAAAAGACAGCCCTGCTTCCTCATAAGCCCTTCTTACCTCCAGCATGCCATTCCGGGTTTCAATCGTCCCACCGCTTTTGGAGATAATAAGGCAAAGGGTGGCCGGCAATTCCTCGCCAATCCGGCTTAATACCCGGTCGATTCCATCAGGGTCTCCATTATCGATAAAGAAGGCCTTCATCTTATCCCGGGAAGAAGCCAGGGCATCGGCGACAAAGCGGGGGCCGAGAATGGAGCCGCCAACTCCCACTAAGAGGATGTTGCGAAAAGGGTTGCCCTTTTCTCCCTGAAGCCTGCCACTATGAATCTGCTCCGCAAAATCAAGGATCTCTTTGAGAGTCTCTTTAATATCCTGAGCGATTTCCTCAGTGGGAGCAAGGTCCGGGTTGCGCAGCCAATAATGGCCTACCATCCGGCCCTCATCCGGG
This sequence comes from Desulfitobacterium sp. LBE, assembly GCF_007830365.1. Taxonomy (NCBI): domain Bacteria; kingdom Bacillati; phylum Bacillota; class Clostridia; order Eubacteriales; family Desulfitobacteriaceae; genus Desulfitobacterium; species Desulfitobacterium sp. LBE. The sequence continues at coordinate 148,880 of NZ_VLKD01000001.1, read as the reverse complement.
TTAGCCAAAGCACCCTTTTCCAGGAGCTGGAGCTGGTGATAGGCCTCTCTCATCGGCTCAGCCATTTCCGTCAAAAATTCTGCACTAAAATTCATCCGGCTTATATCTAAAAGCAATTCCAGCTCTTGATCATAATATAAATACTCCTTGAAACGTTTCCAGGAAGTAATGGTAACCAACTCCTCTATATCTTTCTTCTCAAAACTTTTTCGCCAGGAAGATCATGCAACTAAATTCGTCAGGAAAATTATGTCACCAGATTTTTCAGGAAAGTTACTCCAATAAGGCCCGAAAGCCGACCCAAGGATTTTGATTTACAGGAAGGGAGCGACCGATGTAAATCAAAATCCTGGAGAACCGTCTTTCAGATCCATCTTTCAGGATAACCGCCCATACTTTTCCGCCAAATCCCTTAATCGCGCACAAACCTCCTGAGTTAAGGTTCCTCTTTCTACACGCCACTGCCAATTCCCTTTAATTGTGCCGGGAGTATTCATCCTCGCCCGGGAATCCAGTTTAAGAATGTCCTGAAGGGGGAGAATGACCCAGATACCATTCCCCTGATAAAGCTCCTCGATAGTCCTTTCCACTTGCGCCAGGGAATCCTTATCGCTATAGCCTTGGGAGCGATACCAGCCCAACAGGGTATCGTTATCATGGGTTCCGGAATAATCAACATAATTCCCTTCTTGCTGCAAGGGTGAAAACTGCGTCACTCTCATCCCCGGAAATCCTAAAATAGCTCTCAGGGTATTGACTTCAGGGGTAATGCACCCTAAATCCTCAGCGATGACGGGCAGAGGCCCCAATTCACGGACCAGGCTTTCGAAAAATTCTTTCCCCGGCCCTTTCAGCCAGCGGCCTTCCTTGGCGCTCCCGGCCTGAGGGGGAACTTCCCAATAGCCCTCAAAGCCACGGAAATGATCCAGTCTTAAGGCATCAAAGCGCTCCAGCCCTTGCCGGAAACGCAGCTTCCACCAGGCATAATCGGCGGCCCGGAGAGCCTCCCAATCGTATAAGGGATTTCCCCAGTTCTGCCCTTCAGGGTTGAAATAGTCGGGGGGCACCCCAGCGGTTCCTGTGGGAGCATTATTTTCATCCAGAGCAAAGCACTCCCGGTTAGCCCAGGTGTCGCAGCTGTCATAGGCCACATAAATGGGCAGATCGCCGATTATTTTTACCCCTTTTTCCTGAGCATAGTCCTTCAGCCTTTGCCACTGATCAGCGAAAGTATATTGAACAAAGAAAATATAGTTTATCTCCTCGGCATAATCTTCAGTCACAGCCTCCAGGGCCTCAGGCTTCCGCAAGCGATAGCTTTCTTCCCATTGGTGCCACCCCTTGCCGGAGAACTTGAGCTTTAAACACTTATAGAGAGCGTAGTCTTGCAGCCAGTCCTGATTCTCTTCTATAAACCGGTCATAACCCTGAGGGTCTAAATAATCCTTAGTCCCAGGTTTGCCGCCTCTGGCCGGATCGCTTAAGCCCCAAAGCGGCTCAGGCAATGGCTCAGGCAATGACTCGGACAGCTTTTCCCCGAAACGCCCATAAGCCTTGCGCAGCAGCTTTTCTTTATAGCATTCCACCCAGGCAAAGCCCTCACTCCCGGCTCCTTCAGATCTTTCTACTCCTTCGGGTCCTTCAGCCCTTTTGGCCCCTTGGCCATAATCGGCCCATTCCCTGCGGGCTTCCTCTTCGGTCAGCAGCCCGGCCTGAATAAGCAAATCAAGACTGATGAGTAAAGGATTACCGGCAAAGGCGGACTCACTTTGGTAAGGGGAATCTCCCAGCCCTAAAGGGTTCAAAGGCAGCACCTGCCAGAGGCTTTGCCCTCCTGCAGCCAGGAAATCCACAAAAGCATAGGCTTCTTCTCCCAGATCGCCGATGCCCCAAGGGGATGGCAAGGAGGAGATATGCATAAGGATGCCGCAGGCACGGGTCATAAGCTCCTGTTTAAAATAGTAGTTTGGACCATGCTTCTGACAGAAAAGGGCTTTGGCGGATAAGGGGGGTAGGATAAGCGAAAGACTGTGATCACTATATTCGTTAAGGGGGGATTCCGATCCATCCTCTTTTGAGTAGGGCTCTTCCCCCGCCAAGATATCAATAACCTGCCCCACGTTCTGCTCCAGCTTCAAGGTCATTTCCGCGGACTCCTCAGCACTGCGATTGACCAGGACAATAATCTCTTCTTTTTCGCCTTTCCTTTGCAAGGCATAAATCTCTTTCCCCTCGGACCAGGAAGAAAATTCACCTTGCCGCAGCACCTCATATTCCCGGCGATAACGGAGCACCCGCTTAAACCAATGGAGGATCTCCTGAGCTTCCCTTCCCCAAGGGTAGGTCCCCCGGTTATAGGGATCGGGATATCCCTCACAGCCCGCTTCATCACCGTAGTACAGGCAGGGAACACCGGGGAAGCTCATCTGCAGCAAAGTCAGCAGCTTTAACCGCCGGACAGCCAGTTCCCGGGCAGGGGCAGGCAAACGATAATGCTCCTGTTCCGCGGCCGAGAGCTGCTCCGGCGGCGGAGCTTCACCAAGCAAGGTGAGAATCCGGGCGCGATCATGGCTGCCGATTAAATTCATCTGCCCGAAAAAGTTTTCCCGCGGGTAGTTTTCATAGAGATTCATAATCTTTTTATGGAGCTGACCGGCATCGATCTCCCCCAGAAAGTACTGGAGCAAGATCTTCCGCCAAGGATAATTCATGGTGGCATCCAGTTCTTCTCCCCAGAAGTACTGCCTGAGCTTCCCATAGCTGAATTTATGGGTGGGGTCCTCCCAGACTTCACCAATAAGCACTGCGTCAGGGTCCATGGCTTTCATTCCTTGCCGGAACTCCTGAATGAATTCATCGGGAAGCTCATCGGCCACGTCCAGACGCCAGCCTTTAATGCCCCGTTTCATCCAGGACCGGAGAACTCCCTGGGGAGAGTGAATGATAAATTCACGATAAGAGGGCTCCAGCTCCTTGACTTCAGGAAGGGTGGCCACTCCCCACCAGCAGGAATACTCCTTTTCCTCCCCTTCTCCCTGCCATTGATACCAGGAGTAATAGGGGGAATCCGGGGATTGATAGGCCCCCAGACCAGGGTATCTCCCGTAGCGGTTAAAATAAATACTGTCATCACCGGTATGACTGAACACCCCATCCAGAATAATCGCCATCCCTAAGCCCTGGGCTTTTTTGATCAATTGGGCAAAGGTTTCCTCATCCCCATACATAGGGTCAAGGGTAAGATAATCCCCCGTGTCATACTTATGGTTGCTGGAGGAATCGAAGATGGGGTTCAAATAAAGGATACTCACCCCTAATTCCTTAAGATAAGGAAGCTTTTTGATCACACCGGCAAGGTTGCCGCCGAAAAAATCCCAGCGCAGAACTTCGCCCTTTTCATTTTTAATATAGAAGGGGGTATCATACCAGTCCCCATGGATCAGGGAGCGGGGGCGGGGATTGAGAACTTTTCCCTGTTCATCCCCGTTAAAGAAGCGATCCACATAGATCTGATACATGATGCCCTGGGTGTACCAGCCTGGCAAGGCCATAGGCCGGTAAACGGTGATTTGATAACCGGGAGGCTCGGAGGAACGGAGCTCACCTATGCCTCCCAGTTCTTCCTGATTATTGCCATAGAAACAGGTTTCCTCCCCTGCCCTGAAAACAAAGTAATACCAGATGATTCCCGGTTCATGGGGAAGAGGATATTCCACCTCATAAACGACTCCTTCTCCCGTAAGGACCCCGTCTCCTGTAATAGCCTCTTCCCCTGTAACAGTTCTTCCCCTATTTTTCTCCCACAGGATCGGCTCTTCCACCCTGAGCATGGGCAGCCGTTCCTCCCGGTCCTGCACCCATAAGCGCAAAAAGCATTCCTGAACCGGACTGCCCCCACCAGAAGAATCCTCCGGCTGCATAAGCAGCCTTAAACGCAGCAGGCCGCCCCATGGAACAGCCCCAAAGGGGCTGCGGAAGAAGGGATCGTGAGAATTATGATAAGCCAATACCACAGACATCTCTCCTAAATTTACGAAGAATAATACAAGCTCTCATAGACATCCCGGTACCGGGCAGCGGATCGGTTCCAGCTGAAATCCGAACTCAGGGCATTTTCCTGAAGCTTTTGCCAAGCATCTTTTTGATTCCGGAACATCTCCACCGCCTTTTGAATGGCATAGAGAAGCTCATGAGCATTGTAATCAGTAAAGGTGAATCCATTCCCTTCCCCCGAGATTGGGGAATAGGGCCTGACAGTATCTTTTAAACCGCCCGTCTCCCGAACGATAGGAATGGTGCCATAGCTCATGGCGATCATCTGGGCTATACCGCAAGGTTCAAACCGGGAAGGCATGAGAAAGATGTCCGCCCCGGCATAGATCCTGTGGGCCAGTTCTTCCTGATAGCCTAATATAACTCGTAACTTGCCGGGATACCCTTCCGCAAACCTTTGCAGGCGCTGCTCATAATGAGCGTCTCCCGTGCCTAAGACAACCAGCCGGATATCCAGGGCCAGGATCTCATCCAGCACATGCAGAAGCAGGTCCAGCCCCTTCTGTTCTACCAAGCGTGAAATCATACTGAGGATGGGGATCTCTTCATTGTTCGTAAAATTCAGCTGCTCCTGGAGCTTCATCCTGTTTTCCCTTTTATCGGCCAAAGTTGGGGAAGGCCAAGGCCGGGGGACACCATTAAGTATCCCCAGCAAGGAATCTTTCCGCCCCTGAATGACTCCATGGAGGCCTTCCCCAAAATAGGGATGCTGAATTTCCCGGGCATAGGTGGGACTCACGGTGGTGACCTGATCACTGTGCATGATCCCGGCCTTCATAAAATTGACTCCGCCATAAAATTCAAGCTGGGCTGAAGAAGAAAGCTCTCCACTCAACCCCAGAACATCCTCCCGGACCTCCCGAGGAAATATCCCCTGATATTTCAGATTATGGATGGTGAATAAGGTCTTTATATTGTAATAAAGGGTATCCTGAGCATAAAAGGCTTTTAAAAACAGGGGAACCAAGGCCGTATGCCAGTCATGACAATGGATAATATCCGGTTTGAACTCAGGCAGGTAGCGGACGCTCTCCAGGACCGCCCGGCTGAAATAAGCGTACTGCTCTCCTTCATCCCCGTCCCCATAGCATCTTGAACGCCGGAAGTAATATTCATTATCCAAAAAATAATAATGGATGCCCTCATACTTTAATTCCTTTAATCCGCAATATTGATTTCTCCAGGCCAGAGGAACTGTGAATTCTTTAATCGTCTTCATCTTCTGCAAATAATTCCGGGGAATACTGCTGTATTGGGGAAGAATGACCCGAATCTCCACACCCTGCTCCTGAAGAGCTAAAGGGAGATATCGTCCTACTTCTCCCAGGCCTCCTGTCTTGACAAAAGGCTCAGCTTCAGTTATAGCAAAAAGAACCTTCATTTGCGCACCTCCTCCAAAGCAGCAAAGGAACATTTCTTTAGATAACGGCTTTTTTGGGTATGACCATCAGTTTATTGGGCTGACCTTTCAAAACACTTCCCTCATTGATTTCCACGAACTTATCCATAATCAGGTTCTCAAGAACGGAATGTTTGCCGATCACGCATTTGGACATGATGATGCAGTTCCGCACCTCACAGCCTTCTTCGATCACTACCCCCCGGGAAAGGATGGTATTTTCCACTTTCCCTTCGAGAGTGCAGCCGCTGGAAATCAGGGAGTTTTTGACCTGAGCCTGCTTGCCGTATTTGGTCGGCGGGTTATCTCTGATCTTGGTCCGGATCGGCCGGGTATTAATAAAGAGATCCCGGCGGACTTCTTCCTGCAATAAAGCCATGTTATTAAGGAAATAGTCCTGCACGGAACGAATCCGTCCCACATACCCGCCGCAAAAATAGCCCTGTACATTAATGATGTCCAGATGATGGGCGATGACTTCGCTCAATTCAATGGTACCGATGCTGCCATAACCCCTGAGCATCTGCAGCAGAAGCTCCCGCCGGATAATCAGGATATCGATAAAGTAGTTCCAGGGGCTCTGCAAGCCTGCCACTTCTTTGCTTTTCGACATGGCCGTCACCTTTTTATGGGCATTCATCCTTAAGTAAATCCGCTCGCTCCCCTCCGGGGGATGAACCGATTGATTATAAACCAAAGTAATATCCGCTTGCGCCTGTTCATGCTCCTCTAAAACAGGCCGGAAATCCAGGTTGAATACTTGGTCGGAGCTGCTGATGATGATATTCTTCGCACAATCTTTCTCCAGAAAATCAATATTGACGGCAATATCCTGCAAGCTAAAATGAACGGTATGGTTCAGACTATGAATAACTCCGGGGAGGAAAAACAAACCTCCCGATTTGCGGTCCAAAGACCAGTCCCTGCCGGCCCCCAAATGATCCAGCATAGGCCGGTACTGCTGAGGTGTGATTAAACCTACTGTGTGGATGCCGGAATTGACCATACTGGAGAGAGCAAAGTCCAAAAGCCGGTAGCGCCCTCCAAAAGGAACTGTTCCTATGGGCCGGTTGGGGTCCAGCCCTTGTAACGCACTTGAATTCAGATTGCCAAAAATCATGCCGATGGCATTAGTCATTATTCCCCCTCCCTTCAAGCGGTGTCTTTCCTCACATTTTCCCCTTCGCTAATGACGGTGCCCTCCGGGATGTGCAAATGGTCGCCAATCACGGTGATGCCTTCCTGGGGCGGATTCCCTTCCCTTTTATCACCGATCCGGCAATGAGCCCGGACAATGGCATTCTCTCCGAGGATGGTCTTGTGCAGGCGGACATCCTCATGGATTTCTGAATTGGGCAGTAAGATGGACTGTTCAATAAGGCTCCCTTCCCCCACATAGACTCCTGAGGCAATGACGGAGTCACGGACCTCTCCCAGGATCGTGCACCCATTGCCAATGAGACTATTGTGGATCTTCGCCCGCTCACCAAGGTGTTGAGGAGCGAGAATCTCTTCATTGGAGAAAACCCGCTGCTTCAACTCGAAAAACTTATCCACCCTTTCTTCCTGCAGAACTTCCATATTGGCATTGTAATAGCTTTCAATCGTCCCCACATCCCGCCAATAGCCATGAAAAAGATAAGAGTAAAGCCGTCTCCCCTGCTGCAAAAGCCGGGGAAGAACATTCTTGCCGAAGTCATGATCCGATTGAGGGTCCCTCTCGTCTTCCAGCAGAGCTTCCTTAAGCACATCCCAATTAAAGATATAGACGCCCATGGAAGCTAAATTACTTTCCGGACGGGGGGGCTTTTCCTCAAACCGGATAATCCGGCCCCCGGCATCCGTCACCATAACTCCGAAACGGGAAGCCTCTTCCCAAGGCACAGCAATGGCGGAGAGAGTGACTTCCGCATGCTTTTGCTTGTGGTAGGACAGCATCTCATAATAATCCATTTGGTAGATGTGATCACCGGAGAGGATCAGGATGTACTCCGGGTTGTAAAAATTGATAAAATCCATATTCTGATAGATGGCGTTGGCAGTTCCTTTGTACCAGCTTCCCTGAGCTTCACCGACAAAGGGGGGAAGGATATGGATTCCTCCATTTAAGCAATTTAGATCCCAAGCGGAACCCATATTGATGTAGGTATTCAAGGCAAAGGGCTTATACTGAGTCAAAACCCCCACTGTGTCAATATTGGAATTGCTGCAATTGCTGAGGCTAAAATCGATAATCCGGTATTTGCCGGCAAAAGATACGGCAGGTTTAGGAATATTACGAGTCAGGCAGCCCAGCCTGCTTCCCTGCCCTCCCGCCAGCAGCATGGCGATGCATTCTTTCTTTCTCATGATTCCACCTCCTTTTTCCTCACTCCATTCTGCTTCCTTAGTCCATTCTGCGGCAGCGCACCCGCCAAACCTGATGGGCATATTCCCTGATGGTTCGGTCTGTGGAGAAGACTCCCGACTCCGCAATATTGTGCAAAGAGGACCGGAGCCATTGCTCCTGCGCTGCATAACGATCCGCCGCTTCCCCGAAGGTCTTCATATAAGCTGCAAAATCTTTGAGTACATAGAATTCATCGTTGTAGAGGAGCAGGGAATCATAGACGGTGCGGAATTCCCAATCATTTTCCATAAACTGCTTGGAAATCAGTTGTTCCAGAATATTCTCCAGGCGTGGATTGGCATGGTATTCATCCCAGGAGCGATAGGTTCTGTTCAGATTATGGGCAAGGATTTCCTCGGCCGTCAGTCCGAAGATAAAGATATGGTCCTCGCCCACCGCCTCCCTGATCTCCACATTAGCTCCGTCCAAAGTGCCGATGGTCAGGGCCCCGTTCATCATAAACTTCATATTGCCGGTGCCGGAGGCTTCTTTGCCCGCTGTGGAGATTTGCTCACTGAGATCTGCCGCAGGGTAGATTCTCTCTGCTGAAGACACATTAAAGTTCTCCATGAAAACCACTTTCAGCTGCTCTTTGATCCTCGGCTCCTGATTGATTTTGTCAGCTATAACATGAATCAGTTTGATGATGCTTTTGGCATAATGGTAGCCGGGAGCCGCTTTGCCGCCGAAGATAAAGGTATACGTCCCTTGAACCGACCCAGGATCCGCCAGCAGGCGGTTATAGAGATCCATGACTTTCAGAACATTGAGAAGCTGCCGTTTATAAGCATGAATCCGTTTCACATGAACATCATAGAGAGAATGGGGATCAATCTGGATTCCCTGCCCCTTGGCAATGATCTCCGCCAATCTCAATTTGTTTTGGTACTTCACCTGAGCCAGCCGGTCAAGAAAGGCGCTGTCTTCTTTGAACCGGTGCAGCTCTGCCAATTCGCCGGCATTGGTCTTCCATCCCGGACCGATCCCCTCGGTAATCAGCTCGGAAAGCAAGGGATTGGCCGTTAAGAGAAAACGCCGGTGGTTCACGCCATTGGTTAAATTCGTGAATTTATACCCGAAGATCCGGTGAAAATCCTTGAAGACATGCTTTTTGAGAATCTCTGTATGCAGCTTAGCCACCCCATTTACGGAATGGCTGCCAATCATGGCCAGATTGGCCATATAGATCTGTCCCTCTTTGATGATGGGGGTGCTCCTGAACAGTTCCTCGCTGTTAAAGAACCGTCTTAAAAGCTTCTCCTTGAAACGCCGGTCAATCTCTTCAATAATCATGGTGATTCTGGGCAGGAGATTCCTGAATAAGTCCAAAGGCCATTTTTCCAAGGCTTCCGGCATAATGGTGTGATTGGTGTAGGAAATGGCATCCACGGTGATATTCCAGCTTTCCTCCCAATCCATTCCTTCTTCATCGATGAGAATCCGCATTAACTCAGGAATACAAAGGGCCGGGTGGGTATCATTGATATGGATGGACACCCCCTGGGAGAAGCCTCTGAGCGAACCATGGTTTTTCTTATAGTTGCGCACAATCGTTGCCAGTCCCGCCGCCACAAAGAAATACTCCTGCTTCAGGCGCAGCTCTCTTCCGGCCAGATTGCTGTCCTCTGGATACAATATATACGAGATGGCCTCCACTTCTGATTTATTGCTCAGAGCCTGCGTAAAGTTGCCTTGATTGAATAAGGCCAGGTCCAATTCGGAAGATAAAGGTTCGGCGCTCCATAATCTTAGATTATTGACCAGAAAAGGATTTTCATAGCTGACGATGGGAATATCATAGGGAACGGCCAGCACCGGCTCATAATTCTCATGATGGAATACCAGCCGGTCATTAATGTTTTCTACCCGCACTTTCCCTTTGTACTTAATCACCACGGATTTATCCGGTTTGCGCACTTCCCAGGGGTAACCGTTCTTCAGCCAATGGTCGGCCACCTCGGTTTGATAGCCATTGACGATTTTCTGTTCGAAGAGCCCATACTTATAGCGGATGCCATTGCCATGGCCGGCTATGCCCAGAAAGGCCATCGAATCCAGGAAGCAGGCCGCTAAACGCCCCAGCCCCCCATTTCCCAACCCCGCATCGCATTCCTGAGCCAAAAGCTCCTGGAGGTCAATATTCAGCTCCTCCAAACCTTCCGCAACGATATCCTGAATGCCGATGTTAATAAGATAATTATGCAGCAATTTGCCAATTAGAAACTCCATGGAAAAATAATAGACTTGCTTGGCGGGACGGTTTTTGGGATCGGCATAGTTGATAAAGGCGCGGCTAAGGCTGATCTCTTCCCTGAGCAGCACCACTAAGGTATGGTATTTATCCCAGAGAGTTCCTTCCTCAATGGATTTCCCCTTGATTTCGGCGAATTTCTCCAGATAGGCATCTTTAAAACCATTTTTGTCTGAGAACATCCTGTTTTTCTCTCCTTCAAAACCGAAGTACTGCAATATTTATTCCCCATTCCAATAATTATGCAAGTTCGGGCTTTAATATCATGGCACCCAGAGCAGGAACCCGAATTTCCAGGGAAAATTCCCGGCCATGCCACGGTACTCCCTCTACTTTTAAAAGCCCGGGATTGGTCATACCCCATCCACCGAAGTCTGTCGAGTCGGTGTTCAGTATTTCCCGGTAACCCTTGGCCATTTCCACGCCGATTCGATACCTTTCATGGTTATAAGGCTGAAAATTGATCAGAACCACCAGCCTGTCCTGAAAGGACTTTCCCTTGCGGCAAAAGACTATCACTCCCTGTTCATGGTTATGGACATCGATCCATTCAAATCCGGTCCAGTCCCCATCGATTTCCCATAAGGCCTTTTCCCGCAAATACAGCCCATTGAGCTGTTGAACAAAGCCATGGTATTTTCTATGCATCTCATAATCCATAAGAAACCAGTCCAGCTCCCGATCTTCCCGCCACTCGATGAACTGAGGGATCTCTCCCCCCATAAAGAGCAGCTTTTTGCCGGGACTGGTCATGAAATAGGTGGTTAGTCCCCTTAAACCTGCAAACTTCTGTCCGTAATCTCCCGGCATTTTATCCAGTAAGGACTTTTTGCCATGGACCACCTCATCATGGGACAAGGGGAGAATGTAGCTCTCGGCATAGGCATACATCATGGGAAAGGTTAAGAGCTGATGAAAGGATCTGCGTTCATTGAAGTCCAGGCCAATATAACGGAGGGTATCATTCATCCAGCCCATATTCCATTTAAACGTGAACCCCAGTCCTTCCTGATCAAGAGGCCCGGTCACCCCCTGCCAATCCGTAGCTTCTTCGGCTATGAGCAAGGCGTCGGGATAAAGGCCATGAAGGGTTGCATTGAGCTGTTTTATAAAGCCGACGGCCTCCAGATTTTCCCGGCCGCCATATCTGTTGGGCTGCCAGGCTCCTTTTGCTTTCCCGTAATCCAGATAGAGCATGCTGCTCACTCCATCCACCCGCAAGCCATCCACATGAAAGACGTCCAGCCAAAAGACTGCATTGGAGATCAGGAAGCTCCGGACTTCCGAACGGGAATAATCGAATTTATAAGTACCCCATTGCTCATGAACTTCTCTCTCATAGAGGGAACTTCCATCAAATTTGCCCAGACCGTGGGCATCCATGCAAAAATGGCCCGGGACCCAATCCAGGATCACGCCGATTCCCGCCTGATGGCATTGGTCGATCAGGTACATCAGATCGTGGGGGGTGCCATACCGGCTGGTGCAGGCATAGAATCCCGTGATCTGATAACCCCAGGAGCCGTCATAAGGATGCTCCATCAGCGGCAGGATCTCTATATGAGTATAGCCCATGGATTTTACATAGGGGATCAACACGGTCACCAGTTGAGCATAATTAAGGAACCGTCCGTCTTCTGTTCTTCGCCATGAGCCTAAATGGATTTCGTAGACGGACAAGGGCCGCCCCTGGGGATTCCTGGTTTTGCGCTGAGCCAGCCAAGCCCGATCCCCCCATGCATAATCCTCCAGGGAATAGATCACCGAAGCTGTATGGGGCCGCACTTCGGAAAAAAAGGCGTAGGGGTCCGCTTTCAACACCGACTCCCCTGAAGAAGTGAGGATTTCATATTTGTAGATCTCCCCTGTGGGCAGGCCGGGAATAAAGAGTGTCCAAATTCCGTGTTCCTCCCATTTTTGCAGAGAATGGTTCACTCCGCACCAGCCGTTAAAATCTCCTACTACAGAGACTTGCCTGGCCTGAGGAGCCCATACGGCAAAATACGTTCCCCACCGCCCCTTATGCTCTAGGAAATGAGCACCGAGTTTGCGGTAACTATAATAAAACTCACCACAATTAAAGAGAACCATCTCTTCTTGGGTGAGCAAAGGGCTGTCCTTCTGTATTTTTGACTGCATCTTGATGTCTTGAACCTGCAATGCGTTATCCTCTCCTACCCAAGCCATAATACAACTCCTTTGTTATTGAAATTAAACATAGCGTTTAATTCTACGATGGATCACCTTCCTTTAGAACCGCCAACTTTTCCCGGGAGGTTTACCTGCAACTTCTGGAGTATTGTGAGCATTAGAACATAACCAAAATTTTTATATTGACATCTTGCTTATATTTATGATATCATACTATTTTTTTACATTCAATAAGTTTTATGTTATAATCAATTCAGGAAATTCTTTGGGGGGTGACTCAATGTTTCAAGTGGGTGATAAGGTACTCTATCCCATGTATGGAGCAGGAATAATCGATTCCATTGAAGAAAAAGAGGTCTTAGGTGTTAAAGGGCAGTATTACCTCCTGAACATTCCTCATGTCAATATGGAAATTATGATTCCAGTAGGCAAAGCTGAGGATTTAGGGATACGCCAAGTGGTCAACAGCGAGGTCGTCGATGATGTACTGCGCTTTTTCTTTGAGGGAGATACGGACCCCGTCATGTTTGAAAGCAATAACCGCTTTTACCGTGATATCAATAAGAAAAAAATGAAGAGCGGCGATATCTATCAGGAGAGCGAGATTATTCGCGACTTAACGAGAAAGAGCAATCTCCACAAACTGGGAATGGAAGATAATAACATGCTGCACACTGCCTTGCAGCTTGTCACCAGTGAAATCGTCCAGGTGAAAGGCATCGAAATGGAAAAAGCCGTGGAAATGCTCCAGAGCGTTATCAATCAGGCTAAAGAGGAAAAGGAAAAGCAGGAAGCATTGGGCTGAAACTTTTGTTAAATATGCTGTACATGAAGAAAGAGCACCGCCGGACTACGGCGATGCTCTTTTTTTAAGGTGAATCAAGGGGAATCAAGGGGACAGGTCCCGTTTTTCATGCCGATTGCCTAATTCGTAATCGATTCCGAATTTGCAGCAAGGGGCTTTATCTCATATCCGCGTCCCTCAAGCATCCGAGGGCAGCGTACTGGCTGCCACAGTGGAACCTTTCATGGCCAGATACGCTTGTAAAGGGAGGGTTTGCGGCGCAGTATGATTGCGGATCTCCTTAAGGGCGCGCACCACCGCTTGGGCAGTATCCATGGAGGTGAGGCAAGGTACCCGGTGCTCCGCAGCCAAACGACGCAATAAGTACCCGGTCCGCTCTTCAGAATCTCCTTTGCTGGGGGTGCTGAGAACAAAGGAGAATTCCTGCCGGCGGACGGCTTCCTTAAGTTCGGTGCTGGCTTCTCTTACCTCTTCTAAAGGAACTCCGCAAAAGAGCAGCGCTTTAGCTGTATTCCCGGTAGCCTTTACCCCAAAGCCCAGCCGGGAAAGTTCCCGGGTCATAGCGATGGCTTCCGGGCGGTCTTTTTCCGCTACAGCCACCAAAATATCTCCCTTCTCCGGCAGAGGAACATGGGACGCCGCAAAGGCTTTGGCCAAAGCATGGCCAAAATTCACATCCATACCCAGAACTTCTCCTGTAGATTTCATCTCCGGACCTAAAGAGGTCTCGACTTGGGTAAGCTTTTCAAAGGAGAAGACCGGAGCCTTAACGACGACAAAGGGAATCTCCGGGGCCAGGCCATGAGCATACCCCAGGTCCGCCAGTTTCTCACCCATGGCCACCCGCACCGCCAAAGCAACCAGGGGAATTCCTGTAACTTTGGAAAGAATGGGTACGGTCCGGCTGGCCCGGGGATTCACTTCAATCACATAGACTTTACCGTTGACCACCACAAACTGAATATTGAGCAGACCACGAACCTCCATGCCCTTAGCTATGCGGCAGGTATAATCCTGAATCTGCTGGATTTCTGCAGGAGTGAGGCTTTGGGTGGGATAGACAGCCAGGCTGTCTCCGGAATGAACTCCGGCCCGCTCAATATGCTCCATGATCCCCGGAATGACCGTGATCTCACCATCAGCAACGGCATCCACCTCGACTTCTTTACCCTCCAGATAGCGATCCACCAGAATGGGATGCTCCGGGGATAAGGTTATGGCCTGGGTAAGATAGCTTTCCAGTTCGGCGAAATTTTCCACCACCTGCATGGCTCTGCCGCCAATAACATAGGAAGGCCGGACCAACACCGGAAAGCCCAGTTCTTCGGCAATAGCCCTGGCCTGACTGACTGAGGTCGCTGCGCAGCCTTCCGACTGAGGAATTCCCAGTTCAAGAAGCAGCTGGGCAAAGCGTTCCCGATCTTCGGCCTTATCGATGGCATCGACTTGACTGCCCAGAATCCTTACCCCGGCTTTTTGCAGCGGACTCGCCAGGTTAATGGCCGTTTGGCCTCCAAATTGGACCAAAACACCGTCAGCTTTTTCCTTCTCAATAATATGGAGGACATCTTCTAAGGTTAAGGGTTCAAAATAAAGCTTATCTCCCGTATCGAAATCCGTAGAAACCGTCTCCGGATTATTGTTGATCATGATGGACTCAATTCCCAGCTCTTGTAAGGCCCAAAGGGCATGAACGGAGCAATAGTCAAATTCTATCCCTTGTCCGATCCGAATCGGTCCCGAGCCCAGAACAATGACTTTAGGACCGGAATGAACTGCCACTTCATCCTCTTCTTCATAAGTAGAATAGTAATAGGGTGTAGAGGAATAAAATTCGGCAGCACAGGTATCCACTGTTTTGTAGACAGGCTTCAGGTCATAGCGGCACCGTTCCTGCCGGATCTCTTCCTGGGTTACGCCTCTTAAGCGGCCGATGGCCTGGTCGGAAAACCCTTGGCTTTTGGCTGACCGCAGCAGCTCCAGGGTAAGGGGCTCACTCCCCAGGCGGCGTTCCAAAAGCACCAGCTCTTTCAGCTTGTTGAGGAAAAAGGGATCGATCTTAGTCAGCATCTGGACTTCGAGAATGGTCCAATCCCGGCGGAAAGCTTCGGCAATGGCAAAGAAGCGTTCATGATCCGCCTGGGCCAGCTTATGTTCGATCTCCATCTCCGTCCAACGCCCTGAGTCGGCAATTCTTAAGCCCATCGCTCCGATTTCCAGAGAACGGACAGCCTTCAGCAAAGCTCCCTCCAGGGTCCTGTCTATGGCCATAACTTCGCCTGTGGCTTTCATTTGCGTCCCCAGGCGATTATCCGCCGCCGGAAATTTATCAAAGGGCCAACGGGGGAATTTGACCACCACATAATCCAGAGCCGGCTCAAAGCAGGCGCTGGTGTGACCGGTAACCGGGTTGCGCAGTTCCGGCAGGGTGAAGCCCACGGCTAAAAGAGCGGCCATCTTGGCGATAGGATAGCCGGTAGCTTTGGACGCCAAGGCACTGGAGCGGCTGACCCGTGGGTTTACCTCAATAACCACATACTCCCTGCTCTCCGGGTCCAGGGCAAACTGAACATTACAGCCTCCATTCACACCCAGGGCCCGGATAATTTTCAGGGAAGAGGAGCGCAGCATTTGATACTCGCCATCGGTCAAGGTTTGTGAGGGAGCTACAACGATACTATCCCCCGTATGGATTCCTACCGGATCGATATTTTCCATATTGCAGACGGCAATGCAGTTATCCATGGCATCCCGCATTACTTCGTACTCAATTTCTTTCCAGCCCGCCACA
Source organism: Desulfitobacterium sp. LBE (assembly GCF_007830365.1). Lineage (NCBI taxonomy): Bacteria > Bacillati > Bacillota > Clostridia > Eubacteriales > Desulfitobacteriaceae > Desulfitobacterium > Desulfitobacterium sp. LBE. Next base: position 133,041 of record NZ_VLKD01000001.1, on the reverse strand, counting down.
CTGCGCTCTAAGAGGCACTGATGAATGGGGCTGGCTTGCAGTCCCCGGTGAAGCACCTCGAGAAGCTCCTTTTCATTTTTGGCAAAGCCCCCTCCTGTACCCCCTAAGGTGTAAGCCGGACGGATGATCACCGGATATCCCCGGCGGGCGGTAAAGGCCAGACCTTCTTCCAGACTGGTGACGATGGCACTTTCGGCAAGGGGTTCACCGATTTCCAGCATGGTTTCCTTGAAAGCTTCCCGGTCTTCTGCCTTATAGATGGTTTCCGCGTTACACCCGATCAGGGCAACTCCGTAACGCTCCAGAATTCCTTCTTCCTGGAGCTTCATCGCCAAATTCAATCCCGTCTGCCCGCCTAAGGTGGGGAGGAGAGCATCAGGCCGTTCCTGAGCCAGGATTCCTTCCAGGTTCTTGGGCAGAAGGGGTTCCAGATAGATGCGATCTGCCATCTGTTCATCGGTCATGATGGTGGCCGGATTGCTGTTCACCAGAATAACTTCGATGCCAACTTCCCGCAAAGCCTTGCAGGCCTGAGTGCCGGCATAGTCGAATTCTGCCGCCTGACCGATGACGATGGGACCTGAGCCAATGACGAGTACTTTTTTCCAGGCTGGATTAAGTGGCATGATGTATCCTCCATTCTGTCATCAGGGTGGTAAATTCTTTAAAGAGGTAGAGTGAGTCGTTGGGGCCTGGCCCGGCTTCCGGGTGATACTGCACGGAAAATACGGGAAGCTCCTTGTGCTGGACACCTTCTACGGTCTGGTCATTCAGGTTGAGATGGGTGACCTCCAAAGGGGTATCGGCCAAACTCTCTGCCGCCACGGCATAGCCATGGTTTTGGGAAGTGATATGGACTTTTTGGGTGCGTAAATCCTGAACAGGCTGATTCCCTCCCCGGTGCCCGTATTTCAGTTTATAGGTGTCCCCGCCTAAAGCTAAGGTCAGGAGCTGATGCCCCAGGCAAATACCAAAGACAGGGAGCTTATTCACCAATCCATCGATGGTCTTAATGCCAACGGCCACATCCTTAGGGTCCCCGGGACCGTTGGAGAGAAACACCCCATCCGGTTTCAGCTCAAGAATCTCCTGGGCTGAAGCAGAGTAAGGCACCACGGTCAGGGCATAGCCTTCTTCCTGCATGGCTCTGAGAATACTGCCTTTAATGCCAAAGTCTATCACCACCACCTGAAAAGGTTTCTGCGGGTCTGTTTTGCCCAGTGGCGGCAACGTATAGGTCTCTCTGGTGCTCACCTGAGCCACTGCGTCCTGAGGAATTTTCCAATTCTTCAACTCCAGAGCTTTTTGGTCCAGTTCCCCAAGCTCGGTGGTAATCATTCCCCGCAACACGCCATGCTCCCGGATAATGCGGGTTAAGGCCCGGGTATCAATACCCTTGATTCCGACAACCCCTGCCTGAGCCAAGGCTCTGGAGATATTCTTTTCCAGCTGCCAATGATTGGGATTGCGCGCCGCTTCCTTCACGATAAATCCCTGGACCTGGATCTGGGAGGACTGATGATCCAAGGCATTGATGCCGTAGTTGCCGATCAGCGGATAGGTCATGCATACCATCTGTCCCTTATAGGAAGGATCAGTGAGGACTTCCTGATAGCCGGTCATTCCTGTATTGAAAACCACCTCTCCCCGAATTTCACCACCGGCGCCAAAGGACTCTCCCATGAATATTTTTCCGTTTTCTAATACTAATGCAGCCTGCAATCTAACCCCTCCTCAGATAATTCCTGCGCTCCCCCTTGGCTTCTCAATGTTTTACCTAATAATTATACTTTTCAACGTATAATTATTCAATGGCTTTAAAGAAATTTCCCTTGGGTCCTGATTGGATAGGATAGACTTGGCTGCAACACAAAAGCCTAATCCCTGCTGAACAGGAATCAGGCCTTTGTCACGGTTCTTTTTTTCTTTAGCCGGAGTGCAACGAAACCTCACACTCTTAAACTACTTCTTTGCTAAAACTGTACACCTTTATAGGCCGGGTCTGCGATTCTAATCCTTAATCCACTGATTTTACTTCCTCCAGAAAGTTGAATCTCCGCATTACCCTTTGTATAGATGTCATGGCTGAACTCTTTGAATCCGCGCTTTTTCAAGCAGGTTACAGCCGAATCCCAATTGTCGCCTGCTTTAATTCCCAAGATGCTATGTGAGGTATTCTCCGTATCAATCAATGCTACTCTGTTCTTGAATAATCCAAGGGATGATGTCATCACAAAAATCCCGCTATCGCTGAATCTCCAGCCATTCCCTCCCATTCCATAGACAAACTCCGCTTTTTCATCCATGGTATTGAGCAATTCCTCTTCCGTCATAAAAAGTTTGACTGCGGAAACGGAAATACTCTCATTATAATAAAGAGCCTCTGAGACAGGATAGAATTTATACAGAGCCAGGCTGAAAGCAATCACCAACACACTTAGAAAAAGCATAAAAGCTTTGCTTCTTTTCACCATTTCCCCCCTGAATCTCTAATGGTGATTGCTGTTGTTCTTTTCTCTTTCCAGGATGTCTATAACCCTATCCAGCTTCTCAAGGATATCCTGATCCTTTTTTCTTTTCCTTAAAACGAATGGAATGCTAATCAACAAGCCAGTGAATAACACAAGGACCAGGAAAGAAATCGTCTGTATTAATAATGTGAAATCCGTGTGTATCGGGTTCATCTCGATTTCCCCTCTCTTTATCTAAATTACTTTGTAAGTTTCCTTCTTATTCTAAAATCATTGCCGACTCAGGAACCGCAAATTCTTGATCAGAAACCGAGCCGGGACCTATTTTTATGTTCTTATACGTCAATGAGGTCACCATCTTCTCATTCTCCGCGAATTCGATCTTAGTTGGGACTCCTGTTTTTTTATCTATCCATAGTTTAGATGGATCTACTCCATTAGCTGTGTTTGTCTTGACAATGACACTTTGCCTTCCTTCTACTTCTTCCGCCCCCACAATTTCTGCCTTTTCCAGATCGATCCTATCGATATATCTTAAAAACGAATCCTCTCTTATTCCCTGAAATGTTCCCGATATTCCCGTTGATGGGGCACTGGATGCATTTGGGTTTGGAATCCGATATGTTGTCCTCTTACCCGAATTATCCGTCAGCAAGCCGAGAGTGTCTATCTTTTTATTATTGTCGTAGACCGTTACTTCATATTTAAATTGATTATCTTTAGCCCAGACCTTGCCGTCAAAAATGATTTCTCCAGAATTACGCTCTTCGTAATAAAGCTCTTGGATATCTTTGCTCATGCCAATTAGGTCATCTAGATCCGTTGATTTAGTGCATCCCGTCGTGAAAAACGCAATGCCAATGAGGATGGCCCAAAATAATCTAGCTTTCAAATCTTTCCCCTCCATTCCTACCTAATCTCTCGCTTATTGCGAGCTCGGGAAATAACTCCGTATAATATCCATGCTATAACTATTCCTAATGAGGCTATTCCAACCACAATGCCACAGATATATGCTGCAAGCTGATTGCCCGATATTGCTCCGGCTGAATAAGAATCCAATAGCCCAGCCCAAAGAGCTAAGCAAAATGCTCCACCTAAGAGAGCCAAATAGATAGGGATGCACTTCACAGTAATGCGTTTTGCCTTGAAGCAGAGAATAAATTGAATGGCGAAAAACAATAATGCTCCCATAGCTCCGCTAACAAGGATAGTATAATCAGCACCGTTCACTACAAACACACTAACATCCCCCTACCTAAATTCCCGTTTGGAAAATAATCTGCTGCAGTGCATAAGTCTCCTTAGCCGGCTTGAAATGGGGCGTTTTGGATTAGGCCGAATATTTGGCCTGATTCAACGTCATAAACAAAGGTGCCGCTTTGTGTCATGTAAGATGTATCGCGCCATTGGTAGGAAATGAGGATTTCTAAGCTGCCTTGCAACCATTCGGCTGGGATCAGGACGGGCTTCGTTAACCGTATAATCCAATCTCTCCCCCTGTGCTTTAAATTGCTCCATGACAAAGGCCATATGAGGGCCTGGCCCCTCGGTAAGCGTTGTAGTATCCACTATGCTGAAATGCTTCCATTCCCTTCCTGAGTAGGTTGCGGCCAGAAATCTGCTGTTCCCTGACCAGAGAAAGTCAAAATCCCGCCCGGCAATATCGACGAATACTGTGACCTTTCCGGTTTGGGTATGATAAAGCAGGACTTGGTGGATGCTGTAGAGCAGCCCGTTCTCATCCTTCAAATCTTCCTGGACATTTGGCCATACCGCCCAATTACCGTCCGGTGAATAAATGGCAGACTCGGGGACTGCTGCTTCTGCTACTTCGCCGCTGTCAGAACCGGCATATTCTGTCCGGTTTTGATATATCTGCTGTGCTGAGCCGACCATCTCATCGGAAGCATCAGCATTGTTATGTACCTTGGGATTTACAGCATAAATTCCCAACACTCCTATACAGATGAAAGCCGTAGCAATCATGATCCCCAAAGCCGACCTTTTGTAGTTCAAAACACTTCCTATGCCTTTTCGGCAAGAATTAAAAAACGTCCCTGTGGGTTTTAGCCCTTGTTTTGGCTTCATTATTGCCGCCTCCCACTGCATGAGCAATCAGTAGAGTAAAAAAGATTAAAGGGGTCTATTCAGGCTCTTTTTTATTTGCTTCGGATTTGCCACTATTTTCGAGCATTCTTTTAATTTCCTTCACATCGTCTGCAATACGAAACACCTTATAGTAAATTATAAACAAGATGATCATAGGTATAATATAAACCATGATGATATCGCCTATGAAAAGTTCCCCCTTTCAAACGCCTTGTATATGCTCCATGTGACATTATGTTTTATAGTCTTAAGACTATATCCCCTTAGTTTGAATAATAATACTAATAATTGTTCCAAATCACGAAAGGTGGTACAATATGGATAAAGATAGAGCTAAATCTGAGGGAGATGTTGATATGGCTATTCCAAAAGAACCTAAAAACGGCGCACAGCCAAACTCTTCAAGTGAGCATAAACGAAAAATTGCTAAGTCACTTAAGGAAGTTACATCACAGCATTCCAAGCTACTTAAGAAACTTGCGGAATAGTTATGAATGACATCGAACTCCTTTATATAGAGGATATCCTCTCAATTCACGAAGAGGCCATTAAATCCTTTGGCGGGAGTTTTGAACTGTACGGGGATTCTGTGTCAAAAATCCGGAGTATCCTTGACCAGCAATACCCCCATTTCGATCATGACAAATACTCCTCAGTATTTGAAAAGGCAGCGATGCTTTGGTATTTCCTCACGAAAAATCATTGTTTTGTAGATGGTAATAAAAGAGTTGGCTTTTATGCAGCCACAATCCTTCTAAAAATCAATGGATACTCAGATTATATCGATGATGACGAAGCATATGATAAGGCTATTCAGATATCTTGTTCCCAATTAGCCGGCGAGGCACTAGACACCTATATCCTCGAACTGTCACATTGGCTAAAAGAGCGATTTTCTAAGTAAACAGATCTCATTATAGAGATCTGTATTTTTATTGACCTGAAAACCCATGTTAGGAACTTTCAGTTAACGTTTAGGTAACCCCGATGCGTCCAGCACTTTCAAAGTGTTAAAAAATGCTGTGTTAGCGGAAGTTTTTCTGCTTTTAATTAATACAACTTATCTCCTTTGTACCAATTGAATTTTCTAATCATTTCTTTTGCTGCTTCATGAATCTCATTTCCTCTAGAAAATCGTTCAGTAAAATAACTAGGTCTTTCTTGAGGAATCCCAAATGCAGAATTAAAATCATCCATAAATCTCCATACATATTCATCACATGCATTTACGGAGTTACCAATATAAGTATCAAAATCACTTACTTTAATGTTGTTGGGGTTTGCTTGATTTTTGAAGCTGGCCATATAAGCATTATTTTCACCAAGTAGTTTAATTGAAATATGTTTGTGTATATACTCATTTTCCTGTTTAACAGAGCAATATAGAGTTATAGAGTATTCATTTGAAGTACCACCAACCCAAGCAGACCAATTATAATCATAAGCTCTATCCACTAATGCGGTCACTAACTGTTCAAATTCTCTTGTTTTATATAATTTCCAATTGACCTTTCTATTTTTAGTAAACTTTCTCCAATTATCTTGTGTTATTGCTCGTGTTTCTTTAATCCCAAATATTGAAGCTAATTCATTAAACCCCTGCTCATAATCAACTCTAAAATCGGCGTATTTCCGGTCAATCAGGAAAAATGGCATTTGACATTCTCTATAGTAAATAGGTAATACTACAACTTTTTTCGTTTGCATTTGTTTTACCCATGCTCCACCCCTCTATCTGCCTGCAAAAACCAGCAGATAGAGGGGTCCTGAAAATTCACCCTTTGCAAATGCCGTGACAAAGATAATCTCGGAAATACTCCTTATGCAAATTCGCCCCAAGGGTATACGTTCAGCTCCCTTTGCAAGGCTATGATTACATTTTCTTCTTTAAAACCCATTCTTGTATAAAGTCGCTCGGCCTCTTTGTTGTTGACACGAACAGATATCTGAATGTGGTTAACCCAATCATTTTTAAAAGCTTCCCGTATTACTTGGTTAATTAATCGCGAGCCGATTCCCCTGCTTCTAAATTCAGGAGAAACATTCAGGAAACAGATTTCTGCATATCCATCCCCTCTAAGCATTTCCAAATAAACATAGCCAATGACATGATTGTCCGTCTCAGCCACAATCAACTGATTATAGTCGTCTAACCTGTTAACTACCTCTGGCCCGGTAAAATAGGCGGTTTCAGGATGAAGCTTAATAAAATCGTCAAAGTCACTTGATGTATAATAACGAATATTTATCTTTTGATTGCCCACTTCCGATACATTGCTCAAGCTTTTTTTATCCCTTATTAAAGTCTTTTCTGCATTATATACATTAAAATGGTTTGCTTCGTACACTCGCTTGCAATTCACATTGGCCTCATAAAAAGCTACCTTTGCCAGATTGATAGTTGTGGGTATTTTGGTCTTAGAGGCAGCTAACAGATTTAAAGCAATTTCAGTCCAGCTTTTTTGTTTGGATACGTACGGCCCCAATAATCTAAGAGCAGACTGTTCTTCCGATATATAAATTCCTAAGAAACCACAGATTACACCTCCGTCTATGGCTATCAAACAACTATCTGTAAACGATGGCGTGAGGTCCATTAGTTGTGATTTGATTTCTTCAGGTGAATAGCCCAACCAGGCAATAAAACTCTCGTCAAGCGTCTGACACGACGAGATAAATTTCACCGTTTCCTCCATCGATTCCTCGCTTAGGTTTCTGATAATTATCTCACTCATAGTACAGCTCCTATTCATCTTAAGCTATTCCCACCACGCCTTATCTTTTAATTTTATAATTCAACATTTTCCTAAATACTCCTCTAAATTATCCATATATTTGAAAGGCCGACAAACAATCATCCCCAAACTCAGTTTTAATCATGGAAAAAGCCGTAGAACACTAAAATTCTACGGCTTTTCCCCTTTACTTATATCCTGTTGGAGAACTTCATTGTGAATGTCCATTTGTTTTCCTCCTGAACTGATTCTATCAATAAACTGCAATTCTTTATTTTTCCTTTTGGTCAAAATAATTGCTTTGAATGATTAAATCAGAAAGGGACAGTCCTTTTATGGCATGGTCCTCAAGTTCCTTGCTGGTGCCGACAAAGGTTCCGTCGGCCAAAACGGCGTAATCTCTTTGGGTCGTGAGCAGATTGCGGCCCTGTGCCGTCCCTGCGTACTTTTCTTCTTCTATGCCCATCAAATAGGCGACCGTTGGCAAAACATCGATCTGCCCCCCTGTGGTCTCAATAATCTTGGGGCCCATGTCTTTTTTGTAGATAATTAAGGGTACCTTGCGATCGTTTGCCATCCACCAATCTTCCTGAGGCTGGATACCGGCAAGCTCATCATTGTAATATTTATGAATCCCCTCATGATCGCCATAGATCACAATCACAGTGTTGTCCAGAAGTCCTTTTTGATCAAGGGATTCTATAAACATGCCGATCTGCTTATCTACGTAACGGATGCTCTGGAAATACCCCCCCAATTTTGTCCGGTCAAGCTGTGGCTCAATTTCCAGTTCACGATACTCTTGAGGCAGATCAAAGGGGCCGTGACTGGTCATGGTAATAATAAAATCATAGAAAGGCTGCCCAGATTGCTCAAGGATAGGAAGCATTTGCCGGAGATAGCTCCCGTCACTTAATCCCAGACCGATTTTCTCATCCATAACAAAATCCGTAATATCCAATGTATTGGCGAAACCCATGGCGCTTAAAGCCTGAACCCAATTCCAGTAACCGGCATTATCGGGGTGGCTGGCTTGGGTAGTGTATCCTTTTTCAGCAAGCAGCTTAGGCAGGGAATTATACTCGTTGAGCGGATATCTGAAAAAGGTGCTCCCCCGCCTTACCGGATATACGGAGGCATTAGTCAGGAGCTCAGCATCAGAAGTGGTTCCATTCCATACCTGCTCATAGAAATTGGGGAAATAGATGCTGTCCTGCAAAAGCCGGTTCAGCGTCGGAGTTATTTCCTGACCATTGTAGCTTTGATTAATGACAAAATTCTCTAAGGATTCCACCTGTAAGAGGATAAGGTTTTGCCCCGCAAATATTCCTTGATACTGATCAGCAGGTGAATCTTCCTGATGCTGTACATACCAATTTTCGATCTCTTCCTCCTGTTCAGGAGTCAGCTCAATGACCTGATTTTCCTTAAAATAAACATAGCCCTCATAGAAATGATAGCCCACAGGCGATAAATTTCTCATCGTATCGGTGGGAGTCCAGCAGATGCGGAAAACAATCTGGTTTTGTCCATTCTCCACCCGGTCATAGCGATAATGAGCTGAATAAATGAACCCCACAGCAAGTACACAGATAAGCAGGAACCAGGGGGTTTGCCGTCTGATTTCCTTTCCTAGCTCTCTTTTCACGATAAGCAGGAGGAGGCCCACTAAGCAATCGATGAAAAAAAGAGCATCGGGTAAATAAATCAGAGATACAATTGAACCGCCCAGGTCTTCAAGATTGGCCAATTGGGCAATGAGATGAAAGGTAAGAAAATCACCATATCCCCGATAATAAACTAAATCAGCGAACAACAAAAAGGCCAGAATCGCGCTGAAGACCCAGGTTACCCAGAGACGGCTTCTTCCCTTGAAAAGCAACGGGGCGGAAAAGAATAAGAGGGTAAAGCAAAGAGCAATAACGCTGGATACTGCGTAATTATTCACAAAGTAAAATTCCCAGGAGTTGTTCCATGATGTGGTCAATCCCATAAAAGCAATAACTTTAATATAGCCAATAATAAAGGATCCCCACCAAAAAGGATCCGGTACAAGGTCTATAATTGGGCGGAGGTTTCTCTTGATGGATTCGTATTGAAGAACGGGCATTGCATCACCTTATAATAAACTTTATTGTGTAAACATATCTTAAAAACAGTGTAACGAAAATGTAAAGACAGTTAACATTATAGCATACCCTCCCGGTCAGTTAAAATTGGCTCTCGTCCAGATATCAAATCCTACCGCCCTCTCCCAGCCGATTATTAGCAATAACGTACTATTTGGCTTCGGCCAGGCAGATGCCAATCTTGCCCCGCAACGCCTAAAAATCGACTCTCTTCGTCACCTTAAAGAGATCTACGTACCCTTCCTCATTCAGCTGTACAATTCCTTCGCCATTCTTCTCCTGACTGGTTCCATCCTTTGCTCTTTTCTCGACTTCTACCGTGTAGTAATATTGTCTGCCCTGGTCTTTCTTAATCTCAATATCTTTCACATAGAACCGGCACTCTTCTTCCCAGGCCAGCTGGTCAAATTTGCTTATATATCTGTTTTTAAGCAACCCCTGCCAGGCAGCTTCCGTGCAGTATCTTTTATACTTTGCGAGATAGGGTTTAAATAATTCCTCAAAGTCCTCCGGGGCCATTGTCAGTATTCCTGTTTTTGTTGGCATTAATTCGCTTACTTCCTGCAAATACTGGTTTTGCTTTTCACGGAGTTCCTGATAATCTTTCGTGTTTTCAACCTGATAAAGCTCCAGAAGGAGCCCCTCAATATTACTTACACCTATTGACTTATTCGGTTGGTAACCGGCTAAAAGAAGAATTATAAGTGATAAAGTTATAAACACTATTGCTTTTTTCATATTTCTGCTCCTTTTCTCAACAGCAATAAACACAAAGAGAGCCCCACATAGAGCTCTCTTCACATCTCATGCACTTTAATTGCTTAGCAGCTTCCGCCACAACCACCGCAGCTGCTGCCGCAGCCTTGACCGCCAAAATCTTTCGCCAAGCGGATTTCAAAACCACTGCCTTCTTCATTCTCCACAAAATCGATGAAAGCATCTTCAAGATATTCGGAAAGAGAGCTGGCTGTAATAACGGATACCCCATGTTCTTCATCCAGAACATCCAATTCGGTTTTGGCATCCTCCAAGGCCATCCCAAAACTTGGGCCACCGCAGCCAAATCCCGCCAGGTAAAGACGAAGATAGCACTTCTCCTTATTCTGTGTCTTCTGCACTTCCTTAACTTTCTGAGCCGCAAGCTCTGAAATCTTAACCATATTCACAACCTCCTTATGATCGCTGGGGACGAACTTCCTTATTATACGCTTTTAAGCTTTGTGCTTGTAGATTGCGGATTAAGCCATGTATAATACAGCTCCATTATGTCTTAGGTTAATTATAGCATTTCTAACCAGCAAAGGGAAAGGATGTTTTAAAGATACCCTTTACATAAAAACGGACTTCGGATGATCAGCCATCCGAAGTTCGTTGCCGGAGTATTTGTGTTTATTTCATATATTCCACCATATTATTATCTTTGAGCACCACATCATGGGAGCCGCCTTCCACAATGCTGGTCGCCGAAACCAGAGTAATTCTCGCTTTTTCCTGCAGATCAGAGATCGCTAGAACGCCGCAGTTGCACATAGTGGAGCGAACCTTATTTAAGGAGAGGGTTACATTGTCTTTTAAACTGCCGGCATATGGCACATAAGAATCGACGCCCTCCTCAAAGGAAAGTTTTTTGTCTCCGCCCATGTCGTAACGCTCCCAGTTTCTGGCCCGGTTAGAGCCTTCACCCCAGTATTCCTTCATATAGCTGCCATTGATATTGACTTTATTGGTCGGGCTTTCATCAAAGCGGGCAAAGTACCGTCCCAACATAATGAAGTCGGCCCCCATAGCCAGAGCCAAAGTCATATGATAGTCATGAACAATTCCGCCATCGGAGCAGATCGGGACATAGATCCCTGTCTCTGCAAAATACTCATCCCGGGCTTTGGCCACTTCAATCACGGCTGTGGCTTGCCCGCGGCCAATTCCTTTTTGCTCCCGGGTTATACAAATAGAACCGCCGCCAATGCCGACTTTAACGAAATCAGCCCCAGCCTTGGCCAGGAAGAGGAAGCCCTCCCGATCCACCACATTGCCGGCACCCACTTTAACCTGATCGGCGTAATGCTCACGTACCCAGTCGATGGTTATTTTCTGCCATTCTGTAAAGCCTTCCGAGGAATCAATACACAAAACATCCGCTCCGGCGTTGACTAAAGCAGGAATGCGCTCAGCATAATCCCGGGTATTGATCCCGGCACCAACCACATAGCGTTTGGAGTCATCCAAAAGCTCATTTTCATTCTCTTTATTGGAATCATAGTCTTTGCGGAAAACCATGGTTTTCAAATGCTGGTCTTTGTCGATGAGAGGCAAAGAGTTCAATTTGTGTTCCCAAATAATATCATTGGCTTCTTTAAGAGTAGTCTTTTCATCAGCACAGATCAGATCCTCGAATTTGGTCATAAATTCTCCGACTTTGGTATCGGTGGGCATCCGGCTCACCCGGTAATCGCGGCTGGTTACAAGACCTACTAATTTGCCGTTGGCAGTGCCGTCATCGGTGACAGCAACGGTTGAATGGCCTGTTTTTTCTTTTAAAGCTAAAATATCTGCCAAAGTATCCTCCGGCTTCACATTGGAATCGCTGATGACAAAGCCGGCCTTATGGTTCTTTACCCGGGATACCATTTGGGCTTGGTTTTCTATGGTCTGGGAGCCATAAATAAAGGCAATCCCTCCCTCTTTCGCCAGGGCGATAGCCATTTTATCATCGGAGACGGATTGCATGATAGCCGAGACAAGGGGAATATTCATGATGATGGAGGATTGTTCCCCTTTTTTGAACTTAACTACCGGTGTTTTCAAACTTACATTGGCAGGTACGCAAGCGGTAGAGGAATATCCTGGGACCAAGAGGTATTCTCCAAAAGTCCGTGAAGGTTCGTCAAAAAATAATGCCATTTCTATCACTCCTGATTCGTAAAACTTTTATCTTTTATCTTATCATTATCAACTGAATAAAAACAAGTACTTTTTCGAAAAAATATCATTATCCCTGCAGCAACCTGAGCAGTATTTCTTCAAAAAGCTGGTCTTCAACAGGAGTTCGTTTGCCGGGACCTTTAGTTCTTCCTCCTGAGCGGCGGTATTTAGCCTTTAGCTCTCTTTCTTCCAATAAATCAGCTATTGATTCAGGGCGGTATTCCTTACCGGTTGGACTCAAGGCTCTGGCTCCTTTGCCCAATACCATGGCTGCCAGACCGATATCCTGAGTCACGATAATATCCCCCGCTTCACTCAAATTCACTACTTTAAGATCCGTTTCCTGGGGGGCGTTGCCGACGACAATATGATGATCCGAGGCAATCTCGTGGTTAAAACTAGCCACCGTCCACACGGGGATACCATATTGACGGCCCTTTTTCAGGCAGATCTGCAGAACAGCTTTCGGGCAGGCATCACCATCGATCAGAATCTTCATGGTTTGAGCATTCCTCTTTCAATAGACCTCTGAATCAATCTTTCGATATATTCATAGAGTTGGGGGACTTTTTCCTTGGCTATCTCAGTGCGCTTTAATACTTTTTCACTGGTGATTCCAGGTCTTTGCCAAGTGTGACCCTCTGTATTGTAATTCAGTAATAAGGGCTGGAAACGGTCCAAAGTCGCTGCAAAAGCCGCTTCCTTGGTTTCCATCTCTTCAAACTCCTGCCAAAGGCTCATCATCCATTGGGCCTGATCCTCGGGAAGCATATTAAATAAGCGGTCTGCCGCCTCCTGCTCCCTTTCTGCCTTATCTTCATACCCTTTCTCATCATAACAATAAGTATCTCCGGCATAAATCTCCACCAGGTCATGAATCAGCACCATGCTGATCACCTTGGCGATATCGATGGTCTGATCCTCGGCATATTCGGAGAGAATCATCGCCATCACCGCTAAATGCCAGGAATGTTCCGCATCATTCTCCTGGCGCCTGCTGCCGGTGGTAATGCTCTGCCGGGTTATATCCTTTAAGGCGTCGATGGCTACTATGAAATCCAGCTGCCTTTCCATTCTTTCGCTGATCATTGCACTGCATCTCCTTAATCTTCCAGGGGTGTTGAAAAACAGGACCTGTCCCCTTGATTCACATAGTCTATGGGGTCCTTGATACCTGCTTCAGCAAATCCCTTGAGTCTTAAGGTACAGCTGTCACAGGTTCCGCAGGCCTTTTCGCCGCCGCGGTAACAGCTTGTGGTGTGATGCAGGGGAGCGCCATTCTCCGCAGCTAATTGGATGGTTTCCCCTTTGGAAAGATAAAGCAGCGGCGCTTTGATGGCAATGGTTTGGCCGCTCACCCCTGCTTTCGTTCCTACGTCCACAACCTTCTGGAAAGCCTGCAAAAACTCCGGCCGGCAATCCGGATAGCCGCTGTAATCCACGGAACTGATCCCGATAAAGATGGCCTCCGCTCCGATAACCTCTCCGTAACCTAAGGCATAGCTTAAAAAAAGAATATTGCGGGCGGGAACATAGGTCACGGGGATTTGGCCATCTTCTGCGTAATCAGGAACCTGAATGGAGGCATCCGTTAAGGCGCTGCCTCCCACATGTTCAATCTTAATGAGCCGATGCTCTTTGACCTTATAGTATTGGGCGACCGCTTTGGCTGCCTCCAATTCCCGTTGATGCCTTTGTCCATAATCAAAGGATAAAGGATACAACTCATACCCGGCCTTATGGGCAACGCTCATACAGGTCGTGCTGTCCAAACCGCCTGAGAGCAATACTACCGCTTTTTTCATGACTGAGCTCCTTCTCTCCTTATAATTCAAGTGGCTTTTAAGATCAGGTAGTCTTTAAGCCATCATCCAATTTTGGCCTGTCTTTTCTGAACAGAATCAGGGACCAAATGTAACCCCCGAAAACCTTGGCAAAAAATTGCCCAAACACAGCATAGGGAATAAACATCCCGAAGGCCAAGGTCGGAAAAGCGATGGAATCCACCGCCGCGGAAACAACATTGGAACTGTTGACTTTGACAAAGCGGGGATGCTTCCTTAAAGCCTGGTAAACGGCAGTGTCCGTAATACCGGTAAGCAAAAAAGCGATAAACGAGGCCACGGCGATGGGCCCGGCATTGCGATTGATAAACCAGGACAATAAAGCACCGGTTCCCACCAAAAGAAGCATTTTCGGCCAGAGATGCTTGCGGCTCCATTGCTCATGGAGCTTATCCCGGGCGACCAGGTCAAACGCAATCAGCAAAAATGCATTAATCGGTGTTGAGATCGGGCCAAAATAGGTTACCGACAAATTAGCTGCTACATTGGCCGCCAAATATGCTAGTACAATGAGCATGATACCCACTCCTCCATTTTTCTATCAAACTATTATAAACCCTATGTCAATCCACGGGCAATATCCAGATCTACTTATCAAAAAGCCCGCCTTTTTTATGGCTCTTGATCCCGCCGCGGGCTTGCCCTAACTTAGCAGCAGCCTTATTGGGTCCGCCTTGCTGAGCACTTTTTTTCTTCTTCTCTTCGATGAGCTTTTTCATTAGCTCTATATTTTTATCCATTGCCATATACCTCCGGTTTTTTTGCTCCATTACTCTTAGGGGGCTTTACGGCCCGCAATCTCCTCGGCAAGTTCACTGAGATAGGTCCAGCGCTCCAGAGATTCTTCCAGCTGCTTCTCCAGGTCTTCCTTTGCTTTCATCAGCTCATTCAATTTACCGTAATTGCTTCCCGCTTCCGCCATATCTTGATCCACTTGTTCCAATTGACCCTCAAGACCGGCAATTCTGTCTTCAATCTGCTCATACTCCCGTTGCTCTTTATAGCTCATTTTCACCGGGCGCTCTTTTGGCCTGGCCTGATGCCCGGCAGCCTCAGCTTCACCCAGCCTCGAGTTCTGGCCGTTCAGCTTCTGCGTCTTAGAGAGGGCTTCTCCTGAGGACTGCTCCTCCGCAATCCGCCTGGCCAGCTGTTCCCTATAGTCTGTATAGTTCCCGATGGCGGAATGGGTTTTTCCTTGGCCCTCAAAGGCCAGAATTTGATCTACCACCCTATCCAGGAAAAAGCGGTCATGGGATACCGTGATCACCACTCCGGGAAAATCCTCCAAATAATCTTCAAGAATACTAAGGGTTTGAATATCCAGATCATTGGTCGGCTCATCCAGCAGCAGCACATTAGGGGAGCTCATCAAAACCTGCAGCAGATAAAGTCTCCGCTTCTCTCCTCCGGAGAGCTTTTCAACGGGAGTCCATTGCTGGGCAGGAGTGAAAAGGAAGCGTTCCAGCATTTGCGAGGCCGTCAGGACCCCTCCATCAGAAGTTGGCAGCACTTCCGCCACGGCTTTAATCACATCGATGACCTTGGTCTGTGGTTCAAACTCCCGGTATTCCTGAGCAAAGTACCCCAGCTTTACTGTGGGTCCCCATTCGATCTCTCCGGCATCGGCTGGCATCCGCCCAGCCAAAATATTTAACAGGGTTGACTTGCCGCTGCCGTTGGGGCCAATGATTCCGATGCGATCATATTTAGCCAGGATGATGCTGAAATCATCAATAACCGTCCCTGAGCCGGGATATGATTTACGCAGATGAGAACACTGGATGACCTTTTTTCCCAACCGGGCTGCTCCTGCAGAAACTTCCACTTTTCCGGTCTTCTCTTCAGGCTGATCAGCTTGAAGCTGTTCAAACCGATCAATGCGTGCTTTTTGCTTGGTGGTGCGTGCTTTGGCTCCCCGGCGAATCCAGGCCAGCTCATTGCGCAGGATATTTTGCCGTTTCCTTTCAGTGGCTTCCTCCTGCTCATCCCGCTCTGCCTTTAATTCTAAAAAACGGCTGTAATTCCCTGGATATGCATAAAGTTTTCCCCGATCCAGTTCAAAAATTCGATTCGCCACCCGATCAAGAAAATAGCGATCATGAGTGACCATCAAAAGAGCACCCTTAAGCTTATGCAAGTAATTCTCCAGCCAATCCACCATCTCATTATCGATATGGTTGGTAGGTTCGTCCAGAATCAATACATTTGAAGGCTGAATCAGTGCACCGGCTAAAGCCACCCGTTTACGCTGTCCTCCGGACAGTGTCCCGACGGGAATATCAAACTGGGTTATCCCCAGCTTAGTGAGAACGGCTTTAGCCTCACTCTCGATTTGCCAGGCATTGTGGCTGTCCATCTTCTGCCCTAGCTGGAGCAGGGTATTTTGGTAACTTTCGCTGTTGGGATCTTGATTCAGCTGCTCCAGGGCCGTTTCATAGTCCCTAAGCAGCTTCATGAGCGGGGAATTGCCTTTAAAAACCTGCTGCAATACCGTAGCCTCGGGATCGAAGTCGGGCTCTTGGGGAAGATATTCCAACTGCAGCTCATTATTGGTCGTGATCTGCCCTTGATCCGGCTGCTCCAAGCCGGCCAGAATCTTCAGCAAGGTGGATTTCCCTGTTCCGTTGACCCCGATAATACCAATTTTTTGACCTTCCTCTATGCCTAAGGAAATATCCTGGAATAAAGGCTTAATTCCATAACTCTTGGTTAGGGACTCAGCAGTTAACAGATTCATTTTGATTCCCCTTATAGTTTAATAATATAAATAGGCAGCAGATATACCGAGCCATGTTTTATACACACTAATTTTAAGTATATCATTTCTATGAGCTCCAGTGAACTGCAAATCCATCCCATTGCACCAATCATAAAAACACAAGCAATTTCATTTTTTCTCATTTTGCTATTAAACGGATTACACTCTTCTACGTTGGGAAAACTAGACATAAAGTCTTGTAGAAACACTTGGAAGGTGGTAATATATGGGCAAGAAAGATGAACGTAAGGGTAAGGAGGCTACAGAAATGAAGCCCTTAGCAAAACCTGATACGAAAGTAAACCTTCCACCTATGGCAAAGATGAAACAAGGATTTCAGGAAGCCATGACAAAAAAAGGATTAACAATTGAAGATGTTAGAAAGATAACAGGTATTAAGAGGTATGAAAAGGAAAATTAGAGCTGTTATTGACACTAATATATTCATTAATTCCTGGTTCTCCAACAAATATTTTTACTGTGATGCTGTAATGGATTTAGTTAACAATAATAAAATTACCTTACTTTTCTCTCAGGAAACTATCGGTGAATTATTCTATGTCATTAAAAATGCAGTAACATTTTTGATTGATGATAAACAAGAGCGATATGATTATCTACACGATCTTTCAGATATTTTCCTGGATGCTATTTCCGTAAATACATTAGAAGCTGAGTGTCCAGCACTTAATGATGTATTTGATGAAATGTTTTTAAAGACAGCAATTAAAGGCGAAGCCGATTTTCTTGTTAGTAACGACTTTAGAAGCGGTATTCATGCTGTTCAAATCAAGGGATTAAGAATTTTATCTGCTGAAGATTTTATTTCTATTTATGAGGGTTTGATTAAATAAGACCAGGACCTCCAATACGGAGGTTTTTCTTATTGCTTTTTTTGCAAATCTTAAAGATCAAGTCCATCCATCGAAAAAGCAGACCGAATCTTTTACAGGAAGTCGGTCCGCTCTTCAAACAGCTTATTAAATGCAATTGGCTATGTCGATGTTTTCACAGCACGAGAAGAGATATATAAATCCTTGCCATCATATTTTTGTTGAATGGTATCCACGAAACTGTCCGGTTCAATTTCTACAACCGACACTGAAATCGAGTCAGGTGGAAAATTGAGTTCCCTTACCATCAAGTCTTTCAGCTTGTTGGCAATCTCCAGCTTGGTATCACGATCCCGTCCGGGATAAAGGCTGACTGCGATATGGGGCATAATACATCCTCCTTTGTCATGTTATTGAGTGTTAATGAACACAATATTTGTAACTTTCTTCAATTAAGGCATCACCACAAATCCGGTGGGGATAGGTCGCTCGCCGAAAATATTCCTAAGCTTATTCAAAACCCTGCCCTCATAAACCATCTCCACCATGGAGCCGCCATCCAAATTAACCGCTTCCACAGCACCATACTCTAAAAAGACATTCGCCATATTTCTTAGGGTTGCTCCGATACTCCAGTCAGGATCACGTCCATCGATCACCAGCAAAATAAGGGTCCCGTCAGCACGCTGGCCGATTCCGGTGCGAGGGGCTATCCCCCAGCCGCCGTTCCCGGAGACGGCAGGCTGTCCATTCCTGACTAAAGGCGTCCCCATATTGTATAAGGGTGAGGAAAATCCTACCCCTTCTTGGATGTTCTTCTCTTTAATCTCAGCAACATTCATAGTTCCAATGATCAGTTTGCCCTCGGCATCAAGCCCCACAAAATCAACTGCTTCATCCCTGATAGTGTCATACACGACTTCCCCGTTCTGCACCGTAATTCCATAAGGAATGGCTCCATTCCCCTCCCCATTGGGATCGTAGACTCCTCCGGCGTTGATACCGGCAATGGCGCCTGAACGGCTTACCATATCCGTGAGTTTCTCCCCGGCCGTTCCAATTTCCTGAGTAACGGCTACTTTAACCCGCTTGGGATCGCTGATAAGCATGACTTTTCCTCTGAAAAAAATATCACCGCGGGCATCCTTACCTTCGATATCTTCAATAAGGATACCGGAGCTGTCATAGACAAGGGTTCCCCCTTCAATAGGCGTTCTGATCTGAGTCGCCGTCCCGGAGGTAAAGGAAAAGTCCATCAGCTCCCCCAGCTTTTCGGGGCTTTCGGCATAATTTCTGACATCCTCACCAACCGCATAATCCGCCCATTCACGACCATTGATAAAGCCTACTTCACGCTGGCCATCAGTTAATGTAGCGCGAATACCTCCGGCATTATCAACCAGAGCCAGCAGGATCAGGGCATTTTGGCGAAAAGGATTGGCTTGCCTGGTTTCTTCCGTATCATACTGCTTAAGCACCTCAGCGGAAACAGAGTAAATAATTTCAATATCATAAGGCTGCTCACCGGTGTGCAGCTTAAAGTGATCGTACTGCACACCCTCCGGTACAGGTAATAAACCAATCAGCTTGCCGACTGCGGAGTTATCCCCCAGATACTCCGTCCGGCTTTTCCAGAGGTCTTCGGCTAAGCCAACCTCCTTTGCTGTCGTTTCGCTATAGCCTCCGCCAAAGGTAACCGCTATGGAAACCGCGGCAATCAGCAGCACCCCAATCAAGGTGATCCTCAGCATGCGCGGCTTCTGAGCGATCCGTTTGATGCGCTCTGTTATTTCTCCTTTACCTCCTGTCATAGTGGTGGCGCAGTAAAATAACTCCGTAGGCTTTGGTGATACGGTCATCATTTCGATGAGAGTTTTGCCGTAAGCCAGGCGGTTTTTTTCACCCAGTACACGAAGGGTTCCCTCATCACAGGCCAGCTCGCTGTCTTGACGGGATAGCACCACAGCAAGCCAGACCAGCGGATTGAACCAATGAATGCAAAAACATAAAACGCGCACAAGAGACCAAATGTGGTCACCATGTCGGTAATGAGTCAACTCATGGGCAATCACATGGGTTGTTCTCTGTTCATCGGCGAGACTGGGAGGTGTCAGGTAGATAGAAGGTTTCCACAATCCGTACAAACAGGGAGACGGCAAATCCTCGGTGACATAGACAGCCAGCGGGCAAGAAACATTATGTACCCGCTGCCGGCTTCGTCTGAGCTTTCGGCTCAGGCGAACATTGGCCATGACCACAACCCCGCCGCTGGTCAAAATTCCGCCCAACCAGAGATAAGTTGCCATCGCTCCGTAGTCTGTCTTATGAGCTGCAGCATTGGTGACGGTATTATTATTTTGAGCTGTCTGAATTCCGATTGGCTCTATTCCCTTCGCAGGATTAACTGGATTAACTGGATTGGCAGGGTCAGCTGGAACAGCTGGATCAGCTGAAGTAACTAGAGCAGCTGGGTTAGGTATGGTAGTCGGAACAACAGTAACAAAACCACCGGGCTGTTTGGGCAAAGCGTTCAGCACACTGATGGGGCTTTCAAACAAGGAAAAGGGCAGAAGCAGCCGGATCGCCACAAGCAGCCACAGCGCATATTGCAGCCGGGAGGAAATCCGGCCGCGCAGCAGCTGCCGCAGGGCAACAACAATAAGAATCAGAACGGAAGAGGTCATCACTGTTTCAATCATTTTTATCCTCCGCCTCCTGCAAAATGGCGTACAGCTCGTTGATCTCCTCTTTGGAAAGCTGCTTTTTCCGTACTAAGGTGCTCATCATCATGCTTGCCGAGCCTGCAAAGGCCCGTTCAAGCAAGGAACGTGCCTCAGCCACCGCAACATCATCCCGTGCCACATTGGGGTAATATTGCTTGGCCCGCCCTACCACTTCAAAGCGAATAACACCTTTTTCAGTCATGCGTTCCAGCATGGTCTGCACTGTACTGCGACTCCAGCCCGGATCATCCTTTAATTCATGGCAGAGCTGCACATAGGTGCGGGGTGCCAGCTCCCACAATTTCTCCATGATATACCACTCACTTTTGCCAAGGGCATTATTTGCCGTTACCATTACGACCCTCCCCTCCCATTGCACGACTTATGTCGTTCACTAAAAATACTATAGCCGTTTACACGACACATGTCAAGCAATCAAAGCAAAAATACCCTCCAAGCAATTCTCTTTATATTTTTCTGTTTTAGGGTTATAATAGGAGCAGCAAAAGCGGAGATGGATTAATATCTCAGCCGGTGTGCCGGCTTAGTCCGCAATGCGGTCATATGGGATTGACCTAAAAAATAGCCTTTGTCCTTGCCAGGGGGGCTATTTTTAGTTATCTTAACGACTGGCTTAGGTATTTCAAGGACAAATGTTTAATGCTCATCTGCTTGTCAGCCAATACCAAGGTATGGCAAGTGAGTTTAAAAATCCGCTGATTTTGACTTTTACTAAGCTAGCTGACTCAATTTCAAAACCGGCGAATTTTCATCTTCACCCCTACAATCCCTGAACGTCAAGGGGTATTACCTTCCGGCATGGTCTTGGAAAGTCTAAGTCCAAAAAGCTAATATATAACCATTAAACCCAGGCTAACCAATTCCTATATCTAGTTCCCTACCAACGAATGAGGAGGCTTAATCATGTCCAGTGTCATCGAACGTTTTCTCAGATATGCGGCCATCGACACCCAATCCAATGAAGAGTCCCAAACCACCCCCAGCACCGGGAAGCAGCTGAACTTAGCCCGGCTTCTTGAACAAGAACTTAAAGAGCTTGGCTTGCAGGATGCGCGCATCCAGGAAGGCTATGTTTATGGAACCTTGCCTGCCAACTCTACCAAGGCGATCCCCGCCATCGGCTTGATCGCCCATATGGATACCAGTCCTGATTTTTCAGGGACCAATGTCAAAGCACAGTTAGTAAAAGATTATGACGGCCAGGACATCCTTCTTAACCCGGAACACAATCTAGTCCTCTCCCCTGCAGACTTCCCGGAATTGCTGGATTACATAGGAAAAACCCTGCTCACTACTGATGGTACCACCCTCTTGGGAGCGGATGATAAAGCCGGCATCGCCGAGATCATGACAGCAATCGCCTATCTGACTGCACACCCGGAGATTGAGCATGGAACCATCTGTGTGGCCTTTACCCCTGATGAAGAGATCGGCCGGGGTGCCGACCAGTTTGATGTGGCCGGTTTTGGAGCAGATTTTGCCTATACCGTGGACGGCGGGCCCATTGGCGAGCTGGAATACGAGAACTTCAATGCCGCCAAAGCTATCGTGAAAGTAAAAGGAAGAAATGTTCACCCCGGCAATGCCAAGAACAAAATGATTAATTCCATTCTTTTAGCCAATGAATATATCGTCAAACTCCCCCCTCAGGAAACACCGGCCACCACCGAGGGTTATGAGGGCTTTTATCATCTCAATGATATCCGGGGAGATGTGGAAGAAACCACCCTTTACTACATTATCCGGGATTTTGCTGAAGACTCTTTTGCCAAGCGTAAGGAGACCATGCTCAATTTAGCGGAAGAGTGCAACAAAAAATACGGATCGGGACATTTTCATGTCGAGATCACCGATCAATACAAAAACATGAAAGAAAAAATTCAGCCGGTGATGCATATTGTGGATAAAGCCCAAAAGGCCATGGAGACGGTGGGGGTTAAACCTCTGATCAAGCCCATCCGCGGGGGCACCGACGGCTCACGCTTATCCTTTATGGGCCTGCCCACCCCTAATCTATTCACCGGCGGGCATAATTACCACGGCCGCTATGAATTCATTCCCACCTTCGCCATGGAAAAATCCGTGGAAGTTATCCTCAGAATTATTGAACTCTATGCCGAAGAGCATTCAAATTAAAGGGCCCTTCTTACAAGATTAGCACTTAAACAACCATAGTCCAAAACAGCCACATAATATAAAACCGCGTGAAATCATCGTTTGATCTCATGCGGTTTTTTCAACTCATGGTTTTCTTAGTTTTTCCATTCACCTGATGAAAACTCTAAAAAACACTTCTATATCTAAAAAGCACTTCTATATCTGTGGAAATAAGAGTTCGACGATTTGAATGAATTCTTCCAGCTTGCCGCAATCATTGACCAAATACACCGGAAGCCCGATAAAGCGAAAGGGTAAGTTCTTATGGACAAAATCATAAAGAGAGGGCACCTCATGCGCGCTTCTCTGGCCTTTAAGCTGGTTTTCCAGAAGACCGTAGAGTTCCCGATAATGCACAGGGTTCAGATTGTGGGCTTGAATATACCCTTCCCGCTGCCGTGCATACACGGATTGAATATAGTCCTTCTGCTTATCGGTCCAGTAGGGGTGCGCCTTTAAGACAAAGGCGTTGGCCAGGGTTTCTTCAAGACAATCCTGAGTGCCCCAGGTCTGACTATAGATCTTTCTTTTATAAGCCGGGTAAAGACCCTCATTATTCCTTCCCACATCATCCAGCAAAATACAGTAGCGCTCAATGAGATAATGGAAAGACACATGAGTGAGAACAGAATCCAAAGCCAGGGTATGCGCCTCTCTTAAGGTCATCGCGGTCTGTCTGAGAACACTTAAGAGATACATCCCGAACATTTCCGCATAAAGATAGAGACCGAAATTCTCCGAATTAAAATGATAAGGCCGGTAGGTTCCCACCATATCAAAATTCTCACAGCGTCTTTCATTAAAGTAAAGCTCATACTCCCGCAAATTTAATTTGAGCTGATTGAAGGAACTTGAGTTATAGGAAATCGCTTTGCCTTTCGCCAGATATAAATCCAAGCCCTGGATGATCGGGTAGACTTCTTCTCTTACATACTCCCCCACTGTGCCACCTCATTTCTATGGGCAATTCGTGTTGCGAGCCTGTCTCCCTAAATCCATATGACTCACTTTCCCCTTTTAGCACCAGTGGTTAAGAAGTATATAAGAAAAAGCACCCCTATTCAGAGTGCTTGTATGCTATAATTAATTTTTGCAGCAGAGCGGTCGGCATTCCTCCGAAGGAAGGTGATGCCATGGAAGTATATGAACCTTTAACACTAATGATCTCCTTTGGAGCATTAGTTGCTTTATTACTTACCTCCGATAAACGGAAATAGACCGCCTCTGCTCAAGGAATGCCGGTCTATTTTCCGATTTCCAAAGCCGACCGCACTTCAAGCGGCTGTTGCTAGGGGTCATGTTAGCGCATGACTCCTATTTAATTTTAGTATACCACATATTGAGCAAAAACATCACTATGTTGAGCTATTTTCATCGCCCACGGAAATCAGCCTAAGCTGTGGCCAGCAGAATTTTCCGGGTTTGCCGGGTAATCATATTTATTTCAGCCGCGATCACCAGCGCCGTCCGTTCAGTGGATAAATCATCCGCGATGGCTGGGGCTGATTTTTTCGGCCGCGACCTTGTCCAGAATGTCCCAGACGGCTGCCGGCTGGGCCGGTTTAGTCAGGACGCGGAGCGGCGACACGGCTTTAAAATCCTCCTGCTCCTCCGACGCTGTTATGAAAACGATGTGACACCCTTGATTGCGCTGCCTTATATGTGAGGCAGCCTCAAGACCGGTGATCTTTTTCATCCGGTGATCCAGAAAGAAAAGGTCAAATAGATTAGGGTTCTCGTTGAATTTTTCCAGCAGTTCCTCCCCGCTGCTGAATTCATAAAGGTTAAACTTGACTCCGCATCTGCTTTCATAGTCCTGAAGGATAAGTTTTATGTATGCCCGCTGCAGTGCACCGTCATCGCATAGGCTAATATTCAACCCGGCGCTCAGCATGGCTTCCGCCGGGCCTTTCTCCTTCGCCCTTGGCCGGTTTCTGCCCAGGCATAGGTGACCATGAGGATAGGTCCATCCGTTCCTGCTCTGCTATTCATATACTTCCCCCTTTTCCCGCCCGGCACCGGACCGGACCCCCATCAAGGGTCCGCTTCCGGCAGCCTGGCGGTGATCAGGGGAAATTAAAAGACGCATGCAAGGGTTTATCCCTACACATGCGCCTGAATTATACTGTCTCAAGTTTCTGCTCTCAAGTCGCACACAATCAGCACGCTCCCTGAGCGGCAATCCGATTATACACTCTGGTTATACACCCTGGCCGCCGGTACGGTTGTACTGGAGGGAAGGGCATTGTATAATGGATCTGTCGTCGCGGACAGCTTGCTGTTACGTGTAGGTGCTTCCACACCTTGCGCGTGCCTGGAAGTGTTGGTAGCACTTTCAGGCCGCGGCGGCCTTTTAATTTCCACCTGTATCCATTATAGGGGTATTGGGAGGGAATTACAAGCCAGGTGGATGGTGAGGCAGGAATTTTATCGTTCAAGGTGGCTAAGGTTTTATGATGTTGAACAATGTACTCCATGATATTGAGCAAGGCATCACTATTTGCTGCTATTTTTCATCACTCGATGGTGCAGCCTAAGCTGAAGTGCCGGCCTCACCCGCTTTGCAATCCTGAATCCTGGTGCCAAAGAAAATCAGGCACAAAACCAGGGTAGCCGCCCCAATGACATAGGGGGTATTCATGGATAATCCATAGATACCGCCTCCCACCAGAGGGCCGGCAATTCGGCCGAGGCTGCCAAAGGATTGAAATACACCCAGAGAAGCTCCCTGCCCGGTATGACTGTTTTTGCTCACCAGGCTGGAACCGGTGGGAACCATAAAGGAATTTCCGACCATAAATACTACCGTTCCCAGAACCAACAGGATGGCATTAGGTGCCCAAAGCAGCCAGAGGAAGGCCACAGCGCAAAGAAGTGCTCCCACCTTGGCCGGTTTGGCATCCCCAAACCGCCTGACCACCTTGCCAATCAGCATTCCCTGAACGATCACACCAGTAATGCCGATAATCATAAAAACGATGCCCATTTCCTGGGGCCCGAATCCCACCCGCTCGGCTGCAAACAAGGTAAAGGTGCTTTCAAACATGGCCATCGTAAAGCTAAGGACGAAATTGAAGATAAACAGCGGGAATAAAGGATCCCGAATCACCCCGGGATGAAGGCGTACTTTTGGTTTAGATTCCAGGTTGGGTTCTTTGAGGGTTTCAGGCAGCAGCTTCCAGGCAAAAGGCAGGACGAGCAAAGCCAAAGTTCCTGCAAAGTAAAAGGGTAACGTAAAGCTATAATGTCCCAGGAAACCGCCTAAAGCCGGTCCGAAAACCATCCCCAATCCCATGGCGGCTCCGAGCATTCCCATACTCTTGGACCGGTCCGCTCCTTCCGTTATATCAGCCATATAAGCCATTGCGGTAGGCAAAGTGGCCGAAGAGACCACCCCCGACAGAGCTCGAAAAGCGATGAGAAGAGGCAGATTTCCGGCCATTCCATAGAGAAAAAAGGTAATGCCATAACCACTAAGTCCAATTAACAGAACAGGCCGTCTGCCGATGCGATCCGACAGCCTTCCCCAAAAGGGGGCAAAGAAGAACTGCATAATGGAATAAGCAGACATAAATAACCCCAGTGAGAAAGCCCCGCCGCCCAGTTCTTCTATCAAAAAAGGAAGGATGGGAATGACTATCCCGAAGCCCACCATAACCAGGAACTGGATGATGACCAAAATAACCATCGGCCGAAGATATTGCTTTTGCATGAGTACACTCCCATCATACTGCTGCTGAACCGCTAAGACCATTACCTTACATAGAGTTTTTGTTTCTGTTCAAATATCCATTGAATCATTATAATAGATGTTGAAGTATAAATCACCTAACAGAATTAAAAATCACAGAAATTTCTTGGAAAGATTCATGGAAAGGACAGATTATGAGTACTTATAAAACAAAAGGTGTTTGCGCAAGCCATATACATTTCGAGATAAAGGAAAACAAACTATACGATGTCGAATTCGTCAACGGATGTCCCGGCAACCTGCAGGCTTTAGCTGTGCTTCTGGAAGGAATGTCTGTGGACGATGTGGCAGAGCGTCTCAAAGGTATCCGCTGTGGCCATAAAGCCACATCCTGTGCCGATCAGCTTGCCAAAGCCCTGGAATCCAGCAAGTAAGAGAACCCCGCCCAGTCGTCAGAATATGACCGGGCGGGGTTTCTGCTTGCGAAAATAGTGAGCCAATGGCGCAAAATTTTTACCTTAAGGGACTGGAGCAGCGATCCACCAGATAGATTAAGGATTGGTAGCTGATGCCACTGTGAGCGGATAAGCCGATCTCACAAGTCCGGCTGTTGGAATATCCTCCGGCGCAATTATCCGGTAGGGCTCCATTAAGTCCCGCCAGTGCGGCATCGTTTAATTCCGGGTAAGTAAACCCTTTATCTCCGGCAAAACCGCAGCAATGAACATCATCGGGAATGATTACTTTTTCAGCACAAGCCTCGGCAAGGGCTTTGAACTTTTCACTCAGACGCATTTTAACCGAGCTGCAGGTAACGTGAACGGCAATGGTTTCCCGTGCTTTCTTGATCTTTAAGCGATGGAGCAAAAAGTCATGGGTAAATTCTACGGATTCATGAAGCTCTATACCTGATGTGAAGGCTCGTTTCATACGGTAAAGGCAGGGGCTGGTATCGCAAACGATGGGGTATTTGCCATTCTCGCTGGCTTGGAGCAGAACTTTTTCCAATTCTGCGCTTTTTTCATCGGCAATATCAAAAAATCCTTTGCTCTCCCAAGGCATGCCACAGCAAAGCTTATCCAACCCCGGCGGAATAATCACTTCATAGCCAGCTTTGGCAAGCAGAGAGCACATCACTTCATTAAGAGGTCTTTGATCCTTGTCCTTACGGGCCGGTCCCATGGAGCGACTGATGCAGCTGGGGAAATACACGACTTTCAGGACTTCACCCCCTTGAGCCGAGGCAAAGGGCGGCCGGGGCTTAACCTTGCCCTTGCCTTTACTGGGCATCCATTCATTCCATAAGGGGATCTTGCTCTGGGAGACGTCCCGGGCTGTTCTGGCCATGCCGCCTAAGATGCGCGTGCCCAAAAAGCCATGGACTCCATCTACGGCACCTAAGCCAAAGCGCATAATGCCGGTTACCCCGTTCATATTCTTGGCCAGGGCCCTTGCCACCTTGCGGGTTGCCGGTGTAATAGCCCGAGAGCGTAAGTATTTGGTGTTATCCCCTGTATTGATGTTAAGAGGGCATGACGTGGCACATAACCCATCGGTAGCACAGGTGGCATTGCCGGCATAATCATAATCCCTGAGCAAGCGCATCAAGCGTTGCGGCTCCCTGCCGGTTCGCTTCAAGTCGGAGATCTCCCGTTGCAGGATAATACGCATCCGGGGGGTGGTGGTGAGATGCTTGGAAGGACAGATATCCTGGCAGAATCCACAGTTGGTGCAGCGGTCAATGGTTTCATGAGAGGCCGGCATGGCCTTCAAATTCTCCAGATAGACATTCTTGTTGTCATTGATAATCACACCGGGGTTTAAGAGATTATGGGGGTCAAAAGCCGATTTAATCCGCTTCATCAGCTCATAAGCCTTGCTTCCCCACTCCAGCTCCACAAAGGGGGCCATGTTGCGGCCTGTGCCATGCTCAGCCTTCAGGGAACCATTGTATTTCTTCACGACAAATTCATTGACCTCATTCATCAATCCCTCATAACGGGCGATCTCTTCGTCACTGTCAAACTTAGGTGTGAAGATAAAATGCCAGTTGCCATCCAGAGCATGGCCATAGATAATCGCATCGGTATAGCCGAATTTATTGAGACTATCCCGCAGATCGGCAGTAGCTTCGGCTAAGCGCTCCAAAGGAAAGGCCACAT
Source organism: Desulfitobacterium sp. LBE (assembly GCF_007830365.1). NCBI lineage: Bacteria > Bacillati > Bacillota > Clostridia > Eubacteriales > Desulfitobacteriaceae > Desulfitobacterium > Desulfitobacterium sp. LBE. Next base: position 104,483 of record NZ_VLKD01000001.1, on the reverse strand, counting down.
CTTCGATCAGAACCGCCGTACCCTGGGCACGCACACCTCCTACGGCGGGGAAGATGTCTTTGCGAATCTTCCAATAGGTTTCATATTCTGATTTCACTGAAGTAAAGCTGATCGGGAAGATGGTCGGTATATCTTCCAGGACAGCGGTGGCGTTTTTAATCCGCTGCTCCAGTTCCTCAGGATTGGCTCCCCGGACTTCGACTAAAAGTGCTGTTGCCGTATCGGAAAGAGTCTTCAGATAATCCGGCATTCCGGGAGCATCTTCCACAGAGCGCAGGGAAGGCCTATCCATCATCTCAGCCGCCGCTACCAAATCCCGATCCAGTTTCATCACGGCACGGCAGGCATGATCCATATCCGGATACATAATCAAGGCTGAAGCTTTATGGTCATAGTCCACAACGGTCTTGTAAGTAATTTCAGAGATAAAACCCAAGGTCCCTTCCGAACCAATCAGAATATGTTTAATGATCTCGATGGGATCCTGAAAATCAACAAAAGCATTGATACTGTAACCCGTGGTATTTTTAATCTTATATTTCTTTTTAATCATGGCCACCAGATCAGGATCGGCATTAAGCTCGTCACGTATCTCTTCGATCTGCCGGATCAGCTCTCCCTTGCGTTCCCTGAAATATTGCCGCGAGGAGGAATCCCCTGTATCCAACACCGTTCCATCATCGAAGATAATCCGCATTTCATCCACGGTCTTGTAGCTGTTATCCGAGGTGCCGCAGCACATACCGCTGGCATTATTGGCAGCGATGCCGCCGATCATGCAGTGATCGATAGATGCAGGATCCGGGCCGATCTTGCGTTTATAGGAGCGAAGATAGCGATTGGCCTCCACGCCGAGAATCCCCGGCTCCAAGCTGATCTTTTTGCCATGGTCATGAATTTTATAGTGCCGCCAAGAGCCTTGCAGCACTAACAGCACAGAATCCGTAAGGGCTTGTCCGGAAAGGCTGGTGCCTGCTGTGCGGAAAGTGACCGGTATTTTCGTCCGCTGCGATAAACGCAGAATCTCCCCCATCTCTGCATCATTGAGAACCCGAATCACAATTTTGGGAATGAGGCGGTAAAAGCTCGCATCAATTCCATAACCTAAAGTATAGAGAGGATCGATAAAAATCCGCTGATAAGGTACGAATTGAGATACCTCCCGGTAAAAATCCTGATATTCTTGAGGAAGCTCTTTCAGATCCTCTTCCTTCTGTTTCAGATTGCGGGGATCACTGGGGTTGACATAGTAATTCAGGGGGCGTGTTCCGCTTTGCCAATGGGTCATGACTTCACGTCCTTTCTTACAGTTAGGTTAGTGTTTACAGAATTTTGGTCTGAGATTCTATTTCAGCTCAGTTTATTTAATTTCGTTAGGTTTAATCATTCTCCTTTTAATAAAATTGTTTTTTTAGATTTTTCCTAAATAAAACGACAAAATTACAGGATAATTGGCATTCCTAGCGAAATGTATTAAGAATATTTACAATTTTTATAATACAAAGGGCTTATTAAACACTTTCTTCAGCAAAATATACAGAATTGGAGGTTTGTCTTTTGTTTTTGTGGAAAACCCTGAAACATCACAGCATCGCAGCAATAGGGCTGCTTTATTTCATCAGTAGATTAGTTTATACAGACATTCAATGGGTTATCCCATCCCCTTATTTCCTTTTTCTTCATACTCTTCTCGAGTTCTTCAGCATTATTGTATCCTTTACTATCGCCTTGCAATGCTTAGCTTCTTACCCCTATACTAAATCGGACCGCAAGTACCTTCTTGGTATCATCTTTATGTCGGTGGGCCTCTATGATTTAATGCATGTCTTAACTTATAAAGGCATGTTTCTCAACTCCACAGGAGCAAGGTCAACCTATTTCTGGTTAATTGCCCGGCTGACCGAGGCAATTGGTCTTTTGATTTACATATTAAATCGGGCTCCGAAAAAAAGAGTTTCCAGAGTTCTTGGCTCTGTCTGTTTAACGATTATTTTGATTGTCATTATGAAATGGGGAGCTTCTTTACCTGCTATACTGACTCCCGACGGCGGGTTAACTCCTCTCAAAATAGCTGTTGAATATTTTGTGTGCAGTTTGAATTTTGCAGCACTTTTCATATTAATTCACAAATCTCACAGCGAAGAGGTGCCGAAGCGCTCCAACCTTTCGAATGCCTTGCTTTTGCTCCTCATTAGCGAATTATTTTTCACAATATACAATAATATCTACGATATAGATAATGTGGCAGGGCATATCTTTAAATTCCTGGGATATATCTTTATCCTCAAAAACATACTGATTAAAAACTTACACGAACCATTCAAAAAAATCGCATCAGGTTTTCAATATTTTAATACAGTCTTTCAGTTTGCACCGGTTGGTCTCTCTATTATCAGAATATCGGATAATCAATTTTTAGAAATAAATCATTGCTTTACCAATTACCTGGGGCTTTCAGGCGAAGATGTGATCGGCAAAACTCCTCTCGAAGTAGGGTTCAATGCAGCAGACTGGACAAAAATCCTCGACTATGCCAAAAACAACAAACCTCACTCGGGGGCAACGGCCCTTGGCAATATAGAAATCTCTCTGGAGAGGGAAGGAAGTATCACTGGTATTGCGGCGATTTCTGCTGAAACCATCCAGCTGGGCCATGAAGAATGCATCTTAATGTCGCTCACGGATATTAAGGAGTTAAAAAGCTTGCATACGGAGATGGTCCGGCTGGACCGCCTTAACCTGGTAGGTCAGATGGCTGCCGGTATCGCCCACGAAATCAGGAATCCCATGACCACAGTCCGGGGATATCTTCAGCTCATGGGGGAAAAAACTCAGGATATGGGGCAAAAATCAACCCTCCACTTCATGATAGAAGAGCTGGATCGGGCCAACACGATCATCAAAGAATTTCTTACCCTGGCCAAAAGCCATAAACCCAATTACCAAATCTTTAACCTCAATACATTGCTGCAAAACCTGCATCCCCTGATTGAGGCCGATTCTTTCACCCAAAACAAACAAATCCGTTTTACCCCCGGAGATATCCCCGATATCGAGATCAGCCCCAAAGACATTACCCAGATGGTCTTAAATATATGCAGAAATGGCCTTGAAGCGATGTCTGAAGGGGGATGCCTGACGATCCAAACTTATAAAAAAAACCATACTGTTGTTTTAGCCATTAAAGATGAGGGCCATGGCATACCCAAAGAATTATTGGAAAAACTAGGCACCCCGTTTTTTACCACAAAGGAAAGCGGAACAGGCTTAGGGTTATCCATATGTTATAAAATAGCGAAATCCCATAACGCCAGGATCGATGTCCTTTCCAGCCCTGAGGGCACCCAATTTCTGATTAGTTTTCCTTTGCAGTCCATACTCATCTCTTCCGATTAGTATAGCGAGGCCAAGTCCTAAAGATGACGAAGCGCAGCAATCTGCCACTGCTGCGCTTCCTTGTGTCTTTTGTTGAGTTATCTCAAGGCTTTCTCAAGTATCTCATTTAACCGGCTGACCATGCTCCGGGGATCCACGATGATTCCCGCTGCAATCTGGGCATTGGCAAAAAGCTGCTCAGCGGCCAAAGGAGCAAAGGAATCTTCCTGCTTTCTTAAACCGTTGAGACGCTGGATCAGAACATGCTTGGGATTGATCTCCAGAATTCCGGCCGGAACGTCCTGCAGGTCCCTGTTCATCAGCTGCATCATCCGCTGCATGCTGTGGGTACCGTAATGACTGAGGATGATGGCCGGACTGTCCACCAAGCGCTTGGATTCACGGACTTCCGTCACTTTCTCCCCCAGCACTTCCTTAAGCCAGTCATTAAATTCTTTAAGCTCCTCTTCTGATAAAAGCTTTTCCTCTGCCGAGGCCCCATCCTCATCAGCAAGGTTAAGGTCCCCATGATCGGCGGACAGCAAACGCTTGCCGTCATATTCCCTGATCATATCGAAGACATAGTCGTCGATGCCATCATAGGTATAGATGACTTCATAGTCTTTGTTTTTAAAGACCTCTAAATAAGGACCCTCCTCGATAATCTGCCGGGTCGGACCGTTGATAAAGTAGATCGCTTCTTGTCCTTCCTTCATCCGGCCCACATAATCCCCTAAGGATATCAGCTCCCCTTCTCCCGTCTTCGAGGACTCAAAGCGCAGCAGCTTCAGGATCTCCTGACGATGGGTAAAGTCGTTGGCAGCCCCTTCCTTAAGGAAAATACTGAACTCATTCCAGAATTCCTTAAAGATCTCGGGTTCGTTCTTCGCTTGATCATCCAGGAATTTCAGGAAGCGGCTGGTCACCACCTTATTCAGTTTGGCGATCAAGGCGCTGTCCTGCATGGTTTCACGGGAAATGTTCAAGGGAAGTTCTTCACTGTCCACCACGCCCCGGGCAAAACGCAGCCACTCCGGAACAATGTCCTTGGCTTTTTCCTGAATGAGGACTTTTTTGCAATAGAGGTTGACCCCGGCCTCCATCCGTCCAAAGCCGAACTTTTCCATATTGGATTTAGGAACGAACAGCAATGCATTGAGGTTAATGGGAGCATCTGAGGAAAAATGCATGCGCATTAAAGGCTCGTCATAGGCATTGGCGATATACTTATAAAACTCTTTGTACTCCTCTTCAGAGATCTCATTCTTGTTCTTCGTCCATAAGGCTTGAACTGTATTGATCTTTTCCTCACCGACATAGACGGGATAAGGCACAAAGCTGGAGTACTGCTTAATAATGCGCTTCACGGTATCGGCCTGGGCAAAGGAATGAGCATCTTCTTTCAGGTGAAGGGTAATGCTGGTTCCCCGGGGCAGATCCATTGCTTCAGAAATACTGTAACTGCCTCTTCCGTCGGATTCCCAACGATAGCCCTGGGCATCAGGTTCATAGGAGCGGCTGGTAAGGGACACCTTATCCGCCACCATGAAAGCCGAATAGAAACCGACCCCAAACTGACCAATCAGATTGACATCCTTCTTATCCCCTGCTTCCGCCAAACGCTGCACGAAAGCTTTGGAGCCGGAATGGGCGATGGTCCCTATATTCTCAATTAAATCCTCCTTGGTCATGCCAATACCGGCATCGGCAATGGTTAAGGTCTTGGCGTTTTCATCGGGAGTAATGCGAATTTCCAGGGGAAGCTCTTGATCCTTGACATTTTGTCCGGATAATTGCATATACCTTACTTTTTCTGAAGCATCGGCAGCATTGGAAATCAATTCACGCAGAAAAATCTCCCGATCCGTATAAAGGGAATTAATGACAATATCGAGCAGCTGCCTGATCTCTGTCTGGAACTCTTTTGTTTCAATCTGACTCATTGTTTTAAACCCTCCATATTAATCCAATAGTATACAATAAATATTTTAATCAAATTTGGTCAGAGGTCAAGCCTTTATTGTCAATGGTCTCAGGCCCTTTTAATGGCCCTCTATAGTGTCCCCCTTGCTTTTGGCAGCAAAAAAGCAATCCTCAAGGACTGCTTTTCTCTGTATTTTGGGTTAGATTTCCTCTGGAAGGTTGCGCCTGCTGTAAACAATTCTGCGAACTTCCATGATGTCGTCGATCACCACATAAAAAATGGTGTAGTTTCGGACATAGATGCGGTAGTATGGGTATTGGCGCTCTTTTGCAGAATGGTATTGTTCAAACGCCTCCGCACAGGAAAGCCGGCCCCGGATAGCCTGTTGCACATCGTCCACAAGGGCGTCTGCCACCATTGGATTCCGCAAACGTCCCGCGATATAGTCCACGATTTCGTTCAAATCGTCCTCAAACAGCTGAAGAAATCGCAGCTTATAACGTTTTTCGTTCATGAATGCGACCCCTCACTCTGCTGAAAACCTCATCTTCCGTGTAGCGGGTGCTGTCCACTACCGCGGCTTTATCCGCCTCATCCAGTTTTAATTCGATTTCATCTGTCAACGCGGCGTATTGTTCCAGACTGAGCACGACCATAGAGCCGTAACCGTTCTTAGTGAGATAAACCGGATCGCCTTTTTTAACGGTTTCCTCAATTTCTGTGAACTTATTTCTTAAATCCGAAACAGGTCGAATAGTAATCATATCGCATCCTCCTTCTGTTGAAATTGACGGCTTACTATCTGGCGTTATTTTATCATAATTTCGCCATCTCATCAACAGCTTTTTGTAGACGGAGGATACACGGCAATCTCCCCCATTCGTTTCATCATCCTCTCCACTATCCCTTACCTTCACAAACTGAAAAGTCAGACGTCAAGAGCTTTGAAAAACCAGCCACACCCAGCCATAACAGAGCAAATTTGCCTTCACTATGCTAAAATAAAGGAGGTCTCACACTACGACGATTACATAACCCATTCCATAACCATTAGGAGGAATCATTCATGACCTATTGGCCTGTCTTAAACAGCGCTCTCACAGCCCTTACCGTCCTTATCCTTGTTTTTCTGCTTATTCAGTTTTTCAGATTCCAACGGGAGAACTCTACTCACGCTCTACATACCAAACTTCAGTCCTTGGAAAACCAAATAACCCAATTAGAAAAAAACCTGGAACGCCAGGAACGCCTTTGGCAAGGGGAGTTTGCCCGCAACCGGGAAGAGCATAATACCAACTCCCGGCAAGGGCGTGAGGAAATGAGTCACGCCTTAAAACGTTTCAGCGACTCCCAGCTCACCCAAATGTCGGAAATCGCCACTCTCCAGCGCAGTCAACTGGATATATTCTCTAAGCAGCTCAACAATCTCTCTCAAACCAATGAGCAGAAGCTGGAACAGCTGCGCCAAACGGTTGAGGAACGGCTGCGGCTTATTCAGCAGGATAATGCTCAAAAGCTGGAGCTGATGCGGGTTACCGTGGATGAGAAGTTGACCAGTACCTTGGAACAGCGACTTGGTGAGTCCTTCAAAATGGTGAGCGACCGGCTTGAACAAGTCCACAAAGGCTTGGGCGAAATGCAGACCTTGGCTTCCGGTGTCGGGGACCTGAAAAAAGTCCTCACCAATGTCAAAACCCGGGGAACCTGGGGCGAGATCCAGCTGGGCAATCTCCTGGAACAGCTCCTGACCCCTGATCAATATTCGATCAATATTGCCACTAAAGCCGGGAGCAAGGACCGTGTGGAATTCGCCATCAATATTCCGGCTAAAGACGGACATGACCGCCTGGTCTATCTCCCCATCGATGCCAAATTTCCTCTGGAGGATTACCATCGCTTATTGGATGCCCAGGAACAAAGCGATCTTCCCCGGATCGCCGAAGCGGAGAAAGCCCTCGAATACCGCATCAAAACGGAAGCCAAATCCATTCATGAAAAATACGTGGACCCTCCCAACACTACGGATTTTGCTATCCTGTTCCTGCCTGTTGAAGGTCTTTATGCGGAGATTCTCCGCCGCCCCGGGCTCTGTGAATTGCTGCAAAGAGAGTATAAAGTGGTTATCGCCGGTCCCACCACCTTAGCCGCTCTGCTTAACAGCCTGCAAATGGGCTTTCGAACCCTGGCCATCGAAAAGCGCTCCAGTGAGGTTTGGAATCTCCTGAGTGCAGTCAAGACGGAGTTCGGCAAGTTCACGGAGATTTTGGAAAAGACCCAGAAAAAGCTCCAGGAAGCCAGCAACACCATCGAGACCGCCACCCGGAAATCCCGGTCCATCGGCCGGAAGCTTAAAGAGGTGCAGACTCTGCCTGTGGAGGAGAGCGCGGCCTTGCTGGCCGCCGGAGAAGAGGAGTAGGTCAAAACAAAGAGCCGCTGCCCGAGGAACATATTGTCCTCCGGCGGCGGCTTTCTGTCTGGTAAGCTTCTACATACTCTGACCCATTTCCCTTTTCCCGGCAGCAGAAGCGCCGGGGGCCGTTCCTTTCCCCTCCCGGACCAGAAGGCTGTACAATACCGGAACCACCACCAGGGTAAAGAGGGTGGAAATCAATAATCCGCTCATCAAAGCCACGGACATAGGGGTGAACAGATCGCTTCCGGAAAAAGCCAGAGGAACCAGACCGATGACCGTGGTCACCGCTGCCAGAATAATGGGCCGGTAACGGCGGTTGACCGCAAAATGGCAGGCCTCATCGATGGACATTCCCTCTTCCCGGGCCAGATTGATAAACTCAATCAGCAAAATAGCGTTGCGGATGACCAGTCCCATCAAGCTTACCACCCCGACCAAAGCCGTAAAGGATAAGGGCTGGGCGAAGAGCATCAACCCTGCCACCACTCCAATCACGGATAAGGGAATGGTGATGAAGATAATCGCCGGCTGCAGGAAGGAACGAAACTGGATCATCAAAATCACGTAGATGAGGAACAAGGCGAAAATCGCCGTGGTCCCCAGACTTCCGAAATTATCCTTGATATCTTTGGCTTCTCCCTCATAGCTCACCGTAAGCCCGGAGAAATCAAAACCCGATTGCGTCAGCCGCTGTTTCAAGGTATTTTCAATGGTTACGGCACTGAATCCCGGCTGCACTTTTCCGGAAATCGTCACCGCCTGAACCCCATCATATTTATTAATCGTGGGCACAGTGGCTTGGAGGTGGATGTTTCCTAACTGCTTAAGCAGGATTTTATGACCGGCCAGGGAGGATTTGATAGCCAGGTTTTCCAAATCCTCTTTGCTCTTCACATCGCTTTGAACCAGGATCGGGTACTCATTGCCGGCGATGCGGAATAGAGATGCTTCGGCACCGCTCAAAGCAATATTGATCTGTCTTTGGATATCGTAATTGGTGATGCCCATAGTCGTAGCCCGTTCCGTATCCACATCCACCACAAATTCGTATTCACCGGCGACATAATCGTCCGCCACCTTCATGGTTCCGGGAATCCCCTCCAGTTCCCGGCGGATTAAAGCGACCCCATCCCTGACCTGCAGGGGATCGGCGCCGCTGACCCGCACCTCCAGGGGATCTCCCGGCATAGCTTTTTCCAACAACAGCACATTAGCCGAGCCACCGATTAAATGCTGATCCAATTGCTCCTGAAGATGAAGGGCCAGGTCTTCATTATTGGCGAATTCCCCTTTGGCCAAATCCACCTTGACCATGATTTGGCCAAAATCTTTAGCAGGAGTCGCCTTAGGCAGTGTGATATAGAATTTGGGCAGACCGCCTCCCAGAGCAGTGGAATAACTGATGATCTCCTCATTTTCCTGGAGAATTCCTTCCACTTGTTCCGCCAACCGGGCTGTAGCTGAGATGTCGGAGGCATTTTCCGAATAGAGGTTAATATAAAAAACATTCTTATCCGCTTTGGGGAAAAACTCAATCTGAAGCTGGAGGGCACCGTAACCAGCGATGGCAATCAGCAAGATGGCTGCACACACCGTGGACTTTTTGTATTGCATGCCGATTTGCAAAGCATACCCATAAACACGGCGCAGGGGAGTCCGTTTGTCATCCTCTTTCTTCAACTTGTCAAAGAATAGATAAGCCAGGACGGGAGTCACGGTAATCGCTACCAAAAAGGAAGCGCTCACGGCAATAATCACCGTCTGGGGCAAGCTCCTCAGAAATTCTCCCGCCGGACCGGGGACAAAGAGCATGGGGGAAAAGGCGGCTGCGATGGTAAGGGTGGCTGAAAACACAGGAATCATGGCTTGCTTCATACCGCGGATGCAAGCCTCCATCTTCTCCAATCCCTGATCGATATGCACCTGAATGGCATCGATAATGACGATAGCATCATCCACCAGAATGCCCAGGGCTAAAATGAGACCGGCAATGGATATTTCCTGAAGCTGTATCCCCAGAAGATGCATGGCAATAAAGGTAATGACAATGGAGAGAGGAACTGCTGTGGAAGCTACTAAAGCATTCTTGAAGCCCATCCCCAAAAACACCACGATCAGCACCAAAGCCATGCCTTCCAAAAGATTCTTAAAGAATTCAGCCACACTCTTATCCACATCTGTGGGCTGATAAACCACCTCATCAACGATTAATTCCGGGGGCAGTTCCGCTTTCAGCCGGTCCAGCTCCGCCCGGACATCCTCGCCGACCAGCAGGATGTTGCGGTTCTCTTTGAAAAAGCCGCTCAGCATAATGGCATTTTGTCCGTTGTGCTTAAGCTGATAATCGGCATCCTCAATATCCCAACGGATGTCCGCCAGGTCTTGCAAACGAATGGGGGCCCCGGTTTCAGCAGATACATCGATGATCATATTCTCCAAATCGCTGAGTGATGTAAAAAGACCGGGGGAGCTGACATTGACCTTCACCCGCTGATCGCTTAAGGAACCTGAAGGAATCTGCAGGTTCTGAGCCTGAATCAAGGATACCAGTTCGTCAAGAGAGATGTTGTACTTGTTCAGTTCAGCTATCTTCACTTCAATGCGGGCCGCTTTGTTTTGAACGCCGGTCACGGTAAAGCGGGAAATGCCATCAATCTTGGCCAGTCTGCTTTTAAATTGCTCAGCATAATCGGCAAGCTGCTCATAGGTATACCCTGCCCCGGAGAGGCTGATGATCATCCCCGCCGTTTCGGAGAGCTTGGTGTCCGCTTCAATGTCAAAGCACTCGGCGGGAATTTTCCCTTGAGCTCCATCCAGAATCTGCCCCAGCTCGTTCCAGGCCTCTTTCACGTCCACGTCATTGTGAAGCTCCAGGACAACTACAGAAAGGCTGTTTTTGGTGATGGACTGGGAGGTCTTATAGCCCGGGACTTCCCGGATCTCATCTTCAATCACCCGGGTCACCAGCTTTTCCACGTCCTCAGGAGCTGCTCCGGGATAAATGGTGGTAATGACGGCAAAGGGGGCGGAGATATCCGGGCTCTCCTGCTTGGGGACTATATAATAACTGTAAATTCCCAAGGCCATGGTGAGGATGGTGAAAAAGATGGTAAAACGCCAGTTGCTGATAATGTGGTAAATGAGTCCTTTCTTATTGTTCATGGGAGGTGCCCTCGCTTTGAATCCTGACTTTCTGTCCTTCCTTTAAACTTTTCATCCCACTGAATATATAATGTTCCCCTGGCTTTAAGCCTTCTACCCGGACATTAAACCCTTGGGTATCCATTAACTTAATATTCCTCTTCACCGCCCGCTCCTCTTCAACCAGAAAAACATAATCTTCACCATCATTGAGAATGCAGGCTAAGGGAACCCATATCCCCGCTGCCTCACCTTGGGCAAACTTCACCTCGGCTGTGGCCCCAAGATAATATTTCTCACTGGGAAAAGACTCGGTAATAAGAATTTCAGCAGTATAAGTGCGGGTTTGAGGATCCGGAACGGCTTCCAGCCGTTCAACATGTCCTGTTCCCTTTTGCCCATCTAAAGTGATTTCCACCCTATCCCCCACCTTGACCTTCTGAACATCACTTTGAGACAGACCCACCGTTACCTTCTGTTCAGGGGAGCGAATGACCACCACTGGATATCCGGCGGCCACTACTTCGCTTTCCCGGAAAAGAATATCCACCACATAGCCTTCATTCTGAGCATAAAGCTGTGCGTCATTGAGCTGAATCTGCTTGGCTTCCAGCTCAAGCTGAGCTTGCTGATAGGTTGCTTCCTTCACATCCAAATCCAGCTTAACCTTAATAAGATCTGCTTCCGGCAGAGCCCCTGCTTCATGGAGCTTTTCTAACTTCCCATAGTTATCCCGGGCTTCCGTATAGGCCTTCTCCGCTTTAGTGACATTAAGCTGAGCAGCTTGAACCGCTAAGCCATACTCCGCGGTATCCAAAGCAGCGAGCTGTTGGCCCGGCTTCACCAAAGCTCCCTTTGCCACGGCAATATCCGTGAGTTTTCCCGGAATTTTAAAGCTGTACTTTTTCAGTTCGCCGGCAGAGGTAAGTCCTGTATAGCGCAGGTCCACCGGATAAGCCCCTTCCTTAGCTTCTTGCACTTGAACCAGATGTTCCTTTTCCGGAGGGGTTACCGCAGCCGCCTGAGTGCACCCTCCCAACATCAATGTCAAACTCATGACCAGCGCCATAAACGATCCAGTAGGCTTAGACCTCATCTTTATTATCCTCCCCATGATTAAGAATTCCGTAAAAAACCAGGTTTTTCATTTGCTCCAGCAGCTGTTTGATGGTAATATCCTGAGATTCCAGCATCTTGGGATCAGCCGGCATCATGAACAGGTTATGAATCATGGACACGATGATCGCCGGGTTAAGATCCAGGCGGATTTTTCCCGTAGCCTGCCCCTCTTGGATCAAGGGATAAAAAATCTCTTGCCGGAACTCAGCCAATCTTTCAATCTTTTCTTTTTCTTCCGGATAATAACGGTAGAGTTCATCCACCAGCCGAAAAGGAATATCCTCCGGAGTGTACATGGTCAGCATGGCTTCAAACTTCCCCAGCCATGTGGAATAACCGCTGATGGCTTCCATAAATGTCTTTTTCTCCACCTCGACGATATTGTCCACCAACCGGCTGATCAATTGGTTTTTAGAGGCAAAGGATTTATAGATGGTCTTTTTGCTGATCCCTAATTCGCCGGCCACATCATCCATGGTGAACCCCCGTAACCCATAGCGTTGAATCAATTCATAGGCTTTCTCTAAAATGCGGTCTCGCAACCTGATTCCTCCCTGCGGAAACTAATTCAGTGTCTTTAGTTTCCTATACAACTCCTTTTCTGTCAAGAACAATATGAAAGAAAAAAGATGCAGCAACTGCATCTTCTCCACTCATTGACCTAGGGACTGGCTTTTGCCTCGCCCTTCTTCGAGCACTTCCCCATTAAGAACCCAATAATAATTCAGGTCTTGGACGCCAATCGGCTCTCCACCATGTGGTTCAAGCTGGATTTGACCCCTGGGTTCCCGATGAAGGCCCCATCTGAACAGTATTTTCAACCAATCCTGAAGAATCCGTTCTTCCTCACTCTGGTCGCTTTTTCCTTTTACATTTCCTTTAAAGTAAAAATTTCTTCCACAATATTTTTGGATAATGGTATTCCAAGCCAGTATAAAATTCGGGGCATTTGTACCGACAATGCCTTCCTCCCAATTCTTAAGCAATTGTTCCCGCCCCTGGGCGGACGCTTTTCCTGAACAGGATAAAAAGAGCACTTCGTAAAGCCCGCTGAATTGCTGTGCATAATGCATATACTCCCGCTTAGCCCGTTCAAAACTGTGGGGATGCATCACAAGGCTGGCGGCCCCTTGGGAAGAAGGAGCCGGTTTAACCGGTACATGCTTCGCTTCTTTTTTGGTAAGGATCATCTCCAAAGCTGGGGTCTCTTCTTTAGACCGCGACCCTGTTTTCATGGTTTTGGGATGTTTCTGACCAGGGGTATAGCGCCTCGCGAAGTAAAATAAGAGGATAATTCCGATGGCTACCACGACACTTTCCCAACTTCCCATACTCTTCCCCCCTGTCCATATGTTCCTGGGCCGTCTGTTTCATCTTATTCAGATGGACACATTTTTCTTCCTGATCGTCAAAAATTGGCATAGAATCAAAATGACATATTGCCCCAATTTTCTTTGTTTCTTGTCACACTCAAGTATATCTTAGCAAATATCGATAAACTTGTCATCTCAATTAGTGGTGCAGACGGCATTGGAGTTTGGCTTATGCTACCCGGCGATACTTTCACCCTTTGCTGGTGCCGCCACAACATGGAGCTTGCTCTGGATTGTAATAACTTAACCGGGCTTTGCCCGCTCATTGTTCTCGAACTCAAACTTCAGCTTTCCTGAAGAGGGATCTTCCCAAACAAGATAAGCCGCGAAGCTTTTGCCATTTTTAGAGCGAAAACCTTTGATTAAATTCGTTTTTCCTTTTTTTAATAAGCTCTTGACCTGAGCAGGTGTCAGTACCTTGCCGCAGATGGGATTCTTCCAAAGAATAAAGGGACAGCCATCTTTCCAGTTTTGGCAGCCATAGCCCTTTTCCCTCTCCACTACCCCGCCTCCGCAGCTGGGGCAGATCCCCAAATTATCCCCGGCAGCCGAAGCTGGACGCTCTTGCCCAACCTTTGCACTCTTTGCCTGAGTTTGGGGCTCTCGGGGTTTCCTCTCTGAGTTGCTTTCCCTTTTGCGGCCGTGGGCACCCGGCTTCTGAGGGGCAAAAGCCAGCGGTTTTTTGCCCTGGGTGGCTTCATAGTGGCGCAGCTCTTCAATGATACCCCGGATAGCCTCTTCGACTTTCTCCATGTACCGGCTTAAAGGCATCTCCCCCCGTTCGACCTGGGCCAATTCATATTCCATCTGTCCGGTCATTTCGGCGCTGATCAGCAATTGAGCCCGGGGTAAGCGCTCTTTAATTAAGCGAATAAGCTCTGTTCCTTTTGCCGTCGGCATAAGCACCTTCTGCTGCTGCAGAAGATACCCCCGGTCCAGGAGGTTCTCAATAATTGCCCCTCGTGTCGCCACGGTTCCCAGCCCTTTTCCCTTTAATTGCCGGCGCAGGGTCTCATCCTCTACCTCCTTGCCGGCTCCTTCCATAGCTTTAATCAGATCGCCCTGGGTATAGCGCTTGGGGGGCTTGGTCTCCTTTTGCAGAGCTTGACAGGACCGGGTCTTGACCTCCTCATTCTCATGCAGCAAGGGGAGCTGGAGTCCGGACCCCTCCGTATGCTTTTCAGTATTCTCGATCTTCTTCCATCCCGGTTCCAGCAAGGTTTTGCCTTTGGTCAGGAAGGACTCCTCTTCCACTACCGTAACGACCTCTTTTTCCGCATAACGGGCCGGGGGAAACCAAATGCAGAGAAAACGCAGGACAATCATCTCCCAAATTTTCCGTTCATCCGGACTCAAATTCAGAGCCGCTTTCTCAGTGGTAGGAATAATCGCATGGTGGGCCGTAATCTCATTGATAACCCTTTTTCCCCCGGGTAAGGGACTGTTAAGCGCTTCCTTAACCCATTCTGCAAAGGGGCTTTGCTGCAAAGCCTGCAGATGGGCCTTCAGTTTGGGGAGCATGTCGGGGGGTAAATAATTGCAATCGGTTCTGGGGTAGGTTATGGCTTTCTTTTCATAAAGGGACTGAGCAATTTTCAGCACTTTTTCCGCTCCGAATCCGTAGCGCCGGGAAGCACTGACGGTTAGAGAGGTTAGATCGAAGAGCAAGGGATGAGGCTCCTTCGTCTCCTTATCTTTTACGGAACGAATTCTGCCCGGTTTTCCTTGAACTTTAGCAACAATCTCTTTGCCCCGGTCCAGGTCCAACATCATTTGCTCGTTAGCGGTTTCCTGACTTTTGTCACGTGGGCTCTTGATAGCGGGGTCAAACCATTTTCCCTTATAAGAGCCTTGCCCACTTGCAAATTCCGCTTCCACTTCCACATAAGCAACCGGGACAAAATTCTCGATCGCCCATTCCCGCTCCACCACCAAGGCCAATGTGGGAGTTTGAACCCGGCCGATGGAGATGACATTAGGCTTTTTGCGCACCGGATCAAAACTGCCAAATAGAGCGGTGAACCCTTCGGTCAAATTCATGCCAAAATCCCAATCTCCATAGGAACGCCCATACCCTGCCTGAGCCAAGCCCTCCACCTCGCCAACGGGGCGCAGTTTGCTCATCCCCTCACGAATGGCCTCTTGGGTCAAAGATGAAATCCAGAGCCGGAAAAGAGGCTTCTTGCTGCCTACAGCGTCCCATACTTCCTGAAAAAGCAGTTGCCCTTCCCGATCGGCATCCGTCCCGCAAATAACCTGCTGCACCTCCGGGGACCTGAGCAAGCCCTGCAGCACTTTAAACTGCTTGGCAGTGCCGGATTTTAACCCATACTGGAATTCCCCCAGCCGGGGAAGCACGGGGAGGCGGCGGATGCTCCAGCGCTTGCCCACTTTAGGGAGATCCATATAAGTCTCCGGCGCTTTCAGTTCAAACAAATGACCGATACACCAGGAAATAATATATTCATCGTTCTCAAAATAGCCCTCCCTTTTGCCCTTTACACCAAGAGTCTTGGCATATTCCCTGGCTTGGGAGGGTTTCTCGGCTATGATCAAGGTCTTACCCATGGCTGCACCTCTTCTCCATCATCCAATTTATTTCCATTCCCTTGTGATGTTTTCTTTTTTATCCTGGGCACTTTGCCTCTCAAATCCTCGTAATAATAATACCTCATTAAGATACTTTTGTATGTTATGAAGATCTGATGAGGCACATATCTTTGCCAACAAATCTCCTTGGGAGCAATTCATATGCACTTCTCCTCTCTCTTTTTGGACCTTTCATGTAAATTTACATTTTTAATCCAATTTTAATCTGGGCTTAAGAAGGTTTTTGCCTTCCATGTAGAATTAGACTTAAGTAAAAATATGTACGTCGACACTTGTGAGTTCACCAAAAAGGAGTTGGCAGGATGGATAAAATAATTGAGGTTGTAGATTTGCATAAGAGCTATGGTCATGTTCAGGCGGTTAAGGGGCTCAATTTTTATGTGGAAAAAGGCAAATTATTTGCCTTTCTGGGGCCCAATGGTGCCGGAAAATCGACGACAATCGATATCATCTGTACTTTTTTAAAACCGGACCGGGGACGGGTCGTTGTGGACGGCTACGAATTAGGCAAAGAGGATAATAAAATCCGCTCCGTGATTGGTGCGGTATTTCAGGATGGCCTCCTGGATCCGCTGCTCACGGTAGAAGAGAATTTGCAGATCAGGGGCGGTTTCTACGGGCTGAAAAAGGCGGTTTTGGCTGATTCCATAAAATCCATTGCGGCCCTTACTGGGGTAACTGAATTTTTGAAGCGGCCCTATGGCAATCTTTCCGGAGGCCAGCGCCGCCGGGCGGATATCGCCCGGGCCTTGGTTAACGCACCGAAAATTTTATTCTTGGATGAACCCACCACAGGGCTGGATCCTCAGACCCGTAAGAATGTCTGGGAAACCATCCAGAAAATGCAGAAAGAAAAAGATATGACCATCTTTCTGACCACCCACTATATGGAGGAAGCTGCCGAGGCCGATTATGTTATAGTGATCGACAACGGCGAAATCGCCGCTAAAGGAACACCCACAGAGTTGAAACGGGACTATGCCAGTGACCGGCTTAAGCTTTCTTATCACGACAAAGAAAAGCTAAGCACAGCTCTTCAGGAAATGCACATCCCTTACCACCAGGTTGCCGATCAAATCATTATCGAACTCTCATCAACCCTGGAGGCTTTGCCGATTCTGGCCGGATGCCAAGCTTATCTCACCGGCTTGGAAGTCAGCCATGGTACCATGGACGATGCCTTTATTAAGATCACCGGAAAGGAGATAAGAGAATGATCAACTTTATGCTGCGCAATCTGAAAATCTTCTTCAGAGATAAAAGTGCGGTTTTCTTTTCTCTGCTGGCGGTTTTTATCATTATCGGCCTCTATGCCCTTTTTTTAGGAGATGTTTGGGCTGAGGATTATTCGGATATAGAGAATGCCCGTTATCTTATGGATAGCTGGATCATGGCAGGATTGCTGGCTGTCACTTCCGTGACGACGACCATGGGGGCCCTGGGCATTATGGTGGCGGATAAAGCTAGAAATATTATCAAGGATTTTCAATCATCCCCTGTTTCGAGAAGCGCCCTGGCCGGTGGCTATATTTTAAGCGCTTTTGTCATTGGGGTCATCATGAGTGTTGTGGCCTTGATCTTAGCCGAAATTTACATTCTCGCCAATGGCGGGGAGCTGCTGACAGGGACAAAGGCTCTGCAGGTGCTGGCGCTTATTCTGCTCTCCTCTCTGGCCAGCACAGCGATCCTGTTTTTTCTGGCCTCTTTCTTCAAGAGTCTCAATGCTTTTTCTACGGCCAGCACCGTGATCGGAACCTTGATCGGTTTTTTAACCGGTATCTACTTGCCCGTTGGGGTTCTGCCGGAAGCAGTACAATATGTGGTAAAGATTTTCCCAATTTCCCATGCTGCCGTGCTCTTTCGTCAGATCCTTATGGAAGCACCCCTACAGGAGGCTTTTGCCCAGGCCCCGGCAGAGAGTCTGGCAGAATTCAAGACCCTGATGGGCGTGACTTTCCGTTTTGGGGACACTCTACTTTCTCCTCAGGGAAGTATTTTAGTGTTGTTGGTTACAGCAGGACTTTTTTATGGTTTGAGTATCTTAAATTTGTCTCGTAAACGTAAATAGCAACTATGATTAAGAATAAAAAACACTCATCGTGGGAAATTAAATAAGAGTTCAGGGAAAATCCCTGAAACAAATTTTAAATACTAAAGGAGGGCAAAACAATGCCTGGACGTGTAGACAAAGTGGATTCCCATCTTCAAGGAGTTAAATGTGTTGTAAATACCTGCCACTATTGGGGAAATGATCACTGTCATGCCCAAACCATCGAAATTCAAGCTCCCAATGCAAAAACCACTGAAATGACGGACTGTGCCACCTTCGTTCCCAATGGAAACATGCGTTAGGCCATTTAAGATCAATCAACCATCCTGAGATGCAAACACCCAAAGGGAGTGTCGCGAAGCTGCTTGAAGCAGCGGTTGACGCTCCCTTTTCCTTAGCTATTCATCTTTTTATCCCCTGCCAGCAAAGGCAGATAGTATTTTTTGGCTAAAAGAGCCGCTCCGAAATTATAGAGGAAATGAGCGTATACCGTAGCCCAAAGGGTTCCCGCCAAGCCATAAAGGAGGCAAAGAAATACGCTGATCAGGAAAGCGGCTCCCATCAGGAGGGGTTTCTTAAGATAGCGGAAGTGCATTCCCGTAAAAATAAGGCTGGTCAATAGGATACCGTACAAGGGGCCAAGGAAACCTGCAAGCCCTGTCTGGATAACCCCTCTGATCAGCAGCTCCTCAGAAAAGGCCCCGATGATAAACATGGGAAAAAGGAGTTTTGCCGGTAGTTCCACTAAAAGACGGTTAATCCCACCATCATCGAAAGCATCGGGAGAGAAAACTTTCCAGGCCAGAATTTGCAGGCCCATCATAGAAAGAGCCACTGCCGTACTCAGGCACCATATGCTCCAGTTGCTGTCCCAGACAAAAAAATCCTGCCAGGAATACCCTTGGCGCAAATAGAAAAACCAAAGCAGGAATCCTCCCAGAAGCAACGAGAGCAGCTGAGTGAGCCAAAATGACGGCAGCAAAGCCTGACGCAGCTTTTCTTCATATTGCACCTTTTTCTGATGTTCCTCTTTATATTGCTCCTTTTCCTGATGCTCCATCGTTTCCACTGAATACCCTCCTACTACTGCCTGCCTTATCACTATTCATGTGCTCCAATGACCTTCATCAGCTCAGCTTATCCTATAGTTTATCCTATAGTGAACAAGATAAGTTTGCAAGACTTGCCTTTCTCCGGGTGAGTTATTATGATAGAAGAAGAATTTTATGATGAAGGGTGATACCGTATTGGCTAAATTAGAGCTGATTGCCACAAGTGCCTTTGGCATTGAATCCATAGTAAACCGTGAACTCCATAATCTGGGCTATACCGAAACCCAAGTGGAAAACGGCAAAATTACCTTTGCCGCCAATGAGCTGGGAATTTGCCGGACCAATCTGTGGCTGCGTTCAGCAGAGCGGGTCCTGCTGAAAATGGGCGAATTCAAAGCAACAACCTTTGAGGAGCTTTTCCAGCAAACCAAAGCCCTGCCCTGGGAGGAATGGCTCCCCGTCGACGCGGAATTCCCTGTGGAAGGAAAGTCCATCAAATCCAAGCTCTTCAGCGTTTCCGATTGCCAGGCTATTGTCAAAAAAGCTGTCGTCGAACGGCTCAAAGATGTTTACGGCATCAGCTGGTTTAAAGAAACCGGCCCCAAGTACAAAATCGAAGTCGCTCTTTTAAAGGACGTCGTCACCCTTACCATTGACACTTCCGGCGCCGGGCTGCACAAGCGGGGCTATCGCCGCTTAGCGGGGCAAGCCCCTTTAAAAGAAACCTTAGCCGCCGCTATGATCAATCTCAGCTATTGGAAAGCAGACCGCGCCTTAATTGATCCTTGCTGCGGCACAGGAACTATTCCTATCGAAGCCGCTATGATCGCTCTTAATCGTGCACCAGGCCTAAAGAGGGACTTTATCGCTGAGAAATGGCCCAATATTAAGGAAAAACTCTGGCGGGAAGCCCGTGAAGAGGCTGAAGACCTCTATGATCGGGATCAGGCGCTCCATATTTATGGTTCGGATATCGATCCCAAAGCCCTTCAGCTGGCCCGGGCTCACTGTGAAGATGCCGGACTGACGGATAAAATCTTCTTCCAACGCTTGCCTGCTGCCGAAGTCCGCTCCCGGTTCCAATACGGCCATCTGATCACGAACCCTCCTTATGGAGAGCGTTTGGGTGAGGAAGAGGAAGTCAAACAGCTCTATAAAGATCTTGGCGAGATCTTCAAGAGCTTGGCAACCTGGTCCTTGCATATGATCACCACGGATAAACATCCCGAGCTCCTGATCGGCCGCCGCTGGGATAAGAGCAGAAAGCTTTACAACGGCCGCTTGGAATGCCATTATTATCAATTCTTCGGACCCAAGCCGCCAAGAAGTCCGCGGCCTGAGTAACCTGCCTTTAAATTATGTTGGACTTGTCTGCGCTTTCGAATATGTCTATAATTATCTCCTTCTAAATTGGCAAAACTAGACATAGAGTCTTGTAGCCGAACTATGGAGGTGGTAAGATATGGACAAGAATAGTCCTCAAGAGGAGGGTCAGCAAATGCCTTCATTAGCAAAAAAAGAAGTAAATACATATAAGGGTTTGTCTTTATCTGAAAAAAAACTAAAGGAGATAACGATAAGCCCTAAAATTAAAGATGGCAAAGTGCAATTAGACAAAAACAATCCCGCTCATCGTTACATTCATGAGGATTGATTGAATCATGAACCTTAGTGTTGGAGATATCTTTTGGTTAGATGTTGAATTCGAAGATGATCCTGATAGCAGCAAAAGAAGACCAGCCATAATTGTTGGTGGTACTGCAGATGAATTATTTGTTTTAGTTTCAACAACTTCTCAAGCACCAAATAATCCACCATCCTATTACGATCAATTTAAGGTCCCCATTTTAAATTGGCGCAATAATGGATTTACTAAGCCATCGTGGGTAAAAGGTCTATTTTTATTGAGATATTCCAATGAGTATCTTATGGGTAAAATTAAACCTGAGGACTATATTATAAAGATGGACGAAAACAGCTTTAATTACTTGGTAGCTGAACTTGAATTAATTCATAAAGAAAGATAGGACGCCTGGCTGAAAGGCACCCTATCTTTTTTGTTTTACTCCAACGATTACCCTACACACAAATCTTCGTTAAGATGATAAATCGCACTGGTGTATTTATCCCGGTCAATGACAAATTGCATATTGACCTGACGCAGGGATTGGGACACACAGTTCACATTAATATGATTCTTCGCTAAACTGCTGGTGGCACGAGCCAAAATATTGGGAACGGCAATATTCGAGCCGATCACGCAGACAATGGCCGCCGGCAGAATGGTTACGGTCTGATAAGCTCCCTTCAGCTCCGCCATCAGAGCTTCGTTCAGATCGTGCTCCCAGATCACCAGGGAGATGCTGTTGGCATTGGTGGCTTTCATGATATAACTTACGGAATAGTTCATGAACATCTCCATGATCTGCTTATCATAGCCTGCTTCCCCCACCATTAAGGAGTCATGGATTTCCACTACCACCACTTTGTCCGAACCGGCTATAATCTCAATTTTGGCCTCGGGGCCAATATAGTCTTTGGAGATAAGGGTTCCCGGATGATCCGGCTCGAAGGTGTTCTTCAGGCGCAGATTAATCCCGGCCATTTCCAAGGGTTTGGAGGCGTTGGGATGGATGGCCTCCATGCCTATATCCGCCAGCTGATCCGCAACATCATAATTAGTCCGCCCTACGGGGATGGCCTTTTCTACCCCGACAATCTTCGGATCGGCGGAGGATAGATGAAACTCCTTATGAATGATCGCTTCATCCGCATGGAGATGAGTGGCAATCCGGGAGAAAGTGATCTCCGAATAACCCCGTTCAAATTGGCGCATAATCCCTTCTTTGCCTTTGGTATACCCGGTGACGATAACGATCTCTTTGAATGGGTCCACTCCCCGGAAAGCTTTGGCGATCCGCTCATCAATGGTGAGCTGGCTGGAATCCCGGAGGCCGGTTAAATCCACAAGGCGGGCGGGTATGCCGCGGTTCTGCAGAATGTTCACGGAATTGAAAGCCGAATGGGCTTCTCCCAAAGAAGCCAGCAGTTCCCTGGCCGCCGAGAAAATATTCTCCCGATCTACATAACCGGAGGCAATGATTTCATGCATACTATGCAAATAGGACTTGGTCTGCTGGATCCTTGAGCCCAGGAACTCCTTGGCCGCTTCATAATCCAAACCGATGTTCACAAATCTTTCGTTAACCTTGAGGAGATCCTGCAACAGGACATTTAAAGCTTCTTCGCAATCTTCCCCATTGACAAAATGACGATAAATTCCCGGAGCCTTTGTCTTTTTATCCTCCAAAAGCTTGTTGGTCACCCCTGCGTAAGCGGAGACAACAAACACTCTGCCAAAGCTGAAACGCTGTGAATCCGGTTCCCCAATAATATTTTTCAAGACATCTTCGAATTGGGACATAGAAGTGCCCCCGATTTTTTCTACCGTTAACATACAACACCTCATCAGTATTAAGTTCTCTGTTAAATAACACTATTCACCATTATAATACAGCGCTTCAAGAGCAACAAGCTAAAATTTCGTTTATTAAACTGGCCAACTTTCCAAAATTAAAAATTACCATATATTAGAAATATAAACCCTTAAACCCTCTTCAGCGTTCAGCGCCGATTATTCCAGGAAAAGGAGTGAATTCTTCATGCATCTTTTTGATAAATGCTGCGTTCCTTTCAGTTTTTGGGGGCCGCATCCTCAATTCTTTAATACTCAAGCCTGCTGTCCCCCGATTCAAACCTGCTGTCCTCCGGCACACGCTCCGTTCCCCAACATGTATCCCTCTTATCCTTCTTATCCAGCTCAACAAAGACCCCAATGCCCGCCGGTCCAGCAAGCCCCGGTTCAACAGCAGCCTCCGGTTCAGCCACCTCTAATCAATAATCCCCCCTCATCCCGTTCCAAAGGGTAAAAGACTCATCCTTTTATACTATGCTACTCATAGCAAAGGTGGTTCCGTCTTATGGGAACCACCTTTTTACACAGATTCTCTTCTCATCCCCCGAAGAAGATAAGGATACGGGCTTACCTTTACTAAGACATGGCCCACAGATACAGAGAAGCCACCGACCCGTAGGGTGAATACTTCTTGCGGTAATGCTCAAAGGTCTCCTTGGATAACTCCTCCAGTCCATAACAGTTCATCATTCCCCTGCGGATAGCTAAATCCCGATAGCTGACCACGTCGGGCCGGCAAAGGGAATGGATCAGCAGCATCTCCGCCGTCCACACCCCCACACCGGGTAAAGCCGACAAGGATTGAATGATTTCTTCATCACTCAGGGTAGGGAGCTCCTGGAAATCCACCTCACCTCTTTGGGCAGCAGCGGCAATCCCTTTGATATATCCCGCCTTGCGCATAGACATGCCGCAGCCTTGAATCGCTTCCAGATCGGCTAAGGCGATCTTCTCGGCACTAATCTCTCCCAGCAGGGTTTGCAGCCGGTTCCATACCGTCTCAGCTGCCTTTTTGGAAATCTGCTGGCTGACCACACTGGAGATCAGCGCTTCAAAAAGATTCGGGATAATCCCTCTCTCGATCATTCCCATGCGCTCAATAGCCTGCCCCAGGACCTTATCCCGGGTCTTTAAATGCTCAATTTCTTTGGAGCCGTATGGAAAAAAAACCATTTAAAGCGTCCTTTCCATAATGATATGGGGAATCCCATCTTCCATGAATTCCTCAGACACCTGGCGGTACCCTAGTTTTTCATAAAAGTTCTGAGCCTGGGTCTGAGCATGAACCTTTGCTTTAGGGAAGCTTTCCCTTTGTGCAATCTGCTCCATGCTTTTGACCACGACACTGCCTAAGCCGAATTTTCGCAGGTTGGCACGGACACAGATCCGCTCCAATTTAGCCGTATCCCCCAGCCAGCGCAGCCTGCCCGCAGCGGCCGGCTGGTCTTCATAGTATACCAGAATATGACGGGCGGCTGCACCCGGCTCGTCATAGCCATCAAATTCATCCTGCAGCGGAACCCCCTGCTCTTCCACAAAAACTTCCCTGCGAATTTGAAAGGCCTCCTCTAATTCCGCCCCTTTTACTTCAACAACTTTCATGCACTATTCCATCCTCTTGTTTCTTTTTATTGTTCCTCATCAGTTCCTATCCATCAGTCAAAATCCTTGATCATCTGAATATATTCAAGATCATTAAATCCCAATCGTTTATACAGGGATATGGCCTGAACATTCTCTTCCTCCACCTCCAGCCGGATCCGCTTAATCCCTGGGTGCCGGTGACTTTCCAAGTATTGAAAAAATTCCCGGGCCAGTCCCTTTGAGCGGTAAGGGGGCAGGATATAAATCTCATCTATCCAAACGACGATTCCTCCTGCTTCCTGAGAAAAGGTCTTGGCCGTAATCGCGTAGCCGGCAGCCTGGTTTTCCTGTTCCAGAATATATCCGTTCAGATAACGATCCGAGCTCATCATCTCCGCAAAGGTTCTGCTGTGAAATTCCTCAGGTACAGGGTGGAGAACAGCATCTGAATGGTAGAATTCAGCCGCCAGTTCCAGAAACAGTTCCCGATCCCCTTCTTGCATTGCTCTAATCATAACATGACAATCTCCTATGTGATTTGCTTATGGTATTGATTATAGCAAAAAAGACCAAACTTGGCATGCCCGTCAGTGCTCTATAACACTTAAAACTCGCCGTACTAAAACCTTCCTGAACGCAAAATGGATACCAGCAGCAGAATGAACATCATGGCCGCTACTGTAAAACCAGCCTCAATAGCCGGTATCCGCCAGAAGACCAGGGGTTCCTTGCCTAAGGCGGAGGCAATAACCAAACCGCACATAATAATGCTGAAGGACAGCAATAAGATACTGAAAGAGAGCTGATTGCTGATCCGGTCCAGCTTCCGTATAAAGGCGGCCAGTTCGGGTAAATAAATCTCCACCCGTATCTTTCCCCGCTGAATGCTGCTGAAAATCTCCTTAGCTTGTTTAGGGAGGTTTAATAAAAGATCGAAGTATTCCCGGAAATGCTTCCAGGTCTTTTCAGCGAGAAAAGCGGGATGAAGCCGTTCCTTAAGGAGCTGCTCACCGAAAGGTTCGGCAATATCGATGATGCTGATCTCGGGATCCAACTGCTCCACGATTCCTTCCAAACTCAGAAGGGATTTACCCAACAGGACAAGATCGGCAGGAATAATAATCCGGTGTTTGTAGGCCACCTTAAACAGGTCATTGACGGCACTCCCCAGATCGACTTCACTCATGGGCACATCCAGATACTTCTCTCTTAACCCATCCACATCCCGATACAATACCTTGGGATCCAGATCCTCAGGCACGATCCCCATGGCAAACACAGCCTCCACCATGTCCTCCGTCTTCCGCCGCATCATCCCGATGACCAGTGAAGCAAAATGATCCTTCATATCAGAAGAAAGCCTGCCGATCATGCCGAAATCGATTAAGGAAATCACCTGTTTGGGCAAAACAAAGATATTGCCCGGATGAGGATCCCCATGAAAAAACCCCTCGATTAAGATTTGCTTGAACATCGCTTTAATCAGATTCTCTGCCAGTTCCTTCCGATTATAGCCCAAGGCTTCAAGGGTCTGGAATTGGCTGAGCTTGACTCCCTGAATGTATTCCAAAGTCAAAACTTTTTTGGTGGAGTATTCTTTATAGACCTTGGGAATGTGAATGGAGGAATCCCCTTGAAATTGCTTTCTGATTCGTTGGGCATTATTGCCTTCAATTTCATAGTTTAACTCATTGCGCAAGGAATTGGCGAATTCCTCCACCATATCCCGCACATGATAAAGGGCGGCCCAATCCATACGCTTTTCCGCCAAAGCAGCCAAATCCAAAAGTATTTCCAGATCCGTCTCGATCTTCTGGGCAATATGGGGGCGCTGGATTTTTACCGCAACACTTTCCCCTGATTGGAGAACGGCACGGTGAACCTGGCCAATCGAGGCTGCGGCCAGTGGCTCTTCCTCAAAATGCCGGAAAATATCCTGAGGCGGGGCCCCCAACTCGGCTTTAATAATTTGACTAACCTCGGCAAAAGAAAAGGGCGGAACTTGATCCTGCAATTTTTCCAGTTCCGTAATGAGGTAATCGGGAATAATATCCGGCCGGGTGCTGGCTATTTGTCCAATCTTCACATAAGTAGGCCCCAACTCTTCTAAGGCGTTACGCAGGCGCTGACCGAGAGTTATGGGATCCACCTCTTCCTCCCGCCTCCGCATCCGTCTGGAAAAAGAGATAAAATTAATAAGCCCCATCTCTTCCAGGATGAGGCTGAATCCATTACGGGCCAATACCGTGGCTACTTCTTGGTAGCGATGAACATGACGAATTTTTCTGCTAATCATGGGTCCGGCTTTCCAATTGAGCGATGCGGTTTTCCAGCCTCTCGATGTCTGCTTTGGTTGGAAGGTTAAGCTCCGCCAGGATTTTTTGCACTTGCTCCTTAAGCTTGACCTGAATCTCATTCTGCTGATCCTCGCCCTTTTGGACCAGCTCATTCATTAATTCCTTGGACTCATTGGCGGACAGCTCTCCTTTCTTTACCAACTCATCCACGACCTTCTCAATTTGCTCTTTGCTCACCACAGCGAAACCTAACCCCAAGGCTAAACCTTTCTTGAGCATATCTTTCATGCTTACATCCCCCTGCCGTGAATTGAAATCTTCATCCTTAGTATTTACGCGGTTGCTGAAAACCATTCTTTAATCACCAGGAAAGCACGCACTAAACAAACCTTGGCATTACCGGACGAATGCCTTATAATTGTCTTAATTCAATACACTAGGATTAGGTACTCAATCCTTACCGGAAAGAGTTAAAAGGGAAGCCGGTTCAATTCCGGCACGGTCCCGCCACTGTGAATTGAGTGAGTAATCACTCTTAAGTCAGGAACCTGCCTAATCATCAGCGACCCTCCTCGAGGACAGGATACGGCGCTGCAAGAGTTTACTAATGCAGCAAAAACCTTTTATCCTGGCGATAAAAGGTTTTTCTTGATCTTTCCACTTCAACTCGAAAGGAGCATAAAAATGAATAGAAAAAAACAGGCATTCACACTGCTGATAACCCTATGGGTGACCTTAGTTTTGCTCAGCGGCTGCAATTCACCCTCACAGCAAGGTGCCGCTCCTCCCGAAGCGCCCTCAGGGCAAGATACCATCCAGACTACAAGTTACCCTTTAACCTACACAGATGATACAGGTGTGGCCACCACTCTGGAAAAGGAACCTCAACGCATTATCTGTCTGGCTCCGCCTTCCACGGAGATCTTAAGCGCTCTGGGCCTGGATCGCAAGCTGATCGGCTTAACTGTGTACGATAATTACCCGGTGGGTATTCAGGAGAACGCAGAATATATTTTTGAAGACAGTTTAAACCCCAATCTGGAGCAGCTCATTCAGCTCAAACCGGATTTGGTCGTGACCGGAATGCATAAGGACAGCTTTATTAACTCCCTGCGCAGTTTGGGGATACCTGTCGCTCATTTAAACCCCCAAAGTCTGGAAAGCACCTATCAAACCATTGAGGAACTAGGATACATTACCAATACTCAGGAACAGGCCCAGGCTGTGCTCCAGGGAATGAAAGCAAAGGAACAAGCCATTGCCGATAAAGTAGAGGCCATCAAGGAAGCTGAGCGGGTCAGGGTATGGATTGAAGTGGATCCAGGTCTTTTTACCGCCGGTGCAGGAACCTTTCTTAACGAACTCATCACCAAAGCAGGTGGCATCAATATCGCCAGTGATGTCCAGGATTGGGCGCAATACAGCGAGGAGCAGGTGATTGAGAAGAACCCTCAGGTTATCCTGAGCACCTACTCCTACTACATGGATAATGTGAAGGCCACCATCGCCGCCCGCCCGGCTTGGCAAGCCATCGATGCTGTCAGCAATGACCGGATTTACGATCTGGACAGCGATATGGTGACCCGCTCCGGTCCCCGGATCGTCGACGGCTTGGAAACCATCGCTAAAGCCCTTTACCCGGAGCGTTTCTGACTCTTTAGCCCTTGGCAAGGGTGGTCTTATCATCCGTATGGGGAGAGAGCTATTGACCTAAGTTAAGGAGGATAACATAAAGATGAATTCCCGAACTTTCCCCAAAAGCATACCCTGGATTTTGGGCTTATCCTTGCTCCTGCTTCTTTCCGTTGTCATCTGTGTGATGACCGGCTCCGTCTCCCTGCCTTTTCATCTGACCTGGAAGATCATTTTAAACCATCTGCCTTTTTTGAGCTTTGACCCCAGCTGGTCCTCAGCCCAGGAATCCATCGTTTGGAATCTGCGCCTGCCCCGGGTCTTTTTAGCCCTCATCGTTGGGGCCATGCTGGCAACCTCGGGAGTGGCTTTTCAAGGAATTCTGCGCAATCCTCTGGCTGATCCCTATATCCTGGGGGTCTCCTCCGGAGCCGCCATTGGCGCCGCCTCCGCTATCCTTTTTTTTCGCAGCTTTTCTTTCTTCGGTCAATCGGCCCTGCCCCTCTTCGCCTTTGCCGGAGGGCTTATTTCTCTGGCCTTTGTCTTCTCTCTATCCAGACAGCATGGTCAGTTTGAACGGGAAACCTTAATCCTGGCCGGTGTGGTAGTGCAGGCTTTGCTGAGTGCTTTTCTCTCTCTTCTGATTGCCGTTTCCGGCGAGCAGATGCAGCAGATTATCTTCTGGATGATGGGCAGTCTCGCCAACAGCAGCTGGCAGAATGTCCTGATCCTTCTCCCTTATTTTCTGCTCGGCTTGGCCTATCTTCTCTTGCAAAGCCGGGAGCTGAATGTCATCGCTTTAGGGGAAAGAGCGGCCACTCACCTGGGAATCAATGTGGAGCGCAAGAAAATTGCCATTCTCATGGTCGGTTCCTTATTGGCCACAGCCGCAGTCTCCATGGTGGGGATTATCGCCTTTGTCGGTTTGATCATTCCCCATCTCATGCGCCTCCTCGTAGGACCTGACCACCGGATTCTCTTGCCGGTGTCTACTTTAGCGGGAGCAATCTTCCTTTTGTGGTCGGATACCATGGCCAGAACCCTGCTCCAATCCCAGGAGATTCCCATCGGAGCGATTACAGCCTTTGTCGGCGCACCCTTTTTCGCCTATCTTTTAAAAAGTGGTTTAAGGAGGGGTTAGGATGAACCTGTTCGAGATTCAGAACCTTAATCAACATTATGGCTCCTTTGCTGTGCTGCGGAACCTCTCCTTTGCCATCAGCCAGGGAGATATGTTTGGCATTATCGGCCCCAATGGCAGCGGCAAATCGACTCTGATCCGTACCATCAGCGGTCTTCAGCCTCCTACTTCCGGTAAGGTCCTGCTAATGAGCAAGCCTCTTTCCTCCCATACCTCAAAAGAGCTGGCCCGCCAGATTGCCGTTCTGGAGCAGGAGGGTACCCCTGCCCTGCCCTTTACCATAGAGCAGATCGTATCCATGGGACGCTATCCCTGGTTAAAACCTTTTGCCGACCTGGGCTCCCATGATAAGGCTGTGGTGGAGAACATACTCGTTAAACTCAATCTTGGGCCTAAACGCTCCCAAAAAGTCAGCACCCTGAGCGGCGGTCAGCGCCAACTGGTCTCTCTGGCCCGGGCCATGGCTCAGGAGCCCCGGATACTTATCCTGGATGAACCCACCACCTATTTGGATATCGGCCATCAATCCTTAGTCATGGATCATGTCCGTCAATGGCATGACGAGTTAGGCATCACTGTGATTATGGTCTTGCACGATTTAAATATAGCGGCTCAGTATTGCGACCGGATTCTCCTTCTCGATCAAGGGGAAATCGTTACCTGGGGTAAAAAGGAAGACGTGCTCCGGGAAGAAACGTTAACCCAGGTCTATAAAACGGATTTAGTTCAAGTTCATCATCCCAAATTAGGCGTACCTCAATTTCTCTTAAGCGAAAAGTAGTTCCACATCTTAACAAAACCTGGTGATATAACCAATCATCCTCTAAGGACACCGTGAAAAAATTATCTTATACTGAGGACAACCTGTCAGATTGCGATGGGTTGTCTTTCACTTTTGCGTCGTTTACTTTGAAAGGAGAACTTTATGAAAAAATTTATCAATAAACTTTTCGTTTCTCTTCTAGCCTTGGGGTTTTTCGCCACTACCCTCTTTGCTTACCCGCAGACCATGGCAGAGCCCGGTACAGCTCAAGATCTGGCTTGGGTTGAGGAAATGGCCCTTGCTCCCCAAAGCGATACTGTTGAAAGCGATCTTGAAGCTGTTCTAGCCTCCAGAGAACTGGCCAGGGCCGATGCCGACAGACAAGCTGCAATCGGAGCAGCAACCGGTGAAATTTCCCGTGGGTCCCAGTCCAGCTCTGCACCCTCACAAGCCCCGAAAAGCACTGCTTCCAGCTCTTCTGCCACTTCTGACAAGAAGTCTGCCGCTACAAGCAAAAGCACCGCCAGCGCCGCCAAAGCTTCCGTCAAAACCAGTGCCTCCAGCACTACCTCCAAAGCTACTGCCGTGATCAACACGGCCAAAAAGTATATCGGAGTGCCTTATGTTTGGGGCGGCACTACGACCAGCGGCTTTGACTGCTCCGGATACACCCAATATGTCTTCGCTCAGCATGGCATTTCCTTGCCCCGGGTATCCAGGGATCAATATAAGGTGGGCACGGCCGTTTCTTACAGCAACCTGAAGGCCGGGGACCTGGTCTTCTTCTCCTTGGATGGTGATAAAGTCATCGACCATGTGGGGATTTTCCTGGGCAATGGACAGTTCATTAATGCCTCCAGTTCAAAAGGAGTAACCATTTATACCATGGGTTCCTATTGGCAATCCCACTTCATTGGAGCAAAGCGCGTATTTTAGAAGGTTGCGACCATGTATACCCGAAATTCGGAATCGATTACGAATTTCGGCAGACCCTGTCAAGGGGATTCTTAACGTAAGTTCATAAAAAGGGAGCATCGCCGGGCTACTGCAAAACGTAGCTTTCAGGCAATGCTCCCTTTGCTTAAAAAGAGACTCGAAGCTGACTCTCCAGGATTTTGGGTCTGAGGGCATAAGCTTCTACTCCCTGATCGGCTGGGGATGAAACTCTACTCCATAGCGCTCGCTTAACCAATTCGCCTTCCATTTGTCCAGAAGCAGGACAGCATAATTTTCATCCTGATCCAAGACTACCATACTCATGCTGGATTCCTTAAGAATACGAATCTTTTCTTCATCCTTAGGTATCCATTGAAC
Organism: Desulfitobacterium sp. LBE; assembly: GCF_007830365.1. Classification (NCBI taxonomy): domain Bacteria; kingdom Bacillati; phylum Bacillota; class Clostridia; order Eubacteriales; family Desulfitobacteriaceae; genus Desulfitobacterium; species Desulfitobacterium sp. LBE. The sequence continues at coordinate 73,220 of NZ_VLKD01000001.1, read as the reverse complement.
CATTTCGTAAGGCAAATTGTTGATTTGGACCTCTACTCCATACTCATCCCGCAGACGGTATTCCAGGACTTCAAACTGCAGTTGGCCCACGACTCCGATCACGGGAGCCTCTACCCCAATATTCAAATCCCGGAAAACATGGATGGCCCCTTCTTCTTGAAGCTCCTGTATTCCCTTGATAAATTGCTTTCTTTTCAAGGCATTGGCGATGCTGACCCGGGCAAAGTTTTCCGGACTGAAAAACGGCATGGCCTCAAATTCAATACCATCCTTTTCCGCCAGAACATCACCGATGCGGAGTACTCCGCTGTCATGAACCCCAATGATATCTCCGGCATATGCCTCGTCCAAAATGGTCCGCTCCTGGGCAAAGAGCTGCTGAGGCTGAGCCAGCCTCATTTTGCGATGGGTCCGATTATGAATGACATTCATTCCCCGTTCGTATCTGCCCGAGCAGATGCGAATGAAAGCAATACGGTCCCGATGCATGGCGTTCATATTGGCTTGAATCTTAAAGACAAAGCCCACGAATTGTTGACTTGCCGGCTCTAAAATCCCTAGGTTGGATTGCCGCGGGGCGGGAGCCGGGGCTAATTTCAAGAAGCTGTCCAGGAAATTGGGCACACCAAAATTATTCAAAGCGCTCCCAAAGAACACGGGAGTGACTTCCCCCCGATCCATCCGCTCCTGGTCAAAGACATTCCCGGCCATATCCAAAAGTTCGATTTCCTCCCGGAGTCGCTGCAGCAAATCTTCCCCGATCCATTCTTTGATCCAGGGATCGTCAATGTGACCTGTTTGCCGTGTATCATCATGGCCTTTGCGCAATCCGTCGGTAAAGCACTCCACCTGACCCGTTTGCCGGTCATAAATTCCTTTAAAATCAGCTCCGCCGCCGATGGGCCAATTCATGGCATAGGCTTCGATGCCTAAAACTTTCTCCACTTCATCCATCAGATCGATGGGGTGCTTCCCCTCCCGGTCCATCTTGTTAATGAACGTAAAAATGGGAATCCCCCTGCGCCTGCAGACTTCGAAAAGCTTAATGGTTTGTGTCTCCACACCTTTCGCCGCATCGATCAGCATCACAGCACTGTCGGCAGCGGTTAACGTGCGATAGGTATCTTCACTGAAATCCTGGTGACCCGGAGTATCCAGAATATTAATGACAAATCCCTGATAATTAAACTGCATGGCGCTGGAGGTAATCGAAATTCCCCTCTGCCGCTCCAGTTCCATCCAGTCTGAAGTAGCATAGCGTTGGGTTTTTCTGGCCTTAACATTCCCTGCCAGATGGATAGCTCCCCCAAACAACAGCAATTTTTCAGTCAGCGTGGTCTTCCCTGCATCAGGGTGGGAGATAATAGCAAATGTTTTCCGGAAACGGATTTGTTTTTCAAGGGATATGCTCACAAGGTTTGCTCCTTACTCTATAAATTAGGATCAACTAAGATCTCTTTTTTCATTCATTGAGCGCTCCATAGCGCTGAACAGCATTTTATTATAACATAATAAATTCTGCGAAAAAAGGAATCAATCTGACTCCGATGGACAGGATTTCTGCTTTTTATCCATCTTAACCCGGCAGGAATCACCCTAAGCATGTGGAAATACTATGGGTAAAGGAGGAGGACTTGCTATGACGCTCTATGAAGTTCTGTATAATACCCTGAAGAAGGACTGTTGGAAATTTGACTATGATCAAAAGAACGAGTTGTTTCGCTTAGAGATTCGTGGTATTAACTGTGATTTCGTCTCTTTCATTATTGTCGATGAAGAGCAGGAATCTCTGCTTTGCAATACACATATCAAGCAGAAAATACCTTTTGCCAAGCGCGTAGAAGTCTGCAACTTCATGAATCGGATTAATTATGAACTTGCCATCGGCAATTTTGAAATGGATATGGATGATGGCGAAATTCGCTTTCGGACTTACCTGGATTCAGCCAATTCAGAGCCTTCCCAGGAACAGCTTATTAATCTCATCTGGAATGGTGCGCAAACCTTTGATACTTATTATCCTGGATTTATCAAAATCGTATCCGAAGATTATTCGGCTGAGGAAGCGGTGCGGGTTTGCTCCCAGGATGATGAGTCATAATCTATTAACATGATGCTTATTCTCCTGTTATTGGCATTAATAGTTGTTCTTTGATGATTAAACCAACAATTACCTGTTTATTTTCTCCTGCTGATTCAGATAATAAGACCGTCTCACTAACCAATACAAAAACTTAAGGAGGGACCCTAAAATGGCAGGAGAAAGAAGTACTAATCAACCAGCAGTTCAAGGAGCAACACAATCACTGGATCAATTCAAGTATGAGATCGCAAATGAACTCGGCGTTCAATTGGGCGGTGACCGCACCAGCCGTGAAAACGGATCTGTCGGCGGCATGATGACCAAGCGCATGATTCAATTTGCAGAAGAAAACCTCAAAAGAGGAACCCGCATCTAACCGTACATTAACCTTATGAGAGGTATCCGCAAGGATACCTCTTACCATTTGGGGACATAGTGCTAATGATGCAATAAAGAGCGGTTATCCCGCTCTTTATTCTTTAGTATTTAGTATTTAATTGTTCCGTCTGTCTCGGTCAGAAACTTCTTCTTGGCATCTAAGTGTTTGCGCACATCTTTTAATTGATGGGGTGAAAGCTCCTCGGCATTCTCGGCAAGAAATTGTTCGTTTTCCTGAATATTCTTGAGGGTTAATTCTATTTTCTTTAATTCTTCCTTCTGGGGTTTATTGCCATCTTTTCTAGGCATCTCTTATCACCTCAAGCTTATTTTCCCCTAAATCATTCAAAAAACTTTAGTAATATCTCCCAATTTGATATAATATTTAAGAATATAGCCTTGGCAAAGCAAGCAATGCTTTCCGGATTTACTTTAACATTCTGCACATACAAAAAAGATGATGATTAAGAAAGGAGCTCACTTGTGAAGGTTAAAGCGATCAGTTCTCCCGACCCACGACTTCTTGAGCAGGAATTAAATCAATGGCTGGAGGATAATCGCTGGGTCAAACTTGTCAAAATCACTCAAAGCAGCGGTCAAACCCATCTCGTCTGCCTTTGGTATGAAGAACCCAATGTACCCGTATTGGGTGGATAAATCCAAATAATTCATGCCATAATAGAAGAAACTTAGGAAAACCAAGCTTCAAATGAAGGGACTGTAGCTTTCATGAAAATCTCGCTCTTTATTACCTGCCTCGGGGACACCATGTTTCCGGATCTTGGTGAAACCATGGCCAAAATCTTTACCCGTTTAGGGCATACTGTAGACTTTCCTGAAGGGCAATTTTGCTGCGGCCAGATCTCCTTTAATTCCGGTTACATGGACGATACCCGCACCGTAGCCCGGGCGACCATTGACGCTTTCGAAAACAGTGAGGTAGTGGTAGCTCCCAGCGGCTCTTGTATCGGCATGATTCATCACAATTATCCCGACTTATTTAAGGATGATCCTGTGTATGCCAAAAAAGCCAAAGACCTGATCGACAAAAGCTATGAGTTTACCCAATTCGTGGTCAATGTCCTTAAAACCCCGGATCTCGGTGCCCGTTATCAGGCTAAGGTCACCTATCATCCTTCCTGTCATGCCACCCGTCTTTTGGGGCTTCGTGATGAGCCTATGGCTATTCTGGAGAACATACAAGGCTTAGAGATACTCCCCCTGCCGGAAGCCCATCTCTGCTGCGGCTTTGGAGGTACTTTCTCCATTAAGATGCCCAAAATATCCGAAGCCATGGTCGCCGAAAAAGCTGAGCATGTTTTGGCCTCCGGTGCCGATATTCTGACCGGGCTGGATATGGGCTGCCTTATGAATATATCCGGCTATATGGAGAAGCACGGCCGCTCCATTCCGGCTATGCATGTCATTCAATTGCTCGGAAAGGGGATGTAACTATGTCACTGGATAATCACTATGACGTTGATGCCGCTTTAGATAAAGCTCTTAAAGATGATTTTCTGCGCAAGGCAACCCGCCGGGCTACCGATAGGCTGAGAAACAATAAACTGGCTATTACCGAAGAGCTGGGGAACTGGGAAGAATGGCGCCAGGTGGGAGAAAGAATCCGCAACCACGTCGTTGAAAACCTGGATTACTACCTTGACATGCTTATTGAAAATGTAGAAAAGAACGGCGGCCACGTTCACCTGGCCAAAACGCCGGAAGATGGGGTAAGAATCGTTCAGGAGATTTTCCAAAAGCATGGCTTCAAATCGGTGATCAAATCCAAATCCATGATTACGGAAGAGATTCACCTTAACCCGGTCCTGGAGAAAGACGGTATTGAGGTTGTGGAGACCGATTTAGCAGAGTATATTATCCAGATCGCCGATGAACCCCCTTCACATATCATTGTTCCGGCTATGCATAAAACCCGGGAGCAAATTGCTAAGCTCTTTGAGCCTATAGCGGGACATCCGCTGGAATCAGATACCCCAACCCTGACCAAATTTGCCCGGGAGCAGCTGCGGGAAAAATTCCTGACCAGTAAAATCGGCATAACCGGCTGCAACTTTGCCGTAGCGGATACAGGAACCATCACTATGGTTACCAATGAGGGCAATGGCCGTTTGACCAGTACCATGCCCGAGGTCCAAATCACCATGATGGGGATGGAGCGGATTGTCCCTTCATATAAAGAGCTCAGCGTTCTTCTTAACCTGCTGGCCCGCAGCGCCACAGGACAGCGCCTCTCGGTCTACACCACCATGATTACTCCCCCCAAACGGGAAGGGGATATCGACGGACCTAAGGAATGGCATTTGGTCATTCTCGATCATAATCGCTCGGAAATCCTAGGGGATGAGGATTTTCGCTCATCTCTGCGCTGCATCCGCTGCGGAGCCTGCTTCAATGTCTGTCCCGTTTATCGCCAGGTTGGCGGACATGCTTACGGCTCTGTTTATTCAGGCCCCATCGGAGTGGTCATTACTCCCCTCCTGGAACAGAATTACGAGAAATGGGGACATCTCCCCTACTACTCCTCTCTCTGTGCAGCCTGCTCCGAAGCTTGCCCGGTACGGATTCCCCTCCAGGATTTAATCGTCAAGCATCGGGACCGCAAGGTGCTCAAAGGCTATACTTCGGGTGTGGAAAAGAAGATCTTCAAATACTATGGCTATTACTTCTCCCATCCCAAGACCCTCAGCAAATTTGTCCGCTTAGGCTCCAAATTCCAATTTATCCTCATGCGCAACGGCAGAATTGCCTCAGGACCGCCGCCCCTCAGCAATTGGACCAACAGCAAGACCTTACCCCCTGTAGCCAAGCAAATGTTCCGGGATCAATGGCCGGAGTTGGAGAAGAAACTAAAAACTATGCAGCGAGGTGATCAATAATGAGTGAGCGTCAAGCATTTATCGCCAATATCGCTAAAAAACTGGGACGTCCCACTCCAACCTCTGTAGAACCTATCAAGCTTAAATTCCCCCTCTACCGGCTGGACTCCCAAGAGGAACGGATCGATAAATTCATGAAAATGTATGAAGCCATGGGCGGTAAAGCCGTGCAAGCTTCTGCCGCTAAAGAAGCCGCCCAGGCTTTGCGGGAGTGGTTCGGGGAAAGCCCTCAGTGGCTCAACCCCAATTCCATTGTGGTTTGGAATGAGCTCCCTACGATGGCCCGGGCCTGTTTGGAAGAGCTGGGCTGGCCGGCCCGTTCCTATGCTGACCTTCCTGCCCCGGAACGCAACGCTATCATGGATAAGATGGAGTTAGGCATTACCGGAGCCGACTTCGGCATAGCCCAATCCGGATCTCTCGTTTTGAAAAGCAGTGCCAAACGGGGCCGGGCTGTCAGCCTGGTGCCCATCCGCCATCTGGCCTTTATTCCAGCCTCCTTCCTCAGGGACAGTCTCGACCAGGTCCTTGATGAACTTATGGGAACAGATATCCCGGCTGCTATTGAAATCATCTCCGGACCAAGCCGTACCTCAGACATTGAGATGGATCTTTCCATCGGTGTTCACGGTCCCGTGGAAGTTTATTGCATCCTTATGATGGATTAATAGCAGAGCCATTCTAAAAGAATATACAAAAACAGGGCGGGAACTCAACTTAACCCTTGAGTTCCCGCCTTTCTTTAATAACACATCTTTTTAGCCGCACATCTGATCTTGATTGCCAAGCTGGCTACAGATCCATGTTTATACTCTGGGCTGCAAAGTAATTGATGATACTCTCTTTCTCCCGCACTTCCACATGAACTACGGGCTGACCCTCTCCTCCCTTGATGCCGCTCCACCGGTAATAGAGGGTTTGCTGATACTGCTGATTGATGATGGGATCAACATACTCCAGGTGTAGGACGATATAGTAGGGGTTTACATCAGGCTCGCTGATATCCACTTCATAGGGATCCAAAGCAATCACTAAACTGGAGCTCATGTCTTGAGGGATTTCATTCACCAGATAATTGGGTTCATTATGGATGGGTTTATCTTGTAGTTTTTCCGCAAAAACTATGGTCCGGCTGGCTAAATTCACTGCAGGATGAATTCCTACATTACTGAATTTGAACTCTAAGCGCAGACCGGATTTCAATTCAACCTGAGGGGACTCCCGCAGGGATAAGTAAGGACGTGAAGATTCACGATCAATTTTCCAGGCATTGAGCGTAACTGTAACCGTAATCGTGGCGGTAAGTGCCAAAATGCAGGTTCCAACCGTTGCTATAATACTGCTCCACTTGGTAAACTTATCTCCAAAGCTCATGGACTGACTCGCCACCTCCTTCTAAACAAACATCCTTTAGTGTTCTTCACATTCCTGTTTCCTATGCATTGAACCAGAAAAAGACCCACCTAAAGCATCAGGTGGGTCCCTGCCAAAGCATCCTTAAATGGCCGGATTTATTCTTTTTTCTTATAATAATAAAGAATGATTTTTAAAAGATACATTAGCAAAAAGATAGGTATAATAGCGATTGCAAGTCCAATGCGGTCATTGAATAGTGAATATAGTGCAATACAAACTAAAAGAAGAAATAGAAACAGTTTTAATTTCATAATGCTCTCCTTTTGAACTGGATTTCACTTCCAAATCTAAATCTTTTTTTATATATTATAGACATAATCTTGACAGATGCAAGTCGGTACAATTAGTACCGACTTGCATTTACCTTCCAATCTTTATAGTTTCTATATCTTCTGCTTTTTATAAGCCATCAATCGATTATTAACTTATGATCTGTATAACCACCAATTCCATTTACATCAGTCTCTAAATAGTATGTTGTATGATCGACAGGAAACCCAAGAAGAGAATAATGATCAGTAAGATATGCATAAGACACACCCTGTGTTGGGTCTCCTGGAATAACATAGGCGTCTGAGCCATCATTTGTCCACTCATCAGGCCATTGGTAGTCGGGAACAGTTCCCCAGCCATGATTGTTAATGCCGGTTATATTTCCGCCGGAAATAAACCAAGTAGTATCTAATTCGGCGGTTCCCATATATGTGTGATCATAATAGTCATTGACAGTATAGGAGTGGACGCATTTTGTATCCTGAGTACTAAATGCGCCATGATTAACTTCATTGATTTTAATTACATGAAGCATAAGTTTACCATCAATGGTTTCCTTATAAACACTTGAATCCTTAACCTCTACTTTAGCACCTCTTTTAATCTCAGGTATTTTATCAATTTCAAGCCTTTGTCCATCAATTATCACACTTTTATCATCGTGCGCCAGCGTTAATGGCTGTTGATCAATTGTTTGTGCAGAAACAGCCGGAACTATCACTGCTAAAATTAACATGATTGATAAACCTAGGGAAAAAAACAGATTTTTATTAATTCTCATTTTTCTTACCTCACTTCATCCTGAATTCTTAAATAATTACAAGTCTATTCATTAGCACATGAAATCGCCTTCTTTCAAAACTCATCATTCTTTTTTGCGTGAAGTCTTCTTGCAAGTATAATTTAGGTACAGCTATATTATCGATGAAATCCCCATTACTTTCCATACGCCATCGAGCCTATATTTTCGACTCAATTCTTCTATTTTTCTCTATACACCAATTTAATCAATTCGACCACAGACGCTATACCCAGCTTTTTATAAATGTTTTCAAGATGCTTTTTCACGGTAAAATGGCTAATATTTAAAATATCTGCAATTTCTTTTCGAGTGTATCCTTGAATCCGCAGTTTCGATATCTCTTTCTCGCGATATGTCAAATTTTTTCTTCCTGTGTTTTTATTCAGGTTAGAACTTCCATGCATTTGAACCACTCCTAATGAAAATGAAATCTTTTGAGATCTGTCTCACATTCTCCACAGGTCTTATTTTACACTGACTCACCTGTGTGCGACAAACCAGGTATGGGGCAGCCAATGCCCAGTTGGTATAGGAAAATGGCCAGAATAGAACATTAGGGCTATTTTTAAGCTCAAAAACACGAGATTTCGGAAAATTAATCCATAAAAGTATTTATATTCAATATGTAGTCATGCATACTGTGCCGCTGCCCCATGGATTTCCGTTCTGACCAGATGCTCTTGGTCCTTTAAATTTAAATCCCTTAATACTCCCATGTTCCAGCTTACTTCTCAGTTTAACCACGATTTGTTCTCGGACCAACTGATCTCGTTTGTCCTCCTCTTCTTTAAACACACGATATAACGTTTACTCTGATGGACCACTTCTTTAACCCTCAGGTTATCTTTCACGATGACATAAGGTTCCGGAGAGGTTGCGAGCTCTGAACCGGCCTTTATATTACGCATACGAACTCCTAGTATAGTGGAGCTTCAACCCTTCAAGGAGCTCTAACGTTCGTTTTCCCATCATGCCCCGGCCTCCCACGACGATGACTCGCCGAATATCAAGCGTTTCTTTAATTGACGCTTACATTGATTAAAGACAATCAAGAAAGCTTTTCGCAACACTCTAAAGTGTGAAGTATAGAAATTTTTCATTTTAAAATAGAACTTTCTTTTTATTAAACCAGAGTATATAATATCATCATGAATCAGATAGGCGATGGAGTTCGCCTTTAACCGCCGCTTGGCTAATGACTCCTGCCGGTTATCTATTGCCGGCAGGAGTCTTTTTATCTTTAGGGAGTGAGCTGAACATGATTTATTTATGGGTAGGTTGTGCCGGAATGTTCGGGGCAATGCTCAGGTATTTAATCGGTATTTCATTCTTTGCTGATAGTCGGTTTCCTTGGGCAACCTTAACCATAAATTTGTTGGGGAGCTTTCTCTTAGCCTGGCTGACAAGCTATGTATTCAAGAAAGTCCGCCTCTCCCCACATCTTTCTACAGCAATAGGAACAGGGTTCGTTGGTTCGTTTACAACCTTTTCAACCCTGAGTGTGGAGACGATCAGCTTATTTCAGGATGGCCATAACTTTTTAGCTATGGTTTATGTATTGGTAAGTCTCCTCGGGGGACTAACAATGAGCCACCTGGGCTTTAAGGTAAGTAAAGAGGTGCAGAAATCGTGATGGCATCACATATCCTTTTGGTTGGTATAGGCGGATTCTGTGGAGCAATTGTCCGTTATTTCTTCAGCAGGAAATTAAATAGCGGAAAACTACCGGTAGGCACGCTGACTGTGAATTTATCCGGAGCATTTCTTTTAGGAGCCATGGCCGGGGCTAATTTAAGTACGACAACAACGCTCTTGCTGGGAACAGGTTTCTTAGGTGCATTTACCACTTTCTCGACACTAAAACTGGAAATGGCCCAGCTGCAATTAAAAAAGGAGCATCGACTATTTATACTTTATACCACCATAACCTACGGCGGCGGAATTGCCCTTGCCTATTTAGGTTATTGGCTGAGCAGCTTTTTTCGTTGATGTTCGTCAACAAAAAAGTCGTCCTCCCCCCACTATCAGTGGGGAGAGGACGACTCTGGCTATTGGCCTCTATGTTGATTGTTTAGATTGTTTAGACTCCGTGATTTTTAGATTCCGTATCCATCATTGGCTAAGACTACCCGCTGCATATACCAGTTACTTATTACAGCAGATCCCAGCTTTTCTTAATGTGGTCGACCAGGTTATTGGGATCAACATCGGTATGACACTGTTCACAGTCCATCATGCCCCGGGTATTTTCCAAAGAATGACCCTTACCATGACAGATCATGCAGTCATCCACCACTTCATTCTTATAAACGGCTTTGAAATTCTTGCTGTGGAATTGATTTAACAGCTCCACAGCTTTAGAGGCTACATCCGCCGTAATGCGGGCGCAGCGCTCACTTCTGGCCTTGCTCTCAGCCTTGAGGCCGCTGGCATCACACCACACGCTTACGGAAACGTGACAGAGAGGTGATTTGGCGACACTTTTTTCGATGGGCCCCTCATATTCCAAAGCCTTGCCTGCTTCCGGCATAAATTCAGGGAAAGGATGATCACAATACCAACCGAACAATTCGCTGACCACCTTATCCGCATCACTCTTAGGCATGGTGTAGTTAATGGCAGTAGCCGCACCGATCAGGGCTCCGCACAGGGTACCCCAGCCTCCGCCGCCGGTACCGCCCCAGCCCAGAACCTGCGTAGGAACATGGGTGTAGGGATAACCGATCTTTTCTCTTAATTGACCGATAACCGCCTCAAAGGCACCATAAGAACATTTGGATTTACCATAGCCGGCATAGCCGTCCAGCTTGGCTTTTTCCGGGTCCAGCTGTACATAAGGGTAGGGAAAACTTGGTGGTGCGCAATGCTCCCCTTCCGGCAATTGGGCAGCCTCCGCCACTTGGGTATGAAAGATGCTTGTGCCAACAGCTAAAGCTCCCGCCGCCAGAATACCGGATTTTAAAAACTTTCTTCTTGACATATCTTTTTCTTCACTCATTGAAACAGCCTCCCTTTCGTCACTATCCTACTTTGGATTTTCTCAAGCCCTGGACCCCTTTTCTAGTTCCGGAAACCATGTCACCTCCTCAGCACTCAGCTATGAGTTCGCTTCAATACGGGAAATCAGATCTTTACTATCTTCTCCCCGTCTGCATCAATAAGGTGCACCGCACAGGCCAGACAAGGGTCAAAAGAACGAATCACCCGGACCACATTGACAGGATTATCCGGATCAACAGGCACTCCTATCAAGGCCTGTTCAACAGGACCTGGGATGTTCTTCTCATCACGAGGGGAAATATTCCAAGTGGTGGGAACCACCATCTGATAGTTGCTGATGACATGTTGATCGATCTTGAGCCAATGTCCCAAAGCCCCCCTTGGCGCCTCATTGAGAGCTGCTCCCTGACCCTGAGCAGGAGGATCCCAGTGCTTGGAATCATGAATATCAGGACGTACGGTCTTGCTTCCCAATAATGTCTCTAAGTCATCCAGCCAACGGTACATGGACTTGGTGATCAGCAGCGTTTCCTGGGCGCGGGCAAGGTGACGGGCAACCGCTCCAGGTTTAATTCCGTAGCGGCCCATCAAGTCCAGCAATCCTGAATGCTGCATAACCAGCATCCGGGCCAGCGGCCCTACTTCTGCAGCCTCTCCCTTATACCGGGGAGATTTAATAAAGGTATAGGCTCCTTTTTTATCAAAATCGATGACGGTTTCTCCCGCCCAAGGATGAGCAGGCTCCCCATCTTTGTACCAGGCACTGGCTGCGCTTTCCGTAATCCGGCTCATATCCAATGCTTCGACAACACCCGGAGCCTCGTTGCTGATAAAGCCCCCCTTGAATAATTTTTCTGTACCGGAATCATCCATAGGGAAACCGCCATAGGCTATATAGCCGCCCGGACCCGCGCCGACTCCGGCTTTCCCCAGCTCCAACAGAGGACCTGTGCAAAAACTCACGACGTCGGGCACATAAGTCAGCTCGGCGAAGGACACGACTTCATTGAGCAGGGTTCTAAAGGCTTCCAGCTGTTCTTTCCGGGGGTAGATAGTCACTCCGCCTACAACAATACTGGATTGATGGGGCTGTTTCCCTCCCAGAACAGCCGACATCTTCTTGGCTTTACCCTGAATCTTTAAGGCCTCCAGATAATGGGCGAGAGCGGTTGTGACAATTTCCGGATCCCTTACGGAATAACTGTCCGGTTGGTAGCGGGGGGTCAGAGGGGCGGTATCTCCCGCCGTCACCAAAGACATTATTTTATTTTTAACAGCGAGAAGCTCCGCAACATTTCCTTGATAATGATTGACTGCCAAGACATCAAGATAATCAAGGGCCGACAAATGATAGAAATGCAAAGGATGGTCATGCAGCCATAATGAGCCGGCAATAAGATTGCGAATAAGCTGAGCGGCACGGGGTACATTGGCTCCCTGGGCGTCTTCGATGGCCATGGCCGATGTCCAGCCGTGTGATGCCATACACACTCCGCAGACCCGTTCCGTAATATACACAGCATCGCGGGGGTCTCTGCCCTGGAGAATCTGCTCAATCCCCCGGAACATGGTTCCCTGTGCCCAGGCATTGGTTACGACATTATTCTCAATCTCCACTTCAATGCGTAAGTGGCCCTCCACTCGTGTTACAGGGTCAATCACAACTCGCTTAGCCATCTATTTCACCTCCTTGGGGTTCACAAATAAGGGCGCGAATCCTTCATAGTATTCAGGCTGACTGCATCCCGCACAGGGCGATCCGGCATAGCCGCAGAAATTGGCTCCGCCATTCCACCAGGCATTAGCACAGTTCGTGTAAGTATCCTGCCCTTTGCACCCCTTGTGATAAAGGCACCAATCCAGAGTGTCCGGGTTATTCCAATCCTCCAGATACTCTCCTTTTTCATAATGCCAGCGGCGATAACAGCTGTCATGTAAGGTGTAGCGATAGTAAGCTTCCGGCCGGTTGAGTCCGTCCAGCTTAGGCAAAGCATTATGGCTCAGATAGTATAGAAGCAAACCCACCAGCCGATCCGGTTTGACCGGACAACTGGGGAGATTGACCACCTTAACTCCTTCGAGCACCTCCTGGGCGCCCACTGCCCCGGTGAACCCGGCACGGGGAATCCCGCCGTAACAAGCACAGGAGCCTACAGCGATCACCGCTTCAGCCTTTTCCGCAGCTAGTTTGAATTGTTCTATAAAGGGCTTTCCTTCCACAAAGCAATACCGTGAATCCGCTGTGGGAATCGAGCCCTCCAGGACGAGTATGTAATGACCTTTGGCTATACAGTCTTCCAGGCTTTGAACAGCCTGCTCTCCTGAGGCTGCCATCAGGGTAGGATGGTAGCGTACCGAGAGAAGATCGAGAATAATCTCCTCCGGCCCCGGGTCAACCGAAGATAACAGAGATTCGCTGCACCCGGTGCAGCCTTGCCCTTGCATCCAGATCACCGGTTTTTTGGACAAATTTGCTTCAGCCGCCTCCGCTATTTGAGGCGCTAAGCTCAAATCGATCCCCAGGGCCGCGCATGTGAATGTGCACAGTTTCAAAAAGTCCCTTCTGGATACCCCTCTTCTGGCGAGACGCTGATATCCGCTTTCCATAGGCTGATCATCTCGTTTCACATTCCTCACCTCATTGTAATTTTTTTAATTTATGTTAAAATAACACGTCCAAAATAAAATTACTAAGTGAATGTTAAAACTTGTACTACTTATGTCTCACCAGGTTATTTCTATATTTTTAACGAAGAAAATTCAATAATCTATGTCATGTTAGATAATTCAGATAACTGGTATCATGTTTATGTGAACACTTTATCAATTTCTATAATACATTCTTTTTATTACCAATTCTACTGTAAAGTGTTAACTTTTTGATTTATATTCTTAATCGTGCTATAAAGATTTCGTATGATATCAACGAGATTACTAATATAATAAGATAACCCAGCGGGGCCGGTCTTTGGCCTATTTGCATTTTTATCCGCCCCCGCCGGCTATTCTTTTTTCAAAAAATATTTTGAAGTGTAATCATTCCTTTATCGGCAATATGATCAACCAGCAGGCGCAAGGCGGACAGCTCCCCTAAACTTAAAACGGTCTCATTTTCCTTGATATATTGCTCCAGCCTTATTAAGCTGAGTTCGATTTCATCTATCTCCTGATGATCGAGCAATATGCTCCAGAATTTTTTGATCCCATTCCAGTCCTGGCTGAATTTCTCGATTTCCTGATTGGCATTGCTCCAGCTCCTGGCCCGTATCTGTTCCTCCACATTGACCAATTTTTCGGTCAGGGTATAAGTGGACTCACTGATATAATTGTTCTGCCAATAGCCCCCCAGCACCAGAATAAGGATAATTATGCCTGCTATAAGATACGTTCTCAGCATAGAATACCCCCTCATTTAATTTTGGCCTAAGCCTGTTGCTTTTTCTTAGCATATCGTTCTTTGCCCTGCAGATATAAATGATCCGAGGAGTCCAGGCAGGCAAAGAGCACCTCTTCTATGCCTTTCAGCTGATGTTTTTTGATCTGCTTATCCAGCCATGCCCGATCTTTACCCGACAGGGCAAAGGCACTTTCCTGCAGAATTCCATCCATAATAAACACAATCGGCAAGCCCTCGTAAGCCGGCTGCAGCTTCAAATCCTCCGGTGTAACAGGGCGTTTGGAGGATTTGGGCAATACACTGATCTGCCCGTTGGTTTCCAGGATGGCAAACTCTACATCGGCAATATTGGGGATACTTCTCATTCTTAATTCTTCCACTAAATCGGTTAAGGGCAGGCGATTGCGAACTAATTCATGCTCAAGAATCCTTCCTCTTTCGATCAGGATCGAAGGAGTGCCATTGAGAATATCCCGGGCCTTCTCGCTTTTTAACTCCAGATAAGACAGTGAGATACTCATTAAAACCAAAACCATCATGGGAATAATTCCTGAAATAAGAGGAATGCCCACATCTTCGCTGGGGATAGCCGCTAAATCGGAGATCATAAGAATGACGACCAGCTCGAAGGGTTGCAGTTGGCCTATTTCACGTTTGCCCATAAGACGCAACGCCGTAATCACGAAAAAATAAAGTATCAAGGTTCTTATGGCGGTTATTAGCATACATCATGCAACTCCTTTCTGTGGTTTTGGGACGAAAAAGCATATGCCTGTGACATATGCCTGAATAGTCTTTCTCCATAGCCATCATTTTATTCCGCTTAAGAGCCTCTGGGGGTTCATAGCAGGATTTGCTTTATCACTCTGTATTAATACACAAATCCTTATCTTGTGTTATAATCAATAGTATTCTGTAACACTTAAAACTCGCCTTGCCCGGCGAGGAAAATTTTTGCATGACAAGGCGAAGGAATGAGGAATTAAGTGTTACAGAATACTAATGTTCTATCATAGAGAATCAAGTCAAGAATGGAGGAGCAGTGGTGAAAAAGCAAGCGGTTGTCATTTATGAAAAAGATAATGTGGCTACCTGTGTCGATCATATACCTGCCGGTACCACGATCTCGTTTTTCCGAGGAAGCCAAGCAGAATCACTTACAGTGTGCCAGGATATCCCTTTGGGACATAAGGTTGCACTCATACCCATAGCCCAAAGCAGCCATGTCGTAAAATATGGGGAGAGCATTGGTGCCGCCACCATCGATATTCAACCCGGCCAGCATGTCCATGTCCATAACATGGAGTCACAACGGGGTCGCGGGGATTTAGATACCGATAAGGAGGGCTCAAGATGAACCTATGGGGATTTCGGCGTCCTGACGGACTCTTTGGCATACGCAACCATCTTTTAATCCTTCCTACTTCAGTCTGTGCGACTACCGTTGCCGCTAATATAGCCGCTCAAGTCCCCGGTGCTGTCGCTATTGCCAACCAACACGGCTGCTGTCAGTTAGGTGCCGATTACGAGCAAACCTTACGGACTTTAATCGGCATCGGGAGAAACCCCAATGTGGGAGCAGTCCTCGTTGTCGGTTTGGGTTGTGAAGGCATACCGATCCTGCACACTGCAGAAGAAATCGCCAAGTCCGGGAAACCGGTGCAATCTCTGATCATTCAGGAACATGGCGGCACTCTAAAAACCACCGCCCTGGGAGTCCAAATCGCTGCTCAAATGGCCCGCACCCTTTCTATGCTGAAAAGGGAAGAAGCTCCCCTCAGTGAGCTGTCGCTGGGGGTTGAATGCGGCGGTTCTGATTTCACTTCAGGTTTAGCCGCCAATCCTGCCGCCGGCACAGCTTCTGATCTGGTGGTCAAGGCCGGAGGCACGGCTATGTTATCCGAAACCACGGAATTCATCGGTGCGGAACATGTACTGGCCAAACGGGCCAAATCACCGGAAGTCGCCGCCAAGCTCCTGGGAATCGTCAAAGAAACGGAGCTGCGTGCCCGGCAGCTTCATGTGGATTTACGGGATGGCCAGCCCACTCCCGGAAATATTGCCGGCGGCATCAGTTCTATCGAAGAAAAGTCTCTAGGCTGTATTTATAAAGCCGGTCACTCCACCATTCAGGATATTTTGGCCTATGGCGAAGCTCCCCAAGGCAAAGGTCTTTATGTTATGGACACTCCGGGTCAGGATGTGGAGTCCATGGTCGGAATGCTTGCCGGCGGCATACAGATCATCGTATTCACCACAGGACGGGGTACCCCCACCGGCTCACCTATCGCCCCGGTTATTAAAGTCACGGCCAATGCTGATACGTATCTGAACATGGCAGACAATATCGACCTCGATCTCTCTCCCATCCTATCCGGCGCAGAAACCATTGAAGATAGCGGCCGCCGGATTTTCAAGGAGATAATTGAAGTAGCCAATGGTAAATTAACCAAATCAGAAAGCTTAGGTCACCAGGAATTCGGCATCTTCCGCATTGGGCCGACTTTTTAGAATCCATTCAACCTCTGATTTTTCAGGGGCTTTTCTTTTAGGCCTAGTGTGAATTGCTTTTAATCAATACGCTTGAGATGAGTGATGTCCCTAATAAAAAAGCAGAAACCCTGGCCAGCCTATACCAGGATTTCTGCTTTTTTATATTAAAGAAAGGAGGTAGATAGTGAATGCCCATTACCGCGGCCCCACTATACTATATGTCCCTATGGCCATAGATGTGACAAGCACGATTAGTTTTCGGTGATTTTTTACACTTAGGAAGCTTTATCTGGAGGCAGCTTTAATCTTCGATTTAGCAGCATACATAGCTTGATCGGCCTTGGCTATCAGTTGATCCACACTATCGCCATCCATAGGATAAAAACTAACGCCTATACTCAGGCTGATTTCTACTTCTTTGCCGGCCAAAGTAATGAATCGGTCCGGATGGCTGCGGATTCGGGAAGCAATAATCTCGTAATTATGACCGGCCAGAAGATGAGGCAGGAGGATGAGAAATTCATCGCCACCGTAGCGGGCAACAGTATCATTCTTTCTGATCACTTGAGTTAAGATCCTGGCCACTTGAATCAAGGCTTGATCACCGGCTTCATGGCCATAGGTGTCATTAATGGCCTTGAACTTATCCACATCGATAAACATAATGCCTAAAATGCCGCCGCTTCTTTTGGCGCTTTCCAAATACTTCTCAGCCAATTTATAAAAAAATGTCCGGTTGTGAATTCCCGTTAAGCAATCATAATAAGCCATATTCTCAATAAATTCCTTTTTCTCTTTGAGTTCTTTATTGACTTTGCTTAACTCAATTACATAATTCCTTAAGCGGGCAATCTGGATAAATTGACTGGTTACATCGATGAATTCCAGAAGCAGAAGCTGGGAACTCCCTTCCTCAAAACGGCTTATCTTTATATTGAAGCTATGGTCCCCATGAAGCATAGTCTTATGCAGGGCAGCTGACAGAAACATTTTGCTGCCATTTTCCAAGCAATTGAGCAAGACCTTTTCGATATAGGCATTATGAAATCTGGGTAAGACCTTATAAAGAGGTTGTTCATGAACCTCTTCCCGGCTAAAGGGTATAAAGCCCAGGAGGTATTGATTGGCATAAACGATTTTAAATTCTTCGTCGAGAATTAAAATCCCGATATCCAGATTATTGAATACACTCATCCACTTATTCATTTAATTCAACTTCTATCTTTTCAATTTTACTCATAAGCTCCTGCAGAGAAGTCAGGGTTAAATTAATCATAATAGCACCATCGATCTCCGTTTCATCAATAATAAAGGTAATATACAATAAAATCATATTCCTTGAATAGTTCTCATTGCTTTTAATATCCCGGGCAAAATCCTTCTTGTTAAAGATTTTTACTTCGGGCAATGAGTAATCCAAATTGATGTGCAGATAGTTGCTTACACCTCCCACAATACAATTCAAGACGATATTGCCGATTTCTCTTATAATGTCAAAATCAATGTCTGAAAAGCTCAAATCATTAATTTCATCAACTATGACCTCATTGATGCAAAGGTTGATGAATCGTCTCATTTTCTCGGCGGGAAAGATAAGGTTGGCCTTGCCTGTTAGTTTATTCTCAAAGCAGATTGAAGATACCATTAAGGTGCCATCAACATCCATTGGTAAAAAAGCATTCATATCAGCATGATTGCCCTGCATATCAATGATTTGGATACTGGGAACATTTAACATTAAGGTCCGATTAATCATTTCCGACAGCAGGCTGGCGGCTTGCCCTACGCTGATATTAAACAGCTCGTTTAAAATATCAAATTTTAATGCTCTATCCTCACCCATCATAATCATCCCTTATTAATTCACAGATTGTCCTGGCTTTTTCCTCATTAAAAGGTTTATTGATAAATTGCAATATACCATATTGGCTTATTTCTTCCCGGACGTTTTTTTGAATATCCGCAGATATAACAACGATCCTGGCATTATGATCATGCTGCTTGATCAGGTTAAGCAGCTCTTTACCATGGAGTTTGGGCATTAATAAGTCTAAAAACACATAATCGGGCTGCAGCTCTTTATATCGTTCAAGTCCTTCCAGACCATCATTGGCAAAAGCAATCTCGGCATCCCTCAGAAACATTCTGATATACTGGGCGTTAATTTTTTGGGAGAAGACCGAATCATCAACAATTAAAATCTTCACAATCCATCCTTACCTCTCAAATAGTGTTATCTCTTGTTTTTAAATCAATCATAATTAACAATACTTCTAAGCATTGATTAAATTCTAAACGGAACCTCAGGAAAAATCAACATTATTCTGGCTTTCTTTGCAGAAATAGCCAGCCGTGAAAAACGGGGACAGGTACCATTATTCATACTGAATATGGTACCTGTCCCCTTTTTTCACGTTAGCGGCGTTCCATAGTATAAAGCCGTTTTACCCTTTCTTCAATGGGTGGGTGGGTACTGAACAGATTTGCTACCCTGCGGGCGTTCAACGGATTGACGATAAACATATGACTTGCGGAGGGGTTAACATTCATCGGTATGGCTGCCGAACTTCTCTCTAATTTCTGGAGAGCATTGGCCAGACCAGAGGAGTTCCCCGCAATCTCCGCCCCCGTAGCATCGGCCAGATATTCCCGGGAGCGGGAAATTCCCATCTGAACCAGCATGGCCGCAATGGGCCCCAGGATAATCAAGGGCAGGGCCGCCAGTCCGGAAGCTCCTTCTTCGTCATTTCCGCCTACCCCTCCGAACATCAGGGCCCACTGAGCCCAATGGGCCAGGGTCGTAATCACACCGGCCATGACTGCCGCCAGGGTGCTGATGAGAATATCCCGATTCTTAATGTGAGCCATCTCGTGAGCTAATACCCCTTCCAGCTCTTCACGATTAAGCATTTGCATCAATCCCCGGGTTACGGCAATGGCCGCGTGATTAGGATTGCGGCCGGTTGCAAAAGCATTGGGCTGAGGTGACGGGGTCATATAAAGCCTGGGCATGGGCAAATTGGCGTTGTCTGCCAGCTTCTCCACCATAGCATAGAGCTCGGGGCTTTGTTCACGGCTGATAGGCTGGGCTTTCGTCATCGCCAGAGCCATCTTATCACTAAACCAATAGCTGCCAAAGTTCATCACCATGGCAAAGATAAAGGCGATCTGCATACCGCCGGAGCCTCCTATAGCATTCCCGGCCAGAATCACAAGCACAGTTAATAAGCTCATCAGAAAAACAGTCTTGAGCTGATTTCCGAATCCATTCATATTTCAACAACTCCTTTCAAATCTACAAAAGCCAAGAGGATCGATCCTTACTTTCCACTGTCTTCCCGGGTGTCCGGAGACATGTCAGCACTATCCGGTGCCGGTCTTCGACTGGCTTTAACCCGGGTGATTCGAAAGCCAACCACTTCCATGACCGTAAAGGTATAGTCCATGAAATCAATCCGATCTCCTTTGACCGGTTTACGGCCAAGCCGGTTGAAGACAAAGCCTCCGATGGTGGAAACGGTCTCATCCTCGAATTCAACAGCCAATAACTCACTTAAGTCATCAAGGAGCACCCGGCCATTGATCAGATATTCGCTCTCCCCACTCTTGATAATCTCCGCTTGCTCGGCACTTTCAAATTCGTCATAGATTTCCCCGACCAGTTCCTCAATGAGATCCTCGATGGTTACCATACCGGCTGTCCCGCCAAACTCATCCACCACAACGGCCAGATGAGTTCTCTGGACACGCATTTTCTGCACCAGATGAGAGATGGGCATCCCTTCCGGAACGATGAGTATATCCCGCTTCAATTCCCCAATATTTTTTACCGACGATTCGGAAAGGGACAAAAGATCCCGCATATGCACCAGACCGATCACATTATCCTTATCATCGTCACAGAGGGGATAACGGGTATGTCCGGATGTTTTGACGGTTTCCAGAACTTCTTCCATTGAATCCTGTATATAGAGGCACATCATATCCTGACGAGGAACCATCACCTCGCTGACCACTCGATCCGAGAACTCAAAGACATTATCCAGGAGTTTTCCTTCCATCTTATCCAAAATACCATGACGTTGGCTGGCATCCACAAGCATCCGCAATTCTTCCTCCGTATGAGCAAGATCGGATTCATTGGCCGGGGATATACCCCCAAGCTTCAGAATCAGGTTGGCAAGCCCATTAAGGAAACGGATCACCGGATAAAAGAGCTTGTAAAACATCTTTAGAGGACCGGCAGTCCACAGAGCTGCGCTTTCTGCTCTTTGAATGGCAATGGATTTAGGAACCAACTCCCCAAGGACAATATGCAGGAACGTAATCAGCAGAAACGCAATGACCACGGATACTGTATGGGTTAAGACTCCATCCCATGCCACCAGGTTCTTAAAAAGCGGAGCCAGCAAAGTAGCAATGGCCGGCTCTCCCAACCAACCCAGCCCCAGGGAAGCTAAAGTAATCCCCAGTTGGCAGGCGGAGAGATAGGCGTCCAGTTGCGAGGTCACAGCAAGGGCAAGGGTCGCTTTTCGGGATCCTGACTCTGAAAGCTCGGCGAGACGGGTCTTTCTCACTTTTACCAAGGAAAATTCAGCGGCCACAAAAAATGCATTGAGAGCGACCAGGAACAATGCAGCAACTACTTTGGCAATGCTCCACACTATGCTATCGATTGGATTCTCCTCCTTTTATTCTATACATTTCTACCCCACCTCAGACATAAGTGGACCCGTACCATACCATGACTATCCAGTGTTTCTGTTTTTGGACAGGATCCTCTGTTGTTCCTCTATTAATCTCCCACATCTGAGGCAGTTGTACACTATCCAAATCGATTTTTTGGGGTAAAACAGCCAAGGCGCCGAAGATCACAGCTCTTGGCGCCTGATTAATACTTGAATTATATTTTAATATCCAGAGTCCCTTTTGAGGTTGTTCAAAAGCCACACAGGGGTAAAAAGCCAAAGCCAAGCCTAAAAAAAGACAAAGAACAATGGCAACGAATTGTTTGGTCTTCCCTTGCTCTATTCTTGCCAAGACATTATGATATGGAACTGCACGGGCAGGTAATGGGTCGTCGTCCACGATGTTCTCTCCTCTAATCCATTCTCTAATCTATAATTACTTAAGATATACTATAGAGTATAACTAAATAGGTCGTCAAGTGACAACTTCCCCCATAAAGAGACGTTGCTTTTAAATAGCTTAACCAAAATAACCAGGGCTAAGTCTCTTTGCGATTTTCAGAGGAGGCGAAAAAACTTAAGACATCAGGATCCTCTTCTTCCCCGATGACCTGGTGAAGCAGAAAGGCCAGACCATTTACCGATTGACTGTCCTGGTATTTTTGCGGCTCCTTATCCGCCTTAGGCGGCAAAGCATCCCTCTCCGGGAACTTTTCCGGATTTTGAGCCTGGGGCTGGAGAAGGAGTTCCAACACATCTTCATCTTCCTCTTCCCCAATCAGCTCCCAAAGATGCTTTAAAGGCTGCGGATTGCCCGTGCTCAGGGAATCCTTGCCAGAGGGCGCCGCATACAGTTCCTCAAGGCTCCAACGA
This sequence comes from Desulfitobacterium sp. LBE, assembly GCF_007830365.1. Classification (NCBI taxonomy): domain Bacteria; kingdom Bacillati; phylum Bacillota; class Clostridia; order Eubacteriales; family Desulfitobacteriaceae; genus Desulfitobacterium; species Desulfitobacterium sp. LBE. Next base: position 50,920 of record NZ_VLKD01000001.1, on the reverse strand, counting down.
CCAACCGTCGCCGGCGGCAAATCTTCTGTGACGGGATGGTTGGCACTGTAAGCGCGGAGAGCTTCTTTCAGGATACCTTCCCATTGTTCCCGGGGGAAGGAATGGAGAAAGCCCCAAAGGGGCTCATCTTCTTCACTGAAGCTCAGAGTGAAGGAAAGGCTCTTGCTCATGGGGCAGCATTGGCCTTCTTGGTTATGTTATTGACCAAATTGGCAGCCATAATTCTAAAGCCGGTGGCATTGCCAAACTGGGGATTCTCGATCAGCACTTTATTTTCAAATTGGAGGTGTTCAAAGATCATTTCTCCTACTTTTCCTGCCACAAGAACCGTATGAATCTTGCCCAGCATGGGTTTCAGAGACTTTTTGACCTCACGGGAAATATCCGTTCCCAGTTGTCCCAGCATATCCTGCATCACAGGGTTGAGGTTAATGGCGCCGTTATTCCAGGGATACATCCCTTCATTGACGCGGAATACCTTATCCAGTTCCTTATCATCGGTTTCGATAGGGTTGGCATGATTAATCGTCATTTCTTTTAATTGCTCAGCCACACCGGTATAGGCCCATTTCAGCCCCTTTTCGATACTGAAAGAATTGGGCGGATCAAGCATCACGCCATCATAAAAAGTCGCCACATCCGTAGTCCTGAAGCCTGGGTCGATCACTACCACATAGCCATTAAAAAGTTTAGGACTGATGGGGATTCCGTATTCATTCAAGGTCTCTTTAATAAAGACGCCATAGCTTTGGGGAAGGACCCGGGAACGAATGATGGTCAGCTGACGGGTCTGGCCTTTAAAGGGTCCTGAGCGAAAGGCCACCGACCAGGTTCCTTTAAGTTCAGCTTCATACTTGTCCTTTAAGGCTGCATAGTATTTAACCGGGACGCCGGTTCCCAGATATATATTAGCCTTGGGTTCTTTTTGCGCAACAGCCAAGGCTACCACGAGCAACGCCGTAGCTTCTTCATCAGTGGACTTATCCTCATCCCAACAATAGTGAGCTTCATTGGGGTTCAAACTCTCGGCAAGACTTCCCATAAAATAATGACGGGATACTCCCGTGGAGTGATTGGTAACGACGACATCCAAGGAGCCAATCTGCATTTCTTCATCGGTTCCCCGACTTACATTCCCATTACCCAAAGCAGAAAAAATACGCTCATTTCCTTTGCATATAACCGCCGGAAACAACACTTTAGTATCTCCAGCATCCAGCTTAATGGCTCCAAACCCCGGATCTCCTCCAGCTACGAGAATATCGTTTTCAAACACAGGTGTTCCTCCTCGTCAATTCGTGGAATTTCGAATGTAAAACCCTATTATTATCCATTGTATACCACATTTTGCTTAGAGTCTATCCTTATCGAACGGTTCCTTGACCATCAACCACAGCTTTCACCAGTATCTCCACCTCCAGCTCGGGAAACATTTCCTCCCACTGCTCCTTGTGCTGATTCCAGTAGTCCGGGTACTTCCTCTTCGTCGTTAAGCCAAAGCCAAGAATATCAGATCTCAGTTCTTTTTGGGCCTTGTCCACGATGCCTTGAACTTCCCCGATCACGGCCTGGCTTAAGATCTTCTCTAACTCCTTGAAATCTTCCTTAGTGATGGTTTCCTTATTATCGGTGCGCTCCCCCAGGTTACAGGTAACATCAAGATCAATCACAAAGCTTAGCTTTTCACCTTCCAGAACCGGTTTCACTCTGCTCTTGGTTCGTATAATCTCGAAGGATATCCTCTCCCCAAGACCGGAGGAACCATCAGCCTGAGCCTGGTTTTCGGCCCCTTCCTTAGTATAGGCGGTAATGATTCCCCCATTGACATCATTGTGAACCCAGAGATATCCCCGTGCTTCCCCGGCATCCAGCCAGTCGATCAGCTTGTCTCCCTTAAATGCTCCTCCCCCGATCAGCTGGTAGGTGGGGTTTCCCTTTTCTTCATAGAACTCGATCTTCCCTAAAACAGGCTCGATTCCTTCCGAGTAAACCATAGTGGCAAACTCCAGAATATTTCTCGGTATGCTTTTGGAAGCGGAATAATAATCGTCAACCAAAAGCATCACATGCATCGCGGAAATCAGGGACTCATCGGAAGGAGCTCTGACCACCTCTTCCGCCTTACCTTCTGTTAACAGAACCCAGGTAAATAAACGGATTTCCGGGTCGCGTTCCAAAAAATCCAGGATAGGTTTAACCCCGGCTCTGGCCAAATCCTCTCCAATCACGATCACCTGATTATGAGGATAGAAAAGCCGATCCCCAGATTTAGTCATTAAACCCCGCACCGCATCAAAGAAAGTCTCACCTTCACTGGTCAAAATCCGCGTTTGTGCTTTACCTTCCTGACCTTTGGTTATATAAGCCTGGGGATTAATGACTTGAACCGTGATTTGTATCTTCCCCCGCTCGTTAAGATCCAACCCCAAAGCACTGACGACCCCCAGCTCATTCAGTTCCCGGTGGTCCCAGCACCCCGGTAATAAGAGCAAACTGAATAACGATACCAGGATCACCGATCTTTTCATGTATCCATTGCTCATCTTCGCTTAACTTCCTTTTATTTTTCTCAAGCTTTTTTTCATATTTTTGGTACTTTGCCGCCGATAAGGGCTGAGTAAAGAGGGGCGGGATAACATAAACCAAAGAGGAAAGCGGACCATGCCGTCTTTCAAATCCCCGATATTGGTGGGAACAATGGGGGAAAGATAGGGAATGCCAAAGGAGCGGACGGACAGCAACTGAATGACAAGGGCCAGCAAGGCCATCAGCCAGCCAAACATGCCCAGAAAAGAGGTGGTCACCAGAAAATATAAGCGCAGCAAAGACGCTGGTCCGGTAAAAGGTGGCACCAGAAACCCCGAAATAGCGGTAAGAGCAACCACAATCACCATAACCTGGTTGATTAAACCGGCCTGGACCGCCGCCTCACCAACGACTAAGGCCCCGACGATACTGACGGCCTGACCCACCGTATGGGGCATGCGTATACCTGCTTCCCGAAGAATCTCGTAGACTATGCCCATCCCCAAAGCTTCGACGATCACCGGAAAAGGTATGCCTTCGCGGCCTGCACTCATACTTATTAAGAGGCTGGTGGGAACCATCTCCTGGTGATAGGACTGGATAGCCACATAAAAAGCCGGAAGTGTGGTGGAGAAGTAAAAAGCCAGGTAGCGGATGAGCCGAACCAGGGAGGCATAATAAGGCCGGGAATAGTAATCTTCAGGATTCTGAAAGGCTTCCACAAACAGGTAGGGCACTGTGATCACAAAAGGAGTCCCATCCACCAGAATTCCTATCCGGCCTTCCAACAGCTTTGCCGCCAATTTATCGGGTTTTTCAGTGGTTCCCACCGTGGGGAAAATGGATTGGGGGGAATCTTCAATCAGTTGTTCAATATAGCCGCTCTCCAGAATCCCGTCAATATCGATGGACTGAAGGCGTCTCTTCACCTCACCCACAATCTTCGGGTTAGCTATCCCTTCAATATAGGCCATATAGATTTTGGTATGGGTTCTTTCCCCCAGATTCATAGTTTCCAGACGTAATTTCTGGTCCTTTATTTTACGGCGGAGTAAAGAGGCATTTACCTCAATTCTTTCCACAAATCCTTCCCGGGGCCCCCGGACGGTGGCTTCAGTTTCCGGTTGTTGAACATTGCGGGTCTCACCACCAAAGGTCTCAAGCAGCAGGACCTCCTCTACTCCCTCCAAAAAAAGGGCCGTCTGGCCGGATAACACCCCCTGCACCGCTTGATCAAAAACCTGCACAATATCAATAGCGCTATTGCACAAAACATCTTTTTGTAAAATGTCCATCGACAAAATTGGCTCGGAACCTTGACATGCCATGAGGGGTCTGATGATCGAAGAACTCATGTACTGCCGATCCACCAATCCATCAAGATAGACCAAAAAGCCTTTGTTCGTCTTGCCAAATCGTAATTCACGAAACAAAAGATCCACAGAATTTTTGAAACTATTAATGAAACGCCTTCGATTCTCTTCAAGGTTGGGGGATATGTTGGATCCGTGCTTATTGCTCATTAGAAGACCTCTTTTTTACTGCCTTGAATTTTTGTTTTATGACGTAAATGATAAAAAGGAGGGAAACTCCACATATTTCGACAACTAAACCATAGACGCCAAGGATGTTTTTCAAAAATGTCGAGCGATCAATGGCGGTGGGCGTAACAAAGACAGAAACGACAAATACAATAACGGCAATGCTGATCCCCAAAAACATGCGGGATTTTTTCGGAAAAATATGTTTTAAGCCTTCCACGCCGGCATAGTGAAACAAAGCCAGAATCAAAAAAGATCCCGCCGTCCAGGATACGATCTGAAACGCCTCCATTCTTTGGATAAAATCCCCTACATCAACCAGGCGGGCGAGAATATAGACGGAATACAATTGCCTGGAGCCCATTTCTACGCCAATCACCGTAATGACAAAAAACATGGAGGTGGTGATCGTCAGAATGCCCAGGCCCACACCCATAAGCTTTATCTTGTACATAACTTTAGGATTATTATGGTAAGCCATTAAAACGCCCATAATAATACAGATCCCGAACCAAGCAGTGGGAAGCATAGCTCCTCTCAGAATCTCCCCCAGGCTGTGCTGGAACATGGGCCGCAAATTATCAAACTCCATATTCCCAATATTAAACAGCATGATAAAGAGAAAGGAGCCCAGCACAAAGGGGGCGACAATCTCAGAAAGCCGCATAATCACCTCCAGCCCGGCACTGCAGGCATAGGTGCTCACCAGCAAGAGCAAAATGGCAAAAACGTAGCGCGGAGTTTCCGGCATCGCCATCGAACCAAAGAATTCCATAAGACTTTGGGTAAGGGTGATGGCTACACTAATAAAGTAAAGGCTGAACATGCCAACGCTTATCTTGCCTAAGATTTTGCCGAGGATTTTCTCACTGTATTGAAAAATCGTCTGATTGGCATAGGTCCTCCCCATTTTATATAAGAAAAAACCCAGCATTGTTTCTATAACTATAGCCACCAGGAGGGCCTGCCAAAAATCCTGCTCCAAATCTCTTATGATCAGATTGGGCATGCCTATAGATAGGGAAACAATCACGAAATAAGTACAAAAGGATTGACGGCTTGAGATTTTTATATTCATGAATTTCACACTTTCATCATTACGGATAAGTTAGTATTAGGATGAACGCTCAGCCTTATACTATACATTTTCCAAGAGGCGGGGGCTTGGGCGCAAGAAAAAAGCCGGCCCCCTAAGCCGGCTATCCAAAACTATTGCTGAGCGGCCAACCCTTCCCTGGCCACCAGAAAATCCACAAACTGACGGGCGGTTCTCCCTGAGCGGGCATTATGATTCATCACCCAGCGCAGCGCCTGCTGTCTTAACTCCTCCTTGGGAAGTGTCAGCCCTTCCTGAGTTGCTAACTCCTCCACAATCTTCAGATAGCCTTCCTGGTCCGGTGTGGGGAAGGTGACCGTAATGCCGAAGCGGTCGGATAAGGACAATTTTTCCTCCATGTTGTCCCGCCGGTGGACTTCCTCGACTTGCCGTTCGCCGAAGGTTTCTCTGATCAAATGACGCCGGTTGGAGGTGGCATAGATCAGCACGTTTTGGGGCTTCCCTTCCAGCCCTCCCTCCAGCAGGGTCTTCAGATTCTTATAATCACTTTCCGTGTCTTCAAAAGAAAGATCGTCAATAAACAGAATGAACTTCAAAGGCTGCTTGGCCAGGAGCCGAATAATCTTGGGGTAGTCATGCAAGTCTGTTTTCGATAATTCCACCAGGCGCAGTCCCTGTTCACCATATTCCTGCACTAAAGCTTTAACCAAGGAAGATTTCCCAGTCCCACGGTTGCCATAGAGAATCACATTATTAGCCGGAAGGCCTTTCAGGAAAAATTCCGTATTCTGGAGGATGATTCCCTGCTCCCGTTCCTGATTAATCAACTTGCTGATGCGCATGGGCTCAGGGTGTACCCCTTCCAGCCTTTCCGCACGGCCCCGCCATTTGAGAGCCATGCACCGGCCGAACAATCCGGTACCCATGGTTTGATAATAAGCAAGCAGCGCATCCACCATTTCCTCTGACCTTCCCCGAAGCAGACTCTGCTTCAACTTTTTCTGAGAGGAAAGGAGATAGTTTTCAGCCCGATTCTCTTCTTTTGCATAAGTTTCTTTTTCCCTATCCATATCCGGAAGACTCAGCCAACCAGGCCAGCTTTCCGGGCTCAATGGTTCCTCCAGCCAGAGGCCCGGTTCTTCCGCCCCTTGCTCTGCACACCGTGCCTTGACAGCCCCTTTAATATCTTCCGCCTTCAGCCCGGCAAGCTCCCGCAAATAGAGCAGCTCCCGCCCGGCCAGTCGGCGCAGCCCGGCGGGAACCCGGTCCTTTCCCTGTTGAGCCGTTTGCCTGGCCAGCTCATTGTCATCCTGAAGCATACGCTCCCAAAGATAATCAGGCCAATGAGCCTGAGTCGCCAAGGAGCAGAAATGATGATAATCTTTATAAATTGCCATCAGATCAAACTCCCTGCTCCCTATCCCCTGGAGCAGTTTTTGGAAAGAAACTGCCACCGGATCCCCTATGATGCCTCGGAAAACAACCATTCCGTCAAAAAGAAGGGATAACCGGGTAATTTTCGTCCTATTCACATTATGCACATCCTTGTTTTCTTCTTGTGTTCTAGTACAATTCTTAGTACTATCTTAAATCCTGCAATTCTTTAAGTAAAGGGTTGACAAAATCTTCTTCTTTGCTATTCTATAATTAGTTAAAAAAAGTCCATTCTTTGGTGCCCCCAAGGGGAGAATAGGGAAACCGGTGCGATTCCGGTGCGGACCCACCACTGTGTAGGATGAGCCTGAACCATAACCACCGGCCAGACCGGGAAGGGGTAGCGGCGTTTGAATCCAAGCCAGGAGACCTGCCAGGAATGAAGAAAGCCTTTCCATGGGTGCTATGGAAAGCAGCGGCGACGAAGGCAAAGTCCCGACCACTTATGAAGTGGCGGGACTTTATTTTTTTTAAAGGAGAGGAATACAGATGAGTAAAACCGAATTAGAACAGGACAAGCTAGTGGATGACTTCTTAAGACAGGAAAACCTGAGTGACGCTTCCCTGGAGGAATGTGAAACCGCCTTAGACCATCTTATCCAGGGAATACACGGTCTTGACGAACAGGTCATGGCCGCTGTACAAACCCGTTTAGATTCCTTAACCAAACCCCAAGGCAGTTTAGGAGTCCTGGAAGCCCTCGCCAAACAATTGGGCGGGATTCAAGGTCAGCCTTGGCCGGAAGTACAAAAAAAGGCCATTCTCGTCATGGCCGGAGACCACGGCGTGGTGGCGGAAGGGGTCAGTGCCTTCCCTCAGGAAGTAACCCCGCAAATGTTCTATAATTTCCTGGGCGGCGGGGCAGGGATCAATGTCCTGGCCCGTCATGCCGGCGCCGAAGTGATCTGCACCGATGTGGGCATGGCTTTCCCGCTGGATCCGCCCGAGCTTATGGCTCACCGCATCATGAACGGAACCCATAACATGGCCCAGGGACCGGCTATGAGCCGTAAAGAAGCTCTGCTCTCCCTGCTGACCGGAGCTAAAATCGCCCGCCAGGCTATCGATTCCGGAGTGAATGTCCTGGCCACAGGGGAAGTGGGAATTGGCAATACCACCCCCAGTACAGCCATTATTTCTCTCTTGACAGGTTTGCCGCCCCAGGAGGTTACCGGGCGGGGCACAGGTCTGGATGATGAAGGACTCATCCGCAAGCAAAACGTCATCGCCCGTTCTATCGCCATCAATCAGCCCGATCCTAAGGATGGAGTGGATATCCTCAGCAAAATAGGGGGCTTGGAGATCGGTGCTCTGGCCGGGGCAATTCTGACCGCAGCCTATTCCCGTGTCCCCATCCTTTTAGATGGGGTCATCTCCACTGCCGCTGCTCTCATCGCTGTCCGCATCTGCCCTACGGCCCGCTTCTTCCTGATTCCCTCCCATTCTTCTGTGGAGATCGGCCATCGAGCCGCCCTGGAACAACTGGAGCTAAAACCCATCATGCATCTGGATTTCCGCTTGGGAGAGGGAACAGGAGCCGCTATCGCTTTCCATCTTCTGGATGCCTCCATCCACATTCTCAACGAAATGGCTACTTTTGAATCCGCAGGAGTCAGCGGTAAAAACTAAGCAATCACCGGAGGTAATTATGTCAGATTTTGTGCTCATAACCGGTGGAGCCCGCAGTGGCAAAAGCCGCTTTGCCGAGCTCCTGGCCGCTCATCCCGGCCTGCCTGTCACCTACATCGCCACGGCCCAGGTCTATGATGAAGAAATGGCTTTGCGTGTCAAAAAACATCAGGACCAGCGCCCTGCCCATTGGGGCTTAGTGGAAGAACCCCTTGCCCTTTCCTCTGTGTTGGAACGCCATGCTCAGAACAAAGGGGTCCTTTTGGTGGATTGTGTAACCCTGTGGCTGACCAATCTCCTCCTTGCCCACTATCCAGCAGAAGATCATCTGACTGAGCAGGAGTATACCCAGGCCCTCCATAGGCTGGAGCAGAAGATTCTCGAACAGGTCCGCATTGTCGCCCGTATAGCCCGGGATATTACCCCTCAGGTGATTATGGTCACCAATGAAGTGGGAGATGGTATCGTCCCGGATAATCCCCTTTCCAGGATTTATCGGGATCTGGCCGGCAGGGCCAACCAGATCCTGGGACAGGGCGCCCAGCAGGTCTATTCCGTGGTCGCCGGCTATCCGACGGAGATCAAAGCTGCCGGTCAGGCCTTACTGGATTCCTTGCGGCGAGAGGATGCCTAGCATGCGCAAATTATGGATCGCCCTGACCTTCCTGACCCGAATACCACTCCCTCAGCCGGAGCAGGTGACCTCGGAAGAATTCACCCAAAGTCAGCATTATTATCCTTTGGTAGGCCTGATTCTGGGCGGAGCCTTATGGTTGGCCTTAACCCTGCTTCTTCCTCACTACCCGCCCCTGGTTACGGCTGCCTTGCTGCTTGCCCTGGAACTTATTCTCACCGGGGGAATTCACCTTGATGGTTTGATGGATAGTATGGACGGTTTGCTTTCAGCGCGGACACCTGAACGCATGCTGGAGATTATGAAAGACAGCCATGTGGGAGCTTTCGGTGCGGTGAGCGCCATGGTATACCTGCTGCTCAAATTCAGTCTTTTGGCCGGGCTCCTCGCCCTCTCTTCCCCTTTAGTTCCTTACCTGGTTCTTTTCATGCCCATCCTGTCCCGCTGGATTTTTCTGATTGGGGTTCATTATTTCCCCTATGCCCGGGCCCAGGGATTTGGCCAGGGATTTCATGAAACCTCCCGCCAAACCCGGTGGCTATTCCTGGGGGAGGGGCTGCTGCTCCTTTTCCTCACCTATTGGGTGCTGCAATGGCCGGGGATTGCCGGCTTTATGCTGGCCACCCTCTTCATCCTCTTGTTCACCCGCAAGGTCTCCCGCCTCCTCGGAGGGTTAACCGGAGATCTCTATGGTGCCAGCATTGAACTTTCCGAACTGCTCTTTCTTTTAGGGGCCTTCCCATTGCTTTACCCCTGAAATTCGGAATCGCTTACGAATTTGAGCTGTGCCGCCCAGGGAGCCAGGCAGCCAGGCAGCCGGACAGCAGACAATCTGCTCTGACGACAAAGAGGCCGTTGCCCAAGGAACTGTAAAGTTCGTGCAACGGCCTCTTTGCAGCCCTATTGATTCAAGCCCCGGGCCAAGCGCCTCATTCCCTCTTCGATAATCTCCGGTGTGGAACAGGAATAGTTGAGACGCATTTCATTGGACACCCGGCCATCGGCGTAGAAAAGAGCGCCGGGAACATAAAGAACATTTTGGCGAATCATATCTTGCACATAGTCAAAACTATTGTTCACCCCCATGAGTTTGGCCCAAAGGAACAGGCCGCCTGCCGGCACCTTCATCTCCACCCTGTCTCCCAGATAGGTCTGGATGGACTCCACCATGGCCTTACGGCGAACATTGTAGACTTCCCGCAGCTTCAGGATATGATCCGGCAAAAGATCCTTTTGCAAATATTCATAGATGGCTCTCTGAGTCAGGTTATTGCTATGAAGATCCACACCTTCCTTGGTCTGCTCCAGATGCATAATAATATCTTCGTCGGCAAGCACATAGCCGATGCGCAGCCCCGGCGCCAAAACCTTGGAAAAAGTCCCCAGATAGATGACATTTTCCCCTAATTCCGCCAGATGGGGGATGGGCTCTCCTTCATAGCGCAATTCTCCATAGGGATTATCCTCGACAAGAAGCAGGCCGTATTTCTGGGACACTTTAAGGAGCTCTTTTCTCCGCTCCAGCCCCATAACTCTCCCTGAAGGGTTTTGATAATTTGGTATTAAGTAAAGAAATTTAGGGGTGGTGAAAGCCAAAGCTTTCTCCAGCTCATCGGGAAGAATCCCTTCTTCATCACAGGGAATCATCTGAAAATCAGCCCGAAATCCTTCAAAAGCCTGAATAGCCCCCAAATAGGTGGGCGTCTCCAGGAATACCGTATCTCCCGGATCCAAAAAAGTTTGGGCCAATAAGCTCAATCCCTGCTGGCTTCCGGTAGTGATGATAACCTCGGCAGTTCGGGCCGGCCTTTGGCTGCGTTGGTGCTGAGAGGCAACCCATGACCTTAATTCCGGATATCCCGCGGTCTGTGCGTATTGCAGGGCCGCATTCCCCTGTTCTTCAAAAACCTTTTGAAAGGCGGCCTGTAAATCCTGGGTAGGAAAAAGATCCAAGGCAGGCAATCCTCCGGCAAAAGATATCATCGCGGGGTTTTGGGCTGCTCTGAGCATTTCCCCGATAAATCCTTCCCCTACATTCTTCATCCATTTGGCGTATTTCATTGGCTTCTCCTTTCCACTCCACGATTAAATTTAATAGGTAATATACCTGAATCAGTATTTCTTACTTAAGGGCGCCCCAGCGTTCCAGAGGCCAATAACGCAGCAGAACTTTGCCTTCGATATTCTCTTCAGGAACAAACCCCCAGACATGACTGTCCTTGCTGTTGTTGCGATTATCCCCAAACACAAGATACGCTCCCTCAGGAATCTGGATAGGTCCATATTCATATTCAGGGGCCTCTTTCAGATATGGTTCCTCGATGGCTTCACCATTGATCCAGACCTTGCCTTCTCTGACCTCTAAAGTGTCCCCAGGCAAACCGATGATCCGCTTCACCAAATCATCATGCTCTCCCGAACCCTCCGGAGCGGTAAACATAATGATATCCCCACGCTGGAGAGGTTTATTTTTGTAAAACACCTTATCGAAGATTAAGCGATCCTGAAGTTGGATAGTAGGGAGCATGGAACCGGTCGGGACGATGCGGGTGTCAATAAGATAGGTCCTGATGCCAAAGGACAACACCCAGGCGACTACAATCAAAATTCCCCATTCCAAAATTGTGCGTAAATATTTCTTCATTCATGTCACACCCTCTGCAATAGTTATCCTCTGTGAGGAAGATCCAAGGTTTCGCTGCCTGTTTCAGGATACCACGAAATCCCTATCAAATAAAAGACCCCCCCGTTTGGAGGGTTAGTCCGCTATGATATTTCCTTTCCCTGAATTCTTGCCTCTATAAAGCCTTTGGTCTGCTAAACGGTACAATTCATCATAGGTACGGCCTTCTGTTGGAAATTCTGCGACTCCAATACTGACTCCTAAATTATATTCTTCCAGATGCATGCTCTTTCTCATCCGTTCAATCACAGTCAGGGACTCTTCATTCAGGGCGATGTCCGTCAGCACCACTGTAAATTCATCACCACCGGTCCGGGCCACAATATCCTGCTCCCGTACCGCGCAGCGCAGGTTCTGAGCAATTTCTTTCAGGGCCCGGTCACCCATGGGATGGCCCAGAGTATCATTGAGCTGTTTAAATCGATCCAAATCAAGAACCAGGAACAAAAACCGTGAGTCTCTCCTTAAGGTGCTGGCTATTTCTTCCCGAACACGCTGCTCGAACCCCTGGCGGTTCAGTATTCCTGTCAATCGATCCGTATTGGCCAAGCGGGCCAGCTCCTCACGCTGGCGAATGGTCTCTAAAGCAACCCCAACCACCCGGATAAAGGCAGTCAGTATCTCCTGCTCCTGATCATTAAGGTACTTACCGGCATTCATCAGCCACAGCTCGCCGACCACCCCGCTATGGGTCTGAAGAGGATGTATCCACACACGTTCCCATTTAAAAGGATTATTCTCAATATCAAAAAAGTGAACCTTAGCACTTCTCAGACAACATTCTTCTTTAGAGATGTATTGCCTGACCCAAGTTCGCCAATCCCACTCCATCTCCTGTTTCAGCCGCCCAAAGGGTGAACGGATTTCCCAAGTCCCTCCGGCCCCCTCCAGGAGAAAAAATCCCCCGGGCAAAAACAGAATTTCCATGGCCATTTCTCCGGCTTCCGATAAAAGCTGCTCCTCAGAGTCAGCACGAACAAGAATCTCCGTTCCCCGCAATAATAAGGTTAAGGCTTGTTCCCTGCTCAGAGAGTCGATTTTTAATATTCTCTCGAATATAAAAGAAGATATAATCGAAATGACTTGCTTTACAAAGACTGCTGACCCCTCATCCCTGCACTGAGATCGCCTGCCTTTGAGAACATAAGCACCTAAGGTTTTGCCAAAATGGCTTAATGCCAAAACCCATTCCTCATCCGTTTCGACGACTTCAGTACCAATTTCCCGGAAATCCTGAGGAAATTCCCTTAACATCAGCGTTTCCCTGTCCTTATCATCACGAAAGCTGACAGAGAAAGGCTTGTATTTCCCTTGCTCCAAAAGGTAGATTGCAGCTACATCACAGTCAAACAACACCAAGCTTCGCTGAGTAAAGAGATCTAATGCTTTCAAGAGATTCTCCTCACGATTCATCTCTTGAATGGTAGACAGCAATATCTCTGCACAGGAAGGGCTATGACCGGAAGATACCCTCTTTTCAATACTCTGTAATTGCACTGACTCCTCACCCTTCATTTAAGAGCAATTTGAATGCTAAGTTCATACTGTAAATATTTTACCACATTATATTAATAAAATGGTTTGATTTCCATGATTCTTTTAACAAATTAATTTTAAATTAGTTAACGATTTAAGTTGAAAGGCTCTGCCCCCTTATGAGCAATGTACTGCTACACCATTAATATATGTTGGTTCTCAGAAAATCGAACTATTTCTAAGCTACAAAAGGATTCATCATCTTTTGTCGGAATAGGCCATTTTTAAGATGCGGAATCCTCGCTCCGCAGCGTCCACCGTCAAATCAAAGGCTCTTTCCATAGATTCCTCCAAGGTCATGGGACCATTAACAATAGAAAGGATAGAGCTTATGCCATGTTCATAAAGGGCTTCAGATCCGGCACCGATGGAACCGACGATAGCCAGGGTGGGTTTGCCATACTGAAGGGCTCGTTTGGCCACACCCATGGGCACCTTGCCATAAACCGACTGACCGTCGATGCGCCCTTCACCGGTGATGACAATATCCGCTTTTTGCAGTTTACCATCAAAGTTTACTGTATCAAGCACAGCCTCCACACCGGTCTTCAGCTGAGCTCCTGTAAAGGCCAGCAGTCCCATCCCCAGGCCTCCGGCGGCCCCTGCCCCTGGCACGTCTTTTAGATCCACTCCTAAATTTTCCCGGATTTTCCGGGCAAAATGGGCAAGATTCCCATCCAAAATCTCCACCATCTCCGGTGTGGCGCCTTTTTGCGGTCCATAAACTGCCGAAGCTCCCCGCGGGCCGCACAAGGGATTATCCACATCGCACATCACCGTGATCTTCGTCTCTTTTAAACGGGGATCAAGTTCTGAACAGTCGATCCTGGCAAGCTGATCCAGGCAACCTCCGCCGGGACTCAGCTCCTGTCCTTCCCCATCAAGGAGTCTTGCCCCAAGGGCCTGAGCCATTCCCGCTCCCCCATCATTGGTTGCACTGCCGCCAATACCGATGAGAATTTCCCGGGGCTGCAGATCCAGGGCAGCCCGAATCAGATCCCCTGTACCCTTGGTGGTGGTCAGCAAAGGATTCCTCTTATGGCGGGGGACCATAGGTAAGCCTGAAGCCGAAGCCATTTCCAGCACGATAGTGCCATCGGGAAGCCGGCCCATGATGGCCTCGGCCTCTTCCCCCAAAGGTGAGGTGACTCTGGTTTTTAACACCTCCCCTTGACCGGCATGGACAATGGCCTCAACGGTTCCTTCCCCGCCGTCTGCCATACTGATAATCTCCGCAGTCGCTTCAGGAAAAACCCGCTGAATGCCCAGGGTAATGGCTTCCCCTGCCTTTTGGCTGCTTAAACTTCCTTTGAATGAATCAACGGCTATAAGTACATGCATTTTTATCGCTCTCCTCTAGTTCAGATAGAATGCTAGTCTATATCACCTTGAGTATTTATTTCGCATTTTATCCTAAATAGCTGCAAAACACAATGAATCGACAGGTGAATGGTCAGGAATTGGCCTCCTGAGGTTGCTTAACTTTACAAAATTATCGTTGACGCTGAAAGCACCTATAAGCTATACTAAAAAGGTAATAATACAAAGGGGAGTAGCTGGACAGCAAAGTCGTCATTACGGATTAACATCCCGGCTTTGTTGACAACACTGTTGTAAGCAAGACCTTTGCCCACAAGGGGGTGAAGGTCTTTTTTGCTGCAATAATACTACCTCTTGAAACACATAATAAGGATTATGGGTTATCTTAAAGAATGAAAGGAAGAACAAGATGGAGTTATTTAGCCCCGAATTTTTTCAAGCATTGTTCGCTATCGTGATTATGGATTTGGTCCTGGGCGGCGATAATGCTATTGTCATCGGCATGGCTGCCCGCAATCTGCCCAAACAGCAGCAGAAGAAAGTGATCCTCTTTGGCACAGGAGGCGCAATCTTAATCCGGACCTTAGCTACCTTAGTGGCTGTCTACCTGCTAAAAATTCCTGGGCTGATGTTTGCCGGCGGCCTTCTCCTGGTTTGGATGGCCTATAAGCTCCTGACCGATGAGAAACACGATGAACAGGTCGATAGTGCCGCGAGCTTTTGGGGTGCTATAAAAACAATCATCATCGCCGATGCCGTTATGGGACTGGATAATGTTCTGGCCGTTGCCGGTGCCGCCCATGGCCACCCCATCCTTGTTGTCTTCGGCTTGCTTATCAGTATCCCCATTGTGGTTTGGGGAAGTACCCTGGTCATTAAGGCGATTAACCGTTTCCCGGTGATCATCCCTATCGGCTCCGCCGTCATTACCCATACCGCCGTGACCATGCTTGTGCATGAAAAATTTGTTGTCAATATCATTGGAGAAAGCGCCCTCATCGAATGGGGATTAAGCGCAGTTCTCATCGCCGGTGTTCTCTATCTGGGTCATCGGACCAATAAGAAAAAAGTTCTTGAAGCGGCAAAAAACGCCGCTTAACATCAGGGGAGCATCGCATACTGCTTTATCTAAGCAGGGGTGATGCTCCTTATATTATTTCTTCTACGGCAATATATAAAGCACATTGCATTCTTTTATTGACTAAATCAGTCAATGACACTACAATAGAAATTGACTAAAACAGTCAACGAGGTGATAATGATGCCGGAGGTTCATATTCCCGAAGATAAAAAGCAGCGGATCATCCGCGCAGCCCTGGAGCACTTCGCCAAAAACGGCTACAAAAAAACAACTATGGACGAAATCGTCGCCGCGGCGGATATCTCCAAGGGCCTGATTTTCCACTATTTTGGCAACAAGAAAAAGCTGTACCTCTATCTCTATGAATTTGTCTACGGCCTTGTCTATGACCGCATCGTCAAGTCCTTCGAGCAGAAAGACCTGTTTGAGCGCATCCGCGAATCGGAGCGGATCAAACTGGCTGTGGTCAACGAATACCCTTATGTGTTGGACTTTCTCCTCTCGGTCCGCAGGGAAACCGACGAATCCTTGCGAGAGGAACTTTCCCGAATTAAAGTGGAGAGCTTTCCGCCGTGGCAGGAAACCTTTCAGCCGGGGCTTGACACATCCAAATTGCGGGAAGGCATCGATCTGGAGAAAGTGACCAAAATTATTTCCTGGACCACCGACGGGCTTCTGTCCGAGCACAAGGACGACTTCGTGCTGGAGGATATTTTTGCGGAAATGGATGAATACCTTAATCTGATGCGCAAAGCATTTTACAAGGAGGAGTACCAATGAAGAGGCTGTTGAATCTCAGTGACAGTGCTGCCGGGGATATCTCCCTGACCGGCGGCAAGGGTGCGAATCTCCACAGGCTGTCCGCCCTGGACGGTATCCAGGTGCCCGGCGGCTTTGTCGTCACCACCGACGCCTTCCGGGAGCTTTGCGCCGGTGTGGTTGCGTCCCGGGGGGAAGCCCTGGAGGCCTCCTCCCCGGCGGAACTTGCCCGGGCAGGGGCCGATATCCGGCAGGCCATCCGGGATATCCCCATTCCGGAGGAATTTTTGCGGGAGCTTGAGACGGCGCTGGCGTCCTATCCCCCGGACATCCTCTTTGCCGTGCGTTCCTCGGCCACAGCGGAGGATCTGCCCGACGCCTCCTTTGCGGGGCAGCAGGACAGCTACCTGAACGTAGGGGCCGCCGATGTCCCCCGCGCTGTGCTGGATTGTTGCGCCTCCCTGTATAACGACCGGGCGGTGGCCTACCGCCGCAAAAACGGTTACCGCCACGAGGATGTGGCCATTGCCGTGGTGGTGCAGGAGATGGTTCCCTCCCAGGTCTCCGGCGTGCTGTTTACCGCCGATCCCATGACCTCCGACCGGCTCACCTGTGTCATCGAGGCCGTGGTGGGACTGGGGGAGGAGCTGGTATCCGGGCGCAAAACACCCTTCACCTGGCGGCTGCGAGGCGGAAAAATCAACGCGGGCAGCAAGACCCCTCCGCCCCTCTCAGACAGTCAATTGGAGGAACTTGCCGCCATCGGCAAGGGGATCGAGGCTGCTTTCGGCGCGCCCCAGGACATCGAATGGTGCTGGGTGAACGGAGGATTTTCCATCGTGCAGTCCCGGGCGATCACTACCCTGTATCCTCTTCCGGAGAGCAGGGACGGTCTCAAACGCGTCTTTGTCTCGGCGGGACACATGCAGATGATGACGGATGTAATGCTGCCTCTGGGCATGTCCTTCATGAAACTGATCGCCCTTTTCCGGATGGTGGAGGTGGGCGGGCGGCTGTTTATCGATATCACCCACGACCTGAAGACCGCTTACGGCAAAAAGATGATCCGCACCAAGCTTGCCGCCACCGACCCGCTCACTCACCAAGCCATCGAGCAAGTGCTGGCGCGTCAAGACTATATCCGCGGCATCCCCAAAGGCCCCGGCAGCTTCTCCTCTTTCAGCGGCTGGCTGCCCATCGTCCGGGAGGGCATCCGGCTCTACCGGCGCAACGACCCCGCCGACATCGATCTCTATATCCAGCGGATGGAACGCCTCATTGCCCGGCTGGAGGAGCAGCTGGAGCCTCTTGCGGGAACAGCGGCCATCGAGGCCATTCTGGAGGATCAAAAGCAGCTTTCCGCAATCATTTACGACGCCTCCGGCTTTGGTATGGTGCTGGCCACCCAGTTTATCATCCAAAAAATCGATGCCATGGGCAAAACACTCACAGGTGAAGAGAACATCAGCAACCGCCTCTCCAAATCGGTGGAGCACAATCCCACCTCCGAGATGGGGCTTAGCCTCAGCGAAGTCGCGGATCTGGCCCGGGAGCATCCCCCCGTGGTGAAGTATCTCGAAGCAGCCGGCGAAGCTTTTCGCCTGGATGATTTGCGCCAAGTGGAGGGCGGCGGCGCGGTGGCGGACGCTTTTGAGAATTTCCTGGGGCACTACGGCATGCGGGCCACCGGCGAGATCGACATCGCCAAGACCCGCTTCCGGGAAAATCCCGCCGAACTGGTGGGCGCCATGCTCACCAACATCCACACCTTACCCAAGGGACACGGCAAGTCGTCCTTTGAACAGGGCCGCCTGGAGATGACAAGGCTCACGGAAGAACTGGCGGCCCTGGCGGAACAAAAACTGGGTTCCCGCCAAGCCAAAAAGCTGCGCCGCTATATCTCCTTTTTCCGCAATTATTTGGGCACACGAGAGTATCCCAAGTACTTCTGGATCTGCCGTTACGACGTCTACAAACGAACGATTATGCGGGAGGCAAACCGCCTGGCGGAGCAAGGCATCCTCCAGGAGCCCGGCGACATCTTCTACCTGTACCTGGAAGAGCTGCGGGAAGCCATCCAAACCGGCTGTGTGGATTACACCAATATCGCCCGCCGTAAAAAAGACTACAGCCACTTTGCTAATCTCACCCCGCCTCGTGTCATTTTTTCGGACGGCGAGGTGCCGGAGATGGCTTACCAAAAGAATATCCCCAGCGGAGCACTGCCCGGTCTGGGGGTGTCCTCCGGCGTGGTCGAAGGCCGGGCCCGTGTCATCCAGTCCATTGAGGACGCGGTCATGGAAAAAGGGGATATTCTGGTGACCTCCTTTACCGATCCCAGCTGGACGCCGGTGTTCGTCTCCATCGCGGGGCTGGTCACCGAAGTGGGCGGTATGATGACCCACGGCGCGGTCATCACCCGGGAATACGGTCTGCCTGCTGTGGTCGGCGTGGTCGGCGCAACCAGACTCATCCGGGACGGTGAGCGCATTCGCGTAAACGGCGACGAGGGTTATGTGGAAATCCTTTGATTATCAATGCAACCAAATATTCCCGTTCAAATATTGACCATGTTGGTCGGTTATGCTACAATGCAATTACCGACCAACATGGTCAATTTCGATTAGGATGTGATCCTTATGCATGAAAACTTTGTCGGTCTCAAAGCGGAAAAGCGGGATGCCATCATCAACGCAGCGCTGGCGGAATTTGCCGCCAAGGGATACGACCTCGCCTCCACCAATGAGATGGTCCGGGCGGCCGGCATTTCCAAGGGGGCGCTGTTCCACTATTTTGCCAGCAAAAGGGAGCTGTTTTTCTTTCTCTGCGATTATGTGTACGAGGTGGTCAACCGGGAGTTTTACGAACAAATCGGTCATTGCCAGGGGGATCTGCTGACCCGGTACGCCAGGGCGGCGCGGCTCAAGGGATCCGTCTACCTGCGCTATCCCCCGCTGTTTGAATTTGTCAAGAGACTGGCCCAGGAGAAATCTGCCGAGATTGCCGGGGAGCTTGCCCAAAAGCTTTCCCGCATCACGGAGGCAGGTTACAGCCATTTGCTGGGGAACTTGGATGAATCCCTCTTCCGGCAGGATGTGCCCATGGGCAAGCTCCGGGATCTGATCATCTGGGCGCTGGAAAACTACGGATATCGCACGATGGAGCTGGTTCAAGACCAATCCCTGGCAGAGATCGACATGGAAGCGCTTAACGCGGACTTTGACGAGTATCTCGATGTCCTGCGCAAATGCTTCTATCAACAATAGGAGGGAAATATATGTCTGCCATAGAAATTCGCGGCCTGAAAAAACGCTTTGGCAGGACCATGGCCCTGGACGGTTTGGATCTGTCCGTACCCGGAGGGGGAATCTATGGTTTCATCGGGCCCAACGGCGCGGGGAAATCCACCACCATCCGTATGGTGCTGGGGCTCCTGAACAAGGATGAGGGCGAGGTGCGCCTGCTGAACGGCGATCCCCGGCGGGATGCGGTGGAGCTGCATAAGCGGCTGGCCTATGTCCCCAGCGACGTACAGCTCTGGGACAACATGACCGGCGGCGAGGTGATCGACTTTCTGGGCCGGCTGCGGGGAAGCTATACAAAAGAGCGCCGGGCCGAACTGATTGAACGCTTTGATCTGGACCCGACAAAGAAGTGCAGAACCTACTCCAAAGGCAACCGGCAGAAAGTGCTGCTGATCTCCGCCTTTGTGTCGGATGTGGAGCTGCACATCCTCGACGAACCCACCACCGGTCTGGACCCGCTGATGAAAACGGTCTTCCAGCAGTGCCTCCGCGAGGCCAAGGATGCCGGTAAGACGGTGTTTCTGTCCAGCCACATTCTCTCGGAGGTGGAGGCGGTTTGCGACACCATCGGCGTTATCCGGGCGGGCAGGATGATTGAGCAAGGCAGTATGGAGGATCTGAAGGCCCTTATCAGCCAACAGGACCCCCCTACCCTGGAAACCCTGTTCATGAATTACTACCGGAAGGACGGCAAGGGCGAGGAAAGGGGGCGCTGAGCATGAAACGTTACTTTCAGGGTACGGCGGCCATCATGACACTGTCTATGCGGCAGAACCGGGTTTTCACGCTGGTCTGGCTGCTGCTGCCGGGGCTGTGGGTCGCCATCAACACCCTCTCTTCATTGGTGCTCTTCCCCACCCAGGAGGCCCTCGCCGAGATGGGCGCCACGCTGATCGACCCGCTCACCGTGGCTATACACGGCCCGCTGCTGGACGTCTCGGTGGCTGGATTTGTCACTTGGCGCACCAAGGTCTTTCTGGTTCTGGCAAGCGGGATCTTCAGCATGATCTACGTGGTGCGGCACACCCGGCTGGCCGAGGAGCAGGGCAAGCGGGAACTGCTTGAGGCCAATGTGGCCGGCAGTCTTGCGGCCTTGGCGGCAGCGCTGCTGAACATGCTGCTGATCAACACAGCAGCGGCCCTCCTTGCCCTGCTTGGGATGACGGCTCTGGGGCTTGGTTTCACAGGATCGCTGGCCCACTGTCTTGGCTTTTTGGCCGCCGCCTCCGCGTTGGGCCTGATGGCGGGCCTGGTCGCCCAGTTCTTTGTGGGGGCCTCGGCGGCGCGGGGAACCTCCTTCGGGTGTTTGGGGCTGCTGTTTGCCCTGCATATCCTCTGGAACGTGAGCGGGGGAAACCATCCCGCCGCCTATCTTAACCCTCTGGAATGGCCGCTTCTGATCCGGCCCTTTGCCGGGGAACGATTCAGCCTCCTGCTGATTTCCCTGACCATCATGATCCTGCCGGCGGCCCTCTCCCTGTGGATGACCCACAAACGGGACGTGGGAGCGGGGCTTATCCCCCAGCGGGAAGGACGCGCCTTCGCCAAGCCTGGCTTCTGCTCGCTGCCCGCTTTGGCATGGCGTACCCAAAAGGGACTCTTCCTCTCCTGGCTGATTTTTTACGCGGTGTTCTCCTTCGCTCTGGGCTGTGCCAGCTACCTGATGGTAAGCGCAGTCAGTTCAGCCGAGACGCTGGCTGAGCTGATCGCGCGCCTGGGCGGCGTGGACCGTGCCTTCATGTCACTGATCCTGTATATTGTTTCCATGCTCATTTCAGTCTACGTGCTGATGTCGGCGGGTATCCTGCGCCGGGAGGAGACGGCCAAAGGTGAACTGCTGCTCTCCCTGCCTGTCCGGCGCAGCCGCTTTGCCTCCGGGCATCTGGTGTATATCTTCGGCGGCTCCGCTGCTCTCGCTCTGGTTGCCGGCCTTTGTGCGGGACTGGGAGCGATGATCGGCACCGGGGATCAAAGCGCTCTTGTCCGCTTGTTTTTCGAGACGGCAGGAAAGATACCGGCGATTTGGGCTTTCGGCGGGATTTCGATGCTGCTGTTTGGCGCACTGCCCCGTTGGATGTCCGGGCTCAGCTATGGACTCATGGTGCTGTTTGTGTTATTGGAGATCCTCTGGGAACAGCAGTCGGTGAGCGATGCCGTATATGCCCTCTCCCCCTTCTCCTGGGTGACCCCGCTCAAAGTCGCCCAGCCGCCGTCGGTGCTTGTGCTGCTATGCGCCTTGTCAGCGCTGTTGGCCGTTTTGGGGATCATCTTGTTTGAGCGCAGAGATGCCGCCATGCATTGATAGTATACATTTCCAATATCTTCAATCGTTGATTATGCCCGCTCAACTGCCGGTTACTATGGGACCGGCAGTTGAGCGCCTTTATGTTAGGTTCACGTTTTTTCCTTCGAAGTCCTTGATAGAATCAAGCGAGTTGGCTTGGAATTAATTACAGGTAGAGAAAAGAGTCTTTTTATGTTTTTCTATTCTTATCGATGTTCATGTTTCGTTTACGCTTTTATCGTAATCTAGCGAAGCAGGAGGAAAACGTGAAAGTCAAATACTTTTCTAAAAAAATCTCAATTGTTTTAGCTTTACTGGTTATGTTTTCGAGTCTTCCCAATGTGCCCGTTTCAGCCGATACGAATCCTTTGAATGCTGTCGTTCCCAAATATCAGGAGGAGAGGCAATTTGGCTTCAGCGCAGGAGGGCTTCATACCGTTTGGTTTGACACCTCTCATGGTGGTGATGTGACAGCTTCAGGCAACAATGATTATGGACAACTTGGTGATGGTACAACTATATCACGCTCCTTGCCTGTCACCATTAATAATCTCTATTCCCGTGTTGCGGATATTTCGGCAGGCGGTACTCATAATCTTGCCCTTATTGATGACCAGACAGTGCGGGCATGGGGAAATAATCAAAAAGGGCAGCTTGGCATTGGCTCTGATATCAATAGTCTTATTCCCGTGGAGGTACCTGGTCTAAGCGAAATTATCGCCATTTCCTCAGGTTTCGATTTTAGTCTTGCCCTCAAAAATGATGGAACCGTTTACTCTTTCGGGAGCAATGAGTTTAACCAATTAGGTGACAGCTCTGTCGGGAGTCGGAATACCCCGGCACAGATTCCAGGCTTAGACAGTATTGTTGCCATCGCTGCCGGGGGTACCCATGCCTTAGCTTTGCACATGGATGGCAGTGTGTATGCTTGGGGCAGCAATGAGCGGGGTGAACTTGGCGATGGTGGATCAGCGTCCGGTTATCAACCTGTAAAGATAGCTTCATTAAGCAATATTACTGCCATCTCAGCCGGGTTAAGGCATAGCCTGGCCTTGGGGGCTGATGGAAGTGTCTATGCATGGGGAGATAACTCGTTGGGGCAACTGGGAGACCCCAAAATTTCCGATTATAGCAATGTACCGATCAAGGTTCAAGGAGTTAAGGCCGCTTTTCGGATCGCGGCCGGATATAATTCCAGCTTTATTATTGCCCAGCAAAATGCGACTTATGGATTTGGTGACAACTCAGCCAACCAGATTAATAGTTCGGCGGTTGAGAACTTATCCTCACCAACACTGCTCAACATCAAAGCCTCCTTTATCTCTCCAGGATGGGGACACACCGTATCCCGCGGCTTTCTCGGCAATGATAACGGCGTTGATAACTGGAGTTGGGGATATAACCAATTTGGGCAAACAGGCAATGGTTTGACTGAGCATGTCCTGAATCCGACAACACCCTATTCCGGAACGAATCGCCAACCTGTATTTTTTCGGATTTCCGGGGCCAATCGTTTCAAAACGGCTATTGCTATTTCCATTGAGGGATGGGATTATGGCGCAGCAACTGTCGTTCTGGCCAGGGCGGATAATTTTCCGGATGCTCTCGCCGGGACTCCATTAGCCTATGGATTAAACGCGCCAATATTACTAACGGATTCGGCAAGATTGTCAAATGATACCAAAGATGAATTAGATCGCTTAGCTCCGCAAAACATCATTATCTTAGGCCAGGAAGGGGCTATCTCATCTTCCATTGAAAAAGACCTTCAGAAGCATTACAAGGTAACCCGAGTGGGCGGCCAGGATCGCTATGAAACAGCTGCGGCCATTGCCCAGTATATGCACGATCATCATTTGATTTTAGGAAATAAAGCCGTCATAGCTTATGGCGAAAATTTCCCGGATGCTTTGGCGGTATCTTCGGTAGCGGCCCATGCCCATATGCCGATATTATTAACCAAAAAAGATGTATTAGCTGATGCTGCCGGTGAAGCGTTAAAGCGCCTTGGTATAAACGAGACATTCATTGTCGGTGGTACCGGGGTCGTGGGGACAGCAGTAGAGAGCAGTCTTCCGCTGCCTACACGGTACTCAGGAAATGACCGTTATGCAACAGCTATTGCTATTGCCAACGGTATGGGCACCGATCCCTATCTCGTCTATTTAGCTACAGGAACTAACTTTCCGGATGCACTTGCCGGTTCAGTTCTTGCGGCCAGAAGCAACAGTCCTATTATCTTAGTTAATTCAAGTTCAGGTGCGGAAGCAGCAGCACAATGGTTTTGGTGGAACAGCAGGGATATAAAGCAGTCCTATGTACTAGGGGGTTCAGGTGCCGTTCCGGATTCTGTTATAGAAAGCATTTATAGTCGAATCGGCTATTAAGTTTTTGCTGCCTTATGCCTTGAGGATATAAAAATAATAATGACATTCTAAAGGGCGTGTCGCCCTACGTTTATGTGTAAACGTAGGGCGACACGCCCTTTCAATAAGATTAGATTCTTAAAATTTCTAGTAAATCGTTTCTTTCACCTTATCGGAAACCGCACCTTCCCCACCCAGTATATACAGCTTATGGAGCTTTAAGTCCCCATTTTTCCCCGGCTTCCTTTACGGTCAGATAATCCACGCCTCACACCGCCTAAAGGTTAATCCTTACCATCAATATACTGGTTTTAGTATATTGCAAGAATCAGCAAACAACACTGATTACAAAAGCTCAAATCTAAGCCATTTTTCATTCATAAAGATATCGACACTGCGTTCATCAACAAACTGGTATCCATACTCACTGCCAAAATTAGATTGATTATCTTGAGTAGGTTTTTCAAAAGGCCCTACTGTTGACGTTACTTCTCCATCCATGACTCCGCATCTTGCTTTGATATCACTTTCTTTGCCGGTATCTTGATATAGCTTCCCTTTAATCATGACCATGGGGGCTAAGTCAGCTGATTTCGTCCGCTCATCAACTGAAAATTCCGCTGTTAAATAGTATTTTTCATAATCTCCTGTACCCCGAAAATCCGATATATCCTTCACGATACGATAGTCACCAGACTCCAGCTCCCCATAGAGCCAGCCCCAATCAATGCTTATTCCGGTCGATTCCGACCGGCAATCCGTTCTCATTCGGGCGGGCATTCCGACCGCATTCGGCCACCTGTTACGCTATGATTCGGGCGAAGCCCGACAACCTCTTGAGTTCAAGTATAATCAGTCCATTATGTCTGTCAACTGGGAATCGGGACTGAACGCTGTAAAGCGAAGGGAGCCGTAGGCGACCGCAGCTTTACAGCGTCTCGGCGGCTACCCCCTCCGGCAAGGCCCGCCGCTTGGAGGGACCCTGCAGCTCAAACCGGTACGCATTATGCACCAGTCTATCCAGTACAGCATCCGCAATGGTTGCGTCCTCAAAGAGGCCATGCCATTCAGAAACCGGAACCTGCGCCGTGATCAGGGTAGATTTGCTTCCATATCGGTCATCAATCACTTCAAGGAAATCCCGGCAATGGAGCGCTCCTAAAGGGGAAATCCCGAAGTCATCCAGTATCAGCAGATCCGGCTTCTTCATTTCAGCCATCAGCCGGTTCCAGGACCCGTCCCCACGCCCGATCTGGAGATCGGTGAGAAGCCGGGTGACCCGGAAGCTGCGCACCTTGAGTCCTTGCCGGCAGGCCGCGTTGCCTAAGGCACTGGCAAGGTAGGTTTTGCCAGTTCCGCAGGATCCCGTGATGAGCAGGTTCCGGCCTTCACGAATCCACTTTCCATCGGAGAGCCGGGCGACCTTCCCTTTGTCCAGCTGCCGAGCCGGGTGAAAATCAAGATCTTCCAGGCAGGCTTTGGGTTCTCGCAGATGGGCTGCCTTGATCAGCCGTTTTAGCTTTTTGTTGAATCGGGCGAGCCACTCGGCATCGACCAACATCGCCATCCGATCATCAAAGGATAGCTCCGACATGGCCGGCAATTCCAACTGCCTCCGGTATTCTTGCTCCATAGCGGATAGCCGTAGTGTGGCGAGCTTTTCCAGGGTAGGATAGATCATCTTATGTCACCTCCTCATCGAAACGCGGCTGCGCCACGTAGATTGCTATGGACTGGGGTGGGCTTGACGGGGGATGGAGACTGGCCTTTATCCTGCCCATTTTTCAAGATGGTTTTCACGGTGCTGTAGGTACAGCTTCCCAGTTCCCAGGACCGTTTGCAAGCGGCTTCTAAACGGTCCTGACCGTATCGCTTTCCCATTTGGAGTAGACCCATACACGCCCGGTAAGCGGTTTCCTCCACATGCTGAGCACGCAACAAGGTGTCGATGACAAACTCGGTATGTTCTCCTACGAGCTGCGCCCATTGGCGGTAGTCGTCTCCTTTATACCGATTGGCTTCCTGCTGATGCCGATGAGCGTCCGGCATGTGTTCGGTGGTGGTCACATACCTTGACCCCCGATACTGCCGATGATGAAGCGCCACGCGTTCTCGGTTCTCGCTGAGGATCTCGACCAAAGTCGCTGTGATCCGCAGCGTGACCTGATGTTTGAACAGGCGGTGAGGTACGGAGTAGTAGAACCCTTCGAATTCCACATGGTAGTTGTCGGGAACCCGCCGGACGATGTAGTGAGTATACTCATAGCGAGTGCTCGGCAGAGGGCGCAGCGCTGGTCGATCCACGGCCTGAAAGACGCTTTCACGGCTGCCGGCCCGTTTGCGAAACGGCCGCTTGACCAGCTCTTTTAAGCGCTTTACAATGGCACGGTTCAATTCCTCAAAGGTAAAGAACCTCTGTGGCCTTAACCATTCTAACAGCCAGGTTTCCAGCCATCCCACACTGCTTTCCACTTGGCCTTTGTCCCGTGGAGACCGGATTCTTGCCGGAATCACGGCCACATCGTAATGACGAGCCAGATCCCAGTAAGCGGGGTTAAGCTGAGGATCATAATATCCCGGCTTACTCACCGCTGTCTTGCAGTTATCCGGGACAATAACCCGGGGTACGCCTTGAAGCCATTCCAGGGTGTGGACATGGGCGCTCAGCCAATTCTCCAGTTTTTCATCCGCAAAGGCCTCCACATAGGGATAACCACTGTCGCCCAGGGTGGCCACAAAAAAGTGGGCGGTGAGCATCTCACCTGTCTCAGGATCGACGACACAACTTAATGTGTCTCCCATCCAATCGACGAAGAGTTCTTTGCCCGGCTCGTGGGTTTGAACCATGATCACGTCTTTTCCCGTTTCATTTCGCCATAGGGTATAGCGCTTGCAAAACTGGCTGTAACCCAGTCCATCGGGGTTGCCAGCCCGGTAATCTTCCCAAAGAAACTGAAGATTTTGCCGTTTATGGGCGACAAGCCGGGCGTGTATGGATTCCCAATTCGGTTCATCCTTGACGTATCGTTTGGCAAAGCTGTCCGGATAGAGTGTTGCTTTGATGGTGTCGTCGGTCATGTTTGATGCTTGAGAGTAGGTCAACGAGTGCTCCCTGCATCGCCGTTGGACTTCGCCTACAGTAGATTTTGCGCATTTCACGCTGGCTGCAATTTCCCTTTGAGAATAGCCTTGCTCCCACAGCCGTATGATTTCGATGATTTTCACTGGTTCTTCACACCTCATTTGTTTCCCCCGCACAATGCCTTTTTTCTCATTGTACCGGGTTTATTCTGAGGTGTCTGGTCTGCCCGAATGCCGCGCGTTGACTGGCCGAATCTCATCGGAACTTCCGACCGAATGTCACCGGATTAAGTGGCCGAATGTCGTGAGAATCTTTGGCCGAATGTTAGAAGAATACTCACCAATCAACTCTCCATTCCCCATTCCCATCTGCAGCCAAATCATAACCAATATCATTAAATGCGTAATTATCAATAATGGTCGGAACCTGATACCATTTTCCCTCGACTTTCTTCTCCAGCAGGAAATAATCACCGTAGATACACTGCTTGTCTGAACTATTGGTAAAGTTTAAAGTCAAGCCGGTTAAAGACACAGTCCCTTCCTTAACTCCCATGGTTACACCCTCAAAGCTGTTGACGATTTCATAGGTGGTAGACTCCCAGTCCGTTGTTTCAGGAGATTGACCTGAATCAGCTTTGATTATGGTATTGGTCCCTGCAGTTGAGCTGCCGTCGGCACTTGCGCATCCTGACAAAAAGATTAAGCCTATGGCCACTGTGCATAATAACAAACAAGAATGCTTTTTCATATTAAAATCACCTCAACTTGTTAGACGCTGGTTAGTGGTCTGATCTTGCTCCACCATCCCTCTCTGAATCAAATCTTCATATTCCATTGCTAAATAACCGTCACTAACACTCTATATCGAATAAGCCGCCACTCCTGTGACGGCTAAACAATCCTTGATTTTAGTTCTCGGACGGCTCCTCTGAAAAAAGAACTGTCAGGTAATCCCTGGCCCCATTCAATATACGATAAACTGAAACGAATTCTCCCTCGATCTTGTAAAATACCAGATAAGCTCCACAAACAAGAAAACGATAATCCGTTTTTAAATTAATCTTTGCACCAAGCGAGACTCCCATTTCGGGAAAATCAGCCAAATTCTCTATTTTGGAATAAATGACAGCTCCCATCTGTATAGCTGCTTCTGGATTATCCTCGGCGATGTAGGTTTTTATTTCCTGCACATCAGCAATGGCCATAGGATTGATTCTAATTTTGTATTTCACCCTCAGACCTCCAATGCTTTCTTGAGGTCATCAAGGGTCCTCCATTCCTTTCCAGTTTCAATGATATCCTCCGCTTCAGCAAGCTTTGATAAAAGTTTAACTACAGCCTGTTGCCTTTCATATTCCTGTATATCCATAAGCACGTAACGGCCTCTGCCGTTTTTAGTCAAAAAAACAGGCTCCCCAACCTGGCAGGAACGAAGAACTTCGTTATAATTTCTCAAGTCTGAAACCGGTTTAATATTGGGCATTCTTTACACCTCCACAGTTTTTTGTGTTGTAATTATTATATGCAAATACTTCGTAAAATTCAATGTTATATTTAGCAGCAAATTCTCAATTCATCCCGCTTTTATGTATGTTCAATTGGAACAAATAATCATTCTTCTCTGCCCCCATCCCCGTTAAGGCCCGGCTCATAATTCGTAATCGATTCCGAATTTGCCCCGCACCATACCAACAAATACCCCACAAAATCCCAGCCCAATATACACAGGAGACTGTCACTGTGGCAGTCCCCTGTGTATTACTTTTCAAATGACAAAGCCTCACGCCAATAGTAAAGCTCTTCATATTCCATTGCTTAAGTATAAAACCTTTCATTCAGCTTGATTAAACCTAAAAGAGGGCCTTGTTCGTAATTTTCTTGGGGATAAAGGCTTTTAAATTCGTTATATTTTTTCATCAATACCGGAATCGCATCTTCATCAGCAATAAACCCAAGTGCAATACAAACAAGCGATGATGCGTATGGGGACCTTATTTCATCAAACATTTCCAACAGCGTCTTTGCATAATCTTACCGGATTGTCTTTGAAGAATTTTGGAGTCAATATATTTTTATACATATGTACCACCTCAGTTTAAACTAACTTTGTTTATTACTGGTGTCCTCTTGGCAGCAGGGTCTGAAACGGCCGCCTACACACAGGCCAATTTTCTATCTGTGGCTTTCAATCTCAGTTGCTTATAATTTGTAAGCAACTGAAATCCTTCTTCAATTTTGCAAGCCGGTACGCAGCTCCTCCTAGCGCAGTGACCTGTTATTCATTCATCTGTTCCAGTGAATCATAGGGTTTTCTTGTTCAGCAATATTGGACCCAATCCGGCTGATTTTCTCCAACCGCCTTTTCCACACTGCTGATCCAGTCCGCGACCTGTTGGAGCCTTATCTGCAATTCCTCTAGCCCGATCTCCCCGTCTTCCGCATCGTCCCACAGATTGCTGAGTGCGTATTTCACTCCCTCTTCCGGAAAAAATATACTATCATGATGTAAATTTCTCATAAGAGCCCCTTCGCCGTCCTTAGCGCACTTACCATTGATAGCGATATGGCGAACCTCCCATCCGTCGACCGTCCGTTCGATTCGATAAACATTCGGATGCCCCCACCTTCTCGTATATACGGAGAAGGTCATTTCTTTGTTTAGCGTATCGTCTCCCTTGGTTTCCATCGTCTCTCCCCGCCCTCTTATCTCCTTCAACAAGGCCGTAAGCATATCGTAATGATCGTAGAAATCGATTATGTCATTCTCCGGGAGCCTACCGCTATTGATCATCAGCCATTTTGACAGAATTGGCAACATACCCCAATGAAGAATCGGAATCACCGGATGTAAGTCAGAAAAAATGCGGCGCAGCCTTTCATGATCAAACGAAAAGCCTTCGCTAGTTTCATAGTCGTCGTAAAATCTTCCAAAAGACTTTATAAATAAGACCTTGGCAGTTTCCAATTGTCCGAGTGCCTGGTGATGATTCCGAATTATTTTTTGAGCTTCATCCAGCTTTTCTGTCTTGAGGATAAACTTTCCACTTCTTTGTTCAAAGAAAAAGTCTAAATTATAGGCAATATCCCTTTTCCGAAAATGAAAGACAGTCTCAATCTCCGCCACTGTAAACTCACGTGTCACTTCATACTTCTCTTTAAGAATTCCACGTACAATGGAAACTAATAAGTTCCTTCGCCTTGCAGTTGTTTCCGATACCGACATTAGTTCTTCCCCTGTCATGGCGTTAACTCCCCCCTGCACCTATTAATATTAAAAAACGGGCAGCCACCATGGCACATCCCATAGTTTTCGCAGGTTTGGCACGCCAAAATGGCATGCCTCTGTGCTCCGGGCCTGCTCAATCTCTCCCGCATTTTAATAAATTCTTCCCCGAATCTCCATCCATCCTGCAGCGAATGCCTTCTTAAATCAATTCCCTTCCCGGAGATATCATTCATGAATGAGCACGGATACAGGAGCAGATTTTCTGAGATATAAGCAGAAAACCTTGCCGCCTCACAAAAATCCACAGTCTCCTTCAGCAGACCGTCTCCCATCAGCGGCAAAAACGAAATCATACAGCTGTCAAAGCCGATTTTACAATTCTTGACCTTCTTCACCATTTCAAAGAAGTCTTTTATTTCGTATCCATCCCTCAGGCACAAGGCGTCAGAAGAATGGACAGGTTTATAATTCAGAAAAACGATGGCATTGACGCTTTCCAGCAAATCGGCGTGTTTTTCCAGCAATTCCATCGCCTGGGGGAGGCTTAGTTTATTTAGCATAAAATGGATGTTTACCTTAATTCCGTATGCGCCGGCCCGTTTAATCACTTCCTGTGCATCAGCATAGGGTTCATACCAGCTGACAGCCATTGCGCCGCAGAATTGTTTCGTCGCCCCATAGATCTCGTCTGTCATGCCTTGTCCGTTTGTTGTATAGGATGGAACAATCTTATGACTGCGGGTTTTCTGCAAAATCTGCACAAATTGAGGATGCTGGTTCGGGTTTCCCCCGCCTAAGGCAACCTGTAAAACGCCCGCCTTTTCCGCCTGCTCCATAATAAATTCGTAATCTTCCAGATGGATAAAACTCCCTTGTCTGTTTGAAGCGCGATAGCAGAAATCACATTCCCGTTCGCAATAATTTGTAATTGCGATATCCAGCAGCTCAGGCCCTATTGCATTAGAAAATGGGTCGCTGCCGTTTTTGCCATAGCGGATAAACGTGCCCTCATCCCGATCAAAGCCCAGAATATACCCGCTTTCCCTGCAATTCCGAATCAAGCAGCTTCCCATCACCAGCCACCGATCTTGCCGTTAAAATACAAGTCATCTTCACAAATCAGAAAGCTTTCCATACAAAAATAGACTTCCGCAGCCGAATATCCATCGGAGTGAAGTTTTCCATAATACACCTTTCTGTTTTCGGCCAGCAGCTTTTCGACGATTCGGATTGTCTCTTCATCGTAAGATTCTTCTTGCAGAAATTCCGCTACGCTGCCATATGCTGTTCGGGACTCTTTCATGTATTTCATAATATCCTGTTTGTTCTCCTCTACCGCTTCGTAAAGTTCTTCAAAAATCCGACTCATCGGAGACGGTCCTTCGACCCCGATGCCTTTGATGAAACCCTCTTTATCTAAGTCATCCTTCATGGAAATAATAAAAGAGGTAGAGGAACTGTTCGTTACAAAGCCCTGCCTGATCTTCATAATTCAATTTCCTCCAATGCCTGATTCAGGATATCGATACCCTTATCTTCATATTCGATCAAAGAGCGGGTATTATAGTTGGACAGATCTATGTTCAGCTTAAACAAGGTTTGCTGTTCGTTCAAATCTATAAACTCCATATGGGCCCAATCCAATAGTTCTTTTTTGTATAAGTAATCGGCAAAGCTATCATATTCCTGTCCATAGTAGGTCAGATATTCCTTTTTCAAGTCTCTGGCATATTGAAAAAAAGACTGAAAGATCCTCTTGGTATAGAATTCGGCAAAGGAACCCTTTTGCAGGTGTAATGCAGAGGATATCCTTTTTTCAAGTTCAGCATAAGCGAAGCTATCGTCAGCTATGCAATAATATTCACCTGCTAATTTAAGTATCCGCATGTTATCCTCCGGATTAATCGAACAGCAATTTTGAAAACAGCTCCCTACCACCAGGTATATCCCGGCAAAAGCTGTTTTCCTGAGCCAGCCGTTCTATTCTCTGATCCCATGGCTCACCTTTCCTGAATTTTTCAAGATGTTGCAGAATCTCCTTAACATTGCCTAAAATCAAGCTGCTTTGGTGTCGGTTCATTTCTTCCAGAATGCGCACAGCCACTTCCGGTGACACTTCATAGAGCTTGCACCATAAATCCAACGCGCCCCGGTTCTCCAGTTCAAGTAAATAAATGCTCAGTCGATACCACTCAGAATGGCGCACATTCCAAGCATCATCATTTACGTCTTCCGCAATGCGCTGGATCATCCTGTTAAAAGGCCATACAGACTCTGGCCGAGGATTGTTATAAGCACCTTTCTTCTCACGGTAGACACCAAACATCCTTTTAATAAAAGCATCATACAAGTCTATTTTTTCGGCAAGCACATCCAGCGCCTCGAACAGCAAACGGATATTAATCTTACCAAAAAACTCACAATCATATTTGCCAAGCAGATCATGAACAACTTTTTCCGCATGAGGCCCATTCGCCACAAGTTGCATCCTCCAGGCTTCCTTATCATGAGCGGTAAAATGACGATCCTCCAGCCCCCATATATAGAGCCAGTAGAGATTTTCGTATTCAGGAAGAGCTTCGATGATCGGCAATAAATCCTCCTGCGATTCAGTTCGCGCCAAATAGAAAATGTATTTTTGAACGCCTTCCCTGATTGTCAGATTTTCTTCATTCATCTGATCCCAGAACGATAGAAAGGCATCCTGCTCCGCAAGATGGGTCAAAATATAGTTTGTAATACAGAAGTCCCGGAATTCATCAAATGTAAAACTGATCACTATAGTATTTTTCATCAACATACCTGTTTTCAATATCTGCTCGTCCTTGAATATCACCTCGTTATCCAGCATTTGATAGAGCAGCTCTTGCTCAGATTTGTTGAAAATTCCGGAGGGGACATTAAAGAACGTTTTTTTACGAATCATATATTCCGAAATTTTATCAAGCAAGGTATACAAAGAATCCTGAGGATTTAAGACCGGCTGATCCTTTTGATATTCCTGTGATTTTAGATTCAAATACTGCCGGAATACATCATATTTGTAAACATCATAGACGTAGATTTGCTTCTTGCCCTCATTTGCTTCGCAGAAAAATCGCAGCAGCAGCACATCACTCGTTAAGGCATCATAGAATCGATTTGTTAATGTATTCTCTCTGATCGTGATCCCGAAAAAGTTCAGGTACCCTCGGAAGATCCGCCCCTTGAAGTCGTCGCTCCTCTGCCACATATCGATATGTTTATATGCCCTTGAATACGTTCCTTCCTCGATCACCTCAAACCGCTCCTTCAGGAACTCGTTCCGGGTGGTCATGATCACTTTGATATATGGGTAGGCCTGACATTCCTCAAGAAAATCCCGTATGCACTGGCCAAAGTTCTTCACCAGCGAATTCTCGTTTAAACCATCGATGATGACGACGAGGGGCTTCTTGGTACGATTCCATTCCCGGCGGAGAATTTTATTCCCATAAGAGAACGAATACACCCCGTCCAGCGACAGCTTTTGCTTGAGAAGCGCCATTGGATTTTCCCTGAAATCATAGGCATTAAAATATAACGCACAATAGCCTTTTCTCATCAGAAAATTCGCTGTGAAGTCACATACGAAGTTGGTTTTGCCCTGACCGGCGTCTTTGGTTAGCAGAATATATTTCTTTTCTATAAAGTCGATATTGTCTTTTATGTCAGATAAGTAGTATTTAACGGAATTATTGAGACTGTTCTGTCTGAGATCATAACTCTCCTCCAGACTGGAAGTATCAGAGTAGAAATATTTATCTAATTCCGCCAACAAGGAAATCCCATCTGAAACCCGGTCCCCCAGGCAACTATGTAATGGTTCCAATTCCGTCACTGAAAAGTTTTCAGTCAGATCGGAAAAATCAATTTCCTGTTTACCTTGCTTTCCAAGATAAAAATTAACATTTTTAAAATCAAGCATCTTCGCATCACGGATCGCCTTCTTCAAAAACAACATAGGGTCTGCAAAATATCGGAGGTTTTCTTTATAGTCGCCTTCTTCCACAAATATGTCTGCAATATACTTTTTGCTTTTTACGTTTTTATCAATCTGGCTTCTCGTATATTGAACACAGGCCTCTTTCAGCAGCATGTGATATGCATTAGGCTTGAAGTTTTCCTTCGCCAGCAAGTCCTGAAACATCTCCACCGATGACATGCGTACGCCCAATGCGCCGCTGCTATTATACGCCTGCATTTGCAGGATGCCGACGATTCTGTGATCGCAGAATACGGGAGAGCCGGACAATCCCTGATAATTGTCCGCTATTCCAGCCGTAATTGCTGCCAGATGATAATCCCATTCCTCATCCTTTACCGGTGAAATGATGATCCCGGTCCCCCGCACATGATGCTCACATTGCTGGGATGTAATAAACCCACTGACCGACCATCTGGATTCTTCATCCAAGACCTCATCATCGGAAAAAATATCAGCTATACAGTAGCTATCATCGGAATTGCCGATCTCCAGCACTACTGCCACATTATTCTCATTTACGACGCAGGACTCTTCTTCT
Organism: Desulfitobacterium sp. LBE; assembly: GCF_007830365.1. Classification (NCBI taxonomy): domain Bacteria; kingdom Bacillati; phylum Bacillota; class Clostridia; order Eubacteriales; family Desulfitobacteriaceae; genus Desulfitobacterium; species Desulfitobacterium sp. LBE. The sequence goes on along the minus strand of NZ_VLKD01000001.1, from coordinate 15,911 downwards.
TTGCCACCGACCCACACCGTATGGCGCTCTCCACAGGTCACATGCCTGGGAGTCAGCACGAGATTTCTCCCGATCATGATCCCGGTTCCGTATTCAATACACTCTTCTCTAAGATAAGAACGTACCTTGACTATATATTTCTCCATACCTATTTCCCTTTACAATCTGATTTCCCGGTACCCAAACATCGCTGAATATCCGTATTTTTCCTGCATATCCATCAGCTCTTGTTTCTGTTTAATGTCGTAGTTAAAACATATGGTTTTATTTCCGGCTAGAATAGCTCTAGCCAACAGGTCATTTTCCGGATGCCGGTTTTGCTTTCCGCCGTCCGTCGATATGAGAAGCGTTCTCCCCTTTGCTTTCTCCAGCAACTTTATATTCGGTTTGGTCGTACCATGATGAGATATCTTAATCAGATCATACTCATCCGTCAAAAACTCCGCCCAACTGTCGCTATCCGAGTCTCCGGTAAACAACAGCTTCGTACCCTTATATTCAATTTCGATTACAACGGACGCATTATTTACCTCGTTCATCGGCGCCAGTGTAGATGTACCAACCCAGCGCTCAAGCCGCGGCTCTGAAGCCGAAATATATTCCTCCAAACAGCCCGGTTCTATTTGCAACTCCATTAATCGCTCAAACAATGCTGCAAATTCCATATCTTCCGAAAGCTCATAGTGGATGCCAAAATTCCGGATCATCTCAATATTCAATTTGTGGGCAAGCCTGTTCAAGGACGATTCGTTTGGTGACAACACGATCAGTTTGCATTCTCCAATTTGAATGGAATGATCGACCAGCTGATTCCTGTTGTCAGCATTTCTTTTAACGACTCGGTCTGCAAACTGTGCGTTTAACCGATATCCGTTCTGAGCGCATAGCTCCTCGAAACTCCTGCTGTGTGCTGCTGATATAGGGCCGACATTGCCATCGCTCTGCATGGACAACTGGCCCAAGATCATATTCATCCGTTTCTTTTGCAGCTCCCCGATTGCCGCCCGTTTTCTCTCCTGGAATTCATCCCGCATAAATAGCGTGTTAAAAAATCCGTTGAACCAAATATTTTCCACCTCAATAATATGAGGCGCATTTGCGGGACCGTTCTCACGTAAAAATGCGATCGCTCCTTCTAGATGATCCTGATCTATGTGCGTAATCAACATCAGTATCACACGGCGGCCCTTATGCTTTAATTGAGTCAATAAGGGCTTCAGCTCGGATTCGTATGTGGACTTATAGCCACAGTCGACCAGGATACATTCCCCGTTGTCGAATTCCACAACAAAACAGTCTCCGGCTTTGGCGGGAAGAAAATGTACTATGCAATTGCCCACAGCAGCTCCTTCCTTCTATCGGCTGACCGCCGCTATTTATGCAACATTTTTACCTCTACGATTTAACCTTTTGAATAACATCATATGATACCAAACAAATTAAGAATTTTCTTATATTATGCCATATTTTGGACTAACATGATAGAGCTGGTAACATCTGAAGCATGACTAATCTTCCTTCATACCCACTAGCAAGCCTGTGACCGATTAAATTCGGCAAACACCCCGGCTGCTCTGCCCCATCACCGTTAAGACCTCACTCATAATTCGTAATCGATTCCGAATTTGCCCCGCGCCATACCAGCGCTCCCCGCCAAATCCAGCCCAAAATACAGGGGACTGCCACTGCGACAGTCCCCTGTGTTCAACAAGTCATATCCTTTATATCATCATATTCTATGGCAAACAGCATTTCATCACTCAAATCTTCAATATGTGCTAACCGATCCGCCTGGTTAACAAGCGCTTTTTCAAAAAAGTTTCTTACATCCCTGGCATTGGCAAATGTATCTGAATCACATCTTTTTTGGAAGAATGAATAGGCATATGCTTCTGCCTGGCTTGACAGACTCAGATTCGTTTTTTTACACATGGATTTTAAAATTAATAGCAATTCCTCCGCGCTATAGTCATCAAAGCTAATAAACTTATTAAACCGTGACCGCAGGCCTGGGTTGGAATCCAGAAAACGCTCCATTGGTTCAGGATACCCTGCCACTATGATGACTAAATCGGCCCGGTTATCCTCCATGGCTTTGACAAGGGTATCGATGGCTTCCGTTCCGAAATCCGCTTCTCCCCGGTTTTCTGTAAGCGAATAGGCTTCATCAATAAATAATATACCGCCTTTCGCTTTACTGATCACTTCCTGGGTTTTTAGCGCGGTTTGTCCCACATACCCGGCAACAAGTCCTGAACGGTCCGTTTCAATAAGCTGGCCCTTGGAAACCAATCCTAAGGCTTTATATATTTCGGCCAGCAGCCTGGCCACCGTTGTTTTTCCTGTTCCAGGGTTTCCCGAAAACACTAAATGCAAGGACATCGCCGGTTGACTAAAGCCCCGTTCCTCGCGTATTTTCTGCACTTTAATCAAATTAACCAGACTATTCAGATCCTTTTTAACCCGGGCTAATCCGATCAGTTCATTCAATTCCTGGAGTAATTGCTCAAGACTTTTGTCAGAACCTGTGCGCTCAGAACTGCCGGTTACAGCCACGCCCTCCGAGTCTATCTCTTGGAATTCTCCCAGGTATTCTGTTTCACATCCGTTATCTTCCAAGTACTCATTGAGATGCAATAAATACTCGTATAACGCCGTCGATTTGTTAATATCAATGTCATTGCAGCTTTCATACAAGAAATGCCTACCCAGATATCCAAAAAGCGTGACAATCCCAGTCATAGTATCATATGTTCCTTCTGAGCGCTCACCTGCTTCAATCAGGGCTTCATCGAACTTTTTAGTGATATCCATAAAAGATGGGATCTCTTCTGCAAACTGGGGATTCTCTATTATATATTTTTTTGAGGCTTCCGTATCTATGGCATAAGCTCTGCCTACACTTAGATAATCCTTGATGACTTGGCTTTCGAGCTCTGTTAAGTCACCATCCGCTATCGCTATATAAGCTAAGAAGTGTACTGCGGTTTGGAGTACTTCGTTGGCCAGAGATCTGCCATCCTTTAATCCATATCCTTTGCTATCTATAGTATCGCATAAATTTAATATACTTTTCAGAGCACTTGTCTGAGCGGCACGAAGTTCCTTCCACTGTTCTCCGGTCTGGGCTTCCATTTCTGATACATCCATTTTAACTCTGCGCCGTCTGCTTTCTCTGGCTTCTTTCGCCGCTTCAGCACGTACTTTACGAGCCGCTTCTATTAATTGATTGATATCCTCAGCAATAAAGTTGACACCCTTATTGTAATAGGATTCTTTGTATTCGGTTAGCCTAGCCAGAATTTCCTTTAGATAGTGCATTTGCACATAAGAATTGCCCGCTTGCCCTGCCTTATTTGCTTTTTCTTTTAACATTTCAAAGCTTTCTATCATTGATTCCACATGATCATTTGCTTTTTTAAAACATGCACGGCAGATCTGATACTCTTCCGAAGGTCTTTCCTTGATATTGAATGTGGTCTGGCAAAGTCTGCACTCAAAAACAGAATCATTGAGTATTGATTCACTAAACAATATCTTTTTAAGCGAGTTCCACATCACAGCGACCTCTTTTCTTTCCTTTTGAGCCTATTTCACAATCTTTTTACTATTCCACATCCTTCCTTCATTTCCTCTTTCCTTTCCCCTGCCAAAATACAGGGGACTGCCACTGCGACAGTCCCCTGTGTGCTACTTTTCAAATGATAAAGCCTCTATAAACTCCTCCTGGAAATCACTCCGGGTAGACAATTCCAAATGCTCGGCAAGTTCGGCTAACAGGGCAGCCCTTTTGCGTTCCTCTTTGGATAACAGGATCATTTTGGCCCCATCACCGGCTGCGTTGCCAATCGCTCTGATCTTCTCCAAGGGCACATCCGGGAGCAGGCCAATCCGCAGTGCCGCTTCCTTGCTGATGTAGTTGCCGAAGGCCCCGGCCAGCAGTACCCGGTCCAGCTGCTCCAGTCCGATTCCCATCTCTTTCATGAGAATCTTAATCCCGGCCAGAATAGCCCCCTTGGCCAGCTGCAATTCCCGGACATCTTTTTGGGTCAGAACCACATCTTCCTTTAAGCCGGTGTCTTTTTCCCAAGCCAGCACGAATTCATATCCGCCTTCGGCATTACGAATCCGCTCCTGGAGCTTGGGAGGGAGCTTGGCCAGATCCTCCGGTGTATTGACAATCCGTCCGCTTTCATGGATGACTCCCGCTTCTGCCATTTGGGCAATAGCATCAATCAAGCCTGAACCGCAGATACCAATGGGTTTGGCATTGCCGATCACCGCCAGTTCCACATCATCGGTGATTTTGACCCGCTCGATGGCTCCGTCCGCTGCCCTCATGCCGTATTTAATCTCTGCTCCTTCAAAGGCCGGACCTGCGGCTGTCGAGCAGGTAAGAATCCGCTTCCCGCCGGCTAGGATGATTTCTCCGTTGGTACCGATATCCACAGCCAGAGTATAACCGGGCAGCTGATCCACTTTAGCGGCGATCATCACTCCTACCGTGTCCGCTCCCACATAACCCGCCACATTGGGAACCACCACCACATGACCTGTCTTAAGAATATTTAGTCCCAACTCCGCAGCCTTCACCTGAACAGACTGACGGAACACGGGAATAAAAGGCGCCGGCGCCAGATAGGTTGGGTCGATCCCCAGGAATAAATGGCTCATAGTGGTGTTTCCCACCACGACGGCCTGATAGATGTCCTCCTGCTTCAAGTCATTTCTCTTGCATAATCTGGAGATGATCGTATTCAGACCTTCCACCACCACCGTCTGCAGCTGCTGCAACTGCTCCGGTCCCTTAGCCGCATGGGTAATCCGGGAAATCACATCAGCCCCAAAGACACGCTGAGGATTCGTCAGTGCGTCGCTGTCCAGAATCTTTCCCTGAAGCAGATCCACCAGATAAACCACCGTAGTCGTCGTGCCAATATCGATGGCCAAGCCATGGCTTTTCTGAGTGGTATCTCCCGGCTCCACAGCCAATAAGGCATTCCCGTCCACAACCGCAGTCACATGGAAATTGGACTGATGAAGGATTTGGGGAAGTCCTGCCGCCAGAGTACGGTTAAAATGAATCTTGGGTGAAGGCAAAGCGGCCATGAGGCGGTCCCAATCCGGCGTCTGATCATGAACCGTCGGCTTAGCCAATTTAAGCTCATATTTTTTTACGCTTGGCGCCAGGTCGATATCCTCCAACTGGCTTAAATTGGTTTTGCGCTGGTGAGCATCTTTGGATTCACTGAGATTGACGATTAAATCTTCCGCCACTTTATAGCGGCAGGCTAAAACCCAGCCGGCCTTTCGTTCCGAGTCACTTAGAAATTTCCCCATATCAAGGGCAGGATCGACCAGGGTGGGATCGACTTGAACTTTACATTTCCCGCATGTTCCTCTGCCTCCGCAGGTGCTTTCCAAGGGCACCCCTGCCGCGATGGCTGCCTCCATAACGGTGCTGCCTTCCGATACTTCAATTGCTCTCTTCCCTGGTAAAAACGTAACTTGGACCATCGTTTTCTCCTCCTTGTATGCTGCCCATGCCTCATCCAGTGCAGATGATTAAGCTTCTGGCTCTATTGTAACACTATTCTTACAATAAGGAAAAAAACTTCTTAGAACAAGAGCTCCCCTTGTTTATTTCCCCGCTTCTTTGGTGCGGAATTGCCGTACCAAGTCATCAAGAGAAACCGCTAAGGCACTGATTTCTTCAGCACTTGCCGCAACCGTCTCTGTTGAAGCGGTTTGTTCTTCTGCCGCCGCGGCAACTTGTTGGCTGTTTGCAGTTGTATTCTCGGTAATCGTCGCTACCTTATCAATCAAACTAATGACTTGATCGGAAGTAGCAACCTCCTCCTTCGTAAGCTCAACGATCTCTTTAATATTGCCAACCGTTTCCTCTACTACTTTGATGATTTGCGCAAAGGTGTGATCCGTTTCTCTGACCACTTCCACCCCTTTCTCGACGGCTTCTTTTTCCTGCTGCATCGATTGGACCGCCTTCTCGGTTTGTTTAATCATCTCTGTGACCAGGGTGGATATTTCAGTGGAGCCAAGATTGGATTGCTCGGCTAAATTGCGCACTTCATCAGCAACAACGGCAAACCCCCTGCCATGTTCACCGGCTCTGGCAGCTTCAATCGCAGCATTCAAAGCCAACAAATTGGTTTGAGTCGCAATGGCGTTGATCGTAGTAATAATTTCACCCACTTTTGTGGACAATTGATTTAATTCCTGGAGGACAGTCATGGTATCTTGTGATTTTATATTGATCATTTCGATAGCTTCCACTGTATTATTAACCTTAATTCGGCCTTCCTGAGCGGCTTGCTTGGTATTTTCCGAACTTTGATTGATTTTTAAAGCCCGGTTTTGAGCCAGCTGAACCATGCTTGACAATTCCACTAGAGTTTGCGAAGCATCCAAAACCGCATGGCTCTGCTCCTCCGCCTCCCTGGCCACATGTTGGATGCTGGCTGAGATTTCCTGACTACTGGTGCTTACCTGCTCTGAAGAGGCTGCCAGCTCTTCAGAGGATGCGGCAAGATCTTGGGCACCTCTTCGCACATGCTTGACAATAGTTGACTGGCTATTGATCATTTGGTTGAAGGATTCGCCCAGAGTCTTGATTTCATCCTTGGTATTGATCTCCGACTGAACGGTCAAATCTCCTTGTCCTGCCTTCTCCATAAGACTTTGCAGTTGCTTGATCGGCTTGACAATATTATTGGAGATGAGCACGGCAATGAGCAGCGCGATGGTTAAAGCACTGAAGATGAGGATAATGGTTTGTTTCCTGATCGATAAGGCCGCTGCCATATATTCATCATAATTGGCTGTCACAGCTACTACCCAGCTCTCTACAGGCTCAAAACAAGTATATTTATATACCCCTTCATAGCTATAGAATCCTTCCCCGGCCTCTCCCGCTTTCATGCGCTCGACCAGCTGTTTTAACTCTCCGCTGGCTGTATCGGACAGATTTTCGGTCAGTATCTTTTCCTGAACAGGATGGCTTACCAGCAATCCCTCCCGATCCACCATATAAGCATAACCGCTTTCACCGATCTTTATTTTTGTCGCATGCTTGACGATCTGATTGAAATTTATTGTGCCAATAAGCACCCCGACAACTTGATTATCCGCTTTAATCGGTTGGCCTACCGCGACTACAGTATTTCCCGTAACCATAGAGATGATCACATCACTAAGTGAGACCGAGCCAAGCAAAGCCTCTTGCACATACTCTCGCTGGGCATAATCAGCCGTCGTATTAATGCTGCTATTATCCATTACCCCCCGACCTTGAGCATCTGTCAGAATCAGGCTTTCAAACAGATCACTGTTTTCTTTCTGAAGGGTACTCAGATAGGTGAACACCCGGGAGCTTAGTTCCCCATTGTCTTGATCAAGAATAACTTCTGCTAAATTTTCATTGGTGGCCATTACATTTAAAATATTCCGGGCTGCTTTCATATCCCCTGAAATCGCTTCAGCTGTTTGTTTGGTAGTATCGCTTAGCTGCTGTTCTATCGTTTCTTGCAAGGCATTGGCAGCCATAGTATAGGACATAAACCCCAAGACAACCACAGGAATAGAAATCAGTATTATAAAACTCACTACTAATTTCTTTCTCAAGCCAAAATTCATTCTCCTCAACCTTTCCACCGGAACCTCTTTGTTTTTACTTAAGAGGTCTCCCTTACTTCTTACCGTCACAGCCAAAGTAACTATCCCTAAATTGTATCTTGCTTTCCCTTCCCCCCCTCCCTATTTTTATTTAATACTATCGCTAAAAGGTAATATTATCCGATAATCTACTATAACCTGTTAATAATTGTTTTAACAAGTGTTTTTTCGTTTTTTATTTTTTAATAATCATTCTTCCTGGCTCTTGAAAATTATGCTATTCCTGATAGAATAGAATAGTAAAATCACAGGGATTACAGAGGAGGTGAGTAGGGATGCAAGCTGTTTTTAGGCACGGATTTTTAATGGAATTCTTATATATTAACCGTGCTAAATTTGCCACTTTTGCTTTTAAGGGGATTACTATACCCTTTTTTAGCAATTGAATAGCAAATCTAAAACGGCGAAAACATCTCTTACCCATTTCTATTTATATATTATGTGGTGGTTATTGAGGAGTTGAAAGCTCCTCTTTTTTGTGCCACCGTATCCTTTTTTAGCTATGGGGGTAATGTCTTTCCATGGCTTTTTTGTGTTTACAGATCTTGAATGAATAACGCTTGAATGAACAACGGAGGTAAATTATGATTGCATGCAGTGTTAACAAAGTGACTAAAATGTACGGCGGCAATACCATTTTTTCGAATATATCCCTGGAGATCCAAGAAAATGAGCGGGTCGGCTTGGTCGGGCCTAATGGCAGCGGCAAAACCACCTTATTCAAGCTGCTGGCCGGCCAAGAAGATCCCGATGCCGGGCAGGTCCATTGGAAGAAAGGTTCAAAAACCGGCTATCTTACGCAAATCCCGGACTTTGAAGATGGATTAACGGCCAGAGATGTTCTGATGACCGCTTATCGCGAACTTTTAGAGATGGAAGAGACGATGAGGGAACTTGAAACAGCCATGTCTCTGGAAGAAGAACACCCCAGACTGGACAAACTTATGGAACATTACGGCCTTCTCCTCAATCAGTTCACACTCCAAGGTGGCTACGAAATCCAGGCTAACCTTGAAAAAATAGCCCAGGGACTCAACATCGGAGACTTGCTGCCCAGGTTCTTTGCTACTCTCAGCGGAGGGGAAAAAACGAAAGTAGGCCTGGCGCTCACTCTTCTTAAAAACCCGGATTTCTTATTATTGGATGAACCCACCAATCATCTCGACCTGTTTGCCGTCAAGTGGCTGGGCAGTTTCCTGAAAACTTACAAGGGCACAGTCCTGGTTATCTCTCACGATCGCTTTTTTCTGGATGAAGTCGTAACAAAGATCCTGGATTTAGCGGACGGTGAGCTGCACCACTACCATACCAATTACACAGGCTATGTGAAAGAAAAGGAAGAACGCCTTCTTAAAGAATTTCACGATTACGAAGAACAGCAAAAGCAGATCAAGAAGATGAAGGAAGCTATCAAGCGTTTGCGGGATTGGGCCAGCCGGGCTTATCCCTCCGGCGAAGGACTCTACCGGCAGGCCAAGAATATCGAAAGGGCCCTGGAGCGCATGGAAAAACTCAGCCGCCCTCAGCTCAACCGCAAGAAAATGAATCTGGAGATGGAGGCTTCCGAGCGCAGCGGTAAAGATGTGGTTCTGCTCCAGGATGTCGCCAAGGGCTTTGGCGGCAATCACCCCCTTTTCACCAACGTCAACCTCCACCTTGCTTTTGGGCAGCGGGCTGCCATCGTCGGTGAAAACGGCACGGGAAAATCCACTTTAATTAAATTGATCTTAGGGGAACTGAGCCCGGACCAAGGAGAAGTGCGCATCGGCAGCAATGTCAAAATCGGCTATCTATCCCAGCAGGTTTTCTCCGACACGAAAGAAAAAACAGTGATCGATCTTTTCCGTGAAGACATCCCCATGACTGAAGGAGAGGCCAGAAATACTCTCGCCCGCTTCCTCTTTTACGGGCCTATGGTTTATAAGAAGGTATCTCAGCTGAGCGGCGGGGAGCGGATGCGGCTCCGCTTAGCCCAGCTTATGTATCAGGACAATAATCTCCTGATCCTTGATGAACCCACCAATCATCTGGACATGGACTCCCTGCAGGTCCTGGAGGATGCCCTGGAAAACTATGATGGAACCCTGCTGGCTGTCTCTCATGACCGTTACTTTCTCAATAAGCTCTTTCACAAGGTGTATTGGCTTGAAGCCGGAGCGGTGCACTGCTTTGAGGGAAACTTCAGCTATGCGGAAGAGAAGATGGGAACCGCCCACCATCAAAATGAGAGGGTTCATAACGAGGAAGTACAACTCAAGAGAGAGAAACCGACGGTCAAACAAGGCGGGAGTGACTCCCTCCCGACCAGGGATAAAATAACTCCGGACTATCGCCTCGAAAAACTGGAATCAGAGCTCAAGGACTTGGAGGAGCAGATATCATCCCTGGATCTTCAACTCCGGGAGATTGTGGACCTGGCCCAATTGCAACAGGTCTATGCTGAGAAGGAAGGATTGGAAAAGCGCTGGCTGGAGATCTTTGAGCTGCTGGAGTAGTCCCTGGCACCCTGGCGGCCATGTGCACATTGATAAAGGTGCGGAAAATTTTCCGCACCTTTGGTTGGCCTGACTATCCCTGCCTATTTTTATCTTCAGGCTCAGCTGCATCCACAATCTCACCGGTGAGCTGCTTGACCAGTTTGTCCAAGTCGATGCCCGACACGCTGTTGAGCATTTCCGGGGCGGTGGCCATCAGGGTGGTGACATAGTTGCTTAACTTAGCCGCCCCCTGCCCCGTTCCGGTATCGACAACCGTCAGTTTATCAATGGCTTTCAAGGGCTCGGCGATCTTGCCGGCTAACTCGGGCAGCATCTTGACGATAATGTCCAGAACGGCAGCCTGACCGTATTTTTCAAAGGCTTCCGCCAGTTTCTCCTTAGCCTCGGCTTCAGCTAATCCCTTCAGGCGGACCACTTCTGCTTCAGCCGTTCCTTTCGCCCTTTCAGCCTCGGCTATAGCCAGACCATCCAGGCGTTTCTGCTCGGCATTGGCCTTGGCTTCCGCTTCGATCTTATATTTTAGGGCATCAGCTTCCCGCATTCTTTTGGCTTTATCCGCTTCCGCAGCCTGTTCCACTGCATACCTGTCAGCATCGGCCTTTTTCTTCACTTCAGCATCATATTGCTTCTCGCGGCGCAATATTTCTTTTTCCTGAATTTCGATTTCTTTTTCTTTCTGGACCAAAGTAACCTTCATCTGCTCTTCTGTGACCTGTTGTTGGGAACGGGCTTCCTGAATATGATAGGCTTGGTCAGCCTCAGCCATAGCCGTATCCTGTTCTTTTTTGAAGGAAGCGACTTTGAGTTCCTTTTCTTTCGTTGCTTCAGCGATGCTGGTATCTCTCAACAGCTCCGCTTTCTGACCTTCTTCGGCGGCTTTCGCTTTCTGAATCCGGGCATCACGCACTGCTTCCGCTTCCGCAACTTCGGCATCCCTCTTGACGATAGCGATCCTCGGTTTACCTAAGGCTTCCAGGTAACCGTTTTTGTCGCGGATATCTTTGATGGTAAAGGAGACGATTTGCAGACCCATTTTCCGTAAATCCTTGGCTGCCGACCCCTGAACCTCCTGAGCGAACTTATCCCGGTTACGGTAGACTTCTTCAACAGTCATCATCCCCAAAATCGCCCGCAGGTGTCCTTCCAAAACTTCCTGGGCTTCCTGACTTAAAGCCTGAGCAGGCTTGCTGAGAAATTGCTCAGCCGCTGTAGCCACATCTTCCACCGAACCGCCGATTTTGATGATAGCCACCCCATCCGCCATCACCGGAACCCCCTGCTCCGTGTACACCTCCGGAGTGGTAACGTCAAGCTTATGGGAAAGCAGAGAGATAAATTTCGCTTGCTGGAAAACCGGCAGAATAAAGGCCCCGCCACCGCGGACGATTTTAATCTTGCGGCCCGATTCGTCGGTATAAACATTTTTCGTGCCCAGATAAGAACCGGTGACGATCATGGCCTGATCCGGACCTACCGTCTTATACCTGGCCCAAAAGGCCAACCCGAGCACAATAATAACCGCCAGCACAATCATCGGTATCGCTAAAAAATCCAACATTATATTTCCTCCTCGTATAATTGATTTAGTTCCTGCCCCACGAGTCCCAAAAACTAATGGAACGTGGGGTATTTAAATGACCATAGAAAACTGGAAATTCAGTAGATATGGTCAACAGCAACAAGATGCACACAGGATAACGCATACCCCATGCAGCCGTCGTGCCTGTGGGCAGTGTGGACAAGTCAACCCCAAGGCATACTTCAAATTCGACTTGTCCAAAGCCTGTTGGGAAAGCTCTTTTAAGACAGACCCCAAAGGACTTTTCCACAGGCTGGCACTGTCCACAGGCTCAGGATGAGGAATACCTGAGATTCCTCAGATCGTTCTTTGACAACAAAAAAGTATTTAAATTTGTTGGGATTTCAAGCAAAATGGTACCGTGAGGTTCGTTCTGGCAAAGCCTTTTCCTCCTTGAGGCTCTGACCTCTTTTTAAGTCTGACTGCCAGCCCACAATTTGAACTTTTAACTCGAAGGTTGCACAGCTTAAAGGGAACTCCTCCGATAGTAGCAGATCGGTTGGATCCGAGGTCTTTTTAGGACAAGTGCTGATTCGGCGAGGTTGTTGACCTGTTGTGGTGCCTGGTCCCAACGTTAATCTTACAAATTGTTTGGCTCAGAAAGTGAGGTGATTTTAATTGAGTTTATTTGTCGGTATTGATGTGAGTTCCAGTGATTTTAAAGTGCGAATCTTAGATGAGCGTGGTAATGAACCGGTTAAAAGGCTACGGGCTTTGAATGATCAGCCTGGTTGTGAGCAAGTTGCCCGATATCTCTTTGACGCCTGTGCTCAAGTGAATGTGGACCGGCTGGTTATTGGTTTAGAGGCCACTTCCGTATACAGTTGGCCGTTACAAATGTTCTTAGCGGAAGACCATTCTTTAGCCCCTTTGCAGCCCCAAATTTATTCCTTTAACCCCAAGGTCGTTGCTAATTTCAAGAAGGCTTATGTGGACCTTCCGAAAAACGATTGGATTGATGCCTGGGTCATTGCCGAACGTCTACGCTTCGGTCGGCTCCCAGAGGGCTCTCAGGTCGATTTCCGCTACTTACCCTTACAGCGCCTCACTCGCTTTCGGTGTCATTTGATTGAGATGATTTCCAGAGAGAAGAATTATTTTCTCACGAACTTGTTCTTGAAGTTTAGCACGCTTGCCCAAGGTGCGGTTTTTAGTAACACTTTCGGCGCTACTTCTGAATCCTTGACACTTGAGTTTTTTTCTCCAGAAGAGGTTGCGGCTCGACCGCTTGATGAACTGATTGATTTCCTCATGGAGAAAGGAAAACGTCATTTCGAGGATCCGGAAACCAAAGCCAGAGAGTTGAAGGAAGCTGCCCGCAAGGCCCATCGACTGCGTGGAAGCCTATTGCAACCCATTAACCTTATCCTGGCCACGAGCATTGAAACCATCCACACCTTGGAGAAGCAGGTAAAGAAAATCGATAAGGCAATCGAAGCAGAAATCAGGCATTTCCCGAATACGCTCATTACCATTCCCGGTATTGGCCCTGTGCTTTCAGCGGGTATTATTGCTGAGATCGGAGACATCCGTCGTTTTCCGAATGAAGGAGCCTTAGCAAAGTTTATTGGGTTAACCTGGCGTACCCACCAGTCAGGTGATTTTACAGCCGATGACACACCCTTAACTCGAACTGGCAACACCTACTTGCGCAGTTATATCATCCAGGCTGCTAACTTAGTACGCCAAAAGGAACCAGAGTACAAGGTCTTCTACCAACGTAAATTTTCGGAAAGTAAGACTCATCATCATCGCCGTGCTCTCGTGCTTACTGCACGCAAACTCGTCCGTATGGTTGATGCTCTGCTACGCAGCAACCAAATCTATAGGCCACATGGCAATAGGGGGAATGCTAACCAAGCATGAATTGCGCTAACCGATACTCCATTTTTGTAACTTTTTCCCACGATAGTTTGGGAATGAGATGGTTTCTTGTTGCCTTTTTTGCCCACTGATTATTAGCTAACTGAAAATTTGACTCGCTTAGAGTCTTGACATATTACCGAAGGACTTTATATTTGCAAAGATATATTGGCAAAGACTTGTTCCCAATTCATGGTTGCAGCAGGCATTCCTCCTTCGTTTAAATTTTAAAGACTTGTTCCCAGCTCAAGCGTTTGCGGCCGTCAGGGTCATTGACGACCTCATTATGAGTATTGAAAAGCATGGTGGCCCGGTTTTCCTCATCGTAGGGGGGCCAATCAGGCAATCCCGGGTTGTTCGGATCGCCATGGCGGGCGAAAGCAATCCAGGCTCGATGCATCAGTCCGGCCAGTTGGAAGCGGCAGGGCTCTTTTCCTGTCAGCTCTTCCGTTTCCTGAGCAAGCAAGGTATTCCAGACAAAAGGAATCTCCAGGCCATGAAAAGCCTTGGCCTCTCCTCCTAAGGCCTCGCTTGCATAGTCAAACCGATACATCCAGACAGGCGCACCATGCTTTGCCTGGCCTTCACTGAAATAAATAGCCGGATAGGTAAAGACATAATGAGTCATCGCATCTTCATAGCCTGCCTGATTCAAGGCCTGGCTCAGGGCTTGGTTCAAAGCGTTCTCTTGGGCAGCACTGTGAGAACCAGCCGCCCAGCTTGAGCCAAATGTCCGTTCCAAAAAAACCTTGATTTCATTTTCATCCATGTCTTTCCACGCCGGATCGAAATATGTAAACAGCTTGTTTTCATGGGCGTTGGTACCCACCAATACCGGAATATCCTTGGCCAACCCTGCATACAGCACTTTTTCCGGATGTTCGGCGATAACAATGCCGTCGCCGACCGGACCAAAGGCCCGGCGCGGCAAAATCCCGCTGGCCTCGATAATCTTTTCTGCAGGAAGGTCTGCCAATTCGGATAAATTTTGCCGATCAATCTGGAGCTGAGCAAGGAGCTGTTCCGTCATTTTCACCGCTGCTTCCAGGGTTACTTTACAGCGGGCCGTCCCGCTCTGCAGGATGGCTTTGTGAAAAAGCCCCCGGGCCAGGGGCATGGCCAACAGATTACCCACACTGACAGCTCCTGCCGATTCACCAAAAATCGTCACATTATGGGGATCACCGCCGAAGGCTTCGATATTTTCCCTGACCCATGTTAGGGCGGCCACTTGATCCAGAAGCCCGCAATTTCCTGAACCCCGGTAAGCTTCACCTCCCATATCGCTTAAATGGAGAAAGCCAAACACACCCAGGCGATAGTTAAATGTGACGACCACCACATCCCCTTGTTCGGCAAAGGATTTCCCGTCATACAAATGGCTTGAACCGGAGCCATACATAAAGGAACCCCCATGTATCCAAACCAGTACAGGCCGTTTTTTCCGATCGGCGCCTGGGGACCAGATGTTGAGATATAAGCAATCCTCGCTCTTATGCAGCGGCGAGTCACCCAAAAACTTCATGGAGGGGCTCTCCCCCTGGAGTGCCGCCGGACCAAATTCTTTGGCTTCCCTCACCCCTGCCCAGGCCCCTGGTTCCCGGGGCGGACGGAAGCGGAGAGAGTGAAGGGGCGGGGCCGCATAAGGTATCCCTTTCCAAATGCTGACCCCGCCTTCCCTAATCCCTTCCACCAGACCAAAGCGGGTTTCTACTAGGGTCGCTGACATATTAAGCATCCTCCCTTTCTCCGTGCCGGAGACATGGCATGAGGGGGACCTTCCCCGGCATCAGCCTTCGACAACAAGGGCGATGCCCTGCCCGCCGCCGATGCAAAGGGTGGCCAGACCCAGCTTATTCCGGCGTTTTTTCATTTCATGCACTAAGGTGACGAGAATACGGGTGCCGCTGGCGCCGATGGGATGCCCCAGAGCAATGGCCCCGCCATTGACGTTCACTTTCTCCCCGGGGAAGCCCAATTCTTTGGTGACAGCTAAAGCCTGTGCGGCAAAGGCTTCATTGGCTTCGATCAGATCAAGCTCATCCAGGGCAATGCCTGCTTTCTGCAAAGCCTTTTTCACGGCATTGACCGGCCCGACTCCCATAATCGCCGGGTCCACCCCTGCCATGCCGTAGCCTTTAATGGCCGCCAGATAAGGAATCCCCAGGGCAGCGGCTTTTTCTTTACTCATCAGCACACAGGCCGCGGCGGCATCATTGATACCGGAAGCATTGCCGGCGGTTACCGTGCCGTCTTTTTTAAAGGCCGGTTTTAACTTG